>NZ_CP107785.1 GCF_036345915.1 Nocardia sp. NBC_00565
CTTAGAATCGAGGCGAATCCCCTGGTCAGGGGTATTTTCCGGTGGACCGCAGATCAAGCCGTGACGGCTGGAGCAATCTGTATCAGTCTGTAGTAGCCTACAGTTTCAGCCTACAGTTGGACAAGGGCAGGAATCGCACAAGTAGGAGCTGTCATCCATGACCGAAGAGCGCGCCGACGAAGCTCATGAGATCGGGCAGAGGGATGGAATCTGGCAGCGCAGAGTCGATGTCACCGCGCCTAGTCATGCCGAGCTGATCAAGCGCGTCGCCGCGGTCGAGCGGCTGCTGAAGAAGTTGGCCACCGAGAAACCCAAGCCGCGGCGTGCGCGCGGGGAGGGTGCGTTGTACAAGCGCGGCGAGGACGGCATGTGGGTGGGGCAGATCGAACTACCGAAGGGCCCGGATGGCAAGCGGCGCAAGACCAAACCCGTCTACAGTTCCGACCAAGCAGAAGCCGTCAAGAAACTCAACAAGGTCAAGGATGATATCGCAAAGGGCATCATCGAACAGGCCGACCGGAGGCTTACGGTCAAGGCGTATCTGAAGACGTGGGTGGAGCAGGTCGCCAGACCGCGCCTCGACCCGGGGGCATACGCGAACTATTGCTCTGCCATCGACACTCGCATAGTGCCCGCGATCGGAGGGCGCCGGCTGGCCGAGTTGTCCACCGATGATGTCCGGCAGATGCACAAGTGGATCAGGTCGGCGACCTACAAGCGTGGCAAGACGGTCAAGACGTACAGCACGCGCTCGGTGGAGGAGGCGCACAACGTCTTGTCCAAAGCGCTGGCGGACGCGATGTCGGACGGGGACAAGGGAGTTCACCGCAACGTGTGCAAACTCGTCGGCAAGCCGGGCGTGACCTCGCAGTCTCACGGCGCACTCACCGCCGAGCAGGCCAGGCAGGTGCTCCGCTCGGCGCTCGAGGACAAGGATCCGATGGTAACCAGGTGGGCGGCTGGGCTGATGCTGGGCGGTCGCCAGGGTGAACTGCTCGGCCTGCAATGGGACAGGGTGAATCTCGAAGACGGGACATTGGATCTGGCATGGCAGCTCGACTGGCTCAAGCTCAAGCCGGAGTGCAAGTCCGACGATCCGGACCGGTTCGAGGTTCCGGACGGATTCGAACTGATCCCGTTGTGGCGCGGGGCGGCATTGAAGCGGCCGAAGACAGTGAAGTCTCAGCGCCTGATTCCGCTTCCTGAGCCGCTGACGGCGATCCTGACCGTGTATCGGGATCGTGCGCCGTCGAACCCATGGGGGCTCGTCTGGGTGACGGTGCCTACCGAGAAGTCGAGATTCAAGGGGCCCAAGCCGATCTCGAACAAGGATGACTTGGCCAGCTGGAAGGCCGCGCAGGTTCGCGCGGGGATCGATCCGGTTGATGTGCACGCGATGCGTGGAACCACGGCCACACTTCTTATGGAGGCCGGGGTTGACGCACGGATCATTCAGGAGATCCTCGGACATTCGAACGTGGTGACGACTCGCGGTTACCAGCAAGTCAACCTCGAGGCGCAGCGGAGGTCTCTCGGCAGCCTGGATGGTTTGCTGAAGCTCGAGCATTGAGTTGCCCGCTGGACGGTCGGAATGTTGATCGAATTGCAATCTCCGATGGTGCCATCATCCGGATGTTTGCTGTATGCGGATAACTCGAAGGTTAGGGTCGGATCAGTTACCGGCCGGTTAGCCCGCTATGCCAGTGCATATGTGCTTGCAAGTGACCACATAGAGCAGTGCATGGTTCGGTATGGACTGCGAAAAACGTTGGCTTGCTGGGTGATTGCGAAGGATATTCAGACCGCCCAGTCCGAACCGATTCGCCGGTTTTGTTCGCCGAACCGCTTCAGGATCATTCCAGCACAACCTATGCTCTGGTTTACATCTCAACGATGTCTGTACATCAAGAACTGGGTCGGGGCCTGGTAACTGGAGAGTGACGTGTGAACAGGGATGAGGCCGGACCGACAGCGAACCTGGCACGATTATCGGACCCGGCGGACCGCAATTGCGTTAGCCCAGAAGCCCTCTCGGTGGCGTTGCTCAGATTGAGCCCGACCGCACTGGACTGCGCACTCGGGCACGCGGCAGCTACGAGGTTCCGGCACAGACGGGAAACGGTCTGCGACCTCATCGTGGGCGCTGTCGTGATGGGCATTAGCCCGATCGCGTTATTCGACTCCCTCGATATCCCCTAGGGCGAGGCCGAGGAACTTCTGTAGCGGCATGTCGAGCGCCCTGAGGATTGCGGCCAGCTGCTGAAGATCTGGTGATCGTTCGCCGTTCTCGAAACGCTGGATCGTGCTGAGCCCCAAGCCTGTTAGTTCCTTGAGCTCTGGCCGGGACAGCCCCCTTTTGCCGCGCAGCCCGCGCAGCTCGTCTCCGATGGCCTTGTTGATGGCGGCGGCCAGAGCGTCGTTATCCATGTGGAACAGTTTGAGTTCCGAACGGCCCTCGCGCAAGTCTTGGCCGATATGCATTCTTGCGAACTCACGATAGAAACAGTTCACTTCGGGGTTGCTCGGGTTCCAAATCGAGCGTAATCTACTCCGTATGGAACAGCTCGACGAGGCGGCGACGCAGAACATCTTGCGTGCCATGAGCATAGCTGGCGTAGACCTAGACGGACTAGCCACAGCATCCGGAATCCATAAGGCGACCTTGCTTCGCAGGATGGCCAGCGGACCCTGGAAGCTGCAAGAACTCGGCCGGATCGCACGCGCGCTGGGCTGCCGCACCATGGACCTGGTGTCAGAGGTCGCGGCATGAACAGTCAGTCAGTCGACACAGCCATCCAGGCCACGCTTCAGCAGATCTCCTACAACGTGCGCCAAGCCCATCTGGCCACTGGCATTGGCGAGTCGACGCTCCGGAAGCTGGTTCGTGAAGGCCACCTCGCTGCCCGCTATCTCGGGTCGACTCTGCTGATCGACGCCGACGACCTGAAGCGGCTCTTCGCATCTCTGCCCAGCGAGAAGCAGGTCGACCGTGACGTCGCCGCGAATCGCGGTGTGGCATGAGCGACTTGACCCTGGCCACTGCCCGCGCCGAACGCGATGCCCTCGCCGCACGCACCGATGTCCTCGACAAGGTCGGGGTGTTGCGCTCCCTCCCGGGCGGGATGTACGTCACCACGGAGATGGCCGCCGAGTTCTACGAGGTGAGTGTCGAACTCATCCGTCGAGTCGTCAGCGACAATCGCGCCGAGCTCGACAGCGACGGTTACCGCGTCACGATCCGGTCGGCATTTGAGAGTGAATACGGCTCACTCTCAAATCTGGACCCGCGCGCCCGGCAGATCGCCCTGTTCCCCCGCCGCGCAGTGCTGCGGATCGGAATGCTATTGCGCGACTCCGACGTAGCGCGTCGCGTCCGTGACTACCTCCTCAACTCCGAAGAGCGCGAGCGAACTCTCGACCCGGCGAACCTCACGCGGCTGCAAATCCTTGAGATCGCAATGGATTCTGAGCGCCGAGCCCTAGAGTTGGCCGCGCAGGTCGAAGCCGACCGGCCGATGGTGGAGCGCGCGAAGCAGCACGCTGGCGGCTCCGGCATGGAGACCAGGACCCAGTTCTTCCGTGAGGTCAAGGCGTGGGCGCAGAAGAACCACGGTGTGGTCGTCAAGCGTGACCACGTCAATGACTTCCTGTCGACCCTCAAGCTCGGCCTGTTCGTGCGCGGTAGACGTGGCGACTCGGGCGAGGCGACAGCGTGGGCGATCGAGAAGGGCTACGCCGACAACGCCCAAGGAACTTCCGACAGCGGCCACAACTATGCGACCGGGAAGTTGACGGCGCGCGGCCAGCAGTACGCCTGGGAGCGGATCGTCCGCTACATCGACGCGAACGGCACGTTGGCGCTGCCCCGTCAGATCGGATCGGCGCAGGTCGCTCAGGTTGTCGACGCCGACAAGCTGGCTGCCACCAGCGATTTTGCTGACGCCGACAACATGGTCCTTCCAGGGATGGAGGGGTCGGCATGAATGTCTGGGGCAAGTCGGTAGCCGAGGTTATTGATCCCGATCGTGAGCGCCAGGTGGATGCCATCGTGTGGCGGCGGCTCGGCAAGCGGTTCCGTGAGTGCACGCTGGACGAAATTCAGCGGCTGATTGTTGTGCTCAATGCAGAGGCTTCTGCGGATCACCGCCGCGCGCTCGCAGCCGAACGGAAGATCGCCGCTGGTCTGGCGATGATCGACCAATACAACGCATCCGTCGCTGATGGTGCGAATCGCGCTGAGCAGTGGGCGAACGGCGGTGCTGCATGACCGCCCCATCGAAGGCCCGTCCTGATACTGCCGCTGCGGCCGTGCTCGTGGTCAGCGCTGCTGTCCTGCTGTGGGATGCCCTGCTCGAGCGTGCGGAGCGGAGGGCGGAGCGGTGATCACCGGTATCTGCATTTTCCTCGGCGTGTGGGCGTCGGTTGTCGCCGTGATCCTCGGTCTCGTCGGCCGCACCCTGTTCGGGAGGCGGCGATGAGCGACGACTCGAACATCAGCTACCTGAGCAACCAGTCCACGAAGGTGTCTCGTCTGCGTGAATACACCTCCGACGCGGTAAAGGCCAGCCTGCCGTCCGTGCTCTACCCGGCTGCCGTGGTCAGTGTTATCGGCTGGTGCCTGTATCTGCCGGGGTGGATCGACGCTGATCTTTTCGTGGCGATTCTGCGGTGCTCGTTGGCCTATGCCGCTGGTGGTGCTGTAGCTGTTCCTGGACTTATTGCGGTCGAACTGTGGCGGGACCGGTTGCGCGGCAAGGGGGCACGTCGATGAACCTCCGCACCTTCTGGTCCCTGCTGCGCGCCGAACTCGGTGCGACCGTCGACGGCTATATCGCCGAACGGTTGCCCACCCCGAACTCCCTCCCGGCGGAACTCCCCGCTGAACGCGCCGCCGGCGAGGGTGAAGGGGCGCATCCTGCGGAGGAGATCTCCGTCGGACCCCTCACCGATGTAGAGGTCCCGCAGGATGCGTCCCACCGCCACCGGTATTTCCGGTGGCTGAACCCGCAGGTGTGTATCGAGTGCGGCGGGGTGCAGCGATGACCGCCGATCGGTTGGCCGACCTCGCGCACCGGGCGCTCGCTGAGACCCGTGAGCCTGGTTGGCCGTATGACGGGGGCGGTGCCGATGCTTGGTCTGGCTGTGTCGACGGGATGCTCGGCGGTGCGACCGGCGAGTACTGCGCCGCGGTACGTCCGGCCGCGATCTTGGCGGTGCTGGATCTGCTGAAGCTGATCGCGGGCGACCGGTGCTCACGAGTCTGGAGCGGTTCGCGCTGTTGGGATGACCCGACCTTGACGCCTGACTGCCCATGGACGGCGGACCGGTGGTGCGAATGCTGCACCGCCCAGGCGGCACTCGATGCCCTGACTTCCTCATTGCCAGTGACTAGCTCCGGCGATGAGGCTGCGCACCCCGAATCGTCACGTGATGACGATCTCGCCGATTCGGGGTGCGCCTCCCACTTCCCGTGAAAACGGGATCGGCCGCCGCGGGCCCAATCCGCGACAGCCAGCAAATAACTAAATGCCAAGAAGAAAGTCTACCGCAATGACTATCCACACGCCCGCGTGCCAAACCGCACTCGCTGAGTTCCTTTCCGCCGCAGAGGATTCCGTGCAATACCGCATTGCTCATTACGTCGAGGAGCATGAGGCTCCCGAAGGTTTGGATCTGCTGTTGACGGTGCTGTTCGAGGACGCCCCGGAGACGCCGGAGTTCGTGACGGCCCAGCGTCTGCTGCCGTCCCTGCTCGCTGAGGCGGTCCAGTCATGACCGAGTCATTCATCAGCCTGCGTCACGTCCCGATCACCGCCGACGGTATCGACGTGAACTGGTTCCCGAACGAGAGCCTGCATTGCGTCGGATTCCTCGTGGGCTTCGAGACGCGAGTCTCGATCTACCTGACCGACGCCGACGCCCGCGCGCTGCACGACGCCTTGGGCAAGGGGATCAAAGACCTCGCCAGCAAGCGAGCCGCCGAAGTCCTCGCCGCGACCATTGTCGACGGGGAGCCGTCGGCCCCCGAGTTCTGCCCGGACTGCGGCCACACGAACGGACATGGCCTGGTCCATAGGCGCAACACCGCCGGTGGCGGCGGCAGCAACGTGCCGTGCCCGAACACAGAGGCGGTGCAGGCATGAGCACATCCCGTTTGCCGGACTGGGCGGAATTCGTGATCGCCCTGCTGAACACCGACCCGACTTCGACCGGCTACGGAATCGCCGCCCACGTCAAGACTTTGACCGACGAGGACGAGGTGGTCGCCTTCCTGCACGGCACCATGCGTAACTGTCCGGCGGATTCCCGTTCCGCAGAGGTTGCGTGGGAACTGCTGTGGCTCATCGGCGCTGCGGAACTGGCGGTGCAGCCGTGAGCAGCGTCGTCAACTTCAAGCAAGCCGAGTTCTCCTCCTCCGACATCCAGGTCGAGTGGGATCCGCCCACCGACGTGCACACGGTGTGGTTGGGCGGTCAAGCCCGGGTGCAGCTCTCGCCGGCGGATGCGCAAACCCTGCTGGAGTTGCTCGGTGCGTCCGTCACTTCCGCTCTCGCCCTGCGGGCGTCTCTGACTGCCGAGGTGCAGTCATGAGGGGCTGGAGGCGCGCGCCGTGGCAGGCATACGTCGACGACTTGGGGCGGATGCCGAAGGGGTCGACGGAGCGAGGGATCGCGGACTACATCACCGGACCGGTCGGGCCGGACCAGATCGATGTCTACCTCGAGCAGTTGATGCGGGAGAACCCCGAGAACAACCGCGCGCATGAGATCGCTTGGGAGATCTGGACTCTGATGCACGGGAGGGTGGCATGACTTCCATAGAGCAGGACGCGAAGCGGTCATTCCTGGGATACGTCAAGGGCAAGGAGATGACGGTCCTTCATGACGAGGGCCTGTATCGACACCTCCGTTTCGGTGCGCGCGGCAGCGTCGGCTGGTTCGAGCTTGTCACCTGGCCGGGAAGCCTTGCCATCAAAGGCGATATCGGAGGGTCGTACATCTTCGCCCGGCTCGACGACATGTTTCAGTTCTTCGGCAGCAATCCGGACTACATCAACCCCGGCTACTGGGACGAGAAGATCCAGGCGGGCGGCCCGACTCGGGCGTTCTCCGACGACCTGTTCAAGCAGCGGGTTGTCGAATACTTCTGGGACATTCGTCACGCCTACAAGGGGGAGTCCGCGCGCCTGTTCCGTGCGATCCGCGAAGACGTTCTGGACTACGGCGAATGCCAGGACGAAGCCCGCACTGCGCTCAACACCTTCGCGTATCGCGACAACGACGGCGAACTGTTCGAGTTCGGCGACACATGGGAATGGAACTTCACCGACTGGTCCATCCACTATCTGCGTGCCTGCTACGCGATCGTGTGGGGCATCAGTCGCTACCGGGCGGTGGTGTCGGCGTGACCAAGCATCTGCATATGCCGCACCTGCCCGAGGTGGCCGCCGAGGCGGTAGAGAACGCCCTTCACCACTTTCGCAAGCCCCAGCCTGTCTACACCGACCCGGCCGCTATTGCGCGGTGGGCGGAGTGGCTGACCCCGGACGAGTGGGAGCGCCAGCACGACGGGAGGTCTGAGCGATGAAGTCTCCTGCCCCTCGCCCTTGCGAGTCCTGCCCCTACCGCCGCGATGTCCCGTCCGGGGTTTGGGCGGCCGAGGAATACGACAAGCTCCGCGACTTCGACGACCAGCACGGGGCACGCATGACGGCTCTGTTCTATTGCCATCAGCACGACGCTGATGACGAGCGCTCCCGTCTGTGCGCGGGATGGGTTGGATGCCACGGGCATAGCTCGATCGGACTGCGGATCGCCGTCGCCTCTGGCCGGGTGAGCCGCACCGTGTTCGAGTACGAATCTCCGGTGCCGCTGTTCGCCAGCGGGGCCGAGGCTGCCGATCACGGACAGGCTGACATCGCCGATCCCAGTGAAGATGCGGCGCGGCTGATCGACAAGATCACCGCCAACCGTCCGAGCGTGGACGCAGGTGATCAGCGATGACCCGCCAACATGTCAGCGAAACGAACCGTGACTGGGTCATGGTGTGCGACGAGGAGGGTTGCGCTACCGCGTCGGAGGTGTTCCCGAAGCAGCCGGACCTGGAGGTATTTCACGGGCGCG
The DNA here is from genome assembly GCF_036345915.1 of Nocardia sp. NBC_00565. Lineage (NCBI taxonomy): Bacteria > Bacillati > Actinomycetota > Actinomycetes > Mycobacteriales > Nocardiaceae > Nocardia > Nocardia sp. NBC_00565. The sequence continues at coordinate 8,124 of NZ_CP107785.1, forward strand.
GCTGGTTCATCGCCGCCTGCTCTGGTGACATATGCCCGGCATGCCTCGCCAACGGTGTCACACCGACCGTGGAGCCGTATCTGATGCCCGAGGCGGTGACTGATGGGCACGCGTGAGGACCGGCAGCAGATCGCGGTGCTGCTCAACAAGATCCCAACAGCCTGCCCCGCCGACATGCACGAGTGGGTGCTGACCGGCCACCAGCTGATCGAGGACGACCGCGGCGACATCGTTTTCAGCCCAGATCCTGACACGGCCAGTGGGGCGTTCTGCGCGCTAGCGGCTGCGGTGCACGAGCCCGGCCGCTGTTACTGCGGCAAATTCCGCACGGCCGGACGGGAGTTGACCGATGGACGCGCATGAGGGCCCGTCGTTCTGGCGACGTTTGCTGTCGGTGCTGGCTGGCGCCTGGCCAGCTTTCCGGCCGAGCAGTGAGCGAGCGACCGATGAGTCGTGATCCGTGGTGGCAGCCATATGAGCAGCCCGGCCGCACCGGTCAGGTAGCGGTCCAGCGTGCTGGTTCTGTCGGCTGCCCCTGCCTGTCGTTTGAGCCGTGCCCGTGCGGGCGGGGCGTCTATGCACCTCGGGAGGAAACACATGACTGCATCTGAACCACATTCGCTGCGCGTCGAGCAGCTGCTCGACCGTGGCCGCGTAGAGCTGAGCGAGCGAGTCAGTCTGGAACGAGAAGCGCACGCGCTCGGATGGAGCGTTCTGCATCCCGCACCCAACGTCATGTACATGGCCAGGGCCGGATGGGTCGTCTCGGTGCGGTGGTCGGCGGACGGTGTGATCACCGTTGCGATGGCGACCGAGCCTGGCGGGCTCAGTTGGGTCCGCGATCAGTCCACCAACGGGGCAGGGGTCGGGCGCTGGGTGTCCTCAGTGCTGCAAGGCCGGGTCTGTGCCGAATGCGGCGAGTATCGAGTTGCGGGGGACGCACATGACTGCCTGTGACGTCACTGAGCGCACCGAGATAGAGGTGCTCGCAATCGATCTCGGCTGGGTCATCTGGAAGGACGAGACCCGGACAGTGTTCGGGTACAACGCCCAGACGTTGACCGTGGCCTGGGTTGGTGGTGTCGCTATCCGCGCTCGCATCACTAACGCTGCCGGGCAGGAGACGGTACGCCGAGACTCCTATGACTGGCAGACACAACCTGTCGGGGCGTGGGTGCGGATGATGTTGCACGCCATCGTCACCTCCCGTCCGGCAGGGGAGGTTGTGGCGTGAGCGACGAACTGATCGCAGCCGCCGAGAAGCATCTCGCCGCCGACCATGCCCGCGACGAAATCCTCGACAAGGTCCGCCGGTTCGCTGAAGCCCTCGCATCCGATGAGTGCGCCGAGCTGCGCGCCGTCGGCACCGAGCTTCAGGGATTGGTCGGTGTTCCATGACCGGCCTGTGGTTGGCGCTGCTCGGGCGCGGCTGGGAACTGGTCGCCGTGGGCTTCCTGATGATCGCCGTCGCGGCGATCATCCTCGGCCCTGGAGACGACTACTCCTGTGCCCCCGCGCGCGAGGAGGACGACGGCGAAGAGATCCCGTACGACCCTGACCGGCAGCGGGATTGGGACATCGCAGACCGGATGGAGGCAATGTGAATACCGTCCGCGCCCGCCTCACCGATGACGAGGTCCGGGAGATCCGTGTCCTCATCGGCCAGGCCTGGACTCACGCCGACATCGCCCGCAACTTCTGTGTGCACCAATCCACGATCACGCGTATCGCGAGGGGTGAGAGCCACGCCGATGTCCTGGATGACGCAGAACGCAGCGGTCCGTGCCGCTGCCACAACTGCCTGATCGACGAACGCCGCGAACTGAACCTGGACCTCGCGAACGGTGTTGACGCACCCCAGGTGTGCGTTCACTGCGGCGGCACCACGAGCGCCAAGTCCAGCACGATCCGGAATTCGCGCGGTCACACGATCTGCACCAACTGCGAGGGGAGGAAGAAGTGAGCGAGCACTGGGGCGATAAGGCTGCGTGCCGGTCGATATATCCCGAGACGTTCTTCCCTCCCGGACGCGTCGATTCCGTCAACCGGCAGAAGCAGGTACAGGTAGCTGTCGCGGTCTGCACACCTTGCAAGGTCCGGCGGGAATGCGCAGATGACGCTATCCGACGCAACGCCGCACACGGTGTGGTCGCTGGTGTCGACCTTGGCGACAACTCTTCGAGCCATTCGCTGACACCGGAGTGTGAACGCGCGTTGCGTGCTGTCGCCGATGGGGTGGCGTGATGGCCCGCTACGAAGACCACCACAAGATCGCCATCGCTGCCCTGGATCTCGCCGAGCAGGTCCGCGATAGCGACCCGATGCAGCTGTACCGGCACCTGGCCCTGCAGTGCGCGCGAGACCCAGAGCGGATGGCGCAGATCATCATGTGCCTCGCTGTGTGGTTGGACCCGACAACGTCCACGCTGCAGCTCGGCCGCCGCGCTGAGGCCGCTGCAGCGTCGCGCGTCAAACCAGTAGGAGCGGCGTCATGACCCGCCTGACCGAGAACGAGCGGGACCTACTGCGCCGCATACCCCAGTACGTCGGGCACTGCATCGCCGACCCAGAAGGCGGCATCGAGCACCTGCGGGACGGGCACGGCAGCGGTGGTGGTGGCGGATTCACCTACCAGTTCACGAAGACCGCGGTCACCGGGCAGTGGCACGAATGGATCCCGGTCGCATGGGCAACGGCTGGCGACCGCCGGCCGGAGGGCCAACCGATCAGATGGCGCCAGGGGGAGCTGCTTCGTGAGGCGCGGGTGAGCTACGGCAGCCTGCAGCAGTGGTGCGAATCGGTCCCCGCTGAGGTGCGCGATCAGGCGTTGACATGGTGGCGGACCTACCCGGAGGACACGCGTGATCTCGCGGCCCTGGTCCGGCTGACGTTGCAGCAGTTGGCTGATCCCGAACCGGCAGACCTTCTCGAGCTGCTGGAGGTTCAGGGATGAGCCGCCCCGGCGCCCAGGACTGGCGCCGCACATGGACTGATGGACGTTCCAGTTTCACCGTCGAGCACGACGTCGACGGCCGGATCCGCGTCAGCGTCGATGACGTTGAGCACCCAGGTTTCGCTGCCAATTTCAGCCGTTCCACGCGCGCCGAGATCGCCGACTTCATCGAGGAGGGTGCATGACAACCCCTGCTGTGCACGACTGCCCGTTCTGCCGCGGCGAGGGTTGCCCACACTGTGGAGGCGGCGGGGAGGTCGACGACCGCGAGATCTACGAAGCGCCAACCACGCCGGGCGTCTTCGACGGCATCAGCGATGCGGTCTATCACGGCGACAGGAATTCGTTGTCATCGTCGGGCGGCCGGAAGCTGCTGCCGCCCAGTTGTCCTGCGGTATTCAAGTGGGAGCGCGACAACCCGCCCGACTCCAACGAGGACTACGACCTCGGCCACGCCGTGCACGCCCTGGTGCTCGGCACGGGTCTGGAGATCGACGAGGTGAAGGCCACCTCGTGGCGCACCAACGACGCGAAGAAGCAGCGCGCCGACGCCTACAAGGCAGGCAAGGTGCCGCTACTCACCGCGGGGGTGAAGAAGGCACACGCCATGGCTGAGGCGGTCCCCCGCAACGCACAAGCGCGAGACCTGTTGTCCGAAGGCCGCCCCGAGGTGTCGATGTATTGGACGGACCCGGCGACGTGGGTTCGGTTGCGGTCGCGCCCGGACTGGATGATCGAGTCTGGTCCGCTGATGCTGGTCGACCTCAAGACGACCAAAGCCGCAGACCCGCAACTGTTCCGTGCATCAGCGTCCTCGATCGGCTACCACCAGCAAGCCGCCTGGTATATCGACGGCGCTCGCGACCTGCTGGACGTGGATCCGCGGTTCGTGTTCATCGCATTGGAGAAAGAGCCGCCGCACCTGGTGTCGGTGCACGAGTTCGAACGCGAGGACATCGAGATCGGCCGCCAGCTCAATCGCCTGGCCATCGAGATCTACGCCGCCTGCACCGCCGAGGACTACTGGCCTGGCTACGGCGATTTCATCCACTCCATGCGCCTGACCTCTCGGGCGCGCTACCACGCTGAGGAGCTGCTCCGGTGAGCATCGACATGAATTACGTTGACGTCGCTGAACGCATCGTCGATGTCCGCGGCGATGCAGAACGCGTCTACCCGAAAGGGTCGTTCCAGCCCTGGGATAAGGCTCACCCATACCGGATCGAGACGATCGGCGACCAGACCTACGTCGTCGTGGTCGCCGCCTTCTATCGCACACCTGACGATCCATGCCCCGGCGTCGGCATGGCGTGGGAGATCGTCCCCGGCCGTACATCGTTCACGAAGTTCAGCGAGCTACAAAACGCCGAGACCAGCGCCTGGGGTAGGGCTCTCGTCGCCGCCCTGGCTGCCGACACCAAGCGCGGCATCGCCTCGGCGCAGGAGATGCAGGGCCGTGAGGAACCGATCGACCCCGTGAAGGCCGCGCGGATCGAGCTGTCGCAATTGCTGAAGAAGATCGGTATCCAGCCTGACGAAGCAGCTGAGCGGTTCGCCGCTGACGGACACGGAGCCATTGGTCAGTCCGCTGATGTCGAGGCGATCAAGAATCTCACCGCCCACTACCGCGAGATGGCGGGCGAAAAGTCATGACCACCGACTACAACCCGGTTCGCATCGAAGAGGCAATCAGGGAATGCGCCAACCAGATCGCCGAAGGCGTGAAGGTGTGTGGCGAACGATACAAGGCTTACCTCGACGCCGATCGCGAGTACGACGTCGCATTCGCCCTCGCATATGTGGACGCCGACGGGATGCCACAGCAGCAGCGGAAGTACCACGCCGAGCTGAGGACCGAGTCCAAAAGGGCAGCTCGGGATGACGCCGACGCAGCCTACAGGTACGCGGACCGGCGCGCTCGCGCGCTCGAGGCTGAGCTTCGCGCGCTGCAGTCGGTGAACAAGTCGGTTGTCAGCGCGTACAACGTCGCAGGGAGGGGCGAGTGAGATTCACCATCACCTGCAAGACATGCGGCACGGTCGTGGAGAAGACCCGCACCCCAGCACAGTTCGCCCAACGGGGCGCACCGCAGTTCTGCTCCAATGCATGTCAAGGCTCGGCCATGCGCCGAAATCGGACCTGCTCGATCAAGAGCTGCGGCGAGCGGAACCATGCCCACGGATACTGCGCAGTCCACGCCGCTCGGCTGGCGCGTAGCGGCGACCCATTGGCGACCCGCCGGACGACCACCGAAGAGAGCTTCTGGTCGCGCGTCAACAAGAACGGACTCGGCGGCTGTTGGATCTGGACGGGCGAGATCCAGAAGGAGAACGGCTACGGCAAGTTGGCATCCCGACTGCCACTGATCCCTGGAGGCAGCAAGCTTGCCCATCGCGCATCCTACGAACTGCATACCGGCCCCATCGGCGAGGGCTTGCAGGTTGATCACCTCTGCCATATCCGAGCCTGCGTCAACCCTGACCATTTGGAAGCCGTGACGCCGAAGGAGAATACACGCCGCGGGCTGCACGGGGAGATGCGCACCCATTGCAAGTACGGGCATGAACTGGTCGGGGAAAACATCGCCTACGACGCCAAGCGGAACTGCCGTCGGTGCCGAACATGCGCGCGGACACGCGACCGGCGTAGGCGCGCCAGTGTGCGGCAGATGTACGGCGTTGCTGGGCGAGGTGAGGGCGCATGACCGTCCATCCCTCAGCCAAGAACTTGGCGAAGGACATCGCCCGGCAGATGTGGCCGAAGGTGCAGCCGCGCCGTAAGCGCGCGAGCAAGACAGCCCGCCGCGCACCGGAGGGCTTCTCGAAACCGGTGAAGGCTCTCATGTTCGTGCGCGCCGGTGGCCGCTGCGAGATCGACGACTGCGGCCCTATCGAGCACTGGCATCACCGCGGCGCCCGATCCCTCGGCGGGACGAAAGCGCCATGGGTGAACCGGGCCGCCAACGGGTTAGGGCTCGCTGCGGCTTGTCATGAGCATGTGGAGGCGTACCGGACCAACGCGTACCGCAACGGCTGGCTGGTGTCGCGCAACGGCACACAGACCGCCGTCGACGTCCCTGTCCTGTACCGCGGCCGGCTGGTGTTGCTCGACGATGCCGGCGGTATCCGCCCGATCGAGGGAAGGGCAGCATGACCATCTCGGCGAAGGGGGCAGCGGAACAGATACGCAAGCTCGGGGTTGACCACGGCGAAGCGATTCGAGGTCTGCTGAATGGCGTGGCCGCTGCGCATGGGACTGAACTCCCATGGCCAGTTTCGATATCTGGCCTGCCGCCGGTGGACACCATCGCAATGGTCGGAGAGGTCCATCAGCTGCTGTTAGGCGGGCAGTCCGGCAAGAGGGGCGATCAAGGTTCCTACTACACCCCGAACCCGCTGGCGGGGTTCATGGCCCGATTCACTGCCGAGATCGAGGAGTCCCGGCTCGCTGGTGTGTATCCGACCGACATTGTCGCGATAGACCCCGCGTGCGGCGCTGGCGTGATGCTGGTACAGAAAGCGCACGCACTGATCGGACAGCTCCTGGTCGCACAGGCCGCGCAGATCAATGAGATGACGGGCGGGCACGTTCCGCAGGATGTGGTGCGGCGCGGCCTGTTTGCCGACCTGGCCCTCGACTGCATTTTTGGTGTCGATATTGACCCTGTCGCGGTGGACATCACGAAGACGGCGTTGTGGCTGGAGACGGATGGGTCAGTTCCGGTCACATGGATGGACGGCAACGTGATCGCGGGGAATGTCCTGGCAGGCGATCTTCCGCCGCGCTTCATCGAGCGTTACGACGACAACCCGCCGGACATCATCAGCGAGATAGCAGGGGGTGCGGGGTGACCGCGTACGCAGAATTCTTACAAGGGAAAAAGAGGCGCGTGGAACAGGCAGGCCGGTACGTGGACCTCACCGCCATCCATCCGATGCTCCACCCATGGCAGGCCGAACTCGTCCAGTGGGCAGTAGGAGCGTCCCGCGCGGCGCTCTGGGCGGACACGGGGATGGGCAAGACCGTAATGCAAGTCGAGTGGGCTCGCCTGTCTGGCGACACGGCGTTAATCGTGGCGCCGCTTGCGGTGTGTCAGCAGACAGTCCGCGAGGCGGCGAAGGTCGGCGTCTCGGCGACCTATGTCCGCTCCGGCGCGGAGATCGAAGGACCCGGCGTGTGGGTCACCAACTACGAGATGGTTCCCCACTTCGACGCCGACAAGCTGGATGCTGTTGCGTTGGATGAGAGTTCGATCCTGAAGCAGTCCGACGGCAAGACCCGCTCCATGCTGATCGAGCACTTCCGTGCGGTCCCGCATCGGTTGGCATGCTCAGCGACACCAGCGCCAAATGACCCGGAAGAGCTAACGAACCAGGCTGAGTTCCTGGGCCGCATGTCCCGCGCGCACATGCTGGCTGCGTACTTCATCCACGACGCTGACGGGTGGAGGCTCAAGGGCCACGCGAAGGCGCCGATGATGCGCTGGATGGCACAGTGGGCGGTTGCCCTGACTCGCCCATCGGATGTCGGCGGCGATGACACCGGATACGACCTGCCGGGGTTGAAGATTGTTCCGCACCTGCTGGCGGTCGATGTGGTGCCCGATGATCAGTTGTTTGCCACCGAGATAGGTGGCGTGAGCGGTCGCGCAGAGGTTCGCAGGAAGACCTTGAACGCGAGGGTCGCTGAAGCCGCACGGCTTGTCGCCCACGAGCCGGATGAGCCGTGGCTGTTGTGGTGTGGACTCAACGCTGAAGCTGACCTTCTTGCGGCCATGATCCCCGACGCGGTCAACGTGCACGGTGGGCTGTCGCCAGAAGAGAAGTCGCAGCATCTGCTGGACTTCGCGGACGGCAAAATCCGCCGGATCATCACTAAGCCGAGCATCGCGTCTCTCGGCTTGAACTGGCAGCACTGCCACAAGATGGCGTTCGTCGGGCTCGGCGACTCGTACGAGCAGTACTACCAGGCGATCCGCCGCTGCTACCGATACGGGCAAACCAGAGTGGTTGAGGCGCACGTGATCCTGTCCGAACTCGAATCCCAAATCGCCGCGAACATTTCCCGCAAAGAACGCCAAGCCGGTGACATTACCGCCGCCCTGGTCGCCGAGATGCGCCGCGCTCGCACACAATTTGAGGTAGCAGTATGAACTCGTACATCACAGACGACGCAGCCGGAAGAAACTGGGAACTCAAACTCGGTGATTCGTGCGAGCGGCTCGCCGAAATAGCGGATGACAGTGTCGACCTGTCGGTGTGTAGCCCGCCGTTCGACAGCCTCTACACCTACAGCCCATCAGTCCGGGACCTCGGCAATAGTTCCTCGCGAGGCGAGTTCCTGGAGCATTACCGGTTCATCGTCGAGCACCAGTTGCGGGTGACCAAACCTGGTCGGATCGCCTGCATCCATGTGCAACAGGTGGCCACAAAGAAGGCCGTTGACGGGTATATCGGGCTCACCGATTTTCGTGGCGATGTCATTCGGTTGTTCCAGTCGGTCGGGTGGATCTTCTTCGGCGAGGTAACCATCTGGAAGGACCCGCAAGCACAGTCGATCCGGACGAAGTCGCAGCAGTTGGCGTTCGCCAGCAAGAACCGGGACTCCGCTCGTATCCGGCCAGCATTGGCTGACTACCTGCTGGTGTTCAAGAAGCCCGGCGACAACGCGGTGAAGATCCCACACGAGGCGACTCGTGGTGAAGTCACCAACGACGACTGGATCGACTGGGCAAGCCCGATCTGGACCGACCATCAGGAGGGTGGATGGATCGGCGAGGACGGGAACCTCTGTCCAGTGTGGTTCGGGATCAAGGAGACGGACACGCTCAATGTCCGAGTCGCGCGTGAGCAAGCGGACGAGCGGCATATAGCGCCACTGCAGTTGGGTTTCATCGAGCGCTGCGTGCGGCTGTGGAGCAATCCGGGCGAGTTGGTTCTCACACCGTTCGGCGGGATCGGATCCGAGCTGTACATGTCGGTCCGCTTGGGGCGCAGGGCGATCGGGATCGAATTGAAGCCATCATATTGGCGTACCGCAGTGGACAGCCTCACCCGTCTCGAGGCGGAGTTGGCGGCACCGTCACTGTTCGAGGTGTCGTGATGGCTAGCCCGGAAACCATGCCGTTGGAGGCGGGCGGAGCCGTCATGGCCGACGCCACTCAAAGGACCATTTGCCCCGCGTGTCGACCGGAACTCGAGTGGACATACGAGATCGGTTGCCCCGCGCGGCATCCGAAGAATCCCGAACTCCGCTGTTTCCGGGAGGCCGGGCATCGGGGCATACATCTGGCCAACGACTGGCACCTCACGATCGAGCCGACGACTCTGCTGAGCGGGCGTACGCCCACCCGAACTGGACTGAATGCCGGATGGGATAGCAGGCGCCTATCCGCCCCGATCGAAGGAGCCGCATCGTGACCACCTATTCCGTTCTGTGGCTGCCGGGTACCGGATTCTCTACAGGCCCCGACCTCATCAGCTCTACGTTCGGTGCCGCCCTGGACCCATACCGGTTCCAGTTCGAGTCTCTGCGGTACCCGGCTAGCTACGGGTCGCTTGAAATGTCGTTCGCCGAAAGCAAGGCGGTCGGCCGTCAGATCCTGATCGACGCCATCCGCGCCACCCCTTACCGGGCGATCCTCGGCGGTTACAGCCAGGGTGCAGGCATTGCAGGATCGCTGGCCGCTGAGATCGGCCGCGGTGAACACCCGGACCTCGAGGTGGCGGCGTGCGCGTTGATCGCCGATCCCGCTCGTCCCGCCGGCGCAGGTATGCCGGACTGGCCTGTCGCTTCCGGGTACGGCATCGCCGGGCAACGACCGGTCGACGGTGTGCCTACTTGGTGGGCCGCAAACGAGGGCGACCCGATCTGTGCCCTGCCCGTCGGGAATCCTCTGCGGACTCTGGCTGATGTGTCGGAGTACTACTCGCTGCGCTCACCGGGGGATGCGCGGCAGTGGATGGAGAAGCTGCTCGAACGGGCGTCGCAGAACCGTTGGCAACGCTGGTGGTCGATTGAGAACGTCAGGTCGTGGGGCGGTGCTGTCGCCTACGCGCGCGGCTATCTGCTCGACGGCAGGCATACCGGCGACTACATCGGCAGGGGCCACGCCGTTCGTCTCGCCCAGGTAGTGAATGAGGCGGTCGGCTGATGGGGAACCTGACGGACCACGCCCTGGCCTCCCTCATCCCTACCGGCGCCGCCCATGTCGCGCGGTGCGTGTGCGGGGAGAAGTTCACACGCCGTTTTTGGGAGCAGGCGGAGGAGTCCCACACCAAACACGCCGCCGAGATGGCGCGGGTAGCGGCGAGACGACCGAGCGCGGCGGAGAACCGTACCGCGGTCGAGGCCCTGCATGAGCCGCTGTTCGGGGAGGTGTCGTGAGTACCGACCTGAAGGCGATCATGGCGCGCGACGAGCGGCGCCGGGAAGCACCTTCCGATTCAGGGGGCGTCTTGATGCAGCGCAAGGGGATTGGTGCGGGGGTCGCGGAAGGTGGACGTGATGGTCAGGGACGCCTTCGTGCGCAAGCCCGTAGACCGCTACGAATGGGAGCGTTGGTTGCGGCGGACGTTGATGCCTGCACCGCTGAAGTATCTGGGGCTGATGGCGGCCACGTACGGCAACCAGGACGGCACGGAGGTGCGTCCGGGCGTGGGGCGGCTTGCGCGGGTCATGTGCGTGTCGGAGCGGACGGTGAAGCGGTCGCTGTCGGACTTGCGGGAGTACGGGTTCCTGGAGCGGACGAAGCAAGGGAATCGGCATGCGAAGCACGCAGACACGTATCGGTTGACGGTGCCGTCGGATGTGTTGGAGTTGCCGATTCTGGATCCGGACGAACGGTAGCAGTCTGGGGGACATCAGTGGCCCCTGGAGTTATCCACAGGCTGGCATGTCTGGGGGTCACCGGTGTCACTCAGAGTTGTTGTGGCCGAGCGGGTCTGGGGGCCATGGGTGGCACTCGGACATGTGAAACGCCGACAAGTCTAGGTGACATCTCAGCAATGTCTGGGGGCCATCTCAGCAATGTCTGGGGGCCATGGGTGTCACCCCACCAACCCATACATACCAACCAACACCAACCCACTACTACGTCCCCGGCTTTTCAACGCAACTCACCAGCGCCCGTGCGAGCCCTGTGGATAAACCCAGATTCGATTCATGTCGGCGGCGGGTTGGGGGACGCGCCCGACTTGCGCGCACATAGCCCGTTTCCGCACGCCAGTCCAGTAACGGACACCCGACCGGTATCGGACAGGTATACCGCCACACCCCCGAAATTCCGACCACCGCAAGGAAAGCCATGCCTGACCAGACCGAACTCGATCAACTGAAAGCGCTTCTCGCTGACAGCGAATGGCACGACCTCACCTACGAGGAGGACGTGGACGGCTTCGACTTCGTCGAACGCGTAAACGGCGAGAACCGGAGCTGGACCCGCAGCGTTGCGATCATCACGCGCGGGCCGTCCGGACAACATTATCGGTGGCGTTTCGAGGAAGGGCTCAATGAGGACCATCCCGATTTCGGTCCGGCCAGTAGCGGTGACCCCAAGGTGACGCCAGTCCATTCGGTCGAGGAGACCGTGGTCGTCCGCAAGTGGGTGGCCAGCCATGCCTGACCAGACCGCACGTCTCCGCGACGAACGTCTCCGCGAACTTCGGGACAACGAAAACGTGTGCACCAACAAGGGTGAGCGCGCCATGGCCGCCGAGTTGCTCGAGCTGCGCCAGCGTCTCGCCGAGCTGGAGGCCGAGCGGGAGCGTGTGGTCGCTCTCGCCGAACGGTGGGAATCCGCAACCGAACTCGGCACCGGCACCGGCACCCCAAGCATCATCACCCGGGCATTCGCTGCGGAAGTCCGTGCCGCCCTGGAAGGAACCCGAAGTGTCTGAGATCCCCACCCCCACGCAGGATCTCGTCGCCCTGGATCGGGTCACCGAGATCGCCAGCGACGCAGGACTGTGCACCTCCGGTCTGGTGGTCCTGCTCGAGCGCCTCCGTGAACCGATCCTCACTGACCGCAAGCGGCGTCAGGCGCTCGGTCGGGCACTCGCCACCGAGTGGAAGTGGGTCGACCAGGACAGCGAGGGATACGACGAGATAGCCGGGCACCTCCTCGCCGCTATCGCCTCTGTGGGCGCTGAGATCGTTTGGCCGTCACCGGATAGCGCGGAGACACCTGAAAGTCCGGCAGCGGACGCCACAGCCCCAGGAGCGGTGACCTCCGCATCACGCTGCCAGGCGACGACCGTGGATCCGTCCGACAAGACGGGCTGCGCAGTCTGGTGCGAACTCCCCAACAGCCATGCGGGCAGACACTTCGCCCACGTCCGATTTGTGGAGCCCTCCATCTCGCGGGCGCCAGTACCGACTGTCCACTGGGCCGATCCGGAATCGTCCGCGCGGGAGAAGATTCTCGCCGAACTGGCGGCCACCCAAGCGCACTTCCAAATCCCGGCGGCACCGCGCGAGCTTGTCGCCGAGGCGTTCAAGCTTGCCCACAAGACGGACGATGCCGAGCGCGGCGTGGATGTGTTCCTCCGCGAGAACCTGCTCGGCGCAGCGGCGCGGCTCATCGAGGCGATCGAGTGGATGGATTCGATCGATGCCTGACCCCACTCCGCTCGAGACGGCCCTCGTCGAGGCATGCGAATTCGCTGTCGCTCACGGTGTCGACTCCGCGATCTGCCCTGACGATTTCGCTGTCCAGCATCGCCCACCCGGCATCCACGCAGTGTTCGTCAACTCCGATGTCGCGGTGATCGTCGTACTCGACCACCGCGGCACCGGGACATTCGGGCTCGCTGATCTCGACTGGCTGCACTTCCCCGATTCGGAGAACGGCACCGAACCGTGCGGTGACTACTGCACTCCATACCGGCCGATGGAAACCGTCTACCTGCCTGGCGACGAGCCCGCGTCCGCCACCCCGAGAGTTGAGGTAACCCGTGCCTGACACCTTCCGAGTTCTGGTAACTGGCTCCCGGTCGTTCCCGTCCGAGGACGCCGTGTGGGAGCGGCTGGCGTTCGTCCTCGCCGAGAACCTCCCGGACGGCGGAACCCTGACCGTCGTGCACGGGGATTGCCCGACGGGCGCTGACCATTTCGCGCACACCTGGTGTGCGCTCCCGAGCGGAGACGAAGTCATCGTCGAGGAATGCCACCCCGCCGACTGGGCGAAGCATGGGAAAGCGGCGGGCCCGATCCGCAACGCCGAGACGGTCGCGGCCGGAGCGGATCTCGTGCTGGCGTTCCCGCTTCCCGGTGACCGCAACCAGTCTCGCGGCACCTGGCATTGCATCGACACCGCCCGCGCTGCTGGGTTGACGGTGGAGATCGTGCCACCGGCCGGACCGCGGTTCACTGCCGGCGAAATCGCTGAGGCGAGACGGGCGGCCCAGGGATGAGCGAACCAACTGAGGACCCGTTCGAGTCGCTGCGCTCAGCAATCGCTTTCAGCTCCGCCGACTGGTCTGAAGCCCGGGACTTGGCTTGGATCTACGGGATTGTCCTGGGCTGGGATCCCGACCCAGGTGAGGACGAAGACGGCGCGATGGATGTGGTGGCGCAGCGCTTCAGCTGGGACGCCGCGAACGTTGCGCGCTTGCGGCGTCTGCACGCCGCGTTCGAACAGCATGCGGGGATGCCGTGAGCCCTGACAGGTACGGGGACAGCGACCCGCCGACCCGCTGCCGTGACCCCCGCTGCGGGAACGGCTGCCCGAAGGGGTGGATCGGCTACGACGACGAGGGCCGCCCCATTCCGTGCCTGGCGTGCAAACCGCATCTGGCGAAGACCAGCGCCGACGTCAACGACTACTCCGAGCGCACACCGAGCGCTCGAGCACAAGCAGCAATCGACAACGAGGAGAACCGCAAATGACCATCACCGCTGACACCTACCGCAAGAAACCCGTCGAGATCCAGGCGATGCAGTGGGACGGCACCACCGAGGGCGCGACAGCGATCATCGACTGGGCACTGTCGCTCGACGGAACCATCCGGTACCACTGCGAGCCGGAAAACGGCTGCGACGGCACCGCTGGATCGCATCGCCTCGCCGTTGACACGCTGGAGGGCACGATGCTCGCCAATCCTCGCGACTGGGTGATCCGTGGCATCAAGGGCGAATTTTATCCCTGTAAAGACGAAATATTCCGGGCTACCTATGAGGCTGTGGCGTCGTGCTGACGCTCCCAGGTTCGCGTCTCCCAGGACTTGATGCGGTGGCAGTTGGCACAGCGCACAACGCAACGGTGCCGCTCGATCTCGGCTTGCACGGCCGCGACCGACTTGAGCGACGAGATGTTGGCCGTCTTCCCTTCCATGTGGTCGATGTCCAGTGCGGCCGGATGTTTGTTATAGCCGCAGTCCACGCAGCCTTGTGTGGTCTTGTACATCGAGATCCAGTCCTTGACCACGCGGATGCGCTTGTTCGCCACCGCGTTGTAATGCGCCCTGCGCTGAGGGTTCGATGCGCGGTTCGCGTAGTCCCGGCGACGCTTCTCTGGCTCATACGACCTCTTCGGCCGCGCTCGATTCCTGCACAACGGCGAACAGTACTTCGCGACTCGCTTCGTCTCGAACTTGACGTCGCACACGACGCAAATCCGTTGCTGCGCTACAACTTTATCCCACGGAGGCACCCTCAAATGATACCAGAACATGATCGTGAACCGTGCACGCCCAACATGTTCTACCCATGTCGCGATGACATCTTCCAGGGCAGCTACGACGCAGTGGAGGCAGGCGAGTGAGCACACCAGGTATGGGCGCCGACGAAATGCGTGGCTTCCCTGGCCGTGAAGCGTTCGGCGCGAAGATCCGTGCATCCTCGGCGATCCCGCAACACCATGGCCTGCCCCGCGAGTACGACGCGATCCTCGTCGGGGTTGTTACCGAACTCGGAGAGGTGTCACGGCGATTCCCGCCCCGCAACTCGATGCATGAGGGCTGGGCGCTTCTTCGTGAGGAGGTGGATGAGCTGTGGGATGAGGTGAAAGCCGGGGACGTCGATAGGGCGCTGGCCGAGGCTCAGCAGGTGGCGGTGTCGGCGCTGCGGTTCATTCACGACATACAGGCGTTGCGCAGGAAGGCCGACGGCTCGGAGGATGACGAGCCCGTGCATCCGAGGATGCGTCTAGGTGGGGAGCAGGGCGCATGACCCAGATCGTCAGAACTCCTCGGCTCGGAGAACGCCCGCACGACTACCTGTCGACAGCGTGCTGGCATGAGAACCACGACCGGTGCCGCCAGGAGTGCAAGTTCTGTGAGCGTCCGTGCCGCTGCCATTGCCACGTGTTCGCTCAGGGTGTCGAAACCCCCTCGCCCTCACCCGTTGTCGCGACACCAACCGCTGGGTCGGCAGCGTTGAAGCTGGACGGCAGTTTCGGGGGTCCTGCGCCACACGCGAACTCACCCGCCGGGGCCGAGTATGCACCGCAGCTGGATCCGGTGGCGTGCATCGCCAAGTTGGAGGCCCAGTTGCAGACCGCCCGGGAGATGTACACCAGCGCAAGGGAACGCGCCGCGGAGCTACGCACCGAACTGGACGCGAAGAAACGTCAGCACGCTGAAACCCTCAACTACCTCGAGCGCGCCTACGAGGTAATCGAGAAGGATACCGCCGCCCACCAACGCCTGATCCGAGCGTTGTGGAAGTCCCGCCGCGACTGGCAGACCCGCGACATCGCCGAAAGTCCCGGCAAATGAAGCAGGGCGAGATCAAGCACTGGTACCCGGGCGAATTCGTCTTCGCCGTAGTCGACGGCGAACACGTCTGTTTGAGCATCAAGGACATGCCAGTCGCCGACGCCGAGATGCGGGCATTGCGACGCAAGCTACGGGACCGGAACCGGGAGTACGGGCGGGCATCGCGAACCATCCACGCTCTGCGTGCCGAGGTCGCGCTCCTGCGTCAGCGACTCAACACCGAAAGGCCCGCTAATGGCGAGTGACCGCGACACCCTGGCCAGCGCCTTGGCCGTCCTACTGCGCGCCAGAGGGGTGCTCTACCCAGAGAATGCCGCCGAGGTTGCAGTCGACGGTGGTTGGCGTCCACCCGCCCAGGTGATCGAGACACCCGAGAACGAAGGCGATTACACCCCAGCTATCGCAGCCCTCGACGCGCTTCCGTACCGCACTGTCGTCCAGGTTCGGAACCACGTGTACCAGGGCATCGGGTCGGGTTGGTGGGACACGGTCGGCCGCCATCGTTCATTCAGCACCGAGCAGGTGGTCGACGTGGCGGACGGCGACGAGATCGCCGTCGTGTGGTCCCCGACCGAGAAGGCGGGGGACAGCAAGTGAGCCGGATCGACGGTCTACCGACAGAGAAGCTGGCCGCAATCGATCTGACGATCCGACTAGTGAGCGAGCGAAATCGTCACCCGCTGGTTCCTCCGGTCCTGTCGGAACTCCGCAGTGAAGTCAACGCCGAGTTGGAGCGTGACCGCGCCTTCGGTGCCGCGCTCGCCCGGACGGGACTACTCGATATGCGGCCTGCTGAATTGTCGCCGGATGTCTTGGGTGCGTTGGTGCGAGCGGCAGTGGAGGCGACTGGACACGTGATTGTGTCGACCGAGAAGGCGAGGACCGAATGAGTGACCCTCGAGAGGCGTTGGCACGCCTGCTGATGGATTGGGGATGCACCGACGAGGACGCCGGTCAATGCGCCCGCGAGATCCTCGCCGAGTTCCTGGTTGTCCCTCGCTATACAGATGGCACCGAGTACGCCACAGTTTCCATGGTCCGCGAAGGGGAAGCGCCAGGCAAGCTGCTGCCGCTGTGCACCCTGACCGATGCCCGTCTCGACATTCAGACCTACACGACAGGTAGCCGCGTCTACCTCGCGGGCTGCATCGCGACGAGCGACACCGAAGCAGGCGAAGCGATCAACCGAGTAGATCTCTTAACCACCCTGTTTGCCGTGTGGGGCGCGGAGTACCTGCGCATCAATGCGTGGCGCAGAGACCGTATGTCCGGTGGGTACATCATCGAATGCAGCCAAGCCGCCGACGTCGGCTACGCGAAGATCAACGGCAAGGATACGTGCCTGCGACTCGTCGAGCCTTCGCCTCCACGGCCTTGCGAAGAATGGTTGCCTGCCGAGCGCGACCGAGCGATCCGAGATCTCGTCGGGAAGGTCATCCCCCGGCCGAGTGTGCTGGTTCCAGACTGGGCGAGCACGCCGATGCAGCTTGTGCGGTGCGATCCATGGTCGGTTATCCCGCTGCCCGAGGAGCGCCATGCGTAACCCGTGGCTGCCTCCTATACCCACACCTTGCCCGGTTTGCAGTGAGCCGATCGTGTGGTTCTACGAGGTTCATGTCTGCCCCCGAGAGCGGCAACGCCACCCTATCCCGCTGCCCGAGAACGGAGAGCAGCGATGAACTACGAGATCCGTTGTCCGCATTGCGGCGCGAAATTTACGGCGTACGAGTGGAGCCACCACGCGCCTGACTGTCCGTACGTGACCGATCCGCTGGCCGAGGATGGAGAGCAGTCGTGAGCGCCGACCCATTCACCGCAGCGGACGCCATGGATGACATTCGACAGACGCTGGCCGACAACGGGTTCCACATCCTCCTCCATTGGAGTCAGGGCCTGATCTATCGGATGCCGAATGGTGACCGGTTTGAACTTCGTGTGAGTAAGAAGAGGGGCAAGTGATGGCTGACCGTGACCTGATAGCCGAAGTCGAGAAGCTGTTGTCGGTGCAGCCTTCCGATCATCAAGCCGCCTACGAATGGCTGCGACGCAACCAACGCGACTTCGTTGCCGCGTTGGAGGCTGCTCAGCGCCCCCCACAGATGCCGGGATACCCGATGGCGCTGGCTGATTTCGACGGCTGGTTGAACCACGGCGACCGCGGACTCAGCTCGAACATGATCGTGGCCGTCATCACCGGCGTCACCGATCTACCCGGCAAACGTGTGCAGGCCAGCCTCCACCTTCCCGGCGATGCGGGCGATTTCTGGCGCTGCGAGAACCTCCTGCGCGCTGTCCCTAACGCACGTGAACACCTCGACCTGGTGGCTGCGGAGAGTCCGGAATGGGCTGCGCTGGTCGAGCATTGGGACGAACTGGTGACGCTCGACCGTGATGCTTTGACGCGGCGGATTAAGGCCCTGATTCGGGAGGTGAAGCCGTGAGCGACTTGACCCGCGAGCATCTCGAGACCTTCGTGGCCGATCCGCACCGTGCGAGCGAGGACGAAATCCGGGCTATGGCGCGCGAACTGATCGCGCTCGGATCCCCGGACGGCTACGTCGTGCTGTGCAAGTCCCGGCTGCTCGATGGCGGTTGGCGCTACCGCACTGTCGGCTCTGCTGTCCAGGTGCATGCGACCGAAGCGGAGGCCGCGAAGTATCGCGCTGTCTCCTCCGATGAGCGCGCCTATGTCGTCGCCGAGGTCCGGGAGGTGCAGCCGTGATCCCCGAGGCCGATACCGATCTCACCCCTCAGCAGTCCGCCCGCTGGAAGCTGACAAAGCTGGCTGCTTCCCTTGTCCGTGACGGGGTGCCGGTTGCGTTGGTGATGTCGGATGCCCGGCAGGGATGCGACCTCGCTACAGGGCAGCGGCGGGAGGTTCAGCCGTGACCGACAATCGACCAACCGACGAACAGCTCACCGCTTGGGCTGAGGACGCCTTCGATTTCCCGCGCTACTGGCAGCCCGAGCATGACCGCTACATCGAGTCTATGGCTGCCGAACTGATCGCCGCCCGCGCCGCGGTGGCATCGCAGCGTCCCACACTCGAGCTTCCGACCCTGGACGGCATCCAACGCTACCTCACAGCCCACCAATGGTTGCCGGGCAAGACGGGGCCAGTCGGAACGCTTTGGGCGAAAGGGGATGTCCGCATCGGTGTGCCGCACGAACTGGACGAAGAGTCAGTGAGTGGGGTGCTGGACAGGCTCGCTCAAGCTGAGCAGCTCGACGTCGGTGCCGTGCTCGCCGAGATCCGGGAGCAGCCGTGACCGTCCCGAACCTGCCTGCCAGGACATGCCTCGCCGACAGGCTGGAGGCCGCGAGGTCGATGATCGCGAAGAAACTCCGCCACCTCGCCGACCGGGTCGACCCGGACACGGGGCCGCGAGCGTTCGGCGCCTACTGGAACCACACCCCAAACGGCATCGTGATCACCAAGACCGATGGGATTCGAATCCATCCCCCAGTTCCTGGGTGCCCACTGTGGTACATGGCCGAGGACTACGACCGGAGTTGGGAGGGCATGTCGTGACCGACGAGCACATTCTCGTGAAGACCGCCGCAGGAATTGGTTTCGCGTACACGATCGAATGCCCCGGCCGCCCGGATTGTGACAGCCGCATCGAATGTCACAAGGACCACAAGGTTGATGGCCGCGACGCCGATGATGGACCGGACGACTGCGAGGAAGGCGACCCCTGGTGCGGCGCCGAGGAATGGGAGTTCCACGGCGCATTCCACCTCTGGATGAGCGAATACGGCTGGACTATCCCGGCCGGGGATTGCGGAGCGAAAACGCATCCATGGCTGTACGACACAGCGAGCGACCTGCTGCACGATCGGCCACCGGGCCGGTATCCGGTACGTGTCAGCTGGGCTGAGGAGATCTTCGATCTCGACCTGCTCGAGGTGCAGCCGTGACCGCCGAGCAGATCCAAGCCTTGCGTGACGCGCTCATCGCCTACGCCAAGACCGACACTGTCGCTGAGGACTGGACACCAGACGCCTGCCGTCAGGTGTTCGCTGATGCCGGGATCACCCTGACTGAACGGCAACTCGAGGCAGCAGCCAAAACGTTCCGGCAGCTGCCATTCCATGGAGGCAGCTACACCGCCGACGCGAAACGACTCCTCAAGGCCATCAAGGAGGCATCACAGCCGTGACCGCGACCATTCACAGCCTGGCCGCCCATCGCCCCTGCCGGCAGGCGCAAGCCTTCGCCGCCCGCCAGAACGCGAAACAGGTCTGTTGCCCGTACTGCGGGGCTCTACCGGGACGCCCGTGTGTCAACCGTTCCACTGTGCAGGCACGCCCGGAAGGGCCACATCGGGGACGTCTCGCCGCAGCAGAAGCTGAACTCGAAAGGAGTCAGGATGCCTGAGGGCACCGACAAGAACACAGCCGAGCTTGCACGCAAGGCGCTCGAATGGTGCGAACGCAACGACGGCGGCCGGATGTACGCCGATGACCGCGACGAAGACCATCCGCAGATGGTCATCCTCTGGGACAACGGAGGCCAAGACGAACTCGGGCATTTCGATGGGGACCATATCGAGGACCTTGAGCTGATCTGCGACCTCGTCAACTGGGCTGTCGAACAGTTGGTGCCGTCCGAGACCCATTACGGCACCCGTACCTATGCCGCCGATAGCGAGAACTGATGGACGCCGTCGCGCACCGCTTGACCCGCAAAGGCCGCGAACTACAGGTGCACGTCATCCAGATATCCGATGACGTCGATGGCGGGCACGCACTGATCTTCGGTGAAGCCACCGATGGGTGCCTGGTCCGGATCCACTCCCGTTGCCTCTACGGGGATGTCCTGGCCTCCGATGACTGCGACTGCGGCCCCGAACTAGAGCAGGCGTTGGACGCGATCCAGGAGGCGGGCGCGGGCATTCTGGTCTACCTCGAGCAGGAAGGCCGTGGCGCCGGGTTGACCAACAAAGCCCGCGGCCTCCAGACCTCCGAACGCCTTGGGCTCGACACCTATGCAGCCTATGAGCGACTCGGACTCGACGCCGACACCCGCTGCTTCAAGCTCGCCGCGGAGGCACTGGCCAGCCTGGGCTTGCGATCCGCGCGGCTGCTCACCAGCAACCCAGCGAAGGTCGGTGCGTTGCGGGAGGCGGGCATCTCGGTGGCTGTGGTGGATGTGTCGACCGAGCCACGTAGCGAGCGGGCCCGCGCGTATCAGGCTGCGAAACGCCGCCGGGCCCAAGCGGCAGGCACGGACCGGCCCTCGATCCTCCAGCCGTACTACAACCACGCCGCACTCATGGACTCGCGGCCAACCCCAACCCCACCGCCGCCCCGCCGGCGGTCACTGTGGGATCGGTTGATCGCGGTCCTGCGCGACGATGGGAGGCAGTGATGAGTCCAGAAGGCCGCGCCTGCGCTGTCCTCGAACTGCCATGGCGGGCACCGAAGCTGTCCCCGAACCTGCGCCTGCACTGGGCTGCTCGAGGACGTATCACCGCCGACGTACGCCAGCAGGCTGGGTGGATAGCGAAGGCCGCGAAGCTCACACCCACGCACCCGTTCGAGGTGACGTTGCATTATCGGCCGGCGCGCAACGGCCGCCGCGATCCTGGGAACCTATCTCTCGACTGCAAAGCTTGTATCGATGGCTTGGTTGATGCCGGTTTCGCACCTGATGACACCCCTGAATTCATCCACGAAACTATCCCCGTCATCCACCTTGCCGAGAAGGGCAAGCCGGGCGCGATGTGGATCGAACTCGTATGGCAGACCAAGGAGGTGGAATGAATGCCTCTCGATGAGATTTGGCGCCGTTTCGAAGAGAAGAAGTGGCTGCTCGAGAAGGAGATCGAGCGCTTGCGACGGATTCGCAGGGCTGCGCGGCGTCCCAGCCTGTTGACCTCCGCCGTCCAGGCTCTGACCGAGAGGTGGAAGCGGTGAGCACTGAGCACATTTATCGCGTCCGCGGAGTCGACCGCGACGGCGGGTCGGTTGAGGCGGCGAAGCCCAGCGCCCGCAGCGCCCGCGCGAGCGTTGAGGATTTGAACCGTCACGCCATGGACCACGGCCGAGCACAGTGCTGGGTTGCTGAGGTCGCAACGGTCGATTGGAAACCACTCGCAGAGGAGGAGTCGACCAATGTCTGACCGGAGCGGCCTGCTGTTCACGCAGCTGGAAGCGGCCACCGTCTTCCAGATCTCGCCGGAGCAAGTCCAGCACCACATCGACCACGGACTGTTCGCTCACATCGGCAACACACTTTCAGGTGTCGCGCTGTACCGGCAGAGAGGGGAGACGCCCGGCTAGAGGCGCGGCCCGAAGACGTCCATGCGGCTGTCGCCCGGCCGCCGCTGCAATCCACGCAGGAAGGCGAGCAACCGGTGGGCGAGATCTCGCCACTGCTGACGTGTCATGCATCGATCGTTGCACGGGCCGGGACTGCCCGGTATAGCAGGCGAGAGGCCGCAACCAGATGGTTACGGCCCAAGCCTTCGGGGCGGTCGCGGGCGACCTCGTTGTCGCCCACTTGCACGCGTCGTTGCGGCTAGCCCTGGAATCAGGTCTGTCGTGCGTCGGACTACTGGCCGAGGTTGGGGAAGGTCTCGCGGACCATGGCGTCATGGTCGGCCTGGCCGACGACGTGCGGTGGTCGAATCCCCGCATTGAGGTAGGCGTACAGGTCGTCGTCGGTGAACTTCGCCCGGAACGCCTTGGACTGCGCCTCGAGTTCTGCGTCTTCTTCGTCGCGGCCGTAGAAGTGTGCTTCGTCAGCTGCGTCGCCGAGGCGGTAGTGCTCGTTGATGGCGTGGATGGCTTCGCGGGTGAGCGCGCTCATCGGATTCTCCTGTCGGGGTTTGGGTTCTGGTCAGTACCGCGCCCACAGGATGGGCGCGAGGGCTAGTCGGTGTAGGTCTCGTCCCAGTGGGCGTCGATGACGTGGTTGATGAGTGCGATGCGGCTGCCGCAGTGCTCTCCGGAGGTGTTGCACTGGGTGGCGGTGGCGGTCATCTATATCTCCTTGGTTGGTCGGACTGGCGGACTGGCCGACGCGGTCCGCACCTTTTCGGTGCGGGCCACGTAAGCGGCTCAGTGGCTGGTGTAGGCCCAATCGCGGAGGTTGGCGGAGGTGAGCGGGGTGCCGTAGTCGGTCATGTGGGTGATGGCTTCGGCGGCTTGCTCAGTGGTGAGGTTGTGGCCGGTGAGGAAGTGGATGGCTTCGGCGGGGGTGAGGGTGGTGGTCATCTGAATCTCCTTGCCTGTGCTGGTGATAGCTCAAGTATGCGTGCATCGAACGCTACAGTCAAGAGGGAGTGTTGCCACTGGCTATACGATGGATTGGCATGTAGCATGTGATGCATGAACGTGGAACGAGCGGAAGCCATGCTGAAAGGCTGGCGGGCCATGCATGATCAACGTGACGACCTAGTCCGCGAGGCGCACAAAGCGGGGATCTCCGTCATGCGCATCCATCACCTCACCGGTATCGCCCGGACCACCATCGACCGCATCCTGGAGAAGAAATGACCGAGCCCGAACAGGACATCCGCGTCGATAACGCGGGCTTTCATGCTGCGTTGGAGGCGTTCATGATGAGCGACCCACACCCGAAGGGCTGGATCACCGAATCGCCCGCCGCCCGAATCGACAGGGCCCTGTACGCCTACGAGTGGGCCAAGCGGGAATACCCGGTCAGTGAGCGACCTGATGGCGGCTGGTCGCAGCAACTGCCTGATCTCGACAAGGTGAAAGAGGCAGTCAAGGCGAAAGAGGCCACCGAATGACCGCCGACTCCACTACCCGCTCAGCCCTCCCGGGTGAGCGCTGCACCTGCGGTCGCCCCGCCCGCGAAGTAATCGTTCACGCTGATGGCCGTGAGACGGGATATTGCGGTCGAGACGATCGCGGTGACTGGTCGGGGCCGTGCCCGTTCTGCGGTGAGGCACGGCATGAGATCGGTCCGTGCCCGCAGTACCGGATACGGGGAGGAAGCATGAGCAAGTGGACCGAAGATCAAGTCTCACTCCCCGCATGGGTTGTGCCGGGCGGGAAGGTGTTCGAGCTTCTCTGCACCACGCGTGGGTATCGAACCCTTGACCAGACCTGGTCCACAATCGACCGTGCGACCGCCGAGTTCGTGACGTTGGTCAACGGCGCCCGGTATCGGATCGCCGACCTGTCGACGGACGAGCCCGCAACGTTCCATCGCGACGGCCGCTCGGACAACCGCTATGTCCTGATGGTTGGCCCCGCCGATCCCCGCATCCAAGAGGAAGGACCGCAGTCGTGAGCGCTGTCCGCACTTTCATCATGCTTGGTATGGCCGCGATCGTCGTTCTTGCGGTAGCCACTGGGCGTCCCGCCAGTGAGGTCATCGTCTGCGCCTTGGTACTCGCTGCCATGCTGCTCGGGTCCGCCTACCTCGGGAGGGTGTCCAGATGACGGATGAGCGCACCCGGTTGGCCGAGTACGTCTACAACCTCGGTCACGCCTTGCATTCGATGGCCTGCCATGGCAACCCGCCCCGCAGCGGGGAGTTGGCGTACAAGCGGATGTCACATCCCCGTCCTGGCGATCTGGTCGTCGAGATCAGCGGGTGGCGTAAGACGTTCGACCCGGACGCGGTCGGTCGTTTGATCCGCATCGACGGCGACCCCAAGTTAGCTGACCGGTGGGTGATCGAACCGTTGCTGCGCCCTGGTGAGGAACAGGGTTGGGGTAACGCACAGTTCGTGGCCGTCCCCGATATCGACTCGCTGGATCGGTGGTCGGGGTTGTACGACGAGCTGGAGGCAGAGCGATCCGCTCGCCGTGCCGCCGAGGAAGGAACGCAGGCATGATCGACCCGGACGACCGTATCGCGGAGCTTCGCCGCCTCCAACAGCACTGGCTGCGCGAGAGCGACCGGCAACGTACCGCCGAGATGGAAGCCGAACTCGCCGCCGTTCCCAAGACCGGCCCGGACGGTATCCCGCTGCCGTCCACCTGCCATCCGTACTACGCGCAGGATAGGGCGCGGGTCCTGTCGTGGCTGGACGGCACTCTCGGCTACGGCTCGCGCGACCGGCTGACCATTCCGCGGATGCCAGTGCTCAAGGCGGCGGACTTCTTCAAGCCGATCGAACCGCAGGCGACGTTGAAGACGGACGAGTTGGAGCGCCGCAAGTTCCGGGCTCCCGCCCCGTACGTGGGGGAGCCATACGAGTTGTGGTGGTCCGCTGGGGTGGATAGGCGCGGCAGGGCGGTTGCGGGCGAGATCCGGTACGAGTTCCTGGTGGTGAAGCCGTGAGCGTTGACGACCAGATCTCCCGCCTGCTGGACGAGACCATGGAAATTGCACGGGCAGCGATCGAGAGGCAGAAGACCACACGCTGGGTAGACCTTGTGGCGCAGGGGGATCGAGACGCCTCGAATGCGTACACGCTGGCGTCGTTGCCGATCAGCGGCAGGAGGTGACGGTCATGACCGCATCTGACCCCCTCGCCCGCCTGACCGCTGGCCTGGACCGAGACGAAGCGATAGCGCAAGCAGCGCTCCGTGATTCGCCGATCATGATGATTCGGACCGGCGAATCGGAGGCGCGAACTGTCATGGTGGATCGCGGCGAATGGGTAGCCCATGGCACAACGGTGGACTCGTACGCCTCGGTCAGTTTCGACGCAGGCCGACGCGAGGTCGCCGCTCACGCTGCTCGCCAGAACCCGAAGGCGACGCTGGATCGGGTAGCGGCACTGCGGGAGGCGGTAGGCATCGCTCAAGACCTGATCAAGCCGGGAGAGCCGTACGCGGCCTACAAGGGTGAGCGGCTCCTTGCTGCCCTGGCCGACGCCTACACCGAGGAGTCCGAGTGACTGCCGATGATGCGCTAGCCCGCCTGACAGCTGGGCTTGCAGAGGACGAACAGATCGCGCGAGCGGCCGACGACTTGCAGGAAGACAGCGGCTGGAGCTTCAGCCCGACCGCAGGAACGCGCGGCTTCACCATCCACCCGCACATCGGCCACATACATGAGGTACAGGCAGCCGAACACGTCGTCCGCAACGGCCCTGACCGCTCCCTGCGCACGGTAGAGGCGATACGGAAGGCGCTCCGTCTACACGGCGAGGCGGAACGCGATTCAGCCCTGTCGGATCGAGACGCCGGGTTTGAGGCTGGAGTGTATGCCGCCCTGGAGATGTTGGCCGGTATCTACACCGAGGAGGGCTGACGTGGCTGACGTAGGTGGACTGTATGCGCTGCTGGTCCTTCATTTCCCGCGCGACATGATGGATGAGGAAGGCCGGGAGTGGCAGGAGTGCACGTGCGAGTTCCGGTTCGAGGAGCCGGAGGAATGGGCGCAGCACATTGCAGCTCAGATCGCCGCCGAGCCCGCCGAGGAGAAGGGGTGAGCGAAATGTCCGACGACCCCTGGATCTCAGAGTGGATGGATGAGTTTGATGACGCGCTGGGATGGGCGGACCCGGTGGCGCCGCATGTTGCGGCAAAGCTGGCAGCACTCGGTTACATTCCGCCGAGGGGAAGTTCCACGGCGAAGGGCGCGAACGACCTGTACACCGAGCCCGCCGAGGAGGAGCCATGAGCGTCACAACCATCGGTGCAGTGATCGCCGTGAGTCCACTGGTCCTGCTGCTCATAGCCGTGATGGCGATGGGCGCCTCCACCTCCGACGGCCGCTGGGGTGCACTGTTCGTGTTCGGCGCCACGACCCTGACGATGATCCCGATCATTATCGGCTTGGCGGTCGCGGGGAATCCAGCATGGGTCGTGGGCGTGTGGGTCACGGTCGGGATTGATCTACTGGTTGCGGTGATCATCGCCGTGATGGCCCGCGTAGAGCACGTGCGGAAGGGGTCGAGCCAATGAGTGCATCGGAGCACTGGTCCAAGGCCGAAACCCTCATGGCCGAGCACCAATACCTCACCGCCGCCGAGATCGCGGACGAACTGGCCAGTGCGGGCTACATCCTCACCGCCGACCGAAACGCGGTCGCGGAAGAGATCACCGCCCACGATGCCGTCTACGCACGCGAAGACTTCGACGCGGACTGCAAATGCGGGAAGTGGTTGGAGGACGACGCGTACGAGTGGCCCGATCACATCGGTTCTGTGCTCGACCAGTGGATCACCGAGGCAGGCAACAAGGGAAGGTCGGACGCATGATGATTGAGAAGGCATGGGAGGCATGGTTGCGTGCGGTGAGAGCCATTGTCTTGGTTCTGGTCGTTGTCGGGTTTCCCGTGATGACATTCATCGCGGTACCGGCCGCAGTCGTTAAAGTGTTCATCGAGGCGGGGGCGTGGTCGCTGCTGGTCGCAGTGCCGCTTACCTTGCTGCTGTGGACGGCTGCAGCGGAGGCGTTTCTGTCGCTGCGTGGCGGCGCGAGTTCTACCCCGACCGACGGAGGATCGACACCGTGAGCGAAGCCTTAACCGAGTTGGAGCAGCGCGTCACCGCGAAGCTGTATGCAGCTCTCCCGCAGTGGGAGCTACCCCCGGACCCGCTACAGGATCCTGCGGAGTTCTGGCGCCGTGCCGTCGAGGAGGCGGATGTCCCACCGCTGCCTGATGACTGGCCGCAGTTCCCGCGCGAGCAGTGGATCACCTACCCGGCCCGCCGCGCCTACGCTCTGCTCCTGGCGGACAACGCCATCGACCACGGCTACCTCTCCGAGGCCGGCTTCCTCGTCCAGTACGGCGGCAAGGAGCGCATTTCGTGAGCACAGCGACTTACGACCCGTCGACCAACTCGACTCCAGTGTCGGAATGGCTGACCACCACCTTCCCCGAGGCTGACCCGTGCCAACTCGAGTCGGCGGCGGCTGTGATGGAGATGGGAGCCGGGCCACTGACGGTCGAGTCTCGGCCAGGGCAGTTGATCGTCCACGCCAGCCTGCCTGTAGGGAACGGTGTCGTGATCGGACTGGGGACCAACGATGTCATCTGGTAACCCAGAACAGCGTGTGCTGGACCATGGACCCGATCGGCGGCTCGAGTTCCACCCCGACCGAAACGTAGGAGGATTGACGACATGGCGCTGGCATCGAGAGCGTTCCGGGCAAGGATGGAGGCGATGCTTCGGCAGCACTTGGCGGAATGGCAGATCCCCGAAGACCCAATGGACGCCAGTCGGTGGATACATGCGGAGACCGTGCCGGGCGACGACATCGACGCTCTCGTGGTCGATCAGATGCGCGACGGAGAGCCCGCCACAGGCTACGACTTCAATGACCCCACGTTCCCGGTGTGCCCTCATCCTTGGTGCGGTGAGCACTGGCATGGGCTGGCGATCACACGCCGCATGCGGCAGATGCGGGCCCGTGGCGACATCGACCCCGACTATCGGTACGTCGACGACAACTCCGAAGTCCTGTGCCCGGGGTCGTTGTTCGAGGGCGAGTTCGAGCCGCCATCCATGCCAGTAGCCCAACATCTGGGCGCACCTGTTCTGATCAACGAATCCGACTACGCACTGCTGGGGACACCGGATCGGGACACGCTGTACATGATCGTTCCCGAACCGACACCGCGACCTGTCCCGATGGACGACGTCACACCTCCGGAGTCCGGGCAGTGGTTCGGAGAGGTATGGACGCTCGCCCGCGAGTTCCGACTACGTCCGCTCCACGATCTGATGCACGGGATCCTCGCCGACGCTGACCTGACGTGGACCCCGCGCGATGGCTTCAGTTCGAATGATCCGCTGGCACCTGAGCGGCCGGACGCGTTCGTCGGCGAGATCTACACCCCAGGCGGAGACAACTCCAACCCGGAGACGATCCGCATCGAGCGCGGTGACCGAGTGGGGTGGCAAGGCTCGGATGGGGTGCTGCATCAAACGGTGGTGAACGACTTCACGGTGACACCATCCGGGGAGTGGACCTTCATGACCAGCCCGCTCGAGTAGGGCGCGTGGCGGCTCGAGTTCCAACCCGCCACCGCGTATCGTCGTAGACGCCACGTGTGGTGCACAGCTGAGTCGATGTCGCAATCTCTCCGGGCTGAAACCATCGGAAGTCGCACATGCTGCGGCGGATCCTAAGGCCACCCCTTTCTAGCGGGGGGTGGCCTTAGCTTGTTTCTCGGGGACGCGTAAAGGATCGCGCCGTAATCTCACATGTCCTGCGGGCATGTCAAGAAACTTGGCGCGCGTGGATCAAGATCAGCAATCGACACGGCAGCAAATGTTTTGGTCGGCTGAAGGATGAGCCGATAGAGTGGGCTTTGCTTCCGTTGCCGAAGGCTCGGCGTTACTTCACATTTGGGATGAGATCCGTACGTTGAGCCGCCTTCATTTCTCGGGAGCTACAAACTTCAGAACGTGATGTCCGTTGCCGAGACGGTGGTTACTTCGCCTTGTAAGCGGGGTGGTCGCGGGTTCAAATCCCGTCATCGCGCCCAGTGCGTGATGTAGCTCAGCTTGGTAGAGCACCTGCGTCACCTTCGTCGCCTCATTCCTCGGGCATCACGTTCTCGGTTTGCAGTTCCCCGTTGCCGAGAGGGGAACGATATGTCGAAGTTCAATACGCGCACCGCATTTCCGGTCGGGCGTGGACCCATCGCCACCGAAACTCAGCCGTCAGGTGCTACCTTCCAAGGTGCGCCAGGATTCGCGCGAGACGAGAAGTCTGAGCTTTTCTTGCTCTCGGTGTCGAACATGGTCGGGGAGAGCACGTTCTATGAGAACGCCACTGATCGCGATGACCGCTTCACCGGCTTGGTGCGTGCTGTCGCTGCCGCTGATCCCGATTGGCTGATTCGGTTCGCTGGCTGGCTGCGCGGCACCGCGAATATGCGGTCGGCGTCGCTGGTTCTCGCCGCGGAGGGCACGAAGGCGCTCCTGGAATCCAAGCAGCTCGGTTCGCGGAAGCTGATTGGCTCGGTGCTGCAGCGCGCCGACGAGCCCGGAGAGTTCCTCGCCTACTGGCGGACTCATTTCGGCAGCAAGTTGCCGATGCCGGTAAAACGTGGTGTCGCCGATTCCGTTTCGCGGCTGTACACCGAGCGGAACATCATCAAGTACAACGTCGCGGGCAAGGCGGTGCGGTTCGGCACGGTCGTGCACGCCACGCACCCGAACCTGACGCCAGTCCTGCGCTACCTGCTCTCGCTGTCGAAGGTGTCCGACGTCGACATCCCAGATGAACTGGGGCTGCTGCGCGCGAATGCCGAGTTCGTGAAGTCCACGCCTGAGCAGATCAAGGGATGGGCGCAGAACGGATCGCTTGCCGAGCATCTCCGCACTGCGGGCATGACATGGGAGGCCGTGCCGTCGCTGGTGAACGGCCCGTGGACTCGGGAGCTGTGGGAGTCGATCATCCCGTCGATGGGCTACATGGCGCTGCTGCGGAACCTGCGCAACCTGGATCAGGCTGAGGTGTCGGATGTCGTGGCCGCGACGGTAGCGGCCCGGCTGGCCGACCCTGAGCAGGTAGCGAAGTCGCGGCAGTTCCCGTTCCGGTTCTACGCCGCCCACAAGAACGTCGGTTCGCTGCGGTGGGGTCATGCCCTGGAGACAGGATTGCGGCATTCGCTGTCGAACGTGCCCGCTCTGACCGGCCGCACTCTGGTGCTGGTTGATCAGTCACCGTCGATGTTCCCCGGCCCGTACTACGCGGGGGATGCCAGCAAGAGCGACATCGTGTTCGCGGAGAAGGCGGCACTGTTCGGGTCCGCGCTGGCATTGCGCTGCGACCACGCCGACCTGTACGGCTATGGCTTCCGCAGTTACCCGGTGCAGTTCCGCAAGGGTGACGCAGTGCTGAAGACGATGGAAAAGTTCCATGTCGACGACGGCACCGACACGTTCGGAGCATTGCAACGCCACTACGCCAACCATGATCGGGTGGTCATCGTCACCGACGAGCAGACCGCAGTCAACCGGCAGATGGCCGATCCGTACCTGCGTCGGCAGTACGGCCTGGACAAGCTGGGCCCGTTCGGAGCGCTTGTCCCGGCGCATGTTCCGGTGTTCACCTGGAACCTGTGCGGCTACCAGTACGGCCATGCGACCGGCCCGAACTGGCACACCTCAGGCGGGCTGACCGATCAGGCGTTCAGCATGATCCCGCTCATCGAGCAAGGGCGCGACGCTGACTGGCCGTTCTGACACCAGGCCGGGCTGCTGCGATGTGGCGGCCCGGCTTGGAACACCTCACCTTCGGAAGGGATCCCCCTGTTGACCGTCACCAAGCTCGGCCCGAAGTTGCTGTCATGGGCCACTGAGATCGATGAGACCACGATCGCACAGGCTAACGAGACCGCGCGGATGCCGTTCATCTTCCCGCATGTGGCGTTGATGCCCGACGCGCATTCCGGAAAAGGCGCTGCGGTCGGCACCGTGATCCCAACGAAAGGCGCTGTGATCCCGGCCGCGGTCGGAGTCGACATCGGCTGCGGCATGTCGAGCATCGAGACCCGCTTCACCGCCGCCGACATTCAAGGCCATGATCTGGCGGTGTTGCGGGCAGCGATCGAGCAGGCGATCCCGCTCAGCCCAGGCAACTACAACGACGCCATCGAGCGAGACCACACTCGCGCTCACGTCGCCGAGCTGGAGGGGCGGGCTGATCGGGATGGGGTTGATCTGTCGCATTCGCCGAAATGGCGTGAGCAACTCGGGTCGCTCGGCGGCGGGAACCATTTCATCGAACTATGCCTCGACGAACGCGATCATGTGTGGCTGTTCCTGCACTCTGGATCGCGTGGTGTCGGGAACAAGATCGCGCAACGCCACATCAAAATCGCCCAACAGTTGTGCAAGCGTTGGTGGATCGACCTCCCCAACCCGGAACTGGCCTACATCGTCGAAGGCACCCACGAGTTCACCCGCTACATCAAGGATTTGAACTGGGCGCAAAAGTTCGCGGCACTGAACCGGGACGACATGCTCAACCGGTTCGCCGCGGTGTTCGCGGACTGGCTCGGCGTCGACGACCACGGTGAGGTCGACAGGATCACAAGCCACCACAATTACACGCGTATGGAGAATCATTTCGGCCGTGGTGTGTGGCTAACCCGCAAGGGGGCCGTCGACGCGCACGCTGGTGTTCGGTCCATGATCCCCGGCAGCATGGGCACCCACTCGTATGTGGTGGAGGGGAAGGGTTGCGTGCCTGCCCTGCATTCGGCGCCGCACGGGGCCGGGCGGCGCATGTCCCGCACCGAAGCGAAGAAACGCTTCACCGCCGACGACCTCGCCGCCCGCATGGAGGGCATCGAGTATCGGGCTGGTGAGGAGTGGGTGGACGAGATCCCGGACGCCTACAAGCCGATCGACGAAATCATGGTCGCGGCCGAACCTCTTGTGACTGTGCTGCATGAGTTGCGGCAGTTAATGAACGTCAAAGGCACGTGACGGACGACGCGGAGGAGCAGCGGATGGGCAACTTGCTGCTGGAAGGTGTTCTGATAGTGCGCGCCGTCGGCGAGGCGGTTTAGCTGCGACCTGGGGATTCGGAGAATCGGTGCAGGTCAGCACCTTCGCGCCGCGTTGCTCACACGACTGAGGCCACCCATTCGCGGTGGCCTCAGTGGTGTCCGGATCAGGCAGTAGATGCGCGCCGGCGGACCCTGCTCACTCGCACCTGCCTGTCCGCTAGCCCCGCGGTCACGTCGGGTTGCACAGCAGCTCGATGCAGTTCGGTGAAGATCTCCCGGGCTCGTTCGAACAGATCCGCATCCACACCGGCGACCGCCCACAGTGACATCGGAGCGCCGTGGACAGAGGCGAGCTGTCCGACCCTCTGAAATGTGGTGCCTACCAACTGTGCGATCTCTCGCATAGGCACATTCTCGGCTGTGAGTTCAGTAGTCAACGCTTGGGTTTCGCGTTGCACGTCATCTTCGAGCTGCTCGATGAGTTTGCGTGCGGCCCGAATCCAGTTGGATCGTTCCTGAAGGTTGTGTGCCCGCCCGAAATCGTCGATGATCACCTCGATTTCGACGGTGGACGGCGCGACGTCGAGGGTGACCGCGATGTAGTCGCGGGCTTCGTCTTCGACTTCGGAGAGTTTGCGTGCCTGTGTCAGCGCATCCTCACCCAGAGCGGGAATGGTGACGGCCCACCAGCGGCCGTCACGTCCGGTGACGTGTGCTTCGTACTTCACGGTTACTCCTCCTGTTCACAGGAACAACCCGCGATCGCCTTGTTGACTGTGCGTACCACTCCGGCACTGACGGCTCCGTGCCCGGTGGAGACGGTCACGGGATGCTTGCCGGTGGGGCACTCCCACACCTCGTGGCTTCCCTTGCCGTTCCTTTTGAAGGACCATCCAGCGGTGGTGAGGGTCCTGAGGACGACTCGGACGGGTTGTTCGGTGATCATGAGTGTAAGTCTAATCGGTAGACGAAATCAAGTCAAATCGCTAGACAATACCCGGCTACAGGGCATTGTCCCCACCAGCGCGCGGCGGCTCGAGACATTCATCTCGAGCCTATAAACTCGCAGTCAGTTGGCTAACTGGCTGTGGAGGTCCGATGAGCGCACGCGAGAATCCCGAACACCAATGCCGCCAGGGCCGCCGCTGCAAAGCGCGCCTACGTGACACCGAGGGCGAGTTCCACGGCATGGGAGTGGAGCGACCGAACTCGTTGTGCCGGCCATGCGAAGAGTGCGCGTTCGACGCGATCCGGGAACTCGACACGGACTATGGACTGCTTTCCGCAGAGTTCGCTGAAGAGCGTTCCATCGCACCGGACCCGAAGGTGTCAGGGAGCAGCGAACTTCCGATCCCCATCCCGCTCGGCATCGATACCTTGATGACTGAGATCAGCGAGGAAGCTGCTCGTTGGGCTAGGCGGTTGCCGGGAGAAGACCCCTACTACGTCGGCGAGTGCCTGACGAAGATCTGCTCAAACCTCGGCACCATCGTCGACATGCCGCCGCGCCAGTTCACGATATGGGCACCTCATCCCGATGGCGGCGACGGCTTCACTACGACCATCCTCGATGGAGTGGACGGCATCCTGGGCCTCGCGGACCTGCATAGGCGCGCGCAGATCATCTTAGGGATCGTCGAGACTACGACGTATCTGCGTGACCCCTGTCCGCACTGTGCCCGGAAAGCGCTCGCGGTATCGAAAGACCAGGAGCGCGTCACCTGCAAAGGCTGCCGGATCGTTTGGGACAAGCAGCATTTCGCGCTGCTCAGCAATGTCCTCGACTTCGAGAAGCAGAAAGCGCTGGTGGCGTGAAGGATCCATGGCCGTGGCCCGAAGACACTCAACTCGAGCGAGCGCGCCGGATCACGCAGTCCTACCGCTGGGCGCTGATGACCGTCGACCCCGATCATTGCCGCAAGTTGGATGACCGCGCCGTCGAGCTGGGACAGGCTTGGGTGCGTCCGATCGAGTCCGAAGTGGTGGACCTGGATGAGCTGTTGTCTCCTGAGCAGATCGGCCAGTTGCTGTCGGTGATGCCGGGTACGGTCAGGAAGTGGGGTGAGCGTGGCCATATCGAGAATCTGGGGCAGAATCGCGCACCACTCTTCCGGTGGCGGGACGTGATCGACTACTGCGCGAGGGCACGTCAAGCGCGCCAACGTGACAAGATCGCACGCGACGCGTAGCGTCCGGTGGTAACCACTCGTGTGCCCATTTCGGCTCGGTCGGTTGGCCTGCGGGCTGGACAGTAAGACCAGGTGCTCTCCTGGCGGGGGAACAGGCGCGAAGAATCGGGCACGAGCCTTATGGCCGCGAGACGAGTAACGAGCCCTACGGGCGATGCCGATCCCGTCCAGCACGCAGGCGAACCAACCGCCCCCACAATCCCCGCAGCGCGCCGAGGTCCGCAAACGCCTCACGGGGCCCTACCTCCACAGCCGGGGAACCAGCGCGCTGCGGCCCCAACTCCTAACCAAAACCAAATTCAGCCAAATTTTGGGGATGGACGGATAAGGAGTCTTCCGATGGCCGATCTTCGAGTTGCCGAGGTGGAACGGATCGCCGACGCCATGACGTCCACCCTCAGCGGCTTCTCGGAGATGCTCGGCGTACCGCCTCTCGAGTGGATGCGCGAACTCGCCGCCGAGATGGCTGACGATCTCGCTCTCATGTGGTCCGCAGCCGCGGTCATGGCGGATGGGTCGCAACCGATCGGATCGGAGTCCTGATGCCCGAATACGTTGACGGCGGCGTCATCCTGTCGCCCGAAGAGCTTGAGGCGATTCCGACGCTGGACGGCAGCCTCGAACCGAGCCTTCCGATCGTCTACTGCGACGGCGGCTACCACGCGCCCACCGGCGCGGTGCGCATCCTTCCCAAGCCGCTGCTGATTCGAATCAATGACAGCGAAGGCGCCACCGTCACCGAGGAGTCCTGATGGACCTGTACGCCGCTATCGATCTGATCCTCGCCCCACTGGCTGAGGACATCCAACGGGCCTACGACGAGTGGGCTGCGGAGTCCTGATGCCTGATTTCGCCACTGGTGGCCTCATCGAGCGCGGCACGGGAGAGCGGGGCGACATCATCCCGACCAGCTTGACGGGCTGCAGCTTCCGGACATCCGCTGCGAGGCTCTCTCCGAACGCGCAAGCTTTCATGCTCGCCGCCATCAACGCGGGCGTCGAGGCTGCGGAGAAGCCCTGATGGCTACAGCCTCTCTGGCGATCGACACCGAGCGTTTGGCGGCCATCGTGGCAGCAAAACTCCTGCATGACAACGACATGGTGATGGTGTCCCGCAAGGACATCGAGCATGTGGCTCTGTCGATGCCCGACTGCTTCTCTGACGCCGAGGCAGCAACCCTGAACCGCTTGCGTGCAGCGATCGGCTATGGGCCGGTGACGAAGACCGGCCACGGTGCCGGGAGAGGATGGACACCGAAGTGATCGACTGGACCTTGATCATCCGCATCCTGCTGCATCACCCGGTCGGCATCCTGCCCCCCGTGTACCAGGAGCCGGTATTGAGGATCCCGCTGTGAGCGCAGACGACAGCGTGTGCAGAACCTCGCACACCGCTTCGGCTGGCGCTGAGGCTCGCATCGTTGCTGGTCGCATTCAGTCGTAGCCCGCAGCCGCCCGCTGAGCCCGCAGCTTAGCCCGCGACCGAGCGTTCGCTGCTCGCTTGCAGATGCGGCAGGTGCCATCCTTGAGACGGGTCTCCGGAGTGCGAGGATGGCCGTTCTTGCAGGCGTCGGAGTTGTATCGAGCCGCACCGGGGTTGGCAGCGCGGTACTTTGCTCGATAGCGAGCGTTGCGACAGGTGCGACATTCGCGCCCGCCCTTGCGGTCGATGACCACATTTGAGCCGGTCAGCTCATGGCCGTTGCGGCATCGGTTGGTCCGGTGCCCCACAGCAGAAGGCCCTGGCTCGGCGGAAAGGGAAGCGGCTCTGCCGCAACGCTTTACCCCTTCCGTAGTTGCCTCAATTCTATCGGAAGTGTGCGACAAATCTGCTGGTGTGTCCACGAGCGGAGGAGTTACCGCGCCGGTTTGTTTCGCCCGTTATGACCGATTAGGAGCCTGCGATGACTGCCCTGCTTCCCCTGCTGTGGACCATCATCAGCTACAACGACTTCATGCTGCCCCGCCTCCTGTGGGGCGCCATCACAGGCTCGGCGAGCTGACGACTATGGGGATCTTCAGCCGCGACCGGATGCGCAGTACCGCAGATCTCGCCCGTGACTGTGCTGCCCGGCCCATCACCCTCGTTAAGGGATCAGGCCCGGCCGTCAATAGGGCGACCGTCGAGCAGCGTGGTGGAGTCGACCTCACCAAGAAGTTCGACAAGGCCGGAATCAGCCTCTCGAAGGCCGGTCTGGACGGCATTCGCGCCGAGGCCGTGATGATCCTCGACCACTCCGGTTCGATGTGCTCCGGCTACCAGAACGGCATGGTGCAGACCCTCGTGGATCGCGCCCTCGCGTTTGCGCTACAGATCGACGGCGACGGCAAAATCCCCGTCATCCCGTTCGACTCCCGACTGTGGCCCACCGTCGAGGTCGCGTTGGACAACTACGCCAACGTCGTCAACCGCGAGATCTTCCGGCCGAGCCAGATGGGCGGCACACTGCTGGCTCCTGCGCTGCGGCAGGTGCTCGACATGGCGAAGACCGCAGTCGCGCCGCTGTACGTGGTGATCGTGACCGACGACGACCCCCACGACCGCGCGGAAGTGGTACAGCTGCTCAAGGAGCTGAAGCGGTACGCCGTGTTCGTCAAGGTGCTGACCCTCGTCAACGCACCGTTCTGGGACTCGATGGACGACCTGGACGTCCCTGGCCTGATCGACAACCTCGACGCCAAGCGGGTCATCAACCCGGCAAGCATGAGCGATCTGGCGTTCGCGGATGTCATGGTCGATGAGTGGCAATCGTGGGTCACCGCGGCGACCAGCGCGGGGATCCTGGCCAGCTGATGCGGCAAACAGTTCTCGCTGACCTCCAGCTCTCGGCTTGCGTCCACTGCAGCCAACCCATCGGTGACAACACCATCACCGACCAGCGGGGCGTGTGGCATGAGCGCTGCTACGTCGAGGCGAACCAGCCGGGATATGAGGTCAGCCAGTGAGCACTACCGAGGGCAAGCCGGTCATCCTCCTCGCCATCGATATGGACGACGCGCAGGCGTGGCGGCCCGGATACCCAGCTCACCTGACGGTTACTCTGCGCAACCACAACGCCCGCGACGGCAAAGGCCGAGGCATCGCAGCAGCGGCCATCGACAGCACGCCAGCGATCCGTCTCCACCCCAAGTACGACGCGATGCGGGCCGAGGTCCTGCCCTGCCTGGCATCAGCTACCGCGATCGCTGGCGTCGCACCGTAGATCTTCCGGCGAGGTGATCCCATGCTGTATGTGGTGATCGGCCCGCCGGCAGCCGGCAAGAGCACGTGGTGCAGACAGCAGGCCAAGAGCGGTGACCTCATCATCGATTACGACCGGCTAGCTTCCGCCCTGACAGGCGATCAGGACCCTGACAGCCACGAACACCCGAAGACCGTCAAGGCTGTCACCAAAGCGGCCAGGCAGGCAGCCATCGACAAGGCCCTGACTCTGGCCCATGAGTGCGACGTCTACCTCATTCACTCCACCCCCTCAGCTCAGTTACTGCACCGCTACAAGATGGCTGGTGCTGAGGTGATCACCATCGACCCAGGCGTGGATGTCGTGATGGAGCGAGCCAAGGCGGAGCGACCGTGGTGGATGCAGGGCGCGATCAAACGCTGGTATGAGCAACAGTCCGGCGATCAACCGCAAACCCACAGGTCAGAGCCACGCACACCGAAACGAGCGAAGACCACAGCCGAGAGAGGTTACGGCCAAGCGCACCGCAAGCAGCGTGAAGCGCTCATACCTGTGGTCATGGCCGGCAAGGCAACCTGCTGGCGCTGCCTCGCTCAAGGCCGAACACCTGACGAGGCACGCATCCTTCCCGGCCAACCATGGGACCTCGGACACGACGACCATGACCGGACGAAGTATCGCGGTCCCGAGCATGTGAGTTGCAACCGATCGGCAGGTGGAAGATCTTCGGCGGAGACCCGTAAATCTTCCGGTCCACCACCGCGTTCGCGTGACTGGTAGGCCGATGCCGACCCGACCGTAAATCCTCCGGAAAATCTACGGTCGGGCCACCGGAAATATTCCGGGGTGACCGTAAGATTTACGGCGAAAAGGGTCGAAGTCTGACTTCAGCTGTTTTCGCGGTACCCCCCACGGGTAATTCAGATAGGGGGGAGGGGTATCCGCGAGGCTGTGACCATGCACTTCGCGACTCTTTCGCCCAGTCCCTCCTTCTCTCCCTCAGGAATGAGCGGATGCCTAGCACATCGGGCGCGCATAGCGCAAGCCCTGTAGGCAGGAATATCGGCAGAAAGCGGCCAAATCGGCAAGTCCGTAAAATTTCCGGCCCCATTTTGACCTCAGATTGACCGAAATATTTACGGTCGAACAAAGTCGCAGGTCACAGGGGTTGACAGGAATTTCTACGGTCCGCGATGGCGGCTGATCCAGCTTACCAGCAGGTCCGGAGCGGAGGTAGCCATGCGCGTCTGCGATTACTGCGCCGGCCCGATCGAACCAGGCAAGCCGAGGACCACGAAATACTGCTCGCCCGAATGCCGAACCGCCAACGCCCAGCAACCTCGCCGTGAACCTACCGTCACTCACCTGCCGGGCGGCGATGAACCCGTTACAGATCCGCTGGTAGAGGCGGTGCGCCAGGAGTTAACCGAGGCGGGGCGGCTGGACACCGTGCTCGGGCGCCAAGCCGTTGCTCTGGCAGAGCGCATGGGCGACGCGTCTGGTGCGGCAATGGCGGCGCTGTCGAAGGAACTGCGGACCGTGATGGGGACGGCGACGCAGGGCGTGACCTCGCAGGCTGATCCGGTCGACGAACTCAGGCTGCGTCGTGACCGCAAGTCTGGCTAAACGGCTGCTCGACCCGGCGTACTTCACGCACCCGGAGTACGTGCAGACCTATGGCCCTGAAGTGGCTGATCTGTCAGCCCTGGCAGGGTTCGAGCCAGACCCTGAGCAGGAGATGGCGCTCGACGTTCTTTTCGCACTGGACGCCGACGGTTTGCCGTTGGTGTTCGAGTTCGCTGTTATCGCGCCCCGGCAGAACATGAAGTCCGGACTGCTGAAGATGGCGGCGCTGGGCTGGCTGTACATCACCGAGGAGCGGTTGGTGGTGTGGTCGGCGCACGAGATGCAGACCACCAAGGAAGCCTTCCTCGACCTGACGACGTTGATCGAGGACTGTGCACCGCTGCGGAAACGGTTGGCGCCGGGGCCGTCGAACGGCATCTACCGCGGCAACGGTGACGAGAGCATCGAACTGGCGACCAAGCAGCGGATGCTGTTCCGGGCGCGCACCCACCGCGGCGGGCGCGGCCTGACCGGCGACAAACTGATTCTGGACGAAGCGTTCGCTCTGCAGGCGGTGCATACGGGGGCTGTGTTGCCGACGTTGGCGGCCCGGCCCCGTTCTCAGGTCGCCTACGGATCCTCGGCCGGCACAGCGGGCGCGGCGATTCTGAGAGGAATCAGAGACCGCGGTCGCGCAGGCGGCGATCCATCGTTGGGGTACATGGAGTACTGCGCACCGCCTGGCGGATGCGCGAGCGACGCATGTACCCACATGCTGGGCATTGAGGGGTGCGCCCTCGACGACCGGGAGAACTGGCGAGTCGCGAACTCTGCGCTCGGCCGCCGGATCACGATCGCGAAGATCGCTGCGTTTCGTCGGGCCGAACCGCCGATC
The DNA here is from genome assembly GCF_036345915.1 of Nocardia sp. NBC_00565. Lineage (NCBI taxonomy): Bacteria > Bacillati > Actinomycetota > Actinomycetes > Mycobacteriales > Nocardiaceae > Nocardia > Nocardia sp. NBC_00565. The sequence goes on from NZ_CP107785.1 coordinate 47,978, forward strand.
GAGTTCGCTCGCGAGCATATGGGCTGGTGGGAAGAACCTTCGGCAGCTGAGCTGCCGCTGATCTCCGAGGACACCTGGCGCGACCTGCGTGACCGTGAGTCGAAGCCCAACGATCCGGTGGCGTTCGGGCTGTACCTGTCCCAAGACCGATCGGTCGCTGCGATCGCGGTAGCTGGCCGTCGGGCGGACTTCAAGATCCACATTGAGATCGTCCCAGCTCAGAGCGGTAACGATGCCGATTCGTTACCTGGTACGGCGTGGATAGCACCCCGGCTGGCGGAGTTGAAGGAGAAGTTCAACCCGTGCGCGGTGGTGATCGACTCGTTCTCCGCCGCGGCATCCCTCATCCCTGCGATCACTGAAGCCGGGGTGGAGGTGACCACCACCGGAGCATCCGATATGGCGCGGGCGTGCGGCCAGTTCTACGACGCGATCGTCGAGGACGAACTCCGCCACCTCGGCGCCCGCCCGCTGCAGGCTGCGGTGTGCTCAGCGAAGAAACGAAACCTGCGGGACGCGTGGGCATGGGACCGCACCAGTCCCAACACCGACATCACACAGCTTGTGGCGGCCACCTTGGCGGTGCACGGGCTGATCGCGCACGGACCTGTCGAGAAGACCGAGACCGAGGTTTGGGGGTTCTGGGAGTGACGCAGTTGACCCTGATCCTGCTGGTAATGGCGGTGCTGGGCGCGGCGGCTGTTGTCGCTGGCGTCGGGATGCTGGTCGGGGCACCGTGGGCGCTGATAACTGGAGGCGTGCTGGCGATCGTGGCTGCTGTGGTGCTGCTCGATCCTGCTGATATGCGCGGTCGGCGCTGATGGCGTCACTGCTGGAGCGTTTCAAGGGCGGCGAACGCAGCGTCCCTATCGTCACGACGATCGACGACTACGCCGCGATGCTGAACCAGTTCCAGTTCGGCGGATACAGCTACCAGACGGGGCTGCAGCAAACCCTGGCAGGGACGGACACAGAGCGGCCGTCGAACAACTTTGTTGGCCTCGCCTCTGGCGCGTACGCAGCGAACGGCGTGGTGTTCGCGTGCATGCTGGTCCGCCAGTTGGTGTTCAGTTCGCCGCGGTTCCGGTGGCAGCAACTGAGGGACGGCAAGCCCAGCGACACATTCGGCACCGCAGATCTCGGCCTCCTCGAACGGCCGTGGCCAGGTGGTACGACCCAAGATTTGCTGGGCCGGATGATCCAGGACGCCGACCTGGCCGGTAACAGCTATTGGGTGCGCCAGGGTAGCGAGCTGGTGCGGCTGCGGCCGGACTGGGTGGAGATCGTCGGCCAAAAGCGGTACATGAACACCGACCGCGCTGGCCGCAATCGCGGCAACGGTCAGGTGGGCTGGATCAAGAAGGGCTATTTGTATACGGAGGGTGGTCGGGCATCCCAGAGTGAGGGCGTCGCGTTCACGGTGGACGAGGTGGCGCACTTCGCGCCCATCCCCGACCCGCTGGCCGTGTTCTCGGGGATGTCGTGGCTGACGCCGATCCTGCGTGAAATCCAAGCCGACCACGCGATGACCCGCCATCAGCGGAAGTTCTTCGACCATGGCGCCACCCCGAACCTTGTCGTCAAGCATGACGTGGCCGCGAATGAGGAGAAGGTCAAGCGGTTCGCCGAGATGATGGCGGAGAAGCACGGTGGCGTCGAGAACGCGTACCGCACCTTGCACCTGTATCCGGGCGCGGATGTGACACCGGTCGGCGCGAACCTCAAAGAAATCGACTTCAAATCTGTGCGCGGCGGTGGGGAGACGCGCATCGCCGCAGCGGCGGGTGTGCCGCCGATCATCGTCGGTCTATCAGAAGGCCTCGCCTCCGCGACCTACTCGAACTATGGGCAGGCGCGGCGCAGGCTCGCGGACGGAACCGCCCATCCCCTATGGCAGAACATGGCCGGCTCGATGGAGCAGGTCGTCCCACCGCCTAGCGGCAGTGTGCGCCTTTGGTATGACGCGAACGATGTTCCGTTCCTCCGGGAAGACGAAGCCGACGCCGCAACGATCGCGGAAACCAAATCCCGGACCATCGAGGCCTATATCCGGTCCGGGTACACCCCCGACTCGGTTGTCGCCGCGGTGAACGCGAACGACCTTCGTCTGCTTGTCCATTCCGGACTCATGTCCGTCCAGCTGCAGAAGCCGGGCGCCGACCCAACACAGGGAGTAACAGATGGCAACGGAACTGACGTCTCCGGCGCGTGAGGACCTGTGTCGGTCGGTCCCGTTCACGCTGACCCGTGACGGCGATCCTGCGGGCGACGGGCTGACCTTCGAAGGCTACGGCGCAGTGTTCAACGCACCCACCAGGATTGATTCCTGGGAGGGGACCTTCGACGAGCAGATCGCCCCGGGGGCGTTCAAGAAGAGCATCCGGGAGAACACCCCGAAGTTCCAGTTCGACCACGGCCACCACCCGCTCATCGGGAGCATCCCAATCGGGCGGATCACCGACATCCATGAGGACACCAGCGGCCTGTACGTCGAAGCGCGGCTGTCGGACAACTGGCTGGTCGAACCCATTCGCGACGCCATCGCCGAAGGCTCCGTCGACGGCATGAGTTTCCGCTTCTCCGTGGTTCGGGAGGAGTGGCGCGACCAGGCCGGCAAGGTCGTCAAACCAGAAGACGTCATCGACATCCTCTGGCAGGACGCCGAAGGCCGCGGCCCGCTGATGCGCACCCTGAAAGAACTGAAGGTCGCCGAAGTGGGCCCCGTCGTGTGGCCCGCCTACGAGCAGACCTCCGCAAGCGTTCGTTCCACGGTGATCGACCTGGGACGGCTGAATGACCCCGAGCAGCGCAAGTTGCTCGCTCGTGCTGTGTTCATGGTGGACGCAGCCGACAACTCCGATTCGTCGGAGCGGTCCGATGAAGAGCCGCAAGACACCACCTCAAGGGTGGCCGTTGAGCACTCGGACGAGGACGCCGACCCGCCGCAACCCACCGAAAAGGCCGGGGAGCACGAGACGGACTCAACCGAACCCGCACCCACCGACGACGTTGACGCCGCCCGCGCTGCTGCTTTCGAGCACCAGTTCGAGGTCGCTCTCAACGAAGTCACATATGCGCGGGCATCAACCCCACCCCTAAGGAAACCGCAATGAGTACTGCACTCACCCATCAGCAGGCGGTGAACCGCGAGAAGGACATCCAGGACGAACTGGAGCGTCTGAAGACGAAGGAGAACAAGACCTCCGACGATCTCGCCAAGGTCGCTCCGCTCGTCGACGAATTCCGGACCGTGCATCAGCACCGCCTGGACCTCGAGCACGACGCGGCTCTCGCCGAGATCCGTACCGCCACCGGTGCGCCCACTCCCGCGGCGTCGGAGTACATCGAGCAGGCCCCGCAGTTCGACAAGGTTGACCAGGTCCGCAACGGCGCACCATCGCTCGGCGGCAAGTACCGCAATCCGTGGGACACCACCGAGATGCGGTACGGCCGCGATGGCACCAGTGGTGAACTCCGTTCGCGCGCACTGGATGCGATCGAGCGGATGCCGCACGCCAGCGACAAGGTGCGTGAAGTGTCGGCGCGCCTGGTCGAAGGTGAGGATGTCAAGTCCACGCGGATGTCGGAGTTCGTTCTCGGCACGACCAGCCCGGAGTACTCGAGCGCGTTCACGAAGATCATCCGAGCGAAGGGGCAGCAACTGGCCCTGAGCTCCGGCGAGCAGCAGGCGCTCTCGCGTGCCATGTCGCTCACCGACACCGACGGCGGCTTCCTTGTCCCGTTCCAGTTGGACCCGGCGGTCATCATCACCGCGAATGGTTCGTTCAACCAGGTGCGTCAGATCTCCCGGGTTGTACAGACTGCGGGCGATGTGTGGCACGGCATCACCTCGGCTGGCGTGACCGGTTCGTGGGATGGGGAAGGCGTCGAGGTTTCCGACGATTCGCCGACCCTGGCTCAGCCCGCCATCCCCGTCTACAAGGGCGATGTGTTCGTGGCTCAGTCCTTCGAGGTCAGCGCTGACGCGTCGAGTCTGGCGAACGAGATCGCGAACATGATCGCGTTCGAGAAGGACCGTATGGAGTCGGTGGCATTCGTCACCGGTTCGGGCTCCGGTCAGCCGACCGGCATCATTACCGCCCTTACTGGCGGCTCCAGCGTCGTCGCATCGGCCACCACCGACACCTTCGCCGTGGCCGATGTGTACGCCGCCGATGGCGCCCTCCCCGCCCGGTATGCGGCGAACGGTTCCTGGTTGGCGCACCGGATCATCTACAACACGATGCGCCGGTTCGACACCAACGGCGGTTCGGCCCTGTGGGGTCAGCTCGCCGAGGGCCGCAAGACCGAACTGTTGGGTCGCCCGGACTTCGTCGCCGAGGCGATGGATTCCAGCATCACCGCTCTGGCCGACAACCTGGTCCTGCTGTTCGGCGACTTCTCCAACTACGTCATTGCCGATCGTTTGGGCACCACTCTTAGTTACATACCCCACTTGTTTGGGGCATCGGGACGTCCGACCGGACAGAGTGGCTGGTATGCGCACTTCCGTGTCGGCGCGGACTCCGTTAACGACGCAGCTTTCCGGCTGCTGAACGTTACGTAGTCGCCCCCTACTGCGTAGTGGAGTTCGATCCCGAGCGGCTTCGCGCTGCTCTGGCTTCAGTGCCCGTGGATGCTTGGTCGCTGGCCAGTACCTACGCCGAAACCCGTGTACACCACGGCTACCGGCGGGTGGTGCTGGTCAGCGCCGGGCAACCCCAGCCCCACGCAGAACAATTCGACTGCGTCTTCGAAGCGCTGGCCCCGGTCCGCGAGGCGTGGCTGTCCTGGATCGAGCCCGGCGGATTCATCGCCCCGCATCGCGACGCCGGGCCGTGGCGGGAACGGTGGCAGGTCCCCATCAGTGCGACTGGGGATTGGTGCGGTGCGGACACATTCACCCCGGTCGATGGGCAGGCGTTCCCGGTCGAGCATTGGGCGCCGCACGCCGTCATCAACCGCACCGACCGCCCGCGTATTCACCTCGTCATCGACCGGGACGTATGGCTCGACAGGCCGCCGGAACCGTTCGCGGTCTACCCGATTCCTGACGAGATGTCCGACCTGGTTCGAAGGAGTATCCAATGAAGTACCGCTGCAACAACGGATTCATCTACTACACCGCCGCGGGCGAGAAGACGATCACCGGCGGCATGGAGGTGGACGGCGACGACCCAATCCTCCAGTCCCATCGTGCCCACTTCGTCGCCATGGCGGGTTCCGATCCGGAGCCTCCGGTCGCGGTCCGCACCGAAGTTGCGACCGCAGCCCCGGACGAGATGCGCGCCCTGCCCACTCCTAAGCGTGGCCCCAGTCGCGGCAGGAAAGCCTCACCTGCCGATGGGCCTGCCGAACCCGACCCGGCCGTCGAACCGGCCGCCAAGGAGAGCTGACATGCGCGAAACCCTCTACGTCAAGACCCTCGTTCGGGTCGCCCTGCCAGCGACCGTCCTCGATGACGACGAAGCCACCAACGGCACCACCGTCGACCTCGGAGTTTTCGGAAACGATTTCCGCACCGTGATGTTCGTGGTGCAGACCGGGACCGTCACCGACGGAACCCATGCCTTCACTCTGGAGGAATCCGTCAACGGCACCGACTGGACTGCGGTACCGGCCGCGCGGGTTCAAGGTGTACTGCCGACCGTGGCTGCGGCGCACGACGACGCCGTGTTCTCGTTCGGGTACATCCCGTCGACCCAACAGTATGTGCGCTGCGTTGTCACCTCGGCGTCGACAACCACGGGCGGCGTCATCGGCGCAGTCGCTGTGTGTAGCGAGGGCAGCAACTCGCCTGTCGCGCGGTCGTAATGGCGGCATTCGCGTCGACCACCGAACTGCAGAACTGGCTGCAGTTGTCTTCGATCGATACGAACGCTGCCACGCTCGCCGTGAACGTCGCCTCGAGCGCTATCCGGTCGTTCTGCGGTTGGGAGATCACTGAGCTCACCGTCGCCGCTGAGGTGATGGACGGGACCGGCGGGCGGTCGCTATGGCTGCCGACCCTGCGTCTCACCGCGGTCGCATCGGTAGTGGAGAACGGCAACACCCTCACTGTCGTCACCGATTACGACTGGACCAAGTACGGGCGGTTGATCCGTGCTGGATGCTGGCCGCGGACCGCCCGCTCTGTCACGATCACCTACACCCACGGGTATGCGACGGTTCCGGATGTGGTGAAAGGCATGTGCCTGATGCTGGCGTCACGGCTGTACAACAACCCGGAAGCCCTCAAATCTCAGTCGGAGACCTGGGGTCCGTTCGCCGAGTCGGCGTCCTTCGCTGACGGATCGGGTCCTGGCCTGTCGGTGCAGGAGATGGAGATTCTTGGTCCGTTCAAGTTGGAGCACGTCGGATGAGATCGAGGTTCCGGCTGCGCTGGACCGCCGGGCACAAAGTGTATAGCGAGACCGGCGGCCAGGATGCGCACGGTAATGACATCCCGACATGGGCTTCGGCCGTGAACATTCCTGCGATCTGGTGGTCACCGTCCTCGACGGAACCCGTTGTCGCCGGTCATGACCGGGTGCAGGTCGACGTGGTGATGGTGGTCGATTCGACGCTCCTGGTTTCACCACACGACCGGATGGTTGTCGCCGGCCAGGAGTACGAGGTGATCGGGTTCCCCGAGGACTACGACCGCGGCCCCGGACGGCCCGCGGGCCGCAAACCGGTGAACCTGGTTCGAGTGGACGGATAGAAGCGCATGGCCACCAGCAACGTTCGGATCGACTGGAACCTCGACGGATTCAAAGAGCTGCGCCGCGACGCGGGCGTCGTCGCTGATCTGGAACGCCGCGGCCAAGCCGTCCTGGACGCTTGCGGCGGCGAAGCTGAAGGCTACGGGATGGTGAGTCACCAGGGTGCTGCCCGGCCGGAAGGTCGCTGGCAGATCGAGGTCGGCACCGTCACCCCTGAAGCGATGGTCGAGAATGCCCGCGAAAACACCCTGATCCGCAATTTCGGGGCTGCAGGTGGGTGAGGTCGTCGCGCCCCCGGACGCCGAAACCATGTATGTGGCGTACCTCAAAGCCGCGTTCGTGTCCCGCAGCGAGACCGCGCGCGTCGGCACGAGGGTGCCGACGAACCGCCCGGATCGGATGGCCCGAGTCTCGCTGGTCAACATGGTCGAGCAGACCGACATCCACTTCTATGTACGGCTGCTGGTCGAATGCTGGGACCTCACTGAGACCGCTGCCTACGGGCTGGCACGCCTCGCGTACGCCCTCACTCGCGCAATGGAAGGCGGAACCAGCGGCGGCGTGTACGTCGCCGAGGTCGTCACCGTCGGCGGCCCTGTGCACCTCGACGACCCCGACGTTGGCCCCCGCTACCAGTTCACCTGCGACCTGCTGGTTCGCGGCAGCGTCATCTGACTTCCCCCGGCAACGGAGGAGAACAAGAAGAAATCCCCATCAGGGCCTGCGAATCCTGAAGGGACACAATACACATGGCCGGAAACTCCGTTGCCAAGATCGGCGTAGGCGCACCGCTGGCCACCGGCGGTGTCCTCGTCACCGCCGCGGGCACTACGCTCCCGACTGGCGTTTCGGGATCCACCTCGAGCTTCACCAAACTGGGCTACGTCGCCGACGACGGTCTGCGCCCGTCCGGTGAACGCAGCTCCAGCCCTATCTACGACTGGGCTGGGGACCTCATCTACTCGCCGCAGGATAAGCATTCGGCGCAGTTCCAGTTCAAGCTGTACGCCACGTTCGACAGCGACGTCCTCGCTGAGGTGTTCGGTGACGAGAACGTCAGCACCGTAGGCAGTCTGACGACAGTCCTCGAGACCGGTTCTCCGCTGGCGATTCACCCGTGGGTGTTCGACATGAAAGACGGCGACAAAAGGACTCGCATCGCGGTCCCCCTGGGGCAGATCACCGGCGTCAAGGAAGACCCGTTCGTCCGCAACGCGCTGCAGGCATTCGACGTCACCCTCGAGTGCTACAAGGACTCCAGCGGCCGGAAGGCATACCGGTACTACGACGACGGCTCCGCCGCGTCGGTGCCGACAATCTCCTCCGATCTCCCGGCCACCGTCGGGGCTGCTGGCGGCGACCTGGTCACCCTCGCCGGCACCAACTTCACCGGCACCACCGGCGTCACAGTCGATGGCGATGCCGCTGCTGAGTTCATCGTCGTCAACGACCAGACCCTGGTCTTTACGGCCCCGGCCCAGTCAGCTGGCACCTACGCGGTGATCGTCACCAATGCGACCGGCCCGTCCGCGTCGTACACCGGCGTCACCTACGTCTAACCTCACGATCCCCGGCGGCGCGGTCTACCTCGCAGGCCCGCCGCGCCGTCGGGCCCTAGGGCTTGCGAGGAAATGAAAGGGCCTGCACCCCAATGGTTTTCCAAATCCCCGAACCCGGCGGCAGCAAGCCGGAGAACCGGTTCGAGTTCGAGCTCAAGAGTAAGACGTATTCGATCCCGAAAGCCGAGTATCTGTCGTCGGATGCGTCCAAATTCCTTGAGGACATGTCCACAGGAAAGATCAGCGATGTCGGGTTCACCGAGTACATCCGCATCCTGTTCTTCAAGGCTGAACCGAAGCTCCCGAAGGCATTATTCGAGGGCCTGTCTCGCGATCAACTCACCGCACTGCGAGACGCCTGGTACGCAGCATCCAAGGTGACAACGGGGGAATCCTCGGCCTCCGAGAGTTCATAAGAGAACACGAGGAGGCGTTAACCGCCGACCTTATCGACCGCGGATATCACCTTCATGACATCGGGGTCCGGCTGTCGTGGTTCGAGCTCCGCTGCTGGATCAAATGGCTGCCCGAGAATTCCGCGGTGGTTCGCCTCCGGCGTGAACGCGCCGCCGAGGAAGCGATTCCCGAAGAAGCCCGCACTGTCGGCCGCGAAGCGCTCCCTCTCAACGAGATGGACGCCTACCTGGAACAACACTTTGGATAGGGCGGTGATAAGTGTCGGCTGAACTCGCTGCGGCGCACGTCTCCCTATACGCCGAGACCAGTCACCTCGCCCGAGACGCGGCACAAGCGATCGACCGCATCGGCCGCGACATGGAACAGACCCTCGGCCGGGCATTCGACCGCGCGGGCGACGACCTCCGGCGCGCGATGGGGCAAGCGACCAACCAGGCCGGCCGTGAGATGGAGCAGTCGTTCGGCCAAGCCGGGCGCGGCGCTGGACAGCACGGCGGCCAAGAAGCAGCGGGTGGCATCCTCGACGGACTCAAAGGCATCAAGGGTGGTGTTGTCGGGGAAGTCCTCGGCTCGGCGTTCGCTCTTGCGGGGGTGTCGGCCGGCGGGCTGTTCATCAAGGCGCTGCAGCAGGGCATGGAACGCGAGAAGGTACTGGACCTGAACCAGGCCCGCCTCGGCGTTGACGACGCGACCATGCAGAAGATCGGGTTCGCCGCAGGGCAAGCGTTCGCCAGCAACTTCGGCGAATCGGTCGAAAGCAACATCGACGTCGCCCGGCGGGCGATCAACAGCGGTCTGCTGGACCGGTCGGGGACCGCGCAGGAAACGCAGCAGATCATTCAACAGCTGACTAGCGTTTCGGACTTGATGGGCGAGGAAATCCCCGCCGTCGCCCGAGCTGCAGGTCAGGCCGTCAAGACCGGAATCGCAGGGTCGGCGACCGAGGCTTTCGACCTGTTCACCGCCGCAGAGCAAAACGGGCTGAACGTGTCCGAGGACTTCTTGGACACGATCACGGAATACGGCACCCAATTCCGTAAGCTCGGACTGTCCGGTCCGGAAGCTGTCGGCCTGATCAATCAGGCCGTGCTCGCAGGCGCGCGCGACACCGACGTCGCCGCCGACGCGATCAAAGAATTCTCCATTCGTGTCGTCGATGGAAGCGACTCCACGACGGAGGCATTCCAGACGCTTGGGTTCAATTCTGACGATCTGGCGAAGAAGTTCGCGCAAGGCGGATCGGTAGCACGCGGCGCGGTCGGGGATCTGCTCGGCAAGATCCGCGAGATCAAAGACCCGCTGGAGAAGAACAAGGTCGCACTGGCATTGTTCGGAACCCAGTTCGAAGACCTCGGTGGTGCGCTCGACCAGTTCAACCTCGACGACGCTGCGGCGAGCCTCGGCAACGTCGCGGGTGCGGCCGGTGCCGCGATGAACACGATGGGTGACAACGCCGCGGGCTCCATCGAGAGCGCGCAGCGCAGCATCCAGATCAGCACGGACGCGATCTCTTCGGCGTTGGCGAAGGCGTTCGGGCCGGAACTGGCGAAGGTCGCCGACTGGGTGAGCACTCATCAGCCCGAGATCCTGGGATTCCTGGGTAGTGTGGTGGATTTCGCGTTCAAGGGCGCGGATGCTTTCCTCGCGTTTTCGTCGTCCAGCCTGCGCGCCCTCGCGAACTTCGCTGAAGGCGCCGCGCCGTTGCTGGCCATGGTCCTGGATCCAGTCGGCAAGGTCGCCGAGGTCTTCGGAAAGCTCACCCACAACGGCGACCTGGAGAATCTCGGCAAGTCCGTCCAAGGTTTGGACGACAAATTCCGGGGTGTCGCCGACGGTGCGCGAGCCATCGCTGACGGAATCGACAACACCGCGCGCCCAGCGCTTGCCGGGCTGGGCCAGAGCGTCCACGACAACATCGAGAGCACTCGCCTCGCCCAAGAGGTATTTCGCGCGCTGGGCCAGGAAGTCACCGCGATCCCGACCGAGCACGACATCATCCTCAAGGACAACACCCCCGAAGCCACTGCCCGTCTCGAGGCGATGGGGCTCAAAGTCACCACCTTGCCGAACGGTGAGGTACACGTCACCGCCGACACCGCTGACGGGCAGGCGAAGCTCGACGCGTTCATCGTCAACAACACCGGCCGCGTCCTGCCGTTAAAGGGATACGTCAGCTTCAACCAGTCCATCCCGGTCGAGACATTGTCGAAGGTCCACGACATACCGCCCGGTCTCGCTGGCGGCGGCGTGTTCCGCGGGCAGGGTGGCCCCACCGACGACGCCAACCTGGTCCGCATCTCCGACCAGGAACACCTCGCCTACATCACCCGAGCTCAAGCCGTGAACCCGGCGACCATCCCGTTCCTGGACGCGATCAACGCTGGCTGGGTACCGCCGCCGGAGTTGCTGCACGGGATGGTGCCGGGGTTCGCCACCGGCGGGCTGGTTCCAGGTAAAGCGTTCGCCCAGTCGATGGATCCCGCCGTCTACGAGTTGGGCGGATTCTCGAAGTCATCGATCGACTGCTCCGGCCTGGTTTCTGCTGTCGTCAACGACGCACTCGGGCTTCCAGCGTTCTCCGAACGGATGGCCACAGCCAGCGAAGGCGGATGGCTGGCAGCCAAGGGTGCACTGTCCGGGCTCGGCGGGTCAGGGGATATCAGCGTCGGCTGGTACAACGGTGGCCCCGGCGGCGGCCACACCGCGATGACATTGGGCGACGGCACCAACGTCGAATCCAACGGCACCGATGGCGTCATCATCGGCGGCCCGGTCGGCGCGAACGATCCGATGTTCACCAACCGCATGCACATCCCTGCCGCGTTGTTGCGCGGCGGCGATCTCGGCGGCGGATCGGCCACCGGCGGCGGGGCAGGTGGGCTGGGCGGATCCGGTGCGCTCGGCGGCGGCGGGACCGGCGGCGCGGCAGGCGCAGGCGGCACTTCGGCCGGCGGCGGCGCGATCCCCGCAGGCGTCACACCCGTGTGGATCGTCGGCGGTGCACTCACGGGCAGCACCGGCGGTGCGAGTAGCGATACCACGGCGACGTCGTCGGAGTCGTTCGCACCGCAAGCGTCTACCTCTGGTGGCTCGAACGTTCAGACCGTGGACCAGGTGCTGGCATCTGTACCTGGCAGGGCAGCGCAAGCCGGACAGGGATTCCTCGACGCCAACATCGATCAGCTTCTCGGCGATGTCGGGTTGCGCCGATCTGGTGGCGGGATTCAAGCGCTCGTGTCGGCGGTTTGGGAAGCCGCTACCAATGCTGCGGCGGCGGAAGTGAAGAAGGCCATCGGGCAGCAGAACACCGCGATTGCACAGTTCGGGAGGCGTTAGTGGCCGGGCTGACAGTGATCCTGCACGGCGGTGACGGATCAACCTGGCATGTGCACGGTGACGGTGCCGGTGCTGAAGGCGTGTGGTGTGCCTACAACGCGATGAAAGGCGTGTGGGATCCACCGGTGCGCACAGCGTGGGCGTCCGGTGCCCGCCAGCGTGGCGGCAAACCCCGCGGCCGATGGTACGACCCACGTGACCTCGACCTGGGATTCCATCTCGTGGCGTCTCGGGTTCCGGGTGGCGACCAAGAATCGTTGATGTCGGCGTTCCGCAACGCCTTCGACTTCCGCGAAGACGACTACGACTTCGACGCGGTCCTGCCGCGTATACAGGTGATCTCACAGAAGTCGACCCGCGATATCGATGTGCAGCTACGTCAGCACATCGACTTCGACCCGCCGACCGATCCGGTGCGACGTCAGCACGCCGACCCGGTCCTTCCGCTGCGTGCAGGGAACCCGTTCTACTACGAGACGCCCGAGATCTCGACATGGTCGACAGGCAGTAGTTCGGGTAGCGGCACTGTGCCGGTCTGGAACCCAACCCCGATCCCGATGTTCCACAAGTGGATCCTGACCCGCGGGGATTGGACGCTGCCGGACCGGTCGATCGAAGGACCGAAGCATCACCGGTTCATCGGTTCCTCGAAGCGCACCGGTCGTGATGACAGCGGGCGTGACATCCTCATCGCACCGATCGGCACAGTGCAGGGCGGCGCCACTGTCGATCTTGATCCGGACGCGTTGATGATCCGTGACGCGCACGGCACGAACATGCTCGGCCAAATGCCAGTGCCGGGCATGTATTTCGAGTACGAGATCCCGCCGTGGACGCAGCCGCTCGAGCTACCGGTGTCCGTGACGAATGCACCCGCCGGTGGGGCGATGGTTCAGCTGGTCATGCCACGCCTGTGGCCGTTGCCGATCGGAGGCCAGTAATGCCTGCCCCGGCAACAGAAATCAACTTCGGCCTGAGCCTCGAAGACCAGTGCGAGCAGATCTGGTTGGCGACCCGCGAGCAGGAACGCCGCCAAGAACGCATGCGCCAAGCCGACCCCGTCGTCCGCCTGTTCGACGCCGAGATGCGGCTACAGCATTTGGTGCGCAACGAGTACGGCCAGAACCTCGTCATGCCCAGCAACGACACCGGTTCGATCGAACTCCCGGTGCCGTTCGATTCGCCTGTCGGCCAGTGGCTGTGGGAGGAGAAGGAACGCCTCGACCGCGGCGAGGGCAAGAACATCAACATCATCGTCGAGTACTGCGGCAGCAGGATCGGCGGATTGATCGACACGATCGATCTGGACCTGGACGAGAAGACCGGCGACCAGATCATCACCCCCAAATTCTTGACCGACATGGAGCGGCTCAAGTGGTATAGCTGCTGGTCAAACCCTTGGTTCCCTGAGTGGATCCAGTGGCCGCAGGTGTTCATCTGCCCGGGTCCGATTACGTGGGTTCTGTCCTTGATGCTCGACCTCCAAATCCAGCGTGAGGCCGGATCTAGTTGGGCGGTCGCCTCCGATCCCATGGACGGCGCGCAGCGCGGAGACCTCGACCAGTCCACGTATTCGATGGTGGTCAAACCCATCTCGTTCATCGAGGCCATGGCCTCCGGTGTGCTGTGGGGCATCGCCATCAGCAGGTTCAAAAACTTCGCCGCGCTCGCCAAGCCGATGATGGACGACGGCGAAGTCTGCGCGCAGATCGACATCTTCATGGAGGGCGATCCCGAACCGTGGCCGGGCGCGAACCTGCGGCCGGGCACCAGGATCGTACGGTTCGAAGACCGGTCCGGAACCTATTCCGGTACCTCGCATGGCGGCACGATCTGGGATGGGCTGATTCGTACGGTCGACGAATTCGTTGGCGACATGATCGACAGCACCACGTCGATCATCACCGGCGCGACCATCCCGCCCGAGTACTACGACCCCAACGCGCCACCGCGAACACAGAAAATCTTGCCGTTCGCTGTATGGCGCGACGGTGAGATATCAGGACTCGACAGATACAAATACCGAAGAACACACAGCAAGGGCATCCAAGTCGTCACAGGCGGGCACTCGATGCCGGGGGTCGTCGGTGCCCCAACTCGTAAAGGGTTGGGGCACCGGCGATCTCGCCAGTCAATGAACTTATCTCGGCCGCAATACAAATGGCCTTCGACCTCCTGTCGGCAGCGATCATTGTTCCCGCCCTTGGGGGTAGTGCTGACGCCCTGCTGGCCCCTATCTATACAGATGCGCTGCTCGCATTCATGGTGGCGCGCAGTGCATTACGCGCCGCAACCCAAGGCTGGACCCGCTACTTCGAACTGTTCCAGGCCAGCGGCGGAAAGGCGTACACCCTCTCCTCCTTGCTGGTCCTGCGTGCTGGTTTCTGGAAGACAAGGGCTTTCGACACCGTCCAATTCGGTGCGCGTGATGCCAGCCCGTTCGTCATCGGCGAAGCCGGGCACGTATGGCTGGATGACCGCTGCGGATTCACGATCCGCGGCGATCGCACCGGCCGCATCTACATGGACCGCGTCTCCAAAGTCCAACTCACCTGGGACCGGCAAACCCAACCGACGTGGACCATCACGATCGGGTCCGATGCGGAGATCCGAGACCCTGTCGCGGCGGCGTTCGAGCAGCTCGAGGAGTTCACCGACGCACTTCAGCAGCTCGGTTTATTCTAGATAGTTCTAATGCTAGAAATGCTAAACTGTTGGATATGGAAGAGATCTGGAAACCAATTCCAGGATTCGGTGGGGATTACGAAGTCAGCAACATCGGGAGCGTGCGAAGTCTGAAGTTCAGACAGCCCCGACTAATGAAGATTCATGTGCAGAAGAGCACAGGTTATCCGACGCTGACCCTGACGATGAATGGCAAATTCCGCCCGCACCATGTGCACCGTTTGATATTACTCGCCTTCGTTGGGCAACCGACCGGTGACGAAAAACAGTGCAGGCATTTGAACGGCGTCAGGACGGACAACCGACTAGAAAATTTGGCGTGGGGTTCAGTATCCGAGAACACCATAGACCAGGTCGAACACGGCACCCATCATCATTCCCGTCTGACCCATTGCAAACGAGGTCATGAGTTCACTCCCGAGAACACAACGACGCACGCCAAGGGCGGGCGCGTGTGTCGAGTTTGCCGCAAGATCCGGTGGGATCGTTGGTACGCGGAGAACCGGGCAAGCCGCTATTGGAAGAAACCCAATACGACCTAACTAAACTGGGGGGCCTGCGCATGGAAGAAACACGGCAGCAACGGCGCGCCCGCGAACGCGAGAAGAAGACCAAGAAAGCCTCGCAGGACAAGGCGCTCGGCAACATCGTCGGCGGCAAGATCGGCGGCAAGAGTTTCCATCAGTGGCCGGCGTGGGACGGGACCGGTGTCCCGCTCCGTACGAACTGCGACCTGAGCAACCCTCGCCAGAAGTTTTTGTGGATGTTCACGGCGATGCCGGGCATGCGGGGTGCTCCGTTGATGATGCCCGCCGAGTACTGGGAGATGCAGTCCTGGCGGATGTGCGTGCTCGGCGGCGACGTCGTCAACGAACCCACCCAGAAGTGGCAGGCCCCAGAGAACGCGGTCAACCCGCACATGGCAGCCGGATCGTGGGTCGACCTCGACGCCCCAGAGCCGCAGCGCAAGACCATCAAGGACATGATGCTCGCGCTGCCACAGAAGGACCGCGCCGATATCCACGCCGCGGTGCTGGCGGAGCTGGGCATCGACGACATCGCAGCAGGCAAGGATCGGCCCGGCCCGCCCGCCATGCAGTACACGGTGGCGACGCTGGCTGACCGGCTCAAGACCTCCGTGTCCGAGCTGCTCGAGGTGCTCACCAACCTGGGCATGTCCAACCTGCACGCAGGTAGCCGCGTAGGCCGCGATGTGGCCGACCGGATCGCCGCACATATGGGGCTCGACGGATGAGCTTCGACCCTGGCGACTATTCGTCGGAGGAAGTCCTAGCCCTGCTCGCTGACGCGGAGCCGTGCGAGATCGGCCGCGTCCTCGCCGCCGAGCGCCGAGGGCTCGCGCGCCCCGCAGTCCTGTCACAGTTCCCGCCGTCGTTGGGCGGCAGGACATTACCCACCGGAAAGGCAATGCCATGACTGACCACGCGTGGATCATTCTCGGCGTCATTCTCGACTGCGTCATCCTCGCAATGCTGCTGCTCGGGCGTTGGCGGCCGTGATGCGCATCGGCTGGATCGGACTGGCCGTGGTCATCGTCTGCATCATCGTGCTCATCGTGCTGTGATGCAGCTCCTCGACTTCTCCGCTGCCCTGATTGCTCCGCAGGCGATCAAGGACGCTGGATACGCGGGCGCCGTCCTGTATATGTCCGCCCGCCGGCCGGGCGCGGAATGGATGCTGGCAAAGCCAGCGACGCGCGACTACTGCGACCAGCTGCGCGTCGCCGGGCTGGAAATCGTTTCCTGCTACCAGTTCGGCAAAGGTCCGACCGCGGACTGGCGCGGCGGCTACGACGCTGGCGTCAGGCACGCTGAGATCGCTGCCTCCTTCCATGAGCAGGCAGGCGGCCCACCGAGCACGCCCATCTATGCGCCGGTGGATGACAACCCCACCCTGCGGGAGTGGAACACCTACATCGCGCCGTTCCTGCGTGGCTGGGCATCAATCGTCGGGCTCGGGCGGACGGGCATGTACGGCAACTCTGCCTGCATCGATTGGGCGCTGGAAGACGAAGCGGCCACCTGGTTTTGGCAGCACAACTGGGGAACCCCGAAGGGGTTCGTGCATCCGGCCGCGCACCTGCATCAATCCGAGATCGACAGGCGTCAGGTCGGTGGCGTCGGCGTCGACGTGAACAACGTCCTGAAGCCAGGCTTCGGCCAGTGGTCGGCTGCCGCACCAGCCCCGGACGGAGAGGCAATCGTGGTGAGCAAGCCCGACTTCAACGAAATCGACCAGACAGGCGTCTCGCCCAACTGCAGCTCCAGGGGCGCCGCGAAACCGATCTGGTTCCTGCTGCACACCCAGGAAGGTGACGGCACCGCACAGTCGCTCGCGGGCTATCTGCAGAACCCTGGCAGTGGAGTGTCCTACCACTACACGGTCGACAACGGCGGCACGGTCGTCGACGTGGTTGACACGGACATGGCGTCCTGGTCGGTGCTCGACGCCAACAACCGCGCGATCAATCTCTGCTTCGCTGGCAGCCGCGCAGACTGGGGTCCGACGCAGTGGATCGAGAACATGGGCCGCGCCATCGACATCGCCGCCTATATCGCGGTGAAAGACTGCCTGAAGTACGGCATCCCGCCGCGCATCATCTCGCCCGAGCAGCTGGGCCGCGGCGAGTCCGGCATCGCCGACCACTGGGCCATCACCTCTGGGCTCGGGATCGGCAGCCACACAGATGTCGGCGATGGGTTCGTGTGGGACCGCTTCGCGACTGCGGTCGACAAATACGCCAACACCACCTTGAAGGAGGCCGTCATGTCCCTGTCCGATGACGAACTGAGTAAGCGGTTCCCCTCGCGGTCGAAGTACCGCACCGACGACAACCCGGTCGACACGCTCGCCGGATTCGTCCTCAACATCGACGCCCGTATCCATGAGGAGCACGTCGAACGCGAGGCCCTCAAGGGTGTGGAGTGGGCGGTCACGCTGGTGAAGCGCGAAGCCGACAGGGGCGACGAGGGTGCACGCGCGGTGTTCGCCCAGGTCGAAGGCGGCCAGCGATGAATCCGATCGACTACCTGCGCGGGCTCCGCGGCAATGAGCCAGTACGAATGATCCTGTGGCCCGCTCTTATCGCGCTGATCGGCTGGCTCGTCGCAAGGGGCACGATCGACACCGACGCCGCTGACCTGATCACCGCGGTTGCCTTGCTGATCCTCGGACCGGTCGGTATCGAGGTGGCGCGCGCCCAGGTCACTCCTGGCGCGCACGTCACGACAGCAGTAGAGGCCACCGTTGACCAGGTTCGCGATCAGGTCGGCGAGCGCTTCGGTCAGCCCGGCCTCGACGTTCTGTCGCAGGTCCAGGAAGTACTCCAGGCGGCAGCAGAATCGCGCGGACGGCACGCGGAGTAAGTCGAATTGTCAAATAACACTTCGGGGCTTACAACTTTCGGCAGCGATCGGGGGTGGAGGGTGGTGGCTGGTGAACGAGACCCTTATATTGAGATTGATCGCTGGAATTACGATCGCCGTTTCTGTCGGCTGGTTCGTAGCCGTGGTCCTTTGGCCCCTCTGGCAACCAAATTTTCGGCCTCCGATTGAGATAACCGGCGTGATGACAACCGTTATCACTGCGCTATTTGGTCTATACCTCAAGGCCAAGAATCCGAAGAACGGTGAAACCCCGAAACGCGGTGGTGACGAGGATGATTGATTGGAGCTTGCTTGTTGGTTGCGCGATCGGCGCGGCTGGTGGCCTGCCGGTTGGATACTTTCTGGGATTCCGGAGAGTGCGCACCGATGACGGCGAACCCGCCCTCGAGCTGGTAATAGATAGCCGCCCACTTCGCCAGCGTATCCGGGAAGCAAATCCCAGGCAGGCGCTGCATTGGGCTGCGCAACGCTGGCTAGTTGTCTTGATGACCTGCATGGTTTTGGTGGGTTTGGTGCAGATCACGACGGTCAGCTACCGCTACCGGACATGCAGTGACAGGTTGTGGGACACCATAATAGATCGGTCGTCGATCGCGGGCGACACAGAAGCGGCACGCCGCGAGAACGACGAGGCCACCTATCGGTGGGCTCGCGAGTGGCTGGAGCTGTCGGAGAATCCCGCTGGCGCGAACCGGCCGGAAGCTATCGAGGCGTTGCGTCAGTACGTGGCAACGTATGAGGAGAACCGGGCGCGGCAAGAACAGAACAGCCGTCTGCGGGCCGACAAACCATTCCAGCGGTGCTGAGTGGCCGAACCTGGTCCGGGTGTCGATGCGTCTGGCCGACCCGTTATCGACCCCACCCAGAACGTCCTGCAGCTGGTCGAGGCTGCAATCAAACGGCAGGACGATCTGCGTGACGCTGAAGCGCGACATGTTCGAGAGATAGCCGATCTGCGCGAACTGCACGCGGAACGAATGCGGATAGCCGAAGCCGACCGCATCAACGCCATCCGGCAAGTCGACGTCAACGCGGTACAGCGTGCTGCGGAGGTGGCAGACAACCGGGCCACCACCCTGGCCGGGCAAGTCTCGACCGCGGCGGAGGCAATGCGCGCCGCGCTCGCGGCGGCACTCGAACCGATCCAGAAAGACATTGCCGACTTACGTCAGGCCCAATACCTGACGGCGGGCGGGAAAACGCAAATCGTCGAAACGCAAGCCAAAGGCGCCAGCGCCGGTTTATGGATCGGCGTCGCCGTCGGCGGATTCGGGTTGCTACTCACCATTCTGATCGCCGCCGTCACGGTCGTGATCACTCTCTCGGGGAGGTGATGAGTCTTGACCGCTCCTGATGGAGGGTCACCGCCTGGGGCTCTAGGCGTAGGGCTGTTCCATGCGCTGCAAACCAAGACCGTCGACGATGCGAAGGCTGCAATGTCCGGCGGCATCGTAGGTGCCGTCACCGGCGCCGAGGAGCAACTCGACGACGAGGTGAAAACCCCACTCGCCGGGAAACCCGACGTCGAAGAGATCCCGATCAACTCCGCGATCTGGCATTCCATGAATCAGAAGGAGCAGGCGACCTTCCCCCGCGCCTCGCTCGTCAAGGTCGTCAACTCCACTACCGGTTCGAGTAGCGGAACCGGCTCACATTCCCACTCTGTGTCCCAATACGCGACGATCCCCGACTATCAACCATCCGGCAACGGAAATGACTTCCTGGAGATCGGATTCATCCGGGTCACCAAGGACTGTCAATTCTCGCACGCCGGATTTATCACCGGGGATTCCGCGACATTCGCGGGCATAACTGGCGCGTATCTGGGCGTGTTCCGGATGAATGCATCTACCGGCGCTCTGACATTATTGAACACGGCGACAGCAACTTCGAACCTTAAAGCCAGCATCACCACCCAAAACACCGAACACATTTTCAACCTCGGCGTAACCGTGACGGCTTCCCAGGACGAGGTCTACGCGGTCGGGGTGTTGCAGGATACGAGCGCGTTCCAAAGCGCGGCAAGCCTGATGTGTACGCGCATCACCGATATCAGCCGCGATACGGGCGGATTGTTCCCTCGGAAGCAGTATTGCTATTCGGGGACATATGCGGCGATCCCTTCGTCGATCGCCGAAGCCAGCCTGAACTACTCGGCCTCTACGAAACTGCCGTTCTATTACCTGCGGGAGATTTGATGCCCGATCGGCTCGCCAACGTCAAAAACTTCTACTACTCCTTGGCTCTCGACGGGTTCGGGATTCGCCGACACATCGGCATTGACGCCCTACCTGACGACGTGAAGGCACTGCACAACCGGATCGTGCCAGCTTTGTTCGACGCGATCCGCGCGGACGACCCCGGCTACGACCCGCAGGGATTCCACATCGACGGCAAGCCCGGCACCGCCGCGAAGCGTACCGCCGCGGTCCGTTGGTTCCTTGAGCTGCTCGAAGCGAACAAGGCATTCATGGAGATAACCGGCGAAAAACATGGGGCGCTGTATGAGCGGCTGTATCAGCCGGGGCAGCACTCGTGTTTCCTCGACGACCTCACCGAAGCTCTGCGCAAGGACGATCCCAACTGGAGAGGGCCCGTCGAATGACCGTCATCTCAGAGCCGATCGAAGACATCGGCGGCGCCGACAACAAAACGAACTTCGAGTTCTCATCGGCCATCGTGCGCGAAAACAACGCTGGCACAGGGCTGATCACCCGACGCCCGGTGTTCCTCGTCGCCGAGGACGGTGTCCTTACCACCCCAGATCTGGATCCCGGCATGGCGACGGTGCGGATCGGGCAACGCGCCTATCTGATCGACATCCCCGATTCGGGGACGCCCGTCAGGCTGTGGCCGTTGATCGAGGCCGGATTGCCCATCCCTCCCGAACAGGAAGCGACGGCCGTCATCAACGGCGGCGGAGTCGCTCGGGTGCAAGCAATGACCGCCGCCGAGTACTCCGACCTCACCTCCAGCACCACGCCTGACCCGGGCAGCACTTTCTTCGTCTACTGATCTCCATCCCCGAAGGGCCTGCGAATCCTGAAGGGACACAACAAACATGGCCGTGAGTGCGAAGTTCTACGGCAAGTTCTTCAACAGCGCATTTACCAAAAAAGTGGACCTGAGCGCGGACACCATCAAGGTGATGCTGTGCACGTCCTCGTACACTCCCGACCAGGACACCCACGACTTCAAAGACGACGTCTCAGCGGAGGTCACCGGCACCGGCTACACCGCCGGCGGCGCCACGCTCGGCTCGCCCGCCTTGTCGTACACCGGCGGCACGAACACTCTAGCCTTCGACGGCGCTGATGTGTCCTGGGCGGCATCTACTTTGACTGCCAGGTACGCCGTTGTGTACGACTCGACACCCGGCACCGACGCCACCCGGCCGCTCATCATGTTCGTGGATTTCGGCGCCGACGTTTCGACGACCGCGGGCACGCTCACCATCACCTGGGATTCGGCCGGCCTGTGCTCGGTCACTGTGGCGTGATGTGTCTGTCTTCAAAGGCGGGCAGGCGCCGAGTGCGATCTATTACTGGGATTCCTCCCAGCACCTGATCGCCCAGATCTTCTACTGGGACGCCGCGGGCGTCGAGCACCTGCTCTACGACCAAAGCGTCTCAGCGGTGGTGTCTGCGGTGCGCGCGGCAGCGACAGCGACCGGGCGCGCCACGACTGTGTCGTCGTCCCCGCCCGCCGTCGCATCCCCGCGCGCATCCGCTACAGCAGCGGCAGCGGTTCCGGTGGTGTCTGGCTCGGCGTCCATCCTCGCGGCACACGCCCAAGCCACTGCCGCGGGCGTTGCTCCGGGTGCGACAGCGGACGCCATCGTGACCGTGACGGTGGCGACCGCGAACGCCGACGCCCTGCCGATCGTGCAAGACGCGACGGTCGCCTCTCCGATCGCAGCTGCCAATGGCATCGCGATCGTGCCCACGGTCTCGCCTCCTGGTGGCGCGATCCTCTCCCCGGTCGTGGTGTCCGCGACAGCAACAGCGCATGCGCCGGCGGTCGTGGCGGACATGACGCTCACCGTTTCTGTGGTCACAGCCTCTGCCACGGCGAACGTCCCGGTTGTGTCCGCGGGTGTCGGCATCGCCCCGGCGACCGTGACAGCTACAGCCATAACCCCGACTCCGGGCATGGGTGCGGGCAGTTCGGTTGTGGCACCCAAGGCGTCGGCCACCGCGGCTGGATCCGTCCCCGTCGTTTCGGGTGACGCGAACATCACCGCCCCCGCTGCGACATCCACCGCTGCAGCAGCAGTGCCGACGGTGACCGGCACGCCGTTCCCCGCCACAGACCTGTATCCGTCCACGACTCTCTACCCGGGAGCACCTTAATGGCGTATTCACAGCAGACGTGGACAGACAGCCCGTCCACAGCCTCCCCGATCAGCGCGGCCCGCCTCAATGTCATGGAGGACGGGATCGCGGCGTCTGCCTCGTCGCTGAGGTATTACCCCTCTGTAACTCGCACGCTGTCATTTTCAAACGGCGGGCAGGGTGGCCAAAGCGCGTATTTCGTTGGTGGCGCTGCTACTACCTTGGCGTCGGTAACTAATCTCTCGTTTCGCCTGCCGTTCCGTCTGCCCGCCACTACCACGGCATGGCGGATAAAGATCAGGAACTACAACAGCAGTACGTCGGCGAATGGCACAAATTCGCTGACGATCGACAGCATCAAGGTTGGTCAGGCGACCGTGCAAACCGTGGGGACGGCAGGCCCAACGGGCAATTTTCTCGGTAGCACGGCCACAACCGTGGCGACATCGGGGACCATTCCCAATACCACGTCCTACTACACCAGCTCCGATATCACTGCGGGCGGCGATCAGGTGCTGGACAATACGGACTGGTTGATTGCGATCGCATGTCACGGTTCATCACAGACCCTGCAAACCGGTATAGGTAAGGTCTGGCGGTGGGCTGATACGACATCAGCCGTTAACGCTGCAACGGCAAGTTCCGGCGGCACCGTCGACTGGGTGCCTCTGGATGTCGTGATCGAATACGACACCACGAGCCGTAAGAAAGCCCTGCTGGTGTTGGGCGATTCAATTCCCGAAGGGTCGCAAGGTCCATGTTTCGCTCTGGCGGGTACTTCCAGCACCGGCGCGGCGACCAACATTGTCCCCACTCCGCTGTACGACCGGTTCTGGGATCAATGGGCTGCCCAGCGCGGCGACTGGATGGTCCAGAACCACTCGCTGTACGGGATCACCGCTCAGACGCTGGTGAGCTCATCTCACACCGAGTACACGCGCCAGAGCACGGGTAGTGCTCATTTCGACGCGGCTGTCATCGCAATTGGCTGCAACGACATGGCCTTAGCTAGGACGCTGGCCCAGATCCAGGCCGACTGGACGAGTTGCTTGACCAACATCCGAGCCATTGTGGGCACCACTGTTCCGATCTACACCGTGAACTTCACTCCATACTCCGGAGCAACTGCGGGGAAGGAGGAGGTCAGGAAACGATTCAATCAGTGGCTATCGCAACGTCCGTACGGGATTGCGGGGGTAATCGACGCGGACAAACAACTGAGCGTTCCTCTGGCTGCGAGTGGTTACCAGACCGCATCCAATATGGACGCGCATCTCACTTGCGACGCGGTCCATCCGAGCTATCAGGGTACGACCGCATACATCAAGGCCATTAGCGCCGTTATTCCGTAGGAGTTATGTAATGCAACTATCGCGCCTTAAGGTAACCATCACCGATGAGAAGACTGCCATCTTCCTCCCGCGCGATTCCGTGCCCGTCGATATCCAGTATATTCCCGAGGATGAATCCTTCCTGTACTACAATCTCCCGGATATCGCCTCAGTCGACCAGTTAGGTACAGACAAATGGCTTATCTGGAGTGTGATACCCGGCGGTATCGCGCCGGTGACCGATCCCGCGTATCAGCCCGCTCCGGCAGGGGCGATTCTTTTGAACATCAAGGGCCTGTGGACGGAAGACGAGCACGCCGTCTACGTCTACCGCGTAGGCTCTGAGCCTATTTATCAGGACGAGAACAGTGTGATCACAGAGTCTCCGATCAACGCCTCTTACCCAGCGCCGCCTGAGTAGTCCTGCTGAGGGCCGTCCCGTAGACGTAACATCGGACGCCTTCCCAACCGATAACCGGCCGTGGAAGAATCGCGACCCATGCAGCGCGCATGGACGCTGGCACTCACACTCCTGGCGATGGGGATCGCAGGATGTAGCGCCGAGGAAACGTCCAGTCCGTCAACACCATCCACTACAGCAGCGCCGCCGCGCACTACCCAAGCCGCGGCTCCGCGTTACGAGTTCTCCGAGAAGGGTCGCCAGCTGACCGCGCTGGTATGGACCGACGACACCGAACAGCTCAGGCTGGCGTATCGGGAGATCACGAAGAACGTCCTGGCCACACATGCTGAGGGCGGCTACTTCCTGAACCTGGACTGCGGCATCGGAAACGACCCGAGCAAAGCAGCGAACCGGCTGGCGGTTGCGAAGATCGCGGTCGGGAAACTCGGTGCCGCACAGACCGGGTTGGCTGAAGGTAAGTCGAGCATCGACTTCAACACCGGCCGCACCTGTCGTGAAGACCAAACCCCAGCAACGTTCGACCCGAACCGCCAGTTGGACAAGGACTACGCCGTCGAGCTGTGCAGGGGAAAGATCGAAGAGAAGTACGTCGCCGATCAACGCCCCGTGAAGTTGGCGAACGTGTCGACCACCGAGGCCGGCGGCCGATGGACCACCACCGGGAAAGCACAGGGCGCCAGCAAAACCGGAGGCGATATGGCGTTGGTGACGTTCGAATGTGTCTCCACCAGCGGTCCGCTACGAACCGAGCTGACGAAGTTCAACGTCAACTAGCCGCCTCGGTCGCGGGCACCAGATACCGGATGGGTGTCGCGAACGGGTAGATCCCTGGCCGTTCCTCGCCGACCGCCTGGACCAGGGCCTGATCCGGGTCGCCCGCGGCACCGATCTCCAGCACCTCGAAGACGTGCACCCCGCCCGCGACGAGATAGACGCGGTCGCCCTGTTTGATCTCCACCGCCGCACACTATCCGGTCCACCTGAATCGCCCCGCCGTCGAGGTGGGGCGATTTCAGCGTTTCTCGGGCACGGCGCACCAGCTGCTCTACCCCGACCCAGTAGGTGGCGTACTCGCGGCTCAGGTCGGCTGCCGCACGCAGCATCCGCAGTTCAGTCAACGGTGGATATCCTCCTCGGCTATCGCTTGCTCGAGCCATGCCCAGCCCGCGCCGGCGTCGCCGCTGTCTTGCTCGGCGATGCGCTTCTTCATGGCCTCGAACAGTTCGCCTACCTGCGCGCGCCGTTGAGGGAGGTCGCCCGCGACTGTGTCGGCCTCTCTCGGTTGTGCGGGGGTATCCCAGCCAGCCTCCCGCATGCGTTCGAAGATGTACGTCAGCTGCTCGGCCGTCGGCCGTACCCGCAACTGCTGGAACACCTGCCGGTAGTCGATCTGCTGCGGGGTATCAGGCATCGGCCCCCCTGCGACTTATCGTGCGGGTCGGCGTCACCAGCATGCACGCCAACGCGACCGCGCGGGTTGCGGCACCGAAGTGGTCCAGCCCTGGCGCGACTATCGCTGTCGCGCCCACCTGGGATGCGGTGTGCACGATCAACGTCGTCGGCATGTAGGTGTTCTCGTCGACGGTGAGTAGTCCCGCTGACTCGTAGCCGCGTGAGCGGATCAGCTGCGCGATCAGTTGTTCGTCGCGTGCACGGTGCTCGCCGGTCACTGCGGAGTTGATCAATCCGATGGCCTTGTCAGGCATATGTTCTTCGCTCCTGTTGCAAGACAGCCCCGAACCTCATCGCGAGGTTCGGGGCTGTTTCGTCATTTCCGGGCTAGATCAGTCCTGGGCGTTGATCTGCCGGAAGTCTTCGCCGAGCCGGTACTTCGGCGCATCCGCACCACGCGGATCCTTGTTGTGGCCGTCATCGGAGTTGCCACCCATCGAACCCGGGTTGTACTGCGGCATAGGAGGTTGTCCCTTCTCACTGTCCCCGGCTGACTGCCGGGGAGGTCTGTGTCGCGCCGTTGCTACCGCTTGCCCCACGGGCTGATCACGCCGTGACCGCGCACGTCTTCGCTGCCGCGATCCTCTTGCGGGTCGGTGTTCCAGGTGTCGGAGTTGTTGCCATCCGGTCCGGGGTCATGCAGATACGCCATTAGATCCACTCCCTAATCGGTTGATTCCTTCTATCCGCCCCGGCGATGCCGGTACGTTTATGCGGGCAACTGCCCGTGTTTCATCTCCGGCTCACGACGCGGGTGAACATCGCGGAGAGCTTGCGTTCACGCTTCAGGTACTGCTCAAGCTCGTCTAGCGACCCGTATGTGGCGACACCTCCGCCGTTGTAGAGCTCCCAGCCGAAGGGCTGTCGGTATTTCGGGCGCAGCAGCAGGCCGTACTCGGCTGCCGCTTCCGCGACGTCGGCGTACCAGGCGGCGATCGACGGCGGCGGCGTGTAGGTGCTCACATCAGCCACCCGGGCCGGTCGTCCACCCACACAACCGGTTTGGGGATGGTGCCGTCGCCGATGCACGCCCACAAGACCGATGTCGGCATCCCGTGGTAGCGGGCTTTCATCGCGGCCTGATCCGCGAATTTCACGGCGCGCGGCCGGTTGAACGGTGGCCCGCCCAGCGACCACGCGCGGATGCAGGCCAGGGACCAGCCGGGGCGCCCGCCGACTTCGATATCCGGCCCGGGCACCCAGGTCATAGCGCTGTGCCGCCACGTGCACAGCTGCCGGTAGGTGGCGTTGCTGAGGAGCGCGAACTGTCCGATCCCGTAGTAGCGGCGCACTCCAGCGTCGTGAGGGCCGGGCTGGTATGAGATCGGTTTCGGCATCGCCGACGCAGGGAGCCTCACGGGGACGCTCATCCGCATACCTCTGAGCTGTGGCGCAGCGCAGCATGGAACTGGATGCAGCCATGTCCGGCGTGGGTGGTGAGCGCGAACCGTGCATGCTCGATGCCTGCGATCAGCTGGTCGTCGCACGGTTGGAGCCGCCACAGGTCCAGGACGCGAGCGGGCGCTACGGCGTTCACGGCTCGACCCGCTCAGTCGGGAGTGCCTCAGCAGCGCGCCGATCTCTCGGATCGAGAATGGCCGGGCGGCCGACGGCGAAGACGAGGAACCCACCCCAGATCAGGGCGACGACTACGACGGTGATGATGACTGCGGGCATTGGGCGTACCCCTGTGGTGTGGTGTCTGGCGTGCGTTGGAGACGCTCAGCGCCGGGGAGTCCTCGCTGCCGGGGTCGGGGTTGAAAACCGTTGGCGATTCGCCGCCCGGCGCTGTGCGTCGTTAATGAGCCTGACGCCGAACGGACACCCGAACTAACAAAAACTTTGTTAGTTTTGTAGGCGAGGGGATAGTCCAATGGGATCGTGAGCACACAATGACCCGAACAGATGCAGGCAATGGTGTCGCCGAGCGTGTACGCCAGGCACGGAAACTCAAGGGCTGGACACAGGAACGGCTAGCCCAGGAGGTGGCAGCGGCAGTCGGGAAAGAAGCCCGGGTGTCGCTCAGCCTGATCCGCGGGGTCGAGCGGGGGGCGGTCCAAGCCTCCCCGACATTCCTGTCGGCGGTATCGAAAACCCTCGGCACCAGCGTGCCCGAACTACTAGGACAGCCATACGCGCATACCTCCACCGAGGACAGCGAGGTCGCCACAGGGATAGCGGTCATCCGCCGCGAGCTGGCCGCCTACGACCTGCCCAACTCGATCACTCCACGGCCTATCGAGCTGATCACCGCCGACGTAGACCAGCTGCGCGGGTACCGGCGAGCAACCAACTTCCGGAAGCTGTCCGCCGCCCTGCCAGCCGTGCTCCCCGAAGCGCGGGCGCTGGCGCACAGCAGCAAGGGCCGCACGCGGGAACTGGCATTCGGCCTGCTGTGCGACCTGTACTCGGCGTCATGGAGTTTGGCTCACAAGCTGGGCTACGCAGACTTGGCGACGATCGCAGTGGAGCGGCTGTCGTGGGCGGCGAACCTTTCCGGCGATCAACTGTGGATCGCCGCGGCACAGTTCCAGCGGGCGTCGGTTTTGACGTCGGTGGGGGATTGGGATGCGGCACAGACCTACCTGGATGTGTGCCGTGCCGCGCTGGATGTGAAGACCGACGACCGTCGCAGTCTGGTGAGTTGGGGTGGGCTGCACCTGCAATCCGGGCTGGCTGCAGCGCGCGCCGGGGACAGGCAGACATCCGACGCGCATTTGGCTGAAGCTCGCGAGACCGTGGCACGTATCGGCGACAACGAGTTCCAGGATCCGGTGCTCGTGTTCGGGCACTCGAATGTGGGGATCTGGTCTGTCGGGTTGGCGGTGGAGATGCTCGACGGGGTCGAGGCGATCCGCCGCGCCGGCCAGATGCAGATCGTGCCGGGCACCCCCCGTAGCCGGGTGGGTCACCTGTATATAGATCTGGGGCGAGCGTATCTATTGAACGGGGATCGGAAGCGAACCTTGGAGTCGTTGCAGCAGGCTCGTGAGATCGCGCCGTCCCAGACCCGCTATCACCCGATGGTGCACGAGACGGTGCGGGTGCTGGCCCGCAGGGAAGCGCGGAGCACGGAGTCCCTGCGGGGGTTCGCCGCGTGGTGCGGCGTCACCAGCCTGGACTAGAGGTAGGCTGACAGCCCTAACAACAATCGAGCTGCCGCAATGCCCGATTGCTACAGAACAGCCCCGGTCATCTCTCGATGGCCGGGGCTGTTTGTTGCGTTCAGGGGTGACCGGTGATCGTCGCATGGGACACCGACAGATTCAGGAGTCGTCCCGCATCCTTCCATCTGCACGCACCCCGCCTCCCAGAACGGGAGGCGGGGCGACTTTTGCGTTCGGGGTCTATTCCGGGACGAGCGTCCAGGTGCCGCACCGCTTCGGATGGAACGCTCGGTCCGACGCAAGGATCGTGACGAACTGGGGGCCGTCGCCGAGTTCGTTCGCGATGATCCCATCGAGGGTGCCGGTCAGGTCGGACAGGCGTTCCCAGTAGCAGCCGCTCCCGCCGGTGGCCCGCCAGGTGCCGGGCAGGATGTCGACCCCGACGAGGTAGGTGCCGTCCCGCGTGATAGTCGATGCTGGCCCTGCGGGCACCGCCGGCAGGGCGGAGGTCTTCGGCGCGATGGGCAGGGTGGAGGTTGGGGCGGTCCAGTCCGCGACCGCCGCGGCGGGTACCCGCTTCACTGTGGTCGGGGCGGTGCTGTCCATGTTGGAGCCGACGCTGGCGACCACGGCGGTACAGCCAGCGAACAACAGGACCGGGATGGCCAGCAGAAACCACGGCCACACACGCTTCTTGCGGGGCGGGTAATACAGGTGATGCAGTTGCCGTGGGGAGTGAGGCGGCAGCGGACTCGTCATCAGTGGATCCTTTGCGTGGGGAATGAACATCTCGAGGTCCGGGCGTCCCCTCCAGCCCGGCGAGAAATATGGGGGGTTACTGCTGTGGGATGCCGACGAGCTGCACGGGAATACATGGCTCCCAGCGCCGACCGTCGGAGTGCACCCATGTGCCCAGTGGGGTGCGGGCGGCGAGGCGGCCATGGTCGGAGATGATCGCGCCCAACGGAAGCGCCTCAAGCGCCTCGAGACTGGCGATGGTCATCTGGCGTCGAACGCAGCCTGATCGGTGATCACCCAGACCTTGACGTGCCAGCCGTCGATGACGCCAGACCAGGCTCGGGTGCCATCGCTCGGGTCGGGAGCCTCACGTAGGCGCAGCTCCGTCGCCCACTGCTGCGCTACCGGGACCGGGTCGTTGTGCTCCCATTCCGAGATGAGGGCGCTCACCTCCCGCATGTACCGGGCGAGCCCGTTGGTGTCGCGTAGTTGCGAGACGGGACCGTAGCGGCGATGCCACCTGAGTGCAGGCAACGATGACCGCTCGGTGATGGCGGTCACCGACTGCTCGGCCTCGCTGGTGTACAGCGACACATCACCGAGGACGAGTTCGGCCATCGCCTTCGGGTGCTCGCTGGCGAGTGCATCGCGGAGGTGAGCGAAGATCCAGTCGGGATCGCGGACGGCCTCCGCACTGGCCGGGGCGTCGGGCTCGACGGATGGTGTGGCTTCCCATTCAGGGAAGGCGGGGGATTCGAGGGTGGTCATGGGTAGATCTCCGAAGAGTCATAGCCCACAAC
This sequence comes from Nocardia sp. NBC_00565, assembly GCF_036345915.1. Lineage (NCBI taxonomy): Bacteria > Bacillati > Actinomycetota > Actinomycetes > Mycobacteriales > Nocardiaceae > Nocardia > Nocardia sp. NBC_00565. Next base: position 78,272 of record NZ_CP107785.1, read on the forward strand.
TTGGACTACAGTCCGGGGAAAATATGACTCTGACCATGCGATATTGTCCTGACAACTCCGCTTTGGGAGCGGAGGGTCGCAGGTTCAAATCCTGTCACCCCGACAGTATCGGCAGTTCGGAGGCCTTTTTGAGGCTGGCCGACCCACCGGCATTCGACACGGTTTCACGCCGTCGGCTTGTGCAGGTTCGGCACATCGGAAGTTGTTTGGTTCGAACGGGGTTCCGTCGCGGCTGGTGAAGATCAGTTCTTCGCTGCCGGGATCCATTCCCGTCGTGGCGCGGTCGAGGGTCTCGGCCGGCCGGGCAGGATCACGATCCGGTACCCCTCGTCGGTCTCGGTCCAATCCTGCCGGTGCGGACCCAGTGTGTCGGTGCGGACCATGGCTCCGGCGATGGTGCGGGTCGGAGTGGTTTGCTGGTAGCCGCACCGGCGGATAGCCAACGCTTCGCCCGGGCGCGCTCCGGTGTCGAGCAAAACGTCGGCACGCAGCGCCTCATTGAATCCGTCGACGGTCACCCGCTGGACTGACACAAGCCCGCAGTCGGCAGGCGCGGCCCTCAGAGCATGGCCTTCTCCGGTTGGGTGGTCACCACGATGACCGTGGTGGTGCCGGATTCCAGCGCGAGCCTGAACTCCTTTTCGAGGTCTCCGGTGGATGTGACATCGACGGCGTGGCAGCCCAACCCCCGTGCCACCGAGGCGATGTCCAGGCCCGGTAGGTCGAGCCCGGGCACACCCGGCGTCTCTTCCAGTGCGGCGAAGGATTTGAGGATCGAGTACTCGTGATTGCGCATCACTACGTACACGATCGGCAGGTTTTGCTGTACTGCGGTCCACAGGCCCTGGACCGAGTACTGGAACGACCCGTCCCCGATCAGACCGATTACCGGACGCGTGACCCCACGGTCCCGGTCGCCGAGCGCGACACCGACGGCAGCCGGTGCGGCCCAGCCGATACCACCACTGGCGGTGGTGAAGAACGAGTCGGGCTCCACGGTGGGCAGCCACTCGGCATGTTGGGCCATGGTCGAGGTGGACTCGTTGACGAAGACGGCGTGCTCCGGACGGACGACACTGAGGGCCGCGTAGACCTCGGCCGGTGTCAGCGTGCTGCTCGGGTTTTCCGGCAGTTCCCGGGGCCGCGGCATGGGCTCGGGCTGCACACGGCCGCTGCCGTCACCCACCAGCTCGGTGAGCAGTTCGATCGACAGCCGGGCGTCGCCGAGGAGGCTGTCACCGACACGGGCCGCTGCGGCGACCGTTGGGTCGTCGGTGATCTGCAGCAGTTCGGTCCCGGCGGGGAGGAGGTCGCCGGGCACATAGGGGTAGTAGCGGAAGACCTCGGCCCCGATGACCACGACGAGATCGTGCCCGGCGAGCCGCTCGCCGACCTCCTTGACCGACATGCCGACCGACCCCTGGTACAGGGGGTGATCCTCGGGGAAGGAGGCGCGGTCGGGAAGCGGCGGGCTGTAGACCGCGGCCCTCAGTTTCTCGGCCAGCGCGACGCCGGCTTGCCAGCCGCGGGCGCGGTCCACGTCGGGCCCGAGGATCAGGGCCGGCCGCCGGCTCGCGGTGATGCGCTCGGCGAAGCGCCGCACACGCTCCGGGGCGGGCGCGTAGGTCGTGCTGACATCACGCAGCACGGCGGGCCCTTCCAGGGGCTGGTTCCAGTCGTCGAGCGGGATGGACAGGAACACCGGTCCTGCAGGCGGCTGCACGGCCATCGCGTAGGCCCGCATGAACGCTTCGGGCACGGCCTCGGCGCGTGCGGGCTCGTAGGACCACTTCACCCACGGCCTGGGCATGTTCGTCGCGTCGCGGTTGCACAGGTATGGATCGCCGATCATCAACTCGCGATGCTGCTGGCCGGCCGTGACGATGAGCGGAGTGTGCCCGTGATACGCCGAGACCAGGTTGCCGATGCTGTTGCCCAGCCCCGCGGAAGAGTGCAGGTTCACCAGTGCCGGACGCCGGGTGGTCTGGGCGAAGGCGTCCGCCATGGCGACGACGGACGCTTCCTGAAGACCCAGCACATAGGTGAAGTCGTCCGGGAAGTTCTTGAGGAAGGTCTCCTCGGTGGATCCCGGATTACCGAAGACTGTCGTCAGGCCCAGCGACCTCAACAAATCGTATGTCACGCTATGGACGCTCGATTTCTCGGTCATGGTGGTCAGTCAGCTCCCTTCGCTAGCGGGCACCAGCAGACCAGGCGAGCTTCATCGTGTGCGCATGGATTCCGGCCGATGGCCTTTCTCCAGCCGTATGCCACACAATCCAGTACAGGCTGCCGGCGGCGGGTGTAAGCGCAATGACGAGGAACAACGCTACCCCGCATCAAGATCTTGTGCTGAGGGATCGAAGGTCTCTTCGCGATGGCCGGTGGGCGATCGATCACCCGACATACGTGGGCGACATTCTGACAAGCGCAGCACCCCGCGAGCGCGGTCAACGAGTACTCGGCGCCGGCCGGAAAGCGAGATCGAACAGATCTTTCCTACACGGTGTTCGGCCACGGATTACGTGATTCCTGATCACCCGGCGCACGCCTGCCCAGCGTGATTACATTCTGGGCCGCAGCGGATCTCGCCCTGCCGCCTATGTTCGCTACTTCGCCGGATGCGTTGCTCGGTAGCGGCCGGGTGTTGTGCCGATGATATTGGTGAAGGCAGTGATGAAGCTGCTGGGGTTCGCCCATCCGCAAGCGTGGGCGACGTGGGTCGTGTCGTGGCCGTCGGCGAGCAGGACCAGGGCGTGATAGATGCGTAGCTGTGTACGCCACTCGTAGAAGGTCATGCCGAGTTCGTTGTGGAACAGTCGGCTGAGAGTGCGAGCGCTGGCTCCGATCGTCCGTCCGAGTTCGGCCAGCGACGTGTTGTCCGCGGGCTGCTCGCGCAGCATCCGCGCAATGGCTTGCAATCGGTCGTCGCGTGGTTCCGGCAGGATCAGTGGCTGCTCGTGTGCTTCGTGGAGTTCGTCGACGAGAACTCGACGGAGCCGAGTGCGCGCGGCGCGGTCATGGTCGCTCGCCACGCGGTCGTAATTGCGTGAATCGGTGAGGGCGAGCAGGACTTCGCGGACGAGACCGGATGCCGTGAACACGGCAGGATGAGCCGGTACGAGCCGGGCCAGGGACGCCGGTAGAAATACGATCCGCATCTCGGTGTGGCCGTGAGCACGGTGGTAGTGCGTGAATCCGGCAGGGGTCCATGCGACTCGATTGGCGGGAACGATGGATGTGCCACGGTCGGTGTGCACCGACAAGACGCCACGGGCCGCGTATACGAGATGTCCACGTGGATGGGAATGCGACGAGCTCGTTCCTCCCGACGGCCATCGATGAACCCCTCCGGACGGCCATATCTGCGACGTCTCACCGGGCCGAGGATATTGGCGGCGAACAGGCATGAGTTGGCATTCTATCGGTGGCCGGCCAGACTGCCTCCTGGCGACAGTGAACACATGAGTACGACGATGCGAGCGGCGGTATGTGTCAGGGCTGGTGGTCCGGAGGTGCTGGAGATCCGTGAGCTGCCGGTACCAGCGGTTCGGGAGGGCTGGAGCCTGGTGCAGGTGAAGGGCGCGGGCTTGAACCGGTCGGAACTGAGGACCCGGCAGGGGCATTCTCCGAATGTGACGTTCCCGCGTGTGCTCGGGATCGAATGTGTGGGAATCGTTGCGGCGTCAACCGATCCCGAGTTGCCGGATGGCGCGACCGTTGCGGCGGTGATGGGCGAGATGGGCCGGGAATTCGACGGCGGTTATGCGGAGTATGCGTTGTTGCCCAATTCGCTGCTGATGCCGATCACTACCGCGTTGCCCTGGGACGTCTTGGCCGCGCTACCTGAGACATATTTGACCGCGCAGGGCTCGCTGGACGCGTTGGGGGTCGTGCCGGGTGGCCGTGGGCGGTTGCTGATCCGTGGCGGGACCTCGTCAGTGGGGATGGCGGCCGCGTCGATCGCGTCCGGCCACGGTATCGAGACTGCGGCCACGACTCGGCAGCCGGGCAAGATCGATGCGTTGGCCGCGGCCGGCGTCGACTACGCACTCCTCGACGACGGTGGGTCGCTGGCGGTGAGCATGCATGCGCTCTGGCCCGAGGGGCCGGACCAGGTACTGGATCTGGTCGGGGCGAGCACGGCCGTGGATTCGCTGCACCTGGTCCGTCGCGGCGGGACCGTGTGCGTCGCGGGCTCGCTCAGTGGGTGGGCGATCCAGAACTTCGAACCGGTAGCGATGATCCCCTCCGGAACCAAACTCACGGCTTTCCACAGCGACAACATGAAGGGCAGCGCGGGCACGGCCGTGCTGCAGCGGATCGTCCACGAGGTCGAGGCCGGCGTGTACCGCCCCAACGTGGACCGTGTCTTCGGCCTGGACGAAATCGTTGCGGCCCACCGGTACATGGAGCACAACCAAGCCACCGGAAAGATTGTCGTCGTGCCCTGACCACGCGGCGACGATCAGCGCGACTCGCATGCTCAGTGGCTCTGCCGGTAGGGCTCGAGGTACACGAGCAGCCGAGGGTGGTGCTGCTGCGGCCGCTGGTCACCTCGCCGCTGGTCGAGGTCGGGGACCACCCAGCCGGTACTCCAGCGCTTACTGCTTCCTCCGGTGGAAACGTCCACAAGGCTTCCCGTAGACGGGCGTCCATCGCATGGTCAGTGCGCGGACCAGTGAGGTGACCACGTCCCCGCGGGCGGCTATATCGTTGTATTCCTGCCCGCGTTGAACCGCGACCCCGACCTGGCGCCATGTCCGCACGCCTACCTACCCGACCCGGCATTCCGCCGATATATCCGGGGATGTCCCTCTTCGGTCGTGGCGCATTCGGCTGTGTAGCAAGAGAATTCAGTAAGACACCGACCGCCGTCACGCTCGACAGTCTGCTGACTCGCTACGGCCTGGCTCTGCTCGCCCCGCCCCCGACCGTCGCTGCCGGGTTCACCTCACCTACCCGTCCGGTCGGACCCTGGTCCGGGTCGAGTGCCGGGCCGGCGCATCGACGTCACTGGATTGCTGAGTTGGTGGCCTACCGATTCCAGAGCCTCAGCAGTGCCGCCCGGGCGTTGCGGTCCATGCGAATCGCCTGCTGTTCACCGACGAGCCCGGCAGCCTGCATCGGGGGCGGGGTTGCTGTCAGCGCTCCTTCGGGTTCGAAGCCGAGTTGCAGGTATTTCTGGTAGGCCTCGGTGCGCTGGGTTGTGCCTGAGTAGACATCGACGTCGCCCATAGTGTCCAGCGCTTTGTGCATCAGGGCTCGCGCGACGCCCGTCTTCTGCCATTCCGGTTGTACATACCAGGAATCTATCTGGCCCGCGCCGTCTGAGCGCATGGACATCCCTAAGAAACCGGTGACCTCGCCTTCGGGCGTCCGATGGACGAAAATCGTTGAGTTGCCGTCAGATAGGCTGTGGGTGAAGGTGCCCGGTAAGCGTGTTTCCATATCTGCTATCAGACGGTCCACCCCGCCGTTTTCAGCGCCCGGGAGGTTCGCGTAGCCCTTCCGGATTGCTGCGAACAATGTGCGGACGATGCCGGATACATCCGCCGTAGTGGCCGGAACAATCTCGAATGTTCGCCTGACGGCCGCGGTGTCGGCACGACTGCTCGCCGCGAGTAGTTGCTCTGCGCCCATCGTCGTGCCGGCGCTTTCTCCCCTGGTGTGTAATCGTGCTTCTCGGCCGCCGGCGGTGTTGATCACGCCAGCGCTGTCATGATCGAGCACCGCTGTGCGCCTGGCAATTTCACGTAGGTCGCCACCCGCCTTCGTATAGTAGCGATCCACGCTGACACCGGCTGCCATGGCCGCGTCGACTGAGCGTTTGGCCAGCCCGACAACGGTTCTGGCGATATCCTCAACCACGGATGGACCTTCCTGCCGCTGATAGCCGCGCCGTGCATTGACCTCGGTAGCCCCCGTACCCGCTCAGCTCGAGCGTTATCGATCCGCGGCGGTGGCGCTTCCCGCCGGTTCGGCGGGCAGGTTACGGGTCTGTGGCAGTGTAAGCCCGAGGAAGGCGACGCCGAATTGGATCAGCCCGGCCGACCACAGCGTCGCGGGGATGCCGATCGCGGCGGCGACCGGGCCGGCACCGGCCTGTCCGATCGGTTGGGCCGCAAGCGATCCGAGCTCGGTGAATGAATTGACGCGCGACAAAACGGCCGCGTCTATATGCCGCTGCTGCAGGGTTCCCCACATCACATTAGATACCGTCGTGCCAGCACCGGCGAAAAGGCACAGCGCCATGAGCACAGGTATGGGCAAGTGTGCGGCGAGGCCGATGACAGGCAGGGGGATCAGCATTTGCATCCGGGAGGCGATCCGAGCGGGATAGCGTGGGGCGATTTTCGCGGCCACCGTGCCACCGAGCAGTGCACCGATGCCGATGGCGACGGCCAGCGCGGACCATTGGGCGGGACCGGTGCCGGCGCGGCCGACGACCGCGGGACCGAGCACTATGAACACCGCGAACAGCATGTTGTTCAGCGACACTATCGACAGGTATGCCCACAGCCAGCCGCGCACCCGGAACTCGGCCCAGCCCTCGGCGAGATCGCGCAGCATCGACTGCGAGCGTCGTGGCTCCGCGATACCAACTACCCGCAACCGGGCCAGTTGGTAGGCGCTGATCGCGAAGGACAGCGCGTCCAGAACGAACACCCAGCCTGGGTTGGTGGCAGTGATCATGACCCCCGCGACCGCGGGTCCGACCAGATAGGCGAGCGAGATGGCTTGCCCGCGTAAAGCGTTGGCCTGTTGCAGTCGTTCACCGGCGATCTGCGGCAGCAGTCCGGTGACGGCCGGAGTGAACATCGCGGTGGCGGCCCCGTACACCACCTGCATTGTCGCCAACTCCCAAATCCTGGCATGCCCGGACAACAGCAGCACCGCCATTCCGGACTGGGTGAGGATGCGGACCACGTCGGCTGTGAGCATCACCCGTCGCCGTGAAAACCGGTCCGCGACAACACCACCGGCCAGCATGGCCGCGAGCAGCGCGATTGTGCGGGCGGACAGCACCGTGCCGAGGTCGGTCGGTGACCCGGTGAGGTCGAGCACCGCGAAGGCCAGCGCCATACCAACCATGCCGTCACCGAGCAGCGATGTGAAGTGCCCGGCGAAAAATCGGCGGGCGTTAGGATCCCGGAGCACCGTCCCCGCGGCCGAATTCGCCACCGCTACGTCGCCTGTGCGAGCCAGCGAGCCAACTCCACCGGCTCCGGATCGACGGAGCCGAGCAGGGTGGCCTGCCGATAGCTGCCGGCGACCACCTCGGGGATGGTACGCAGGGAATGTCGTGCGGGGTCGTGCGGGGGAACGGACAGCGCCAATCCGGCCCAGGCGTCGAGGTCGTCCGGATCGCGATGGATCCGATCGGCATAGGCATCGCGGGCCTGCTCGTAGCTGCCCAGCGCACACAGCAGGTCGGCGTCGGCGTCGGTTCCCGGCCGCAGGGTGCCCGCCATCCGGCAATACATCAGTTGCGTGCGAACGGCGCTGATCTCCCGCGGTTGCGGCGTTCGTTGGACCAGGCTGTCGACGGGAGGCAGGTCTGGTTGTTCCTGCGCGAGCCATGCCGCGGCGATCTGGGTAGCGGCATGGGGATCGACGGCGAAATTCCGCAGGCGCCACGACACCGCGTGGTCCAGCGTGATGCGCTCGGCAAGCTCGGCCGCTGCCACCTGAACCGGCTCCTTGCGGAGCCGGTTCAGCTCAGCCGCGAGCGCCTCGACAAAAGCTCGTCCGACGTCGGTGAACGCCGGATCGCCGACGATACCTTGGCATGCCTGCCAGGTGTCGTCGCGCCAGCGAGCGAATTCGGTATCGGCGCGCAGGGCATTTTCATGCGCGGTGGTCCGGTGGGTGCCCCAGAACTGGGCGACGCCCAGATGCGCGTACACGCCTTGCAGAAGAGCGCCTAGCGGGCGGGGGTCGCCCCGCCACGGGGCGTAGTGGGCCGCTTCGTCGTTCTTGGTGTAGAGCACCGCAATATCCAGTGCCGCAGCCAGTTTCGCGTGCTGGAATTCGTGCACGAGGGTGACCGCGGCCGATGCCGGATCCTCGGGGAATGACATATACACCGCGCCGAACATGCCGTCGATCGTGCAACTGGTCGCATCGCCGTTCGGCTCTGCGGGGATCGGGACGATCGTTCGCAGACCGGCGGCGAGAGCTGCCGCGTGGCCGGGCCGTTCGGCCTCGAGCAGCCGCCAACCGGCCCCGATCGCCTGCTGCCAGTCATCGAGTGAGTGGCTGCGGAAGATCTCCGGCGCACCGTAGACGTCAGCGAGTGGGCCGTCGGTGGCCAGCGTGAGGTTCAGGTGGGCTGTGTGGCCGACCGCGATGCGTGGCAGCGGTTGCCACGACGCGGTTGGTGTCGTCAGATCATCGGGCAGTTCGACCACCACGCCTGCGGCGGTCGTGGACACCGCGGTCCGGCCGTCCTGGACATCGACATGGATCGTCGCGCTCTCGCGGTGGAATCTGTTGCTGGAGAGTGGAAACCGAATAGTGCCCAAGGTCGGCAGGGTCACTTCGCCGTGGCGCAGGTCCACACCGACGGTTGCTGGTACTCGGGCGGCGATGGCGGCCGCCGCGGCCAGTGGGCCGGTGTCGCGGCGGGCACCGGCCACGATCCCCGGGTCGAGCAGCAACCCTCGGAACACCTGTGGCGCGGTGGACTGTACCTCGGTCAGTAGCGTGAGATTGGCACGGGACTGCCGCTTGGCGAGCGCGGCGATCTGTACCAGGTGCTTGCCGAGTTGTGCCTTGGCCAGCAGCTGGACCAAGTCGACGTCATCGGGTGCGGTGGCGAGCCGGACCACGAGGTTCTCGACATCCATATCTCACGCCTTTCCGATGGTCGCAAGGTCCGCCCGCATCCGGGCGGCCACATGGTCGAGGAAGGTCATCAGGTCGCCGCAGTAGACCGAGGGATTAAGGAATCCGCTGCCGGATCGATAGCGGTGCGAATAGTGTCCGCCGCCGCAGGCATCACGCAATCTGCAGTCCTGGCAAGTCTCGCTGAGCGCCTGGATGCCGATCTGCCGCGCAACCACCCCGGGGTGTGCGAACGCGGCGTCGAGTTCGTCGCGCAGTACATGCAGGCCAGTCCAGGCCGCGCCTTCGAAGGCCCCCTTCAGCGAATCGACCTGTTCGATGGCTCCGTTGGTTTCGATCACCAGGAACGACAGGGTTCCGGTTCCCAGCTGTTCGGAGGCGCCTTGGCGGCCCAGCAGCTGGCGGATCGCACTGCGGAACAGTCGAACACCGATTCTGGACTTGCCGAGCCCGTACCAATGATCGAAGGCAGTGTTCAGCCAATTGCCGTAGCTGGTATCGGAAGTGTCCGCACCTGCTCCGGAGGTGGCTCGGCCAGGGGGTGGGGCGGCCCAGGTGGCGTGCGGGAGGAGGAAGTCGATACCGGGCGGGGAGAACGCGGCGAGACTCTCATAGGTGCCGACCGGGTCGTTGCGCAGGTCGATCACGGTGAGTAAACCGTCGAACAGATGCTGATAGCGGGACGTAGTGAGCAGCTGAAGGCCTCGGACGACGTCGTCATAGCTGCTGTCGCCGCGGCTGTTGCGCCGGTGCCGGTCGTTGGCCACCCGGTCGCCGTCCACGCTCACCCCGACCCCGATGTCGTGATCGAGCAGCACATTCAGCATCCGCTCCGACAGTAGAGCGCCATTGGTTTGAAGGCCGAGCTTCAGTCGGACGCCCGGATCCATCGCCGATCGGAATTCCTGTGCCGCCGAGGCGATTCGATCCGGTCCGGCCATTAGTGGCTCACCACCGTGTAGGCCGATCGTGACCGAATCCAGGTCGTGCCGCCGGGCGTGGTCGGCAATGCGTTTCGCCGTCACCTTGACGACATCGGGCGACATCGTTTTGGGTTGATTTCGCCAGCTTTGGTCGGCGAGCTCGTACATGTAGCAATAATCACAGGCCAAATTGCATCGACTGTGAATCTTGACGACGAACTGATCAAATGGAGAAGGGCGCCAACCCGAACCCCTCAACGCTTCGATGTCCAGGCCTCGGTCCGGCCATTCCGGAATGGGGGGTGAAGAGATGTTTACAGGCACGATGAAACTCTCATACCAGCGTTGCGGGGATATTGGTCAAAGGAACGGAGCTGGGACTGGTGGCCATCTGTCTGCGTGGATGGCCACCAGCTGTTGCTCAGGGGTGCATGGACGTGAATCGCATGCGGTCCGGCGGGGTGTCGTCCTCGAGCCGTGCTTCGACGAGCGGGGAGTCCCCGAGCTCGGCGACCTTGTCCAGCGGGAGATCGGCGAATTCCATGAAGCTCATGATTTTTTCTCCAGACAATTATTGATGAATAATTCGTGAATAATCGAAATTTCTGGTCAGGTCAAAGTATCTCCCGTCTGGTGTTGGTGTCCGCCAGCGGTTTCCTTCTTCTTATGGACTGCCGGAGAGAGTTCGTGGTCGGCTTTAATCGCCGGAAGGGTTAGGTAAGGAACTCGAGTCGCACCCACGTGACGGCGCGGTCGGCGCACGGCCTCACGCTAATTCGGCATCGAGGATTCGGGAGTGGCGAAAATCTGCTACATAATGCATGAACACCCTTAATCGCCCCTGTCGGCCCGGGACTTGACCGCCGGCCGCAGCACGGCGGTTGCTATCACGCAAAGCGTACCCCCAACTAGCGGCACAATCAATAGTGTACCGTCATCTAGTGGTAGGCGTTGTCTGAACCGGATCTTGTTGCCGGTTGGCGTGTCGGCCCGAGGGGTTTGCGACGGGGTTTGTGTCAACCCTTACGGTCGATGGGCGTGTGCGCTCATCGGGTCGACTGCCGGGCTCCGCGAGCCAGCGGGGGTTGGCATCCGCTGGTGGGTAGGCGTTGCGAGGCCGGCGGTCCGGTTCCCTGCTCAGGTGCTGAGCAGGGTATTGAGGTGGTCGCCGTACAGGCGCAACGATTGCGGCTGAAGCATGGCAAAGTGGCCGCAGTCGATCGAATACTTGCGTACACTGCCGGTCGCGTGTTGTTGCCATCCGCCCGCATCTCGGGCGTCCGACCGGCTCTGCTCGGCGACTATGACGTCAATATCGCCCTCAAATATTCCGGGGGTATGGTTCGCAAGGAGGCGGTTGTTGAACCTGGAGTTTTCCGCAATCATTGTGAAGAATTTCTCGGATGGTATCAGGCCGGTTAAACCCCGCTGCTCCGCCAATTCTTTGGTCTTGCGGTATGTGAGTGGCTCGCGCAGCGTGAGAACGTCGATGCCACGGCTTCGCAGATAGTCGCTGAGCACGTCGTGTTCTGCCAGATCGTCCTCGATTTGCGGTTGCTCGCGTTCGGGGTCGATATATGCATCCAGGACGACAAGGTGATGTACCGAGTGCCCGCGTTCGCCGAGGGCAATGGCAACTTCGTGTGCCACGATGCCGCCAAAAGACCAGCCCAGCACACTGTATGGTCCCTGCGGGTGAATGTTCTGTAGCAGATCTGCGTATCCGCTTGCCATATGACGGATCGACTCCGGGCGAATTTCATCGTCAACTTGTCGAATAGCGATGATCGGGCAGTCGAGGTAGTCGCGGAGGTGTCGATATGGTGAACCCATGCCCCCGCTGGGATGAATGCACAACAGGGGTGTTCCTGCCCCTTCTTGGTAGACCTCCACCGGAGTGGACGGCACTCGATTGTCGGGCCCGCTATTCGTAGGTTCCGTAGGCTCTTTCGTTTCTTGACGCAGGTCGCTCAAAATCTTTCCTCGGGTCATGATGGGTGAATTGCCACTGAGTTGGTCAACTGTATTGCGTTTCCGTGATGAATACTCGATCACGATAGATGAATACCCTGGATGCGACTGCCGGACATGGGAACTGGGACCACCGGCGGTGCGACCAGCTGCTGCTACCGCTGGGGTTCGAGCCGACTCGGCAGTGTCCGCGTGATGCGGTTACGTGCCCGGCCAATTGGTGGATCGTCCCTGTTCGCGCAGCCCCTTCCGGCCGCAGCGGATGTCGGCCACGCGAGGGTGCCGCCCGGCGAAAGCTGATCATTGTGGTGCGCCAGGCGTGCACCTCCTGCCGGGTTCGGGTCCCTTAGGTTCTTCCCAGCGGCGGGAAGGGTGTGCCGTGGCGGTGGAACAGCTCACGTCAGCCCGCGCCGTGCCGGAGGTGACCGCCCCTGCAGCACACTCAGGCCCGCCAGAACCAGCGCTCGACACGCCATCGACACCACGCCTCGAACGCGGGTCCCCGTGCCCTGCAGTCGAATCCGCCGAAAACAGCTAGCGATACCGCACCAGCCGCACCTTGAGCACCGGCGCCGACAGCCCCCGCGGCCGATTGGTCGCCCCCCGGCGACCCTGCGGCTGATATCGGACGGCGCCTGCGCGGGAGGCGTGGGCGGGCAGGACCCGGCGCGGGCCTGCTCATGTACATGGATATTCGTATGCCACAGGATATTTCGTCTTGGCGGTGCTGCGCCTCTCGGCCGGAGTGATCGTGTCCGCCGCTGCGAACATCCAGGACACCCACGAATCCGCGACCCGCGTCGTCAAGGACATGGGTTCGGTCTATTCGGGATATTCCTACGAGCAACTGGTCGCGGCGTGGGCCGCGATGAGCGCAACGCATATGGCGGACCTTGATCTGGCGTGCAAGGTTGTGGCGCGGGTGTTGGAGGTGGCCGCGGAAGTGATCACCGTGGTGAAGGTCGCGGTATTGGCCGAACTGGCCGCCGCGTGCACGGCCGGTCCGGGGCGCGCTAGTAGCCGATGGTGAAGCGGCGCTGGACGAATCGCGGCAGCTCGACCTCGTCGAGCAGGGCGACGGCGGCGTCCTCGATCGAGATGCGACTGTGGCCGTCGGTATCGCGGACCGGCTGGTCGCCGCCGACCCGGTAGCGGCCGGTGCGTTCACCGGGTGCGATCAGCTCGGCCGGGCTGAGATAGGTCCACAGTCGGTTCGAGGTGCGCAGGACGTCGAGGGCGGCGCGGTGGCCGCGGACCGCGGCGGCGTATTCGAGGGGTAGGCCCAGCTCGCTGAGGGTGTCGGTCAGGAGTTGGTCGTCATCGGCCGTGACCCGGCCCGGCGCGTATTCCAGGCTGCCCGCGCCGCCGACCACGATGAGGCGGGTGCGCGGGTGGGTGTCGAGTGCGCTCAGCAGCGAGCGTGCGGCGCTCGCGTAGACCGTCGGGTCGGCGATCGATCGGGCGACCGTGTCGTTGAAATCCGTTGCGGCATTGCCTGGTTGGTAGCAACTGAGCAGGACGTCCATGCCGGGCAGGGCCGCGGCGATGGCTGTGCTGTCGAAGACGTCGAGGCTCTGCCAGGTGACATTCGGCTGGGTGCTGGTGATCTGACTGGCGTCCCTGGTGAACGCGGTGACGTGGTGGCCGCGGGCGACGGCCTCGCTGAGTACCCGCTGGCCGATATTGCCGGTCGCGCCGACGATTCCGATGAACATGGTTCTCCTCGATCTGATTGTTACGGCGTGTAGAAACTATACGCCGTGAAGTATTTGAGCAACGTCAAGTTTTCTCACGCCGCTGTACAGTTGCCTCTGTGGGCACTGCGACGCCGAGTAGGCGGGAGTTACGACGCGCCGAGACGACCGCGGAGATCAAGCAGGTCGGGCTGCGGTTGATGGCCGAGGGCGGGCCGGGCGCGATCACGCTGCGGGCGATCGCGCGCGAGATGGGGATGACCGCCAATGCGGTCTACAGCTACTTCCCGACGCGCGACGACCTGGTCACCGCGCTGATCAACGATGTGTACTCCGACCTCGCCGATGTGGTCGAAGCCGCCCGCGACGCCCGGCCCGCCACGGATGCGTCCGGCCGAATCCTCGCGTGGTCCTGCGCATTTCGCGACTGGTCGCTGGGGAATCCGGCCGGGTTCCGCCTCATCTATGGCGATCCGGTGCCCAACTATCAGCCGCCCGAAGGCGGTGCGGCACCGGACGCGGAGCATCGCGTCTGTGCGGGGCTGACCGGATTGGCCGCGGGTGCTTGGCCGCACGCCGAAAAGCTCTACGCGGACAGCGGTTTCGAGTGGTCGGACTTCGAACCGAAGCTCGTCGGCGAGGTCAAGGCGGAGTTCCCCGGTCTACCGCCCGCGGCCGTCGCGATAGCGTTGCGCATCTGGGGCCACCTGCACGGCCTCGTCTCCCTCGAGATCCTCGGCCATCTACGTTCCCAGACAACCGACCCGGCCAAGCTGTACCGCAACGAAATCGGCCACCTCATCCGCTCCCTCGGCCTGGAACCCCCGAAGCCGGTGGGCTGAGCGGGGTGTCGCGCCTAATGCGCGGTGTGCAGCGATACAAGGCGTTTCGGATCGCACGGGTCGGCGGTTCCGGTCGCGTGCGCCCGGCGGGTGGCTCGCGTGTGGGTCGTCAGCTCGCGGCCCGCGTCGTATCCAGGGTTCCGTCGGCCTGAGTGGCGCGGTCGGATCGGACGGCGCGTTCGGCGAGGGCGGCGAGGAAGGGCAGGCGGGCGTCGCCGAGGGACATGGCGTGATTGCCCAGGTGGTTGGTGACGAAGGCGACGGATAGGCCGAGGCGGGGGTTGGCGACGGCGCCCGAGCCGCCGATGCCGAAGTGGCCGAAGGTCTGGCGGGTGAGGCGGGTGCCGACGATGGCGCGGTGGTAGCCGAGGGCGAAATGCGGTGGGGCGCCGAGGACGTAGTCGTAGCGGCTGTTCGGCGGCATTTCGGCGATGTGGCCGGTGGTCTCGGGGCGCAGCAGGCGGCGGTTGCCGACCAGGCCGTCGTTGGCGATAGCGCCGTACATCTTGGCCAGCGCGCGAGCGGTGAAAACGCCGTTCCAGCCGGGCATCATCGCATCGTAGGGTCGTGTGCCGAGGGTCATATCGGCCCAGCCGTCGTAGATCGCGCCGCGGGCGGAGTCGACCAGTTGGACCGAGGCGAACGGTGCGATCAGCGTGTCGAACGGGATCTTGGCGACACCCAGGCGGGGCGAGAGCCGGGCCACGCGGTATCGCTGATGTTCGGGCACGCCGAACCAGAAATCGTTGTCCCCGAGCGGCTCTCGCAGCTCGGTACGGACCAGGTCCAGGAAATCGCGGCCGGTTGCGCGCTGCGCGATCTCGGCGACCAGCGTCCCGAAGGTCAGGCCGTGATATCCAGAAGCCCGCAGCCGCAACGGGTCCGGTGCGGCGGCGGCCATGGCCGCGGCGACCGCGTCGTGGTCGAGCTGATCGTCCGGATTCGCGACCAGACCGCGGGTGCGCTGCAATCCGGCACGATGATTCAGCACATCGCGAATCGTGATGTCGCCCTTGCCGTTCGCGGCGAACTCCGGCCAGTAGGTCGCCACCGGTGCGTCCAGGTCGAGGATGCCGCGCTCGATGAGCCGGTGCGCGACTGTTGCGGTGACGCCCTTGCCGGTCGAGTAGGACAGCGCCATGGTGTCGGCGTGCCAGCGACGGTTCGCATCGGCCCACCCCGCCCAGATATCGAGGACCGGCTCCCCGTGCAGGTACACCGCCAGCCCGCCACCGCCGTGGCTCTTGCGCCGGAACATCGCGAAGAACTTGGTCGCGACGGCGGTGAACCGGTCATCGATCAGCATATGACCGGGCACGGTAGTGCCCTCGGCGCGCACAGCGGGCATGGTCAGACTCCTTTGTCTGTCGAACAATGCCGGACAAGCCGACCGCATAACAGTTGCAAGCACCTTGCTAACACTGACTGTAACCGTGTCATCCGCGCCGGACAATCGGCCGTTCTGGTCAGCGGACAACCGCGGCCGATCCGGAACTTTGATCACGGCGCGTTCGCCGCGATCGTGAACTCGGAATAGTCCGTGCGCGAGCGAGGTTGGGCAGTCCCGTGAAAATCATTGTGATCGGCGCAACCGGAACCATCGGATCTGTCCTGGCTGACGCGCTAGAGGCGAATCCGGATCACCAGGTCGTGCGTGCCTCCCGGCGCGGGACGGTGCAGGTCGACCTGGCCGAACCCGAGTCGATCGATGCACTGTTCGCGGCGGTCGAGAACGTCGACGCGGTAGTCGCCGTCGCCGCGAGCGGCCAACTCGCCGAACTCGCCGACTCAACCGACGACGCATACTTCCTCGGCTTGGAGGCCAAGTTCCTCGGCCAGATCCACTTGGTCCGGCATGCCATCCGGCAGCTCAGCGACGGTGGTTCGATCACTCTCACGAATGGCATCTCGACATTCACCGAGCCCGGCCTCTCCTTCGCGGCCGCGGTCAATGCGGGGCTGGACGGGTTCGTTCCGGCGGCGGCGCTCGAGCTGCCGCGTGGGATCCGCCTGAATGCGGTGAGCCCGGGGTGGATTTCGGAGACGTTGGCGGCGTTGGGGCGCGACGGCTCCGCGGGCACGCCGGTCGCCGAGGTGGTCCGGGCCTACGTGGCGCTGATCGAGGGATCGGCCAACGGCCGGGTGGTCGTGCCGTGACGACGCGGCGCCCACCCGCCGCCCCGCATGCAATCACTGGGCGATGCGGTACTCATTAGAGGCGCGGGTCCACCGGCTCGGATTCGAGGGCGAGGACCGCGAAGACGGCCTCGTGTACGCGCCAGAGTGGTTCGCCCGCGACGAAGCGGTCCAGTGATTCCAGGCCCAGTGCGTACTCGCGCAGGCGCACCGGCAGGCCGTATTCGTCGGTCTCCCCGGTGGTTTCGCCGTACATGGCGAAGGCGCGGACCCGGCCCGAGGCGCGTCCGTGGTACTCCTGCTTGAGTCCGGCGTGCGCAATCACCAATTGGCCGCCGTCGAGGACATAGTGACTGACAAGACCGCGGCAGAAGTCGAGGGCCGCCTTGCGAAAGTCCTCGTCCTCGGTCTCCAGCTGCGCCAGCGACTCCGCGAGGCCGTGCGCGATGCGCACCTTCTTGCCGTCGAGTGCGCGCACCAGCTTGTTCTCGTGATTTCCGGTGACGCACAATGCCGTTCCGGCGCGGACCATGCCCATGACGAGTCGGAGCACCCCCGGTGTGTCCGGACCGCGGTCGACGAGGTCGCCGACGAATACCGCGGTGCGCCCGGCCGGGTGGCTCGCGCCGACGGTCCGGCTCGCGTCGTCACGGAGCAGGTCATAGCCGAGTTCGCCGAGCAGTGTCTCCAGTTCGGCGCGGCAGCCGTGCACATCGCCGATCACGTCGAACGGTCCGGTGAGTTCGCGTTTGTCGTTCCACGCCTTTTCGTCGACGAGGGTCGCGGCCTCGATCTCGTCGATGCCGCGCAGCACATACACCTTCCGAAAACCCTCGCGCTCGAGACCGCGCATACCGCGGCGCAATTCGCGCTGTTGCCGGGAGACCACGTGTCTGGCCAGGTGCGACCGGTCGGGGCGTCGGGTATTGCGTTCGAAGCACACGTCATCGGGGACGTCGAGCACGATCGCCACCGGCAGCACGTCGTGCGCGCGGGCCACCGCGATCAGCTCCTGGCGGGCCTTGGGCTGCACATTGGTGGCGTCCACGACGGTGCGCAGGCCGCGCCGCAGCCGGATACCGGCGATGTGGTGCAACAGCGCGAAGGCGTCCGGGGTCGCCGACTGATCGTTCTCGTCGTCGCTGACGATGCCGCGGCACGCATCAGAGGAGACGATCGCAGTCTGCCGAAAGTGCTTGCGCGCGAACGTCGACTTCCCCGAACCGGTGCTGCCGATCAGCACGACGAGGGTGTGAATCGCCCCAGTCCGGGAAGGCGGGATCGAGGGGGAGGGGTTCGGCGATCACGGCCCAGCCCAACGGTACGAAGACGCGCTCGGCCGCCTGCGGTCCGCCTTTGCAAGGCACCGCGGGCAACTCGATCCGCAACGGCAGTGCGGTCCGCACCAATTCGGGTCGCTGGTCGCAACGGCCGTGCAGGGCGGTGCGGAATACCGCGCCGAGGGCGACCGACAGCAGCGACGACGCCGCGTACGGCCGATCGTTGACGTACTGGCCGAGGCTGAAATCCGGTGTGCTGTGTGAACGTCCGCGCACCAACCGAATCGGATCGACCTCCAGCAGCAGGGCCGCCGTACACCGCTGCGCCGTGGCCTCCGGGTATACGACGTGCGCGGTGCCGTAAGACTGCTCGAACGCCTGCACTCGGTCCGGGTTCTTGTGCAGCAAGAAGCCCAGATCGGTCGCGGGCCAGGCCGCGCCCGCCGGCGGTGTGCAGGTGATCGTCAACAGCATCTTGCGATCGTCGTCGAGCCGTACACCGCATGCAAGGAAGTTTCGCCGCGGTCTTCTACAGGCTGAGGTCGGGCCAGGTCCAGTTGGCGACGACCGGGATATCCGCACCGTGTTCGCGGGTCCAGGCGCGGGCGTTCCACCGCGCGTCGACCATTTCCTGCCGTAGCCCCGCCGCCTTCTCCCGCAGTGTCGGAACCCGGTCGATGACGTCCATAACCAGGTGGTACCGGTCCAGGTCGTTGAGCATCACCATATCGAATGGTGTTGTCGTAGTGCCCTTTTCCTTGTATCCGCGGACGTGGAGTTCACCGTGATTGGCACGTCGATAGGTGAGCCGGTGGATCAGCCACGGATACCCGTGGAACGCGAAGATCACCGGCCGCTCCCGGGTGAACAGCGAGTCGAACTCGCTATCGGACAGTCCATGTGGGTGTTCGTCCGGCGGTTGCAGCCGCATCAGGTCGACCACGTTCACCACCCGGATGCGCAGTTCCGGCAGGCGTGCGCGCAGAATCGCCGCCGCCGCAAGCGTTTCCAGCGTCGGCACATCACCGGCACAGGCCAGCACGACATCGGGTGTGGTGCCCGGATCGTCGTTCTGCCCGGCCCAATCCCAGATGCCGGCGCCGCGCGCGCAGTGCACCGCGGCATCGGCGACCGAAAGCCAGTCCGCCTGCGGCTGTTTCCCCGCGACCACCACATTGACGTAATGCCGCGAGCGCAGACAGTGGTCATAGGTCGACAGCAGCGTATTCGCGTCCGGCGGCAGATACACCCGCACGATGGACGGTTTCTTGTTCAGCACCACATCGAGGAATCCGGGATCCTGATGCGTGAACCCATTGTGGTCCTGTCGCCAAACATGCGACGACAGTAGGTAATTCAGGCTCGCGATCGGTCGTCGCCACGGCACGGCCGCACTCGCGTCCAACCATTTGGCATGCTGGTTGAACATCGCATCGATAATATGGATGAACGCCTCGTAGCAGGTGAACACCCCGTGCCTGCCAGTCAGCAGATAGCCCTCCAGCAGTCCCTGGCACATGTGTTCGGAGAGCACCTCGATGACCCGCCCGGTGCGATCGAGATCCACATCGAATTCGCCGATCTCGGCCTGCCAGTCGCGCCCGGTGACCTCCAGAATGTCCTGCAGCCGATTGCTGGCCAGCTCGTCGGGGGCGAAGGTGAGGAAGTTGTTCGTATTGCGCGCGGTGACATCGCGCAGCCATCCGCCGAGCACTCGCGTCGCCTCGTGCTGGGTCGTGCCCGGTGACCGCACCTCGACGCCGTAGGACCGCCAATCCGGCAGCCGCAGATCCCGAATCAGCGTGCCCCCGTTGGTAACTGGATTCGCACTCAGCCGCCGATCACCCTCGGGCGCGAGTTCGAGCAGTGTCGGCACCGGCCTACCGGACTCGTCGAAGAGCTCCTCCGGCCGATAGGCCCGCATCCACTGTTCGAGCACCGCGCGATGGGCGTCATCGGTGCGCGCGGCGGTCAACGGCACCTGGTGCGCCCGGAACGTACCTTCCACCGGATCACCGTCGACCACCGGCGGGCAGGTCCACCCCTTCGGGGTGCGCAGCACGATCATCGGCCAGATCGGACGCGTCCCATCGGTGCCCGCGCGCGCGGCGCGGTGGATCGCTTCGATACGGTCCAGACAGGCGTCCACGGCAACGGCCATCTCTTGGTGCACGGTCGCCGGATCACTGCCCGCCACAATGATCGGCTCGTAGCCGTACCCGCGCAGCAGCATCAGCAACTCGGACTCCGGGATGCGCGCCAGAATGGTCGGATTGGCGATCTTGTACTGGTTCAGCGCGAGAATCGGCAGTACGGCCCCGTCACGCCCGGGATTGAGGAACTTGTTGGCATGCCAACTGGTGGCCAACGGCCCGGTTTCCGCCTCGCCGTCGCCGACCACGCAGAACACGGTGAGATCCGGATTGTCGAGCGCCGCGCCGAACGCGTGCAGCAACGAGTAGCCGAGCTCGCCGCCCTCATGGAACGAACCGGGCGTCTCCGGCGCACAGTGACTCGGCACCCCGCCGGGGAACGAGAATTGCGCGAACAGCGCGCTCATTCCGGTCTCGTCCTGCGAAACATGGCTGTACAGCTCGGAATACGTCCCCTCCAACCAACCGCACGCATTCGGACCCGGCCCGCCGTGCCCGGGTCCGGCGACGAAGACCGCGTTCAGATCACGCTGCCGGATCGCCCGATTGGCATGCGCCCAAACCAGATTCAGGCCGGGCACGGTGCCGAAATGTCCGAGCAGTCGCGGCTTGATGTGCTCGGCCCGCAGCGGCTCGCGCAGCAGCGGATTGCTCATGAGATAGATCTGACCCACCGCGAGATAGTTCGCCGCCCGCCACCACGCGTCGATCGATGCCAATTCCGCGCGGCCGAGCGGGCCGGGGACCTCCCCGAGCCGATACGGCCGTGGCGCGATGGTCGCACCGCCACTGCTGTCGACATTGTCGGCCGAGGTATCGCCCCCGGCACTGGCCATCTGGGTCATCCGCCGACTCTCCTCACACTCGGGGCATCGGCAGCGGTACCTGAGGAACCGCCGCTACCGGGTCCTACACGGTTGCCGACCACAGTCGACAACGCCGATGGAGAATTCCCCGTCAGCCTACCCACGCGTGCCGATCAGCTCTCACGTTCTCGCGCCACCGGTTGGTCCGTCTCGTGCCGGATGTCACCCGATCCGGTGCCATCGGTCTGCGCGCGGTGGATTATGGTCCGCCGCATGCAAACACTCGGCAGGATCATCGGGATCGCGACCATCGCCGCCGCCGCGTTCGGGCTCGTCGCCTGTGGCTCCGACGATGACAAGGGCGCGGCCGCGACCACGTCGGCGGCCACCGCGTCGACCGCGGCGCAGCCCACCTTCGGCCAGCTGCCCGCGCAGAACACCGGCGCCGAGTGCACCGCCGATGACATCGTGGTGATCGGTGGCTACGGCACCGCGCCGAAGATCACCATCCCGGACACCTGCGCCCCGCCGACACAGCTCGTCGTCAAGGATCTGGTCGCGGGCTCCGGGCCGGGCGCGGCCGCCGGCCAGCCGCTCACCATGAACTATTCGCTGGTCACCTGGTCGGATAAGAAGAAGCTGGACAGCTCCTTCGATCGCGGCAAGCCGTTCCAGCTCACCCTCGGCGCCGGGATGGTCATTCCGGGTTGGGATGAGGGTCTGATCGGCGTGCAACAGGGCGCGCGCCGCCTGCTGATCGTGCCGCCGAACCTCGGTTATGGAAAGGGCGGCAACGGCGTCAAGCCGAACGAGACGCTGGTCTTCGTCACCGACGCGGTCGCCATCGGTAAGTAGCTGATCTTTTCGAGCGACCTGCAAGCAATCGCTACGGATCTTTTCGATCGACCTGCGAGCAGTCGCTAACGGCACTGCCTGTAGCCCCCCACGACCGGTCAACTAACCTGGTCGAGATGCGCACGTAGGCCGTGCGGCGATTTCGCTCGTGATTACCCATAGCAAGTCGGCACAAGCAAGTCGACCAGAACCGACGAACAAGGAGCATGTCCGTGAAGAGCACCGTCGAGCAGCTGAGCCCGACCCGGGTCCGGATCAACGTCGAGGTGCCGTTCGAGGAACTGAAGCCGGATTTCGACAAGGCCTATAAGGCGCTGGCCAACCAGGTCCGCATCCCCGGCTTCCGTCCGGGCAAGGCCCCGGCCAAGCTCATCGAGGCCCGTCTGGGCCGCGGCGCGATCCTGGAGCAGGTAGTCAACGACGCGCTGCCCGGCCGCTACAGCGAGGCCGTCACCACCTCCGAGGTCAAGGTCATCGGCCAGCCCGAGATCGAGATCACCAAGATCGAGGACGGCCAGGAGCTGGCCTTCACGGCCGAGGTCGATGTGCGCCCCGAGATCACCCTGCCCACCTACGAGGGCATCGAGGTGACCGTCGACTCGTTCACCATCGGTGACGAGGACATCGAGGAGCAGCTGCAGTCGCTGCGCCAGCGCTTCGGCACGCTGACCGGTGTCGATCGTCCGGTCCAGGACGGCGACTTCGTGTCCATCGATCTCGCGGCCACCGTCGACGGCGAGGACGTGCCCGAGGCGGCGACCACCGGCCTTTCTCACGAGGTCGGCTCCGGCCAGCTGATCGAGGGCCTGGACGAGGCGCTCATCGGCCTGTCGGTCGAGGAGTCCAAGGAGTTCACCTCGACCCTGGTCGCCGGTGAGCACGCGGGCAAGGAGGCGGTCATCACCGTCACCGTCCGTTCGGTCAAGGAGCGCGAGCTGCCCGAGGCCGACGACGACTTCGCCCAGCTGGCCAGCGAATTCGACACCCTCGACGAGCTGAAGGACGACCTGCGCAACCGGGTCGAGCGGGTCAAGAAGGTCGAGCAGGCCGGTCAGATCCGCGACAAGGTGCTCGAGACGCTGCTGGAGCAGGTCGAGGTGCCGCTGCCCGAGGCGGTCGTGCAGGCCGAGATCGACGCCGTAGTGCACGATGCGGTGCACGGCTTCGACCACGACGAGGCCAAGCTCGCCGAGGCGCTCGAGGCCCAGGGCTCGAGCCGCGAAGAGTTCGACAAGGACACCAAGGAGTCCGCCGAGAAGTCGGTGAAGACCCAGCTGCTGCTGGACGCCATCGCCGAGGCGGACAACACCCAGGTCGGCCAGGAGGAGCTCACCGAGCGAATCCTGTTCCAGGCGCAGCGCTACGGCCTCTCGCCCGAGCAGTTCATCCAGCAGGTGCAGCAGGCTGGTCAGCTCGGCGCGGTCTTCGCCGATGTCCGTCGCGGCAAGGCGCTGGCCGGTGTGGTCGGCAAGGTGAAGGTCACCGACTCCGACGGCAACTCCGTGGACACCGCCGAAATGTTCGGCGGCCCTGAGGATTCCACCGACGAAGCGGACAGCACCGAGACCGCCGCGGCGAGCACCGAATAATTCCATGAAATATCAGCGTGATCGGGACGCGTGTGATTGCGTGATTGCGCTGTGAGCGAGCCTAGCGAGTGAACCAAAGACACAGGGCGCCCTCGCGCATAGCGCAACTGAGCGCCAGCGAAGTTGCGCTGTGAGCGAAGAAGGGCGGTACCGGGAGTTCGGTGCCGCCCTGCTTCGTTAATGTTTGTGACAAGCGAACCAGAGATGGCTTTTGGGCATCAGCAACGAGCCGGTGAGAGAAGGCAGGTATCCGTGACAATGAACAAGGCAGGGGTCGTCATGACATCCGCGACTGCTGGTCTGAACCTCAGTGATTCGGTGTACGAGCGCCTGCTGCGTGAGCGCATCATCTTCCTCGGCACTCAGGTCGACGACGACATCGCGAATAAGCTGTGCGCGCAGATCCTGCTGCTCTCGGCGGAGGACTCCACCCGCGACATTTCGCTCTACATCAACTCGCCCGGCGGTTCGGTGACCGCGGGTATGGCGATCTACGACACCATGCAGTTCGCCGAGTGCGATATCGCCACTTTCGGCATGGGTCTGGCCGCATCGATGGGCCAGTTCCTGCTTACCGCGGGCACCAAGGGCAAGCGCAGCGCACTGCCGCACGCGCGGATCATGATGCACCAGCCCTCGGCGGGCATCGGCGGTTCCGCGGCCGATATCGCGATCATGGCCGAGCAGTTCGCGCACACCAAGCGTGAGCTCAACGAGCTGCAGGCACTGCACACCGGCAAGTCCATCGAGCAGGTCACCATCGACGCCGATCGCGACCGTTGGTTCACCGCGACGCAGGCCCTCGAGTACGGCTTCATCGACCGCGTGATCACCCACGCGGCGCAGGCGAACGGCGCGGGCGACTAGTTACGGGCGCTGACCCGCGTTCCCCCTCAACGACTTTGGAGACGAAGATGGCCAATCTGTTCGATCCGCGCGCCGGTCTCGGCGGCACCGCTCCGGCGAGCCCACAGTCGCGCTACATCCTGCCCTCGTTCATCGAGCACTCGAGCTTCGGTGTCAAGGAGTCCAACCCGTACAACAAGCTGTTCGAGGAGCGCATCATCTTCCTCGGCGTGCAGGTGGACGACGCCTCGGCCAACGACATCATGGCGCAGCTGCTGGTGCTGGAGTCGCTGGATCCCGATCGCGACATCACCATGTACATCAACTCGCCCGGTGGCTCGTTCACCTCGCTGATGGCCATCTACGACACCATGCAGTACGTGCGTGCCGATGTGGCCACGGTTTGCCTGGGTCAGGCCGCCTCGGCCGCGGCCGTGCTGCTCGCCGCCGGTAGCCCTGGCAAGCGCGCCTGTCTGCCCAACGCCCGGGTGCTGATCCACCAGCCGTCGCTGGAGGGTGGCATTCAGGGGCAGGTCTCGGACCTGGAGATCCAGGCCGCCGAGATCGAGCGCATGCGTCGCCTGATGGAGACCACGCTGGCCCGCCACACCGGCAAGGATGCGGACACCATCCGCAAGGACACCGACCGCGACAAGATCCTGACGGCCCAGGATGCCAAGGAATACGGGATCATCGACACGGTGTTCGACTACCGCAAGCTCAGCGCGCAGAAGTGATCGCGCCGCGCCGGACGGCGCGGTGCATTGATCGCTCGTAAGTTGCTTAGCGTCAGGAAAACCCGGCCGGGACAGATGCCACTCGGCAGATGGCCCGGCCGGACTGCTTCGGGGAAGCCGACCGGCCGGAAGGGTGTCCGGCGGAAGGATTTCCGGAGCGGGCGGCCAGGGCGTGTCGGATGGCCGTCGATCGGGGTGAACGTGTTCCATAGTGGTAAGAACTCGTGTGACCCCGACGAGAAACATGCTCGAGTTGTCGACCTCCGTCGCGCACACCGGGTACGGTCGACCTAGGGACCATTGCTCCCGGTTGACGGCAGTGCTCGAACCGTCGGAATCGCTCGAGGTGTTCGTGATTACACCCGAGGGTGGCGGATTGCTGGCAACCTGGATAGACGGTTGCACGCGGACAAGGAAGTAGGGACCCACGAGATGGCGCGCATCGGAGATGGCGGCGATCTGCTGAAGTGCTCGTTCTGCGGAAAGAGCCAGAAGCAGGTCAAGAAGCTCATTGCGGGACCAGGGGTGTACATCTGCGACGAGTGCATCGATCTATGCAACGAGATCATCGAGGAAGAGCTGGCCGAGTCCAGCGAGGTCAAACTCGATGAGCTGCCCAAGCCCACCGAGATCCGGGACTTCCTGGAGAACTACGTGATCGGGCAGGACACCGCCAAGCGCACGCTCGCGGTGGCCGTCTACAACCACTACAAGCGGATCCAGGCCGGTGACAAGGGTCGCGACAGCCGCGGCGAGGCCGTTGAGCTGGCCAAGTCGAACATCCTGATGCTCGGCCCCACCGGCTGCGGTAAGACCTACCTGGCACAGACGCTGGCCAAGATGCTCAACGTCCCGTTCGCCATCGCCGACGCGACGGCGCTGACCGAGGCCGGATACGTCGGTGAGGATGTGGAGAACATCCTGCTCAAGCTGATCCAGGCCGCGGACTACGACGTCAAGCGAGCCGAGACCGGCATCATCTACATCGATGAGGTCGACAAGATCGCGCGCAAGAGCGAGAACCCCTCGATCACCCGCGACGTCTCCGGTGAGGGCGTGCAGCAGGCGCTGCTGAAGATCCTGGAGGGCACCCAGGCCAGCGTCCCGCCGCAGGGCGGGCGCAAGCATCCGCACCAGGAGTTCATCCAGATCGACACCACCAACGTGCTGTTCATCGTCGCCGGCGCCTTCGCTGGGCTGGAGAAGATCATCTCCGACCGCACCGGTCACCGCGGCATCGGCTTCGGCGCCGAGGTGCGCTCCAAGGCCGAGATCGACACCGATGACCACTTCGCCGAGGTAATGCCCGAGGATCTGATCAAGTTCGGTCTGATCCCGGAGTTCATCGGTCGTCTCCCGGTCGTCGCCTCGGTGACGAATCTGGACAAGGAGTCGCTGGTCAAGATCCTCTCCGAACCGAAGAACGCGCTGGTGAAGCAGTACGTGCGCCTGTTCGAGATGGACGGCGTCGACCTCGAGTTCACCGATGACGCGCTCGAGGCCATCGCCGATCAGGCGATCCTGCGGGGCACCGGCGCTCGTGGCCTGCGCGCCATCATGGAGGAAGTCCTGCAGCTGGCGATGTTCGACATCCCCAGCCGCGACGACGTCGCCAAGGTGGTCGTCAACGCCGACACTGTCAACGACAACGTGCTCCCGACCATCGTGCCGCGCAAGGCGCAGCGCGCGGAGCGCCGGGAGAAGTCGGCCTAGTAACGACGCATCGCACAAGCTCACGAGCGGGCCGGAGACTATCTCCGGCCCGCTCGATGTGTATCGGCCGCGCCGTTGGGGTACTCGTAGGTCACGGTTGAGTAACCAGCCCAGTCCCGGGCGCTACGGCCCGGGGCGAATCGTGTTCGCAGGCAAGGGTTTCGCTTGCCGTGCGCGACCGGACCGAGGTCCCCATGTCGACAGTTCTCGCTCCTTCGGATCATGTCACCGCTGCCGCCCCGCACACGGGATCCAGGCGGCGCGGGCCCACCGACCGCTTGTATATATCCGTATCGTCACCCCGGGATTCGATCACGCTCTGCACGGTCGCCGGTGAACTGGATTACCGGACCGCCGATATTGTGCGGCAGGCGCTGGTCGGGTCACTGCCCTCTGCTGCCGCGACGGTAGTGGTCGACCTATCGATGGTGACGTTCTTCGGCGTCGCCGGACTGCGCGTGCTGATGGAAGCGCGATCCTGGATCGGGCACACCGGCCGCAGGCTGCAGTTGATCACGGGTCCGCGCTGCGTCGATCGATTGCTCGAGGTCGCGGGGCACGGCGCGGTATTCGAGATCGTGCCGAGTCTGGCCGATGTCGTGGCGAATGAGTCGCGAGTAGCCGTTCGGGTCACCGCCTGATACCGAAAACGTGGGTGCGGCAGTCGAATTCGACTGCCGCACCCACGTTTTGGTCTGGCTTCAGAGTGCTTCGTTGCGCATATCGTCCTGGCTCCAGTACGCGCGCATGCTGACGATCTTGCCCTCGTCGTCGAATTCCATCGCGTCGATGGGCGAGAGCGTGAAGCGCTGCTCGCCGAACTTGGTGACCAGGGTGAACATGAAGGCGGCGTGGTTGCCCGCGATTCGAACCGTCTCGGGCCGCAGCTCGGTCTCCCGATCGAGGTTGGCGATTACGTCGTAGAACTCGCGAATGGCGTCGTGGCCGCGGCGAGGCTCGGTGCCGATGGGATCCTCCACCACCGCATCGGGCGCGTAGAGGTTGACGATCTCTTCGGTCGGCCCGGAGCCGACCAGTTTGACGTACTGCTCGACCACATCGCGGATCTGCTGTGCCATGAAAACCCCTGTTGCTTCGAGCGACCTGCGAGCGGTCACGAATTGGAACATGTTCTAATTCGGAGCGTAGCAGTGCCCGCCGCGAGCAATGCGGGGAATCCCGATCGTCGGGAGGGTGGTGACGTACTGGCGCAGATCGCCCCCCGCGCCAGTACCCGTCGAGCAAATAATGCACCGAACGGGCCGATCTGCGCCCCCTCGGCTATCTTGTGGCGCCCCCGCGCGCTGGGATCCGGTAACGATCGCTTGCCACATCGCCGTGGTGCCCGATCGCGCCCGCTGCCGAGAATCGCCGTTGACTCTCCTGGTTCGCCGTTGAACCTTCTATCCCGCGCAAGTGCGTCTGCTTGTGGTGTCGGTTTCGCGCCTTTCGCTGTTACCGCCCCCTACATCTATTACTTCGCATCGACCCGGTCTGCGGCTTGGTCTACGTCTCGTCGGCGTAGTCGCCGTACTCCGGCGCACCCGCGTTGCGGTAGGTGGCAATGAGCACGCCGCTGGCGGTGGTGCGGGAATCGGTGAGGCGCAAGCCGGTGGGCCCTACATCCGGGGTGAACAGGCGCTTGCTGGGATCCTCCTTCGGCCCGCCGGGGGCCTGGTAGACACCGTCGAGGGTGATGAACTCGGTGAGTGACAGCTCCATGAGCGGGATTCCTTTCGCCCTTTTCGCCCGCTCCGCACGGGCCTGTTGCTCGATAAGACGGCGGCGGTCCAGAAGATTCATCGCTATTTCCCGCTGGTCGACCCCGGTGTGTCGAGCTTGTGTGGTGCGCGTCGTGCTGTTTACTCGGTCCGGTCAACCAGATGTTCGAGTGACGAGTGAAAGCGGAGGAGACATGGCACTGCCTACCATGACCGCGGAACAGCGCACTGAGGCGTTGGCCAAAGCGGCTGCGGTCCGCAAGGCGCGCTCCGAACTGATCGGCAAGGTGAAGGCCGGCAAGGTCAGCGTTGCAGAACTGCTGAAGAAGGCCGACACCGATGACCTGGTCAAGAAGACCAAGGTCGCTGCCGTGATCAAGGCTTTGCCCGGCGTCGGTCCGGTCAAGGCCGCCAAGCTGATGGATACGGCGGAGATCCCCGAGGACCGCCGCATCGGCGGACTCGGCGCGCGCCAGCGTGCGGCGTTGCTCGACGCGCTCAAGGACTGACAACCTAATAGGGTCGGACCATGATCGGGGAACGAACGCTCACGTCGGTGGCGTGGCTGTGCGTCGAGAACGGCCGCTTACTCGCGGTCCGGACCGAAGGACGCGACGCCTTCTATCTACCGGGCGGCAAGCCCGAGCCCGGGGAAACCCTGGCGGGAGCGCTCGTTCGCGAGGTTCGCGAGGAAGTGGGCGTCGAGTTGGCGGCGCACCGGATCACGCCCGTGGTGACGATTACGGCTCCTGCCCACGGGCGTCCCGGAATGCTGGTCGAGATGCACTGCTTCCGCGCACCGGGGCATGGCACACCCGCTCCGGCCGCGGAGATCGCCGAGATGGCATGGCTCGGACCGGACGACGCGCACCGGTGTGCGCCCGCCGTGGTGCGGGCCCTGCACCATCTGACCGAGGTCGGTGGCTGGGACGCGTCCTGAACGTCGGACGCTGCGGATCAGGACAGACCAAACGCCCCACAGCACGCGCTGTGGGGCGTTGACTTTTGGCTAGCGGGGTGTCCGGCGGCGCGGGAACCGGAAGGTGATCGGATCGGGGTCGCGCAACTGCGGCCCACGCGGGGTGACCAGGAGCAGTGCCAGCCCCAGGGCGACGATCAGCGCCGCACCGACGATGCTGAGGGTGAAGCTGCCCGCGCCCATGTCGGCGGGCTTGTGGAAGGCGTGATAGATCAGGTGCGGCACACCGAAGACCAGCCAGCCCAGGCCCGCGACCTGGGCCAGCGCGCTGCCGCCGAGGAACAGCGCGGCCAGCGTCACCGCCGTCAGGGCGAGAAAGAACGAGCCGACATCCGAGGCGAGATGGTGGTTGAAGGGTCCGTCCGCCGAGATCCACCCCATTCCGAAGCCGGGGAAACTGGTGTACCAGGAGTGCGGTGCGAAGACCGCCCAGAGCCCTACGATCGCGCCCTGGAATGCCAATACCCCCAATATGATTCGCACTGCCAGCCAGCGGTTGCGCTGCTGCTCGAACCGCATTCGCACGCGTAGTCCGCCGGACTTGCCATCGACCGTGATCCGCATCGGTCTCTCCGTTCATCGCCGAACTATGGACCTGATGCTGTCACCGTAAGTTGGACATCGGCCGCGATCAATAGGCGGCCACCTCGTCGGTGACGGTCAGGCGGTCGGAGCGGGTGTAGATGTTCATGGTGTCGCCGCGCAGGAAGCCGACCAGGGTGAGGCCGGATTCGTCGGCGAGGTCGACGGCCAGTGAGCTGGGGGCCGAGACTGCCCCGAGTATCGGGATGCCCGCCATGACCGCCTTCTGGACCAGTTCGAAGGAGGCGCGGCCGCTGACGATCAATACGAGATCGTTTGCGGGGATACGGTTTTCGAGCAGAGCCCAGCCGATGACCTTGTCGACGGCATTGTGCCGGCCGATGTCCTCGCGCACCGCGAGTGCGGTGCCGTCGGCGGTGAACAGCCCGGCGGCGTGCAGGCCGCCGGTGGCGTCGAAAACCGTTTGACGGGTGCGCAATTGGTCTGGCATGGCGGCAAGGGTGGCGGTATCGACGGTGATCGAGGTGGCCGGGAGCGGGAATCTGGTGCGGGCGCGGACATCGTCGAGCGCGGTTTTGCCGCAGAGGCCGCAGGCGCTGGTGGTGAGGAAATTGCGACCGCGCACCGGGATCGGGGTGCGCAGCTGGACGTCTAGCACGTTGTAGGTGTTCTGGCCGTTCTCGTCGGTGCCCGCGCAGTAGCGGGCGCTCACCACGTCCTCGGGGTCGCCGATGATGCCCTCGCCCAACAGGAATCCGTGTACCAGCTCGATATCGCTGCCGGGGGTGCGCATGGTGACGGTGAGTGATTGCCCGTCCAGGCGCAGCTCCAGTGGTTCTTCGACGGCGAGCGAATCCGGGCGCTCGACAATGCCATTGGGGGAGATACGGCGCATCCGTCTGCGGGCGGTAACTCTACTCATGCTTGCGCCTCGCTGTCGCTCGGTTCCGGCATGAGCAGAGCACGCTGTGGCATGATTCGCTCGCTCATGTGGGTTGACCCGTATGGATGTGCGGCTGCACCCGGATCGTGACCGCTTTGGAAACCGGTGTATTCGACCGTGCCGCAACGTGATCGAGTGGCACCAGCGGATTGGTTTCGGGGTAGTAGGCGGCGGCGTTGCCGCGCGGGGTCGAGTATTCGACGATGCGGAAGCCGGTCACCTTGCGTTCGGTGCCGTCGGTCCATTCGGAGACCAGATCCACCAGATCGCCGTCCACGAAACCGAATTCGGTGATGTCGTCGATATTCATCAGGATTACTTTGCGGCCGCCGTGTACGCCGCGGTAGCGGTCGTCGAGGCCGTAAATGGTGGTGTTGTACTGGTCGTGGCTGCGCAGTGTCTGCAGGATCAACCGGCCCTCGGGGACCGGGACCCAGGTCAGCTCGTTCGCCGCGAAGTTGGCTTTGCCAGTGGTGGTGCGGAATTCGCGGGAGTCGCGCGGTGGGTGCGGCAGTACGAAGCCGTTGCGGTCGCGCACGCGCTGGTTGTAGTCCGCGCAGCCGGGCACCACGCGGGCGATCGCGTCGCGGATCTTGTCGTAGTCGCGCTGGTACTGTGCCCACGGCACCGGGTGATCGGCGCCGAAGAGGGTCTGGGCGAGTTCGCAGACGATGGCGACCTCGCTGCGCAGCTGATCGCTCACCGGCTCTAGTCGACCGGTGGAGAGATGCACCATCGACATCGAATCCTCTACCGATACCTGCTGTTTCACCCCGGCCTGGGTGTCCTTGTCGGTGCGGCCGAGGGTGGGCAGGATCAGTGCGGTCTGCCCGTGTACGAGGTGGCTGCGGTTGAGTTTGGTCGAGACCTGCACGGTGAGTGCGCAGCCGCGCAGTGCGGCCTCGGTGACCTCGGTGTCGGGGGTGGCGGAGACGAAATTGCCGCCCATGCCGAAGAAGACCTTGGCGGTGCCCGCGCGCATGGCGCGGATCGCGTCGACGGTGTCGTAGCCGTGTTTGCGCGGGCTGGTTATGCCGAATTCGCGGTCCAGTGCGTCGAGGAAGGCATCGGGCATCTTCTCCCAGATACCCATGGTGCGGTCGCCTTGGACGTTGGAGTGGCCGCGCACCGGGCATACGCCGGCGCCGGGCTTGCCGATCATGCCGCGCAGCAACAGCAGGTTGGTGGCCTCCTCGATGGTGGCCACGCCGTGGCGCTGCTGGGTCAGGCCCATCGCCCAGCAGATGATGATGCTCTTGGATTCGGCCATCAGCGTCGCGGTGCGCTGGAGATCGTCGTCGGACAGGCCGGTCGCTTCGCGGACGGTGGCGAGATCGACTGCGCGCACGTTCTTTTCGTATTCGGCGAAGCCAGCGCAGTGGGCGTCGACGAATTCGCGGTCGACCACCGTGCCCGGCGCGCGGTCCTCGGTCTCGAACAGCAGCTTGCCCAGGCCCTGGAACAGCGCCATATCGCCGCCGAGGCGGATCTGCAGGAAGTCGTCGGCGATCGCGACGCCGCTGGTGAAGCCCTGCACGGTCTGCGGGTCGCGGAAGCCGAGCAGTCCGGTCTCGGGCAGCGGGTTGACCGCGATCACCTTGGCGCCGTTGGCCTTCGCGCCCGCCAGTGCGCTGAGCATGCGCGGATGGTTGGTGCCCGGATTCTGGCCCGCGACGATGATCAGGTCGGCAAGGGCGAAGTCGTCGATCGAAACCGAGCCCTTGCCGATGCCGATGGAACCGGTCAGCGCGGTACCGGAGGATTCGTGGCACATATTGGAACAGTCCGGCAGGTTGTTGGTGCCGAAGCTGCGGACCAGCAGTTGATAGAGGAACGCGGTCTCGTTGGCGGTGCGACCCGAGGTGTAGAAGAGGGCCTCGTCGGGGGAAGCCAGCGCGTGCAGGTGGGTGGCGATGAGCTGGTAGGCATCGGCCCATTCGATGGGCGAGTAGTGGGTGTCGCCGGGATGCCGCACCATCGGATGGGTGAGCCTGCCCTGCTGGCCGAGCCAATAGCCGGTTTTGCCCGCGAGTTCCTCGATCGAGTGCGCGGCGAAGAATTCGGGCGTGACGGTGCGCAGCGTCGCCTCCTCGGCGACAGCCTTCGCGCCGTTCTCACAGAACTCGGCGGGGCGGCGATGGCCCGTGGGCTCCGGCCAGGCGCAACCCGGGCAGTCGAACCCGTGCACCTGGTTGACCCGGGCCAGCGTGCGGGTGGTGCGGATGACGCCCATCTCCTCGACCGCGCGTTTCAACGCCACGGCCACGGCGGTGACGCCCGCGGCCTGCTCCTTCGGCGGGGTCACGCTCAGCGCGGACTCGTCGATGTCCTGTGTCGGCCCATTGCGGTGCATGCTGGATATTGTCCTCTTCGCACGAATATTGTCCCCGGGCAGGATCCGGGGTCACCGCGTTGTCGCGTGCCGCGGTCGGGTCGCTCCCGGATGCCGTTCGTTTCGGATCGTAGGCACTCGCGGCGTTGTCGGCAGGGGTTTGCTCACAGCGGGGTGAATGGGCTATGCCACCTGGTAGCCAGCTGTTTTCATCGAGAGTGGGGTAAGCGAGAAGGCTCCGTCGAGTCGGCAAGCGCCACCGCTACCTCCGCCGTCCCCGCCGCGATAACCGCTGACCGCGCTCGCCTTCCGCGAACGGTTCAGGAGCGGCGGCGTTTGCGGCTGGTTTCAGTCGGGTGTTTCGGCTGGTCGTCGGTGCGGTAGGTGAGGATTCGTTGCCCTATTCGGATGCTCCAGCCGGGTGGGAGTTCGGTGCGGGCGTCGCCGATGCGGGTCCATTCGGCGGCGCCGGGCGCGGCGATGAAAGTGCCTGCGGGGGTTGAGGCGTCGCGGATGAAGACCTTGCCGTTGGCGACCGAGACATAGGCGTGGACCCGGGAGACGTGGCGGTCGCGGGGCACCGCGAGCGGTGCCGCGGTGGCGGTGCGCACTGCTTCGTCGACCTGGGGGCTGCGGCCGATGACGTACGGCCGGTCCAACGGATACGTCGAACCGTCCGCGAGGAGCAACGCACCCACGAACCGCCTCGGCCCCGAGGTCGCCGAGTTGGCCGCACCGGCAACCGGTCGCGCCGGTCGCGGTCGCGCACCCTGCAGCGCCGGGATCTTGTGCAGCGCAATAGGTTCCGCCCGCGTTGCGGCTTCCGCTCGCGTTCCGGAACCTGCCCGCGTTCGTGCCTCTGCCTGCATTCCTGCTTGCGCCCGGGTTTCTTCCTTCGCCGGGGTTTCCTCCGCCGCGGGCGATTCACCGGACTCCGCCAGCTCGGCAGCCGACATGGCCTGAGTACTGATGTCCGCGGCCGCCGACCTTCCGGGATCCTCAGCTTGCGCCGACCCACCTGGCCGCGCTTTCTCGGACGCCGCCGACTGCGCAGAGACGGCCGGTTGTGCCGATCCAGTGGTCCGGGCCTTCTCGGTCGGTTCGTCGGATATGGCGGACTCGATAGCGGCACGTTCTGTGTCCTCGGGCGAGCGTCCCGACCCGCTGGGTTGCGCCGAACCGGTGGACCGCGCCTTCTCAGTGGGCTCGTTGGATCCGCCGGACTGCCGCGGGGCTCCAGACTGCACTGCCCCTTTGGGACGTGCCGATCCACCGAGCGGAGCGGTGGCCGGTTGCGCGGAGCCACCGGGTTGCGCCGATCCGGCGGCCTGTGCAGACCCCATGGGATGCGCTGATCCAGCAGGCCGAGCCGCAGCGGATCGCGTGGCGTCTCCGCGTTGCACCGATCGGGCGGCGAGTGTGGATCCCGTCGGTTGAGGTGAGCCAGCGGGCGCCGCGTCGGCGGATTGCGCAGATGCTCGGGGTTGCCCCGGTTCCGCTGGCATGGCTTTTTCGGTGGGCTCGTCGGATGTCGCGGACCGAGTAGACGAATACTGTCCGGCCTCTGTCGGTTGTGCTGAGCCGGCGGACTGAGCCCCGAGTTGCGTCGATCCAGTTGGCCGGGTGCTCTCGATCGGCTCCTCGGATGTTGTGGGCTGTGCAGGGAGATGTTGTGGAGACCCGGCTGAGTGCGGCGGGCGAGCTGCGGTCGCGGGTTGTATTGAGCCAGCGGACTGAGCCCCGGGTCGCGTCGATCCGGTTGGTCTGGATTTCTCGGTGGATTCTTCGGATGTGGGCTGTGCGCAGGGATGGTGTGGCGATCCGGCAGTGCGTGTGTCGGATCGGTGTGGGGGTCGAGCGAAGGTCGAGGGCTGTGCGGAGCCTGTGGGTCGGCCTTGGGGGGCGGTCTGGGGATTCGCGGTCGGTTCGAGGAGCGGATCGAATGCGGCGGGTGCGGTTGGTGGGGGTTCTGAGATTGCGGCGGAGGGTGTGGCGGTAGCGGCGGAGCGGGCCTGAGCGGCTGCGGGTTTTGCGGCGCGGCGGGCCGCGACGCGCAGGACGAAGCCGCCGCCGGGGACGATTCCGGCGCGCAGGTCCGTGCGGGGCAGATCGCGGATCGGGAACGCGTGGTCCGCGCCGACGGTGATTCGGCGCACCGGTTCGCGCACGATTTCGTCTACCCAGGTGAACGCGCGCGCCCCGGACAGTCGCCGGGTTCCTTCCGCGCCTTGGATTTCCGCGGTCACCTGGCCGCGCAGCAGAATCACGGTGCCGTCGGCGGTGGGTGCGACCACACCGAACGGCGGCGGCTCGGAATTGCCGCCGAAAACCACCGTGGCCAGCCGCTGCGCGATCGCCGCACCCGGATACCGCGCATCGGCGACGGCCTCGATCGCGCCGAGTATCCGATCCGTGGAAGTGGTTTCGCCCGCGAGGTATACGACCACCGCGCCGAAGCGTGCGATCAAACCATCGCCCGGCGCGATACCTACGGTCGACGGGCTGCTCCGCACCCACGCCTCCTTCCCGTACCACTAACGGCGTCCAGCATAAGGCGTGCCGAGCACTCGATTCCGGCCCTCGACGGACAGCACACGAGCCCCCGGCCAACCCATACCCCGTCCGCATCGGCGTAGTGTCGCGTGTCACCCGAGGTCACACACCGATTGCCCGCCGCACACAAGTGCACCCTGTGCGCGGAAGCCGAACCCTATGCGGCAGCACTACACCCCGGCCCGCGCTGTCCGCGGCGAGTAGTCCTACCGCCTCACTCGACGGACCGAACCGGGCGGGCTCGGGAATCTCCATACCCGGCCGCATCGTTTGGTGTTGTGCGTCACCCGAGTGCGCACACTCTGTGGCTACCGCGCACGGCCCGTGGTTCGCCCATATCGATCGGGTGTACTCCGAGGTCGAAATCGGCGGCTGTGAGCATTTCACGATCACAACCCGAAAGGGTCAGTGCTGCTGTTCGGTCTGAGCGTGGCGCGGCAGCAATCGAACCAGTCCGAGGCTGACCACTGTGATGGCGACGACGAGCATCAGGCTGACGGTCAGCGCGTGCGCCTGACCGGGTCCGGCGGTGTGGAAGTACACCGTGGTGACGGCGGCGGCGCCGACCGCATTGGCCAGCTGTTGCACCGCGGACAGGGATCCGCTGGCACTGCCGGTTTCGGACGGGTCGATATCGCCGAGGGTGACCACGAAGACGCTGCCGAAGCAGGTGCCCATGCCGAGCCCGACCAGCAGGATCGCCGCCGCGAGAGCCCAAGGGGCAACACCGGTTCCGACTGCGAGCGCCAGGCCGAGCACCAGGCCGGTGCCGGCCAGAGTGATCAGCAGACCGATCAGGATCAGGTTCCGGCCGAGCTTGCCCAGTAATTGGTGAGCGGCGATCGACGCGATGATGATGCCGACGGCGAGCGGGGCGAGGCCGAGCGCGGTATCGGTGGGTGTATAGCCGAGCCCGTTCTGCATGAACAGCGACAGCACATACAGCAGTCCGGAGACCGCGGCGAAGAAGACGAGGCCGAGGATCAGACCGGAGCGGAAGCCACGGTTCTGGAACAGGGTCGGCTTGATCAATGGGTCGGCCGCCGTGACCTGACGACGGGCGAACAGTGCGAAGCAGACGGCTCCGGCCACCATGGCCGTACGGGAGGTGGCGGTCCAATCATTCGACGACCCGTCGATGAGGCCGAACAGCATGCCGAACATAGCCGCGGCCAACAGGATCGCACCGAGCGCGTCGATGCTGACGCTGCGGTCACCGTGCTCGGCGGGCAACAGCCGGTATGCGGCAACGAAGGCGAGCCCGCCGAGCGCGATATTGATCAGGAACATGGCGCGCCAGCCGAGGCCGAACAGGTCGGCGTCTACGAGGAAACCGGCCAGGATCGGGCCGCAGACGCCGGACAGGCCGAGGGCCGGGCCGAAGACACTGAACGCCCTGCCGAGCTGCTCGCGGGGAAAGACGCTGGTGAGGATGCCGAAACTCTGTGGGATCAGCATCGCGCCGAAGGCGCCCTGCAGGAGCCGGGCGGCGATGAGTGAGGTCGGATCGAAGGCGAGCCCGCAGGCGACCGAGGCGAGGGTGAACCCGGCCAAGCCGATCAGGAACAGGCGGCGTTTGCCGAAGCGATCGCCGAGCCGGCCGCCGACGACGAGCAACACGCCGAGGGACAGGGCATATCCAGCGCCGAGCCACTGGATCAGCGACGGCCCGCCGAGCAGGTCTCGCGCGATGGTCGGTGCGGCGATATTGGTGATGGTCGAGTCGAGCAGGTCGAGGATGTCGGCCGCGAGGGTCACGGCCAGGATCGCCCACATTCGTGCGGTGACCTTGGTATCTGGTGGGGCGGTGCGGATGGTCATGTCTAGCTCCTAAAGTGGGGCGAACGTCGATCGTGACGAACGATGTTCGGTCAACTCGAACGGTAGGACACGAACGATGTTCGTGTCAAACGCTGTTCGTCGCGGCGTATGCTCCCGGCTATGAGTAGCGCACCCGTCAGTCGTCGGGCCCGTCCCGCCAAGGCCCCCCTCAGCCGCGATGTCATCGTCGAGACCGGCTTGCGCATCCTCGACCGCGACGGCCTGGCCGCCCTCACCATGCGCCGCGTCGCCCAGGACCTCGATACCGGCGCGGCCTCGCTCTATGTCTACGTCGCCAACCGGGACGATCTGATGGCCGCCATGCTCGACCACGTGCTCGGCACCGTGCCGGAGCCGACAGGCGGCAACTGGCGCGATCGGCTCACCGCGCTGATCGACGCGACGATTGCGGTGATGAGCAAGCACGAGGGTCTCGCGCTCGTGGCCCTCGGGGCGGTACCCACCAGCCCGAATACGCTGCTGTTGATCGAGCGGATGCTCGGCCTGCTCGCCGAGGGCGGACTGGACGAACGGACCAACTCCTGGGCCGTCGACCTGATCTACCTCTACATCACGGCGCAGGCCGCCGAGCAGAGCGCGTATACGGTCAAGGGCGACGTCGAGGAGGAGTACATCGCCGACATCGAGCGGAAATTCGCCGCACTGCCCACCGATCGATACCCCATGATTGTGGCCATGCGCGAACATATCTTGGGTGGCGGTGACGCCCGCGAAGTTTGGGCGTTGCGCGCCTTGATCAATGGCATCCTCGCCACCCCGGTCGAATGAGTACGGCGGAAAGGGGTCCGATGTCGTCGATCCGTACGGCGAACGAAGCCGATCTGCCGGTGCTGCAGGAGATCGAGCGGGTGGCCGGAAAACCGTTCGCCGATATCGGCATGACGGTCGTCGCCGATGACGACCCGCCGCCGCTGGAAACGCTGCGCGAATTCCAGCAGGCCGGCCGGGCGTGGATCTACCCCGACGCCGCGGGCCACCCGATCGGCTACCTGATCCTCGGGATCGTCGACGGCAACGCACACATCGACCAGGTGTCGGTGGACCCCGACCACGCCGGTCGGCGGATCGGCAAGCAACTCATCGACCATGCGGTGAAATGGTCGAAAGCTCAAGGGCTGCAAGCCATCACGCTGACCACCTTCATCGACGTGGCCTGGAACGGGCCATATTACGAACGTCTCGGCTTCCGCTACCTCACGCCGGCCGAAGAAACTCCGCAACTGCGCGAAATCCGCGCCGACGAGGCCGCCCACGGCCTCGATCTCTGGCCGCGCGCCAGCATGCGCGCCGAACTCGACACCTGGAAGCTGGACTGATTTCGGCTAGTGCTGGTGGGCGAAGGCGGCTTCTGCGGCGGCGCCGGCGGCGGCACGGTCTTCGGGGACCAGGCCGATGCGGGTGCGGCGGTCGAGGAGATCGTTGGTGTCGAGCGCGCCCTCGTGCGTGATCGCGAAGGCGAATTCGGCGGCGGTGACGTCGATTCCGGGTGCGACCCGTGCGGCGAGAGCAGGGTTCTGCTCGGCTGCCGCGAGCACGATCGCCGCCTCGCTGCCGAAGCGTTCGACCAATAGCGGTGGGGCGGCGATGCGGTCGCGGGCGGCGCCGGAGACCGCGCCCACCAACGGAAGTCGCTTGGTGCGGCACGGGCCGGCGGTGAGGTTGCCGTGGGCGATGGCCGCGTCGACGGCGTCCTCGGCCATCTGACGGTAGGTGGTGAGTTTGCCGCCGACGATGGTGATCACGCCGGTGGGGGAGTGCAGTACCGCGTGCTTGCGGGAGATATCGGCGGTGCTGTTGTCGGCGGTTTTGAGCAGCGGGCGCAGTCCGGCATAGCTGCCGCGAATATCGGTGCGGGTCAACGGCTCTCGGAGTGCGGTGTTGATGGTGTCGAGCAGGAAGTCGATCTCGGTGTCGGTGGGCTCGGGCTCGTCGGGGACCGGGCCGGGGGCGTCCTCGTCGGTCAGGCCGAGGTAGACCCGGCCGTGCGCGGCCGGGAAGGCGAAGACGAAGCGGCTGGTGCTGCCGGGCACGGGGACGGTCAGCGAGGCGGTGAGCCCGCCGAACGACACGGCGTCGAAGACCAGGTGGGTGCCGCGACTGGGTCGCAGTTCGATGCTCGGGTCGACCTGATCGGCCCAGACCCCGGTGGCATTGACCACGGTGCGGGCCCGGATGGCCATGGTCTCGCCGGTCAGCGTGTCGCGGAGGGTGGCCGAATCTCCGGTTACGTCAAGGGCTTCCACGCGGGTCAGGACGGTCGCGCTCGCGGTGGCCGCAGTGCGAGCCAGTGCCACGACGAGTCGCGCGTCGTCCACCAGTTGGCCATCCCAGGCCTGCAGGCCGCCGCGCAATCCTTCGCGGCGCACGGTCGGCGCCAACCGCAGCGCCTCGGCGGTGGCGACCCGGCGCGAGCGCGGCAGGATCGCGGGCGACGTCCCCGCGCTGCGTCGCAACACATCTCCCGCGACGAATCCCGCACGGATCAAAGCACGTTGTGTGACACCGATTTCCGGCAACAACGGCACCAGCTGCGGTAACGGCCGCACCAGATGCGGGGCCGTGGTCTTGATCAAGATCCCACGCTCGACAGCACTTTCATGCGCGATGCCGACCTGCCCGCTGGCCAGATACCGCAACCCGCCGTGCACCAGCTTCGAACTCCACCGGCTCGTGCCGAACGCCAGATCGTGCCGCTCCACCAGTACCGTCCGCAGCCCACGGGCCGCGGCGTCGAGTGCGGCACCGGTGCCGGTGACACCGCCTCCGATGATCAGCAGGTCGATCTCGCCGCCCTCGCCCAACTCTTGAAGCTCGCGGGCGCGGCGCTCGGCGTTCAGTGCGGAATTCCCAGCAGCCCAGGCGTTCGCTGAATTCGCAGTCATCGGGGGTGTGGCGCGGATACTCCCTTGTTCGCGGGGGAGAGGAAGCGCCATCCTCCTTTCAGAGTTTGGGTCGTGGGGATTTGTCGGTGGCGTTGGTTAGGTTGCCGGGCGCGAGGTAGCCGTCGATCGCGCGGGACAATTCGGCGTCCAGGGCGGATCCGGACAGGAGGGGCGCGATCGTACCCGCCGACTGCACCGCGGACTGTGCGATCAGCAGCAGCATCGTCGCCATCTGTTCCGGCTCGCCCGCGCGAATGGAGCCGTCCTGATGACCGTCTCGAATGCCCGCGGTGAACAGCTCGATGAGCGCGCGCTGGTTGCGGCCGAGACGGCCGAAGACGTAGGTCAGCATGAGGTCGGTATCGGTGCGGAAGATCTTGCCGAACAACGGATTCGAGCGAATCGTCGCCGCGCCCGCGACCACGCCCTCGACCAATCGGGTGCGCGCGCTGCCCGCGGTCGGCATGGTGGCGGCGACGATCGCGCGTAGTTCGCGGACCAGCAATTCGGCCACCAGCGAACCGGTATCGGGCCAGCGGCGATAGACGGTTGGCCGACTGACTCCGGCGCGGCGCGCCACCTCGGTGAGGGTGGTCCGGCGCACCCCGAATTCCTGCACGCAGGCTCTCGCCGCATCGAGGATCGCGAGATCGATCGCCGAGAGCGCGTCGGATTCGTCGGGGGCAGGTGCCGCGGAGGCAGTCATCAGGTATTCACCACCGGGGTGTCGGCGGCACCGTGGGATCGCCAGGTGCCGAAAATGGGCGTCAGTTCGTTACTGCTTGACAGTCTATGTCAAACTGTAACGCGTGGTCGAGACGCAGCAGCACACCGACAAGACCGGGCCGTCCGCCACCGGTCGGCCCGCCGCAAACCCGGGCGAAGGGGCGCCTGCGGCGGGTATGGTTTGGGACGCCTGGGGCATACCCGCCGGACACAAGCCGCTTTCGGCATCGATCCGGACCCTGCTGACACAGGTTTTCGGAGTCTCCGGCGACCCGGTGGCGCGCCGCGATGAGGGCGATGTGCCGCTACGCGAGTCGGCGTTGACGTCGGCTCAACGGGACGGGTTGGTCGCGGTGGTCGGCGTGGGCAGCGTCTCGGTCGGCCACCACGATCGTTTGCTGCACGCGGGCGGTAAGAGCACCCCCGATCTGCTGCGCCGCCGCGTCGACGGTCCGCAGGACGCACCCGATGCCATCATCTTCCCGGCCGACCACGAGCAGGTGCTCGCCGTCCTGGCCTACTGCGCCGACAATGCCATCGCGGTCGTGCCGTTCGGCGGCGGCACCAGTGTGGTCGGCGGCGTCGATCCGATCCGCGGCCACTTCGACACCGTCATCGCGCTGGATCTGCGCCGCCTCGACGGTGTTTCGGAGATCGACCCGATCAGCGGCACCGCCACCCTCGGCGCGGGACTCACCGGTCCCGGGGCCGAGGAACTTCTCGCCGCCCACGGACTTTCGCTGGGCCACTTCCCGCAGAGCTTCGAATTCGCCAGCATCGGCGGTTTCGCCGCCACCCGATCCTCCGGTCAAGCCTCGGCGGGCTACGGCCGCTTCGACGATATGGTCCAGCGGCTGAAGATCGCCACACCCGGCGGCACCATCGAACTCGGTCGCGCCCCCGCGTCGGCGGCGGGCCCGGATCTGCGGGAACTGTTCGTCGGCTCGGAGGGTGCGCTCGGTGTGATCACCGAGGTCACGCTGCGCGTGCATCCGGTGCCCGAAACCATTGGCTACCAGGCCTGGTCGTTCCCGGATTTCGAAACAGGCGCCGCCGCACTGCGTTCGGTGGTGCAGGCGGGCGCGGCACCCACGGTGCTTCGGCTCTCCGACGAGGTCGAGACCGGTGTCAACCTGGCTCGCTCGGCCGATATCGGCGGAGCAGCGGTCGCGGGCTGCCTGGCCATTACCACCTTCGAAGGCACCCAGGCGCATGTCGCGGCCCGCAGCGCCGAGGCGGGCGCGCTGCTCGCGGCGGCGGGCGGGAACGCGCTGGGGCCGACTCCGGCCCACGAGTGGGAGCACGGGCGTTTCGCCGCGCCTTATATGCGCGACGCCTTGTTGGACGTCGGCGTGCTCTGTGAGACTCTGGAGACCGCGACAACCTGGTCCAACCTGGCCGACCTCAAAGCGAAGGTGACTGCGGCACTGACGGATTCGCTGGCAGGACAGGGCACTCCGCCGCTGGTGATGTGCCATATCTCGCACACCTACCCGACCGGCGCGTCACTGTATTTCACCGTTATCGCAAAGCAACTGGACGACCCGATCGCCCAGTGGCACATCGCGAAACGAGCCGTCGGGGACGCGATCGTGGCCGCCGGCGGCACCATCACCCACCACCACGCGGTCGGCATCGACCACCGCCCGTGGCTTCCCGACGAGATCGGCGACCTCGGCGTGCGCGTGCTGCGCGCGGTGAAGCGGGAATTGGACCCCGCGGGCATCCTCAATCCTGGAAAGCTGGTTCCATGACACCGGATTCGCTCCGTCCGGTACGCACGATCACCGTGGTGACCAACCCGCGGTCCGGGGTCGGGAAGGGACAGGATGTGGCGGGGGCGGCGCTGGCCCGCTTCGCCGCACAAGGTGTCGAGGTCATCGAGGTGCGCGCGCCTTCAGCCGCCGAATCCATACGCCTGGTACGGGATTCGATCGCGGGCAGTGTCAAGCCGGACGCCGTGGTCTGCATCGGCGGCGACGGTTTGATGAATGTCGTGCTCGAAGCGATCGCGCGGACCGATGTGCCGCTCGGGCTGATCCCCGCGGGCACCGGCAACGACCTCGCGCGGGAAATCGGTGTGCCCACCGACGATCCCGTCGCGGCCGCCGACCTAGTGCTCGGCGGGCGCACCCGCACCATCGATCTGGGCCTGATCGAATCGCCGTCGCCCGGATACTCGCCCAAGTGGTTCGCCACCGTCACCGGCACCGGATTCGACGCGCGAGTCACCCTGCGCGCCAACGATATGCGCTGGCCCAAGGGGCCACTGCGCTACACCGTCGCCGCACTGGCCGAGATCTCCGGCCGCTTCACGGTGCCCTACCGGATCGAGTTGTCCGGCGTAGTGCCCGGTGCGCTCGACAATCCGGACGCCGACACAGTGATCGAGACCGAGGCGGTCATGGTGGCGATCGGCAATACCCGCACCTACGGCGGCGGCATGCTGGTTTGTCCCGATGCGGTGATGGACGACGGATTATTGGATCTCACGGTCGTCGGCGCGGTTTCGCGACGGGATATGCTGCGCCTGCTGCCCGCGCTGTCGGCGGGTAAGCGGATCGATCATCCGAAGTCCAAGCAGTATCGCGTCGCGCAGGTGACGCTCGCCGCCGCCGGCGCTCCCGCGACCGCCGACGGTGAACCCGCGGGCATGCTGCCGATCACTCTGCGTGCGGTTCCGGGCGCGCTCACCGTACTGGTTCCATGATCAGCGGCACATCGTGTGCCCTCAAACCGCGAAGCTGACGCGGCTCAGCCGGTCGATGCTCGTCCGATCGACGATCACCATCGACGCTGCCGCCGGACGCGGGGGCTGTCCCGCGGCGATGGCGTGGATGAGGCGCTGCCACCGACGGCAGTGCAGCGTGAAGAAGTACGGGCTGACCCGCC
The DNA here is from genome assembly GCF_036345915.1 of Nocardia sp. NBC_00565. Lineage (NCBI taxonomy): Bacteria > Bacillati > Actinomycetota > Actinomycetes > Mycobacteriales > Nocardiaceae > Nocardia > Nocardia sp. NBC_00565. The sequence continues at coordinate 122,080 of NZ_CP107785.1, forward strand.
GCCCGCGCGCGTACTGACCGGCACGCGCCAACTCCGCGGGCACGTCGAGCAGGATCACGTGCAGCTCCCGGCCGTAGCGCGCCGCCCACCGGCCGATCATGCGTCGGGCCCACCCGAAGGTGGCGCAATCGTGAATGACCACCGGCCCCGCGCCGTCCCGCAGCGCGGCTCGGACTCCGGCGTAATGCGTGATATGCACCACCGGCCGCCACAGCCCGTACGGCAGCCGACCGAACCTGCGCCGCCAGCGATTTCGCGAATGCTGTGAATCGAGTACCACCGAACCAGCGGGCCCACGCGGCGGCTGCTCGGCATCGGCGTCCGCTCCGAAGAACCGGTGCAGCGCCGTACTCTTGCCCGCTCCCGGCACCCCGGCCACCACCAGGGCCGCCGTCGCCGGATACCGCAGTTCCTCGATCGTGCCTCCCCGCAGATCGTGTACGGAACTCGGCGCGACGACCCGCATATCGGGTAGCTGTGGTTGCGAGCCTGGATCGGGCGGCGAATCGAGCGGAGGGTTCACCTCTTCCAGGCTCCCTAGCCCAATTGCTTTCGGCAACAGGGAAAACCCTGATTTCCGGTGAGTTTTTCCGCCGCGCCGGGGACGGCATTTGGAAAGTGTCAAGAAGCTGAGAATTCCATATGGATTCCGGGTTCGCCCCGATTTGGGCGGTAAGCTCAGTCCCGTAGGCGGAGTCTTCGGTGTCCCTCATCCACCGAAGACTCCGCCTTCTCTATGCCCTGCCCCTTTTAGGAGCTCAGCGGGCACCACCACTAGAATGCCTGGGTGACCAGCGCAGCCTCTGACAACCCAGGTAATCGTGCCGATGCCCTCCCCAAGAGCTGGAACCCCAGCGAGGTGGAGGCCGAGCTGTACGAGCGCTGGGTAGCGGCTGGTTACTTCGCCGCCGATGCCACCAGTGCCAAGCCCGGTTACTCGATCGTGCTGCCGCCGCCGAATGTCACCGGCAGCCTGCACATGGGTCACGCGCTCGACCACACCCTGATGGACACCCTCTCGCGCCGCAAGCGTATGCAGGGCTACGAGGTGCTGTGGCTGCCGGGCATGGACCACGCGGGCATCGCCACCCAGACCATCGTGGAGAAGCAACTCGCGGTGGACGGCAAGACCAAGGAAGATTTCGGCCGCGAACTGTTCATCGACAAGGTCTGGGACTGGAAGCGCGAATCCGGCGGTTCCATCCAGTGGCAGATGCGCGCGCTCGGCGACGGCGTCGATTGGAGCCGGGACCGCTTCACCATGGACGACGGCCTGTCGCGCGCCGTGCAGACCATTTTCAAGCGGCTCTTCGACGCGGGCCTGATCTACCGCGCCGAGCGGCTGGTCAACTGGTCGCCGGAACTGCGCACCGCCATCTCCGATATCGAGGTCAAGTTCGAGGACGTCGAGGGCGAGTTGGTGTCGTTGCGCTACGGCTCGCTGAACGACAATGAGCCGCATGTGATCGTGGCCACCACCCGGGTGGAGACCACGCTCGGTGATACCGCTGTCGCGGTGCACTCGGAGGATCCGCGCTATAAGGATCTGATCGGCACAACCCTGGAACATCCGATCACCGGACGTCAGATCCCGATCGTCGCCGACGACTACGTCGACCCCGAATTCGGTACCGGCGCAGTGAAGATCACGCCCGCGCACGATCCCAATGACTTCGAGATGGGCCTGCGGCACAACCTGCCGATGCCGAGCATCATGGACGAGCGCGGCCGGATCATCGGCACCGGAACCGAATTCGACGGCATGGACCGCTTCGAGGCGCGGGTCAAGGTGCGCGAACGGCTCGCCGCCGAGGGGCGGATCGCCGCCGAGAAGCGGCCGTACCTGCACAGCGTCGGGCACTCCGAGCGCAGCGGCGAGGCGATCGAGCCGCGCTTGTCCATGCAGTGGTGGGTCAAGGTGGAGTCGCTGGCCAAGGCCGCCGGTGACGCGGTGCGCAACGGCGACACCGTGATCCACCCGACCAGCCAGGAGCCGCGCTGGTTCGAGTGGGTCGACAATATGCACGACTGGTGCATCTCCCGGCAGCTGTGGTGGGGCCACCGGATCCCGATCTGGTACGGCCCCGAAGGCGAAGTGGTGTGCGTCGGTCCGGACGAGACCGCGCCCGAAGGCTGGGTGCAGGATCCGGACGTGCTCGACACCTGGTTCTCCTCGGGCCTGTGGCCGTTCTCCACCATGGGCTGGCCGGACTCCACCACCGAACTCCAGAAGTTCTATCCGACAAGCGTTCTCGTCACCGGCTACGACATCCTGTTCTTCTGGGTGGCCCGGATGATGATGTTCGGCACCTTCGTCGCCGACGATCACGTGCTCACCGCGGGTAAGGACGGCGCGAAGCAGGTGCCGTTCAAGGATGTGTTCCTGCACGGCCTGATTCGCGATCAGTACGGCAAGAAGATGTCGAAGTCGCGCGGCAACGGCATCGACCCGCTGGACTGGATCAATTCCTACGGCGCGGACGCGCTGCGCTTCACCCTGGCGCGCGGCGCGCAGCCCGGCGGTGACCTCTCGGTCGGCGAATCGCATGCGCTCGCCGCACGCAGCTTTGTGACGAAGCTGTTCAACGCCACCAAGTTCGCCCTCATGAACGGGGCAGAGCCGGGTGTGCTGCCCGATCGCACCGAACTCACCGACGCCGACCGCTGGATCATCGATCGGCTCGAAGAGGTTCGCGCCGAGGTGGATTCGGCGTTCGACGCCTACGAGTTCGGCAAGGCCTGCGAGGCGCTGTACCACTTCGCCTGGGACGAGTTGTGCGACTGGTACCTGGAGCTGTCCAAGGTGCAATTCGCCGGTCCGCGCGCCGAGTCGACCAGGATCGTGCTCGGCAATGTGCTCGACGCGGTGCTGCGCCTGCTACATCCGGTCATTCCGTTCGTCACCGAATCGCTGTGGCGGGCGCTGACCGGCGGCGCGTCCGTGGTCATCGCCGACTGGCCGCAGGCCACCGGGATCGCGACGGATGACACTGCCGCGCAACATATTTCGGACGCACAGCGGTTGATCACCGAAATTCGGCGGTTCCGCAGCGATCAGGGCCTCGCCGATAAGCAGAAGGTGGCGGCCAAGCTGATCGGTCTGGACACCGCTGGTCTGACCGAACTGCACGATTCGGTGGCCAACCTGGCCCGGCTCACCGAGCCCGGCGCGGAGTTCGCCGCGACCGCCTCGGTCGAGGTCCGCCTGAGCGGATCCACCGTGACCGTGGAACTCGACACCTCCGGCGCGGTCGACCTGGATGCCGAACGCCGCCGCCTGGAGAAGGATTTCGCCGCGGCGGAGAAGGAATTGGTGACCACCACCGCCAAACTCGGCAACGAGGCCTTCCTGGCCAAGGCACCGGATCAGGTGGTCGACAAGATCAAGGGCCGCCGCGGTATCGCCGAGGCCGAGGTCGCCCGAATCGGCGCCCGCCTCGCGGAATTGAGCGGCAAATGAACGCCGAACCGGAGCCGCAGTACGCCGGCGACGAGCACCCCGACGCGCGGCTCGGCTCCGGGCCGTCCCCGGTGGATCTGGCCGAAATGGCGCTGGTCGAGGCGGAATTGGACCGGCGCTGGCCGGAGACCAAGATCGAGCCCTCGCTCGCCCGCATCGCCACGCTGATGGATCTGCTCGGCTCCCCGCAGCAGAACTACCCGGCCATCCACATCGCGGGCACCAATGGCAAGACCTCGGTGACCCGGATCATCGACGCGCTGCTCACCGCGCTGCACCGGCGCACCGGCCGGATCACCAGCCCGCATCTGCAGCTGGCGACCGAGCGGATCAGCATCGACAACGCGCCGATCACCCCGGCGCAGTACGTCGCGACCTACCGCGAACTGCTGCCGTATATCGAGATGATCGATAAGCAGTCAGCCGCCGCGGACGGTCCGGCGATGAGCAAGTTCGAGGTGCTCACCGGCATGGCCTACGCCGCCTTCGCGGAGGCGCCGGTGGATGTCGCGGTCGTCGAGACCGGCATGGGCGGCAGCTGGGACGCGACCAATGTCATCGACGGACAGGTCGCGGTGATCACCCCGATCGGCTTGGACCACACCGACTTCCTCGGCGACGATCTCGCGTCCATAGCCGGAGAGAAGGCCGGGATCATCAAACGTGCGCCGGACAGCCTGGTCCCGCGCGATACCGTCGCGGTCATCGCCGAGCAGGAACCCGAGGCCATGGAGGTGCTGCTGCGGCGCGCCGTCGAGGTCGACGCCGCGGTGGCCCGCGAGGGTTCGGAGTTCCGGGTGCTCGCCCGCCAGATCGCGGTCGGCGGCCAGCAGCTCGAATTGCAAGGTCTCGGCGGGGTCTACGACGAGATCTTCCTTCCGCTGCACGGTGAGCACCAGGCCCGCAACGCTGTGCTCGCGCTGGCTGCGGTCGAAGCGTTCTTCGGTGCGGGCGCGGATCGTCAGCTCGATATCGACGCGGTTCGTGCGGGTTTCGCGAGCGTCACCAGTCCGGGCCGGTTGGAGCGCATGCGCAGTGCCCCGACCATCTTCATCGACGCGGCGCACAATCCGGCGGGCGCGCGGGCGCTGGCCACCACGCTCACCGCGGAGTTCGACTTCCGCAAGCTGGTCGGCGTTGTCGCGGTGCTCGCCGACAAGGACGTCGCGGGCATCCTCGAGGCGCTGGAGCCGGTCCTCGACGAGATCGTCGTCACCAACAACGGTTCGCCGCGCGCCATGGATATCGACAGCCTCGCCAACCTCGCCGTGCAGCGCTTCGGCGACGAGCGAGTGGTCACCGCCGAAACCCTGCCCGACGCCCTCGAAACGGCGATCGCCATCGCCGAGGAGGTCGGCGACGCGAGCGAAATGGTCTCCGGTGCAGGGGTTGTGGTGACCGGCTCGGTCGTGACGGCGGGCGCGGCACGGGCGCTGTTCGGGAAGGCCCCGGCGTGAGTGCTTGGGCCGTAGTGCGGCAGCATGCATAAGCACGTGGGGCCCGCGAACGCCGAGAAGGAGACAGCGTGACTGAGGCAACCGGCGACGCCGCCGAGCCCGAGGGGACCGACGACCAGCCGCAGGTCCCCCCGCCCGCGACCGATCCGTGGAAAGGCCTGCGCGGTGTCATGGCGGGCACGTTGATCCTCGAGGCGATCACGGTGCTGCTCGCGCTGCCGGTCGTCGCGGCCGTCGGCGGTGGCATCGGCTGGTTCTCCGGTAGCTATCTGGTGATCCTGGCGCTGGTCATGATTCTCGGCGCCGGACTCCAGCGTCGCCCATGGGCCATCCCGTTCAATCTGGCCCTGCAGGTGCTGCTGATCCTCGGTATCTTCGTCCATCTGTCCATTGGCGTGATGGGCATCTTCTTCGCCGTGGTGTGGGGCTTCATCCTGGTCTTGCGCGCCGACGTCAAGCGTCGGATGGAACTCGGCTTACTGCCGAGTCAGCGCATCCCGGGCTCTTCTTAACGCCGGTTCGGTAACTGGCGGTAGTGCCCATTAGGCTGTGCGCCGTGACTGAGCAGACGTTGGTACTCATCAAGCCGGACGGTGTGGCCCGTGGCCTCGTCGGTGAGGTGCTGGCCCGGATCGAGCGCAAGGGGCTGAAGATCGCCGCCCTGGAGCTGAAGCAGGTATCCGAGGAGGTAGCGCGCGGCCACTACGCCGAGCATGCCGAGAAGCCGTTCTTCGGTTCCTTGATCGAGTTCATCACCTCCGGCCCGGTCGTCGCGGCCATTCTGGAGGGCCCGCGCGCCATTGCGGCATTCCGTCAGATCGCCGGCGGCACCGATCCGGTCGAGAAGGCCGTGCCCGGCAGTATTCGCGGTGACTTCGCGCTGGAGACCCAGGAGAACCTGGTGCACGGCTCCGATTCGCCGGAATCGGCCAAGCGGGAAATCGCGCTCTGGTTCCCCGAGTTCCCCGCCTGATCCGAGGCCTGGACGTGAGCTGCGCGAACCGATGGCACAGCCGGCATCACCGCGGGACGTAGCCGAGCGCAGCGAGGCGAAGTCGTGCGGTGATGGTGAGACGTCACCACACTGTGTGGGATACTGGTATCGGTTATCGACGATATCGACTGTTCGCGCAGGTACGCGAATGATCGGTGACGGACGGTAACCGGATGACACTGCGGTTCGATGCCGATCATCGCTGCTACGAACAGCTGGCCCGTTGCTGGGGTCGGGGGTTCGCGTCGGCACGCTGGATGAGCGCTCGCGCCGTGGAGTTCAGCCAACAGCCAGGCGCCGCGTGACCAGTTAGCCCGATCGACGAACAACCATGGTGTTAACCGGGCATGCGGGGCGAGACCACACGACCTTGCGCCAACCGCGTGAGGCGAACGGACAGTGCCCCCGCGTCGGCCGCGTCACTCCTGCCAGGAGGGACGCGCCCGGGGAACCGAGGAGACTTCGTGGCCGATCAAGAGCCGCTGGAAACAACATCACAGGATGCCGAACAATTGCCGGATCGAATCCGAGTTCACGCGCTTGCCAAGCGGCTGGGAGTAACCAGCAAACGCATCCTGGCCAAGCTCACCGAGTTGGGTGCCGATGCGCGTAGTGCGCAGTCGAACGTCGATCGAGCCGTAGCGGAGTCAGTCCGCGACGCGCTCGTCACGCCGGAGCCGGACGCCGCGGCGTCATCGGCTCCCGAGGTCGCGGCGCCCGCCGAGGAGCAACCTCCCGCCGAGGTGCAACCGCCTGCCGTCAAGGAGCCGGGCCCCATCTTTTCCGCGCCGGACCCGGTGATCGACCAGTCCGGGTCGCGGCCCGTGGGGGAGCAGCCTGCGGCGCATCAGCCGTCGGTGCAGCTGTTCACCCACTTGGTCACGCAGGAGCCGCACGTCGCGGCGCCGGTCGTCTTCGAGGCCCCCGCCGCGGTGTCGGCGCCGCTGTTCCTGCCGCCGGATGCGGCGGCCGCGGAGCAGGCGCGCAGGCAGCGCCGGGCCGAGCGCGATACCCGCCGCACCGAGGAGCCGCCGGTCGAGGCGGTCGAGGCGGTCGAGGAAGAAGCCGAGACCACCGAGGACGAGCCGGACTCGACCGAACAGCAGGGCGACGCGGATCAGCCGCGCCGCCGCCGCCGTGGCCGTCGTGGTCGTGGTCGTGGGCGTGGCGAGCAGCACAGCGAGTCCGACTCCGACGGTGACGACAGCGACGAGAGCACCGAGGACGAGCAGCCCGCCGAGCGTTCGAAGGCGGCCCGCAACGGCACCGCCGGCGATACCGCCGAGTCGACCGATACCGCGGCCGACTCCGATAACGAGGACGACGAATCCGATCTGCCGGAGGGCTCGAGCCGCCGTCGCCGTCGCCGCCGTCGCCGCAAGGTAGCGGGCGATGGCGCCGAGGCCGAGGCCGCCTCCGAGGACGATCCGCCGAACACCGTCGTGCACGAGCGCGAGCCGCGCAACAAGAGTCGCAGCCGGGCCACGGTCGACGAGGTGCAGGGCATCACCGGCTCCACCCGGCTCGAGGCCAAGCGGCAGCGTCGGCGTGACGGTCGCGAGGCCGGTCGGCGTCGCCCGCCGATCCTGACCGAGTCGGAGTTCCTGGCCCGCCGTGAAGCGGTGGACCGGGTCATGGTGGTGCGCGAGAAGACCTTCGCCGATCACCCGACCGCCACTCAGGTCGCGGTGCTCGAGGACAACATCCTGGTCGAGCACTTCGTCACCAACACCGGCTCCGCGTCGATGGTCGGCAACGTCTACCTCGGCAAGGTGCAGAACGTGCTGCCCAGTATGGAGGCGGCGTTCGTCGATATCGGCCGCGGCCGCAATGGCGTGCTCTACGCCGGTGAGGTGAACTGGGAGGCCGCCGGACTCGGCGGCAAGGAGCGCAAGATCGAGCAGGCGCTCAAGCCGGGCGATCAGGTGCTGGTCCAGGTCTCCAAGGATCCGGTCGGGCACAAGGGCGCTCGACTGACCACCCAGATCAGCCTGGCCGGACGCTTCCTGGTGTACGTGCCGGGTGGTTCGTCCACCGGTATCAGTCGCAAGCTGCCCGATACCGAGCGCAAGCGGCTCAAGGAGATCCTGCGCGATATCGTGCCCGCCGACGCGGGCGTGATCATCCGCACCGCCTCGGAGGGCGTCGCCGAAGACGAGCTGGCCCGCGATGTCGAGCGGCTACAGGCGACCTGGCGCACCATCGAGAAGGCCGCCGAGTCCAAGGACAACGGCTCGCCCAAGACGCTGTACGAAGAGCCGGACCTGTTGGTCAAGGTCATTCGCGACCTGTTCAACGAGGACTTCTCCAAGCTGGTCATCGAGGGCGAACGCTCCTGGACGACCGTCGAGAACTACATCCGCACGGTCGCGCCGGATATGCTCGCCCGGGTCTCCCGGCACGAGAACAACGGTGTCGACGTCTTCGAGACCTATCGGATCGATGAACAGCTCGCCAAGGCGCTGGATCGCAAGGTGTGGCTGCCCTCGGGCGGCACCCTGGTGATCGACCGCACCGAGGCGATGACGGTCATCGACGTCAACACCGGCAAGTTCACCGGCGCGGGCGGCAGCAACCTGGAGGAGACGGTCACCAGGAACAACCTGGAGGCCGCCGAGGAAATCGTGCGCCAGATGCGGCTGCGCGATATCGGCGGCATGATCGTGGTCGACTTCATCGATATGGTGCTCGAGTCGAACCGGGATCTGGTGCTGCGGCGGCTGACCGAGGCCCTGGGACGTGACCGCACCCGTCATCAGGTCTCCGAGGTGACCTCGCTGGGTCTGGTGCAGATGACCCGCAAGAAGCTGGGCACCGGTCTGGTCGAGGCGTTCTCCACGACCTGTGAGCACTGCCATGGGCGCGGCATCCTGGTGCACACCTATCCGGTGGAGCTCACGGCGTCCGAAGACAGCACGCGCGGCACTCGGGAGACCGGATCGCGGCGGCGCCGTGGTCGGGACAAGGGTGCCGCCGCTCCCGCACCCGCCGCGAGCAATGGCATTGCGCCGGTGGTCGAGGACGAGGCGGATATCGCCGTCAAGCGGGCCCATCCGGTCGCGTTGGCGATGGCGGCGCATCAGTCCGAGGATGCCGGGCATGACGAGGATGTCGCGTTCGGGGCGGAGAGTGCTGCCGCCGAGACCGCCGAGGACATCGTGGTCGACGAAGCTGTCGCGGTGGTGGCCGAGGCGGCTGCTGACGCGGTGGCCGAGGAAGTCTCGGATGTCGAGAGCGCGGCCGACAAGGCCGTGCGGCCCGCGGTCGACGAGGCCGCTGCGGTGACCGAAGCCGCTGTGGTCGAGGCGGTCGCCGCGGCATCCAGTGACACCGTGGCGGTCGAGCAGACTGTGACATCGGACGCACCCGCCGATCGCGCGGCAGCCAACGGCACCCCGGAATCCGAGCCACGTTCGACCGGGCGCAGGCGCCGAGTCGCCCGTTCGGCCGCCGCACCGGCCGTGGACAGTGCGGGTGCGGTGTTCGTGGTGCCGACGGTGGAACAGGCGTCGACAGCGCCCGTGGTGGACTACACGGCGGATGCGCCGGTCGTGGTGCCCACACGCAAGCCGCGTCGCCGGGCCGTCGGCCGTCCCGCCGGACCGCCGGTGGACGACGCCAGCTGATCGCAAGACCTCGAAGCGGACCCCCGGCGCAAGCGGTGCGCCGGGGGTTCCTTCGTCCGGTGCGGGGGATCTGCCCGTGCCCGAGATTCGTCTCGGACAAGGGATACCGGCCAGGGAGGCTGACCTGGACCAGGGCGGCTGCTGACGACTGCTCGAAAGGGTCGGTTTGGTCGGCGTGGTATCCGTCCTGTAATCTGGGACAGTCGCTGCCCGGTGACAGCGCTCGTCTGCGCTGTGTTTGTGACTCGGCTCGAAGCCGAGAGCCATCAGGTTGCTGTGGCGGCGGTGACTACCAGACCAGAGTGCTGTGGTTTCCCAACGGAGTCATCCGGGCGGGAGCACGCAGCCGCGTGAGCATCGAGCCGCGCGCATTACAGGAAGAAGGGCAGCCGACCGATGGCAACGTACGCGATCGTCAAGACCGGCGGAAAGCAGTACAAGGTCGCGGTCGGTGACCTGGTGAAGGTCGAGAAAATCGAGGGTAAGCCCGGTTCGTCCGTGGCGCTGGCCCCGGTTCTCGTCGTCGATGGCGCCGAGCTGACCACCGATGCGGCCAAGCTGGCCAAGGTCTCCGTGGCCGCCGAGGTCGTCGAGCACACCAAGGGCCCGAAGATCCGCATCCACAAGTTCAAGAACAAGACCGGCTACCACAAGCGTCAGGGTCACCGTCAGCCGCTGACGGTCCTCAAGGTCACCGGCATCAAGTAAGCCTCCGCGCTTCCTCGAGTTACTTCACAGGAGTTCAGAAATGGCACATAAGAAGGGTGCATCCAGCTCCCGCAACGGTCGCGACTCGAACGCCCAGCGACTCGGCGTCAAGCGTTTCGGCGGCCAGGCCGTTTCGGCCGGCGAGATCCTGGTTCGTCAGCGCGGCACACACTTCCACCCCGGCGTTCTCGTCGGCCGTGGCGGTGACGACACCCTGTTCGCCCTGGCGGCGGGCAAGGTCGAGTTCGGCACCAAGCGTGGACGCAAGACCGTCAACATCGTCGTTCCGGAGCCGGTCGAGGCCTGAGGCCTAAACCAACTCCGAGCAGCATCGAGCGGGTCAGGGTCGCGAACCCTGGCCCGCTTTTCGCGTTCTCGCAAGATCGCGTTCCACTGAACTGACCTTTTCGAGCGACCTGCAAGCAATCGCTACTGACCTTTTCGAGCGACCTGCAAGCAATCGCTACGGATACCACCAAGGAGGATGATTCGGCTATGTCCAAATTCATCGACCGTGTCGTACTGCACGTGCGTGCGGGCAAAGGTGGTCACGGCTGCGCCTCCGTGCGCCGCGAGAAGTTCATGCCGCTCGGCGGACCCGATGGCGGCAATGGCGGAGGCGGCGGGGATGTGATCCTCGAGGTCGATCCGAATGTGCACACCCTGCTGGACTTCCACTTCCATCCGCACGCCAAAGCGAGTAGCGGCAAGCCGGGCGAGGGCAACAACCGCGACGGTAAGCAGGGCACCGATCTGCTGCTGAAGGTGCCCGACGGCACCGTGGTGCTCGATAACGACGGCAAGGTGCTCGTCGACCTGGTCGGTGCGGGCAACAAGTTCATCGTGGCCCGTGGCGGCCGCGGCGGGCTCGGCAATGCCGCGCTGGCCTCCAAGGCGCGCAAGGCGCCCGGTTTCGCGCTGCTCGGTGAGGAGGGTGAGGAGGGCGATCTCGTCCTCGAGCTGAAGTCGGTGGCCGATGTCGGTCTGGTCGGGTTCCCGTCGGCGGGTAAGTCATCGTTGGTGTCGGTGCTCTCGGCGGCCAAGCCGAAGATCGCGGACTACCCGTTCACCACCCTGGTGCCGAATCTCGGTGTGGTCTCCAGTGGTGATACGACCTTCACCATCGCCGATGTACCCGGGCTGATTCCGGGTGCGAGCGACGGTCGCGGGCTGGGGCTCGACTTCCTGCGGCATCTGGAGCGCTGTGCGGTGCTCGCGCATGTCGTCGACTGCGCGACCCTGGAGCCGGGCCGCGATCCGGTCTCCGATGTGGATGCACTGGAGGCGGAGTTGGCGGCCTACCAGCCGGCTTTGGACGCCGATACCGGACTCGGTGATCTGGCCGATCGGCCGCGCGTGGTGATCCTGAACAAGGTCGATGTGCCCGATGCCGCCGAACTGGCGGAGATGGTGATGGCCGAGTTCGCCGCACGTGGCTGGCCGGTCTTCGAGATTTCGGCGGTGAGCCGAGCCGGCTTGCGCCCCTTGACATTCGCGCTCGCGGAAATGGTGGAGCAGTACCGGGCGGCGCATCCGAAGGCCGCGCCGAAGCGTCCGGTGATCCGTCCGATCGCGGTGAACGAGTCCGGCTTCAGTGTGATCGCCGATCCGGAGGAGCCGGGCGGGTTCATCGTGCGCGGTCCGCAGCCGGAGCGCTGGGTGCGCCAGACCCAGTTCGACAACGACGAAGCCGTCGGCTACCTCGCCGACCGTTTGGCCCGTCTCGGTGTCGAGGAGGAACTGGTGAAGCAGGGCGCCGAGCCCGGCGCGCCGGTCACTATCGGCAATGTCACCTTCGAGTGGGAGCCGCAGATCTCGGCCGGCATCGATATGGTGCCAACGGGCCGCGGCACCGACATTCGACTGGAGCAGAACGACCGGATCAGCGCGGCCGAGCGCAAGCACGCGTCGCGGGTGCGGCGTGGTCTGGTCAAAGAGGACGAGGAATAGACGTGAACCCCTGCGGCGCGGTGGGTTCTGTTGCGGTACCGGGAGTTCGGTTGCGATGCAGGTGAGTTCGGGGATCGCGGAGGCGATGTCGCAGTCCGGGCTGAGTGAGGCCAGGACGGCGATCGCCTCGGCGCGCAGTGTGGTGGTGAAAATCGGGTCGTCGGCGTTGACCAGTCTGAAGGGTGGGCTGGATACCGCGCGGCTGGACCGGCTGGCGGATGCAGTGGAAGCGCGGATGCGCGCCGGATCCGATGTGGTCGTGGTGTCCTCCGGTGCGATCGGCGCTGGGATCGCGCCGCTCGGATTGACCACTCGGCCAAGGGATTTGGCTACGAAACAGGCGGCGGCCAGTGTCGGCCAGTTGGCGCTCGCGCATGCGTGGGGTACCTCGTTCGCGCGCTACGGGCGCACGGTCGGGCAGGTGCTGTTGAGCGCCGACGACTTCTCCCGTCGCGAACACCACCGCAATGCCCAGCGCACGCTGGATCGGTTGCGCTCGCTCGGCGCGGTCGCCGTGGTGAACGAAAACGATACTGTCGCAACGGAAGAGATCCGGTTCGGCGATAATGATCGACTCGCCGCGCTGGTCGCGCACCTGGTCGGTGCGGACGCGCTGGTGTTGCTCTCCGATGTCGAAGGCCTCTACGACGGCGATCCGCGCAAGGGTGCGGCCAAGTTCATTCCCGAGGTTCGCAGCAGTGCCGACCTCGACGGTGTCATCGCGGGCAGCGGCGGCGCGCTCGGCACCGGCGGTATGGCCTCGAAACTCTCCGCGGCCCGCTTGGCCGCCGATGCGGGCGTTCCCGTACTGCTCGCCGCCGCCACCGAGGCGGAGATCGCGCTCGGCGCGGGCACCGTCGGCACTGCCTTCGCCGCGCGCCCGGTGCGTCTGTCCGCCCGCAAGTTCTGGGTCCGGCACGCCGCCGACAGTCGCGGCGCGATCCTCATCGACGAGGGTGCCGTCCAAGCCGTGGCCCACCGCCGCCGTTCCCTGCTGGCCGCCGGCATCACCGGCGTGCGCGGCCGCTTCCACGGCGGCGACGTCGTCGACCTGATCGCTCCCGACAATCGCATCGTCGCCCGCGGCGTAGTCGAATACGACAGCACCGAACTCTCCGGCATGCTCGGCCGCTCCACCACCGAACTCCCGGACACCATGCAGCGCCCGGTAATCCACGCAGACGACCTCGTCAAGGTCTGAACGCGCCCGTCGCACGCCCGGATCAATACGTCGTGGCGTGGTCCGCAGCGGCACCCGGTCCTACGGCCATCGGCTGACGCGTACCCTCCTCGAAATCAGCACCCTAATGGGGTTGGCGGGCCTGCGGTTCCGGCAGACTTGTCCGGTAGGGGCCGGTGGATGAGCACTCTCGCACCCTGCACTTCGACTGCTGGACAGAGATCGTGCCTTCACCGGATTGCCGGGGGGAATCGCTGATGGGATGTCGTGCCGGGCCCTTGGTAGGGGCGAAGGATGACAAGGGGTGCGGCTGCGTCCCGCATTCGGGGTTCGGCCGGAAGCTGTCGACGTTGGGCGCTGCGATCCGTTGTCGGGCAGGGGGTTTCAGCGGGTTCCTTCTGGGGTTGGGATGACGCCGGGTTGGTTGCCGGTCGGTGGGGGTTGGGATTGGCCGGTTTCGTCCGGGATGGGGCCGGTGATGCCGGGTTGGCCGCCTGGGTCGGGGAGGGGTGGGCCGGGAGCTGGGGGCGGTGGAACGGGTGCTTGTGGCTCCGGTGTGGGCGGGGGTGCCTGTTGGGTCGGGGGTGCGGGCGCGGGGGGAGGAGGTTGGGTTTCCTGCGTTGGGGGTGGTGCCTGCTGTGGTGGCGGTGCGGGTGTGGGGGACTGCGGCTCTGGTGTGGGTGCCTGCTGGGTCGGCGGTGCTGGGGCAGGTGTCTGCTGTTGGTCCGGGACCGGCTGCGGCGCTGGAGTTGGTTGTGGTGCTTGGGATTCGGGTGTCGGGGTCGGTTGTGGTGCTTGGGATTCCGGAGTCGGAGTTGGTTGTGGTGGTTGGGGCTCGGGTGTCGGGGTCGGTTGTGGTGCTTGGGATTCGGGTGTCGGGGTCGGTTGTGGTGCTTGGGATTCGGGTGTCGGGGTCGGTTGTGGTGCTTGGGATTCGGGTGTCGGAGTTGGTTGTGGTGCTTGGGGCTCCGGTATCGGAGTTGGTTGTGGTGCTTGGGATTCCGGGGTGGAAGGTGATGGTGTACCGGGCTGGGTGGGTTGCTGATCCTGTTGCAGGGCTTCGGGTGCCGGGTATTCGGGCTGCCGTGAGCGCGGCTGGGGGGCTGACGGGGCGGGTGCGCCGGGCAGGGGTGGGGGTGTGGGGAGGGCGGGGACGGCGGTGCCTGCCATTTGGTAGGCGGGCTTGTAGATCATGTTCATGGCCAGGACGGCTTCTTGGCGCAGTGCCTCTTCCGCCATCTGCGCGTTGATCACGTTGGCTGCCTCGAGGAGGGCGGCAATGGTGCCGATCGGGCCCGAATTGCCCGGTGGCACAACGGCTATCTTGACGGCTTCGGCGGCCGCGGCAACCGCGCCGAGGCGTGCACCGACCTGGCCCATGATCGCGGCGAGTTCGTCGACGGAGTCGGCGTAGCTGCGGGCGCTGGCGTATGCGGCGTCGGCCGCGGCGCCCTCCCAGGCCATGGAGTTCATCGCTCGGTCCGACCCGGCCCGGGTCAGCGGGAACGAACTGGCCAGTGTGCCTGCGACTTCCAGCCAGGTGACCGACGCGTTGAGGATCTGTGCGGCGTCGATCTGCTGGGTTTTGGCGTAGATCTCTGCGTGCTTCATCGACTCGAAATGCTCCATCGAGCTGATGTAGTCGGGATCATGCCCACCCGTCGCCCGACCACCACCCCCCACGGAATCGCTACGCGATGCTGCACCACCCGTCGCCCGACCACCACCCCCCACGGAATCGGCACCCAATGCTGGGCTCATCGCGGCACCCGCGATTCGATCGCCCGCAGCGCCGCGGCGTTCGCGGCGTCGGCTTCCTCGAACAGCCCGCCGCTGATCAGGAACGCCTCCTTCATCCGATAGGCGGCCTCGATGTAGTGGTCCAGCAACGTGGCGGCATCGCGCGCCTTGTGCGCGAACCCGGCCTGTAACTGCTGTGCGGAGATGAATCCGCCGAATCCATTCAGGTCGGCCGCGGACCCGAGCCGCTGGCGTAGATAGAGGAGCCGGTCGGCCTGATGGTCGTACATTTCCGCACACCGCCGCGCCGCGGCCGGATCGAACTTGACGGTGCCTGCCTGCGCCTCCTGTTTGAAGCGGGCAATATCGGCTCGGCTGGTCTCGATCGTCATGCACACCCCCGGGGATCGGTCGGTCCGCCCTCAGACTAACGGTTGGCCATGGGTCCGGTTGACATAGTTCCGTTCGAACAAGGGTCATCCTGCCTGGGCGGGAATGCGTTTCTGCAGCTGCGTGGCGAGTTGCTCGGCCGAGGCGGGCACGATGTGCACGGTGTCGCCGGCTTTGATCAGATAGCGCCCGTCACCTTTGACATCGATCCACGTGTAGTGGACCGGCGGCTGTGGTGTCGGCTGGTTCAGCCGACTCTCGATCCGGATATGCCCCTCGGCGGTATGCGGCTTGAGTAGCAGCCGCCGGATCGATGGCACCGAACGCTGCGACGAGACAACGACCTCGTCGTCGCGGATCGCATCGGCGGCCGCCGCGCGGGCCGGTTCATGACCGGCGGGGACGGCGGGCAGCAACGACGCGATCCGCGCGCCGAGCTTGGCGCTCAGCCCGATCGAAAGACGCACGCGCCCACCGATATCCGGTCCTGGTCCGGGTTCCTGGATGGCGAGTACGGCGCGGTCGTAGATCGCGCAGGCCAGCAGTCGGATCTCGGTGCCGGGACCATGCCCACCGCCGATCGCCACGATCCTGGTCTGCGGTGTGGCCATGATCCGCAAGCACGCGGATAGGTCCGGGTCGCTGCGCGGTGGTAGTCGCTCGTTCAACTGGGCGCGCAGTTTGTCGGCCTCGGTCTCGGTCCGCGGCGTCTCGAGGATGCGCAGCGGATACGGGTGGCGATCGAGTTCGGTCTCGCGCCAGATATGGGCGAACTCGTCCGGGGTGAAGGTCCAACTCACGCCGAAATCACTCCTCACGACCCGCGGACGTCGTGTTGCAGCTTAGCGGTGCCTCGAGGCGTGCGAACCAAAGTCTTTTGGAAGCAGTCCCCAAGGATTGCGGGCTAACGTCAGAGTGGAAAGTCGGATATATCCAGACAGCCCCTTCGGTTTGCTCTGCCTTGTTGTGCCGGAGCGCCTGCTCCGGTGCGGTGAACGGGGGGTGATGGGAGAGATGGCGTGGAGGTTATCGGACCGTGGACCGACTCAGCGACGTTTGCCGCGCTGGCCGGGGGTAAAGCACGCGGGTTGTACACCTTGCACAACGGCGGCTTCCGCGTCCCTGACTGGACGGTGCTCGGCACCGACGTGTTCAACCAGTTCCTTATCGAGACCGCCGTTGGTGGCGATCTCGCCGACATTGTGTCGGATGTCACATCAGCGGATGAATTGGGTCGAGCGCTGGCCGCCGCCGCGGCACTGCGCTCCGCGATCGGCGCGGCTGCGCTGCCGCCGACGATCGTCGAGCTGATCGCCGACGCCTACGCCCGGCTCGGTGCGGGCGCGATCGCGGTCCGATCGTCGGCGGTCGTCGAGGACGGTCCGGGGCATTCGTACGCGGGCCAGTTCGACTCCTTCCTCAACGTCAACGGCGTCGATGCGGTGGCGACCCGGGTGCGTGACTGCTGGGCATCGGCCTTCTCGGAACGATCCATCCGCTACGCCTTCGCCCACGGTCAGCCGCGGGCCGGCGCCATTGCCGTTGTCCTGCAACGTCTTGTCGCGGCTGACGCCAGCGGGGTGATGTTCACCGCGAACCCGATCACCGGCGCTACTGACGAATTGGTCGTCAGTGCGGTGTACGGACTCGGCGAGGGACTGGTGTCGGGCGCGGTGGACGCCGACTCGGTGGTGGTCGACAAGTCCTCCGGCGCGGTGCTGGAAACGACTGTGGGAGACAAGGATCGGTCCTATGCGCCCGCGGGGGAGCAAGGCTGTGCGGTTCTCGAAGTCGAGCAGCAGCGACGCGGGGCAACGGTGCTCTCGGATGCCGAGCTGGCCGAATTGGTGGAGTGGGGACGCAAGCTGGAGGCCGATGTCGGTGTGCCGCAGGACATCGAATGGGCCATCGATGCCGACGGCCTCTGGTTCCTGCAGTCGCGGCCGATCACCACAGCGGTCGCCGGCACCGCGGCGCGCGGCGCGGTGCTCCGTGGTGCGGGTGAGATCGTCGCCGACGATGAGCGGCGAATCTGGGACAACTCCAACATCATCGAGAGTTTCAGCGGCCTCACCTCCCCGCTGACCTATACGACGGCGGCCGACATCTACGGTCGGGTGTACCACGGCTACGCGAAGTCGCTGCGGGTGCCCGCCGAGCAACTGCGCCAGACCGAGCGCTGGACTCCGGTGCTGCTCGGCTACTTTCACGGCCGGGTCTACTACAACCTGCTGCACTGGTACCGGATGGTGGGGATCGCGCCCGGGTATCCGTTGAACCGGAAGGTGCTCGAGGCCGCGCTCGGCGTCGACGAGCCGCTGCCCGATGAGATCGCGAAGACCTTGCGGCCGTTCACTTTCCGCACACCGCTGGCTCGTCTGCGTTCGCGCGTGAGCACCACGGCCACCTATGTGCGGCGGCTGTTCGGCATCGATGACATGGTCGAGCGCTTCATGACCGACTTCTACCGTGTCTACGACGAATACGACGCGCTCGACTACTCGGCATTGACCGGCGAACAGGCCGATGCGGCCTATCGCAAGGTCGACCGGGATCTGGTCGAACGCTGGGGTCCGCTGATGGTCCTGGACGCCATCCTGCTGACCTGCACCGGTCTGATGTACCTGCTGACGAAGCTGCTGCTGCCGAAGGCGCCGGAGTGGTTCCTTTACGCCGTGGTCGGGCCCGGCGCGGATGTCGAATCCGCGGAACCGGCGCGCGCCATGACCGAGCTGGCACAGTTCGTTCGCACTGATCCCGAGCTGGTGTCGTTGATCAATTCGACCGCACCGGAACATATTTACGATGCGCTGCACGACCGCACCGAATTCCTGGGTCGGGTCAAGGATTACATCGACCGCTACGGCTATCGCAGTCTGGACGAGCTGAAGCTGGAGACGCCGGACCTGCGCGAGGATCCCGCGAGCCTGTTCATCATGTTGCGCAGTGCGATCGGACGCGTCGGCGAGCAGGCCCAGCACAGTCGCAGCCAGGAGGCCGACGACTACCTCGACGCGCACCTGCGCGGGTTCCGGCGGCGGATCTATGAACGGTTGCGCGGCAAGGTGAATCGGTGCGCCGCACATCGGGAGCGGCTGCGGTTCTGTCGCACCAGGGCTTTCGGCATGGTCAAGCGCATGATCCGGGTGATGGGCCGAGATCTGGTCGCGCGCGGCGTGATCGATGAATTCGATGACGTGTTCGCGCTGACCGTCCAGGAGTTGCGCGGCTGCTACGAGGATGCCGACAGCAGTGCCGTTTCGAGCGACCTGCAAGCAGTCGCTAGCGGCGGTCTGCGCGAATTGGTCGCCGCACGGAAAGCCCAGCGCGCCAGGGACGCCGAGTTGGTTGCCCCGGCACGCTTCGTCACCACCGGCTCCGCCTTCGGTCGCGCCGAGCTCGCGCGTCAGGGCTGGGTGCCGGTTACCGACACCCCGGCCGCGACGGTCGGCACCGTACTGCCCGGTACGCCGTCGGCATCCGGGATCGTCGAGGGCAATGCCGTCGTCGTCGACGAGCCGCGCGACGTGGCGGGCGGCATCCTGGTGGCATACCGCACCGATCCCGGCTGGGTGGCCGCGCTGCCCTCGGCGTCGGCGCTGGTGATCGAGCGCGGCAGCCCCCTCACCCATGTCGCGATCGTGGCGCGGGAGTTGGGAGTTCCGACGGTGGTGCAAGTCAGAGACCTGACCAAGAAGATACGGACCGGTATGCGAATTCGGGTCGATGGTACGAATGGAACCGTTACTGTGCTGTCCGGAGGGGAGCAGCGCCATGAAACCTGACAAAGACGTTGCCGCAGTTCGCGATTGGCTGGCCGACCCGGCGCGGGACGCCGGCATCCACCTGGCCGATGAGGCCGACGGCTGGGAGTACCGCAGCTATCACGATCTCGCCGAGATGACCTGGTCGATCGCGGCGCGCATGCGCGAACACGGTATGGGCAGCGGCGACGGTGCGTGCGTGATCATGCCGACCGGATTCCCCTGTGCCGCCGCATTTTACGCGGTCTGGGCGTGCGGCGGAGTCTGCACTCCGGTCGCGCCGCCGATGTTCGGCGACCTGGACCAGATCATCGCCCATATCGCGGCCATCCTGGGGCAGGCGCGGCCGCGACTGGTGGTGACCTCGACCGAGTTCGAACAGTTGGTGCGCCAGGCCGCAGCGGCGGCGGGCCGGACCGATGAACCACTGGTGCTCGATGCCGCGATGCTCGGGCCCGCGCCGCAGGACCGCGAATTCGGGACGCCCGACGAATGCGCGCTGCTGCAGTTCACCTCCGGCTCCACCGGGACGCCGCGCGGGGTGCGGGTCAGCTGGCACAACCTGGCCAACAACATCGCGATGATCTCCACGCTGGTCGACTGGCGAACCGGCGAGGCGATGGTTTCGTGGCTGCCGCTCTATCACGATATGGGCCTGGTCGGTGCGTTCCTCACCACCGTGACCAATCAGGGCGATTTATATCTCATGCGCCCGGACCAGTTCGTGCGCGATCCCGCGCGCTGGCTGCGCGCGATGACACACGCGCAGCACTCGCCCTCGCCGTCATTCGCGCTCGGCTATGTGGCGCACCGGGTCGCGCCCGCGGAGATCGCGGACCTGGACCTGTCCGGCTGGCGCACGCTGGCCGTCGGTTCCGAACCGGTCGAGGTGGCCGATCTGCAGTCGTTTGCGAATCTCGCAGGTAGGCAGGGCTTTTCGACCAACGCGTATACCCTCGCCTACGGGTTGGCCGAGGCGACGCTGATGGTGAGCTCCTCCGCGCGCAATCGACCCGTCACCGCGCTGCGGCTGGACAATCCGAATCTGCGCTTCGGCCAACCGATTACGATCCTGGCCGAGGAATCGATCGACGACACCCACCGCGTCGAGGGTTCGGGGTGGATCACCGGACTCGGGTATTCGACGCCCGAATCGACGGTGCGGGTGGTGGACGAGCAAGGCCGGGAACTTCCGGACGGCACCCTCGGCGAGATGGTGGTGGTCGGTGATTCGGTCGCACTCGGCTACTCCGGGGAGCCCACCGCCGGTTCGTCCACGCGGATCGTCGAGCGGGTGCTGTTCAGCGGTGATGCGGGATTCCTGCACAACGGTGAGGTTTTCGTGCTCGGCCGGATGGGGTCGAGTCTGAAGGTCCGTGGTCGATCGGTGTTCATGGAGGACATCGAATCCCGGGTGGCCCAGGAAACCGGCATCACCAAGGGCAAACTAGCCGCCGTCGCGATCACCGCGGCCGGTGCGCAGGGGATCGCATTGTTCGCGGAATCCGCTCCGGGTGCGTGGATCACGGAGGCGCGCAAGATCATTCGTGGAGAACTCGGGCCGGCGCAGACGGCGACCATCGTGACCGGGCCGCGCGGCATTATCCGCCGCACATCCAGTGGCAAACCGCGACGTCGGCACATGTGGCAGCTGTTCGTGGACGGTGAGTTGGCGGGGGCGGTCGCTCATGAGGCCGAGGGCGCCGCTGAAACCGGCCGCGATGCAACGGCCCACGCACCGGCACTGAGCGCCGACGACGCGGTGCCCGAGCCCGCCCTCCCCGCGGAACGGGTGCGGCAGTTGCTCGATCGCGCGCTGGAAAGTGTTGTGGTGTCGCGAGATTCGACCGTGCTCTTCGAAGGTTCGCTGGCGGAGGGTTTCGGTAACGCCGGGTCCGATGTCGACTTCCTGGTCGTCGCACCCGGTGATGAGGACCTGCCCACCTTGCCGACGGTGTTGTTCATCGATGGTCGTCGGGTGGAGGTGCGGACTCGGTCCGAGGCCCAGTTGCGCAATCAGTTGGAGCGGGTCGCGGCCGGTACCGTGACGGATCTGGACGAGGATCTGCTCAATCGGTGTCAACGGTTCCTGCGGGCGACAGTGGTCCGGGCCGGTGTGCCGGATATCGTGGAATTGCGTGCGCTACTGCCGCATTCGAACTTCACGGCGCTGATGGCGGATTGGTGGACCCGGCGCGCGACACAGGCGCTGCGCTACGCGGTCGCGCTGCGGGCACTGCATGTGCGGGCCGAGGCCGGCGAGTGGGCCCGCGATGGACTGCTGCAGGCGATGAAGGCCTGGGCGGCCGGGCGCGGCGAAAGCTACCTGGAGACCAAATGGCTGCCGCACCAACTCGACCGGATCGGTCACGATGAGCTGATCGATCGCTATCTTGATATCAGCGATCCCGCCGTCTGGGCGTCCGATGAGTCTTACGGCGCGCTCGGGGATGCGCAGGCGCGCAAGCTCGCTGAACAGGCGATGTGGGAACAGGTGTGGGAGTTGGCCGCGGCGCTCGGTGTGCACGCTGTCGCGGACGATCCGCACGAGATCCTGTTCGCGCGCAGACCAGGCGTCACGACCTGGACGATCGGTGGTCGGGTGCATGTGATCCGCGACGACCGGGACGTGTTCGCCTTATCGGACCGTGCCGCCCGTGCCTGGCGTTCGGTGGTGTTCCGGCATTCCCTGCGCGACGTACTCGCCCGCGCCGGGCACGACATCACCGCGGACCTGATGGAGTTCCTCCGGCTCGGCCTGGTCGGATTGCATTGGCGCGGTGGCGAACTCATCGAACCCGCGCTGGCCATGTGCAAGCCGGTCAAGCCGTATACGCCGGTCCCGAGCGCGGCCGCCCCGGCGCTCGGCCTGACCGGTGCGGCGCGCGACGAGGTGATCGCGACGTTGTCACCCTTGCCGGCAACCAGATTCACCGAATGCGGGCTGAATGTGGTGTGGTCCAACATCGTCCTGGAGAATGCCAGGGAGGATCTCGCGGGTGCGGTCAAGAACTCCCAGGGCGCGGTCGCCGATATCGCCGCGCACCGGCTGATCGCGATGGTGGTGCGCGTGCTGTTGTCCGCGTTCGGTATTCACCCACTGCCCGCCGATGTCGCCCCCGCGGCGACGATGCGGCGGTTGTTGCCGCCGCAGGCGCCGCGGCGTGACGATCTGCTGGTGCAGCTGGAATCGGCACGGCGGGTGCGCTTCTCGGAGATCATCGGCGCGGATGGCGATACCCTCGCGGGTCTGGCGGTCCTCGATGATTTCGTTACCCTGGTCCGCTGGGTCGCCGCGGGTTCCGAGACGACAATGGGGTTCCCGGCCTCCTTCGATTCGCGTGAGCAATGGCGTCGCACCCTGGCGATCGGCTACGACTGGCTTCGCGTCGCCGGATATCTGAATACCGACCTGCCCCTCGACGAGGCTCGCGACCTGCTGGCCTCTGGTGGCCAACAACCTCATCTGCGGGAAGGAGAGCCAACATGATGGCAGCATCGCGCAGCGATTCGATGGGGGGTGGTGGCCAGGTGACGGGCGGGCTCGTCGAAAACATCACGACCGCTGCGAAGGTGCGTCGACTTGTCCTCGCCATGGCTCCCGAACCACCGGCCGAACTCGCCGACGACCACCGGCTCGTGGAGGACCTCGGCTTCGATTCGCTACGCCTGATGGAGCTCACGGTTGTCCTCGAGCGGGCTTTCGCCCTTCCGCGTTATCGGCCGGAGCAATTGGTGGGTGTGCGCCGGGTCGACGCGGTGATCGCCCTCGTCTCCGGCACCTTGGCGGGCGACGCTACCGGCGAGGGACGACTATGAGTCCGGGCGACACCGTGCTGGTGACCGGCGCGGCCGGCTTGGTCGGCGCCGAGGTCGTCGCGCGGCTGGCGGCCGCGAGTCGACCGGTTGCCGCTGTGCTGCACAGCAATTCGACCATCGTGTGCAACGACGGGACCGTCCTGGAAGCGGGGACCGCCGTCGCGGGCGATGTCCGTGTGCCCGGATTCGGCCTCGCCGAGCGCGATGTCGAGGATCTGTCCGAGCGCGTCGGCGCGATCGTGCACTGCGCCGCGACAACGGCTTTCGACGCCGCGGCCGCGGATTACGAGGAACTCAACGTGCGCGGCACCGCGAACGCCATCGCACTTGCCAGTCAATGGGATGTGCCGCTGGTGCATGTCAGCACCGCGTACGTTTGCGGTATGCGCGGCGGCACCGTCACCGAGGATGAGCTCGACGCGGGTCAGACGTTCGGAAACGGCTACGAGGAGAGCAAGTTTCGCGCCGAGCAGCTGGTGCGGGCGGCGGGGGCACGGGGGATGCCGTGGGTGATCGTGCGCCCCGGCATTGTGACCGGGGCCAGTGATACGGGGGCGATACGCGAATACAAGAATCTCTACACCGTGCTGAAGCTCATGGTCGAGGGCAAGCTGCGGTCGCTGCCCGGCCGCTACGACGCGACGCTGTCGCTGTCGCCGGTCGACCATGTCGCCGACGTGATCGCCGCGGCGGTACTGGATTTCGACTCCGCGCACAGCCGCACGCTGCACGCACTCGGCCGTGACACGCTCTCCTTGCGCGAGGTCTCCGATGTGCTCGCGGAGTATCCGTCGTTCGAGGTCGCCACCTTCGTGCCGGAGACGACTTTCGCCGAGGACGACCTGGAGCCGATCGAGCGGGAGTACTACCGCCGCATCGGATCGCTGTACACCAGCTACTTCCGGCGGCGGCTGGTCTTCGACACCACGCGCGCCGATGTCCTGCTCGGTAAGCTGTCGCCGCCGAGCGGCAAGGAGTATCTGCGGCTGCTGCTGGACTACTGCCTGGAATCGGGCTATCTGGGGATGCCACTGCCGTCCATCGAGGATGTGCTGGCGAGCAACGATTTCGACGGAGCCGCGCAATGAGTGCGATAACGCCAGAGCCATTGCGGCAGTTGCTGAACGCGCTGACGCCATCGCCGGAGAAGGTCGACGCCTACGTCGCCGATACCTACGTGCAGGAGTCGGTGGACCAACTCGACCGGCTCGGTGTCGATGCGGCGAAATTTGCCGGGCAGCACTCACTGCTGCTGCTCAAGCCGGACGCCATCGTGGCCCGGGCGGTCGAGCCGACACTGAAGTGGCTCGCCGACAACGATTTTCGTGTCGTCGGCGCATGCCGCATTCCGGTGGATCGGCATCTGGCGCGCGCGCTGTGGTATTTCGCCTGGAATATCGCCTCACCCGAACGCCGACGCCTGGCCGATCTGCTGGTCGGCATCTCGGATGTGCTGGTGCTCGTCGTGCACGGCCCCGACGGGGACTTGCCCGTTCCGGTCCGGCTCACCGAGGCGAAGGGCGCCACCGATCCGCGCAAACGGCGACCGGGTGAGTTGCGTTATCTGCTCGGCCGCCACAACTACCTGCTCAATCTCGTGCATTCGCCCGACGATCCCGCCGATGTCCTGCGGGAACTCGCGATCTATCTGGACGAGTGGAGTCGGGCGACGGTGATCGCGCAGGCCTGCACGGGCGAGGACCGCTCGGCAGCCGCGGCCGCGATCGCGCGAGACCTGTACGCGCACACACCGGCGCGCAGCTTCGATCGGGCCGACGCGCTCGACCGGGTGCTCGCCGACCTGGAGCGGGGCGGCCGAACCGCCCCACCCGGCTTCGATCGGGAGTCGGACGCGGACTGCGCACAGCTGCTGTACCTGGCCTGGGCCGACGGCCGGGAGCTGGATCCGTGGTCGGCGATCGTGCTCGGGTCCTACGTACTTCCCATGCGGACCGGCACCGCGCCGCAGGCGTTGCGGCCGGTGTCCGCTGAAGAATGGTTGGAGGGTCGATGATGACCACAGACGCGGCTGCCGTGACAACGGCAAGCCATACCCGCACGATCTCCCGGGAACTCGCACATCGATGCGCCGTCTCGGAGGTATTCGTCACCTCGCTGGATACCGTGGCCGAACACGCCTTTATCGCCGGGGCCCAGCTACCCAGGATGCACGCGTACTACGGTGACCACGCCGGATCGCTTGCGGTGCGCCATGATCCGCTGGTGCTGATGGAGGCGGCGCGGCAGGCGGCGATCGCGTTGACGCACAAGTTCTATGGGGTGCCGCCCGATATGGCATTTGTGGTGCGCACCTTCAACGGCACCGGCTCCGACACCGCGGCTTGGGAAGTCCGCACCGCGCCAGCGGATCTGGTGATGAATGTGCGAGTTCCGCAGCGGCACCACCGTGGTGGCGTGCTGCAGGGCGTCGATATGGTGCTCGAGATCGAATCCGGCGGCGAGCCGATGATGACAGTCGACGGCTCCTTCTCCTGGGTGACCGCACGGCAGTGGTCGGCGCTGCGCGCCGGTTTCCGGGAAAGCCTGGGGCTCGGCGCGTTTCGCGGCGCCTCGGCACTCACCGAACGCGCCGCACCGGATGCGGTCGGGCGGGAGAACTGGCGCAATGTGGTGATCGGCCCGCCGATGCGCGCCGGTGCGATCGCGCGGGCGCGGCTTGTCCCCGACCTCGGCCACCCCTTCCTGTTCGATCACCAACTCGACCATGTGCCCGGCAGCCTGCTCATCGAGGCCTGCCGCCAGACCGCGCTGTCTATGGTTGTCCGTGATCTGCCCGAACTCGAATGTGTGGCAAGCACTTTCGACCAATTCGTGGAACTCGACCTACCCGCCGAATGCACCTCGGAGATCACCGATCAAGGCGCGGGCAGCATCGTGATCCACTGCGAGATCCATCAGGCCGATGCCGTGGCCGCCCGGATCGATCTCGAATTCGACGAGGACGCACTGGTTTCCGAGTCCGATCCGGAAGGAACCTGATGGGTGCGGAATTCCCGGGCCGGGAGCTGCTGACCACCACCCGTGCCTTCCGCCGTCGCCTCGACCTGACCCGACCGGTCGCGCGCCAGGATCTGCTGGACTGCCTCGACATCGCGGTGCACGCCCCGAGCGGGACCAACCGCCAGCCGTGGCGCTTCCTCGTGGTCGAGGATCCCGCGCGCAAACAGCAGATCGCCGAGTACTACCGAAAGGGTTTCGCCGCTTACCTTTCCGCCCGCACACCTCGGCCCGACCAACTCGGCGACCTCGCGTCCGGTCAGCACCTCGCCGCCCACCTGCACGACGTTCCCGCGCTGGTCGTCGTCTGCTCCCTCGGCCGTCCACCCGCGAACGCGTCGCCGCTGCTGCTGGCCAGCTTCTACGGCTCCATCTACCCGGCCGTCTGGAACTTCATGCTCGCCCTGCACGAACGCGGGCTCGGCTCGACCATGACCACCGCCCACCTCGCTTATGAACGCGAGATCGCCGAACTGCTCGGGATTCCGTTCGACCAGGTCACCCAGGTCGCCATGCTGCCGGTCGCACATCTGCTCCCCGGCACGCGAGGGCCGGGTCCGCGCCGGATTCCGGCCGCGGAGGTAACCATGTGGGACCGCTGGAGTGACGCATGACATGGGCCGTGGGGCTGAGCGGGGCCCGGATATGAGCGATGTCGCGGGCGCATCGTCGCCGAACCTCGTCGACTCCGTCATTCGCATCGGCCGCTTCACCGCGGTGATGTACAAACCGCACTACGTTCTGTACGGAGTGCTGTGGGTGCTGGCCCTGGAGGGCACCGCAGCCCTGGTGTCGCAACCGGATTCACCTTGGCACCCGACCGGGTCCACGGTTCTGCGCATCGTCGTGGTCGCGTTCGTCCTGCTGTATCTGCGCATGGTCGACGAACAGAAGGACCTCGACTACGACCGAATCCACAATCCGGACCGCCCCCTGGTCACCGGCGCGATCACCGCCACCGAACTGCGCGCCGCGATGGCGGTCATCGCCATCGGAGCGGTGATCGTCAGCCTCAGCCTCTCGGTCGTGTCCGCACTCATGATCGCCGCCGTCCTCGCCTACGGCCTGGCCCTCTGGGGCCTCGAGCGTCTATCGGTCACCATCCGAACCGACATCCTGGTGAATCTCGCCGTCACCTACCCGGTACAACTGCTGGTCACGGCCTACATCGTCCTGTCTGCCGCCGACACCGGTGAAGTCCGCGCCACCTGGAGGTCGGCCGCCGTCGCCCTGATCTTCGCGGGCGCCTTCCTCCAGTTCGAGTTCGCCCGCAAGACCTCGCGGGCGTCCCGCCCCACCGAACACCTGTACTCGAACACCCTCGGCCCACTCGGCAGCGCCGCCGTCGCGCTTTTTTGCGCCGCCGTCGCCGCACTCACCGACGTCGCTCTCGTCCAACCGTGGACGTACTCGGTCGGCGAGTCGGTCGTCGCCTGGATTCCCCTGGTGCTCTTGCTACTCCCTATCTGGGGCGCGGTGACGTTCCTGCGCGGCGACCGGCAGGAGTATCCGGTCCTCCCGGCGGTCCTGTTCATCCTGACCCTGTACGTCACGCTGATCGCGCAATCGCTGACGCTGACCTAGCCGTATCGGATGTTCAGCCGCCCGGCCAGGAACGGCAGCGGCGGACCGCGGCGAGGTATCCCGCGACCTACTCCATCCACTACGACGGCGCCGGTCAGGAGTATCGGATCGCTCTCGGCGCCTGATCAAGCGAGATCTTTGTCTCATCCGCGCCACCGCGCGAGTAGTGTCGAGTCGGAGTGGCGCGTGTCGACCGAGCTGATCGGACGGGCAGTCGAACCTGCCGATCTGCTCCACTGGTCGACGCTGCGGTGAACGGAGACCTGCAGCTGGTCGTCTGCTCAGGCGAAGTGGGCATCGGCAAGACTCGTTTGGTGTCCGAGTTGGCCGAGCGTGCGCAGGCGCGGGGTCTGCGCACGCTATGGACTCGGGCTCTCGATAAGTAACGGTTGTGTTGCCATGGGCGCACAGTGCATTGAGTGATCCGCGAAATGGGCACTCTCGAACATACGTCCCGTGAGCGAACGCAGTGAGTGAACCATGCGGCAGCGCGCATCGCGTATGCCGTAGCCGAGCGCCGGCGAGGCGTAGGCATGAGCGGAATGAGGTGCCACATGAACAACGTGGTGTGCGGCGACTGCTGGCGTCGCGAAAACTTGACGTTCGCACAGCGACTCGATCCGGCATTCATCCGGCCCGGATTCGCCTACCTGTGCGCCGAGCACCGCGCCTGTCGGGCCGAACTGCTCGGCCGGACCGAATTCGGGCAAACGGCGGCGTGATACGCGATCGCTATGACGGTTCCGCGCCGGTGCGTTTGCGCTCGCGTTCGGCGGCGGTGGCGAGGTAATCACCCAGCTCCTGCCGCAGCGTGACATCGAGTGACCGGGCCAGGGTGGAGTGCACCGAGGCGACGGCCAGTTCCCGCATCTTGTTGAGCATCGTTGTGGTGTCGGCGATTTCGCCGCTGGTCTCGGGCAGCCAGCCGGGTCCGTGTTCGTCGACGATGTGCTGTTTGGCGGCCGTGATCATGATGTGGGTGATGTCATCGATGCGGTCGGCGACCTTGGCGTAGATCTCGATCAGCGTGCGCAGTTCCAGGCCGTACTCGTGCAATTCGGCGAATGAGGTGAGCAGCGCGGTGTCGGTGAACGCGACGGTATCGCCGTCGATTCGCACCAGTTTCATCTCGGCCAGCCGGTCGACGAGTTCGTCGGTGTCGGTGCCGAGGATGGTGCCGATGAGTTCGCGGGGGACCTCGAAGGTTTCGTCCTTGGCCCACGTGGCCGTCACCGCGTGCTGCAGGCCGAGCACCTCGGTGAGGTCCTTGCCGGTCTCCCAGCTGGTGATGAAATCGGCGATATGGGCGGTGGTGAATCCGCGCTGCAGCAGTGCGTCGATCAGGCGCAGCCGCTCCAGGTGCGACTCGTCATAGATGCTCGCCCGCCCGTCCTTGCCGACCGGGGGCGGCAGGAGCCCGCGTTCCTGGTAGGCGCGCACATTCCGGGACGTGGTGCCCGCGGCGCGGGCGAGATCATCGATCCGGTACTCCGGCACCGATATCACCTCCCATGGCGACTAGGCAGGCCGCACCGGCGGCCGGGACGCGGTCTTCGAACCGACAGAGTCTAGCGTCCCGGCCGCCGCCGGCGATTGCTTGCAGGTCGCTCGAAACAATCAGCTGGCCATCACCTAGGAAACCGCCGCGATCCGCGGCTTCGTGGTGCTCGCACCGGCGGGCACGACGGTGTAGTCGCCGAGGTCCAGCGTCCGCAGTTGACCCACGTACTGCGTGGCGAAGCCCGGATACATGGTCGCGTTGAACCCGTCCTCGGTGAGGTACCAACTGCGGCAGCCGGAGTTCCAGGTGGTGCTGCCCAGCCGCCGCTGGATCGCCGCGTTGTACCGGTCCTGGCGGTCCCGGCGCACGTCGAGCATGCGCAGATTCCGGTCCAGGATGGTGCCGATCGCGCCGACCAGATAGTCGATCTGGGCTTCCATGTACACCAGCGCCGAATTGTGTCCCGGCCCCGAATTCGGTCCGAAGGTGAAGAACAGATTCGGGTACCCGGAGACCGCGATGCTCTTGTACGCGTAGGCGCCGCGCTGCCATTCCTCGGCCAGCACCCGCCCGTTCCGGCCGACGATCGGGATGGGCGTGCCGGTCTTGGAGACATCGAATCCGGTGGCGAAGACGATGCAATCGGCTTGGTGCTCAACACCTTCCGCGGTGCGGATGCCGTGTTCGGCGATGCGGGCGATCGGCCAGGTGATCAGCTTGCAATTGTCCCGCTGCAATGCCGGGTAGTAGTCGTCGGTCATCAGCAGCCGCTTGCATCCGGCGCGGAAATCCGGGGTGAGCTGGCGGCGCAACCACGGGTCCTTAACCTGCCTGCGCAGCTGTGCGCGTCCGACCAGTTCGACCACCCTGGTCAGCGGGGTATTCCAGACGACACCGAGCGCCACCGATTCGTGCCCGTAGAACCACGCTCGGCGCGAGAGGGATTCGGCCGCGGGCACCCGGCGGTAGAGCTCCTTGGTCAGCGGGTTGGTGCGCCGATTGACTCGGGGCAGCACCCATCCCGGTGTCCGCTGGAACACCTTGACCGCGGCGGCCCGCTCGACCAGTTCCGGAATGATCTGCACCGCACTGGCCCCGGTGCCGATCACGGCGACCCGTTTACCGGTGAAGTCGTAGTCGTGATCCCAACGGGCACTGTGGATCTTGTATCCCCGGTAATCCTCGATGCCGGGGATGTTCGGCAGACTCGCATTGGCCAGCGGTCCGGACGCCAGCACCACGGCGCGGGCTCGAACGGCATCCGCGCGACCCTCGATGGTGATGTTCCAGACCCCGGCGGTCTCGTCGAACGCGATGCCGGTGACATTGCTGCTGAAGCGAAAGTGCTCATGCAGCCCGAACTGCGCGGCCATCGACTCGATATAGCCGAGGATCTCGCCGCTCCCGGAATAGGTATGCGACCAATTCGGGTTCGGCGCGAAACTGTAGGAGTACAGCCGCGACGGAATATCGCACGCCGCACCGGGATAGGTGTTGTCGCGCCAGGTGCCGCCGATCGCGGTGCCGCGTTCGAAGATGGCGAAATCGCCGATCCCCCTTTGTTTCAAGCGAATCGCCGCGCCGATGCCGGCGAACCCGCCGCCGATGACGGCGACGTCGAGCGTGTCGGTCATGGTTTCCCTCGTCATGCCGCGGGCCGGTAGGTGATTTCCTTGGACCAGGTCGGGTCCTTGCGCAGCAATACCTTCGGCACCCGCGCGGTGACCTTCACCAGCGTGTCGGCCAGCAGGTGGTAGGGGTGGCCGCGATTGATCACCCAGCCGCCGTGCATCTTGACGATCTGATACATCGGCAGCCGTCGTGCGAATTCGCTGCGCTCACCGACATTCGCGTAGCGCTTGAGCGCGGCGTACAGCTTCTCCTCGTCGACGCCCATCGCGACGATATTGTCGCGCATCTTGTTCAGCAGCGGCACATAGCTCAGCACGCCGATGATCAACGATGGCTTGGCCCAGCCGCCGACCAGATCGACGAGCAGCTTGCGCATCTGCGCGTGCCCGAGCAGATCCATTACCGCGAAATCCACGGCCAGATGCCGGGATTCGTCGGCATTGATCTTCTTGAAGGCCTCCTGGCAGATCGGATCCTCGATCTCATCCATGATGAACTTGATCAGCGCACCGTCCAGCGTGACCTCGAGCATCGGAATCACCGTGCCGAGGAACGACATCGACATATCGTCGGCGTATTGGTCCAGGAAGTCGATGACCAGTTTGACGTTCACATTCGGCTGCGGGATCTCATCGCCGTCGAGCATGCCCCAGCGTCGCATCAGCGCGAGTTCGGCATTGGCGTGCTTCTGCTCCTCGGCGTGGAAGTAGCGATAGATCTCGCGCAGCGTCTCGGTGGGCGCCTTCTTCGCCATGGCCGCGAAGCCACGCGCGCCGACGTTCTCGATCCACATCAGATCGGCCATGAACGGCTTGAGTTTGGCGTGCAGTTCGGGCGAGATCGTCTCCGCGCCGGGGGCGTCCCAGTCGATATCGGCCAGCGCCCACTGGCGATCCTTGATCTTGCGGAGCATATCGTCGAAGTCCATAACGTTGGCCATGTCAGACTCCCGTCTTGTCGGAGACCGAGGACCGGTCTGTGGTGGTCGAGTTCTCCTGTGGCAGTAGCCGATCCAGGAGCCCGAGGGCATAGGTGTACTGGGCGGGGAAGTAGCGCTTGAGCCGCCAGATGACGTGCGCGTCCAGCTGCGGCAGCACGTAGAGCTGGCCGCGGTCGTGGGCGTCGAGGGTGGTGCGCGCGACGCGGTCGGGGGAGAAGCCGGTCAGGCGCATGAGGGTGTCGGCCAGCCGGGCCGACTGCTGGGTGATGCGGCCGTCGCGGGCCACATTGGTCTTGACGAAGGTCGGGCACAGCACGGTGACCGCGACTCCGGTGCCGCTCAGTTCGGCGGCCATGGTCTCCGACAGCGACAGCACCGCCGCCTTGGACGCGTTGTAGACCGCCATCGACGGTGCGGCGGCGAAGCCGGCCGCCGAGGCGACATTGATGATCCCGCCCCGGCGCGCGGTCCGCAGTTGCGGTGCGAAGATCTCACAGCCGTGTACGACACCCCAGAGGTTGATGCCGAGTGCCCACTCCCAGTCGTCGAAACCGATCTCGCCGACATGTTTTCCGCCGATGCCGACGCCGGCGTTGTTGACCACCAGCGTCACCGGGCGCTCGAAGAGCGATTCAGCAAAGCGCGCAAGGACTTCCACGTCCTCGCGCCGGGACACATCGCAGCGGAAGGCATGCGCGGCGCCGGGGTGGTCGCGTTCGATCAGGGCGACGGTCTCGTCGGCGCGGGATTCATCGATATCGGCGCAGATCACCTGCCCACCGCGGGCGGCGATTTCGAGCGCGAAGGCCCGGCCGATGCCGCTGCCCGCGCCGGTCACCACCGCGCGGGCGCCGTGCGTGCGGCGCGGCCGGATCCCCACCGGGATGAGCCTTTCCAGTCCGAACATGTCAGCTCACCTTCTCCGAGACGGTGTTGCGGGAAATCACTGCGGCGCAAAGAAAATCGGCGGCCCGATCCAGTGCCGGGTCGGCCTCCGGCACCAGCAGGGGCAGTGCTTGGAAGACGTGGACCTGGCCCGGCCAGACCTCGAGTGCGCAGTCACCACCCGCACCGAGGACCATCTCGTGCAGGTGTCGAGCGTCGGCACTGAGCATTTCGGCGCCGCCCACCTGGATCAGGATCGGCGGCAAGGCCATACCCGGTGTGACGCGCAGTCGCAGGCGCGGCGCGTCGGCGGGCAGGCCGCGCGTGTAGGCGTGTGGGAGTCGGCCGGCCGCGCGGGCGGAGATGACCGGATCCCGGTGCCGCCGTTCCTGTTCGGTGGCCAGCCCGAGGGTGAGATCGAGCAGTGGGGAGAACATGGCGACGGCGGCGGGCTGCGGCCGGGCATGGTGTTCGTTCTCGATCAGCAGATCCAGAGCGAGGTGCCCGCCCGCCGAATCGCAGGCGATGACCAGGTCCTGCGCGGCGAAACCGCGGTCGAGCAGCCAGCGGTATCCGGCCTCGACGTCATCGGCGGCGGCCGGAAACCGATGCTCCGGCGCGAGCCGGTAGTCGGTGAGGAAGACCGGCAGTCCGGTCTTCTGCGACAGCCGCGCGGCCAGTCCGCGGTGCGTGCGGGCCGAGCACAGCACATAGCCGCTGCCGTGGATGTAGTAGATGGCGCGCTGACCGAAATCCACACCGGGTGCGCGGACCCATTCGCCCCGGACCGCGCCGGACCTGACCTGGGTGACGGCCGTGCCGCGCGGTGGTGGCCCCGCCGTGGCCATGATCGTCGCGATCAGCTTGCGTGCGAACCAGACTCCCGGTGCGTTCATGGGTACCGCGTTGTTGAGCGGCCGCAGCCCGATCTCACATGCCGTGGCAGCGAGCCGGGACCGTGCCGAGGGCACCGTCGAAACGCCGGGGACCGAGGTCCTCGTTGACCTTGTCATGAGCTAAGCGTCAGGTATGAATGTGCCAGTTGTCAATGGCACATTCAGAACAGGCTGGCTACGAGGGGGGCGTGACCAGTGATCGACGGGTCAGTAACCGCGTTCGGTGTCGATGGGTGCCAGCAGGTCGCGGCCGCCGACGAAGCGGAGCACATTCTCGCCGACATGATCGGCGAAGGCGGCCAGCCGCAGCTGTGGGGGATTCGAATCATGCGGTGTGACAATGGCATTCGGCAGCACCCAGAACGGGTGACCGTCCGGCAGCGGTTCCGGATCGGTGACATCGAGGCCGGCGCCGCCGATCGCGCCCACGGCCAGTGCGGCGACCAGGGCGTCGGTGTCGATGAGACTGCCGCGCGCCACATTGATCACCCAGGACGACGGCTTCAGCCGAGCCAGCTCGTCTGCTCCGACCAGGTGTTTCGTCGCGGGCGTCGCGGGGGCGGCGATCACCACGTGATCGGTGCGCGGCCAGACGCGGGCGAGATGGTCCGCCGAGATCGTCTCGATGGTGTCCGGAATGCCGGGTCCGGTCACCGCGCGGCCGGACCGGTTGACCGCGATGATGTGCGCGCCCAGCGGGACGAGCATGGGAATCAGTGCCCGCCCGATGCCGCCCGCGCCGACGATGGTCACGGTCTTGCCGCGCAATGTGCCGACGTGCGGGAAGAAATCCTGCTGTCGCCAACTGCCCGCCCGCAGATGTTCGGGCAGGTAGCGCACCCCGGCGAGCAGCAGCATCAGCGCGTGCTCGGCCACGCTGGCGGCGAAAGCGCCCGCGGCGGAGGTGAATCGAATATTCGGATGCCTGGCGAAGATCCCCGCGGTGAACCAGTCCTCGATACCGGCCGCGGGCAGCTGCACCCATTCGACGGATTCGGGCAGTTCCTCGGGGAACTCGCCGGGACCACCGACCCAGATCAACGCTCTGGCCTGATCCAGATCGGCGACGGTCGCGCCGCCTTCGACGACGGCCTTGTACAGCAGCGTCGGCGCGGGCGTGGACGGGCCGATCGCGACCGGAACCGGAACCTCGGCGGGGCTCATGAACGACCTCCTGACGCAGGCAACACCACTCGCGAACCGTAGCACCGGCGGGTGCGGCGGCCGTTGACTGCTAGTCCTCGTCGAGGTCGACCTCGAGTTTGTCGCGCTCGGCCCATTCGAGCAGTTGGTCGATGCGGAACACCGCCTCGTCGATGCCCGCGTGCAGATCGCCGAATTCGGCGAAGCGGGCGGGGACGGTCTTCATGGTGAAGTCGCGCGGGTCGGCATCCGGGATCTCGTCCCGGTGGATGGGCGTGGACACCGTCGCCTCCGGCACACCGCGCACCGAGTAGGCGGCAGCGATGGTGTGATCGCGGGCGTTCTGGTTGTAGTCGACGAACAGCAGCTTCGGATCGCGGTCCTTGCGCCACCAGGTGGTGGTCACATCGTCGGGCGCACGCCGCTCGACCTCGTGTGCGAAGGCGAGTGCGGCGCGGCGCACCTCGGTGAAACCCCATTCCGGCGCGATGCGCACATAGATGTGCAGGCCCTTGCCGCCGGAAGTCTTCGGCCAGCCCACCGCGCCCAACTCGTCGAGCACCTCGTGCGCCACGCCCGCCACCCGCTGCACCCGCGACCACGGGCAGTCCGGCATCGGATCCAGATCGATCCGCCATTCGTCCGGTCGCTCGGTGTCCGCGCGGCGCGAGTTCCACGGATGGAACTCGACCGTCGACATCTGCACCGCCCAGATGATATCGGCCAACTCGTCGACACAGAGTTCATCGGCGTGCCTGCCGTAGCGCGGGAAAAAGACCCGCACCGTGGGAATCCAGTCCGGCGCACCGGCGGGCAGCCGCTTCTGATGCACCTTGTCACCCGCCAGGCCCTTCGGGAACCGGTGCAGCATGCACGGCCGATCCCGCAGCGCGCGGACGATGCCGTCGCCGACGCTCAGGTAGTACTGCACCAGATCGAGCTTGGTCGCGCCGGACTCCGGGAAGTAGATCCGGTCCGGGTTGGAGATGCGGACGGTGCGGTCGCCGACATCGAGTTCGATGGCGGACGACGCGGACTTGCTGGCCACCTGTCCGACGATAACGGCTGCGCGGGCCCGCCGCCCGCATCCCGAGTGATGTGCAGTTCAAACTGTGCAGCCAAAACTGTACAGTTTGGACTGCATAAATTAGAGTCGATGGCATGGACGAGAAGATCTCCGAATCCGCCGTCCGAGCCGCCAGTGAGGTGCGGGTCGTCATCGGCAGGTTGCGCCGCCGCCTGCGCGAACTGGCCACCGAAGACGACCTCACCCCGTCGCAGACCGCGGTGCTCAGCCGTTTGGACAAGGACGGCGCGGCATCAACCAGTGATCTGGCGGTCGGAGAGCGGGTGCGCCAGCAGTCGATGGCGATGACCGTCTCGGCGCTGGAGCGCTGCGGTTTCGTCGAGCGCCGTCCGGACCCCGCGGACGGGCGCAGGCAGTTGCTGTCGCTGACCGTCGCGGGACGCGAGCGACTACAGGGTGATCGGCAGGCGCGCCAGGAGTGGTTGGCGCGGACGCTGCAGCGCTGTTGCACCGAGGCGCAACGGCGCACCATCCTCGAAGCGCTCGCGCTGCTCGACGACGTCGCGCAATCGTGACGGCGGTCGAGCAGGTGCGATTATCCACTGGCACACCGGGATTCGACCGCAAGCTGATCGCGCCGATGATCCTCGGTTCGATCCTGAATCCGATCAACTCCTCGATGCTGGCGGTGGCATTGGTGCCCATCGGGAAGGCGTTCGGTGCGCCGCCGTCGGAAACCATCTGGCTGGTTTCCGCGCTGTACCTCGCCACTGCGGTCGGGCAGCCGGTCGTCGGGCGGCTGGTCGACCGATTCGGGCCGCGCGTGCTCTATCTGATCGGCACCGGGCTGGTCGGAGTCGCGGGCGTGCTCGGTGCGCTCGCGCCCGGTCTAGGGGTGCTGGTTCTGTCCAGGGTGCTGCTGGGATTCGGTACCTCGGCCGCGTATCCGGCCTCGATGTTCTTGTTGCGCAGCGAATCCGAGCGCACCGGCTTGCAGAGCCCGGCTGGTGTGCTTGCGATGTTGTCGATCGTCAATCAGGTGATGGTGGTGGTCGGGCCGACGCTGGGCGGCGCGCTGATCGGTGTCGGCGGTTGGCATCTGATCTTCACCATCAATGTGCCGCTGTCGCTGGCCTGCTTGGTGCTCGGGCGGATGAGCTTGCCCAAGTTGGCCGCGTTGCCCGCGGCCGTGCGGGCCGGGCAGGTCGGCGGGGTGGATATCGCGGGCATGGTCTTGTTCGCGGGAGCGCTCGTCTCCTCGATGCTGTTTCTGATGAAACCTGCTGTCGCACATTGGTATCTGCTGGTGATCGCCGGTGTGGTCGGGCTGCTGTTCGTGCTGCGGGAGTTGCGCGCCGCCGCGCCGTTCATCGATCTGCGGGTGCTCGGTGGTAATGCGCCGCTGCTGGCGACCTATGGTCGTCAGGTGCTCGCGTTCGTCACGGTTTATGCCTTCCTCTATGGCTTTACGCAATGGCTGGAGGAGGGGCGGTCGCTGAGCGCGTCGGTGGCCGGGCTGGTGCTGTTGCCGATGTCGTTGAGCGCCATCGCGATTACCGCGATCACCGGACGGCGCAGTCAGGTGCGCGGCAAGCTCATCGCCGGTGCGCTGCTGCAAGTCGCGGCGTGTTCGTGCCTGTTGCTACTCGGTCCGCACACCGGGATCTGGCTGCTCGTGGCGCTCGGCGCGCTGGTCGGCCTGCCACAGGGACTCAACGGCCTGGCCAATCAGAACGCGCTGTACCACCAGGCCGATCCGGCGCGGATGGCCTCCTCCGCCGGATTGCTGCGCACCGGAACGTATCTCGGCGCGCTGATCGCCGCGGCGGCCAATGCCGCGGTGTTCCCGTACGCCGCGGACAGTGCCGGTGTACACGAGTTGGCGGTGCTGCTGCTCGTTGTCTCGGTACTGCTGGTGATCGTTACCCTCGCGGATCGCTCGCTGGCGCGGGTGGGGCGCGACGCGGTCTGAATCTCCTATACCCCCAAGTGAATTCATCTCAGAAAGGCTTGATCATGCCGGTCACCACACTCGACGATCGCACCGCTCTGGTCCTCATCGACCTGCAGCGCGGCGTCGTCGGTATCTCGTGCCAACCACATTCGGCCGCGGCGGTCGTCGAGAACTCCGCCGCGCTCGCCCACGCGTTCCGTGCGCACGGCCTGCCGGTCGTGCTGGTGCGGGTCTCGTTCGCCGCCGATGGCGCCGATCAGCTGAAGGGGCGCAACGAATTTCGGCGCCCAGGTGGCAATCCACCCGAGGGCTGGGACCGGATCGTGGACGAGCTGACCGATCATCCCGAGGACATCCATGTCACCAAGCGCAACTGGGGCGCCTTCTACGGCACCGACCTCGACCTGCAACTGCGCCGCCGCGGCATTACCCAAATCGTGCTCGCCGGGATCGCCACCAGCATCGGCGTCGAATCCACCGCCCGCGCCGCGCACGAACACGGCTATCACGTCACGCTGGCGGCCGACGCCATGACCGATTCCGATGCCGACGCACACCGGCACAGCATCACCAAGATATTTCCGCGCCTCGGCGAGACCGGCAGCACCGCCGAGATCGTCGAGCTACTGGCCGCGACCCGCTGATCAGCGACTTCGCCGGTTGCGAACTTCGCTGACCAGCGGGGCGAACAGGCGCACACTGGCGAGATGATGACCAAGCTGATGCGCGCGATTCGTCGATTGATCGGCCGTGGTGCCGTGCCCGCCGGGGGTGGGCGCGGCCCCGGCGAGGCCGGTGGCGGCGCGGCGGGTGTGCGCGAGCCACGCAGGCCCATACCGCCGGACGACCAGCTGAGCGCCACCAAACGAATCGAGCCGGATCCGCCCACGCTTCGGCTACCGGACGCGCGCCAGTAGCGCGGGACCGGTAGCCATCGACGCGGGTTCAGTCGTGCCCGTGCAGTTCCGGCATGGGCGGTAGCTCGATGGTGTCGGCGATCGGGTCGATGCGCAGTTTGTCCAAGGTTTCGAAGAACGCCTCGGCCGAGCCATACCGCGCGGTGACCTCCTCGAGAAGTCTGTGAGCTGGCGTGTTCGAGTCCATGTGCATATCGTGACTCATGCGGCCGGGTTCGAAACGGTTGTTAGCCAAATATTCGCTATGTGTCTTTATTTTCGATAGCGAATCGACCGTGTGGCCGCCATCTGCACAACGTGCGTTCCGGAAACGCAGGCTGACCTATCCCGATCGTGGTGGTCGGTCGCCGCACGCCCTGCGGCGTTCTCGGCCGCGGGCCGCTTCGCGCTCCCGCCCGGCTGTGGTGTCCTCGCCGGTGGGCTCTAGGACCGCCAGTGGCAACCCCTGAGCCGTTGATCCGGTAGCCCGCACGACCTCCGGCGCGATCCCCGCGTGCTCACTCTGTTCGCGTGGATGATCGCACTCGCACCGGCCTCGTGTACTCAGAGCTTTCTGGGCTTCGCGTACCGGCCGTTGTCCTCGCCATGGAGCGTGGAATTCCACAAGATCGTGGCGTCGCTCGCGCTACCGTTCGGGCCACGGCCTTCCCTCTGACATTGGTGACAACGTCTTACCAATCTCGTTGTCCGGCAGGAGTTTTGGGTCGACCGCTGGACTGATGAATCCGAGGCTGACGAGGTCGGCGATGTCGCGGGCCAGCCGCGCCCGGTCCTCAGGACTCAGCGCGCTCATCCAGGACCATCCGCTTCGGTGTCCACCAAGGCTTGTCGGCTCGTCGCCGGGTGCGGGCAGGGACTGCAACTAGAGAGAAGAGATCGAGCCGATGACTTCATTCGTGGTCACAATGGCATCAGCGTAGTTTGGGATATTGATGTCGATAGCGGCGTGCATTTCCTCATCCGAGTAACTTGCGGTAGCGTCTTTTACCATTGTGACTCCGTAGCCGAGCTCCGCGGCAAAGCGAATGGTTGATTCTATGCAGGTATTGGCTTTGAGTCCGATGACGATGACTTCATGAATGCTATGTTTTTTGAGCTGCACATCCAAATCTGTGTTGGCGAATCCGCTGGAACACCAATGCTCGAGTGCCACGATATCGCCCGGTCGAGGTTGGAATTCGCGGCGGATCTCGCCACCCCACGTGCCGTTTTCGAAGGTCTTTCGCCGCCAAGCCGCCTGCTGCGTGGGGGCGATGTACTTCCAGGTCTCGTAATCTCCGGGCCGGTATCTATGATGCAGCGCATAGAAAACACGAAGTTCCGCCTCGCGTGCAGCATTCAGGACTTGTAACATATGAGGAACGCAATTATTTGCTTCCGCAACATCTCGCACCCGATCCCACAATTTTCCGCCCTCGGAAATGAAATCATTGTACGGATCGATCACCAGAAGTGCAGTGCTCTCCTGGTCATATGTCACTTTTGCCATGCTCTTTCTCCAATCTATAAGGTCTGCTATGCAAGCCCTCGATGGAGCGGTGTGGTCGTGGCGAGTCCGGTGCCGAAGATGATCGAGTAATGCGAGCCAGGAGGGAAGTGAAGCTACGGTCACGCCGGGGACAGATTTTCGCGGTCCGTGAACAATACTGACGGCGATGTAGCGAATTTCTCGCTACCATATAACACGGTGGATCTGGGGTCGGCCAGTGTGTTCGACGGGTGCACCGCCGCGCTGTAGCGCGGCGGTGCACGACCGATGAAACGCCAGCACGGACGGGAGGCGAAGTGTCTACCTATCGCGCGTTCGAGGTAACTGGTGAGCGGCAGTTCCGGCAGGTCGAACGGGAGAGCAGGGAACCGCTGCCTGGTGCGGCGCGGCTGCGGGTACAGGCCTGCGGCGTTTGCCACACCGACGTCAATGCCGTGGAAGGCCTGCGCGCCGACGCGTCGAAACCTCTTGTTCCGGGTCACGAAATCGTCGGCGTCGTCGACGCCGTCGGGCCGGGAGTGACCGCTTGGCGGATCGGCGATCGGGTCGGTGTGGGCTTCCTCAACGGCCCCTGCTACGCGTGTGAGCCGTGCCGCCGCGGCGACTTCGTCAACTGTGCCGATCAGCCGCTGACCGGTACCACCATCGACGGTGGATACGCCGAGGTTGCCTATGCGCGCGCCAGCGGTCTTGTCCGCATCCCCGACAACATGGAGCCGCTCGATGTCGCGCCGCTGCTGTGCGCCGGGCTCACGGTGTACAGCGCGTTGCTGCGTGCAGGCGCCCGGCCTGGCGCCCTGGTCGCCATCCAGGGCATCGGCGGACTGGGCCACCTCGGCATTCAATACGCCGCCACGCTCGGGTACCGAGTCGCGGCCATCGCGCGCGGCAGCGCGAAAGCCGGTCTTGCCACCCAGCTCGGCGCGGACCATTACATCGACAGCGTGGCGACCGATCCCGCCGCCGCGCTGCGCGGCCTCGGCGGCGCGGCAGCCATCGTCGCGACCGCGGCCAACGGTGCTTCGATGTCGCCGCTGGTTGCCGGGTTGGCCCCCAACGGGCGCATGGTCGTTGTCGGCGCAGGCCCGGAGCCCATCGAGACTCCGACCGCAGACCTTATTTTCGGCACCCGCTCCATCGTCGGCTCGCTCACCGGCAGCTCCATCGAGAACGAGGACAACCTTCAGTTGGCGCACCGCCGCGGCATCCGCTCCATGAACGAGGTCATGCCGCTCTCGGAGGCACCGAGGGCGTACGAGCGCATGCTGTCCGGCCAGGCCCGCTTTCGCGTTGTCCTCGACACTCGGGCCTGACACGTTCCGCAGCTGCGCTGCACCCCGATTACCGCGCCAACCTTCCTTGATGAGGCACTACCGGCTCACGCCTGTTTCGACGCGAGCTCGATCACGGTGATGTCGGACGGGGCGCCGACACGGACTGGAGGTCCCCATGCGCCCGCGCCACGGGTGACGTAGAGCTGGGTGTCGCCGTAGCGTTCCAGGCCTGCGACGGTCGGACTGGCAAGGCCCGCAAGGTAATTGCCCGGCCATAACTGACCGCCGTGGGTGTGGCCGGACAGTTGCAGATCGACGCCGAACTCGACCGCGTCGTGGATCTGCACGGGCTGGTGCGCCAGCAGTATCGCGGTACGCGCGAGATCACGGTCTCCGAGCGCCGCGGCGAAATTCGGCCCCTGCCCGAGCCGTACACCCTGAAGATCGTTGACGCCCGCGAGGTCGAAATGTGGCAGTTCGGTGTGGCTGTTCGCCAGCAGATGCAGTCCGAGTTCTTGCACATGCTCGATCCACTGCTCGGCGCCGGAGAAGTATTCGTGGTTGCCGGTGACGAAGTAGGCACCGTGACGGGCGTGTAGCCGCGACAGCGGTTCGACCGCTGAGCGCAGGTGTTCGACGCTGCCGTCGACCAGATCACCCACCACGGCAATGAGATCCGGCTGGGTGCCGTTGATCGTCTCGACCACCCGCTCGGCGAACCCGCGGCCCAGAATCGGACCGAGATGAATATCGCTGACCACGGCGATCCGGAATCCGTGTGCGGCGCGCGGCAGACTGGCCAGCGGCACCGTCAACTGCTTCACCCGCGGGCCGGTCAACACTCCATAGGTGCCATGGCCGACTGTGGTCACCGCCGCCAGTGCCGCCGCACCGCTCACCGCACGAGAAACGAAGAGCCGCCGCGAAACCGGCGCGGGCTGTTGCCGCTGCTCCTGTTCCCGCGTCGCGGCGTCGGATACTTCGGTCGCGGGAACCAGTACGTCCTCGGGGACCATCGTCGCGGGACTGTTCGCGCGGGCGATCCATCGTCGGAAAAGCGGCCGGACCAGCTCACCCACCAGCAGCCACAGCACGAGATAGATCAACAGCGCGCCCCACATGAAGCCGGGCCAGGCGATGATCTGGATGATCAGGAACGGAATCCCAGCCGATTCGGCCACGAACGCACCGATCAACAGCACCGGCCCCGCGAAGACCACCCCGGTACCCACTCGACGGGCGATCGACCCCGGAGCCGTCGTATCCCGCACGAGCCGCCGCCACAGATACCAATGCAGCCCGCCGAACGCCCCCACAACGACGAGTCCCCCGACAACAAACCCCACGGCAACAAGCACCACCACGGCATCACCCTATGTCGAGTCGAAGTTCCACACGCCTGCCTCGCGTGAGATGGCATCGAGCGATCGTCCCGATGTATACCGCTACCGCCCAGCCGATCTCATCCTCTGTCATCGACCAGGCATCGCGTCGCGGCGCCATCCTCGGTTGAACTGCTGCCCGCCGTCCGTCTGAGCCTGCCCAGCCGCATGAATTCCGTGGTGGACCAGCGCTGCGCTGGCATTCGGTCTCCACTGTGTTCAGGAAAACTCTGGTTCCTCCATCCGTGGACCTATGGGGCTGGCAGAGAGCTACAGATCAGACGCAGAGCCAGTTCCGTTCTGATGCTGGGGATCCCACGAGCCAAACTATTGAGACGGTGCACGGTCCGCGGCAGCGTTCGGCTGCTGCGGACCGCACACGACGCCACGCA
Source organism: Nocardia sp. NBC_00565 (assembly GCF_036345915.1). Classification (NCBI taxonomy): domain Bacteria; kingdom Bacillati; phylum Actinomycetota; class Actinomycetes; order Mycobacteriales; family Nocardiaceae; genus Nocardia; species Nocardia sp. NBC_00565. Next base: position 165,202 of record NZ_CP107785.1, read on the forward strand.
CGGGACCGACGAACATAGGTGGCGTTTGGTTCAGCGTGCGGTGGCGGTCAGCACTGTAGGTCCACATCAGGGGCATTCGCGGCGAAGGATACGTGCACGTGGTCGTAGTGATTTGCGGTCGGGCTCCCATTGTCTTCCATGTACGACCAGCCGTTGCCGTCGTTGTATCGCTGCTGCCAGATCACGTAGGTCACACCGAAACGCTGCTGATTGGCCAGCACGAATTCGGCGATCGCATCGCCGTGTGCGGAATCAGATGTCATCAAATCGACTGCCAGGCCGGCGCCGTGATCGTCGTTGCCACGGCCCAAAGCACCGCCGATGTCGGTGATCCCGAACATCTTTCCGAGGAAGTGGCCCACCTGTGCCACATGCGGTCGGGTGCCGGCGAGTTCGGTCGAACACGGGACGCGTAGGTGTTTGATGTATTCCTCGTCCGACGGTCGTAGTTGCTCGGCCGCAGCTGCCGGTGCCGGCCGTACCGTCGACGGCGCGGCGGCAGGGGCTGCTTGGACCGCGGCATGCTGAGCGGTCGGGCTCGCCACCCACAGCACGACTGCGACAATGGCAGCGATGCCACACGCAGCCACAACCACAGCTAGCGGAGTGCGCTTGCGGCCTACCGGACGTTTGCGGTGTTGACCAGGCATAATGTTGATTACTGGCTATCGTTGGGGACACGTCACCGATACATTACGAAATGATCTCGGAAATGTCACGCAGACGGAGCGGACCCTGCGACCAGCTGTACTGCGCCGACCTCGCATCCGTCAGGCGGCGTCGAGGGCCGCGGTGATCTTGCGGGCCATCGCCAGACGGTTGACGATGTTCGACTTCGAGTGCGCCGCAAGGTTTGTGCGGGCGATGCCGGGGTGGGCGAGCACCGAGCGGACCGGACTGGCGGCGGCCGTCAATGGCTGGGCACGGAAACCTTTCCTGCCAGCGCACCCTGACAAAGGCTGGGCATCCACCCGCCCGGCAGCTGACCGAGGAGTCCGTCCGACCATAGCGGCAGTGGTGTTTCGATCACGGCATTCGGCTCGGCACCATGTGCGGCTCACCGGTGGCGGACATCGGTGTCTCGTTGGGGCGAGCTGGTGGAACGAACGTGGTCGGCCGAATCTGGGGTTTCGAGAAGCCTTTTCGGATGCATGCCGTCGACAGCGCCCATGAATGGCGGGTGGATGCTGTAGCCGAGCATACGGCGGATGTCTTCGGAGACTGTTCGTGCCGTGTTTCGGCTGGTCGACAGTGTGTACGGTTCCTGGGGCCGCAACCAGGGCTCGCAATACTGTGCGGTCACGGCGAGCCGCGGAGTTGTCGTATCGTTCGCGCCGCCACCGTGCCAGAGCGTTCCGAGATAGAACACACACGAGCCCGCGGGCATCTGTGTGACTACCCGGGCATCGGATTCGGCCGGCTGGCGCGCGGAATCCCACTGGTGGCTGCCGGGCAATATCACTGTGCCGCCATTGATATCGGTGAACGGGTCTATTGCCCACATCGTCGCGGCGCTCAGTGGGGGGCGGGGTCTCGGTATCGGATAGAAGCCATCGTCGTGGTGCAGCAGTTGTGCCTGCTCACCGGGGAGGATATTGATCACTTGGAGTTGTGAGAGCAGGTAGTTCGGGAAGAACAGCCGGTCGAGCAGCGCCAGAACGCGAGGATGGTCGAGCAGTCGGTCGCAGGCACGAGTCTTCTCGAGCAGGCTGTACACCCGCTGGGTCCGCTTGCCTTCGAATGTATTACGACCGGTTCGGCCGAGCAGGGCCGTAGTCGCCACGCGTATGCGTTCGCATTCCTCGGGTGTGATCAGGTTCGGCAGAATGGCGTACCCGTCGCGGTCGAGGGCGTTCATATCGGCATCGACCACCGTGGAGTCGACGGTCGCTCCGGCGCTGGCGGTAGCTCGGTGGCGTCCGGCCAGATCGACACGCAGATCGTCCAGCTCGGTAATGATGTCGTCGGCATGCGGCGCATGTTCTCGGTCCATCACTGGCTCCTCGCAGGTCCTCGCGGGTATGGGGGTAATCCTAGCGCCGACCGGACAGGTCGGTCACCGGTGCCGCGGCGACGAAATACCAACTACACCACCATGACTCCGCGTTCGACGGTGTGCGCGTCGCCTGAGTATGTGACGGCGCCCAGCCGTGACGGTGGCGGCCCGCACCCACCCCTCCTACTCCGGCCGTTCAACGGTCCTCGGTTTCATCACCTGACATACCGGCTTCCTGACCGACCATCCGAGCGAGTTGGGCCTGTCTCCCCTGGATGGAGACTCGAGCCGACGCTCCCAGAGCGCCACGAAATCGGGCTGGCGTACTAGCACGACAGTTGTATTTCGTTGTGTCACAGTCGTTGTCGATGGTATCTGGTTTGTCGGACGCGGGTTTGGTGGCGTCGGCGCCAGCGGGAGGCGGCGAGTGCGTGGGTGAGGGTGCGGGCTGGGTGGAGCACTATCGCCAGGAGACGGCGGATTTCGGCGACTGTGATCGGGCCCAGCCCGCGTGGGCTTTTGGGTCGGTGGCGGCGGTGACTGCGAGGAAGGCGTGGGCGAGCATGGCCAGGGTGATGTGGCGGTACCAGGGGTCCCATCGGCGTACCTGGTAGTGGTCGAGGCCGCATTGGTCTTTGGCGGCTTGGAAGCATTCCTCGATCGCCCACCGGGCTCCAGCGACGGCGACGATCTGCTCACGAGTCACGGTGTCGGGGTGAAAGCACAGGTAGTAGGCAATATCGGCGGGGTCCTCGACCGATCGCCGGGCGAGTAGGGTGCGCACGAACCCGGCCGGGAGGTCACCGAAGCCGGGCAGCGTGGCCCACGCGAAGTCGTAGACGCGCTCGCCTCGAACCCCAGGTCCGCACGAAACCCGGTGCCATGCCTCGGCGGGAGCACGGCCGATGAGAGTGTCGACCCGACGACGCCCGTCGATATCGGTGACGGTCTGTTTGACCGGCACCTCGAGGACATAGGACATCCGACGAGCCTCCAGGAATGCCCGGAACTTCCCGTCACGGCCGTAGGCGGAGTCAGCGGCCACCCACCCCGCGACCACCCCGGCCCTCAGTGTCCGCTCGATCATGGCCTCGGCCAGTCGCGGCTTGGTCAAAACACCTTCACTGCAACGCTTTTCGGGTATTCCCGCTTCGCTACAGCGGTCTCGGTCGCTGATCCATGATTCGGGTATATACAGCTCCCGGTCGATCAACGCACGCCCAGCGCGGCCGGAGTAGGCCAAAAACACCCCCAGCTGACTGTTCTCCACCCTGCCCGCGGTGCCGGAATACTGGCGTTGAACCCCGGCCGACTTCGTGCCCTTCTTGACGAACCCGGTCTCATCCGGCACCAGGACACCGTCCGGGCAGGCCAATGACTCGGCCACATACGAGCGCACATGATCACGCAGATCATCAGCACTCCACCTGGACCTGTTCAGGAAATGCTGCAAACCGTCCGGCTCCACCACGCCGGCGGCATCGGCCAACTGCCAGGAGTTCTTGCGCTCCACCGGCGCCAACAACCCCGTCAGATACGCCCGCGCCCACCGCCGCGGCTCAGTCCGATAGAACACCCCCGCTACCCGCGCGAACACCTCATCGAAACCCACTCGCCAAGCCGAAACATCCTCGGCCACAACATCATCCAGCACCCGCGCCAAACTACCCCAGAACCAACTCGCTTGCAGCACAACGAAATACAACTGTCGTGCTAGCGCGCGGCGGCGATGGCCGCGCCGAGTCCGTTGGACAACTGGCTGGAGTCGAGTTTCTTGCCGTTGACGAAGACTGTCGGGGTCGCGTTGACGTCGCCGCTGAGGACCTGCTCGGTCTTGTCACGGAGATAGGTGTCGTATTTGCGGTCAGTAATGCATTGGGCGACAGACGGGTCGGTGTAGCCCGCACTCTTGGCGATCTCGATGAGTTTGCTATCCGGCAGGCCACTACCACCCTCGGCGGGCTGCTGTTCGAACATCGCGGCGAACCAGCCCTGGTATTTCGAATGGTCTTGTCCAGCAACGCAATACGATGCGTTCGCGGCGCGCGAGGAGTACTGGGTGCTGGAGGTGCGATCCAGAAATGAGATGACGTCGTACTCGATTGCCGTGCCGTTCCCGGCGGCGTCTTCGAGCACCTTGGCGTTGCGTTTCTCGAATTGTTTACATGCGGGGCATTGCAGGTCCGCGACCACGCGAACGACGACCTTCGCATTCGAATCGCCGACGCGGACCGCGCCGGCGGCGGTGACGCCGGCCGGAGTCGTGCCCGAGCTCGCGGTCACCGCCGTGGCGACACCCGAAATGACGTTCGTGCGACTCTTCTGCACCACAACGACGCCGACCACGCCAACGACAGCGAACAGCAGCGCGGCGACTACCGCCACAATGACAACAGTCCGGTTGGTGGACTGGGGCGCCGCTGGCGGACCTGGCCACCCACCCTGAGGGGTGCTCACGTAGCTTCACCATGCTTTCATTCGCCGAACAGTTCCGCCCCGCACGATAGCGGTTGCCGAACCCGGCAAGATCGTCCGGTCGCGTCCCCGACGGCGCGATTTCTCGCAGCCATGACGTCGCGAATATTTAAGTGCGCATAGCCCGGCCGGGTAACTAGCGTTGAGGGGGAACAGACCAACACCGAGGAAGGACATTCCCATGTTTCCCGTCGAGCTGCGCGGCACCAGGGCGCAGACGCTCATGTGGGCCAACGAGCACGACATCGAGCAGGCTGCGCTGCGGCAACTGCGAAATATCGCGCAACTGCGGTGGGTCCACGGCGTCCGCGTCATGCCCGACGTGCACCTCGGCAAGGGTGCCACGGTCGGCTCAGTGATCGCGATGCGCGATGCCGTCGCGCCCGCGGCCGTCGGCGTCGATATCGGCTGCGGCATGGAGAGCGTCAAGACCGATCTCACCGCCGCCGACCTGCCGGACAACCTGCATTCGTTGCGCTCGCGCATCGAAGCGGCGGTGCCGGTCGGGTTCCAGGCGCATAAGGACGAGGTGAACGTCGTGAGGTTGGGCGCGGAATTCGCCGCCTCGCACGGTGAGCTGGCCCGGCACAACAGCGGCTGGGAGCGCTTCTGGTCCGCGTTCGGTTCGCTGAATCCGGGCGTGCAGGCACTGGAGTCCAAGGCGCACAAGCAGATCGGCTCGCTCGGCTCCGGCAACCACTTCATCGAGGTCTGCCTGGACGAGCACGACACGGTCTGGATCCTGCTGCACTCCGGTAGCCGCAATATCGGCAAGGAACTCGCCGAGCGGCATATGACCGTCGCGCGGGCCCTACCGCACAACCAGGATCTGCCCGATCGCGATCTGGCCGTATTCCTTTCCGGCACACCGGAAATGGATGCCTACCGGCGCGATCTGACCTGGGCACAGGAATACGCCGCGCGCAACCGCGCGGTCATGCTGGGCCTGGTATGCCGTGCGGTGCGCGACGAATTCGCCGGGCGCGAGGTGCGTTTCGACGAGCCGATATCGTGCCATCACAACTATGTGGCGGAGGAACTGATCGACGGCGTGCCGATGCTGGTGACCCGCAAGGGTGCGGTGCGCGCGGGCGCGGGGGACCTGGCGTTGATCCCGGGTTCGATGGGCACCCGCTCATATGTGGTGCGTGGCAAGGGAAATCCGGCCTCGTTCCAGTCGGCGTCGCACGGTGCGGGGCGGCGGATGAGCCGGAACGCGGCGAAGAAGCAGTTCACCGTCGCCGATCTGATCGCGCAGACCGAAGGGGTGGAGTCGCGTAAGGACGCGGGCGTGGTCGATGAGATCCCGGCCGCGTACAAGGACATCGATGAAGTGATCGCGGCACAGAGCGATCTGGTGGATATCGTCGCGACGCTGCATCAGGTGCTGTGCGTCAAGGGATCAACTACCCGGTCCTGAAGGACGCGGGTTTGCTGCTCACGCTCTAACTGGCTGTTAGAGGGGTGGCTGCTTTAGGCACGGTTGATTGGGCGGCCCGATAACTGTGATGTCCGAGTTCGGCGATGTTGAGGGCGGCGTTGTGGTCGGCGTGACCGCTCCACCCACAATTACGGCACCGGAACACTGCCTGGGTGGGTCTGTTCGCCCGGTTGCAGTGCCCGCAGCGGTGACAGGTTCTGCTGGTGTTACGCGGGTCGATCACCTGTACGGGCAGTCCCGCGGCTTGGGCCTTGTAGGTGATCTGGTCACGCAGTTGCGCGAACGCCCAGGAATGTAGTTGCTGCCGCTGCGCTTTGGCGAGCCGTATCCGGTCCCGGATACCCGATAGATCTTCTACCGCGATCCCCTGACCGGTGCGTTGTGCCTGGGCAACAACAGATTTCGAGAGTTGATGGTTGACGTCGGTGACGTACCGGGCTTCCTTCCTTCGCCGGGCCTTCAGTTTCCGTTTCGCGGACTTGGTCCCCACCTTCTGCAAAGCGGCCCGCAAGGTTTGGTTCCTCTTGCGGCGTGCGGTGACCGCACCACCGGACCAGCGGGCATCGAGGTTCGTGGGGTCATCGGCACTGGTCACCGCGAGGTTCACGATCCCCAGATCCACACCCAGCCACCCGGCGGGATCATCCGCCGGGACCAGCGGGGCCGGTGTATCGGTGTCGACGGTTGCGTGCAGGTAGAAGTGACCGTCGCGGAAGACCAAATCCGACTCACCCTTACGGGCGGTCAGCAGTTTCAACTGCCATGGCGCGCACACGAACCCGACCCTCCGCAGTCGCCCTGCCGTGGTCCAGATCGACACCGTCGACTGATCGATCTGCCACGACAGGCAGCGGTCGTCGAACGGTTGGCCCGCATCCTCACGGAACTTGATCGGCTTACCAACGACTTTCGCATACCGTTTCGATCCCGGCGGGCCGTAGTTCCCGCTGGTCAGGTTCGCTTGCCGGGTCGCATACGCGTCGGCGACCTTCTTGATGACCCGGATCGCCGGTTGCGCCGACAACCCGGATGCTTTGAGTTGGGCGTACACGTGTTTCTGCAGCGCGAACGGGCGATGATCGGTAACGGTGTGTGCGAGCCGCGCGACCATGTTAGCCCCCGCATTACACAACTTCAGTGTCGCTTTCAACGCCACATGCTGCTCCGGGGTGGGAGTGAGCTTGACGACAACGATCCGCTTCACAACCCACCCTCCCCGACCCGATACTCACCCGCTGCAAAACAGATCATGACAGAGGTGTGTGACAAGTTCGGCGCGACGTTGACCGAGTTCAACAGAGAAACCGACAACCTCCACCCATTGATCCACCACCCGCCGACCATGCAACTGTCCACCCTGGTCAACAGCCTCAAGAGCGTCTCCACCCGAAACCTACGGCAAGAGTTCCCCGACCACACCCAAAATACTTGTGGGGCAACCACTTCTGGTCAATGTCCTACTTCGCCGCCGCCGCAGGAGCAGCGCCCTCGCCATCATCGCCGAATACATCACCAACCAGAAACAACCCGAGCCCACGAAAGAAAGCGACCCCACCAGACACGCTCACGCAACACAGAATCAGCTTCCTCCCCGCCCTAAAGAGCCAGGCATCCACTGATCAATCCGGTGAACTTCCCCGACCGAACTGCGCCGATCGGGCAGGGCCGAATTGCAGTGAGCCCCACCGCAATTCGTCCCGAAGTATTCAGCGCCGCCGCATCGTACCCGCGACGCCCGCGCCGAGCAGGAGTAGCCCGAGAATGAATGCGTATCCGTTCGCCACCCAGGTGATCAGCGCTAACCGCATCTCATCGGACAACATCGGCAGATCGTCGTGAATGGTCCGCCAGATGTCGTCCGGGGACAGGAAGTACACGAATCCCGGCACCACACCCCAGACCAGCCCGGCCAGTACCGTCCCGGCCGGTGCGTACGCGGCCAGCGCGGCCACGAAGAACAACAGCAGCGCCCCGCCGACAATCTGGAAAGTCGACTCGGCCCGATTGACCGCGGACCCGAGGATGACCCACTGCCGGGTATCCAGCGCCGCATGCGCGGCCAGCCCGATCCCGACCGGTGTCACCACCAGACCGACCAGAACGCCGAAGAGGGTCCTTCCGAACCCGCCGGTACTGCGGAATTGGGAACCGGGCGGAGACCAACCCGGGGGCGGATCGTAGTTGGTCACGGTTACCTCCTGCGCGGTCCCACGGTGCGGAGCAATGATCTCACTCCCTTGGCCGTTACCCAGGGGTATTTCGCCATTTCCACCGACGTGGCGGCCACGGCTTCCATGACCTCGGCCAAGGTAGTTCGGATCGATGTCGGTGGTATCGGGCACGATGGAGCCCATGACCACGGCGGCCGGTACGTCAGCGATCGACCTCACCGCTCCCGACCTGCGCGAGCGGGCCGAGGAGCTACTGCGCGACCTGGCAGGACCGCGAGCGACGCTGCGGGAGGACCAGTGGACCGCGATCGAGGCACTGATCGTGCAGCGCAGGCGGGCGCTGGTGGTGCAGCGCACCGGCTGGGGCAAATCGGCGGTGTACTTCATCGCGGCCAAGCTGTTGCGGCGCGCTGGGCGTGGGCCGACGGTGATCGTGTCGCCGCTGCTCGCGCTGATGCGCAACCAGGTCGCGGCGGCCGAGCGCGCGGGCGTCGTCGCGGCGACCATCAACTCCGGCAATGTCACCGAATGGGATGAGATTCACGATCGGGTGGCGGCGGGCGATGTGGACGTGCTGCTGGTCAGCCCCGAGCGGCTGAACAATCCGGATTTCCGCGACCAGGTATTGCCCAAGCTGGCCGCCGACGCTGGACTGGTCGTGATCGACGAGGCGCACTGTGTCTCGGACTGGGGCCACGATTTCCGGCCCGACTACCGCCGCATTCGCACCCTGATCGCCGATCTCGGCTCCGACGTGCCGGTGCTCGCCACTACCGCGACCGCCAACGACCGGGTGGTCACCGATGTCGCGACCCAGATCGGCACGGACACGCTGGTGTTGCGCGGCACCCTGGATCGCGAATCGCTGCACCTGTCGGTGGTGCGCTTCGACGACGCGGTCGAACGCACCGCCTGGCTGAGCGGGCACCTCGGCAATCTGGCGGGCTCCGGCATCGTCTACACCCTCACCGTCGCCGCCGCGCACGACCTCGCCGACGTGCTGAATTCGCACGGCCACAATGTCGCCGCCTATACCGGGCAGACCGATACCGCCGAACGTGAGGTGTTGGAGGCGGCGCTGTTGAACAACGAGGTGAAGGCGCTGATCGCCACCTCGGCGCTCGGCATGGGCTTCGACAAGCCGGATCTGGGTTTCGTGGTGCACGTCGGCGCGCCGTCCTCGCCCATCGCCTACTACCAGCAGGTGGGTCGCGCGGGTCGCGGCACCGACCGCGCCGAAGTGGTGCTGCTGCCGGGACCCGAAGACGCCAGGATCTGGAGTTACTTCGCCTCCGTCGCCTTTCCGCGCGAACACATCGTGCGCGCGGTGCTCGACGCGCTGGATTTCGACCGGGCGATGTCGACCGTCGCGTTGGAGCCGCTGGTCGAGCTGAACCGCTCGCGGCTGGAGATGGTGCTCAAGGTGCTCGATGTGGACGGCGCGGTGCGGCGGGTCCGCGGCGGCTGGATCGCCACCGGGCAGCCGTGGACCTACGACACCGAACGCTACGAACGCCTCGCCGCGGCCCGCGAGGTCGAACAGCAGGCGATGATCGACTACCAGCGCACCACCGGCTGCCGCATGCAGTTCCTGCGCCGCCAGCTCGACGACCCGGGACTGCCCGCACTGGAAGGCGACGCACCCGGCTGCGGCCGCTGCGACAACTGCACCGGCACCCGGCTCGACACCACCGTCGACGCGACAGCGATCGCCACGACCCGCGCCCGCCTCGACCGGCCCGGTCTCGATCTGGCCGCGCGCAAACAATGGCCGACCGGAATGTCGAAACTCGGTATCCCGCTGTCCGGCAAGATCACCGGCGGCGCGGAGACCGGCCGCGCACTCGGCAGGCTCACCGACCTCGGCTGGGGCCAACGCCTGCGCACCCTCCTCGACGCCCCCGACGATCCGGTCCCGGATGCGGTCTTCGACGCCTGCATCGCCGTGCTGCGCGAATGGAACTGGACGACCCGCCCGACCTCGGTGCTGGCCCTCGAATCGCACCGCTACCCGGTGCTCACCGCCACCCTGGCCGCCCGTCTCGCCGAAGTCGGCCGGCTGCGCGACCTCGGCACCTTACAACTGCGCCCCGACCAGCCGCCGGTTTCCGCCGCGAACTCCGCTCATCGCGTCGCGGGCCTGTTCGACTCCTGGCTCATCCCGGACCTGAGCTCGGTCGACGGCCCCATCCTGCTCGTCGACGCCCTGTCCGATACCGGCTGGACGCTCACCGTCGCCGCCCACGCGCTACGACAGGCAGGGGCGACAGCAGTGCTGCCGTTCGTATTGGCCACCCAGACCTAGCCGCGAGTCAGCGCGTGATGATGTAGCCATCGTGGGTGTGGTGATCGCGGGAGCGACGCAGGTCGGCGACGGCGAAGGTGCGTTGCAACCAGCGGTCTGCGCCATCGTAGCGGGGCCGAAAGGCGGTGCGGCCGTGAACTGTCACGCGATTGTCGACGATGGCCAGGTCGCCTGGAGTGAGCTTGGTGGTATGGGCGACGGTGTCGCAGACTCGGCCGAATTCGGCGAGCGCGGCTTCGGCGCGGGGGGTGAGTGCCGTTGTCGCGATGGTCGCCATCCTGATGTCGGGATCCTCGGGCGCACCGGAGAGTAACGGTTTCGGCGTGCATGCCGTGTTGTCCGAGCCGAAGGAAGGCGGTGGCGCAGTGCGGAACTCCGCCGCGAACAGCGCGTCCAGGCCGGCGGCGCTCAGCAGTGGCAGCACCTCGCGCAAGCAGGCGGTGCGTAGACCAGCGGTCCGGTCGTGATCGGCGCGCAGGCACAGCAGCAGCACGTAGTCGGGTTCGTGTTGGTGAAAGGCATTCTCGTTGTGGAAGGTCAGCAGCACCGACCCGGCGTTGCCCGAGAAGGCCTCCTTTCCCCGCACCGGCACGACATCCTGCACCAGCGCACCGGACTTCTCCGCCAGATACGCGATGGGATCACCGAGCCCGCACGCGATCATCATGAGTACCGCCGCCGCGACGCCACTGCCCGCCGCAACGCCGAGGTGCGCTCGACCGGACCGGCGTGGGTCGGTACCGCGGCCAACAGCGAAGCGGCCCCCTGCGCCGCGGCCCGGATCCGATCGTTCAGCTCCGGAACCGTGCCTGCGTGCCGTACTCCCCGGAAAACAGCCACTGGCGGGTTCGGGACTGCCGCCGAGGTATCCATACCACAAGCGTATCCCGGAACAAGACCTCCCACCTGCGCTTCACTCGTATCACTGTTCGCGAATCCTCCTGCCCTGTAGGCCATCTCACTGAAACGTGCATCCCGAACCCACCACCGGTCGCCGATACCATTCCGAGCGGAACTACCGAAAGACGGCGGCGCGGAAGTAGCGGAAAACAATCGTTGCCGAGACCTGTTCCGGTTCGATCGTGCCCCTTAGCGGCGGTCGGTTCGGCGAGTCACACCGAATTGCTGGCTGGTGCGGCGCGAACGGGTTCTGGGTCGCGGACGGCGTAGTCTGAGAGTTCTCGGCTGGTACTTGTCTGAAGGTGGTTTCTGAGGCTCCGGAGGAGATGAGACGCTGGTGACGCAGGGTGTATCACGCGCGGTTGCGAAGGATCGCGAACGCCTGGAGTTGCTGACGGCTCTTGCGACGGCGTTGGACCGCCGCGACGAACTGGTCGCGCTCGTCGCTGGCTGCACCGATCAGCGGCAGGCCGAGCGTGATCTTGTGGCCAGGTTCGGGTTCACCCAGTCGCAGACGACCGTGGTGCTCGATATGCAGATTCGCCGCCTGACGCAGTTCGATCGCGAACGAATCGCCGAGGAGCTTGCTGCCGTGCGGGCACGACTGCATCACTCGGGGTAGGCCCTCGCCGCATTCCCGTGGGCGATCGCGATCACGAGTCGTTCGGCGTCGGCGGGGGTGATGACATCCTCGCCGATCCACTCGTCGAGTAGGCGGCCGAGCCCGCGTCGCCAGAGGAGTGCGCCGAGGTAGTGCAGCTCAGGAAGTCCGTAGCCATCGGAGGAGTAGAGCATCGAGTCGAAGGGGGCCAGTTCGAGTGTCTCGGCGAGTACGGCCGTGGATCGTTGTCCCACATAGGGAATCGTGAGGCCGAGGTCGAGCCGGACGTGCTCGAAGGCGTGTGCGAGGTAGGCGGCGTTGCGGTGGAAAGGCCAGCAGTGCAACAACATTACCGATAGACCGGAGCCGGCGGTGGTGCGCAGGAAATCGGTGAGCAGTAGTGGATCGGCGCGGTGCAGCCGCAGGTCGGTGTCACCGAAACCGGTGTGAAATTGCAGTGGCAGGCCGAATTCGACGCCGATGCGGACGCCGAGTCCGACCAACCACCCCAGGATGTCGGGGTCGGTCAGGCGCGACTGCGCGACGATTGCCGGGGGAGAGTCGCGTAGCGGGAAGTCCAGTCCGCATCGATACGCGACGATTGTCTTGAGGCCGACGGCATTTCGGGCGCGTTCGCGCAGCGCGGCTTCGATCTCCTCGAACGGCAGTGTTGTCGTGCCGTTCTCGGCGATGACCTGTTCGGCGACCTGTTCGAGCCGGACGATCTCGCGTACCTCGCCACCGGCCGAGGCCGCGAATTCCGATGTCCCGCCGCCGAATCCGGTATCGAGGAACCAGCGGGTCGTGCCCGCGGCCCGTAGCAGCCGCGTGGAAACCTCGCGCCAGCCGAGTTCGGCCCGCCGCGTCAGGTACTCCGCCGGATCGGCATGTGGCGCGAGGTCGAGAACTGGTGCGCACCAACGCCTTACCGCGAGACCGATCGTCGAATCGAACGTGCCGCGCTGCCCTTCGCTGAGCAGCCGCTCGAAACCGGGCCGGTCCAGATCCGCCGCTACGACGCCGTGACAGTGGTGATCGGTGAGCGCGACCCCATCGGTCAGCACGCTAGAACCGCCAGCGGGTCAGCTCGACCAGCTTGGCGGGGCTGATATCCCGATAGCGTTCGGCCTCGGCGCGGCGCACGGTGAGCAGGGCGTCGTGCATTTCGACGCCCAGGGCCTCGGCGAGCACCTTGGAGTCCGCGAGTGCGTCGGCAGCCTCGAGCGGGTTGGTGGGCAGTCGACGCACACCGGACAGCATGAGTCGTTCGGCGTCGAATCCCATCGGATCACCAATGATTTCGGCTGGTAGCCGCAGTTCTTCGGCGACACCCGCGAGTCCGGCGGCGATGACCGTGCCGACGATCAGATACGGGTTACCGGTCGCGTCGAAACATTTGATCTCCGCATTGGCCGCCCACTCCTCGGTGCCCTGCACACCGGTGATGAAGCGCAGGGCCGCTTCCCGCGTCTCCCGGCCCCAGCATTGCCAGACCCCGGCCCACCGCGAGGGTTGCAGTCGAAGGAAACTCGCCGGATTGCCCGCACCGACCGCGACCAGCGCGGGCAGTTCACGCAGCACACCGGCCAGGAACGCCTCGCCGACGCGGCGCATGCCGTAGGGGCCTTCGCCCTTGGCCAGCAGCGGTCCCTGCTCGTCGTGCAGCGAAAGATGCAGGTGCGCACCGGAACCCGCGCCGCCGGGCTCGATACACGGCGCGAGCAGCGCGCGCCAGCCGTATTGCGCGCTCATCTGCCGGATCGTGTGCCGGACCAGGACCGCGTCGTCGGCGGCCGCGACCGGATCATTGGGCGCGACCGACAACTCCAGTTGCGAGAGTGCGTATTCGGGATGGAACTGATCGACGGCGATCTCCTGGCGCTCCAAGGCCGCGACGAGATCGCTGGCGTATTCGGCCACCTGGCTCAGCCGGATCATGCTGTAGGCGGGTCCGTACATGGCTGGAACGAAATCGTGCTCGGCATCGGCGCGGCCGACCGCCCACTCCGTCTCGAACGCCATCGACAGCCGCAGACCGGACTCCTGCGCCGCCTCGGCCTGCCGGGTCGCGAAGGCGCGCTGGCAGGCGACGAAGCGGGTGCCGTCCTGGGTGAACTTATCGGCGGGCGCCCACGCCCAGCCCGGCTGACAGGCGAGTTCGGTCAACCGGGACAGGTCGGGGATCAGGCGCAGATCGCCATCGGGTCCGCCGAGGTATCGGCCGACGGACATCAGATCGTCGAAGGTGAACGTCTCGAAACAAGGCGAAACGCCGATGCCGTATCTGGCGGCGTGCGCCAGCCGCCCCTTCGGCACGGTCTTCACTCTGGTTATCCCGGCGTTGTCCACGAAGGACAGGGCAACCATATGGGCCTCGAGGTGCCCGATCAACGCATCGTGGGCACCTTCGGCCGGGATCCGATCCGGCATGTTGGGCATGAATCCCAAGATAATCCGCGTACGCCCGCCGCGGTACGGACTCGGCCGATGGACCGCCGGATGGCGGGAATTGGGCGCTCAGGCCAGTCCGGCCTGCTGCCGGGCTGGTCAGTAAGCTGTACCCATGACGGTAGGAACGGCGACCGGCCAGGATGTCCGCGAGATCGTGCACGATGCCGCGCGGAGGGCGCGCGTCGCCTCGCGTGTCCTCGCGCAGCTGACCACAGCGCAGAAGAACGAGGCGCTGCATGCGGCCGCCGACGCGTTGCTCGCGGCGGCCGATTCCGTGCTCGATGCCAATGTCGAGGATCAACTGGCCGCCAAGTCGGCGGGGATCGAGGAGTCGCTGCTGGATCGGCTGCGGCTGAACAAGCCGCGCATCGATGGCATCGCCTCCGGGCTGCGCCAGGTGGCCGGACTGCCCGATCCGATCGGGGTGGTCCTGCGCGGCTCGACGCTGCCGAACGGGCTGGAGATCCGGCAGGTCCGGGTGCCGCTCGGCGTGGTCGGCATGGTCTACGAGGCCCGGCCGAACGTCACCGTCGACGCCTTCGGGCTGACGCTCAAATCCGGCAATGCCGCACTGCTGCGCGGGTCCTCCTCGGCCGCGCACTCCAATGCCGCGCTGGTCGCGGTGTTGCGGGAAGCGCTTGTCGCGCAGGATCTTCCGGCCGATGCCGTGCAGCTGCTGCCCAGCTTCGACCGCTCCAGCGTGATCCACCTGATCCAGGCCCGCGGCCTGGTCGACGTGGTGATCCCGCGCGGCGGCGCCGGGCTGATCAACGCGGTGGTCCGCGACGCGCAGGTGCCGACCATCGAGACCGGCACCGGCAACTGCCACGTCTACGTGCATGCCGCCGCCGATCTGGAGATGGCCGAGCAGATCCTGATCAACGCCAAGACCCGCCGTCCCAGCGTCTGCAATGCCGCCGAGACGGTGCTCATCGACGATGCCATCGCCACCACCGCGGTGCCGCGGCTGATCCAGGCGCTGGAGCGCCACGGCGTCACCGTGCACGGTGACCTGCCAGGCCTGGTACCCGCCAACGATCAGGACTGGGGCGAGGAGTACCTCACGCTCGATATCGCGCTGAAGGTCGTCGCCGATCTGGACGCGGCCGTCGAGCACATCAACACCTGGGGTACCGGCCACACCGAGGCCATTGTCACCGGTGAGCTGGCCGCGGCCAACGAATTCACCAGCCGCGTCGACGCCGCCGCCGTCATGGTGAACGCCTCCACCGCCTTCACCGACGGCGAGCAGTTCGGCTTCGGCGCCGAAATCGGCATCTCCACCCAGAAGCTGCACGCCCGCGGCCCGATGGCGCTGCCCGAGCTGACCTCCACCAAGTGGATCGTCTGGGGCGACGGTCAGATCCGCCCGGTCTAGCGGGGAGCCGAATTCTTTCGGCGTAAGAACCGCTGATCACTTGCTTCGGACCGTCCCGTAGCGTGAGGGGTGAGTTTGGAAGGAAGGACGCCACGTGGCTACCGATAGCGCAGTGCAGGAGCCGATTTTTACATCGGTCGACGATGTGATCGAGCAGCTGGCCACGACCGGGTACCTGGCCGATAAGGCCACGGCGACCTCGGTGTTCCTGGCCGACCGTCTCGGTAAGCCGCTGCTCATCGAGGGCCCGGCCGGTGTCGGCAAGACCGAACTGGCCAGGGCGGTCGCGCAGACGGCAGGCGCGGAACTGGTTCGCCTGCAGTGTTATGAGGGCGTCGACGAGGCCCGCGCGCTGTACGAGTGGAATCACGCCAAGCAGATTCTGCGCATCCAGGCCTCCAGCGAAAACGACTGGGAGGAAACCAAGGCAGACGTCTTCACCGAGGAGTTCCTGCTGTCGCGGCCGCTGCTGACCGCGATCCGGCGCACCGATCCGACCGTGCTGCTCATCGACGAGACCGATAAGGCCGACGTCGAGATCGAGGGTCTGCTGCTCGAGGTGCTCAGCGATTTCGCCGTCACCGTCCCGGAGCTCGGCACCATCATCGCGGCCCGCAAACCGTTCGTCGTGCTGACCTCCAACGCCACCCGCGAACTGTCCGAGGCGCTCAAGCGTCGCTGCCTCTACCTGCACCTGGACTTCCCGGACGAGGAACTCGAGCGCCGCATCCTGGCCAGCCGGGTGCCGGAGCTGTCCGCCGCGGTCGCCGCCCAGCTGGTGCGGATCGTGCACGTGCTGCGCGGTATGCAGCTGAAGAAGCTGCCGAGTGTCGCCGAATCCATCGACTGGGGCCGCACGCTGCTCGCACTTGGCCTGCAGGATCTCGATGACACCACGGTGCGCGCCACCCTCGGTGTCGTGCTCAAACACCAGGCCGACCACCAGCGCGCGCTGGCCGAGCTGAAGCTGGCCTGAGCCATGACGCCGGGATCGGTGCCCACGGACTTCAGTGCGCCGCACGGGATTCCGGGGCATCTGGTGAGTTTCGTCGAGGCGTTGCGGGCCCGTGGTATTCCGGTGGGGCCGTCGGAGACCGTGGACGCGGGCCGGGTGGTGACCGTACTGGATCTGCTGGACCGCGACGTGTTGCGCGAGGGCTTGGCATGTGCGCTGTTGCGCCGCACCACCCATCGCAGCACCTTCGACGGGCTGTTCGATCTGTGGTTCCCGGCCGCGCTCGGTGATCGTGGCGGTGACATCGATGATATCGAGATCCCGCGCACGCCAACGGGTGAGGTCGATATCCAGGCACTGCGCGAATTGCTCGCCGAGTTGCTGACCGACGAACATGCGGGGCGGCGGCTGGAACTGCTCGCGGCACAGATCGTCGAACAGCTGGGGCAGTACCAATCTGCGCGCGGCCCATCGTATTCGGCGTACCAGGCGCTGAAAGACGTACAGCCGCAAACACTGCTGGCCAAGATCCTGGCCGGGCTCGGCGCCGGGCCTGATACCAGCGATTTCGATACCGAGGTCGCGCGAAGGACAGCCCGGCAGCGTATCGATGATTTCCGCGAGAGCGTGGAGTCGGAGACGCGCAGGCGGGTCGCCGAGCGGATCGGCCGGGAACGCGTGGCGAGCTACAGCGTCAAGCGGCAGGTGGAGGATGTCGACTTCCTGCGTGCCTCGGAGACCGAGTTGGCCGAGATGCGGCGCAGCACCCAACGACTGGCCCGGATCCTCGCATCCCGGCTTGCCGTGCGGCGCAGGCATGCTCGCCGTGGCGAGATCGATATGCGCAAGACGCTGCGCAAGTCCATGTCGACTGGCGGTGTGCCGATCGACCTGGTGAACCGCAAGCCGCGGCCCGGCCGTCCGGAGCTGGTCCTGCTCTGCGATGTGTCCGGTTCGGTGGCCGGGTTCAGCAACTTCACGCTGCTGCTGGTCAACGCGCTGCGCGAACAGTTCTCGCGGGTGCGCATCTTCGCCTTCGTGGACCGGACCGATGAGGTGACCCGGTTCTTCGATCCGAACACCCAGCTGGACAAGTCGATGGCCCGGATCTTCGCTGAGGCGGATGTCGTCGGCCTGGACGGACATTCCGACTACGGCAGCGCACTGGCCGGATTCGCGCAGGACTTCCCCGATGCGGTCACCGCCCGCAGCTCGCTGCTGATTCTGGGGGACGCGCGCACGAATTACCGTGATCCGGAACTGGATACGCTGCGCTCACTGGTGCGTACCGCCAAGCACGCACACTGGCTCAACCCCGAGATGCGCACCAATTGGGGTTCGGGTGATTCCGCCGCCGACAAGTATCAGCAAGTGATCGAGATGCACGAATGCCGCTCGGCCAAACAACTGACCGCGGTGGTGTCCCGACTACTTCCGGTGTGAGGAGCGAGCTTTGAACGAGGCCGACCTGCTGAAGTACTGTCTCGCCAAACCCGGTGCCTGGCAGGATGAGCCGTGGGAAGGCGATATCGTCGCGAAGGTCGCCGATAAGATCTTCGCCTTCCTCGGGTCGGCGTCGGTCGGGCTCAAATGCGGTGCCAATCGGGCCGAGGCCGATGAACTGGTGCTGATCTACCCCGAAGATGTCGCGGCATCGGCGTATATCGGCCGCTATGGCTGGAACACCATCAAGCTGGACGGGGCGGTGCCCGCGGACGAACTGCGCGAACTGATCGATCAGTCCTATGACGTGGTGGTGCGCAAGCTCCCCAAATCCAAGCGTCCGACCGGTTAACAAAACCGATGGTCGCGGCCATCAGCTTTCCTTAAGCGGATCGTTGGCGCTGGACACCAAGATTCGTCGCATGGTGAAGAGCACGCCGGATGGTGCACGGG
Source organism: Nocardia sp. NBC_00565 (assembly GCF_036345915.1). Lineage (NCBI taxonomy): Bacteria > Bacillati > Actinomycetota > Actinomycetes > Mycobacteriales > Nocardiaceae > Nocardia > Nocardia sp. NBC_00565. Next base: position 183,771 of record NZ_CP107785.1, read on the forward strand.
CCGGGTCGGGCCAGGGTGGTGGGTCGGGTCAGGGGAGTGGGCCGGACCAGAGTTATTCGTTCCAGGTCGATTTACGCGGGATAGTGGACCTGCTGTCGCATCACCTGTACTCGAGCCCGCGGGTCTACATTCGTGAGCTGTTGCAGAACGCGGTCGACGCCGTTACCGCGCGCAAGCAGCTCGATCCCTTGGCCCCCACCGCGATTCGTTTCGTCATCGACGAATCCGGTCTGCGGATATCTGATCCGGGCATCGGTCTCACCGAGTCGGATGTGCACCGCTTTCTCGCGACTATCGGACATTCGTCGAAGCGTGACGATATCGAGGGCGCCCGGCGAGAGTTCCTCGGGCAGTTCGGCATCGGGCTGCTGGCTTGCTTCACCGTCGCCGAGACCGTCCGGGTGGTCACCCGCTCGGCCGGCGATCCGGCCGCACCACCCGTCGAATGGCTGGCCGCCGCCGACGGCACCTACTCGCTTCGCTCGCTCGACCCGGAAGACCATCAAAACCCCGGCACCACAGTGCATCTCACGCCGCGTGCCGGTGCGGAACCCTGGTTCGCGCCGGGACGGGTGCTGGAACTGGTCCGCGATTACGGGTCGCTGCTGCCCTATGAGGTGACGGTCGAGGCGAACGGCGCGGGACTACGCGCCACCGACAGGCGGCCGGTATGGCAGCGTAACTACGCGTCTCCGGCTCAGCGTCGCGCCGCGCTGTTCGAATATGGCGAGCGAGTACTCGGCTTCACTCCGCTGGATGTGATCGATCTCGATGCCGAATTGGCGGGACTCAGCGGCGTCGCCTTCGTCCTGTCGCAGCCGGGCAATCCGGCCGAAAGCAGCGCGCACCGGGTGTATCTCAAGGGCATGCTGCTCGGTGACGCGGTGCGCGGATTGCTGCCGGACTGGGCCTTTTTCGTGCGCTGCGTGATCGACACCGACAGCCTGCGGCCGACCGCCTCGCGGGAGGGACTCTACGAGGACGAACGTCTCGCCATCGTCCGCGACAGCCTCGGCGACCGAATGCGCGACTGGCTCACCGAAATCGCCGCCGAACAGCCCGAGCGACTGGCCACCTTCCTGTCCGTGCACGCGCTCGGGGTCAAGGCGATGGCCCGGCATTCCCCGGACATGCTGCGGATCATGTTGCCGCACTTGTTGTTCGAGACGACCGATGGCCGGGTTCCGCTGACCGAATTCGCGCGCAACCATCCGGCGGTGCGGGTGACGGCGACGGTGGAGGAGTTCCGCCAGGTGGCCGCGACGGCGGCCGCGCAGGGCATCGGCGTCGTCAATGGCGGCTACACCTATGACGCGGAACTGCTCGCCCTGCTGCCCTCGATCCTGCCCGGCGTGACGGTGACCGAATTGGACGCGGACGCGGTCACCGCCGCCTTGGACCTGGTCGACCCGGCCGATGAACTGGCGCTGGCCCCAGTGCTCGCCGCCGCCCGCATCGCACTGGATCCGCTGTCCTGCGATGTGATTCTGCGTGCGTTCCATCCGGTTTCGGTGCCCGCGCTACATCTGGACAGTCGCGGTGCCCGCAATGAACGAACGCGGGTCGACACCGCGGCCGACGCGGCCGAGCTCTGGGGCGAAATCCTCGGCGCCCTCGAGGCCAGCGCACCGCGCGCCCAGTTGGTACTGAACCACCACAGTCCGGTGGTGCGCCGACTGAGTCGGATCGGCGATCCCGCCTTCCTGAAGACCGCGCTCGAATCGCTGTACGGCCAGGCGTTATTGATGACGCACCGGCCGCTGCGCCCGGCCGACACCGCGCTGCTCAACCGCGCGTTCGGTGAATTCCTCAGCTGGGCGACCCGGCACGCGGCGGGCGAGTCCGCGGGGGAGGCCTGAGATGGACACCTCCGAGATCCAGACGGCACTGGTGCAGAGCCGTTCGCTGCCGCACGGACGCGGCCGCACCGAACGCCTGGAAACCCTTGCCGCCGCAGCGAAATCGGCTCCCGACCGGGCACTGGAGGGGAGTGTCCTGTTGGAGCTGGCGAAGGCCTATGCCTATGCGGGCGAACGCGATCTGGCCCCGGTCGCCTACGGCAGGCTGCTGCGGATCTACGACGAATTCCCCGCCGAACTCGGTCCGATGACGCATTCGGTGCACTGGTACCTGAAATGGCTGACCTGGGGCCTGATCGAGAACCCAGCGGTGCCACTGCGGACCACCTATCGCTGGCTCGACGAACTCGAAAGCCGTTACCGGCAGCGCGGATACAGTGCTCGGCCGGTGCTCGCGCTGCGCTCGGACCTGGCCCGCGAACTGGGTGAGCACGACGCGGCGGCGAAGCTGCTCGACGCGGCCCGTGCCGCGCCGCGCGACAGTATGTCCGACTGCGACGCCTGCGAACGCGACCAATGGGGCGCGAACTACGCGCAGGCCGGCGATGACGAGGCCGCGCTGGAGTGCTGGGGTCCGGTCATCGACGGCGCGCGCAGCTGTGCCGAGCAGCCGCACCGGGTGCTCGGGCAGGCGTTGCTGCCGATGCTGCGTACCGGTCGCGCCGCCGAGGCGCGCAGCGCGTATTTGACGGGTTATCCACTGGTACGCCACCTTCCGGATCTGCGCCGCTCGGTGGGCGAGCACATCGAGTTCTGTGCGTTGACCGGGAACGAGGCACGCGGGCTCGAAATCCTGGCCGAACATACGGCGTGGCTCACCGACCCCGGCGCCGACGTCGCCATCCGGCTCGCCTTCATCACGGGTGTCTGGGTGCTGCTGCGGCGATTGACCGAGCTCGGTCACGGTGGTCTCGAAGTCGGTGCGGGAACGGTGGATTCGGTGCGCGCGGACCTGACCGTCGAAATCGACGAGCTGACCGCACGATACGACGCCCGCAACGGCAGTACGGTGGTCGGCGATCGGATCGCAGCCCGGCTCGCTCAGCGGCCGCTGGTCGACCAGCTCCCGCTCGGTGTGCGAAACACCTTGCCGCGCAAGGTTGCTGCCATCGAGCCAGTCGCCAACACGTCCGCGGAGCAGGCCGAGGACGCACAGCAACTGGCCGAATTGGCCGCCCAGCGACTCGTCGACGATCCGGAGGACGCCGAACAGTATCTGCGGCAGGCACTCTCGATCGGCGCGACTGTTCTACCCGCCGAACATATCGCGCGCCTCAGTTCCCAGCTCGTCATGGCGCTGTCCGGGCAGCCGGGCCGGGAATTCGAATTGGCCGACGCGGCATTGACCGCGGCCGCGCGCTGGGAGCCGATCTCGACCGCGGACGCGGAACACCTCACCTTTGTCGCCGCACGGGCGCTGCACCGGGCCGGGCGGTACGGCGAAGCGGCCGCGCTGTTCGAACAGCCGCTCGCGGCCGGTGCGATGCCCTATCCGCCCGCCGAGATGGCGATCCTGCGCCGCCAGTACGGCGAATCCCTGCGCAAGCTCAACCGCTACCGTGACGCGGCGCGGCAATTCGTCGAGGGCGCTCGATTGGTCGACAACGATCCCGATCGCGTCGAGTTGGCGGCCGAGCTGGCCTGGTCGGCGGCGTCGGTCCTGGATTTCTGCGGTGAGGACGAACAAGCGGTCGCCGCCTTCCTACGCGCGGCCCGACTGTGGGGCGAGCTCGGCCGCATCGGCTCGCGCGCCAGATGCCTGCGCTCGGCCGCCTGGCTGCAGCTCTACGGCAACGGCATGGCGCCGGATCGGCCATGGCTGGCGACGATGCGTGGACTGCTCGCGGAACTGGAGGAGCTGGCGCAGACTTCTCCGTCGGCCGAGGTCAACACCGAACTCCTGAACACCCGCAGTCAACTCGCGGATATGCAGAGCGACGTCAGCGAGGCGGACTGACGGCCGTTTGTGGACTGTAAGGGAATTGATAGGCCGGATCGGCATCGTTGTCGATGACACCGGGATCGCCTCGGTGTGATGTCGATTCGGAGTTCCAGATGAAAAAGACCGCTGCCGCACTCGGTGCGCTGGCCACCGCCGCTGTGCTGACGGCCTGTGGGCCGGACGGATCGCCCACGACCGGCGCCGGATCGCCGTCGGCGACCTCGACCGTGGCGGGTACGCCGTCGACCAGCACGCCGACGTCCGTCGCCGGATCTCCTCAGGCCGATCCCACCGCGCCCTTCACCGCGACCACCCTGCATCTCGAAGGTGACGGCTACAAACTCGACGTACCGCAGGTCGCCGGTGGAAACGCCGACGCGCGAACCGAATTCAACGTGGCCATGCAGGACGCGGCGCGGGTGTGGATCGGGCGCATCAGCTCACCAGGCGATTCGGTCACCGGCGGTGACAGCCAGGTCGTGCATATCGGCGCGCATGTACTCAGCGGGCACTTGGTCACCATCATGTACAGCGCGCATGCGGCACACCCGAACAGTTTCGATTCCGCACACGTCACCGATATCGAAACCGGTAAGGCGATCGGCCTGCCCGAACTGTTCACCGATCTGCAGCAGGGGCTGAACGCGCTCTCGACGGCGGCCGAAACCCTCGTCGAGCAGAACCCGAGGGCGACGGGCTACGACCGCGGCCAGCTCACCCCCGTGGCCGAGCACTTCCAGACCTGGGTCGCCACGCCGGAGGGCATGCGCATCTACCTCGGTGAGATCGCCTCGCACGCCGCGGGCAATATCGACGTCACCGTGCCGTGGGCCGCGCTGGACAGTGTGCTGAAGCCGGGGATGCGAGCGGTGGTGAGCAGCTGACGATCAGGTCGCGGTGGTAGCTTCTCGGGCACGGACGAGCTAGGGAGGCTGAATGAGGAAGACCGCTGCCGCTGTCCTGCTCAGCGTGCTGATGGTCGTGCTCACGGCCTGCGGGTCCGACGATCGGGCCGACTCGTCCGCGGCATCGGGCTTCACCGCGACCTCGATCCGGCTCGAAGGCCCGTTTTATAGCGTCGATCTGCCGCAGGTGGACGGCGGAAAGGCCGACGCGCGTACCGATTTCAATGACGGTATGCGCGCCGAGGTGGATCCGTTCGTGCGGAGCGCGGCGGAGAAACAGAAGGTCAAGGGGTTCAACAGCGAGGTCGCCCATATCGGCGGCCATGTGCTCAGCGGTGTGCTCGGCATCGAAGTCGACGACGGCTGGACGCATCCGACCACCTATAAGCGCACCCATGTGACAGATATCGACACCGGGAAGGCACTCACCCTGCCGGACCTGTTCACCGATCTCGACAAGGGCCTGGAGGTGCTGTCGACGCAGGCGGCGGCGCAGCTCCCGAAGACGCGTGTCGGCACGAACGCCTACGACGAGCAGCGCATCGCCCCGACCGTGCAGAACTTCCAGGACTGGCTTGCCACGCCCGACGGCCTGCGCGTCTACGTCGGGGAGATCGCCTCGCACGCGCTGGGCTATATCGACCTCACCATCCCGTGGTCCGAACTCGACGCGGTGCTGAAGCCGGGTTTGCGGGCGGTCGTCAGCAGTTGACCGCCCGGGCGACGGCGTCGACCCAGGTCGGGCCGAACCGACCGGTTAAGCTCGGCACTCATGCAGGAGAACGGTCGGCGTCGACGCAAGCTGGGGGTGATGGGTGGCACCTTCGACCCCATCCACCACGGCCACCTCGTCGCGGCCAGTGAGGTCGCGAACCGGTTCGAGCTGGACGAAGTGATCTTCGTCCCTACCGGACAGCCGTGGCAGAAGGCCGATAAGCAGGTCAGCCCGGCCGAGGATCGCTACCTGATGACCGTGATCGCGACCGCCTCCAACCCCCGATTCTCGGTCAGCCGGGCCGATATCGACCGGGGCAAGGTCACCTACACCGTGGACACGCTGCGCGAGATGCGTACCAAGCATCCCGACGCCGAGCTGTACTTCATCACCGGAGCTGACGCACTCGCCAACATCTTGACGTGGCAGGATTGGGCGGAGTTGTTCGAACTGGCGAAGTTCGTCGGGGTGAGCCGACCGGGGTATGAGCTGAACACCGATCATCTCGAGGAGCATCTGCGTGACCTGCCGGTCGACGCGGTGACCATGATCGAGATCCCGGCGTTGGCGATCTCATCGAGTGAATGCCGTCGTCGAGCCGCGGAGAACCGGCCGGTGTGGTACCTCGTGCCCGACGGCGTAGTGCAGTACATATCGAAACGGCATTTATACGTGCCCGTAGGAGTGGAAGGTAAGTAATTGAGCGCATCTATCGAGTCGGTGGAGATGGCGCAGGTCGCCGCCCGTGCGGCGGACGAGAAGCTGGCCTCCGACGTCGTGGTGCTCGACGTGTCCGAGCAGTTGGTGATCACCGACTGCTTCGTGATCGCTTCCGCGCCGAACGAGCGTCAGGTCAACGCCATCGTCGACAACGTCGAGGAGAAGCTGCGTGAGGCCGGGCACAAGCCGGTCCGCCGCGAGGGCACCCGGGAGGGCCGCTGGGCGCTGCTGGACTATGTCGATGTAGTCGTGCACATCCAGCACAATGACGAACGCAATTTCTATGCGCTGGAGCGGCTTTGGAAGGACTGCCCGGTGGTTCCGGTGGACGGGATCTCGGCGGGTAGTGATGTGTTCAAACATGCTGCGGCAGAACACGACACCGTGGCGGTGAACGGCGAGGCGGAGGAAGACTCCGAGTGAACAAGTATGCCGGCGTCCGCACGCTGATCCTGTTGCGGCACGGGCAGACCGAATGGAACGCCGCGGACCGGATGCAGGGGCAGATCGACACCGATCTCACCGAACTCGGCCGTCGTCAGGCGAAAGAGGCTGCGCGCGAACTGGTTTCGCGCAACGCGATCGCCATCGTCTCCTCCGATCTGCGGCGTGCGTTCGATACCGCCTCGGCACTGGCCGAGCACGCCGATGTCCCGGTGGTCCTGGATCCGCGGCTGCGCGAAACCAACCTCGGCGACTGGGAGGGATTGACCCATCTGGAGGTCGACGCCGACTATCCGGGCGCGCGGGTGGCCTGGCGGTTGGACGCGGCCTATACCCCGCCGGGCGGCGAGAGCAAGCTCGAAGTCGGCGCGCGGTCGCTGCCCGTCGTTCGAGAATTGTTCGCCGAGCGGCAGGATTGGCCCGGCCGGTCTATCATCCTGGTGGCGCACGGCGGGCTGATCGCCGCCCTCACGGCCGCGCTGCTCGACCTGCCGCCGCGGAATTGGCCTGCCCTTGGGGGATTGGCCAATACCAGTTGGGTGCAGCTGAGTAGCCATGGCCCGAGCATCGATCAACCTGGTTGGCGCCTAGATGTGTGGAACGCATTGGCGAAGGTGGCCCCGGATGTCCTCTGAAGAACCGGTTCGTCAGGTACCGGACGAAATGTTTCGTCGGGTTTCGGCGAAGCCCGAACGGGCGATTCCGGATGCCCTATTCGGACCTCCCCCGGCGAAGAAGCCGGAGCCGGCCGAACCGGCCGAATCGGACACGTCCGAGACCGAGGACGATGATTCGGTGTCGGCCGAGTCCGGCGAAGGGGCCGACGAGCCTGTCATGCCTGCCGCCGAGTCCGGTTCCGGTGCGGAGCCCGCGGCGCCGGCGGATGAGCCACCGGAAGGTGTTGCGGCGGCATCCGATACGGGCGAGTCCGTGGCTGTTGAAACCGTGGCTGTCGAAACTGTGGCTGTCGAAACTGTGGCTGTCGAAACTGTGGCTGTCGAAACTGTGGCTGTCGAAACTGTGGCTGTTGAAACCGTGGTCGTCGAAACTGTGGTCGTCGAAACTGTGGTCGTCGAAACTGTGGTCGTCGAAACTGTGGCCGAGTCCGTGACCGGCGGTGCAGCGCCTGCGGGCGAGGCAGTCACCGCCGCAGTGGAATCCGTAGCCGACGCGTCTGCGGTGTTATCTGCCAGCGGTGACGAGGCCGCGTCTGCTATAGCGGATTCCGCAGTCATCGCCGAACCCGTGCTGGCTGGCGTCGCGCCGAGCGCGGCCGATTCCGCGGCACCGGTTGTCGGCGATGGCGTTGTGCCCGTTGAGGAATCCGCGTCGACCGACGAACCGCAGAAGTCGGATCGGCCGGTGCTGCTGGTGATCGCGGACTCGCTATCCTACTTCGGCCCGAAGGGCGGTCTGCCCGCGGACCATCCGAAGATCTGGCCGAACCTGGTTGGCGCCGAACTCGATTGGGATGTCGAGCTGATCGGGCGGATCGGCTGGACCTGCCGCGACGCCTACTGGGCGCTGATCGGCGACCCCCGCGTGTGGGCCGCGGTGCCGCGCGCGGGTGCGGTCGTCTTCGCCGTCGGCGGGATGGACACCTTGCCCTCGCCGCTGCCGACCGCGTTGCGCGAGCTGATCCGCTATGTGCGCCCGCCCGTGCTGCGTCGCGCTGTGCGCGCCACCTACAACTGGCTGCAGCCGAAGCTGTCGAAACTCGGTCGGCCCGTGGCGTTACCGCCGAAGGTGAGCGTGGACTACCTCGAGCAGTCGCGGGAAGCGCTGGCCCAATTGCGTCCCGATCTGCCGGTCGTCGCGGTGCTGCCGTCGGTGCACGACTGCGCTGCCTACGGGCGCGTGCACAGCGGCCGCGAGCGTGCGGTGCAAGCGCTGCGCGCCTGGTCGTCGAAGACCTCGGTACCGCTGGTCGATCTCGGTGACGCGGTGCGCGACAACATCTTTTCCGGTGAGGCGAATCCGGACGGCATCCACTGGGGTTGGGCCGGGCATACCGCGGTCGCGAATTCGATGGTGAAGACCCTGCAGGAAGTTCGGTAGTCCGTGGCCGTTGTGGTCGTCACCGATTCGTCCGCCAGCCTCCCTGCCGAACTCGTCGGTGAGTTGGACATTGCCGTTGTCCCGCTGCACGTTCTGGTCGGCGACCGCGCCATCCGCGAAGGCGTCGACGCCATCGATATCGATTACGCCTCCGAGACCGTGACGACCTCGGCGGCCTCACCCGGCGAACTGCGCGCCGCCTACGAGCGGGCGCTCGAGCTGAGCAATGGGGATGGCGTTGTCGCGGTGCACATTTCGCGCCAACTCTCCGGCACCTGGGAGGCGGGCCGGCAGGCGGTCCGCGATATGGATGCCGCCGACCGGGTTCGGCTGGTCGACTCGCTCGGCGCGGGCCTGGCCACCGGCCTGCCGGTGCTGGCCGCCGCCCGCCGCGCGCACGACGGTGCGGCCTTGAATGTCGTCTACGACACCGCTGTCGCCGCGTCGAGCCGATCGCGCACCTTCATCCTGGTGAACCGGACCGAGCAATTGCGCCGCGGCGGCCGATTGAGCAGCGCCGCAGCCTTTTTCGGCAGTGAGCTGGTGAGCAAACCGCTGTTGCAGATCGTCGAGGGCCGCCTCGAACTGCGGGAGAAGGTCCGCACCCGCTCCAAGGCCTACGCCAAACTCGTTGCGGCAGCGCTCGATGCGGCGGGCGAGGACGGTGCCGCCGTCGCCGTCCAACACCTCGGCGCGGCGGACGCGGCGAATACCGTCGCCACCCAACTCCGCGATCTGGTTCCCGGAATCCGCGAAATGATCGTCGCTGAATTCGGGCCCACCCTCGGCGTGCATCTGGGCGTCGGCGCGGTCGGCGTGCTGGTCGTGCCCGGCGGCTGCGCCTAGTCATTGGTATTAATTCTCACTGATCGCAACCCCTTGTGTGGACGCCGGCGGTGACTAGCGTCGCGGCATGACGAGTTCCGCAACTCCGATCAAACCGCCGCCCCTATCCGACTGTGTCGCGAAGAGCCCGCACTGATCGATGCCACGAACCCCAATGTGCGGCGGGGCCGCGGGGCGTCCGCGCCCGGTCCGACCTCGTCAACGGGATATCACGAAGTGCAGGAGGAGTTCTCGCCGATATGCGAGGCGGTGGGTGACGCTCGACATCGAAGTGGCGGCGGTACGCGCCAACTATGGTGATGGTGTGGGGAGCGAATGCCGGATCTGCGATAAGCATCGGGGGATCGGTGGGCTGGTGGGCCCGGTGATCTATGAAGACGACCTGGTGCTGGTGACGCATCGGCCACTGACCGAGGGCATGCCGGTGCCGGGCTATCTGTTCGTGGAGACCCGGCGGCATGCCCCGACGTTATCCACCCTGACCGACGCCGAGGCGCGGGCGGTGGGCTGGGCGGCCCGCCGCGCCGCGCGGGCGTTGCAGCGTGAGCTGGCACCGGAATTCGTGTTCTCGGCGATCACCGGTCTGAGTGTGGCGCATTTCCACCAACACGTCTTCGCCCGCCCACACGGCACGCCCGCGTCGGTGCCGTGGACGAACGCCGATGCGTGGCCGGATGCGCCACGCATCGATCCGCCCGGCCTCGCGGCGTTGTGCGACCGCCTGGCCGGCCATTTCACCACTGAGCGTTGAAGGGTCTCAATCGATCTCGGTGCTCGGCCACAGCATGGTGCTGTGTGCCGCGATGAGTTCGGTTACGGGGGAAAGGAATTCGTCGACGGGCAGCGGGTCGATGCGGCGGCCGTCCCGAAGTCGCACCGCGACATGGTCGTTCGCGACCTCCTTCGGGCCGATCACGACCTGATAGGGGACCAGGCGGGCTTGGCGGATGCGCGCGCCTAGGCTGCCGAGCTCATGGTCGGCGATTTCGGCGCGCAGACCCAGGTCGCGGCAGCGCCGGGCGAGTTCCTCGGCGGGTGGTACCTCGGCCGCCGAGACCGGCAGGATGGCCAGTTGGGTCGGGGCCAGCCAGGCCGGGAAGGCGCCGCCGTGTACTTCGATGAGGTGCGCGACGGCGCGTTCGACACTGCCGATAATGCTGCGGTGCACCATGACCGGGCGATGCTTCGCGCCGTCCGCGCCGATGTAGTGCAGGTCGAACTGTGCCGGCTGGTGGAAGTCGACCTGCACGGTGGAGAGGGTGAATTCGCGGCCCGCGCCGTCGGTGAACTGGATATCGATCTTGGGACCGTAGAACGCGGCCTCACCCTCGGCCGATTCGTAGGGCAAGCCGGAACGGTCGAGGACCTCGGTCAGCATGGCGCTGGATCGCTGCCAGAGTTCCGGTGCCGCAACATATTTCCCGCCGGGACCGGGCAGCGAGAGCCGGTAGCGGGTCGGGTTGATGCCCAGAGCCGCGTGCGCCTGACGGATCAGTTCCAGCGCGCCCGCGACCTCGTCGGCGACCTGATCCACGGTGCAGAAGATGTGCGCGTCATTGAGCTGGATGGCGCGGACCCGGGTCAGACCGCCGAGTACACCGGAGAGTTCGGAGCGATACATTCCGCCCAATTCGGCCATCCGCAACGGCAATTCGCGATAGCTGTGCGAGCGCGAGCGGAACATGATCGCGTGGTGTGGGCACAGGCTCGGGCGCAGTACCATCTGCTCGCCGCCCAACTCCATGGGCGGGAACATATCGTCGCGGTAATGCGACCAGTGCCCGGATATTTCGTAGAGTTCTCGTTTCCCGAGTACCGGCGAATATACGTGCCGGTATCCGGCCCGCCGTTCCGCGGTGCGGATGTACTCCTCCAGGGCGTGGCGCACGGTGGCGCCGTCAGGCAGCCAGTACGGCAGCCCGGATCCGATCAGCGGGTCGGTGTCGAAGAGGCCGAGTTCGCGGCCGAGTTTGCGGTGGTCGTGCATGGTTCTCCTCGCGGACAGGGCGAGTAACCACAAGACGAAGCCCCGGGCACTCGCCCGGGGCTTGTCGATCAAGACATCAATCAGCGCGCCGGGACAGGTTCCGGCGTCGTCGTCACAGCAGCGCGCTTCATGCTCGCGACCCTACCAGGTCCGTCGCGGCGCACGCACGCGATTATTCCGACGGTGCTATCCGACCTGCTCAGCGAGGAAATCCTCCCAGGTGAGCTCGCCGACAGTCGCGCCTTCGAGGGTCAGGTTCTCCTTGGCGCGATACGCGCGGCCGACCTTGCCGGGCACCGGTACCGGCAGGAACAACCGTCGCTTGCCCTCGGCCTTCAGATAGTCGCGGACCAGCTCGGCCATCGGGTACACGGTCGGCCCCACCAGATCGGGCACACGCCCCGCCGGTGCGTCGCGAGTCAGCTCCACGAGCCGCGCGGCGACCTCCCGCGCATCGACCGGCTGCCACAGGACCGCGCCGGGAGCCGGGACGATCGGGCTCTTGGCCATGCCCCGCGCGGTCTTCAGTGCCAGATCGTGGAACTGGGCCGCGCGCAGAATGGTGAACGGAACACCCGACTCGATAATGGCTTGCTCGGCCGCGAACTTGGCCTTGAAGTAACCGATCGGCAGCTTATCGGCGCCGATGACTCCGATGTAGACGATGTGCCGCACCCCGGCCTTGGCCGCGGCGTCAACCAGATGCTGGGTCGCCACATCATCGCCCTTGGGGCCACCCGCGAGGTGCAGGATGATGTCCGCGCCGTCGACCGCCGCCTCGATACCCCTGCCCTGCACCAGATCACCGGTTACGAACTCGATGCCGTCGGTCGATTCGTGGGCGTTGCGGCTGAGCATCCGGATCTTGAAACCGGCATCCACCAGCAGTGGCGTGACGTGGCGGCCCAGCGTGCCGGTGCCGCCGGTCAGCAGGATGGTGGTCATGGTTCCTCCAAAGCTCGATCGGCCGATGGCCGCGTCAGTAGGTCTTCGTAGGTATGACGACGCTGCTGGGCGCGGTGTGACAAAGCTGGAGAACACGCAGGTACCAGCCGATGTGCGAAGGTGCCTGCCTCTACGATTCCCGAGTGACCGGATACGACAACGATGCCTTCGAGCACCTCGACACCTCGACCCTGCCGCCGCGCCAGCAGCGGATCCTGGCCACCATTCGCGATTGGGTGGTGCGGCACGGGTATGCGCCGAACACCCGCGAGATCGGCGACGCCGTCGGATTGCGCTCCTCATCCTCGGTCTCCAGACATCTGAAGTCTTTGGAGGACAGGGGATTTCTGCGTCGCAGTGAGACGATGTCGCGGCCGATCGACGTGCGAATGTTCCTGCAGGCCGCCGCGCCGCGGGAGCAGTCGCAGGATTCGGTGGCGGTGCCGGTTGTCGGTGATATCGCGGCAGGTACGCCCATCCTCGCCGAACAGCACACCGACGACATGATGACGCTGCCGCGCGAACTCGTCGGGCGCGGAACGGTTTTCGGCCTGCGCGTGCGCGGCGATTCGATGATCGAGGCGGCGATCTGCGACGGCGACCTCGTGGTGATCCGCAAACAGCACGAAGCGCATTCGGGTGACATCGTCGCCGCGATGATCGACGGCGAGGCGACGGTCAAGGTCTACCGCCGTCGCAATGGGCACGTCTATCTGGAGCCGCGCAATCCGGCCTATGACGTCATCGATGGTGACGAGGCCGTGGTTCTCGGGAAGGTCGTCTCGGTGATGCGTCGCGTGTGAGTTCGGCCGCGGCGACGGAAAATCCTTTGCCCGAGCTAATGACCATCGGTAGCGTCGCTTCGGTTTGTCCACCGATCGATCGAAGGAGTCGATGCCGTCATGAAAGTCGTCACCGAACGCGACATCAGGTCGTCGTTCATCAACTGTTCCAAGACCACCGCCAAGAAGTTGCCCGTACCCCGGGATCTGGACGGGCAGCCGTGGGATGACCTGGACTTCCTCGGCTGGAGCGATCCGTCGCTCCCCGGCCGCGGCTATCTCGTCGTCCCGCGCGAGGATCGCCTCGTCGGCGTCGCGCTGCGCTACGAAACTGGCGGATCCGGTCGGACCCAGATGTGCGCGGTCTGCCTGACCACGCATACCGGGCGCGGCGTCTCGCTGATGACCGCGCACAAGGCGGGTGAATCCGGTCGTCGAGGCAATTCGATCGGCACCTATATGTGTACCGATCTCGCCTGCTCGCTCTACGCGCGTGGCAAGCGAACGCCCGCACTGGGCAATCGGTATCGCGAAGACCTCATCACCGTGGAGACGAAGGTCGAGCGAGTCCGGGACAACATGAACGCCTTCATCACGAGGCTCTTCAGCTAGACCCAGCCCCTCCGGCTGCATCCGAAAGGGAGGTAGATGCCATGCGCCGACACTCAGGAACCGCGCACCGGTGCGCCCCGAGTTCCGCGAGCACCAGAACTCGGGGTGCATCGGATTCCGCTCCGGTCGAGACGGCCCGGACCTGGACCGGACCATCTCGACCGGAGCGGAATCCACACCGGCTCAGTTGGACGCATATTTTTTCGCTTTTCTTGATCTCTGCCCACCCGGAAAGACGGTCCCGTCTGGCTATCTCGGCATCAAGCTAGGACGGCTGACGGATCTCGGTGACGATGGTGTAGAGCTCGATGATGACGCCGTCTTTGGTACGAGCGATGTCCATGCCGCTGACCACCGGCGGTTGGTCGACGGGGCCGTATCGGAAGCCGAGGTGGCCGATGTCGTCGAGCGCCGACACGGGGCCTGCGGGTCGGAAGACCCAGTCCGGGTTTTCGGCACGCAACTCTTCGGCGCGGCGTTCGAGATCCTTGCGCCCGTGCACAATTCGGTCCGATTCGTGCCACACCACATCTTCGGTATAGGTCTCGGCGATGGCTGCGGCCCGGCGAGCCGGGTCGGGTTCGTTGAAGACGTCGAGAAGGTTGCGTCGCATCAGGTCGGCGGGGGAACTGGTCATGGCGAGTCCTTCCATGCGGGGTAGTCGCTGTAGCTCGACATTGAAGGTACTGCTCGCGTGGAAGGATCCAACGACATTCTGGATTGGTCGTCGTGGGTCGTGTTGTCGCCGCTGCGAGCAGAGGGCTGCTGGGCCGAGTTCATCAGCGCGGCCGCTGGCCTGCCGCAGCTGGACTTTCAGGATTCGCGGGCTGCGATTGCGGCTTGGATTCGTCGTAGCGTGCGCAGGCCTTTCTTTGCGGCGACGCTCACCATTCCGTCGAAGACTGTTGAGCCCCGGTCGTGGGCCATCATCCGTTCCAGCATCGGCACGGCACGATCGTCGCCGGTCGAACCGAGCGCGACAGCCGCCCAGTATCGCTGGTCCGGGTCGTCGCTGTCGGCCGCCTCGCACAGCCTCGGGATGACGTCCGGAGCGAATTTGGCCAGCGCGCTGGCGATATAGCCGATGCGGTAGTACCGGCGGTTCTCGAGTTCGTCCCATAGTGCAGCCAGCGCTGCATCGCCGCCGATCATGCCGAGGGCCTCGGCGGCACGTTCGCGCATTCCTCCGATCGAGTCCCGCAGCACGGGCGTGAGCGCCGGGACAACCGATTCGTCGCCGAGCGCGCCCAGCGCGATCACCGCTTGCTCTCGAGCCATCTCCTGTGGGTGGTCGAGCATCGCGACCAAGCCGGGAACCGCGTCGCGGAAGCCAAGCGCCGCGCAGCCCATCGCCGCCCATGCCTGGCAGTTGTACCGAGTGTCGGCAAGTGACGCGAGCAGCGGTGCCTTCAGAGTTTCGTCGCCGAAGACCACCGCCCGGTTCAACGCCCGGCTGTAGAGCGACCGGTGGTAGTCGGGATAGTCGCGGACGAGCGCGCACAGTGCTTCCTTGGCGGATGTGTCGCCCTCAGCAGCCCGCACGAGCAGGAGCCGCAGATTTTCCTCGCGGGTCTCGAGATCACCGTCTTTGAGGCGTCGCGCATCAGCTGGGTTCACCGCCCAACGGTACCTGGCGATAATCTCGTCCCCCCGACCACGTTTTGCGTGGTCAGCGCCGCCCGAAACGCACGTGAACCTGGACGGTGACTTGCATCGGCAATCTGACAGAAAACCAGCCATCACGATCTGCCACCTACCTGACACACTGCAGGTCACCGCGCTGGATCTGCGTCACGTCATCTGGCATCGGACAGCATTTCAGTGTGTTGCCGATGCCGAGATGGTCTCAGCCCGTTGATCTTCGGGCGTGCCCCGTAGCCGGTTCGATCAGTGCGGGAAGCGGCTATGTGCGGACGTTCAGACAGCCATCCAATCCAGCTGACGATTGCTGGACCGTACGAGAACGCCCGACAGGACTTGTTGAACACCGCTCCTGCGCGGTCGTCTTCGCGATTCCGGCCGACCGGGTTGGTGTTCAACAAGCGATCCATTCCCGCCGACTCGTGGTCTGATCCACTGTGGGCGCGCGGCGGTCTTGTGTCGAGGCCCGCGTGGTTCTGCTTCTTCGTCGCACGGCCAAGTGGCCGCATCTGCCCTGGGAACGGAGCCGGCAGGCAGTTCTCGACATCCTTGGCCAGGCGATGAGTTTCCGTGTCGCCGTAGGTCACTACTGTCGTGCGCACCAAAGCCCACGTTGGGGCCTACTAACAAAAGAGATTAGGGCTATGGCGATTCAGCGGATGGACAACGTTCTCATCGTTGTCGAGGACCTCGACGCTACTGTTGCGTTCTTCGTCGAACTCGGTATGGAGTTGGAGGGTAAGGGGCCTGTCGAGGGACGTTGGGTGGAACGTGTGATCGGGGTCGACGACGTCCGGCAGGACGTCGCAATGCTGCGGACTCCGGACGGCCACGGCCGGGTCGAGTTGGCGATGTTCCACACGCCGAAGGCGATCAGCGCTGAGCCGAAAAACGCACCGGCGAACACGCTGGGCATTCGTCGCATCATGTTCGCCGTCGATGACATTGAGGACGTCGTTGCCCGCCTACGCGCCCACGGCGCCGAACTCGTCGGCGAGATCGAGCAGTACGAGCAGAGCTATCGGCTCTGCTACGTCCGTGGCCCCGAAGACATCATCGTCGGGCTAGCCGAGCAGCTGAGCTGAAGGGGTGCCGCTTCGTCCCGTTCGGGACCCAGCACACACATCGGCACGTGCGAATGTCCTGAGCCGCAGTGGATCTCATCCGCCAACCGCGCGCTCCGCGGCATTCCCGGATGTCTGTTCGGCCGTCGCATCTAGGACGGTGCCGTGCGGGTGACTTCACGTGGTGTTTTGTCGGGGCGTAGTCCGCGCCAGGACGGGTGCCGGAGCCGACCCTCACCTGTCCACTCCGTGAAGGTCACTTCACCGACAAGTTCGGGCTCGACCCAGATGGCGTCGGCGACCAGGGCGTCGACAGGGGCCGTGTTGCGTTGCAGCGGTCGGAGTTTCGCGAATAGGTCGGTGAGCATCACCTGAGCGAATCCGGTGCCGACGTTGCCGATGTAGGTCAGTTTCCCGGTGTCGTCGTATACGGCCATCAGCAGTGAGCCGATGTGCCCGGCCCGCCGGCCGGTGCCCGGTTTCCAGCCGACGATCACCACCTCCTGATCGCGGGTGTTCTTCACTTTGATCCAGGCGGGACTGCGTCTTCCGGGGAGGTATGGGCTGTCGAGGCGTTTGCAGACGATGCCTTCGAGTCCGAGTCGGCGTGATTCGGCCAGCACGTCGGCACCGTATCCATGCAGTTGCGAGGAGATCCGCCAATGGGGACCGTGCGGGCTGATGCGATCGAGTAGCTCCCGTCTCTGCTGGTAGGCCAGGTCGACCAGCGGTCGGTCACCTATGTGCAACAGGTCGAAGATCATGTAGATCGCGGGGACGGCCGCGGCCAGGGTGCGGATGGCAGCCGGGCCGCGCTGATGAATGCGTGGCTGCAGCGCTTCGAACGAGGGCCGTCCGGCGGCATCGAACACGACGATCTCCCCGTCGAGCACGAACTCGCCGAGACCTGCCTTCGCGTGCGGCTGCCGCGCTGCTCACACGCGCGTGGTGGTGTGGGCCGCAGTGAGCAGGGTGCTGATCTCGGCGGCGAGGGTTTTGGTGAGGTCGGGGTCGTCGAAGCCTGCGGCGGCCCAGCAGCGGATACCGTCGGCCACCAGCATCTGCGCGATGCGGGCCGCGCGCACGACATCGACCTCGACGGGGATGCGGCCGTCGCGGTGGGCTTGCCGGAAGGGTTCGAGAAAAAGGTAGGCGATGTCGGCCTGGGTGGCGCCCTCGGCGAGGGCCCGTCGTTCGAGCCGGTACGTTTCCAAAACCGCTTCGAAGATCAGCTCTGGGGGGTAGTGACGGGCACGCTGTTCGAGGGTGCCGATGACCGCGGTGATCACGTCGACCAGTTCGTAAGGGCCCGAGACGACGGCTTCGGCGGCCAGATGCGCGTCGCGCATGGTGAACACCTCCACTTCGAGGAGTACGTCCTCTCGGCGTGAGAAGTACACGTAAAAAAGCGCTTTCGACACACCGGCGGCTTTGCAGATGTCGGTGACCGTGGTATCGGCGAAACCCTTGGTGCGCCACAACGCCATGGCCGCCTGCATGATCGCTTCCCGGCTGGCATGGGATCGAGCCCGGACCGGCGCCGCCCTTTTCTGACGATCGTCACCTCTTGGCCTGTGTGAATCTATCGCCATAGCAGGGATTCTACCGCACCACAATTATTGACCATAGTCAGAAAACTTGCGATGCTCCTCCCCATGAGCCCCAGCGGCGCAATCATCCGCCGGCGTCGCCGCACGGTGGCCGGTCCGACCTCGACAACCCATTCATCCGACGGGAGTCAACGACATGCAGACACTCACCGAGGACGAGGAGCAATCGACTGCCACGAATCTGAGAGCCCAGCAGGTGATCCTGTGGTCGACCCCGGTGGTCGCACTGGTGCTGCTCGTGCTGTTCGTGGGGTTTCCCGGCTTTTTCCCGCCGATGTCGCCGAATATGACAGCGACGGAGGTAGCGCAGTTCTACGCCGACAACACACCGCTGATCCGATTCAGCATGGTCGGTTTCAACCTGTGCGGGGTCATGATCGTGCCGTTCTTCGTGCTGATCATGGGTCAGATGCTGCGCATGCGCGGCCAGAGCCACATCTTCGCCTTCTCCTACCTCACCGCGATCGTCGCCGGAGTGACCTTGTTCGCGTTGTCGAACATCTTCTTCGCCGTCGCCGCTTTCCGCCCCGACCGGGGTGCGGAACTGGTTCAGGTACTCAACGACCTCGCCTGGATCATCTTCATCGCGCCGATCGGCATGCTGGTCGCCCAGTTCGTATTGCTCGCTCTGGCAGTGTATTTCGATGAACAACCGCAACCGATCTTCCCGAAATGGGTCTCGCCCTACTCACTTCTGACAGCGCTGGCCATGGCCCCCTCGGCCGGTGCCGCGGTGTTCCGGGACGGGCCGCTGGCGTGGGACGGCTTCGTGTCGTTCTGGCTCCGCAACGGCGCCTTCGCTCTGTTCGTCGCGGTGATGTTCTTCCTCGTGCGATCCGCGCTCCGACGCCAGATCCAGCAGGAGGGGATCACGTCATGACCGCCGTGACCACCACCTCACCCGACAGCGGTGCAGCAAGAAACGCCACCCCGAAAAGCAGAGCGGGGCTCGATGTCTGGATCACCTACTGGCTGTTCGCCGCCTTCTACACCGCCCTGTCGGTAGGGGTCGTATTCTTCGGCAGGGCAACACCACCACCGCGCCCGGACGTGACCGATCTGCAAGTGGCGCAGTGGTTCGACAAGCATCAGTGGGGAATCCAGGCCGGTTTCGCCGTGCTACTGGTCCTCGCGGGCGGAGCGGCGGTCTCCAACGGCATCATCGGCTACTTCATGAAACGCATGTCCTCGGGATCGCTGCTGGCCTACGCCTACATCGCTGGAATGGGAGTTGGCGCAATCCCCGGGTTCCAAGTGCTGCTCATCTGCTGGCTCACCGCGACTTTCCGCCCCGACCGCGATCCCGCGATCCAACACCTGCTCTACGACCTGGGCATGCTGTCCTACAACGGATCCCTGGGCTGCTTCACCGCTGCCTACACCGTGCTGGCGATCGCGATCCTCTACGACCGCAACCACATCTTCCCCAAATGGTTCGCCTACATCTCCATCTGGCAGATCGTCACCGAAGTCCTCGCCACCCAGATGTGGGTCTTCCGCTCCGGGGCGTTCTCCTGGAACGGAATGATCACCTTCTACATCGCGGTAGTCGTCTTCGGACTGTGGGTCGTGTGCCTGCTACCGATCATGCGCAACGCCACAAAAGCCGAGACCACAAACACCCCGCCCCGCTATCCCGCCGAGGTCACGCGATGACCATCTCCGATCAAGGCATCTCCCCCGAGACCGAACCACTCTCGGCCAAAGCTGAACGCGCACGACACATGCCCGGCGATATCGACATGTGGGTGATGATCCTGGGCGACCTGTTCTTCTTCGGCTGCTACTTCGTCGTCTACATGGTCTTCCGCGCGAGATCGGCCCAAGAGTTCTCCACCGCCCAGCAACATCTCAACATCGACATCGGTGTCACCAACACCGTCGTGCTGCTCACCAGCTCCATGTTCGTCGCCCTGGCCGTCATCTCGACCCGACAGGGAGCAATCCGGACAGCGCGACGACTCGTATTCGCCGCAGGCGCATGCGGACTGGTATTCATCGTCCTGAAAATCTATGAATGGCACCACGAGGTAACCAATGGCTACACCGTCGCCAACGAATTCTTCAGCTTCTACTACGTCCTCACCGGCATCCACCTCGCACATCTACTACTCGGCATGCTCATCCTCGGAATCGTCGTCCAAGAGCTACGCAACCCCCGCAAACAACGCGTGAGCATCGTCGAACAAGGCGCCCTGTTCTGGCACATGATCGACCTGCTCTGGGTCGTCATCTTCGCCATCATCTACCTCATGAGGTAACCCAATGACGACCCGAACCGCCACCGACAAAACACGAATCCGACACGACAAACGCATCATCATCTACGCGTGGATCGCACTCACAGCGATCACCCTCCTCGCCTGGCAACTCGCCCCCGGCCACGCCGACACCACCACCAGGCTCGACACCGGACTCATCATCGCCGTGGTCGTCCTCGGACTGATCAAATGCCGCCTGATCATCCGCTACTTCATGGAAATCCGACACGCCCCGACCTGGCTGAAAATCACCACCGACACTTGGCTGGCTGTCATCTGGATAACCGTGCTCGCCATCTACCTCTACTGAATAGTGGCTGCCCGTCACGAAGCTCGTTCAACAATCACACGCCCAACCCGCTGTGGCGACGCACGTGCACGATCTTCACGACAGTGACGAACTAGGCCGAGGTGCCCGGTTGCGGGCTGTGGTGGTCGGCGGCCCATGCGGCGATCTGTGCGCGCGAGGTGAAGCCCAGTTTGGTCAGGATATGTTCCACGTGTCCCTCGGCGGTGCGCTGTGAAATCACCAGCCGGGCGGCGATCGCCTTGTTGGTCAGACCTCGGGCAACGAGATCGGCGACCTGGCGCTCGCGCTTGGTCAGGTTTTCTGCTGAACGGGAGGCCGGCTCGGTGGCTTCGGCTCGCTCGCCGAGCGCGAAGCCCACCGCGGTATCGAAACTCATCGCGGCGCCTTGCTGGCGGGCCGCCTCGAATGCTCGTTCGCCGAGTGCGTTTCGGATGGACCGGACGCATTCGTCACGATAGACGTGCAAATCGCGAAACATGAGTGCGGAGCCGCCGGTAACACGGCCCAGCGAATCGGCGGCACCCATGAGGACAGCGGCGCGCCGGGCATGGTGCTGGTCGGCCGCGATCCAGGCCAGCGTCTCCAAACAGGCCCCGGCGACGAGCGGATCTGCCACCAGCCGGGACGATCGAATCCCCTGCTGCAGCAGGTGCACGGCGCGCTCAGGTTCATCCCTTCGCCATACGGTAAACCCCGCTGCCCACGACAACCATGCACGAAGCATCGTCTCACCGGCGGATTCGGTGATTGCGAGCCCCTTGTCGAGGTCCGCGAGAGCCCGCTCGGTATCCCCGTGCAATGCGTAGGCCCATCCGAGCGAAATCCGGGCGTCCAGCTGCAGTTTGAGGTTTCCTGATGCTTCGTAGGTGTCGACGGCATGGGCGAGGAGGGCGCCTGCGCGAGCCAGATCACCGTTACCGCCGGCAAGACACATATTTCCCTCGGCGTGCGCGAGCAGGGCTGTGACCAGCGGCTCGGCAGTCTGCTCGGCCAGGGTCCGGAGCTGTGTCATGGTGTCGGTGACGACCGGGAGGTCACCCTGCATCGCGGCCGTAACACCAGCTACGTGGAGTGCCTTTGCCCGGTCGGTGGTCGGCGCACCGGTCGTGTGGCCGAGCGCGCGCTCGCACCAGTGGCGGCCCTCGCTGAGCCGTCCACGCAGGGTCCAGAACATGTGGAGGGCGGCGGTCATCCGCAACGTGCAATCGTTGGACTCGGCCAGGCTGAATTCCAGCGCTTTGCGCAGATTGGGCAGTTCCCGCTCCAGCCGGGCAACCAATTGCAGCTGGTGCGGCCCGACCCATTCGGTCTCCGCCTGGGTCGCGAGCCGTTCGCACCACTGTCGGTGCCGCCGCGCGTATTCGAGGTACTTCCCACTCTCTTCGGCCTTCTCCTTGCCGTATTCCTGGACGGTCTCGAGCATCCGGAAGCGGATCGTGCCGTCGGTTTCTTCGCGGATCAGGATCGACTTGTCCACCAGCGCGGACAGCGCATCGAGCAATTCCGGCTCGGTCAGGTCGGTGCCGCACACCTGTTCGGCGGCGTCGAGCTCGAAACCGCCGGCGAATACCGACAGCTGATTCCACAGCAGCTGTTCGACCGGCGTGCACAGGTCATAGCTCCAGCCGATGCACCACCGTAGGGTCTGCTGCCGCATCGGGGCACCGCGATGCCCGCGAGTCAGCAGGTCGTAACGGTCGTCGAGCCGGGACAGGATCTGCTCGGGCGACATCGTCCGCAATCGGGCCGCGGCCAGCTCGATCGCCAGCGGTAACCCATCCAGGCGGGCGCAGATCCGGGCCACGGTGAGCCTGGTGTCGTCGGTGAGCTCGAAGCCCGGCACGGCTGCGGCGCCACGTTCGGCGAACAAGGTCACCGCGTCGTAGCGTGCCGCCGCGTGCAGCGCCGACTTGTCCGTCGGATCGGGAATTCCCAACGGGGGCACCGCGAACAATGATTCCCCGCCCACGCTCAGGGCCTCGCGGCTGGTCGCCAGAATCCGCAGCTGCGGACAGGTCCGCAGCAGCGATTCGGTCAGCGTCGCGACCGCATCGATCACCTGCTCGCAGTTGTCGAGCACCAGCAGCAGATTGCGCGAGGCCAACGATTCCGCCATCACCTCGAGCTTGGGCCGGGCACTCTGGTTCCGCAGACCGAGAGCGGCGGCCACGACGTCGACCACCAATGTCGCATCCCGCAGATCCCCCAACTCGACCAGCCACACGCCATCGGCGAAATCCCCCTTCACCATCTGGGCGACGCGCAGTGCGAGCCGGGTCTTGCCGACCCCGCCCATTCCGGTCATCGTCACCAGACGCGACCCCGCCAGCAGATTCTTGACCTCGGCCACCTGGATCCGCCGATCGACGAAGCTGGTGAGTTCGAGGGGAAGGTTCCCGATGCCGCTCCCTACCACCGACACCGACGTCACCGCCGATACCCGGTCGGCCCCTGCTTCACCGCGCAGGGCCATCTCGTCGACGGCGAAACCATGATTGTGTTCCACCTGCTGCAGTTGCCGGCCCAATTCCGCAGCGGTCGGGCGGTCCCGCGAGTCGCGCGACATCGCCGCCTCGATCACCGCGCACACGTCGTCGGGCATGCCGCTCTTGCGCAGATCGGGGACCGGTTGCTTCGTTATCCGCAGAAATTGCGCGACCACCTGCTCACCGCTGCGGCGTTCGAAGGCCGCGTGGCCGGTCAGCGCACAGAACAGCGTGGCTCCCAGCCCGTACACATCCGAGGCCCGGCTCGGGGCGTCGCCACCGAGGACCTCCGGAGCGGTGAACGCCGGTGAACCGGTGACCGTGCCGGTCGCCGTCTCGAATCCACCGGCGATGTGGGCGATCCCGAAGTCGGTCAACGCGGGTTCGCCGTAGTCGGTGAGCAGAATGTTTCCCGGCTTGATATCGCGGTGCAGAATCTCTGCCCGATGCGCCGTTTCCAGCGCACCCGCGATCTTCACCCCTAGGTGCAGCACTTCTGCGACCGACAACGGACCGTCGCGGCGAATGCGCGCATCGAGGGAGCCGTGGGAGTGGTATCGCATCACCAGGTAGGGCAGACCGCTCGCGGTCTCACCGACCTCGAGCACATCGACGATATTGGGATGCCCCGTCAGCCGCCCCATCGCACGTTGCTCGCGAAAGAAACGCTCCCGATTCTCGTCGACCTCGCCGGTCAGCACCTTCACCGCCACCGTGCGATCCACAGCCCGCTGGATACACCGATACACCTCGCCGAAACCGCCCCGCCCGATCTCCTGCGCATCCTCGAAACCGGCAGCACTCAACTCCGTGACGACATCAACACCGACATCACGCTGTGTCTGGAACGGATCGCTCTTGACCATCGGCTACTCGTGACCCTAACCCAGCCAGAATATCCCCGCCGTCCATGCCGGACCATGACGCCACCGTGGCCAGCGCGGCAGCCTGGTCGAACGACAGCCCGGCCGGTTTGGGCTGGTCGCGCAGCAGCGACCGCGCCAGTCCCTCGTCGAAATCAACGTTGCCCATCAGCGGAAACTGCTATCGCGGCGGTTCACGTAGTACGCCCGCGATGACCGAGGTCACGAGCTTGTGGGTGGCGGTGGGCTCGGGCGGGGTGTCTTTTCGGTCGGCGAAGAGTAGGTGTCCGCTGCCGATGAGGGTGAGTGCGAGGGTGTCGACGTCGGCGTCCGCGGCGATGCGGCCCAGGCCGCGTTCGGCGGTGAGGTAGGTGGCGAGCATGGCCGTTGCTTCGGTGAGCAGGGGGACGCCGGGTGGTCTGACTTGGCGGAGGCGGGTGCGCAGTTCGTCGCGGAAGGTGACGAGGCTGACGATGGCCACGGCGACCGATTCGAAGATGTCGGTCAGCGCGTCGGTGAGGTTGTCGGCAACCGTGCGGGTCCCGGCGGATTCGCGCAGCGCGGTGGACTGCTGATCGATGCGGCCGATGCGGTCCAAGACCAGTTCGGTGAGAAAGGCGTCGAAGTCGGCGAAGTGCCGGTGCAGGACGCCTTTGGCGCAACCGGCCTCGGTGGTGACCGCGCGGCTGGTCAGCGCGTTGGGTCCGTCCCGGAGCAGGATTCGCTCGGCGGCGTCGAACAATTGCTCGCGCGGATCGCGGATGGCCACGCCTGTCGGCACGGTGCCTCCTTCGCTGTACTTGATCGGTTGGCAAGTGGGCGTGTGCCCACTATGGTGGGCGCATGCCCACTCTACCTCCGGAGCGCATGCCCGGCTCCCCACGCGAATCCCATCAAGCCCGTGAGCTGGCCGAATCCTTCGGCTCGGACCCCGAACGCTATGACCGAGCCCGGCCCCGATACCCCGACGCCATGGTCGACGCGATCGTCGCCGCGAGCCCCGGTCGCGATGTGGTCGATGTCGGCATCGGTACCGGCATCGCCGCCCGCAAATTCCAGGCGGCGGGGTGCCGGGTACTCGGGGTCGAAGTCGATGCCCGGATGGGTGACTGGGCACGACAGCAAGGATTCGAGGTCGAGGTGGCGGCCTTCGAAGCCTGGGACGCCGCGGGCCGAACCTTCGACGCCGTCATCTCCGGACAGACCTGGCACTGGGTGGAACCGGTCGCCGGAGCCGCGAAGGCAGCCGATGTACTACGACCGGGCGGGCGGCTGGCCGCGTTCTGGAACGCCGGCCAGCCACCGACCGAATTGGCGCAGGCCTTCGCCGCGGTCTATCGCCAGGTCGCGCCCGACTCGCTCGCCGCCCGCTGGTCGGCCGCCGCGGCGACGAGCGCGTACTCGGCGCCGTACGCCAAGGTGACCGACGGCATAAGAGCCGCTGGTGGTTTCGGTGATCCGGAGCAGTGGAGCTTCACCTGGGAGCGGCCCTACACCCGAGATGAGTGGTTGGACCAACTGCCCACCACCGGAGGCCATGCGCAGTTCTCGGCGGCCACACAGGACGAGGCGCTGGCTGGGATCGGGGCCGCCATCGACGCGGCGGGCGGTTCCTTCACGGTGCAATTCACCACGACAGTGGTCACCGCGGTGCGCTCCCGCTGAGTACTAGGAGCGTGTCACCTCCGCGCGGTGAACGAGTTCGGCAATGTGGTCCGCGAATGTGGACCACAGCTCTGGGGGCAATCGCTCGCTCGGATAGATTCGAAGGTGGGGAGGACCTCATCGTGGCTGGTCAGCGCCGCTCGATGGGATTGCGCCGCAGCTCTTGTCGGCCGCGAATCCGCGCACCGGGAGCGCGGGGTTATCCACAGGCCGAAAGTTATCAACAGACTTTTTATTTCGCCTGTTCAGCATCCATGCCCGTCCCTGACCCGGGATTAGCGTCGCCGCCATGTCACGACATGACGAGCGCGAGCGGGTTCGGCGGCGATTGAGCGCGTTGACCGAACGAGTCGGTGCCAGCCGAACGATCGGCGGCGGGGGTTCGGTGCGTGCCGAGCGCGGGGCTACTGGGGTTTATGGCCCGGTGTTGCCGCAATCGTCGAGAACCGGTCGGTTGCCGCGGCTCCGACAACCGAGTGGAGAACGATCGGGTGCCGGAAACCGGTCGGGGCGCGGAAAGCCGTTCGCCGGTGTGGGCAGTGGGCGGTGGGATGACGAGCAGCTGCCCGAGGTGGAGTCCGACCCTGAGGATGCGCGGACCGCGGACCGTGGGTCCGACTCAGGGGATCCGAGCGTCGAGTCGGATGAGGACTGGGTGGACGCGGCTGAAGAGGTGCGCGCTCCGGGTTGGCTGGATGAGCCCGAGGCCGGCTCGCGGTGGCGGGATCGGCTTGTGCCGGAACGCTTTCGGGGAAGTCGGGTGGATCCTGGGTGGCGGGGATTGGTGACGCTGGCCGCGGTCGGGCTGGCGGCGGTGATCGTCGCGGCAGTTGTGGTGTTGCGCGAGCGTCCGGTCGCGCAGGCGGTGCCGCCACTGGCGGTGCGAACCAGTACGGCCACGGTCTCCGCGGGTCTGTCGATGGCGGCACCGCCTGGCTCGGTTCCGTCAGCGACATCGGTAAGCGACTCTCCCGCAACGGAATTGGTTGTGAGTGTGGTCGGGCTCGTGCGCCGTGGGGGTCTGGTGCGGTTACCCCCTGGATCGCGCGTCGCCGACGCGCTGACCGCCGCGGGCGGGGCGAAGGACGGCGCGGATCTCAACGGCCTCAACCTGGCGCAGCGCTTGCAGGACGGCGATCAAGTACTCGTCGGCCCGAGCGGTCCCAACTCGGGCCCGCAGCTCGGCAGCGCAACGATCAACGCGGGCGGACGAGCGCCGACCGCTTCGGCGCCGAACGCCGCCGCATCGCCCCGCTCATCCAGCAAAGTCGATCTCAACACTGCGACCGAAGCCGAACTCGACGCCCTCCCCGGCATCGGCCCGGTCACCGCCCGCGCAATTGTCGCCTGGCGCACCACCAATGGCCGATTCACCGACATCACCCAACTCGGCGACGTCGACGGCATCGGCCCCGCCCGCCTCGCCCGCCTGCGCGACCTGGTGACGACATGACCGTGCCCGGGAGCGTATCGGGATCGGATGAGTTCGATCGACTGCCTGAGCGCGGTGATCGGCAGACCGTGGGCGATCATGCCGACTCGGCTGCTGAGGGCGATAGTCGCTGGGGCACTCGGGATCACGGTCGTCGGGTGCGTGGCCGCGCTGCGCGGGGCGGTGGTCGGCGAACCGTTGGCGGCCCTGTCGGCCGCGATGTGGGGAGCAGTGGTCGGCGTCCCGTTGAGGACTATGACGGTCGGGGTGCGCGGGGTGGTGGTCGCCGAGTTGTTGGGGACCATGACGGTCGACGGTCGGCGTGCGGGGGCCGTCGGGCTGTGGGGAAGGCCGGTCGTCGGATTGCTGGGGAGGTCGATTCTGGGGCAGGCGCGGGTTCCGATTCGATCTCGGGGGAGGAGGTGCTGGATGCTCGGTTGTTGCCTGCGGCGTTGTGTTGTTGGGGGGCAACGATTGTCGCGTTGACGGCGGGGTGGATGGCGGGGTTGGTGCTGGCGGCGGCGCTCGTCATGTTGGCGATCGGGTTGTGGGTGGTGCTCTTGCGTGCGTTGGCGCATCCGAGTGAACGGTGGCGGGTGGTCGCGGTGGCGGCTCTTGCGGCGATGCTGCTCGGTGCCGGGTTCGCGGCGGCCGGGGCGTGGCGTGAGCACCGGGTGGTGACACATCCGTTGCGCAATACCGCGGCCGGGGTTTCGGTGCGGGTGGTGGTTGTGCCGACCGATGATCCGAAACCGGTGCGGTCCAGTGCATTCGGTGGTGAGCGGCAGTGGACGGTGCGGGCTCGGCTGCGGGAGTACCGGCAAGGCGCGTCGACCGTGCGGGCGGGCGGTGCGGTGGTCGTTCTGGCGTCCGGTGCGGACTGGGGTGAGCTGCTGCCCGGTCGTGCGGTGGAGTTTCGCGCTAAGTCGGAGCAGCCGTGGCATCGCGATCTCACCGCCGCCACGTTGCGCGCGCAAGGGCCACCGGTCGCGGTCGGCGCGTTGCCCTGGTGGCAGCGGGTGGCCGCGGTGGTGCGCGCCGACCTTGCCACCGCGGCCGCGCGGGTACTGCCCGAACGGCAGGCGGGGCTGTTGCCCGCGCTGGTCGTCGGGGATACCTCCGCGTTGCCCGACGAGGTGCGCGAGGAGTTCGAAATCGCTGGGCTGGAACATCTTTGTGTAGTCAGCGGGGCCAACTTCACGATTCTGTTGGCGGTTGTGCTCGGCGCGGTGCGGCTGCTCACCCTCGGCCCGCGCATCGGGGCCGTGATCGCGGCGGCGGCGCTGGTGATGTTCATTGTCCTCGCGCGGCCGGACCCGAGTGTGCTGCGGGCGGGCGCGATGGGCGCGATCACGTTGCTCGCATTGCTGACCGGACGTCGCAAACAAGCGCTGCCCGCACTCTGCGCGGCGGTCATCGGACTGCTCGCGGTATCGCCGGAACTGGCGGTGCGGGCTGGTTTCGGGCTGTCGGTACTGGCGACCGCCGGGCTGATCCTCTTGGCTCCGAGCTGGGCGGACTGGTTGCGTGCCCGTGGCTGGTGGCGGGTGCCGGCCGAGATCGTCGCGGTATCAGCCGCCGCATTCGTCGTGACGACACCACTCGTGGTCGCGTTGACCGGACACCTCAGCCTGGTCGCGATCTTCGCGAATATCCTGGTCGAACCGGTGATCGCACCGGTCACGGTGCTCGGCGCGATCGGCACCGCGCTCGCGGCGGCCTGGCCGCCACTGGCCGAACTGGTACTGCGCTGCGCCGAACCGCCACTGTGGTGGCTGCTGTTCGTCGCCGAGCACGCGGCGAACATACCGGGCGCGGAGATATCGGTGCCCGACGGCACCATCGGCGGGCTGATCGCCTGTGCCGCAGTAGTTCTCGTGGTACTGGCCCTGCGATTCGCGCTGCTGCGCCGCCTTGCCGCTGCCGTACTGCTCGGCGTCGCGGTGGTGCTGATTCCGGTCCGTGTCTGGCATCCGGGTTGGCCTCCCGCAGGCTGGGTATTGGCCGCCTGCGATGTCGGCCAGGGCGACGGACTGGCCATATCCGTCGGTGACCACGCAGCGGTGGTCATCGATGTCGGCCCCGACCCGCGAACCATCCGCACCTGCCTGGATCGCCTGCGTATCAACCGAATAGCGCTCCTCGTCCTCACCCACCCGCATGCCGACCACATCGCCGGTCTCGCCGGCGCCCTACAAGGCCGCTCTGTCGACGCCCTGGCGGTTGGCCCCGGCGAACTCCCCGCATCGGCACTCGCGAGTCATATCGGAGAGCGGGAGACCGCGAATACATCCAGATCCGAGTTGGATTCAGGCGAGTCGACCGGAACCAGCCGAGCTCCCACACCGGTGCCGAATCCGAAATCGCCAGGGCCGGTGGGAGATCCGCGCGCACAAGTCAGCGGGCCGGAACAAGTCGCAAGTCTCGCGGCACACGCACATATCCCAGTGCTCGAGCTTTCCGCCGGACAGGTATTGCGTTTCGGCACTGTCGAATTGGACGTACTCGCGCCCGCGCCACTCGAACGCCGCCCGACCAGCACCCCCAGCGCTGACGATGCCAACGACCGCTCGATCGTCATCGCCGCCACCACACCCGCGGGCCGCATCCTGTTCACCGGCGATATCGAAGCTCCGGCGCAACAGCGGCTGCTGCATTCCGGAGCCTCCGTCCAGGCGGACATTCTGAAAGTCCCGCACCACGGGTCGCGAACCACTACAAGGGAATTCCTCGCCGCTGTCCGGCCTCGTCTCGCGCTGGTGAGTGTCGGCGCCGACAACACCTTCGGTCACCCGAATCCGGGGGTACTCGCGGATCTGGCCGCTCTGGGGGTCGTCGTAGCGCGCACCGACCGACAGGGCGATGTACTGGTCCTGGGCGAGGGTCGGCAGTTACGAACCGTGACCGCCCAGCCGGTCGGATCTGTATCCCGTTAGTCCGAAAGAACTAGAGGAGTTTGCTGTCAGTCGGGGCGTGAGCATGGCAAACAGAAATGTGACGACTGTCCGAGCACCCGCAGGCTACCTGGACCAGTAGGCGGAGCAGTTGGGCTTTGCAACCGAGCAGCCGATGTTGTTCGGGCTGGTCACCCCAGCCTTGATGTAAGAGTGGCAGGGGAACGAGCATCCCGAGGCAACCTGGACCAGGCGGCGGAGGAGCTGGGTTCGGCAACTGAGCAGGACATGGCGCCGGCTGGTCAACCTAGTCTTCGATGCGGGAGCGGCAGCGGAACGAATGGGTCGCAGAGCGGGGAGGTTTGTGAGGCCCAATGGGTCTGTCGGAAGCGGACCGTAAGATGCCTCGCGTGAGCGAGCGCAGCGAGCGAACCAAAGACACAACGCCATCGAGCACGACGGAGCCGAGCATCAGCGAGGCCCAGTCGTGAGCGAACGGACTGCGGCAGTGCACCTGGTGCTAGGTGATGAAGAGCTGTTGGTCGAGCGGGCGATCGCGGGGATTACGGCGCAGGTGCGGGGGAATGCGCCGGATCCCGATGCGGTGCCCGTTGATCGGCTGCGGGCGGGGGATGCCAATACCGCGGAACTAGCGGAGCTGTTGAGTCCCTCGCTGTTCGCCGAGGATCGGGTGATCGTGCTCGAGTCGGCGGCGGAGGCGGGCAAGGACGCCGTCGCGGTGATCACCGATGCCGCCACGGATCCGCCCGAGGGCGTCGTGCTGGTGGTGCTGCACTCCGGGGGTGGCCGGGCCAAGGCGCTGGCGCCCGCGCTGCAGAAGATGGGGGCGCAGGTACACGATTGCGCCAAGCTAACCAAGGCAACCGAACGGGTGGAGTTCGTGCGCGGCGAATTCCGGACCGCCGGAGTACGCGTTTCGAGCGATGTCGTGCAGGTGATGCTGGAGGCCGTCGGCTCGGACCTGCGGGAGTTGGCCGCCGCCTGTTCGCAGTTGGCCTCCGATACCGGCGGCAAGATCGATATCGCCGCGGTGCGCCGCTACTACTCCGGCAAGGCCGAGATCTCCGGCTTCGATGTCGCCGAACTCGCGGTGGCGGGGGATCGGCCCGGTGCCATGGAAGCCTTGCGCTGGGCCAATGACCGCGGCGTGCCGCACGTACTGCTCGCCGACGCGCTCGCCGACTCCGTACACACCATCGCCCGTGTCGGTTCCGCGGGCCGCGGCGACCCGTTCAAGCTGGCCCAGCAGTTGGGCATGCCGCCGTGGAAGGTGAAGAAGGCCCAAGCCCAGGCCCGCGGCTGGAACCAGGCCAGTATCGGCACCGCCCTCCAGGTCGTCGCCACCCTGAACGCCGACGTCAAGGGCGGTGCCGCCGACGCCAACTACGCGCTGGAACATGCGCTGATGCAGATCCTGGACCTGCACACGGCTGGCTGAACCACCCCGATCATCGCGCTGCTGGAGATGGAATCCCAAGATCCTGCAGCACGCGGGTCGTGCGGCGGGTCGCGCGTCCATCGTTCAGGCGGTGCGCAATCTGACCGGCCCGGCGACCACGGACTCGGGCAACCCGTCGAGAGCACCATCTCCGGCGATAGCGTCCCCTGCGTGAACTGACGACGGCACCAACGGATTTCGACTGAACTACGGTGCGGCGATCAGTCCCACCGCACCAGCGACCCATCGGAACTCAGTCGCGCCCTTCGATCTTCAGCTCGCCGAAGACCACCCCGCGAGTCATCGGCCGAGCCAGCATGTCGTGCGGGAAGCCCAACTCCACCGCGCTGGCCTGTTCCAACCGGGCCACCTGCGCCGCATCGAACTCCACCTCGAGCGCCCCGAGGTTGTCCTCCAACTGCGCGGCCGTGCGCGCACCGATGATCGGCGCGGTCACGCCCGGATTGCGCAGCGTCCAGGCAAGCGCCACCTGCGAGGGTGTCTTACCCAGTTGTGCCGCAACATCTTTCACCACATCGGCGATGGCGAGCCCGCGTTCGGTGAGTGAACCGTTGGCCGCCGCCACGTTCTTACGGGTGCCCTCCGGTGCGCCCGCCGCGTCGTGATCGAGATCGGCGCGGCGGTATTTGCCGGTGAGCACACCGCTGGCCAGCGGCGACCACGGCACCACCCCGAGGCCCATTTCCTGCGCCATCGGAATGAGGTCGCGCTCGACGGTCCGCTCGATCAGGCTGTATTCGATCTGCAGCGCGATCAGCGGCGACCAGCCGCGCAGGTCGGCGATGGTCTGCATGCGCGAGATCTGCCAGGCCGGTGCGTCGGAGATGCCGACGTAGAGCACCTTGCCCGCGCGCACCAGATCGTCCATACCGCGCAGGATTTCCTCGACCGGGGTCAGGAAGTCCCAGGCGTGCAGGTACAGCAGGTCGATGTAGTCGGTGTTCAGCCGACGCAGGCTGGCCTCCACCGAACCGGTCATGCTCTTGCGGCTGTTACCGCCGGAGTTCGGGTCGTCCGGTCGCCGCAGCATCGTGTATTTCGTTGCCAGCACCAGACTTTCGCGATTGTCGGCGCTGAACTCACCGAGCAGCTGCTCGGAGGTGCCATTGGTGTACTGGCTGGCGGTGTCGATGAAGTTGCCGCCGCGCTCGACGTAGGTGTCGAAGATCTTGCGGGCCTCGTCCTTATCGGCGCCCCAACCCCAATCGGCGCCGAACGTCATGGTCCCCAGGGACAGCGGAGACACCCGAAGACCCGAGCGGCCGAGCTGCCGGTAGGTATCGAGGGTGCGGGCTCCGGACATGTCGTGCTCCTGTCGTCGTGCTTCGTTTCCGATGCCACCGAGTCTGGAGCGGTGCGACCACTTCGGTAAGGGAAGGTTCTTCCTGGGAAAGCCAGTCCTATTCACCCGTAGGATCTGAAGCGATGACTGGCACGGTGAACGCGACACAGGAACTTGCGGCTTTCCTGCGCGCTCGGCGCGAACGACTGACTCCCGGCGATCTTGGTTTGCCCGCGCGCAGGCAGGCTCGGCGCACCCCGGGCCTGCGCCGCGAAGAGGTCGCCGAACTCGCCGGTGTGAGTACCGACTACATCGTCCGGCTGGAGCAGGGCCGCGGCCTGCGCCCGTCCGCGGATGTACTGGAGGCGATCTCGCGCGCCCTGCGCCTGGACACCGACGAGCGCGCGTATCTGTTCGACCTGGCCCAGCAGCGCCAGCCGAACGCCGGGAAGCCGAGTACGGTCCCCGCACCCGCGCTGGCCATGCTGGTGCGGGATCTGTCGCCGCTGCCCGCGATGCTGGTCAACCACCGCTACGACATCCTGGCGTGGAATCGGGAGATGGCCAGGTTGATCGTCGATTTCGGCACCCTGCCGCCCCGGCAGCGCAACTCCATGTGGCTGTGCCTGATGGATCCCGCAATGCGTGACTTCTACGGTGAACGCGAACGCATTATTCGCGAGGGTATCGCCGACTTGCGCGCCGCGTGGGCCGCCCACCCCGACGATCAGGAACTGGCCGATCTGGTCGCCGAGTTCACCGCTCGCAGCGAGGAGTTCGCGCAGGGCTGGGCCAGGCACGACGTCAAGGTGCATGGGCGCGGCAGGAAGCCGCTGCGGCACCCGGAGGTCGGCCCGCTGGTCGTCAACTACGAAGTGCTCATGCCGCTACAAGACCCCGACCAGCGCATCATCATCTATCGCGCGGCCGATGCGGACTCCCAGACCGCGCTGGATCGGCTGTGCGCGGACCTGGAGCCCTGAGCGGCCCGGCGGAGATCCGCACCCGCTCGGTGCGGGTGCGGATACGTCGGGAGGGAGGTTATTCGACCGAGGTGAGGATTAGCTCGACGTCCTCTTCGGACTCGTCGTAGCGGCCTTCCCACTCCTCGTACAGGGGAATTTCGTCGTCCCGGGTGACGATCCACTCCAGCGAGTAGCCGCCGTCCTCATCGGGAACCATGACGTTCTCGATTTTCAGTCCGATTCCTAGGACCTCGGCGGCGCGGACGATATCCGGCAGATCCTCGGAGCGAACCGGCGTCTGATTGGCGTACACGGTAACCATGCGCCGAATCGTAGCGGGAACCTCCGACATGTCGCTGCCTGATGCGAATCCGGCTCGAGGAGTGGGATGCGGCGATAGTCGGGGGTTATTCGGCAGCCGACGCTACTCTACCTATTTGCCAGGGTGGGCTTGACGACATGGCACCCATCGGGGTTGTTCTACTCAGCGCCCAGAGGGCGATATCGACGCAGAGCCAACAGATTGCTGAACTGTTGCTTAAATGCTGTTCGTGACGCTGATCCAGCCTGGGATTTCACTGCGGCCGATACAGAGAGTGATTCTTTCAATAATCGATCGGGGACGACAAAAGCCGCCGCGGTCATCGAGGCCACGGCGGCTGCGTCAAACGTCAAGGGTGGTACCGCAGGGGTACCGGCGCGATCAGAGCTTGTTCAGCACGAGCGCGAGGGCCGACTTCTTGTTGGCGGCCTGGTTGGCGTGGATGACGCCCTTGGAGGCGGCCTTGTCCAGCTTGCGGCTGGCGAAGACCAGGCGCTCGTTGGCGGTTTCCTTGTCACCGGCCGCAGCGGCCTCCCGGAAGCTGCGGATCGCGGTGCGCAGCGCGGACTTGACCGACTGGTTGCGCTTGCGCGCCTCCTCGTTGGTACGGATCCGCTTCATCTGGGACTTGATGTTGGCCACGCCTGTTTCCTCGTGTTCCTGTCGCTGGTGGACTGTGCTGGAAAAGTTTGCGAGCGCGCGCTGCAACCGGAGTGATCAGGTAACGCGACGCCGAAGATCGAGGGTACCAGCCGCCGCGTGGCACACGAAATCGCGTCTTGCCGCCGACGTCATCGACACCGCCTCGGACCCGCATTTTCACCGCCGGAGCACACGAAACCGAGGCCGCGCGAACGGGTCGATCGGCAACGTTACCGACCGTAGTAATTGAGCGGAAAACAGGAGTGATGCAAGAAATTTACCTGTGTCTCACACGGCATCAATGCTGCGTGTAGCACGATTTTTGCATGACTCCCGCTTCGCCGCCACGTTCGGCTCGATCTCCTGTGCCGCCCCGTGTCCGGTCGAACGGGCATGCGAACGGCAACGGCAGGGCAACCATGACCGGTCTGTTCCAGGGCTATCGACCCGGTCGGTACGCGGATGCCTTTGACGAGATGTTCGACGGACAGGGCCGGGTGCGCCAGCCGTACAAGGGCATCTTCTCGGCGCTGGCCCCGATCGACGTCGCCGATCTCGCGGGCCGCTCGGACGCGCTGGATCGAGCCTTCATCGATCAGGGCATCACCTTCTCGCTGTCCGGTCAGGAGCGTCCCTTCCCGCTCGATCTGGTGCCCCGGGTGATCGCGGCCGCCGAATGGGCAAAGTTGGAACGCGGGATCAAGCAGCGCGTGACCGCGCTGGAGCTGTTCCTCGCCGACGTCTACGGCGAGCAGAACATCCTGCGCGACGAGGTGATCCCGAAACGGCTGGTGACCTCATGCCAGCACTTCCATCGGGAGGCCGCCGGGCTGGTGCCGCCGAACGGGGTGCGCATCCACGTGGCGGGCATCGATCTGATCCGTGACGAGCGCGGCGACTTCCGGGTGCTCGAGGACAATCTGCGCTCGCCGTCCGGGGTGTCCTATGTCATGGAGAACCGGCGCACCATGGCGCGGGTCTTTCCGGATCTGTTCTCCTCGCATCGGGTGCGTGCGGTCGGCGACTATCCGACCCACCTGCTGGCCGCGCTGCGCGCCTCGGCCGCGCCGAACGAGGCCGATCCGACGGTCGTGGTGCTCACACCCGGCGTCTACAACTCGGCGTACTTCGAACATTCGCTGCTGGCCAGGCAGATGGGGGTGGAACTGGTCGAGGGTCGCGACCTGTTCTGCCGCGACAACGTCGTCTACATGCGCACCACGGCGGGGGAGCGTCAGGTCGATGTGATCTACCGGCGCATCGATGACACCTTCCTCGACCCGATGCACTTCCGGCCCGATTCCGTACTCGGCGTCGCCGGACTGGTGAACGCCGCGCGGGCGGGCAATGTGGTCATCTCCAGCGCGATCGGCAACGGCGTCGGCGACGACAAGCTGACCTACGCCTATGTGCCCACGATCATCGAGTACTACCTCGGCGAGAAGCCGGTGCTGCCCAATGTCGATACCTATCGCTGCTGGCTCGATGACGAGCGCGCGCAGGTGCTGGACCGGATCGATGAACTGGTGATCAAACCGGTCGAGGGCTCCGGCGGCTACGGCATCGTCATCGGTCCGGCCGCCACGCCGCGGGAGCTGGAGGTCACCCGGCGCAAGATCAAGGCGGATCCGCGAGGGTGGATCGCGCAGCCGGTGGTGCAGCTGTCCACCGTGCCGACCAAGATCGGAAACGAGCTGGTTCCGCGCCATGTCGACCTGCGGCCGTTCGCGGTCAACGACGGCGACGACATCTGGGTGCTGCCGGGCGGATTGACGCGGGTGGCGTTGCCGGAGGGCTCGCTGGTGGTCAACTCCAGCCAGGGCGGCGGCAGTAAGGACACCTGGGTGCTGGCCGGGCGCGCCTCGCCCGCCGACCGTGAGCTCGCGGGCGAGGAGTTGGTGAGCGAACCGCCGCAGTCCGATCAGCGCGAGCTGGGCCGGGAACTGACCGCGACACAAGCGAATCAGCAACAGCAGCAACAACAGCAGGAACAGCGGCTCGGCGAGCTGCGGCAGAGTCAACAGCAGCAGGGAGCCGGGCAGCAACAGCAGCGGGGGACAGGGCGGCAGAGTCAGCAACAGGGCTCGGTGATGCCCTGATGTTGGCCCGCAACGCTGAATCCCTGTACTGGATCGGACGATACGTCGAGCGCGCCGACGATACCGCCCGCATTCTGGATGTCGCGGTGCACCAACTGCTCGAGGACGCGACAGTCGACCCGGACCGCACCTCGCGAGTCCTGTTGCGGGTATTGGGCATCGAGCCGCCCGCCGCCGAACTCGAGGTCTGGTCGGTGACCGATCTGGTCGCGTTCAGCCACGACCACGGCAATTCGATCGTCGATTCGATCGCCAATGCCCGCGAAAACGCCAGGGGCGCACGCGAAGTCACCTCCAGCGAGATGTGGGAGTGCCTGAACGCCACCTATATCGGGCTCGCCGTCGCCGAGCGTGCGGCCCGCAGCCTGGGCCCGCACGAATTCTTCCACTACATCAAGGATCGGGCGGCGATGTTCGCCGGACTCTCCGATTCCACCCTCAGTCGAGACGACGGCTACCGCTTTCTGCTGCTCGGTCGCTCCATCGAACGGGTGGATATGACCGTGCGCCTACTACTTTCGCGTGCGGGCGACCGCACTTCGTCACCGGCCTGGGTGACCGTGCTGCGCTCGGCCGGCGCGCACGATACCTACCTGCGCACCCATCGCGGCGCGCTCGATGCCAATCTGGTGGCCGAATTCATTCTGCTGGACCGGCTTTTCCCGCGTTCGGTCTTCCATTCGGTGCGGGTCGCGGAGGCCTGTCTCGCTGAACTCGATCAGCGCCCGAGCAGCCGGGTCGGCGCGCGACACGAGGCGCAGCGCCTACTTGGCCGGGCCCGCAGCGAACTCGAATTCCTGCCGCCCGGTGCGCTCTTGGAGGATCTGCAGAACCGCCTGCTATCGCTGCAGAAGACCTGCCGCGAGGTCAGCGAGGCGATCGCGCTGCAGTACTTCCACGCCGCACCCTGGGTGGCCTGGACCGACCTGCGCAGCAGTCACGACAACCACGCGCAGGTGGAGGGAGAGCTGTGAGCGAGCGAACCATGAGCACAGCGTTCCAAGGAACGACGGAACCGAGCGCCGGCGAGGTGCAGTTGTGAGTTGGCGGATCAGGGTGGTGCATACCACCGGATATGTGTACGACGCTCCGGTTACCC
This sequence comes from Nocardia sp. NBC_00565, assembly GCF_036345915.1. Lineage (NCBI taxonomy): Bacteria > Bacillati > Actinomycetota > Actinomycetes > Mycobacteriales > Nocardiaceae > Nocardia > Nocardia sp. NBC_00565. The sequence continues at coordinate 221,701 of NZ_CP107785.1, forward strand.
GGTCGTTCAACGAGGCTCGGCTCACACCGCGTGCGGACAGCAGGCAGAACGTCATCCTGAACCGGGTCGAGACGGTGCCTTCCACGCGGTCGTATCGCTACACCGACTACTGGGGGACCGCGGTCACCTCCTTCGATCTGCATGCGCCGCACACCGAATTGGAGGTCACCGGTTCCTCGGTGGTGGAGACCGAACCGTTCGCCGGTCCGGCCGAGGAGCTGTCCTGGGAGGAGTTGCGCTCCGAGCACATCAGTGACCGTTTCGACGAAATGCTCTCGCCCACCGCCTATGTACCGCAGGACAAGAAGCTGGGCGCGGTCGCCAAGCAGCTCGCGCGCGGGGTGCCTCCCGCGAAAGCCGTTGTGCGCGCGGCCGAATGGGTGCACGGCGAAATGGAATATCTGGTGGGCACCACCTCGGTGCACACCTCTGCGGTGCAGGCCTTCGCCGAACGCAAAGGCGTCTGCCAGGATTACGCGCATCTGACCCTGGTGCTGTTGCGCAGCATGGGGATTCCGAGCCGCTACGTCTCCGGATATCTGCACCCCAACCCGGCCGCGGAGATCAATACGACGGTCGCCGGACAGTCACACGCCTGGATCGAGGCATGGACCGGCCAATGGTGGGGCTACGACCCGACCAACAACATCGCCATCAACGAACAGCACATCTCCGTCGGTGTCGGCCGCGACTATGCCGATGTACCGCCACTGAAGGGCATCTTCTCCGGTGGCGGCTCGACCGACCTCGAGGTCGTCGTGGAGATCACCCGTCTCGCCTAGCGCTCGAACGCCTCCCCGGAACCTTTTGCAGGGATATGGCGCGCATATCTCATGGTCGTTGTAGAGCTCACCGGTCTCGCGTAACGTCCTCTTTCACATCGGCCGTACCAGCAGCAGAACCAGTGTCTTCCCGTGCACGCGGGAATGATCCTCTCTCGGAAGGTGGCGCGAATGTCTCCCACTGCTCAGGAAGTCGTCGAGGAAGTCACCGAACTGGAGCCGACGCCGGAAGCCAAGAAGTGGGCGGCCGAGGCGCTCGGCACGTTCGTCTTGGTGATCAGTGGTGTCGGTACCGCGGTGCTGGCCGGTGAGCGCGTCGGCGGGCTCGGCGTCGCGCTCGCCTTCGGCCTTTCGCTGCTGTTCCTGGTCTATGCGATCGGGCCGATCTCCGGCTGTCACGTCAATCCGGCGGTGACCGTCGGTCAGTTGCTACTCGGTCGGCTCTCGGTGGTTTCCGCCGTCGGCTATGTGATCGCGCAGCTGATCGGTGGTTTCCTGGCCGGGCTCGTACTCTTCGCGATCGCGAAGAATCTGCCCTCCTACGATCGCGCGGTGAACGGACTCGGCGCGAACGGCTGGGGTAAGCACAGCCCGTCCGCGGTGCGCGGCCCGCTCGGTCAGGTGGTGATCGAGAACGGATACGGCCTGTCGGCGACCATCATCGTCGAGGTCATGCTGACCGCGCTGCTGGTCTTCGTGGTGCTGGCCTCCACCGACCAGATCTCCGATATTCCGCTGGCCGGGCTGTCGATCGGTGTCACCTTGACGGTCATCCACCTGATCTCGATTCCGGTGGACAACACCTCGGTCAACCCGGCCCGCAGCCTCGCCGTCGCCTTCTACCAGGATGGTGCGGGACCCCAGGTCTGGGCGTTCGTAGTGTTCCCGCTCATCGGTGGTGTGCTCGGCGCGCTGGTCTACGGTCTGCTGTTCGGTCGGTCCAGGGAGATGGTTTCCTGAGCTCAGTGCCAGGCGTATTCGGCGCATAGGCGGTGCGCGACCAGGTCGAAGGTCTTGCGCGCCAGGATCGCGCCCTCACGGCGGATGCCGTCCTCGGGAACATCGAGTACCCGATCGAGCCGGACCCAGCTCGGCCGACCCTCGTGATCCCAACTGCCGCTGCCGATTCCGACCCAGTCGCGATCGCGCGCCCGCTCCGGATTCGACGACAGCATCAGGCCGAGCAGCGTCCTGCGGTCCCGTCCGACCACCAGCACCGGGCGATCCTTGCCATTGTTCGGATCCTCCTCGTACGGCACCCAGGTCCACACGATCTCACCGGGATCGGCGCGACCGTCCAGCTGCGGGGAGTAGACGATCTGCCGGGCCCGCTCGGCGGTCGGCACCGGGGGCGACGCGACCGGACGAATCGGCACGGCGGGCGCCTTACGCGCCGCCAACGAACCGACCGCTCGCTCGACGATCGAGGAGCGTTGCAGTTTGCCCACCAGCTTGGGCCCCTGCTGCTTGACGATCTTGGGACCCTGCTCTTTGGCAATGATGCCGAGTTGCTTGCCGATCGCGTTCCAAGTTCCGGCCATCCTTGGATGGTAACGGCACGGTCTCGCCTGTTCAGCCCTGCCCGCGCCGCTACCGAGTCTCGGTGTCGGACTTCGGCTGTGCTCCTGCGGAATTCGGTGCGGCGAACGGGTGCCGCACCGGATATCTGCTCACCGAGACCGTATCGAGGTCGCGATCAGCGCCGATCCGGGCGACCGAGGCCAGCATCCGCCCGACCCGATCCTGGAATTCGGCCGCGTCGCGCGCGCCGTACCAGGTGAGCGGGTCGGTGAGCGCCGCGGCCGGAAACTGTTCCTCGACAATGGCATCGATGCCCGGCGCGTCCTGTGTGATCGCCCGGACCACCACGTTCTGCGTGTAGCCGAAGGTCGCCTGCGTCTCGATGGCCACGGTGGTGTGCTGCCCCTGCCAGCGGCGCAGCCATTCCCCGTGCGTGAGCTCGGCGGGCCTGCGCAGGAACGCCAGGTTGCCGAAGCCCTCGGTTCGCGCCGGGATCGAATCGTCGAGCCGCAGCGGCACCGACTCGGTCACCAGGTAGCCGTGCACAGCGGCGGCGACCTCGCCGAGCACCTCCGCCGCCGCGGTGGCCTCGGGGCCGTAGCTCTGTTCGACCCAGACCGTGACCACCGCGGCGATCGGCGGATCCATCGTCGTCATGCGCATCAGCGCGTCCTGGACCGCGCTATCGCGAACATAGACCGTGACACCCGCCACTGCGAGTTCGACGAGACGCGCGGCCACGGTGGTGCGCAGCGCCGCACACCATGCCTCGGTGGCAGCGCTGTCGGCGTGCCGCAGGACGAAGACCAGTTTCTCCACCTCAGCGAAAGTACGGTGGTGGCCCTGGTCGCGGGTGGAAATTGCTCGATCACCGGGACCGGTTCGGCGAAGCGGTCCCGGCGAACCGCGCCTGGGGTAGGCGAATTCTCCGTTAGAGTTCGGGAATTCGGCGTCGGAGGTGTGCGCGATGCAGCCGCAAGTGTTCCCGGGGACGTATGCGGACGAACACGGTCGCGAGCAGATCGTGTGGCGGATCGGGCCGTCGCGGCATTGGGGCCCGGACCGCTTCGACGTCCGTACGGTGATTCGCGGCGTGCCGGTGGCGGGTCCGGACTTCGACGCACTCGAGCCGCACGAGAACGCCGCGGCGGTGCGGGCCGGCCTGTATATCGACGCGTGGGACACCATCGACCGCTGTGTATTCACGGGTGCGCTGCCGTGCACGGTGGAGGTCAGCGGCGAATGGCGGCTCGGCGCGTTGAATTTCGAGCTGAATCTGCCCCTGGGCGGATCGGGCGAGTCACTCCAACTCGCCGTAGAGGTGGACGGCGTCACCTACCACACCGCGGGCCACGGCTATTTCGAAGACGCTATGCATGTGCTCGAGCAGCGACTGCCCGAAGGTGTTCGTCTGGTCTCCTGCGTGACGTGCCTATTCTCCGACTACTCGCCCCACGGTCACGGCCTCACCGGCATGTGGTGCCATCGCGACGCCAAGGACGCCTACCTCGCTGTCCGCTCGAAGGACGACTATTTCGAGGTCCCGGTGACCGAACAGGTGCTCGAGACCTACCGCTGCCCCGACTACCAGCGCCGCATCCCCGGCACCGGATATCGCGGGTGAAAGCGGCTGCGGACCGCCCAACGGTGAACCGCTGACAGTGGCTTTACCTGGCGCATGGGACGATAGACCGCAGTTTACCGATACCCATGAGGAGTGGAGTGCCCGCCAGCTTCGCCGACACGACGTTCACCGATCCTGCCCGGATCCGGAACTTCTGCATCATCGCGCACATCGACCACGGTAAGTCGACGCTGGCCGACCGCATGCTGCAACTGACCGGAGTGGTCGAGGAGCGGGCGATGCGCGCCCAGTACCTGGACCGGATGGATATCGAGCGCGAGCGCGGCATCACCATCAAGGCCCAGAACGTGCGGCTGCCCTGGCAGGTCGACGGCACCGACTACGTGCTGCACCTCATCGATACGCCCGGTCACGTCGACTTCACCTACGAGGTGTCGCGCGCGCTCGAGGCGTGTGAGGGTGCGGTGCTGCTGGTCGACGCGGCGCAGGGTATCGAGGCGCAGACGCTGGCGAATCTGTATCTGGCGCTGGACAAGGATCTGACGATCATCCCGGTGCTCAACAAGATCGATCTGCCTGCCGCGGATCCGGATCGCTACGCGAGCGAGATCGCGCACATCATCGGCTGCGAACCCGATGATGTGCTGCGGGTCTCCGGGAAGACCGGCGTCGGTGTGCCGGAACTGCTGAACAAGGTCATCGAAACGGTGCCCGCGCCGGTCGGCGATCCGGACGCGCCCGCCCGCGCCATGATCTTCGACTCGGTCTACGACACCTATCGCGGCGTGGTCACCTACGTCCGGGTGGTGGACGGCAAGATCGTTCCGCGCGAGAAGATCAAGATGATGTCCACCGGCGCGACGCACGAACTGCTCGAGGTCGGCATCGTCTCCCCGGAACCCAAGCCCACCCAGGGCCTCGGTGTCGGCGAGGTCGGGTACCTGATCACCGGCGTCAAGGATGTGCGCCAGTCGAAGGTCGGCGATACCGTGACCTTCGCGCGCGGCGGCGCGACCGAACCGCTCACCGGCTACCGCGAGCCGCGTCCGATGGTGTACTCCGGCCTGTACCCGGTCGACGGCTCGGACTATCCGGATCTGCGCGACGCGCTGGACAAGCTGCAGCTCAACGACGCCGCACTGACCTACGAACCGGAGACGTCCGTGGCGCTCGGCTTCGGTTTCCGTTGCGGCTTCCTCGGTCTGCTGCATATGGAGATCACCCGCGAGCGGCTGCAGCGTGAATTCGACCTGGACCTGATCTCCACCGCGCCCAATGTGGTCTACACCGTAGAGATGGAGGACGGCAGCGAGCATGTCGTCACCAACCCCTCGTATTGGCCCGAGGGCAAGGTGCGCCACGTATTCGAGCCGGTGGTGAAGTGCACTGTCATCTCGCCGAGCGAATTCATCGGCTCGATCATGGAGCTGTGCCAGGGTCGGCGCGGCGAACTCGGCGGCATGGACTACCTGTCCGAGACCCGCGTCGAACTGCGCTACACCATGCCGATGGCCGAGATCATCTTCGATTTCTTCGACTCGCTGAAGTCGCGCACCCGCGGCTACGCCAGCCTCGATTACGAGGAGTCGGGCGTGCAGGAATCGCACCTGGTCAAGGTCGACATCCTGCTGCAGGGTGAGGCCGTGGACGCGTTCAGCGCGATCGTGCATCGCGACGCCGCCCAGGCATACGGCAACAAGATGACCACCAAGCTGCGCGAGCTGATCCCGCGCCAGCAGTTCGAGGTGCCCATCCAGGCCGCCATCGGCTCGAAAATCATTGCCCGCGAGAACATCCGCGCCATCCGCAAGGACGTGCTCGCCAAGTGCTACGGCGGCGACATCAGCCGCAAGCGCAAACTGCTCGAGAAGCAGAAGGAGGGCAAGAAGCGCATGAAGACCATTGGCCGCGTAGAGGTCCCCCAGGAAGCCTTCGTCGCCGCGCTGTCCTCCGATGCCGCCTCGGACAAGCCGAAGGGCCAGAAGTAGGGTTGCCCGCCATCCGGCGTCGATCGGCAAACTAGAGACGATGCCTCATAGGGAAGGTGGGTGCCACGCTCGACACCGCACCGCTGCGGCAATGGATCGGTTGAGTTCAGCCTGTTCGCGTGGCGATGCACACTCGCAGGCGGGTACCGCCGTCTGGTCGTGGAATGAGTTCGGCTGTGCCGGAGTGGAGTTCGGCTTGTTGGCGGACGAGGGCGAGGCCTAGGCCGGAGCCGGGGGAGCCGGGGCCTTTGACGAAGCGGTCGAAGGCTTGGGGGCGCAGGGGAGCGGGGATGCCGGTGCCGTTGTCGTCGATGAGGATCTCGATACTGGTGGTCGGGTCGGGAGTATTGCGGGCGAACGTCTTTTGGTCGGCGGTGCTCGGGTCGGTGTGGGCGGCTGCGGTGCTCGGATCGCCCGAGGATGGGACGTAGTGCCGGGCCGCGACGGTGACGGTGCTCGCGTGACCGTGTTGGACCGCGTTGGCGACGGCGTTCGTGACGATGAGTTTCAGGCCGCCGGGTAGACCGGTCACCGTGGCCGGAGTGCATTCGGTGAGATCGATGTGAACCTCGGGATGTCTGCGGCGGGCGTCTTGTACTGCGCGGTCCAGTGTTTCGCAGAGTTCGAAGGGTTCGAAGGTGTCGGATTCGGTGAGTTCGCCGACGGCCAGTTGTTCCAGGTCGGTCAGGGTGTTCTCGATCTGGCGTTCGGCGAGCAGGACATCGTCGAGTACGACGCGCTGCTGCTCGGCGGGTAAATCCTTGGTGGCCAGCACTTCTAGATCGGTGCGCATCGCGGTGAGCGGGGTGCGTAGTTCGTGGGCGCAGACCGCGGCGAAGTCGCGAGCACCGGCCAGCGCACGGGAGGTTTCGCCGTGCGCTGTCTCCAGCCGGGACAACATGCGCGTGATGGCGTCGGAGAGGTCTTCGGCCTCGCGGACGCCGCGGCCGGACAGTGGCGGCAGTTTTTCCAAGGTGTCGATGCCATGGGTGGCGGTGGCCAGTTTGCGCAACGGGCGGGCGGCATAGCCGGCCAGGAACCAGCCGAGTGCGGTGGCCAGCAGCACACCGCCGACCGCGACCGCCAGGCCGATCAGCTGACTGCGGTGGATTGCCGAGTCCACGGCGTCGCGGTCCGGACGCAGCACCACGGCCAGGCCGGGCGCGCCCGCGACCGGCGCAATCGCATTGTCGGCGATCTGCACCACGTGCGGCGGGATGTCCGGTAGTGGCAGTCCCGGCAGTGGTAGCGCCGGAAGTGGTGGTAGCGCCGGAAGTGGTGGTAGCGCCGCAGCGGGATCCGGAACCGGTCCGGTCGACGTGATGTAAAGGTGCGGACCCGGAAGCGGCTGTGCCGGTGCGACATCCGCGGGCCGCGCGACCCGCACGGCCATCGTCGACACGGTCTGATCCAGCTGGCGCGAGCTCGCGGTGGCGAGCAATGCGAAATACGCGACGCCGAGCACGACCGCGACGAGTGCGGCGACCACGCCCGACACCAGCGCCACCCGGGTCCGCAGCGATAACGACACCTTGGTTCGGTCGCGCCCGAAAGTCATTGTCACGCTTGCTCCCTCAGTACGAAGCCGACGCCGCGCACGGTATGGATCACCCGCGGCGCGCCCGGCGTCTCCAACTTGCGGCGCAGATAGGAGACGAAGACATCCACCACATTGGTGTCGGTGCTGAAGTCGTAACCCCAGACCGCCGAAAGGATCTGCTCGCGGCTGAGCACGATGCCGATGTTCTCGGCCAGCAGTGCCAGCACCTCGAATTCGCGTTTGGTCAGTTCCACCAGCTGCCCGCCGGCGTGTACCCGATATCCGGCGCGATCGATCCGCACCTGGCCGACCTGGCACAGCTCATCGGGCCGTTGGGTGGCCGGCGGCCGACGACGCAGCAAGGCGTGCAGCCGGGCGACGAGTTCACCGAGGTCGAACGGTTTGGTCAGGTAGTCGTCGGCGCCGCGCTCCAGGGCGGCGATGCGGTCGCTGACCGCGGTGCGGGCGCTGAGTACACAGATCGGGATGTCGTTACCCATCGCGCGCAACGCCGTAACCACGCCCGCCCCATCGAGATTCGGCATATTCACATCGAGCACCATGGCGTCCGGCTCGGTATTGCGGACCATCGATAGCGCCTCGGCGCCGTCGCCGGCGGTGACCACCACGAAGTCCGAGAGTTCGAGTCCGCGCCGCAGCGACGCGAGAACTCGAACCTCGTCGTCCACGACCAAGATGCGTTGCCCGCCCGCCACCCGGCCCCCCATCGAATCGCCGCGCGATGTTGGACTCATGGGGCCACCATAGAGCCGTGCGCCGGTCAGCTGCCGCTGCTGCCGGTCGGTGCTGGATGGATGATCACAACGCGCGGCCCACCGCGTTCGATGGTCACCTGCGGCCCACCGGGCTCGACGATGGTCGGTCCGGAAGGATCGATATCAGGGCAGTCGGCGAGCGGTGCGCCCGGCTGTGCGGGCACGGCGGGCGGCAGCGGCGTGGCGGGTACGGCCAGGCGTGGCCCGGGTCCGCCCGGGGTGATCACCGCATCGGGACCACCCGGAACGATCATCGTGCACACCTTGGCGTGGCCGCCCGGCGCGGGCAGCGGGGGCTGGGCCGAGGCAGCGCCCGCCACCACCGCGGCGGCGGTCGCCGTGAGTGCGGTCCCGGCGAGCACGGCCGCGATGCGAGTGCGGCGGCGTCGGGTGAGTGCCGGCATGGTGAATCTCCTTCGAATCGAAGTCGCCGACCGGGTGGTGCGGCGAGATCGACGGTAGGGAGCGGATCTTCACCACCTCTTGAGCAATCGTTAGAGATCTCTTATGGTTCCTCGACACGGTTTCGACTCCCCGGCTGGTGGGCATGATCAGTCCATGGATGACGTCCGCACCCGGTTCGGGGATGCCCGCAGAAACAGGGCTTCCGTTCTGGTTTTCCCGATGGCAAGGTTGTGTTGCTCACCACAGTCGTATTCTTTGCGGACCTGCAGAATGTGACCAGTTGGGTTTTCCGGAATATCGTTAGGTGATCTTCACTCGGCTGCCCGGTGTGGTGAGGATGCTGGAAACCTGAGAGTGGAGCTTGCATGACGAGTGACCTGCCCTTCGACAGCGACGACACCGAAGCTGGCGACCGTGCGGGCGATACCGCCTATCGCGTCGCCACCGGCGTCGCGCGGGTAGCGAGGGCGGGTGCGTACGTCACCGGCGGCGCCCTGATCGCCGCCAACGGCGGTACCGCGCCCGCAACCCCGGGCGGGCAACGGCTCGACAGCTGGACTTCGGCCTACACCCGCGATCCGGACGCGGACCTACCGAGCCCGGTCGTCACCTTCCCGGATCCGGACCCGAACTCGGTGCCGCCCGCGCCCATTCATTCGCCGTCGCCGACACCGCGCGATGTCGCCGTCAGCGCCCCGATCCCGGGCGCGCCGAACGTCGGTATCTACATTGGGCCTGCGCCGCAGCAGCACATGCCGCAACGGTGGCAGGACGGTGCGTACGGCAACGGGTACCAGCCCGGACTCGGGCTCGAGAGCGAACAGTCCGGATTCGATCTGCACAGCGAGACGCCGCAGTCGGGCCTCGATCTCGGCACCGGCCACCCGTCCGGCGGCTTCGGTGGCCTGCCCGGACTCGACTTGGGGCAGGGCGGTTTCGGGTTGCCCGGACACGGCCTCGGCCAGGACGGGCACGGTTTCAGCCTGCCCGGCCCGAACGGTTTCCTCGCGCCCGGTTCCAATCCCTTTGCTCTGCCCCGCATTCCGGTGTCCGGGACGGTCAGCGACACCGCGCTCAGCGAGCCGCTGAGCAGCGACGCCGACAGCGAAGACAGTGATGCGGGCGCGGGCACCAGCGTTCCGTTCTTCGGCGGCAACATGTTCCACCCCGGCGCCACCGGAGGCAGCGGTGCGCTGTTCCACGGTGCTGACGCGTTCCACGGCACCGATGCGTTCCAGGGCGCCGATGCGTTCCACGATGGCGATATGTACCACGGCGTCGGCAATCCGGATGCCTTCGGCGTATTCCTCGACGCGGAAGCCAGTTTCAGCGTGCACACCGAACTCGAGGTGGGCTTCGGCGTCGGCCCGAACGGGATGTATCTGGCCACACAGTCCAAGGTCGAGGTCAACGGCGCGTTGAAGGTCGAAGTCGGCGCGGGCCGGGTCGGTGACAATATCGACCAGTTCTCCGATTGGCTCGGCCACACGCCCGGCACCACCGGACGTTCCGGCCTGGACTATTCGGGCACATCGAGTAACACCACGGTCGGCACGCAGCCCGCGGGCGGATCCGTTCCGCAGTACTCGGCGGTCGCGCAGCCCGTCGTGGTGCAGCCCGCCCAGCCCTTCGCCGCGCCACTGCCCGCCGCGATCGCACCGGTCGTCGCACCGGTCGCGGCGGTGGCCCCCGCTATCGCGCCCGCCGCCGCCGTCGCCGCACCGGTCGCGGCCACCCCGCTGCAGACCACGATCCAGCCGGATGCCGCCAGCACCCCGGTCGCCAATGTGCTTGTCGCGCCGCCGGGTCCGTCGCCGCTGACCGCGCCCGCCGCGATGGTGCCCGCGCTGTTCGAGCCGAGGCCCGCCCCGCCCAAGCCGGTCGTCGTCGACGATTCGCATTCGACGACCACCCCGCTGACCACCACCCCGACCACCGTCACCAAGACGGTGCCGATCCCGACCGTGCCCGCCGACCACTCCAGCGGGCATCCCACCAAGACGCCCGATACGGGTATCACCAAGACGCCCGGCGCCGGTACCACCACGCTGCCCGGCACGGACGTCACCGGCACGACCAAGACGCCGGTCACCCAGGCGCCGACCACGCACGCGCCGACGACCAACGCGCCCAGCCACACCACGTATCCGACGCCATCCGACGATGATGATGATGTGACGACGCCGAGCGCTGGCCACGGTGGTGCCACCACGCCGAGTTCCGGCCACGGCGGCGGGACCACCCCGAGCACGGTCGACGGCGGGACCACGTCCGCTCCGACGACACACACCCAGCCGTCCGCGGACATTCCGACGGCGGATAGCCCGGAGCCGACGGTATCGGTGCCGACACACTCCGCGCCGACCGGTGCGCCGACCATTGATATCGATGTGCCGACCGCACAATCTCCGGCTCCGGTGCCGACCCAGGCTCCGGTGCCGACCCATGTGCCGGCCCCGACCATGCCGAATCCGGTGCCGATCAAGCCGCACCCGATCGCCGCCGACCTGGGCGATCCAGCCGACTTCACGCATTCGGTTTTCGAACCCGACCATTCGGCGCTGATGGCCGGTGGCCTGTCGGCCCCGCTGCTGCCCGATGCGATCGTGGACGACGGTCATCACCTGGTGTGGGGCTTGGACATAGCCCTGATCTAGGAAACCGTACGGGGGCCGCGTGCACGCGTCGCGCCGCCGCATGCCATCGTCGAACGCGATATCCGCACGAGAGTTAGGAGGAGCGGTTGTCTGCCGCAGCCGGGCTGGAGGCCGCCACGGTGAAACATCCGCAGGCCATGGCGCCGGTCATCGGGATCCTCGACGAACTGCAGGAGATGACTCGCTCCGCGGGCCGGGACGACCTGGGCAGCCGACTGAATATGGTTCGAGCCAGGGTCGGTGACCCACGACTGCGCCTGGTGGTCGTCGGCGCGTCCAAGAATGGTATGAGCACCCTGGTCAACGGTTTGATCGGGACCAGCGTCAGCGCGACCGAGAGTGCGCTGAGCGTGCCCGTGATCGCGGAATACGGTCCGGAGCCGACCGCCGTGCTGGTGAAATCGCTGGGTGCGGGCCATATCGAACGGCAACCCGTCGATCCGCTGAATCCCGGACCGGCGCTGGCCGCCGATGGGGTGATCCGCGCCGAATTCACCGAGCCGAGTCCGCTGCTGGCCGAGGGTGTCGTGCTGATGGACGCGCCGGGCACCAATGGCGAGGACCACACCACCTGGTCGATGATCGCCGCCGCGGACGCCGTGCTCTATGTCGGTGACGCCAGAACCGAATTCAGTGCGGAGGAAGTCGCCTATCTCGGGCGCATCCAGCAGATATGCCCGACGGTCGTCTGCGCGCTGAACAAGATCGACCTGCATCCGTACTGGCAGCACACTCAGCAGCGCAACCGCGAGTTGCTCGACGCGGCCGGACTCGGCTTCGCGGTGGCGCCGGTCTCGGCGCTGCTGCACCTGCAGGCGGGCAACTATCAGCGCGATATCGAATCGGGCGTGCCCCAGCTCGTCGACCATCTGCGCGACTATGTGGTGGCCAGGGCCGACAGTCTGGTCCTGGACGCCGCCGCCAACGACATTCGGCTGGTCACCGACCATCTTGCCGTCACGCTGCGGACCGAGGCCGAGGCGCTGCGCGATCCGCGCCGCCGGGTCGAGATCACCGAACAGCTGGTGGCCGCTCGCGACCAGGCCGATCAGCTACGGCAGCGCTCGGCAAACTGGCAGGTCACCCTCGGCGACGGCAGCACCGAGTTGATGGCCGATATCGAACACGATCTGCGGCACCGGTTGCGCAGTCTGGTGCGTGACGCCGAGGCCGAGATTGCACAGACCGATCCGGCCCGGCACTGGAAGAACTTCGGCACCGATCTGGACGCGCGCATCTGCGAGGCCGTCGAAGAGAACTTCGTGATGGCGCATTACCGGGCGATGGAGCTGTCCGAACAGGTGGCCGCCAAGTTCCCCGCCGATCACCGCACCCCGCCGCTACCGGATCTACGCCTGGACAATCCAGCGGAAGTGCTCGGGCCCGTCGCATCGCTGGATCCGCTGGTCAGCGCGAAAGCCGGTGTGATGGCGCAGTTCCTGACCGTCATGCGCGGCTCCTACGGCGGTCTGCTGATGGTCGGTGTGCTCACCAGTCTGCTGAAAATGCCACTGGTGAACTGGTATTCGGCGGCCGCCGCGGTGCTGCTGGGCGCGAACGCGCTGTGGGACGACCGCAAGGCACGCAAGCAGCGCCGCCAAGCCGAGGCGAAGGTTTCGGTGGCCAGGCTGATGGACGATGTGGTCTTCCAGGTCGGCAAGGAATCGCGAAATCGGTTGCGCGCCATGCAGCGCACGCTGCGCGACCATTTCACCGATATCGCCACCGATGTGTTGCGCGCCGCCGATGAGCGGTTGCGTGTGGCCGAGGTGGCCTATGGGAAGTACGGCGATCACCGCGAGGAGCGGATCACCGAACTCGATGTGCAGCTCGGCAGGCTGCGCGGGCTGCGTGCTGGTGCCGATAGCATCAGCGCGGCCGCGTAGGCAGGATCCAGCGCGACCGCGTAGGCAGGACCAGCGCCGCGTAGGCAGGATCCGGCGCGGCCGCGTAATTTCCGGTCAGGCCGGGTGACTCGCCGGTGTGTGCGCCGGTCGGAACCCACCGGAGGTGTGGGACTGCTCGGCCCTGATCACATGTGTCACCGCGTTGATCAAGGCCAGGTGGGTGAAGGCCTGCGGGAAGTTGCCGAGGTGCCGTCCACTGCGCGAATCGATTTCCTCGGCATACAGGCGCAGCGGGCTGGCATAGCCGAGCAGTCGCTCGCACAGGTGCCGGGCCCGCTGCAGTTCACCGATCTCCACCAGTGCGGAGACCAGCCAGAACGAGCAGATGGTGAAGGTGCCCTCGGCGCCGGACAAGCCATCGTCGGTGGTCTCGGTCCGGTAGCGCAGCACCAGACCGTTCTCGGTGAGCCGGTCGGCGATCGAGAGTACGGTGGCGCGCACCCGATGGTCGGTGGGCGGCAGGAAGCGGTTCAGCACCACCAGTAGCAGCGAGGCGTCGAGGGTGTCGCCGTCATAGGTCTGGGTGAAGACACCGTTGGCGTTCACGCCGCGGGTGAGGATATCGGCCTTGATCTGCTCGGCGATGGTGTACCACTCGGTGGCCCGCTCGTACTCGCCGTGCAGTTCGGCCAGTTTCGCGCCGCGATCCAGTGCCACCCAGCACATCACCTTCGACGAGGTGAAATGCTGTGGCTCGCCGCGGACTTCCCAGATGCCGCGGTCGGGCTCCTGCCAGTGCGCGATCGTCGCCTCGACCTGGCGCTCCAACAGTGGCCACAGCGTCTCCGGCACCTGTTGGCGGGATTTCACGTGCAGGTACACCGAGTCGAGCATGGTGCCCCAGATATCATGCTGGACCTGGTTGTAGGCGCCGTTGCCGATGCGCACGGGTTTCGCGCCGTCGTATCCGTAGAGGTGGTCCAGGGTTGATTCGGTGATCTCGCGCTCGCCGCTGATACCGTAGAGCACTTGCAGCGGAACGGGTTCGCCGTCGTCGCCGGTGGTGGCGTCGTTCAGGAAGGCGAAGAAATCGTCGGCCTCGCGGTCCAGGCCCAGGGTGTACAGGCCCCACAGCGCGAAGCTGGAATCGCGTACCCAGGAGTAGCGGTAGTCCCAGTTGCGTTGGCCGCCTGGGGTTTCCGGCAGCGAGGTGGTGGCGGCGGCCATCAGCGCACCGGTCGGCGCGTAGGTGAGTCCCTTCAGCGTGAGTGCGCTGCGCTGTAAGTAGTTGCGCCACGGATGATCCGGGAATTTGCCGAGGGTGATCCACTGCCGCCAGCATTCGGTGGTCTGCCACATCTTTTGGGCCGCGTCCTCGAAGGTGCGCGGTGCGGGCAGCTCCGACCAGGTCAGCGCGACGAATACCTCGTCACCCTCCTTCATCCTGGTCCGTGCGCGTGCCTGACGGCCCTCGATGCCCAGGCGCAGATCGGTGGTGAGCACCAGCGTCGGGGCCGCACTCGGGTCGACGCCGCGCACCGCCGTCGCCTCCTCGTAGACCTTGCCGGTGTACTCCCAGCGGGCCGCGGCGCGGTGGTAGTCGAACGCGGGTTCGCAGCTCATCTCCAGCTCGACCGTGCCGTTCACACACTTCACCGTGCGCAGCAGAACATGCTCGGCGTCCCAGTCCATCGGCGTGCGGCGGTGGGTCTTGCTGCGCTGATCGTTGTTGTGCCACGGCCCGAGCACCAGCGCGTCGCGCACGATCAGCCAGCCGGTATCGGTCTGCCAGGTGGTCTCCAGGATCATGCCGCCCGGCAGGTAGCGGCGCGAGGCGGGCACGTTGACCCCGTACGGGCCGATCCGAAAGTGCCCGGCGCTGCGGTCGAGCATCGCACCGAAGATGCTGGCCGAATCGGGTCGGGGCACGCACATCCACTCCACCGCGCCATTGCTGGCGATCAGGCAGGTGGTCTCGCAGTCGGACAGAAACGCGTAATCGTCGATCGGCGGGTAGGTGGCGTGTTGCCGCCCGTCGCCCAACTGACTGAGCATCGGCAGGTCGGCTGGTTCGTCGACGGTCAGATCATCGGTAGACGCCATACTTCATCTTCGGTCCGTCGGACCATCTCGTCCACCGACCGCGCCGAACCCGGCCCTGACGGCGCGATCTCGGCGGACCGCCTCGGCAGTACTAGGCTGGGGCCGTGCACAGGATCGCAGGATGGTGGGACGGCTTCGAGCTGTGGGTCGCGGGATTACCGTTCATCCCGCAGTTCATCGTGGTGCTGGTCGGCATGGTTCCCATCTGCTTCGCCATCGCCTACGTGCTGGACCGCGTGCTGCGGGTCTCGCTGCAACTGCTCGGCCGTGATAGCGACGCGTCCGCGGCACATGAGGATGTCGTAACCCCGGAACAACCCCTGATCCCGGAACCGGTCCCGCCCGTCGCGATGCGTGAGACCGCGCAGAGCGGGGCCCGTTGATGCCGCGTTCCCGCGTTCAGCTCGCCCTTATCGCCCTGCTGGTTCTCATCGTCATCGCCTGGTTGTTCACTCGCTGACGCAGTCAGGAGTTTGCTCCCGCACGCACGATCAACCGAATTCGATGCGGTGCCCTCTCGCATACGGTGTTAGCTGCGGGACTTCCCGGGCCCCGCGATCTCGTCCATCAGCATCCTGAGCGTGAGCGAATGCTTTTCCGGTGGCAAGGCGTCCAGCGCCGCTCTGGCCAGCTTCACGCCCTCGATCCGATCACCGTCGCGAACCAGCATCAGCCCTTGATGCATGTCCAAATGGGTGCGGAACCGTGGCAACGAATCCGGTAGATCAGCTCTCGCCGCCTCTTGGGCTGCCACCGCCGTCCGTTCCTCGCCCATACGGGCGGCCAGCAACGACAGGAAGACGTTCACGCGCCACCACGGGACCGCGTAGTCGCTGGCCTGATCATCCGACCCGGACCGGTCGAACTCTCTGCGGCCGGTATCGATCAGTCCGCGAGCGGTTTCCTTATCACCTTGGATCGCGGCGGCGTGCGCCTTACCCCACAAGGCGTTGAGCCGTCCCAAGCTCGGCC
The DNA here is from genome assembly GCF_036345915.1 of Nocardia sp. NBC_00565. Classification (NCBI taxonomy): domain Bacteria; kingdom Bacillati; phylum Actinomycetota; class Actinomycetes; order Mycobacteriales; family Nocardiaceae; genus Nocardia; species Nocardia sp. NBC_00565. Next base: position 237,877 of record NZ_CP107785.1, read on the forward strand.
GGTCACTGATCGTCAATGCTTGATCGGCGAACCGGTGAGCGACTGGCAGCGCGGCACCTTCGTAGCCCAGTGCGATGGCCGCGCGCCCACGGACCCACACCCGGATGTCCGTGTCGTCCGAACGGTCGGCTGCCTCAGCGGCCATCGAGTACCAATTGATCGCCTTACGACCATCGCTACCAGGAAACGTCTTGGCATACAACGTCATCAAGCGTGCAGCTATGGACCACATCCGCGGCGAGTCCAATTGCTGTTGAAGCACGATCATGTCCGCTGCCAAACGACGTTGGATTTCAGCGCCCCCCGCGCTCATGTAGTCCCGGCCATACGTGACGAGCCGGTCGTCCCAGTCCTCGACGCCCGGCCGTTGCGCAGTCAGTCGAGCCGAGAACCCTTGCGCCAAGAGGTCAGACGCCACCACGGGCGCTACCGACGTCGCGGTCAGGTGGCTGAGGAATTCGCGACGGTTCACGTTCGCCTCCAATAACTCAGGGGGGCAATCCAGTACCGCCGCAAGATGACGTAACCAAAACGCTGAGGGCTCTGTGGCGTTGGACTCCCAACGCCGGGAAATGTACTCGCGGCTGATGTTGGCACCTGATGCCTTGCACAGTTCATCGGCCAGTCTTGCCTGCGACCAACCCTTCGCCAAGCGAAGTTGGCGGATCAGGTCGCCGGTTCCGCTGGTCATACCTCGATCATTCCCGCCCTACCGTCAGGAGGAACCCTAGTCGCTGCGGTTGGTTTAGGGCACCCGATGACGAGGACGGTTCGACGCGTACCCGGATCTCTCCGACGCTCGGCTGATGCTTCCGCAGCACGAGGACCTCTGGGACGTGTTGCGCGGTGACTACTGGGCCGCGCTGCTTTGTCCAACGGATTTCCCAAACCCGTGGGAGGCGTGACGATGTTGTCCGATCTCGTTCCGTCTCGTCCGCAGGAGATCGCGCCGACTGTGCGCGCGCTTCTCGCTGCCTTCAACGCAGATACCCAAGACAAACTCGACCTTGCTCCGACCGACAGTGCGCCGATATACCAGGGCGCGGACGGAGCGCTTAGACGGGTTGTGGACGGCTGGATTTCGGACTTCGACACAGAGCTGGACAAAGCCGATGCCATCACAATCCAGCCGACCAGCGTTCGCGATATCGAAGCCGAATCGATCGATCCGGACGGACCGCGAGGGCATGCCCCCTGATGACTGTTTGCACAGCCGCGGCTGCGAGCACCACCTCCACCAAATCCGACACCGGAACAACGCATTTCGATACTGGCTCTGGCTCGTCAATGCTGGACCAGAGGACGTTCAAACCGGCACCCCCGGGATTCAGACGCCACCCGGGGGCGTCCGAACTACAGCGCGCCCTGCTCGGCTGGATACTGGCGGATCTTCTCGTCGGTCAGCGGTAACATCCAGGGCAGGCGATACGGCCCCATCGAGACCCCGTCCGAAACACGGGTTGTCACAGCCGCCGAATGCGGATAGACGGGATGACATGGGTTTACCGAATGGGCGACGTTACGCCGAGTACATCGGCCCGGTCAGCACGCGTGACCGGGTAACCGGCTTGCTGCGGGCGTTGGTGCAGGTGCTCCCGCGTCGGAGGAGACTGCATCCGCGGGACGCTGGCGGTGGGTACCACGGTGTTCGTCGCGAGTTCGGCCGCTGGGTCCTGCGGCCGATGACCGGACCCGGCTCGCGCCGTTGGATCAGCAAGCCGCACTATGCCACCCGCGCAATCCCTCGCAACAACCGTGAGGCAGCGATCGACTGGAGCCTCGAGGCGCTGGGAATCTGACCTCCGACCTGCGAGAAATGCGACATGGAGGGTTCGATGAGCGTCGCGACCGAAATCCTTGCTCGCGCAATCGTTCGTGATGACGATCGCCTACTCGTTGTCCGCGAGCGTGGCAAGAGTTGGGTGTTCCTGCCAGGCGGGCATGTTGAGCCCGGCGAACCAATCGAAGCCGCGCTCGCCCGTGAACTTACCGAAGAACTCGGCACTGCCAGCAGAATCGTTGACTTCGCCGGAGTTGTCGAGCATGGGTACACCGACGGCGGTGCCGCCCACCACGAGATCAACTTGGTTTTCAACGTAGAGCTGGATGGCAACCCGCAGAGTCAGGAAGAACATCTCGAATTCGTCTGGCTATCAATGCATCAGCTAGAGGCAACCGACCTGCGGCCACGCGCCCTGAAAGGTGTCATTGCCAGCGGCGCTCGGTCCGTCTGGCATGCGTGGAACGGCTAACGGCATCCTGTACAACACGATCAGGGCACACCAAGCGCTCGGCGATCGAACGCCCAGCACGGCCTACACCGGCCTGGACCAGCGCCAAAGCGCGCGATAAGGCGGCATTTCCGGACGTTCGTTCGGGCGGGATGCCACCTCCAGCTTCATACCTTTCGACACGTTTTATCGACACTGCTTCGGCAGGGCTGGCCTGGCGGTTCCCTCCCGAGGGCGGATGTTCAACCTGACCAGGCTCGCGACGCTGTTCCCGCCGCACAGCACAGAAGACCGGTAACGGAATCGCCGCAGGACTGAGGGTCAGGAACGCGGCTCCTGCCCGGTTTTAGGCTGGATCGGTTGATCACACACGTACCACTTCCGGCACGAGAAGGGGCTACACGTTGACTCACAAAATCGCGACCGCCGCCGCGGTCGGCATCCTGTCCGTCTTCCTGTCCGCAGGCGTCGCCACCGCCCAGGCACTGGACCCGGGACCGGGAGAAGGGCAGGCGGGGGAGCCGACCCACGGAAGTGGTGCCACGGGCACCGACTTCGGGAATCAGGCCGGTGCTGTCGAACCCGTGCAGGTCTTCGGGCCCGCTGCGCCGCCGAGTTCCGACGATGGCGGCAGCGCGGGCGGCGCCGGGAACGAGGGCAAGGGTGGAGGCAAAGGCAAAGGCAAAGGTAAGGGCAAGGGCAAGGGCAAGGGTAAAGGCGAGAGCGCGGGCGAATAAGGGCGGTCACTGGGGGCCTCTGGCCGTCGATAACGTTGCCTCATCGGAGGTCAGAAAACGGTCGTCTATCGGCGGTCAGGAGCGGGTGGTGTCGAGGCCGAGAGGGATCCTGAAATCGGTATGTGCGGATGCCATCAGCCGCAGTGGATCTCATCCGCTGACCGCGTGCTCCGCGGCAGGTGCGGATGTTCGACGGAATGCCCGGCGTGTTGCTGGTGCGGCAGGTTCGTCCGGGTGTGGGGGCCGTCAGCGCTGCGTGCATACTGCCCGGGTGTCGTGCCCAGTATGCGTTTGAAGTGTCGGATCAGGTGCGGCTGGTCATGAAAACCAGTGGCGGCGGCCACGTCTCGCGCAGGCACGCCGCCCAGCAGTAGCGGGCGGGCAAGATCAACCCGACGGGAGATCAGATACTGGTGTGGTGGCATCCCGAACTCGCGGCTGAACGCGCGAATGAGGTGGGTGGGATCGGCGTGCAATACGGCTGCGGCCTCGGTGAGGGAAATGCCTTCGGGGGTACGGGAATCGAGCAGTTCTCGCAGGCGGTGAGCCAACCCCGGATCGGCGCGCCGAGGCGGCGGATCGGTGCCGTGCAGCAGGTCGCGGAGTCGGTCGTGGATGAGAGCGAGGCGACTGGCGGCCTCCAGTTCCTCGCCGAGGTGGGTGAGTGTCGCGTGCAGCTGGCGGATGCGGCGGTGCAGCAGTGGGTCGGTGAAGGTGGGAGTGTCGACGGCGCAACCGATCATCGCCTCGCAGAGATGGGCATCGTCGAGGTACAGAACACGCTTGCGGAACCCGTGCGCGGTCGCGGCCTGGCCGTTGTGCGGAACATGTGGCGGAAGCAGCGAGACCACCGAGCCGAGGACCCCGTGTTCGTGACGGTCGAGGTCGTAGCGGACCGCCCCATCGTCAACGATCAGCAGCGTCCAGAAATTGTGGGCGTGCATCGGGTAGACGTGCTCGATGAAACGGGCATGAAAGACTTCGACGATACCCGGCACCCGCGGCTGCCAGGCCCTGACCTGCTCGACTGCGCCGCCGGCAACCATGCCAGGATCGTACAAGCTTTAGCGGGCCGGATGGCGAGAGAGTCATCGGCATGGAGAACGTGCGATTCGATACCAAGCTCGCGGTACTGCTGCGCGCGGACCTACAGACCTGGCAGCGGCTGAATGTGACGGCATTTCTGGTCAGTGGTCTGGGCACGGCACAGCCGGAGGTGATCGGGGAATCGTACGAGGACGCCGACGCAACGATCTACCTACCGATGTTCCGGCAGCCGGTGCTCGTCTTCGAGGGCAGCAAGGAGGTGCTGCGCAGCGCGCACGGCAAGGCACTGACACGGGGGCTACGGACGGCGGTGTTCACCTCCGATCTGTTCACCACCGGAAACGACCGGGACAACCGGGCCGCGGTGCGGGCGGTCGGCACCGACGCCCTGGACCTCGTCGGCATCGCCGTGTACGGACCGCGCAACATCGTGGACAAGACACTCAAAGGTGCACGAATGCATCCGTGAACCGAACGCCGTGGCCCGACCGGGCAGCGGCCGAAGCGCCCGCTCGCGCTGGCATGGCTGGCGCGACCGATACGAGCCCGGCCTAGCGGTGCGGTGACGTCCGCAAGCGCGTGCGCAGCAGTCTCTCAGGAGGAGTGGGCGACCTCAGAAGAAATCAGGGCCGTTGTATATGAAGCACTGTGGGGGAACGTCTGTTTCCTTGGTCAAGACAACGAACGAAGACATCGTCCGGTCGAAAACCCACTCGCTAACGTTGCCCGGACCGCCGCGGACGGGTATCGGCCTAGTCAGATCGCGAATCTGGACGCCCTTGCGGACCAACAAACACCAACCCCCTTTTTCGTCGTAGTTCGTCAAGTTGAAGGCAACGAGGTTGACGGGATCTTGCCCCCCGCCGGTCGTGCTCAGCGACACGATGCGGTTGTCCCAGTTGCCGTCGCAGAACCAGCAACTCAGTCCTTCCTTGCTCAGGTCCGGGACCTGCTGTTGCTGTCCCCCTGGAACGTCGAAACTGACATCCTTGTCCAGCTTGTGACCTTGAAAGTTCACCTCATCCCAAAACTGCGCACGCGGTGTCCCCGACGCCGCCGCGGTTGCCGGCCACACCAGAGCCGTCGCAACGATCGCCAGAACACAAGCGAGGACGCTCGTCCCCCGCGCCAATACCCCCATGTCAGCACCCTTCCTCTGTCGGCATCTCGATGATGTCAGGTGCCCCCTGAGCGACCATCAGATTCCGCAGAATTCGGGGCAATCCCTCTGTCGCAACGTCGATTTCCGCAATTTCTCCGGGAGACCAACCCTCGTCATCACTTCGGTCCGGCCAGGTTCCCGCCCACGGCACAGCTCGCTTCACCGTGACGCCACACTCCCGCTGGGGAGTGAGCGCGTCGCGCTTTTAGGGTTGCGGTCTCTCCGAGGCGCCCTGGCATAACCAACTCAACGCATGCGCTGGTAGCGGAGGTAGACGACGCGGGAGCTCAAGATTCGGGACTCGGTCAGCCGCAGGTCGAGGGGTTGGGCGAGTGGCGGAAAGTACGGGGTGCCGTTGCCGAGGATGATCGGGTTGACGAACTGGCGGTATTCGTCGATCAGGTCCTCGGCGATGGCGGCCAGGCCCGCCCCGCCGAGGGACACCACGCCCTCACCCGGCTGGCGGCGCAGCCGACCGACCTCGGTGGCGAGGTCGTCGGTGGCCAGGCGCGCGTTGCCTGCCACCGAATTCAACGTGCGGGAGAACACCACCTTCGGGATAGGCCGTCAGATCCGGGCGAACTCCAGCTCTGCCTCCCCGGACATGGTCTGCTCGGCGGTCTCCCACACCAGCATGTCCTGATACAAGCTGCGTCCGCACAGGTACGCGGCGATGTGGCGGGTCTGCTACGGCGACATCCGCACATCGGCTATGAGCGGATGTCCTGTGCCACAGCTCATCTCGTACAGCTGACCGCGACGTAGGCGGCAATATCAGGATGTGCTGAGCCGCAGCGGTCTCGGGCTGTGTGGTCGTCGGCGGGTTGGCTGGTGTGTTGATGGCCGATCGTGGTGTCAGTGGGGGTGTCAGGTGTGTGTCAGGTCGGTGTCAGTCGGCGCGGCGAGAGTGTGTTCATCGAACAAAACGACCGGCACCGACACGGTTGCAGCCTGGTGCCACAACCGATTTCGAGGAGTACACGAGATGTCCATCACTATCACGTTGACCGACCAGGACAAGAGCACCCTGCGTACCGCCGCCTATGGTGCGGTGTCGTTGATGGCTGCCGCCGGTGCGCCGCACAAGGGGATCACGCACGGCTGCGTCGCCTTGACCTCGGCGACGGGGCTGGTCGGGCATGTGCTCGCTGCCAAGTCCAAAGACATCCACTTGCCGGGCAAGTCCGTCGCTGAGCTCGCCGACCAGGTGCTGCCGAGCCTGACCGCGGCGATGAGCCTGCTCGGCGAGCAACATCCGGGTGAGGCCGACAACTTCCGCGGCACCGTGCTGGTCGCTGTCGAAGCTGCCGCCGGGCCCCGTAAGGGTGAGCCCGGTCCCGTCGTGGCTGCGATGGCGCGCAAGATCACCGCGGCTCTCGACGCCGCCTGACGGGTACGGGGTCGGCGCAGCTGGTCGCGGGGTCCTGTCCGGCCCCCGCGACTGGGCCGCCGACCGTCGAACCTCAGGGCGCGGCCGCGTGGCCGTTGGGAAACGCACGATAGGCGGCACTACTGCACATCCACTGCCCACGAAACTCAGCCGAGAGCCGGAGCAGCTAGGTCACGACTCGCCGGAGGCAACACGCCGAACACCAGTCATTGTTCGTGCTCGGCGGTGAGATCAGTCGGCGATATAGCGCGTCGCCCGATCCGGCAGGATGCCGGCCCGGACGAGTTCCTCGTAGATCCGCTGCTGCTCATCGTCGAGATTCGAGTACAGCATGTTGTAGGCCAGATCTTCCTCGGCGAGCACCGCGACCGGATCCCAGTCGTCGCCGAGCGCCGCGACGACGGCGCTGCGCCGTCGTGCCTCGTCCAGCGTGAGGTCGTAAGCAAAATTGTGGTCGGCCATTTGGGCATCTCCAACCAGGCTCTTTCCAAAAACGAATTGATGACGATGCCCAACCACGCCTTCTCGGGCAATGACCTGCATCACGTTCCACGGTTGGACTTCGTCACATTTGATGCCGGTGCGCGGACTGGACCACGGAGTAAACGCGTCCACATAATCGCCATGACACGTCCACCGCTGAAATCGGGCACGGCGACGCTATATCGCCACGCCGCTAACAGAGCGGAACTCGCCAATGGCCGTCGCTGGCGCCTGGGCGCTGTTTCCGGCCACCCCGACGCGAACACCCCCGCATCGATCGAACCCGAACTGGGCCGTACGACATCAGCGGCCGGCGACGAGCCGCGATAATCGGCTATTACCGCGCGTTATCCCGATCCCGGTCTGTGTGCGCGCTTCTCGCTGCCTTCAACGCAGATACCCAAGACAAGCTCGACCTTGGTCCGAACCGACAGTGCGCCGATATTTCAGGGCGCGGACGGAGCGCTGAGACGGGTTGTGGACGGCTGGATTTCGGACTCTGGCATAGAGCTGGACAAAGCCGATGCCATCACGATCCAGCCGACCAGCGTTCGCGATATCGAAGCCGAATCCATCGATCCGGACGGACCGCGAGGGCATGCCCCCTCATGACAGTTTGCACAGGCTCTGGAAATCTGACCTCCGACCGGCGAGAAAAGCGACACCTATCCGGCGTCGATCCACTCATACGTTCGCGGCAGTCGGCTGGTAGTTGGGGAGTGGGGCGGTGGTCTTGGGGGCCATGATTCGCTCCATGCCGGCCATGGATTCCAGGAGCGGTAGGCGGGTGATCGTGTTGCGAATTGCTATGCCGAATCGCGACTTCGGGGCCATCAGTCGCAGGTTGGGGCCGATCTTCTGTTTGCGGTCGACCAAAGGACGGTGGGTCTGCTCGTAGCGATGGAAAGCGAGGTGGTGCGCGCCGTTGGCGGTGGCGAGTTCGCCGGCCAGTCGGTATGCGCCGATCAGTGAGAGTTCGGCACCGGCTCCCGAGGCGGGGGATGCGCAATAGGCGGCGTCGCCGACCAGCGCGACCCGGCCGGTCGACCACGAATTCATGTGGACCTGGGCGAGGGAGTCGAAGTAGATGTCCGGATCGGTGAGTATGTCATCGAGCAGAGCCGGTACGTGCCAGCGCTTCTCGTCCGCGAAGGTTTCGACGAGCTTGCGCCGTGCGGTTTCCGGGTCGCGGTGGTCCAGGTCCAGGCGTGGGCTGCGGAATATGAAATAGGCCTTGGCCTGGGGGTTGGTGCCCGAGCGGTAGATTCCGGCCATGCGGCCCGGTGTGTTGAACATCGTGACCCACCGGTCGGGGCCCAGCGCGGCGTCGGCATTGCCGAAGGCGAAGTAGTGGTCCATATGGTGCACGAATTCGTGCTCCGGGCCGAAGGCCAGCCGGCGCACGTTCGAGTGCAGTCCGTCGGCACCGATCACCAGGTCGAATCGTCGGGCGGGACCGTGCTCGAAGGTAACGGTGATGCCGTCCGCGTCCTGGTCGAGGCCGACGATGGAGTCGTCGAAGACGTATTCGACCGTGCCGGAGTTGATTTCGTGCAGGATCTGGACGAGGTCGCCACGCATGATCTCCACCTCGGCGCTCTCGAGCTTGTCCTTGATGCCCGCCACATCGATGCGGGCGATACTGTCACCCGCCGCATTCACGAACTGCAGACCCGTCACGTCGGCCGCCGCCACCCGGACCCGCGCCATGATGCCCATCCGCTCGGCCACCTCGATGGACTGATCGCGGACGTCCACACCCTGGCCGCCGGTCCGCAACCCGGGTGCCCGCTCTACGACGGTCGGCCGAAAGCCGTGCCGCACCAGCCAGTACGCCAGTGTCTGCCCGGCGATGCTCGCTCCGGAAATCAGAATCCGCTCGTTCTTCACGATAACGCTCCATTGTCTCAGAAATACTGACCATCGGTCAGTCGAAACGATAGGTCACTGACCATTGGTCAGTCAAGGGGTAGGATTCGACACCGTGACCGATGACTCGCGCGCCCGAATTCTGCGAACCGCACTCGCCCTGTTCGCCGAGCGCGGGTATCACTCGGTTTCCGTTCGTGAACTCGCCGAACAGGTCGGTCTGACGAAAACCGCTGTGCTCTACCACTTCCCGAGTAAGAGCGATATTGTCGTCGCGCTGGTCGAGCCAGCGCTGGTCGAAAGCGAGGCGGTACTCGAGGCGGCCATGAGCGCGCCGACCCAGCATGCGCGGCGCTGGTCGGTGGTCGAGGGCTTGGTGGAGGTGTGGCTCTCGCATGGGCAGCTGCTCCGGATGCAGATGCAGGACCAGGCGTTATCGGCGGACAGCACGACCTTCGCGCGGCTGCGCGATATCGCGCTGACGGCACAGGACCTGATCGCGGGCCCCGACGCCGATTTCACCGCACGGGTGCGCGCCGCGCAGGTCTACGCGGCACTCAGCGATCCGGTGGTCGTCTTCGCCGATCAGCCCGCGCCCCAACTGCGAGCGGCGATACTCGATGGGGCGCAACGACTTCTGGGTTCGAAGGTGCCCCGGAACACCACGCCACGCATCGATGGATCAACTGGTGTATCCGCGCGCTCGCGGGCCCGCGGTCGTCCGGGCGCGATGACGGAGGCAATGGTGGAATCCGCCAGGCGGATGCGCGATTCCGGCGACTACACCATCGATGAGATCGCCGCCGAACTGGGCGTATCCCGCGCCACCGTGTATCGGAAGCTCACGCCGAGTGACGACTCGACCATCATATTATGAGACATTATTGAGACGCTCGGCTTACTCGTTGGACTCCCGGTCCGCGCCGGTGCGCCAGTCGTTGAGGCGCTTGCCGATCTTGGAAACAGACTCGCCGACCTCGTGACCGACCGTGCTCACCGCGGACCCGACATCACGCCCGAGATTGCGTACGGTGCGGACCAGCGGGTCTTCGGACTGGTCGAAGTTCTGCCGGTAGGTGCGGGCAGCTTCCTTGATCTCCTCGCTGATCCTGATGTTCTTGTCCTGGTGGCGGCGCGGGTAGTCGCCGCCGAGCATGCGGTTGTACTCGCCGGATTGGATCCAGCGGCGCAGCTCCGCGGCCCGCAGTACCGAGAACGGATGGCTCTGCAACTCCAGATTGAGCAGTTTGAGCACGCCGTCGCGCAGATCGCCGGAGCGCTCGTAGTCATCGGCCTGCTGCAGGAACGCGCCGTGGTTCATCTCCTTGATCCAGGTGCCGCCCGCGGTCTTCATATGCACCCGGACCGACGCGTCGACATCCTGGCCGCACAGCAGTCCGGCGCGGTCGCCGGAGAGTTCGGACTTGCGGCTCCACTCCATTAGCGCGGCGACGATCGCGCGTAAGGCCCAGCCACCCACCGGCATCCAGCCCAGATTGGCCGAGATGCGCAGCAGATGCATGAGCATGGTGCGGTACACCGCGTGTCCGGACAGCGCGTGCCCGAGTTCGTGGCCGACGATGAAACGCAGCTCCTCGGTATCCATCAGATCGATCAAACCGGTGGTCAGCACGATGAACGGCTGGTCCATGCCGATGGTGAAGGCATTCACCTGCGGGTTCTGCAGCACGAACATCTCGGGCGTGGTGTGCGCGTCCAGGATGTCCACACAGTCCTGGCGCAGCTGATGCAGCGAACGGAACTGCCGCTCGTCCACTCGGACCGCGGTCGCCAGATAGAGCAGCCGGTGCTGGCGTTCCTGCAGCAACCCCGACATGGTGCGCAGGACGGTGTCGAAACCGGCGAGCGAGCGCAACGTCACCAGAGCGGTCCGGTCGGCGGGGTGCTCCCACGCGCGGGTGCTGATTTCGGGGAACCGGGTGCGAACGCGATCCGGGCTGGTAGTCATGGGATGAAATCCCCCTCTTCCAGGAACTTTGTTTGTTTTAGCCGCCTGCAAGCGGATAGCTAGCGTTGACTCGAACTGGTGGCGTGCCCTCTGCTACAGTCTGCCCGTGTCTTCGAGTGCCGTCCCGCAGGTCCGCCATGAATTGGCGTTGATCGCTGTCGGCAACCTCGCGGTCGCCGATATTCTCTGTCGCTGATCCGCGCCGGGCACCTCTGCGTAGTCATTTTCCTTAGACTGGCGCGCGCACCTTTGTTCGCAGAAGTGTCCGAACTCCGCTGACCCCTCGCGGTCTGTAGTCGCGCCGCTTCAGTTCTTCCGCCGCAACCACACCCATTAGCGGCGGGATTCAGGAAAGGTTCCACCCATGTCACGCAGATCCTTGCTCCTCGGATCGTCCCGATCGCACCGTCGCCCAGTGGCCGCCGCGCTAACCGCGCTCGCCGCGGTGGTGCTCACCGCATGCGGTGGTGGAGCGAGCGATACCGCGGGCGGTGGTGGAGCCGACGGCAGCGGCGGCACCCTCAACCTCTACGCCTACGCGGTCCCGAAGCCGGGCTTCGACAAGGTCGTCCCCGAATTCAACAAGACCGACAAGGGTAAGAACGTCCAGATCAACGGCTCCTACGGCGCATCGGGCGATCAGTCCCGCAAGGTCAAGGACGGCGCCGAGGCCGATATCGTCAACTTCTCGGTCGAGCCCGACATCACCCGCCTCGTCGACGCCGGTCTGGTGGATCCGAGCTGGAATGCAGACGCCACCAAGGGCATTCCGTTCGGTTCGGTCGTCGCGATCGTGGTCCGCAAGGGCAACCCGAAGGGCATCAAGGATTGGGACGACCTGCTCAAGCCGGGCGTCCAGGTGGTCACCCCGAATCCGTTCAGCTCCGGTTCGGCCAAGTGGAACCTGCTCGCGCCCTACGCGGCCAAGAGCGACGGCGGCAAGAACCCGCAGGCGGGTCTGGACTACCTGAGCCAGCTCATCTCCAAGGAACATGTGCAGGTGCAGCCGAAGTCGGGTCGCGAGGCCACCGAGACCTTCCTGCAGGGCACCGGTGACGTGCTGCTGAGCTATGAGAACGAGGCGATCTTCTCCGAGCGCAACGGTGACCCGATCGAGCACGTCATCCCGCCGACCACCTTCAAGATCGAGAACCCGGTCGCGGTGCTGAAGAACAGCAAGCAGCTGGACAAGGCCACGGCCTTCCGCGACTTCCTGTTCACCCCGGCGGGCCAGAAGGCTTGGGCCTCGGCCGGTTTCCGTCCGGTGGACCCGAAGGTGGCCGCCGACTACGCCAAGGACTTCCCGACGCCGCAGAAGCTGTGGACCATCGCCGACCTCGGTGGCTGGAAGGCTGTGGACAAGGACCTGTTCACAGCGAACACCGGTTCGGTCGCGGTGATCTACGACAAGGCCACCAAGTAGTTCGGTGAGCTGAAACACACGGGATATTGGACGATTGTGACTGACAGCAGCACCGCCGGGATCGAGCTCGCGCCCGATCCCGGCGGCTCCGAAATAGCGGGTAAACCCCCGCGCCGCGTCTGGTCGTGGTTGCGGGTGACCGGTTCGGTCGGTCCGCTCGGCATCGCCACCGCGGTGCTGTGGCTCAGCATCATTGTGCTGCTGCCGCTGGCCGCGTTGACCGTCACGTCGTTCGACGACGGCTGGTCCGGATTCTGGGATGCGATCACCGCGCCCGCCGCGATCGACTCGCTACGCATCACCGTTCTGGTGTCGGTGGTGGTCGCGGTGATCAACGTGCTGATGGGCACGCTCATCGCCTGGGTGCTCGTGCGCGACGAGTTCCCCGGCAAGAGCATCGTCAACGCGCTCATCGACCTGCCCTTCGCGCTGCCGACCATCGTGGCCAGCATCGTGCTGCTGTCGCTGTACGGGCCGCAGAGTCCGATCGACATCCACCTCAACGCGACGCAGCCCGGTCTGGTGGTGGCGTTGGCGTTCGTGACGCTCCCGTTCGTGGTGCGCTCGGTGCAGCCGGTGCTCATCGAGGCCGACCGCGAGGTGGAGCAGGCCGCGCTCTCGCTCGGCGCGGACAACTGGACCACCTTCCGTCGGATCGTGCTGCCCACCCTGGCACCCGCGATCATCAGCGGCGGCGGTCTCGCCTTCGCCCGCGCCATCGGCGAATACGGTTCGGTGGTACTGATCGGCGGCGCCATTCCGCGTAAGACGGAAATGGCCTCCCAGTACATCCAGAAACAGATCGAGATCGACCGGCCGGTGAACGCGGCCGCGGTTTCGGTTGCACTGCTGGCCATTTCGTTCGCGACCCTGCTGGTGCTGCGGCTGTGGGCCGAGCGCACGGCGCGCAAGGAGCAGGAGGCGCGATGAATCTGTCCTGGGCTACCCGCATTTCGCTGCGCACTGTCGCACTGGCCTATCTGCTGGTGCTGCTGGTGCTGCCGCTGGTGATCATCCTGTGGCGCACCTTCGAAAAGGGTATCGGCGCGTTCATCGACTCCATCACCACGCCCGCGGCCATCTCGGCGTTCCAACTCTCGCTGCTCATCGTGGCGATCGTGGTGCCGGTGAATGTCATCTTCGGCATCGTCACCGCGATCGCGCTGGTGCGCGGCAAGTTCCCGGGCCGCACGCTGGTGCAGGGCATCGTGGATCTGCCGTTCGCGGTCTCACCGGTCGTGGTCGGCGTCGCGCTGATCCTGCTGTGGGGCGCGGACGGCTGGTTCGGCGGCCTGGAAGACCTCGGCTTCAAGGTGATCTTCAATCTGCCGGGCATGGTGATCGCCACCATCTTCGTCACGCTGCCGTTCGTGGTGCGCGAGGTCGAACCGGTGCTGCACGAGATCGGCGATGATCAGGAGCAGGCCGCGGCCACTCTCGGCGCGTCCTGCATGCAGACGTTCTGGCGGATCACACTGCCCGCCATCCGCTGGGGCCTCACCTACGGCATCGTGCTCACCGTCGCGCGTGCGCTCGGCGAATTCGGCGCGGTGATCATGGTCTCCTCGGCGCTGCCGGGCAAGTCGCAGACGCTGACCCTGCTCGTACACGGTCGATACATCAACGACCACAACACCTTCGGCGCCTATGCCGCCGCGACCCTGCTGATGGGCCTGGCCCTCGTAGTTCTTCTGTTGATGACCCTCCTCGAACGTAAGCGGGACACCAAGTGATCACCGTGACCAATGCGAAGAAGAACTACGGTTCCTTCGCCGCCCTGAACGATGTCAGCATCGAGATCCCGACCGGGGCGCTGACCGCGCTGCTCGGCCCCTCGGGCTCGGGCAAGTCGACGCTGCTGCGCTCGATCGCGGGTCTGGAGTCGCTGGACTCCGGCATCGTCGCCATCGCGGGCAGCGATGTCACCCACGTGCCGCCGCAGAAGCGCGATATCGGCTTCGTCTTCCAGCACTACGCCGCGTTCAAGCACATGACCGTGCGCGACAACGTGGCCTTCGGGCTGAAGATCCGCAAGCGCCCCAAGGGCGAGATCGCCAAGCGGGTCGATGAACTGCTCGGCATTGTCGGCCTCGACGGCTTCCAGCACCGGTACCCCGCCCAGCTCTCCGGCGGCCAGCGCCAGCGCATGGCACTGGCTCGTGCGCTCGCCGTCGACCCGCAGGTGCTGCTGCTCGACGAGCCCTTCGGTGCGCTCGACGCCAAGGTGCGCGCCGATCTGCGGACCTGGTTGCGCCGCCTGCACGAGGAGGTGCACGTGACCACCGTGCTGGTCACCCACGACCAAGAGGAGGCGCTCGACGTCGCCGACCGGATCGCGGTGATGAACAAGGGCCGCATCGAGCAGGTCGGCAGCCCCGAGGATGTCTACGACCGTCCCGCCAACGAATTCGTGATGTCCTTCCTGGGTGCGGTGGCCCGGCTCAACGGACACCTGGTGCGCCCGCACGATATTCGCGTCGGACGCGATGCCAGCATGGCGTTGGCCAAGGACGAGGGCACCGCGGAATCGGCGGGCGTGACCCGCGCCACCGTCGAACGCGTTGTGCACCTGGGCTTCGAGGTGCGCGTCGAACTGCGCAATGCCGCCACCGGAGATCTGTTCGCCGCCCAGGTGACCCGAGGTGACGCCGAAGCGCTGCAGCTCAACGACGGTGAGACCGTGTACGCGCGGGCCACGCGCATTCCGGAACTGCCCGCGGGATAAGGGCGAATTCGATTCCGCTTTGTTGGGTGCGCGAAATCCGCACCCATTCATGGCGTGTCGAAACCGAACTCTCGTTTCAACTTCTCATATTGTGCTGAATGCGAAACATGCGCTAGTGGGTTCCGGTGAGTTATCGGAACGTAATCCGATGTGAGCATTCGCAATGGTCGTCGAACGCGGCCCGGATATTCGGTATCCGACCGCCCGATCGCAGCCTGCTCGACCTGCTGGCCATGGGTCAAGGCCCGCAACGCAGGTCGGGTGCCGGCGGCGGGGAGTTGATCGATCGCCATGTCAATTCGAAGACAGTTATTTCTGGCGCTGGCCGTTGCCGGCGTCGCGGTGATAATCCAATCCGGTCCGGCCACGGCCGCACCCCCACCTGGAACGCCCTCAGTACGCGCACCGGATGGCCCGGTAATCACCGAGATCCCCTTGGACTCGCCCGAAGTGACCACCTGGAGTTCGGAATCGGTGGGGAAGCCGATCCCGAACTCCGCGGTCCGCCTCACTCCGGCGCAGTTGCGGCCACACGGCATCGAGGGTGATCAACTGCATTTCACGCCGAATCCGGAACAGTGGGAGAACGCGCGAACGATCGTCGAGGTGGTGGTCCAGCGTCGTGGCCTGCCCGCCTATGCGGCGGTGGTCTCGCTGGCCACCGCACTGCAGGAATCGCTGCTGCGCAACCTCACCGAGGCGGTCGATCACGACTCGCTCGGGGTGTTCCAGCAGCGTCCGTCCGCGGGCTGGGGTGCGCCGGAGCAGATCACCGATCTGCGCTATGCCACCGAGCGATTCCTGGACGCCTTGCTGGTCCACGCACCGGACTATCAGGCGATACCGCTGTGGCAGGCGGCCCAGGCCGCGCAGCGCTCGGGCTTCCCGACCGCGTACGCGCGGTGGCAGGAGCAGGCCGCGCAGATGGTGCTGACATTGTTCGGGTCCGAGCAGGGGCCGGTGCGGCACCCGACGGCCGCGGTGAGTGCCCAGGCGGTGCTGGGATGTTGCTGATCGATCGCTAACGGCGGCAGCGGTTTTGCTTTCCCGCACCGGGATCGTTCGCGAATTCCGGTGCGGGAAAGCGGAACTCGTGTGAGTGTGGTGCCGTATGGTCACGCGCGTCGTGCATGCGGACTGGTCGGTATCAACGCCATGGGTGGTGATGCAGATTGCGGCTATTTGGCAACCTCTAATTCTGAGGTTGTTGGAGATCGTCTTCGCATGTAGAAATGTGTATCGGTAGTGGGAGCGGTGTTGGATAGCAAACAGTTGGCGGGCATCGTTGAATTCCGGCGCGCCGTAAGAGGATCGGGTCGAGATCGCGGCGCGAGCGGTCGCGTAGCAGGTGAGCGGGTGTAGATGCTCGTGCTATGCAACCTGTGTCAGTACCGGCGGCATGCGGACAACCGTATGTCAGGTGGTTGGCAGGCGGGTCGCGGAGTGGTTGCCTGACAAGGTTCGAAGCAAATCGGCTCGGCGATCAGAGGATTGCGATGGCGGTTGGTCTCGGTTTGAGCATCGGCATGGTGAACACGGTTTCCGCTCTGGTGGAGGAGGGTTCGGCCAAGGCTCCGCCGGGGCGCCGCTCCGCCGCAGAGCGTTCGCCCGCCATTACCCGCCGCACCACCCTCACCTTCGACAGCACCGGAATGGCCAGGGTCGGCATGATTCCGCGGCATGGTCGCGCCATCACCGAATTCGCCGATCTGAGCCAACGCAAGATCAAGCAGGCCCGGATCGGGCACCGGGCGCTGACCGCGGCCGATCTGATCGCCGTCGTCGCGGAATGCCTGATCACCGAGGCGCGTCGTGATCGCCGGGCGGTCGATGCCGGGGTCGCCTTGACGCATCCGGCGGGTTACAACGAGGGGCAGGTGGGGGAGTTGCGCGCCGCGCTGGATGCGATCGGCCTGCGTCAGGTCGCACTGGTCGCCGAACCCGTCGCGGCGGCGACCTGGCTCGAGGTCGAACGTGGGCCGCTGATGCCGGGCCTAGCCCTGGTCTACGACCTAGGTGGCGCCAGCCTCGACATCACCCTGGTTCGGGTCGGCGCGGGATGTCCGCGCAATCCGATTGTCGGCGTGCCGATCCGTTCATCGGAGTTCGGCGGGCGTGCCTTCGGCGCGCTGGTCGCCGCGCGGGCCGGGAACGGGACCGTTCCGGCCTCCATCTCCGGTGCGGTGACCGGAACCACCGCCGACGAATTGCGCACCATCCACGTCCGGTCGTCGCTGAAGTTGGTCTACCGCTGTCTGCGGATGGCCGATGTGACCATGGCCGATGTGGATTGCGTGCTGGTCGTCGGCGGCGCGGCGCGGCCGGTCGAGGTATCCCAGGTGCTGGCCGGTGAACTGGCGCGCCCGGTGATCATGGCCCCGGATCCGGAGCGCACGATCGCCGATGGCGCTGCCATCATGGCGCGCCACGCGGCCGCCGTGGCCGAGGATGCGGCCGGGCATCACCATCGGCGCAGACAGCAACGTGCGCATCGCAGAGCGTCGACGCGCGCCCTTTTACTTTCCCGGCGCACCCGGCGCAGGCTGACCCGGGTGGCGATCGCGACGGGGATGTCGGCCGCGCTCGTGCTCGCGCTGCCCGCCGATACCGTGGTCGCGGGGTTGTCGCAGCTCGGGCTGCGGTAACGGCGAATCCGGCGGCGCACCGCACCGTCGCCGGGAATGCCGATCATGTGCGGGTTGACGTTA
This sequence comes from Nocardia sp. NBC_00565, assembly GCF_036345915.1. Taxonomy (NCBI): domain Bacteria; kingdom Bacillati; phylum Actinomycetota; class Actinomycetes; order Mycobacteriales; family Nocardiaceae; genus Nocardia; species Nocardia sp. NBC_00565. The sequence goes on from NZ_CP107785.1 coordinate 255,621, forward strand.
CTCCTCGTAGGTGTAACTATGGGATACAGTAAATATCCCACGAGGAGAGGCGATGACGACGATGTCTACTGCCGTGACGCCCGCAGTCGATCCCGACCTGGCGAAGGCGCAGGAGTACGCCGCGAAGCTGCTGCTGCTCTCCGAGGGTTCGGTGAACAAGCACTTCGACCCCTTCGAGGACATCGACTGGGACAACCCGGACTACGCCGCCGACGCCGGTGAAGAGCGCTGGATCCTTCCGGTCTCCGGCGATGCGCTCGGTCGCCATCCCTGGTATCAGGCGCTGCCCGAGGACCGCAAGATCGCCATCGGCAAGTACCGCCAGGCCAATGTCGCCAAGGTCGGTCTGCAGTTCGAATCCATCCTGATCAGCGGCATGGTGACGCACAGCTTCGGCCTGCCGAACGGCTCACCCGAATTCCGCTACTGCTCCCACGAGATGATCGAGGAGCACAACCACACCCTGATGTTCCAGGAGATGGTCAACCGGATCGGGATCGACGTCCCCGGTATGGGCCCGCTGGTGCGCAAGTTCAAGTACATCGGCGCGCCGGTGGCCGCGCTGTTCCCGAATCTGTTCTTCATGGCGGTGCTCGCGGGTGAGGAGCCCATCGACCACATCCAGAAGACGATCCTGCGTTCGGGCGAGGAAGTGCACCCGATCATGCGCGGCGTCATGGCCATCCACGTCGCCGAGGAGGCGCGGCACATCTCCTTCGCGCACGAATTCCTGAAGCAGCATGTGCCGGATGCGAATCCGGTCAACAAGCTGGTGCTCTCGATCGTCATGCCGATCGTCATGTTCATCCTCGGTCGCTCGATCTACACCCCGCCCCGGTCGTTCTTCAAGGAGTTCGACATCCCGACCCAGGTGCGCAAGGAACTGTTCTACGGCTCGAAGCAGGCCAAGCAGGAGTTCAGCGATTTCTTCGGTGATGTGCGGACGCTGGCCAAGGACATCGGTCTGATGAACCCGATCGCCAAGGGTGTCTGGAAGGTGCTGAAGATCGACGGCCACACCACCCGCTACCGTTCGGAGCCGTTGCGCGCGGCCAAGGCCGGCTGACGTGCCCTACGTCGTCACGCAATCCTGTTGCAGCGACGCGTCCTGCGTGTACGCCTGCCCGGTCAACTGCATCCATCCGACGCCCGACGAACCGGACTTTCTGACGGCGGAGATGCTGTATGTGGACCCGCAGGCGTGCGTGGACTGCGGCGCCTGCGCCAGTGCCTGCCCGGTGGACGCCATTACGTCATCGAAGAAGCTGACCGATGAGCAGAAGCCCTTCATCGAGATCAATGCCGACTTCTACCGGCAGGCGCGCCCGCGCCCGCTGCTCGCGAAGCCGGTGCCCGCGGCCGAGATTCGCATCGAACGCCAGCCGCTGCGGGTGGCGATCGTCGGATCGGGTCCCTCGGCCATGTACGCGGCCGATGAACTGCTGACCCAGCCCGACGTCACTGTGACGGTCTTCGACCGACTGCCGGTACCCCACGGACTGGCCAGGTACGGCGTCGCGCCCGACCATACCGCGACCAGGCAGGTCAACAACCTCTTCGACATCATCTCGGCGCAGCCGGGTTTCGGGTCGTACCTGAATGTCGAAGTGGGCAAGCATATTTCGCATGCCGAACTGCTCGCGCATTTCCATGCGGTGATCTACGCGGTCGGCGCGTCCTCGGATCGCAAGCTCGGCATTCCGGGAGAGGGGTTGGCGGGCAACGTATCCGCCACCGACTTCGTCGCCTGGTACAACGGGCATCCCGCTCATGCGGGGCGCACCTTCGATCTGTCGCAGCGACGGGCCGTCATCGTCGGCAATGGCAATGTGGCGCTCGATGTGGCGCGCATTCTGGCCAGTGATCCGGAGTCTTTGGCGGGCACCGATATTGCGCCCCATGCCCTGCAGGCATTGCGGGAGAGCAAGATCGAGGAAGTGGTTATTCTGGGCCGCCGTGGTCCGGCCGAATCCGCCTTCACCGTGCCGGAATTCGTCGGTCTGCTCGGTGCCGATGTCGACATCGCCATTGCGGGTGAGCTACCCGAGGTCACCGAGTCGATGCCCTACCAGGTCGAGCAGAAACTGCGGCTGCTGTGCACCGTAGCGACTGCTTGCAGGTCGCTCGAAAGGGTCAGCGTCGCGCAGCGGCCGTTCGGGGCGCGCAAGCGGATCGTCTTCCGGTATCTGGCCGCGCCGACCGAGATTCTGGGCACCGATGAGGTGACCGGTATCGAGGTGAGCCGCAACGAACTCGTCACCGATCCGGATGGGCGCGTTCGCGCCGTGGCGACGGGGGAGACCGAGCGGCTGGACGCCGGGCTGGTGCTCACCTCCGTGGGTTATCGCGGTATCGCGTTGCCCGGCTTGCCATTCGATGAGCAGGCTGCGGTGATTCCGAACCTGAACGGGCGTGTATTGGAACAGTCCGGCGGTGCGGTGCTGCCCGGCGCCTACGTCACCGGGTGGATCAAGCGTGGCCCGACCGGCTTCATCGGCACCAACAAATCCTGTGCGCAGGAGACGGTTCGGCAGCTGGCCGATGATTTCAACGCCGGACGATTGCGCGAACCGGCCAGCGGCGCGACGGACTTCGAGCACCTGGTGCGTCGTCGGCAGCCCGCCGTAGTCGCGAGCGGAGCCGTGGTGCGAACCGGTCTCGTGCGCCGTCTGCTCACTCGCGCCTGAGTCGGTCGCGGCGCAGGTGCGCCGCTGTCGTATTGGTGATGCGTAACGAATTTCGACCGCCGCCGACATGATGAATGCAAGGTACGGTCCGAGGACGCGGTCGGCACCTCGGCGATCGGCGACGCGATGAGGGCGTATGCCGCGCCGGGGTGCCGGTTGGCGGCTTGGTTGGGCGTAGGCGGCCGAAGTCCGTCGATCGTCTTGGGCGAGGGCTCCGCTTACTTTGCGGTGAAGCCGCCGTCGATCGCGAGTGCAGCGCCGGTGATGAAGCTGGCCTCATTGCTCAACAGGTATGTGCAGAAAGACGCGATCTCCTCCGGCTTGCTGATTCGGCCGAGCGGATGCAAGGCCGCGATGGCGGCCTCACCCTCCGGTGTCGCACCCATCGAGTTGCGGAACGCCGGGGTGTCGACCGCGCCGGAGACCAGGGCGTTGACCCGTACACCCTGTTCGGCGGCCTCCAGCGCGACCGCACGGGTCAGGCCGACGACGCCGTGCTTGGCCGCCACATACGGCGCGACCGAACCCATGCCGACCACGCCGAGGTTGGAGGCGTTGTTGAGGATCGCGCCACCGCCGGAGGCGATGATGGCCGGAACCTGGTGGCGCAGTCCGTAGAACACGCTGGTCAGGTTGAGCTCCAGATCGGCGCGCCAGCCCGCCTCGTCGATCTGTGATACCGGGCCGAAGGCATTCACCGCGCCCGCGTTGTTGAATGCCGCGTCCAGCCGCCCGTATTCGGTGAGCGCAGCCTGTGTCAGCCTGGCCACGTCCGCCTCGACGGTGACATCGGTCGGCACGAAGATCGCCAGGCCGCCAGCCGCGCGGATATCGGCCGCGACCTGTTCGCCCGCCTCCTTGCCACGAGCGCCGAGCACCTCTGCCGCGCCCTCGGCCGCCGCCCGCCGCGCCGCCGCCTTGCCGACACCCGAGCTCGCTCCGGTGATCAGCACGACCTGCTCCGCGAAACGTGTAGCCATCGCTCTCTTTTCCCTTCTCGTCCTTGCGATTTCATGCCCGATGAGGTGGGCGGGATCTCGGTTCGGCCGAGCGCTTCCTCATCGCTGAACCAAGTCAAGCCGTCGGGGAGTGGTGGTGCTGGCGGGAATCAGTCGTTGCATTTGACGCGTCATGTTCTTCGGGATGGGACGTCCGTACTATGAAATCCGTAGCACTGGCAACGATTTGGTTACCGACCAGTCGGTGTGTGTTGTCGCTTCTGTGCGGTTCCGTCGCGGGCCGTTGTTTCGGGCCGATCGCGGTCGATATTCGAGTTACTGCGGAGTAGCGGAATCCGGCTTGCCGCAGTGGAATCGGGCCTCCGGTTGTGAAACGCCGGGCGTCCAGGGGTCTGAATTAAACTTCTCCGAGCGATCTAGCTGGGAGTTTGAATCGGTGTCAACGGAAGCGAAACGTTTCATATCAATTCGGCATCCCAATCGATCCGATAGCAGCTAACCTGTGGGGGCTGTTTGGGAAGCGACCGCGGCCACATGGATCTCCTATGTGATGGACGTGGTCTCGGTGCGTTGACGGGATAGCAAATGACTACAGGTCTGGGTTTCAGCATCGGTTCAGTGAACTCGGTGTCCGCTTTGGTGACCGGTGAGCGACCCTGGTCGTCGGTACGGACTCGCCGCACGGCGGTGACATTCGACAGTGCGGGCGGCATCCGGATCGGTGGGATTCCCCAATTCAGCATGGCGGTAACGGATTTCGCCGATCTGGGGCGGGATCCGGAGTCGGTGATCGTGGGTGGTCGGCTCTGGTCGCCCGCGAATCTGGTGGCCGCGGTGGTGAACGGCCTGCTCGAATCGTCTCCGCCGACCGCGGGAGCGGTAGCGACCTATCCCGCAAGCTATTCCGACAAGCAGCTGTCCCTGCTGCGACAGGCGCTGAATCTGGCCGGGGCCGCGGATGTGCTGCTGGTGCCCGAACCGGTCGCGGCCGCGGAGTGGCTCGAGCAGGAGCGCGGACCGCTGGAGCCGGGCTTCCTGCTGGTCTACGACCTCGGCGGGGCCAGTCTCGATGTATCGATGGTGCGGGTCGGTCCGGACTGGGACGACCACCCGATCGTCGGAAAGTCCGTGCGCTCCTACGATTTCGGCGGCCGTCCGCTCGGTTCGATGATTGCGCGATACGCGCGGGTCGCGGCGCCCGGCGACAACGGGTCGATGCTGCAGATGACCTCGATCGTCGATATCGGGGGGCTGCGCGTCCAGCACATCCGGGATTCCTTCGATGTGGTGCGCGAGTGCGTGGAATCGACCGGCCGCAACCTCTCCGATATCGGGTGCATCCTGCTGGTCGGTGGCGCCACCCGGCCCGTCGAGGTCGCGCGCACCATCGCCGAACTCGGCCGCCCCGTCGTGATGTCGACCGATCCGGGGCAGACCGTCGCCGTCGGCGCGGCCGGTTACGCCGCCCGCAGCTTCGCCCCGGTCTCGACCGGCGGTCGGCATCGGGCCCCGAAGGTCGCGGTATTCTCCAGTGCCGCAGTGGCATCCGCGGTGGCGGTATCGGCGGTGACGGTATTCGGCGGACCGACCGTCACCGAGCTACCGAACATACTGGAAGCCTTCCCCGCCGGTGGCGGCCCGATGGAAAATCTGCTGTTCGAGCCCGATATCGACGCGCTCGTCGATGCCGGCTCGGCGATATCGCGAGTCGTCGGCTGGGCGAGCACACCCGGGGGTTTCGGCTACTCCCGTCAACCGGAGTACGGGGTCGCCCATGTGCCGACGGTCGGGCCCTCGATCGGCGAGGCACATGGAGACACCCACCGTGTCCCGCGAAGTGGGCCAACACAATCCGGCGGCGGCACCTACGCCAACCCGGCCCAGTTCCTCAACCCACTGCCCTTCATCCAGAGCCCCAAGCCGGTGCCCGCGGCTCCGATGACCCCGGCCATCCCGAGCGTCAACCTGCCGGGTTCCGTTCCGGCCCCGGCTAATCCGGCACCCCCCGCTTCGACTCCCGCCGCAGGAACGGGCACCCCGACCATCCCCGGTACCGGCACCGCGCCCACCGGCGGAGTCCCGACCTCCGGTGGAACATCCACAGGTGCCCCCTCGGGTGAAACCTCCAGTGGGACTGTGCCATCGGGTGGCGCCACCCCCGATGGAACCTCGTCCGGCGGTACCGCGACAGGCGATACGTCCGGCGGTACGACGACGGGTACATCGGGCGGCACCACTTCGGGCGATACGAGTGGTTCGACGTCGGGTGGATCCACCGGTGGCAGTACGACATCTGGTGGTACATCAGGAGGTGGTGGTACGTCGGGCGGCACCACGACCGGTGGTGGGTCCGATGGTTCGACGAGCGGTGGCCAGTCGGGCGGTTCGACCGGTGGTGATGCGTCCGGTGGTTCGACGGGCGGTGGCCAGTCGGGCGGTTCGACCGGTGGTGATGCGTCCGGTGGTTCGACGGGCGGTGGCCAGTCGGGCGGTTCGACCGGTGGTGATGCGTCCGGTGGTTCGACGAGCGGTGGCCATTCGGGCGGCACGACCAGCGGTGGTACGTCTGCTGGCTCGCCGAGCGGCGGTACCTCCGGCGGTTCGACCGGCGGCATGTCGTCGGGCACCTCCTCCGGCGGAACCAGCCACGGCGCGTCGACATCCGGCGGCAGTACCAGCTCCGGCGGCCGCTCCTCCGGCGGCATCTCTTCGGGCGCTTCCGGCTCCGGCGGGTCGGGCGGATCGGGCGGCTCCAGCAGTGGCGGAGCCCGTAGATAACCACCGCGTCCGTGACCACAACCGACCGAAGGTCGTACAGCAGGCGGCCGCGCCACTTCGCATGCCACACAGCCACATCGCATGAACCATCTTCGGGCGACCGGACAAGGCGGGCAGCTCAGATTGTCGAGCTTCGATTCGGTCGTGTCCCGTATCGGTGCGCGGTGGGGTGTCCGGTACTTCGATATCCAGTGGCAGTGCCAGCTCTGGCGGTGGCGGAGCCCGTAGATAATTGCCGCCGTCCGTGACCACAACCGGCCGAAGGCCGCGCAGCAGGCGGCCGCGTCACTTCGCCTCCACACAGCCGCATCGGATCGCACCACTACTCTTTGGCACCGGAGTGCGCGGGCAGTCCGATGATAGGGATCGAGGTCGCGCCGACATATGTTCCGTACGCGTAATCGGCCGCATGCGATGTGGCGTGCGGTAGCGCGTCGCGCGATCCCGGAGGGCGCAGCAGGTTTCGGGCCAAGCGTGCACCCACACCTGTTCCATCGTGGGGCGAGCAGCAGCGCGCTGTGCAATTCCTGACCGCACAGCTGGTGTCGGGCGGGGGCTGCCACTGCATGCTCCGGTATACCTCAGACCGTGCTCGGCGCGGGTGCTGCACAGCTGGTTTCGAGCTACCCGATCGTGGGCCGCCGCTGGGTGCCGGTGGCCGGTCTGGCCTGGCTTCTGGAATCGCCTGCGCATCCTTTTGCCGGATCGCCGCGTGCGATGTGGCGGGTGGTGGTGCTGGGCGAGCGCTGGCCGTTGCCGCGGTGCCGGTAGCTGGGTTCGGTTGATCGCGTCCGGCGTCGTTTGCGCGCAGCGAGTGTCCCCGGGGTGGTGGGTGCGCTGCGCGCAGAGTTGGCGATCATCGTGTGGCTTCGTAGCGAACTGTCTGGCGGTCGGCGTATGTAGCTCTGCGACGGTGCGTGGGCGGAGTCGTTGCCAAGATGTGCACATTCGGACCGGTCGAATTTGAATGACGCCGAGTGCCATAGCGATGCACAATGGGTTGGTGGTAGATGGGGGACCTCAGCTTATTGCGCTGGATGTCGACGGAACGCTGCTGCAGCCGGGATCACCGGTCAGTGAACGCGTGGTCGATGCCGTGCGTGCGGCGGTGGACGCGGGTGCGTATGTGGTCGTGACGACTGGGCGGACGTTGATGACGACGCGTCCGGTGCTGGAGGAGCTCGGCCTGGTCGAGGGACATGCGTTGTGCTCCAACGGCGCAGTGCACATCGACGTGGCGAAGGGGGAGCCGCTCGCGGTGCAGGCGTTCGATCCGGGGCCCGCGGTGGCCGCGTTGCGGGCACTGTTTCCGGAGATGATCTTCGCGGTGGAGAAGGTCGGCGTCGGCACCTGGGCGACCGGGATCAGCCCGGGCGAATTCTCCATCGGTGAATACGTTCTCGTCGATGACGGTGCACTGAGCAGTGAGCCGACTCCGCGGCTGAACGGGTGGTGGCCGGAGGGCTCATTGGAGGAGATGCTGCGGCTGCTCGCTCAGCTGCGCGTGCCCGGCGCGAGCTGGGTGCACGGCGAATTCGGCCCGTGGCTCACCGTTTCGCGCCGTGGCGTCTCCAAGGGTTGGGCACTGGAGCGTCTGCGCGCCGCACTCTGCATTCCCCGCGCCGCCACCCTCGCCATCGGCGACGGCTACAACGACCGCGAAATGCTGCACTGGGCAGGCCATTCCGTAGCGATGGCGAACGCACCGAACGAAGTCCGCGACTGGGCGGACGAAGTCGCCGACGACGTAGCCGACGACGGCGTCGCCAAAATCCTGGAACGCTGGTTCGGCCCCTAACCCAACCTGGTCAGAGACTCACCATGCGCTGGTGCAGGCAAACACCGAACTGCACCAGCGCATTCTCGACGGATTGTGGTGTCGGCACCTGCCGGGGAGCTACGCGGATCCTGTCTTTGTGAGGATCTCGAGGTAGTGGGGGTTTTGCATGATGCCGAGGATGTTTCCGAAGGGATCCACTACGGATGCGGTGATGAAATCGCCGTCGCCGTGGGGGGTGATCGGGTCGTACTCTTTGGCCCCCAGTGCCAGGAGGCGGTCGAAACTTGCTTGCAGGTCGTCGACGTGCCAGTGCAGGATGGCGCCGCCGGGGGCGTTGTGTGCGCCGGATGGTGCGAACTTGCGGTTGATGATGCCGAGTTCGTGCTGATAGTCGCCGATGCGGAACTCGTAGTACCCGCCGGGGACGGTGTAGTAGGGCTCGAAGCCGAGTACCTCGGTGTACCAGCTCTTCGCGGCCTCGAGGTCGTCGGCATAGAACGAAACGGTGGCCATTCCTCGCAACATCTTGGTCTCCTGTCGGGGTGTTCCTTGCTTGTGTGATCCATCATTCCGCTCAAAGTGCTCACCGAATGAGCACTTTTTTCGGCAGAATTGTGATCATGCGAGCGGACCGATTGGTGGCGACCCTGCTGTTGATGCAGACGCGTGGACGAGTGACGGCCGCCGAGATCGCCGCCGAACTCGAGGTATCGGTCGCCACCGCGCGCCGCGACCTGGAGGCGCTCTCCGCGGCGGGTGTCCCGGTCTATCCGCAACCGGGCCGCGGTGGTGGCTGGTCGCTGGTCGGTGGCGCGCGCACCGATCTCAGCGGCCTGACCGAACCGGAGGCTCGCGCGCTGTTCCTGCTGGCCGGGCCGTCGGCGAGCGCGGTGCCGGAACTGAAGTCGGCGCTGCGAAAGTTGGTGCGCGCCTTGCCGCAAACGTTCCGCACCGATGCCGAGGCCGCGGCCGACGCGGTGGTGATCGATCCAGCGCGCTGGGGTGAACACGACCAGGCGCGGCCGAAGCTCGTCGAACTCCTGCAGCGCGCGGTCGTCGAACGCCGCAAGGTGCGGATGGAATACGAGCGGGCGGGTGAGCGAAGCGAGCGCGTTGTCGATCCGTGGGGCCTGGTCGACAAGGACGCTGTCTGGTATCTCGTCGCGGGCACCGACCGCGGCCGGCGCACCTTCCGCGTCGATCGCATCGTGGACGCCGTGATCACCGATGAAATCGCCCACCGCCCAGCGGATTTCGACCTGTCCATGGCTTGGGAGGAGGTGGTCGGCGAGGTCGAACAACGTCGCGCCGCCACGTCCGCCACCGCACTCATCGCGCCGCGACTTCTTCCGATCCTGCGCAAACAGCAGGGCCGTCATTGTGAGGTGGACGGTCCGGTCGCCGACGGACGCGTACAGGTCCGCGTCACCGCCCCGACACCCCGCATGATCGCGCAGCAATTGGCGGGCTGGGGAGCCGAAATCGAGGTGCTCGCACCGCAATCGGTGCAGGCGGAGCTGGCGGTGCTCGGTGCTGAACTCGTCAACCGATACGGCGAGTGATTTCGCCTGCGCGCTCGCACCACAATCGGTGCAGCCGAGTTGGCCGTGCTCGGTGCCTACACCCGTCGACAGATACGGCGAGTCGATCGTGGAACGCGCGCACCATCTCACTGGCCAGCACCGCGTGTCCGCTCATCGTGAAATGAATCAGGTCGGCGCTCATCAGGTCCGGCCGCAGTCGCAGCGGATGGTCCCAGAGCTCCACCAGGATCGCGTCGTAGCGGATGGCCATTTCGCGCACGATGTCGTTGAGTGCCGACATCCGTTCCCGCATCGGGCGCATCGGCGCCATCCGTTCCGCCTCCCACACATCGGCGAGGGTGAAGGTGCTGACCTGGGCTCCGCTGCGGGCCAGCGTGCCGAACAGCGCGTCGAGGTTGGCGCGCAGCTCGTCTAGACCGCCGCCCGCGACGAACAGATCGTTGCCGCCGCAGCTGAGATGCACCAGATCGGGCTCGAATTCGAGCACGCGCGGCAGCTGGTCGGCGAGTACCTGCGCGGACGTCGCGCCGATCCGACCGGTATTCAGATATGCCAGAGCCGGATTCGCCGTCGTCAAGCTCGTGGCGACGCGATCGGCCCACCCGGCGGTGTCGTAGCCGGGACTCGGGTCGCCGACGCCCTGGGCGATCGAATCCCCGAGTACCGCATAGCGCTGCCAGGGCGCGTCGGCGAGCAGATCGCGTGCCGCGGTGGGCGACAGCAGCATCGGGTCATTGGCTTCGGTACGGATATCGTTGTGCATCAAGGTAACTCCTAGCTCTGAGCGGGAACGGCGACGGCGGGAACCGGGATGCGTGCCGGAATCGCCATCACCAGTGCGGCCACCGCGCCGATGCCCGCGCAGACGGCGAACAGCGTGTGGAAGGCGGTCAGCGCATCGTCGGTGTTGGCGGCGAATACCGCGGCCAGCACCGCGACGCCCAGCGCGCCGCCGACCTGCCTGGCCGTCAGATTCATCCCGATACCAGCGGCGAAGCGTTGCGGCGGAAGGGAACTCGCGGCGGCGGTGCCGAGTACCGTCACCACGATCCCGACGCCACCGCCGCCGAGCAGTCCCGCCGGAATCCACGCCGACCACAGCGCCGGTGTCGGCCCGAAGGTGCTCATCCAGAGCGTGGTGCCGGTGTACATCAACGCGCCGAGGACGCCGATCCAGCGCCGGGCGGTCGGCGCGGTGACGCGACCGGCGATCGTCGCGGTCACCATCGAGGACACCGCGCCGACGGTCAGCGCGGCCGCCGAACCGAGCACCGAATAGTGCCAGATCGCATCGAGGAACAGCGGACCGGCGAGCAGCCAGGCGAACATGGTCGCGCCGAAGACGAACGAGGCGGCATTGGCCAGCGCGTACGGACTGCTCTGCCACAGCTCGACCGCGATGGCCGGATTGTGGTGGCGTGCGGAGCGAATCAGCGCGGCCAGGACCAGCAGCGCGCCGACGCCGAGTGCGGCCAGAGTGCCGGGCGCAGTCCAACCCCAGCGCTGCCCCTCGGTGACACCGGCGACCAGACCGCCGAGGCCGAGCGCGATGGCGACGGTGCCGAGCGGGTCGGGCAGCGCACTGCCCGGCTGCCGGGTATCGGGCACCGGAATGCGCAGTCCGGGCACGATGAGCGCTAGCGCCACCGGAATATTGATCACGAACACCGCCCGCCAGCCGAACGACTCGACCAGCGCGCCGCCGATCGCCGGACCCACTACGGCGGCGAAACCGCCTGCGGCAGACCAGGCTCCGATGGCCGCGCCGATCTTCTCGCGCGGGGTGACGCTGAGTACCAAGCCGAGCGCGGACGGCACCATGAGCGCCGCCGTCCCGCCTTGCAGCAAGCGACCCGCGATGAGCCAGCCCGCGGTGGGTGCGAGCCCGCACAGCAGCGAGGTCAGCGCGAACCCGGCCAGCGCGATCAGGAACAGCCTGCGCCGTCCGAGGGTGTCGGCGAACCGGCCCGCCGGGGTGAGCAATGCCGCGAAGGCGATCGCGTATCCGCTGACCACCCAGGTCAGCGTGGTGGTCGCGGTATCGGGAAAGTCGCGGGCGATCGACGGGAAGGCGATATTGACGACGGAGAGATCGAGGAACGCGATAAATGCCGCGCCGCAAGCGATTACGAGCGTGCGGACGGCGGTTTTCGCGGCCTGCGGCGGGGCGATCCGCGCGGACACTTCGGTCATGGGGAGATCCTTCGACGGAGGCGGAAACTAAACGTACGATCGTTCGTGTAATAAACGTACGACCGTACGTTCGTATTTGCAACCCCGGAGTGGAACAATGGGAACCATGGCCGAGTCGACAACCACCGCGGAACACCCCGATCAGCGCCTCGCCAAAGGCGCCAGGTCCAGAGCGTCGATCGCCAGACACGCCGCCGACGTGGCCTCCGTAGAGGGCCTGACCGGGGTGAGCATCGGCCGACTCGCCACCGACCTCGGCATCAGTAAAAGCGGCATAGCCACCCTGTTCGGCACCAAGGAAGCCCTTCAGGTCGCCGCCGTGCGGGTCGCCCGCGAGGCCTTCGTCGAACGAGTGATCGCCCCGAGCCTCGCCGAGCCACGCGGCCTACCGCGCCTGCGCGCCCTCATAGACCGCTGGTTCGACCACATCACCGACCCCACCTTCCCCGGCGGCTGCTTCCGGGTGGCCACCATCGCCGAATTCGACAGCAAACCCGGCCCCGTCCGCGACGCCATCGCCGAAGACCGCCGAGACTGGCTGGCCTTCCTCGCCAAACAAATCCGCCAAGCCCAGGAAGAAGGCCACCTCCGCACCCGCACCCCCGAAGCCACCGCCTTCGAACTGGATGCCGTAATCAGCGCCGCCAACACCGCCCACCAAATGGGCGACACCACCGGCGTCAGCACCGCCCGCACCATCGTCGAAAGCCTGCTCGACTGAAGCCGCGGAAAATGGCGTGCCGGTGGTCGCCGAGGTCAGGCCGAGAGGCTCAGGGTGCTGGTGAGCGCGATGTCGTAGCGATCCAAGACCATGTCGGTCAGGGCCGGATGGGGGCCGATGACCTGTGCGTGCACCACGGCGGGCGCGGCGGCCACGAGACGATCCGTCAGCAGGCCGGGCGCGAGGAACCAGGGTGCGACCAATGTGTGTTCGGCACCTCGCGCGCGCAACCGTGAAATAGCTTGGGTGACAGTAGGTTCGGTGGTGGCGAAGCAAATCTCGGTGCGCCAGCCGGTCAACGCGGCCAGTCGTCGCGCCACCTCGGCTGTGCGCGCGTTCGCCGCACTCGACGACGAACCAACGGCGGCCACCGCGATTCCGGTGCGGCCGCTGCGATCCAACCGGCCGACCTCGGGGCTCGCCTGCAGCACTCGATCCCGCAGCGCCGAGATCAGCCGAGGATCCGGGCCGAGGACATCGGCTTGCGTGAGATGCAGTCGCGGATGGCGAGTATGTGCCGCGGCCAGCAGTCCGGGTAGATCCACCCGAGCGTGGAAAGCGCTGCCCAGCAATAGCGGTACCACCACCGCGTGCGTATGCCCCTGCGCCGCAACGGCATCCACGACCTGCTCGACCGAAGGCGTGTTCAGATCGAGGAACGCCAGCCGAACATCGAGATCCGGTCGGGCAGTGGCGATACCGGCGACGACCGCCGACATGGTGGCCGCCGACCGCGGATCACGACTGCCGTGTGCCACCGCGATCAGGGCGGGCCGGTGGTCGCGACCCGGCCCGGCCTGGAGCAGTTCGAGCTGCGCCCACATCGACCGACCGCCCGGCAGCCGAGCAACCGAGCCGATACCGCCGGACGGACTCACCTCAGGCCCCGACCTCGACCGCTGTCAGCACATCGCCGACCAGCCCCGCGGCCAGCGTATTTCCGCCCGCCGGATCGATGAGCAGGAAGCTGCCGGTGTACCGGTTGACGCGGTAGTCGTCGGCCGCGATGGGTTCGGCGACACGCACGGAGATCCGGCCGATATCGTTGAGCTCCAACGACTCCGGGTTCGGCGCCGCAGTCAGATTCTGCTCGTCGAAACGCTCGACGAGTGCGCCGACGATGGCCTGCGTGGTACGGGCGCCGTGCTTGAGCAGCAGCCGGGCGCCGGGGCGCAGTGGCTTATCACCCAGCCAGCAGACGGTCGCGTCGAACGAGTCGATCGGTTCCGGGGCGTCGGCGGGGGAGGCGATGATATCGCCGCGCGAGATGTCCACGTCATCGGTGAGGATCAGCGTGACGCTGCGGCCGACCTGCGCGACGGCGAGCTCACCATCGGGCGTATCGACCCGCTCGACGGTGGAGCGAATTCCCGAGGGCAGCACCACGATTTCGTCACCGGGCGATACCGAGCCCGCCGCGATCTGGCCCGCGTAACCGCGGTAGTCCGGGTATTCGGCCGTGCGCGGCCGGATCACGTACTGCACCGGAAAGCGCAGCCCCAGGCCGTGCGTGCCCGAGCTGTCGGCATCGACGGGCACCGATTCCAGGTGCTCGATCAGCGAAGGTCCGTTGTAGTACGGGGTGTTCTGCGAGCGTGACGCGATGTTGTCACCGTGCAGCGCGGAGACCGGAATCTCCAGCACATCCTCGTCCGACCAGCCGAGAGTGCTGGTGAGCCTGTTGAATTCGGCCGAGATCGCGGCGAACACGGTCGCCGGATCGTCGACCAGGTCGATCTTGTTCACCGCGAGCACCAGCTTCGGAACGCCGAGCAGTGCGAGCACCGCGGCATGCCGACGGGTCTGTTCGATGACACCCTTGCGAGCGTCGACGAGCAGGATCACCAACTGCGCGGTGGACGCGCCGGAGACGGTATTGCGGGTGTACTGCACGTGCCCGGGAGTGTCCGCGAGCACGAAAGACCGCTTGGGCGTTGCGAAGTAGCGGTAGGCGACATCGATCGTGATGCCCTGCTCGCGTTCCGCGCGCAGCCCGTCCACGAGCAGCGAAAGATCCGGCGTGGCAAGACCTTTGTCGACCGACGCGCGAGTGACGGCGTCGATCTGGTCGGCCAGTACGGATTTCGTGTCGTAGAGCAGCCGTCCGACCAGGGTGGACTTACCGTCGTCGACAGAACCGGCGGTGGCCAGCCTCAGTAGGTCGGACATATCAGAAATATCCCTCTCGTTTACGGTCTTCCATCGCGGCTTCCGACACTCGGTCGTCGCCGCGAGTAGCACCGCGTTCGGTCAAACGGGACGCGGCCACCTCGGCGAGGATCGCCTCGTTATCGGCCGCGTCGGAAAGAATCGCGCCGGTGGAGGAACCGTCGCCGACGGTGCGGTAGCGCACCGAGCGGGTTTCCAGCACCTCACCCTGGCCCGGGCCGCCCCATACGCCCGGCGTCATCCACATGCCGTCGCGCTGATACACCGGACGTTGGTGCGAGTAGTAGATGCTCGCCAGGTCGACATCCTCGCGGGCGATGTAGCGCCAGATATCTAGCTCGGTCCAGTTGCTCAGCGGAAACACCCGGACGTGCTCGCCGGGAGCGTGCTTGCCGTTGTACAGGTTCCACAGTTCGGGCCGCTGCCGCTTCGGATCCCACTGCCCGAAGGCGTTGCGCAGCGAGAAGATCCGCTCCTTGGCGCGCGAACGCTCCTCGTCGCGGCGGCCGCCGCCGAAGACCGCGTCGAAGCGGTGCTCGGTGATGGCGTCCAGCAGTGGCACGGTCTGCAGCGGATTGCGGATACCGTCCGGGCGTTCGGTGAGGCGACCGTCGGCCAGGTAGTCCTCGACCTTCGCGACATGCAGTCGCAGGCCGTACTTGTCGACCACCTTGTCGCGGAATGCCAGCACCTCGGGCAGGTTGTGCCCGGTGTCGACGTGCAGCAGCGCGAAGGGCAGCGGCGCGGGCCAGAAGGCCTTGAGCGCCAAGTGCAGCAGCACCGTGGAGTCCTTGCCGCCGGAGAACAGGATCACCGGCCGCTCGAATTCGCCCGCCACCTCACGGAAGATGTGGATCGACTCCGATTCGAGCGCCGCGAGGGTGTCGAAATCGCTGATGCCAAGGGAACGTTCGGCTGTGTTCGAGGATTCGTTCACAAGCTCACTCACGGTGGTTTCGGTCATGACTGATGCAACCCGCATTCGGTCTTGGCGAGGCCGGCCCAACGGCCGCTTCGCGGATCGGATCCCGGCTCCGGCTTCCGGGTGCACGGAGCGCAGCCGATGGACGGATATCCCTCCTCCACCAAGGGATTGACGAGGATGCCGTGCTGTTCGATGTAGGCCTGCATCTCGTCATCGGACCAGGCGGCGATCGGGTTGATCTTCACCAGTCCGAACGCCTCGTCGAACGAGATGAGCGGTGCGTTGGCCCGGGTCGGCGCTTCCACCCGGCGGATGCCGGTGACCCAGGCGTTGTAGCCGGCGAGCGACTTCTGCAGCGGCACAACTTTGCGCAACCGGCAGCACTCACCGGGATCGCGCGTGAACAGATCCTTGCCGAGCAGTTGATCCTGTTCGGCGACAGTGTTTTCCGGCCGCACATTGATCACGTTCACGCCGTACACGGCCTCCGCCGCGTCCCGGGTGCCGATGGTCTCGGCGAAGTGGTATCCGGTATCGAGGAACAGCACGTCCACACCCGAATGCACCTGTGCCGCAAGATGAACCAGCACGCCGTCCTGCATATTGGAGGCGACGATATAGCCGGTGCCGAAGTTGTCCTCGGTCCAACGCAGGAGTTCCAGCGCCGAGGCGCCGTCGAGCTCGGCGGCACCACGCTCGGTGATCGCTCGCAGTTCGGCCTCGGAGAGTTTGGCGGGCAATGCCGTCGTTACCTGATCCGTTGTCACGCTTGATCTCCCATTCACCGTAGGTCGGCCTCGTCGGCACGAACGGTCCATTGGGCGAACCGCTCGCCGTCCTCGCGGTGCTTGATGAAGTTGCGCACCACCCGCTCGATGTAGTCACCGAGCTCGTCAGTGGTCACCTTGTGCTGGCGCAGTTTGCGACCGAAGGCGCTGTCGAAGCCGAGGCTGCCACCCAGGTGAACCTGGAAACCCTCGACGTGATTCCCGGAGCCGTCGTCGACCAGCTGCCCCTTGAACCCGATATCGGCGATCTGCGCACGCGCGCACGAGTTCGGGCAGCCGTTGATATTGATCGTCACCGGAACATCCAGCTGCGCATTGAGATCCGCGAGCCGCTCCTCGAGCTCGGGCACCAACGCTTGGGACCGCTTGCGGGTCTCGGCGAAGGAGAGCTTGCAGAACTCGATGCCGGAGCAGGCCATCAGATTCCGCCGCCACAGCGACGGACGGGCCTGCAGGCCAAGGGGTTCCAGCTCATTGATCAGCTGATCGACCTTGTCGTCGGCGACATCGAGGATGATCAACTTCTGGTAGGGGGTGAACCGGATCCGATCGGAGCCGACCTTCTCGGCCGCCTCGGCGACCTTGGTCAGCACCGTGCCCGATACCCGGCCAGCGATGGGGGAGAAGCCGACCGCGTTGAGTCCGTTGCGCAGCTTCTGCACGCCGACGTGATCGATCGGCTTCGTCGGCTGCTCCGGCGCGGGGCCGTCGATCAGCTTGCGCTTCAGGTATTCGTCCTCGAGCACCTGACGGAACTTCTCGATGCCCCAGTCCTTGATCAGGAACTTCAGCCGCGCCTTGGTGCGCAGGCGGCGGTAGCCGTAATCGCGGAACACCGAGACCACGGCCTCCCACACATCGGGGACCTCGTCCAGTGGCACCCACACGCCGACGCGCTGGGCCAGCATCGGATTCGTCGACAGACCGCCGCCGACCCACAGGTCCAGACCGGGACCGTGCTCCGGATGATTCACCCCGACGAACGCGACATCGTTGATCTCGTGCACCACATCCTGCTGGCCCGAGATCGCGGTCTTGAACTTGCGCGGCAGGTTGGAGTACTCCTTCTTGCCGATGTAGCGGCGCACGATCTCATCGATCGCCGGTGTCGGGTCGATGATCTCGGTGAGCGATTCGCCGGCCAGCGGCGAGCCGAGGACCACGCGCGGGCAGTCGCCGCACGCCTCGGTGGTCTTGAGACCCACCGATTCGATCCGCTTCCAGATCTCGGGGACGTTCTCCACCTCGATCCAGTGGTACTGGACGTTCTCGCGGTCGGAGAGGTCGGCGGTATCGCGGGCGAACTCGGTGGAGATCTGGCCGAGCGTGCGCAGCTGCGCGACATCGAGCGCGCCGGCGTCGCAGCGGATCCGCATCATGAAGTATTTGGCCTCGAGAATGTCGATGTTCTCGTCGCCGGTCCAGCTGCCGTCGTAGCCCTGTTCGCGCTGGGTGTAGAGACCCCACCAGCGGAACCGGCCGCGCAGATCGCCCTTGTCGATGCTGTCGAAGCCCTGCTTGGAGTAGATGTTCTCGATGCGGGCCCGGACGTTGAGCGGGTTGTCGTCCTTCTTGGACTGCTCGTTCGGGTTCAGCGGTTCGCGGTAGCCGAGCGCCCACTGGCCCTCGGCCTTGCGGCGCACCGGCTTACCGGTGCGGGCACGCGGGCCGGCGGACGACGCCTCGGGGCGGGGACGGTCCGGGCGGACGCGTCGCTCGGAGGCCGGGCGGTCGGGGCGCACATGGTGGCCTGGCCGAGATTCGGGGCCGGACTGATCGGTCGGACCGGCGTCGGTACTCGACGTCATGGGGTCGCTCCTGCGGGGTGGGGTGGTACATCCGTGCTGGAGGCGCGAGGGGCTGACTCGCACCTGCGGTGTCAGCGGCCGATGTCCTCGAAATCGGGATGTCGCCGGGGCGAACCCGGGAATGCGCGCCGCTGAGCTACCGGTGGGAACCGGGCAGACAGCAGGCGCTACAGACGCGCTTGTAGTCGACGTGGCGACGTGCCACCAGTCGTACTCCAGATCCGCGCATGGGGCCTATTGTGCCACGTCAGGGTGGCCGTTCCGACCGTGCGGTCATATTTCCCGCGAAATTGAGGGAAATTCCCTGGACCGATGGTGGCAACTGTGACTGCAGTCATAGTTAGCGGGCTGAATGCGGCCGATGATTCGTCGTGATCGACCCGAGTGAAATGAATCACGGCTCGTTGATTCACCGCGCAGGTGCTGCCGGGCGCGATGGGCACCGGCAAAGCGACCTACCAGGTCGAGCACGTGCTGTTCATCCGTCCCGATGTCGCCGCGGTCAAGGTCGTCCAGCGCTACTTCGACGGTGACGGCCAGCTCTCCGGCGAAGGCTCGCCGATGTACGTCATGGCCAAGCAAGACGGTCGCTGGCTGCTGACCGCCAATCAGAACACCGCCGTCGCCGACTGACGCGGGACCGGGCCGGGAGCGGCGCGCGGAGGAGCTGCGGGCAAACTGGTGGGGTGAATTCCGCCGCTGCCCAGATCGAAGCCGAGACGCCTGCCGTCGTGCTGCGCGATTTCGGCGGCGGGCCGTTCGGGATCTACATCCACGTGCCGTTCTGTGCGACACGCTGCGGGTATTGCGATTTCAACACCTATACCGCCGGCGAGCTCGGCACCTCGGCGTCGCCGCAGTCATGGCTCGAAGCGCTGCGCGGTGAGCTGGCGACGGCGGCCGAACAGTTCGCGACCCTGCCCTCGGCGACGCCCGCCGTGGCGACGATCTTCGTCGGCGGTGGCACCCCGTCCCTGCTCGGCGGTGACGGCCTGGCCGCCGTGCTCGATGCCGTGCGCGCGAACTTCACCCTCGCCGCCGATGCCGAGGTGAGCACCGAATCCAATCCAGAGTCCACCGCGCCGGAGTTCTTCGAGCGGATCCGCGCGGCCGGTTTCACCCGGGTCTCGCTCGGCATGCAGTCGGCGGCCCAGCACGTGCTGAAAGTGCTGGATCGCACCCATACACCGGGGCGCGCCGTCGCGGCCGCGAAGGAGGCCCGCGCGGCCGGATTCGAGCACGTGAACCTGGACCTGATCTACGGCACCCCGGGGGAGCGCGACAGCGATCTCGACGCGAGCCTGGACGCGGTGCTGAGTGCGGGCGTCGATCACGTCTCCGCCTACTCGCTCATCGTCGAGGACGGCACCGCACTGGCCCGCCGCGTCCGCCGCGGCGAACTGCCCGCGCCCGAGGACGACGTGCTCGCCGCCCGCTACGAGCGCATCGACGCCGGACTGACCGCCGCCGGACTCACCTGGTACGAGGTATCCAATTGGGCCGCAGGCGATTCCGCCCGCTGTCGCCACAACCTCGGTTACTGGGACGGCGGTGACTGGCTCGGCGCGGGGCCGGGCGCGCACAGCCACCTCGGCGGCGTTCGCTGGTGGAACGTGAAACACCCTGCGCGCTATGCCGATACGGTCGCCCACGGCGGACTGCCCGCCGCTGGCTGGGAAACCCTCACCGCCGACGAACAGCACACCGAACGAGTGATGCTCACCATCCGTCTGCGCACCGGCCTCCGGCTGGACGAACTCGACGCATCCGAGACCGCGACCGCCGACCGAATCATCGCCGACGGTCTGGCAATTCGATCAGGCGACCGTTTGATACTCACCGACCGTGGTCGGTTGCTCGCCGACGGCGTCGTCCGAGACCTGCTCACCTGATCCAGCTTCCGCTCGTTCGAGGCTTTGGACGCGTCGTTCGAGGCATTGGACACGCGCGCCCTAGGTTTGCTCGGATCGGCGGCGCGCCGAAGTGCCGGTGGCAGCGGATCGCGGCACCCCGGTCTACCTCCGCGCGCCTGCGGCACATACGCGGTTCGGCACCACCGGTGCAGAACTGGGCCGGACGCTGGGGCCGGCCTTCTGCTTCGGTTCGGTGCTGCTGGCGGCCTTCATCGCTTTGATCCTGTTCGGGATCCTGACGAACACGATCGACTGACGGCCGATCACCGTCTAGCCTCTCGAACAGGGGTTGGACGGACGGGTCTACCGCGTACGGACCGTTGCACTATCACGGATCGGTAAAGACGCGTAGGCTTCGGATAACCCCAAGGAGTCCTATGCCATCGGCACGACACATCACCCTTATCTCTGAACAGAGCGAGTTCGCTGAGGCGCGGGCCGCTGAAAAAGCCGAAACCGCGCGGCAGAGTGCGATAGCCGCCCGGACGGTCGCCAGTCACGCCCAGAACGCCGACGACTGTGTTTCCCTACTCGCCATGCTCGGCTTGGACGCGCTGGCGGGCAAGATGGCAAGAAGTAGCCAGCCCCAGCTGTAGTCGCGGGCCCGCTGCGTCCTCCATGGTCGCGCGCCGCCACTCACGGGGTGCCGTGCCGTACGCCGCGCGGAAGCGGCGGACGAAATGCGTGGGATCCCGAAAACCGCAGCGGCGCGCGATCATCGAGATCGCCCGATGTCCGCTCTCCGCGCGGACGAGTTCGCAGCCGATCCGATCCAGCCGCTGGCCGATGTTCCACCGCTCGAGGCCGTAGTCGGTATTCGCTGTCCTGCTGATAGCGGCCGTTGCCTGCCCGGCGATCGCCAGCATCGGTGCGGGCGCGGTCCGCACCTGTTCCGGGGCACGGATCAGGTGGATGTCCGGCATATGCGCCTGGGACGGACCCGTCGTATACCTCCGGTGGTCCGGCCGTGCCTGGTCAGCCGACGATCGTGCAGGTTCGGGCTGTTTGTGGGTGCGTGAAGTCCTAGGCTTCGAACGACGCACGTTGACTCCCTGCGGCCCGAGGAGGTTCCCGTGTTCCAACCGCTTGCCCGCCCGGTTGTCTCCATAGACCGCGGATGGATCACCACGTCCGATCGTGCCGCTCGCCGCGGCGGGGGCGATTCGCTGGACTTCATCGAGGAGGAACAGCCGTGACCATCACCCGTAGCCTGCGCGCGACACTCGCGGCGCTGATCCTCGCATTCACACCCGTCCTGGTGGCCGCACCCGCGACCGCCGCCCCGCTCCCGACGATCGTGCTGGTGCACGGCGCCTTCGCCGACGCCACGAGCTGGAACGGCGTCGCCGCAGTGCTGCGCGAACACGGCTATCAGGTGGTGACACCGGATAATCCGCTGCGCGGCCCCGCTAACGACGCGGCCGCCGTGCAGCGGACCCTGGACACCATCTCCGGACCCGTCGTGCTGGTCGGACATTCCTACGGCGGAGCCGTGATCAGCAACGTGCACGACCCGAAGGTCGAATCCCTGGTCTACATCGCGGCTTTCGCGCCGGTGCAGGGCGAGCCCGCACAGCTGCTGCTGGATCCCGTCCGCTTCCCAGGTAGCCAGCTGCTGCCGCCGGTCCTGCAGATCCGCCTCGTCGACGACCCGGACGGCCTCGCGGGCAAGAACGTCGACGGCTATGTCGCACCGGAGTACTTCAACGACGTTTTCGCCCAGGACGTCGGCCCCGACACCGCCGCCGATATGATCGCCCACCAGCGCTCCATCGCGGTGATCGCCAACCTCGAACTCTCGGGCCCGCCGTCCTGGTCATCGACACCCAGTTGGTTCCTCGTATCGGACGCCGATCGCATCATTCCCCCTGCGTCCCAACGCTTCATGGCCAACCGCATGGGCGCACAAACCAGCGAAATCGACTCCTCGCACGCGTCGCTGGTCTCCCACCCCACCGAGGTCGCCGCTGTAGTCGAATCCGCCGCGAGCCGCTGACCGTTCCGGGATTCCCAGTGGTCATAGAACCCTTTGGCCGCCATCACAACACCTCGCGGCAAGGGCTGGTGCCCCGTGCGGGCAGCGTTATTCCCCTGAGAATCGGCATCAAACCCCCCACTGCGTCTGACCGGCCGCGACGCGGCAGCCGTGACAACCCCCGCTGCCCTGGCCGATCTTGTCAACCGGTGATCGGCACGGGGCGCAGAGTCATCGGCTGCGGGTCAGCGATCTGCGGTAATAGGTTGCGCGACAGGCTGGTTGGATGCGGCTCCGTCGAGGTGAGCTGTCATGCGGCACCGCACGTGACCTGTTCGGCGGCCCTCCCAGGTGTGCGAACGGGCGATTGTCGCGCAGGCAATTAGACTGGATAACCAGACGTACCAGTAACCTGCATCGAATTCGGGCGATGCGGACGGTGCGCACGTGACCATTACGACGTGCCCGAGGACGAGCGAGGAGGTGGGGCCCATGTCGAGCACCGAGGATCGGCGCTTCGAGGTCCTGCGTGCGATCGTCGCGGACTACGTCGCGACCAAGGAGCCGATCGGGTCCAAGACCCTGGTGGAGCGGCACAACCTCGGGGTGTCCAGTGCCACGGTCCGCAACGATATGGCGGTGCTGGAGGCCGAGGGCTACATCACTCAGCCGCACACCAGCTCCGGGCGCATTCCCACGGACAAGGGCTATCGGCAGTTCGTCGACCGGATCTCGGAGGTGAAGCCGCTCTCGCCCGCCGAGCGCCGGGCGATCATGGAGTTCCTGGAGTCCGGTGTCGATCTCGACGATGTGTTGCGCCGCGGCGTGCGCCTGCTGGCCCAGCTGACCCGTCAGGTCGCGGTCGTCCAGTACCCCACGGTCTCGGCCTCCACCGTGCGCCATATCGAGGTGGTCGCGCTGAATCCGGCGCGGCTGCTGCTGGTGGTGATCACCGATACCGGCCGCGTCGATCAACGCCTGGTCGAACTCGGTGCGCTCGTCGATGATCAGGACCTCGCCGCGCTGCGCGGGATGCTCGGGGGCGCGATGGACGGCAAGCGGCTGTCGGACGCCTCCGCGGCCGTCGCCGAACTGCCCGAGCGAGCCCCGGTGCGACTCAAGGATGTGCTCGTGCGGGTCTCGACTGTGCTGGTCGAGACGCTGGTCGAACATCCGGAGGAGCGTCTGGTGCTCGGTGGCACCGCCAATCTGACGCGCAATGCCGCCGACTTCGTATTCCCCGGTTCGCTGCGCGATGTGCTCGAGGCGCTGGAGGAGCAGGTGATCGTTTTGAAGCTGCTCGCGGCCGCGCAGCATCCGGGAACGATCACTGTGCGCATCGGGGAGGAGACCCAGGTCGAGCAGATGCGCGGGACCTCGGTAGTGTCGACCGGCTACGGCGCGGCCGGTGCGGTGCTCGGCGGCATGGGTGTGCTCGGCCCGACTCGCATGGACTACCCGGGGACCATCGCATCGGTCGCTGCCGTTGCCCGCTATATCGGTGAGGTGCTCGCGGAGCGCTGAGGGCGACGGGCCTCTGGCGACGTCGCTGTTACCCTCGATCGTTCGGCGGATAAAGTTGAGTGCATCCGACTAATGCTGTTGCAAACCAAGGACTAGAGAACTCAAGTGGCACGGGACTACTACGGACTGCTCGGCGTCGCGAAGAACGCGACCGACCAGGAGATCAAGCGCGCCTACCGCAAGCTGGCGCGGGAACTCCACCCCGACGTCAACCCCGACGAGGCGGCGCAGGCCAGGTTCAAGGAAGTGTCGACCGCCTATGAGGTGCTGTCGGACCCGGAGAAGCGGCGCATCGTCGATATGGGCGGCGACCCGCTGGAATCCGGTGGTGGCGGCGCCGGCTTCACCGGCGCCGGTTTCGGCGGGCTCGGCGATGTATTCGAGGCGTTTTTCGGCGGCATGAACTCCTCCGGGGGGCAGCGCAAGCCGCGCGGCCGGGTGCAGCCGGGCGCCGACTCGCTGCTGCGGACCCGGCTGAGCCTGGCCGAATGCGCGGTCGGTGTCACCAAGCATCTGACCGTCGACACCGCCATCCTCTGCGATATCTGTCACGGCGCGGGCACCAACGGCAAGTCCAAGCCGGTGCGTTGCGAGACCTGTGGCGGTGCGGGTGAAGTCCAGTCCGTGCAGCGTTCGTTCCTGGGGCAGGTGCTGACCTCGCGGCCGTGTCCGACCTGTCGCGGCGCGGGCGAGACCATTCCGGATCCGTGCCACAAATGTGGCGGCGACGGCCGGGTGCGCGCCCGCCGCGAGATCGCCGCGCCGATTCCGGCCGGTGTCGCCAACGGCATGCGAGTGCGGCTGGCCGCGCAGGGCGAGGTCGGTCCCGGCGGTGGGCATGCGGGCGATCTGTACGTGGAGATCGTCGAGCAGCCGCATGATGTCTTCGTTCGTGACGGCGATGATCTGCACTGCACCATCCGGGTGCCGATGGTCGACGCCGCGCTCGGCACCACCGTCGTCATCGACACCATCCTGGACGGCCCGACCGAGCTGACCATCCCGCCGGGCACCCAGCCGGGTGAGATCTCGGTGCTGCGCGGCCACGGCATGCCGCGACTGCGCTCCGGCGCGCGCGGTGATCTGCTCGCGCATCTGGACATCGTGGTGCCGACCAAGCTGGACGCCAAGACGACCGATCTGCTGCGCAACTACAAGGGTCTGCGCACCGGTGAGCGCGCCGAGGTGATGTCGGCGCAGTCCGAGCACAACAGCGGCCTGTTCGCCCGGTTGCGGGCGTCGTTCAGCGGACGATAGCCGTTGGCCGCGACGGTCTTCTACCTCGACGACATCCCGGAGTCCGGCGCCATCGCGATCCTGGACGGCCCGGAGGGGCGCCACGCCGCGACGGTGCGCCGCATCCGGGTCGGCGAGCCGATCACCCTGTCCGACGGCAACGGTCTGCTCGCCGAATCGGAAGTCGTTGCGGCACAGAAGGATCGGCTGGAATTGCGGATCCTGAACCGGGTGCTGTCGGCCGCGGCTCGACCGCGGGTGACCGTGGTCCAGGCGCTGCCGAAGTCCGACCGTTCGGAGCTGGCGGTCGAGTTGATGACCGAGGCGGGCGCCGACGCCATCGTCCCGTGGCAGGCCGCCCGCTGCATCGCCAACTGGGAAGCCAAGGCGGGCAAGGCCGTCGACAAATGGCGCGCCGCCGCCCGCACGGCCGCGCGCCAATCCCGCCGTGCCTACATCCCCGATGTCGCCGATCTGCACCGCACCCGCGACCTGCTCGACAAGATCCGCGAGATCATCGCCGCGGGCGGAATCGCGGTGGCGCTACACGAATCCGGCGCCGCCCGCTTCGTCGAGCTGCCTTTCGACCGGGCCACCGAGATCATGCTCATCGTCGGCCCCGAAGGCGGCCTGGACGATTCAGAGCTCACCGCCTTCGCCGCCGCGGGCGCCGACGTAACCCTGCTCGGCCCCACCGTACTGCGTACCTCCACCGCCGCCGCCGTCGCTCTCGGCGCCTTGGGCGCGTTGACCTCCCGCTGGTAGCGCGTCGGCTTTTCGGTGCGGCACCGTGAATATGGCGACCACGCAGAGTGTTGCGACAGCGAAGCACGACAGTGTGTACCAGAGATTCCCGATGGGGTCTGCATTGCTCGTCGAACCGTCGACGGCGTCGAAGAAGTCGGGTAACGCGCTCACCCAGAGCAGCGCCATCACGCACAGATACACCACGCTGTAAGTTCGCACGAAGTCGTCCGTGTAGTGCGCGGTGTCCGAGTGGTCGCGCCGTAGCCGCAGCCACTGGCGGGCGAGAATCGGGACCGCGACAATCGTGACGATGACCAGTTCGGCCGCATAGAGAAATCCCCGCAACGTGGTGTTCCCGGCGCCGAACAGCGTTGCCGGGATCGGCAATACGGCCGTACCCAGAGACCCGAGTACGCCGATGACAACGGTGCGCCAAACCAATTGTGGTCCGGAGAACGTTCGACCCTGGTCGACGTGGCGACCGACGAACAACTGGACACAGAACGCCAGCGACATCGGCCACAGAGCGGCGAACACCACCACGCTCGGTAGTGGTACCGAATCGAACATCGGTTGATTGAGCGGGTTTTCGGTCGACCACTCCCACCAGCGCAGCTGTGGGCCGAGATGGTCGAAGATCTCATAGAAGCCGTGGTGGACGAAGCCCACGCAGGTTGCACCGACGAGAACACCGTACCGACGGAAAACCCCGAGCGTTCTGACGATTTCGAAGGCCAAGGTGGCCATCAATGGGTAGATCGCGACGATATAGAGCGGGAGTCGACCCCAGAGGAAATCCACGGTGAAGACGTTGTGCGCGAACATCGTGTCGACGTGTGCGTCGATACCGAAGGCCGCGGGAAAGTACAGCGGCGGTTCGATAATGAACAGGTACGCGGTCGCGCCGAACCAGACCACGAGGTTGGTGGGATCGCCGTGACGACGCAAGCGCACAATCGCGTAGATCAGCGCGAGCACCGCGCCGAGGACGATGGTGAATTCGAGAACCGGCAGCGTCCAGTTTTCCAAGGCGAAAGGGTTTCGTACCTCGACGAGTCCACCGGCCTCCTGACAGGAAAAGCCGAGCGCCTTCGCGAGCTGGTCGAAGGTGGGTGCGCAATGATCAGCCATCAGTCCCCCTGCTGCGCGGCGACCGTATCGGCGGTGTACCAGCGCGTGACGTCGTAACCGGCGTCGTAGCGCTCGAACCACACACCGGCGAGTGCGGGCAGCTTCTCGTGGTCCGGGTTGTGCTTGGGCATTTGACTGCGGATGACGCCCACCAGTGCGATGAGTTGTGCGCCGAGTCGTAGATCGTCGAACGCGCGGGGCATCGGGCCGTTGTCGGCCACCGGCAGCCGCAACCACGTGCGCAGTTTCTGCTTACCCCGGTGCATCGCGAACATCGACAGTGCGTCGATCTGCCGATCCTCCTGCGGGACATGCTTATTGAAGCCTTCGCAGGCGACTTTGATGACCTTCATGACGTGCCGGAAGATCGACGGGGCCATGCGCATCCGGTAGGCGTCGCTGCCGACAATCGAATCGAAGATGATCAGCGCGGAACTTCGATGTTCGACTTCCTCGACGAAATGCCAGATGAACAGCGACGCGACCCGGTCGTCTCCCGGGCGGAAGAGGGTCGAATCGTTGTCGAGCATCAGTTTGAACACCGGGGTGAAGGTCGCCTCCAGGTCAGCGGTGTAGGCGAGCCGATAGTCGAGGGAGGTGTCCGTGGTGAGGCGGTCGAATTCCCCGATCACCTCGTTGAGGGTCTCCTGGAGCCCTGGGTAGTTCCTGATCAGACCGTTGACGTGCTGGCGGTGGGCGGTCGAGTGCTGCCCCTCCTGACGCACGAACGCGTCGGCTTCCTCCGCGACCGCGGGATCGGTAATCCGGGGCATGGCCTCGCGAATCATATTGACGATCATCTTCTCGAAGCCGATCGCCAGGAAGGACACCGCGTTGGCCATCGACGAGAAGGCCGGATTCTCTTCGTTCCACAGGAACGGTACGTCGTAGTCCGCGAATGCGAATCGCATTTTTCGGACCTGTAGATCGGTCACTTGGCTATACCTCGTGTTTCGAAATGGTCTGGTAGCCGCGCTCGGATGCACCGAAGCCTCGATCCGCTGATCATACACAGAGCGGACAGAGTGTATGATAACAATCGCCGCTATCGTCTCGAGCTGGGAGAACGGCGATGAGGCGGCCCTGTGGTAGCGTCGAATCCCTGATCCGGAGGTTTCCCCGCGGTCGGTTTCGCACGCGACGGACATGGTTCGAGCCGAGGAAGCGAGCAGTGGCAGGAAGGCGCGGATGGGGCGGGAGTCCGCCGAGCAGCGATGAAGAAGCGTCCCGTCGAATAGTCGCCGCCGCAGTCGATCTGATCGGACGAACGGGTTCGGAGATCAGCATTGCCGACGTCGCGGAGTCGCTGGGCGTCATCCGTCAGACGGTGTACCGATACTTCCCCAGTGCGGATGCGCTGATGCAGGCCGCGGCGATCGCGTCGGTCGATGGTTTTCTGGATCGGCTGACGAAGCAGGTAAGCGGTATCGAAGACCCTGTCGAAGCGATGACCGAGGGCGTGGTTTACACGCTGGCCGAGGTACGTCGGACGCCCCATCTGGGCATTCTGCTCTCGAGCACATATTCGAATGTGCACCCGGAGAGTCTTACCTCCGAAGAGGCGCAAACCTTCGGGATGACGATGATCAGACGCTTCGATGTCGATTGGGAGCGGTTCGGGTACGACGACGCATCTCTGTACGAACTCGTCGAATACGTCCTGCGAACGATGCAGTCGTTCTTCGTTTCTCCAGGGAATCCGCCACGGAGCGAAGCTGATCTGCGCCGATATCTACGACGCTGGATGGGAGCCGCGATCATCGCCCAAACGAAGCTGGACGGCCGAATCGTGGGCTGACCTGGTTGCAGCGGTGGCGCAAGCGGCCATTCGCCTACCGTCGGCGGGCGTACGTCGCTCCGGTCAGCGCTGCGGCCAATGGGCGTTGGGCGCGCCTGGGACGGACTGCTGCTGCCAGTGAGCGTTGGGTGTGCTGGGGGCGGGCCGCTGATACTGAGCGTTGGGAGCGCCGAGGGCTGGCTGCGGCCAATGGGCGGCGGGTGCGTCGGGAGCGGGCTGCTGCCAGTGAGCGTTGGGTGTGCCGAGGGCGGGCTGCTGGGGCCAGTTCGCGTTGGGGCCGGTTGGGGCGGGCTGCTGATACTGGCCGGGACCCATGGTCTCGGCATTGGCGCGGCCGAGGAGGCCGGGGATCTGCGGTGTGGCGACCGGTGACGATGCGCCGCACCAGGTGCATTCCAGGAAGTGCTTGGTGCTCAGAGGGATGAGCGGGATGAAGAAGAGGGTGAACGTGGTGGCGAGTCTGCGGAGTGCGTGGGCGGCGGGATTGCCGCAGCGGCCGCAGACCAAGGTGATCATGGCGAGTGTGTGGACACGCTTCTGCCAGCCCCAGATGAGCATGAGAACCCCCTAGATAGAAAATCTGTCGTCGGTCACGTTAGTAGATCGGCCAGGCGGCGGCCCGAGTTAACAGACTGTCCGGTCCTGTTGGCGCAAGTACCACACCAGCACCAAGGCGACGAGGACCAGTGCCACCACGCAGGCCGCCAGCCCGGTCCAGCCATACTCGGCATAGGCGATGCCGGTCCCGCCGCCGATAACGGCGCTGCCGAGATAATAGGCGAACAGATACAGCGATGACGCCGCGCCGCGGTTCCCGACAGCCAACACGCCGACCCAGGCGCTCGCCACCGTGTGAGCACCGAAAAACCCTGCGGTGCAGAGCAATATCCCGAGCACCACGGTGCCGAGGTGGTCCGGAACGCTGATCACCACGCCCAGACCCATGAGCCCGATAGACGCGATGAGTACGCGGTGCCTGCCGAGGCGATCGGCTATGCGCCCGCCGACCGCCGAGGCGACGGTTCCGGCCAGGTAGAGCAGGAATATCGAACCAGATACGGCGGCGGGCAATTCGAACGGTGGCTGGGTCAGGCGGTAGCCGAGGAAGTTGTACATCGATACGAACCCGCCCATCAGCACGAAGGCCAAGCCGAACAGGGCCAGCAGCCCGCCGTGCCGCAGCTGGGCACCGAGATCGCTCAGTACCGTGCGCATTCCCGCAGGCCGGGCGAGGAACCCGCGCGAGGACGGGAGCCCGCGCACGAACCAGATGGTGCAGCAGGCCGCCGCGACCGATACCGCCGCCTCGGCCCAGCGCCAGGACGCCAGATCCAAGGTGAACGCCGGAATCAGCCGCCCGGCCAAGCCGCCGATCGTCGTGCCGGCCACGTAGACGCCCATGGCCGTACCCAATCCAGCCGCGCCGATCTCCTCGGCCAGATACGCCATCGCGACGGCGGGTACCCCGGCCAGCGCCGCGCCTTGCAGCGCCCGCCCCGCCAGCAGCACATCCAGTGACGGGCTCAGCGGCAGCAGCAGACCGATCGCGGCCGAGATCACCGCCGACCCCGTCATCACCCTGGTCCGCCCGATCCGCGAGGACAGCGCGCTTACCGGCACGATCGCCAACGCGAGAAATCCGGTGGTCAGCGATACCGTCAGCGCCGCCTGTGCCGGGGCGACGTGAAAGGCCGCCGACAGGCTCGGCAGCAACGCCTGCGCGCTGTACATCGAGGCGAAAGTCGTCAGTCCGGCCGCGAACAGCGCGATGGTGATCCGACGTTCGTGGGATGTGCGCGAAGCATCGGTAGCGCGGATATCTGTGCTGGTCATGGCACCTCCTGCGTCGAGGATGGGCGCCCGGCCTTAAGAACGGAAATGAATAGTAATGTGGTATCTAATGCGCCAAACGCATAAGAAGAGGCCGGATAGTGCTAGGTGACGACCTGCTGTGGTTCACGACACTCGCCGAACTGGAGCGCGTCGGCGCGGCCGCCGAACGGTTGCATATCGCCCAGCCGACGCTGTCGCGCATGCTGGCCCGCCTCGAGCGCCGCCTGGGCGTCGAACTCTTCGACCGCCACGGAAAACGCATCGAGCTCAACGACTTCGGCCGGATCTACTACGAGCACGCCCGCCGCGCCAAGGCCGAACTCGATGCCGCGGGCCAGGCCGTCGCCGACCTCTCCGATCCCGCCAAAGGCGTTGTGCGGCTGTCGTTTCTGCACTCCTTCGGCAGCTGGCTGGTACCGCAGCTGATCAGTGGCTTCCGGCGTGGATCGGCCCGGGTCAGCGTCACGCTGTGGCAGGGCGCCGCCGACGACGTCATCGGACAGGTACTCGATGGCGAAGCCGATCTGGCCATCGTCTCGCCGCGCCCGACCGCGAAGGGCTTGGGTTGGCTCGATCTGCTGCATCAGCCGCTGGTGCTCGCCGTCCCCGCCGAACACAAGCTGGCCGCGCGCCGACACATTCGGCTCGCCGATATCGCCGACGCGGAATTCATCACGATGCCATCGGGTTTCGGCATGCGCCGTATTCTCGACGACCTGTGCGCGGCCGCGAATATTCGGCCGCGCATCATCTTCGAATCCACCGACCTGGTCACGGTCGCGGGACTGGTGGCGGCCGGACTCGGCGTCGCGGTGCTGCCGCTCGAGGATCCGATGCCGGCCGCGGGTTCGCTGTCGGGTCTGGTGACCGTGCCGCTCGCGGATGCGGGCGCCGCGCGCGATGTCGGGCTGATCTGGTCAGCGACCGCCCCGCCATCGGCGGCGGTGCGACGATTTCGTGACTTCACCGAGGATTGGGCGCGGCGGCGCGGGGGAATCCCCATGGCTAGTCGTTTCGAGCGACCGGCAAGCAGTCGCTACGGATGGCGGTAGCCGTTTATTCACTGCAGGTTGTCAGTGGCGCGCGTTAAACTTTCATCAAAAGCACGTAGCTGTCGAGACCGGAAAGCAGGCCATAGCCACTTTTGAGAACACAAGGCGAGATCGGCGACCCGACTACACCCACGGCAGGCATGAGCTCCGGCGAGACAGGTTCGGGCCCCGCAGCGCGCACCGTGCGTTCCAGTATCGAACTCGCTCCCGAATCCGTGTTCCCGTTCCTCGGTTCGGCCGATCAGAATCTACGTGAACTCGAGCAGTTGCTGGATGCGGACATCCATGTCCGCGGCAATTCCGTCACTATCACCGGCAAGGCGGCCGATGTCGCCCTCGCCGAGCGGGTGATCGAACAGCTCGTCGCGCTGACCGGTCGCAATCGAGTGGTGACCCCGGAGGCGGTGCGCCACACCGTATCGATGCTGACCGAGGGATCCTCGGATTCTCCCGCCGAGGTGCTGAGCCTGGACATCCTGTCCCGGCGCGGCAAGACCATCCGGCCCAAGACGCTCAACCAGAAGCGCTATGTCGACGCGATCGACGCCAACACCATCGTGTTCGGTATCGGCCCCGCCGGTACCGGCAAGACGTATCTGGCGATGGCCAAGGCCGTGCAGGCACTGCAGACCAAGCAGGTCAACCGGATCATCCTCACTCGTCCCGCGGTCGAGGCCGGCGAGCGGCTCGGCTTCCTGCCCGGCACGCTCAACGAGAAGATCGACCCGTATCTGCGCCCGCTCTACGATGCGCTGCACGACATGATGGATCCGGAGGCGATTCCGAAGCTGATGGCCGCCGGTGTCATCGAGGTCGCGCCGCTGGCGTATATGCGCGGACGCGCGCAACCGTTGTTCACGAAGGTTTTGACTCCCACGGGCTTCCGCCCAATCGGTGAGCTCGAGGTCGGCGATCTTGTTATCGGGTCCGACGGCCGCCCGACTCCGGTGCTCGGCGTCTACCCACAGGGGCCCAAAGAGATCTACCGAGTTCATACGCAAGATGGTGGATCTGTGTTGGCCTCGGCCGATCATCTGTGGACGGTGTACACCCGTTCCGATCGTCGGCGGGGCAGGCCCCCACGCGTGCTCGAGACAAAGGAGATGATCGGCAATCTCCGTGCTGCGCACTACCATCGGTACGAACTACCGCTGTTGAGCGAGCCGGTTTGCTTCGAGCCACAGCCAGTCCCGATGGACCCTTATGCAATGGGGTTGCTGCTCGGGGACGGGTGCGTCGCTGGTAAGACGACACCGGGGTTCACAAGTGCGGACGGCGAGTTGGCCGGCGCGCTGCAGGATGTGCTTGCCGGTGTGACGGTTCGGCGCAAGTCGGAAATCGACTACGTGCTGAATCGGACGATGACGCCCGGCGATGTCATCACATTGGAGAACCCGGTGACAGCGGTAATGCGTGACGTTGGGCTCTGGGGATGCAAATCGGACACCAAGTTTGTGCCTGCTGTCTACCTGTTCAATTCACCGCAAGTGCGGCTGGCGGTTCTACAGGGACTCTTGGACTCCGACGGCGGCCCTGTTACGCAGCGTGATCGGACATGTCGCATCCAATACACGACTACATCCGAGCAACTGCGCGACAACATGCTGTTCCTGGTTCGGTCACTGGGCGGCGTCGCCTACTGGCGTAGGCGGGCCGCGGCTGGTCGTAAGCCTGGACTCGCGCGCGGCCGTAGCGTGCACCATCGGCACGATGCTTACATTCTCGATCTGCGTTTTCCATCGGATGTGGAGCCTTTCCGGCTGGCGCGAAAGCTCGCGAAGTATCGCGAATCGGGGGGCGGATCCCCGAAGCGCTACATCGATCGGATCGAACCCGCAGGCACCGAGGAAGCGGTCTGTATCCAGGTTGCCGCAGCGGATTCGCTCTACGTCACGGAGGACTTCCTCCTTACGCATAACACACTGAACGATTCGTTCATCATCCTCGACGAGGCGCAGAATACGACCGCCGAGCAGATGAAGATGTTCCTCACACGCCTGGGTTTCGGCTCGAAGATCGTGGTGACCGGTGACGTGACCCAGGTCGATCTGCCCAATGGCGCGCGCTCCGGACTGCGCGCAGCGAGTGAGATCCTCACTGACATCGAGGACATCCATTTCGCCACGCTCACCAGCAGCGATGTGGTTCGGCACCGGTTGGTCTCCGATATCGTCGACGCCTACGAGCGGGCCGAGGCGGAACGGGTGCCCCAGGTCGGGCCGCACTATCCGGGTAATCGCGCGCAGCGCCGCGCCGCGAGCCGGGAGGATCGGCGCTGACGTCAGCTTATAGGCTGATGCGGTGAGCATCGAGATCGCCAACGAGTCGGGTGTCGACGTACCCGAAGAAGACCTGGTCAGTGTCGCGCGATTCGTGATCGGCCGGATGGACGTGCACCCGGCGGCCGAGCTGTCGATGGTGCTCGTCGATCTCGACACCATGGCCGATCTGCACATGCGCTGGATGGACCTACCCGGTCCGACCGACGTGATGTCGTTCCCGATGGACGAGTTGGAGCCGGGCGGTCGACCCGACAGCGCCGAACCCGGTCCGTCCATGCTCGGCGATATCGTGCTGTGCCCCGAATTCGCCGCCGGCCAGGCCCGCAAAGCGGGTCACTCGCTGGACCACGAACTCGCGCTGCTCACCGTCCACGGCGTGCTCCACCTGCTCGGCTACGACCACGCCGAGCCGGAGGAGGAGAAGGAGATGTTCGCGCTGCAGGCTCGACTGCTCGAAGAGTGGTACGAGAGTCTGCGCGAGGCGCAGCGCCGGGCCGAACTGGCCGAGCGCGATGCCAGGCTGCTGGGTAAGGCGGGTTTCACCACACCTGGTGAGGCGCTGGGCCCCGCGTGAGTTCGCTGACCCTCATCCTGCTGGCGATCCTGCTCGTCCCGGTGGGCGGGGTGTTCGCCGGTGTCGACTCGGCGTTGAACACGGTCTCAGCGGCGCGGCTCGAGGATATGGTCCGAGCCGACCGGCCTGGTGCGGTGCGGCTCACCAGGATCGTGGCCGACCGCCCGCGGTACGTGAATCTGCTTGTGCTGCTTCGTATTCTGTGCGAGATCAGCGCGACGGTGCTGTTGGCCGCGGCCTTGCTCCCGCTGTGGGACGACGATTGGGCGCTGCTGTGCACCGCTGCCGTCATGGTGCTGGTGGACTACGTGGTGATCGGAGTCGGCCCGCGCACCCTCGGGCGTCAGCACGCCTACTCCATCGCGCTCGCCTCCGCGCTTCCGTTGCAATTCATCGGCACGGTGCTCGGTCCGGTCAGCAGGCTGCTGATTCTCCTCGGCAACGCGATCACACCCGGTAAGGGATTTCGCAACGGCCCCTTCGCTTCTGAGGTCGAGCTGCGCGAGGTCGTCGAGATGGCGAGCGCGCGCGGTGTGGTGGCCGATGACGAACGCCGAATGATCCAGTCGGTCTTCGAACTCGGCGATACCCCCGCCCGCGCGGTGATGGTGCCGCGCACCGAGATGGTCTGGATCGAGGCGGATAAGACCGCGGCACAGGCGATGTCGCTCGCGGTGCGCAGTGGGCACTCGCGCATTCCGGTGGTCGGCGAGAATGTCGACGACATCCTCGGTGTGGTGTACCTGAAAGACCTTGTGCCGTATGCGGATAAGAGTCGCAGGGTGCAGGTGCACGAGGTCATGCGCCCGGCCGTGTTCATGCCCGACTCCAAACCGCTGGACAGTCTGCTCGACGAAATGCAGCGCCGACGAAACCATATGGCGCTGCTGGTCGACGAATACGGCGGCATCGCCGGACTGGTGACGATCGAAGATGTGCTCGAGGAGATCGTCGGTGAGATCGCCGACGAATACGACACCGACGAGACCCCGCCCATCGAGGACCTCGGCGCGGGCCGCTACCGGGTCTCGGCGCGGCTGTCGGTCGAGGATCTGGCCGAGCTGTACGGCCTGGAGATCGAGGAGGAGGACGTCGACACCGTCGGCGGCCTGCTCGCGCACGCGCTCGGGCGGGTGCCGCTGCCCGGTTCCAAAGCCGTTGTGTACGGCCTGGTACTGCGCGGCGAGGGTGGCGCGGACGCGCGGGGGCGGGTGCGGGTGCACACCGTCGTCGTGCGCCGGGCGCCGGAGCGAACGCATGCCGAGAAATCCGACGGCAAGCGCAAAAGTAACGGATCGGACCGGGACGTCCCACCCGATCGTGATGAGAACGGAGATAGCGAATGACCGAATTGGATGCCGAGGACGCCAAGCTCGTGGTGCTGGCCCGTGGCGCGCTGGGCCGCACCGACGGTACTGCCGGCGCCGCGATCCGCGATACCGACGGGCGCACGTACGCGGCCGGTGAGGTCAGCCTGACCGCACTGCGGCTGACCGCACTGCAGGCGGCCGTCGCGGCCGCGATCTCCAGTGGCGCAGAGGGATTCGAGGCGGCCGTGGTGGTCGGTGGCCGGTTCTCCGATGCCGGTGTCACGGCGGTCCGCGAGGTCTCCGCGAACGCGCGCATCGTCTTCACCGACCGCGACGGCGCCGTCTTCGATATCGTCGACGATGCCGCGAGCGCGGAGGTACAGGGTGGCTGACACCGAATTCCGTTCCGGCTTTGTCTGTTTCGTCGGCCGCCCGAATACCGGCAAGTCGACGCTGACCAACGCGTTGGTCGGCCAGAAGATCGCGATCACGTCCTCGCGCCCGCAGACCACCCGGCACACCATCCGCGGCATCGTGCACCGCGACAACGCCCAGTTGATCCTGGTCGACACCCCTGGCCTGCACCGGCCGCGCACCCTGCTCGGCCAGCGGCTGAACGACCTTGTGCGCGATACGTATTCCGAAGTCGACGTGATCGCGCTGTGCATTCCGGCGGACGAGAAGATCGGCCCCGGCGACAAGTGGATCCTGCAGCAGATCAAGCAGATGGCGCCGAAGACCACATTGCTCGGCGTGGTCACTAAGATCGACAAGGTGAGCCGCGACCAGGTCGCCGAACAGTTGATGGCGCTGTCGCGGCTGCTCGGTCCGGAAAACGATGTCGTGCCCGTTTCCGCCGTCAAGGGTGAACAGGTCGAGGTCCTCGTCGATGTCATCGCCTCGAAAATGCCGGAGGGCCCGGCCTTCTACCCCGACGGCGAGCTCACCGACGAGCCCGAGGAAACCCTCATGGCCGAGCTCATCCGCGAGGCCGCGCTGGAGGGTGTGCGCGATGAACTGCCGCACTCGCTCGCGGTGGTCATCGAGGAAGTGCTGCCGCGCGAAGAGAACGAAGACCTGCTGGACGTGCACGCCCTGCTGTACGTCGAACGCCCGTCGCAGAAGGCCATCATCATCGGCAAGGGCGGTGCGCGCCTCAAGGAGGTCGGCATCAACGCCCGCAAGCAGATCGAACACATCCTCGGCGCCCGCATCTATCTGCACCTGCACGTCAAGGTCGCCAAGGATTGGCAGCGCGACCCGAAACAGCTTGGCAAGCTCGGGTTCTGACGGTGGAAATCATGGGATGTGATACCCCGATCCCGCTGCTATAGTCGGCCCGTTGGCCGCGGTCCGTGATGACTCCGGGCGGCCGCAAGTGCGTCGGAAGGGTCCCGACGCATACGGAGGGCTGAGCTGTGAGCGTGGTCGAGGGTGCGGTATTCGCTGGGTACCAGATCGACGCGGTCTCGGTGCGGGCGGTATGGGCACCGTCTTTCTGGTCCAGCATCCGCGGCGCTGGTCGTCGGTATCGCGGCAGCGGTTGTCGTACTCGGCATCGCGAGTGCACTTGCGCTGTGCGGGAATTCGAGTGATGTGTCCTCGACCGGCGCCTCGGCAGGGTCTAGTACGGCGGTCGCGCCGAGCACCACCACCACGACTACGGTTGCCGCTGGCGCCGCATCGTGGGGCGGTCATAACTACATGGTTCGGGTGCTGCCCGAGCTGCTCCCCAAGACCCCCGGCGGACAGCGTCCGCAGCTTCTGTCAGTTGAGACTATTCGGTGGCGACTCCGGCCGGGATCTCCTCGACCGCTGGTGGCGAAACGCGCCGATCTAGCACCGAAAGGTCTTGTACCGTCTTACTACTGAACCATGGGGGAGGACGCCACGATGCCGGGTTCGAACGATATCGGCAAACTCCTGGAGTTGTTGCGGGCACTGTATGTGCCGCACGAGCGTCCCCGGGTGCTGCGAACTCTGGTGCGTAGGCGACGCCAGCTGCCGCGTCCGCTGATCTGCCTGGTCGGGCCCGCGGCCAATGGTGAGTTGCTCACGGAGATCTACCGCTGGCTCGGTGAGTCCGGTGGCCGTCGCGCGGTGCCGCGCGCCCGGGTCGAATTGCACAGTCTGGCACCGGATGCCATCCGGCCCGACCCGAACGCGACCGGTCGGGAGGTGAACGCGCACTGCCTGCCGATTCTGCAGCGGCTGGTCGCGGGGTTCTCCACTGAAAACACCGCGATGGGGCCGATCTCGTTCCCGCGCTATCGAACCGCGGATTGGCTGACCAGACAGCGCGTCACCAGTGACGAGACGGAGGCGGCGGTGGAGCTGCGGGCACGGCTGCCCAAGCTGCTGCGCCTGGGTTCGCGCGACTCCGATTCGATGGGTGGTGAGGTCGGGGATTGGCTCACCTGGGTGGTCTTCGCCGTGCTCGCGCTGTGGCCGGTGCTGCGGCTGTGGATGTGGATCAGCGGACGGGTGCCCGGCCTGTCGAAGGAGACCCGCTGGTTCATGCGCCAGCGGTACATGGCGCCCGAATTATCGGACAGTTTCCTGGGTTTCGCGACGCGGTTGACCGCATCGCTGCGCAATGACGAGAACGAGGACCAGGTCGCCAAACTGCTGGTGCACGCCTTCCTCGAGGATCTGCGCGATGCGTATCGGCAACGGATCTGGCGGCCGTCGAGCTGGCGGCGCACCGCCTATCCGGTGGCGCTGCTCGGTACCGTTGCGGTGGGTAGCTCCGGTGCCGATCTGCTGCGCCGGATCAACGATATCCGCAATGAGACCGGGATTTTCGATCCGCTGGTGGTGGTCGCCGCCCTCGACTACGACCCGCGCGATCTGGAACCCGCGCGGCCGGTACACCAACTCGCCGACATCGGCGATCTGCACAGCCTCGACAACCTCGAAAGCCTGGACGACGGACCGGCTTCCGGACCGGTGCCGGATCCGTTGCGGCAGTGGCTGCGCGATATCGACAACAGCCGGACCCACCGGTTGGCCGATGCCTGGTACCTGCGATTGGCGCTGCCCGATCCGGTGGACGGCCGGATCGGCGACCCCAATCGCACGCACCTGGCCGTGCCGCCCGCTCCGCCGTTGGCCGCTCGCAAATGGTTCGTCTCGATCTGCGTGCTGATCCCGGTGGCGGCATTGGTGGCGACGGCGCTGGTGTACGTTCCGGCGCTGCGCGGCGCCCCCTGCTCGCATTGGCCGTGGACGTCAGGTATCGCGGTGGCCGAACACGGCGGGGAATGTGTCGGCTACAGCGATAACGACCGGCAGGTCTTCGCCGACGACCCGGAACTGTCGGCGATGCAGCGGGAAGTGTTCCGGCAGAACAAGATCGCCGCCGACATCCGGCGCGACAATCCGCGCCGCCCGCTGATCTCGCTCGTCTATTTCGCCGGAATCAGCTACTCCGACAGCAATGTTCGGTATCCGCACGCACAAGTTCAGGAGCTGGCCGGGTTGGCCGTGCGGCAGCGCCGTGCCATCGGCGCACCCGACGAATCGGAGCCGCTGCTGCGCATCATCGTCGCCAACGGCGGTACGAATATGCGCGCGGCATCGTGGGTGGTCGACCATCTGCTGGCCGACATGCTGCGCAAGGACCCCGGGGTGCTCGGTGTGGTCGGCATGGACCGCAGCACCGCGGAGACGGCACGGGCGATCGGTAAATTGGGCGATCTCGGGGTACCGGTCGTCGCGACGACACTGTCGGCCGATGGGTTGGAGGCCGCATCGCCGATGTTCTTCCAGTCCGTGCCGAGTAACCGGGTCCAGGCCAGGCTGATCGCGGACTATGTCCAGGGAGCGCGTTATCCGGGCGGCACACCGGAAGCCGGACAGCTGCGCTACCACCGCGTGCTGGTGTATCACCCGAAGGTCACCGACGACGTCTACGTCACCACGTTGGTGGCCGATCTGAACGCCGAACTCGACCGACGCGGGGTGCCACGGGACAGCCGCAGCTGGGACGCGCAGCAGGAGCTGTACGGCTTCCCGGCGCCGTGCGAGACACCGGGCTTCGATCGCCACACGCTGCTGTTCTTCGCCGGGCGCAACGACGACTTCGCGACCTTCGGCAATGCGGTCACCCGGGGTTGCCTCGCGACGGAATCGCCCGCGATCCTGGGCGCCGACACGGTGACCCGCCTGATCGCCGACCCCAAGGCGATGGCGGCGCTACCGGCGAGCCTGACCGTGCGCTACGTCGCCAAGGGTGTGCCCATCATTCTGGGTGGCGCGGAGTGCGTGCGCGGCAACGGGGTGGTCGGCACCGAGGCGCCCACCCTCGACTTCCAGGAGCTGTGCAATGAAATGTCCAGGCTGGTAACCGATCTTGCCGCCTACCCGGATCTGGCGTCCTACCATCCGTCGTGGCCCGGCGACCGCACCGGACTGGCCTACGACGTCGCCGGTGTGATCCTGCAGGCGGTCCGGGTCAATCGCGCCCGGCCGGAGCGCCCCCGCGAGGTCAATCGCGCCGCCATCGCACTGCAACTACGCGGCACCGACTACCTCGGAGTCACCGGGACGCTGTACTTCAGCCGAGGTCGAGTGGCCGACGACTCCACCATCGGCATCCTTGTCGCCACCGGCCTCGGGAGATCCGACCAGCCGCGGCAGTGTTTGCTGATGTATCCGCAGGGCGTCATCAACGGCCGAGGTCCGGACGGGTGCCCGGCGGGCACCAAGAGCGATACCGAGGACTGGACCCCGCCCGAACGCTGAACTCACCACCAGGGTTCGGGACGGTGGCGATCCCAGCGGAGTTCCGATTCCAGTTGTGCCGCAACGGAAACCAGTAGCGGCTCAGTGTTCGCGGTACCCATCAGCTGCGCGCCGACCGGCAGACCCGTGTCGGTGAAGCCCGCCGGGACGTTCACGGCGGGCCAGCCGAGCACATTCCAGGGCCAGGTGTAGGGGCAAGCAGCGGTGATGAGGTCGTTGGTCGCGTTGACGCCGATACCGTCGATCTCCTCGGCGCGCGGCGGGGGCGTCGCGGTCGTCGGCGCGAGCACCAGATCGTAATCGCGGAAGAAGCTGCCGATTCGCTTGTGCAGCAAGGGTTCCGCCTGTCGCGCCGCGAACAGTGCGGGTCCGTTGAGCGCGCGGCCGAACCGGACGTTCGCGGTGGTGCGCGGATCCACTCGGGCGCCCGGCATTTTGTCGTATACCTTGCTGATGCCCGCCATCGAGCGCGGGAGGAAGGACGCGCCGATCATGATGCCGTAGTGCAGATCCGCCACGGTCACCGAATGGCCGAGCCGACGTAGGGTGGCGGCGATGTGCTCGACCGCGACCGCGACCTCCGGATGCAGCGCGGTCCTGGTGGCGGTGAACGGAATTCGCAGTGACAGTGCGATGCGCAGTCGCCCGGGGTCGCGGCCCACGGCATCGGAGACGGTGAGCGGCGCGGGGGTGTGCAGATCGCCGGGGTGCGGTCCGGCGGCGGCATCCAGTAGCAGTGCCGCATCGGCCACAGTGCGCGCCAACGGTCCGTTCACGGTGAGGCCATGGAAGGCCTCGGCCGCCGGCCAGGTCGAGACGCGTCCGCGCTGCGGTTTGATGCCGACGAGGTTGGTCCACGCGGTCGGGATGCGGATCGAGCCCGCGCCGTCGGAACCCAGTGCGGCGGGCACCAATCCGGCCGCGACGGCGGCCGCGGAACCCCCGGACGATCCACCGGGGGTATGCGCGGCGTCCCACGGGTTACGGGTGTGACCGAAGGCGGCGCCGCTGGTGAATGGCAGCTGGCCGAGTTCACAGGTGTTGGTCTTGCCGACGATCACCGCACCGGCCGCGCGCAGTCGCCGAACCGATTCGGCGTCTTCGGTTTTCGGCGGGAGATCGCCGCCGCAGCCGAATGCCGTTGGCGCACCGGCGATATCGGTATCGTCCTTGATCGCGATCGGTACGCCGAGCAGGGGGAGGCGTTCGCCTGCCGCCAAGCGCTCGTCGGCCTCGGCCGCCTCGGCGAGGGCCTGCTCGCGCCGCACGATCCGGAACGCGTTGAGGGTCGGCTGGCTGGCTTCGATCCGGTCGAGTGCGGCGGCGACCGCGTCGATGGAGCTGATGGTGCCCTGTCCGAGTGCGGTCGCGAACTCGGCGAGTCCGAGTTCGGTGGTCCGGTCCGGCTCGGCTGGACGCATGGTGGGGTCGGACACCGTCATGTGAACTCCGTTCTTTCTGTGCACGGTAGTGCCCAGCTGGTCAATCGTCCATATCGACTTTGGAATCTCCACCCGAGGTAGGAGGCTCGCCCCCGTTCCTATTCGCGACTTGCCCATGTGCTTGCGAGGCCGGATGACTGTAGACATACATACCGTATGTATGTAACAGTGGAACGCACACTGCGAGCATCTGGAGGAACCATGGGAATCAGTACTTCACTCGGCCGCACCCACGAGGTAGATCTGCCCGGCGGTCGCATTCGGTATCACGACACCGGGGCGGGCGCGCCGGTCGTATTCGTGCACGGTCTGCTCGTCAACGCCGACCTCTGGCGCGATGTCGTCCCCGCCGTCGCGGCGGCGGGCCATCGCTGCATCACACCGGACTGGCCGCTCGGATCGCACGAAATCCCGGTCCCCGCAGCGGATCTCACGCCGACCGGGGTTGCCGATCTGATCGCCGAATTTCTGGAGCGCCTCGACCTCGCCGACGTCACCATCGTCGCCAATGACACCGGCGGCGCGATCACCCAGGTGTTGCTGACCCGGCGACCGGAGCGCATCGGCCGCGTCGTGCTGACCTCGTGCGACGCTTACGAGGGGTTTTTCCCGCCGGCCTTCGCGGCGCTACCCGTGCTGGCGCGCGTTCCGGGCTCGATGCGGCCGCTGACCGAGTTGATGCGCATCCGTGCGCTGCACCGCCTGCCGATCGCCTTCGGCTGGGTGACCAAACGCCCGGTCGCGCCGGAGATCGCCGATTCCTATCTGCTGCCGAGCCGGAATTCGGCGGCTATCCGAAAGGATCTGCGGCGCTTCCTGAAGAGCGTGCATCGTCGCTACACACTCGATGCCGCCACCCGATTCCCGTCGGTGCGGGTGCCGGTGCTGATCGCCTGGGCCCGTGAGGACAAGCTGTTCCCGGTGAAGTTCGCCGAACGCCTGGCCGCCGACCTGCCGAATGCCACCCTGAAATTCATCGACGACTCCTACACGTTCCTGCCCGAGGACCAGCCCGAGTTGCTCTCCGAAACGATTCTGGAGTTCACTCGGCTGCATGCCACGCCGTAGTCAGGAGGATCGCTCCCGCGCCACCCGCGCCGCACTCGAACAGGCCGGTCGCCGGTTGTTCGCCGAGCGCGGTTTCGCGGCGACCTCGGCCGAGGAACTGGTCACCGAGGCCGGGGTCACCCGCGGCGCGCTGCACCACCACTACGGCGATAAACGCGGCCTGTTCCTCACTGTGCTCGAACAACTGGAAGTCGAGGGCACCACGGAAATCGAAAACGCCATCGGCGCAGTGAATCCCGATGACATCCTCACCTCGATGGCCATCGGCCTCAATACCTTCCTGGAGATCTGTCAGCGTCCGGAGATGATCCGCATCACCCTCTACGACGGGCCCGCCGTACTCGGGTGGCAGGCCTTTCGCGAGTTCGAGGCGCGCCATGGGTTGGGGTTGATCGTCGCCGAACTCGAACGGGCCCGCGACGAAGGGCTGATCGCCGACGCGCCGATTCCGGTGCTGGCCCAGTTGATCTTCAGTGCGGTCACCGAAGCGGGCCTGATCGTCGCCCACGCAACCGATCGGGATGCGGCCCGGGCGCAGGCGCAACAGTCCCTGATGCTGCTCATCGGCGGCATTCTGCGCACCTGACGTGTGCGCGGTTGCGAGGGTGTCGCATAACTGGCTGTTACCGGCCATGACGTTGTCGGCAGTGGCCGGTCGAGTCACCTTGGCTACGGGTGGGTTCGGCGAGTCGTATCGGCAGCGTGCTGCTGGAAGCGACCGTTAGCGTCGGGTGTGTTCGATGTCTCCGTCGCTGCGGCGTGGTGTCGTTGCCCAGGATGGGAGCCAGGCTGTCTCAGGGAGCGGTG
This sequence comes from Nocardia sp. NBC_00565, assembly GCF_036345915.1. NCBI lineage: Bacteria > Bacillati > Actinomycetota > Actinomycetes > Mycobacteriales > Nocardiaceae > Nocardia > Nocardia sp. NBC_00565. The sequence goes on from NZ_CP107785.1 coordinate 299,411, forward strand.
TCAGGCTGCCGAAGTGGTTGATGATTGCCCGCAGTCCTGGGTGTGGATTCGTTCTGGGGAAGATGAGCGAGAGCGGGTATGCGAGTGTCGGATTCACGATCGGAATGCGGCGTAGGTCGTGGTTCGTCGGCCAGATGTACCGGTCGCGCGCGCCTATGAGGGTGGCCACGTCTGCGGAGTCCGCGAGGATGTCGAGGAGTACCTCGTTGCCGAAGTTCGGTCCCGCGGCGTCGATGCGGAGGTCGAAGTCGGTGGCGAGCTGATCGTAGAACTCTGACCATTCGCTTCGCGGCGCGATACCCGGCACCCAGATCCGGTGCTTGCGCAGCTGGGGTGGTGTCAGTGTTCGTGCGGAGGCGAGCGGATGTCTCGGGCCGACGAGGAGTTCCAGCGGGGAGTCGAACGCATGGATCATTTGCACGTCGCGCGGCAGCATGGCCGGGTCGGTGACCGTGCGGAACGAGGCGTCGATATCGCCTGCTCGGACGGCGGCGACCGCCACGCACGGGTCATTGACCCGGAGGGTAACCACGTCGAGGTTGGTTTCGGGATGCGACCGCCAATAGTCGTGCAGGACGACGGCCTGCGCGGATCGCAGGCCGAGAACGTCGATCCGAAGGGCCCGCGAGCCCGGTCTGATCGCGGTGATGGCGCGATCGACACCCGTGATGATGTTCCGGGCGTGCGGGAGGAAGGCTTGGCCGTCGAGTGTCAGCTCGACCCCTCGGGCGGTGCGGGTGAACAACCGGACGTCGAGTTGGCGCTCGAGGGTTGCGATCCGCTTCGACACGGCCTGTTGCGTCACGCCGAGCTCGTCGGCCGCGTGTTGCAGCTGTCCGAGCTCGGCCGCGCGGACGAACGATCGCACCGCCTCGGTATCCATTGATCCAGCTTACAAGTGCCCAACTGATCGTTGTGGCTCGCCGGGGAGCCAGTTGTTTGATCCCGCGATGGTGCGGCTGATGTGATGCAGAGACCCGAACATCGGTTGTCGCGAGGGAGTCGCATGCACGTGCAGTTGGGGCGCAGTTTCGGTTGGCTGTGGTCGGCCTACGCCGTCAGTACATATGGCACGTGGATTGCCTTCGGAGCGTTCCCGCTGATCGCGGTTCAAGTGCTGCACTCGCCGGCCTTCGCCGTTTCGCTGCTGGAGGCGGCCGGGCTTGCCGTCGCGGCGGTTGTCGCGTTCTCGCTCGGGCCGTGGGTCGAGCACCGGGCCAAGCGTCCGGTGATGATCGCTATGGACCTGATCCGGTTCGTCGCGATGGTGAGTGTCCCGATCGCGTACGTCCTCGGCTTGCTGTCATACGGCCAACTGCTGGTCGTCTCGGTCATCTCCGGGACCGCGAGCATCGCCTTCACTGCCGCATCCGGTGCGTATCTGAAATATCTCGTCCGTAGCGATCACCTCCTTGTGGCGAACGGGAGATTCGAGGGCACGAGCTGGGTGGCGACCGCGGCGGGCCCGCCGCTCGGTGGCGCGCTCATCGGGTTGCTCGGCCCGGTCGTCACTGTCATGGCCGACGCCCTCAGCTACCTGCTGTCCGCGCTCGGGGTCCTCCGCATCCGCGGAGGTGACGTCGCGGCACCCCGCGACCCGGCCACCAGGTTGCGCGGAGCCGACCTTCTCAACGGCTGGCGGTTCATCCTGCACGACCGCGCACTACGGCGCCTGTTCCTCAACTCGATCCTGGTAAGCGGCCTGATCATGGCCACCGTCCCGGTCCTGTCCGTCCTCCTGCTCGGCGAATACCACTTCCCGGCCTGGCAATACGGTCTCGCCTTCGGCATCCCGGCACTCGGCGGCTACGTGGGCGCCCGCCTCTCCGCCCGCCTCGTGACCCGCTACGGCCGGCACCGGGTCATGATCGTCTCCGGCTGGCTGCGATCGCTGTTCCCACTCGGTCTCGCATTCGTCCGTCCCGGCATCCCCGGACTCCTCACCGTGATCATCGTCGAGGGCCTGCTGATCACCTGTATGGGCATCTTCAATCCGATCTACGCAACAGAACGCCTGCAACGGACTCCCGCGGATCATGCCGCCCAAGTCCTCAGTACATGGAGTGCCAGCAGCAAACTCCTACAGGCTGCCCTGATGGTGCTCTGGGGCATCCTCGCCACACTCACCAGCCCGCTCGCCGCGATCACCATGTCCGGCGTTCTCCTGCTCGCCACCCCGCTCTTGCTGCCCAAACGGACACACGTGTCCGACCCTGAGCCCGCCACGTCGGCCGAAGACGTCCGGGTCGCATGAATGTCATCGGATGGGGAAGTCGAAGTATGTGTTCGGGAACGGCTCGTTCTGCAAGGTGAAGTGCCACCATTCCTCAGCGAGGTTTGTGAAACCGTGCTCGTCCATGAGGTTCGTCAGTAGCTCACGCAGAGCGCGCTGGGTACCGCTCGGTGCGGGGCTGGCCGTATGTGCGAGCGGATCGAAGCAGTCGTAGCCGGTACCGAAGTCGAGGCTGTTGTCGTGGAATCGCTGGTCGGCGGGCAGTGTGCAGGCGCGCAGCGCATCACCGTCGCGATACTGCTCCTGATCGGCCGTCGGCAGCGCGACGATCGTGAGATCCAATGTGCTGCCACGACTGTGGCCGGATTTCTCCGCGATGTACCCGTCCTTGAACAGATTCGACTTCTCCACCGTCGGATAGAACTCCGCCTTCATCCGAGTGTTATCGAGATTCTCGGCCCACGCCACAAAATGGTTCACGGCCTGTTGCGGCCTATAGCAGTCATAGGTCTTCAGCCCGAGTCCCATCGGCCGCAGTTCTTTCTGAACCTCCGCGAGCGCGCCGGCCGCTTCCTTCGTCAATAAACATTTCGCGGCCTCATACCCGTGAATCCGCTCCCCAACGAAGTTGTGCACCCCGAAGTACCGCGCCTCGACGATGATCGTCGGATCCACCTCGGTCACCGAAACGAACGCCGACTCATCCGCCCGCGGCGAACTCGGTTCGGTCTCCGCGCAGCCCACCACCCCAACCGCGCCCACCACAGCCAATACCACTGAGCAGAACCACATTCCGCGCATCCTGCGATGGTAGCCGCGCATCCCCACCGACGATCACGAATCGAGCACCACCCGCAGCCGCCCCGCCAACTCCGCCGCCTGCCCCGCCGACCAGGGAATCACCCCGTTCTCCGCCATCAGCGCATGAAACTGCTGATGCTCATACGGCGTGCCGGGAGTAAGCGGCTGAATATGCCAGTGCACGTGCGCATTGCCCTGCTGACTGCCCAGCGAGAGCAGATAGGTGCGCTCCGACGGCACAACGGCTTCGACCGCGCGGGCAACTCGATAGACCACCGCCTGCAGCCGCAGATAGGCATCTTCCTCGAAGTCCCGGACCGCATGCTCGATATGCGCCTTCGGCGCCACCAGAACGTGCCCGTACATCGTCGGATACCTGCCGAGGAAGGCGATGTGCGCGCCGTCATCGAGCACAATTTCATGCTCGGACCCGGGAGCACCCGAGACCAACTCGCAAATGAAACAGGGCCCCGACCGCACCCGCTGTTGATACCCCGCCACATTGAACGGCTGCCGATCTTCGAGCACATTGCCTCCCCAGATAGATCCGTCACGATAGCCGCGAGCCAGCGCTGCTCGGCCGTGCTTGGAGGTCTGTGTCGCCTATTCGTGAAAGGATGGCGGGGTGCGTTTGTATCGGGATGAGGCGGTCGTGGTGCGCCAGCACAAGCTGGGCGAGGCGGATCGTATTGTCACGTTGCTGACGCGGCAGCACGGGTTGGTGCGGGCGGTGGCCAAGGGGGTGCGGCGGACGAAGTCGCGGTTCGGGGCGCGGTTGGAGCCGTTCGCGTATGTGGATGTGCAGCTGCATCCGGGGCGGAATCTGGACACGATCACACAGGTGCACACGATGGAGGCGTTCGCCGCCGACATCGTCGACGACTACGGCCGCTACACCACGGCCTGCGCGGTCCTGGAGACCGCGGAGCGGTTGGCCGGTGAGGAGCGCGCGCCCGCGCCGAAGCTGCACGCGCTCACCGCGAGCGCGCTGCGGGCAATCGCCGCCAAGCAGCGGCCGCACGAGTTGATCCTCGACGCATACCTGTTGCGCGCCATGGGTTTTGCGGGCTGGGCGCCCGCACTGGACGAATGCGCCCGCTGCGCGACCCCCGGCCCGCATCGCGCGTTCCATGTCGCCGCCGGCGGCGCGGTCTGCGTGCATTGCCGACCACCCGGTTCCGCCACCCCGGCACCGGGCGTCCTCGACCTGCTGGTCGCTTTGCTGAAGGGCGAGTGGGATAATGTCGAGCAGGTCCCCGAACAGATCCGCAGACAGGCCAGCGGCCTGGTCGCTGCCCACCTGCAGTGGCATCTGGAACGCCAACTGCGCACCTTGCCGCTGATCGAGCGATCGACCGCGGCGCGAGAATCCGCGACCGCGGGACAAACGGGCTGACGACAGCCGCTCGCGAACCGGAGCCGGCTGATGACTCGGTGGTCTGCACAAACCCTCCACAACCATCAGGCAGGATAGTTGCCGTGATCCTCCGTCGAGACTCATCCGCGCCGACCAGGTCGGCCAGTGCACGGTCGGGTGCCGAGCGCGCCGTTCGTCCACCGTCGCCGCACCCCTCGGGGGCCACGCCGCCGGAGTTGCCGCCGGAGTTGGTGCCCAAGCACGTGGCGCTGGTCATGGACGGCAACGGTCGCTGGGCGCAGGAGCGGGGACTGCCGCGCACCGCGGGCCATGAGCGCGGCGAGGCGGTGCTGATGGACACCGTCGAGGGCTGTATCGAGATCGGCGTGAAGTGGCTCTCGGCCTACGCCTTCTCCACCGAGAACTGGCGGCGCAGTCCGGAGGAGGTGCGCTTCCTGATGGGGTTCAACCGGGATGTCATCCGCCGCCGCCGCGACGAGATGCACGAGATGGGTGTGCGGGTGCGCTGGGCGGGCCGGCGACCGCGGCTGTGGCGCAGCGTGATCAACGAACTGGAGACCGCCCAGGAGCTGACCAAGGACAACACGGTGATGACCCTCACCATGTGCGTCAACTATGGCGGTCGGGCCGAAATCGCCGATGCGGCAAGGGAAATCGCGCGTCGGGTGGCGGCGGGGGAGATAGATCCGGAGCGGGTGACCGAGGCGACGGTCGCCAAATACCTGGATGAGCCGGATATGCCCGACGTCGATCTGTTCCTGCGCCCCTCCGGTGAATTCCGCAGCTCGAACTTCCTCATCTGGCAGTCCGCCTACGCCGAATTCGTCTACCAGGACACCCTGTTTCCCGATTTCGACAGGCGCAACCTGTGGGAGGCCTGTCTCCAGTACGCTTCGCGTGACCGTCGCTTCGGGGGGACCAAGTGAACGGCGGCACCAAATGAACGGCACCGACATGGACGCAACAGTGACCCCCGAACAAGAGCTACAGGCCCGGGCCGGCGCCTGTCTTTCGCTCTACGACGTCGACGTGCGCGTCGACCCCGAGGGTTCGATCGGCTTCGAGTACGAGGGCGCGCTGTGCTCGCTGCGCGCGGTGACCTTGGCGCCCGGCCTGGACGTGCTGACGCTGACCTGCGTGCTGGCCTGGGACCGCCCGTTGAAACCACAGCTGCACAAGCGAGTCGCCGAGCGCAACAGCGCGATTCAGTTCGGCTCGATCACGCTGATCAGTCGCGGCAGCGAGGCCGACGTGATTCTGCGCTACACCTTCCCGGCGGCGGGCCTGGATGACCAGGCGCTGGCCACCATGTTGCTGCTGGTGCTCTCCGGCGCGGGTAAGGCCAGACAGGGGCTGCTGCCCTGACGATGCCATGACAGATGTCATGGCAGGTCGGTGACACTCGTGCGAGGTGCCGAACCCCCGATCGCGCGACTGTTGAGTTATGACATCGGCACTGACAACCACGGCCATCTTCGCCGCGGCCGGGAGCTCGGGGAAGCATCGAGCGTCGTCCGCGATCGAACTGCACGATCTGCACAAGAGCTTCCGGCTCCCGGGCGGCGGCGAGGTGCGAGCCGTCGACGGACTCGACCTGACGATCGCGCCGGGGGAGATCGTCGCCTTCCTCGGCCCCAACGGCGCGGGTAAGACCACCGCCATCGATATGCTGCTCGGGCTGGCGAGGCCGGACTCCGGCAGCGTCCGGGTTTTCGGCGGCACGCCCGCGGAAGCCCTTGCACTGGGCCGTGTTTCGGCGGTCATGCAGTCGGGTGGGCTGCTGCCCGATCTGACCGTCGCCGAGACCGTGCAGCTGGTGGCCACGCTGCACGCGAACCCGCGCTCGGTCGAGGAGGTGCTCGCCCGCGCTGGCATCGCCGATATCGGCGGCCGCCTGGTCGGGAAATGTTCCGGCGGACAGAAGCAACGCCTCCGGTTCGCACTCGCACTGCTGCCGAATCCGGATCTGATCGTGCTCGACGAACCGACCACCGGTATGGATGTCGAAGGGCGCCGGGAATTCTGGAACGCCATGCGCGAGGACTCCGATCGTGGCCGCACCGTATTGTTCGCCACCCACTATCTCGACGAGGCCGACGCCTACGCCGACCGGATCGTGCTGGTGCGCGCCGGCCGGGTGGTCGCCGACGGCAGCGCCGCCGAGATCAAGAATCTGGCCGCGGGCCGCGCCGTCAGCGCCACGTTGCCCGGCGCCGATCCGACCCGGCTGCTCGCGGTACCCGGCGTCGACCATGTCGAGCTGCGCGGCGATCGAATCCTGCTGCACACCAAGGATTCCGACGCCATCGCCCGCTATCTGCTCACCGAGACCACCGCGGTCGATCTCGAAATCACTTCGCACAATCTCGAATCCGCGTTCCTGGCGCTCACCACCGGAGAAAACTGATATGACTACCCTTGCCCCACAGGCAGTTTCGACAACTCGGGTGCCGCTGGGCGGCCTCAGCCTCGGCTTCCTCCGTCTGGAGCTGCGCCGCATGCTCCGCAACCGCCGCACCCTGATCTTCACGTTGATCGTGCCGCCACTGTTCTTCGCCATCTTCGGCCTGCAATCCGATGACAGGACACAGACTTTCGGTTCCGGCAATGTCACCGGCTACATCATGGTCTCGATGGCGGTCTATGGAGCGATGCTGGCCACCACCAGCGGCGGCGCGATGGTCGCGATCGAACGAGCCCAGGGGTGGAGCCGCCAATTGCGGCTCACCCCATTGCGTCCGGTCGCCTACATCGCCACCAAGGTCGCCGTCGCGATGGTGCTCGGGCTGGGGTCGGTCACCGCCGTCTTCGTCGTCGGCGGCCTGCTCGGCGCCCACCTGACTGTTACCGCCTGGGTGAGCTGCTTCCTGCTTGCCTGGATCTGCTCCCTGGTCTTCGCCGCATTCGGCCTGTTCATCGGCTACCTGCTGCCCTCGGAGAACGTCATGCAACTGCTGGGCCCCGTCCTCGCGGGCCTGTCCTTCGCCGGCGGCCTGTTCATGCCACTGCACGGCTGGTTCGAGACGGTCTCCAAGATCTTCCCCACCAACGGTGTCGCCACCCTGGCCCGTATGCCGTTCGGCGATACCAGCGCCGCCTCGATCGTTATGGCGATCCTCAACGTCGTCGTCTGGGCCACCATCTTCGGCGGCGGCGCGGCCATCCTGTTCCGCCGTGACACCGCACGCTGAGTTGCCCGGTAGCCCGAAGCCCGGCCGTCCGCCCGCTAGGGTGTGCTGCCGGGCTTTGCGTCGGCGGGGAGGTGCGGGGCGTGTGGCTGTTCGAGGCTGCCGTATCGGATGGGTGGGCCGTGCTCGGCGGTGACGCCGCGCGTGGTGTATCGCTCGTGTGGGTCCGAGCTGGTTCGGTAGCGTCGGTGCTCGTGATCAACCACTGTGCGCGCGACCGGGAGCCGGGTTTCGCGTGCGCACCGGCGGGGTGGGGGATCGGATGGGTGTGAGGTCCGCGTTCGATTCGCTGCGGGGCGGTGGCGCATCCCAGTTGCTGGACAGGGTTGTGCAGGACGGCGGATTCTCGGTTCAGGGCAAGCGGCGCGGCTGGTTCGGCGGGCTGATGTCGGTGGCCTGGCTGTCCTACATGATCGGACCGGTCATCCAGGCCTGGGTGCGCGCGGACCAGCCGACCGCGAGTCTCGCGACCGCGGCCGTGCTCGCCTACGCGGCGTTGATCGTCGGTTCCTTCATCGTCTTCCGCCGGGCCGACCGGAGTGAACCGCTCATCGAACACCCGGCCGACCTCCGACTGTGGCCGGTGCTCGCGGCCATGGCGACATGCACCGCGGCGTTGATCGCGCTGCTCGGCCCGATCGCCCTGCCCACCTTGATCTATGTCGGGGTGACGGCCGTGTTCCACATGCCGACGCGCGAGTCGGGATATGTGGCGTTCGCGGTCATGCTCGCCATGCTGCTGGTGCCGGTGGCGCTGCCGAGTCTGTCCGGTGTCCCGTTCTACGTATCGTTCGTACCCGTCGTGGTCTGGGCGGCCAGGCAGCTGGGATTGCGCGGTGAGCGGCTGGCCGAGCTGGCCAGGCGGCAGCGGGCCGAGCTCGCGATCGTCGAGGAACGCAACCGGGTGGCACGCGACGTGCACGATATCCTCGGCCATTCGCTTACCGTGATCACCGTGAAAACCGAACTCGCGCAACGCCTCATCGATGTCGACCTGGCACGGGCGAAGGCCGAGATGGCCGATGTCGAGCGGCTGGCGCGCGAGGCGCTGACCGGGGTTCGGGACACGGTCGGCGGTCTGCGTGAGGTGTCGTTGCGTGGTGAATTGGCCAATGCGCGGACGGCGCTCGCGGCTGCTGATATCGAGGCCACACTCCCGGATACGGTGCGACTGCCCGATAGCGGCCACAGTGAGTTGTTCGGTTGGGTGCTGCGCGAGGCGGTGACGAATGTGATCCGGCACAGTGCCGCCCGCCACTGCACGGTCACGGTGACCGAAGCCGGCATCGAGGTCCTCGATGACGGTCGCGGGCTGGGAACCGGCCTCAATTCCGGGTCGGGTCTGTCCGGACTGCGCGAACGAGTGCGGGCCGCCGGGGGAATATTGACGCTGTCGTCACCTGAGGGAGGTGGAGTTCGTGTGCGTGCCACGGTGCCCGCTGTCGAGTGATCCGAAAATCGGCCGGATGGGCCGGGGCCGGGCATGATCCGTCTCCTGCTTGCCGACGATCAAGCGCTGGTCCGCGGCGCGCTCGCCGCGCTGCTCGGTCTGGAGACCGATCTGGCGGTGGTCGCCGAGGTCGGTCGGGGCGACGAGGTCCTCGACGCGGTCGCGCGCACGACACCCGATGTGGTCCTGCTGGATGTGGAAATGCCCGGCATGGACGGCATCGCGGTCGCGGCGCAGTTGCACGCCGCTCATCCGGACGTGCGGATTCTGATGGTCACGACGTTCGGCCGACCCGGCTATCTGCGGCGCGCAATCGATGCGGGCGCAAGCGGATTCGTTGTCAAGGACACCCCTGCTCGCGAGCTGGCGGATGCGGTGCGCCGCGTCCACATGGGCTTGCGCGTCGTCGATCCGGCATTGGCGACCGAGACTTTGTCCGTCGGCACCTCGCCGCTGACGGCACGCGAACGCGAAGTCCTCGCCGCCGCGGCCGACGGTGCGACTGCGGGCGCGATCGCCAAACAGCTACATCTATCGGAAGGCACTGTCCGCAACCATCTTTCATCCGCCATCGGCAAGACCGGAACCAGCACCCGCGCCGAAGCGGTCCGCGCAGCCGAACGCCTCGGCTGGCTGTGAGCGCTCGGCGCGGGACAGGAGCCACCGATTCGCCAGTCCGCTGCGGCAGGTCATGCACCGTCCGCATGCGGGCGTGCAGATCAGGCCGCCACGGGTGGACGCGGACTCTGACAGCCCGTGCGCCCAGCCGATCAGTCGGCCGAGCGGGATGCGGACTCAACCGGCAAGCGCGTAGTGCGGGATGAGGTGCGCACAGCTTGCGCGGCGGGCTCACCGTAGGGCAGCAGGACCCGCACACCCTGGGCGAAGGTTTCCGGTTCGACATCGCCGATGATCAAGTGCTGCAACATGAATCCCGGTAACAGGCCGATGATCGCGGTCGTCACGGCATGCGTGTCGGCCTCGGCGGGCAGCCAGCCCACCTCTTGCATCCGCTCGACGTACTCGTGCCAGCGGTCGCGCATGCCGAGGACGGCGGCCTTGACGTATTCGGCGGCCTCGGGGTGCACCAGCGCCAGCGCCCAGGCCTGCGGCGCCAAGCGCACCGTGCCGTCGGGGCCACTGTGCGCGACGATGTATCGCGCGATGATGATGGTGAACTCTGCCGGGGTCGGCAGTGGATCGGTGCGGATCGCCTCGGTCATCACGGCCCGTAGTTCGACCGTGGTCTCGGTCGCCAGCGCCGCGATGATGTCGTTCTTGCTCTTGAAGTAGCGGTAGACCGCCCCGGCCGAGAGGCCCGATTCGGTGAAGATGTCCTGCATCGAGGTCTCGTGGAAGCCCCGGCGGGCAAAGCAGAGCTGCGCGGCGTCGAGGATCTGCTGCCTGCGGCGTTCCAGGTGTTCGGCACTGACTCGGGGCATGGCTCCAAAGTAAAACGAATGCTCGTTCTTGACAAGTGTGATAGGCCGTGCGACGGTATCCAGATCGAAAGAGAACGGTCATTCGATTTTCGGGAGAATGTCATGAATACCATTCAGCGGGCGCTCGCCGTAGGCATCGGCGCCGCCCTGCTCCAGGCACTGATGCTGATCGCGTTCGCCTGGCCCGCGGCCCATATCGCGCCGCGTGATCTGCCCATTGCCGTCAGCGGTCCGCAGGCCGCGATGGTCGCCGACAAACTGGCCGAGCACGATCCGGACGCGTTCGACATCACCAACCCGGCCGACGAAGCGGCGGCCCGCGCCGCGATCGAGAACCGAGACGTCTACGGCGCCATCATCACCGGCGGCGGTGCGCCCCGCGTGCTGATCGCCTCGGGCGCGAGTCCCGTTGTGGCCCAACAACTCACCGCGATCGCCCAGCAGTTGTCCGGTGCACCGGACACGCCGGTCGAGGATGTGGTCGCCGCCGATCCCGACGATCCGCGCGGTACCGCCTTCGGTGCGATGGTGCTGCCGCTGGTTATGTCCGGTATCGCGGCGGGCGTCGTGCTCAGCCTGCTGATTCCGGCAATCGGCGGCAAGGTGATCGGCCTGTTCACCTTCGGCATCGCGGGCGGTCTGCTGAGCATAGTGATCATTCAGGGCTGGATGTCGGTGGTACCCGGCCCCTATCTGACCCTGGCGGCGGTCGCGGGTCTGGTGTCGTTCGCGGTCTCCGGTACGGTCGTCGGGCTCGCCGCCGCGATCGGCCGCGCGGGCATCGGCATCGCCGCGCTGACCATGCTGCTGGTCGGCAACCCGTTCTCGGCCGCCACCTCGGCCCCGGAACTGCTCCCGCAGCCGTGGGGCACCATCGGCCAGTTCCTGCCCCCGGGCGCGGCCGCCTCACTCCTGCGCTCGGTCGCCTTCTTCGACGGCGCCGCCGCCACCAAACCGCTTGTGGTCCTGATCATCTGGGCCCTCGCGGCGCTTGCCCTGCTGGGTATCGGCGCGCTGCGTGGCCGCCGCGTGGAAACCAGCCCCACCCCGGTCCCGGCCGCGGATCCGGTCCCCGCCTGATATTCGGCCCCGAAATCCACTGCAGACCACCATCACCCGGCAATCCGGGCGGATGGTGGCCTGCAGGACGCCAGCCCCGGTTTCCCGAGTGATGGTGGCCGGTACCGGTTTTCAGCTGATGGTGAACGAGAAGGCCGGGGTGGTGTCCTCGCCCTTCTTGGCGTCGTAGCTCACCACATACGTGCCGGTGGCCGGTGACGGAACCACGAAGACGACGTAATTCTTTGCGTTGTCGATGGTTTCGTTCGTATTCAGCAACTCGTTGATCGGTCCGCGAATATCGGCGGGCAGCGACTGACCGTCCGGCGTTTTCACGGTGAAGTAGTCGTAGAACACATTCAGCCCGCCCGCGGAGATCCCGGGCCCACCAATGATCTTGATGTGCAATGAGAGATCCATCTTGCCGCGTTCGTCCGAGGTGTAGCTCGGTGCGATTGTGCCGCCGGTGATTTCGATCGTGGTCTGATCCTGCACCAGTTTGCCGGTGACATTCAGTGTCTTGGGTGCGACACCCTCGACCTGAGCCGAGGCCTGCAGCGGAATCTTGGTCTGATTGTCCGAGGCCTGCCCGTAGATCACCGTCATGGTGTCGAGCAGGTGCTCGGCATCATGCAGTGTCTTGACCGATGTGGTGACTTTGCCGGTGGCCGAACCCTTTCCGGGCACGGCCGGGGAGTCGAAGCTCGCTCCGCCGTCGACTTCCTTGTCGACCTGCAGGTAGGTGTTATTGCTGATGGTCTTGTTGTCGGGGGTGGTGTTCTTGTAGGTGATGTCGATCAGCACCTTGGCCCCGCCGAATTCGTCGGGCACCACGGTCGCCTTGTCCACCGTGATATCGAAGCCCTCGTACCAGCCGGTTTTGCCGATGGTCCGAACGGTCGACTGGCCGTTGTTCGCCCCCGGCTGCCCTTGGCCGACCGTGCGCTGCGCGGAAGCGGGAGCCGAACTCGTCGGTCCCGCCTTGGTGTCCTTGTCATTGCACGCCGTCATGAACAAGGCGGACGTGCCGATGAGCACGGCCGCACCAACGGTGCTGAATTTCCGGCCGCTACCCGCAGGAAAAATGGATGATCGCACGCTGCCTCCCAGAAGATTTGCCATCTCAGTGCGCGACGCCCGGAAGCCCCGGACGCTATCTGATTCGCAGTGAAATCTTCGCCGAAGGCAACGCCGTTAACCGTGTGATCGGAATCACAATTTAGGGCGGTCCGCTTTCGCGCACTCGCAGCAGGTGCCAAAGATCTCCATGGTGTGGCTGACCTCGGTGAATCCGTGCTCGCCCGCGATGGATTCGGCCCATGCCTCCACCGTCGGACCCTCGACCTCGACGGTGCGTCCGCAGTGTCGGCACACCAGATGGTGATGATGTCCGGTGGAGCACTGTCGATACACCGATTCTCCGGTGTCGGTGCGTAATACATCGACGAGTCCGGCGTCGGCCAGCGACTGCAGGGTGCGGTAGACCGTGGTCAGCCCGATGCCCTCGCCGCGGCGGCGCAATTCGTCGTGCAACTCCTGTGCGGAGCGGAACTCCTCGATATCGCCGAGCAGCGCCGCGATCGCACTGCGCTGGCGGGTACTGCGGACACCGACCGGCTTCTGCGGAAAGACCGTCTTATCTGGCACGTTCACCCTTCCTCGGCATGCGCCACGGCGTCGACGACGATATGCGCCAGGTGGTCGTCGACGAGTTCGTACAGCACTTCGCGGCCGGAGCGCTCCCCGTGTACCACCCCCGCGGACTTCAGGATCCGCAGATGCTGGCTGACCAGCGGTTGGGTGACACCGAGTACATCGACCAGTTCGTGCACACAGCGCGGCGACTCGCGCAGCTGTAGCACAATGGCGATGCGGACCGGCGCCGCGAGGGCGCGTAGCAGCTCGCCCGCGTCCTCCAGGACGGTCCGCGAGGGCACCGGCACCGGGGCGGGTGACCGGTACGGGTTGTGCGGATGGGCGGTAGCGGCCTCGGCGGTCATCGAACCAACTCCTTAATGGAAAGCGATCCCATTTTGATATGCACAGTTGCGCATGTCAAATGAGCCGCGCCGACCGGCGCGAGATTCGAGTGAGTGCGTCGGACATCGGCGATGCCTAGGCCTGTGCGGTGCAAAACCGATTGGCCGGTGCCGATAGGCTGAAGCGCATCTGAACTCGAGTCGATTGACTCGAGGCAATCGAATCCGACTCGCAGTGGATGGAGAATTCTCGCGTGGCACCCAAGTCGAAGGTGGACACCGTTGCCAACCTCGCCAAGCGCCGGGGTCTGGTGTACCCGTGCGGTGAGATCTACGGAGGCACCAAATCGGCGTGGGATTACGGTCCGCTCGGTGTCGAGCTCAAAGAGAACATCAAGAAGCAGTGGTGGCGTTCGATGGTCACCAGTCGCGAGGATGTCGTCGGCCTCGACTCGTCGGTGATCCTGCCGCGCCAGGTGTGGGTCGCCTCGGGCCACGTCGGCGTATTCAACGATCCGCTGGTCGAATGCCTGAACTGTCACCACCGGCACCGGCAGGACCACCTGCAGGAGGCCTACGCGATCAAGCACAAGATCGCCGATCCGGACACCGTCTCGATGGAGCTGGTGGTGTGTCCGGACTGCGGCACAGTCGGCCATTGGACCGAACCGCGCGACTTCAACATGATGCTCAAGACCTACCTCGGCCCGATCGAGTCCGAGGAGGGTCTGCACTATCTCCGCCCGGAGACCGCGCAGGGCATCTTCATCAACTTCGCCAATGTGATGACCACCGCGCGCAAGAAGCCGCCGTTCGGCATCGCGCAGATCGGCAAGAGCTTCCGCAACGAGATCACCCCGGGCAACTTCATCTTCCGCACGCGCGAGTTCGAGCAGATGGAGATGGAGTACTTCGTCAAGCCGGGTGAGGACGCGGAGTGGCACAAGTATTGGATCGAGAACCGGTTCTCCTGGTACACCGACCTCGGCATCGATCCGGAGAACCTGCGGCTCTACGAACATCCGAAGGACAAGCTGTCGCACTACTCGGCCGGCACCACCGATATCGAGTACCGCTTCGGTTTCCAGGGCAACGAGTGGGGTGAGCTGGAGGGCGTCGCCAACCGCACCGACTTCGATCTGAAGACCCATTCGGAGCACTCGGGCACCGACCTGAGCTACTTCGACCAGACCACCAACGAGCGCTACACCCCCTACGTCATCGAGCCCGCGGCCGGTCTGACCCGCTCGTTGATGGCGTTCCTGGTCGACGCGTACACCGTCGGCCAGGCGCCCAATGCCAAGGGTGTGCTGGAGGAGCGGATCAGCCTGCGCCTGGACCGCAGGCTCGCACCGGTCAAGGCGGCGGTACTGCCGTTGTCGCGCAACGCCGACCTGACGCCGAAGGCGAAAGATCTTGCCGCGCAACTGCGCAAGAACTGGAATGTCGAATTCGACGACGCGGGCGCCATCGGCCGCCGCTACCGTCGTCAGGACGAGATCGGCACGCCGTTCTGCATCACCGTCGACTTCGACACCCTGGAGGACCAGGCGGTCACCGTCCGCGAGCGCGATTCCATGGCGCAGGAGCGCATCGCGCTGGACAAGGTCGAGGGCTACCTCGCGCAACACCTCATCGGCGCCTGATCAGATGACGATTGACGCCCGGCTGCGCAGCGGCCGGGCGTTTTCGCGGGTCAGTGCGCCGCGGGTAGGACGGTTTCAGCTGCCGCGAGGTTTCCGCTGGTTCGACTGGACGATCATGCCGATCGCGGACGGGATCAGCAGCGCGCAACCCCACGGCACAGCCACCCAGAACGGCCAGAAGTAGCCGGCACCGGTCGCCACCCAGATCGTGATGCACAGCGCGTTCACCGCGGCCCACGGAATCCACATGATGATGACCCACGGCGGCACCCGCTGGGCCGCCGTGGCCGGTTTGCGCGCGACGGGCAGATCCGACAGCAGCGGGCTCAGCTCGCCGTAGGTCTTTGCGGCGTAAACCTGTTTGAGTCGATCGTCGTATTCGTGCAGCGACAACCGGCCGTCGTTCATCGCCACCCGCAATTGCTCGGCGATCTTCTCGCGGTCTGCGTCCGAGGCCCGCAGCTTCTCCTGACCCACGGGTGCCAGCTTAGGGCCTGGATGCGTTCAGTGGCAGTGTGTTTCGGGGCTGTCGTAACGATCGTGGTGTACTGCCTCGCCGACATGCTTCTGCCTGCCCAATGGGGTGAGGTCGAGGAAGTTGTGGGTGCCGATATGGATATCGCCGCCTCGGGCATAGGACGAATAGGTGTGGAAGACCGCACCGTCGTCGTCCCGCCAGAACACGCTGGTGCCGGGCTGCTCGCCGTCGATGAACCAGGTCTCGCCTGCGGCTTCGAGTTCCGCCTTGGTCCGGTAGTTGTATTCGACGGGCGCGATGGATTCGTCCTGGGTGACGTGGAAGTCGTAATTGAAGTCGCCGCCGAACGAGGAGTACATCGGGAACGTCCATTCCATGCGTTCCCGGTAGCGGTTCAGCGTCTCCCACGGGCCGCGGGAGATCACCGCGAAGCTGGTGCTCTGGGCGTGCAGATGGGCGAGATGTCCGACATTGTCGAGAAACATCGCGCAGCTCGGACAGCCCGCGTCCAGATCCCAGCGCCACATCATGTGATAGACGATCAGTTGGCGGCGCTTCTCGAACAGGTCGGTCAACTCGACCTTGCCCGACGGCCCCTCGAATACATACTTCTTGTCGATCGCCACCATCGGCAGTGCGCGGCGCTTTTCGGCCAGCGCGTCCATGCGATGGGTGAATTCCTTCTCTTCGGCAAGCAGCCCCTTTCGGGCACTCAACCATTCCGCGCGGGAAACCACGGCCGGACGATTCATGATCATCTCCTAGCTTCGGTGAGACCGGTCCACATGGGTAGACCCGAGAGCCGAGCGAAAATCGTCGGTCCGACGCAGAGAATTTGTGATCGTACGGCGGCCTTCGCCGCGCTGAGCCCGCAGGAGCAGGCACGCATGCTCGAAGAACGGCGACGAATGATGCCCCCGTCCTAGCCGTGCTCTGCGGATGGAAATTTCCGGTGGGGCTAATCCGTTGACGGTCGATATGCCGCATGACACCGAGTAGGCAGGAGCCGGATATGGCGAGAGCGGTCAGGTTCGATCGTTATGGCGGAATCGAAGAACTGAAGGTTGTCGAAGTGCCGACGCCCACGGCGGGGCCTGGTCAGGTCGTCGTCGAGGTCGTCGCGGCGGGGATCAATCCGGGGGAGGCGAAAATCCGAACGGGCGCGTTGCACGAGCGTTGGCCCGCGACATTTCCATCGGGGCAGGGTACCGATTTCTCGGGGCGCATCGCTGAAGTCGGGTCCGGTGTCGGTGGGATTCGGGTCGGCGACGAGGTGCTCGGTTTCACCGATGATCGAGCCGGCCACGCCACCCACGTGGTGGTGCCCGCCGAGCAGGTGACGGCCAAGCCCGCGGGCCTGGACTGGGATGTTGCCGGCGCGCTGTATGTCGCTGGCACAACGGCTTTCGCCGCGGTGCGAGCGGTGGACGCGCAGCAGGCTGATACGGTCGCGGTCTCGGGCGCGGCGGGCGGTGTCGGCTCGATCGTCGTACAGCTGTTACGGGCCAGGGGCGTAACGGTTCTCGGCATCGCGAGCGAGGCCAATCACGACTGGCTGCGCAAGATCGGGGTGATACCTGTCGCCTATGGCGAGGGACTGGCCGATCGGATTCGCGCGGTCGCTCCCGATGGCGTGGATGCGTTCATCGATACCTTCGGCGCCGACTATGTCGAGCTCGCAATCGAACTCGGCATTGCGGTCGAGCGCATCGACACCATCATCAACTGGGAGGCCGCGGCGAAATACGGTGTGAAGACCGAGGGCAATGCCGCCGCGGGCACCATCGATGTGCTTGCTGAGCTCGCTGAGCTCGCCGCCGCGGGCACGGTACAGGTGCCCATTGCCGCCGTCTACCCGCTCGACAAGGTCCAGGAGGCCTATCGCGAGCTGGAACAGCAGCACACGCGCGGCAAGATTGTTCTGCATCCCTAGAGCGGCACGTCCCAGAAGTCGTATTCGTGCCGCATGCCCTGCAGGAAAAGCTGTTCCGCGCGTGCCGGATCGCCGCCGGCTTCGTCGAGCATCTGTCCGTAGCGACGGGTGAGCGCGGCGAAACCGGGGTCGGCGTAGGTGTCGACCCAGCGCCGGTAGCGCGGTTCGGCGGGCGGGTTCTCGGCGAGGATCGTGCCGAGGGTCGAATAGCCCCACATGCACGGGTACAGCGCGGCGAGGCCGTCGGCATAGGAGGCGGCCGACTCCAGTAGGAACGCGGTGTAGGCCGCGCACGGTGCTCCCTTCGTCGCGCCATCGAGGTCAGCGCCGAATTCGGCGGCCAGCGACCGGTGCAGCGACAGTTCCTCGTGATAGGTGGCGTGCGCGAGATCCACCAGATCGCCGAGGTGCGCCGCGGGCGCCTGCCAGGCCAGCCGGGCGAAAACCCGGACGTAGTCCAGTAGGAACAGATAGTCCTGTTCCAGCCAGGACCGGAAGACCGGTTCGGGTAGATCGCCGGTGGCGATGCCCGCCACCGTTGGATGGCTCAGCTGGCTTTCCACTAGTGGAAAACCTAGTTCCGCCAGATGTGTCGTAAGCGTGATGTGTGCTGCGGGATCCATGTGGGCAGTCTCTCTCAGTCGAAGTCGCTCCTGGTTTGCGCCCGGTTTGTCGGTGCCGCACGCTGAGCGATGTGTTGTGGGATGAGGAGGATTTGGTGCGGGTGTTGGGTGCCTCGGAACAACGTTTCGTGCGCGCGGGGACCTACACGGGACGGTCGGTCACAGTCGTCGGTGGTCTCGATACGACAGCGTTGGGGGCGGCCTTCTCCGCGCTGCAGCAGGCCTATCCCGTGGTGACCTGCCGGATCGCGGAGGATGCGACGGGCCGTGGTTACCTCCTACGGCCGGGCGAACATTCGTTGGCCGGTATGACCGCGAGTCCGGGTGATCCCGATATCGTCCGGATCCCCGCCGAACCGATCGATCCCGCGAAGCAGCTGGCCTACCTCGATGTCGTGCTCTCCGATCGAGGGCGCTCGCGCGTCACGCTGTTCGCCCATCACAGCATCGCCGACGCTGGTCACTGCGTCGAATTGCTCTCCCGACTATGGGATTTCTATACCGACTACGTCGAATCCGGTACGACAACCGTTGTGCCGCACGACTATCCGCAGTCGCTGGAATGGCATGCGGCGGCGCGCGGGATCGCCCGCAGTTCGATCTCCGGCTTCGAGGACGTGACCAGGCCGCTGCCGTCCGAAGTCGCCGTCATTCCGCCCGAACCCGCGATCTCCGCACCCGCGACACTGGTCCGGCCGCGGCGAATCATGTTGGACGAGGCCGCGACCGGCCGCATCATCGGCCTCGGGCGGTATCCGGATGTGACGGTCAACGGTCTGGTCACCGCCGCCCTGCTGCGCGCGTTCGCCTCGGAGAAGTCCGGTGATCCGGTGCCGCTCGGATGCCTGTATCCGGTCGATCTGCGCACGCGCCTGGAGCCGCCGGTGCCACGCGCCGAGGGCACGAATATGGCGGGGCTGGCCTCCTTCGCGGCCGAGGTCGACCGCTGCGCCGACATTCTGGAACTGGCCCAGCGCATTTCGTCCCGACTCCGACACGACCTCGCCGAGGGCATCGTCGCGCAGTCGGTGCTGCACTTCCCGGACTACTTCGGCGCCACCAGGATCCACTCGCTGACCGGGCACGTCGCGGTCACGAACACCGGTGCCGTGCCCGCCTTCCGCCTCCCGGCGACCATCGCGCTGACCGATTACGAGATCGTCTATCTCTCCGCCCACCCGCGTCCCTCCGCGGGTGCCTCGGCGGCGGTCACCTTCCTCGTCTACACCTTCGAAGGCCGTCTCACCGTCGGCATACTCGGTGGCGGGGCTGGAGTCGACCGGCTCGCGACCGCGGTGCGCGACGAGTTGACGGCCCTCGCGGAGGAGGCCGTCAACTCTTGAGGACGCACCGGTTTTCGCGCCGCTACTGATAGGTGGCGTGGGTCGGGCGCATGACCATCACCACGCGGCGCGGGTGGTCGGCGACGGGGCGCTCATAGGGCAGGTCGTAGCGGCGCGCGAGCACGTCGAAGAACTCGCCGTTGGGATCGGGCTCGATGGCCTCGATCACACCGCGGACCTCGAGGTAGCGGTAGGGTTTGTCCGGATCGTTGATGCTCACCGCCACGTCGGGATTCTGCTTGGTGTTGACGGCTTTTCGGCGATCGATCGTGGTGGTGAAGCGCAGCCGTCCGCCGTCCCAGACCTGCCAGACCGGGGTCACCTGCGGGGTGCCGTCCGGGTTGAGCGTGGCGAGATGGGCGAACAGCGGCCGCGACAGCAGATCGGCATGGCTCTCGGGGATCACTGGGTTGTTCATATCTTGAAGACTATCAAAGCTTTGATAGGTCAGCTATCCTTGACACTCATGAAACTGCCCGCGGAGCAGCGGCTCGGTCTGGATCTCAAGCGCGCCGAGCAGGAGCTGATGGCCGTCAAACACGAGGCGGTCAAACCGCTTACGGTGCCGCAGTACGCCGCGCTCTACGCATTGTCGGACAACCCCGGTATCTCCGCCGCGGCCCTCGCCCGCGCCTGCCTGGTGACTCCGCAGGCGATGACGGTGGTGCTCAAGAACCTGCAGGAGCGCGGTCTGGTGGAGCGGACACCGCACCCCTGGCATCGTGGCGTACTGGAGACGCGGTTGACCCCGGCGGGGCGCAAGGCCTTCGCCAAGGCCGATGCGAAGGCGGCCGCGATCGAGCGACGGGTGGCGCAGGCGTTCAGCGCGCGGGAGCGAGAGCAGTTGCGGGAGTTGTTGGCTCGGTTCACCGAGGCGCTGCAGGAGTGAGGCATACCGAAGCGGCCGCCGGATCGGTAGGTTCGTAGCAGGCTGGTAGCACGGTGGTGATCGACGGAAGCGGGTGTTCGAACGGTGCGGACTAACGGAGACCGGCGGCGCGGGAGTGGGCTCGGTGCCGCTGCGGTCGGTATCGGCGCACTGGGCGTCGGCGAGTTGATCGCGGCCTCGCGTGGCGATTCGCTGATCGACGCCGTCGGCCGGGTGCTGGCCGATACCGCGCCGGTGCCGGTGGTCGAGACGACGGTCGCGTTATCGGGCAAGCACGACAAGGCCGTCACTCGGCTCGGCGTCGGCGTCGGCGCGATCGCGGCGACCGTCGGGCTCGGGGCGCTGCCCGAGCAGGTGCGTACACCCGCTGTCGCGGCCTTCGGGGTCGCCGCTGCCGTACTCGGTTTCCGCCGACCGACCCGCTCGCCCGCGACCGTCGTGGGTGCGGCCGCCGCGGCGGGTGTACTCGGCGTCGGGTTGCGCAGGCGGCCACGCGGGTTGTTCGGCGCGCTGCTCTGGGCCGGGGCCGGCGCCGGACTCTTGGCCGGGGCGCGGGCGCTGATTCGGGACTACGACCGCAGGCAGGGTGCCGCGATCCGGCGCGTCGGTCCGATGGGCGGCATCTCGATGGTGCCGCGGGACGGGCTGGAGGAGGAGCCGGGGCTGTCGTCGCTGATCACCGCGAACCGCAGTTTCTACGTCGCCGACGTCAACCTCAGTCCGCCCCGGATCGATCCGACTCGCTGGCGGCTGGCAGTCACCGGCCAGGTCGCGCATCCGCTGCGCCTGTCGCTGGCCGAATTGGCCGCGGACGCGGTGGAATTCGACGCGGTCATGGTGTGCGTGCACAACCGGCCCGGTGAACGTCGCGCGGGCAACGGCCGCTGGTACGGCGTCCCGCTGGCGCAACTGCTGGCACACGCGATCCCGGAATCCGGCGCGACCCGGATGGTGACCAGGGCCGTCGACGGCTACACCACCTCGCTGCCGGTCGAACCGCTGCGCTCCGGCGCATGGCCCGGCTACCTGGTGATCGGCATGAACGGTGAGCCGCTCCCGCCGGCGCACGGCTTCCCGGCCCGTGTCTTCGTCCCCGGCCTCTACGGCCAGTACACCGGTGCGAAATGGCTCGCCGAACTGGAACTCACCGACGACCGCCACGTCGACTACTGGTGGCAGCGCGGCTGGCCGTCGGAACCGATGTGGGTGACACCGCAGGCCCGCATCGATGTGACCGCGCCGGGCCGCGCGGCAGCGGGCACCACCAGCCTCGCCGGTGTCGCGTGGGCACCACCACACGGTGTCGACGCCGTCGAGATCCGCATCGACGAAGGCGATTGGCTCCCTGCCGATCTCGGCACCGAACTCGCCCCCGCCGCCTGGCGTCGCTGGCGCACCACCGTCGACGTCCCGTCCGGCGCACACACCGTGCAGGTCCGCGCGATCAGCCGCTCCGGCGAAGTCCAAGACGGCACCCCGCGCTCGCCTTTCCCTTCCGGTCCAACAGGTTTCCACAGCGTCACCATCAAGGTGTGACAGCCGCGCTCGCCTCTCGTACTGAACATGACGACTCCTGGTCTATGGCCTCACACGGTGTCAGGGTCAACCCTCAGAACCGACCGCCCCGGCTGATGCGGCGCGATCCGCTCGAACCGCCGTACGAGCCGGGGGTATAGCCGCCGCCGGACCGCGGTCGCGCACCGCGGAGCAGCCCGTCGATCAGAATTCCGCCGAGCACCGCACCCGCCTGCCCCGTGCCCGACGGCGGCCGGCTGTTCTCCCAGGCCTGCACACTGGCCTGTGCCTCGCGCAGCGCGCGAGCGCCCAGTTCGGCGGCGGACTGCGCGCTGGTCAGGGCCTGTGCCGGAGCCGTGGCGGAGAGCTGTTGTGCCGCATCGAGATTGCGCTGTGCCTCGGACAACCGGGTGCGCGCCGGTGCGTCCACGCCGCCGCGTCGAGTCGTGATGTAGTCGCTCGCCGCGCCGATCTGGGCGCGGGCATCGGTCAGCGCGCGGTCGAGTCTGCGTCGCAGATCCTCGGCGGCGAGTTTGCGGTCGGTGGCCGCCGCGTTGGCGAGGTCCAGCGTGTCGTCGGCCGCCACCGCATTGTGGAAGGCGTCGAGGGGATCGCTCGTCGATATGGTGGTCGCACTGGTCAGAGCCGTTTCCGCCACGGTGATGGCGGCTTGCAGATCGGTGCCGCCGTAGCCTGCGAGGGTCTTCGCGGTAGCGATATCCGCGCGCAGTTCGTCGAGCACGGCGGGCAGCCCATCGGTCGCCTGCTGAATATTCGTCGCCGCATTGTCGACGGCGTCGAGCAGCGTGCGGGCCTGTCCGATCGCGCTTTCCGCGGACCGGATCGCGGCGACCGCGCCGCCCTGCTTGCCGACCGGCTGGGTGAGAGCGTCGCGGCCCGCATCGATGTTCTGCTCCGCGAACGCGATTCGCTCCCGCGCCATGGTGACGTTATCGCGTACCGGGGCGAGCACACTGCCAGGAGAGGCATCGGTGAGCCGGGTGAGTTCGGCCTCCGAGTCCGGCACCCGCCCGGTCAACTCCACCAAATCCCTTGTCAGCCCGTCCAATCGACTCGGCGCGTCGATGAGCAGATCCCGCATCGCGTCGAACTCCGCTACCTGGGCGTCGAGTTCCCGGTCGGCCCGCCCGACCGTACCGATCAGATCGACCAGCATAGTGCGCTGCTGATCCGGCGTCTCGGGAATTGCGTCGTCCAGCTGCTGGCGGATCGAGAATGCCTTGGCGGCAGCGGCTTTCGCATTCGTCAAGGCGGTGCTGAACGGGGTGACCGCAGTCGCGCCGAATTCGCCGGTCGCCAGTTCCAACTCCTCGGCACTGGTTCGCACCGCGTTGTCGATCTCCACCAACACTTCTTGCGAACGGTCCTGCAACGCCTCCAGCGACAGGGCCGCGAGCGCGGCGGAGTTATCCGGATCCACCTGCCGCGCAGCCGCCAACTCGGCACGCCTCCGGTCGCCGCGCCGCTTACGCGAATACAGCACCAGCCCACCGGCAACGAGCACGATCACCACGGCGACGATCAGCACCGCCCGCCCGCTGACGCCACCACCGCGCGCCGCCGAATCCAGACCATCGGCCATCGCGACCCCGGCGTCAGCCCACCGGTTGTCGCGCAGCGCGGGTTCCACATCGTGTGTCAGCACCCTGTCCAACTCGGAATCACTGACACCACTGGGCAATTCGCCATGGAACGAATACCCGCGATCCTGCGTCGCGACCGCGAGCAACACATCGCGCCCACCGAACCCGGACATGGTCGCGGTGCGATCGGCCCATTCCTCCGGACTCAGTCCATTGAAATCGCGCACATAGACCACCCAGAGCCGCACCTGATGATCGGCGTACAACTCCGCAACCGCGCCCAGCACCCGATCGAGCTGCCCACGATCGAGCACCTGCGCCGAATCGACCACATATGGCCCCATCCGCAGTGGCGGCTCCGCGCCAACCCGCGACACGCCCGGCCCACCGGCCAATGCGACGCACAGGAACGCCACGCTGATCACCGCCCACGCGGTCCAGCGGATTCGACGAATCGGCGCTAACAACGGCATGGGACGAACTTAGCTAGCATCGATTCGTGATCACGATCGACCTGCCGTACACCGGTCATCTGTCTGCTGGATCGAATCCGCAACAGCGTGACATTCCTGGTGCTCGCATCATCAAAATGTCCGTTGGGGGCATGGACAACAACTGCTATCTAGTGCAGTGCAGCGCCACCGGTGCCGCACTGCTCATCGACGCCGCCAACGAACCCGACCGCATCAACGAGCTCATCGATCAGGAAACGCCCGACCGCGTAGCCCTGGTCGTCACCACCCACCAGCATCCGGACCACTGGTTCGGGCTGAAAGAGGTTGTCGCCGCCATCGGCGTACCCACCGCCGCGCACCCCCTCGACGCCGATCCGCTCCCGGTGCGCCCCGACCGACTACTCGCCGACGGTGACCTCATCGAGATCGGCGACCTCGCCTTCGAGGTTATCCACCTGCGCGGACACACACCCGGCTCGGTCGCCCTCGCCCTCGTCGACGGCCCGGGCGTCCACCTGTTCACCGGTGACTCGCTCTTCCCCGGCGGCATCGGCCGCACCACCAACCCGGCGGATTTCACCTCCCTCTATACCGATGTCACCACGAAGATCTTCGCCCGCTACCCCGACGACGCCGTTGTCTATCCCGGTCACGGCGACGACACCACATTGGGTGTCGAACGCCCACACCTCGGGGAATGGCGCGAACGCGGCTGGTAGTCACCGCGCCTGCGGACTGAGGCTTTCGAATATGCGCTCCGAACTCTGCGCGCCGTAGCCGTCGGCGACCTGGCGGTCGACGAGGTTCTTGATCGGGCCGATGACGTCGAGGTCGACCCCCGCATTGCGGCTGGCCGAGACGATGGTGTCGAGGGCGGCCTTGGTGAAGGTCAAGGGCTGGAACGGGATCGAATAGTCGCCGGAGTCGATTTTGGCTCCGGCGATCGGGAGCGAACCGGTCATCGCCGTGAGAAAGCCCGCGGCACGTTTGCCGAATTCCTCGGCCGATATGCCGATCGAGCGGACCATCGCACCGCCGTGGTAGAAGCCCGCGAACATGACGTACATCCCCGACAGCAGAGCGAAGTCGACCAATGCGGCATGCCCGGCGTCTTCGCCGAAATATTCGGCGGTGCCCAGTAATTCGAGAGTTTCGCGATGGTTGTCGAAGATCTCGCGGGAACCGCTGTACAGCAGGGACGAACCGGGTTGGCCGATCATCGGCGGGGTGGCCATGACGGCGCCGTCGAGGAAGTCGATGCCATGGCTCGCGGCCCACTGCGCCAGTTCGCGTGACCCGCGCGGCTCGGTGCTGGTCAGGTTCACCAGCGCGCGGCCGACCAGCAGGTCGGCCGCCGGGTCCAGCACCTCGTGCACGGACCGGTGGTCGAACAGGCAGGCCACCACGAGATCGTCGGCGGCCACCGCCTCGGTGACTGTCCGCGCCGACTTTGCCCCCGCCGCAACGAGTTCGGCGTCCTGGCCGACACTGCGATTCCAGACTGTTGTCGGATGCCCGGCGCGTACGAACGCGGCGGCCAGCGCGCGTCCCATCGCACCGAGTCCGAGCACCGTCACCGATGTCGTCATATGTCCACTCCTCAATATTTCGAGCTGCCTGTGCCGCCCGGATAGCCGGTTCGGTCAGGTGAAAGGAACTTCGGTGTGGCGCCGCAAACCATTCTCGATACGTACTGCGATATCGACAAGTACTTACAAATTAGTCCAGTACTTACCTATAAGTAAGTGTGTAGCCGGGGCGGTCGATATCCGCTGGTTACCCGCGTGACGTACCGGTCGCTGGTGACCTGGCAAACTTGGTGAGGTGAATTCGGCGTCGCTGCGTACCCGGTCGGCCTCGGCTCCCGCATCCGGCTCGTCGCGCGGTGCCGGAGGCGGGCTGCTGCGCTGGGCGCGGCGGCTGGTCGCGGGCGCGATCTTGATGGGTGCGGTGCTGGTCGGCGGCACCGCATTCCGGGTGTGGCAGGTGGCGCGGATCGACGACTACACCAGGGCGGACGCCATCGTCGTACTCGGCGCCGCGCAATACTCCGGAACACCGTCGACGGTGTTCGAGGCGCGGCTGGACCAGGCCTACAAACTGTTCAAGGCCGGTGTCGCGCCCACGGTGATCACCGTGGGCGGCAAGCAGGAAGGCGATCTGTACACCGAGGCCGCCTCCGGCAAGGCCTATCTGCAGGAGCGCGGGATACCGGGCGACCGGATCCTGGCGGTCGAGACGGGTTCGGACACGCTGCGCAGCATCGAGGCCGTCGCGACCGCCATGAGCGCCCGCGAGATGTCGGCCGCGGTGCTGGTCAGCGATCCGTGGCATTCGCTGCGCACCAGAACCATGGCCCGCGACGCCGGGCTGGAGGCGTGGACCGCGCCGACCCGCACCGGCCCGGCCGTCTACACCCGGGAATCGCAGGCGCACGGAATCGCCAGGGAGACCGGCGCTTTGCTCTGGTACCAGCTCACACACTTCTCATCGGACTTCAAATACTCAGCGGGGCAGTGAGATTCGATGAGTTATATCGAGCATGACCGTGAGCGCATGGTGGTCGAGGGCGCCAAGACCGCTGGACTCGGCCCACCGCGTAGTGAATTCGAAACCGGCCACCGCACCGAATTCGCCCGCGACCGCGCCCGCGTGCTGCACTCCGCGGCCCTGCGCAGACTCGCCGACAAAACCCAGGTCATGGGGCCCCGCGACGGTGACACCCCGCGCACCCGACTGACCCATTCGATCGAGGTGGCCCAGATCGGGCGCAGTATCGCCGACGGTCTCGGCTGCGATCCGGACCTCGTCGACTTGGCCGGATTGGCCCACGATATCGGCCATCCGCCCTATGGCCACAATGGCGAGACGGCCCTCGACATCTTCGCCGACGCCTACGGCGGCTTCGAGGGCAATGCGCAGAACCTGCGCATCCTCACCCGCCTGGAACCGAAGGTGCTCGACGTCGACGGGACGAGCGCGGGCCTGAACCTCACCCGTGCCGCGCTGGACGCGGCCATCAAATACCCTTGGGGCAGAACAGGTTCGGGCACTAAGTTCGGTGCCTACGATATCGATCTGGACCGCCTCGAATGGGTGCGCAAGGACGCGCCGGATGGCCGCAAGAGCCTGGAATGCCAGATCATGGACTGGTCCGACGACGTCGCGTACTCGGTGCATGATGTGGAGGACGGCGTCATCGCGGGCCGCATCGAATTGCGGGCTCTCGCCGATCCCGCCGAGCAGGCCGGACTCGCCGAACTCGGGCACGGTCAGCACCCCGCCCTTTCGGTGGACGACCTCGTCGGCGCGGCCCAGCGGCTGTCCGAACTGCCCGTGGTGGCCGCGGCCGCCGACTATGACGGCACCCTCGCCAGTTCGGTGGCCTTGAAGCGCCTCACCAGCGAACTGGTCGGCCGCTTCGCCACCGCCGCCATCATCGCCACCCGGCAGGTCGCCGGTGGGCGCGCGTTGTCCCGCTATGCCGCGGACCTCGAGATCCCGCCGATCGTGGCCGCTGAGGTGGCGATGCTCAAGACCGTCGCCCTGCGCTACGTCATGTCCGATCTCGATCACAAGCACCGCCAGGCGGTGCAGCGCGAGCGAATCCTGATGGTTGCGAACCGGCTGCTCGCGACCGCGCCGCACGGATTGGATCCGCTGCTGCTGCCGTGGTGGCAGGCCGCGGTCGATGACACCGCGCGCGTGCGCGTGATCGTCGACCAGATCGCCTCGTACACCGAGAGTCGGCTCGAGCGAGTGTCCCTTGCCGAATAGTCGACTGCTCAGACGCGTGACCAGCCGCTGGGCGTGTCGGGGCCGGACTAGCCTAGACTGACCGCCGTGGCCGGACGACTCCCAGATCGCGATATCGCGGCGATACGCGAACGCGTCCGGATCGAAGATGTGGTGGGGGAGTACGTCGCGCTGAAGCGCGCGGGCGCGGACTCCATGAAGGGGTTGTGTCCGTTCCACGACGAGAAGTCGCCATCGTTCCACGTGCGGCCCAACCACGGCCTGTACCACTGCTTCGGCTGCGGTGAGGGTGGTGACGTCTTCGCATTCCTGCAGAAGGTCGAGCACGTCGGATTCGTCGAGGCGGTCGAGCAACTCGCCGATCGGATCGGCTATCAGATCAATTACGAGGGCGGCGGCACCTCGGTGCAGCGCGACCGCGGTACCCGGTCCAGGCTGGTCGCCGCCAACGCCGCCGCGCACGAGTTCTACATGGCTCAGCTGCGCGAACCAGAGGCCGAGACGGCGCGCAAGTACCTCACCGACCGCAACTTCGACGGCAATGCCGCCCAGCAGTTCGGCTGCGGCTACGCCCCAGCGGGCTGGGACGTGCTGACGAAGCATCTGCTGCGCAAGGGTTTCGACTTCAAGGAACTCGAGGCGGCCGGGCTGTCGCGGCAGGGCCAGCGCGGGCCGATCGACCGGTTCCACCGACGGCTGCTGTGGCCGATCCGCAATCTCGGCGGCGATGTCATCGGCTTCGGCGCGCGCAAGCTCTTCGACGACGACACCATGCCCGGCAAGTACATCAATACGCCAGAGACCTTGCTGTACAAGAAGTCTCAGGTGCTCTTCGGCTTGGACCACGCCAAGCGTGAGATCGCCAAGGGCCACCAGGCCGTGGTGGTCGAGGGCTACACCGACGTGATGGCCATGCATTTGGCGGGCATCAAGACCGCGGTCGCCTCGTGCGGTACCGCCTTCGGCGACGAGCACCTCGCGCTGCTGCGCAGGCTGCTCATGGACGACAACTTCTGGCGCGGCGAGATCATCTACACCTTCGACGGCGACGCGGCCGGACAGGCGGCGGCGCTGAAAGCCTTTGCGGGCGACCAGAAGCTGGCTGGACAGACCTATATCGCCGTCGCCCCCGACGGCCAGGATCCGTGCGAACTGCGCGAGCATTCCGGCGACGCCGCGGTGCGCGATCTGGTGGCCCGGCGAACTCCGTTGTACGAGTTCGTGATTCGCGGTCTACTCGCCGACCACAACCTGGACACCGCCGAGGGGCAGGTGGAGGCGCTGCGTCGCGCCGTGCCGGTGGTCGCGCAGATCAAGGACAACGCGCTGCGCAAGGCGTATGCGACCAAGCTCGCCGGTTGGGTCGGCTGGGACGATATTCAGACCGTCGTGCGCCGGGTCGGTGAGGAAGCCAAGCGCAACCGCAACGGTGGCGGGCGGCCCGGCGGTCGCGCGGTGCCGCAGCCCACCGCGGTGGTCGCCGAACATCCTGCGGCCCGGCCGAATCCGAACGATCCGACGCTGTTGCCGCAGCGGCAGGCGCTCGGCGCGGCACTGCAGTATCCGGCGATGGCGGGGGCGGTCTTCGATTCGATCGAGGCCGAGGCCTTTACCCACCCCGCCTACGCGGCCGTGCGCGCGTTGATCGCCGAGGCGGGCGGCACCGCATCCGGGCTCAGCGGCGCGGAATGGGTCAACGCCGTTTCCGACGGCACCGACGACCTGACCATGCGGGCGCTGGTCTCCGAACTCTCCGGCGAACAGATGCCGGTGAAGTCCGCCAACGACATTCCCCGCTTCGTCACCGGCGTGCTGGCCCGCGTGCAGGAAGCCTGGGTCGGCCGCCAGATCGCCGAGTTGAAGTCCAAGCTCCAGCGTGTCTCCTCGACCGAACAGCCCGAGGCGTATATGGCGCTGTTCGGTGATCTGGTCGCCTTGGAGCAGTACCGCAAGAGCTTGCTCACCCAGGCCATGGGCAACCACGGCGACTTCGCCGCGGGCTGAGATATCCGGCCGCGAAGTCTGCACTCCGCGGCCGGATATCTTCTGATATCAGGCCATCTCGGGAACGCGCAGATGTGCGAAGCAGAGTTCGAACTCCGCCACCTCGAGCACCCCGGCGCCCATCTTTTGGACCGCTCCGGTCCTGATCCGTTCCGTCTGTTCGCGGCTGTTGTCCATCGCCTCGCGGCTGGCCCAGGTGGTCGCGCCCACCGCTCGGCCGGTTGCCCGATCGACGAACAGACTCGCGCTGCGGAATCCGGCGATCTGCTCGGCCGCCGGCAACACCCTCGTCTTGAACGTATTGATCGACCGGTCGATGTTGGCTGGATCACCGCGCACCCACGTGCATCGCGTGCACGCGCTGTCGCCGGCCAGTTGATCGCGGTGCATGACCGCGATTTCCCATTCCTCGACCAGCTCGATCGGGCCGTTGAGCGCCTGCGCCAGACCGTCACGCAGTGCCTGGACCTGTTCTCTGCTGTCGCGCATCGCCGCCTCGGATTCCCATGCGGTCGTGGCAATGCAACGTCCCGATGCCCGATCGGCCATCAGCGACATACCGACCCACCCCTCGATCTCGGGCAGATTCGGCATCAAATCATCGCGGAGGTATGCGATCCCATTGTCGATCGACGACAGCTGGGCCGTAATTGTGCTCGAACGTGCGTACACGGGCGACCTCCTGCCCTGCTGAGGGTGGCGCCCCGGTGGCGCCACCGGACATACCCACTGTCCTCTGCGGTGAGCGCAGACACAATGGCTGAGAGTGCGGGAAGTTTGCCAGGGTTTCTCCGGCCGTGGACGAGACGTTGTGCGGCGTAGAACGTTGTGCGTAGAACTCAGCGGTGACGAACAATGGCGCCGCGTAGGTCATATAGTCGTCGAGCTCGGCGCGCTGGTCAGCCGCAGTCGGCCCCGGTACCGCGCGCGAGTCGCTCGGAATCGGGCACATGATCGCCCAGTACACCCGGGCATCGGTCGTCGGTCAACTCGAGCGCCTCGCGGTCCGCGCACAACCTTTGTGTGTTTTATGTCGGCAGCACACCCCGTGTACCGGGTGTGCCGCTGACATAAGGGTTGTGCGGTCTGGAATCCGCTGCGATAGCCGACCGGCGCGGCCGTGCGATAGCTGACCGGTGTCCAGCTGCGATAGCCGACCACTAATCGGCAGAATGTGCGCTCAGCGGCGCAGCTGATCCTGCGGTACCAGCAGCGTGGTGCGCTCATCGAGGGGCACCATCGGCTCCAGCTTCGCGCGCGTGCTGAGCTTGTCCGACAGCTTCTGCCTGCCGACGAGTACGAGCTTGCGCGTCACCGGGCTTTCGGTGACAGCGCGAGTGGCCGCACTGATCTGTTCGTAGCGACCCCGCCCGGCCTTCGTACCGAGCACATAACCGGCCGCAATGCCGATGATCAACCGCAGCATCTCGTAGAGCTCCTCCCAAAGTGCCTGTGCGCGCGGCTACCATCCTGCCCGACGCCCGGTACCCCTGTCGATCCGGATCCACCGTTGCTTTGATTCAACGAATCTCAGCATTTCCGGCCTTTCAGCCGGAACGGTCCGTAACGGTGTCACCGCGGCACATGGGCCGTGGTGTCCTGATGACGGTCTCTCGCTTGTGTCCGCGATTGCGGGGTTTCGCCACCAGCCCGCCCGCTGATAGCCGTGCGGCTACTGGCGGTGGCGCGGGTCTTACGGTCGGCTCCACGAGGATTCGGCGCTGACGCGCCCAGGTCTGCGGCCACTCCGCTACCTGTCGTGCACTGCGCCGCCAACGCGGCGAGGTTGCGTGCGGCGTTCACGTCCCGGTCGAGCACGAGCGGGCATTCGTCGCAGGTGAACACTCGGACATGCAGCGGCAGCTTGGCTTTCACCGCGCCACAGCCCGAGCAGGTCTTGGACGAGGGGAACCAACGGTCGGCGACATGCACCGCACCGCTATTCCACTCGGATTTGTAGGTGATTTGTCGTCGAATCTCCCCGAAACCGGCATCAGCGATCTTGCGTGCCAGCCGTCGGTTGCGCAGCATTCCGGCGACGTTGAGGTCTTCGACCACGACAGTGCCGTACTCGGCGGTGATGGCGGTAGTGAGCTTGTGGACAGCATCGGAGCGCAGGTTCGCCACACGATGATGCACCCGGTTACGTTCCGCGTCAGCTTTACGCCAACGTTTCGAGGGCTGCCCTCGGGTGCGCCGGTCCGGGCCTCGGCGCCGCGACACGCGGCGAGAGAGACGCCGCAGACGCTTCAGGTTGGTGTCGTAGTGCTTCGGGTTCGGGAAGTACCGGACCCCACCGTCGGAGTCAGCTGTGACCGCGAGCGTCGTCACACCCAGATCCACACCGACCGTGACATCAGGGCGGCCCGGTCGGGTTGTCTCCCGCTCGACCTCGACCTGGAACGACACGAACCACCGTCCCCGCGCATGCTGGACAGTCGCCGACAGGACCCGTGCGGTGCCGTTCTCGATGCGGCGTTGAAGCTTGCGGGTGGATTCGTGTGTCCTGATGGTTCCGAGCCTCGGCAGCGTCACATGATGGCGGTCGGCGTCGACGCGGATGGTTCCGGTGGTGAACCGGCACGCCAATGGTGCTGTGTGCTTGGACTTGTAGCGCGGCAGCCCCATCCGTGCGCCCCGTCGTTGTCCCCGTGCGGATTTCGCGTAGTTGTCGAACGCGATCGCGGCGTTGGCCAAACCGGTGGAATACGACTCCTTGGAGTTCTCGGCCCACCAGGACGCGAACCGCAGATCGGTGTGCTTGACCTGGTTGAACGCCTTCCGCAGGGCAGGCAGCGACCACGGACGCCAGTCGGTCAGCTCAGCCTCGGAAATGCCGTAGGACTGCTCGGCCCTGCGTTGGGACCACGACGCCGACACCCACGACACCGCCCAGTTGTAGGCGGCGCGAGCCGCACCACAATGCGAGCGCAGCGTATGTTCCTGACCTGCGTTCGGGTCCAGGGCATACCGGTACGCCTGCACCACGAAACCCGGTCGAGGCTCAAATTTTTTCACTGCCCCCGCCTCACCGGCGCCCACCCGTCGTGACCGATCGCGCGGCGGTCGTGGCAACAGCAGACTCCCCTGCTCGAATGCATGTTCGAAGCCTACTGCGTGCGACCAGTGGATGGAACGCGAATACCCGTGTGAATTACACGTATTCAGA
The DNA here is from genome assembly GCF_036345915.1 of Nocardia sp. NBC_00565. Taxonomy (NCBI): domain Bacteria; kingdom Bacillati; phylum Actinomycetota; class Actinomycetes; order Mycobacteriales; family Nocardiaceae; genus Nocardia; species Nocardia sp. NBC_00565. The sequence continues at coordinate 332,356 of NZ_CP107785.1, forward strand.
GTTGATCGCGTTCCACAGCGGCCGGGAACCGACAACCCGCCCCCGATCTTGCGCCCCACATCTCACGGTCGACAATCATGGAGGAACACCGACAAACGCTGATGAACAGCACAACAGTTCTCACCCCCATAGCGCGCCGCCCCCAGACACGCCGACACCCCAGCATGTCTCCAGGTAGAGACGCGATTTGGGAAGCCGCGCGACGATACGCTAAAGTTTCACCTCGGCCCGCCCAGTACGGACGAGCCACAAGGATAGTCCCCTATAGCTCAATTGGCAGAGCAGCCGACTGTTAATCGGCAGGTTTCTGGTTCGAGTCCAGATGGGGGAGCTTTGGAAAAGCCTCCGACCAGCAAAGATGGAATTTGCGGTCGGGGGCTTTTCTGGTTTTCGGGTCGAGAAGGTCCTTGATGGGTCCATGATCGGGTGGTTTTCCCCGGGCCGGGGCAGCGTGTCTATGTTCCGGTTTGTTCGAGTGCTGTCCGGTTGTCCACGTGTTGGTTGCGTGCGGCATAGCAACGTGCGGTGACCAGGGGTGAGTCGCCGAGTTGTGCGGCCGCTGCTTCGATTCCGTTGATGTCGCGGACGTCGGTGGCGACGCGGTGGCGGATCTGGGTGGGGGTTATGGCGGCGTATTTCTCGGCTCGCGCGCTGCGCCAGAGGCGGCCGAAGTTGGTGGGGCTCCATCCTTTTCCGTTTCGGGAGGGGAGCAGGAGGTTGTCTTCGGAGGGGATGTCGCAGGCGAGGAGTTGACGGGTGGCTTGCACGCCTCGTGAGGAGAGGGCGAGTCGGCGGATGCTTTCGAACCAGTCTTTAGACCTGGTTGCCAGCGCCATCCGTTGCTGAGGTATTCGAGCTTGCTGCGGATCCAGGTGCCCGGGATCGGGGTGTCCAGTTCTGCGTCTTGGGTGTGGATCCACTCGACCGCCGCGTGGCGGACATTTCTCGCCGCTTCCTTTTCGGTGTGGCCGGTGCGTCGCGGTTTGTGGTAAGTGCCGAAGTTGTTGCGGCACAGCAGGCGCTTCGTATGTGCCGTCGGCGAGTTGCCGGATCTGGGGTTGCCCGGCGGTGCCGGGTTTCAGTGCGGGATTGGACATTGGGGCGCCATAGCACCGATCGTGGTGGTGTCGCGTCGGCTGCACCACTGTGCACGGTTTTCCCGCGTGTCCTTCTCTCTGTAGAAGTGTACTTATTAGAAGTATACTTCTATCTATGACTGCCTTGGTGAAGCCGGACCGGGTGTTCGACCGTGACCGCGAATGGGACGGATTGGTGCGGTTCGCGACGTCGCCGAGTCCGGATGTGCGGTTGGGGATTGTCAGCGGGCGGCGGCGGCAGGGCAAGACGTTCTTGCTGGATGCGTTGGCCGATGTCGTTGGGGGTTTCTTCTTCACGGCGACCGATGCGACGGAGGTCGAGGCGCTGGAGGGTTTCGGTGCGGCTGTGGCCGGGCATGCCGGTGGTGGCCGGTATGCGTTCCGGGATTGGGACGAGGCGTTGGAGCGGTTGTTCGCGGTGGTGGGGGATGGGCTGGTCGTCATCGATGAGTTTCCGTATCTGACCAAGGCCAGTCCGTCGTTGCCTTCGGTGTTGCAGCGTGCGCTCGACCCTCGCGGTTATGCGCGGCGGGCGGGTTCGCGGGTGTTGTTGTGTGGGTCGGCGATGTCGGTGATGGGGCGGTTGCTGGCCGGCAGTGCGCCGTTGCGTGGGCGGGCGAGTTTGGAGTTGATCGTCAAGCCGCTCGGTTATCGGGAGTCGGCACGGTTCTGGGGGATCGAGGATCCGCGGTTGGCGGTGTTGGTGCATTCGATCGTGGGTGGGACGCCGGCGTATCGGCGTGAGTTCGTCGCGGGTGATGCACCGGCGTCTCTGGAGGATTTCGATTCCTGGGTGTTGCGGACGGTGCTCAATCCGCAGGTGCCGCTGTTCCGCGAGGCGCGGTATCTGTTGGCTGAGGAGACCGAGATCCGGGACGTGGCGCTGTATCACGCGGTGCTGGGTGCGATCGCGGGTGGGCACACGACACGCGGTGGTATCGCGAACACCATCGGCCGCAGTTCCACCGACATCGGGCATCCGTTGTCGGTGCTCGAGGATGCTCAGCTGGTCATCCGAGAGGCGGATCCGTTCAATCGGGGTAAATCTGTGTATCGGGTGGCCGAGCCGCTGATCGTGTTCTACGAGGCGATCATGCGGCGGGAGTGGACCCGGTTGGAGCGTGGGAATCCCGAAGCGGCATGGCGTAATTCGCGTGCCACGTTCCTGTCGCAGGTGGTGGGCTTACATTTCGAGGGAATCTGCCGGGACTGGGCGATGTCGGTGGGGCCCGAGGTGTTCGGCGAGTTGCCCGGGCATGTGGCGGCCGCGACAGTCAGCGATCCGCGTGACAAGCGGCAGATTCAGGTCGATGTCGCGGTGCTGGCGCCAGAGGAGACCGGACGGCCGCGACGCATCCTGTCTCTGGGTGAGGTCAAATGGGACCGCACCATGACGATCGGGCATGTGGACCGCTTGCGGCGTGCGCGAGAATTATTGGCGGCCAAGGGATATGACACCAGCCAAACCATCCTGACCTGCTACAGCGGAGCGGGATTCGATGAGAACCTACAGGCTGTCGGCATCGGCCTCGAGCATCGGCCGAAGGAGGTCGACGGCCCCATGCTGGTCGACCTGAACACCGTCTACGCCGTGGTGTAGCAGCGGCGACCGGTTCTGGCGGACTCGAGTGTGCGGCGGGCGGCTCGATAGGTGTGGTCGCAGGAGTGATTCCTCAGCTCGGTAGGTAGCGGAGGTGGCCCGAGCGAATTCGTCGTCCTCCCCCGCCGCTGGGTGGTCGAGCGGACCCTGGCCTGGATTTCTCGGCGCCGGCGCCTGGTCCGCGACTACGAACGACTACCCGAACACCACGAAGCCCTCGTGATCTGGTCGATGATCATCCTGATGTCGCGGCGCCTGGCCCGCACCCGGCAATGAATCACCCACCGCACCAGCAATATTCGGCGATCGTGAACACCCCAGAAGGCTCCTGTTCCAGCCAGCCACGCGCCACCAGGCGTTTCAGCTTCCCCCGCAACGACTCGACCTTCGACCGATCGACCCGATCGATACCCAGCTCGGCGGCGACCTGCCCGGCCCGCAACCCGCCACCGGACTCGGCGAGCACCGCCAGGATCTCGCCGCAATCCTCCGGCGGCGCCGACGCGTTCATCCCCGCTGCCCGCTGCGGCACCAGCACCAACCCGATCGGCGATCCGTCCGGAATCGGCTGCGACGCAACCATTCCCGCTCTACCGGCCGAATCTTCGTCCACCTCGGGCGGGGTCGGTTCGGCGGTCTCGGCGCAGATCTCGCTCATCGTTTCCCGCGTGATCGCCAGCCGCGACAAGCGATGCTCCTCGGCATTCAGCTGTTCGGTCAGCTCCGCGATCTGGCGACGCAGCTGCTCGACTTGTTCAGCAGCGGCCGCCTCACGCCGGTGCAGCTCCTCACGCCACGACACCATCGCCCACCCCGCATCGACGATAAACTCCTGGCAACCAGCACAACAGTGGCCCAAGCGTTTTCGCAGGTCAGCCGACCCCGGTCGCTAAATGATCAGTTTGGCTCACAGGCACCAAGACGCGCACAGGGGGTGCCGCAGATCGTCCGCAGTCGGGACGGTTGCCACGCGCCGCTGCCCGAGATATCGGCAAAGTTGCGCTGAGCAGGCATTTTGTGTGAAGGTGCTTCGGTGTAGGGCGGCCGGCGCGCGGCCGAGAGGGGAGATCTGATGTCGGAGACTTTCAAAGTCGATCCCGCCGCAGTGGACACGTTCGCCGCGGCTTTGAAGACGCTGGCCGAGGCCAATGCGAATGTCGCGACCTATCTGGACAAGTGGCTGGTCTTGGACAACACCGTGTGGGGCGACGGCGGGCTCATCCGTATCGGGCTGAGCGCCGTTGCCGAGGCGCACAACAAGCTGAAGCCCAATTACGCCACCCTCGGCACCCTCTCCGAGGCTGCGGCGACCGAATTGACCAAGGTCGCGCAGGTTTACCGGACCATTGACCACGCGCGCGCCGACGAGTTGGACCGCACGTACCCCACAGGCAGCAACTGATGACCAAGACGCCGTCCGAGCACCTAGCGGAACCTTCGCTCGAGGACCCGCTCAACGACAGTTTCGAGTTCCTCATCACCTCGAACGCCATTTCGCCGACGTACTGGGCTTGTAAGTGGTTCGAAAACGTCCTCGGGACAGACCCGCTGAAGTGGTTCACCACCAAGATCTCCGGTGATTGGGAGGCCCTGCAGAAGGCGGGCAACGCGGTGGAAAACCTGGCGTCCTACAGCGCGAGCTTCTCCGAATCGGTCAAGTCCGCCGCGACGACTGTCGACACGACGTGGGACGGTAACGCCGCGACCAGCGCCCAAGCCTATTTCACGAAGCTCTCGGCAGCCATTTCCGCGCAGGTAGATCCCTTGAAGGAGATGGCGACCGAGATCAACCGCTTCGCGTCGACGGCGTACCACCTCTCCACCGCCATGAGTAATGCCTTGCAGACCTTGCTGGACTGGGGTGCCATGGCGATGATCGAGTGGGCTGCGGCCGAGGCCTCCGCGCTCACCGGCGTCGGAATTTTCGCAACGGCGGCCCTGGTCGCCGCCGCCACCGCTACCACGGCGAAGGTGATCGCGGAATGGGGCCTGCTGGTCGAGAAGTTCAACGCCGCGTATGTCGCACTCGAGGCCATCGCCGGGGTCGGTTTCGGCGTGGTCGCGGTGGTCGAGTCCGCCGATATGCCCAGCCTGCCCACCGCCATCTACGACCACCCTGGAGCCTGAATGAACGCGCCCGAGCCGATTCATGATCTGGCCCATGGCGATCTCGGGGCCTCGCGCCAACTGTCCCGGGCGATTCGGGTGTTGATGAATACCGCCACCGATCCGCAATTGAAGGAGCAGCTGCGCGGTGTCCTCGAAGGCAAGGGCAGCGCACGCGAATTGATGCACAGCGAGGCATTCAATCGGGTGCTCGATCGCACGTTGCCCGCCGCCATGCAGCAGTTCGCGGACATGCCGGAGGAGGAACGGCAACGGCTGGCCGCCCAGGGCGAAGCCGAGTTGGTGCGACTCCGGTCTGAACCACTAGAGGACCAGCGGCCGTCGGATCGGCCGATGCCCCCTCCCGCGGATCGGCCGGCGCCCGCCGGGAACGCCGTCATCCCGGGCACCCGCAAGCCCAACCGCGATCGCATCGTAACCCCGACTGATGACGACGATGAGGACGACGAATACTTCCGGGACCGCCAGCAGCGCGGATGGCTGCAGTGACCCGGGCACAGGTGGTCTTCGACACTGAGATCAACCCGGATTGGACGCTGGCTCTCGCGGCGGCACCGACGGAGCTCGTTCTCACCGAGCCGATGCCGGGGTTGTGCAGCGAGCACGGTGTCACCGCTAGTGAGACCCGTTCTTTCGCAGTCAATTCCAGTGGCCCACTATCGGAGCTGCCGACACCGCGAGCCATGTTGCGCTCCATGAAACCCGGGCGGCGGGACCCCGTCCTGGCGCGCGTCCGCTTCGACTGCCCGGCCTGCGAGTTCTGTCTCTACGAGGTCCGGCGCTTCCGTCGAATCGCGCTGCTGGCACTGCTGGCGATACCACTGACAATCGCGGCCGTCCTCATCGCACGGGCGCTCGAACTCGAACCGCTCTATCTACCTTTGGCTTTCGTGATCGTGCCCGGATGCATGCCGATCGCGTTGCTGGTGGTGATGCTGTCCTGGAGTCGCTCCGGCTATTTCGCCGATGTCTGGATGAACGAAACAGCCGACCAGCTGATCGTTTCCGCGCACCCGGATTTCGTGGCCGCGGTCGAGCAAAATCGGGCCGGGAATCGCTGAACGCCCCACCGGAGCCCACCACAACAGGGGCCCAAGCCTTTTCGCAGCTCCGCCCACCGGAGCCATTTGAGAGCCCTGCACGACGAGATCTCCCAGCTGAAGCGAATCATCCGTCAGGTGGAGCAGACCCCTGCGGCGGACCCGGCCTCCGAGCCCTCGTGAGTGGAGGGGACCGGTTGGTCACGTTCGACGGTCGGTGGCCGAGTCGCGGGGGCCGGACAGGACCCCGCGACCAGCTGCGCCGACCCCGCACCCCTCAGGCGGCGTCGAGAGCCGCGATGATCGTGCGCGCCATCGCAGCCACGACGGGACTGGGCTCACCCTTACGGGGCCCGGCGGCAGCTTCGACAGCGACCAGCACAGTGCCACGGAAGTTGTCGGCCTCACCCGGATACTGCTCGCCGAGCAGGCTCATCGCCGCGGTCAAACTCGCCAACACCTGGTCGGCGAGCTCAGCGACCGACTTGCCCGGCAAGTGGATGTCTTTGGACTTGGCAGCGAGCACATGCCCGACCAGCCCCGTCGCCGAGGCCAAGGCGACGCAGCCGTGCGTGATCCCCTTGTGCGGCGCACCGGCGGCAGCCATCAACGACACCGCACCATAGGCGGCGGTACGCAGGGTGCTCTTGTCCTGGTCGGTCAACGTGATAGTGATGGACATCTCGTGTACTCCTCGAAATCGGTTGTGGCACCGGCCTGCAACCCTGTCGGTGCCGGTCGTTTTGTTCGATGAACACACTCTCGCCGCGCCGACTGACACCGACCTGACACACACCTGACACCCCCACTGACACCACGATCGGCCATCAACGCGCCAGCCAACCCGCCGACGATCACACGGCCCGAGACCGCTGTGGCTCAGCACGTCCTGTTGTGCCGCCTACCGCGCTGACCGATCCGGCTGCGCCACGACGGCCGTCAATCGAACCGGCTGCGGCTCAGGACATTGTTTGGTCGTGATTCGTCGGCGTCAGTACACGGTCGACAGCAAGTGCCTGTACCGCTTCTCGACGGCGGAGGCGTATTCGGCGACCTTGCCGGCGATCTTTCCCACGGTCGTGGGGTCCTTGTCCTTGATCACGTCGGCGTGCAATTCGGTGGCGACCTCGGACACCGCGACCGCGTAGCACAGGATCCTGACGATGTCGCCCTCGTCCAGGTCCGTGACACCACCGAGGACCTCCGGTGTGACCGGCGGCAGTTCCAGCCCGGCTTTGTTGAACGCTGCCGGGGTATCGACGGGCAACTCGTCGCGCCCGCCGATGGTGAGGTTCGCGTTGATGACGCATCCGGCGAAATCCCCGCCGGCGTCGATGCATCCGAAGAACGGGTTGCGGAAGACGACGGCGTCGAGGCAGCCGGCGGTGCCGGTGACGTTGGCACCGGTATTCGCGAGGAAGTGCGTTTTGCCCGGGGTGGGCACCAAGACGTATTCGGTCTCGAAAAGGCTGATCGCCCGCGATAGTGCGGGCACGGCCGACACCCCCTTGTTCGGCAGGGTCGTGAGGTCGATCCGGCACAGGTAGGGGGTCCGGTTGACGATATTGAGCACCTTTTTGTCGCCGCCGGAGGATGCGGCGACACCGATGAGCGCGCCGATATTGCGGCAGAACGATGAGGTGCGTACCCGCGGGTCGTCTTTCTTGTTCCCGCCGCTGTGTTCCCCGATCAGGTGAATGATCGTCGCTAGCGCGGTATCGGACACGATCGACACCATCTCGGCCGACGGCAGGCTGCTGAACCGCCAGATGTACTGGTGGTCGGTATCGAAATCGAATGCGGTGAAATGGGTGAAATTCTCTTTGACCGTGTACTTCAACCATTCCCTGTGCGGGAACCACTGCTGCGCGAGGCTCGGCTCTTTCAGTTGGGCGCTGATCTTGTTCAACCACTGCATGTGTTCACCGGCGGCCGGGCTCGGCGTCGGCGCAGCCACCGTATCGGGTTGGGTTGTCGTGGTGGTGGGCACGGACACCTGACGTTGTTGCGCGGTGCTGGATTGTCCGGTGCTCGGCTTGCTCGCAGTGGACTTGCCGGTGACGATGATAACGCGCCGTTTCTTTTTCGACGGATCGTCGACCTGTTTTCTATTGGGATCTGGATCTTTTTTCTCTTCAGAACTGGTCATGGCGCCCCCCGGATCGAGTGTGATAGGCCGTCATCGAGTCTATCTCCGCCCCATCCATCGGTGATCCGAAATGGGCTGTGCACGAGTAACTTTCGCGTGCGCCACCCAATTTCTCGTCATATTGTCGGAATGCGACGTTCGAGCCCGACACGATAGCGCCCGGGTGCCGGATACCTGCGGACCAGCCGCGGGATCGGGGAGATCTCCACCTCTCCGACGAGGATCTGGGGTTCCTACGCTTTGTCGGACTGTCGTGCCGTGATGAACCGAGCCGCGTGAGTCGGGAACATCGTCTGCTCCGCGAACTGTGCGCCATATCGCTGCGCCACGTCGCTGACGCGCTCGACCGTCACCGTCCACCCGTGCTCGCTCAACCAGGTGTCGACGGGAAAGTCCTCCTCGTCCGGCCACAGCTGGGTGAAATCGAGGCCCGTTCGCTCAGCCATGTGGGTCCACCGCTGCTGGAATTCCGGATCGCGGCGCAGCCTGCCCAGATCGTCGATGTACTCCAATTCGATGCTGCTGCCTGCGACAGCGAGTTCGTCGACCGCCGACAGCAGGCGTTGCTTCGCCGCGTTCGGCAGAAAAGGCAACAGCCCCTCGGCCAGCCAGGCCGAAGGCCGAGACGGATCAAAACCCGCCCGTCGCAACGGCTGTGTCCATTCCTCCCGCAAATCCACCGCGACCACCCGCCGTCGCGTCCGGGAACGCGCACCCTGCTCGAGCAGGACGCGGTCCTTGAACGCCAGCACCTTCGGCGCATCCAGCTCATAGACCGTGGTCTGCTCCGGCCAATTCAGTCGGAATGCGCGGGTGTCCAACCCCGCGGCGAGCAGAACCATCTGGGACACCCCAGCCGTCGACATCGTGGCGAAGTAGTCGTCGAAGTACCGCGACCGCACTCCCATATACGAGGCCATCGACTCCCAGGGCATATCGGGATCGCGCTCGGCCGCGTCCAACCGGGTCGGCACGTGAATCGGCGGGGCGGCCGCTTGCACGAATGCTTCCGCATAGGGGTCGGACACCAACCCGCCGTCGCGGTGCGTCTCCATCGCCCGGCCTGCCGCGACCGCGAGTGCGGTCAACCCCACGCCGGTGACAATGTCCCATTGCGCCGACGTTTCTCCCGCAGACTCGTTCGCGGTTGTCATGTTCACCCAACTTACCCGCCCGGCGAGCCGAACAGCCACCTTTCAGCAACACAAGTGAGACGCTCCGGACGAAACAGAGCGACCCGGCGCTTCCACATCGGCGGTGGGCATCTCAACAGCCGAGGACTGACACTGGCCGACACCATCCAAGACCTTCTCCACCGCTGAGCCCGCTGTGGCACACGGTACGGACCACGTCCGGTCACGTCGCTGATCGGTTGTCGCGCAATGTATCCGCCCGGTCAACCTGAACGGACGCACATGCCGATGACCGGGACACTCAGCCCTGGCGAGTCGGTCGAATAGTCAGGTCCCCGATTTCGACGTCGTCGGGTTGGTCGATCACGAATGCAATCGCCCGAGCCACCGCCGTGGGGTCGATACCGAGATCGGCCATGTTCTGCCTGGCCTGCTCGCGCACGGCCGGATCGTCGACGGCGTTGTCAACAAGTTCGGTGCGGACGTAGCCCGGGGAGATCGACGTCGTCCGCAGAACCCCGTCGGTACTCTCCTGCCGCAGGCCCTCCAGGAGGGTGCGTACCGCGTTCTTCGTCCCGGCGTACACCGCCTGGGTGGGGACGATCTTCAGACCGGAGGTCGAGACGACAGTGACGAGGTGACCACTGCCCTGACGGCGGAACACTGGTAGGGCCGCGGCGATCCCATGCAGAATCCCCTTGACGTTCACATCGACCATCGCCGACCAGCCCTCGACGTCCAGGTCGGCAACGGAGCTGATCCTGCTGATCCCAGCGTTGCCCACCAAGACGTCCAGACGACCGAAGCGCTCGACGGCAAGGGTGACGAGCGACTGGAGGTCGTCGGGATGGGTGACATCCACGCGCGTGGCGGCCGCCTCGCCGCCGGCGGCTTCGATCTCGGCAACCAGCCGGTCCAGCCGGTCGGTGCGGCGGGCGCCGAGGACGACGGCCGCACCGAGTGAGGCGAGATGGCGAGCTGTTGCTTCACCAATTCCACTGCTGGCGCCGGTGATGGCGACAACCTTGCTGTCGATGGTCATGAAGATCCTCCGCCTAGAACGGACACATGTCCGGTTACCCCGATGGCCAGTATTCTCCCTGAGTGCGCCGACATCTTCGTTCGAGTGGACCGCTACGGCCGCGCCCGGTCGACAGCTTCCTGAACCCAGCCGGTGCCGTCGATCGCAGAATGGGTCGTCGGGTCCGCCAGCCTCATGATGACACCACGGATTCGCCCCGGCCCAGCCGGTGAATCGAGTGCCGCGTCGGCCGACGCGAACGCACGGTAGCCGGGGCTGATTCGAGGTGTCTTATCTTTTCAGAAGACGAAGCCGCGCAGCGCCAGGAAGCGGATACCGCCGACGGCCGCCATGATGGCGATCACGGCGCCCGCCTGTGCGGTCGCGCCGAGGCCGGGTGCCCAGAACTCGAGACCGGCCAGCGCCGCCGTGCTGATCAGCAGGCCGATCAGCGCCAGCCCGCCGCCTTCCCACTGTGCGGTGAACCAGCCGACCCGTCCGACCGCGTGGAAGGTGAGCTGGCGGTGCAGTTCGTTTGCGATCACGGTGCTGAGGATCGAGCCGGCGATATTGGCGACCAGCGGGCCGATGCCGTTGATGGCCATGAACAGCAGGACATAGGCAATGTTGCTGGCGCCGCCGACCAGGGCGAAGCGGATCAGCTGGGCGAAGGTGTGATCACCGCGCAGATACTGGATCACGCGGGCGAGTCGGTCGAGCCATTCTGTGCGCAGCATCGGGTAGGGCCCAGCACCGATGGTCAGATCGATGCCATCGAGGATCGTCTTGTTCCCGTGTGCCTTCCGCAGCCCGGAAGCGGCAATTGCTGTGCTGTTCACATGAATACTGTCGCCAGCCCGGCTTACACCGACCTGTCGCCGACCTGACACGTCCACGGACAGAGGTGTTCGGCCTGGTCACAGCGGACAAGGGGTGCTCCGATCCCAGCTCGAGCTTCGTCCGCAGCAGCGCCTCCCGGCGGTCGGTGACTGCCGATCAGCGAGCGTCTCTAGGGCTGCCCCAGCTCGTCGTCCAGCCGTTTTTCGAGCTTTTCCACGAGGGCCGAGGCGATGAGGGCCACGGCTCGATCGTCGTCGCGGGACAGTTGCCGCAGGGTATCCAGCGCGGTGGTTCCTGGCATCTCGGCGAGTGCCTGGGTCAGTCGCATCCGTACTGCCGAGTCCGCTGCGTGTGCGGTCAGTCCGTAGACCAGCGCACTCATGATCCGATCCGCCCACTTCGCGTCCTGCGCCAACGTTCCCAAGAGCTCGGCCGCCTCGACATCGTTCGGGCCCGTTAGTACCGTGCCCACAAGTTCCGGCACAGCTTGGGTCACGCCCCGCGCACCCAGTGCGAGAGCAGCATGTCTGCGGGTCGTCGTGTCCGGGTCCCCGAGCGCATCCGTGAGCACCACGGTCGCCTCGTCGCCGGGTAGCTCGGCGAGCGCCAGGACCACACGCCGCCGGACGTCGACGTCTTCTGAGGCCATGCCGGATGCCACGCTCGCCACACCGTCGCCGCCGGCCCGCGCGAGGGCCCACCGCAGGGCCCCGGCAACGTTCGGATCGGATTCGGTGAGGACCGCCTCGGCCAGCATCTCGGCGGGCACCGACACGCCCTCGGCCGGGGCCAGGACGGCTTGCAGCCGCCGGGCGGCGCTCTGCGAACCGAGTCCGTGCAGGAGCTCGACGATGCGCAGGACGTCTTGCCAGCCGGAGGGCTCGGCCGCATCGACCGTACGAAGCCGCTCGAGGAGTTCTTGCTCCCGGTTCAGTCGTTCCTCGGTCTTTCGGATGAGATCGCCGACCAGTGTGGACGGGGTGAATCCGGCCTCGTCGAGAGCGCGTCCGATTTGGCTCAGCGACAGCCCCAGGGACCGCAGCCCCTCCACGTGGAAGATCCGCCGGATGTCTTCCGGGGAATATTCCCGGTAGCCACCCACGGTGCGACCGGTCGGTCGTACCAGCCCGAGGGTGTCGTAGTGCCTGAGCATCCGGGCGCTGACCCCTGAGCGGCGCGCCACCTCGCCGATCAGCACGCGGTTTTCTCCTCCCGGTCCGGACCGAGCGCGACGACCCGTCTTGCCTCATCGGCGGCGAGGTCGAATCCGGCATCCGGGTCGCGCAGGAGCCGCTCCGTGGCGCTCGCATGCGCCCGCACCGTCGGGTCGTGACTTGCCATCGCCGTCCGAAGGACCGGCTCGACCACGTCGCCGAGCGCGACGAGCGCACGGCTCAGACTCAGCCGGACCTCCCGGTCACCGCGGCCGAACTGCAGGGCCAGTTCCGCGGCCAGCCAATGCTTCTTCCCGTCGGGCACGAGAACGACGGCAGCGCGCCATGCACTCCGCGCGACCTCGTCATCGGCGTCGTGCAGCAACGACCGTGTGATCGCTGGCCAGGCGTCCGGGTCCCCGATCTTGGACAGGGTGTGCAACGCTTGGCTCCGTGCCTGAGCGTGCTCGGAACGCAGTTCCGCGCGGAGTTTCGGAACCGTGATCTGCGACGGGAGACGGGTAAGCGCCCATGTGAGCATGTCGCGCACGAAGAAGTCCGGCTCGATCGCGCACCGCTCTACGAGCGCATCGACGAAACCGGGCTCGGGATGCGTGCCGGCTGCCATGGCCGCCTCGAGCCGTGTCGATGAGTTCCCAGCCGCCAATGCGTCGAGCAGTCGCATGTCCTGTGGATTCCTGTGTGTCGAGTTGATGGGGACCACCTCCGACAGTCAGTGAAGTCCTTTACACAGTGGCAATGTCAAGTGCACGGGTGAGACGCCGTGGGCATCGCTGTACTCCACCATCGCATTGGTGGCCCGGCCCGTCGAATGCACTCTTCTGCCGCGACCAGGGTGCATTTGCCTGGTTCTGTCGGCATCCCTTCGGTGTCGGCGCGGACGCGTTGACGGCAAGGACGTTCCGGTCGGCACATTCCCGGTCGTTAGGGGCAGTTGTCCAGATCGATGTCTACGCCGATGCGTCGCACGCGCACGCTGGTGACCTGATCGTATGGCAGGTGCAGGCAGCGTAGTAAGCCCTTGGCGGCATGCTGGCATCCGCCTGGCTGGTCCGAGCAGTCGCAGTGGTCGGGGGTGCCGTCTTGGGGCATCGGTTCGGCTCGGTCGGGGTCGAGTCGATAGCTCATACCACCGATTAAGATCCCGTCCGCTTTCACAGAGACGACGATGTCGCGGTCGGCTGTTGCTTTGATCTCGCTCGGGTCGATTTCGGCGCCGGGGGTCGCGGTGAGGCGCACTCGGTGCTTCTCTCCGGCGGCGAGGCTGAAGCTGGTGCCGCCGGGGGTCGAGACACCGATCTTCCATCGTTTCGTCGATAGAATGCGCGGCAGCGTGATGTCGAGTCCGATCCCGACGCGCTTGTCGAAGGGGTTGCCAATGGTGAACGACCGTCCGTCGAGCACGCGCATGATTCCGCGGATGCCGTCCGCTGCGGGTATTGGGTGTACGTTGCGTTGACCTATGTTGTTGTCGTGGGGGACGAGTCGCCAGTCGGGGATGGATTCGCCGGCGCCGAACGCGTCGACGTTGCTTGGGTCGCCGGTGGCGGAGGTGATCATGAGAATGCATTCGTGGTCGGGCTGCGATGGCGTCCATGCGAACGGTCCAACGGTCACCTCGTCGCCGGGTGCGATGTCGACGGCAGTGAGTTCGGCGGTGGTCATCGCCTGCCAGTCATTTGGCCACACCAGGCCCGCACCGGGACGGCAGTGGTATGCCTTCACCCTGACGCCTGACGCGGTTTGGGTGCCGCGGTTGCGAACCCTGCAATAGGCGTAGTTGGTGCGTAACAACCATGGTTCCTCGTGTGTTTGTGCACTGTCGGCGCTGCGCCGGTTCCACACGTTTGGGTTGTTCCAGTAGACGGGTTGGAACTCGTATTCGCCGGTTCGGCCGTCATCGATGTAGACGTCGACGGCTGGTGGATCCCCGACGGTGGTAACAGGTGTCGGAGCGCCGGTCGGCTGGTAAAGACCCTGCTGCTCGAATGCCCACCGGATGACCTTGCCGTAGGCGCCGCCAGACATGCCTTCGCTGGTCCAGTCCCCGGCATCGGCGTCCAGCAGAGCGGTCACCCAGCCGGCGACGCTGGATGGATTTGTCGGCGGTGTCAGCGTGGCGACAGCGCGCAGCATCAGGTAGGCAGTCAATCGGGCCGCGAACCGGCGCGTGTTCAGATCAGCCGAATCGCCGCCGAGGCTGCGGTAGACGCGGAAATGCGTGGTCGACAGGATTTGTTCGGTGTTGTAGCCGCCGGTGTCGTTGGATCCGGCCCACGCCCACCCGGCGCCCACCGCGCGGTCGTGTCGACGGTTGATGGCAGTGGCGACCCACGGAAAGGTCAGAAATCGGTCGGTGGCTTCCGTGTCGGGGTCAGACAGAATAGCCGCGAAGCTGTCGCCAGCGGAGTGTGCGAATCCGAAGTTCGCTGAATTCACATGGTCGTAGAGGATGCCATGGCCGCCCAGCTCGTGCAGGACGATCCGCCAGTCGTTAGCCAGCCCGATCGGGTTGGCTGTATCACCGAGGTGGGCGAGCTCGTAATCGGTATTGGCGATGCCGCCGGTGCCGTTCCCGTTGCAGGATGCGTTCAACTCGATGCCGTCGCCCGACAAGAACCTGCCCCGGTGGTCGACTGGCATCGGAAACGTCGTGCCGTCGAAGTAGGTTGCCTGCGTGAACCCCAGCTCGGCGACGAGCCGGAAGAACCGGTCGTTGTGGTAGTAGGCGTTCACGGCGGCGAAGTCGTTGGTGCGGCTGCCGTAGTCGAAGTCGGTGCCGGTCGGCTCGGTTGGCGGCGCGACGGTGAACGGTTCGAAGTCCTGGACGGCGACGTTATCGCCCGTCAGGGCCTGGGCGGCACCCGATGCTGGTGCGGTCAACCCCGGCAGCAACACGGAGCTTCGCCAGAAGTTGAGTTGCGCCGCCGTGGCGTCCGGGCCGGTGGTGCCGCCCGCGGTGATGGGATCCCGCTCGAACACCATGCCGTTGACATCGGCGGCGAATGGCCGCAGATACAGCAGCGCGCCCGTTTGTGCGTCCACGATCGCGAGCCAGGTCACCGCAGCGCTACGTGGGGAGATGATCCGGAAGATCAGCTCGCGGGCGAGCCGGAACAAACCGTCGTCCAGGTCTGGGGCGGCAGGGATGTCGAACGGGAACGGCACGGCGTTCCCGTCATCGGATCCGATGTGGTCGCGGAGCCTGCGTGCAGCGTTGTACCGGTAGACAACTAGGGTATCGGAGACGAGCTCCACCTCGATGGATTCGGTCCGAGCACCGAGCATGCCCCCGACCAGATTCAACGGCGCCTGATCGCCGATACGGTTGTCGCGCAACGCCTCCGGCGTCAAACCGTCGAGATCGATCTGCGGCCACGTCGTGTTCTGGACGCCAGCGACCCGCGCCGGCTCCAACCGTAGCGTCACCGTGGTTCCGCTGCGCCACACCGGGATCCCGCGCCAGGTCTGCTGGAACGCGACCGTCGTAGAGTCGAACTGTTTCTTCTCACCATCGAAGCGCAGCTCGATCTCCTGACGATCGTCGCCTCCGTCGCGAATGCCGGCCCCGGTGAGCCAGTGTGCCCCGATCCCCAACACACTCGAGTGAGCGGTGAGGAACTCACGAGCCGCCAACTGCGGAAGCTGCGCGGCAGTATGCCGATTCCGATCCGACGGCCGCAACTGCCGGACCAGACCCTCATCGTCGCGCTCCAGGTAGAAATCCAACGTCGCATCGAACTCCTCGGACATCACGCCCTCCACTTCATCGCGCAACCGCACACCAGGGGCGAGCGGTACTTCAGGAGCCTCCTGACTCTCACCCCAATGGCGAGCGTTCTCACGAGTACCCCACTACCTCATTCCCGCTTGCCGCAGGTCGGAAGCCAGACACCGCACGGGAAGACGGCCGGTAGTCCACGAAGCTCAATGGCGGGTTCGAGCTCGGTCTGTGACCAACCAGGCGCATGTAGAACCACGGAATCGGCCACCGACTCAACCATCTGACGATCATGACCGAGTTGCTATGGGCCCGCGACAGCGTTGTCGACGTGACGCTCAACGCCTTCGGCCACTTTCGCGGAGCCTATTTCTGTAGCGGATCGTTTTTGCCAACTCCGGTAGGTGGGGCCCGCTCACCTCCGAAGTTCAACTGTGATCAGAACGGGACCAAGAAACCGATGAACGTCGAGCCGTGGCGGTGGACCGGCATGGACACGAATGGGTGAATGACCTGGTGGCATTGGGGGCATTGGACCGCAACAATATTGAACGTCGTGGCGCTGTTGCAGCCCGGCTTTACGGTTCTCGTTCTCGGCGTGCGACAGGTAGCATCCTCCGCGTCCGCAACTGCCGATTATCGTGCACCCGCCACGATTCCCGCGACGACGAGCAAACCCCCGGCCTCACTCGAACGACCGAGCGGCTGGCGCCAGGGCGCACGTGGTCAGAGGGGCTGGAGCCGGGCGTGCAGGAGGCAGAATTCGTTGCCTTCTGGGTCGGCTAGGACGTGCCAGTTGTCGGTGCTGGTTTGGCCGACGTCGACGGGCCTGGCGCCGAGAGCGAGCAGCCGCTCCAACTCGGCGTCCTGGTCGCGGTCGGTGGGGTTGACATCGATGTGCAGTCGGAGTTTTCCGGTCCGCGGGTTGCTGCTGGGGATGAGGATGAGGGTGGGCTGCGGGCCGCCGAAGCCGGCGTCGGGCGGCCCGATCTCGATGCTTCCGTCGTCCTCCCGGCCGAGTTCGACATAGCCGAGGACCTTGCTCCAGAATGCGGCGAGCCGGTCGGGGTCGGTGGTGTCGATGACCAGCTCACTGATGCGGCATGCCATGCGCGTCAGTGTAAGTCGACAACCCGGGAGTCGATAGTCGGCCGTGTGCCGGAGGGCTGGGTACGCAGATAGTGGTGTCGCAGAACGAAGTTCCGGGCATCGGCGTTGTCGATAGCGGTCACGATGTAGCGGGCGGGGGCGAGATGTTCATGGTCGCTGCGGTATCGGACCGATGTGACCAACCGAACGCACGGTAATGGCTCCCTTATCGCGTGGTTACTCAGGCGAGATGCAATGCGGTGCAGGGACATTCGCTCATGTCGACTTGCGTGCGTTCGGAACGATTCATTCTCTGCACTCGTCAAGCCTCTGCACTTGTCGAGCGAGCGGCTATGAATCCGTTGGATCTTGCTGGCCGAGCGTGACCGCCTGCGCGGCGGGCCCTGGAGCCTGCCTTTAAGCGAGTGGCTCCGTGGCATCCGGGCCCGGAGCCACCGCAAAAACCCGTTGCCGGACCACGACGACCACTGCTACTTTTCCGGAGGCCGTGCGAGAGAACGAGGAGGTGGTACCCGTGAACGCAGTATCGACATGGGTGCTCCCCTCTCGGGTCATGGTCGGGCGATAGGTCGTCCGGGAGCGCCGTTCAAGAGCACTCCCGAAAGGCACGACCATGCAATTCACTTCTGAACAGCGCCTCGACGACGGCATCCTCGAGCGCGAATTCACCCTCGGCGAGATCCCCGGCATCCTGTGGACGCCCGCATCCGCATCCGCACCGGCGCCGCTGATCCTGGTCGGCCACCCCGGCGGACTGCACATGATGTACCCCCGACTGGTGGCCCGGGCCCGGCACGCCGCGGCGCAGGGATACGCCGCGGCCACCATCGAGCTCCCCGGGAGCGGTGACCGGCCCCGTTCGGCCGCCGCCGAGCAGGCCCGCGCCGACTTGCGCCGGGCGCTGGAGGCCGGTGAGCCGGTCAACGACGAGATCGTCGACCGGCTCGTCCTCCCGCTGGTCGAAAAGGCGGTCCCGGAATGGCGGACCACCCTGGACGCCCTCCTTTCGCTGCCCGAGATCGGCGGCCCGGTCGGGTATTCGGGAGGGGTGATCGCCATCGGCCTCCGGCTGGCGGTGGTCGAGCCGCGCATCTCGGCCGCCCTTCTGTTCGCCGGGAGTTTCGTGCCCCGCACCATGTTCGAGGAGGCCCGGCAGGTCACCATTCCGCTGCAGGTCCTGCTGCAGTGGGACGACGAAGGAAACGACCGGCAACTGGCCCTGGACCTGTTCGACGCCTTCGGCTCCAAGGAGAAGACGCTGCACGCCAATATGGGCGGGCACACCGGTGTCCCGCAGTTCGAGGGGGACGCCGGGAACCGGTTCTTCGCCCGCCACCTGAAGTGAGCCCGGCCCGTCAGGCCGGCAGCAGACGATAGGAGCTGTCGGCCAGGATGCCGCTCATCGAGGACAGGTCCCGGCCCTCCTCGATAGCGGTGGCCAGCAGATGCACAACCGCCCCGATCGCGGCGGTACCGGCCATCGGCGGTACCGGCCGGTCGGGGCGGCACTTCTCATGGGTGACGTCGTGAAGGTCCCGCTGGTGTTGGTGTCATGATGTCCAGCGGTCGGCGACCACGGCAGTCAATGCACTGTAATCCCGCGACCCGCGCGTTCGACCGGGCGATCAGGGGCACGCAACGCTGAAACGGCTGCGGCCTCTGATCGCTTGCCGGGCAAGGCTTCCTGCGTCTTGGCGATGCGCGGTACTGCCGACGCGTGTTCGGCTAGAGAGCGTCTTCGAAGTGGGTAGCGGCGACGGCCGGTTCTCTGGGGACTTACTGGGCGGGCGCCTCGGCTAGCGACAGACTGTTCCCGTCCGGGTCCAGCACTTCGACGTGGCGCACGCCGTTGCTGTAGGTCTCCACCGGCTCGTGGCCGATGCCGTGCGCGGCGAGACGGGCCAGGACGTCGTCGAGGTCGGTCACACCGAACGTGATCATCGCCCCGCCCACCCGCTCGGCCCGCACATCCCGATCGTCGATGACGATCCACGCATTCTCACCGACCTGCCACAGGTACTCCTCGCCGATGACCTCGTCCGCCGGGCGCCCGAAGAACGCCCCGTACCACTGCACCGCCTTGGTCCGATCACTCACGCACATGATGCTGTACAAATCCATTCCGGCCACTTCTCTCGGTAGTTTTCGGAAATTTGGACCACTTCCGCGACCGAAACTCATCGGACGACAGTAAACAGACTGCGGAGAGTCACGCCGAGCCCGTCTTTGAAGCCAGATGAGCAGGGTGGCCAGATCAAGACGCCCCGGTAGACAGTCGCCGTGTCCACGGTGGTCGGCCTGGCTGTTGCAACCCGACAAGCGTTTCCGCGACCGTCGCTCGGGAGTGGCGACCTTCGACCGCACCAGCAGCCTGTACTACCGCTGGGCGCGTGGGCCCGTGAAAGTCGCATTGGATCGCGTTGTGGCGATCTCGGCCGGAAACGGCGTCGTGGTTGTGTGTGGTTTTCCTGGTTCGGGGAAGTCCACGGCCGCAGCGTATCTCGCTGCGCGGTGGCATGCGAGCGTGTTGGACAAGGACAGTTTCGCGCCGCGCCTCGAGCAGGACGTGATGCGGGCTCTGGGTGGTGATTCGTTCGACCGCGACAGCGATCTCTACCGGTCAGTGGTGTCTCCCGGTATCTACGACGGGCTGGTCCGTACCGGGCTCGGGATCGGCCTCCGGCATTCGGTGGTGTTGGACGCACCGTTTCTTTCGGTGATCCGACACGCGGGCGATACCGGCGTTTCACTGGCACGGCATCTGCGGATGAGGGTATCGGCACCGGAATCGCTTGCGGTGCACACGGTGTGGATCGACAGCCCGGCCGCGCGGATCAGGGAACGTATGATCGCTCGCGGTGCCGAGCGCGACGCGCCGAAACTCGCCGACTGGGATGGCTATCGGTCGAAGGTTCTCGACAGCGGTCTGCGCGAGATCGCGCACGCCGTCGTGGATTTCGTCATCGACAACTGAATGCGGCAGTGATTCGACAGACCCGACCACTTCCAATATTGGCTGGTGCGTGGCGGCACGTGGCATCACGATGGTGCGATGGGCGAGATCGTGGGCACCGCGCACCGAATCCTGTGGAACGAACTGCCGGAGCAGGTACGCGCCGAGATCGAGTACCGCCTCGGTGCCCGGGTTCGCTCGGCCGCCTCTCAAACGGGCGGGTTCAGCCACGGCATGGCCGCGCGACTGCTGTTGGATGACGGCCGCCGGGCTTTCGCGAAAGCGATCAACGGCGACGACGACCTGTCGGGCATGTACCGGACCGAGGCACGGTCCGCGGCACGGTTACCGCGCACGGTACCGACTCCGTCGGTCCAGTTCACTGTCGATATCGCGGGATGGTTCATCGTGGTGTTCGACGACGTCGATGGCCGCCATCCTCGACTCGATCGGCCGACCGAACTGGGGGCGGTCCTCGCCGCGGTCGAGCGGCTGGCCACCGCGCTGACGCCCAGCCCTCTGCCCGATGTACCCACGATCGCCGACGATTACGGACCGCGCCTGAACTGCTGGCGGCGATTTGCCGGGCATGGCCCGCCCTCCGACCTCGACAGCTGGACGCTGAGCAACCTCGACCGGTTGGCCGAGTTGGAATCGACCTGGTCCGAGCCCGCCGCCGGCGACACCTTGCTAAACACTGACCTGCGTCCGGACAATATGCTGCTGCGCGCCGACGGGGCTGTGGCGGTGATCGACTGGGCGTGGCCGTGCCGAGGCGCAGCCTGGATCGACCTCGTCTCGCTGGCACCATCGATCGCGGCCAGCGGAGTCGACCCGGATCCGATCCTCGCCGCACATCCTTCAACTGGTGATGCCGATCCAGCCGCCATAGACGCGTTCATCTGCGCGCTGGTCGGCTACTGGGAGAACAACAGCCGCCTACCCGCCCCACCGCGATCACCGAAACTCCGCCGCTACCAAGCACACTCGGCACAGGTGTCACTAGCATGGTTGAAGCGACGACTGGTATGGCCGTAGGAAACGGCCGGTGCGCCCCAATGCTGGCTGATCGCGGGTGAGATGCGTGAGATCGCCGACATACTGCAGCGGTTGCTGAGCATGTACTGATGTGCTGAAAGTGCTCTGCCGGAAGGCATTTAACAGGTGGAAGTCATCCAACAGCACGCCGCCAGCATCCACCGATGGCAACTTCGATTTCGCGCGCCACCTCTCGAGTGCCACTGATTCTGCTGCGCGCCAGCGACATTCACCAGATTCCTTCCCATCATCGGGAATGTGCGAAGCGCTACTGGAACCATGATGTCGGGTTTACTTGGCAGGACCCAGCCCTCGGTGCGATGGAGCGTCTACGTGGGGTTAGATTCGTCGGCAGCCGCCCGATACGGTGGCATCGTCCCGCCGGGTTTCACCGAGCTCAGGCCCGGTGTCAGCGAATTCCTTGTGGTGGCTGTCGATTTCGACCTCACCACCCGCGGTGAAGCAGGGTTTCGCGACCTTGCGGCGCTGCTGCCGGATTCGGTAACGGTCTGGTTGACCGCTCAGCCGCCCGCGAGCGTCGCGGATACGGCGTCGGGCGAGGCGTACACGGCGTGGTGGTGGGACCGGCTCGCCGCCGCTGGAGCGGAGATCGACGCGGTACTCGGATATTGCGCGGGCGGCGTGTTCGCTTCCGCGCTCGCCGATGAGGTGGCGCGACAGGAGGGCCGCCGACCCGCCACCGTTCTTTTCAATCCCGGTCGGCCTACCAAGGATTCGGTGTTCCGCGATATACGCACCACCCTGACTGCGCTGTCCTCGCTGTCGGGCGCCGAGCGCGATGACCTGATCGGCGAGGCGAGCGCCCTGCTGGGGGAGTGGCCGCGGGATGTCCCCGGCATTCTCGATCGACTCCTGGCGCTCTACCGCGACGCCGCGCACGCCGCCTTCGAACGAGTCGGTATCGCACCGGATGTCGGCGCCGAGCTGATCGATGTGTTCGCCTCCTACACCGCCTATCTGCGGGCGGCCTCGACCATGGCGGCGCGCCCGCAGTGGTCGTCGGCGACCGCCCTGATCTCCGTGGAAGACGACGGAGAACCAGATTTCACCGTGCACCGCGTCCCCACCACGATCGGCCGTCGCGACCTGTTGCGGACACCCGAGGTCGCACGCCTGGTCATGAACGCGATGCAGCCGGAAAGGCGGAGTTGATATGGCGACCGGCACATCCACTGTCGCGGAACTGTTCAGCAGACAGGTGCATCGGATCGGCGATGCCACGGCTGTCGTCCACCCCGACGGCCGACTCAGCTACCGCCAGCTCGACGACGTCGCCACCCGTCAGGCCCGAGCGTTGCACCGCCACGGCGTGCGCCGGGGTCACCTCGTCGCGGTGTACCTCGACAACTCCCTCGATCTCATCATCGCGCTGCTCGCGATTGTCAAGAGCGGGGCATGTTATCTGCCACTGGCCGTGACCGATCCGTCGCGGCGTACCGGGATGCTCCTGCGAGCAGCCGAACCGAAGCTCGTTCTGGTCCACCAGCACGGCACGGAGTGGATGACCGGACTCGCTCCCATAGTCCCGATGAGCGTGGAGACCGGCGACGACGATCCCCCCGGCAATCCGCGACCCGGCCCGGCGCCAGGCGATGCCGCGTACATCATCCACACGTCCGGTTCCACCGGCCGCCCCAAGGGCGTCGTCATCGAACACGGTGCCCTCGCAACGTATCTACGTTGGGCCGTGACGTGGTATCCGGGCCTTGCGGGCTTGGTGCGCGTGCACGCCTCGCCAGCGTTCGACATGGCGGTGACAAGTCTGTTCGGCCCACTGGTCGCGGGCGGAACTCTCGACGTCGCGCCCCTCGACGATCCCGGCGAAACCCACGACACGCCGACCTTTCTCAAGGTGACTCCCGCGCACCTGCCGCTGCTGCGCTCCGCGTTCCCGCACTGCGCGCCCACCTCGGATCTCATCGTGGGCGGCGAAGCGCTCACCGGTGCGATGCTCGCCGACTGGCGGCGCGAGAACCCGGCGGCCACCGTTGTCAACGAGTACGGTCCCACCGAAGCCACGGTGGGCTGTTGCGTCCACCGGGTGGTGCCGGGCGAAGCACTCGCACCTGGGCCCGTCCCCATCGGCCTGGCCACCCCGGGAACCCGGCTGCATGTGCTCGACTCCCGACTCCGTCCCGTCGGCGCGGGGGAGTTGTACATCGCCGGGCAACAACTTGCGCGCGGCTATCTGGGTAGGCCCGGACTCACGGCCGCCGCCTTCGTGGCCGACCCACTCGGGCCGCCCGGCACGCGGATGTATCGCACCGGCGACCGCGTTCGCCGCCGAGACGATGACCTGCTCGAGTTCACCGGCCGGGTCGACGACCAGCTGGCCATCAACGGATTCCGGGTCGAGCCGGGCGAAATCGTCGACATGCTCACGCGGGCCGCCGACGTGGATCAAGCCGCGGTGGTAGCTCTCGACGACGGATCCGCAGGTGCAGGGCTCGTCGCGTATGTGACACCGGCACCGGGCGCCACCCCGACCGCCGCCGCACTGCGGGAGTACCTCGCCGACCGGCTTCCGGGACACCTTGTGCCAACGACCATTGTGCTGCTGGAAGCGTTTCCCCTCACCCCGAACGGCAAGCTCGACTACGCCGCTCTACCGGAACTCGTTGCAGGCACTGGGATGCACGCGGATTCGCCCCCAGCGCCGCGGACACCGACGGAACATCTCGTCTGTGAGCTGATGGCGGAGCTGCTCGAACTCGAACAGGTCGGCATCGACGATGATTTCTTCGCCCTCGGCGGGACCAGCCTGGCCGCCGCGCGCCTGGTGACCCGGGCCCGCCGCAACGGCGTGGATTTCACCCTCACCGACGTGCTCAGCCACCGTACGGTGCGCAGGTTGCTCGATCCTCCCTTCCGCCCGGCCGGGCACTGAGGAGACGACATGGCACAGGCACTGCCCGCCGAACTCGCCCACCTCGGTCCCGCTGTTGGCCTGCTCGAAAGCAACGGGATCACCTCGGCCGCGGTCTATCCGCTCCCTGACGACCTCGTCGACATCCCCGGATGGGCACGGCGGCACCGCGCGGAAATGCGGGCCGCGCTGGCCCGATTCGGAGTGGTGCTGCTGCGCAACGTAACCGTCGATGTCGACCTCTTCGGGCAGATCGCCGCCGCCGTCGGCGGCGATCCACTGCCCTACCGCGACCGTTCCACGCCCCGGTCGCACGTCGACGGCAACATCTACACCTCCACGGAATACCCTGCGGACCAGCGGATCCCACTGCACAACGAGAACTCTTACGCCGATGTCTGGCCCGCGATGCTGTTCTTTCTCTGCGCCGAACCTGCCCGACATGGCGGGGCGACGCCGGTCGCCGACAGTCGCGCGGTGTTCGGCCGGATCGACGCCGACATCCGCACGCGGTTCGCCGGCGGCATCGTCTACACCCGGACCTACCGTGACGATGTGGGGCTGGGCTGGCAGGAGGCGTTCCAGACCGATTCGCGGTCCGAAGTCGAGGAGTATTGCGCCCGGCATGGCCAGCATTGCGAGTGGGACGGCCCGGTACTGCGAACCCGGTTCCATCGGCCGGCTTGGCGTGCCGAGGCGTCTTCCGGCAGCCCGGTGTGGTTCAACCAAGCCCACTTGTTCCATGTGTCGGCGCTGGACGCGGAGATCCGCGAGGCACTGTTGCTCAGCTATCCCGACCGCGATCTGCCCCGCAACGCCTATCACGGCGACGGCAGTCCGCTGTCCGCGGATGATCTCGGGCGCATCGACGAGGTCTACCGGGAATGCGCCCTCACGATCCCATGGCGGCGGGGCGATCTGATGGTGGTCGACAACATGGTGGCCGCGCACGGCCGCATGCCGTATCGCGGTCCGCGTAGCGTGCTGGTGGCCATGACATGAGCGAGCGAATCATGTGCCAGCGCGCATCGCGCATGGCGGAGCCGAGCGCCAGCGAGGCGCAGCCATGAGCGGCGATATCACTGAACAAGGTGTGACCGTCTACGCGGCGTCTTTCGGCCAGCGTCGGTTGTGGTACGCGCAGCGCCTGGAGCCCGCGAGTCCGATCGCCAACGTGCCCTTGGCGATACGCCTGCGCGGAAACTTCGATCTCGCGGCGTGGCAGCGGGCAGTCGATGTGGTGGTGGACCGGCACGATGCGCTGCGGACCTGTTTCGCCGATCGTGGCGGGACACCGGAACAGGTGGTCCTCGACACCTGCCGGGTGCGAGTCGAAGTCGAAGAGATCCCCGAGTCCGTCGCAGCCGACTTCCTGGACCGGGTCGCGACCACGCCATTCGATCCGACGGTCGCGCCGCTGCTGCGCATCGCCCTCGCCCGCTTCGCCGACGAGGATCACCTGCTGGCGATCAGCATGCATCATGCCATCACCGACGGCAGATCGTATGACGTGCTGCTGCGGGAGCTTTCGGACAGCTACGCGGCGATTCGCAGGGGCGCGATCCCGGATCCGCCCGAATTGGCGGTGCAGTACGGCGATTATGCCGAGTGGCAGCAGGATGCCGTCGCAGTGGGCCGGTGGGCCGACCAGGCCGAGTTCTGGCGCGCCGAACTCGCGGACGTGCCGCTGCTGCTGGAGTTGCCGACCGACCGGCCACGGCCATCGGTGCGATCCTCGGCAGGCGAGACGATTCCATTCGTGGTGGCCGCGCCGACCGCGGCGGGCATTCGGGATGCGGCGCGCCGGCTCGGCGGCACAGTGCACATGGCGCTGATGGCCGCGTTCCAGGCACTGCTCGCCGATATCGCAGGCCAGGACCGGTTCGTCGTCGGCACGGCCGTATCCGGTCGCGGCCCCGCGGCGGTGGAGGACCTGATCGGGTTCTTCGTCAACACCATTCCCGTCAAAGCGGATTGTTCCGGCATGCCGACGTTTCCGGAGCTGTTCGGCCGGGTTCGAGAACACCTGCTGCGTGCCTACGCCCATCAGGACCTGCCGCTGGACCACATCGTGGACGCCGTGCGGCCGCCGCGGGATCCGGCACGCACGCCGCTGTTCCAGGCCATCCTCACCTACAGCCCGCACCCGCTTGCCGAATTCCGGCTGCCCGACGTCGAACTCGGGTACGTCCCCGTGGCACCTTCCGGTGGCTGCCATTCCGACCTCGACCTCATCGTCTACGACGATGGAAAGCAATTGCAGGGCTATCTGATTCGACCTGCCGCCCTCATCGACGACGAACGTGCTTGCGGCTGGGTGGCGGCACTGCTGGGGCTGCTGGCAGACATCGCGGCCGGGTCGGATCGTGCGCTGTGCACCGGCGCCCGTCCAACGCCGCCGGTCACAGCACGCGAAGCCGCTCCCTCCGGGACGGCCGCCGACGGTCCGCGAACCGACCTGCAGCGCTTCGTCGCCGACATCTGGGCGCAGGTGCTCGGCGCGAACGCCGTCGGCGTGCGTGACGACCTGTTCGCCTGCGGGGGCGACTCGCTGCAAGCCCTCCGGCTGCTGAGCCGGGTCGAAACCGGGACCGGACGCAGCATCGCGCTGGCCGATTTCCTCCGCGAGCCCACCGTCGCCGGGCTCGCCGCGCTGCTGGGTGACGCCACGAATCCTGGTGCGGCCGATCGGCCTTCAGTGCCACTGGGCCCGTCCGAACGCATTCCCGCTCGCGCGTCGTACGGTCAGCACCGCCTCTGGTTCATGCAGCGACTGGAGCCCGACAGCACCACCTACACCGTGCCGGTGGCCGCTAGAGTGCGGGGTGCATTGGATCTCGTTGCGCTGCAACGGGCAGCCGACGTGATTGTGGAAAGGCACGATGTCCTCCGGACGCGCTTCGCCGACACCGGAAGCATTCCGGAACAGATCGTGGAAGCCGACTTCCGGGTATCGCTCCAGGTCGAAGAGATACCGGAAGCTGCCGCAATGGATTTCGTCGACCGAATCACCGGCATCCCATTCGACCTGACAACGCTGCCGTTGTTCCGCATCGCCGTCGCGAGATTCGGCGCCGCCGATCATCTGGTGGTTCTCGCGATGCACCATGCCATCGCCGATGGCTGGTCCATCGACCTCCTGTTCCGCGAATTATCGCTCTGCTACAACGCTTTCCAGGCGGGGACCGTACCCGTACTGCCGGATATTTCGGTTCGCTACGGCGATTACGCTGAATGGCAGCGTGCCATGGCCGAGGCGGGACACTGGGATGGCCAGTCGTCGTTCTGGCGCACCGAACTCGCCGACTGGCCACTGATCCTGGACCTTCCGACCGATCGACAGCGTCCTGCCATACGGACCGCACACGGCCGATCCCTGCATTTCACGATCCCCCCAGCCACCACGGCCGGGATACGCGCCGCGGCCCGGCGATATGGCGGCACCGTGCACATGGTGCTGATGGCCGCGTTCCAGGCAGTGCTCGCCGAACTCAGCGGACAGGACCGATTCGTCGTCGGCACCGCGGTGTCGGGCCGTGGCCCCGCCGCGGTCGACAATGTCGTCGGATTCTTCGTCAACACCATTCCGGTCAAGGTGGACTGTTCCGGCGCACCCAGCCGGCCGGAGCTTTTCGACCGGGTCCGACGCAACCTGCTGCGCGCGTATACGAATCAGGATCTTCCGCTGGAGCGCATCGTTGACGCTGTACGCCCGCCCCGCGACCTCGGCCGCACTCCGCTCTTCCAGGCCGTCCTGACCTTCGCAACCGACCCCTGCGCCGAATTGCGCCTCGGCGCAACGCAGATCGAATCGCATTCGGTGCTGCAGGACGCCGCCCGCACCGATCTGACGGTGGAGATCCACGACACCACACCGGCTTTGGACGGCGTGGTGGAGTTCAGCACCGACCTGTTCGACCGGGTGACCGTCGCCTCGTTCACCGACCGCCTCCTGGAGGAGCTCGCCCAGTGGAACCGCTGACCGATATGACCTGCCCCGGCATCACCGCATACGTCACCGGAATGTGGTGCGCGATCCTCGATGTCGCCGCGGTCGGCCCGGACGACAACTTCTTCGATCTGGGCGGGACTTCCTTCCAGCTGCTCATGGTGAAGGACCGCCTCGACACCGAGTTGGGCATCACCACCGACCTGATCAGCTTCTTCCGTCATCCCACGGTGGCGGAGCTGGCCGACTACCTCTACGGGAAGACACGATGACGGCGGATGACGCAATCGCAGTGGTGGGTATGGCCGGTCGGTTCCCCGGCGCCTCCGACGTGGCCGAGTTCTGGCGAAACCTGGTGGCGGGCAAGGAGTCTTTGATCCGCACGGCAAACGGCGCACCGGGTTCGGGCGCTTACGGCGTGCTGGCCGACGTCGACCTGTTCGACGCCGAGTTCTTCCGGTTCGCGCCCGCCGAGGCCGAACTCCTCGATCCGCAGCACCGGCTGTTCCTCGAATGCGCATGGCATGCCTTGGAGAACGCCTCCTGCCCGCCGGACCGTTATGGCGCGCAGACCGGAGTGTTCGCCTCCGCCAGCCCGAGTACGTATCTGCTGCGGACCCTGCTCGCCCGATTCCAGCACGCGAATCCCGCCGAGCAGCACCGTATCCTGCTGGCCACCGACAAGGACTACCTCGCTACCCGCACCTCCTACAAGCTCGACCTGCGGGGCCCTAGTATCGGCGTGCAGACGGCATGTTCGTCGTCGCTGGTCGCGGTGCACCTCGCGGCCCGCGCGCTGGCCGCGGGCGACTGCGGGGTTGCGGTGGTGGGCGGCGCCACCGTATTCCTTCCACAAGCGACCCTGCAGGAGCACGTGGACGGTGCCATCATCTCCGCAGATGGGCACTGCCGCCCGTTCGACGCCGCCGCCACTGGCGCGGTCGGGGGCAATGGGGTGGCCGCAGTGGTGCTGCGCCGCGTCGCCGACGCCGTCCGCGACGGCAATCCGATTCGCGCGGTGATCCTCGGTTCCGCGGTCGAGAACGATGGACGGCGCAAGGTCGGCTACGCCGCGCCCGGCTGGGAAGGCCAAGTGCGGACCGTATCCCGCGCGCTCGAGCGCGCGAGTGTCGCGAGTACCGACATCAGATATGTCGAGGCCCACGGCACCGGCACGCCGATCGGCGATCCGCTGGAGGTATCGGCGCTGGCCGAGGCGTTCGGGCGACGCCGCGGCGGTGCGGCGGCACCCGGGGACTGCCTGCTCGGTTCCGTCAAGTCGAATATCGGACATCTGGACGCCACCGCAGGCGTGACCGGCCTCATCAAGGCGGTGCTCGCGCTGGAGCACGGAATCATTCCGGGCACAGTGCATTTCCGGGAGCCGAACCCGAACTTCGAGTGGGATCGGTCCCCGTTCGCTGTCAACGCGTCGGCGGTGGAGTGGCCGCAATCGCGCGCGGACCGCCGCTGCGGCGTGAGCAGTCTCGGTATCGGCGGCACCAATGCCCATGTCGTGCTGGCAGGTTGGGCCGAAGTCGCTCGTCCGCCCGCCGGACGTTCGTGTCATGTGGTGACGTTCTCGGCGCACTCCGATGCCGCCCTGGCAGCCCGGACCCGAGACCTGCGCACGCACCTCGAGGCCAACCCCGACGCCGATCCGGCCGACCTCGCTCGCACCACCCAAGTCGGCCGCAGCGCACTGCCGCACCGTCGTTTCGTGATCGCGCGCAACCGCTCCGAGCTGATGGCGGCGCTCGCCGACACAGCGGCAGTCGGCACGCCCGCGGCGCCGAAGGCAAAGGTAGCGTTCCTCTTCCCCGGCCACGGCGGACAGTACCCGAATGTAGGCGCGCGGCTGTGGCCCGACTTCGAGGTTTTCCGTAACGCGCACCGGGAGTGTCTGGACCTGCTGGACGCCGCTTCCGATCGATCACTGAAAACACTGCTTTCCGAACCGGATCGCGCGGACGACACACTGGTCGCACAACCCGCGCTCTTCGCGGTCGAATACGCGCTCGCCCGCACCTGGCTGCACCTCGGTGTGCGGCCGACGAGCATGATCGGCCACAGCCTCGGCGAATATGTAGCGGCGGTGATCGCGGGCGTGATGACCGCCGAGGACGCGGCACGGCTGGTGGTGGCCCGTGCGGAGCTCATGCAGAAACTCGCGCCGGGGGCTATGCTCGCCGCCGCCATCAGCGAGGAGGATGCCGCTCGATTCGTTGCCGCGGGGGCGGATGTGGCGGCCGTCAACGCCGCGAAGTCATGCGTGCTTTCGGGACCCGTCGAGGTCCTCGAGGCGGTCGCCGAGGACCTGACCGGCGCGGGCATCCCCTTCCGACGCCTGGCGGTGTCGCGGGCCTTCCACAGTCGGATGACCGACACCTGTCTCGACGGCCTGAAGGAGCAGTTCGCCCGAATCCCCCTGCACCCACCGAACATTCCCTTCGCGTCCAATGTCACCGGCACCTGGATCACCGACGAGCAGGCGACGAGTCCGGACTACTGGGTCGAACAAACGCGGCGCACAGTGCGGTTCGCCGAGGGTTTGGCCAGCGTATTCGCGTCGGGTCCGAACGTGGTGGTGGAGTTGGGGCCCGGCCGTGCACTGAGCAGGCTGGCACAGCGCGATCCGGCGCGCCCGGATGGCCTTCGGGTCCTCGCGGCCCTGCCCGCGCCCCGCGACGAGGAGTCCGAATCCGAGTGCCTGTCGCGGGCGTTGGCGGCGGCATGGACCGCGGGCACTCCGGTCGACTGGGCGGCGCTATGGGAGCACGAAGAGCCGTCGACTGCTGTCGACTTGCCTGCCTACCCGTTCCAGCGCACCCGCCATTGGCCGTCCGACACACCCCCGGAATCCCGCGCCGCACCGGCCGCTGTGGCCGCGCAACCAGAGACAGGCCCGGACCGGTCCCGCTCGGAAACCGGGGGCCTGCTCGCGGCAGTTCGCTCCACTTACACGGACGTGATCGGACGTCCGCTCGACGATGTCGCGAACTTCTTCGACGCGGGCGGAGATTCGTTGGTGGCAGTGCAGGCGGTATTGGCGTTGCGCGCCGAGCTCGGCCAGGAGCTGTCGTTGCGCGAATTCGTCGACAACCCCAGTATCGAGCAACTGACCGCCCTGCTGGCCGACCGTAAAACCGCCGACCCCACGCTCCGAACAGCCATAACGGAACCTTCCCCGGACACCGCCGTCCTGTCGGCCCAGACCTGCCCGGCGACACCGACGGTGTCCACGTGTAGCAGTACCACTCCCGCGCCCGGCCCGCGGTCGGGTCCGGGGTTCAGCGTGTTCTTCTTCTCCGCCGACTCCGTCGAGGGCGACCGCTACGGGCTGATCCTCGACTGCGCGCAGCGCGCCGACGAACTCGGCTACACCGCGATCTGGACGCCGGAACGCCACTTCCACCAATTCGGCGACCTGTTTCCCAACCCTTCGGTGCTGGCAGCGGGAATCGCGACCCGTACCAGCAGGATCCAGCTGCGCGCGGGCAGTGTCGTTGCACCGCTGCATCATCCGGCACGCGTCGCCGAGGAGTGGGCGATCGTGGACAACCTCTCGGGCGGCCGGGTCGGACTCGGGTTCGCGCCGGGATTCCTGCCGCTCGACTTCGTCTTCAGCCAGGCCTCCTACCAGCGCAAGCAGCAGGTCATGCTGGACCGTATCGAAAAAGTGCGCAAGCTGTGGCGCGGCGAATCGATCGATGACGTCAACGGTTTGGGTGAACGGGTGCGCCTGCGCACCTTCCCCCGGCCGGTACAGCCCGAACTACCGGTGTGGCTTACCGCGGCAACCAATCCGGCGACCTTCGCCGCGGCGGGACGGTCGGGCTACAACGTGCTCACTGCGCTGATCAACCTGGACGTGACCGAACTGGAAGAGCGGATCGTCGCCTATCGGGCCGGACGCACGGAGGCCGGCCTCGACCCGGCCGCCGGCGTTGTTTCCGTCATGGTGCACGCGTACCTGGGCGCGGGTGACGACGACGCGGTACGGGCGGTGGTGGAGCAGCCCTTCCGCGAATACCTCTGGGCGAACTCCGAAATCATCAAGTCCGCGGCCAAGGCGGTGCTCGGCGATCTCGACCTGGACCAGCTCACGCCCGCCGACCGGGAGACCCTGATGGACTTCGCTTTCGCGCGGTACTGGGGATCGAGCGCGCTGCTCGGCGGCGCGGACACCTTCCGGTCCCGGGCACAGCGACTGGCGGACATGGGTGTCGACGAGATCGCCTGCCTGGTGGACTTCGGCCTCGGCCGTGACACCGTAGTGGCAAGCTTGGAACGCATCGCCGAAACGATGGCGCTGCAGGCCGTGCCCCGGGTATGACAACGCGCCCACCTGCGCGCGCATGGCCGGGCCACGTCCGGCTTTTTCTCGGCGGTCAGGCGGTATCGCTGCTCGGCGACGGGCTCGCGTTGTTGGTGGTGCCGTTGTTGGCCCTCGAAATGAGCAGCAGCCCAGTGGTTTCCGGAATATCGGCGGCCACGGTAACCATCGGCTACCTCTGTGTCGGTGTGCCCGCCGGTGTCGTCGTCGACCGGTTCGGTCCGTGGCGGGTGCTCGTCGCCACGGACACGCTGCGTGCCTGCCTGTTCGCCGCGCTCTACGCGCTGGCCGTAGCCGATCTCCTGACCGTGCCGCTGCTGCTCGCGCTGGGTGTGCTGGCGGGCGCGAGTCATGTCTTCTTCGAGACCGCGGTCACGGTGACGGTGAAGGATCTGTGCGCCGATCGCGATCTGCTCCGGGCCAACTCGGTGCTCGAAGTGAGCAATCAGCTCGCGCTGGTACTCGGGCCGGTCACCGTCGGCGCGCTGGCCGCAACGGTCGGTCTGGACGCCGCGTTGCTCGCCAACGCCATTACCTTCCTGGTGTCGCTGGCAAGCGTGCTCGCCGTGTGGTCGCTGCGGGCTCCGGTGCCGCCGCTGGTGTCGCCGTTGCGAATCCGCTACATCTGGCGGGAATTCCGGGACGGGTTGCGGTACCTGCTGTCGATCCGGATTCTCGTTGTGTTGACCGCCCTGCAAATGGTGGTGAATTTCGGTCTGGCCGTGGAGAAGCTGCTCTTCTTCTACGCCAAGGACACGATTGGCCTGGCCACCTCGCTGGTGAGTGTGGTGGTGGCCGCCGGTGGCGTGGGCGGGCTTGTCGGCGCGCTGACGGCGCCCTGGCTCGGATCTCGGCTCGGACATATCCTGGTGTTCACCGGCGGCGTGCTGCTCTCCGGAATCGCCACGGCCGCAATGAGTCTGGCGCACACCTGGCCTGTCCTGGCGGCGGCGAACGCGGTCTACCTCTGGGCGCTGGTCAGCGCAAGCCTGGTGAATCGCACCCAGCGGCAACTGATGGTGCGTGACGATATGCTCGGTCGGGTGACCAGCACCGTGAAGCTGCTGTTCCTGGCGGTGGATCCGCTGGGTGTAGTAGTCGCGGCAAGTCTCACGCTCGCGCTCGGCGGCGATCCCAGGTTCGTATTTCTCGGCGCGGGGACGCTTGTGGCGGGCGCGGCGATCGCGGCGTGGTATTCCGGATTGCGGGGCTATCGCCGCGCCGCGATGAGCAATCTGCGGTAGTCGCGCAACGTCGGCGTCATGGTCTGTGCCTCCGAAACCAATACTCGCGCGGCCTCGGCGCCCAGCTCCGCGACCAAAGCCGGTTCGGCGTCGATGATCCGGTCGTACACCGCGGTCTGCCGCTCGTACCAGCCCGCAGGTTCCCGACAGGTGAGCACTTCCCATCCCGCCGCCGTCAGCAGCGTCGCATAGGACAGATAGCTCGGCTCCCACGTCGACAAGACCCAGCGCGCCCCCGGCTCGAGCAGCCGCGCGACTTCCCGCATGGCCGCGGCTTTGTCGAGCACCATCCACAGTGAATCGATGCTCACGGCGCCCTGGAACGAGCCCGCGGGCAGCCCGGTGTCGAGGAAATCCCCGACGACGAATGTCGCCGCCCCGCCCGGATACAGTGTCGGAGCCCGCTTTTGCGCCGCGGCAACGGCTTCCGGGAGCAAATCCACGCCGACCAGATCGACCCCGGCGTGCCGGGCGATCCACAGACCCGGCCCGCCGCGCCCACACCCCACGTCGACGATGCGATCGCCCGGGCCCACGTCCAGCCAGCGCCGTAACGACCCCAGCTCGCCGGCGGAACTGAAGCCCAGCGGTTCCAGCCCGTCCGGGAGGTCCGCGCCGTAGCACTCCTGCCAGATCGCCGTGAGCGTCGGGCTCCAGTCTCCCGCGGCGTACACCGGCCGGTACCGGGCCTCGTCCGCCAGCGGCGCCTGCTCGTCCGTACGGATGGGCTTCGAGGCCGCGGATTCCGTGGTCACAGTGCCGCCTTTGTCAACGGCGCCTCGAGATCGGCGACCGCACGCACCCGCGTGGTACACGCTTGCGACAGCGGCACATAGTCGTCGGTGGAGTAGCTGCCCGAGCCGTGCACCACCACCTCGGCACCCGCGGGCACCAAACCGCGCTCGACGGCGTTCATTACGCCGGTCAAAGCCATCACCAGCGACCATTCCCGCAGCGCGGCGGCGTCGGCGGGCAGCGCGATGTCCACCGCGGCCAAGCGGGCACGTAGCTCGTCGTACCGGGCCAGGCATTCGCGCCGCGACACCACGATGCCGTCGCCACCGTGCCGTTCGATGATCGCGTTCATGGTCGGCGACGTGGCCGGTTGGCGAGTGTAGAAGGTGCTGTCCAAATCCTCGGCGAGGCTGTCGGTGACCGCCGGGAAGTGGGGATCATCGTGTTGCGCGAACACGTCCGCGGATTCGTCCCGAACGTAGTGCGGCGCGATCTCGCCGCCTGACCTCGCACGAAGCAGGCTCGTCACCATATCGGGCGTGCGCAAGTGCTGCACGAGCAGGAATTGCGGATGCTCCGGGTCGGTCTCGGGGTGGCGCACCCGCCTGCCGAGGTGGTAGCCGAGCAGACCGAACGCACTCGATACGGCATGCGCGTGTAGTCGGCCCTGCGGCGGCGCCGCACCCGACACGTCCGCTTCGAAGAAGGCCCGCGCCGTATCGGCGACGATGTAATTGGCCAAGTCCATCGTGTACCAGAGTCGGACTCCCCGGTCCCGCTCGAAGGAGTCCGTGGCCGCGCGCACGAACTCGGCGGCCAATGCCTTGACGCCGTCCGACCGCTCACCGTCGTAGAGCAGGATCGGGTTGCGCCGCAACAACTCCGAGTCCTCGGACAGTTCGGAAGTCCACAACTTGGGCAGCGACCCCGCGGGCACGACCACAGCGATGCTCAGCTCCGCGGCCGACACCAGACCGAGTCGGATCGCGCGCAGCACAGCATCGCGCAATGCAGTGCCCTTGTTCGCTGATGTCGGCGTCACGATCATTACCCGCTCGCCGGTCCGCTGGATATGGGCCACAGCCCTGGCCACGATGAGCACCGAGGCGAACGTCTTCGTGGTCCGGGTGGACGCAGTGCAACGCAAGTCCAGCAGCCGCAGCTCCCGGCCCGCGTGCGAACCCAGCCCGACCATCCGCATTCGAGCGATCCCCAGCAACTGCGCCAGTGGCTCGGTCAGCTCGGGAAGCTCCGAATCCATGGGCAAACCCGGCGTATTCGGAGTTCCGTTCTCGGACCGGTAGAGCCGGGCCGCGGTGCGCAGGTCCGCGTAATAGCGGACCAGCACACTGTCACCGTCGACATCCACCGGAAGTGCGATCCGTGCGTTCACCATCGGTTCTCCAATGCGGGCGACAACACTGTAATTCCTTCTCCAGGAAGGATATCGACGCCAGTCGCCACCACGCCGCGCGAGTTCCCTGCAGTGGAAAACTCAAAAGGCATTGCGCTGCAATCTAGTTGGTCACCGCGCGGGTAACGCTGCCTGTGCTGCCGCGAGCACCGCGTGACGCAGTCCCTGAGCTTCTGCCGCCGCCAGGCCTCGTTCGGTCGGCCCTCCGGGCGAGGCCACCGCTCGACGCAGCGCGAGTGTGTCGTGCTCGAAGTCGGCCAAGAGGGCGGCTGTACCGCGCAGCGTCTCGGTCGCCAGCGATATCGCCAGATGCGCCGGGAGTCCGGCGTGGATGGCGGCATCCGCTTGTGCCTGCGCGAACATCGCGACCAGTGCGGGACCCACACCGGCCAGTGGAATCAGTGCTTCCACTTGATGTTCCGGGATTCGGATAACCGTGCCCACGCTGGCGAACAGTTCCGCCACGGCCGACT
The DNA here is from genome assembly GCF_036345915.1 of Nocardia sp. NBC_00565. NCBI lineage: Bacteria > Bacillati > Actinomycetota > Actinomycetes > Mycobacteriales > Nocardiaceae > Nocardia > Nocardia sp. NBC_00565. The sequence continues at coordinate 368,398 of NZ_CP107785.1, forward strand.
CCACCTCCGCGTCCACGCACTGGCCGGTCGGCAGCGACACGATCCCCGCGCGGACCCGGACCGGGAGATTGACCGTCACTCGCACCACCCTTGACCGGCGGTAGACCGCCTTCAACTGTGCGGATGACACACCGGACAGCACCGAGACCACCACGGCCCGCGTCCCATCGAGTTCCTGACCCACCGCGGCCAGCTGTCCCGGCTTGTGACACAACACGATCACGTCCGCGCGCGCGGCGAGTTCGGCATTGGTCGCCACGGCGACACCGCCGGTATCCGCGGCCAGCTCGGCCGCGCGTCCCGAGCCGCTGTCGGTGCACAGGATCGGAGTTGCCCACCCGGTTGCCAAGGCGCGTGCCATATTTCCCGCGCCGACTATGCCGATCGTTGCGAAGGTCCGCGCACCGCCGGGGGCGGCGTTCTGGTTGTCGGTCATCGCACGTTCCCGCCCTCGACGAGTTCGGTCAGCAGATCTCGCACACGTGCCGCAATGCGATCGGCCGCATCCGAATCGTGGCCGCGCAGATACACCCCGCCGGTCAGACCACCCGCCTGTTCGGTCACCTCCAACAGCCGCATGGTGTGCGCGCCGAAGACCGGCAGTTCGACCGGAGTCGCCTCGACGCCGTCGAGCTGCAGCGGTTCCGCGGCAGCCGGGTGCACGAGGACGCGATTGGTCAGCATCGACGGGGACAAACCGAGCTCCCCGCAGAGAAATTCGACCGGGATCTCCGCGAACGCGGCGGCGTCGCGGAGGTGGTCGGTCGCCACCAGCAGCTGCCGCAGTGAATGCCCGGCGCCGACATCGACAACCGCGGGCTCGGTGCGGGCGAACGGTCCTATCACCGGCTCCCATTCCGGTGCCGGGCGACGCAAGACCGTGGTACACACCGCAATTCGGCCCCGGTCGGGTTCATCGGCCGCGAGCGCGGTCGCGAAGGCGGTGCGCAACACTGCGGGCAGGTCCAGACCCAGTGACCGTGCCTCGGCCCGCAGCGGGCGAACCACGGCCGCGGGCAGCGACAGCCGTGCCGACGACACCGCGTCTGCCGCATCCGCAGGCGCGGACGGATCGACCCCGTCCAGTCGGGACTGCCAGTACCGCAATGCTTTTCCGGCGTCCGCTATCGGATCCTGCGCACGGGCGAACTCCGGATAGTTGGCCGCGGGTTCCGCAAGACCCGCCGTGCCTCGCACCCCCGAGTACAGCTCGCCCAGCTCACGTACCAGGACATCGACAGCAGGCTCATCGGCGACGAGACGGTGACAGCGCACCAGCAACGTGCACGCCGATTCCGACGCCGCTCGCGTCGGGTGTTCGTACAGGGTCACATCGATGACCTGCCCACGCGTAACGTCCATGCCGGTGGCACACGCGAGCGCGAGCTCCGAGGCCATCGTGTCGGCAGGTGCCGTCGCGGTCCTGACCGCCGCGCTCGCCCGGTGCCGCACGGTCTGGCCCGGCGGCCGGCCCGGCGGCGCATCGAACGCGCACCGCAGCACCGCATGTCGGCGCATCACCGCGGCCACCGCACCGGCAAGCCGATCCCGGTCCGGCCGAGCATTCAGCCGGAATGCGCGCGCCACAATCTGTGGCCGCGCTTCGGGCGAGGTCAGATGCCATAGACCCCGCTGCACCGCGGACAGCGGATACCGGGTTCCGGTCCGGCGTACCAACTCATCCGTCGGCCGCGCGGCGGCTACCCGTCCCGGCAAGTTCGCAGCGAGCAGCGCGACAGTGGGATTGCCGAGGATGCGCTCCGTGGTGAAGTCACGACCCAGATCGGAGGCAAGGCGGTTCGCGATCCGCGCCGCCAGCAACGAATGCCCGCCGAGATCGAAGAAGTTGTCGTCGCGAGCGATCTCCGGCACATTCAGCACCTCCGACCACACCTCGGCAATGGCTCGTTGCACCGCTGTGCTCGGGGCGAAATCCTCCCGTACGCCGTCCTCGGCGCTCGCCCGGTGCCCTCCGAACGTGGGCGCCGGCAAGGCGGACCGGTCCACCTTGCCCGTAGCCCCCAAGGGCAGCCGGTCCAGGAAGACGTACGTCGCCGGAATCATGTGGGCCGGAAGCAGCGCTGCCAAATGTGCCCGCAGCTCGCCGCTGTCGAGAGCCGCACCCGTGGTGCTCTTTTCACCGACGACGTAGCCGACCAGGACGATTCCGTGCACCGGGCGGCGATGACCGACGACGACCGCGGAACGGACGGCGGGGTGACGGGTCAGCGCCAACTCGACCTCCGCGGGCTCGACACGGTGGCCCCGCAGGTTGATCTGCCGGTCGCGGCGACCAAGGTACTCCAGCGTCGCGTCCGCGAGCAGGCGGCCCAAATCGCCGGTGCGATAAAGCCTCGCCCCACCCGCACCGGATGCCGAGACGAACGGATCGGCGATGAACCGCGTGGCCGTGCGGCCGACCGCTCCCAGATACCCTCTGCTCACTCCTGTTCCCCCGATGTAGATTTCGCCGACTTCGCCCTGGCCGACCGGCTGCAGCGCGCTGTCGAGCAGGTGCACCGAGACCCCCGGCAGCGGCGTGCCGATCACGTCGGCGGCGCAGGCCGCCTCGGTGATGCTCGCGTACTGGGTGGCGATGAGCGTCGTCTCGGTGAGCCCGAAATGATTGACTACGCGCCCGAATCGGGCCAGTGCCGCCGCGTGCGCGCGCAGCGGCAGGAAACTCTCACCGCTGACCAACGTGGTCTCCAGCCGAGGCGGTTCGACGGCGAACATCGGCGACGTAACCAGGCCGGTGAGCAAGGCCGGTGTGGCACTCAACAGGTGGGTGACCCCGTACGCCCGCGCCGCGGTCAGGAGCTGCTCGGGGTTGCGGCGCACGGACTTCGAGGTGACCACCACCCTGGCCCCCGCGGCGAGCGGCATCAGCGCATCCCGTAGCCAGGGATCGAAGGTGAACGCCGCCACCTGCAGTACCACGTGGCGTTGCCCGAGCGAAACGTACGACGAGAGCGCGGTGTGGTAGGCGGCAAGACTGTGATGTTCTACGGCAACACCTTTCGGCCTGCCGGTAGAGCCGGAAGTGAACATCACGTATGCCAGGCTCCGAGGATGGGGCGGGCCTTCGAACAGTGCGTCGCCGGAGGCGGACAGTTCGGGTTCCGACGCATCGACGACGACCGCCGCGGCCCCGGTAAGTCCGGACAGTCGTGTCTGCTGCTCGGGCTCGGTGAGCACCAGGCGCACACCGGATCCGGCCATCCACCTCCGCAGCGTTTCGTCGGGAAAGTCCGCGTCCAGCGGCAGATACGCGCCACCGACGGCCCACACCGCCAGCACCGACACGATCGCCGTCGAGGGCTCCCGGACACAGATTGCCGTCACGGTCTCGGGTTCGACTCCGTTGTGCCGCAACCGATCTGCCACGGCGTCGACCCGATGGCCGAGTTCTCGATACGTCAGCGCGCGCCCATTGTCGACAAGAGCGACGGCGTCGGCGAAGTTCTCGATCCCGCGCCGGATCCGGTGGTACAGACTGTCCATCCTCCGAGCGTCGCCCATGACTACGCCGTCGCTATTCCCCTTGTTGGCAAGATGCGTGAAATAGCCGGAGTAATAACATCATTGGATTCGACTCAGCGCGGAGGGCAGGCGGATCACATGCACCGTGAAGGCGTGTACGGCGACGATCTGTCCGACACCGTGGTGCACCGCAGGGTTCTGCAATGGTCCACTCGCACACCGGATTCGGTGGCAATCGAGTTCGGCGACCGCCGCTTCGGTTACGCGGAACTCGGCACCGCCGCATGCCGGATCGCGGCGGGCCTGCGCCGTCAGGGTGTCGGGCCCGACGTCCCGGTCGGCGTTCACCTTCCGCGTAGCGAAAGGCTCGTCATGGCGCACCTGGCCGTCCTGGCCGCCGGCGGCGCCTACCTGACCTTGGATCCCTCGACACCCGACAAGGCACTCGCCGATCAGATCGCGATCGCCTCGGTGCCCGTCGTGATCACCGACCGCGCCATCCGCGACCGGCTGCCCGGCACTGTCCGAACATTGCTATTCGACGACCTTGTCGACCATCCGGCCGAGCCGCTCGCCGACTCCGTCGGCCCAGATCACTTCGCGTGCATCATGTTCACCTCCGGCTCCACCGGAAAACCCAAGGCGGTCGCGATTCCGCACCGTGCGGTGGTCAATCTCGTCACCGCCCAGAACTACATGACAGTGGGACCGGAGCAGTGCTACCTGCTGCACACCGCGCCCACTTTCGATCCGTCGATATTCGAGACCTGGGGCGCCTTGCTCAACGGCGGCAGGCTCGCGATCGCGCCGCCCGGACCGCCTTCGGTGGGCGAATTCGCCCGCCTGGTTCGCGAGCACGGCGCGACCGCGACGTTCCTCACGCCCACCATGTTCCGGCTGATCCTGGAGGAGCAGCCGGATGCGTTGCGTCCCCTGCGCGATCTGCTGCTCGGCGGCGAGGCCATCTTCCCCGCCCACCTCGAGCTGGCTGGGCGCCACCTTCCCGACACCTCGATAATCGTGGGCTACGGCCCCACCGAATCGACCGTGCTCGTCACCGCGCACGTCCAGACGAGCGCTGATCCGCTGCCTTCGGTCGTGGTCATCGGTCACGACATCACCGGCGTCCGCACCTACATCCTCGACGAGGACCTGAACCCGGTACCCGACGGCGAGCCGGGCGAATTGTGCATCGCCGGAGCCGGACTCGCCTGTGGATACCTCGGTGCCCCCGACCTCACCGCGGAACGGTTCGCCCCGGATCCGCACGCGACCCGACCTGGCGACCGGCTCTACCGAACCGGCGACCGCGTGCGAGCGATCGGCTATGGCGGGATGGAGTTCCTGGGTCGTCTCGACAACCAACTCAAGATCCGGGGTCGCCGAATCGAACCCGGCGAAGTCGAGCAGGCGCTGCTGAACCACCCCGACGTCGTCACCGCCTACGTGACCGCGGAACAGAACGACCGACGCGGCAAATACCTTGCCGCGTATGTGACGCTGCGCACCGAGTCCGCCTCCGACGACTCCGACCTGCGCAAGCACATGGCATCCACTGTCCCCGACCACCTTCGGCCCGACGTCTATGTCCTGCGCGCCGAGGCATCCGTCACCGCCCACGGCAAACTCGACCGACGCCGCCTGCTCGATGGCGCCGCGCCGCCGAAGACACCGGGCGCCGGCCCGGCCCTGCGCACAATCGTGGTCAACGAGGACGACCAATACGCGATCTGGCCCGCCGCTCGCCCCGCGCCCGCCGGCTGGACGTCGGTCGGCCTCCCCGCGACCATCGACGAGTGCCGGGCACTTGTCCGCCGGCTCTGGTCCGATATCCGCCCTGCCCTGCGACGGCACGCCGTTCAGTCGTCGTAGCGGCAGAGTTCGATCAGTGTGCCTGGGAACAGCGCCGGGCAGGCTCGCCGCCAGGATTGCTATAGAATTGCTGGATAATTGGACGGTCGAGCCTGATCGAGGGCGATTTTGCACCCGTTGTGTCGAGGGTGCGGTAAGCAGTGCGCGCGACCGCACGGCGGCCTTGCGCGGAACTTCAACACGAGGGCGGCGCGCCATGACAGACGTCGACTATTGCGTAGTTGGTGGGGGATTTGCCGGATTGACGGCCGCGCTGCGGCTGAAACAGGCGGGTCGATCGGTGGCGCTGCTGGAAGCTCGCGACCGGCTCGGCGGGCGCACGTTCACCGAAGTGCGCGCGGACGGGTCCTGGATCGATCGTGGTGGCGCCTGGATAGGGCCGGGGCAGGACCGGATCTATGCATTGATGAACGAGTTCGGGGTAGCGAGTTACCAGCAGTACACCGACGGCGAGGCCATGATGGTGGTCGACGGCAAGCAACACCGCTACACGGGCACGATCCCGTGGACGATGAGCCCCTGGGCGGCGATGAACCTCGGTGCGGTGTTTCTCGAGCTGGGACATATGTGCAAGTCGATTCCCCTCGAAGCTCCGTGGACAGCGAAGAATGCCGACAAGTGGGATCGGATCAGCCTGGCGCATTGGCTGGATGGCAATACCCTGTCCAAGCCCGCCCATGAGCTCCTCGAGACCGCGATCGCCGGCTGCTACACCTCCGACGCCTCGGAGGTGTCATTGCTTTTTGTGCTGTACCAGATGGCGTCGGGGGGCGGGCCCGGCTTCGTCTTGGGAGTCAAGGACAGCGCCCAGGATGCTCGACCGGTCGGGGGCATGGGTGCCATCTCGCGCCCGATGGCCGCCGAGATCGGTGATTCGATCCACCTGTCGCAGCCGGTCCGGCACATCCAGCAGGACGCCGACGGAGTGGCGGTACGCTCCGACGAGTTGATCGTGCGCGCACGCCGGGTGATCGTGGCGGTTCCCCTGGCGATTGCAAGCCAGATTCTTTACGAACCGATGCTGCCGGTCGATCGATCGTTCCTGCATCAACGGATGCCGAGCGGCTCGATCGTCAAGATCGCCGTCGTGTATGACGAACCGTTCTGGCGTAGCGACGGGTTGTCGGGGCAATCGGCCGCACCGGGATCGCCCGCAACCATCACCATCGATGCCTGCACCGACACCGGGCGACCCGGGGTCATGTGCGTCATCACCGAGGGGCCCATCGCGCGGCAGATCGGACAACTCGATGCGGCCGAACGGAGGACGGCGATCCTCGGTGCACTCGTCGAGCGGTTCGGCGATAAGGCCGGCTCTCCCATCGACTACATCGAGCAGAACTGGAGTGTTGAGCGCTATTCCGGTGGCGGGATGCTCAGTCACGCACCAACCGGTGTGCTGACACAGTTCGGTCATGCCCTGCGCAAACCTTGTGGCCGCGTCCACTGGGCCGGAACCGAGAGCTCTGCCGTCATGTGTGGTTGGGTCGATGGAGCCATTCGCTCGGGCGAGCGGGCAGCCAGCGAAGTAATGGAATACGAAACCGTGACCATGGCCGGCGGAAGGTCAGCTGATCGTTGAAGCCCTTCTGCGACGGGACTATTCGGTTTTGCGGCAGATCGAGGGCGCAGTTAGTGGGTCAGCCCGCGGAGCAGGGTGTCGACCATCCGTTCGGCGTGGTCGTCGTCGAGGGGCTGGCGGGTGAGTAGGGCGCGGAAGTGAAGGGGCGCGATCAGCAGTTCCAGGGTCAGCGTCGGGTCGGTGTCGCGGGGGAGGTCGCCGCGGTCGACGGCGCGGTCGATCATGACGCGGGCCAGCTCGAGGCGGGATTCCCAGAACTGCGCACGGCTGGCGGCCAGGGTTTCGTCGTCGTCGGAAGTGGCCATCGCGCGCGCGAGGGCTTTACCCAGCGGGCTGTCGAGGTATGTCGATACCGACCGCAAGAAGGTGCGGAGGTCTTCGCGCAGGGTCCCGGTGTCGGGGACCGGTAGCTCGCGCTGGCTGTAGGCGAGCAGGGCGTCCATGACCAGCTGCTCGCGAGTGCCCCACCGTCGGTAGATCGAGGTTTCGTGCACTCCGGCCTGTCGGGCGACCTCGGCGACGCTGACCCCGTCGGGGCCGTGCTCGGCGAGTGCTTGCAACGCCGCGTCGAGCACGGCTTGGCGAACGCGGGCGGATCGGCCCCCGGTGCGGCGTCGCACTGCTTGCTCGGTCATCGGACCACCCTCTCACGCACCCTCCACATTTTAATGCAGAAACCTTGCGTTAAGTGAGGCGGCTGCCGTAGGCTCCATAAACGCAAGCAACTTGCGTTAATTGTATGGGGCGTCAAAGGAGTCGCGATGTCGTATCAATGGCCACTGGATCCCGCCGATCTGTTCGGTGAGCGGTATCCGCAAATGGTCAACACCGGTCTGCCCGCCGCCGATGTGGACGGTGTTCGCGCGGCTATTACCGATATGTGGCCCGACGCCCCCGGTGGTTGGGTCCGCGAATGGTCGGAGTTGGCGACCCGCTACGCGGGGTCGGGGCAACACGATCTGGCGGCGCTGGCCTACGGGTGGGCGAAGTTCCCGACCCTGGTCGATGCGGCCAAACGCGCCGCGCTGGCCAACCAGCTCACCCAATATCAGCTCGCCGCACCCACTTTCGGCGTGGACTTCGACCGCCGTGTGCTGGAGCTGCCCTATCGGGACACCACCACCGCGGTGCCGGTGCACCTGTTCACTCCCGCCGACCTGCCCGCGAATTCGCCGGTGCTTCTCGCCAGCGGTGGGGTCGATTCCTGGAAGATGGACATGCACGCGATGTTCGTGGCGGCCGCAATGCGGCTGCGGGTGCGGGTGCTGGCCTTCGACATCGCAGGCACCGGCGAGTCGGCGATCCCGATGACCTCCGACGGCGGCGCTCATATGGTGCGCGAACTCGTCGGCTACGCCCGCACTCTCGGCAACGGCGTCGTGGCCCACCTCGGTGTCTCGATGGGCGGACACTACTCGGCGCGCTCCGGCCTCGCCGGGGAGGTCGACGCCGCCATCGTGTTGGGTGGGCCCGTCGAAGAAGCCTTCACAGGTGCGGGGCCGAGTCATTTCGGTATGGACGGCATCATCGGCAACGCGTTGGGTTTCGACCACCGCCCCACCCGCGACGAACTGTCCGCGCGTTTCGCCGCATTCTCCCTTCGCCCTCTGCTCGACCAAGACACCAACGCCCCGATGTTGATCGTCAACGGTGCCGAGGACGTCCATGTCCCTCAACACGACACCCTCGTGTTCCAGGGGCGTCGTGACACCGATGTCCATTTGATCCCTGACACCGGGCACTGTGCGATCACCAAACTGCCCGAGGTTGTTCCGATGATGCTCGGCTGGCTCGAACACACCCTCAACACCGTTGCACCGAAGGCACATTCGTGACCGATACCGACACCCTGACCGACTACATCGCCCGCTACAGCCGCTGGGGCCGCTGGGGTGAGGACGATCAGCTGGGCGCGATGAACCTCGTCGGGCGCGAACAGGTGCGCGCTGCAGCAGCGCTGATCCGCGACGGCCAGATCATTTCGCTGACCCTGCCCTACGACCAGGCCGGACCGCAGCCCGGTGGTTTGCGCTCCAACCCGCAACTGGTCACCACTGCCACCGGCACCGATCATCTGGCCGGAGCCCAGGAGAAGGTCCTGTCGGCGTTCGGCCCCACCGGCGGGTTCGGGTTCTCCGACGACATGATCGTCATGGGTACTCAATGCGGCACCCAATGGGATGCGCTGTCGCACATCTTCTACCAGGGCAAGATGTGGAACGGCTACAGCGCCGCCGAACACACCTCCCACGGCGCGGCCCGCAACGGCATCCAGCACTGGACCGACCGCATGGTCTTACGCGCGGTACTGGTCGACCTGCCGGTACGTCGCGGGCTCGCCAGCCTGGAGCCCGGCTACGCGATCACCGTCGAAGACCTCGACGACACGCTGACCGCTCAGGGTGTCTCCGTGCAGCCGGGGGACGCGCTGATCGTGCGGACCGGACAGCTCGGCGTGCGCCGCGGAAACTGGGATGACTACGCTGGCGGCGCCGCACCCGGCCTGTCTCTGCATACCGTGCCCTGGCTCTACGAGCACGAGGTCGCCGCCGTCGCCACCGACACCTGGGGTGTGGAGGTGCGTCCCAATGAGATCGAAGCCTTCCAGCCCTGGCATCAAGTCGCGCTGGTGCACATGGGGCTCGCGGTCGGGGAAATGTTCGACCTGGACGCGTTGTCGGTGGCGTGCGCCGCCGATCGCCGCTATGAATTCATGCTCGCCGCCGCCCCGCTGCCGATCACCGGTGCGGTCGGCTCTCCGGTCGCGGCGGTTGCGATCCGATGACCCCATCCCTGCTGGCCCAGTGCGGCCCCGTTGGGTGGTGTGCCAATGTTCGTGGTGTCCCGCGATGCCGAGATCCAGATCGGCCGTTCCGGCGACGCGGCCAGCCCCAGCTTCAAGGCGCGCGTCTGCCTCGAAGTGTCGACGCGCACGCGCTGGCCGGCAAGTATGGCCCGCACTTCGCCGGCAACGTCGCGCACCTTCTGTAGCGGCCGCTCGAAGGTTGTCGTGCACTCGCGACAACCGGAGGGTGGGCGAAGTCAAGCCCTGAGTGTGCTGGTAGACGCTCTGGTGCGCCGAGAAGATAATGCCGTGAATATTGTTCTGCGGAATGCGCCCTGGTGGGCTCTGTCGATTTATTTCGGTGTCGTATTCGCCGTCTGGATGGCGATCCTATGGCCGATCATGAGCCACGAAAATTCGAGCGGTGGGGCCGGCGGCGCCACCGTCGCGGCGATAGTCGGCGGGATCCTGTTCGGGGCAATCATGGGACCGATCACCGCACGCCAGTTTCGGGAATTGAACTCTGTCATCGGCCCGCTTTCGAACAGCGCCTATCGGTCGGCCAGGCGCGCAGCGGTACGTGGACCTGTACCGTCCGACCCCGAGATCCGGCGCGCGGCAATGGCGCTCGCCATCCGCGGATCGGATCGACTGAGACGCCGCGGCAGATGGACATATGGAACGCTAGCGATCATCGAAGCGATCATCGCCGTTTCGTACGCATACCGAGCCGTCACGTCGTCAGCGTGGTATTGGGGTCAGGCAACACTTTTCGCCCTTTTGACGGCCGCAATGCTGTATCCGCTGTGGTTGCGCGGACAGCTCGAGCGTCGGATCGAGCTGTTGAGGTCGAGCCGGGCTCCGGTCGTGTAGCTGACCGTGCGGCGGGCGGCGGCGGTGGACTCCCCGCCAACACGACACGCGACGGCCGGCCGCAGCCATGCACGTCGAGTCGCACGCGGTTGGGACAGATACCGCCACAACAAGTTCCGCCGATCCGGATCGCTTTGGCGTGCACCAGCGGGCGGTACGCCGAGCCTGTCTCTGTGGCACGACGCGTGGTCACCGCCCCGACTGCGCCGCGGCCGCGCGGCTGTCGAGCTGTGCCAGCGTCAGTGGATGGCGCGGTGCGGAATCCAGGACCGTGCTCGATCGGATGCGCAGACGGTCGTCGACATGCAGTAGCTCGCCCGGTGCCAGTGCCCGCCAGCCCGGGTCTTCGTCGGTGCGCTCGCTGGCCACGACGACCGCCGGGAATTCGCTCAGGTGTCCGCTGCGCGTTCGGATCCCGGCCCGCCCGGCCTGGTCCAGATGCCGAGCGCCTTGCGGGCCGCCTGCCGCGCGTTCGAGGACGTAAAGGCTGTGCGTGTCGGGGTATCGGAGTGCCCATAGGTTCGTTGCCGTGATGAGCACCAGGTTGAGGGCGTAGACCGGCAGCCGGTCCGCGATCCACCGGACCGCGTCGGTGATCCCGGCGGTGACGTCGCCGGCGTGCCGGTCGGTGCGTTGGGTGATCAGGGCGAAGAACCGTTCGGAATCGGTATCGCCGTGCACCAGATCGAGGTAGTCACCGAGTTCGGAGTCCAATTCGTCGAGGTCCTGCAGCACACCGTTGTGCGCGAACAGGCGGCCACGTTGTTCGAACGGGTGCGTGTTACGAGGTTGCAGCCCGCCTGTGGTGGCATAGCGGATGTGCGCGACGAACGTCATCGATTCTCGTTCGCGCGCCTCCCGAGCGAATTGAACGTCCTCGTACGCGGCGATCGGTTGTTTCTCCACCAGCGGGGCCCCATCGGCGGTGAAGGTGCCCAACCCGACGCCGTCGGGTTCGCGTCTGCTCTGTATCGCCAGACTGTCCGGTGCGTCCAGCAACCAGAATGTGGCCCGCACTCGCTGCGGTGCGGCCGACAAACCGAACAAGCGACACATGGGACTCCTGCCTGGGCGTTGTCCGCGTGTGATGAGTGTCCTGCGATCGTAGTCCCCGGCGTGATGGCAGGTCGGTTCCCCCGGGCGGGCAATGGCCTGGCCGACACCGAGTGCGGTCAGGAACTCGCGCGCGGCACGCTCGGCAGCGGCCAGGTCGAGGTGTTCCCCGGAGCAATCGAATGGGACACCGCGCGATACCGGACCGGGCTACGCCCGATGACACCTGACGGGCCGCCGCTGATCGGGCTGGGCAGCTAGGCGGAGGTATGCCTATCGCTGATCTGCCGGCCAGCGGGCGATCACGAACTGGGTTGGGGCACATCGACGTGGCAGTTGTCGACTTTCGGGTTCATGCCGAGGTAGTTGAGCGGTCCGGCGAGGATGGTGACCGCGATGGTTCCGGTGCTCGCGCAGTTGGTCGGTTGGCTGTCGTAGTAGTGCCGTTGCCCAGCGGCGATGGCGCCGATGATCAGCCACACGAACACCAGCACCATGAGGAGGCTGGTCTTTCTCGAGCGGCTTCCTCGGTACATTCGCCTGCTGTTGTTGGCGTACGTTCTCATTCTCTTGTCTCCGGTTGGTCGAATATCTCACTGCTGGTACATGTTTCGGTTTCGGGATCACTGTTCGTCGCAGACTCTGGACTCTGCGGTATCCCGATGCGGACAGGGGCCGCGTTTCGAACGCGTCGCCGAGGGGTTGTCCGATTACTCGAGTCGGTCGCGCCAACTCGGATTGGTACGGATATGCCGTGAACCGCCGGCGTGTTCGTTGAGGTCGCGACTCAGCGCGGTGTCCCCAGGATGGCGCCGGCGCAGCAGGCTTCCTACGGTTCCGCCGAGGGCGCGGCGCCGGCCATGCGCCGATGGGCGGTTGAGTACCGCCATTGCGATAGCGCCGATGGCGATGCCGACGATAAGGGTGATGATGATGAGCATGGCGGCTCCGTAGGTAGTGCTCGGGTTGTGCATCCGCGGTGAGGACTCGCTACGGGCTGGGTTGCCGCTTGGGGGAGTTGTTCACTGTGGGGTTCGGCCTCGGCGGGTTGCGGCGCAGTCGCTGTCGGCGGGCTGCGCCGGGCCGGTCAGTAGTAGTGGCGTCGGCCACCGATGGCGTGGCCGGTGCGGCCCGCGACCATCAGCACCAAACCGATGACCAGCACGATGATTCCGACGGTGACCAGCAGGTGGATGCCGAGCAGGAATCCGGCGACGAGCAGGACTGCTCCGAGAACGATCATGACGGGATACCTGATTTCACAAATAGTTGAGATGTCATGCAATGCGGGTGCATCGGCCACAACGTCGGTGGTGCCGTGTGGCTGTAGTAGGTGGGGTTCGCGGCGGGCATTTGCCCCGCGGCGCGCTGTGCGGCGGGCGCCGGCCAACAGCATGCCCAGCCCCGCGATTCCGATGCCGACGACCACGATGATGACGATCCTCCAAGCCTTTGCTCGGATCTGTTGTTCCTCCCAGTACACGCCGCCCATAGGCTAATGTCAACGATGTAGGTCTACACTCTCTGTCTACAGTGGTTCTTCCGGCGAAGGGAGCTTCCCGCGATGACCGAACCCCCGATCAACCGCAACAATTCCGGTCCCGCTACCGACGGTCGCGGCCCTGCCACCGATGGTCGCGGTGAGGGGCCGATTACGCGGGCGGCAGTGGTGATCTACCGGCACGTATCGAACAAGGCCGCGGTGCTCGACGGTGTCGCCGAGATGGTGTTCGCGCAACTGTCGGTCGATGCCGCCGATCCGGATTGGGCCACCCAGTTACGTGTGGTTGCCCGTGACTTCCGCCGGTTGGCGCTGGCGCATCCACGGGTGGTGCCGCTGCTGGTGACCCGGCCGTTGGCGACACCGCTCGGGCAACGTCCGACCGCCGTGCTGCGGCCGTTGGAGGACGTCCTCGCGCTACTGACCCGCGCCGGGTTCGGCGGCGCCGACGCTCTGCACATCTACCGGGCAGTGTTCGGATTCCTCTACGGCCACATCCTCAACGAGTTGCAAGAACTCGTGGAACGCCCCGAGGAAACCGACGAAGTGCTGCGGCTCGGGCTGCATCGGTTGCCGATCGCGCAGTCCCCACTGCTACGCGAACTGGCACCGGTCCTGGCCGCCTACGACGGCGCCGCCGAACTCGAACGCGGCCTAGACATCCTGCTCACCGGCTTGGCCACCACACTGACAGACCCCGGCGGCGACTCACCGGGTTCTGCACCAGATAACCGAACACAACCACACAATCGGAGCTGAACCCACCGTGAATACCTATCTCGACTCTCCCGACCTGCCCTTCCGCCTGCAGTTCTCCGCCACTGAACCCGCGGCGGTGGCCACCGCCGCCCGCGCCTGGGTCTCACACGGGCAGATCTTCACTGTCGCCCTCACCAGCGAATCGGGTGCGGTCGAAAACCGGTATCTGCTGGTGAATTTCGGCGCCGTCTCCTGCCTGACCGTGCACGACCAGGACAAGCTCGACGACCCCGGCCAACGGCTCATCACCTACACCGCGTCGCTGACCGAGGGCGGTGACCTCGATATCGAAACCCGATCACTGTCCGCCCACGCCAGTTGAGAGCAATCGAATCCCCGCTCCGCCAACCCAACTCGGTTCAGCGGCTGACCGCCACCGTCTGCGCCGACTCGGATTCACGACGACGATGACACTGCCCGCGAAACATCAACACCAACCACGGAAACAGCATCCTCGTGAACATCATCGATGACCGCGCCGAAGAGGCTGCACCGGGATCGACAGCACCGGACCCGCCGCACCCCAGCACCGACCGATCTCGAACACACGAGGTCGCATGGATGGGGGCGCGACACCTGCGACACACCATCGCGGCAATTGCGTGGACGTTGGCGTTCGCATATCTGGTCGTCGAATTCGTGACCGCTATCGCCTGGAAATCGGACTACAGCTTCCGTCATGACACGATCAGCGATCTCGGTATCACCACCTGCACACCAAATCTGTGCTCACCACTGCATCTGCTGATGAACGCGACATTCGTCGTGCTCGGCCTGCTCACAATCGTCGGCGCCATCGGATTCCGCGACTACATTCCCCACGGACCCCGACAGTGGTCGATCGTCGCACTGGCTGTCATCATCGGCCTGAGCACCGCCGCGACCGGCGTGTTCCCCTCCAACGACGGAATCGTCGTGCACGGGCTCGCGGTGATGCCCGCGTTGGTGTCGCGGCACATCGTGCTGACCCTGCTGTCGATCTGGTTGTGGAAACAACGCCGCCTCGCCGCGATCTGGTCCGGGGTCTGCGCATCGACCGGACTCACCGGCACAGTTCTGCTGACCATCGGCCTGCAGGTCGGAATCGCCGAACGACTCGTCTTCTACCCGCTACCGACCTGGATGGCCATCACCGGCGCCGCCATCATGCTCAAACCCTTCTGGAACGCAGTACCGCGCCGGACGCGATCGCCGCTGGGCAACCAGGAACTCCGCGGCATCGCTTTCGGTAGCAATTGGGCGACTCAGACCGCTCAGTCCGATGATCATCGGGGATTACGGTGAGTATCGCGGTAAAGGCGGAGCAGGTAACGGCGGCGGAGTCGACTATGAACACATCCCGCCTCCGTCCGAGTAACAGTTGCCACCTACTGGAATGGATACGCACATGCAGATTCAGATCAATACCGACAGCAACATCGACAGCGGCGAAAAGCTGATCCGGCACGTCGAGGAGGAGATCGCTTCGACGCTCGAGCACTTCAGCGACCAGATCACCAGCGTCGAAGCCCATCTCAGTGACCAGAACGCGGGCAAAGGCGGACCGGACGACAAGCGATGCGTGCTGGAGGCTCGTCCAACCGGTCAGCATCCGGTCGCGGTGACCCACAATGCGGCGACGATCGATGACGCCTGCCGGGGCGCGGCCGAGAGCATGGCACGTCTGCTCGCCAGCCGGTTCGGCCGACTGCACGAGACAAAGGGTGGCGACTCCATCAGGCACCCGCACACGAACTGAGTCAGATCGGCAGGCCAGCACCGGGTTATTCGGTATTCGGGCCCGGATGTTCCCTCGCAGAGGCGAGAAGAGCGGGGCGAAGTCGGCGGCCTATCGCGTCGGGTAAAGGGCGCGCAATTGGTGTTTGTAGATCTTGCCCGAGTCGTCGCGTGGTAGCTGGGCGACGATTCGTATGACGGTTGGGATTTTGTAGTCGGCCAGTTGGCCGTTCAGGCCGGAGCGGATGTTCTGGTCGGTGAGGTGTGCGCTGGGGCGAGCGACGATGTGGGCGGCTACGGCTTCGCCGAGATCGGTGGGGTCGGGGATGCCGAATACCGCGACATCTTCTACGCCGGGGATGGCGGCTATCGCGGCTTCGATTTCGGCGGGGTAGATATTTACACCGCCCTTGATGATTACGTCGCTGATGCGGCCGGTCAGATAGAGGTAGCCGTCATTGTCGAGGTAGCCGAGGTCGCCGACGGTGATCATGTCCTGGACCGGGCTCGGCTCGGCTGTGTGGTTGAGGTAGCGGAAGTGGGGCCAGTAGTCGGCGCCGCGGATGAATACCCGACCGATCTGTCCCGGCGGCAGGGCTGTGCCGTCCTCGGCGAGGATGGTGACCGCCGAGCCGTCAACCGGTAGCCCGACGCTGCCGGGGTGGTTCGTCCATTCGGCGGCGCTGATCCAGGTGATCGCACCGGCCTCGCTGCAGCCGTAGAACTCCCAGAGCGCATCGCCGAACCAGTCGATGGCGGCGCGCTTCACCGCGGGTGGGCAGGGTGCTGCGGAGTGGATGAGATGGGTCAGGCTGGAGGTGTCGTAGCGGGCCCGGATCTCCGGTGGCAGGGACACCAGCCTGGACAGCATGGTGGGTACGACCTTGGCCTGCTGGATGCGGTGTCCATGCACGTGGTGCAGGAATCGTTCGGCGTTCCACCGCGGCATGATCGTGATGTTGGTGCCCATGCGCAGCGCGAGCGTCGCGACCGCGTTCGGGCTGGTGTGATACAGCGGACCGGTGACCAGCATCTGGCCGCCCGAGGACAAGCCCATTCGTTGGGCCGTGGCACCGGCGATCGACAGCAGCTGGTGTGGTGTCATACGTTGGCGTAGAACGCCTTTCGGCCTTCCCGTGGTGCCCGAGGTGTAGACCAGGCCCATGGAATCGGCGATGGCGCCGTCGATGTGTCCGAGGGGCTGAGATCGGTCGTCGATCCAGTCCTCGAACAGCGGATGGCGGCCCGTTGCCGCTACCAGTCCAGGATCGAGACCGGCCTCATGCAACAGCTCTTCCGGCATAGCGACCTCGACCACGATCGGATCCGTCGCGGCCGACTCGATGGCCTTCTCGACTACCGGGATGAACTCGGTGTGTGCGATGACGATGCCGACGTTGGCGTCGGCGAGCACATGCGCGACTTCTGGGGCCTGCCAGCGAGTGTTGATGGGAACGGGATTGCCGCCGCACGCCGCCGTGGCGAGCGAGGCCTCGAGGAATTCGATGTCGTTGCGCGCCATGATGGCCACCCGGCTGCCGGATCCGACTCCGGCACCTGCCAATGCGGCCGCGAGTTGCCCGGCCCGCCGATGCGAATCCGATTGGAGCCGAACACGGGTGCCGCAGGTGATGGTTGGCACGCTGGTGTCGCTCATAGTCGGCAGTGTGCCATGCGCGCCGATCGGGTTCTGGTGGCAACGGGTTTCGGCCCATTCGGGCGGGGTTGGTGGAATAATCGGCCGGACTGCCAGGAAGGGTTGTCGGGGGAGCATGGGGACCAGGAGAGCACTGCTGCAAGCGGGGTTGGTTCTGCCGCTGGCTGCTTGTGCGCCGCAATTGCTGTGGGGGGATTCGGGGCGGGTTCGGATCGGGGTGTCGTGGAGCGGTGCGGAGTTGGCGGCATTTCGGGCGGTGCTGGCGCGGTTGGCCATTGCGGAATCGGTGGATGTGATTCCGATGGGCGACGATGTCGGGACCGCGTTCACCGCGGGCGGTAAATCGGCGCCGGATATCGTCATGCTGCCGCAGGCGGGACAGGTCCGTGATCTCGTCGATGACGATCGACTGCGACCGATCGCCGATGGGCTGTGGACCGACGATGCCGGGTTGCGCTATTCGGAGCCGTGGCGACAGTTGTTGCACCAGAAGGGAAAACCGTACGGGGTGCCGTTCAAAGCGGCGGATAAATCGCTGGTCTGGTACGACCGGCAGGCGATCGAGCGCTATCGCCTCGGCGACCCGGCCAATTGGACGATCCCTGATTGGATTGATCGGATGGAGGTGCTCGCCGGTACGCCGATCCGGCTGCTCGCCCTCGCGGCCGGGGACGGGTGGGTGTTGACCGACTTCTTCGAGAATGTGCTGCGCGCCGAATCACCGCGCACTTACGACGATTTGGCGGTTGGGCAGGACAACCGAACCTGGGACCGTCCGGCCGTGCGTGCCGCGTTCGGACATCTCGCGCGGTTGTGGGGACAGCGGCACGCCTTCGCAGGTGGTGTCGCAGTAGCCTTGACCAGGCAGTTTCCGGACGCGATCCGGGATGTGTTCGAGCACGGGCGCGCCGCCATGGTGATCGCCCCCGATTTCGCCGAACCCATTGTGCGCGCGAGTCTTCGGGCCGCCGGGCGGCAGGAGGACGCGGTCGGTATCGCGCAGTTCCCGACCGTCGGCCTCGGCGGGGAGCGCCCGCGAATTGTCGGCGGTGATGTCGTGGTGGTGACCAAATACGCCGAACAGCGCGCCGACGAGGTGGTCGCGGCGCTGGCCGCACCCGAGGCGCCCCTGCCCTGGATCGAGGGCGACGGCGGCTTCATCGGCCCGAATCTTCGGACCTCCGCGCGGTATTCGACGTTGATCGAGCCGATCGCGCGATCGCAGACCTCGTGGAGTGCCTTCGACCTCTCCGATCAGCTCGGGGCCGTCGGCGCCCGAAATGGGCTGTGGCGCATCCTGACTGCCTTCCTCACTACGATCGGTGACGGGATGAACGCACATCCGGAGCGCGCGATCGATACCGCGATCACCGCACTCGATACCTTCGAGCGGGGCCGCCGATGACGGGTGTCGCCGATTTCCGGGCCAATGGCCTGCGCCTCGAGCTCGCGACCAGACGGATGCGCGGTCCGCTCGTGCCCGGTGGCCGCCCGCGCCGCTGGCTCGGCCGGGCGGGTCTGCTCGCGGTCGGGCTGATCGTGCTGCTGCTGGTGGCTCCGACGGTGTGGACGCTGGCGATCGCGGTGCATACGCGTCCGCGAATCGCGGTGTCCTGCACAGTTGTTGCCGGTGCGGCCGTCGCGTTCACGCTGATTTCCCGGCGTCGGCGGCCCGGCCGCGTCCGCCTCGTGCTGCGGTCGATATTCGCTGGGATCGCCGCACTCGGACTGTGGTTTCTCGGCGCCGCGCTGACCGGTGACGGGGTGTGGGCGTACCTGCGCACGCTGCTCTGGGTTGTCTTCGGATTGACGCTGCTGCTCGCCGCGCTGGTGATCGCGTGGTGGTCGCGCAATGCGCGCTGGCTCTCGGCGCCGCTGATCATTCCCTTCGGCATCTCGGCATTTGTCTCGGGCGTCGCTTTCCGGTTGATCTTCGAAAATCTCGCCGACCGGTTCGGCATCGATACCGTTGGCTGGTACCGGGTTTGGTACGCGGTGATGCTCGGTTCGGCATTCCTGTGGACCTGGCTCGGCTTCCTCACCGGACTGTTCCGCGCCGATATCCGCGCCATCGAGGCCGATCCGGTGCGGTCGGGTTATCTGCACGGCGAGCGGAAGCGGCTGCCGGTGGCGCGGCTGCTGGAACTCGTGCGTCCGGTATTGCTGATCCTCGGCCTGGTGGTCGGCGTCGCGGCGGCGAGGGTCTTCGATGTGGTGTTGATCGGGGTGCCGGGCTCGATGCAATATCAGGTCGACAGCGCGACAGTGCAGTGGTGGCGGCTGGCCACCGATCCCGATCCCGATCTCGGCGCCGGTGTGGCGGCCGCGTACGCCCTGCCGCTGGCGGTGCTGGTCGGTTTCGTGGCCTGGCTGCTGCAGACCGGCGTGCGCAGGCATCAGGTCGGGTGGTCGGCGTCGGCGATACCGACCCGGGTAGACCACGCCAGGCCGCGGATCGGTCCGGTCCGCGCGACGGGTATCGCACTGGTGTCGGTGTTCGCGTTGATTCCGATCCTGGTGCTGATCGCCGTCTGTCTGGACAGTCCTACCGGATCCGGCCTATCCGCGATTACCGGCATGTGGCATGACCAGGTGTTTCAACATGCTTGGCAGACAACGTTCCTGGTCGCCGGCCTGGCCACGATCGTCGTGGTGGCCGCGGCGCTGCCGGTTGCCCATCGACTGGCCTCGATCCGCCCGGATCGAATGGTGGCGCGGATCGCGGTGGTGTCATTGGTCGTCTTATCGGTGCTGCCCGCACAGAGCTATCTGGGTTCGCTCGACGCTTTCATCGATGCGTTCGGCCTGTCCGGGACCAGAATTCCGTTGATCTTCGTACACGCGGCCGCCGGATTGCCCATCGCGATCCTGATTCTGCGCGGTGCGATGCTGGCCCCGCCGAATAGTCCGGCTGCCGACGTACTGCACGGACTGGCGAGTCCGGGCACCATCATGCGGCGGCTACTGGAATCGGCGGGCCCGGCCGTGGTCGCGGTGGCGGTGCTGGAATTCATCCAGGTGTGGAACGACTTCTTCATCGGGCTGATGATGAACGGCGCGGGTGCGAGCCCGTGGTCGCTGCTGTTGTGGGGCGAGGCACGGCAATTCAATGAGAATGCCGCGCGGTTGGCGGCGGGATCGCTGCTGTCGGCGGTGCTGCCGGTCCTGCTGTTGCTCGCGACGTGGCGGCGCTGGTTGGTGCCGGGACTGACCGGAAGAGCATTGCGATGACACAGCCGCGCGGGCACGAATCGGCACCGCAGACCACACCGCGATCCTCGATCTGGGAGGGCGTGCTCGGCACCGCGGAGGTGGTCGCGTGGGCGCTGGTACTGGAACTGGGCCGCAATATCGTGGTGAATTCGCTCGGCGACAACAGTGCGGTCAAGGTGATCGGTGGTCTGCTGCGTGGGCTGGCCGTCGTCGTTGTGCTGGCCGCTGGGACGTATGTGGTGTACCGGCGCGTCGAGAAGTTTCGCGAAAGACTGCGCACCGAACGGGAACTCGCGCTGATCGCGGAACTGGTCGAGCCGGGAGAACCGGTCCGATTCGTCGGTGCCAGAGACTGTCCCGATCCGCCGCAAGAGGTTCTGGATCACGACCCCACGCTGGCGGCCTTGCGGGACCTGCCGGTCCACGAATTCGAAACGGCCGCATTGCTGGCCGTGTTGTCGGCGATTCTCGATGCGCCCACGCGACTGCCGTCGGATTCGCCACCGCAGCAGCGCAACGCGGCGCTACTGCTGGAGGACCTCGCGGTGCGGGGCATCGTGGCATATCTCGGGGCCGACCGCTACTGCCTGCGCAAGACGCCTCGGCTGCCGGTGCTGGCCGAGGTCGTTACCGGTCCGCGCTGGCAGGCGGCGCTGCCAGCGCTACTGCACCACTATGCCGACCGCGCGACCCGCTGGGCGATCGCGTTGGAATCGGTTCGTTTCGCCAAGGGGGCACGGCGGTGGTTCGAGGCGGAGGAACCGTACCTGCGCAAGCTCTTCCCGGCGCCTTCGGTGCGCCTACCGGCCGCCGCGATACACGAGCTCGCCCGTATCGTCGACGCCCTGGATGTCTGGTATGCCCGGAAAGGACTGTCGGAGAATACCTCCGGTGTGGCCGATGCACTCCGTCGGCTGACGGATCCGGATGAATTCCCGCTGCGTGCCGACCTGGCTGAGTTGCGGGCGGGCAGACTCCAACGGCGGCCGCCGAAGTATCGTCCGCGCGGCTTGTCGACCAGTCTGTCCGCGCGTTGGGCGCACTACACCGCGTTGGATCGACTCGCCGTCGCATCGCCGAGCCCGCTCGTGCTGGTCGATGCGGAGAATCAGCTGGAGGCCGCCTGGTGGCTGCTGCCGCGAGCAGATGTGGCGGGGGAGGTCTGCGCGTTGATCAACCTGGCCGTCGTACATCTGCATCAGGGCCGGCTCGACGCTGCACAGGACCGTCTGGAACTCGCCGAAGCTCTCACCCGCGCGGGCCGTTACCCGGCGGGTCGCGCGCACGTATTCGAAACGCTCGGCATCCTCTGGTGGACGCGTGGCGAACCCCGTCGGGCCCTGCGGCACTGGCAGCGGGCGCTCACCGGCTACCGCGAACTCGATGACGACCTCGGCACCGGCCGCTGCCTGCAGCACCTCGGCTCGGCCGTGGTCGTCGCCCCGGAATACGGCGGCCTATTGCTCGGTACCGATCCACCCCTGACCCGCGCGGAAGTGCTCCGTCAGGCCGGTGGCTGGCTCGCCGAGGCAAGCAGGCTCCACCCGGATGCCCTGCATGCCCAACACTATGCCCGGCAGGCCGGTTCCACTCTCGGTGCCGTGGGCGACTGGCCGCTGCCCGCCCCGGAACCGCACTGGACTGGCCGCTGACGATATCGTCTTCCCTTCCTCTGACGAGGGGAAATGATCTGCAGATCAGGGGTTTTCGCGTTCCGGATGCGCGGGGTGGGCCGGGTGCTTAGGCTCACGGGGCTTATTTGTTCGAATGCCTGGAGTTTTTTCGATGACGATTCCGTCAGCGCAGGGCCGGTCCGGTCGCGCACCGCTCAGTTCGCCGATTGATACGGACGGTCCGCGGGTTTCGTTGTATTCGCCGGAGTTCGCGGCGGATCCACACGCGGCGTATCGGGCGATGCGGGAGCGATACGGGGCGCTGGTGCCGGTGGAGTTGGCGGCGGGCGTGCCCGCGACATTGGTGATCGGGTATTACACGGCGTTGCAGATCATGAATGATCCGGATCACTTTCCGGCGGATCCGCGGGTCTGGCAGCGCGATGTGCCCGACGACTGCCCGGTGCTGCCGATGATGCAGTGGCGGCCGAACGCGTTGCGCAATGCCGGCAAGGAGCATGCGCGCTATCGACAGGTCAATACCGCGGGTCTGGACAAGGTCGATCAGTACCGCCTGCACGACACCATAGCGAAACTCGCGATACCGCTGATCAATTCGTTCTGCGGGGACGGATCGGCGGATCTGGTGCGCCAGTACGCGTTTCCGCTCGCCTTCGCGGTGCTCAACGCCATGCTCGGGTGTCCGGCCGAACTCGCGCAGCAGGCCGCGACGGGGATGGCCGCGATCTTCGAGGGCGTCGACGCGGACCGCGGGAACCAGCTGCTCATCGGCGCCATGGCGGAGTTGATCCAGCTCAAGCGCGTCGAGCCCGGCGACGATATCACCTCGCGGATGCTGCTGCACCCGGCCGGGCTCAGCGATACCGAGATGGTGCACCAGTTGGGCACGTTGTACGGCGCCGGCATCGAACCGCAACAGAATCTGATCGTGAACACGCTGCTGCTGATCCTCACCGACGAGCGGTTCGGCGGCAGTGTGCTGGGCGGTAGCCTCGTGACGCGCGACGCGCTCGATGAGGTGTTGTTCAACGATCCGCCGATGGCCAACTTCTGCCTCAGCTATCCGCGCCAGCCGATCCTCATCGACAACGTGTGGTTGCCCGCGCACCAGCCGGTCGTCATCAGTATGGCCGCCTGCAACGCCGATCCGCAGATTGCCGCGAATCAATACGCGGGCAACAGATCCCATTTGTCCTGGGGCGCCGGACCGCACGTCTGCCCGGCCAGTTCGATGGCATACCTGATCGCCCAGGACGCCATCGACCAACTACTCGACGCACTCCCCGAAATCCGTCTTGCCTGCACACCCGACGACCTGACCTGGCGGCCGGGCCCGTTCCACCGGGCCCTCACCGCACTGCCGATCACCTTCCCGGCCTCCCCGCCCCTACCTCAGCTGTAAGCCCAGCCAGAAGGCTCCCGAGTAGGCGCGGCGTCCTAGGACTGGCGGAGCCTCCCCGATGGGTGGGGGCCGTGCCAGGCTCGGCATATGCGATTGAGTATTTCTCTTGCCGACTTCACCTGGCCGGATTCGCCGGATGGGATCGGAGTGCGGGTCGATCGGATCGTGCGTGCGGCCGATCAGGCCGGGCTCGACTCGGTGTTCGTCATGGACCATCTGTTCCAGATCGGGTCGAACGGTCCGCCGGAGCACGACATGCTCGAGGCCTACGCCGCGCTGGGGTATATCGCTGGGCGGACCGAGCGAATTCGGCTGGGCGCGTTGGTGACTGCGGTGAGCTACCGGGATCCCGGGCTGCTGGTCAAGAGTGTCACGACCCTCGATGTGCTCTCCGGCGGCCGCGCCTGGCTCGGTATCGGTGCGGCCTGGAATGCCGATGAATCCGCGGGGCTCGGGCTGTTCTTTCCGCCGACATCGCAGCGGTACGAACGACTCGAGGAGACCCTGCGGATCGCGCGGCAGATGTGGGAAGGGTCCGAAAAGCCGTTCCACGGTAAGCATTACACGCTTACGCGGCCGCTGAACGTACCCAACTCACTGACCCGCCCGCATCCGCCGATCATGATCGGCGGCCAGGGTGAGCGCAAGACGCTCAGACTGGTCGCGCAATATGCGGACGCCTGCAACCTCTTCGGCCCATCCGTCGATATTGTGGCCGCCAAACTCGCTGTCCTGCGAGGACACTGCGAGGCGGTCGCCCGACCCTACGATGAGATCGAGAAGACCATGGTCGCGTACTTCTATCCGGATAAATCGGTTGCGGAGCAAGTCGATTCGTTCGGCCGTTTCGCCGAGGTCGGGATCGAGCACATCGTGCTGGGGCGGCCGGGTCCGTTCGTGGTGGAGGACTTCGAGAAGCTCGCCGAATTGGTGCTCGCGGTCAGGTGACCCTGCGGCGTTCCGGTCGCGATTGGCGGATCGATTCGGTCGAATTCATCTGAACTGCAACGAAGTTCATGCTGGCTGCGGTTTCGCCGAATTCCACCGCCCGAGACCGAGTACGCGGCGTTCCGCTCGGACCGATTCCCCAAACTTGGGAAAGAAGTGTGGGGCCTCGCGCGTAGCATTTACCAAGAGCGTCAAAGGGTTTCGCTCGTTAGGAGGACTAATCATGAAATCGTCCAATCGCACTGTTGTGTCCGCTGTCCCCAACCTGCGGGGCGCTCCGCTCGGGCAGCTTTCGGGTCAGAGCCTGACCGATCTGCTTGCGAACCTGGCCAACTCCTCGACCACCGGTATCTCGTTCAGTTCCGCTCTCATCTGATCCGAATATCTCGGCGTACCGGCTATCCCGTGAACCGTAAACCGCTTCCTTTTCGTCAGTTTGTGATCAAGGTGCATAGCCGGTGCGATTTGGCGTGCAATCACTGCTATATGTATGAGCACGTCGACCAATCCTGGCGTGGTCGCCCGATGGGGCTGGCTCCGGAGACGGCCACCCGGATTGCGTTCCGCATCGCCGAACATGCGTCGGCGCATGCGCTGCCGGAGGTCGCCATCGTGCTGCACGGCGGCGAACCGCTGCTGCTCGGTGTGGACCGCACCAGGGAATTCCTGGCCGCTCTGCACGCGGCCATCGCCCCGGTGGCCCGCCTGAATCTGCATATCCATACCAACGCGATCCTGCTCAGCGCGGCTTACCTCGACATGTTCGCCGAATACAATGTGCGGGTAGGTGTTTCGCTGGACGGCGACCGCGCCGCCAACGACCGGCATCGGCTGTACCGCAACGGACGCAGCAGTTATGACCAGGTGATCGCGAGCCTCGACCTGTTGCGCAAGCCGCAGTATCGCGCACTGTATTCCGGCCTGCTGTGCACGGTGGATATCGCCAACGATCCGATCGCCGTCTATCGCGGGTTGCTGGAGCAGCAGCCGCCGCGCATGGATCTGCTACTGCCGCATTCGAATTGGGAACATCAGCCACCGGGATTGCGGATACCGCGCGACCCGAACCAGCCGCAGCGGGGTGGCGGCGAGTACGCGCAATGGCTCATCGCCATGTTCGACGCATGGAATGCTGACGGTCGACCGGTACCGCTGCGTACCTTCGAATCGGTGGTGGCGGCCATGTACGGCCGTCCGAGCACCGCCGAGGCCATCGGACTCGATCCGGTGGATCTGCTGGTGATCGAAACCGATGGCACGCTCGAGCAGGTCGATTCGCTCAAGACCGCCTTCGAAGGTGCGGCGGCGACCGGACTGAACGTGTGGGACAACTGCTTCGACGAGGCTGCCGTGCTCCCCGGAATCACCGTGCGTCGCGACGGTATCGACGGCGTCAGCGCCACCTGCCGGTCCTGTGACGTGGTTCAGGTCTGCGGTGGTGGGTTCTATCCGCACCGATACCGACCGGGCACCGGATTCGACAATCCCTCTGTCTACTGCTCCGATTTGAAGGAGATGATCGATCATGTGGCCGAGTCGGAAGCCGCGGCAGGAAGAGGCGGCGCGCAGACCTCCGCACATGACACCATCGCTGAGTTGCACAGCTTGTCCGATGACGAATTCGACCAACTGGCAGCCGGTTTCGGTGATGCCGCCACGGTGAGTTGGCTGGCACAGGCCCAGTCTTCGCTGCAGCGCGAATTATTGTCTGCCGTCGGCCGATTCGGTCCACAGGACGACGAAAGATTCACCGCCGCTTGGGATGTGCTCGTCTCCCTGGACGCATCCGCGCCCGACGCAGTGGCCACGGTGCTGGCGCATCCCTACACCCGGGTATGGGCCACCACACTGCTGGAGGGGGTGAGCAAGGGTGAGATGGTGGCCGAGGATGTCCACCACTTGCAAGCGGTCGCCGCGAGTGCGGCGCTGCACGCGAGTAAGGATTTGCGGTTACCGGTGCCGGTGCGTGCGGGCGTTGCGCCGCTGCCCACCTTCGGGGCACTGAAAGCCATTGGGGACGAACAGGTCTGGATCGATACCGGCTCGGTCGAGGAGCTGGATCTGATACATCCATTGCGTCGGCTGACGGCGACCGACCTGAACGTCCCACTGGAGGACACCGACCCCTACCGCATCGGCCACAGCTATGCGGCCGATCGGCTCGGCGACGCCGAAGCGCATCGGTGGCAGCTCGCTTTCGCCGAGGGGATCGACTTCATCGACGAACATCTCACCGTTTACGCGCCAGGGCTGCGCGCCGGCTTGCGCGCGGTCATGCCGATGGAGCCGGATGAGAACTACGACCGAAGCGCCTCTATGCGACTGGCTTTCGGCGCGGTCGGCATCGGGCTGCGACGGGCGCTGGTATCGGCCGCGCTGCCGCTGATCCACGAATTCCAACACGTGAAGATGGGTGCCATCCTCGACATGTTCGAATTGTTCGACCGCTCCGATACAGCGCTGCGGTATTACGCACCGTGGCGACCGGATCCACGTCCGATCGAGGGGTTGTTGCAAGGCACCTACGCCCATATCGGCGTGACCGATTTCTGGCGGGTGCATCGCACGCGCGCCGAGGGGGCACAGCGCCAGGAATCGGAGCGGGAGTTCGTGCGGTGGCGGATGATGACCGCGGAAGCGATTCGTCAACTCCAGGCGTCCGGATCATTGACTGCGCTGGGGGAGCGGTTCGTCACGGGCATGAGTGCGACCGTGCGGCCGTGGCTCGCCGAATCGGTCGACCCCGCCGCGGAAAGTGCTGCGGTGCGCGCCGCCGAAACGCACCGCGCCACCTTCGACGAGCGCATGCAGGTGAGCCGTGCCGTCGATTGAGTCCGTACACAGTCTGTCAGAGGATCAATTCGCCCAGCTGGCAGCGGGTTTCGGCGATGTGGTGACGGTGCGTTGGCTGGTGCAGGCGCAGGCCTCGGTGCAACGTGAATTGTTGGCGGCGGTAGGCAGATTCGGCCCGCACGACGATGCGCGCTTCGCCGCCGCATGGGATGTGCTGGTGGGCTTGGACGCATCGGCACCGGACGCGGTCGCGGCGGTGCTCGCTCACCCCTACACTCGGGTGTGGGCGACCGCACTGCTCGAAAACATCAGTCGCGCTGAGTTCGTCGCCGCGGATGTCTACCACTTGGAGGCGGTTGCGGCGAGCGCCGCGCTGCTGGCAGGCGCGAAGCTGCGAATGCCGGTGCCCGCGCGCGACGGTGTGGCGCCTTTGCCGATGTTCGGCGCGTTGGGGGCTGCGGAGCGGGGATGGATCGATACCGGCGACGGGGACGTCGTACTGGCCGAGCCGGTGCGCAAGCTGACCTATGGCGATCTGACGGTCACGCTGGAGGACACCGATCCCTATCGGGCGCTGCCTTATCTCGGGAGCGAAATTCACCCGACCGGGAGGTTGAGTGATGTCGAGGCCGAGCGGTGGCAGCAGGCTTTCGTGGGCGCTGTCGGATTCATCGAAGAGCATCTGCCCGCGTATATGCCCGGCTTGCGTGCCGGTCTGCGGACGATATTGCCACTGCGACCGGAGGGCCCGACGAACCGGAGCGCCTCGGCCAGACTGGCGTTCGGCGCCGTGGGCATCGCCGCCCGGCACCTGGATCCGGAACCACTCGCCGAACTGCTGGTGCACGAATTCCAGCACGTCAAGCTGGGTGCAATGATGGACGCCTTTGAACTCTACGACCGTGCCGATATCGAACCGCGTTACCACCCGCCATGTTTTTCGCATCCGCGCCCGATCGAAGGCCTGCTGCACAGCACCTACGCTCACCTCGCCATCACCGACTTCTGGCGAGTCCAGCGCACCGTGACGACCGGAGCGGCAGCCGAGGTCGCCGAGCGTCGCTTCGCCGAAGTCCGTATGCTCACCGCCGAAGGTATTGCGCTACTGGCGGACGCCGGATCGCTCACCGCCCTGGGGGACACCATTGTCGAGGCAATGCGAAGCAGGATTACTGTCTAGCGTCAGGCGAATCTGAACCACCGATGATCATCATGCGGGATGGTCTCGCGCGGATGCCGCCACCAGCGCATAGTGATCGTCTGACCAGTCTGTCGGCGGTCGGGGGTCCGTCGGTGGCGCTCGCGACGGCGAGTTCGATCGCCGATAACACCAGTCGCTGAATGTAATCAGGCTCGGTCCGTCTTGTCGGATCGAGCCTGATTCGTGTCGGAACTGATCGCCGCGCGGATTTCGATCACTCGATCGAAGGTCGGAATGTTATGGGCTGCGGCCAAGTGGAATTCACCGGCCGCTGGTCGAATGGGCTGGCATCGTTCGACAGCGAGGAAGAGGCCATGACCAGCATCGACACGCACAGTAATGGGACCGTCGCGGCACGCGTCAACGAACTGACCACGGTATTCGAGCGGGGGCTGCAGGAGAATCTGGGAGTCGGCGCGTCGCTGGGGATTCGGTTGCAGACCGCGGGGGACGGCTACACGCGGTACTACCTGGATCCCAATCCGGCCACCATCAATGCCATGTTCACGGTGCACGGCGGGGTGATCGCGACGCTGATGGATACCGCGATGGGCAGCGCCGTCTTCACGAAACTCGGTGACGGCGTGGCCTATACGACCCTGGAGCTCAAGGTGAACTTCATCCGGTCGGTGACGCTGGACGGGTCGCGACTCACGTGTGAGGCCAACGCGATTCACGTCGGGCGACGCACCGCGACCGCGGAGGGGCGGATCACCGACGCGAACGGCAAATTGATCGCACACGGTTCGACCACGATCCTGGTGTTGCCTTCGGAGCAGTGAAAGGCCCGAATGGCCCTGCCTCCAAACGGTTTCAGCGGCAGGGCCATTGTCACGCCAGCGAGTGGCATTCTTCGATGAATCGCACCAGTTCGTCGAGCCGATCGGATCTGGCGTCCACCGTCCGGTCGATCACCTTGACCAGATGATCGTACGCCTCGGTGTGGTCGTAGGCGGCCACATCGGCGATCTTCAGCGCCCACCGCCAATAGCCACGCATGGTGTCGGCCAACGGCATGCGGAAGTTGGCGATCACATCGCGGATCGGCTCCACCGTGGCATCGCCCTGCACCCGCAGATAACGACCGACCACATCGGCCATGAAGCTGAAATGCCGTGCCTCGTCGCGCGCGAGCCGCCCGAGCACCGCCGCGAGAATTGGATCGTCGACCACATCGCGCAGGTGCTGGTAGTACATCTGGGTCGCCTTCTCCTGAACCAGCGCGTAGGCGAAGAACTGCACGGGGTGGTCGTAGGGCAGGTCGAACGGTTTCTGCCCTTCGATCGCCAATTCCGCACGCAGCGAGCCACGTTCGGCGATACCGGAAGCCTCTTGGTATCTGGTGAGGGCACGGGCGTGCGTGTCCTCCTCCAAGGCCCAGCGCACGGTGAAGTGGTAGAGCTCGCGGTTGTGGATGAAGGTGTCGCGATCCACGGTGTCGTCCACCGGGAAATGCCGGTGGTACACATCGAAATAGCCGGGCAGGTGATCCTCGATGAGGGTGACGAACTGCACCGCCGAGCGCTGGCCGTCGGTGAGCCGGTTGGCGTCGGCGTGTGACCAGTCGAAGGCGGTCTCCACATCCCAGGCCCGGGCGGCGGGCGAGGCGGCGAGGAAGCCGTCGACCGCCGCCGCCACCTCGTCGACGGGAATCAGTGCGGATTCGATATTCATCTGTCTCTCCTACCGGACATTACGGCAGGTCAGCGCGTAATGCTTGGTCGTATAACCCCATCCGGCATTGGCGATCTCGAGGTAGTGCCGCAGCTTCGCGGCCAGCCCCGGCCCGTGCGCGTCGATGCGCTCGGCGGCCGCGTCGACATTGGCGATCCAGTCATCGATGGTGCGGCGGTAGTGCTCGGTGAGGTCGTCCACCGCGATGATCGAGAATCCGGCGTCCTCGGCGGCGCTCACCAGATCCGAGAGCGGACGCAGATCGCCCCAGCCGAAGATGTCCTCGCGCACGAACTCGGTGCCGACCCGGGTGTCGAAGGCATTGCGGGCGGAGGCATTTCGGAAGCAGCTCTCCGAGACGTACAGTGCGCCGCCGCGGCGCAGCACGGCACGGGCGCGCCGGAAGATCTCGCCGAGGTCGGGCATGTGCACGATCGAGCCGAGCAGCGTCACCGCGTCGAAGCCGCGCACCGGGAAGTCGATTCGTTCGAAGTGCCCGACCTCGGTATGCACCCGCTCGGCGACACCACGTGCGACCGCCTGTTCGGCGATGTACTCGTGCTGGCGCGGCGCGGGGCTGATTCCCGTGGTATCGCAACCGAATTCCTCGGCCATGAACAGGATCAGCGAACCCCAGCCGCAGCCGACATCCAGCAGACGCTCGCCGCCGTGCAAGCCGAGCCGATCGGCCACGAAGCGCAGTTTCTGCCGCTGCGCCTGCTCGAGGGTGTCAGTCGGCGAGTTGTACAGGGCGGAGCTGTATTTGCGCAGCGGGTCCAGGAACTGGCCGAAGATATCCGGGTCCAGGTCGTAGTGCTGGTTGGTGTCGGCGGTGGTGGTCATGCCGCTGCCTCACGCAGGGCCCGATCGACCACCTTGACGACATCGCTGAGGGTGGACAATCCGAAGACGTCCTGGTCTTCCAGCTCGATGTCATAGGTGCGTTCGATCTTGGCGACCATGCGCAGCACGCGAACGGAGTCGACGCCGGCCATACCGCGCAGGTCCACGTCGGGCAGCAGGTCGGCCTGGGCGATGCCGGTCTCGGCGGCGGCGATATCGGTGACGGTGCGCAGGATGTCGTCGGCGGTGTGGGGCATTACTGAACTCCATTCGAAGAGAGGGCATTCGCAGTGGTCAATGCGTGCGTGAGCAGGGCGACCTCGTCGTCGCCGAGGGTGAGTTGGTGGCGGACCGCATCGAATTCGAAGGGCTGGTAGGCCGCGCTGGAGGTCGCGCAGACGGTGCCGTCGTCGTCCAGGATCTCGGCCGAGGCCAGGATCGGCAGCTTGGTCCCGGAAAGCGTCGCGACACAGTGGTATTCGTGGTCGACCAGCAGCGGTGTGATGAATCGGGTGCGCTGGGAGACGGTGAACGCGGGGTGATGGCGGGCCAGCACGATCAGATTGCCCATCACCTCGTCGCAGATCACGCCGATGAGCCCGCCGTGCACCACACCCGGGTAGGACTCGAAGGATCGTCCGAGCCGGAACCGCGCCTGCAGGCCGTCCGCATGCGGTTCGAAGCTCAACCGCAGTCCGGACGCGTTATGCGGTGAGCAGCCGAAGCAGTGGTAGTCCGGAATCACCGACCACGGCACCTGAACCGGTCCATGTCGCTCCATGGGTCAGGCGATCGCGTCGGCGAGGGCGCGGCGGACCTTCGCATTGGAGGACAGGTCGAGGCCGGTCATGTTGGCGAAGGTGCGACGCACCTTGTCGTGCAGCACATCCAGCTCACCCTCGGCGGCGACCTGCTCGAGGAACAGGTCGAATCCGGTGTCGATGGTCTCGTGCTCGCCGAGTTCGCTGATGCCCGCCTTGAAGGTGCTCACCGGATGCTTGATCTTGGCTTCGGAGCTGTAGACGTACAGGGTCTCCAGCACCGAGGGCAGCTCCTCGGGTCGCTGTTCGAGCCGCTTGGTGGTGTAGTGGATGAATTCGCGGGCGTGCCCGGCCTCGTCGCGACTCGCGTCGAGCAGCAGGCCCTTCAGCACCGGCTCCTGCACCCAGCTCGCGACCGCGCGGTAGATGTGGTTCACCGTGAGTTCGGAGATGATATTGGTGGCCAGGGTGGCCGAGGGGGTGGTGCCCGGTGCGTACGGTTCGCGCATCGAGTCGACCGCCTTGTCGTCCACGCTCTCGCCGACCGCGTCGAGCCAGGAGCGGAAAGCGTAGTGGTGCTGCACTTCCTGGTAGCCCCATACCACCGCGAAGGTGGAGAAGTCGTAGTCGTCGACGAATTCGTTCATGAAGCCGTGGACCGCGGCGATGACATTGGATTCGCCCATGGTGGCGCTCTTGGCCAGCGTCACGTACTCGGGCCGGACCAGCGTCCGGTCGACGGCGTCGAGGTCCAGATCGGCCAGGCGCCAATGCAGGCGCTCGTAGTGGCGGAAGACTTCATAGCTGTGCACAGGAGACTCCAGTTCGGTCGATGCGAGAGGTCATTGCCGTGGGGAGATGAGGTCGCGGGCGGCGAGGCGCTGCAATTTGCCGCTACTGGTGCGTGGAATACTGCGGGGCGCAACGAGATACACCTCGATCGCGGGCAGCCCGAGTTCGGTGGCGATGCGGGCGCGGATCCGAGTGGCGAGCGCGTCGGCGTCCGCCCCGGTGTATTCGGATTCGGCGATCAGCGCGATGACGTCGGCGCCGTCGGGATCGGTCGCGGCCGTGCACCGGCCCTTGTAGACGCCGTCGAGATCGCGCACCACCGCCTCGACGTCCTGGGCGTAATAATTGTCGCCGCGCACGGTGATCATGTCCTTGCATCGGCCGGTGACGAACAGTTCGCCGTCGCGCAGATATCCGAGATCGCCGGTGCGCAACCAGCCTTCGGTATGCAGACCCGCCACACTCGACGGATCCGCGGTCAGGTAGCCGTCGGTGACCGACGGGCCCTGGATGTGGATCTCGCCGACCGCGCCGTCCGGGAGTTCGTGGCCGGTGCCGAGATCCACGATGCGCAGGCGCAGACCGGCGACCGCGGAACCGACACCGGCCACCGCCCGCGCGCCCGGCGCGTCCGGCGAAACATGCTGTGCCCGAGCATCATCGGCCAGCCGCGCCCGATCGACCCACTCGAACAACGGTTCCCGGCCCAGCGGCGGGAAAGCGACGGCGAGGGTGGCCTCGGCCATGCCGTAGACCCCGAACATCGTCGACGGTGCGAAACCCGCGGGGGCGAAACGCTCGCAGAAGGCGCGGACCACGTCGCGGGCGATCGGTTCGGAGCCGTTGAACGCGATGCGCCAGTGCCGCAGGTCGTAGTCGGCGACCTGGTCCGGTGCGATCGCGCTCAGCAGCGCCTCGTAGCCGAAATTCGGCATCGCGGTGATGGTGGTGCCGCTGGCCGCGAATTCGGCGAGCCAGCGGGCCGGATCCTTGACGAACGCCAGCGGTGACCAGACGTGCGCGGGAATGCCGCGCAGGATGGCCGATAACGTGCCGAACAGGCCCATATCGTGGAACAGCGGCAGCCAGAATCCGCCTTGGTCGTCCAGGTCGAGTGCGATGCCGGTGCGGATCGCGGCCAGCCCGCTGAGGGCGTTGTGGTGGGTCAGGCGCACGCCTTTGGGGGTGGCGGTGCTGCCGGAGGTGAACTGCACGATGGCCAGGTCGTCGGCCCCGAGTGTCGGCAGCTGACTGTCTTCGATTTCGGCGAATAGCGTTGCGGTGTCGACTAATTCGACGTCAACGGCGGCGCCGAGCAGCGCGGCCAGATCGGCGAACCGGTGCGATATCAGGACGGTGCGCATCCCCGCGGACTGGACAATCGCGCGCAGCTTCTGCGGGTACCCGCTCATCTGCTGGGCCCCGGCGGGCAAGGGCAGGGGAGTGGCCGCACCGCCGGCCGCCGCGACGCCGAACAGGCCGATCAGGAATTCGGGCGCATTCGGGCACAGAATGCCCACCGGCTCGCCTCGCTGTACCCCACGCCGGACCAGTGCGGCGGCGGCCACCCGGGACAACCGGTCGAGCTCGGCGTAGGTGAGCGTTTCCGATACCGACCAGAATGTGGCGGTCACCTCGGGGTGCTCGGCCGCGATCTCGGCCAGGCGGCCCGGCAGCGTTTCGACCGATTCCGCAGAATTCATGTCTGCCACGACAACAGCGAATTGTGACGACGCCTTGAACGCATTGTGAATTACCGTCTGCGATAAACAACGGCGATCAACCAATCGCGTTGCCTGATACGGGATTCGGGCTATGGCGCGATAGGAACGGGCAATCGTCGCCGTATCGGTTGGTGCGCCGGGACCACGATGGACCGGAATTGTTTTCCCCGGGTGTCCATTTCGCATTCCATTTCAGGAGTTGCCGGTGAGTTCCGACCATTCCACGGTCGACGAGTCGACCCCGGTCCAGCTGGCGGTCGTCGAAAGCGTCGCACCCCATATGCGGCACAATCCGTACGGCAGTTACCAGGTTTTGCGCGGGGCGGGCCCATTCGTACCGGGGCCGCACGATATGCAGCTGGTGACGCGCCACCACGAGGCGCAGACGATCATGCAGGACCCGCGCTGGAGCCATGCCGAGGAACCGCAGCTGCTGCACGGCGACAGCGATGTCGAACTGCCCGGGTCGTTCCTGTGGATGGAGCCGCCGGAGCACACCCGGTTGCGTGGCCTGGTCAGCAAGGCATTCACCGCGCGGACGGTCAGCGGCATGCGAGCCAGGGCCGAACAGCTCGTCGACGATCTGCTGGCGAAAATGCTCGCCGTCGGCGATGTCGACCTGCTCGACGCACTGGCGTATCCGCTGCCGCTCACCATGGTGTGCGAGCTGCTCGGTGTGCCCGCCGAGGCGCACGAACATGTGCGCCAGATCTCGACCGGAATCGCTCGCGGTCTCGATCCCGACCTACTGCTCTCGGCCGAAGAATTGGCCGCGCGCACCGCGGCGGTGCACTCCTTCCTGGAATTCTTCGGCGATCTGGTGGAACAGCGACGCAAGGCGCCGCGTGCGGATCTGATCACGGCGCTGGTGCAGGCCGACGACGCCGGCGCCCGGCTGACCCGCACCGAATTGCTCGGCACGCTGCTGATTCTCGTCGTCGCCGGGCACGAGACGACGGTGAACCTGATCGGCAACGGTGTACTCGCGCTGATCCGCCATCCCGAGGAGTTCGAGCGGCTGCGCGAGTTCCCCGAACTGTGCGAGCCCGCCGTCGACGAGGTGCTGCGCTACGACGCGCCCGTGCACCTCACCACCCGCACCGCGCACGACGAAATCACCGTCTCCGGAAGAACTTTCGGACCGGGCGACGCGGTGATCGTGCTGCTCGCCTCGGCCAATCGCGATCCGCTCGCCTTCCCCGACGCCGACAGGTTCGACGTCGCACGCTATGCCGGGGGCCGAAAGCCGGAGCGGCACTTGTCCTTCGGGCTCGGGCTGCACTACTGCCTCGGCGCGCCGCTGGCCCGGCTGGAGATGCAGGTGGTGCTGCGCGCGATTACCGAGCGCGTCGGATCCATGACTCTGCTCGCGGAACCGCCCTACCGGCCGAATGTGGTGGTGCGTGGCATGTCCCAACTGCACGTCCGGCTGGAGGCCAGATGAATACAATATCGCGCAGCGATTCCACCAGGGGTGGTAGTCGGGCGACGGGTGAGCCTACCGCCATTCCGATTACTTTCGACGCGTTCGACCCGAGCGAGCGCGCGGATCCTTATCCGGCCTACCGCCGGGTGCGTGACGCCGCCGCATTGTTCCCGTACGAATTCGGCGATGTGCCGGTCACTTTGATCACCCGCTACGAGGAATGTGCCGCCATCCTGACCGGCTCGGACTGGGGTCACGGCTATGCCGCCGGAATCAGCCCGTTCCGGGATACCACCGCCGCGATTCCGGGGTCGTTCGTCCGGATGGATCCGCCCGAACACGGTCGCTACCGCAAGCTGGTGGCGAAGGCGTTCACGCCCAAGATGATGACGGAGATGGTGCCGCTCGCCGGTCGGGTCGTCGGCGATCTGGTCGAATCCGCGCTGCGGCGTGGCGAACTCGATGTGCTGAACGATCTCGCGGTGCCGCTGGCGGTGGCGATGGTGCCGGTCCGGCTGCTCGGCGCCGATCCGGCCGATGGCGCGCTGTTCCGCGAGTGGCAGTTGGCGATCGCGCGCGGTAGCGACCCGGATTCGCTGCTCGGCGCGCACGAGGTGGCCGCGCGCGGCACCGCGGCGATGGAGTGCATGGGGTACTTCGCCCGGCTGATTCAGCAGAAGAAGGCGGATCCAACACCGGATCTGTTGAGCGCCTTGGTCGCCGCGAGCGCGGACGGTGAGCAGTTGTCCGAGCCCGAGGTGATCGGGATCGCCTTGCTGACGCTGGTCGCCGGCATGGAGACCTCGATCAACCTGATCGGCAACGGCATGCTCGCACTGCTGCGCAATCCGGCGCAGCTGCAACGACTTCGGGACAATCCGGAGCTGATCGCGCCGTCGCTGGAAGAGATGCTGCGCTACGACGCACCGACCCAGTTCACTATCCGGGTCGCTCTGGCCGACACCACCGTCGGCGAGCATCGGTTCCGTCGCGGCGACGGCGTGGTGGTGCTCACCGCATCGGCCAGCCGGGACGACCGGGTCTACCCGGATGCGGACACCTTCGACGTCACCCGCTACGCCGGAAACCGTCCGGCCCGCAAGCATCTCGGTTTCAGTCTCGGCATCCACTACTGCGTCGGCGCACCGCTGGCACGCATCGAGGCCGAGGCCGCCCTCGGCACCCTGCTCGAACGCGCCCCGAAACTCGAGCTGGCCACCGAGGCCGTCGAATACCGACCCAGTCTGATCCACCGCGGCATCGTGTCGTTGCCGGTGACGTTATGAGCGAGCGAATAATCAACACAGCCGACATCTCGGTCATGACGGAGCTGAGCGCCGGCGAGGCGGAGTCATGAACGAGGGTCGGCACGCGGTAGTGCTGGGCGCGGGCATCGCCGGATTGCTCGCCGCCCGGGTGCTCTCCGAGCACTTCTCCCGGGTCACCATCGTCGAGCGCGACGTGGTGACCGGGGCGGCCGTGCGGCGCGGCGTACCGCAGGCGCGGCACCTGCACGGCCTGCTGGATCGCGGCCGCACGATCATCGAACAGCTCTACCCGGGCTTCACCTCCGAGATGGCCGACCGTGGCGCGACCACCGCGGAGGCTTTGGTCGGAACCCGCTGGTACGTAGGCGGATTGCGGGTTGCGCCGACCTCGACCGGACTCACCTCCGTCATGGCGACCAGACCGCTGCTGGAATCGGTGCTGCGGCAACGCACCCTGGCCACGCCGGGAGTGCGGCTGTGTGAGGGCATCGCGCGCGGGCTGATCGGCGATGCGGATCGGGTGCGCGCGGTCTCGATCTCCGGCGGGTACGGCGCGGAGGCGCACGCCACGGATCTGGTCGTGGACGCGACCGGGCGCGGATCGCGGGCGAGCGTATGGCTGGCCGCACTCGGCGCGCGGATACCGGAGGAGGAGCGCCTCGAGGTCGATCTCGGCTACGCCTCCCGGTTGTTCCGGTGGACGCCGGGGCAATTGGGCGGGCATTCGTCGGTGATCATCTCCACGGGCGCGAACGGCCGCGGTGGCGGCGCGATTCGGGTCGAGGGCGACCGCTGGCATATCACCCTGGCCGGGATGCTCGGCGATCATCCGCCGACCGACCCCGAAGAGTTCGCGGACTTCGCGACCACTATCGCCGCACCCGATATCCATGAGCTCATCACCACATCCGAACCGCTCGACGAGGCGGTGCCGCACCGGTTCAAGTCCCCGGTGCGCCGCCGATTCGAGCGGCTCTCGGCGGTGCCGCAGGGCTTTCTGGTCCTCGGTGACGCACTGTGCAGCTTCAATCCGCTGTACGCGCAGGGTATGGCGGTGGCCGCGCAGCAGGCCCTCGCCTTACGCGACTGCCTGGCAGCCGACTCCACTGATCTGCCCGCCCAGTTCTATGCGGCCGCGGGAAAAGTGGTCGATGTCGCCTGGCAACTCGCCGCGGGCGCCGATCTCGGTCATCCCGGCGTCATCGGCCCGCGCACCACCCGCACTCGCCTCACCAACGCCTACGTCGCCCGAGCGCACCGTGCCGCACATGTCGATCCGCGGGTGGCGCGCACCTTCCTGCGGGTCGCCAACCTGGTCGAACCCCCGACGGCACTACTGCATCCGCAGATCGCGGGCCGCATCCTGCTGCGCGGCAATGGCAGAACCGCCGCGCCCATCGAACCCACACCGATCCTCAGCCAACCGACGAGGTGACGGGAACCGCAGCGCCGCGGCCCGCACCGTCACATTCCGACCGGCCGCACCGCCAGTTCGGCGGCGCGGCGCACCGAAGGGACCACCCGATATGGACTCGTCGCACGCGAGCACGGCTGTCGCGGAACAGGATTCCGCAGTGCAGACCGCCATCGCCCACTTATTCGGCCCGGAAGGCAGATCCGACCCATATACCCCCGCGCGCGTGCTGCGCGAGGCGGGCCCACTGCACCAGACCCCGCTCGGCCATCGTCTACTGACCCGCTACGACGACTGCGTCGCCGTGCTGTCGACCACCGCGTGGAGTCACGCGGAAGAGGCCGCGATGATGCACCCCACCGTGTCGCCGGAGGACGCACCGGAGGAACTGCCCACCTCGTTCCTGTGGATGGAGCCGCCGGACCACACCCGGTTGCGCAATCTGGTGACCAAGGGCTTCACCCCGCGCATGGTGACCCGGCTGCGCCCCCGCATCGAGGAACTCACCGAAGAGTTGGTCGACAATGCCTTGGCCGCGGGCGAATTCGATCTCGTCGAGAAGATCGCCTACCCGCTGCCGCTGATCATCGCCTGCGAGCTGATCGGCGTACCGCCGGAGGCCTACGCGCAGGTGCACCAGTGGTCCCAGGATCTGGCTCGCGGTTTCGACCACGACTACACACTGCCCGAGGAAGCGCTGCGGGCCCGCAGCGCCGGTTCGCGCGGCTTCATGTCCTACTTCCGTGAACTGCTCAATGAGCGGCGTCGCGATCCGAAGGACGACCTGTTGAGTGTGCTGTCGCAGGTCGAGGACCGCGGCGATGTGCTCACCGAACAGGAATTGCTCGCCACCTGCATCACCACCTTCGTCGCCGGGCACGAGACCACCGCCAACCTGATCGGCACCGGCATGCTGCAGCTGATGCGCAATCCGGGCGAAATCGCCGCGCTGCGCGCACGTCCCGAGCTGACCGCGACCGCGCCCGACGAACTGTTGCGGCTGGAGCCGTCGGTGCAGATCACCACGCGCGCCGCGACCCGCCCGATCACCGTCGCCGGTCATGATTTCGAGCAGGGCGAAGGTGTTGTGGTGCTGATCAATTCGGCCAACCGCGACGACGACGTCTTCCCGGATTCCGATCGTGTGGACGTCGCCAGGTACTCCGATCCGAAGCATCCGGCCAAGAAGCACCTCGGCTTCAGCCTGGGCATCCACTACTGCCTCGGCGCGCCGCTGGCGCTGCTCGAGATGGAGGTGCTGCTCGACGTGCTGTTGCGCAAAGTGCGTGATATCGAGCTGCTTTCGGATACACCGCGATACAAGCCCAATGTGGTGATCCGCGGGCTGGAGTCCTTGCCGACGAGTTTCACGGCCAAGTGAGTACCGCTTCGGACCCGGTGTCATAGCGCGCCGGGTCCGAAGGTGATCTCTTGCGGTAGCTGTTGCGTCACAACGCGGTTTCGGGGATGCTGAATGGTCACGGCTCCGCTCAGGACATTCGTGCAGGCCACCCGGGGTCAGTTCACCCGGCCGCAATGGTCTCGGCAATATCCGTCCGATCGCGGTTCATCCTCGGTTATCTGGCTCCGCTAACGTTTCGGGTACGCGGAATAAGGAGCCGGTCGTATGGAGTTCCGACATCTGGTTTCATTCATCACTATTGCCGAAGAGTTGCATTTCGGCCGCGCAGCGCAGCGCTTGCATCTCACGCAGCCCAGTCTCAGTGCCCAGCTGCAGAAACTGGAGAAATCGCTCGGCGTGCAACTGGTCGCACGCAACTCCCACGAGGTCAAGCTGACCCCGGCGGGCCGGGAGTTCGAGAGTCAAGCCCGGATCATCGTGGCCCAGATGGACCGAGCCGCCGCGGTCGCCAAGGCGACCGCGGAGGGACGGGCGGGCGCCCTCAATATCGGCTACAACCTCCCGGCCAGCAGACATGTGCTGCCGGAGGCGCTCACCAGGATGACCGACCGGCACCCCGATATCGTGGTGTCGCTGTGGGAGAAGCGCACCGGCCCGCAGATGGCGGCGCTCTCCGACGGCTCGCTCGATCTGGCGCTGGTGTACGGCCATCCGAGCACCACGGATTTCCGGTATCGGCGGCTGCTGCACCGGGTTCCGCTGGTGGCGGTGGTCGGACGAAGACACCGGTGGGCCGACCGCCCGGGTGTGCCCTTCGCCGAACTGGAGGGCCAGGAGTGTGTGCTGTTCGCCCGCGAGCAGTGTCCGGCCATGTACGACTCCATCTTCCGGGCCGCAGCGGATACCAAGATCACCCTGGCCGTCGCGCAGAGCGCAGATGATCCGGGCGCGACCGCGCATATGGTTTCGGTGCGTCCGCTCGTCGGATTCGCCTCGCTGCCGCGCGCGATCTCGATGGGTATGGGCGCGACGGGCAGCAGTTCGGTGGCGGTCAAACTCTTCGATCCGGTACCGACGTTGGATTTGTACGCGGTGTGGCGTGCGGACGAGACGAATCCGGCGGTGTCGCTTTTCCTGGATTGCGTGGATTCCCCCGAACCGGCACGTCTAGATATTGCCCGCGCGCTGTCGGCTTGAGTCCTTCGATAGGCCATGACATTCGCGCGGTAGGAAACGCCGTATCGGCGGGGACGTAATTCATTGTCGCCGACCAGAATTCGACATTGTGAATACAGTGTCTGTCACCGAGAACGGAATCGAGCTACCGGACGACGCGAGTTTGTACTCGGTGATTTCCGGTGCGGCCGCCGAACATCCGCAACGGCATTCGCTGTGCGGTGCGGACGGCACGCAACTCAGCTGTGCCGACGTGGACCGGCGCGCGCGGGCGCTGGCTTCGGCCCTCGCCGCGCGCGGTGTCGCGGCGGGGGACCGGGTCGCGATCCTGGGCCGTACCAGCTTGGAGTGGGCGCTGCTGGATTGCGCGCTGCTCGCCCTCGGCGCGGTGGTGGTTCCGGTGTATCCGACCTCCTCGCCGTCGCAGATCGAGCACATCCTGCGCGATAGCGGCAGCACCTATTTCGCGGCCGAGGACGAAGCCGATGCCGCGCGCCTGCTGGACGCCGGCGCGACCGAGGTCTGGACCTTCGCGCTGATCGCGGACTGGTCGGTCACCGAGATCGATCCCGGTCTCGACGCGCGCATCAATGCGGTGCACGCCGATGACCTGGCCATGATCGTCTACACCAGCGGCACCACCGGCGTCTCCAAAGGCTGCATGATCACGCACCGCAATATGTTCGTCTCCTCGGCCAATACGGTGCGTCAGACCGGCGACCTGTTCGACGGCACGACCGTGCTGGCACTGCCGCTCTCACACGTCTTCGGCCAGACCATCCTGTTCGCCTGCCTGTTCGGCGGCAGCCGCACCCACCTGCTGCCCGGCATTCCCGACCTGGTCCCGGTGCTGCCGAAGCTGCGCCCGACCTTCCTGGCGCTGATTCCCTTCGGACTGGAGAAGATTCGCAAGTACTGCCGCACGCTGCTGTCGGGCACCGAGGAGCAGGAGGCGGTGGCGCGGGGGCTGGACACGCTGCGTGCGGGGGCCACTCCGGAGCCGAGCGACCATCCGGTGGCGGCCGCGTTCGGCGGCGAGCTGCGCAATGTCATCTCCGGCGGCGCCTCGCTCGACGAGTCGACCGTCGGCTTCTACGCGGGTTTCGGTGTGGTGCTGCTGAACTGCTACGGGCTCACCGAGGCGGCGACCGCCGTGACGGTCAGCGCGCCGGAGACCAACCGGCTCGGCACCGTGGGCCGGCCGATTCCGGGCACCTCGGTCGCCATCGCGGCCGTCGACAATGAGGTGCTGGTCGGCGGCCCGCACGTCTCGCCGGGCTACTGGGGCACGGCGGCCGATCAGGCCCACCCGTCGCCCGACCACCGCCCCTCATCGAGTCGCTCCGCGACGCTGCATTCCATGGTCGATGACGAGGGCTGGTTGCACACCGGTGATCTCGGCGAACTCGACGCCGACGGGTACCTGCGCATCACCGGCCGCAAGAAGGAGATCCTGGTGACCTCCGGCGGCAAGAATGTGGCGCCCGCGCCGCTGGAGGACCGGGTGCGGCTGCATCCGCTGATCAGCAACTGCATGGTGGTCGGGGACGGGCGCGATTACGTCACCGCGCTGGTGACCCTGGACCCGGTGCAGGTCCAGCGCTGGCGCGACGCGCAGCCGGACGGTGACATCGAGGCCGCCGTCCAGTCCGCGGTCGACGATGCGAATTCCCTTGTCTCCCGGCCGGAATCGATTCGAGCATTTCGAATCGTGGACGGTGATTTCACCGTCGAGGACGGATTGCTGACTTCCTCGCGCAAGCTGCGCAGGGCCGCCATCGCGACGGCTTATGCCGCCGATATCGATCACCTCTATCCCGCGCGTCAGAGCGTTCCATAGGCGCGGCCGATCGACCGATGAATTACCACTGGCCGCGGTGGTTTTCATCGCGCACCGACCACAGACTCGAAATCGGAATTCGACTACCGGAAAGTGATGCGAACATGTACGACGTCATCGTTGTCGGAACTCGGGTGGCGGGTTCCCCGCTGGCCATGCTGCTCGCCAGGAAGGGCTACCGGGTCCTCGCCGTGGACCGGGCCACCTTCCCCAGTGATACGCCATCGACCCATTACATCCACCAGGCCGGGCTCGGGATGTTGAAGTCCTGGGGTCTGCTGGACGAAGTGGTCGCCTCCGGCTGCCCGCCGATCCGGCACCTGAACTTCTCCTACACCGACATCGTCATCAAGGGCTTCGCCGATGTGGCGGCCGACGGCATCGACGTCGTGTACTGCCCGCGCCGCACGGTGCTGGACAAGATCCTGGTCGACGCCGCGGGTAATGCGGGCGTCGAGGTGATCCACGGATTCTCGGTCACCGAGCTGGTGTTCGACGAGGATCGCGTGGTCGGCATTCGCGGGCGCGTCGGCGACGGAGCCGAACAGGAGTTCCGCGCCGGACTGGTGATCGGCGCCGACGGTTCGAACTCGACCGTCGCGAAGGCGGTCGGGACCGAGGTGTACGAGGGCTCGCCCGCGGCGTGCTTCATCTACTACTCCTACTACGACGGCGTGGACTGGGGTATGCAGCACCGCACCGGATTCGGTGAGCAGCAGTTCGCGGCCTGGCCGACCAATGACGGGCTCTCGCTGGTCGCGGTCATGCGCAAGCGCGACCGGTTCCGCGACTTCCGCACCGATCCGGATGCGGGTGTGCAGGAGATCGTCGAACAGATCGACCCGGAACTCGGCGCTCGACTGCGCGATACCGGCAAGCGGGTGGAGCAGTTCCGGCCCATGCTCTACCCGGACAACTACCGGCGCCACTCCTATGGACCCGGTTGGGCGCTGGTGGGTGACGCCGGCTACCACAAGGATCCGTTCACCGGCTGGGGCATCACCGACGCGTTCAAGTACGCCCAGCTGCTGGCCGATCTGGTCGACGCCGGACTGTCGGGCGCGCGTCCGCTCGACGAAGCGCTGGCCGAGTATCAGGTCGAGCGCGACGCGCAGAGTGCGAGCACTTATGAACTGACACAGAACATTTCGGAGCTGTCGCTGACCCCTTACTACGATTCGGTGTTCCGCGCCACCAGCTACGACGCGGACTACTCGAAGAAGTTCTTCGGTCTGATCGCCGGAATCTACTCGCCGGACAAGTACTTCGGTGAGCAGGAGCTGGGCGAGCTGTACGAGAAGGTCGACTTCCCGGTCGACGCGCGCCATGTCACCAAGGACGGGG
Organism: Nocardia sp. NBC_00565; assembly: GCF_036345915.1. Lineage (NCBI taxonomy): Bacteria > Bacillati > Actinomycetota > Actinomycetes > Mycobacteriales > Nocardiaceae > Nocardia > Nocardia sp. NBC_00565. The sequence goes on from NZ_CP107785.1 coordinate 412,495, forward strand.
TGACGGCGTGATCGGGCTGACCGCGATCGGGGACAGCTTCGTCGAGGGCCGCGGTGACGCCGCGGCCGGTGGCGGCTACCGCGGCTGGGTGCCTCGCCTCGGCGGCCAGCTCGGCTTGCGGCCCGCCGCGCTGCGCAACCTGGGCGAGCACGGCGCGACGACGGGTGTAGTGCTCGAACAGCAACTGCGCCGTGCGGTTTCGGCGCGCTGCGGCCTCTATGGCGTGGTCGTCGGTGTGAACGATCTGGTCAGCGAATTCGACGCGGACCGGTTCGAGCGCAACCTCGGCATGCTCTTCGGCGCGTTGCGCGACACCGGCGCAACGGTTTTCACCGCCAGCTATCCGGATATCCCGGCCCGGCTGCCGGTGCCGGACGGATTCCGCGGGCTGCTGCGGGAGCGGTTCGCTTTCGCGAATATCGTGCTGGCCACCGTCACCGCCGAAACCGGCGCGCTGCTGCTGGATATCGCGGCTCAGCCGGAGTGGGAGCGGCCGGAGGTGTGGACCGCCGACGGTCTGCACCCGAGCTCCCTCGGCCACCACATGTTCGCCGCGGGCGCGGCCGAACTCATCGCGTCGCGTACCGCGACCACCGTCGCCGCCTGATCTTTCCATCCGGTTCGAGAGGAACTTTCGTGACAGACGACAGACGCCTGGCGCGCAACCCGATCGCCATCGTCGGGATGTCCGGGCTGCTGCCCAACGCGCACCACCACCGAGAGTATTGGCAGAACATCGTCGACGGCGTGGACTGCACCACCGAGGTGCCCACGTCACGCTGGAGCCTCGACGATTACTTCGACGCGGACCCGGACGCACCGGATAAGACCTATTCGCGTCGCGGCGCATTCCTGCCCGATATCGATTTCGACCCACTGGAATTCGGACTGCCGCCCAACCAGCTCGAAGTGACCAGCACCATGCAGACACTGAGCCTCGGGGTGGCGCGCGATCTGCTGATCGACGCGGGCGCGGTCGATTCCACCTGGTACGACGCGGGTCGGACCGGCGTCGTACTCGGGACCACCGGACCCGTTCCGCTGATGCACCCACTGGCGGCGCGACTATCGACGCCGGTGTTGAAGGAGGCGGCGCGATCGGTCGGCCTGTCCGATGACGACGCCGATGCGATCGCCGATAAGTTCGTCGCCGCTTTCGCACCATGGGAAGCGAATTCGTTCCCCGGCCTGCTGGCCAATATCACCGCCGGACGGGTGGCCAACCGGCTCGGCCTCGGCGGTATCAACTGCACCGTCGACGCGGCCTGCGCGGCCTCGCTGGCCGCGCTGCGGACCGCGATCGCCGAATTGCAGGACGGCCGGGCCGATATGATGATCACCGGCGGCGTCGACACCGAGAACACCATCTTCATCTACATGTGCTTCAGCAAGGTCGGGGCGCTGTCGTCGAGCGGACAGATCAGTCCGTTCGCCGCCGACGCGAACGGCACCCTGCTCGGCGAGGGCATCACCATGCTCGCCCTGCGGCGACTGGAAGACGCACGCCGCGACGGCAATCGGATCTACGCGGTCATCCGCGGACTGGGTTCCTCCAGTGATGGCCGGGCCAAGAGCATCTACGCGCCGCGCGCGGGTGGACAGCGGGTCGCCCTCGATCGGGCCTACGCCGACGCGGAATGCTCACCCGCCGATGTCGCGCTCATCGAGGCGCACGCCACCGGCACACCCGTGGGCGATAAGACCGAGCTCACCGCGCTGAAAGGGCTGCTCGCCGACGCGACTTCGGAGACCCGCTTCGCGGCGCTGGGCAGTGTGAAGTCGCAGATCGGGCATACCAAGGGCGCCGCGGGGACGGCCTCGGTCATGAAGTTGGCGCTGGCGCTGCACCAGAAGGTGTTGCCGGGCACGATCAATGTGGCCGCGCCCAATGCGGAGATCGCGTCGGATGACGCGCCGTATTACGTGAATACTCGGACGCGGCCGTGGATCCGGGATCCGCAGCGTCCGGTGCGCCGGGCCGCGGCCTCGGCATTCGGATTCGGCGGGACCAACTTCCACGTCGTGCTGGAGGAAGCCGATTCCGGTCGCGACCAGCCGGTGCTGCACCGCACCGCGCGGGCGCACCTGTGGCATGCGCCCGATGTGGCCGGCCTGGTGGATGCGGTTCGTAGCGTGGACGCCGTTGACGGCGGCGATATTCCGGAGGCGCACGCGCGCATCGGGTTCGTCTCGGTGGACGACGAGAATGCCGAGCATCTGCGCGCGCTCGCGGTGGATGAGCTGGTGCGCAATCCCGATGCGGCGGCGTGGGATCACCCGGAGGGCGTGTACTTCCGGGCCGCGGCGCTGCCGGAGCGCAAGATCGGCGCGCTGTTCGCCGGACAGGGCAGCCAGTACGTCGATATGGGAGCGGATGCGGCGCTGAACAATCCGGTGGTCGGTGCGGCCTTCGACGCGGCCAATATCGCATTCGACGGTGCGCCGGTGCGGTTGTCCGCGGTGGTGTTCCCGCCGCCCGCCTTCGATGAGGAGACGGCGGCCGAGCAGGAAATCGCCCTGCGCCGTACCGAATTCGCGCAGCCCGCGATCGGTGCGCTGGCGGCGGGGCAGTTCCGGACGCTGGCCGAATGCGGGTTGCGTGCCGATGGATATCTCGGGCACAGCTTCGGTGAACTCACCGCGCTGTGGGCCGCCGGTGCGCTCGGCACCGACGACTTCTTCGGCCTGGCCCGGGCGCGTGGTGCGGCGATGACGCCGGCCGCGGGTGTCGAGGCGGGGACGATGGTGGCGCTCGGTGCGTCGCGGGAGACCGCCGAGGAATTGCTCGCCGATGTCGATGACGTGTGGATCTGCAATCACAACGCACCCGATCAGGTGGTTGTCGGCGGTGGGCCCGAGGGGATCGCCGCTGTGGTCGCGCGGGCGGGTGAACGTGGGGTGGCGACCAGGGCGCTGCCGGTGTCCGGCGCGTTCCACACCCCGTATGTCGCACATGCGGTGGATGCGTTCGCGAAGGCGACCGCCGAGGTGTCGATCGGAGCACCCGACGCACCGGTGTACGCGAATACACCCGATGCCCGCTACGGCGGCGATATCGCGGCCAATCGCGCCCTGCTCACCGGACAGCTCAGTAAGCCGGTCGAATTCGTCGCTGCGCTGACCGCAATGCGCGCGGACGGCTGCACGGTGTTCGTGGAGTTCGGGCCCAAGCAGGTGCTGACCTCATTGGTGCGGCGCACCCTCGGTGACGAAGTCATCGCCATTCCAACGGATTCCGGCCCTATCGGCAACAGCGACCTCGCACTGGTGCGGGCCGCCGTGCGGCTGGCCGTGCTCGGCTTCGGTTTGCACGGGATCAATCGCCACGCTGCGCCTGTGCCGGTCGCGCGCACTTCGGGTCGCGCGATGACCGTGCGGATCTCGGCGCCGGAGTATGTGCCCGAGAGTCGGCGGGCAGCCTATGCCGCCACGCTCGATGACGGCTACCGCGTCGCCGTTTCCACCCCTGTCGACACCGTCGTCGATCGTCAGCCCGAAATACCGGCCGTGGCCGCAACTTTCGCCGAACCGACGGAGACCACCGTGTATCAGCCCGCCCAGTCCTACGACCCGGGAGCCGACGCACTGGACAGTGCGCTGGTGCAGCATCTACAGACCCACCGCCAGTTCCTCGACGGCCAGCTAGATATGGCCCGTGGCCTCGCCGGCGTACTCGGCAACGGATCGCTCGACGAGGCGACCGTGCGGGCGATCGAGGCCGTCAAGGATCACGGCGTGGCGATCAGCGAAAGCCATTCGCGGGCGAGTGAAGTGCTCGCGCAACTGGCGGAATTGGAAGGTGGGTTCGGGCCGGTCGCGCGGACGGCGCCGGTCGCGCGTCGGGTGGAGTCGACGCGGCAGTCGGCGATCGAGCCCGCGCCCGAACGTCGGCCGCTGACTCCCGCTGTCTCTGAACCGCCCGTGGAAACCGTTGTGGTAAAGGCTGTTCCGGAGTTCCACGCCACGGCTGCACCTGTTGTCGCGGAGTCGAACGGGCACCCGGCGGTATCGAACGACCAGGCATCCGCTGATGATCTGCGGCGTGCGCTGCGGGAGGTCGTCGCGGAGAAGACCGGGTATCCGGTGGAGATGGTGGATCCGTCGATGGATCTGGAGGCCGATCTCGGGGTGGATTCGATCAAGCGGGTGCAGGTGATCGGCGCGCTGCAGGAGCTGTTCCCCCAGTTGCCGAATCTCGGGCCGGAGCAGCTCGGGACGCTGCGTACGCTCGACCAGATCGCGAGTCTGCTGGGCCAGGTCGCGGTGACGGCAGCGCCGGTGGCAGTGGACGCGGCTGCCAGCGCGGGCGCTCCCGCCGCGGCTGCCAGTGACACGGGCGCACCCGAGGGTGCGGATCTGCGACGCGCATTGCTGGAGGTCGTGGCCGAGAAGACCGGGTATCCGGTGGAGATGGTGGATCCGTCGATGGATCTGGAGGCCGATCTCGGGGTGGATTCGATCAAGCGGGTGCAGGTGATCGGCGCGCTGCAGGAACGGTTTCCGGAGTTACCCAATCTCGGTCCGGAACAACTGGGCACGCTGCGCACGGTGGATCAGATCGTCGATGAGCTCGCTGGTGCGATGGGTGGTGATGTTCACCCAAAAGTTGAGGCCGCGGCCGAAACGCCGCGGTATGCCGTTGAACTGATCACGCTGCCGTCGCCCGACCGGGCGGTTGCTCCCTTCCGCGCGGACGCCGATGTCGCGCTGGTGGATATCACCGGCTCAGCGGAAACCGACTGCGCTGCCATCGAATCCGCGCTCACAGCGCGCGGTTGGTCGGTGCACCGGGTCAGCGGGACGACGGGTCCGGTGGACCTCGACTCTGTCGATGTGTGTCTGGCCGTGCTCAGCGGAGGTGTGGCCGAATGGGACTCCGCGCAGCGTTGGCTCAATGCGGCCATTCTGACCGCCGGTGAGATGGTGCCGCGGCTGGCGAAGGCCGAGGGCCGGGCGGCGTTCGTCACGGTGACTCGGATCGACGGTCACCTCGGCTTCCTCGGAACGGCGGAACCCACTGCCGCGCTGCTCGGCGGCGTCGGCGGAGTGGTGAAAACCCTTGCGACCGAACAGCCTGCGCTCTTCGTGCGAGCCCTCGACATCGACCCAGCGGCCGGCCCGGACCGGCTTGCCGAACTGGTCGCCGCCGAACTCGATGACGCGGCGCGGGACACACTCGAGGTCGGCATTGATGCGGCGGGTCAGCGTCGAACGCTGGTGCCGAGTGCGCATGCGCCGGCCCGGTCGTTCACGATCGTGCGGCCGGGTGACGAGCAGCAGCCGAGTCTGCTGACGGCACAGGATGTTCTGCTGGTCACCGGTGGTGCGCGCGGTGTCACCGCGACTTGCGTGCGGGCGCTGGCCCAGCGGTGCGAGGCGCGGTTCGTGCTCCTCGGCCGGTCTGAGCTGACAGCCGAACCGGACTGGGCCGCAGGGGTTTCCGATGCGGATCTCAAGCCTGCGGCGGTGCGGGCCCTGGTCGGCACCGGAGCCAAGCCGCGCGATATCGAGCGTGCGTGCTCGCAGGTGCGGGCCGCCCGGGAGATCAGCGTCACTTTGAAAGAATTGGGGTCGCGGGCAGAGTATCTGGTCGTAGACGCCACCGACGAGGCGGCGGTACGCACCGCGCTCGCGCCGTGGCGCGACACCATCACCGGTGTCGTGCACGGAGCCGGTGTGCTAGCCGACTCGATGATCACCGACAAGACGGCCGAATCCATCGAGCGGGTCATGGATCCCAAACTCGCGGGTCTCGCGGCCGTGCTCGCCGTGGTCGGCGAACTGCGGCACCTGGTGCTGTTCACCTCGGTCGCCGGACTGTTCGGCAACGCAGGCCAAGCCGACTATGCCGCCGCGAACGAGGCGCTGTCCCGGTTCGCGATGAGCTGGCGGCGGCGCCATCCCGACTGCCACGTCACCGCGATCGACTGGGGCGCGTGGGACGGCGGGATGGTGACACCCGAACTTCGGGAGCACTTCCAGGCCCGCGGCATCGCCCTGCTGGATCCGGTGATCGGTGCGGCGGCATTCACCGAGCAGTTCACCGAAGAACATCGTGACGACACCGTGGTCCTCATCGGGCCCGCCGAAGGTCTCTCGGGTGAGGTGACGGTCGATCCGCCAGCAATGCGGGCGCGGCGGAATGTCAGCCGGATTACCGAGGAACCGATCATCCAGGCCCACCGCATCGGCGAACATATCGTGCTACCAGCCACTTTCGGCCTCGGCGCGATGGTAAATCTGGCCGAGCGCAGTCTGCCGGGCCGGATCGTGGTCGGCGCCAGGGACTTCCAAGTCCTCAAGGGAATCGTCTTCGACCAGCCGGTGGACGAGCTCGAGCTCGAACTCGTCCCCGGCGCGGACCGAACACTGGTCGAAGCGACTGTCCGTGGTGGCGATGTCCTGCACTTCCGGGCAACGCTGCTGCTGGCCGCCGCACCCGATCAATCGCCGCACAAGGCGATCCCGCGCGGATCGGCCAGCGACGCGAACATCTACCGCGATGCCATCCAATTCCATGCGCCCGCCCTCCAGGGCTTGCGCACGTTGCTCGCGGCCTCGGACGACGCGATCGTCTTCGAATGCGCACTGCCTGCCGCGAGAGTGGCGGACGGCGGCTACGCGGGCCACCTGCACGATCCGGTCCTCGCTGACCTGCTCCTGCAGGGTCCGCCGGTGCTGGGCTACCGGCTCCTCGGCGCGGCGTGCTTGCCACTCGGTATCGGCCGCGCGGAGTACTACCGGAGGTTGCCCGCGGACGAGCCGTTCCTGCTCACCGTGGACAACCCACGACAGGGCAGTTTCGACGTCCGCATCGACGCCACCGCCACCACAGCGGATGGCACTGTACTGCAACGTTTCTCGGACGTCACGGTGGTGACGACGCCGGATCTGACCGCGAAATTCCAGACTTCGGTGCGGGGGTGGATGGCATGACGGTCCTCGAGTTCGACGGGGTTCCCTTCGATCCGATCGGTACTGCTTCCGCCGCGCCGCCGGTGGTACGTCCAACGCACGACGCGACGACTGCGACGGCTGCCGTGCAGGCGGTCGCCGACCAAGCCGCGGACGCTGCTGTCGCGGCACCGGGGGAGTCGGTTGGCCATGGAGTGGCGACTGGTGTGGCCGCGGCGCCAGCGCAGTCGGTTGGCCGCGGAGTGACGACTGGTGCGGTCGCGGTGCCAGCAGCTCAGCGGGTGCCGGGACCACTCACCGAGATCCGTTCGGGCGTCGTGGCGGCGCACCGTGCGGCGTTGACCGCGCAGGTGGCACTGCAACGGGCGGTCTGGCAGCGGATGCTGCGCGTACAGGCGCCGGTGGCGGCTGAACCCACTATCGCGGCGGTTGCACCCGGCATCGCGGCCTGTGCGCCGGAATGGGCACTCAAGCCGCTGGCTCGTACCGCGCGCACCAGCCTCGACGGGGCCGCGTTGCGCCGCCTCGCCGAGGGAGACGTCACCGGCGTGTTCGGCTATCGGCGCTCCGGTATCGACTCGGCGGCGCGACTCGCGGCCACAGGACCATTGGTGCTCACCGAGGTCGCAGCCATCGAATTGCGCGGTGGCACCGGAAGCGGCCGGGTGGTCGCGCATTTCGACGGCGATATGCGTGCGGCGGCAGTGCAGGCCGCGGAAGTGTTCGCACTGTTCACCGGTCTGCAGCTGTGCCTGTCGGGGAGCACCTTCGTCTCCGAGCCGGAAATTTCCGAAAGTGCGTCCGGCACTGTCGAGTTCGTTGTCACCGAGATCGACCTGGTCCCGCGACCGCACGTCACCGGCACTGCGACCGTCACGGGAGTAGCTCGGCCACAGCAGGTCACCGTGACGGTTGTCGAACCCGCAGGTACCGGAGTGGGCCCGGGCGCGGCGGTATCGGACATGCTGCTCAACGAATTCCACATGACCCACCTCGCGCGTGGTGATCAGGGCATCGCGATGGGACCCGAATTCGCCGGGTACACCGGTGTTCGCGCCACCCGCTTGCCCACCGGCGGCCTGCTACTGGTCGACCGGGTAGTCGAATTCGACGGCGCGCGTGGCCGATTGGACGGCGCGTCCTACCGCACCGAATACGACGCACCCGCCGATTCCTGGTACTACGGCGATACCGCCAACGAATCCATGCCGCATTTCGTGTACATGGAGACCTCACTACAGGCAGCGCTGTTGATGGGCTACTACGCCGGACCCACCCTCACCCAGCCGGGCGTCACCCTGAGCCTGCGCAATCTCGGCGGCACGGCGACTGTCCTGCGCCGAGTCGATCTGCGGGACAAGACGATCGAGCAGACCTCACGTCTGCTGTCGACGACCATCCTGCCCGGCTCGTCCCTGCAGAACTTCGACTACACGCTGAGCGTGGACGGCGAACCGTTCTACACCGGCGAGACCATGTTCGGTTACTTCAGCGACGAAGCGCTGGCGAATCAGACCGGCCTCGATGCCGGGCGCGACGCACCCACGTGGCTGGATGAGCATCCGGCTGCCACCGTCCGCACCATCGATGTCGCCGCTCGCCGCGCCGATCCCGACGCGCAGCTGTGCGCCCGCCGGACGCTGGCGCTGATCGACCGTATCGATGTGGTCGACGGCGGCGGGAAATACTCGGCGGGATACCTGCATTCGTTGCGCGAGATCGACCCGTCGGATTGGTATTTCGCCCGCCACTTCCACCTGGATCCGGTAATTCCGGGATCGCTGGGTGTGGAATCGGTCATCCACGCGGTCCAGGAGTGGATGCTCGATGCCGGATTCGCCGACACGATCAGCGATCCGGTCTTCCGCATCCCCAGCGATATCGCCTTCAGTTGGCGCTACCGCGGCCAGTTCCTGCCGACGGACGCGACGGTGCGTCTGGAGGCCCACATCAAGGAGATCCGCCGGGGTGCGCACGGCGTCACCGTCATCGCCGACGGCTCGCTGTGGAAGCCCGGACTGCGCATCTACGAAGTCATCGACCTGGCAATCGAACTCGGCGAGCGGGAGGACCGGCCATGACCACATTCCCGACCACGGTCGTCGCGGAGACCGCCGATGACATCACCGCCGTACTGCTCGATGTGCGGCGACCGTGCTGGATCGTGCGCCACGACGGCCGGGTGGGCGCAACCTCCGATGCGACTGTCGCCGCTCGAGCACAGGTCCTCACTGCGGTCGCGCCGCTGCCGCCGGAGTTGCTCGGCGACAAACAGTTTCACGCGACCCATGGGGTGCGCGCCGCGTACGTCGCCGGGGCGATGGCCAACGGGATCGCCTCGCCCGCAATGGTTTCGGCGATGGCACGAGCGGGCTACCTCGCGTCCTACGGTGCCGCGGGCGTGACACCCGCGGCGGTGGACGCGGCGCTGGCCGAACTCAGCCGGACCACCGGTGGAAAGCCGTTCGCCTGCAACCTGATCCACAGCCCGTCCGAACCGGCGCTGGAACGGTCGATCGTCGATGCCTGCCTGCGCCACCAGGTGCGCTGCGTCGAGGCGTCGGCCTTCATGGGCTTGACCGCCGAGGTCGTGCGGTACCGGGCGGCGGGGCTCGGCGTGGACCGGCACGGTCAGGTGGAGGTGCGTAATCGCCTGATAGCCAAGGTGTCCCGGGTCGAGGTCGCGGAACCGTTCCTGCGTCCGGCGCCCGCGAACTTGCTGCGGCAGCTGGTCGAATCCGGCGATCTGACACCCGTACAGGCCAGCTTGGCCGAGCGGGTGCCGATGGCCGACGACATCACCGCGGAGGCCGATTCCGGCGGGCACACCGACCGCAGGCCGCTGCTCGTACTGCTCCCGGAGCTCATCGCCGCTCGCGACCGGATCGCCCGCACGGTGCCCGCCGCCGCGGCGGTACGCATCGGCGCGGCAGGCGGTATCGGCACACCGGCCGCCGCGGCGGCGGCATTCGCATTGGGAGCCGCGTACGTGGTGACCGGCTCGATCAACCAGGCCACCCGCGAGGCCGCGCAGTGCGACACCACCAAACAGCTATTGGCCCGGGCGGATTTCGCCGACTGCACCATGGCGCCGTCCTCCGATATGTTCGAACTCGGTGTGCAGGTGCAGGTCCTGCGGCGGGGCACCATGTTCGCGGCCCGTGCCCAGCGGTTGTACGACACCTACCGCGCCTACGCGGGAATGGACGATATCCCCGTCGAACTGCGCGGGGACCTCGAGGCCACGCTGTTCCGGCGGCCGCTTGCAACCGTTTGGCAGGACTGCGTCACCTACTTCACCGAACGCGATCCCGGCCAGTTGGTCGGCGCGGCCGAGGATCCGAAACGCAAGATGGCCTTGGTGTTCCGGTGGTACCTGGGGCTGTCGTCGGGCTGGAGTATCCGCGGCGAAGCCGATCGAGTCGCTGACTATCAGGTGTGGTGTGGACCCGCGATGGGCGGGTTCAACAACTGGGCTGCCGGGTCCTATCTGGCCGCCCTGAGCAACCGGCATATCGCCGATATCGCCGACCAGATGATGCTGGGCGCCGCGTATCTCACCCGAATCGCCCAGCTGCGTACCGCGGGCACCCGGCTACCCGCCGAATGCGCCCGATTCGTTCCGCGACCAATGGAGCATCGATGACAACACTGGAAACCGATTCGGACACCAGGACCTCCTGGATGGTGTGCCCGTTCTGTGCCGCCATGATCTACGCCAAACGCTACGACCGTGGCGGCCGGGTGTGCCCGGACTGTGACGGTCACGGCGCACTGACCGCCGACCAGCGCATCGACTCGCTCATCGACAGCGGCTCGGCGCAACCCATCGAGCCGGCCGAGACACTCCGAGATCCACTGGGGTTCAGCGACTCTCGCAGCTACCTCGAGCGCCGCGGCGAGGCACAGCGCCGCACCGGAATGGACGATGCCATCCGCTGCGTGCGCGCGAGCATCGGCGGCGCTCCGGTTGTGCTGGCGGTCATGGACTTCCGCTTCCTCGGCGGCAGCCTCGGCAGTGCGGTGGGGGAGGCGGTGACGACGGCCGCCGAGGTGGCCTTGTCGGCGCGCGTTCCGCTGGTGCTGGTGACCGCGTCCGGCGGTGCGCGCATGCAGGAGGGGATCTTGGCGCTGATGCAGATGGCCAAGACCAGCCAGGCGCTGCGCGACCTCGATGACGCGGGCGTACTGACCATCTCGGTGATCACCGACCCGACCTATGGCGGTGTGGCGGCCTCCTATGCCACATCCACCGACATCATCATCGCCGAGCCCGGGGCACGGCTGGGCTTCGCGGGCCCGCGGGTGATCCAGCAGACCATCGGGGAGACCCTGCCCGCCGGTTTCCAGACGGCGGAGTTCCTGCTCGAACACGGCGTGGTGGATATGATCTGCCACCGCTCCGCATTGCGTGACCGGCTCGCGCGGCTGCTGGCGCTGGCAGCGGACAGTTCGCGGCGGGTCGATTTCGTGGAATCCGTGCCGCCGGTGCGGCGGGATCCGGCGACGTTGCCAACCCGGGATGCCTGGCAGAGTGTCCGTGCGGCACGGGAATTGGGACGTCCGACCACGCTGGACTACCTTTCGTCGGCCTTCGACGAGTTCATCGAATTGCACGGCGATCGGCTCAGCGCCGACTGCCCGGCCATGATCACCGCGCTGGCCCGCCTCGCCGGTGCGCCGGTGCTGGTAATCGGCACCCAGAAGGGCCATACCGCGGGCGAACTCGCCCGACGAAACTACGGGATGCCGACTCCGTCCGGTTACCGCAAGTCCGCTCGCGCATTGCGGCTGGCCGCGAAACTGGGACTGCCCGTGATCACGCTGGTGGACACCGCGGGTGCCTATCCTGGCATCACCGCCGAGGAACAGGGTCAAGCCGTCGCGATCGCCGAATCGCTGAAACTGCTTGCCGGACTGCCCGTTCCGATCGTCTCGGTGATCACCGGCGAGGGTGGTAGCGGTGGCGCGCTTGCGCTCGCGCTGGCCGACCGGGTGCTCGTCTTCGAGAACGCGGTGTATTCGGTGATCAGCCCCGAGGGCTGTGCATCGATCCTGTGGAAGGACGCCTCGGCCGCGCCGCGGGCCGCTGCCGCACTGCGGGTCGATTCGACGGCCCTGCTCGAACTCGGCGTCGCGGATGCGGTGGTGCCGGAGCCGCACGGCGGCGCGCATCGCGATCCGGCCGCGGCGGCCGCGCAGCTGCGTCGCGCCTTGCGGCACAGCCTCGCCGAACTCGGGCCGCTGCCGGTCACGGATCTACTCGATAGGCGCCACTACCGTTTTCGCGCCTTCGGCCTGCCCACGACGAACCACCAGGAGAAGTAGATGAATCACAGCGACTCGACGAGGGGTGGCGGCCAGGAGGCGGGTGGGCCCGAGTCCGTCACCACCCAGCCGGGCCGGGCGATGAATCCGGCCGATGCCGATCGCGCGCTGACCGTACTGTCGCGGCATGCGTTGAGCGTGCGCGCGGAGACCGCGCCGACCTCGGTGACGGTGGCCAATGGTCCACTGCTGCTGCGGATCAGCTGGGACGGCGAATCCGGTGTGGTCGGGTCCAGCGCGGCGCCGACCGCTGTTATCGAGGAAGCGCCCGCCGAAACACCCACGGATACAAATACATTCACGATCGCCGCCGAAACAGTCGGGGTGTTCTACCGGTCGCCGGAACCCGGCGCTGCCCCGTTCGTCGCCGAGGGTGACCCGGTGCGGGCGGGCCAGCAGGTCGGCATCGTCGAGGCCATGAAACTGATGATCCCGGTCACCGCCACCCGCGAGGGCCGGGTGGCCGCACTCCTGGTCGAGAACGGCGAAGCGGTTGAGCACGGCACGGCACTGATAGTGCTCGAGGTCGTGCGATGAGCGAACCCAGTGAGTACAGGGGCGCGGGGCGCTGGCCGGGCGACGGGTGGGCGCGAATCATGTGCCAGCGCGTCTCGCGCATGCCGGCGCCGAGCGTCAGCGGGGTGCGGGCATGAGCGAGCGTGGCGAGGAAGCGTTGGTATTCGCTCGTGCCGGAGCGGAGGGGTGGCGGGGTGCGGGGATGAGCGAGCGTGGCGAGGGAACGATGGACACAGCCGCGTACTCGCTCGTGCTGGAGCCGAACGCTAGCGGGGTGCAGACATGAGCGAGATTCGCAAGGTACTGATCGCCAACCGCGGTGAGATCGCCGTGCGGGTTATCCGCACCTGCGCTGAACTCGGCATCGCTACGGTCGCGGTGTATTCCGAACCCGACGCCGATTCCGCGTGGGTCCGGTTGGCCGACCACGCGGTGCGGATCGGCCCGGGCCCCGCCAAGCGCAGCTACTCCTACATTCCGGCGATCATCGAGGCCGCCCGGGCGACCGGCGCGGACGCGATCCATCCCGGATACGGATTCCTGTCCGAAGACCCGGATTTCGCGGAGGTGTGCGAGGCCGAGGGCTTCGTCTTCGTCGGCACACCCGCCGCGGTGCTCGCCGAGCTCGGCGATAAATCCACCGCGCGCGCCTTGATGTCGGCGGCCGGTCTGCCCTTGCTACCGGGCAGCCGTGACACACTCGACACCGCCGAGGAGGCGCAGACCCTGGCCGACGGCATCGGCTACCCGGTGATCATCAAAGCCGTTGCGGGCGGCGGCGGTCGCGGTATGCGGGTCGTGCGCGATCCGGCCGATTTCGCCGCCGACTGGCAGGAGACCCGCGCCAACGCCACCGCCGTCTTCGGTGACGGTCGCCTCTACGTCGAGCGCTACCTCGACTCGGCCCGCCACATCGAGGTGCAGATCCTCGCCGACGTCCACGGCACGGTAATCCATCTCGGCGCGCGGGATTGCTCCCTGCAACGCCGCCACCAGAAGCTCGTCGAGGAGTCGCCGGCCCCCGGCCTGCCCGATGAACTCGTCGCCCGCATCGGCGCGGCGGCGGTCCGCGGTGCCGAAGCCGTGGGTTACGTCGGCGCGGGCACCTTCGAATTCCTCCTCGACCCCGAAGGCCGCTTCTACTTCATGGAAGTCAATTGCCGCCTCCAGGTAGAACATCCGGTCACCGAAATGGTCACCGGCATCGACCTGGTCGCCGAACAACTCCGCATCGCATCGGGCCAACCCCTGTCCATTTCCCCCGAAGCCGCCACACCCCGCGGCGTCGCCATCGAATGCCGCATCAATGCCGAAGATCCGAACCGCGAATTCGCCCCCGCCCCCGGCACTCTCACCGAATGCGTACTCCCCGCTGGCCCCTTCGTCCGTGTCGACACCCACGTAGCCCCCGGCTACTCCATACCCCCGCACTACGATTCGCTACTCGCCAAGGTCATCGTCTGGGCCCCCGATCGCAACACCGCCATTGCCCGCATGCGCCGCGCCCTCTCCGCAACCTGCATCCGCGGCACCGGCATCGCCACCACCACCGACTTCCTCCACGACATCCTCGACCACCCCCGCTTCCGCGCCGCAAACCACGACACGGCCCTAATCGGCACCCTCACCACCCAAATCCGCGCCGCTTCGTAGGTCGCGATCTTCTTTCTCGACCACACGCCTCGGCTCGTGGTAAGTGGCTTTCATCCATTGGACGGTGCCCGTTCCTGCGCGATGAGCACCAGGCCGATGAGCGGCTGGTGCGATTGGTTGCAACCACACCTTTGCCCTCCTGCGGCCGCCGTTTCGCCGAAATCCATGGCACCACCGGGCAGCGCCCATTGCCCGGTGTCGCGGCGACGTTGCATCAGGATTGCTCCGGACTCGTCAGTGACCAGCAGATTGCACGCCACGACAAGGGAATTGGGCTCGGGTGCCTTCGGGTCGTGGTAGTACTCGATTCTGCCCATGGTCGGCCATTCGCTAGGGTGCCCAGGGCTGCGCATCAGCCCAGATCGCGTCGAAGCTTTCGGTGTAGTTGTCGAACCAGCCAGTCTCACCGACACGTCCGACGCTGAAGACCGCTATTGACCAAACGCGCTACGGGTGTGGATCGGCAATCAGAACGTGGAATTGCGGCGCCCCCTGCCAGGCAGGCTGGAGGGTGCCGACGCGGCGTGCGCCCCAGTGTCTGTAGATCGCGTAGGCGTTCTGGTTGGCCGGGTTGACCAACCACGTCACCCGTTGTTCCGTTCGGTCGGCGAGCAGTCCGCGGTATAGAACGCCAGCGATGCCGTGGCCGGTGTGCTTCTTATCGACCATGAGCTCACTGAGCGCGTACGTCTTGGTTCCGTCCTCGACGGTGAAGTCCTCCGTGGATGGCTGTCCGGGGTCCAGTACGAGCCCGGTCCACCATGTGGTGTCGATACCCAGCGGCCAGCCGAACGCTTGGCCGACAGGTTCCCCGTCGATGGTTGCGAGCACCATCGAGAACCCTGGTACAGCCGAGTAGACCTCGAATCGCTCCATGAACGCTTCAGTGGATTCGAATGGGTTTCCGGTGGCGATGGCGTCAACATAGCTGCGTGCCTGCACGTCGGCGATCGTGTCGCGGACGGTACGCGCTAGATTACCGGAAAGTGACTGCAAGACAACAGTTTCCGCCATATGATCCTCGCCTAGTTGTGGGTTGTGAACCGATCGTATCGTTGCTGGAAGTCGTTGTGGCGGGGTTTGATTGCGGCTGCGCGTACAGGTTCCAGAACCCGCAGCGTCCGGCCGGACGACACTCCTCCACCCAGGTTCTCGAGAACATCCGCAGCCACAGCGATGGCGTCGTCGATGTTGCCGACCTCCGCCAGCGAGGATGCGAGCCAAGCGCGGTAGTTGGCGGAGTTGCGCTGCCCGGCGCGTTCGGCGGCCACCTGCTCGAACAGCTCCGCCGCTCTTGACGCCTCACCGAGGTATTTATATCCGCATGCCTCGTGATATCGGACTTCGTTGTGGCACATGAATTTCAGCCAATCGGCGCATTTATCGAACGGCTCGTGATCGTAGGCCAGGTCCATCTCCCGCCATGCCGTGGCAACAGCTCTGGTGAAGGCTGATCGGTCGCCGAGACATGCGTAGGCAGTAGCTTGCCTCGCTGCGATCAGCGCATGAATTCGGCCCGACGGCTGCCGCCGCGTCAGGTCTGCGGCCCTCAAGGTAGACCGCAATGCGGAGGTCGGGTGTGCCTCGCCGCGGCGGGCTTGGGTAACGGTCTGGAGGGCGACGTTCAGACAAGTGTGCGCGGCCAACTCGTCGTCGTCGGTTTCGTTGGCCAATGCCATTGCGTCGCGATAGCAGTCTCGGGCCGCTACTTGGTCGTCGTTGTCGTAGTGTAGCCATCCAGCAGTAACAGCCATGTTCCCCGCAGCGGAGATAAACAGTGGCGCGGCAGCACTGTCGATGTCGCAGGTCGCCAACACGGCCTTCGCGTCCTCGAGGTCGGTCCGCGCCAGCTGGGCAAGCGCGCCACCGCCGACCTTCTGTTCTGTGGTGACGAAACTGTCCACTCGCTTCGCTAGACGTTGGGCGTCGGACATTCCGATGTGGGCAGGTAAACGCGGGTGAGCGAGGACGGTGAGCCCGGCTGCGGTTCCAGCAACGAACAGTTGTCGCCGTTTCATGTCGTTGTCCTCTTCTGCTCCGTGTTCAGCGGCGTGGTGTGTGAATTCAGGCGTACCCGTGTCCAGCCGATCGAACTCCGACAGGGACACTCCACCAACGCCATCAATCAGCCGTGCGCCGGTGACAGCGACCTCGAATCGCGCCAGCTGCACTTGGTCGAGCCGCGCCAGGGCGGTGTCCAGCGCTTGCGCGGATGCGCCTCGAACGGGCCGTTCCGGCGTGGCCCTTTCCCACTTCCGAATGGTGGGCTGCCTGAAGCCCAGATCCTCCGCGAACTGCTCTTGCGTCAGGCGCAGCGCGTCTATACGCAGAGCCAAGACCTCGACCCGTGTCCACTTACTGAAGATCATGGCCGCCCCTGTTCGTGCCCGCAATGCACCGTGTCGCAAGCGTATTACTTGCGTGCGGTTTCAGGGCTGGGAACGAACTAGCTGGTCGGCGACGCTCGATATAGCCCCGGCGCCGGGTCGATGAGCCCCTCATCCCCGGCGCTGGGTGCCCGCCAACACCCCAACACGCCCTGAGGGATGCCACCCATGCCCGTAGGAACCATCGCCCTGATCGTCACGGCCGCCGCGATACTCGCCCTCTGGTGCGGCATCCGATTCGGGCTGCCCTATCTGATCGACCGCGACGACGCCATACCGGACGGCGCGGTGTCGAGCGCCGATATCCTCGACCGCGTCACCGCCGAGGGCGGCCTGAGAACCGATTCGTGGCAGCTCGAACCGTCCCATCGAGCACCGTCGCAGCCATCCAACGCCGAGATCCGGCGGCACCGCGAATGCGGCACCGACATCTGCTCGGCGAAATACGCCGCATTCTGGACGCTGGCTGATTCCGGACAGATCGTGCCCGATGCGAGGGTCCTCCGATGAGCAACGGCGAACTGCCGAAACGATCCGCATTCGTCGGGCCACAACGCTCGCTCTACTGCGATGTGCCGACCGTACTGATGGAGCATTACCTCGAGGCCCTGCACGCCCACCAGTGGACAGACACAGAACATTCCGAGGGGACGCGGTGAACCGAAATCCGTTGCACACCACCGTAATACTGGGAAAAATCGCCGTGTGGCAGCTCGTCAACCGCGCCCCCCGGGTACTGCGCGTGCAGCTCACCACCGAGGCATTCACCGCCTACCGCCTGCCATCACGCACGAAACTGCTCGACGCCCAGCCCGGCACGATCATGTTCGACACATACCCGGATCTGGTCGACGCCCGCGAGCTGCTTTCCGAGCATGGCGACTTGTGGGATGCGGTCCGCGAGGACTACTGGGCCGCCCTACTCAATACGGCGGATCTCCCTTCGCCAGGAATAGGCGGGTAGCGGATGGCTGAATTACCTTCCGCACGAAGGGATAGCGCTGCATCGGTGCGGGCACTGCTCGCGGTCTTCCATGAGGACACTCGCCAGAAACTCGACCGCGCCCCCGTCGATAGTCGACCGATATTCGAGGGCGCGGACGGCTCGATGATGTGGGTTGATGAGGACGGTTGGGTCTCCGACTCGGACGCCGACCTGGACAAATCCGACCCACCCGACAACCGATCCGCTCGGCAGTGATGCCATGAACCCAAGTGTGTGGGCCGCTGATGTCTGGTTGTCGTACCCACCTCATCCGAGGCAGAGGCCTCTCACCCAACGAACACGAAACGACTAAAGCCGTACTACCCGTTAGCTGCTGCGCGGACCAGTACCGTCTCTGGCCATGACCTTCAATCCAGATCTGTGGAAACCCATTGACGGGCTTGGGGATTCGAGCGGTATCAGCGGCACCGTGCCCCGCTACTTCAATCCAGACCGCACGAACGCGTTCACGATATGCCGTTGCAGCAGCAGATACATCACCAAAACCGGCAAGCAGGCGAGGCTCGCCAGCGCCATCATCGGCCCCCACTGATCCCCTTCGGTGCCCATGAAACTGCGCAGGCCTAGCTGCAGCACGCTATTGGACTGGCGCAGAACGACTGCGGGCCAGAAGTATTCGTTCCAGGCGTTGATGAACAGCAGGATGCCGAGGGCGGCGAGGGCGGGGCGGAGATTGGGGACGACGACGGTCCACAGGATGGACCAGGAGGAGCGTCCGTCGATCTTGGCGGCGGCGACGAGCTCCTTGGGGAAACTGGCCATGTGCTGGCGTAGTAGCAGTACCGCGAGCGCCGAGCACAGCGTCGGTAGTACCACCCCGATCAGGGAGTTGATCAGGCCGAGCTTGGTGAGCAGCACGTAGTTCGGCAGCATCGTCACCTGGAACGGGACCAGCCAGGTGCCGACGAACGCGAGGTACAGGATCCGCTGGAACGGAAACGTGTACATCGCGAAGGCGTAGGAGGCCAGCAGCGCGACCAGCAGCTGCCCGGCCGCGGACAATGCCGCCACGAAGAAGGTATTGCCGATCAACCCGACCACGTCGACTTTCTCGGCGGCATCGGTGTAGTTGGCGAACGAGATCGGCCACGGGAACGGCGACAGCGAGGTGACGTCCTCGGGCCGGCGCAGTGAAGTGGCGAACAGCCAATAGATCGGGAATATGCACACCACGGCGGTGACTGCGAGCAGCAGATGGCTGCCCGCGGTCCGCAGACGGTCAATCATCATGGAAGGCAACCTTTTCCGAGATCCACACCAGGATCCCCGCGAGCACACCGAATCCGGCGAACAGCAGCACTCCGGCCGCGGCGCTCAGCCCAGCGTCGAAGCTGTGGAAGGCGTAGTCCCACAACAAGTAATAGATATTGGTGGTGGCCTGGGCCGGCCCGCCCTGGGTCATCGAATCGATGAGCGGGAAGGTCAGTGTGGGGCTGAGCAGGACGGTGGTCAGCACCAGGAACAGCAGGGTGGGGGACAGCAGCGGCAGGGTGATCCACCGCCGGATCTGGCCCGGGCTCGCGCCGTCCACCTGGGCCGCCTCGTCGTAATCGACACTGATACCGGCCAATCCGGCCCACACCACCAGCACCGCGAAGCCGAGCAGCTGCCAGCCGGTGATCCCGATGATGACGGCGTGTGCGGTGCCCGCGTCGTAGACCCAGTTCCGGTTCGAGCCGAGGATCTGGTCGACGAAGCCGCTGCCGGGATGCAAAAGCCAACGCCAAACCGCCGCCGCCGCAACGGGAGCCACGAGGAACGGCACGAAAATCAATGCCTGATAGATCGTCCGTGCCCGCCCGTGCACCCGTCGGCTGGCCAACGCGATGAGCAAGGGCAGCACGACAGTGAACGGCAGCATGCCCACGATCAGCACCCCGGTTCGCCCGACCGAATCCCAGAAGGCCGGAAGGTCGACCAGCCGTTCGTAATTACCGGTGCCGACCGGCTTCATCGGCGAGGTCGGCAGCAGATTCCACGAGTAGGTGGACAGTTCGAACGCCTGGACCAGCGGCCGATAGATCCACACCACCAACAGGAACAGGGCAGGGGCCAGATAGAGGTAGGGCACCACGAACCGCCCCGCCCGGCGGAACCGGGCGAGGCGGCGGGTCTGTGGCACTGGAGCGATATCCGCTGCCGCAGTGGGTACTTCGACGACGAACATGCCCTACCGGGCCTCGGCGGCGAGTGCGGCCAGCTGTTCGAGCACGTCCTCTTCGGCTCTGTCGTAGACGGTTTCGGCGGGCGTCGCCTCGATCGCGGTGGCAACCAACGTCGAGCCGAGCAGATCGATTCGGCTGTAACCGAATCCGGCGAGCCCGCGGTGACGACCCGCGGGTGCGATCGTGTCGATCCGATACGCCAGCGCGGGCCCGATCCATACCGGGATCCCGTTCAGCGCAGCGGCGCCCGTCAGGTGGTTGTGTCCGCAGATGATCAGTCGCACATCCGATTCCGCCAGCACCTGACCCAACAGCTCCGGCTGCTCGAGCCGCAGATATTCGGTCGTCGCGATCGGCGAGGGGATCGGCGGATGGTGCAGCACGAGCAGCGTGCCGTGCGGCGCGGGTTCGCGCAGCTGATCGGCCAGCCAGTCCAGCTGTTCGGGTTCGAGCCGCCCGTCGTGCCGGCCCGGTGTGCTGCTGTCCAACGTGATGATGCGCAACCCGGCGACCTCGACCACCTGGTCGTGGGTGGTATCCGGGTCGACCGAGTCCAGGCCGAGCAACTCGATCCCGAAGGCCTCGCGCTCGTCGTGATTGCCCATCGCGTACACCGTGCGCGCGCCGAGTTCGGCGGCCACCGGCTCGACCGCGTCGCGCAGCCGCCGATACGCCTCCGGTGACCCGTTATCGCTCAGATCTCCCGACAGCACCAGCGCGTCGATGCGTTGCCCCGACGCCCGTAGCTGCTGCAGCACCTGGGTGAGATTCGCATAGGTGTCGATCATGCCGTGTACCCGTTCACCGGCGGGCCGGATATGGGTATCGGTCAGCTGAACGACAGTTACCTCACTCATGACGCGGGCAGGAGTTTGGCGCCCTGCTCACGGGCGGTGGTCAAGGTGGACTGGGGATCCTTGCCCTGGAACACGATGGACTCGACCGCGTCCATCATGCCGTCGCGGATCTGCAGATAGTTGGTGCCCGGCATGGAGATCCACGGCTCCATATTCGCCAGCTGCGCGACATTCGGTGCCAGCAAAGGATTCTGCGCCGACCAGGTCTTCAGCCCGTTCGGGTCGTCCATCAAACCGGTACGCAGCGGCAGATAGCCGATGCCCTGCGAGATCTTGGTGTAGGCATCCTCGCTGGTGAGGAATTTGATGAGCTCCCACGACGCCCGCTGCTTGGCCGGGTCGTTGGACAGAATATGCAGCGACGCGCCGGAATTCGTCGGCACGGTGGGCTTGCCTGCGAAACTCGGCATCGGCGCGGCCCGCAGGTCCCACTTGTCCTTGGCGCCGGTGACGAAGGTGCCCTGGATCGCACTGGTCTCCAGGATCATGCCGATCTCACCGCGCGCGAAGGCCTCATAACCCTGCTTCTGGTTCAGCTTCGGCATACTGCCCGAGTCGACCAGTTGCTTGCTCATCTGCGTGACCTCGACCGCGGCCGCGTCGGCGAAGGTCAGCGTCTTGCGATCCTCGGAGATGACCCGGCCGCCGTTGGAGCGGACCAGCGACTGGAAGCACCAGTCCTTGGCGGTCTTGGTCAGGCAGTCGATGTATACGCCGCCCTTACCGGTCTTTCCGGTGATCGCGGCGGATGCGTCGGAGACCTGCTGCCAGGTGGCGGGCGGCTTGGCCGGATCGAGTCCGGCTTCGGTGAACAACGAGGCGTTGACGTACAGCACGGGCGTGGAGAAGACGAACGGGACGCCGTAGGTGTGGCCGTCCCAATCCGCCAGGGTCCGCGCCTTCGGTGCGTACGGGTACTTGGCCCCGTCGAAGTTGTGCTGGACCTCCTGCTTGGAGACCAGCGTATCCAGCGGCTTCGCGCCGAGCTGGTGGATGGTGTAGTCGAGATCGCTGAAGCCGAGCTGCGCCACATCCGGTGGGGTGCCCGCGACCATCTGGTTCTGGATGCTGGAGATGGTGTCGGTGGCCGGATTCGGGCTGTTGCCCTGCGGTTTCTGCGCGGTGACCTTGATATTCGGGAACTTCTTGCCGAAATCGGAGATCAGCGAGTTGAAGGTGTCGGTCCACGCCCCGGCGAGTCCGTAGTTATAGGACTCGAACACGATCGACACCTGCTGATCCGGCTTCAGTTCCGGGATCTGGGCAGTATCGACGTTCGAGTCGGTGGTGGTGCTCCCGAGTCCGCCGCAAGCGCTGAGCGCTACGGTGGTTGCGAACACCAGGCCCAGCACGGGCACGGTGCGTTTCACGGTGGTTCTCCTCATCGATAAAGGGTGGGTGTGACGAATCAGGCGACGGCCACAATTGCGCTGTCGTGGGTCGAATCCCGGTGCGGCTCTCGCCAAGTCAGGCGCAATCCGGATTCGGGGTGGAACAGATGCAGGTGGGCGGGATCGACGCGCAGTCCGATGGCGTCCTCGGCGCTCACTCCGGCCGGTCGCGGCGCGCGGGCGCACAGGGTGTGCTCGCCCATGGTGAAGTGGATCAGTTCCTCACTGCCCAGGTTCTCGACCATCGTCACCTGTCCGCGAATGGCGGCTTCGATCGGATCGAGACGCAGTTGCTCGGGGCGGATTCCGGCGACGACATCGATGGGATCGCCGAAATCCGTTGCCGTGATGGCCAATTCGATATCGATACCCTCGGCCACCAGGAACAGCCGGTCGTCGCGCTGGGTGACGACCGCGGGGAACAGGTTCATCGGTGGGGCGCCGAGGAATCCGGCGACGAAGGTCGAGCGGGGGTGGTCGTAGAGCTCGGTCGGGGTACCGACCTGCTCCACCTGACCGTCGTTGAGCAGTGCGATCCGGTCCGCCATGGTCATCGCCTCCACCTGGTCGTGGGTGACGTACAGGAACGTCGCCCCCAACCCGCGGTGCAGCGAGATCAGTTCGGCGCGGGTGGCGCTGCGCAGTTTCGCGTCCAGGTTCGACAACGGTTCGTCCATCAGGAACGCGCCGGGATCGCGAACCATCGCGCGGGCCAAGGCAACTCGCTGTCGTTGACCGCCGGACAGCGCGGCGGGCTTGCGGCGTAACAGCTCATCCAATCCGAGCGCCGCCGCCACCTCCGCGACCCGCTCGGCGATCTTGGCCCGTGGTGTGCGGCGGGCGCGCAGCGGAAAGCCGATATTCTTCGCGACCGTCAGATGCGGATACAGCGCGTAACTCTGGAACACCATGGCCAGATCCCGCTGTTGCGGGGCCAGGTGGGTAATGTCGGTGTCGTCCAACAGGATTCGGCCACCGGTCGGGTCCTCCAGCCCGGCGATCATCCGCAGTAGCGTGGATTTGCCGCAGCCGCTCGGTCCGAGCAACACCATGAACTCGCCATCGGCGATGTCCAGGCTGACCTCCCGTACCGCATACGTCGCACCGAAGTGTTTGGACACCTGCTCGATTCGCAGTCTCGCCACCAGATCTCCTCAGACCGGCAGCTCGCCGGCGACGACCCAGGTCGCCACCCGGGCCGCGATCGCCGGTGCGTCCTTGACCCACTGAAAGTGGTCGCGGTGCGCGACGGGCGCGGATTCGTCGATATGCCACTGGGTGACCCGTGCGTTCGGCATCCGGGAGACCAGGAAGTCGACATTGGACTTGGGACCCAGGACATCGTCGGACAGTGAGATGACCAGCACCGGTACGGTCATCCGCTTCAGCAGCGTGTTGTACTGCCGCTCAGTGCCTTTCGGGCGGTAGTAGCTGGTCAGTGAGTGCATCGACCAGTCCCGCATAACGCGGCCCGGCATGGGTGCGGGGATTAGTACACCGCCGGGCCAGTGGCCCTTCCAGCGCGATACCAACCCGATCCATTGGATCTGGCTCAGCGCCTCGAACCAGCGGCGCGGCCCGAACGCCCACCAGAACACAGTGCCGGTGCCGATGACGGTCACTCCCGCGATCCGATCGGGTTCGGCGGCGGCGAACAGCAGCGCCAACTGGCCACCGAGGCTGTGTCCGAACAGGTGGATCGGCGCTTCTGGAAAACGCTCGCGCACTGCGGAAACCACGGCGGGCAGGTCGATCTCCAGCATCTCGCGGTAGCCGAAGTCGCTGTGCAATCCGAACTCGGGCTTTGCCTCACCATGGGCCCGCAGGTCACAGGTCGCGACCGAAAGACCCTGGGCATTAAGCTCTTTGGCGAGCGACAGATAGTTCTTCGCCTTCATCGCCATGGCGGGCAGGATCAGCACCACCGGCGTGTCGGGCTTCTTGCCGGGCAGGAAGCGGACGGTGAATTCGACGCCATCGGCGGTCGAGACCGTGGTCGACTCCAAACCGGTGAACGCGGAACCCTTCTGGGGCGCGGTACTCGTCACTGATCCGCCTCCGTGATCGCGACGTCGCAGACATAGTCGAAGGTGAACTTGGCGACGACCACATCGCCGTCATCCAGTAGCGCTGCCTTACCGGACAATTCGAACCGGTTCGACGTGGTGGCGGCCAGCACCTCGGCCAGTTCGCGCTGGTCCACGGTGGCGATCGCGCGGATGCGGCCGATGGCGGGCTTGCGATAGGAGGCGGTGCCCGCGCGCAGCACCAGCCGTTCGACCGTGCGCAGGCGAGTGGCGGCCGCGCCGACGAACGCCGCCGCGCCACCGATATCGGCGGCGGTGAACAGCGCACCGGCATGGACGGTGCCCATATGGTTGCGCACAGTGTCGACGGCCGGAATCTCGACCACCGCTCGCTCCGGTCCGATCTCGGTGATGCGGGTTCCGACGTGGCGGCCGAACGGCACCATCTCCTGTGAGACGGCCCGCAGGTACTCGTAATCGACCGCATCGCAGTCGAGTTCGGGATAGGCGGCAGCGAATCCAGCTATTTCACGCGTGGGCCCACCCGTCGCCCGGCCGCCGCCCCTCATGGAATCGCTTCGCGATACTGTATTCATCTGTTGTCCCTTCAGCGATTGCGCAGTGCACGGCGGGCGATGGACCAGCGCAGCACCTCGGATGGACCCTCGTAGATGCGGAAGGCTCTGGCCTCCACCAGGAATCGGGCGACCAGGTAGTCCTCGCAGACACCGAGTCCGCCGTGCAGCTGGACCGCGCGGTCGAGCACCCGCCAAACCGCCTCGGAGACGAACGTTTTCGCGATCGACGCGTCATGGCGGGCCTGCGAGGAGGTCGGCCCCTGCTCGTCGATGGTTTCGGCCGCGGTGCGGATCACGCCACGGGCGGCGGCGATATCGATCTCGTTATCGGCGACCAATCCCTGCGCCAGACCGTGATCGGCGATCGGGACGCCGAAAGACTGCCGGGTGCTGATGTGTTCGATGGCGAGGTGGTGCGCGCGCACCGCGAGGCCGAGCCAGTTCATGCAGAACACCAGCCGCGAGGGCGCGAGCCGGACCTGGGCGAGCACCAGCCCCTGGCCGACCGCGCCGAGTACGGCCGAATCCGGTACGGCACAGTCGACGAAGGCGACCTCGCAATGCCCGCCGGGTGCGCTGGTGTGATCGAGGGTCGGCATCCGGCGGCCCACCTTCAGCCCCGGATTGTCCTGATCGACCAGGAACATGGTCGGCCCGTCACTGGTCTGTGCGACGCAGATGGTGAACGCCGCGCCCTGCGCGCCGGTGGTGAAATGCTTGGCGCCGTTGATGATCCAGCCGTCATCGGTCTCCTCGGCGACCGTCTGCAGCATGCCGGGATCCGAACCCGCGCCCGGTGCGGGTTCGGTCATCGCGATGGCCGAGCGGACCTCACCGGCGGCCAGCGGCGCGAGATAACGTTCCTGCTGTTCCGGGTTGGCCACGTGGGCGAGCAGGTGGATGTTCCCGTCGTCGGGGGCCCACGCGTTCACGGCGAGCGGGCCGAGCAGGCTGGCGCCCGCGGCTTCGAGCACCCGCGCCTGGTCCCGGGTATCGAGACCGAGCCCGCCGTATCGCGGGTCCGAGAGCGGGCCGAACACACCCGCTTCCTTGGCCTTCTTCTGCAGCTCGAGCCGTAGAGCGTCATCCATCACGCGTCCGTCGACGACGATCTCGCGTTCCACCGGAATTACCTGGTCACGAATGAACTGGGTGGTCTTGTCCACCAACTGCGCCACAGTGGTCATGGCGTCAGTCTCAGGGCGACGGGGGCGTCTGAGTCGGCTCGATAGTCAACGTCGATTGTGCGAATCGACTGCCCATTCGTCCGGTGCGAATCGGCGGTATCTCGGCGACGGTAGTCGCGAAGACGAGATAGCCGAGGGGACCAGATGACGGAGTTTCCGGTACAGGTATCGGCCCGCCGTGACGAGGCCGAGGGTGTGTTCTCACTCGAGCTGTGCGCGTTTGCGGGTCGGGAACTGCCGTCGTGGACGCCGGGCGCGCATATCGACGTCGCGGTCGGCGCGGCGGGTGTGCGTCAGTACTCGCTCTGCGGTGATCCGGCGGATCGGCGGTGCTGGCGGATCGCGGTGCTGCGCGAGCCTGCCGGACGTGGCGGGTCGGAGTATCTGCACTCGACGGCGTTTTCGGATACGGAGCTGCGTATTTCTTTGCCCCGCAACAATTTCGAGCTGGTCCCGTGCGACAGCTACGTCTTCGTCGCGGGGGGTATCGGGATCACCCCGATCCTGCCGATGGTCGCAGCCGCGCAGGCTTCGGGCGCACGGTGGGACTTGTACTACGGTGGCCGGACTCGGGGGCATATGGCCTTCGCCGATGAGATCGCGCGCCGTTATCCGCGGGCGCGACTGTTACCGCAGGACGACTACGGGCTGCTGCCGATCGCCGACATCCTCGCCGAGCACCCCGATTCCGCGATCTACTGCTGCGGCCCCGAACCGCTGCTGGCGGCCGTGGAGACCGAAGGCGCGCGCCGCAATTCGGATGTGCACCTCGAACGGTTCGTGCCGCGGCCGGTGACATCCGGACCGCGCGGCTCCTTCGAGGTCCGATTGGCCAGCAGTGGCGCAACCTTCCCTATCGGCACGAACCAGTCCATCGTCGATGTCCTCGATGCCGCCGGGATCGGGATCATCACCTCCTGTCGCGAGGGCACCTGCGGCAGCTGCGAAACCGCCGTGCTCGCAGGCGATATCGACCACCGCGATTCAGTGCTCACTGCCGAAGAGCAGGCGCGCGGCAACTCCATGATGCTGTGCGTCTCCCGGGCCAGGTCGGAGGTGCTCGTCCTCGACCTGTGATCGAGCGCAGCGAGGGAACCATCAACACAGCACCAACGGTCGCAGTGGAGCCGAGCGCCAGCGAGGCGGAGCTGTGACCTCTGAACCTGTCGGCGCGATCCGCGGCCGGCATGCGGCGCGCTCGCGCGCCGACCTCCCCGAAAACCCGAGAGGAAAGTAATAACGATGAGGAAAATCGTTGCGGCGGCCGCCGGATTGGTCGCCGCAGTCGGGATCGCCGCCGGTACGGCCGGTGCGCAGCCCGACGGTGACGAAGCGGTGGGATTCACCGCCTCCGCCACCGATACCCAGACCATCATCAAGACCGACGCGGGCGCCATGGTCGTCGAGGACGGCGTCTTCAAGGTCAAGGCGAGCAACGGCACTGTGCTCACCGGTATGCCGCTGAAGTTCCGCGTCGACGACTTCGAGTTCCCGATCGCCGCCGATATCGCGGACCGCTCGGCCACCCTGACGCCGCAGTTCGACATGGCGCACGCGACCTACAAGCCGGTCGCGCTGCCCTTCGAGGACAAGGCGCCGTGGAAGAACGAGTACGACCGTGAGCAGGCCGCCTGGTCCCGCATGACCAGCACCATCACCATGGGCGCCACCATCGGCACCCTGGTCGGCGGCCTCAGCGGCGGCGCCATCGGCTGTGTGCTCGGCGGCATCGCCGGTGCGACGGTCGCCTCGGCCGCCATCATCGGCCTGTTCGGTGCGTTCATCCCGGCCGCCGCCATCGGCTGCCTCGGTGGCATCGTCGCGATCGGCGCCCTCGGCACCCTGGCCGGTCAGATCTTCATCACCGCCCCGGTCGCCATCGGCGCGGCCATCCAATACTTCTCCACCATCAACCAGCCACCCATGCCCCCGGCTAAGTAGATAGCGGAGAAGATCCCAACGGCGTTCGTTGGGGGACACTGACCCCGCCCGGTTCCTCACCCCGGGCGGGGTCTTCGCTATGCGCCGAGCGGTCACCGTCGTATGCGAATGTCATTGCCGCCGCCCGTACTACGGCATCAGGTGCTGATGCGGCTGTGCATCCACCTATGTGGTGGTAGTGCGGATGGCGCGGCGGGCGGCGATCGAGCCGAAGGTTTCGCGGTCGGCCAGGAAGCCTTCCAAGGCGAAGGTGGCCGCGCCGAGGCTGGAGGGGTTGTGGGGGAGAGTGCACAGTTGCAAGGTGACCGCGGCGTAGGGGTCGGACATCGCGTGGTGGGCGGCTACGCGGCGGGTTACTTCCAGGAGACGCTCGCCGAGGACGTTGGCGACCAGGTCGCCGAAGACCATGGTTCGGGGGTTGAAGAGGTTGACCAGGTTGGCGACGGCGACCCCGAGGTAGTGCCCGGTCTTTTCGATGACTTCGACGGCGGTGGCGTCCTCGCGTGCGGCCGCGGCGGCGATGGCGGTGATGGTGGCGGCGTCGTCGACGCCGAAAAGGGAACTGGCCGGGTCCGATTCGCGCAGGGTCTGCACGATGCCGGGGGCGCTGACGTAGGCCTCGACACAGCCGTGGCGTCCGCAGCGGCACAAGCGGCCGTCGAGGACGAGGTTGGTGTGGCCCCATTCGCCCGCGCTGTTGGTCACACCGCGGTAGAGCGTGCCGTCGATGACGACGCCGATGCCGACACCGGCGCGCAGTGTCACGACGATCAGATCGTCCACATCGCGTCCCGCCCCGAACCAAAGATGTGCTGCCGTACTGGCTTTCAGTGGATTGTCCAGGTACAGCGGATGCGGTATGCGCGGCGCGAGCAGTGACTTCAAGGAAACGTCGTGCCAATGCCAATACGGTGAGAACACCGAGACCCCGCCCTCGGGTTCGACCAGACCCGGCACGCTCAAACCGACGCCGAGCACGCGCTCGGCATCCTCGCCGGTCAGCTCACGGACGCCGCGGACGATGAGTTCGGTGACATCGTCGGGCTGGGTGGCCTGGGGGTCGACGGGGATCTCGACCGAGCGCAGCACCGTCATGGCCAGGTCGAAAAGGTCGAAATGGATGCTGGTTTCGGCGATGTCGACGCCGACGAGCATCCCGCGCTCCGGATTGATCGCGAGCTGGGCGCGTGGCCGGCCGACGCCGGGTGCGTCGTAGCCGAGTTCGGCGAGCACACCGACGTCCAGCAGCTCGGCGATCATATTGCCCACCGTGGCGAATGACAGCCCGGTGGCGCGGGCGATCTCCTGACGGCTGGTATGGCCCTCGGCGGCGTAGACCGCCTGCAGTACGTAGAACCGATTCCGGCGTCGAATATCGCGCGCGGTCAGCTGGTACACGGTCGGGCCATCTCCTTCCGATTGATATTCGCAGACGTTACCCGAGCACTTCGGCTAACAGTATTTACAACCATTAGCAGAAGTCATACTGTAACCCAGGTCACCACCAGACGCCGAGTGCGCGGCAGATCACACAAGGAGCAATCCCATGTCCTGGACCCACCAAAGCCGTTGGACCAGAGCTGTTTTCTGCGGGGTATCGCTCGCATTAGCCGCGTCGGCCTGCTCATCCGGCAAGGACGACAACTCGAAGGCGACCGGGCCGCAACACACCAGCGGCTCGATCAGCCTGGTGTACGCCCAGAAACAGGGCGATCAGGAGTACTTCATCGGTGAGGCCGAGGGCGCCAAGGCGAAGGCCAAGGAGTTGGGCATCGACCTGAAGGTGGTCAATCTCGGCAACGACGCGAACAAGGCGGTCACCGAGGTCCAGAACGCGGTCAATCAGAAGGCCAGCGGCGTGATCGTCGTGGTCCCGGATCCCTCGGTCGGCCCGCAGGTCGCCCAGCTCGCGAAGGCAGGCGGCGTCGCGCTGCTGACCTCCGATGATCAGGTCTGTACGAACGGACCGGATCCGACATCGTGTGCCAAGGACAACCTCGTGCCCCGAGTCGGCTTCAGCGGTACTCAGATGGGCACCGAGGTCGGCACCCGCGCCGGCGAGGACTTCAAGAAGGCCGGATGGAAACCGGAGGAGACCGCGATCATCGACGCCTGGAAGCAGGACGTGACGGTCTGCACCGACCGGGTCAAGGCCAACCAGAAGGCCTTCAAGGACGCCGCGGGCGTGGACGTCAAGGTGATCGAGGTCGGCACCGACAACACGCCGTCGGACGCGCAGAACAAGATCTCGGCAACGGTGTCGGGCAACCGGTCGGTGAAGAACTGGATTGTCATGGGCTGCAACGACGAGAACGTCAGCGGCGGCGTCGCGGCGACCCAGAACGCCGGATACGCCGCTGACAATGTGCTCGGCGTCGGCCTCGGCGCCTACCTGGCCTGCAAGGAATGGCGCGGCGGCAAGCCGACCGGATTCAAGGCGGCGCTGTTCATCAACGGCAAAGACGTTGGGGCGCTGTCGGTTCAGACGATGTACGACTACTTGAAGAACGGCAAGCAGATGCCGCCCGAGGCGTACGCGCCGACCAAGATGGTGGATGCCACCAACTGGCAGCAGGCGGGCGTCACATGCAGCTGACCGGGCTGCGGGCTTCCGGGCTCAGCAAAAGCTTCGCCGGGGTGCCGGCCCTGCGCGAAGTGAGCCTGGATTTCCCGGCTGGTGCGGTGACCGCGCTGATGGGTGAGAACGGGGCGGGTAAATCCACCCTGATCCGCATCCTCGGCGGCGATCACCGCCCGGACAGTGGCCGACTCGAGTTGGATGGTGTGCAGCTCGAGTTGGCCACCCCGGCCGACGCGCGGTCGGCCGGGATCCGGGTGATCGGCCAGGAGCCGGAGATCGTGCCCCATGTTTCCGTTGCCGAGAATGTCTATCTCGGTTCGCTGCCGCGGCGCGCGGGTCGGCTGCTCGACCGGGCGGCACTGCGCGAGCGGATGCGCGTCGACCTCGCCCGACTCGGCTTCAACCGCGACCTTGATCCGGCTACGCCCGGTTCGAAACTGACTGCCGCACAACGGCAATTGGTGGAGATCATGCGGGCGCTGACCACCGACGCGAAGGTGATCGCCTTCGACGAGCCGACCTCATCGCTGTCGGATCATGAGACCGAATCGCTGTTCGCGCTGATCGGTCGGTTGCGGGAGCAGGGTCTCGCGGTCATCTATGTGTCGCACCGGATGCGGGAGATCTTCCGACTGGCCGATCGAGTCGCGGTGCTGCGAGACGGCGCGTTGGTCGGGGAGCGGGCGACCGGCGAGACCACCGATCGCGAGATCGTGCGGATGATGGTCGGCCGGGATCTGTCGACGTTGTTCGCGCGCAAACAGAACGTGCCGGGCCGCGTTGTGCTCGACGCGGACGCGGTGACCACCGGCGACGTGCGGGAGGTGAGCTTGCAGGTGCGGGCGGGGGAGGTGGTCGCGCTGGCCGGGCTGGTCGGCGCGGGCCGCTCCGAACTCGCCGGTGCGCTGGCCGGTGATCTGCCGATCCGCTCCGGCGAGGTGCGCATCGATGGAAAGCGGCTACGGCTGCGTCAGCCGCGCGATGCCGTGCGGGCCGGGCTGGGATACGCACCGGAGGAGCGCAAAGCGCAAGCCCTGCTGCTGCATCGTGGTGTGCGCGACAACATTACGCTCGCGATGCTCGACCGATTGCGGCGATTGCGGTTCGTCCGACGCGGCGAGGAGCGGCGGCTGGCCCGACAATACGTCGAATCCCTCAGGGTCCGAACACCTTCCATCGAGCAGGAAGTGCGCAAGCTCTCCGGCGGCAATCAGCAGAAGGTGGTGCTGGCGCGCTGGCTGGCCCGCAAACCCAAGGTGCTGATCCTGGACGAACCGACGCGCGGCGTCGATGTCGGCGCCAAAGTCGAGATCTACCACGTCATCGAGGAGCTGGCCGAATCCGGCGTCGCGGTGCTGGTGATCTCCTCGGAGCTGCCCGAAGTGCTCGGCCTGGCCGACCGGATCGTCGTCATGCAGCACGGCCGGGTCACCGGCGAACTCGACCGCGGCGAGGCCAGCGAGGAGGCGATCCTCGCGCTGGCCATGGCCGCAGACCTGTCGCTTACATCTCGAGGAACCCCATGACAGAGCAACAACTCGAACTGCCCGTGCAGGCTGCCGCTACCGCGCCGCCCTCGGCGTTGGCGCGCCGCGCTGCCTCGCTCACGCCGCGTCGTCTGGTGCAGGCGATCGGCACCGGCAATCTCAGTCTGATCGGCGCGCTCGCGGTGATCGTCGCGATCTTCGCATGGCTCAACGACGGCTATCTCGATCCGGCCAATCTGGCCGGAATCGGTGAGGCGGTCACGGTTTTCGGCCTGCTGGCCGTGGTGCAGACCGTGGTGATCATCTGCGGTGCGCTGGATATCTCGGTCGGCTCGCAGGCCGGTGTCGCGTCGGTGATCAGTGCGATGGCGTTCACCGCGACCGCCGACAATGCCCTGCTGGGCATTCTGGCCGCGATCGGGGTCGGGCTGGTGCTCGGGGCCATCAATGGGCTGATCATCGTCTACGGTCGGGTCAATCCGGTGATCGCGACGCTGGCCACGTTGGCGGCGTTCAAGGGTGTCGCGCAATTGATATCCGGCGGCAAGGCACAGGGTTTCGTGCTGGGCAATGACGTGTTCATCTTCATCGCCCGCGGCAAGATCATCGGCCTGCCGGTGCCGGTGGTCATCCTCGCGGTGGTCGCGACGGGCATGCACGTACTGCTCGAGTACACCGATATCGGGCGCAATATCTACGCCATCGGCGGAAATGACACGGCCGCAAGGCTTTCCGGTATCAACATCAACAAGTATCTGATCGCGGTATTCGTGCTCGCGGGTGCGGTGGCGGCGATCGCGGGGATCATCCTGACCGCGCGAACCGGGTCCGGACAGCCGGTTTCGGGTAGTGAAGGGCTGGAGCTGAAGGCGATTACCGCGGCGGCGTTGGGCGGGTGTGCGTTGAAGGGCGGTAAGGGCACCATCGGCGGCACCTTGCTGGCGGTTGTGCTGCTCGGTGCGTTGGACAACGGGTTGAACGTGGTCGGCGTGAATACGTTCTGGCAGAACGTCGCTCAGGGATCACTGCTGGTCGCCGCGGTCGTTATTCAGCAGCGGCGCAGTGGTGAGCGTGCGGTCGGGCTGCCGACCTAGACCCGTTCCGGATGGGCCAGCGGTGTTGTCGCCGTGGCCAACTCAGACCAGGAGCTGACGATGATCGAACTGAGAGCTGACCGGTGCTCGCCCACGCCGGGCAGGCTGTGCGAGGGACCGGTCTGGGATGACCGCACCGATGAGGTGCTGTGGGTGGACATTCCGGCGGGGCACATCCATCGTGCGGCGCTGAGCCACGACGGTGTCGAACTCGAATACCGGTCGACGGTCGAGGTGGGCAAGCGGGTCAGCGCGGTAGTGCCGTGTGCGTCCGGCGGGGTGATCGCGACCGCCGTCGATACCTTCTTGCGGATCGATGACGGCGCGATCACCGAGGTCGCGGCACTGTCGCTGCCCGACGACGGCATCCGGCGACGCCTGAACGATGCCAAGGCCGACCCATCCGGTCGGCTGCTCGCCGGCACCATGTCCGAAGACGAAATCGCAGGCACCGCAGCGCTTTATCGCCTCGATCCCGACGGCGCACTGAGCACGCTGCGGCAGGACGTGACGATCTCCAACGGCCTCGGCTGGAGCCCGGACGGATCCACCCTCTACTACGCCGACAGCCCCACCCATCGGGTCGATGCCTTTGACTACGACTCGGCCACCGGCACCTTCAGCGGTGGACGGACCTTCGCGGAATTCCCCGACGGCCTGCCCGACGGATTGACCGTGGACACACAGGGTTTTGTCTGGGTCGCGGTCTGGGGCGCAGGGCAGGTCCGCGCCTTCGACCCGGCGGGTCGGCCGCACGCGGTCATCGATATCGGACCGTCGCAGGTCTCCAGCTGCGCCTTCGTCGGGCGAGATCTGGATGTCCTCGTAATTACCACCGCCGCAACAGGTTCAGCGAATGAGGAACAGGACGCGGGCCGCCTGTTCACTTGCCGGCCGGGTGTGACCGGTCTCCCGACCAATACCTACTCCGATGCGAAGTTGGTGAGCAACCATGACAACTGATCATGTCCTTGATCCGCCGGTGATCGCGATCCTGCGCGCCGATACCGCGACCCGATTCGCCGAGGTGACCGCCACTCTGCACGAGGCGGGTATCACGGCAGTGGAGT
This sequence comes from Nocardia sp. NBC_00565, assembly GCF_036345915.1. Lineage (NCBI taxonomy): Bacteria > Bacillati > Actinomycetota > Actinomycetes > Mycobacteriales > Nocardiaceae > Nocardia > Nocardia sp. NBC_00565. Next base: position 446,678 of record NZ_CP107785.1, read on the forward strand.
TCACGCTGAACACGCCGGGTGCATTGGACGCGATACGTGAGTGCTCCGGATTCGCCCACCCGGTCGGCGCCGGCACGGTTTCGACGGCCCTGGACGCGGCACGAGCGGTCGATGCGGGTGCCGCGTACCTGATCACCCCGACCGTATGCCCCGAGGTGATCGCGGAGGGCCGCCGCCTGGGTGTCCCGGTGTACTGCGGCGCGTTCACACCAACCGAGATCCACAGCGCGTGGCTGGCCGGTGCGACCATGGTGAAAGTCTTCCCTGCCTCGGTCGGCGGTCCCGGTTACGTGCGGGCGATTCGCGGCCCGCTGCCCGAGATCCCGCTGATCCCGACCGGCGGTATCGGCCTCTCCGATGTCCGAGCGTATCTGGACGCGGGCGCCACCGCGCTCGGCATGGGCGCACCGCTCGTCGGCGATGCCTGCACCGGCGGTGATCTCGACGCCCTGCGCGAGCGTGCGGCCGCGGTGCGAAAGGCACTGCTGTGAAGGGGACGGCTGTCGAGCGCACGCCAGTCGCACGAGAGCGGTTGCTATGAACGGCGGTTTGGTAACCCTGGGCGAAGCTCTCGGGGTCGTCGCCGCCACGGAACCCGGTCCATTGGCTCCCGGGGCCGCACTACGCATGGATTTCGCGGGCGCGGAAGCGACGGTCGCGATCGGCGTCAGCAGGCTCGGCCACCCCAGCGCGTGGGTGGGCAGCGTCGGCAGCGACGCCATCGGCACCATGGTGCTGGATCGACTGCGAGCCGAACGTGTCGATGTCGCACACTGCCGGATCGATCCCGACCTGCCGAGTGGGCTGATGCTGCGGGAGCGGCGCACCGCCGACCACATCCGGGTCACTTACTACCGCAAGGGTTTCGCCGGTGCGCGACTGTCAGCAGCCGATATCGACACCACGCAGATCAGCACCGCACGCGTGCTGCACCTGACCGGCATAACTCCCGCACTGAGCACGTCCGCATGCGAGGCCGTCCACTCCGCAGTGGATATTGCCGTCGACGCCGGCGTGACGATTTCGCTCGATATCAACTACCGCCGCGCACTGTGGTCGGAATCGGATGCGGCAGTGGAGCTTTCGAAGCTGGTATCCAGAGCCGATATCGTATTCGCCGGAATCGACGAAGCGGCTCTGCTCGTACCGGCCGCAAGTCCAGCCGGGATGGCCGAATCCCTTGCCGCACTGGGGCCTTCGCAAATCGTTGTCAAACTCGGATCCGAAGGTTCGCTCGCCCTGTACAACGGCGAGCTGATCCGGCAGCCCGCGGTCCCGGTCACCAGCGTCGACCCGGTCGGCGCAGGCGATGCGTTCGTCGCGGGCTACCTCGCGGGTGTGCTCGACGACGGATCCATAAGCCACAGCCTGCATTTGGCCGCCACCTGCGGCGCATTCGCCGTATCCGTACCCGGCGACTGGCAGGGTCTGCCGTCGCGGCACGAACTCGGCCTGCTCACCGGCGCGGACATCAACCGATGAAGGGAAGAGCATGAGTCGTCTGGTAGACCGGGTCGCGGTCGTCACCGGGGCCGCCTCCGGCATCGGTGCCGCCACGGCCCACCGGCTCGCCGCCGATGGGGCCGCCGTCGTGATCGCCGATATCGCCGAACCGGCGGGACGCGAGGTCGCCTCGAAGATCCGCGCGGCGGGCCACCGAGCCGAATTCGTGCGGTGCGACGTATCGCTGGAAGAGTCCTGGCTCGAACTCCGGCAGCAGGTCAACGAGCTGTTCGGACCGCTGGACTTCCTGTGCAGCAACGCATCCCAGCAGGCCACCATCCCGGCCCACGAGCTGACCCGGCAGGCCTGGGACGATGGCCTCGCGGTCAACCTCACCCCGCTGTTCCTCGGCCTGCACACCTTCATCGACGATCTGCGTGACCGCCACGGCAATGTGGTCGCGATCTCCAGCGTGCACGCGCAGTTCGGACTGCCCGGATATCCGGTCTACGCCGCGGCCAAGGGCGGACTCACCGCGCTGGTCCGGCAGTTGGCCGTGGAGTACGGGCGCTCCAGGGTACGGGTGAATGCCGTACTGCCCGGACCGATTCTCACCCCGGTCTGGGACGACGTCGACGAAGCGGGTCGACGACTGTCCGCCCAGGCCACCGCGCTGGACCGGATGGGCGCACCCGAGGAGGTCGCCGCCGCGGTCGCCTTCCTCGCCTCCGATGACGCCTCCTTCATCACCGGCACGAACCTGGTCGTCGACGGCGGCTGGAGCGTGCGAAAGGAGTCCCGGTGAAGATCACCGCACTGACCACCTACCTGGTGGCACCGCGCTGGTGCTTCCTGAAGATCGAGACCGACGAGGGCATCACCGGATGGGGCGAGCCGGTCATCGAGGGCCGCGCGCACACCGTCGCCGCCGCGGTCGACGAATTCGCCGACTACCTCATCGGCAAGGACCCGATGAGCATCGAAGCGCACTGGCAGGTGCTCACCAAGGGCGGCTTCTATCGCGGCGGACCGATCCTGTCCAGCGCGGTCGCCGGGATCGACCAGGCGCTGTGGGATATCACCGGAAAGGCACTGGGCGTACCGATTTGGCAGTTGCTCGGCGGCGCGGTCCGCGACCGGATCCGGGTCTACAGCTGGATCGGTGGCGACCGGCCCGACGATGTCGCACAGGCCGCGCTGGAGCGAAAAGAACAGGGCTTCACCGCGATCAAGATGAACGGCTCGGCCGAGCTGGAGTTGATCGATACGCCACGCGCGACCAAGGCCATCGTCGAGCGGGTCGCCGCCGTGCGCGAGGCGACCGGCGACGATTTCGATATCGCCGTCGATTTCCATGGCCGCCTGTCCATTCCGATGGCACGGCGGGTGCTACCCCTGCTCGAGCCCTACCTGCCGTTCTTCGTCGAGGAACCACTCGTCCCGGAGGTGAGCAACCAGATCGGCGAGATCACCCGCGCGACGAGCATTCCGATCGCCACCGGCGAAAGGCTCTACTCGCGTTGGGATTTCAATACTGTCCTCGATCAGGGCATCGCCGTCATCCAACCCGACCTGTCACACGCGGGCGGCATCTCCGAGGTCCGTCGCATCGCCGCACTCGCCGAAGCCCGCGACGTCGCCCTCGCCCCACACTGCCCGCTGGGCCCCATCGCCCTCGCCGCCAGCCTCCAGGTCGGCTTCGCCACCCCGAACCTACTCATCCAGGAACAAAGCCTCGGCATCCACTACAACACCGGCTCCGATCTCCTCGACTACCTCGTCGACCCAGCGGTCTTCGCCTACCGCGACGGCTATGTCGACCTGCTCCGAGCACCGGGCCTCGGTATCGAGATCGACGAGCACGAGGTGGCGCGCGCCGCCGAACATGGTCACCGCTGGCGCAACCCGATCTGGCACCGCAAGGATGGTTCCTTCGCCGAATGGTGAGCCACCAATGACGTCGTCGGACCTGATCGAGAGCGTCACGCTGGCGATTAGCTGGACCGCGCCGTGACCCCGTGGGCTTTCCTGATCGTCGGAGCGGGTGAGGTCGCCCCGGTCACCCGCGAGATCATCGGCCGAACAGTGCCGAATCCGGCTGAACGCCCGCACGTCCACGTGGACAGTTAGCCGGCGGTGAGAGCTGCGGCGCCCGGGCCGGTCAGTAGCGGATAGGCGGCGGCTCGGCCTGTCGCGAGCAAGAGCAGTGCGCCGCTGGTGCCGCGAATGATCGGGCCGTCGCCGGTGGACCAGTCCGTATCGGTCGCCTCGAGTCGGAAGCCGGACAGCCGCTCGTGGATGCGGAATTGCGCGCCTGCCTCCCACACGCGGATCAGCGCCGTTCGCACTGCCGCGACGGGCATTTCGCGGGTGATGCCGAGTGGTATCGCGATGTCCTGGCCGTGCACGAGGGTATCCATCAAGCGATCGGCGGGCGTGGTGCCGATCGGGGTGAACCGTGACGGCACGGTCGCGCGGAACTCCGCGAGCAGCTGGGCGGTATCGACCCGATCGGCCAGGCGGACGGCGGTGTCGTGATTGCCGCGGGCGATATTGAAGCCGGCGCGCGGGAGGTTGACCAGGATCCAGCCGAGGGTGGCTCGGGTGGCCAGGATCAGGTGGGCGACGACATCCCGGACTCGCCACCCCGCGCAGAGCGATTCGACGTTCCAGGCGGACTCGGGGAGCTCGGCCAGCAAGTCGGCCAGACTCGTGCGCTCGGTGGCGAGGGCCCGCCATATCTCATCGGTGGACATACTCATGGGTGGTTCCTCTCGTTGGAATTTCCACTACCGTAGGAACTCCACCCGGGTGGAGGTTCAAGCTGTTGTGACCGAGCGCACAATTCGGAGTCTGGTCGGTATCGGGGAGCTGTCCCGGTCGACCGGTGTGCCCGTCCGGACGATCCGGTTCTACTGCGATAACGGAATTCTGGAATCCCGACGCAGCAGCGGCGGTCATCGCATGTTCGATCCGGCAGCGGGCGATCGTCTGCTCCTGGTGCGCCGAATGCGTGCGCTCGGGCTGTCGCTTCCCGCGATCGTGAGTGTCCTCGACGGCACCGAATCGATCGGCACTGCTGTCGCCGTCGAGCGCGCCGCCCTGGACGCCGAACTCGACGAACTGCGGTGGCGCCGAGCTTCGCTGCTCGCGCTCGAGCACGCGTCTCCGACGGAGCGCGCGGCCCGCTTGGAACTGCTTGCGGCAGTGCAGAACCGCAACGCCATCCTGGACACTCTGGTCACCTTCTGGCGTCGAGTGCTGACGCCGATGCCACCTGAGTTGTTCGACGCCTTCATCGATATGCATATCCCGCACGTCCCCACCGAACCGACCCCGCACCAGGTTGTCGCCTACGCCGAACTCACCGGTCTGGCCGCCGACCCCAACGTGAAAACCGCTATGACACAGCAGATCTGGCGGGCAGGCCACAGCCGGATCCGGGACCGGCGCGGACTTCTGACCGCAGTCGCCGACTCCTACAGTGCGGCCGCCCTTTTAGTGGCGGCAAACGAAAAACCCTGTCCCGGAGTCGAACTCGATGCCTACGTGGTAGCTCACGCCACCACTCGCGGTGAGCCGGACACCCTGCGATTTCGTCGCCGACTCCTACGAGCAGCCGCCGACACCGACCCACGCTTGCATCGCTACTGGGCTCTCACCGCCGAAATTACCGGCACCCATGCCACTGTCGGCGCAGTCCACTATTGGCTTCTCGACGCTCTCCGCGTGGACATCTCAATGTGATTCCGTCACGAAGTTCTGCGTGCCGAGCACGGTGAGCAGGGCGAGGCGTTCGGCGTCCTCGGTGCCGGGTTCGGCGGTGTAGATCATGATGCGCAGGTCGCTGCCCGCCACGGTGAGCACATCGCAGTCCAGCGTCAGCGAACCGACCTTCGGATGATCCATCGTCTTCGAGGTGGCTTCGCGGTAGCCGACGGCGCCGGCTTCCCACAGCTCGGCGAATCGGGCGCTGTGGGTGCGCAGGTCCGCGATCAGCTGCTGCAGGCGGTTGTCGGCGGGATAGCGTGCGGCGGTAGTGCGCAGCTCGGAGACCAGTGCGGTTTCGTACGACTGCTGGGCTTCCGGCGTGCGGCGGGCCGGGATGCCCGGGCCGACGAAATATCGCCACAGCCCGTTGCGCTCTTTGCTGTGCCGTTCCGGCGGATCGCCCATCAACGCCGCATACGGTGGGTTGGTCTGCAGCAATGTCCAGGACGCGTCGTAGACCGCGACGGGGATCCCGGTCAGCCGGTCCAGCACGCGCTGCACGCTCGGGGTGATGTGGGTGGGCACCGTTTCCGGGTCCGGCAGCGCCAGTCCCGCAAGCCGGAACAGGTGTGAGCGTTCAACCGTGGACAGCCGCAGCGCCCGAGCCAGTGCCTCGACGACCTGGTTCGAGGGGTTGGCCGCGCGCCCCTGCTCCAAGCGGGTGATGTAGTCGACGGATATACCGGCCAACTGCGCCAGTTCCTCGCGGCGCAGTCCCGGGGCGCGCCGCCGCCCACCGGCGGGCAGCCCGGCCGTATCGGGCGCGACCCGGTCCCGCCAGCGGCGCACCGCCTTGCCGAATTCCGATGTCGCCATGGCCCTCAGTGTGCCCGGCCGCTCGCCGCCTTGCCTGGTATCAGCAGTCCCAGGAAAGCCAGGCGACTGGATGACCGGCCGGATCGGCGCGAACCTGGAGCCATGACAACGACACTGATCACCGGAGCCAACAAGGGACTGGGCTTCGAGACCGCCCGCCGACTGATCGCCGCCGGCCACACCGTTTACCTGGGCAGCCGCGATGCCGAACGCGGGCGCCGGGCTGCCGAAGAGATAGGTGCGCGGCCGGTGGTCATCGATATCACCGATGACGCATCCGTCGCGGCCGCCGCGAAAACCATCGAAGCCGACGGCGGGCTGGACGTGCTCGTCAACAACGCGGGCATCGCGGGCATCGAGTCCGAAACACGCGACAGCGACGTGATCGGCGCCGGTGCCGTGACCACCGACATCATGCGACCACTGCTCGAGACCAATGTCCTCGGTCTCGTCCGCGTCACCCACGCCTTCCTGCCCCTACTGCAACGCTCCACCGCACCGGTCGTGGTCAACGTCAGCAGCGGCCTGGCCTCCCTGACCAAGGTCTCCACCCCCGACACACCGGCCTACGCCTACCCCGGCGTCGCCTACCCGACGTCGAAGGCCGCCGTCAACATGATCACCGTCCAATACGCCAAAGCCTTCCCAACCATCCGCATCAACGCCGTAGAACCCGGCTACACCGCCACCGACCTCAACGGCCACGCAGGCACCCAAACCGTCCAACAGGGCGCCGAAATAATCGTCCGCATGGCCCAACTCACCCCCACCGGCCCCACCGGCGGCTACTTCGATGCCAGCGGCCCTTTGCCCTGGTAGCCACCGTACGGTTCCGTCAGCGTCACCGGCGTCCGAGCAATATCCAACGCGGCCTCGGGAAATGCCGACCCGGCAACATAGAACCGCGCACGCGTGCGACCGACCGGTTCCAACACCCGACTCCGCACGAGGTCGCGCAGATCACGTTGCGCCTGTTGCAGACTGAGCCCTTCATTCTGCTCGTATCGGGTGCGCCGGACCCGGCCCGCCATCGCGACGTCATGCAGCGCGGCGATCAGCCTTTCATCCAGGTTTTTCTCATTTGTGAAGTCGGCCAATGCATCCCACACTCGCCCAGAGCGAACGAATCGGGCATGCACCGTCTGAGCCTGTTGGTGATAGGCGATCAGATTGAATCGAATCCATTCGGCAACGTCCTGATCGGGTCGATATTCACTGCCGCGCCGACCAAGTACCTGGTAGTACTCCCAAGTATTACCAGGACGTCCCAGCCACGCTTCGATCGATGAAAACTCGGGCGCGAGAACGCCTTCCCGCGCGATCATCAATGTTTGCAGGGATCGCGACATTCGGCCGTTGCCGTCGGCCCATGGATGGATGGACACCAGATGCAGGTGTGCCATGGCGGCGCGCACCAAGGTGTGCGACCCGTCGGTGTTGTCCAGCCAAGCGATCAGTTCTGCCATCAAGGCGGGCACGGCGTCGGCGTCCGGCGCGGTGTACGCGGCGATGCTCGGATCACGGGCATCGGTCACGTAGACGGGGCCGCGACGCCATTGACCCGCCGGTTTCTGCGTTGTGTGCCTATGCCCCTGCAACATCCAGTGCAGAGCGTTGAGTAGACCCTTGCTATAACCGAAGTCGTCGACGTCGTGCAGAGTCTGGATGTAGGTCATCATCCGCTCGTAGGCGAGGGTCTCCTCGCGGTTCTCCTCGGAGACATCGACATCGCGCTCGCCTGCGATCAAGTCCTCGACGTCAACCGTGGAGACTTTGAAGCCTTCGATCGAGTTGGACGCTGCCACCGCGTCAGCGGTCAAGAACTTCCGCAGCCCCCCGGTCCACCTCGCTGGTCGGCCCATCAACTGATGCCGCAGTTCGTCACGCATGCCGTCCACTTCGATCAGCACGCGTTCGTCGGCTTCGGTCAGCGCGGGAGTCGGAAACAGCACACGTCAACAATACTTTGACGTAATCATTACGTCAAAGAGTGCGCTCAGGGGTTTCCCACCGTTCGCTGACGGCGCTCGCGGTGACGTTCCCCAATTCATCGCCGTGGGGTGTGCGTCTCAGCGCAACGCTGCGGCTGCGGCTGCGGTGATCGCGGTGGCGACGCCGGTGAGTGCGGGGGAGTCGACTTTCCACTGTTGCCAGTACAGCGGGACGTCGATGTGGGAATCGCCGTCGATCGGTACGAGGTCTCGTCCGGCCCGGCCGCCTCGGGTTTGTAGGTCCGGGAGCATGCCCCATCCGAGGCCGATTCGGATGGCCTCCGCGAATCCCGCTGAGGACGGTACGTAGTGGCGCGGGGGCTCGACCGGTTGCTTGCATCGGCGTCGCAGGTGCCGGTCCTGCAGGTCGTCCTTGCGATCGAAGAGCACGACCGGGGCTGCGGCGTAGGCGGCTGCTGTCGGTCCGTCGGCGAACCAGGTCCGCGCGAACCTCGGCTGTGCCATCGGCCGGTATCGCATCGCCCCGAGCTTCTCGACCCGGCAGCCCTGGACCGGTGCGGCGGTGGCGGTGATCGCCGCCATCACCGTTCCGTCGCGCAGTAGGCGGGTGGTGTGTTCCTCGTCCTCGCGGTGTATTTCGAAACACACTCCGGCGGGTGCGCGCCGCAGCGCGGGCATCACCCACGTTTCCAACGAGTCGGCATTGACCGCGATCGGCACCCGGATGGGTTGATCCGCAGGTCGATCGGTATCGCCGAGTTCCCGTGCGGTGTCACCCGCGAGCAGTTCGATCTGACGCGCCAACCGCAGCACCGCGAGCCCGGATTCGGTGGGCCGCACCGGTTTTGTGCGCTGCAGCAGGATGCGACCGGCCGCATCCTCCAGCGCCTTGATGCGCTGACTGACCGCCGATGGCGTCACCCGCAGACTGCGCGCGGCCGCGTCGAAGGTGCCCTCGGTGACCGCCGCATTGAGCGCGCGAAGCTGATCCAGCTGCAGGTCCATATTAAGGAATCGTAAAGGTACTTCAGAATCTTTAGCTGGTCTGGTGAGATCCGCGAATCTAGCGTCGATACCTGTGACGGCATCATCGGCGGCCTTGGCGGCCATCTCAGGACTCGGCTTCGGACTTTCCCTGATCGTGGCGATCGGCGCGCAGAACGCCTTCGTCCTGCGACAGGGTCTGCGCGGCCAGCATGTGCTCGCGGTGGTCGCGGTGTGCGCCGTTTCGGACATGGTGCTGATCGCGGCCGGAGTCGGCGGGCTCGGTGTCGTCGTCCAATCCGCTCCGGTGGTGCTGACCGTCATCCGCTACGTGGGGGCGGCCTTCCTCCTCGGATACGGTCTGCTCGCGGCACGGCGCGTCTTCGCGTCCGCGACACTGGCCGCCGAAGCCACCGGCGCGACCGTCGCACTCGGCGCGACCGTCCTCACCTGCCTGGCTCTGACCTGGCTCAACCCGCACGTCTACCTGGACACGGTGCTGCTGCTCGGCTCCTTCGCCAACACCTACACCAGCCCGGACCGCTGGTTCCTCGGTGCGGGCGCGATGGCCGCCAGCATCCTCTGGTTCACCGCCCTGGGCTACGGCGCCCGCAAACTCGGCCCGCTGTTCGCCCGCCCGATCGCCTGGCGGGTGCTGGATTCGGTGATCGCGGCCGTGATGTTCGGCCTCGCGCTCGGCTTGCTGCTCACCGGGTAGGCCCGCCACGCTCGGGCTAAACTTGCTGCAAAACCCTGCAACGCTGGGGGATCGGATCACGATCAGTACGTGATCGGTTCGGCAGTGCGGGGTGGGGGTCGCCGCCCCAGGCGTGAGAGGCGGGCAGGCAGTGAGTTATCCGTACGGCTACGGGGAGCAGCCGCCACGGCAGGATCCGGCGCCGTGGGGGCAGCCAACGAGCTATTCGCCGCAACAGGGCTGGGATCAGACCGGCTATCCGATGGGATATCCGGGCCCGCCGAATCCGGGCATGCCGCCCCCGAAACCGAAAACCGGGGTCATCGTGGCGGTGGTGCTCGGGCTGGTCGCGGTGCTCGCCGCGGTCGGCGTCGGCGTGGTCGTCATCACCGGGCGGGACAACGGCGAAACCCAGGCCGCCCAGAACACCGTCACGGTGGTTCCCGCGACGAGTTCGCCGCGATCCACCAGTCAGCCGACCACCCAGCGATCGACCACCACGACCCTGGGTCAGCCGTCCTCGGGCAAGCTCAGCTTCAACGACTTAGCCGGTGACTGGAACTTCAAGTTCAACAATGTGGAACTGCACGCCGACTGGGTCGAGGGCCGCGACCACACCAGCTGCCGCGATTTCGAGGTGGACGGCAAGCTCACCGGATTGGGCTGCCGGTACGCGGCCGAGCTGGTGTATCGAGCCGAGAACGGCGCGCTGAAGATCACCCAGTTCGTCATCGCCATGTCCGATGACGGTCAGGCGTCCGCGGCACTCGGCAAGTTCACCGATGAAGATCTGCACCTGCGGTCGGGCACGTATATCGACCACTTCGTCACCGGCAAATGGCGCGATGGGAACGAGAAGGAATTCGTCGTGGTCACCGTCGCCACCGCCAGTGCGGCCGTCGACGTGGAGATCGTCAAGAAGTACCTGCAGTACCGCCACGCGGATACGCTCGGTGCGCTGGCGTTCCGGTAGTTCGCGGGCACAAGCCCCTGTGGCAGGGTCGTGGTATGCGACTCCGAAGCTGGCAAACGACCGCCGCGATCTGCGCGTGGGGCGTGCTGCTCGGCGGATGCACACCGGGCGCACCGGCGCACGACACGGCGGCAACCACGACGCCGCGCACGGAGGAAGGACCGACAACGACTCCGGCGCCCTTCATCGCCGATGACCGCGTCGTCGTCATCGATCCCGGCCACAATGGTGGCAACGCCGCACAGCCCGCGCAGATCAACCGGCCGGTGCCGGACGGACGCGGAAAAACCAAGGCGTGCAACACCACCGGAACCTCGGCCACCGATGGCTACACCGAACACGAATTCACCTGGGACATCGCTACCCGCGTCCGAGATGCGCTGGCCGCCCGCGGTATTCGCGTCGTAATGACCCGCGACGACGATGCGGGCGTCGGCCCCTGTGTCGACGAACGTGCGGCGATCGGAAACCGCAGTGGCGCAGCGGCCGTCGTCTCGATCCATGCCGACGGCGCCGCCGCGGGCGCGCACGGTTTCCACGTCGCCTACTCCGCACCGCCCCTGAACGCCGCACAGCGCGAGCCGTCCCAGCGATTGGCAACGACGTTGCGCGACACCATGGTTCGGTCCGGCTTCAGCCCCTCGACCTATGTCGGCGTCGAGGGGATGAACCCGCGCGCGGACCTGGCCGGTCTGAACCTCTCGGAATATCCGGTCGCGTTGGTGGAGTGCGGGAATATGCGCGACCCGGGTGACGCCGCGCTGATCGAATCCCCGGACGGGCGCGCACGCTACGCGGACGCCATCGCCGCCGCGATCGTCGCTTTCCTCGGATAGCCCCAATACCGGGCAGTTGATACTGCAACTGCACTCAGGTGAGTGGGTGGCCTCGGCGTCGGTAGTGCGACAGCCGGGCTTGGTGTTGTCGGCGTCGTCGCCAGCGTGACCAAGCCGCGGCGATCGGCGCGCTCGCCGACTGGTCGCGAGATCACAAGGACGTCATCGCCTCGGCCCGGCAACGCTGGGATGTCGAACACGGCGTCGACGGAATCGAATGACCGCGATAGTTGTGGCAAGGCAGTTGAATAGACAGAGATACCCGTCCAAATAGACAGAGATACCCGTCCATAGGGAGGTTCCGATGACCGTTTCCGCCCGCGCACTGCTCGACGGTATCCAGGCGGAGCTGGGCCCGCACGACGCCGACAACCGCTTGATCCCGCTGATCACGGCGGGTAAGGCGCCGCTGGCGGCCTTCGCGGCGATCGCGGCGGAGGAGCAGCGCATCACCAGCAGCGACTGGCGCAGCTTCCACGTCATGGCGGCGCGGGCGGACGAACCGCACGCCAGAGTCTTCTTCGGCGGGCTCCCACCGGGCGAGCAGCAGGCGAACGGCATGCTGGACGCGCTGGTGGCGGCGGTGGGACCCGACCAGGGCATGGAGCTGCCGAGGGCGGGCTGCCAGGCGTATCCGGCCTACGTCGCCTGGTTGGCGATGCACGCCGAACCCTGCGCCGCCGCAGCGGGTATCTACTCGAATTTCACCGCATGGGGCCGCTACTGCAAGGCCGTAGCCGCGGCGATGCGCACCCACTACGACTTCGACGACCCCGCGTGCGCGTTCTTCGACTTCTTCGCTGCCGACGTCTCCGAGATCGAACAGCGGGCCCTTGCCGCCATCCAGGCCGGACTCGACACCGGGCGGCTGAAGCCGGGCGAGGCGCATTTATATGCCAGGCTCTTCCAGAATTACGAGCTCATGTTCTGGAACACCCTCGCCGACGAGTTCTCGGCATAGCCCAAGTCCACATCCTGCCCGATTTGACAACCGGGCAGGACAACTTAACCGAGCGGCATTGCGGATAGCCCGGCGGCCGGTCTGGTGACCGGCATTACGATCCGGCTTGCGAACACCCCTATCCCCGTTGAGTTAACGGCGTTACGCTAACGCTGTTACCTCAGCGCGAAGGCCGAACAGGAGAGACGCTCATGCTCGTACGGATCGCACATCTGACCACCCGGCATCCGCGCGCCATCCTGCTCGCCGCAGCACTGTTGGCCGTGCTCTGCGGCGTATTCGGCGCTTCGGCGGCCGCGCATATGAAGACCGGCGGCTTCACCCCGACCGAAGCCGAATCGTCGCAGGTCTCCAGGCTGATCGCGGATAACTTCGGCGGCGGTGAACCCAACCTCATCCTGCTGGTCCGCGACGAGGCGGGCGCGAACAGTCCGGCCGCGAAGGACGCGGGCGCGAAGCTGGTCGACACCCTGCGGTCGCGCGGTGATGTGATCGGCATCCAGTCCTACTGGAGCGCCCCGCAACAGCTGTCCTCCGCATTGCGCAGCACGGATGGCAAGAGCGCGCTGGTGCTCGGCTACATCACCGGCGATGAGACGACGGCGCAAAATGCCGCCGGCGAGATCGCCGAACAGGTCACCGGGACCAAGGACGGTGTCAGCATCGCTCAGGGCGGACTCAGCTCCGTCTACCACGAGACGAACGAACAGATCACCCACGATCTTGCGGTCGCCGAGGGCGTGGCGATCCCGCTGTCGTTCCTCGTGCTGATCCTGGTCTTCGGCAGTCTGGTCGCGGCCTTCCTGCCGCTGGCGGTCGGCATCTTCGCGATCCTCACCACCCTGGCGATCCTGCGCACCCTCACGGTGTTCACCGATGTCTCGATCTTCGCGCTGAATATGACCACGGCACTCGGTCTCGCACTCGCGATCGACTACAGCCTGTTCATCGTCAGCCGCTTCCGCGAGGAACTCGGCAACGGACTCGATGTCGAGGCGGCCGTGGTGCGCGCGGTGCAGACCGCGGGACGCACGGTGCTCTATTCGGCACTGACCGTCGCGCTGTCGGTGGCGGCGCTCGGCGTCTTCAACCTGTACTTCCTGAAATCCTTTGCCTACTCGGGCGTCGCGGTGGTCGCCGCGGCCGCCGCGGCCTCGATCCTGGTCCTGCCCGCTGCCCTGATGCTGCTCGGGCACCGGGTGAACGCGGGCGATCTGCGAAAGCCGCTGGGGCGTCTGCTCGGTCGGGCACCGCGCGCGGATCTGGCACCCGAGCAGACCTTTTGGTACCGCACGGTGCAGTGGGTGATGCGCCATGCCGCACCGGTCGCCATCGCGATCATCGTGCTGCTGCTCGCGATCGGATCCCCGTTCCTCGGAGTGAAATTCGGCTACCCGGATGACCGCGTGCTCAACGCGAGTGCGGCCGCCAGCAGCCGCACGGTCGGCGACGCACTGCGCGAGGACTTCCGATCCAACGCCGCCACCGAAGTCACCATCGTGCTCGACGGTTACCGCGGCAACCCCGCCGCTGTCGGCGATTACGCCGCCGCACTGTCGAAGGTGCACGGTGTGGCCGGTGTGCTCTCCGGCGGCGGCGTGTACATCGGCGGTATGCAGGTGTCGGACGCGCTGCCGCAGATGACCAACGACACCGGCGCATTCCTCACTGTCGCAACGACAGTCGACCCCTTCACCACGGCGGGCAAGGAACAGTTGGCGCAACTGCGCGACGTCGCAGGCCCGGGTCCCGCGCTGTTCGGCGGTGGCGCCGCGGTCAACGTCGACTCCCTCGACGCACTGGGCGCGCGCCTGCCGCTGGCCGGTGCGCTGATCGTGCTCACCACCTTCGTCGTGCTGTTCCTGTTCACCGGCAGCGTGCTGCTTCCACTGAAAGCCCTTGCCCTCAATACGCTTTCGCTAACGGCGGCATTCGGGGCGATGGTCTGGATCTTCCAGGACGGGCATCTGTCCGGTCTGCTCGGCAGCGACGCGACCGGATATCTTGTGCCGACCATGCCGATCCTGATGTTCTGCCTCGCCTTCGGCATGTCCATGGACTACGAGGTGTTCCTGCTCTCGCGCATCCGCGAGGAGTGGTTGGCCTCGGGGCGCACCACTGCCGACAGCAACCGTGCGGTCGCGCTCGGCGTCGCGCGCACCGGCAAGATCTTCACGGCCGCCGCGCTTTTGATGGCCATCGTGATGGCCGCCATGGTCACCTCGAAGGTATCGTTCATCCAGATGCTGGGCCTGGGACTGACTTTGACGGTGCTCGCGGACGCCACGCTGATCCGCGGTCTGCTCGCGCCGGCACTCATGAAGCTGATGGGCACCGCGAACTGGTGGGCGCCCGCGCCACTTGCCCGGCTGCACGCCAAGATCGGGTTGCACGAGGGCGAAACCGCGACCGGCGCAACTGAATCCGAATTAGCCGCGCGAACATGACCCTCGCCCGCAGGAAGCGTTCGGCGCGCGGCTCCGGTGAGGGGCTGCGTGCCGAAATCATGGATGCCACCAAGGAATTGCTGGCCCGCACCGGTCACGTCGACGCGGTTTCCATTCGCGAGATCGCCAAGATCGTCGGTGTCACCCCGCCATCGATCTACCGCCACTTCGCGGATAAGGATCAGCTGATCGAGGCGGTCGTGGCCCAGGTGTTCGAGGATCTGGATGAGGTGATGTCGGCCGCGACCGACCCGAACGAGTCGCCGATGGAGCGGCTACGCCAGCAGGGGCAGGCGTATGTTCGGTTCGCCAGAGAGCATCCTGAGCAGTACCGGCTGGCCACCATGCGCGGCGAGACCGCAGGTGCCGTCGATCAGGTGCTCACCAGCGGCGCCTTCGCACATTTCGCGGCCACCATCACCGAATGCATGAATATCGGCGTCATCACGCCGGGCGATCCGGTGCCGGTGGTGCTGGAGCTGTGGTCGAGCGCGCACGGAATCGCCTCCCTACTGATCGCGAAACCCTATCTGCCGTGGGGAGATCTGGACGCGGTCGCCGATCGCGTGCTGCGCTCGGTCTGCATCGGCCGGGCCGTCATCGACAACATCCTCGGCGAGGGCGTGACCCCCGATGGGGTCGTCCAGTGGCTGGCGGAATACCGCGGGCGACCCTGATCCGCAGAGTCGACGCCAGGCTGAGGCCGCCGTGCTTGCCGGCTTTGCCGGTGTGCGCCCGCCGTGGTACGGGCAGCCAGCAGCCGACTCACTGGCTGGGCGAGTTCACCCTTGCTGAGATCACCTCAATACACAGACGCTCGGGCGCTTCCAACAGCGTTGGCAGACAGCCCAGGGTGCAACATCCATGTCGCATTCAGTACTGAATATGTCGTTTCCGACCATAGTTCGACCGGCGTGCGGGATCTACCCTGGTTTCACAACAACGGCAAACCCTTTCGGAGACATCGTGGCGATGGTCAACACCAACGGCATTCACCACGTCCGCCTGACGGTGACCGACGTCGAGGCTTCCCGCGCGTTCTACCAGGATGTCCTTGGATTTCAACGATCCCGATGGCATTCACCTCGAGCTGCCGCGCCGATCTGACGCTGTACCGAGCCCAACTGTTGTCAATTGCGTTGTATCACAATGCGATTCACGCGGACAGCCCGACGTGCTCGACCTGCACCTGACATACCCATGACCTTTCGGCGCATGTGGCCTCAGGCACGCGCCTGCGCTCGCCGATTCCCCTTTCCATCGTTTGGAGGCAATCTATGACCGCAGCGCAGTCCCCAACGTCCGCGCCCCACACCACCGCACCCGGAACCTGCCCCGTCCAGCACGGATCACCTATCAATACCGACACCCCTCAAGTTTGTCTGCGTAGCCGGAAGTTCGCCGCTGATCCACACAGCGGCTACCGCGACATGCGCAGTCAGTACGGCTCGCTTGCTCCGATGGAATTGGCTCCGAATGTGCCCGCGACCTTGGTGATCGGGTACCGCACCGCGTTGCGAATCCTCAACGACCCCGAGCATTTTCCGGCCGATCCGCGGACCTGGCAGGAGGGCATTCCCGACGATTCCCCCGTTCGCCCGATGATGGAGTGGCATCCGAATGCACTGCGCAACAGCGGAGGCGCGCATGCTCGCTATCGGCAGACGTACACCGCCAGCATCGACGGCATCGACCTGCACGCCTTTCATTCCACCGTCCAGAAGATCGCGATCCCGCTGATCAACAGCTTCTGTGCGGACGGTTCGGCGGACTTGTTGTCCCAGTACGCGTTTCCGCTCGTCTTCGAGGTCCTCAACCAGATGGTCGGCTGCTCGGCGGAGCTGGGGCAGCGGGTCGCGACCGGCATGGCCGCGCTCTTCGATACCGTCGAGGCCGCCCGCGGCATGCAGATGCTCAGCGAGGCGCTGATGGAGTTGATTCAGCTGCGACGCTCGGAGCCCGCAGACGACGTCACGTCGCGGCTTGCGCATCATCCGGCCGGCCTCGATGACACGGAGATGCTTGCTCAGCTGATCAGCTTTTACGGTGTGGGTATCGAACCGCAGCAGAATCTGATCGCCAACACCCTGTTGCTGATGCTGACCGACGACCGGTTCGGTGGCGATATGCTCGGTGGGAGCCTGTCGACCCGCGACGCGCTCGATGAGGTGCTGTTCAACGACCCGCCGCTGGCCAACTTTTGCACAACGTACCCACGGCAACCGATCCTGATCGATAACACCTGGTTGCCTGCGCACCAGCCGGTGCTCATCAGTCTCGCCGGATGCAACAACGACCCCGCGATCCGTGGTGGGGACCGCACCGGTAATCGCTCGCATCTGGCGTGGAGCGCCGGGCCGCATGCCTGCCCGGCCAAGTTCGTGGCGTACCAGGTCGTGCAGGATGCCATCGATCAGCTTCTCGACGCCCTCCCCGAGATGCGACTGGCGGTGCCGCCGGAGGAGCTGGTTTGGCGGCCAGGCCCCTTCCATCGGGCTATGGCGGCATTGCCGGTTGTCTTTCCCGAGTCCCCTCCGTTGAACATCGTGTAAGAAGTCCGTCCCTGTGGGTCTCCGACGTCGAGCCCGGTTCGGTCCATGACCTGACCGCCGCCCGCGATACGTGCTCGCTGCGCTGTACCGGGCCGCCAGTCTGAGGCAGCTGCGACATCGGCACGCTATTCTTCGGTGCGACTCGGCAGGTGCGAGACCAGTAGAGGGGGGCCGTGGTCCAGCTGAACATCGGCGAGGCGTTCGCGGGTTACAGCATCGAAGGTGTACTCGGACAAGGCGGAATGGGCACAGTGTATCTGGCCCGTCACCCGCGCTTGCCGCGCTCGGTTGCGCTCAAGCTGCTGAACCGGGAGATCTCCGTCGACGAGGAATTGCGTCGCCGCTTCGAGCAAGAAGCTACCGTGGTTGCCCGCCTGGATCATCCGGGCATCGTCGGTGTCTACGATCGTGGTACGTATGACGGGTGCTTGTGGATTGCCATGCAATACATCCGCGGTAGCGACGCCGTCGCACTGGATCCACGCACACTGACAGTCGAACGGGCACTACGGATTATCACCGAGACAGCAGCGGCACTCGACTACGCGCACAGCCGTGGCGTCCTACATCGCGACATCAAACCTGCCAATATCCTTTTGGCGGAGCCTGAGTCCGGGCGTGAAGAACGTGCTGTCCTCACGGATTTCGGTATCGCGCGACTCTTGGACTCGAATACGAAACTGACGACCACGGGTTCGATGATGGCGACGTTGGCGTACGCGTCCCCGGAGCAACTGTCGGCCGAACCGACGGACCATCGTGCGGACCAATACTCCCTTGCTTGCACGCTTTTCACCCTGCTGGCCGGCCGGTCGCCATTCGCCGATACCAATCCGGGCCAAGTCGTGGCCGCGCATCTCAGCAAGCCGGTGCCGCAACTGAGTAGCTTCCGGCCGGATCTGCCGCCGGTGCTGGATGGCGTCATCGCGCGGGCGATGGCCAAACAACGCGATGACCGGTTCGCGAGCTGTGGTGAGTTCGCTGCGGCCGCAGTCGATGCCGTGTACCACGGAGTGGCCGCGCGGTCGGCTCCAACAGTCGTGAATCGCTCCGCTGCCCCGGCTCCGCAGTACCAATACGCAGCTGTGCCGCAACCCCACTACCATGCGCCGATGCACCGACCTGTTGGGCCGGTGATGCCGCCTCGGCCGCGAAAGTCCAAGGCGCTATTGGTATCTGCCATGGTCGTCGCGGTATTGATGGCTATCGGCGGCACTGTTCTCGTGGTCGAGCGCGACAACATTCTCCGGCATCTCAACGGCCAGGTATGGGACTCACAACACCAGGTGATAGCGGACGCGTTTCCTAGCCTGCTGGCCAGCGGGAACGGTCTCCAAGGCTGGCTCGGCGCGGAGTGCCACGGGAATGCCATCTATCAAGGCAAGGTGCCCTACATCAAATGCTCGGACCGGGACCGTGGAATCGAGTACGAGGTACGGGATTTCGGTAATGGTGATTCGGCCACCGCGTCCGTGGAAGAGTCGGTCAGTAGTAGATCCGGCGACCGTTGGGCCACGCACTCGGGATCGACCTCTCTTCTGGTGACAATTGATCCGAGTACGTTCCGCAGTGCCAAAGACATTTACACGAGATTTTCTGAGCAGCGATCACGCTTCGTCTTCGTCATGTCGTGGGCCAATCACACCGCTGCGGAGACATTGCAGGAGTGGTGGCCGCAGGCACCGCTCGGTAGCGGTTCGCAGGCCGATGCGCCGGTACCGTTGTCCACCTCGTCAGCTGCGCCGAGTTGGTGCGCGCCGAGCACCGACAAGGGGAAGATCACAGGCAACGGTCCTGGCGGAACGTCGACCGGCCCGGATGTCATTTTCGCCTACTACTACGCGTACTACGTCCAGCACAGCGGTGTACAAGCGCGGACATTCGTCGCATCCGAATCGACGACGATTCCGAGCGCCAATGTCCTGCAGAACAGCATTGATGTCCACCCGGTCGGGACCGTGCATTGCGTGGAGGTAACCGCGGTCGCGGCAGATCTGTATCACGTCGAAACGACCTCTCGCCATCCCGACGGGCTGCAGGCGTTGACCAGGGGAACGATCGTCACCACCGCCCTCGGCGGTCGGACGGTGATCAAAGACTTCACTCAGTAGAGGGTGACTGAGAGGGTCTGGTCGGCGTGATTACGACTATGCTGCCCCAAGATCGCGCTCGGCAGGGATAGGGGGACAGTGGTTCAGCTCCGCGTCGGCGAGACTTTCGCCGGTTACGTGATTGAGGGAGTCCTCGGTCAGGGTGGCATGGGCACGGTCTATCTGGCCCGTCACCCGCGCCTGCCCCGGTCGGTCGCGCTCAAGCTGCTCAATCGCGAGGTCTCCGCGGACGAGGAACTGCGGCGCAGGTTCGGGCAGGAGGCCGATGTCATTGCGCGCCTGGAGCATCCGGGCATTGTCGATATCTACGACCGCGGCACCGACGGCGGACACCTGTGGATCGCTATGCAATTTGTCGAGGGCATCGACGCTGCTCGATTGGATCGGCACGCGGTGACGGTTGAACGCGCGTTGCGGATCATCGGGGAAACCGGCGCGGCAATCGATTTCGCACATTCCAGGGGTGTACTGCACCGAGATGTCAAGCCCGCCAATATCTTGCTCGCCGCGCCCGATACCGGACGCGATGAACGCGCCGTCCTTACCGACTTCGGTATTGCTCGATTGGCAGATACCAACACTCAACTGACGGCCGCCAGCACGTTTACCGCCACTCTCGCATACGCCTCACCGGAACAACTGTCCGGCGATGTTATCGACCATCGTGCCGATCAGTATTCGCTCGCCTGCACCTTTTTCACGCTTGTCGCCGGGAGAACGCCTTTTGCGGAAACCAACCCGGGCCAAGTCATCGCCGCTCATTTGAGTAAGCCTGTCCCACAGGTCAGCACCTGGCGCCCCGACTTGCCGCCGGAGCTGGACGGCGTTATCGCCCGAGCAATGGCCAAGCTGCCCGACCACCGTTTCGCCAGTTGTAGTGAGTTCGCGGCCGCAGCTCGAGGTGCTGTCGCAGGGCGTGCTGTCGCGCTGCCGCTGCCTGATCCGACCACTGTGAACATCGCCGGGTATCACGCCGCGGTCCAACCTCCGGCTCCTGAATACCGACACCATCCTGCCGGTGTGCCGTTACACCAACCGTTCCCCTATTCTCCGCCGAGGAGGTCGTCACCTCTGCGACGCCAGCTGGGGCGCGTCCTGATTTCCATTGCCCTGGTTGCTTTTCTGGTGTTCGCAGTCGGTGGGGCAGTCATCGCTCTGAATTGGCATCGCTGGTCAACTGATCCGTGGAGCAGCAAGGAACAGGCGATCGCCGATGCCTTCCCGAAGCTGGTGTCCGATCGCGACTTCGGCAAGGGGTGGCACGACCTGAAATGCGCGCACATGTCCCCCGGCTTCGAGGAGGGGCTCCAAAGCGGCATCCACTGCGACGACGAAGGCATCAACTACTACATCACGGTCATGGACTTCGGGTCCGTCGCCGTTGCGAAAGCGTTCTTGGCGAAGAAAGCTGTTGGCATGCAACAAGTGATGGTGTCGCATCCCGATCTTCCGACCCCGCTTCCGGTCACGACATCGGTTCCCGGTACATATCTCCTCCGCGACATAGATAGCGGATTCCCTGATGATCCGGAACGCGGACGATTCGTCCTGGAGTTCTACTGGAAAAGCGCCGTCAGCGAGCAACAAGTCATAGACGAGTTCTGGAAGAAGGCCCCACTCGGGAAATGATCCATCGTCCTGCGGCCGGTGCAGACGCCAGTTGATGCGGTCGACGTCCCGGTCGCGCCTGAGGTGACCGATGTGGTCCCGGCAATCGTGCATCCCGGGCTCGGAGCAGACGAACTGGGGGTGCCGGGGGTCGACGGGTTCCCGCCTGGGGAAGTCGGGGTTCCGGGGGTGGCACTACACTGGTTAGTCGAAGTCGGGTTGGCCGCCGAGGAAACGCCTTGGTCGTGAAAGCTCTTCCGCCAGCGCTTGCTCGATCTCGCCGACGACTCTTGGCGAGCGGGTATGGAATCCGTGAGGTGGGGCGGGGACGGCGGTGCCACCGCCTTGGCGGGTCGAGGCGAACGAGTATTCGTCAGTTGTCACGTATCCAAACCGCAAGGCATCGCGAGAATGCCGTCGAGTAACCTACATTCGACATCGGGTCGCGCGCCGGCGACCTGTTCTTGGGGAGGGTTTGCTCGTGGGCGTTCGACGCGGTCGCCATGTATTGCACATTCTGCTTTTGTGCTCGGTGTTGTCGCTGGTCAGCTGTTCCCACAAGATCGATTTGCCGGACTATCAATCGGGCTTCTCGTCGTTGCCCGCCACCTGCGTTGACGCTGCGAAACCGACGGAAAATATGTGCGGCCAACGCCGTTGACGATCGGAGGGCGCCCTGCGCTCCAGCTGTACTGGGCGCAGACGGATTACTTCTGCGACATAGCATTCGACGTGGCACGGGACTCGAAGTCCGGCGTGGCATCGGGAACGGTCATGTTCGAAGCCTCGGCGAACGAGAACGGTAAGCGGCCCGAACTCTGTGCCGAGCTGAAACGGATAGCGAACACCGTGGTAGCCGCTCTGCCGCCCAGCACGTGAGACTGCGTGGCGCACTACGCCGCTGATCGGTTGTCCTTCAAGGCATCTGATCGGCGGGCCAAGCCACTTCGCGACCGCGTGCTCATGCCGATGGGAGGACATCGAACAGAGCTGTCGCGACAGACTGAGCGGTCAGCAGATCGCCGCTTCTTGACGGTCCTGTCGAACCAGGCCAGGCGCATCAGATTTCGCCACCGATGTGCGGAAGCCTGAGGAACGCTTGGAATCTCGGGCCGCGCCGACCCGAGTGCGCGGTCATTTGTGGTGTGCGGGCTGGATCGTTCGGTCGTCGCCGGGGGTGGCCTTGCTCTCCCGTGTCGGCTTCGCCCCGGCCGGATACGCGCTGCGCAGGCGGCCCGCATGGTGACCCGCTGAGTTGTCGATTCCCCGCGACACCTGATGCCCCGGAATCCGGCCTGGGGCATCGGTTTCTATAGGATTTGGGACGAAAGTTATTGATTCCGTGGGGAACCGATCGGTAGAAGTGTGCTAAGACCGTGTCTCATGTCGCTGATTTCGCCTTCGCGAGTTTCTTGTGGCCGGTCAATGCTGCGGCGAGGTTGAGGTAGCCAGGAAGTGCGTGGGCTTGCGGTCGTAGCGGATGTTGAGCCGGTGGTAGCCGGTCAGCCAGGAGATTGTTCGTTCGATGACCCATCGGTGAAGGCCGAGGCGGGCGCCGGATTCGATGCCCTTGCGGGCGATCCGGACGCCGATGCCCCGGTCACGACCCATCGGCGCAGCTCGGTGTGGTCGTATGCCTTGTCGGCGTGCAGCTTTGCCGGTGGGCGTCGGCGTGGCCCACGCCGCGACCGCACCTGCCGGGTTCGCCCGCACGAGCGGGCGCAGCGCTTCAGCGTCGTTGGTATTGGCTGCCGAATACCCACGGCCAGAGGCAGTCCCGCGCGGTCGGACAGCACGTGGAGCTTCGATCCGGACTTGCCTCGATCGACCGGGCTCGGGCCGGTCATATCGCCCCCTTTTTTCGCTCGCACCGACGCCGCGTCGATCACCGCCCGCGACCAGTCGATCAAGCCCTGGCTACCCAGCTCGTCCAGCACTGCGCGGTGTAATCGCCGCCATACACCGGCCTCGGTCCAGACGGTGAGTCGGCGGTGCGCCGTCGGGACAGTGACCCCGAACGATGGCGGCAGCATCCGCCACGCACACCCGCTGGTCAGCACGAACACCACTGCGGTGAACACGGCCCGCTCATCGACTGGCGCTGTGCCGCCACCTGCGGGCGAGCCTCGAACTTCGGCAACAAGGGCTCGACCAGCGCCCACAGCCCATCCGGGACCAGACGTTGCGACAGATCATCGACCACGACCAGACATCATGCGGCACAACCGGTTACGACACACATCGAGCGAATTACAACGACGTGAGACACAGCCTAAGCAGTCAAGATGACCACCACCCGAGAAGAAGGTGTGTATAGCTACCGAGAAGCCGTTCGCGCTGGAAAAGCGCCGGCAGCGAGCAACAAGTCATCGACGAGTTCTGGAAGAAGGCCCCGCTCGGGAAGTGACCGGTCGGTGGAATACATTCATATCAGTTATGCAAGGTCATCGCTACTTCTAGCCCTTCAATGCTCGAATCATTTTTACCACCACTTGTGCACCCGCCTCTATCTTTGGATCGCTATCATTGTCGACATTAAATTCCAGTTCACCGTCCCATCCATCGATGGTCGCCGTCAATTTCAAATAGTGGCGTGTCGTATCATCCACAAATGATGGATTCGGCAGGTGCGTTTCAGAAACAGGCACGCCGTCAATTGTCAGTGTACGACCCGGTCGACCCTTGGATTCCGTAGGTTTCGCGTCTTCAGAATGGCGTTCCAAGACGTTATTGCCGAGATATTGAGGAAATTCCGAGCCGTCGTCGAGTTTGTAGCTGCAACTTCCGATGCTGCCGATCTTGTCTTGGGTCGGAGAGCTGGTTGTACTGCTGATTTTGAGCTTTTCGGCCTTGAACCAGACGGTAAAGAACTCTTTCGGGTAGTCGCACAACTCCTGGAGCGAGTGTACGCTCTCGTTAACCTCCCACTTTTCAGGATGAGAACGCGGAAATAGGCCGCACCCCGATACGAGCAGGCTCCCGAGCAGCGCGGCTGACGCGAATTTTAGGATGCTCATTTCGCCTTCCATTGGTCGTCGTCAGGCCTGCCGGTATCGAAGTCTGTAGAAGCGCTCTGCGGCCATTTATTGTTGACAAACCCTTTCGGATGATCCGTAGCACCGTTGATTTTGTCGATGTTCACCTTCTGCTCGATGAGGACTTTGCCGAGCTTTTTCCCGAGATCAATTACCGACTTGATTATTTTCGCAAGAAGATCGATTATATCAGAAATTGCCCAAGGAGCTCCTATCCCTGTGGCGATCTTCGTAACCGATGCACCAAAGTCGATCAGATATCCGGACAATTCTTTAACAATGTCGGTGTAGAACTCCCATGAGCTTGTAGCTATCGCAGCCAGACTGGTGTGCAGCGTGTCGCATGCAGTTTTTGCTGAGTCCATGGCGATATCCTGAGTTAGCCGGGACTGATTATACTTATCCGCGGCACCACCCGTCCAGTAGGCTAATGTGTTGCCGGTGACAACCCCGTCGTTCTGGGCCTCCCCGATCTTGCCTTTAAGGTCCAGCCAGTATCCGCTGGTTTGGACGAAAGCGATAGGAGCCTTCGTTCCTTTTATGGCTGTACTTAGCTCATTTAGAAGTTCTGTTATCTTATTCTTGATTTCTTCCCTATGATTACCCAGGTATCCGGAGAAGTCGTCATTGGTGATCGCCCCGTAGATTCCTCCAACAATTTGTCCAGGAACCCCTAATACCATCCCTTCCCTGGACGCAAGCACTATTGCGGCGGTGTCGAAATTGCGGTCTACCTCGGCAGGAGTGTCGTGTAGTTCGTCGATCTTCTTCGAGAACTCAGTTAGGACGTTATTGATCTCGTCTACGGTGGTCATTACAGTGTCTCCGTGAGTTTTATTATGACGTTGGCGTAGCGCTGGTCTTGTTCCTGATAGACCTTGGCGACGTGATCCAAGATATTTCCTATGGAGCTTGCCTCGGCCTTGCCCTCCAGTAATCTCGCGTTCACGTATCGCGCGGCTGCTAGCTGTGCTTCCCAGACATCCGCCCACATTGCCCAAATAACATCCTTGTTACTGTCTGCGATTTCCTGCGCCTTTCCTGCGGCTACGCCTAGGACTTGCGATGCTTCGCTCCAGGCCCTCGAGGCTGAAACCAGCCTGTTTAGATCTACGGAAAAGTTAGTCATCGGGAATTCCTCGTCAGATAATTCTGGTATTCTCGTAGTTCATTCTCGAGCTCGTCGTCGGAGCGGTGCGCCCAGGAGCCGCCTTCATGGAAGTGGGGACGCTTCCTTCGGATTTGATCCACACACTCGATGATGTCATGGGAGATGTAATATGGGGTCGTTGATGCCGCCCATGTTGGATCAATGTCAATGCGACTAATGCGCGAAATTGTTGCTGCCACCGTTACGGTTCTTGCGCCGGATTCGGCTATTGGGCCATGGCCGACAAACTCGGCACGCCCAAGGGCGGCTTCCTGAACTTCATCAAATTCCGTGATCGAATTAGTTTCGAGCAGGGTAATAATTTCTGCGCGGCGAGACGGGCGTGCGCTGAGAGCGGCGAATTTACCTTGAGCAATTATCGGTGCATCGTACTCCCAGAGTGCGAGGTAGTACCCTGTCATTGCCGCTGTCGAGAAATCTCGTGGATGCAATTGGTCATGCAGATTTCGGTTCACATCGATATTGATGGGCAGGCGGCCGTCGCCGAGATTCATCTTGAACAATCCCGCCCCGATCAGAACACTATTCAATCGCTATTCACTCTCCTTACTGTGGTTCCTGTTTTATTGCGCTCGAGTGGGAGGGTGGATCAACCCGATATAGTGTGTGACAGTCGCGGCAATGGACGGCAGGTGGCCGAGTTGCAATGGACACGGTGTGGCCGACTGTCGCAACTTCGGCGTCCCCCCGACGTGTCCATGACGGCCGGGTAGCCCCGACACTTGGTCGAGGCTATCAAGATCGCGATCGAACGGCGATTCCGCAGCGGCGGATGATGGCGAGGTGCATGGATCCGTTGCGTTCGCCAGCGGTGGCCGTTGCGACACCCGGCCGGGCGTCCTCCTAGCGGACCGAAGCAGATGGCCTCGTTCGGGTCGCTGATCGACTCGAACAGGCTGACACCGGAGTACCATCCGGTGGAGTCTTCGCGTTGCGCGATCAGGGAATTCGACTGGGTATCGGTCACCGCCCAGTCTCGTTCCCGTCGGGAGTAACTGCCTTCATCTGACCGCATTCGCGCCGTCGGCCCCCTCGTTGCTCCCAGTCGTTGCTCATCGAGTTCTGTCTATTGATACTGACGCACAGACCGGGCGTGCGGTTCCATCGAATCTGTGTTCGTTGGGCGGACGGCCAGCGTCGTCGCCCGGGAATGGACTCTGGCAGGGTTGTCACTGTGCAGATGGAATTCGGTTGTCTAGCTGATGGGTTCGGTCGGGTGAGTGCGCTGGCGGGCAATGCCGGACTGGAGTGGACGATCCAACGGCTTGGTTCACCACTGGTCTTGTTCGGCTTCTCGTAGGCGTTGCAGTGCTCGTTCGATCCAGATGGTGAATTGGCTGGTGATGTCGTCGGGGGTGGTAGGGCGAACCGAGATGTGCTGGCCGCGGAGTTCGGTGTAGCGGCCGTCGTCGATGATGTCGTACCACTGCATCGTGTTCGACGGTTCGGGGCGGGCGTAGAGGGGAGCGACGAGAAATCCTGCGGCGCCGCCACCGTCGGAGGGACGGCCGAGCAGGCGACGGTACTGTTCACGCGGGGTGCTGCGTCCGACGGTTTCAAAGTGGCTGTTGTTCGGCCCACGCAGGTCGTCGGGGTGGAAGGTGGCGGGCCGGTGGGTGCCCGGTTTACAGGCGGGGATCGACTTCACCAAGTATGAGGGCAGGTTCTCGGCGCGGGACATGCGTAACCTGATGGGCCCATTGTCCTTCCCGAGGACAGCTTGGAACAGCACCACGCAGTGGTAAGGGTTACGTGCGCCGACGATGTGGTATTCACGGGGATCCGTACCGTTGCTGTTCTTGTGTTTGCGTGTGCCGCCGAGGATTTCGAAACGCATGTCCGAGCTGGACAGGGTGCGCAACGCCAGCTCGAGCTCCTCGAACTCATCGGCCGAGTACTGTCCGCGGACCACATCGCGGTGCGCAGTGAAATCCTCGCGAAAGGCGAAGCGGCTGCGATAGTTCAGTGGACGGGGGAACCGGTCATTGGCATCGCTGTACCAGAGTGCGGCGAAATCTTCCGTGTCCAAGGTCCATTCAGGCATGGGGGTCCGTTCAGGTTCTGCGGTGGCCGGGAAGCTTTGTTGGGCACACTCATTGGTAACTGCGCGAATGACCGCCTGGAATCGCTCGGTGCGACCAGATGCGCGCCCTGTGCCCGCTTACCGATCGTCGTGGTCGCCGCCGATCACACCACCGGGAACCGTTTTCGGAGCTTCGCCGATCAGCTCTTCGGTGTTCTGCTCGTTGACCAGGTAGTCCGGGGTCTCGTGGGTTGATTCCTCGTCCGACTTGCCGCGGCCGGCACCAGCGCCACCCATACCCATACCCGACATGCCTGCCCGTCCAGCACTGGCCGCCGCGGCCGTTGGGCTGCCGGTCACGTTGGGTGTGCTCGGGGCACCTGAGACGCTGCGTCCCGGGGACGGGGTGCTGGAAGTCCCTGGGGCGCTGGATATTCCGGGGCTGCTCGGCAGACCCGAAGTGCTCGGTGTACCCGACGTGGTCGTGGTAGGGACCGTTGAGGTGTCCAGGCTGGGTTTGGTCGTTTGCGGGACCGTCGAGGTGGCGTTGTTGCTATTGGTCGGCGTGGTAGCGGTGTCCGGGGTGATGGTCGTTTGACTGACGGTCGGGTCTTCGCCGCTCTTGTCGTCCTCCGAGCCGGGCTGCTTCGGCTCATCCGAGGTAGAACCAGGTGTGCCGGGATCCGTGGTGCCGGATGTGCCTGGAGTGTATGGCCCGTCGCCGGTTCCGGTGGATTTGGTCGGTGCGGAGATATCCAGTGGACTGGTCGGATCGACAGGTGTCGGCAAGACCGGGATCTGACCGTCAAGGCTGACGAACCGGTTGACGTAGTAGGTCTCCATCGCCGTCTGCGCGTCCTCGTCGCGGTCCTTGACAACACTGTCGTTGGCGATGCCGACCCACGGCCAGGAATCCTTGTGCCACCACGGTTTTTCATTGACCTCACCGGGCAGCGCACTCTGGGTCGAGACGATCGCGCTGGCGGCGTCGCCGACCCGCCCCGCCAGTGCTTGCATGACAGGGGTCAATTCGTGCGCTTTGTCGGTGTAGCGCTTAATCGCTTCCTGCGCCTTCGGAGCGGCCGAGCCGCCGCTCCAGGCAGCGTCGATCGAGGCCTTGATCCGGTACGCGAAGACCTCCACCCCAACTTCCCACATGTGGGCGAGAGCGTTGTACTCGGCGGCGGTGTTGTTCGCCGGAGTGGTGTTGATCGGGGTGAACAGCGAGCGGATGGCGTGATGATCCAGATCCCGGGCGTTCTCGGTCTTCTGGATCCTCGGGTTCTCGTTGCCGCTCACGAAGCGGCTCCCGGCTGTGGTGCGGGGATCTCCGGCTGGCCCTGCAGCGGCGGGGTGGTTACACCCGGTTGGTGCGCAGTGGTGTCGATCGGGGTGGGACTTTCGGGCAGTCGCGACAGCAAATCACGGACACTGGCGGCGAATTCGGCGTCGGAGGCCATGTAGCGGTCACGGATCTCGCGGTGCATCGTCTGGATGTCGTCGACGATGCGGTAATGCTCGTCGAGGATGGTGTGCAAGTTGTTCGAGTTGCTGTCGCTCTGGGCCTTTTCACGAAAACGGCCGACGAGGGTTTGTGCCGACGTCAGCTTCGCATTGTCGGCACCCAGGCCCCACTGGTTGTTCTCGCGCCGCGACAGGTCCGTCGCCTGCTGCTGCATGGCCCGTATCAGTTCCTTGAACCGCTCACAGTCGCGGTCGATGTAGACGAAGTCTTCCGGTTTGATCGATACCTGCAATCGGCCCTCCCGGGCCTCGATGATCAGATTCGCCAGCGGACCCGCCGATTTACTGTCGTCAGCCATTGCTCTGCTCCCTCCCGATCGTTCCGCTCGCTGTGCGTGATCTCATGCGCCGACAGGCAAGGTCGCAGCGACCTTCTCGGCAACACTTCGCACCAGCTCACACGCATCGAGCGACCCGGTGTCCCGGCCTGATGGTGGATTGTTGAGCAGGAAATCGAGACTTCCGCCCTTCATCTCCACATTCACCGTGCACGACTCGCTCAGACGTTCCGTGACCTGCCGAGTCGAGACCGCCGATCGACCGGCGATGGTGAACTCGCGGGTGTCCGGGTAGCCGCGACTAACGACGAACGGCACGGTCAGGTTCGTGGTCGTGATGCCGACCGTAAAGCCGTTCGATCGGACCCAGTTGCAGCCACGCCATTTGATCCCGCCCGATGCCTCGGTATCGACGGTGTTGGGGATAACTCCTACGTGCAGCTTCTCGGAGTCCAGCACGCTCTTCGGGATCTCCGTGCAAGGTTTGTACCCCTGCGGCACATCTGCCGCGAGCCCCGACGTCCCCGAGTTCGTGGTCGCCGCGCTCGTGCTCCCACTGGGCCTCGCGTCACCGTTAACCGACGACCCGCATCCAGTCAGCGCCGGTACTGCCGCCAAAACTCCCGTGATGAGAACCGCGCCCGCGACTTTGCGCATGGCCACCCCCCGCTTCCTGTGCACCCCGTGATCGTATCGGCGACTTTATCCGACGTCGAGGACAGCGCCGGGCCTCTCGATCCTCTGGATGGACGGTCCAGCGGCAAGACGGTCATACACGGCGCATGCGTTGCCCAAGGTTTGGTCCACATGAGATGAGACGCGCCGGACGTCCGTTCGGTTCCCACCAAAAGCGAACATGACCGAAACGACACCGGTTGAGTTGCATGCGATCCCGGCAGACCTTCCGGACGCAATCCGGCGCGCCGGTCCAGGACCCGAGTCTGTGCAGACGAATTCTGGGGCACTCGCTCTTATCCGGCTTCGTTGCGCGACTTACGCCTTCTGCCAGTGAAGCTGGCACTGTTGCCGATGCGCGGCCACGACCGGACCGTCCTGCGTGCCATTCTTGTCCGAGTCCTTGGAAGTGACCCGCCATTCACGGACTGGTACCACCAGAAGCGAGCGGAGCGAGAGGCGGATTTGGAGCGGAAAGCGCGATGACAGCGTACGGAGTTGACCACCCGTCCGCAGCACAGCAGCCAAGAGTAGGGACAGCAGACGGCCCCGCCTCGACGTGGGCTCGTCGAACGGGGCCGCTTGGTGGTGCTCGGTGTTTGTGCGGGTTCAGCTGGGGCGGTTGAACTCTCGGTCCGTGATGCCAGCGGTGAAGGCATCCCATTCGCCTGGCGTGAACGTCAGTGCCGGGCCGGTCGGGTTCTTCGAGTCACGAACGCCAACCCCGCCCCCATCGAGCCACGCCACCTCGACACACTCGGTTTGGCCGCTGCTGTGGCTGCTCTTGAACCAGTTCACCCCGGATAGTTCAGTATTCACGCTGTGTAACTCCTTGCTGCCCGCCGGAGCAGGTCTCGCGTTTGTGTCTCATCCAGTGCTGTGCGTCGTATGACCGATGCAATGTCATGGTAGCGCCGCACGTCATCGGCATTTTCCTGGTACAAGTCCGGCTTTCCTGCTCCTTCGAAATAGACCAGAGGGGGTTCTACCTGGCGGCCTCTGGCGTCGGTGCCGAAGTCAAGGATTACGAATGGGCCGTGCAACAGACCCTGGGTGCATCCGCTCGCGAACGGATGTATGCGGAGTGAGATGTTCGGCAGCTTGCTGATCTCGGCTAGGTGCCGTAGTTGGGCAGCCATGATGCGCGGACTGCCGACGACGCGGTGTAGAGCTGATTCGTGAAGCAACAGTTCAAGATTCACCGGGTCGGACCTGCGGGTGATGACGGCTTGCCGTTTCAATCGCAGCTCTACCCGACGGTCGAGGTCCTCCGGGTCGCTGTCACGGTAGAACGAGCTGATCAGCGCACGAGCGTAGTCGGCCGTCTGTAACAGGCCCGGGACGATTTCATGGTACGCAATCAGTTGGCGCGCAGCGGCTTCGAGCCCAATGTACATATTGAACGTGGAATCGCTGTAGAGCCCGTTGAACGCCGTGTGCCAACTCTTGACCTGGGCCTGCTCAGCGAGTTTGAGGACGCGTTCGGTTTCGTCCTCCGGCACTCCGTACGTCTGGCACACGGCTCTGATCTCGCGAATCTTGACCTTCGCCACTTGCGCGGTTTCGATGCGGTGTAGCCCGCTCTTGCTCAGCTCGGCCAGCCTCGCGGCCTGGTCGATGGATAGTCCCTGTCCCTCGCGGGTTTCGCGGAGGAAGCGCCCGAGCTGTCGCCTGGGCAGGGTCGACGAATCATCTTCGCTGGTCAAAGTTCTCGCACCCCCTGCAGATCTGGGACGGTCGCGAATCGAATGTGGCACGCGCTGTACGCCGGATTCGGGATACGTCCTGCGGATTTGGGACGACTTTAATCGGGAGTCCCAGAGAGCTCGTCACAGCATAGCGCGCGTGGTGTGCTTGGTCCCGACGTTCAGATGGCACCGCAGGTCGGAGCCTCGAGAACACCGCCGATCTGCCGGAACCACAACAACTTCAGCCGCCCGCATCGCGTCTCGAGCCATCCCCGCGAGCGAACCAAGCGACCGCCGGTCACCTGAACGACACCCAACACACCGACCAGGTTCCGGGGGAACCATGACACACACGCAAACCATCACGCCGACGAGCGACAAACCGAAAGCCATTGGGTTCGTGCGCGATAACGTCTCCGGTCCGGATGCGCCACGCCACGCCGAGGAGGTGCGGCGCCACGCGCACACGCTCGGCTATCAGTACGTGTACACCATGCGGCCACCGGCCGACGTCGACGATCCGATCGGGTACGCGCTCGATATGGCGGCCGGGCTCGCGGTCGAGGTGATCGTTGTCTTCGACCTCGAGCATGTGGGCTGTCGGCCCGCATTGATCTGCGACGCGGGTTTCGATCTGGAAACCGTGTGCCCGCACGGTACTTGGGCGCGTTCTGCCGCGCCCACACCCCCTGTCGAGGAGCCGCGTGATGAGTGAAGACACGATCCTCACCCCGCCGACCATCTGCGGCCGCGCCGAGGTGGAGCTGGCGCACCAGCAGATGCGGCGTCACCGCGCGTGCCGGATCGAGCGGTGCGCGTGGAAGTGGGCGGCCTACTACACACTTGTGCGGCACGGCCGGATCGCGCCACAAGAGTTGAGCCCGCGCGAACGCGCCCACCGGCGTGGTATCGCTTTCCCGGCTGAGACCATCGGGGGCTGCCTCCCCATCGGTACACCCGGACTCGGGACGTTCCAGCAGGTGCTCGACGGGCTCACGCAACTAGCACTACCGCCGACCTGTCCGGGCGACGATCGCGGGCGGTGAAAAGACCATGGGCGCATGGCAAGTGGTGCACAGCGTGCTCGCGGTCGTCGGGGGTGGCGCGTTCGCGATGGTCGGGGTGGCGTGCGTGTGGCCGGTCGACCGGCCTCGCCGCCACCGGCCCGCCGCGGGTCGCTGCCGCCTACGTCCGGTCGAATGGCCGAGGGCATGGACGTGCGGCCCGCCCGATCAACCGTTCACTCTGGCCGACGCCCATCTCGCCATGCAACTGCACCGCGACCATGATTGCGACCGCAAGCACGCCGCGTTCGACGCGCTGGTGGCGGCCGGACGCCTCCATCCCGATTCCGCACGCCGACACCGACTTTGGGGAAAACCGTGGTGAACGAGAGCGAGCCGGGGAGTGCTGTGCCCCACGCGCCTGCCCTTGTGCCGCGTACGAAAGCGCGGGGCGAGAACAGGCTCGGCGCGCGAATCGGTGCATGGGAAACCCAAAGAGCGACGCATGGTCGACGTTGTAGCGGTGCCGAAAGTACCGAGACCAGTCAGCGTGGACGCTGCGTGATTTCACCGATCCGAGGGGAGCTGGGATGCAGGAGTCGGATAACCGGCTGTGGCCGCACCAGGTCGAGGCGATTGAGAAGATCTGCGTCGAACTGGCCGAATCCGGCCGGGCGACGGCCGTGGCCGCGTGCGGGACCGGTAAGACTCTGATCGGCGCGGAGTGCTCGCTACGCCTGGAGCCCGCTGGTTCGGTGCTCATCTTGGTGCCCACCCTGGAGTTGTTGTCGCAGACCGCACACTCCTATGCGAGTCATCTGGGTGCGGCGGCTGGTGTCATCGCGGCGGTGTGCGGCGATAGACAGGCCACGGCTGCGGCAGCCGAGTTACGCGCGGAGATGACCGACCTGCGCGCCCCGGTCACCACCGACCCGGTCGCGGTCGCCGGTTTCACCCGCCGAGCCGGGCGCGTCACCGTATTCGCCACCTATGCGAGTCTGCCGGTGATCATGGCGGCGCATGCCGAAAACGGGCTGGGGCGTTGGGGTTTGGTGGTGGTGGACGAGGCCCATCGCACTGCCGGCCGGAAGGGGCAGTGGGCGCAGATCCACGAGGACGGGCTGGTACCGGCGGCGCGGCGGCTGTATCTGACCGCGACACCGCGGATCATGACCGGCGGTGGCGCCGACAGCGTGAGCATGGACGATCCCGCGGTGTTCGGTCGGCAGGTGTTCCAGCTGCCTTTCGCGGCCGCGATCGAGTCCGGGCTGCTGGCCGACTATCGCGTGGCGGTGGTGACGGTCACCGATGCCGAGGTGGCGAAACTGACCGCCGCGCGCCGGCAGGTGACTGTCGCGGGACGCACAGTATCGGCGCGGCTGCTGGGAATGCAGGTCGCGTTGGCGAAAGCGGTGCGCGACTATGGATTACGTCGGGTCATCACCTATCACGGACGGGTCATGGCGGCGACCCGGTTCGCTACCGGCTTGGCCGCCGCGATCGAGCTGTTGCCCGCGTCAGAGCGGCCGCCGTGGGAGGTGCGGGCCCGCTGGGTCAGCGGGGATATGGCACCGCGATACCGGCGCACCGCGCTGGCCGCACTACAGCGTCCCGGCGATGCCACGGTGGTGGTCTCGAATGCGCGGGGGCTCGCCGAGGGCGTGGATGTCCCGGCCTTGGACGCGGTGATGTTCGCCGACCCACGCGATTCGGCCACCGATGTGGTGCAGGCCGTCGGCCGGGCGTTGCGGCGCGGCGGCGAGACGGGCAAGGTCGCCACCATCATCGTGCCGATCTTCCTCACCGAAGGGGAGAATCCGCAAGCGGCGCTGGATGGTTCGGACTTCGATACCGTCTGGCGGGTGGTGCGGGCGTTGCGTGCGCACGATGAACGCATCGCCGACTACCTCGACCAGCGGCGAGCGCAGTGGTGGACCGGGCGGCCCGAAGCCAGGGAGCCCGGTGACCTACCGGCCTGGCTGCAGATCGACGGTGCGCCGGCCAGGGTGAGCGACGGGTTCCATCGAGCGATCCTGCTGCGCACCGTAGCGACGACGACCTCAGGATGGTGGGAGAACTACGGCGCTCTGATGACCTTTCACGCCGAGTACGGACACGCCGACGTCGCCTACGACTACTGCACGCCCGACGGCTACCCGTTGGGTGAGTGGTTGGCTCGGTGCCGACGGGAATACAAAGCCGCGAGACTGCGTGCCGACCGGGTCGCGAAGCTGGAATCCCTTGGTGTGGACTGGGATCCGTTCAACAGCAGATGGTCGGCGGGCATCGCCGCGCTGCACCGATTCCGCACTGAGCACGGCCATGCGAACGTCGGCTACGGCTATCGGTGCGCGGACGGACGTCGGTTGGGGGAGTGGTTGGCGCAGTGCCGCACTCGGCGTCGGGCCGGGAAGCTGTCGGCGCAGCGGGTGGCGGAATTGGCAGCCGTCGGTGTGAGCTGGGATCGGGCCACCGCCAAATGGGAGGCCGGGATCGCGGCGCTGCGCGTTTTCCATACCGTGCACGGGCACGGCAATGTCGCGATCTCGTACGTGGCCGCCGACGGCTTCGAACTCGGGCAATGGCTGCGCAAGCGCCGTGAGCAATACAAGGCGGGCGCCTTGCCGAGCGCACACGCCGAGATCCTGGAAGCTCTGGGTATCGACTGGAACCCGGGCATCAGCCGCCGCTCCAGCCGATGGCGGACGGCGTTGGCGGCGCTCGATGCCTATCGAAGCCACCGTGGTCACACCGATGTCCCGGCCACTTACGTTGCGGCGGATGGATTCCAGCTCGGCAAATGGCTGTCGCGGCGCCGTGCGATGTACCGCGCCGGGACATTGCCGAGCAAACAGGCCACCGAGCTGTCGGCCGCGGGAGTCGACCTCGCCGACCAGCGCTGGAGTCAGCGGCTGTGGCACCAGCATGTTGAAGATCTGGCCGCCTTCCGCCGCGAGTTCGGGCACGCCAACCCCGCCCAACGGTATGCGACACCGGCGGGATTCCGGCTCGGCGCCTGGATCAGCGGATGCCGAACCAGGTACCGATCGGGTGCGTTGACCGCTGGCGAGATCGCGGACCTGCGCCGGCTCGGCGTCGATCTCGATTCCCAACCCAGCGGCGGCAGCGCACACAAACAATCGCGGTGGCTGATCGGAGTACACCACCTCGAGGCATATCGGAGTGAGCACGGCCATGTCAGCGTCGACCGCGGTTACCGCGTTCCGGACGGATTCCGGCTCGGCG
This sequence comes from Nocardia sp. NBC_00565, assembly GCF_036345915.1. NCBI lineage: Bacteria > Bacillati > Actinomycetota > Actinomycetes > Mycobacteriales > Nocardiaceae > Nocardia > Nocardia sp. NBC_00565. The sequence continues at coordinate 482,473 of NZ_CP107785.1, forward strand.
CGTGGCTCGCGCAATGCCGACGCGACCATCGCTCGGGCAGGCTGCCCGCGACTCAGGCGGCTACCCTGTCCGCACTCGGTGTCGACTGGCGCGGTCCACGAGAAGCCCAGTGGGACAACGCCATCGCGGCGCTACGTGCCTACCGCGAGCAAAACGGCCACATCGACGTCCCCGCCGGACACGTCACTTGTGACGGCTTTCGGCTCGGTCTGTGGATCCGGTCACGCCGTGAGGACTATCGAACCGGACGACTCTCCGCACAACGGCAGCAGGCGCTGACAGAACTCGGCATTGACCGGCATCCGGCGCGCAGCCACGACGAGTAAGTCCGAGGTCGGTGACGTCGGCGAGGGCTCCATTCGCGAGATCTTGTCCAGTACAGTCGAATTCGTCGATCACGAGCGGCGGGCCCGCATCGCCAGCAGTAGCTCGGCGCGTACGCGCGCTGTCGAGATCCACGCCCAGCAGGGTCTCGGCCGTGCTGATCCGCTTGCGCAGCGTGTGCCGATGCACCCCGGTCGCGGTCGCGGCGGATTCCCAAAGGCATCGAGGAGTACCTCGAGACCAATTACATCGCCCTCCGGTAACCCGTCGCGCCCACCACCCGCTCGAATCACGACCTCGGCAACCTGCTGGCATTCGGCGATGATCCGGGGTTCGAGCCCATGGCCGCAGCGGCCAGCGTCACGAAGGCGAGGGTTGCGGCGACGGTGCGGATTGCGTGGGAAATCTGCCAATGGTCTCGGGCGGTGGCCCAGTCGGGCGGCGGCATGGCGACGATCCAGTCGTGCTGGTCGGCGTTGATGGGGAGGTTGACGATGATCGTCAGGATCAGGACTCCGGCCAGCAGGGTGAATGCGGTGAGGGGGAGTCGGCGGGGGAGTCCTTTTTCACGGAAGCGCGCGGCGATGATCAAGGCGGTCGCGATGAGGGCGGGGAGCAGGGTGACTGCGGCGAGGACGTCCAAGCCTTTCAGTTCGATCTGGCGGACCTGGGTGTAGACCGGACCCGTGGCGTCTCGCATCGATAGCTCCAGGACGAGTACGGCGATCAGGAAACCGGCGAAGATGCCGCTGAAGGTCAGTGCGAGGAAGTGGGCGATTCGGATCACGGCCGCTCCATATCTTTGAGTTTCATAATGTATGAACCTCATATTAGATTGCCTAGAGCGTCGTGAAATATGATTTCCGTAACATCTCTAGAGGTCGTACTGGCCGTACTGGCCGTACTGGCCGTACTGGCCGTACTGGCCGTACTGGCCGTGCTGGTCGCCGGCCCGCGGGCAGTAGTAGATCGGCCGCCGGGATTCCCGGGACCGGTGGTGCGGATAGGTTGGGCGCCATGCTCGAGACAAGAACCCGGTTGCTGCGGGCCGTCGCCATCACCGTTGCGTTGTCGGCGCTGATCGTCGGCTGCGGCGGGGAGCCTGAGCAGTCGCCGCGTCCGGCGAAGATCGCATTCGCTGACGACTGGCAGTCGGTCTTCGTGATGAATCCCGACGGCACCGAGGTCACCCGGATCGCCGAAGGTAGCGATCCGAGCTTTGCTCCCGATGGCTCGAAGATCGTGGTCGATGGTCGTTCGATCTCGACGATGGATCCGGACGGCAGCAATGTCGTGAAACTCGCCGATGGCGGATACCACGCCACGTTCTCGCCCGATAGCACCCGGATCGCCTTCGTTCGCGGCGGCGTCATCTACGTGATGAACTCCGACGGCGGCGAGCTGAAGCAACTCACCGCCCCCGGCACCACATCCGGCCGCGACCTGACATCGTCGCAACATCCCGCGTTCTCGCCGGATGGTTCGACGATCGTGTTCACCAGGGCCGACACGATCTGGGTGATGGCATCCGACGGAACCGGCCAACGGCAGCTGCTGATGGATGGGTACTTCAATTCCGAGCCGGTCTTCACCCCGGACGGAGCCAGGATTGTGTTCACCAGCAACCGCGGTGGGAAGGACCGGTCCGAGATCTATGTGATGGACGTCGACGGTGATCACATCCGACCGCTCACCGACGACTCCACGGGGCACCCGTCGTTCGCCCCGGACGGCACGATCCTCTTCGCCCGTTTCACCCGTGATTCAGCGCTCGTGAGCAAAGCCGAGATCTGGGTGATGAACAGCGACGGCAGCAACCCGCGCCGTCTCACTGACCCGAAACAAACTGCGCAGCACCCCAGTTGGGGCAAGGGAACAGATTCGTGACTGCCGGACCGTTCAGGAGAACGTTTTGTGCGGGACCCCCACGGTGAGTCCGCCGTCGATGACGAATTCCGCACCGGTCGAGTACGAGGATTCGTCACTGGCCAGGTAGGTCACCAGGGCCGAGACCTCGGACGCTTCGGCGGCGCGGCCCAGTGGGATCTGCAGGAAGTCCTCGGGAATGCCCTCGGTCATCGGTGTGCGGATCAGGCCGGGATGGATCGAGTTCACGCGAATTCCGTACTGCGCCAACTCGAGTGCGGTGGATTTGGTGAGACCGCGGACGGCGAATTTGGTGGCGGTGTAGCCGTGCAGGCCGGGGCTGCCGCGCATGCCCTCCACCGAGGAGATATTGATGACCGAACCGCCGCCCGCCTCGATCATCGCGGGGGTGGCGGCCTGCATGCCGAGGAAGGTGCCGGTGAGGTTGATGTCGATGATCTTCTGCCACTCGGCCAATTCGAAGTCGACCAGCAGGTTGCCGTTGACGATGCCCGCATTGTTGACCAGGACGTTCAACGACCCGAACCGCTGCACCGCCTCGGCGACAGCGTCGCGCCACTGCTGCTTTTCGCGTACGTCGAGGTGTACGTAGGCGGCGTTGTCGCCGAGTTCCTTGGCTAGCGTCGCGCCCTCGTCGTCGAGGATGTCGCCGAACACCACCCGCGCGTCCTCGGCCACCAGCGCTCGCACGTGCGCCGCACCCATACCGCGCGCCCCACCGCTGATCAACGCCACCTTGCCGGTCAACCGCCCCATCGCGGCCTCCTCCGTCTCTCGATCCCGTCAAACCTACTGGAACACGTTACAGATGATTCGCCGAGCTGTTCGTGATCCGGTATCGGCCAGTGCACAAACGCTACTGTGCATCGCATGAGTCAGCCCACTACCTTCACCATGGAGTCGCTGCGGACCGCCGCTGGCACCGATCTCGGCGTCGGTACCTGGATCGACGTCGGTCAGGACCGTATCGACGCCTTCGCCGAGGCCACCGAGGACCGCCAGTGGATCCATATCGATCCCCAGCGCGCGGCGAACGGCCCGTACGGCACCACCATCGCACACGGCTATCTCACGTTGTCGCTGCTCCCGCCGATGATGGCCGACCTGATCGCCATTACCGACGCCTCGGCGCGAATCAACTACGGCCTGAACAAGGTTCGTTTCCCCTCGCCGGTACCCGCCGGGTCCCGGATCCGCGCCCGCGCCACTATCGTCAGCGTCGACGAGGTCGCCGGCGGCCTGCAGATCGTCGTTCGGGCGACCATCGAACGCGAAGGTGGCGACAAGCCGGCCTGCATCGCCGAATACATCGTCCGCGCCTTGACCTGAGTGCTGCTCGGTCCTGTGGCATCATCGATATAGAACGCGTTCTAATAATGCCGTGGACTGCGCAGAGGAGGGCCGACGATGACGAATCCAGGCTCGTCGGTGCCGATGCGGCGGTTCTCCCGGCGCTCGGGGGTGCCCGATATCGCCGAGGTGCCCGGCGGACGGCTCGTCGAGCTGCCGGGACGCGGCCGCACCTACGTCGTCGATGTTCCGGGACCCGAGGGCGCGCCGACGCTGATCCTGCTGCACGCCACGGCCTGCACCGGCTACCTCACCTGGTTCCCCGCGCTGGACGCGCTGGCCGCGCGCTACCGGGTGATCGTGTTCGATCAGCGCTGGCACGGCCGCGGCATCCGCTCGGCGCGGTTCTCGGTGCAGGACTGCGCCGATGACGTCGTCGCCGTGGCCGACGCGCTCGGTGTCGAACGGGCCATGCTGGCCGGGTACTCCCTGGGCGGTGTCGTCGCATTGCTTGCCGCACATCGGCATCCGGATCGGGTGAGCGGTCTGGTGCTGTGCGCGACCCCGTACCGATTCCAGGAGAAGTTGCGTGAGCGCGCCTTTCATCAGGCCTTCGGCGCGCTGGCCGAAGCCATCGGCCCCTACGCATACCGCCGCGCCGAGGAGTATGTCGGGCAACTGCCCGATCTGCCGGAGCACACGTGGGCGCCGGGCAAACTGAATCGCTGGGCGCTCAACGAATTCCGCAGCAATAGTGGCTGGGCGATGGCACAGGTCATCGCCGAGGTCGGCCGATTCGATTCGACCGCTTGGCTTTCGACGCTGGAGATGCCGACCGCCGTCGTGATCACGACGCGGGACCGGGCGATTCCGGTCTATCGGCAATTGGAAATGGCGACCATGATTCCCGGAGCGAGCATTCATCTGGTCAAGGCCGGTCACGCATCCTGCGTGCTCGAGGCCGACCGCTTCGTACCGGTACTGCTGGCGGCTTGCGCCGCTGTCGCCGCAAGGCTGACAAAGAACCTCTGATGCGGCCCTGTCCGGCGGCGATGGCGAACAGGACGGCGGTGTGGGTCAACCCAGATCGCGTGCTGCGGTGAGCAATTCGTCGACGACGCCGGGGACGGCGTCGGCGATGGCCTGCAGGTCCGGCACCAGCTTCCGGCAGGCGATGAAGCCGAAGTCCAGATCGCCGTTATTGGACAGCACGGTGACCGTCAGTCCGGCGCCGTGGAAAACCGGCCCGAACGGATACATGGCCTCGACCTGGTGGCCGAGGAAGTACAACGGCATCGGCGGGCCCGGAACATTCGACACCACCAGGTTGTGCACCACCGGATGACGCTCGGCCAGCTTCAGCGACGAGTACACGCGCGCGGCCAGCTGAAAAGCGTTCGGCGGCGCGTACTTCGACCAGTCCATCAGGAAGTCCGCGCCGACCAAGGAGTGCTCCTTCTTGGCGTCGTGGTTGGCCTCGGCCACCTGCCGCAGGCGCTGCACCGGATCGGCGATATCGGTGCTGAGGTGGGAGAACAGCGAGGAGACCTTGTTGATGCCCGCGGTGTGCTGGCAGGTGTCGTGCACCGATACCGGCACCGAGGCGATCAGCGACTTGTCGGGCAGTTCGTCGTGCTTGTCCAGATACGCGCGCAGCACACCGGCGACGATGGTCAATACGACGTCGTTGATCTTCACGTCGAAGGCTGTCCTGATCTCCTTGATCGCGCCGAGATCGGTTTCGGTGAAGGCCACCGTGCGATCCGGGCTGATCGCGCCGTTGAAGGGGGTGCGTGGTGCGGTCAGCGGTAAGGCCATGCCCCCCTGGTTGTTTCGGCGTCGCTGTGCGAAACCGGCGACCATGCCAAGGGTTTTCGGCACCATCGCGACCAGGCCGAGCTTGTTCGGCAGATTGACCACCGCCTCGGCCGCCAACTTCCAGTCGTTGGGCTGGGTTTCGGGCTGCCACTGCTGTGCCGGTTCGGGCTCGGTCAGTCCCGGTTCCAGATCACACAGATGCATCATCATGTTGGTGCCGGTGATCCCGTCCACGGACGCGTGGTGGTACTTGCAGATCACCGCGATCTTGTCGCCTTCGAGGCCCTCCACCACGTGCATCTGCCACAGCGGACGGCTGCGGTCCATCGGCACGCTGGCGATTTCGCCGACCAGGTCGGCCAGTTCCTGGCGCCCGAACGGACTCGGCATCTCGATGCGCCGGACATGATGATCCAGGTCGAAGTCCGGGTCCTCCACCCAGACCGGATGGTCGAGGTTGAACGGAACCTCGTGGATGCGCCGCCGCATCTGCGGGATCAGCGGCAGTCGTCGGCCGAGTTCAGTTTTGAATGTTTCGAAGGTGTAGTGCGCGCCCCCTGCGGCGGGATCCAGGATCAGCAGCGCACACACGTGCAGGTGCTGGGTCCCGGTCTCGAGATACAGGAAGCTGGCATCCAATCCGGTTAGTCGCTCCATAGCCAAAGCCTACTAGAACGTGTTCTAGTTTACCGGCTGAATCGAGGGATATCGCTCACAGTAGCGGCCTCGATTGTCAAGCGGGCGATGTTCCACAAAGGCGGGTGGCGCATGTGTGTTACCTGAGGTTTCATATATGTGTATGATCATTACTACGGCCATGTAGGAAGGTATGCACTGTCGCGGCCGCGGCTCGTCATGAGCTGTGGCGCGGCCGGTGAGATCGAGGAGTATCGATGAAGCTACTTCGTCGGGCGCGGCAGCGGGTGGACATCGATCCCGGTGCGGTCGCCCTCAACGCGCGCAATGTGCGATTCGACTGGGCGGATACGCCGTTGCACTGGATGCCCGCGGAACCCATCGCCTCGCATCTGATCAACGCGCTGAACCTGTTGCTGCCCGAGGGTGAGCGGATGTTCTGTGCCGCATATTCCGAGGCGCTGCCGTTCGTGCAGGACGAGAAGCTGCGCGAGGCCATGCTCGGCTTCATCGGCCAGGAGTCCATGCATGCCGAGACGCATGAAAAGGTGCTGCACGAAGTGCTCGCCGCCAACGGCATCGACCCGGAACCCTATGTGCGGCAGGCTGAATACCTGTTCCGCAAGTCGTTGGGTCCCAAGGCGGTCGGTGGGGTCGCGCAACGCCAGGTGATGGTGGAGCGGCTGGCGTTCATCGCCTGTCTGGAGCACTTCTTCGCCTACCTCGGAGATTGGGTGCTCAATGCCGATCTGGAGAAGTTCGGCGCCGACCCGCGGGTAGCGGATCTGTTCCGCTGGCACGGTGCCGAGGAGGTCGAACATCGGCATGTCGCGCACGATGTGGCCGTCTACTTCGGTGCGGGCTACGTGCGTCGCGCGGCGATCATGACGATCGTCTTCCCCATCTTCATCACGCTGGTGGTGCGCGGCACCAAATTCATGGTGCACCAGGATCCCGCGCTGCCCGACCTCGGCTACCCGCGGTTGGCCAAGCGGGTCCTCGGCTCGATGTGGCGCGGTGCGCTGCCCGGCGTGCCATCGCTGCTGTGGAGCGCGTTGACGACCTTCAAGCCCGGCTACAACCCGGAATCGGTCGGCTCGACGGCGCAGGCGGTGGCGTATCTGGCCAAGTCGCCAGCGGCCCAGGCGGTCGCGTCTTGAGCTGGCGGCCGATGCCGGAGCAGTGGCCCGCCGACCTCTTCGGTAAGCGTGATCAGGATCGAGCGGTCCGGGTGCTCGACGCAGTCGCCTCGGCACGGCTGCGCTGGACCACGATCATCAACCGCCGCGATCTGTCGCCGCGTGCCGATGATCATCGGTTGGCGCTGGTGGTGACCGGGCGGCGGATCGAGGCGCACGACCAGGATGTGGTGAGTCTGCGGCTGGAATCGCCCGATGCGCGCGAACTTCCGCCGTGGCGGCCGGGCGCGCATCTCGATCTGGAACTGCCTTCGGGCCGGTTGCGGCAGTATTCGCTGTGCGGTGATCCGGCCGATACCCGGGCCTATCGTGTTGCGGTGCGCCGCATTCCGGACGGCGGGGGCGGCTCGATGGAGGTGCACGACGAGCTGCCGGTCGGTACGAGCATCGTGGTGCGTGGTCCGCGTAACGCTTTTCCCTTCGCGGTGCCCGGTCACGGATCACCCGCCGCCCGTTTGCACTTCATCGCGGGCGGGATCGGGATCACCCCGATTCTGCCGATGGCTCGGCTCGCGCTGCGGCTCGGTATCGATTGGTCGATGGTGTACACCGGTCGCAGTCGCGACACCATTCCGTTCCTCGACGAGATCGCGGCATTCGGCGACCGGGTCACCGTGCGCACCGATGACGAACACGGATTGCCCGCCGCCGCAGCGCTGCTCGCTGGTGTGACCGCCGACACCGCCGTCTACTGCTGCGGACCGGTCCCGATGACCACCGCGGTCGCCGACTCGGTGCGCGAAATACCCGGTGTGGAGCTGCATTCCGAGCGGTTCTCGCCGCCGCCGATCGTAAACGGTGTGCCATTCGAGATCGAATTCGCCGCCACCGGCGAGGTTGTCGAGGTGCCCGCGGACAAGTCCGCGCTGGAGACCATTCTGGCGAGTCGCCCGGATCGGCCGTACTCGTGCCGCCAGGGCTTCTGCCGCACCTGCAAAGTGCGGGTGCTGTCCGGTGAACCGGACCATCGCGAGACCGTGCTCACCGCCGCCGATCACGAGGCGGGCGACATGCTCGTCTGCGTATCGCGGTCGAAGGGTGGGCGATTGGTGCTGGACCTGTGAGTGACCTTGGGGAATCTGGAGGAGACATGACGACCGACCTGGACTCGGCCGCGACGCGGCGGACGGTGCGCAGCGGCGAATTCGATATCGCCGTCTTCGAATACGGCGACCCGAGCGCGGAAACCATTGTGCTGGTGCACGGCTGGCCCGACACCCATCACCTCTGGGACGCGGTGGTGCCGCTGCTGGAGGGGCGCTTCCACGTCGTCACCTATGACACGCGCGGTCACGGGGAGTCCACTCGCACCAAGCGCGCCAAGGACTTCCGCCTCGACGAGCTGGCCCGCGACTTCTTCGCCGTCGCCGCCGCGGTCAGCCCGGACCGGCCGGTGCACGTGCTCGCCCACGACTGGGGTTCGGTGCAGGTGTGGGAGGCGGTGTGCGAACCGCAGGCCGCGACTCGGGTCGCGTCGTTCACATCGGTCTCCGGACCGAACCTCGACCATCTCGCGAAGTGGTTGCGCGCCAGGCTATCTCGGCCGACACCGCGCAATCTGTGGCAGCCGCTCACGCAGGCCCTGTCCTCTGGATACACCATCTTCTCGATGACCCCCGGGCTCGATCAGGTCTTCCGGGTGGTCGCCGAGGAAAAGCGCTGGCAGCGCATCGTATCGATCATGAACGACACCGCGCCGTCGAATATCACGCTCGGACCGACCTTCCGTCGCGACGCGGTCGAGGGTCTGCTCATCTACCGGGCCAATATTTTGCCCCGGTTGCTGGCCCCGCGCGAGCGTCGCACCGAAGTGCCCGTGCAGTTGATCGTGGCCGGCCGCGATGTCGCGGTGCGGCCCGCGGGGTACGACGATGAGCGCAAGTGGGTGTCGCGGCTGTGGCGTCGCGATGTGCCCGCCGGACACTGGATGCCGTTCTCCCATCCCGAATTGCTCGCCACCGCGACCACCGAACTCATCGACGCGGTCAACGGCGGTGCGGTGCCGCGCGGTCTGCGCCGCGCCGAAATCGGCCGCAGTCGAAAGCCATTCGAGGATCAGCTGGTCGTGATCACCGGCGGCGGCAGTGGCATCGGCCGCGAGACGGCGCTGGCCTTCGCACGGCTCGGCGCCGAAATCGTGCTGTCAGATATCAATCTGGACGCGGCCAAGGAAACGGCGGAGCTGATCGCCGCCGAAGACGGTGTGGCGCATTCCTATCAGCTCGACGTCGCTGCCGAGGATGACGTGCAAGCGCACGCGGCCGAGGTCCTCGCCGCGCATGGTGTGCCCGACATCCTGATCAACAATGCCGGAATCGGTCAGGCCGGTGGATTCTTCGAGACGCCGTCGGCGGAATTCGATCGGGTCATGCGGATCAATCTCGGCGGTGTGGTCAACGGGTGCCGCGCCTTCGGTTCCGCGATGACCGAGCGCGGACTCGGCGGGCATATCGTCAACCTGTCCAGCATGGCCGCCTACAGCCCGCAGCAGGGCTTCAGCGCCTACTCCACCAGCAAGTCGGCGGTATTCATGTTCTCCGACTGCCTGCGTGCGGAATTGGCCGGTCGCGGGATCTCGGTGCACACCATCTGCCCCGGCATCGTGCACACCAATATCGTTGCCACCACACGATTCTCGGGTGTGAGTGCGGCGGAGGAGCAGCGCAAGCAGGAGCAGTACGACAAGCTCTACCGGGCGCGGCGCTACGGGCCGGAGAAGGTGGCGGCGCAGATCGTGCGTGCGGTCGAACGCGATCGCAGTATCGTGCCGGTCACCCCGGAGGCACGGCTGCAGTACCAGTTCAACAAGTTCGCCCCGGCGGTGGTGCGGTTCTTCGCAGCGCGGGTCAAGCTCACCTGATCCGAATCAGGAAGGCGTCCGGTCGAGTTCGGCTTCGATGGCCGCGACTCGACCGGCGTCGATGCCCCACGCGTGCTCGACGCCGACCTTGGTATCGAGATCCCACAGCACGCAGGTTTCGCCGGGCTCGGCGACCATCGACCAGGCGACCACGGTGCGGCCGAGCTGCTCGGCCATCGATCCGTGCGACTTCCCCTGCATCGCAACGCCTTCCGGATAGTGATGGAGGAACCGGCCGTATGCGGCGGCGCAGAATGCGGCATACATCTGCGTGCACAGGATGAATCCGTGCCACGCCTCATCGACCGCGTGTGACGGCATGCCGATCACCTGACCGTCGCGCATCGCGGCGCCACAGCAGCGCAACCATTGCCGTAAACCGGTCTCCACCAGTTCACGCGGCTGCCACGGACTGGTCTTGAAGACTGCATCGGGGAATTCGAGCGCAGCCACCGCTTTGTCGACAGCATGGAGGTCGATACGGCGGGGACGGGTTCCAGGACGTAAAAGCGCCACGATTCACTGTACGGCGGAATATCTAGTGTCCGGGCGCGGTCATCGGCAGCGGTCGACACGGGGGCCAGATACTGCCGCCGACTGGACTCGGGGGAGTCCCGATGTTCTCGAAACTCTGGCATGTCGCTGTCGTCTGATCCGTGGTCGGCTTGCTGTATCTCGCATTCGTTGTGTTTGTGCCGCAGAACTTCTACGTAGCGGTTGTGTTGGTCGTGGTGTTCCTTGTGTTGTGCGGAGCCGAGGTCGGAGCGGTTATCGGCGTTGAGGGTCGAGGTGACCACGACCGACAGTTCTTCGGGATGCACGATGAATTTCGCGCTCATCGCGTCGACCACGACACTCTCGGTCGCGACATCCGGGTAGTTCGCGGCGACGCGTTCGAAGGCCTCGTCCCACAGGACCATGCCGTACTGCTTGGACTTTCCGACGGTTATTGCGGTGATCTGGTTGTTCTGCGGTCCCATATTCCGGATGTCGCGGCGATATCCGAAACTAGTGCAGGCGCGGCGGGCGGCGTTACGCGAGACCCGACGATGGTGGCTATGACGGCGTTACCATTTCGGAATGATGGTCTTCCTCGTTGTACTGCTGGCTATTTTCGTGATCGGCGGTGGTGTCGCGGCGCTGATCGTGGTGCTGGTTGTGCGGGCGACGAGGAGGCCTTTACCGCCGGGGCGGCGTGGGTATGCGGGGCAGGGTGGGAGTGACAGCTCGCCTTGGGTTCTTGGAGCGTCTGGGTTCGAGGCGGGGGCGGGTTATGACCCGGGCAGTGGCGGGGGTCATGGCCACGGACACGGTCATGGGCATGGACACGACGGCGGCAGCAGTTGTGGCGGTGGTAGCAGTTGTAGCGGCGGCAGTAGCTGTAGCGGAGGGAGCAGCAGTTGCGGCGGTGGCGGGAGTAGTTGCGGAGGGGGAGGTTCCTGAGAATGGCGCTGTTGCTGGTTTTCTTGATTACGGTCGTGATCATGGGCGGTATTGCAGGCTTCGTGGCGCTGCTTGCCCGATGGCCGATTCGGCCGCCCCGCGGACTCGGCTGGGTCGGGGGAGACAGTTCGCCGTGGTCGGCCGGTGATTCGGGCGACTCGGGAAGCGGGGATAGTGGCAGCGGGGGCAGCTGTGGCGGTGGCGGAAGCAGTTGTGGTGGTGGCGGAAGTAGCTGTGGTGGGGGAGGTTCCTGACCGCGACCGCGCCGCATGAACCGGAAGTGTTGTCACCGCGGGTCAATTCCATTCCCCGGTCGGCATATTCCGCGCTCGGCGTAATCGGCCCGTTCGACTTGACCTCAACACTGCTTCAGGTTCCAGGCTGGTCCAAGTCAGATCGAGCCAGGAATGTTGGAGGTTGTCATGCGCGCAGTGCACGCTACGGAGTTCGGTAGGCCCGAGGTTCTTTCGGTGCGTGAGGTGCCCGAGCCGGTCGCCGGGCCGGGACAGGTCGTCGTAGATGTCGCGGCCGCGGATGTGATGTTCTTGGATGTCCAGCTGCGAAGCGGTTGGGGCACCGAGTTTTTCAAGCTCGAACCGCCTTATGTGCCGGGCGGCGCGGTCGCCGGAGTGGTCGCCACGGTCGGGCCGGACGTCGACCCGAGCTGGGTCGGCAAGCGGGTTGTCACCGATACCGCCGCCAGCGGCATCGGCGGCGGGCAGCCGATCGGCGGCTACGCCGAGCGGGCACTCGCCAAGGCGGAGACCCTGGTCGCCGTGCCCGAGGAGCTGAGCCTGCCGGAAGCGGTGGCGCTCGCCCACGACGGCAAGACCGCGCTCGCCGTCTTCGACCGGGCGGCGATTCGGCCCGGTGAGTGGGTGCTGATCACCGCGGCGGGCGGCGGCTTGGGCACCCTGCTGATCCAACTCGCCCGCGCGGCCGGGGCGCATGTGGTGGCCGCGGCGCGGGGCGACGCCAAACTGGAACTCGCGTCGCGACTCGGCGCGAACGCCGTCGTCGACTACTCCGAACCCGACTGGTCGGCCAAGGCGCACGCCGCGACCGACGGTGTGGGCGCGAACGTCGTATTGGACGGCGCGGGTGGCGCATTGGGCGCCGGCGCGATCGAAGCCGCGGCGGACGGCGGGCGGTTCATCGGATATGGCGCTGCCGCAGGAGAATTCGCCGACTTCGATCGGGAAGCGGTGGCAGCGCGAGGGATTACCGTACTAGGCCTGTTCGACCTGACCGGAGCAGACGAAATCGATTGGCTCGCGCTGGCCGCCCACGCACAGGCCGAAGTTGTCGCCGGGCGGCTGGAAGTCGTTATCGGCCAATCCTTCCCGCTCGAACAGGCCGACCGCGCGCACACTGCGATCGAGTCGCGAAAGGCCGTCGGACGCACACTTCTTACGGTCTGAACGCCCTTCCGTGACAACTTGTCTCACCTAGACTGCGGGCACCCTGGTTCGGCGCTAGGGTGCCCGCGTGGAAACACTGATAATCGTTGTCGCTATTCTCGCCGTGCTCGGTCTTGCCTCGTTCATCGTGCAGTGGGCCAGCAGGCCGCCGAAGAGCGAGTCCCGTTGGGACCGTGACGAAGTCGATGACGACTACGACGGCTGGGAAACCGACTGAACTCAGCCGGCCGGAGTCAGCACCACCACCGCGATGGGCCGCTTGGTCAACTTCTGATACGCGCTGTAGCGCCCCTGATTCACCTTGTCGACGATCGCCCACCGCCGCGCATAATCCGGATCGTCGGGCAAGGTGGCCCGCGCCACCACCGCCATCCTGCGCCGCCCGACCTGAATCTCACACTCCGGCTTCGCCTTCACATTCGCCAACCACCCCGGTGGCCGCGGCGACCCCCCATTCGACGCGGTCACCAAATAATCCACCCCATCCCGCCCATAGGTCAGCGCCGAAGTACGCGCCTGCCCCGACTTGCGCCCCACCGTCCGCAACAACAACGTCGGATTCCCGAACAACAGCCGATGCCCCACCACCCCACCACTGTTCTCATAAACCCACTGATGCACCTTCAGCACATTCCCGAACACACTCACCACAGCCCACCCTCCAACCTGGTCCCAGCGGTTACACCCCCACCCTAACCACCCACCACCCCCCAGCCCCGCGCCTCGCCGCACCATCCAACTGGTGCCCACCCCACCCCACCCGGTAGCATCCCCAACGCTGTCGGTATCCGACACAAGGGGCGGTAGCTCAGTCGGTTAGAGCCGTGGACTCATAATCCATTGGTCGCGGGTTCGAGCCCCGCCCGCCCCACAAACCTCCTGGTCAGCGAGCCAGGTGGAGTGTGGAAGCGTGCCTATTTGGGGCCAACTCTCTATTTATTCTTCATTTTCGTCGGTGAGGGCGAAGGCGTCGAAGCGCTCGCGAGCGTCAGGACCGACGTGAGTTCGCTGGATGTAGTGGCGGCGCGTGATTGCCTCGGTGTTGCCAAGCTGAGCTGCGGCGATGGAGATGTCGGACTGGCCGCCGTCGGCGTCTTCGGCCAGCTGTGTGCGACGGTCTTGCGGGCGGTGTGGGGGTTCTGCGGGATTTCGGTGAATCCGAGCCTTGTGAGGATCCGCTTGAGTTGCTTGCGCGCGTTGCGCGGATCTCGCAGGGTGCCGCGCGCCGATGGGAAGACCAAGTCCTCCGGGTCGTGCGCCACGAGGGCACGCCGCGCGGCCAGCTTCAGTACGGTCCAGTTGTGCAGGAATAGTCGTCGCTTGCCGTTGGGGCCGCCTTTTGGCCCGCGTTCCGCAGAATTCGGGGGTTCTGGAGGGTGTTGACGGTGTGAATCTGCAGGTCGCTGGGTGCGGAACGGGTGCTGCGGGCTGAAATCGCCTAGAGACGCGATTTTCGGATTTCAGTATGCTGGTCTGCTGGTTTGTCGTATCGTCTGGGGTTGTGTACGTGAAGACGACCAAGCGGGACAACAAGTCTGGCGTGGTCAGGTATCTGCATCTGGCGCACAACGTGTGGGATCCGGTCAAGGGTAGGGCGGTGCCGAAGGTGCTGTTCACCTTCGGCCGCGAGGACGACCTCGACCGTGACGCGGTGAAACGCCTGGTGGCGTCGCTGTCGAGGCTGCTGGATCCGGCCGACGCGCTGGCGGCAAGCGCGGCCGGGGAGGGGTTGGCGTTCTGCTCCTCCAGGCCGTTCGGTGGGGCGTATGTGCTCGATCATCTATGGCGGTGGCTGGGCATAGATGCCATCGTCGCCGGGCTGGGGCAACCGAAACGTGGTCGGCACCGCGATGTTTCGGGCATCGAGCGGGTGTTGTTCGCACTGGTGGCCAACCGGGCGCTGGCTCCGTCGTCGAAACTGGCCGCCGCGGAATGGATCTGCCACGACGTGCACATCGATCGCCTGCCCGAAGTCAGCGACGACGCCTGTTATCGGGCGATGGACTGGCTGCACGAATGCAAAGACGAGCTCGAGCGCCAGGTGTTCGACCGGGTCGCGACCTTGTTGAACCTGGAAGTGGATCTGTTGTTCTTCGACACCACCTCAACGTATTTCGAGGTCGAAGGTGCTGATGAGCCGATCGCCCGCGACGCGAAGGGCCGCCCGAACCCCGACAGCGAGGCCGGTGAAGACGCGGCCGGGTTCCGGACGTGGGGCAAGTCCAAGGATTCGCGAGACGACTTGCCGCAGATCGTGATCGGGATGGCGGTGACCCGCGACGGGATTCCGGTGCGGTGCTGGTGCTGGCCGGGTAACGCCTCCGATCAGGTGCTGATCCGGCAGGTGAAAGACGATATACGGGATTGGACGCTATCGAAGATCATCTGGGTGACTGATCGCGGCTTCTCCTCGGCGGAGAACCGCCGCTACCTGCGTCAAGGCGACCACCACTACATCATCGGGGAGAAACTGCGCTCCGGGTCGCCGGAAGTGAAGGCGGCGATGTCGCGGCAAGGCCGTTATCTCGACATCGCCGGCAACATGCGGGTCAAGGAGGTCCACGTCAGCGAGACGGAGCGATTCGTGATCTGTTTCAACCCCGAAGCCGCCGACCG
This sequence comes from Nocardia sp. NBC_00565, assembly GCF_036345915.1. NCBI lineage: Bacteria > Bacillati > Actinomycetota > Actinomycetes > Mycobacteriales > Nocardiaceae > Nocardia > Nocardia sp. NBC_00565. Next base: position 497,967 of record NZ_CP107785.1, read on the forward strand.
CGATCAGGCCACCCGCGAACAGCTCGTCGCGGCGCTGCGCGAGATGATCGACGGCTCGGATGCGTTGAGCGAGTTCAAGCGCGGTGAGCTGCGCGGCAAGATCGCCGGCAAGCCCGGGTTGAACCGGTTCCTGCGCGTCACCGCTGGCGGCAAGTTGCGCGTCGATGCGGCGAAAATCAAGGCCGAAGCCAACTTCGACGGAAAATACCTACTCCGCTCGTCGGATCCGAAGCTGTCGAGCGAGGACATCGCGGTCGGCTACAAGCAGCTTCTCGAGGTGGAACGAGGCTGGCGTGACATGAAATCGGTGCTGGACCTGCGGCCGGTCTACCACCGGCTCGAAGAACGCATCCGCGCCCACGTCCTGCTCTGCTGGCTGGCATTACTGCTGGTCCGCATCGCCGAAACCCGCACCGGCACAACCTGGCCCACCATTCGCCGCGAACTCGACCGCCTCCACGTCGGCACCTTCACCGGCCCGGCAGGGCTCTTCCGCCGCCTCACCGAAATATCCAAGCCGCAACGCGACCTCCTCTCACGCCTCGGCACCCCCACTCCCAAGCAGATCGTCGACCTCACCCCAACACCCTGACCAGCGCCGATACCCACGCCTAGAGACACGCTCTCCAGGCGCGATTCTCCATGTCAGCCCAGGTCAGAGCCAAAATCGTGACTCCAGACCCTCGGAATTCTGCGGAACCCCGGGCTGACCGCAGCATTGAATGCGTCACTGCCTGGAGCCCAACGCGAGGTCTACTCCCGCACAGGGAAGTCCGACATCTTCATCTACGCCAATACTCTCGACGCCGGGCTCGGCCCGGAAAAGTGTTCATCTGCGAGGCGAAGATCGCCAAAGATGACGGCACAGTAATGCGCGCTCTCGATCCGCAGCTGTTCAGCTACCTGAACACCCACGACACCGCTGCGGTTCTGCTGCTGTTCGTCAAGCAGAAGAAGTTCGATGACGCTGTCCGAGAACGCCTTGCGGCGCTGCGTACGGTTCCAGGATTCGTTGGGGAATCGCCAGGTCCGAGTGGGTGGCCGATCTTCGACTACACCGTCGACGGCCGCAACGTTCAGGTCTGCGTCGCCACCGTCCATATGCCCCCAGGAAAGTCGGATCCATAACGGTGACATCGAAATCGCTGGCAGCCCACCGCGTTCGGTCCATAGCGGCAAGCGCGCCGGGTGCGGCGATCGAGCAGGACGGTGTCGCGCCAAGTCCCGTGGTGTCGGGCAATGCGTTCGCGAACGCCGACAGTGCGGGTATCCGGCGGAGTGGTGCAGGGCGATCCTGGCGCGGTTCTCGGGAAAGATTGAGGTCTGCAACGTCCACAGTCCCGCGTCGTCGGCGGCAGCGACCTGTTTGTGCATCAATGCTTTCCCGACTCCGGGCCCGCGCATGTTCTCAGCGACGTACACCGAGTTCTCGCCAACCCCCTCGAAGGCATCAGGGCCGCCTGCTGGGCTCAGGGTTGCCCAGCCCACGATGACACCGTCGATCTCGTCGAACGAACGATGACCGGAAAGCCGTCGGCTGTCGAGGGTTTCGCGGTCGGGGACCTCGGTGGCGAAGGTGGCGTTGCCGGTCGCGATCCGCGCACTGGTTCGGGTTACGCGGGGACTGCCCGTCGCCACCGGAACCGGTCAGCGACTTCCACAACGACCACACCGCCATCGCCCGCTGCCCCGCATTCCTCGCCTTGGTGATCGCCGCCCGGCCCGTGAGAGGAAGAGATCTGGCCCTCGGGACCGGGGGCGCAACTCGTGGATCGTGCGCAGGGCGTCAGATAGCAACTGGGGCGGCGTCGGTTGTCGCCGTGCTTGGGGGACCGCCTTTGGGGTGCGGCTGGGCATAAGCGAGCCGGCCGTCGCCCGCACGCGGCGGTGGCCTCGGTCAACAGGGTGGGGACGGGGGATTGCAGATCGAGGTGTTTCCATTGGAGCACAACGACTTCACTGATGCGCGCGCCGGTGCCGAGCTTCAGGTAGACGATGTTCGTGATGCCGTTACGGGTGGGCAACCGGGCAGCGTCTTCTTGGGACATAGCGAGGGGATTCAAGATACTGTGTGAGAGAGTGCTGATTCGTACGTGCCCAAAGGGACTCAGATGTCTGTAGTTGAGATTCGGCGAGTCGGGAATGACGTTGTCAACGTTTTGCATGATCCAGAAGCCTGGTTTGCACCAAAGCCCGTGCTCAGCGGATGGGCCGAGATTCGGCAGTCACGGCTGGCGCTGGCGGAGATGGGCGCGTTCGGTGAGGTGGCGATCTCGGAAGCCAACCAGGCAGTAGAGGTACTGACGGTATTCCTTGCCATGTATGCACGCTACCGTCGACGTTCTGTAAACACAGGGAACTCGAATCCTGATGACCGCTTTGCGAAGGACTCTATTCTGGACCTTCGCAATGTAAAGGCGTTTACGGCAACGGCAAAAAGCATCGAGACGGTGCTTCAACGCGTTATGGAGGATTGATTGCGCCTTCCAGATCCTTCCAGATCCAGAGTCCTGCTAATAGGGGCTAGTAAGTTCTCGGACCGAACTCTCCCGGAACTTCCGTCGGTCGCAAACAACATTTCTGATCTCGCAAAACTATTTACCAGCGAGGCAAGTTTTAATCTGCCCGCCGAGTTCTGTACGGCCGTCTTGGACGAGTCCAGTCCGCATGTCCTGGGAAAGTACCTGCAAAGCTTGGCCAACGATGCCGAGGATCTGATGCTCGTATACTACTCCGGCCATGGGCTAATCGGACAAGATGGAGATCTGTATCTGTCGCTACCGCAAACAGATACCGATCGACAACTCGTGACTTTATCCGCATTGCCGTTCAACTGGCTAAAGAAAACCATGGCTACGGCTCGTGCCGCAAATCGTATACTGATACTTGATTGCTGTTTTTCGGGCCTTGCTATTGATGCGATGGGAGACTCTGGCTCGATCGCTCTGGAACAGGTCGAGATATCGGGGACATGTACACTCGCGTCGTCTGCGGCAAATCGGTCTGCGATCGCACCTCTCGGCGAACGCAATACTGCTTACACGGGAGAGTTCTTAGATTTTCTGAGAACCGGCTCTAACGCGGCGCCGGAGCTGCTTACGCTATCAGCGATCCACGAGCACCTTGTCCAAGTTCTGCCCGCGCGGAATTATCCAAGGCCCGAACAGCGCAACACTCATACCGTTGCACAACTTGCCTTGGCCCGAAATAGAGGCTTTGGGGCGAATCATCACCGTGACAGCGATCCGGTGGCAGATGAGTATGATTCATTGTCCCCGATTATTGCCTCCATGACATTCAGGATCGAGCGTTCAGCTGCTCGACATGTTGAATATCTGCAGAACGAGCTTTCGCGTGGGATGCGCAATCTTGACGAGCACTCGGCATTGGACAATCTGGCCATCATCGTCGATGAGTTGGTTGATGACTACGAACCACCGAAGGCGCGACGTTTGAACACCCTGACCTTCTCTCATATCTATAGCAACACGTTGGAGAAGCGCTGGGAAGGCGGTACATCGAGTCGCGAATCATTGCACATGTGCGTATCTGCACTTATAGCGGCTGAAATAGAGAATGGTGGTCAGTCCCGCCTCTCGCGAATCCAGAGCTACAAGTTGGCTGAAATCTATGAGGCGATCGCGTTGCCTTTCCAGGCGCTTTCGCTGCCTCGTCATGCGGCGCAAGCCTGGGGTAGCGCCGCGGATATTCACCGAAAGGCGGAAGATCGCAACTCGGAGGAGCGGTGTAAACTTTGGAAGGCGCGAGCAATTACAATGTCGAGACCGCCACAGAGGCGTTTGGCCGGTTATTTAGCCGATATGTTGTGCGGATACGGATACAGGCCCTTTAGGCTCTTTACTTGGATGTTTCTCCAATATTGCATATTCACCATTTGCATATATGCAGCGTCCGAACTCCCGATTTCGACTGTTGCCAGCATGGCCTTCACTAATTACCTCAGCCCTCTTGATCCGAGCGACACTTCGGACGTTGGCGGTGTAGCTCAACTTCTGCTCGGAATGGAGTCGCTGAGTGGAACAATCATATTGATCGTTCTCGCAGGGCTACTCGGCCGTCGATGGTTTTCCTAGGCCGGTGGAGATACTGCCATGACGAGATGGGCTTGAATTGGGCATAGCATATATCGCGCAGGGCCGGACGCTGCTTGTATGCTATCTGTGGCCACCGGAAATGCCATGGCACCCGTTAGAGTCCGAGGCTGAAAACGACGTGTGATGACGTCCGTTGGAGGATGGCGTCTATACAGATCGAGGTTCATTGGGATGAGTAGGAGCACGCGATGACAGCTCGGATTCGGCTGATCGGAGACGATTCGGGAAGAGAACTGCGTGACTTGATGTCTTGGCTAGAGCGTGAGGACGAGTTTCGTGGACGTATAACTGTCGAGCAGCAGCCCGTACAGCCGGGTGAGATGGGGAGCGGATGGTCAGACGTGCTGATCGTCGCATTCGGGGCCGGTGGAGCCGGTACCGTTCTGGCTACGACAGTGGGGGTATGGATTACGCACCGAAAACCACGAGTTGATATCGAAATCGAGCGCGGTAAGGGCAAGTCGGTCAAGATCACCGGTCGTGATCTGCCTGCGAAAGAGGTGACTGAGCTGCTTCTCAAAGCGCTGGATGATTGAGGCGGTCTTCCCAATACTGCCAGGACTCCGGCAATTAGCTGCGGTGGTATCGGGATGCGATAGCAAACCAGGCACAATGTATGGCAAATCCGCTGGCACGAGGTCGAGGCCTGAGCCTGTTTCCGGCCCAGGTCCCAACTTACTCCCAATTTCATTGGACCTCGGCGAAGTCCTCCAGGTCCTCGCATGCGTCGGGGCCTCCGTGGGTGGGCTAGATGTAGTGCCTCAGGGTTGTGGCGCTGCTGGCTTGTGAAGCGGCTTTCTCGATGTCCTTGTGGCCGATCTTGGTGCCCACGGTTTTTACGGTAGGTGTGCGGGTTCATCGGCAGGACGGGGCAGGCCCACGCGGTTGCGGGCTTCGCCGATCGCGGTGCGGACGTTGTTGGGGTGGCAGAGACCACCCGAGATGCCATGGACAAAAGCATTCAACTGGTCGCGATGTCCAGCCTCCCCCGCTGGGGTTTGACCGTACGTCAGAGCACTCCGAACCAGGCCGCGATCATGCAAATCCTCGCTGATCGGTATGGCTTCTGGGAAGACGACATACCACACCCCGATCCCTTTCACGGACGACTGCATGATCCACACGAACCCTCCCCGGCAGCACCTACGCTCGAACGTCCAGTCTGAAACGAACTGCCGTCGATAGCGGAACCAAGCACGCCTGAAATCACCGAGTGCGGGCACAGTCCTCGGTCAGGGTAGCGGTTCACGTTGAAGACCGTACCGCGCGAACAGGCCGTTACGGCGCGCGATGGAAGGTGTTCATCCCGCGTCGCTCCACGTCAATCGTGGTTCATGTCCTATGATGGGCATAGGACTTGAGCACGCAAGGTGTGGCGATTCATGATCGCGCTGGTCCGCCAGGGAGAAATCGAGGTTCGAGTCCTCGACCGCCACCAACATGGCGTACTCGTTCAATTGGTAGGACACTCCCTCTCTCTACATCAGGCGGAGCCCGATGGTGGTACACGGTCCCATCCGGTTGAGGTGGGACTGGTCAAACGGGTTACGTTCAACCGAGACCGAGTTCCGCGGCGCAACTCCGCCAGCACAGACTCTTGCCGTTTCCCGAGATGTTCGATTACCTGAATCGCATTCCAGCGCGTCAACTCTGGAGTGGAGCGTGCCACGTGGGTGTACCAATTACCCAGAAACTCCAGGGTGAGATCTACGAGAGCACGTCCGGTGTGAGCATCCAATGTGTCGGTCGATGACGCGAATCGGCCATCGTGGAGCGCCGTGTTCCGCAGCGTATAGAGCCATTCGAGGTTGACCTCGAAATCTGTTGCTGTCTCATCGATCCAAGTGGCGAGCGCTGGGGGCGTGGACAGCAAAGTACGCCAGGCTTGCAACCGAAAACCAACTTCGCCCGTCAGGTATTCGGCTATAGCGCTCAGGGCATCTGCGGCAGCGCGCAGCACTGGTTCCGCGTCGGTGTCGGCTGCGAATACGTCGAGCCAGCGGTCGATGTGGTGCAGTGTTCCGTCAGATCCGACGCGGGTCCAAGCGTCGATCGAAACACGGTGAGCGTCAACTGCTTTTGCCTGCTCCAGCGCAGTGTATCGATGGAGAGCGGCCGCGTGCGCTTTCTCGGCTTGTTCCTTGACTGCTGAGTGTTGGCTTTGGATGAAGGAGGTCTCGAGGCTGCGGACCCTGCTCTCCGCCGCACGGACGGCGTCGGTCCGCGCGCGGACTGCGGCTAGCACAGAGGTCCGCACTTGATGGTGTAGATCCGTGAGTTGCTGACGAAGAGCTTGAAGACTGAGCGCACGAGCAAGGCTATTGACACTGGCGCGCTCAGATTTCACCTCCAAAGCCTCCAGAGCGACCCAGCTCAAACCTGCGGCCGTCATGGGGGCTTCGATGACGCGGGCGATATGCGCAGTACGCAGGCATTCGCGAAGCGCAGACGGCCAATTGGTGGTCAATGGATCTGCTGGTGCCGACCCCAATGCGGGCATGGAGAACCGCCGATATCGCCCCGTGCGTGGGTCGCTGACAAGAGTTTCGGGACGCAATCGCAGTTCTGCGACCCGCTGGCCCGCAACGTATTGATCGAGCAATTCTGATGCCTGAAGTCGGCCGAGGTGGGCGGCGCCGCCGAAGTCGCGAGCTCTGACTGTGAAAACCAATAGCACGTGGCCGACCGCGTGATCAGACGACGACCACTGGTTGCGCGCGGTTGAAATGAGGCCAGCTTGATCAGCCAGCGCCACCAGTTCCGTGGTCGGTACACCCCAACTGATGGCCGGTGAGTCAGCGGCGATAGTCGTTGCTGCCGCGGCGGAACCGAGCAGCCCGGTTGCCGACTCCAGTTGGGACGCGCCCTCGACAACTACCGCCACTCGGATATCACGCTCCGCTGGTAGCAGAATTTCAGAAAGTTCGGCAGAGTCCACAGTTCCTCGACTCAACGCCTTCTGCAAGCCCTCGACCAGCATCCGATACCAGCGGCCTTCCATCGTGCAGAAGGCCGCCACCTCCATCGCCAGCCGTTCCGCGACCTCGCCGGTCCTCGTCCCCTCCCACGCGGCCGCGAACTGATCGAGAAGTGCAGCCTTCACCTCCTTAGCGCACCTCGCCAAGTTTGCTGCCGCCCCCGCGCAGTCTTGCGCGCTCGTCAACCCGATCTCGCCCGTCGTCTCAATTGTCCGGAGAGTGGCGACAACTCCGTCGATAATCCCGGCTCCGAAGACCAACCTGGATGATTCGCAGACCTCCCGTGCAGCCACGACCAGTTCAAAAACATTCTTCGCGTAAGGCTGTTGCTTCTTTCGGCCCTCTCGTGCTCTAGACTCCACCGCCGATAGCGCCCGGGCTATCGAGGTCACCACCGTCTGTGTGCTGGCAGAGTGTCTGGTGAAGACCGTTTGCGGATCACACGCCGCCAAAAGAGTCTCCAGCAAAATCTGCTGTAAGTCGCTGAGTTGGCTTGTGTCGTACAGTCGGAGCCACTCGGATCGCCCTCGCACCAATGACATTCCCCGACCCTAGTGGTATCGGTAGCATTCGTGCTGGTAGTCATACAAATCTTCGGCTGCTCGGGCGGACCCTGGTATGGGTCTTGTCGTGGGGTGGGTCGTGGGTCGGCGACCTCCTGGGCGACGTGGAGATGACAGCAGCGTGCCGAGGGGAGAGAGAGGGTACCGATCCGGCATCGACGCCCAGCACCCACGTTACAAAGCAACCTAAGTTCGGCCCTGTCCCCATCAGTTGTGCGTCGATGCCACCAGGACCGAGCGATACCATCCCTCGGATCATTCGACAGGCAGGGCCAGGAAGTCATACCGTGCCGGGCGACCACGGCCCGCACGTCTTGTCGCTGACAGTAGGGTTGCCACCGTGAGATGCCTGCTGATCACGAACCCTCATGCTGCTGACGATCAACTCCGAAACGTAATGGAGGAACTATGCGTCGAGGTCGTCGCGATCGATCGCCTGCATATCGACTGGCTTACCGAGAAGCTCACCCCACCAGCGGATTTCGCCTGCGCGATACTGGCTGAACCCGCTGACGCTGAAGCTGAAGCCGCTGTGTTCGTGGACATCGGCGTCGCGCTCGGTCGAGAAGTGCCGGTCTTCCTGGTAGTCGCTCCCTCCCGGAAGGTCCCACTTGTTCTAGCCGGTCTCACCCGCGTCGACGCCGATCTCGACAATCGCGGCGCACTAGAACTGCACCTCAAGCAATTTCTGCGATCAATTAGCCGTGAAACTCCCCGCGCGCGCCAGCCGCTCGAGCAATCTCCAGCACTCACGCCCGAAGAGGCCGCCGTCGCCCGCACGAGCTTATGGGATCTAGCCCGCGAACCGCGCGGCCATAGCGCGCGGACCTTCGAGCATCTCATGCTGAACCTGCTGGACAGTCCAGGTTCCCAAGTATCCCGGCCGGTTCCGGACGCTGAAGGCGGATGGGACCTATCTCTGTGGGACCGGGGCACCGAACTCGCGATCGACGGTCCCGTACTTATTCAGCTCAAACTGTGGGACTCGCCGCCGCGCCAAGGGCTGATCACGGCCGCTCGCCGCTTCGCCGACCAACTCGCGACAAGACCAGCACCCTTCGGTCTGCTGATCTACCACGTGACCCTCCCAGGGGCATACGACATTCCGTTACCCGTTGAACTAGCATCCCGGATCGTCGTGGTGTCGGCGGGTGACCTCATCGACGTGCTCGCTGAACAACCCATCGGCAAAGTGCTCGTCTCCATGCGAAATGCCATGGTGCACGGAGGCTTTGCTCGTGGCTGAGTTGAGCAGCGCGGCGATCTCAAGCTACATGCGCCAAGCAGTCGACCCTGCGAACTCAACCTACGTGCGCGGCCGTGCCTACGAGGACGTCATGGTCCACATCTTCGAGTCGATAGCTGGATGCGAGACGCAGCGCAACAGCCTGAACCGCTTCGGCTCGGAAGAGGTCGACATAGCGGTCATGAACTTCCGAGAAGACGACGGTCTACGCTTGCTGCCCGAGATTTTCCTCGTCGAGTGCAAGAATTGGAGCAATCCTGTCGACTCTTCAACCGTAAGCACATTCGCCACCAAGATCCGTCACCGCGGATGCTCTCTCGGCGTTCTGGTTGCGGCCAACGGTGTCACCGGTAACCCACATGAGCAGACACGGGCCTACCACTCAGCGGCGTTCGCGTTGACTGAGCAGACGAGAATTCTGTTGCTGACGACGGATGACCTGACCTCGTTGACCTCCAGCAAGGACGTCGTCGCCCTCCTGCACCGCCGTCTGCTCGATCTCGTCGCGGCAGGCACATTCACAACAGCATGACTGTGCGGGCGCCGCGGTCCCAGCTGGACGCAAACAGATCGACCCGGACGAAAGGACAACGAGACACGGTGCCCCAACCCGAACCCGAACCCGAACCCGAACCCGAACCCGAACCCGAACCCGACACCGCACGCCGCGCAAGCCCGCGCCTCCGACCGCTGGTCACTACGACGGCCATACCGTACACGTCGACCTGCTCGGTCAGCCTGCCTCCGCGCCAACACTGCCATCGTTTGCTGCCCCTGGGCAGAAGGGCCACGGAAACAACAACTCTTGTCCGTGGCCATGAGAAAGTGGCTCTGGCGCACTTTCGGTGCAGTTGTCCAGCAATCGCGTTGCGGCGCTGATGGTTCCGTTGTAGATGCTGCTGGTGGCTGTGAGTGTGGTGGAGTCGTCGGTGTGCGGGGTGCTGTTCCCGCATTTGTCCGGGGTTCGAGTTGATGGTGTGGAGGCCCGCGGGTCGACGATCTGGTTCGATGCCGGCACCGACACGGATACCGCCGTCTGCCCGATGTGCGGGACGGCCTCCGACCGGGTCCACAGCCGCTACGTCCGGCATCTGTCGGATCGCAGCGTGAGTGGGCGTGAAGTGCGTATCCGCTTGAAGGTGAGGCGATTCCGATGCGCGGACCGGCGGTGCGCCCGCGTGATTTTCGCGGAGCGGCTCGGTGATCTGGCCGGGCGGTATCAGCGCCGCAGCAGCATGCTGACCACGCTGCTGACCATGGTCGGGCTGGCGTTGGGCGGCCGGGCTGGGCACCGGATGACCCGCCACCTCGCCGCCGAGGTGTCCCGTTCCACGCTGCTGCGGCTGGTCCGAGCGATTCCATTACCGCAGGTCGGCGCACTGCCTGCCGTGGGCATCGACGACTTCGCCATCCGCCGGGGCCGCATCTACGGCACGATCATCGTCGACATGGCCACCCGGCGACCAGTCGACCTGCTCGAAGACCGCACCTCCGATGTGGTGGCCGACTGGCTGCGCGGACATCCGGAGGTCAGGGTCGTCTGTCGCGATCGTGGCGGCCCTTACGCCGATGGCGCCCGCCGCGGCGCTCCCGACGCGATCCAGGTCGCGGACCGCTGGCATTTGCTGCACAACCTCACCACAGCGGTCGACCGAGTCGTGCGTGCGCATCGTAAATGCCTTGTCCAGCAAGATGATACGCATGAGAGTGATCCTGAATCGGTTGCACGGGAACCAGCTACAGTTCTGGCGCTGGGTTCCCGAGACGAGGCAATCCGGCAGCGTTATACGGAGATTCACGAGTTGTTCGCTCGCGGTGTGAACATCACCGTGATCAGTCAGCGGTTGCAGCTGAACCGCAAGACCGTCCGTCGCTACGTCCAGGCCGACGTCGTCGAGCACCTGCTGGCCCCTGCCGCCAAACGCGGCAGCGCGCTCGACGAGCACACCGCTTACCTGCGGCAACGGTGGGACGAGGGGTGCACCAACGCGCTGCGCATGCTCGAAGAGCTGCGGGAACGTGGCTATACCGGCAGCCACCGGTCGGTGCGGCGGCTGGTACAGACCTGGCGCATCGTAACGCCACTACCAGCAGCGAGTACTCCGGCGGCGCCGACGCCTCGTGACGTCGCAGGCTGGATGATGCGGCCTGCGGCCGTGCTGTCCGACGACGAAAAGCGGCAGCTGCAACAGATTCTGGCCGGTTGCGGCACGCTGCGGCAGGTGAACCAGCTCGTCGCCGACTTCGCGGGCATGGTCCGCGAACGCGGCGGCAAACACCTGGACATGTGGATCACCGCCGCCAAGTCCAGCGACATCAAACAGCTCGCCGGTTTCGCCGATGGCCTGCTCAAAGACTATGATGCTGTCCGTAATGGCCTCATGCTCGAGTGGAGCAGCGGCGCTGTCGAAGGCAACGTGAACCGTGTGAAAATGTTGAAGCGGCAAATGTTCGGCAGAGCCAACTTCGACCTTCTCCGCCGCCGCGTACTCCTGGTCGAGTAGCGCACCGTCACCGAAAGTGCGCCAGAGCCACCTACAAATGGCCATTGACAGTCGGGCGTCGCTGGTCACTCTCGAGGGTCATGTTCGACTAATCGTGGCAGTCCCATCTTGCTCATCGCGATCACACCCGCCTCCAGACCCGATCCAGCACCCGGCTACCGTGCGGTGAATGCCCTCTTCTGCCGCATACCGAGCTCTCATGACCGGCCGGGGACTGTCGGATGAACGGCTCACGACGTTGCCATAATCAGACATCGTGACCGGCCAGGGCATGCGTTGAGACTGCGTCCCACGTAAACGTGCCTTCGACTGGGCTCTGGTGGACGGCTACGAAATGCAGTGCTGTCACTTCTAGTGTGGCCGCGGTGTCTATTCCTGAAAGTGCGAGCTCGAGTGGTGCCGAGTCGCAGTTCGTGATTCCGTAGCCCAGGGATACATGCGGAATCGTCGGTGCCGCGGGGAGCGGACGCTCCGCCCAAAGATATGCGCTGCAGCGGCGCGAGTACGGTCGAGAAGCGACTGCCATCGACAGTCGTTCGGGCCGACCATTCCAACGCTGTCCTGGCGAACGAGCGGGCCGGACAGGGGATCGCGAACTTTGCGGTACCAGCGGCGATCTCCCCGAGTTCGACAGCGAACAGATCGAGCAGTGTTCGATCAATTTCATTGCGCCACCAAGGGATCCGGGTAATTGTTGCGTGCAGCCATCGGGGTTCCACTACGGCGCATCCTTCGAACCTCTCGATCGCATCGAATGCGGGCCGCATCGACGACGTGAAGTCGGCATCCGGCAGCACATAGATGTGCAATGAGTCGCGAAGCCTTGGCCACCCAAGGACATCCGGATCGAAGAGGTTCCGCACGAGCCGATCCTCGGTGCCGCCGCAGTCCGCGCACACTCCTCATGCCGCATACTGCTTGTCCACCAGATCATTTGGGGCGTGCTATCGGGAACGGTTGGGTAGGCCGTCCGGCGAGGTGCCTGCAGTGTGCGGGTCCTTTTCCGGGCGGCCTCCCGCCGAACCGGACGTGCCAGTTTCCCGGCATCCGGCTCTCCAGTGACTATTCCGTGGTGGTCCTGGGTTGGCCGGGGTGGATCGTGTCGTGGCAGGGCGGGCAGACCACGAGGGTCTTGCGTCGCTTTCGTGCCATGATCGTGTCCCATGCCGGTTGATCAGGGCCGGTGGGTGCGAGGTCGGCGAGTTTCGCGACGTGGTGGACTTGCATTTCGCCGTGGTGCCCGCAGAGCTCGCAGGTTCCGCGCAGGAGCCGGGTGATGATCTCCTTGCGTGTCAAGGGGTTCCGGGTGTGGACGCGATCGGTCAGGATCGCGGTCTTGCGCCGGGTGAGGGGGATGCCTCCGAACCGTGCGACCAGGGGCCTGCTGCTGTTGGGACGGTGGCGGGTTGCTTCCATGCAGGTGCGCAGACCGCGCGGTGTTGTGATGGTGGCCCGATGTCGGGCCGCCATCTTGGTCACCGACGATTTATGCTTGCCCGCAAGCGTTTTCAACAGCGAGGTCTGGATCACCCAGTGCAGCCGTTCGAGACGGTGAACGTCTGCGGCGAGTAGGTAATAGTTGACCAGGCCCCGATAGATGCCCCCGAACGCTGCGACGATGCTGTAGTCGTCGAAGTTCTGCAGGGTCCGCTGCGCGGTGGGTTTGCCGCCGCGCAGGTATGGCGCGCACGAGGTTTTGATCACCGGGATCGGCACCCGTAGCCGGATGGCGCCCTCGGCGGTTCTGCGGCCGCCGGTGCCGGTCTGAGTGGTGATCTCGTATCCGAGGAATCGTGCCGCGCGGGTGCGCGCGTGCGTGATCAGCGTTTTCTCCTGTGACAGGTCCAGGCGCAGGTCGTTGCGCATGAACCGAGTCAGCCGCTGTTTGATGTCCTCGGCCTCGGTTTTCGGCCCGGCGAATCCGAGCAAAACGTCGTCGGCATAGCGAATGTAGCGCAAGCGACGGTAGCCGGGATCGCGGCAGTCGACGCTGGGCAGGCGAGCCAGCCGTGCGCGCCACTGCCGCACCATATCCCGGTCACCACGCCTGCGCGCCCGCGCGAGCCGGTGACGAATCCGCTCGTATTCAGCGTTACGGATTCTTCTTGTCCCCCTTGTATATTCGGGAATGAGTGTGTTCTCAACGTAGGTGTCCAACCGGTGCAGGTAGATATTGCACAGGATCGGCGACACGACACCCCCTTGCGGGGCACCCGACACGGTGGCATTCCATGTCCAATCCTCGAGGTATCCGGCGTTGAGCATGTTGCGCATCAGCCGCAGGAACCGGTTGTCGTGAATCTTTTCCGCCAGGATCTCGATCATGACGTCGTGATCGAGACTGCCGAAGCAATCGGCGACATCGCCCTCGACGAACCAGGTTGTCCCGGTCCAGGTATCGTCCACCTCGCCCAGGGCGGTGTGGCAGCCTCGGCCAGGACGGAACCCGTGGGAGCGGTCGGAGAACCGCGGCTCGTAATACGCCTCCAACAGCAGGCGGACCACTTCGCCGAGTACCTTGTCCGACCAGGTCGGCAGTCCCAGCGGGCGCAGTTTCCCATTGCGTTTGGGAATCCAGACCCGTCGGGCGGGGCTGAACCGGTAGCGCTCGTGGCGCACCGCGTCGATGATGCGGTGAATCCGGTTCAGCGACATGCCGTCCACGGTTTCTGCGGTGGCTCCGGGTGTCATCGCACCCTTGTTGGCGTAGATGCGTCCGTAGGCCACCAAATACAACTGTGGGTTGAACAACTGTCGATACAACTCATCTAGCGGCAGCCCCTTGCTGCCGCGATCACGGAGGACACCCAGCACCGTTGCGGCGCTCTACATTTCGCATACCTCCCAGTTCCTGTGGTGTCCGATCACCTGTCGTCCTTCGCCCTGTGGACGGTTTTCCCGTCCTCCTCGGCCGGGCGTGACTCCGGCGACTACTACGACGACTCCGTCGCCCTAGGACTCGCGTCCCGTAGACGATCCCGCGTTCGTCTTCGTCGTACGTATCGAGCGCGACGTAGGCGGCCGCAGGGTAGGCTGCATGGCGAGGTATCTGTTCTACCGAATAGACCCTTTTCCAGCAGCCCCCCTCCGAACCGGGCATGCGAGCTTTCCCCGCACCACGGCTCTCCGGTGACTATTCCTTGAGTGCGGTTTTCTTCCCGTCATGGATTCTGTCGTGGCAACTGCCGCAGACCACAAGGGATTTGCGGCGCATTGTTGTCATGAGTTCAGCCCATGCGGGCCGGTCGGGTCCCAGTCGTTCGAGGTCGGCGAGCTTGCGGACGTGATGAACGCGCATATCGTCTTTCTGCTCGCAGATCTCGCACCTGCCCTTGAGGAGCCGAGTGATCAGTTCCTTGCGGGGGTAGGTGATTTCGCTTGGTATACGGTCGATGACGACCGCGTTCCTCTGCCGTTTCAACGGAATCCCGCCGAACCGAGCTACCAGTGGTTTCCTGCCTTCCCGTTCCACGGGGACTTGAAAGCACGTGCGCAATCCATGTGGTGTCTCGACGACCGCTCTATGACGTGCGGCCATCTTCGTGACCGTGGACTGATGCTTTGCTGCCAGCGTCTTCAGCATGGAGGTCTTAGCGACCCATTCCAGCCGCCGCAGCCGATAGACGTCGCCAGCCAACAGGTAATACTGGATCACGCCCCTGTACTCGGCCCCATATGTCGCGACGATGCTGTAGTCGTCTCGGTTGACCAGTTGGTTCCGACGCGCGGGTTTTCCGCGCCGGAGGTAGGGGGCGCATTTGGCCGCGATCACCGGCAGTGGCACGCGCAGCCCGATCTTCCCGTTGACCATGCGCCGGTCGCCGGTGAGCTTGCAGTCGCCGTGTTGAACGGTGATTTCATAGCCGAGGAATCTGGCAGCCCCGGTACGGGCGTGCGTGATCAGCGTCTTCTCTTGTGACAGTTCCAGCTTGAGATCATCACGTAGGAATATCGCCAAGCGCTGTTTTATTTCCTCGGCTTCGGCTTTCGGTCCGATGAATCCGAGCAAGGCGTCGTCTGCGTATCGCACATAATGCAACCTCCGGAAGCGTGGATCGTTCGGATCCCTGCTCGGCAGGCGGCGTTGCTGTTTGCGCAGTTCCCGCACGGTAGTGCGGTCGCCACGTTTGCGGGCTCGCGCAATCGCATTCTCGACCTTCTTGTAGGCAGGACTGGCTGTCCTGCGTGCTCCTCGGGTATAGTTCGGGATCAAAACTGTTTCAACAAAAGTGTCGAGCTTATCCAGGTAGATATTCGAGAGGATTGGGGATACGACGCCGCCTTGCGGTGCGCCGGACAGCGTCTTTTTGTAAACCCAGTCTTCGAGATATCCGGCTGTCAGCATATTCCGCACAAGTCGCAGGAACCGATTGTCGTGAAGATTCTCCGCCAGCGTCGAGAGCATGATCTGATGGTCAAGACTCCCGAAGTAGTCGGAGATATCCAACTCAACAAACCAGGTCGTCCCGGTCCCGGTCTTTTCCACCTCGCGCAAGGCGGTGTGGCAGCCCCGTCCCGGGCGGAACCTATGAGAATGGCCAGATAATCGGGTCTCGTAGTACGCTTCGAGAAGAAGGCGGACCACTTCACCGACCAGTTTGTCCGACCATGTCGGCATCCCCAGCGGACGTAATTTCCCATTCTTTTTCGGGATGTAGGTCCGCCGCACCGGCGCGAACCGATAGCGCTCGTGGCGCATCGCCTCGATGATCGCGTCGATTTTCGCGATGGACATGCCGTCCGCGGTTTCCTGCGTGACTCCTGGCGTCATCGCTCCCTGGTTAGAGTAGATCCGCCCATAAGCCAACAGATACAGCTCGGGATTCCACAATTGTCGATACAGTTCATTACACGGCAATCCTTTCCTGCCGCGTTCGCGGATGACACTCAATACCGTTTCGGCGTCCTGCATTTCACAGACCTCTCGGAATTAATGAGCATCCAGTCACCTGTGCCTCTTGGCCCTGTGGACGGCTTTCCCGTCCTCCCTGGTGGGGCGTGACTCCCACGACTACTACAGACACTCCGTCACCATAGGACTCGCGTCCCTTAGGTGATCCCACGTTCGTCCTTACCGTACGTAATAGCGTGATTTAGGCGTCCCGTTCGCCCCCTTTAATACCCTCGCTGGGCATCGCTCCATACCCTGGAGGTTGCGACGACCTGAATGGGATGCCATCGCAGGGCTGGCGCCGGTTTCAGATGTCTTTCCGGCGGATGAGGAGTTGCATCTTCTGGGGGCTGGGTTTCAGGCAATCCAGCTTTCACCGTGTCACGCGGATCTCTCAACGCATCATTCCGTACACCTGGACATGATCGTTGATTTTCTGCCATGCTCCTGTCCCTTTCACCTTTCGGATCCAGGTAAGGCATCAGATCCAGAAACGTTCCTCCAAGTTCCTCCCGACTGAGCCGGGAATACGGTCAGGCGCCTCGTGGCGCAGCACTCATCTCCTTGAATGTCCTCACTGGACATCGCTCCGAATCCGGAAGGCGGGCCGGCCAGCGGACGAGACCGGCCCGGGACACAGCGTCGGCGATCAGGCATCTTTCCGACGGGCGGGCATTTGCACCCGCTGGAGATTGGGCTTCAGGCAATCCAGCTTTCACCAATATCGCGCGGGTCTCCCGACGCACCGTCCCCGATACCTGGGTTCGGTCACCGGTTTCCTGACATGCTCTTGTCCCCGTTAACCTTTCGGCGCCGGGTAAGTCATCAGACCCAAGGACCTCCTTCCAATCCTTCCCGGCTGCGCCGGGGATATGACGAAGCGCCGCACGGCGCACTCCGCTCATGCCGATGACCGCGCACGCAGAAGGGCCGCCGTGTCGGGATCGGTGTAACGCGGCCTGGCGCCGTGACAGGGCTCGAGAACCACAGAGATCTCTCACAAGTCATGGGAGCGAGGCCCGACCCGGCCCAGTAGCGTCCAGGGCGAACGAAGGAGATCGAACATGACTGGTGGGCGCAACGGATTCCTGCTGCTCGGTGGTGCGGCGTCGGTCGGGGCGGGTGCGTTGCACCTGTTCGCCGCGGGACTGCATACCGAGCACGCCACCCTCGCCCGGCTGATGGTCGTGCTCGCGGCAGCACAATGCGCGGGCGGGCTGCTGGCGTCGGTGAGCACGCGAAAGGCCATGCCGGTCACGGTGATCGGGGTGAACCTCGTCGCGGTGGTGATCTGGGGGTACACCCGGTTCGCGGGGCTGCCGTGGCCGGACGGCCTCGACACGGCGGAGGCGCCGCAGTTCCTCGACAGCACGTGCGCGGCGCTGGGGCTGCTCGCGATCGCCGGTGCAACCGTCACCCTGGCGCGCCCCAGGGCGACACTGCCCACGGCACCGACCGCGGCCGCCGCCGGTCTGGCCGGCGCCCTCGCCGTCGCGGCGATGCTCGGCGGCGCCGGACACGTGCACAGCCACGACACCGGCGACCATACCCATGCCGGCGGCGACCACACCGACCACGGGACCGGCACCGCATGGCCGCGGCCGTGGGATCCGGCGACCCCGGTCGATGTGTCCGGCGTGCCGGGCGTGACCGCCGCGCAGGAGCGGCGCGCGACCGCCCTGATTCGCAGCACCCTCGACCAGCTGCCCGCGTTCGCCGACGTCAGTTCCATCGGCGCACTGGGCTTTCGCTCCATCGGCGACTCGGCCACCGGTTACGAGCATTACATCAACCCCGGCTACATCCGCGACGACCGATTCCTCGACGCTACCCACCCGGAGTCCCTGGTTTACCGGGTCGACGGCGCCGATCGGACCCTGGTCTCGGCGATGTACATCGCCAGGGGCAAGAAGATCGACGACACCGAGCTGGTGGACTACGGCGGGCCCCTGATGCAGTGGCACGTCCACGACAACCTCTGCTGGAAGAACGGCGCCGACGGTCCTCAGGTCGCCGGTGTCACCGACGCCCAGGGCACCTGCCCGCCCAACTCGATCAACCCCGGCGCGGGGAATCCGATGGTCCATGTCTGGATCACCGCCAACCAGTGCGGACCGTTCGCGGCCCTGGAAGGCCACGGCGCAGGGCAGGCAGCTACCACTGTGGACGGCCGCCGCACCGACACCTGCTCCCACGATCACACCGGCGGGCACCGCTGAGTGGCCCCTCGCCCTAGCATGAACTCCTATGCACCCCGTTCCTTCCCGAAAAGGCCAGCGCTGCTGCGGAACTCACTAGATCAACGAGTGACAAGCTGTCGGCGTCGCCTGCAGCGGAGCACCACGGAACTCGCCAGAGGTTGGACTGCGACGCGACACCAGGCACCGGCACTCCCCACGCTGACGCCGAACGGTTGGGTCGGCCGTCCGGCGAGGTGCCCGTAGTGTGCGGGTCCTTTTCCGGGCGGCCTCCCGCCGAACCGGACTTGATGGTTTCCCGATCATCCGGCTCTCCAGTGACTACTCCGTGGTGGTGGCCCGGGTGTGGTCGGAGTGGATCAGGTCATGGCAGGGCGGGCAGACCACGAGGGTTTTGCGTCGCTTTCGTGCCAGGATCGTGTCCCATGCCGGTTGGCCGGGGCCGGTGGGTGCGAGGTCGGCGAGTTTCGCGACATGGTGGACGTCCACTGCGCCGTGACTTCCGCAGAGCTCGCAGGTGTCGCGCAGGAGCCGGGTGATGATCTCCTTGCGGGACAAGGGGTTTCGGGTGTGGACGCGGTCGGTGAGGATCGCGGTCCTGCGCCGGGTGAGAGGGATGCCTCCGAACCGTGCGGCCAGGGGCTTGCTGTTGTGACGGTGGCGGGCTGCCTCGAAGCAGGTGCGCAGACCGTGCGGTGTTGTGATGGTGGCCCGGTGTCGGGCCGCCATCTTGACTACCGACGATTTGTGCTTGCCTGCAAGCATTTTCAACAGCGAGGTCTGCATCACCCAGTGCAGTCGTTCGAGGCGATGAACGTCTGCGGCGAGTAGGTAATAGTTGACCAGGCCCCGATAGATGCCTGCGTATGCTGCGACGATGCCGTAGTCGTCGAGGTTCTGCAAGGCGCGCTGCGCGGCGGGTTTGCCGCCCCGCAGATAGGGTGCGCACGAGGTTTTGATCACCGGGATCGGCACCCGCAGCCGGATAGCGCCTTCGGCGGTCTTGCGGCCGCCGGCACCGGTTTGGGTGGTGATCTCGTATCGGAGGAATCGTGCCGCGCGGGTGCGCGCGTGGGTGATCAGCGTCTTCTCCTGCGACAGCTCCAAGCGCAGGTCGGTGCGCATGAACCTGGTCAGCCGCTGTTTGATGGCCTCGGCCTCGGCCTCGGTTTTCGGTCCGGCGAATCCGAGCAAAACGTCGTCGGCGTAGCGGGTATACCGCAGTCGACGGTAACCGGGGTCACGGCAGTCGACGCTGGGCAGGCGAGCCAGCCGAGCGCGTAACTGACGCACCATATCCCGGTCTCCACGTCTGCGGGCTCGCGCCAGCCGGTGACGGATCCGCTCGTATTCGGCGTTCCGGGTTCTTCTTGTCCCCCTGGTGTATTCAGGGATGAGCGTGACGCTCGCGGAAGGCCCCTGCCTGCTTGGGCAGGTAGATCCGACGACCCGAACTCCGGATGCAAGGGCAGCGATTCAGCCAATTGGCCACAGGCCCCAGCCGACGAAAACTGAGAACCGCGGATCTCATGCGGCCCGAACAACGGCGGCCAACGGGTCAGCTGGCGATCCTCGCCGACGATGACGCCGTGCCGACCCAGGAACTGCGCCGGATGGGGCTTGATCCGAAGGCGATCGCCCAACACCTCCTCGCCGCGATTCACTCCGACGGATACCGGACAACACGGCAGCGCGCCAAGTTCGCCGACGGCCGAACCATCGAGCGATTGCCCGATGGCCGGGTAGTCACCAATTTGGCCAGACGGCCGGCGTGCGGAACTACACGAGGAGTCCTGATACGACGAATAGCCCCCTCAGCCCGTGGCTTGGGTTCACGTGGTCGTCGCAATGCTCTCGATGTGAGGGGTTGCGGCGACCGTGTCGTTTTCGGAGGATGTGGTCCCGTTCGGTGACGAGCTGGTCCAGTTGGTCAGCTGTGCGGGAAGCCGCAGCGGTGTTGGGGATTACGCGGCCGCGGTGTTATGCGATCCTGCGGGTGAAGGGCATGGTTCGCAGAATGGACACGCCGCCGATGTCCTGCAAGAGGAATCTTGGAATATTCGACGTCGAGTGGGATGCCCGGCCTATATTCGGCTGAACCATATTCAGCCTGTTGTCCGCTCTGGCCCGATTGGGCACGATAGCCTTTCGCTATGTATCGCATCTACAGATTCCTGGCCGGAACTGCGGCGGTATCGCTGGTCGCGGGGAGCGTTGTCGCCGGGGGCGCGCACGCCGCGCCTGCCGAGCAGCTGTCGTGTGGAGTGTCGTCCGGGCGAGAGCCGGAACGGGCGGCCCCGGAACAGGTTGGACTGGATTCGGGACTACTCGCGGACGCCGTGGCATTCGCGAGCGCGCGTAATCGGTTGAATGTGCAGGTGTTCCGGCACAACTGCCTGATCGGTGAGGGGCCGACGAACGACGCGACCGGAAATGTCGCCTGGAATATCTGGAGTGCGACGAAGAGCGTTGTGTCGTTGCTCGCCGGAATAGCCTGGGATCAGGGGAAACTCGATATAGCAGCGCCGATCGATCGGTATCTGCCGCCCGGCCTCGGTGATGCGCAGCATCGGTCGATCACCGTGGAGAATCTGCTGACCGAATCGTCCGGCCTGGCGGTGGGTATACTCTCCGAGGGTATCACCGGGGTGATTCCGATCGATCCGAATAGTGCCGTGCAGGCGCTCGGAGTGCCGTTGGAGAATCCGCCGGGCGCGGCATTCAGTTACAGCGAACGCGCTGTCGATCTGCTCGCCTATGTCATCGAGTTGGCCATGGGTGAGCCATTACAGCAGTTCGCGCAACGTGAGCTTTTCGATCCGCTCGGCATCGAACGCGGTGATTATTATTGGGCGCGCGATCGCGCCGGTCACACCTACGGATACGCCTATCTGCTGATCCCGCCGAACAATTTCGCGAAGCTCGGCCTGCTGGTGAGCAACAACGGACGCTGGGGCACGCGGCAACTCGTCTCCGAGACCTATCTGCGCATGGCACGCCAGCCGTCACCAGCGAACAAGTGCTTCGGCTACCTGTTCTGGATCGGCCTCGGATGCTCTGAGAACTCCGGCTTCCAGCCCGCCGACATGTACTTCATGGTCGGACTCGGCATGCAGAACGTCTTCATCGTGCCGAGTCTGGATTTGACGGTGGTGTGGACCGGAGTCTTCGGAAATGTCAGCAACCAGGGCATTGCGGAGGCCCTGCAGAACACCACGGAGCTGCCGCACGAATTCTTCCGCCGACTGTTCGCGGCATTCCAGGACCATCCGGTGCCCGATCCCGGTCCGTATGTCGAACCGCCGCCACGCGAGGATCCGGGCAAGTACGTGGATACGAATCTGCTGATCGCCGTCTTCGGTGTCGGGCCCGCGGCATATCCGGGCTGCAATGTCTTCAGCTGCCTGAACTACCCGTTGGCACCACCATTAGCGGATACCCCGCCGGGCTGCGTCGTTCAAGTCTGCCTCGGTCCGGATCCGCGCACGCCCGGCATCCGCTGAATCGGACGCCGAAGAAGGGGCGCCTATCAGCTCGGAAATCCGGCGTTAGCGCTCATGTCGCTACGAGATCCGGGTCGACGGTGTCTTGGCCGGCTTCACGAAAGCATTCAGTTGCCGCACTGGACAAGGTCACGACTCTTGACCTCAGAGGCAACTTGCTCACCCTCCCGATCGCCGACGGCGGTGTGCTCTACGTTGAACCACTGTTCACCGAGCGGATCTCGACAACACCGAGCGGATCGACGTTCCCACAACTAGCACGGGTCCTCGTCAGCTACCGCGACCCCGGCACCGGCGGCGTTCGCGTCGGCTACGCCCCAACCCTCGCCGAGGCGCTCGACCAAGTGTTCGGCGCGAATACCGGTCGGCTCGCAACCGCACCCGGCGGCGGCCCCGCGGCCCCGCCGCCACCGGGCCAGCAGCCCGCGCCTCCACCGCCGGCGCCTCCACCAGGGGAATCCCCGCAGGCTGTGGATCAGGCGAAGATCGCCGAACTCAACGCGCAGATCGAGGCCATCCGCGCGGCGCTCGACCGTCTCCAACAGCAGTTGAACGACCTCGAACGTCCCCGTCGATGAGGCTTCTTTCAGCTAGCACGACAGTTGTATTTCGTTGTGCTGCAAGCGAGTTGGTTCTGGGGTAGTTTGGCGCGGGTGCTGGATGATGTTGTGGCCGAGGATGTTTCGGCTTGGCGAGTGGGTTTCGATGAGGTGTTCGCGCGGGTAGCGGGGGTGTTCTATCGGACTGAGCCGCGGCGGTGGGCGCGGGCGTATCTGACGGGGTTGTTGGCGCCGGTGGAGCGCAAGAACTCCTGGCAGTTGGCCGATGCCGCCGGCGTGGTGGAGCCGGACGGTTTGCAGCATTTCCTGAACAGGTCCAGGTGGAGTGCTGATGATCTGCGTGATCATGTGCGCTCGTATGTGGCCGAGTCATTGGCCTGCCCGGACGGTGTCCTGGTGCCGGATGAGACCGGGTTCGTCAAGAAGGGCACGAAGTCGGCCGGGGTTCAACGCCAGTATTCCGGCACCGCGGGCAGGGTGGAGAACAGTCAGTTGGGGGTGTTTTTGGCCTACTCCGGCCGCGCTGGGCGTGCGTTGATCGACCGGGAGCTGTATATACCCGAATCATGGATCAGCGACCGAGACCGCTGTAGCGAAGCGGGAATACCCGAAAAGCGTTGCAGTGAAGGTGTTTTGACCAAGCCGCGACTGGCCGAGGCCATGATCGAGCGGACACTGAGGGCCGGGGTGGTCGCGGGGTGGGTGGCCGCTGACTCCGCCTACGGCCGTGACGGGAAGTTCCGGGCATTCCTGGAGGCTCGTCGGATGTCCTATGTCCTCGAGGTGCCGGTCAAACAGACCGTCACCGATATCGACGGGCGTCGTCGGGTCGACACTCTCATCGGCCGTGCTCCCGCCGAGGCATGGCACCGGGTTTCGTGCGGACCTGGGGTTCGAGGCGAGCGCGTCTACGACTTCGCGTGGGCCACGCTGCCCGGCTTCGGTGACCTCCCGGCCGGGTTCGTGCGCACCCTACTCGCCCGGCGATCGGTCGAGGACCCCGCCGATATTGCCTACTACCTGTGCTTTCACCCCGACACCGTGACTCGTGAGCAGATCGTCGCCGTCGCTGGAGCCCGGTGGGCGATCGAGGAATGCTTCCAAGCCGCCAAAGACCAATGCGGCCTCGACCACTACCAGGTACGCCGATGGGACCCCTGGTACCGCCACATCACCCTGGCCATGCTCGCCCACGCCTTCCTCGCAGTCACCGCCGCCACCGACCCAAAAGCCCACGCGGGCTGGGCCCGATCACAGTCGCCGAAATCCGCCGTCTCCTGGCGATAGTGCTCCACCCAGCCCGCACCCTCACCCACGCACTCGCCGCCTCCCGCTGGCGCCGACGCCACCAAACCCGCGTCCGACAAACCAGATACCATCGACAACGACTGTGACACAACGAAATACAACTGTCGTGCTAGCACGACAGTTGTATTTCGTTGTGCTGCAGGTTGGTTCGCTCTGGCGTAGTTTGTCGCGCGTGCTGGATGATGTTGTCGCTGAGGATGTTTCGTTGTGGCGGGCGAGTTTGGATGATGTGTTCGCCTGGGTGGCGGGGGTGTTCGGGCGGGCTTGGCTGGCACCCCACGCCACTCTCGCCACCGCCGCCCGGTCACAGGTCCGAACAAGAAGGTAGAGGCGTCCGTGGTGGGGAGTGTCGGGTGAACTGGACAGACCCGAAACACAGCTATTTCACAGCCCCAGTTGATACGGCAGCAGCCAGCCCTGTGCAACGTTGGGCTGGCTGCTGTGTGGGGCTATCGGGTTATTCGCCGTGCTTCATCAGCTTCCGATGGGTTGCGGCACATGTTGGGCCCGCGTCACACATTTGGGTGAATACCCGAGGCTAGAAGGCGGAACCGGTACCGGTGGGCAGGCATACCGGACCAAAGCACACGCTGCCGGACTGCACCACGGCGATACCGGCTGTGGCGCTCAGGCCGGTGGCGACAGTAAACGGCGTGCCGCCGGAGGTCGGCAGCGCAATGACCGTGCCGTCGGCAAGGGCGATGAACAGGGTGGTGCCGGAAGCGGTGATACCGACCGTGATGCCCAGGCCGGTGGCCACGGCGACGGTCGCGCCGCCGGAGGTCGGCAGCGCAACGACTGTGCCGTTGGCTTGGGCGATGAACAGGGTGCCGCCGAAAACGGTGATACCGACTGGGTTGGTCAGGCCGGTGGCCACGGTGGTGGTCGCGCCGCCGGAGGTCGGCACTGAAACGACCGTGCCGTCGGTTTGGATGATGAACAGGGTGGTGCCGGAAACGGTGATACCGACTGGGTTGGTCAGGCCGGTGGCCACGGTGGTGGTCGCGCCGCCGGAGGTCGGCACCGAAACGACCGTGCCGTTGGCTTGGGCGATGAACAGGGTGGTGCCGGAAACGGTGATACCGACTGGGCTGGTCAGGCCGGTTGCCACGGTGGTGGTCGCGCCGCCGGAGGTCGGCACCGAAACGACCGTGCCGTTGGCTTGGGCGATGAACAGGGTGGTGCCGGAAACGGTGACACCGACCGGGGTGCCCAGGCCGGTGGCCACGGTGGTGTTTATGCCGCCGGACGCCGGCACCGAAATGAGTGTGCCGTTGGTTTCGGCGATATAAATGGTGCTGCCGCCCGTCGGAGTCGGTAGTGCGGCGGCCGGGCCGGCGGCCGCGACCGCGATCACCGTTGCGAGCGCCAACGGTGCCGTTGCGGTGAGGGCCAGCACCCTACCTATGGACCGTGCCGCGGCTGCGAGGCGGGAAACAGGTCGCCCACCTCGAGTCTGGCGGAAATGCACGTTCACGCTATTTCTCCTTTTCAAAACGGGTCACAGGACGCGGGCCGCGGCGGTCGGCCAACGGCACGCTGAGTTGTCTACTGCCGAACAGGTCGCGCGGCGACCCCGTGCAGGCATAGCGAACCTCACCCGGTGAGGGCGAGGAGATGCGAACAATCTCGGTACAGGCCGCTGCGGCGGTCCGCACTGCCAGGAGTGAACGTCGGTCGATCGACGCACCGTCGCCCGATATATCACGCGAACTCTTGCACCACGAGCAAGCCGATCTTCCGGACGATCCGCTAACAGTGCCGCATCAACATATCCGCGCAATCGACGAAGTCAAGGATCACGAGCGTTTTAAAAACGCGTCGGCAGTAGCACCCCGCAGCAATCCACCGATGCAACCTCGTGCAGAATGCCAACGCATCTGAGGCCTCGTGGCTGTGCGGGGTTTGTGCTGGTAGACGTATAGAAACGGGTGTGCCCGAAGCTGGACGAATCTGCGGAGGAGCCGTGGACTGTGATTCGATTGGTCGCGGGTTCGAGCCCCGCCCGACCCACTTTATGCGTTTGACCTGCGAGGATGCGAAAACCGACAGCTAAAGATGCTGTCCACCAACGTGAAGAAAAGGTTCATGGGTTTCGCGTTCGAGGCGATTGGGCACTTGACCTGCGCTGACGGTGGCTCGGAGCGGCCGACGATGATTTCCTCGTCGCCCTCGGGATGCCGCCGCGATTTTTGACGATCATGATGTGAGACGGTGACGGCCAGGGCTATCTTGAACGTCGGCCAGCGCGTTCACAACCTGTTGGCGACGAGTAATCCCCAACTTCCGGAGTAAGTGAGCAACGTGGCCTTCGACGGTTCGAACCGAGAGCACCATGAGGTTTGCAATCTCTTTGTTGGAGAGCCCTTCTGCGACGTAGGAGGCGATGTCGCGTTCACGCGGAGAAAGTTCCGACGTCGCCGCCGACCGGGCAGCAGTGTCCTGATCACGCTCTTCGTTCAGCGCAAAGGCGATCACCTGGGCTCTCGACATCGTGGCGCCCTGTCGATGTGATTGCGTGTAGGCCGAATTACCGAGCGACCTTCGTGCACGCGCTTCGTACACTTCACGCCGCTGGACCCAGTGCTGAGATCCGTACAGCTGCATCCCGAACGAATCCCACATCGATGAAGCCGCCCCGAGCAGTACCGCCGCCCGTTCACCGGAGCCGGCCGCTGCCTCTGCCCACGACAGCAGATCTGTCACAAGAGTTGTTCCTACCGTGTCGTCGAACGCGCGCTTGAGGCCGAGGCTGATTGTCGCAAGTCGGATCGCCTCCTCGTGCTGACCTAGAACGAGAGCAACAAGGCCGAGACCGTAGACCGAGTAGGACAACATCCACTTCTCGCCCGTGGCCGACGCCTGTTCACGAACCAACTCGAAATGCTCCGCCGCGCGCAGTGTTTCACCGTTGGAACTGCACAGCATGCCCATTTCGATGTGCGCTGTCCACCGGAGATCAGTACCGTCGGGAAGCTGCTCGTAGAGCGCGAGAGCTGCCTCGAGGTGACGTTCTCCTGCTTCGAAGTCACCACCGAGGTAGGTGTTCAAACCCTGCGTCTGGCGTGCAAACGCCAAGGTCGCCTCGTCGTTCGCTGCGTGTGCACGCCGGACGGCGGATTCGAGGGTTCGAGCCGCCTGCGTTCGGTCACCCTGCATCGTTTGGAGGACGCCCATCGTGGCCTCGAGCTGGGCGATGCGGGAATCGCTGAGCGAGGTCAGCTTCAAGAAGTTCGTGATCCACATTCGGTGCTCGCGCACGGAAAATGCCGACGACCACAAGAACCACGTCGCAATCAGACCTGACGCCAGCGCAGTCGATTCGTCGGTCGGGTTACCCAGCGCTGTCTGTAACGCCAGTCTGAGGTTGGCTCGATTTTCACGGAGCCGACCGCTGACCCGTTCTTGTTCGTGGCCAGTCCATTTGCGTCGTGCGGACGCCACCAGTGCGGAACACCATCGAAGGTGGGCACACCGGAGTTGTGACGCCTCATCCGGCGTCAGCTTGCTCGCTCCGAAATGACGAAGCGTCTCCAGCATGCGAAACCGTACGCTGCCACCGCTGTCGTCTCGCAGAAGTACGGATTTGCTTACCAAACCGGCGATTACGTCCAGAACCTGACCGGTTTCCACCGTGGAGTCCGCGCACACCGTCTCGGCCATCGTGAGATCGAATCCCTCGGCGAAGATCGATAGTCGAGACCAGAGCGCCTGTTCGCGCGAGTTGCACAGGTCGTAACTCCATTCCACCGTCGCATTCAAGCTTCGGTGTCGGTCCGGGCCGCCACGATTTCCGACGGTCAGCAGTGCGAATCTGTCGTCGAGCCGTGCGGCCAGGTC
This sequence comes from Nocardia sp. NBC_00565, assembly GCF_036345915.1. NCBI lineage: Bacteria > Bacillati > Actinomycetota > Actinomycetes > Mycobacteriales > Nocardiaceae > Nocardia > Nocardia sp. NBC_00565. The sequence goes on from NZ_CP107785.1 coordinate 525,673, forward strand.
ATCGACGGACAGCGCGGTCAACCGTGCGCAGGCGAGTTCGATGGCCAGTGGTATTCCGTCGAGTTGAATACAGACACGTCTGACTGCGTCTCGACTGGCGTCGGTCAGGGTGAATCCGGCAATCGCGGCGGACGCTCGATTCTCGAACAACTCGATTGCCGCGCTGTTGTTTTCGCGACTGTCGTCGTCGATGGTGGACAGCGGTTCCAAGACGTAAACGTGTTCGTCCGGCACCGACAGTACTTCACGACTGGTTGCCAAGATCTTGACATCGACGGTGTTTCTGAGGATCAGCGAGATCAGCTCCGCGCAGGCAGAGATCATGTGTTCGCAATTGTCGAGAACGATCAGCAAGTTCTTGTCGCGGACGGACTCGATGAGCGATTCGAGCACGCTGCGTTCGGGCAGATCGGTGTCGCCGAACCCCAGTGCGTCCAGCACAGCTTGGGGCAGTAGCGACTTGCTTCGTAGCGACGCGAGCTCGATGAAGCACACGCCATGGGTGAACGCGCGCCGAAAGTCCGACGCGGCTTCGGCGGCCAGTCGGGTCTTACCGATACCGCCCGGGCCGGCGATCGTGACGAGTCGGCTTTCGCCGAGCATCGCACGGAGACTACGTAAGTCGTCTTTTCGTCCGACGAAGCTGGTCGAGAAGTGCGGAATGTTCGAGGCGCGACGCGCCGGCACTAACGGCGTCTGCCCGGTTGCACCCGGACTTCGTTCGGCTCTGACTCGCTGGACGGCGCGTGCGAGTGTGTTGCGCGATCCGCTCCACTGCAACTCTCGATGCAATTGAGCCACAGTCATATTCGGGTTGACATCGAGAAGTGTGCCGATTGCGGGTGCGAGCGAATCCGCCGTCGATCCGGTTCGTGGTCGGTGGTCGCGGGGCGGTGCGTCGAACGTCAGTGCCCGACGCACCGTATTGCGAGATATATGCAAGGTGGTGGCGATCGCCGAGACCGACTCTCCCGCTTTCCGGAGGTCGACGATCTGGCGCCACTCGTCGGAGTTCACTCGATGTCTCGCTTCAGTCGATGTGCTTGTGACCGGCGTCACCTAGTCGATAGTGAACTGTCGGTGCCTACTGGTCAACATGTGACATCGTGCGTATTGACGCACGGGTGCTGACTTCGAGGAGCCCTGTCAGCCCTTTGACCAGGGAGTTCGACACACTTCCACCCGGATTGGCGGACCGAGTATTTCTACGGTTTCGCGGTTGACCGCCACGATGGACAGTGATGCAGGTCATAGACGAGCGAACTTGTCGAACAGACGGAGCGACCATGAGCACGCCGGAACAGAACATCGAGGCAGCGAACAATTTCGCGAAAGTCTTCTCCACGGGTGACGTGGTGCAGATCTTGGACACACTCCATCCCGACGGGACCTACTGGGTCTCCGGGGGCATCGAGGGCATGTCGGGGACCTACGACAAGAAGGGGCTCGGTGCGCTCTTGAGCGGGGTCACCTCCGTGTACGAGAACGGCGCGCTGGAGGTCACTCCGACTGCAGCGGTCGCGCAAGGCGACAAGGTCGCCGTCGAGGCCACGTCGTACGCGAAGTTGAAGAACGGCAAGGTCTATCAGAACGCTTACCACTTCTTGTTCGAGTTTCGGGACGGGAAGATTCTGTCCGTCAAGGAGTACATGGACACCAAGCACGCGTACGACATCTTCTACGCCTGATATCGCGATATCCGTTGTGCGACAAGCACGTCAATCGTCGTTCCACCGAAAGGCACATCACCATGGCAATGGAAACCGGACTGATCGTCCACCCGTACATGCGCCCCGAGCACACCTCGCGCCAGACGTTCGAATGGTGTGTGGATCAGGCGATCGTCGCCGATCAAATCGGCTTCGACTCGGTCATGTTCTCCGAGCACGCATCACAGCGCTGGGAGAACATTCCCAATCCTGAGTTGGTCATCGCCGCGGCCGCACGTCAGACCGAGCGGATCAAGTTCGCTCCGATGGCCCACATCCTTCCCCATCACAACCCGGCGAAGCTCGCCATCATGATCGGGTGGCTCTCGCAGATCCTCGAGGGCCGGTACTTCCTGGGTGTCGGCGCGGGCGCGTACCCGCAGTCCACGTATATCCACGGCATCAAGAACGGCGAGGACACGCAGTTCACGAACGAGATGGTCCGAGAATCCCTCGAGATCATGGAAAAGATCTGGAAGCGTGAACCGTTCTACTACGAGGGACGCTTCTGGAACGCCGGCTACCCGGAAGAACTGCACGGCGACGAGGGCGACGACCAGCACATGCTCGCCGATTTCAGCCCTTGGGGCGGCGCGCCGGAAATCGCGGTAACCGGATTCAGTGCCAAGTCGCCGTCGATGAAGTTCGCCGGCGAACGCGGATTCCGGCCGATGTCGATCTTCTCCGGTCTGGACGCTCTCAAGACGCACTGGGAAACGTATTCCACCGCAGCGGAAGCCAACGGTCACGTCGCCGACCGCTCGCGCTACCACGTATCGCAGACGGTGTTCGTGGCCGACACCGATAAGGAGGCCAAGCGCCTGGTCATGGAAGGGCCGATCGGTCACTGCTTCGAGCGCTACCTCATTCCCATCTGGTGGCGCTTCGGCATGATGGACGGATTCATCAAGGACGCCGGCGCAACAAAGGCTGACGTCAACCTCGAGTGGATCGTCGACAACGTGTTCTGCGTGGGTTCACCGGACACCGTGGTCGAGAAGATCAACGCCCTGTTCGAGGCGAGCGGTGGCTGGGGCACGCTCCAAGTCGAGTCGCACGACTACTCCGATGACCCGGCGCCGTGGTTCAACTCCCTCGATTTGATCGCCAAGGAAGTGGCACCCCGTATCTCCCTTCCCACGTCGGTGTCGGTCTAGAAAGCGAGAGGTAGTCATGTCGAACCGTTTGGTAGGAAAAGTCGCCCTCGTTACCGGCGCGTCTCGCGGAATGGGCGCCTCCCACGCGCGGACCTTCGTCGCCCACGGAGCGAAGGTCATCCTCGCCGATGTCTCCGACGAGGCCGGTGAGAAGCTAGCCGCCGAGTTGGCAGACAACGCGATTTTCGTACATCACGATGTGACACAACCGGATTCGTGGACGTCGGTCGTCGAGAGCGGTGTGCGCGCCTTCGGCGAGATCAATGTTCTGGTGAACAACGCAGGTGTGCTCGGTCCGCTGGCCGTCACCGCGGAATTGAGCGAGGACGACTACCGGAACGTCTGCCGGATCAACCAAGACGGTGTGTTCTTCGGGATGAAGGCGGTACTGCCGTCGATGGAGCGAGCGGGTATCGGTTCCATAGTCAACATTTCGTCGATCGCCGGCATGGCCGCGAACTACGGATTTCCCAATCTGGCCTACGTTGCCAGCAAGTTCGCGGTCCGCGGGATGACGAAGGCGACCGCAGTCGAATACGGACGCAAGAACATTCGTGTCAACTCCGTACATCCGGGTTTCATCCAGACCCCGATGATGGTGGAAGCGACCAACGAAGAGGGTGGTGACGCGTTGGCTCAGATCCCGCTGGGGCGTATCGCCGACCCGCAGGAAGTGTCCAACCTCGTGTTGTTCCTTGCTTCGGACGAGTCGTCGTACATCACGGGTTCGGAACACCTTGTCGACGCCGGAATGCTTGCCCAGTAGGACACGAAGTACCGCCGCTGGGGTTGGTGCGCGGCGCCCACCCCAGCGGATCACCACGTCGTGCACCCGACAGCGATCGCGCGCCGGTCGCACAACTTCTCCCGAAAAGGACTGAGCGACATGCGAACACCCATCGAGCGAGTCGAGCAGGCGTTGGCCGATGTAGCCGCTGGTCGTTCGATAGTCCTGATCGGCGGTACCGCCGATCAGGACAGCTATGTTCTGGTCGCCGCGGAGAAGTCCTCGACCGCGTCGATCGCTTTCATGATTCGGCACGGTTCGGGCTTGGTCTGCGCTGCAGTGACCGGAGATGAAGCCGACCGGCTCGGTCTGTCACCGATGTCGACCACACGCACCGGAAGCAGCACCGTCGAGTACCTGGTGTCGGTCGATACAGCTGAGGGTTCGGGGACCGGAATCTCAGCAATCGATCGAGCTCGCACCCTTCGGCTCCTGGCCGATCCGCACAGTCTGCCAGCGACGTTCACCCGCCCCGGTCACGTCATGCCGGTGCGCGCCGAATCGAGCGGAGTGCTCGGTAAAGCGGGCGCGGCGGAGGCCGCGACGGATTTGACGCGCTTGGCCGGGTCCATGAGCGCCGGCGCCTACACCGCTCTGGTGTCCGCCACAGACCAGACACGAATGGCGGACCCGCAGGAGGCCCACGACTTCGCAGATCGACACGGATTGGCCTGGCTGTATCTCGACGATGTCGTGTCGTATCGCAGAGCGACCGAAACTCATGTGCGTGCGACGTTCCGGCACAACGGATCCACGATTCTCGGCTCCTACACGGCGAGGGGCTTTCACAGCGACGTCACCGACGTGGATTTCGTGGCGTACACCGTCACCGACGTGAATGACCGCCGTACTGCACCGCAAGTCGTTCGTCATCGCGAGGACTCCGCCGACGTGTGTTCTCTTGACCCGGCCGACTCTCTGGCAACGGCCATGAAGTCGGTCGTCCGGCACGGACACGGGACGGTGGTGGTCGAGCGGTACTCAGCGGGCCACTCGTTGTCCGAGTGTGCTCGTCATGCATCTGCGGTCGACGCCGACGTGGCCGAGATCATTCGGGCCATCGGGTACTCGACCGTTGCATCCGTCGAGCGGGGTGGCGGGCGGGTTGCGTCCGACGCGCCAGTCGTGATGGGACTGGTCCAACACGGTGACGTATGGCAGGCCAGCAAGATCCTGGAATCCACCGTCCGAACAACGACCAATTGAGGCAATGATGTCGAACAACGCGCACTGGAGCGAGGTCTCGCCGCTCGCGGACCTGCTCGGCCGCGGAGCCGCCGACCATCCTGACCGCGATCTCATCGTCTTCCCGGACAGCCGGTATTCGTACGCGCAGGTGTACGAGCGATCGATACGGGTGGCACGAGGCCTCATCGGTCTCGGCGTCGAAGCCGGGGACCACGTGGGCTTGTTGGCCCACAACGGAATCGAGTTCCTGGAGGGGTTCTTCGGCGCCGCACTGGCGGGGTGCGTCGTGGTGCCTCTCAACGCGAGGCACAAATCCGCCGAACTCGGCTTCATCGTCGAGAACGCGGATCTGACGGCCCTGCTGACCGTCACGGGCGACAACGACTACATCGACTTCGTCGACGTAATGCACGAGGCGCTGCCGTCGCTGGAAGCGTCGGCCCACGGTCGGCCACTGTCCCTCCCCGAGGCGCCTCGCCTGCGGTCGGCTGTCCTGCTGAAGGGAGAGGACCGCGCAGGGTTCGTCTCCCGGTCGGCATTCGCCGCCGCCGCCGACCGCGTCGACGTCGACGCGGTCGACCGCCTGCGCATGCAGGTCCGCGTCCGAGATGTGGCCGCCATTCTCTACACATCGGGTACCACAGCGAATCCCAAGGGGTGCATGCTCACTCACGAGGCAATCACCCGCGGCCCGGTGTTCCGTGCACGACACCGGCTGGTGACCGAGACGCCGCACATCAGCTGGGGCGGTGGGCCGATGTTTCACATCGCCGCCCTCGCGCCACTCATCGGCGCCATGGGAGCAGGCGGCACCTACCTCACCGACACCTACTTCGAGCCGGGTCGTGCCATCGAGCTCATGGTACGAGAGAGGCCCACGACGATATGGCCGTGGTTTCCCGGCCCCATGCAGATGCTGACCAGCCACCCGAGTTTCGATGCGACCGCACTGGACTCGGTACGCTTCATCTTCCTTATCGGGCCGCGAGTGTTGATCGCGGAGGCGCAGACTCTTTTCCCGCAAGCTGAACTCGTCGCGGCGTGCGGCATGACCGAGACGGGCGGAATCTACGCTCTCAGTGACGAGACCGAGTCCTTCGATGACCGGTCCAACGCTCAGGGTAAGCCGGCACCCGGTATCGAAGTACGCATCGTCGACCCCGTCACTCGTCGGGAACAACCGGTCGGCATCCCCGGTGAGATTCTCGTGCGCGGGTTCTGTGTCACCGACGGCTACTACAACGATGCTGCGAAGACAGCGGAAGCACTGGACGGGGAAGGTTGGCTGCATACCGGCGATTTGTACAGCCGGACCGAATCGGGATGCCTGGTGTTCCACGGCCGCCTCAAGGACATGCTCAAGGTCGGGGGCGAAAACGTCGCCGCCATCGAGATCGAGTCGTTCCTGTGCGAACATCCTGCTGTGCTCAACTCCGCGGTCATCGGTCGTCCCGACGAACGCCTCGACGAAGTGCCGATAGCATTCGTCGAGATCAGAGCGGGGCACCACCTCACCGCCGACGAGCTGTTGTCGTTCTGCCGGGGAAAGATCGGTCGCTACAAGATCCCGCGCGATATCTACTTCGTCGCGGCGGGTGAATGGCCGATGTCGGCCACCAAGATCAACAAACGAGGGTTGCACGCGATCCTCCTCGACAGGTCCGAAAGTATGAGTCCCGCTTCATGACCGAGGTTCCTCCAGCCCGCGACTCGACCGTCGTCACCTCGGCCGAGATCCGAGCGGTCGCGGAGGACGCCCTTCGAGGCGTGGCCGACGGTGACGGCATGGACGACCGCACCGCCGCGCTCATCGGCCTTTCCGTCAGAGCCGTGGTCACCACGATGGATACCGAGGGCAGCGAGCAGTACATCAGGGTGGCTCTGGCCGCCGGCGCTACCTCGGCTCAGGTCCAAGAGGTGCTCACCGTGGTGGCCGCAATCGGTGTGCACACATTGTTCGAGTCGTCGAGACAACTGGCACGTATTGCCGCAGAGCTCGACTCGGCAGACTCCACCGCTCCAGCAACGGCCGATCGCGAGCTGTGGGCCCGCTACGTCGGAGACGATCCCTATTGGGCCAGAGTGGAAGTGGAAGTCCCGGGCTTTCTCGACGCGCTGCTGCGGATGTCGCCCGAGGCCTTCGGGGCGTTCTTCGAGTTCTGTTCGGTCCCGTGGAAGAGCAGGACCGTCCCGGCGCTGACCAAAGAACTCGTGTCGCTGGCGTGCGACGCGACGCCCGGTCACCGGTACCTGCCCGGGTTCAGACTCCACCTGGCCAACGCGTTGGAGCTCGGGGCCGGCGCCCTCGTCGTGCGTGACACATTGTGCATTGCCGAGAAGGCTCCGATGCCTCGAGGAGTGCGCTGATCCCTCAGCGCCGCCGCTGGGCCACCACACTGTCAACGCACAAGTAGTTTACGTCAACGTTGATGTGGTCGACTAAGGTCGGTAAGATCGCGTGTCGTGGCTACTTCCTCGACGACCGGCAGCGGCATGAGCAAGCGTAGAAGCAGCGCTCAAAACGAGAACAGCCCCGGGTATCAGGCGAAGCGAACCGAGCTCATGGGCGTTGCCGCCGAGGTGTTCAAGGAGAAAGGATTCGAGGCGGCGACCCTCAACGACATCGCTGAGCGATTCGGGACGGATCGCGCGTCGATCTATTACTACTTCGCAAGCAAGAAGGAACTTTTCCAAGCGCTGTTCCACGACATTCTCATCGGTGTACTGAACGAGAACATCGCGGTTGCATCCGCGATCGTTGCGTCCGATATGTCGGCACCCGACAAGCTCCGAGGCCTCGTCGAGCAACAGTTGATGTCGTACGAGAACAACTATCCCTACGTGTACCTCTACATCCAGGAAGACATGACGAAGCTGAGCCTGGACAACACGGCGTGGGCCAGAGACATGGCGCGCAAGACGAAGCGGTTCGAAAAGATCGTCACCGACGTCCTTCAGCAAGGCGTGGACGAGGGTGCGTTTCGCCCCGACGTGTCGGTGGCGCTGATGGCGAAAGCACTGTTCGGGATGATCAACTGGACGCACCGGTGGCTCAAACCAGGTATGCGCAAGACCGACGCTCGACAGACTATCGACGCCTTCTGTGCGATCTTTTTCGACGGAGCAGTCAACCGCCCCCGGTGACACTATCGGGGGCGGTCGGTTCGATCGATCAGCGTCCCGTCCACACGGCAGTTCTCTTCTCCGCGAAAGCCGCACGGCCTTCCAGACGGTCGGCGCTGTACTCGTACGCCTCGATCGGCTCGTACCGCGTCGCCAGCGCGGCGTCGAGCGGCCATCCCGCGCGTGAGAGCACGGCGTCCTTGGCTGCTTGGACGGCCAGGGGTGACGCGGACGCGATTCGCTCGGCCCACCCGGTCGCAGTCTCCGCGAGCTTTTCGTACGGAACCACCTCGTTCACCAGACCGTAGCGCTGCGCCTGATGCACGTCGATGCGTTCACCGGTCAGAATCATTGCCAACGCGATGTGATGGGGGAGTTGACGAATCGCCCGGTGCATGATGCCGGCCTCACCGATGATCCCGACCTTGGTCTCGGGAATGCCGAACTTGGTGGTGTCGGCAGCAACGATGATGTCGGCGCACATCGCCAGTTCGAAGCCGCCGCCGATGGCATACCCCTGCACCGCCGCGATGAGCGGTTTGCGCAGTGTCAACAGGGGCCCGCCTACGCCGGTGAGGCCTCCGCCCAGGGCCATGCGGCGCCCGGCGCCGTCGCCCCCACCGCTGACGTCCGCACCGGCGCAGAAGGCCTTCTCACCGGCGGCGGACAACACAGCGACCCAGATATCGGGATTGTTGTTGATCTCGGTCCACGCCTCGAACAGCGCGAGGTCCATCTCGGAGTTGATCGAGTTGAGGGCCTTTGGCCGATCGAGGGTGACGCGCGCGATATGTCCATCGATCGCGAATCCGATTCCTGAGCTCATCGAGTTTCCTTCTCTAGTGCAGTTCTTCCGGACCGACAGGGCGCTTGTAGTGCGCCACTGCGGCTTTGAGGCCGACGTCGGCGATCCACGCTCGTATCTGCTGCACCGACGGCGACAGGTGCAGCAACGCGTCCATCTCCGCTCCGCTCTGCGCGGCGGTACGTACGCCCATCGCTTCCATGGAGCGGTTGATCGAGAGCTTCTTGATCCGCAGGACATCCGACGGCGTGCGGGCGATCTTGGCCGCGAAGGTCTCGACGGCGGTGAACAAATCCCGTTCGGGGAGTGCATGATTCGCCCACCCCCACTCGACCGCGGTGGATCCGTCGATGGTGTTGCCGGCCACGAATGCCATCTCTTTTGCACGTTTGGGTCCGACCAACGGTGCCCAGATCGGAGCGATGTAACCCCCGCCCAGCGGCATGGCTGGCTCGCCGATCTTCGCGTCGTCGGCCACGAACGTCAGATCGGCGAACACGCACATCTGCGTCGCACCGGCAATGCAGTATCCGTGTACGGCGGCGATGACAGGTTTGGGGTGGTCCCAGATGGCCAGGAATCGATTCACGTTGCGCGCGAGTCGTTCTCGATCCGCAACCGGATCGGGTTCGGACACCACCTTGCCTACCTGGTCGATGTCGTAACCGGCGGAGAAGCCGCGCCCGCGGCCGCGGATGCCGATCACGGGGCCACCCTCATGCGCCAGCCCGGCCAGCGCATCGCTGAACTCGTCGAGGAGTGCATCGGAGAGCGCGTTCGCTTTCATAGGGCGGTCGAGCACGATCCAACTGATCGGACCCCTGTGCTCGACCTGGAGGTTCTCGTACTCGAAAGTGCCCTGTGCAGGTTCGGCGAAATCCACCTCGGTCGGGGACGTCATGCCGACGCTCGGCCGATCGGAATCTGCTTCTTGACATGAAAATCGACAACGCCCGATGCGCGGAGCTCGCGTCGGGTGAAGCGCCAACCGCTGGCGTCGTCGAAGACGAACTCGTCGTGGTACTGGCCGAAGAAGTGACCGTCGGCCTTACCCTCCTTGGTGTAGCGGTGCCACGCGTACAGCACCGATCGAACCTTGGCCGAGCGCAGATCGTCGGTGAAGTCGACGACGACGTTGGACACGTGGTGGCTGGTCGCGCTGAAGAAAGTTCCTATCCCATCGAGGGTTTCGCGATAGGCCTTGCGCCCTTCGGCACCGAAGTTCGGGCCGTAGGCGACGTAGCAGTCCTCGGTGAACAATGCCGCGAGATCGTCGGGAAGGTTCATGTCGAGGTAATACGCGTAGTCGAAGAGGACGCGTTCGATCTTTTTGATCGACAACAACTCCGATAGTTCGCGCGTCGTCGAGTCCTGGGCAGTTGTCATGGTCGTTTCTCCTAGGTCTTCGGTGTCGGCGGTCTCGACCGTGGCGACGGTTGCCGGCGAAGGCGTCAGCAGCAGGCCGTCGACGGTTCCGTCAACGTACGTGTAGATCATGGAGCGGATGATCTGCCCTTGTCAACCACGCGAGAATGCCTCTCGGCGCAGGCTGCACGCATGAATGCAATCAACGTGCATGTGGATTCAATCAACACGTGCATTGACAATGAACTCTTGCGATGTGACTATTGACGCAGGGAGCGACGTAGGTCACAGGCGCGGTGGTTCATCTACCGGCGGCCGCAGATACATTCTCGGAAGGTGTGTTCGATGACGATCCTCGACCCGACACGAACGATCGAACGGAGCCGTTTTCGGCACGTGCTGGGCCATTTTCCGACGGGAGTCACAGCGATCACCTCTCTCGACGACAACGGCAAGCCGGTCGGTATGGCCGTCGGCTCGTTCACGTCGGTCTCGCTCGACCCACCATTGGTGGCCTTTCTGCCGGACCGCTCCTCCACGACGTTCCCGATCGTGCGTGCGAACGGCAGGTTCTGCGTCAACGTCCTCAGCTCGCGGCAACATGCCGTCTGCAGAGCGCTGTCGAGAAAGGGCCCCGACAAGTTCTCCGAAATTTCGTGGTCACCCACGGCGACGGGCTTGCCGCGCATTACCGACGCTCTCGCCTGGATCGATTGCGAGATCGATGCCGTGCACGAAGCAGGCGATCACTACATCGCCATCGGCCGTGTCGACGCCCTGGAGCTCGACGCGATCGAAGATCCGCTGATCTTCTTCCAAGGCGGCTACCGCGCCTTCGGTCCAGCCGACGCTCTCGGGTGACCCGTTCGCCCGACGTACAGGCGGCAGCTTCGGTGTACCGGATGCGATATTGGCTTGGCCGACAGGCGATCTCGGTGCCACGGGTCGTGAAGCTACGGTCCGGTTGGGTTCAAGCGTGAACTAGATCCGCGATCGATGACATGGCGGAGCGGCAGGCCGCCGAGCGACGCTAGATCGCCGAGCACGAGGACCAGGGATGTGCCCGCAACGCGGCGTCGGTGTTCGAGATCGACGACGTGATCGATCCGGCTCAGACGAGGTCATGGATCGCCGCCACGGTGCGAGAGCACGAGGCACACCCACCGCGGCCGGGCGGGCAGCGCCGAATCGACACCGGGTAGCGCTCGACGCGGGAGGTAACCGACGCGCACAGTGGAAAGCGACTCCACCCGCACAGAAAGCGGGCGGAACCGAGAGGTTCCGCCCGCTCTGGTTGTGTCGCCGAGCGCTATTCAGCGAGTGGTGTAGTTCTCGAGATCTGCTCGCTCGGTCATCTGCCAGTACTCGACGTTGAGGAAGGGCATCACGAACACGACTCGTCCGTGCCTGTTGCGGTAGTAGGTCGACATTCCGCGGTGGGTCCACACCGTCTTATCGTGGGTGGCGTCGACGAGTTCGTTGTAGCGGTCGTTCGCTTCGGCGGTGGCATCGATCGCGGTGATGTCGTTTTTGAACATCTCCGTGAGAAGCCCACGGATGTAACGCATCTGCACCTCCATGAAGAACATGAAGCTGCCGCTGCCGGGGAACGAGTTCGGGCCGCCGAGCATGAAGAAGTTGGGAAAATCGGGAACGGACACACCGAGGTACGCCCTCGGATCGTCGTCGTTCCACGCCTGTCGCAGCGAGAGTCCGCCGATTCCACGGACATCGAGAGACGACACGAACCGCGCGGCTTCGAAGCCGGTGGCCCAAATGATGACATCGGCGTCGAACTCGGCCCCGGTACTACTGACAAGGCCGGTGGGGGTCACCCGGTCCACTCCGTCGTTCACCAGCTCCACATGGTCCTTGCGGAGGGTCGCGAACCAACCGTTGTCCAGCAGGATGCGCTTGCCGAACGGTGGATAATCCGGAAGTACCTTGTCCAACAGGTCAGTACGGTCCCCGAGCTGTGCGGTGATGTAGCGCGTGAAGTACTCGCGATGCGCGTCGTTGCGCGCGTTCACCGCGCGCTCCGGATGCTCCCACTCGGGGTCGACCCGAAGTGACTCGATGACCTTGTCGCCGAATTGCCAGAACAGCCGAATCCAATACCAACTGTGGTATTCGGGGCACGCCTGCATCAGCCGGCGCAGCTCCAATGGAATCGGTGCTCGGAACTTTTCGAACGGCGCGACCCATTGTGGGGATCGCTGGAATACAGTCAGTTGCTCGACCCGATCCGCGATGGCCGGTGTGATCTGCATGGAGCTGGCTCCGGTGCCTACGACGGCGACGCGCTTGTTCTCGAGATCCAGACCCTCGGGCCAGTCGGCGGAATGGAACTGGACGCCGGAGAACGTGTCCATTCCCGGCACATGGGGCAACTTGGGTCGATTGAGGACTCCCACGGCGCTGAGGACCACGCTCGCGTTCAGGACCTCTTCGTCGCCCACGCCATTGCGTACGGCGACGTTCCACCGCTTGGTGGTTTCGTCGTAGTCTGCGCTGAGAACCTCGGTGTCGTAGCGCACCCGCTCGTTCGCACCGAGATCCTTCATCGTTTGTGTGAAGTAGAGCTGCAGGTCGTTCCGCATCTCGAAGTGCGTATTCCAGTCGTTCTTCGCGAACGAGAACGAGTAGAGGTGGCTGGGGGTGTCGACGCCCGCACCCGGGTAGGTGTTCTGGAACCAGTTGCCTCCCGCCTCGGGTTGCTTCTCGAGGATGACGTAGTCCACGCCCATGTCCTCGAGCTGCTGGGCTGCCGCGATTCCCGCTACTCCGGTACCGATCAGCACAACATTGAAACCGGGCGGCGGTTGCACTGGCTCGAGCGCGATCTCGGGGGCGTCGGGAGCCACGCGACGCGCGAGCTCCTGGGACAGCATCGGACCGTACTCGTCGCCGACGGTTTCACCTATGCACACGGTCATCATGCGGACCGTGTCTTCGGGCGACGGGGACGGGATGGCGGGTGGGTGACCCGCTTGAAGTGACAGGATCGCATCCACCGCGTGTTCGCGTATCTCGTTCTGCAGTTTCGGATTCAACCCCCCGGAATCATGGTCACCCAAACCCTTCCCGCGGGTCGGGCGGTAGGGCTCTTCGAGCCACTTCGGGTCTCCGGTCGTCTGATAGACGACCATGAGCAATGCCGGCACGTTCGCGATGGCCACCGCGGCCCGCACTTCCTGCTCGGTCAATTGGTCCGGATTGAAGTAACCGTCGCCGGCTCCGTCTGTGGCGACTCGACTGCTGTTGTCGTCTTGCATTTGTCTGTACCTCTCGGATCGATCTGCGGAACCGAACTCGTGCATCGAACGTCGCCACGGAGGGGCGGAGCATCGCATCTTGAATCAACGCTGACGTTGATAGCCGTCTCCCGAATCGTGGCAGTCCGAGTCGTTGTTGTCAACGTGGGTGTAGATTGCGACAGTAGGCGGCCGGCCTCGAGGTAACTGGGCTCCGAATAAGTAGGCAGCGGTAACTCGGCCACCATGCGCTTGGCAGCGGTACGCTGATCAGCGTCCGGTTTCCTACGGTGGTGAGGAAGGTGGAGCCATGTCGACGACCGATCGTGACTGGACCAAACCGGCGGCTATGGCCATACCGGCTGAAGGCTATTTTGAGCTGGAGCGGGGCCGATACGGCCCGATCTATCCACGGACGCCTGCCTCCTATGGTTTCTCGATCATCGCGAAGGTGAAGCCGGGGCGAGAAGACGCTATTCGCGCGTACGGTAAGCAGATAGAGGACGCGGTCGCGAGTAGTCCGGATGTGCTGGCGCCACTGCGGCTGCACTATCTGCGATGGGTGTTGTTCGATGTCGGCTCCGGATTACATTTCCAATACCAAGGCATCTTCGACACCGATTTCGACAAATACACCGAGGATGCGGTGGCGCTCTTCGCCCAGACGGGTATCACCACCGTTTTCACCAACCTCGAAGGATTCCCCGAGGATTGGAAAGAAAACCCGAGCGCGTTCGCCCGATTCGTCCGAGAGCACCACTTTCCGAGCTTCCTCGAATACGGTGAATACCCCTACGTCACCGCCGACGAAATCAAGAAAGCGCTGCGGCTCGAGGCGGCGTTCTCCGATATGCTCGACCAGATGCAGTGATCACCCCGTCGACGCTCGAGTTCGACGATATCCAGCACATCCTGCTGACGCGCACCCCGGCGATGACGGGCCGCTACGAGTTCCTGTCCTTCGACGACCCCACCGGAGGCCGGGCCTGGTTGGCCGCCTTGCTGGATCGGGTCCAGTCGGCGGCAGACGCACGCGCCTCGATGGACAGTTCCCAGCGTTGGATCACCCTGGCCTTCACCTGGGGAGGGCTGCGGGCGCTCGGGGTGTCGGAGGAATCGCTCGCCACTTTTCCCGACGAGTTCCGTGAAGGTATGCCCGCCCGCGCCGACATCCTGGGCGACACGGGCGCCAATCACCCGGACAACTGGGTGGGCGGGCTGGCCGGTGACGACCTGCATGCCATCGCGATCTTGTTCGCCCGCACCGACACCGAACACCAGAGGTGCACCGCCGAGCACAACAAGCTTGTGGCCGGCTGCCCGGGTGTGCGGGTGTTGTCGTTCCTGGATTTGAACGCGACGCCGCCATTCGACCACGCCCATGACCATTTCGGATTCCGTGACCGGTTGTCCCAACCGGTGATCGAGGGATCCGGCGAAGAACCGACGCCAGGCTCGGGTGCACCACTGAAACCGGGTGAATTCATTCTGGGCTACCCCGACGAGGAGGGGTCGGCTCACGGGCTGCCGCAACCAGAAGTGTTGTCACGCAACGGCAGCTACATGGCCTACCGGCGGCTGCAAGAACACGTCGGTGCGTTTCGGAACCATCTGCGTGAGCATGCCGACACCCCTGATGAGCAGGAGCTGCTCGCCGCGAAGTTCATGGGCCGCTGGCGAAGCGGCGCCCCCTTGGTGTTGGCCCCCGACCGGGACGATCCACAGCTGGGTGCGGATCCCATGCGGAACAATGACTTCAACTACAAAGAGATGGACCCGCACGGCTACGCAGTGCCGCTCGGCTCGCACGCGCGGCGACTCAATCCACGCGACACCGCAGTGAATATGAATCGCCGCAGGATGATTCGCCGCGGAGCCACCTACGGGCCGGCGTTACCCGAGGGAGCCCCCGACGACGGGATGGACCGCGGCATTGCCGCGTTCATCATTTGCGCCAGCCTGGTCCGCCAGTTCGAGTTCGCCCAAAACGTCTGGATCAACGACAAGACATTCCACGAACTCGGCAATGAACACGACCCCATCTGCGGCGCCCAGGACGGCACGTTGGAGTTCACAATCCCCAAACGGCCCATCCGCACAGTGGTCGAGGGGTTGCCCGCATTCACCACGCTCAGGGGCGGCGCGTACTTCTTCCTGCCCGGTATCGGCGCCCTGCGATACCTGGCCGCCCTCGACAGTTGAGAGGTGACATCATGAACACCCGACCTGGGGCACGCACCTACAACCAGAACCACATCCCGCGCCCGCACGACGGGCGCCGGCGGATAAGCATCTACTGGACGTGGAGCTACCCGTGGGAGGCCCAACGCGATCCCGCCGAAATATACAACCGTTTCTCCACGATGACCGAAGTCCGCAACGTAACGTGGCCGGGCTACGAGACCTCCGAGTACGACGCAGCGCACTTCCTGCAAGGCATTGCCGGCACACTCGAGCTGTTCCATCGCTCAACTCTGGCGTTTCAGCGGCTGGCCGGTGCGGCGACCGGTCATCCCGTGGCGGTATTCCAGCGCATCGACCAGGCCGGCTACCAATTGCCGATCGACGAGCGGATCCTGGCCGACACCGACACGCTGATGGTGTTCGGGCTCGATCACGTCCTCTCCGAGCAGGAAGCCGCAGCCGAAGAGTGCGCCGCAATCCGGGACTGGCTGCAACGCGAAGGCACCTGCTTGCTATTGGCGCCGCACCACGACGTCGGCTTCACCGACGACTACACGCAGCGACAAACTGAATACGAGCATCACGGCGACCCCTTGGTGCCTCGCCAGCAGAGATTCGGCCAATACACGCGCTCACTGATGAAAGCGCTCGACGTGCCGGTCCACAATAAGTGGGGCCTACGCCCCGCGGTTGTCGACGGCACCGACAAGATCGCTCCCCTGACCGGGTTCCGCGATCTGGACACACCTCAACTGCTGGATAACGTCACCACCTTCAATTTCCACCCCCATCTGCCGCACTACGAACTCACCGCACCGGAAAGCGAGTCCCTGCGGGTCCTGGGACGTCAGCGCGTCGACCCCACCCGGCCCCATCCCTTCACCGCGGCCGGTAATACGGAATTCAACGCGCTTATCTGGATGCCACCCAACGGGCAACGTGCCGGCGACATCGTGCTGATCGACTCCACCAACTTCACCACACTGTTCGGCGGCACCGACAGCCTCGAAAACCTGTGGCACAACCTCGCGACCATGAAATGACCGCAAGCCAGGTTGCGCTGAGCCGCCGGTCCCAACTGGCGAGGCTTGGATGGTCTTGTGCTGTTGCGTTGGCTTTGGGACGGCCACGGGAGTGTGGGAGATGAGCGCACGCGACGGCCCCAGCCTGCGGCGGTTACATCGCAGCACGCGGGTACTGCTGATCATCCTCGCGGTGTCCGTCGTGTCGTTGCTGGTTATTCCCCGCCTGACCAGTGCCTATATCAACTGGCTGTGGTTCGGTGAAGTCGGATTCCGCGGTGTCTGGCTCACTGTGCTGATCACGCGGCTGTCGCTGTTCGTCGCGGTCACACTGTTCGTCGGCGGCATCGTTTTCGCGGCGATGTGGCTCGCGTTCCGGTTCCGCCCCTTCTTCTCCGGCTCCGGGGAGGATGTACTTCGGCCGTATCGCGCCATAGTGCTCCGGTGGCCGTTGCGGTTCGGGCTGGGCATCGCCGCCTCGCTGGGGCTCATCTGCGGTCTTGTCGGGCAGTCGAGCTGGGTGACAGTTCAACTGTTCATCCACGGCGGGTCCTTCGGTGTGTCGGATCCTGTGTTCGGACACGACGTCGGGTTCTTCGTCTTCGATCTACCCTTCTATCGACTCGTTGTGAACTGGCTGTTCGCCGCCACCGTTCTCGCTTTCCTGGCCAGCCTCTCGACGCACTACCTGTTCGGGGGTCTGCGGCTGTCCGGAAACACGAGAGGCCTGATTCGCGCCGCCCGCGTTCAGCTGGCGGTGCTCGCCGGCACGTTCATCGTCGTGAAGGCAGCCGCCTACTGGCTCGACCGATATTCGCTGCTGTCGAGCAGCAGCAAGGAACCGACTTTCGCGGGTGCCGGCTACACCGATATCAACGCAGTCCTGCCCGCCCGCCTCATTCTCTTCGCGATCGCCGTCATCTGCGCTGCCGCGGTCTTCGCCGCTGTCGTGGTTCGGGACCTCCGAATCCCGGCGATGGCGACCGCGCTGCTGCTGTTGTCGTCGATCCTGGTAGGAGGCGCCTGGCCGCTGGCTGTCGAGCAACTCTCGGTTCGCCCGAACGCCGCCGACATGGAACGCGTCTACATCGAACGCAATATCGCAGCTACCCGACAGGCGTACGGCATCGGCAGCGACAGGGTCGATTACCGAGCCTATCCTGGCGTCGGCACCAAGTCGCCGCCCGACGTCCCGGCGGACGTGACCACGATCGCCAACGCCCGCCTGCTCGACCCGAGTGTGCTCTCGCGAACCTTCACCCAGCAGCAACAACTGAAGAACTTCTACAGCTTCCCGACGAATCTGGACCTGGATCGTTACCGCATCGACGGGCAACGGCGTGATTACGTGGTGGCGGTCCGCGAGCTGACCCCGAATGCGTTGAGCGGCAATCAGACCCACTGGGTCAATCGGCACACCGTCTACACCCATGGAAACGGGTTCGTCGCCGCACCTTCCAACCGGGTAAACGCCGCGGTCCGCGACGCTGCCGACGACGCCGCCGCCAGCAGCAACAGCGGATACCCCATCTACGCGGTCAGTGACATCGCGTCCCTGGCATCCGGGCACCAAGTGATCCCGGTGGATCAGCCCCGCATCTACTACGGCGAGGTGATCGCCCAGGCGAGCCCTGACTATGCCATCGTCGGCGGAGGCATCGAACCCCGCGAGTACGACACCGACACCACCAAATACACCTATGCCGGAGTGGGAGGCGTCCCGATCGGGAACTGGCTCAACCGCCTGGCCTTCGCCACAAGCTACACCGAACGCAACATCATCTTCTCCAAGGCGATCGGTCCCGAATCGAAGATTATCTTCAACCGGGATCCGCGCCATCGCATCGAGCTCGTCGCGCCGTGGTTGACGACCGACAATAACCCCTACCCGGCAGTTGTGGACGGCCGGATCGTCTGGATCGTCGACGCATACACCACAATCGACGGCTACCCCTACGCCAAACGCAGCTCGCTCGAAGCGGGCAGCGACACCCGCATCCGGAATCCTCGAGAGATCTCCTACATGCGGAACTCGATCAAGGCCACCGTCGACGCGTACGACGGTACGGTCACCCTCTACCAAGTCGACCAGCACGACCCGGTCCTGACGGCATGGATGAACGTCTTCCCCGGCACGGTCGAACCCGAGGAGTCGATCACCGCCGAGTTGCGAGCCCACTTCCGGTACCCGGAGGACCTGTTCACGATCCAACGCGAGATGCTCGCCAAATACCACGTGGATGAACCACGAGAGTTCTTCACCACCAACGCTTTCTGGTCGGTGCCCAGCGACCCGACCGTTGACACCAACCCGCACCAGCCCCCGTTCTACGTCCTGCTCGGTGATCCGGACAACGCCCAGCCGTCGTTCCGTCTGGCCAGCGCGATGGTCGGTTTCAACAGGGAATTCCTCTCCGCCTACGTCTCCGCCTACTCCGACCCTGAGAACTACGGCAAGATCAGCATCTTCCAGCTACCCACCGACACGCTCACCCAGGGACCGCAGCAGATCCAGAACTCGATGATCTCCGACACCAGAGTGGCGTCCGAGCGAACCCTGCTCGAGCGTTCGAACCGGATCCAGTACGGCAACTTGCTCACCCTCCCGATCGCCGACGGCGGTGTGCTCTACGTTGAACCACTGTTCACCGAGCGGATCTCGACAACACCGAGCGGATCGACGTTCCCACAACTAGCACGGGTCCTCGTCAGCTACCGCGACCCCGGCACCGGCGGCGTTCGCGTCGGCTACGCCCCAACCCTCGCCGAGGCGCTCGACCAAGTGTTCGGCGCGAATACCGGTCGGCTCGCAACCGCACCCGGCGGCGGCCCCGCGGCCCCGCCGCCACCGGGCCAGCAGCCCGCGTCACCACCGCCGGCGCCTCCACCAGGGGAATCCCCGCAGGCTGTGGATCAGGCGAAGATCGCCGAACTCAACGCGCAGATCGAGGCCATCCGCGCGGCGCTCGACCGTCTCCAACAGCAGTTGAACGACCTCGAACGTCCCCGTCGATGAGGTCCGGGTCCTCGGCTTAACGCCGCAGGCATTCTACAAATGCACTCGCCGAACGAGTTCGCGGATTATCGGGAACCAGAGCAGGGTGAGGATCGTCAGCGCGAGCGCGTGCCAGGGTATCCGCCACCACCATTGGACCACCGGTGGGAACGATGCTGCGGTGGTGGTGGGCGGTACGGCGAAGGACCAGGCCAGGAAGGCATCGCCGATGGGGAGGGCGCCGAAGGCGTAGCGTTTGGAGTTGCCGAGAGTGACTGGTACGCCGAGGCTTTCGCCGAGGCCGGTGAGTGGACCGGCGAGAGATCGATCGCCGTGCGCTCGGGCCGCGCCGATGGCGACCACCGTGGCCGAGGCGCTGACACCGAGAATGAGTGGTCCGGAATCCACATCGCCCGTGCCGTTCCGGCCGTGCGGATACTCCCGCACTCCCGGCAGGCCGAGCGGGGTATCGACGAATAATCGGCGGAATGCGCTGTACTGCTCTCCCGCCCACGCGGCATCTATCTCGGGCAGGAACCGCTGGATCACCGATTGTGACGAGCCGCGCGCACCCTCCAGCACAGGTGTCGCTTGGTGCGGCAGCAGACCGGTCGCTGGGTCCAGGTGCGCGCGCGCCGACGTCAGCCATTCGGCGATCACCGACTCGAAACGCGATCCGACAATACGATCGTGCAACCTCAGCGCGGCCACAGCCACCACATTGTCGACCGGCCAGGCCTGGCCCGGATACGCCGCAAGGAACGGCCCGTCCGTACCGAACGCCGCCGCGAGTGCCTCGCAATCCGCGGTGAATTGTGCCGTCTCCGGTGCGCCGGCACCGGCGAGTTCGATCACGGCCCCGCGCAACCGGCTGGACCATCCGGCGTAGAAGACCCCGTACGCCGGGCGCAGTCGCGCATCGAAAACCGCTCGCCCCGAAGGGGATCCCAAACGCTCCAGCGCCCAGCGCGCCTCCCGAAGCGCCTCGTCCCGATACATCGTGTCGCCGCGCGCGACATCGGCCCACGCCAACCCGTACAAGGCGTGTGAAAAGAAGTACCCCTCGGGGAACATGCCCTGCATCTGCTCCCCCAGCCCCGAGCCCAATTCCGCACGGAGAAACCGCAATTGGGCGATGACATCGGTACGCGGCTGCTCATCCCGATACAGCCGAACCTGCGGCACGAGGATCAGCAGCGTGAGCAGAGCCACGGCGGCGACATACATCGCTCTCGAGACGGTCCGAACGGAGATCACACTTGGAGTCATACATGTGCTGGGCTGCTCTGTCGACCAGCGCCGGGGTCATCTCGGGCTTGCGGCCGAGTCGGTCGATCACCTGCGCCGCTGCTACGGCGAGAAACCTCTGTGCTGCTAGCCTGTGGGCAACGGCGCTGATCCGGCTATCACCGGGAAGCCTCCGGAAGAACAGAACCGCCCTTGGAGCGGTTCCCAGTAGAACCGGACGTTTGTCGCACGTCATAGCGACCGAATGAGCGGCACACGGGATCGTGTGCAAGCGGGGTGGTACCGCGGGCTTCCGGACTCGATGAGTCCGGGTGTTCGTCCCCGCACGGGTTACATCACATTGCCTGTGCGAGAACGGAATTCGGGAGCCTCGGAATATGGTCCACGACGATCGGCCTGCGTCACCCTTCAGCGTCCTGCCGACGCGAATCGACCTGCCCGAGGCCGAATCGAAGATTATCGACTGGTGGCAGGAGCGGAAGATCTTCGCGCGCAGTCTCGAGCGGACCGCTGACGGGCCGCGCTGGGGGTTCTACGAAGGCCCGCCTACCGCGAACGGCTCGCCGGGGGTTCATCACGTCGAGGCCCGGGTGTTCAAGGATGTGTTCCCGCGGTTCAAGACCATGAAGGGGTATTCGGTGCCGCGCCGAGCGGGCTGGGACTGCCATGGGCTTCCGGTCGAACTGGCGGTGGAGAAGGAACTGGGGCTCAACGGCAAACCGGAGATCGAGAAATTCGGTATCGCCGAGTTCAACGCTCGTTGCCGCGAATCGGTGATGCGGCACGTGGGCGAGTTCGAGCAGTTGACCGAACGAATGGGGTACTGGATCGACCTGGCCGACCCGTACACGACGATGTCGCCGGAGTACATCGATAGTGTGTGGTGGTCGCTGAAGCAGATCTTCGATCGCGGTCTGCTCACGGAGGATTTCCGCGTCGCCCCGTACTGCCCGCGCTGCGGTACGACGCTGTCCGATCATGAGCTCGCGCAGGGCTACGAGACCGTCACCGACCCGTCGGTATACGTGCGCCTGCCGCTACTCGAGCCGGTCGCCGGGATCGACGGCGTCGACCTGCTGATCTGGACGACGACACCGTGGACCCTGCCGGCGAACACCGCCGTCGCCGCCAACCCGCATGTCACCTACGTTGTCGCGCGAACCGAGGCCGGGACGTTCCTCGTCGCCGAGCCGCTCCTGACCGCCGTCCTGGGCGAGGACACCGAGCGACTCGCCGAGATCGCCGGTGCAGAGCTCGCAGGCCTGAACTACCGCCCGGCATTCGACCTCGTCGACATCCCGAACGCACACCTGATCGTGTTGGCCGACTACGTCACCACCTCCGACGGCACCGGCCTGGTCCACCAGGCTCCGGCCTTCGGCGCCGACGACCTCGTCGTATGTCAGGCCAACGGGCTGCCGCTGGTCAATCCGATCGAATCCAACGGACGCTTCTTCGATGACCTCCAGTTGATCGGCGGGATGTTCTTCAAAGACGCCGACCCGGTGCTGATCCAGGAACTCGAGCAGCGTGGACTCCTGTTGCGCCGCACGGATTTCGAACACAGCTACCCGCATTGCTGGCGTTGCCATACGCGGTTGATGTACTACGCCCAGCCGTCGTGGTACATCCGCACCACGGCCGTACGTGAGCAGTTGCACCGCGAGAACCAGCGGACGAATTGGTTCCCCGAAACGATCAAGAACGGCCGGTTCGGCAACTGGCTCGACAACAATATCGACTGGGCCGTTTCCCGCAGTCGCTACTGGGGGACGCCACTTCCGTTGTGGCGCTGCACCAATGGGCACGTCACCGCCATCGGATCACGGACCGAACTCGGTCGCCTGTCCGGCACTGACGTATCGGCGATCGATCCGCACCGGCCCTATATCGACGCCATCGGCTTCCCGTGCCCGGAGTGCGACACCACCGCCACCCGGGTACCGGAGGTCATCGACGCCTGGTACGACTCGGGCTCGATGCCGTTCGCCGCGCTGGGATATCCACATGTCGAAAACAGCGTCGAAGCGTTCGAACGTGACTACCCGGCGCAGTACATCTGCGAAGCCATCGACCAGACCCGCGGCTGGTTCTACACCATGATGGCGGTCGGCACGCTGGTGTTCGACCGGTCCTCCTACGAGAACGTCGTCTGCCTCGGCCATATCCTGGCCGACGACGGCCGCAAGATGAGCAAGCACCTCGGCAATGTGCTGGCCCCGATCCCGCTGATGAACGCACACGGCGCGGATGCGCTGCGCTGGTTCATGGCGTGCTCGGGTTCGCCGTGGTCGGCCCGTCGGGTCGGTCCTGGCCCACTCGATGAAATCTCGCGACGGCTGCTGATGACCTACTGGAACACCGCCGCGTTCTTCGCACTGTATGCGAGCAACTCCGAGTGGCGCCCGGAGACGGTGAACCCGCCCGCCGAGCGCCCGGTTCTGGATCGCTGGATCCTGAGTGAACTGCACACGCTGGCGGGTGAGGTGGACGCCAGGCTGGAGTCATACGACACGACCGGCGCCGGTCGGTTGCTGTCGGAATTCGTTGACGCGCTGTCGAATTGGTACGTGCGACGGTCACGTCAACGCTTCTGGGCCGGCGAACAGGACGCGCTGTCGACATTGTTCGAATGCCTGGACGTATGCACTCGGCTGCTGGCTCCATTCGTCCCGTTCATCACCGAACAGGTGTGGCAGGACGTCGTACGGCCCGGTGACCCGCTGGCGCCGGAGTCGGTGCATCTTGCCGAATGGCCCGTCGTCGATCCCACAGTGATCGACCGGTCCCTCGCCGAGCAGGTGCGCATCGCCCAGGCACTGGCCGAAGCCGGGCGCGCCGCGCGCAAGGCCAGCAAGGTGCGTGTGCGCCAGCCGCTGGCGCGGGCGTTCGTCGGGTTGGCGCCCGGTGTCGACCTCCCGCGCGACCTGTTGGGCGAAGTAGCCGACGAACTCAACGTCAAGAGCCTCGAGCGATTGCGAACGGCGACAACGGTTCTCGACATCAGCGTGAAGGCGAACTTCCGTGCGCTCGGCAAACGGTTCGGCAAACAGACGCAGGCCGCCGCCGACGCTGTGCACCGCGCGGACGCCCAGAAACTCGTCGACCAGCTACGCGAAAACGGTTCCGCGGTAATCGACTTCGAGGGCACGGAAATCGCCCTCGGCCCCGACGATGTGATCGTTTCGGAACTGCCCCGAAGCGGATGGGTCGTCGAATCGCAGCGCGGAGTCACGATCGCGCTCGATATCGAGATCACCCCTGAACTCGCCGCCGAAGGCATCGCCCGCGACATCGTACGAGTGGTCCAAAATGCCCGCCGCGATTCCGGACTGGACGTATCCGACCGCATCGCACTCACCATCGCGGCCACCGACGACGTACTGGCCGCCGCGAAACAACACGCGGCCATCATCGCCCACGAAACACTGGCGACAGCACTGGACTTCGCGGATTCCATCGAAGGCGGGTTCGTCGGAACAGTAGGCGACGGCATCGAGATCACCGTGCGAACCGTCAAACCCTGATTCCGCACAACGTTCGGTGAGTGGCCCGGCGCACAACCGGGCCACGCCGACGCGCGGACGGCTGGCGGGCAGACCCGTCTCATGCCGAATCCCCACCACTGCAACAAATTTGATGTGCGCGCCGCGACCGCGAGCCCCGCTGACGTGCAGTGAAACGCTCATGAGTGGATGCCGTCACCTTCGTGGTCAGCGCGGTTGCGCTGCTCGGTGTCCGCCGACCGCCGGAGATAGCGCGGACCGACCGGGCATTGGGTGATACCGCGATGTTGTCCAGCAACAGATGACCCGACCGCACCTCGAGTACGAGCAAACCCACAACAAGGTTCGCCTGTTCGGCCACCCATACCGTGCGTGTCTCGACCAGCGCGGCGTAATCCGCTTGCATCGGCGCCGGTTCCCGACCCATGCGTTCGACATAGCCCACATAGGCCGCGCGGGCGAGTTCGGACAACGCCGCCACGTCGCTCTGCACCGCTGGTCGAATGATCGTCACCCATACAGTTTCACAGTTCACCGGGTTTCATGTGCGGGACCATGCCCGACAGCGCAGCACAATCCGCCGAGTCATCAAGAAGATAACTATATAATAGCTACTGCAGGCTATTTCGCCGGTTATGTCAGCGCTGATACGGCGGAACAGCTCGTCGACTTGCCATCTTCGCAAGCTGCGGCAAACTCACCGACAACTCGCAATCGACCCGAAAGTTGTTGGTGCATTGAGAGAGACTTCGATGCGATGCTGCTAACGTGGGCTGGTCGTCGAGTGCCGGACGACTGGTTGGGCTTGCTCTGCCGGCGGGTGAAACTACCCGGCCTGCAGGAACTGTGGGGTGACCTGGTGCGCCTGCGATTGCCCGCCAGGGTTCCGGTCCTCGACGAGGACCTCATGGCCGGGGTCTCCCAATGGTCGGCGACGCGAGGAAGGCTGAACGAAGCGCAGTGGCAGAAGGCCTTGTTGCCGTGGCGCTCTCATGGATCCTGGCCCCTTACCTGTTCATCGTCTGGAGTCACGTCTTTGACCACGCCACAGTCCGGCACCCGCGCCGGAGTCTGCCCCGTACAGCACGGTTCACCCACCAATCCCGGTGAGCCCCGACTGTCGTTGCACACTCCCGAGTTCGCCGCGGATCCGCATCGCGCATACCGCAATGCGCGCAGTCAGTACGGTTCCCTGGTGCCGATGGAGTTGGCGCCCGGGGTGCCCGCCACGCTGGTGGTCGGGTACCAGACCGCGCTGCGAATCCTCAACGACCCGGACCACTTTCCGGCCGATCCGCGGACCTGGGAACAGACGATTCCCGATGACGCGCCCGTCAAGCCGATGATGATGTGGTATCCGAACGCGCTACGCAACGCCGGTGCGGCGCATGCCCGTTACCGGCAGGCCTACACGGCGAGTATCGACGGAATCGATCTGCACGCACTGCATTCGACGGTCGAGAAGATCGCGATTCCGGTGATCAACAGCTTCTGCGAGACCGGCTCGGCCGACCTGATCACGCAATACGCGCTGCCGGTCGTATTCGAGGTGCTCAACCAGATGGTCGGCTGCTCAGCGGAATTGGGGCAGCGGGTCGCGACCGGCATGGCGATGCTCTTCGATACGATCGAGGCCGCGGCGGGCATGGCGATGCTCAGCGAAGCGCTGATGGAACTGGTGCAGCTGCGCCGCGCGGACCCCGGCGACGACGTCACCTCCCGCATGGCACATCACCCGGCCAACCTCGACGACACCGAGATGCTCAGCCAGCTGATCAGCTTCTACGGCGCGGGCATCGAACCGCAGCAGAACCTGATCATCAACACCCTGCTGCTGATGCTCACCGATGACCGCTTCGGTGGCGATGTCCTCGGCGGCAGTCTGTCCACCCGCGACGCGCTCGACGAGGTGTTGTTCAACGACCCGCCGATGGCGAATTTCGGCATCTCCTACCCACGCCAGCCGATCCTGATCGATAACACCTGGTTGCCCGCCCATCAGCCGGTCGTGGTCAGCCTCGCCGGCTGCAACAACGACCCGGCGATCCGCGGCGGCGACCGCACCGGTAACCGCTCGCATCTGGCATGGAGCGCCGGACCGCACGCCTGCCCCGCCAAGTCGGTGGCCTACCTCGTCGTGCAGGACGCCATCGATCAGCTGCTCGACGCACTCCCCGAGATGGAACTTGCCGTGCCCGCGGAGCAATTGACCTGGCGGCCCGGCCCGTTCCACCGGGCCTTGTCGGCACTGCCGGTCGTCTTCCCCAAGTCCCCTCCGTTGCCCGTGTTCTAAGGAGAGAACGATGGAGCATGAACCGATAGTCCTGGACCTGACCGGCGCCGATATCCAAGGCGAGAACACGCGGATCCGGGAGCGCGGGCCGGTCACCCTGGTGGCCCTGCCCGGTGGCGTGCCCGCGTGGTCGGTGACCGATGCCGCCGTGCTCAAGAGCCTGCTGGCCGATCCGCGGGTGTCGAAGGACGCTCGGCAGCACTGGACCTCGTTCATCAATGGTGAGGTCACCGAGGAGTGGCCGCTGCATCCCTGGGTCGCGGTGGAGAATATGTTCACCGCGTACGGCAGCGACCACCGCCGCCTGCGCAGGCTGGTCTCGCCCGCGTTCACCCACCGTCGTACCACCGCGCTGCGCCCGCGTATCGAGGCCATCACCAAGGGTCTGCTGGATGCGCTCGCGACCACGCCGACGGGCGAATCGGCGGACCTGCGTGAGGGATTCGCCTATCCGGTGCCGATCGAGATCATCACCGAAATGATGGGCGTGCCGGAGCATCTCGGTCCCGGTCTGCGCACCTGCGTCGACGGGTTCTTCGACACTTCGTTCGGGCCCGAGGAGGCGCAGGCCAACTACCTCGAGATGTACCGTCTCGTCAGCGAACTCGTGGCCTACCGGCGCGAGACGCCCGGTGACGACGTCACCAGCGTGCTGATCGCGACCCGCGATGAGGACGACGGCTCGCAGCTGTCGGAGAAGGAACTCGTCGACACACTGATGCTGGTCATCAACGCCGGACACGAGACTACCGTCAACCTGCTCGACCAGGCGATCTTCGCGCTGCTCACACATCCACAGCAGCGCGCCGATCTGGTCGAGGGCCGGGTGCCCTGGTCGGATCTGGTGGAGGAGACCCTGCGCTACGAGGCTCCGGTCGCACATCTGCCGCTGCGCTACGCGGTTGACGATATCGATATCGGCGAAATCCGAATCCCCAAGGGCGAGGCCATTCTTGCCTCCTATGCCGCCGCAGGCCGCGACCCGAACCTGCACGGTGCCACCGCCGCCGAGTTCGACGTGCACCGCGCGAACAAGGAACACCTGTCCTTCGGCCACGGCGCGCACCACTGCATCGGCGCCCCGCTGGCCCGCCTCGAGGCGACGATCGCGCTCCCGGCCATCTTCGAGCGTTTCCCCGATATGCGCTTGGCCGTGGATCCCGCCGAACTGGCACCGGTCGGCAGCTTCGTCTCCAACGGCCACCGAACCCTGCCGGTGTATCTGTAACCGGATCGCGTGGGGTGCTGTTCGCTCGGCACCCCATCACCGGTATCACCGTTCGGTGAGGGCGATTTCGAGTTGCCGTCCCTCCGGCAGCAGCAGGGCCAGAACGGATTCGGGGTCGCGCAGCCGGGCCGACGTGGTCGAGAGGAGCTTGTCGGTCCACCTCCAAGGACCTCGTCGCGGATCGGGGTGTCATGGGTACCGATCCGCGTGGTCAGCCGTAGTCGAGCGCGGACGAACCACGCGAGGGCGAGGGCGACGCAACACAGGAACAACCACACCCCGGCCGACCGAGGGCTGTTCGATTCGGTGGACAGGTACACCACGAGACAGCCACCGAGACAGGCGACGGCGCCCGCAGCGCCGATGGCGGGCCAGGTCGTCAGTTCGCCGATCCGGCGCAGGAAGAACACGGCGGCCGCGCAGACCAGGGTGTAGGCCAGGACGTAGCCGCCCGCCGAGACGACCAGCAGAATGCCGATGGCCTGCTTGGAGGTCGCGCCCGCGAGCAGCAGGACGATGGGCACGAGGGTGAGCACCGTCCTCCTCGATCGCGGCCCGCGCGACCTACACCACCAAGCAACTCTGGGTGACCCGCTACGCCCCCGACGAGCGCTATCCCGCGGGTGACCTGGTCAACCAGAACCCGGGCGGCGACGGCCTGCCCGCCTACATGGCGGCCGACCGATCCCTCGACGGCACCGACATCGTCGTCTGGCACACCTTCGGCCTGACCCACTTTCCCCGCACCGAGGATTGGCCCGTAATGCCCACCGACTACTGCGGATTCACGCTCGAGCCCTACGGCTTCTTCGCCGCCAACCCCGTCCTGAACGTGCCGGCCACCACCAGCGACCATTGCGGCCCGGCACATGAATCCCATTGTCATGGTGGCTGATTCGCTCCGCACGCGGTCTCGGAACCACGTCCTGGGCCGCGTGCTCGCCACTGTCACCATTGCCACTGCGAGTCTGCATATCGCCGGCGTCGGTGCACACGGCATGCGCCACGGCATTGTCCTGGCCATCATGGCCCTGGCCGGTGTGCGCTGCGTACCTGTCCTGTGGAATCGACCGTCCGCCAATGCGTTCGGGCTGGTGGCGCTGATGAGTCTGGTGATGCTCGCCGTGCATTTCTCGATGCTGACCCCGGTCGGGTACCCGCCGGGGCACCACCACGGCGGTATCTCGACCCTGAACGAATCGTTCGATCCGTTCACCGCTGTCACTCTGGTCGTAGCTTCTTTCGAAGCTCTCCTGGCCACCTCCGCCGTTTTCGCCACGACACGTGGGGCTGTGCGCGCTATCGCCGATTGAGCGCATTCCGCCAGTAGGCAGTCTCATTCAGGGAGGTCGCGGATCGCGTCGCGGTGCCCGCGCCGACGAGGATGAGCAGTTGGCCCAGCGCGCTGAGCGGGTGGACCTCGCGAAAGCCGACCATGGTCATCGTGGTCACGGTCTGATAGAACGCAACGGGCTCACGCGAGGATTGTCCACCCGCGACAACGGTCATGCCGCACAACGCGTCCGCGGGGGCGGTGTTATGAGGTTGTCGGTTGTTCCTCGGTTGCCGGATGCTGTTCCTCGGTTGCCGGAAGCGGAGCGATGGCGCCGTCGATGGCGCCGACCACCGCGCCGACGGCGGCACCGGCCGCGGCGGCGGGGATGGCGATGACGGCGTAGCCGATGGCCGCGCCGATGATCGGGACGACGATCAGACCCGCGGGGGCGAAGACGATTCCGGCGATGAGTCCGGCGACAGCGCCGACCATTGCGCTGGTACCGGCGAGCGGACTGGCGAGGGTCGAGCCGACCGAGGCGCCGATCAGGCTGGCTCCGATGACATCGCCGGCCATGTAGTCGGCGCGGGCGGGTTCGACTCCGGCCAACTGTATGCCCTGTGCGAGGCCGGTTTGGGCACCTGCGGACGCGTCGTTGATCTGGGCGGCCTGTTCGGGGGGCAGCCAGTCGGGGCGGTCCATCTGGATGGTGCCGATGCGGATCCTGTTATCGGGGGTCGCGGCGGTCGAAGTGGGCAACGTCTGCGGGACCGTCGTGGCCGCGTCTTGGCGGTCGGGCGCTGCGGATGGTTCGGGGACCGGCGCGATGGCGTTGCGCAGCGACAACAGTGGGAATGTCGCCGGGTTGTCGACGGGAGCCGACGGATCGGCGACCAGTGCCAGTCCGTATGGAGTCTGTGTGAGGGCCGGGTAGCCGAGTGGCTGCGGGGCGGCGGTGGCTGGGGCGGTGCTGATCAAAGCGACGGACAGTGGCAGAGCACTGGCCAGCGCAAGTGCGGCCGCACGTCGACACAGGGGTCGGATCGGCGATGGGCGCTGATGTGTTCCCATAGGTAACCTCATTCCGAAAGTCGATGTTTACTTACTGCATTCGGAACCGCCCGCCTTTCGGATGAAGATTTCACAAGACCAATAAATTCCGGCTGGCCGGTAGGATCTGGAACGGTTGTAGTTCAGACAGAATCATTCTCGAAGTGATGTTCCCGGCGGATATGAAAGCCATTGGCTCGCAAGAAAATCAGTGGCCGCGCAGCGGGGTGGATTTCTACACTCCAGAGGTGCACACCGCTGAAATTCTCCATCACTTCCGCATGCACGCCGCGCCGCTCGAATTGTCCAAGGCCGGGGCTGTGGCGTGGGATGACGTGGATTTTCATCGGGCCGCATATCGCGCGGATCCGGCGGGATATGCGCTGTTGGCGCTGGTCCCGGGAGTACAGGAGCGGCAGCGGGCACGTGTGCTGCTGCAGGTGCTGGCGACTTCTCGGGCCGGGCTCGGCGAGGAAGTGCGCGGCACGCTCGACAAGACCACCCGAACTGCGCCGAGCACGGCGGCCACAACTTCGTTCCAGATGAAGAACATCGCCTGTTAAGCGACATTCGACCCGCCACTGTGTCGGCCGCCTGTCCCGTTTCTACTTTCTGATGACAGCGCGCGGCGCGAAACCGTGCCGCGCGCTGTCACGGATCAGGCGACGGCGACCAGTCGCGCCGCATTCGCCGACTCGTCGTCGGCGGCCTTGTTGGCGGCCAGTTCGGCCTCGACACGCTCGCGGTAGCGGGTGATTTCGCGGTCTGTGTCGGCGGCGTCCCAGCCGAGGCGCGACCCGATCAGCATGGCCACTTCGGGCGCCGCGAGCAGGCCGCGATCCTGAGCCTCGATGGAGATGCGCGTGCGACGGGTGAGGACATCGTCGAGATGCAGTGCGCCCTCATGGGTTACCGCGTACACGGCCTCCGCGGCGAGGTATTCCGCGGCGCCGGGGAGCGGCTCGGCCAGCTCGGGCTCGGCGGCGATGAGCTCGAAGATATCGGAGACCGCGCAACCGTAGCGGCCGAGCAGATGTTCGACGGTCGCCGCGGGCAGCCCGGCCCTTTGCGCGACGCTGTCCAGGTCGGCCGCCAGTTCCTGGTAACCGACGGCACCGAGCAGCGGCAGATGTTCGGTCACCGACGGTGCGGCCGCACGGCCCAGACCCTTGACGGCCGCGTCGACGACATCGGCGGCCATCACGCGGTAGGTGGTGTACTTGCCGCCCGCGATCACGAACAGACCCGGAACCGGTTCCGCGACAGCGTGTTCGCGCGAGAGCGTCGCGGTATCACTGGACGTGCCCGACAGCAGCGGCCGCAGGCCCGCGTAGGTGCCGACAATGTCGTTGCGGGTCAACGGCTCTCGCAGCACCGCGTTCAGGTGATCGAGGATGTACTGCACGTCGGCATCGCTGGCGACCGGATGATTCTTGTCCAGCGACCAGTCGGTGTCGGTGGTGCCGATGATCCAGTGCCGGTCCCACGGGATCACGAACAGCACGCTCTTCTCGGTGCGCATGATCAGGCCGGTGTCCAGATCCAGCCGCTCGCGCGGGACCAGAATGTGCACGCCCTTCGACATGCGCACGTGGAACGGGAATTCCACGCCGGTCATCTTGTTCATCTCATCGGTCCAGACGCCGGTCGCGCTGATCACCCGGCGGGCGCGCACGGTGTACTCGCGGCCGGTCTCCAGATCGGTGACGTGCGCGCCGATGACCCGCTCGCCGTCGCGCAGCAGCCCGGTGACCTTGGTACGGGTGAGCACGGTCGCGCCGTGCTGGGCCGCGGTGCGGGCGATGGTCATGGTGTGGCGCGCGTCGTCGACCTGCGCGTCGAAGTAGCGGATCGCGCCGACCATCGCGTCATCGCGCAGTGCGGGCGCCAAAGCCATCGCACGCGTGTGGGACAGGTGCCGGTGCATGGGCAGCGCCCTGGCTCCGCCGATGGTGTCGTACAGCGCGACGCCCGCGCCGATGTAGGCGCGCTCCCACACCCGGTGCCGCAGCGGCAGCAGGAACGACACCGGGCGCACCAGGTGCGGGGCGAGCCGGTGCAGCAGCAGGCCGCGTTCCTTCAAAGCCTCACGCACCAGCCAGAAGTCGAGCTGCTCCAGATAGCGCAGGCCGCCGTGGATGAGCTTGCTCGAACGGCTCGAGGTGCCCGCCGCGAAGTCCCTGGCCTCGACCAGCGTGACGGTCAGGCCGCGGGCGGCGGCATCGAGGGCGGCGCCGGCGCCGACTACGCCGCCGCCGATCACGAGTACGTCGATTTCATTGTCGCCCAGTGCGTTCAGCGCATTGGCGCGGTAGATCGGGTCCAAACGTGCGGACACGGGTTTGTCTCCTTGTTTCGGTGCAACTAAGTCTTCGTGGTTCGGGCCGAGAGGGTTTCGGATACCACTGGCGACTGCTTGCAGGTCGCTCGAAAGGGTCAGTCGACGTCGATCCAGTCGAGGGTGTGCGAGACGGCCTTCTTCCAACGGGCGTAACCGCGCTCGCGCTGTTCCTCGGTCCAGGTGGGCGTCCAGCGTTTGTCCTCGTGCCAGTTCTGCACGAGTTCGTCGGTGTCGCGCCAGAATCCGACCGCGAGACCGGCCGCGTAGGCGGCGCCGAGTGCGGTGGTCTCCGCGACCACCGGTCGCGATACCGGCACGTCGAGGAAGTCGGCCTGCAACTGCATGCACAGTTCGTTGGCGGTGACGCCACCGTCCACCCGCAAAGTGTCCAGGCGCACACCGGAATCGGCCTCCATGGCCTCGACCACATCGCGGGTCTGATAGCAGATCGACTCCAGCGTCGCCCG
This sequence comes from Nocardia sp. NBC_00565, assembly GCF_036345915.1. Taxonomy (NCBI): domain Bacteria; kingdom Bacillati; phylum Actinomycetota; class Actinomycetes; order Mycobacteriales; family Nocardiaceae; genus Nocardia; species Nocardia sp. NBC_00565. The sequence continues at coordinate 558,671 of NZ_CP107785.1, forward strand.
CGCGAGGTGGGCGTTGGTGCTGTAGCGGGACAGGCCGACGATGACGCCGCGCGCATCCGAACGCCAGTACGGCGCGAACAGTCCCGAGAACGCGGGCACGAAGTACACCCCGCCGTTGTCCTCGGCCTGCCTGGCCAGCGATTCGCTTTGCGCCGCACCGGAAATGACGCCGAGCTGGTCGCGCAGCCACTGCACCGCCGATCCGGTCACCGCGATCGAACCCTCCAGCGCGTACACCGGCTTCTCGTCGCCGAGTTGGTAGGCGACGGTGGTGAGCAGCCCATGCTGCGAGCGCACGATATCGGTTCCGGTGTTGAGCAGCAGGAAGTTTCCGGTGCCGTAGGTGTTCTTGGCCTCGCCCGGACGGAAGCACACCTGGCCGACGGTGGCCGCCTGCTGATCGCCGAGCACACCGGCGAGGGGCACCTCGCCGCCGAAGGGGCCGTCGGCCCGGGTCTTGCCGAACAGGTCCGGATTCGACGAGGGTGCGATGGCCGGCAGCATCGCGCGCGGAATTCCGAAGAGGGATAACAGTTCTGCGTCCCAGTCGCAGGTCTCCAGATCCATCAGCATGGTGCGGCTGGCATTGGTCGGATCGGTGACGTGCACGCCGCCGTCGACGCCGCCGGTGAGATGCCACAGCAGCCAGGTGTCGGTGGTGCCGAAGATCGCCTCGCCGGTCTCGGCATCGGCGGCGACGCCGGGAACGTTGTCCAGGATCCACTGCAGCTTGCCGCCGGAGAAGTAGGTGGTGGGCGGCAAACCGGCCTTGCGACGAATTATTTCACCGTGCCCGGCGCGTTCCAGCTCGGCGGCGATCTTGTCGGTGCGGGTGTCCTGCCAGACGATCGCGTTGCAGTACGGCCGCCCGGTCCGGCGGTTCCACACCACGGTGGTTTCGCGCTGATTGGTGACGCCGACCGCGGCCAAGTCGCGCGCGACGAGATCGGCCTTGTTGAGGGTGGATTCGATGACGGAGCGGGTGCGCTCCCAGATCTCGGTCGGATTGTGCTCCACCCAGCCCGCGCGCGGCAGAATCTGCTCGTGTTCGAGCTGATGGCGGGCGATCTCGTTACCGCCGTGGTCGAACACCATGAAGCGCGTGCTCGTGGTGCCCTGATCGATGGCGCCGACGTACTGGCCGAAGTTCACCGTTGAGCCTCCGTCTACTGTCCTGCCGCGGGTGCGGCCGCTGAAGCCGACGTTACGGCCGGACTGCTGAACCGGACATACCTCGCGTTCGACAATGCCGAACGGTTGTGGTGGTGATTCGCCATCGGCCGCCAGTACTGTCCAGCGCTCGTGGAGATCGCTACGGCGCAGGTCACATCGGGCAGCGGTGGTGATGCGCACTAGCTCCCGTGTGTTCGACATTGTCGAACTAGGTACTTCCGGATAGGTTCCGCGTATGCCGGGTCCGATTCAATCGATCGAGCGAGCGGCGGCCGTGCTGCGTCTGCTCGCCCGCGGTTCCGGCCGCCTCGGGGTCGGCGAGATCGCGGGTGCCCTCGATCTGGCCAAGCCGACCGCGCACGGCATCCTGCGCACCCTGCAGGGTGTCGGCTTCGTCGAACAGGATCAGGCCAGCGGCAAGTACCAGCTCGGCGCGGCCATACTGCATCTGGGCACCAGTTATCTCGACAACAACGAACTGCGCTCGCGGGCGATCAACTGGGCCGACGCACTGGCCGCGCGCACGGGGGCGTCGGTGCGGATCGGCGCGGCCGCCGACGGGAATGTGGTGGTCGTCCACCATGTCTTCCGGCCGGACAACACCGAACAGGCGCTCGAGGTCGGCGAACTGCTGCCGCCGCACGCGACCGCGCTGGGCAAGGTGCTGCTCGCCTACGATGCCGAGCTGGCCAACGTGGTTCGCAGTGGTGAGTTGGCACCGCTCACCCGCCGCACGATTGTCGACCGGGCGGTGCTCACCCGGGCGCTGGCCGCGGTCCGGCAGGCCGGGTGGGCGGGGGAGACCGAGGAATTCCGATCCGGCGTCGCGGGCATCGCGGCACCGATCCGGGCGCACGGCGGACTCGTGGTCGGCGCCATCGGGATCAGCGGCCCGGTCGACCGGATCTGCGATCCGCAGCTGCGGCACCGGCCGTCGCTGGTCGGGCACGTCCGCGACGCCGCGCACGCGGTATCGCGAGATCTCGCCGGACACTGATTTTCATCCAGCTCGACGCTGAGCACGCTCCATCGAACCGAATCACCGTCCGACAGGAAGCAGTCGCCGATGTCGCAACGTTATGTGCTGGCGATCGACCAGGGCACCACCTCGACCAGGTGCATCCTGTTCGATCAGCGTGCGCGCCTGGTCGGGGTCGCGCAGCGCGAACACCAGCAGCACTATCCGCGTCCCGGCTGGGTCGAACAGGACGCGCTGGAGATCTGGCGCAATGTCGAGCGGATCGTGCCGCAAGCGCTGCGGGATTCCGGTATCGCCGCCGAACAGGTTGCGGCCCTTGGTATCGCCAATCAGCGCGAGACCACGGTGGTATGGGACCGGCGGACCGGTGTGCCGATTCGGCGGGCGATCGTATGGCAGGACGTGCGCACCGATGAGCTGGTGCGCGAATTCGAGAGCAAGCCCGGCGCGGAACGGATTCGCGAGCTGTGCGGCCTGCCGCTGGCGGGTTATTTCGCCGCGCCGCGACTGCGCTGGCTGCTGGATACCGTTGCGGGACTGCGTGATCGGGCCGAACGGGGCGAAGTGCTGTTCGGCACCATGGAGACCTGGTTGATCTGGAATCTGACCGGCGGCGCGGACGGCGGGGTGCATCTGACCGATGTCACGAATGCCAGCCGCACGCTGCTGATGAACATCACCACACTCGCCTGGGATCGGGAACTGTTGGAGTTCTTCGGAATTCCCGCGGCGATGCTGCCGAGCATTCAGCCGTCGACCGCGTCCTACGGGACGACCAGCCGGGTGGTGCCCGGTATCCGGATCGCTGCCGCGCTCGGCGACCAGCATGCCGCGCTGTTCGGCCAAACCTGTTTCGCCCGTGGGGAAACCAAATGCACCTATGGCACCGGCGGCTTCCTGATGATGAACACGGGACGTGAGTTGGTGCAGTCCTCGCATGGTCTGCTCACCACCATCGGCTATCAGATCGAGGCCGAACCGGTGTACGCGCTGGAGGGGCCGATCGCGGTCACCGGATCGCTGGTGCAGTGGGTGCGCGACAATATCGGTCTGGTGTCGAGTGCTCCGGAGATCGAAACCCTCGCTCGCACTGTGGAAGACAACGGCGGCTGCTATATCGTGCCCGCCTTCTCCGGTCTGTACGCGCCGCATTGGCGCAGCGACGCAAGAGGTCTCGTCATCGGACTGACCTCCTACATCAACAAGGGGCACCTCGCGCGCGCCGTACTCGAGGCGACCGCATGGCAGACGCGCGAAGTCGTCGACGCGATGAACGCCGACTCCGGCCTGCAGGCCCGCACCTTGCGCGTCGACGGCGGCATGACTTCCGACAACCTGCTCATGCAGATCGTCGCCGACGTCCTCGATATCCCCGTCATGCGCCCCTTCGTCGCCGAAACCGTCTCTCTCGGAGCCGCTTACGCCGCCGGACTCGCCGTCGGCTACTGGCCGGACCTGGAAGGTCTGCGCAGTAATTGGCGCTTGGCCGGACAGTGGGTGCCGCAGATGGACTCGGCGCACCGTGCGGACGAATACGACAACTGGAAGCGCGCGGTCGCACTGACCTTCGGTTGGTCGCGGTCGAAACGAGCGGCGGGTCCGCCCACCGAATCGAGGGGTTCGTAGCGAATGGTTTTCGTGCAGGATGTACGGCATGGAGGGGAATTCGAAGAAGGCCGCGTCCCCGGCGTGGGTGGCCATCATGGCGATTAGATATCGCCGATATTGCCCTGACCCAACGTTTCGTCACGACCATCGGCGGCACCTGGAATGCGGACAGCATCGAGTACGGCGACCGCGAATTCGTCGGATAGCCCCACTGCGAGATGGGCCGCAGCGCTTAGGCTGAACAGGTTGCCGGTCGGCAGGGCAGGAGAGTCACGGTGGGCACTTCACTCGTCAAGGGACAGAACGGCCCGCTGACGGTATCGAATGTCGTTGTCTCGGTGCGATCGACGGCCGCGGCCGATGTCAGCGCGCTATTGGTGACCGCGGCCGGCCGGGTGCGCACCGACGCCGACTTCGTCTTCTTCAATCAGCCGAATGCGCCCGGTGTCGAATTGCGGTCGGGAACGCCCGCGTCGCTGGCCGTTTCCTCGGTTGACGTGCCCGCGGAGATCGCGCAGATCCGCGTGGTCATCACCCTCGACGATGCCGCAGCGACCTTCGGGCAATTCGCGGCCCCCGTCGCGACCGTCGCCGACGGATCCGGAAATACGCTGTACGAGTACGTGCTCGGGGGGCTGGGCAGCGAGTCGGTTGTCATCGCGCTGGAGTTGTATCGGCGTGGTGCCGAGTGGAAGATCCGCGCGGTCGGGCAGGGTTATGCGGGTGGTTTCGCCGCGCTGGTGACCGACCACGGTGTCAGCGTCGATGACGAGCCGGCGTCCGCCGCGCCGCAAGCCCCTGCCGCCCAGCCATCCCCTGAGGTCCGCACCGTCCCCGGCGAGGCAAAACTCTCCTTCGAAAAACGCGCGAAACTCGACCTCCGTAAACGCGAAGTCGCCAAGGTGCTGATCACCAAGAACGCCTTCGGAATTCGTGCCCGCGTCGTCCTGGTCATCGACAAGACCCTCAGCATGACCAGGCAGTACAGCAAACAGGTCGTGCACCGCGTCGTCCAGCGGATGATCCCGATCGCGACCCAGCTCGACGAGGACGGCACCTTGGAGGCCTACCTCTACGCCCTGTCCTTCGCGAAACTGCCCGATATCACCGTCGAGCACGGTGACGAATGGGCGCAGACCTTCCTGCACCTCACCGGCACCCACCAGGGCATCGACTACGCCGCGATCGGCGGCCGCAACGACGAACTGCCGATCATGCGCGACATCATCGCTTCGCTGCGCCCCGGCGATGCCCCGACCCTGGTGCTGTTCTTCACCGACGGCGGCTTCGCCAAGAAACGCGAGATCACCGCGCTCATGCGCGACGCGTCCCGCCTGCCCGCGTTCTGGCAGTTCGTCGGCCTCGGCAAAGCCAACTACGGCCTGCTGCGCACCCTCGACGAAATGTCGGATCGGGTCGTCGACAATGCCGGCTTCTTCGCCATCGACGACATCGACCAGGTCGACGACGCGCAGCTCTACGCCAGGCTGCTCGGCGAATTTCCGGACTGGCTGCACGCGGCGGGCCGAGCGGGCATCCTGCGCTGAATCGCGCACGATCCCACGGCATCCCGCACCGATGTGCGCCTACGTGCCGATAACAGCGTTCATGATGGTCCCCGCACTGGTCGCGACCACGCCGCCGATCATGGCTCCGGCCACCATCTTCGGGGACTCCAGGCCGCCGCCGCTCCACTTCTCCCAGGCGAAGCGCCCGCCCGCGTAGATGATGGCGACGACGCCCGCGAGCAGCACGAACCAGGTCAGATAGCGGACCAGTTGGAGGAACTTATCGGCCACCGGCGGGGCCTCGGGGGTGGGGTTGCCGATCTGCGCCCAAGTGTCGTAAACGGTGGCCAGGATCATGTCGTGTTGCTCATTCTGGATGTGGGACAAGGATCTTATTCGCGCTCACCGAGGATGGTATCGGTTTCTCGGCGACCGCGCAGTCACCTCCGACCTTGCCGGTCCCGGTGTCGAGGGGATGATGAGCGGCCCGCCGCCTGCCCGATTTCCGGCAAATGTGTGGCTATACTCCGGCTGATCTCTCGAAGTTGTCCGACCTGATCGGAAGTAGGGAGAAAGGCATGAGTGATGTGTCGCGGCGATCTTTGCTGATGGCCGGTGCCGCTGCGGGCACGGGGCTGGTCGCGTGTGGCAAATCGACGGATTCCGATGGCTCGGCGAGTTCGAGCAGTACGCCGCCCAGTGATCCGCGTTCGATCGCGACCGACGCCTATATCTTCGGCTATCCGCTGGTACTGGTGGACGTTACGAGGGAGTCGAGTGCCGCGGCCCTGCCCGCCAACCAGATCGCGGCAATCGGCGCGATCGACCCGACGCTGAACGCGGTGGTGATGCCGAATATCGATACCGTCTACGCCGGGGCCTGGCTGGATCTGCGGGCCGAGCCGGTGGTGCTGCAGGTCCCGGAGATGGACCCGGGCCGCTACTGGCTGATGCAGATCATGGACGCCTGGACCAACACCGCACACAATCCCAGCAGCGTCGCACCGCAGGTGAAGGCCGGCCAGAATCCGCCCTACGGCTATGCGATCACCGGCCCCAATTGGTCGGGCACGCTGCCGGACAATCTGACCCGATTGGCGATGCCCACCGCGACCGCGTGGCTGATCGGTCGCATCGAACTGCGGAATTCGGCCGATCTCGCGGCGGCCGATGGATTGCTGCGGCAGGTGCTGATGGCACCGCTGAGCGTCTGGCAGCGCGGTGAACGACCGCCTCCGATCATCGATCCGGAGACCGCCATCCCGATCTCGCCGCCCCAGCAGGTCGCGCGGATGGACGGGCGCACCTTCTTCGATCGGCTCTGTGCGCTGATGGTCACCAATCCGCCCGCCGCCGACGATGCTCCTGCCATGCACCGGTTTTCGAAGATCGGCATCGGGCCCGGCGGCAAGGTGGACGGCGTCGCGGTCGCTGATCTCAACGCCGCGGTGGCGGCGGGACAGCTGCACATCCCGGACTACGCCAATCCCGAGGCCAGGCGCGAGAACGGTTGGGACCTGGCGACCAATCTCGGCGCCTACGGCACCGATTACCTGTTGCGCGCCTCCACCGCGTGGACCGCGCTCGGCGCGAATCTGCCGCAAGATTCCGTCTACCCGGAGATCAGCGCGAACGCGGGGGAGCAGGGCGCGCCGCGCCGGTACCGGTTGCGCTTCGAACCAGGGCAGTCACCACCCGCGCGGGCCTTCTGGTCACTGACGGCTTACACCGCCGAGCGCTACCTGGTGCCGAACGCGGCGGGCATCTACTCGGTCGGCCACCAGCGTCCCGTCGTGCCGCTACCGGATGGTGCGGTGGAGCTCGCCATCCAGGCCGATGATCCGGGACCTGATGTGCCACAAGGTAATTGGTTGCCGATTCCGGAATCTGGAACGTTCCGGCTCGCTCTGCGCCTGTATGTGCCCGAGGACCGGGCGCTGGACGGCAGTTGGAAACCGCCGAGTCTGGTCCGAGTCGGATGAGCAGGGAGATTCATGAACACCGAAGGTGATGCACCGCTACGCCCTCGCCCGTGGGTCTCGCGCCGTGCCGTCATCGGGCTCGGTGTCGCCGGTATCGCACTGGCCGCCTGTGGAAAATCGTCGGACCACACCTCCGAGTCGACCAGCACGGCATCCGACGAGGTCAAGGACATCGCCATGGACGCCTACGTCTTCGGCTATCCGCTGGTGCTGATGGACCTCACCCGGGTTGCGGCCGAGGCGATCACACCGGTCAACACCTTCCAGCACACCACGGCGCTGCCGACACCGCAACGCCGCGATCTCGTGCGGCTCAACCTGGACACCCTGTATTCGGCCGCATGGCTCGATGTTTCGGCGGAGCCGATGGTCTTGCAGGTGCCCGCCATGGATCCGGGCCGCTACTGGCTGATGCAGTTGCTCGACGCCTGGTCCAATACCGTGCACAATCCGAGTAGCGTTCGGCCGCAGGCGAACTCGCAGGCACAGCAGTTCAGCTACGTCGTCACCGGCCCGGAGTGGTCGGGCACCCTGCCCGCGGACCTGACCCAGCTGCCGGTGCCGACGCCGACGGTGTGGCTGTTCGGCCGGATCCAGGTCAATGGTCCCGAGGATATTCCGGCCGTCGCCGCGCTTCAGCAGCAGCTGAAACTGGTGCCGCTCAGCGCATGGACGGTGAACAAGGACACGCCGACCCGGTCGGTCCCGACGCCGACGGATGCTGACGCGACACCGCCGCCGAAGCAGGTGCTGGAGATGGACGCGGCGACGTTTTTCCAGCGGATGTGCGCGGCGATGGCGGTGAACCCGTCGCGCCCCGAGGACGAACCGGCCATGAGACGCTTCGCCGCCATCGGTATTCGGCCGGGCGGCAGCGTGCATGGCATCTCCGACGGCGATCTGACGGCGGCGGTCACCGCGGCGCAGAAGGAGATTCCCGCCTACGCGGACCCGAAGATGGTGAACGAGAACGGATGGAGCTTCAACCCGAATGTCGACCTGACCATGCGGCTGTACGCGCCGAAAGACGTTGCCATCGAAGGGCGTTGGCGACCGCCCGTACTGACGGTTGTGCCTTAGGAGGCGAGACACCATGGGTCGCTTGGCTTTCCCTATCTCGGTCGCCGCTGCGGCGGTGCTGGTATTCGCCGCGCCCGTTGCCGCGGCGGATGTGGGTGATGAGGACGGTGTGCCGTCGCGGACCGCGTTCTCCTTCCGGTCGGTGGTGCCCGGTGTCCAGTGGGGCACCAGCAACGAGTACGAGATGCGCACCGGATTGTCGCTGGTCAAGCTCTATATGGTCGACTACGCGCTGCATCGAGGTGATGGGTCGGCGACGGATCTGGCGTTGGCGGAGCGGATGATCCGCTATTCCGACGACTCCGCGGCCGACGCACTCGGCGCGAAGTATCCGGAGGCGATCGACGCCATCGCCGCGGAGTACGGCCTGACCGGCACCAGATCGGGCCCGGCCTGGGGTAGTTCGTACACCAGCACCGCGGATGTGGCCACTTTCCTGGCGACCAAAAAGCGCACCGAACCCGGTTCGCCGATCTTTACCTGGATGGCCGCAGCGGGTGCGCAGGCGGCCGACGGCACGTCTCAGGATTGGGGGACCGCACGGCTGCCCGGCGTCCAGGGCAGCAAATGGGGCTGGTCCGATAGCGGTCCGCTCGAGGTGGCCTCGGCATCATTCGGAGCGGGTTTCGCGGTCGCGGCGCATACCCGCGGCACACCCGAGGATCAGACGGCTGATGTCACCGCCACCTTGCCGTGGTTGGTACTGGCTCTGGTCGAGCGCGTGACGGGATAGGCGGCGGTCAGTCGTCGTTGCCGTCCCAGGTCCAGTGCGGCACGGCGCGGATCGGGTGCAGTTCGTCGTCGGTCTTGGCATGTGAATTCTGTTGTGCCACTTGGGCGCCGAATTCGGCATGCTCGCGCACCGCGGCGCGGAAGGCCGGATCGTCGAACAGCCCCGCCTCCTCGAACGCCTCCAGATACAGCTGGGCGAAGCGCTCTCGCTGTTCATCGGTGATCGCGAGACCGCGGTGCACGGCGATGATGTAGTCGAAGCCGAGGTCGCGGGTGAAACGGTCCGGCCCGCCGAAGGATTCGGCGGTGAACCAGGTGAGGTGGTCGACGTGCGTCGGGCGGCGTTCGGTGAACTGGGTTTTCAGCCGGAGCCGTGATGGCTGATCGCTATGTAAGTGGCGTGCGAATGCGCGGCAACCGCGATTCAGTAAACAGGTATTACTAAACACTGTTCACAGACCCCTGTTGTGTGATTTCATCTCCTTCGGAACGTGTTCCACACAACGTCGTGAGGTCTGCAGCCAAGTCAGACCGGTAGGAGATAGCCGTGACCGTGACCACGCCATCGATTCCCGCGGGATTCGACTTCACCGACCCCGATCTGCTCGCCACCCGCCTGCCCATCCAAGAATTCGCCGAGCTGCGCCGGACCGCCCCGGTCTGGTGGTGTGCGCAATCCGGGCGGGCCAGCGGCTTCGATGACGGCGGCTACTGGGTCGTCTCCAAGCTCGAGCACATCAAGGAGATCTCGAAGAATCCGGAGGTGTTCTCCTCGCACGAGAACACCGCGATCATCCGGTTCAACGAGGAGACCACCCGCGAGCAGATCGACATGCTCGGCAACATGCTGATGCTGAACCTCGATCCGCCGCAGCACACCAAGATCCGCCGCATAATCTCCAAGGGCTTCACCCCGCGCGCGGTGGAGAGCCTGCGCGGCGCGCTCACCGAGCGTGCGGCCCGAATTGTGGACGAGGCCAAGAAAACCGGCCGCGGCGACTTCGTCGAACAGGTCGCCTGCGAGCTGCCGCTGCAGGCCATCGCCGAGCTCATCGGCGTCCCACAGGACGACCGCAAGAAGCTCTTCGACTGGACCAACCAGATGATCTCCTACGACGATCCCGAGTTCGACGGCAACCACCACACCGCGACCGCCGAAGTCATGGGCTACGCCTGGAGTATGGCCGAGGAGCGGCGCAAATGCCCGGCCGACGATATCGTCACCCAGTTGATCAACGCCGATATCAACGGCGAGAACCTGGGTTCGGACGAGTTCGCTTTCTTCGTGATCCTGCTGTCGGTCGCGGGCAATGAGACCACCCGCAATTCGATCACGCACGGCATGAAGGCCTTCGTCGACAACCCGGAGCAGTGGGAGCTCTACAAAGAGCAGCGCCCGCGCACCGCACCCGACGAGATCGTGCGCTGGGCCACCCCGGTGACCGCCTTCCAGCGCACCGCCACCCAGGACACCGAGATCGGCGGCCAGCAGATCAAGAAGGGCCAGCGGATCGGCCTGTTCTACAGCTCGGCCAACTTCGACGAGGACGGTTTCGAGGATCCGTTCACGTTCGACGTGCTGCGCAACCCCAACCCGCACGTGGGTTTCGGTGGCACCGGCACGCACTATTGCGTCGGCGCCAACCTGGCCCGGCTGCAGATCGACCTGATGTTCAACGCCATCGCCGATGTGATGCCCAATCTGCGGCAGGTCTCCGATCCGGTGCGGCTGCGCTCGGGGTGGTTGAACGGCATCAAGCGCTGGGAAGTCGAATACGCTTGAATTCCCTCATGAACAGGTCCAAGCCGCGGGGGCGGGCGCCGGTGCTCTCCGATGCGGATATCCGCCGGGTGGCGCGCGCACTGCTGGTCGAGTACGGTCCCGACGCGGTCACGCTGCGGGCGATCGCCCGCGAACTCGGCATCACCGCGCCCGCGCTGTACCGGTACTACAATTCGCGCGAGGACCTGTTGGAGAGTCTGCGCCTGGAGTTCTGCGAGGACCTCGCCGCGGATTTGTCCGAGCAGATCGCCTCCCTGCCCGATGACGGCGCGGTGCAGTTCTTCGCCATCTGCAAGGGGTTCCGGCGCTGGGCGCTGGCGCACACCAGGGAATTCACCCTGGTGTTCGCCTCGCCGGGCGCGGGCCGCGCGCGTTTGCTGCGGCGCTTCGACGAACCGTTCGGGCGGATCTTCCTGGCGGCCGCCGGTCGGCTTCTGGCCACCTATGACGTGGTGACGCCGCCGACCGATGTGATTCCGGCGGAGCTGCGCGATGATCTCGTGCTGTTCCAAACCGAGTTGCTGGCAGCGCTTTCCGAATCCGGGCAGAAGTTCCCCGCCGAAAAGCTCGACCTCGGCGTGACGTATCTGATGATCCAGATCTGGGCCCGGCTCTACGGGCACGTCACCCTCGAGGTATTCGGGAATTATCCGATTCCGCTATCGAATCCGGAGATTCTCTTCGATGCGATGCTGGCGGATCTCGGGCGCACCGCCGGGTTGATCAGCGAGTGAGCCGGGACAGCCATTCGGCGTAGCCGATGCCGATCGCCTCGCCCTGCTCGCCCAGATTGGCTGGCGCGCAACAGCGTCCACGGAATCTCGCCCGCGGTGACCACTCGTTCCTGGTCCACCTTCGTCCGGTAGTAGGCGATGGGCACGAGATCGCAGCCGACGATGGAGATTTCGACGGTACGCGGCTCAACGTGGGCCATCGCATATGCCTGATTCGCCACATCGGTGTTCCGGTGCGCGGATGCGTGCGGTATCGGACAGGTGACCGGTCGTGTGGTTACGTCAGATCCGCGCGCCTTTGGCCCGGTTACAGGCACGGCAGAGGATCTGCAGATTGGTCGCGCTCGTCGCGCCACCGCGGCTGAGCGGAATGATGTGGTCGAATTCGAGGTAGTGGCCGTCGCCGCATTCGACACATTTGCCGCCGTCGCGTTGCCACACTTCGGCTTTGACCTCCTGGGGGATGCTGCGGGTGTCGCGCTGGCCCGGGGTGAGGATCAGGCGTTTGGCGACACGCAGCGCGCCCTCCATGGCGGCCGCGACGTAATCGGGGTCCTCGACATCGAAGGTGGCGCCGCCGCGCGCCGAGGTCGCCGCGATGACCACCGTGCGTTGCTCGACCCGCACCGAAACCACCCGGTTCCACGGCAATTCGGTGCCGGTGTCGATTCCGACGAAGCGCAGCTTCTTATTGCTGGCGATCAGCCTGCCGTCGGTGTGTTTCGGGCCGCGCGCCAACTGCCGGATATGCACCGCGGCCAGGTCCAGGTGCACCTTCTCCTCGGGATCCAGATGCAGTCCGGGCGTCCGGACCAGCGGCAGATCACCGCCGCGCAGCCGGGACAGCAGGTGGCCGCGGTGCATTCGCCTGCGCAGATCCTCGACCAGCGGCCCGGTCAGACCCAGCTCATGGATCGCCTGCTCGAACGCCTCGAACTCCGGCTGCTCGATCTCCCCGTCCGCGAACGCGAAGGTGACCAGTCGCTCAACATAGCTCAGCGCCACCGCACGCAACGCATCCCGGCCCAGGTTCTCGTCGATCCGCTGATACCGCAACGACGCCCACAACGCGTCCCAATCCGCGCCGCGCGGCCCCGACGTGGTGAGCACCCGCCAAGCCTGGGTGTGCCAGTGCGTCAGGTACTCCTCGATCTCGGCCGCACAGTACAGACACGCCGCAAGACCACCGAACAGCTTGCGCCGCCTGAGATGTCCGCAACGCGCACACTCGCGTGCGCGCGGGGGTCGGGGCGGATACCCGGCGCCGGTCCACTGCGTCCCATCCCACCACCGCAACCTCGACGGATCCTCGGGATCCGCATACCAGTCGGCGCGTTGGGAATTCGGCGGCGGTGCGAGCGGACCGGGTTCAACCGCCTGTCGACGTCGGTCGAGATCGATCGGCCTGGTCGGCTGGGATGGCATCGGGGTGTTATCCGCTCGCGAAGCGGTCGGCTCATGGTCGGCGCCGGTCGGTTCGCGCTGCGATCGGTGCGTTGCGCCCGACGCTCGCGCGTCGGGTTCGTCGACGTTGACGCCGAATTCGGTGACGAGTCCGGGCAGTCCGCTCGACCAGCCCTGGCCGATGGCGCGGAACCGCCACTGGTCCTCGCGGCGATAGAACTCGCCGAACATCATGGCGGACACCGAATCGGCGTCGGTGATCTCGAATCGCGCGATCGGGCCGTGAGCGGCTTCGATGGTGAGGGTCAAACCCGTGATATCGCCGAAGGTTCCCGCGTCGACCGAGCCCGCGACGACGATCCGTGCCACATCCGATTCGGTGCGCGGTAGCGAGACACTCAGTCGCGCGGTGCCCGGCGCGGGCTCCTGATCGAGCGTCACCGCCTGCGACATATGCCGGGGCGCGTTGAAGAACACCAGATCCCGATCGGTGCGCACCGATCCCGCCGCCGCCAACAACAACGCATGCGCATCCACCGCATGCTCCGACCGCCACGAAACAACCACGGCAAGAAGGGAAGTCGGTACCGCCGTATTGGCCCCTTTACTGAGTTTCATCGCCACGGAACTATGCCACGACCCTCCGACACGCCGACCCGGTCGGTCCCGATATTCGGCGATGCGCGCGAACCGCAGTCCCAGCCCGGCAGGCACGGCACAAACCGGCCGCGTCGTTCATGCCCGGATCTGGGGCACCCACAAGGATGCGAAGGAGCGGTGGGGTTGGGACGCGCGGGGCTCAGCGAGTGGCGCGGTAGGTGGCCGCGGCTTTGAGGAGGGTTTCGTGGTATTCGTCCTCGGGGTCCGAGTCCAGGACGATGGCGCCGCCCGCGCCGATCCGCCACTGGCCGTCGTGGCGAACGGCGGTCCGGATGACGATATTGAGGTCCGCCGTGCCCGCCAGACCGAGGAAGCCGATGGTGCCCGAATAGATACCGCGCGCTTCGGTTTCCAGTTCGTCGATGATCTCCATGGTGCGCAGCTTCGGGGCCCCGGTCATCGAGCCGCCGGGGAAACACGCCCGCAGGCAATCGATGACGTCGACATGCGGGCGCAAGGTGCCCCGGATGGTGGAGACCAATTGGTGCATGGTCGAGTACGTCTCGGTCGCCATCAATTTCGGCACGTGCACACTGCCGATCTGGCAGACCCGCCCGAGGTCGTTGCGCAACAGGTCGACGATCATCAGGTTCTCGGCCCTGGTCTTGGGACTGTCGGCCAGTTCGCGCCGCAGCCGCTCGTCCTCTGCGGGCGTACTCCCGCGCGGCGCGGTGCCCTTTATCGGCTTGCTCTCCACGGTGCGGGCCCGGTCGACCTTGAGGAAGCGTTCCGGTGAGGAGCAAGCGATTTCGAGATCGTCGAAGCGCAGATATGCCGCATACGGTGCGGGATTGCAGCGGCGCAACGTGCGATAGAAATCGAGCCCGTCGGACTCGCGTGCCGCCATGGACGCGCTGTCGGTGAGACAGATTTCATAGGACTCGCCCGCGTGTAGTCGCTCCTGGCAGACCGCGATATCGGCGAGATACCGATCCCGCCCACGGGTGAACAGCGGTGCGACGGAGGCGGTATCGGAGAACACCTCGAGCGTCGGTGGATTCGCCCACGTCGGTAGGGATTCCAGAATCTCGCGGGTATCGCGCAACCAATCCGCCCCCGCCCGAAGGGCTTCCGGCGCGGGATCGGTGAGTGCGAGCAGATGGGTCCGCCCGCCGACATGGTCGACGACGACGATCCGGTCGGCGAAGATCCATTGCGCATCCGGCGTCGGTGCGCGATGCGCGGCGCTCGCCCCGCAGTCGGCCTTCACTTCATAACCGAGATATCCGATATATCCGCACGCGAAATCGAAAGGCAGATCCGGCAGTTCGGTATGCCGCAGATGTAGCTGCCCGGCTAGATAGTCGAGAATTCCGCCGGGCACTGTCCGCCGATTCCCATCCGAGGATTCGACCGTCACCATGTCCTCGCCGACCCGATACCGAACCACTTCGGCCAGCGGCCCGCTCGCATCGCCGAGAAAGGAGAACCGATCCAGCCCCGGCTCGACCTGCTCGCTGTCCAGCCAGAACGCGGTGCGGGAGTTGCCGTACAACCGGATGAACGCGGCCTCGGTATCGATCGCACGCTCGATCACCGCATGCCGGAGCTGCCACGAGCGCCGCGATTCGCGATACTCATGTCGGCTCGCGAGCGGCTCGGCATACTCGAACGGCCCAATGATGCTCGACCGAATCCGCTGTGCCGCAGTCAGTTTCGCGAAGTTGCCGAGTAACGCCGCGCCGTACTCGCTGGCGATCGATTCGGGATGGAACTGCACACCCCACTGTGGTCTGCTCCGATGCCGAACCCCCATGATCACCCCATCGGCCGCGACGGCGGTGATCTCGAGACCGTCCGGCAATGGTCGCCGCGCACACAGCGAGTGATACCGCACCGCGGTGAAACCCTCGGGGAGTCCGGCGAACAGGTCGTTGCCATCGTGCTCGATGTGGTCGAGATAGCCGTGCCGAGCGGCAGGCGCGGTGGTGACAATGCCGCCTTCCGCGACGACGATGGCCTGATGTCCGAGGCAGACGCCGAGCAGTGGCAGCTCGGCGTCACGAATCACCGCGGCCGAGATGCCGATATCCCGGGCGACGTCGGGCCGGCCGGGGCCGGGAGAGATGACGATATTGTCGAAACGCTCCAGTCGCAGCCGCGCGATATCGTCGACCGCGTCATTGCGCACGACCGTGGGTTCTTCCCCGTTCACCTCGCTGATCAGCTGATACAGGTTGTAGGTGAACGAGTCGTAATTGTCGATCAAGAGCGTACGCATCGTGCTCCGAACCCTACGCCGCACCGGTCGCGGCAAACTGTTGTCATGCGCCTTCAGTTTGGTCCGCCGTGTGGTGCACAATGTGGGACATGTCTGTTGCGCAACCGGTCGATGTGGATCGAGATGTCGTCGACTTCGCTGTCGTCGGTAAATGGATGGATGAGCAGGGTTTGCCGGCCGGCGAGTTCGAGGATGTGACCTCTCTCGGCGGTGGCACGCAGAACATCATGCTGCGCTTCGCCCGCGGCGGCCGGGACTACGTGCTGCGGCGCGGGCCGAAGCATCTGCGCGCCAAGAGTAATGACGTCATCCGTCGCGAGGCCCGGCTGCTCGGCGCGCTCGACGGCACCGGTGTGCGCGCCCCGCGAGTGATCGCCGCATGCCCCGACGAATCGGTCCTCGGCGCGGTCTTCTACCTGATGGAGCCCATTACCGGCTTCAACCCGCAGAACGAATTGCCCGAACTGCATGCGGGCGATCCGGAGGTGCGGCGGCAGATGGGCCTGTCCGCCGTGGAGGCTATCGCCCGCCTCGGCGCCCTCGACTATCAGGCGCTCGGACTCCAGGACTACGGCAAGCCGGACGGCTTCCTGGAGCGCCAGGTGCCGCGCTGGCTCGGCGAGCTCGAGTCCTATTCGGCCAATGAGGGCTACGCGGGTCCGGAGATTCCCGGCGTGCGGCAGGTCGGGGAGTGGCTGGATCGGAATCGTCCCGCACAGTGGACTCCCGGCATCCTGCACGGCGACTGTCACCTGGCCAACATGATGTTCTCCTATGACGGCCCGGAGGTGGCCGCGATGGTGGACTGGGAGATGTCGACCATTGGCGACCCGCTGCTCGACCTCGGCTGGCAGATCGCGACCCGCCCGGAACCCGGCACCACCGGCGCGGCGCTGATCGGCAAGCTCGGTGCCGTCGGCGGCCTGCCGACGCCGGCTGAGATGATCGCGCACTACGGCAAGTTCTCCGACCGCGACCTGAGCAACGTCACCTGGTACACAGTGCTCGCCTGCTTCAAGCTCGGCATCGTGCTGGAAGGTACGCACGCCCGGGCCTTCGCGGGCAAGGCGCCCAAGCAGGTCGGCGACTTCCTGCACGCCATCACCCTCGAACTCTTCGAGCGCGCACATCGCCTGATGGAGTGATCGCAGCTCTGGGCGAGAGGCTGTCGGAATCTTGCCGATGACTGGCTGGATATGTTCCGAGCGGCCCGACGCCGCAATCCGCCCGGACGACTCGACCTGGTCGGCGCTCGAGTACGCCGCCCATGTTCGCGACGTCTGCCGAATCTTCACCTATCGCGCGGCTGTGACGGCCCGCGCCAGCGCGGTCGATCCGCGGGTCACCGGCTTCGATGCGAAAGGTCTCGACGCCGGCGAGACGGCTGATGGCATCCCGGTGTTCTCGAACTGGGATCAGGACCTCACGGCCATCGCTGATCGATACGGTGAGCAGGACCCCGGCAAGGTGGCCGCGGAGCTGACCGAGGCGGCCGATGCGACCGCGCGTGCCTTCGAATCGGTCCCCACCGCCGACCTCGCCCGGCAGGCGCGGCGCAGCGACGGTTCGATCTTCACCGTCGAATCCCTGGCGTCCTACTTCGTGCACGACGTAATCCACCATGTGCACGACGTGCGCGGCTGAAGTCGGGCAATATCGGATCCGAGCGGGTGCTTCGCGGGGGCGAACTGGAACTCGTTCGGGGGTCTGGTCAATCCCTGTCGGCGAATTTTCGACCCAGTACTAGAACGCGTTCCAGTTTTCTCGTACTGTGGGTGCAGTCACATTGAAGCCCGTGCATGCGAGAGGTCGACAGGAATGAAGACGAAAGGCGCGATCCTGTGGGGGATCGACCAACCGTGGTCGGTGGAGGAGATCGAGGTCGGCGATCCAGTCGCCGGTGAAGTCCAGATCCGGATGGAAACCGCCGGAATGTGCCACTCGGACCACCACATCGTGACCGGTGCGACACCGATGCCCGCATTCCCCGTCATGGGTGGCCACGAGGGCGCGGGCGTGATCACCAAGCTCGGGCCGAACTGCCCCGCCGACCTGCAGGTCGGCGACCACGTGATCCTGTCGTTCATCCCCGCTTGCGGTCGCTGTCCGGCCTGCGTGAGCGGCAATATGGCGCTGTGCGACCTGGGCGCCGGACTGTTGATGGGTCAGGCCATCAGCGACGGCACCTACCGCATCCAGGCGCGTGGCGAGAATGTCATCCCGATGTGCCTGCTCGGCACCTTCGCGCCGTATATGACGGTGCACCACACCTCGGTGGTCAAGATCGATCCGAGTATCCCGTTCGAGGTCGCCTGCCTCGTCGGCTGCGGCGTGCCCACCGGCTTCGGCTCCTCCACCCATGTCGCCCAGGTACAGCCGGGCGAGACCGTGGTGATCGCCGGCATCGGCGGCGTCGGTATGAGCGCGCTGCAGGGCGCGGTGCTCTCCGGCGCGTCCAAAGTGGTCGCGATCGATCCGAATCCGTGGAAGCGCGAGCAGGCGCAGAAGTTCGGTGCGACGCACACCTACGAGAGCATGGCCGCCGCGATCATGCCGCTGATCGAGGCCACCGAGGGTCGGATGGCCGAGAATGTCATCCTCACCATGGGTGAGATGCACGGCGAATACATCGAGGAGGGGCTGATCCTCACCGGCAAGGCGGGGACCCTGGTCGTCACCTCGATGGGCCGGATGGACGAGAGCGACGTCAAGCTCAACAGCTTCCTGCTGTCCATGCTGCAGAAGACGGTGAAGGGCTGCATCTTCGGTGGTGGCAATGCCCGCCAGGACGCGCCGCGCCTGCTCGCGCTGTACAAGGCGGGTCAGCTGAACCTCGACGATATGATCACCCGCCAATACTCCCTGGAGCAGATCAACCAGGGCTACCAGGACATGCTGGACGGCAAGAACATTCGCGGCATCATCAAGTACACCGAGGCCGACTGGTAGATCACGTCACCGCTCGGCGAGTTCGGTGGCGATCCGCGTGATCAGGTCATACGGAACCGGCTTGCCGAGCGGGAATTTCAACATGCCCTTCCCGGCCCGGTACGGCTCGACGGTCGAAGCCTCCGCCTGGGCCCGCGTTCTCTGCGTCTCGTACGCTCGTTTCGTGCGTTCACTCGAGCAGATCAGGGACTGGCCGGTTCGGCACGCGGCGGCAGGGGTGGTGACCCGCGACGGCGCGCGGACGGCGGGCGATGTCGAGCGTGTATTCCCCCTCGCCTCGGTGACCAAGCCGCTGGTCGCTTATGCGGTGCTGGTCGCGGTGGAGGAGGGCGCGGTCGAACTCGAGCAACCCGCGGGCCCGCCGGGAGCTACCGTCCGGCATCTGCTCGCGCACACCTCCGGCATCGCCTTCGATACCACCGAGGAACTCGCCGCCCCGGGCACGCGACGGATCTACTCCAGCGCGGGCTTCGAGATACTCGCGGCCTTTGTCGCGGAGCAGACGGGCTTCGCGTTCCCGGACTACTTGCGGGAGGCCGTATTCGAGCCGCTCGGCATGACGGCCTCGGTGCTCGCCGGTCCGGCCGGGCACGCCGGCCGGTCCACCGCGGCGGATCTGGTGCGTTTCGCCGCCGAACTGCTGAACCCCCAGTTGATTTCGGCGCAGACCCACGCCGAGGCCACCTCGGTCCAGTTTCCCGGGCTCAATGGTGTGCTGCCCGGTTACGGATCGCAGCGTCCCAATGACTGGGGGCTGGGCTTTGAGATTCGTGACGGAAAATCGCCGCATTGGACCGGCGCGGCAAATTCCGCAGGTACCTATGGCCATTTCGGTCAGTCCGGCACATTTCTGTGGGTGGATCCCGAAATTGGGGTGGCGAGTATCGCTTTGAGCGACGAGAATTTCGGCGACTGGGCGCGGGAGGCTTGGCCCGTCTTCTCCGATGCGGTGATCGCGGAGTCGACCCTCGCACCGAACTCGGGTCCGAAGTAACAGCTCGGACACGCATCCGAAGTAACACGTGTAACTTCGGGCACTCCAGTACACTCGGGCAACGCCAGGTTCGACAGGTCGTTGGGGAAGACGTTCCTCGTCGAAGCTGGAGGTGTTAGTGGTGCGCGCATCGAGTCAGTTCGCGGACGCGACGGCGGGTGTGGTCTACATCCACTCGTCGCCCGCTGCGCTGTGCCCGCACATCGAGTGGGCGCTCACCTCGGCCCTCGGCGCGCCCGCGAAGTTGCGCTGGACCGCGCAACCCGCCGACGGTCAGCTGCGCGCGACCACCGACTGGATCGGTCCCGTCGGTACCGCCTCCCGGATTGCCCAGTCGTTGCGCTCCTGGCCCGTGCTGCGCTTCGAGGTCACCGAGGACCCCAGTGACGGCGTGGACGGCGAACGCTACAGCTTCGTCCCCACCCTCGGCCTCTGGCACGGCTCCACCTCCGCCAACGGCGATGTGACCATCGGCGAAATGCGCCTGCGCGCCATGCTGCAAGCCAACCGCGAACTCGGCAACTACACCGGCTACGACCTGGCCACCGAACTCGACCGCGCCCTCGGCACGCCCTGGGACGAAGACCTCGAGGTTTACCGCTACGGCATCGAATCCGGCGCCGAAGTCACCTGGCTGCGCCGCGACGTCGGTTAGTCCCCAATAACCAGCACAGGCGATGGTTTTTTCTTCAACAAACCGTTATCGAATGCACCGTTAAATAGCGGTACAATCCTTGCGGATATGATTTCGATCACCATGGGGCACCGCGGGAAGGCCTGTTCATGATCGCAGTCGGGCGGCCTGTGGAGCTATCGGCGCTTTCGGATGCGTTGCACGCCGAAGACATCGGCTATCGAAGATCGCTGCGCACACGCCAAGTTCAGATGATCGCGATCGGCGGCGTGATCGGCACCGGGCTGTTCCTCGGTGCGGGCGGGCGCCTAGCGGGCGCCGGTCCCGGATTGTTCCTGCTATACGCCGTCTGTGGCGTATTCGTCTTCTTTATTCTGCGGGCGCTCGGCGAACTGGTGCTGCATCGTCCGTCCGCCGGATCGTTCGTCTCCTACTCGCGTGAGTTCTACGGTGAGAAGCTCGCTTTCGCCGTCGGCTGGATGTACTTCTTCCACTGGTGCATGACCGGCATCGTCGATATCACCGCCATCGCCATATATGTCCGCTACTGGGGCATGTTCGAGGCCGTCCCGCAGTGGGTGATCGCGCTCATCGCCCTGATCGTGGTCGTGAGCACCAATCTGATCTCGGTGCGCTGGTTCGGGGAACTGGAATTCTGGGTCGCGCTGATCAAGGTTGTCGCGCTGGCCGGATTCCTGATTATCGGCACGGTGTTCCTGGGCTGCCGCTTCCGGGTGCACGGTGAAACCACCGGAATTTCGGTGATCACCCAGCACGGCGGATTGTTCCCGACCGGGCTACTGCCGCTGGTCACGGTTACCACCGGCGTCGTATTCGCCTATGCCGCAGTCGAACTGGTCGGCATCGCGGCGGGGGAGGCAGAGCAACCGGAGCAGATCATGCCGCGGGCGATCAATTCGGTGATCACCCGCATCGCCCTGTTCTACGTCGGGTCACTGATACTGCTCGGATTGTTGTTGCCCTACACCGCCTTCCGGGCGGGCGAGAGTCCGTTCGTCACCTTCTTCTCGCGCATCGGAGTTCCCGCGGCCGGATCGATCATGAATCTGATCGTGCTCACCGCCGCCTTCTCCAGTCTCAACGCAGGCCTCTACTCGACCGGCCGAATTCTGCGCTCGATGTCGCGTAACGGCAGCGCCCCCGCTGCCGCCTCACGCATGTCGCGCACCGGTGTGCCCTATATCGGTATCCTCGCGGCCGGTTCGATCGCCCTGATCGGGGTCGGGCTCGACATGGTGGTGCCGGACAAAGCATTCGAGATCGTCTTGAACGTCTCGGCGCTCGGCACCATCATGTCGTGGACCGCCGTCATGCTCTGTCAACTGCGGCTATGGCACCTGTGGCGCCGAGGCGTGGCGCACCGTCCGGCCTTCCGGCTCGTCGGGACCCCCTACACGAGTGTGGCGACGCTGATTTTCCTCGCGGCCGTAGTCATCCTGATGGCCTGCGGTGACGACCCGGTACAGCGCGCCGCCGTGCTCGTCATGGTCGTGTTCGCGGCCCCCGCCATGGTCTGCGGCTGGTTCCTGGTCCGCCGAAGGGTTCTGCGCATAGCGGCAATCCGCCACGATCACACCGGCCAGTTCCCCGTCGTAGCCGAACGCCCCTGGCCCGGCCACCCGGAAGAGCCGGACGTGATCGTCGAGGAGCCAGGGCATCGATTCCGAGACCAGAGCGGTCTCTAGCGCCGCGCGTTGTCGCCTGTTGCGCGACCGCTACCGATCCGCCCCGTGTGCAGCGTCGAGTCCGTCTATCGCCCGCCGGACCCGCGTGCCTGTTTCGCCTCTGCTCCCTTCCGTCTGAACGCGGCGTTCAGCAGATACGGCCGGGTGAATGCCGTATTCAGACGGCTCAATAGGGGAGCGAGGGGGCGTGGATCGATCTCGTGGAGTGCCTCGGTGAGCAGGCGGATGGGTTCGGCGCACGAGGCGTAGCGACCATCGGGGTCCTTCGCGAGCGACCGGTGCAGGATCGCGTCGAGCTCAGGCGGGATCCAACGGTTGCGCCCGGAGATTTCGGGGGGTGGGTCGTGCAGGTGGGCTTGCGCGGTGGCCATGAGGTTCCCGCGGGCGAACGGCGGGCGGCCGGTGAGCAGTTCGATGGCCGAGCAGGCCAGCGCGTACTGGTCCGTCGCCGGCGACACCGTGCCCGCCTGCAGCAGTTCCGGCGCGGCGTAGGGCACCGATACGACGACGAAACCGTTTGTGGCCAGGGGCGGTTCGGGCCGGTTCAGCCACCGGGCCTGATCGAAGTCCGAGATCTTCACCGCCGCCGGCTCATCCACACCGACCAACACGTTCGCCGGTTTCACGTCGAGATGGACCACATTGTTGGCGTGCGCGAAATCCAATCCCGCCGCGACATGCGTCAGCACATGCAGCACCCGCCGCAGATCGGGACGTTGATGCGGCATCCGCACGAGCGTCGCCGCTGTCGCACCTGCGATGTACTCGTGCGCCGACCAGAGCCTCCCGTCGGATTCACCATGCGTATACATCCGCACGATATCCGGGTGCCGCAGCGTGGACAGGATGTCGAACTCGTGCACGAACCGCGCACGCGCCTGCGCCGACCGGCTGTCGTTGGGTCCCAAAATCTTCAGCGATACCGACCGCGATCCCTCCGGATCCTCGGCCAGGTACACGTCGCTGCCACCGCCGTGACCGAGCCGGGCCCGCACAACAAATCCCGCAAACTGGTCACCTGGTTCTAGCGCCACGGCCCCACCCTAGTGCGCCAGTGACACAATTCCCCGCCCCTGTTGGGAAGCGGTGGGCGCAGACGGGTTCGAGCCCCGACCGCTGGTGCATCACGACACAATCCGTCGACGAGTGCTCGACCACCTCGACGTCGGCGCGGACCACGTCGCGATCCAGCCCAACAGTGTTGCATCTAATCCGATATCGGCGCTTTGATCTCGCTTGCGTCCTTGTCGCTGCGCAGGCCGCGCCAGCTCGGGTGGCGCAGGCCGTCGCCGGTGTACTCGCGGTACTCGATATCGCCGACCAGCTCCGGGCGTACCCAGTGCACGCCGCCGATGCCGCCGTGACCGGTGACGGGGGTATCGAACGGGCTCCGGTCCGTGGCGAGCGCGTCGAGGTGGGCACGCAGCTTGCGGCGGGTGGCCATCGTGAACCCGGTGCCCACGTTGCCGATGTAGACCAGGCGCCCATCCGGGGCGTGCGCCGCGAGGACGAGAGAACCGAACGTCGAACTCAGCATTCTCGTGCCGGTGGTCCATCCGGCCACGATCGCCTCGGTGGTAGTGCGCAGCGGCGTTTTGATCCATGACGGTGACCGATACCCGGGGTGGTAGGCGGACTCGACTTGTTTGGACATGATCCCTTCCAGGTGATGCTCGAGCGCCAGCTCGAGCATCCGATCCGCCGCCACTCCCAGCCAATTCGGCGGGACGCTCACCAGCTGGCTGGGCAGTTCCAGCTCATCGAGACGGGCACGGCGGGCTGAATAGGGCAGTGCGGTGGTCGGTTCGCCGTTGATGTCGAGCACGTCGAAGCCGTAGAACTGGACCGGTATTGATCGGATCAGCTCCGGAGATGGCCGCGCGACGTGCATTCGGCGTTGCAGCAAACCGAAAGACGGCGCGCCGGAGGCGGTTTGCGCGAGCACCTCGCCGTCGAGGATCAACGCCCGCCTCCGCGCCGACGCGGCCAGCGCCGCCGCGAGCTCAGGATATGAACCGGTCATATCTCGGCGATTCCTGCTGTACAAGCGAGCATATGTGCCATAGCAGACGGCGATGGTGCGGACGCCGTCCCACTTCATCTCGATCGCCCAGGCAGCGTTATCCGGCGGCCGCCCTGGGACGGCAAGCATCGGCGCTGGCACTGCTACCACAGGATCAGCGTATCGCCAGCTATCGATCCGCATCCACTATCGACGTCGGGCAGAAGATATGTCATGAGGCGAAAGTATGTTCGAGATCCTGGATGAAGCCCTCGGCGAGGGGCTGAAGGGCCGCTGGTCGCGGTGGATCGCGCCGCGTAGCCGGACGATTTGCGGGCTCGGATGGCGGCGATTCCGGGCCGGGTCGGTGCCGAGGCCCCGCACGCCCAGGTCGGCCGCGGATGTCATCGCGGTCGGCGGCGGGTTGGGGGAGGTGCTGCCTGACGGCGGTCTGGCCCGGGGCAGCGTGGCCGGCTGTACCGGTGGTGGCTATGCGCTGTTGGGTCTTCTTGCGGTGGCGACCGGTGCCGGGCAGTCGGCGGCGGTAATCGGGGCGCCGCGGTTGGGGTGCTCACATTCGAGCAGATGGGTGGTGACCTCGCGCGGCTCGCATATCCCCGATCGGGGACCGGATCCGCTGTCGATCGTCGCACGGGTGCATAGCCGATCCCCGCACTGCATCCCCAGCACCAGGACCATCGCCCTAGTGCTGGGCGTGTTGCACCCGATGGCCCCGGGGTGTGACGGCGGTGGCTCCCTTCGGGTAGTGGCGGCGCAGGTTGGCGGCGATGACGCGGTCGAGGGTGCGGTCGGACAGCATCCGGGTCAGGCGAGTGACCAGGGCGGCATCCAGGCCGATGGTGTAGCGGGTGCGCGGTCTGCGGGTCGTCACGGCCTTCGCGATGACCCGGGCGGCGGCGTCGGCGGTCACGCCCGATGCGGTGCCCGAGGCCATGAACTTGTTGTTCGCCTGGACCAGGCTGCCGTAGCGCTCGTCCTGTTCCGGCGTCATTTGGGCGGCCAAGGCGTTCGCTGTCTCGATCCCGCGGGCGGCCATCTCCGTGCGGACGCCGCCGGGCTCGACCACGACCACCTGCACGCCCAGCGGCGCGACCTCCCGGCGGAGCGAGTCGCTGACCGCCTCCAGGGCGAACTTCGTGCCCGCGTACGCGCCGTATGTGGCCATGGCGACCTTGCCGCCGACCGAGCTGATGTTGATCACGCGACCCTCGCTGCGCAGTAGCGCGGGTAGCAGCGCCTGGGTGACGGCGATGTGGCCGAACAGGTTGACTTCGAACACGCGCCGCCACTCCCTGGCTCGTGCCCGACGATTGACGCGACATCGAGATCCTGCCGGGTGGCTCGAGTGTGTGCCTGCTCCACGTTTGCTCCATGGAAGGGATATGGTGCAGGTGTGGCGAGGCGGTGAAACCGTTGTCTACCTGCATCTTCAGTTGTGGGCGCAGAGGGTTCGAACCCCCGACCGCTGGTGTGTAAAAGCGCGCCACATCGTCCAGCAGGTACCGCCGCGTCCATCCCGTCCAGGTCAGAGGCATGGGAACGTTCAGCCAGTACGGCTGTGTCCGGCTCGTATCTGCCTGTCTTGGCAAGGTCTTGGCAAGTTCGGGGGTACGCCGATCATGCCTATGACCTGCGCGGCGGGTGATCCGTTCGGCAACATCACGGTGCGCTGCCAGTACCGCCTCCGCGACCGTGATGGCCTGACCTGGGCTCGGAGCAGCCCAGAGCCTGCTACGTATCCATAGGGTCATCCTTCGCGACCTGCCAAGCTGTTGCGATCTCGATATCGCCGGTAGCGGCATCACAGATGCGTTTCCAGCTGTCGATCTGCCGCACACCCCAATCACCGGTTTGGTCGTCATCTCGTGTGGCCGTGGTGTACCAGCGATATGCCGGGTCGGAGTCTCTGATGTGCACGGCCGAGAACAGGTAGTTGTCAACGCGAAAGCGGATAACCGATCCGGGCGGCGGCTCGGGAAGATCTCGGTGCTCCGATATGCCCAGCTGCTCCGTTTCGGGCGGTGGTTGCTGCTGAACAGCTTTCGGCTGCTTGACGTAGTTGATCGCCATCCGAAACCTTCCACTGTGTGGTGCACCATCGGTCGCAGCGTAGATAAGCCACAGCATCCGGGACGTGGATTCGTCCGATCGCTTGCTGCGTCAACCTGCCCGCCGCTCCAACTCGGCCGTGATCAGTTCGCGCGTCGCGTCTCCGTAGACGGCCTGCTCCGCCAGCCGCGCGAATACCTTCTCGTACAGGGCGATCTCGCGGGGCTGGGTGATGGCGGACTCGGCGGTGATCGTCTCCACGAGCACCTTGCGCGGCCCGTAGAGCACGAAGTCGGTGAGGCGGCGGAAGTACGGACTTTCCCCCGGCACGATGCCGAACACCAGCCGAGGCAGTGTCATCAGGTCGAGCACATGCCGAAGTTGCTCGGCCATAACCTCATCGCTGCCGACCGTCGTTCTGAGTGCCTGCTCACCGACCAGCAGGCAGAACCGGTGCCGACCCTCACGGAGCACCCGTTGCCGTTCCATCCGCGCCGCTACCGCCGCATCGAGATCGCGTTCCGTGCCCAGGAACTCCATACCCGCTGCCAGTAGCGCCCGCGCATAGACGGCGGTCTGCAATAGGCCGTGGAACACCTGCGGGTCGAATCCGCGCAGCAGTTCAGCATGGTCCTCCATCTCACCGATGCGCCGTTGGTGGGAGGCGTATCCGTGGCCGACGATGCGCCGCCACTCCATCCAGGCGGCGGAGATATTGCGCACCGTGGCGAGCAGGTCGGGCAATTCGGCATCGGCCCCAGTAAACCGGCACCACGCGGCCAAGTCGTCCTCGGTCATCGACTGCGTACCGTGCTCGATGCGTGAGACCTTCGCAGGGTGCCAGCCCGCCTGTTCGGCGAGCTGATATCCACGCAGGCGCGCCGCTACCCGAAGAGCACGGAGACGGGCTCCCAGGTCGCGGCGTGCCTCACCGACATTGGTCACTTGGCGTATTCGTTGTGCGGAATGGCCTTTGCCCACAGCTCGTCTCGGCGTTGGGCGTATTGCGCGACGATTGCCGGATCGGTGATCGCTACCCAGCCCGGCAGCGCCGCCCCGTCACTGGTGAACACCGTGTACGCGGCAAGTTCGCCATCGAACAGCCACCAGTCATCGTCTGGAAGATGGGCTGGGGCATCCTGTCGCGGTAGCCACCGGATGTCTTCGCCCACTTCGATATTGGCGGCAGTGGTGCCGACCGAGAAGTGGGTGTAGTCCCCGTGCGGCTCCGTTATGACCCGGACCCGTTGCACCTCGGTGCCGTTGGCCGTGACCTCTCGCATGAGGGCGTGCCACCGCGCGCTTGCCCCTGGATCCTGCTGCTCACCGTTCATGAACCGCCGCACCCGGTCCGCCTCCCCGGCTACGCCGCTGTAGTCGTCGCGGACCTCCAGATGGAAGGCGCGGCGGTGGGTGCGCATGGCCTCGGCTAGGTCATCGAACGAAAGGTGCCGCATCGCGCCGCTGCTCCGTTCCGATCGCAACTTCTACCGCCGACTCGTGGCCGGGCAGCCGGATCTGTTCCAGGGCTTCGGGATCCGTGACCGGTTCGCCCGAGAGCAAGAACGTGCCGTGTCCGGTGTCGCGCAGCAATGCGCCGAGACACGTCCCGGGCTTTAGGAAACGGATCAAACGCTGAGGAATTTCGATGGTGTCGGGTCTGTCGGTGCTCCAGCCCTGCGTGACGTATGTCTCCCTATCACTGAGGAAGAGGGTGGGTGATTGTCCGTCTGTGCTGTCTCCGCCGAGTCGTTCGAGCTTCATGATTGGTCTCGTTTCTCGTGGTGAATGGGTGACGCACTCTCATCATCGGCGGATTGTCCGTGTCGCGCAGCCGACTTCGTCGCAATATGGCGCAATTTCCTGTTGTCAGCCAATTTCGCACGCCTAGCGTCTTTTTCAGCCCCGCCGCCGGGTTGCCTTGCCTCGGCGGTGGGTGCACACCAACACGGACGACCGAAGGGGGCGGGAGATGCATCTCCCCGCGCGATTCGATGACGAAGATCTCCGCAAGCTGGCGATAGCCCCGGACGACGAAGAGGGGTACAGCTATCGCCAACGCGATGACGGGTCATGGTCGCTGGTCGATAACGAGGGATGGGAAGTCGAGTTCGCCGAACCTAACGCCGATGTGATTTCGGCGATTGCGTCAGCGATGACCGCGCCGATCGACATAGAGCCGATTTCGTTGCGGGACAACGAGATTCGATGATTGGCGACGGGTGGATCATGCTCGGGTGGGTGGTCGTGTTCGGCCTGCCGCTGATCGTGTTCATCGCGGTGATCTTCTGGCCATCGAACTGAGGGTTGGTCCTCATTGCTGCGATGCTGAGATCACCTGCGCTGTACGTTCTTCCCCGTGTCCGAAGGGGAAAAGGCAGTAGCCGAGGCGTCCAGTAGTGATGTAGCCGGAGGGTGGGTCCGCCGAGTACGCACGTGGTGGCGTCAATCGCTCTGGGCCAATCTGGCGTTCATGGTGGTCGGCGCTCTGGTGGCGGGGTACGGTGCTGCCCTGTTCTTCGGGGTTCCCGCCGGGTTCTCTCAGCCCCTGGCAACATTCCTAGCCGGTGCGGGCGCGCTGTCCGCTGGTGTCCTGGCCTATCTCAACGGCGAACGCGCTCGCGATCTCTCCAGGGGCCAGCACGAAGCCGACACGAAGCGCGAACTACAACGGCACGAAGCCGACTCTCGCCGCGCAGAGGTATCGACTCTGCGGGAACGCTATAGCGCCATTGCTGCGCAGATCGGCCACGAGTCCGCTGCCATCCGGCAAGCGGGCGTCTATGCGCTGACCGCGCTCGCCGACGACTGGCACGCATTCGGCGAGGACGACGAACGCCAGGTCTGCATCGACCTTCTCCAGTGGTATCTGCGTGTCCCGTTTCCCGAGAGCGACGACCCCAATGAGCCGAACCTGCCCGAACGTGAAATCCGACAGACCATCGTCGGCATCCTCATACGACGCCGACGACGACCAGCCAGTGATCCGAAGTCCTGGGAAAAGGCTGTCATCAGCCTGGAGCACGCATCATTGCCCGGATGCGTTCTCGGGGGACTCGATTTCGTCGGGCTTGATTTGATCGGGGCGAACCTGAAAAGCGCGTACCTGGTTAACGCGAAGCTGTCTAGCGTGGATCTGCGTGATGCGAATTTGACCGACGCGAAGCTGTCTTACGCGAACATGACCAAGGCGGTACTGAAGGACGCGGATCTGACCAAGGCCTCCCTATTCCACGCGGTTCTAAACGACGCCATCCTGACTGATGCGATCCTCTTGAATGCCGATCTGGGGGACGCAAAACTGATTCGCGCAGATTTATCCGGGGCCTATCTGCACGGTGCGGATCTGACCGACATGGATCGGACCGACGCGATAACCGATAGGTACACGGTGTGGAGGGACAAGACCAGGCAGGAGACAGAAGACCCGGTAGACCCTCTAGCTGTCTGATTCCTAACCGCCGATAATTATCGGCGGTCAGAATTGCCCGTTTCCGAGGGTCGGAAACGCAGCCCGCGTCAGACATCCGCCCACGGTTCGGTGTCCTTCTCGAGCGGCGGTTCGAGCATGGCCGCCGTGATTCCCAGCGCGGCAAGATCTTCGGCCACGCGGGGCATGAAGGTCTCGTCCGACATTCCGGGAAGCTGCGCGAGGATAAGACGCTCGGGCATCGGCAAGCCGTGCAGTTTGGCCCGCCGGTCGTGGATGCGGAGCACCAACTCCGCTGCCTTCAGATCATCACCGTTGATGGCAGCGGGCCAGTACTTCCGAAACAGCGCCGCAGTCGCATGTCCTCCACCTTGCGCAGCTCCCGTGGCTGCATGGGATTCCACACGCTGGAGCAGTGATTCCACGGCTCGGATCGGCACGGCCCGCCGTATCGGCCGGGCGCATCATGGCCACTCCGGGCGAGCCGAATGGGCGGCGCGCTGCGCGGGGGCCGATGTGGTGATTCTTGATTGCCTGCGCCCGATCCTGGACCTGTCTTGGCCTTCGTCTGCCAGCACGCCGAAGGGGTGCGGTACGCGGAGGTGACCGCGAAGTTCGGCGACAAGGCGGGTCGGTACCTCGATCGACTGCGCGCCTCTGGCCGAGTCGTCCGGCCGAAGCGCGGCGTGTACGTCGCGGCCCCCGACACCGCGCAGCCGCTCGAGCCTCAGGGCGTGAAGGAACGGACCGTCACCACCATGCTGATTCAACTCTCGGCCGCGCTCGATGACGCGATGGAACAGGGACTCGTCACGCGCAATGTGGCTCGGTTGGTGAAGCGACCCGATATCGCCGATACCGAGATGCAGGTGTGGACGCGGGAGCAGAGTCGGGCATTCCGTGAGCACGTTCGCGGGCACCGCCTGTACGCCCTGTTCATGCTGTCGCTGTGTGGTCTGCGTCGTTCGGAAATCATGGGGCTGCGCTGGTCCCGTATCGAGGACGCGACGTTGAATGTGCGCCGGGGTCGTGTCGCGGTCGGCAAGGACGTAGAAGAGGACGATCCGAAGTCGCGACGCAGCAAGCGCAGCCTGCCGCTACCGGCCGATGTAGTTGCCGCGCTAAACCGGTTGAAGATCACCCAGAAGGCCGAAGCGCTGGCGATGGGGGAGTCGTGGTCAGACGACCGCCTGATCTCCGTCCACGAGGACGGCTCTCCAATTCGGCCCGAGTGGTATACCGATGAATTCCAGCGTCAGGCGAAGGCGGCGGGCTTGCCCGTGATCCGTCTGCACGATGCGCGCCACACTGCCGCGACGATCCTGCTCGACTCCGGCGCTGCCGTGTCGGCGGTGGCGAAGTGGCTCGGTCACGATCCGGCCGTGTTGTTGCGGGTCTATGGGCACGTGTACCCCGAGGCGCTGGAGGCGGCGGGCGCGGCCCTGTTCGGCGACGAAACCGACGAGACCGGAACCTAGCTCGCCGACCCGTTGGCAAGTTCTAGGCAAGATCAGCTTGCGCGGCGGGTGTTATGCGGGGACGGGGTGGACGGAAACAGGCAATGACCTGCATATTCAGTTGTGGGCGCAGAGGGGTTCGAACCCCCGACCGCTGGTGTGTAAAACCAGAGCTCTACCACTGAGCTATACGCCCGGTTCGCCGTCGGGTATCCGACGGCGACGGTTTATGAATCTAGCGCGGCGAGCGCGTTCTCCCAAGCCGCCTGGTCACGGGCCTCTCCGGGGCCGTTCATTTCGGCGAAACGGATGTGGCCGGACTTGTCGACGACGAAGGTGCCGCGGTTGGGGTAGCCGGATTTCTTGTTGAAGACGCCGTAGGACTGGGCGACGGCGCCGTGTGGCCAGAAGTCGGACAGCAACGGGAAGACGTAGCCCTGTTCGGCCGCCCAGATCTTGTGGGTGGGCGGCGGGCCGACCGAGATGGCGAGGATCTCCGCGTCATCGTTTTGGAACTTGGGCAGTTCGTCACGCACCTTGCACAGCTCGCCCTGGCAGATCCCGGTGAAGGCGAGCGGATAGAACACGATCAGCACGTTCTTCTTGCCGCGATAGTCCGAGAGCGTGACGTCCTGGTTGTTCTGGTCCTTCAGCGTGAAATCCGGCGCAACAGTGCCGACTTCCAGCGGGCCAACCTCGAGCGGCATCACTGATCCTCCATCGTGTCGGGCTACACCGGGCGGTGGGAACACCGCCCGGCGAAACCATAGCGAAAGCGGTCAGCGTTGCTTCGAGGGTGCCTTGGGCTGCACGAGGCGGCTTCCGGACCAGGCACCGAGGCTGATCGCCGAGGTTTGCGTCAGACCCGCGGTGGGCGCCGCTTCGGCGATATCGCTCGGATCGACATGGCCAGGTTGCCCGGTCTTGGGGGTGAGTACCCAGATGAAGCCTTCGTCGGCCAGCGGGCTGATGACTTCCATCAGCTCATCCGCCAAGTCGCCGTCGCCTTCTCGCCACCACAGCAGTACGGCGTCGACGACCTCGTCAGAGTCTTCGTCGACCATCTCCCCGCCGCTGGCCTCTTCGACATCGGCCCGCAGGTCGTCGTCGGTGTCCTCGTCCCAGCCCAGCTCCTGGACAACCATGCCGTGTGTAATGCCAAGCTTCTGAGCGTAGTTCTGCGCGTCCGCCGCGGCGACCACGGTGGTGTCCTCCTCAACTCCAGACAATAGGTAGTTGCAAGCGAACATGGTTATCGCCTCGAGCGCAAGCTGATCGGACGAAATACCCACGGAATGTCGCATGACAACCTCGTCTCGTCGGCCGATTTTCGCTGACCGGGCATGGTTCTGGCCCGAATCCTCGTGATGTGGTTTTCGCGGCGAGTCGCTCGGCTCAGCGTTTCGGGCAGGCGTCCTTGACCGCGTTGCGCGCGTCGTTGACCCGCTTGCTCGCATCGTTGAGCCCGCCGACCGGTGCGGTGTAGGTCATCTTGCGGGTCTCCGCGGCCAGCTGCCGCGCGGCCGCGACGTACTCGGCGAATTTCGCTTGCAGTTCCGTGGGTAGCGCGCCGTTGGCGTTGTTCACGCCGGTCTCGACCTTGGTGGCGGCGTCCTCGAGCGTCTTGGCCGCGGTGTCGCGCTTGGCGTTGTAGTCCGGCGCGTTCGCGTCGTGCGCATCTACGAATTCGTTGTACTTCGAAACACCGACACCTGTAGTTGTGGGGAATTGACCACAGTTGTCGCCGATCGCCTGCGCCTGTGCGGCGGCCTTGCGCGAAGAAGTGGCCGCAGCGGAGGATGAGGCCGCCTCGGTCTTGTACGCGGCAAGCTCCGAGGCATTCGGATTGGCAACTCCGTCAACGTGTTTCGCGCATCCCGCGACAGTCAGCCCGAATACGACCGCCACTGTCGCGCACACCGCTCCGAACCCGCGTGGGTCCAGCACCTTCATCGTCCTCCGCGCTCCTGTTCGTCTCGGCGGTCCTCGACTCACGTTCCCTGCGGAACGGTAACGCAGATGCCCCTGACATGATGACCTGGGCCACAACTTCCGCAAGGATGGAGGTGCGCCCGAACCTAACGCAGACGGACGGTCCGCCAACCACGCGTGCCCGCCCGGGGAAACAGACGCCCATCAGCATGTCCACCCCCTGTACGAGGAGCAGATTTGACCGACCTGATCCACTCTTCCGCGCCAGCGAAATCCGCTGGCACCGAATCCGCACCTGCCCCGGCCACGGGCCGCGATCCGCACGGATCGCACAACCAACCGGCCGAGCGCGTGCGGGTCATCCGCGAAGGGGTGGCGTCCTACCTACCGGACATCGACCCGGAGGAAACCTCCGAATGGCTCGAATCGTTCGATGAAATGCTCGACCGGGAAGGTCCGGGCCGCGCGCGTTACCTCATGCTCCGGCTGTTGGAACGCGCCGGTGAGCGTAGGGTCGCCATACCCGCTTTGACCTCCACCGACTATGTCAACACCATCCCCACCGAGAACGAGCCGTGGTTCCCCGGCGACGAAGAGGTGGAGCGACGGTTCCGTGCCTGGATCCGCTGGAACGCGGCGATCATGGTGCATCGGGCGCAGCGCCCCGGCATTGGTGTGGGCGGCCACATCTCGACCTACGCGTCCTCGGCGGCGCTCTACGAGGTCGGCTTCAACCACTTCTTCCGCGGCAAGGACCACTCCGGTGGTGGCGACTCGATCTTCATCCAGGGTCACGCCTCGCCGGGGATCTATGCCCGCGCCTTCCTCGAGGGCCGGTTGAGCACCGACCGGATGGACGGCTTCCGGCAGGAGTACAGCCACGGCGGACCGGGCCACGGCCTGCCGTCGTACCCGCACCCGCGGCTGCTGAACGACTTCTGGGAGTTCCCGACGGTGTCGATGGGCCTCGGCCCGATGAACGCCATCTACCAGGCGCGGTTCAACCACTACCTGCACGACCGCGGCATCAAGGACACCTCCGATCAGCACGTCTGGGCCTTCCTGGGCGACGGTGAGATGGACGAACCGGAGTCGCGCGGCCTGATCCAGGTGGCCGCGAACGAGGGTCTGGACAACCTCACCTTCGTGATCAACTGCAACCTGCAGCGCCTCGACGGCCCGGTGCGCGGTAACGGCAAGATCATCCAGGAGTTGGAGTCGTTCTTCCGCGGCGCGGGCTGGAACGTCATCAAGGTGATCTGGGGCCGGGAGTGGGACGCGCTGCTCGGCGCCGACCGCGACGGTGCCCTGGTGAACCTGATGAACACCACCCCCGACGGCGATTTCCAGACCTACAAGGCCAACGACGGCGCGTATGTCCGCGACCACTTCTTCGGCCGCGACCCGCGGACCAAGGCGCTGGTGCAGGATCTGTCCGACGAAGGCATCTGGAACCTCAAGCGCGGCGGTCACGACTACCGCAAGGTCTACGCCGCGTACGCGGCCGCGATGGCGCACAAGGGCCAGCCGACGGTGATCCTGGCCAAGACCATCAAGGGCTACACCCTCGGCAAGCACTTCGAGGGTCGCAACGCCACCCACCAGATGAAGAAGCTGACGCTGCAGGACCTCAAGGACTTCCGCGATCTGCAGCGGATTCCGATCAGCGACGCCGAACTGGAGAAGGATCCCTACCTGCCCCCGTACTACCACCCGGGTATGGAGGCGAACGAGATCCAGTACCTGCTCGATCGCCGCAAGGCGCTCGGCGGCTTCTTGCCCGAACGGCGCACCACGGCAAAGCCGCTGCAACTGCCGGGCGACGAGGCATACAAGTCGGTGCGCAAGGGTTCCGGCAAGCAGAACGTGGCCACCACCATGGCCCTGGTTCGGCTCATGAAGGAGCTGTTGCGGGACAAGGAGATCGGCAAGCGGATCGTGCCGATTATTCCGGACGAGGCCCGTACCTTCGGTATGGACTCGTGGTTCCCTTCGTTGAAGATCTACAACCGCAACGGCCAGTTGTACACCTCGGTCGACGCGGAATTGATGCTTGCCTACAAAGAGAGCTCGGTCGGGCAGATCCTGCACGAGGGCATCAACGAGGCCGGATCGACCGCGTCGTTCACCGCGGCGGGCACGTCCTACGCCACCCACGGCGAGCCGATGATCCCGCTGTACATCTTCTATTCGATGTTCGGCTTCCAGCGCACCGGCGATGGATTGTGGGCCGCCGCGGACCAGTTGGCCCGTGGCTTCGTGCTCGGAGCAACCGCCGGGCGAACCACGCTGACCGGTGAGGGTCTGCAGCACAACGATGGCCACTCGCTGCTGCTGGCCTCGACCAACCCGGCCGTGGTCACCTACGATCCCGCGTTCTCCTTCGAGATCGCGCACATCGTGCGGGACGGCCTGCGTCGCATGTACGGCGGCGGCACCGCGGAGCCCGGCCCCGGCGCACTGCCCGGCACGCACCCGCACGGGTCGGCGGGCGAGTTCGGCGGCGAGGACATTTTCTACTACATCACCCTCTACAACGAGCCGTATGTGCAGCCCGCCGAGCCCGACGATCTCGATATCGCCGGTCTGCTCAAGGGCTTGTATGTGTACAAGCGCGGTGGCGAGGGCAGTGTGCGCGCGCAGATCCTGGTCTCGGGCGTCACGGTGCCCGACGGTGTGCGGGCCCAGGCGCTGCTCGCCGAGGAGTGGGGTGTGCAGGCCGATGTCTGGTCGGTGACCTCGTGGGGCGAACTCCGCAAAGAGGCGCTGAGCAAGGAGATCGCCGAGCTGCGCAACCCGGGCACCGATGCCGGGGTGCCATACGTCACCCAGGCGCTGGCCAGGGTCGAGGGTCCGTATGTGGCCGCGACGGACTGGATGCGCGCGGTGCCCGATCAGGTCCGCAAGTGGGTCCCCGGTGATTTCACCACGCTCGGCACGGACGGATTCGGTTTCTCCGACACCCGTCCCGCCGCGCGCCGGGTCTACAACGTGGACGCGCAGTCGATTGTGGTCGCGGCGCTGTCCGCACTCGCTCGCACGGGGAAGATCGACCCTGTGAAGGCGCGTGAGGCGGCGGCCAAATACCGCATCGATGATGTCGACGCCGCGCCGAAGTCGGCTCCCGGCGCCGAAGATGAACTCGCATAGCGGACGATTGGATGGTGGAACGTAAACCGCCGCGGCCGCGACGGATCTCCGAAGGCTCCTCCGAGCACGAGGTGTATCTGCCGACGGGCGCGCTCTCCCCGAACCGGCAAAACCGCGATCCGCTCCCGGATACGCTGCTCAAACGCGTGAAGCAGTTCTCCGGGCGTCTCTCTACCGAGGCGGTCGGATCGATGCAGGATCGGTTGCCGTTCTTCGCCGATCTGGACGCCGCGCAGCGCGCGGGCGTCCAGATGCTGGTGCAGACCGCGGTGGTGAACTTCCTCGAATGGCTACAGGACCCGGATAGCGATATCCGGTTCAGCCTGGACGCCTTCCAAGTGATTCCACAGGACCTGGCGCGGCGGCTGACGCTGCGCCAGACCGTGGACATGGTCCGCGTCGCCATGGAGTTCTTCGAACAGTGGCTGCCCGCGCTCGCGCGCAACGACCGGCAGCTGGTCGCACTCACCGAGGCGGTGCTGCGCTACGGGCGTGAGCTCGGATTCGCCGCCGCCTCGGTGTACGCGAGCGCCGCGGAATCCCGCGGTGCGTGGGATACCCGCCTCGAGGCGCTCGTCGTGGACGCCGTGGTCCGTGGCGATACCGGCCCGGACATGCTGTCGCGGGCCGCGACCCTCAACTGGGATGCCACCGCACCGGCGACGGTGCTGGTCGGTACGCCGCCGGGAGACCAGGGCGTTTCGATGGTCGGCTCGGTGCACACCATCGCCGCGCGGCACGGTCGCGCGGCACTGGCCGTCGTCCAGGGCGCCCGGCTGGTCATGGTGGTCAGCGGAAATCTCGGTGAGTCCTCTTTTATATCGCCGTTCCTCGCGGACCTGCTCGCCGAGGTGTTCTCGGACGGGCCGGTGGTGATCGGCCCGACCACGCGCACCCTTGGCGCCGCGCATGCCAGCGCGGTGGAGGCGCTGGCCGGAATGGAGGCCGTGGTGGGCTGGCGCGGCGCGCCACGCCCGGTGCACGCAACGGAATTATTGCCCGAACGCGCTTTGTTGGGTGACCGAGCTGCGATCGACGCGTTGAACGAGTATCTTGTCCTTCCGTTGGCCGCTGCGGGTTCCTCGCTGGCCGACACTCTCGAGGCCTATCTGGATTGCGGTGGCGCGGTCGAGACGTGCGCGCGTCAGCTGTACGTTCATCCAAATACCGTTCGGTACCGCCTCAAGCGGATAGCCGAGATCACCGGGCGTGATCCGATGAATCCGAGGGACGCGTATGTGCTCCGGATCGCCGCCACGGTAGGTCGTTTGACACGAACCCGTAACGAATCGTCAACATCTACCCCAGAGGTCACTCAATTCTCGATGGGTCACGACGGCGTGTAACGGCGGCAGCGGATCAGTCGATCGGGACAACTCACGTGGCCTTTTGTGGGACCCCCACAAAACCACTCGGCAAGGTTCATTCGCGTCGACATCTCGTGCGGCCCACCTCACAGTGTTGTCTTAGAGGTGTGATCGCGTTGTTCGCCCCAGGACAGGGGTCCCAGACACCCGGCATGCTCGCGCCTTGGCTCGACCTTCCCGGCGCGACCGATCGGCTCGCTCTCTGGTCCAAGGCCTCCGGCCTGGATCTGGTCCGCCTCGGCACCACCGCGACGGCCGAAGAGATCACCGATACTGCCGTTACCCAACCGCTCGTGGTTGCCGCGGCGCTGCTGGCATTTTCGGAAGTAGAGCCGGATTCACTTCCGGCCGCTACCATCATCGCTGGACATTCGGTCGGTGAGCTCGCTGCCGCCGCGGTCGCCGGAGTCATCTCCGCCGACGACGCGGTCGCGTTGGCCGCCATCCGCGGTGCGGAGATGGCCAAGGCGTGCGCGCTGGAGCCGACCGGTATGTCCGCGGTGCTCGGTGGCGATGAGGCCACCGTGCTCGCGCGGCTCGAAGAGCTCGACCTCGTCCCGGCCAACCGCAACGCAGCGGGTCAGATCGTGGCCGCTGGACGAATGGCTGCCCTGGCGGAACTCGCCGCGAACCCACCCGAGAAGGCTCGGGTGCGTGCGCTGCCCGTCGCGGGTGCCTTCCACACCGCGTTCATGGCCCCGGCTCAGGACGCTGTGACGGAAGCCATAGCCAAGATCACGCCGAAGGAGCCGACCCGGATCCTGCTTTCGAACTTCGACGGCAAGGTGGTCGCCTCCGGCGCTGATGCGGTCGCTAAGCTCGCGGCGCAGGTCACCCGGCCCGTCCGTTGGGACCTGTGCACCGAGACCGTCCGGCAAGCGGGGGTTTCGGCAGTGGCGGAGCTGCCGCCGGCGGGCACCCTCGTCGGCATCGCGAAACGGGAGATGAAGGGCACGCCCACGCTTGCCCTGAAGACCCCCGAAGACCTCCCCGCGTTGGCCGGGCTCACCATCTCCGGCTAGCTTTCCCTCCGCGGCCGTGCAACGAAAACGCACGATCGTGACCGAGCAGACGGTAACCATCGCCTGACTCGATTCGAAAAACAACAGTAGAAGCCCTGCAAAGTAGATAAGAAGGGAGCCACGAAGTGGCCGCTCTGACCCAGGAACAAATCGTCGAGGAACTCGGCAAGATCATCGAAGAGGTAACGGGTATCGAGCCCGCTGAGGTGACGATCGAGAAGTCCTTCGTCGATGACCTGGACATCGACTCGCTGTCCATGGTCGAAATCGCAGTGCAGACCGAGGACAAGTACGGCGTGAAGATCCCTGACGAGGATCTGGCCAGCCTGAAGACGGTCGGCGACGCTGTCGGCTACATCCAGAAGCTCGAGGCCGAGAACGCTGACGCGGCCGCGGAGCTCAAGGCCAAGTTCGACGCCGAGTAGGGCCGACACTGTGACCACTCCTTCCACTTTGAACGGGAACTTCCCCAACGTCGTCGTCACGAGTATGGCGGCGACCACGTCGATCGCTGGTGATGTCGATGCGACGTGGAAGGGACTCCTCAACGGCGAGAGCGGCATCGACGTTCTCGAGGATTCCTTCGTCGAGGAGTACGACCTGCCGGTCCGCATCGGCGGTCACCTGAAGGTTCGGCCCGACACCCTGCTGTCCCGTGTCGAGTGCCGCCGGATGGCCTACGTTGAGCAGCTCGCGACCGTGCTCGGTCGCGAGGTCTGGCGCAACGCGGGCAGTCCGGAGGTCGACCCGGAGCGGCTGGGGGTGGCGATCGGCACCGGACTCGGTGGCGGTGACGCCCTCATCGACTCGGTCGACAAGCTGAAGAACGGTGGCTATCGCAAGATTTCGCCACTGGCTGTTCAGATGGTCATGCCGAATGGCCCGTCGGCTGTTGTCGGTCTCGAATTGAAGGCCAGGGCAGGAGTGGTCACTCCGGTCTCGGCGTGCTCATCGGGCTCCGAGGCCATCGCCAATGCTTGGCGGATGATCGTCATGGGTGACGCCGATATCGTCGTCACCGGTGGCGTGGAGGGTTTCATCGACGCGGTGCCGATCGCGGCGTTCACCATGATGCGCGCGATGAGCACCCGTAATGACGACCCGAAGGGCGCATCGCGCCCGTTCGACAAAGACCGGGACGG
The DNA here is from genome assembly GCF_036345915.1 of Nocardia sp. NBC_00565. Taxonomy (NCBI): domain Bacteria; kingdom Bacillati; phylum Actinomycetota; class Actinomycetes; order Mycobacteriales; family Nocardiaceae; genus Nocardia; species Nocardia sp. NBC_00565. The sequence goes on from NZ_CP107785.1 coordinate 598,390, forward strand.
TTTCGTCTTCGGTGAGGCCGGTGCGCTGATGGTCATCGAGACCGAGGAGCACGCCAAGGCACGCGGAGCCACCATTCACGCTCGCCTGCTGGGCGCCGGAATCACCTCCGACGGTTACCACTTGGTCGCGCCCGACCCCACGGGTGACGGCGCCGCGCGGGCGATGACCCGGGCGATGCAGACCGCTGGTCTGACCAAGAAGGACATCACCCACATCAATGCCCATGCGACCGCGACCCCGATCGGCGATACCGCCGAGGCGAACGCGATCAACAAGGCCGTGGGTAACCACGCTTCGGTGTACGCGCCGAAGTCGGCACTGGGTCACTCGATCGGCGCCGTGGGCGCGCTGGAATCGATTTTGACCGTGCTCAGCATTCGCGACGGCATCGTCCCGCCGACGCTGAACCTGGAGAACCAGGATCCGGAGATCGATCTGGATGTGGTGCACGGCGAGGCTCGCCGTCAGGAGATCGCGTACGCGATCAACAACTCATTCGGTTTCGGTGGGCACAATGTCGCGCTCACCTTCGGTCGGGCATAGCCGCTCGGTAACCGATTCAGTCTGTGCGGAGCCCCTACATGGTTACGCAAGCTGCCGCCTCCGGGGCTTGACCGCACAGACTGGCTGACTGCACAGCGATCCCCGGTGGGGTCGGCAACTCCACAGTTGTCCGACCTCACCGGAGTTCGACATACGCAGCCGCGGTAGCGGCGCACTTCCTGAGGTGAGGAGAAAACGCGATGACAATTATTGCTCCCGCGTTTCAACCAGAGACTGCGACCGATCCGCGTGATCCGCTCGGTCGACTCCAACGCTTCTTCGATCCTGGGACCGTTCTACCGCTACACCCGCGGGACAAGTCCGGTGTGCTCGCCGCGATCGGCGAGGTGGACGGTGTCCGTACGGTCGCCTACTGCTCCGACGCCACCGTCATGGGCGGCGCGATGGGCGTCGAGGGCTGCAAGCACATCGTCGACGCGATCGACACCGCCATCGAATCCGCCGTCCCGGTGGTCGGCATCTGGCACTCCGGCGGGGCACGCCTGGCCGAGGGCGTCGAGGCGCTGCACGCGGTCGGCCTGGTCTTCGAGGCCATGGTCCGCGCGTCGGGCCTGGTGCCGCAGATCTCGGTGGTGCTCGGCTTCGCGGCCGGTGGCGCCGCCTACGGTCCCGCGCTGACCGATATCGTGATCATGGCGCCCGAGGGCCGGATCTTCGTGACCGGTCCCGATGTGGTGCGCAGCGTCACCGGTGAGCAGGTCGATATGGCCACCCTGGGTGGTCCCGAGACGCACGGCAAGAAGTCCGGTGTCACCCATATCGTGGCCAACGACGAGGCCGACGCGCTGCACCGCGGGCGTCGTCTGGTGTCGATGTTTTCCGAGCAGGGCGAATTCGATCTGGTCGCCGCCGCGCACGGTGATGTCGACCTGAAGGCGATGATGCCCGAGTCGGCCAAGCGCGCCTACGACGTGAAGCCGATCATCCACGAGCTGCTCGACAACGTCGACGGTGAGTCGTCGTTCGAAGAGCTGCAGGGTGGTTACGCGCGCAGCATTATCACCGGTCTCGGACGGCTCGGTGGCCGCACCGTTGGTGTGCTGGCCAACAACCCGATCCGGCTCGGTGGCTGCCTGAACTCCGAAAGCGCCGAGAAGGCCGCGCGTTTCGTGCGGTTGTGCGATGCCTTCGGCATTCCGATCGTGGTGCTCACCGATGTGCCCGGATACCTGCCCGGTGTCAGCATGGAGTGGGAAGGGGTCGTGCGCCGCGGCGCGAAGCTGCTGCACGCGTTCGCCGAGGCGCGGGTGCCGCGGGTCACGTTGGTCACCCGCAAGATCTACGGTGGCGCCTACATCGCGATGAACGCCCGTTCGCTCGGCGCGACCGCGGTGTACGCGTGGCCCGGTTCCGAGGTCGCCGTGATGGGCGCCAAGGCCGCGGTCGGGATCCTGCACAAGAAGGCACTGGCCGCCGCGCCCGCGGACGAGCGTGAGGCGCTGCACGAGCGTCTGACGGTCGAGCACGAGCGCATCGCCGGTGGGGTGGAGCGGGCCATCGCGATCGGTGTCGTCGACGAGGTCATCGACCCGGCCAAGACGCGTAGCACGCTGGCCGCCGCACTGGCCGCCGCGCCGGCTCGAAAGAGCCACCACAAGAACATTCCGCTGTAGACCCAGTTCCGGAAGCGGGCCTCGGGATTTCCCGGGCCCGCTTTTCGTTCGTATTGTTCTGGTCGGCGGACCTGGGGCGACGGGCATATATCGATCGGGTTTCCGAGCAGCAATATCGACGAAACATCGGTGATACGCATTGCTCGTACGTTGCCGCCATGAGTGTGCGGAGCGAACGAATCATGTGCCAGCGCGCATCGCGCATGCCGGAGCCGAGCGCCAGCGAGGTGCAGGCATGAGCGTGACGATCGAATCTGGCGCCGAGCCGACTGTGGTGCGCAAACCACCGTGGTATCGGTCGCTCTTCATGCAACTGCTGGTGGCGATTGTCGCCGGAATTCTGGTCGGCAAGCTGTGGCCGGGCTTCGGTGCCGATCTCAAGCCGCTGGCCGATGGGTTCATCAAGCTGATCAAAATGGTTATCGCGCCGATCATCTTCTGCACGGTGGTGCTCGGCATCGCCCATGTGGGGGATATGAAGGCGGTGGGGCGGATCGGTGTGAAGGCGCTGATCTACTTCGAGGTGATCACCACCTTCGCGCTGTTGTTCGGGCTGCTGGTCGGCAATCTGGTGAAGCCGGGTGCCGGATTTCATGTCGACGCGCAGACATTGGCGACCGGTGCGGAGAAGATCGCTAAGACGACGAAGAACGGTGAGCTGCCGCATACCGTCGACTTTCTGCTGAATATCATTCCGGCGTCGGTGATTTCGGCGTTCGCGGAGAATGCGCTGCTGCAGGTGTTGTTCTTCGCGGTGCTGTTCGGATTGGCGTTGGCGAAGTTCAGGGAGCGCTCGGGGACGGCAGTCGGCGGAGCCGACGGGGTGGGTAAGCAAGCGCCGCCGGTGATTCTGGAGGCCGTCGATCACATCGGGAAGATCTTCTTCACGATTATCGGCTGGATCATGAAGTTGGCGCCACTCGGTGCGTTCGGTGCGATGGCCTACATCGTCGGGCAGTACGGACTTTCCTCGTTGCAGAGTTACGGCAAGCTGATCGCCTGTTGTTATGTGGCGGCGGTGTTGTTCCTGCTGGTGCTCGCGGTGGTGGTGCGGGTGTTCGCGGGCGTGAGTCTGTGGAAGTTGATCAGGTACATCAAAGATGAGCTGTTCCTGGCGCTCGGCACCGCGTCTACCGAGGTGGTGTTGCCGCGGATCATGATCAAGTTGACCGAGGCGGGGTGCTCGCGGGCGACCACGGGGCTGGTGGTGCCGACCGGGTATTCGTTCAATCTCGACGGCGCGACGCTGTATCTGTCGATCTGCGTGCTGTTCCTGGCGCAGGCGCTCGGGGTGGATCTGAGTCTCGGGGAACAGATCACCGCGGTCGGCGTGCTGATGCTGACCTCGAAAGGGATGGCGGGCGTACCGGGTTCGTCGTTCCTGGCGCTGTCGGCGACGATCACCGCGATCGGGCACGGGTCGATTCCGGTGGCGGCGGTGGCGCTGCTGCTCGGGGCCGATCGGCTGATGGATTCGATGCGGGTCACGGTGAATCTGCTGGGCAATTGCGTCGCGACGTTCGTGGTGGCGAAGTGGGAGGGGCAGTTGGATTCGGAACGGATGCGCAAGGTGCTCGACGGGCAAGCGGTGCCGCCGTTGCAGGAGGATGCCGATCCGATGGTCGCGTACTCGTCGGAGGTGGCCTGAGCGCCAAATGGGCGCTGAGCGCATGGCGCCTCGGTAGCATCGACAGGTGCGCTACGAGGAACTTGCCGATGAGCCGTGTTCGATCACGCGGCCGCTGGTGGTTCTCGGCGATCGGTGGACCCTGGTGATCCTGAAGTACTCGTTCGCGGGCGTCCGACGCTTCAACGCGTTCCAGAGCGCGCTCGGCATCTCCCGGAGCCGATTGCAGGATCGGCTCGACCGGCTGATCGAACACGGGATCCTGGTCAAGCAGAAGGCGGCCGTCGGTGTGCACGAGGAGTATCGGCTGACGCCGAAGGGGCACGATATCTACCCAATCCTGATGGCGATCCGAGACTGGGGCGATACGTACATGGCGCCCGATGGGCCACCGGTGGCCTACCGGCATCGGGACTGCGCAGGTGAGGGACACATCACCTTCGAATGTGACGCGTGCGGAACCGAACTCACGGCGCGGGATATCGAGGCCGGGCCGGGGCTGCAGTCGGAGGCTTCCGAAGCCGGACGTCAGGCTGGGTGACCTCGCGGTCGCTAGCTCGATTGCGAGCTGAGGCAAGCCTTTTCGGCGCGGCTGACGCACTCCTGGTAGGGGTTCGGGTTGCCGATGAGTTCTTGGCCGTCCCAGGTGCTGGCGCCGACGGTGACCGGATGACGACACCGCGGTCCCACAGCTCCGATTGGAAGCCATAGGCATTCGTGACAGTTGCAGTTGCGTGCCACGGCGGCCCGATGCATCGGGATGGACCACGACCGGGTCCTGCCGACAACGGCAGGTGGATTCAGTCGGTGTGCCAGGTGGCGACTCGGTCGAGGTCTGCTCGGGAGGTGCGGAAGGTGTTGACCGCGTGGTCGGTGTCCGGGTGGCCGAAGGAGATCGCGGCGATTACGCGGCGGTTGTCCGGGAGGTCGAAGTAGGTGCGCAGGAAAGGGGAGTAGGAGGCGAGCGCGGCTTGGGGAGCGGCGCCGAGGCCGAGGCTCTGGGCGGCGAGTAGGAAGGTGCCGATATAGAGGCCGCAGTCGATGGCGCCGTAGACGCCGAGGTCGGCCTCGGTGGTGACGATCGCGACGTGCGGTGCGTCGAACAGTTCGAAGTTGCGCAGGGCCTGGCGCATGGTGCCTTGGTGATCGCCCTTCACGATGCCGACGCTGTCATAGAGGCGCAGGCCGCATTCGCGTCGGCGGTCCCGGTAGACACCGGCGTACTGCGCGGGAAAGACGAAATCCGGTTCCGGTGTCGCGGTCGCGACGTGCTGGACCAGCGCCTCGCGGAATCGGTCGGTGCCCGCGCCCTCGGTGATCACGACCTGCCAGGGCTGGGTATTGCACCAGGACGGGGTGCGCTGGGCCAGTTGTAGCAGGGCCTCGATGGTGTCGCGGGGGATCTGGTCGGGGGTGAACTGACGGCAGGTCCACCGGTCGTCGAGGATGCGGCGCAATGCCGTGAACTCGTCGGTCTGCAGGCTGGTCGGGTTCATGGGCCCACCCTCTCGAATTTGGTCTTGTTTCGAGACTGAACGCTAGCATTTGTGGTCTCGTTTCGGAACTGGTGAGCTATGGGCGATTCCGCTGTACGGGGTCCGGGTGGCGGGTAGGTGGCATGGGGGCTATGCTCGCCGACGCGGCACCGTCGCGCGCTGCCTGGTCGGGCGTCGAGATGAAAATGATTGACTCGCAGCGAGATACGCAGTGCGGTAGCCGCCGAAAGTCGGGGCTCGGAAGCTGGAGTAATTCGGCGAAAGATGCCAGGAGAGCCCGAGCCGACTTGTAGTCTCCCGGCTGGACTGAATACAACTGCTCCTGATAGCTAGAACGGGGAATGTGTTGAAGGTTTGTCTCGCAACTGTGTTCGCCTGCGGTGTGGTGCTGCTCGGCGCCATCGGCTGCAGTAGCGGGACGGAGTCGCATGGCGACCACACCCCGACCAGCACGCCTGTTCCGACTACGGCACCGGCGCCGACGAGCGCGGTGGCGCAGTCGAGCCAGGCTCCCGCCCCACAAGCGGAACCGGTACCGGAAGCGGTACCCGTCGAGCCGCCGGCGCCCGCGGCAGTGCCACAACCGCAGGCGACCACGGAAACGCAAGCGCCACCGGCCGTCCCGGCGCCGCAGCCCGAACCGGCCAAGCCCGCGCCCACGTTGACCGCACCCGGATTCGAGCCGCGCGCCGGCTACTGACAGCGGAGTGATCACCTTGACCAGCAAGCTCTCTCGTCGTTGTGCCCAATGGCTGGGGGCGGTGACGGCGACCGTGGCGGCCGCGGCCGGTGCGCCCGCGGCGGCGCAGGCGGCCCCGGCCCCGGGCAGCGCTCTGGTGGTGCTCGGGGATTCCTTCGCGGCCAATGGTCTCCGGTGGGAGACGGATGCGAAGGAATGTCTGCGCGGACCCGCCTCGTGGCCGACGCAGTTGAGCCAACTGATGGGTGTCGCGGGCAGCTCCGACTTCGTCGACCGGTCGTGCTCCGGTGCGGCGATCCAGACCGAAAAGGGCTACTCGCTGGTCCAAGAGGCGATCGACGCCGATAAGGCGGGCGCGTTCGGTCCGCGAACCAAGCTGGTCGCGTTGCAGTTCGGGCTCAACGACACCTGGGGTGCGAACACGGCGACGCTGTGGACCTCGTTGGTGCCGTGCGTATTCAATGTCGCCGACGGATGTGGGCTGGAGGCAGCCGCGCAAGGCCGGATCACCGACTATCGCGGCGTTACCGGTGCGGACTATGCCCAGCGTATCCGCGAGGTGGTCGAGTACCTGCGCTACTACGCGCCGCAGGCGAAGATCGTGCTGGTCGGCTACCCCGAATTGTTCCCGGCCGGACAGCAGTTCGCCTGTCTCGATGTGCTCGGCGTCGGGCAGTATGTGCAGCCGAAGGGCGCGGGGGTGGTGGAATACCTCGATCGCGTCGACGCCGCGCAGCGGGTGGCGGCGGCGCAACTCGGGATCGAATTCTTCGACGCCAGGGCGGTGACCACCGGGCACGGATTGTGCACGGCGCAGCCGTGGTTGAACGGTGCGCTGGATCCGCGCGCGGATCTGGTCGGGATCCCGTTCCATCCATCGGCACACGGTGATTCGGTGCTGGCGGGAGCGTTGTACGAGCGGTACGGCAAGTGACGGCGGCGCCGGGCAGACGCGCGAACCCGGAGAGCCCGGCGCGGTCGGTGGAGTCGGCGCGGCCTGCGCTGCCGTCGTTGACCGGGGCGCGGTGGTGGGCGGCGTTTGCGGTATTCCTGTTGCACGCGTTGGTGTTTCTGCCGGTTTATCCGTTTCAGAAGTCCGAGCTGTTCCGGCATATCCATCAGGTGATGCCGATGCAGCTGGGGGCGGCGGGGGTCACGTTCTTCTTCGTACTGTCCGGGTTCATCATCTATTGGTCGTTCCGGCCGGGGAATTCGGTGCCGCGGTTCTACTGGCGGCGGGTACTGAAGATCTATCCGACGCATCTGGTGGCGACGGCGGCGTTCATCCTGATCGCGAGCGTGCCGCTATCGCGACTGGTGGTCTGGGCGCCGAATGTGCTGCTGATCCACACCTGGGTGCCGAAGTGGTCGACGGTCGGCGGGCTCAATGTGCCGTCCTGGTCATTGGGTGCGGAAATGCTGTTCTACCTGAGCTTTCCGCTCGCTTTGCCGCTGGTGCGCCGCATTCGCGGGGATCGAGTGCTCTGGGTGCTGGCGGGGCTGCTCGTCCTGATCCTGGCGCCGCACACCGCGTACTACCTGTGGGTGCCCGGTCCGAAGGGCATCGAGAATGCCTTTGCGCCACGGCTGGTTCCGGGGGATGCGTCGCCGTTCTTCGAGCTGCACGCCTCACCGGCGTGGTTCGCGCAGCCGGATATCCCGGTGGCCCCGTCCTATTGGCTCAGCTACACCTTCCCGGCATCGCGGCTGCCCGAGTTCTTCCTCGGGGTGCTCGCGGCGCGGCTGGTGCTGGAGGGGCGTTGGCGCAATACGCGGTTGACCTGGCCGCTGCTGGCACTGGCGATCGCCTTCGCGGCGACGTGGGTGGTTCCGGTGAACTACAAGATGTCGGCGCTGCTGCTGGCGCCGATGACCGCGGTGGTCGCCACCCTCGCGGCGCGGGATCTGGCCGGTATCCGCGGACTGAACTCCTCGCCGCGAATGGTGTGGTTCGGCAATATCTCCTTCGCCTTCTATCTGATCCAATTCCCGGTGATGGTGCTGATCACCCGGCTGTTCATCGGCGGCAGGCAGTTCGGTCTGCTCGGCTGGCTCGGATTCGCCGGATTGAGTCTGGTCGTCGCGACGGCGGCGGCCGCCGCGATCTACCGATGGGTGGACGAACCGCTCATGCGCCGGTTCTCCGGCCGCCGCGCGACGCGCCCGCCCGTGGCACCGCGGGAACCGGTCGACCGCGTTACCACCGTGGTCGGGCCGTGACGAGGCAGAATCCCTGGCATGGATTCCGGGGAACCGGCCGCGCGCGACCGCAAACGGCACGGTAGGCACTACACGCCCCCCGCCCTGGCGCGTTTCCTCGCCCAGCGGCTGCTGCACCATGTGCCGCGCTCCGGTGCTGCCGGTTTACGGGTGCTCGATCCGGCCTGTGGAGACGGTGAGCTCCTGCTCGCGCTGCACCGGGAGGCCGGTGTGTTGCTGCCGGGGGTTCGAGTGGAGCTGGTGGGGTACGACCTGGATGCGGCGGGGGTGGCGGTGGCCCGGGAACGGGCGCGGGCCGCGGGGATCGCGGTCGAATGGCATGTCGGGGACTTCTTGACCGCGTCGGCGGGAATCGCGGCGGGGGCGTTCGATGCGATCATCACCAATCCGCCGTATGTGCGGACCCAGCAGTTGGGTGGTCCGACCGCGCAGTTGCTGAGTAAGCGGTTCGGGTTGCAGGGGCGGATCGATCTCACCCATCCCTTCGTCGCGGTCGCGGCGCGGCTGCTGCGGTCGGATGGGGTGCTCGGGTTGTTGTGCGCCAACCGGTTTCTCACCACCAAGGCGGGTTCGAATGTCCGGAGCCTGCTGCTCACCGAGTTGGCTCCGGTCGAGCTGTATGACCTCGGCGATACGAAGCTGTTCGAGGCGGCGGTGCTGCCCGCGGTCACCATCGCCACCCGTAGCGCATCCCGCGACGTGTGCCGATATGTCTCGGCCTACGAGGTCGACACGCCCGAAACCATCAGTGGAACAGATCTTTTCGAGGCGCTGACGGCCGAAGACAGTCATTGCGTTACGCATGGCGGCCGCACGTTCGCGGTCGAGGTCGGCACCTTGGCAACGGGAGATCAGGTGGAGTCGGCGGTCTCCGTGGCGCTTCCGGTCGCCGTCGGTGCCGCCGATCATCGAAGGGGTGCGGCGGTCGAAGCGCGTGCGGCGTGGCGGATGTCGCGGCCGGGAGTGGATGGGTGGTTGGCCGAGATCGAGGCGGGAACGTGGCGGACGTTCGGGGAGGTGGCGCGAATTCGAGTGGGGATCAAGACGACCGCTGATCGGGTGTTCATTTCGGATCGGTGGGGGGAGATGCGGCCGCAACCGGAGGCGGAGCTGTTGTTCGATCTGATCACGCATCACGATGTCGAGCCGTGGCGGATTTCGCGGGCGCGCGATACTCGGGTGCTATATCCGTATGACACGTCCGAGTCCGCCCGAACACCGGTGGATCTACGGGAATTTCCCGGTGCCGCAGCGTATTTGCGGGAGCATCGGGAGGCGTTGGCCGGTCGGAAGTACCTGACCGACAGCGGCCGGGAGTGGTTCGAGATCTGGGTGCCACAGCGACCGCAGCTGTGGCGGGTGCCGAAGTTGGTGTTTCCCGATATCAGTGAACGGCCGCGGTTCGCATTGGATCGGTCGGGGGCGGTGGTGAACGGGGACTGCTATTGGATGTCGCTGGCCGATTTCGGGGTGGACGGTGCGGCACAGCGGCTCGCGTACTTGCTGATGGGCGTGGCGAATTCGGCGCTGGGGCTGCGGTTCTACGATGCGGTGTGCGGGAATCGGCTGTATTCGGGCCGGCGGCGGTGGATCACGCAGTATGTGTCGCGGCTGCCGCTGCCGGATCCGACGACGATGCGTGCGGGCGGAGTCGTCGAGCTGGTACGGGATTTCGTGGACGGCGGTCGGGTGCCCGATGCGAATGCGCTGCGGCTGCTCGATGAGTGGGTGGCGGCCGCGTTCGGCATGCGGATGTTCGAAGTTCGCTAGGCGCGAACCGATCATGCGGTGGTGCGGACACCGACCATCGGCAGCAGGGTGCGGCGCGCGAAATCGCGGCCCGCCTCGACATCGTCGATCGGAATGAGCCCATCGGGCGTCAGTGCCAGCGAGAGTGCCAGTCGGGCCATGATCTCGGCGACCAGATCGGCGTCGAAGTCGTCGTCGGCACCACTGCGCAGTTCCCGCAGCTTCTCGGCCAGATAGGTGCGCCCGACGGCGATGATCGGTCCGGCCTCGGTGGTGAGCCGGGGCAGGATGAGGTCGGGTTCGGTGCGCAGCAGCCGGCGCAGCAGTTCGTTGCCCGCGATCGCGGTGATGACCGCGACGAAGATCTCCACCAGTTGTTCCTCGACGCCGTCGACCTTCTGCACCCGCTTGTCGATTTCGGCGACGAAGCGCTGTGCCTCGCGCACGCTCACCGCCTCGACCAACTCGTTCTTCGATTCGAATCGGCGATACAGGGTGGCCGGGCTGATCCCGGCGCGTCGGGCGATCTCGCCCATGCTGGTGCGCTTGATGCCGAAGTCCAGGAAGGCCGACAGCGCGCTCTCCAGGAGCTTCTCGCCGTCGCTGACGGGCTTTTCCAGGATGCGCTGGAGGATGGGCGGGACGGTCGGCATCGAGTCTCCAGTCGAATCGGCTCGGACGCCGATGGTGGCCGGGCGTCGCGACGGTGCGGGTGATGGGGGTTTCATTATTTCACCGGGTCGCAGCGGTTCGGCCGGGGATCGGCGTCGCAGATCGTGCGGACTCGCGTCGTCCGAGGGTTCGAGGGGAGCGGTGGCGCGGTTACTGGCGCGGTAGGTCCAGTTCCGCCATCTCTTGTTCGATCGCATTGGCGGCGAAATCCACTCCACTGGAGCGCAATTCGTGCACCCGTCGTTGTAGCGCCTCGACACCGCCCGGCTGGGCCGCGATATCGGCCACACTGATCCGCCCCAACGGCCGGTGCATACTCTGCTGCACGTACGTCACCGTGATACCTCCTACCTGCACGCAACGCAGCCACTATCCCGGTGGGCTCACCCTCCGCGCTACAGGCCACTCGACAGCTGTGTCGGCGGGAGATCCCGGGACACCGGGCACGCTGGCAAAAGGTTATCAGCGATTTATCATGGTCGATTGACCAGTGTGCCCTGTCTCACAGTTGCTTCGCGGTCCGGTGGTTGGCCATGTTGTGTAGGTAGACAGCGCTATTCAGCCGAATGCCGTCCTGCTGGGCCTCACTCAACTCCCGGCGCACCTTCCCGGGCACGCCCGCGACCAGCGAGCCGGGCGGAATTTGCGCGCCCTCCGGAATCAGCGCATTGGCGGCGATCAGACTGCCCGCGCCGATCACCGCGCCGTTGAGCACCGTCGCGCCCATGCCGACGAGCACATCGTCGCCGACGGTGCAGCCGTGCAGGATCGCGTTGTGCCCCACCGAAACTCCGGTGCCGACGGTGAGCGGGAAGCCGGGATCGGCGTGCAGGACGCAGCCGTCCTGGATGTTGGTGCGCGCGCCGACGCTGATCGCCTCGAGATCGCCGCGCAGCACCGCGCTGTACCAAATGCTCACCTCGGCGGCGAGTCGGACGCGTCCGATCACGGTCGCGTTCGGTGCGATCCACGCGGTGTCGTCGATATCGGGCGTATGTCCGTTTACCTCGATCCTCATGCCGAAAACCTAGACGACTCGGTCGGCCGTTCCGCAATCTGTGCCGGTTACCCGAGCTGACCGGAGAACGTGGCTCGGTGGGCGGCGGGACTGGTGCCGAGGATGCGGTGGAAGTGATGGCGCAGGCTGACCGCGGTGCCGAAGCCGGTCTCGGCGGCGATGCGGTCCATCGTGGCGGTGGTTGATTCCAGCAGCAGCCTGGCCCGGTCGGTGCGCTGGTGCAGCAGCCATTGTTGCGGGCTGTTGCCGGTGCGGTCGCGGAAGCGGCGGGTGAAGGTGCGCCGGGACATGAGGGCGACGCGGGCCCAGCTGTCCAGATCGATCGGTTCGCCGAGATTGGTTCGTGCCCAGACCATCGCGTATTCGATCGGATCGTCATCGGCGGCTTCGGGCACGGCCACCGGGATGTACTGGGCCTGGGATCCGCTGCGGTGTGGGGCGGTGACCAAGGCTCTGGCGAGTTCGGTGGCGGCCCGGCTGCCCAGGTCGCCGCGCACCAGGTGCAGGCAGCAGTCGAGGGCGGCGGCGACGCCCGCGGAGGTGACGATGTCGCCGAGATCGGACCAGAGCGTGTCGGCGCGGACCCGGACCGCGGGATGGGCCGCGGCCAGGTCGGCGGCCGCGGCCCAGTGGGTGGTGACTTCCCGGCCGTCCGCCAAGCCGCTGGCCGCCACCGCGAACGAGCCGAGGCACAGGCCGACGATTCGAGCGCCCCTGGCGTGGGCACGATGCAGGGCCGCGCGCAGTTCGTCCGAGATGTCCATGCCGCGCTCCCAGCTCGGGATCACCACCAGGTCGGCGCGCTCGAAGGCGTCGAGTCCATGCTCGACGATGATGTCGAACCCGGCCGGGGTGCGCAGGGTGCCGGGATGTTCGGCGCAGACCTCGACGCGGTAGTCCGGACGGCCGCCGACGCCGACTCGGCCGAAAACCAGCGTCGGCACAGATAGATGGAACGGGATGACGCCATCGAAGGCGAGTACGGCGACACGTCGCATGGCCCGATCTTATCGGTAGGCGGCTCACGGGCCACTTTTGCGCTGTGGTCGCGGCCCGCAAGATTGGTCGCATGACCGAGACAATCGAACGCACCACTGTCGAAGCACTGCACATCGGCGGGCCGACCCTGCGCTTCCGGTACGGCGGCCTGACCTGGCTGACCGATCCCACCTTCGATGGGCCGGGCGACTATCCCGGACCGATCACGCTGCACAAGCTCACCGGGCCCGCGGTGTCGCGGGAACAGGTGGGGCCGGTGGATGTGGTGCTGCTGTCGCATGATCAGCACGCGGATAATCTCGACAACTCCGGTCGCGAATTCTTGGCCACCGTGGTGACCGTGCTCTCGACGCCGGATGCGGCCGGTCGCATCAATGGTGTTCGGGGACTGGAGAACTGGGAGACCGTCACGGTGGGTGATGTGCGCGTGACGGGTGTGCCCGCGCTGCACGGGCCGGTGGGATGCGAGCCGCTGACCGGTGTTGTCACCGGGTTCGTATTGCAGGCCGATGGTCTGCCGACGGTGTACGTATCGGGTGACAATGCCTCGGTCGATCTGGTCGAGCAGATCGTGGCGCGGTTCGGGCGGATCGATATCGCGATCCTGAATGTCGGGGCGGCGAATGTCGGCCGGTTCGGCGATAGCGATCTCACATTGAACGGGCGTACCGCCGTGCAGGCCGCTGAACTGCTCGGTGACGCCGTCATCGTTGCGGTCCACGCCGAGGGGTGGGCGCATTTCAGCGAGCACCTCGACTACCTGACGCGCAACTTCGGCTACGCCGGACGTTCCGGCCAACTGCGCGTCCCGCGGTCGGGGCAGCCGTTCGCGGTGTGAGCGCTTCCGGAAACCACAGGCAGCGTCCGCGCGGCGGTCGTGGCGTAGACACTCGCGGTGGTCCACGATGGCGATATGAGGATCGCAGTTCCACGGGAGGTCAAGGAACAGGAGTTTCGGGTGGCGCTGACCCCGGCGGGCGCCGGGGAACTGATGCGCCACGGGCACGAGGTGCTGATCCAAGCCGGTGCGGGGGTGGGGTCCGGATTCGCGGACGCGGATTATGTCAGCGCGGGTGCGCGGCTGGTACCTGCCGCCGATCAGGTCTGGCGGGAGGGCGAGCTGGTGCTGAAGGTCAAGGAACCGATCGCCGAGGAATATCCGCGGTTGCGGCGGGAGCAGGTGCTGTTCACTTACCTGCATCTGGCCGCGTCACGGGAATGCACCGATGCGATTCTGCGGTCGGGTATCACCGCGATCGCATATGAGACGGTACGGGCGGCGGATGGGTCGCTGCCGCTGCTCGCGCCGATGAGCGAGGTTGCGGGCAGGCTCGGTACGCAGGTCGGCGCGTATCACCTGATGGCGCCGCTCGGTGGCGCCGGGGTGCTGCTCGGTGGGGTGCCCGGGGTGCGTCCGGCCGATGTAGTGGTGCTCGGTGGCGGGGTCGCCGGGACGAACGCGGCCACCGTCGCGGCCGGGATGGGGGCGAAAGTTACTGTCCTGGATACGAATTTGACTCGGCTGCGGGAGCTCGACGCGCGGTTCCACGGGCGGGTTGCGACGTTGGCTTCGAATGCGGTCGAGATCGAACGGGCGGTGCGGGCGGCGGATCTGGTCATCGGCTCGGTGCTGGTGCCCGGTGCGCGGGCGCCGAAATTGGTGTCCGAGGAGTTGGTCGCGGGTATGCGGCCGGGTTCGGTATTGGTGGATATCGCGATCGACCAAGGCGGGTGTTTCGCCGATTCGCATCCGACCACGCATGCGAATCCGACCTTCCGCGTGGCGAATGCGCTGTTCTACTGCGTGGCGAATATGCCGGGTGCGGTACCGCATACCGCGACAGTGGCGCTCACCAACGCCACGCTGCCGTATGTGCGGGCCATCGCCGAGCATGGGTGGCGGGAGGCGTGCCGCGCGAATGCCGAGCTGGCGCGAGGGCTCGCCGCGGACAAGGGGCGGTTGCTTTCGGTGGAGGTCGCGGCGGCGCACGGGTATTCGGCGCCGAAGCCGGTGGGGCTCGCCGGTTGAGAGTATGCGGCCGTAGCCTGTGGCGTGGGCGGGAGAGAGGGTAGTGGTGGTAGGAGGTTTCGGGCGCTGGGGCGGCGTGATCGTTGTCGCGCTGCTGTGTTTTCTGCTGGTGCCGTCGTCGGTCGGCGTTGCCGCGCCGGTGGTCGGTCCGGCGGCGGTGGATCGGTTCATGTCCGAATACCTCGCGCGCACGCGGTTGCCGGGGGCTTCGATCGCTATTACACACGGGGATCAGGTGGTTTATGCCGCGGGATACGGGCACGATTCCACGGGTGCGGCGATCACCCCGACGACCAGAATGCCGATCGCTTCGGTGAGTAAGTCCATGACCGCTATGGCGGTCATGCAGTTGGTCGATGCGGGGAAAGTGCAATTGGATGCACCGGTTCACCAGTATCTGACGGACTTTCGGCTGGCCGATTCACGCGGTGATCGGATCACGGTGCGGCAGTTGTTGAATCAGACGTCGGGGATGTCGGATACCGCGTTTCCCGATCTGCGGCGGCCGCAGGCGGATTCGTTGGCCGGTGCGGTCGAGCGACTACGAACGGCTCGGCTGGCCGCTGATCCCGGGACGCGATTCAACTATCACAACCCGAATTATCAGGTGGCGGCTCGGTTGGTCGAGGTGGTCAGCGGGGAGCCGTTCGCGGATTATCTTCAACGAAATGTATTCGGGCCCATCGGGATGCGGGACAGCATGACGGTGGATACGGCGCGCGATGCCGACAATGTGTCGCACGGATACATTCGGGCATACGGCTTTGCCGTACCGGTGCGGGAGCCGGATTGGTTCGTCGGCGGTAGTCACGGCGTGATCACCACGGCCGCGGATCTGGCCGGATGGCTGATCACCCAGAACAACGGTGGTAGGGCGCCGGACGGACACCAAGTCGTGTCCGCCGCGGCGGTGGCCGAGATGCACACGTCGTCCGGGGTCGGCGACGACGACTACGGAATGGGTTGGTGGCGTGTGCAATCCGATGACGGGGTGCGGATTTCACACAATGGCGACTGGTTCACCTACACCGCCCACCAAGTGTTGTTGCCAGACACCGGTTATGGCATCGCGGTGATCGCCGATACCGGCATGTCGCTGGCGGACGATCCGGAGATCATCGCACGGGGGTTGATCGAGCTGACCCGGGGCGAGACGCCCGATGTGCACCGCCCATGGGCAATCTACGCCGACTGGGGAATGGCGCTGTTGACGGTCGGCGTGATCGGGCTCGGCGGGTTCTGTGTGCTGCGATCGCGGCGTTGGGCAGACCGGCAGTCCAACCGACCCGCATGGTTGATCGTGCTCCGGCAGTTGCCCTATCTGGCTCCGATCGTGGTCCTGGCCGTGCTACCGCAACTCGCGAGCCTCGTCTTCGGTGGGCGAGCGGGAACCTTCGCCCAGGTGACTTATGTGTGGCTCGCCCTCGTGGTGTTCTTGTGCGTCGCCGCGGCGGCGGGCCTGAGCGTTCTCCTGGCCCGCGCGGTTCGACTCATTATGTTGCGGCGCAGTCGATTTGGTGGAGATGCCCAATCCGAAGAGCCTGTCGCCGAAGTATCGGCCTGAGCGCGTCTGACCGGCCTGGACGTCCCGATGGTTCGGGCATCTCGGGAGCGTGATCGTGTGCACCCCCTTTGTCGAAGCCGCACACCGATTACACGAGGTGCGCAGCTGCGGCAACGGGTGTGGCGATGCGACCGGGGTGTGCGGCGCGCGATCGGCGGCGGCCCGCACATGTGAGATGTGCGGGCCGCGTGGTTGGTTGGTTAGTCGGCGTTCGGGCCGAGGTACCAGTCGGGGGCGCCTTCGGTGGGGAGGTCGTGCAGTTTGTCGGGGTTGCGGACGACGTTGATGGCGACGATGCGGCCGTCGTCGATGGTGAAGGAGAAGACGCCGGTGTGGGTGCCGTCGAAGACGACGAGGCCGGGGGCGCCGTTGACCAGGACCGCGCGGCCCCAGGCGCCCGCCGCGGACGGTGCGTGGTACCAACCGAGCAGCATCTTCGCGATGAGTTCGGCGCCGCGCACCGGCTGGCGGATAGCGGGGACCTTGCCGCCGCCGTCGGCGGTGAGACTGACGTTGGCGTCGAGCACGCCGAGCAGTGCGCTGAGATCACCGGAGCGCCAGGCGACCGCGAAGGCCGAGACGACCTTCTCCTGTTCGTCGGGCGAGGCCGGGAACCGGGGTGTGCCGTCCTCGACGCGCTTGCGGGCGCGGGAGGCGAGCTGCCGCACGGCCGCGGGGGTGCGGCCGACGACCTCGGCGACCTCGGGGCCGCTCATGCCGAAAACATCCTGCAGTACGAAGGCGGTGCGCTCGGCGGGGGACAGGGATTCCAGGACGACCAACAGTGCCGTGGTGACGCGCTCGTCCTGGGTGATCCGGTCGGCCGGATCGTCCCAGGTAGTGACCTCCGGCTCCGGAAGCCATTCGCCGACGTACTGCTCGCGGCGGGCGCGGGCCGAGCCGAGCTGATCGAGGGCGAGGCGGCCGGTCACGGTGGACAGCCAGGCGCGCAGGTTCTCGATCTTGCCCGCGGTCCCGGCCTCGTGCTGGCGCTGCAGCCGCAGCCAGGCCTCCTGCACCACGTCGTCGGCGTCGGTGAGACTGCCGAGTGTGCTGTAGGCAAGCCTGCGCAGATACGGCCGGTGCTCCTCGAAACGCCGGGCCAGCTCGGCCTGGTCGATGGGTTCGGGGGAGGGCTGCTCTGCTGTCACTGATCTCGCCGTTCGGTCGTACGGCCCCCTCTCGGGGGCGAGTTTATGAGTGCGTCACCATGGAGACGACGCAGGGGTTGGCGAGTGTGACATCTGGGCGGGCGACGGTGTGCTGGGCGGGCACCCGCTACCCTCGCCGGGTGCGAACGGGGACATCGACTGCTGCCGGACTGCTGCTCGGCTTCGCGCTGGATCGGGTCTTCGGTGACCCGCGTCGGTGGCATCCGGTGGCCGGATTCGGTTCGGCGGCCGGTGCGTTGGAGCGGGTGACCTATGCCGATCGGCGGTCGGCGGGCGTGGTGCACGAGGTGCTGCTGGTCGGTGCGGTGACGGTGTTCGGGGTCGGACTGCGGCGCGGCGGCGTGGTGGCTTTCGCGTTGGCGACATGGACGGTGCTCGGCGGGCGGAGTCTGGCGCGCGCCGGGCGGGAGATGGCCGATCGGCTCGAATCCGGTGATCTGGCGGGGGCTCGGGCGCTACTGCCTTCGCTGTGCGGGCGCGATCCCGAAGTGCTCGACGCGGACGGATTGGCCAGGGCCGCCTTGGAATCCATTGCCGAGAACACCTCCGACGCCACGGTCGCGCCGCTGGTATGGGGTGCCGTCGCGGGGACGCCGGGGCTGCTCGGGTACCGCGCGATCAACACGTTGGACGCGATGGTCGGTTATCGCGACGACCGCTACCTGCGTTTCGGCTGGGCCGCCGCCCGGGTGGACGATCTCGCCAATCTGTTGCCCGCCCGCATCACCGGAATGCTCACCGCCGCCTTGGCTCCCGTAGTGGGCGGGCATCCCGCCGACGCACTGCGCGCCTGGCGGCGAGACGCGTCCAAACACCCCAGTCCCAATGCGGGCGTCGTCGAGGCGTCCATGGCGGGTGCGCTCGGCGTCCGGCTCGGCGGGCGCACCCAATACCGCTACGGCACCGAACTGCGCCCCACTCTGGGCGATGGGCCCGCACCTCGAGTAGCGGATCTGCGTCGCGCCGTGCGCATGTCGGAAGCAGTCCAGTTGGGCGCGGTCGTGACAACCGCACTCTGGTCGATCCTGCGCCGTCGCTGACCCGACGGATCGACCCGGTCCGGGCGTGCGCTTTTCGCAAGAGTGTGGCCGAAACGGGCTGTTCCAGCATGCGCCAAAAGGGCGATAGTGACGTCACACCGGGGGTCCGAATAACCTCTCGGCGAGCACGATGCGGTGGCCGCGGTGCCGGAGTCGGTGCCGGCCGAACTGCGGCGCGACGTACGCAGTGTGCTGGCGGATGTATCGGGTCAGCGGTTGCCGCCGTAGCGGTCGGCGAGGCGTTGCTCGTTGGTGGAAGTTGGTGCGGGGGTTTCGGTGGGGGTGGGTTTCGGGATGGCCTTTTCTTTGCGGCGTTCGCGGATTTCGGCGTAGACGAAGTAGCCGAGGCCGAGCGGGGCCATGATGCCGAAGGCGAGCCATTGGAGGCCGTAGGAGAGGTAGGGGCCCGCGTCCAGTTGTGGGAGGGGGGTGGGGGTGAAGACGCCGGGCTGATTTTCGCTGAGTTGCAGGTAGCCGCCGCGTTCGCCGGTGGGGATGACGGTCAGTGGTTCTTGCAGGACGGCCATTTCCTGGGTGGTGTCCACCGAATAGACCTGGCGGTAGCCGTCCTGGACCATCGGGTCCTTGCCGGGGGTGACGCCCTCGGACATTCGGATCCGAGCTTCGACCTTCTGCGGTCCAGTGGGTGGGTCGGGAATCTGCGGTGGGCGCGATCCGTCGACGGCCGCGACCAGGCCACGGTCGACGAGCAGGATGCGGCCGTCATCGAGTTTGAAGGTGGCCAGCACCGAATAGCCGGGTGCGCCGTCGAGGTGGCGCAGGCGGACCAGTGCCGTCGAATTCGGCATATAGCTGCCGGTCGCCGTGACCCGACGCCATTCGGTGTGCGAGTCACCGCTCTGGTCGTCCAGGACGGTGGTGATGTCGATCGGTGCGGCGTCCACCGAATCGGCGATCAGCTGGTTGCGGTGCGAGGTGGTGGTGTTCTTACCGAGCTGCCACGGTGCGAGCACGGTGAAGCACAGGTAAGCGAAGGCTGCCACCAGTACAGCCAGGATCAGCCAGCTCGGGCGCAGGAGGAACGTCAGGCGGCGCATCAGCGGTGTCCGTCGGGGACGGGTTCGGTGAACCGGTCGGTCGTGCCCGGTCCGCCGTCCGCGTCGAGGGTTTGTTCCGCATCGGTAGGGCGGTCGTGATCGGGGCTATCGGAAGTGGGGCTGCCGTTGCGGGCGGCGAGGGTGGTTCGCACCCAGTCCAACAGACCGGGGATGGCGGCGGCGATCTGATCGTGGACCAGTTCGAAGTCGGTGGTGTCGCCGTAGTAGGGATCGGGGACGTCGCGGGTGTCGGCGGCGGGGTCGAAGCTGCGCAGTAGGCGGCGGCGGTCCGCTGGGATGCCGAGGGTGGCGAGGCGGCGTTCGTGCCCGGAGTCGAGGGCGACGAGGAGGTCGGCGGCGCGGTGGTCGTTGCCGAGCTTCGCGGCGACGTGACCGGTCGGGTAGCCGTGGCGGCGAAGGGTCGCGCTGGTGCGGGCGTCGGCGTCCTGCCCGGCGTGCCAGCCGTCGGTGCCGGCGCTGCTGACTCGCACGTAGTCGGCGAGCCCCTCGCGGTACAGGTGTACCGCGAACATCTTCTCCGCCATCGGCGATCGACAGATGTTTCCGGTACAGACGAACGACACGTGCAGCGCACCCACGACAGCCATTCTGGCCGGTCGCTCCGATGGGCCGCCACGTAGGGTGTTTTCTCGTGTCCGAGAAGAGCGTCGATCACGCGAAACTGCGTCACCACGGTGACGTCGACGCGCGTCCCGGCATGCTCGATTTCGCGGTGAACGTGCAGGGCAGCGCGCCGCCGGACTGGCTGCGTGACCGACTGGCCGCACGGCTGGCCGACCTCGGCCGGTATCCGAGCGCGACCGACGAGCTCGCCGCGCGCACGGCGGTCGCGGCTCGACACGGCCGCAGCCCGGCGGAGGTGCTGCTGCTCGCCGGTGCGGCCGAGGGTTTTGCGATGCTGCCCCGGCTCGCACCGCGACTCGCCGCGGTGCTGCACCCCTCGTTCACCGAGCCCGAGCTGGCGTTGCGTGAGGCCGGTATTCCGGTGGTCCGGGTCGTGCTCGACCCGCCGTACGCGCTCGACCCGGCGCTGGTGCCCGCCGCGGCCGATCTGGTGGTGCTCGGCAACCCGACCAACCCGACCTCGGTCCTACACCCCGTCGACACCATCCGCGCATTGCGCAGACCGGGCCGGATCATCCTGGTCGACGAGGCCTTCGCTGATGCGGTGGTCGGCGAACCACAATCGCTGGCGGATTCCGCCGCGCCCGACATCCTCGTCCTGCGCAGCCTCACCAAAACCTGGGCCTTGGCGGGGCTGCGCTGCGGTTACTTCCTCGGCACACTCGAACTGCTGGCCCGACTGAATCACGGTCGCGCGCATTGGCCGCTCGGGACACTGCAACTCGAGGCGATCATCGCGACCGCCGAGCCGAGTGCGGTCGCCGCGGCGCAGGAGCGAGCGCAGGCGATTGCCGCCGAACGCCGGTCGATGATCGAGCGATTGACCGCACTAGGTGTCCAAGTCCACGCACCAGCCGATGGACCGTTCCTACTGCTGCGCGTCCCCGACGGCGAACTTCTGCGAAAGCACTTGGCGGACCAGGGAATCGCTGTTCGACGCGCGGATACATTTCCTGGGCTCGGTCCCGACTACCTGCGTGTTGCCGTCCGAGGTCCCGCCGAGGTTGATCGGTTGGTTGCCGCTATGCGTGCGGCAGGAGTCTGATGTTGGCCCAGATGGGCGGTCGCCGCGCCGAGCGGGTGTGCTTGCCTTCGATTGCGTGGTGCGGCGTCAACGCGCGTTGTGCACCGGCCGGACGTGTGGCGCGGGCAGAACGTCGAGGTTGGCCGTGGCGTTGGGCGAGCAATGCTCGCTGGTGGGGGCCGGTCACGGTGGGTGGATTCGAAGCGATGTGCCGCGGATTCGCGGGGTGCGGACCCGATCCGGCCGGGGCGCAGGTCGATTCACGGCCGAGCGTGTGCGGGACGAGTGACTGCGGTGGGGGCGGAAGTGGTCGGGACATGGATGGAGTGGAGGTAGGCGGATGGTGACGACGTTGGCGGATCTCGTCGGGGTGCTGGACGCGGCTTATCCGCCGAAGTTGGCGGAGGGGTGGGATTCGGTGGGGTTGGTGTGCGGGGATCCGGGGGACGAGGTGACTCGGGTTCTGTTCGCGGTTGACGCCACTGCGGCTGTGGTCGATGAGGCGATCGATTGGCGGGCACAGGCTTTGGTGGTGCATCATCCGTTGCTGTTGCGCGGGGTCGATACCGTTGCCGCCGATACGCCCAAAGGTGCGCTGCTGCATCGGCTTATCCGGTCGGGGTGTGCGCTGTTCGCGGCGCACACCAACGCGGATTCCGCCGATCCGGGGGTTTCCGATGCGTTGGCCGCGGCGCTCGGGCTAACTGTGACCGGGCCGTTGGATTCGAAACCACAAGCTGCCGTGGACAATTGGGTGGTACAGGTGCCGCGTTCGCACGCCGATGCGGTGTTGGCGGCGTTGTTCGCGGCCGGTGCCGGCGGTAGTGGTACTTATCGCGACTGTGCGCTGCGGGTGCCGGGGGTCGGGCAGTTCCGTCCGGTCGCGGGGGCGAATCCGGCGGTCGGTTCGATCGGGGAACTGCAGCTGGTCGACGAGGATCGCCTCGAGGTGATCGCGCCGCCCTCGGCGCGGGCGGCGGTGCTGGCGGCACTGCGGGCCGCGCATCCCTACGAAGATCCCGCCTACCACGTCACCGAGCGGGCGGCGTTGCCGTCGGGACTCGGTATCGGTCGGGTCGGCACGCTGCCGGAACCGGAGTCCTTGCGCGAGTTCACCTCTCGGGTCGCCGCCGCCCTACCCGCGACGACCTGGGGCGTTCGCGCCGCCGGTGATCCGGACCGGATGATCCGGACCGTCGCCGTTTGTGGCGGCGCGGGCGACTCCTATCTGTCCACCGTGGCGCGCCTCGGCGTGGACGCCTACGTCACCTCCGACCTGCGCCATCACCCGGTCGACGAACATCTGCGCAGCGGCGGCCCCGCCGTGATCGATGCCGCCCACTGGGCAACCGAATTCCCTTGGTGCGCACAGGCGCAGACGGTAGTGCAGACCGCCCTGCCCGACCTTGAAACCCACGTCTGCACGCTGCGCACCGATCCCTGGACGATCAGCGTATGAGCACGCACATCGCGCTCGCGCCGATCAACGGCATGTCGTACGGGTGGGCCGTGCCTTCGGTGCGAGTCGCGCAACCTATGCGTGAGCGGCACATCGTGGACTGAGTGCGCGTTCACACGGCGTTGTGCGGCGCGGGTTATCGACGACCACAGCGCCTTTGGCCATTGGTGGGACCATATTCGGATCGTGGCGCGATCCGCAGTTGCGGCGGCGTGTTCAGGGCGTGTCGTGATCGGTTCGGGGGAATGCCATTTCGTTTACCTGAGTTGACACCCTCGCACGGGGTACAACTACCCCATGAACTTCCCGGTGGACTTCGGGATCGTGCAGATCGGGTTGATGCTGATCATCCTGGTGGCGGTCGCGTTGCTGATATCGGCGCTCGTGATGGTGCGCAAAGTTGGGCTGCGGGTTTTGATCGGGCGCGGCGCGGGTGGATTAGGGCTGCTCGTCGTCGCCGTGGTGCTGCTGTGGCTGGTGACGCTCATGCAGACGTTCCTCGGGCTGAGCGGGGAGATCAAGGCTGCGCACGTGGTGGTGAGTCAGGTTGCGGGCCAGGATCATCGGCTCGAGGTCGACCTCACGCTCTATGGCGACAAGGACCATCCGGACAAGCACGAGAAGTATCAGGTCGAGGGTGATCTGTGGGTGCTGCAGGCCAATATCGTCGAACTGGAGCCCTGGGTGAACGCCCTCGGCTTCCACTCCGGCTACAAGGTGACCCGCCTCTACGGCCAGCGCCTCGACGGTGTGGCCACCACCCAGAACCAGATCTTCGTCAACGGCGAAGACCAAGACTTCTTCAACGATATGCGCACCCACAAATGGTGGACCGACCCCTTCGTCCGCTCCGCCTATGGCAACGCCGTAATCGCCACCCCCGGCACCTACGACGTCTTCATCTCCCGCGACGCCATCAAAACCCGCGCGCCCGGAAGCTGACGCAGACCTGTTGGGCGCCTCGCAATAGGTACACCTTCTGCGCGGCGTCCAATAGATATGCGCAGCCTGTGTCGACCCACACCGCTCCCAGCATCACCACAGCAGCCCCAACCACCACACCCCGCACAACCTCAGCGGTGCGCATATCACGCCTGCTCTCGGCGTATCGGCTCTCGGCGCCGGGCATTCCCGTCGCGACTAGTAGGACCCACCGAACCCCGTCTCGGTTCCGTCCGATCTCCCCGCCCATACCCGCTGACGTGGCGTGGGACCGGAGCACCCACCATCCGGGGTACGGTTGAGCACTGGTATCACCGCGCTCCCGCGGTCCGCGTGCCCCCATCCGTCCATAATGTTCAGGAGTTTGTCCGCGTTGAATGTCGAAGCACCTGTCCAGGCCAAGCTGCTTCAGCTCGCTGCCGTCGACGCCGAACTGACGCGGATCGCGCATCGGCGCACCGTGCTGCCCGAACAGCAGGAGGTGGCGCGGCTGGAGGCCGAGCGGAATGCGCACAAGGATGCGGCGGTGGCGGTCGAGATCATGCTGGACGATCTCGACCGCGATATTCGCAAGCTGGAGGGCGAGGTCGAGGCGGTGCGCAAGCGCGAGGAGCGCGACCGCGGCATGTTGACCTCAGGTTCGGTGGGCGCCAAACAGCTTTCGGAGATTCAGCACGAGTTGGGCAGCCTGGAGCGGCGTCGTTCGGTGCTCGAGGACGAGCTGCTGGAGGTGATGGAGCGTCGCGAGGCATCGGCGTCGGATCATGATCACGCGGGGGCCCGGCTCAGCAAGACCGAGCAGGACCTGGCCGACGCGCAGCGACTGCGCGATGAGGCGCTGGCGGATCTGGATGTGGCGCAGGGCCGTTGCAATGCCGATCGCAAGGAATTGGTCGCGCGGTTCCCGGCCGAACTGCTGAGCATCTACGACCGCCAGTACACCCAGCACGGCGTGGGCGCGGCACTGCTGCAGGCCCGCCGGTGCGGTGCGTGCCGGATCGAACTGGACCGCGGCGAGATCGCGCGCATCGCGAAGGCCGCACCCGAGGTGATCGTGCGCTGCCCGGAGTGCGGCGCGATCTTGGTGCGAACCAAAGAATCGGGTTTGTGAAGCGCGGTCGAGTGGAACAAGGGGAGAGATGACCCAGCGCGAAGTGCTCGTCGAAGCCGATGGCGGCTCCCGGGGAAACCCGGGTCCGGCCGGTTACGGTGCGGTCGTCTTCGATGCCGAGCACGGCCGAGTCCTGGCCGAGCGCAGGGAGTATATCGGCATCGCCACCAACAATGTCGCCGAATACCGCGGTCTCATCGCGGGTTTGGCGGCGGCGGCCGAACTCGGTGCGCGCACGGTTACGGTGCGGATGGACTCCAAGCTCGTCGTCGAGCAGATGTCGGGTCGCTGGAAGATCAAGCACGCGGCCATGATTCCGCTGGCCGATCGGGCGCGCAGGCTGGTCGCCGGATTCGATCGGGTCACCTTCACCTGGATTCCCCGTGCCGAGAATTCGTATGCGGATCGTCTGGCCAACGAGGCGATGGACGACGCCACGCTGATCGGCGAGGTGCACGCCGCCGAACGGCAGCTGCTCGATTCGGGGGACGCTGCCGCCACGTTGGCGGAGGAGGTCCGCGCGGCCGAGGAACAACTGCTCAACTGGACCGACGAACCGCCGCCGGAAGAGCAACAGCCGAGTTGGATCGATGACGTCCGGGACGCGCAGTCGAATACTCCCGAACGCGATGCCCCCATGACCGCCGCCGAGCAGGCGCCCGGCTGGACCGGCGCAACCGGCCGCCCCACCCGCATGCTCCTGCTGCGCCACGGCCAAACCGCGCTCTCGGTCGAACGCCGCTACTCCGGCCGTGGCAACCCGCCTCTCACCGAACTCGGTCGCGAACAAGCCGCCCGCGCCGCGAAAATGCTCGCCGCCAAGGGTGGCATCTCCGCCGTGGTCACCTCACCGCTCGGCCGCGCCCGCGAGACGGCCGAGGCCGCCGCGACCGCGCTCGGCGTCCCCGTGCGCGTCCTCGACGGCCTCACCGAAACCGATTTCGGCGACTGGGAAGGCCTCAGCTTTGTGGAGGCGGCACAACGGGATCCGGAACTGCACGCCCGCTGGCTCGGCGACCCGTCGACCCCCGCGCCGAACGGCGAAAGCTTCGACCAGGTCCGCGAGCGAGTCGAAGCAACCCGCCGCGATCTGGTCGCGCTGTATCCGGGCGAGAACATCGTGGTGGTCAGCCATGTGACGCCCATCAAGACCCTGTTGCAGCTGGCCCTCGGCGTCGGTCCGGCGCTGCTGTATCGCCTGCACCTGGACCTGGCGTCACTGTCGATCGCCGAGTTCTACCCCGACGGCGGATCGTCGGTGCGATTGGTCAACGACACGTCCTATCTCTGATGGACATCCGACCAATCCGTATGTTCGTGAACCATGAATTATGGCGCATCACAATGGATTCGGCCTGCCGAAACGTGGCCTTTGCGGCGAATCTCACTCAGTAACGTTTCAGACACGGTCTTAGCGGTAGGCTTCGGGTCGGTCAGGCACAGGCATCCCGCCCGCCTGTCTGGTCGGGGATGACATCGGTCTTCGAACAGTGCCGCTCGGGGGGATGAGAGCTGGCGAGCAGTGTGGCTCGGTGGTCGCTTCGAAAGTATGAAGTGGTCCTGTGCTGTCGAGTGGCTCGATGGAAGCGCAGGTTCGAATGAGTAGTCCGATCAAGGTTGTCGTGCTGGGTGCGGGCATCGGAGGGCTCACCACGGCCGCCGCCTTGCGACAGGCGGGCTTCGCGGTCGAACTGTACGAGGCCGCTCCCGAACTGCGCGCACAGGGATTCGGACTTTCGGTGCAGGCCAACGGCATCAACGCGCTGCGCGCGATCGGCCTCGGCATCGAGGAGGAACTGCTCGAGCGCGGCGGCAAGGTCGAGACCTTCCGCTTCAACAATCCGGACGGCACCCCACTGCGGGTCCTGCCGGTGCACCGCCAGGACGACCGACTCGGTGCACCGAGCGTCGCCCTGCACCGCACCGATCTGCACGCGGTCCTGCTCCGCGCGATCGGCGACACTCCCACTCATGCTGGCGCACAAGCGATTCGGTTCATCGACGACGGTGACCACGTGCGCGTCGAATTCGCCGACGGCCGCATCGCCGAGGGCGATCTGCTGATCGGCGCCGACGGCATCCACTCGGTGGTACGCGCCCAACTGCACGGCCGCGCCGAACCGCGCCCCGGCAATTTCGTGGCCTGGCTGGCCTGTGTCCCCTTCGAGCATCCCGCTGTGCCGCGCGGTTATTCGGCCCATTACTGGGGCACCGGAATGCGTTTCGGCATCCACGACATCGGCCACGGCCGGGTGTACTGGTGGGGCACCATGTCCATGCCGGGCGACGAGGCCGCCAATTGGCAAGGGACCAAGGAAGATCTGCGGCGGCTCTACGCCGACTGGGCCCCGGAGGTGCGCGCCTGCATCGAGCAGACCGAGTGGGCCGATGTGCTCGCCGTGCCGTGCCAGGACCGCCCGCCGCTGGAAGGCTGGGGCCGCGGCCGGGTCACCCTGCTCGGTGACGCCGCGCATCCCATGCTGCCCAGCCTCGGTCAGGGCGCGAACTCGGCCATCGAGGATGCGGTCGTGCTGGCGCACACGCTGAAGACCTCGCTGGATCCGGTTGCGGGCCTGCGTCGTTACGAACAGGTGCGCGCCGAGCGGACCGCCATGTTCGTCAACGGATCCTGGTCGCTCGGCAAGATCGAACAGACCACCGATCCGAACCTGGTGAAGCTGCGCAACACCTACTTCCGGTACGCGCCGACCGAATTCTTCCTGCGCGAACTCGGCAAGCCGATGTCGTTCCCGCCGCTCGCCGGCCCGACCGCGCAACTCCCGCGCCAGCTGTCTCCGGTGGAGCGCTGGCACTGGATCGCGGATCAGCTCGCACCCCTGCACATTCTGGCCCGAGTCAGGGTGCACGGATCGATCACCGCGGCCCGGGTACGGGCCGGTCTCGACGAGGTGCAGCACCGACATCCGCTGCTCCGCGTCGCGGTGGCGGCCGAACCCGACGGCACCGCACCGCGTTTCGTGCCGGTCCCGACGCCGATTCCGCTGCGCGTGGTCGAGTCCGCCGATCCGGACACCTGGTTGACCGAGATCGACGAGGTCGAACTGCGCGAGCCCTTCGACTGGCACTCCGGTCCGCTCGCGCGTGCCGTGCTGATCACCGATTCGACCGGCCAGACCAGCGATCTCGTGGTCACCCTGCACTATGCGATCGCCGACGGCGAGAGTGCGATGTCGGTGGCCAAACAGGTGCTGCAGGTCGCCTCGGGCGATGGCCCCGAACTCGCGCCCGCACCGGTCCGGCCGGGCCCGGAGCAGCTGTTCCCGGCGAAGTTCCAGGGCGCCAAGGGCATCGGCCGCACCGTGGGATCGTTGCTGCGGGACCAGAAATCGCAGCTCAACCGGCCGCGCCGACTGGAGCCGACCGAGCTGGTGCCGCCCGCGCGGCGGCGCAGCCGGGTCGTGCACCGCGGCCTCGACGCTGATCGGCTCGACGCGTTGTCCGCCGGTTGCGAGCGCAACGGCGTCGGGCTGCAGGCCGCGCTCTCGGCGGCGCTGCTCGTCGCGGCGGCCCGCGAGTCGGGCACCTACCGGCAATCCTGGTACACCGTCGGCAGTTCGGTGAACTTCCGCGACCACCTCGACGGCGCGGTCGCCGATACCGAGGTCGGCACCTACCAGGGCATGATCGCGACCCCGGCGAAGTACGCGCCGTGGTCCTCGCTGTGGCAGATCGCCGGCGAGATCGAGCGGGAGTACGGCGCAAGGATGGACCGTCGCGACCACCTCGCGGCACTGAATCTGCTGCAGGTCGCCGCGCCGAAGTCGGTGGCCGCCAGCGCATCCACGGTCAAGCTGATGGACACTCGCGGTCCGGGCCATCTGTGCATGACCTACCTGGGGCGCTACGCGTTCCCGGACAAGATCGGCTCCTGGCAGCTGTCGGGCGCGCAATTCGTTTCCGGCATGTCGGTGAGCGGTTTCATCATGGCCACCGCCAATGCCACGCACGGCGAATTGTCGTTCAACATCGGCTATGTCGAGCCCGCGGTATCGCGCGAGCGTGCCGAGCGGCTCGCCGATGAGAGTGTGCGCGCGCTGCTGTCGGTGATCTGACGGCGTAAGTAACCGCGCGCCCATAAACGGCCGCGAATTCCGGCATCGATGTCGATGTCGGTGATTCGCGCTATCTGAAAACTGGATACGAGTGGTCACAGCTTTGCGTTTGGCGTCATCAGGGGGTCCTGGACAGATTTGCGCACGGTCTGTGCCGCAACCGTCGCGATAGGAGTGACTGTGACGTCCGAAACGAGCGCAAACCCCGACAGACCCACCGAGGCATGGCCGGTCAGCGCGTATCAGCGCGACGTGCTCGGCCTGGCATTGCGGCTGGCGCCGGAACCCGTTGCCCAGCAGACCTATAGCCTGCGCATGGACGAGCCGCTGGATATCGGGCGACTGCGGGCGTGCTGGCGGCGAGCACTGATGAGTGACGAAGCGCTGCGCCTGCGCTTCGCCTTCGACAACGGTGAGTTCCGGCAGTGGATTTCGGATGAGATTCCGCGGGTTGAGGTCGTCGATCTGACCGGTGCGCCGGATCCCGAGGCCGCGGTCCAGGAGTGGCTGTGGCGCGAGGTGGGCGCGCCGGAGCGACCGGATCGGCCCGCGCGCCTGGCCGCCGTGGTGGACCGGCCGGACCGGTTCTTCCTGTTCATCTCGGTCCATCACGCGCTGGCCGACGGGTACGGCATGAATCTGGTCATCGCCACGCTCGATACCAGCTACAAGATGAAAGACGTACCGCCCGACCAGCTCGCGGTGCCCGAGCCCGTCAACGAGCACACCGACCGTTCCGTGGCGACCTACCGGCGGATCATCGAGGACGATGAGGCGTACCGGGCCTCTGAGCAGTACACGGCGGACCGCGACGGCCTGCTCGCCGCGCTCGACGGCGTCGAGCCGGCCCTGTTTCCGAATCGGACCAGCGCGGCGAGAATCGCGCGTGGACACTACAACACGATGATCTCGGGGGAGTACCTCGATCGGGTCCGGGCCACCGGCGTCACCGTCTTCGCCTACCTCACGGCCGCGGTCGCGACCTATCTCGCGACGATCCACCGCACCGATCAGGTGGTGATCGGCGTGCCGATGCTCAACCGGCACTCGGCGGAGACCTACCGTACCCAGGGCCATCGCGCCAATGTCATTCCGCTGCCGGTGCGCGTCGAACGGGACGTGCCGCTCGCGCGGATCGCGGAGCAGGTGACCCAGCAGATTCGAAAGCTGAAGAAGCATCAGCGATTTCCCTACGGTGAACTGACCCGCGCGCTGAATCCGGACCCGGTCGCGCCGCCGCTGTACGACGTCGCCTTCTCGCACACCAAACTGCCGGATGCCGACTACGTCCACGAGCTCATCTCGAAGTGGACGGTGCACAATCCGGGTTCGGTGACCAACGCACTCACCATCGTCACCGCGGAGAACGGCCGCGACGGCTCGATCAGCCTCCAGTTGTTCTACGACACCGACATTTTCGACGCGAGCTTCCCGATCGAGTCGGCGCTGCGCAGTGTCGCGGAGATGGTCACCGCATCGCTGGATCATCCGCAGACCCCGGTGGGTGCGCTGCCGCTGCTCTCGGAGCCGACCAGTGCCGAAGTGTCGACCTTCGAGGCGGGGCCGCGAATCGAGTTCCCCTACACCACCATTGATCGGCTCTTCAACGAACAGGCTGCCGCGCATCCGGACCGGGTGGCCATCGTGCCCGCCGCCGGATCGGGTGAACGATGGCTGACCTACGGGCAATTGTCCGGGCTGGTAGACGGTTTCGCAGCGAAGCTGCATGAGCTGGGCGCGACCGGCAACGAGTGCATACCGGTAATTCTGCCTCGGACCACCGACATGGTGATCGCGGTGCTGGGAATACTGCGCGCCGGTTGCGCTTACGTGCCGCTCGATCCGGATTATCCGGCGGCGCGGATCGAAACGGTCCTCGCCGATTGCGAGGCGCGGTTCGTGGTCGCCGGGCGCGAGCACGCGCGGCTCTATGCCGATCTCGGCGTCACCCGCGTCACGGTGGCCGACACGCTGCCCGGCATTGTCGAAAATGTCTCGCACCCAGCGGATCTGAGCTATCTGATCTACACCTCGGGCTCGACCGGTGTGCCCAAAGGCGTGATGATCGAGCACCGCTCGGTGGTCAACCGGCTCACCTGGATGCAGCGCCGCTACCCGCTGGCCGCCGACGATGTCATCCTGCAGAAGACGCCGGTCACCTTCGACGTGTCGGTGTGGGAGTTGTTCTGGTGGGCCATCACCGGAGCCGAGGTGGCGTTGCTGGAGGTCGGCGGCGAACGGGATCCGCGCCGCATCGCCGAGGCCATCGAGGCGAATTCGGTGACCGTCGTGCATTTCGTGCCGTCCATGCTGGCCGCCTTCGTGGACGAGCTGACCGCCGATCGCACGATCGTGCCGCGCATCGCGGGCCTGCGCCGGGTGTTCTGCAGTGGTGAGGCGCTGCCGCCCGCGCTGGTGCGCCGCTTCCACGCGGCCTTCGCGGCGGTGCAACAGCAGCCGCCGCGGCTGGTGAACCTGTACGGCCCCACCGAGGCCACCGTCGACGTGTCGTATTTCGATTGCCCCGCCGCTAGCGACTGCTTGCAGGTCACTCGAAACAACCAGCACGATTCGCTCGATGTAGTGCCGATCGGCCGACCGATCGACAATATCGACCTGCTGGTGCTCGACGAATCCGGACGCAGAATGCCCATCGGCGTGCCCGGTGAACTCAATATCGCCGGTGTCGGCGTCGCCCGGGGTTACCGCGGTCGCCCCGAGCTGACCGCCGCCGCCTTCGTCGACGATCTGACCGTGCCGGGCCGCCGCCGCTACCGCACCGGCGATCTGGCGCGCTGGCTGGCCGACGGCACCTTGGAGTACCTGGGCCGCTTCGACGACCAGGTGAAGATCCGCGGCAACCGGATCACCCTCGGCGAGGTGGAGAACGCGATTCTGGGTTGCCACGGTGTGCGCGGCGCGGCCGTGCTCGACGAGCAGTCGCAGACACACGGTGCGCATCTGGTCGGGTACTTCGTCGGCGACGCGGTGACCGGCGACGAGATCGCCGAACAGATCGCGACCCGCCTGCCCCGCTACATGATTCCGACCCGGCTGCTGCGCGTGGATCGGATCCCGTCGACCCGCAACGGCAAGGCCGATCGCAAGGCGTTGACCAGGCAGGCGGCGGCCGCCGACCATGCGGTCGCGGCGGCGGTCGAACCACGAACACCGGTCGAGGCCGAGCTGGCACAGGTCTGGCGGACCGTGCTCGGCATCGACTCCATCGGTGTACACGACAACTTCTTTACCCACGGCGGCGATTCCATACTCGCGCTTTCTGTGCGCACCGCCGCCGAGCGGGCCGGGATGTTCTTCGATGTGGATGCCTTCTACGAGCATCCGACGATCGCCGAACTCGCCCGGATCGTCTCGGATGGCCCGGACGGCGAGCGGATTCGGATCGCCACGACACTGGAGACGGTGCCGCTGATCGACCGCGCGGCACTACATCAGGCCGAGGACGCCTTCCCGGCCAACGCGCTGCAGCTCGGCATGCTCTTCCACAGCATCGAGCGCGCCGATTCGGTGACCTACAAGGACGTATTCCGCTACCGACTCGACATGCCGTGGGATGCCGCGCAGTTCCGTGCGGCGTTCGACCGACTGGTGCGCCGTCAGCCCGCGCTGCGTTCGTCGTTCGAGCTGAGCAAGTACTCGGTTCCGCTCCAAGTCGTGCACACCGCGGTCGACTACGAGGTCGAGATCGTCGATCTCACCGATATCGACCAGGTGCTGGCCGATCAAGAGGTCGAGGACTACATCCAGGAGCGCAGGCACGCTCCGTACGACCTCACCCGCGCCCCGCTGCACGCCCTGTGCGTATTCCTGCAGTCCGCCGAAAGCGCTGGTCGGACTGTTGATCTGGTGTTCAGTTTCCACCACGCGATCCTCGATGGGTGGAGCGTCGCGACCTCGGTGCTCGAGCTGCTGCTGGACTATCTGAACAAGCTGGGGTTGCTCCAGACCGGCCTCGCCGCGGCCCCACATTCGGCCACCGTGCTCGCCGAGTACGCACAAGCCGAAATCGCGGCGGCGCACGACGATTCGGCGCGTGCGTTCTGGCGTGACACGCTGGCGGGGGCCGAACCGACCGCGCTGACCGCGCTCGGTGTCCATGAGGGTGTGGTGGCGCGGGAACCGCAGGCCCGCGCGCTGGTGCCGCGCCGGCTCGCCGAGCGGATCACCGCCTTCGCGGCCCGGCACCAGGTGCCCGAGAAGGCCGTCTATTTGGCGGCGCACTGCTTGACGCTGCGCACGGTGACCGGGCGTGCCGATATCACCACCGGCGTGGTCAGCCACGGCCGTCCGGACCGGGCGGGCGCGGAAAGTATTGCGGGCCTGTTCCTCAACACGCTGCCGATGCGACTGGACGATACCGCCGTGACCTGGCGTGCGGCCGTCGACCAGGTGGCGCGCCGGGAACGCGAGGCCTACCCGCATCGGCGCTATCCGCTGCGCTCGATCCTGGCCGATGGCGGTCCCGTCTTCGAGACCGCATTCAACTTCATCAACTACCACCTTTTCGCACCGATCGTCGGAGCGGACGGAGTCGCACTGCGCGACTTCGACGTTCGCGAGGACACCAACTTCCAATTACTGGTGACGGTGGCCAACGACCCGCGCGACGGCCGAATGTGGGTGCGGGTCAACGGCGATCACACCCTGACCAGGGATCAGTGCGAGACCGTCGCGATCACCCAGCTGCGCATGCTGGCGAGCATCGTCGCGGATCCGGATGCGGCGATCGATCGCAGCGCCGGTCCGCTGACCGCCCGTGATGTCGGCACGCTGGTCGCCGAGGCGGCCGCGCTGAATCCGGACACGATCGCCGTGCGGGGCGACGAGTCCAGCATGACCTACAACGAACTGATCGAGCGCTGCGGTCGACTTGTGCGGCGGCTCAGCGGTTTCGGCATCCGGCCCGGCGACCGGATCGGCATTCTGATGAGCCGTCGCCCGGAGTTGGTGCTGCTGGTGCTGGCGCTCATGCGGATCGGCGCGGCTTGTGTGCCGCTCGACGTCAGCTACCCACGGGCCCGGCTGAATCTGATGATCGACCGCGCCCGTCCGCACCGCGTGATCGCCGACGCCGACTACGCCGAGATCGTCGACAACGCCGCACTTGTACTGGACACCGCGGCGCTGTTCGACCCGACCGTTGGACATGCGCAAGGCGTTGTCCCGGACCAGGTATCGCCCGACGCGATCGCGTATGTCCTGTTCACCTCCGGCTCCACCGGCGAGCCCAAGGGCGTCGCCATGCCGCATCGCGGCCTGACTTCCCTGGTCGACTGGCAGAACCGCAGCCCATCGGGTATCGACCTGGCCAGCACATTGCAGCTGGCTCCGCTGAGCTTCGACGTCTCGTTCCAGGAGATCTTCACGACACTGGCCGCGGGTTCCACGCTGCGAGTGAGTTCGGCGGATCTGCGCGCCAATGTCGAGGAGTTGTTGAATACCGTCGTCGACGAGGGCATCGAGCGACTGTTCCTGCCTTACGTCGCGCTGCAGGCCTTCGCCGAGGCCGTGGTCGCCCGGCGGATGTTTCCAGTGAACCTGAAGGTGCTCGCCTCCTCCGGTGAGCAGTTGCGCATCACCGACGAGATCCGCGCACTGTGCAAGGTGGTGCCGGGACTGCTGCTGGAAAACCAGTACGGCCCAACCGAATCCCACGTCGCGACCACCTTCACGCTCACCGGTTCGCCCGACGACTATCCGGCGCTGCCGCCCGTCGGCCGCGCGGTCGACGGCGATACCGTCGAACTGCTCGACGGCGCACTGCGTCCGGTGGCCGACGGTGTGATCGGTGAGATCTACCTGGGCGGACGGTCCATCGCGAGCGGGTACCAGGGCCGGGCGGCGTTGACCGCCCAGCGGTTCGTGGCCACCCACGGCGGTGCAATCCTTTATCGCACCGGTGATCTCGGCGTGCGGCTGGCCGCAGGCGATATCGTCTGCCTAGGCCGCAGCGACAGTCAGGTCAAGATCCGCGGCTTCCGGGTGGAGCCCGCCGAGGTGGAGCTGTGCATCCTCGGGCTGGTGGAGCGGTATCCGGCCGTCACCGAAGCCGCTGTGGTGGCACGGGGTTTCGGCGGGATCGACGGTGCGTTGATCGCCTTCCTGGTCGGGGACGCCGAACAGACCGATCTGGCCGCGCTGCGGCACGATCTGCGCGGCGTGCTGCCGGCGCATATGGTGCCGTCCCGGTTCGTCTTCCTCGACGAACTGCCCCGCACGCCGAGCGGTAAGCGCGACGACCGGGCGCTGCGCTGCATCGTCGAGGCCGCACCGGAATCTGTTGCCACCCAGCGGGAACCGGCCGACGAGTACGAGCAGTCCGCGGCCGCGCTCCTGGCGGAGTATGCCGGCCTGCGTTCGATCGGTCTGGACGACGATTTCTTCGCCGCGGGCGGCACCTCCATCGGAGCCATGCGCGTGGTGATGGGGCTGTCGCGGCGTTTCGGCGTCGAGGTGCCACTCGACTCGTTCATCGGTGCGCCGACGGCCGCCGAACTCGCCGCGCTGATCCGGTCCGGTGATACCCACCGCACCTATGACCCCGTGGTGCCGATCAGCGTCGGCGGTGATAAGCCGCCGCTGTTCCTGGTGCATCCGATCGGTGGAAATGTGCTGTGCTACTTGGCACTTGCCCGCCACCTCGATCCGGATCGCGCGGTCTACGGGTTACAGGCCGCGGGCGCCGATCCCGGGAGCACACCGGAGAAGTCGATCATCGCAATGGCCGAGTCCTATCTGGCGGCGGTGCGCCGGGTGCACCCGCAGGGGCCGTACCACCTGGCGGGCTGGTCGTTCGGCGGCAATGTCGCGCTCGAGATGGCGCGGCAGTTGCCCGAGCACGAAGTGGCCAGCGTGACGCTGCTGGACACGATGGCGTTGCGCCAGCAGGCCCGCGAGCTTATCGCCGAGGAGCAGCTCATCCGCTGGTTCTTCCTCGAATTGCTCTGGTACGCCCGGGGAAATCAGGCCGCGCTGGTCGATTTCGAACCCGACGTGCACGGGTCCGAGGCGTTGTTCGACGCGATGCTCACCGAGGCGATACGGTCCGGGATCCTGCCCACCGACAGTTCACCGCAGGCGATCCGCAGGCTCTACGACGTGTTCTACGCCAACTACACGGCGCTGCTGGAGTACCGGCTCGAGCCCTATGACCGCGATATCACCCTGCTGCGGGCCGAGGAGGGCCTGCCGCCGGGTGTCGATATCGCGCACCAGGCCGTGGGGAGCATGTTCGACAGCGGGAACAACGGGTGGCGGCAGTATGCGGCCCGGCGCTTCACGCTGGTGTCGGTGCCCGGCGATCACCTGCACATGATGACCGAACCGCATGTCGGTGCGGTCGCGATGCAATTGGACGCGGCGCTGGCGGCGGCCGATCCGAGTATGGATCGTGAGTTGGACGCCGAGATGCTCGACGCCTGAAGTCCGCGACCCGCCGTTATGCGGACGATTCCGCATACGGTTGGGTTTCGGCGGGCGGGTCCGCGATCTTGAACTAGAGTTCCGAGATGGCCGCAACTGTCGGGGCGGCTCTCCATCGTGTGCGGTTGGCCAACGCCTGAGTCGATTCCGATGTCGGCCAGCGCTTTTCGAGAAGGAGAGTACTTGCCGTGAAGTTCGGTTGGATGGCGCTGATCTCGGCCGCCGTGGCGACATCGGGTCTGGTGGCCGGTACCGCGCAGGCGGCGGGAAACGCGGTGGTCGGCGGTAGTTCCGGCCTGGTCTTCGACAACAACGCCGTATGCTCGCTGACCGCGATCGGCTATGACAACGCCGGGCGACTGGTCGGATTGACCGCCGGACACTGCGCCTCGACCGGTGCGCTATTCGGCGCCGAACAGTTCCTGGATGCGGCTGTCATCGGCACCGTCGCGTACTCCGACGACGGCAAGGGCGTCGATTTCGCGGTGCTGCAGTTCGATCCGGCGAAGGTCACACCCGTGCGCAGTATCGGCCCGGCTACCATCGCCGGACTCGGCGCCGCACCCGCTCCCGGCGAACCGGTGTGCACGAGCGGGCGCAGCAGCGGATTCGACTGCGGTGTCGTCTGGGGCTCGCTGCAGGGCAGCACCATCAACCAGTCCTGTTCCAAGCCGGGCGATTCCGGTGGTCCGGTCACCGTGGGGGATCGGTTGGTCGGGATGAATCAGGGGCGGCTGACCGGACTCGGTGGCGTCGGCTTCAATATCCCGTGCCTGTCCGGTGCGAATCCCATTCACTCACCGGCGTTCTTCGCGCCGATCGATCAGATTCTTCAGGCCGTGGACGCCACCGGCGGCGTCGGCAGCGGGTTCCAGCCCATCTGATCCGTCGCGAGCCCGCGCAGGGCTTCGGCGGTGAATGCGTTCAGCGGGTAGAACAATTCGATCGCGAGTTCGGACAGCGTCACGTCGGCGGGTGCGCCGAAGGTGGCCATGGTGCTGAACATGCGCAGTTCACCGAACGGGGTCCGGACGCGCAACGGTACCTCGAACGGACTCGGTTGTGCCGCATCGTCATCCGGCTCCTCGACCGGATCCGGCGGCAACGGGTAGGCGGCCACTTCGTCGAAGAGCGCCCGCAACTCGGCGTCGCCGGTCGCATTGACCTGGCGGGACAGTCGCTCCAGGAACAATTCCCGTACCTGGGTCAGGTTGGCGAGTCGTCCCGCGAGGCCCTCGGGGTGCAGCACCAGCCGATAGACATTCGGTTTCGGCAGCAGCAGTTGCTCGGGGATACCGGTCATCAACAGCCCCATCGCCGCATTGCCGGTGACCACGTTCCAGAGCCGGTCCACCACGACCGCCGGATACGGTTCGTGCGCGGTCAGCATGATATCGAGCGCGGATCGGACCGATGCCAGGTGCGCGTCGTCGAGGCTGCTCTCCCGGTAGGCGGGTGCGTAGTCGGCGGCCAACAGCAGGGTGTTGCGCTCGCGCAGCGGCACCTCCAGCGCATCGCAGAGCCGCAGGATCATCGCTCGGCTCGGCATCGCCCGTCCGGTCTCCACGTAGGAGATGTGCCGCGAGGAGCTGTCCGCGGACAGCGCCAGGTCGAGTTGGCTGAGCCTGCGTCGCTGTCGCCAGTCGCGCAGCAGCGCGCCGACCCGCGATTGCGTCTGAGTTGGTGCCACCTGACCAGGCTAATCAGCGCCGCATGCGCGCAGCCATGACCTCGGAGGTTATTGAGACCTGCACCTCAGGCCCGGCATGGTCGGTCCCGGGAGCCGATCGGCTGCCACGGATCGACCACAGGAGAACGAGATGAGCACAGTCAGCGCCCGGCCTGCGTCGGACACGGATTTCCTGCGGACCGTACTGCGGCTCGACGGCTGGGGCACGGGGATCTTCGGCGTGGTGATGCTGGCCGGGGCGGCGGCCCTGAGTGGGCCGTTGGGGCTGCCGCCTACGTGGTCACTCCCGTTCAGTGTCGCCATGATCGGCGGTGGGCTCGCGCTGTTGCTCATCGCCGGGTATCCCGAACTCGTGCCGAGTCACGCGAACGCTGTCATCGGCGTCAACGCGGTGTCGGCGGTGGCACTGGTGGTGCTGGCGTGCTCGGGTTTGGTCGACCTGACCGGCCTCGGCGTCGTATTCCTACTGATCGGAGCGGTGTGGGTCGCGGTGTTCGCCGGGCTCGAGGTCCGCGGCGTGCGGCAGGCCGGGCGGTAGCTACTTCGGGCCGCAGGCGAAGACCATTTCGCTCTCCAGGCGCGGATCACGTAGGTCGAACTGAATGTTCCCGGTGGTGATCCCGCCAGTGCGTCGAGCCGGATCTCCCGCGCGACCGTCCACTCTTCCCCACCCAATTGCCGCACCCGCATTCCGCGATCTTGCACCGGCAGGTCCGGTCGCGCAATGACCCCTGAGTTCAGCGCAGCCGTCCGCGACGGCTCACCGGCCGTCCGTGGTGTGCTTCGGTGTGCTGCGTGTCCGTCTGGTCCGGTGTGATCGTGTGCTGGTCACGGGCGAGTTCGAGCATGGTCAGCCCGGTTTCGCGGATGAGACCGTCGAGGTCGTCGAGCATTTCGCCGATGGCGTCGCTGGTCGCGCGCAACTCGGTGTCGCTCGGGTCGCGCCGGTCGAAGACCATGCGGAGCTTATGTAGTCGGAGTCCGACGTCGAAGAGGCGGCGCACCAGCCGGTCGCTGGAATCGGCGAAGGCTGTCGCATTTTCGGACCACCCCTCGGCGGGGACGAAGGATCGTCGTGGCTTACGCCGAGCGGTTCGGCCGACACGGGTGCCGCGCCGTAGGCGGGTACCGCTCTGGGGGCTCGACCGCACATCGTCGGGCATCGCATCCTCCTGAGTCGTTGATTCGTATTGGTGGCCACGCTTCGGGACCCGGAGACGTGTGTACTCTAACGCGCACGATAGGACAGCAATGGACTGACCTCTCTCGAAATCGATACTACTGTGCCAATCTGTGGACTGTTTTCGGCGGGTAATTGCTTGGTAGACAACAGGATCAGAACTCGACGGACACCGCGTTCGTCGAGTCCGAACGCCCCGGCGGGACGCGTGGCGATCGATTAGGGGCTGCTTCGGATGCCAAACGGGTGGACAATAGAGACATGGCGTTGGACGGTGTGCGGGAATCGCGCGAACTGTCGGTCGATACATCGTTGCATTTGCTCGGGACGATCGGATTCGGGCGTGTCGCATTCTCGCGCTACGCATTACCCGCTATTCGACCGGTCAGCCATGCGATCGTCGAGGACCATCTGGTGCTCTACGCCGACTCCGCCACGACCAGTTCGCTCGACCATCAGGTCGTGGCCTACGAGGTGGATGCGATCGACCACCACACCCATCTCGGCTGGTGTGTGATCGTCACCGGCATCGCCGACACCGTCCGCGACGAACACGAAATCGTGCGCTATCAACAGTTTCTGCCCGCCCGCACAGTCGGCGCCGGTGATCGAGTGACCAGGATCCTCCCCGATATCGTCACCGGAATCGAATACGTCGGCCCGGCGGACACCGCACGGTAGCCACTATCGGTCCCGGATCGGTTCGGCGAGCAGGGGTTCGAGCTTCGCCAGGAAACGAGCGAAGTGCGGGTCGGAGTCGGGATGGTCGAAGGTATCGATGTCCCACCAGTGGGCATCGCTGAATTCGCCTGGATCCAGGGTGTATTCGCGAGTGCGGTCGCCGCGGATGACGTACCAGAGGCTGACATCCTGGTGTCCGCTGTCCATGCCGACCGTGGTGGTCACGGTGAGGAACAGCGGTTCGGTTCCGGCGACGGTGAATTCGGGATCGATGCCCAATTCCTCCGTCGCCTCCCGTGCGGCGGCGGCCAGCGGATGTTCTCCGGGTGCGATATGACCGCCGGTCGGCAGCCATAATCCGGCGAGCCGATGGCGGCCGAGGAGAACGCCGCGGGTCCGCGGATCCACGAGCACGACATAGGAGACCAGATGGCGTGCAGGAGTGTCGGGTTTGACCCGGCGGAATACATCATCGGTCGAGGCGAGCCAGGCCAGCGTGTCAGCGATGTGCTGGTGTTCGAGCGCATCGATCGGGTCGATCCGGTCGACGATATCGGCGACTGCCGCGGTCGCGAGGTTCATGGTCGGCGACGATAGCGGCAGGCACCGACAGCGCCGATCAGTTGAGCACGACCGGGCGCAACCTGGTGGTATATACCCCCGCCCGATCCAGGGCGTCGGCCGCGGCGTCGAGCTCGATCAGTGCTTCCTCGAACACTTCTCGCGCACCCGCGATGCAGTAGGCCGCGGTGGTGAGCGCTCCGATGCCCTCGGTATCGACCAACATGCCCGAGGCCTGCAACGAGCCGTATCCGGAGTCCAATTCCGCGAGTTCGCGGCGAAGTTCGCGCAGCCGATGAAACACCTGCTGCCGCCGAATCTCCAGTGCCAGTGGATCGGTCATCGCACGCTCCCCGAATCGGCCGCCGACGCAATTCGCCTACCGCAATCTACCGCGACACCCCGACCCGTGCCGTGCCCTGGAAGAGCGCAGGTCAGCACAGGCCCGCGAGTTTGTAGAGCACCAGCGACCCCGCGACCGCGACGTTGAGGTGCCGCAGGGTATTCCCGTGGTTCAACGCGTCGGGCACCCACGGTCGCCGCGGTACCGCCATACAGGCGCCGACCGCGTCACAGGTGCGCAGCAGGGAGGCAACGATTCTCATCGCGGTGATGCTTCGCGGCGCATCCGGGCCATCGACGTGGCCGGTCGTGATCGACCGACGGGGTGTGCCCAGAATACCGTTCGCATCACCGCGAGGGCGATGTCAGGGGCGCAGCACCGATACCAGGAACTCGGTCTGGTCGTACACGGTCTGTTCGAAGACGTCGTCGAAGTAGAGGTCGAAATGTCCTACCGGATACCGCTTTACGACCGCGTGCTTAGTGCGTTGGGCCGCGCGCAGCGTCGGTTTGGGCGGTGCGATCGAGTCGTTATCGGCGATCGCGTAGAACACCGGCATCTTCAGCGCTTTGGCCCGGCGGCCCGGGGAATCGAACAATGTCGAGAACGCCACACGGGCAGCGACTTTCGGTTCGTAGGTCTCGCTCTCCTCGACGAGCCTGCCGAAGCCTTCCGGCACATCCGGCGCGCTCATCAGCGCCGCCGCGCGCTTGCGACCGGCCAGCCGGATACGAATGGGCTTGCGCCGGATCGAGCCGATGAGCAGATCGGTGGCGGCGATGGTGGCCACCTTGGTCAGGCTGGTCGGGCCCTTGGCCATGGCCGAGGCCCAGCCGCTGGTGAACGGAACCTGGGCGACTACCGCCGCGATGTAATCGTCGTCGGGTGCGACCGCCAGTACGTGGCCGCCGCCGAAAGAGGTGCCCCACAGGGCGATTCGAGTCGCATCGAAGCCACGCAGGGTGCGCCCGTACGCGATGGCCGAGCGCCAGTCCTCGCGCTGCCGGGCGATATGTAGTAGCTGGCGCGGTGAGCCCTGGCTGGCGCCGAAGTGCCGGTAGTCGAATACCAGCACACCCATGCCCGCGGCGGCGAATCGCCGAGCGTACCGGTCCAAACCCATCTCACGGTTGGCCCCCAAACCGTGCCCCATCACCACGAGTGGGCGGGGCTTGGGGACGCCGTCGGGGGGATACAGCCAGGCAGCGCAGTGCTCGCTACCCGAGGGAAAACTGACCTCGACACGTTCCATAGCACCTCACCGTACTGTTTCGGTCCGAGCTGTTGCGCTCCGACCGGTCGCCAGGTCAGGCCATTGATTCCGCCCCGCCCGGAAGGGCGGGGATTCCTGGCTCATGCTGCCTGATCGCTCGGCGAGCGCTCAGGTCGTCTGCAATCAACACCAGCAGGGTCGAAACCAGCCCTGTTGAGTCTTTCAGCCCGAGAGGAACATGACGAGTACTGAGATATCTATCCCGTTGTGCGAAACGGCATCTCATGGCCTGTGTCAATGGCACTAGCCCACTGCCAACACCATGACCTGGGGTGGGCCACCTCTGATGACGGATCGAGTGCGTGACATTGCCGGTGATGGTGGCCCGTTCGACCTTCCCGTTGTGCGAAGCGGCACTTTATGTCCTCTGCG
This sequence comes from Nocardia sp. NBC_00565, assembly GCF_036345915.1. Lineage (NCBI taxonomy): Bacteria > Bacillati > Actinomycetota > Actinomycetes > Mycobacteriales > Nocardiaceae > Nocardia > Nocardia sp. NBC_00565. The sequence goes on from NZ_CP107785.1 coordinate 640,709, forward strand.
GCAGGCCAATAACGTCGGATTCATGGAGTGGAATTTTCTTTCGGCCGAAGAGCTTTCAGCTGCCTTGCGGGCCGGTGAAGTGACCTCGGTAGAACTCACCGACGAGGCGATCGCCCGCATCGAGCGCGACGACAAGGCGATCAACGCGATCTGTGTGCCGGACTTCGACCGTGCGCGGGCCGCCGCACATCGTGCCGACCAGGCGCGCGCCCGCGGCGAGGACCGGCCGCTGCTCGGTATTCCGGTGACGGTCAAGGAGTCCTACAACATCGCCGGGCTACCCACGACCTGGGGCATGCCGCAGCACGCGAACTACGTACCGACCGAGGACGCGGTACAGGTGTCGCGGTTGAAGGCGGCCGGCGCGGTGCTGCTCGGTAAGACCAATGTGCCGTTGATGCTGCGAGATATCCAGAGCTTCAACGAGATCTACGGCACCACCAACAATCCGTGGGATCACGGCCGCACGTCGGGTGGGTCCTCCGGCGGTTCGGCGGCGGCCCTGGCGGCCGGATTCGGCGCGCTGTCCATCGGCTCCGACCTCGCCGGTTCGCTGCGCACCCCCGCGCATTTCTGCGGTGTCTACGCGCACAAGCCGACACTCGGGCTGGCGGCGGCCCGCGGTATGGTCGCGCCGCCAGCGCCGGCCTTGCCGGTCGATCTCGACCTCGCCGTTGTCGGTCCGATGGCGCGCACCGCCCGCGACCTCGCGCTGCTGCTCGACGTGATGGCCGGACCGGACCCGCTGACCCACGGCGTCGCCTACGACGTCGCACTGCCGCCCGCGCGTCACGAGCGGCTGTCGGACTTCCGTGTCCTGATCATCGAGGACCATCCGCTCATTCCGACCGGATCGGCGGTGCGGGCGGGCGTGACCCGGGTCGCCGAGGCGCTCGTCGACGCGGGCGCCCGCGTCGAACGGCGCAGTCCGCTGCTGCCCGATCCGACCGAAGCGGCGACGCTCTACATGCTGCTGATGCTGTCGAACGCCGCCGCAGGTATTTCCCTCGACGTGTACGAACAGCTGCGGACCCACGCCGCCGCCCTGAGCGCGGACGACCGGAGTCTCGATGCGGCGCGGCTGCGCGGCATGGTGCTCAGCCACCGCGACTGGGTCGAGGCGAACAACCGTCGCGAACTCCACCGCCACGGCTGGCGGCAGCTCTTCGCCGAGTTCGATGCCGTGGTGTGCCCCATCACGCCAACTCCCGCCTTCCCGCACGACCACAACGGAGGTCTGGAGAACCGGCACATCGACATCGACGGCATCGAGTACCCGTACTTCGACCAGCTCGTCTGGGCCGGTGTGGCGACCATGCCCGGTCTGCCCGCCACCGCCATCCCTGCGGGCCGGTCCCCCGAGGGGCTGCCGGTGGGAGTGCAGCTCATCGGTCCGATGTTCGAGGACCGCACCCCGCTGCGGCTGGCCGAACTGCTCGAGCAGAAGATCGGCGGCTTCCGGACACCGAAGTGACGCGCACCACCGGGTGTCCACCCAGGACGAAGCGCCCGCCGAAATCGCAACCGACCACGACAACCCGAGAATCGTTGCAGAAATCAACCTCCGCCAATTGCCACGGGCGTTCGCGGCAACGCACGGTATCGCCGCTGAGTGCGCGACGCACATCGAACACCTGCTCGCCATAAACCGCGAAAGTCGAGAGGGACACAATGAGCACCGACGCATTCCTCCCCACCTGAAGGACCGGGCATCCACTCCCGGTGAAGAAGGTACCCCTTGATCAAAGTAGGCTGAACGTCGCGGACGAGTTGGCCGGGCGGCCGCGGTGACAGGAACGGGCATGCGAGTGCCGCCGCCTGTCGCCGAGGAAAGTCCGGACTCCACAGAGCAGGGCGGTTGCTAACGGCAACCCGGGGTGACCCGCGGGACAGTGCCACAGAGAACAGACCGCCGACGCGCGAGCGTCGGTGAGGGTGAAACGGTGCGGTAAGAGCGCACCAGCGCCCCGGGTGACCGGGGCGGCTAGGTAAACCCCGCCCGGAGCAAGGTCGAAGGTCGCACCGTTCGCGGTGCGGCTGCGCAGGTGTTCGAGGGCTGCTCGCCCGAGCCTGCGGGTGGACCGCTCGAGGCACCCGGCGACGGTGTGCCCAGATGGATGGTCGTCACCCGGTGCGAACCGGGGACAGGATCCGGCTTACAGGCCAACTCGTCCGCCCCTTGATTCAGTGCCCGCTCGGTAATCCGGTGCCATGATGGAAGAGGGCCGCATCGGTGCGGTCAGGCACTTCGTATGGGGCGTGGCCATGGATATTCTCAGCATTATCGGGGCGATCATCGGGGTGGGCGCGATCACCGGCGGGGTGCTCACCGCGCTGAGCGCGCGCGTGGTCGCACAGTACGAGCGGGGGCTGGTGTTCCGGTTCGGCCGCGTGGTAGGGACCCGAGATCCCGGTCTGCGCCTGCTGATTCCGTTCGTCGACCGGATGCGCAAGATCTCCACCCAGATCGTCACCATGCCGGTGCCCGCGCAGGACGGCATCACCCGCGACAACGTGACCGTGCGCGTGGACGCGGTGGTCTATTTCCGGGTGATCGACCCGGTGTGCGCCGTGGTGGAGGTGCAGAACTATCTGTTCGCGGTCGGGCAGGTGGCGCAGACGTCCCTGCGCTCGATCATCGGCAAGAGCGATCTGGACAGCCTGCTGGCCAACCGTGAGGAGCTGAACAAGGGGCTGGAAATCATGATCGACAGTCCGGCGCTCAGCTGGGGCATCCACATCGACCGGGTGGAGATCAAGGATGTTTCGATCCCGGATGCGCTGAAGCGCTCGATGTCGCGCCAGGCCGAGGCGGAGCGGGAGCGGCGGGCCCGGGTCATTTCCGCCGAGGGCGAGTTGCAGGCGTCGAAGATGTTGGCACAGGCGGGCGCGCAGATGTCGGAGTCACCGGCGGCGCTGCAATTGCGGCTGCTGGAAACCGTGGTTCAGGTTGCGGCGGAAAAGAATTCGACATTGGTGCTGCCGTTCCCGGTGGAGCTGCTGCGGTTCCTGGAGCGTGCTACCCCGCCGGAGCGGAACGCTGCCGAGCCTGCGGTGCGGACGACGCTGACCCCAACCGAAAAGACCACGGAAATCAATCTGCCCGAGCCGCCCCCTGCGCTCGATCAGGGCAACACGCCAGCGGCAGACCAAGATGGAATGCGCTCGTAACACATCGGGCGTATACCGATACGGGTACGGCGGGCCGTACGGCCGCATCGGTTAGCACAACGTTAGGAAACCGGGCCGATGTCCATTCTGATTCCCGTTATCTCGATCATCGTGATGATCACCGTCGGGTACGTATTGAAGTACCTGCCCAATTATTTGCCGTGGCAGAAGGATTGATTGCTCGGCACTGAAGCTGATCAGCAGAGCATCTTCGCCATCTGGTAGATCGCCTGGGCCTCTTCCTTGGAGGCCTCGGTGGCGCCGGTCTTGGTCCGCTTGATGACGTTCTGGACGACCTCGTCCTCGCCCTTGCCGTCCTTGATGTCCTTGCAGGTGTCGACCAGGATGTCGCGAATCTTGGTGTCGTCCTTGCCCTCGGCGAGCTTGGGGAAGGCGCTGCGGTAGCTCACCACGAATGTCCCCGCCTTGACATTGTCTAGAGTTTCGCCGCCTGCCGCTTTGGCCGCCGAAGTGGTTGCGGCAGCGGAGGAGGAAGCGGCGGGGGCGGATTTATCATCGCCGCAACCCGCGAGGAGCAGGGCCAAGACGGCGGAGCTGGCCGCGATTGCGGTGGTAGTTCTGGTCACGCAGCGGGATGCTAGCGGCACTTGGAAAACGTCGCCTCCCGTGTGGTTAACGGAAGGCAACGAAGACCGCATCGGTATCGGTGAGGTCAGGTCGGGTTGATCATGAAGACCTGCGCCCAATACAACGCCTGCTCGGGGCCGAGCAGTGGCGCGAGGTAATCGAAAAGAAGCGTTGACATGAGTTGCGTAACTCCCAATTGTCGACGTACGGGACACTTGCGGAATGTGCGGGAAAGTTCGACCCCGCTACGCCGGGCAACCCTAGCAGCCGGGGTGTGGTACCGCCGCGTCGGCGTGTCCGGCATGGCGATTCGGACGGTACTGGCCTAGAACGTGAGCGACGTCATAGAGTAGGCGCCGTTGGTAAGCCCCGTTGCCGGGATACCACGAACCTCACATTCTCCGATCACGGAAGCAGGTCTCAACTTTATGCGGATTGTTCGTTCACTGGTCGCCGGTGCGCTGATCGCCGGGGCCGCATCGGTTTTCGCCGTGCTGGGTGCCGGCTCCGCTTCGGCGGTCGCGGTCACCCCGCTGGCGGGTGGGGTCAAGGTCGATCTCAGCCCGGCCGACACCGCTTGGGTGGCCCAGAACCATTTCGGGCAGACCATCGCTGGTCTGCCGCATCCGTCGGCGGCGTCGTTCGGCGAGGCGCTGGACGCCGCGGCGGACGTATCCTCCAACGTCCCGGGTGGCCGGGTGACCTTTACCGTGTACGGCCCGCTCAATGAATTGAACGGCACCATGCTGGCACTGCAGTAGAGCCCGACTGCGGCAGCGTGGAACTCCACCAGCGGATCATCTCGGCACCGGTCGATTTCGGTGCCATTCGATCCGAATTCGGGTTGACCTCGGCGTATCCCGCCGAGGCCACCGCGGCGGCCCGCGACGCGATCGACGCGTTCGCGGGCATTCGCGGTGATCACACCGATATTCCCTTCGTGACCATCGACCCGCCCGGTGCCATGGACCTGGACCAGGCGGTGCATATCGAGCGCACCTCTTCCGGCTTCACTGTGCATTACGCGATCGCCGATGTCGGCGCCGTAGTCGACCCCCTCGGCCCATTGGCCGAGGAAGCGGGCGTGCGCGGTCAGACCTTCTACCTCCCCGATGGCGCCGTGCCGCTGCATCCGCCGATCCTGTCGGAGAACTCCGCGAGCCTGCTGCCCGAGCAGACCAGGCCCGCCGCGCTGTGGACCATCGAATGCGATGAGAACGCCGAACCGCGGCGGTTCTCGGTTGTTCGGGCCACTGTGCGCTCCAGGGCCCGGCTCGACTACACGAGCGTCCAGGCCGACGCCGACGCGAACCGCCTGCATCCCTCGATCGCGGCCCTGCCGGAATTCGGCACGCGGCGCATCGAGGCCGGGCTGGCGCGCGGCGCGATCGGGCTGCGCCTGCCCGCCCAGAGCGTGATTCGCGACGACAACGTCGACGGACACTGGCGGCTGGTGGTGGAACCGCGCACCGCCGCCGACGACTGGAACGAGCAGATATCGCTGCTGACCGGCATGTGCGCGGCCCGAATCATGTTGAACGGCACCGACGGTGCACCCGCTGCGGGTGAACGCATCGCGCTGCTGCGGACCATGCCGCCGCCCAGCGAATCGGCGATCGATTCGATGCGCAGGACGGCCGCGGCGCTCGGGGTCGACTGGTCCGCTGATCAGTCTGTCGGACGGATGCTCGCGGGGTTGGACCCGAATGCGCCCAAGACGATGGTGCTGATGTCGGAAGCCACCGGACTGCTGCGCGGCGCCGCCTACACCGTGCTGGACGGCGAGCCGCCGGAGGATGGTTCGCAATCCGCCAAGCCGAACGGTCGCGCGCGCTCGACGAACGGCGCACCTTCCCCGAACAACCTGCGGCACAGTGCGATCGGCGCGCCCTACGCGCATGTCACCGCACCGCTGCGACGGCTCGCCGACCGGTTCGCCACCGAGATCTGCCTGGCCCGCTGCGCGGGAACCGAAGTGCCGCAATGGGTCCGCGGCGGACTGACGCCCACCGCCGAATCGATGAAGCGCAGCGACAGCATCGCGGGCAAGGTGGAACGCGCCTGCATCGATCTGACCGAAGCCACACTGCTCGCCGAGCGCAGCGGCACCGTCTTCGACGCCGTAGTAGTCCGCGAAGCCAACGGCAGCCGCCCCGCCGAGGTCTTCGTCGCCGCCCCACCCGTTGTCGGTCCCTGCGCCGGCGCACCCCCGGAAGGAGCAAAGGTCCAGGTCCGCTTGATCGCCGCCGACCCAGCAATCCGCAAGATCAGCTTCGGCTATCCGATCTGAGCCGACGGCGGTCACGCCGCGTCAGCGAACCTCTGAACCCGTACCGAACCGCGTTGTGACTCACGCAGAAACAAAGGCTGCCGCGGCGGGGTATTTGGCCAGCGCTTCGCCCGCGGCGATTTCCTCGGCATCGGCCAGCAGGGCATAGATGGTGGCGTTGACTCCGGTGGCGTGGGTTTCGTCGGCGCGCGCCAGGATCGCTTCACGGGATTCGACCGCGTCGCGGTGGTCGCCGAGGACGGTTTGCAGGCGTTTGGCCTCGTTGCCGAGATCTTTTGCGGGACTGCCGAGTACGTCGATCGCGCCCTCGCAGGAATAGCGAAGTCGTTTGGCGCCCTTGCGGATATCGTGCAGCAGTTCGACGCGTTCTTCGGGGGAGACGGCGGGTTCGGCGTAGACGAGTCGCCGCAGTCGCTTGCGGTCCTTGCGCAGGATGCGTTCGAAGACTTCGGCAGCGGGCTGGTTCGACTTGGCGGCATCCAGGGGTGGTTCGGTGCGCCAGGCCGAAAGACGGTGGCGCAGGGTGTGATAGCGGTGCTTGTCGAGGGCGTCGAGAATGTTTGCGTGCGCCCGCGCGTACCGGTCGCGTTCCGCGCCGACCAGCTCGGTGCGCACGTACTCGGTGGTGCCGGGCACGTAACCGTTTCCGGCGGTCTTCGAGGTGCCGGCGGCCGCGGATTCCGTTGCGAGCCGGGCGAATTCATCCTGCGGCGCGTGTGCGGCGAGCAGCGCCGCGAACCGCTCCGCGCGCACTTCGGCGTCCCGGGCGACGCCGAGCAGATCCGCCAGCCATTTCAGCTCTTGCTGCATTTCGGCGATCGGCGATGGTTCGAAGAGCGTGCGGTAGGAGCGCAGCACACTGCGCAGCCTGCGCGTCGCGACCCGCATCTGGTGCACCGAATCCCAGGCGTCGGCGCGGACGTCGGGTTCGGCGGCCAGCAGCCGGTCGACGTCGTCGCGCAATGCCCCGACGATGGCGTTTCCGGCCGTGACCATGATCAGCTCACTTTCGCGAATCCGTCGGTTGCCTCGACGAGATGGTGGGTGATGCCGGGTTCGTTCGCGGCATGTCCGGCGTCGTCGACGATGTGCAGTACCGAACCGGGCCAGGCACGGTGCAATTCCCAGGCACTGGTCGCCGGGCAGACAATGTCGTGGCGACCCTGCACGATAACGGCCGGGATGTGGGCAATGGTACCGATATCGCGCAGCAGCTGCCCCTCGTCGAGGAAGCCGGCGTTGACGAAGTAGTGGTTCTCGATCCGGGCGAAGGCGAGCGCGAAGCGCGGCTCGGCGGTCTCCTCGACCCGATCCGGTTGCGGCAGTAGCGAACTCGTCGCGCCCTCCCAGGTGGACCAGGCGACCGCGGCGTCGCGCGCGACCTGCTCGTCGGGGGAGTGCAGCAGCCGGTGATACACCCGCACCAGATCGCTATCGCGTTCGGCTTCGGGCACCGGGGCCAGGAACTTCTCCCACTGGTCCGGATAGACGTATCCGGCGGCGCCGTTGTAGTACCAGTCGATTTCCTTGCGCCGTAACAGGAAGATGCCGCGCAACACCAGTTCGGTGACCCGGTCCGGATGTCGCTGCGTGTAGGCCAGCGCGAGTGTCGAACCCCACGAGCCGCCGAACACCTGCCAGCGCTCGATGCCGAGGTGCTCGCGCAGCGCCTCCATATCGGAGATCAGATGCTGAGTGGTGTTGGTCTCGAGGCTCGCGCCGTCGGCGATATGCGGCGTGGACTGCCCGCAGCCGCGTTGATCGAAGAGCACGATCCGGTAGACCGCCGGGTCGAAGAACTGGCGGTGGAACGGCGCGGTGCCGCCGCCGGGGCCGCCGTGCAGGAATACCGCGGGTTTGCCGTCCGGGTTGCCGCTGACTTCCCAGTACACGGATTGGCCTGCGCCGACGTCGAGCATGCCCGTGTCGTACGGCCGGATCGGGGGGTAGAGGGTGCGCATCAGAAGGCGAGTCCCGAAGCGAGATCCTTCAATTCCAGTGCCTCGATCGCCTGCTGGTGCACATCGGCGCAGCTCTTGATGGTGATCCGGTCGATTATCGCCTTATCGGCCAGCACATGGCCGTTGATGCCGCCGTTGCGCAGTGCCCACTCGTGCACCAGCGCGTTGAGTCCGATCCGGCCCAATGTCGGGCCCTGCACCCGCCAGTTCGACAGTTCGGGGCGGATCATGTCGCAGAGCTGCGTTGCCGAGGCGTCGGAGATCTCCAGGCTGGTCGGTGCGGCGCCGGTGGTCTTGCCGGGCGCGGTGGTGGCGGTCGCCGATCCGGTGGTCGTGCTCGAGCTGCCGGTGGGTGCCGGGTTCGAGTCGCTCCCGCAGGCGGTCAGTGCCGCGGCGGCGAAAACGCCCGCCACCACCAGCGTGCTGCGTGAAATCCAACGGGGTTGCGGCATCGGTACCTCTGCTCGTGTCGACATTGTCGGTTTCGAGTCTGCCATTGTTTGCCGCGGGTGGCCCGCGCGAGTTTGCTGGAGATCGCGGATCAACCGTGGTCGTGCAAGCCCGAGCGCAGATCGTCCAGTAGACCTCGCAGAAACCGGGCGAAGCGCGGTGGTGTGGCATCGATGGTGCGCCATGGGTGCAGGGCGACCAGCGGGGCGAGCCGGTCGGCGAGTGCGATCTCGGCCTCGGTGACGGTCCCGGATCGCCGCCATCGGTCGAGGTATTCGGTGCGGTGCGGTCCACGCAGCACCCGCCAGGACAGCAACGGGTGGGTGAGCACCGCATCGCCCCAGTCGAACAGCAGGCCGGTGCCCACATCCGAATCGGTGAAGACATTGCCGGGCTGCAGATCGTTGTGTTCGATGCTCAGCCTGCCGAATTCGGCGAGCGCGGTGGCGGCCTCGGTGATCGCGCCGCCGAGGCCGGGCACGCGCGGCTCGAAGTGGCGGTAGACGGTGATCAGTTGGGGCGGTGGCAGATACGGCGTGCCGGTGGCGCGCAGCTCATCGATGTGGTCGGTCATCGCCAGCTGTAGGTCGGCATAGCGGCGGACCAGATCGGTCCACGCCGCCTCGGTGTCGCGGGCGGTGGGTCCGCCGTCCGGGCTGAGCAGCCAGCCGTGATCCGCCTGCACCGCAAGTGGTTCCAGGACGCTGCCGGGCCGAAGCCGGGCCAGCGCCAGCAGCAGCGGACCCTCATGGGCGCAGGCGCGCGAGTTGGCCTTCAGCCACATCGGACCCGCGTCGGTCGGGATGCGCGCGATCAATGACCATGCGCGGCGGCGGGTTTCCGCGGGCGCCCCGGTGATCGTGATCCCGCGGTCGGTGAGAACGCCGGCGGCCCAGTCGAGTATGGGCGCGAGCGGCTGGCCGAGCAGTGCCGCGGGCGCGTGCACCGCTCGACCGGTCATTGTGAACTCAGAAGCTGTGTTCGGGGCCGGGGAAGGTCCCGCGCCGTACCTCGTCGGCGTAAGCGACCGCGGCGGAACGCAGTTCATCGCCGACATTGCCGAACCGCTTGACGAACTTGGCGGTCTTGCCCGAGGTGTAGCCCGCCATGTCCTGCCAGACCAGCACCTGGGCGTCGCATTCATGGCCCGCACCGATGCCGACCGTCGGAATGGTGAGCTTGCGGGTCACCTGTCCGGCCAGTTCGGCGGGCACCATCTCCATCACCACGGAGAACGCGCCGGCCTCCTGGACCGCGATGGCGTCGGCGACGAGCTGTTCGGCGCCGTCGCCGCGCCCCTGCACCCGGAAACCGCCGAGGGTGTTGACGCTCTGCGGGGTGAAGCCGATATGCGCCATCACCGGGATACCGGCCGAGGTGATCAGCGCGATCTGCTCGGCGACCCGCTCACCGCCCTCCAGTTTCACCGCGTGCGCCCCGCCCTCCTTCATGAACCGGGTCGCGGTCGCCAGCGCCTGCTGCGGCGAGGACTCGTAGGTGCCGAACGGCAGATCGGCCACCACCAGCGCGTGCGGTGCGCCGCGGACCACACCGCGCACCAGCGGGATGAGTTCGTCGATGGTGATCGGCACGGTGGTGTCGTAGCCGTAGACGACATTCGCCGCGGAGTCGCCGACCAGCAGCACCGGAATCCCGGCCTCTTCGAACAGCCGGGCGGAGGAGTAGTCGTAGGCGGTCAGCATGGACCAACGCTCACCGTCGGACTTCATCTGCTGCAGATGATGCACCCGCGTCTTGCGCTTGGCCGCCTTTGGGGCAGGGGCAGCACCGTAGGCAGGGGTTTCCGAATCGGATACGGACATCATCGTCCCTTTCATGGTTGTCGCCTCGAGGCCCGTTCGGGTCCCCGGGTTTGTATGACGAATCCAGTGTGCACCTCCTGCACGGCCTGCTTAAGGCCATGTGCGGTGCAATTGGTCACATCGCAATGCCATCGCGACGCCTGATTTCGCACGAACATCGGTAACTCGTCGGGTACGCCCAGGACTTATCGCGCCCCCGACTGTCGGTCCGGTGGCCAAGGTTCGAGGCACTTACGACCGGCAAAAGTTTCGGGGAGGCGGGGGCGCCATGCCAGGATCGTCGACATGTCATTGGTGCGGAGTGGTCGTGGGTTGCTGGTGGGGGTGGCGCTGGCGATGGTGGTGGCCGGGTGCACGGTGTCCAAGAACGAGCCGGGCCAACCGCTACCCGCACCGCCCGCGGGCTTGGAGAAGTTCTACAGTCAGACGGCGAACTGGGGTTCCTGCGACGGTTTCGGCTCCGCGGACGATCCCCTCGCGCCCAAAACCGAGTGCACGCGCATCTCCGTGCCCGTCGACTACACCAAGCCCGACGGCGCGACTGCGCAGATCGCGCTGGCCCGAATCCCGGCCAGCGGCAAGCGGATCGGTTCGCTGCTGCTGAACCCGGGCGGGCCTGGGGTGTCCGGTCTGTCGATGTCGGCCATCGCGGGCAAGACCGCGTTGGCCGAGCGTTTCGACCGGGTCGGCTTCGATCCGCGCGGCGTCGGCTCCTCGACCCCGACCATCGCCTGCTTGACTCCGCAGCAGAACGACGCCGAACGAGCCGAGCCGCCGAGCGACAACACCCCGGAGGGCATCACCGCCGCCGAGGACGAGAACCATCAGTTCGTCGACCACTGCGTGCAGCGCACGGGCACCGAGTTCCTGGCCCATGTCGGCACCCGCGAGGTGGTCCAGGACATGGACGTGATCCGCGCCGTACTCGGTGACCCGAAGCTCAGCTACCTCGGCTACTCCTACGGCACCAAACTCGGCTCGGCCTATGCCGAGAAGTTCCCGGACAACGTGCGCGCGCTGGTGCTCGACGGTGCGGTGGACTCCTCACAGGACCCGGTGCAGGAGTCGCTGCGGCAGGCGGCCGGGTTCCAGAAGGCCTTCGACGCCTACGCCACCGACTGCGCCAAGCAGGCGGACTGCCCGCTGGGCACCGATCCGGCCCGGGCCGTCGCCAACTTCCGCGCGCTGGTGAATCCGCTGGAAACCAAGCCCGCCTCGACCACCGATCCGCGCGGGCTCAGCTACGGCGACGCCGTCACCGGCGTACAGCAGGCGCTCTACTCCGACGATTTCTGGCGGGTGCTCACCCTCGGCCTGTCCGAATTGCGCGACGGGCGCGGTGACACGCTGCTGAAGCTCGCCGATCTCTACGACGGTCGCCGCGACGACGGCAGCTATGACAACACCCAGGAGGCGTTCAACGCGATCCGCTGCGTCGATGATCCGAGCATCGATGATCGGGCGGTGACGGGCCGCCAGGATGCCGAGTACCGCAAGGCGGCCCCGTTCCTGGACGACGGCCGCGGCACCGGCGCCGCCCCGCTGGAGTTGTGCGCGACCTGGCCGGTGCCCAATACCAGCGAGCCGCACAAGATTTCCGCGCCCGGGCTGCCGAAGACGGTGGTGGTGTCGACCACCGAGGATCCCGCGACGCCCTATCAGTCCGGTGTCGATCTGGCCAACCAGCTCGGTGCCGCGCTGATCACCTTCCGGGGCACCCGACACACCGCGGCATTGGTTGCGGGCGACCAGTGCCTGGACGACACGGTGATCTCCTACCTCACCGATCTGCAGGTTCCGGAGGCCGGATTGACCTGCTGACGCGCCCTCACGATGCGATCTTGCCGGGTGTGCGATTCATTCCGAATGACGGGATTGCAATCCCTAAGCGTGTACGTAACACGGATTTAACGCCGGGTGCTTACGCTCGGCGACATGGATCGCCAGAAGGAATTCGTGCTGCGGACGCTCGAAGAACGGGATATCCGCTTCGTGCGTCTCTGGTTCACCGATGTTTTGGGCTATTTGAAGTCCGTTGCCATCGCCCCCGCCGAACTAGAGGGCGCCTTCGAGGAGGGCATCGGCTTCGACGGCTCGGCCATCGAGGGCTTCGCCCGCGTGTCGGAGGCGGACATGGTCGCGCGGCCGGATCCGTCGACCTTCCAAGTGCTGCCGTGGTCCACCAGTAAGGGCCACCAGCACTCCGCGCGCATGTTCTGCGACATCACCATGCCCGACGGTTCGCCGTCCTGGGCGGATCCGCGCCACGTGCTGCGCCGCCAGCTGAACAAGGCCGCCGACGTCGGCTTCAGCTGCTATGTGCACCCAGAGATCGAGTTCTTCCTGCTCGAAAACGGCCCGCGGGACGGCTCGGACCCCCGTCCCGCCGACAGCGGCGGTTTCTTCGACCAGGCCGTGCACGACTCCGCCCCCAATTTCCGTCGGCACGCGATCGACGCGCTGGAGTCGATGGGCATCTCGGTGGAGTTCAGTCACCACGAGGGCGCGCCCGGTCAGCAGGAGATCGACCTGCGCTACGCCGACGCGCTGTCGATGGCCGACAACGTGATGACCTTCCGCTACCTGATCAAGGAAGTGGCCATCGACGAGGGTGTGCGCGCGACGTTCATGCCCAAGCCGTTCGCCCAGTACCCTGGCTCGGCCATGCACACCCACATGAGCCTGTTCGAGGGCGAGGCCAACGCCTTCCACGATCCGGACGATCCGATCAACCTCTCGGAGACGGCGCGCGCGTTCATCGCGGGCATCCTGGAGCACGCGCCGGAGATCAGCGCGATCTCCAACCAGTGGGTGAACTCCTACAAGCGGCTCATCCACGGCGGCGAAGCGCCGACCGCGGCCTCGTGGGGCCGGTCCAACCGCTCCGCGCTGGTGCGGGTGCCGATGTACACCCCGAACAAGTCCTCCTCGCGCCGCGTCGAGATCCGCAGCCCAGATTCGGCCTGCAACCCCTACCTGACCTTCGCGGTGCTGCTGGCCGCCGGTCTGCGTGGCATCGAGAAGGGCTACACACTGCCGCCCGAGGCCGAGGACGACGTGTGGTCGCTGACCGCCGCCGAGCGTCGCGCCATGGGCTTCCGCGAGCTGCCCGGCACGCTGGACGAGGCCCTGCAGGCGATGGAGCGCTCGGAGCTGGTCGCCGAGACGCTCGGCGAGCACGTATTCGACTTCTTCCTGCGCAACAAGCGCCGGGAGTGGGCGGACTATCGCAGCCAGGTGACACCGTACGAGCTGAAGGAGTACCTCGGCTTGTGACGCTCTAAACGGCTACGTTTACGCGTCTTTCCCACCGGCCTTGCTGGCAACAGATGATCGGGCAACTAAGTTGGACTTATGGTCCGGCCGCCGTCTGCTCGTTCAGCTGTCCCTGGTGTCGGTCGGCTCGGATTGCTCGAGCCGACCGCCGCCGTATCGTTGCGAGAGTTGGCGTGGGACAACATCGACAGCATTCCGGTGCTGTGGGCGTTGTCGCGCGCGCCGGATGCCGATCTCGCACTGCTGACCCTGACGCGGCTGCGGGCCGCGCTGGGCGAGGAGTGGCCCGAGCTGGATTCGACGCTGCGGGTTGATAGTGCGTTGCGCGGCAGGCTTTTCGCGCTCATCGGATCGTCGAGCGCCTTTGCCGATCATCTGGTCGCCGATCCGGCCGCGTGGCGAATTCTGCTGCGGGACAAGCTACCTGCGCGCGCGGAGCTGATCGCGGATCTGCTGGCCGCCGTGCGGGCGGTGCCTGTGGCGAGTCCGAATCCGGATGCGCTGCTGTACCGGGCCGAGATATCTGGTCCGGAGGCAGTTCCGTTGCTGCGCAATCGGTATCGTGATCAGCTCATGCTGTTGGCCGCGCTGGATCTGGCGGCGACCGTGGAGAACGAACCGGTGGTGCCATATCAGGTGGTCGGCCGTCATCTCACCGATCTGGCCGATGCGGCATTGACCGCCGCGTTGGCGGTGGCGGTGGCGCGGGTCTGCAAGGACGAGCCGGTTCCGGTGCGGCTGGCCGTGGTCGCCATGGGTAAGAGCGGTGCGTGCGAACTCAACTACGTCAGCGATGTCGACGTCGTCTTCGTCGCCGAGCCCGCCGATGCCACCGCGACCCGGTTGGCGGCCGAGATGATGAGCGTGGGCAGTGCGGCCTTCTTCGAGGTCGACGCGGCGCTGCGGCCCGAGGGCAAGGCGGGCGCGCTGGTGCGCACGCTGGAGTCGCATGTCGCCTACTACAAGCGGTGGGCCAGGACCTGGGAGTTCCAGGCGTTGCTCAAGGGGCGTCCGATGACCGGCGATCTGGCGCTGGGGGAGCAGTACCGCGATGCGCTGATGCCGATGGTGTGGACCGCCTCCGAGCGTCCCGATTTCGTCGCCGACGTGCAGTCGATGCGGCGTCGGGTGGAGGATCTGGTCCCCGCCGATCTGCGTGAGCGCGAACTCAAGCTCGGGCACGGCAGCTTGCGTGATGTCGAATTCGCCGTGCAGCTCTTGCAATTGGTGCACGGCCGGGTGGACGAGACGCTGCACGTGCAGGGCACCGTCGAGGCGCTGACCGCATTGGCCGCCGGCGGCTACATCGGGCGCGACGACGCCGCGAACCTCACGGCCTCTTACGAATTCCTGCGCCTGCTCGAGCATCGGCTGCAGTTGCAGCGGCTCAAGCGCACCCACACCCTGCCCGCCGCCGATGACGAAGAGGGGATGCGCTGGCTGGCCCGCGCCGCGCACATCCGCCCCGATGGCCGGCAGGACGCGGTGGGTGTGCTGGCTAACGAGATTCGCCGTAATGCGGTGCGGGTGCGGCGATTACACGCCAAGCTCTTCTATCGTCCGCTGCTGGAATCGGTCGTGAAGCTGGAACCCGACGCACTGCGGCTGAGCCCGGACGCGGCTATCCGGCAGTTGGCGGCGCTGGGCTATATCGCGCCGGAGAACGCGCTCGGGCATCTCAAGGCGCTCACCGGCGGGGTGTCGCGCAAAGGCCGGATTCAGGCGCTGCTGTTGCCGACGCTGCTCGAATGGCTCGGTGACACACCGAATCCCGATGCCGGACTGCTCGCCTACCGGCGGGTGTCGGAGGGGCTGGACGATCAGATCTGGTTCCTGCGCGAGTTGCGCGACGAGGGGGCGATCGCGCAGCGGTTGATGATCGTGCTCGGTTCGTCGGAGTATCTGCCGGATCTGTTGATCAACGCGCCGGACACCATTCGGATGTATGCCGATGGACCGGGCGGGCCGCTGTTGCTCAGCCCGCAGCCCGAAGACGTTGCGCGCGGGATCCTTACGGCGGCGGCGCGCTATGAGGATCCCAATCGTGCGGTGGCGGCGGCACGTTCGCTGCGCAGGCACGAGTTGGCGCGTGTCGCCTCGGCCGATCTGCTCGGCATGCTGGATGTGCCGCAGGTGTGTCGTGCGCTGTCCTCGGTGTGGGTCGCGGTGCTGGAAGCCGCACTGCGCGCGGTGATCCGAGCCAGCGAGGCCGAACTCGGCGAGCCGGCACCGGCCGATTTCGCGGTGATCGGGATGGGTCGCCTCGGCGGTATGGAACTGGGCTACGGGTCCGATGCCGACGTACTGTTCGTCTGCGATCCGCGGCCCGGTGCGGACGAGACCAAGGCCGTGAAGTGGGCGATCAGCGTCGCGGAGAAGGTGCAGCGGATGCTCGGCGCGCCGAGCACCGATCCGCCGCTGCAGGTCGATGCCGGGCTGCGGCCGGAGGGCCGCAATGGTGCGCTGGTGCGCACGCTGGCCGCCTATGCCGCCTACTACCAGCAATGGGCACAGCCGTGGGAGGTGCAGGCGCTGCTGCGCGCGCATCAGGTGGCCGGGGACCAGGAACTCGGTGTCCGGTTCCTGCACACCGTCGACAAGGTGCGCTATCCGGAGGGCGGGGTGTCGAGTGAGGCGGTGCGCGAGATCCGCCGGATCAAGGCGCGGGTCGATGCCGAACGCCTGCCGCGCGGTGCGAATCCGGCGACCCACACCAAGCTCGGGCGCGGCGGCCTGGCCGATATCGAGTGGACCGTACAGCTGATGCAGCTGCGCTACGCCCACGATGTGCTCGGCCTGCACAACACCTCGACACTGGAATCCCTGAACGTCATCGAGCAGACGAAACTTCTTGATACCCAGGATATTTCGCTGCTGCGCGAGGCCTGGCTGACGGCCACCAAGGCGCGCAACGCCCTGGTGCTGGTACGCGGCAAGCCCGCCGACCAGCTACCCGGCCCGGGCCGTCTACTATCGGCCGTCGCGCGGGTGGCGGGCTGGCCGAACGATGACGGCAGCGAGTTTCTCGACAACTACATGCGCGTCACGCGGCGGGCGAAAGCGGTGGTCGAGCGCGTCTTCGGGGGCTGAGCAGGTCAGGGCAGGGTGATACCGGCGCGGTCGGCGCGTTTGCGGCCCCATTCGTAGAGGGCGGTCAGAACCGGGACCAGGCTCCAGCCCTCCTCGGTGAGGTCGTATTCGACCTGGGGTGGCACGGTATCGAAGACGGTGCGACGGATGAGGCCGTCGGTTTCCAGCTCGCGCAGCTGCTGGACCAGCATCTTTTCACTGGTGGACGGCATCAGCCTGCGGAGTTCGCCGTAGCGGCGCACGCCCTCTTTGAGGTGGGCGAGGATGACCGGCTTCCATTTGCCGTCGATGAGGTCGACGGTCACCTCCACCGCGCAGTAGTAGCGCTTCTCCGGCATCGCCAGCCTCCCGGTACTCACCAAAAAGTGCGTTCTTGTAACACTGTAATCATCGGGCTTTCATGGAACTCGCACTGCGGCGCGGCCGCACCACATTCTGCAGACATGGAGCTCAATTCCCATGAAAGTCATCGTTTTCGACAGCTTCAAACCCGGCGTGACGATGGAGACCATCACCCCGTACCTCCCCGAAGAGGTCGCCAATGTATGGCGGCTGTGGAAGGCGGGCATCGTCCGCGAGAACTATGCGCGCGCCGATGAACCCGGCGTAGTGATCGTGTTCGAGGTCGACAGCGTCGAGGAGGCCAAGGGCTACGTCGCTGATTTCCCGCTGACCAAGGCCGGCTACCTGGAGTGGACCTACGTTCCGGTGCAGGCGCCGCTGCCGCTCGAGGCGCTGATGGATCCGTCCGTCGACGTCGCCGAGCCTTACGACCGGACGAAGGTGGGTACCGCCTGATGCGTCACGCTTACGGTCTCAGCATTCCGCAGACGCTCGCCGATGCCTGCGATCCGACCAGGATGGCGCTGATCATCTACGACATGCAGGTCGGCATCGTGCGTCAGCTTCCGGACGGGGACAAGATCGTCCGATCCTGCCTGCAACTTCGGGATGCGGCGCGGGAGAACGGGTTTCGCGTCTTCTACACCCGGCACATGTCGCTGCCGCCCGCTGCGGCCGGTGTCGCCCAGCTGCGTACGGCCATGGAGTGGCAGCGGGTCGACGACCCGAGCGAGGTGCACTCCAGCTTCCCACAGGACTCGCCGCAGTATCAGCTCGTCCCCGAGCTGACTCCGGGGCCGAACGAGGTGGTCTTCGACAAGATCACCATGTCCGCGTTCGCGGCCACTCCGCTGGATATCGCGTTGCGCGACTGCGGCATCGACACCTTCGCCATCGCGGGTATCGCTATGGAGGTCGGCATCGAACCCACCGTGCGGCACAGCCTGGATCTGGGCTATCTCCCCATCCTGGTGACCGACGCCTGCGGTGCGGGCCATCCGGCCGCGGCCGAACGCGCCGCGGCCACACTGGCTTTCGCCGGTGGTTCACTCACCACGGACGTCGCCGTGCTCGTCGAGCGGATGCACCGAGAATGAGCCCTGCCTGACCCACTGCGGTCAGCATCTGGAAGCGGTTCACGAATTCGCGCAGTGCGCGGCGGTCCGATCGCGGCCGTCAGGCCCGTTTGTGGCCGAGCCGGGTGGCGCGGCAGGCTGATTCCGAGTACACGGGATCTGCACAATCGCGGCGCGGGTTCTCCTTCGGTGACGGTTAAGGTCGGGGGATGCGGAAGTGGGTGGAGCGGGTGGTGCTCGGGGCCGGGTGGTGTGCCGTGGTGGTGGGGGTGGTCGGGATTGTGTTGCATTTCGGGGCCTGGCGGTGGCAGGTGTTGGTGCTGGTGGCGTCGGGGGCTTCGTATCTGATGCTCGGGGCCGCTGTGGGGCTGGTGCTGTTCTTGGTCGCGCGAGGGTGGCGGAGTGCGGTGGCGGCCGGGGTGATCGTCGCGGCGGTGTTGTGGACGCAGCTGCCGATGTTCGTGCCCGAGGGGCGGGCGGCGAGTGGGCCGGAGGTAACGGTCATGCAGTCGAATCTGTTGTTCGGGGAGGCGGATGCGGCGGCGGTGGTCGGCGCGGTACGGGCGAACAACGTCGAGGTGCTGACCGTCGATGAGCTGACACCGGAAGTGGCGCAACGGCTTGCGGATGCGGGCATCACGGAGT
The DNA here is from genome assembly GCF_036345915.1 of Nocardia sp. NBC_00565. NCBI lineage: Bacteria > Bacillati > Actinomycetota > Actinomycetes > Mycobacteriales > Nocardiaceae > Nocardia > Nocardia sp. NBC_00565. Next base: position 659,421 of record NZ_CP107785.1, read on the forward strand.
TGCTGCCGCATCAGTTCCTGCAAGCCCGCGGTGGCGGTGGTGGCACCGGGATCTTCAGCCGATATCCGTTGCGGGACACCAAGAAATACGACGGCTTCCTGCTCGACAACCTGACCGCGACAATGGAACATCCGCAGCGCGGGGCGGTCGCGGTATTCGCCTTCCACCCGGTGCCGCCGTCGGTCGACTTCCCGGCCTGGAGTTCGGAACTCGGCAAGATCCGCGAAATACTCGACGCGCAACAGGGTCCCGCGATCGTCGGCGCGGATTTCAATGCCACACGCGATCATTCGGCGTTCCGCGCATTGCTGCGCGGACGATTCGTCGCCGCGGCCGACCAGGCGGGCGCCGGACCACTGCTCACCTTCCCAGCCGATCGCCGGTGGGGACCGGTGATCGGCATAGACCACATCCTGGTCGCCGACGGGACCGCCGCCGATGTGCGGTCATTGACCATTCCTGGCTCGGATCACCGAGCCGTGCTGGCCCGGGTGCAGTTGAACGCCTGAGGTATTGGTCTGAGCGCCCATCCTTTGGCCATGGGATACGGCGGATTTCGGCCGAGAAGGGGCGCTGAAGGCCATTCCCACGCCCAGACGTATACGCGCGCCCAGCTTTCTGCGATTACCATGTGATCGCTCGACGGGGCAGGCGTAGATGAACCCGGTCGAGTCAGGGTTCGCCGAGGACGGGCCCGTGGTGAGTTCGGGGAGGAAAGACCTGATGAGGACTAGACGGCTGCGGTTCGGGGTGGTCGCCGTATTGATGCTGGTCGGCGCGGCGCTGGTCGGCTGCGACAGTAATTCCGGTGGGACGGTGAGCGCGGTGACTGCGGACAATCCGTGGGAGCTGACCGGATCGGTCTCCAGCAACGGGCCGAGCGGCCCACGCAAGGGCGTGCCGGACGCCGCGCTCACCGCGGAGAACGGCGACGGCGGCGCGGTCGACAAACTCGCCCTCAACACCATCGCCGACCTGGAAGACTTCTGGAAAACCGAGTACGGCAAAGACTTTCCCGGCACCTTCAAGCCGGTGAGCCGCTACTTCTCCTGGGATGCCAGGGCGCCCAAGGAACAAGCGATCAAGTTCTGCAGGTCCAGCACGTACCACTTGGTCAACGCCGCCTACTGCAGCATCGATCACACCATCGGCTGGGATCGTGGGGTACTGCTGCCGCTGTTGCAGCAGAAGTACAGCGATATGGCGATCGTGATGGTGCTCGCGCACGAGTACGGCCATTCCATCCAGGGCCAGGCCAAGATCGCCGGCTTCTTCAGCGGTGCGCTGGTGAAGGAGCAGCAGGCCGACTGCCTGGCCGGAGTCTTCCTTCGGCATGTGGCGGAGGGGAATTCGGCGCACTTCACACTGAATATGACCGACGGCCTCAACGCGGTGCTCGGCGCGACCATCGCGGTGCGCGATACCGATCCGGACAACCCGAAGAACGTGCACGGCTCCGCCTTCGAGCGGACGACGGCGGTGCAGATCGGCTACACCGACGGTGCGGCGGGCTGCAAGAAGATCAACAAGAAGGAGATCGAGCAGCGCAGAGGGACCCTGCCCACGACCTATGAGGACGGTGAGCAGGACGCCCAGCTGCCGGTCGACGTGGCGTCGCTGACCAGCCTGAGCCAGGCGCTGGCGAAGATCTTCCCGCTGCAACAGGCCCCGCAGTACGACTACAACGGCGTGGTGAAGAACTGCTCGAAGGTGACCGCCACCGAGCCGGTCTCGTATTGCCCGAGTTCGAACAAGATCGGTACCGATGTTTCCGAACTCGCCGAACGCGCCGGGGCGATGCAGGGTGACGACGAACCGCTTTCGGCGGTCGTGGACGGTGACTACAACGCCTTCGCCGTCTTCATCTCCCGCTATGTCCTTGCGGTGCAACAGGAGCGCAAGCTCTCGATCACCGGTGCGGGGACGGCCGGACTGCGCACCGCCTGCCTCACCGGCGTCGTGACCACGAAGCTGAGCGAGCCGGGCAGCGATCCGAGGCTATCGGCGAACGACCTCGACGAGGCGGTCTCCGGATTGCTCGCCGACGGTCTGGTCGCCAGCGATGTGGACGGCAAGGTGGTGGGGAGCGGCTTCCAGCGGCTGGAGGCGTTCCGCACCGGTGTGCTCGACGGCGAGCAGAGCTGCCTGGCGAACTACCGCTAACTCACCGGCAGCGAGCGCAGGGAGCTGAGGGTGGTCGCCAGTGCGCGGGCCGCCTCGGCTCCCTTCGTCACGAAGTGCTCGGTGAAGTAGGTGACATGCTCGCTGTGCTCGTGGAAGTGATGCGGGGTGAGCACGACGGAGAAGGCCGGCACATCGGTGTCGAGCTGCACCCGCATCAGCCCGTCGATCACCGCCGACGCGACGAAATCGTGCCGGTAGATGCCGCCGTCGACGACCAGGGCCGCCGCGACGATCGCCGAGTACTTGCCGCTGCTCGCCAGTCGCTTGGCGTGCAGCGGGATCTCGAACGCGCCGGGCACCTCGAAGACGTCGACTGTTGCCGGGTCGAATCCGAGGCCGGCGTACTCGGCGGTGAAGCCCTCGTACGCCTTGCCGACGATCGAGCTGTGCCAGGTGGCACGAATGAATGCGACTCTTTCTCCCATGGCCAGAGCCTACTTGCCGGTTCTACTCGCCCGGTAGGTGCGCTTCGAGCCACTCCACCACGTCGGCGAGCACCTTGTCCTGTTCGGGTTCGTTGAAGACCTCGTGGTAGAGGCCCTCGTAGCGGATCACGGTCAGATCCTTCGACCCCGCGGAATTCTCCAGCCGGTCGCTGCTCGACGGTGCCGCGATGGCGTCGGCGGTGCCGTGCAGGACCAGGAGTGGCACCGTGAGCTTGTCCAGCCGGTTCTTGACGAACTCCGTCGCATTCAGCATCTCCATACCGGTGCGGGCCGGGAGTTTGCCGCGGAAGACCAGCGGGTCCGCGTCGTAGGCGCGGACCACCTCGGGATCGCGGCTGATCATCGACGAATCCAGTTTCAGCACACCGAGATTCGGCGCGAACCGGGACAGCAGCGGGCCGACCAGGCGCTGCAGCGGATTGCCGACGGCGATATCCAGCGGCGGGGCCGAGACCACGATGCCATCGACATCGATCGGTGCGCGGGTGGCCAGGTACAGCGTGATCAGGCTGCCCATCGAATGTGCGACCAGGAAGCGCGGCACATCCGGATGCTCACGGCAGGCGATCTTCAGCATCTGCGCGACATTGTCGGCGGCGCCCGCCATCGAGCCGATATTCGCGTTGTTGCCCGCCGATTTGCCGTGGCCGAGATGGTCGAGCGCGTAGACGGCGAAACTGCTGTCCGCCAAGCGTTTTCCGACATGCACGTAGCGTCCGGAGTGTTCGGCGACGCCGTGCACGAGTACGATCGCCGCGCGGGCCGGACCCTCGGGAAGCCATGCGCGCCAAGCGATCCGGCTGCCGATGCCATCGAATTCGCCACTCGCGGTGCGGGTCGCCGGTTCGGGGGACTCGCTCGCTTCCGGATCGGTTGTCATGCGTCGGCTCCTGGTGTCGGTGGCGGCGCCGCGAGCTGATCGATCAGCCGCCGATTGAACTCGATGAGCCGAGCGTAGTTCACCAGGGAGATGCGCTCGTCGGTTCCATGGATCGTTTCCAGATCCGCCTGGGTCAGCACGATGGGGGCGAAGTTGCAGCGGGTGGCGGCGAGGCCGTCGTAGTGCCGGGAATCGGTGGCGCCGGGGACGATTCCGGTGGTCACCGCGATGCCGGGGACAATGGCCGTGGCGAGGCCGGCGATCAAGTCGAATGCCGGGCCGGGCGGTTTGCCGGGGGACGGCTCGGAGGTCTTGCCGATGACCTCGATCCGCACGTCCGCGTCGCGCACCACCTTGCGGCAGTGTGCGAGCACCGAGGCGATCGAATCGCCGGGCAGGATGCGGAAATTCACCAGGGCTTCGGCCTGCTGGGGCAGCACGTTGGGCTTCACACCGCCGCGAATGACCGTCGGCGCGGTCGTCGTGCGGACCAGCGCCTCGGTTTGCGGGCTCGCCGCCATCACCCGGGTGATCACCGGCGCGGCTACCCTGGCGAACCTGAGCAGGCGGCGGCGATACGCCGGCATGACCTGGCGCAGCCGCTCGAGCATGTCGGCCACCACGGGGGTCAGCCGCAGCGGCATCGGATGATCCTGAATTCGGCCGACCGCGCGGGCGATCCGGCCGACGGCGGTCTGTCTGCCGGGCATGGAGGAATGTCCGCCCACGGCGGTGACCGAAAGGCGAACGGTCACATAGCCTTTCTCACCGACCATGATCGAGGCCACCGGTCGGTCCACCTCATTGGTGACGCCGTCGAGGATGACGCCGCCCTCGTCGAGCAGCAGATCCGCGTGGACACCGGATTCACGCAGCCGCCGCGCCATCAGGCTCGCGCCGGTGTCCCCGAATGCCTCCTCGTCGTGCCCGAACGCAAGATAGATGGTGTGTCGCGGTCGAATGCCTGCCGCGAGCGCGGATTCGACCGCCTCCAGAATGGCGAGCAGCCGACTCTTGTCATCGATCGCGCCACGCCCCCAAATGAATTCGTCATCCACGACCCCCGCGAACGGCGGATGCGTCCACCGTCCCAGGTCATCGCACGGCACTACATCCTGATGCGCGAGCAGGATCGCCGACACCTGGTCCGGCTCGGCCCCCGCCCAGCGATAGAGCCTGCTGTGGCCGAACCGCTCCAACTCGAGTTCGGCGTGCACCAGCGGGAAGGACTGCTCGAGGTGGGCGGCCAGGCGGACGAATTCGGCGTCACTGGTGTCCGGTCGGTCCGTCGAGGTGATGTCCGGTTCGTGGGAAATCGTCGCGCAGCGCAGGGCTTGCGCGAGGCGTTCGGCGACGTCGGCGTCGACGACAACCGCCGCCGGGTGGGTATGCGCGGCGTTACTCGTCATCGAGGGCCGGTCTCGTTCGGCAAGTTCATGGGCATTACTGCATTGTTCAACACGTCGGGGCCGAGGGTGCGGACCTTCTGGTCACGCCACTTCGCCCAGGCCTCGCTGGTGCCGCCGGTGCGGTCGGGGGTGCGGGGATCGGTGAGGAGGGGAAGTTCGAGACGAGCCGCGAGGACGGTGACCTGAGCGTTGGCGGGGGCGTGGGACCAGACGTCGTCGACGACATCGGTGATGCGGACGCCGAGGCGGTGGCCCGCGGGGATGGGCCAGTCCTGCGCGAGGAGTCTGATGTCGGCGGTGTCGGCGACCGGGGCGATGCCGCGGGTGATGACGGTGGCGCGGCCGCTGGGTTCGATATCGAACAACTCGACCGCGGCCGTCGCCGACGGGGGACCGGACAGGCGCAGCGATGCCGTCGGAATACCCGAGATGTGCTGCTCGGATGTCAGCGGTTCGGATATGGACCAGATTTCCCGATCGGGCCCCGGCAGCAGGCCGCGGTCGGTGTACGTGCCGATGCGCAGGTCGATCGGGACGCGGCGCGAATCGGCGGGCGGCCACGCGGTTTCGGAGCGCCAGCCGCCGTCGAATTGGCCGACGGTGATGCGCGGGCCCGGCACCTCGACATCGCGGCCCGCCACCTGTCTATCGAAGAAGGCGAGCAGTTGGGAGTCGAAATCCGGTGCGGCGCATTTGGTATGGCAGTCGTTGTGACCCCATTGGCCGAACCAGGCGCGGTGCTCGCCGGGGCCGAGTCCGTTCCAGACGTCGAATATGCGATAGGCGCGGGTGTTGTAGTCGAGGAAGCCTTGGCCGAGAAACAGCGGAATGGTGTTGTCGCGCAACTGTTCCACGAGATCACGGTCACGCCAGAAGGCGGTGCCGCCGTTGTGGTCGGTGGCGTTCGCCGCGAATTGCCGGTAGCACTCGGGAGATATCTGGACGGCGTTGGACCGGTACTCGGGAGAGTCGTCCGGACGGCCCGGGGTGGAGGCGATCAGCAGATGCTCCATACCCGCCATATCCGACGGGCGAATCCCTTGTTCGGTGACCGGTTTACCGGAGAACTTCCAGGAAATGCCCTGCATGTAGAGGTACGAATACTGATCGACGCCCGATCCGAACGCGGCGACGGCGGCCAGACCCGCGGGCTTGACGGCCAGGCCCATCATCCCGGTCCACCCCTCGTACGAGGTGCCGATCATGCCCACCCGGCCGGTCGACCACGGTTGGCCCGCGGCCCACTGCACCGCGGTGGCTACATCCGAACGTTCGCCCGGGCCACCGAAATCCGGACAGCCCGACGACCCGCCGTACCCGCGAAGGTCGACGATGACATAGGTGTAGCCCGCGTTCAGGAACATCGCCACGTGCAAGTCTTCGGTGGACGGACCGCCCTCCAGCCGCGGCAGGCTCAGATAGGCGGTATGCGACCGATACGGGCTGACCGTGAGCACCACCGGCGTGCGAGTGTCCTCGGCAACACCCTCGGGACGCAGGATATCGGCGTGCAACCGAGTGCCGTCCGCCGCTGTGATGAAGGTCTGCGACCACTGGAAGGGCACCCCCACCGGCTCGGCCGCCGTCACCGGCGCGAGCACACTAAGCATCAGCACAACCCCGGCCAGCCCCCGCCACACCACCGAACCGACAGCCACCCGAGAACTATCGACCGCCGTTGGTCGATAGTCCAGCCCCCGGAACCGGGGTGTCTACGCGGCTCGCATCGCTGCGTTGGCGGACCGGGGACCGGCTTCGGATCCAGTATCGATCACGTCCGGACTACGGCTGCATCAGGCCGACAATATTGTCGTCGGCGTCCTTGAACATCGCGATCAGCTTTCCGCCGCCGACGTCGGTCGGCTGCTGGACCACCTCCGCGCCCGCCTCCACCAGCGCGGTCAGGTGCTTCTCGATGTCCTCGACGTGCCAATAGCCGACCGGGCCGGTCATACCCTTCTTGTGGCCGTTGGGGTCGAGACCGATGTCCTGACCGGCCACGCGTCGACGCCTTCCTCGCCGCATCGCGCAGCGGCGAATTCGAGGCGCTGCTGACCCTGCTCGATCCCGACGTGGTGCTGCGCGTCGACGCCGCCGCGCTCGCGACCGGCGCGGCGGGCGCGCTCGGCGCGGATGCCGTGGCGCAAACCTTCTCCGGCCGGGCCAAGGCGGCGCGACTGGCGCTCATCGACGGCCGCGCGGGCGCGGTCTGGGCGGTGGGCGGCACGGCGCGGGTGGTCTTCGACTTCACCGTCTCCGAGGGCCGCATCGTCGCCATCGATCTGCTCGCCGATCCGGCGACATTGGAGCTCATGGAACTCGAGGTGCAGGCGGGCTGAGCCGCGCTGTCACATCTTTGCCGAGCCATCGGTCAGTGGTGTGACGGCGCGTGACGAGATCGCGCCGAGCGAACGAGGCAGGGAGAGCCACGATGAGCAACGCACGATCGATCGGATATTGGGTTACCACCGCACTGCTGGTCTTCGTACTGGCGACGGGCGGTGTCGCCGACTTGCTCCAACGCGGCGGCACCGCTGGCGGCATGACCGAACTGGGCTATCCGACCTATGTCATGACCATCCTCGGATTCTGGAAAGTGCTCGGCGCCATGGCAATTCTCGCGCCGCGATTTCCGCTGGTGAAGGAATGGGCCTATGCCGGTGCGTTTTTCGATCTGACCGGCGGGTTCGCATCGCATATCGCCCACCATTCCGCCGCGAATCACCTGATCTACACGGGCTTTTTCGCGATATGCGTGGTGGCGTCGTGGGGGCTGCGGCCGGCGAGCCGCACGCTCGGCGTTCCGGTTTTCCGCGGGCTCGGCCGCGTCGCGGAATTGGAAGCTCGCGACCGGCGACCGCGGAACGCGACGATGCCATCGGGGCCGGTTGCCGCCGCGGCTTGATTCAAGGAGCGTGGCCCGTCGTTCGGGGGAGAACGGCGGGTTATTCGCTATTGCTATCGCAGATCTGAAGTTTGCGCTCGGCCAATAATTTTCGGCTGGTGTCTCAGGTAGCGGGGCGTAAGATCGGGCCAGTGCGAGTCCCCGGGGGAAGTATGAGTGAGCCGGTGACCACGGATTGGGACAAATTCGTGCGGGCACTGGCGCAATGCCTATCCGAACTGCCTTCCCGGGCAACGCTGATCATCGCGGCGCCCGGCAATCGATACGTCCAATTCGTGCAATACGACATCAAACTGTCCGTCGAACTGGCGGGCAATTCCTATCTCGCGCAGCCCATCTCGTCGACCGGTGAGCGTACATTACGCGATCTCGGCTGGCGCGAGCCGATCGTGCGGCGCGAAATCGATAATTGGACCCGCACCCTGCTGTGGCCATTGTCCCTGGACACCCTGGTCGGACTCGCCCGTTCGGTGGCCATCGGCCTGCGTGACGCGCTCGGCGTCGCCGAACCGGTCGAACTGCGTGCCATGGGCTGGACCGAGACCTCCGGTGATCTGGATCTCACCGCCCTCGGCCCGATCGCCCGTCGCGGGCTGAACTGACGCGGTGGGCCGACGCGCCCGACGTGGCACTATCCTGTGAACCATGGCAGTAGGCAAGGGCGGCACGCCGTCGAAGGAAGCGAAGGCCGCGGCGAAAGCGGCCCGCAAGCAGCAGTCGAAAGAACGCCGCAAGCAGCTCTGGCAGGCGTTCCAGATGCAGCGCAAGGAAGACAAGCTGCTGCTGCCTTTGATGATCGGCGCCGTCGTCGGCATCACGGTCGTATTTCTGGTGGTCGGCCTGATCTTCGGGCTGCAGTGGTTCCTGCTGCCGCTCGGTCTGCTGCTCGGCGTGCTGGTCGCGTTCATCATCTTCGGTCGCCGGGTGCAGCGCAATGTCTACGCCAAGGCCGAGGGCCAAGCAGGCGCGGCGGCCTGGGTGCTGGAGAATCTGCAGGGCAAGTGGCGGGTCAGCAACGGCGTCGCCGCAACCACCCAGCTGGACGCGGTGCACCGGGTGATCGGCCTGCCCGGCGTCATCCTGATCGGCGAGGGTTCGCCGCAGCGGCTGAAATCCCTGCTGGCGCAGGAGAAGAAGCGCACCGCGCGCCTCATCGGTGACACCCCGATCTACGACATCATCATCGGCAACGACGAGGGCCAGATCTCGCTCAAGGAACTGCAGAAGCACCTGACCAAGCTGCCCCGCAATATCGACGTCAAGCGGATGGACCTCATCGAGGGCCGCCTCTCCGCACTGGGCTCGAAGGGCGGTCCCGCACTGCCCAAGGGTCCGATGCCCGCGGGCGCCAAGATGCGTGGCGTGCAGCGCACCATCCGTCGCCGCTGAGCAGTTCGTTCTCGAGGGCCCGCATCCCCATCAGTTGGGTGCGGGCCTTCGCTTATTTATCGGCCGGGCGTGATCACTCCATCAGGATGACATCCCCGCTGTCTGAGACGAACCATTCAACGCTGGCGCACCGGGTGTGTTCGCCTCGGGCGCGTCCGAAAGTCGGATCGGCCGGGCGCTAGCGCGAGCGGACGACGGCGGTGCCGGTGGCGCGATCGTGCATACCGCGACCGTCGGCGTCGGTGAACAGGGCGGGCACTACGAAGACCAGCAGGACCTGGCGGGCCAGTGCGCGCACGAAACCGACCGCTACCGGGGCGTCGACACGGATGACGCGCAGGCGCAGGAAGTACTGGCCCGGGGTGTAGCCGAACAACGACACCGCGACGACACCGATAACGAACCAGACGAGCAGATTCGGGGTGGTCAGCGCGCTCACCACGGCCTCGAAATTCGAGGGCCGCGGCTTTCCGGCTGGGATATCCATGCCGGCGATGATTTTGTCCGGATTGGGCCGGATGATGATGGCGGTCACGCCGAGCGCGATGAACCAGTCCACCACCAGCGCGGCGATGCGGCGCAGCATGCCGACCAGCGACCCCGCGCCCGAGCGCGGCAGGCCCAGGTTCTGGCCGGGGAACTCTGGAGTTGCCGGATCGCCCGGGTCCGCCGAAGGTCCGGAGAGCCAGGATCCGCTGATGCGTGCCATGACCCCCAGAATAGGCCCCTACGACCGTGCGTAGGACATCGCATAACCGGAGTTGACCTCGGCGAGTGCTGTCACGGATGGCAGGATTACCATGCTGTTCGAGCCCGGGTGGCCTTCAACACCCGGCCAGCCGCACGTGTAACACTGGCGAAACACAGCCTTGATGACTGGGAAACACCGCGTCCATACCGTCTGGACGCGACGAACCCATGCAATCGACACTGGCTGGGAACCGATCCGTAAGGAGAACAAGTGACGTTCAGCACGGCCGACGAGGTCATCAAGTACATCAAAGAAGAGGAAGTCGAATACGTCGACATTCGCTTCAGCGATCTTCCGGGTGTGCAGCAGCACTTCTCGATCCCCGCGAAGGCTTTCACCGCTGACCTCGCTGAGGAAGGGCTAGCGTTCGACGGCTCCTCCGTCCGTGGCTTCCAGTCCATCGACGAGTCGGACATGCTGCTGCTCCCCGACTACGGCACCGCGCGCCTGGACCCGTTCCGCGCCGCCAGGACGCTGAACCTCAACTTCTTCGTGCACGACCCGTTCACCCGCGAGGCCTACAGCCGCGACCCGCGTAACGTCGCGCGCAAGGCGGAGGAGTACCTGAAGAGCACCGGCATCGCCGACACCGCCTTCTTCGGTGCCGAGGCCGAGTTCTACATCTTCGACTCGATCCGCTACGACTCGGGCATGAACGGCGCCTTCTACGAGATCGAGTCGATCTCGGGCTCCTGGAACACCGGCGCGGAGTTCAACCCGGACGGCACCCTGAACCGCGGCTACAAGGTCCGCAACAAGGGCGGTTACTTCCCGGTCGCGCCGTACGACCACTACGTCGACCTGCGCGACAAGATCTCGACCAACCTGCAGAACGCGGGCTTCGAGCTCGAGCGCGGCCACCACGAGGTCGGCACCGCCGGTCAGGCCGAGATCAACTACCGGTTCGGCACGCTGCTCGGTGCGGCCGACGACCTGCAGCTGTTCAAGTACATCGTGAAGAACACCGCGTGGGCCGAGGGCAAGACCGTCACCTTCATGCCGAAGCCGCTCTTCGGTGACAACGGCTCGGGCATGCACGTGCACCAGTCGCTGTGGAAGGACGGCAAGCCGCTGTTCCACGACGAGGCCGGATACGCGGGTCTGTCGGATCTGGCACGCCACTACATCGGCGGCATCCTGCACCACGCGCCGTCGCTGCTGGCGTTCACCAACCCGACCGTGAACTCCTACCACCGTCTGGTTCCGGGCTACGAGGCCCCGATCAACCTGGTCTACTCGCAGCGCAACCGTTCGGCCGCCGTGCGTATCCCGGTGACCGGCAACAACCCGAAGGCCAAGCGCATCGAATTCCGCGCGCCGGACTCCTCGGGCAACCCGTACCTGGCCTTCGCCGCCATGATGATGGCCGGTCTGGACGGCATCAAGAAGAAGATCGAGCCCAAGGCCCCGGTCGACAAGGACCTCTACGAGCTCCCCCCGGAGGAGGCCAAGAACATCCCGCAGGCCCCCACCAGCCTGGCCTCGGTCATCGACCGCCTCGAGCAGGATCACGACTACCTGACCGAAGGCAACGTCTTCACCCCGGACCTCATCGAGACCTGGATCACCCTCAAGCGCGAAAACGAAATCGCCCCGGTGAACCTCCGTCCGCACCCCTACGAGTTCGAGCTCTACTTCGACGTGTAAGTCGTTGTAACGCAAGACGTTTCGAGCCCTCCCGCTACCGCAGCGGGAGGGCTCGTCCCGTTCCGTCGGTGCCGATCATCCGACGCTGCCATGTCGATTCGAGCGAAACCCGCTGGTGGTACCTACGTCCACCTGGACAGAATCGACGCCATGGCCGATATGACCCACGAAGGCATGAAGAGCCCCGCGGCAACTCTCGACGACTATGAGTGGCGCGATGGTCCCATTTCCGAGAAGGAACGGCAGCGAGCCTGCGACGCGATCGGTCGGGCGTTGGGCGGGCCGGTCGCATCACCAGTGTCTTGGTCGGCCCCGAGATATGACAATTAGGTTATACTCGCGGTGGTGACCTGGGAGATCAGTCTTCATCCGGAGGTGGAGTCGTGGTACTTGGTAACCTGCTCGAGCGATCCCGAGACAGGCGATCTCATCGAAGACGCCCTCGATCAGCTTGCCGAAGAAGGTCCGTGTGCGGGTCGGCCGTTGGTCGATCGGATCAAGGGCAGCAGCTATCACAACATGAAAGAGTTGAGGCCTCCCTCGGCTGGGTCGACAGAGGTGCGCATGCTGTTCGCCTTCGACCCGGCCAGAGAAGCGATTTTCCTTGTCGCAGGCGACAAGTCGGGTAACTGGCAAAGGTGGTATCGCGACGCGATTCCATTGGCCGACAAGCGCTTCACCGAGCATCTCGAGGCGCTGAAGGAGCAGCAATGAGTACCGAATACGCGAAATGGAAAGACGTCAAGGCGAAGGCTCGGGCGGCCGATCCGCGTACCGATGCGGAGCGTGCGGCAGGTGTGGCCGCGGCGCGCGATCGGCGCGAGGCGTATGTCCGCGGGCATCAGTTGGCTGAAATGCGTAAGGCCGCTGGTCTTACGCAGGTAGATCTCGCCGAAGCACTGGGCGTATCGCAGGCCAGAATTTCGAAGATCGAGCATGGAGAGATTGCGGGCATCGACACCATCAAGGCATACGTCACGGCTCTCGGCGGGACGGTCGATGTCGTCGTGACTCTTGGTGATCGGACCTGGAAGGTCGCTTGAGGATTCCATCCGAAACCTTGCCTACTATGCGCGCATGACCTGGCGGGAAGACGAATACATCCGCATGCTCGCGGACGCGCGGGAGGACTTCGCTTGGGTGATGGAGCGTTGCGGTGGGCGCACGCCGGAGCAGGCTGTCGCTGATGCGCTGGCGGCGTATCCGTTCGAGCCGAGCGATGTGCCGCATCGGGGGCTGGTCTTTCATGATGACGCGTGGCACTGGGCGATGGTGGCGATCCATGGGTATCTGTACTGGCGTGAGCATCCGGAATTGGAGCGCCCGTCGGCTGAGTATCTGGAGCGACGCGGATAGTTGCTGGGAGCGTTTGGGGTGCGAGTGCGGAAATGGTTGGGCTGTAGGGGATTTCGGTGGTGAGTCTCGGTGGGTGGAATGGGGGTCTCGGTGAGTGGGGTATCGGCGGCGGGATCGGGCGGAAAGCTAGTCGGGCGGGTGGCACAGCTCTACTGTTCCGCGCCATGAAGATTTCAGTTCTTTCTCTTATCGGTGCTGCCGCAGTGACATTCGGCTTGATTGCGAGTGGGGTGCCGCCGGCGGTTGCCGAGCCGACGGTCGAGACCGCTGCTGTGCGGATCGACTTGCAAGGGGCAGTGAATGTTCGGGATATCGGCGGGTATCGGACTTATGACGGGGCGAAGGTCAAGTCGGGCAAAGCTATTCGGGCGGATTCGCTGGAGAAGCTGACCGATTCGGATGTGGCGAAACTCGGTGCGCTGAATCTGAAGACCGTCATTGATTTGCGGACGGCGGCGGAGGTCCAATTCATGGGCGCGGACAAAGTGCCTGCGGGGGTGCAGCAGGTGGCGCGGCCGATCGATGACACCGGGCTGTTCCAGCAGATGATGGCGGCGATTCAGTCACGGGATCCGCAGCGGCAGGAGGATCTGCTCGGGAACGGGAAAGCCGAGGAGATCATGGCCACCGTATATCGGAGCTTCCTCAGTGCGGATTCGCGGGCGAAGTTCGGACAGACGATTCGGGATCTGGCGGCCACCGATCGGGCGACGCTGTATCACTGCACCTCCGGTAAGGATCGGACCGGGTGGCTGACATATGTGGTGCTGCGGGCGGTCGGTGTGCCGGAATCGACTGCGCGGCAGGATTATCTGCTGTCGAACCAGTATCGGGCCGCGGCCGATGCCAAATTGCGTGAGCAAGTGAAGCAGGCGGGGCTGATGCAGAATCCGGATCTGCTCATCCCGCTGCAGGAAGTGCGTGTCGACTATCTGGATACCGTGATCGATGCGCTGGAGCAGACCTACGGCGACTTCGGGAAGTTCCTGACTCAGGGCCTCGGGCTTGATGGCGGAACCCTCGTCCAACTCCGCAAGAACCTGGTCAGCTAGTAGAAAGGTTCGGGCCCATCCTGCACAGGGTGGGCCCGAATTGCGTGGATCTAGCTGAGCGGTTCCTGTCCGCGCGGCTCGACTCAGCGAATTGTACTGCTAGCCTTGCTTTTTGGTGTGCTCGCGGATGGTTGCGGCAAGAGCGCCCGGCATGGGCTCGTGGCGGGTATAGGAGCGGGTGAAGTCGCCGGTGCCGTGCGATATCGAGCGCAGATCGATGGCGTACCTGGTGAGTTCGAGCTCGGGCACCTCGGCGTGGATACGGGTGCGTCCGGTGCCGTGTGGTTCGGTGCCGAGCACGCGTCCACGACGGCTGGACAGATCGCTCAGCACCGGCCCGACATAGTCATCCGATACCACCACCCAGACCTCGGCCAACGGCTCGAGCAGATCGATGCCCGCGCTCGCCGCCGCTTCGCGCAGTGCGAGCGCACCGGCGGTCTGGAACGCCGCGTCCGAGGAATCGACGGAATGGGCCTTGCCGTCGAAGAGCGTCACGCGGACATCGACCAGCGGATATCCGGCCGCCACCCCGCGCGCGGCCTGCGCCCGCACACCCTTCTCCACCGACGGAATGAACTGGCGCGGAACGACTCCGCCCACCACCTTGTCCACGAACTCGATACCGGACCCGCCGGGCAGCGGCTCCACCTCGATTTCACAGACCGCGTACTGGCCGTGGCCGCCGGACTGTTTGACATGCCTGCCCTTGGCGGCGGCCTTACCCGCGAACGTCTCCCGCAGCGCGACCTTGTGGTCCTCCACATCGACCTGCACCCCGAATCGGGTGCGCAGCCGCTCCAGCGCCACATCACGATGCGCCTCGCCGAGACACCACAGCACGATCTGATGGGTATCGCCGTTCTGCTCCAACCGCATCGCCGGATCCTCGGCCGCCAACCGGGACAGGCCGTGCGAGAGCTTGTCCTCGTCGGCCTTGCTGTGCGCCCGAATAGCAATGGGCAGTAGCGGATCGGGCATCCGCCAGGGCTCGATGAGCAGCGGCGCGGCGGTGCCGGAGAGGGTGTCGCCGGTCTCGGCGTGGCTCAGTTTGGTGACGTAGGCGATGTCACCGGCGATGGCCTGCGTGAGCGGGCGCTGCTGTTTACCGAACGGCGCGGTGACGGCCCCGATCCGCTCGTCGATATCGTGACTCTCGTGGCCGCGGTCCTCCAGACCATGTCCGCACACGTGCACCGTCTCGTCGGGACGCAGGGTGCCGGAGAAGACACGGACCAGCGAGACCCGCCCGACGTAGGGGTCCGAGGCGGTGCGGATCACTTCGGCCGCCAGCGCGCCGTCCGGATCGCACAGCAGCGGGGTGGGCGCGGCGCCGTCGGTGGTGGTCGCGGCCGAGACCGGATGTTCCGAGGGCGTCGGGAAGCCGCCGATGATCAGGTCGAGCAGTTCGACGGTGCCAAGCCCGTGCTTGGCGCCCTCCGGTGCGGGCGCGCCGATCAGGACCGGATGGAAGCTGCCGCGCGCGACCGCCCGTTCGAGATCGGTGACCAGGGTGTCCAGGTCGATATTCTCGCCGCCGAGGTAGCGCTCCATGAGCGATTCGTCCTCGCTCTCGGCGATGATGCCCTCGATGAGCCGGTTGCGGGCCTCCGCGATCCGGGTCGCTTGGTCGGCGGTCGGCTCACCCTGGCTGCGTTCGCCCGCGGTGTAATCGCAGACGTGCTGGGTGAGCAGTTCGACGAGCCCGGTAACCGGGCGGTGCCCGTCGGCACCCCGCGGCCCGTACTCGGGAAGATGCAGGGGGAGAATGCTTTCCGACGACCCGCCGCCCAGCACGGTGCGGCAGGTCTCGGTCATTTCCTCGAGGTCGGCCCGCGCGGTGTCCAGGTGGGTGATCACGATCGCGCGCGGCATGCCGACGCTCGCGCATTCCTCCCACAGCGTGCGCGTCGCACCGCTGACCCCCTCCGCGCCCTCGGCGGCCGACACCACGAACAGGGCGGCGTCGGCGGCCCGCAGGCCCGCGCGCAACTCACCGACGAAATCGGCATATCCGGGGGTATCCACCAGATTGATCTTCTTGCCCGACCACGCCATCGGCACCACCGACAGCTGCACCGACCGATGCTGGCGATGCTCGATCTCGTCGTAATCCGACAGTGACGTCCCGTCCTCCACCCGCCCCGCACGATTCACCGCACCCGTGGTCAGCGCCAACGCCTCCACCAACGTGGTCTTACCCGACCCGCTGTGCCCGACCAGCACCACATTCCGGATGTCCTCCGGCCGCCGCACCGTCACAGCCTTACCGTTGGTCCCTGCGGACGCACTCGCTTTCTCGACCATGTGTCTCGCTTCCTCGGTCGACACCTGCGGTACATCGAGCTTCCCACCAGCGGTTGCGTCGCGTCCACGAATCGGACGATCCGGTGTGTACGGGTGGCGTGCACGGGGGGTTTTGTTCGGGTTACGCGGATTCAATGCGTCCGAGGTGTCAGGCGCGGGCAGGTGCGCTTTCGGCGGTCGCGGGCTGCGCACACCCGTCACCTGGTGCCGTCGCGATTTCACTGCTTGCGCGAGTGAACCAGCGGATTCCGCCCGTCGGATCGTCCAGGGGGACAGGGCTGTTGCTGTGACATTGCCGAAAACCGGATGGAACCGATCGGCTCGTCGGTGCGTCAATAGTGGGTGAACGACACATCTGAAGATGTCGATGCGTGATTTGCGCAGCGAGGTTCTCGTCGACCGGGTAGTCGGCGGTAAGTAGTCGCGAGGTGGGAGGTGTTGATGGCCGTATTCGATCCGAGCCGTGCCGCGGAGAGTATCGCGCAACTTGCGGAGGATTTCGAACGTCAGGCCAAACGGTTCGAGGAGTTGCAGGGACGGATGGCGGCGCTGACGGTCACCGATTCGAGCGCTGGTGGCCGGGTGAGTGTCACGGTGGACAGCAATGGCGTTCCCACTGCGATCAACCTGTCGACGAGTACCCGGGGGATGGATCCGGCGATGGTGTCGGCCGAGATCATGTCCTGTCTGCGGCGGGCGCAGGCGAAGCTGCGCGCTGAGGTTGCCGAGGTTGTTCGGGGCACCGTGGGTGCTGATCCGTCGGGCGCGGCGATCGTCGAAGGATTCGCTCTACGTTTTCCGGATCCCGAGCCGAGCGGAACCGTGGTGCCGGCGTACAACGCACTGCCGCCCGCTTCCGATGCGCCACAGCCGCCGCCTACCTATGCCCCGCCGCCCGCACAGTCTTGGGCGCAGCCGGGGCCCGAGGCACCGGCCCCATGGGAATCGTCAGCGCCGACGCCACAGGCGCGCAATCGCAAACCCGACCGCGATCAGATCGTCACCCCGGATGAACCGGACCCGGATGACGAGTACTACAACCGGAAGTCTTGGTTGGTGTAACCATGGGCAATCCTGACGCTATTTCGGTAGATCCCGGCGAGGTTCGGGCACACGCCGCGAAGGTGAAAACACTCATGGAGAGTTTGACCTTGTCGCTGGAGGCAGCCACCTATCTCGGCAGTGCGGATGACGGTTTCGGCGCGATACCGCGGCCGCTCGTGAAGATGGTGCTCGACGACAACCACACCGACACCATCGCGGCGATCCGCAAGCTCGCCGAGGATGTGTCCGTGCTACCGGACAAACTCGAGCTCGTCGCGGAGACATTCGACGAAAAGGATGGCGATTTCGGCAAGTCGCTGACGGAGTTGCGCGCGACGATCGCCGCGACGAACGGAGGGGCGAAGTGAGCACGCAGATCGGCGATTGGCTCAACGAGAACACGGTCGGCTTCAACGACCAGAAGAAGCCCGACAACCGGCTGATCGCCGACGGCACGGACTATCGGGATGAGTACTTCCAGGAAACGGCCTTCCTGTGGCACGACGTCGGCCTCAAACAGGATGACGAGACCAAGCTCCCCGGGTTCTTGTCCGGCACCATCGCCGGTGACGCCTGGGAGGCATATGCGAACCTGCGAAACGGCAAGACATTCGAGTCGATCACGGGTGGAGTCGCAGTCGGCGTGACCGTGGCGGATGCCTTCTACGATCCGTTCGGATTCGTGGGCGATCAGATCGCCGGGTGGATGCTCACGCATGTCGAGCCCTATCGGAAGACCTTGGACGCGCTTGCCGGAAACGATGAGATGGTGCAGGCCTACTCCGACACTTGGACGAATATCGCCAATGAGCTCACCAGTATGAGCGAGGGTTGGCAAAAGGGCGTGGAGGCCGATATCGCGACGTGGACCGGAAGCGCCGGCGACGCCTACCGCAGCCGTGCCACCGATCTGATCGACCAGATCGCCGGAGCGGGCGGGGTAGCCGCCAGCCTCGGCGAAACCATGGCGCTCGTGTCGAAGATCGTCAAGGTGTTCCGGAAGTTGGTGCAGGACATCCTGACCAGTCTGGCGGGAGCGCTGATCGGGTACACGATCGAAATCGCGTGCACCTTGGGCGGCGGGATCCCGCACGTAATTACGGCGGCGGTGGGGCGGATGGCTCGTGACGGTTTCAAGATTTCGGCACTGCTCACCGAAATGGCCGCAGCCTTCAAGGATGTGCACACACTCGTCCAGGCCGTCACCGCGGTCATCTACGCCCTTCTCGGCAAGGAAAACCAGCCTACGCAGGCGTGACGTCAGCGTTCGGCGGTTCGTGGGTGACTTCCCGCGGACTGTCAGCGCATACCCGAAAGAGAACTTTCTACCGTGAACAATGAGCAACGGCCTGGCCCTGCGTCCGGCGCGCCAGGGACCCCGCCGTACGCGGGTCCGCCGCAAACCGGGCCGCACCAGCCCTATCGGGACTCCGGGCCTATGCCGCACAACACATTTCAGCCATACGGAACGCCCATGCCTCAGCAGTATGCTCCCGCGCCGCAGCAGCCCGGCATGGCCGCAACGTACGCGGCTCCGCCTCCGAATACGGTTGGCCCGCACGGGTTTCTGCTGAAACACGGCACCGCGCACGACCCGGTGGAAGCCTACCGTCCGCAGCCGGGCCAGCAGGGGATCCTCGTCCACGCGGAATACTATCGATGGTGGATCATGGGACCGGCCTTCGCGACGGCCGGAC
Source organism: Nocardia sp. NBC_00565 (assembly GCF_036345915.1). Lineage (NCBI taxonomy): Bacteria > Bacillati > Actinomycetota > Actinomycetes > Mycobacteriales > Nocardiaceae > Nocardia > Nocardia sp. NBC_00565. The sequence goes on from NZ_CP107785.1 coordinate 678,488, forward strand.
CGCGAATCTTCGTGAACGGCAACGAAATACCGGATACCTCATGGGGCGCGACGTACCTACCCGCGGCACCGGGCCTCTACCATGTCGAAGTCCACACGCGCCCACCAAACTTCTTCTTCCGGCGCTTCGTACACCCCTGGTGGACCTCGGATACGGGGCCCGCGGATACCGTGGTTCCGGTGGCCCCGGGACAGCAGACTCCGGTCTACTACCGCCCGGCGGCGGCACGCCGGATGCTCGGCGCGATCGCCCCGCAACCGCCGCGATGGCCTGGTCTGCTCTGGATGAGGTTCTCCTCAGTGATCATCGCCGGGTTCATCGGACTGATGCTTTTCGGCGTACTGATGAACATCCTCGACTGATTCGAGCGCTCGACGCCGCCGCGCGTAGTGGCGGCGGTCCTCGTTGTGGAAGGTGCTCTATCGCCGCCTGTCCACCGGTCAGGCGGTGCATCGGATCAAAGTCTGCCCGCTCGATTCGAATCAGCGGACTGCTATCGCCGATCTGTTCGGTTCACCGCTCTTTCCCAGGGATTACCGGACGGCCAGACGCGGCTTACGTGGGATGGGCGAGAGTTGTTGCCCGCGTGATGGATTTAAGACAGCTCCCGGCACCCACGCGATGCCGGGTGCTGTCGAATGCTTGCCTATGGACTCGGTTCGGCCGTGCGGAGCAGCATGAGCAGTCCGTTTACGGCGGCGTACTTGTCTTCTGACAACGGGTCCGTTGCAAAGTGCATCAAATCATTTCGCACATTACGAACCCTGCCCAGGAGTTCCACGACCTGGTCGTGGTCGAGTCGCCAGCCGAGCTTTCTCCAGCGATCGGGATCTTTGAGCAGATGTACGTAGTTGCCGAAGGTGAGATCTCCGGCGTCTTTGACACGAGACTTCTGGTGGGGTGGGACCGCGGCTTTCAAGTCATCGAGATCGAAGTGCTCGACCGCTCGCCGGAGCCGGTTCTCTGCTTCTTCGATAAGCACGAAAGGCCTTGCGAGGGTGCCGAACTGCCAAGTGAGGTCCGAGGCGGTAAGGATACCGGTGACGCGGACACGATCCGGATCGCGGACGAAAATGAAACCCTTGTCGTAGATCACGCTGATCTGGTCGAGCAGCAGCGCGTCGTGGTCGACGACAAGAGCCGGAACTGTGGCATTTGCCAAAGTCGGGTCCTCACTGGCGATATGGGCTTGTCCGATTGATTCCCAGGTCACCGCGCCGTGGTATGTGCCGTCCTCGTCGATCACCGCGACCTGTGAGAACTGATGCTGCAGCATCAGCGTTTTGGCGAAGGTGAGATCGACAGAGGAGTAGACCGAAACCAAACGGGCCGGAAGACTTCCCAAGCGGCGGGACATGGGTTCGGGCTCGGTCACGTCCTCGATGTTCTCGCCACCATTGGTCACCGTGGACGGGCCGCCGGGCTCTGTGCCGAGCGGAACCAACGCCACGATGTCGCTCAGCGCGCCTTCGGTGAACGCTGGACGAGTGGTCAACCCCTTGCTCGCGAGGTCGGACTTGATCGTGGAAATGACTGGCGCGGTTCGGCGTTCGAGCCCCCAGTGCTCGAGTAGGCTTCGGATCGTCAACTCACGGGGGTTCGATGCATCCCGGGAGGCTGCATCCTCGAGCAGTTCGGCCGAACTGGTGACCTCTTCATCGCCGTCGAAACCGGGATCGGTGCCATGTGCTGCTAGGTGGGCGATGCGCGCCGCGGCATCGTGGCGCGTCAACCCGCATACGGTCAGCAGCGAGCCGAGGCTGGCTCGCAAATCCGGCCTGATCACTTCCCATGGCAAATCGGGACGAACCCAATCGACCTTTCGCACCTGCCGAAAGTCTTCGGGTTCATCGGCTCGGTACTCGTAAGGTCCGCTCACTCGGCCGACCGCCACGTATCCGGGCCGGGTCTTCAGTGGCATGAGCACCAGGTCGCCGTACTCGATCTCGGTGTCGAATTTCCAGAGTTGACCGGTCCAGTTGCCGATCACCGTTCGGCCGGTGCTCGGGTATGCCATCTGCAGCGCGGCAGTAAGCTCTTGCCACGTCTTATAGGCGCTCAGATCGCCGACCTCAGCCCAACCGACTATCGCGAGGCCCTCGCTCAGCGCTCGGCTCTCGCGTTCCCCGTTTCGCCCGCTGCGGATCAGCCATGCGTGTGGTTCGCGCTGAAGGTCACTGGACACGAGTTCGTCTCCTCCCCACCTGTCAAAGCTCATCGGAACCCGAACAATTCATACCGCAGACTGCGCCGACGTGGGGAATGATTCGGACTGTTGTTCAGCCGGTCGCAGAGGACGACCGCATTCGGCACGCTGCCGGGCGCGGCTTTATCGGCGTTGCAGGCGAATTCGGCGCCGTATGCGGAGTAGTGGCGGACGTCTGTTTCGCGGACGCGGTGCCCGCGGTGGCGGTGACGAACGCAGCCGTGGCGGCGACCAAGGCCGCAGCGACGGTGATCTTGTGCAATGGGATTGTCTCCAAATGTGTTGTGGGGATTGAGGATCGCGGTGAGATATAGTGCCTCGACTTCCGTCCTCTGGTCCGTCGTGTCGGGGTCATTCATCGGCCCGCCCGGTGGCGTGCCCGGCCGAGCCGTTGGAGCTGACTGCCATTGGCGGTGGCCAGGTCGGCGAGGCTGTTCGCGCCGGCGAGGGCGGCGAGTCCGATCGCGATATCGGCCGTGGCGGCCGCGTCGGCACCGGCATGATGGTGGTCGTCCAACGTGACGCCCAGAGCGCCAGCGACGTAGGGCAACCGGTATTTCTCCAGCGACAGTTGCCGTTTCGACCACGCGTAAGTGCATCCATACATCCAGTCCGGCAGGTCCGTACCGGTGAAGGAGCACGCTCGGGTGAGGTTGTCCATGTCGAATGCGGCATTGTGCGCGACCACCGGCAGGCCACCGATCACCGCCAACACCTCGGGCAGCCGCTGTGCGAAGCCGGGCTGACCAGCGATATCGGCCGGGGTGATCTTGTGGACCCGCACGTTGTACGGCGAGAATTCGCCGATCGGCGCCGGGGGCCGGCACAACCATGTATGGGTAGCCACCCGGACACCGCCGCGCACGATGGCGACGCCGATCGAGCAGATGCTGCCTCGTTTGGGGTTGGCGGTCTCCACGTCGAACGCGGCGAACGAGAGGTCGGTTGTCATCGGATTTCCTCCAAGGGGAGTGGATGGGCGGAAGGTCCGCCGGGGGAGCGAGGTATTCGCGTGCGAGGCGCAGGGATTCGAATGCCGACCAGGCATCGGCCACGGCCGAGGTAGTTGACTGCGACTCTGTAGATGGGCATGCGAGATCAGACCGAGGCAGCGCGGCCTTGGTGAGACGGGCGGGACGCTGATCCGTCCCCTGTGTTGAGTTGTCGGGTGATTCAGCTCGAACGGCGTCTGTGGGAGAGGACGCGACGCGCTACCTGCCTGGCGCGATCGGCGTGCGCCCGCAGAGCCTTGCGCCGGGTTCGCCTTCAGCCATGATCTGCTGCGGTGCAATATCTTTCGGAGCAGGAGTACTTGCACACTTCGCGGCGAACTGCGCGCCCGCTTCGCTGGGACTCGGCACCGGCCCGCTGCGCGCCGGAATGTCGCTCAGCGATAGGCCCGTCGAGCTGCGTATGGGGCCGCCGTTGGAGATTCCGGTCGTGCGCGCCGTATTGCTGAGCGTTGCACCGGTTGAGGTGCACATCGGAGTGCTGATGGCCGTTCGCGGACCGGTCGACATCCGTGCCTGGACTTCGGTCAGCGTCTGACTCGTCAGATGCCAGCCGTGGCACGTCGGGCACTGGTAGACCCGCCGTTCCCGACGCCGCGGATTGTGGGATCGATGCAGGCCAGCACCATTTCCGCGTCGCCACGGGTGAAGTACCCGCGCTTTCCATGCAGGCAGTGGGTAGTCGGAACTCCGGCCGGTTGATTCTTCAGATCGTTGCCGAGTGTGCCGCCAGCGCGATGATGGCCACGAATATGTCGACGCATTGTCATAACCTCTCCTTTTGGTGCGGCACAACGTCGGTCGCACAGGCCGGAACACGGCCGTGTGACGTCATGCCGATACGCGTTGTGGTTGGGAAAGCTGATGGGGCGCAATCCGATTCGAAGTTGCACGCGGCGGCGCTCGGCCGCTCCGGGATGAGATGAACAGCAGAGCGTGATCTGCGGTGGCAAGTATCTCGGCGGTGCGCCATATCCGGTGGAACCGGTTGTGGTGCAGTGGGTTCGGCGGTGTATTCGGGTTCGGTTGTGGAGGGGCAGGCTGCGTCCCGCAGCGTCGGTGGGAAGTCGGCACGGGCAGGCAGCGGCGGATCGGTGACGAGATTCCCGGTTATCGCTAAGCGTCTGGACGCTGTCACCAATGACCATGAAGCCCAGCCGGTTCTTGAAATTGCCGCGGGGCACGTGCAGCGCGGGCAGCTGACGCGCGTTCAGGGTGACCGGCGGCAGGATGTAGTCGTCCTGGTTCTCTCGCATGTAGCTGTTGATGTTCTTCACGTGGTCGGTCATCAGGGGCCGGTTCGTGGTGTTGGTGGGATCGCCGCCCTTGTCGACGGAATCGGAGACGACCTGGTGGGAGAGGAAGGAATATGGGAATGAGGTCGAGATCATCGTCCGCTGTCCCTGTTGGAATACGGTGCAGGGGAAGACGCGAGCTCCTGCCGCTGCCGCATCGGCGGAAGCGGCCGTGAGCGCCTTGTCCACGCCGTCATGTTCCATCAGGCCCATGTGATTTTCGATGATGGTCATTTCCTTTGCTTCGGTACTACCAGTGGATGATTGCTTGGGGCTCATTTACGCGCCACGACACCTCGCTGTTGAACGGGTGGCGTGGGGTTGCCGGTCCGATCGCCGACGGTCGTGACAGCGGTCAACATTGTTCTATGTATGACGAATTTCATTCTGTGACAGTGAAATCGGGAGGAACGCTGTTGGTTCGATCCCGGTTCCAGCTGCTTCGATGCGCAGGCGGGCGAGTGCGGTTGCCGTGATTGATGCGCCTGGCCGCTCGGGTTATTGGCCCGTGTGTCAACAGGATTAGAGAGACAGCGTGCTCAATCCCGGGCGCTGCCGGTGACGCTGATTACCGTGACCAATGCGAGCGACTGTGCACAACAGCGTGATGCAACGCGCGGAACTCGATGCTCGCGCCTACGTTAGCGCTGATAGCGGCCCGGATGGGATAGAAGTTCGGACGTCGAGTGACTGACTCTCAGCGACCTGATCGCCGTTGTGCCCGTTATGCATTGGAATCCCTTATCGCGATCACCCAGTTGGGTGACCCGGACGATCCGAGTAGAACAGAATGACACAGTCCAAAGGTCATTGCAAATCGCATCGATTGCAGATGTCCTTGTGCGCGAAGGGATCTGGTGATCTTGTTCGGCATGCGGTGTGCGTGTCGGTCCGTAAGATGGGGGAGGGCGTGGCAGCGAGATCAGTTGCTGTTGCGGTAGTTTGACCGTCTCGATGGGCGAGTCAATTCGCCAGAAGGAGGGGGGCGGTGGCACTGCAGTCGGCCTCGACGGCGCGCTATGCGCTGTCATTCACCAGTGGTGCCCTCCTTATGCGTGAGGCCGTGATTGCTGCGCCGATCTACCTGCGTGAGGGTGACTGGTCCAAGGTTCGAGAGATCATCGGCGGCGACAACCTGCTGCAAGCCCGCACTGTGTCTTCCGGGTTGAGACTCGGGCGCGAAACCGTACAGCGACTCGCCGTGCTCACCGATGCCGAGATCGAGCTGTTGACCGAGGCGACGGCCACCGAGCGAGGCCACCTGCTGTGGTCGGCGGCATGCCGTCGCTATGGCCTGATCGGCGAGTTCGCCGAGGAAGTCGTGCGGGAGCGGTTCCTCATGCTGACGGTCACCCTCGACCACGGGGATTTCGATGGATTCGTGCGTGGAAAGGCTTTGTGGCATACCGAATTGGCCGAACTCAAGGACTCGACACTGCGCAAGTTGCGGGCGAACGTGTTCAAGATGCTGAGCGAGGCTGGCTTGCTATCCGACCGCGGGCACATCCTCCAGGTGGTCCTGTCTCAGCGCGTCTCCGGTGCGCTGGCGGACCGGACGCCAAGTGAACTGCGGTTCTTCCCGACGAACGACGCCCACCGGGAGAACTGACATATGACACCCAACGAGATCTCCAAGCAGGAAGAGCACCTGTTCGCGGTGCTCAGCGGTCAGCGGTTCCTCCAAATGGAGGGGCTGAGTTATGACATGCCGTTCTTCATTTACCCCTACGACCCTGAGGACGCGCTCGCGATTTCGGGGTCGAAGACGCGTATCAAGAACCGTCTCGGCAACAAGGGCGTTCATGTCCGTGAGATCAACCTCTATGACCTGTCGGTGGAGATCCTCAACGATCGCGATGTCTGGGATCGGTTGCTTGCTCTTGAACTGGAGCAGAACAAGAACGACTTCCGCGACCTGCTCCAGGGAATGCTCGACCCGCAAGGGCACATCGCACCGGCCATCCGCGCAAAGCTGGCTGAGAGTGAGTTCGACATCCTTTTCCTCACCGGCATCGGCGAGGTCTTTCCGTACATCCGATCACACAACGTGCTGAACAACTTACAGAGCGTGGTGTCCGGCAAGCCGATGCTTGTGTTCTTTCCCGGCCGATACGAACAGTCCGACACCTTGGGGTCGTCGCTCGTGCTGTTCGGGCGACTCAAAGACGACCAGTACTACCGAGCCAAGAACATCTTGGATCAGGAGGCTTGACTCGATGAACCTCAACGCGATCTTCGCCAAGGACGTCCAGCGCTCCATTGAGGGTGTCATCAAGGCTGACGATGCCGCGCACTTGGGGACCGAGGTCGACGAGTACGTCCTGACGAACGAGGCAGCGAAGGGACTCGAGCAGCTGCTCGAGGCGTATACCAACTACACCAACACGAACGGTGTGTGGATCTCCGGGTTCTTCGGCTCCGGTAAGTCGCATCTGCTCAAGATGCTGGCCCATTTGCTCGGCAACGTGGATGGCCAGGAGTTTCCGCGTGCGCGTGTCTCGGAGAGCTTCAGGTCCAAGGCACACGGTTCGTTCCTACCGGCGCTCCTGGGCAAGGCCGACCGTATCTCGGCCAAGAGCCTGCTGTTCAACATTGACCAGAAGGCCACCCTGATCACGAAGGACCAGACCGACGCGCTGCTGAAGGTGTTCGTCAAGGTCTTCGACGAGAGCCGCGGCTACGCAAACCAGGGGCACGTCGCCCGGTTCGAGCGTGACCTGGACAACCGCGGCCAGTACGAGGCATTTAAGGCTGCTTATGCACGGATCGCGGGCCGCGACTGGACGCTGGGTCGCGAAGAAGGCGTGCTCGAAGAAGTCAACGTGGCCAATGCTTACGCCGAGGTCAGCGGCCAGGCCGAGGGCGCGCCGACGAACATCCTCACGAAGTACCGCAACGAGTACGCGGTCTCGATCGAGGATTTCGCCGACGAGATCAAGGTCTGGCTCGATAAGCAAGATGAGGGCTTCCGGCTGAACTTCTATGTCGACGAGGTCGGTCAGTTCATCGGGTCGAACACGCACCTGATGCTGAACCTCCAGACGATCGCTGAGTCGCTCAACACGAAGTGTCAGGGACGCGCGTGGGTGTTTGTCACCTCGCAGGAGGACATGGACAAGGTCGTCGGTGACCGCACCAAGCAGCAGGGCAACGACTTCTCCAAGATCCAGGCGCGGTTCGCAACCCGTGTCAAGCTGACCAGCGCCGACGTCGAAGAGGTCATCCGTAAGCGCCTGCTGGAGAAGAACGAGGCCAGCAAGCCAATCCTCAGCGCGATCTACGCTGCGGAGTCAGCGAATTTCAAGACGCTGTTCGACTTCGTCGACGGCGCGACGACCTACCGCAACTACACCGACGAGGCGCGCTTCGTCGACACCTACCCGTTCGTCAGCTACCAGTTCCCGCTTTTCCAGGCGGCAATCGCCGGGATCTCTGAGCACAACGTATTCGAAGGCCGCAACAGCTCGGTCGGCGAGCGCTCGATGCTCGGTGTCGTGCAGAAGGTTGCCAAGGATATCGGTGATGTCGAAGTGGGTGCCCTCGCCACGTTCGACCACATGTTCGCGGGCATCCGCGCATCGCTGAAGTCCGCTGCACAGCGTTTGATCGGTGTCGCCGAGCGCAACCTCGACAACGAACTTGCTGTACGGCTCCTCAAGGCGCTTTTCCTCGTCAAGTACGTCGAAGGCTTCCACGCCACCCCGCGCAACCTCACCGTTCTGGTTTACGACCGATTCGGCCTAGACCTGCCAGCTCTGTCCAAGCAGGTGCGGGAGGCGCTGATGCTGCTGGAGTCGCAGACGTACGTGCAGCGCAACGGCAACGTCTACGAGTACCTGACCAACGATGAGAAGCGCATCGAGGAGGAGATCAAGAATGTCGATATCGACGCCGCCGAGATCAGCGCACGTCTGTCGAAGATTCTGTCGGGCGATGTGATCCGAACCAACAAGTTGCGCTACGCCAAGAACGGCCAGGACTTTCCGTTCGGCTACAAGCTCGACGATCAGGTGCACGGGGCGCAGCGTGAACTGACGTTGCACTTCATCACTCCGGAGTACCCTTTCGGGCCCGACGAGATCCGCATGCACAGCGCGGGCAAGGACGAGCTGCGCGTCATCCTTGAGCCCGACGAGCGCGCACTCTCGGACTTGCGCCTGCTCATCAGGACCGAGAGGTACACGAAGCGCAAGCAGACGACCTCGCTCACACAGGTCGAGGATCAGATCTTGCGTTCCAAGGCGACGCAGAACGTTGAGCGCGAAAAGGAAGTCGTCGAGCGCATCCGCAGCGCCGTCGGTAAATCTGAACTCGTGATCAACGCCACGGACGTCTCTTCCAGCTCACAGGACGCGATCACGCGCGTGACCGATGGGTTCCAGGATCTCGTCAGCCGCACCTACACCCAACTCAGCCTGCTCGGTGGGACGACCTACAGCGAGCAACAGGTTGCCGTGTTCGCCAACCCCGATCAGTCCGTCCTGATCGACGACCCGTCGCTATCGAAGCTCGCAAATCCGGGCGAGGAGATCCTCTCGTATGCATTGCGGCGCGACCGGCTCGGCGAGCAGGTGACCGTCAAGGCGATCGTGGACGCGTTCCAGGCAAAGCCGTATGGCTGGGATCTGGCGTCGATCGAAGTGGTGATCGCTTGGCTGGCCGGAACCTCGAAGATTACCGTCACCGTCGACGGCAATGCCCTCAAACGCTCCGAAGTCCCTGCGGCGCTGCGTAACACGCAGAAGCACTCTCATGCCGTGGTTGCACCTCAGAGGTCTTTCGACGACCGCAAAGTCACAGCGTTCCGCAAGTTCTGCATGGATTTCTTCGACGAGGCGGCTGCACCCAAGGATCCGCTGGAACTTGTCCGGCATGGTAGCGACAAACTGCGTGGCAAGCTCGACGAACTCAAGGCGTGGGTCACCGGGTCGAAGTATCCGTTCGTCGCACAGTTGGCGGCGCCGATCGGGTTGCTAGAGCAGATCGTTGGAAAGCCGGACGAGTGGTACCTGACCGAGTTCGGTCTTGGCGACGATCTGCTCGATACCAAGGAGTCCTTGATCGACCCCATTCAGTCGTTCCTCAACGGCGGCCAGCGCATCATTTACGACGAAGCCGTTGCACTGCTCGATGCGAACGTGAACAACCTCAACTACCTGCCCACGGACAGCGACGCTGTTGTGAAACGAATACTGAGGGACCCCAACGCGTTTCGCGGTAACCGCATGACCCAGCTTAAACAGGCTGTCGACACACTGGGCAAGCAGGTCGACGAAACCCTCTCATCCCGTCGAGCCGCAGTGATCGAGGCGATCGAGGGCCGCAAGACCGAGATGGTCGGCAGCACCTACTTCGAGAATGCTACCGACGATGTTCAGAAACAGGTCGTCCGAACGATCGACCTGATCATTGCCCGCGTCGGTAGCGAGACGCAGATCGCGCATGTCCGCGAACAGGGCAATGGCTTCGAGGAGACGGACTACCCCAAGCTGATCGACCAGCTCGTATCGTCGGCGCGACCCACGGATGCCGACGAGGCAACGCCCTCACCGGTCACACAAACCGTTTCGGTGAAGACGATATCGGCGCCAGGCGTGCACGGTCTGCTCGAGACCAGCGAAGACATCGACCGTTACCTTGACGCGCTGCGTGTCGCGCTGGTGGCCACCATCAACGGCGGAAAGCGAATTGCCCTCTGATGGAAACCGGCCCACTGAAAAGCTTCGCCACCTGGGCGCGTACGGCGCTGATCCGCGAGGTAACTGCCCGCATCGCCGTTGTGCTCGCCCCGGCGTCACCAGAGCGTGTCGAGTGGCCGAGTACGGTTACGGCGCTCCAAGACGCCGTCAAAGATGCAGGCGGCGGCGACGTGGGCCGTAACACGGTGGCGGACAAGGTGGCCTACACCTGGTTCAATCGTATCGTCGCCCTGCGGTTCATGGATGCCAAGGGCTATACCGGGATCGGTGTGGTCTCTCCCGAGCATGGTCGCGAGGTTGGCCAGCCGGAGATCCTTGCAGAGGCCAAGCGTGGAAACATCGACACCACGGTTGTGACCGACAGGCGCACCGTGGAGACCGTGACAAGTCTGCTCAACGGTACGCGCCGCAGCAACGACCCGCAGAGCGAGGCGTACGCGCTACTACTCGGTGCGTACTGCCGCCACTGGAATAGCGCAATGCCGTTCATGTTCGAGAGCGAGGGCGGGTATAGCGGGCTGTTAATGCCTGCGAACCTGCTCGCTGACGACTCGGTAATGGCCCACGCCGTGAGCGTGCTCACCACTGAGGTCTGCAAGGATGTAGAGGTTATCGGCTGGCTGTACCAGTTCTACATATCTGAGCGGAAAGACGAGATCTTCGCCGGGTTCAAGAGGAACAATAAGGCTGGCGCCGCCGAGATCCCCGCAGCGACCCAACTCTTTACACCGCATTGGATCGTTCGCTACCTCGTCGAGAACTCCCTCGGACGTCTGTGGATGCTTAATCGGCCTGACTCACGCTTAGCAGAGCAGATGGAGTACTACGTTGCCCCGGTCGCGGAGGAGGCTGACTACCTCAAGATTGCCCGCCCCGAGGAGCTGAAGGTCATCGACCCTGCATGCGGCTCGGGTCACATGCTCACATATGCATTCGACCTGCTCTATGCAATTTACGAGGAAGAGGGACACGCCCCGCCGGACATTCCCGGCCTGATCCTCTCGAACAACCTGTTCGGTACAGAGATTGACCCCCGTGCCGGGGGGCTCGCGGCCTTCGTGCTCATGATGAAAGCACGTGCTCGTCAGCGCACGTTCTTCAACAAACAAATCGAGCCCAATATCTGCGTGCTCGAACCGATCTCGTTCACACCGAGCGAGCTGGAGATTCTCGTCACGCGCGGCGGCAACGGCGCGCGTGAGGAGGCATTTTGGAACCAGTTCAGGCAGGCCGACACATTCGGCTCGCTCATTCGTCCGGACGAGGATCTGATCGCGATGCTCAAGCGCCACGCGGATGCGGAGCTAACAGACAACGGCGACCTCCTCAGAAACGATTTGAGCGCTCGTGCGCGGAAATTGGTTCTCCAATCGGAGTTTCTATCCTCTCGTTACCATATTGTGGTCGCAAACCCTCCGTACATGGGATCGGGAAATATGGGACCCGAGCTGGCGGTGCGGGCACGAAGAGAATGGCCGTCGAGCAAGGCGGACCTCTTCGCTATGTTTATCGAGCGCTCTCTGTGTGCTGTGGAAGACCATGGCTATGTGGCTATGATTGCAATGCAGAGCTGGATGTTTCTGTCGACTTTCGAGGAGTTCCGTGAGCGTCTCCTCAGGTCGTCAGCGATTCTGTCAATGGCTCACCTTGGGCCTGGGGCATTCGACACTATCGGGGGTGAGGTCGTTGCGACGACCGCCTTCGTCCTCAAGCGCGATACGGACTCAACCGTCGTGGGTGTTTACTTCCGTCTCGTCGATGTTCCTGCGGCGAGAAAGACCAGTCATTTCCACGAAGCCTTGCATTCTCATGAGCCCGGCATAACTCGCTTCGAGGTCTTGCCATCCGAATTCGGCTCAGTCCCTGGATCGCCAATCGCATACTGGTTATCATCGGCCACTAGAAAGGCATTCGAAGGTGCGATATTTCTTGGAGAGATAGCCAGCATCCGAGAGGGGATCAATACAGGAAATAATGCTCTCTTCCTCCGTCGGTGGTGGGAGGTAAGTCGAAGTGACATCTCGTTCAACCGAACCACGAACTCCGAGCCGTCGGAGCGATGGGTGCCGCACAAGAAGGGAGGTGGCTTCAGGCGCTGGGCGGGCAACGAAGAGTACGTGCTCGACTGGGGCAGCCAGGGCGCCAGTATTCACGCGTACCACAGAGTGCCACTGTCGACGAACGGTGCGCCCATGCGGGGAAAGGCGCACTTTTTTCAGCCTTCACTCTCGTGGAGCCGGATCAGCACTTCAGACTTCTCGATCCGGGAGTACCCGGCTGGGTTCTCGTATGACTCCACGGCTCCCTCGATCTTCACTACCGAGCGGCGTCTTGAGATGCTACTCGGGCTTCTGAATAGTGTCGTGGTCGGCCATCTGCTGCACGCGATGAGCCCGACATTGGACTATCGGATCACCGCACTGAGCAGAGTTCCGTTGCCTACCCGCTGGGAAGAGATCGACCTATCGAGTGTTCGTCGCCTGGAGGAACTGGCGCGTTCGGATTGGAACGACTCCGAGACGTCGTGGCACTTCATGCGCTCGCCGTGGATTCCGGAAGATCGGCAGCCGACACGCGTTTCTGCCCTCTGGGATCGAGTGCTGCACGCAAGGCGAGAACTAACTGCAGAAGTGCGATCTCTTGAGCAGGAGAACAATCGAGCTTTCCTGGATGCGTACAGCCTCCTCGATGAGCTTGACGCGACGGTTCCGGAAAGACGGGTCGCTCTTGGTGCGAACGCCAGGTGGCGCTTTCCCGGTGTACAGGACGCAAAAGCCACGCGGAAGTTGGTGGTCGCGGACGCGGCGCGCGACCTGTGTTCCTATGCGGTGGCGTGTATGTTCGGCCGCTATAGCATTGACGAGCCCGGATTGATTCTCACGAATATGGCGGAGGAGAACTACCTATTCCAAGCGTCGGGTGCGGCGTTCATGGTTGACCAGGACAATGTCATCCCGATTGTCGATGGTGAGTGGTTCGAGCACGACATCGTGGCGCAATTCCGGCAGTTCCTGCGGGTGGCGTTCGGGGAGCAGCACTTCGAGGAGAACCTGCGGTTTGTCACCGAGTCGCTCGGTGTGAAAGACCTGCGTGACTACTTCGTGAAGTCGTTCTACAAGGACCACTGGCAGCGGTACAAGAAGCGTCCGATCTACTGGCTGTTCTCCAGTCCGAACGGTTCGTTCAATGCGCTGATCTACATGCACCGCTACACACCGTCCACCGTGTCGACGGTTCTGAACGAGTACCTGCGCGAGTACATGGCGAAGTTGGAAGCCAGCCGCCAGCATCATGAGCGCCTCGCTGACGGAACAGGCACGCCACGGCAGAAAGCTGCCGCGCAGAAGGAGGTGGACCGTCTACGGAAGGTCCTGCTCGAACTCGATCAGTACGAACACGACGTGCTGTATCCGCTTGCGACCCAGCGGGTTCAGATCGACCTCGATGACGGCGTGAAGATTAACTACCCGAAATTCGGTGCAGCACTTAAGAAGATCCCCGGCCTGGAGGCAAGCGATGAGTGAGGCATCTGCCATCCGGCCGCATCTGGAGCGTCTCTTCGAGACACAACGTGTGGTGTTCTGGCATGACCCCAAGGGCGAGTACGATACCGAGTTGGATTCGCTCGGCCTGGTTGGCGTCGTAACCGTGCGTATCGCCAACGACGAGTACGCGGTGAAGAACCGCCTCCTGCATATGGAGCCGACTGCGAAGTTCCTCGTCTACCGTGCGGGTGCCGTGCCGACGGGGATCGGCAACTGGTTGCTCGACCTGGAGCTTGCATACGGGGTGTTCACCGCCGACCGGATCTCACTGTTGCAGCAGGAGCTCGGGCTTACCGCCGATGGCATCGGCGAGATCGTGCAGGCTTCCGAGAAGTTCTTCGGGACCAGCAAATGGGCGCAGAGTCTCAGGGCGATTCTCGACGCTGACGATGACGCGACGTTGTTGCAGGCCAAGATGTCGGCTGTGCTGCTCGGTCAGCGTGAGCACACTCTGCTGGAGATAACCCGTACTCTGCTTACCGAGAACGCTGACGGCGCGGACACCAAGTATCGCGCTCTCGCCGAGTACAGCCTCGACGACTTCTACTGGCATGGCGTGGCCGAGATCTATGGCTACAAGTCGCCGAGCCCGAGCATCGATGACTTTGTATTGTGGGTGTTCAAGCAGGCGATTGCAGAGTTCACCTCCGAGCGTCCTGGCGGGCTCCGCAACATCCAGCTCGACTTCGGGAGCCTCCGTTATGACGTCCGGAGTCAAAAGGCACTGGCAACGCTTGCGAAGCGTTCAGCACGCGACTTGAACATCGCGAGCACGATCGAAGACACACCATTGCGCGACTTGGTCGGCAACGACCTGTTCGAGGAAGTCGACCAGAAGATCATCAGCGACCTCGCGCGTGCAGTCGCCGACCGTACAGCCACCGCACGCGAGGTTGCCGAGATCATTCGCAGCCGCCAGAGCAGCATCTGGATCGACGGGTACCGCAAGCTGTACGCCGCGGTCGGCAGCGCCTCGGAGCTGCTGGCCGCGCTCAACGCGCTCAGCCTGACGATGCAGTCATTCGACGAGGGCCTGGAGAGATACCGTGCCGAGTGGTTCCGCATCGACCAGCTCTACCGTCAGTTCACCTACGCCGCCCGGACAGCCGAACACTCCGGTCCCCTGGAGGTGCTGCGGTCGCAGGTGGAGTCGTTCTATACGAATAGGTTCGTATATAAGCTCGGTGCGGAATGGCAGCAGCAGGTCGACGCCATGGAGCGATGGTATTCCGCCGCCCTCTATTCACAGACATCATTCTTTGCCAACTACGTCAAACCGATCACCCGCGACGGCCGCCGCAAGGCAATTGTCATCGTCTCCGACGCACTCAGGTATGAAGTCGCCGACGAACTCGGGTCACGCATCCGACAAGAAGATCGATTCGACGCCACCCTCGATGCCATGCTCGGTGTACTGCCGAGCTACACCCAGCTCGGGATGGCTGCGTTGTTGCCACACAGCACGATCGGACATTCGACGGACGGTGATCCTGTCGTCGTCGACGGTCTGCGCTCGGATGGCACGCAGAACCGAAGCAAAATCCTGAGCGGTGTGGCGGGGCGAGCGATCCAGGCCGAGGATGTCTTCTCGTTGACCCGGGACGAACTACGCGAGCTGTACCAGCAGAACCAAGTCCTATACGTCTACCACAACCGCATCGATACGACGGGTGAGAAGGGAGGCACTGAACGCCAGGTCTTCGAAGCAGCCGAGGACACGCTTCGAGAGCTAGTAGACCTGGTCAAACGCCTGACGAACGCAAACGCGACGAATCTTTTCATCACCGCCGACCACGGCTTCCTGTTCCAAGACACGGCCTTGGCGGATGCGTTCTACCTGTCGACGCTCCCTCAGGGCGACGACATCAAGGTCACCGATCGCCGCTATGTCCTCGGACGTGGACTGAAAGACGACCCGGCGTTCAAGACCTTCACCGCGTCCCAGGTCGGGCTCGACAGCGACCTGGACGTGCAGATCCCGAAATCTATACATCGCTTGCGGCTCTCGGGAGGGGGATCACGCTTCGTCCACGGCGGTGCCTCTCTGCAAGAAGTGGTTGTTCCTGTTCTGGCTATCAACAAGAAGCGCAAGAGCGACACCCGCCCGGTTAACATCGAGATTTTGCCCGAGTCGGACAAGATCACCACCGGTCAGTTGGTCGTCAAACTGTTCCAGGCTGAGTCAGTCACCGACAAAATCCAGCCCCGAACGCTACGCGCGGGCTTGTACGTGGACGAGACCCTGATCTCGAACCACTCCATGCTGGTGTTCAACCAGGAATCGACCGACAAGCGCGACCGCTACCAGACGGTGGTCATGCTGCTCAGTCAGGACGCGAACGACTACAACAACCGTATGGCCGAGTTCCGGTTAGAGGAGCGGATCCCCAACACGAACCAGTGGCGGAGGCTGCCGGCCAAGGCGATGTACATGCTCAAGCGATCTTTCACCTCGGACTTCGACTTCTAGGACGGTGCAGCGATGAGTGACCTGAGTGAGATCAGCCCGGAGGCGTTCGGAGAGCCCGAGGCCGAAGAGTCGGCTGACACCCCACCGCCCCAGAGCGAGCTGGACCGCAAGATCAACCGGCTCTTCCCCGGAGTGGTCGTGCGCAAAGACCTGGTCAAGGCTGTCAAGGGCAACGCCATCGTGCCGTCCTACGTGCTGGAGTACCTGCTCGGGCAGTACGCCGCATCCGACGACGAGGCCACCATCCAGGCGGGTATCGACACAGTTCGCAAGATCCTTGCCGACCACTACGTGCATCGCAACGAGTCCGAGCTGGTGAAGTCGACCATCCGCGAGCGCGGTCGGCACCGCGTTATCGACAAGGTCACGGCCACCCTCAACGAGAAGGACGATGTCTACCAGGCCGAGTTCGCGAACCTCGGTATAAAGGGCGTCCTGGTTGAGCCTGCGATAATCAAGGCACATCCCAAGCTGCTTGTCGGCGGGGTCTGGTGCATCTGCGACATCGAGTACTTCCACAGCGAGGACTCCCGAGTGGTGCCGTGGATCCTCGGGTCGATCAAGCCCATCCAGCTGTCGAGCTTCGACGTCGGGGACTACCTCGCTGCACGGCGCGAGTTCACCACCGATGAGTGGATCGATCTGCTCGTGCAATCCATCGGCTTCAACCCAGAGCTGTTGGGTAGGCGCGCCAAGCTCATCCAAGTCGTGCGGCTGATTCCCTTCGTCGAGCGGAACTACAACCTTATTGAGCTCGGCCCGAAGGGCACCGGCAAGTCTCACATCTTCTCGGAGTTTTCGCCTCACGGCATGCTCATCTCCGGCGGGGAGGTTTCCGTCCCCAAGTTGTTCGTCAACAACGCCAACAGTCGCCTCGGCCTTGTCGGCTACTGGGATGTCGTTGCCTTCGACGAGTTCGCGGGCAAGAAGAAGCGCGCCGACAAGGCGCTCGTCGACATCATGAAGAACTACATGGCGAACAAGTCGTTCTCACGTGGCGTTGAGACGCTAGGCGCAGAGGCGTCAATGGTGTTCGTCGGCAACACCTCACACACCGTGCCGTACATGCTCAAGCACTCCGACTTGTTCGACGAGCTGCCTGAGAGCTACCACGACTCCGCCTATCTCGACCGCCTCCACCACTACATCCCGGGTTGGGAGGTCGACACGATTCGCGGCGAGATGTTCTCCGACGGCTACGGCTTTGTCGTCGATTACATCGCGGAAGTACTGAGGTCGATGCGGTCGCAGGACTACTACGACCGCTACCAGCAGTACTTCACGCTGTCGTCAGATATCTCGACCCGTGACCGCGACGGCATCCATAAGACCTTTTCTGGACTCATGAAACTGCTGTACCCGCACGGGGAGGCGAGCGCCGACGAGATAGAGGAGATCCTGCGGTTCGCGATCGAGGGCCGCAAGCGTGTCAAGGATCAGATCCTGCGCATCGACTCGACGATGGCCGACGTCAAGTTTGGCTACTCCGATAAGAGTGGCGCTTGGAGGCCAGTTTCCACACTTGAGGAAGACGAGTACCCGACCTACTACCACCGTGAGCGCCACCAAGGCGGCGTAGCGTCGGCCGAAAGCAGCGAATCCACAACGGCTTCCGTTACCGACGCACCGGTCGAGCCCGAACTGTCACTGTTCGAGGGACACCGCGAGTTCCAGGAGAACCAGCGTGGTGTCACGTACGCCACTCTGCTCATCCCGCACTTGCAGGGTGCCGGTGCGATCACCATCACGGACCCGTACATTCGCCAGTTCCATCAGGCACGCAATCTCATGGAACTCATCGCAGCGATCGCGTCGACCAAAGACGCTGCCGACGAGGTGAATGTCAAACTCATCACCTCCGAAAACACCCAGGGCGAGGACCAGCTGCGCAAGCAGCTCGAACTTCTCGTCAAGGTGAAGAACGCGGCAGCGGCCGCAGGCATCATTTTCGAGGCCGCCTTCGATAGCACGATCCATGATCGCTCGATCATCACCGACACCGGCTGGAAGATCGTGCTAGGCCGTGGCCTCGACATCTTTCAGCACGTCACCGGCGACGCGTTCGACCTCCCCACCCGGCTCCAGGAGTACCGTCAGGTTAGGCGGTTCGGAGTCACCTACATCCGCGAGCGCGAGTGAAGCATTCGCCTCACGTTGGACCCTGCCGGGTGTCTCGTCGTCCAGAGGGAGATGGCCGAAGTCAGGCTGACACCGGTCATGTTCGACCCTATCGATCGTTGAGGTCGCCCGCGGCGATCCGGTCCCCTCCGGATCGAGTTCTTGCTTCCCCCTCTCGGGGATGTCGACGGTGGCATCGCCGAACTGCGCTCGGTGCTCGACGAGGTGGTCGCCGCCAACGGCGATGGCTGCGAAACCGCGTTGTTCCTGAGGTATGACCTCGGTGAAGTGCTCGCCAGCACGGGGCAGGTCCCTCTCCGACGCGCGCACTGTGTTGAACGCGTTGTACGAGGATCTGTGCGTAGTCAACGGGCAAACAGATGATCACGATTCAGGTAGTCGAACTCCTGCGGGCGTTGCCAGCGGTCTGAACCGGCCGCGCCCTCGCTTCATGCATATCCCCGCTTGCTAGTCATCGGTCTTGATGAGACTGGATTCTTCGCGCGCAACCGGCACCAATCAGGCTCCAGGTACCCGATGGTCGTCTGCGGACTTCCGTCATCGTGCGGCACCTGTGCCATAGAGCCGACATGCGATCCCGGCCGGTCCGAAGTCCCCGTGATTACGCGGGTGGAGGCGTACGGCGAGGGGCGCTTCTGCCGACGATGTATCGCTACTGAAGCACGCCAGTGCGGGCATCTTCGGCTGAGACCGGTCATGCGGGCGCAGAGCGTCTGCACCGGTCAGGTGCCGCGCGACAGCAATCCGGCGCGAGAGGTGAGCGTCGCGTGCACCGATGCGCGCACCGGCAGATCGCCGAGTTCGTCGGCGAAGCGGGGCCATACCTGCTGGGCGCGTTCGATGGTGCTCAACGCGGTGGCCTGAAGATCCGCCGTAGTTCGAAGCTTTTGCGCGAGTCGGCCGAACTGGTGCACGCGCACCGTGTCGAATCGCCTGCTCCCCGCGAACTTCATGCCGAGATCTTCTGGGTCGGGCCCGATCTCGTAGGGCTCGGTCGCCATGATGTCGTAAGCCGGGGAGAGGGTAGGGACGCGCCGATCACGGTAGATAAGCGACCAGTTCTTCAGATGGGCGTCACCGTTCCCGATGAGGACGAAAAATACGAGCCGACGTACGAATTCGTGCAAGGCGGTGGTGTCGCGGCCACGATAGGACAGTGCCGCAACGGTTTCGAAGTTGCCGTCGTACTTCTGCGCCGGGTATACGCCGCGGATCTGGGCGAAGTCCTCGATGTGCACGAGTCCGCGATCCGCGCCGCGGTCGAATCGCCGCACGGCGTAGGCGTATTCTTCGTCGCCGGGCCAGACGCGCGCGGGCAGGCCCGCGATGTCGTCGCGATGCACCATGGTGACATCCGGAACCTCGATCCCGACGGCGGCTGCGAATCGCATCATGACGAACTCGTTGTGGGGCACTCCGGCGAATCTGCTGTCGGGTAACTTGACGATCCAATCGCCGCCTTCCCCGGTGGCGGTGCAAGTGAACTTTGCGCCGTCTCGCAACATCGAGAACTTCAGGCCGACTCCGGCCAAGGAGAACTTCCAAGGCTGATGCTCGGGATCCCGACGAGCCGGCGACGTCGACGCGGATTCGAGAACAGCCTCGATATCCGGCACGGGATGCTGGCCGTCCGGCAGAACCCGGACGGCACCTGCCAAGTCGTGGCCGACCTGCGCTAGTAGCTCCACTTCCCGCTGGGGGGCGACATCGCGCGCGGCAGCGATCCATGTACGCAGTACCCCCTCCGGCAGCAGATTGGAAAACCATGGGGGTAGAACAACATTCGAGCCGAATCGAGCACGCGGGCGCTCCTCGAAACGCAGCCCGAGCACCGGCCGGTCGATGCTGTCGAGGTATTCGTCGCAGAACTCGAACCAACTGTAGTTGTCGTGATGGAACAACCAGCCGACGTGCCGGTCATACAACCAGACAGCGAGCCGCGTTGTATCACTCATCGAGGCCCCAGTCGGGTTCGTCGATTTCTTTCGGGTCGTCGAGCCAGGCGTCGGAGTCCTGATCGTCTGGGTCGGCTCCTGAATCGTCGGGCTGTGAGCCCAATTCGGATTCCAGATCGTCTAGTACCAGATGATCCAGAGGCGGAGTGTCTTCGTATCCGTATTCCAAGCGCTGATGCATAAAGCTGTCGACTCGGTCGCGCAGGGCTTCGACGCGGTGCCGCGTGAATTCCCACGCCTTGCCTTCGGCCAGCCAAGTGGCGATGTCAGGGTCGATGACGTGCGACTCCAGGGCGCGGTTCCACTCCGTTTCGGTGACCCCGAGGGGCCGTTCGGCGAGGATCGCGGGTACTTCCGAAGGAGCCGCTTCCAGGCCCGGGACCAGCAGCCACCGTGCGGCCCAGTCCGATTTCGACGCTGTGGCCACCACCGATCGCGGCACCACCGCGGTAAGGGCCGGGCGCGGCGTCTGTGCCTCGCCGAGGGCGTCGACCAGGTCGTTGAGGTCAAGTCGCCGAGCGTCGCGCAGCGAGCGAGGGTTCTTGGACCACAGCACGCACGCGATGATTTTGCCGCTGGCGTGATTGGTGCGGAAGTGATAAGCGCTGGGCCAGTTGATTTTCTCGGAGGGAACAGCATCGAGCAGCCCCGTCAGCGTCGCATCCAGATCGCCGGGGACCACTAGCGCGCACAACGTCCTGGTCGTTCCGGCCACGCCGCCGGGAAATAGGGTCGTCCCTGCCGCCGCGGCCCGCCAATACCAGCGGCGCAACAGTTGGGTTTGCCGGTCGTCGAGTTCTGGGTGATGGCCGAATACCCTGGTCAGCACCACCAGGAGATGTCGGTAGGGCAAGAATGCGAAATGTGGTGTGTCCGCGTGCAACTGGAGAAACTCTACGGCGCGATCCAATGCTGATTGCGCCTCGCGATAGGCCGTTTCAGCATCCTCACCGGGGAACTCGCCGGAGCGGCGGTCGGCGAATTCGGTGCGCATCTCGCGCGTCACATCGGGCCCGCGCCGGGCAAGGACGGCCTTGAAGATGGTGTTGCCGTCAACCACCCCGAAGTCCAGATCGGCGGAGATATGACCGATGATGTCCTCGATCGCGGTCGATGCGCTACGCCCGGTTCCGGTCGGTACCGGATGCAGGGCGGTGAACACCTCGGCGCGGGTGAGGCGTTTGCCGTAGCTGTTGAGGCGATCGAAGATGTCGCGCAACACTGACTCGTCCTGCG
The DNA here is from genome assembly GCF_036345915.1 of Nocardia sp. NBC_00565. Classification (NCBI taxonomy): domain Bacteria; kingdom Bacillati; phylum Actinomycetota; class Actinomycetes; order Mycobacteriales; family Nocardiaceae; genus Nocardia; species Nocardia sp. NBC_00565. The sequence continues at coordinate 700,043 of NZ_CP107785.1, forward strand.
TTTCCACGACCGATGCCGGGATCTTGAACTGGCGAATCTTTGTCGCCGCCACGGTGGCAGCGTCGAAGTACTGCATGGCGTCGGGAAAGTCGCGGAACCAGGCCATCAGCTGCGGGAGGTCGAACAGCAACGGTAGCGGAATGGTGAAGGGGCGGGCGCCCGCGGTCGGCACGATCTGCCCTGTTACCGGGTCGAAACTGAGTGCGAATCGCTCATCACCCACTGACGCCGCGGATAGCGCGTTCGCCAGTGTGGTGACTCGTTGTTGGCCGTCCACCACCCACAGCGCGTTATCCATCTGGGGTGCGTCGATGCGCAGCGCGCCGAGTGTGATGTGCGCGGCGTCCGCCGGTCGAGCCCACAGCAGCAGGCTGCCGAGCGGATAGCCTCGGATAATGCTGTCGAACAGGCGGCGCGCGTCCTCTATGCCCCAGCGGAACGGGCGTTGGAATTCCGGAATTCGAATCTTCCCGTCGCGCACCATCGTCACAATGGCCTCGACCTCGAAAACGTGTGCGGTCGGTGTCGTGCCCAGACTCATAGTCATCGTCAGCCCTTCTCCTCACCCCGCCAGCCGAACGTATCGCACCTGACAGAACGTTTCCGTGGTCGGACCGCGGCTGTTTCGCTGGTAGGAACCAACTTATCAATGACTGTCAGCACTGCTGCCGCACCGCACCGCTGGGGTCGGCTCGATGTTCCGGCTTCTACTAAGTAGCGCGGCAGCTCGGGCGGAGGGGTCACTGCGGGCGCAGGATGGTGCGCATCCAGTCGAGGGTGTGGTGTAGGCCGTCGGGTAGGGGGGTGGTGGGTTGCCAGCCCAGGAGGGCTCGCGCGTGAGTGAGATCCGGGCTCCGTGCGGTGACCTCGGTAGTGCGGGCGGGGGCGACCTCGAGCCAGCCGCTGCCCGCGAAATCGATGACCGTACGCGCGAACTCGGCTAGGGTGACCACGTTCGGGCCGCCGATATCGACCGGCCCGGACGCTTCGCTGTCGAGCATCGCGACCATGGCCTCGATCGTATCGGCCACGTAGACGAATGATCGCGTGTCACCGTCGATGACCTGCAGGGTCTGATCGCGCAGAGCGGCAGCGCAGCACGAGGCCGTGACGCGGCCGTCGCCCGGCCACAGGTGTGGACCGTACACCTCGAAGGGCCGGACGATGCCTACGTTCGCGCCTCGATAGTGGCGGGCGACGGCCTCGGTGACGTGGCTACCCGCAGTGTGCGCGCCGAAAATGCTTGCCGGGCCGATGTTTCCGAGGTGCGGTCGGTGTGGCGGCCCGAGGTTCGATTCGCTGTAGATCTCGGACCCGGACGCCACGACGATGCGGGCGCCGCAACTCTTGGCCAGGTCGAGCGCGGCCAGGGTGCCGGTCGACGCCGCCCGGAGGATATCGACCGGCCACCGGGCGGTGGCTTTCGGGCCGCCCGGGCACGCGAGATGCGCGATGTGCGTGACGGCGGCGAGGTCGGCGAACGCGCCAGGCGCGGTCACATCGGCGGTACGGAGGGTGAATCGTGGGTGTGCCGTGAGGTTTTCGACGGTGGCCATTCGGCCGGTGCTCAGGTTGTCGATCGCGGTGACCCGATACCCGCGCTCGAGCAGCACGCGGCACAGGTGGGAGCCAAGGAAACCGGCGCCCCCGGTGACGACAATGTGGTTCACGACGGCATCTCCCATGGGCGGCGTCCGCGTGCGGAGTCGGGTGTGATGTGTCCGGCTGCGACCAGCGTGGCGAACGCGGCACGCTTTCGGGCGCAGTCGTGTTCGCGGTGCAGTCGCATCGCGCGATGGGCATCGTCGAGCGTCAACGGTGGGGAGGGCAGGTCACATGTCCACGCCGCCGGCCACTGGACCGGACGCAAGGCGCAGCGCGCTCGGACCGGACGGCGTGCGGGAGCTGGGCGGCGCGGCCGGTCGACTGGCCACACGCACCCCAGGGCGATCACCGCGATAACGCATCCGGCGAGTACCGCAAACACACTCGACACCACGTGCCACGGGGCCACGGCCACTCACCCCTCCCGGCTGTCGCCCGAGCGCGGGCGCATATCGCACGCCAGCTCGCGCAGTCCGTCCAGAACCTGGTGCAAGGTCACGGGTTCCGGTGCGCCGCAGGGAAATAGTGCACCGGCGGTGGGACCCGGCGGTGGCGGGGATGACGCAGGGGCGGTGGGAAATTCGATGCCACGCCGATGCGCGCGCTCGCGCGGACTCAACGTCTGCGGCGCGATCCGGCCGTAATACACGAGTGTGCGGTAGGCGACCCACTTCCACGCGCAGCGGTGGATCCGGCACTCCCGGTGCCGCCGCATCAGCCGATGGGCCAAGTCGATTTCGGCACTGCCGCAGATGCTCGGCGGGGTGCGGATCGACTCCGCGCTCACCAGGGCGCCAAGTCTTTCCGGCTCGAGGTGACCGTCGTCGCCTGGGACGGGCCGAAGGCCACCTTCGGTCGACCAATGCTGGGGTTGACTCGGGGAACTCATCGCGCGGCCCCCGCCTCGACGCCCGGCGCGGGCTGCGCACTGCGCACCCACGTGCTCGGCGGGGAAACCGTTTCCAGGTCGCACCCCGCATCGCAGACCAGGGCGGGCTGGTCGTTCACCTGCGCCAGATCGAAGACGACGATGACCTCGACGCCGAGCCCGGCGGCGATGCCGAGGGCGTACCCGATCGGGTCCGGATCGTCGGCCGGTGGGCGAACCGTGTACACGTACCGGTAGCCCAATGCGCAGGCGTGCCGGTGTATTTCGTTGGCATGGCGAGGCGCGTGCAGCCCGGAGACATCCGCGCGGATGAACCCGATGGCTTTCGGCCTGCCGGTGGTTGGTGGCGGTTCGATAGCTTGCGTGTGTGGCATGAGACTCCCCGGAACCTGTCGATGTGCGAGATCTGCTGAGGCGTCCGGGGAACGGGCAACAACGAATCAGCACGGTTGCCAGGTCGGCTCGCGAGGGTGGTGCCGAGCCGAGAGGCATACCGCCGATGTTGTTGCAGTTCCGACAGATTCGGGTGTTTCGAGAGCTCCGACCTGCGGTGTCACCCGAACGCCGGGACCAAGCACACCACCGATCGAGCGCGAAGTCAGCTCAATCGGGTACCCGATCAGAATTCATCCAAAATCACACGACCCGACCCGATAATGCGGTACAACTGACCCGATTGCGTGACCGATTCAATCCGTTTCCGCGACAAGGGGGATAGAAGATTATGACCAGCACCGACGCCGACACGGACGCCGTACCCAGCTCGACGTTACCGCGACGCCAGCTCGGCCGATTCCTGCGCGACCGGCGCGACGCAAACGGCTTCACCGTCGCCGCCGCCGCGAAGCTGGTGGACCTGTCCGCCTCAGCCTTGCAACGGATCGAAGCGGGACAGACCCAGAAGGTACGTAAGCAGGATGTCCGGGCCCTGTGCGAGCTTTACGACGTCGGACCCGATGACACCGACGCCGCCGTCGGCTTGGCGGCGATGGCCAGGACGCAGAGCTGGTACCACGCGTATGGCGGCTTGTACTCCAGCGCGTACAACATGTACGTCGGGCTCGAAGCAGGTGCGCAGCAACAGATCACCTACCACGAACATGTCCCGGGCCTGCTGCAAACAACCGACTACGCCCGCGCCATCATCGGTGCATACCCTGGATTCAGCAGCCGCGACGATATCGATCTCCGGGTGGAACATCGACTGAGGCGACAGGCCATCGTCACCCGCAAGACCAACCCGGTGGAGCTGGAAGTTCTACTGCACGAGTCGGCACTGCATCGGGTGGTCGGTAGCCGCAGGATCATGGCGGCGCAGCTCCGGCACCTGGCCGAGATCTCGAAGCTACCCAATGTCACGTTGCGGATACATCCCTACGATGCGGGCTTGGCCTGGGGAATGCCATATGGCATGTTCACTCTTCTGTCGTTCGAGACGAGCACCAAGGGCGAGCCGGTCGAACCACCTGTTGTTTTCATGGAGGGAGGACCGACCCAGGACGTCTACCTCGAGAAGCCCGAGGAGGTACGGCTCTATAGTGAACTTGCAGGGGCCATTCGGAGCACATCGCTGGATGAAAGACAGACCCGGGAGCTGATTCGCCGGGTAACGAAGGAGCTTGAGCGTGACCAACATCGACCTATCCAGAGCCCCCTGGTTCAAGAGCAGCCACAGCGGCAGTCAGAGTGCTTGCGTTGAGGTGGCGTGGCTCGACGGCGGCGAGGTCGGCGTCCGCGATTCGAAGAACCCGACCGGTCCAGCGTTGGTCTTCACTCCCAGCGAGTGGGACGCGTTCGCCGCAGGCGTGCGAGAGGGCGAATTCGAGGGAGTGTGAAGCGTGAAAGCTGATCTATCCGGGGTGAACTGGTTCAAGAGCAGCCACAGCGGCGGCCAGACCGACTGTGTTGAGGTGGCGTGGCTGGCGGGCGGCGGTGTCGGCGTTCGTGATTCGAAGAACTCGACCGGTCCAGCGTTGGTCTTCACTCCGGGCGAGTGGGACGCCTTCGCGGCGGGCGTGCGAGTGGGCCAATTCGACCGACCAGCCTGACCATCACTCCAACTGAATCACAGCAGCGGCCGAGTGCTCGACTGCCGGCCCCATAGCTCGACGGTGCGCACGGCACCACCGTACGCACTGCTTCACCGGTCGATGTCGATCATCGGTGGAACCGAATGGGTGCCCGCCGCGTCCTACACTACGAGCACAACTATTGGGTGGCCCGAGGGGAGCAGTGGTGGGACGACGGATGACCGCTGCGGTAGCGGTGCTGGCAGGGGTGTTCGTGGTCGCCACCGGGTGTGACTCGGCGAACGGTGGGACGGCAACAACGGTCTCGACCACAGATAAGGCGGCGGCGACTGCGGCGCTATGGGATCCGTGTACCCAGATCAGTGACGAGACCCTGCGGCAGGTTGGGGTGGACCCGTCGACACGGGGCAACACAATCTCTGGAGTGGAGAACGTTGAGGGCTGGAAACTGTGCTCATGGCACGATAAGCCTTCTCGATGGGACTACGCGCTCGGAGTGTGGTCCACCACCCACACAATCGACGAGTCGAAGAAAGATGAAAACAATGTGGACTTCGCTGATATCTCTATCGCTGGCCGAGAAGGCGTCCAGTTCCGTCGGAGAGAAGATCGTAATGATGAGATCTGCTATATCAGCTTTCCGTCTAGCGGTCAGGCGATAGATATCTCTGTCTACAAAACGGTATTGACGAAGGACAATCGAGGTCCGTGTGTCATCGCTGCCGCAGCGGCGGAGATATTGGTGCCAATCTTCCCAAAATGAGAGACTGAAGGTACATCGATGGGCATGCAAGAGGATATTACTCTGTGGCAGTACCTCTCCGGGGAAGCGAAGGCGGGGAACTTGTATCTCGATGATTCTGTAGCCAAGCGCTGCCGCACGGCGATCGATAATCAGATCAATGTTTATACAGAGTGCTTGGAAGAAATTCAACAGATGGCCCGTGTAACAGGTCTGGGTGAATTCGCATGCGGTAAAGAGCTTGCCAAGCTGCTCGGATTGAAGGCTGTCGACCCCGAAGGTGACGGTGATCTGAACACCGCTCTGAGAGACCACATCCGTGTCCTCGGACTCATGGGTGATGCCATCCAATCCTCGCTGGACCGCCTGCAAGAGCAGGACACCAGCAACGCGCTAGACTTCGGTCGGATCTGAATCACGGGGGTGCGGGGTGTTCGGTCTGCCATCATTCGAATCCATTGTCGTCAATGTCGGCACGATGATTGCGCACGGCCCGCTCGGCGCAATTGCCGCCGGTGCCAATGATATGAATCAATCGGCTGCGGCGGTGGCTGCGGCACTGGGTGAGCAGAGCCCGGAGTCCATCGCGGCGCGCAACCGTATCAAGGATTTGACCGATAACCATTTCGAGGGCGAGTTTCATAATTCGCGGATTCCGGAGTCTCTGTTCGGGAATGTTCGGACCGAGGATCTGGATGAGCTGTACCGGAAGACGCAATCGATCGATGTCGGTGTCATGACGACGCTGCAGCAAATGTGGAAGTCGCGGGCGGATAAACTCGGGACCGGTCTCACCCAGTTCGGCCCGGAAATATGGTCGGCAATGGCGGAGTCCTGGTCGGGGGCGGCCAGCCAGGCCGCGGCTCAGGGAATTATCGATTATGTGAACAAGGCCCAGAACATGGTGTCGGCCACGAAGATCGTCGCCGACAAAGTCGAGATCGTGACCTCCGCGGTCGAGCTGACGAAGTCCAATGTGCAGCCGAAGCCGGATACCGGGTGGGCCAGCACCGTCGCCGGGTGGGTGCCGGGTCCGACGTGGAAGATGGACCGCAACCGAACCGATGCCGCCGAGTTGGCCACCTATACCGTGCTCGAGCAGGTCTACCAGCCAGGTATTCGGGAGGGAGATACTTCGCAACCGCGAATTCCGTTGGCCTACAACCCGGTTCACGATCCTGGCACTGTTGCATCGGTGCCGCCGCCGTCTGGTTGGCAGCCCGGTCCGGGTGGACCTTCGCCGTCCGGCGGCTCGGATCCCGATGACGGCGGCTCGCCGGGCGCAAGCGGGGAACCTGGTGACACGACCCCGGCAGGCGTGGATCAGCTTGCGGCACTGGTGAATCAGCCGGGCCTCGGATCCGGGGACACGACAGCAGCGGGGCTCGACGCGACGCCGACCTCGACCGCACCCGCTGGTCTGAGCCCCGATACGAGTACGGGAACTGGTCCCGGATCCACCGGCTCGGGCCTCGGGAGCGCTGTCCCGGGTGGCTCGAGCAGCGCTGTCCCCGGCGGTCCGGGCCGCTCGATTCCCGGTCCGGGTACAAGTGTCCCCGGCGTGGGCTCCGGCGTCGCCGCTGCGGGCGGCGGCAATGCCACCACCCGCAGCGGTATGTCCGGTATGGGCGGGATGTCGCCCGGCGCGCGTGGTAAGGGTGACGACGATAAGGAGAAGGGGAAGTCGGCGGTGGCCGAGGCGATGGTGACCCGCGAGCACGGTGAGGAATTGACCGGCATGGATGCGGAGCATCGCCCGAAAACCGTGCCGCCCGTGTTGGGTGAATGACGGTCCAGGTTGATGACGGTGTGCGGTGAATGATGGTGCGCGGCAGATGACGCCGCAGATGTGGTCGATATCGGCACTGGAGCTGACCGTGCTGTGGCATGCCATCGGCAGGGACGTGCTGCCGTACCCGCTGCGGTACCGGCCGACCGAGGACACCGCCGAGGCATACGAGCGTGCCTACAAGGCCTCCGCCTCCGGGGTGCGGGCGATATTCGACGAGGATATGTACGGTCCGCTGCGGGTGCTGGTCGAACCGGAGGCCAGGATCGAGGTCGCGGGATTCGCCGGTACGCCCCGGGGTGTGCTGCCACGCGAGGACGCGGACCCGGCCGCGCTGGTGCGTATCCACGCCGCTGTCTCTGGTCGCAGCGCGGTGATCCTGACACAGGAACCGACACCGGATCCGAACCGCGGCGGCACCGTGCGGATGGTGCTGGTGGGGGCACATACGGTGGCCCGCCGCGTGCTCGCCGCCCTGCCGGAGGCGCCGCGCGGCACCGGTGCGGGCTTCGAGATCAACCGCGCCGACCTGGACGGCGACGATGATCGGCCGTTCACCGGGTTCTCCGATGACGCGCCTCGTTCACGGCGCACCGAGGTGGAGCGGTTTTTCGAACGCCGCCGCACCACGGTCGCGCATATCGCCGTGTACGCGGGCGGCGCGTTCGACAACCGGCCGACGCGCAAGCGCGACTTCCACATCATGGACTACCCGGAGGGCCGCTACCGTGTCGGCGCCACCGCCGCCATACACGCCGCCCCGGCCGCCACCGCCGAACTGGGCCCGCACCTGCAAAGCCTGCTCGACCGAACCTTGCGGGAGTATCGCGAGGACAACGACCCGACCTACGAATACACCTAAGAGCGTCAGCGTGTCGGTGTCGGCGAGCGCTTCGCCGGTCGCGGCGATCACCGAACTGATCCACGCCAACGAAACCGCCAGTCACACATAGTGAATGGTTACACACGTGTCTCCGACGGTGCGTAAACCGTTGCAGGAGTCCTGCCTTCGGTCACATTTGCCAAACTGCGGCAAGTATCGACGCTGTCGGATTTACTTGCTGTTATGTCCTCCAATTCCGCCGCTGTCACCGGGCTGCCCCCGGTGGTCACAGGCCGCCTCCGTAATACCAAGCGCTTCGTTACCGACCCGATTACATTCCTCTCCGACTCTATGACTCAGCACGGCAACGTGTTTCAGTTCCAGCTGATCAACGGGAACATGGTCGGGATCACCCATCCGCACCACATCAAGTACATCTTGCAGGAACGCATGGCGAACTTCACCCGCGAGACTCAGATGTACGACATCATCGAACCGTTCATAGGGCGCGGGCTGGCGTCCATCGCCGACCACAACCGGTGGCGACGCAACCGGCGCCTCGTCCAGCCCGCCTTTCACCACAAGAAGATCAATGCGCTCAGCGAGATCATGGTGGCCGAGATCGACTCCATGTGTGACAAATGGGCCGAACATGCGCGAGCCGGCCGGACGATCAACGTCGGCGAGCAGATGAGCCATCTCACCCTGCGGATCGTGGTGCGGGCGCTGTTCGGATTGGATCCCCAAGGCCCGGAGGTCACCGGCTTTTCCAACGCGACGCAGCGGTTGAATGCCGAATTGGGGAAGTTCGTGCGGATGCCGTTGGTCCCCTTGAAGTTTCCGACGCCGAGCCACCGACGCTTCTGGCGGGCGATCGCCGATATGGATGCCATCGTCTACGCGGTGATCAACAAATTGCGCGACACCGACAGCAGCGGCTTGCTGGCCATGCTCATGAACTCCACGGACGCTGATACCAACGAGAACCTCACCGACAGGGAGTTGCGCGACGAGGTCGTCACCATGCTCTTCGCCGGTCACGAGACCAGCTCCTCGGCTCTGACGTCCACCATTTTGCTTCTGCAATTGCATCCGGAGGTTCGTCAGCGGCTGCGCGATGACGTCGACACCGCATTGCCCGGCGGGCACGCCACCATGACCGACCTGCCCGCGCTGTCGTACAGCAAGCAGGTGATGGAGGAGGTGTTGCGGCTCAAACCGCCGGCATGGATGGGACAACGCCGCGCCGACGAGGAAGACGAGATCGGAGGCTACCGCATCCCGGCAGGTACTCCGGTGATGTTCAGTTACTATCACGCACACCGGAACCCCGAGTGTTGGGACCAGCCGGACACCTTCGACCCAGACCGCTTCACCGCCGACGCGGTCGCCGCCCGTGACCGGAACGTGTACCTGCCCTTCGGCGCGGGCGGACACCTCTGCATCGGCAACGCGTTCGCGATGATGGAGATGCAGCTCGCGCTCTCGACCATCATGCGGCGATTCGAATTGACCATCGAGAACCCGGACCTCACCCCGACTTCCGCGCTAACCCTTAACACCAAGTTCCCGGTTATCGCTACGCTGACCGAACGGCAATAGCGCTGCGAACAGTGCGGTTCGAACCGCTGGCGAATCCATGACTTCGATGGACTCGCCGGGGCGGTTCGATGCTGTTGCCGGGTCTATTTCCATCCCCGGCCGCTTGTGTAGTTCGGTCAGGTCTGATTGCTCGTGCCGCTCGCCATCTGCGGGTTTGCCGAAACCTCGGAGATGAATTGCGGCGCAATGAGTCTGGTGTGTTGTTCAGATTCAAGCGGTCATCGCAACACTGTCCTGTTGGAGTGAGCCTAGATGATGGTCGAGGACTTCGGCGGGGGTTCGCCAGCCGAGGGTCAGCCCGGTGGTCGGGGCGGATCGGGGTAGATGCAGCCGGGTTCTTCGTGCGTGGCGGGCGATGCGGCCGGGCAGTGAGAACAGGTGCAGCCGTTGCGTTTTCGGTTCCCAGCGGCGAGCTTCGTGGTGTGTGAGTGCCAGCATCTGCATCCAGGCGGTGAGGTCGAGCGCGAGCGTGACCAGCGCAACCCAAATCTGGTTCGCTGCCAAGGATTTGAAGGGCAGGTTACACATCCCGGTGTCCTTACCGGCTTTGATGCGATTCTCGAAGCGAGCCCTGCGGCGGTGCCGAAGCTCGAGATCGGGCAGTTGCCCGCGGCCGGTGTTGGTGACGAACGCGGTCAACCGCAGCCCGTCGACGTCGGCGAACCGCAGCTGTGCGCCGGGGTGGGGACGTTCTTTCCGCGCGACCAGCCGCATCCCGGTCGGCCAACCGGAAAGGTCGAGCATGTCGGTGATTTCGGCGACCCACGCGCCCTTGCGCATTGCCATCGGCATCGTAGGCGGGGGTCCACACCTTCTTCGGGACCTTGTTCACCGCCTCGACGATGGTGTCGGTAAGGGTGAATCCGAGCGAGTATTGCGCCCGCCGGGCATGGCAGTAATCGACGAGCTTGTGCGTGCCGCCACCAGCGTCGGTGCGCACCAACACTTTCCGGTCCACTCGCCACGACGCCCGCCACGGCAACAGCGCTTCGGCGAGGACTGTTTTGTGGTCGGCGGCGGTGTTCGCGCCGGAATGCCGGCGCGCAGCAGGATCGCGGCGGGTTCGCCGGTGCCGTCGACGCCGTGGTCGATGAACGCGCACTAGTGAGCTTGCAGCGGCCATTCGAACCACATCGCTGGATGAGAGACAGTCCCGGGAGCGGCGGCCGGACGGGAGCAGTGGTGGGACGACGGACGACAGCGGCGGTAGCGGTGCTGGCAGGGGTGCTGGTGGTCGCCACTGGGTGTGGGACGACGAACGGGGGGGTGTCCCTATGGTTTTCGTCAAGGTGGAGCGGGGTGCTTGCGGATGTCGGTGAGCTGAGGTGCGGGCTGGTGCCTATGGCGGCGGGGTGCAGGTCGTGATGCAGAACGGGTGGCCTGCTGGATCGAGTAGCACTCGCCAGCGCGGGTCGGGTTGCGTGGGTGCTGGTTTCGCTCCGATCCGGAGCGCGCGCAGCTGGCATTGGTCCAGGTCGGTGTCCGCGGCTAGGTCGAGGTGGACGATCGAGGTTCCGGGCCAGGATGGTGCCGTGTAGTCGGCGACTTTCTGGGCGATCATGGTGAGCCCGGAAGGGATGCGGATCCCGGCGCTGCCGTCGTTGTTCCATAGGAGGCGCCCGCCGAGCAGTTCGATATAGAAACGTGCCAGGGCCTCGGGGTTACCGCAATCCAGGGATATCCCGGCCAGTTGTAAGGGCTCTGTCATCGACCAACTCCTGTGCTGCTGCCCGGGTGGAATCCGCTCGCGCCATGGTGGCATCACGTCGTCGCTGGTGCCAGCGTATTTCGGTAGGGCTCTTTGGTTTTGAGCATGGCGTAGAGGACGTCGCAGCGGCGCCGGGCCAGGCAGATGAGGGCGGCGTTGTGTTTCTTGCCCTCGCCGCGTTTGCGGTCGTAGTAGGTGCGGCTGGCTGGGTCGTGTAGCGCGGCGAACGCGGACAGGAACAAGGCCCGTTTGAGTTTGTGGTTGCCCGATCGGGCCGGGTGCTCGCCGCGGATCGAGCTGCCGGAGCGATGGGTGACCGGAGCGATTCCGGCGTAGGAGGCGAGGTGGCCGGCCGAGGCGAAGGCCGAGCCGTCACCGACCTCGAGCAGAATGCGAGCGCCGGTCCTGACTCCGACGCCGGGCATCGAGGTCAGGACCTTGGCAAGAGGGTGGTCATCGAGCATCTCCTCGATGTCGGCGGCGACTTGGTGTCGTTGCAGCAGAACATTTTTCAACGAGTTAGCCAGCTTCGGCAGCACGATCTCAGCGGCGTTGGATCCGGGAACTGTGACCGTCTGGGCGGGCAGTGCGGCCAGGATTTCCTCGACCAGACGCGCGCCCATGCGAGGTGCGTGTTTGGTCGCGATCGTGGTGAGTTTGCGTCGGCCGGCGGCGCGGATTCCTTCAGGTCCGCCGCACCGCGACAAGATTTCCAGGACGGCCGGGTGCGCTACTCGTGGGCCGAGGACCCGTTCGAGGGCGGGGTGGATGCTGGTGAGCAGGCCTCGGATGCGGTTGCTGGTGCGGGTCGCTTCGCCCGCCAGGTCGTCGTCGAAACCGACGAGGACCCCGAGCTCGGTGAGGGTTTCATCGCCGGTGTCGACCCGGCGCAACGTGTGGGGCATGGTGCGGGCCGCGTCGGCGATGATGTGGGCGTCGCGGGCATCGGTCTTGGCTTGACCGGGGTAAAGGTCAGCGATGCGGCGCATCGACAGCCCGGGCAGATAGGCCACATCGTGGCCGCAAGCGCGGGCGACGGTGACTGGTAGGGCGCCGATGGTGTTGGGCTGGTCGACCACGATCAGCAGCGGGCCGCGGGTGGCGAGCTGGTCGAACACCGCCCGTAGGCGGGTCTCGTCGTTGGGTAGCGCTTTGTCGAACAACCGCTTCCCGGCCGGGTCGAGACCGACCGCGTGGTGTTCACCTTTTCCCACGTCAATGCCGCAAAACACGGCATACGCCTGTGTCACTTTGCAGTTCCTCATCGCATCGAAACGCTCCGATACGGTCGCCCGATCTGGCGTCAACGCCCGGCACCCACGTTACGAAGAGACCTACGAGCAGCCCTGTCCCCATCAGCGGTCCGTCGACGCCACCAGTACCCGGCGACACCACCCCCCGGATCATGAGTGCGACAGGGGGAAGAAGTCATACCGGGACCGGCGACCGTGAGCCCGTTGGGGCTCACGAAAAAGGTAACGGGGGGGACCGCTTCGCAGCGTGGCTGCGGGATTGTCGCGCAACCGATTCGGTGATTGCTCCAGATACAGGCTCAGCCAAAGTGATTCCCGTTAACGGATCGCTGAGCGGCAACCGTCAATGCCGATGGGTTACCAGTTCGATTGCCAGTCAGCGTAATTCCCGTAAGCGGGATCGTTGACCGGTCAAACGTTGAATCCGGAAACCGCCGTTTGAGTAGCGAAAATGCGCTATTCCCGCAGAAGATCCTCCAAGGCGTCGATTCCGCGGTTGGCGCGTACCGGCAGCATAACTGGTCCGATTACACGGCTGGGAGCACTTGACTCGCGCGCCAGGACGGCACTCAGATCTTCGGTGCCGACTGCTCGACTCGACGTGAGTTAACTAAATATTAGCCATGACTGCTGATGTTGCCCGCTCCGTGCGTCAACCCGCGCCGCCGCCATCACGGCGTTCCCGTCCGAGGCTCCTCACGGTCGACCCCAAACCAAACTTGTTGAGCTATCAACCCACAGCTAGAAGTCGTGCGAGCGCGGGAAAGGCCCGCAGCAGTCTCGGTTGCCCCTTACCTTGCGCGCGAAAGAGGCGCACAATGATTGCGATACACCGGTTTCAGGGTTTGTGATCGACGGGTAGCTGGATGTCCGCTGACAAGCATTCGGACGGGCATCCGCCGTAGTGACAGCGTCCATATACAGGGTCGCGGCGCCTGGATTCACTGTTGGCATCGCGGCCGCGCTCCACACCACACTCAACGCCGGGCACCGCGAATGCTGCCTGTAGCGACTACGGCCGCCCCCGCCAGTTCGGCACTATCAATCGATAGGAAGCGCCATGTCAGAGCAGAACAAGGCCGCCGCCAAGCGCGTCTTCGACGCATGGAACATGCGAGATCTCGATGTATTCGACGAGGTGATTGCGGCTGACTGCATCAACCACGATCCACAGAACCCGTTCGCCGATGTCCATGGTCCCGACGGCTTCAAAAGGCTCGTGCAGATGTATCTCGCCGCGTTCTCGGATCAACGGTTCTTGCTCAACGAACAGATCGCCGAAGGCGATTTCGTCACTACCCGATGGACGGTGACAGGCACCAACGACGGCGAGATGATGGGCATGTCCCCGACAGGCAAATCAGCGGTCGTTCAGGTAATCACAATCAATCGCTTCCAGGACGGCAAGATCGTCGAAAGCTGGGCATGTTGGGACACGCTCGGGATGATGCAGCAACTCGGTGTCGTCCAGTCGGCGCACTCTGCAACAACCTGACAGGGTGATGACAACATCTCAGTCCTGAGACTGCGACGACGATGCGGTGACCACACACGATTCACCTGGGATGGGCGAGAGTCGCTGCCCTCGTGACGGATTGGAGGCGGTGCGTCGAACTAGCTCGCTCCGGTAACAGTCGGGGTGAGCCTACTCAGCTCGAGACCGACCGACCTCGACCTGGTTGTGGGCGTGCGGTATTCCAGCACGTGACCGGTGGTTGACGACCTGATACGTTTGCGAAAACCTGCGGAATCGACGCGGGCGCAAGATGATCGGGTGGTTGGGGCGGAATGGCTGAGGACACCGAAGAGTTGGCCGCGCGGATCAAGCGGATCAACGAGGCGACCGAACAGGTACGAGGGCGTGCGCGGTCCGCAGACGGCGCTGTCTACATCGAGACCGATGCCCGTGGGGCGATTACGGATCTGCGGCTCGCACCCCATGCTGTGGAGCATGGAATGAACCGACTGGCGATGCTCATCGCCGATCGGCATCGGGCGGCGTTTGCGAATGCCGAAGCCGAGGCGCAGCAGATCTTCACGGAGCTGTCGCAGGAGCAGCCGCGCTTGGACGGCCGGTCCGGTGACACCCGGCGCGAACGGGCGCCGATTTGGGGCTCGGAGCAGTCGGCCGCGCCGCCGACGTATGTCCCAACGCATCGCCGCGGTGACAGCGGCACTGGCCGTAGTTCGTTTGGCGACCACAAATACGTCGTCTGAGGTCGTGAGATGTTCGAGATCGATCCTGCGCGAGTGCGTGAGCTCGCCAACGGCGTGCGTGGACACGCGACCACCATTGCTGGCAAGGCGCCGATGGCCGTCCCGGCTCGCGATGAGGCCCGTGCCGCGGCGAAGGGATCGCTGGCGCTGACTCGGGCCGAGGAGACGCTGAAAGCTCTTGATGGAGTGCTGAAATTCCATGCTGGACGGTTCAGCGGAATCGGGGATCTCGCGGAGAAAGCGGCGAACGACTTCGAGGACTTGGACCGGCAGCGCGCCATAGAACTCGATCAGGCAGGGCCGCGATGAGTGAAGCGACACCGCTGAGGATCTCGCAGGTACTGGCCTGGAATCTCAACCCAGCCGACGACCTGGCCCTATCCCTTAGTCGGGTAGCCGAGGAAATCGAAGCGGAAGTCGAAGCTGCCGCCAGCGCGCTCGCGGGCTCGTATGAGTACTTCAACACCGAGTCCGGCGAATCCGCTCGCCAGCGCGCTCAGGACGACCGCAAAGACGCGCTCACCACCGTCGACATCTACCAAGAACTGTCCGGGGTCATCGCTTCCACGACAGCCGTTTTCGAGGGCATGATTCTCCTGATTCGCGCGGCGATCAAGGAGGTGGAGGGCTCCGAATGGGATCTCTTCTACACGGATGACGGCGAGGTGATGTCGTGGAAGTCCAACTGGGAGTGGATGAAGAAGTACTGGTGGTCACCGGGCACCGCTATCGCGCATAAGGAACTCGAGGAGGCTCGGCTGACCGGTGGGCTGCGCGTCTGCTTGAACCGAATTCAGGAAGCGGACCTGATGGCAGAGGGAACGATTCAAGGCGTGCTCGAAAAGGTCCCGAATTCGGCCCGGCAGGCCCTCATCGCCATGCCGACCGATACCGAGCTGGCGAAGATCCTCACCGACTATCAAACGGACGCCACCAAAGAAACTGTGGTGTGGCCAAGCGGCTGGGTCCTCGACATCGTCCGTGGATGGGATCCGACCTTCAAAGCAGGGGCGATGCCGCGTGAGGAAGCCACTGCGCTGGAAAACTTGATCGGCAAGCATGGGCTCCTCGGCCTCAAGGAGTTCTACGACATCAAGACCGAGGCGGAGCAAGCCGCGAAGGACCAGTTCCCTGGATTCGATGTGGAGACCCAAGAACGAGTACTTTCCGATGGTCATGGTGATGCGTTCCGGCATGCGTATTGGAACGCGCGGATGACTCAAGAATTCGGCGAAGACTGGACTCAAACCTATACGACGGCGCACGAAAAGAGCGGCGGGAATCCGCCGGCTCGTGAGGCAATGGATTTGTACAACAATAAGCTAGGTCGTGAAATCGCCATCGATAACCGCGACGCAAGTCCGGAACAGTTGCGGACCAAGATTTCGGAGGCCATTCAGGATGGGCATGCGGTCGTGCTCAAAACGCCAGAGGGGCAATCTCAGCCACAGATAATCTGGAGCAATCAGGTGGGGGTCGCCGAAACCGATATCCAATCAGGGGTGGGGCTTCCGCTGCCCGGGAAGCGATGAGGACTGATATGAAGATCCGATATTTTGCCCTCGTTGCGGTGGCGGTGTCCATGATGAGCGCGTGCGAGCAGCCGCCATCCGCCGAGGAAGTATGTGGCTCGGACATTTTCGACTTCGGCAGTCGGCTCGAGCCATTGGGATCTGGTTCACGTCTCAAGGAGGAGATCGGTAAGGCGGCTGCCGCCAAAGCCGCGACTACCCTCGGCGATATCGCTCGCGATGCCGGATGGTCCGATAACTGGGATCGGATGATCACGGTCTACGCGGATCCGGACATCGACGAACTGAACAAGGCAGCACAGATCGACAGGCCCGAACCCTGTTGGCGGGGACTTCCGTACCACGTGAACTCCGATGGCCCATCGGACGGCTACTATCTGTTCCTCTCGAACAGAAAACGCGTGCAATCCGTGGGATGGGATACCGTCGTCCACCCTCCGCTGAGCCTGCGCCGTCATCCAGCACTCACACCGCAATCCGCGCTGGTTGTGGACAAGGACGGTAAACTCGTGCCCGCCAGTTGACGCAGCCGTCGTGGGGCAGAGAGAACGGCCGGACTCGCTGAGGAGTGCGATGAAGACGGTAAATTGCCCACAGTTCCTCCCTCTACTGACGGCGTGCGTACATTCTGTTGCCTACGGGTCGTCGAGGAGGCGAATCTGCCGCAATGGTTTGCCCTTTGGAAATAGCACGGTCCTCGTATGCCCTGTGATCAGGACATACGAGGACCGACGTGATGCGTTACTTCGGGACCTATCCGCCGATGCGCGCCAGGACCGAGCTGCGGGCTTCCTATGAGGCGGTGCCTTCCTGTGCGAGATGTGCCATGGCGGGAAAGATTTCGCGCCCGTGGTGGGCCATGGCTTGGGCGTCTCGCGCAGGAAGAATAGTCGACGCCGCTGCGGTGCCTGCAACCACTGGAAGACAAGCCGCCGGCTGAACCCCTGGCGGGTGCGGCGAGTGCGGATGGCGCCAGAACGGCGAGGGCGGCGGTCAGGCCGAGGGTGAGCGCGGGCGAGAGGGCGCGGGTGGCGTTGAGAGTGACGTGGTTCGGTGGGGGACAGAGCGCGACGATGCCGAGCGACACTCCCGTCGGGTGCCGCCCCGCCGGTATCGTTACACCTTTTTGTCGCCAAAACCCTGCTCTTACGGTGCCTTTCGGATTCTCGTGAGGCGTTCGCGCTGAATACCGTTGGTGGGTCGACTGTGCGGGCGAGATGGAGGGTGACCTCGATGCTGGTTGTCAACGAACGGGCGGCGGTTACGCGATCCGAGCAGTGCGTGCTCGACTGGATGCGAACCTGGACCGGCCAATATGTCATTGTGGGGCTTGCTATTTCGGGGTGCTACCTGCCCGACCGTAACTGTGGGGGGAAGGCGCGGGAGGCGGGTCTGGTGGTGATCACACCACGTGCGGTGGTCGTGATCGAAGCCGAGGGGACCGCACCCGAGGTGGCTACCGGGGTGCTCTCGGTGCAGGCCGACGGGCGCTGGCGGCTCGAGGGGGTCGAGGGCGATCCGGTTTCTGTCCGCGATAGCGACAGCAGTCCGCTCGACCAGGTGCGGAGCCATGTACTCGATCTGGAGGAGGTGGTGCGCCAGCGGCACCCGGACGCCTTCGTCGACGGATTGGTCGTGGTGGTGCCGCCCCGGGAAGGCGCCATCACGCTGGATATCGAAGCCTCCGAGCATGGTCACTGCGTGGTCCTCGGAACGTCGGCCGGGTTGCGGGCTTGGTTCCATCGGACGGCGAATCGGAAGCTGATCTGGACCGCGGAGCAGGCGCATGCGCTACTCGGCGAGCTTCACCTGTCGGACGTGGTTACCGTCGAAGATCTCGAGGCCGAGGGATTTCCGTCACAGTCGGGACGGCGTAAGCGTAGGGAATCGAGGGCGCTGGTGGGCGCTGCCCACGCGTCTTCCCCGCACGGTGCTATCTCGGATTCACCGCCGGTCGGCAGTTCGAGTGTGGCTGCTGGACAGACGGACTCGGCTGGGCTCTCGGAATCACGGTCCGCGTCGCCGGCCCGGCCGCAACCTTTCGATGCCGTCGAACTTGCCGTCGACGATCACTTGACGTCAGCGTCGGACGACTCGAGGGCGCTCGTCGGAACACTATCACTATCGAAGCACGATGGGCCGCAGTCCGTTTCGTCCGCGATAGTAGACCAGGGGATCGTACCCGGCGGACCGCAGCCCTTGTCGGCACCTCCCACGGCTCCGTACCCGCCATGGCTGCTGGCTGACATCGCGAGGGCGCAGGCGAGGGGTGCGAAACGCTCGCGGCGCGCGGCCGCCGCGCAGGCGTTGTCGCGTTCGTACGTATCCCTGCCGCAGGCAGATCCGCCGACGGCTGCGGCCGCTACCGATCAGGCTGCTACCAATCAACTCGCTACCGATCAACTCGCTACCGATCAGGTTGCTACCGATCAGGTTGCTACCGATCAGGTTGCTACCGATCAGGTCGATACCGATCAGGTCGATACCAATCAGGCGTGGCCGGATCGGTCGGCACCGCCATTGCCGTCGCCTTTCGCGGACCCCCGCCGGTCGTCGTGGGTCGACTCCGACGGCCCGTCGGACGACGGTAGGTCATACCTGCAGAACCTGACACCGACTCCACCGCAGGCTGAGCCGGAACCTCTGCGGCTGTTGTGGCAGGCAACTCCGCCCGCCGCCGCTGAGCGGCTGAACCAGGTTTCGTCTTCCCAGCGGGTATCCGCAGCACGCACGCGTACTTCGACCGCTTGGGCAAAAGGAGTTTCGACCGCGCGGTCGAAAGGACCGGACCTCATCCTCCAACTCCCGAAACACCTCCCGACTTTGCTGATCGTCGCGGTCGTCATCGCCACGATCTGGATACTGGTTTCGGCGGGGATCGACCCGCACCGCGCCGCGGTCCAGCCCCGCCCCGTGTCGAGCACCGCGACAGTCGCGCCGCCGGAACCACCGGCTCCGGCTCAGCCGCCTGCGCCACAGTGCTTTCCGTTCCAGCCGGTGTGTTGATCGGCGCATCGATCTTCATCAGCCTCGGCACCTGGCGTTTGCACCGCGAACCGACGGGATTCGCGCTGTACGTCCGACGTTGCCGGGCTCGCACCGACTACCCAGTGCCAGTCCCAACCGGAGTTGCCCGGCATCGGGTGCCCTGAAACGGCACGGTCCTCGTATGCCCGGTGGTCAGAACATACGAGGACCGAGGTGATGCACTACTTCTCGACTAGCTGCCGAAGCGGGCCAATACGGAGCTGGCCTCTTGGGAAGCGGTGCCCTCCTGGGCGAGATGTGCCATGGCGGGGGAGATTTCGCGGCCGTGATGGGCCATAGCCTGGGCGTACAACCGCCCCGCGCGGTAGGAGGAGCGGACCAGTGGTCCGGCCATTACACCCGCGAAGCCGATTTCCTCGGCCATCTTCGAGTGTTCGACGAACTCCTCGGGCTTTACCCAGCGGTCCACTGGGTGGTGGCGCGGGGAGGGGCGCAGGTATTGGGTGATGGTGAGGATGTCGCAGCCCGCCTCGTGGAGGTCGCGCATCGCTTGGGTGACCTCTTCGGGGGTTTCGCCCATACCGAGGATCAGGTTCGATTTGGTGACCAGGCCGTCCGCACGGGCCGCGGTGAGCACGGCGAGGGAGCGCTCGTAGCGGAAGGCCGGGCGGATGCGCTTGAAGATGCGCGGCACTGTCTCCAGGTTGTGCGCGAGCACTTCGGGGCGCGCGGAGAAGACCTCGGCGAGCTGGTCGGGGACGGCGTTGAAGTCGGGGATGAGCAGTTCGACGCCGGTGCTGGGGTTCAAAGCCTTGATGGCGCGGACGGTTTCGGCGTACAGCCAAGCGCCGCCGTCCTCCAGGTCGTCGCGGGCGACGCCGGTGATGGTGGAGTAGCGCAGGCCCATCGCCTGCACGCTCTCGGCGACGCGGCGCGGCTCGTCACGATCGAGTGCGGCGGGTTTGCCGGTGTCGATCTGGCAGAAGTCGCAGCGGCGGGTGCATTGCTCGCCACCGATCAGGAAGGTGGCCTCACGGTCTTCCCAGCATTCGAAGATGTTGGGACAGCCCGCCTCCTCGCACACCGTGTGCAGGCCTTCGCGTTTCACCAGGCCCTTGAGTTCGGTGTACTCGGGGCCCATCTTGGCTCGGGTCCGAATCCATTGAGGCTTGCGCTCGATCGGGGTCTCCGCGTTGCGCGCCTCGATGCGTAGCAGTTTGCGTCCTGCCGGTACTGAAGCTGAGGTCACTCGATCGACCTTACGCCTCGGCTAATCGGTTGCGGCGGGCGCTCCGGCCGGTGTGATGCGCGCGATATTGTGCTCGGTCACCGGGAGTTCGCCGTTGAGCGCGCGGGCGATCGCATCGGCCACGAGCGGCTTCACTTCGGCCACCGTCACCTCGCGGCCGAGTTCGCGCGTCAGCGTGGTGACTCCGGCGTCGCGAATGCCGCACGGGACGATCGCCTGGAAGCCGTCCAGGGCGGAATTGCAGTTGAGCGAGATGCCGTGCAGGGCGACACCGCGCTGCACGCGCACGCCGATCGAGGCGACCTTGCGCTCGGAGTAGAACTCGGTGGCCGGCAGCCACACACCCGAGCGGCTCTCGACCCGGCCGCAGGTCAGCCCGAGATCGGTGCACACGGTGATCAGCGCTTGTTCCAGCCTGCGCACGTACTGGACGACATCCACCGGCTCGGCGAGGCGCACGATCGGGTAGCCGACGAGCTGGCCCGGCCCGTGCCAGGTGATCTTGCCGCCGCGATCGACCTGCACCACCGGGCTGCCGTCGATCGGCAGATCATCGGCCTCGGTGCGGCGGCCCGCGGTATAAACCGACGGATGCTCGAGCAGGAGCAGATGGTCGGACCCCTGGCCTTCGGCCCGCTGCGCGGCGATCGACCGCTGCAGGTCCCAGGCGCTGTGGTAATCGATCAGTCCGAGATCCTCGACCACGATCGGGGTCGTATCGAATCTGGCAGACCAAGCGGTACGCGCGTCGTTCACGTACCTGACGGTACGCTGAGCCTGCCCCTCGGATAAAGGGACCCGATGTGGTAGATGCCACAGGGTTGCCAGGTTTAGTGATCACGGCTGCGGGGCAGGCTCGGTTATGGCGGCGGGCCTCGGCGCTCGCGCCGTTGAGGTATGCGCTGGGATGCGCCGAATTCCGCTGCTCGGGACTCGGATCCGTTAATCGCCCTCGACCGGCAGGGTCAGCTGCATCAGCGTCAGATCCATCCAGCGACCGAATTTGCGGCCCACCTCCGGCAATTCCCCGACTGTGCGGAAGTCGAAGCGTTCGTGCAGCGCAATCGATCCGGTATTGCTGGACTCGATGGCGGCGACCATGGCGTGCACGGTGCCCGCGGAACGGGCGCGTTCGATCAGCTCGGTGAGCAGGGCGCTGGCGACGCCGCGGCGTTGGAAACGATCGGCGACGTAGACCGAGTTCTCCACGGTGAAGCGGTAACCCGAGCGCGTCCGCCACGGGCCGTAGCTGGCGTAACCGGCGACCGCGCCGTCGATATCGGCGACCAGGATGGGCAGACCGGCGGCGGTGCGCTCGCGGAACCAGGCGTGCCGGTCGTCGAGATCGACCTGCTCGTGGTCCCAGATGGCCGTGGAGGTGGCGATGTTGGCGTTGTGGATGTCGAGGATCTCGGGCAGGTCGCCAACGTGTGCGTCCCGAATGACGGTGGCAGGTCGGGTTTCCAGCTCGGTCATCGATCTACTCCATTGCGGCGCTGGGTCTTCGGGATCAGCTGGGTCTTCGGGATCAGCTGGGTCTTCGGGATCAGCTGGGTCTCCAGGATCAAGCGCTGAGTCTCCGGGGTCATCGGTCGTCATCCCGGCCGAGGGCGGCCGCCAGCGCGGCACCGATGGTCTGATGCCGGAACGGATAACCCGCTTCCTCCAGCGCTGTCGGAATCGCCCGCGGTCCGCGCAGGATCGCCTCCTCGGCGAATTCGCCGATCAGCGCGCGTAATGCGAACGCGGGCACCACAAATGGGGTCGGCCGGTGCAGGATGCGGCCGAGCGCGCGATTGAATTCGGCGTTGGTGACCGGTGCCGGGCCGACCGCGTTGATCGGTCCGGTGAGGGTGTCGTGGGTGAGCGCGAACATGATCGCGCCGATCTCGTCGGCCATCGAGATCCACGGCGTGTACTGGCGCCCATCACCCAATCGACCACCGAGACCGAGCGAGTACAGCGGCTGCAGCATGCCGAGCAGGCCGCCGCCGTGCGACAGGACAACGGCACTGCGCAGCAGTACCGTGCGGACCCCCGCGTCGACGGCGGGTTTGGTCGCGGCCTCCCAATCCCGGCACAGGGAGGCGAGGAAACCCGAACCCGCGGCGGCGGTTTCGTCGACCACCCGGTTGCCGGTATCGCCGCCGTAATAGTGCACGCCGCTGGCATTCACCAGCACCGGCACGCCCGCGGCGGCGACCGCGTTGGCCAGGACGTCGGTCGGGGTGAGTCGGCTGTCGCGCAGCTCTTGTTTGTAGCTGCCGTTCCAGCGTCGTCGCCCGATGCCGGCCCCGCAGAGGTTGACCACCGCGTCGGCGCCACGCAGGCCCCGCTCGTCCAGATCGGCGCGAGCGGGATCCCAGCGATATTCGTCCGGCGCGTTGGGCGAGCGGCGTACCAATCGGGCGACCTCGTGCCCGTCGCGGCGCAGTGCCGCGACGAGCGCAGTCCCGATCAACCCGGATGAACCGGCGATCACCACCTTCATGGGCGACAGACGACCTTCCGGATTACAGGCCGAGATCAGCCTCGAACGCCGCTTCCTCGAGCCGGTGCCGGATCGTGGTCAGGAAGCGACCGGCGTCGGCGCCGTCGACGAGGCGGTGATCGTAGGTGAGCGGCAGGTAGCACATCGACCGGACGCCGATGGATTCGTTGCCGGTCTCATCGGTGACCACCACCGGACGCTTGACGATCGCACCCGTGCCGAGCATGCCCGCCTGCGGCGGCACCAGGATCGGGGTGTCGAACAGCGCGCCTTGGCTGCCGATATTGGTGATGGTGAAGGTGCCACCGGACAGCTCGTCCGGCTTGAGGCCGCCGTTGCGTGTCCGGTTGGCGATATCGGCGATGGCCCGGGCCAGTCCGGCCAGCGACAGGTCGCTGGCGTTGTGGATCACCGGGGAGAGCAGACCCTGCTCGGTGTCGACGGCGATGCCGAGGTGCACCGAGGCGTGGTAGGTGATCTCCTTGGTGGTCTCGTCGTAGCTGGCGTTCACGTTCGGGTGCACGCCGAGCGCCTCGACGACCGCCTTCGCGAAGAACGGCAGGAACGTCAGGTTGACGCCCTCGCGCTCCTTGAACGCGGCCTTGGCATGCGACCGCAGCGTCGCGATCTTGGTGACATCCGCCTCGTGCACCTGGGTCAGCTGGGCGGTGGTCTGCAGCGATTCCCGGGTCTTGGTCGCGGTGATCTGACGGATGCGACTCGCCTTCTGCACCGTGCCACGCAGATGCGCCAGCTGCGACGGGACCGCAGCCGGAGCGGCGGGGGCCTTCGCGGCGGGTGCGGCGGCTGCCGCGGGCGCGGCGGCGGGAGCCTGCTTGGCCTCCACGGCGGCGAGCACGTCCTGCTTGCGGATGCGCCCACCGACACCGGAACCGGTGATGGTGGCGAGGTTGACGCCGTTCTCCTCGGCCAGCTTGCGGACCAGCGGCGTGACGTACGGGGTTGCGCCGTTGCCGGAGGTGTCCGGCGCCGGAGCCGGTGCGGTGGCGACCGGAGCCGGGGCGGGCTTGGGCGCCGGAGCCGGGGCTGCCGGAGCGGGTGCGGCAGGGGCCGGAGCGGCGGCCGCGGGGGCCGGAGCAGGCGCTGGGGCCGGAGCAGGCGCTGGAGCCGCTGGGGCCGGGGCGGCGGGTGCAGGCGCCGGGGCGGCGGCCGCGGGGGCGCCGCTGCCGATCACACCGAGCTGTCCGCCGACGGCGATCACATCGTCTTCCTGCGCGGAGATCTCCAGCAGGGTGCCCGCGACCGGCGACGGGATCTCGGTGTCGACCTTATCGGTGGAGACCTCGAGTAGCGGCTCGTCGACGGCGACCTGGTCACCGACCTGCTTGAGCCAGCGGGTGACGGTGCCCTCGGTCACCGACTCGCCGAGCTCCGGCATCTTGACCGGAGTGCCCGACGCGGCGGCGGGGGCGGGTGCGGCGGGAGCCGCTGGTGCGGGGGCCGGGGCCGCGGCGGCGACCGGCGCGGGGGCCGGTTCCGGTGCGGGCGCCGGGGCGGGGGCAGGCGCGGCTTCGGGGGCGGGTGCGGCGGCAGGTGCGGGCGCTTCGCCCGCTTCGCTGATCACACCGAGCTCGCCACCGACCTCGACGACGTCATCCTCTGCGGCGACGATCTTCGACAACACGCCCGCCGCGGGCGACGGGATCTCGGTGTCGACCTTGTCGGTGGAGACCTCGAGCAGTGGCTCGTCGACCTCGACCGTGTCTCCTTCCTGCTTCAGCCACCTGGTCACCGTTCCCTCGGTGACGCTCTCACCAAGAGCCGGCATCTGGACGGAGAAGGCCATGTCCGTTGACTCCTCTGACTGCTCGACGGGTTCTACAACAGTTGATCTCACTGCGGGCACCCATCGCGGGTTGCGATGGATGCCCGAAAGCCACCGATCATTGTGCGTGGCACCGGAGATCTGTGTGGTTCTTGTACCGCGATCCATCCTTGCACTCGTCCGCGAGACGTGTAGCACAGGGCAGCGAACTGCACAGTGCTGGCAAGATGGAATGACCGGTGCTGAGCACTCGGTCGCAGGTGAAAGGAGGTCGGCGTCGTTGGGTTTGCTGGATCGTTTCCGGAGCGGCGCGGCCCGGGGTGGCGGCGCTTTACGTGGTGGTGTGGGTAGCGGTGCGGACGCCCGCTATCTGGCCGAGTGGGTGCACACCCGTATCGGGGTCGAAGGCTACATAGAGCCGAAGACGACCATTACCGATGTCACTGTCGTGTTGATCGCGGCCGACGGGGAATGGACGCGGCGCATCGTCGGCGAGCGCGGCGCGCGGCGGCTAGCCGGTGGTTTGCGGATCCCTGTTTACGACGTCCGCAAGACCGGTTATCCACAACGGATGCGCGATTACGACGCGCGCAGGCGGGTGGAGCGCCAACGGGCGGTCGAACGCGATTTGCGCGACCAGTAGCGCTGTTCGTTTCGTTCAAATTGTTCGCGGCGCGTGTCTGTCACCGGTGCGCTACTCAGATGCGGTACGCACGTTCGAGGCCAACGGGCGGGTTCTGCGCTCGGCTGCGATGTGCCCGACAGTCCGCGGCTTACCCGTCGAGCGCCGCCAGGATGTCGGAGACCTCGGCGCGCTCGCGGAAGTCGCCATTGCGGAATGCGTAGGTGATCCGCCCGTCCGTCCCGATGACGTAGGTCGCGGTGATCGGTAGTTGCCAGCCGGTGCCGGACAGGTCGGTGCCTGCGGTGACGAAGGCGTCGCGGATGTCCTCGGCGATAGTGAAGACCAGACCGTACGCGTCGGCGATCTCGTTGCCGGGGTCGGTCAAGACGTCGAATTCCAGAGCGTTGCGCTGCGCCGTGGACGAGGAGTCGTCGGGGGATTCCGGTGCGACGGCGACCAAGCGCGCGCCGCGAGCGCGGAATTCGGGCAGCGCGGCCTGCAGAGTGCGCAGTTCGAGGTTGCAGTACGGGCACCAGCCGCCGCGGTAGAAGGACAGCACGACCGGGCCCGCGGTGCGGGCGGTGGCGAGGTCGAATTTCGCTCCGGCCGTGTCGGTCAAGGTGAATCCCGGTGCGATGGCGCCGACATCGACGGCCTCCCGACCGAGATCGGTGAGCGTTTCGGCATGGGCATCGACGCGGGCCAACAGGTTGGCCGGAACCTGGTTGCTGATCTGCTCGCGAAGAGTTATTCGCTGTTCGGAGTAGCTTTTGATCATGTGGCCAACGCTACGGCCGTCCGGGTCTCGCGACCATGACCGAGCAGCGCTGTTTCATAGCCGAAAGTCTCATATCCTGAGTGTCATGGATGTGTTGACCGACGTGCTCGCCGCGACCAAGCTCGGCGGATCGGTGACCGCGAAGCTGACCGCCGTTGCGCCGTGGGGTATTCGGATGGATGACGTGCCGAAGGCGACGTTCCATGCCGTCATCCAGGGCAGCTGTTGGCTGCGGCGTCCCGGCGTGGGACCGGTGCAACTGGCGGCAGGGGATTTCACGCTGATGCCGACCGGTATCGGGCATGCACTGTCGAGCGCGCCCGACAGTGCGCTGGTCCCCAATGAACTGGTCGAAACCGATGACGTCCCACGCAGATCCATTCGCATCGAGGGCACCGGCGCAGAAACAAAACTCATCTGCGGTGCCTACCGGTACGATGCCTTTCCATCGCACCCGTTGCTGCGTCTGCTGCCGCCACTGGTGCATCTCCCGGCGGGGCAATCGCCGGAACATCGTGAATTGGCCGACACGCTGCGACTACTCGCCACCGAGGTCGAGCGGGAACGTCCCGGCGTGCAAACCATCGCCGACCGGCTGGTCGATATCGTGTTCGTCCAGGTGCTGCGCCTGTGGTCCGCGAATCGGGCCGGTGCGGGCGCGTCTTGGCTTGCGGCGCTGCGGGATCCGGAGGTCTCGCGCGCGATGGAGTTCATGCACGAAGATCCGGGGTGGGCATGGACCGTCGAGGAATTGGCCGGGAAGGTCGGCGTCTCGCGCGCCACGCTGGCCCGGCGGTTCACCGCGTTGGTCGGCGAACCGCCGCTGACCTATCTCGCGCGCTGGCGGCTGGAGCTGGCTGCGCGACGGTTACGTGACAGTCCGGATTCGGTTGCGGCCGTAGGTAAGAGCGTCGGTTACGCATCCGAATTCGCGTTCTCCCGCGCCTTCAAACGCGCGCACGGCGCGTCTCCGGCGAACTTCCGGCTGTCGGTCCGCGCACGGACCGACAGCTAGCCCGCCTACTCCGTGATGCTGTCTTCGACGGCGATATCTTCGATGACCGAGACCAGGGTGCGGACCGGGACGCCGGTGCCGCCCTTGCCGATGTAGCCGAACGGGCCGCCGGTGTTGTAGGCCGGGCCTGCCACGTCCAGGTGCGCCCACTGCACGCCCTCCGGGACGAACTCCTGGAGGAAGATCGCGGCCGAGAGCATGCCGCCCCAGCGGTGCGGGGCCACATTCGCCAGGTCGGCGACCTTGGAGTTCAGATCGGCGCGTAGTTCGGTGGGCAGCGGCATGGCCCAACCGTTTTCTCCGGCCAGGCGGGAGATCCGGGCGACGCGGTCGCGGAAGTCGTCGGTGCCCATCACGCCGGGGGTGCGGGTGCCGAGGGCGACCAGCTGGGCGCCGGTCAGGGTGGCGACGTCGATGAGGTACTCCGGTTCGTCCTCGCCGGCGCGCACGATCGCGTCGGCCAGGATGAGGCGGCCCTCGGCGTCGGTGTTGAGTACCTCGACGGTCTTGCCGCCGTACTGGGTGAGCACGTCGCCGGGGCGCTGCGCGGTGGCCGAGGGCATGTTCTCCGCCATCGGGACGGTGGCGATCACGGTGACCGGGAGGTCGAGTTTGGCGGCCGCGATGGTCGCGGCGATGACCGCGGCGGCGCCCGCCATATCCGAGGTCATGTTCTCCATATTGGCGGCGGGCTTGATGGAGATGCCGCCGGTGTCGAAGGTGATGCCCTTGCCGATCAGTGCGACCTTCTTGTCGCCGCCGCTATAGGTCAGCCGCACCAGTCGGGGCTGGCGCGAGGAGCCCTTGCCGACCCCTAGGACGCCGCCGTAGCCGCCGTCGGCGAGCGCCTGCTCGTCGAGGATCTCCACCGCCAGACCGGCGGCCTCGCCGAGTGCCTTTGCGCGGGCGGCGAATTCGGCCGGGTACAGGTGGCTGGGCGGGGTATTGACGAAATCGCGTGCGATGGCGATGGATTCGGCGATCACCCAGTCGTGGTTGAAGCCCTTGCGGTAGGACGCGCTGGGGTCACCCACCAGCAGCTCGACCTTGCGCACCGGGTACTCGTCCGGTTTGCCGTTGGAGTTCTCGGATTTGAACGAGGTGAAGGTGTACGCGCCGAGGAAGAACCCTTCGGCGGTGGGGCCGATACCGCCCTCCAGCCCCGACAGCGTGGTCACGGCCAGGCCGACACCGGTCAGCGAACGCGCGGCCACACCTGCCGAGCGGCGGATCTGCTCGGCGTCGATCTTCTCCGCGGCGCCGAGTCCGACGGCGAGCACGCTCTTCGCGCCGAGACCGGTGGGTGCGGGAATCCGGGTGAGTTCTTCGGCCTTGCCCTTCGCACCGACGGCGCGCAGCTGTTCCTCCAGCGTCGCGCGCACCTGCGCGGAGAGGATGCCGTCGACGAAGTCGTCCTCCAGGGTGGCGATCGCCGGGCCGTCCGCACCGGACACCAATCCGATCACCAGTACGTCGGTGTCGGGGCCGATGGTGTCGACCAGGTCCAGTTCCGGTCCGAGCGAGCGATCTGCAGCAGCGGTCATGGGCACAGGCTATTCGGTCGGTGGCGGGTGGCGCACTGTGACGTCGCCGGGGCGCAGTCCGGACCTGCGGTTTTTGCGGCGGTGTCGGATGTCGGCCGTTAGCATTGGCGACGAGGAAGATCGTTTCGCGGCCCACCCCCTGCCCGAGGGCGGTCCGACGCTGCTGCCGATGGGGTTCGCGGCTGACCGAGCGGCACGGGCCCGAGTCTTCGGGGCGGGGGAATCCGGGTGAGTTCCTTCGACCTCGCCCGTCGCGCCGACGGCGGGCAGATCAGCTCGGACGGTGGACACTGCACTCCGACATCGTCGACCTGCGCGTGTGGCGATGCCCGAAACTGGTCCATACATTGGTGAAAGGCGGATCGTTTCGTTGGTGAAAGGGTTGACCTGATGACAGCGCTCACGGTTCGGCGGGCAGACGGCGACCTTCGCGAGGTGGTGCTCGAGGCATTCGCCGCCGGCTGCGTCGACGAGGTAGTGAACGCGTGGGTGCTGGAGGGCTATCCCATCGAGCGGTTCCTCTCCGCCTACACGCCCGCCATAATCGACCAGGCGCTGCGTGACGACGAGGTGTGGGTCGCGGGGGCCGGGGACGAGATCTGGGCGGTGTCGTTGTGGCAGCACATCACCTCGGCGGCGCGATTCGAGGCGGAGGCCGTCGAAGCGGCGCAGCGCGCGGCGGCGGCACCGGAGCTGCGCCCGCTGCGCCGAGCGTCCACGGTCATGGCGCTGCTCGCCCGGGAACATCCGCGGGAGTTTCCGCACCGCTATCTCCAGGTGATCGTCACGGTCCCGGAGCATCGGGGTAACGGCGCGGGCGCGGCGATACTCGCCGATCGGTTGAAAGCTGCTTCGGACGAGGGGATTCCGGCGTTTCTGGAGGCCAGCACGGAACGCTCCGCGCGGTTGTACACGCGCATGGGATTCGTGTCCGACGGCACGGCCCACACCCTGCCCGAGGATGGTCCGACGCTGCTGCCGTTGTGGTATCGCGGCTGACCGAGCGGCACCGGCCCGAGTCCGCGGGACGCGGCGTTAAGCTCGCCGGGTGACCGATACGACTCTGCTGCAAGGCCCGATCCATGACGTGCACGTCGAGCTCGGGGCGAAGTTCGCGCCGTTCGGCGGGTGGGAAATGCCGGTGTCGTATGCGGGGACGGTCGGTGAGCATCAGGCGGTGCGCACCACCGTCGGGCTGTTCGATGTGAGTCACCTCGGCAAGGCGACCGTGCGCGGGCCGGGCGCGGCGGAGTTCGTGAATTCGGCGCTCACCAATGATCTCGGTCGGATCCGGCCGGGGAAGGCGCAGTACACGCTGTGCTGTGCGCCCGACGGCGGTGTGATCGACGATCTGATCGCCTACTACGTCAGCGATGAGGAGATCTTCCTGGTCCCCAATGCCGCCAACACCGCGGCGGTGGTGGCCGAGTTGCAGAAGGTGGCGCCGGCGGGCATCACGGTGACCGATGAGCACCGCGAGTACGGCGTATTCGCGGTGCAGGGCCCGCGGTCGACGGAGGTCCTCACCGCACTCGGACTGCCGACCGATATGGAGTACATGGCCTACGCCGACGCCGAGTGGGACGGCCGCCGGGTCCGGGTCTGCCGCACCGGTTACACCGGCGAACACGGTTACGAGCTGCTGCCGCGCTGGGCCGATGCCGCGCCGCTGTTCCGCGCGCTCGTCGAGCAGGTCCGCGCGCACGACGGGCAACCCGCTGGGCTGGGAGCCCGCGATACGTTGCGCACCGAAATGGGTTATCCGCTGCACGGACACGAACTGTCCCTGGAGATTTCGCCGGTGCAGGCGCGGTGCGGCTGGGCGGTCGGCTGGAAGAAACCCGAGTTCTGGGGCAAAGCCGCACTGGAGCAGGAGAAGTCGGCGGGGCCGCGGCGAATCCTGTTGGGGCTCGAGGCGCTCGACCGCGGTGTGTTGCGTCAGGGGCAGAGCGTATTGCGCGACGGCGAACCGGTCGGCGAAACCACCTCGGGCACCTTTTCACCCACCCGGCAGATCGGCATCGCCCTGGCCTTGATCGACACCGAGGCGGGCCTCGAGCCCGGTACCGAGGTCGAGGTGGACGTGCGCGGACGCCGCCTGCGCTGCGAGGTCATCCGTCCGCCGTTCGTCCAGGTCCGGACCTCCTGACCCGAGCTTGCCGAACACGCGCGTCGCGGCGGATCGGCGCCGGATAGGATCAGGCTCATGACCGTTGCCGCACAGTTCACCCGTCTTCCGCATCCCGCGCCCACCCCGGCGCAGCGGGTACAGGAGATTCTGGTGGCACCGGGGTTCGGACGCTTCTTCACCGACCACATGGTCTCCATCGACTACACCGAGGGTGACGGGTGGGGCAATGCCCGCGTCGAGCCGTACGGGCCGTTGGCGATGGATCCGGCGACGATGGTGTTCCACTACGGACAGGCCATCTTCGAGGGGCTGAAGGCCTACCGCCAGAACGACGGCAGCGTCTCCTGTTTCCGTATCGACGCGAACGCGACGCGCTTCCGGAAGTCCGCGCGCCGGATGGCGATGGCGGAGCTGCCCGAGGAGCTGTTCATCGAGTCGGTGCGTCAGCTGCTCGAGGTCGACGGCAGCTGGGTGCCCGCGGCCGGCGGCGAGGAGTCGCTGTACCTGCGGCCGTTCATGTTCGCCACCGAGACCGGGTTGGGCGTCAAACCCGCCTCCGCCTACAAGTACCTGCTGCTGGGTTCGCCTGCGGGCGCGTACTTCCCGCGCGGGGTGAAGCCGGTGCGGGTGTGGTTGTCCACCGAATACGTGCGGGCCGCACCGGGCGGCACCGGTGAGGCGAAGGTCGCGGGCAACTACGCGGCCTCACTGCTGGCGCAGGCGCAGGCCTCCGAGCAGGGGTGCGACCAGGTCGTCTGGCTGGATGCCTGTGAGCGCCGCTATGTCGAGGAGATGGGTACCAACAACCTGTTCTTCGTCTTCGGTTCCGGCTCCGAGGCACGGCTGGTCACTCCCGAACTGTCGGGTTCGCTGCTGCCCGGCATCACCCGCGACTCGCTGCTGACCCTGGCCGCCGATGCGGGCTATGTGGTCGAGGAGCGCAAGGTTTCGGTCGAGGAGTGGCGTAAGGGCGCCGAATCCGGTGAGATCACCGAGGTTTTCGCGTGCGGAACCGCCGCAGTCATCACGCCCGTCGGCTGGGTTCGTTCCGCCGACGGTGAATTCGCTGTCGGCGGTGGGGAACCCGGTGAGGTCACCATGGCGCTGCGGGATACGTTGACCGGAATCCAGCGCGGCACCTTCGCCGATATCCACGGGTGGATGCGCGGAATGTAGTCCTGCCGGTCCCCGCGAGCGGGACATGACGGTGACTGTTTTGCGCGGCCACGTCCCGTTCGCGAACTCAGCTGGGCATGAACATATGCCATTCCTCTAGCGTCTGCGGGCGCATCACGTAGTTGGTGTCCTTGACCGAGGACAGTGCGGCGAAGGGTTCCTGGGAGTACCAGTGGCCCGGGTAGACGACGGGGTCGCCGGACAGACCTGCCAGATAGCGCAGGCTGCGGAACATTTCGTCGGAGTCGCCGCCCGGAAAGTCGGTGCGGCCGCAGCCGTCGACGAAGAGCGTGTCGCCCGCGATGAGGCGATTGTCGAACAGGAAGCACTGGCTGCCCGGAGTATGGCCCGGGGTGTGCAGCAGTTCGATGTCGAAGGCGCCGACGCTGATCTTGTCGCCGTGCTCGTGGCCGGTGAGTTCGCTGGGCGCGATACCGGTGACGTTGGCGACCCAGGACAGCTCCTCGGCATTCACGTGCACCGGAACGCTGGTCTTCTCGAGCAGTTCGCGCACCCCGCGCAGCGTGAAGCCGAGCATGGTGCCGCCGACGTGATCGGGATGGTGGTGGGTGGCGAGCACCCCGGTCAACCGCAATCCGTCGCCTCCGGCGATATCGACCAGATCGCCCGCCGCATACGCCGGATCGACCACAACGCACTCCCCGGACTCCCGATCGCCGATCAAATACGCGAAGTTCCGCATCTGCGTCGCGATCGGATCACCCACGGCGAAGTCTCGACCGGATAACAGCTGACGAAAATACAGGCGCTCGGAAGACATACCGCTCACCTTATTGCCCGACCCAGACAATGCGCGCACCACGCCAGCTATCGCCCCATCTTCGGTGCTTCCGGCCCGGTTCCGGCGATGCCAGATGTAGCGGACAATCGTCGATGCGGCGGATGGCACACCCCCTGCCGTGCTGGCGGCCGCTGGACCGCAGCGCTGGCACCACCCGTCCGCGTCCGGTCGACCAGGGCCCAGTTTTCAGGTGCCGAGGGATAGTCCGGCGGCGGTGACCGCGACGGATATTTCCAGTGTTGCGCCGAGGATGTCACCGGAGAGTCCGCCGAAGCGGCGGGTGGTGTGGCGGACCAGTACTGTCGAAATGCCAAGGGCGACAAGCACAACGAGTGGGCCGAGCCAGCGGTGCTCCGGGACGGCGAAGATGGCGGCGGCAAGGGCGAGCACCGCCCAGAGCGCCGAAGTGATCGGGCGCTGCGTGCCGGCGACCAGCGCACCGAAGCCGGTCTCGGGTGCGGCATCGATGCCACGGCGACAGGCGATAACCACTGCCACCCGTCCCACGGCCACCGCCAGCACCACCGCGAACCACCGGTCCGCCTGCGCCAGCCCCGCGAACGAAAACGCTTGAACCCCAACGGCGAACACGATCGCGGCCACCCCGAACGGCCCCGCACCACCACTTTTCATGATCTGCCTGGCCCGCTCGGGCGAACCATAGGACCCCAACCCGTCCATGGTGTCGGCCAGCCCATCCAAATGCATACCCCGCGTAATAAGCGCCAGCCCCGCAACCACCACCAGCCCCGCCAGCGCCGCACTAGCCCCAAGCCACACCAGCACCCACAACAACCCGGCCGCCCCGACTCCGAGCCCGGCCCCGACCACCGGCGCCAACGCAATTGCCCGCCCCGCCGCCCCGCGATCAACGCTGTCCGGCCCACGCACCGGCAACACCGTCAACCAGGACACCACGAGCCGCAGTCCATTCACGTCATCGACCCGACCCGGACGAGGCCGCACCAGCGCCCCTCGAGCCCCGCCGGTGCATCGGGAACCGCACCGCACGCTGGCATGTGGCCGCTGTTGTCATTCGGTGCGGTCCGAGCGGGCCGTCGGGCCCGGCGGTGCATCGCGAGTTTGGCGGCAATCGGATTCGCCGACATTGCGGCCGCCTGATCGGCCGCCCGGACGCAGGCGAGGGTGCGGTGCGTGAGCGGGTGCGGCCGCCTGCTCATTTCTGCAGGTTCGGCTGCTGGGCTGCGCCGGTCTCCGGTGTGTCTTCGGTGTCCGAATCGGCCGTGCTCACACCTGCTTCGGCGAACGTTGCCATTTCGGCGAGGGTGGCTACGGCGGCGCGGAGGATGGGGAGGGCGGTGAGGGCGCCGGAGCCTTCGCCAAGCCGCATGTCGAGGTCGAGGAGGGGATCCAGGCGCAGGTGTTGTAGGGCGAGAGTGTGGGCGGGTTCGGTCGATCGGTGGCCCGCGAGCCACCACGTGCTTGCGCCCGCGGCGAGGTCCTCGGCGACCAGGGCCGCCGCGGTGACGACGACACCGTCGAGGATGACGGGGGTACGGCGGGTCGCGGCTTGGGCGAGGAAGCCCGCCATGGCGGCGAAATCGGCGCCCGCGGCCACCCGCAGCAGTTCGACCGGGTCCTTGGCGGCGGGGCGGGCGCGACGCATGGCGTCGCGGATCGCGGCTACCTTGCGGACCCAGCCCGCGTCGTCGATGCCGGTGCCGCGGCCGACGGCGGCGATCGGTTCGGTATCGGTGAGGGTCGCGATGAGCACCGTCGCCGGGGTCGTATTGCCGATGCCCATATCGCCCGCGATGAGTAGGTCCGCGCCCGCGTCGATCTCCTCGTCGGCGATCGCCTTGCCCGCGGCCAGTGCGGCCTGGATCTCGTCGTCGCTGAGCGCGTCCTCGCGGTCGATCGCCCCGCTGGAGCGGCGCACCTTGTGCTCGGCGACCCGCGGATCGGTATCGGCGTCGACGGAGATGTCGACAACGCGCACGGTCGCGTCCGCCACCGCGGCCAGCGTATTCACCGCCGCGCCGCCGCCGAGGAAATTGGCGACCATCTGCGCGGTCACCTCACTCGGATACGCCGAAACACCATGGCGCGCAACACCGTGATCCCCGGCGAACACCACCACCCGCGCCCGCTCGAACTGCTTCGGCGGGCACACGCCCTGGCACGCCGACACCCAGTTCCCGAGCGTCTCGAGCCGCCCGAGCGCTCCACCGGGTTTGGTCAGCTGCGCCTGCCGCTGCTCCGCCGCCGCCCGAATCTGCGCATCAGGTGGCGCAACTGGTCCGAATCCGTCTATCACAATCGAGCCTTTCCGGGTCGGGGCAGTTCATTCCTACACCGCGCAGTCCTTACCCCGCCCAATCTTGCCGCCACCCCCGCCACCCACCCCAACTGCCCCTCAGAAGGACTGCCGACCGGTTGTCGGGCAAGGGGTGTGCACTCCTCTTGTGTGAGCTGCACACCCTGTGCACGGGAGTGCACCCTTAGCCAGACGGAGGGGCGCGAATCTTGGGTGCGCCGCTTCTTCGGTGCCGCGTTCAGGTGGGTGCATTGGGCCTACTTCAGGCGCAGAGGCAGGCCTGCGACGATGAGGAAAGCTTCGTCGCAGGCCTGGGCGAGGTGCTGGTTGAGGGTGCCGATTTCGTCGCGGAACAGGCGGCCGGAGCGGGTGGCGGGAATGATCCCCATGCCGACCTCGGGGGTGACGATCACCAAGCGGCCGGAGTAGGTGGCGACAGCGTCGACCAAGGCGTCGACGTCGGGAGCGATGGTGCCGCGCGGGGCATCCCAGGCGTCGCGGGCGTCGATGCGGGCGGTCAGCCAGGTGCCGGCGTCGTCGATCAGCGTTGTTCCGGCGAAGGGGTCGGCGGTGAGAACCGCTGCCGGATCGGCACTTTCGAGCACCGTCCAGTCGGCCGGTCGACGGTCGCGGTGGCGGGCGATGCGTTCGGCGAAGTCGAGATCGGCGGGATCGGGCATCGCGGTCGCGACATAGCGCACCGGCCCACCCTCGGCTGCCAACACCTCCGCGAATGCGGACTTGCCGGATCGCGCTCCGCCGAGCACGAGAACGCGGTGTGCGCGGCTACTGGTAGATGAGCTGTCCGACACCGCAGCACCGTATCAATCCGATGTTCGGGCCAGCTGTTCGGTCGCGTCTATACCGGCGCCGAACCGACGGCGATATTCGGTCGGGGCGATGCCGACAACCTTCTGGAAGTGGTGTCGCAGCAGCGCGCCGGACCCGAAACCGGCTTGCGTGGCGATCTGCTCCAGTCCCTCGTCGGTGTCCTCCAGCAGGTGCTTGGCGTAGAGCACGCGCTGGTTGGTCAGCCATTTCACCGGGGTGGTTCCGGTTTCGGCGGCGAAGCGGCGGGCGAAGGTGCGGGTGGACATCATCGAACGGGCGGCGAGATCGTCGATGGTGTGCGGGAGGTCCAGATTCTCGCTCATCCACTGCAGGGTGGAGCTGAGGCTGTCGGAGGTGCATTCGGGGACCGGGCGCTCGATGAATTGGCGCTGCCCGCCGTCGCGCTGCGGCGGCACCACCATCCGCCGCGCGATCGCGTTCGCGACGGAACTGCCGATTTCCCGGCGCACCAGATGCAGGCAGGCGTCGATACCCGCGGCCGTACCCGCGGAGGTGATCAGGTTGCCTTCGTCCACGAACAGCACATCGGGGTCGACCGTCGCCGCCGGAAACCGAGCCGCCAATTGATCCACATAACGCCAGTGCGTCGTGCACTTGCGACCGTCGAGCAGCCCGGCCGCCCCGGCCAGGAACGCCCCCGAACACACCGTGAGCACGGTCGCCCCCGCATCCGCCGCCTCCCGGATCGCGCCGACCACCCGCGGGTCGAGCCCCGTGTCGAAGGCGGAGGCCGGAAAGGCCGGAATCGCCACGAGATCGGCCTTCGCCAACTCCTCCAGCCCGTACTCCGGCGTCACCGTGATACCGGGCGTGGTGGACGGCAGCGGCTTGCCCGGTTCGGCCGCGCAGACCTTGAAATCGAATCCGGGCAGTCCATCCGCGGTCCGATCGAGCCCGAAGACCTCACAGACCACGCCGAATTCGAACATGGCCAGGCGCTCCGACAGCACCACGGCAACCTTGGACAGCATGCCGACAGCGTACCTGGCTGAATCTTTACGAACAATGTCAGAACAGCCACTTTCGGCGGTAAATCATCGAGCGCAAAATTACTGCCATGATTACTTTTCTCGTAAGCATGGCGGTCGTGGTGGGCTTCGCGGTCCTCATCGCGCAAGGATGCGGCCATGCCGGATCAGGCCATATCACCGATCGCGACGCCCAGCGGATGCAGACCGAACTGTCCGCGATCTACGCCCACGGGCATCATCGTTGAGATCTCCCCTGGATTCAGGGCGGAGTGTCAAGTGGTGGCATCGCTTCTTACGCCACCACCACGGAGCGAGTCTTACGAGCGACGTTCGCGGCCGGCTTGCGTCCGAGTGGTCGAAGCGCATGCGACGAAGTCGCGAGTCTCGACCGCTCGGACGCAAGCCTTGGGGGCCGCGAACACGCAGCGCCGCAGGCGCTGCAAATCAAACACTGTCGCCGGGCCCGACGCGCGGCTTCGGCGCCCGCATCTTGCGGATCTGCGAAGCGCGCACGAAGGCGTACCAACCCAGCTTGTACCCGGTATCGGTGCTGTCGGGGAAGCGCTCGCGCACCCGTCCGTTGACGATCCGGCCGAGCAGGAACCCCTCGGCGATCATGAACGCCATCATCACCAGCATGGCCAATGTCACAACGGTCTGCAGCGCTGGCGCCACGAACATCGACAGAATCAACACCAGCGCCATCGGCATGAACAGCCCGACCAGATTGCGGCGGGCATCGACGATATCGCGCACGAAGGCCCGCACCGGACCCTGATCGCGCGGCAGTAGGTATTTGTCCTCGCCCGCGAGCATCCTGGCGCGCCGATCCTGGGCCGCGATACGACGCTCGGCGGAGGCGGCTTTGCGCTCCTGCCGGTTGCCACGGGTGGCCTTGCGCCGGGCCCGGGCCTCCTTCGCGGTGAGCGGAGCGGGAGCTACCGGGCCGCGCCGTTTGCCTTCTGCGTCACGACGTTTCGGGGTGGGACGGCCCTTGCCTTCGGTGGCGGTGGCCGCTTTCGAGATCGAGACTGCGGTCGAGCCGCCGTCCGAGTCCGCCGTCTGGTCGGCGCCCTCGTCGGTGGTGCTGGACTCGCCGCGACGGAACAATTTCACAGCAACCAGGCTATTCGATACCGTATCCAGCGGGAAATGCGGTCCATCCGCAGTGTCACCGTGCCCGCGTGCGCAGCGTCACGGAGGTTGTGTCATAGCAGCGACGCCTTAGTGGCAAGATGGGGAATAGCAGCCCGCTGAGTAGTGTTGACAGCCACGAGCCGTGCGCTGTTCACGGGTTGAACACAGCTGTCCTGAGGAGAGTTCATGACTGTGCAAGACGAGACGACCACCCACGGTGTGACGCTGACCGACGCCGCCGCCGGCAAGGCGAAGGCGCTGCTCGACCAGGAGGGTCGCGACGACCTCGCCCTGCGTATCGCCGTGCAGCCGGGTGGCTGCGCGGGCCTGCGCTACCAGCTCTTCTTCGACGATCGCTCGCTCGATGGTGACCTCACCGTCGACTTCGGCGGTGTGAAGCTGGCCGTCGACCGGATGAGTGCGCCGTACGTGCAGGGCGCCTCGATCGACTTCGTCGACACCATCGAGAAGCAGGGCTTCACCATCGATAACCCGAACGCGACGGGTTCGTGCGCCTGCGGCGACTCCTTCAACTGATCTCGGAAAGCTGTCGCCGGGTCCATCCGAGACCCGGCGATTTGCCGACCGCTCGTCCACGATGCGAATCGTGCGGCACTCGCTGATCGGCTGAATATTCGCCCGCGGCGGGCAGGCGTATCCGGACAGACGGGAAGGTACGGTAAAGGCGGGGACTCTGTTCCCCGAGTCGTCACCGTCTAGCCGCCTACCGAAGGGCTCAGCTTCGTGTCTATCGCCGTGTCCGCGTCCATTGCGACCGACCACCTCATGCGTTTCCCCGGACGGTTCTCCGACGCGCTGCTCGCCGATCAGCTCGATCATGTGTCGGTGAGTTTCCTCGTCGACGATCTGCAGATCCGACGCGGCGGTGTGGCGGGCAATATCGCTTATGCCATGGGACTTTTGAACCGAACGCCGCTGCTCGTCGGCGCGGTCGGCGCCGACTTCGCCGAATACCGCGCCTGGCTGGAGAAGCACGGCGTCGACTGCTCGACCGTCAGGACCTCGGATACGGCGCATACCGCGCGCTTCGTCTGCACCACCGACGACGATATGGCCCAGATCGCCTCGTTCTACCCGGGGGCGATGAGCGAGGCCCGCGACATCTCGATCGGCGCGATCGCCGAACAGCACACCCTCGATCTGGTACTCATCGGCGCCAACGATCCCGAGGCGATGCTGCGGCACACCGCCGAATGCCGCGAGCTCGGCATCCCATTCGCCGCCGACCCGTCCCAGCAGCTGGCCCGCCTCGACGGTGATCAGGCCGTGCAGCTGATCGACGGCGCCGCATACCTTTTCACCAATAAGTACGAGTGGGCGCTGCTGCTGCAGAAGACCGGCCTCAGCGAAGAAGAGGTCGCCCGCAAGGTCGGCATCCGCGTCACGACTCTCGGCGCGAACGGTGTGCAGATCGTCGATCGCGACGGCACCGAGTTGACCGTCGGTGTGGTCCCCGAGGTGCACAAGGTCGAGCCGACCGGCGTCGGCGACGCCTTCCGCGCGGGCTTCCTCACCGGACACACCACCGGACTCTCGCTCGAGCGCTCCGCCCAATTGGGTTCGCTCATCGCGGTTCTCGTCCTCGAGACCATGGGCACCCAGGAATGGACCCTCAACAAGGACGACGCCCTCGAGCGCCTCACCAAGGCCTACGGCGCTGAGGCGGCGGCGGACATCAAGCCGCTGCTCTGACCTTCCGCCGTCGCGCGTTCGCGCAGACATCGAACGGCCGCACCGATCTGGTGCGGCCGTTCTGCGTTGCGCTGCACACTGATTCGCCTGCCGCGTACGGATTCGCGCACTTGATCGGCGCGCACGAATTCTCCGGGCGAGTTCGTGCGCTGTGTGCGCGGCAGCAGGAAACGTGCGCTGAAGCGGCTACAGGGAGACGGGGTAGACCGGCTCCTGGATGTCGGGGGTGATGCGCTTCTCGACGAAGATGCCGTGCCAGACCATGAACACCAGCAACGTCCACAGCCGGCGGCTGTGGTCGCCGCGGCCCGCGCGGTGGTCTTCGAGCATGCCCTTGATGGCGCCCTTGTCCAGCAGGTGGTCGGTCTGGGATTCGGCGATCTGCAGGTGTGCCCAGTCGTAGAGTTCGGTGCCGCGCAGCCAATGCCGCAGCGGGACCGGGAAACCCAGCTTCGCCCGGTTCAGCACATGCGGCGGGACGATGCCCTCCAGCGCCTGGCGCAGTGCGTACTTCGTGGTCTCCTTGGTGATCTTCTGCTCGTAGGGCAGCCCCTCGGCGACCTTCAGCACCTCGGAGTCCAGGAACGGCACGCGCAACTCGAGCGAGTTCGCCATGGTCATCTTGTCGGCCTTGACCAGGATGTCGCCGCGCAGCCAGGTGTAGAGATCCAGATGCTGCATGCGCGCCACCGGATCCCAGCCGCGCGACTGTGCGTAGATCGGCGCGGTGACGTCCTGATGGGTCCATTCCGGCCGGAATTCCCGCAGCACCGCACGCAACTGTGCGTCGCTGAAGCTGCGCGCGTTGCCGTAGTAGCGCTGCTCGAGGGTGAGTGAGCCGCGGTGCAGCAGGCTCTTACCCCGGGTGCCGTCCGGAATCCGCTCCGACAGCTTGCCCGCCAGCTTGCGGACGCCGCGCGGCAGATACTCGAAGGGCTTGAGCGACAACGGTTCCCGATAGATCGTGTAACCGCCGAACAGCTCGTCCGCGCCCTCGCCGGAGAGGACGACCTTGACGTGCTTGCGCGCCTCCTTCGCCACGAAGTACAGCGGCACCAGCGCCGGATCGGCCACTGGATCGTCGAGGTACCAGACGATTTCGGGGATCGCGGCGGCGAATTCGGCGGGGGAGACCACCTTCACGATGTGCCGCGCGCCGATCGCCTCGGCGCTCTCGGCCGCCACATCGACCTCGGAGTAGCCCTCCCGCTCGAAACCGGTGGTGAAGGTGATCAGCTTCGGGTTGTGCCGCATGGCCAGCGCCGCGACCGCGGTGGAGTCGATGCCGCCGGACAGGAACGAGCCGACGGTGACGTCCGCGCGCATGTGCTTGGCGACGGAGTCCTCCAGCGCCTCGGCGATCTCGCGGTAGCGGGCGGCCTCGGCACCGGGCGCGAAGGGCCGCACGGTGAACTGCGGGTTGAAGTAGCGGGTGATCTCGGGCGCTTCGCCGGCCCGCACGGTGGCGTAGTGGCCCGATTCGAGGCGGCGAATGTCCTTGTGCAGCGTCTCCGGCTCCGGCACGTACTGCAGCACGGTGTAGTGCTCCAGCGCCCGTGGATCCAGCGCATCGGAGAGTCCGAGCGCGGGCAGCAGTTCCAGCAGACTCTTCTTCTCACTGCCGAACGCGGTCCCGCCGGGACCGGTCGCCAGGAACAGCGGTTTGATCCCGAATGGATCGCGCGCCAGGAACAGCTCCTGGGTCTCGGTATCCCAGATCGCGAACGCGAACATGCCGCGCAGTTTGCGCACCGCCTCCGGGCCCCAATAGTGGAACGCCGCGACGATCGCCTCGCTGTCGCCCTCGGTCTCGAAGATCTTGCCGCCGGGAAACTCCTCGGCATGCGCCTTCGCGAGCTCCGCGCGGATCTCGATGTAGTTGTAGATCTCGCCGTTGAACGTCAGCGCGTAGCGCTCCCGGTTCTCCGCCGGACCCCAGCGCAGCGGCTGGTGCGAGTGCTCGATATCGATGATCGACAGGCGGTTGAAGCCGTAGATCACATGATCGTCGTGCCAGGTGCCGCGTTCGTCCGGGCCACGGTGGCGCACGCAGTGCAGGGCGTCGTACACCCGCTCCACGGTGTTTACCCACCCCGCCAGCTGCGCTGGCTGCCGTCCCCGACCGTCGTCGGTTGCCGCATCAGATGTCAGAAATCCGAGCAGTCCACACACGGCGTCGGCAACCTCGTTTCCTACTTGGGTACGGGCGCTGGCCCGATTCACTGGGTGGCTGCGCCCGATAGGCTGGGGCGCAAGGGCGAAATCTCGTGTCCGAGTATGCCGCACCGGGGGGATTCGTGTGTCGCGCGCATCAGGTGCGCGTGGCTGGCAGCGGCCGCGATAGCCGCCCCTCGGCATTCGAAATGTTGTGTCCGCGTTCGTCGAACGGTCGCGGTGAACGCCCTGTGCTGGGACGATGTCCTGGTGACCGCGGCAACCCCGGGATCGGCGGAGTGTCGAATGCGACCCGACGTCAAACGGGGCGCCGGTTTGGTCTACGCTGCGTAG
This sequence comes from Nocardia sp. NBC_00565, assembly GCF_036345915.1. NCBI lineage: Bacteria > Bacillati > Actinomycetota > Actinomycetes > Mycobacteriales > Nocardiaceae > Nocardia > Nocardia sp. NBC_00565. The sequence goes on from NZ_CP107785.1 coordinate 742,277, forward strand.
TACTCAGGACATTCTTAGGTGGATCGCGCCCGAATGGGGCAGGCCGGAATGCCCTGAAATGTGCTTGAGACGTACCGCCGGGCGATCGCAACCCTGGCGGTGCACTGTCGGAATGTGTGGCGACCAGGAAGGCGTGAGCGTGGCGCACAAGGCGAGCGAAGAGATCGGGGCACGACCCCTGAAGGGTCGGCGGGGCCGCATCCTTCGGCGGGCCGGGCTGGCGGTGTCCCTGGGGATCACCGCGATGCTCGTCTCGGGCTGCTCGATCGACAATGTTTGGCTGCGATTCGGTTGGCCGTCGGGCATCACGCCGCAGGCCACCCGGATGCGCGAGCTGTGGACCTGGTCGGTCCTCGCCGCATTGGCGATGGGTGTGCTGGTGTGGGGTCTGACCTTCTGGACCGTCATCTTCCACCGCAAGAAGAAGGACTCCCCGGAGTTCCCGCGTCAGACCGGCTACAACGTGCCGCTGGAGCTGACCTACACCGCCGTGCCGTTCGTCATCATCGCGGTGCTGTTCTACTTCACCGTGGTCGTGCAGAACTACGTGCACGAGAAGGTCGCCAACCCGGACGTGACCGTCGACGTGACCGCCTTCCAGTGGAACTGGAAGTTCGGCTACCGCAATGTCGACTTCAAGGACGGCTTCCGCTTCGACGGGATCGACGCCGCGCGTGAGGCTGATAACCAGGAGCAGCTCGAGGAGTACAAGGAGCGGACCAAGGACGGTCACCCGCAGCCGGGCCCCGTGCACGGCAAGCCGGAGAACGACATCCTGTCCTACCTGCACTACGACAAGGTCGAGACCGTCGGCTCCAGCACCGAGGTTCCAGTGCTCGTACTGCCGACCGGCAAGATCATCGAATTCCAGCTGGCCGCCGCCGACGTGGTGCACGCCTTCTGGGTGCCGGAGTTCCTGTTCAAGCGCGACGTGATGCCGAACCCGAAGGAAAATCATTCGGACAACGTCTTCCAGATCACCAAGATCGAGAAGGAAGGCGCGTTCGTCGGCCGGTGCGCCGAGATGTGCGGCACCTTCCACTCGATGATGAACTTCGAGGTCCGTGCGGTGTCGCCGGAGAAGTTCACCAAGTACATCGAGTCGCGCAAGGCGGGTAAGACCAACGCCGAGGCGCTCGAGTCCATCGGTGAATCCCCGGTCGCCACCTCCACCCAGCCGTTCAACACCAAGCGCGACACCAAGAGCGCGGCCGCGGCCGAGAGCAAGTGAGGATTGATCTGATATGAAGATCGAAGCGCGGATTTTCGAACTGCTCACGGTGTTCTTCGTCATCGTGGCCATCGTGTACGGCTACTTCACCGGTCAGTCGCGCACCGGTGTGGAATGGGCGGGCACCACCGCGACGGTGCTGACCGCCGGTCTGTCACTGATCATCGGCACCTACTTCCGCTTCGTCGCACGTCGCCTCGACCTGCGCCCGGAGGATTACGAGGACGCCGAGATCGTGGACGGCACGGGCGATCTCGGCTTCTTCTCGCCCGGCAGCTTCTGGCCCATCACCCTGGCCGCGGCGGGCTCCATCACCGCCCTCGGCCTGGCGTTCTTCCAGTTCTGGCTGATCGGCATCGGTGTGGTCTGCATCCTCGGTGCGGCCGCCGGACTGGTGTTCGAGTACTACCTCGGCCCCGAGAAGCACTGAGCTGAACTCCTTTTCGAAGGGCCCCACCGGAATCCGGTGGGGCCCTTCGCCGTTCCACGGGTGGCACCGTTCACCGACGGTAGTCGAGTCAGCCGGGCGGCTGTGGTTCGGCTGATCCGTTCGGTGCCCTGGTTCAGCATGCGTCGCGCTGTCTCCTGAGGGCTGCGGCGGGTTAGAACGAGGTGATGCGGGAGAGGAGGCGATTGGTGGAGCGGGGCGCTACCCCGGCCAGTCCGCGCAGCGTGCGGGCGAAGCGGGGCTGGAGGCGGGCCGGGCGGGTGCGGATGGCCGTTTCGACGAGTCGAGCGGTGTCGGTGGGCTCCAGGGCGGATTCGGCGATGTAGTGCGCGATGGTGCCGGATTCAGGTTGGACGGCGGGGTATTGGACGGCGGTCACCTGAATGCCGCGCGGTGACAGTTCGGCGTCCGCGCACTGCCCGAAGGTGGTCCAGGCCGCCTGGGAACTGGCGTAGGAGGCGAAATTCGGTGTGGCGCCGGTGTTCAGGCTCCACGGGCCGACATTGATCACGTGGCCCGAACCGGATTCCAGCATCGCGGGCAGCAGGCCGAGGGTCAGGCGCAGCGGTCCGAAGTAGTTGGTGGCCATCATGCGCTGGTAGTCGCGGAAGCGGTCCAGTGATTGTGCTACGGGGCGACGCAGCGGGCGGCCCGCATTGTTGATCAGCACGTCGACGGTGCCGAATTCGGTCAGCACCCAGTGCACGAGCTGATCGACATCGCCGAGCGCGGAGATATCGCAGCGGAACCAGCCGGCATGACCGCCCGCGTCGACGATTTCATTGCACGCGGCCACGAGTTGATCACCGCGCCGGGCGACCAACAGCAGCTGGGCGCCCTGTGCGGCGAGCAGCACGGCGGTGGCAAGGCCGATATCCGAACACGCGTCCGTGACGAGTACCCGCAGGCCATCGATGGATTCGGGCCGCTGACGCTTGCGATCGGGCAGATGGACCGGGGCAGGGCGGAATTCGAGCATCAGAGCAACCTTCATGTAGATGGGCTGAACCAACGCATCGACACCCCGCCGACAGTGTCGAAGTCGACCGCCGTCGCCAGCGAGTAGCCAGGCCGCCCAGGGGCGGTAAAGCTATTTGCTGGCGACTATATGCGGCTCGACCAGTCTAATCCGTGGAGTCGTACCGCAGGGCGTGTTCGGATGTGCAGATCTCGTCGATTCCGGTGACGATGTCGCGCAACAGTTCCGAGGGCAGCGCCGAGGGCCGCAAACGGCAGGTGAAGGTGATCAGCCCGTGGTCCTCGACGGCCAGTCCACGCGACTGCGCCTCCTCCCGCAGGTATCTAGAGCGCACACCGTAGGTCATCGCGGAGATGACGGTGAAGCAGCCGGTGCGTTCCCGGTGTCCGGCAAACAGGTCGTGCAGTCGGTAGAAGACCGAGGTGTAGGTCGACAGCGGCGCGAAGATCGCGACCCGGTAGGCGGGCCCGCGTTCCGAGGAGCTGATCACGGTGTCGGCCAGGTACTCCGCATCCCGCAGCGTCAGCACCTTCGGGGCGAACATGAGCGCGCCCGCCGCGGCATTGCGCACCGGTGCGCCCGCGCGCCCGCCCGCGGCGGAGGCGATGACACCCAACGACTTCCTGGTCTTGGTGCCGACCTCGCGGCGCGCGCGCAGCGATCGGGTCGGTGTGGTCGGGTACAGGCTCGCCCACTGACCGAAGCGCACGGTCCCCAACTGCACATGTCCGGTGCCGACCGGCCGCGACACCTTCAGCGGTGCGGTATCGACCCAACGACCCACCTGCAGCGCGACATTGCCCGGTCGCACGATCTCGGCGTAGGCGTGCTCGACGAAGGAGTCGAAGTCGAGGAACCGGTCGGCATCGGTGGTGAGCCAGGTGTGATCCTTATCGATATCGACCGCATCGAGGGTGAGCGCGGTAATGATGCCCGCACGCCCGCTCGCGCCGAGGATGCGGTGGAAGCGCTCGGTGTGGTGCGCGCGTCCGCAGGTGCCGATGCGCCCGTCCGGATCGACGTATTCGAGATCCACGATCTGATCGATGAACATGCCGTACTTGTGCGAGGCCGTGCTCACCCCGCCGACCGAGGCGAACCCGCCCGCGGTGATATCGCGGTGGTCGCCGACGATCGGCAGCCCGAGTCCGTGCGCGCCGAGGCGGCGATCGATATCGGAGAGTTTGGCGCCCGCTTGCACGCGCACGGTGCGCCTGCCCAGGTTGATATCGAGCACCGCGTTCATCTTTCGCAGCGAGACCACCGTGCGCTGATCCGGCAGGGAAAGACCGTCCTCGATCGGTTCGCCGCCGCGCACCGTGAGGTTCTTCGCTCGACCGCGTGAATCCCGCACAGTACGAACGACATCCGCGGTGTCACGAGGTAGATATTCTTCGGCGGCGACAGTGTGCGGCGTGCTCATGGACCGAAAGCTAACCACAGCGGAGCCTCCGATGCTCGCTCGATCTCGTTGGTTACCGAGCCGGCGGCGCGAGCCGCTGGCTGAACAGGACAGATCCGGTCGCATCGCACAGATTGACCGTCAGTTCCCTTGACTTGCCGTCGATCAGCACCTCGCCGAAATGCTGGAAGCTGTCCAGCGGCGAAGCGTTCTGCACGGTGGGCGCGTGCACGAAAACCGCCTCCGGACCGAAGGTGCCGTCCAGCGGATTCGGGCCGAACGCACCGGCATTCAGCGGTCCGGACACGAACTCCCAGAACTCGTCGAAGTCGGTGAACGCGGCGCGCTCCGGTGCGTAGTGGTGCGCCGCGGTGTAGTGCACGTCGGCCGTCAGCCAGACCACACCGCCGACCTTGTTCGCCTTGAGCGTCGAGAGTACTTGGGCGATTTCGGTTTCCCGGCCGGAGGGGGCGCCGTTGTCACCGTTGGCGGGACCCTCGTAGGCCGTATTTTTCTGTTCACCGTCCTTGACGACCAGGCCGAGCGGCAGATCGTTGGCGACGATCTTCCAGGTGGCCTTGGAATCGCGCAGGCCCTCGATCAACCACTTCGTCTGTTCCGGACCGAAGATGCGACCGCTTGGTCCGTTGTCAAGGTCGTTGGTGTCCTTATAGGTCCGCATATCCAGGACGAAAATGTCCAGCAGCGGGCCGTAGGAGATCTTGCGGTAGAGGCGTCCGTCCACGGCCTCCTCGGTCTCCAACGGCATCCACTCATGGAAGGCCTGCCACGAGCGGATCGACAGGGTGTCCATGCTGCGCTCGCGGTAGCCCTTGGACTCCGCGACCAGGCCGCCGTGATACCAGTTGTTGACCGTCTCGTGGTCGTCCCACTGGACCACCTGGGCGACCGAGGTGTTGAAGTGGCGGTAGTTCTGGTCGGTCAGGTTGTAGGCGTAGTTGCCGCGGAACTGCTCCAGGGTCTGCGCGACAGCGCTTTTCGCCTCGGAGACGGTATTGCGCCAGATCCGGCCGTCGGGCAGGGTCACCGATTCCTGCAGCGGACCGTCGGCGTAGATCGAGTCGCCGGAGTGGATGAACAGGTGCGGGTCGCGCGCGGCCATGGCGGAGAAGATCTTCATGCCGCCGAGTTCGGGATTGCTGCCGTAGCCCTGGCCGACGACGTCACCGGACCACTGCAGTTTGATATCGGACGCACCGGTGGGCACGGTGCGAAAGACACCGGTGATCGGTTCGGAGGTCGCGCCGTCCTCGCCTTCGAGAGTCACCCGATAGTGCACCTGCTGGCCCGCGGGCAGGCCGTTGACGCGCACCCGTCCGGTGCCGTCGGCGTCCGGGGTGAGCAGCGGGCCGGTGAACCGTTTGGCGTCGGTGAAGGATTCGGTGGCCGCGGTCTCCACGATCAGCTTCGCGGGCCGATCCGAGCGCGCCCAGATCAGCGCGCCGTCGGTGCGCGGATCGCCGACCGCGACACCGTGGGTGAGATTCGGGCGCGGGCGGACCAGTGCCGGCCCTTCGTTCGAACAGGCGGCCAGCGCCGGGGCAGCCACGAGACCGAGGGCGGAGGTGCGCAGCAGGGTGCGCCGGGAGATGCCGAAGTCCGAACCAGTCATTGGCCCACCTTGGCGCAGGGAGTCCAACGCAGTGTGAACAAGCATTGTCGGCGCGGCCAACAGGCGATGCGACGGGGTTGCCGAGGGCCGTCTCAGTTCTTCGGCCGCAGTTCGATGATCGGGAGGAGGCGATCGGTCTTCTTGAATACCGGATTCATTGCCGGAGGACGAGACCCTCGCGATCCCGCCGGAATCTTCTGAAAGCTCATGGTTCGCTCCTACCCCGTTCGGAACTGTGTGCACCAGCATTGCACTCCGACCGAAGATCGGTCGCGGTATTGCGCTGAGCGGATGGCGGGCTCCGGAACGCTAGCCCGTACGGTCGATCTGCACCAAGTAGCGAACGAAGGCCCCGAACCGCAGTCGGCTCGGGGCCTCTTGGTCCGGGCCGTGGTGAGTGCCCGAGGTTCTTCAGACGGTGTTGTCGCAGAGAATTTCGTAAGCGCGCGCGGCATCCTCGGGGAAGACGAGCACACGCGACCGCCCCGGCGTGCGGCTGGTGCTGTGCGCCGGACCCGTCGTGGCTCGAATTCCATAGAATCGCAGCAGGTCACGGACCGCGCGTGCGGTGGTCTCGCTGGCCACCGTGGCGGCCGCGACGAGCAAGCCGTAGTCCTCGGTGTCCTGCTCGTGCGCGCGTTCGAGCCGCCACATCATGGTGCGTGCCTTTCGCCGTCGACGGAGATTCGGTCCTGATACTTCTGTAGCACGGCGAGCTGTTTGCGTTCTTCCGCATGCTCGATATCGAAGTGCCGCTCGGATTCTCCCACCGGATCGGGCCGCAGGAAGCTACCGGTGCCCGGCTTGCCCGCCGACCCGAGCTTGTTCATCTTCTTCGGAATCGCCGCGCCCTGGTACGCCAGCGGAACCGGGCGGCCGTGCTCGTCGAGCGCGCCGAGCGACTGGTGCACCTCTACGTATTCCCCGTGCGGCAGTCGCTTGATGATGCCCGTTTCGATGCCGTGCTCGAGCACCGCGCGGTCACTGCGCTGCAGACCGACGCAGAACCGGTAGGTGATGAAGTACGCGATCGGTGGCGCGATGAGCAGCCCGATGCGACCCATCCAGGTGGTGGCGTTCAGCGAGATGTCGAACTTCAACGCGATGATGTCATTGACGCAACTCAGCGTCAGGACCAGGTAGAAGGTGATCGCCATCGCGCCGATTCCGCTGCGCACCGGCACATCTCGCGGCCGCTGCAGCAGATTGTGCTGCGCGTAATCCTTGGTGAGCCGCTTCTCGATCCACGGATAGGCGGGCAGGATCACGAGCACCAGACCCATCACCAGCGCCACCCAGAACGCCGCCGGGATGGTGTAGTTGCCGAGGTAGATCTCCCACGGCGGCATGAGCCGGGCGAGGCCGTCGGTCCACATCATGTAGAAGTCCGGCTGCGAACCCGCCGACACCTGCGCCGGGTTGTAGGGCCCGAGTTCCCAGATCGGATTGATCTGGAACACACTGCCCAGCACCGCCACCGTGGCAAGGGTGAACATGAAGAACGCGCCTTGGTCGGCGGCGAACACCGGCACGATGCGGGCGCCGATCACATTCTTCTCGGTGCGGCCGGGACCGGGGAACTGCGTGTGCTTCTGGTACCAGACCAGCGCGATATGCGCGGCGATCAACGCGAGCATGATGCCGGGGAACAGCAGCACGTGCGTGATGAACAGCCGCGGAATGAGCACCTCGCCCGGGAACTCGCCGCCGAAGAGCGCGAAGTGGATCCAGGTTCCGACAATCGGCACGCTCATCGAGATACCGCCCAGCGGCGAGCGCAGGCCGGTGCCGGAGAGCAGATCATCGGGCAGGCTGTAGCCGAAATACCCCTCGAACATGGCCAGAATCAACAGGGTTGAACCGATCACCCAATTCGCCTCGCGCGGTTTGCGGAACGCGCCGGTGAAGAAGATGCGCAAGCAGTGCACGATGATCGCGGCCAGGAACATCAGTGCGGCCCAATGGTGCACCTGCCGGACGAAAAGGCCGCCGCGCACCTCGAACGAAATATCGAGTGAGCTCGCATAAGCCGCCGACATGTGCACACCGCGCAGCGGTTGATACGCGCCGTCGTAAACCACTTCGGTCATCGACGGATCGAAATACAGCGTCAGGTACACACCCGAGATCAGCAGAATGATGAAGCTGTACAATGCGATTTCGCCGAGCAGAAATGCCCAGTGCGTCGGAAACACCTTATTGATCGAGCGTTTCACGAACGCCGCTGCGCGGTACCGTTCGTCCGCTGCGTCGGCATGTTGTGCCACTTTGCTGCTCATCTGGTGGTCCCGTGGGAGCCGAGCAGGTCGAACGTGGGCGGCGTGCCCTCGCAACGAATGAACATCACAGGCATTGCCATCTCCTTCTCGATCGGGAAGCCGTCTACGCATAAGACGCATGGGCGGCCCGAAACGTGACACTCCCGCTGCGAGAGATATTGCTGGACTGCGGAATGCGGGGGTATCGGGCGAATGCCCTGACTCGAATGCCTGATGGGAGGCCATCCCGGCGGAAGGAATGTGGCGCGGATCTCGTCTCGAGACCAGGTTCAGGAGGGGAGTTGGTTCAGTGTGGCGAGGAAGTTGTCGGACGGGTAGATGCACAGCGCGTCACCGGTGTGCTCGGTCGCGGCGGCCAATTCGATCGTGCCGTCGTGCCACCAGTAGACGTCCTGGCTGACCGGCCACGGGCGTTGGGTGTAGTCGAGCACCGCGACTTGGGCGAGCACCGTGGTCGCCCGGACGACATCGAGGCCGGCCACCGGGTGCGCGTAGATGTGGCGTTGGGACGGCACCGCGAACACCGAGCCCGCCGGTCCGACCACCGGATATTCGCCGAGCCAGCGTGCGTGTGCCGTGATGTAGTCGGATATCCCGCACAGCATGGTGATCTCGACGCCGTCGGCCGTCGGCGTATCGATCTGGTGGGTGATCACTTCGAGCGGGCCGTCGGCACGGGTGTTCTGCTCGGCGAGCGCGAACAGATCGGCTTCCTCGATCGGCCACGCACCGAGCATCGGATAGGTGACCGGTGCCATGGTGTGCACCTGGTCGATCAGCACTCGCTGAATCAGGCCGGGGGCCACCTCGCGGCACACCACATCCGGCGCGCCGCCCTCCCCGGAGTACAGCCGGGTCCTGATCAGCCCGCGCATCATCGCGAAGTCTGCGGTATCGAGCGGATCGTGATCGACCTCCAGATCGACCAGCCCGGTGCTGAGATAGTCCGCTACCAACGCGGGCCACTGATCCGGCGGCTCATCGGCGGCCATTCGGCGCAAATTCGTCAGCCCGACCATCACATGCCCCGCCGGCCCGGACAACATCACGTCATCCGCGTCCACCACCCGGCAGGAGTACCCCAGCTGATGCGCCGCCGCCACCGCGAGCGATAACAACAGATCCGTCCCTGCCTCGGACATTCCCGGCCCCTAGCTCATCTCGCGCAGCCCGCCTCCACGCCGAACCCCGCACCTACCGCCCTCGGAACACCTACCCCCGCTGATTGTGCCCCCACCACCCGCCCCCCGCCCAAGTGTTGCCCAGATCGACCAATCCCCGCCACTCTGCTGTTCCACTGGGCGAGTGACCGTTTCGATCGCCCATCGGTCAGGACAGCAGGAAGGTCACGACGGGCAGCACGACCGCTGTGAACGCGGCGAACACGACGGCGCCGATTCGGCCCTTCGGTACCACCGGGAATCGCGTCGTGACGCAGACATAGGTGCTGACGGCGATAAGGACGGTCCCCCATACCACCAGCGCACGGCTGCCGATATCGCCTAGCTGATCGGCAAATGCGACCGACATGACCGCTATGGTCAAACCGGCCGAGCCGCCGACTGCGAGCAGCCCCGCGCCTGCGTAACTATTCATCACGACGGACCGTCCTCGGACCGCGAGCATATCCTGCGGATCAGCCGGACTCGCGCCCTCGTCGCGGCAGATGAGGTCGAATACCTTTGCCGGATTGACCCGTTCGTTCAGTGTCTGTCGAAAGATCCGAGGCCCGCGGCTGTCTTCGGCTAGAGAGTCTTGTCTGAGGAGCCGGACAACCTCCGGTTTGCTGGGAATCGCCCGCCCGATGCCGGCAAGGGTATTCGTCCGACAGGAGTAATCCCGGAATCGGATGGATCGAAGAGGAGTCCGACGGTGCTCGCGCCGAACTCCGCCGCGTCGGGGCGAGCCTAGCTGGCCGCGGTCTCCGGGATGCGGGTGGCGTTGGGGGTGGGGCCGGAGGGGATGCCCTTTTTGAGGCTGGCGGCGTAGACGTCTACGTATTCTTGGCCGCCGAGCTGCATGAGGTCGTACATGACCTCGTCGGTGACGGCGCGTTCGACGAAGCGGTTGCCGCCCATGCCCTCATAGCGCGAGAAGTCGATGGGGGCGCCGAATTTCACGGTGACCCGGTGGCGGCGCCAGCGGAAGGGGCCGGGCGGGCAGACCTCGAAGGTGCCGATGACGGCGACGGGGATGACGGGGACGCCAGTCTCCAGAGCGAGACGGGCCAGGCCGGTCTTGCCCTTGTACAGGCGTCCGTCGGGGGAGCGGGTGCCCTCGGGGTAGAGGCCGACGAGGTGGCCCTTGTCGAGCAGCTTGCGGGCGGCGATGAGGGCGTCCTCGGCCGCGCTCGCGCCGCTGCGGTCGATCGGGTACTGCCCGGTGGCGCTGAAGAAGAACTTCTGCAGCCGACCCTTGAACCCGGGGGAGGTGAAGTATTCGGCCTTGGCCAGATAGCTGATCCGGCGGGGGCTCATCAGCGGCGCGAACAACCAGTCCGAGAAGGACAGGTGGTTACCGGCCAGGATGGCCGGGCCGTCGGTGGGTATGTGCTCTACGCCTTCGACCGTCGGGCGGTTGTAGAGGTGCATGAACGGTCCCGGAAACAGGTACTTCAGCATCCAGTAGAGCATGGTGTCCTAACCCCCGCGGCCGGGATCGTTACGGGTACAACCGTCGTCGCCGACTTTACCGCTGGTTACAGATCACATCCAAGCGGAGGGGCGTATGTCACCACATTGTTCTCAGTCAATGGCCCGAAGGTCTCAATGGCTGGTACGCGCGACCCATGAACGCCCGCGCCCGGTTCCGGCGAGCGTGGCCCTGGCCAGCTCCGCGGCGCCGATCATGCCCGCCGCCTCACCGAGTTGGGTGGTGCGGATCCGAGCCAGCGGACGATGGCCCGCACCGGTGATCGCGCGGGCGTACTCCTCCCGCGCCTCGTCCAGGAACAGCGGCGCCGAACTGCTCACCCCGCCTGCGATCACGATCAGACCCGGATCGAAGATATCGCTGACGAAGGCCAGCCCGAGTCCGAGCCAGCGCGCGAAATCGGCCATCACCCGCACCGCGAGCGGGTCGCCGTCCTGCGCGGCACCGGCCACCCGGCGTCCGGTCAGCGAGCCGGGATCGCGGAACACATCGCGCGCCAGCACCGTCGAATGCACCGGATCGGTGGCCAGCATTTCGATCGCGGTATCGGCGAGCGCCGTTCCGCTGCAGTACCTTTCCCAGCAGCCGCGCTTACCGCACGGGCAGGCCCGGCCCTGCGGCACCACCTGCAGGTGGCCCAGTTCCGGCGCGACGCCGTGGGTGCCTCGATACAGTTCGCCGTCGATGAGCAGCGCCGCCCCGATGCCGGTGCCGATTGCCACCAGCACCGAATTGTGTCCGCCCGCCGCGGCGCCGAAGCGGTACTCGGCCCACATCGCGGCATTGGCGTCGTGCTCCAGGATCACCGGCAGTCCGAGGCGTTCGGTGAGCCGCTGCGCGACCGGGGTGTCCTGCCAGGGTAGGTGCGGGGCGAAGCGAACGGTCGAGCGATCACCGTTGATGAATCCGGCCACCGCCAGGCCGACCGCGCCGATCGGATGCCGGCGGCACAGCTCGCGGACCGCCCGATCCAGCGCATCCTCGAGTGCGCGCGCCGAATGCGGTGTCGGCGCTTGGACGGTGTCGAGCACTTCGCCGTCGCCGTCGACCACCGAAGCGCGAATGTTGGTGCCGCCGACGTCGATGCCGACGGTCAGCGGTCGCGCACCTGCTACCCGCGCGGTCATGCCTTGATCGTCACGGGGATGCCGACGTAGCGAGCACGCTCGCGCCCGACCGAGGTCGACTGCTGTGCGCGGGTATTCGCGCCGGCGGGTTCGGATGCGTCACTGTCCGGCTCGGATGATGCCGAATGATCGTGCGGCACAGCGTCTTCGGGCATGACCGGATCGACCGGCACCCCGGCGAGCGCCTCCCGCAGCACGGTCACGATCGTGGTGCCGTGCTCGGCCACCACCGCGAGCACATCGTGACGTTCACCGCGCACCAGCGCGGCCGCCGCGCACACCGGGCACCAGCTGCAACTCGACCAATCCGGCTCACTGCCGCCGGCCCGGCGCAGCATCGGCTCGACCCGTTCCAGCACGGCCTCGGCCAACAGCTTCAATTCCGCCGCGAATTCGCTGAGCCCGTCATCGTGTTCGGCATCGCCGGGCCAGCCGCCCGCCTGGCCGCCGTTCGGCTCGCTCATATCGGCCACGCCTGCGGGTCCGGGCGGAATCGCACCACCAGGTAGCCGTGATCGAGTTCGGCGCCATCGACCGTGCACCGCCGCAATACCGGCGCCAGGCGCACCCGGCGCCGGACCCCGTCCGCTCCCACGATCAAATCGTCCTCCACTCGTCCCAGTCGCAGCGTCGCCGGGTCGACGACGGGCAGGTGCATCCGCAACGCGTACACCGAATGCAGACCGGTGCCCGATTCCAATCGAACCACTGGCTGGCCGGAACTTGTGCGAACCTGGGCCGGATTGTCGCTCAGCTCAGGGCCGGTGTCTAACCGCTCGACCGAGTCGATCGCATAGGACAGCGCGGACAGGGACGTGAGCCCGACCGGTTCGGCGCCGGTGTGCTGGGCGATCAGCACCCGTGTTCCGTTCATACCCCTTTGCAGCCGGTTCACCACGTCCAACTGTTCGGCGCGTCGACTCAGATACCACTGCACCGCCGGATGCGAGGCCACCTCCAGCGCGGTCGGCGGAGGCGCGGCGGGCAGCACCTTGTTGACCACCACCGCGTCCAGTCGCAGACCGAGCAGTGCGGCGGCCGAGCGCACCCGCTCCGATTCGGCGATCGCCACCTGTTCGGCGCCGGTGATCAGCCGGGCGCCGGTGCGGGCGTGATCGGCGAGCAGGTCACGCACCTCGGTGACCGCGGTGACGATCCGCTCGACCGTAGTGGCCAGCACCGCGCGTCGCAGGTCGGTGCCGACCGTGCTCATCGCGCGCGCGTGCGGCGGCCATACCCGTTCCACGTAACCGAGCAGGGTCTCCGGTGCGGTGATGATCCGCAGCATGTCCGCCGAGGGGGGACAGTCGACGACGATCACATCCCAGTCGTCCTCATCGGCGAACTGGGTGATCTCCACCAGCATCAGCAATTCCTGCACGCCGGGCAGTCCGGTCAGCTCGGCAGGATCCAGCGCGGCCAGATCGATGCCGTGCTCGTGGCCGGTCCCGGTGGCGAGCATCCGCACCACCTCGCGGAACCGATCCTCCAGCAGCGCAAGGGAATCGACCTCGATCACATCGAGCCCGGGTTGCACGCTCGCGACCCCGGCCACCGTGCCCGGATCGTGCGGGAACCGGAAGCCGAGTGCGTCGCCGAGGGAATGCGCCTGATCCAGCGAGGCCACCAGCACCCGCTGACCGGCCCGCGCATAGGCAATGGCCGTAGCGCAGGCCAACGTGGTCTTGCCGACCCCGCCCTTACCGATGAACAGTTCGACCCGGGTGCGACCGGGCTGCCGCATGCTCAGCCTTCGACCCGTTTCTTCAGTTCCTTCAGCGCGGTATCGGTGATCACCTTCTCCGCCTTGCGCTTGAACATGCCGATCATCGGGATGTTCAGGTCGACGGTCAGTTCGTAGGTCACCTCGGTGGTGCCGTCGGGCTGGTCGATGAGTTCGTAGGTGCCGTCCTGGGCCTTCTGCAGCTCACCGCTGATCAGGGTCCAGCTGACCGACTTGTCGTCGGGCCGCCAAGTGTAGGACAGCACATAGGTGTCCTTGACGACGCCGGCGTCCAGCACGAAGCGTGCGGTCCGCACTCGGCCGTCGGCGGCTTTCTCCAGCACCTCAACAGTTTTCGCCGCGGAGACCCACTCCGGGTAGGACTCCAGATCGGCGATGACGGACATCACCCGCTGCGACGGTGCGTCGATGATGATCGACCTCTGGGTCCTGTCGGCCATGGCGGACAACGATTCCTTTCAGCTACTTTGCTGTACTCGTGTGCGTCAGCGGGCGGTGGCGGCGTGCGCCGGTGCGACACCGGCCGCGCGGCCGGACTCCAGCCTGGTCTTGATCTCGAAGGACATATTCTTGCCCGCCACCCGGCGGGCCCGATTGGCGGCGGCCGGATCCCGAGTCGGCGACTTGGGTTCGGCGTGCAGGAAGTAATGCAGGATCACCCCGTCGAGCGAGGGCTCCAGCCACACTTCCATGGTGCCGGTCAGCGCGCCGGTGACCGACCATCGAATCCCCTTGTCGGCCCGGTCTTCCCGGATGTCCAGGGTCAGGTCGGGCCACCAGCGCCGCCAATTGTTCGGGCCGGACAGGATCTCGGCGACCGCGGCCCCCGGGGCGGCGACGAAGGTCTGATCCGCGATCTGAATGCTGCTCACGGCCGCGCCTCGCTCAGTCGCGCTGTGTCGATGTTTCGCTCGCTTCGCTCCCGCACAGCCCGAGCGTAATAGATCACAGGATGAGACAGTGCGTCGCCATCGTCTTTATCGCAGCAGTTGACGCAGCCGAGCGCCTAGGCCGTCCCAGCGCCACTGCTCCTCGACCCAGGCCCGCCCCGCCGCGCCCATCTCGGCGGCGGCATCGCGATCGGACAGGATATCGACGATGGCATTGGCGATTTCGGCGGTCTTGCGCCCGTCGACCACGCGGCCAGTCTTGCCCTCCAACACTGTTTCCGGCGCGCCACCGGAACGCCCCGCCACCACTGGCACCCCGGACGCCGATGCCTCCAGATACACGATGCCCAAACCCTCGACATCGAGCCCGGCCCCGCGGGTCCGGCTCGGCATCGCGAACACATCTGCGAGCGTGTGATGGGCGGCCAGCTCGCTGGAGGGGATCCGGCCGGTGAAGATCACGTCATCAGCGACGCCCAACGCCACCGCGAGACCGCGCAGTTTCTCCTGGTAGGGCCCGCCGCCCGCGATCACCAGCACCGCACCGGGAATGCGATCACGGATCTCGCGCATGGCGACGATCAACGCGTCCTGCCCCTTGCGCGGCACCAGTCGGGACAGGCACAGGATGGTCGGCCGGTCATCGAGGCCGTAGCGCTCGCGCAGCTCCGCGCGCGCCGCCGGATCCGGCCGGAACACCTCGGTATCCACCCCCGGCGGCAGATATTCGAGCGCGGCATTCGGCCCGAAGGCCGAGGCGAACCGTCCGCGCGTGTATCGACTGACATAGGTGACGACATCGGTGTGCTCGCCGATCGCGCGCAACGCCTGCCGCGCCCCGGGCAACATGGACCAGCCGACCTCGTGCCCATGGGTACTGGCCAGAATCCGGGTCGCGCCCGCGCGCCGCAGCATCGGCGAGAGCAACGCCAGCGGCGCCGCCGCACCGAACCACACCGTGTCACAGTTCTCGCCGCGCAACAGGCGCGCCGCCCGGCGCAGCACCAGCGGCGTCGGCAACATCAGCGTCGTCGGGTGGCGGACCACCTGGAACTTCTGTTTGGCATCGAATTTCAGATGACTGTCGCCGCGCCACCGCGGAGCGTAGACGACCAGATCATCGGGCGGCAGCTCACCGGTGAGCGCCTGCAGATACGACTGGATACCGCCCGGCCGCGGCGGGAAATCATTGGTAACCAGCAGAGTTCGAGCCATGCGAACAACCTACTTGGTGGGCACTCCCGTGGTGACGACGGTTCGGGGTCGTTCAGGCGGTCCGGGCCGACAGCCAGCCACGCCAGTCGGCGACCAGGTCGCCGCGGCTGGTGCCGAGCACTTCGCGCATGATGCGGTCCTCGCTCCCGAGGTCCTGTTTGCCTGCCGCGATGCGGCGATAGAGCTCGACCAGGCGGGGTTCGTCGAACTTATCGGCCACGAAGGCGCAGACCGACCAGGCCTGTTCGTAGGCGGCGACGGCGGCGGTTCCGGAGAATTCGGCGTCGGCGGGGAGGTCGCGCGGGATATCCCCGGCGCGGACCCGCGTGGCGACCGTCGGCGCGATATCGGTGAAGTGGTGTCCCTGGCCGCGGTGGGCGATGAATTCGGCGAAGCCCTCGACCATCCACTGCGGCGCACCGTCGACGGTCTGCGCGCGGGTGGCCACATGGGTGAGCTCGTGGCGCAGCAGGGTGCGCAGGCCGTCGGCGTCGAGGCGGCGTCCGGCGTCGGAGCTGAACACCACGCGCTGGCCGGTCGGCTGGGTGCCGGGGACGAACGGGTCGGCGACCGAGGCGGCGGCGACATCGGCGGGCATGGTGGCGCCCGCGCGGACCAGGGCGGCGAATTCGGACGGATTCGACGAGACGACCACCACGGCCGACTGCGCCCAGCCCGGGCCCCAGACGCCGGTGACGGCCGTGGTGGCGGCGCCGAGTTCGGCTGCGAGGGTATCGATTTCGGCCCGCTGCGCGGGGTGTCCGACGACCAGCGACTCCTGGCTGTTCCCGGTTGGCACCCGCTCGGTGACGATCTGTCCGAAGGGTTCCAGGCTCCGGCGCACCGCCGTCAGTCGCGGATCGTCATCAGCGGCCGCGGCGCGGGCCAGGCTGCCGATCGAGGTCGGCTGGGCCGCACGCAGTTTCGGCAGTACCGAATTCGGCACCATCAGCAGCGCAGCACAGGTGCCGGTCAGCACGGCCACCATCGCGACGGTGGCGACGAACTGGAAGCGTCGTCGCACGAACAACCACGCGCGGGCCTGCCGCAAGCTACTCATAGCCGACTAGTATCGCCGAGCCGAATTGTAAGGCGTCGATCCCAGCGGCGCGACGGCCACTGGAACACCAAATGTGGAGGCGTGCAGCATGAGTCCATTGCCCGCGTAGATGCCGACATGGGAGATGTCGGAGTAGAAGAACACGACATCGCCGGGCTGCAGGTCGCTCTTGTCCACCGGGGTCCCATAGGTGGCCTGCTGGGAACTGGTCCGCGGCACGTTCTTGCCGACCTGTTTGAAGGCCCACTGCACGAGTCCGGAGCAGTCGAACTGGTGTGGTCCGGTCGCGCCCCAGACATACGGGTCGCCGATACGGGTGAGTCCGGCGGCCAGTGCGCTGGTGCCGCTGCCGGGGACCAGGCCGCGCAGCAGGGTGTCGGTATCGAAACCGGGTGGGAAGGCCGAGCCGGCGAGTGCCGACTTGTCTTTGCTGGACAGCGCGCCCCACGCCTCGACCACCTGCGCGATGGAACCGGACAGGTCGGCGCGCTTGCGTTCGAGATCGGCGCGGACCTGGTCGGCCTTATCGGAGGCGGCGCGGGCGGCGTCGGCGGCGGTGCGCGCGGCCTGCTCGGTTTGGGTCGCGGCGGCGGTGGCCTGCTTGTAGAGAGCGAGCTGATCGGAGGTCTTGGCCGAGATCACGTCCAGCGTCGACATCTGGTCGAGCAGATGTTGCGGTGAGTCGCTGAGCAGGACGGCGGAGAGCCGGTTGGTGCGCGCGCCCTGATAGGCGGCGATCACGGTCTTGTCGACGAACGGCTGGAACTTGCGGACTTCGTCGCGGGCCGCGTTCGCGGTCTGGGTGGTCGCGGCGAGCGTGGCGTCGGCGTCGTGCAGAGCGGCGAGCTTGGTGTCGAGATCGGCCTGTGCGCCCAGGGCCTGCTGGTTGAGCTGCTCGGATTCGCGGGACAAGTCGATCATCCGCTGCACGGCCTCGGTGGCCGTGGTCGGCAGCGCGGCCGGATCGGCTCCGGCTGAACTGCCACTGCAGAGTGCGGCGGCCAGTACTCCGGCCGCTAATGCCCCGCCCACCAGACGTTTCGTGCGATGTCTCCGGTGATGTGCTGTCACAGCGCGCCGTGCCCCGTTTCTCTGGTGAAGCGATCCGGTCGCCTCCGTGAGCTGCGGGAACGTTTGCCGCGAACTCCGCAACCCGGGAAGGTCTCAATTAGGTTACGGAACGGCTTAGGTCCGTGTCCAGTAGGCCACGAAACGATCACTCGTTGTAGTGGGTGGCAAACGTTACGCCGTCCCGTCGCCCAGCCGTGTGGCGGCCGGGCGCGGTGATTCGGAGAGGGTCGTTCAGAAGCGGCGAGCGCCCGCGAACGGCATCGACGACATCGAGGCGATCTGTACCGGGGTGCCCGAGGTGGACGCGTGGACGACGTTGCCGTCACCGGCGTACAGGCCGGAGTGGCCGCCGCCGTAGAACGACACCACGTCGCCCGGCTGCAGGTCGTCGAGCGAGACCGGGGTGCCGGAGGCGAGCTGCGCGCCGCTGGTGCGGGGGAGGTCCATGCCCGCCTGCTGGTAGGACCACTTGACGAGGCCGGAGCAGTCGAAGGCGTTCGGGCCTGCGGCACCGTAGACGTACGGGGAGCCGATCTTGCTCATCGCGGCATCGAGCGCGATATCGCCGACGGTCTTCCTGGGGGCCATGAACGGCAGCGGCGCGGGGGCCCCGGGCAGTTCGATGCCGGGGATGCCCTGCGGGATCGGGATCTCGTTCGGAACGTCGAACGTTCCCACACCGGGGATGGTCACGGGCTGGGCCGAGGCGGGCGCGGCGGGCAACAGGAAGACGCCGAGCGTGGCAGCTCCGACGGCTCCGGCCGCGACGGCACGCTTGGCATGTCGCTTGACGGTGTTGGTCGCCATGATGCGGTACTTCCAATCTGCCCCACGACGCCGCACCCGGTGGTGTGGCGGACTGCGTGTCGAAGCACCGTCGGGGTGGTGCGTCGGACTCCGTGAGGTCTCGAAAAGGTTACGAATACATCACGGTGGTTTGTAAAGCCCGAGGCATCCGAAATGGCGACGCTCAACAAATTCGCCGCGGATTATGTGCGATTTATGTCACAGCAATCACGAAACAATAACGACGGGCCGATATCCAGGAATTTTCGCGTCGTTATCCGGGCGGGCTCGAACTGCGGGCGGCCTGTCTCGGACGCCGAATTTTTGTGAACTTTCCCAGGTAGAGCATGTATCTATGACCGATCTACCTCGGGCGTGTCGTATCGATCTGTCTCGGCTGCTGGATCTCCGACAGCGCGCCGAGGATGTTGGGTCCGCGCGGCCGGGTGTGTCCGGCAGATTAATGCAGTTTTGGAATAAATGTGACCTGCATCACTTTTCGGTGTTCTAGATCATTTTGTGGGAATCGGAGCGAAATCCTCACGATGTAATTCATGCATTTCTCAGGTGAAATCCCCGGTGCCCTTCCGGGCCGTTCCTGTCGTACCCAGGCCCTACGCTGCACGCCGTGCCCGATCCGACGCCGCGCCAGGCCGCCGCACTGCAGCTGGCCTTCGACGAGCTCGAGACGCCGCTCTACGACACCACCTTCGTGGTCGTCGACCTGGAGACCACGGGCACCAGCCCGGACGGCGACGCGATCACCGAGATCGGCGCGGTGAAGGTGCGCGGCGGCGAGGTGCTCGGCGAGTTCGCGACCCTGGTGAACCCGGGACGGGCCATTCCACCCGCGATCGTGCAGATCACCGGGATCACCACCGCGATGGTCTACGAGGCGCCGCGGATCGAGGCGGTGCTGCCGGGTTTTCTGGAGTTCGCCGAGGGCGCTGTGCTCGTCGCGCACAACGCCCGGTTCGATATGGCGTTCCTGCGCGCCGCGGCGGCCCGGATGGACACACCGTGGCCGAGTGGGCCGGTGGTGTGCACGGTGAAGCTGGCGCGGCGGGTGCTGGCCCGCGATGAGGCGCCCTCGGTGCGGCTCGGCGCGCTCGCGCCGCTGCTCGGTGCGAGCACGCAGCCGAACCACCGCGCCCTCGACGACGCGCGGGCAACCGTGGATGTGCTGCACGCCCTCATCGGCCGGGTCGGCAATCTCGGCGTACACAGTCTGACCGAGCTGCTCGACTATCTGCCGAATGTCACGCCGCGCCAGCGCGCCAAGCGTGTCCTCGCTACCGATCTGCCGCCGAGTCCTGGCGTCTATCTCTTCCGCGGTCCCTCCGATGAAGTCCTCTATATAGGGACAGCGGTGAATCTGCGTCGCCGCGTGCGCAATTACTTCACCGGATCCGAGACCAGGGGGCGGATGAAAGAGATGGTTTCCCTTGCCATTCGGGTCGACCATGTGGTGTGCGCGCACGGGCTGGAGGCGGGGGTGCGCGAGCTGCGGCTCATCGTCGCGCACACCCCGCCCTATAACCGGCGCTCGAAATTCCCCAAGCGCGGCTGGTGGATCACGCTGACCGAGGAGCCGTTCCCGCGATTCGCGATCGCGCGCACGCCGACCGCGGATGCGTTGGGGCCCTTTCCTTCTCGGATGGACGCGAATGATGTCGCGGTGACCATCGCGGAGCACAGCGGGCTGCGCACCTGCACCGCGCGACTGCCGCGCGACGGTCGCCACGAGTGCCCGCCCGCGACCGTCGGCGGGTGTCCGGCGGCCGTCGATGGCAGGCCTCTATATAGAGAGGAATACGAACCCGCGGCGGCGGGGGTTCGGGCGTTGTTCGTGGGCAGCTCGGACGCGCCCCTGCGGGCCATGCTCGACCGCATCGAAACCCACTCGCGCGCCGAACATTTCGAGGCCGCCGCCCGGCTGCGCGACAGGACCGTCGCGGTGGTGCGGGCCCTGCACCGCACGCAACGCCTCGCCGCCGTGGCGCGGATCGCCGAACTCATCGCCGCGCATCCGGACGGCGCGGGCGGCTGGGAGTACGCGGTGATCCGCTATGGACGCCTGGCCGGGGCGGGAACTTCGGCGCGGGGTGTATCGCCGATGCCGGTGATCGAACGCATCGTCGCGGCCGCGGAAACCGTGCTGCCGGAGCCGGTGCCGCCATTGCGCGGCGCGTCACCGGAGGAGGTCGGGTTGGTGACGCGTTGGCTCGCTCGGCCGGGGGTACGAATCGTGCGCACCAACGAGGGCTACGGCGAGCCGATTCGTGGCGCGGGACGCTTGGCGGGCTGGGTCGACCTCGCGGATACGGCCGCGAGGTCTCGACCTCCCGGGCAGGAGTATGCGGACAGTACTGGGTGACGGGGTCATGGCCGGCCGGGCGCGCAGATCCGGCGGATCGATGAGGATACGGCGAATCCGGCGGGGCGGATCTCGCGGATGTGGCGACAGGACTGCGCGGATTGGTGGGGCCGACCACGCTGGCGCTCCGAGACCGAAGCAATTCGACGGCGGAGGTGTGGCGAGCCGTGGGTGGCGGTGGGACGGCTTCGACCGGGTGGCTGCGTTTGGCTCGGCCCAACCAGGGGCGTTGCCTCGGGTCGGGCCAATTAGGCTGACAGCCATGATTACCGCGATCGTGATGATCCAGGCCGAGAATGCCCGCATTCCGGAGACCGCGCAGGCGGTCGCCGACACCGAGGGCGTCACCGAGGTCTACTCCTGTGCGGGCGATGTCGACTTGATCGCGATCGTGCGGGTGCGCGACCACGAGCAGATCGCCGAGGTGGTGACCGGCCGGATCGACAAGACCCCCGGCGTCGCGCGCACCACCACCCACATCGCGTTCAAGTCCTACTCCAGCGCCGACGTCGAAGCGGGCTTCTCCCTGGGCGAGTGAGCACAGCGGCTGAGGTCGGGATCTACACGCCTTGCAGATCACGAGCAGGGGCGCGGACCCGAGGAAATGGGCCGTGGCTCACGGGACCATGATGGAGGAGCCGGGGAAGGTGTCGCTGTAGCCCGCACGGCCACAACCGAACTGCCGACATGTGGCGCGTTTTCAGTTGTCGCCGAGGGTGTTGGTGAGTTTGACCCAGCGGTCCAGGAGTGCGGCGGACTTTCCGGTGTCGATGGCCTCGGCGGCGCGGTCGATGCCGGCGGCGAGTGCGTCGTGGATGTCGGCGTCGGGATCGCCGACACCACGGGACAGGTCGTAGGCGACGATCGCGGCGGCGGAGTTGAGCAGCACCGCGTCGCGCGCCGCGCCGGCGACACCAGCGAACACGGCACGGGCGACACCCGCGTTGACCTCGGCGTCACCCCCGCGCAGCGCGTCCAGATCCACGCGCGCGATGCCGATTCGGGTCGGATCGATCGTCGTTTCGCGCATCCGTCCGCCCGACACCACCCATGCGTCGGTGGTGTCGGAGGTGGTGATCTCGTCCAGGCCGTCGTTGCCGCGCACCACGATGGCACTGACACCGCGTTCGGCGAAGACGCCGGCGATCACCGGAACCAGTTCCGCGAAGGCGCAGCCGACCAGTCCGGCGCTCGGTTGTGCCGGATTCGTGAGCGGGCCGAGAACGTTGAAAACGGTGGGTATGCCTATTTCCTTACGAGCGGGTCCGGCGAAGCGCAGGGCCGGATGGAACAGTGGCGCGAAACAGAAACCAATGCCTACCTCGCGCACACAACGAGCGACCGCCTCGGGCCCCAGGGCCAGTTTCACGCCGAGTGCCTCCAGGACGTCGGCGCCACCGCTCTTGGACGAGGCCGCGCGGTTCCCGTGCTTGACCACCGGAACTCCGGCGGACGCCACCACGATCGAGGACATCGTCGAGATGTTCACCGACCCGGATCGATCACCGCCGGTACCGACGATGTCCACAGCATCACCGTCGATGCGCACGAGGCGCGCGTGGCCGAGCATGCCGGAGGCCATACCGGCCAGTTCCGCGGGGGTGGGGCCCTTGATCTTGATGGCGACACCGAAGGCGGCGATCTGTGCCTGGGTGGCGTTATCGGTGAAGATCTCGTTGATGACCCATGCCGTGTCGTCCGCTGCCAGGTCGCCGCCATCGGCGAGGGTCCCGAGCACCTGGGGCCAGCTCCGCACAGTCATGTCCACTTCTCCCGTCACACTGGTTTTTCGCGCACCAGTTTGTCGCGATCGAGCCTAGTCGGCGAGCCGTTATTACCCAGACGTGGTCGTGGAACCCGGTTGCAGCGCGTCCCATCCGTCCGCGATGCCGTCGTGTCGCTGTGCCAGCCCGGCCATTCTGGACTGTTCCTGCGAACAGTGCAGCGCGTCGAGCAACTGGACCCGTTGCAGGATCAGCGATCCCAGCTCATCGGTACCGACACCATCGATCCGAGGCGCGGGTGCGTACCCGTCCTGGGCCGCGATCTCGCACACTCGGTCCACTTGTTCGGCGGGTATCCGCAGATGGTGCCGCAGAACCG
Organism: Nocardia sp. NBC_00565; assembly: GCF_036345915.1. NCBI lineage: Bacteria > Bacillati > Actinomycetota > Actinomycetes > Mycobacteriales > Nocardiaceae > Nocardia > Nocardia sp. NBC_00565. Next base: position 765,274 of record NZ_CP107785.1, read on the forward strand.
CGGGTTGGTCGGCATCGAGAGCCGTGGCGCGTTCGAGTGCCGTTGAACACGCCTCGGCATCATCGAAACTCGACGCGACCACGACGAGATCGGCGCGCGCCGGATCCAGCGGAGCGGGGCCGCCCCTGCCGAATATCCGTTGCCACCAGTGCGCCATATCCGCCTCCCGATCTCAGCCTCTACTTACCAACGCCTGTCATGCTCGCGGACGGCAACCCACCTCGCCTTCGGGGCCGCCGACACGCCGAGCCACAGGCTCGGCAAATTGAACACGAGACATCGTCTGTCCGTGCGTTTTCCGACACGGACGGACAAGTTTCGTACCCGGGTACTTGTGTCGTACTACGACGAGTCATACTTACCCCCGTGACGACCGCAGTAGGCACCCCAGGCTCGGCCATTACTCAGCGTGTGCATTCGCTGAACCGGCCCAACATGGTCAGCGTCGGTACCATCATCTGGCTGTCGAGCGAGTTGATGTTCTTCGCAGGCCTCTTCGCGATGTATTTCGTCGCGCGCGCCCAGGCCCACGGCAACTGGCCGCCGGAACCGACCGAGCTGAATCTGAAGCTTGCCGTGCCGGTCACCACCGTGCTGGTCGCCTCCTCGTTCACCTGCCAGATGGGTGTGTTCGCGGCGGAGAAGGGCGACGTGTTCGGCCTGCGCCGCTGGTACGTGATCACCCTGATCATGGGCGCGTTGTTCGTCTCGGGCCAGGGGTACGAGTACACGAACCTGGTCAGGGAAGGCACCTCGATCTCGAGCAGCGCCTACGGCTCGGTGTTCTACATCACCACCGGTTTCCACGGTCTGCACGTCATCGGCGGTCTGATCGCCTTCGTGTTCCTGCTGGTGCGCACCAAGGTCAGTAAGTTCACCCCCGCGCAGGCCACCGCCGCGATCGTCGTCTCGTACTACTGGCATTTCGTCGACATCGTCTGGATCGGGCTGTTCGCCACGATCTACTTCGTCCGCTAATCGGGCCAGTAACCCCCAAATCTTTTGCACAAGTCGGTTCCGTCTACTTCAAAGGGACACAGATGAGTTCATCTCCCCCGTCAGCGCCAGAGCCCGCCAGCCCCAGCGCGGCGGTCAGCCGCGGAGACGTCGCGGTCGGCCAGGCCAGCAAGACGCGTAAGCAGCGCCGCATGCGGCGTCGTATCGCTGGTGGGCTTGCGCTTCTGGTGGGCCTCGTCGGAGCCGGATTCCTTGCCACCGCGATTACGCCGGAGCCGCAGGTCGCGACCGCGAACGAGGACCAGTCCGCATTGATCCGCGACGGCAAGCAGCTCTACGAGACCTCCTGCATCACCTGCCACGGCGCCAACCTGCAGGGCGTGACCGACCGCGGTCCGAGCCTGATCGGCGTCGGCGAGGCCGCCGTCTACTTCCAGGTGTCCACCGGTCGTATGCCGCTGGCCGCGAACCAGGCGCAGGCCACCCGCAAGCCGCCGAAGTTCGACGCCCACCAGACCGATGCCCTCGGCGCGTACATCGCGGCCAACGGCGGCGGCCCGTCGGTAGTGCGCGATGCGAACGGTGAGATCGCGCAGGAATCGCTGCGCGGCCCCGATATCGCCCGCGGTTCCGAGCTGTTCCGGATGAACTGCGCGTCCTGCCACAACTTCACCGGCCGGGGCGGCGCGCTGTCCTCCGGTAAGTACGCACCGCCGCTGGAACCGGCCAGTGAGGCCCAGATCTACGCGGCGATGCTCACCGGCCCGGAGAACATGCCGAAGTTCTCCGACCGGCAGCTGACTCCGGAAGAGAAGCGCGACATTGTCGCCTACGTCAAGAACTCGACCGAGGAGAAGAGCCCAGGCGGCTGGGATCTCGGCGGGTTCGGTCCCGCGACCGAGGGTCTGGCCATCTGGGTGGTCGGCATCACGCTCGTCGTGGGCGCCGCGATGTGGATCGGATCCCGTTCATGAACGAAATCAAGGAGCCAAACGACATGGGTCGGCCGGATGAGGGCCACGACGGCGCGGAGCCGTCGAACGAGCAGGTGAATTCGACACCGGCTGAGCCCACCGAGGAGGAGCTCGACGCGATGACTCGCGACGAGCTGGTCAAGCTCGGCACCGAGCGGGACGGCGTCGACGTCGCCTACCGGCGCGAGCGGTTCCCGATCCCGGGCACCCGCGCCGAGAAGCGCGCCGAGCGCCAGGTCTCGTTCTGGTTCGCGGTCTCCGGTATCGCCGCCGCGGTGCTGGTCGGCGTATTCCTGTTCTGGCCTTGGGAGTTCAAGGGCACGAACGAGGAGGGCCACGCAGCCTACTCGCTGTTCACCCCGCTGATCGGTCTCAGCCTCGGCATTTCGGTGCTGGTCATCGGCGTCGCCGTGGTGCTGATTCGCAAGAAGTTCATCCCCGCCGAGCTGTCCATCCAGACTCGCCACGACGGTAAGTCGCCCGAGGTCGAGCGCCGCACCCTGGTCGCCGAGCTGCAGGACGCACTGGACACCTCCACGCTGGCGCGCCGCAAGATGATCACCCGTACGGCTGGTGCCGGTGTCGGTGTGCTCGGTATCGGCGCGCTGCTGGTCTTCGTCGGCGGCATGATCAAGAACCCGTGGGCCAAGGGCGACAAGTCGCCGCTGTGGGTTTCGGGTTGGACCCCGGACTTCCCGGGCGAGACGGTCTACATCCGCCGCGACACCGGTCGCCCCGAGGACGTCGTTCTGGTGCGTCCCGAGGATCTGGACGCGGGCGCCATGGAGACGGTGTTCCCGTGGAAGGAGAAGTGGCGCGGTGACGAGCACGCGACACTCCAGTCGCTGCGCGGTATCCGCAACGCCGTCATGATGATTCGCCTGCGCACCCAAGACGCGCAGTCGGCCGTCAAGCGCAAGGGCCAGGAGAGCTTCAACTACGGCGACTACTTCGCCTACTCGAAGATCTGCACCCACCTCGGTTGCCCGACATCGTTGTTCGAGTCACAGACCAACAAGATCCTGTGCCCCTGCCACCAGTCGCAGTTCCTGGCGACCGAATGGGCTAAGCCGGTCTTCGGTCCCGCCGCTCGCGCACTGCCGCAGCTGCCGATCACCGTCAACTCCGAGGGCTACCTGGTCGCCGCAGGCGACTTCATCGAGCCGCTCGGACCGGCCTACTGGGAGCGTCGTTCATGAGCGAACGATTTGAGTACAGCATCGCGGAGCGATTCGATGAGGGGCGGTGGCCGGGCGACGGGAGGGCGCGAATCATGTATCAGTGTGTACGACACATGCCGGAACCGAGCGCCAGCGAGGTGCAGGCATGAGTCGTGTGGCAGATCAGGCCAACGCTGCGGACGAGCGGTACCGCGCCGCTGCGTTCATGAAGCGGTCGATCAACAAGGTCTTTCCGACCCACTGGTCGTTCCTGCTCGGTGAGATCGCGCTGTACGCGTTCATCATCCTGCTGTTGTCGGGTGTGTACCTGACCCTGTACTTCGATCCGTCGATGACCGAGGTCGTCTACAACGGCGCCTACCAACCGCTGCGCGGCGTGACCATGTCGCGAGCGTACGAGACGTCGCTGAACATCTCCTTCGAGGTGCGCGGCGGTCTGTTCGTGCGCCAGGTGCATCACTGGGCTGCGTTGTTGTTCGCGGCGTCGATCATCGTGCACCTGTTCCGCATCTTCTTCACCGGCGCGTTCCGCAAGCCGCGTGAGGCGAACTGGGTGATCGGCTGCCTGCTGCTGATCCTGGCGATGTTCGAGGGCTTCTTCGGTTACTCGCTGCCCGACGATCTGCTGTCGGGTACCGGTCTGCGGGCCGCGTTCGGCGGTATCACGATGAGTATCCCGATCATCGGCACCTGGATGCACTGGATGATCTTCGGTGGCGACTTCCCCGGCGACATCATCATTCCGCGTCTGTACATCGCGCACGTGCTGCTTTTCCCCGGCATCTTCCTGGCGCTGATCGCCGCGCACGTGGCGCTGGTCTGGTACCAGAAGCACACGCAGTTCCCCGGCCCCGGCCGCACCGAGAACAACGTTGTCGGCGCACGGATCGTGCCGGTGTTCGCCTCGGATCAGGGCGCGTTCTTCGCCTTCACCCTCGGCATCGTGGCGATCCTGGCCGGTGTGCTGCAGATCAACCCGATCTGGAATCTGGGTCCCTACAACCCATCTCAGGTGTCGGCGGGTTCGCAGCCCGACTTCTACATGATGTGGACCGACGGTATGGCGCGTCTGATGCCGCCGTGGGAGATCTACATCGGTAACTACACGGTTCCGGCTGTGTTCTGGGTCGCGCTGATCATGGGTCTGGTGTTCACGGTGCTGGTGCTGTACCCGTGGATCGAGAAGCGCCTCACGGGCGACGATGTGAACCACAACCTGCTGCAGCGTCCGCGCGACGTGCCGGTGCGCACGGCGATCGGCGCGATGTCGATCGCGTTCTACGTGGTGCTGACGCTCTCGTGCGTCAACGACATCCTGGCGTTGAAGTTCGACATCTCGCTCAATGCCACCACCTGGATGGGCCGCATCGGTCTGCTGGTCGTGCCGCCGGTCGCGTACTTCCTTGCCTACCGGTTCTGCGTCGGTCTGCAGCGCAGTGACCGCGCGGTGCTCGAGCACGGCATCGAGACCGGTGTGATCAAGCGGCTGCCGCACGGTGAGTACATCGAGGTGCACCAGCCGCTCGGCCCGGTCGACGACCACGGCCACCCGATTCCGCTGGAGTACCAGGGCGCGCATGTGCCCAAGAAGATGAACAAGCTGGGTTCGGCCGGTAAGCCGGGCACCGGCAGCTTCCTGCGCGCCGACCCGCGCGAGGAGAGCGACCAGGCCTTCGAGATCGAGCACGAGGAAGAGCACAGGCAGCTCGCCATACTGCAGAAGGCACAGGAGAACGGCCAGAACGGCAATCACAGCCACTGATCGCCCAGTCCGATACGAAGGCCCCGAGTCGAATCCGACTCGGGGCCTTCGGGTATTTCGGTCAACAGGTGCCGTCAGCGGCGGCGTGCGGCCTCGATGGCCTCGAACTTCGCCAGGTTGTGACGGGCGTCGGCGAGGGCGTCGTGGGCGTCCGGCGGGACGGGGGGCAGTTCGGGGCGACCGTGCGCCTCCCAGTGCTGGCGCAGTTCGTTGGTGTAGCGGGGCAGGGCGTTGGGGAGCTCGACCATCGAGCCCCAGAGCTGGCACAGCGCCACATGGTCGTAGGCGGCGACCCAGGCCCACAATTCGGGGGTGACGCTGGGGCGGGGGACCAGGAATTCGTAGAGGTCTTTGCGGATCTGCTCGCGGCTGCGCCAGAGTGGGGAGGACGGTGACGGCAGCTGGGGCAGCACGTACCTGCGCACCCACGGGCCGGCCCGCTCGGGATCGAATTCGGTAGAGACAGCGTAATATTCGCGGCCGTCCTCGCAGACGACACCGATCGAGACGAGGTCGATCGTAACGCCGTCCTCGATGAATTCGCAGTCATAAAAATATCGAAGCGAGATCGGTCTCTCCTCCAAAGATCGGTGCGGTGCGGCGCTGGTGCCGGCTACTCACCCTAGGTGGGCACAATCCACCCCTACTACCGGGTACCTGCGCGCCTCGGGGTGTCCGTATTCTGAACGGGTGAACTGGACCGTCGACGTACCGATCGATCGCCTGCCGGAGCTGCCGCCGCTGCCCGCAGAGCTGCGGAAGCGGCTGGACGACGCGTTGGCGCGTCCGGCGCTGCAACAGCCGTCGTGGGATCCGGAGCAGGCGGCGATGATGCGCACTGTGCTGGAGAGCGTGCCGCCGATCTGCGTGGCCGCCGAGGTGGAGGAGCTGCGTACGCGGCTCGCCGAGGTCGCACGCGGCGAGGCCTTCCTCATGCAGGGCGGTGACTGCGCGGAGACCTTCGCCGATAACACCGAACCGCATATCCGCGGCAATATCCGGACCCTGCTGCAGATGGCGGTGGTGCTCACCTATGGCGCCAGCCTGCCGGTGGTCAAGGTGGCGCGCATCGCGGGTCAGTACGCGAAGCCGCGTTCCTCCGATACCGACGCGCTCGGTCTCAAGTCCTACCGCGGCGACATGATCAACTCGCTGGTCGCCGAGGGCAAGGTGCGCGAACACGACCCGTCGCGGCTGGTCCGCGCCTACGCCAACGCCAGCGCGGCGATGAACCTGGTGCGCGCGCTGACCGGTGCGGGCATGGCGGATCTGCACCGCGTGCACGATTGGAACCGCGATTTCGTCGCCCAATCGCCCGCGGGTGCGCGCTACGAGGCGCTGGCCGAGGAGATCGACCGCGGCCTGGCCTTCATGACCGCCTGCCGGGTGAACGACCCGAGCCTGCAGCAAGCCCGCATCTACGCCAGCCATGAGGCGTTGGTGCTCGATTACGAACGCGCCATGCTGCGCCTGGGCCAGAACCCGGCGGGCGAGCCGGTGCTCTACGACCTGTCCGCGCACTTCCTGTGGATCGGCGAGCGCACCCGTCAGCTCGACGGCGCGCATATCGCGTTCGCGGAACTGCTCGCCAACCCGATCGGCCTGAAGATCGGCCCGACCACCACGCCGGAACTGGCCGTCGAGTACGTCGAGCGCCTCGATCCGAACAACGAGCCTGGCCGGTTGACCATCGTCTCGCGCATGGGCAACTCCAAGGTCCGCGATGTGCTGCCGCCCATCATCGAGAAGGTGCAGGCGACCGGACACCAGGTGATCTGGCAGTGCGACCCCATGCACGGCAATACGCACGAGGCCTCCACCGGCTACAAGACCCGGCACTTCGACCGGATCATCGACGAGGTGCAGGGCTTCTTCGAGGTGCATCACGGGCTGGGCACCCACCCCGGCGGTCTGCACATCGAGTTGACCGGTGAGGACGTCACCGAATGCCTCGGCGGCGCCCAGGACATCCAGGATCTGGACCTGTCCGGTCGCTACGAAACCGCGTGCGATCCGCGCCTGAACACCCAGCAGTCGCTGGAACTCGCCTTCCTCGTCGCCGAAATGCTGCGCTGAAACAAGGGTTTTCGGCCAGGGCCGCGCGATCGCCGGGGTCGCTCGATCGGCAGCGCCGCACCGCTCATCGGCGTGCGGCGCTCCTATTGTTCCGGGGAGGCGATCAGGGCAGGGCGGTCAGCGCGACGGTCGAACCCGCCTCGACACTGGCGCCAACGCCCGGGGCCTGGCCGATCACCACCGAGCTGTCGGACGGGGTCAGCTGGCGCACCGTCACCAGGAGGCCGAGGGCCTGCAGTTTCGAGCGGGCGTCGCCGACGCTCGCGCCGACCAGCAGCGGCACCTTCACGGCATTGGAGACGATCAACACCACACCGTCACCGGACTGGATCGTGGTGCCAGCGGTCGGATCGGTGCTGATGACCTTATCCGCCTCGACGCTGCGATCGAACTGAGTTCTGGTCTCGCGCACCGTGATTCCGGCGGTGGTGAGCGTCTTGGTCGCTTCCTCGGTGGTCTTGCCGCGCACATCGGGCATCTTGATCGGCTGCGATCCCTTGCTGCGGTACACCTTTACCTGCGCGGCCAGCGGAAGTACCGTGCCGGGAGCCGGATCCACCTTCGCGAAGGTGCCCTTGGGCGCGGAGCTGCCGATTTCGCCCGCGTCCACGGGTTGCAGTCCGGCATCGCGGATGAGCTGGTTGACCTTCGAGATCTGATCGCCCACTGTGAGATCGGGTACCCGCGGTTTGCCGCTGGAGATCAGCACGGCCACCGTCGAGCCCTTGGTGACCTTGGATCCCGCCGAGGGATCGGTGCCGACCACGCCGCCGACCGGGATGGTGTCGGAGGTCTTCTGTCTGACCTCTGTCGAGAAGCCCGCATCCTCCAGCGCCGAGATCGCGCTGGCCTGGTCCTTCCCGGCCACCGACGGCACCGCCGAATAGCGGCCGACACCCAACCACCAGCCACCGACCCCGACGAGCAACGTCAGGATCGCGACGACGGCCACCCACAGCAGCACCGTGCGCCGCGATTTGGTGCGGTCCTCCACGAACGGTGACGGCTGCGGCGAATGCGACGGCGCGTAGCCGTCACGCGGCCCGTAGGTATCCGGCGGCCCGTAGTTGTCGGGCGGACCGTAGTCGGGCACCCGCGGCCGCGCCGCGGTGACGACCCTGGTGTGCTGCACTGGCTGCGGTGCCTGAACCTCGGCCCGGGCCGGCTGCTGGTTCGGCGCGGCGACCGTGAAACTGGCACTGAGGTGTTCGGCCGATTCCTGCGGCGCGGGCACCCGGTACGGCGGCAGATTCAGCTTGACCGCGATCGCATGCAGTTCGGCCACCATCTCGTTCGCATCGGCGAAGCGGTGCGCGGGCTCGCGGTTGGTGGCCCGCGCGATCAGCTCGTCGAACTCCGGCGGCACCCCGGCGATCAGCTCGCTCGGGCGCGGCACGTCGTTCTCGATGCGCTGATACGCCACCGAGATCGAGGTGTCGCCGGTGAACGGAACCTGGCCGGTGAGCAGTTCGAAGATCAGCACGCCGAAGGAGTAGACGTCGCTGCGGGAATCGGCGGTGCCCGCGGTCACCTGCTCGGGAGACAGGTAGGCGGCCGTGCCGAGAATCACGCTCGCCGAGGTCGTGGTCGCGGCCGCGACGGCGCGCACCAGACCGAAGTCGGCGATCTTCACCTCACCGGAATCGGAGATCAGCACGTTCTCCGGCTTGATATCGCGATGGATCAGGCCCGCCGAATGCGCGACGCCGATCGCCGCGAGCACCGGTTCGGCGACCGCGCGCACCGCGTGCGGCGGCATCGGACCCCGTTCGCGCAACAGTTCGCGCAGCGTGCCGCCCTCGACCAGCTCCATGATCAGGAACGGGTGCTCGCCGTCCACACCCTGGTCATAGACCGCGACCAGTGATGGATGCTTGAGCTTGGCGACCGCGCGCGCCTCGAATTCGAACCGCGACAGGAACTGCGGATCGGCGGCGAACTTCGGATCCATCACCTTGATGGCGACCGGGCGGTCCAGCCGGGTATCCACACCTCGGAAGACCATCGACATCCCACCGCGCGCGATCGGCGCGTCGATGCGGTAGCGCCCCTCCAGGATTTGCCCGATCAAGTGATGTCCTCCGGCTTTCACAAAGTTCTCACCCCTCGCTGCGAGTGCGACAAGCGACGGACCGCCTCGTGCGGCCACCACGATGGTATCGGCGATCGCCGCCCGGGTGGCTCACGCCGTGCGGCAGGGGACCGGTTACCGTTATTCGCGTGAGTGCATTTCCTTGCAGTGACGATGTTCTTCCTGAGTCGGTCGCGGTGATTCCGCTGCCCGAGGTGGCCGACAAACTCGGGCTCGTGGTGACCCGAGTGCATCAGATGCTGCGCGACCATCAGCTGCTTGCCGTGCGCCGCGACGGCGTCGCAGGTGTGCCCGAGCGTTTCTTCGACCGTACCGGTGCGGTCGTGAAGCCGCTGCCCGGCCTGATCACCGTCATGAAAGACGCCAAGTACACCGATGAGGAGATCCTGGTGTGGATCTTCACCGACGACGACAGCCTGCCCGGTAAGCCCGTCGACGCATTGCACGGACCATTGGCGCGCGAAGTTCTGCGCCGCGCCGCCGCGGACCCGTTCTGAGAACTCGTTTATGACCTGCGCAGCGCGGCGGTGGTGAACTCCGCCGCCGCGACGCGCAGCCGACGATGTTGCGGGACCACCGCGCGGCGCGCGAATACCGCGTAATCGAAGTCCTCGATGCGTTCGAGGATGCCCGAGTAGAGGGTGCCTGCGGTGCGGATGGCGGGGCGGACTCGGGGGTCGAGCAGATCGATGCCCGGGTCGGCGACGCGGTAGAGGTCGCGGTTGATCGCGATCAGATGTGCCAGTGCGCGGCGGACCCGGTGATCGGTCTGTCCGGTGCGGCGGCAGTGCGCCAGCAGGTCCGCGTCCACGCCGAAGGCCGCGAGTTCGTCGGCGGGCAGGTAGATCCGGCCGCGGTCCAAGTCCTCGGCGATATCGCGCAGGAAATTGGTGAGCTGGAATGCCTCGCCGAGTGCCGCGGCGGCGGGCTCTGCTTCGACTACCGGTACGACCGTGCCGAGCACGGGGAGTAGCTGCAGGCCGATCGCGGCCGCCGAACCGCGCATGTACGCGCGCAGTTCGGTCATGGTGGTGTAGCGGGCATGAAAGTGCGCGGTGCCAGGCACATCCATCCGCATGGAGTCCAGGAAGGTCCAGAAGTGCTGGGGCGCAATGTCATAGCGATGGATGGTGTCGGCCAGCGCGATCAGTACCCGGGTACGTTCGGCGGGGCCGCTCGCTGCAGGCACGCCCTGCTCGAGCACGACGCGCAGCTGCTTCTCGACCATATCGAGTTCGCCCGCCGGCCCGTGTTCGGCGTCCAGCGTCGGGTGATCGACGATATCGTCGACGATCCGCGCGAACGCGTACAGCGCGTGCACGGCGGGTCTTCGTGGTGCGTAGAGCAATCGGGTGGCCAGGAAGTAGGTGCGTCCATGGGCGGCGGCGATCTCGCGGCAGACGCGGTACGCCGCGGCCAGTTCCGCGTCAGGCGCGATACCGGCGGCCGACTCGACCTCGGTCATGACCGGGTGACGGCGACCGGATTGCTCTCCGGTGGGCTGGCACGCAATCGCAGCGGGTCGACGGTTCGCAGCGACAGCGCCGCCACCACGGCGGCGAAGGTCGCCGCGGCGACGTGCCAGAAGCTGTAGAGCCCGATCGAGCCGTCCGGCTGGAACACCAGCATCAACCAGGTACACAGTCCGACCAGCGCCATCAGCGTGGTGGTGGACAGCGCGAATCCGGCGGCCAGCGCCAGCGGCCAGGAGTAGTACCAGGGCAGTGCGGCGGGGGACAGGATGACGATGGCGACGAAGGCGATCAGGATGCCGAAGACGGCCTCGCGCTCGCTGTGCCGGAACCGCCACCAGGTCCACGCCAGCACCGCGATCAGCGCCACCGCGCATAGCGCACGGGTGACCGCGAGCACCGGATCCATGGCGAACGGGGTCACCCAGCGGACCATATGCGCGAGGATCGTCGGCAGCGAGAGCCAGTTGATGATCTTCTTCGAGCCCGACAGCGCGGTCAGCCAGCCGATGCCGACCCCGGCGATGGCCGAGGCGGCCACGAAGACCACCGCGAATACGCTCAGCCCGAGTCCGGCGATCTTGGCGAACATCAAGGCCGGATGCGGCACTTCCTCGCTCGGTCGCGCGGGTTCGGTCGTGTTCTCGACCAATTGCGTCGCGCCCGGTGATTGCGCGGCGCGCTGCATGGCCCGGCGTTCGCGTTCGTGCAGCATCCAGATCCACACCAGGAACGGCAGCGCGACACCCGCGGTCGCCTTGATGGCGACACCGATCGCGACGACCACGATGCCCGCTACGTGATGGCGTTCCAGCACCAGCGCGATGCCGGCGCACATCAGCCCCACCATGAGCATTTCGTTGTGCACGCCGCCGATGAGGTGGATCAGCACCAGCGGGTTGAGCACGGCCAGCCACAGTGCGACGGTCGGCTTGCCGCCGAGATGTTTGGTCAGATACGGGACCGCCCACATCATCAGCGCCAGACCGGGCAGCATGACCAGCCGCAGCGCGATGGTGCCCGCGACCACGTTGTCTCCGGTGATGGCGGTAATGGCGCGGCCGAGCAGCAGGAAGATCGGACCGTAGGGCGCGGTGGTGGCGGTCCAGACCGGGCTCACATTGTCCAGCAGCACACCGGGATTGGCGACCGGCGGGGAAACATACGGGTCGAAGCCGTCGCGCAGTAGCGCGCCCTGCGCCAGATACGAGTACGCGTCGCGGCTGAACATCGGCACCGCGAACAGCAACGGGAAGATCCAGATGCCGACGATCGCGCGCAGCTCGTTCAGCGTGACCCCGGCGTCGGGCCGGTCGCCGAATCCGATGGTGGTGCGGCCCAACCGCACCCACGCGGTGATCATCAGCAGCACGCCGACCCAGATGACCATGGTGGAGAGCGCATAGCCGTGGCCGAACCGTAGCCAGGACAGGTGCATCGCCTCGAGCAGTGGATCGCGCTTGCGGACGCTGCCCGCGCCGAATCCGCCGAAGGTGATCATCAGCGCGCCGAACAAACCGAGCAGCGCCGAATGGCCCTCGGGGCTGCGGGCGAAATCGGCGGAGGTCCGGATCCAGGTCCGGAGTCCGCTCTCGGCGACCGCCGTGGCGGCGCGGTGCGGCGCAACGCTCGACGGGCGCGCCTCGGTTGCGGTCGCGTTCATCGAGTTGTCGGTGGGCGCGGTGGCCGTCGTCTCAGGGGGATGCATGTGGTGTGTGTCCCCCCGGAGTGGTCGGCGGTCGCAACCGCTGGTGAATAGGTCGGCCGTTAGTTTAGTGGCTCGCCGGGAACACTATCCCGCTGGTGCGCGGGGATTCATCTCGAGCGGGCCGCGGGGCACCGATGATCCGGTTTGCCGCTAGTTTTCCCGATAGCAATGTGGTTGGCACGCCGACACCCGGAGTGGTGCCACAACCGGCGATAACCACATTGTCGCTACCGCCGGAAAAATTGCGTGGACGAAATGGTCCGGTTTGCCGGAACAGGTGTGCCGCGGAGAAGGGGGTGCCCGCCAACATGCCTTGGTCGCGCCAAGTTCCGGGTGTGTCGAGGTGATCGACGGTGAAGTGTTCGGCGATTCCGTGGTAGCCGCGCGCCTCCAGCACGTTCAGGAGTTCGCGTAGGTAGGAGGGGCCGAGTCGGTTCCAGTCCAGAGGTGCGGCGTCGAGGTTCGGGCAGGGGGCGAGCAGGGAGAACGGTTCGTACCTGCCGTCGGCGCGGTCGATGTAGAGGGTGGGGTCGGTGAGTGCGGGGCGGGTCAGCAGCAGTGACGGGTCGCTCATCAGACGGCCTTTGCCTGGGCGAGCGGCGATCTCGTCGAAGGTGCGCGCCCAGGCGTCGCCGAAGTCGATGGTGTGGTGGGCCTGGATCGGCCAGTGCTGTGCGATCGCTGCGGGAATGGTGCCGTGCGCGACGACTGCCGATGGGGCGGCGCGCAGGCGCAGGCGGCGTACACCGAATCGCTCCAGTGAGCCGAGGTCGGCGCTGAGGACGACGGCGTCGCAGTCGAAGGCGCGGCCGTCGGCGGTGCGCACCTGCCTGGCCCGGCCGCTCGCGTATTCGATTCCGGTGGCCTCGGTATTCAGCTCCAACGTGCCGCCCGCGGCGGTGAACGCGTCGGCGAGGGCGGCGGTGATGGCGCGCATACCGCCCTCGGGGAAGTAGACGCCGAGGGAGGTGTCCATATGCGGGATGGCGCCGTAGACGGCGAGTGCCTTCGCGGGTGGCATGCCCGCGTAGAGCGCCTGGAAGGTGAACAACCTGGCCAGGCGTGGGTCGCGCAGGAATCGGGCGACGCGGGGGCCGAGCCTGCCGAAGCCACCCAGGCGCACGAGCGCGGTGAGTGCGCGGCGTTTGGCTGGGTAGCGGACCATATCGAGCGGGGAGTCGAAGTTCGTGTCCATGAACTCGGTGAACTCGGCCTGGTAGATCTGCGCGAGCCAGGCGCGCAGCCGTCGGTAGCGCAGGGCTTCGGCATCGCCGCAGACGTCGGCGACCTCGATGGCCATGGCCTCGGGATCGGCGAAGACGCGGATGGTGGTGTCGTCGGCGAAGCGGGCGTGGTAGCTGGGGGAAAGTTGATGGATGCGTAGTGGGGGTGTACAGGTCTCCGGTGTCTTGCCGACGGTGGCGAGTGCGTCGGTGATCAGCTCCGGCAGGGTCAGTACGGTTGCGCCGGAGTCGATTTCGTAGTCGGGGCCGCGGTACAAGCCGACTCGACCGCCGGGGTGGTCGGCGCGTTCGAGCAGGGTGACTTTTCGCCCTGCTCCGGTCAGATAGAGCGCCGCCGCGAGACCGGATAGGCCCGCGCCCACGACCACGACGTGATCAGTCGCTCCCGCAACGGTTTTCATGTGAATCTCCTCAGCCCACGCGGGGCATGCCGATCAGCGCGCTCGACAATCGCGCGATCGGTCTGTGGCTCAATGGTTCTCATAACAGCATCCGCGGTGGTTGTCCCCGCGGTGCGCTCGTCGAATGGGTACGGGTCGCTGGTTGTCATCGTGCGGGTTGCTAGTGCGTGCGACTCGTCGCGGCCAGTGCCATGGCGCGCAGCTGCTCCTTGGCGTTCGGGGTGGCGGTGCTGGTTTCGAGTGCGGCCAGGCCCTGTTCGGTGAGTTCGGTGATGCGCCGCTCTACTTCGTCGACCGCGCCGAGGCCGGTGATCACCGCGCGCAGGTGCTCGACCTGGTCGGTGGTGAGGTCGGTGCCGAGGCTGGTGCGTAGCAGGGCCGCGGCGGCCGGGTCGGTGGCGTCGGCTCGGCGCAATGCTTCGGCGACCAGGACGGTGCGTTTGCCCTCGCGCAGGTCATCGCCGGAGGGCTTGCCGGTGACGGCCGGATCGCCGAAGACGCCGAGCAGATCGTCGCGGAGCTGGAAGGCGATGCCGATATCGGTGCCGAAGGTGCGGTAGGCCTCGATCAGTCGCGCGTCGGCGTCGGCGAGCGCGGCGCCGAGATGCAGCGGGCGCTCGACGGTGTAGGCCGCCGTCTTGTAGCGGTTGATGCGCAGTGCCGCGGTGACCGATTCGTCGCCCGCCGATTCGCCATGGATATCGAGCAGTTGTCCGCCGAGTACCTCGGTGCGCATCAAAGCCCACACCGGCGCGAAACGGGCAATGGCCGCCGCGTCGAGTCCGGAGGCGTGCACCATGTCATCGGCCCAGGCCAGCGCCAGATCACCGACCAGGATGGCGACGCTGGTGCCGAAGTGTGCGGAATCACCGGCCCAGCCGCGTTCCCGGTGGCGCTGCTCGAAATCGACGTGCACGGTCGGGAAGCGGCGGCGGGTGCGCGAGGAATCGATGATGTCGTCGTGGACCAGCGCGCAGGCCTGCACCAATTCGAGTGCGGCACAGGCGTTCAGGACCGCGGCGGCGTCCGGTCCGGCGGGGTCGCCGCCCGCACCGAGCCAGCCGGTCCAGGCGAAAGCGGGCCTGGTCCGCTTGCCGCCGCGCAGCACGAATAGCTCCAGTGCGTCGGCGGCCTGATCGAAGACCGGACCGAGCGGTTCGACGATCGGACGTCTGGTCAGGAAGAACGCTTTCAGAGCGTCTTCGACCGCCGTCACGAACGCGGAGGTACCCGGCTTCGGCGCGCGTCGCGCGGTGGCATTCGCGGCTGGCGGCGTGGTGTCGGCGGGCGGGGTGGCATTCGCGGCCGGAGTGGTGTCGGCCGATGGGGTCGTCCGACTGGGCGCACCGGGGGCTGCCGGGGTGATGTTCGCGGTGGTGTCGGCAGGTGTGGTGGCGCCGGTGGGTGGGGTGGGCTGAGGCGTCTGGATACCAGGTCCGAGGGACAGGGGAGCCTCCAAGGTCGTGCGGCTGGGGCGCGCGGTGGTTCGGGGCGCGCTATAAGTGCTTCGGTGCCGGGCGGGGGTGGTCGCGCGTGTCGCCCGGCGATGGCGAACATCGCCTGGTCGCAGAATACGCGTTCGGTTGTGACGATCCGACAGCCCGTGACCGAGCGCGGCGAGTGGACCTTGGGTAAGAGCACCATCGGGTCGCAGCGGGG
Organism: Nocardia sp. NBC_00565; assembly: GCF_036345915.1. Taxonomy (NCBI): domain Bacteria; kingdom Bacillati; phylum Actinomycetota; class Actinomycetes; order Mycobacteriales; family Nocardiaceae; genus Nocardia; species Nocardia sp. NBC_00565. Next base: position 780,800 of record NZ_CP107785.1, read on the forward strand.
TGGAGCCGTGATGGGTCACCTCTACACTGGACCGGTGACTTTCGACAACGTGCGGGGACGTTCGACCCCTGAGAGGCCGTCCCCGACGCCACCGAACGTCTCTGGCACACCCTCGGTGGTACAGAGTCTGCGGACCCACTCGAGCGGTTCGGTGCCCTTCTCGGTGGAGTTCAATCCACCCCGTGACGCCGCAGGCGAGGCCCGACTGTGGCGTGCCGTACGCACCTTCGAACGCATGCATCCGGCCTTCGTCTCGATGACCTACGGAGCCGGTGGCACCACCCGCGACCGCACCGTGCGCATCACCGGCGCGCTGGCGCAGGAGACGACCCTGCTGCCGGTGGCACATCTGACCGCGGTCGAGCACAGCGTTGCCGAACTGCGCTCGCTGGTCGGCGCGTACGCCGATTCGGGCATCCGCAACATCCTGGTGCTGCGCGGCGACCCGCCCGGCGATCCGCTCGGTGAATGGCGCAAACATCCCCACGGCGTGGCCTACGCCGAGGAGTTGGTCCGCATCGTGCGCGACCTCGGCGACTTCCATGTCGGTGTCGCCTCGTTCCCCGAGGGGCACCACCGCTCCCCGGACCTGGACCACGACACCGCCTACCTGGCCGCGAAACTGCGTGCGGGCGCGGAGTATTCGATCACCCAGATGTTCTTCGACGTCGAGCACTACCTGCGCCTGCGCGACCGCATCGCGGCTTTCGACCCGATCGAGGGCACCAAGCCGATCATCCCCGAACTGATGCCCATCACCTCCCTGCGCACCGTCGCCCGCGCCGAGGAACTGTGCGGCCGCCCGCTGCCATCCGCGGTGCTGGACCGCCTGCGCCGGGCAGCGGGCGACGGCCCGGACGAGAACAATGCCGCCGTCCGCGAGGTCGGCATCGAGATCGCCACCGAAATGGGCCAGCGTCTCATCGCCGAGGGCGCCCCCTGCCTGCACTTCATCACCCTGAACTTCGCCAAGGCCACCGGCGAGGTGCTCACCAACCTCGGCTACGGCGTCACCGCCGCCCCCATCAGCGTCTAGCGCCGCGTCGTATTCGACTGATCAGCTGACGATGGCGGTATGAACGATCGGCTGCGGCAGGTCGCTTGGGACCGGGTGGCCTACGAGCAGCTCAAACGTCAACTTGCGCAACGCGGCTGGACTGACATGAACGCCAATGCCGATGCCGAGGGGCCGCTGATCGTCGAGATCACCTCGCGAGCAGAAGTGTGGGCAGAGTCTGTCGGCTGGGCTCCGGGGCTTTGAACCGGCAGTCCGCTGTGCGGGATGTCCTGTCGCTGCCCCGGTGGTAGGGACCGGGGCAGCGACGAATTCATGCCGCGCGAGTTGCGCGCAGGCCCCAGGCGTCGGCGAGGAGGCGGTGGGATTCCAGGCGGTCCTCGTGGCGGTGGGTGATGCTGGTGACCAGCAGTTCGTTGGCGCCGGTTACGCGTTGGAGGGCTGCGAGCCGTGCCACCACGGTGTTGGGGGAGCCGACGAATTGGGTGGCCAGGCGATCCTCGACCAGGCGGTGCTGGTCCGGGGTGAGCGGGGTGGCGGTATCGGGGTCGAGGTATTCCGCGGCGCCCGCTCCGGTGCGGATGCTGTGCACCCAGTGGCCGTAGGTGGACGCGTGGTGCTTGGCGGTGGCGTCGTCGGGGGCGACGACTACGTCCGCGGAGATCACCACATAGGGCTCGGGGTGCTCGGCCGAGGGGCGGAAGGCGGCCCGGTAGGCCTGGATCGCGTCCAGCGCGGTGCCGGGCGCGACGTGGTACGCGGCGGCGAAGGGTAGGCCGAGTTTGCCTGCCAGTTCCGCGCTTTCGCTGGCCGAGCTGCCGAAGAGGAACAGTTCGACCTGGGCGCTCTCGCCCGGAACCGCGTGCAGCGCAATACCATCGGCGCTCTTGTAGGTGCCGTTGAGCAGTGCGCGCACCTCGTCGACCTGATCCGGAAAGTCCGCCGCCTGCGCGCCCTGCTGTTGCAGCGCGCCGATCGAGGCGATGAACCTCGATTTGTCGGCGATCCGGCCGGGGTCGAAGGGCGGCGGAACCACTACGCCGTCACGGATTTCGGTGCGTCCGGTGACCGTGTCGACGACGGGATGCCCGCCCTTCGGATGCGCCGGTTGCGCGCCGAACTGGGTGCGGCGGTGCCCGGATCGGCCCAGGCCCAGATCGAGTCGGCCCGGGTAGAGGGCGTCGATGGTGCCGAACGCCTCGACGATGGACGCCGAGGTGTGGTGGCCGACCTGAACCGCGCCGGACCCGACCCGGATGCGCGAGGTCGCCGCGGCGACCAAGCCGATCAGCGTGATCGATGACGAACTCGCCACCGACACGAAATGGTGCTCGGCCAGCCAATAGCGGTGGTAGCCCCACTGTTCGGCGTGCTGGGCGAGATCGATGGTGTTGCGCAGCGCCTGCTGTGCGCTGGAGCCGGCGCTGATCGGCGACAGATCGAGGATGGACAGCGGGATCGTCATGCGGACCGTCCTGGGCGCGGATGCTGTTCGCCCGCTTCGATGGCCACGCGCAGCCGATTCTCGGCCGGTGCCAGCGGGCAGGTAGCGAAGTCGGTGAAGGCGCAGGGCAGGTTGGCGGCTCGGTTGAAGTCGAGGCGCACAGTGCCGTCGGCGTCGGGTGCTGCCACCGCGAGCGAGCGGGCCGCCGGATAGGTGGTGACGCCGCTGGTGGCGTCGGTGAACAGCACCCGCAGGTTGGCCGGATCGCCGAAGGCGATGACGCGCTCGGTGACCGCGCCGATGGTGAATTCGATGGTGCCCGCGGCGGTGTGGTGGTGTTCGAGACCGTCGACGACCGCGCCGGTGGTGACGGTGCGCGGTGTGTCGAACGCCTCGAAGCGGCCCTCGATCACCCAGTGCGGATCCGGTGCGTAGGCCGGAATGCCCGCGAAACTCAGCAAGCTCGGCGCGGACGGATCGTGCACTCGCACCGCGTAGAGTCCACTGCGCCGGATCACCTCGAGCACCCGATTCTCGTGCCGCACGTTGAGTCCCGGCGCGCCCTCGGTGGGAGCGATGATCTGCACGCCCGCGATGCCGGTGCCCGCGAATTCCAGGCGGTCGGCGGGCTGGGCGGTGATGAACACCTTATCGTCGGTGACCCACCAGGTGCCAGGCACGTCCGGGAGTCGCTCGGGTTGGTCGGTGAGCCAATGCAATCCGGTCAGACTCAGGAAGCCGAGCGGATCGCGCAGCTGATCCGCCCTGGCGTGCTGCCACTGCGTCCACTCGGTTTCGAAAAGACTGGTGATGCTTGTCGTCATGACGCTCTGGCTCCTTCGAGAGTGGAATTTTCGGCGGCGGGATATCGGTGTCGGGGGGCTGGGATGGCCGAGAGCAGCTCGCGGGTGTACTCGTGCTGCGGGTTGTCGAAAATGTCGGCGGTGGTACCGGATTCGACGATGCGGCCCTGGCGCATCACTGCGACACGGTCGCTGATGCGGCGCACCACGGCCAGGTCGTGTGAGATGAACAGGTAGCTCAGGCCGAGTTCGGTTTGCAGACGGTCCAGCAGTTCCAGGATCTGCGCCTGCACCGAGGCGTCGAGCGCGGAGACCGGCTCGTCGAGTACCAGCAGGTCCGGATGCAGGGCCAGAGCGCGGGCGATGGCGACGCGTTGGCGTTGTCCGCCGGACAATTCCGCGGGTCGGCGCTGAGCGAAATTCTCCGGCAGCGCGACCTGGCCGAGCAGTTCGCGGACCCGTGCCTGCCTGGCCCTGCGGTCGCCGACCGCATACGCGCGCAGCGGTTCCTCGATGATCGACCCGACCCGCCAGCGCGGATCCAATGAGCTGTACGGATTCTGGTAGACCACCTGGAAGCGCTGTCGCAACGCCCGCAGTCGTCCAGCCTTCACCGTGGTCAGGTCGTGTCCGTCGAAGGTGATCGCACCGCTGTCGGGTTCGGTGAGCCGCAACGCGATGCGTGCGGTGGTCGATTTGCCGGAGCCGGATTCGCCCACCAGCGAGAGGGTTTCGCCGCGACCGAGCTCGAAGCCGACGCCCGCCACCGCGGCCACCGAACCACCGGCCTGCGCGCGGAAGCTCTTGTGTACGTCCCGAATCGTGAGCAGCGGCGGGCCGTCACTTGTGCGCGGTGTACGGAAGCCTTCGAACGGGGCCAGACTGGGCGAGGCCGCGAGCAGCCGTTTGGTGTACGGATGCCGGGGCTCGGCGAGGACCGTTGCCGTCGGCCCGGTTTCGACGATCTCCCCGCCGCTCAACACCACCAGCCGATCGGCCCGTTCAGCGGCGATCGCGAGATCGTGGGTGATCAGCAGGACCGCGGTGCCTCGGGCCGCAGTCTGCGCCGCGAGTTTGTCGAGCACCCGCCGCGCCACTGTGGCGTCGAGCGCGCTGGTCGGCTCGTCGGCGATCACCAACTCCGGTCCGGCGATCAATGCCGCCGCGATCAGCACCCGCTGTCGCTGCCCGCCGGACAACTCGTGCGGATATTGCGTGGCCCGCAACTCCGGGCGATCCAGTCCGGCGTCGGCCAGCAGCTCGATCGCCCGCGCTGCCGCATCGCGCCGATCGGCCAGTCCGTGCACGAACAGCGTTTCGGCGACCTGATCACCGACGCGCCGTACCGGATTCAGCGACAGCCCGGGATCCTGCGGCACGAATCCGATCCGCCTCCCGCGAATCCGCCGCAGCGCCCGCTCGGACCCGGTTTCCACCGGCTGCCCGTCGAACGTGATCGTCCCGCCGGTGATCTCGGCATTCGCACCGAGTAAGCCGATCACCGACTGCGCCAATGTCGATTTACCGGAACCGGATTCACCGACCAGCGCGACCACCTCGCCGCGCGTGACGGTCAGCGATGCGCCGGAGAGGGCGTCGATCGCCCCGCTGTCGGAGTGGTAGCGGACCTGGAGCCCGTCGATGCGCAGCAGTGGTTCTGACGTTCGGGCTTCGTCGCTCATGCGTTCTGACTCCTTCCTATCGCACGGCCGAGACGTTGGGCCGAGACCACGACCGCGACGATCACCAGACCGGGCAGGGTGGTCATCCACCATGCGGTGGCGAGGTAGTTGCGGCCCTCGGAAATCAGTGCGCCCCACTCGGGGGTAGGGGGTTTCGCGCCGTAGCCGAGGAAACTCAGGGCCGAGACCGCGAGCACCGCCATACCGAATTCGACGGCGGCCAGTGCGAGCACCGGCTGATAGGAGTTCGGCAGCACGTGGCGGCCCAGCACGGTGTACCAGCGCACCCCGGATGCGTGCGCCGCCTCCACATACGGCGCCTGCCGCACCCGCAGCACCTCCGAGCGCAGCACGCGGGCGAAGTTGGCGATCAGCGAAACACCCACCGCGATGGCCACATTGCGGGTGCCGAAGCCGAGCGCGGTCACCAGCGCCAGTGACAGCAGCAGCGACGGAATGGACAGCAGTACGTCGACGAGTCGCATGATGACCGTGTCGACGAATCCGCCGATCGATCCGGACAGCAGTCCGAGCGCCGAACCCACCACCAGCGCGATCGCCACCGCGGACAGGGTCGCGGTGAGCGACAGACCCGCGCCGTGCACCATGCGGGTGTACAGATCGCGACCGAGATTGTCGGTGCCGAACCAATGTTGGGCGCTGGGCCCCTGGAACTTCTGGGCCGGCACCCCGGTCAGCGGATCACCGCTGGCGAAAACCGAGGGGAACAGTGCCCAGCCGAGCGCGAGCAGGGCGACCGCGCCGGACAGCAGCACTACCGCATTGCCGCGCACGGACTTCCACGACAGAACGGGTCGGCGCAGTCGCGGCAGCGCCAACCGACGGCCCTCGTCCACCACATCAACCATGGGCCGGCACCTCCTCGGCGTCGGTGCGGACGGCGGTGTCCGGCTCGGAATCGGTTGTCGCACCGCTGGACCGGCTCGCGATGCGCGGGTCGAGCAGCGGATAGAGCAGATCCACCGCGAGATTCACGGTGACGAAGACGGTCGAGGTGAGCAGCACGATGCCCTGCACGACCGGAATGTCCTGGGCCAGCACCGAGGTCTGGGTGAGGCGGCCGATGCCCTGGCGAGCGAAGACGGTCTCCACCACCACGGATCCGGCGAGCATATTGCCGACCAGCACCCCGGCGATGGTGAACGTCGGCACGCTGGCCGGGCGCAGCACATGCTTGCGCAGCACCCAGGACCGCGAACCGCCCTTGGCCAGCGCCACATCCACGAACGGCTGGCGCCAGGTCGATGCCAGTCCGGTCGCCAGCACCTGGGCGAGCACCGCGCCGATCGGAATGGCGAGGGTGAGCGCGGGCAGGACCGTACCGGCGAACCCGTGACCGCCGAACGCCGGGGCGAGGCGCCAGCGGAACGAGAACAGTTGCAGCAGCAGTAATCCGGTCCAGAACGTCGGCACCGAAACCCCGAGGGAGGGCAGTGAGCTGAGTGCATCGCGTAACCACGGGCGTCGGACATAGGTCGCCGCGAAGGCCAGGCTCACGCCGCCGATCACCGCGAAAAGCAGTGCCAGACCGGTCAATTCGAGGGTATTGGGCAGGTTGTCGCCCAGTACTCCGGTGACCGGCTGCCCGGTGCCGATGGAATGCCCGAGGTCACCGCTGAGCGCATGCGTCAGCGCCGTCCAATACTGCTCCCACAGTGGTTTATCCAGCCCGTAGCGTGCCTGCAGTTCGGCGATCGCGGCCTTGTCGACCGGCGTGCCTGCACCCGCGCCGTCGACCGCGATGGACACCGGATCGGCGGGCAGCAGGTAGAGCACCACGAACGAGATGGTGAAGGCCGCCCACAGCACCCACACTGCCTGTAGCAGCCGGACAACCACATAGCGCGTCATGACTAGTGCCCGCTCAGCCAGGCGTCGAAGAACTGCAGTCGGGCCGAGGCCTCGAACTTCAGATCCTGCACGCTGTGCCCGACACCGATGGCCTGGGACAGCTCGACCGTCGGAATCCACAGACCCGCGTCCAACACCTCCTGCTGCGCGGAACGGATCAGCGCGGCGCGCGCGCCGGTCTCCACCGTGCTCAGCTCGCGGTCGAGCAGGTCGTCGAGCGCAGGGATACGTTCGCGCGCATTGAGATTGCGACCGTCGACGCTGAACGTGGACCGCAGGATGTCGCCGTCGGCGCGGGTGGTGTTGTAGTAGGTGGTGTCGAAGTCCTTGGAGTTCTGGCGCGCGGTGTTCTCGGCGGTTCCCGCCAGGTCCAGCTTCAGGTCGACGCCGACCTGCCGCAGCTGCTGCTGCACGAGTTCGAGAATCGCCTGATTACCGGCGAACGCCTGGCCGAACAGGACCGCGAAGGACAACCGCTCGCCATTTTTCACGCGGATGCCATCACCGCCGGGCGTCCAGCCTGCTTGGTCGAGGAGGGTGCGTGCCTTCGCCGGATCGTAGGTCAGCTGCGCCGAGAGGTCCTGATAGCCGGGCGTGGTGCTGGCCAGCGTGCTGGTCGCGGGCTTGAAGTCGGGGCCGAGCACGGTATCGACCAACTGCTTGCGGTCGATGGCGGGCACCAGCGCCCGGCGCACCGCGGGATCGCGCAGCGGGCCACGGGTCACATTCGGCTGGATGCCGAATGGCACACCGGGATTCGCGGTGGTGAGCACCCGGCCGCCGGCCGCCTCGATCTGCGGGGCGTCCTGCGGTAGGGCGTCGCTGGCGGCGTCGAGCTGACCGGAGGTGAGACTGCCGGTGCGAACACCGGATTCGGGTACCACCGTGAATTCGATCTTGTCCAGATAGGCCTCGCCCCGGTGCGCGAAGACCGCCGAACCCCAGTTGTAGCCGACCCGTTTGGCCAGCGTCGCCGAGGCGTCCTGGCGGTAGGCCGCGTAGGTGAACGGCCCGCTGCCGACATTGTCGCCGAGGCAGCGCTGATCGGCGGATTTGGCGGTGGTGACATCGGCCTGGATGCCGAGCTGCGCGGTCGAGGACGCCTGCAGGAACTGTGCGTTCGGCTGGCTGAACTCCACGCGCGCGGTCAACTTGTCGACCGCGGTCGTGCCGACATAATTCGTCAGGTAGCTGGAGCCCAACGGCGTCTTGGCCGCGCCGAGCTTGATCACCGAATCGAAGGTCCTCTGCACCGATGCCGCGGTGAGCGCAGTGCCGTCGCTGAAGGTAACGCCATCGGTGAGATGGAAGGTGAAGACCTTCGCATCGGGGCTGATCTCCCAGCTCTGGGCCAGCCACGGCTTCAGCTCACCGGTCTTCGGATCCTGATCGGTCAGCGAATCCACGATCTGGCGGGTCACATACAGCGTCTGGTTGGTGCCGGACTGCGCCGGATCCGAGCAGGTCGGGGCCTGTGACAGTCCGTAGCGCAGGGTGCCCCCCGGCTGCGGCGGGCCCGCGTCGCCGCCCGACGTTGCCGAATCACTGCCGCAGGCGGCCAGGCTCGCGGCCGCGGTGACGGCGGCGGCCACGGCCGCGATTCGGTGGCGGGGTCTGATCACTGTGGAGCTCCAGATGTTTCGGTGCGGACGAGTTCGCCGCGGGAATCGATGTCGTAGTCGGTCGGTCGGGCCGATCCGTTCGTGGTTGCGACGCTGGTGTTTTCGCTGCTCGCGGTGGCCAATGGCCGACTCGGGAAGCGGCCGCGCAGTTCCGGGGCGACCTCGGCCTGGAAGAGCTCGAGACTGCCGCGATGCTGCACCTCGGTGCGACCGTCACGTTCGGCGGACAGATGGGTCACCTCGTGACCGAATTGCTCGTGCTGGTGGCCGACCTTGTCGATCACCTGCTCCGGGCTACCGATGAGCGCCGAACTGCGGGTGACGAAATCGTCGAGCGTCTCGAATACCACCGGCAGCCCGAGCTTTCGGGCCAGGGCCAGCCGCGCCTGGAAGATCGGGCGGTACACCTCGCGGGCTTCCTGGGACGTCTTGGCTATGTGCAGTCCCGCCGTGCCCGCACCGACCAGGGCATCGGCCGGGTCGTGCCCGTAGTGCGCCCAGCGTTCCCGATAGTGGCGCACCAATTCGGCATACGGCTCGATCGAATATGTGACATTCGCCGAGAACAGCGGATCACCCTGGCGCGCGGCGAGTTCCACCGAATCGCGACTGGTCGCGCTGCCGTGCCAGATCCGGATGCGCGGTTGCAGCGGCCGCGGCAGCGCCTTGGCCGCGACCAGCTCCGGGCGGAACCGGCCGGACCAGGTCACGCTGTCGCTGTCCCACAGTGCCCGGAACAGTTCGTAGCCTTCGCGATTGCGATCCCACTGATCGTCGGTGGTGACGTGGTACAGCTTTGCCTGCGCCGCGCCGTTGCCCTTGCCGATAATGAGTTCGAGGCGTCCACCGGAGAGGTTGTCCAGCGTCGAGTAGTCCTCGAACGCGCGGACCGGATCGAGCAGGCTGAGCGTGGTGACGGCGGTGAACAGACTGATCCGCGAGGTGACCGCCGCAATGTGGCTGAGGAGCACCGGCGGTGCGGCCGAGAGGAACGGATCCTCGTGCCGCTCACCGACAGCGAAGCCGTCGAAGCCGAGTTCCTCGGCGAGGCGGGCCTGTTCGATCACATCGCGCAACCGCTCCCTGGTCTCGGGCAGTCGTCCGGTGACCGGATCGGGCACCCGGGTGACGAGGGTGAACAGCAGGAACTTCATGCGCGGACTCCCACCGGCCCGTGGATGAATTGCGCGAGCAGCACGAGTGCGATCGCGCTGACCACCCAACGCCAGGGGTGCCAGGCTTTGGCGACCGTCGGTGCGGTCGCTACGGCACGCCCGGGTGCTGTGGCATCGGGCGGGTGGGCACCCGGTATCGGAACATCCGATACTGGGGCATCGGATGCGACGGACGCGCTCATGGTTTCGGTTCCTCCATCGTTCCCGGCGGAAGCACCCGCACCCGGTGACCGGGGGGTTGCTGCGACGTCGACGAGCCAGGTCTCTCGGTCGCTCTGGATGGTGTCCGACGCCGAGCACGGGTCGGGTCAATGGGTCTAGCCGAAATATCATGCGAAGCAGGCGAAGTCCGGCACAAGGGTACGAATCACGGTGAGCGCAGACCTTGTCCGAAAGGTTGTGAACAGGGACTATTGTGCGGATCGTGTGGTAGCTCCTGATGCGCCCGCCCTGCTCGTGGCCGCGTATTTCGCCTGGAGCGCCCGGACGGCGTGTCGTCGCGACAGCCCGATACGGCGTGCGGCGCGCGGGTGTCGCCCGCCGAAATCAGCGTAGTTGCGGAGGTTTGCCGGAGTACTCTCGGACCTCGATCGTGCCCGACGATGAGGAGGTCCACTGTGGCCGTGCTGCGCCGTCTGACCACGCTTACCGCCATCGCGTCCGCTTCGGCCGCGCTGACTTTCGCCGCTCCCGGCGTCGCCACCGCCGGTCCGGTAGCGGCTCCGATGCCCGCCCCCGCGGTTCCGGCCGCGACGGCGCCGGATGATCCGCCCGGCCGAGCCGGAACCGTCGCCCCCGGCGATCTGCTCGGCGCCTACCGTGCTGCGGTCGACGCGCTGCGCACCTTCGGCGTCGAGCCGTTCCTGTATCCGGCCGCGGCCTTCTGCTCCGACGCCAGGCTCGGCCTGGTCCCCGCCGTTGCGGGCGCGGTCCCCGGGCCGTGGCCCAAGACCACCGTGGCAATCCCCGGACTCGACCTGTCCGCGGTCAAGGCGGGCCAGGTCCTGTTCACCTTCGTGCCCTACGGCGTCGCCGCGGACAACGCCAACACCTCCGGTATGAACGTCGCCTGGCTCAACCTCGCCAACGGTCGCAGCGGAGTCACCCCGATGGGCCCGCTCTCCGACGTCATCCGGACGATGGTCCCCGCCGCGATCCCACCCGAGCTGAGACCCTTCGCCGAACGCACCATCCAAGACGTCTTCGCCGCCTTCCCCACCAGCGCCGTCCGCGCAGTCCCAGTGGACACCGGCTCCGGCACAGTCCTCGCCGCAGTCTTCGGAACCGTCGACAACGCCGGCAAGCCCTGCGTCTTCCTCCCGACTGTGGGCATCACGTCGGTGCGCTGAACCCGCGGTCTCGGGAGAGCCTGGGGCTGAGGGGAAATGCGGCTGTGGGCCGCGAGGCCGCTGGAGCAGCGAGGTTGCGGGTTCGTGGATCAAGATCAGGTGAAACTGGTGAAGTGGGTCTTTTGCCGCCATGGATTCCACCTGATCGTGATCAGCCGGGGGACAGGTGGCGGGATTTCCAGGTGAGGGTGTTGGTGTGGCGCGCACGGCGGGAGTGGGAGTACAGGCGGAGGTAGGCGGCCATGGAGATTGGATGGGCTAGGGCCGCGAGGAGATCGGTTCGGGTCAGGGTGGTGCTTTCCAATGAACGGGCGAGTAGGCGACTGGCTACTGCTGCGCTGTAGCCGAGGAGTCCTGCCGTGCGCGTCGAACCTCGGCCACCGATGGCGGCCAAGGGCGGTACGCAGTAGGCGAGTGCCGCAACGGCTCCGACTGCTGCGCCGCCGATGGTGGTGGCGCCGTAGGCCGACCAGAGCCAGCGGGTGTAGCCCGTTTCCAGTTCGGCTGCGTCGCGGTACATTCGGGTGCTCGCGGATCGGCCCGCCGCGACCAGCGCGGTTCGGCGATCCGAACGGCGCAGTGCGCGAGCGATATCCAGGTCCTCGGTGGGGCTGGCGGCCACTGCCGCGTGAGCGCCGATGGCGTGGTAGGCCGCCGCATCGAAGACGAGGAACTGGCCGCAGGCAACCGCGGTGGAGCGGCGGCGGCTGCGGTTGGCCACCGCGATCGGCAGGCTGGCCGCCCACGACCAGCACAGCAGCGGCTGCACCAACGCCTCCGCCAGCGATTCGGCCACCTGATATGGCCACGGCGACAACAACGCGGCCTCGCTGTGGCGCAGTTCGGTGACCGCGGCGGCGATCGCCGTCGGTGCCAGCCGCACATCGGCATCGAGGAAGATCAGCACCGCCGCATCCGCCAGCTCGGCCAGTCGTGCGCAGGCCGCGGTCTTCCCGGTCCAACCCGGTGCGGGTTCGGCCTCGGAGCGGACCACCGTACATCGCGGATCGCTTGCAATCGCTGCCAGCGCAGCGGCTTCGGTTCCGTCGCTGGAGGCATCGTCGAGAATCAGCACCCGCAGCTGCGGTACACCTACCTGCCCACGAAGATCATCGATCAGCCCGGGCAGCCGCTGCGCCTCGTCGCGCGCCGGGATGCACACCGTGACCGATTCGATCGTTGTGGTCGGATCGACCGGCAGCCTCCGTACTGTCGCGCGGTTGAACAATGCGACCCCACAACCCAACAGCGCGGTCGCCGCGCCGATCCGTGTCGCTGTCGCCGCGCTCGCGTTCAACGCTCGCACCACCCGCGCGTTCAGCATGGGCGTGCGATACCCGGAGGCAATCTCAGCGTCGCAGCGTCGAACGCCACAGATTGCTCAGCGAGATACCGCCCTGCGGTGCGCCGGGAGGTGCTGGGTTGCGGTCCATGTAGGCGACGGCGCAGATGATCGCGGCGACGGCCAGGGTGATGCCGCCGACGATTCCGGCCCAGCCCGCGAACGAGCGGGTGTTCGGGTCGGCGTAGCTGACCTCGGCGCGCAGCGTGGAGACGTCGCCGGGTGGCAGCTTCCAGGAGACGGTGGAGTCGTCCTCGCGGTTGCCGTTGGTCTTGGCGACCCGGGCCGGGAAGGCCACCGTGAACTGCACGTCCGAACCGTGCGGCGGTACGGATTTCAGATCGACCCGGCCGTTGAGGCTGACCAGGTCGCCGGTGCGCTGGAACGACAGGTTGAACATGCCCTGGGTCTGGTCGGACAGCCCGCCGAGCTGGCCGACCTCGCCGAATGACAGATCTTCGAAGAACACCTTGCTGCCGACATAGCCGTCCTGGCTGTACGGTTCGACCCGCACCTTCGCGGCCAGCGAATCGGGCGCCTTCAGCTGCGGGCCCTTGTCATTGGCGTCCGCGGGCACGACCGCGGCCACGATCCGGCCGGAGACCCGGTCGTTGGACGACACACCCATCGATACCTGCACCCGTAGGCAGCCCGCGAGCGCGGGCACCAGCAATGCGGCCAGTAATACTGCCGCCGCCACCCGCCGCACCATGGACCGGGGTGAGCGTGGCGACGATAGAACCGGGGCGTCGGGCGTCGCGGTGTGAGGACTCGGGTGCACGGCTCACATCGTGCCAGGCCGTCGACCCGGATTGCCACGCGACGGGCGGAACGCGCGCCGAGCGAAATGGTCACCGCGCGGATTCAGCTCCGTCGCGCCAGGACCGACCGCACCAGCAGCGGCACGCCGAGCACACCCAGCCCGACACACCCGTACCAGGCCGAATACGGCAGATCCAGGAAGACCGCGTGCGCGAGTGTCGATCCCAGCCAGGTCCACAGAAACACCGCCACCGGCACGATCACCGCCGATGGAATCGGGAACCCAGTACGTGTCCCCACCGCGCGATCCGAACCAGCCAGCAATACCGCCATCACCAACGCCACCGCGAACCAGCCCAGATAGTTGGTATACGGAATGTCCCCGAGACCGGGCAGCCCCCAACCGGCCGCGCACCAACTCCACTGCCCATCCGCGACCATCTGCGGATCCAGAAACAGATCCCAGCCAACCGCCCCGACCGCCGTCAACACGATCCGAACCGCGATCCGCCGAGTCAGCATCCCGGCCACCACCCACACCGGATACAGCCCGCCGGTCCAGGCCAATGCGACCACCAACGGCACCCCGGCCACCGCGGGCCCCAACCGGCCGTCGGCGTAGTCATAACAACCGAATGGGAATCCCGTTGCGGTGCCGACGATCTCGGCGATCAGTCCGAGTCCGGAGACGATGACCAGAAACCCGACGGCATACCGAACCCCGCACGTCGCTCCCGCATGCGCCAACGCCGTCCCCGCCGAGAGCAGCACGACAACGACGGTCACCCGGTCGCGGGCGACCCCCGAGGTCAGCGGATAACCGATCTGCGCGAGCACCAGCAGCACCGCGAATGCGGCAGGCACCACCCATCGCGGCGTCCTCAGGAACGAGAGCGGCTCGCTCATCGCCTGCGCAGCAAGGGAAACCGGCTCCGCCGCCGATCACGCAGCACCAATTGCGCCGCACTACGCCCACTTGCCCCGGACACCCCACCACCCGGATGCGTCGACGCCCCGGTCAGATACAACCCGGCCGCCCCCGGCACCCGCTGCCCGGACAACTCCGGCAACGGCCGCCACAGCATCATCTGATCCAGCGACATCTCCACATGCATCACATTCCCGCCGCGCAACCCCATCTCGCGCTCGAGATCAACCGGCGTCTGGACATGCCGCCGCAATATGCTCTTGGCGAACCCCGGTGCGTAGGAATCGACTTCGGCGATGATCCGATCGGCCTCCGGCTCCGCGTGCGCGGTCCAGTCGCTGCCATCGGCCAACTCGTACGGATGCCACTGCGCCCACAGCGAAAGCTGATGTTCACCGGCCGGAGCGATACTCGGGTCGACCGCACTGAAACTCATCGCGAGCACTACCGGTCGCGGCGGCAGATCCCCGGCCGACGCCGCACCGTGCGCCCGGCGCAGCTGCCGCCGATCGGCGACGAGAAACTGCAGCCCGTTGGCGGATTCGGCGGTCGAGCTGCCGGGATACCGCGGCAGCGCGTCGGTCGCGAGCCGCACCACCATGCCGATGCCCGGTCCGACCCGGATCCGCCGCCGCCAGTCGTCGAGCACGGCTGCGTCGAAGCCGCCGTCCTGCAACAGATCCAGTGTGGTCAGCACGTGCGTGCCCGCGATCACGGTATCCACCCGCAGCTTTCGGCCCGCAGCGGTGCGCACCTCCCAACCGGCACCGATCTGCCGCAGTGTGGTGACCGCGTCGCCCGCCGCAACCACGCCACCGTCGGCACGCAACCGCGCGACCAGAGCCGCTGTCAGCGCCCCACTTCCGCCCACCGCCCGACCGGGCGGCAGCGTATGCATCAGCGCGGCGAACCCGATCATCGGCGCGGTCCCCGGTTCCGACATCGGCGGCCCGGACTGCGCACCGAACCAGGCCAGCGACGCTTTGAGCCGCTCGTCGTCGAAATACGCGTCCAACAGGGCGTCCCCGGTCTGCAGGAACTCCCGCGACAAGGCGCTCCCACCGTCCCGAGCGTCAAGCCCCCAGAACGAACGAAGCAGCCTGCCCGGGGTCGGCGGCGCGCCGAACGCCCGCATCACCCGCGCCGACCGAGGCCCCCACACGCCGACGAAGCGCCGATACGCCGCCGCATCCCGCGCGCCGCATGCCTGCTCGATCGCCGCACAGGTGCGATCGAGATCTCGATGGAACACGATGGGCGCACCGCCCCGTGGCCCGGCGGGCGTGAAACCCCAGGGGTCACAATCGATGTAGCGCAGCCCGAAGCGCGACAGCTCCAGCTCCTCGATGATCCCGGTGTGACGCACCATGATGTGCGCCGAAGACCCGCGATCGACCAGATGGCCGGGAAAACGTTCGACCGTGGACACCGCGCCGCCGAGCACCTCATCGCGCTCGAGCACCTCGACCCGCTCGCCGGCGCGCGCCAGATAGCACGCGGCGACCAGCGCGTTGTGGCCCGAGCCGACAATGACAATGGTCACAGGGGCAGCCGGCGTCCGAGCACGGCGAACGGCCTGGTATCCCCGGCGAAGACGAAACTGCGGATCACATCGGTGAATCCGAGTCGCCGATACAGCTTCCAGGCGCGGTTGGCCTCGCGCTCGACCTCCGGCGTGGACAGCAGTACCGCGCCCTCGGTGCGGTGCTCGAGCAGTCGCGTCAGCAGTGCACCGCCGATGCCTCGGCCCTGCGCGGCGGGATGCACGTGCAGCTCGGTCAGTTCGAAATAGTCCGAAAGCAGTTCGCGCGCAGAGTGTTCCGGCCAACCCGAGCGCCGCATCCCGCTGTGCACCTGCTGATGCCACCACTGGTGCGCGGCGCCGCGATAGCCGTAGGCGATCGCCACGATCGGCGCGGTCCGCAGGTCGATCTGCCCGGAATCGTCCGGGATGACGGCGGCGACGGCCTGCCAGCCGGCGCGGGTGGTGTGCTCGGTCCACATCGGCGCGCGATGGTGCTCGGTGCCGTGTGGATATTCCATCGCCGCCACGTACACCCCCAGCACGTCGTGCAGCCGGGAGCGTAGGGCCGTGATCGAGAGATCGATGACGACAGGTGCGTTGGCGGGGGTGTGTTTGGGCTTGACGGCGGTCATGGCTCTCGTCGGTCCGCGGAAAGTTGTCGGTGGGTGTCCTTATATTCAATCTCAATTCAAACGTTCGAATACCTGTTCGATCCGTGCGGTGCTGTGAACTCGGTGCTCGCGCACACGATAGGCCAGGTCAGCGACGCTGAACGACTCTGAACGAACTCGGAGGGACGACTGATGTCCGGTCGGATCGAATACCCGGGGCAACCCGGCAAGGCGGGCAAGCTGCTGCGGCGGGCGGACGGCTTGCTGATGCAGGCGGCGGGGGAGCAGGACCCGCGCGAGCGTTTCCGGACCGCCTATCTCGCCGCGCTGCGCGGTGCCGGTGCGGTGCTCGCGTTCACCGGGGCCGACGCCGCGCCGCGGGCGCGCTCGCGCAACGCGTGGGTGCTGTTGCAACGCGCCGCGCCCGAATTCGTGATGTGGGCCGATTATTTCAGCGCCCGATCCGAGACCAGGGCGGCGCTGGAGGCGGGGCTGGATCGGCATATCGATGATCAGGAGGCCGACGAGTTCTATTCGCGGGTGGGCGCATTCCTGCACGATGTGGAAGATCTGGTCGAACCGGGGAGTCGGCTACGCCCCGCGCCGGGCTTGACGGGCGGCCTTACGGCATAGATCACAAGGCATGACCGCTTAGTTATCGGCGAGTAGGTGGTACGGCACTGATCGAACTCGTATCATTGGTGGCATAGCCGACCTTGGCTACCTGTCGCCTACCCGGAGGCGACAGCCACGTCCTAGTGCCGGGGGAGGTACCGTGCCACTCTCCGAGCACGAGCAGCGCATGCTCGAACAGATCGAGAGCGCGCTCTATGCTGAGGATCCGAAGTTCGCCTCGTCCGTCCGCGGCGGACGACTTCGCTCGACCTCGAGTCGCCGCAGACTCCAGGCCGCGGCTTTGTTCGTCCTCGGTCTGTTTCTACTCGTCGCTGGTATCGCCGCTCCGGTGAAGCTCGGCGACTTTCCGATCATCAGCCTGATCGGATTCATCGTGATGTTCGCCGCGGGCGTGCTGTTGCTGCTCGGCAGTTCCAAGGGCATTGCCAAGGGCGACCGGTCGGGCAATGCCCCGTCCGGTGGCGCGAGCGGCGGATCGAGCGGACGTGGGCGACAGCGCAAGTCCGGTGGTTTCTCCGAACGCATGGAGGATCGGTTCCGGCGCCGCTTCGATCAGGAGTAGCGCACCCGTAGCCGACATCTACATACCGAACGCGCCGCCGCACCGAACAGGGTGCGGCGGCGCGTTCTCATGCGTGAACCATCCGGCTGCTGAGTGATCTCCGTGCGAGGTTCCCCACCACTCCCCACCATCCACTCCCCACCGTGCCCCGATATCTGCTGAAACCGAGTGCACCAGGGTGTTTGCTGGTTGTTGTCGGGCGGTCGTGTAGCGACACGGCGTGTGTCGTCAGAACACGGTAGAAGTTCTCCACCACCGTGATAGCTGGGATGACCTGCGTAATCGACGACGCGGGGAGCCAGATCACCCGGAGTTTCGATTGAAAGTGGGGGAAAGTGGGGTAATGTGGAGCGCGCACTACAGGAGAGGACATACATCCGAGGTGATCACGCTCCCCGCGTCGTGGGGTTGATCCAGGAGGTAGCGGGTTGTTTCTCGGTACCTACACACCTCGGTTGGATGACAAGGGGCGACTCACGTTGCCTGCGAAGTTTCGAGACGATCTGGCGGGAGGGTTGATGGTCACGAAGGGTCAGGACCACAGCCTTGCCGTATATCCGAAGGAAGAGTTCACCGCGCTCGCACGGCGGGCTGCGGCGGCGTCTCGAAGCAATCCGCAGGCTCGCGCGTTCGTCCGGGCACTAGCGGCGGGAACGGACGAACAGCGTCCGGACGCCCAGGGCCGGATCGTGTTGTCGGCCGATCATCGTCGCTACGCGAACCTTTCGCGGGATTGTGTGGTGATCGGATCGGTCGACTTCCTCGAAATATGGGATAAGCAGGCGTGGGAGTCCTACCTCGCCGAGCACGAGGAGGACTACGCCGAAGCGAGAGACGAGTCGCTGGGCGGCATCTTCTAGCCCTGAGCGAACGAGTGCCACGCGGCCTCTGCCCGGACGCGCGGACCCTGACGTACTTCCCCGACGCCAGGTGCCGAGGCTCCGGTCAGAGACCCCGCGGCATTCGTATTTTCGAAAGCAGCTGTGTAACAAGGTGGCCCGTGGGCAAGCGCAGCGATTAAATCGAGCACAGTGCAGCGATCAATCCAGCACAGCGCGGCGATCAATCCAGCACACGGTGTCGATGCGCGACGAGGCGAATCAGGATTCCGGGAGGTCGAGGTGAACCGTGAACAGGACGGCCCTCGCCATGTTCCGGTTCTGCTCCAGCGAGCCGACGCGCTGCTCGGCCCGGCCCTATCCGAACCCGGGGCGGTATATGTCGACGCGACATTGGGTTTGGGAGGACACGCCGAACACTTTCTGCGGAGCTACCCCGGCATTCATCTCGTCGGACTCGACCGCGACACCCACGCGTTGGCACTCGCCGGTGACCGACTAGCGCCGTATGCCGATCGAATCACGTTGGTGCACATCCGATATGACGGAATCGCCGCCGCGCTGAAACAGGCGGGGCTGCCGACAACGGGTTCGGTGAGCGCCATCCTGATGGATCTCGGCGTCTCCTCGATGCAGCTCGACGAGACCGAGCGCGGCTTCGCCTACTCGGTCGACGCGCCGCTGGATATGCGGATGGATCCGACCACCGGCATCACCGCCGCCGACGTGCTCAACACCTATAGCCACGGCGACCTGGCACGGGTGCTGAAAACCTATGGCGAGGAACGCTTCGCGGGCAAGATCGCCTCCGCGGTGTTGCGCCGTCGTCAGCACAAGCCGTTCACCACCAGTGCCGAACTCGTCGAATTGCTCTACGCGACAATCCCGGCCGCGACCAGGCGGACCGGCGGTCACCCGGCCAAGCGCACTTTCCAGGCGCTGCGGGTGGAGGTGAACGGTGAGCTGGATTCGTTGCGCGCCGCCCTGCCCGCGGCATTGGACTCGCTGCGGGTCGGCGGCCGGATCGTGATCATGTCCTATCAGTCGCTCGAGGATCGGGTGGTCAAACAGGAATTGGCGCCGCGTACGACATCCAGGACGCCGGTCGACCTGCCGGTCGAATTGCCCGGTATGGGACCGGAATTCAAGTTGCTGACCCGCGGCGCCGAGAAGGCGACGGAACAAGAGATCGAAGAGAACCCGAGGGCGGCTCCCGTGCGGATGCGCGCGGCGCAGAGAATCCAGGAGGGGACACCATGAGTGTGCGCACGCGCGCCGTCGAGGCGCCGGGCCGGCTCGCTCGCCGGGTTCAGGCCGCCGAGCGGGTGAAATCGGGTGCCGCACAACGGGCCTACGCCAAGCGCCGGATGCGTGCCGAACAGTCGGGGGATCAGCAGAGCCTGCCCAAGCAGCGCGCATCGGTGATGGCCGCGCGAATTCCGTTCGTGGCGGCCATCATCGCGTTGCTCGGCTGCGGCCTGGCGCTCACCCTGCTGCTCACCACCCGCTCGGCGGAGGACAGCTATCAGCTCGGCGACGCCAAAGCGACCAATCGCAAGCTGGCCGACGAACGGGCAGCGCTGCAGCGGGAAGTAGAGGCCGCCGATTCGGCGCCCGAACTCGGCGCTCGGGCCGGCGAACTCGGGATGATCCCGGCCAAGGATCCGGCCCGCCTGGTGATCGGGCCGGACGGTGGGGTAACCGTGATCGGCAAGCCGACGCCCGCGCAGGGTGCGCCGGTGCCGCCGTTGAACAGCTCGCCCAACGCGCCCGTCGTACCTCCGTCGGGCAATGCGCAGGCGCGCGGTGAGCGAGTTGTGCCCGTGTCGACCACGCCACCGCGGCCCCCGGCGAACACTGGCCAGCCTGCGAATACCGTTGCGGGACACGCGAGTCCGCAGCCAGCGAGCCCGACACCGAGCATCCCGGTCCCGACGCCGAGCCCGATCGCGCAGACCCCGGTGGAGACGCCGCAGCCGGAGACTCCACAACCCGAGACGCCGCAACCGCAGACCACCCCGGACGGTGAGATTAGATGAGCACGCGGGAGACCAGGCCCGCGTCGCGTCAGCGGCGCGGGCCCGCGCCGTCCAAGGGGGCCGGATCAGCCAGGACGGCAGGATCTTCCAGACGGACGGTCGCCGTTGATCGGCCGCTGCGTCTGCGGCTCGGTGTCGGCCGGGTGATCATGCTGGTCGCGCTGGTGGTCGTCGCGGTGCAATTGCTGTGGATCCAGAGTATTTCCGCGCCGGGGCTGTCCGCGCAGGCGGCCGACCAACGCACCACCACCTTCACCGAGCAGGCGATCCGCGGTCCCATCACCGATCGCAACAGCAAGTTACTTGCCTTCACTACCACTGCGAAAGACCTGACCTTCCAGCCCGTTCAGGTGCGCAAGGAGCTCGCGGCGGCGAAGGAGAGGAGCGCCAAGGCCCCCGATCCGGATGAGCGGCTGAAGGCCATTGCCAAGATCATTCACGATAAGCTCGGCAAGCAGGCGCCTACGGAATCGGCGCTGCTGGACAAGCTGCGCAGCGATGAGCCGTTCGTGTATCTGGCCCGCGATGTCGACGCACGTATCGCCACCGATATCAGGTTGCAGTATCCGGAGGTGGGCGCGGACGCACAGCCGCTGCGCGAGCACCCCGGTGGGTCGTTGGCGGCCAACATCATCGGCGCCACCGGCTGGGACGGGCACGGTCTGATCGGCCTGGAATCGTCGCTGGACTCGGTGCTGGCCGGTACCAACGGTTCCCAGACCTATGATCGCGGTTCGGACGGCGCGGTGATCCCCGGAAGTTGGCGCGACAAGCAGCCCGCCATGAACGGCAATGGTGTCGAGCTGACCCTGGACTCGGATCTGCAGTTCTACGTGCAGCAGCAGGTCCAGCAGGCAAAGGAGATGTCCGGCGCGAATGCGTCTTCGGCGGTGGTGCTGGACGCCAAGACCGGTCAGGTGCTCGCGATGGCCAACGACAACACCTTCAATCCGGAGTTGGGGTCGGAGAATTGGGGTACGGCCAAGACCAAGAACCCATCGGTGGAGGATGTGTTCGAGCCGGGGTCGGTCAACAAGATCGTCACCGCGTCCGCTGCCATCGAGTACGGGCTGACGAATCCCGATGAGGTACTCCAGGTTCCGGGCAGGATCAGCATGGGTGGCGTCATAGTCTCAGATGCCTGGGTGCACGACGTTGTGCCGTACACGACCACTGGCATCTTCGGAAAGTCCTCCAATGTCGGCACGCTGATGCTGGCGCAGCGGGTCGGTGAAGAACGGTATGCCGATATGCTCCGGCGATTCGGACTCGGTGTGCGCACCGGGGTCGGGTTACCCGGTGAAAGCACCGGTGTCGTGCCTGCCCGCGATCAGTGGTCCGGTTCCACCTTCGCCAACCTGCCCATCGGGCAGGGGCTTTCGATGACAATCCTGCAGATGACCGGCATGTATCAAGCCATCGCCAATGACGGCGTGCGTATCCCGCCGCGAATCGTGAAGTCCGAGATCGCACCGGACGGCACCCGCACCGAGGAACCGCAGCCGGACGGCGTGCGGGTGGTGAGTCCGCAGACGGCTGCGACGCTGCGGACCATGTTCCAGGCCGTCACGCAGCGTGACCGGACCGACGCCAATCAGACCGGTACGGGTGCGCCCGCCGCCGTCGATGGTTACCAGGTCGCCGGTAAGACCGGTACCGCGCAGCAGATCGACCCGCGGTGCAAGTGCTACTCCAACTCCAGCTACTGGATCACCTTCGCGGGCATGGCTCCGGCCGACAATCCGCGCTACGTCATCGGCATCATGCTCGACGCTCCTATTCGCAGCTCCGACGGCTCCGGCGGCGGCTCCGCAGCGCCCCTGTTCCACAACATCGCCTCCTGGGCTCTGCAACGCGACCGTATTCCGCCGTCCACGGAACCGTCGCGGCACTTTGTGCTGCAGGCCGGGTGAGGTGGACAATCCGAGACGACTCGCCGTTGCACCCACCTGTCGTTCCAACGGGTGTCGAGACACCCCAATACCGAGCCGCGTTGTCCGGGTATGACCGATCGTCGGTAACCTGACCTGTCGATCCGAATTCGATCTGCATCGGATGACCGCCCGAGCCATCCAGACCGAGAGGAGCTTCGTGCCCGTGCAGCCCAGTTCGCAGGTGTTGCGTCCGGCTGCGCCGCCGACGACAACCCTGCGGATGCTTGCCGAGCGCACGGGCCTGCGCCCGAGCGGTGGCGATGACGACGCGATCGTGGTCACCGGGATAGAGCAGCGCTCGAATGCCGTGCAACCAGGTGACCTGTTCGCCGGACTGGCCGGCGCGCACGCGCACGGCGCCCGCTTCGCTCGCGACGCCGTCGAGCGCGGTGCGGTGGCCGTGCTCACCGATCCGGCCGGAGTCGAGCTGATCGGAGCTATCGATGTTCCGATTCTGGTGCACGACGACCCGCGCGCGGTGCTCGGCGAGGTATCGGCGACCGTCTACGGCAATCCGTCGCATCGGCTGCGCATCATCGGGATCACCGGCACCTCCGGCAAGACGACCACCGCCTATCTGGTGGAGGCCGGGCTGGCCGCCGCCGGGCTGTCCACGGCGCTGATCGGCACCATCGAGACCAGGATCGGCGGTCGGCGGGTGCCGAGCGCGTTGACCACGCCCGAGGCGCCGCAGTTGCACGCGATATTCGCGCTGATGGTCGAGCAGGGTGTGGACGCGGTCGTGATGGAGGTCTCCAGCCACGCGCTGGCGCTGGGCCGGGTAGACGGCGTGCGGTTCTTGGTCGGTGCGTTCACCAATCTCTCGCAGGACCATCTGGACTTCCACGCCGACTTCGAGGACTACTTCGCCGCCAAGCGCAGGCTTTTCGAGCCGCAGTCGCCACTGGCGGCCCGCAATGCGGTCATCTGCGTCGACGACGAGTGGGGACAGCGCCTGGCCGCCGACCTCGCGCACCCGATCACCGTGTCCACGACCGGTTCCGGCGTGTGGCAGGTGACCGGCGAGGTATCCGCGCATGGCGGCGAGCAGGAATTCACCGCTGCCGGCCCCGAGGTGAATCTCGATGTGCGCCTGCGGCTTCCGGGCCGCTACAACATCGCCAACGGACTGCTCGCGATCGCCGTGTGCGCCGCCGCAGGCGTCGATCCCGCCGTCGCCGCGCCCGCGCTGGCCACCGTCGACGTGCCGGGCCGGATGCAGCGGGTCGAGCGCGGACAGGACTTCCTGGCGATCGTCGACTACGCGCACAAGCCCGCCGCGGTCGAGTCGGTGATCGCCACGCTGCGCGGCCATCTCGCCACCGATCCGGCGCCGGCGACGGGCCCGGAGGCGGTAGCGGAGCGTGACCACGCAGGGCGCCGGGAGCGCGAATCGGATACCGCCGGTCGGCTGGCCGTGGTCGTCGGCGCGGGCGGTGACCGGGACGCGGGCAAGCGACCGCTGATGGGCGCGGCCGGTGCGCGCGGTGCCGATCTGCTGATCATCACCGACGACAACCCACGCACCGAGGATCCGGCGGCGATCCGCGCCGCCGTACGCGCGGGCGCGCTCGCGGTGCCGGCGGCCGAACGCGGCGAGGTGCGCGAAATCGGGGACCGGGCCGCGGCCATCGCCGCCGCCGTGGACTGGGCGCGCCCCGGTGACGTGGTGCTGGTGGCAGGCAAGGGACACGAGGCAGGGCAGGAGATCCAAGGTGTGAAGCAGCCGTTCGACGACCGCGACGTGCTCGCGGCCGCGCTGGAACGGCGACTGGGGGGATCGGAGCGGAGCGATCAGGCGCCGCGGAACACAGAGCACAGTCCGCAGGGGTCGGACGCGGAGGACTTGACGGTTTCATGATCGAGATGACACTGCGGGAGATCGCGGAGGTCGTCGGCGGCACGCTGCACGACGCCCCCGACCCGGAGGTGACGGTAACGGGTTCGGTCGAATTCGATTCGCGCCGAATCGGTTCCGGTGATCTGTTCCTTGCCCTGCCCGGCGAGCACGCCGACGGACACGACTACGCGCGGGTGGCGGTGGCGGCCGGTGCGGTGGCGGTGCTCGCGGCCCGCCCGGTCGGCGTGCCCGCGATCGTCGTGGCCCCGAGCCCGGGCACCGTACCCGCGAAATCCGTTGCGCTGGCCGGTGATTCGGACGGGTCGGGGGCCGCGGTGCTGGCCGCACTCGCTACGCTCGCCCGGGTGAGCGTCGAACGTCTTTCCGCGGCAGGCGGACTCACCGTGGTCGGGGTGACCGGCTCATCGGGCAAGACTTCGACCAAGGATCTGCTCGCGGCCGTGCTCACCCCGCTCGGTCCGGTCGTCGCACCGCCCGGGTCGTTCAACAACGAGCTCGGCCACCCGTGGACCGCGCTGCGCGCCGATGCCGACACCCGCTTCCTGGTGCTGGAGCTCTCCGCCCGCGGTCCCGGCCACATCGCCGCACTGACTCGGGTCGCACCACCGAAGATCGGCGTGGTGCTCAATGTCGGCACCGCCCATCTCGGCGAATTCGGCAGCCGCGACGCCATCGCGCAGACCAAGGGCGAACTCGTCGAGGCGCTGCCCACGACGGGTCTCGCGGTCCTCAATGCCGACGATCCGCAAGTGGCCGCGATGGCCGCGCGCACCCGGGCCCGCGTAGTGACGGTCGGCCAGGCGACGAACGCTGAAATCCGCGCCACCGACGTACAACTCGACACCGAGGCACGGGCGGGCTTCACCATGCACACCACCAAGGGCAGCATCCCGGTGCGCCTCGCAGTGCACGGTGAACACCAGGTCGGCAATGCGCTGGCGGCCGCCGCGGTCGCCCTCGAATGCGGCGCCGATATCGACACCGTCGCGAAGGCACTGTCCGATGCGCACGCCGCCTCGGCCCGCCGCATGGACGTGCGCACCACCGCCGACGGCGTCACCGTCGTCAACGACTCCTACAACGCCAATCCGGACTCGGTGCGCGCCGCCCTCAAGGCCCTGGTCACTATGTCGCGGGCCGGCGACACCCCGCGCCGCAGCTGGGCCGTGCTCGGCGAAATGGGTGAACTGGGCGAGGAATCCGTCATCGAGCACGACCGGATCGGCCGCCTCGCGGTGCGCCTGGATGTCTCCCGGTTGATCGTGGTCGGTACCGGAAGGCCATCCCACGCGATGCATCAGGGGGCGGTGATGGAAGGCTCGTGGGGCGAGGAGTCGATCCTCGTGCCCGATATCGGCGCGGCCATCGCGCTGCTCGACGCAGAGGTCGAGGCGGGCGATGTGGTGCTGGTCAAAGCGTCCAAGTCGGTCGGCCTGTGGGCGGTCGCCGAGCATTTGACCGGTACGGAACGTGCGGGAACTAGCAGTGGTAGCACGGAGGCTCTCGGATGAGGCAGATTCTGTTCGCGGCCGGGATCGCGCTGGCGGTCTCGATCCTGCTGACGCCACTGTTGATACGGATCTTCGCCAAGCAGGGCTTCGGCCAGGAGATCCGGGTCGACGGCCCGGCCAGTCATCAGGCCAAGCGCGGCACCCCGACCATGGGTGGTGTCGCCATCTTGGTCGGCATGTGGGCGGGTTACCTCGGCTCGCATCTGATCGGCATCGGCTACGACGCCGACGGACCATCGGCCTCCGGCATCCTGGTGCTCGGGCTGACCACCGCACTCGGTGTGGTCGGCTTCCTCGACGACTTCATCAAGCTGCGCAAGCAGCGCAATCTGGGGCTGTCGGCCGCGGGCAAGTACATCGGTCAGCTCAGCGCGGCGGTCCTGTTCGGCGTGCTCGCGCTGCAGTTCCACGGCGGCAACGGGTTGACCCCGGCGAGTAAGCATCTGTCCTACGTGCGCGACATCACCACGGTGTCGATGGGCGTGATCATCTTCCTGTGCTGGGTCTGCCTACTGGTGGTGGCCTGGTCGAACGCGGTGAACCTGACCGACGGCCTGGACGGTCTGGCGGCGGGTTCGATGAGCCTGGTGCTCGGCGCGTACGTGATCATCACGTTCTGGCAGTACCGCAACGCCTGCGCGACGATTCCGGAGGCCGGCTGCTACAACGTGCGCGATCCGCTGGATCTGGCCCTGGTCTGCGCCTCGGCCGCGGCCGCATGCGTCGGCTTCCTGTGGTGGAATGCCGCGCCCGCCAAGATCTTCATGGGTGACACCGGTTCGCTGGCATTGGGCGGCATGCTCGCCGGACTGTCCATCACGACCCGCACCGAACTGCTGATGGTGGTGATCGGCGCGCTGTTCGTCGCCGAGACCGCCTCGGTGGTGCTGCAGGTCGCGGTGTACCGCACGACCCGCAACCGGCTATTCAAGATGGCGCCTTTCCATCATCACTTCGAACTCAGCAAATGGGCCGAGACTACGGTGATCATCCGGTTCTGGCTGCTCGCGGCAATGGCCTCCGCGGTCGGACTCGGCCTGTTCTACAGCGAATATCTCTCAGCGGTCGGGTGAAGTAGCGATGGTCGAACATTCTCCGAGGGCCCTGCGAACACCGGGGCCCATGCTCGAATTCCTGCGTGGCCGTGACGTATTGGTGGCCGGTTGGGGCGTCTCGGGTCGCTCGTTGATCGAGCCGCTGCGCGATATCGGCGCCCGGCCGGTGGTCACCGACGGCGGTGCGGCCGCACTGGCCGAAGCGGCCGGACTCGGCCTGGACATCGCCACCTGCACCGAACTGGAGACCGCCGACTGGAGCCGCTTCGCGCTGGTCATCACCAGTCCGGGCTGGCGGCCGGATTCGCCGGTGCTGGCCGCGGCCGTGACCGAGGGCACCCCGGTGTGGGGCGATGTCGAATTCGCCTGGTGGGTCGATCAGGCCAGGATCTACGGCCCGGTCCGCAAGTGGCTGGTGGTGACCGGCACCAACGGCAAGACCACCACCACCTCGATGGTGCATTCGATCCTGCGGGCCGCCGGTATCGCCAGTGTCGCCTGCGGCAATATCGGGCTGCCGATCCTGGACGCACTGCGGCGCAGTCCGGGGCCGCAGGTGCTCGCCGTGGAACTGTCCTCGTTCCAATTGCATTGGGCGCCTTCGGTGCGGCCCGAGGCCGGTGTGGTGCTGAATGTGGCCGAGGATCACCTGGATTGGCACGGCGGCCTCGATGCCTATGCCGCCGCGAAATCCAGGGCGCTCTACGGTCGTGTCGGCGTCGTCGGACTCGACGATCCGGTGGCCGCCTCGCTGGCCCGGCGCAGTAAGGCGCGCCGCACGGTCGGCTTCCGGATCGGCGTGCCCGCCGACGGCGAACTCGGTGTGGTGGACGGCAAACTGCTCGACCGCGCCTTCACCAAGGCCGCGATCCTGGCCGAGGTCGGCGATATCAGCCCCAAGGGACCCGCCGGTGTCGCCGACGCACTCGCCGCCGCCGCGCTGACCAGGGCCATCGACGTCGCACCGCAGTTCGTGCGCGAGGGTCTCATCGAACACAAGGTCGGCCCGCATCGCGCGGCGTTCGTCCGGGAACTGGCCGGGGTCGAATTCGTCGACGACTCCAAGGCCACCAACCCGCATGCCGCGCGCTCATCGATCCTGGGCCACCCGCAGGTGATCTGGCTCGCCGGTGGGCAATTGAAGGGCGCGACGGTCGAGGACCTGGTCGAGGAGATCGCCGACCGGCTCGTCGCCGCCGTGCTGATCGGCGCCGACGCGCCGGTGATCGCGGCCGCATTGGCGCGACACGCGCCCGAGGTCCCGGTCGTCGAGGTCCGCGCGGGAGACCATGCAGGGATGGGTGACGCTGGGATCGATGAGGCCGCGAGCGCCGACGCCGTCATGGTGCGGGCCGTGCGGGCCGCGGCCGGATTCGCCCGACGCGGCGACACCGTACTACTGGCTCCGGCCGCGGCCTCCTTGGATATGTTCGCCGACTACACCCACCGCGGGCGCAGCTTCGCCGCGGCGGTGGCCGCGCTGGAAGACGGGGACATCGGGCGGACGCTATGACCGAGACCCCGCGGCGCGAGCTCAGGGCACGGAGGCGGCAGCGGAGCGTGACCACGGAGGGACCCGGGAGCGCCGCGAATCAGACACCGCGGCGGAACCGGTTGGCGGCAACGAAATTCGGCGCCTGGCTGGCGCGTCCGCTGGCATCGTTCCATCTCGTCGTCACCATCGCCACGCTGCTGACGGTGCTCGGCCTGGTCATGGTGCTCTCGGCGTCGAGCGTGGAGGCGTATGTCGACGGCGGGTCGGCGTATTCGCTGTTCATCCAGCAGGCCATGTTCGCCGCGGTCGGCGCGGTGCTGTTCTATCTGGCGCTGCGCATTTCGCTGCGGCGACTGCGGCAATGGTCGTTTCCGCTGTTCGCGATCTCGGTGCTGGCGCTGTTGCTGGTGCTGATTCCGGGCATCGGCTCGCAGGTGCAGGGTGCGCGGCGCTGGTTCTTCCTCGGTCCGATCTCGGTGCAGCCCTCGGAGATCGTGAAGGTGACCCTGGTGGTGTGGGGCGCGCATCTGCTCGCCTCGCGCCGCTCCGAACAGGCCAGCCTCAAAGAGATCCTGGTGCCGCTGGTGCCCGCCGGTCTGCTGGTGTGTCTGCTGGTCGTGCTCGAGCCGAACCTGTCGACCACCATCGCGCTCGGCATCGTGCTGGCGGCGCTGCTGTGGTTCGGCGGGCTGCCGGTGCGACTGTTCGTCACCATCGCGATCTCGGGCCTCATCGCCGCCGGTGTGCTCGCGCTGTCCGCGGGTTATCGCTCGGACCGGATGCGCGCGTTCTTCAATCCGGGCGACGATCCGCAGGGCATCAATTACCAAGCGCGCCAGGCGTTGTACTCGCTGGCCGACGGCGGCATCTGGGGTCGCGGTCTCGGGCAGAGCCGGGCCAAATGGCAGTATCTGCCCAACGCGCACAACGACTTCATCTTCGCCATCATCGGCGAGGAACTCGGCTTTCTCGGCTGCGCACTGGTGCTCGGGCTGTTCGCGCTGTTCGTCTACACCGGTCTGCGCATCGCGAGCCGGTCGGTCGATCCGTTCCTGCGACTGCTCACCGCGACCGCGACGACCTGGATCACCGGCCAGGCGCTGATCAATATCGGTTACGTGGTCAACCTGCTCCCGGTGACCGGTCTGCAGCTGCCGCTGGTCTCGGCGGGCGGGTCATCGCTGGCGATCACCCTGTTCATGTTCGGCATCATCGCCAACGCGGCCAGGCATGAGCCAGAGGCCATTTCGGCGCTGCAGGCCGGACAGGACGGCCGATTCAGCAGGCTGCTGCGGCTGCCCAAACCGGAGGTGTACTCACCGGCGAAGGCGGATGCGGCGCGGGCGCGCTCGGCCGCCGCCAAGGCCAAGGCCGCCGAGGATCGGGCCAGGGCGGAACGGGCCAAGGCCGATCGGGCCAGGGCCGGAGTGCCGCCCGGCCGACGGACGCAATCGGATCCGGGTCGGCGTCGGGTGCCCGAGAGCCGGGGGACGAGTTCATTGCGGGCGACCAGGGCATGGGAGCCCAGCTATCCGATAAACCATGCGAGAGATCGGGGAAGATCCAGGTGAGTGATGTGCGGCGCCCGGGAGCGGAGCCTGCGCAGCGACCCGGTAGCGCGGAAGCGGAGCTTGCGGAGCGACTTCGCAAACCGCTGTCGGTGATCGTCGCCGGCGGCGGCACCGCGGGACATATCGAGCCCGCGCTGGCCGTCGCCGACGCGCTGAAGCGACTCGACGATTCGATCCGGGTCACCGCACTCGGCACCGAACGCGGGCTCGAGACGAAGCTGGTGCCCGAACGCGGCTATCCACTCGAGCTGATCCCCCCGGTCCCGCTGCCGCGCAAGCCGACCGCGGACCTGTTGCGCCTGCCCAGCCGGGTGCGCGCGTCGGTGGCCAGGACCCGGGCCGTCATCGACGCGGTCGAGGCCGATGTGATCGTCGGCTTCGGCGGCTATGTCGCATTGCCCGCCTACCTGGCCGCGGGCCGGGGTGTGCTCGGCCGTCGGCGCGCGGTGCCGGTGGTGGTGCACGAGGCGAATGCCAAGGCTGGCATCGCCAACAAGGTCGGCGCCCGGCGCGCAGCCAGGGTGCTTGCCGCCGTGCCCGATTCCGGTCTGCGCAACGCCGAGGTCATCGGTATCCCGGTGCGCGGCTCCATCACGTCACTGGATCGGGCGGCGCTGCAGGCCGAGGCCCGCGCGCATTTCGGCCTGCCCGCCGAGGGGCCGGTGCTGCTGGTCTTCGGTGGATCCCAGGGCGCGGTGTCGTTGAACAACGCGGTCTCCGCAGCGGCGCGGCAGCTGGCCGCGGCGGGGGTCTCGGTGCTGCACGCGCACGGCCCGAAGAACACCCTCGACGTCCCGGATTCAGGTGAGGGCGCATCGCGGTATGTCGCCGTGCCGTATCTTTCCCGGATGGACTTGGCCTATGCCGCCGCCGACGCGGTCGTGTGCCGCTCCGGCGCGATGACCGTCGCCGAGGTGTCGGCGGTCGGGTTGCCCGCGTTCTATGTGCCGCTGCCGCACGGCAACGGTGAGCAGGAGCTCAATGCCAGGCCGATCGTCCGCCAAGGGGGTGGCAGAATCGTCCCCGATGCCGAGCTGACCCCCGACTATGTGATCGACGAGGTGATACCGCTGCTGACCGACCGCGCACGGCTGATCGAGATGAGCCTGTCCGCCGCAGGCGCCGGGCACCGCGACGCCGCCGACGAGCTGGCGCGCATCGTCGTGGAGGTGAGCCGCCGGTGACCACCGAAGCCGATGCCCTGCCGCCCGAATTGGCGCGCGTGCACATGGTCGGGATCGGCGGGGCCGGGATGTCCGGTATCGCCCGCATCCTGCTCTCGCGCGGCGGCTCGGTATCCGGTTCGGACGCCAAGGAGAGCCGCGGCGTGCTGGCGCTGCGGGCGCGCGGCGCGCAGGTCCGCATCGGTCACGACGCCAGCGCCCTCGACCTGCTGCCCGGCGGCCCGACCGCGGTGGTCACCACCTACGCCGCCATCCCGAAGACCAATCCCGAACTGGTCGAGGCGAATCGGCGCGATATCCCGGTGCTGCTGCGGCCCACCGTGCTCGCCTCACTGATGCGCGGACATCGCACGCTGCTGGTCTCGGGCACACACGGCAAGACCTCCACCACCTCGATGCTGATCGTGTCGTTGCAGCACTGCGGGTTCGACCCGTCCTTCGCGGTCGGTGGCGAACTCAACGAGGCGGGCACCAATGCCCACCACGGCACCGGTGAGATCTTTGTCGCCGAGGCCGACGAGAGCGATGGCTCACTGCTGCAATACGACCCGGACGTCGCCGTGGTCACCAATGTCGAATCCGATCACCTGGACTTCTTCGGTACCGACGAGGCCTATATCCAGGTCTTCGACGACTTCGCGGACCGGCTGGCCGCGGGCGGTCTGCTGGTGGTGTGTCTGGACGATCCCGGCTCGCGGGCGCTGGCCGAACGGGTCGGTCAGCGGTTGGCGGACAAGAACATTCGCGTACTCGGCTACGGCTCGGGCGAGCTGACCGACGCGCCGGTGCCGGTCGGCGTGCGGTTGCATAGCTGGGAGCCGCGTGATGTCGGCGGGTTGGCCCAGTTCCAGCTCGCCGATGAGGCCGCACCGCGCACCTTGCGACTCGCGGTGCCCGGTCGGCATATGGCGCTGAACGCGATGGCCGCGCTGCTCGTCGCGCGCGCCGCCGGCGCGGATGTCGGCGAAATCATCCAGGGGCTGGAGGGCTTCGGCGGTGTACACCGCCGGTTCCAGTTCGTCGGTCGGGAAAACGGCGTGCGGGTTTTCGACGACTACGCCCACCACCCGACCGAGGTGCGCGCCAACCTCCGCGCCGCGGCCGAACTCGTCGAGCAGGAGGCCCGCGACGGTGCCAGGTCCCGGCAGGGGCGGGTCATCGTGGTGTTTCAACCACACCTCTACAGTCGCACCGCCACCTTCGCCGCGGATTTCGGCGCGGCACTCAGCGTCGCCGACGAGGTGGTCGTGCTCGATGTCTACGGCGCGCGTGAGGAACCGCTGCCCGGCGTGAACGGTGCGCTGGTGGCGCAGGCGGTCACCAAACCAGTGCACTATCAACCGGATCTGTCGCGGGTCGGCCGTCAGGTCGCCGCACTCGCGCTGCCCGGTGATGTGGTGATCACCATGGGTGCGGGTGATGTGACGATGCTGGGCAGCCAGATCCTCGACGGGCTGCGAGCGCGTCCGCAATACGGACGGTGACCCGCGATGCGAACCACGGGTGACTGGTTCGAACAGTGGGCACGGCGGGGTCGTTCCGGCCGCTTTCGACTGTGGAGTTTGCTCGCCGTGTGCGTCCTTACCGTTCTCGCGGTGCTGGCCTGGTTCACCCCGGTGCTGTCGGTGAGTACCGTGCAGATCGACGGATTGGTCGCGGTGTCCGAACAACAGGTGCGCGCCAAACTCGAGATCCCGTCCGGGCGCTCGATGTTGCGCATCGATACCGACGCCATGGCGCGGCGGGTCGCGAGTATTCCGAAGGTGCGCACCGCCCGGGTGCAACGGGTATTTCCGTCGACCGTCAAGGTGACCGTCGTGGAGCGCACGCCCGTATTGTTCTGGGACAGCCCGCAGGGCGCGCACCTGATGGACGCGGAGAGTGTGGAGTTCGCGATCGAGGACCCGCCCATCGGCGTCCCCGAGCTCAGGACCGAGCACCCAGGCGGCGCCGATCCGGTCACCCGCGCGGCGGTCGCGGTTTTGTCGGTGCTGCCTGCGGATTTGACCACTCAGGTGGACAAGGTTGTCGCGCGGTCGATTTCGGATATTTCACTGAACCTGAGCGACGGTCGCACGGTACTGTGGGGTGGAATCAATGACGCGGAACGCAAGGCGGCCGTGGTAATGCCGCTGTTGACCCGCGATGGAACGGTGTTCGATGTTTCGAGTCCGAATCTGGTCACGGTAAAGTGATCCATACCCATTGTGCCCAGGGGATTTTCGATGGAACTGTGACCACGGTGGGAGCAGGACCAGCGAGACCGGGGTTTTGGGGGCAACCGTCCACGATACGGAGTGTTGTGCGGCGAGACGAGAGGGATCACACAAGATTCTGTTACTCGTTTCGGCGCGCCTGCGCGCCTATCGCGGCGGCTGCGAATAGCGTTCCGCAGCAGTCGGATACTTGACATAACGCTGACCCTATGGTTGAGGTTTAGGGTTTGCCCGAGCAGTGGAGCACTTCGTGAAACTGCCGGGCGAAAACAACCGGGGTTTGCACGGGCTGAGTGTCGAGAATCCGAAAACGACAGACTTTAGATCGAAGGAAGGCGAAGGCCCATGACGCCCCCGCACAACTACCTTGCTGTGATCAAGGTCGTCGGTATCGGCGGCGGCGGCGTGAATGCCGTCAACCGGATGATCGAACAAGGACTCAAGGGAGTCGAGTTCATCGCGGTCAACACCGACGCGCAGGCGCTGCTGATGAGTGATGCCGACGTCAAGCTCGACGTCGGCCGTGAACTCACCCGTGGTCTCGGCGCCGGTGCCGACCCCGAGGTCGGCCGAAAGGCCGCCGAGGATCACAAGGACGAGATCGAAGAGGTGCTCAAGGGCGCCGACATGGTCTTCGTCACCGCTGGCGAGGGCGGTGGCACCGGTACCGGTGGCGCGCCCGTGGTCGCCAGCATTGCGCGCAAGCTCGGAGCGCTGACCATAGGCGTTGTCACCAGGCCGTTCTCCTTCGAGGGCAAGCGGCGCGGCAACCAGGCCGAAGTAGGTATCAACCTGCTGCGCGAATCCTGCGACACGCTCATCGTCATCCCGAACGATCGGCTGCTGCAACTCGGCGATGCCGCGGTGAGCCTGATGGACGCCTTCCGTTCCGCCGATGAGGTGCTGCTCAACGGTGTGCAGGGCATTACCGACCTGATCACCACCCCGGGTCTGATCAACGTCGACTTCGCCGACGTGAAGAGCGTGATGTCCGGAGCCGGTAGCGCTTTGATGGGCATCGGCTCGGCCCGCGGCGAAGGCCGTTCGGTCAAGGCCGCCGAATCGGCGATCAACTCGCCGCTGCTCGAGGCGTCGATGGACGGCGCGCACGGCGTGCTGCTCTCGATCGCGGGCGGGTCGGATCTCGGTCTGTTCGAGATCAACGAAGCCGCCTCACTGGTGCAGGAGGCCGCGCATATCGAGGCCAACATCATCTTCGGTACCGTCATCGACGATTCGCTCGGCGATGAGGTTCGCGTCACGGTGATCGCGGCCGGATTCGACGGCGGCGGTCCGGCCCGGCGCACCTTCGAGGCGGGGCGCGGCGCGATCGGTGCCGCCCGAGCCGGTGAGGTCGGCCAGAGCAGCCGCACCAGCGAGGTCGCCGCGTCCACACGTGCCGAAACCGCCTCCGCCGCAGGTCAAACCGGCTCCACTCGGGGCGTGGTGCCCAGCTACCGCGATACCGAACGAGCCCGCACCCTGGCCGAGCCGACGGTTGCACACAACTCGCGCACCCACATCGAGCCGCCGGACACCGACGATGACGACGATGTGGACGTGCCTTCGTTCATGCGTCGCTAGGAAAGAAGTACCCCCCGGGCGCGGATAAGCTCGGGGGTATGACAGCGCCGACGACAGTGACCGTTCGACGAGTGACCACCACCAGAGCGGGCGGTTTCTCGGCGCCGCCGTACGATTCGTTCAATCTCGGGGATCATGTGGGGGACGACCCGGCGACCGTGCAACGGAACCGGGTCCGGCTGGCCGAGGGGATCGGCCTGACGCCGGATCGGCTCGTGTGGATGGAACAGATCCACGGGCGCAATGTCGAAATCATCGATGGGCCACGGAATGCGCCGGTGCCCGCCACCGACGCACTGGTGACGACGGTGCCGGGGCTGGCGCTGGTGGTGCTCACCGCGGACTGTGTGCCGATTCTGCTCTCCGATGACGAGGCGGGTGTGCTCGCGGCCGTGCATGCCGGGCGGATCGGTGCCCGCATCGGCATCGTGCCGCGGGTACTGGACGCGATGGTTTCGGTCGGCGCCCGGCTCGAGCGGATCGGCGCATTCCTCGGTCCGGCGGCCTCGGGTCGTCAGTACGAGGTGCCCGCCGCGATGCGCGCCGATGTCGAGGCGCATCTGCCTGGCAGTGCGACCACGACCGTGCGTGGCACCCCGGCACTCGACCTGCGCGCCGGAATTCGCAGGCAGCTCACCGAGGCCGGGGTCGCCGGGGTGGCGGTCGATCCGCGCTGCACGATCGAGGACAAGACGCTGTTCAGTCATCGCCGTGGCGCGCCGACCGGCCGCATCGCCGGGGTGATCTGGATGCAGGCGCAGGCATGACGGCTCCTGAATCCGTTGCGGCCGAAGTGATGGATGGTCGGACCGCCGAACTCGCGACCAACCTCGCCACCCTGAACAAGCGCATCGGCGCGGCTTGCCATGCGGCCGGCCGGGATCCGGACGAGGTGCGGCTACTGCCGGTGACGAAATTCTTCCCGGCCACCGACGTCGCGATCCTGCACCGCCTCGGCTGCCGGGAATTCGGCGAGTCCAGGGAGCAGGAGGCCACCGCGAAGGTGGCCGAGCTGGCCGCCCTGCCGGAGGTGCGCTGGCATATGATCGGCCGATTGCAGCGCAACAAGGCGCGGATCGTCGCGCGCTGGGCGCATACCGTGCACTCGGTCGACAGCGAACGTCTGGCAACGGCCCTTGACACCGCTGCGCGGGCCGCATTGGACGCCGGGGAGCGCGGTGAACCTGTTCGAGTTCTGGTCCAGGTGAGCCTGGACACGGACCCGGGTCGCGGCGGCGTCGCCCCCGAAGATCTTGTGGCACTGACGGATCGGGTGGCCGCCGCGGCGGGACTCCAGCTCGCGGGCTTGATGGCGATCCCCCCGCTCGACGGCACACCCGACGATGCTTTTGCACGCCTGGCAAGTTTGCACGAGGTGGTCCGGGCGAACCATCCCGACGCGACCGAACTCTCGGCCGGGATGTCGGGCGATCTGGAATCGGCGATCGAACACGGTTCGACCTGTGTGCGTGTCGGTACCGCCTTGATGGGCGCTCGACCGATAACCTCGGCGTAGCAAAGAAACCTCATCAGTCACATTTGACACATATGCTGGGACTGGAGAGGGCTGAGCAAGACTTCAACACCCGGCCGCCACCGGGGCCGAAGGAAGGTCGACCGAAATGAGCGAACGCGACAGCGAGGTGCAGTCATGAGCACGCTGCACAAGTTCAAGGCGTACTTCGGCATGGTTCCGCTCGAGGAATACGAAGACGACTATGTCGCCGAGTCCGCCCCCCGTGGCGTGGACGAGCGTGGCTCCCGTCGGCCCCGGCCCCGTGACTACTCCGAGCGCGCCGGTTACGGCGCGGACCGCTATGCCGATGACCGCTACGACGATGAGCCGGATTACCCTGAGCCCGCGTACAAGTCGCCGTACAAGGCGGGGTACCCGGTGTCCCGGCGCGACGATTACGTCGACGAGCCCTATGTGGACGACCGCTATGACGCGCGGCCGCGTCCCACCCGGATCGATACCGCACCGGCCGCGAGCCGATTCCGTGCGGGCGGTAACGCGCCGATGATGCGGGGAGCCACCAGGGGTGCGCTCGCCGTAGATCCCGAGGCCGAGGAGCGGCGCATGGAGGAGCGCGTGCGCCCCGAGCCCGCTCCCGCACGTCGGCCGGGGATCTTCGAGGACGGAGGTCCCTTGTCCAAGATCACGACGCTGCGCCCGCGCGACTACAGCGAGGCCCGCATCATCGGTGAGCGTTTCCGCGAGGGCAACCCGGTGATCATGGATCTGGTCGACCTGAGCAACGCCGATGCGAAGCGGCTGGTCGACTTCGCCGCCGGCCTGGCCTTCGCGCTGCGCGGATCGTTCGACAAGGTCGCGACCAAAGTGTTCCTGCTCTCACCGGCCGATGTCGACGTCTCGGCCGAAGAACGTCGCAGGATCGCCGAAACCGGCTTCTACAACCAGAAATAGCGCTGTGATCCGGGGGATGTGTTAGACCCGTTGCGTATGGGGCGGACCTTTTCGAGTGACCCGCGAGCAGGTGCTTGCGGTGTGGTCATTTTGCGCGACGCGGATTTTGGGGCAGAGTGAGGCGGTGGCCTTGTTCGCGGTGCTGTACTTCGTACTGTTCATCTTCTGGCTGTTGTTGATCAGTCGGGTGATCGTCGAGTTCATCCGTAGCTTTGCCCGAGACTGGCGCCCGAGCGGCTTCGTCGTGGTGATCCTGGAGGTGATCTTCACGATCACCGACCCTCCGGTGAAACTCCTGAGGCGGTTGATACCCCCGGTGTCATTGGGAGGAATTCGGCTCGATCTGTCGATTATGGTCCTGCTTTTCGTCGTCTTCATCTCGATGACGTATGTGGGCGGCCACGCCGACGGGTAGCCCCGGTGTGACAGAATGAACCGAGAAGATAGCTTGCTAGATCTGCTAGATCTCCAAAAGACGCGTGAAGGGATCCTTCCATGCCGCTGACCCCAGCCGATGTGCACAACGTCGCGTTCAGCAAACCTCCGATCGGGAAGCGCGGCTATAACGAGGATGAAGTCGACGCCTTCCTGGATCTCGTGGAGCAGGAGCTCTCGCGTCTTATCGAAGAGAACGCTGACCTGCGCCAGCGGGTCGCGGAGCTGGATGCGGAACTGGCCGACGCCAAGAAGAACCGGGGTCTGGTCAATGCCAACGCCGTGAAAGCACCGGTGCAACAAGCCCCGCCGCCGCCACCCGAACCCATCAAACCGCCGGTGCAGCAGGCCCCGCCGCCGCCCCCGATGCCCGTCGCCGCGCCGATAGCCAAGGATGCGCCGAGCGCCGATGCGAATCTGCAGGCGGCCAAGGTACTCAGCCTCGCCCAGGAGATGGCGGACCGGCTGACCAGCGATGCGAAGCTCGAAGCGGAGAACCTGCTCTCCAATGCGCGGGCCAACTCCGAACGCCTGGTCGGCGATGCGAGAACTCGCTCCGAGGCCATGATCGCCGATGCTCGACAGAAGTCCGATGCGATGCTCTCGGATGCGCAGACCCGATCGGACAACCAGCTACGGCAGGCAAAAGAGAAGGCCGACGCGCTGCAGGCCGACGCCGAGCGCAAGCACACCGAGATCATGGCGACCATCACCCAGCAGCGCAGCGTGCTGGAGAGCCGGATCGAGCAGCTCAAGACCTTCGAGCGGGAATACCGGGTGCGGCTGAAATCGTACCTGGAGTCGCAGCTCGAGGAGCTGGAGAACCGTGGCTCGGCCGTTCCGGTCGACGGCGGCGAGGCCTTCGTCGACGCCAATACCGCGAACAATCTCGCTCCCGCGTCGTTCGCCAAGGGCGGCAAGTAATCTCGTCATAGAGAGACATCTCCGCTGTAGTTGCTGTCCTAGCAGCTAGAGGTACCGTCGAGCCGCCTGGCATGCCTAGGGGGTCATCATGCTCGTCCTGACGCTCGTCCTTGCCGCGATCGGATTCGCCCTGCTTGTGGCCGCGCTGACCACCGGATCGGTGCTATGGGCCTGGGGTTGCATCCTCGTCTGTGTCGTAGGCGCTGTGCTGTTGTTGGTGAGTGCGCTCTCCATGCGGAGCTCCGACAGCGATGCCACGCCGCCACCCGGGCGGCATGCGAAGCGGTGAACTCTCCACTGCGCGCCTGACCCGACAATCGGGCCTAATATGTGATTTGACCGCTCTGGTTAGAATCAAACATGTAAACGGCGTCGATCCGGTCATCACCGGGGAGTCTTCGGAAGAACGGTGCGCCCGGCGCGCTCAGTAGAACCGAACGGTCGAGCCCGTCACAGCTCATAACGAGAGGTCCAGGTGGTCGCGCGGCTCGCGCGGATCCCGGACAAGCGGGGTGGTACCGCGGTATCGACGCAACCGGCGTCGTCATCGTCCCCGTGCTGACACATACGCGCCCATGGCGCGGCGGCACGAGGAGACGCATCCGCGATGGCGGACGAGACTTCCAGCAGCGCATACCCGCGCGTCGATCTCGGTGGCAGCGGGGCATCCTTCCCTGACCTGGAGCGTCGTGTGCTCGACGCCTGGGCCGCGGACGACACCTTCCGCGCCAGCATCGAGAACCGGACGGGTACGGGTGAGTTCGTCTTCTACGACGGCCCACCGTTTGCCAATGGTTTGCCTCATTACGGCCATCTACTTACCGGGTACGTCAAGGACCTGGTCCCGCGTTTCCAGACGATGCGCGGTAACCGGGTCGATCGGCGTTTCGGCTGGGACTGCCACGGACTGCCCGCGGAAATCGAAGCGGAAAAGCAGCTCGGTATCACGGACAAATCACAGATCGATGCGATGGGGCTCGCGGAATTCAACGCGGCCTGTAAATCCTCGGTGCTGCGCTACACCGGTGAATGGCGCGATTATGTGACGCGTCAGGCCCGCTGGGTCGACTTCGACAACGACTACAAGACGCTCGATCTCGACTTCATGGAGTCGGTGATGTGGGCGTTCAAGTCGCTGCACGAGAAGGGCCTGATCTACCAGGGCTTCCGGGTGCTGCCCTACAGCTGGTACGAGCAGACGCCGCTGTCGAACCAGGAAACCCGTCTCGACGACGCCTACAAGATGCGTCAGGACCCGGCCGTCACCGTGGACATGGTGCTGCGCGTGCCCGCCGAGCATCCACTGCACGCCCTCGATGGCGCCAATGCGCTGATCTGGACCACCACGCCGTGGACGCTGCCGTCGAACCTCGCGATCGCGGTGCATCCGGATGTGCGGTACGTGCATGTGCGCGCCGCCGACGGCAAGCGCTACCTGCTGGCCGCCGAACGGGTGTCGCACTACGCGCGCGAATTCGGCGACGCTGAATCGTCTGGTCGCTCCGCAGGCTCCGCTCCTGTCGAGGTGCTCGGCGAGTTCGACGGTCTCGCGCTCGCGGATCTGTCCTACGCACCGCCATTCGACTTCTTCGTCGGTCATCCGCGCGCGCATCGCGTGCTGACCGCCGACTACGTGACCACCGACTCCGGCACCGGAATCGTGCACCTCGCCCCGGCATTCGGTGAGGAGGATATGGACGTCGCCACCGCCAACGGCATCGAGCTGGTGCAGCCGCTGGATCCGGGCGGCAAATTCACCTCGATGGTGCCGCCGTACGAGGGCATGATGGTCTTCGACGCCAACCCGGTGATCATCAAGGATCTCAAGACGGCCGGAAAACTGCTGCGCCACGAGACGATCGAGCACTCCTATCCGCACAGCTGGCGTTCCGGTCAGCCGCTGATCTACATGGCGGTGCCGTCCTGGTTCGTCGCGGTCACCAAGTTCCGCGACCGGATGGTCGAGCTGAACAAGCAGATCACCTGGGTGCCCGAGCACATCCGCGACGGCCAGTTCGGCAAGTGGCTCGAGGGCGCGCGAGACTGGAACATCAGCCGGAACCGATATTGGGGCAGCCCGATCCCGGTGTGGGTCTCCGATGATCCGGCCTACCCGCGCGTCGATGTATACGGCTCACTCGATGAGCTGGAGCGCGACTTCGGCGTGCGTCCGACCGATCTGCACCGGCCGATGATCGACGAACTCACCAGGCCCAACCCCGACGATCCGACGGGTCGGTCGACCATGCGCCGGGTGCCCGAGGTGCTGGACTGCTGGTTCGAGTCCGGCTCGATGCCTTATGCCCAGGTGCACTACCCGTTCGAGAACAAGGAGTGGTTCGACAGTCACTTCCCGGGCGATTTCATCGTCGAGTACAACGGGCAGACCCGCGGCTGGTTCTACACCCTGCACGTGCTCGCCACCGCGCTCTTCGACAGCCCGGCCTTCAAAACCGTTGCCGCGCACGGCATCGTGCTCGGTGACGACGGACTGAAGATGAGCAAGTCCAAGGGCAACTACCCCGATGTGAACGAGGTGTTCAACCGGGACGGCTCCGATGCGATGCGCTGGTTCCTGATGAGTTCGCCGATCCTGCGCGGCGGCAACCTCATCGTCACCGAGCGCGGCATCCGCGAAGGTGTCAGCCACGCGCTGCGCCCGCTGTGGAACGCCTGGACCTTCCTGCAGCTCTACGCCTCGAAGCCCGGTGTGTGGCGTACGGATTCGCCGCATGTGCTGGATCGCTACATCCTGGCCAAGCTTGCCGAGACCCGGGATGCGATGACCGAGGCGCTCGAGATCTACGACATCGCCGGCGCCTGTGAGGAGCTGCGCTCGTTCGCCGACGCGCTCACCAATTGGTATGTGCGCCGGTCGCGTTCGCGGTTCTGGGAGGAGGATCGTGACGCGGTCGACACGCTGCATACCGTGCTCGAGGTCGTCACCCGGCTGGCCGCGCCGCTGCTGCCGCTGATCTCCGAGGTGATCTGGCGCGGGCTGACCGGGGAGCGGTCGGTGCACCTGGCTGATTGGCCGGCGGGAGCGGAGCCTGCGGAGCGACCAGAAAGGACAGCGGGTTTCCTTCCGTCCGATCCGGACCTGGTGGCCGCCATGGACGAGGTCCGGGTGGTCTGCTCGACGGTGCTGAGCCTGCGCAAGGCGCAGAACTTGCGGGTGCGGCTGCCGCTGGCCGAGGTCACCATCGCCGCGCCCGACGCCGAGCGGATGCGGCCCTTCGCCGACATCATCGCCGATGAGGTGAACGTCAAGAAGGTCGATCTGACCACCGATGTCGCCGTGCACGGCCGTTTCGAGTTGGTCGTGAACGCCCGCGCCGCCGGCCCGCGCCTGGGCAAGGACGTGCAGACGGTGATCAAGGCGGTGAAAGCGGGCGAATGGTCCGAGAACGCCGAGGGCGTGGTCACCGCGGCGGGTATCGAACTGCTGCCGGAGGAGTACACCCAGCGTCTGGTCGCGGCCGAACCGGAATCCACCGCGGCCCTGCCCGGGAATGCGGGCCTGGTCGTGCTCGATTCGGCGGTGACCGAGGAACTCGAGGCCGAGGGCTGGGCGCGCGATGTCATCCGCGATCTGCAGGAGACGCGAAAGTCCTTGGGGCTGGATGTGTCCGACCGCATCACCGTGGTGCTGGAGGTGCCGCAGGACAAGGCGACGTGGGCGCAGACCCATCGCGACTTGATCGCGGGCGAAATCCTGGCCACCGCGCTGAGTTTCGGTGATCCGGGCGCGGATGCCGCCGATATCGTCGGAGGCGTGCGGGTTTCCATCGCCAAGGTCTGATCCGGCGAGCGCTAGAGCTCGGTCTTTCGACCGGCAGTCGGGGCGGGACCACTCGGTCCCGCCCCGACTCATGTCGCACGACCGCCGATCAGCATGTGACATAGATCACATGCTGGTAAATAGCTGATTCCTTGTCGTGCTCGCACAATGCCCGGCACAATCGGGGATGTTGCTGCTGGTGCGGAGAGGCACTCCTGTGGTGGCAGTGAATGTTCGTACTTGAACTGCTCTACCTGAAATACCTTGCGCCCAAGGCGGATACACGCAGATCTATTGAGCGATCTGCCACGCAATCGCTACGGCCGCAGGTGCTGTGAAGTGCGGTTCCCTCCCCGACGGCGAGGCCGGTACCGCGCGGTAGCCGGGTCGACGGAAGGGACGAGCACATGACCAGAAAACCATTGCGCCGGATAGCCTTCGGGCTTCTGGTATCCACCGTCTTGACGCTCGCACTGGCCGGACCGGCCAGCGGTGACAGCGGCAGCGCCTCCGGTTCGGGCGACTCGGGATCCGCCTCCGGTTCGGGCGGCTCCGGATCTGCCTCCGGTTCGGGCGGCTCGGGATCCGCCTCCGGCAGTTCCAGCGGGTCCGCGGCACTGCCGCTGCCGAGTGTCGCTGGACTCGGCGCGTTGACCGCCGCGTACACGCAGATCGGCAAACCCTACGAGTGGGGTGGCACCGGACCTTTCACCTGGGATTGCTCGGGCCTGGTCCAATGGGCGTTCCGCCAGGTCGGCGTGAATCTCCCGCGCACCACCTGGCAGCAGGCCAGGGTCGGTGCCACGGTGCCGTTCTGGGCACTCTCGCTCGGCGATGTCGTCATCCTCAACGACGACGCTTCGCACGTCGGCATCTACGCGGGCTCCGGCCAGATCCTCGACGCCCACGACTGGGGCGTACCCGTCGGCCTGCATCCGCTGGACGAGTTCGACATCTTCACCATCCGTCGCTTCTGATCTCGGGGCGCACGCCGCACGTGGATCGGCTAGGTTTCCCTGCGACCAGCGCGGCTGCGCGCAAGACGCAACGATGGGGATCTAGATGGCAGTACTCGATGTGCGACGGGGATCGGTAGTGCGGGCGGCTGGTGGGGTCGCCGGGGCGCTACTACTAGTCGCGGCGGTAACCGGTTGCGGCGGTGACAAGAAGGCGGCCGCGGCCGCGGCGCCCAGTGTGTTGGACGGCTTTTCGAAGCCGGAGAGCGTGCTGGTCGCCGGGGACAAGTGGTTCGTCTCGAATATCGGTGCGACGCAGGAGCCGATGACCAAGGACGGGGACGGGTTCCTGACGCGGCTGGACGCGAACGGAAAGGTGATCGAGCGCAAGGCGATTCCGCGCGCGGGGGATCCGCCGCTGAACGCGCCCAAGGGGATGGCGTTCGCGGACAACAAGGTGTTCGTCGCCGATATCGATCGGGTGGTCGGCTATGACGTGGACACCCTGGGACAGGTCTTCGAGGCACCGCTGGGCGGTGACGCCGCGTCGCTGCTCGATGACATTGCGGTGCTGGACGATAAGACGCTGCTGGTCACCGATACGGTCCGCGGTTCGGTGTACAAGCTCGATCTCGAGACCAAGAAGTACGGCACCTTGACCACCGCGATCCCGGGCGCCAACGGCATTGTGCTCGACAAGTCGAGCAAGACCGCTTACGTCGCCGCGCTCGGCGCGTACTTCGAGGGCGGCAATCTGTACAAGCTCGGTGTCGAGCAAGCCCCGGCCGCCGTCGGCAAGGTCGGCACGGTGCACGGCATCCTCGACGGCATCGCGCTGCTGCCCAATGGTGATCTCGCGGTGTCGGATTGGGTCGCCTCGGACAATCCGGCGCCCGGCGTGATCAAGATCTATCACACCGATGGGACGGAGGTCACGACCGTAAAGCTGCCCGGCGAACTGCACGGCCCAGCCGATTTCACCCTCGACGGGGCCGGAAAGAACCTGCTCGTGCCCGCGATAGCCGACGACAAAGTCGCCATCGTCGCGCTGCCCTGATCGTTGCCGCCCTGATCAGTCGACGAGCTGGCG
The DNA here is from genome assembly GCF_036345915.1 of Nocardia sp. NBC_00565. Classification (NCBI taxonomy): domain Bacteria; kingdom Bacillati; phylum Actinomycetota; class Actinomycetes; order Mycobacteriales; family Nocardiaceae; genus Nocardia; species Nocardia sp. NBC_00565. The sequence continues at coordinate 825,031 of NZ_CP107785.1, forward strand.
CAGCAACGGTCCGTACTGCGGATGGGCCAGGGCCGAGGCGAATTGGGCGACCAGGTAGTCGGCCGGATTACCGGTGTCATACCAGCGACCCTGGATGACCTGGCCGAAGACCGGGTTGTCGGCGGCGTGCACGTTGATCGCATCGGTGAGATACACCTCGCCGGTGCGGTGTTCGTACCAGCGCTCGGTCTGTCTGCGCAGTTCGGAGATGATGCCGGGGGTGACAACGTAGCCGCCGACCGCGGCGAAGTTCGACGGCGCGTCCTCGGGCTTTGGCTTCTCCATCAGACCGGTGATGCGCAGCAGACCGTCGCCGCGGTCGTCGGCGACGACCGGCACGCCGTAGCGCTGGGATTCGGACGGGTCCATCGGCATCAGCGCGAGCACCGGCGCGCCGGTCGCCTCGAAGGCGTCGATCAGCTGTTGCGCGCGCGGCACCTCGGCGACGAAGACGTCATCGGGCCACAGCACCAGCATGGGTTCGTCGCCGAGATTACGGGCGGCGTTGAGCACCGGGGTGCCGTTGCCGTAGGGGCCGTGCTGATCCAGGTAGGTGATGTGACCGAGCCGGGACAGATCGCCGACCTCTTCCACCGCGTCGGCGTAAGCGGCCTTCCCGTCCGCGCGTAGTTGGGCCACCAGCGCCGGGTTGGGGCGGAAATGGTCCTGGATCAAGGACTTTCCGCTGCTGACCACGATGGTGATATCGGTGATGCCGGATGCGACCAGCTCGCGGACGGTGTGCTCGATGACCGGCTTGTCGCCGACCGGCAGCATCTCCTTGGGGATCGCCTTGGTCAGCGGGAGGAGTCGGGAGCCGATTCCGGCGGCCGGGATGACGGCCTTGCGGATCTTCATGAACCGATCATCACATACCGAGGCGGTCCGAAAGTGCGATCCTCGGGCTTTTCCGAAACCATGTCGCGGTTCGGGGCGAACGGGATTCGGGCAGGTCACGGGCGGTCGGTGGGGCATTGCGGCGGGCGGATTCGGTTGCTGACGCTCGCACAGGATCGGCAGCAATCTCACAGTCACCACACAGCGGGAGCTGTCGGTGGGGCGGCGTACATTTCCGGACGTGAGCACCGACAACACCGTCGCCGCCCCGGAGCGCGCCGGGCCCGGCAGCGGCCGTACGGCCAGGCGGTGGGTGCTGCATATCGATATGGATGCCTTCTTCGCTTCGGTCGAGCAACTGACCCGGCCGACGCTGCGTGGCCGTCCGGTACTCGTCGGTGGCACCGGTGGGCGCGGTGTCGTGGCGGGCGCGAGTTACGAGGCGCGAGTGTTCGGGGCGCGTTCGGCGATGCCGATGCATCAGGCGCGGCGACTGATCGGGGTGAGCGCGGTGGTGGTGCCGCCGCGCGGCGCGGTCTACGGCGTGGTGAGCGCGCAGGTCTTCGAGGCGCTGCGCGGCCGCATCCCGGTGCTGGAGACGCTGTCGTTCGACGAGGCCTTCGGCGAACCCGCCGAATTGGCCGGGTCCACGGCCGAGCAGGTGCGCGAATTCTGTGAGGAGCTGCGCGCGCTGGTGCGCGAGCGCACCGGGCTGGTCGCCTCGGTCGGCGCCGGTACCGGCAAACAGCTCGCCAAGATCGCCTCCGGAATGGCCAAACCCGATGGGGTGCGGGTGGTTTCGCCGGACGAGCAGCAGCAGCTGCTGGCGGGGCTGCCGGTGCGCAAGCTGTGGGGGATCGGTCCGGTGGCCGAGAGCCGGTTGCGCCAACTCGGCATCGAGACCGTCGGCGCGTTCGCCGCACTGCCCGAATCCGAAGCCGTCTCTATCCTCGGCGGCAGCGTCGGCGCGGCACTGCACCGGCTGGCCCGCGGCATCGACGACCGCCCGGTCACCGAGCGCGCCGAGGCCAAACAGATCAGCGCCGAGAACACCTACGAGACCGATATCGTCACGATGGCGCAGCTGCGCCCGGCGATCGAGACGATGGCGGCGGCCGCGCACCGTCGCCTGGAAAAGGACGGGCGGGCCGCGCGCACCGTGGTGCTGAAGCTGAAGAAGTCCGATATGAGCATCGTGACCAGGTCGTTCACGCTGCCGTACGCGACCACCGAGCTGGCGACCCTGACCACCGCGGCGCAGCGCTCGGCCATCGATCCGACCGAACTCGGGCCGATTCGGCTGGTCGGGGTGGGCTACGGCGGCCTGTCGACCGTCCGGCAGGAATCGCTGTTCCCGGAATTGGATCAGGCGCCGGTCGAGGACCTATCCTACGCGGGCACGTGGGAGGCCGACGCCGTGCAATCCGATGCTTGGAGCGCGCGTATTCAGCCGGGGCCGTCCGATGCCGAGGACGGGCAGCCGGACCAGTCGGGCATCGGCGCGACGGCAGTCGGCGATGCGGTGCGGGAACAGACCGCGCAGACGAGTGGCGGTGCAGCTCAGAGCAACACGCCGACATCGCGGGCGACGCTGTGGTATCCAGGGATGGACGTCGAGCATCCGGAATACGGACACGGGTGGGTGCAGGGCGCCGGACTCGGCGTTGTTACCGTACGGTTCGAGACCAGCTCGACAGGGCCCGGTCCGGCGCGTACGTTTGCCGCCGACGACATCTGTCTGTCCCGGGCGGATCCGCTCGGCAGTCTCCGCTGACAGGTAGCCTGTGTCATTCGTGCAGCGTCGCCGGTTCGGGTGACGGCTGCCGTGGTTGGAACTACGACATGTACCTACTCGAACGTAAAGGACGAGCAGTTGAAGCTTCGTAAGACTGGACGCATCGCCATCGCAGGTTTGGCCGTCGTCGCCGCACTCGGCATGACCGCTTGCAGCGATGACAAAGACAGCAAACCGGCCGCGAAGACGAGCACCAGCGCCAAGGCTTCGGCCAGTGCGAGCGCGAACACCAATCTGCCGCCGACCCCGACTCCGGCCGAACTGAACGCCCAGCTGCAGCGGGCGCTCGACCCGTCGGTGCCGAACTCGGAGAAGCTGGACGGTGTGCAGGGCGCGCAGGCCGACCCGGAGCTGCCGAACCGTCTCGCCGAGGCGGCCAAGAGCGCCAACATCAGTGTCGAGGTCACCGACGTGACCACCTTCGGCGACAGCCTCAACGCCAAGGCCAAGGTCGTGCTCAACGGCCAGGAGAACATCGTCGACGTGCCGTTCGTCGCCGAGGATGGCAAGTGGAAGATCCAGAAGGCCTGGGCCTGCACCATGCTGACCAACCTCGGTCAGCAGTCGGTGGCCTGCAGCTGATTTCCCGCCCGGGCGACGGCTGGAGCGTCGTTCGAAAGAACGGCTGTCGCGGTCGACCATGGGTCGGCCGCGACAGCTGTGGGCTTCGGCGAGAATCAAAGCCGTACACCGGCAAGAACTTTCGTTTGGAATAGTTACCGTTAGGATCGAGCCCCGTGGCTGACACGATGGTGTGGGCGGGGCAGCCGTCCGTCGAGGAACCCGAACCCGGGACGGCACAACCGAAGAGACGTGGGGGATGGGCCGGGCCGATCGCGTTGATCGCGGGCCTGTTGGGCATGGTGTTCGCGGTGGCGGTGCCACTGTTGCCGGTGCGCGTGGACGCCGCGACGCTGAGTTGGCCGCAGGCCGGTTCCGCGCGCAGCATCGAAGCTCCGCTGATCTCCTATGCGCCACTGACTTTCGACGCCACTCTGCCTTGCACGGCGATCAACCAGCTCAGCGCCAAGGGCGGCACGCTCGCCGCCACCGGGCCGACCGGCGCGCCCGATCTCGAGCGGTACGGGTTCGTCGCCCGGGTTACCGCGCCGGGGGCGGATGCGGCGGCCCGGCTCGATGTGGTGCTGCGCAATCAGGCGTTGCTCAGTGTGCCGGTGGCCGAACTGGTTCCGGGGTGCGAGCTCACCGTGCATGCCGATAACACCAAGGCCACCGCCACTCTTGTCGGATTCGAGGCGCCCGGATTTCCGGTGCTGCTCAACGGCGATTACCGGCCGCAGATGGTCGGGATCTTCAGTGATCTGGCCGCGGCCGATGGGGCGAAGGTCACCGCCGAACTCGACACCAGGTTCTCCTCGACGCCGACCCCGATCAAGCGTGCGGCGATCTGGCTGGCCGTGCTCTGCACGATTGTCGCGCTGGTCGCGTTGTATCGGCTCGATCGGCAGGACGGTCGGCGGGTGCGCCGGTTCCTGCCGCAGCGCTGGTGGACGTTCTCGCTGCTCGACGGGGCGGTGCTCGGCACGATGCTGGTCTGGTACTTCATCGGGTCGACGACTTCGGATGACGGTTATCAGTTCGGGATGGCGCGCGCGTCGGGCGTCGCGGGCTATATGGCGAACTACTTCGCCTACTTCGGCGTGCCCGAAAATCCGGTCGGCACACCGTATTACGACCTGATCCGGATCATGACCGAGATCAGCACCGCCAGCCCGTGGGTGCGGCTGCCCGCCCTGTTGTGTGGAGTGCTGATGTGGCTGCTGCTCAGCCGCGAGGTGGCGCCCCGGCTCGGTGTCGCGGTGCGGCACAACGGGGTGGCGATGTGGACCGGTGCGCTGGGCTTCTTGACCATCTGGTTGGCCTATGACAATGGACTGCGGCCGGAACCGCCGGTGGCGCTGGGACTGCTGCTCACCTGGTGTCTGGTGGAACGTGCCATCGCGACGCGGCGGCTGTTGCCCGCCGGGTTCGCGATCCTGGTCGCGGCCTTCGCCTGCACGGCCGGGCCGTCGGGTGTGATCTGTATCGCGGCGCTGCTGGCGGGATTGCGGCCGGTGGCGCGAATCATCATGGCCCGCATCGGTACTCAGGGCTCGGTACGCGAGCGGATCGTCGGCTATGCGATGCTGCTCGCCCCGCTGCTCGCGGCGGGCACCGTGGCGCTGTCGATCATGTTCGCCGATCAGCCGCTGACGGCGATGTTCGAGATGAAGCGCATCCACCACATCGTCGGCCCGGATGTCGAGTGGTTCAACGACTATCTGCGCTACCAGTACCTGTTCCAAGGTGAGACAGACGGCTCCGTCGGCCGCCGGATCGGCGTGCTCGCGATGCTCGCCGGAATCGTCGTTTGCGTACTGGTGCTGCTGCGCAAGGGTGGTCGGATTCCGCTGACCGCGGCGGGTCCGACCCGGCGCATCCTCGGTGTCACCGTCGGCGCGCTGCTGCTGATCATGACCACCCCGACCAAGTGGACCCACCACTTCGGTGTCTATGCCGGTGTGGCCGGTGCCGTGGCGATGGTGACCGCCATGGCCGTCGCACCGCGGGTGTTGCGCGCGCCGCGCTACCGCGCCGTGTTCGCTGCGATGGTCGCGTTCCTGCTGGCGCTGGTCTTCTCCGGGCCCAACAAGTGGTGGTACGTCTCGTCTTACGGCATTCCGTGGTGGGACAAGACACCGGTGGTCGCGGGATTCGAACTCAACAAGCTGTTCCTCTCGGCGACGGTCGTTTTGCTCGCCGTGGCCGCCTGGTGGCACGTGCATTCACCGGAACCCGGTACCCCGCACCGGGTTTCACGATTCGCCTGGCGGGTGTCGGTGCTGCCGCCGCTGACCATCGCGCTGGCGTTGCTGGTCGTCTGGGATGTCGGCTCCTTCGCCAAGGCGGCGGTGTCCCAGGGCCCGGCATTCTCGCTGGCGCGCTCGAATATCGAAGCGTTGACCGGAAAGACCGCCGGCCTGGCCGGTCATGTGCTGGTCGAGACCGATCCGAACGCCGGCATGCTGGCACCGCTGACCGGCGATGCGGTTTCGACATTGTCGGGCGTCGGAACCGGATTCACCGGCGCCGGTGTGGCCGGTGACCTGCGGCCCGATGACAGTTCGAGTCCGACCGGCAGTATCGCCGACGCGCTGAGCAGTAAGTCGTCCTCGGAGAACACTGCTGGAACCGCCACCGACGCATTGCCTTTCGGGTTGAACCCGGCGACCACGCCGGTGCTCGGCAGCTATGGCTCCGGTGACGCTGGTCCGGCGGATCTGACCACCGGTTGGTACCGACTGCCCGAAAACGCCGACCGCACCGGCATTATCGCGCTCACCGCGGCGGGCCGGATCCGGTCGGTCGACGCCGACGGAATCGTCACGCCCGGTCAAACCCTCGAAATCGAGTACGGAGCAAGCGATTCCGCGACAACCGCGCAGCCGATGGGGCGCGTCACGCCGATCGATATCGGGCCGGCCCCGTCCTGGCGGAATCTGCGCGTGCCGTTCACCGAAATCCCCAGTGGGGCAGATGTCATCCGCATCGTCGCTGTCGATCGTGACCGAAATCCGAAGCAGTGGCTGGCGCTGACACCGCCGCGGGTGCCGCGGACCCAGACACTCGATGCGGTCGTCGGTTCCCGGGTTCCGGTGCTCACCGACTGGATGGTCGGCCTGCAGTTCCCGAAACAGCGCCCCTACGACCACCGCGACAACATCGCGGAGATCCCGGCCTACCGCATCCTCCCGGATCGGCCCGGGGCCGAGATCACCAGCCTGTGGCAGAGCCGCGACGGTGGCGGCCCGCTCGGCTGGTCCAATATGCTGCTGCGCCCGCGTACGCTCGCCACCTATCTCGATCAGGACTGGCGTCGAGACTGGGGTGAGCTCCAGCAACTCACCCGGATCGACGCCACGGCCGCGCCCGCCGCCCCCACCATCACTCGACAAGACCACTCGGGCTTATGGACCCCGGGCCATATCAACACGTCCTACTGACGCTCGACGCCGACTATGAACGTGTGGCCCTGGGCCGTGCGCATCAGCGTCAAGAAGGTGTGTGCGTTGGCGTGCGGCGCAGGCGGCGTGCGCGTATGAGTGCGTCGGCGGTGAAGATGGCCAGGGCGGCCCAGATGAGGGCGAAGCCGGCCCAGCGGGAGGCGGGCATGGGTTCGTGTGCCACGGCTACGCCCCAGGCCATTTGGAGGGCCGGGGTGAGGTATTGCAGGAGGCCCATGGTCGAGAGCGGGACTCGTTGTGCGGCAACGGCGAACAGCAGCAGCGGCAGGAGGGTGACCGGGCCGGTCGAGATCATCAATCCGAAATGCTCGATACCACTGGCGAATTCACTGTGGCCGGTGGCCGCGAACACGATCACGAAGGTCAGCGCGAACGGTGCGGCGACCAAGCCCTCGGCGGCGATGCCGGGTAGCGCGTCCAGTTGGATCACCTTCTTGACCAGCCCGTAAGTAGCGAACGAACACGCCAGCGTCAACGCGATCAGCGGTGGTCTGCCGTAGTCCACGGTCAGCACCGCGACCGCGACCGCACCGAGCCCGAGCGCCGCCCACTGCGCCCGTGCCAGCCGCTCTCGGAAGATCAGCACGCCGAAGGCGACCGTCACCAGCGGGTTGATGAAGTATCCGAGCGCGCACTCCACGACATGTCCGGACGTCACGCCGTACACGTACACGCCCCAGTTGATCGATAGCGCCGCGATCGCCACCGCGGCCATCCGCCAGGTCCGGCCGCCGATTCCACGCAGGCCGCCCAACTGCCCGGTCACCGCGAGTACGACGAGCACCAGCACCAGCGTCCACAGAATCCGCTGCGCGACCACCTCGGCCGGATTGGCGAACGCCAGCAACCCGAAATACGCCGGGAACAGCCCCCAGATCAGAAATGCGCCTGTACCGAACACAACACCGGGGACCGTCCTGCTTCGCTGCACCTTGCCGACGGTAGTTCTCGGTAGCCTTGCGGTCATGTCGATAACCGTGTCCAAGACGGCCGTCACCGGGCTGACCGCGGCGGAGGTCGAGCAACGTCGCCGCGACGGGCTCACCAACGACGTGCCGGACCGGGCGAGCCGATCCGTGCGCGAGATCGTCCGCGCCAATGTCTTCACCAGGATCAATGCCATCCTCGGCGTGCTGTTCATCCTGGTGCTGACGACCGGCTCGATCATCGATGGCATGTTCGGTCTGCTGATCGTCGCCAATAGCGCGGTCGGCATTATCCAGGAGGTGCGCGCCAAGCGCACGCTGGACCAGTTGGCCATCGTCAGCCAGGCCAAGCCGACTGTGCGCCGGGACGGTCGGGCACAGGAGGTCATGCCGAGGGAGGTCGTGCTCGATGATCTGATCGAGCTCGGTCCGGGCGACCAGATCGTCGTCGACGGCACCGTCGAGGAATCCGCGCTGCTCGAGATCGACGAATCGCTGCTCACCGGTGAGGCCGATCCGGTGGACAAGCCGATCGGCGCGCCCGTGATGTCGGGCAGCTACGTCGTCTCCGGCTCCGGCGCCTATCGCGCGACCAAGGTCGGCAAGGACGCCTACGCGGCCAAGCTGGCCGAGGAGGCGAGCAAGTTCACTCTGGTCAAGTCCGAGCTGCGCAGCGGTATCGACACCATCCTCAAGGTCATCACCTATCTGCTGATCCCGGCCGGTCTGCTGAGCATCTACAACCAGTTGTTCTCCAGCAAGGAGTCCTGGCGGCCCGCGGTCTCCGGCATGGTCGCGGCGCTCGTGCCGATGGTGCCCGAAGGGCTGGTGCTGATGACCTCGGTCGCGTTCGCGGTCGGCGTGGTGCGCTTGGGGCAGCGCAAATGTCTGGTGCAGGAGCTGCCCGCCATCGAGGGGCTGGCCCGCGTCGATGTGGTGTGCGCGGACAAGACCGGCACGCTCACCGAGAACGGTATGCGCCTGTCCGATATCAAGGTGCTCGGCGACTTCGACGACGCGCAGCTGCGACAGGCGTTGGCCGCCATGGCCGCCGACGATCCGCGGCCGAACGCGAGCGTGCAGGCGATCGCCGAGGAGCTCACCGATAAGCCCGATTGGACCTACACCGCGGTCGCGCCGTTCTCCTCGGCGAAGAAGTGGAGCGGCTTCTCCTACGGCGAGCACGGTGACTGGTTGCTCGGCGCGCCCGACGTGCTGCTCGACCCGGCCTCCGAAGATGCCCGCGTCGCAGAGGAACTCGGCTCATCGGGGCTGCGCATCCTGCTGCTCGCGCGCAGTGACCGTCCCGTCGACGCCGCCGACGCACCGGGCGAAGTCCGGCCCGCCGCCCTGGTCGTACTCGAGCAGAAGGTGCGCCCCGACGCCCGCGAGACCCTCGATTACTTTGCCAGCCAGCATGTTTCGATCAAGGTGATCTCCGGCGACAATGCCGTCTCGGTCGGCGCGGTGGCCTCCTCGCTCGATCTGCGCGGCGGCGACCATGCCCTCGACGCGCGCGAATTGCCCGAGGACCGCGACGCTCTTGCTGATGTGCTGGAGCGCGAGACCACCTTCGGCCGGGTGCGTCCGGATCAGAAGCGAGCCATGGTGGCCGCCTTGCAATCTCGCGGCCACACCGTCGCCATGACCGGTGACGGCGTGAACGACGTACTGGCGCTGAAGGATTCCGATATCGGTGTGGCGATGGGCTCGGGTAGCCCGGCCACCCGCGCGGTCGCGCAGATCGTGTTGCTGGACAACAAGTTCGCCACACTGCCGTATGTGGTCGGTGAGGGCCGCCGGGTGATCGGCAATATCGAGCGGGTCTCGAATCTGTTCCTCACCAAGACCGTTTACTCGGTGCTGCTCGCGTTCCTGGTCGGCCTCGCCGGCGTCGGATCGCAGATCTTCGATTACGATCCGATCGGCTATCCGTTCCTGCCGAGGCATGTCACGATCGCGGCCTGGTTCACCATCGGCATCCCGGCGTTCATCCTGTCGCTGGCCCCGAACAACGAACGCGCCCGGTCCGGATTCGTCCCGCGCGTCATGCGTTTGGCCATTCCGTCGGGCGTGGTGATCGGCATCGCGACCTTCGTCGCCTACCTGATCGCCTACGCCGGACCGGATGCCACCGCACAGCAGAAGGAGCAGGCCGGTACCACCGCGCTGATCACGCTCATCATGATCGCGGTCTGGGTGCTCGCCATCGTCGCCAGGCCGTATGTGTGGTGGAAGGTGGTGCTCATCGGCGCCTCGATCGCCGCCTATGTGTTGTTGTTCACGATTCCGTTCACTCGGCACTTCTTCAAACTCGACCCCTCGAATATCGGGCTCACCACCGCGGCGTTCATCTGCGGCGCCGTCGGCATCGTGCTCGTCGAGGCCGCCTGGTGGATCGCCGCCGCGGTCCAGGGCGAGCAGCGCACGTTGCTGCCGACCGCGCCCGGCGGGGCCGCCTGAAAAACTGGACACCTGACCCGCCGCGCCACGAGATACCTTGTGCGAGGCGATCATTCAGGGTTGGAGTACCTTCTCGACTATGGAGGTACTGCTGCACCAGATCGACGCGTTCGCCGACGCACCGTTCTCGGGCAACCCGGCCGCGGTCATGCCGCTGCCCACGTGGCTGCCCGACGAGCTGTTGCAACATCTGGCCGAGGAGAACAACCTCGCCGAGACCGCCTTCTACACCTCGCAATTACCCGACGAAGCGGGTGGGCCACCGGGGGAGTGGCCCGCCTTCCAGTTGCGCTGGTTCACCCCGACGATGGAGGTGGACATGTGCGGCCATGCCACCATGGCCGCGGCCGTGCAGATCCTCGAGGACATCCACCCCGGTGCGGACCGGGTGAGTTTCTTCACTCGTAGCGGCTGGTTGCACGTCGACCGGACCGATGACGACGAATACGTCCTCGATCTGCCCGCGCTCGAATCCAAGGAGATCACTCCCGATCCGGCGCTGGTGGACGCGCTAGGCGTGCGCCCGGTGCGCACATACACCGGATTCGATGAGGTAATCGTCTTGGGCTCCGAGCGGGAGGTGCGCGAGGCACGGCCGAATTTCGCGGCTTTCCCACCGCTCGCGTTCGACGCCGTGATCACCGCACCCGGCGATACCGTCGACTTCGTCTGCCGCGTCTTCGGCCCCGATCTCGGTGTCGTCGAGGATCCGGTCACGGGATCGGCGCACGCCCAACTGGTTCCGCTGTGGAGCCGTGAACTCGGCCGCGCCGAACTCAGCGCCCGTCAGCTGTCTCGACGCGGCGGTAGCCTGCGTTGCGAACTCGCAGGCGATCGCGTGCTGCTCATCGGCCGTTGCCGCCGGTACCTGGATGGTGTTGTGACGCTGCCGGATTAACCAGCCCCGCGGTTCACACGAGGACTCTGTGACGGTCGCCGGAGTTACCGGTCCGGGACCGGACCGTCGTCCGGGCCGGGGAGCGCGAGGTCCTGGTACTCCGGGAGTAAGGGGACGATGGCGAAGCTGGTCGCGACCGCGTCGGCGGGGAGGGCTTGGACGGCGCGGATTCCGTTCTGGGTGGCCAGGTTTCGCAGTTGGGGCAGTTGTCCGCGGACCACGAGGCCGACGGTGCAGGCGCAACCGGCGCGCAGGCGGGCGACCGAGACCGCGGTGACGCGGTCGGTGCGCTCGTCGGCGGGGTGTTGGGCCAGCAGTTGCCAGGCGGCGCTGTCGGCCGAGGCGATGGCCACCGCATCGCCCGCGGGTAGTTGGATGGTGACGATCGGGGTGTGGACGCGGGGGATCGACACGTGGTGGATGGCATCGGCGATGCGCAGGCCACCGCTGTGGGCCGGAATCTGGTCGGAGGTAAGGGGTTCGGTGAAGGAGACCAGGGCCCAGTGCTCGTCGGTATCCGAGCCGGACAGCGAATCATGCGCCTGTGCAAGATAATCCGCGACCGGCTCGCCCCGCTCAGGTCCGAGCCGGTCGGTGGAGATCCCGGACCGGAGTGGTGGATTGACCGTGCCGATCACGAGGATGAGCACAGCGAACCCGACGACCGCCACGGCAATCACGATGCGGCGCAAGAAGATCGGATGTCTTTCGCTGGAGTGTGGCTCCGCAGGGCTCGGTCGCCGCGGGCCGGGCTCGCCGGCTCTCGGCTCGGTCTCAAGCATTACGCAGCACGTCGAGCGCGTTCTTCAGATCGTCCGGATACTCGCTGGTGATCTCCAGATACCGGCCGTCGGCCGGATGATTGAACCCCAGCGAACGCGCGTGCAGCCATTGTCGTTCCAACCCCAGGCGCTCGGCCAGCCGCGGATCCGCGCCATAGGTGAGGTCACCGCAGCATGGGTGCCGGATCGCGGAGAAATGCACCCGGATCTGGTGCGTGCGGCCGGTCTCCAAATGGATATCGAGCAGGCTCGCCGCCTGGAACGCCTCGACCGTGTCGTAATGCGTGATGCTCGGTCGCCCGTCGGCCGTCACCGCGAACTTCCAGGCATCACCGCGAGCCCGGCCGATCGGCGCATCGATGGTGCCGCTGCTCGGGTCCGGATGTCCCTGCACCAGTGCGTGATACCGCTTATCGATGGTGCGCTGCTTGAAGGCCCGCTTGAGAACTGTGTACGCATGCTCGGACTGCGCGACCACCATCACACCGGAGGTGCCGACATCGAGCCGGTGCACGATGCCCTGCCGTTCGTGCGCGCCCGAGGTCGAGATGCGATAGCCCGCCGCGGCGAGTCCGCCGATCACGGTCGGGCCGGTCCAGCCGACGCCGGTATGCGCCGCGACGCCGACCGGTTTGTCCACCGCGACGATGTCGTCATCGGCGTAGAGGATCTTCATGCCCTCCACCGGCGCGGCCTCGATGGTGAGTTCCCGCTTGGGCTCCGGGAATTCGACCTCCAGCCAGGCACCGGCCACCAGCCGATCCGATTTGCCCGCGGCGATGCCGTCGAGCTGTACCGAACCCTCCTCGGCCAGCGTGGCCACGGCGGTGCGGGACAGACCGAGCAGCCGCGACAGCCCCGCATCGACGCGCATCCCGTCGAGCCCGTCGGGGACCGGCATGGTCCGCGTTTCCCTCATGCCGCATTCCCCTTACTGCTGGCCGCACCGTTGGCCCCGTTGTCCGATGGTTCGTCGTCGGGCTCCGCGCCGGAGCCCGCGGAATCGCCGCGCCCGGTGCGCGTGCCGTCGGGCTCGAAACCGAATACGGTCAGCACGACGAGCAGAATCGCGCCGCACACGATCGAGGAGTCGGCCACGTTGAATACCGGCCACCAGCCGATCGCGACGAAGTCCACCACATGCCCCTGCAGCGGCCCCGGCGCACGGAACAACCGGTCCACCAGATTGCCGAGCGCGCCGCCGAGCACCATGCCGAGCCCGATCGCCCACCACAGCGAGCGCAGGGTGCGCCCGATCCGGATCACCCCGATCACCACGGCCGCGGCCACCAGCGTCAGCAGCCAGGTCATGCCGGTCGCCATCGAGAACGCCGCGCCCGGGTTGCGCACCAGCGACAACCGGGCGAAATCGCCGATGATCGGCACCGGATCGCCCGGGGTGAGCCGCGCCACGACGATGGTCTTGGTGAGCAGGTCCAGGCCGAGCAGCACCGCGGCGATGATCAGCAACGTGCGTAGCCGCAGCGGTGCTGCGGGCTGGTCGGCGGTGCGGCCCGAATCGGTGGTTGGGGTCGGTGTTTCTGCGTCGTCGCCGGGCGGCACCGCCTTATCAGCGGAGTTGTCCTCGGGCGGCCGGTCGTCACTCACGTCGACCATCATCTCTCGAGTAACGATATGCCCCGCGCACGCGGTCACCTGCATGTCCTAGCTGACACTCAGGAAGCGGTCGTACTCTGATGCTCGTGACGGTGTTGTCTTCCCCCCACATGCTCCGGATCGCGCGCCCGGGTGTGCTGCTGCTGGTGCTCGCGGTCGGTCTGTCCGCATTCGGCGTCGGCTGCGGTGAGGGCGCCGACTCGCGCGTCGAAACCGACAGCACCGAGCCGCTCGGCCTCGGCAAGGAGGTGACCGTGCCGATCTCGGCCGCGGTCGCCACGGTCGTCTCGCCGGGCGACGAGCCGCGCACGCTGCTGCGTTCGACCTACTCGGTGGGCACGGTGCAGCAGGTGACGCTGCGCACCGATCACCACATACAGCAGCAGATCGATGCTCAACCGCCGAGCGACTTCTCCACGCCCGCGCTGACCATCCCGATGACGGCCATGGCGGATAAGGAAGGCGTCGAGCTCACCCTCGGCGCCATCTCCACCCCGGATCCATCGCTGGCCAAGGCGCTCACGGCCGCGGGCGGTTCGCACGCCGGATTCGATATGAGCGAGCTCGGTGCGATCACCGCACTGCGCCTGGCCCCGTCACCGGATACCTCCAACTCCGCCCGCGCGGCGCTGGAACAGGCCTTCTATCAAGCGGTCTACCGTTCGGTCGCTTTTCCGGACCAGCCCGTCGGCGAGGGCGCGGTCTGGACGGTCCAACAGGAAGTCGACGGCGGCGTCGCACTCGATCAGGTGACCACCGCCACGCTGACCAAGCGTGACGGCGATCGGCTGACCATCGAGCTCGCGGTGACCCAGAAGCCGAAGTCGCCGGTGTGGACGCTGCCCAATAACGCGGGCACCCTCGACATCAAGGATTACGTCATGCAGGGTGCCGGCACGATCACCGTCGACCTCGGGCTGCCGCTGCCGGTGGCCGGATCCATCACCGTCGGCGGGCATCAGGCCTACCGTGATCCGCGCAGCGCGAGCATGCTGCAGCAGACGATCAATACGCAGGTCACCTGGAACGATGAGAATCCCTAGATAATCGCGCCGATCAGGCCTTTTTGCCGGACCCGAGGAATAGGCTCGCAGCTGTCCGACAAACGCCCCGATCGGAGGTTCCCATGTCCGATGTCAAACCGATCCCCGAGGGTTACCCGGTTGTCTCACCGGGGTTGGCGATCGACGGCGCCGCTGCCGCCATCGACTTCTACAAGCGTATCTTCGGCGCGTCGGAGCGGATGCGCATGCCCGGCCCGGACGGCAAGATCGCGCACTGCGAGCTCACGTTCGGCAACTCGCTGGTGATGGTGGGCGACCCGGCCCCCGATATGGACTTCCTGGACCCGAAGACGGTCGGCGGCACGCCCGTCAACCTCTACGTCTATGTCGAGGACTCCGACGCCGCGTTCACCGCGGCCCTCGCCGCGGGTGCCAAGGAACTCACCCCCATGACCACCCAGTTCTACGGTGATCGCAGTGGTGCGTTCGAGGACCCATGGGGCCATCGGTGGACGGTGGCCACCCACGTCGAGGATGTGCCGCCGGATGAGATGGACCGGCGGATGGCCGAATTGTTCGGCAGCCCCTGAGCTTTGCTCGTGCGGTAGGCCGCGCGGTTGGTGTGCCGCGCGGCGAGCGGTGTGCGGTGTGTCACCCCGCCACGATCGAGTCACCGTCGACGCGAATGGCTTTCGCGGCGAGCGGTTGCGTGGCCGGGCCGTTGACCACCGAGCCGTCGAGGCCGAATTTGCTGCCGTGGCAGGCACAGTTGATGGTGCCGCCGGCGATGGTGGCGACTTTGCAGCCCGCGTGCGTGCAGGTCGAGGAGAGACCGACGAAAGAACCGGCGCTGGGCTGGGTCACCACCACATTGCCCTTGATGACGCCGCCGCCGACCGGAACCTCGCCGGTCGAGGCGATGGCGTTCGGATTCGGTTGGCCGGCGGCGACATTCGGACCGCTCGAACCCGCGGCAGGCTTGGGCGGGTCGGCTTGGGCTGTATCGCTCTTGCCGTAGGTGGTGCACGCGGTCAGTGCGGCCGCGGCGGCCGCCGCGCTCGCGCCCGCGATCACGACGGTGCGACGGTTGATGGCGAGTTCATTGTTGGTCATTGCGGACTCCGATCAGAAGGTTCAGAAGGTGACGCCGTTGTGCTGGAAGAACCACAGGGCCGAGGTGAGCCAGATGCCGGTCAGTCCGGCCAGCACCAGCCCGCCCGCGACCGGAATGACCCAGCCGGGCAGCCCCTTTCGGGTCAGCAGCAGCATCTTGGCGACGAAGGCTCCGTAGAAGAAGCAGCCGAGCAGGGAATGGATCAGTACGCGGTTCTCGTAGTCCTGAAAACCCAAGGCGTACAGGCAGTGCACGGCGACCGGAACGCTCACGAGCACGGCCAGCCGGCCCGACCACACATGGACCGGGGCGACCCAGGAGGTATTGGTACCGCTCAGCCGCCGCAGGACCGGGTTGAGCTTGCCGTACATGGCCAGCGCCGAGATGAACTGGAACAGCGCCAGTGCGGTGGCCAGGGTGGCCAGCCAGGTCTTCACCGCGACCGGGCTGGAGAATCCGGCCACGTTGATGGAGAAGAACCTGGGATCGTGCTGCTTCGCATACACGCCTAGCAGTACCGCGGCCGCCGCGCCGACGAGCACCGGCACGATGATGGCCACCGCCGAAGCCGGGCTCGGATTCACCCGGACCGTGGGTGCTTCTCGATCAGCCGACACTGTCACCACCACTAACCTTGTTCGCCGTTACCTTCTTGCCGTTGACGAGCGCCGTCGCGTCGGGCGCGAGGGTGACCGCCGAGGCGGTGGAGCCGTCTGGATTGCGCTGGACGCCAGTGACGCCGCCGTTCGCGTCGACGATCCAGCTCTGGCGGGTGCCTGCGTCGCTGTAGACATAGAGTCCGGCGGGCGGCTGGACCGGAGCAGCGGTGTAGTCCCACTGCTTGCCGCCGATCCGCAGGATGCCCTGCACGGTCTTGCCGTTGAAGGCGCCGGTCAGTTCGGCGTCGTTCTTGCCGGTCAGCTGCAACGATCCGTTCGTCGCGCTGCCCTGCAGCCAGGATTCGATCGCTTTGCCGTCACAGGCATAGGCGGTGGCCTTATCGCCCGCGACGGTGATCTCGAGGGTGATGGCGCGGCCGGCGGCCAGTGGGATGGTGCCCACGTAGTCGGCTTTGCCCGGGAACGGAACAGATGGGGGTGTGGTCGGTGGCGCCTGTGTCGTCGGCCCCGTCGTGGTCGTGACCACCGCGTTCGTATTCGCCGTCGACGGTTCGGTGTCCTTGGACATATTGATGACCAACAGGACTAGCCCGAGCACGGCAACTGCCGCCAGGGTGAGCCACGGTCCCAGTCGCTTCATAGGATCTCCTCGAGGTGCGGCCACCGACATGCCGGCCGTGCCGGCCGCCGGTACCGCTGTTCGCATTGTCTACGTGACAGCCCCACCGAGCGGTTCAATCGGACAGTCGCGGGCGCCGGTCCAGCGGCGTGTCACGAGACGTGTCGTTTCTTACCGGTCGGTCAGTGCGAACGGGCATCCAGCTCGCGGGAAAGTGGCCTTCGGGCAATGGCACCCGAGGTGTGGGGCGGACCCGGTCCCCCTCATCATTGTGGTGGCCGGGTCCGCCCGAGAGCGTCGCCTATCCGCGGGCGATGGCCTCGAAGACCTTCGGATCGACGAGGGTCGACGTATCGCCGAGTTCGCGACCCTCTGCGATATCGCGGAGCAGGCGGCGCATGATCTTGCCGCTGCGGGTTTTCGGGAGTTCCGGGACGATATGGATCTCCCTCGGCCGGGCGATCGGGCTGATCTCCCGTGCCACTTCGGCTTTCAGCGCGCCGACGAGGTCCGCGCCGGTATTACTCGCACCGGCGGTGAGGATGACGAACGCGACGATGGCCTGGCCGGTGGTCGCGTCATTCGCGCCGACCACGGCGGCCTCGGCGACCGCCGCATGGCCGACGATCGCGGATTCGACTTCGGCGGTGGAGATTCGGTGACCGGAGACGTTCATGACATCGTCGACCCGGCCGAGCACCCACAGGTCGCCGTCGTCGTCGAACTTGGCCCCGTCACCGGCGAAATACCAGCCGTGGTCGGCGAATCGGTCCCAGTAGGTCTCGCGGAAGCGGTCCATATCGCCCCAGATGCCGCGCAGCATCGAGGGCCACGGCTGATCCAGTACCAGCAACCCGGAGTGGCCGGGGTCGAGTTCGGTGCCGTCGTCGTCGACGATCTTCGCGGAGATGCCGGGCAGTGCGGTCATGGCCGCGCCCGGTTTGGCGGCGGTGACGCCGGGCAGCGGGGAGATCATGATCGCGCCGGTTTCGGTCTGCCACCAGGTGTCCACGATGGGAGTCCGGTTGCCGCCCAGTACCTCTCGGTACCAGCGCCATGCTTCCGGATTGATCGGCTCACCCACTGAGCCGAGTAGCCGCAGCGAGGACAGATTGTGCGCGTCCGGAATCTGGCGGCCCCACTTCATGAAGGTCCGCACCAGGGTGGGAGCGGTGTAATAGATGGTGACGCCGTACTTTTCGATGATGTCGAAATGCCGGTGCTCATCGGGGGAGTTGGGTGTGCCCTCGTAGACGACCTGGGTGGCGCGGTTGGCGAGCGGCCCGTAGACGATGTAGGTGTGCCCGGTGACCCAGCCGATATCGGCGGTGCACCAGTAGACATCTTGTCCCGCTTTGTGATCGAAGACGTTGTGGTGGGTGTAGGCGGCCTGGGTCAGGTAGCCGCCGGTGGTGTGCAGGATGCCCTTGGGTTTTCCGGTGGTGCCGGAGGTGTAGAGGATGAACAGCGGATGTTCGGCATCGAAAGCCTGCGCCTGGTGATCGGGCGAGGCGTCGGTGACGGTGTCGTGCCACCACAGGTCGCGGCCCTCGGTCCAGGGCACCTCGATATTGGTGCGTCGCACCACGAGTACGTGCTCCACGGTGTGCGTACCGTCGGCCAGCGCCTCGTCGACGGCGGCCTTGAGCGGCGCGGCGGTACCGCGCCGCCACTGACCGTCGGTGGTGATCACCAGCCGCGCCCCGGCATCGTCGACCCGCTGACGCAGGGCTGTCGGGGAGAAACCGGCGAACACCACCGAATGCGTCAGACCCAGGCGGGCGCAGGCCAGCATGGCGACGATCGCCTCGGGGACCATCGGCATATAGATGGCGACCCGATCGCCGGTCCGCAGCCGGAGCTCGGTGAGATAGTTTGCCGCCCTGGAGACTTCGGCGAGCAGCTCACTGTAGGTGAGGTCACGGGAATCGCCCGGCTCACCTTCCCAGTGGATGGCCACTTGGTCGCCGTGCCCGTCGAGCACATGGCGGTCCACGCAGTTGTAGGCGACATTGAGTTTGCCGTCGACGAACCATTTCGCGACGGGCGCGTCGTTCCAGTCCAGGACCTGGGTCCATGGCTGGTGCCAGTGCAACCGCCGCGCCTGTTCGGCCCAGAACTCGAGCCGGTCGGCCGCGGCGCGATCGTACAGTCCCACACCGGCATTGGCGGTCGCTACGAACTCCGCCGCCGGCGGGTAGTTGGTGTCACGGTCGGTGGTTGCACTGGTCAACGTCGATCTCTCCTATCGAAATAACAAGGGCGGCAGGCTCAGGCGGTCAGTGCACGACCGCCTTCTCCGCGCCGACGCCGGTGAGCGAACGCACCTCCATCTCGGCCTGCTTGGCCGGATTCTCGGGCTTGCCGCCGCCGACGAATGTGCCGACCACGCCGAGCACGAAAGCCAGTGGGATGGAGACGATGCCGGGATTCGACAGCGGGAACCAGTCGAAATCCGAGCCGGGAATCATCGAGGTCTTCGTCCCGGATACCGCGGGGGAGAACACGATCAGCACGATCGTCGAGATCAGTCCGCCGTACATGCTGAACAGCGCGCCGGTGGTGTTGAACCGCTTCCAGAACAGCGAGTACAGAATGGTCGGCAGATTCGCCGCCGCGGCGACGGCGAAGGCCAGCGCCACCAGGAACGCGATGTTCTGTCCATTGGCCAGGATGCCCAGGCCGATGGCCAGCGCGCCGATCACCACCGCGGTGATCCGAGAGACTCTGACCTGCTTGTTCTCGTCGACCTTGCCCTTCTTGAGCACGCTGGCGTAGATATCGTGCGCGAACGATGCCGAGGCGGTGATGGTCAGGCCCGCCACGACCGCCAGGATGGTGGCGAACGCGACCGCGGAGATGATGCCGAGCAGGATCACCCCGCCGAGTTCGAAGGCCAGCAGCGGGGCCGCCGAATTCTGCCCGCCTGCCGAGGCGAGGATGCGGTCGGGCCCGACGATGGCGGCGGCGCCGTAGCCGAGCACCAGGGTGAACAGATAGAACGCGCCGATCAGGCCGATCGCCCAAACCACCGAGCGCCGAGCCTCTTTCGCGGTCGGAACGGTGTAGAAGCGCATCAGCACATGCGGCAGACCCGCGGTGCCGAGCACCAGCGCCAGGCCGAGCGAGACGAAGTTCAGTTTGGAGGTCGCGTTGCCGCCGTACTGCGCACCGGGTGCGAGCACGTCACGGGCGGCCACGCCCTTGGTCTTCGAGCCGGAGACCGCGTCCTGAGCGGAGCTGAGGATATCGGAGAAGTTGAAGCCGAACTTGGCGAAGACCATGACGGTCATCAGCGCCGCGCCGGTGATCAGCAGGACGGCCTTGATGATCTGCACCCATGTGGTGCCCTTCATGCCGCCGACCAGCACGTACACGATCATCAGTACACCGACGACCGCGATGACGATGCTCTGTCCGGTCTTATCGGATATATCGAGCAGCAGCGCGACCAGGCCGCCCGCGCCCGCCATCTGCGCCAGCAGATAGAACAGCGAGACCGCGAGGGTGGTCAGCGCCGCGGCGGTGCGGACCGGGCCTTCCTGCAACCGGAAGCTCAGCACGTCCGCCATGGTGAATTTGCCGGTGTTCCTGAGCATTTCGGCGACCAGCAGCAGGGCGACCAGCCAGGCGACCAGGAATCCGATGGAGTACAGGAACCCGTCGTAGCCGTACACCGCGATGGCGCCGGCGATGCCGAGAAAGCTTGCGGCGGAGAGGTAGTCGCCCGCGATGGCGATGCCGTTCTGCGGTCCGGAGAAACCGCGTCCGCCGGTGAAATAGTCGGCGGCGGTGCGATTATTGCGGCTGGCGCGGATCACCACGACCATTGTGATCGCCACGAAGACACCGAAGATGGCGATATTCGCGGCGGGATTGCCGACTGCCCCGGCGTCGGCAAGGTACTGCTGATTCACGCCTGGCCTCCCTCGAGCTGGTTACGGATCGACGCGGCGCGCGGATCCAGTTCCTTGTTCGCGAACCGGACGTAGAGCGCGGTGATACCGAACGTGGAGACGAATTGCGCAAGACCGAGCAGCAATCCGAGGTTGATGGTGCCGATCACCTCGGTCGCCATGAAGTCGTGCGCGTAGGCGCCGAGCAGCACGTAGCTCAGGTACCAGACCAGGAACAGCGCGGTCATCGGAAAGACGAAGCGGCGCAAGCGGCTTCGCAATTCCTGGAATTCGGGACTCGATTGCATTGCGGCGAATTCCTCGGCGCTCGGCGTACGTCGCGGGGCGACGTCATCGATGTCGATACTGGTCATCAGGGGGTCCTAGCGTGTGACGTGGCTTACTAGGGCAGACGGTAACCGGGCGACCGTGCGTGATTCATGATGTGGCGCAGGTCACTCCGCGAAGGCGTCCGATTGTGCGGTGAGCGGTCGTCTGGCCGCGATGAACGGCGAGTGGTCGGACCCGCCGAGGATGGGAATGTCAGCGGTGCAGGCCGAGGCCGCTCTCGCGATCAGCGCCCATGCCGAGCCGTTCCGGGGCGTGCAGCCGGACGAAGATGCGCCCGACTGTGCGGGCGCTCTGACCCCGCGTCAGCTTGCTGACCACGATCATCGAAACGAATGCCAGCGGGACGCTGATGGCCGCCGGATAGCCGAGGATCGCGGCGGGCCAACCGCCGCCGACCTCATCGGAGATGCCGCCGGTCACCGACACCACGGTGGCCGCGCCCGACGCGAGGCCGCCCGCGATGAGTCCGGTCGCCGCCCCCTTCGCCGTCAATCCGCGCCACCAGATACCCAGCGCCAGTAGCGGACACAGTGTCGACGCGGCGACCGAGAATGCCAGCCCCACCGTGCGGGACAGATCCAGTGATTGCACGGCGAGCGAAAGACCAAGGGGGACAGCACCGGCGAACACCGCGGCGATGCGAAAGTCGCGAATCCGGCCGCGCAGCATATCCGTACTGAGCACGCCCGCGATGCTCACCAGCAGGCCGGACGAGGTGGACAGGAATGCCGCGATCGCGCCAGCGGCGACCAAAGCGGCAAGCAGCTGTCCGGGCAGTCCCGCCAGCACCGAACCCGGCAATAGGACCACCGCCGCATCGGAGGTCCCGGTGATCAGCAGCTGCGGTACGTACAGCCGCGCGAAAACCCCGAGCAGAATGGGGAAGAGATAGAACAGCCCGACCAGACCGATCACCGCCAGCGCGGTGGTGCGCGCGGCCCGGCCATCCGGATTCGTGTAGAACCGCACCAGCACGTGCGGCAACCCCATCGTGCCGAGGAAGGTGGCGATGATCAGGGAATACACCTGGTAGGTCGGATGCGTGCCGCCGAATCCGCCGCCCGGTGTCAGCCACGCCGAGCCGTCGGTCGGCGCTCCCGCGACCACCGGCACCGTCGAGCCCGCAGCTAGCACCAGTTGGGTCCCCGCCGCCAGGTCGTGTGTCCCCGGCGTCAGCAGTACGGGTCCGTCCACGGTGGCGTCGTCCAGCGTTCCGTTGATCGAAACCTGTTGTGGCGCACCGACCCGCACCACCACGTCGGTGCTGACATCGACCGTCGTGCGCTCGGCGACCACCGGGGGAGCGGGCGCGCCGAGTTCGCGGTTGTCGGCGAGGAAGTGCCCGAGCAGCACCAGAGCCGGAATCGCCACCGCGGTCAACTTGAGCCAGTACTGGAATGCCTGCACCAGGGTGATCGAACGCATCCCGCCGCCGGCCACATTCGCGATGATGATCGCGCCGACCGCGACCGCGCCCACCCAGTCCGGCACATCGAGCAGGATGTGCAGCGTCAGCCCGGCCCCCTGGAACTGCGGGATCAGATACACCGCGCACACCAGCACCACCACGACCGCCGCCAACCTGCGCAGTCGCAGTGAGCCGAGCCGGAATTCGGCGAAGTCGGGGACGGTGTACGCGCCCGAGCGGCGCAGCGGTGCGGCGACGAACAACAGCAGCCCCAGATATCCGGCCGTGAATCCGACCGGATACCAGAGCGCGTCCGCCCCGTACTTGGCGATCAGTCCGGCGACGCCGAGAAAGGAAGCGGCCGAGAGATATTCACCGGAGATCGCGGCCGCGTTCCACCGCGGTCCGACGCTGCGCGAGGCGACCAGGAAGTCAGAGGTGGTGCGCGCCAATCGAACACCGTAAACGCCGATCGCCACGGTGGCGATTGCCGCGAACAGTAGCGCGAGCACTGTCAGCACCGGTGCGGTTCCGGTATTCACAGCATCCCTCGGTCCCCATCGGCATGCTGCACCCGATGCTCGTACGGATCGCGGCGCATCTCAATCCTCGGCCAGGTCGAGGAAGTCCTGCTCGTTGCGTTCGGCCAGTCGAATATAGAGCCGCCCGACCGCGTACAGCGCCGGATACACCGCGATACCGAGTACCAGCCACGGCAGGCGGATACCGAACAGCACGAACGATCCCACCGAGCCGAGCCGGAAAAGCACAGGCAGCGAACACAATACGAGGACCATCACCAAGCCGACCCGCAGCGCGAGCCCGAGCTGGGCCCGAATCAGCCCGCCGATCAGCGCTTCGCCGATCTCGGTCTGCTCGACCACCTCGACCCGGGTCCGCACCCGTCGGGCACCGCGCCGCTCGGCCAGCACCACGCGCTGCCGGGCCGGACGCTGCTGCGGACCAGTCACAGCTCCGCCTCGCTGCCGCTCGGCTCCGCTGCGACCGATGGTGCTGTGTCGACGGTGCCCTCGCTACGCTCGGTCACTGGCCCGTCCACTGCTGTCGCGGCCCGTGCACCAGCCGCTGTTTCAACTCACGCACCTGTCTGCGGCTGACCGGCAACTCCACCGCCGCCGCCGTGCCGTCGGCGCGCAGCCGAACCACTGTCCCGGTGCCGACCGCGCGCAGCCCGGTCACCAGCCGCAGCGCCACCAGATACGACCGGTGCACCCGGAGAAATCCCGCGTTCTCCCACCGGGATTCCAACGCGGACAGCGGAATCCGCACCAGATGCGAGCCCGAGTTGGTATGCAGCCTGGCGTAATCGCCATCCGCCTCCACCCAGCTCACACTCGACCGGTGCACCAACGTCGTGACCCCGCCCAACTCCACCGGGATGACCTCACTGGGATCGGCCTGCGGTTGCGTGACGGCTGGTGCCGGGGCACTGTGCGCCCCGGCGATCCGCCGTACCGCCTCGGCGAGCCGCGCCTCCCGCAGCGGCTTCAGCAGGTAATCCACCGCCCCCAGATCGAACGCCGCGATGGCCCGATCGTCGTGCGCCGTTACGAACACCACCGCGGGTGGATTGGCGAACTCGGACAGGATTCCCGCCAACTCCATCCCGTCCAACCCGGGCATATTGATATCGAGGAACACCGCATCGATCGGATGGGCGCGCATCAGCCGCAGCGCACTGGTCGCATCACTCGCGCTGTGGATCTGCCCGACTCCCGGTTGCGCGCGCAGCAAATAGACCAGCTCATCCAGAGCGGGCTTCTCGTCGTCCACGGCGAGCACGCGCAGTGCGGCGGCGGACTGGTCGGTGGTCCGGGTCACAGTCGCTCCATCGTAAGCGCCGGGCTGACGGCATCGGATCAGATGTCCAGGTCGGGGCGAAAACGGTCAACGCCGGGCCCTCACGCCTGGATGCCCGCGCGGAACTTGGGGACGCGCAGGCTGACCTTGGTGCCCGCGCCCGGGGCGGTTTCCACGATCAGCCCGTAGTCGTTGCCGAAGGCGGCGCGCAGCCGATCATCGACATTGGCCAGGCCGATATGCGCGGATTCGCCGGACCCCGCCGACCCGGTTCCGGGTTCGATGGCATCGAGCGCCCCGGAGCGCAACAGGTCGGGATCCATCCCGATGCCGTCGTCCTCGACGCTGATCACACAATCGGTGCCCGCGTCGGCCGCGACGATGCTCACCGTCCCGCCGCCCCCGGCCAGACCGTGGCGAACCGCGTTCTCCACCAACGGTTGCAGCGCCAGGAACGGCACCACGACCCCCAGCACCTCGGGCGCGATCTGCAGCCGAACCTCCAGTGCGTCACCGAATCGGGCGCGCTCCAATGCGAGATATCGCTCGATATTGCGCAATTCGTCCGCGAGCACCGTGAATTCGCCGGCCGCCCGAAAGGAGTAGCGGGTGAAGTCGGCGAACTCCAGGATCAGCTCGCGGGCCCGATTCGGGTCGGTGCGCACGAACGACGCGACCGTATTCAGCGCGTTGTAGATGAAATGTGGGCTGATCTGGGCCCGCAACGCGCGCACCTCGGCCCGATCGAGCCGGGCCCGCGAGGCGTCCAACTCCGCCAATTCCAGCTGCCCGCAGGCATATCTGGCCACCTCCGCGACCGCGCCGAGCCGCCCCGGCTCCGGTTTTCCGGTCGTCACCACCCCCAAAGCCCCTGCCACCCCGGCATTTTCGATGAGCAGCGGCTGCGCGATCAGCGTGCGACCCGCGTGCTCGCCCCGACCGGGCCCCGATACGAGCACCGGGCGTTCGGTCGCCACGGCGCGCCGTGCGGCGTCCGCGAACGGCTCCGCCAGATCCGAATGCGGCCCGTCCCAAGCCAGCAGCGTGCCCTCCGAATCCGCCACCCCCAATGCCTCCCCTCCGGTGAGCACCCGCAGATGCGGCGCGGACTCCTGTGCGGAGCGATCGTTGAGCCCTTGCCGCAGCGGCCGCGCCGCCAGCGACGCGGTGTGCAGCGCGGAATACACCGCCCGCTCGGCCGGCGTGGTCACCACCCGCCGCGTCCGCGACCACACCAGGAGCGCACCCACGATCAGCACCGCCGCGGCGACAACGGCGACAACGGCGGTCGTCACCGCACACCCACCGAGCAGTTCCGCCGCATCATCGCCCGATTATCGCCATGCCACCCCACATCCCGCCGGAACGCCGCAGAATCAGCCGCCCAGGCCGCGCCAGTGGCTGCCGCAGCCTGTAGCCGCGCGTCGTGTGGCATGACGTGTGGTCGATGTGAAGGTCGCCGCGCTCGACAACGATTGGTCCGGGCTGAAATTCGTCTGGCGGAAGAAACCGTAGTCGCGCCATCGCGTAGTGTCGATCTCTCCGCGCCCCGAGCTTCATTCGCGGAAATCGGACAGCTCTCCGCCCGTTTCGCACGACAACTCCGGCGGCCCAGATGACGCGCCGGTGATCTTCACCACCGACACGCCGGGCCCTCCTGGGACGTCCCGTCGCGGCGCGCGAGCCTCCCGAAATTTGTCAGACCACCGTGCCTAGAATCGCTAGGCCAACCCCCGTCGAGACCTTGGGAGGAAGGACCGTCTTGGCCGCCTCGTCCGGATCGTTCGTTCACCTGCACAACCACACCGAGTACTCCATGCTCGACGGTGCGGCCAAAATCTCTCCGCTCTTCGCCGAGGCAAACCGGTTGGGCATGAGCGCGGTCGGGATGACCGACCACGGCAATATGTACGGGGCGTCGGAGTTCTACAACTCCGCCAAGAAGGCGGATATCAAGCCGATCATCGGCATCGAGGCCTACATCGCACCGGCCTCCCGATTCGACACCAAGCGCGTGCAGTGGGGTGATCCCAGCCAGAAGGGCGACGACGTCTCCGGTTCGGGTGCCTACACCCATATGACGATGGTCGCCGAGAACGCGACCGGTCTGCACAATCTGTTCAAGCTGTCCAGCCTGGCCTCCCTCGAGGGGCAGCTCGGCAAGTGGGCGCGCATGGACGAGGAGATCATCGCCGAACACGCCGCGGGCATCATCGCCACCACCGGCTGCCCGTCGGGCGAGGTACAGACTCGCCTGCGCCTCGGACATGATCGCGAGGCACTGGAGGCCGCCGCCAAGTGGCAGGAGATCTTCGGCCCGGACAACTTCTTCCTGGAGATCATGGACCACGGGCTGTCCATCGAGCGCCGGGTCCGCGAAGGCCTGCTGGAGGTCGGGCGCAAGCTCGGCATCCGGCCGCTGGCCACCAACGACTGCCACTACGTCACCAAGGACGCCTCGACCAATCACGAAGCGCTGCTGTGCATTCAGACCGGCAAGACGCTCTCGGACCCGACCAGGTTCAAATTCGACGGTGACGGCTACTACCTGAAGTCCGCCGAGGAGATGCGGGCGATCTGGGACGCCGAGGTGCCCGGCGCCTGCGATTCGACCCTGCTGATCGCCGAGCGCGTGCAGTCCTATGACGAGGTGTGGCAGCACCGCGACCGGATGCCGATCTTCCCGGTGCCCGATGGCTACGACCAGGCCAGCTGGCTGCGCCGGGAGGTCGAACTCGGACTCCAGCGGCGTTTTCCCAACGGTGCGCCCCCCGACTATGTCCAGCGCGCCGAATACGAGATCGGCGTCATCTTGGAGATGGGTTTCCCGGCCTACTTCCTCGTGGTCGGCGACCTCATCAACCATGCGCGCGATGTTGGTATCCGGGTCGGCCCCGGTCGTGGTTCGGCGGCCGGTTCGCTGGTCGCCTACGCACTCGGCATCACCAATATCGACCCGATCCCGCACGGTCTGCTCTTCGAGCGCTTCCTGAACCCGGAGCGCGTGTCGATGCCCGATATCGATATCGACTTCGACGATCGTCGGCGCGGTGAAATGGTGCGCTACGCCAGCGAGAAGTGGGGCACCGACCGCGTCGCCCAGGTCATCACCTTCGGCACCATCAAGACCAAGGCCGCGATCAAGGACTCCGCGCGCGTCCTGTTCGGCCAGCCCGGTTTCGCCATCGCCGACCAGATCACCAAGGCGCTGCCGCCGCCGATCATGGCCAAGGACATCTCGGTCTCCGGCATCACCGATCCCGAGCACGAGCGCTACAAGGAAGCCGCCGAGGTCCGCGAACTCATCGGCAACAATCCCGATGTCGCGAAGATCTACGAGACCGCGCGCGGCCTCGAGGGCCTGATCCGCAACGCGGGCGTACACGCCTGCGCGGTCATCATGTCCTGTGATCCGCTCACCGACGCGATTCCGGTCTGGAAGCGGCCGCAGGACGGCGCGCTCATCACCGGCTGGGATTACCCGTCGTGTGAGGCCATCGGCCTGCTGAAGATGGACTTCCTCGGTCTGCGCAACCTCACCGTCATCGGTGACGCGCTGGACAACATCCAGGCCAACCGCGGCATCGAGCTGGATATGGACACGCTGCCGCTCGATGATGCAGCGACATTCGAATTGCTCTCCCGCGGTGACACTCTCGGCGTATTCCAGCTCGATGGTGGCCCCATGCGCGATCTGCTGCGCCGCATGCAGCCGACCGCATTCGAGGATATCGTCGCCGTCGGCGCGCTGTACCGCCCCGGCCCGATGGGCATGAACGCGCACAACGACTACGCCGACCGCAAGAACGCCCGGCAAGAGGTCAAGCCGATCCACCCGGAGCTCGAGGAGCCGCTCAAGGAGATCCTCGGCGAGACCTACGGTCTGATCGTCTACCAAGAGCAGATCATGCACGTCGCGCAGAAGGTGGCCGGGTACTCGCTCGGTCGAGCCGATATTCTGCGCCGCGCGATGGGTAAGAAGAAGGCCGAGGTGCTGGCCGCGGAGTTCGAGGGCTTCGAGGAGGGTATGCAGGCGAACGGGTATTCCAAGGCCGCGATCAAGGCGCTGTGGGACACCATCCTTCCGTTCGCCGGGTACGCGTTCAACAAATCGCACGCCGCCGCCTACGGTCTCATCTCCTACTGGACGGCCTACCTCAAGGCGAACTACCCCGCCGAATACCTGGCCGGTCTGCTGACCTCCGTCGGCGACGACAAGGATAAGGCCGCGGTCTACCTGTCGGATTGCCGCCGCCTCGGCGTGACCGTGCTGCCGCCGGATGTCAACGAATCCGAGCAGAACTTCGCCTCGGTGGGTAAGGACATTCGCTTCGGCCTCGGCGCGGTGCGCAATGTCGGCACGAACGTGGTGACCTCGATCATCCAGGCGCGCAAGGAGAAGTCGAAGTTCACCGACTTCTCCGACTATCTGAACAAGATCGACGCGATCGCCTGCACCAAGAAGGTCACCGAATCCCTCATCAAGGCAGGCGCGTTCGACTCGCTCGAGCATCCGCGCAAGGGTCTGCTGCTGGTGCACTCCGACGCCATCGACGCGGTGATGTCCACCAAGAAGGCCGAGGCGATCGGCCAGTTCGACCTGTTCGGCGGGCTGGATGCCGACGAATCGGTGGCCTCGGTATTCAACGTAAAGGTGCCCGACGAGGAGTGGGAGTCCAAGCACAAGCTGGCGCTGGAACGCGAGATGCTCGGCCTCTACGTCTCCGGGCATCCGCTCAACGGCGTCGAACATGTCCTCGCGGCACAGGTGGATACGCCGATTCCGGCCATTCTCGAAGGCGATGTCAAGGACGGCGCGCAGGTCACCATCGGCGGCATCCTCGCCTCGGTGAACCGCCGGATCAACAAGAACGGTCTGGCCTGGGCCTCGGCGCAGCTCGAGGATCTGACCGGTGGTGTCGAGGTGCTGTTCTTCCCGCAGGCCTACTCGGTCTACGGCGCCGATGTGGTCGAGGATGCGGTGGTGCTGGTGAAGGCGCGCGTCTCGGTGCGCGACGACCGGATCTCGTTGATCGCCAACGATCTCGCCGTCCCCGATCTCTCCTCGATCGGTGTCGCCAAGCCGCTCGCGGTGATCCTGCCGACGCGCCTGTGCACCCCCGATAAGGTGAGCGAACTCAAGCGCGTGCTGTCCAGGCATCCCGGCACCGCCGACGTCCACCTGCGCCTGGTCGGCGCCCGCGAGAAGACCACTTTGCTGAAACTCGATGACAGCCTGCGGGTTTCGCCCTCCTCGGCGCTGATGGGTGACCTCAAGGCGCTTCTCGGCCCCGGCTGTTTGGCGGGGTAGTTCGTAACGCCAACGGCCCGGACTCGCAATGCGGGTCCGGGCCGTCGTTGTCGAGAAGCATTGTGGCGGTTCGTTTTCCGGCGGTGAGTCGCGCCATGGCGTGTCCGGTCGGATAACCGGTCTGTTCGGGTCAGGAAAGTCTCTATCGACTCAGTTCGGCAAGGGAGTGTTGTGTCGGCATCTCGACCTCGTGTCGATCCGCCCGGTGCTGCAGCCGCTGCGCCCATACGATCGTGGCCAGCATGGCGATGCCGAGCGCCGCGCCGATCCAGCCGACCGACGCGTACCCCAGGCCGGCGCCGATGGCGATACCGCCCAACCAGGGGCCGACGGTGATGCCGACATTGAACGCCGAGAAATTGGTGGCGGTGGCCAGCGTCGGTGCCGCGCCCGCGAGACTGAACACGCGGGTGTTGAGGGCGGGGTTGGTGGCGAATCCGAAGGCGCCCAACAGGAATACCAGGATCACCACCGGCACGGGCATGGTCGCGGTCAGTGCCAGTACTGCCGCGATAATGATCAATCCGGTCGTCCCGACCGTCAGCACTCGGAAGGGGTGGGCGTCGGAGGCTCGGCCGCCCACGGTGATGCCGATCAGTGCGCCGATGCCGTACACCGTGAGCACCAACGGAATCCAGCTGTCCGCGATTCCGGTCGTGCGGGCCAGGAGTGCGCCGAGGTAGGCGAAGATGACCAGTTGCGCGCCGGTCGAGAGCGCGGTGGTGCTGTAGGACAACCACAGTCGCGGATTGATCATGGTGCGCAGTTCGCGGCGCAGGTCCGGCACGTCGGAGGGGCGACCACCCGGAATCTTCGCAGCGACACCGGCCATCGCCAGCGCGGACAGGATGGCGACCGCCCAGAACGCGGCGCGCCAGCCCAGATGCTGGCCGATCACCGTGCCCGCCGGGAGTCCGACGATATTGGCCACCGTGAGCCCGCCCGCGACAATGCTCATCGCCTTACCGCGCGCGTTCGCTGGCACCAGACCCAGCGCCGTCGTCGCGGCGACCGCCCAGAATCCGGCGTAGACGAACGCGCCGATCACTCGGGTGCCGAACAGCACCCAGTAGCCCGGTGTCAGCGCGGCGACCACGTGCGCGGCGATGAACACGCCGAGGAAGGCGAGCAGTGCGGTGCGCCGCGGCCAGCGCAGGGTGAGCACGGCCAGCGCCGGCGCGCCCACCAGCATGCCCAGGGCGAAGGCCGAAATCAGCAGGCCCGCTCGGGGGATGGAGACGCCGAGGTCGGCGGCCATCTCGGTGAGCAGGCCGGAGAGCATCAACTCCGAGGTGCCCTGGGCGAAGATGGACAGCCCGAGGATGTAGACGGCGAACGGCATCGGAGGCCCTCTCTAGTTTTGGATTGATCAGTTCAAAATGAGGTCAAAAAGAAAGCGGCTGCAATGCCGCCGTTGCGAATTCGTAGTTTGGCGGCTTGTGTGGCCGCGAGGTGTGTTCGGCTCGGCCGAGTGCTCAGGATCTAGAGAACGCTCAGTGCTGTCGTGGCGATCGCCTCCAGGGTGTCCTTTCCGGCCCCGCCGCGCGCCGCTACTCGCATGCCGCTGATCGTCGTGATCACGAAATGGGCCAGCGTGCGCGCATCCTTGCTCGCATCGATCTCGCCGGATCGTTGACCTGCCCGGATCGCTGCGGTCAACGCGTCGAGTCGCCGATTCTGATCTTCACGCAGCGTCGCGGCCACCCCCGGATCTCGCGGCGCCAGCTCGACCGTCGAATTGACCACCAGGCAGCCGATCGGGTCTTCCTCGGGCGCTTCGATGGTCAGCCGCAGCAGTGCGCCCACCTTGGCTCGCGCGGGCAGGTTCCCGTCGAGGATTTCGAAGATCGAGGCGTTCTTGGTGGTGATGTAGCGCCGCAGGGCCCGGTCGAACAGCTCGTGCTTGCTGGTGAAGGTGTTGTAGATGCTGCTGCGGCCCAGACCCGTTGCGTCGCAGAGATCCTGGGTCGAGGTGCCCTCGTAACCCGCGGACCAGAACGCGCGCATCGCCGCGTCCACGGCCCGCTCCTCGTCGAATGCCTTCGGTCGCGCCATGCCGTCACGCTAGCATGTTTTGAACTAATCAGTCCAATATCGGTGGGTGCTACGGCGATACCGCGACGCCGAGCGAGAGCGCGGCGAAAAACTTGGGTCCATCCGCATAGAACTCGTCGAAGTCGCGGATTTCGAAACCGGCGGCCTCGACCAGACCGCGGATATCGCGATCGAGATTGCAGCCGCCCGCTATCACCTTCTCGATTGGATTCAGGCGGTGCTGCCACCTCTGGACGCCCGGATCCGGTGCCAGGCCGTGTTCGACGAAGTGGAAGGTGCCGCCGGGGACGAGCACTCGGCGCACCTCGGCCAGCGCGGTCGCGATATCCGGGATGGTGCACATCGTCCAGGTCGAGAGCGCGGAGTCGAAGCTGTTATCGGCGAACGGCAGCGCCTGGCCATCGAGCCCGGCGCGCTCGATCGGCACGGTGGCCTTCGCGAGCCGCTTGGTCGCGAGTTTCCAGCCGAGATCGGCGGGTTCGACCGCGGTGATCGACTCGACGCCGGCCGGATAGAACGGGATGTTCAGCCCGGATCCGAAGCCGATCTCGACCACGCGTCCGTGCAGTCCGGCGCAGGCGCGCTCGCGCTGCGGATTGTTGAGCTTGGTCCCGCAGGCCACATTCACCAGCCGCGGCACGAACTGATCGTTGTAGATACCCACGCCCCAACTCTGTCAGGGCCGCTTCCGTCTCGCCAGCACCAATGCCCGGTCGACCGGAGTCCGAACACCCGGCGCGCCGCAGGACCCTTTGAACCGGCCGCCTGTCGAACGCGTTCGGGGTGCCATGCGCGCTGGTCGGTCCCGTACTCCGTGTTTGCCGATACGAGCTTCGAACTGGCGGCGTTCGCTCTCGCGCAGGATGGCAGCGTAGGCGAGTGCGAGTCGAGGTCCGTGGCACGACGTGTCGGGACCGCCTCGGCATGCGATGCTGGCCCGGTGACCTTGTTCGAGGTGTGGGGGCCGCGACCGGAGCGGGTGCGGGTCGAGGTCGACGGCACCGCGCATCCGATGACCAGGTCCGCCGACGGCTGGTGGCGGGCCGACCTCCCGGCACGATCCGGCGCGCGCTATGGCTATCTGCTCGACGACGATCCGACCGTCCTGCCCGATCCGCGCTCGGCCAGGCAGCCCGACGGTGTGCACGGTCGCTCGGCAGTTCATACCCTCGATCCGGCAGGCTGGACCGATGCGGGCTGGACCGGTCGCCCGCTGGCCGGTGCGATCCTCTACGAACTGCATGTGGGCACCTTCACCCCCGAGGGCACCTTCGGCGCCGCCATCGAGCACCTCGACCACCTCGTCGAACTCGGGGTCACCATGGTCGAGCTGATGCCGGTCAACGCCTTCGATGGCACCCACAACTGGGGGTACGACGGTGTGCTCTGGTACGCGGTGCACGAGCCCTATGGTGGTCCGGACGGCCTGCAACGCTTCGTGAACGCCTGCCACGCAAGGGGTTTGGCGGTCGCGCTCGACGTCGTCCACAACCACCTCGGCCCATCCGGCAACTATCTGCCCCGCTTCGCGCCCTACCTGACCGAGGGCCGCAACACCTGGGGTCAGAGCCTCAATCTGGACGGCCCCGATTCGGATCCGGTGCGCCGCTTCATCATCGAGAACGCGCTGCGCTGGCTGCGCGACTTCCACATCGACGCACTGCGTTTGGATGCCGTGCACGCCCTGGTCGACCGCACGGCGACCCATCTGCTCGCCGAACTGGCCGCCGACACCGAATCCCTTGCCGCCCATGTGCGTCGGCCGCTGACCCTGATCGCGGAAAGCGATCTCAACGATCCGAAACTCATCACCCCGCGCGCGGCGGGCGGCTACGGCCTGACCGGACAGTGGAACGATGACCTGCATCATGCCGTGCACACCGCGGTCTCGGGTGAACGTCAGGGCTACTACGCCGACTTCGGCTCGCTGCGCTGTCTGGCACACACGCTCACGCACGGATTCTTCCACGTCGGAACGTATTCCAGCTTCCGCGGCCGCACCCACGGCCGCCCGCTCGACACTCGGTTTGTGCCCGCGAGCGCATTGCTCGCCTACACCTGCACACACGATCAGATCGGCAACCGTGCGATCGGTGACCGCCCGAGCGCCTACTTGACCGACGGACAGCTGGCGATCAAGGCTGCGCTGGTGCTGTTCTCGGCATATACGCCCATGCTGTTCATGGGGGAGGAGTGGGGCGCGCGCACCCCGTTCCAGTTCTTCACCTCGCATACCGACCCGGTGATCGGGGCCGCCACCGGTACCGGACGCAAGGCCGAATTCGCCGAACACGGCTGGGACACCGCGGACGTACCGGATCCGCAGGACCCCGAAACCTTCCTGCGTTCCAAGCTCGACTGGTCCGAACCGCAGCAGAAACGGCATGTTGAGCTACTTTCTTGCTATCGAAAGCTGATTGCTCTGCGGCGGGAAAGGATTGAGATGACCGACCCGTGGCTCACTCGTGTATCCGTCGACTATGACGAGAACGCCCGCTGGATCGCGGTGCGCCGCGGCCCGTTGGTGCTGGTATGCAACCTCTCGGAAAAGCAGGTCACGGTCCCTGTCGCCGGTGTGTCCCTGTTGTCGTGGGAGCCCGCGACCGAAAGTGTTTCCGCGACGGCGATACCGGGCCACTCATTCGTGATCCTGGAGAATCCGTAGCGAAACTCCCGATTGCTGAAGCTACGCTGAGTCTACTGTCCGAGACAGAGTCATTGCCGAGTGCGATTTGCGCCATTACCGTTGGTATATGAGCAACGTGGCTTCCTCCGGGGATCTAGCAGATCTCCCCGCCGGGGTGGGTGGCAGTGCCACCGCCGAATTCGCACCATTGGTACGCGCATTCGCGAAGGTCTTCGGTCGTCGCCGGGGGGCGGGCGGAGCTTTGGCGGTACATCTGCACGGTGAGCCACTGGTCGACATCTGGGCCGGGAGTGCGGGGGACACGCCATGGACCCAGGACACCGGGACGATCATCTTCTCCGCCACCAAGGGCGTCACCGCCACGGTCATCCACCGACTCGCCGATCGCGGTCTGCTCGACTATGCGGCTCCGGTGGCCGAATACTGGTCGGAGTTCGGGCAGAACGGCAAGGGCGACATCACTATTCGTCAGGTGATGACCCACAGCGCGGGGCTCGGTGGTCTGCACCCGATCGCCGCTGGACTCGAGGACGTACTCGACCACCAGCTGATGGAGCAGCGCCTCGCCGCCGCGAAACCCGATCGCCTGCTCGGCACTCCGGCCTATCACGCGCTCACCTTCGGCTGGTTGCTCGCCGGACTGGCCCGCGCCGTCACCGGCCACGGCATGGCGGAGCTGTTCCGCACCGAGGTCGCCGAACCGCTCGGCATCGACGGCATCCACCTCGGCCTGCCGCCCACGCCCGCGTCGACGACCTACGCGCCGCTGGCGGGCACCCAGCTGAGCCTGATCGGAAAGCCGATCAGCACAAGGGTATTGGGCCGCAGCTACGCCCTGCCCGGTGCGCTCGGCGCGGCCGCGCGCTGTCTGTTCCTGCCCGGGCTGGAGACCATTCTGGAGGGCGACCTGCCGCCGATCCTGGACACCGAACTCGGTGCCGGCAACGGCGTCTGCACCGCCGCGGCGCTGGCCACCATGTACGGCGCGCTGGCCAACGACGGTACAGCCGACGGCACGCAATACCTGACACCGCGAACCATCGAGGCGCTGAGCCGGATTCGGAGTTTCCGACTCGACCACGCCCTGTTCTACGCCCCGATGCTGTGGCATCTGGGCTACCACTCGCTGCCGATGCCCGGTGCGCTCGGCGGCTTCGGCCATATCGGTCTCGGCGGCTCCTTCGGCTGGGCCGAGCCGCGTCTGGGCCTGTCGGTCGGGTTCGTGCACAACCGTCTGTCGGTGGGGCAGTTGAGCTTCGATCAGGCCTCGGCGGCGTGGTTGTTGCCGATGGTCATGGCGGGCCTGCGCACAACGCGGCGGGCAGCGGCTCTCGTCGAGACGCCGGAGGCGGCGTAAGCGGATGCGTCAGGTGAGGTAGCGGTAGGCCGGGGAGCCCGGCTCCAATCGCTCGACCTGGATCGGCGATTCGTGCATCCGTTCCAGCAGTGCGCTCAGCCCCTCGGGCACGCCCAGCTCGATACCGACCAGCGCCGCACCGGTTTCCCGGTTGTTGCGCTTGACGTACTCGAACAGGGTGATGTCGTCATCGGGGCCGAGCACCTCGTTGAGGAACCGCCGCAGCGCGCCCGGCTCCTGCGGAAAGTCCACCAGGAAATAGTGTTTCAGGCCGCGGTGCACCAGCGAGCGCTCGATGATCTCGCCGTAGCGGGACACATCGTTGTTGCCGCCGGAGACCAGGCACACCACCGTTGATCCCGGCTCGACCGC
Source organism: Nocardia sp. NBC_00565 (assembly GCF_036345915.1). NCBI lineage: Bacteria > Bacillati > Actinomycetota > Actinomycetes > Mycobacteriales > Nocardiaceae > Nocardia > Nocardia sp. NBC_00565. The sequence goes on from NZ_CP107785.1 coordinate 860,949, forward strand.
GATATCGGCCAGGGCCGCCACCGACAGCGCGCCCGCGGGCTCGGCGATGATGCCCTCGTTCTGGTACAGGTCGAGCATGGTGGTGCAGATCGCGCCCTCGTCGACCTGCATCAAGCGGAAAGAGCCCGCGCCGCTGGGGGATTCGGTGGCGGTCAGTAGCGGCAGCGAGGCGTGCGAGACCACCCGGCCGCCGAATGCGGCGATCGCCGCATAGGGCAACTGGCCGATCCGGCGCACCGCGGCGCCGTCGACGAACGGATCGATCTCCGGCAGCGTCACCGGGCCGCCCGCGACCAGCGCCGCGGTCATCGAGGCCGCGCCCGCCGGTTCGACGCCGAGAATGCCGGTGGCCGGCGAGCGCTCACGCAGATACGTGCCGATGCCCGCCAAACAGCCGCCGCCGCCGACCGGCACCACCACCAGATCGGGGGTCCGGCCGCCGAGCTGTTCCAGGATCTCGGGGGCGATGGTGCCCTGCCCGGCCGCGGTGCGCGAATCGTCGAACGGCGGCACCATGGTGGCGCCGGTGCGCTCGACATCCTCGGCGGCGGCCGCGGCGGCGGCATCATAGGTTTCCCCGACCGCGATCAGCTCGACGAATTCGCCGCCGTGCACCCGGATGCGGTCGCGCTTCTGCTTCGGCGTGGTGGTCGGCACGTAGATGCGGCCCTTGATGCCCATCGCATTGCAGGCGAAGGCCACGCCCTGGGCGTGATTGCCCGCGCTGGCCGCGACCACGCCCGCGTTTCGCTCGGACTCGGTGAGCTGCACGATCAGGTTGTAGGCGCCGCGCAGCTTGTAGGAACGGACGGCGGTGAGGTCTTCGCGCTTCAGATAGACCTGCGCCCCGGTCAGCGCGGAAAGCCGGGGGCTGTGCTGCAGCGGGGTCGGCTCGATAATGTCGGCAATTCGCTTGGCGGCGGCGTCGATCTCGTCCGCGGTCAGCGCGGGACGAGATGTGGACTGGTCGTCGAGTAGTTCGAGCGGATTGGACACTCGAAACATGCTGCCATCCGCCGCGTCGGCTGGACGCGGCGGGTGGGCGTCAGAGGCAGGCAAACGACCAGTTCACTGCCGTCGGCCCCCGGGAATCAGCGCGGTGTGAGCACGAAAACCGGAATCTGGCGGGTCGTCTTGGTCTGGTAGCCGGCGTAATCGGGCCAGGCCTCGACGGCCCGCGCCCACCACAGCGCCTTTTCCTCGCCGAAGACCTCGCGTGCGGTGTAGTCCTTGTTCGCGGTGCCGTCGCGCAGTTCGACATGCGGTTCGGCCTTGATGTTGTGGTACCAGACGGGATGCTTCGGTGCCCCGCCCAATGAGGCGACGACCGCGTACTCGCCGTCGTGCTCGATCCGCATCAGCGCGGTTTTGCGCAGCAGTCCGGTCTTCGCGCCCTTGGTGGTCAACACGATGACCGGCTTCCCCTGCAGCATCAGACCATCGGTACCGCCGGAGTTCTCGATCGTCTCGACCTGCTCACGTGCCCAATCGCTGGTACTCGGTGCGTACTCTCCTGTAAGTGGCATAGCGAAACAAACGCGCCGCGGTCCCCAACTGTTCCCGCCGATGCGCACAGGTGTCCCCAGGGGAAATGTTAGGTGGCCCGAACTTCAACATCCGTGTAGCCTGACCCCATGGCAGTGGTACACCCATCGACCCGCCCCGCGGCAGTAGATATCGCGGGCACCGCGTGGCCGATGTACAAGCTCGAGGCTGTTGTCCTCGCGTTGGTCACCTGCCTGGTTCTCGCGCTGATGACCGGGTCGCTGCAGGTCGCGGTGCTGGTCGCCGCCGCCGTCGGAGCCACCCGCTGGATCATCGGTGCGGTCACCCGACACGAAACGGCTCGTCGCCACCAGGGCTAGTCGAGTGCTGCACCGCGCGGCCATCGCCGTGCTCGAACCGGCGGTGCGAACAGCGGCCGAACAGTAATCGGAGCGCCACACCCGTGACTTCGACCCGAGTAGCGTCGGGCCTATGGAACCGGGAGACATGACCGATCGAGTGTCATTCCACGCGGATCGTGTCGATTCCGGAGCACTCGACATGCTCGTCACCATCCTCGACCTGCAGGTGGCGCTACCCGGTATCCAGCGGATGCGCCGGTGGGCGCATGAGGTGCTGGCGGTCACCGCCGGGGAGCGCGCCCTCGATATCGGCTCCGGCACCGGCTCGGAGGTGGCCTACTTCGCCGAGCGGGTCGGTCCGGATGGCGAGGCGGTCGGTGTCGACCCCAATCCCGATATGGTCGCGCTGGCTCGTAAGCGCGCCGAGGCGGCCGGGTCCACGGCGCGGTTCATGGACGGTTCGGTCTACCAGCTGCCGTTCCCGGACGGCATATTCGACGCGGTCCGCTGCGAGCGGGTCTACCAGCATCTGGACGATCCGGTCGCGGCCACCGCGGAGATCGTCCGAGTGCTGCGCCCGGGCGGACGGGTGCTGCTGATCGATAGCGATTGGTACACCGCCATCACGCATCCCGGCGATCCGGCGGTGGTCCAGGCGATGAGTGAAGTCATGCTGGCCGATACCCCGAACCCGGGTTCGGGCCGCCGTCTGCGCGGTTATCTGACGGCCGCCGGATGCGGCATCGACGATATCGGCTCGGAGGCGGTGATCTGGGATTCGGTATCGGGAGCTGGACTCTTCCGGCACATGACCAACCAGGCCGTCGAGCGTGGCGCGGTCACCGCCGAGCAGCAGGAGCGATTCCACCTCGATCTCGAACACGGCTTCGCCACCGAGGACTATCACCTGTCGGTGACGATGTTCGCGGTTCTGGCCCATCGGGAGTTCTCCTCCTCCGCCGTGTCCCGCCCGCCGTTATAGCTCTGCGCTACAAACCTCACGCCGGGCGAGGTCGCGGAGGTTCCGCTGGCGGAGAAGGAAATGATCCCCGGCAAGCTCATCCAGGCGGTGGTCCGGGATTTCCACATCAAGGTCAATACCTGCACCGGTCCGGTGAACCTCCGGCAGTACACCTACGTCACGGCCACCTCGCCCGAGACCGACGATATGGGTGCGGTATTCGGCGACCCCACCTGGTTGTAGTCGCGCCAGGGTACTCGCGAAAATCCCGTCCGGAGCGCGTCTTTCCCGTTGAAAGACAACATTTTCATTAACATTCCCGCCGTTTGCCCCGATGATTCGGGTAGTCGAGTACGCAGGTTTCGACGGTAAACGGGGCGGAGGATTTATCCATGAAACGACTGGTGGTCTGCTGTGACGGCACCTGGAAGGCCGAATCGAGCAGCACGGTATCGAATATCATCAAGATCGCGCAGACGATCCGGTACGAAGCGCCGGGACCGTCGGGGGAGCCGATCCAGCAGTGGGTCAGCTACGTTTCCGGGCCGGGCGCCCGCGGTTTCCTCGCAGACCGCCTGATGGGCGGGGCGTTCGGGCTCGGACTCGAGGCGAATCTGTCCTCCGCGTACTGGCATCTTGCGCTGAACTGGCAGCCCGGCGATGAGATCTACATCTTCGGTTTCAGCCGCGGTGCGTTCACCGCGCGCAGCCTGGCCGGGCTGATCGGCCGCATCGGAATCATGACCCCCGATGCGATGATCGAGGGAAAGTACCCGCAGGCCTTGCAGATTCACCATCAGCCCGCGCCGACGCGGACGCCGGAGAACCCGGATCCGCCGGAGCCGCAGGAGTGGATCGACTTTCGCAAAGAGAACACTTGGCAGGCCCCCGCAAAGATCAACTTCATCGGTGTCTTCGATACCGTCGGCGCGCTCGGCGTGCCCGGACTGACCTCGCTGCGGCACCGGTTCCACGATGTGAAGCTCGGGCGCAATGTCTACTGCGCGCGCCAGGCCCTCGCACTCGACGAGCGGCGCCGCGCCTTCGAACCGTGCCTGTGGGAGGTGCCGATCGAACCGGATGTGAAGTACTCCCACGACTATGACCGCGTGAAGCAGGTGTGGTTCGAGGGCGTGCACAGCGATGTCGGCGGTGGTTACAAAGAGTGCGGACTATCGGATATCACGCTGCGCTGGATGGTCGAAGAGGCCGAAGCGGTGGGACTCACCTTCGACCGTGAGCGGCTCGAGGGGCTGTCCGAGCGCTGCCGCGCCACCGGTGCCGATCATATGGAGCTACACCGCTCGCTGAGCATCGGATACCGAATCCTCAACGTGCTGCGCACCATTCGCCAGCCGAAGAACCCGCGGTTCTACTGGGACTCCTGGCGACGGCTGTACACCGATGGGGACCGGGGCGTTCGACTGGCCTCCACTGTGCACGACGCCCTGCGTTATCGGCCGGTGAATCTGCGGCGCTGGCTGCACGATCACGATGGGGTGGTGCCCGAGACGTTGATCGAGAAGACGGGCACGGTCACTTCGGTGGTGCCGGAGGAGCCCTCAGCGCACCAGTAGTGCGACGGGCAGCCGGGCGAACAGCTTCTCCAGTCGCGCCCGGCCCTGGAAGGTGTGGCCGGTCAGCCGGTCGGTCCAGTTGCCCTGGGGCAACTCCAATGTGGTATCGCCCCACCCGGTTTCGGCCAGGCCGAGGCTGTGCCGGGTGGCCGCCACGATCACCTCGGGCGTTTCGCCGACCCGGCCGCGCGCGTAGGCGACCAGCCTGCTCTCCTGCTCACCGGTGGCGAACAACGGTAGGTAGGTGCCGCCGACGAAGCAGTCCGGCCGTTCGCGGCGCAGCCACAGCGCGTAGGCGGCGATCCACATCTTCGCCGCGCCGGTGGTGTCCAGTGCCGGTGTGCCGGTGAGGGATTGCAGCAGTCCGGCGCGGGCCGCGAAGTCCACCGGGCGGCGGTTGTCCGGATCGACGAGGGCGTCCTCCCACAGTTCGCAGCCCTGGTAGATATCGGGAATCCCGGGTCCGCACAACTGCAGCAGCTTTTGTGACAGCGAATCCGACCAGGCGTGCGGGGCGAGTTCGTGGACCAGATCACCGATCTCGGAGCCGACCGGTCCATCGATCACCGCATCCAACCAGCCGTGTACCGCCGTCTCGAACTCGGCATCCGGTTCCTCCCACGAGGTATGGACCCCGGCCTCGCGAATAGCCTTCTCCGCGAACAGATGCAGCCGCTCGCGCAGTCCGGCCACCGACGAGGCGGGGCGGCCGTCGGCGGGCCAGATGCCGAACATGTTCTGCAACAGGAACAGTGTGGTCGCGCCGTCGGGGCCGGGGGTGATTTCCTCCCAGGATTCGACGGCGCGCGCCCAGATCTCCGCGGCCTGGGACAGCACCCCGATCCGAGCGCGCACATCCTCCCCGCGCTTGGTGTCGTGGGTGGACAGGGTGGTCATGGTGGCGGGCCAGCGCTGCGCGCGCTCGCTGTTGGAGAGGTGGAACTCGTTGAGCGAGTGGCCGAATCGCGCCGGGTTGCCGCCGACCTCCTGTAGCGAGACCAGTCGCGCGGCCTGATAGAACATGGTGTCCTCGACGGCCTTGGCGGTGATCGCGCCGCACACCTGACTGAACCGCACGGCCGCCTCGCCATCGGTGGCCAGCGCGGCCACCAGCACGCTCAGCGGCACCGTGAGTTCGCTGTTGCGCTTTTCCACCTCGGCGACCACCGCTCCGGTCATGCCAGCCAGCGGCGCGTAGTCCACCCGGTACACCGGCATAAAGGCCAGCACCTCGATGGTGGCGTTGGTCAGCGCCATGGTGTCGAAGCTCTCGGCCCGCGCGTCGCGCTTGATCGCGGCGACCAGCCGGCGGATCTCCGGGGCCAGAATGTTCTCCGCCACCGCGCGTTTGATCCGATGTTCGGTCTCGCCGATCCAGGCGCGGTCGCTGCCGTGCCCGGCGAGCTTGCGCGACAGTTCGGTCAGCGCCTGTTCGCCGTCGGGATGGATCAGCACACCGCCGTAGTCGGACAGGGCGTCGTAGCCGGTGGTGCCATCGACCGGCAGGGTCGCGTCCAGTGGTTCGCGGTTGGCGAGGATCTTTTCGACAAGTAGTAGCCGGTGTGGGCCGATGACCCTGCGCAGCTTCGCCAGATACGCGGCGGGATAGGACAATCCATCCGGATGGTCGACGCGGACGCCGTCGATCAGATCGTGCTCGCACCAAGCGGTGAGCTCCCGATGGGTGATCTCGAAGACTTCGGGATCTTCCTGGCGCACCGCGGCCAGACTGTTGACCGCGAAGAACCGCCGGTAGGTGCACAGTCCGGCCTTCCAGCTGACCAGCCGATAGTGCTGCTTGTCGTGGATGCGCAGCGCATTGTCGCCATCGGTGCCCGCGGCGATGGGGAAGCGCAGATCGTGCAGTGCCAGCATCGGTTCCGAACCGGATCGGTCGACCGTCAGTGCGGCGGGGTCGTTCTCGCTCTGCAGCACCGGCAGCGCCAGCCGCCCGCCCGCACCGTTGCCCGCACTCCAGTCGATATCGAAGAAGTGCGCGAACTGCGATTCGCGGCCGTTGCGCAGCACATCCCACCACCACGGATTCTGCCGCGGATCGGCGACGCCGACGTGGTTGGGCACCAGATCCACGAGCAAACCCATACCGCGGCTGCGCACTTCGTCGGAGAGCGCCTTGAGCCCGGCCGGGCCGCCGAGGGCCGCTGAGACCGTGGTGGGGTCGGTGACGTCGTAGCCGTGCGTCGAACCGGCCGTCGCGGTGAGGATCGGCGACAGGTACAGGTGCGAAATGCCCAGCTGCTGTAGGTATTCCGCGATCGCGCGGGCATCGGCGAAGGTCAACGCGTCGGGGCGCAGCTGGAGTCGGTAGGTGCTGCGGATCGTCGTCTGCCGGGCCGGGGTGCGGCCGCGGGAGATCGGATCGGTGTGGTGGGTGAGCATCTCGGACTCGGTCGTCTCGATCTCGGTCGTCTCGGTCATCGGCGTTTCGGCTATGCGGGGCAGTGCAGGACGAGTAGGCAACGGGCGGGGACGGCGATGCTACTCGCCGCCGGATAGGTGGCGTCGGCTCGGCCGTCGGACACCGAACAGTCCAGTGCGACAGACCATTCGGCGCCGTAATCGGTGCCGGGGAGGGCGAAGTCGAGGTCGGTGTCGTGGGCGTTGAAGCACAGCAGGAACGAGTCGTCGGTGATGCGCTCGCCGCGCGGGCCCGGCTCATTGATGCCGAGACCGTTGAGATACACCGTGAGCGATTTACCGAAACCGCTGTCCCAGTCCGCGGGCGTCATCTCCTCACCCGCCGGGGTGAGCCAGGCGATATCGCGGGCATGGTCCTTGGCGCGGATCGGCTGCCCCTCCAGGAAGCGGCGGCGCCGGAAGATCGGATGTTCGGTGCGCAGCGCGATCACCCGCTTCGTGAACTCGAACAGGTCCGAATTCGTCTGCATCAGTGACCAATCCATCCAGGCCAGCGGTGCATCCTGACAGTAGACATTGTTGTTGCCCTGCTGCGTACGGCCCATCTCGTCGCCGTGCGCGAGCATCGGGGTGCCCTGGCTGAGCACCAGCGTGGCGAGCAGATTGCGACTCTGCTTGGCGCGCAACGCGAGAATCTCCGGATCGTCGGTCGGTCCCTCCGCACCGCAGTTCCACGAGCGGTTGTAACTCTCGCCGTCGCGGTTGTCCTCGCCGTTGGCCGCATTGTGTTTCTCGTTGTAGGACACCAGGTCCCGCAGCGTGAAACCGTCGTGCGCGGTGATGAAGTTGATGCTCGCGCTCGGCCTGCGGCCGGTGGCCTCGTACAGGTCCGAGGATCCGGTGAGCCGCGAGGCGAATTCGCCGAGGGTGGCGGGCTCGCCGCGCCAGTAGTCGCGCACGGTGTCGCGGTACTTGCCATTCCATTCGGTCCACTGACCCGGGAAGTTGCCGACCTGATAGCCGCCCTCGCCGACATCCCACGGCTCCGCGATCAGCTTCACCTGGCTCACGACCGGATCCTGTTGCACCAGATCGAAGAACGTCGAGAGCCGGTCCACGTCGTGCAGCTCGCGGGCGAGCGTGGCGGCCAGATCGAAGCGGAATCCGTCGACGTGCATGTCCAGGATCCAGTAGCGCAGCGAGTCCATGATCAGCTGCAGCGTGTGTGGGTGGCGCACGTTGAGGCTGTTACCGGTGCCGGTGTAATCCATATAGCGCGCGGGGTCGTCGTCGACCAGGCGATAGTAGGCGGCGTTGTCGATGCCGCGGAAGGCGAGCGTGGGTCCGAGGTGGTTGCCCTCGCCGGTGTGGTTGTAGACCACGTCGAGGATCACCTCGATGCCCTCGGCGTGCAATGCCCGCACCATCGCCTTGAATTCGGTGACCGCCGCGCCGCCACGCGGGCTGGCCGCGTATTCGTTGTGCGGGGCCAGATAGCCGAAGCTGTTGTAGCCCCAGTAGTTTCGCAGGCCCTGATCCAGCAGCATCCGGTCGTGCAGGAATTGGTGCACCGGCATCAGCTCGATCGCGGTGACGCCCAGGCTCTTCAGGTGTCCGACGATCGCCGGGTGCGCGATGCCCGCGTAGGTGCCGCGCAACTCCTCCGGAACCTCCGGATGCGTCATGGTCATACCCTTGACGTGCGCCTCGTAGATGACCGTCTCGTGGTAGGGCCGGTTCGGCGGTCGGTCGGCGCCCCAGTCGAAGAATGGGTTGATCACCACGCCGGTCATGGTGTGCCCCAGGGAATCCAGGCCGTAGGTGTGCAGCGATGCGTCGTTGTCGAATTCGCCGTCGAAGGCCTTGCCGTAGGGATCGACCAGCAATTTGCTTGGATCGCAGCGCAATCCGTGCTCGGGATCGTAGGGTCCGTGCACGCGGAAGCCGTAGCGCTGGCCTGGCCCGATGGTCGGGAGATAGGCGTGCCAGACGTAGGTGTCGACCTCTTCCAGTGGCACCCTGGTTTCGGTGCCGTCCCTGGCGATCAGGCACAGTTCGACGGCGTCGGCAACCTCGGAGAACACCGAGAAATTGGTGCCCGCGCCGTCGTAGGTCGCACCCAGAGGGTAAGCGGTGCCGGGCCAGACACCGAGGGGTGTCACCTCACCGGGCGCTGCGTCGGGCTGAGCCATGTCAACGACACTAGCGTCAGCCGGACCGTGCTTTGTGTGGGTGGTTGCGGCCGGGCGGGTCACTCCTGGTCGGAGCCGGTTTCCAGCCAGCGCCGCCGATAGCCGAGCCGGGTGGCGAGCCGCGCGAGTCCGCCGAGCACGGCCCGCTGCATCCCGACTGGGATGCCCGCGAGATAGCCGTCCTGGTAATCCCACAGCAACGCCAGGGCCAACGGGTCGCGGGGAATTCGTGTGTGGACGGTGGTTCCACCTGATCTTGGTTCTCACGCGTGGGGCGGCAAGGTGAGGTGCCAGGTTTGGCCGATGAGGTCGTGGCCGAAGCTGTGGTGGGGGGTCGAGTCGATGAGTTCGAAGCCTGCGCGTTGGTAGATGTGTCGGGCGCAGGTGAGGACGTCGTTGGTCCACAGCAGCATGTCGTGGTAGCCGACTTCGGTGGCGAATCGGAGGCAGTGGTCGACCAGGGTCGAGCCCACGCCGAGGCCGCGGGCGGTTGGTTCCACCAGGAGTAGCCGGAGGCGGGCGGTGGTATCGGTTTCCGCGACGCAGAAGACGCAGCCCACCGGCTCACCGTCGTATTCGGCGATCCAGGCGCGCTCGCGGCGCGCGTCGTGTTTGTCCAGGTAGTCGGCGACGATGCGGGCTACGAGTGTTTCGTAGCTTGCGTCCCAGCCGTATTCGGCGGCGTAGAGCGCGGCGTTGCGCTGGATCACCCAGCCGTAGTCGCCCGGTCGCGGTGCGCGGATGGCCAACTCGCGTGCGCCGGGGCTGTCGAGGACGCGCTGGATGGTGCGCATGGCGGTGACCAGTCGGGTGCGCTCGGCCGGTGCGTGCGCGTTGAGCAGGTAACCGACTTCGGCGCTCGACCGGTCGTCGAGTACCGCGAAGATCTCCTTGCCGCGTGTGGTCAGCCGGACCTCTTGGCGTCGTCCGTCGGTGTCGGAGCGATTGCGTTGGACCAGACCGTCCTTCTCGAAGCGCGTCAGGATGCGGCTGAGGTAGCCCGGATCCAGGTCGAGGGCGCGGCGCAGGGTGATGACCTCGGTCGCGCCGGAGTTGGCCAGTTCGAACATGATTCGCGCCTCGGTGAGCGAATATTCGCTGTCCAGCAGGCCCTCCCGCAGTACCCCGATGACTCGGGTGTAGCGGCGGTTGAATTCGCGGACGGCGTCGATATCGGCGGCGGCAACGGTGGTCACGGCGGCTCCCAATCTTTGACTCGGTCAAAGGATACGTCGGAACGTGGGCGGTGGGGTGCGTTTTATCGATGCGCGATCGTGTGCACCCAGCTCCGGTGGTAACTTGAACACCGTTCAAGATCGCCCCGGGGAGGCCGGGGCCAGCGTGCGACCGCGAGGATTCCTGTGGCACTGACCCCCGACGAGATCACCGCCATCGACGCCGAACACGTCTGGCATCCCTACGGCGGCTTTCCCGCGACCACCGAACCGCTGGTGGTTACCAGCGCTTCCGGCACCCGGCTGACCTTGGCCGATGGGCGGGAATTGGTCGACGGGATGAGTTCGTGGTGGGCTGCCATCCACGGTTACCGGCACCCTGTGCTCGATGCCGCGCTGGTGGCGCAGTCGCAGCGGATGAGCCATGTGATGTTCGGTGGGCTCACCCATGAACCGGCCGCTCGGCTGACCGAATTGCTCGTCGAACTGACCCCCGCCGGGCTGGACAAGGTATTCCTGTGCGACTCCGGGTCGGTCTCGGTCGAAGTCGCGGTCAAGATGTGTCTGCAGTATTGGCGTGCGGCGGGCAAACCGGGCAAGCGGCGGCTGCTCACCTGGCGCGGTGGGTATCACGGCGACACGTTCACGCCGATGAGCGTGTGCGATCCGCAGGGTGGCATGCACTCGCTGTGGACCGATGTACTGGCCGAGCAGGTCTTCGCCCCCGCGCCGCCGCGGGAGTATTCGTCGGACTATGTGGCCGAGTTCGAGCGGCTGCTGGCCGCACATGCCGATGAACTCGCTGCCGTCATCGTGGAGCCCGTCGTGCAGGGGGCCGGCGGGATGCGCTGGCATGACCCGCGGTATCTGACCGATCTGCGTCGCCTGTGCGATGAATACGGTGTGCTGCTGGCCTTCGATGAGATCGCGACCGGATTCGGGCGTACCGGAACGCTTTTCGCGGCCGATCAGGCCGGGGTGCGTCCGGATGTGATGTGCGTCGGCAAGTCGCTGACCGGCGGATACCTGACCTTGGCCGCCGCGCTGTGTACATCGCGGATCGCGGAGACCATCAGTGCCGGACACGGCGGCCTCATGCACGGGCCGACCTTCATGGGGAATCCGCTGGCCTGTGCCGTCGCGGTCGCCTCGATCGAGCTGCTGCTGCGCCGGGATTGGCGCGGCGAGGTCGCTCGCATCGAGGCGGAGCTGAAAATCGGTCTGGCCCCGGCGCATTCGCTGCCCGGAGTCGCCGATGTCCGGGTGCTGGGGGCGATCGGCGTCGTGCAACTCGACCACCCGGTGGATATGCGCAAGGCGACCCACGCCGCCGTCGAAGCGGGAGTGTGGTTGCGGCCCTTCCGCGATCTGATCTATACGATGCCGCCGTTCATCAGCACGACCGAGGATGTCGAGCGGATCACCGCGGCGATAGTCGCGGCGGCGGGCACGTAGCAGCGGGTGGTGCGGTTACTCGCGGATGCTGCGTTGGGCTTGCGCGACCTCCGGCCGGTCACTGTCGGCGAGGACCTCCCAGATGCGGAAGACGCAGTGGTAGTCATCGGACCAGCCGCTGGCGATCAGGAGATAGGTGTCGCCGTCGCGGAGCAGGACGCGGCGGCCGGGGAGTCTCGGGTGTTGCGGCGTGAAAGTGGAGACCAGCGACTGGAGTTTGGTGATGGCTTGGTCGCGGCTACCAACCACTTCCGCGAGGACCCGCGGTGCCCAGCGCTTGTTTTCGCCGGAACCTGTTGTCTCTTCGACGACTATCGCCCACCGTGGCATCCGGGCCCACTCCCTCTGGCGGAAATGCCTCGCCACCGTTGCTCGGTGGCGACACCCAACGATTGCTCCCACGGTACCAGCCAGCACCCCGGAACAGGCGGCCTGAACGGTGTTCAAGTATGCTGCGGAGCTGTGAGTACCGATCCGTTGGGCTGGTTGGATGAACGCGCGGCCGAGCGTGTGCGCGCCGGGTTGCGCCGAGAGCTACGACCCCGCGCGGCACAGTCGCCGTCGATCGACCTGGCCTCCAACGACTACCTCGGGCTGGTGCGCCACCCCGAGGTGATCGAGGGCGCGATCGACGCGGTGCGCCGCTGGGGTACCGGGTCGACCGGATCGCGGCTCGTCACCGGGACCACCGCCGAACATGAGCGGCTCGAGACCGAACTCGCCGAATTCGTCGGCGCCGAGGCCGGTTTGGTCTTCGCCTCCGGTTACGCCGCCAATCTCGGCGTGGTGACCGCATTGGCCGGGCGCGGTGCGCTGGTCGTCTCCGATGCGGGCAGCCATGCCTCGCTGGTGGATGCCTGCCGACTCTCGCGGTCGCGCGTGGAGATCGCCGCGCACTGTGATGTCGCGGCGGTCGACCGGCTGCTGGCCGAGCGCAACGAGGAACGGGCGCTGGTGCTCACGGATTCGGTGTTCAGCGCCGACGGTGATCTGGCTCCGCTGGCCGAGCTGCATCGGGTCACCAGGGCCAATGGCGCGGTGTTGATCGTGGACGAGGCACATGGGCTCGGGGTGCGCGGTGCGGGTGGACGCGGGCTGGTGCACGAGGTCGGCCTGGCCGGGGAGCCGGATCTGGTGATCACCGCGACGTTGTCGAAAGCGCTTGCCGCACAGGGCGGTGCGGTGTTGGCGAGTGAGCGGGTGCGGGCGCATCTGATCGATGCGGCGCGCACGTTCATCTTCGATACCGGACTCGCGCCCGCCGCGGTCGGTGCGGCTCGGGCGGCCCTGCGATTGCTGTGTCGCGAACCCGAGATGGCAGGTCGGGTACTGCAGCGGGCTGCCGAGATCGCGCGCATTGCCGGTGTGGCGGAACCGGATTCGGCGGTCGTTTCGGTGGTGCTCGGGGAAGCGCAGGTTGCCTACGATGCCGCGCAAGCGTGTCGGGCGCGGGGGTTGGATGTCGGGTGCTTCCGTCCGCCGTCGGTGCCGGAGGGGACCTCACGGCTGCGGCTGACCGCGCGTGCGAACCTGACGCGTGCCGAACTCGACACCATCGCAACGGTTCTCGGTGCCGTGCTGGCGCAGGCGCGTGGGCTGGTGACCGCATGAGTGTGCTCCTGTCACCGCGCGCGACGCGCATGCCGGAGCCGAGCATCAGCGAGGTGCGGGCATGAGTGTGCTGTTCGTCACAGGAACGTCGACGGAGGTCGGCAAGACCGTGGTTACCGCCGCGCTTGCCGCATCCGCGCTTGCCGCGGGTCGGTCCGTGGCGGTGTGCAAACCGGCCCAAACCGGTGTGGGCCCGGGCGAACCCGGCGATCTCGCCGAGATCGAACGACTCACCGGCGTCACGAGGAACGTCGAGTTGGCGCGCTATCCCGACCCGCTCGCTCCGGACACTGCCGCGCGCCGGTGCGGACAGCCGCAGTTGACGTTGAGTGAAACGGCCGCCGCCGTCGACTCCTTGGCCGATGCGGATTTGACCCTGGTGGAAGGCGCGGGCGGATTGCTGGTCCGCTTGGGCGAATTCACTCTGCTCGATTTGGCTCAGAAGATCGACGCCCCGGTGCTGGTCGTCGCCGCGGCCGGTCTCGGTACCCTCAACCACAGCGAATTGACCACGCGCGCACTGGCATCCGCTGGTGTCCGCTGTGCTGGTCTGGTGATCGGTTCGTGGCCTGCCGATCCCGACTTGGCCGCCGAATGCAATCGCATCGACCTGCCCCGGTTGATCGGCGTAGACGTGGTCGGCGCGCTTCCCGCAGGTGCCGGCGCCTGGGACCGCGAGGCGTTCGTCGCGGCGGCTCCCGGCTGGTTCACCCCTGGATGGTCCCCGCTCGACTGCTGATCGGATCGGGATGGTTCGATTACCGTGGCTACCACCAGGATCGGTTGGCATGTGCGGGCCCCGCGGGCGACCGTCTACGGTCTGCTCCTCGATGCGCGGGCGGTCGCGACCTGGCAGGTGCCGACCGGGATGACCAGCGAGGTGCACGAGTTCGACCCGCGCGAGGGCGGCAGGTTCCGGATCTCGCGCTTCCCGGGATCGGCGGAGGAGGTCTCACTTTCGCCGAGAGGCGATCACAGTGGCGCGACCGTTCCGGAGTTACACCGGATTCCCTGACCCGCCGGGAGATAACGTCCTCTACCGTTCGGTCGGGTTCGCGGCCTCCCAGGGTTGGCTGGCAGCACCTGTGGTCCGTACCTACAGTGGAGAAGATGTCGCCGTTGGACGATCGGCACCCGTCCACCGTCTCGGACTGGGACGATGCGCGACGGAAGGCCCGGCTCCGGGAGACTCGTCTCGGATACGGGTGGCAGACGTTGCGCCGCACCAGGCTGACGCTGCTGCGGGTCGCTGTGACACTGCTCGCTGGGTTGATCGTGTTCGCCCAGTACTGGGTGCACGACGTCACGCCCGAACGCGATCGGCTGGCGCGCACCGAGCCCGCCGTGCTGCCGATCGCCACCCCCGCGCACGAGCGCGATTGGGACACCGTCGTTGTCGATATGGTCGGTCTCGGCGGTCTGAACGCCAGCAATACCGCGGCCGCGCTGCCTGCCCTCAGTCAGATGGGCGTGGTGTGGGCGATCAAATACGACAATCAAGGTATCGACACCAAGGTGATCGCCGAACTGATCATCCGCGCCGCCCAGATGTCGGGCCTGAAGAACATCGTGCTGGTCGGGCACAGCATGGGCGGGGTCATCGCGCTGGAGGTCGCCCGGCATATCCACACCGACAGCGACCGGCGGCTGGTGGGGGTCGTACTGGATTGCACACCGGTGGATCTGAACGCGGTGCGCCCGGAAAGTCGCGGCGCGGGCGAGGACATGGTGCGCTGGATGAGCTGGCTACCCGGGGCGCGGGAGAGCCGGACGCTGCGGCTGGCCGTCGAAACATACGCGCGCCGTGATCGATTCATCGATCACGGCGGTGACGGGTTGCCGGGTGTGCGGCTCGAGGCGCTGCGTGATGTCGTCGAGGAGGTGCTGCGCGAGAAGGTCTTCTCCCGTGATGCGGCCAGCAACGGACTGATCGAAACGCAATTCCTGGCGATCGTGGCGGGCGGTGCGATCAACGACCTGCGCGCGCTCTCCCGTCCGGTCGACGGTAAACCGCGCCCGGCCATCGTCTTCATCCGCCCACGCGATCCGGAAAACGACCGGGTGGTGGATGTCGAGTACTCCCATCAGGTGCTCGTCGAGCGGGCAGGCGGCGTCGACGGCACCTTGCTTGTGGTCATGCCGCGAAATACCGGGCACGCCAATCCGATGCAGCGGCCCGAGGCCTACAACCAGATCATCGAGCAGCAGATCCTGCCGTTCATCCAGCAGTATCAGGAGCAGATGCGCGGGTCGATCTCGTCGGCGGCGCCGCGCTGAGATCCGACTCCGGAGTTGGAATCAGGCTAAAACAAACGGTGTTCGCGCGGGTTTTGTCTTGCTTGAATGCGAGCATGTATCGACCACGTACGTTCCTGCCCGGCCTGTTCGGCCGCGCAACCGCCGCATTGCTCGCTGTGGCGACCGTTGCGAGCCTGGGGCTGACCGGCTGCGCGAGCGACGACAAGCCGGTCGGTAATACCGACGCTCCGCTGCCCACCGAAATCCCCGCGGGCACCAAGCTCGTACTCGCCGACCAATCCGAGCGGTTGAAGTCGGTGCTCCAGTTCTCCGGCGAACTCGACAAGTTGCCATTCAAGGTAGAGTTCGCCAACTTCATCGGCGGCCCGGCGATTCTGGAGGCATTCCGGGCGGGTGCCGCGGATGTCGCGCCGGTCGGCGATGTCCCGCCGATCCACGCGCTGGTGGCCGGACAGGACGTGCCGATCGTCGCGGCCTATCAAACCAGCAACAACGCACTCAAACTCGCGGTAGCGCCAGGCAAGACCGCCAGCACGCTGGCCGATCTGAAGGGTAAGAAGATCGCCTACGCGGAAGGCACCGCACAGCAGGCCGCAGTGCTGCGGGCGCTCGCCAAGGCTGGACTGAAACCCACTGATGTGCAACTGGTTCGACTGCAACTCTCGGAGTTCCTGGACGCCGTACGCACCGGCCAGGTCGATATCGCCCCGCTGATCGAACCGAATGTCACCCGGCTGTTGCGGACACCGGGTGCCTCGCTGATCCCGGATTCGGAGACCACCGGCATCTACCCCGGCCTGGCCTACCTGTACGCGCGCCGCGCCGTGGTCGCGGATCCGGCCAAGGCGGCCGCCACCCGTGCGCTGGTAGCGGCCTACGTTCGGGCCAACCAGTGGGCCAACACACATCAAGACGAGTGGGCGCGCAAGTATTACGTCGAGAACCAGAAGGTGAGCGCGGACGACGCCAAGCGCATAGTCGACTCGCTGGGCACCTACACCTTCCCGCACCTGGATCAGCAGCTCGTCGATCGCCAGCAGAACACCATCGACGTCATCGACAAGGCGGGCGAACTACCCAAAAAGGTGCGCGCCGCCAATGGTTTCGATCTGCGCTTCGACGCTGTCATCACCCAAGCCGTCACCGAAAGCGGCGCCGCATTCGAACCGAAGGCGAAATAGCCGTGGCCACCTTGGAAGTTGGCGTACTCGGCCGGATCGGACGAAGTGCGCGCACCGCACCCGAACCCTTGTTGGCGCGGCGCAAGCCGACTCGACCCAGGCTCGGGCCGGGCCGCTCGATTCCGTTCGGGATCGCCATCGGGCCGGTGCTGCTGATCGTGGGTTGGGTGCTCGGATCCGCCTCGGGTGCATTGGATGCCGACACGCTGCCCGCGCCGTGGACGGTCGCCGAGACCGCTCGTGATCTCATTGCCGACGGCAGGCTGCAGTCGAATCTGCTCACCTCCCTCAAACGTGCGGCCTGGGGTCTGGGGCTGGGTGTCGTGATCGGTGTGGTGCTCGCCTTGATCGCTGGACTGAGCCGGTTCGGAGAAGCCTTGCTGGACGGACCGATTCAGATCAAACGCTCGATTCCGACCCTGGCGCTGATCCCGCTGTTCATCGTGTGGTTCGGCATCGGCGAAGAGATGAAGCTCATCGTCATCACGACCAGTGTCGCGATTCCGATCTATATCAACACCCACGCGCAACTGCGCGGTGTCGACAGTAGGTATGTGGAATTGGCTGCGACAGTGGGGCTTTCGCGGTGGGGCTTCATCCGCCGGATCGCACTGCCGGGTTCGCTGCCCGGATTCTTCACGGGTCTGCGGCTGGCGGTCACCATTTCGTGGCTGGCGTTGGTCGTGGTCGAACAGGTCAATGCCACCAGCGGCATCGGCTATCTGATGACGCAGGCACGCACCTACGGCCAGATCGACGTCATCGTCGTCGGCCTGGTGATCTACGGCCTGCTCGGGCTTTTCGGTGATATCGCCGTGCGAGCGGTGGAACGGAGGGCGCTGTCATGGCGACAGACGATCTCGGATTGAGTGTGGTCCGAACCCGCGCGCTGCGACGGGGTTTCGGCGACCGGGTGGTGCTGCACGGCATCGACCTCGATATCGCCCGCGGTGAATTCGTCGCCCTGCTGGGGCGTAGCGGTTCGGGCAAGAGCACCCTGTTGCGCGCGCTGGCCGAACTGGATCACGATGTGCTCGGCTCCGGTGAGTTGACGGTGCCCGCGGAACGTTCCGTGGTGTTCCAGGATTCGCGGCTGCTGCCGTGGAACCGGGTGCTGGACAACGTTACTCTCGGACTGACGGGCGCGGACGCGGCCGAGCGTGGCCGCACCGCACTGGCCGAGGTCGGTCTGGCGGGGCGGGAAAAGGCTTGGCCCAAGGAGCTTTCCGGTGGCGAGCAGCAACGCGTCGCATTGGCGCGCTCGCTGGTCAGGGAACCGGAGCTGTTGCTGGCCGATGAGCCATTCGGCGCGCTGGATGCGCTCACCCGCATCAAAATGCATGTGCTGCTACAGGATCTGTGCGCGAAGCACCGACCCGCCGTCCTGCTGGTGACCCACGATGTCGACGAGGCGGTGCTGCTCGCCGACCGAGTGCTCGTGCTCGATGAGGGCCGCATCGCAGTCGACCAGCGCATCGATCTGGAACGGCCACGCCGCCATATCGATCCGGACTTCCACCGCTTGCGCGAGTTGCTGCTGGCCAGCCTCGGGGTCGATATCGCGACCTTGCACGACGAGAAGAAAGCCTCATGACACGCCAACTCAGCCTCAATGCGTTCATCTACCCGTCCGGGCACCACGAGGCGGCCTGGCGGCATCCACAGAGCCGACCCGATCGCATCTACGATGTCGCCTACTACCAGGAGATCGGCCGCACCGCCGAGGCCGCGAAACTCGACGCGGTGTTCTTCGCCGACGGGCCGGCGCTGCGCACCAACGTCAAGCACAATGCGGCCTCCGGTCTGGAGCCGATTACGCTGCTCACCGCGATCGCCACGGCGACAACCCATCTCGGACTGATCGCCACCGCATCCACCACCTACTACGAGCCCTACAACCTGGCCCGGCTGTTCTCCACGCTGGACCACATCTCCGGCGGCCGGGCGGGCTGGAATATCGTCACCACCGGAACCGACCTCGCGGCCGCGAATTTCGGGCTCGCCGCGCATCCCGATCACGCGACGCGGTACGCGCGGGCCAGGGAGTTCGTCGACGCGGTCGTCGCGCTGTGGAACAGCTGGGAGGACGACGCGATCCTGCTGGATCGAGCGGCGGGTGTCTACGCCGACACCGACAAGATCCACCCGATCGACTTCGTCGGCGAATACCTCAGTGTGCGTGGGCCGTTCAACGCGCCACGAACCCCGCAGGGGCATCCGGTGCTCGTGCAGGCCGGTGCCTCCAACGATGGCCGCGCGTTCGCGGGCAAATATGCGGAGGCGATCTTCACCGCGCATCAGCGGCTCGAGGACGCGCAGGCGTTCTATGCCGATATCAAGGCAAAAGCACGCGAATTCGGCCGTACCGCCGAACATGTCAAGATCCTGCCCGGGATCAGCCCGTTCATCGCCGACACCGAGGCCGGGGCCAAGCGGCTCGAACGGGAATTCAATGAGCTGACCGTGCCCGAGTACGGCCTGAAGCAGTTGGAGGCCATCGCGGGTCAGAGCCTGCGCCGGCTGCCGCTGGATGAACCCGTGCCGCTCGAATTGTTCAACGATGCAGGCGATGTCACCGATAACGGGCAGAGTCGACGGCAGGTGGTCGCCGGGATCGTCCAGCGGGAACGGCCCACCGTGCGCGGACTACTGCACCGCCTCGCCGGTGCGCGCGGACACCGGGTCTTCGCCGGTACGCCGGAGCAGGTCGCCGACACCATAGAGGAATGGTTCCGCAACGGCGCCGCCGACGGCTTCAACGTGATGCCGCCCTATTACCCGGGCGGACTCGAGGTCTTCGCCGAACAGGTCGTCCCGATCCTGCAGCAGCGCGGCCTGTTCCGCACCGAATACACCGGCACCACCCTGCGCGACCACTTCGGCCTGCCACGCCCCGAGAGCCGGTTCACACCGCGCCCAGCACTCGCGCAGTGAGCGAAGTAGTCGCTGCCCCGGACTGTCGCAATATTCGCGCAGGCACCGCGAGTGTCGAGCGCCGAGCCACCAGGTTGATCGGTGTGCTCGGCGATTGTGCCCGGTTTGGGAGAGAGTCCGGCGATTCGATCGGATCACCTCTCCAGCACTCAGCGCGGCCCTCGGCGTTCGCGCTGTGAGCGAGCAGACCTTCGCCGTCGACCATGCTCGGGTGCGCCTGCGTGCGCTGGTGTGGACGGTGTTCGTGCCGGTGGTGCTGTACGGCATCGGGTCCGGTGCGGCCGCACCGATGTTCGCGCTGCGTGCATTGGATCTGGGAGCGTCGGCCGGGGTAGCGGGGATTGTGGTCGCGCTGAGTGGGTTGGGGATGGTGTTGGCCGATCTGCCGGCTGGGCGGATCATCGCCCGGATAGGGGAGCGCGGGGCGATCGCTGTCGGCTCGGGCGTCGGGTTGGTCGGGGTGCTGTGCGCGATCTTCGCGCCGAACGCCGGGGTATTGGCGGTGGGCCTGCTGCTCAACGGAATCGCCAGTGCGGTATGGGGTTTAGCGCGTCAGTCCTACATAGTGGCGGTGGTGCCGCGGGCCGAGCGGGGGCGTGCGTTCTCCACCTTGGCGGGCGCGTCGCGGCTCGGATCCTTTTGCGGGCCCTTCGTCGGCGCCGGATTGGTCTACGCGATGGGGCCGAGTGGTGCGCTGTGGCTGCAGTTCGCCACCACCGTGCTCTCGGGTGCGGCGATGCTCGCCATCCGGTCGGCCGAGGGCGACGATGTGGACTCCGCCGATCACACCCTGCGCTCGGTTGTCGTCGAAAACCGCAGGGTGCTGGGCACACTCGGTCTGGCGGCGCTGCTGATGGGCGGTGCGCGGGCGTCGCGCATCGCACTGCTACCGCTGTGGGCCGCGCATATCGGCGTCAGCGCCGCCACGACGAGCCTGGTGTTCGGCATCGCCGGGGCGATGGATGTATTGCTGTCCTACCCGGGCGGCATCTGGCTCGATCGCTACGGCGGTCGGGCCACCGGCATCCCATCGATGTTGCTGTTCGCGGCGGGCTTCGCGGCTCTCCCGCTCACCACCTCGGCGCTCGAACTCAGCAGTGTCGCAGTAGTACTCGGCCTTGCCAACGGCGTGAGCAACGGCATCATCATGACCGTCGGCGCCGATGTCGCACCCCCGGCCCAACGCGCCGAATTCCTCGGCGCCTGGCGCCTGACCCACGACATCGGCATGTTCACCGGCCCCATCGCGATCGGCTTGATCAGCGCCGCAACAGTTCTCGGCGCCTCGGCCCTCGCCCTTGCCGCCGCCGCATCGGCAGGCGCGGTCGCCATGTACCGCTGGTTCCCGGGATCCACACTGCGCCGAGACTCACCCGATGCCGACCACTCCTAGAAGGCACCCTGACTTCCATTCCGTTCCGAACTCCGCGGGATCCGAGCTATTCGAGTGTCATCTCGGGGAGCGCGTCGAGCGGCTGATCGATGGACATCCTGCTCGAGCGGATGGGCCACCGACAAGGTGGGGCAGGCGTGCGGTTGGCATTGCGTCGTGCGGCGCTGGGTCAGGAGAGTCGGGTGCGGCCCAAGTAAGCGAGTAGTTGGTCGCTGGGGGTGGGGGTTGGCGGATCGATCGGCGGAGCGAATAGGGGCCATCTGTCCTGCATGGGAACCAGTTCCGGTGCGACCGTGAGTAATTCGCTGGCGAGGCGGTCGGGGATCGGTGGTGTGGTTGGGTCGGTGGCGGCGAGATCCCAGGCGTGGATGGTCAATTCGAGGGCGCCGACAGTACCGAGGACGGGGGCGGGGACCGGTCGGCCGAAGACGACGACTGATCGAGGGTGCTCGTTGGCCCAATCGTCGAGGAGAGCGACGGCTCTACTCCGAATATGGAGGGGCCCAGCATAACTCGGTAGAGGTGCGCCGGGTGTGAGGCGAACCTGTCCGCCCGCCAGGCCTTCGCGCAACGCGGCGATCGACTCGTCCATATGCGCGAGGAGCATGCGCATATTCCAGTCCCGGCACGGTGTCGGCGCCGAAAGGTCGGGTCCGAGGTTGGGCAGGACCGACAGGAGATAGGCGACCGCTCGCTCGAGCAGATCATCGGTCATGGCAGGACCGGCAATATGGTCTCCGCCAACGACGTGGGCAGGCCGAACGCGGCGAACAACGCGCTGTCATGGTATGAGACCACGTGCGCGATCCCGGCTGGCGTGGCCGTCAGGATCTGCAGCGACTGCGCATGACCACGCAGGTAGAAGGCGAATCCGGGCTGACCGTTCGCCGCGATCGGCACCATCCGCACTTCGCCCGCCGAATACGGGCACTTCGACCGAATCAGCTCCACGACAGCGGAATTGCCGCGGAACCACTCCGCGATCGGCGGCATCTCCCACACCGCGTCCGCGCGCAACAGCGTGATGAGCGTATCCATATCGGCGGCCTCGAACGCGGCGGCATATTTGTCCAGCAGAGCACGGATTTCGGGGTCGGCAGGCTCGGCGACCGGAGTGTCCGGACCCAAGTCGCCGAGGGCGGCATGCGCGCGCTGCAGCATGCTGTTGACCGCTGCCACGCTGGCTCCGATCAGCTCCGCGACCTCAGTAGCCTTCCAGTGCAACACATCTCGCAGAATCAGCACGGCCCGCTGGCGTGGCGGCAGATGCTGCCAGGCGGCCATCAGTGCCAGCCGCATGTCGTCGCGGGCCGCGACAATGGCGGCCGGATCCGACGCCTCAGACGCGACCAGCGCGTCCGGCATCGGTTGCAGCCAAGGGATTTCGGGTGCGAGATGCACCTCCTGCGTGGGATCGCCGGTGGGCCCGGATAGTCCGGTGGGCAGTACACGTCGGCTGCTGTGCTCGAGCGCGTTGAGGCACGCGTTGGTGGCGATCCGGTACAGCCAAGTCCGCATCGAGGCCCGGCCCTCGAAATCGCCGTACGCGCGCCAGGCCCGCAGCAGCGTCTCCTGCACCAGATCCTCGGCATCGTCGATCGAACCGAGCATTCGATAGCAGTGGGCGAGCAGTTCGCGCCGATACGGCGCGGTGCGGGCGGCGAAGTCGTCGCTCTCGATCATGCGCTGTCCTTCCGGGTGTCCGATCGGTGTCCCTCCGAATACCGACCGGCGAGCCGTCCGGAACTCATCGGTCCGCAGCGAACCGATGCCGAAGCGGTGGGTGTGTGTCGCGACCGATGAGTTCCGGGTTGGGGCCGGTCGGTATCTGTGCGCGTCCGAAACCACCGGGCACGCCGAAAACCACAGGAAGGACCATCGTGAGCACACCGATCGTTTCGGCGGTGACACAGCGCTGGGTGCTCGCACTCGGCGCGGTCGCCTCGCTGATGGCGGCACTGGACACCCTGGTCGTCGCCACGGCGCTCAGCACCATCCGCCATGACCTCGGGGCGTCGCTGGAGACGCTCGAATGGACCGTCAACGGCTACAACCTCAGCTTCGCCGTCCTGCTGATGACCGCGGCGGTGCTCGGCGACCGCTTCGGACGCAAGCGGATGTTCATGGTCGGGCTCGGCATCTTCGTCGCCGCCTCGGCGACCTGCGCGGTATCGACCTCGGTCGCCACTCTCATCGCCGCGCGCATGGTACAGGGCGTCGGCGCGGCACTGATCATGAGTTTGGCGTTGGCGCTGGTAAGCACGGCGTTTCCACCGCAGCGGCGGGGCATGGCGATGGGCCTGCTGCAGGGCATCACGGGTTTGGCGGTCGCATGCGGTCCGCTGGTTGGTGGTGTCGTCGCGGAGGGTCTGTCGTGGCAATGGATCTTCTGGCTGAACGTGCCGATCGGGCTGATCGCGATTCCGCTGGTGGCGATCCGGATGCCGGAGAGCTTCGGCCCCGATACCGCGGTGGACGGCACCGGATTGGCGTTGGTCACCGGCGGCGCGTTCGGTGTGGTGTGGGGCTTGGTGCGCGGCAATATCGCGAACTGGACCAGTGCAGAGGTACTGATCGCGTTGGTAGGTGGGATCGGGGCGCTGATCGCGTTCGCGGTCTGGGAGGCGCGGGCGCGGGAACCGATGTTCCCGATGCGGCTGTTCGTGAATCGTGGTTTCGCGGCGGGCAATACCGCGATCTTCCTGACCTTTGCCGCCCTGTTCGGCGCCGTCTTCTTCTACGCGCAGTTCCTGCAGGCGGTGCTGCACTACGGTCCCCTCGGGGCCGGATTGCGGCTGCTGCCATGGACTCTTACGCTGTTCTTCTGTGCTCCGGCCGCCGGTGCGCTGGCTGACAAGATCGGGGAGCGACCGCTGATGGTGAGCGGGTTGGCATTGATGGCGGGCGGCATGTTCTGGATCGCATCGATCGCCGACCCGGCAATGTCCTACGGTTCCTTGATCATTCCGTTCATCGTCTCCGGCGTCGGCACCTCCATGGTGCTCCCGTCGGCGCAGAGTTCGGTCGTCGGCGCGGTAGAGCACGCGATGCTCGGGAAGGCGGCCGGCGCCAACAGCATGATGCGCGAATTGGGTGGGGTGTTCGGAATCGCTGTCGCGGTCGCGGTTTTCGCCGGGACCGGTGGCTACGGGTCGGCAGCGGAATTCACCGCCGGTTTCGGTCCCGCGATCAAAGTCGGTGCGGCACTTGCGCTCATGGGAGCAGTCGTGGCGCTCGCGCTACCTGGGCGCAGAGCGGTTTCCAGCTCGCACAGCCGGTGGGTAGATCCTTTGTCAGCGCACCCGCGAGCCGAGCAGGTGACGCACACCACCGACGAACAGCTGCAGCCCGAAGTCGAAACGTGCGGTCGCGTCGGGGGTTTCGTTGAAGGGTGACGCCTCCTCGGTCAGCGCACCCGCCGAATCCATTTGCATTCTGGACTGTTCGTCCACCGTCTGCCCGAGCACGTAGTACAGCATCGTGTACGCCGCCGATTCCGCCTCCGGCCGCGGCATTCCGGCACGGATCGCCGCCCCGACGAGTCGTTCCCGTCCCTTGCTCGTGGTGAGGCGGGAGGCGTAGGTCGCCGAGACCAGTTCGGCGCCGTCGCGATAGGCGAGCAGGCAGCTGCGCATTCGGTGCGCCAATTCGGTGATCTGGCCGGACCATTCCTCGGCCTCGATCGGATCCTCCATCGGCGCGAGGATCCGGTCGGCGACCGCGCCGAGTAACGCCTGTTTATTGGGGAAGTGCCAGTACAGCGCCCCCGGCTGCACCTGGAGTGAACCGGCGAGCCTGCGCATGGTCAGGTCGGCGAGACCGTACTGGTCGAGAATCGCGATGGCGCCGTCGACCACGTCCGCCCTGTGCAACTGCACCTGGTTCCTCCCCATCCGTGTTTTGACTCACTGGTACCGCTACCCTAGCCTGAACACCGTTCAAGTTGCACGGCCACCTCGGCCGAACGAAGGGATTCGTGCAGTGACCCAGGCACCCGTCCAAACCGACATTCTGGCGACCGCCCGCGAGCAGGTGCTCGAGCTCGGTGCAGGCCTGACGCAGGAGCAGACCCTCGAGGTCCTCCGGCTCGGCGACGACCGGCTAGCGGAGCTGCTCGCCCTGGCGCACGAGGTGCGCATGAAGTGGTGCGGTCCCGAGGTCGAGGTCGAGGGCATCATCAGCCTGAAGACCGGCGGCTGCCCCGAGGACTGTCACTTCTGCTCGCAGTCGGGCCTGTTCCAGTCGCCCGTGCGCGCCGCGTGGCTCGATATCCCGAGTCTGGTCGAAGCCGCCAAGCAGACCGCGAAGACCGGCGCCACCGAATTCTGCATCGTCGCCGCGGTGCGCGGTCCGGACGAGCGGCTGATGGCGCAGGTCGCCGCCGGTGTCGAGGCCATCCGCAACGAGGTCGACATCCAGGTCGCCTGCTCGCTCGGCATGCTCACCCAGGAACAGGTCGACCAGCTCGCCGCCATGGGCGTGCACCGCTACAACCACAACCTGGAGACCTCGCGTTCGCACTTCCCGAACGTCGTCACCACGCACAGCTGGGAAGAGCGCTGGGACACCTTGCGTATGGTCCGCGAAGCCGGCATGGAGGTCTGCTGCGGCGGCATCCTCGGTATGGGCGAAACCCTGGAGCAGCGTGCGGAATTCGCCGCGAACCTGGCCGAGCTCGATCCCGACGAGGTCCCGCTGAACTTCCTCAACCCGCGCCCCGGCACCCCCTTCGGCGACCTCGAGGTGCTGCCCGCCTCCGACGCGCTGCGCGCCGTCGCGGCGTTCCGGCTCGCGTTGCCGCGCACCATGCTCCGTTTCGCGGGCGGTCGCGAGATCACCCTCGGCGACCTGGGCGCCAAGCAGGGCATCCTCGGTGGCATCAACGCCGTCATCGTCGGCAACTACCTGACCACTCTCGGTCGCCCCGCCGAAGCGGACCTGGATTTGCTGGGCGAACTCAAAATGCCGATCAAGGCACTCAACGAAACGCTCTGATCTCATCACGAAAGAGGCTGGCGCCGTGAGTACTGTCATGGATATGGACGAGCGCTACAACCCGTTCACCGGCAAACGCATCGTGCCGGGGCTCGACGATCCGGTCCCGGCCGCCGCGGCGCTGGGACTGGAGCCGCCGCGCTTCTGCGAGCACTGCGGGCGCCGGATGATCGTGCAGGTGAGCCCCGACGGCTGGTGGGCGAAGTGCTCGCGGCACGGCGTACTGGATTCGACGAATCTGGGACGCCGCTAGTGGTGGCGCAGTACGGCGGCGCCGATATCGTCGCGCCCCGGTCGTCTCGGCCGGTCGGCGTGCGGCGCGAGCTGCGGGCGGCCGCGCTGATCGCCGTCGCAGTGATGCTGATCAGCGTGCTGGGCGGTGTGGTGTGGGCCTTCTTGGCGCCCACCCAACAGTTCCTGGTGACCAAGGCGCGCGCCGGTTCGGTTCCGGCCAAGGGCGCGGCCCTGACCGGGGAGAGCGTGCATCAGTTCGACGCGCTGGCGATCTTCGTCTGCATCGGCGCGGTGCTGGGTGTGCTCACCGCCGTCGGCGTGTGGCGCTGGCGTGGTGTGCGCGGGCCGCTGCTGCAGCTCGGACTGTTGGTTGGTTCCGTGGCGGGCGCGTATGTCATGGCCAAGATCGGTGAACAGGTCATGCGGTGGCAGCATCCGAGCCCGTACGATCCGCCGTTCGGGCAGATCGTGCAGCTGCCGGTGCACGTCGGCAGCTGGCTGGCGTTCATCGTGCAGCCACTGCTCGCGTCACTGGTGGTGCTGTTCCTCGCGGCGCTCAGTGCGACGGAGGATCTCGGTACCGGATTCAGCGGTCCGTTCGGTGCGGTGCGACCGGTCCGGCCGCCATCCTTCACCGCGACAAGCACATTCGATGCCTATGGCGTCGATCCCCGCCGCGGCGCTGCGAACGGCGGGCCGGTGACTTACGGTGTGCCATACGGCAGGGCCGGAGAGTCCGGTTCCGGGCGCGTGCACTGACTGTTGTCCGAACCGTTGCCCTCGTGACGGCACAGGCGTACCAGAACGGCCTAGAATTAGGGAATACGCTGTGCGTTCAGAGAGGAACGGATCGTGGCGTTCATCGGTAGCGGGCCAGTCGTCGAGCAACTCGACGCGCAATTCTGGCGGGTCGTCGAGCCGCTCGTTTATCACGGTGCGACAGAGGAATTCGTGATTCCCGCGGGTTTCCGCACCGACTTCGCCTCCGTACCACGGGCACTCGTATGGCTGGTGCCCCGTTACGGCAACTACACCCGCGCCGCTATCCTGCACGACTATCTGCGCAGCTCGGACGTGGTGAGCAATGCCGACGCCGACGGCATCTTCCGGCGCTGCCTGCGCGAGTTCGGCGTCTCGATACCGCGCCGCTACATGATGTGGGCCGCAGTGCGTCTGGGCAGTCGGCTCCGCGGTGCGACACTCGGCGATATCGCGTCGGTCGTGCTCATCGCCATCCCATCGTTGGTCTTCCTCGTGGTTCCGGTGACCGTGGTGACGGTATACCTGCTCTTGTTCTGGTTGGTGGAGTTGGTGTTCTGGGGATTCGGCCGTCTGACCCGGCGAACGGCCGCGCCGCCACCTGAGCCGCAGATGAAAACGGCCTGAGCACGGCGACCCCTTCGAAAGTTCCGGTCCGGAACTCTTTTCAACCGTTCTAGCTGCATGTTCATTTACATCGGTTCTTGCTTTCCCGACCCCGTCCTAATCTCGTTGCACGCCGGGGGTGTCGCTCCCGCCATCGGAAAGTGCAGGAGGACAGATGGATTCGGGTCACCGGGAACCGCGGCTGCGACCGTCGCCGAGAGCCGTTTTCGCGCAACAGTTCGCCGCGCTCTTCGAGGCCGCGAGCAGTCCGACGTTGCGTCGGGTGGCGGCCGCTGCCGAGGCCCGGATGCGGGCGGCGCGCGGGCCGGGGCAGAAGGGCGGCGCATCGGTACAGCGCATCAGCGACTGGAAGGCCGGGCGCAATGTCCCCGCGCGATTCGAATCCCTGCTGCCCGTGCTGCTCACACTGGTAGACGAGGCGCGCAAGTCGAGTGCGCCGGTGCCGCCCGCGCTGCTGGATGTGCAAGAGTGGCAACGATTGTGGGCGGCTTCGAATGCGTGGGATCCGGCCTCCGCTGATCCGATCGAGTGCCCATATCTCGGGCTGACTTCCTATCGCCGTGACGACGCCGAGTTGTTCTTCGGTCGGACCAGGCCGACCGCGGAACTAGCCGAATTGGTCGGCGCCACAGTGGGCCCCGAGGGGCACGGCGGTGTGGTGATGCTGGTCGGCGCCTCCGGTGCGGGCAAATCCTCCCTGCTGGCAGCAGGTTTACTTCCGGTGCTTGCGGATCCGGTCGAGGACTGGGCAGTCGCAACCATGACTCCGGGCAGTGCGCCTGTCGAGGCCTTGCTGGCCGCCGTCCACGCCGGGGCCGACACGGAGCCCGCCGAATCAGGATCTGTATCAACGGAGGCAACCGAACCTGCGGACCGCAGCGCCGCGCCGGGGGACAGCGCCGGGTCTGCGGCTGGGCTCAGCCGCGGAGGATCTAGTTCCGAGAAGACCGGCGGCGCTGCGGAATCCGTGGACTCGGCGCTCGCGGAATGGGGTGGGGGCAGGCGTCGACTCCTCATCATCGACCAGTTCGAGGAACTGTTCACGCTGTGCCGCAACGAAGTAGAGCGCGCGATCTTCCTCGCCACCCTCGAACACCTCGCGATCCGCGGCGAGCGCGAACCGGCCGCCGTCGTCATCGCCGTTCGCGCGGACTTCTACGCTCGCTGCCTCGACATCCCCGTCCTGGAGGACGCCCTCAAACACCGCAGCTACCTCCTGGGCCCGATGCGCCTGGACGAACTCGCCGAAGCCATCACCCGCCCCGCCGAATTGGCGGGCTACAAACTGGAATCCGGCCTGGAAGAACTCGTCATCAGCGAATTGTGCGGGCTCGGCGGCGCCCGCCGAGCCTACGATCCCGGTGCACTGCCCTTGGTATCGCACGTGATGGCGGCCGTCTGGCAGCGCCGCGATGGCACCCGCCTCACCATCGACGGCTATCGCGAAGCGGGCGGAGTCATCGGTTCCGTGGCCGCGACCGCCGAAAAGGCATGGGGCGAACTGACCGACTTCCAACAGAGCATCGGCAAGCGAGTCCTTCTCGGCCTGGTAGCCGTCGGCGACGACTCCCGCGACACCCGCCGCAAAGTCACCCGCGCCGAACTGATCCAACAGACAGTGGATGCCGCCGAAGCCGCCCTAGAAGTCTTGGCCCGCACCAGATTGATCACCCTGGACGCCGAATCCGCCTACCTCACCCACGAAATCGTCCTCGACGCCTGGCCCCGCCTGCGCACCTGGATCGACGAGGACCGCGTCGGATACTTGGAACGCCAACGGCTGCAGGCGGATGCGTCGGATTGGGCGATCCGCGGTCGGGATGCATCCCGGTTGTACCGCGGTGCTCGCCTGATCACCATGCAGGAGCATGCCGACAAAGGAGCTATCGGCGTGGTCGCCGAAGAGTTCCTGGCCGCGTCGCGGGCGGCTCAGCGTCGAACTCAGCGGCGGTCGTCGGCCAGGATCGTGGTCCTGGCTTTACTCGGGGTCATCGCGCTGGTGCTCGCGGGTGTGGCTTTTGTACAGAGCAATACCGCAAAACAACAGCGCGACAATGCGATCTTCGCCGCCGTCTTGGCCGAGGCCGACCGACTCGAAGGGACGGACCCTTCGTTGGCTGCCCAGTTGGTCGTGGTCGCCGATCGACTGCGCCCCGGCGACCCGCAGGTACAGACGCGCTTGCTGAACACTCAGAACCTGCCGATGGCCACACCGCTGCCAGGGCACGTCGGGAACGTGAATGCCGTTGCATTCCGCCCGGATGGGCAGGTGCTCGCCTCCGCGGGATCCGACAACACTGTTCGCCTGTGGAAGGTCGCGGACTACCACCGTCCGACGGCATTGGGCAGCGTACTCACTGAATCCTTCTTTGCGCCCTTCAACTCGGTCGCGTTCAGTTCCGACGGTTCACTGTTGGCCGCGGGGACCGTTGAAGGCACCCGGCTATGGGATGTCCGTGATCCGGAACAGCCCAAGCCGATCGGTGCACTGATCCCCGGCAGCTATCCGGGTGTGGTCGCCTTCGGCGCAGATCAGCCGGTGCTGGCGGCTTCGGATGCGAACCGTGGTGTCACCTTCTGGGATGTGGCGAACGCAATGGAGCCGCGGCCGATCAAATCGGTGCTTCCGAGAAAGTTATTTGCGGACTGGCAATCCATCGTCTTCAGCCGAGACCTGGCGTTGGTGGCTACCATCGGCGCCGACTTCGAGACGCGGTTGTGGGACGTCGCTCAGCCGGGACCGGAGCGATCACTGGGTCGATTGGCCGGTTCGGGGCTCTCGGTAGCGTTCGGTCCGGATGGCAACACCGTTGCGGCGGCCACCACCGCGAATTCATCCCTGCAGCTCTGGGACGTGCGCAACCGGAACTCCTTGCGAGCCATCGGAACACCGCTGCCCGGACAGCAGTCCAGAGACAGAGCTATGGCGTTCAGCGGAGATGGCAGATTCATGGTGAACGCCATCTCCGGCGGACAGCTGAACATGTGGAACCTGGATGATCAGGAGCATCCGACTACGCCCTTCCCACCTTTGGCCGGAGTCAAGGGGATGGTCACGACAGCTGCGTTCGCGCCCAATGGACAAGCCTTGGCGACCGGTGGGCAGGACGGCACGGTCCGATTGTGGTCGTTGCCCGAGGTAGAGATCCGGAGTATGCGGCCGTGGACGAGCCGTCCGGTGCTCGACGCGAAAGGTGACGTCATGGCCATCGGCACGACCGGCTACGCCGTGGAGATCTGGCAGGTGGGTGATCCACGGGCGTTGCGGCGGCTAGCTACCTTCGAAACCGAGGGCTACGTCACGAATCTGACGATTAGTCCGGATGGTCGTTTGCTGATCGTCCATCACGATCGCAAGACGGCGACCGTGTACGACATCGCGGATCCCACCGCCGTGCGGCCATTGTCCGACATTGTGCCCGAGGATACCCAGATCATCACCGCGGCCGCCTTCAGTTCGGAGAGCAAATATCTGGTGACCGCGCAAATAGACTCGGACGCAGGCCATTTGCAGGTCTGGGATATGTCGGATCCGCGACAGCCGGTCAAGTTGGGTCGACGTGTTCCGTTGAACAACGACTACGTCAATGACGCAAAATTCAGCTCGGATGGAGGGTTGCTCGCGACCGCGGGTCACGACCGATCGTTGATGCTCTGGGACTTCCGCCACCCGGATGCCCCGAAGTTGCTGAGCCAGAAAGAGATCGGGCCGTCCGAGTCTCGGGAGCGCATCGCGTTCCGTCCCGATGGGCACACGCTCGTCAGCACCGGCGACGACCAGTCGATCCGGGTCTGGGACGTCGAAGATCCGGCGGACCCGGTGCAGGTTGGTGCACCGTTGGTCGGACACACCTCGGTGATCGGAACTCTCGCATTCGACCCGACTGGGGATCGGCTCGTATCCGGTGGGCTCGACGACTCGACAGTGCGGATGTGGGACTTCACCGACCCGCGGCGGCCGATGGCGTTGTCGCATCCCATCGCGGCGACCGAGTCGTCGAGGCGGTGGCACATCGCGGTCCATCCGGGCGGCCGGTATCTGGTCGGGACCGGTCTCGGCACACAGATCCGGGTGTGGGATTTGGATCCGAAGCAAGCAGAAGACCGCATCTGCGCAGTGACCGGTTCGATGATGAATCCGCAGTTGTGGCAGGAACATCTGCCCGGGCTCCCATATTGGCGGCCGTGCGAATAGTTCGGGGTGCGGTGGCATTCGTACCCGCGGAAAATCACTGGCCGCGTGTGCAGGCGCGTGGATACCGTTGACGCGCACGTTGAGCCGAGAGTGGGAAGGAGGTGGCGATGAGCGAGGATATGTTGACCAGGCATGGGCAGGCGGTGTTGATTCCGTCTGTACCGGAGCGGCCGGATTTGGCGGCGTGGCGGCGGCGGAATGCGCTGCGGCGGTCCAGTGCCGCGCAGCCTGTTCCCAGTAAGCGGCAGTATCGACGGAAAGTGAAACATAAGGGTCGGGTGGGGGATTGAGGCCGATCCGGTAGTGCTGGTCGTTGACCCCGTTTTCGTATGTGCGGCATACGGAGACGGGGTTTTCTGTGCTGCCCCGTTGGACAAGCGGTTGGTGCACAGCCCAGATGCAGTGGCGGTCGAGCGGGTTGAAGCCATGGTCGGTATGCGGATTCGGCTCGTGTCGGTGGTCGAGCTGGCCACCGAGAGGGCCGTTCAGGTTGGTCGGCAGCTCGCCGTCCTGCGACCGCACCCGACCTCTTCTCACCGCATCCGCTGAGCAACTCGTCCGCGCGAACCAAGTCGGATAGTGCTCTGCCACACGCTGATCACTGGACTCCGGACCACATTTCTGGCCGGTCCGGAATGCCGAAACGGCCTGCCTACCTGCCGCCGTTTCCGGTCCGGATAACTCGTATCCGACTGTGACCAGCCATATTTCGCGACTCTGAACGCACGGCCGTTCCGTAGCGGCGCACCGATCCCTAACGTCGAAGTCGGTTCGATCGATCGAACAGTGGAGGTGGACAGTCGATTTCGCCGCTGCACAGCACCGAGGGACTTCAGCCGATCAGGGAGGGACGGCAATGTTCTGGAAATCGCTAGTGGTTGGGATGGTTCTGGTGGGTGGACTGGTCGCGGGCACATCGCTCGCGACCGCGGCGACCGGTGATCCGGCGGTCGTCCAAGTGCCGGACGGGTCGTCGCACGAGACTCGTTTCCCGTCCAACTGGGTCGTCTGGATCCTGTGCTCCGGGCATCTGGGTGTGCCCGGTGGACTGCCCGAGTAGAAGGGGAGTGCCCCGGTCGTCGCCGATCGGGGCACGCTCGGGCGCCGTGGCCCCTACGGCAGTGGCCACGGCACCAGTCCATTTCGGGCGATTGGTTCGGGGGTCGATCGCCGAAGCGGGGGGTCGATCGCGGGGAGGCGATCGATAGGGTCAGGTGGGTGGGCGCAGTGCGGCGAATTCGTCAGTGACGCGGAGCACGGAGTCGGTGAACCGATAGACGGCCGCGGGCCGCCCACCCGCCCGGCCGGGGGAGGCGGTCGCACCGGTCGGGGTGATCACCTTGCGGCGGGTGAGGACTCGCTGCAGGTTCGTCGTATCGACCTCGTAACCCAGGGCTGCGCAATAGATTTCGCGCAGTGTGGACATCGTGAACCGCTCGGGGGCCAGCGCGAAGGCGATATTGGTGTAGGAGAGCTTCGCCGCCAGCCGGGTGCGCGCGTGTTCGACGACCGTGCCGTGATCGAACGACATGCGCGGTAGCTGCGAGACCGGATGCCATGCGGTATCCGAGGGCAGCCGCGGGTCCGCGGTCAGGGGCACCAGGCCCAGATAGGCCGAGGCGATCCGGCGCGGCGCGGGCACTCGATCCGGATTGCTGAACACCGACAGCTGTTCCAGATGTGCCAGCTCGCGCACATCGACCTTCTCCGCGAGCTGGCGGCGGGCCGAGACATTGAGATCCTCGTCATCGCGCAGGCGGCCGCCGGGGAGCGACCAGGTGTCCTTCTGTGGGTCGAGGGCACGCTCCCACAGCAGCACGGCGAGTTCGCTCCGCTGACCGGGCGAGCAGGGCCGAATCGGCACGTCGATGCCGTGCGCTGGGCTGCTACCTGCGGTGATGTCGTCGGGAAAGCGCCGAACCTGGAACACCGCGGTGAGCGTTTCGTGGATGGTGTTACTATGGGGCACGTTTTCGATTGTAAGTCGAAAACCTGGTTTGGTGCGAATCCGGCTGCCATGTGAATAGGCACAAGGGTCGGACGCACGAGGAGAGGAGCCATCATGGCGACGATGGGTGCGAAGCTGGCGCCCCCGCTGATGGGGCAGGTATTCGACGGTCCGACCGGATTCGCCGGAGTCGAGGCCACACCGGAGTGGGTGGCCGAGATCAAGCGGCTCGCCAGGGAGCGCAACGCGACGATTCTCGCGCACAACTATCAGTTGCCCGAGATCCAGGACGTGGCCGATCACGTCGGTGACTCGCTGGCGCTGTCCCGCATCGCGGCCGAGGCCCCCGAGGACACCATCGTGTTCTGTGGCGTGCATTTCATGGCCGAGACGGCCAAGATCCTCAGCCCCGAGAAGACGGTGCTCATTCCGGATCGGCGGGCGGGTTGTTCGCTGGCCGATTCCATCACCGCCGACGAATTGTGGGCCTGGAAGGCCGAATTCCCGAATGCGGTGGTCGTCTCGTACGTGAACACCACGGCCGCGGTGAAGGCACTCACCGATATCTGCTGCACCTCGTCGAACGCCGTCGACGTGGTCGCCTCCATCGATCCCGATCGTGAGGTGCTGTTCCTGCCGGACCAGTTCCTCGGTGCGCACGTCAAGCGCATCACCGGCCGCGAGAACATCCACATCTGGGCGGGCGAGTGCCATGTGCACGCCGGGATCAACGGCGATGAGCTGACCGAGCAGGCCCGCACCCATCCGGACGCCGAACTGTTCGTGCATCCCGAATGTGGTTGCGCCACTTCGGCGTTGTACCTCGCGGGTGCGGGCTCGTTCCCGGCTGACCGAGTGCACATCCTGTCCACCGGCGGCATGATCGACGCCGCGCGGGCCGCGAAGTCGAGCCAGGTGCTGGTCGCCACCGAGGTCGGCATGCTGCACCAGCTGCGAAAGGCCGCCCCCGGCATCGACTTCCAGGCCGTCAACGACCGCGCGTCCTGCAAGTACATGAAGATGATCACCCCGGCGGCGCTGCTCCGCTCGCTCGTCGAGAACACCGATGAGGTGCACGTCGACCTGGAAACCGCGGCGCTGGCCCGTAATTCGGTACAGCGGATGATCGAAATCGGCAACCCGGGCGGTGGCGAATGAACGCGCACGGGTGCGATCGGAGTGCGATATGCGCACTCGTCCGGAGTGGCGGTGCGGAATGACCGCCGGGGCGGCCGGTAGCGCCGCCTTGGTGGTCATGGCGGAGCCGAGCGCCGGCGAGGTGGAGGCATGAGCGAGCGTAGCGAGCGAACAATCGGCACAGCCGCCTTGGTGGTCATGGCGGAGCCGAGCGCCAGCGAGGTGGAGGCATGAGCGCCGCGCCGCGGATCGACTGGGAAGCCGGCGCCGATCTGGTGGTGGTCGGCGGCGGCGTCGCCGGGTTGACCGCGGCACGCACGGCGTCGCTGCGCGGGTTGCGGGTGCTGATCCTCAGCAAGGGCGGGCCGACGGACACCGCGACCCAGTACGCCCAAGGCGGTATCGCCGTCGTTGCGCCACATGAAGATTCGGTGGAATCACATATGCGCGACACCGTGGCGGCCGGTGCCGGGCTGTGCGATGAGGCAGCGGTGCGATCGATCGTGGAGGGCGGTCAGGACGCCGTCGCCGCGCTGACCGATCTGGGCGCGGTCTTCGATCTCGCCCGGGACGGCCAGATCTCGCGCACCCGCGAAGGTGGGCACAGCACGCGACGGATCATCCATGCCGGGGGCGATGCCACCGGCGCGGAGGTGCAGCGGGCGCTGAACGCGGCCGGGTTGCCGGTCCTGTTCGGCGCCGCCGCACTGGAGATCGTCACCGGACGCAACGGCGTGCAGGGCGTGATCGCGGTGTCGGAGAACGGATTCGGGGTCGTGCACGCACCGGCGGTGCTGCTGGCCACCGGCGGGCTCGGTCAGCTGTACGCGTTGAGCACGAACCCGCCGGGGGCGACCGCCGATGGCATCGCGCTGGCCCTGTGGGCCGGGGCGACGGTGGCCGATCTCGAATTCGTGCAATTCCATCCGACGGTGCTCTACACCCCGGGTGGGCTCGGCCGTAGGCCGTTGATCAGCGAGGCCGTGCGCGGCGAGGGCGCGATACTGGTGGATTCCGAGGGGAATTCGGTGACGGCCGGTGTGCATCCGCGCGGCGATCTGGCACCCCGTGACGTGGTGTCGCGCGCCATCGCCGAACGGATGCGCGCGCTGGGCGCCGATCACGTCTACCTCGACGCCCGCGCGATCGACGGCTTCCCGCAACGCTTTCCGACGATCACCGCATCATGCCTGGCCGCGGGCATCGATCCGCATACCGATCTCATCCCGGTGGCGCCCGCCGCGCATTACCAATGCGGCGGGATCGTCACCGATACGCACGGCCGCACCGCGGTGCCCGGTCTGTACGCGGCGGGCGAGGTGGCGCGCACCGGATTGCACGGTGCCAACCGCCTGGCCTCCAACAGCTTGCTCGAGGGGCTCGTGGTCGGCGAGCGGGCGGGTGTGGCCGCGGCCGAACGACTCGGTGAGGACGCACATGTGACGGAGGTGTCCTTCCACACCGTGCCGCGCGCGGCACGAGCCCTCGTGCAGCAGTCGATGACGTTGCACGCCTCGGTAGTTCGCGATGCGGCCGGGCTCGCGGAGGCGGCGGTGCGGTTGCGAGATGCGGTGTCGCACAGTGCCGCAACCCGCTTGCGTGCCGAGTTGACCGGTGCGGCACATCGAATCGCCGGAATCACGGGCGCGGCGGACAGCGATGTCTCTGCTGTAGCACCGAATGGGACCGGACCGGAGAACCGCGCCGGAGCGTTGCACGGCGCCGGGGACTCGAACAGTATGGCTGCGGCACAACGCATCACCGCATTCGAGGATGCCGCGCTCACCCTCACCGCCCAGGTGCTCCTGCTTTCGGCAGCGGCCCGTACCGAAAGCCGCGGCTCCCACACCCGCTCCGATCACCCGACCCCCGACGAGCACCAACGCCACAGCCGCGCAGTACGTCTGGGCCCAGAAGGTCATCCCGTTCCCGCCCCCGACGGCCTCGACCTCGGTGACTGGACCCAAGACGCCATCCCGAGCGCCTCATGAAACCCGGGTGGAGTGTTCCGGCGGCATACCGAGGCCAGGCGACACGATGACCTGGCGATTCGAGAATCGCTCGCGAACGATGCGGGCAGTAGGACGAGGAGTGCACTGATGGGTCTGGATACCGGCCTGGATCGTGACGAGGTGCTGGCGCTGATTCGCACCGCGCTGGCTGAAGATCTGCGCTATGGCCCCGATATCACAACGGCCGCAACGGTTTCCGCCGCCGCGGCGGTCAAGGCATCGGTTGCCTCGCGCCAGCCGGGCACCGTCGCCGGGCTCGACGTCGGACTGCTCGTTCTCGACGAGGTGATCGGCGCGGGCAACTACGAAATCACCGACCGAGTCGCCGACGGCACCCGGGTCGAGCCAGGACAGAGCGTGCTCGGTCTGGTCGCGCCCACCCGCGGCCTGCTCACCGCCGAACGCACCATGCTCAACCTGGTCTGTCACCTCTCCGGCATCGCCACCGCCACCGCGGCCTGGGTCGACGCGGTGGCCGGCACCGACTGCCGCATCCGTGACAGCCGCAAAACCCTGCCGGGCCTGCGCGCCCTGCAGAAGTACGCGGTCCGCGTCGGCGGCGGCGTCAACCACCGCATGGGCCTCGGCGACGCCGCCCTGATCAAGGACAACCATGTGGTCGCCGCCGGTTCGGTCGTCGCCGCCCTGCGTGCCGTTCGCGACCTGGCCCCCGACATCGCCTGCGAGGTCGAAGTCGACAGCCTCGAACAATTGGACGCCGTCTTGGCCGAAAACGTCGAACTGGTCCTGCTCGACAACTTCCCGCTCTGGCAAACCCAAGCCGCCGTCCAACGCCGCAACAACACGGCCCCCGACACCAAACTCGAATCCTCCGGCGGCCTCACCCTCGACAAAGCCGCCGACTACGCCCGAACCGGCGTCGACTATTTGGCCGTCGGCGCCCTGACCCACTCGGTACGAGTCCTAGACCTCGGCCTCGACATGTAGGAACCACACCGTCAGCACGTCGGCGGTCACCAGCACGGAGGCCGCAACCGCCGTTCGGCTTCTCCTAGTGGCGCGGTGCAGCGGCGAGAGCGTCGGTGACAACAGTGCCGTCTTCCGGCCGGAAGGTGTGCAGCTTCCGGCGGTCGTGGCGGTCGTCGAGGTGCAGCCTGCCGCACTCGGCGCACTGCCAGATCGGCCGCTGCACGCGAAACAACTGGCGAGCCAGGTTATAGGCGTCCTCGCGGCCCACCGTGTGATCGGCCACGGCGTCGATCAGGGCATCCAACTGGTCCCACAGGTCGAACCTGTTCGAATCAGGGATCAGGTGCGCTTTATTCGGCAGACTGTCGCTACCATCGTGAATCGTTGCGCCGCATCGGCAGTGGATCTTCATCTCGGTATCTGCTCCGCGCCGA
The DNA here is from genome assembly GCF_036345915.1 of Nocardia sp. NBC_00565. Taxonomy (NCBI): domain Bacteria; kingdom Bacillati; phylum Actinomycetota; class Actinomycetes; order Mycobacteriales; family Nocardiaceae; genus Nocardia; species Nocardia sp. NBC_00565. The sequence goes on from NZ_CP107785.1 coordinate 899,184, forward strand.
TCAGGTGGTGAGTTCGCGTTCGAGGGGGGTGCGGAAACGGGGGATGGCGCGGACTTCGCCGAACCATTCGGCGGTGCGGGTGGCTTCGGCGGCGATGTGGGTTTCGGCATCCGAGCCGACGTCTTCCAGTATGCGGTAGGCGATTTCGCCGTCTTTGCGTTGGGCCCAGCCGCCGACGATGCGGCCGTTCCACCAGATGGTGGGGCCGACGTTTCCGTTGCGGTCGAACAGGGTCGGGGCGTGCGGGCCCAAGTACCAGTCGCGGGATTGCCAGCCCATCGGGGTGGGGTCGAGGGCGGGGAGCAGGGCGGCCCACGGCTCGGGTGCGACGACGGGTTCCTGGTCATCGGCGAGGAGCAGGCTGGTGCCGCCGTCGAGATCGACCTCGACCACGTCGAGTTGGGCGAGGGCCTTGCGGACTTCGCCGAGGGTCCAGCCGGTCCACCATTTGATATCGGTGATGGGGGCGGGGCCGAAGGTGTAGAGCCATTGCCGGACGAGTTCGGCGCGGGCTTCGTCGGCTGGGATGATCGCAACACCTTGCGGCAGCCAGGATTCCATCGGCGACCAGGTGTATTGGCTGCTGGCCCAGCTGCCGTTGGGGCGGCCACGCACGATACGGCCCTCGACGCCGAGAATGACGAGTACCCACGTGGTGATGCTGGTGGGGCGCGAATACGCCTTGTCAGGAGCGGGATCCACCTGGGTGCGCAACCGGGGCACATCCTTGCTCAGCTGTGCACCGGTCGCCGCGCCTCGGGCCAACAGCGCCTGATGGGTCTCGTCTTCGACGTCCGCGAGCCAGGCGCGCACATCGCCGTCGACCACACCCGCCTTCTCGATGAACTTGCTGTAGGTGCGACGCTGCTTGTCCGCCAACGCGTTCGCGCACGAGGCCTGCAGCACGGGAAGCAATTCGACCGGCGCGACGAACATGGTGCGCCGCATCGCCAGCAGGCGCAACAGCGCGCGATCGTCATAGAGCGCCTTCTCGACGTGCGTCGGATCGACGGTATGACTGCGCGCGCCGACCGAAAGGAACACCGTCGCCGGATCGGTCGCATGCAGCACTACGAGCGACCGGACGATCTCGGCCACATCATCGGTGCGACCAGCAGCCGCGAGCCGATGCCGCACCCCCAGCCGTGCTCGCCGCTCCGCCACATCAATCGAACGCATAGGCGAATACTAGCGGCCACCCGCATCCGTTCGGCCGGATCGATGGTGCCGTCGGCCGAGGTGACGAGCGCGCAGATGCGCGTGCCCCCGAAACGCCTAGGGCCGCCAGGCGCGAACCAGGTCGAGCAGACCAGGAAAGCGTGCGTCGAGATCCTCGATCCGCACCCGGCTGCGCCGCTCCAGCCCGTACTGCCGCTGGCGTGTCACACCGGCCTCGCGCAGCACCCGAAAGTGGTGGGTCAGCGTCGATTTCGGCCGATCGATACCGAACCAGCCGCAGGAGCGATCGGTATCCGGGGATTCGAGCAGTAATTTTCGCACCATGCTCAGCCGCAGCGGATCGCTGAGCACCCCGAGCACCTGCTCCAGCCGCAGGTCGGCACGCGCGGGCTCGGGCAGCGTCGTCGCGGCGGTCTCGGTCGCGGGCATCGGGTCTCCTGAAGGATCGCGAATTCCTAGTACGACTTCTATCGTACTAGATGCTAAGTTCGACTCTTGTCGTACAAGTACGAGAAATTTCGAACTATCGGAGGTCGGTATGACAACACGCACGGCATCGCCGGAAACCACACAGCACAACGGTTCGGTCTGGCTGGCGGCCTGGCCCGTGCTCGCGGTCTTCGTGCTCTCGAACGCGCCAACTCCGCTGTATGTCGTCTGGCAGCACCAGTTCGGCTTCTCCTCGGGCACGCTGACGGCCGTATTCGCCTGCTACATCGTCGGTTTGCTCGGTGCGCTGCTGGTGGCGGGCGTGGTTTCGGATCGCATCGGCCGCAAGCCGGTGCTGCTGCCCGCGGTGGTCCTCGTCATGCTCGCGTGCGTCCTGTTCGCCACCGCGAATTCGGTTGCGGTGCTGGCGATCGCGCGCCTGCTCACCGGCATCGCGGTCGGCGCGGCCGTTTCGGCGGGTATGGCGGCGGTCACCGATGTCGGCGGTCCGCAACGCAAACGTCTCGCCGCACTGGCGGCGTCATCGGCGATGGTGCTCGGCGCGGGCTTCGGTCCGCTGCTGGCGGGTGTGCTGTCGCAGACCGTGCCAGGGCCGACCGTCACCATCTTCGTCGTCGAGATCGTTCTGCTCGCTTCGGCTTTCGTGGTGGTGGCGCGGCTCGACCTGCCCAAAGGCGCGGGTGCGCGCGGCCCGTGGATCCGCATCCCCGCCGTCGCGCCCGGCGGACGCACCGCGGTCTTGTTCGGCATCGCGGTTTTCGCGCCGGGCATCACCGCGACGTCGTTCGTGCTCTCGCTCGGGCCATCGCTGCTGTCGAACCTGTTGGGTGCCACCAACCGGGTGATCGCGGGCGGACTGGCCTTCATGATGTTCCTCGGCGCGACCGGCATCCAGTTCGCGGTGCGGCGGCTGCGGCTGCGTGCCATCCTGCTCGGCGGCGCGGCGGCCACCCTGCTCAGCATGATCACCCTGGTCTCGGCGCTGCTGCTGTCGTCGATCGCGCTGTTCGCCGCCGCCGCGGTGCTCGCCGGAATCGGCCAGGGCATGGGCCAGTTCGGCGGTCTCACCGCCATCAGCGCGAGCGTGCCCGCCGATCGGCTCGCCGAGGCCAACGCGGCTCAGAATGTCGGCGGCTACCTGCCCGCCGCGGTACTCCCGCTCTCGACGGGATTCCTCAGTGACGCAATCGGTTTGACTGCGGGCGCGGCGACATTCGCCGGCGTGGTCGGCACAGCCGCGGTGGCGGGCGCGGTCTTCGTCGCGACGCGCGCCGCCGCCACGACCGGACAGCGATAGCAACATGTCATGATTCCAAGATGAGGCGCGGATACCTACTGTTGACGGTCTGCTGTGCGCTGCTGACTGCGGTGTCGACGACAAGTCTTGCCGCACCGGCCGTTTCGGCCGAACCAGAGTGCGCGGTCCAGGTGGACGTGCGGCCGGTGACCTTGACGGTGGACGGTGAGGACGCCACCGGCCGGGTGTACGAGCCATATCATTGCGCGGCAGGCGATCTGCCGCCGCACGATCTGGTGGCCGCTGTACATGGCCACGACGGCACCTCCGCCGACTACGCCGGATATCTGACCTCGATCGCCCGCCGCACCGGGACCCCGATCCTGTCCATGGACGCCCGCAGCGCGACCAGCGTCTGGCGGCCGGGCGACTGGAACCTGTGGGCGGGCTGGCGCGATATCGTCACCGCCACCGAGTGGTACAAGAACGAGCATCCCGGGATCGGCCGCACCGTGCTGTGGGGGTGGAGCCAGGGCGGCACCATGAGCGGACTCGCGGCGGCACATGGTCCGCAGGGGCTCTTCGACTATTGGGTCGACAATTACGGTCCCGCGGACGATTTCACCATGTGGCTCGGCTCCGCCGTTGTCGATCCCGCCCTGCCCGGCCAGATCGAACGCGACGCCGGCGGTTGCGCACCGACGGTCTGCCCGCAGGCCTACGCCGAACGCTCACCCGTGCTGTTGGCCGCCCGGATGGGTATGAAACGCGCCTTCCTCGTGCACGGCACCGGCGACGACGTGGTGCCGTACCCCGCGAGCTTGGAGATGCGTGCCGGACTGTTGGCCGCGGGCAAACCCACCTCGGTGTACACCATCGTCACCGGACGCGACCTGAACGGCACCGTGGTCCCGGGTGATCACAGCGTCGGGCCCGCGTTCTTCGAGGGCGGTTGCGTCGTCGAGCGACTGCTCATCGGCGCGGAGCCCGTCGACGGGCCTGACCGCGACTATCTGGTCGATGTCGCACACGGCATCGTCACCGCTCCCGCGCCGCCGGCCGATGCCAAATGCGCGGCATGAAACCACCCAGCTTTCGGCAACACGGTGGAACACCTTCCGGTCAGGTGTGGTTCATTCGAACAGGACTACAACGAGGAGAGGCGCGATGACCGAGCCGAACGACCCCGCCTACCACTGGAATGGCGAGGAACTGGATCTCGACGCCTACTTCGCCCGCATCGGCTACGACGGCGAGCGCACTCCGACCCTCGCTACGCTGCGGGCGCTCGTTTACGCGCACACGACCACGATGCCGTTCGAGAATCTGGAGTCCATCCTCGGCCGCCCCGTCCCACTCGATCTGGAAACGTTGCAGGACAAGATGGTTCGGCAACGTCGCGGCGGTTACTGCTACGAGAACGTCGGTCTGTTCGCCGCCGCCCTGGAGCGGCTCGGTTTCGGCGTCACCGGTCTCAGTGGTCGGGTCACGATGGGCGCGCCCGGCGGCCTGCGCCCCGCCACGCACGCCCTGTTGCGCGTCACCACCAGCGACGACGATCGAGTGTGGCTGGTGGACGTCGGCTTCGGTTCCGGACCGCTCGCGCCCTACGAACTGGTCGAAGGCGGCGAATTCGCGCTCGGCGACTGGCGCTTCCGGCTCCAGCACACCACCGGCGAACTCGACAGCGACCTGTGGGTGCTGCACCAGTTCGGCCGCGACGGCTGGATCGACCGCTACACCTTCTCGCTGAACCCGCAGTACCGCATCGATTTCGCCGTCGGCAACCACTTCGTCTCCACGTCCGCGCGTTCACCGTTCACCACGCGACCGTTCGTGCAGCGTTTCCTCCCGGACGTACATCACGTCCTGGACGGCTTGACCCTGATCACCGAATACCCCGACGGATCCAGCGAAACCCGCGAACTCGAAGCCGCCGAACTACCCAAGATCCTCGCCGAGATCTTCGACATCGATCTCACCGAACCCGACGCGACCGCCCTCGCGAAGGCCCCCTGGCTCAACTGATCCGATAAGAGGTGCGACAGATGTCGTGGCGTCCGTGCGTGCCACCCAGGCTCGTCGCCGTCGGCGGTTAGAGTCGGCCGGGTGCGCGCATACCGGAATCTCCTCGTCCTGTTCGCAGCCCCCGCCCTGGTACTCGCCGGCTGCAGCTCCGGACCGGACCAGCCCGACAGCGTCGCCGGGCAGTTCGCGGACGCGCTCAGCCGTGACGACGTCGCCGCGGCCGCCGCACTCACCGACGATCCGGCCAAGGCATCGGATGCGTTGGGCAACCTCTACGACGGGCTCGGCAAGGACGTGAAGTTCGACGTCCGAGGTGTCGACAAGAACTCCTTCACCCTCGCCGCCACCTGGAAGCTCGACAAGAACGAGTGGAGCTACACCACCACTGGCACCGCCGGCGATGACGGCGACGGCTGGAAGATCAAGTGGGATCCCAACGCCATCGCGCCCGGTCTCGCCCTCGGCCCGCTGAGTTACGGCACCTCCTATCCGAAGCCCGCCCGGATCCTCGAATCATCGGGTGGTGAGTTGATGACCCAGCAGGTGGTGACTCTGGTGAACGTCGCTCCCGGGGCCGATACCGCGGCGCTCGCCGCCGTGCTCGCCCCTGCCGCCGTCGGCATCACCGCGCCGTCGCTGCAATCAGATCTGACGTCGGCACAGGGCAAGTCGATCACCGCGATCGCCCTGCGCGACGCCGACATCGCACCGATCCAGACGGCACTGGCGGCGATTCCCGGCGTCACCCTCGCCCCGCAGACCCGCCTGCTCGCCACCGACAAATCGCTCGCCTCCCCGGTGCTGTCCGGCCTGGCCGACCTGTGGCAGAGCTCCGCCGACGCGGCCGCGGGCTGGGCGGTGCGGGCGCAGACCGCCGAGGGCACCGAACGCGTCGCCGGCCAGGACCCGAAACCCACCCCGGACATCGTGACCACCCTCGACACCGATCTGCTGCGCGCCGCCGAGGACGCGCTGACGCCGATTACCCAGCCCGCCGCGATCGTCGCACTGCAACCCTCCACCGGAAAGGTGCTCGCCGTCGCCCAGAACGCGACCGCCGACGCACAGGGACCGATCGCACTCACCGGCCTGTACCCACCCGGTTCGACCTTCAAGACCGTCACCGTCTCCGCCGCACTGCAAGCCGGCGCGGTCACGCCGGACACCGTGCTGCCGTGCCCGGCCACCGCGAATATCGAGGGCCGCCGCATCCCCAACGACAACAACTTCGACCTCGGCAACATCGCGCTGCACACGGCGTTCGCCCAGTCCTGCAACACCACGATGGGCCAGCTCGCGGTGAATCTCCCACCGAACGGCCTCACCGATGCCGCGGCACAACTGGGCCTCGGCATCGACTTCGTCACACCCGGCCTGACCACCGTCACCGGCAAGGTGCCGACCGCCGACACCCCGGCGTTGCGCGTGGAGTCGGGCATCGGCCAGGGCAAGGTGACGGCATCACCGTTCGGTATGGCGCTGGTCGCCGCGTCCATCGCCCACGGATCCATGCCGCTGCCGATGGTCGTCAACGGCCAACCCGGCGTCGCCGACCACACACCCGCACCGCTGCCGCCGACCATCGACGAGCAGCTGAAGACGATGATGCGCGAGACCATCACCGGCGGCACCGCGACCGCGTTGCGGGATATCCCCGGCCTGATCGGCAAGACGGGTACCGCGGAGTACATCGATGACACACACGCGCACGGCTGGTTCGTCGGAATCGACGGTGACCTGGCCTTTGCTGTGTTCGTGAGCGATGCGAACAGCTCGGGTCCGGCCGTGGAGGCCGCAGGCCGTATGCTTCGTGCGACATTGAAGTAGCACCACGTCAGCCCTCGGCGCGTTGTGGGCGGCGAATATACCCCCGCAGCCGCGTGCCGAGGATTGCGCCCCGCTACACTCGTTGACGGCACGCGTTGATGGTCAATACGCGTGATGTCACGATTTCAAGAAGGTTCGGAGTAGGCGCCATCGATACCGGTCAATTGATCGCGGAGCACTACCGCCTGGTCGAGCGGATTGGTAGCGGCGGCACGGGTGTAGTTTGGCGTGCCATCGACGAACGCCTGCAGCGCTCGGTCGCGGTCAAGCAGATCCACATCAAGCCGAGCCTGCCCGAGGCCGAACGCGATGTGGTGCGACAGCGCGCGATCCGCGAGGCCCGCAACGCCGCGCGCTTCCAGCATCCAAATGCCATCGTGGTCTTCGATATCACCGAACACGACGGTGATCCATGTCTGGTGATGGAGTACCTGAAGTCCAAGAGCCTGGCCGGGGTGATCTCGGCGCAGGGCATGCTGCCGCTGAGCCAGGTCGCGCGGATCGGTGAACAGGTCGCCTCGGCGCTGATCGCCGCGCACCACGCCGGGATCGTGCACCGCGACGTCAAGCCCGGCAATATCCTGCTCGACGACATCGGCACCGTGAAGATCACCGACTTCGGCATCTCGCGCGCCACCGGTGACGTCACCCTCACCGAGACCGGCCTGATCTGCGGCACCGCCGCCTATCTCGCGCCGGAGGTCGCCCGCGGTTCCGACCCGACACCCGCCGCCGACGTATTCGCCCTGGGGGCAACCCTTTTCCATGCGCTGGAGGGCGAACCGCCGTACGGCGCCAGTGCCAACCCGCTCGCGGTGCTGTACGCCGCGGCCAACGGTCAGGTGAGCGAACCTCGCCACGCGGGCCCGGCAACCGACTTCCTGCTGGATCTGCTCAGTCCGGAACCCACCGACCGGCCGACCATGCGCGCGGCCCGCGAACACCTGTCCGCGCTGGCCGACTCCGGTTCCGCGCCGGTGCACGCCGGATTCGTCCCCGCCAGTGAGGCTTTCGGGCGACGCGGCGAGTCCGCCACCCGAGCGTTGCGGCCGCCCGCGAATCCGATGCCGGAGTATCAGCCGACCGAGCGGCAACCGCGTCCAGCGCCGCCGCCGAGAAACTCGGCGCGCCCCAACAACTCCGACGCGCATCCGAGAACGGCGGCGCATCCGAGGACCACGCAGCAGCCGCGACCCGTGCGGCGTAAGTCCGGTGGCAAGCGCAAGGCCGTCCTGATCGGTGCGACGATCGGTGCCGTGGTCGCCGTCGCGGCCATCCTGATCGGGGCGCTGAATCAGTCGGGCACCAATACGCCGTCGGTGCAAGCGAGTCCGCCGTCGTCGTCCGCGTCGTCCAGGACCAGCGTTGCGGCCACTCCTGGTGTGCTCGGCCAGACACCCAGCACCGGAACGGTCGATATCGGACCGGCGGCCCAGTTGGTCGTGGACTTCTACAGCAATACCGCCGGGTCGTGGTCGATGCTGACGCCAGCGGCGCAGAAGGTGTACGGAAGCGAGTCGGCCTTCAAGCAGTACTGGGGTTCGCGCACCATCGACACCTTCTCCGATATCGATGCGCCCTCGCGTAAGAACAACGCCGATGGTTCCGTCGATATGCGCCTGGCCAGCCTCACCGTCAACGGACAGACCAAGCAGCTGATGCTGCGAGTCATCAGCTCGAGCGGCGGAAAGCTGTTGATCGACAGCGACACCCGCAGCGGCGACGCCCGCTAGTCACGTCGGCGGGTCCGATCGCGCCGCAGCCGAACAGCTCACCGGTGAACAGAAACACCATCTGCAGCCCCGATTGCCATCAGTGCCAGGCGCCCGCGATCGAACTCGTCTGCGCGCGCTCGGCCGAGCGGAAACCGCACGGTCAGCGACCAGCGTCACCCTCCGGATGAGGTCTTCCCGGACCATGGGTTATCCGAATCCGTTGGGCGGCAACCGGTCGTCTACCGGGAACCGGACCGCACCGAGGTCTGCGCCCAATTCGCCAGCAGCGCAAGGGCGGTGGCGCTCGGCGAATCCGGCTCGGTGGTGTGCATGATCAGCGCCTGATCCGGATCGTCGGGCAGGCGCAGGGTTTCGTAACCCAGGTCGAGCCTGCCGACCACCGGATGGCGATACACATACCGCCCATGCGTCTTGTCCTTGAGCTCGTGGCGTTCCCACAGGTCGCGGAAGTCGGCGGAGTTCGCGTTCAATTCCTCGATGAGCGCGGCGATTCCGGCATCGCCCGGATTGCGCGCCAGGTCCAAGCGCAGGTATGCGACAACGTCGGCGGCCTTGGCTGCCCAATCCTCGTAGAGTTCGCGCATGCCCTCGTCGAGGAACACCAGCCGGGCCAGATTGCGCCCGCGGGGCGGTAGCGCGCCGAAGTCGGTGATGAGCGCGGCGGCCAGCGGATTCCAGGCGAGCACGTTCGTGCCGCGGCCGACGATATAGGCGGGCACGTCGGCGGCCGCTGGCTCGACACCGCGCCCGCCTATGGTCTGGGCCACGCGGAGGAATTGGTCGGCCGGGCACTGGCCGACCTGCCCGAGCCGGACCGCCCGTACCTGTTCACCAAGACCGGCCTGGTCTGGAACGAGGGCGACGACCGCACCGGACCGCCGCACCGGATCGTGCGCCCCGACATCGTGCGCGGCGAACTGGAGGCCTCGCTGCGCCGCCTGCGTGTCGACCACATCGACCTCTACCAGGTGCACTGGCCCGATACCGGCGAGGTCTTCGTGTACGGCGCCGACGGCACGGCCTCCGGTGCGGCCACTCCGCTCGAGGAGTACTGGCAGGTGATGGCAGATCTGAAGAAGGAGGGCAAGGTGCGCGCCATCGGGTTGTCCAACCATGATGTCGCCCAGCTCACCGCCGCCGAGCAGATCGCGCACGTCGACGCCATCCAACCGCCGTTCTCGGCGATCAACCGCTCCTCGGCCCCGGAGATCGCCTGGGCCAAGGACAACGGCACCGGCGTCATCGCCTACTCGCCACTGCAGTCCGGACTGCTGACCGGCGCGTTCACCGCCGACCGCAAGCTCAGCGCCGACGACTGGCGCTCCGGCCACCCGGACTTCACCACCAACCTATCCGCCAACCTGGCCCTGGTCGAGGCACTGCGCCCGATCGCGGCCCGACACGAGGTGAGTGTCGCCGGGGTCGCTCTCTCCTGGGCAACCGCATGGCCCGGCGTGACCGGCGCGATCGTCGGCGCGCGCACCGTCGCGCAGATCGACGGCTGGATCGGTGCGAGCGCACTCGAACTGACCGCCACCGACCTCGCCGATATCACCACCGCCCTCACCGAAACCGGCGCGGGCACCGGCCCGGCAAACACCTGATCGACCGAAAACTCTTGAAGGGAAGCCGAAATGACACTGCACGTGGTCGCGGAATTCCGCGCTGCCAACGGACAGGAGGACCGCCTCCGCACCGCCCTCGAAGCGATGATCGAACCCTCCCTCGCCGAACCCGGCTGCCTCATCTACCAGCCCTACACCGACCCGAACGACCCATCTCGCATGGTCCTGGTCGAGGAGTGGACCGGCCCCGATGCCCTCGACGAACACTTCACCACTGCGCACTTCTTTCACGTCCGCGACGTGCTCGCGCAAATCCTCGCCGAGCCCATGGTGATCAAACGCCTCGTCGCCGCCTGACCGGTTCGCCTGCCCCGATCACCCGGCGCAGGCGACCGAAGAGCACACGGTCTCTGCCCGAACTCTGCCGCCTCGCCTGCCCCAAGCGATCAGTATTCGAGTTCGCTCCAGGGGATTTGAATCGGGAACGGGAAGTCGATCTCGATGCTGTCGGCACTGTCGAGGGTCCATTCACCTGCCAGGAGGTAGTTGGCCGAATGCAGCGGGTGAACTCCGTCCGGCAGCTCGCCAGGTCTTGTCTGCAGGGCGTAGGCGCGCACGATGGCGATTGCACTCGCCTCGCGAGCCAGATGCACTTCCCAGTACCAGGGAATTCCGGCGCTCGCGTAGCGACCTTTCTTCGCTTCGATGTCGGTCTGGGTGTTCGAGGGGGACAAGACTTCGCCGACCAACAGGACATCGCCGCCACGAACATCCTGGTAAGGCGATTCGAGGCAGCGGTGCACGAGGAAGTCAGGTGTCATGAAATCGGACTTGCCGGTGCGTCCGAGGAAAATGTTTGTTTCAAAACCGGCTCGCCAGCAGTGCTGCGGCTGGTCCGACATATCCTTATGTGCGCAACGCTCGAGAGCCGCCCATAGACGTCCCATGAAGACCTGGTGTTCGGAAGGCCCACGCCGAACCCACACCACCCGTCCATCCCACAGCTCGATCTGCTCGGCAATCTCCTCGGGAAGTCGCTCCAGCTCCTCCCAGGTCATGTATTCCGGGAGGTCGGGCCGCTGAACGTGCGGAATGGACATGCCGCCATCGTAGTCAGGCTCGTCGCCGGGGAGCGATGTTTCCGAAACGGGCGTCGGGGCGGACCGCAGCGGATAACCGGTGGCACGCGCCCGATAGGCTGGTACCTGGAGCGGAGCGGAGGATACCGACCGCTCGGCGTCGGGGGACCGGCGTCCAAGGATCAGGACAGACAGGATCGCAGACCTCATGACATCCCGCATCGAGCTCGCCCGCGTTGATCTGCGCGGCCGTACTCCCTCCGCTGCCGAGCTGCGCACCGCGCTGCCGCGCGGGGGAGTCGACGTGGACTCGGTATTGCATCAGGTGCGGCCGGTGGTGGAGGCGATTCGGGATCGCGGCGTCTCGGCGGCGATGGAATTCAGCGAGCAGTTCGACGGCGTGATCCCGGCGAGCGTGCGGGTGCCCGCCGCTCAGCTGGATGCCGCGCTCGAGCAACTCGATCCGGCCGTGCGTACCGCACTCGAGGTCGCGATCGAGCGGACCCGCAAGGTGCACGCCGATCAGCAACGCACCGATACCACCACCGAGGTCGTGCCCGGCGGTACGGTCACCGAGCGGTGGGTGCCGGTCGAGCGGGTAGGCCTCTATGTTCCCGGCGGCAATGCGGTGTATCCGTCGAGCGTCGTAATGAATGTGGTGCCCGCGCAGGCAGCGGGTGTCGACTCGCTGGTGGTGGCCTCGCCCCCGCAGGAGCAGTTCGGCGGACTGCCGCACCCGACCATCCTGGCGGCCGCACAGCTGCTCGGGGTCGAGGAAGTGTGGGCGGTCGGCGGCGCGCAGGCCATCGCGCTACTCACCTACGGCGGCCTCGATACCGATGGTGATCAGCTCGAGCCGGTCGACCTGATCACGGGTCCGGGCAATATCTATGTGACCGCCGCCAAGCGTCTCTGCCGCGGCCTGGTCGGCATCGACGCCGAGGCGGGCCCCACCGAGATCGCGATCCTGGCCGATGCCACCGCCGATCCGGTGCACGTCGCCGCCGATCTGATCAGCCAGGCCGAACACGATGTGCTCGCGGCGAGCGTGCTGGTCACCGATAGCGCCGAACTGGCCGACGCGGTCGATGCGGCGCTGAGCACACAGCTGACCGTGGTCAAGCACGCGCACCGAGTGCGAGAGGCGCTGTTCGGCAAGCAGTCCGGCACCGTACTCGTCGACGATATCGAGCAGGGCCTGCGAGTCGTGAATGCCTATGCGGCCGAACACCTGGAGATCCAGACCACCGACGCCCCCGCCGTAGCGGCCCGGGTACGCAGTGCCGGAGCGATTTTCGTCGGCGCGTACGCCCCGGTCAGCCTGGGTGATTACTGCGCGGGCTCCAATCACGTACTGCCGACCGCCGGTTGCGCCCGGCACTCCTCGGGACTGAGCGTGCAGACCTTCCTGCGCGGCATCCACGTCGTCGAATACACCGAGGCCGCGCTGAAAGACGTCGCCGGCCACGTGGTCGCCCTGGCCAATGCCGAGGATCTGCCCGCCCACGGCCAGGCCGTGCAGGCGCGATTCGAGGCCCTGGCATGACCCCCGAGATCACCGTGCCCGGTTCCGGCGTCAGCTTGGACGACCTACCATTGCGCGATAACCTGCGCGGCAAAAAGCCTTACGGCGCACCACAATTGAGCGTCCCGGTGCAACTCAACACCAACGAGAACCCGCACCCGCCGAGCAAGGCCCTCGTCGACGATGTCGCGGAGTCCATTCGCGAGGCCGCCGCCGACCTGCACCGCTACCCGGATCGCGATGCCGTCGCGCTGCGCACCGACCTGGCCGAATACCTGACCCGCCAGACCGGTGTCGCGGTGAGTACCGCGAATGTGTGGGCGGCCAATGGCTCCAACGAGATCTTGCAGCAGCTGCTGCAGGCCTTCGGCGGACCAGGCCGCAGTGCACTGGGTTTCGTGCCGTCGTACTCGATGCACCCGATCATCTCCGAGGGCATCGATACCGAGTGGGTCGAGGCCAAGCGCAATGCCGATTTCTCCCTCGATATCGACTACGCGCTGACCGCCATCGGCGAGCGCCGCCCCGATGTGGTCTTCGTGACCAGCCCCAACAACCCGACCGGGCACAGCATTCCGCAGGCCGATCTGGCCCGGATCCTGGCGGCGGCGCCCGGCATCGTGGTCGTCGACGAGGCCTACGGCGAATTCTCCGCCGAGCCGAGCGCGATCGCCCTGATCGATCGGTACCCGACGAAACTCGTCGTCACCCGGACCATGAGCAAGGCCTTCGCTTTCGCCGGCGGCCGCCTCGGCTACCTGGTCGCCGCCCCCGCGGTGATCGACGCGATGCTGCTCGTGCGGCTGCCGTACCACCTGTCGGTGGTCACCCAGGCCGCCGCGCGTGCGGCTCTGCGGCATGCCGACGAAACCCTCGCCAGCGTTGCCGAATTGGCCGCGCAGCGCGACCGGGTCGCGGAAGCGTTGCGCGGCTCGGGCTTCGATGTCATCCCCAGCGACGCGAATTTCCTGCTCTTCGGCCGCTTCACCGACGCCCCCCGCGCCTGGCAGCACTATCTGGACGGCGGCGTGCTGATCCGCGACGTCGGCATCCCCGGATATCTGCGCGCCACCATCGGTCTCGCCGCCGAGAACGATGAATTCCTGCGCGTCAGCGCCACGTTGGCCGACACCGACCGCACCGTCCGATGAATCCGCCTGTGGAGGCAGCAACTATGAATCGCACCGCGCGGGTGGAGCGCGTCACCAAGGAATCCAATATCGTCGTCGAGCTCGATCTCGACGGCACCGGTAAGACCGATATCGCCACCGGTGTCCCGTTCTACGACCACATGCTGACCGCGCTCGGCGCACACGCCAGCTTCGATCTCACGGTCCGCGCCGAGGGCGATATCGAGATCGAGGCGCACCACACCGTCGAGGACACCGCCATCGTGTTCGGCCAGGCGCTGGGCAAGGCACTGGGCGACAAGGCCGGCATCCGTCGATTCGGTGACGCGTTCATTCCGATGGACGAGACCATGGCGCACGCCGCGGTCGACGTCTCCGGCCGTCCGTACTGCGTGCACACCGGCGAACCCGATCACCTGCTGCACGCGGTGATCCCCGGTTCGGGCCCCGGCGCACCGTATTCCACCGTGCTCAACCGGCACGTTTTCGAGTCGATCGCGCTCAACGCCCGTATCGCGCTGCACGTGCGCGTGCTGTACGGCCGCGACCAGCACCACATCACCGAGGCCGAATTCAAGGCGGTGGCACGGGCGTTGCGCGCCGCTGTCGAGTTGGATCCGCGGGTGAGCGGTGTGCCGTCGACGAAGGGAACGCTGTGACCGACAAAACTGTCGCACTGCTCGACTATGGCTCCGGCAATCTGCACTCGGCCCAGCGTGCGCTGATCCGGGCCGGCGCCACTGTCGAGGTGACCGCCGATGCCGGCATCGCGCTCGCCGCCGATGGACTGGTCGTCCCCGGTGTCGGAGCATTCGCCGCGTGCATGGCGGGGCTGCGTGAGGTGAAGGGCGAACGGATCATCGGCCAGCGTCTGGCTGGTGCTCGTCCGGTGCTCGGCATCTGCGTCGGCATGCAGATCCTGTTCGAGCGCGGCGTCGAGTTCGGTGTCGAGACCGATGGTTGTGCGGAATGGCCGGGTGTCGTGGAGCGGCTGTCCGCTCCCGTTCTCCCGCATATGGGCTGGAACACGGTGTCGGCGCCGACCGACAGTGTCTTGTTCGCGGGGATGGATCGCGACACGCGTTTCTATTTCGTGCATTCCTATGCCGCGCAGACTTGGGACCTCCCGCCGAGCGAGCACTTCGCTTCGCCGAAGCTCACGTGGGCAGAACACGGTGTCCCATTCCTGGCGGCCGTCGAGAACGGTCCACTGTCGGCGACGCAGTTTCATCCCGAAAAGTCCGGTGATGCGGGCGCACAGTTGCTCCGTAATTGGGTGAACTCGCTGTAAACACCCGCTGGCCAGGCGATTTGACATCATGCACGCCGGTAAGTAACTTTATCCAAGTCAGAGCGACACGGACACCGACCCGGAGCCGCGAAGCCCAGTGGAAACACTGAGCGGAGGGCCTGGGAAACGAGGTAGTACGAGGAGCGCCTGACACTCACACTAGTTCGGACGAGCTCGGATTTTGTCTTCGAGAGCGGCTGGGCTAAGCTTGAAAAGTTGCCTCACTGAAGTTCCGGATCAACTCCGGCGTGGAAGTGTGTGCGTGTGTTCTTTGAGAACTCAATAGTGTGTCGATGAATGTCAGTGCCAAATGTTTTATTTGGTTCCGGCTCCTCAAACCCCCGTTTGGGTGGGTCGGACATTTTTGTCAGCAAATATTTTTTGCTGGCGTTTGATTTTGCCAAGGTTTTCGGACTCTGGTTAATTCTTCTGATTCGCCCTTTTGGGGTTGTTTCAAGAGTCTTCAACGGAGAGTTTGATCCTGGCTCAGGACGAACGCTGGCGGCGTGCTTAACACATGCAAGTCGAGCGGTAAGGCCCTTCGGGGTACACGAGCGGCGAACGGGTGAGTAACACGTGGGTGATCTGCCTCGTACTTCGGGATAAGCCTGGGAAACTGGGTCTAATACCGGATATGACCATGGGATGCATGTCTTGTGGTGGAAAGATTTATCGGTACGAGATGGGCCCGCGGCCTATCAGCTTGTTGGTGGGGTAATGGCCTACCAAGGCGACGACGGGTAGCCGACCTGAGAGGGTGACCGGCCACACTGGGACTGAGACACGGCCCAGACTCCTACGGGAGGCAGCAGTGGGGAATATTGCACAATGGGCGGAAGCCTGATGCAGCGACGCCGCGTGAGGGATGACGGCCTTCGGGTTGTAAACCTCTTTCGACAGGGACGAAGCGCAAGTGACGGTACCTGTAGAAGAAGCACCGGCCAACTACGTGCCAGCAGCCGCGGTAATACGTAGGGTGCGAGCGTTGTCCGGAATTACTGGGCGTAAAGAGCTTGTAGGCGGTCTGTCGCGTCTTCTGTGAAAACTCACAGCTCAACTGTGAGCTTGCAGGGGATACGGGCAGACTAGAGTACTTCAGGGGAGACTGGAATTCCTGGTGTAGCGGTGAAATGCGCAGATATCAGGAGGAACACCGGTGGCGAAGGCGGGTCTCTGGGAAGTAACTGACGCTGAGAAGCGAAAGCGTGGGTAGCGAACAGGATTAGATACCCTGGTAGTCCACGCCGTAAACGGTGGGTACTAGGTGTGGGTTTCCTTCCACGGGATCCGTGCCGTAGCTAACGCATTAAGTACCCCGCCTGGGGAGTACGGCCGCAAGGCTAAAACTCAAAGGAATTGACGGGGGCCCGCACAAGCGGCGGAGCATGTGGATTAATTCGATGCAACGCGAAGAACCTTACCTGGGTTTGACATACACCGGAAACCTGCAGAGATGTAGGCCCCCTTGTGGTCGGTGTACAGGTGGTGCATGGCTGTCGTCAGCTCGTGTCGTGAGATGTTGGGTTAAGTCCCGCAACGAGCGCAACCCTTATCTTATGTTGCCAGCGCGTAATGGCGGGGACTCGTGAGAGACTGCCGGGGTCAACTCGGAGGAAGGTGGGGACGACGTCAAGTCATCATGCCCCTTATGTCCAGGGCTTCACACATGCTACAATGGCCGGTACAGAGGGCTGCGATACCGTGAGGTGGAGCGAATCCCTTAAAGCCGGTCTCAGTTCGGATCGGGGTCTGCAACTCGACCCCGTGAAGTTGGAGTCGCTAGTAATCGCAGATCAGCAACGCTGCGGTGAATACGTTCCCGGGCCTTGTACACACCGCCCGTCACGTCATGAAAGTCGGTAACACCCGAAGCCGGTGGCCTAACCCCTTGTGGGAGGGAGCCGTCGAAGGTGGGATTGGCGATTGGGACGAAGTCGTAACAAGGTAGCCGTACCGGAAGGTGCGGCTGGATCACCTCCTTTCTAAGGAGCACTTCTCCAGAGCCGTTCAACACAGGTTGAATCGTGCCTGGCAGAGACCGTTTAGTCCTCGTTTGTGGGGCTGCGGACGCTCATGGGTGGAACACTGACTAGTTTCGCGCCGGATGGTTCTTCCTCAGTGGAGAATTGGTGGTGAATATATCGGCACACTGTTGGGTCCTGAGAGAACACGCGAGTGTTTCCTCTTAGGCAAGATAACGACGAGACCGGGTGGTTACGCAGACCGCGCTGCTGGAGACAGTGGTGGGCATGGTGGTGATCGAAGCTCGGTTTTGTGTGTTGTTTGAGAACTGCACAGTGGACGCGAGCATCTTTGTTAGTAAGTGTTTAAGAGCGTACGGTGGATGCCTTGGCACCAGGAGCCGATGAAGGACGTAGGAGGCTGCGATAAGCCTCGGGGAGCTGTCAACCGAGCTGAGATCCGAGGATTTCCGAATGGGGAAACCCAGCACGAGTGATGTCGTGTTACCCGCATCTGAATATATAGGGTGTGTGGAGGGAACGTGGGGAAGTGAAACATCTCAGTACCCACAGGAAGAGAAAACAATAGTGATTCCGTGAGTAGTGGCGAGCGAAAGCGGATGAGGCTAAACCAGGGGCATGTGATACCCGGCAGGGGTTGTGTTCTTGGGGTTGTGGGGTCATTCTTCTCAGATCTGCCGGTCTGGGCGACAGTCAGAAACCGTTGTGTTAGTTGAAGTGGTCTGGAACGGCCTGCCATAGACGGTGATAGTCCGGTAAGCGAAAACTCAACGGCTGTTGTGGATGATGCCCGAGTAGCAGCGGGCCCGTGAAATCTGCTGTGAATCTGCCGGGACCACCCGGTAAGCCTGAATACTCCCTGGTGACCGATAGCGGACTAGTACCGTGAGGGAAAGGTGAAAAGTACCCCGGGAGGGGAGTGAAATAGTACCTGAAACCGTGCGCTTACAATCCGTCAGGGCCTGCGCCAACTTCGGTTGGGTGGGTGATGGCGTGCCTTTTGAAGAATGAGCCTGCGAGTTAGTGGCATGTGGCGAGGTTAACCCGTGTGGGGTAGCCGTAGCGAAAGCGAGTCCGAATAGGGCGTTTTGAGTCGCGTGTTCTAGACCCGAAGCGGAGTGATCTACCCATGGCCAGGGTGAAGCGACGGTAAGACGTCGTGGAGGCCCGAACCCACTTAGGTTGAAAACTGAGGGGATGAGTTGTGGGTAGGGGTGAAAGGCCAATCAAACTCCGTGATAGCTGGTTCTCCCCGAAATGCATTTAGGTGCAGCGTCGCGTGTTTCACACCGGAGGTAGAGCTACTGGATGGTCTAGGGGGCCTACAAGCTTACCGAAATCAGCCAAACTCCGAATGCCGGTGTGTGAGAGCGCGGCAGTGAGACTGCGGGGGATAAGCTTCGTAGTCGAGAGGGAAACAGCCCAGATCGCCGGCTAAGGCCCCTAAGCGTGTACTAAGTGGAAAAGGATGTGGAGTCGCGAAGACAACCAGGAGGTTGGCTTAGAAGCAGCCACCCTTGAAAGAGTGCGTAATAGCTCACTGGTCAAGTGATTCTGCGCCGACAATGTAGCGGGGCTCAAGTACACCGCCGAAGCCGCGGCACTCCAACAATACATCCGCCATTCCTTACGGGGGGTGGTGCAGTGGTTGGGGTGGGTAGGGGAGCGTCCTATAGCCATGGAAGCAGCAGCGTGAGCTAGTTGTGGAGGCTATGGGAGTGAGAATGCAGGCATGAGTAGCGAAAGACGAGTGAGAAACTCGTCCGCCGAATGACCAAGGGTTCCTGGGCCAGGTTAATCCGCCCAGGGTGAGTCGGGACCTAAGGCGAGGCCGACAGGCGTAGTCGATGGACAACGGGTTGATATTCCCGTACCCGTGTATCCGCGCCCAATGGCGAATCAGTGGTGCTAAGTATCCAAAAGCGGACCTATCACCTTCGGGTGAAGAGATGTGGCTGCATACGACCCTTGCTGTAGTAGTCAAGCGATGGGGTGACGCAGGAAGGTAGCTGGGCCAGTCAGTGGTTGTACTGGTGTAAGCCTGTAGGGCGTTGTGTAGGTAAATCCGCACAGCATGTGCCTGAGAGGTGATGCGTAGCCGATTGAGGTGAATTCAGTGATCCTATGCTGCCGAGAAAAGCCTCTAGTGAGTTGGTACACGGCCCGTACCCCAAACCGACACAGGTGGTCAGGTAGAGAATACTGAGGCGATCGAGAGAACTGTGGTTAAGGAACTCGGCAAAATACCTCCGTAACTTCGGGAGAAGGAGGGCCTTGTCTGGTGAACACCCTTGCGGTGGGAGCTGGGTGGGGTCGCAGAGACCAGTGAGAAGCGACTGTTTACTAAAAACACAGGTCCGTGCGAAGTCGTAAGACGATGTATACGGACTGACGCCTGCCCGGTGCCGGAAGGTTAAGAGGACCGGTTAGCCAGTAATGGCGAAGCTGAGAATTTAAGCCCCGGTAAACGGCGGTGGTAACTATAACCATCCTAAGGTAGCGAAATTCCTTGTCGGGTAAGTTCCGACCTGCACGAATGGCGTAACGACTTCTCAGCTGTCTCAACCACAGACTCGGCGAAATTGCATTACGAGTAAAGATGCTCGTTACGCGCGGCAGGACGAAAAGACCCCGGGACCTTCACTATAGCTTGGTATTGGTGTTCGGTACGGTTTGTGTAGGATAGGTGGGAGACTGTGAAGCATGCACGCTAGTGTGTGTGGAGTCGTCGTTGAAATACCACTCTGATCGTATTGGACTTCTAACCTCGGACCATGATCTGGTTCAGGGACAGTGCCTGGTGGGTAGTTTAACTGGGGCGGTTGCCTCCTAAAATGTAACGGAGGCGCCCAAAGGTTCCCTCAGCCTGGTTGGCAATCAGGTGTCGAGTGCAAGTGCACAAGGGAGCTTGACTGTGAGAGTGACAGCTCGAGCAGGGACGAAAGTCGGGACTAGTGATCCGGCACCGGCAAGTGGAAGCGGTGTCGCTCAACGGATAAAAGGTACCCCGGGGATAACAGGCTGATCTTCCCCAAGAGTCCATATCGACGGGATGGTTTGGCACCTCGATGTCGGCTCGTCGCATCCTGGGGCTGGAGTAGGTCCCAAGGGTTGGGCTGTTCGCCCATTAAAGCGGCACGCGAGCTGGGTTTAGAACGTCGTGAGACAGTTCGGTCTCTATCCGCCGCGCGCGTCAGAAACTTGAGGAAGGCTGTCCCTAGTACGAGAGGACCGGGACGGACGAACCTCTGGTGTGCCAGTTGTCCTGCCAAGGGCACTGCTGGTTAGCTACGTTCGGAAGGGATAACCGCTGAAAGCATCTAAGCGGGAAGCCTGTTCCAAGATGAGGTTTCTCACCACCTTCGAGTGGTTAAGGCCCCCCACAGACCATGGGGTTGATAGGCCAGAACTGGAAGCCCGGTAACGGGTGTAGGTGACTGGTACTAATCGGCCGAGGACTTACCAACAAAGAAGCTACGCGTCCACTGTGCGGTATCTGAAACAACACACAGACACTGCGGCAGACACAAGGTCTGCAACCCCTTTTTTCTTTTGGGGTTGTCGGTTTTTGTGTCAGCGCTGTTGTGTGGATAGTTTCATAGAGTTACGGCGGCTATAGCGGTGGGGAAACGCCCGGTCCCATTCCGAACCCGGAAGCTAAGGCCACCTGCGCCGATGGTACTGCACTCGACAGGGTGTGGGAGAGTAGGACACCGCCGGAACATCCTTCACGAAAGCCCCTGACTTCGGTCAGGGGCTTTCGTCGTTTCTGGATCACCCGTGGTTCCGGGCGAGCGCCGGAATCCACTGCGACACAACCCAGTTACTTCCTGATCGGGCGTCGCGCGGCGAGCTGCGCGCGATCGGCGGCGGCGCGCCCCGCTTCCCAGCCTGCGGCGCTGCCGATGGAAATGCGACCGGCCCGCACCTCGGGGAAGAGGTTCTCGAAGGCTTCATCGACCTGCTGCTGATGGGAGGCCAGTGCCGGCAATAGGCGGGTGGGATCAGCGGATTCGGCGATCGTGGTTTCGGTCGCCGCTGCCAGCCGCTCACCTATTCGAGCGGCGTAGGCGATGAGGAACGACTTCCGGAACGAACGGCTCCGAGAGTGCGCGTTGCGCGTGTGGTCGCCACTCGCGATCATCGCCCTGGTCGCCTGGACGAGCAGCGACGTGGTCAACAGCTCGACGGCCTCCAGGTCCGCCTCGTCGCCGACGATGGTCATGAATCCCCACGCCGAGGCAAAGATCGCGCGGCAGCGATTGGCCCGGGTGACCACTTCGACAAGGTGCGCTTTGGCGTCGACGTACGGAGTTTCCAGCCAGATTCTGCGCACACCCGGCAGATCGGGGACGGAGGTGTTCGCATCGACCAGCACCCGATCGAGGGCGTACTTGGTCATCAGCTCCTGGGCCTTGGCCGACAGGGTTTCCGCCTCCTCCGGGAAGGATGTCGACTCGGCCTTGGCGAGCAACCCGCGTACTCGGCCCAGCACCTTCTCATCGACGTGATGGTGTGCGCCGGCATCCGGCCGGGCCGTGCCGGGCAACGGCTTGATGAGTTCCAGCTTCGGCAGCAGAATCAACAGCGCCAGCGCCTCGATCACGGTGGTCAGCGCTTCCGCCGGGGTCAACAGCTGTTGTGCCGCCCACTGGCCGAGATGTGGTTCCGATTCGGACCACCATGCGTCGGCTTTCAGCTCGGCGAGCTGTGCACGCCAGGTCTCGTCGATGGTGGCGAGTCCGAAGGGCTGGATGTAGGCGGCCATCACGTCGGTCAGTAAGCCGACCGCGAACGGATCGACGCGGCGCCGTGCGGCCTGGTGGATGTCCTCCGGCAACCAGCCGTTCTGGAAGACTCTCGTGATGATGTGCTGATCTGCCAGGCGCGCACCGTGTTCCAACTCGGGTGTGAGCGATCCACTGCCGGGAAGTTGGGTGGCGAACCGTTTGGCGACGCCCGGGTTTCCCTGCGCCGACTCCATCGCGGCAGCCATGATGGCGTTGGCGAACTGCTCTGCGGCCGGTTGCCGCGCTTGGTCGTGCGCCCCCTGCGCGGCCCAGAAGTCGGAACCGCCGTGCCGCGCCCGCTGCTTGGCCGCCCGATGTCGGCGATTCGGCTTGCCCATGATCAACGCCCCTCTTGTCGTTCGACGGTGCATGTAGGTCTTGCAGCATGAGCGCACTCTCCGACCCGACTACCGACCATATTTTACGAAGCCCGTCGACCGCCGATGGGGCCGTGAGCTGTCCGACGATCGCAGTGTCACGCGGTCGAGTTCGCCATTCTCCGGAACACCCTGACTCGGTCCGGACGGATATGGGGGATGCATCCGGATCCGCCGCGCCGATTCCCGGGCCTACGGTCGTGACGAGGAGGTCGTCATGAAATCCGTCACGGTTCCGCTGACCGTCGTCGGGGTGTACGCCACGGTCGCGAGCTTTGCGTTCGCGGCGGCCCGCACCGAGACGATCTTGCTGTACCCCAATATCTTTCGCGATGTACCCGAGTCGTTGGCGCGGTTATCGCGTACGGGTTCTCGCAATGGCGTGACTCATGGGCGCGTGCCGGTGGACCACTGCGGCGTCGTCTGCACTCGCGACAGTCGCCAGCCCTCGGCGGCGCGGACCGCGTCGAAGCGGTAGACCTCGCCGAGAGTGAACTGCGGCTCCGGCGCGATCCTCGGCTCGGCGGCCGCGGCCGGAGTGAAAGTGGCGATGAGATTCGCCCTGACCTCGGCGGTGTCGCCCCGCAGATCGACCATCACATTGCTGATGAAGTGCTGAATTCGCTTGTCGTCGGAGTGATTGCGGCCGGCCTGCGCGATGAGCGCGGCGCGCCCCTCCGCCAACCCGCCGGGGGTCTCAGCGATCGCATCGAGGGTATAGATCGCGCCCAGGTCGTCGTATCGTCCCTCGTCCAAAGCGCGGCCCAACTTGTCGACCAGTGCATTGATCTCGTTGCGGTCCACCAGTTCTCGCAATTGCCGTTGGTTGACTGTTGTCGCGCAGGCGGCGAGCAGCACCAGTGGCAGCGCGGTCAGCGGCGCAAGGATGCGGCCGATCTTGTTCATCGCTTCGAGCCTTTCGAGCTGAACATTGGTCACTCCAATGTTGGTGAGTCCAACAATAGCAAAACGTGGGTGACACCAACAAGTGTTGGTACATTGCTCCCATGGAATACGCGCACGACGACGCCCCCGGCCGGCTGCGAGCCTTGCCGACGAGGTTGGTGAATCAGGTGGCCGTCATCGCCAACCGGGCGACCGAGCGCGCATTGGACAGCACCGGATCGCGTCGCTACCACTACTCCCTGCTGGTGACCCTCAGCGATTTCGGACCGGCCAGCCAAGCCGACCTCGGTAGGCGCACGCGCATCGATCGCAGCGACATCGTGGCCGCTCTGAATGACCTGGCCGAACGAAGTTTCATTGAACGCAGCCCCGATCCCGGCGACCGCCGCCGAAATATCGTCACCATCACCGAGGCGGGCACCCGCCACCTCGCGGATCTCGACGTCCGGATCGCCGGCGCGCAGGACGAGCTACTCGCCGACCTGTCGTCCGCGGACCGCGGCGAACTCGTTCGGCTGCTCACCCGTATCTTGCGCGCACACGCCGACTGACGCTTTCCGCGATGATCGTCGCCGCGTTTGCGCAGATAGCGAAGTCGCAGGCCGGAGGTGGGGCGCGTGGACCGGGCTACTAAACTGCATCCGTGAGTCTTGTGCTGCTACCTGCTGTCGATGTCGCCAATGGAGAGGCCGTGCGCCTGGTTCAGGGGGAGGCGGGCAGCGAAACCAACTACGGCTCCCCGCGCGACGCGGCGCTCGCCTGGCAGGAAGCCGGTGCGGAGTGGGTGCATCTGGTCGATCTCGACGCGGCCTTCGGGCGTGGCTCCAATCGGGAACTGCTGGCCAAGGTCGTCGGCGAACTCGATGTGCAGGTGGAACTGTCCGGCGGCATCCGCGATGACGAATCCCTGGAGGCCGCGCTGGCCACCGGCTGCTCCCGGGTCAACCTCGGCACCGCCGCGCTGGAAGATCCGCAGTGGTGCGCCGGCGCCATCGCCAAGCACGGTGAGCGCATCGCCGTCGGCCTGGACGTGCGCATCATCGACGGTGAGTACCGGCTGCGCGGGCGCGGCTGGGTCAGCGACGGCGGCGACCTGTGGGAGGTGCTCGAGCGGCTCGAACGCGACGGCTGCTCGCGCTACGTGGTCACCGACGTGACCAAGGACGGCACCCTCACCGGCCCCAACCTGGATCTGCTGCGCGAGGTGTGCGCCGCCACCGATGCGCCGGTCATCGCCTCCGGCGGTGTCTCGACCATCGAGGATCTGATCGCGATCGCCGGACTGGTCCCGGAGGGCGTCGAGGGTTCGATCGTCGGCAAGGCGCTGTACGCGGGCCGCTTCACGCTGCCCGAGGCGCTGGCCGCGACGCGCTGACGATTCGATGACCGCCAACCGCCTCGACACCGAACTACCGGCCCTGCTCGCCGTCGCCGGCGACATCCTCGATGCGGCCAGTCCCCGTTTCGTCGAGGGGGTCGGCGCGCCGAGCGCGGTGACCAAGGGCCGCAACGACTTCGCGACCGAACTCGATCTGGAGCTGGAGCGCACCATTTCCGCACAGCTCGAGCAGCGCACCGGAATCGAGGTGCATGGTGAGGAATTCGGCGGACCGCAGCTCACCTCCGGCACGGCGTGGGTGCTCGATCCGATCGATGGCACCTTCAATTACTCATCGGGACACCCGCTTTCGGGCATGCTGCTGGCGCTGGTGCACGACGGGGAGCCGCTGCTGGGGTTGACCTGGCTGCCGTTGCTCGGCCAGCGCTACGCGGCGGCCGCCGGCGGTGCGGTGCTGCTCAACGGCGAACCACTGCCGCGGCTGCCGCGCGGGAAGCTCGGCGAGGCGATGATCGGCTTCGGCGCGTTCAATGTGGACTCCGCGGGGCGCATTCCGGGCCGGTTCCGATTCGATCTGCTCAGCCCGCTGAGCAGGTTGTCCTCGCGGGTGCGCATGCACGGCTCCACCGGAATCGACCTGGCGTTCACCGCGTCGGGCGTGCTCGGCGGTGCGATCGTCTTCGGACATCATCCGTGGGACAACGCCGCGGGTGTCGCGCTGGTGCGGGCGGCGGGCGGTGTCGTCACCGATCTGGCGGGCGAGCCGTG
Source organism: Nocardia sp. NBC_00565 (assembly GCF_036345915.1). NCBI lineage: Bacteria > Bacillati > Actinomycetota > Actinomycetes > Mycobacteriales > Nocardiaceae > Nocardia > Nocardia sp. NBC_00565. The sequence goes on from NZ_CP107785.1 coordinate 924,393, forward strand.
GACCATCACCTCGGGTTCGGTGCTGGCCGCCGCGCCGGGAGTGCACGAGGAACTGCTCGAAATGATTTGCACGGTCGTCGACGATGCGTGAGGCCGCGCGACAAGAGACTTCGAAGAAGGGTGAGCCGATGACGTTGGCGGTACGCGTGATTCCGTGCCTGGATGTCGACGCGGGCCGGGTGGTCAAGGGCGTCAACTTCGAAAACCTGCGCGATGCGGGCGATCCCGTCGAACTGGCCGCCGCCTACGATCTGCAGGGCGCCGACGAGCTGACCTTCCTCGACGTGACCGCCTCCACCGGCGACCGCGGCACCATGATCGATGTGGTAACCCGCACGGCCGAGCAGATTTTCATTCCGCTCACCGTCGGCGGCGGTGTGCGCACGGTGGAAGATGTGGACCGGCTGCTGCGCGCGGGCGCGGATAAGGTTTCGGTCAACACCGCCGCCATCGCGCGCCCCGAGGTGCTGCGCGAAATGTCGGAGCGGTTCGGTTCCCAGTGCATCGTGCTCTCGGTGGACGCCCGCACCGTGCCCGACGGCCAGCCCGACACCCCGTCCGGCTGGGAGGTCACCACGCACGGCGGCAAACGCGGCACCGGTATCGACGCCATCGAGTGGGCCGTGCGCGGAGCCGAACTCGGCGTCGGCGAGATCTTGCTCAACTCGATGGATGCGGACGGCACCAAGGCCGGTTTCGACCTGCCGATGATCAAGGCGGTGCGCGAGGCGGTTTCGGTGCCGGTGATCGCGAGCGGGGGAGCAGGTGCGGTCGAGCACTTCGCGCCCGCCGTCCAGGCGGGTGCGGACGCGGTTTTGGCGGCCAGCGTCTTCCACTTCGGTGACCTGACCATCCCGCAGGTCAAAGCCGCGATGCGCGCCGAGCGGATCATCGTCCGCTAGGTCGCAAACCGGTCGTCGCGCACCACCTTTACGCGTCGCATAGTTGCAGCCTGTGCGCGGCGTGCAACCGGTAAGCGCCGAAGTGGAGGTGCGGGGTTGGTTGCCGCCGGGGAATGCTCGGTGCGTGGGTTGCGGTTGCAGCAGGGGTGAGTATCGGAATTGCGTTGTCTCCCTTCGGCCTCGACGCCAGCGACAATGCGGTGGACGCCGCCGTCGTCCTGGGGAAGGAGGCTGCCGCCGTCGGCGTGAGTTCGCTCTGGTTCGGCCAGCTGTTCAGCCACGACACGATCGGCCTCGCGGGCATCGTCGGCCGAGAGGTGCCGGAGCTCGAGGTCGGCACCTCCGTTGTGCCGATCGCCGCACGACATCCCCTGCTGATGTCCAGCCAAGCTCAAACCGCCCAGGCCGCAACCCATGGCCGCTTCACTCTCGGTGTCGGCCTCGGCGCCCGCTTCCTCACCGAGTCGGCCTTCGGCGCACCCTACGACCGCCCCATCGCCCGCCTCCGCGAATTCCTCGCCGCACTGCGCGGCGTGCTCGCCAACGGCGAAGTGGAGTTCCGCGGTGAAACCCTCACCGCGGTAACACCGATGCCCGCAGTGGTCGCGGGCGCCGAACCCACGGTTCCCGTCCTGGTCGCGGCGATGGGCCCGCAGGCGCTGCGCGTCACCGCCGAATTGGCCGACGGCACAATGCCATTCCTGGTCGGCCCGCAAGCCTTGGCTGAGCACATCGTCGCTCCCATCACCGCGGCCGCCGAACAAGCCGGACGCCCGCGCCCCCGCATCGTCGCCATGGTCCCAGGCGTTGTCACCGCGGACGTCGACACCGCCCGCGCGACCGCCACCGAACAAATGGCCTTCTACAACGACATTCCCTCCTATAAGCGAATGATCGAGCTCTCCGGTGCATCGCACGCCGCCGACCTGGCCGTGATCGGCGATGAACGAGCCCTCGCCGACCAGATCGCCGCGTATTTCGACGCGGGCGCCACCGATGTCGTTGTCGCCCAGACCGATCTGGCGACCGATGCCGATCGCCGGCGCACTTGGCAGGTGCTCGGTGAGCTGAACCGCGCTCGCACTGCCTGACCGTGCAACGATTCTCGCAGAGTTCGGCCGCCACGCCGTCGCGGTGATTGCTATCTGCCCGATAGTTACCCAGGCTTGGCGTCCATGTCCGCCGTGTGTCCCTCATGCTCTTGGCCCTCGCCGATGCTGGTGTCGTCGCATGGCTCCGTTCGCTATCTGCGCTGTGTCTGTGGCAAGTGGCTGGTCGCCCACCGCGGCGGCGTGAGTCTGGTCACCGGCAGGGCCGCCTGCGCGAAAAAGGCTGCGGCCGAACACTTCGAATTGATTCCGCCGCCCGAGCAGTGATCACGGGCCCGGCATACCAGGCCCGAGATGAACGGATTCCGCTCCTGCGCAACCGCATTCGCCAGCTATCGCCGTCAAAGAATTCGATGTAATTCGCGCACGTCGGTACGGACCATTATCGTGAGCACGACAATTGCCTTTCGAAAGAATGCGCTCACGTCGTCGGATAATCAGCCGGAGCCGCGCTTATCGCGGTGCTCGAGCGGCATCACTAATGACCGAGGACGCCGACCGAGTCGAATTGTTTGCCGACCTGTATAACGGTGGCATGACTCTCGACCCCGCGATTGCCGCCCGGCTCAAGCGCAACGATGCCGGCCTCGTCGCCGCCGTCGCGCAGGAGCGCGGCACCGGCGATGTGCTGATGGTCGCCTGGATGGACGACGAGGCGCTGGCCCGCACGCTGGAAACCCGTAAGGCGACCTACTATTCGCGTTCCCGCCAGCAGTACTGGGTCAAGGGCGAGACCTCCGGTCATACCCAGTACGTGCACGAGGTCCGCCTCGACTGCGACGGGGACACCATCCTGCTCGTGGTCGACCAGGAGGGCGCGGCCTGTCACACCGGCACCCACACCTGCTTCGATTCCGACCTGCTGCTCGCCGACAACTGACCAGACCCGGAAGTCGTCGAGCCCCCGATAAGGTCGCGCGCCTACGAATGCGGCTGATCGTCGCGGTCTGTCGGCCGTCCGTTGGACTGGTTCAGCGTGTCGACGAGGCGCGCGGCAAGGGTCTCGCTGAGTTCGGCCAGCCGCGCCGTCTGCTGGGCATCGAGACCGTCGAATACCAACCGCCGCACCGCGTCCAGATAACCGGGCGCCGCCTCGATGACCTTCAAGTAGCCTTCGTCGGTGAGCACTGCCTGCACACCGCGCCGACCGGTGGTTGCTGAGCGTTGCGCCCAGCCCATCCGCTCCAGCTTCGATACGACATGCGAGAGTCGTGATAGCGATGCATTTGCCTTGTGGGCAAGCTCACTCATCTGCAGACGGTGGCCCGGCTCTTCCGATAACAGGGTGAGCACCCAGTATTCGAAATGCGTAACCCCGGATTCGCGCTGCAGTCGAGTATCCAAAGCGCCTGGTAGACGTGTCATCAGCGCCACGATTGCGTGCCAAGCTCGTTGTTCGTCCGGGTCGAGCCACTTCGTCACTGGATGCCTTCTTTCGAGCCAAGTGACGTGTTCTTGTTGGTGAGCCTAACGATTATTGAAAAGCATGTTCACGGTCACTCGCGTGAATGAGTTTGCCACGACTTCGCTCGACCGTCATGAAGTTCGTTATCGACGTGAGGTCACTCACAGGGTTTGTTGGCGTGTCGCCGACGTGTCCGGGGTGACTGTCGGCGTTTGCGGGGCGACCGCGGGCGGTGGTTTCGGCGCTGCCGACTCGCCGGGATGTTTGCGCCGCCGGCGCCTCGCGACGATCAGGAACACCGCGGCGAGAAAGACCACGACGGCGACGATGGCACCGACCAGTGACGCACCGCGGAAGGCGGGCGCGTCGACATCCAGGATTCGCTGACCGGCATGCGCGGCACTGTTGCCGCCGAGCACGATCGACAATGTCATCAGATTCGGAATCGCGGTGATCACCGCGAGCAGCGCGGCGGCGCCCGCGATGAACTTGCCGGCCCGGCGCTTCCACACCAGCGTGGCGGACAGCAGCAGGAACAACGGGAGCGCGGTACCGAGTACTCCGTAGACCAGACCCCAGCCGATGCCCTTGCTGAAACTGCCGCTCACCAGCTCGGCGAGGCGCTGCGCCCACCAGCGGGGGATGAACGCGGCCAGAATGAAATAGGCGATGACCAGCACCGCGACGACCGCCAGTGCGCCGATGATCCGGGTGCGCCACGTGGCCAGCGTGGATTTCTGCCCGTCCGGCCGAACCTCGCTCGAAGTCATGAACCCAGCGTATGCCGGGCAACAGGTGCGGTGATGATCATCGACGTGGTGTTTCGAGACGGCCGGCGGAAGCGGCCGCGGTCAGGGCTACTGAAGAGCGCGCTCGCGCAGGAACTTCAGCGCCTCGTCCGCGTGCACGTTGGCCTGCAACTCCCCGGTGATCACCTTGGCGATCTTGCGATCCGGGTCGATCACGAATGTGTGCCGCTTGACCGGTGCCACGATCCCGAGCAGACCCCGCTTCACCCCGAACTGGGCGGCCACCGTGCCGTCTGCGTCGGAGAGCAGGGGATAGCCGAGATTCTGTCGCTCCGCGAACCCGGCCTGCACGTCCACCTTGTCGGTGCTGATGCCGACGCAGGACGCGCCGAGCGCCGCGAATTCGGCGGACAGATCGCGAAAATGACAGGCCTCCGCGGTGCACACCCGCGTGTTCGCGGCAGGGTAGAAGAACAACACCACGGGACCGTTCGCGAGCAGGGCATCGAGCGAACGCGGTGTACCGGACTGATCGGGAAGCTCGAACTCGGGAGCGAGCTGACCTGACTGCATAGTGGGACAGTACCGGGCGCGGGGTCGGTTCGGCGCCCCGGCGCTTCGTCCCCGTCGTGGTCCGAGCGGATCGCGATGACGGGGACGAGCACCTTCCTCAGGCACCGATGAGTGCGGCGACCTCCGGATTCTTGATCTCCATGACATCGAGAATCCCGTGCGCGCGCAGGAACGGCCTGAGCTCCTTGATCCGGTCGCTGTGTATGGCGTACTCGTCCGGAAAGTGGTGCTTGTCCAGGGCTTCTAGCGCTTTCACGTAGGTGACGAAGGACGCTAGGGCATTCACGGGGGTGGAGCCCTGTAAGCCGCCCATCGTATGCAGGCCGACCATCCGCGGGGGCTGACCTGGCATGCCCGGTCCGGCGGCGTGCCGGCCCTCCAGCGCACCTGGTTGCGAGGGGTACATCTTGTCTCCTCTCGGAATGGATACCGCGTGTTGGATCGAACGGGGCGAGTGTAGTGACGCCCGTCACCGGCCCCTTACAGTGCGTCACAACCGGTCAGTCGGTTCAGAGGGCTGGTTCTTTGGAGCGACCTGCCAGCAATCCCAATCGCTACGGCAGGGTGCACCGACAGCGTGTCGGACCCAGCTGGGATGATGGCGTCATGCCTGGCGCGTCCACTCCCACCACCACATCCCGCGAACAGTTCCACCTACTGGCTGCGGAGCATCGGGTGGTCCCGGTCACCCGAAAGGTGCTGGCGGACTCCGAAACTCCGCTGTCGGCCTACCGCAAACTCGCGGGTGATCGGGCCGGTACCTTCCTGTTCGAGTCCGCGGAGACCGGGCGGTCGTGGTCGCGTTGGTCGTTCATCGGCGCAGGCAGTCCGTCCGCGCTGACGGTTGTGGACGGGGAAGCGGCGTGGCTCGGACACACCCCGGTGGACGCGCCGTCCGGCGGTGATCCGCTGGTGGCCTTGCGCGAGACCCTGCGGTTGCTGCAGACCGAGCGGCTGCCCGGCCTGCCCCCGCTGACCGGCGGCATGGTCGGCTATCTCGGCTATGACGCGGTGCGCCGGATGGAACGGCTGCCCACCCTGGCCATCGATGATCTGCGGCTGCCGGAGATGGTGCTGCTACTGGCCACCGACCTCGCGGCCTTCGATCACCATGAGGGCGCGATCACGCTCATCGCCAACGCGGTCAACTGGAACGGCACCGCGGAACGGGTCGACGAGGCCTATGACGACGCGGTGGCCCGGCTCGATCGGATGACCGCCGCGCTGGCGACACCGTCGGAGTCGACCGTATCGGTCTTCGATCAGCCCGACCCGGAGTACCTGCGTCGGCGCACCACCGACGAATTCGGCGCGGGGGTGCGCCGTCTGGTCAAGGAGATCGAGGCGGGGGAGGCCTTCCAGGTCGTGCTCTCGCAGCGCTTCGAGATGGACTACGACGGCGCGCCGCTGGACCTGTATCGGATGCTGCGTGCCTCCAACCCCAGCCCGTACATGTACCTCATCCACATTCCGGACGGCGACGGCGGCACCGCGTTCTCGATCGTCGGCTCCAGCCCGGAATCCCTGGTAACCGTGAAAGAGGGTGTGGCGACGACACATCCGATCGCGGGCACCCGGTGGCGCGGCGTCACCGAGGAGGACGACCTGCTGCTGGAGAAGGGGCTACTGGCCGACGAGAAGGAGAACGCCGAGCACCTGATGCTCGTCGACCTCGGCCGCAACGATCTGGGCCGGGTATGCCAGCCGGGCACGGTACGCGTCACCGAGTACCGGCACATCGAGCGCTACAGCCACGTCATGCATCTGGTCTCCACGGTGTCCGGGCGCCTCGCGCCGGGCAAGATCGCGCTGGACGCGGTCAACGCCTGCTTCCCCGCAGGCACCCTGTCCGGCGCGCCGAAGGTGCGGGCGATGGAGCTCATCGAGGAGCTCGAGCCCACTCGTCGCGGCGTGTACGGCGGCGTCGTCGGCTACCTCGACTTCGCGGGCGACGCGGATACCGCGATCGCCATCCGCACCGCACTGCTGAAAGACGGCACCGCCTATGTGCAGGCGGGGGCGGGCATCGTCGCGGATTCGGATCCGGATTACGAGGACGTCGAATCCCGCAACAAAGCGATGGCGGTGCTGCGGGCGGTAGCGTCCGCGAAAACCGTGCGAGCCTACGGCGCGCCCGCCCCTGAGCACGGCGGCGCGGAATGACCGGCTCGCATCCCACCGATACCGATCCCACCGACTCCGCGACCGCTGAACCCGCGAAGCGCAAGTATCCGATCGGGGCGATCGTCCTGCTCGCCATCGCCGCGGCGGCGCTGTGGGGGGCGTCCAGAATGACCTGGGTAACTGTCTCGTCCACCGACGGCCTCACCGAACCACGCACCGACAAACTGAACGGCGGCGTCTGGTTCGGCGCGCTCACTCCGCTGGCCCTGGTATTGCTCGCCGCCATCGCCGCGGTACTGGCCACCCGCGGCTGGCTGCGGCGCATGTTCGGCGTCCTCATCGGCTTGGTCGCCGCGGTGACCGCGGTCCCCGCATTCGCCCTGCTGACCAAGTCCGGCGCGACCGCGGCCCGCGCCGCCACCCTGGCGGAGCTACCTGGGCGCGCGACGGTCACCGAGGTGGTCACTGCTCAGTTCCCGGCCGTGCTTTCGCTGGTGGGAGCGCTGGCGGCCTTTGTGGCCGGTGTCCTGCTGGCCCGGATGCCCGCGGCGGCCGCCCGGCTGTCCGGCAAGTACGACAACCCGGTGTTCCGCCGCGCCGCCGCCACCGAGCAGGTGACGCAGCAGCGCACAGATGAGGCGTCGGGCGATACCACGGCGACCCCCGGGCAACTCTCCGAGCGCGTGCTCTGGGACGCGTTGGACGCGGGCACCGACCCCACCGAGGAAGCGACGAAGCCCACTGTGGCACCCGCCGATTCGGTCGACCATGATCAGGGCAAACCCGGGGGATCGGGTGTCTGAGCAGGTGACTACAAACCCCGGCGCAGCTGCGCCACAAGCAGCCATTTATTCTTTGTCAGCATCGGTGAGACAGCGCCTGGGGGGATTCTCAGGCAGCAAGTCCGTCTCCCCAGAAAGGATTCGAGCCAGATGACGGTACTCGACTCGATTCTCGACGGGGTCCGCTCGGATGTCGCCGCTCGGGAAGCCCTCCTGGACTTCCAGGCGATCAAAGCGGCCGCCGCCGCGGCGCCCTCGCCGCTGGACGCCCGCGCCGCGCTCCTCGAAGACGGCATCGGCGTCATCGCCGAGGTCAAGCGCGCCAGCCCCTCCAAGGGCGAGCTCGCGGACATCCCGGACCCGGCGAGCCTGGCCAAGTCCTATGAGGACGGCGGCGCGCGCATCATCAGCGTGCTCACCGAGGGCCGCCGCTTCCACGGGTCGCTCGACGACCTGGACGCGGTCCGCGCCTCCGTGAGCATTCCGATCCTGCGCAAGGACTTCGTCGTCGGGCCCTACCAGATCCATGAGGCCCGCGCGCACGGCGCGGACGTCATTCTGCTCATCGTCGCGGCACTGGAACAGGACGTGCTGAGCTCGCTGATCGACCGCACCGAATCGCTCGGCATGACCGCGCTGGTGGAAGTGCACACCGAGGAAGAGGCCGACCGCGCGCTCGAAGCCGGTGCCTCCATGATCGGCGTGAACGCCCGCAATCTCAAGACCCTGGAAGTGGATCGGGACGTATTCGCGCGCATTGCGCCCGGCCTGCCCACCGAGGTCATCCGCATCGCCGAATCCGGCATCCGCGGCACCGCCGACCTGCTGGCCTACGCCGGTGCGGGTGCGGACGCCGTCCTGGTCGGCGAGGGCCTGGTCACCAGCGGTGATCCGCGTGCCGCCGTCTCCGAGCTGGTAACCGCGGGCACCCACCCGTCCTGCCCGAAGCCCGCGCGGCGGGGCCGGTGAGCACGGTGACAACGTTGCCAAAGGCTTCGGACGGTGTGCACGAGCGCAGCGGTCACGAGCCCGATCTCGGCGGTCACTTCGGCGTCTACGGTGGTCGGCATGTGCCCGAGGCGCTGATGGCGGTGATCGAGGAGGTCACCGCCGAATACGAGAAGTGTCGCTTGGATCCGGCCTTCCTGGATGAACTGGACCGGCTGCAGCGTGACTACACCGGCCGCCCGTCGCCGATATTCGAATGCCGGCGGCTGGCCGAGCACGCCGGTGGCGCGCGCATCATCCTCAAGCGCGAGGACCTGAACCACACCGGTTCGCACAAGATCAACAATGTGCTGGGCCAGGCGCTGCTGGCCAAGCGCATGGGCAAGACCCGCGTGATCGCGGAGACCGGTGCGGGGCAGCACGGCGTCGCGACCGCGACCGCGTGCGCGCTGCTCGGTCTCGAGTGCATCGTCTATATGGGCGCTGTCGACACCGCGCGTCAGGCGCTGAACGTGGCCCGCATGCGGCTGCTCGGCTCCGAGGTGATCTCGGTGACCACGGGATCGCAGACGCTCAAGGACGCGATCAACGAGGCACTGCGCGACTGGGTCACCAATGCCGACGCCACCTACTACTGCTTCGGCACCGCCGCGGGTCCGCACCCGTTCCCGATGATGGTGCGCGATTTCCAGCGCATCGTCGGCATGGAGGCGCGCGCTCAGGTGCAGGCGCTCATCGGTCGGCTGCCCGATGCGGTCACCGCCTGCGTCGGTGGCGGCTCCAATGCCATCGGGATCTTCCACCCCTTCATCGACGATGCCGGCGTGCGGCTGATCGGTTACGAGGCGGCCGGTGACGGCGTCGAGACCGGAAGGCACGCGGCCACTTTCACCGGCGGCACACCCGGTGCGTTCCAGGGCGCGTACTCGTATCTGCTGCAGGACGAGGACGGCCAGACCATCGAATCGCATTCGATCTCGGCGGGTCTGGACTATCCGGGCGTCGGCCCCGAACACGCCTACCTCAAGGACATCGGTCGCGCCGAATACCGGCCGATCACCGATGTCGAGGCGATGGACGCGCTGTTGCTGCTGAGCCGTGCCGAGGGCATCATCCCGGCGATCGAGTCCGCGCACGCGGTGGCCGGTGCGCTCGAGCTCGGCAAGGAACTGGGCAAGGGCGCGGTCATCCTGGTGAACCTGTCCGGGCGCGGCGATAAGGATATGGACACGGCGGCACGATGGTTCGGCCTGTTCGACGACCACGCCGATAAGGAGAGCCACCAGTGAGTCAGCAGTCCCGGCTAGCCAACACTTTCGCCGCCGCCCGCGCGGAGGGCAGGGCCGCGCTGATCGGCTACCTGCCCGCGGGCTACCCGGATCTGGCCGGATCGATCGAGGTGTGCCGCACCATGGTCGAATCCGGTTGCGACATAGTCGAAGTCGGCGTCGCCTACTCCGATCCGGTGATGGACGGACCGACCATTCAGGCCGCGGCCGAGCAGGCGTTGCGCGGCGGCGTCCGGGTGCGCGATGTGTTCTCCGTCGTCGAGGCGATCACGCGGGCGGGCGGCAAGGCCGTGGTGATGAGCTACTGGAATCCGGTGCTGCAGTACGGTGTCGACCGCTTCGCCCGGGATCTGGCCGCTGCGGGCGGGTCCGGCATCATCACCCCGAATCTGATTCCGGAAGAGGCGGACGACTGGTTCGTCGCCTCGGCCGCGCACGATTTGGACCGCATCTTCCTGGTCGCACCGTCCTCCACCGAGGAGCGCCTGGTCAAGACCCTCGAGGCCAGCCGTGGCTTCGTCTACGCGGCCTCGACCATGGGCGTCACGGGCGCCCGCGATGTCGTCTCCTCCGCCGCCCCGGCGCTGTGCGCGCGCATCCGCGCCCATTCCGATATCCCGATCGGCGTCGGCCTCGGTGTGCGCTCCGGTGCGCAGGCGGCCGAAATCGCCTCCTACGCAGACGGTGTCATCGTGGGCTCGGCACTGGTGACCGCCGCGGCCGAAGGGCTCGACGCGGTGCGGGCACTCACGGCCGAACTGGCCGAGGGCGTGCGCTCCGCGACCGTCGCCTCCTAGCCGCCTCCGCAGCCGATAAGGGCGCGCCGACCGCGAATCTCGCTGTGCCGCCACGCTCCGCTACGGTTGGGGCCGTGACCTTACGAGTCCTCGCAGACAGCGTCCTGAGCAACGGTGCCGTCACCGCTGATGTGTTGGCCTACATCCCCAGCCCGTCGCAGGGCGTGTGGCATATCGGTGCGTTCCCGCTACGGGCCTACGCCCTGTGCATCATCATCGGCATCGTCGTCGCCATCTGGTGGGGTGAGCGGCGCTGGCAGGAGCGCGGCGGGCAGAAGGGCGCGATCCTCGACGTTGCGATGTTCGCGGTGCCCTTCGGGCTGGTCGGTGGGCGGCTCTACCACGTGGCCACCGATTGGCAGAAGTACTTCGGCGCCGACGGTCACCCGATCGACGCGCTGAAGATCTACCAGGGCGGCCTCGGCATCTGGGGTGCGGTCTTCCTCGGCGGCGTCGGCGCCTGGATCGGCTGCCGGGTGTATCGAATTCCGTTGCCCGCGTTGGGTGATGCGATCGCGCCGCCGATCCTGCTGGCGCAGGCCATCGGCCGCATCGGCAACTACTTCAACCAGGAGCTCTACGGCCGCAAGACCGATGTGCCGTGGGGTCTGGAGATCTACCTGCGGTTCGACCGTGACGGCAAGCTCGACATGATGAATGGCGTCGCCGAAGGTGCCGCCGATAAGGTCGTGCAGCCGACGTTCCTGTACGAGATGATCTGGAATCTGCTGATCGTCGTGCTGCTGGTGCAGATCGATAAGCGCTACCGCATCGGCCACGGCCGCCTGTTCGCGCTGTATGTGGCCGGATACTGCCTGGGTCGCTTCTTCGTCGAGCTGCTGCGCGATGACGAGGCAACCAAGATCGCGGGGATCCGGATCAACTCGTTCACCTCGGCGCTCGTATTTCTTGCCGCCATAGCCTATTTCGTCTTCGCGACCAAGGGGCGCGAGACGGCGGATCAACTGCAACCCACCACAGCGACCCGACCGTGGCCCTGGCAGTTCCGCGCGCTGCGGGCCGCGGGCGCCGAGTCGGAGGCCGCGTCCGCGGCGGAAGCGGCCAAGGCGGCCGCGCATGCGAAGAAGGACGATAAGGCGGTTGTGGACCAGGCCGACCAGGACGAAGAAACCGCGAAGGCCGATCTGATCAAATCCGCCGACTCTGGCAACGAACCGGATATCACCGGCGATAACTCAGAGGAGTCCGTCGCCGCCAAGGTCGCGGATGTCGAGCCGGTGGCGTCGGAGGCGACAAAAGTAGCCGATTCCACTAAGAATGACTCGTGATCGTCGCGAGGCATCGTCCTGCTCGGCAGATCAACAGGCCGGGGGCCAGAGGGTACCCGCACAAATGAGGAGGACATTTCGTGACCGACCCTTACCAGAACAACCCACAATTCGGTGGACCGCAGTACGGTCCGCCCGGTACGGGGCCGGATCTGAACAAGGCGCCTGATCAGAGCCAGCCGCAGTATCCGCAGCAGCCGGATCCCTATGCGCAGCAGCCCCAGTACGGTCAGCCGCAGTACGGTCAGCCGCAGTACGGTCAGCCGGATCCGTACGGTCAGCAGCCGGGAGGCTACCCGCCCGCGCCGTACCCGGGCGGCTACAACCCGAACGATCCGGAAGCGCCCTACGGCCGCGACCCGTTCGGTGTTCCGTTCTCGGACAAGCAGAAGCTGACCGCGGGTCTGCTGCAGATCTTCCTCGGCGCGTTCGGCATCGGCCGTTTCTACACCGGCCACACCGGCATCGCCATCGCTCAGATCGCGGTCACCTGGTTGACCTGTGGTATCGGTGGTATCTGGCCGCTGATCGACGGCATCATGATGCTGGTCGGCAAGGTGCCCGACAGCCTCGGGCGGCCATTGCGCGACTGATCACCGCGTACAGCTGACGACGGGCCCCGTCGCATCCGATGACGATGCGGCGGGGCCATCGCGATTCCGGGCCCATTGTGCGAGGATTCGGCGCACCATGATCGCAATCCTGTCGATCGGTATGTTCCTGGCGTAGCCTGAGCCGGGTTTTTGTGTCGTGTGCGGATGTTGTCGTGGTTCGCACACCGAAGAGAGGGACTTCCGTGCGCCGCAAGCTGTTCGCCGCCGCCATGCTCGCCATCGTCGCCGCCACCGGACTCACCGCGTGCGGCAGCAGCAGCGATCCGAACGTGCTGAAGGTCGGGACGGAAGGCACCTACTCGCCCTACAGCTACCAGGGTTCCGACGGCAAGCTGACCGGCTACGACGTCGAGGTGATCCAAGCGGTCGGGGACAAGATCGGCAAGAAGATCGAGTTCGTGCAGACGCCGTGGGACGCGATCTTCGCGGGTCTCGAGTCCAAGCGCTTCGACTTGGTCGCCAACCAGGTGACCATCAATGACGAGCGCAAGGCCAAATACGCACTGTCGCAGTCGTATACCACCTCCGAGGGGGTGATCGTCACTCGCGCCGACAACAACGGCATCACCTCGCTCGCCGACCTCAAAGGCAAGACCAGCGCACAGTCCGCGACCAGCAACTGGGCCAAGGTCGCCGAGGGCGCGGGTGCGAAAGTCGAGGCGGTGGAGGGCTTCGTGCAGGCCATCCAGCTGCTGAAGACCGGCCGCGTCGACGCCACCGTCAACGACAGCCTCGCCGTGCTCGAGTACGCCAAGAAGAACGGCGATACCAGCGTGAAGGTCGCCGCCAAGACCGGCGAGGTCAGCCACCAGGCATTCGCCGCGCGCAAGGACGATGGCGTGATCGGTCAGATCAACTCCGCCCTCGACGCACTGCGCGCCGACGGCACGCTGGCGAAGATCTCCGAGAAGTACTTCGGCACCGACGTCAGCAAATAGCCGTCGTGGACCCCGCGACCAGGGAACTGATCTGGCACAACCTGTGGCCGATGCTGCAGGCCACGATCGACAAGACCATTCCGCTGACCGCGATCAGCTTCGTCATCGGCTTGGCCATCGCTTTGTTCGTGGCGTTGGCACGGATGTCGCCGACGTGGTTCCTCTCGGGTCCGGCCCGGTTCTACATCTCGATCATTCGCGGCACGCCGCTGCTGGTCCAGCTGTTCATCGTGTTCTACGCGCTGCCGCAGTTCAATATCGTGATCGATCCGTTCCCGGCGGCGGTGATCGCGTTCAGCCTCAATGTCGGCGGCTACGCCGCCGAGGTCGTGCGCGCCGCGATCCTGAGTGTCGCGCACGGCCAGTGGGAGGCGGCCAAGGCACTCGGCATGTCCTACGCGCAGGAACTGCGGCTGATCATCCTGCCGCAGGCCGCCCGCATCGCGGTACCGCCGCTGTCCAACACGCTCATCTCGTTGGTGAAGGACACCTCGCTGGCCTCCACCATCCTGGTGACCGAACTACTGCGCACCGCCCAACTGGCAGCGGCCCCGACCTTCGACTTCTTCGCCCTCTACGGCGTCGCCGCCCTCTACTACTGGGTGATCTGCCTGATCCTCGGCTTCGGTCAGACCCGTCTGGAGACCCGCCTGTCTCGCCACGTCGCGCGCTGAGGTTCCCTCATCCGTGCCTACCTGCCGTAGGTCACGACCCCTTTGTACCTTCTGCTAAGCCTTGGTACATATTTTTCACCTAGCTTTCACCGAGGCCACAGCAGTCTGCGGGTACCAGACGGGACTAGGCTCTACCCGTGATGCGACGGACGAAGATTGTGTGCACTCTCGGCCCAGCGACGGCTACCGAGGAACGTATTCGGGAACTCGTCGAGAGTGGCATGGATGTGGCGCGGCTGAATTTCAGCCATGGCGAACACTCCGACCACGCCGAGAACTACAAGAAGGTGCGGCAGGCCTCCGACCACCTCGGTCGTGCGGTCGGCATCCTTGCCGACCTGCAGGGACCGAAGATCCGGCTCGGCCGCTTCAAAGAGGGCAAGACCGTCTGGGCCAACGGTGACGAGGTCCGTATTACCGTCGACGAGATCGAGGGCACCCACGATCGCGTCTCCACTACCTACAAGGAGCTGGCCAAGGACGCCAAACCGGGCGACCGCCTGCTCATCGACGACGGCAAGGTCGGCGTCACCGTCATCGGGGTCCAGGGCAACGATGTCGTCTGCCGGGTGACCGAGGGCGGACCGGTCAGCAACAACAAGGGCGTATCGCTGCCCGGTATGGACGTTTCCGTGCCTGCCCTGTCCGAGAAGGACATCGAGGACCTCGAATTCGCGCTCAAGTTGGGCGTCGACTTCATCGCGCTGTCCTTTGTGCGTTCGCCCTCGGACGTAGAGCTGGTGCACGACGTGATGGATCGCGTCGGTCGCCGCGTGCCGGTGATCGGCAAACTGGAGAAGCCCGAGGCCATCGATAACCTCGAGGCCATCGTGCTCGCCTTCGACGCGGTCATGGTCGCCCGCGGTGACCTCGGCGTCGAACTGCCGCTCGAGCAGGTGCCGATCGTGCAGAAGCGCGCCATCCAGATGGCCCGTGAGAACGCCAAGCCGGTCATCGTCGCGACCCAGATGCTGGAGTCGATGATCGAGAACTCGCGCCCGACTCGCGCCGAGGCCTCCGATGTGGCCAATGCGGTGCTCGACGGCGCCGATGCGGTGATGCTGTCGGGCGAGACCTCGGTCGGCGCGTACCCGATCGAGACGGTCCGCACCATGGCCCGGATCGTGCATGCGGTGGAGAACGAATCCACCCGGGTGCCACCGCTGACCCACGTGCCGCGCACCAAGCGCGGTGTCATCTCCTACGCCGCCCGCGATATCGGCGAGCGGCTCAATGCCAAGGCGCTGGTCGCCTTCACCCAGTCCGGCGATACGGTTCGCCGCCTGGCTCGTTTGCACACCCCGCTGCCGTTGCTGGCGTTCACTCCCCTTCCGGAGGTGCGCAGCCAGCTGTCGCTCACGTGGGGCACCGAAACCTTCATCGTCCCGACGGTGGACAGCACCGATGCGATGATCCACCAGGTGGATGTAGCACTGCTGTCCATGGAGCGATATCAAAAAGGTGATCTGGTGGTAATCGTGGCAGGCTCGCCGCCCGGTACTGTCGGGTCCACCAATCTGATCCACGTGCACCGTATCGGTGAGGAGGACCATTAATTGTGAGTGCGTCGCTAGGTGGTGCAGTCGGTCTCGGTGAGGCCGCTGCGAGTTCTGATCTGCAGGTGCTGCTCGGGCTGTTGGATTTGGAGCGGGTCGACGAGGACGTCTTCGTCGGCCAGCATCCGGAGAAGGTCTGGAGCCGCACGTTCGGCGGTCAGCTCGTATCGCAGGCGATCATGGCGGCGGGACGGACGGTCGACGGCGACCGTCCGCTACACGTCGTCAACGCGCATTTCGTGCGCGGCGGCGATGTGAAGAAGCCGATCGAGTACCGGGTCGACCGCCACCGCGACGGACGTTCCCTGGCCAACCGCACGGTCACCGCGACCCAGGACGGTCAGGAGCTGTTCGTCATGCTCGCCGCGTTCCAGGATTGGAGCAAGGGACTCGAGCACGCACATCCCCAGCCGGAGGTGCCGGATCCGGAGACGCTGCCGCGGGTCGAGGAGAGCTTCGAAGGCTTGGAGGACAAGCTGCAGATGTTCGTCAAGGCGCCGCACCCCATCGACATGCGCTACACCAACGACCCGGCCTGGATCCTGAAGGGCACGGGGGAGCGGCTCAATCACAACCGCGTGTGGATGCGCACCGACGGCAGGCTGCCCGATGATCCGCTGATTCACGTTGCGGCGCTTGGTTATTCATCCGACACCACAGTGCTGGACTCGATCATCACCACCCACGGCCTGTCCTGGGGCCTGGACCGCATCGTGGCCGCGACGATCAACCACTCGATCTGGTTCCACCGCCCGTTCCGCTTCGACGAGTTCGCGCTCTATGCCACCGAGTCGCCGGTCGCCGCCGGCTCGCGCGGCCTGGCCACCGGCCGATTCTTCTCGCGCGGTGGCGAACTGCTCGCCACCGTGGTCCAGGAAGGCGTCATCCGCCACTTCCCGCCGCGCGCGTGAGTTTCTCCAAGAGAGACAACTGATTTCGTTGGTACCTGGGTAACTCGTCGGGGACGTCCAACACCGACGAGTTGCCCTGCCGCCGGTCCGCGGCGCGAGCCTCGTGGCACTTAGTTGTCGGCCGAAGGTCCGGGAGCGTTATAGCGATTCGCGCTCGGTTTCGAATTCGAATGTGTCTCGGCGCTGCATCCGAATGGTGCGCGGGATCTCCAGATCCGTTGGGTAGCTTGCGGTTTCCAGCATCAGCCGTTTTTCCAGCGCGGCTAGGCTCGGTGCGGTCAGATCGCGCGGTGCACCGACCAGACTGAGCGCGATCTCATAGGTGCGCCGCGCACCCGGGTCCGTGTCGGGATGGTCTACCCGCCACTGGGTTTCGAGCAGGCTGTGTGCCGCGGCGTCGGACTCGACGGGCAGCGTGAAGCGCCATGCGAATACGTCGCGGTCCTGGAGGTGGTCGTCCACCACCGCGCGCACCGAGTCGACGACGCGATCGAGGGTTTCCGGTGTCACATAAACATGGAGCGAAACATCCGAAATTCGTTTCGGCATGTCTGATTCCTGTCGTGTGTCGAACCATCAACGGGCGGAAGTTCTCCGTGAAAGCGGGCGCGTGCGCGCTGGGGCGAGTCTAATCCCTCGCCGTATCAGTTGGACACCGCGCCCTGCGTGTCACCTGATCCGGTGCGCGGCGAGGAAGGCCGCGAGCGGGGCGGGTGCCGCCCCGGGCTGGACGACCAGGCCCGGACGCTCGTCTTCGATGGGCCCGGTCTGCTCGTGCGGCGCCAATGCCAGCAGCAGCGGCACCAATGCCTCGGCGATCCGGTCGCCCACTTCGCAGAACGCGGCCTCCGACAGCCCGACCGGATCGGCGATATTCTCCCGGCCGACCAGCGAAAGGTCATTGCGCGCGCGATGCAGATCGGCGATGGTGTCGGCGCCGGTGACCTTGGCGATGCGATATGCCTCGAGCAGTGTGAAGGTCCGCGGCACCGCCCCGAATCCCATATCCGCCGCCTGATCGCGGATCTGTTCGGTCATCGCGAGTATCAGGTCCGCGCGGTCGATCAGCTCCGGCTTGAGCTTGCGGGCCCGGAAATGAGCGGCGTCCGCGCCCAGCCCTTCGATGGTTTTCGCCGCGAGTGGTTCGATCGGAAAGCCAACCAGCGCACGGGTTCCCGCGCTCTCCGCGGTGAGCCCGGGCAGGTCGAATTCGACCGCTACGGCGCGGGTGAGCCGTTCGGCGATCACCGAACGACACACATTGCCGTTGCAGACGAACAGGACGTGCATGCGCATACGGTAGGACGCCCAGGGGCGAACTAGAAGGCCGATACGAGCGAATCACAGCGCCGCGGACACTTGTTCATCTGCTGGTCAAGTGCCGTACACGAAGTACGCCCCGGTATTCAGAGAGACGCTCGATACGCGTTGCCGTTAGGCAGTCGATCGGTAATCGAGGTCTGGGCGTCCAGCTGAAGGTACCCCTGCGCAATCGATTTCAACCATCACGGTATTGCCACGGTTGGGGATCCGATTGGTCGCGGTTACTCGGACTCGCCACTGTAGTAAGCGGATTCGGCAATCACGGGTGCGACCTTGGCCTCTTCATCGTGCACTCGCCCCCGGGTCGAGAACATCCGCCCGCGCATGGCAACGACGGGCGCGAATCGCGGCAACCCCGAGACCCCCTCCATATCGTCGTACATCGCATCGATCCCGCCGCGCATGAAGTATGCCTCGTGCCAGAAACCCGTCCCGCCGGAGTCGTGCAGAAACTTCTGCCACCAATCCCGGTGCGGGGCAGAGCGTGTCCAGCGTTCCAGCGAATCCAGATCCCGCCAATACTGCCGCGCCCCCCAATGCGGCGGATACAGCGACCAGATCACGTCCTCGTGCAGCAACAGCCCGTCCGGGCGGTCTTTGTGCGACCGATAGAGTTTCGGCCCCAGGCCGAGCAATCGCAGCATGCCGCGGGGCTTGCGCACACGCATCCCGAGATAGATGACGACCAGGTCCGGATACCCGGATAGATCGACGGTCGTCCTGTTCACCCGCATGTCGCAACCCTCCGCAAATAGGGTGTCTACGTGCAACCCTATGCCGGAACTACGACATGGGCGAACCTTCGGTTCGACGAACGCGGACGGCCCATGCTCGCCAAGAGCATGGGCCGCCTACCAGTTGGTGCCGATTGTGGGACTCGAACCCACACGTCCTTTCGGACAACGGTTTTTGAGACCGTCGCGTCTGCCAGTTCCGCCAAATCGGCGCACCGGTGGGAAAGCATAGCGGGTGCGTGCCCGAAACCACGAATGCGCCGGGCCCGAAGTGATGATCGACCGGTTTGCGCAGGGTATATGGGTTGTATGCCGAAGTGAAAGGTAGTCTTTACAGCACTCGACAGCGACGGCGAGTCGATGGACCGGTATCCAGGGGCCATGGCCGCCTTTTCGTGTGTCGGGGATACGGCATCGGAACCAGAGGGGTCTACCTATGAGCAACACAGCAGGGGGCGCCGCCACGAAGCGGGACGCCGGCGCGAAGCGGGTCGTCGTCGCCGAGGACGAGGCGCTCATCCGGATGGATCTGGTGGAGATGCTGACCGAAGAGGGCTATCAGGTTGTCGGTGAGGCGGGTGACGGCCAGCAGGCGGTCGACCTCGCGGTGGAGCATCGGCCGGATCTGGTCATCATGGATGTGAAGATGCCGCGTCGCGACGGGATCGATGCCGCCGCCGAGATCGCGTCGAAACGCGTTGCGCCGGTGGTGATTCTGACCGCGTTCAGTCAGCGTGACCTGGTCGAGCGGGCGCGCGACGCGGGGGCGATGGCGTATCTGGTCAAGCCGTTCACCAAGTCGGATCTGGTGCCGGCCATCGAACTGGCGGCCAGCCGCTTCCATGAGATCACCGCGCTGGAGAACGAGGTCGCCAACCTGTCCGACCGCCTCGAGACGCGTAAGCTCGTCGAGCGCGCCAAGGGCGTGCTCATGCAGACCCAGGGGCTGTCGGAGCCGCAGGCATTCAAGTGGATTCAGCGCACCGCGATGGATCGTCGCACTACCATGAAGGCGGTAGCCGAGGTGGTGCTGGAAAATCTGGCCCCGAAGTAGGCCAGTCCTTGCGCCCCGGCTGATGAAGGCCGGAAATTTTACTTTCCGGAAACCTTATCGCGATGAAAAATACGAAACGATCTCATTCGGATGATCCGAATGTGATGCGCCGCTAACGTACCAACGCTATGTTCTGACCGGGCTGACGTGGTCGGCCTCCTCGGAGAGAGCCCGGGGGAGCACAGGACGTAGAGGTGAAACGTGCTTAGTTCGACATGGCGCAGTCGTTCGATGCGGGGTGCATTGGCCATCGGTGCCGCCGCCGCACTCGTGTTGACGGGGTGCAGCGATAAATCGACCGACGGCGGTTCGGGTGGTACCTCCGGCAGCAGTGGCGCTGGTGGCCTGACGATTCAGCCGGTCATGCAGATCGATGCCAACGGCAAGCAGGTGCCCAAGTCGGACTCCGCCGCCGCTGTCGACCCGGCCGGTGATGGCAAGGCCACCTGCCCGGCGGGCACCGCGATCGCCATGGCGGGCGCGCTCACCGGTCCGGACGCGGCCCTCGGCATCAACATCGTCGACGGTGTGAAGCTCGCGCTGGACAAGCACAACAAGGCCAACCCGGGCTGCAAGATCGAGCTCAAGCAGTTCGACACCGAGGGTGACCCGCAGAAGGCCACCCAGGTCATCCCGCAGATCGTCAACGACAAGTCGATCATCGGCCTGGTCGGTCCGGCGTTCTCCGGTGAGACCAAGGCGACCGGCAAGATCCTCAGCGACGCCGGCCTGGTCTCGACGACCGCCTCGGCCACCAATGAGACGCTGACCCAGAACGGCTGGACCAGCTTCTTCCGTGGTCTGGCCAATGACGGCGTGCAGGGTCCGTCCGTCGGCAAGTACCTGATCAACACCGCGGGCTACAAGAAGGTCTGTGTCATCCAGGACAACACCGACTACGGCACCGGTCTGGCCAAGTCGATCATCGATGGCCTCGGCTCCGCGAACGACGCGTCCTGCAACGCCAGCATCAAGAAGGGTGACAAGGACTTCTCCGCCACGGTCACCAAGATCGCGAGCGCCGCGCCGGACGCCATCTTCTACTCCGGCTACTACTCCGAGGGCGCCCCGCTGGCCCAGCAGTTGAAGTCCGGTGGCGTCAAGGCGGTCTTCGTCTCCGCCGACGGCACCAACGATCCGCAGTTCGTCGCGCAGGCCGGTAGCTCGGCCAAGGGCGCGGTGCTGTCCTGCCCGTGCGGTCCGGCGCCGGAGCAGTTCACCAAGGACTACAAAGCACTCAACGGCGCGGAGCCGGGCGTGTACTCCGTCGAGGGCTACGATCTGACCACGATCCTGTCCAAGGGCATCGACGCCGGTAAGCTGACCCGCCCCGACCTGCTGGAATACGTGCGGTCCTACGAGGGCAACGGTTTGGCGCGTCAGTACAAGTGGAACGCGACCGGTGAACTGTCCAACGCACTGATCTGGATCTACGAGGTCAAGTAGCCCACAACCCGACACAGCGGCACGTACGGGGGTCGTGACCCCGTACGTGCCGCTGTGCGGTGGGCGAATGGAGTGAGGGCAGAAGACGAATGAAATCAACGGCATTGGCTGGCGCTGTACAACTCGCCAGCGGGTCGATCGACTTCAACTACCACGGAGTGATCGATAACTTCTGGCGACTGACCGTCGACGGGGTGACCTACGGCTCCATCTACGCCTTGGTCGCCGTGGGCTATACCTTGGTCTACGGCGTATTGCGGCTGATCAATTTCGCCCATTCGGAAATATTCATGCTCGGTATGTTCGGTCAGTTGATCGGGCTCATGGTGTTCGGATTCGTGGCGAATCCCGACGTGTATACCCAGGGCATCGTCCTGACCGTCATCTATCTCGCGCTCGCGATGATCATCGGCATGCTGGTATCCGGCGGCGCCGCGGTCGGATTGGAGCGCGTGGCCTATCGGCCGCTGCGCAAACGCGGGGCCAGACCGCTCAGCTTCCTCATCACGGCGATCGGTATGTCGTTCGTGATCCAGGAATTCGTGCACTTCATCCTGCCGAAGATCAATCCGAAGCTCGGCGGCACCAACGCGCAGCAGCCGGTCAAACTGGTCGAGCCCAGTGTGCAGTTCAGCTTCTTCGGTGCCGATGTCGACAACATCAAGCTGCTCATCGTGCTGGCGGCGATCGCCCTCGCGATCGTGACCGAGGTGCTGATCAACCGGACCAAGTTCGGTCGCGGCATCCGCGCCGTCGCCCAGGATCCGGATACCGCGACGCTGATGGGCGTCTCGCGGGAGCGGGTCATCATGTTGACGTTCTTCATCGGCGGTGTGCTCGCCGGTGCGGCCGCGCTGCTGTACGCGATCAAGATCCCGCAGGGCATCATCTACTCCGGCGGATTCATCCTGGGTATCAAGGCATTCAGCGCCGCGGTGCTCGGCGGCATCGGCAACCTGCGCGGCGCGCTGCTCGGCGGCATCCTGTTGGGTGTGGTGGAACAGTACGGTCAATCGCTGCTCGGCTCGGAATGGCGCGATGTCGTCGCCTTCGTGGTGCTGGTGCTGGTGCTGATGATCCGCCCGACCGGCATCCTCGGTGAGAGTCTCGGGAGGGCCCGCGCATGACCGATTCGACCACGACCCCAGATACGCCCGCTCCCGAGCCGCCCAAGTCGGCTGCGCCGAAACACGGTGTGGGCGATGCGGTTCGGACCTGGTGGGACGGTCTGAGCCGCCCCGCGCAATGGGGTGTCGGCGTGCCGATTCTCATTCTGCTCGCGCTGCTTCCGCTGTTCCCGCCGCCGCTGCTGGACACCCCCGGCTACAACTTCGGCCTGGTCATGGCGCAGGTCGCGATGTACGCGCTGATCGCCATCGGCCTGAATGTCGTTGTCGGACAGGCGGGTCTGCTCGACCTCGGCTACGTCGGCTTCTATGCCATCGGTGCCTACACGGTCGGTCTACTCACCAGTCCGAACAGTCCGTGGAACCAAACCGACGGCGGTTGGCTGAATCCGACCTGGGCCTGGATGGCATGTCTGCCGATCGCGGTGGCGGTGACGGCGATCTCCGGCCTCATCCTCGGCACCCCGACACTGCGGCTGCGCGGTGACTACCTCGCGATCGTCACCCTCGGCTTCGGTGAGATCGTGCGGCTGCTCGCCGACAATCTCTCCGACATCACCAACGGCAGCCTCGGTCTGTCCGGCGTCGCCTTCCCGCACGTCGGCGAATCCGCCAGCAAGCCGGAAGGCGTGTTCTCCGGCGGTAACAGCGGCAACGCCGACAGCGCGAACCTGCTCGACCGGGCCAGCTACGGCACCTGGTGGTACTGGTTCGCCATGGTGCTGGTGATCATCGTGCTGCTGATCGTGGGCAATCTGGAACGCAGCCGGGTCGGCCGCGCCTGGGTGGCCATCCGCGAGGACGAGGACGCCGCCGAGATCATGGGCGTGCCGACCTTCAAGTTCAAGCTGTGGGCATTCCTCATCGGCGCGGCGGTGGGCGGCATGTCCGGCGCGATCTACGCCGGGCAGGTGCAGTTCATCAACCCGACCGGGTTCAACATCATCAACTCGATGCTGTTCCTGTGTGCGGTCGTCATCGGTGGTCAGGGCAATAAGCTCGGAGTCATCTTCGGCGCGTTCATCATCGCCTATCTGCCTGCCCGACTGCAGTCGGTGAAGTTGGTGAGCAACGAATCGACCGGATACCTCCTGCTGGCCCTGGACGTGTTGGTTTTCGTCGCGTTGATCGTGCTGTGGAAGTACAAGGCCGATGACCTGAGTCCGTGGCCACGCCGCGGTGTCATCACGGGCATGGTGGTCACCGGTGTGCTCGGCGCGCTGTTGTTCGGCAGCGTGCTGCTGTTCCGCGTCGGCGGCGCACAGTCGCTGGGTGACCTCAAGTACATGTACTTCGGAATCACGTTGGTGGTCATGATGATTCTGCGGCCACAGGGTCTGTTCCCGGTGCGGCAGAAGCTGCTCACCTTCGGCAGGCAGGTGTATCAGGCCGTGCGCAAACCGGCCGAGCGTGAACTGATCGGAGCGCGACGATGACCGGGCCCGGCGCGGGTGACGCCCTGTTCGACAACGAGGATATGGCGGCCGGTTACGCCGCGCCGCCCGAGGTCGAGAGCGCGGGTGAGGTCGATGTCACCGCGGTGATCCCGGTGCTCGCCGATGCCGATGTCGTCGCGGATGTGGTTGCGCCGCACCGTGAAATCGAGACCGAGGTCGGTGCGCCGCTGCTGCGCACCGACGGCCTCACGGTGAAGTTCGGCGGTCTGACCGCGTTGGACAATGTCAGCTTCGAGATCCGCCGCGGCGAGATCCTCGGACTGATCGGACCCAATGGCGCGGGCAAGA
Source organism: Nocardia sp. NBC_00565 (assembly GCF_036345915.1). Taxonomy (NCBI): domain Bacteria; kingdom Bacillati; phylum Actinomycetota; class Actinomycetes; order Mycobacteriales; family Nocardiaceae; genus Nocardia; species Nocardia sp. NBC_00565. The sequence continues at coordinate 948,482 of NZ_CP107785.1, forward strand.
CCACCTGCTTCAACGCGATCACCGGCGTCTACAAACCGGCTTCGGGGCTGGTGTACTTCGACGGCTCGCCGCTGACGAAGACCAAGCGCAACGAGATCACCCGGCTCGGCATCGCCCGCACCTTCCAGAATGTGCGGCTGTTCGGTGAGATGACCGCGCTGGAGAATGTGGTCGTCGGCACCGATGCCAGACACAAGACCTCGGTGCCCGGTGCCATCTTCCGCACGCCGCGCCACCGCAGCGAGGAGAAGGACGCGATCGAGCGCGGTATGGCCCTGCTCGAATTCGTCGGCATCGCACCGCGTGCGGTGGAGAAGGCGCGCAATCTGTCCTACGGCGATCAGCGTCGGCTGGAGATCGCCCGCGCGTTGGCCACCGAGCCGAAACTGCTCTGCCTGGACGAACCCGCCGCCGGGTTCAATCCGAGCGAGAAGTCGGCGCTGATGGATCTGATCCGCAAGATCCGCGACGACGGGTTCACCGTGCTGCTGATCGAGCACGATATGCGCCTGGTCATGGGCGTGACGGACCGGATCGTGGTGCTGGAGTTCGGTCGCAAGATCGCCGACGGACTGCCCGCGGATATCCGCGACAACCCGGACGTGATCGCGGCGTACCTGGGCGTTCCGGATACCGAGACCGCGGCGGCCGAAAAGGCCACCGCCGTAGTCGACGTGGTCGAACCGGAGCAGCCGAGCGATGCCGAGCCGATGGTCTATGGCGCCGATCGCAAGCCCGAGGTCCGCGACTTCGGCGGAGCCGAGCCGCTGCTCGAAGTCGAGGACATGGTCGTCAACTACGGCAGAATTCAAGCGCTGCACGGGGTTTCGCTCCGCGTCGCCGAGGGCGAGCTGGTCACGCTGCTCGGTGCGAACGGTGCGGGCAAGACCACCACCATGCGTGCGCTCTCGGGCCTGCTGCCGCTCACCCGCGGCAAGATCAAGTTCGAGGGCCGCGACATCACGCAGATGAAGGCACACGAACGGGTGACCCACGGGCTGATCCAGGCGCCGGAGGGCCGGGGCGTGTTCCCCGGTATGACGGTCCAGGAAAACCTCGACATGGGTTGCTACGGAAGGGCTTTCAAGCAGAAGGCGGAGTACGGCCAGACGCTGGAGTGGGTCTTCGAGCTGTTCCCGCGGCTGTCGGAGCGGCGTAAGCAGGTCGGCGGCACGCTCTCCGGTGGTGAGCAGCAGATGCTGGCCATCGGCCGCTCGCTCATGGCCCGCCCGCGCCTGCTGCTGCTCGATGAACCGTCGATGGGCTTGGCGCCCATGGTGATTCAGCAGATCTTCCGGATCATCAGCGAGATCAACCAGCAGGGCACCACGGTGCTGCTGGTGGAGCAGAACGCCCAGCAGGCACTGACCCGCAGCGACCGCGCCTACATCCTGGAGACCGGTGAGGTCACCAAGACCGGTGTCGGCGGGGACCTGCTCACCGATCCCGCGGTGAAGTCGGCGTACCTGGGCGTGGGGTAGGAGTCGGCGAAAAGTCGTGACCGTCCATGGCCGCCTCGAGGCATGATGGCGGCCATGGACGGTCATGACGAGCTGAAGACCCTTGCCGACCGATACTGGGACAGCGTGCTGGCGGCCGCGCCGAGCATGGCGACCCTGCTCGGCGACCACCGCTTCGACGACCGCGTCGAGGACCACTCGCCCGCGGCCGAACAGCGGCTGCTGACGACGTTGCGCGGTCTGCGCGATGAGCTCGTCGGCCTCGACGCCGAACGGCTGAGCGGCGTCGACCGCGTCACCGGCAGCCTGCTGCACACCGAACTGGATACCGCCATCGATAATCTGGCGTGGCGGCCGACCGAACTGGCCTCCGACCAGATGGACGGCGTACATGCCGCAATGCTGATGGTGGCCGCGCAGACCAATGCGCCCCGGCCCGAACACGCACTCGCCCTGGTGCGGCGCTACCGCCAGTTCGACACCCTGCTCGACCAGGCGGTACAGCAGTTCCGCAACGGCCTGGCCGCGGGCCGCGCACCCGCGCTCATCACCATCGAGCGTTCGCTCAACCAGCTTGACGGCTACCTGGCCTCCGACCTCGCCACCGACCCGTTCGCCACCTTCGCCGGACCGGCGGACTGGGCCGGGGAGTCCGCTTGGCGGGCCGAACTCGCCGAGGTCGTCCGCGATGTGATCCGACCTGCCTTCCAGCGCTATCGGGACGTACTGGCCGAGGAACTCCGTCCCGCCGCCCGCCCCGACGACAAGTGCGGCCTGTGCTGGCTCGGCGCCGACGGCGAGGACATCTACCGCCGACAACTGCGCCGCCACACCACCCTGCCCGACCTGGGCGCCGAGGAGATCCACGAGCTCGGCCTTTCCGAATTGGCTTTGCTGCGTGCGGAATACGCCGAGGTCGGCACGCGCCTGTTCGGTACCTCCGACCTCACCGAGATCTTCACCCGAGTGCGCCGGGATCCCGAGCTGCGCTACGTCAGCGGCGAGGAGATCATGTCCGATGCCCGCCGTGCCCTCGGTGCGGCGGTCGCGGAGATGGGCAATTGGTTCGGCCGACTGCCCAAGGAATCCTGCGATATCGTCCCGGTGCCCGACTTCCTGGCCGCGGATGCGCCTGCCGCGTACTACTTTCCGCCCGCCGCGGACGGTTCCCGGCCCGGCACCTACTTCGTCAACCAGCACGAACCCACCGGCCGCAGCCGCTACGAAACCGCGGCGGTGGCCTACCACGAGGCGATTCCGGGACACCATCTGCAGCTGACCATCGCCAACGAGCTCGATCAGCTGCCGCGCTTCCAGCGGCAGTCCTTCGCGAACACCGCCTTCGTCGAGGGCTGGGCGCTCTACACCGAACGCCTGGCCGACGAAATGGGCTTGTACGCCGACGATTTGGACCGTGTCGGCATGCTGGCCGCCGACTCCTGGCGCTCGTGCCGACTCGTCGTCGACACCGGAATCCACGCCAAAGGCTGGAGCCGTCGGCAGGCCATCGACTTCATGGTCGACAACGCGCCCGTCGGGCTCGCCGAGATCGAGGTCGAGATCGACCGCTATATCGCGATTCCCGGTCAGGCCGTCGCCTACAAGGTGGGTCAGCTCGAGATTCGCCGACAGCGCAGGCTGGCCGCCGAGCGGCTCGGTGCTGCCTTCGACATCAAGGCATTTCACGATGTGGTGCTCGGCTCGGGTTCGGTCAGCCTGCCGGTGCTGCGCGAACTCGTGGCCACACTGTGACCCGCTGACCCAGGTCCTCGAGTTGCGGGCCGAGCTGGGCGGGGTTCCAATAAATGTGCGGTGATCGAGCTCCACAGGGGGATCATGAACAGCACGTTCAGCTCTCGGCTCGGTCCGTTGCGCGACCGTCGCATGATGCTGATCTGGCTGGTGCTCGGCGTGGTCGGCGCGCTGACCGCGACGGGTCTGTTCATGGTGACCGGACAGTCGGCCGACGCGGGTGAAATACCTACCGCGCGTACAATTTCCGATTCGATGACACCGGGTTTCACCGGTGCGCTGCCCGAATCGGCGAATCCGGTCGGTGACGGCGCGCCGCCGGTCGCCGTGGCGCCGTTGGCCGGCGCGTCACCGGCCGGGATGCCGGTGGCGTCGAATCGTCCGGTGCAGGCGCTGGCCGATCATCCGCTCTTCGCCCAGCACGTCGGCCTGGGCAGGGTCGATTGCAAACTGCCCGCGTGGCGCGACGATCCGGAGGCGGCGCGGGCGTTCTATCGGGCCGCGATCGCCTGCCTCGACGCGTCCTGGGAACCGGCGCTGCGCGGCGCCGGACTGCCGTTCCGTCCGCCGCGACTGCTCGCCCCCGCGGAGTCACGTGATGTCGCCAGTCAATGTGTGCAGCGTCTGCGCAACGGCCCGACGACCTTCTACTGCGCCCTCGACGAAACGCTGGTGCTGCCCTTTGACGCCGTGCGGCCGCTGGTCGGTGGCTCCCGGCGCGGCGCCCAATTGGCCGTGCTCACCACCGAATACGGCCATCACGTGCAGGCCTTGATCGGCGTCATGCGGGCCTACTCCGAGAAACGCACGACGCTCGGCAAGGACACCGCCGCCGGTCAGGAACAGAGCAGGCGGATGGAATTGCAGGCGCGCTGCTTCTCCGGCATGTTCCTCGGCACCAATTTCGGCCGCGGCGATATCGATCAGCAGACCTGGACCGAGGCCACCCATGCGGTCCGCGATGGCGACGTCCGCGAAGAGTTGCTGCAAGGCACCGAGGAGAACATCTGGGGCTGGTGGAGATGGGGTTCGGACAAGGGCGACACCTGGGAGTGCAACACCTGGTTCAGCGCCGCGGCCCACGTGGAATGAGCTGCGGCACAGCCTAATTACCCAGACTGTGCAGTGGTCACCGCCATGACTGCCGCGGTATCCAGATAGAACGGCCGGATCTCCGCGATCAGTCCATCCCGAAACGTCATGTACTGCATCACCGACGTCTCCAGCATCCGTCCGGTCGCCCGCGCCAACATTCGCCCGCGGTTGTAGATCACCACGTTGTCCCCGTCCACCACGAACCGCTGCTCGACGAATTCCAGCGACTCCCACGTCGCACTCATCGCCGCCATGAACTTCTCGATGCCCCCCCGACCATGCCATTCGCCGCGATAGGGGAGATGCTCGGCCTGATACATCACGACATCCGGCGCCAGACAGTCGGCCATGACATCGAAGGGCGCGCCCTCGGTGATGTAGGCGGCTTCGGCCGCGAAGAATTTCTCGAGTGCGGAACGTGTAGTAGTCACTGGGAAATGATCGCCGCCGGATCCGATCGATTCCGGCGGAAATCGGACAGCTGGATCTGTAACGGAGGTTGCCGGTGCGATGTCGGACCTGCTCTCTAGACTCATCCCCGTGACCCCAGCGACTACTGATCAGCGTTCCAGCGCCACGCCTGTAGCAGCCACCGATGCGGCCGGTGAGTGGCCGACGCTGCTCCTGCTGGACGGGCATTCGATCGCCTATCGCGCGTTCTTCGCGCTGCCCGCGGAGAACTTCAAAACGGTCACCGGGCAGACCACCAACGCGGTCTACGGGTTCACCGCGATGCTCATCAACCTGCTGCGCGACGAGAAGCCGACCCATATCGCGGCGGCTTTCGACGTCAGCCGCAAGACCTTCCGCACCGAGGCCTATCCGGAGTACAAGGCGGGCCGTAGCGCGACGCCGGACGAATTTCGCGGCCAGGTCGAACTCACCAAGGACGTGCTCGGCGCGATGGGCATCCCGGTGATGGCCATCGAGGGTTTCGAGGCCGACGACCTGATCGCGACGATCGCCACCCAGGCGGTCGGCGCGGGCTTCCGCGTGCTGATCGTCTCGGGTGACCGCGACGCCATCCAGTTGGTCAGCGATAACGTCACCTTGCTCTATCCGCGCAAGGGCGTCTCCGATCTGACCCGGTTCACGCCCGACGAGGTGATGGCCAAATATCAGCTCACCCCGGCCCAGTACCCGGATTACGCGGCCCTGCGCGGCGATCCCAGCGATAACCTGCCCGGTATTCCGGGCGTCGGGGAGAAGACCGCCGCCAAGTGGATTCGCGAATTCGGCGACCTCGCCACGCTCGTCGACAAGGTGGACGAGGTGAAGGGCAAGGTCGGCGATGCGCTGCGCGCCAACCTCAGCAGTGTGGTGCTCAACCGCCAGCTCACCGAGATGGTCCGCGATGTCCCGCTGCCCTACACCCCCGATCAGCTGGCCCAGCAGCCGTGGGATCGCAACAAGATCCACCAGCTCTTCGACGATCTGGAATTCCGGGTGCTGCGCGACCGGCTCTTCGAAACCCTCGCCCCGCCCGAGCCCGAGGCCGAATCCGGCTTCGAGATCAGCGGCGGCGCGCTCGAGGTCGGCGCGGTCGCCGCCTGGCTCGTCGAGCATGCGAAAGTCGGCGTCCGCCACGGTATTTCGGTGGTCGGTACCAGCACACCCGGCAATGGAGACGTGCGCGCGATCGCCATTGCCGCCGCTGACGGCGAGAGCGGCTATATCGACGTTGCCGTGCTGACGCCGGAAGACGAAGCCGCACTGGGTGCTTGGCTCGGCGACGCCGAATCGCCCAAGGCGCTGCACGAGGCCAAGGCCGCGATGCACGCGCTGCGCGGGCGCGGCTGGCGGCTGGCCGGGCTCACCAGCGACACCGCCTTGGCGGCCTACCTGGTCCGCCCCGGCCAGCGCAGCTTCAACCTCGACGACCTCTCACTGCGCTACCTGCACCGTGAGCTGCGCGCCGAGACCGACGAAACCCCGCAGCTGTCGCTGCTCGACGATGAGGACACCGTCGACGCCGAGGTGGCGCGGACCGAAATGCTGCGTGCCAGAGCGGTTCTCGACCTCGCCGAAGCCCTCGACAGCGAACTGCGCCAGATCGAATCCAGCGCGCTGCTCGACGATATGGAACTGCCGCTGCTCGGTGTGCTCGCCGAACTGGAGAACGCGGGCATCGCGGTCGATATCGATCAGCTCGAGACCCTGCAGCGGCAATTCGCCGACAAGGTCACCGACGCCGCCAACGCCGCCTACGAGGTGATCGGCAAGCAGATCAACCTCGGCTCACCCAAGCAGCTGCAGGTGGTGCTCTTCGACGAGCTCGATATGCCGAAGACCAAGCGCACCAAGACCGGTTACACCACCGACGCCGATGCGCTGGAATCGCTGTTCGAGAAGACCGAGCATCCCTTCCTGCAGCATCTGCTGGAACACCGCGACGCCACCCGGCTCAAGGTCACCGTGGACGGCCTGCTGAAATCCGTCGCCGACGACGGTCGCATCCACACCACCTTCAACCAGACCATCGCGGCCACCGGGCGACTGTCCTCGACCGAACCGAATCTGCAGAACATTCCGATCCGCACCGACACCGGCCGCCAGATCCGCGACACCTTCGTCGTCGGTCCCGGCTATCGGTCGCTGATGACCGCGGACTACAGCCAGATCGAAATGCGCATCATGGCGCACCTCTCCGGCGACGAGGGGCTGATCGAGGCCTTCAACTCCGGCGAGGATCTGCACACCTTCGTCGCCTCCAAGGCCTTCGACATTCCGCTGTCGGAGGTCAATCCGGAGATGCGCCGCCGGATCAAGGCGATGTCCTACGGTCTCGCGTACGGTCTGAGCTCCTATGGTCTTTCGGCACAGCTGAAGATCAGCACGCAGGAGGCCAAGGAGCAGATGGAGGTCTACTTCGACCGTTTCGGCGGCATCCGCGACTACCTCTACGAGGTGGTCGAACAGGCCCGCAAGGTCGGCTACACCGAAACCCTCTTCGGCCGCCGCCGCTACTTGCCCGATCTGGACTCCAGCAACCGCCAGCGGCGCGAGGCCGCCGAACGCATGGCCCTCAACGCGCCCATCCAGGGCACCGCCGCGGACATCATCAAGGTCGCGATGATCAACGTGTACAAGGCCGTTCAAGAGGCGGGGCTGCGCTCGCGGATGCTGCTGCAGATCCACGACGAGCTGGTGTTCGAGGTCGCCGAAGGGGAGCAGGATGCGCTGGAAACCCTTGCGCGCGAGCAGATGTCCTCGGCGATCACGCTGTCGGTGCCGTTGGACGTCTCGGTCGGCACCGGCCGTAGCTGGGACTCTGCGGCGCACTGAGTGCGGTCCTTGCGGCACACCGGATATCCGGTGTGCCGCACCGCATTTCAGCGCCCAGTAGCCAGCAGCTTGTACTGCGCAGCGGCCTGCTGATAGACAGCCGAGCGGTTCGGGCTCGAAACGATTACCGCTTGTGCCGTACCAACTTTGCCGACCCGGCGCCCAAATCGATCTCATCGCGCGGCGGGGCCCCATCCGACTTGTCTTCCTTGTGCATCAATGTCGTTTGCCGCTGCTCGAACTCGTATTGCTTGGACCCTTGGAATACCGCTGTCACTTCTTCGAATCCGGTTGCCGCGACCGGCGTGTGCTTGCGGTGCTGAAACCACGGCAGGATCCGACTCCCGGTGAGCCGATTCCATACCACCTCGAGAAAGGCGAGCCCGATCAGCAGGATGGCCAGACCCGGAATGGTCATGGCGACGAGCAGACCCATGTGATCGAAGGTACCGCCGCGGCGGCGGTCTGCCATCCTTCGTCAGGACTACCCTCTGAGCTGCGCGGACGGTACTCGTCAGTAGCTACGCGGAGCCGATAAATGTGGTTGCTATTGCGTCAAGATCGACATATCCTGGGCCGCGTGCCGAATCCCGCCGACCGCCACAGCGCAGCGCTGAATGTCGCAGACCGCGACAGCGCCGTGCTAATTCCGCTTACCGCGATGGTGGCAACCCGGCGACTTCTCGTAGTAGCCCGCCGTAGCGGGGTCTGATTCGGACCGGCCCCCTCGCTGCGGGCTACTGATTTGTGACTGCTGGTCCCCTCTGTCAATTGAGAAGACAATCCTCGGGAAGACCTACGTGCAATGACCATGCTGACTCTTGATACACACACGTTCATCGCCGCCGCCCCCAAGGCGCTGCGCGCCGAAAGCGCCGGTCTGACACCGGCGCAGTTCCACGACCGCTACTGCGAGCTCACCGGCCCGATTCGGGTCGGCGACTGGTCGCCCGCGGGCAACCGGAGTGCGGAGTTCACCGCCACCCTCGAGTTCGCCGACCATCTGCGCACGGTGATCGCCACCGGCAGCCCGGTCGCCGCGATGACCTCGGCCCTCTACGACGAGGGCTATCCGGTCGAGATCCTGCAGTTCCACCAGCGTCGCACCGACGAGGGCACCGCGACCTTCGTGCAGTGCGAGTGCAACGGCAGGCGCGGCTGGGGCGCGGCGCTGGCCGATGGCGCCGCCGAATCGACGGTCCGCGCGATGATCGCGGGCGTCAATCTCCTCCGCCTCCCCGGACCTTCAGCCGATCGGTAGCTGCCGCGAGATCCACGCGGCGGGCCGACAGTCAGCAGCGAGCCGGTTCTCGGGCGTACCCGATGAGTTACCTATTTGCTCTCGAAATCAGTTGTCGCGCTCGACAGCGCAGGGCCGTGCACCTCGCCGAGGTACACGGCCCTGCGCTATTGGCGGCACTCGAGCTCGGACTACTGCCCGGCCTGCTGCTCCGCGAGCTGCTTGCGCACCTCGTCCATATCCAGCGCCTTCACCTGCGTCACCAGATCCTCGAGTGCGGCGGGCGGCAGGGCGCCCGGCTGCGCGAAGACCAGCACGCCCTCGCGGAACGCCATGATCGTCGGAATGGAGCGGATGTTGGCGGCGGCGGCCAGGCCCTGCTCGGACTCGGTGTCGACCTTGCCGTGCACGACATCGGGATGCTTGTCCGAGGAGGCCTCGAAGGTGGGTGCGAAGCTCTTGCATGGACCGCACCAGTCAGCCCAGAAATCGACGAGTACCACGTCGTTTCCGGTGACGATCTCATCGAAATTCTGTTGGTTCAGCGTCTGGGTCGCCATGACGTCCTCTCGTCTCGTATGTCGCCTGCTGTAACGCCCGGCGCTGTCCATATCTTCCAGCGCTTGCCGCTATCTTCCACGGGCGATCGGCCACTCACGCCGTTGGTCGCCGTCCCAACGCCGTATACCCACCACGGTCGCCGGGAAATCGCGATCTCGGGCAACCGCGTGGATGGCCTCACCCAGATATTGGGTCGCCACCCGTTTGGCCAGCGTGACGTGCGGTGTCCATTCGTCGGGATGCAGATTCGCCGGGATGCCGGGGCACGGCGCCACCGCGGCGAAGATGCGCCGCTGCAGCGCGATCAGCTGCTCCGAGGGCACCACCAGCCGGACCAGGATCGGATTGCGCGCGCCGAATACCAGCAGCCCGCCGAGGCGCACCGGAATCGGCCGGAAGCTCAGCTGGTCGAGTGCGTGATCGATGCGCGGCCAGATCTGTCTGGCCACGGCGACGGTGATATGCGGCCGATTGGTCTCGGTGGTCTTGCCCGCGAGGCTCGGGATGCCCGCGTCCGCGAGCAACTGCCACTGCCGCCGGATCTCCGCATCGGCCGCGTCGTCCAACAGCAATTCGACCGACTGCACCATATTCACCAGAGGTTAGCCGTCCGCGCAGCGCGATGGGCGGCCAACCCGACGACCCAGCCGCGGGTCGGTTCGATCGCGTTCGGTGATCGGCGGGAGGATGACCCAGTGAACGATGCGACGCAACGTAGCGCCACGCCCCTGCGGCTCGGCCTGATCGACGGCGACGGCATCGGCCCGGAGGTGGTCCGGGCCACCCGCGCCGTCGTCGACGAGGCCATGTCCGCGGCGGGCGCGACCCCGGTGTACTGGGTGCCCTTGTTGATGGGGCACCGCGCCATCGAGGAATTCGGCGATCCGCTGCCCGAGCAAACCTGTACGGCGCTGGACGAACTCGACGCCTGGATCCTCGGTCCGCACGACAATGCCGCCTACCCACCCGAGCATCGCGCCGCCGTAGCGCCCGGCGGCGCCATCCGTAAACGCTTCGGCCTCTACGCCAACATCCGCCCGGCCCGCGCCTTTGCCGGTATCAAGGCGACCGCGCCCGATATTGATCTGGTGATAGTCCGGGAGAACAGTGAGGGCTTCTACGCCGACCGCAATATGTTCGCCGGGTCCGGCGAGTTTCGGCCGACACCCGACGTCGCGATGGCGGTCGGTGTGGTCACTCGGCAAGCGTGCGAGCGGATCGCGCACGAAGCCTTTCGGCTGGCGGCCGCGCGCCGCAAGCGGGTGACCATCGTGCACAAGGCCAACGTGCTGCCCATGACCATGGGTCTGTTCCGCGACGTCTGCCGTGATATCGCTCACGCCTATCCGGGCATCGAGGTCGATGATGAACATGTCGACGCGACCGCCGCCCATCTGGTCCGCGCCGCTCGCGACTACGACGTGCTGGTGACCGAGAACCTCTTCGGCGACATCCTTTCCGATCTCGCGGCAGAGTTGAGCGGATCACTGGGCATCGCCGCGTCACTGAACTGCTCGGCGACCAAGGCGATGGCCCAGGCCGTGCACGGCGCCGCACCGACCCTCGCCGGACACAACCGCGCAAACCCGGCCGCACTGCAGCTCTCGGCGGCAATGTTGTTGCACTGGCTGGGAATTCGCGATAACAACCGCGCGCTGCTGAGCGCCGGCGAACGCATCGAACGCGCCGTGGCGACCACCTTCGCCGCCGGCATCGCCACCGCAGACCTCGGTGGCCTCGCCTCGACCAGCGAATTCACCGAGCAGGTCGCCGCCCGCGTGCACCGGCGCTGACCCGTCCGGTCCGTCACCGCGTTCACCTGATGGAGTAGCCATTCGATCTGCACAGCGGCCCTCGCCCTCGCGGGGCGACCGGCCGCGAGCACGTGGTCGCGGGCCGGTAGGCAATAAGCTCGCGGCCGAGAAGCGAAATACTGATTTGCCATTTGAAGGTGCCGACCCCGGACCGGGGCGCGTTCGCCCGAGGTTCGCTTATCCGAGCCAACGGGGTGGCGTGACATGCGGCGCGCGACGCTCAGGGTCCGGCCTGATTCGATCGGGAGTGCTCGGCGCGATCGGCGCCTGCGCTGTGTCGGAAGACACGACCGCTGCCACCTCGTCGGAGCAACTGGCCAGCGAACGAGAAGGTAGGGTGTTGCGGCGGTGTATCGGCACCTGGGCGCAACAGTGAGTTCGCAACGACTTCGTGTCGCTCTTTCGTCACTGTCCAGCACGAAACGGCTGGATCGCTTAGATTGCCAAACGGGTGGTGACACCCGGGTTTCTCGAATCCGAAATGTGGAGGGCTGCTGTGTCTGTTCGATCGGTTCTTGGCAGGCGCGCCCTGCAAACGATGTGCGTGCTCGCCGGCGGTGCGCTGGTGTTGACGGGCTGTAGTAACTCCGAGGACAACTCGCCCACGGTCGCGAAGGTTTCCGGTGTCGACAAGGTCGACGCGGCCGCCGCGCTGCTCCCGGACAAGATCAAGCAGTCGGGCAAGCTCGTCATCGGAACGAACATCCCCTACCAGCCCAACGAGTACAAGGATCCCAGCGGCAAGATCGTCGGCTTCGATGTCGACATGATGGATGCGGTCGCCGCGACCCTCGGTCTCAAGGCCGAATACCTCGAATCCTCCTTCGAGAAGATCATTCCCGCGATCCAGGCGGGCACCTACGACGTCGGCATGTCCTCCATCACCGACTCCAAGGAACGCGAACAGAGCGTCGACTTCACCACCTACTTCAACGCGGGCAGCCAGTGGGCGCAGCAGGCAGGTAAGCCGATCGACCCGGACAACGCCTGCGGTAAGCGGGTCGCGGTGCAGGCCACCACGGTTCAGGACACCGACGAGATCCCGGCCCGCAGCAAGAAGTGCGAGGAGCAGGGCAAGCCCGCCATCGATAAGAAGCCGTTCGACGAGCAGAGCGCGGCGACCAACGCCCTGGTGCTCGGCCAGGTCGACGCGATGTCGGCGGATTCGCCGGTGACCGCGTACGCGATCAAGAAGAGCGACGGCAAGATCGAGGCGGCCGGCAAGGTCTTCGACTCCGCCCCCTACGGCTGGGCCATCCCGAAGGGCTCGGCGCTCGGCAAGGCGCTGCAGGCCGCCGTCCAGCACCTGATCGATAACGGCAAATACCTGGAGATCACCAAGAATTGGGGTGTACAGGAAGGCGCGATCACCAAGTCGGTCATCAACGGCGCCGAGAGCTGATCGATGTCATCTCCTGAGACCACGTCGGCGCCCGGCGACAACACCGGGCCCGGCGGGCCGATCGACTCGGCAGAACCGGAGCCGATCAAGGCCGTTCCACTACGCAGGCCGGGCCGCTGGATCGCCGCGGCGATCATCCTCGCCCTGCTCGGGCTCTTCATCTACGGCGCGGCCACCAACTCCGCGTACGGCTGGGGGACCTACCGGAAGTACCTGTTCGACAGCCGGATCGCCTCCGGTGCGGTGGTCACCCTGGAGCTCACCGTGCTGGCGATGGCCATTGCCGTCGCACTCGGCACGGTGCTCGCGGTGATGCGCCTGTCGCCGAATCCGGTGCTGCGCTCGGCGGCCTGGGTATATCTCTGGATCTTCCGTGGCACACCGGTTTTCGTGCAGTTGGTGTTCTGGGGTCTGTTCCCGTCGCTGTACAAGTCGATCCAGCTCGGCGTGCCGTTCGGACCCGAATTCGTGCGGATCGATGTGCAGGGATTGCAGGCCGCGTTCACCTTCGCGGTGATCGGCCTCGGTCTGAACGAGGCCGCGTATATGGCCGAAATCGTCCGTGCCGGAATCAATTCCGTCGGTGAGGGGCAGCGCGAGGCCTCGACGGCGCTCGGTATGTCGTGGTCGCAGACCATGCGCAGGACCGTACTGCCGCAGGCGATGCGGGTGATCATCCCGCCGACCGGCAACGAGCTCATCGGCATGCTGAAGACCACCTCACTGGTCACCGCGATCCCGTTGAGTACCGACCTGTACGGACGAGCCCGTGATATCTACGGCGTGAACTTCCAGCCGATTCCGCTGCTGTTGGTCACGGCCACTTGGTATCTCGCGGTCACCAGCGTGTTGATGGTCGGGCAGTACTACCTGGAGCGCTACTACTCGCGGGGTGCCTCGCGGCAGCTGACCGCCAAGCAGCTGCAGGAACTGGCCGACGCTCAGACGATTGTGAAGGCGAAATGAGCTCGAGTCTGGACAAGAACGATGCGGCGCCGATGATCGTCGCGGATCGGGTGTGCAAGAACTTCGGTGCGCTGCAGGTGCTCAAGGGCATCTCGCTCGAGGTCGGGCGTGGCGATGTGCTCTGCCTGATCGGGCCGTCGGGTTCGGGCAAGTCGACCTTCCTGCGCTGCATCAACCACCTCGAGCAGGTGAACGCGGGGCGGCTCTATGTCGACGGTGATCTCATCGGCTATCGCGAAAAGGGCGGCAAGCTCTACGAACTGCACCCGCGCGACGCGGCCAAGCAGCGTCGCGATATCGGCATGGTGTTCCAGCACTTCAACCTGTTCCCGCATCGGACGGCGCTGGAGAACATCGTCGAGGCGCCGATCCAGGTGAAGGGTATCCGCAAGGCCGATGCGGTGGCTCGCGCGCACGAGCTGCTGGATCGAGTCGGCATGGGAGACAAGGCGAATGCCTATCCCGCGCAGCTCTCCGGCGGCCAGCAGCAGCGCGTCGCCATCGCCCGCGCGCTGGCCATGGATCCCAAGCTGATGCTCTTCGACGAGCCGACCTCGGCGCTGGATCCGGAGCTGGTCGGCGAGGTGCTCGGCGTCATGCGCGAACTCGCCGCCGACGGTATGACGATGGTGGTCGTGACCCACGAAATGGGTTTCGCCCGTGAGGTTGCCGACCAACTGGTGTTCATGGACGGCGGTGTCGTCGTCGAGGCGGGTAATCCGCGCGAAGTGCTCGCGGACCCGAAACATGAACGCACCAAAGCGTTCCTGTCGCGGCTGCTCTGATTCGCAGTGCGGGAACCGGGCCAGTCCGACTCGGTCCCCGCAATTTCAGCTACCGCTCAATCCGATACGGAGTTGTCCGAGTAGGACTTTCGCGGCCGGGCTGTCCGGACGATCCCGCCGCCACGCCAGTGCGAGCTGTCCATGTAGCTCCGGTTCGATGATCGGTCGCACCCGTACGCCGAACGCCTCGGCCTCGGTCGGCGTGAGCGCGGGCACCACCGCGATGCCGAGGCCGCGGGCGGCCAGCAGGAGCAGTAGCGGGGGAGCGGCGGCCTCGAAGGCGACGTCGGGCTCGAATCCCGCTGCGGCACAAGCACGATCGAGCACACCCCGGATTCCGGTTCCGCGTGGCAGGCAGATCAGCGGGTGGTCGCGCAGCTCGGCCAGCGTGATCCGGCCGCTTCCCCCGTCCGCCGCGACCGCCGCTACCACTGGCGTATCGAGCACCACGTCGACGCCGATATCGTCGCCGATCTCCGCGCCGGTCAACCCGATCAACGCGATATCCAATTCTCCGCCGCGCACCGCCGCCAGCATATTCTCGGAGGTGTCCTCGGTCAGGCTGATGCCGACCTGCGGGTGATCGTCGTGAAAATCCGCCAGCACCGTGGCGATATCGAAATCCTCGCTCGCGGTACCCGAGACGCATCCGACGCGGACGTGTCCGCGCAGTAGTCCGGTGAACTCGTCCACCGTCGCGGTGACCCGCTCAGCCGCCGCGAGCGCGGTCCTGGCATGCGGTAGCACTGCCGCGCCCACCTCGGTCAACGTCACCGAACGACTGCCCCGATCGAGCAGTTGTTGTCCCAGTTCGCGTTCGAGCTGGCGGATCTGCGCGCTGAGGCCGGGCTGCGCCAGATGTAACCGGGCGGCGGCGCGGGTGAAGTTGGCCTCCTCGACCACGGTCACGAAGTAGCGCAGCTGTCGCAGTTCCATAACCAACCATTATAGGAGCGAGCAGAACTATCTGTTGGACTTCTGATTGGGCCGCGGGCATCGTCTGAGGCATGGGAAACACCGCCGAACAGATCATCGACACCACCGCCTTCACCGGCCCGGTCTTCCGCCCCGGCGATACCGGATACGATGCGGAGATCGCAGGCTTCCAGGCCGCGTACACCCATCGCCCCGCGCTCGTCGTCGGCGCGGTGCACGCCGAGGATGTCCGCAGTGCGGTGGAATACGCCGCGCGCCATGGACTTCCGGTGGCGGTGCAGGCCACCGGGCACGGGCTCTCGGTAGCGGCCGCGGGCGGCGTACTGATCAGCACCCGCAGGATGACCGATATTCGTATCGACCCGGAGGCCCGGATCGCTCGCGTCGCAGCCGGAGTGCGGGCCGGTGCGCTGGTCGAGGCCGCCGCGCAATACGGGCTGGCACCGTTGAACGGCTCCTCGCCCTCCGTCGGCGTCGTCGGCTACAGCCTGGGCGGTGGATTGGGCCTGCTGGCACGACAATTCGGCTATGCGGGCGACCATGTGCGCATCATCGAGCTCGTCACCGCGGACGGGCGGGTCCGCATGCTGACCCCTGGCGACGAACTCTTCGGCGCGGTGCTCGGCAGCGGCGGCAACTTCGGCGTGGTGACCGCGCTGGAATTGGAACTCGTGCCGATCGCCACCGTCTACGGCGGCCAGGTGGTCTTCGACGCGCCGTTGGTCGAGCAGGCGCTGGAAGCGTGGAAGGACTGGACCGCAACGGTTCCCGAGGAGCTGACCTCGACGGTCACCGTGCTGACCTTCCCGCCCATCCCGCAGGTCCCCGAACCGTTGCGCGGCCGCTACGTCGCGTCGATTCGGATCGCCTACAACGGATCCGCCGAGGAAGGCGAGCGTTTGGTCGCCCCGCTGCGCGCCGTCGGCGATCGCCTGAAGGATGACCTGCGGGTCATGCCGTACACCGAATCGCACACCATCCACAGCGATCCGGACCATCCGCACGCATACGCCGCCACCAATGCGTTGCTGGGGGAGTTCACCGGAGAAACGTTGTCCGCCTTGCTCACTGCCACCGAGCCGATCCAGGCCGTCGTCGATATCCGGCACCTCGGTGGCGCGTTGCGCAGGGGCGGGCCCGCGGGTATCGCCGTCGACAACCGCGACGCCGAATACGTCGTTCGCGTCATCACCATGCCCGGACCCGATGCGGGTGACGCGGTGCCCGCGGAGCACGCGGTGGTCCGCGCGGCGCTGGCACCCTGGACCGTCGGCCACAGCCTCAACTTTCTCTACGGCGCGGGTGCCGCCGCCGACGAAGCGCAGACCCGGGGCGGCTACACGCCGGACACCTACGCCCGCCTCAGCGCGCTGAAGGCAAAGTACGACCCGCGCAACATGTTCCGCTTCAACCGCAATATCGAACCCGCCGATTGACGGAATGCCGTACGTCCTGCGGCTGCGCCGACCGAAGCCCCCGCGTGGGTCCGAATCCGGACTCGTGCGGGGGCTGCAGTCGCAGCGAGGGAGTGAGTGCGGGGCGGCAGCGCCGGTGCTATCTTGGTGATATCACTTTGATACTCGGAGGATGTCATGAAGTTTCGCTCGGCGTTCCACCTCAACGGCTTTCTGGTGCTGCTGTCGTGGTTTGTGCTCACGCTCCTGATCGGCGGCGGCGCGATCGCCGGCTATGCGGCGGCCGCGAACAACGACAATGTGCCCGCCCTGGTCGGCGCGATCATCGCGACCGTCGTGGTGGTCGTGCTCCTGCTGTTGGCCACCGGCCTCACCGTGGTGAATCCCAACGAGGCCAAGGTCGTCCAGTTCTTCGGCCGCTATATCGGATCGCTCAGCGAACCCGGCTTCTTCTCGGTGGTGCCGCTGTCGGACCGCCGCAGCATCTCGCTGAAGGTGCGCAACTTCGAGACCCAGAAGCTGAAGGTCAACGACGCCGACGGCAATCCGGTGGAGATCGCCGCCGTCGTGGTCTACCGGGTGGTCGATAGCTTCAAGGCCGCGTTCTCGGTCGATGACTACGAGGAATACGTGGCGACCCAATCCGAGGCGGCCGTTCGCCACCTGGCCACCACCCACCCGTACGACGCGCACGAGCAGAACACCACCAGCCTGCGCGACGGCGCCGAGGTGGCCGAGGAACTGACCATCGAACTGCGCGAGCGCACGGATTTGGCGGGTATCGAGGTCGTCGAGGCCAGGATCACCCACCTCGCCTACGCGCCGGAGATCGCCCAGGCCATGCTCGTGCGCCAGCAGGCCGCGCAGATAGTCGCCGCCCGCACCCGCATCGTCGAGGGCGCGGTCGGCATGGTCGCTTTGGCGCTGGCCCGGCTCTCCGAACAGGGCGTGGTCGAACTCGACGAGGAGCGCAAGGCGGCCATGGTCTCCAACCTCCTGGTCGTGCTCTGCGGTGATCGAGCCACCCAGCCCGTCGTCAACACCGGCTCGCTCTACTCCTGAGCATGGCCGAGCGCAAGAAGATCTTGCTACGCCTGGACCCCGCGGTGCACGAGGCCGTCGCCCAATGGGCCGCCGACGACCTGCGCAGCATCAACGCCCAGATCGAATACGCGCTGCGGCTCGCCTTGAAACAGGCGGGCCGCGGCCCGAAGCCGAAACCGGCCGCGGAGTAGCTATGCGAATCCGCGCTCGCCTGACCTGCCTCGGATCCGAATGCCGGACATTCCGGCATTCGGATAGATCGTCGTGGCAAATGCCGGATATCTGCTCGCTGTCCGGGCAGGATGTAGACGGTTCATCAAGCGATCCACGACGGCAGGAGAGTCGATGCAGGGCACTGTCAAATGGTTCAACGCGGATAAGGGGTTCGGCTTCATTGCCCCGGACGATCAGAGCGCGGACGTCTTCGTCCACTTCAGCGCGATCTCGGAAGCCGGTTTCCGGAGTCTGAATGACGATCAACGAGTCGAGTTCGAGGTAACACAGGGGCCGAAGGGTCCGCAGGCGGAAAACGTCCGACCGCTCTGACGTTTCTTTCGATACCGCACCTCTTCCCTGTATCCGTGTCGATTACGGGTCCGGGAAGGGGTGCGGATCTGCGTCCCGGGCTCAGCCGGGTTTCGCGGTGATGAAGATGGCGGTACCGGGGAACAATTCGCCGCGCAGCGGGCTCCACTGGCCCCATTCGCGCTCCAGCCATTCGGGCCAGTCCGGTTCCACGATATCGAGCAGCATCAGGTCGGCGGCGACGATCTCCCGGACGCGATCGCCGATGGTCCGGTGGTGCTCGACGTAGGTCGGCGAACCGTCGTCGTCGACCTCTACATAGGGGGTGCGGTCGAAGTACGGAATCGACGCGGTCAGTCCCGCGGACCCGGGATCGTCCGGAAAAATCCACCGCATCGGATGGTTCACCGAGAACACCCACCGGCCACCTGGCCGCAACACCCGAGCGACCTCGCGCATCACCAGTTCGGAGTCCGCGACGAACGGAACAGCGCCGAATGCCGAACAGGCCAGATCGAAGGATTCGTCGGCGAAAGGCAGCGCCTCCGCCCCCGACTGCACCAACGGCACCTGCGGCCCGCCGCGCCGCATCGCCGCCAGTCCGCGCTCCAGCATCCCCATCGACAGATCCAGCCCGACCGGCAGCGCTCCCTGCCCGGCCAACCAGCGCGAACACGGCGCCGACCCGCAGCCGATCTCCAGGATCCGCTTGCCGGCCACCTCGCCGAGGAAGTGCATATCACCCTCGTGCAGACCCTCTGGGCACCAGATGAACTCGCCGTCGAGGGAGTCGACGCCGAGGAAATCGGCGTGCGTGTCGTGATATTGCGTCGCGTCGGCATCCCACCACCGGCGGCTGGCCTGCTGACTGGCCGCCGAGCCGATCTTGGCGCGCGCCGGTCCAGTGGTCCCGAGCAGTGCGTTTGCTTGCGAATGGCGATCTTCCGACACGCCGTCAGCTTAGTCCGGCGTGGCGTCGAGACCGGTTTGCCCGGCCGGACCAAGGTCGCGTACGCTGAACGCGCGAGTGTCTTGGGTGCTGCTGTACCGGTGTCATTGCAGTAACAGTCTGCGACGACAACTCTACTGAAGTAACAGAGCGCTCGTGCTGAGTTTCACAAGCGTTTGCGTGCGGTACGTTCATTGTGTCCGTCACGTCGCGTCATCGCGGTGAGTTCGCAGCGTACCGAAAGTTCCAATGTCCGCAACCGACCACAATCCGTCCGGAGCAAACCGACATATGCCCACCACCGTCACCTCGCCGCAGGTAGCCGTCAACGACATCGGCTCCGCCGAGGACTTCCTCGCCGCCATCGACGCCACGATCAAGTACTTCAACGACGGCGATATCGTCGAAGGAACCATCGTCAAGGTCGATCGCGACGAGGTCCTGCTCGACATCGGTTACAAAACCGAAGGCGTCATCCCCTCTCGCGAACTCTCGATCAAACACGATGTCGACCCCAACGAGGTCGTTTCCGTGGGCGATGAGGTCGAGGCTCTTGTTCTCACCAAGGAGGACAAGGAAGGCCGCCTGATCCTGTCGAAGAAGCGGGCGCAGTACGAGCGTGCGTGGGGCACCATCGAGGAGCTCAAGGAGAAGGACGAGGCCGTCAAGGGCACCGTCATCGAGGTCGTCAAGGGCGGCCTGATCCTCGATATCGGTCTGCGTGGCTTCCTGCCCGCCTCGCTCGTCGAGATGCGGCGTGTGCGCGACCTCCAGCCGTACGTCGGCAAGGAGATCGAGGCCAAGATCATCGAGCTGGACAAGAACCGCAACAACGTGGTCCTGTCCCGCCGCGCCTGGCTCGAGCAGACCCAGTCCGAGGTCCGCAGCGAGTTCCTGCACCAGCTGCAGAAGGGCCAGGTCCGCAAGGGTGTGGTCTCCTCGATCGTCAACTTCGGTGCCTTCGTGGACCTGGGCGGCGTCGACGGTCTGGTGCACGTCTCGGAGCTGTCCTGGAAGCACATCGACCACCCGTCCGAGGTTGTCGAGGTCGGCAACGAGGTCACCGTCGAGGTCCTCGACGTCGATCTGGATCGCGAGCGGGTTTCGCTGTCGCTCAAGGCGACCCAGGAAGACCCGTGGCGTCAGTTCGCCCGGACCCACGCGATCGGCCAGATCGTGCCGGGCAAGGTCACCAAGCTGGTTCCGTTCGGCGCGTTCGTGCGCGTCGAAGAGGGCATCGAGGGCCTGGTGCACATCTCCGAGCTGGCCGAGCGCCACGTGGAGGTCCCGGACCAGGTTGTCGCGGTCGGCGACGACGCGATGGTCAAGGTCATCGACATCGACCTGGAGCGTCGCCGGATCTCGCTGTCGCTGAAGCAGGCGAACGAGGACTACCACGCCGAGTTCGACCCGTCGAAGTACGGCATGGCCGACAGCTACGACGACCAGGGCAACTACATCTTCCCCGAGGGCTTCGATCCCGACACCAACGAGTGGCTCGAGGGCTTCGACAAGCAGCGCGAAGAGTGGGAAGGCCGCTACGCCGAGGCGGAGCGTCGCCACAAGATGCACACCGCACAGATGGAGAAGATGGCGGCCGACGCCGCGGCCGAGGCCGCGAACGGTGGCGGTTCGTCGAACTACTCCTCCGAGAGCGGTGCGCAGGCGTCCTCCTCCAGCGCGTCCGAGCCCGCCGGTGGCTCGCTGGCCAGCGACGCCCAGCTCGCGGCCCTGCGGGAGAAGCTCTCCGGCAACGCCTGATTTCGGGTAGAGCATCAGCGAAGGCCCCGGTCCGGATGGACCGGGGCCTTCGCGCTGAAAGGGTGCTGTTGATCGACATTGTCACCACGGCGGCGAAGTTGACGCCGGTCGCGCTGGTCTTCGGTGGTGGAGCCGTATTCGCCCGGCGCAAGATCATCGGGGCGGAGAGTTCGAAGGCGTTCTCCGACTTCGCCTTTCTGTTCGCGATTCCGTGTTATCTGTTCGGTTCGCTGTATGCGAGCGATCTGCGTCAGGTGTTCGACCCTGCCGCGATCGCTGCTTATCTGGTGACCGCGCTGGTGGGGATGGTGCTGGTCGGCATCGGCGCGCGGCGGTTGATCGGGGCTGATGTCCCGGGCACCGCGCTGCGGATCATGGCCGGGGTGCAGGTCAACACGACCTATTTCGCCATCCCGGTTTTCGTCCTGCTGTTCGGCGATGCCGCGCCGATCTTTCCGACGATCCTGCTGCAGGTCTGCGTGCTCACGGTGATCATCATCGCGATCATGGAGTACGGTGCCGCGCAAGCGGTTCCAGATCGACCGACGCGTGCCGCCGTGACGCGGGGTGTGCTGGCCGCGCTGGGTACACCGATCGTTATCGCCTGCTACCTCGGTGTCGCGGCCAATGTGGCGAATGTACCCGTGCCCGGGTGGATCCGTGATGCTCTGGCATTCAGTGGAAATGCCGCCGCGCCTGTGGCGTTGTTCGCGCTAGGGCTGCACTTGGGGGCGAACGGGATCCGCCTGCGTGGCACAACCCGCGACGAATACGCGCTGATCGGCTTCAAGTGCGTCGCGCTCCCACTGCTCGGTCTGGCAATCTCGAAGTATCTCTTCGGTATTCACGGTCCCTGGCTGACCTACCTGGTGCTGATCGCCGCCATGCCCGCACCGCAGAACCTGTTCATCTTCGCCCAGCGCTACGACACCGATGTCGATCTCGCGGCGGCGGTGGTCGCCAAGACCTCCCTCATCGCCTTGGTCCTGCTGCCCGCCTGGCTCCTGATCGCTCGCTAGCGCTGTGTGCCGCACTCGAATTCGCCAGGTAGGTCCGCGGATTCGCCGGTAGTGTGCCCGGACATGGGGAGCAATCCGGGTAAGAACGATTATCTCGACCAAGTGGTGGCACAGCAGGCGGCGCTGGAAGGCGACCTGCGTTCGCGCAAGCCGGTCGCCGCACCGGCGCCGCCGGCATTCGCCGGAGCACCGGCGGCACCGGGCGGCCCGGCGCAGCGCGGTGCGATCGCCAAACGGGCCGAGCGGGTCGGGCCGACGTCGCAGGGCAGCGGCCCGGGTCCGGTGGAGGTCCGGGTCACCGGATTCTGGCGGTGGCAAACGGTGTTGGTGCCGCCCAACGCGTTCGTCGTGCACACCCGCCGCGGCCGCGGCGAACCGCTGCACATCGGGCTCGGCGTGTCCTTTCGCTTCAACCCGGCGACCGACTCGTATCTCGTTGTGCCGGGTGCGATGCAGACGATCCTGATCAACGCCTACTGCATCTGCAGCGAGTTGCAGGGCGTGCTGGTGCAGGGCTACGTGCAGTGGATCATCGAGGATTTCGGCACCGCCTACCGCAAACTGGACTTCTCCGATGCCGAAGATCCCATGCGGCTGGTCAATATTCAGCTGCGCGAACAGGCCGAGGCGGCCATCAAGGACAAGGTCTCCACGATGGGTGTACGCGATGTGCTCAGCGATAAGCAGCCGATCATCGAGGAGTTGACCGCGCGCCTGCGGGCGGTGGCCGAGGGCAGCGCCGATCGGAGTTCTGCTGCGGACAGCCACCGTGGGCTCGGTTTGCGCATCGTCACCGTGCAGATCAAGGAGGCGGTGGTCAGCTCGTCGACGCTGTGGGAGAACCTGCAGAAGCCCTACCGCAGTGAGCAGAACCAGATCGCCCGCCTCGCGGAACTCGCCGCGCAAGAGGTGCTTTCGGCCCGCGAGACCGAGGCGAATCGGGTCGCCGAGGAACGCCGGATCGAGAACGAGCGCGAACTGGCGGAACTGCGCGCCCGCCACGAGGCCGCGCGATTCGATCGGGAGACCGCGGAACAATTGCGGCGCACCACCCGCGAACACGACGATGAGCGCGCGGTCGCCGATCTCGCCAAGGAGACCGCGCTGCACGCGCTGCGGCTCGAACGCGAGCAGCATGCCGAACAGGCCGAAAACCTGCGCAGGAAGCTGGAATTGCGGCAGCTCGAACTCGACGGTGAGATCGCCGTCGGGGCGCGGCGATCGCAAGCGGCACATGATGACGCGCTACTGGATCTGGAGCGTGATCGGATTCGGATCGAGAACACCAATCAGCGCTCGGCGGCGGCCACCCAAGCACAGCTGGTCGATTCGCTGCCGCAGATCGTCGCGCAGTTGCCGACGCCCGCCGAGCTGAAGACCTATCAGTTGGGCGGTGACCTGTCCGGGCTGTCCGCGCTGATCGGTCAATTGACGCGCGTGCTCGAAGCCTGGTCGGGACGGCCCGTCACCGAGGCGAGCAGGCCCGGACTCGACGAGTAGGACCGGGCCGCATATCGACCGGCCGCGTCGCCCACGGCAAGTCGGACAATTGACCAACTTCGATGCGGAGCTTGATCGACTTCGCGGTAGGGTGCAGGCGAAAAGCACTCGGCTCGATCGAGCCCACCGGAATCTGCCACGACGGAAGGGAACAACACGCATGTGCGCCGCGAGTCCGTTCAGCGGTCTCAACCGTAGGCAGTTCCTCGCGAAGGCCGCCGCGGCCGGAGCTGTCGGCGCACTGGCATCGTGGGCCAACCCGGTCATCGAACGCGCCTACGCCGCCGATCCGGCGGGCACCGGCGGCCTCGGCGATATCGAGCATTTCGTTCTGCTCATGCAGGAGAACCGCTCCTTCGACCACTATTTCGGCACCGTATCCGGCGTCCGCGGCTTCGGCGAGGCGTCGAAGGCCTGGCAGCAGTACGGGTGGACGCCCGGCGTCGGACCGAGCGCGGACGGTTTCATCAACCCGTTCCGCCTCGACACCACGCGCGGCGCCACCCTCGACGGCGAATGCATCAACGACCCGGACCACACCTGGGGTGGCATGCACCGAGCCTGGAACGGCGGCGCCAACGACCAGTGGATGCCGATGTCCATCGACAGCGTCGGCCCGGCCAACGCACCCGCGGCCATGGGCTACTACCTACGCGAGGACATCCCGATCCATCACGAGCTCGCCGACGCCTTCACCCTCTGCGACAACTACCACTGCTCGGTCCTCGGCCCCACCGACCCGAACCGGCTGTACTGGGTCAGCGCCACCATCGACCCGGACGGTGTGGCGGGCGGGCCGCTGCTGAGAACGCCGACCGTGATCCCGCAGCACGTGTACAGCTGGCGGACCTATCCGGAGAACCTCTCCGAGGCGGGCGTCAGCTGGAAGATCTACCACAACCGCGATGTCGGCCCGCTCTCCTCGGTACTCCTCGACGGGATGCTCGGTTGCTTCACCCAGTCCGCGGATCCGAGCTCCGAACTGGCGCGGCGTGGCCTTGCGCCGGTGTACCCGAACGACTTTCAGGCCGACGTCGCCAACGACACCCTGCCGGCCGTGTCCTGGGTGATCCCGGCGCTGATCAACTGTGAACATCCCGCGCTGCCCGCGGCGTTCGGCGCGTACGGCATCGTGCAGCTGCTCGACATCCTCACGTCGAACCCGAAGGTGTGGGAGAAGACCGCGCTGATCATCAGCTACGACGAGAACGGCGGCTTCTTCGACCACGTCACGCCGCCGACCGCACCGGCGGGCACGCCGGGCGAGTTCGTCACCGTACCGCTGGACCGGGTGCCGGCGTCGAATGGCATCGCGGGTCCGATCGGTTTGGGGTATCGCGTTCCCGGCCTGGTGATTTCGCCGTACAGCCGAGGTGGGCTGGTCGCCTCGGAGACCTTCGACCACACCTCCCAGCTGCGGCTGCTGGAGACCCGATTCGGCGTCGAGGTGCCGAATCTGACGCGCTGGCGGCGCGGTGTCACCGGCGATATGACCTCGGCCTTCGATTTCGGTTCGACCCCGAATGTGGCGAAGCCGGTGCTGAGCGATCCGAAGCCGAAGATGGATGCCGCGGTCGCGCAATGCGGTCCGAATATCGCACTGGGCACCACAACCGCGGGCGTTCCGTATCCGGTGCCGCCCAACCAGGTGCCGACCCAGCAACCCGGCACGCGGCGCAGGCCGAGCGGCATCGTCCGAGGATAGGTCGCGGGTATTCTTGCCCTTGATGTCCGAGTCCGCCGTGGAGTTTCCCTCGACCGCCTGGGAACGCAGGAAGATCGAGGCGATGAGCCGCATCCAGCAGGTGGCGCTGGATCTCTTCGACGAGCACGGATATCGCAATGTGACGGTGGAGCGGGTCGCGGCGGCGGCCCGAGTGTCGCCGAGTTCGGTCTACCGGTACTTCGGCACTAAGGAGATGCTCGTTCTCTACGACGAGGCCGATCCGCGGGTGCTCGACGTGCTGCGGACCGCGGGCGGTGGCGAGATCGTCGAGCCCACCGAACTGGTGCGGATCGCGCGACTGATCATTCCGGTGCTGATCGAATCGCTGCTGAGCGCGGAGTCCGAGCGCCGGATCCGCAGGCGACTGCAATATGTCGCGGCGATCCCGGAGATCAGAGACGGTCAGACCCGCCAGATGCGGGATATGGCCGACCAATTCCGGCTGCTGTTCGCCGAGCGTACCGGCCGTGACCCCAACGATCTGACGATCGGCATGGCGGCGGCCGCCGGGGTGTGGGGCGGCGTCGCGGCCCTGGACCATTGGGCCGCAACGGGTTTCACCGAGCGCCTGAAGGATGTCTACACGCAGGCGATCGGGGCGATCGTCGATTCGATCGAGGTCATGTTCCGGTAGTCGCGCAGGCCGCGGCACTGGTGCGCTCGCCGATCCGCGGCAGCCACCAGTTCCACCGGCCGAACAGCTGCATGAACGCGGGTACCAGCACCAGCCGAACCAGCAGCGCGTCAATGGTGATCGCCACGGCCAGGGCGAACCCGATCTGCTTCAGCTCCAACACATTCGCGGTCAGGAAGCTCGCGAACACCGCGACCATGATGGCGGCCGCCGCGGTGATCGGCCGCGCTGTGCGCTGCAGCCCATCCGCGACGGCGACGGCGTTGTCGCCGGTTTCGTCCCAGTGTTCCTTCATTCGCCGGATCAAGAAGACCTCGTAATCCATGGACAGGCCGAACAGCACCGCGAACACCAGCATCGGCAGATACACCTGTAGGAATCCGGTGCTGTGAAAGCCGAGCGCGGATTCGCCGACCCCGTGCTGGAATACCGCGACGGTCAGGCCGAGCGCGGCGCCCGTGGCGAGCAGGTTCAGCAGAATCGCCTTGAGCGCCAACACGATACTGCGGAAGGCGACGATCAGGAATGCCAGCGACACCGTCAGTACGAGTGCGATCACCCAGGGAAAGCGAGCGGTGATCCGGTGCGACACATCGGCGAACGCTGCCGAGGTGCCGCCGACCCGGATCTCGACGCCATCGAGAGCCGTTGCGCGAGTGCGGATGTCGGCGACGAGATCGGTCGCGGCGGTCGAATCGAAGGCAACCTTGGGGACCACGACGGCGAGGACCCTGCCGTGCGACTGCTGCGGCAGCACCGTGGCGATGCGCGGATCGCGGGACAGTTCGGCGACGAATCGATTGGTGTCGGAACGGGTTTCGTCGCTGAGCGGCCCATTGTCCGGGCCGGTGGCGACCACCTCGATCGGTGCGAGCAGGCCGGGCCCGAAGTTCTGCCGGACGAGTTCGGTCGCCTGCCCGGTCGGTCGATCCGCCAGCGAGGTGAGACCCATATCGACGCCGTAGCGGATGCCGGTGATCGGGGCCGCCGCGGCCAGGAGCAGCCCGACACCGATAGCGCCGAAGAGCACGGGGCGTCCCATCACGGTGTGCGCCCACCGGGCCCACGCACTCGATGCCGTCGCGGACCGGACCTCGGCGGGTCGCATTCGGACCGGCAGCGCACCGCGATTGACCGCTGGCCCCAGTGTCGCCAGCAACGCGGGCAACAGCGTGAAGGCCGCGATCAGCGTGGCGATGACCGCGACGACCACGCCGACCGCGACCCCGTTGAGCATCGGCAGCCCGACCACCGAGAGTGCGGACAGCGCGATCATCACGATGAATCCCGAGGCCAGGATGGTGCGGCCGGTCGTATCGAGCGCCGCGCCGACGGCCGCCGCGACGGCCGCGGTCGCGCGTCGGTCGCGTACGCCGAGCCGGGTCAGTTCCTCGTTGTATCGGCTGACGATGAACATCGCGTAGTCGATCGCGGTGCCGGTGGCGATCATGGTGGCCACCGAAAGCACCAGCGAGTCGAAGGTGAGAAAGGTGGTCAGGCCGAAGAGCGCGCCGACGGCGACCGCGATGCCCGCGGCGGTGACCGTGATGGGCAGGGCGGCCGCGATCACCGCGCCGAGGGCGAGCACCAGCACCGCGGTCGCCACCGGCAGGCCGATGGCTTCGGCGCGCTGCATATCGGCGGTTTCGATCTCGATGAGATCTGCTTGCGCCGGGGCGAATCCGGTGATCATCACCTGGACGCCGGAGTCGGATGCGGCTGCCGACTCGGTCTGTAGTTGCCGGGCGACCTCGACGCGCTCCGGTGTCTCGCCGTTCACGCCCACGATGCCGAAGGCGGTATGCCGGTCGGCCGAGATCTGGGCCGCCGCATTGCCTTCGAACGGGCCGATCGCCCCCGCGACGCCCGCGGTGGCCCGGGTTGTGCCGAGTGCCCGATCGATCACCGCGCGGAACTCCGGTGCGTCGACGGTGTGCTGGGTCGAATGGAAGACGAGAAGGTCCTGTTCGGTGCCGAAGCGCGCGAAGTGTTCGGCCACCAGGTGGTCGACGGTCACCGATTCGGAGCCGGGAACCGAATAGTCCGGTGTGCTGAGGCGATCGTGCAGGGCCGGATAGGCCGATCCGCACGCGATGGCGAGCAGTAGCCACGCGCCGAGCACGATGCGGCGATGGCGGGCCATCAGGGCGCCCCAGCGACCGACGGTGCCCAACTGTCCGGAGCCCGGCCGCCTGTCGGACTCCGGACAGTTGGGCCTGGTTGCGGTCAGCTGCGCCATCGCCCCTCCAGAGAAACAACCTGAGAGTCACTCTCAGATATTTTCCGCCATCGTAAGGAGTGGGGCGCAAAAAGTGCAAGTGACTGTCAGGATCTACCGCTCAGGTGGACAGCAAGAAGTGACCCAGCCCGGTGGGGTTGGGTCACTGGTGATCTATGGCCAAGTAAGACGCTGGACTCAGCTGGCGGTCGCAGGTGCCCAGTACGCCGTCGCGGCGGCGGAGCGTTTTCGCATGGCGGCGAAGCTGTGCCGAGCGGGGTTGATCAATGCGGTGAACCATGAGCGACGGTGCTCGGCGAGCGCAGTCGCAACGGTGGGGTGCATGATGCAGTGCATGCCCCCCGTCATACCCAGGCGGTGGCGACCCGCCTGGTTGATTTTGGTGCCCAATGATGTTCCTTTGCTTGCTGGTACTGGCCTGGATCGCCACGGCGAAGATTAGCCTAACGAAAGTGCTCGGCACAGTATTTTGCGCGAGTAATTGCCCCGGCGTGTCGGAAAGTTGTCGCCCATGAGCCGGATTCGGCCGGAAATGTTGCGAGATGGTCTCGGCCAAGTCACGGATCGGGCAAATGGCGTTTCAGATGGTGAAATATGCGGTGCGAGTGGGTAATCAGGCCGATTGGCTGTGCTCGCACGCCGAGGGGGTCGTTTCGGCTGGACATCGCGGATGCGAGACTGGTCGAATGTTACGGATCGGCCTCACCGGAGGCATGGGAGCGGGCAAGTCGACGGTGGCGCGGATTCTCGCCGAGCTCGGCGCGGTGATCGTCGATTCCGATGTCATCGCCAGGGAGGTCGTCGAGCCGGGTACTGCGGGCCTTGCGGCGTTGGTAGCGGCGTTCGGGCCCGACATCCTCGCCGCCGACAGCAGTTTGGACCGGCCCGCGCTGGCGGCCAAGGCATTCGGCGGCGACGATGCGCGCGCGATGCTGAATTCCATTCTTCACCCATTGATCGGTAAACGAACCGCGGAATTGATCGCCGCCGCGCCATCGGATGCGATTCTTGTCCAAGATATTCCGCTATTGGTCGAGAATGGTATCGCGCCGCTGATGAATCTCGTATTGATCGTGGATGTGCCGACAGAAATTCGGATACGACGTCTGGTGGAATTCCGCGGCGTTTCCGAATCGGATGCGCGGGCGCGTATTTCGGCGCAGGCCACCGACGAACAGCGGCGCGCCGTCGCGGATGTGCTGTTGGACAACAGCGGCGCGGCGGGGGAGATCGATCCGGTGGTGCGGCAATTGTGGGCGCAACGGCTGGTGCCGTTCGAACACAACCTGCGCACCGGAACGCCCGCGCGACGGAAAGAGGTGCGCGTCGTCCCCGCGAATCCGGAGTGGGCGGCGCAGGCGCAGCGACTGATCGCGCGGCTGTGGGTGGCGTGCGGTTCGGCGGCATCGCGGATCGACCACATCGGCTCGACCGCAGTGCCCGGCCTGCCCGCCAAGGATGTGATCGATCTGCAGATCACCGTCGCGGATCTGGCCGCGGCCGATGGGCTGCGGGATGCGTTGGGCGCGGCCGGGTTTCCGGTCCGGCCCGACAATACCGTGGACAGTCCGAAGCCGACGGCCGCGGATCCCGAAGGCACCGATACGGCGTTGTGGGCCAAGCGGTTTCACCAGAACGCCGATCCCGGACGGCTGGCCAATGTGCATATTCGGGCCGCGGGCTCACCGGGGCAGGAGTTCGCGCTGCTGTTCCGGGACTGGCTGCGTGCCGATCCGGCGGCGCGGGCCGAGTACCTCGAGGTCAAGCGCGAGGGCGAGGCCAAGGCCGCCGGGCTGACCGGCGAGGCCGCGACGCTGGCGTATCTGGATGTCAAGGAACCGTGGTTCGAGGCCGCCTACGACCGGGCATCGGCCTGGCGCGGCGGCGTCGAACACTGATCCGCTCCAGACCTTTCGACGGGTGTTCGTCGAGTCGATCGAACCGGGCGTCCCAGAATTTCCGTTACCGCCGGGTCGACCGGGTGTCAGAGCCAGGTCAGCGTGATGTCGAGGGTGGCGAGCCAGCGATCCAGCGAGTAGCCGTTGGTAGCGATGCCGTCGATGGCGATGGCCGCGTGTTCGATGGCGGCCTGGGCCTCGGCGAGGCCGATCAGGCCGGCGGCGTGCGCGGCGAGCAGTTCGTCCACATCGAGTAATTCGGTCTCGCGCTCCGAGCGCACCACGATATCGAGGTAGTGGTCCACCGACTTCCACCTCTTCGGCTCCACCTGGGTGAACTCGCCGAGGTCGACGTAGTAGTCCTGATCGCGTCGGTGTGCGGGGTGATAGTGGAAGACCGTCACCCGAATGGAAAGTCCGGGCAGCAGCCACGATTCGATGTAGTGGAACTGTGGGTGATCCGAGGTGCGCGCCATGTACAGGCCCCACGGTTCGGTGCGGTAGCGCTCGACCGGCCGGACGAAGCCCTTCGGGTCCGTGTTGGTCAGGTCGGCGATGTTGAAGTATTCGACCTTCGGCCTGTGCACGTCCACTGATGGTGCCTGTGTCATGTACACAGAATCTACCGCCGTCGCGGCGCGGTCGAGCAGTTTGGCGACCCTACATCCAGGTCAGTGTGATCTCCCGGGTGGCGAGCCAGGATTCGACCTCGTGTCCGTGCGCGGCCAGACTCGCCAGCGCGGTGGTCGCCCGGTCCAGTGCGCGATGTGCGTGGTCGGTGTCGATCAGACCGGCCGCATGCGCGGCCAGCAGTTCGTCGACACCGCGCAGATCGGCCGTGCGACCGTGGCGCACCGCGATCTCCAGGTACTGGTCCATGGACTTCCAGCGCTTCGGCTCGACCCGGGTGTACTCGCCGATGTGCAGGCAATAGTCCTGGTCCCGAT
This sequence comes from Nocardia sp. NBC_00565, assembly GCF_036345915.1. NCBI lineage: Bacteria > Bacillati > Actinomycetota > Actinomycetes > Mycobacteriales > Nocardiaceae > Nocardia > Nocardia sp. NBC_00565. The sequence continues at coordinate 979,435 of NZ_CP107785.1, forward strand.
GGTGTCCGGTCTGATAGTGCGCGATCGTGACGCGCAACCACAGCTCGGGCAGCAGCCAGGTCTCGAGGTATTGGATGCGCGGGCCGTTGACGGTGCGCGCCACATATAGGCCCCATGGCTCGACGTGCACGCGGTCGATCGGCCGCACATAGCCCTTGGGGTCGGTCATGGTCAGCTCGGCGATATTGAAGTGTTCTACCTGGGGTCTCAGCTGGGTGGTCATCGGTGGTCCCGGTGCGACGGTAGTGGTTGGCTGGTGCACGGGCGTGAGCCCGCGGAAGTCACGTGCGACGTAACCGGCGATTCCGGTTACAGCGGGCGCGGCGGCAAGCAATGGAATCAGAGCGCTCATAGCCTCATCCTCAGGTCCGACAACCAAATTAGGTTACACCTGGAAGAGGCTCTGTGCCGTTGCCATCCGTGGGACGAATCTCGTTGCGGCAACGGACATTTCGGACAGGTAACAGATCGTGCATCGGCGCTGGTGTGGAACGGTGCGTTAGATCGCGGAACGGCTGTCCGATCGTGATGAATCGGCTCGGTGCGTGGGTAGATTCATCGGCTCAGCTCGTGGTGGCTCGGCCGGCTTTGCCGCGACTCATCATGAGTACGGCGTCACGCCGACTCATCGCGCCGAACGGTGAACCACTTGTCGCGGTCTTCTGGCCGAAGATCCAGGTGGGCCCGTCGGCGAGGTGGTCGAGTGCCTCGCGCGCGACGTCGTCGGGATCGGCGAGGTCACCGGCGTGTCCGCCGACAGGGTCGAGGACGCGGTGCATGGACGGGGTGTCGGTCGCGCCGAGCACGAGCCCGAGGACCTCGACGCCGCTGGTATGCCATTCCGCCCACAGGCCCTCGGCCAGGATGAGATCGAAAGCCTTGGTCGCACCGTATGCGGCGAGCATGGCGCCACCAGCCCAGGCCGCGCCCGAGGTGACGAGCACCATCGCGCCTCGTCCGCGCGCCACCATCGGGGCGCCGAACCGGTAGGCCGCTTCGAGCACGCTCGCGCAGTTGCGGTGTACCAGGTTCAGATGGGTGTGCAGGTCCTTGTCGAGGAATGCGGCACTGCTGTCATCGCCGCCGGCGTTGTAGACGAACAGCCCGATCTCCAGGTCGGCGGTCGCGCGCTCGAGGTCCGCCATGGCCTGCGCGCCGGCGAGGTCGAGCACGACCGTACGAACCTCGACGCCGTGCCGAGCTCGCACCTCGTCGGCGAATGCAGCCAGCACCGGCGCCCGCCGTGCCACTAGTACGACGTTCATGCCCCGGGCCGCCAGTGCGTGCGCGAATGCGGCTCCGACGCCGTCGGAGCCGCCAGCGATAACGCCCCACGGCCCATATTTGCTGGTCAGAGTGGTCATTGTGCGACTTCCTTTGATTTCGGTGCGACCTGTTCGGCGTCCGGGGCCAACATGTCACGGTGTTCGGCGGTGCCGTCGAGATTGGCGTTGATCCGTTCGGTGATGCGCCAGCCCTGCGGTGTGCGTATCCAGCGCCAGGTGTTCGCCGAGACTCGGGCAACCCAGAAGCGCCCGGCGTCGGCGTCCCAGCGGATGTTGAGCGCATAGCTGCGGCCGGTCGCCTGGTCGCCGTCGAGTACGACGTGCGGCACGGTCAGCACGTGCCCGCAGCCGTCGCGGATCAGGCTCTGGTGGCCGTCGCCGTGGACCATCGCGGTGATGTCGTCGCGGCCGCGCATCTGTAGCTGGGGAACGGCGTCGAAGGCGCCGTCATCCGTCCATAGCGCGGCCGCGGCGGCGCCCGCGCCACTGTCCACAGCGGGCCCGTACTGGGCGACGAGCTGCATGATCTCGAGCTGGTCCTCGAGTACTTGGACCCGGGCCGCCAAAGTGTGGACCATGGCGCGAAGTTCGTCGGTTTCCTTCATTCTTCGTTCTTTCGCTGCGTTGCGGTTGGCCGAGATTCAGGGCACGACCACGATGCGGGCCGGTCCGTTGGCATCGCGCGCGGCGGCCAGCGCCGCGGGCACCTCGTCGAGCCCGACGGTGCGACCGAGCATCGGGGTGACGTCGAGGCTGCCGGAGCAGACCGCCTCGAACGCCTCGTCCCAGTGGGCCGGTAACGGGCCACCGCCGAACTGGATATTGAGGCCCTTCCGCTTGGCGGTCATGGTGTGCAGACGGTCGCCCTCCGGCGGGCCACCGACGGAGTAGATCCTGGTGCCGCGCCGGCAGCCCTTGATGATCGAGTCGAGAACACCGGGGACACCCACACATTCGAAGACGACGCACCCCGGCGGGGCCACATTCGCCATCATCTCCCGCATCGACGCGGCCGGCCCCGCGGCCACCTCCCGCCAGGCTTGGAACGGCGCGACCTCGGCCGGATCGACGACCACATCGGCCCCCATGGCGCGGGCGGTCGCGCGTCGCGAGGCGACGAAGTCGACCGCGACGATCGGGCCCGCGCCCAGGCGTGCGAGATAGGCGATCGCCGACAGGCCGATCGCGCCGCAGCCGATGACCAGTGGTATCTCCGTCGCCGCCACCTGGGCTCGCGCGGCGGCCGACCAGCCGACCGAGATCGCGTCCGCGATGCAGACGATCTCGCTCGGGAGCTGCGATGCCACCACCCGGGCAGCGGACGCGTCGAGCAGGAAGTATTCGCCGAAACCGCCTGGTGTCTCGGGGTTTTGGCCGATGATCTTGCGGCCCGTCGGGGTGGCCAGCACCGGTAGCGAACTCACCCGGGTACCGATGGGGATGCGGCAGTCGGTGCCGGGGCCGTAGTCGGCGACCTCGGCGCAGTATTCGTGGCCCATGACGATATCGACATCCTGGTCGTAGGTCGCCATCCCACTGTCGTCCTCGGCGCCGGCCTCCGGATGATCCATGAAGTGCAGATCCGACGCACAGATCCCACACGCGAGCGAGCGGACCAGCAATTGGCCAGGACCGGGTATCGGGTCATCGATGATCCGGGTCTCGACGGTCCCATCACGCAGCACTGCGGCACGCATCGCTATGTCCTCCTTGCGGGTACGGCACACATTCCGCTGTGAACCTTAGCCGCTCAGCCGACGTTATAGAAGGCGTTCTCCTAAAATATAATAGGAGTCAACATCCTGTAATTATCGGTTCGGAGTCGCTGACACAGCCCGTTCGTGCTGGCCAGTACCATCGCTGGCATGGCAGACTCTCCGCGTCGCCCGGGTCGGCCGGTCGACACCAGCATCAACGAAAGGGCCTTGGCGGCAACGCGTGCGCTGCTTGTGGACAGCGGTTTCGAGGCGACGACGATCCAGGCGGTCGCGGCGCATTCCGGGGTACACGCCTCGGCCATCTACCGACGCTGGCCGTCGCGGATCGAGTTGATCGAGGAGGCCGCCTTCCCCGCGCCGCGGCCGATGAACGTCACGCCGACCGGTGATCTCCGCCGCGATCTGCGCCGGTTCATCCGCGGCTATGTAGCCGCCTTCAGCAAACCGGAAGCACGGGCGGCCGCGGCCGGCCTGCTCGCCCACCACCAGACATCGAGGGCCCCCGGACAGCCCGAGGGGTACCTCCGGGTATCGGCACGGCCGCAGTTCCACCAAATCCTGCGAGCAGCACCCGAGGACAGCGTCGATCCCGCGGTGGACCCCGACGACGTCTTCGACATGCTGATCGGCGGCATCTGGACGCGCATCGGGATTCTCACCGTCACCTCGCGACGTCGTCCCCTGGAAGCCATCGTGGAAATGACCGTCCGGATACTGCGCCCCTGCGGTGGTTAGTTTCATACGTGACCAGCGGTGCCTCAGCGCATTTGGTCTCGCCACCGGATCATGTACTCGAGGTCGGTGAAGTCGTATCCCGCCTCCGTGGGATGAATCTCGGTGGTGAATAGGGCCACGATCGGCAGAATCCTGCGTACCACTGCGGTTTCGGGCGAGCTAGGTCGGCGGCGGGAGCTCGAACGACGCGATGAGATGGCCGATATCGCGGCGGCGGGAGTTGGCCGGCCACACGACCCAGGTGCGGCGCACCACGGGCTGGCCGACCAGCGGAGACCATGTCATGGTGGGAGGTAGCGGTTGCAGCCCGCTCTCCGGTGCGAGCGCAAACGCCTGCCGACCGAGCCGACTAGTGGGCCATCAGCCTAGCTTATGGCCCAGGTTGCTACTGCGCTGTTCGGCCGAGCCGGTCTGGCTCTTGCATCGGCATATGAATTGCTAATGACGGCCATAAGCTGTGCGCGCGGCGGTGTGTGCGGGGTTGGAATCAAATAAGCACCCGCCTTTGCTGATTGCGCTGTCAGGGTCCACAGATTCTCGTCAAGGAGGAAGGTCCGATGGCAGACACTCTGGAAAACTCGACCGCATTGGTCACCGGTGCCACCGCCGGAATCGGCCGCGCGATCGCGCGGCAACTCGCCGGGCTCGGCGCGGAGGTCGTGGTGCACGGGCGCAGCGCCGACCGCGGCGCCGCCGTGGTGCAGGAGATTCACAGCGCAGGAGGTAAGGCACGCTTCGTCGCGGCCGACCTCGCCGATGCCGACGACGTGCGCCGGCTCGCCGTTGAGGCGGGCGCGGTCGACATCCTGATCAACAACGCCGGCATCTATAGGTTCGGCGCGACCGCCGACACCGACGATGCGTTCTTCGACGAGCACGTCTACGTCAACCTGCGCGCCCCCTACATCCTGGTGCAGCAGCTGGTACCGGGCATGGCCGAGCGGGGCAACGGCGCTGTCGTGAATCTCAGCACGATCGCCGCCGCCATCCCCGCCCGGCAAGGTGGCATCTATGGCGCCACCAAGGCCGGCATCGAGTTGCTGACCCGTGTCTGGGCCGACGAGTTCGGCCGGTCGGGGGTGCGCGTTAATGCGGTGCAAGCCGGGCCGACCGAAACCCCCGGAACCGCGGTCACCCCCGGGCTGACCGATGGTCTGGGCGCCCTCACCGCCCTGGGGCGGGCCGCGACCGCCGACGAAATCGCCAATGCGGTCACGTTTTTGGCTTCTCCGGCCGCCGGCTACATCAATGGCGCGATCCTGCAGGCCACCGGCGGACAACTGGCGATCGCCCCGTAGCGCCAGGCCAGGTCGACCGGCAACAGGACGCGCGATATGGCAAGGCGGGACTTCGAGTGACACCCGAGGTGCGACGCACCAATGGCAGACAAGCGCACCGACAGCAGCGAAGTCCCCAACCGGCTGGCCGTCATCGGCGGGCCGCGAATCTGTCGGTGGCTGGGCTTAGGCTGGTGAGCATGGCATTCGCAACCGAAATCCCGGCGGAAGGCTACGAGGACCGGGGCACCCCGCTGGCGCATTCGGAGTTCCGGCCGGTCGGGGAGATCGAGCGGGCCGATGGGCAGTTCCAGGTCGTCAGCGAACACCGGCCCGCCGGTGATCAGCCCGCGGCCATCGCCGAACTCGAGCGCCGGATTACGGCGGGCGAGCGCGATGTGGTGCTGCTCGGCGCGACCGGCACCGGGAAGTCGGCGACCACCGCATGGCTGATCGAGCGGCTGCAGCGCCCGACGCTGGTGATGGCGCCGAACAAGACTCTCGCCGCGCAGTTGGCCAATGAGCTGCGAGAGATGTTGCCCAACAACTCCGTCGAGTACTTCGTCTCGTACTACGACTACTACCAGCCCGAGGCGTACATCGCGCAGACCGATACCTATATCGAGAAGGACAGCTCGATCAACGACGATGTCGAGCGGCTGCGGCATTCGGCCACGTCGAGCCTGCTCTCGCGCCGCGATGTCGTGGTGGTGGCGTCGGTGTCGTGCATCTACGGTCTCGGCACGCCACAGTCGTATCTGGATCGGTCGGTGCAACTGGAGGTCGGCACCGAGATCGATCGCGACGCGTTCCTGCGGCTGCTGGTCGACGTGCAGTACACCCGCAACGACATGTCCTTCACCCGCGGCTCGTTCCGGGTGCGCGGCGACACCGTCGAGATCATTCCGTCCTATGAGGAACTCGCGGTGCGCATCGAGTTCTTCGGTGACGAGATCGAGGCGCTGTACTACCTGCATCCGCTGACCGGCGATGTGGTGCGGCAGGTCGATACCGTCCGGATCTTTCCGGCGACGCACTACGTGGCGGGTCCGGAGCGGATGGAGCGCGCGGTCGTCGATATCGAGAAGGAACTCGAGCAGCGGCTGGCCGAGCTGGAACGCCAGGGCAAGCTGCTGGAGGCACAGCGGCTGCGGATGCGCACGCAGTACGACCTCGAGATGATCCGCCAGGTCGGATTCTGCTCGGGTATCGAGAACTATTCGCGCCATATCGACGGTCGCCCGGCGGGTTCCGCGCCCGCGACGCTGCTGGACTACTTCCCGGAGGACTTCCTGCTCGTCATCGACGAGTCGCATGTCACCGTTCCGCAGATCGGCGGCATGTACGAGGGCGATATGTCGCGCAAGCGCAATCTGGTCGAATACGGCTTTCGGTTGCCCTCGGCCGTCGACAACCGGCCGCTCACCTGGGAGGAGTTCGCCGAGCGGATCGGGCAGGCGGTCTATCTGTCGGCTACCCCGGGTCCCTACGAACTCGGCCAGGCCGGTGGCGAGGTCGTCGAACAGGTGATCCGGCCGACGGGTCTGGTCGATCCGCAGGTGGTGGTCAAGCCGACCAAGGGCCAGATCGACGATCTGCTGCACGAGATCCGGCAGCGCACCGAGCGGGACGAGCGGGTGCTCGTCACCACGCTGACCAAGAAGATGGCCGAGGACCTCACCGATTATCTGCTCGGGCTCGGTGTCCGGGTGCGATACCTGCATTCGGAGATCGATACGCTGCGCCGGGTCGAGCTGCTGCGTCAGCTGCGGCTCGGCGAATACGACGTGCTGGTCGGCATCAACCTGCTCCGTGAGGGGCTCGACCTGCCCGAGGTGTCGTTGGTGGCGATCCTGGACGCGGACAAGGAAGGGTTCCTGCGCAGCAGCACCAGCCTCATCCAGACCATCGGCCGCGCGGCGCGCAACGTCTCCGGCGAAGTGCACATGTACGCGGACAAGATCACCGACTCGATGCGGCACGCCATCGATGAGACCGACCGCCGCCGGGCCAAGCAGGTCGCCTACAACGAATCGATGGGCCTGGACCCGCAGCCGTTGCGGAAGAAGATCGCCGACATCCTGGATCAGGTGTATCAGGAGGCCGATGACAGTGAGGTCGCCGTCGGCGGTTCGGGCCGCAATGCCAGCCGCGGCCGCCGAGCCCAGGGCGAGCCGGGACGGGCGGTGAGCGCGGGGGTGTACGAGGGCCGCGATATCAAGTCGATGCCGCGGGCCGAATTGGCGGATCTGGTGAAGGAACTCACCGCGCAGATGATGAACGCGGCGCGCGAACTGCAGTTCGAGTTGGCGGGACGGCTGCGCGACGAGATCGCGGACCTGAAGAAGGAACTGCGCGGGATGGACGCCGCGGGGTTGAGTTGAGCGGCGGCGTCGTTCGACGCCGCCTGGCTCGAGGCGGGGCGAGCCCGTCAGCTTTGGGTGGCCAGCCATTCGTTGACGCGGCGCTCGGCCTCTTCCCGGGAGACGTTCTCCACCTTGGTCAGGACCGCCCAGCGGTGGCCGAAGGGGTCGATCACGACGCCGAAGCGGTCGCCGGTGACGAAGGTCTGCGGCTCCTCCGCACTGCGGGCGCCGTTCGCGATGGCGCGCTCGATGACCGCGTCGACATCGGGGCAGTAGTGCACGATCGAGGTGTGCACCCATTCGCCGTTCGGGGCGAGGACATTGTTGTCCGGGATGGGCATGCCCATCTGCAGGGTCGAGTCGCCGATCTTCAGCTCGGCGTGCGCAGGCTGGCCGTCCGGGAGGTCGTTGCGGCTGATCACCTCGGCGCCGAAAACGTTGGTGTAGAACTCGATTGCCTTGTTGCCGTCGGGGACGGCGAGGAAGCAAGTGATGGAGTGGTAACCTTCGGCGATCGGGTTCACGGTTTCGGTATTCGTTGTTTCGCTCATGCCGATAAGCCTCGTCGATCAGATCGCGGGGGTCTTGTAAGAAAGCGACAGCGGTGAATGAGCACGTGCCGGTTCCGGTGCCCGCACCCGATGATGTGAAGGGCATCCTGCATCCGGACGAGCAGGCCAGGCATCGGTCGTTGGCACGCTTGTCCGCCGGGCCCGAGGCAGGGCGGTTCGTGGACTGGTATTGGTCGGTGCGCTGGGATCTACGGGGGCGGCCGCCGTATTACGCCGAGGTGCTGCCATATCCGTGTGTGAACGTCACCTTCGAACGCACCGAGACCCGCACCGGTGGTTTCGTCAACGGCGTGTGCACGACGAAGTTCGTCCGCGAACTCAGTGGGGCGGGGGAGACCTTCGGGGTGCGTTTCCGCGCGGGCGGGTTCGGCGCGTTCACCGGGCTCGATGTCGGTGCGTTTCGCGACACCGCGGTGGAACTCAGCGCGGTGCTGCCCGAGGCCGCCGACCTGACCGAGCGCGTGCTCGCCGCGCCCTCGGATGTCCAGCGCCGCAGCATTGTCGAGGATTTCCTGGTCGGCCGACCGGCCGTCGAGGATCCCAACTATCGGCTGGTGCTGCGCATCGTCGCCGCCATGGCACAGGATCAGGAACTGACCAGAGTCGATCAGCTCACCGACCGGTTCGACATCCCGATCCGCACCCTGCAGCGGATGTTCCGCCGCTATATCGGCGCCGGACCGAAATGGGTGCTGCGCCGATACCGGCTCCAGGACGGCGCGGATCTGCTGGCGCGCGGCCGCATCGAAGATCTGGCGGCGCTCGCGGCCGAGTTGGGTTATTTCGATCAAGCGCACTTCTCCCGCGAGTTCACCGCGGAGGTCGGAATGGCGCCACTGGAATACGCCAAGAATTCGCTACGCTCCCGCAACGAGGTCACTTCGAAGGTTATTCCGACCACAATGTAGTTACTGGACCGATCGCGTTCGACCAGCCCAGTGTGGGTCGGAAATATGGCCGTCCCGCATCAGCAAAATGAGGGAGTTGGACATGGATGTCGTGGTGTTGATCGGACGAGTGCTTTTCGTCGTGTTGTTCTTGAGTTCGGCCGTCGGGCACTTCACGCAGACCGAGGCGATGGCGGGCTACACCCAGAGTCGCGGTGTCCCGCAGCCGAAGGCGGCGGTGCTGGTCTCGGGTGCGCTGCTCGGGCTGGGTGGGCTCAGCGTGCTGCTCGGTGTGTGGGCGGATCTGGGGTCGCTGCTGCTGGTGGTCCTGATGCTGTCGACGGCGTTTCTGATGCACCAGTTCTGGCGGGAGACCGATCCGCAGGCCAAACAGGGCGAGATGATCCATTTCAACAAGGATCTCGCACTCGCCGGTGCGTCATTGATGTTGTTCGCGTTCTTCGCCCATGTCGACGAACTCGGATTGACCATCACCGGACCGCTTTTCACCGGTCTGTAGATCCGATCGTGTTCGATGTCGATCGCGCCGATATCGGGAGTCCCAATGGCGTGGTGGGCATTTTCCGGGCAAACCGAGCCCCATCACGGTAACTGCGGAACCGGATGGATGGCGTCGGCCCGGCCTGGTACGTTCTTCGCGCACCAGGTCGGGCCGGCGTTCCCGCCGGGTAACGGCAATGTTCGGCATATGTGATGAATATCCCAGGGGGACAAGAACGTTCGCTCCGGTTGTGATGGATCACAAGTCGCGGATCCCGAAATTAGATCCGCCCAGGTCGCAAAGGCCCTTCCGGCATTCGCCAGGTGAACCGGCTTCGGTAAACCCGGAACTCCCGAGTGTGATGTGTTGCGATTTCTGTTATTTCCGGCGGATTTGCCGCTAGGGTCGACCCCAGTCGCCGCGCTGGTGCCACGACTCCACCAGTGGCACCGGTTCAGGCACCCGACCACCAGAATGTTGGAGGAGAGACCGTGAGGGAGCGAAGCGAGCGAGCCGAGGGCACAGCGCCCCAGGCGGGCATGCCGGAGCCGAGCGTCAGCGAGGTGCAGGCACCGTGAGGGAGCGAAGCGAGCGAGCCAAGGGCACAGCGCCCCAGGCGGGCATGCCGGAGCCGAGCGTCAGCGAGGTGCAGGCATGACCGCCTACCGGACCATTGTCGTCGGTACCGATGGCTCGGACTCGTCGTATGTCGCCGTCGAAAAGGCCGCGTCGCTGGCCGCGGCCGCTGGCGCGACCCTGGTCGTGGCCTGCGCGTACTACCCGACCGACGATCGCGACGTGGCCGCTGCCGCCGATGTGCTCAAGGACGAGGCCTACCAGGTGCGCGGCTCCGCGCCGACCAACGAGATCCTGCGCACCGCCCGGGACCGGGCGACCGCGGAGGGAGCCGAGGAGATCGTCGAGCGGGCGATCGTCGGTGAGCCCGTCGAGTCGCTGCTGGCGCTCGTCAAGGAGGTCGAGGCCGATCTGCTGGTCGTCGGTAACCGCGGGCTGAACACCCTGGCCGGGCGACTGCTCGGCTCGGTCCCTTCGGACGTCGCACGCAAGTCGCGTTCGGATGTGCTGATCGTGCACACCGTCAGGTAAGCAAGCCAGTACGACAGCCGCACATTCCGCCGAGAAGGGGAATGTGCGGCTGTCGTTGTTTTGCGCGAATGATCAGCCGAGTGCGCTGAGCACCGCCGGTAGCTCGCTGGTGTGCACCACCCCGAGTCGCTGGGTCGCACGGGTCAGCGCCACATAGAGGTCGTTGAGCCCCCGCGGCGATTCGTCGAGGATCCCCTGCGGTTCGACCAGATAGACCGCGTCGAATTCCAGACCCTTGACATCGTGCACCGTCAGGACGCGCACCGATTCACCCGCCAGCGCGGAGAATTCCTCGACCAGGGCGTGCGGCGTGATGACCGCGGTGGTGCCCGGACCTTCCTCGCCCGCCACCAATCGTTTGACCTCCCCGAGCAATTCGCTGTCCGAGACCGCGTATGCCTGTGGCGGAACTCCGGTTTCGCGTACCGAACGCGGAACCGCCGCATCCGGGTCGATGGCGGCGAGCACATCGCCCGCGACCGCCATGATCTCCGCGGGTGTGCGGTAGTTCACCGTCAGCTCGGTGCGCTTCCACCGTTGTGCCACATAGGGTTCCAGCATCCGCTGCCAGGACGACGCACCCGCCGGATCACCGGTCTGCGCGACATCGCCGACCACGGTGACCCACCGATTCGGGATCCGGCGCATCACCATCCGCCAGGCCATCTCCGAGAGTTCCTGCGCCTCGTCGACGATCACGTGGCCATAGGTCCAATTGCGATCGCCCGCCGCGCGTTCCGCGGTGGTCTGCCGGCTGCGCACATCCTGACGTTCGGCCAGCTGGCTGGCGTCGATCAGGTCGTAGGCCATCAGGATCTCCGGATCGAGTTCGTCCTCGAGATCCTGTGGCGCGGAACCGGTCAGGATGTCGAGTGCATCCTGGGCCTCGGCCAACTGGGCCCGCCAGCGGCGGCGGGCGCGTTCGCGCTCCTCGGTGTCGTCGATGCCGAGCAGTTCGGCCAGTTCATCGAGCAGTGGGGCGTCGGCGGCGCTGAACTCGCCGTTGTCCGAGCGCACCAGTTCGGCGCGATCGTCCGGATCCACTGTGCCCGCGGCCCGGTCGAGTCGCTTCGGGTCGGCGAGCAGGTCCGCGAGCACCTCCTGCGGCGACAGGATCGGCCACAGCCTGCCGATGGCCGCCTGGATCTCCGGATCGGCGCGCATCTCGTCCCGGATCTCGGCCAGATCGGTTCGGCTGAGCAGGCTTTGGCCGCCGGACAGATCCGCGCCCATGGTCTGGGCGAGTTGTTCGGTGAGCGCGTCGATGACCGCGGAGGCGAACATCGGGCGGGCCAGATTGTGCGGGCGGCGCGATGAGCGCGCGCGGCCGCGGGACTTGGTGGCGATCTTGCGGTCGAGGGTTACCGGGTAGCCGTCGAAGCTCAGCCGGATCGGTTCACCCGGCACCTCCTGACGGTCGCGCACCGCCTGCTTGAGGACCTCCAGCATGGCCAGCGACCCCTTGATCGCACCGGCTTGCAGCGAGTCCTCGCGGGTGGCCTTCACCCCCGGATACAGATCGCCGATGGTGGACAGCAGCACACCGGTCTCACCGAGGGAGGGCAGCACCTGGCCGATGTAGTCGAGGAAGGTGGCGTTCGGGCCGATGATCAGCACGCCGCTCTTGGCCAGCTGCTGGCGATAGGTGTAGAGCAGGTAGGCCGCGCGGTGCAGCGCGACGGCGGTCTTACCGGTGCCGGGACCGCCCTGCACCACGAGCACGCTCTTGTGCTCGGAGCGGATGATCGCGTCCTGCTCGCTCTGGATGGTCTCGACGATGTCGTTCATATGCCCGGTGCGGGCGGCGTTGAGCGCCGAGAGCAGCGCGCTCTCACTGCCGACCCCGCCCTCGCCATCGGTGACGCCCGCGCGGTGGGCCGCGTCGAGATCGAGGTATTCGTCGTTGATGGCCGTGACCCGCCGGTTGCGGGATCGGATATGTCGACGCCGGATCACCCCGTCCGGGGCGGCGGTCGTCGCCAGATAGAACGGGCGGGCAAGGGGCGCACGCCAATCCAGCAGCAGCGTCTCGTAATCGTCCTTTTCATCGAGGATGCCGAGCCTGCCGATATAGCGGTATTCGGGGTCCTGGTCCCCGTTCAGATCGATGCGGCCGAAACAGAGGCCGTGTTCGGCGGCGTCGTATTTGGCCAGATCCTCGGTGTAGAGCTGGCTGAACGATTCGCGTTCGGTGCGGGCCTGCGGGGTGCCACCGGTTTCCAGCAGGACGGTGCGCAGCCGATTCGTGGCGTACTCGCGCATACCGTCGAGTCGCTCATAGAGCACAGACAGGTATGTCTGCTCCTGGTCGATCTCGCGGTTCCGCTCGGGTGCGCCGTCGTGTGCGGCACGGTCCTGAGTGAGGCGGTCGGGCAAACTGAACTCCTTGTCACCGCGATGAGCCGGTGCACACGCAGGTCACGGTGCACGCGAACGCTCGGAAAACAGAGTTGTCGAGTCTACTGCTGGTTCGGCGTGCTCGCTGTAACCGCAGGTAGCGGGTCCATGGCCGGGTCGTCCAGGACCGGTTGGAAGTGGTGGACATCGGGAAACGGATCGTAGAAGTGGTGCAGCAGCTGCTGCCAGCGCTGGTATCCCGCGGACCCGCGGAAACCATCAACATGATCCGCCAACCGCTCCCAGCCCACCAGCAGCAGATATGTGTCGGGCGTCTCGAGGCACCGCGACAGTGACAGTGACCGGAACCCCGGCATGCTGGCGATGGCCGTAGCGACTGCTTGCAGGTCGCTCGAAATGGTCGGCCGGGCTTCGGCGAATGCGGCCTCGAATTCGTCGGCCCGATCGGGACGGACCGGCAGCAGTGCGTGTTCGATGATCATGAAAAACCTTCAGGAAGCGTGGGTGTTGTTCGGCCTGCGGCCCAAGCCGGCGCCTTCGTGTCCGGCGGGCTTGGCGCGGTACATCGCCAGATCGGCGTCGTGCAGCACCGCTTCGGGCGTGCGGTTGTCGCCCTCCTCGAGTTCGGTGACGCCGATCGAGGCGTTCACCTCGATCCGGTGCCCGCGCGCGATGATCGGTTCGGCCATCGTCGAGCGCAGCCGCAGGACGAGGGAGTCGATATCGACCCGCTGGGTCCGCCCGGACAGCAGCACCAGGAATTCGTCGCCGCCGAGTCGGCCGACGAGATCGTTGCCGCGCAGCGCGCGCTGCAGCCGCTGCGCCACGATCTGCAGCACGGTATCGCCGATCGCGTGGCCGAGGGTGTCGTTGATCGCCTTGAAGCCGTCCAGGTCGATGAACAGCACCATCGAGACCGGCAGGTCCTCGCTGGTGGCCAGCGCGCCGGCGAGCTGGGACAGGATCAGCGAGCGGTTGGCCAGTCCGGTCAGCGAGTCGTGCGTGGCCTGATACTCCAATTGCCTTCGGCTGGCACGGAATTCGGTGATATCGGCGAACGACGACACCGCGGGTGAGTCCGGGTCGCCCGGATTGAGTAGCCGTGAGCTGCCCGACAGCCAGCGCCGCTGACCGTCCTCGCGGTCGACGCCGAAGATGTAGCCGGTGATCGTTTCGCCGGTCGCCAGGGTTCGCGCCACCGGATGCCGGCCCGGCGGCAGTGGCTGGGCGTTGGCGTCGAGCAGTACCAGCGGCAGTTCGTGGATGGTGGCGCCGACCAGCGCGCCGGTGCGGCCGTCGGTGCCGAAGATCCGCACGGCCGCTGGATTGGCCGATTCGATGCGGCCGTCCCGGTCGATCACCACCACGCCCTCCTCCAGCTGCGAGACGACGGTGGTGAAGTGCTGTTCGGCCCGCCGCTGCGCGGCCTCGGCGGCGCGCTGGGCGGTGAGATCGTGGATGACCACCTGATAGGCGAGGTGGTCGTGCCAGGCGGTGAGCACCGAGACCGTCTCGACCTGGACGATTTCGCCGTCCACCCGGATCAGCGACATCTCGGTGGGATCGGAAGCGGAGCCCGAGTTGGTCAACTGGCGGATGCGGTCCAGCATGCCGGGCACCGACCTGGGATGGACGAAGCTGGTCAGCGGCTGGCCGATCACTTGGTCGGCGTTATCGGCGGCCAGCAAACGCGCGGTGGCCTGGTTGGCGTAGACGACGGTGCCGCGATCGTGCACCACGATTCCGTCCGGGGTGTGCTCGACCAGGGACCGATAGCGGTGCGCCAGTTGCTCGGCGTCGACTGCGATGTCTGCCTTGTCCTGATCCACTAGAACCCCCGATCATCGACCCAATCATGGCCATTGGAACATGGGATTATTCTGGTATCGACGTGTACAAGATCACACCGTCGACGCTATTGCTTCGATCACAGTTCGGGCAATTATCGGGCGCTACCTCATGATCATTACAAATCCCGGAGCTGTGAACATTCTCGAGCCGAACGCTGGATCGGCCCGGGGAGCCGGTGAAGGAGCGATGCCATGCCGGGTACCAACCCGATCAGTGAACAGCACTATCAAGATCATATGACGATTGCCGGGATCGGTGCGGTCACCGGGTACGGCTGGGGTCGCGAGACGTTGTGGCATGGGCTGCTGAGCGGTAAGACGGCGGCCACGCTACAACCTGGCTACGGCTCGGGTCGCGATGAGCAGGCCTGGGTATCGGTAGTGCCCGACGGCGGCGACCCGATAGTCAGCAACAGCCGGTACGGGCGCGCCACGCACGAGTCGGCCCGCGAGGCGATCGCCGATGCCACCGCACGCGGCTGGCGGCCCGGCCGCACCGTCGGGCTGCTGCACGCGATCGTGCTCGGCGATGTCGCCAACTGGCGCGACTTCTACACCGTCGACCACGGCCACCGCCGCTCCCGCGACTACATGCGACTACTACCGTCCACGCCGATCTCGGTGCTGATGCAGGAATTCGGCTTCCACGGCCCCTCGATGAATGTCTCCGCGGCGTGCAGTTCGGCCAATGTCGCGTTGATCACCGCGAAGCTATGGCTGGACAGTGGGGTCGCCG
The DNA here is from genome assembly GCF_036345915.1 of Nocardia sp. NBC_00565. Lineage (NCBI taxonomy): Bacteria > Bacillati > Actinomycetota > Actinomycetes > Mycobacteriales > Nocardiaceae > Nocardia > Nocardia sp. NBC_00565. Next base: position 994,829 of record NZ_CP107785.1, read on the forward strand.
ACGACGTCATCTGCGTCGCGACCGATATGTCGGCCACGCCGGATATGCTCGAGCACTTCGTCCGGCTGGGCGCCGCGGTCGGCGACGATGATCCGCTGTCTGCCTGCCGACCCTTCCAAGAGGGCAGCCGCGGATTTTGCATGGGGGAGGCCTCGGTGACGTTCGTGCTGAGCCGCTCGGTGCAGCGGCCCTATGTCGAGGTGCTCGGGGGTGGTATGACCAATGACGCCTACCACGTGGTGTCCGTCGATCCGGGGCATGCGCAGATCTTCGATTGCGCGCGACGAGCGTTGGCCGATGCCGATGTACGGCCTGAGGAGGTGCGCTATTTCAATGCGCACGGCACCGGTACCGAGCAATGTGATGTCGCCGAGCGGGACCTACTAGCCCGGCTGTTCGGTGATCGACCGCAGGTCTATTCGTTGAAACCGCTGGCGGGGCATTGCCAAGGGGCGGCGGCGGGGGTCGAGGTGGCCGCGGCGGCGTTGGGATACGACCGTGGGGTCGTGCCCGCCGCGCCGATCGTCGCGCCCGCGCATCCGCGGTTGCTCGATGGTCCGACGCCGTGCGAAGGGGGCGTGACGGTGAAGCTGTCGCTCGGTATGGGGGGACATAATTCGATGTTGGTGCTGGGTCCGGCGCGTTGAGTGGGTCCGGCGCACTGAGTGAGCTCGGCGCGTTGTGTCAGGGCAGCGGCACCGACCAGCACAGCCGTGTCCCCGGCAGGTTCGTGCCCTCCGGCTCGTACGCCGGTCCGATGGTGAACCGCCCCTCGGACTTCTCGGCCCGCTGCTCCAAATTCCGCAACCCGCGGCGGATCACGTGATTCGGAATGCCCCAGCCGTCATCGGTGACCACGATGGTCAGATCGTCGGCCACGCTGATCTCCACCGAGACCGTCGCCGCGCCGGAGTGCCGCACCGCATTGCTCACCGCCTCGCGCACCACCGCCTCCGCGTGATCGGCCAGCTCGGCCTCGAGCACCGACAGCGGACCGGTCACCTGGACGGTGGCGCGCAGCGGCGCATCGGTGGTCTGCTGGCGCACCGCGTCCTCGATCCGCTGCTGCACCCGGATGCTGCTGCCGTTACCGCCGTGCAGATCGAAGATGGAGGTGCGGATCTCCTGGACCACCTCCTGCAGATCGTTGATGACCGTCGAAAGGTGCTGGCGCACTTCGGGAACCTCGGCCCGCGGCACCGCGCTCTGCAGCGTGAGGCCGATGGCGAACAGCCGCTGGATCACATGGTCGTGCAGATCGCGGGCGATGCGGTCGCGGTCGGCGAGGATATCGAGCTCGCGCATCCTGCGCTGGGTTTCGGCCAGCTGCATGGCCAGTGCGGCCTGATCGGTGAAGGCGTTGGTCAGCTCGACCAGCTCGTCGGAATAGGGCGGTGAGCCGATCGGCCGCACGGTGACCAGCGCGCCGAGGGCGGCGTCGGGCGTGCACAGCGGCAGGATCAGCGCGGGTCCGACATCGTGCAGCGGCACGCCGAGATCGATCAGCGCGGCATCGTCGAAACGCAGCGGTGTGCGGCGGGTGAAGGACTCACCGAGCGCGGTGCCGTCGGCGTCCACCGTCAGCCCGTCGAATCCATTACCGGGACCCGACCATTGGGTAATGATCAGTTCGGTCACGGTGCCGAGTCTGATATCGGCGACCGCCGCGCTGGCGAGGAACGATTGGTGCGATCCGGTGAGGGTGCGCGCATGGTCGACCACGTGGGCGAGTACCAGATCGGGTTCGGTGCCCGCGAGGAATTCGGTGGCGATATCGCGGGTGGCCTCGATCCAGGCCTGTCTGGTGCGTGCCGACTCGTAGAGCCTGGCGTTGTCGACCGCGATACCGGCCGCGGCCGCCAGCGCCTGCACGAGTACGTCGTCGTCCTCGGTGAACGGCTGGCCGTTGGCCTTCTCGGTCAGGTAGAGGCTGCCGAAGACTTCGTTGCGGATGCGCACCGGCACGCCGAGGAAGGTGTGCATCGGCGGGTGATGCGCCGGGAACCCCACCGACGCGGGGTGCTTCGACAGCTCGTCGAGGCGTAGCGGCTTGGGTTGGGAGAACACCTCGCCGAGCACGCCGTGACCGGCGGGCAGCCGGCCGATGCGTTCGCGGGTCTCCTCCGCGATGCCCTCGTCGAGGAACTGGGTGACCTGCTGTTCGTGGCCGCGCACGGCCAGTGCGCCGTAACGGGCGTCGACCAGACTGGTCGCGGTATGCACGATGGCGCGCAGGGTTTCGTCGAGGTCGAGGCCGGAGGTGACGGTCAGCATCGCCTCGACCAGGCCGTCCATTCGGTCGCGCGAATCAATGATCAGCTCGACGCGTTCCTTCACCTCGGATAGGAGCTCCCGCAGGCGCAGTTGCGACAGCGTGTCGCGCACCGAATAGGGGCCGCTGCCCAGCTCTTCGGTCATGTCGGCATCCTGTTCTGGTCGGCGCTCAACAGCGCCCAGCCCAGTCTAGTTGGCGGATCGAGGACTTTCGGCCCTGTTCGTGGCGGCACAGCGGTGATGGCATAGGTCGCACCGGGAATAGAAAGTAGGGGTGTCCTATGAATTCGCCGTTGCGTTCGTCGGAGCTGTGGGCAACCGCCGCCGATCCCGAATTGGCCGTGACCACCCGGGGCGCGGTGCCACCCGCGGATGTGACCCGGGCGGTGCGGGGGATCGGTCGCGTGCTGCGCCGGTATCACCTCGACGCGGCGGCACGGGTGCGGGTGACCGCACCGGTGGACGCGGACGAACCGACGTTGGTGCAGGCCAACGTGCGCATCCAGGACACCCCGACCCGGGTGCAGGTCACCGGTCCGCGCGGCTTCGCGGTGACCTTCGCCGTCGAACGGCTGGACCGTCAGATCGCCCGGCTGGCTACCAAACAGTCACGCGAGTGGCCCGATCCGGCGCGCCCGCCCCTGGCCAGGGTCACCGAGCCGCGTCCGATCGTGCGGAGGAAGCACTGCGCGCTGCTGACCGGTACGCCCGCCGAGGCGACGGCGGTGATGGACGCGATGGATTACGACTCGTATCTGTTCATCGATGCCGAAACCGGTGAGGACGCCCTGGTGAGCTGGGCGGATCCGATGGGCGTTCGGTTGGCGCGGCAGCGCAGCACCAGCGCGCCGCAGGCTCCGGTGGAGGTGGCGCTGACGGTGAATTCGCTACCGCTGATCATGAATTCGGATCCCGCGCCGACGCTGATCGAAGAGGCCGCGGTGACCCGGCTGTGCCGCAAGGGTTTGCCGTTCCTGTTCTTCACCGACGCGGACAGTGGGCGCGGCAGGTTGCTGTACCGCCGCTACGACGGCGACCTCACCCTCGTGATTCCCGCCGGTATCGGCTAACCCTCGCGAAGGCGGGAGGCCAGCACCGCGGCCTGGGTGCGCCGCTCCATGCCCAGCTTGGCCAGTAGCCGGGAAACGTAATTCTTGACGGTCTTCTCGGCCAGGAACATTCGCGCCGCGATCTGCCGATTGGTCAATCCCTCGCCGAGCAGCGCGAGTAGTCGCCGTTCCTGTTCGGTGAGTCCGGCGAGCGGTCCGTCATTTTCGGTACTGTTGCGCAGCCGCGCTTTGAGGGCGGTCGCCGCACGGTTATCCAGGAGTGAACGACCCGCGCCGACTTGTTTGATCGCTTCGGCCAATTCCATGCCCTTGATGTTCTTCACGACATAGCCGCTCGCGCCCGCCAGGATTGCGTCCAGCATGGCGTGCTCATCGGTGTAGGACGTCAGGATGAGGCAATGCAAATCGTCGATTTCGGCGAGCAGATCGCGGCACAGTTCGATGCCGTTGCCATCGGGCAGTCGTACATCGAGCACGGCGACATCGGGGCGCTGCGCGTGAATGCCGGTCATGGCGGTGGCGACATCGCCCGCCTGGCCGATCACCGCCAGCTCCGGATCGTTCGCCAGCAGGTCGATGAGGCCGCGCCGGACGATCTCGTGGTCGTCGACGAGGAACACTGTGATCACGCGACCTCCTGTGTCGTGCCGGGGGTGAACGCCCCGCGATAGCGATTGTCCTCCCCCGACAACGTATCTCGTCGCGCGGTGCGCCGGTATGTCGGAAACGACAATTTCGAATAATACCCACTCGAATTAAACCGGCGGGTACCAGCGAAACACCGATAGAAACCGACCGCTCGAAAGTTGGTGTGCGAATCGGCGTTACCGGTATGCTGGGGCCGAAAGTCATTCAAGAGCGCTTTGACAACGCGGCCTGCGGGCCCACGCACAGTTAACTCGGACAATGACATATTCAGCAACTCTCGATTTCAGTAATATTTTCGGCCCACCCCGGACATGTCCGGGATGTGGCTCCGATGCCGTCGGTATCTTCGACGACCATCGGGATACCCTGTTCCATTGCGCGGATTGCGGCGTGCATTGGCGGCTCGCACACGGCCGCGCCATTCTCGAGGTCCGGCCATGAAGATCGGGCTGATCGTGCCACCGTAGGTGCCGGTGCCGCAGCCCGCCTACGGCGGCACCGAAGCGGTGGTCGGCGACCTCGCATCTGGTCTGGCCATGCTCGGACACGACGTCTACCTGTTCACCGTCGGCGACTCCGCCTGTCCGGTCGGCGGTCCAGGTGGCCAGGTTGGCGCGCCGGAAACTGGTGGTGATCACCAAGATCCACGAACCGGAGCAATGGCGCCATTACAATGAGCGCGTGCGTCCACTGATGTGCCCCGACGATCCCGAACCGCGCGCGCAGCGCCGGTTCGACCGGCTGCGCATGAGCCGCGACCACGAACGGCTGTACCGATGCATTCCGACCGGAGCGCGGACGAGCCGGGCCATGCTGCCCACGCCGGTCGCTTGACGAGTCCCTGGGGTGACGGAGCCGACCCGGGTGCGCCCCGGGCAGTCGCCGGGGTGACCCTGGTCGAAGGGTCGACGTTCTGTATCAGCGAGGACGGCGGCGTCATCAGCCCGAATCGCCCGGAGGGACTATTCGTTCGCGATACCAGGGTGCTGTCGCGGTGGCGGCTGACCGTCGACGGGTTGGCGCCGCAGGCGCTCACTGTTCAGTATGCGGAGCCCTACAGCGCGACACTGCTGGCCAGGACGCCGCCACCGCCCGGTCGAGCCGATAGCACCGCGCTGGTGACCGTGGGGCGTCATGTCGGCGACGGTATGCGCGAGGACCTTACGGTGCGCAATCTCTCCGGTGCGGCGATCAGCTGTGTGGTCGCGCTGGAGATCGACGCCGATTTCGCGGATCTGTTCGAGGTGAAGGAGGGGCGGATCGGCGACGGGGTGGTGGTCACCAACAGCATGGCGATGGCAGGCGGGATCGAGATCAGCCGGACCGATCTGGCGTTGGCGCTGACCGTGACCGCCGCCGGAGCCACCGCGATCGATCGCGAATTGCGGTGGCAGCTGGATCTTCCCGGGCGCGGTGACTGGTCGGTGTGCATTCAGTACCGGCCGACGCTCGGCTCGGTGCCGGTGGTGCCCCGGCATCTGTGCGGGAGTTCCCTCTCACACAGCGCACCGGCGCGGCGGCTGCGCGAGTGGTACCAGAATTCGCCGACCGTGCACACCGACGACGAGACGCTCGCCGCGGTATTGCAGCGCGCCGTTGTCGATCTCGGCGCCTTGCGGATCTTCGATCCAGGTCACCCCGAGCGGGCGGTGGTCGCGGCGGGCGCGCCGTGGTTCATGGCGCTGTTCGGGCGGGACTCGCTGCTCACCTCCTGGATGGTGCTGCCGCTGGACCGGCGGCTGGCCGTCGGCACGCTGCAGAGTCTGGCGGACTTGCAGGGCAACGAGATTCGTGCGGCGACCGAGGAGCAGCCGGGGCGGATCCCGCATGAGGTGCGGTTCGGACGGGCGGCGACGTTGCTGCTCGGTGGTGACACCGTGTATTACGGAACCGCCGATGCCACACCGCTGTTCGTGATGTTGCTGGGCGAGCTGCATCGGTGGGGATTGGATGCCGAGACGCGCGACGGGCTGCTGCCGCATGCGGATCGGGCGCTGGAGTGGATCGAGCATTTCGGTGATCTGGACGGCGACGGGTTCGTCGAATATCAGCGCGCGGCCGACCACGGGTTGGCGAATCAGGGCTGGAAGGACTCCTGGGACGGGGTGAATTTCGCCGACGGCACACTGCCCGAGGCGCCCATCGCGCTGGCCGAGGTGCAGGGGTACGTGTACGCGGCGTATATGGCGCGGGTCGCGTTGGCGCTCGACATGGACGATCACGAGACCGCGGATCGGTTCCGGGCCAAGGCGGCTGCGTTGAAGGCCGCGTTCAACAAGTCGTTCTGGTTGCCCGAGCGCGGTTGGTACGCCACCGGTTTGGATCGGTACAAGCGGCCGATCGATGCGTTGACCTCGAATATCGGGCACTGTCTGTGGACCGGCATCGTCGATGACGACAAGGCGGCGCGGGTGGCGGACCATCTGCTGTCGCCGGAGATGTTCAGCGGGTGGGGGATCCGCACGCTCGCGAGCAATATGGGTGCGTACAACCCGGTCAGCTATCACAACGGCTCGGTGTGGCCGCACGACAACGCCATCTGCGCCGCCGGGTTGATGCGTTACGGGTTCACCGAGCACGCCACCCGCGTCATCGATGGCGTCCTCGACGCGTCGAGACGATTCGGTTACCGGCTGCCGGAGCTGTTCAGCGGTTTCGACCGTGCGGAATTCGACGCGCCGGTGCCGTACCCGACCTCGTGCTCGCCGCAAGCCTGGGCCTCCGCGGCGCCGCTGCTGTTCACGCGGAGTATGTTGCGGCTGGAGCCGGGCAGTGGGTCGGCCTCGGTCGCGCCCGCGGTGCCGGAGCGGTATCTGCCGCTGCGGGTCAGCGGGTTGCGGGTCGGCTCGGATGTGCTCACGGTCACCGTGGACAGCGAGGGCTGGCAGCTGAGCGGAATGTCTGGAAAGTTGCGTCGATCCGAGGAATGACCTGGGCGGATGGTCCGTGGACACGGCGCGCGAGGAAACTTGTCGGTGGGTCGGCCTAGCATGGCGCTGGGGGTATCACGTCTGTTGGACCGACACGATCGAGAAGGGACCACCTGGTGGCGGAACGCCTCACTGTGCGCGGAGCTCGGGAGCACAATCTCAAGGGGATCGACCTCGATCTGCCCCGCGACAGTCTCATCGTGTTCACCGGTCTGTCCGGTTCGGGCAAGTCCAGCCTCGCCTTCGACACGATCTTCGCCGAGGGGCAGCGCCGCTATGTGGAGTCGCTGTCGGCGTATGCGCGCCAGTTCCTCGGTCAGATGGACAAGCCCGACGTCGACTTCATCGAGGGCCTCTCACCCGCGGTCTCGATCGACCAGAAGTCGACCAACCGCAACCCTCGCTCGACCGTCGGCACCATCACCGAGGTCTACGACTACCTGCGTCTGCTGTACGCGCGCGCCGGTACGCCGCACTGCCCGGTCTGTGGTGAGCTGATCGCCAAGCAGAGCCCGCAGCAGATCGTGGACCAGGTGCTCGCCATGGCGGAGGGCATCAAGTTCCAGGTGCTCGCGCCGGTGGTGCGTACCCGCAAGGGCGAATTCGTCGATCTGTTCGACCAGTTGAACACCCAGGGCTACTCCCGGGTCCGGGTCGACGGCGTGGTGTATCCGCTGACCGATCCGCCGAAGCTGAAGAAGCAGGAGAAGCACGACGTCGAGGTCGTGGTGGACCGGCTGCAGGTGAAGCCGAGTTCCAAACAGCGCCTGACCGATTCGATCGAGACCGCGCTGCGGTTGGCCGACGGCATCGTGGTGCTGGACTTCGTCGACCGCGACGAGCACGCCCACGATCGCGAGCGCCGCTTCTCCGAACGACTGGCCTGCCCCAACGGCCATCCCCTCGATATCGAGGACCTCGAGCCGCGTTCGTTCTCGTTCAACTCGCCCTACGGTGCGTGCCCGGACTGCACCGGTCTCGGCATCCGCAAGGAGGTCGATCCCGATCTGGTGGTGCCGGATCCGGAGCTGAGCCTGGCCGACGGTGCGATCGCGCCGTGGTCGCGGGGCCAGACCGCCGAATACTTCACCCGGCTGCTGTCGGGTCTGGCCGAATCCATCGGCTTCTCCATGGATACGCCGTGGCAGGACCTGCCGCCCAAGGCACGCAAGGCGGTGCTGGAGGGCAGTTCGGATCAGGTGCACGTCTCCTACACCAACCGGTACGGCCGGAAGCGTTCGTACTACGCCGATTTCGAGGGCGTGATGCCGTTCCTGCAGCGGCGCATGGAGAACACCGAATCCGAGCAGATGAAGGAGCACTACGACGGGTACATGCGTGATGTCCCGTGCCCGGTTTGCAGCGGTGCTCGGCTGCGTCCCGAAATTCTGGCCGTCACCATTGCCTCGGGCGGTGAGAAGAAGTCCATCGCCGATGTGAGCGAATTGTCGATCGGTGATTGCTCGGCATTCCTGAATACCTTGACACTGGGGGAGCGGGAGACCGCCATTGCCGGGCAGGTGCTGAAGGAAGTGCAGGCGCGGCTCGGATTCCTGTTGGATGTCGGACTGGAGTATCTGAGCCTGTCGCGGGCCGCGGCCACCCTGTCCGGTGGTGAGGCGCAGCGCATCCGGCTGGCGACGCAGATCGGGTCCGGACTGGTCGGGGTGCTGTACGTGCTCGACGAACCGTCGATCGGTCTGCATCAGCGGGACAACCGGCGGCTCATCGAAACCCTCACGCGGCTGCGCAATCTCGGCAATACGCTGATCGTGGTCGAACATGACGAGGACACCATTCGGGCCTCGGACTGGGTGGTCGATATCGGTCCGCTGGCGGGTGAGCACGGTGGTCGGGTGGTGCACAGCGGTCCGTACCAGGAACTGCTGACCGATGCGAATTCGCTGACCGGCGCCTATCTTTCGGGCCGCGAGCGGATCGAGGTGCCGATGGTGCGGCGACCGATCAGCAAGAAGCGTCAGCTCACCGTGGTCGGTGCGAACGAGCACAACCTGCGCAATATCGACGTGAGTTTCCCACTCGGCGTGCTCACCGCGGTCACCGGTGTTTCGGGTTCGGGTAAGTCCACGTTGGTCAACGACATTCTCGCGACCGTGCTGGCGAACAAGCTGAACGGTGCGCGGCAGGTGCCGGGGCGGCATATGCGGATCAACGGGCTCGATCACCTGGACAAGCTGGTGCAGGTGGATCAGTCGCCGATCGGCCGCACCCCACGCTCGAACCCGGCCACCTATACCGGCGTGTTCGACAAGATCCGCACGCTGTTCGCGGCGACCACCGAGGCGAAGGTGCGCGGCTATCAGCCGGGCCGATTCTCGTTCAACGTCAAGGGCGGTCGCTGCGAAGCCTGCTCCGGCGACGGCACCTTGAAGATCGAGATGAACTTCCTGCCGGATGTGTACGTGCCGTGCGAGGTGTGCCACGGGGCCCGGTACAACCGGGAGACCCTCGAGGTGCACTACAAGGGCAAGACGATCGCCGAGGTGCTGGATATGTCGATCGAGGAGGCCGCCGAGTTCTTCGAACCGGTCACCTCGATCCACCGCTACCTGAAGACACTGGTGGACGTCGGGCTCGGGTATGTGCGGCTCGGACAGAGCGCGCCGACACTGTCCGGCGGTGAGGCGCAACGCGTGAAGCTGGCGGCCGAACTGCAGAAGCGTTCCACCGGCCGAACCGTCTACATCCTGGACGAGCCGACCACCGGCCTGCACTTCGAGGACATCCGCAAGTTGCTGCTGGTGATCAACGGGTTGGTCGACAAGGGCAATACGGTCATCGTCATCGAGCACAACCTGGACGTGATCAAGACCTCCGACTGGGTGGTTGACATGGGCCCGGAGGGCGGCTCGGGCGGTGGCACGGTGGTAGCCGAGGGAGCTCCGGAAGATGTTGCGACCGTTGGCGAGAGCTACACCGGTCAGTTCCTGAAGGAAGTACTGGCGCTACCCGCGGCGACCAAGCCGAAGGCTCCCGCCAAAAAGGCGGCGAAGAAGGCACCCGCGAAGAAGGTCGCCACCAAAGCAGCGGCGAACAACTCCTCCGCCGCAAAGGCGACAGCAACCAAGATCGCCGCACCCGACCCCGCCGCGGCAAAGCGCGCTTCCCGAAAAGCCGCCGCCCTGCGCTGATCTCGCCCCGGTCGTACACACCCGCTATGGCGGATTATCCGCTATAGCGGGTGTGACGCCGGGACAAGTGTCAGCGGTTCGCGATGGTGTGGATCAGCTCGGCGAGCTCCTTGTACCTGGACCACATCGGCCAATGCCCGGTGGGCAGATCGATGTATTCGGCGTCGATCTCGGCCAACTCGGCGAACAGCGGTTCCTGTCCCGCGTCGCGGAGTTGTTTGACCAGGTCCGCGGTAATGCTGTTGCAGATCACCGTCGTCGGGATGGTCAGGCGCGCGGGGGAATCACTCAGCCGCAGGGGAGCGGCGGCGACTCCGGCGGGTTCGGAAACGGCACGCTCGCGGAACCGGGCGAGGGACACCTCGTCCAGTCCGGTGAGGCTATTGCCGTCGGCCTCCAACTGGTCCCAATCCGGCAGCGCGAGTTCGCGAACGGTCGCGTCGAGTGCGGAATTGAGGATGAAGCCATTCGGTAGCGGCGCGGCGTCGACATAAACGCCCCGGCTGAAGCGCTCCGGGGCGATATCGGTGGCAAGATAGGCGGCCGCCGCACCGCCGGAGTGTGCGACGACCACCACCGCTTCGTCCGGCGCGATGGCGTCGAGAATGGCCTGCGCCTGCATCTCGAGGGTCGCGTCCAGCCGGTCGTCATCGGCCGGATCGAGTCCGGGCAGCGTCAGTGCCAGCACATCGTCACCCCGGCCGCGCAGATCATCCGCGACGTCGTCCCATGCCCACGCGCCGAGCCAGAATCCGGGAATCAGAAGTATCCGTGCCATTCCGTGAGCATCGCATGCCGAACCCCGGAAACCGCAAATCCCCAGCATTCTGTCCGGTCATCCAGATATCCACGCGCACAAAGCATTTCGTTGTTCATACTGTGAACTAAAATCTGCCCGGCGACATTGTTCCGTGATAGCAACTGCTCGTGTCGCGGGCGGCTGTCAGGAGTTCGGAGCCGCACCGAACCAACGCGACAGTGCATCCCGCAGTCGGTCCGCATCGTCACCGGACTCGCCCGCCCAGGCCACATACCCGTCCGGCCGGATCAGGAGCGCGTCGGCGGGGGCTTCGGGACTGGTCGCGATCACCGTGTCGATCCGGTCGCGCCAGGGCTCGGCGATGTCGGCGAAGCCGTTGTCGTCGGCGAGTACGAGTAGCACCGGCCGGGCCTGGTGGAGCAGCTCGGTGACGCGCGCCTGTCGGCCTTCGGTTTCGACGGTGAGTTCAGGGACCAGGCGTCCGGCCAGGGGGTGTGGGTCGCCGAGGTCGTAGTGGAGATCGGAGCCGGCGAGCAGGTGGGCGATATGGGCGGCGTTGGCCGGGGTTTCGAGTAGTTCGGTGAAGAGTTTGCGCAGGGCGGTGATCTCCGGGCCGGGGGACATCAGGGCGAGTTGGGACAGCGAGTGCATCATGACGCGCTCGCCGACCGGGTAGCGCTCGGACTGGTATGTGTCGAGCAATCCCGTTGGCCCCCAACCGTTCACGTGCGCGGCGAGTTTCCAGCCGAGATTGGCCACGTCCTGTATGCCCAGATTGAGGCCGGGACCGCCCATCGCGGAGTGCACGTGTGCGGCATCGCCGACGAGGAATACGGCGCCGTCACGATAGCGTTCGGCCTGCCGGGTGTTCTGGCCGATGGTCCGGCGCAGCGCATGTGGGCCCGGACCATGTGGTGGTTGGATCGGTACGTCCACGCCGAGCACCCGCCGCACGCTGTCGCGCAATTCCGCCACCGTCATCGCCACATCCGCCGACGCGGGTTCGGTGTCGAATTCGGTGGTGGCGATAATCGGTCGGCCGGGTTCGAGTTCGGCGAAGACGAAGACCCCGCGTTCGAAGCGATTGTGCCCGAACGGAAGTCGGCCGACGCCGGGAATCTCGACGCCACCGTCCGCGGTGCGCAGCTCCTCCGGCAGGCTCACGTGCGCAATCCGGGTGATCTTGTCCTCGAATGTGCTTCCGGGAAAGTCGATTCCAGCGCGCTTGCGAACCACGCTCTTGCCGCCGTCCGCCCCGATCAGGAAGGTCGTGTCGATGTCGTAGTCGCCGTCGGGACCGGTTACCGACACCGTGACGCCGCCATCGCGCTGCACCAGCTCGGTCAGCTCATGCCCCCACCGGATCTCCACCCCCAGCTCGACCGCCCGCTTCTCCAACAGGCGCACCAACTTCGGCTGGGGGAGCATCAGTATGTACATCGGATTGTCCCGCAGTTGCGCGAAGGACATCGGGATGCCGCTGAACGCATAGCCGGGCACGGCTTGCGGCGCGCCGGGCGCGCCGCCGAATTCGTGATACAGACCTCGCATATCGAGGAACCGAATCACCTGGCCGACAAGGCCGTTCGCCTTCGGCTCGGCACTGGGTTCGCTGAGTTTCTCGAGCACGATCGGATGCACCCCGGCCAGCGCGAGTTCGCAGGCGAGCATGAGACCGTTCGGCCCGGCGCCGGAAATGATGATGTCGACAGAGTTTTCGGGCATGACGAATAGACCCCTTTATTTCATTGTGTGATTTGTGGAGTGTCAGTCGGTCGCGGGTGCCGGGAGTCCGGCGGCCACGCCATCTATGGCCTGCCGCAGGAGTGTGGTGATCAGCACCGGCGGATCCGCGTGGGTATAGGTTTCGGTCGTGGACTGATAGATGGCGCCGAGCACCCCGGCGACCAGGCGTGGGTACAGGTCGTGCACCGGATCGGTGCCGGTGCGTTCGGCGATCACTTCGGCCCAGTCGTCGAATATGCCCCTGGACAACGCGATTCGCGTCTCCGGCGCGTCCAGCAGGTCACGGATCATCGCGAGTTGTTCCGGCCGCGGCGGTGCGAGTCCGGCGCCGTCGGCCTCCAGCGGTTCGACGACGGCCATGCGGATCGAGGTCCACAACGGTTCGTCGGCGGGTCGGTCGCGCAGTATCGCGAGGCTGCGCTTGACCCGCTCGATCTGCCGGTAGACCAGTGCCTCGTGCTTACCGGTGAAGTAGTTGTTGAAGGTGCGCACGGATACGCCCGCGCGGGCGGCGATGTCGTCCCTGGTGACGTTCGCGAGGCCGCGCTCGAACGCCAGCTCCAGCGCGGCATCGCTCAATGCTTTGCGCGTGTCGAGCTTCTTGCGCTCCCGCAGGCCCAGCTGTTCGTCCGGCATACCACTAGTTTAAGCAGAAAAATGCCCACCGGGCAATATTTCCCGGTGGGCAAAATTTGTGAAGATTCAGTAGACCGGACCGGTGTACTTCTCGCCCGGACCCTTGCCCGGCTCATCCGGATGGGCCGACGATTCGCGGAACGCGCGCTGCAGCGACTGCAGACCGTCGCGGTACGGACCGGCATGCGGGCCGAAGTACTCGATGGACGACGTGATCAGACCCGCGAGCGCGGTGATCAGGCGACGGGCCTCATCCAGATCGCGACGCGGGCTGTTGTCCGGATCCTCGTCGGCGAGTCCGAGCTTCTCGGCCGCCGCGCTCATCAGCATCATCGCGGCGCGGCTGATCACCTCGACCGCGGGGATATCGGCCAGCTCGCGGACGTCGGTCGCGTCGGACTCACTCATGTCAACGAGGATGGCATCGTAGTGGGCGGGCGCGGTCGCCGGGGCGGGGCGATTCGGCGATAGCGAGTGGGAATGTTAGACTTTCCGCTGACGACCGCCCCGGGCTTGCTCGGGGCTGATAAGTGGAGCCCGACTCCCACCGTTGCCGACGAGCAATCGTACTGGTTAAACGGTCCGGTCATCCGCCCTTCCGGGGCGGGTTTCTTGTGCGGGGATCTCTCAGGGGATCGCGGACAAGGTCGCCGCGAGTTCGCTCGTGCGCGAAGGCCGGTCGACTCGGGCCCCGTTGCGGAATACTGCACCGGGGTCTTTGTGTTGAAAAGGGGTTGCCGTTATTGCGTGCGGTCGTCAGACGACACCGCTTGACCTAGGAGGCCCCATCAGCACTGAGACCCGCATCAACGATCGCATCCGAGTTCCCGAGGTCCGGCTCATCGGACCGGGTGGTGAACAGGTTGGGATCGTGCGTGTTGAAGATGCATTACGCGTCGCCCTCGAGGCGGATCTCGACTTGGTCGAGGTCGCGCCGGATGCCCGTCCACCGGTCTGCAAGATCATGGACTACGGCAAGTTCAAGTACGAGACGGCGCAGAAGGCGCGCGAGTCTCGCAAGAACCAGGTGCAGACCGTGATCAAGGAGCAGAAGCTCCGTCCCAAGATCGACGACCACGACTACGAGACCAAGAAGCGCAACGTTGTCCGCTTCCTCGAGGCCGGCTCGAAGGTCAAGGTGACGATCATGTTCCGCGGTCGTGAGCAGTCGCGCCCCGAGTTGGGCTTCCGGCTGCTGCAGCGTCTGGCCTCCGACGTCGCCGAGTTGGGTTTCGTCGAGACCTCCGCCAAGCAGGACGGTCGCAATATGACCATGGTCCTCGCGCCGCATAAGGGTGCGAAGACGCGGGTGAAGGCGCAGGAGGAGTCGCGGGCACCGCGTCCCACCGCCACCGAAGCGCCTGCCGCTCCCGCACCGGCCGCGCCAGCACCGACCGCTCCCGCACCGGCCGCGCCAGCACCGGCCGCCGAGCAGGCTGCGCCGGCCGACCCGCAGTAATACCGATCAGAAACCGGTGGTCCGCGAGGACCACCGGTACGAGACAGATAGAGGAATCCATGCCGAAGATGAAGAGCCACAGCGGCGCCTCGAAGCGATTCAAGGTTTCGGGCCGTGGCAAGCTGCTGCGTCAGCAGGCGAACCGTCGCCACCTGCTCGAGCACAAGTCCACTCGCCGGACTCGTCGTCTAGACGGCACGGAGGCCGTCGCGTCCGTAGACGTCCCTCGCGTCAAGCGCCTCCTCGGTCTCTGAGACCGCCGGCGACCACTGATTGGGTCGCTCGAAAAGGCCAGCCCCGCGCGACCGGGATTCCGGACGCCGACCACCGACAAACATCCGGGCGCCACGCATGCGCCCCCTAGATCGACAAAGGACTGACCCATGGCACGCGTCAAGAGGGCCGTCAACGCTCAGAAGAAGCGCCGTTCCGTTCTCGAGGCCTCCAAGGGCTACCGCGGCCAGCGCTCGCGGCTGTACCGCAAGGCCAAGGAACAGCAGCTGCACTCGCTCACCTACGCCTACCGCGACCGCCGGGCGCGCAAGGGTGACTTCCGCAAGCTGTGGATCGCCCGCATCAACGCCGCGGCGCGCCTCAACGACATCACCTACAACCGCTTCATCCAGGGCCTGAAGGCCGCCGGTGTCGAGGTGGACCGCAAGATCCTCGCCGAGCTCGCGGTTTCCGACGCCGAGGCGTTCGCCGGTCTGGTCGCCGTCGCGAAGGCCGCCCTGCCGCAGGACGTCAACGCCCCGGCCGCCTGAGTCCGGTAGTTGACCAATCTTTCGGAACGACCCGTGGATCCGCTCTCCGAGCGCAATCCGCGGGTCGTTTCCGCTGTCAAGCTTCATCGTTCCGTAGCCCGCCGCAAGAACGGACTGTTCCTCGCCGAGGGGGCGAATTCGGTTGCGGCGGCGCTGGATACGGGGCGGGTGCGGGAGCTGTTCTATTCGACCGGTGCCGCGGTGCGCGAGCACGAGTTGGTCGCCTCGGCCGTCGGCATGGGGGTGCGGGCCACGCTGGTGAGCGACCGGGCCGCGCAGCACCTCGGTGAAACCGTCACCGCCCCTGGACTTGTCGCGGTGTGTGAGTTGATCGATGTGCCGCTCGACGAGGTGCTCGGGGCGGGGCCGCGGATGCTGGCCGTGCCGGTCGAGATCGCCGAACCCGGTAATGCGGGCACGCTGATTCGGGTTGCGGACGCTGTTGGCGTCGATGGGGTGGTGCTGGCGGGGGAGACCGTCGATCCGCACAACGGAAAGTGTGTGCGAGCGAGTGCGGGCAGTCTGTTCCATGTGCCGATCGCACGAAGTCGGGATGTCGCCGAAACTCTGGATGCCATTGCGGCTGTGGGTATTACGATCCTGGCCACTGCTGCTGACGGCGAGGTCGACCTCGATGATGCCGACGGCTTGTTCGCCGGACCCGTTGCCTGGCTGTTCGGCAACGAGGCACACGGGTTGGATCCGGCCGTTGCGGACCGCGCGGACCATCGCATACGGATTCCGATCCGCGGCCGCGCCGAAAGCTTGAACCTGGCTACCGCGGCGTCGATCTGCCTTTATGCGAACTCTCGTGTTCGCTTTGCGAAGTAGATCCGGACCAAGTCGGGGTCGCGCACTCTACTGAGCGCCGCGCAGAAGGTGCACCCGCTGTGCGGAGGGCACCGGATATGCGCCAGCGCTGGAGACGCCCGGCGGGTCGGGTCAGTCGCCGTGGGTGCGGAGGTTTTCGAGGAGGTCTTGGGCCCAGGGGGCCTGGATCGCATCGGGGCCGGCCACGCCCATGGCGGTCATGACGGTGAGCAGCATGCCGCTGCCGAGGAAGCGGCGCATCTCTTCGGGCGATGCGCCGGTGAGCTCTTGGACCACGCGATAGATGCCGCCGAAGCGCTTGCGGACGTCCGGGCCGATGGCCGGATCGGAGGACGCGGCGAAGGAGTGCAGCAGCACCAGGAGTAGTTCGCGTTCGTTGAGGAACTTTTGGTAGCCCGCACCCAGTGCGCGCATCTTTTCGTCCGGCGTCGAGTCGGGTGTGATGCCTTCGGCGGCGGCCGCGCGGAAGATGTCCTCGATGCGGTCGCAGACTTGATGGGTGGCGTCGAGGAACAGCTGTTGCTTGGTGCCGAAGAGGCGGATCACGTACGGCTGGGATACGCCGGCGCGGCGCGCGATCTCATCGGTTTTCGTTGCGGCGTAACCGGATTCGGCGAAGGCGGCGACGGCCGCGCACAGCACCTCCTCGCTGCGTTCGGTGGCGGTCATTCGGGTTCGGGGTGAACTCGCCATCGTGCTCCACTTCATCGGCTGGTCGCTTGCCATTGACATGTTATCAGTCGATGCATACTCTTCGGGCAGTTAGTTATCAGTCGATTACAACAAAGGCTGGATATGTCCGAGATACTCGAAACCGCCGCTCCGTCGGTCCTGGTCGAACAGCGGATGGGTGGACGCCGATTCGCCGCCGTACTCGCCGCCGTCGGCCTCCCGATGTTCATGGTCACGCTGGACAACTTGGTGGTGACCAACGCTTTGCCAGTGATTCGCACCGAACTCGGCGCGTCGCTGGCCGACCTGCAGTGGTTCGTCAACGCCTACACGCTGTCGTTCGCATCGCTGCTGCTCACCGCCACCTCCATCGGCGACCGGCTCGGCCGCCGCCGGATCTTCCTGTCCGGTATCGCGCTGTTCACCCTGGCCTCGGCCGCCTGCGCACTGGCCGCCGAACCGTGGATGCTGATCGCCGCCAGAGCGGTGCAAGGATTCGGCGCGGCCGCGGTGATGCCGCTGTCGCTGACCCTGCTGTCGTCCGCGGTCCCGGAGAAGATGCGCAGCGCCGCCATCGGCATCTGGGGCGGAATCTCCGGACTCGGCGTCGCGCTCGGCCCGCTGATCGGCGGTGCGGTCGTCGAGGGGCTGAGCTGGCAGTGGATCTTCTGGATCAACGTGCCGATCGGTCTGCTGGTGCTGCCGTTCGCGGCCCGGACGCTGACCGAATCACACGGGCGGGCCAAGCGGCTGGATCCGCTCGGGCTGGCGCTGTCCGCGGGTGGTGTACTCGCGGTGGTGTGGGGCGTGATCCATGGCGCCGACGACGGCTGGACCTCGACCGGGGTGCTGTCCGCGCTGCTCGGCGGAGCGGTACTGCTCGGTTCGCTGATCGCCTGGGAGTTGCGTACGGCTGATCCGATGCTGCCGCTGCGGCTGTTCCGCTCCCGCGCCTTCCGGGTGAGCAATACGACCGGCTTCACCTTCTCGGTCGGCGTCTTCGGCTCGATCTTCCTGCTGGCGCAGTACTTTCAGGTCGTCCAGGGCTACGGCCCACTGCAGTCCGGTATCCGCACCATGCCGTGGACGATGGCGCCGATGGTGGTCGCTCCGCTCGCCGGTCTGATCGTCGACCGGGTCGGTGCACGGACGCTGCTGACGACTGGTCAGGCGCTGCTGGCGGTGGCGCTGGGGTGGATGGCGGCGATCACATCGGTCGATGCGAGCTACGGTGCCTTCGTCGGGCCGTTCCTGCTCGGCGGTATCGGCATGGGCCTGACGTTCGCACCCGGCTCCACAGTCGTGATGGCCAGTGCGAGTCCAGAGGATCGGGCAATGGCCTCGGGCACCAACAGCACCATCCGTGAGGTGGGTGTCGCGATGGGTGTCGCGATACTGGCTTCGGTCTTCGCCTCACACGGCTCCTACACGGACCCGCAGAGCTTCGTCGACGGTCTGGTTCCCGCTGTGTGGGTCGGCGCGGCGATCGTCGCGGTAGGCGCGGTGGTTACCCGGCTGCTGCCCAGCCGGATCGACGCCGCGCACTGATCGGCAACTGCGCGCTCGCCTCGGGCCGATGGTCGGGGGCGAGCGCGTTTCCGCGCGCTGGTCACGCGTCGTGATGGTTGGTGCGCCGATATCACGGCTGCTGCCCGGTCTGATCACCTCAGCGCAGGGCAACCGCCCCACCTCGAATTGATCGGCTCGGACGAGCACTTCCCGTGTGGCCGGTCATAGGCATGCGGACGTGCCGCTGCCCATCGCGATCATCGCCGCTCGCGACCGGCCCGCCTCAGGTTCGCTGGCCGCGTGCGGATGCACTTTCCGCGCCGGTGCGTGCGCGGCCGGTCTCCCGCCGTGACTGATCGGCGGTGCGTCCCTCCCCGCGTCTCGGTCTCGGATGGCTCTTCCGTCATCGCGGTATACACGCTGCTGCCAGGTTGCGATCGTTGTAGCCGATCGAGTACGAGTGGTGTGCCCGACGTCGGACGTGTTGCGAATCCAGTGACCTGCGGTGATAGCGAGTGCTGTGGTTAGAATCGCTGCGTGACTGGCCCCGACGGTGAGGTGGTGCGTGGGCGCGTGCCCGTGGCGTTGCGGGTGGCGGGCGGACTGGTCGCGGTGGAAGGCGCTGGGTTGGTGGCCATGGCGGCGATTGCGGTCGGCCGCGATTCGAGCATCGATATTCCGATCGTCTGGTTCGCGCTGCTCGGTCTCGTGGTCTTCGTCGCCGGTGCCGCGCTCTTTGTCGGCTGGAAGTGGGGACTGTGGCGGGCGATCGCGATCATCATCCAATTGCCCCTGCTCCTGGCGGCATTCGGGTTGCTCTTCTCGTCCGCTGACAGGGTCTACGGGGTCGCGATCGGTGCGGTCGCGGGTGTCGTGGTCGGCCTGCTGTTCGTTCCGTCCGCCCAGCGCTGGCTCGGGCCGTTCTGGTTCTGACGGAGTCGCTGTGGCCTGCGCGTAACCGCACGACGGCGCGCTAGCACACGCCCGGCAAGCGACACAGCGGTAATCCGCGTGAATCGCACCGCGTGCATCGAATACGATTCGACCAGCAGCAATGTGGGTAGGCAACTACGCGGACCCGCGAACCGATCCCCAGGGGAGAAACGAACGATCGTGGCCGACGACAACGATGGAGTCGAGAACGCAGCGCTGACCGAGGAGGCATTGGCCGCTGCCGCGGCGGAGGCCGAGAAGGCGTTTGCGGCGGCCGCCGATCTGGATGCGCTCGCGGTCGCGAAGACCGAGCATCTCGGCGGTAAGGCGGCGCTTGCCTTGGCGCAGCGCGCGCTGGGCAGCCTGCCGAAGTCGGAGAAGGCGGATGCGGGCAAGCGGGTGAATGTCGCGCGGGCCCGGGTGTCGGAGGCCTTCGAGGCCCGGCGCGCGGTGCTGCTCGCCGAGCGCGATGCCGCCGTGCTGGTCGCCGAGACGATCGATGTGACGCTACCCGCGCGCCGGGCCGCGGTCGGTGCCCGGCATCCGATTACGGTCATCTCCGAGCAGATCGCCGACGTCTTCGTCGCGATGGGCTGGGAGGTCGCCGAGGGGCCCGAGGTCGAGACCGAACACTTCAACTTCGACGCGCTGAACTTCCTGCCCGACCATCCGGCCCGCACGATGCAGGACACCTTCCACATCGCGCCGGAGGGGTCGCGGCAGGTGCTGCGCACGCACACCTCCCCGGTCCAGGTGCGCTCCCTGCTCGAGCGCGACCTGCCCATCTATGTGGTGTGCCCCGGGCGCACATTCCGCACCGATGAGCTCGACGCCACCCATACCCCGGTCTTCTCCCAGGTGGAGGGGCTGGCGGTGGACAAGGGCCTCACCATGGCACATCTGCGCGGCACGCTGGACGCGTTCGCGCGCGCGCTGTTCGGGCCGGATACGCGGACTCGCATGCGCCCCAACTACTTTCCGTTCACCGAGCCATCGGCCGAGGTCGACGTGTGGTTCCCGGACAAGAAGGGCGGCGCGGGCTGGGTCGAATGGGGCGGTTGCGGCATGGTGAACCCGAAGGTGCTGATCGCCAGCGGGATCGATCCCGAGGCGTACAGCGGGTTCGCGTTCGGCATGGGGTTGGAGCGGACGCTGCAGTTCCGCAACGGCATCCCGGACATGCGGGACATCGTGGAGGGTGACGTGCGCTTCACGCTGCCCTTCGGAATCCGGTCCTGAGCTTGTCGATTCCAACGAACCTTCGATCGAGAGAGCGAAACGTCAAGTGCGAGTAGCGCAGTCCTGGTTGACGGACATCATCCGCCGGACCACCCCCGAGTGGTCGGTGACGCCGGAGGAGCTCGACGCCGGGTTCGTCCGTGTCGGTTTGGAGGTCGAAGAGGTCGACAAGCTCGAGCGGGTGGCCGGTGATATCGACAAGCCGCTGGTGGTCGGGCGGGTCGCCGAGATTACCGAGCTGACCGAGTTCAAGAAGCCGATCAGATTCTGCAAGGTCGATGTCGGTCGGGGCGAGCGAAGCGACGGGGGATCAGACACTGCGGAGTTGCAGGAAATCGTCTGCGGCGCAACGAACTTCGCCGTCGGCGATCTGGTGGTCGTGGTGCTGCCGGGTGGCGTGCTGCCCGGTGGGTTCCAGATCGCCTCGCGCAAGACCTACGGGCATATCTCCAACGGCATGATCTGCTCGGTCGCCGAACTCGGTATCGGTAAGGATCATTCGGGCATCCTGGTGCTCGAGCCGGGCACCGCCGAACCCGGCACCGACGCCAATGAGCTGCTCGGACTCGACGATACGGTCATCGAGCTGAATATCACCCCGGACCGCGGCTACTGCTTCTCGGCCCGCGGTCTGGCCCGCGAGCTGGCGTGCGGATTCGATCTCGAATACGCCGATCCGGCGGTGCGGACTCGGCCCAACGAAGAGCCGGACGCGTGGTCGGTCCGGCTCGTCCCCGAGTCCAAGTGCACCCGTTTCGCGGTCCGCCGGGTCACCGGTATCGACCCGAATGCGGTGAGCCCCTGGTGGTTGCAGCGCCGGCTGCTGCTTTCGGGCGTGCGCCCGATCTCGCCCGCGGTCGACGTCACCAACTATGTGATGCTCGAGCTCGGCCAGCCGCTACACGCCTTCGACGCGGCCAAGGTCAACGGCGGTCTCGTCGTGCGCACTGCCAATAAGGGCGAGACGCTGCGCACCCTCGACGAGGTCGAGCGGACCCTCGACGCCGAGGATGTGGTGATCGCCGATGATTCCGGCGTCATCTCGCTCGCGGGTGTAATGGGTGGCGCGACAACGGAAGTCGGCGCGGAGTCGACCGATATCGTGCTCGAGGCCGCCACCTGGAACCCGCTGCTGGTCTATCGCACCGCGCGCAGACACAAGCTGGTCTCCGAAGCCGGTAAGCGCTATGAGCGGGTCGTCGATCCCGAGATCAATGTCGTCGCGCTCGATCGTGCCGCCACGCTACTTGCCGAAATCGCCGGTGGCACTGTGGAATCCGCGCTGACCGACATTCGGGTGCTGGTACAGGCCGCGCCGCCGATCCGAATCGATATCGATCTCGCCGATCGGGTGGCCGGCGTGATCTACCCGACCGGTACCTCGGCGCGTCGTCTCGCGCAGATCGGTTGCACGGTCGAGGTCGGCGTCGACGAGGTCACCGGTCACGGACAGCTGGTGGTCACCCCGCCGAGCTGGCGACCGGATCTGGCCCAGCCCGCGGACCTCGTCGAAGAAGTGCTGCGGCTGGAGGGGCTCGAGCAGATCCCGTCCATCATTCCGACCGCGCCGGCCGGACGTGGCCTGACCGCCACGCAGCGCCGCCGTCGCGCGGTGAGCCGGGCGCTGGCCTTCGCCGGATGTGTCGAGGTGCCGCCGCCGGTGTTCCTGCCGAACGGGGTGTTCGACACCTGGGGGCTGGATGCCGATGACGCGCGGCGCAACACCACCAGGGTGCTGAACCCGCTTGACGCCGAGCGTCCGGAATTGGCGACCACGCTGCTGCCCGGGCTGTTCGAAGTGGCCGCGCGCAATATCTCTCGTGGTGCGCGCGATCTCGCGGTATTCGGGATCGCGCAGGTGGTGCTGCCCGGTCCGAACGTGCGCGCCATCGACGCACTGCCGGTGGATCGCCGACCGACCGATGCGCAGATCGAGGAGTTGCTCGATTCGCTGCCCGCGCAGCCGGTGCACGTCGGTGCCGTGCTCACCGGGCGGCGGGAACCGCGTGGTCCATGGGGTGCCGGGCGTACGGCGGAAGCCGCGGATGCGTTCGCGTTGGCCGATGCCGTCGCCGACGCGGCGGGCGTGACGATCGAGCGCCGGTCCGCGGCCTACCTGCCGTGGCATCCGGGGCGCTGCGCCGAGCTGGTGGTCGATGGCGCGGTCATCGGGCACGCGGGGGAATTGCATCCCGCGGTGCTGGAGCGGGCCGGTCTGCCGCCGCGCACCTGCGCTGTCGAACTCGATCTCGATGCGCTGCCGTTGCGCGAATCTCGGCCGGTTCCGGTGGTTTCGCCGTTCCCGGCGGTATTGCAGGACGTGTCGGTGAGTGTGCCCGAGACCGTGGCGGCCGCATCGGTGGAGTCGGCGCTGCGCACCGGCGGCGGTGCACTGCTCGAAGATATCGCGCTGTTCGATGTGTACGAGGGTGCGCAGGCAGGCGAGGGACGCAAGTCGCTCACTTATGCGCTGCGGTTCCGTGCGACCGATCGGACGCTGACCGAGGACGAGGCGAGCACCGCCCGTGACTCGGCGGTCGCGGCGGCCGCGGACGCGGTCGGCGCGGTACTGCGCGGGTAGTCGGCTGACATCGGGCCCCGGGCGGTATGGGCCGTCCGGGGCCGATTTGTGTTGTGGCTCAGGGCATCACTGCGTGAGCACGCCGAGCAAGGGTGTCGATGTTCGAAGTCGTGGAGCGCCGCTGTTCGGCACGGCATCGTTGCGGGGTTCGTTCGATATGTCGTGTCTGGTGAGTCCGGCGGCATCCCCAGCGCAAGTAGCCAGGGCGTGGGGATCCCGAAGTGCCGTTAGCTCCGACCTACCGGCGGGTTTTCTCAGCCGGTGGTGTCAGATGCACCAGACCACACTGCCGAGGGGGAAGCATATGGCCACCGATCCCCCGGCCGGCGTGACCGCAGTCGATGTCGAAACTGCAGACGCCGCCGGAACCGGACTGGCCGAAGCCGCCGGGGCTGCGATAGCGCCCAGGGGCAAGGCAATGGCGGTTGCGGCTACGATCTTGATCATTGTGTGGGACATGTTCTCTACCTCAATCGACGTAGCTCGGTCGACGCGCGTCGAGTGAGCCAGCCCGTATTCGCTGATTGCGGTTGGGCTGATTGCCGCCGAGCTGCGGATGAGTGTGTCGGTGCGATGTGTTGTCCGGCAGGATGTGTCCACTGCTGCCGAGCGATTCGCCGACCCTCGGATGCGGCCCGTGACGCGCCTCGTTTTCGACCCCGACCGAATTGTCATGGTTGCGATGCGTGGCGAACTGTGGCCACGCTGAGAGATTGCCGGACCAGATCCTGTCACGAATTGATCCGGCGCCAGGCCCTGTCGCGGATACGCCGACCTGGCAGCTCCGGCACCTATGCCTCGACCGAAGCGGAGTCCTTTTCGCAGTGCTGGGAAAGGACCTCCCTCAGCTTACTATCGGCTACCGGAGCCGACCAGGGACCAAAGTCGTCGTTTCGAACTTCGCCGGTCCGCGATGGACGACGAGGTGCGAGTTGCCCGACCTCCCCGAACCAGCGATCGCGGAGATGCTCCCCCGCGTTCCCATGCCATTCGCAGCAGGCCGGGCATGTACCAGACCCGGCCCGATTGCCGCCGACTTCGAACATCAGCGCACACGACTTCGAACATCGACACCGGGCCGTTTGCTCACCTAGCGCCCAGCGGTGGGACGATTCGACGCGCGGCAGTCTGGGATACCGTTTGATATGGTAAGGACCTCCGGACGGTCGAGAGGGTGGGGATGGCGGACCGAGTGAAGTTGATGCTGCAATCGATGGGTGGTTGACCCATGGGATTCGGCATGTTCGACTGGAGCGCAGGCGATCTCGGCTCCGCGATGCTCGGAAGTCTCACCGACTGGATCGCGGGTGAGGAACGTCAGCCGGGTGTCGATCCGGCCGCCGTGCAGAACAAATACAACCAGCAGCGCGATGGTGTCCGCAGCACCGCCAACGGCATCGGCTTCCACGGCGACTACCGACCGCGTTCGGTGAAGGGCCGCGACGACTTCGATACGCCGACGACCGCACAGCTGCGCGAGAAGGTCGACAAGATCGACATCACCGCCGTCGGCAACCTCGCGACCGCATGGAATGAGATCGGCAAACGCGCCGAGACCTCGTTGAACACCTTCAACGACGCGATGAAACGCGCGACCGATGAAAGCATCTGGAAGGGTGCGTCGCGCGATGCCGTCGCCAAGGCCGTCGGGGATTACAGCACCCAGGCGGTGCAGCTCGCCAATGCCGCCAAACTGACCGGCAGCAAGGTCGCCGAACTTGCGACCGGTTTGGAACCGACCAAGGCGTTGGTGCCGCACGCTCCCGACCTCCGCTCGAATGTCGAGAATGCCCGGCACTGGGTCGCGGGCCGCGGCTGGCGCGATAACGACGAGGCCGAGAGCACCGCACATGCCGAGGCGGTCCGTGTGTTGCGCACCGTTTACGCGCCGGTCATCGAGGAGACCGACACCAACGTCCCGGTCATCCCCAAACCCGATAACCCCACGTCGAAGCCGGGCGAAACTCCCACCGGGGGGCCGGGGATCAGTCCTGGCGGCGGCAGCCCCGGTGTCACGCCGGGCGGCAGCCAGCCGACGGAAAAGCAGGAGCCGAAGAGCACCGAGGAGACTCCGTCCACCGATCCGTCGAATACTCAGTCGACGGATGATTCGACGACACCCTCGACGACCACCGGCACCGAGCCGACAACGCCGGACACCAGCGCGACCACCCCGTCGTCGACGACAACGCCGACCAGCACGGGTTCGCCGGGTTCGGGCAGCTCGGGCGGTACACCCGGTGCGACCAACCAGTCCCCGGGCCGAACCGTCACCGGCACACCCACCGGCACCGCTGCCGCCGCCGCGGCGGCCACAACCACCGCCGCGACCACGGGCCGCAGCGGGATGTCCGGCATGGGCTCACCCGGCAGCCGCGGCGGCAAGGACGAGAACGAGTCCACCAAGGGCATCCCCGATTACTTGATCAACCAGCTGAACGGCGAAGAGCTCATCGGGCTCGACAATGCGCCGAAGACGGTCCCGCCGGTCATCGGCGAGTGAGATAGGAAGACCGCATGACAACCGCGCGGCGGTGGCGTTTCACCGCGCTCGAATTCCGAGTGCTCTGGGAGTCGACCGGACGGGATGTGCTCCCGTATCCGCTGCGACATCGCTCCACCGAGGTCTTCCAGGAAGATTCGGACCGGCTGCGCCGGGCCGCGGCCGAGGTGGTGGTGCCGCAACTGGACGAGGATCTGGTGCGGGCCGTCGAGGTACTGCTGGCACCGGAGGCGCGGGTGGAGGTGGCCGGATTCCACGGTCCGCGCAACGAGCGGAAGATCCGCGCGCACGGTGGCGTGCATTTCCAGCACGGCGCGCTGGCGATCCAGGAGCCCGGTCTCGATCACGAGCACGGCGGGGCGGTCGACCTGCTGTTCCTATCGGCCGATGATCTGGTCCCCGCGGTGGTCGATGTATTGCCGGAATGCCCTGTGGGACAAGGTAAACCGATGCAGGTCCCGATCGAGGAGTTGGAGAAGCCGCCGCCGGTGGTGCGTGACGCGTGGCGTCCCACGGTGCGCGAGGAGTTCGACAAGTTCTTCCGTCGGCCGACGACCGCCACCGTGCACGTCGGGGTGTACCCACTCGGCAGTGTGGACAATCGGCATACCAAGGGCCGCAAGGACTTCCAGATCACCGATTTCGAAAACGACGGCCGCTATGTCAGTTTCGGTAGTCGCACCGTGATCGTGAAGCCGACCGATCGCCAGCGCATCACCGCCACGCTGCGCGAAATGATCGGCCGCACAGTCGAAGACGTCCGAAACAGCGATCACATGGCACGCTGAGGCGTTCCACTGGACGCGGGGAATACCGGACTCAGCCCTTGACCTCGCCCAGAATCCCGAGCACCACATCCGAGGTGTAGAACGGCTCCAGCCGCTCGCGAATCAGCTTGCCCAGCACACCATTGCGCTTGGCGCCCTCGATCACCGCGGGACCGTAGCGCAGGATCTCCTTGGCGATATCGTCGCCGGACAGACCGAGTTCCGGCAGCATCGCGGCCAGTGTGTAATCGCCGTACTTGGTGAAGAAGACATCCACACACTCCTCGACGAGCAGCCCGAAGTACTCCTTTTCCCTGGTGGTGACCGCGATCTCATAGCAGAGCAGTACCAGTTCGTTGAGATCCTTCTGGCTCAGGTAGTCACGCAGACCGCTTACCGGCTCATCGGCGTGCAGATCCCAGAACTCCATCGCCGCATCGTGCACCGGAGCGTCGCGCAGCATCTCCCGAATGGCGTTGTTGGTGCGCTTGAGCGCGAATACCGCACCCTTGCCCGCCATATCGCCGATGAAGGTGCTCTCGGTGGCCTTCTTGGCCGTCTTGGCCGCCGACTGTCCCATGGAGATCAGCGATGAGACGCCCGGAATCTTGCCCGCGATCTGCTTGTTCGCGTCCATGAAATCGGAGATGAGCTTGTCCACGAACTTCGAGGCGACGGTGGCGACCAGCGGGCTCTCGGTGAGCCGCTCCAGGATGCGCTCCTGCGCCTGATGCATGCCGAAGATCTTCTCCAGCAGCGCCTCGACCGGTTCACGGTCGACCACCTGGCCGAGGGTGTAGTCGTTGTTCTCGGCGATATTGTCGTAGATCGAGTCGGCGAATACCCCGACCATATCCGCGATGACCGGGCTGCCGCCGATCAGGTCGATGACGGTGCGGACCGTCTCCTTGGCCTGGTCGATACCGACGACGTCGCGGAAGATGAGGGTGTCGGCCACCCCGATCACCGATTCCACATCCCTGGCGACGACCTCGGCAAAGCGGTCGCCGCTCACCTCGGCCAGCAGGAATTCCACTTGGGCATCGAGTAGCCGTTCAGCGATCGCACGCGGCTCGCTCATCGAATTCCACCATCACATTCGTAGTCCGTGGCGTTCGGTCAGCTTACGGATCGTTCGATTCGACATCGTTGCCGCGCAACGATTTCCGTATCTGTTCCAGACGCTCGCGCGCGGCTTTCTCGCGCGCCTCCCATTGTTCGTCGGCGCTGCGGCCCGCCGGGGTCTGCCGGTCGAGTTCGCCCATCCCCTGCGCGGTGCCGAAGCGCTGCTCGACCTTATCGCGAACTGACTCGAAAGTAGGTACGCCGCCGGAGGAATATCCGCCCACCTCGGGTCCGGACGGAATGCCGATCGGCGATACCGGTACCGCGGGTACCGAAGAAATGCCTCCGACCTGCCCGGATGTCGCGGCATCGGATTCCTGATCATGCGTCTGCGGCGCTGGAGTGGGGGGACTCACAGTCGTATCGGAGCCCGCATGACCGAGGCCGGCGGCCTCGACGGCCGCGGTGTGCACCCAGGCGAGCCGAGGTCGCCCTGCGGTGGCCGTGCCGAGCACCGCCAGCAGTTCGTCATCGGACAGTGCCGCGAGCTGCGCGGTGATCTCACCCAAATCACTCATAGCGCCAGGCTACGCACGAGTGCCATCAGGTCGAGAGCAGATCACCGGCCCACGAGCGGATCACATCGATCCAGGAGACTCCCGACGACATGATCAGATCGTTGTGACCTGCGCCGGGAAAGACCACCAGTCGTTTCGGTTCGGGTGCGGCCGTGTACAGGCGTTCGGCATGGCGCAGCGGCAGTAGTTCGTCCTGATCGCCGTGCATGATCAGGATGGGTGCGCGCAGTTTGCGAATGCGGCGCAGGCTCGGATAGGCGTCCGGGACGAGCGGGCTGGGCAGGAATGGATACACCGATCGGGCCGCGTCGCGCAGGCCGGTGAAGGTGGACATCAGCAGCAGTCCGGCGGGCGGGTGCTCGGTGGCCAACTCGACCAGTACGCCGCCGCCGAGCGATTTCCCCAGGTAAAGCAGCCGATCCGGGTCGACGCCCGGCTGGTCGAGCAGCACCCGTCGAGCGGCGTGGGCGTCGAGGTAAGTGCCGTGCTCGGTGGGTCGCCCGGTGCTGCGGCCGTAGCCGCGATAGTCGAAAGTGAGTACGTCCAAACCGATTTGGGTGAGTAGCGCGTAGATCGGCACCCGGTCGCCGATATTGCCCGCATTGCCGTGCGCGAAAAGGATGTGCCCGATCGAGCGTTCGGCGGGCAGCCACCAGGCGTGCAGCGTCTCGCCGTCGGTTGTCGGGATGGACAGCTCGGTGTAGTCCATCCCGAGGATCGACGGCGTCTGCAGGATCTGCCGATCCGGCATGAAGGTCAGCGCATTGAGGATCGGGCTAGCCGGATGTCGCATGCCATCGTTCTTACTCGGTGCCCGCCACTTCTGCGCGCCGACTCCCCGGGCGAGTTACGCCTCGACGACGTCCACGCCCTTCCAGAAGGCGACGCGATCACGCACCTGCTC
Organism: Nocardia sp. NBC_00565; assembly: GCF_036345915.1. NCBI lineage: Bacteria > Bacillati > Actinomycetota > Actinomycetes > Mycobacteriales > Nocardiaceae > Nocardia > Nocardia sp. NBC_00565. Next base: position 1,023,850 of record NZ_CP107785.1, read on the forward strand.
GGCTTCCGGCTTCGGATCCGGGTAATACCACGCGGCATCCGGATTCTTCGCGCCCTCGATCTCGACCGTGTAATAGGACGCGAGCCCCTTCCAGCCGCAGACGGTATGCGTATCGCTGTCCCGGAAGAACTCCGTATTCAGTGACCCCGCCGGAAAGTAATGATTGCCCTCGACCACCACGGTGTCATCGCTCTCGGCCAACACCTTGCCGTTCCACACTGCTCGCACGCTCATCGAAACTCCCACCGTCGCAATGGATTCCGCCGCACACAGACCACGGCTATGATGTGTAACCCAACCCACACCCGCCGTATTCCCCCTCCACCCAGTGCCTCTCACCCGTCCTCCGTCACGCCGCGCACCGCCCGTCACGCCGCGCACGGCACGTCACGCCGCGCACGGCACGTCACGCCGCGCACGGCACGTCACGCCGCGCACGGCACGGCACGGCGCGCAAAAGGTGCGCGGCGGCCGACAAGGCGGCGCCGCGCACCACTGGGGCGCTCGGATGCGCTTTTATACGCCGAGGCCTGCTTTCAGGGCCGGCCAGGATTTGGGCAGTGCGGCCTTCCAGTACGGCCATGTGTGGACGCCGACGGCGGCGTAGTCGATGGAAAGGTCGGCGCCGAAGAGTTTCATGGCGGGCGAGAGGGCGATGGTGCAGTCATGCGAGACCTGTTCGATCTCGTTCGCCCGGAGCGGGTCGTTGGGCCAGGACCAGCTATCGTCGAATGGCGCATCGTCGAGGCTGGGCACACCGGTGCCCACGTACAGGTGGACCGGTTTGCCGCGCAGCGCGTCGAGGTGTTTGCTCGGGTCATGCGCCGCCCACTCCGGGTTGCCCGCGGTACCCCACATGTTGTCCGGGTTGCCGCCCTTTGCTTCGACTACGGGGCGCACCGAGAGCTGCCCGACACCGTCGGTGGAGTAGCAGCCGCTGAAGGCTGCCAGGGCTCGGAACATGTCGGGGTGCCGCACGGCCAGGATGGCCGCCGCTCCCGCTCCCATCGAAAGCCCGCCGACGGCGTAGACGCCGTTGCCTTTCAGTTCACGGTCGATCAGCGGCGGCAGCTCCGAGGTGAGAAAGGTCTCCCACTTCTGGTGTCCGAGTTTGGGATCATCCTTCAACCAGTCGGTGTAGTAGGTTCCCCCGCCGCCTACCGGCATCACCACGTTGACCGGCTTGTCGGCGAAGAACTCCTTGGCGCCGCCGCGCAGCGTCCAGGTGCTTGCCGGCTGAGATTCCGACGCCCCGTTTCCGTCCAGCAGCAGCAAGGTCGGCCGGGATGCCGACTGGTTCGCCGGCACCAGCACGTCGAGGTGAATGGTCCGGTTCATCGCGGCGGAGTGCACGTACATCTGCCACTGTTGCGAGGAGGTGTGCTCGATCCGCTCGACGGTGGCGCTCGCATTCGCCTGCGGAGCGACGATGAACAGTGGCGCGACCGCGACCGCCAAGGCCGCGGCGACAGACGCCATCCGCCGGTACCCTCGGCGTCGTCGCAATACCGACATGCGCAAACCCATGTGCAAACCTCATCGACGTGACGGTTGGCCCCCGTCGGAGGCCGTGAATTTTCGCGTCGACAATGTCATGAAACGTCTTGAAACCGGCATCATCGGATTCCCACCGTTGGTGAGCAAGTCGGGTCGCAGACTGCGGCATCGATGGGTTGGAAACGCAATAGCTTGTGCTGCAACCAGATTCGTCTGTTGTCCGGACGCCTGCTAGCGGTGCAGCTCCGGTTTGTTGTGGCGGACCGAGGCTGCTGAACCGTATTTCAGATATGGGGTTGCAAACTCCGCTTCGTGCGCTAAGCGTGTGACCTGTGGCTTTGACGTGGTCTCACAACGGCTTCATTGCTCGACTGTCTCATCACGCGCTGCATTTCCCCGTCTGCGATTGGTGGTCGCTGAGGATTTCGTTGATGAGATGCCTAGCCTTACTGCACCACACACCCCGGGGCTTGTGGGGTGCCGGCGAAGCGGTCGGCGAGGAAGTTCATGCCGCCGAGGGCTTCGCCCGCGGCGGCGCCGATGTGCGTCGGGAACAGCGAGTGGATCGCGGTGAGGGTGGCGCCCTCAGCGCAGTAGGTGTCGACGAGGGCGGTGTAGCCGGCGACGGGGATCAATTCGTCGGCGACGCTGTGGTACAGGTACATCGGGGTGTCGGGGGCGGTGCCGCCGAGTTCGTTGGGCTTGGCGGCGTTGCGGAAAACGGGATTTGCCAGCAGGTTCGGGAACGCGGCGAAGTCGTCGACGTGGATGTCGGAGTACTTCTGCGCCAGATCCGCACCGCAGGCGGAGGTGTCTGCGGCGAGCAGCGCACGGCGGCCCCGGTCGTTCAGCAGGTCGGCCAGCCGAGAGTCGGGTTCATTGCGGGCCAGCCCGAGCAGGATCAGTATCGCTCCCACGGCGCCGTCGGAGCGTTGTGCCATGGCCGGGATATCGGTGGGGATTCCGCCGGCGCTGGTGCCGACGAATCGCACGTCTGGTGCGTATTCCTGACGCAACTGCGTGGCCCACAGCGTGGCGAAGGCTCCGCTCGAGTATCCCCAGGCACCGATCGGGCTCGAGGCATCGATGCCGGCCGACGGGAAGGACCGGGCGGCCCGGAGTCCGTCCAGGACTCCGCGCCCGGATGTCACGCCGTCGAAGAGTCGGGACTGCGGCCCTTCATAATCGCTGACCACGACGGCCCACCCCCGCCGCAGCGCATCCGCGATGAACGGCGCATCCTGCATGATGCTCGCCATGTCGGTATCGCGTCCGCCGCGCAGCGTGAACGACGGCGCGCACTGGGTGTCGAGACTGTTCTCGGGTACCTGGTACGACAACACCGGCCGCGGCCCGTTCCAGGGCACCGGTGGCACCAGCACCGTCGTCACGTCCAGCTGCGGATGCTCTTCGGAATCGGTTGTGCGATACCGTAATTGCCACGCCGCCACCGGTATCGGCAGACCGAACAGTGGGATCGGCCGCGACCCGAGCACCTCGCCGTTCGGATGTGACGCGAGATCGGTGGGTGCGGCATAGAAGGGATCGTCACCAGGGGACAGCACTGCGGCTTGCGCGACCGGCATCGACAATGCGGCCGGCAGCATGATCATGGCGAGCGTGAGGGTCGCCAGCCATAGCCGGCCGATCCGCCACCACATCACTGGTTGCCGGCGCGCGCCGTCGACCGGCAGACCAGGCACATCAGTAGCCGAACACACTGTGCGGCAAGCATTTTTCCAATATGTCGATAACGTATTCCCGGATTCCATCACGCCTCCCGCGTCCAACGATCCGACGCGCAGGCACTCTGGGCCCGCACAACCCGATACATCACTTGGGGTTGAGATCACGTTAACATAACGATTTCATATTCACAGCTGAAAGTTCCAATAACTTTTGAGGCCGCCCAGCAAGAAGGAGAAGGCTCGCCGGACCGAGCCGATACCGAACCTTGACATTCCGGGCAATTGCTCGGCACACGCCGCTATCGCGCCAGCCTGCGATCCGCGCACGTCGGCGCACCTCACAAAACCTGATGTCGGAGGCATAACCCCGATGTGACCGGGGAAAGTATGGGTGACGCTCCTGGAAATCTCGGCTTTGCCGAGCCGGTTTCAGCAAACGGCAGGTAGGGTGCACGTTCGAGACCCCGGAAATGGCTGTGCGGCGGAATCAGGGATGCGTACGCGGAGGTCTCGGGCAGGAGATGCGATGCCGATACTTTGGGTTCGATGGCTCGTTCTGGGGGTCATATCGGCGGCCGCGTTCGCCACATTGCCCATGGGACCGGCAAGCGCCGACCCGGTCGATGACATCCCGGGTGGGCTGGAGTCGTTCTATCACCAGCAGCTGGACTGGAAGCCGTGCGACGACGCGGTGCTCGACGGTGCGGGTGCTCAGTGCGCGGGCGTTGTCGTACCGCTCGACTACAACCGACCGGACGCACGCACGCTGACAGTAGCGATCTCGCGTATCCCGGCCACCGACCCGGACCACAGACGCGGGATCATGCTGTCCAACCCCGGCGGTCCTGGCGGTCCGGGCCTGAGCATGATTGCCGACCTCCGGGATCGGCTAACACCGGATGTCCGTGCCCGGTACGACCTGATCGGCATGGACCCGCGTGGTATCGGCCGATCGGACCGAATGAGTTGTGCCCTGCCGCTGCCCACCATGTTGTTCTCGGCTGGCTTCGACGCCTTCGGCTACGCGCGCGACGCCACCCTCGCCGCCGCGTTCGCGGCTTCCTGCATAGCACCCGATCCCGAGAAGGCCCGGTCCATCACCACCCGCAATACCGCCCGAGACATGGATGTCATCCGCAGCGCATTCGGTGAACGCGAGCTCAACTATTACGGCGACTCCTACGGCACCTACCTGGGCGCGGTGTACACGCAGATGTTCCCTCAGCACAGTGACCGGATCGTGCTGGACAGCGCCATCGACCCGGACCGCTACTGGATCGGCACGTACCAGGACATGGGCGCCGTCAATGAGGCCGGGCTCGACGACTGGGCTATCTGGGCGGGCCGGCACGACGCCGACTACCACTTCGGTACCAGCGGACCGCAGGTCCGAGCCTTTGTCGAGGACATGATCCGACGTGCCGCCACGCATCCGGTCATCGGCAACGGCTATCTCATCGATGAACACACCGTGCCGATGATGCTGCTGTTGCTGTTGTCGAATCCGCGGAAGAACACCAACCTCGCCGAGCTCGTGCGGGTCGTAGCCGACGCAGTGTCCGGGCTGCCCACCGACATGGAGCAGCTGAAAGCGAAGATCAGCGGTCCCGTTCCGCTGGATGCCTCGGGTATGGCGGCGGTCCTGTGTGGTGATAAGGCTGCACCCCGAGATCTGGCCTGGTATCGCCGCAACATCGAAAGCGTCCGGGCGACCCAACCGGTGTTCGGCGCGTTCGCCAACAACATCACCGCCTGCGCGTTCTGGCCGGACCCGATCGAGCCACCCACCGCCGTGCACAACCCGACACCAGCCCTGATCCTGCAGGCAACCCGCGACACCCGCACCCCCTACCAAGAAGGCCTTGCACTGCACCAGGACCTGACAGCGTCACGAATGGTCACACTGGCAGACACCCGTGTTCACGGCGTCCTCGGCTCCAACCTGAGCCACTGCGCGAACGACATCGTCAACACCTACTTCCGTGACGGCACCCTCCCCGATGCCGATCTCACCTGCCAACGCGACCCCAACTATCTCCCCGACTACTAAGAGGCCGCAGATCAATAACACGCAATCTTTAGCGTTCGGAGGGGGACTATCTCGCCAACGGTGTTTCCGGCGTTGTTTCTCAGTAGGTTTGGGCGTCGGGCCAGCGGTCGGCGAAGGTGATCGCGAAAGCGTTGACAGCTGGTTTCCAGCGCATGGTCCATCGTGCCCGACCCGCCCCTGTCGGGTCCAGTGACCGGGTGACCAGATACAGGCATTTCAGGGCGGCTTGCTCGGTGGGGAAATGCCCGCGGGCTTTGATCGCACGCCGGTAGCGGGCGTTCAAGGATTCGATCGCGTTGGTGGAGCAGATCACACGGCGTATTTCGATGTCGTAGTCGAGGAAGGGAATGAACTCTTCCCACGCATTCTCCCAAAGACGCACGATCGCAATATATTTCGTGCCCCAACGCTCGGTGAAGTCGTCGAGCGCTGCTCGTGCCGCGGCAGCGTTGGGTGCGGTGTAGATCGGCTTCACATCCCGGCGCAACGCATCCCAATGCTGACGGCCCGCCAGCCGGAACGTGTTGCGAATGAGATGGATGATGCACGTCTGAACCGTCGCCAGCGGCCACACGTTCCCGACCGCGTCGGGCAGCCCTTTCAATCCGTCGCAGACCAGGAAGAACACATCTTTCACGCCACGGTTGCGGATATCGGTGAGCACGCTGAGCCAGAACTTCGCGCCTTCACCGCCGGTGCCGGCCCACAACCCCAGAATGTCTTTCTCACCGTTGACGGTGACCCCGATCGCGGCATAGATCGGCCGGTTGGCCACCTGACCATCGCGAACCTTCACAACGATGGCATCGATGAACACGGCCACGTAGGTTTCATCCAGCGGCCGGCACGACCACTCCTGCATCTCCGCGACCACCTTGTCGGTGATCCGGGACACCGTCTCCTTCGACACCAACGCACCATAGATCTCAGCGAAATGCGCCGAAATCTCTCCGGTGGTAAGGCCTTTCGCATACAGCGACAACACGATCTCATCCACGCCGGTCAACCGGCGCTGGCGCTTCTTGACGATCTGCGGCTCGAAGGTCCCGTCACGATCGCGGGGCACCTCGATCGGGACGTGACCGGTCGCCTCTGTCAGCACCGTCTTCGACCGGGTCCCGTTGCGCACATTGGTCGTTTCCCGCTCGGTCGGGGCTTGGCCCTTGTCGAAGCCGAGGTGCTCGGTCATCTCCTCGTTCAACGCGGTTTCCAGGACGGTCTTGGTGAACTGTTTGAGCAACCCGTTCGGCCCGGTCAGCGATAAGCCTTGCTCCTTAGCCATCCGGACCAACTCCTGGGCGGCCAACTCCTCCGCCGAAGCCTCCACCGGCTTCTTCTTCCTCATCACGGCATCAAGTGTCGTCATCACGGCACCTTCCCGCTGAGCATCGCTCAGCGAATCAGGCCGGAAACACCCTTAAATCCACAGTCCCTTCGGAGGTGAATTCATTTGCGCTAGAGATGAATTCGTGTATCTCTGTGGCGGTGGTGAGGGTGGTTGCTGTCGGTTCGGGCAGGTGGCCGGTGTCGTCGAGGAGGGCGCGGGTGCGTTTGATGGCTTTGGCGATGGCGGCGGGGCTGATTCCGATGAGTTCGGCGAGCACGGTCAGGGGTGTGGAGAAGCGTTGTTTCTGCAGGGTGATGGCGACGCGGTCGGCGAGGGAGGTGGCGGGGTGGCGGCCGTTTGCCTGGGCGCGGCGGCCGGCCTGGTCTTTGGGAGTGAGCGCGGTGACGAGCTGGGCGAGTTGGCCGGGTGGGAGGCCGGTCAGTTCGGGTGCGTGGAGCCAGAGCAGGTCGTCGCGTTGCCGCCCGGTCGCGGTGGCGGTGTTGTCGCTGGTGCCCGATTCTGCTGTGGGGGTGAGGGGTTCGGGGTTGATGGTGTAGTTCCATTCGCCGTGCCAGTCGTGGCGGGTGATCGGAATGGCGGCGAGTTGGGCGTCGCTGACGGTGACGCCGGTCGGGTAAGTGCCGGCATCGAGTTGTGCTCCCACGCTCAGCCCGGTGCGGGTCCTGGTCGCGGCGATCGTGTTGATGACGACGTCGTGGCTGGTCAAGGGACGTCCGCGCCAGTTGGTGGAGATGTGGGAGAACAGGCGATGCTCGATGGCGTTCCATTTGGAAGTACCGGGCGGAAAATGACAGACGGTGATCTGCAGGCCGATCTCGGCGGCGAGCGCGGCGAGTTCGGTCTTCCAGGCTCGGGTGCGGTAGCTGTTGGATCCGCCGGCATCAGCGGTGATCAGCAGGTGTGTCGCCTCGGGGTAGGCGGTTGCGCCGACGCTGACCCACCAGCGACGCAGCGACGCCACGGCGAACGTGGCGGTGTCGTGGTCGGTGCCGACGTTGACCCACCCGGTATTCGCTGTCGGGTCGTAGATCCCGTACGGAATCGCCTTGCCCACCGCAGAACTGGGGAAATCATGGGTGTTGACCTGCACCGGATCGCCTTTCGGCCGCCATTCACCTCCGGCGTTAGCGAACTGGCCGATCAGCTCCTTTTTCTTCGTGTCGACACTGACCACCGGTTCACCGGCGACTTGATGAGCCTTGACCTGGTCGTTGATGTATCGGAACTGGGCGTCGCGATCCGGGTTCTGTTTGCCTTCCAGGGTTTTCGCATTCGCCTGCAAACTGAACCCCTGCTCGCGCAGCAGGCCGGCGACCACATCGGCGCAGACTTGGTGGCCTTGATCGCACAACACCGCGGCCAGGTTGCGGGTCGAGCGCGTCGTCCACCGCAACGGCGATTCCGGATCACCACGCTCGTCGGGTTCGACCAGCGCCAACAACGCCGGCACCAGCCCAGGATCCAGATCGTCCACCCGTTTACGCCCGCCACCGGGCTGGCGGACCCGGCCCAGCGGCGGCGCCCCCGATTCCAGCTCGCTCACCCCGCGAGACACCGTCGCTTCACGCACTCTCGCCGCCCGCGCCACCACCCGACCACCACCGCGGCCCAGCATCCGGGCCTCGGCCCCCAACACCAGCCGACGCTGCCGCTCATCCAGATGCGGCAACACCACCGAGAACTTCGCCGCAAGCTCCGCCTCGGTCACCATGAAATCGCCCATACCACAATATGTTTCGAAAACGTGGGACGTTACGACTTGTTCACCGGCAGTCCCTAAGTGGTTACGCCCGTAAGTCGTTCGGGGGTCAGTGTCCGAGGTAGAGATCGCGGGCGCAGTCGAGGGCTTCCTGGGGGCTGCCTGCGGTGAAGCCGGTGGGCAGGATCTGGTTTTCGTATTTGCCGCTGCTGGCGAGGTAGAGGCCGAATCCCCAGGTGGAGGCCGATCCGCCGTAGCGGAGCCGGATGAGGGGCAGCCGGTGGCCGTCGGCCAGTTCGCCCTCGACGTAGGCGAATTGGCCGTGGTATCGGACGTGCAGGCCGCTCAGTCGAGGCCAATGCTCGGCGGCGTGTTGGCGCAGCCGTTGGGTCAGGGAGGTCTTGGTCGAGTCCGGGATCGCGGGCATGAGGTCATCTTGCCGCTTCCGGCGTGTCGATCCGGCTCCGGTGACCCTGCCGCAGAATCCCGCACCGGCTCGAAGGCGCTCTGCGAGGATCCCGGCCGAGTTTCAGCCGCGTCCGTCCTCCAGCGTGGCGAGCAACTCGGCGAGTGCGGGCAGGGCCCGGTCGAGGGCTTCTCGGCTCTGTGGGGTGAGCTGGTCCAGTGCGCCCTGCAGCGCGCCGGTGCTCACGCGGTCGTAGCGGTCCAGCAGGTCGAGGGCCCGGGGGGAGGCCGCGAGGTGGACGGTGCGCAGGTCTGTTGACGAGGGCGTGCGTTCGATGAGGCCGGAGGCGGTCATCGTGCGGACCAGGTTGCTGACGGTGGACGGTGCCACCCGCAGCCGGGCGGCGACCTCGCGCGGGGTGAGCGGGCCGGCGCCGGACAGCGCCCGCAGCAGCTCGATCTGGGCCTCGGGGAGGTCGGGCAGGTCGTCGGAGCGGCGTGTGCGCAGTACGGCCCGGCGCAGCGGGCCTATGAGTCGCCCGAACTCGGTCGCGGTGTTCATGGCTCCATTGTGCTCGAGATCTAGTTTTGTTACAAAATAATTTTGTGACAAACTGAATGTGTCGCCACCGCGACGGCATCACGAGGAGGAAACACATGACCAGCAACGGAGCACACGAGACCACCGTCCAGAACCCCGTTCCGCCGCAGGACCTGTCCGGGATCGTCGGCCACCGCTTCATCTACACCTACGCCAACGGCTGGCAGTACGAGATGTACGTGAAGAACGCCACCACCATCGACTACCGCATCCACAGCGGCATGGTCGGCGGCCGCTGGGTCAAGGACCAGCAGGTCGACCTCGTCCAGATGGACGACGACATCTACAAGATCGCCTGGAACGAGCCCACCGGCACCTCGGTCGCCGTCGACGTGATGCCCACCAAGCGGCGCCTGCACGGCGTGATCTTCTTCCCGCACTGGGTCGAGGAGCACGGCGAGCGCACCGTCTGCTACCAGAACGACCACCTGGACGAGATGCGCAAGTACCGCGACCAGGGCCCGACCTACCCGATCTACGTGGTCCCCGAGTTCGCGAAGATCACCCTCTTCGAGTACGTCGGCGCCGCCGACGACACCGTCATCTCCATCGCCCCGGGAGACCTTCCGGAGGGCTGGTCCAACCGCACCAACTGACCCCACACGCCGACCCCGCGCCGCACGTCGCCACCTCGGGGGCGCCTCCTATGCGAGGTGGCGACGTGGCCGCAGGTCCTCACAGAGTTGGTCGGATGAGGCAGTGGTCAGGCGCTGTGCTGTGACTCTGTTGGTGAGGCAGGCACAGGCTTTGATGATCATGAAGTTGTCTACGCTTCGTGACCATCAGGAATACCTGTGCCTGCTCTGCCAGCATGGCTGACCGACCCGTTGTGGGACCAGTTCGCCGCCCTGCTGCCTGACCGTTGCGAGTTCCATCCGACCCATCCGCTGAGCTGCCACCGCCGTCGCATCCCAGACCGGATCGTGTTCGACAAGCTGCTGCAGATGCTGCGGTTCGGCTGCTCCTACCAGGGCATCGCCGACACCACCTGCTCGGCCACCACGATCCGTAACCGCCGCGACGAATGGATCGAACTCGGGATATTCGCGCAGCTGAAGACGATCGCCCTGGATGCTTACGACCGCATCGTGGGTCTGCTGCTCGAGGACATCGCGATGGACGGCTGTATCACCAAGGCCCCCGGCGGGGGCGAGTGCGCCGGCCCGTCTCCGGTCGATCGCCGCAAGCAGGGCATGAAACGGTCGCTGATGGTCGAGGGCTACGGCATCCCGCTTGCTCGGGTGCTGGCCGGTGCCAACCGGCACGACTCGCCGCTGTTGGCACCCACCTTGGACAAACTCACCGACATCGGCCCGCTCCCCGGCGAGGTCACCGTGCACCTGGACTCCGGCTACGACTCCAGCACAACCCGCGACGAAATCGCCGGATGTGGCCTACGCGGACAGATCGCTCGCAAAGGCGAGAAGGCACCCATCCAAGCCAGCAGGCGCTGGCATGTGGAACGCACGAACTCCTGGCGCAACGCGTTCAACCGCCTCCAACGCTGCTACGAGCGCCGCGAGGTCGTCATCGACGCGTTCTTCGATCTCGCCGATGCGATCATCGCCGTACGCAGCCTGATTCGCAAAGCGTGGACCCTCTACCGCTGGGACACCCGACCAGTACGCCGCCCATGAAGACCAAGCGAGACCTTCAGCGGACCACTGTGCTGGGAGGTGGGCGATCTGTGCCAATTCGATCAATGGCTGGCATTGAGTGCGGATAGATAGGAGCCGGGCGCCGGGATGAGATGCCAGCCGTTGAGCAGGGCACGGACCCCGATGCGTCCGGTGGGAGTGGTGTGGGGAGCCTCGATGGCAACCGATGTGTTCACCGGAAGCGCAAGAAACTGAGTGGTGAACGGCATCGAGTCCGACAGGTCCCAGATGGTTCGCATAGACCACTCTCCGTGGTCGTGATTACGCAGGCAGCACACCATCCAGCCGGAGGAATCCGGGTCGCTGGTGTCCCCGCGGTTGAGTAGCAGCGCAGGAATCGTTTCGTTCACGCATTCGGCGACAGCCGCATACTGGTCGTCGGCCGGGAAATCCAACTGTTGCGCTAGGCCGAGGCTTGCCGCGACTTCTTTCTGATACCACAGGTCGCGCAGGGTCTGCTCGACATGCTCCTCCCAACTGTCGGTGTCGACGCGTTCCAGCAGTCCCAGCATCCCGTCGGACCGTTCGACAACGCGCAGGGTCCGCCCACCGACCCGGATCGTCTGGCCCGGTGCGAAACGAGTTCCCGCGGCAAGGGAATCTTGCAGATCGTCCAGGATCCACTGCACCAGCGACTCCTGCGTGCCCGGTACGGCTGGCTCGGTAACACGGGCGACGATATCGGGATGCCCGTGCTGATCGCCGATCGTCGTGCGATACAGGCCCTCACCGAACTGGAGGATCGCAAAGTGCGCCGTGGGCAAAGGGCCGATGGATGCGGGTTCTGGCCCGAAATGTATACCGTCGTCCGGGGTCAGCATCGTGCCTTGGTATGCCACGCCGGCCACGACACCGCCGGTCGAGCGTACCCAGCGGCGGTCGATGACCAGTCCGGTTTCCGGTGGCAGAGCAAGGAATTGGGTGACGAACGGGAGCGACGCCGACAGCTGGAACAGCTCCATAGCAGACCATTCCGAGTGGTCGTGCTCATCCCCGCAACTGATCGCCCACACACCGTGTTGCGGCGAGTCCGGCCCCAGACGGTTGAGGCTCAACGTCGAGGCTTCGAATGCACACACCTGCGCGGCCGCGATGTCATCCTCGGCGACGGAGTCCGGTTCTTCCGGCAGGCCCAGCTTCGCGGCCGCCTCGACCTGTAACCACACATCGCTCAGCGCCTGATCGACATGTTCTTCCCAGATTCCCTCGGCAACTCGCTCCTCGAGCCCGAGCGTTCGATCATCGCGTTCGATGATCCGCAGCGCCCGCCATCCGATCCCGACCGTCTGCCCGGGCACGAAACGAGTACCCTCCGCCACAGCGTTCTGGAAGTGGTCCAAAATCCAGCCCACCGTGTTGGGTGTCGACGGCTCATCTTTAAAAACCAGCGTGAACTCCGGATGGTTGGAGTCGACGCAGGTTGCGGTACGGAAGATCTGCACTCGTGTCGTTCTAACATCGATCCTGCATCCTCGCCTCCCAGCCATCGGGATGGCGCACCTGCCTCACAACAGGGTCACAGCACAGCGCCTATTTGCGCGGCCACTAAGTTCGCAGTGCCCAGCACGATCCACTCGAAAAGCGCTGCACTACCACCGTGGCAGACGACTTCACCACAGTCCCACCCATCCACCGCCGCCCTCATCGACCCGTAGATACGAGGCGGCAGCCTGCCATGTCAGCAGACCACACGTGGGTGTTTTCGATGAGGCCGTCTCACAAGGGCTTCACATACGAAGCTGACACGAAACCCTTTGTGAGACTATGAAACGCGAGGTGAGACCCTACATCAGAGGGTGGCCGCTAGTAGGGCCGGTTGAACTCGCCGTTCTGGACGGCAGCGGTGAATGCATCCCACTCCGAAGGAGTGAAGACGAGCGCCGGGCCGGTCGGGTTCTTCGAGTCCCGTACTCCGACCATGCTGTGCCCGAGGTGCGCGACCTCGACGCAATCCGAACCGCTCGTGCTGCGCCTGCTCTTGAACCACTTGGCCTCGGACAGGTCGATGTTCACTCCGCGTACTCCTTTGCGATCGCTTCGACTAGGCGTCGAGTGTCGTTCTCGTTCAACGCTACGCGCTGTATATCGGAGTACGCCGCCCGATATCGCGCGGTCTCGCCGGGCTTGTCCAGGTACAGCATGCCAGTGAAGCCCTCCACGTAGACAACGGGTGGCTCGGTGAGGGCAGGATTCGAATGGTCGGGGAACTCCAGGTACACGAAATCCTTTGCGACCAGTCCCAAGTGATTGGGTGCATCGAACCGGACGACCCGAATCGACACGTTCGGCAGCTTGCTGATCTCGACAAGCTGGTTCAGCTGACCGGCCATGACCTCGATACCCCCGATGCGTTGCCGCAACACGGACTCGCTCAGCAGCACTTCTAGCGCGAAATTCTCCGAATCATGAAGACGCTCCTGACGCTTCGCGACCATATCGACGTCGCGTTCGATATCAACAGGTTGCCCCTCCGCCTTCCATATGGCGCGCCGGTATTCCGATGTCTGCAGCAGACCGGGCACTAAAGTCGACTGCCACGAGATGGCTCGGCTGGCGGATTGCTCGAGCCCGACGAACATTGCGCGATCTGGGATTATGGCGTCGGCATAAGACTGCCACCAACCATCTTTCCGGGACTCCTGAGCGAGCCACAACAGTACGCGCCGGTCGTCGTCAGCGGCTCGATAAAGGTCGCAGAGCGCATTGATGACCATTCTCTTGATTTCGCTGCTACGCCCAGATTCCAAACGCCACAAGGTCTGTGAGCCCATCTCGCATGCCTCGGCGGCGCGTGTCCGGCTCAGGCTTCGCTTCTCGCGCAGCTCGCGCAGGCGTCGTCCGAGCACGCGACGCGGCAGAGTCGTGTTGTTCGATTCGGTCGACAAAGTAATGCCACCCACCCTTTCGTTAGCGTTACTCACGGTCATGTCAAGCTAGATGGAATAGTCAGCCTGTTTGGAGCGAATTCGATTCGGGCTGAATCGATTTGGAGTGCTCTCACCGTACCCTTTTGGTGTTTTACTGACCATGCGCCACAGGTCGGGTCGACCAGCCATTCGCCTCCGTTCAACCACCCCTCGCGGTGGCGAATTCGCGACGCCGTGCCCGACCGTCTGACGTTCCAGAATCACCACCGTCACAATATCTTTCGGAGGTATCCAGTGCCCGCAATCGATCACAGCACAGTGCCGCCTGATTCGAGGGCGACCGCGATCCGGCCCGCACGTGCGAACGGGGCCGATCTCGAGCAAGAGCGGCCGAAGGCCGTGGGATTCGTGCGCGGCGATGTGTCCGGACTGCAAGCACCTCGGCACGCGACCGCCGTACAGCGGCACGCCAGCGCGCTGGGCTATCACTACGTGTACACCATCCGGCCGCCGCAGGACGCCGGCGATGCGATCGGCTACGCGATCGGCATCGCGGCGGGCTTGGATGTGGCCGCGATCGTGGTCTACGACCTGGACCAGGTGGACAATCAGCCCGCGCGGGTCTGTGAGGACTTCGACCTCGAAACCGTTTGTCCCGCAACGACATGGGCACGCGTGGCACGTCCGGTATCGGTCGAGACGGGTGCGGCGTGAACGACGACGCGATACTCACCCCGCCGCGGGTCTGCGGCCATGCCGATGTGCGACTGGCACACGAGTTGATGCGGCAACACCTGGCCTGCCGTGTCGATCTGTGTGTGTGGAAAGCGGCGGCGTACTACACGCTGGTGGACGCGGGTCATCTCGCGCCGCAGACACTGACGCCGCGCGAGCGCGCCGCGGCCCGCAATATCGACTTCCCGCCGCTGGACGCGCAACCGCCGGTGTATGGCGGCCCACCGCTATGGACGCTGCGGGAGGTACTGGACAGGTTGTCGGACCTGGCGCTGCCGGTGCCCGACTCGAACGGCACAGCCGACCACAGGAATTGACTTCAACGGGGGCGGAATATGCGTGAGCGTCGCACCGAGGTCGACGGGTGGGTGGCCATCTGGGAGATCGCCCACTGGAACATCCGAATTATGCTCGTGCGCAGCCTTGTCGATAGTGCGCGGCCATTGCTGAAGGCCGATGTCGCGGCGTCTGCGCCCGACCTGGCCGATATGCGTGAGGAATACCCGAACCTTTCCCGGTTGTGGGATGCGGTGCGGCACGAGTACTGGGCAGAAGTGATTACGCCCCAGAAACATTCAGAGGGGACTATTTGATCGATAGCACCAGAGCGGCAGGCGCTATGGCTTATGCCCCCATCGATTCGGTGTTGGTGTTGAAGTGGACCGAGTTGGTTACGTCCTGGCCGGAGATCCGTTTGATGGACAGAGCCATGATCTGGCCCATGTCTTTAACGACTTCCATGTGTTCCCGAATGATCGCGTCAATCGAGTTGGGTTCGCCGCTGGCCTGGCCCTTGAACATCTTCTGCAGATCGTCAGCCATGTGGAAATCACCGAAGCCGGAAACGAACTGCGCTTGCTGGGCATACCGCAGGATGCCTTCCAGATCGGTGACCCGTTGATCACATGCTGCGAGGCATTGGCGCGCTGCCTCTTCGCTGTCCAGATATAGTTCCCCGGCCTTGGCTTGCTCGGCAAACCTCTGCCATAGGGCCGTTTCTACCTCGCTCATCGGATGCCCCCTCGTCTCACTATTTCGGCAGTACCGGCACGATCGGTTCAGCTGCTCGCCGCAACAGCCCGCACGGCTCGTCAGGATGGTCGAGAGACGCGTGATTGCTCAACTTGATGGTGACGGCGCCCTGCGCGGCCGGAAACGCCACATCGCACATGAGGTCGTACGAACCGCCTTCGATGCGGAACTGGCGGCCTTTCCGTCCTGCGATGGTGACATCCTGGAATTCGACATTGCCAGGCTTGTTTTCGAACTCAGCCATGGTGCGACCGGTGGAGAAGACCGTAACGGCATACTTCGATCCGTCCCACGCGCAGATCTCCCACCCGGACTGATGGACGCCCGCGATACCGGTTTCCTTGGTCGACGGCTTCACTCCGGCGGCAGTCAGCACATCATCGGGGATCTGCGTGCACGGATCGAACAGCTTGACCGGCGCCGCGCTCGTCTCACTGCTCGCGCTCGGATTACCGCTCTTCGAACTCCCGCACGCGACCAACCCCGGCAGGACAGCCGCCGCGAGCAGCATCAACTTCCATCGGTGCGCCATCCCCGCCCTCTCTACCTGCGACTACCTGGAGATCTTGACCCTATCAAACGATATGCAGGGCATTGGTGGTCGCAATGGGAGGCGTGCGCCGAGGATTCGTTGCAGAATCACGCACACCGAACCCTCGGCGGTGCGGCCTGCGACGGTTGTCACGTCACACCGTTCCGGCGCGAGTTGTGAGCGGTTCGACACTGCGAAAACAGCTGATTACCAGCGTGTATACAAATGATTCCGATGTCCGTTTTGTCCGGTTTTCGCGTTGACAGCCACTTGCTCCCCGGGGCAGTCTGCTCGGTGACTTGCCGTGCCCTCGCAGGGGAGGTGTCGCGGGGTGGCAATCGGAGGAGCAGGGTGGTGCGTTTACCTCAACGGTCGGAAAAATCCGGTGGCACACCGGATGTGACTGCCGACTCCGGAAGTGAACGCCAGGTTGCCGGGAAGAGAATAGTGCGACCGCACACGATTCGGGGGCAATTGGCCCGAATTCTGGTCGTCTCCTTGGTTTTGGTGCTGGCGCTGCTCGGCGTGACGGTCGCCGGGGAGGTCAAGGCCTTCCGTGAGAGCGGCGATACGGTGCGCGCGGTCTCGCTCGCGCTGGCCGTGCAGGATCTGGTCCAGGAGGCGCAGCGCGAACGCGGGCTCAGCAATGGCCTGCTCGGCGGTGACACCCGCCTGGTGCAGACGGTGGCCGACCAGCGGGTCGAAACCGATCGGGCGATGGACGCGCTCACGGAGGCGGCGGCCGGGAACGCGCCCGGCGCGGCCCAAGTGCGTTCGGCGATAGGCCAATTCGGCGCGCTCGGGGCGACCCGCGAACAGATCGATGCCCGCCGCACCAGCAGGCAGGCCGCCTTCCAGTTCTATACCGATGGCATCGCCGCGCTGAATCGGCTGACGCTCGGGCTCGATCAGGCCCGCGACGCCGTCGTCCGGCACGGTCTGCAGGCGCTCTACGCACTCGGGGAGGCGAAAGAGCAGACGGCCAAGGAACGTGGATTCCTCAACGGCGTCTTCGCCGCCGATGAGTTTCACGCGGGCGAATACGTCCAGTTCCTCGATATCCGCGCCGCCAAGAATGCCGGTCTCGCCGCGTTCGAGCGCGATGCCACCGCGCACCAGCAGGCGCTGCTCGATGCGGCGCTGCGCGGCGAGAATGCCGTCAAGGCAGGGGAATCGGAGAGTATTGCGATCGCCTCCAGTGCCGGACCGCTGGCGCGTGCGGTGGATCCGAGTACCTGGTGGTCGCAGATGACGGCGGTCATCGACGAGCAGCGCACGGTGCAGCAGGCGGTCGGCACCGATGTCCAGCAGCGCGCCGAGGTGCTGCGCAAGGATGCGGCCCTGACACTGGGCGGCTTCCTGCTGGCGGCACTGATCGCGATCGCCGCCGAAGTGGCGCTCGTCTTCGCCAGCGTGCGCGCCATCGTGCGCCCGCTCGGCGCGCTGGCGGCCGAGGCCGACGATGTCGCGAATCACCGTCTGCCGGAGGTGATCGCTGCGTGGCATGCCTCCGGCGATACCCGACCGGATCCGCCGGCTCCGGTACGCACGCCGCGCGGTGCGAGTGCCGAAATCGCCGCTGTGGCGGGGGCATTGGACGGTGTCCAGACGACCGCCTTCGAATTGGCCTCGGCACAGGCGTTGATCCGGCGGAATACGACCGAATCGATGGCGAATCTGGCCCGCCGCAACCAGAATCTGGTCCGCCGTCAGCTCGGTCTGATCAGCGAATTCGAGCGCGCCGAACTCGATCCCAAGGCGCTGTCGAACCTGTTCGAACTCGACCACCTCGCGACCCGCATGCGCCGCAATGCCGAAAGCCTGCTGGTGCTGGTCGGCGCGGCGAGCCCACGGCGCTGGGCCGAGCCGATCGCGCTCACCGATGTGATCCGCGCCGGGTTGTCGGAGGTCGACGACTATCGCCGCGTGGTGCTGCGGCGGGTGGACGATATCGCGATCACCGGTGCGGTGGTCAGCGAACTCGCGCATATGCTGGCCGAGCTCATCGAGAACGGATTGGCCTTCTCCCCACCGGATGTGGAAGTCGAGATCTACGGGCGCAAGCTTGCGACGGGGTATCTGCTGGCCGTGGTGGATCACGGTGTCGGTATGTCGGTGGAGCAGTTGGCGCAGGCCAATTCCCGGCTGCGCGGTGAGACCGACTTCATCGTCGCGTCTACGCGTTATCTGGGGCACTACGTGGTCGGTCGGTTGGCGCGTCGGCTCGGGATCGATGTCGAGTTGAACGTGTCGCCGGTGAGCGGGGTCGTCGCGCGATTGGTGTTGCCCGCGGAAATCATCGCTGGCGGGAAGGATCGAAACGCGCCCGGGACCGGTGAGCGCAATTCAGCTCATTCCGCGATCGAATCGGGTGGGTCGATGTCGACTGCCCCGGCGTATTCCGCGCCTGTCACGGGATCCCTTGCGAGCGAGGCTATTTCCGGGCAGTTGCTGCCAGGTGCTCCGCGCAACGGTGCCTCGGGCAACGGTGCCTCGGGCAATGGTGCCGCGGTGAACGGTGCGGCAACGCCCGGCGCGTCGACCAATGGTGTGCGCATGACCGGCGGGACGGAGTCCGATGTCACTGAGGTCCGGCAATCGAGGCCGGGCGGTCCCGCGCATTCGCGGCCGGGATTCGCGGCGCCGACACCCGCGCCGGTGCCGTTCGCGCATTTCCTTTCCAGCCCAATCGATTCCGCTGATGGCGGCGTACCTGAGCCCGTGGGGCAACCGTCCGCTGAGCCGAGCGGTTCGTTGTGGCAGATACCCGAAACGCCGTCGGTGGCAACGGAATCCGATGCAGCGCCAACCGGAGTGCAGCGCACCCGCAACGGACTGGTCAAGCGCAACAAGCGGGCCCGAGCGGCCGAGACCGGAAGCGGCACTACACAACCCACGGCCGCACCGCACCAGCCCACCGCGCCGGTCGTCGAACGGTCACCGGCCGAGATTCGCAGCATGCTCTCGTCGTTCCGCGCCGGACATGAGCGCGGCGCCCCGGGATCGTCGCAGCCGCCCCGGGAATCCGAAGACATCCCGCGTGCCACGGATTTGGCGCAAACCGCAACAGTACCGACAACCAGCGTAGAGGAGCTTCTGTGACCACCCATTTACAGACCGCGGACCCGCACACCTTCAACTGGATGCTGGCCAACTTCGTCCGCAACACCGACGGTGTCCGCGAAACCGTCGCGGTGTCCTCCGACGGTCTGCTCATCGCCATGTCCGAGGGCTTGGACCGGAATGGCGCGGACCGGTTGGCCGCGATGGTTTCCGGCCTGTCCAGCCTCGCCCGAAGCGCCTCGCGCAGTTACGCGTTCGACGGTCTGAAGCTGATCATGATCGAGATGAAGCGCGGCTTCCTGCTGGTCTCCGCACTGGGCGACGGCAGCTGCCTCGGCGTCATCGCCGACGGCGGTTGCGATGTCGGCCTCGTCGGCTACGAGATGGCGGTGCTGGCCGAACGCGCCGGAGCGCTGCTCGACCCGGCGCTGATCTCGCAATTACGAGAGTCGTTGCGCAGATGAGAGATCCGGACCGGCCGCGGTTACCGGACCCGCGGATGATCCCGGTGCACCAATCTTTCGGCTGGGCCGGTTCCCGCCGGACGCCGATAGTTGGTCCGCACGAGCAGGTCCCCGATGACAGGTTCGTGCGGCCCTTCGTCGTCACTGCTGGTCGCACTACACCGCTGATCGACGGGTTGCGCATCGAAACCCTGGTGCGGGCCGCCCCGGCCGCACTGTCGGCGCCACTGCACTTCGAACAGCGCACTGTCGTGCGACTGTGTCAGCAGCCGCACTCCATCGCCGAAATCGGGACGGCGCTGCATGTTCCGGTGGGCGTCGCGAAGGTTATCGTCAGCGATCTCGCGGCCGCGGGCCATGTCTCGGTCCACGACGCCGCCGAACTTTCCACCGCAGCCATCGAGAGGATCAGGGACCTTGTACGGGCACTCTGAATATCGGATACCACCACCGGATGAACGGCCCATGGCCTCCTCGGTCAAGATCGTGATCAGCGGCGGATTCGGTGTCGGCAAAACAACATTCATCGGCGCGATCTCCGAGATCGAACCGCTGGTCACCGAGGCGGCGATGACCGAGGTCGCGATCGGCGTCGACGATCCCGGCCGGCGCGCCGACAAGACCGAGACCACCGTCGCCCTCGACTTCGGCCGCATTACCCTCGACAGCTCCCTGATCCTCTACCTCTTCGGCACCCCAGGCCAGGACCGCTTCGTTTTCCTGTGGGACGACCTGGTCGATGGCGCGCTCGGTGCGGTGATCGTCGTAGATACCGGCCGGGTGCAGGACTGCTACCCGGTGCTGGACTACTTCGAAGAGCACAACACCCCATTCGTGGTGGTGGTCAACCGCTTCGAGAACGGCGACCACTTCGCTCTCGACGAGGTCCGCGAGGCCCTGGAACTCGACGAGTGGATCCCGGTCCTGGAATGTGACGCGCGCCAACGGGGATCGGTGAAGGAGGTGCTCGTCGCCCTCCTCGAACAGGTCCTGCTGCACCGCGTCTCAGTCCCGCAGCTGCGCGCACGCGGAGTCGGCTGAGCAAGGTCCGGTCCGGTCCCGGTGGGCGAGCGGCCCAAAGTGTCGTAGCCCGTTGTCAGCCTGGACGCATATCGACCACGTTGGCCGTGGGTGTCGCCGCGAAGGTCTCGGCGTCGCGCAGTAGGGTCGGATTCATGAGCCAAGCGCGGATCGAAACCGAACCGGACGCGACCCGGCCACTGCGCGACGACATCCGCTTTCTCGGTGGCGTCCTCGGCGACACCATCCGCGATCACGAGGGTCCCGAGGTCTTCGACCTGATCGAACGAGTGCGGATCGAGGCGTTCCGGGTGCGGCGCGAAGAGGTCGAGCGCAGCGCGGTGGCGGAGATGCTCGACGGCGTCGATATCGCCGTCGCACTGCCGTTGATCCGGGCGTTCAGCTATTTCGTCCTGCTGGCGAATCTGGCCGAGGACATCCAGCGCGATCGGCGGCGCGCGGCGCACGAGGCGGCGGGGGAGCCGCCACAGGACTCCTCGCTGGCGGCGACCTATCGCAAGCTCGACGCGGCCGCGCTGGGCGGCGCCGAGGTCGCCGATCTGCTCGCCGACGCGTTGGTGTCGCCGGTGATCACCGCGCATCCGACCGAAACCCGCCGCCGCACCGTCTTCGATGTGCAGACCCGCATCACCGAGTTGATGCGGTTGCGTCAGCGCTATACCGAAACCGAGCGTGCGCGTGCGGATCTGGAGCAGCGGATCCGCCGCCAGGTGCTCGCGCTGTGGCGCACCGCACTGATCCGGTTGCAGCGCTTGCGGATTCAGGACGAGATCTCGGTCGGTCTGCGCTACTACGAGATCACGCTCTTCGATGTGATTCCGGCGATCAACGCGGAACTGCGGGCGCAGCTGCGGTCGCGCTGGCCGGGCGTGCAGTTGTTGCCGCGGCCGATGCTGCGTCCCGGCTCCTGGATCGGCGGCGATCGCGACGGAAATCCTTATGTGACAGCGGATGTCGTGCGGCAGGCAGCCACACAGGCGTCGGCGGTGGCGTTCGGGCGGTATCTGCACGAGTTGGTGGAGCTGGAGAAATCGCTGTCGCAGTCGGCGCGCCTGGTGCGGGTGACACCGGAGGTGGCGGCACTGGCCGAGGTCGGTTATCCGGATCCGGCGACGCATTCCGATGAGCCGTATCGCCGTGCGCTGCACCGGATTCGGGCTCGCTTGTCGGCAACGGCGGTGGCGGCGCTCGGCGAGTTGCCCGCGGATGGGCTGGATATGGGCGCACCCGCGTACCCGACGCCGCAGGCGGTACTGGACGACCTGGACGCGGTGGATGCCTCGATGCGGGGCAGCGGCGACGGTCTGCTCGCCGACGACCGACTGGCCGCGCTGCGACATGCCATCGAGACGTTCGGCTTTCATCTGCAGGGCCTGGATATGCGGCAGAACTCGGAGGTGCACGAACAGGTCGTCAGCGAACTGCTGGCCTGGGCGGGCGTACATCCGGATTACCCGAATCTGGCCGAAGCGGAACGGGTGGAGCTGCTCGCCGCCGAACTGCGCACCCGGCGGCCGCTGCTCGGCCCGCATGCGCGGCTGAGCGAACTCGCCGCCAAGGAACTCGGCATCGTCCGTGCCGCACGCGATGTGGTGGATACCTTCGGTATCGAGGCGGTGCCGAATTACATCATCAGCATGTGCACCTCGGTCAGCGACATGCTGGAGGCGGCGTTGCTGCTGAAGGAGGGCGGGCTGCTCGATCCCGGTGAGCCGGACGGCCCGCCGAGCTGCCCGGTGAATATCGTGCCGCTGTTCGAAACCATCGAGGACCTGGGTGCCGGTGCGGCCACGCTGGCCGCCGTGCTCGATGTTCCGGTGTATCGAGAGTTGGTGGCCGCCAAGGGGATGCGGCAAGAGGTGATGCTCGGGTACTCCGATTCCAACAAGGACGGCGGATACCTGGCCGCCAACTGGGCGCTCTATCGGGCGGAGCTGGATCTGGTCGAGGTGGCGCGCAAGTCCGGAATTCGGTTGCGACTCTTCCATGGTCGCGGCGGGACCGTCGGCCGTGGTGGTGGGCGCAGCTACGACGCCATCCTGGCCCAGCCCGCTGGTGCCGTGCACGGTTCGCTGCGGCTGACCGAGCAGGGTGAGGTGATCGCGGCCAAGTACGCGGAACCCCTTGCGGCGCACCGCAATCTGGAGTCGTTGATCGCGGGTACTTTGGAATCGACGCTGCTCGATGTGGAGGGGCTCGGTCCCGATGCCGAGCCGTCCTATGAACTCATGGACGATCTGGCGGCGCGTGCCAGGGCGGCATATGCGCGCCTGGTGCACGAAACTCCGGGATTCGTAGAGTATTTCCGGCAGTCCACGCCGGTCGCCGAGGTCGGCGATCTCAATATCGGCAGCAGGCCCGCCTCCCGCAAGCCGACGAATTCGGTGAGCGATCTGCGGGCCATTCCGTGGGTGATGTCGTGGAGCCAGGCTCGGGTCATGTTGCCGGGCTGGTATGGCACCGGGGCGGCGCTGGAGGAGTGGGTCGGCGGCGATCCGCGGCGTCTGGCCACGCTCGCGGATCTCTACCAGCGCTGGCCGTTCTTCCGTACTGTGCTGTCGAACCTGGCTCAGGTCATGGCCAAGAGCGATCTCGATATCGCCGCCCGGTATGCCGAACTCGTCGACGATGTGGCATTGCGCGAGCAGATCTTCGGGATGATCCGGGACGAACATGCCAGGACCATCCGCATGCACGCCGCGATCACTGGCAACGATCACCTGCTCGCCGACAACCCGTCACTGGCGGAGTCGATCCACAACCGCTTCCCGTACCTGGAGCCGTTGAATCAGATGCAGGTGGATCTGCTGCGCCGGCTGCGCGCGGGCGATGACTCCGAACTCGTCAAACGCGGCATCCTGCTGACGATGAACGGCCTCGCCACCGCGCTGCGCAACTCGGGTTAGGGGGCAATTCGGGCCGGGTCGGATTGCACCGATTGTCCTCGACGGGCCCACCGAGTACCGGCGACCCGGATCAGTTCCGCGTCACTGGTGCCGGAACGCATCAGGCGCTTTCGTAGCGTCCGATGGCGGCTACCTTCGCCGCCGATGCCGACTCGGGATCGAAGTGGTAGCCGAGCCATTCCTTCGCCAGCCGGCGGGCCAGCTCGATCCCGACGACACGTTGCCCGAAGCACAAGACCTGTGCGTCGTTGCTGAGCACTGATCGCTCGACCGAGAAGCTGTCGTGTGCGGTGACCGCGCGAATGCCGGTGACCTTGTTCGCGCTGATCGCGACACCGAGGCCGGTGCCACACACGAGCAGCGCGCGGTCGGCCTTGCCGTCCGCGATCATCCGGCCGGCGGTGACCGCCACGTGCGGATAGGCGGTGTGCTCGTCGTTCCCGCCGACACCGACATCGATCACTTCGGCGACCCGGTCGTCGGCTTGCAGATCGGCCTTGATCGCGTTCTTGTACTCCAGACCGGCGTCGTCGCAACCGACTACGATTCTGAGTCGTCCGGTCATCGATGCGCTCCTTCCGTGGCAACTGTTTCGAATGTGTCGACGGCCGTTCGTGCACACATCGCGAGCGAGATCGCGCCCGCGTCGGGACTGCCGAGGCTCCGCTCGGCCAGGGGGCGAGCGCGACCGACCTTGGGGCGCAGTTCGGCGGTCGCCCGCGCCGCGGACTCGGCGGCGACGGCCGCGGCGTGCCAGGACTCGCCGCGTTCCACCGCCTCGAGGAGCGGCAGCAGCGCGTCGAGCATCGTCTTGTCTCCCGGCTGTGCGCCGCCGAGGCGGCCGAGGGCGTCGTATGCCGCACGCAGCGCCACGGCAATGTCGGTATCGGTGGGTCTACCGGTGTCGCCGAGCACGCCGCCGATCGCCGTCAGCGCCGCACCCCACAGCACGCCGGATGTGCCGCCCGCCTGTGCGGCCCACGCCTCACCGGCGGCCTTCAGCACACCGCCCTGACCCGCACCGCGCGCGACGGCGGCGTCCGCGGCCGCGCTCGCCGCGCGAGTGCCGCGGACCATACCGCGACCGTGGTCGCCGTCCCCGGCGATCGCGTCGATTCGGCCGAGTTCCTCTTCGGCCGCAACCATTTTCGATTCGACGGCGTGCAGCACGTGCGCGACGGTGCCAGCACACGCTCGCGCCGCATCATCAACCGCCGCCATCTCGTGCCGACCCGCGGTGGCTGCGGCGATGGTGCTGCGGCGGCGTTGCCGCGGAGCCTGGGCGTAACTGCCCCGCCGATATGCCGGAGTGTCCGCGGGCGCGGTCCAGAACCGTTCCAACTCGTCGTCGAGCCACATCACGGTCAGTGAGCACCCCGCCATGTCGAGACTGGTTACCAACTCGCCGACCTCCGGCTGGACCACGGTGTAGCCCGCGGCGCGCAGCAACGGGGCCGCAGTGGCCCAGACGACGAACAGCTCCTCGTACTTGGTGCGGCCGAGTCCGTTGAGGATCACCGCGATTCGTGCGCCGGCGCCGGCGGGTTTCTCCTTCAGCACACCCGACACCAGCAGTTCCGCGAGTTCGGCGGCCGTCGGCATATCGTGCGAGGCGACGCCCGGTTCACCGTGAATACCGAGGCCGAGGCCCATGGTGCCCCTCTCGACGGTGAACAACGGTGCCGCGGCACCGGGCAGGGTGCAGCCGTCGAAGGCGACGCCCAAGGTCCGCGTGTTGTCGTTGGCCAGCGCAGCGATCCGCTCCACACCATCGAGGTCGTAGCCCGCCTCGGCCGCCGCGCTCGCACACTTGAATACCGTGAAATCGCCCGCGATGCCGCGTCGTTTTCCGATGTCCTCCGTTGGCGCACTTGCGATGTCGTCGGTCACCGCAAAATAGCGCGCGCGAATTCCGTCCGCGTTCAGCTGCTCGATCGCCAAGCCGAAATTCATGACGTCGCCCGCATAGTTACCGGTGGTGAGCAGGACGCCCGCGCCGCCGCTCGCGGCACGGGCGACCGACACCGCAGCCGCCGCCGACGGCGAGGTGAAGATATTTCCGACTACCGCGCCATCGGCGAAACCGGGCCCCACCACTCCGCAGAACGCGGGGTAGTGGCCTGATCCGCCACCGACGACCACGGCGACCTTGCCGGGCCGCGTCGGAGCCGCGCGAACCACGCCGCCTGCGACGCCGGTGACATATCCGGCGTTTGCGTCGAGAAAGCCGTCCAGCATGTCCTCGGTGAACGCCGCCGGGTCGTTGTACAGCCATGTCATGAGATGACCTCTATCGCAATCGCTTTCCGGATTCGGGATCGAACAGGTACACCCGCTCCGGCGGGGCGGACAGCGTGACCGCCTGGTGTGCCTCGAAGTTCTCGTATGACGGCGTCTCGACCAGGAGCGGGGCGTCGATACCGTCCACATCGAGCGCTGCCCGGCCGAACTCCATCAGGTGCTCGAAGTAGCGGACCGTCCCGGTCAGCCGTCCCGGGGCGACCGGTCCGACGACTATCCGGCTGTCCTGCGGGCGGACGCCGACCGTGACCCGCTGACCATCGACCACCCCGGATGCGGCCACAGGCAGTGTGCCGCTGCCGATTTGGACAACGGTATCGGCGCCGTCGCGCCGGACCACACCGTCGATGACATTGATCTGCGGCTCACCGACGAACCCGGCGACGAAGAGATTGGCCGGATCATCGAACACCTCATCGGGCGTGCCGAACTGCTGGATGAGCCCGCCGTCCATGACGGCAAGCCGATCCGCGAGGCTCAACGCCTCCACTTGGTCATGGGTGACGACAATGGTGGTGTAACCGAATTCGCGTTGCAGCACCTTCAACTCGCGCCGCACCCGTTGTCGCGCCGAGGCGTCCAGGTGCGAGAGCGGCTCGTCCAGCAACAGCACCGGCGGATTGCGGACCAGCGCCCGGGCCAACGCGACGCGCTGCTTCTGCCCGCTGGACAGGCTCGCGGGACGCAGGTCGAGCAGGTCCTGCAGTTCCAGCCGATGCGCGATATCGTCAACCAGTTGGTCGGCGCCGGCGATCTTGCGCGCCTTCAGCCCATAGCTGAGGTTTTGCCGAATCGACAGGGGAGGATAGAGGGCGTAGCTCTCGAATCCCACCCCGACGCCTCGTTTTCCGGGTGGCAGATCGGTGATGGTGCGCTCGCCGATGCGGATGCCGCCGCTCGTCACCGTCTCGAGTCCGGCGATCATGCGCAAGGTGGTCGTTTTGCCGCAGCCCGACGGGCCGAGCAGGGCGACCAGCTCGCCGGGTTCGATGTCGAGCTCGATGCCCTTGACGGCCTGGAAGCTTTCCCGGCCGCGTGCGGAGTAGGTCTTGGTGAGGCGCTCGAGGGTCAACCGCTGCGCGACCGACTTACCGCCGTTGGTCTCGACTGTCATTGCCGCTCCTCGGATTTGACTGCGGCTGCACCGAGACGGCGACTGTCGCTGCCGGGTTCGCCGGGTTCGAAGATGTGCACGTCGGCCAGCGATACCGTCACCACGACACCGGCGCCCTCGCGGATGTGCGGACCACCCGGGGACAGTGCGATCAGCGAAGTACCGCCGACATCGACCGATACCTCGACATTGCGGCCCAGCCGCTCGGTGAGGGTGATCGTGCCGGGCAGGTTCGCCACGCCGGGCGCGTGACTTTCCCGGTCGGCGACCTCGATATCGCACGGTCGAATGCCCAGGCGTGCACGGCTACTCGCGCCCGATCCGACGCCGGCGGGCACCGGAATGCCGATACCGCTTCCAGGCACACGCAGCACACCGTCCTCGACGGTCGCCTCGACAATATTGATCTCCGGCTGGCCCAGCGCCTTCGCGACGAAGGTGTCGACTGGCCGACGCCAGATTGCTTCGGGTGTGCCGACCTGCACCAGCTGTCCGTCGCGGAGAATAGCGATCCGGTCGCCCAGCGCCAGTGCCTCCTGGTAGTCGTGCGTGACATACACCGTTGTCGTATTCGACATGCGCCCCAATTCACGAAGTTCCGCACGCATGGCGGCGCGCAGCTTCGCGTCGAGATGCGACAGCGGCTCGTCGAGCAGATAGACGTCCGCGGGCCGGATCAGCACCCGACCGAGCGCTACTCGCTGACGCTGCCCGTTGGACAGTTCGCGGGGAAACCGCTGGTGCAGATGGTCGATCCCGAGTGTCGCGGTGACCGCATCCACTCGCTCCCGCTGCTGGGCTTCGGAGTACCTCCCGGTCCGTCCGGAGCGCAACGGCGAGGCGAGGTTCTGCGCCACTGTCTGCTGCGGATAGAGCGCGTAGCTTTCGAACGCCATCGCCACATTGCGGTGGTACGGCTCCACTTTCGTCATATCCGTATCGCCGATGTGCACCGAACCGCTGTCTACCTCGATCAGTCCGGCGATCGATTTCAACGTCGTCGTCTTGCCTGCGCCGGACGGGCCGAGGACGACGAAGAATTCACCGTCGGCGATATCGAGCGATACGCCCTCGATGCCGACCGTCTTCCCGTAGTGCTTGGTCAGTTCGCTGATCGTCAGGTGTGCCATCAGGACTTCACCGCCCCGAAGGAGAGTCCGCGCACCAGGTACCGCTGGATGGTGAGTGCGAGTATCAGTGGTGGTAGCGCTGCGATCACCGCGGCGGCTGCCGTGAGGTTGTAGTAGGCCTGGCCGCCGCCGCCGAGGAATTTCGTGATCGCCACGGTGACGGTACTGGCGTTGTTATCGGCCAGGATCAGCGGAAATACGTAGTTGTTCCAGGCGAAGATGAATGCGAGCAGCGCCGCGGCGGCGATGCCCGGGCGCACCAGCGGCAGCGCGATCATCACGAAGGCCCGCCGCCGGGTGTAGCCGTCCAGCAGGGCAGCCTGTTCCAGATCTTCCGGCAGATCCTGGAAGTAGGACCGCAGGATCCAGACCACCAGCGGCATCGTCACCAGTTGCAGCACCCACACCATGCCGAGCTTGGTGTCGAACAGGCCGATCTGGTTGTAGATGACGAACAGCGGCACGATCACCATCAACTCGGGGGCGAACCGGAACGAGAGCATCGTGAACATCAGGTCGTTGGAGCCCTTGTACTGCCAGCGGCCCGCCGCATACGCGGCAGGGATGCCGATGACCAACGAGACGAGCACGGCCCCACCGCAATTGATCAAGCTGGTGATCAGCGCGGACTTGAAGTCCACGCTGGTGAGGTCGGTGCCCCGATGGCTCAGCACCGTGCCGAAGTTCTCCAGGGTCGGGCTGAACTCGAAGTACGTGGTGGTCTGCGCTGCCGGAGTCTTCAACGCCAGCAGGAACATCCACACGATCGGGAACAGGGAGAAGACGAACCAACCGATCAGCGCCAGGTCCGCGCCCACCGAAGCCGGCGTGAATCGTCGCTGTCCGGGTAACAGTTCCTTGGCCATGATCTACGACTCCGCTCCAGCGGCGCGACGCTGCGCCTTTCCGAGCACGCTCACCAGGAGACGTGCGGTGATGAACACGATCACCCACAGCAGGAACATGTAGGTGCTGCCGCGGGAGTAGTCGAGGTTGATGATGGAGTCCTCGAAGGCGCCGATCTGCAGGGTCCGCGTCGCTATGCCGGGCCCGCCGGCGGTGAGCACGTACACGGCGTCGAAGACCTTGAGGTTGTCCATGAATCGGAAGATGACCGCGACCAGGATGTAGGGCCACAGCATCGGCAGCATGAGCTTGCGGAACATGTAGAACCAACTCGCGCCGTCCACCGCGGACGCCTCGAAGGGTTCCTTCGGCAGCGACCGGATCCCGGCGAGCACCAGGATCGCGACGAACGGTGTGAAGATCCACAGATCCACCAGGATCACCGACCACATCGCGTTGTGGCTGCTGAGCCAGTCGAACGTGGAGCCGAGGCCCAATACATGGTTGAGCACCCCGAACTGCGGGTTGAACATCAGCTTCCAGATCACTCCGGCGATTACCGGCGCGATCATCAGGGGCAGGATCAGCACCTTCTCGAAGATCCGCCCGATAAGGCTGGACCGGTTGAGCAACAAGGCTATTCCGACACCGACGAGAGTTTCGACGACGGTGGCCACCACCGCGAATGTCGCGGTGACGCGAACGCTGCTCCAGAACTCGACGTCACCGAGCACGCTGACAAAGTTGCGCAGGCCGATGAATACCGGATTCGGGTTCACCGCAGCGTAATTGAGCACCGAGTAGTACGCGCCGATCACGAACGGGTAGAGAATCCCGATCACGATCAGCACGGCGGGAACGGACAGCAGGTACGGCCGTAGCTTGCGTCGCCATCGCGGAACCTCCGGAGCGGCAGGAGAATCCGCTCGGCTCGGGATTTCCGGGTCCGCCTGCGCGGGCGGACGAACGGACTGGGTGGTCATCTCCACCTCCCTTTCTTCGACCCACGTCGGGTCAGAGATTGACCTTCGACGTACAGGTCTTGGCCAGACTGGCCAGCCGTGACCGGGCGTTCGCGCCGCCGTAGATGTCCTGCAGCGCGACTGCCCAGTTCTCGGTGGTGTCGAAGAACTTCTTCTGCGGGGTGAACTGGATCTTCGAGCTGCCGATCACCGTCTCGAATGCCTCCAGGTAGCCCGGCATACCACCGAGCTGCTGCTTGAACACGCCGTCGAACACCGACTTACGCACGGGATCGGCAAAGATGCCGCCCTGCACGGCTTTCGAGAGTGCCTCCTTACCGGTGACCCACTGGATGAACAGCCAGGCCGCGTGCTTGTGCTCGGACTGCGCGTTCATCGCCAGCGACCAGGTCCACAGATTCGTGTTGTAGTTGCCGCCCGGTCCGGCCGGGCCCGGATACCAGGCGATATTGCCGGCCTGCGCGCTGGCCCCCTGCTTGTTCTTCGGGTAGGTCGCGCTGTCGGCGTCGTAGACCATCATCGCGGTGCCGTCACCGAGATCGCCGGTGGCTTGCGGATAGTCGTAGGTTGTCCACGACGTCGGCCCGGCGAGATGCTGCATCTCGATCCACTTCTTCGTGAAGTTCACCGCGGCCTCGGAGTCCATGGCCGCCTGTAGCTCGCCGCCGGAGAGTTCGTAGTCCTTGGCGCCCTCCCGGGAGAATTGGGTCATGAATCCCGGGTGGATGGTCGCCCACGACTTGGATCCGCGGGTGGCGATTCCGTACCTGTTCTGCGAGCGGTTGGTGAGATCGACGGCGAGCTGGATGAAGTTCTCGAACGTATCCGGCAGGGTGATCTTCCGCTGGTCGAAATAGGCCTTGTTGTAGGCGACCACGTTGTTCTCGAAGCCCCATGGGATCGCCCATTGTCCACCGCTGCCGAGCGGGCTGCCGAGGTTGAAGTCCCAGCGGGTGGAGGTGCGCAGGCCCGCGTAGATGTCTTCGAAGTCGTACTCGTCGCTGGTTGCCGACGAGTTCGCGAGCCAGGGCGCGAGATCCTCTACCCAGCCGGGTGGACCGTATTGCCAGATGAAGTAGGCGCCCAGCATGAACACATCGTGTTTGCCGGTACCACCGGCCAATTCGGTATTCAGTTTGGTGAAGTAGTCGGCCTCCGGTACCAGGTCGGCGTTGACCGTGATCCCGGTCAACTGGGTGAACTCGGCGAGCAGTGGCTGCAACGACTGTTGGTAGGGGTGCGGTGTCTGCAGCAGGTTCAAGGTGGTGCCCGCCGCGGCGCGCCAGTTGAACGGCCCGCTCACCTCGCCTGCGCCGTTGGTGGCAGCGAAACTGCCGCCGACACCGCAGGCCGAGAGCACCGGGAGAGCCGCAGCCGTGGCACCGGCAATACCCATGGTGCGCAACAAGTCCCGGCGCGAAAACTGATGTTCGCTCATATGTCTGTTCCTCATCGAACTTTTCTCGGCCGGTCAGGACGGGATCAGCGAAACCTTGACCGATTCGGTTCCGCTGGCCACCAGATCGAGGCCCATCTGAAAGTCGCTGAGCGGCAACTGATGTGTGCAGATCTTGTCCATCGGCAGCACGCCCGACTCGAGCATTCGGATCGCCGCGGGCCAGCAGTGCGGACCGAGGTGCGCGCCGCGCACGTCGAGTTCCTTGTCGTCGCTGATGATGCTCCAGTCCACGGTCACAGCGCTGCCGAAAACGCCGTACTCGACGTAGGTTCCCAACTTGCGCAACAGATTCAGGCCCTGGGGCACAGCAGAGGGATGCCCGGTGCCCTCCAGATAGACATCCGCGCCGTAGCCGTCGGTGAGATCCATGACGATCGCCTCGGCATCCTGGTTGCGGATGTCGATCGCGATATCGGCGCCACACTCGCGGGCCAGCGCCAACTTCTCCGGTGCCATATCGAGGGCGATCACGTGGGCCGGGTTCTTCGCTCGCGCACCGGCGACCATGCCGAGACCGATCGGACCGCAGCCCGCGATCACCACGACATCGTCGAAGGTGATACCGGCGCGCTCGACGGCATGCAGTGAGCACGACAGCGGTTCGGTGAATGCGGCGTGTGCCGGTGGAAGGTCCTTGGACACTTTGTGGACCAGCGCCTCGACCGGATAGACCATGTACTTCGCCATCGCCCCAGGGGTGCGGCGCTTGAAGCCGTAGATGTCGTGTGGCTTGCACATGTGGTACTGCCCACGCAGGCAGTAGCGGCATTTCCAGCACGGCACGATCTGCTCGGAGACCACGCGGTCACCGACTTCGACACCCCAGCGGGCGGCACCTTCGGCGTCGATCCGCACGATCTCGCCGACGAATTCGTGGCCTGGAATCACGCCCGTCTCCGCCCAGGCGGGGCGGTTCTCGTCGCCCCAGAACTTGGCCGCACCGTGATAGCACTTCAGGTCGCTCGCGCAGATCCCCACTGCCTCAACCCGAACCAGCGCTTCGCCGGGCCCGGGAACCGGAACGAGAACCTCTTCCAGCCGGTAGTCCTCGGGACCGTGGCAGACCACCGCCTGCATCTTCTCCGCCATCACCACTGCCCTTCATCATGTGTCGCCGATCACAGTAACCGACCGCGAAAGCATTTGTCCAGAACCGATGTTCAGTGAACTATTGGTGTGAACAGATGTGCAGTGGAATACTTCAGGCATGCACAGCAGCTCCGACGCTCCGGCGCCGACGACCGCCGAGAGCGGCCACTTCGCGCCGTCCCTGCTATACGCGGCCGCGAAGATGTACTACGAGGAGGAGGCCACTCAGGCCGAAGTCGCCCGCAAGCTCGGCACCAGCCGGGCGACGGTGAGCAGGCTGCTGTCCCAGGCTCGCCGCGAAGGCATCGTCCGCATCGAAGTCCGCGAACCGCGTGCCGACGATCACGGCGGTCTCGCAGACCGCCTCGCCGCGGCGATCGGGCTGCAACGGGTTTACCTGTCCGCGCCGCTACCGGCCCCGACCTCGGCCAAGCCGACCGTCGAGGTGATGGGCGGCTACCTCGCGCCCGCGGTCTCGCGCGCACTGTCGGACGTCGGGCTGATCCCTGGCGATGTGCTGCTGGTTTCGTCGGGGCGCACCGTCTACGAGGTGGCGCAGTTCGACCTCGAACGCATTCCCGGCGTACTCGTCGCACCCACGGTCGGCGGTAACGACCAGCCCGAGGAGTGGTATCAGACCAATGAGATCACTCGGCTGATCTCCAACAAACTCGGCGGCCGGCCGAACTACCTGTTCGCGCCCGCGCTACCCGGGCCAGACCTCTACAACACCCTGCATGCCGATCCGTCCATTCAGCGCGTGCTGGACCTGTGGCCGAGGGCGCGCTGCGCACTCATGGCAGTCGGCGCGCCGCCGCTGCTGCGTGACGACATCCCGCAGTTCGTTCCCACCACCTCCGAGTCGTTGCGCGAAGCCGTCGGAGATGTGTGTTCGCGGTTCTACAACCGCGCGGGCGAACCCGTCGACTTTCCCGGCAGGGAACGGTTGATCGCCGTGGAGTTGTCTGTGCTGCAACAGATTCCGGTGGGCATCGCGGTGGCGGTCGGTGCCGATAAGGTGGCGCCGATTCTCGCCGGGGCGCACGCCGGGTACTTCAACCAGCTCGTGACCGACCCCTTGACCGCACAGCAGCTCATGGGGAGCCGGTGAATTCGATCCGTCTCGAGGGGAAGCGAGTACTGATCACCGGCGTCGACATTCCGATCGACGGAGGTTACACCGTCAGCTGAGCCGGGCCAGCCGATGCACCTGATCGCGAGTCGCCGGATACAGCTCTCGCCATATCGCGTACAGCTCGTCGTATCGCTCGCGGTGCACCGGATTCGGCGGGACCTCGCGCGCGATGCGCGCCCAATCCGTTTCGGGCGCAACCAGCCCCACGCCGATCGCGGCCAGCAGTCCGTCACCGTAGCTCGCGCCGATGGCCTGCTCCGGCAGCAGTTGGGTCAACCCGGTGATGTCGCTGAGCGTCTGTGCCCACACCGGGCTCCGCAGTCCGCCGCCTACCCCGACCGCCCGCGTGACCGGCGAGTCGGCATCGTCGAACATCTCGAGAATCTGGCGGATACCGAACGAAATCCCCTCGTACGCGGCGCGGAACAGGTGGCCACGCCCGTGCCGCAGGGTCAGCCCGGCCATGACGCCGCGAGCATCCGGATCGAATACCGGGGTGCGTTCGCCGGCCAAGTACGGCAGTACCACCAACCCTTCCGAGCCGGGCGGCACGGCCGACGCCTCGGCCATCAGCTTGTCGAAAGGCGCTCCTCCCGTGACCTTCTGCAACCAGTTGGTCAGGCTGCCCGCGGTCGAGGTGCCCGCGGCGAGCGCGTACGTGCCCTGCTGGACACCGGTCGTCGTCCACAGTGCCGGGTTCGTGTGAAACTTCTCCAGAACCTGCACCAGGAACATCGTGGAGCCGTACATCAACATGAGATCACCGGGATGCCGTACACCAACGCTGAATGCCTCGGCATAGGCATCCACGGTGCCCGCCACCACCGGTGTGCCTCCCGGGATCCCGGTCTGCGCGGCCGCCGTGCCGGTCACCGCACCGACCACTTCGGACGGCCACACCAGCCGGGGCAGCGGCAGCGAGCCCAGAATTCGCCCAGCCCACTCGGCATTCCAGTCGAAGTCGCGAATCGAGTACAGCGGGTCGCATTGACTCGCCGTGTGGTGGTCCTGGATGTATTCGCCGGTCAGCTTCGCCACGACAAAGGAATTCGAGCCGTACCAGCGGCGCGCACGGGCGAACACCTCCGGTTCGTTCTTGCGCACCCATTCGACCTTCGGGCCGACCGCCTGGCTCGATAGCGACTTACCCGCCCGCGTGAGGATCTCCTCCGCACCGAACAGTTCGGTGAGTTCGGCGATCTCGGCCGATGCCCGAGTATCGATGCCGTACAGGATGGCCGGACGCACCGGCTCCAGGTGCTCGTCGCACAACACCAGGCACGGGCCGACGCCACTCACGCACATTCCGGCGATCCGCGACCCCTGCGGTACGGCGTCCATCAGCGCGCGGCTGATCGTGCACACTTCGGCCCACCACATGCCCACCGCATCGACCTCGGCCCAACCCGGCCGCGGCAACGATATCTCATGGCCGACCTGATGCTCGGCGACCACCGTTCCATCGGGCCGCACAAGTACGCCCTTACTGCTCCCCGTCCCCATATCAATACCAACAAGCAGATCCACGGACGTCAGCCTATGCGCTTCGCGCCGAACCGCAGGCCGGACCGAAGAACCACACTACGATCCGCAGCTATTGGAGGTGATCGGCTCGATCTCGGCGGCGGCATTCGCGGCCGCCCCCATCGTCCGGGCCGACTAGCTAGCCCGAGACGATCGCGACGGCGTCGATTTCGACGAGCATCTCTTCGCGGGGCAGGCCGGTGAAAACTGTGGTGCGGCTGGGCAGGACGTCGCCGGTGGTGTTGGCGGTGACGAATTCGCCGTAGGCGTCGTTCATGATGGTGAAGTCTTCGCGTTTGGTCAGGTAGACGCGCAGCATCACCACATCGTCGAAGGTGGCGCCACTCGCCTCGACGATGGCCTTGACGTTCTGCAGAGTCCGAATCGTCTGGGCGGCAACATCACCCGGGAAGAGGTACGCACCGGTCGCCGGGTCGACCGGGCCCTGGCCCGAGACCTGGACGAACGGGCCCTTGCGCACGCCCTGGGAGAAAGTGTGCGCCGGTGCGGGTGCCTTGGAGGTGCGGACGGCGATCTTGTCGCTCATGGTTACCCTTTCGTGGCGGTGAAGGTAGCGGTGCGGCCGGGAGTCCAGCCGAGTTCGGTGGAGATGGCCTCGGCCGCCGCGCGGACCCGTGGCAGCTCGGCCAGCACCTGGTCGTGGTCGAGCAGCATGTCCGGTACCGACATCGACACCGCCGCGACCACAACGCCGGTGCCATTGCGCACCGGGACGCCGATGCAGTTGACGAAGCTCTCGTGCTCCTCGTGATCTTCCGCATAGCCCTGTGCGGCAACGAGTTCCAGCTCCATCAGGTAGCGCTCGGGGGTGCGGATGGTGCGGTCGGTGAACTTGCGGTAGTCGATGCGGTCCGCGATGGTCCGCCAGTCCGCGCGCGGCTGCGCGGCGACGAGCACCTTTCCAACGGCCGTGCAGTGCAGTGGAGCGGGCCGCCCGATTCGCGAGTACATCCGCACGCTCTGGATCGCGTCGAATTTGTCGATATAGATCGCATCGCCCGATTCATAGGTGGCGAGGTGAATCGTCTGGCCGGTAGCGGAATTCAGCGCGCTCAGGTGCGGGCGTGCGAGGGTGCGGACGTCACGCTGCTCCAAGGCCCGGTTCGCGAGCTCGAAAAGCCGTGAGCCCAGAACGTATTGGTGCTGGCTGTCATGAGTGACGAAGCGCTGCGACTCCATGGTCTGCAGCAGCCGCAACACGGTCGACTTGTGCACGCCGAGTTCACCAGCCAGCTGATCCAGCGACCGTGTGTCCTCCCCGAGCGACAGCAATATGGTCAACGCGCGCAACAAGCTTTGGCTCATGACTCCGCCTCGCTGACGTTCGGCTCCGTCATCGCCACGGACGCTGTGTCTTCGATTCGCTCGCTCATGACGCCACATTCTCGGCTACGACATCTCTGCGGTAATGCACACGCCCCCAAGCGGACTCATCGAGCTCCGCCAGGGCGGCCAAGGTGCGCGGTGCAGGCAGTTCCGCCACATCACCGGTCCCGGTCAGCGCCGCTGCCGCGCAGAGATGTCCGAAACGCAGGCGCTGCGCCAGCGGACGCCCGTGCAGAAGCGCGGCCAGGTAGCCGCCCGCGAACGCGTCACCCGCACCGATCCGTTCGGTGACCTCGAGTCCGAGCGCGGGCACCTCAGCGCGCTGTGCGCCGAAGAATCCGGTCACCGAATGCTCATTGTTCTTGACCACCAGGTGTTCCGGCTCCGGGAACAGCACGCGCAATCGGTCGGGGTCGTCGGTGCCGAAGACCGCGCCGGCCTCGTCCGCGCCGAGAAAGACCACATCGCAGCCCCGTACATGGCGGGCCAGCACGTCGGCGGCCTGTTCGATCCGTGCGGCCCACAGTGCCGGACGGTAATTCAGGTCGAAGCTCACCAGCCTGCCGCGACGGGGCAGTGCGACAAGGGCTTCGGTGAGTCCGGTCGCCGATGCCGAGAGTGCGGTGGTGATGCCGGTGAAGTGCACGAGTCCGCAGCGGTCGAGCAGTCCGGCCGCGGCGCTGGCCGCGAGATTCGCGGTGGACAGCGCGCTGGCGGCGGAACCGGTGCGGTAGTACAGCATTCGGCTGGCTCGTTCGGCCAGATCGGTCGCTCTGCCCGAGCCGCTGCCCCGCTCTTTCACATAGACGGCGGTCGGCCGCGTGGGATCGATGACGACCGCGGACACATCCACCCCGCGGGTGGCGAGATGTCCGGTGAGATATCGGCCGAACCCGTCGTCGCCGACCCGCGAGATCCAGGCGGCGTCCACCGCGAGCTGGGTGAGCACGGTGGCCACATTCGCCTCGGCACCGCCCGCGGTTCGCTCGAAGTTCTCCGAGTCCTCCAGCGGGCCGGGGCGCGCCACCAGTACGGCGAGCCCCTCACCGATGGTCACCGCCCGTGGGCGGGGCGACGTAGTCGACGACGTCACATCGATCTCCCTTCTGCCCTTGCGGCCACCGGCCATCCAGTGCAGAATAACCACACAAAACACGATGCGCAACAAGCGTTGCAAAATATGCAATGCGTGGAGGATATGACTCGGCGGACGCGATTCCGCGGGAAGGAGCGACGTGGCGATCGACGAGAAAGCCGTTGCCGCACTGGCGGATCGGACGCTCGGCCCCGAGCACAAGGGTCTGCCGCCCGCCGCATGGGGCCGCACCGTGCGGGAGTTCCTGGACGCCGCGCCGCACCTCGACGAGTTCGAAACCCCGGTGCTGACCGTCGATCGCGCCGCCGTCGCAGCGAATGTCGCGGTGATGGCCGACTGGGCGGCGGCCGCGGGCGTGCGCCTGGCGCCGCACGGAAAGACAACGATGGCGCCGCAGCTATGGGCGCAGCAGTTGGCGGCAGGCAGCTGGGGCATCACCTTCGCCACCGTGTGGCAGGTGCAGGTGGCCCGGTCATTCGGCGTCGGGCGGATCGTGCTCGCCAACGCGCTCGTGGATCCCGTCGGATTGCGCTGGGTCGCCGCGGAACTGGCGCTGGACCCGGACTTCGAGTTCGTCTGCTGGGTCGACAGCGTAGAGACAGTCGCGCTGATGGATGAGCACCTGCGATCGGCACCGGGCGATCCGCGCATTCGGGTGATCGTCGAACTCGGTGGGCCGCACGGACGTACGGGTGCGCGCACGGTCGAGCAGGCGCATGCGATCGCCGCGGCGGTCGGCCACGCCGAACGGCTGACGCTGGCCGGTGTCGGCGGCTATGAGGGTGCGCTCGCCCACGACCGCACCCCGGACGGTGTCGCCGCCGTACGGCACTATCTGGACGAAATCGCTCGTCTGCACCGGGAACTCGCCGCCGCCGGACGCTATACCGAACAGGCGATCGTCACCGCGGGCGGCAGCGCCTACCCGGATCTGGTCGTGGAATGTCTGGCCGGACTCGCCGATGAGCAAGGCGCACAGGGTGTTCCGACCACGGTGGTGTTGCGCTCGGGTGCGTACATCATCCACGACGACGGCTTCTACGCCGGTATCTCGCCGCTGGCCGCGCCGCGCAGCGAGCGCCCGTTGCGCTCGGCGATG
Source organism: Nocardia sp. NBC_00565 (assembly GCF_036345915.1). Taxonomy (NCBI): domain Bacteria; kingdom Bacillati; phylum Actinomycetota; class Actinomycetes; order Mycobacteriales; family Nocardiaceae; genus Nocardia; species Nocardia sp. NBC_00565. The sequence goes on from NZ_CP107785.1 coordinate 1,062,559, forward strand.
CACGGGTGGGCGCGCACCGTTTCCCGGCCCGAGGTGGAACTCGCGCTGCTGGATGCGGGCAAGCGCGATCTGCCCTTCGATGAGGGGCTTCCGGTCCCGCAATTCGTTGCGGGACCGGAAGGTTCATTGAATCCGGCGGCGCATGTCAGTGCGCTCAATGATCAGCACACATTCCTGCGGCTGCCCGGCGGTGCGGCTACCGATCTGCCCGTCGGCAGTGTGGTGCGGCTCGGCCTGTCACATCCGTGTACGGCCTTCGACAAGTGGCGACTGATTCCGGTCATCGATGATGCCGACGCCGAACGGCCGCGCATCGTCGACCTCGTCCACACCTTCTTCTGACGAGCGGCCATGACGGACTTAGTATTTCGCGATATCGATGTCGTAGACGGAACCGGAGCGCCACGCTTCCGGGGCGATGTCGCCATCGATCGTGGCCGGATCAGCGCGATCGCCGCGCCGCGCACGATCGCCGAGGCGGCGCGGTTCATCGATGCCGAGCCCGGTGCGGTGCTCGCCCCCGGCTTCATCGATATGCATGCCCACTCCGACCTGCACCTGCTCACCGATCCGGGGCATTTCCCGAAGATCAGCCAGGGCGTCACCACCGAGGTCATCGGACAGGACGGGCTGTCGTATGCCCCGATCGATGACGCCGCCCTGTCGGTGCTGCGGCGTCAGATCGCCGGATGGAACGGCAATCCCACCGACTTGGACTTCTCCTGGCGCACCGTCGGGGAGTATCTGGACCGGCTCGATCAGGGCATCACGCCCAACGCCGCCTATCTCGTCCCGCAGGGCACGCTGCGGCTGCTCGTCGTCGGCAGTGAACAGCGGGCGGCGACCATCGACGAGATCCGGCGGATGCGCGAGCTGCTCGCGCAGGGACTGCGCGAGGGTGCGGTCGGTATGTCGAGCGGACTGACCTATACGCCCGGAATGTATGCCGACACAGGGGAATTGGCGGCGCTGTGTGAGGTGGTCGCCGAGTACGGCGGATTCTATGCTCCGCACACCCGTTCCTATGGGAAGGGCGCGCTGGAGGCGTACGCCGAGATGATCGGCCTGGCCCGCAGCACCGGATGCGCACTGCATCTCACACACGCGACGATGAACTTCGGTGTGAACCGCGGGCGCGCACCGGAATTCCTGGCACTGATCGACGCCGCGCGGGCCGAGGGGTGCGATATCACCCTGGACACCTACCCGTATCTGCCCGGCTCGACGACACTTTCGGCGCTGCTGCCGAGTTGGGCGATGTCGGGTGGTCCGGATGCGGCGCTCGCGCGGATCGACGATCCCGAGGCGCGGGCGCGTATCGCCCTCGATGTGAACGTGCACGGCTCCGACGGCTGCCACGGCGTGACGGTCGAATGGGAGACCATTCAGATCAGCGGCGTCGGGCATGCGGAACTGGGGGAGTGCGTCGGCAAGACCCTCGCCGAAATCGCGGCCGATCGGGGCTGCGCGCCGGTCGAGGTGTTCTTCGACCTGCTGCGCCGAGATCAGTTGGCCACCACCATCCTGCAGCACGTCGGGCACGAGGAGAACGTGCGCGCGATCATGGTGCATGCGGGGCATATGGGCGGCAGTGACGCGCTGCTCGTCGGCGATCGGCCGCATCCGCGCGCGTGGGGTACCTTTCCGCGCTATCTGGGCCACTACGTCCGTGAACTCGGGGTGCTCGGGCTCGAAGAATGCGTGCACCACCTCACCGGGCGGCCCGCCGAGCGGCTGCGGTTGAGCGATCGCGGGCACGTGTTCACCGGGTACGCCGCGGATCTCGTGCTGTTCGATCCGGCGACGATCATCGATACCGCGACCTTCGAGAACCCCAAGCAGCAAGCGCGCGGCATTCGGCACGTGCTGGTCAATGGCGAGTTCGCCATCGAAAACGGCACGCCCACCGGCAAACTCGCCGGGCGTGCGCTGCGGATGGATGCCTCGCGGAAGGAGACATATTGAACGCCGAGGTTCTCAGCGCGATGGAGGTCATCCGCGCTGACCGGGTGCTGAGTGTGGTACGCGCGCCGCGGATTCCGGATCCGGCGGCGCTGGCGGATGCGTTGGCGCGCTCGGGGATTCGTACCTTGGAGCTGACCTTCACGACCCCCGGTGTGCTCGGCTATCTGCGCGCGGCGGCCGAAGCCCCGGGCGCGGTCATCGGTGTCGGGACCGTGCTGCACGCCGATCAGGCCAAGGCCGCGATCGATAACGGGGCGCGGTTCCTCGTCACCCCCGGTGTGCGCGCCGAGGTCGCGGCCGTCGCGGCCGAGCGCGATATTCCGGTCGTGATGGGCGCTTTCACGCCCACCGAGGTCCTCACCGCACTCGACCTCGGCGCCGCCGCGGTGAAGATCTTCCCCGCCAGGGCGCTCGGCCCCGGCTACCTGAAAGACCTGCGCGGCCCCTTTCCCGACGTGGCGCTCATCCCCTCCGGGGGCGTCAACGTTGGCAATGCCGCCGAATTCCTCGCCAACGGAGCCGTGGCCGTGACCGCGGGTACCGATGTCGTGGCCCCATCCGACGTCGCCACGGGCCGATGGTCCGATATCGCCTCGCGCGCGGCGTCATTCGTTCGATCCATGAATTGAGAGGTACCCACGGTGAGGGAGCGCAGCGAGCGAACCATTCCACACAGCGCCGGGTGGCGTATGCCCGGGCCGAGCGTTAGCGAGGCACGGGCATGAACGCCACTGTCGACTGGCTGCGCACCACCACCCCCGGGTTGCTGGTGCTGTGCGGTCTTGCGATTGCCGTACTGCTGTTCGCCATCATCAAGGTCAAGCTGGAGCCGTTCATCGCGCTGCTGCTCACCGGGCTGGGGCTGGCGCTCGCCGCCGGTCTACCGGTGTCGAAGATCGTCGGTACGGCGATCAAATCCGGTGATTCATTGCTGGAGACCGGCTTCGGCAGCATCCTCGGGCATATCGCGGTCATCATCGGCCTCGGCACGGTGCTCGGCGCGATCCTCGAACGCTCCGGTGGCGCGGATGTGCTGACCGGCAAGCTGCTGAGCATCTTCGGTGAGCGGGGCGCACCGATCGCCATGGGTCTGCTCGGGCTCATCTTCGGCATCCCGGTCTTCTTCGATATCGGCATCTTCGTGCTCGCGCCGCTGATCTACGTCGCCGCCAAGCGTGGCGGGCGGTCGCTGGTGCTGTACGCGATGCCGATGCTGGCCGGTCTGTCCATGACACACGCGTTCCTGCCACCGCATCCGGGACCGGTGGCGCTGGGCGGCCTGCTCGAGGTCAGCCTGGGCTGGTTGATCCTGATGGGATTCGTCTGTGGCATCCCGGGATTCATCGCCGCGGGCATCGTCTGGGGTACCTACATCGGCAAGCGGGTGCAGGTGGAGGTGCCGGCCGAATTCCTGATCCGGCCGGAGCACGCGGAATCGGCGAAGGCCGAAGGCCCCGGCACCGCAACCGATCCCGGTGCCACGCGCACCGAGACGAAGGCGCCGCATGTGGCGACCATCGGCGCGATCATCGCCATTCCCTTGGTGCTGATTCTCGGTGCGACCTTCGGAACTCAGTTGCTGGACAAGGACTCCCAGCTGCTGCAGGTGCTGACGTTCTTCGGCACTCCGGCCGTCGCGCTGTTGATCGCGGTGCTCGTCGCCTTCTACGTGCTCGGTGTGCGGCGCGGCTCCAGCGTGCAGGAACTCAGCACGCTGACCGCGGAATCGCTGAAGCCGGTCGGCATGCTGCTGCTGGTCGTCGGTGCGGGCGCGTTCTTCGGAAAGGTCATCTCCGCCACCGGAATCGGCACCGCGCTCGCCGACACCATGTCGGCGGCCGGGCTGCCGGTGATCGTGCTCGCCTACATCATCAGCTGCGGCCTGCGCATCGCCCAGGGCTCTGCCACCGTCGCCATCGTGACCACCGGTGGCATCGTCGCACCGCTGGTCGCTGGGCACGGGTATTCACAGATGTCGATCGCGCTGATCGCCATGTCGATCGCGGCCGGGTCGATCATCCTCAGTCACGTGAACGACGGAGGCTTCTGGATCATCTCGAAGTACTTCAATCTGACCGTGAAGCAGACCCTGCAAACCTGGACGGTGCTCGAAACCGTGCTCTCCGTGGTGAGTTTCGCGGTCGCCGCGATTCTCTTCGCGATCGTCAGCTGAGCAACGCTCGGACTAATCGCGCCAGCCCGGCACGGGATCGAATCCCGGTGCCGGGCTGGTCAATTCATGCGGCACGTCGCCGTCGAGATAGTCGACGAGCAGTCGCACGGCCTCGATAAGATCGCGGCGCAGGTTGCAGCCTGTGCAGCAGGTGTGCGCCAAAGCGGATATGCAGGGTTGGTTGTCAACGGGGAATGCTCGGCGCGTAGGTTGCGGTTGCAGCAGAGGGGACGTCGGGTTGCCTCGGTGCCGTCACACAATGGGGTCGGTACCGGGTGGTCGTCGTGTGGAATGACTGGTGCAGCGGTCGGCGCAGTTCAAAGCGCTTGCGTCGGTGCATGATCAGAGTTGCTGGGCGTATCAGTCGAAGTTGCGGAGTGCGGCTGTGCAGCGGTCGGCTTGGCCTCGAATGGCAGCGACGAGTTCGGGCGGACCGCTGAGCAGCGTGAAGTCGATAAACGTCGAGGTGATCATCCAGACCAGTGTTTCCGGCGTGTCCGCGCCGACGTGTAGTTGGCAACTGTGCTGGTCGACGGCCTCGATGACACCCATGCCGGGCCACACATTGTCCGCGGCATTCTCGGCGGAGGAGTGCAGCAGCACCGTCGCCTGATGCGGCCACGCCAGGGAGGAGAGTCGCATCGAAAGATGGGCCGCCACATCACCTTCCGGGAGTTCACGCGGGGCGAAGCGCGGGCCGGTCGGGATCCGGGGTGTCACGCGGTCGGCTCGGAAGGTGCGCCAATCGCCGCGGTCGACGTCCCAGGCGACCAGGTACCAGTGCCTGCTGAAGTGCACGACACTGTGTGGCTCGACAATGCGGCGGGTGGTCGCCCCGCTGTGCGCGCGGTAGTCGAAGCGCAGCCGCTCGTGGCGCTGGCAGGCCTCGGCGATGGCCATCAACGTATCCGGTTCGACGGTGGCGGCGGGTGCGCTGACGCGGACCGTCGCGCCGCGCAGCGTGCGCACCCGGTGCCGTAGCCGCGGCGGCAGCACCTGTTCGAGTTTGGTCAGCGCGCGCAGCGACGCCTCCTCGATGCCCGCCACGGTGCCGTCGGACGCGCTGCGCAACCCGACCGCCACCGCGACGGCCTCCTCGTCATCGAGCAGCAGCGGCGGCAGCGCGGCCCCGGCGCCGAGCCGATAGCCCGCGGTGCCCTGCGTGGCATGCACCGGATAGCCGAGTTCACGCAGCCGATCCACGTCGCGGCGAACGGTGCGGCCGGTGACGCCGAGCCGTTCAGCGAGTTCGGTCCCGGTCCAGTCGCGGTGGGTCTGCAGCAGGGCGAGCAGTTTGAGTAGGCGCGCGGAGGTCTCCAACACGAGATTCAGCATGCCAGATACTTAGGAACGATCCTGTCCTAAGCGGACCATACCGTGGCTTTCATGAGCAATGAACAGGACATCCGCCCCTTCCGCATCGAGATCCCGCAGGCGCAGATCGATGATCTGCACGCACGGCTGGCGAATACCTTGTGGCCGGACGAAATCCCGGGCGCCGGTTGGGATAAGGGCGCGTCGATCTCGTATATGCGGGATCTCGCCGAATACTGGCGGTCCGGATACGACTGGCGTGCGGTCGAGGCGCGGTTGAACGAGCTGCCGCAGTTCGTCACCGATATCGACGGGCAGCAGGTGCATTTCCTGCACGTCCGCTCACCTGAGGCGGACGCAACGCCGTTGGTGCTGAGCCATGGCTGGCCCGCCTCCTTCCTCGAATTCCTCGATGTGATCGGACCTTTGAGCGATCCGCGTGCGCACGGCGGCGATCCGGCCGATGCGTTCCATCTGGTCATTCCGTCGTTGCCCGGGTTCGCCTTCTCCGAACAGGCGCCGAAGCTGGGCGAGGGCGGGACAGAGCGGTACGCACAGATCGTCGCTGAACTCATGGCGCGGCTCGGGTACGAGCGGTACGGCGCGCAGGGCGGTGACGCGGGGTTCTTCGTGTCCGCTGAGCTGGGGCGCATCGCGACCGAGCACGTCATCGGCATCCATGTGAACGGGCCGATCACGATGCCGTCCTGGGACGGCGGTGAATCCGAGTACAGCCCGGAGGATCAGGCGAAACTCGAGGCGATGACCGGTCAGGACAGCTTCATCCGTTACGACTATGCGGCGGTCCAGTCCGGCCATCCACATTCGCTGGCCGTCGGGCTGCACGATTCCCCCGCGGGGCTGCTGACCTGGATCGTGGATCTGTTCCGACGCTGGACGAATCCGGCGAAGGCGCTGCCCGAGGATGCGGTGGACCGCGACGCACTGCTCACCAATGTCAGCATCTACTGGTACACAAGGAGTTTCGTCTCCTCGATCCGCCTGTACGGCGAATCGAACTCGTGGGGTGTGCCCTCGGCGAACTCGGGTGTCCCGACCGCCGCCGCGATCTTCCCTGGCGATATGTCCATCCGCAAGATCGCGGAGGAGCAGCACAATATCGTCCGGTGGACCGAATTCGATCGCGGTGGCCACATGGCGGCCATGGAAGCGCCCGATCTGCTGACCGCCGACATCCGCGAGTTCTTCCGCTCGCTGCGCTGAACGACGCGCGGGCGGTGTCGGCCTTCTGTACAGGGTGCTGACACCACAAAGGGTGTGCCTCAGCCGCTGGGATCGCGCCTCACGGTGCCAGCGGGCTCGGGCGTCGGTAGCGGTCGGCCATGGCAAAGGCCGTGGCGGCGAGGCGGGCGCGGAATTCGGGTGGGTCGAGGACCTCGCAGTACTCGCCGAGGTGCAGGACCGCGCCGGCCAAGACCTCGTAGGACTCTGAGGGAATGGTCACCTCGACCCAGCCCTCGGAGTCGGGTGGGGTGGCCGAGGCCATTGCCTCGGCCACCGCGGCGGGCTCGTTCAGCAGGCGCAGCAGCCGCAGATGTGATGCCGCGATTCGGCAGCGCGCTCGCACCCGCAGCATGGAGCGCGCGAAATCGTCGGCGGATGCCGACCAATGCTCGGCCAGGTCGAAATCTTCGGGCCGGGTGAATGATTCGCCGGTCTGTTCGGCCGCCGCGATGCGGCTGACGCGATAGGAGCGGACGGCGGAACCGTCGCGCGCGACGAGATACCAAGTCCCGGCTTTCAATACGAGGCCGAGCGGATCCAGTCGGCGCTCGACGGCGCGGTCTTTACGCTGGTAGCGGATGTCGAGTCGCCGGTCGTGCCACAGCGCATCGGCAATCGTTGCGAGCGTGGGTGTTTGGTCGGTTCGGTGGAACCAGCCTTGCGCATCGACATGCACGCGCTCGGCGATTCGCGTTGCCCGGCCACGCAATTCGGGCGGCAGCGCGGCCAGTACCTTGAGCTGTGCGGTCGCCAGCACGGTGCCGAGCCCGAGATCGGCAGCGGCGGCCGGCTGTCCGGCGAGCAACACCGCATCGGCCTCCTCGGTGGTGAGACCGGTCAACCGGGTCCGGTACCCGTCGACCAGCCGCACGCCGCCCGACCGGCCGGGTTCGCTGTAGATCGGCACGCCCGCCGCGGACAGCGCCTCGATATCGCGATAGACGGTGCGCACCGACACCTCGAGTTCGCGCGCCAGCTCCGGCCCCGTGGTCCGGCCGCGGGTCTGCAGCAGCAACAGCAGGTGGACCAGTCGACTCGCGCGCATGATTCGAGATTAGGCATAAAACCTGACAGAAGATGTCAGGTTTAATCCGTACCGTCGAGCTCATGACCACATGGAGCCAGTTCACCGAAGAAGCGCCACATATCGCCACCGTGTTCACGCGTCGACACCAGGCCACCGGCAATCTCTGCATGCTCGGGACCCTGCGCTCCGACGGTTTCCCGCGCATCAGCCCCATCGAACCGCGGATTTTCGAGGGGATGCTGGTAATCGCGGGCATGCCGAACACCACGAAGTTCAACGATCTCGCCCGCGACCCGAAGTTCTGCCTGCATACCGCCACCGTGGACACCCAGGTCGGCGACGGCGACGCGAAACTGTTCGGCACCGTCGTCGACCTGCCGGACCAGCAGGTGCACGCGCGCTTCGCGCAGCAACTGTTCGACGAGAGCGGTTTCGATATCCGCGGCCAGGAGTTCGACCACTTCTATGTCGCGGACTTGACCAGCGCTTCCACCGTCGAGGTCGTCGACGATCACCTGGACATCACCATTTGGAAGCCGGGGCAGGGCGAGCGGGTGGTGCGCAAGCACTGAGCGGTTGGTGGTCCCCACCATCTTCGCGGCCAGCTCGGCTTCAGGCGTCGCCGCACCGCGCGCCGAAGCCGATCGCGAGCGCTGTGGTGATGTCGCCGAGGTCTTTTCCGAATCTGTCTGTGCCGAGCGGGTTTCCGGATTCGATGGCGGCTGCCGCGACGATGTCGTTGGGGTTGGCGAAGGGCCACAGCCCGGCAGGCCGACCCCGACGCGTAGCTGTCAACGAAATGCTAGTGCGCGCCGCCGACCAGAGCTGGTAAGCCCGACCCGGCGACTACGGCCAACTCGATTGCGTGACTTCCGTTTTCGGGACATGTCCGTCAGCGACTCGGAGTCGACAGGACTTGTCCGCCCTGGGGGACACGCCTACCGGTCGCGCCACGAGCGTTGTCACTGTCTGACAGAATCTAGGCAGTGCTCAATGCGAGGGGGAACGCAAAGATGGTGTTGGCCGCGCGATTTCAGCCGGGGGCCACTCGGCGTCCGTTCGTGGATCGGGAAACCGTACTGGCGACTTTCGACGAGTTGCTCGTCGGATCCGCGGACCAGCCCCGGGTCCTGCTGCTGAGCGGCGTCGGTGGTATCGGCAAATCGCGTCTGGTGGCGGAGCTGCGTTCGCGGGTCGCAAAGCGGCATCCGGCGGCGGTACTGGATCTGCAGGTGCCGAGTCAGCGCCAGGCAGCCGATGGGTTGGCGGTGCTGCGGACACAGTTCGGCGCCCAGAAGATCAAATTCCATCGGTTCGATATCGCGTGCGCGGTGCTGTGGCAGCGCCTCCATCCACATTTGCGGCTGACGTCGGAGTCGCTGGCCTTGGCCGAACACAGTGAGGTACTGACCGAAATCCTCAACGACGCCACCGGAATTCCCGTTTTCGGTACGGCGTCTCGGCTATTGGAATTAGGTGCTCGGCGCGCCGTTCGCACCCACCGGATCCGACACGACCCGATCCTGCAGGAGCTCGATCAACTGAGCCTCGGCAATCTGGAAGCCGCGGTGTCGTATCTGTTCGCGGAGGATCTGAAGGCTGCGACGGCGGGTAAGAAACCGTATGTTGTCTTCCTCGACGCATATGAAGCGCTGATGGGAGGCGTCGATCGCGAGGGCCGGGTCGCGGCCTCGGATGCCTGGCTGCGAGATGTCGTGGCACAGTTGAACACTGGGCTTGTCGTCATCGCGAGTCGGGAGCCGCTCGGGTGGGAGCGATACGATCCCGAATGGGCCGCACGGGTGCATTCGCTACGGGTCGACGACCTGCCGATGGGGGCGCGATACGAACTGTTGGACTCCTCCGGTGTCGATGACGCGGACGAGCGTGAGGCCATCGCGGTGTCGAGCGCCGGGGTACCGTTCTATCTGCATCTGGCGATCGATGCTCGGAGTCGGATCGAGGGCACTTCGGTAGCGGTGCTGGTATCACCCGAAGCGATCTTGGAACGGTTTCTTCAGCATGTGCGGCCGGACGAAGTTCGGGCGCTGGAACTGCTCAGCCTGCCACGCACCTTCGATCTCGAGATATTCACCGGCATCGCAGGCCAGTTCGGGCTTCCTGGCCATCTCACCGCGTGGAAGTCGTTGATCGCGTACTCCTTCGTCTACGCGGCGGACGAGAGCGGCGACGGCGAGCGGTATCAACTGCACCAGTTGATGGTCACGGCATTGCGTCACCGGCTGGATGCTGATGTGCGGTCGGTATTGCACGCAACGCTGCACGATCTGTGGCGGGCACGGGCGGAACGGCCGGGCGGGCAAGTGTCGGCACTGCGCGAGGCGGGCTATCACGGTGTCCGAGCCGGGATTCTCAATGCCGCCGCCCTGCTGGCGTACGTCGACCGGATCGAAGCCGCCGGCGGAAACCAGGGGATCGAGGGTGTACTCAGCGATTTGGACAGCTTTCTACGCCAGCCGCATGGCACCCTGGCAGATATGGCGGAGCTATCCGAACTGACCCGGTGCCTCGAGGCCGAGGCAGCGGTCCTGCTGGGCGATGCAAAGCAAGCCGACCGCTTGACCCGCCATGTCGACCCGGCGCGAACCGGTCCGGTCGCGGAACGTCTCGCGCTCGCGGCGGCCAATGCGCGCCGCATACTCGGTGCGACGGATGAAGCACTGTCGATCTATTCGACGGTGTGGGCACGCGGCTCGGGGCGAACGCGATTGCATGCCGGGCAGTGGGCGGCGGATCTGCATATGTGCCAGGGACGTTTCGCGCAAGCGCTCGAATTGTGCGACGAACTGGTCGCATTGGCCGACGGTGATGATCGCGACTTTCTGGGAGATGTGGCCCGCTTGCGGCATCTCACCTATCGCTTGTCATTCGACACCGAAACGGCCGCACGGTATTTGGCCGAGGCGGATGCGCACTACCATGCGGCCGGCAGTGTTGTCGGGCAGGCCAATGCCGCAACCAACCTGGCCGAACTATTGGCTTTGACCGATCCCGCGCAGGCTGTTGCCGCCGCTGGTACGGCGATCTCCAGGCAGCGCGAGCTCGGCGCGCTGCACGAACTCGGAAAGGCTTACACCGCACTGGGTTTGGCCGAACTCTCGCTCGGCGATCTGGACGCGGCAGACGGTGCGCTGACGGATGCCTGTGAGATCTTGGAGCGGGCTGGTTACCGTTCCGGTAGGGCGCGGGCGGAGTTGTTCCGCGCCGGTGTGTTCGCGCGGCGAGGTCTGCGTATCGACGCCGTGGCGAGCGTCCGATGGGCAGTGGCCGAACTGGAAGCCGCGAATGTATACCCAGGATTGGTGCTGGTCGCACGGGCGGTGTTAGCCCTGTTCGGTTGGCTCGAGCCCGATGTCGCCCTGGCGGCCGCGCAAGCCCGCCTGCGGATGCGGCCGCCGACACCGGATCGGAATCTGGACCTGGGCGCCCAGCAGTTGATGGCGCGGATACTGGGCGTCGATGCCGACGCTTACTACCGCGAAGCGGGTGTGCGAACTGATTCGTCAGCAGGGTATTACAACCACAATGTTCGCGTCGACGGCGCCATGGGCGTGGTCAACGTACGGATCCCGGTCGCCGGGGCCGATGTGATGGATCTGCGGGTATGGCCCGAGGCGGCGGTATTGCGCACCATCGAACCGTTCGTGACGGCCGCGCCTCGCCTGCGCTGGGAGTCCGCGGTACCCGCGTACCAGATCCACGAGTACGTCGAGGGCGATGTGCTGGACCGGATCGCGCCACGCGGTACGGCTGTTCCCGTGCATGTGCCGGGCGACGTCGCGGCACTGTTCGCGGATCTGCGCCGAATACCGCCCGAGTTGCTCCCGCCGAATTCGGCAGGGCGAGGGGAGGATCCGGCCGCGTTTGCGCGGCAGCTGTCCGACATCACCGACCGTGTGCACCGTGAGAACAGTGCGGCATTCGGTGAGCTGTATGCGCGTCTCGGCGTGCCGGCAAGACCGCTCGACGACGTCGTCGATGCGTGGAACACACTCGAGCCGAGGATGTTTCGGCTATTGCATGCCGATGTTCATCGCAAGAACATGATCATTCGCGACCACGCCGTCGTCTTCATCGATTGGGAGCTGGCGCTGTTCGGTGACCCGTTGTACGACGTGGCCACTCATCTGCACAAGATGACCTACCTGCCGGACGAACGCGAGACGTTCCTGACCGCATGGACCGCCGCCGAGCCGATGGCTACGCGGAATTCATGGCGGCGTGACCTGCAAACCTACCTGAATCATGAGCAGGTCAAATCCGTCATCGTCGACTCGGTTCGCTATGCCAAGGTGCTCGCTGGCGGGCAGGTGACAGCGGATGCGGCGGGGGCGCTGGTTGCCAGTCTGGTCGGCAAACTCCAAGCGGCGCGGGCGATCTGGAGGCAGGACGAAGCGGTCGACCCTGGGCTGGTCGAGATGGCGCTGAGGTCCTGGCGCTGAGGTTGCCGTAACCGGTGCGAGAGTAGTTGCCAGCGGCATCGATCCAGCGACGTTGTTCGTCACGCTAGTTTGCTGCGGCGAGTCCATCGCGTCGCCGCCGCAGGAAGGTCTTTTCGGCGGTGTTATCGGTATGGGCGATGGCGGTGTCGTAGAAGCGGATCGCTTCGGTATTGCGACCGAGTCGGCGCAGCAGGTCGGCGCGGATCGCGTGGTACAGATGGTGATTCGGTAGGTCGATCTCGTCGAGTAGCGCGAGTGCCGCATCTGGTCCCGCGACCTCAGCGACCGCTACCGCCCGGTTCAGTGCCACCACTGGGCTCGGTACGACGGCGGTCAATTGGTCGTACAGCCGTAGGATCTGTTGCCAGTCGGTGGATTCCGCGTCTGGTGCGTCCGCGTGCACCGCGTTGATCGCCGCCTGGATCTGATAGGGGCCGGGTTGGTTGCGGCGCAGGCACTCTCGGACGAGTGCATGGCCCTCTTCGATGAGAGTGCGATCCCAGCGGTGACGATCTTGTTCCGGCAGTGGCACCAGCGAACCGTCCGGCGCGGTGCGGGCGGGCCGGCGCGATTCGGTGAGCAGCATCAGCGCGAGCAGTCCGTGCGCCTCCGGCTCATCGGGCATGAGCTCGATGAGTAGGCGCCCCAAGCGGATTGCCTCGGCGCACAGGTCGGTCCGCACGAGTCGGTCGCCGGAGCTGGCGGTATGTCCCTCGGTGAAGATGAGGTAGATGACGGCGAGTACGGCACGCAGGCGAGCGGGGAGGTCGGCGTCGTGGGGGACTCGGTAGGGGATGCGGGCGTCGCGGATCTTGCCCTTGGCGCGGACGATGCGTTGGGCCATGGTCGATTCGGAAGTCAGGAAGGCGTGGGCGATTTCGGGTGTGGTGAGGCCGCCGAGTAGCCGCAGGGTAAGTGCCACTTGGACATTCAGCGATAGGGCGGGGTGACAGCAGGTGAAGATCAGCCGCAGTCGGTCGTCCGGCACGGCGCTTTCTTCGTCGGGCTCGCTGTCGGCGTGTAGGAGCGCGGCCTCGGCGTGCCGGTCTTCGCGGGACGCTTCACGCCGCAGGCGATCGATGGCCCGGTTGCGTGCGGTGGTGATGATCCAACCGGGTGGGCTCGGCGGGAGTCCGTCGGTCGGCCAGCGCTGTACGGCGGCGGAAAACGCATCCTGCACCGCGTCTTCGGCAACGGTGATATCGCCGAAGACGCGGATCAAGCTGGCGACCGCGCGGCCGTAGTGTTCGGTGAATACGGCCTCGATCGCGGCGGCGGTGACCTCAGCCATCCGCGAGCGGCCGGACCTCGATCGGTAGCGTGAGCACCTCGGCGACCTTCTTGCCCCAGTCGATGGCTTCGTCCAGATCGGCCGCCTGGATGACGGTGAATCCGCCGATGTGCTCCTTACTTTCGATGTACGGGCCATCGGTGATGAGCACCTCGTTGGCGTCGGCACGCAGCACGGTGGCGGTGCTCGGCGCGTGCAGGCCCGCGGCGAAAACCCAGGCGCCCGCGGCCCGCATCTCGTCGTTCACCGCCTCGAGATCGCGCATGATCTCCTCGAGATTGTCCGGCGGCGGCCCATCATCGGGCTGATAGATGCTGAGCAGGTACTGCTTCATGGCTCGTCCTCACCCTCGCTGGTAGGTGGCGATCACCACGCCGGTGGTGGTGGTGACACTGTCGGCGAGTCGCAGGTCGCCGAGGTCGACGCCGTCGAACAGCCGCTGTCCGCCACCGACCACGATCGGATGGATCAGCAGTAGATACTCGTCGACGAGATCGTGTCGCATCAACGATTGCAGCAGATTGCCACTGCCCAGCACCACGAGTTCCTGGTCGCGCCGCAGCTCGGCCGCCGCGGCGACCGCGTCACCGGCGAGCAGCGTGGAGTTCTGCCAGGGCAGGGGTTCGGTCAGGGTTCGGGACGCGACGAACTTCTGGGTTTTGTTCAGCACCTCGGTGAACGGATTGTCGGTCTGATGCGGCCAGAATCCGTAGAAGTCCTCGTAGGTGCGCCGCCCGAGCAGTAGCGCACCGTGATGGGCCGCCAAATGTTCGCCCAGCACGCGTGCCTGCACCGGATCGTGGAAGCGGTGCGCCCAGCCGCCGTGCCGGAATCCGGCCCTGGTGTCCTCGTCGGCTCGACCGGGGGCCTGCATGACGCCGTCCAGGGTGACATTCTCGACCGCGATGATCTTGTTCATGAGCGGAGTCCTTCCTGTTGGGGGCCGGTCCGTAACCGGCTTCACCTCCTACACGAGCGGGTCCCCGCCAAATCGACATCGCGGACAGAAATTCTTTCGAGGAATTTTCGAGCTACTCCGTGATGGCCTGGATCTCGCGGTAGCTCGGGATGTCGGACCGGACGGATCGACCATCGCGCACCGCACGCGCGACGTCGACGATCCCGGCCAGCGCCGCGCGGTACAGCAGCGATCCCATGCTGACCCGCCGGACACCCAACTCGGCGAGTTCCGCGATCGACGGCCCGACCGCCGAGAACAGCATATTGACCGGCAGCGGCACCGCCGCGACGATTCGCTCGATCGCGGCCGGATCGGTCACGCCGGGCACGAAAATACCGTCGGCGCCGGCCTGCGCGTATCGCTCGGCGCGCACCAGCGTCGAATCCTGTTCCAGCCGTAGCCAATACGTGTCGACACGGGCATTGACAAACAGCTCGGGCGTGCGTGACTTGATCGCGGCGATCAGCTCGGCTTGGTGCCCCGGATCAGCCAGCGCCGTATCCGCCCTGCCATCCTCGAGATTCACCCCCGCGATGCCCAAGGCCGCCAGCCGCGTGACATATTCGGCTACCGCCTCGGAATCCTCGCTGAAGCCGCCCTCGATATCGACCGTAACCGGCACCGGCAAGCGCGCGAGTCTCGTTGCCAGCGAAAGCGTTTCATCCCGAGTGACCCCGGTGCCGTCGGCGAGCCCGGCGGCCACCGCGACGCCGAGGCTGGTGGTGCCGATCGCCGGAAACCCCGCCGCGGCCAGTACAGCGGCCGAGCCGAAGTCCCAGGCATTGGGCAGTACCAGCGGCTCGGCGCGGTGATGCAGGTCGTGAAAAGCCTTCGTCGCCCGATCAGGTTCGGTGATCATGCCGCGACGGTATCCCGCGGTCGTTTCGGTGGTCGCCGAAACAACTCGGCGCGATCATGGTGTGGTGCAGACCCGAGGAGCCGAACTGGCCGAACTGGCCACCCTGCTGGCCGACCGCACCCGCGCCGATATGTGCCTGGCCCTGGTCGACGGCCGCGCCTGGACGGCGGGCGAATTGGCCCGCCACGCCGGAGTCGCGCCCTCCACCGCGACCGAACACTTGAACCGACTGCTCGATGGCGGTCTGCTGATCGAACGTCGTCAGGGCAGGCACCGCTACGTGCAACTGGCGAACCCGCAGGTGGCCGAGCTGCTGGAGACCATGGTCACCCACCTCGAGCCGTCCCGCCCCGAGGCCACGAATCTGCGCGCGGCCACCGTCGCCGCGGCCCTGGCGCGCGGCCGCACCTGCTACGACCACCTCGCAGGCCGGCTCGGCGTGGCGATCACCGACGCGATGACCGCACGTCACCTGCTCGACAGCGGCGGCGGCTTCGCCCTCACCGAGGCCGGATTGGCGTGGCTCACCGGACCGATGGGCATCGAGGCGCGGACATTGCACGCGACGCGCCGCCCGGTGGCGCGACCCTGTCTCGATTGGACCGAACGCCGCACCCACCTCGGCGGGGCCGCCGGAGCGCAGCTGTGCCGCCGATTGCAGGCGCTGGATTGGGTGCGGCGGGTCGGGACCGGCCGTGCGGTCCGCCTCACCTCGAAAGGCGAATCCGGCCTGTACGAGGTGCTCGGGATCGATCCCGCGACGGTCGGCTGACGTGCAACTCACCGGCTAGCGCACGACTGAGCGGTTGAAGCCCGCCGTCCCGGGTACCACTGGCGAGTGACCCGATGAAGTCGGCGATGCGGACCCCATTTATGAATGGGCTTGCATAATCGTGCATAATCATCACATGGTTGATTCGTCGAGCAACCCGGTCTTGCGGGTTGCGGTGGCCGGTGCGAGTGGATACGCCGGTGGTGAGGTGCTGCGTCTGTTACTGGGACATCCGGCATACCGCGACGGGCGTCTCGTCATCGGCGCGCTGACGGCGGGTTCGAATGCGGGCAGCACGCTGGGGGAGCTCCAGCCGCATCTGCTGCCGCTCGCCGATCGCGTGCTCGCGCCGACCACGGTCGACGAGCTGACCGGTCACGACATCGTCTTTCTCGGCCTACCGCACGGGCAGTCCGCCGCCATCGCGCAGCAGCTACCGGAGTCGACGGTGATCATCGACTGCGGCGCGGACTTCCGGTTGACCGACGCGTCGGCCTGGGAGAAGTACTACGGCGGCGCCCATGCGGGCAGCTGGCCGTACGGACTGCCGGAACTGCCCGGCGGGCGGGAGCAGCTGCGCGGCGCGAACCGGATCGCCGTACCCGGTTGCTATCCGACGGTCGCCAGTCTCGCGCTGGCACCGGCGATCGCCGCCGGAATCATCGAGCCGAATGTGAACGTGGTCGCGGTGAGCGGAACCTCCGGCGCGGGTCGCAAACTCGACGTCGGCCTGCTCGGCTCCGAAGTGATGGGTTCGGTGCGGGCCTACGGCATCGCGGGCGCGCACCGGCACACCCCGGAGATCGTGCAGAATCTGAAGGCCGCCGGCGGCACCGATGTCGCCGTATCGTTCACCCCGGTGCTGGCGCCGATGCCGCGCGGCATTCTCGCGACGTGCACCGCGCCGACCCGAGTCGACGCCGCGCAGGCTCGCGCGGTCTATGAAAAGGCCTACGTCGACGAACCGTTCGTGCACCTGCTGCCGGAAGGCACACTGCCGCAGACGGGTTCGGTACTCGGCTCCAATGCCGTCACCCTGCAGGTCGCGGTCGATACCGACGCCGGACTGCTCGTGGTGATCGGCGCGATCGACAACCTGACCAAGGGCACCGCGGGCGCCGCGGTCCAATCCATGAATCTGGCCGTCGGATTCGACGAGACCGCAGGACTTTCCACCGTAGGAGTGGCACCGTGACGACGATCGAAACCCCGGCTGGCAAGCTGGTCCGGAGCCAGGGCGTGACCGCACCGCTCGGCTTCCGGGCGGCGGGTATCGCCGCGGGCATCAAGGCCAGTGGAAAGCCCGATCTGGCATTGGTATTCAGCGAGGGCCCGGAGTACGCGGCCGCGGGCGTCTTCACTCGCAACCAGGTGAAGGCCGCACCGGTGCTGTGGTCGCAGC
Organism: Nocardia sp. NBC_00565; assembly: GCF_036345915.1. Classification (NCBI taxonomy): domain Bacteria; kingdom Bacillati; phylum Actinomycetota; class Actinomycetes; order Mycobacteriales; family Nocardiaceae; genus Nocardia; species Nocardia sp. NBC_00565. The sequence goes on from NZ_CP107785.1 coordinate 1,080,031, forward strand.
AGGTGCTGACCGCGGGCCGGTTGCGCGCGGTGATCCTCAATTCCGGCGGCGCCAACGCGTGTACCGGTCCCGGCGGCTTCCAGGACACCCACCAGACCGCCGAGGAGTTGGCCGAGGCGCTGAGCAATTGGGGCACCGAGACCGGCGCGGGCGAAATCGCCGTCTGCTCAACCGGTTTGATCGGCGACCGGCTGCCGATGGACAAGGTGATCGCGGGGGTCACCGAGATCGTGCACGAGATGGGCGGCGGCCTTTCCGGCGGACTCGATGCGGCGCACGCGATCATGACCACCGATACCGTGCCCAAGGAGGCGGCCTTCCACCATCGCGACAAGTGGAATGTCGGCGGGATGGCCAAGGGTGCGGGCATGCTCGCCCCGTCGCTGGCGACCATGCTGGTGGTGCTCACCACCGATGCCACCGCCAGCGCCGAACAGCTGGATCGCGCGCTGCGCAACGCGACTCGGCTCACCTTCGACCGGCTCGATGTCGACGGCTCCTGCTCCACCAACGACACCGTGCTGCTGCTCGCCAACGGCGCCAGCGAGGTCGCACCGTCCCAGGAAGACCTCGACGCGGCGGTACTCGCGGTCTGCGATGATCTGGCCGCCCAGCTGATGGCCGACGCGGAGGGCGTGACCAAGCGGGTCCAGATCACCGTCAGTGGTGCGGTCTCCGAGGACGAGGCGCTGACCGTGGCCCGTGCCGTCGCCCGCGACAGTCTGGTCAAGACGGCGATGTTCGGCTCGGATCCGAACTGGGGACGGGTGCTCGCCGCGGTGGGCATCGCGCCGGTGACCCTGGATCCGAATCGAATCTCGGTGTCGTTCAACGGAAATCCGGTGTGCGTCGACAGCGTCGGTGCGCCGGGCGCCCGCGAGGTCGACCTGTCCGGACCCGATATCGATGTGCTCATCGAGCTGAATGTCGGTGCGGGCACCGCGATGGTCCGCACCACCGATCTGTCGCACGGCTATGTCGAAGAGAATTCGGCCTACAGCTCATGACAAGCGAAGCAGTCCAAGAACTTTCGGCGATGGACAAGGCGCACGTCCTCGCCGACGCGCTGCCATGGCTGCAGAAGTTCCGCGACAAGATCGTGGTGGTCAAATACGGTGGCAACGCGATGATCGATGCCGATCTCAAGCAGGCCTTCGCCGCAGATATGACGTTCCTGCGCACCGTCGGCGTGCATCCGGTGGTGGTGCACGGCGGCGGACCGCAGATCAGCGCGATGCTGAAAAAGCTCGGATTGGAAGGCGAATTCCGCGGCGGCTTCCGCGTCACCACGCCCGAGGTGATGGCTGTGGTGCGGATGGTGCTGTTCGGTCAGGTCGGCCGGGAGTTGGTCGGGCTGATCAACGCGCACGGCCCGTACGCGGTCGGCATCTCCGGTGAGGACGCACGGCTGTTCACCGCGACCCGGCGCACCGTCGACGTCGACGGCGAGCCGACCGATATCGGACTGGTCGGCGACGTCACCGAGGTGAACGCCGACGCGGTGCTCGACCTGATCGGCGCCGGGCGTATCCCGGTGGTCTCGACCATCGCCCCGGACGCCGAAGGTGTGGTGCACAACATCAATGCCGATACTGCCGCCGCGGCACTCGCCGAGGGCATCGGCGCGGAGAAATTGGTGATATTAACCGACGTCGAGGGCCTGTACACGAACTGGCCGGACCGTTCGTCGCTCACCTCGCACATCGACGCGGCCGAACTGGCCGAGTTGCTCCCGCGTCTGGATGAAGGCATGGTGCCCAAGATGGAAGCCTGCCTGCGCGCCGTGCAGGGCGGGGTGCCGACCGCGCATGTCATCGACGGTCGAGTCCCGCATTCGGTGCTGTTGGAACTGTTCACCGGAGAAGGAATCGGAACGATGGTGACGCCCGCCCCGCTCCCCACGAGCGCGGCGGACACACTGAACGGAACGAAATAAATGAGTGAGCGTAGCGAACGAATCATGACACAGCGTGCGTCGCACATGACGGAGCCGAGCGCTAGCGAGGCGCAGTCATGAGTGGCACAGCAGAATTGCAAGAGCGGTGGTCCGCCGCGCTGATGAAGAACTATGCCACGCCCAAGGTCGCCCTGGTGCGCGGCGCGGGCGCGGTGGTCTACGACGCGGACGGCAACCGCTACCTCGACTTCCTCGGTGGCATCGCGGTCAACAGTCTCGGCCATGCCCACCCGGCGATTCTGGAAGCGGTCACCCAGCAACTCGGCACGCTCGGGCACACCTCGAATATCTACGCCAACGAACCGGTCATCGAACTGGCCGAGCGACTGCTCGCGCACTTCGGCGACGGCGAATTCGGCGACGGGCACGGCCGCGCGTTCTTCTGCAACTCCGGCACCGAGGCCAATGAGGCGGCGTTCAAGATGGCGCGGCTGACCGGGCGGCGCAAGATCATCGCGACCGACGAGGCCTTCCACGGGCGGACCATGGGTGCGCTCGCGCTCACCGGGCAACCCTCCAAGCGCACGCCGTTCGAGCCGATGCCGCCCGGTGTCGTGCACGTGCCCTATGGCGATGCCGCTGCGCTCGAGGCGGTCGTCGATGAGGACACCGCGGCGGTATTCCTCGAGCCGATCCTGGGGGAGAGCGGTGTTGTCGTGCCCCCCATCGATTACCTGGTGAAGGCGCGCGAGATCACCGCGCGCCACGGTGCGCTGCTGGTACTCGACGAGGTGCAGACCGGCATCGGACGGTGCGGAAAGTTCTACGCGCACCAGGCATTCGGCATCGTCCCGGATGTGATCACCCTGGCCAAGGGCCTCGGCGGCGGGCTGCCGATCGGTGCGGTGCTGGCCACCGGACCGGCTGCCGACCTGTTGACCCCGGGCCTGCACGGCACGACTTTCGGCGGCAACGCGGTATGCGCCGCGGCGGCTCTGGCCGTGCTGCGCACCATCGACGAGACCGATCTGCTCGCGCATGTCGAATCCGTCGGCAAGCGGCTCAGCGACGGTATCGAACTGCTGGAGCATCCGCTGATCGATCATGTGCGCGGCGCGGGTCTGCTGCTCGGCATCGTGCTCACCGACGATCTCTCGGCCGAGGTGGAGAACCGGGCACGGGAGGCGGGCTATCTGGTGAATGCGCCCAAGCCCAACATCATTCGGCTCGCGCCGCCACTGGTGCTCACCGAGACCCAGTCCGACAACTTCGTCGGCGACCTGCCCGAGATCCTCGACGCTGTGATCGCCGACGCCGAGGGGGCCAAATGAGTACAGCATCGCGCAGCGATTCGGTGAGGGGTGGTGGCCGGGTGACGGGTGGGCGTACAGCATCGCGCAGCGATTCGGTGAGGGGTGGCGGCCGGGAGACGGGTGGGCCTATCCGCCACTTCCTGCGCGACGACGATGTCACGCCGGCCGAGCAGGCCGAAATCCTCGCGCTCGCAGCGGAACTGAAGCAGACGCCGTTCGCGCACCAGCCGCTGGCGGGTCCGCGCGGGGTCGGGGTGATCTTCGAGAAGAACTCCACCCGCACGCGGTTCTCGTTCGAAATGGGCATCGCGCAGCTCGGCGGGCATGCGGTGGTGGTCGACGGCCGCGATACCCAACTCGGCCGCGAGGAGACCCTCGGCGATACCGGCAAGGTGCTCTCGCGCTATGTCGACGCGATCGTCTGGCGCACCTTCGAACAGGTGCGCCTGGACGAAATGGCCACCACCGCAACGGTTCCGGTGGTGAACGCGCTGTCCAACGAGTTCCACCCCTGTCAGGTGCTCGCCGATCTGCAGACCCTCGCCGAACGCAAGGGCAGCCTGGTCGGGCGCAACCTCACTTACTTCGGTGACGGTGCGAACAATATGTCGCACTCGCTGCTGCTCGGCGGTGTTACCGCCGGTCTGAACGTGACCATCGCCGCGCCGGACGGTTTCGAGCCGCGGCCGTGGGTTCTGGAGGCCGCCCGCAAGCGTGCCGCGGAAACCGGCGCCACCATCACCCTCACCGGCGATCCGGTCGCTGCCGCGAAGGGCGCGGACGCGCTGGTGACCGACACCTGGACCTCGATGGGGCAGGAGAACGACGGTCTGGACCGGGTCGGCCCGTTCCGTCCCTTCCAGCTGAACGCCGAGCTGTTGTCACATGCCCAGCCCGATGCCGTTGTGCTGCACTGCCTTCCGGCGCACCGCGGTGAGGAGATCACCGACGAGGTGCTCGATGGGCCGCACAGTGTGGTCTGGGATGAGGCCGAGAACCGCCTGCACGCGCAGAAGGCACTGCTGGTGTGGTTGCTGGCCAGACGTAGTGGAGGCGGGGAGTGAGAGTCACCGAGGCGGAGGCATGAGGGTGTCCGCGACCGAACCCGGCAAGTCCGGCCCGGCCATCGCCCGCACTCGCGCCGGACGCCAGTCCCGGATCATCGAACTGCTGCTGGCGCACTCGGTGCGCAGTCAAACGGAGCTGGCCGCTCTGCTCGCCGCTGAGGGTATCGAGACCACCCAGGCCACATTGTCTCGCGACCTCGATGAGCTCGGCGCGGTGAAGTTGCGTGCGGCCGATGGTGGTGCGGGTGTCTACGTTGTGCCCGAAGACGGCAGCCCGGTGCGCGGCGTCACCGGCGGTACCGACCGATTGTCGAAGCTGCTCGGCGACCTCTTGGTCTCCACCGACGCCAGCGGCAATATCGCCGTCCTGCGCACCCCGCCGGGCGCCGCGCACTACCTGGCCAGCGCTCTCGACCGCGCCGCGCTCCCGTTCATCGTCGGCACCATCGCGGGCGACGACACCATCGCCGTCATCGCCCGCGAACCCCTCACCGGCGCCGAACTGGCCGCCAAGATCGAGGCACTCGCCTGATCGCATCCAGGCCTGATCCCGCGAACGGGTATCCGGCGCTGGAGGCGGTACGCGCCGATGGCTCGGAACCTGAATCCCCAGACCGGAACTCAGGCGTCGGCAGCTACCGTCGACCGCACATTCGGGAGACCGAGGTTGTCGCGCAATGTTGTTCCGGTGTACTCGGTGCGCAGCGCGCCCCGGTCCTGCAGCAGCGGCACCACCTTGTCGACGAATTCGTCGATGCCCCAGGGGACCAGGTGCGAGCCGAGGATGAAACCGTCGGAGCCATTGTTCTGCACGAAGGAGTCGATCTGCTCGGCCACCTGGGTGGGGGTCCCGACCAGCGGTCCGCGTTCGAACTGGTCGATCACCACCTCGCGCAGGGTGAGCTGCTTCGCCTCGGCGACCTGACGCAGGCGCTCTACCGTGGCGAAGCGATCCTGGTGTACGAAGGCGCGCCCCTGGATGATCGGCGGGGCAGCGGGATCCGGATCGATATCGGGTACCGGGCCCTCCGGATCGTAGCCGGACAGATCGCGGTTCCAGATCTGCTCCAGCAGGATCAGCGCGGTCTGACCGGTGACCTGCTCATTGCGGATCGCGTGGAATTTCTCGATCGCCTCGGCCTCGGTGTCGCCGAGCACGAAACTCGCCGACGGCAGGATCTTGATGTCCTCGGCCGCACGTCCCGCGGCTACCGCGCGCGCCTTGATATCGCGGTAGAAGTCCGCGGCCTCGGGCAGCTTGCCGAACGGGGAGAAGATGGCATCGGCATTCGCGGCGGCGAAATCGCGGCCCTGCGGTGAGACGCCGGCCTGCAGGATCACCGGCCTGCCCTGCGGGCTGCGCGGCACGGTGAAACGTCCGGAGATGTCGAACTGGCTGCCGTGGAAGGCGAACGCACCGGCATCCGGGCGGGCCAGGAATCGGCCGGAGTCCTTGTCGGCGACGAGATCCTCGGCCTCCCACGAATCCCACAGGGCCCGAACGGCATTCAACGTCTCCTCGGCCCGCACATACCGGTCGGCCGGATCGAGGAAGCCGCCGCGCCGGAAGTTCTGGCCGGTGAAGGCGTCGAAGGAGGTCACCACATTCCAGGCGGCGCGGCCGTCGGAGAGATGATCCAGGCTCGCGAGCTGGCGGGCCAGCTCATAGGGCTCGTTGAAGGTGGCGTTGATCGTGCCCGCGAGGCCGAGATGTTCGGTGACCGCCGCGATGGAGGCCAATACGGTGAAGGTGTCGGGGCGGCCGATGATGTCCTGATCGAAGATCTGGCCCGCGCGTTCGCGCAGGATGAGACCTTCGGCGAGGAAGAAGAAGTCGAACTTACCGCGTTCGGCGGTGCGCGCGGTGTGTTCGAAACTGCTGAAATCGATCTGGCTGCCCGCGGCGGGGTGCCACCAGGCGGTGTGATGGTTGACGCCGCCGAGGTAGGCGCCCAGGATGACCTGCTTACGTGGGGTGCTCATCATTGACCTCGCTCAGGCAGTCGCGTAACGGTTGGGGACGGTGGTCGGCAGACCGAGCAGCGCGCGCAGTGAACCGTCCGGGTAGCTGGTGCGGAATACGCCGTGGCGTTGCAGGGCGGGGACGAGCCGATCGGTGATGGCGGCCAGGTCATCGACCGCGACACCGGGCCGCAAGCGGAATCCATCGACTCCTCGGCCGCTCCATTCGATGAGCAGTTCGGCGAGTTCGTCGGCGCTGCCCGCGAAAATTCCGGCATCGGAGGCGAATTCGTCCCCAGCGTGCTCGTTCAACCGCGCCAGCCGCTGCGGACCGGTCGTCTCGTCGGTATCGAGGAAGACCACGATGTCGGCATAGATCCGCAGCGGCTCGCCGGTGCGATCCACTCGTGCCGCGGCGGCGGTGACTTGTTCGACGATCGGGCCGGGGCCGGCCTCGCGTGTCGGGGTGACGAAGACGAGATCCGCGCCGCGGGCGGCGAATTCGTAGATCAGCGGGCCGTGCGCCAACGCCGCCACCACCGGCTGTCCCTGCGGCGGGCGCGGTGTGATGGACGGTCCGCGGACGCTGAAGAAACGGCCCTCGAAGTCGATGTAGTGCAACTTGTCGCGATCGATGAAGCGCCGTGTCGCCACATCGTGGATCTCGGCGCCGTCCTCCCAGCTGTCCCACAGTCGCCGCACCACCTCGACGGCGTCGGCGGCCTCGTCGAACAGATCGTGCACCTCGCCGGGGAAGGTGCCCGACGCGACTGCTTCCGCGAGCTCGGTGGCGGTGATGGCGCGCAGTTCACGGCGTCCGAAATGCGCGGCCTCACCGGGCGTCCCGGATACGCGCACCTGCCAACCCGCGCGGCCCCGCGAGGTGTAGTCGAGCGTGGCGATCGACTTCGAGATGTGGAATGGTTCGGTGTGGGTGGTCGTCACCGTCGGGATGAGCCCGATATGCCGGGTGACCGGGGCGATGCGCGCGGCGATCAGGTTCGCGTCGATCCTGGCCCGGACCCGGTCGACGGCGTCATCGGTCCGCGCGTGCCGTTCCTCAGGAATCGCCAGGCTGTCCTCGATGCTCACGAAATCGAGCAGTCCGCGCTGTGCGGTGGTGACCAGATCCGTCCAATATCCGGCGCTGAACAAATCGGCGGGCCGGGAGTTCGGCTCCCGCCAGGCGGCCGGATGCCAGCCCGCTCCGTCGAGCGCGACGCCGAGATGTAGTGGGTTCGGTGCCATCGTCTCCCGTTTCTGTGCATGCGTGAATGTCGTGTCCCTCAACGCGGGACCGGCGCGCGTGCCGCCGGACGTCGGCTATCGCCCGTCGTTCGGCGGGCTCGTCCTGGCTGCCGCGGATGATCATCCGAAGTCGGATACCGCGTGGCCACGCGGCATTACCAGACCGACGATTCCCGCTCGGCGTGGATGGTGTCAACGGTTCGAATCAGCTCGAGCCATGGGAAATACCCTGTGGGCGAGTGGAATTGAACTTGTTGCCGACCCGGCGGCATCGGAATCGCGGTGAGTCCAACCGGTGCGCGCTGGTCGTGCGCCTCGCTAACGTTCTCTGGTTCGACGCTGTTGTGGAGGAGTGCGCGGTGACCACTGATTCGACCATCGACGTCTCGCTACATCCGCTCGACGACCCGGTGCGGGCATCGCTGCGCGGCGAGCACCACCGGTTCGCCAGGTGGGTGGGCCGAATCGGCCGCTACGACCCCGAGGTCGCCAGATTCTTCGGCCACCCGCCAGAACTGGACGAACAGGACTGGATCGATCTGGCCACCCTCCTCGGACCCGGCGGCAGCACCGCACTGCGCGGCTACGGCCACGTGCCGCCGGACGGTTGGACGGTCCTGCACGAACTCGGCTCGGTCCAGATGGACGGCACCGCCCTGCGCGTCGCCCACGACCCGGACCTCGAGGTGCTCACCCCAGCCGACATCCCGGAGATCCTGGACCTGATCGCCCGCACCGAACCCGGCCCCTACGCACCCCGAACCATCGAAATGGGCACCTACCTGGGCCTACGCGTCGACGGTCGACTGGTGGCAATGGCGGGGGAGCGCATGCACCCACCCGGCTGGACCGAAATCAGCGCCGTCTGCACCGATGCCGATTTCCGCGGTCGCGGCTTCGCCTCCCGCCTCATCCGCGCCGTCGGCGCCGGCATCCGCGCCCGCGGCGAAAAGCCGTTCCTACACGCCGTAGCCCACAACGCGACCGCGATCAGCCTCTACGAAACCCTCGGCTTCACCCTCCGCAAGCGTTCCCTGCTGACGATCGTCCAGGCCCCATCGCCCGGGAGCCAGGCACCGACGCCAGCGAGTGCCGCATCCGCGCCGAACTAGTCGAGCGAATGCACCGAATCCGAGCTCGCGCATAGCTTCCGGTTTTCGGACCAGTGTGTCGTGCGGAGAGTCGGTGTGCGACCGCGTCGAAGGTGTGTGCGAGCCCGGTTTGGGCCGTATGGCGTGCGGCTCAGCCGAATGGGTATTGGCCTCCACCACCACCCGGCGAGTTGTGACCGGGGGTGCCTACATTGATGATTTCCTGGATCAGATCGACGAGTGCTCGCCCGACGTCGAGGACGCCGTTGCCGAGGGTGCTGAATTCGCCTGCGATGAGATGCAGCATGTCGTTCGCCCTTCTGCCCGCCCAGATGGTGTTGTTCCAAGAGTAGGGCACGAGGCAAGCGAGACCCGGGTGTGAATGGGCTTGCATCGTCATGCATAATCATTTGCAAGATACACACGAAACCGAGGAGCACACAGACATGTCCGAGCGCGTCGTACTCGCCTACTCCGGTGGGCTCGATACCTCCGTTGCGATCAGCTGGATCGGCAAGGAGACCGGCGCCGAGGTCGTGGCGGTCGCCATTGATCTGGGCCAGGGCGGCGAGGATATGAACGCGGTGCGCCAGCGCGCGCTGGACTGCGGTGCGGTCGAGGCGATCGTGGTCGACGCGCGTGACGAGTTCGCCAACGAGTACTGCCTGCCCACCATCCAGGCGAACGCGATGTACATGGGCCAGTACCCGCTGGTGTCGGCGATCAGCCGTCCGCTGATCGTCAAGCATCTGGTCGAGGCCGCCAAGTTCCACGGCGCGAGCACCGTCGCGCACGGCTGCACCGGTAAGGGCAACGACCAGGTGCGCTTCGAGGTCGGCATCGGAGCGCTGGCCCCCGATCTCAATGTGATCGCGCCGGTCCGCGACTACGCCTGGACCCGGGAGAAGGCCATCGCCTTCGCCGAGGAGAACAAGCTCCCGATCAATGTCACCAAGAAGTCGCCGTTCTCGATCGACCAGAACGTGTGGGGTCGCGCGGTGGAGACCGGCTTCCTGGAGGATCTCTGGAACGCGCCGACCAAGGACGTCTACGACTACACCTCGGACCCGACGGTCAACTTCGAGGCCCCGGACGAGCTCATCGTCACCTTCGACAAGGGTGTGCCGGTCGCCGTCGACGGCCGTCCGGTCAGCGTGCTCGAGGCCATCGTCGAACTGAACCACCGCGCCGGCCGCCAAGGCGTCGGCCGCCTCGATATGGTCGAGGACCGGCTGGTCGGCATCAAGAGCCGCGAGATCTACGAGGCCCCCGGCGCCATCGCGCTGATCACCGCGCACCAGGCCCTGGAGAACGTCACCATCGAGCGCGAACTGGGCCGCTACAAGCGGCAGGTCGAGCAGCGCTGGGGCGAGCTGGCCTACGACGGCCTGTGGTTCTCCCCGCTCAAGCGGGCGCTGGACGCGTTCGTCGCCGAGACTCAGGAGCACGTCACCGGCGAGATCCGGATGGTGCTGCACGGCGGTTCGATCGTGGTCAACGGCCGCCGCTCCGAGCAGTCGCTCTACGACTTCAACCTGGCCACCTACGACGAGGGCGACACCTTCGATCAGTCGCTGGCGAAGGGCTTCGTGCAGATCCACGGCCTGTCCTCCAAGGTCGCGGCCCGTCGCGACCTGAACCAGAAGTAGGCCTGCGCGCGGCCTGAGGACGGACTGCGTCCACTATTAGGCTCGAACGGGGTCGGCACACCCAGAGCCGACCCGAAGGGAGCGAGCGCTGTGCGGACCGACGACGACAGCTGGGATATCGAATCGAGCGTGGGCGCCACGGCCCTCGGCGTCGCCGCGATGCGGGCGGCCGAAACCCGTCGCCCCGACGCACTGTTCCATGACCCGTATGCCGAAGTGCTGATAACCGCCGTCGGTTCGGAATCCTGGACCCGTATCGTGCGCGGCGAGATCGACGGTCTCGAGGAGGCCGCGACGCAGGCGATGGGCCCCATCATCGCCGCCCTGACCGCGCGTACCTGCTACTTCGACACCTACTTCCAGAACGCGGCCGCTGACGGCATCCGGCAGATCGTCATCCTGGCCGCGGGCCTCGATGCCAGGGCCTACCGGCTCGAATGGCCGACCGGCACTACGGTTTTCGAGCTGGATCTGCCGAAGGTGTTGGAGTTCAAGGAGAACGCACTGGCGGATGCCCACCCCGCGGTGGACCGTCGTGCGGTCGCGGTGGATCTGCGCCAGGATTGGCCAGCGGCATTGCGGGACAACGGATTCGACCCGGCTGTGCCGACCGCATGGCTGGTCGAAGGACTGCTGCGTTACCTTCCGGCGGACGCGCAGGACCGACTGTTCGACAACATCGTGGCCTCGAGCGCACCAAGCAGTCGAGTCGCGATCTACCGCTCATCCGGTGCCGCGCCGGACTCGAAGGCATTGCGGGAGACACGATCCGCCGGGCTCGACATCACGGTCGATGTCGGCGAACTGTGGTACTCGGACGAGGGCCGCAGCGACCCGATCGACTGGTTCACCGAACACGGCTGGACGGTGACCCGCGCCGAACCGGTCGAGGTGCTGCGCAGCCGCGGCCGGGACGTATCCGAAGCGGCCGCCGCCCACCTGAACACCGACATTTTGTTCACCGCCCGACGACCCGGAGGAGACAGCACACGATGACGCAGAGCGGCAGCACCAACGAAGGGGCGCTCTGGGGCGGACGTTTCGCGTCCGGACCGGCCGCGGCAATGGCCGCGCTGAGCAAGTCGACCCATTTCGACTGGGCGCTGGCTCCCTACGACATTCGCGCGTCGAAAGCGCACGCGCGCGTGCTGCACAAGGCCGGACTGCTGTCGGAGTCCGATCTGGCCGCCATGCTGGCCGGACTGGATCAGCTTGCGGCGGACGTGGATTCGGGTGCGTTCGCGCCGGCCGAGGCCGATGAGGATGTGCACGGCGCGCTGGAGCGCGGGCTGATCGATCGGGTCGGCGCCGAACTCGGCGGGCGACTGCGGGCGGGGCGTTCGCGTAATGATCAGGTGGCCACGCTGTTTCGGATGTGGCTGCGCGATGCGGCCCGCCGCGTCGCGGTCGGCGTCCTCGATGTCATCGACGCACTGGTCGCTCAGGCCGCCGCGCATCCCGACGCGGTGATGCCGGGTAAGACGCATCTGCAGGCCGCGCAGCCGGTGCTGCTCGCGCATCATCTGCTCGCGCACGCGCATCCGTTGCTGCGCGATATAGATCGGCTGCGGGACTTCGACAAGCGAGCGGCGGTGTCGCCCTACGGTTCCGGTGCGCTGGCCGGTTCCTCGCTCGGACTGGATCCGGAAGCGATCGCGGCCGAGTTGGATTTCGACGCGTCCGCGGCCAATTCGATCGACGCCACCTCCGCGCGCGATTTCGCGGCCGAGGCGGCATTCGTGTTCGCCATGATCGGTGTCGATCTCAGCCGGATGGCCGAAGAGGTGATCATCTGGAGCACACCGGAATTCGGCTACCTCACCCTCGCCGACGCCTGGTCCACCGGCTCGTCGATCATGCCGCAGAAGAAGAACCCGGACGTCTCCGAACTCACCCGCGGTAAGGCGGGTCGCCTCATCGGCAACTTGACCGGACTCCTGGCCACCCTGAAAGCCCAGCCGCTGGCGTACAACCGGGACTTGCAGGAGGACAAGGAGCCCCTGTTCGACTCGGTCGCCCAGCTGGAACTGCTGCTCCCGGCCATCGCGGGCCTGGTCTCCACCCTGACCTTCCACACCGATCGCATGGCCGAACTCGCGCCCGCCGGTTTCACTCTCGCCACCGATATCGCCGAATGGCTTGTCCGGCAGGGTGTTCCGTTCCGGGTCGCGCACGAGGCGGCGGGTGCATGCGTGCGCGTGGCCGAGGGGCGCGGTGTCGGCTTGGACGAGCTGACCGACGAAGAATTCGCCGCCATCGATACGGCCTTGACCCCACAGGTGCGCGAAGTGCTGACGGTGCAGGGTTCGATCGCGTCCCGCAATGCGCGCGGCGGCACCGCGGGCGTGCAGGTCGCCGCGCAACTCGACGAGATCCGCAAAGCAGTCGCCGACCTGCGCCCTCTGTTCGCCTAGCTGGGCACGACCAAGAACAAGATCGGCCCGGCCACGAGCATGATCACCGCTGCGTCCATATCTCTTCCTGGATCGACGACCGAATTCTGCGCTGTCGACCTTGCGATCGAGGTAGGCAAATGCTTATGGCCCGGCCGCCGCCATCCACCGCCCCCGGTTACGCTGCGCCGATGACCCTGCTGTTGCTGGCGCTGGCCATCGCCTCCGAGATCACCGCGACCGTATCGCTCAAGCTCTCCGAGGGATTCACCAAGTTGGTGCCCTCGATCATCGTGGTCATCGGCTACAGCTCGTCCTTCTACTTCCTCTCCCAGGCGCTCAAACGCGGGATGGCGCTCGGCGTCGCCTACGGCATCTGGTCGGCCGTCGGTGTCGCGGTGATCGCGGTCATCGGTGTGCTCTTCCTCGACGAGCGGCTGTCGCTGGTGCAGGTCGGCGGCATCGCGTTGGTGATCCTCGGCGTGCTCGCGCTCGAACTCGGCGGTGCGCACTGAACCTGGCCACGTCGCACCGCCGATTCCCGCTCGTTGCGCCCTGCGCATTTTGTCGAATTCGTCCCATGGGAGGCCGCGGCGAACGTAGCATCGGCCGATGGATTGGACGTTTGCTCAGCTGAGTCGACGTGGGTGACGGTATGGCATCGGAGGTCGGAGATGTCGCGCTGGAGGCCCAGTCGCTGGTGAAACGCTACGGCGGTGTCGAGGCGTTGCGGGGAGCCAACTTTCAGGTCCGAGCCGGTGAGGTCGTCGCGTTGATCGGTGATAACGGCGCGGGCAAATCCACACTGGTGAAATGCCTTTCGGGGGCCGAACAACCGGACTCGGGGACGATCCTGCTCGACCGAACTCCAACCGTATTGAGCACACCGACCGCCGCGCGCAGGCTGGGTGTGGAAACGGTGTACCAAGACCTCGCCGTCGCACCCGATCTCGACCCCGCCGCGAACCTGTTTCTCGGCCGAGAGTTGGTTCGCCGCGGCTTGGCGGGCAAGCTCGGCATGCTCGACAAGAGTGCGATGCGAACCCAAGCCGTCGAACACTTTCGGCGGCTCGGTGTCACGCTGCAGCGCACCGATGTGCCGATCGGCACACTGTCGGGCGGGCAGCGCCAGAGTGTGGCCGTGGCGCGCGCGGTGATGTGGGCGAGCAAGGTCGTGTTCATGGACGAGCCGACCGCTGCCCTCGGCGTGGTGCAGCGTGAGCGGGTGCTCGAAGTGATCCGCAAGGTGCGCGACCAGGGCATCGCCGTCGTGCTGATCAGCCACAATATGCCCGAGGTGCTGGCCGTGGCCGACCGGATCGAGGTGCTGCGCCTCGGTAAGCGGGTGGCCCGGTTCGCCGCCGCCGATGCGACCCTGGAGCAATTGGTCGGCGCGATGACCGGTGCCCTGTCACACGAGGACGCCGAATGACCAAAGCGGTGGAGGCCGATGGCGGCCCCGATCTGCCGGAACGCACTGTCCTGCAACGACTACTCGGCGCCAGCACGGTGTGGATCGGTGTGGTGCTCGTCGTACTGTGCGTGGTCTTCAGCATCCTGCGCCCCGACGCCTTCCCGACCCGCTTCACCTTGCAGACCCTGCTCATCGAAACCTCGGTGCTGCTTGTCCTTTCGGTCGGGATGACCTTCGTGATCATCACCTCCGGCATCGACCTCTCGGTCGGCATGGTGCTGATCTTCGCCGGGGTACTCGGCGCGAAGACGATGGAATGGCTGAGCCCCGACGAGAACGCCACCTCGGCGGGGTGGGGGATCATCGGTCTCGGCTTCCTCATGTCCGTTGTGGGCGGCGGCATTTGGGGACTGCTCAATGGAATTCTGGTTGCCAAGGCCAAGATTCCGCCGCTGATCGTCACGCTCGGATCGTTCGGCGCGGCACTCGGTGCGGCGCAGCTGATCACCGGCGGCGTCGACACCAGGACCGTGCCCGATAAGCTGCGCGACTCGCTGGGTTTCGGGACATCGCTCGGCGGCGTGCCCAATCTGGTGCTGGTCGCCACCGTGGTGACGGTGCTCGCGGCATGGGTGCTGCACACCACCCGATTCGGCCGCTACACCTACGCGATCGGCTCCAACGAAGAGGCCGCCCGACGCTCGGGCATCGCGGTCACCCGTCACCTCGTGCTGGTCTACCTGATGACCGGATTGCTCGCCGGGCTGGCCGGATTCATGAATCTGGCCTACTTCGGTACCACCACCATCGGCGGGCACGGCACCGACAATCTGGATGCCATCGCCGGTGTGGTCATCGGCGGGACAAGCCTTTTCGGCGGTATCGGCACGATCGTCGGCACGGTCATCGGCGTGTTCATTCCGTCGGTGCTGCGCAAGGGTTTCGTCATCGCGGGGGTGCCAGTGTTCTGGCAGCCGATCGCGGTGAGCGCGGTTCTGGTCGGGGCGGTGTGGTTCGACCAACTGCGTCGCCGGGCCCGGGACCGCAAGTAGAGAGGTATGCAGTTACAACGCTGCGCGAGAAGAGAATAAGGCGGAGGTAGCCAGATGAGGGTGGCGAAGCGGACCGCGGTGGTGATCGGCGCGATGGCGGCGGTCGGCACATTGGTGGTGGGATGTGGTGGCTCGGTGAGCAATTCCGGCGGAACGGATGCCAAGAAATTGGTGCTGATTCCCGGCGTCGCCGACGAACCCTTCTACATCTCCATGCAGTGCGGCGCGCAGGACGAGGCGAGCAAGCTCGGCTACAAGCTCGAGACACAGGCTCCGACGAAGTTCGACGCGGGCGCACAGACTCCGGTGCTGACCGGTGTGGTGGCCAATAAGCCGGGCGGCATCCTGATCGCCCCCACGCATGCGACGGCGATGGCGAATCCGCTCGAGCAGGCCAGGGACGCCGGGATCAAAATCGTCGAAGTCGATACGGCGCTGGATGATACGTCGATCGCGCTGTCCTCGATCGCCTCCGATAACAAGAAGGGTGGTGAGCTCGCGGCGCAGACGCTGGCGAAGTTGATCGGTGATAAGGGACCCGTACTGGTTATCAACACCAAGGCCGGAACCTCCACCACGGACGCGCGTGCGCAGGGCTTCGAGGATGCGGTGAAGGCGTATCCGGGCATCACCTCGCTCGGCGTGCAGTACAACAATAACGAAGCGGCACAGGCGGCTTCGATCGTCACCGCGACGTTGGCCGCCCATCCCGACCTCGCCGGAATCTTCGCCACCAACCTGAGTTCGGCCGAGGGCGCGGCCACCGGACTGCGCAATGCCAACAAGCTCGGCCAGGTCAAGCTGGTCGGCTTCGACGCGAGCCCGAAGCAGGTCGAGGATCTGAAAGCCGGTACCGTGCAGGCGCTCATCGCGCAGGACCCGGGCGGTATCGGAGCCAAGGGTGTCGACCAGGCCGCCGCCGCGCTGGAGGGCAAGCCGGTGACCCGCAATATCCAGACGGATATGGTGGCGATCACCCAGGCCGATATGGACGCGAATTCCAAGTACTTCTACAAGCGCAAGTGCTGAGGTAGGCAGTCGGCGGTTCGGATATCGATTCGGCGGCCGCTAATCCTCAACGCGCACTGTGTAGCCCGAGTTCTTCAGCGCGGTGAGCACATCGTCGCGGTGTGTCGGACCCCGAGTCTCCAGGGTGAGCGATACTTCGACCTCATCCACCGCGAGCCGGCCGCCGGTCCGCGAGTGCACCACATCGACGACGCTCGCACCGGTCTCGCCGACCACCGCGAGCAACCCGCTCAGCGCACCCGGCCGGTCCGAAATCGTCACGCGCACAGCCAGATAGCGGCCGGCGGCACCCAGGCCGTGGCCGATGATCCTGGTCAGCATCATCGGGTCGATATTGCCGCCGGACAGGATCGCGCATACCGGACCCTGGAGGCCGAGTTCCTCGGGCGCGCAACTCATCAGGGCCGCCACGGCCGCCGCACCCGCGGGTTCGACGATCAGTTTCGCACGCTCCAGACACAGCAGCAGCGCCTTGGACAGCGCGTCCTCGCCGACGGTCAACATTGTCGGCACATGCGCCGCGACATGCGCGAACGGCACCTCTCCCGGCAGTCCCACCGCGATGCCGTCGGCCATCGTCGACATCCGCGCGACCCGCACCGGCTTGCCCGCCGCCAGCGAATCCGGCCACGCGGCCGCCGCTGCCGCCTGCACCCCGATCACGCGCACCCGCGGGGCCACGTGATGCAGCGCGATGGCGACCCCGGCCAGTAGCCCACCGCCGCCGGTCGGCACGATCACCGTCCCGACCTCCGGCATCTGCTCGATGATCTCCAACGCCACCGTCGCCTGCCCGGCCACGATATCGGCGTGGTCGAACGGATGGATCAAGGTCGCACCGGTCTGCTCAGCGAATTCTGTTGCCGCGTCCAGCGAGTCGTCGATGGTTTCACCCACCTGCCGCACCTCGGCCCCATAAGCCTTGGTGGCCACCAGCTTCGGCAGCGACGCACCCACCGGCATGAACACCGTCGACCGAATCCCCAATGACGCCGCGGCCCACGCAACCCCCTGTGCGTGATTGCCCGCACTTGCCGCGACCACGCCGCGCGCCCGGTCCCGCGCCGAAAGATTCGCGATCCGGAAATACGCTCCCCGCGGCTTGAACGATCCGGTGCGCTGCAAGTTCTCACACTTGAGCCGAACCTCGGTCCCGGCCCGCTCGGACAACACCCGTGACGATACGACCGGCGTCCGCCGAATCACCGGCGCCAATGCCGCCGCGGACGCCTCGATCCGCTCCAGTCCCAGCAACTCCATGCGCCCATGCTGCCAGCCCGCACCTCGAATGCGAACCGACAGGTCGAAATCATCCGATGATTGCGTTGTCAGCCTTCCTTCGCCAGATTGTGGGCGATGGTTCCGAGACGGGCCAAGCGGGCGTCGCCCAGCGGCGTGAGTTTCCCACCGAGTCGATTGGTGACGAAGGCGAGCGACATCCCGGTCGCCGGATCGGCGAACGCGCCCGAGCCGCCAAGGCCGAAATGGCCGAAGGCGGAGACAGGTTCGGCCTTGGATGGCTTCATCGGGACGCCGTGATAGCCCAGCGCCCAGGGGATACGGAAAGCCAGAACGTAGTCGGGGGTGAAGACCTGGCGCTGGGCGATCCGCCCGACCGTTTCCGGACGCAGCAGCTGGAAGTCCCCGAGTCGACCTTCGGTGGCGAGGGCGCTGTACATCCGGGCCAGCGCGCGAGCGGAGAAGACGCCGTTCACACCTGGTATGACCGAATCGTGCAGTCGCGGATCGGCGACCATATCGGCGAAACCGCGGGGCGTGGTTTCGACAGCGGCCGCGAACCGGGTTTTCTCCATCAGCCGCGCACCATTCTCCCAACTCATTCCGGCGACGGTCAGGCGCGGGAAGTTGGTGGCGATACGAGCGCGCTCACTATCCGGCACCCGGAACCAGAGTTCTTCCGCGGCAAGCGGTTTAGCGATCTCCGTGCGCAGGACCTCGGTGAAGTCCGCGCCGGTGACGCGGCGGATCAGCTCGGCGACCAAGTGCCCGAAGGAGATTCCGTGATATCCGCTGGTGTGCCGGTGCCGCGGGTCGGGCGGGCAGGCCGCGAGCGCGGCGGTGACTTCGGCATCGTCGAAGAAGCGTTCCACCGGGCCGGGCAGCAGTTCGCGCAGCCGATGCAGGCCCGCCCGGTGCGTCAGCATCTCCCGGACCGTGATGCGTTCCTTGCCCGCGGCGGCGAATTCGGGCCAGTAGGTCGCGACCGGCTCGTCGTAGTCGAAGAGTCCGCGTTCGGCCAGCCGGTGGGCCAGGGTCGAGACCACGCCCTTGCCAGTGGAGTAGGCCATCGCCACGGTGTCGGCGGCCCACGGCACGCCGGGGTGCGCGAATCCCGCCCACACATCCACCACCGGCTCGCCGTGCTGGTAGACCACGAGCGCACCGCCGCCATCGGCGGGGCGCCGGAAGAGCCTGTCGAATTCGGCGACCAGGCGCACATAGCGACGATCCACCGACTGCGTTGCCGTAAGTGTCATCGGAATACCCTCTGTCGTTCGACCGACCAACAGCATGGCACGGTGGTCCCCAACCCGAGTCGAGCCCACCATGCGACCGGTCGGTTCGGTGAACTTTTCCTGGTCGTCACATCCGTGACCGAGATCGCAACACAGCTCGCATAGCGTGTGCGCATGCCCCCGAGACGACGATCGGCGCTGCTAGCGAGGCTGGTTGTCGACGAACCAGGCCGACCGCAAGTGATCCTCGGTGAACTCCGCCGGGTGATTCTGGACGGGGCCGTACCCCCGTGCACTCTGATTCCGCTGCGCGAGGTGGCCGAATTGTTCGGCGTCAGCCACATCCCGGTGCGCGAGGCGCTCAAGACGCTGATCGGAGAGGGGCTGGTCACGCATCGGCCGCATGGCGGGTACGCGGTGGCCCAGCTGACCTCCAATGAGCTGCGCGAAATGTACATCGTGCGGGAAACCCTCGAAACCGCCTCGTTGGTCGCGGCGGCCCGAAATGCCTCCGATGCCGAGCGCGCCCAGCTACTCGAGGTGAATTCGCTATTGGAACAGGCGATTCGAGACGATGATCCGGTCGCCTACCACCGGCAGTCGCGCCACTTCCACGTGGCGCTGACCAAGCCGTCGCGCATGTTCCGACTGCTGCACATGCTCGAGTCGGCGTGGAATGTCACCGAGCCGGTGCAGTCGATGGTGCATATCGGCCGCGCCGATCGAGTGCGCCTGCATACCGATCACGCGCTGATGCTCGATGCGTTCATGGCGCGGGACGTGGACCGTCTGCTGCTGGTCGCCGAACGGCATCACCGCAGGTTGGAGACGGTGATCGCGACGCTGCCCACCGATACCGGGCTGCTCGCGCCGGAAGATATATCTGCCGCGCAATAGTCGGGCAATAACTGCGCAATGGGTGGGCAATGCGCGGTTTCTACGGTCGTTTCGATCACAGTTTCGCCCTCGGATGGGAAAACACCATGACCGAAACGCTCACTACACCGGCTCCGCCCGTCAGCGCGCCACCCGCCTATGACCCGCGGCTGACCAACGCGGACTTGGCCCCGCTGCGCAAGCAGACCTGGGGTTCCTACAACATCTTCGCGTTCTGGATGTCGGACGTGCACAGTGTCGGCGGTTATGTCACCGCGGGCAGTCTGTTCGCACTCGGGCTGGCCAGCTGGCAGGTGCTCGCGGCGCTGCTGATCGGGATCACGATCGTCTACTTCTTCTGCAATCTGGTCGCCAAGCCGAGTCAGGTGACCGGTGTGCCGTATCCGGTCATGTGCCGCAGTGTGTTCGGCGTGCTCGGCGCGAATATCCCGGCCATCATCCGCGGTTTGATCGCCGTCGCCTGGTACGGCATTCAGACCTTCCTCGCCTCGGCGGCGCTGGATGTCGTACTGGTGAAACTGTTTCCGGGATTGGCCCCGTACGCGGTCGTCGACGACTATGGGTTCCTCGGTCTTTCGCTGCTCGGGTGGGGTAGCTACCTGCTGCTGTGGGTGGTGCAGGCCTGCGTGTTCTGGCGCGGTATGGAATCGATCCGCAAGTTCATCGACTTCTGCGGTCCCGCTGTGTATGTCGTGATGTTCCTGCTGTGCGGTTACCTGATCGCCAAGGCGGGCTGGAGTGCCATCGACCTGAAGCTGGGTGCGGTGAAGTACTCCGGTTGGGCCTCGGTGCCGGTCATGCTCGGCGCGATCGCGCTGGTGGTCTCCTATTTCTCCGGTCCGATGCTGAACTTCGGCGACTTCTCCCGCTACGGAAAGAGTTTCGCCGCGGTCCGGCGTGGCAACCTGCTCGGGCTGCCGGTCAATTTCCTGCTGTTCTCGTTGCTGGTCGTGATCACCGCATCGCTGACGGTCCCGGTCTACGGTGAGCTGATCACCGATCCCGTGGCGACCGTGGCACGTATCGACAGCACCTTCGCGATCGTGTTGGGCGCGTTGACCTTCACCGTCGCCACCATCGGCATCAATATCGTGGCCAATTTCATCTCCCCGGCGTTCGATTTCTCGCACGTCAGCCCGCAGAAGATCAGCTGGCGCGCGGGCGGCATGATCGCCGCGGTCGGCTCGATCCTGATCACGCCGTGGAATCTGTACAACAATCCCGAGGTCATCCACTACACGCTCGAGGTGCTCGGGGCCTTCATCGGCCCGCTGTTCGGTGTGCTCATCGCGGACTACTACCTGGTGCGCAAGCAGCGGGTCATCGTCGACGATCTGTTCACCATGTCGGAGACCGGAACCTACTGGTACCGCAACGGTTATAACCCGGCTGCGATCGCCGCCACCGCCGTCGGCGCGATCATCGCGGTGATCCCGGTGCTCGCCAAGGATGTCACCGGCATGTACACCACCGCGCAGTACAGCTGGTTCATCGGCTGTGGCCTCGGTTTCCTCGCTTACTACGTGCTGGCCACCCGAACCAGGTTGGCAGTGCGGGGAGTTAGCGCCTGATGCGCATCCGGGTCGTCAACCCGAACACCACGCGGGTGATGACCGACACGATCGAGCAGTGTGCCCGGGCCGTCACGGGCCAGGGCACACTGCTCGACGCGGTCACCGCGGAGATGGGTCCGGCCTCGATCGAGAGCCACTATGACGAAGCCCTCAGCGTTCCAGGCATTCTCGCCGCGATTCAGCGTGGTGAACGGGAAGGCGTCGACGGCTACGTGATCGCCTGCTTCGGTGATCCGGGTCTGGACGCGGCTCGAGAACTGGCCGGCGGCCCGGTGATCGGTATCGCGGAGGCGGCGATGCACACGGCCAGCCACCTCGGCCGCGGCTTCAGTGTCGTCACCACATTGAGCCGCACCATCGGCCGCGCCGAGGATCTGGTGGAGCGCTATGGCATGCGACGTTTCAGTCGCGGCATCCACGCCTGTGAAATTCCGGTGCTCGCCCTGGACACCGATCCGGCGGCCCGCAAGATCGTCACCGAAGCCTGCCGCGACGCCGTCGACACCGACGGATCCGATGCCATCGTGCTCGGCTGCGCGGGCATGGCCGACCTGTGCGAGCACATTCGCGAGGAGATCGGCGTACCGGTCATCGACGGTGTCGCCGCGGCCACGCTGACCGTACAGTCGCTGATCACGCTCGGCCTGCGCAAGTCGGGGAGGGCAGAGTTCGCCCCACCACCACCGAAGCCCTACTCGGGACTTCTGCGATCCTTCGGCGCGAATCGTTGAGCGGGGGAGGGGATTCGCCGCGTAGAAGTCAGGCGGCGACGGCGGCGGTCAGCGTCTCGAGGGCGGCATCCGGGTCGTCGACATCGACGACGAGGCGGGTGAAGCCCGGGCCTACCAGGTCGATGAGGATGGCCTGACCGTCGAACCTGGTGTCCCAGAATTCTTTTCGGCGTCGACCTCGGTAGGTACCCGCCGCGATCACGCCGGGAAAGAAGGTGCCGGGGGCGCGGACCCACGGCGGGCGCAGATCGACCGGGGCCGGGGTGACCTCCTTGATATCCGCCAGGTCGAAGGTCACGTGCTCGCGCAGGGCCAGCAGCCGGTGCCCGCCGAGTACGTGAACCGTCACTCTGTCGTCCGTGACTTCGACTTCGACCATCGTGCACCTCGCTAGTTCCGTGAACTCGTCCTCGCTCCAGGATCCGAGTCGCTCCTGTTCGCACCCTGTGCCGTTCCTGTGAGTTCTCGAAGGTTTCTCGGTCGCCCGTCGTCGAGCGGCGGGGCGTGAAAGGGCGGTGAAACCCCCGTGAGATTTCCCGAATCGACACTCTGATGCGTATTCACTCAGATCATTCGGGAGGAAGCAGATGAAGGTTACAACTCTGTTGGCGGTACGAGCAGCCGTCTTGGCCTTGACCGGATCGGCGATCGCCGGCGTGTTCGGCGCGGCCGGTTCCGCGCACGCCGAATTCGGTTACTGGTTGTTGTACAACCGAGGGACGGGCATGTGCGCGACCACCCAGGACGATCCAGCGAACGGAATCACCGGCACCGCCCGATTCGCGCCCTGCGACGCCAACGATCGTCGTCAGTGGTTCTTGCGCGCCACCACTGGTCCGGACACGATCGCGTTCAGCACCTACGAGGTGAATTCGAGGGGCCAGCACCGATGCATCCAAAATGCCGAGGGCGGTTGGGGTTTGGCCTTTCTCGCCGTCTGTGACAACAACAACTATCGGCAGTCCTTCAACGTCGAATTCGTCGTCCGCCCGGATGGCACCGGCAGCGAAATCTACCGCGCCAACCTCGATAACCGCCGCCTCAGCGTCCCCTACGCCGCAGGCACGTCCTACGTCACCATCCGCAACGACTTCCCGAATGAAGACCCGCGGACCCAATGGGACCGACTCGCCACCAACTGACACCACAGCTCGGGCGTCCGCTCCCGGCGAGATGTGAGGCATTCGGACCGAGCCGCACACTTGGTCGCCCGCACTTGACTTGCCGAAACGTAGATATGCGCATCAAGGCATGAGAGTGGCCGGTGACCATGACCCAGCCCACCGTCGGCCCACTGGAGGTCATCGACGGACTGGGTCGTGGTCACCATGCGCGGATCAGCGCCGACTACGAGATGATGACGCCGGAGATGGTCGGCCACTGCTTCGGCCTGGTCTGCGCACCGGCATCGGACGGGTCAGCGGTACGACCTTCCAATGACCGCGGCGCTCAGCTGACCCGGGCCCCCTCGTCGGCGATATCGAGCACACCCAGCAGCCACGGGGTGTAGCTGCCGGGATCGTCGGCGATGGCGTCGCGTAGCGCGTCGGGCTGGATCCACGCATGGTCGGCCACTTCGGCGGGATCGGGGCGCGGTGCCGCGGTCCGCAAGAACTCGGCATTGAGCCGCCCGATGAGCACGTGATCCCATTCGTGTTCCACCCGGCCGGTCGAGGAGTCCTCCGCGTGGTACCGATAGATACCCACCTCGGTGAGCGCGGTGGCCAACCCCATCTCCTCGGCCAGCCGGACCGCCGCGGCCGCCACCACCGGCTCGCCCGGTGCCGGATGGCCACAGCAGGTGTTGGCCCACAGCAGCGGAAACCGCGTCTTCACTGCGGCGCGCTGCTGCAACAGCACCCGCCCGGCCTCGTCGAACAGCAGCACCGAGAACGCGCGGTGCAGCAGCCCTGGCGCGGTATGAGCCTGCGCCACCGGGCACGCGCCGACCGGCTGTCCGGCCTCGTCGACGAGTTCAACGGGTAGGGCTTCGCGGTCGGTGATCGGCTCGGCCAGGGTTTCTGTCACAGCTCCGCCTCGCTGGCACTCGGCTGCGCTGCGACAGACTGTGCTGTGTCCATGGTTCCTCCGCTGCGCTCCGTCACTTGCCCACCTTATCGGCGGCAATCAGCAGGTACTGGAAGCTGCCCTCCTTGTAGGCGGTCAGGAACGGCTTCTCCACACCGGTCGCGAGCTCGGATTCGGTGCGCAGTTCCCAGTAGGGGATGGTCGCGGCGGTCAGGTCGACCACATCGATCGGCACCAGATTGTGTTCGGCCATGGCCCGGAAGTACTCGCTGCGTGGATGGATCATGCACCCGTAGTGGGCGTCGATCCAGCTGACCGAGGACGAACGCCCGCCGGTGACATCGTTGGAGCAGCCGGTGATGCAAACATAGCGCCCGCCCGGTTCGAGCAACCGGGAGAACTCGTCGAACAGATCGGACAGATCCACGTACATGGTGGTTTCGTTGGTCCAGAGGCCGCGCACGGATCCGGTGTCGAAGCCGGTGTCGAGCATATTCCGGAAGTGGAAGCGCACCTTGTCCGCGACGCCGCGGTGCGCGGCCTGATCATTGGCGAAGCCGACCTGATATTCGGAGATGGTGACGCCGTCGACTTGGCATCCGAACCGCTGATTGGCCATGAAACTGGTGCCGCCGCGACCGGATCCGCCGTCCAGCAGTCGATCACCGGGCCGGATGTCGCCCAGGTGGTCGAGCAGCAGCGTGGCCTGCGCGGTCTCCAGCCGGTGTAGTTCTTTGACGATCCGCTCCTCGCGGGTGTCCGCCGGTCCGGCCAGCGCCGTCGGATCCGGTTCGCCGATGCCGTAGTGGTGGTGGAAGAGGCCGTCGACCTCACCGAGTTTGACATTGACCCGGTCGTCGTTCGGGTTGTTGTTCCAGTACTCGGCGACGGACTTCTGGTAGCTGGTGCGCAGGACGGACCCGGTACCGGGATTGAGCATGGTCATGCCTGATCATCCTCTCGTGTTGCGTTACTACTGATTGCCTTGCGGTACTGGCTAATTCGCGTGCGCGATGAACCAGCCGGCGATCTCGGTACGCAATCGGGCGAGCTGGGCCGGGGTCGCATACCGGGACAGATGCTCGAAGGACGTACGGAACGCGCGCAGGATCGGATCGGCCTGCATCGCCCGTTCCAGCTGTGGCGCGTATCTCGCTGGCAGATGGACGGGATCCATTGCGGCGGCGGCTAATTCGAGCCGAGGACCGAGTTCGGTCTCGGCCTTGGATGCGGTGCCGTCTGGCGCGGTGTCATCGGCGTCTTCCTCGCAGTAGTAATCGTCGACCGACCATTCGGAGACCGCGCATTTCGCGGCTGCGAGCAGCCGATCGGGATCATTGCTGTCCGGATGGGCGAGCATGATCAGGCGGCCGAAGTCGGCATCCCGCAGCTCGTCCAGTCGTCCGGCGTAGAGGCCGATGTCCTGCGCCCAGGCGACGAGCCCGTCGTTGACCAGTTCGGCCAACGCCGGGTCATCGCGGACCGGTGGTGGACAGTACAGCGGTGGAATCGGTGCCGCAGTGCCGTGCAAGTAGGCCGATGCGGTGCCCAATCCGGTGGGGCCGAGTGGAATTCGACCCTGCGTTGGTGTTGGGGCGGATCCTGTCGGCGCGGCCCCCTGCGCCGCGCCGACAGCGATCGGTGTGGCGGCTGAGGCCACCGGTGGCGGCTGGAAGCCAGCCGCCGGGATAGTAGGTGTGCGTGCGGGGTCGGGTACCTGAGTAGCAGGTAGTCCCGTTTCGGCAGGCGTGGTCGGCGGGAGTAGGAGCGCAGCCGCGCCGAGTCCGCTGGGTCCGAGCAGGCTGCCCGGACCAGGGCCCGTAGGTTCGGCGGGTCGGTCCAGTTCGGGCGAATCAGCCTCCACCACCTGGGTTTCGGATGATTCTTCGGGAACTGCTGTGCATTGGAGAGTTTCCGTGCTTTCGAGTAGATCCGAGGTATCCGGTGATTCCGGATCCTCCAGCGGTAGCGTCGGTGGAGCGGTGGTATCGAGGTTCGACAGCAGCGCGGCGACAGCGACGGCCACGTCATGCGTGGCTGGCGCCGCCGAGGCTCGGGAGAGCACCGACATCGGTCATCACCCCGGTCAGTCGGCCTGCCGGGCGACCAGGACGTTGTCGAGCACGCCCAGCGCGTCCGGCACCAGCACGGCCGCCGAGTAGTAACAGCTGACCAGGTAGGAGATGATCGACTGGTCGTCGATGCCCTTGAAGCGGACGTTCAGGCTGGGCTCGTATTCGTCGGGAATGCCGATCGCGTGCAGGCCGATGACGCCCTGATCCTTCTCGCCCGTGCGCATGGCCAGGATCGATGTGGTCTGGTTATCGCTGACCGGGATCTTGCCGCACGGGTAGATCGGGACGCCGCGCCAGGCGAAGACCCGGTGTCCGTCCACCTCGACCGGATCGGGATAAAGCCCGCGCTTACTGCATTCGCGGCCGAAGGCGGCAATCGCTTTCGGGTGTGCCAAAAAGAATTTCGTGCTGCGCCGCATACTGAGCAGCTCGTCCATATCATCCGGTGTCGGCGCGCCGGACTCGCTGTAGATGCGTTGTTTCAGGTCGCAGTTGTGCAGCAACCCGAAGTCGGGATTGTTCACCAGATCGCTCTCGCGGCGTTCGTAGAGCGCCGCGATGGTCAGCCGCAACTGCTGTTCGACCTGGTTCATCGGGTCGTTGAACAGGTCGGCGACGCGAGTGTGCACGCGCAGCACGCTCTGCGCCAGGCTGAGTTCGTATTCGCGCGGGGCGGCGTCGAGGTCGACGAAGGTGCCTTCCAGCAGTGGCTCGCCGGAGTGGCCCGAGGAGATCTCGATATTCGCCTCGCCCTTGGAGTTCTGCGGTTGCTCCGGTGCGGTCGCCACTCTGGACAATTGCTCGCGCAGTGCCGGGGTGTGCTGGAGTATTTCATCGAGCGTTTGCCGAGGCAGGACCAGCATGGTCGTCTGGGTGACGGTCTTCACCGTGACCGGCCAAATAGCGGACGGGTCGGTGAGCGTTTCGTCGCCGTAGAAATCGCCCCCGCCGAGCATGCCCAACTTGGTTTGCTCGCCGTATTCTCCGGTGCCGATCTTGCTGAGTTTTCCGTGCACGATCAGTATGACCTGATTCATCGGATTACCGAATTCGGCGACCACCGTACCGGGTTCGAGGTCGCGCTGTTCGAATCGTTGCGCGAGCGCGCGCAACACCTCTTCGTCGTCGAAGTCGCGCAGTTGCGGGAGTTCGGTGAGCTCCAGCGGGATCACCCTGGCCTGCGCGCCATCGATGACGAACTCGACCTCGCCGTTGCCCACGGTATGGGTCAGGCGGCGGTTGACGCGGTAAACACCGCCGTTGACCTGCGTCCACGGCAGCATGCGGGTGAGCCAGCGCGAGGTGATGCCCTGCATCTGCGGCTCGGACTTGGTGGTGTGCGCGAGCTGATGGGCGGCACCGGTGCTGAGACTCTTGCGAACGTTGTTTTCTGTTTGGACCGGCATTTCGATGGTCATGCGTTGTCCTCACCTGAGATGGTCACCGAGACGGTCGAGAGTGCTGTACTGGTAGTCGACGGTTGATCGGATTCGGTGGGCTTTCACAACAATTCGACAGGCGGCGTGCCTGTTAGGGCGGAGATGGCGTGGTTGCCGAGAGGGTAGGGCAGACCGAGACATTGCAACGGGCAGCGACTCTCTCGTGCGAATTGGCTTACGCGACATTGCGTTCCGAACGGCATTGATCCTAAACCGCGAAAGATGCTGTGCGCACGCGAATCTCGAAGATCAAACCGCGAGATTGCTGGTCTGTTTCTTGGATGGTTACGACATGACCTCGATGCGGACAACGACGGATAACATCCTGGGACAATGGGGTGTGGAAGTTGATCGGTCCACCCGACATGGAACCGATCACAGCCGACACATAATGGACACACGGTGTGGGAAGCTCGTCTGAGCACATCAGGGTGTGTGATGCGGGTCACTTTGCAGGGTAGGGCCAGGAGCGATCGTGAAGTTCAATGCGAAGAGTGTGGTCGAGTCGGTGCAGCGGTTGATGGCAACGGCCCAGAACGGCCTCGAGGTCATCCGCTTCGGCGGGCTGACCACTGATGTCGAATCGTCGCCGTTCGAGATCGTCGAGCGCCGCAGAATGTATCGGCTGCGCCATTACTTCCCCGACGATACGACGCCGGGGCGCCCGGTCGCGGTCCTGGTGCCGCCGCTGATGGTGAATGCCGATATCTGGGACGTGAATGCCGAAGACGGCGCGGTAGGCATCTTGCACCGCGGCGGAATCGACTGCTGGGTCGTCGATTTCGGGTCGCCCGCCAGTGAGGAGGGCGGCTGGGAACGAGAT
Source organism: Nocardia sp. NBC_00565 (assembly GCF_036345915.1). Classification (NCBI taxonomy): domain Bacteria; kingdom Bacillati; phylum Actinomycetota; class Actinomycetes; order Mycobacteriales; family Nocardiaceae; genus Nocardia; species Nocardia sp. NBC_00565. The sequence goes on from NZ_CP107785.1 coordinate 1,108,190, forward strand.
CTGGCCGATCATGTCCTGGCGATCAACAGCGCCATCGATACGGTCTGCGAGGCGACCGGCAGCGGCGTGCACCTGATGGGCTACTCGCAGGGCGGCATGTTCGCCTATCAGACCACCGCCTACCGGTCCGGTAAAGGCGTCGAGAGCATCGTAACCTTCGGCAGCCCGGTCGACGTCGTCGCCGGCATGCCGTTCGGGCTGCCGTACGGCATGGTCTCCGATCTCGCGGAGTTCCTGGCCGACCACGTGGTGACCCGGCTGCCGATCACCGATTCCATGGTCCGGGTCGGCTTCCAAATGCTGGATCCGGTGAAGACCGCGAAGTCGCGCATCGATTTCCTGCGCCAGCTGCACGATCGGGAAGCGCTGCTGCCCAAGGAGCGTCAGCGCCGGTTCCTCAACAACGACGGCTGGGTCGGTTACGCGGGTCCGGCTGCCGCCGATCTGCTCAAGCAGTTCGTCGTGCACAACCGACTGATGCTGGGCGGCTTCGTGATCCGGGACCATCCCATCTCACTGGCCGACCTCGAGTGCCCGATCCTCGCAGTCCTCGGTGAGGTCGACGATATCGGCCAGCCCGCCGCGGTGCGCGGCATCGTCCGGGCCGCGCCCAATGCCGAGGTATATGAAGCCAGTTTGGTCGCGGGACATTTCGGCCTCGTCGCCGGCAGCACGGCGACCAGGCACACCTGGCCGCTGGTGCGGCAGTGGGTCGATTGGCTGGACGGCGATCAGCCGCTGCCACCGGAGATCGTGCCGATGGCAGACCATGTCGCCACCACCCGGCCGACCTCGGCGACCACCCGGGTGGTGCACACCGCGGCCGCGCTGGCCGAGGCGGGCACCGGTGTCGGCAAGGCACTCGAGGAAATCGCCAGCAATGCCGTGCGCGGTTCGATCGAACTGGCCGGTGAGGCCGCGCGGGCGCTGCCGCGGTTGACCCGGCTCGGCATGATCCAGCCGCACACCCGAATCTCCTTGGGCCGCTTGCTCGCCGAGCAGGCGCGGCACGCGCCGCTGCGCGATCTGTTCCTCTTCGATGACCGGGTGCACACCAACGCGGCCGTCAACGCGCGCATCGATAACGTGGTGCGCGGCTTGATCTCGGTCGGCATCCGCCCGGCCATGCGCGTCGGCGTGGTGATGGAAACCCGGCCGAGCGCGCTGGCCACCGTCGCGGCCCTCTCGCGACTGGGCGCGGTGGCCGTGCTGCTCGCCCCCGGCAGCGAGCTGGACCGGGCTATCGAGCTCACCGGCATCAAGGCCTTGGTCTCCGATCCGGAGAACCTGCGGACCGCGGCGGCCACCGGCACCCGCGTGCTGGTGCTCGGCGGCGGTGACGCGCGCGACCTCGATATTCCGTCGAGCGAGCAGGTGATCGACCTCGAGCAGATCGATCCCACCCAGGTGGAGTTGCCCGCCTGGTTCCGCCCGGATCCGGGTCTGGCGCGTGAACTGGCCTTCGTCCTGGTCACCGGCACCGGCGACCGGCCCGAGGTCAAGTACATCACCAACCACCGCTGGGCGCTGTCGGCCTTCGGCACCGCGACCTCGGCCGATCTGGACCGCAAGGACACCGTCTACTGCCTTGCGCCGCTGCATCATTCCTCCGGTCTGCTGGTGAGCCTGGGGGGTGCGATCGCGGGCGGCAGCCGGATCGCGCTGGCCCGCTCGCTGGATCCGATCCGGTTCGGCGAGGAGGTGCACCGCTACGGCGTCACGGTGGTGACCTACACGTGGACCATGCTGCGCGACATCCTCGACGCGGAGGTATTCCCCGCCGGACACCAACATCCGATCCGGCTGTTCATCGGGTCCGGCATGCCCGCCGGACTGTGGCGGCGCGCCACCGAGCAGTTCGCGCCCGCCCGCGTGCTGGAGTTCTATGCGTCCATCGAGGGCGATGTGGTGCTGGCCAATGTGACCGGTGTGAAGGCGGGCTGCAAGGGCCGTCCGGTGCCGGGCACCGCGAAGGTGGAGTTGGTCGCCTACGACCCGGTCACCGAGCAGGTCCGCACGGATGCGTCCGGCTTCGCCCGCCGCTGCGCGGATAACGAGGTGGGGCTGCTGATCGGCAAGGCGACCGAGGGCGTCGACCTCTCCGACGGCGGGTTGCGCGGTGTGTTCACCGCGGGCGACGCGTGGATGCCGACGGAGAATCTGTTCCGCCGCGACAGCGACGGCGATTACTGGCTGATGGATCGCAAGGACACCGTGATCCGCACCGAGCGCGGACCGGTCTTCACACAACCGATCGTCGATACCCTCAACGACATCACCGCTGTGGACATGGAGGTCGCGTACGGGCTGCCCGTGGGCGACCACCTCCTCGCGGTCGCCGCGGTCAGTGTCCGAAAGGGCTTCCGGTTGGAACCCAAGGACGTGACCGAGGCGCTGCAGGCGCTGGACTACCTGCAGCGTCCCGATCTGGTGTACGTAGTCGAGGAGATCCCGCGTACCTCCTCCTACCGGCCGTCGACGCGGGCCGTGCAGGCGGCGGGCCGACCGCAGCCGGGACCCGACACCTGGTGGTACAACCGGGCTTCGGAGGTGTACGAGGTACTCACCGATGCCGAAGCGGGTGCGATTCTCGGGACCGACTGAACACCGGTCGCCGATCCGCACAAGTGCGTAGCGTGGATACCAAGTCCTCGACGACGACGGAGGTTCGAGATGTCGTGGAAGGTTCGGCTCGGCATCGGCGTATTGGCGCTGTTGGGTGTGCTGATGGTGCTGGGCTTTGTCAAGAGCCTGGTGATGTCACTGGTGCCGCTGGCGATTCTGCTGCTGGTCGGCTACGGCGCCTACCGGTTGTATGTCGCCAGCCGCGATAAAGTCGCCGAGCCCCCGAAGCAGCTGCCGACCAACACACCGCCCGCGGTCCGAGCTCGTCCGACGAAGGACGCGGCGACCAGGCTCCGCGAGATCCGTGAGGAAGCCGCCCGTCAGCAGGGGCAGCAGTAGGCGCCAGGGGCGAGTACTTGCTCGGCGGGGATTCGCCGTAACATTCCAGACTGCGGACGATACATTCCAGACTGCGGACGATGTCAACGGATCTGTTCAAGGAAACCGTGGGTACGAGTTTTATCTATCGCAACAGAACCGTCTACGAACTGACGATGCGTGGGCTGTACGGCCGCCACTACGGGGCTCGGTATCGAGCCATCGCCGGGATCGTCCCCGACGGCGCGAGCGTGGTCGACGTGTGCTGCGGACCTGCCACGCTGTATTCGGGCTATCTGCGCGCCAAATCGGTGACCTACACCGGCGTCGATCTCAACGCCCGATTCATCGCCCAGGTAGTGCGGGCGGGCGGGCACGGCGAAGTCCGGGACCTGCACGCACACACCCCGCTGCCGGGTGGCGACTATCTGATCATGCAGGCGAGTCTGTACCACTTCCTGCCCGAACCCGCGCCGATCATCGACCGGATGCTGGCGGCGGCGCGCAAACAGGTGATTATCGCGGAACCGATCCGCAACCTGGCCACCAGCGATAACCGCGTCCTCGCCGCCATCGGTCAACGCTTCACCAACGCCGGTGACGGCGCCCAGGCGCATCGGTTCACCGAGGCGACCCTCGATGAACTCATCCGTGGCTACGAATCGCGAATCGTGGAGCGGTCATTGATCGCGGGCGGCCGCGAGCAGCTGTTCGTGCTCAGCGCCTGACCGCGGTGCTCAGACCGTGAAGTCGGTGACCGCCTCGACGACGCGGGCCACCTGCGCAGCGGTCAGATCGGGCCAGAGCGGAAGGCGCACAACGGTTCCCGAGAATTCGGCGCTGCGCACACACGGCTGCGGTGTCCGGCCCAGTTTGAGACCGGCCGGGCTGGAATCCAGCGGCACATAGTGGAACGGTGCCGAGATGCCGCGCGCACCCAGATGCGCGATCAACTGGTCGCGGCGTTCCTCGGTGGGCGTGCGCAGGTAGTACAGGTGTGCGGTGTGGGCGCGGTCGGCGGGCACCGTCATCAGTCGAATGTCGTTGCGGCGGGCCCAGTCCGACAGTCCGGCGGCATAGGCGTCCCAGACCTGGTGCCGCCCGGCCTGGATGGTGTCGAACTCGTCCAGCTGGGCGTCCAGTACCGCCGCATTGAGTTCGCTGGGCAGATAGCTGGAGCCGATATCCTGCCAGGAGTACTTGTCGACCGCGCCCCGCAAGAACCGGGCGCGGTCGGTGCCCTTCTCCCGGATGATCTCGGCGCGCGCCATCAGGATCTCGTCGGTGAGCAGCAGCGCGCCGCCCTCGCCGCAGTGCACGTTCTTGGTGTCGTGGAAGCTGAGCGTGCCGAGGGTACCGATGGTGCCGAGCGGACGGCCGCGCCAGCTGCCGCCGAGGCCGTGCGCGTTGTCCTCGACGATGGCGAAACCGTGTGTGTTCGCCAACGCGAGCAGCCGATCCATCTCCGCGGCGACGCCGCCGTAGTGGATGACGACCACGGCTTTGGTGCGCTCGGTGACCGCCGCCGCAACGGACTCGGGATCCAGATTGCCCGTCTCCGGATCAATATCAGCGAAGACACAGGTGGCCCCACGCAGCGCCATCGAGGTCGCGGTCGAGGTGAACGCGAAGCTCGGCACGATCACCTCATCGTCGGGCCCCAGCTCCAACAGCAGGCCCGCCATCTCCAGTGCGGACGTGCACGAGGTGGTCAGCAGCGCATGCGGCGCGGCGGTGATGGTCTTGAGCTTCTCGGTGGCGGCAGCGGTGAACTGCCCGTCGCCGTGACTGTGGTCGGAGGCGAGTACCGCCTCCAGATTGGCCAATTCGCGGCGCGCCCGGAACGGGCGGCTGAAGATGACGCGGTCAGTGCTCAAGCCGGTCGGTCCCCCTACTGGCGGCGGTCGTGGACAGTTCCCGGTGCTCCGCCGGGCGTGGCGTCGGTGAATCGACGGTCAAGTACAGCGGTTTGCCGACCAGGATATGCAGAGCCACCCCGAGGTATTCGGCGATGAGGCCGAGTGAGAACAGGGTCGCGCCCGAAACCAGCAGTAGCACCACAATGATCGAGGCCCAGCCCTCGGGCGCCCAGTCGTCGGCGGTGAGCGCCTCGTAGATGACCAACGCGGCCATCACGCCACCGATCAGCGCCAGCGTGACGCCCAGCAGGCTGACCAGGCGCAGGCCGCGAGTTCCGCTGCACAGCACCATCTTCCAGAACAGTGAGAACAGGCGGCGGTAGTTGTAGCCGGACTCCTCGCGGCCCTCGGCGCGCAACGCCACCGGTACCTGGGCGACGGTGCCGACCACCCAGGTCAGCGCGACATCCAGATAGACGCCATTGGAGGCGACCTCGGCGAGTTGGCGACCGATGGCGCCGCGGATCAGCCGGTAGCTTTCGAACCGGGTCGAATCCGGGAAGGCGAAGATCGTCGCCAACACGATCTTCGCGCCGCGCGAGGTGATATTGCGCAGGAAGCCGTGCGGGCGGGTGTTGGTCGGTTTCGAATAGACCAGATCGGCGCGTTCGGCGAGGGCGGCGTCGAGGAACGTGCCGATGAAGCGGGGATCGTGTTGGCCGTCCTCGTCCATGGTGACGATCCAGCGGCCACGCGCGGCCGACATGCCCGCGATCGTGGCGGCGTCCTGGCCGAAGTTGCGGCTCAGCCAAACGGTGCGCACCTGCGGATAGGTCCGTTCCAGCTCCTGCAGCACCACATCGGAACGATCGGGGCCGTGATCGTGCACCAGGATGATCTCGGCGATCTCGAAGACGGCGCCGCCAGGGGTCGTGGTGGGGACGGTCAGCGTGTTCAGCTCGGCGACCAAGGGCTCGATCGTATCCTCGCCCCGGTAGATCGGTACGACCACGGATATCGTGTGCGCGTGATCGCCGCCCGTGCGGCCGTTCGTTGCGACGACATCGGTACGGGACGTGGGAGTAGTGGGAATCGGCATCAGCTGGATCGACTTTCGATTGCGGTGCGTGCCGGTACTCCCCGCTGGACAGCAGAGCCCGAGCCGCCCAGAACTCTAGCACGGTGCGGGTTTCGGCTTCCGGGGCTGCGCATCACCCCATCATCATCGCGTCAGCGGTCGATGCCAAGCGGCACACCGCACGGTAGGGTCTGGAACTCGTGACGGATAGTGCAGCAGCGACAGCGGCGCCCGGCGGGTCCTCCGGGGTCACACCAGCCACCGCCGCCGGGCCGGATCCGCGCGTCGCCGACCGTGATTCGCGGCGCGAAGTCCTGCGCTGGGGCGCCATAACCGCGTTGGGTGCGGTGGCGGGTTATATCGCGGTCCTGCTGGCGAACGCCAGGCACTTCTATACCGACGACACCGAATCCCAGTACACCGGATTGTGGATCGGACTCGGTCGCGCATTGCGCGACGGCACCTTCCCGGTGCTGGTGCCCGAGCGGTGGATGTCGGGCAACAACATGATGGACGACGCGGGCCTGTTCAATCCGCCACAGCTGCTGATCGATCTGATCGCGCCGTCGTTCGACAACATGGCGGTCTACGCGACCCTGGTGAAATTGATCTTCGGTGTCATCGCCGCGCTCGGGGTGTATCGGATCTGCCTCGCCTACGGCGGCAGGCCCGCGTGGTCGGCGGTGGCGGGCGTGGCGTTCCCGCTGTCGGGCTTCTTCCTCTTCTTCGATGAGGCCAGCTGGATGACCGCGCTCACCGGCACCGCGTGGCTGGTGCACGCCTGGGCGTCGTCGGTGCGCTACACCCGTGGACACGGCGGCCCGATCCCGGTCTTCGTGTTCCTGTATCTGACCATCTCCACGCAGTACATTTTCCCGGCGGTCGAGGCGGCCATGATGCTCTTCGCCGTGGCGGTGGGCGAGCTTGTCTACCGGCGCAAATGGCAGCCGGTGGTAAGGCTGACGGTCGCCGGGGCTTGCGCCGGCCTGGCCGGCCTGCTGACTTTCCTGCCGAGCATGCTGTCGGCGAAGGTGACTTGGCGCGGCACCGCGGAGATCATGAACGACCAGTTCCTGACCGTGCCGTGGTCGGAATCGCTGAACGCCAGCCTGCCCAGTTCGCTGCCTGCCTTCACCTCCTGGTGGGGTTATGTGCAGCCGATGCCGGTCACCTATATCGCCTGGTTCCTGATTCCGGCACTGGCGTTCATCGACTGGCGACGGGCGCGGGAGAGCTGGCGTGAACTCAGCGCGGTCGCGGTGTTCTCGGTACTGATGCTGATGTGGTCGGCCGGACCGGGTTCGATCGGTCCGCTGCGCTGGCCGGTGCGGGTGTTGCCGATGCTCGCGATCGGCCTGTTGGTGCTGGTATGCGTGCTGCTCGGGCGCTATGGCACGGTCCGTGAGCTGAAGCAGCGCGCCGTCGCCGCCGCGGTGTTGATCGGATTGCTGTGGGTGCGGTCGTTCTCCGCCGATCCGCACGATGTGATCTGGCATGTGGTGGCGGTGGTCGCGGTCGTGGCGCTCGGGGGCGGTGTGGTGTGGCTGGATCGCACCAAGGGCGTGGCCGCGGCCTGTGCGCTGGCCATTGTCGCGATGTTCCCGATCGCCTACTTCCAGGTCAGTGCCGCCCAGCCGACCCCGATGACGTGGAATCTGCCGACCAACCGCTCGCAGGCCGCGGCCGTGTTCCCGGACTTTCCCGGCAATACCATCCAACTCGCCGAGCGTGGGCTGCTGCAGCCGCAGGACAACAGTCTCGACGGTGCCTACGGGTCCCTGGTTTTCGGCAACTATGCCAAGTCATTGGATCTGTCCTACGTCAACGGCTACACACCGACCGGCCATTTCTATTTCGGTGAGCTGCTGTGCATGCGCTGGGACAGCAGCGTCTGCCCGGATGCCTTTCGGCGGATGTTCGCACCTGAGCCGACCACCGGCCGACCACTGGTCGATCTGATGAAGCTGGACCGCGTCGTGTTGCAACGCGCGCTGTTCCCGGACGCTCGCGACCAGCCCGCGCCGCAGGGTTGGAAGTGGGTCGACTATCCCGGCCACGAGCGCTATATCTCGGTGCTGGAGCGCGAGAGCGGCCTGATCTCGACGGTGAACGGCCGGGTAGCGGATGCCGAGAACGCGACAGCGACATCGATCTCCGAGACCGGCACCACCAGCCGGGTGCGGGTGTCCTCGACCGAGGGTGGCCGGGTGGTATTCGCGCGCCTCGGCTGGCCTGGCTACCGGGTCACCCTGAACGGTGCGCAGATTCCGATCGAGGTGGTCGCGAAAAGCTTCGTCGCCGTGGACATTCCGGCCGGTACCCAGAACGCCGAACTGGTGCTCACCTGGCGTCCACCGGGTTGGAAGATCGGCATCGCCACCATGGTGGCCGGATTGTCCGGTATCGGTGTGCTGCAGTGGCTGTATGTGCGGTCCCGGCGGCGGGACGCGGCGGCCGTCGCCGACCACCCGACCGGTGAGCCCGAACGTGAACTGGCCGAGGTTCTTTCGTGACAGCTGACCCGCGTCCGGTCGCCGAACTGCCGACGGGCGCGGGGACACCGGTGTGGGAACGAGGCGCCGTGCGATGGGCATGCCGACACCGGGCGCCGGGGGCTGTAGGGTCTGGAACTCGTGGTGGAAAGTAGCGGCCCCGCCCGGCGGGATGTGGTCAAATGGGGTCTCGTTACCGCATTCGGTGTGATTGCGGGATACGTCTCGGTTCTGTTGGCCAACGTCCGGCACTTCTATACCGACGACAGCGAGTCGCAGTACGGTCCGCTCTGGGTGATGCTCGGGCGGCAGCTGCGCGAGGGCCGGTTCCCGGCGATGGTCCCCGAACACTGGATGGCGGGCAACTACACCATCGAAGAGGCAGGCCTGCTGAATCCGCCGCAGCTGCTCATCGATCTGATCGCGCCCTCGGTGGACAACATCGCGCTCTACACCACGGTGATAAAGCTGATCTTCGCGATCATCCTCGGGCTCGGCGTGTACCGGATCTGCCTGGAGTACGGCGCGAGGACGCCATGGGCCGCGGTCGCGGGCATCGCGATTCCCTTCACCGGATGGTTGCTCTTCTTCGATGAGGCCAGCTGGTACACCGCCTTCACGGGAACCGCGTGGCTGGTGCACGCCTGGGCCAGCGGCGTCCGGTACGCGCGCGGTCGCGGCGGGCCGATCTCCACTTTCGTCTTTCTATATTTGGCGATTTCGGTGCAGTACATCTTCCCGGCCGTCGAGGCCGGTCTGATGATCGGCGCTGTCGCCGTCGGTGAGGTGGTCTACCAGCGCAGGTGGCAGCCGTCGCTGCGCCTGCTCGCGGTGGCGGCCTGCGCCGCGCTTGCGGGGCTGGCGACCTATCTGCCGAGCATGCTCTCGGCGAAGGTGACCTGGCGTGGCACCGCGCAGATCAACAACGACCAGTTCCTGACCGTGCCGTGGTCGGAATCGCTCAACGCCAGCCTGCCGAGCACGCTGCCCGCGTACAACTCGTGGTGGGGTTACATACAGCCGATGCCGGTGGTCTACATCGCCTGGTTCCTGATTCCGGCGCTGGCCTTCATCGACTGGCGCAAGGCACGCGAGAACTGGCGCGAGTTCACCGCGATCGCGCTCGTCGCGATCATGGCGCTGATGTGGACCGCGGGCCCCGGCACCATCGGCCCGCTGCGCTGGCCCGCCCGGGTGCTGCCGATGCTGGCCCTCGGTCTGCTGGTGCTGGTATGTGTGCTGCTCGGCCGCTACGCCACCGTCCGCAACTGGCGCCACCGCGGCATCGCGGCGGCGGTGCTGATCGGGCTGCTGTGGCTGCGATCGTTCTCGGCGGCGCCGCGCGAGGTGGTGTGGCACGTTGTCGCGGCCCTCGGCATCGCGGCGCTCGGGGCCGCGGTGGTGTGGCTGGGCCTGCGCCGAGGGACGGCGGCGGCCTGTGCGCTGACCATCGTCTCGATATTCCCGATCGCATTCCTGCAGGTGCATGCGGCGCAGCCGACGCCGATGAGCTGGAATCTGCCGGAGCGGCGCTCGGAGATGAAGGCCGCGTTCCCCGACTTCCCCGGCACCACACTGCAACTCGCCGACCGCGCGCTGATCCAACCGGGCGAGCGGACGCTGCAGGGCGGCTATGGCTCACTGGTATTCGGCAATTACGCCAAGGATCTGGAGCTGACCTACGTCAGCGGCTACACACCGAACGGGCACTTCTGGTTCGGCGAGATGCTGTGCATGCGCTGGGACACCAGTGTCTGCCCCGACGCGTACCGCCGGGCATTCGCCACCGAGCCGACCACCGGTACGACCATCGTCGATCTGATGAAGGTCGACCGGGTAGTGCTCCAGCGTGCGCTGTATCCGGACGCGCGTAATCAGCCCGCGCCGCCGGGCTGGAAGTGGGTCGACTACCCGGGCCACGAGAAGTACATCGCGGTGCTCGAGCGTGCGACCGGGCTGCGCTCCGCTCAGAACGGGCGTGTCGCCACCGTCGAGGGCGGCACCGCGACCTCGGTGTCGGAGTCGGAGTCGAGCAGCCGGGTGCGGGTGAACTCCGAACACGGTGGGCGGGTGGTCTTCGCTCGGCTCGGCTGGCCCGGATATCGGGCGACGCTGAACGGTCACGAGATCCCGATCAGCGTTGTCGCGAAAACCTTCGTCGCCGTGGATATTCCGGCCGGTGCCAAGAACGCCGACCTCGAGCTGACCTGGCGTCCGCCGGGCTGGAAGCTCGGCGGCGTGACGGCGCTGCTCGCAGTATTCGGGGTGGGCGCGTTGCAGTGGTTGTACCTGCGCAGGAACCGTCGCGACGAGCCGGACGACGCCACCTCGGCTCGGCCGACCGAGGACAGTCCGGTGCCGGAGCCCGATCTGGCGGACGCGATCCGGTGAGCGCCAGCGAGACGGGGGCGCACGCGGGGGCGACGGGAGCCGAGGATCCGGGGCCGTTGCTGCGGCTGGTGCACCGGCAGGAGGTCGCCTTCGCGGTGGTCGGCGGTTTCAATACCGCACTCGGGATGGGGCTGACCGTCATGTGGTTGGCCATCCTCGGCGACAGCGTGCCGCCCGCCGCCGCGGTGGCGCTGGCCTATGCCATCAGCATCGTCATCGCGTTCGCACTACACCGGACGCTGGTGTTCCGAGTGCACGGCCATGCGGTTCGCGACTTCGTCCGGTTCGTCGGGGTCAATTCCGGTGGGCTGCTGATGAATATGGCCCTGCTGTCACTGGCCGTCTCGGTGCTGCACCTGCCGAGTAAGCCGTCGGCGGTGGTGGTGATGGGACTGGTCGCGATCGCCAGCTACTTCGGCCATCGCTATATCTCGTTCCGGCGGGCCCCGGTGCCGCCACCGCCGTCCGCCGGTTCCGGTGCGGAGCAGTTCTGAGTGCCGGGTAAGTTATCGATCATGCCGGAAGAAACCGCGTTGGACGCCACGTTGTTGAGCCTGCTCGCCTGCCCGCAGGACAAGGGTCCGTTGCTGTTGGTCCGCGATGACAAGGGCGCCACCGCCCTCTACAATCCGCGCCTGCGCCGCGCTTACCCCATCGAAAACGGCATCCCCGTGCTCCTCATCGATGAGGCCCGCGACGTGACCGATACCGAACACACCGCCTTCACCAGTCAGCACGCCGACGCCTGAGCCGCCGAGTGGCCCACCGATGTGGATGCCACTCGACGTTTGCCGCAGCCATGCGCCCTTCACCTAGCGTGCGGGGGTGTCTATTTCGCCGGTGAGGTAGTGCTGGAGGGTGGGGGCTACTGCGGCGACCAGGTCGGGGCCGGGCATCGAGGCCACGGGTTCGACGCCGATGATCTTGCGGGCGACCAGTACGCCGATCATTTGGGTGGCGACCAGCGCGACGCGGGCCCGCCCGTCGTCTTGCGGCGTCGCGATTCGCAGCCGTACCCGCTCCAGCACGACATCCAAGACGAATGTCCTGGCCAGCGCCATATCGCCGCCGGCGAGGATGCTGCGCACCGCCGCGACGATGCCGGGACCGGCGGGCGAGTCCCACAACGCGACCACCGAGCCGAGAATGGTTTCCCCGAGTCGATCCAGCGGCGCGACATCGATCTTGCGCAGCGTGGCCTCCGGGTCGATCGGCAGATCGACCACCGCGGCGAACAACTGCTGTTTGGTCCCGAAGTAGTGGTGGACCAACGCCGGATCGACCCCCGCGTCGGCGGCGACGGCGCGGATCGAGGTCTTGTCGAAGCCGCCCTCGGCGAAGCGGGTGCGTGCGGCGGTGAGGATCGCCTCGCGGGCGCCGGACTGTCCCGGCCGACGCCCCGAGCGGCGATCGCCATTGGTCGCCTCGGCCGTCACGCGGTTCGCCGCCGTAGCGTGGCCGCGCCGAGGCACAGCGCGACGATGGCGAATCCGGCGACGACCGCCAGATCACGGAACATCTGGCCGGTGACATTCGAATGTGTCGAAACCTGTTCCAGCGCATCGACCGCGTAACTCAACGGCATCACATTGCTGATCGCCTCCAGCCAGCCCGGCAGCTGCCCGCGCGGAACGAGTAAGCCGCACAGGAAGATCTGCGGTGCGACCACCACCGGCATGAACTGCACGGCCTGGAATTCGGTGCGGGCGAAGGCACTTGCCAACAGGCCGAGCGCGACGCCGCAGACCGCGTCGACCATCGCGATCACCACCACCCAGCCCGGACTACCCGCCGAATCGAGGCCGAGCAGTCCGAAGGAGACCAGGCAGGCCACTACCGCCTGCGCGGCCGCGGCGACGGAAAACGCGGTGCCGTATCCGGCGAGCAGGTCCAGTTTGGCCAGCGGCGTGGTGAGCAGCCGCTCCAGCGTGCCCGAGGTGCGTTCGCGCTGCATGGCGATCGCGGTGATCAGGAACATCACGATGAACGGCAGGATGCCGAGCATGCTGATGCCGACCCGGTCGAAGATCGGCACCGGGTTGAACGGGTTGGTCGGGGTCTCCTTGTAGATGAAGTACAGCAGGGCCATCAGCAGGGCGGGGACCACGAGAATCATTGCGACAGTGCGGTGGTCGTTGCGCAGCTGACGCAGGATCCGGCCGGTCGTCGCGGCGTACGGGCGCAGCGTCGGCTTCCGGCGGGGTGCGAGTGCGATAGTCATGCCGCGTGTCCCATCGTGATAAGAGCGAGGAAGGCTTGTTCGAGGTTCTGCTCACCGGTCTCGGCGCGCAGTTCGTCGGGGCTGAGCTGGGCGAGGAGTTCGCCCTCGCGCACCAGCAGCAGTTTGTCGCAGTGCTCGGCCTCGTCCATCACGTGACTGGAGACCAGCAGCGTCGTCCCGTTCGCGGCCAACTCGTGGAACTGCTTCCACAGATCCACGCGCAGTACCGGATCCAGGCCGACCGTCGGCTCGTCCAGGATCAGGATCTCGGGCTGCGCGACCAATGCGCAGGCCAGCGACGCACGCGTCTGCTGCCCGCCGGAGAGTTCGTCGCCGCGCTGACGGGCATGTTCGAGCAGCCCGACCGCAGCGATCGCCGAATCGGTGTCGTCGCGGTCGCGTCCGTAGAGCGCGGCGTAGTAGGCGACGTTCTCGCGCACGCTGATATCGGCGTAGATGCTCGGCGCTTGTGTCACGTAACCGATCCGGTGCCGCAGTTCGGCGGATCCGGCCGGGAGCCCGAGCGCGGAGATCTCGCCTGCGGCCACGATCTGGGTGCCGACGATGCTGCGCATGAGGGTGGTCTTGCCGCATCCGGAGGGCCCGAGCAGTCCGGTGATGGAACCGCGCGGGATGGTCAGCGAAATATCGTGTAGAACTTCGCGGCCGCCGCGGCGCACGGAGAGGTTGCGAACCTCGATGGCGGGCGATGAGTGCAGGTCCGGCATGGGACGCCTCAATTCATCGGGTGTTGAATTCATTGTGTGATGAATTTAGCGCGCCGCGGCCTCCGCGTCTAGTGGTGACCCTCGTGATGTGCTGGCGTCCCGGCCGATTGGCCCGGCTCGACCACAACAAACTGGCCCATCATGCCCTGGTCCTCATGCCACAGCAGGTGGCAGTGATACATGTAGGGCGAGCTCGGATCGGCGGGCCCGTCGAAGCGCATGGCGATCTTCGCGGTCGCGTCGGGCGGTAGGAAGATGGTGTCCTTCGGTCCGGTCAACGCGTCCGGCGGCGGCGTTCCGTTCAGCTCGAGCACCCGGAACTGGACGTCGTGTATATGGAAGTTGTGCGCCATGCCGTCGTTGTTGTGCACCACCCAGGTTTCGGCGGTGCCTCGGGTCACTGTCAGATCGATGCGGTCCATCGCCATCGGATTGCCGTTGATCCCACTGAGATTCAGCTCGAAGGTGCGTTGTGTGACCGAGTCGGAGCCGTCGGGAGTCGACGGATGTGCCAGTGCCGTGGGCATTTCGGGTGACGGCCGCAGGGTGGCCGCCGGGCGCAGCTCGAGTACATCGAAGCTGTCGTCGCCACCGGCGAACCGCTGACTCCAGAAGTTCAGTCCCGCATCGAGTTTCGTGCTGCGCAGCACGGTGCGTTCACCGGGCCGCACCCGGACCACGATCTCCGCGCGCTCACCCGGTGACAGGCGCACCCGATCCAGTGCGAGCGGACGTTCCAGCAGACCGCCGTCGGTGGCGACGAGCGAGAAGCGCCGGTCGTCGGCGAAGCCGAAGGTATAGATCCGCGCGGTCGAGGCGTTGAGCAGCCGCAGTCGCACGAGTTCGTCGCCGACAGCGCGGTACGGCGTCAGGGTGCCGTTGACCATGGTCCGATCACCGAGGAACCCGATGTCACGGAACATGCCGTGCGACGAATCGAGCTGGGCCCCACGGAATTTCACATCCTGGACGATGACTGGCAGATCGTCGACGCCGTAGTTGTCCGGCAGCGCGAGCCCTTCGGACACCTCGTCATCGAGCAGGAACATCCCCGCCAGCCCACGTCGCACATGCTGTTCGGTCGCGCCGTGCGGATGCGGGTGGTACCAGAGTGTCGCGGCGGGCTGATCCACGGTCCAGTGCGGTGACCAGGTGGCACCGGCCGGCACCATCTGGTGCGGCCCACCGTCCATCGCGGCTGGGAGATGCATCCCGTGCCAGTGCACGGTCGAGGCCTCCGAAAGCTTGTTCCGGACTTCGACTTCCACCTTTTCGCCGCGCCGGGCCCGCAACGTCGGTCCGAGATAGTCGCCATTGAACCCCCAGGTCTCGGATGTCCGGCCAGGCCGGAATTCCGTGCGCCCCGAACGCATATCGAGTTCGAAGACACGGGTGCCATCCGACCGGATCCGCGACTGCGCCAGCGGCGGAACCGCCATCTCATTGTTGAATTCGGTTGCGCCGACAGTAGATACGGCCGCATTGGTGTACACCCAGGCGACGCAGCCACCGACCGAAAGCGGCAAAACCATCGCGAACGCAGCGATAGCAGGGAGCAACCGCCGCAACCTGCGCGGCCGGGAAACCGAAGACATGCGATGACGGTATGGATCCGCGGCACCCCGGCACATCCGGGACCGTCCCCATTTCGCCCCTGGTCCACCCTGATTTCGGGCGGGATGTCACTTTCGTGCGCTGGCGTTATTCGCCGGCGAGTTCAGCGGTCGCGTCGTGCCCGGCGGCGGTGGTGCGGCGCAGGAAGTCCGCGATCAGCTCCAGTTCGGCCGCGGAGTAGCGGTCGCACAGGTCGTCCATGCGGTTGTTCATGCCGGAGAGCATGCGGTACAGCTCCGGGTTGCGGTCCTGGGTGGCGCGCACGGTGACGGCGCGGCGGTCGGTGGCCTCCGGATCGCGTTCGCGGGTGATGAAGCCGCCGCGTTGCAGGCGATCCAGGACGCCGGTCATGGTCGCGGGATGCAGTCCGGACAGCCGGGCGAGCGCTCCGGGGCTGAGCGGGCCGTGCCGGTTGATCAGGTCGAGGCAATTCCAGTCGGCGTCCTTGAGCTGCATCTGCACGCCGAACTGCCGGTTGAGCAGCGATAACTGGATGTTCAGGTCGCGCAGCGACTCCTTGACCGCGTTGGCCGATTGCCGATGCCGCCGCGCTCGCTGCTTCGCTCCCGTCGATTTTGTTACGTCTGTCATATTGTATGACTTTCATATTAGTTGTTATGGTTTCCATATGATACGACGCTCCGATGGATCGGCGTCGCAGGCATACCGAGACATCAGGAGGAAGTCATGCGCATCAGCGTTTTCGGAGCCAACGGACCCACCGGGCGACTGCTGACCGGGCAGGCCCTCGCGGCGGGCCACGACGTCGTCGCGGTCACCCGGCAGCCTGCGGAGTTTCCGATCGAGCACGATCGGCTCACCGTCTTCGGCGGCGATGTCCACCAACAGGATTCGGTCGATACCGCGATCGCCGGTGCCGACGCGGTGCTGTCGGCATTGGGAGTGCCGTACGGCAAAGAGCCGATCACCACCTACTCCAACGGAATTCGCCACATCATCGCCGCGATGCACCGCCACGGCGTGCGTCGGATCGCGGCCGTCTCGTCGAGTGCGGTCGATCCGAAGCCCTATTCGGAAGCCGGGTTCCTGTTCAATCGGGTGCTGCAGCCCTACATCGCGGGCGTCATGGGCAAGACGCTCTACGACGATATGCGGCGGATGGAATCGCTGCTCAGGGCCAGTGATCTGGCGTGGACGATTGTGCGTCCCGGTGGGTTGTACGAGTTGCCCGCTGTCACCGATTACACGATGGTCGAGGGGCATGCCGACCATCGATACACCGCTCGGGTCGACTTGGCGGCAGCCCTGCTGCGACTGGCCGAGGAGGACCGCTTCGCGCACCGGATCGTCAGCGTCGTCACGACGACCGACAACCCGAGCCTGTTCCAGTTGATCCGGACCGAGGCGCTCGGCAAGCACTGATCCGCCGCGTGACCGGCATCACACCAGGCGGGTGTCACGTCCGGCATCGGTGGTTTGTCCCATGGTCGTCACCAACCGAGAATCCTGCCCCGGTGACATCGACCATGGGAGCAAGCCATGACCACCAAGAAGCGGATCGTCGTCCTGGGCGCGGGCTACACCGGCATGCTGGCCGCCGTACGGCTGGCGCACCGGACCCGCAAACTCGACGTGCAGATCACCCTCGTCAACCCATCCGCGCGCTTCACCGAGCGGCTGCGCATGCACCAGATCGCCGCGGGCCAGGAACTGGCCGACAACCAGATCCCGGAGATCCTGGCTGGTTCGGGCGTCGAATTCGTCCAGGGCTGGGCCACTTCCATTGATCCCGAGGCGCGGCAGGTCTATCTCGACGGCACCGCAACACTGCACTACGACGAGCTGATCTACGCCCTCGGCAGCAGCACCGACACCAGCATCGTGCCCGGCGCGGCCGATCACGCCTGGACCCTGAACGACCCGCGCACCGCGCATCGTTTCTCCGAGCACCTCGGCATGGTCGCGGCCAACGGCGGCAATGTCGCGGTCTGCGGCGGCGGTCTGACCGGCATCGAGGCGGCGGCCGAAATCGCCGAGAGCTGCCCGGGATTGCGGGTCACGTTGATCAGCAGCAGCGAGCCGGGCGCGATGATGGGCGACAAGGCACGCGCCTACCTGAACAAGGCGCTCGATCGGCTGGGGGTAGCCCGCGAGGTCGGCCAGGCGGTCACCAAGGTGCTGCCGGATGCGGTCGAACTCGCCAACGGCGAACTGGTCGCCGCCGATCTGACCCTGTGGACCACCGGCGTCCGAGTCTCCCGGCTGGCCGCCCAGGCGGGTATCGAGACCGACGCCCGCGGGCTGATCGTGGTCGACCCGACCCTGCGGTCGGTCTCGCACCCCAACATCCACGCCATCGGCGACGCCGCCGCGGTGCGCCAGGCCTGGGGCCAGATCCACGGCACCTGCCAGTCCGGCCTGCCGACCGCCGCTTACGCTGCCGACGCCCTCGTGCGGCAGTTGAAGGGCAAGAGGGTCGAGCCGTTCCGGTTCGGCTACTTCCACCAGCCGGTCAGCCTGGGCCGCAAGGACGCGGTCATCCAGTTCACCAAGGCCGACGACACACCCGGCCGGTTCTCCCTGACCGGACGCGCCGCGGTGCTGTACAAGGGGGCCGTGAGCAGCAGCCCGGTGCCCAGCTTCAAGCTCAGCAAGAAGATGACGGTCTCGGTCCAGCTGTCCAAGGGCGGCAAGGCCACTCGTCGCACCGCATGAGAACCGGGCCCGGAACAGCCGCTCGTCACCCCGGACGGGCGGCAGGGTCGTGCCAGGATTGTGCGATGGTGAAATCCGGACCCGAACCAGGAGCATGAGTTGATGGGTGAAGCCACGCTGGCGCAGGATCCGTTCATCGAACATCGGCGGCTGCTCTTCTCCACCGCCTACCGGATGCTGGGCACCGTCACCGACGCCGAGGACATCCTGCAGGACACCTGGCTGAAGTGGAACGAAGCCGATCAGTCGACAGTCCGGCATCCCAAGTCCTATCTGGTGCGCACGGTCACCAACCTCTCGTTGAATCGGCTCACCTCCGCTAAAGCGAAGCGCGAAACCTATATCGGTCCATGGCTGCCCGAACCCTTGTTGACATCACCGAATATCGCCGAGGAGACCGAATTGGCCGACACCGTCTCCACCGCGATGCTGGTGGTGTTGGAGACCTTGAATCCCGTCGAGCGCGCGGTCTTCCTGCTGCGCGAGGTCTTCGGCTACAGCCATGCCGAAATCGCCGACACTCTGGACAAGCCCGAGGCCACCATCCGGCAGATCGCGCATCGGGCCCGTTCGCACGTGCAGTCCCGTCGCCCGCGCTTCGACACCGATAAGGCCGAGCGCGCACACATCACCGAACAGTTCATGTCCGCCTGTGCCGGTGGCGATCTCAACGCCCTGATGGATCTGCTCGCGCCCGAGGTGACCTCGTGGTCCGACGGCGGCGGTGTGGTCACCGCGGCCCTGCGTCCGCTCTACGGCCCCGACCATGTGGCCCGCTGGGTGCTCGGCGTCCTCGCCAAACCTTCGGTCGCGGGAGTCGTCCTCGAGCCGGCGCATATCAATGGCGAACTCGGTGCGCTGGCGTTCATCGGCGGAAACCCGGTGGCGGCCTTCACCTACGACATCATCGACGGCCACATCCACAACCTGCGTTTTCAGGTGAACCCGAGCAAGCTCAAGGGGCTGTACATGGGCACCGATGTGCTCGGCTGAGCATCGGTCGACACTTGACGTGCCGTACCCAGCGTGTCGTTCTACGCTCTTGCCGTGACCAGCCAGATCACCTCACCGAACGCGGACGGCGGACAGGTCCGGGTCTCCACCCTGGAGCTCTTCTTCGATCTCGTCTTCGTCTTCACCATCACCCAGCTGACCCACGTCTTCACCCACCATCCGGGGTGGGAGTCACTGCTCCAGGTGGTGGTCCTGTTCGGGGTCATCTGGTGGATGTACAGCGGGTACGTCTGGCTCACCAACGAAGTCGCGCCGAACAGTTCACAACGCCGCACCCTGCTGCTGATCGGTATGTTCGGGTTCTTCGTGCTCGCGTTGGCCATCCCGGACGCCTTCCACGGCACCGGCCTCGCGTTCGGCCTCGGCTACGTGCTCGTCAACATCGTGCACACGGCCTTGTTCTGGGTCAGCGGCGGTGCCTCGGCGACGCAGGCGATCAAACGCATCGCGCCGCTGAACGCACTCGCGGCGGCGCTGGTGCTCGCGGGCGGATTCGTACACGGGTATCTGCAATACCTGTGCTGGGGGTTGGCTTTCGCGGTGCAGGTGCTCAGCCCCTACCTCGTCGACACCCGCGATTTCGTGGTGCGAGCCGGTCATTTCTGCGAGCGGAACGGACTGGTGATCATCGTCGCCATCGGCGAGTCGGTGGTCGCGATCGGCGCCGGGCTGGCGGGGGAGCGGCTGACCGTGCCGCTGGTCGGAATGGTCGCGCTGGGACTGTGTTTGGTTTACGTGCTGTGGTGGGCGTATTTCGGCATCGATGACGAGCGCGGTGAGCACGCGCTGGCCGCGGTGCCGGACCGGGAGCGTTCCCGCCCCGCGGTTCTCGCCTACGGCTACGCGCTCTACCCGTTGCTGATCGGCATCACCGTCGCCGCGGCGGGCATCAATATGAGCATCGCGCACGGCAACGAACCCGCCTCCTTCGCCGCCGCGGCGGCACTCTCCGGCGGCGTCGCCCTGTATTTTGTCGGCCAGTTCTGCTTCCGGCTCGCCTTGGGTCTGCCGCGTCCGTGGTCGCGGCTCATCGCCGCCGCCGCGGTGGCCGCCACCATCCCGATCGGCACCGCGTCGGTGGCCTGGGCACAGCTCGCTGTGCTGGTTGCGGTCGGATACGCCGCCGTGATCACCGATGATCTGATCACCCTGCGCTCCGGCCAGCACAGTCGCTACGTCTGACGTCGGGAACAATGGTGAGTCGTGCGTAGTGAGGAACTCGCGGTCGAACCGCCCGCCGCGGCCAGGCGACTGCTCGGCGCGACGTTGTGGTCCGGACCGGTAGGCGTGCGGATCGTCGAAGTCGAGGCATACGGCGGCGACCCGGCCGGACCGTGGCCGGACCCGGCATCGCACTCCGGGCGCGGGCGGACCAAGCGCAATGCGGTGATGTTCGGGCCCGCCGGGGTCCTGTACGTCTATCTGAGCTACGGAATGCACATGTGCGTGAATGTGACCAGCGGGCCGGATGGGACAGCCAGCGCAGTGCTCATCCGCTCGGGCGAGGTCGTCGCCGGCCTGGAGACGGCCCGAGCTCGTCGGCCAACGGCGCGCACCGACGCCGATTTGGCAAAGGGCCCAGGCAATCTCGGCAGCGCGCTGGGAATCACGCTGAGCGACTACGGAACTCCGCTCTTCGATCCGGCGTCGCCGATCCGGTTGGCCCTCGACGGCGCGATCGACCTCGCCGAGATCGCCACCGGGCCACGAGTCGGGGTCAGCAGCGCGCCGGATGTGCCGTGGCGATTCTGGCTCGCCTCGCCCGCGGTATCGGCATACCGGCGCAGCCCGCGCGCACCGATCGAGGCGATATAACTCCAGGTAGCAGGGATTTTCGGCGCGAGCGATGAGTTTTCGCGACGGTGTCCGTCCTACCTGTTGAACGCGCTCCACCCGGCGCGACCGACCCGAAGGAAAGACATCATGACCGCCATCGCCCCCGCCGCCTCGACCACCACCGCCGTCGCCCACCGCCCCGGTAAGAAGATGAACATCGCGCTCTGGACCGTGCAGATCCTGCTGGGCCTGTTCCTCATCGTCGCCTCCGCAGCCCCGAAGCTGTTCGGCCAGCACGACGCCGTCGAGGCCTTCGAGACCATCGGCTGGGGCGTGTGGTTCCGCTACTTCACCGGTCTGGTCGAGCTCGCGGGCGGCATCGGCCTGCTGGTGCCGCGCCTGACCGGCCCCGCGGCGGTCGGCCTCTCGATCACCATGGTCTGCGCCGCACTGACCCAGGCTTTCCTGCTCGGCGCGCCCGCCCTGATGTTCTTCCCGCTGATCCTCGGCGTGGTGTTCGTCTGGATCGCCTGGCAGCGTCGCGACAGCATCACCGCCGCCCGGGAGCTGCTGTCTCGCTGACCATCTGAACAACCATCACGATCGGCAGACCATGGTCTGCCGATCGTGATGGCGTTTGCGGACCCGGCCCGGTAATTCGCTCGACCTGCGGGGTGGCGCGCGAAGACACTGAGGGCTGTACCGGTCGCGGGGACCGGTACGGAATGATGGGACATCGTGACCGGCGACATCATCGACGAATTGACCTGGCGCGGGCTGATCGCGCAGTCCACCGACCTGGACGCCCTGCGCGCGGCGGTGTCCGCCGGGCCGCTGACCCTCTATGCCGGTTTCGATCCGACCGCGGCCAGTTTGCACGCCGGACATCTGGTTCCACTGCTGGCACTGCGGCGGTTCCAGCGTGCGGGCCATCGACCGGTCGTGCTGGCCGGTGGCGCCACCGGTTTGATCGGCGACCCGCGCGACGTCGGTGAGCGCACCATGAACTCCACCGACACTGTCGCGGAGTGGGCGGGCCGGATCCGCTCGCAGCTGGAACGCTTCGTCGACCTCGACGATTCGCCCACCGGCGCGATCATCGCCAACAACATGGACTGGACCGGCCAGCTGTCGACCGTCGACTTCCTGCGCGATATCGGCAAGCACTTCTCGGTCAATGTCATGTTGGCCCGCGACACCATCAAGCGGCGCCTGGACGGGGAGGGCATCTCCTACACCGAGTTCAGCTACATGCTGCTGCAGGCCAACGACTACCTGCAGTTGCGCCGCAACTACGGCTGCACGCTGCAGGTCGGTGGTTCGGATCAGTGGGGCAACATCATCGCGGGCGTCGAGCTGAACCGGCGCGTCGACGGCGCATCGGTGCACGCGCTGACCGTTCCGCTGGTGACCTCCGCCGACGGCAAGAAGTTCGGCAAGTCGACCGGCGGCGGCAGCCTGTGGCTCGATCCGGAGATGACCAGTCCCTACGCCTGGTACCAGTACT
Source organism: Nocardia sp. NBC_00565 (assembly GCF_036345915.1). NCBI lineage: Bacteria > Bacillati > Actinomycetota > Actinomycetes > Mycobacteriales > Nocardiaceae > Nocardia > Nocardia sp. NBC_00565. The sequence goes on from NZ_CP107785.1 coordinate 1,130,489, forward strand.
TCGTGAATACCGCCGATGCCGATGTCGTGCGGTACCTGCGCTGGTTCACCTTCCTGTCCCGGGAGGAGCTGGCCGAGCTGGAACTGGCCACGGCCGAACGCCCGCACGCGCGGGAAGCGCAGCGCAAGCTGGCCGAGGAGATGACGAATCTGGTGCACGGGGAGGCGAATACCCGCGCTGTGCAGTTGGCGAGTCAGGCGTTGTTCGGTCGCGCGGATCTGCGGGAACTGGATGAGGCGACGTTGGCGGCGGCGCTGCGGGAGGCCGCTGTCGATGGGACTGTCGCCGAAGTCGGATCCGGCGCACCGAGCACGATCGTCGATCTCTTGGTCGCCACCGGACTGTCGGAGAGCCGGGGCGCCGCCCGGCGTGCGGTGAACGAAGGCGGCGCGTCGGTGAACAACGAGCGGATCTCGGATCTCGAATGGACCCCTGCGGATAGCGACTACCTGCACGGACGGTGGCTGGTGCTGCGTCGCGGGAAGCGGAACTTCGCGGGCGCGCTGCGGGCGGGGGAATAAAGATCACGTGGCTCGGGTCACATCAGGGTGGCCCGAGCCTGCTTTTTCGGTGGTCGAATAGCCCCTGACCTGCGAAATGACATGCGTGTAGTGCGGATTTGACTCGGCGTTCTCCGCCGCGTAACTTTGTCCAAGTCAGAGCGACACGGACACCGACCCGGAGCCGAAAGGCCTGGGAAACGAGGTAGTACGAGGAGCGCCTGACACTCAGTTGCAGCGGATCGGACGAGCAGACTTGACTCTGCGCGGAAGGTTGGCTAGGCTGGAAAAGTTGCCTCAGCAAGCCCCCCGAGAGAATCTGGGGTCGAACTGTGTGCGTGTGTTCTTTGAGAACTCAATAGTGTGTCGATGAATGTCAGTGCCAAATGTTTTATTTGGTTCCGGCTCCTCAAACCCCCGTTTGGGTGGGTCGGACATTTTTGTCAGCAGATATTTTTTGCTGGCGTTTGATTTTGCCAAGGTTTTCGGACTCTGGTTAATTCTTCTGATTCGCCCTTTTGGGGTTGTTTCAAGAGTCTTCAACGGAGAGTTTGATCCTGGCTCAGGACGAACGCTGGCGGCGTGCTTAACACATGCAAGTCGAGCGGTAAGGCCCTTCGGGGTACACGAGCGGCGAACGGGTGAGTAACACGTGGGTGATCTGCCTCGTACTTCGGGATAAGCCTGGGAAACTGGGTCTAATACCGGATATGACCATGGGATGCATGTCTTGTGGTGGAAAGATTTATCGGTACGAGATGGGCCCGCGGCCTATCAGCTTGTTGGTGGGGTAATGGCCTACCAAGGCGACGACGGGTAGCCGACCTGAGAGGGTGACCGGCCACACTGGGACTGAGACACGGCCCAGACTCCTACGGGAGGCAGCAGTGGGGAATATTGCACAATGGGCGGAAGCCTGATGCAGCGACGCCGCGTGAGGGATGACGGCCTTCGGGTTGTAAACCTCTTTCGACAGGGACGAAGCGCAAGTGACGGTACCTGTAGAAGAAGCACCGGCCAACTACGTGCCAGCAGCCGCGGTAATACGTAGGGTGCGAGCGTTGTCCGGAATTACTGGGCGTAAAGAGCTTGTAGGCGGTCTGTCGCGTCTTCTGTGAAAACTCACAGCTCAACTGTGAGCTTGCAGGGGATACGGGCAGACTAGAGTACTTCAGGGGAGACTGGAATTCCTGGTGTAGCGGTGAAATGCGCAGATATCAGGAGGAACACCGGTGGCGAAGGCGGGTCTCTGGGAAGTAACTGACGCTGAGAAGCGAAAGCGTGGGTAGCGAACAGGATTAGATACCCTGGTAGTCCACGCCGTAAACGGTGGGTACTAGGTGTGGGTTTCCTTCCACGGGATCCGTGCCGTAGCTAACGCATTAAGTACCCCGCCTGGGGAGTACGGCCGCAAGGCTAAAACTCAAAGGAATTGACGGGGGCCCGCACAAGCGGCGGAGCATGTGGATTAATTCGATGCAACGCGAAGAACCTTACCTGGGTTTGACATACACCGGAAACCTGCAGAGATGTAGGCCCCCTTGTGGTCGGTGTACAGGTGGTGCATGGCTGTCGTCAGCTCGTGTCGTGAGATGTTGGGTTAAGTCCCGCAACGAGCGCAACCCTTATCTTATGTTGCCAGCGCGTAATGGCGGGGACTCGTGAGAGACTGCCGGGGTCAACTCGGAGGAAGGTGGGGACGACGTCAAGTCATCATGCCCCTTATGTCCAGGGCTTCACACATGCTACAATGGCCGGTACAGAGGGCTGCGATACCGTGAGGTGGAGCGAATCCCTTAAAGCCGGTCTCAGTTCGGATCGGGGTCTGCAACTCGACCCCGTGAAGTTGGAGTCGCTAGTAATCGCAGATCAGCAACGCTGCGGTGAATACGTTCCCGGGCCTTGTACACACCGCCCGTCACGTCATGAAAGTCGGTAACACCCGAAGCCGGTGGCCTAACCCCTTGTGGGAGGGAGCCGTCGAAGGTGGGATTGGCGATTGGGACGAAGTCGTAACAAGGTAGCCGTACCGGAAGGTGCGGCTGGATCACCTCCTTTCTAAGGAGCACTTCTCCAGAGCCGTTCAACACAGGTTGAATCGTGCCTGGCAGAGACCGTTTAGTCCTCGTTTGTGGGGCTGCGGACGCTCATGGGTGGAACACTGACTAGTTTCGCGCCGGATGGTTCTTCCTCAGTGGAGAATTGGTGGTGAATATATCGGCACACTGTTGGGTCCTGAGAGAACACGCGAGTGTTTCCTCTTAGGCAAGATAACGACGAGACCGGGTGGTTACGCAGACCGCGCTGCTGGAGACAGTGGTGGGCATGGTGGTGATCGAAGCTCGGTTTTGTGTGTTGTTTGAGAACTGCACAGTGGACGCGAGCATCTTTGTTAGTAAGTGTTTAAGAGCGTACGGTGGATGCCTTGGCACCAGGAGCCGATGAAGGACGTAGGAGGCTGCGATAAGCCTCGGGGAGCTGTCAACCGAGCTGAGATCCGAGGATTTCCGAATGGGGAAACCCAGCACGAGTGATGTCGTGTTACCCGCATCTGAATATATAGGGTGTGTGGAGGGAACGTGGGGAAGTGAAACATCTCAGTACCCACAGGAAGAGAAAACAATAGTGATTCCGTGAGTAGTGGCGAGCGAAAGCGGATGAGGCTAAACCAGGGGCATGTGATACCCGGCAGGGGTTGTGTTCTTGGGGTTGTGGGGTCATTCTTCTCAGATCTGCCGGTCTGGGCGACAGTCAGAAACCGTTGTGTTAGTTGAAGTGGTCTGGAACGGCCTGCCATAGACGGTGATAGTCCGGTAAGCGAAAACTCAACGGCTGTTGTGGATGATGCCCGAGTAGCAGCGGGCCCGTGAAATCTGCTGTGAATCTGCCGGGACCACCCGGTAAGCCTGAATACTCCCTGGTGACCGATAGCGGACTAGTACCGTGAGGGAAAGGTGAAAAGTACCCCGGGAGGGGAGTGAAATAGTACCTGAAACCGTGCGCTTACAATCCGTCAGGGCCTGCGCCAACTTCGGTTGGGTGGGTGATGGCGTGCCTTTTGAAGAATGAGCCTGCGAGTTAGTGGCATGTGGCGAGGTTAACCCGTGTGGGGTAGCCGTAGCGAAAGCGAGTCCGAATAGGGCGTTTTGAGTCGCGTGTTCTAGACCCGAAGCGGAGTGATCTACCCATGGCCAGGGTGAAGCGACGGTAAGACGTCGTGGAGGCCCGAACCCACTTAGGTTGAAAACTGAGGGGATGAGTTGTGGGTAGGGGTGAAAGGCCAATCAAACTCCGTGATAGCTGGTTCTCCCCGAAATGCATTTAGGTGCAGCGTCGCGTGTTTCACACCGGAGGTAGAGCTACTGGATGGTCTAGGGGGCCTACAAGCTTACCGAAATCAGCCAAACTCCGAATGCCGGTGTGTGAGAGCGCGGCAGTGAGACTGCGGGGGATAAGCTTCGTAGTCGAGAGGGAAACAGCCCAGATCGCCGGCTAAGGCCCCTAAGCGTGTACTAAGTGGAAAAGGATGTGGAGTCGCGAAGACAACCAGGAGGTTGGCTTAGAAGCAGCCACCCTTGAAAGAGTGCGTAATAGCTCACTGGTCAAGTGATTCTGCGCCGACAATGTAGCGGGGCTCAAGTACACCGCCGAAGCCGCGGCACTCCAACAATACATCCGCCATTCCTTACGGGGGGTGGTGCAGTGGTTGGGGTGGGTAGGGGAGCGTCCTATAGCCATGGAAGCAGCAGCGTGAGCTAGTTGTGGAGGCTATGGGAGTGAGAATGCAGGCATGAGTAGCGAAAGACGAGTGAGAAACTCGTCCGCCGAATGACCAAGGGTTCCTGGGCCAGGTTAATCCGCCCAGGGTGAGTCGGGACCTAAGGCGAGGCCGACAGGCGTAGTCGATGGACAACGGGTTGATATTCCCGTACCCGTGTATCCGCGCCCAATGGCGAATCAGTGGTGCTAAGTATCCAAAAGCGGACCTATCACCTTCGGGTGAAGAGATGTGGCTGCATACGACCCTTGCTGTAGTAGTCAAGCGATGGGGTGACGCAGGAAGGTAGCTGGGCCAGTCAGTGGTTGTACTGGTGTAAGCCTGTAGGGCGTTGTGTAGGTAAATCCGCACAGCATGTGCCTGAGAGGTGATGCGTAGCCGATTGAGGTGAATTCAGTGATCCTATGCTGCCGAGAAAAGCCTCTAGTGAGTTGGTACACGGCCCGTACCCCAAACCGACACAGGTGGTCAGGTAGAGAATACTGAGGCGATCGAGAGAACTGTGGTTAAGGAACTCGGCAAAATACCTCCGTAACTTCGGGAGAAGGAGGGCCTTGTCTGGTGAACACCCTTGCGGTGGGAGCTGGGTGGGGTCGCAGAGACCAGTGAGAAGCGACTGTTTACTAAAAACACAGGTCCGTGCGAAGTCGTAAGACGATGTATACGGACTGACGCCTGCCCGGTGCCGGAAGGTTAAGAGGACCGGTTAGCCAGTAATGGCGAAGCTGAGAATTTAAGCCCCGGTAAACGGCGGTGGTAACTATAACCATCCTAAGGTAGCGAAATTCCTTGTCGGGTAAGTTCCGACCTGCACGAATGGCGTAACGACTTCTCAGCTGTCTCAACCACAGACTCGGCGAAATTGCATTACGAGTAAAGATGCTCGTTACGCGCGGCAGGACGAAAAGACCCCGGGACCTTCACTATAGCTTGGTATTGGTGTTCGGTACGGTTTGTGTAGGATAGGTGGGAGACTGTGAAGCATGCACGCTAGTGTGTGTGGAGTCGTCGTTGAAATACCACTCTGATCGTATTGGACTTCTAACCTCGGACCATGATCTGGTTCAGGGACAGTGCCTGGTGGGTAGTTTAACTGGGGCGGTTGCCTCCTAAAATGTAACGGAGGCGCCCAAAGGTTCCCTCAGCCTGGTTGGCAATCAGGTGTCGAGTGCAAGTGCACAAGGGAGCTTGACTGTGAGAGTGACAGCTCGAGCAGGGACGAAAGTCGGGACTAGTGATCCGGCACCGGCAAGTGGAAGCGGTGTCGCTCAACGGATAAAAGGTACCCCGGGGATAACAGGCTGATCTTCCCCAAGAGTCCATATCGACGGGATGGTTTGGCACCTCGATGTCGGCTCGTCGCATCCTGGGGCTGGAGTAGGTCCCAAGGGTTGGGCTGTTCGCCCATTAAAGCGGCACGCGAGCTGGGTTTAGAACGTCGTGAGACAGTTCGGTCTCTATCCGCCGCGCGCGTCAGAAACTTGAGGAAGGCTGTCCCTAGTACGAGAGGACCGGGACGGACGAACCTCTGGTGTGCCAGTTGTCCTGCCAAGGGCACTGCTGGTTAGCTACGTTCGGAAGGGATAACCGCTGAAAGCATCTAAGCGGGAAGCCTGTTCCAAGATGAGGTTTCTCACCACCTTCGAGTGGTTAAGGCCCCCCACAGACCATGGGGTTGATAGGCCAGAACTGGAAGCCCGGTAACGGGTGTAGGTGACTGGTACTAATCGGCCGAGGACTTACCAACAAAGAAGCTACGCGTCCACTGTGCGGTATCTGAAACAACACACAGACACTGCGGCAGACACAAGGTCTGCAACCCCTTTTTTCTTTTGGGGTTGTCGGGTTTTGTGTCAGCGCTGTTGTGTGGATAGTTTCATAGAGTTACGGCGGCTATAGCGGTGGGGAAACGCCCGGTCCCATTCCGAACCCGGAAGCTAAGGCCACCTGCGCCGATGGTACTGCACTCGACAGGGTGTGGGAGAGTAGGACACCGCCGGAACATCCTTCACGATAGGGGACCCAAACTTGGGTCCCCTATCGTCGTTTTTGCACCCATATCTACGCCGTGTTCGGGCCCGACCGCCGACACGTGATTGAATTCAGGGGTTCGACCACCTCTGGCGGAACCTAGAAAGGGGCCACCGTGTCGGAACAGAACGACGGCCGGAAGTCCTTCCGGCGGGGCGGTCCCGAGCACGGGGACTCCACCGACCGGTCTAACTCCGGCGACCGAGGCGGCTTCAAACGTAGCGGTGACTCGAGCCAGCGCGGATCGAACGATCGCGGCTTCAACCGCCGCGGCGATTCGGATGATCGCAGCGGCTCGGGCGACCGAGGCAACTCCGGTGACCGCGGCAGCGCGGGCGACCGCAGTGGTTTCAAACGCGGCAACTCCGGCGAGCGCGGCGGTTTCAACCGCGATGATTCCGGCAGTGGTAACTCCGATGAGCGCGGCGCCGCCGATCGCGGAGGTTCCGGAGGTGCTGGCAGTCGTGGAGACTCCGGGGAGCGCGGTGGTTTCAAACGCGGCGGTTCGGGCGGCAGTGGAGATTCCGGCGGCCGTGGCGGTTTCAATCGCGGTGATTCCGGTGACCGCCGAGGCTTCGATCGCGGTGCTTCGGGTGATCGTGGGGGATTCAAGCGTTCCGGTGACTCGGGTGACCGCGGCGGCTTCAATCGCGGCGGTTCCGGCGAGCGCGGCGGCTTCAAACGTAGCGGCGATTCGGGCCAGCGTAGCGACGTAGGTGACCAAGGCGGGTCCAACCGGCGTGACTCCGGTGACCGGACTGGCGCCGGTGAGCGCAGTGGTTTCAACCGTGGTGACTCCGGTGATCGGAGTGGTTTCAACCGTGGCACTTCCGGTGAGCGCGGAGGATTCAAGCGCCCCGGAGATTCCGGTGACCGTGGCGGCTCGAGCCGACGCGAAGACTCGAGTCATCGTGGCGGTTTCGACCGCGGCGGTGATTCGGCTGAGCGTGGTGGTTTTAAACGCGGTGGCGATTCGGCTGAGCGTGGTGGTTTCAAACGCGGCGGCGATACTGGTCAGCGCGGTGATTCCGGTGATCGTGGCGGCTACAGCCGCAGCGCTTCCGGTGAGCGTGGTGGTTCCGGCGACCGTGGTGGTTTCAACCGTGGTGGTTCTGGGGAGCGCGGCGGATTCAAGCGCGGTGGTGACTCGAGTCAACGTGGCGAGGGCAGCGAGCGCGGTGGGGTCAACCGGCGCGATGATGCCGGCCAGCGTGGGGGTTTCAACCGCGGTGGCGACGCCGGTGGGCGGGGCGATGCCGGGCAGCGTGGTGGCTTCAATCGTGGCGATGACTCGGCGGACCGCCGGCGGGGCGGCGAAGGCACACGTACCGGCGGCGGCTCGGCCGAGCGTCGTCCGCCGCGGCCGGAAGAGCCGGATCTGCCGGATGACGTGCAGGCCACGGATCTCGAACCCGAGGTTCGTCGCGACCTGCTCAGCCTGGACAAGAGCAACGCCGAGGCAGTCGCCCGCCACCTCGTGATGGCGGCCCGACTGATCGATGACGACCCACGTCTCGCCCTGGCCCACGCACGGGCGGCCCGCCAACGTGCCGGTCGCATCGCCGTGGTCCGCGAAACAGCTGGCGTCACCGCCTATCACGCGGGCGAATGGGCCGAGGCCCTCTCCGAACTGCGTACGGCTCGCCGCATGTCCGGTGGCTCCGGTCTGCTCGCCGTGATGGCGGACTGTGAACGCGGTCTCGGCCGCCCCGAACGCGCCATCGAACTAGGCCGCAGCGACGAGGCCCGCGCCCTGCGTGGCGACGAGGCCACCGAACTGCGCATCGTCGTCGCCGGAGCCCGCATGGACCTCGGCCAATACGACCAGGCCGTGGTAACCCTGCAAACCTCGGAACTCGACCCGTCCCGCACCGGTTCCGCCGCCGCCCGCCTCTTCTACGCCTACGCCGACGCCCTGGTCGCCGCAGGCCGCACCGACGAGGGCCTCACCTGGTTCCTCAACGCCGCCGCCGCCGACCTCGACGGCGAAACCGACGCCGAAGAACGCGCCGAAGAACTCACCGGCGACACCGACGTGTAGTTGCCCGGCCGCCGACACCGAACTGTCGGATCGCCCGTCGACACGGCGTTGCCCGAAGTCATCAGGCATCGACGAATAGCTCGTCTACCGACTTTGCGCCGAGCGCACGATCGAACCATCCGTCCAGACGGTCGTTGTCGGCGCACGCCAGAATCCGTGCGCGGCCCCGTTCGTCACAGGGACCTGGCGTTGATCCAGTACCCGCATGATGTGCGGATGGCGGTGTCGTGCAACTCGCCGGCAATCTGGGCGGGTGTTCGGAAAACAGTGGGGGCGCCCGCCGGTCGATGCCGTCATTTTCGTGTCGGTGGGCTGGCGTAGGGTGCAGATGTCTCGGTTCTTGCCGAGCAACTGTGGGCTGAGCGATCGACGGTCGCAGGGCGAACATCGGCAAGATGCCGGTCGGTGACATGGAGTGAGAGTGGTGTGAAGCGGCTACGAGATCGGTACGAAGCCCTGCTGCTAGATCTGGATGGCACGCTGTATCGCGGGCCCGAGGTGATCGCGGGGGCGCCGGAGGCGTTGGCGGATTCTGTTGTGGCGCAACGGCTCGTGTATGTCACGAACAATGCGAGTCGTGGTCCGGACGCGGTTGCGCGGCACTTGGCCGAACTCGGGTTCGCGGCGCATACCGATGATGTCGTGACCAGTGCGCAGGCGGCGGCGCGGCTGCTGACGGAGCGGCTCGATCCCGGCGCGACGGTATTGATCGTCGGCACCGATGACCTGGCCAAAGAGGTGGACGCGGTCGGTCTGCGGTCGATCCGTCGCTTCAACGGTGTCGCGCCCGATGCTGTCGTACAAGGACATTCGCCCGAAACCGCCTGGCCGGATCTGGCCGAGGCGGCCTACGCGCTTAGCGCGAACGCCTTGTGGGTCGCCGCCAATACCGATAAGACGTTGCCGAACGAGCGCGGACTCGCGCCCGGCAACGGCGCGATGGTCGCGGCCCTGCGTGCGGCCTCGGGACGCGAGCCGCTAGTGGCGGGCAAACCATATGCGCCACTACTGGAGGACGCCTTGGTCCGGGCGGGTACGCGCAGTGCCCTGGTGGTGGGCGACCGCCTGGACACCGATATCGAGGGCGCCAACCGCATCGGCCTCGAATCGCTGCTGGTCCTGACCGGTGTGAGCACGCTCGACGAGCTGCGCGACGCTCCTGCCGAGTTCATCCCGACCTACGTCTCGGAATCGCTGGACGCACTGAACTACCCGCCGGTCGAGGGTGACGCGGATCCGAACGTGAGCGACCTCGCCGCCGACTTGGCGCAACGCTTACGGCAGAACCCGGGACGGGCCGTGACGGTGCGCGCGTCGGGTTCGGAAATCCGATAGCGTTGACCCCACGATGACTACTCCGATGCCTCGCCCGAATGGACCCGGGATGCCCGGCCCCGGCGCGAACGGACCCCGTCCCGGGCCGCCGCTGCCCGGCCAGCATCTGCCGGGTGCGCAAGGGCGCCCGGAGCCGGCCGATCCGGCCAAGATCCGGGCCGAGGTCGACGGTCTGCTCGCCGAACTCGACATCCGAACGGGAATGGTCGACAACTCCGAATCCGGCGTCGATATCACCCGGCGCGCCCGCATCCTGGAGCAGGCACACGAGGTGCTCGTTCAGGCCCTGGCTACGGTGGACAAGATCTGAGGTGGCCAGGCGCGCGCGGGTGGACGCCGAATTGGTTCGCCGCGGATTGGCGCGATCGCGGGAGCACGCGGTCGAGCTGATCGGCGCGGGCCGCGTCCTGATTGCCGGCACGGTCGCGGTGAAACCGGCGACCGCCGTCGAGGCGGGCACGCCGTTGATCGTGCGTGCAGAGCCCGATGAGGTGTCGTGGGCGTCGCGCGGTGCGCACAAACTGCTCGGGGCACTCGCGGCATTCGAACCGCAGGGATTGACCGTCGCGGGTAAGCGTTGTCTGGACGCCGGTGCGTCGACCGGCGGCTTCACCGATGTGCTGCTCTCGAAACAGGCGCGCGAGGTCGTCGCCGTCGATGTCGGCTACGGCCAGTTGATCTGGCGTCTGCAGAACGACGACCGGGTTCGGGTGTTGGACCGCACCAACGTCCGCGCCATCGCCCCCGAATCCATCGGCGGCACCGTCGAACTCGTGGTCGGCGATCTGTCGTTCATCTCGCTGAATCTGGTGCTGCCCGCGCTCGCGGCCTGTTCCGCGCCGGGCGCCGATCTGCTGCCCATGGTGAAGCCCCAGTTCGAGGTGGGTAAGGAACGGGTAGGCTCCGGCGGTGTGGTGCGGGATCCCGCATTGCGCGCCGAGGTGGTGCGCGATGTCGCGGCCGCCGCCGCCGAGTTGGGGTTGCGCACCGCCGGGGTGGTGGCCAGCCCGCTGCCGGGCCCGTCGGGCAATGTCGAATACTTTGTGTGGCTGCGTAAGGACGGGCAGTTCGAGTACAACGGCGAGCAGGTCGCGGCCCTCGTCGAGCGTGCGGTTGAGGAGGGTCCACAGTGAACGCGATGACGCCCGCCGAATCCCGGGAGATTCTGCTGGTTTCGCATCCGGGCCGGGCGGAGATCATCGAAACCGCCCATCGCGTGGCGAAGATCTTCGCGGACGCGGGCATCGGACTGCGCGTGCTCGCGGACGAGGCGGACAGCACCCGGTTCGATGTCGATGTCGATTGCGAACCCAACGGGCCTGGCACGACCGCCGTCGCGGAGCCCGGCGGATATCCGGCTCGGGTGGTCGAGCACTGTCCGGACGCGGCGATCGGCTGCGAGATGGTGCTGGTACTCGGTGGCGACGGCACCTTCCTGCGCGCCGCCGAACTCGCCAGGCCCGCCGGAGTGCCGGTGTTGGGAATCAATCTGGGGCGCATCGGATTTCTGACCGAGGCCGAGGCCGAACACCTCGATGAGGCACTGGCGAGCGTGGTGCGCGGTGAATACCGCATCGAACATCGGATGACCATCGACGTCACCGTCCGCGTGGACGACGAGATCGTCGAAACCGGTTGGGCGCTCAACGAAGCCAGCATCGAGAACGCCTCGCGGATGGGCGTGCTCGAGGTGGTGCTCGAGGTCGACGGCCGCCCGGTTTCACAATTCGGTTGCGACGGCATCCTCATCTCCACCCCGACCGGTTCGACCGCCTACGCGTTCTCCGCGGGCGGCCCGGTGGTGTGGCCGGAACTCGAAGCGCTGCTGGTGATTCCGAGCAACGCGCACGCCCTGTTCGCGCGTCCGCTGGTGACCAGCCCGGAATCCAGAATCGCCGTCGAATCCGTTGCGACGGGCCATGATGCGATAGTTTTCCTGGATGGCAGGCGCACCCTCGCCCTCCCGAAGGGCGGGCGGGTCGAGGCGGTCCGCGGCGCCGAACCGGTGCGGTGGGTGCGGTTGGACTCCGCGCCGTTCGCGGACCGGATGGTGCGCAAGTTCCAATTGCCCGTGACAGGCTGGCGTGGCCGACGGCGGACGGAGAGCACACGTGCTGACAGAGATCAGGATTGACGGCCTTGGCGTCATATCCACCGCCACTGCGCAATTCCACGAGGGTCTGACGGTTCTCACCGGCGAGACCGGTGCCGGTAAGACCATGGTGGTGACCAGTCTGCACCTGCTCAGCGGTGCGCGGGCCGATGCGGGCCGCGTCCGGTTGGGTGCGGCGCGAGCGGTGGTCGAGGGGCGGTTCACCGTCGACGAGGTGAATTCGACGGCGCAGAAGCAGGTGCGGGAAGTTCTGGAATCGGCTGCGGCCGAGGCCGATGAGGACGGCACGATTATCGCGATCCGCACTGTCGGCAGCGACGGACGCTCGCGCGCGCACCTGGGTGGGCGTGGCGTACCCGCCTCCGTCCTCGCGGATTTCACCGCTCCGCTGCTGACCGTGCACGGCCAGAACGACCAGTTGCGGCTGCAGCGTCCGGATCAGCAGCTCTTCGCGCTGGATCAGTTCGCGGTCGATTCGGTCGGCTCGCTGCTGCGTAAGTACCAGGTGCAGCGGCGATCCTGGCTCGATGCCCGCACCGAACTGCTCGAACGCACCGCGCGCAGTAGGGAACTCGCGCTCGAGGCCGACCGGCTGAAGCATTCGCTGTCCGAAATCGACGCCATCGCACCGGAACCCGGTGAGGATGTGCGCATCGTCGACGAGGTACGGCGGCTCAGTGATCTGGATTCGCTGCGTGAGGCCGCCGCGGTCGCACACGACGCGCTGGCCGGTCCCGCTGATTCGCCCGAAGACGGTTCGGGCGCACTGGAATTGCTCGGCGCCGCGCGCGCCCGCATCGAATCGGCCGATGATCCGGCGCTGACCGTGCTCGGGCCGCGGCTCGGCGAGGCCATTGCGGTGGTCGTCGATCTGACCACCGAACTCAGTGGCTATCTCTCGGATCTGCCGTCGGATCCGGGCGCTTTGGATTCGCTGCTCACCCGGCAGGCCGAACTCAAATCGCTGACCCGCAAGTACGCGCCGGATATCGACGGGGTGATCGCCTGGGCGGAGGATGCGCGTGCGCGTCTCGGCTCGCTCGATGTTTCCGAAGGGGCGTTGGCCGCATTGGCCGCCGAGGTGGATATCGCCGCGGAACGAGTCCGCGAGGCGGCGCGCAAATTGACTGCCGCACGGACCAAGTCGGCGGGCAAACTCGCCGCGGCGGTGAGCACCGAACTCGGTGGTCTCGCGATGGGGAAGGCGAAGCTCGAGGTCGTGGTGCGGCCGGTGCCCGCGAGCCCGCAGGACTCGGCGCCGCTGACGGTGGACGGCCAGGAACTGCATGCGGGTTCGACCGGTGTCGACGAGGTGGAGTTCCGGCTGTCGGCGCATTCTGGTGCGCAGTCATTGCCGTTGAGCAAGAGCGCATCCGGTGGTGAGCTGTCGCGCGTGATGCTGGCGCTGGAGGTGGTGCTCGCCAGCTCGGATCACGGCGCGACCATGGTCTTCGACGAGGTCGACGCCGGTGTCGGCGGCCGGGCCGCGGTCGAGATCGGCCGCAGGCTGGCCCGGCTCGCACGCACCCATCAGGTGATCGTGGTGACGCACCTGCCACAGGTCGCGGCGTTCGCCGACACCCATCTGGTGGTGGACAAGTCCGATGACGGCAAGGGCAAGGTCAACAGCGGCGTTCGCGCGTTGACCAAGGATGAGCGCGTCATCGAACTGGCCCGCATGCTGGCCGGTCTCGACGACACCGAGACCGGCCGCGCGCATGCGGAGGAGCTGCTCGAAACCGCCCGCTCCGAACGCACTCTCGCCTAGCTGTTCAGCGCAGCGCCTTCTGGGCGCCCTTGATGAACTGGTTGATGAGGTTCTTGAGGCCGAATTCGAGGACCTTGGCGGGGACAGGGAGGCTGGGCTCGGACTCCATCGTGTAGGAGACCAGGGTGCCGTTGTCGACGTCGGTGAAGGTAATGGTGCCGACGTGCCGCTTCACCGGGGCGCCCTTGATGATCTTGTACTCCATGAGCTCGCCGGGGACCAGCTTGGTGGTCTCCTCGACGATGCCGACTCCGCCCTTGCCGATGAGGTATTGCGCGCCGACGCCGTTAGGTGTGGGCGTGCCGGGCGTCTTCAAGGTGAAGTCCACCGGGATGTAGGGGTTGATGCCGTCCCGCTCGGTGAAGAACTTGTAGACGGCATCGCGCGGGGCCGCGATCACTGCGTCAACGGTGCTGCTGGCCATAGTGTCTCCTCTTCGAGATATCTGTGACCCGCAGCATACGGGTACTATCTCGGATCCTTGTGAGCCGTGTCACGGGCGTCACATACCGCATATCGCGCGAATCGGTGTTTCGCCACGTTCGAGTCGGCTCATTCGGATGGATCGTCATGCGTTATTCCTGTTATCACAGTGACGAATGTGGTAGATGGTTCGGCGCGCCTCCACCATTGGTTGAGGGTTTACGGCCAGGATCGGGCCCATGAAGATGTTGGGGTTGTTGGCGAAGAACACCGCAGCGCTCCCCGGGCTGACCGGGATAGCGCGGGTCGACCGCAACACCAGGCGTCTGCTGAAGCGGGTCGCGCCCGGTGATGTCGTGATACTCGATGAGATGGATCTGGATCGGCTCACCGCCGATCTGCTGGTCGAGGCGGGTGTGGTCGCGGTGATCAATACCTCGCCGTCGATCTCGGGCCGCTACCCCAATCTGGGACCGGAAGTTTTGGTCGCCAACGGGATCTTGCTACTGGATGCGGTGAGCTCGGATGCATTCAAGATCAAGGACGGCACCAAGGTTCGCATCGATGAGGGCGTCGTTTACGCCGACAAGCTGGTCAGGAAGGAGCCCGAGGCCCTTGTCACGGGCATCGACCTGACCGAATCCGATATCGCGGAGCGGATGATCGCGGCGCGCAACGGCCTCGCCGATCATCTGGAGGCCTTCGCGGGCAATACGATCGAGTTCATCCGCACCGAGAGTGCGCTGCTCATCGACGGCATCGGCGTGCCGGAGCTCGAGCTCACCATGAAGCACCGGCATGTGGTCGTGGTGGCCGATGGCCCGGACCACGCGGAGGATCTCAAGCGGCTCAAGCCGTTCCTCAAGGAGTACGCGCCGATCATGGTCGGCGTCGGTCGTGGCGCGGACACGCTGATGAAGCGGGGTTACCGACCCGATCTGATCATCGGCGACCCGGACGAAATCACCACCGCCACTTTGAAATCCGGCGCCGAGGTGATCCTGCCCGCCGACACCGACGGCCACGCCAAGGGCTTGGAAAGGATCCAGGATCTCGGCATCGGCGCGACGACCTTCCCGTCCTCCGGCGCACCCGCCGACCTGGCCCTGCTGCTGGCCCACCATCACGGCGCCTCGCTGATCGTGACCGCGGGCGCACCCGCCTCGCTGGATGACTTCTTCGATCGCGGCCGCCGCGACAGCAATCCGGCCACCTTCCTCACCCGGCTGAAAGTCGGCACGAAACTGATGGACGCCAAGGCCGTCGCCACGCTCTACCGCAACCGGGTCTCCGGTACCGCCATCGCGATGGTCGTACTCGCCGCCCTGATCGCGGTGATCGTGGCCATGCTCGCCTCGAATATGGGCACCGAGGCGCTGGACTGGGCCACCGATACCTGGAACCGATTCGCGCTGTGGGCCCAGGGCCTAGCGGGCGCGGGAGGGAACTGATGATTTCGTCCCGGCAGCACGTGGTTTCGATCGTCGCGATCTTCCTGGCCCTCGCCGTCGGCGTGGTACTCGGGTCGCAGACCGTCGCGGCGGACCTGCTGTCCGGACTGCGCGCGGACAAGACGGATCTGCGCAAACAACTCGATGTGGCCACCGTTCAGAACCGGCGGCTCACCGACGAGAACAATGCCGCGGACCAGTTCATCGCCGGATCGGCCGCCCGGATTCTGGCCGGCACGCTCACCGACCGCAGCGTCGTGGTCTTCACGACCCCCGACGCCGAACCCACCGACGTCGAGGCCGTGACCAAGAACCTCGAAACCTCCGGTGCCACCGTGACCGGGCGTATCGCGCTCACCGACGCCTTCGTCGACGCCTCCGAGGGCGACCGGATGCGCACCGCGCTCACCAATGTCATTCCGGCGGGCGCGCAGCTGCGCACCGGCCAGGTCGACCAGGGCAGTATGGCGGGGGATCTGCTCGGCCTGGTGCTGCTGCTCGACCCCGCGAACGCGCAACCGCGCAGCACCCCAGAGGAACTGAGTCTGGTGCTGGAGACTTTGCGCGGCGGCGGTTTCCTCGCCTACGGCGATACCCCGGCTCATCCCGCGAACCTCGCGGTGGTCGTCACCGGCAACGGCGCGAAGTCCAGCGATAACAGCCAGGGCAGCAATATCGCCCGATTCGCGGGCGCGCTGCGCGGCCGGGGTGCGGGTACGGTCCTCGCCGGCCGATCCGGTGCGGCCGACAATCCGGGACCGATCGCGATCATCCGGTCGGACGCCGCGCTGGCCACCGCCGTCACCACCGTCGACAACCTCGACCGCGAGATCGGCCGCGTCACCGCCGTCCTCGGCCTGAGTGAACAGCTCAGCGGCGGGGCGGGCCGATACGGAACGGGCACCAAGGCGACCTCTCTCACACTCGCCGCCCTGCCCGTCAGCTGATCCGCCGCACCGGCGACGCCCCGTGCTGCGAACATGTCGCGTGGTGTCGACTCGATCGATCGCAGCGACTCGGCGGCAAACGTGCGTGGCGGGTGATCAGCCCCGCATTTCCGTGTTACCGTGAAGACCCGTGGGTCATACACGGAATCAGGCGCGAACGGCCACGAAGCACATCTTCGTCAGCGGTGGTGTCGCCTCCTCATTGGGTAAGGGTCTTACCGCTTCCAGCCTCGGTCAGCTGCTGACCGCGCGCGGACTGCGGGTGACCATGCAGAAACTCGACCCGTACTTGAACGTCGATCCGGGCACCATGAATCCGTTCCAGCACGGAGAAGTGTTCGTCACCGAAGACGGCGCCGAGACCGATCTCGACGTCGGCCACTATGAGCGGTTCCTCGATCGGGACCTGTCCCGGGACGCGAATGTGACTACCGGGCAAATCTATTCGTCGGTGATCGCCAAGGAGCGGCGCGGCGAATATCTCGGTGACACGGTGCAGGTGATCCCGCACATCACCGACGAGATCAAGAGTCGCGTACTCGCCATGCAGGGCCCGGATCTACAAGGGCAGGTGCCCGATGTGGTGATCACCGAAATCGGTGGCACCGTCGGCGATATCGAATCGCAGCCCTTCCTCGAGGCGGCCCGCCAGATCCGCCATGACGTGGGGCGCGACAACGTCTTTTTCCTGCACGTGTCGCTGGTGCCCTACCTCGCGCCCTCGGGTGAGCTCAAGACCAAGCCGACCCAGCACTCGGTGGCCGCGCTGCGCAATATCGGTATCCAGCCCGACGCGCTGATCCTGCGGTGCGATCGCGAGGTGCCGCAGGCGCTGAAGAGCAAGATCGCGCTGATGTGCGACGTCGATGTCGACGCCTGCATCTCGACCCCGGACGCGCCGTCGATCTACGACATCCCCAAGGTGCTGCATCGCGAGGGGCTCGACGCGTACGTGGTGCGCAGGCTCGGACTGCCGTTCCGGGATGTGGACTGGACGGTGTGGGGCGATCTGCTCGATCGAGTGCACCAGCCGCGCGAGACCGTCGAGGTCGCGTTGGTCGGCAAGTATGTCGATCTGCCCGATGCCTACCTGTCGGTCACCGAGGCGCTGCGCGCGGGCGGGTTCGCCTCGCGAGCCAAGGTGAATATCCGCTGGGTGCAGTCCGATGAGTGCGAGACCGCGGCGGGCGCGCAGGCGGCACTGCGCGACGTGGACGCGGTGCTGATTCCTGGCGGGTTCGGTATCCGTGGTATTGAGGGCAAGGTCGGCGCCATCAAATACGCACGCACCAGGGGACTTCCGCTGCTCGGATTGTGTCTCGGTCTGCAGTGCGTGGTCATCGAGGCCGCGCGATCGGTCGGTTTGACCGAGGCGAACTCGGCCGAATTCGAGCCGGACACACCGCATCCGGTGATCTCCACGATGGCCGATCAGAAGGAGATCGTCGCTGGTGAGGCCGATCTCGGCGGCACCATGCGGCTCGGCGCGTACCCGGCGACGCTGACGAAGGGGTCGGTCGTCGCGCACGCCTACGGTGCCGAGCAGGTTTCCGAGCGGCACCGGCACCGCTATGAGGTGAACAATGCCTACCGCGACAAGATCGCGACCAGCGGTTTGAAGTTCAGCGGCACCTCGCCCGATGGGCATCTGGTCGAATTCGTCGAGCTGCCCGCGGACAAGCACCCGTTCTTCGTGGCCACCCAGGCGCATCCCGAGCTCAAGAGCCGCCCGACCCGGCCGCATCCGCTGTTCGCGGCGCTGATCTCGGCGGCGCTGAAATATAAACTGGCCGAGCGGCTTCCGGTTGATATCCCGGACGAAGAGTTCGCGAACGCAGATCAGGCATAGTAGATGAGTGATAACGGGGGAGTCCGGCCAGGCAGCCACGACTTCGAGACGGTGGCGAGCAAGACCGCGTACAGCGGCGCCATCCTCGCATTGCGGCTCGACCAGGTGGCGATGCCCGGCGGACGGGTCGTCGAGCGTGAGGTGATCGAGCACCACGCGGCGGTCGCGGTCGCGGCCATCGATGACGCCGACAATGTGGTGTTGATCAGGCAGTACCGGCATCCGCTCGGGACCAGGCTGCTCGAGCTGCCCGCTGGTCTGCTCGATGTGCCCGGCGAGGATCCGCTCGAAGCGGCCAAGCGTGAGTTGGCCGAGGAGACCGGATTGGCCGCCAGGGAATGGGCGGTGCTGGTGGATGTCGCGCTCTCGCCCGGGTTCACCGATGAGGCACTGCGCGTGTATGCCGCGCGGGGGCTGTACGAAACCGACCGTCCGGAGCCGGAATTGGAGGAAGCGGACCTGGAACTGGTCCGCATGCCGGTCAACGAGGCCGTGCGGGCCGCGCTGGCCGGTGAGATCGTGAATGCCACGGCGGTCGCGGGTGTACTCGCCCTCGCGGCCGCCAGAGCGGGCGGGACCGAGCTGCGACGCGCGGACGCGCCGTGGCCGGGACAGCCGACCGCGTTCCTGCGCCGCAAGGCGGCGCGGCAGTCCGAAAACTGACCGGCCGGTGCTCGCGCGGGAACTGGACGCCTACCTCGACCACCTTGCGGTCGAGCGCGGCGCCGCGCGCAACACCCTCGGCGCCTATCGCCGTGACCTCGACCGGTATCGGGATTTCCTGGCGGGGCGCGGTATCACCGGACTCGAGCAGGTGAGTGAGGCCGATGTCGCCGAATTCACGATGGTGTTACGGGCGGGTGGGAACAGGCACCCGCCGCTGGCCGCCAGTTCGGTGGCCCGCGCGTTGATCGCGGTGCGCGGGTTGCATCGCTTCGCGGCGGCCGAGGGGATGACGAGTACCGATGTCGCGCATGCGGTGAAACCGCCGGCGCCGGGGCGCAGGCTGCCGAAAGCGCTGCCGTACGACCAGGTGTTGCGGTTGCTGGAGGCCGCGGGCGGCGGGCCGATGGATGCCGCGGATCCCACGGCCGGTGGCCCCGGAACCGACGGCGGGCCGCGCGGATTGCGGGATCGGGCGCTGCTCGAGCTGCTGTATTCGACCGGGGCGCGAATATCGGAGATGGTCGGGCTCGATGTCGACGATCTCGATATCGAGGAACGCGCTGTGGTGTTGCACGGCAAGGGCGGTAAGCAGCGCATGGTGCCGATCGGCAGACCCGCGCTCGCCGCGGTCGACGCCTATCTGGTGCGCGGCAGACCGGTTCTCGCCGCCAACGGGAAAGGCAATGCGGGCGCGCTGTTCCTGAACGCGCGTGGCGGCCGGTTGTCTCGGCAAAGTGCGTGGCAGGTCCTGCAGGCCGCCGCCGAGCGCGCGGGCATCGGCGCCACCGTCTCTCCGCACACCCTGCGCCATTCCTTCGCAACGCATTTGCTCGACGGCGGCGCCGATGTCCGCGTGGTCCAAGAACTTCTGGGCCACGCCTCGGTGACGACCACCCAGATCTACACCCTGGTCACGGTCAACACGCTGCGCGAAGTCTGGGCCACCGCGCACCCCCGCGCCCGCTAGACCACACCTGCTCCCGGGTACCGTGCAGACTGATCGAAGTGGCGTCAGGGGAGTGAACGCTCGCGCAGGTAAACGCGGGTGCCGCGTGTCCGAGCGTAGGTCTTGCGCCGTCAAGCGGTAGCGTCTATCGAGAGCTGGACCGTACGAAAGCGAGGTCGGGCCTGATCGGCCTCGCTACGCTCGGGCCAGACGCGCCGGAGACAGAGGGCGACGGCAACGGGCAGGAACGTATAAGGAGCAGCGGATCGTGACAACAGCCGGTGCGGCAGAGCCGCCGATGAGTGCTGGGGCGCAGCCGCTTACGGGTCCCCGGACGGGTCCGTACTCGGAGGCCGCGGCGGAGACGCTGTGGGGCAACGGCGCCGAACCCGTCCCAGAAGACGCGGCGCTCGGTCCCACCGGGCGTCCACTACGTGCCGTACCCGACCCGCCGCCGGTCGACCGGCACGGTGATGCCTTGATCGTCGCCATGTGCAATCAGAAGGGCGGCGTCGGCAAGACCACTTCGACCATCAATCTGGGCGCCGCGCTCGCGGAATTCGGCCGCCGAGTACTGCTGGTCGACTTGGACCCGCAGGGTGCGCTGTCGGCGGGATTGGGTGTGGCCCACCACGATCTCGACTTGACGGTGCACAACCTGCTCATCGGGTCCAAGTACTCCATCGACGAGGTCCTGACGCCGACCCGCGTCGAGAATTTGGATCTGCTGCCCAGCAATATCGATCTGTCGGCCGCGGAAATCCAGCTGGTCAACGAGGTCGGCCGGGAGCAGACGCTGGGCCGCGCGCTGGAACCGGTGCGCGACCGCTACGACTACATCCTCATCGACTGCCAGCCCTCACTCGGCCTGCTCACGGTGAACGCGCTGGCCTGTTCGGACGGCGTGATCATTCCGATGGAGTGCGAGTACTTCTCGCTGCGCGGGCTGGCATTGCTCAACGACACCGTGGAAAAGGTGCGCGACCGTCTCAACCCGCGCCTGAGCCTGTACGGCATCGTGGTGACCATGTTCGATGCGCGGCTATTACATTCACGTCAGGTCATGGCGCGCGTCGTCGAGGTGTTCGGCGAACTGGTGTACGACACGGCGATCTCGCGGACCGTGCGTTTTCCCGATGCCAGCGTCGCGGGTGAACCCATCACCACGTGGGCGCCGAAATCAGGTGGGGCCGAAGCATATCGGGCGATGGCGCGGGAAGTCATCCACCGGTCCGGCCGGTGATCGGCGGCACGGAACCGGCGCCATCGAATACAGATACGCTCGGCTCGGAGTCACGTACGTCTGGTGGGGTCGCGGCCACCGAACCCGACGCCGAGCGTATTTCCGCTGTCGTGCAGGATGATCCCGCGGTCAGTGGAGACGACTCGGATGACTCGGCGGGGGATTTCGGCGTATCTGCGGGCGGTGCCGCGCCGAGTGATTCCGGCGCGGCACCCGACGGCCGTCCGGCACCGGACCACCCTGCGGCACCGGAGCAGAAGTCCGGGTTTCAGCTGCGGCTGAGTAACTTTCAGGGGCCGTTCGATCTGCTGTTGAGCCTGATCAGCTCGCGCAAGCTCGATGTCACCGAGGTCGCGCTGCATCAGGTGACCGACGAATTCATCGCCTACACCAAGGCTTTGACCGCCAGCATCGGGCAGCAGGACACGCTGCGCGCGGACAAGATCCTGGATCAGACCACCGAATTCCTGGTCGTCGCCGCCACCTTGCTCGATCTCAAGGCGGCGCGACTGCTGCCCTCGGGTGAGGTGACCGACGCCGAGGATCTGGAATTGCTCGAGGCGCGCGACCTGCTCTTCGCCCGACTGCTGCAATACCGCGCGTTCAAACAGGTCGCCGAACTGCTCGGGGAACTGGAAGCGGTGGCGCTGCGGCGGTATCCGCGCGCGGTCGGCCTGGAGGACCGCTTCGCCGAACTGCTGCCCGAGGTTACGCTGGGGGTGGACGCCCACGAATTCGCCGCGATCGCCGCCGCGGCCTTCCGGCCCCGACCGGCGCCCAAAGTCGGACTCGACCATCTGCACCAGCACGCCTTCTCGGTTGCCGAACAGGCCGCGCTCGTGCTCGAACAGCTCAAACTGCGCGGACCGGGCGGCTGGACGACCTTCGGCGAACTGGTCGCCGACTGCGATGTGCCCATCCAGATCGTCGCCCGCTTCCTGGCCCTGCTCGAGCTGTACCGAGGCAAGACGATCGAGTTCGACCAGCCGGACCCGCTCGGACCGCTGTCGGTCAGCTGGACCGGCGATCCGAAGGACGAGACGCCCGACACTGTGACCATCGAGGAGGATTACGGGTGAGTGAGCGCACCGACGATGCGGCACCTGTGGAGCGCAACGGTGTCGAGCATCACGGCGCGGTCGTGAGCGAGGGAATCGACGGCGCGTCTTCGGGCACCGCCGCAGTCGACGACGCATCGGCGTCGGACCCAGCATCCGCCGATACGGAAGTACCGGGTGCCGACCAGCCGGCGCCCAGCCAGGGCGATGAGGCCGATTCTGCGGACGCAGTGGCGGACCTCACCCTCGAGCCGCTCGACGACGACGAATTCCGGTCCGCGCTGGAGGCGATGTTGCTCATCGTGGACGCTCCCGCCCCGGTAGAGCTGCTGGCCGACGCCCTGCAGGACAATCCGGCGCGGGTGGAGCGGGCACTGCACGAAATGTCGGCGGAACTGTCCGCGCGGGCCAGCGGCATCGACCTGCGTTTCGTGGGAGACGGCTGGCGCTTCTATACTCGCAGCGAGTACGCACCATATGTGGAACGGATGCTGCTCGATGGCGCCAGGTCGAAATTGACCAGGGCGGCATTGGAAACATTGGCGGTGGTGGCATACCGCCAACCGGTGACCCGGACCAGGGTCAGCGCGGTGCGCGGCGTGAACGTCGACGGCGTGATGCGAACCCTGCTGGCTCGCGGACTGATCGCCGAGGCCGGGGTCGACCCGGAGACGAACGGCACGCAGTACTGCACGACCGAACTGTTCCTGGAACGGATCGGACTCCCGTCGCTGACCGATCTGCCAGCACTGGCGCCCCTACTGCCGGGCGTCGACCTGATCGATGAGATCAACGAGAGCTTGGATACGGACCCCCGTTACACCAGGCTGAAGAAACCCGCCGCGACCGATTTGGATCTCGGTACCGAAGACTGACAGGACAACATGAATACGCCCGCTCGCCGAGATGGCACACCGGATCGTAGGAACAGAAGCGACCAGCCCGCCAGGGGCGGCGCAGGCCGAAACGCCCGAGACGCGCGTTCGGCACAACGGGGAGGCACGCAGCGCGGGGCCTCATGGGGAGGCTCCGAGCGCGGCTCGTCGCAAGGGGGCTACCGGGGGAACACGCAGGACGGCGGCTACCGCGGCTCGTCCCGTAGCGACGGCGGCTACCGCGACTCGTCGCCGGGCGGCTCGCGTGGTTCGTCGCAAGGCGGCGGTTACCGGGGCTCCTCGCAGGATGACGGCGGTTATCGCGGTTCGTCGCAAGGGAACTCGCGTAGCTCCTCGCAAGGTGGTTACCGTGGGGCGCAGGGAGGTCGCGGGCCGCAGAGTGACCGTGGTTCGTCGCCAGGTGGCGGCTACCGGGGGAACTCGCAGGGCGACAGCGGTTATCGCGGCTCTCAGGACCGGCGCGGCTCGTCGCAGGGCGGCGGTTATCGCGGCTCCTCGCAAGGCGATGGCGGCTACCGCGGGTCGTCGGGCGATGGTGGTTATCGTGGTGCTTCGCAGGGCGATCGCGCGCAAGGTGGCTATCGCAGCGGTTCTTCGGATGCCCAACGCGGTTCTGCCGCAAGGGGTTCCGCCCAAGGCGCACCGCAGCGGCGCGCGGCGGCCCCGTCGGTTCCGGCCAAGAAGGTCAAGAACCCCAAGCCGCAGCGCAAGGTCGTCTCGGCCCCGATGCTGAGCAATGCCAAGCCCGCCAAGAAACAGCACGTCGAGGCTCCGGCCGAGGGCGGCCACGAGAAGATGCCGTGGGGCGAGGGTGAACGGCTGCAGAAGGTGCTGGCCAAGGCCGGTGTCGCCTCGCGCCGCGCCGCCGAGGAGATGATCGCCCAGGGCCGTGTCGAGGTCGACGGCGCCATCGTCACCGAGCAGGGCCTGCGGATCGATCCGCAGAACGCCGTGGTTCGCGTCGACGGCACCCGCGTGATGGTGCGCGAGGAACTCGTGCACCTGGCGCTGAACAAGCCCAAGGGCTGGCAGTCCACCATGTCCGACGATCTGGGCCGTCCGTGTGTCGGCGATATCGTCGCCGAGCGCATCGCGGCCGGTCAGCGCCTGTTCCACGTCGGCAGGCTGGACGCCGACACCGAGGGCCTGCTGCTGCTCACCAATGATGGCGATCTCGCGCACCGGCTCATGCACCCGTCCTTCCAGGTGGAGAAGACCTATCTCGCGACGGTCAACGGTGAGGTGCACAAGGGGATCGGCAAGCGCCTCAAGGACGGCGTCGAACTCGAGGACGGCCCGGCCAAGGTGGACAGGTTCCAGGTGCTGGAGATCAATGAGGGACGTTCTCTGGTCAAGATCGTGTTGCACGAAGGGCGCAAGCACATCGTGCGCCGACTGCTCGACGCGGTCGGCCATCCGGTGACCCGGTTGGTGCGCACCAATATCGGTCCGGTCGCGCTCGGCGATCAACGGCCTGGCACGCTGCGTGTGATCGGTCGCGATGAAGTCGGCAAACTGTATGAGGCGGTGTCGTTGTGAACGGTGTGGAGATTCCCGTGGAGGTCCCTGCGATGGTTGATGGCACCACGCCGCTGGTCGTCGCGATGGACGGACCTTCGGGCACCGGCAAATCCAGCGTTTCGCGACGGCTGGCCACCCGGCTCGGCGCCCGCTACCTGGATACCGGCGCCATGTACCGCGTCGCGACCTTGCGCGTGCTGCGTGCCGGTGTCGAGCTGACCGATGCGGCGGCGATCAGTGCCGCGGTCAAGGAACTGCCGCTGACCATCGGCACCGATCCCAGCCGCGAAGTGATCCTGCTCGACGGTGAGGATGTCTCCGCCGAGATCCGTGGCAATGCCGTCACCAAGGCGGTCTCGGCAGTCTCGGCGGTGGCCGAGGTACGTGACCTGCTCGTCGCGTTGCAGCGTGAAATCGCTTCCAGTGCAGAGCGAATCGTGGTCGAGGGGCGCGATATCGGCACCGTCGTGCTGCCGGACGCGGACGCCAAGATCTACCTGACCGCCTCCGCCGAGGCCCGCGCCCGGCGGCGCAATCAGCAGAACATCGCCGAAGGCCGCGGCGACGACTACGAGGCCGTGTTCGCCGATGTGCAGCGTCGCGACACCCTCGACTCCACCCGCACGGTGTCCCCACTGCGTCCGGCCGATGACGCGGTGTTGGTCGACACCAGCGAACTGAATATGGATGAGGTCATCGACGAGCTGTATCGCGTTGTGGTGCGGCAGGTTTCGACGGGCCGGACGGGACGTGCGCAATGACCGAAGACGTACTCGCCGGTGACGGCGTCTGGAGTGACGAAGCCGATTGGGAGATCACCGATCTCGACGGCGAGTTCGGCGAGGACGAACATCTCGCCATGCCGACCGTCGCGGTCGTCGGCCGCCCGAACGTCGGCAAATCGACCCTGGTGAACCGGATCCTCGGCCGCCGCGAGGCCGTCGTCGAGGATATTCCGGGCGTGACCCGCGACCGCATCTCGTATGAGGCGAGCTGGGCGGGTCGCCGTTTCCTGGTGCAGGACACCGGTGGTTGGGAGCCCGATGCCAAGGGCCTGCAACAGTCGGTCGCCCGGCAAGCCGAGCTGGCCATGGAGACCGCGGACGCGGTTCTGCTCGTGGTCGACGCCGTCGTCGGCGCGACCGCCACTGACGAGGCGGCGGTGAAGAAGCTGCGCCGCTCCAAGATTCCGGTGATCCTCGTCGCCAACAAGGTCGACGACGAACGCGTCGAAGCCGAGGCCGCCGCGCTGTGGTCGCTCGGCCTCGGCGAGCCGCGCATGGTCAGCGCCTCGCACGGCCGCGGCACCGGTGACCTGCTCGACGACGTGCTGGAAGTGCTGCCCGAGACCCCCCGTGAGGGCACCGGCGGCACTGGTCCGCGCCGGGTCGCGCTGGTCGGCAAGCCGAACGTCGGCAAGTCCAGCCTGCTCAACAAGCTCTCCGGCGATGAGCGCTCGGTCGTGCACGATGTCGCGGGTACCACCGTCGACCCGGTCGACTCGCTGGTCGAATTGGGCGGCAAGATCTGGAAATTCGTCGATACCGCGGGCCTGCGCCGCAAGGTTTCCCATGCCAGCGGCATGGAGTTCTACGCATCGTTGCGCACCAAGTCGGCCCTGGAGGCCTCCGAGGTCGCCATCATGCTGATCGACGCCGGCGAGCCGATCACCGAACAGGACCTGCGGGTGATCAGCATGGTCGCCGACTCCGGTCGCGCGCTCGTGCTGGCCTTCAACAAGTGGGACCTGGTCGACGAGGATCGTCGCCTGCAACTCGACAAGGAAGTGGACCGCGACCTGGTCCGCGTGCCGTGGGCACAGCGGGTCAATATCTCCGCGCACACCGGCCGCGCGGTGCAAAAGCTCGTTCCCGCCATGGAAACCGCGCTGGAGTCCTGGGACAAGCGCATTTCTACCGGCCGCTTGAACACCTGGCTCAAGGAAGTCATCGCGGCGACCCCGCCGCCGCTGCGCGGCGGTCGCCTGCCGCGCGTCCTGTTCGCCACCCAGGCGGGCACCCGCCCGCCGACGTTCGTGCTCTTCACAACCGGCTTCCTGGAGGCCGGTTACCGCCGCTTCCTGGAGCGCCGGCTGCGCGAGGAGTTCGGCTTCGACGGATCGCCCGTGCGCATCTCGGTACGGGTGCGCGAGAAGCGGGATCGTAAGAAGTAGCCGGCCGTGTTCCGGCGAAGCGGACGTCGTTGCACGGCAACGGCGTCCGTTTCGCGTATCTGCGCCGGCGTGGTTGCTGTTCGGTTCGGCGGTAAACCACCGGCGGAGTTCGGCGGGGGGTTTGGCGGAATTTGTTCGGTACTCGACCAATCCGGTGGACGGTGCCACGCGGGGCTCGTCACCTGAAGTCGGCGAGGTGGTCGGATACCCATTCGTGCAGGTCATGTGCTGGTCGGCCGGTGATGTCGGCGATAGTGGAGGTGATTTCCGGGCGCGGGGCGGCCAGCATCTCCGCGTAGCCGTCGAGGAGGACCTCGACAAACGAGTCGGGAAAGGTTTCGTCGTCGAGCAGGCGCTGCCTGGCCTGTTCGCGGGTGAGTTCTGCCCAGCGCAAAGGCCGACCGAGCACCTCGCCGATGATTCGCACCTGCTCGGCCCGGGTGAGCACATCCGGCCCGGTCAGTGTGTAAGTGGCTCCGGTATGGCCGTTTTCGGTGAGCGCGTGGGCCGCGACGGCCTCAGCTGTCCGCGGGAACCGAGGTTTCCTGCACCGCGCAGGCCCGCAGCACCGAGGAGCAGGAAACCCTACTACTGCACAAACTTCCACGTACCAGTCGCATCGTGGCTATGTCCGCTCACCTCCTGCTGCGCGGTTTCCTGCTCCCCGATGGCTGGCAGGGGCCGGCCGCTCTCACCCCCGACCAGGTCGATCAGCTGCGCCCTGATCCTGTTGTCCTGGAAGATGGTCCGTCAGCACCCCGAGATCTCCTTCGCCGCCGTCACCACCGGGGCCACCAACCTGGTCGCGGACGTCAACTGCCGTGACCCGCAGGACCTCGGCCGCTACCTCACCGAACGTATTGCCGAAATACCGGGCATCACCACGCTCGAAACCGCCCCCGTCATTCGCACGATCAAACGGGCTGGGGCGCTGCTCCTCTGACGACCCGGGCCGAGCGTGCGCAGTATCACGGTGCTTATCCGCCGCTCGCGGCGTAAGTTCGTTAATTAGCGAAATACCGAAGGGAGGTGAGTGTGCTCGACGAGTGCAAGGCGCTGGCGAACGAGACTCGGTTGCGGATCCTGGCGTGGCTCAAGGATCCGGATGCGCACTTCCCGGAAAGAGCCGGTGAGACAGTCGAATTGGGGGTATGCGTCGGTCTCATTCAGCAGAAGGCTGGTACGTCGGCCTCGACCATCTCGGCGCATCTGGCCATCCTGCAACGCGCCGGATTCCTCAACGCCACCCGGCGCGGCCAGTGGACCTACTACCGCCGCGACGACGCCCGCATCCGGGCCTTCACCGAAGAACTTCACCGCGTTCTGTAGAACTTACGAAAGGCAGCGTCCTATGCCCACCGCACTGTCGATCCTCGACTTGGCGTCGATCGCACCCGGCCGTACCGCGCGCGACAGTTTCGACAACAGCGTCGCGCTGGCCCAGGCCGCCGAACGCAGCGGCTACCGACGCGTCTGGTACGCCGAGCACCACAACATGGGCTCGATCGCGTCGAGCGCCACCAGCGTGCTCATCGGCTACGTCGCGGCGCATACCGACACGATCCGGCTCGGTGCGGGCGGCATCATGCTGCCCAACCACTCGCCGCTGGTGATCGCGGAGCAGTTCGGCACGCTGGAGACGCTGTTCCCCGGACGGATCGACCTCGGGCTGGGCCGCGCGCCGGGCAGTGATCAGAAGACCATGCTGGCGCTGCGCCGCAACCCGAGCTCGGCGGATACCTTTCCCCAGGATGTGCTGGAACTTCAGGGGTACCTGACGGGACAATCGCGGGTGCCTGGTGTGCAGGCGGTGCCGCGGGCGGAAGGCGTTGTGCCGCTGTACATCTTGGGTTCGTCGCTCTTCGGTGCGCAGCTCGCGGCGCAGCTCGGACTGCCCTACGCCTTCGCGTCCCACTTCGCGCCGGACGCGCTGCATCAGGCGGTCGAGGTCTACCGCGACAGGTTCCGGCCATCGGAGCAACTGGCCGAGCCGTATGTGATGGCGGGAGTCAATGTGTTCACCGCCGAGAACCACGATGCGGCGGCCGTGCAGAAGGCGACCGCGTACCGCGCCCGGGCACGGGCCATGATCCGGCGGGGTGCGACGGGCGCGGAGTTCAGCGATGAGGAGATCGATGCGTTTCTCGCCTCGCCGAACGGCAATCAGCTCGCTTCGATGACAAAGTACACGGCTGTCGGCACACCGGCCGAAGTCCGTTCGTACCTGGCGGATTTCGCGACCTCGATCGACGCGGACGAACTCATCCTCGCGCACCACGCCACGGACATCGACGACCGACTGCGGTCCGTCGAGCTCACCGGCGCTGCGGTGGCAGCGCACGAGCCGGTCGTTCGCTAGCGCAATTCTGCGCCGAGGATCAGGTTCGCGGTAATGGAGCCGTCGGCTGCCTTGTCGCCGTGGACGATGACCGAAGCGCCGACCTCGATATCGGATATGCCGGCGCCGGTGAACACGAGCACCTTGGTACCGGTGTCGATGTGCACCTTGGTGGTAGCGCCGAGTAGTTCATGGACCGTCACGGTCGTGCCGTCATTGGCGGTGACCTGGCCGATGATCAATCCGAGGTCGACTGCGGCTGGGGCGGCCGTGCTCGAGGCAGCCGATGTCGGATTGTCCGTCCACAGGAAGCCGATCAGCACAACCAGCAGGATCGCGATAGTGGTCCCAATGAGGCTGCCGAGGTCGGGCTGGGTCGGGGGAGAGTACGGCACAATCCTCGTGGCGAACGTCCGCAGTTCGAGGACATGCTCCGTCTCGCCGCCCGACTCCTCGGCAGGGTGGCCCTCGGGCTGATTCGACCACGGCGTGGCCGGTTGACTCATACCTTCAACCGTAGGTAACCCAGTGCGAATACCTATCGTCACTGGCGGGAGTACCTCGGCGCCCTCACGCCGATCTGGACGATCCTCGAACAAGGCCCGAGCTGGCAGACCGACCGGTCTGGGTGGGTCGGGCCCACCCGGGCGGCCATCACCTGGCATTATCCGTTCATGGTCATTCCCAGCCTGCTGCCGGAACGCCCTACCACCGGAACCTCGTTCGAAACCGGTTGGCCGGTCCGCCTCGCCGATACCGCCCGGGACCAGCGCCTGCGCCTCGACGCCGTGGCCCGCTACCTCCAGGACATCGGCTTCGAACACCTCGAGGCCGTTGAGGACGGTGCTACCCATCGCGGCTGGGTGGTCCGCCGCACCGTCATCGACGTCCTCAAACCCATCGAATTCGGCGAGCACGTCACGCTGCGCCGCTGGTGCTCGGCCCTGTCCAACCGCTGGTGCAATATGCGCGTCCAGATCTGCGGCAGCAACGGCGGCCTGGTCGAAACCGAGGCATTCCTCATCCATTTCGGCACCGAATCCGGCGTCCCCGCCCGCATGAGCGACCGCTTCATGGCGCCGATGCTGGCCAGCACCACCGAACACCGGCTCCGCTGGAAGGCCGCCCTCACCGACCCGCTGCCCACCGGCCCCTCCGTCCAGGAACTGCCCTTCCCCTTGCGTATTGCCGATATCGACTGGCTCGACCACGTCAACAATGCGGTCTACCTCAGCGCACTCGAGGAATTACTGGCCACCCACACCGACCTCATGTCCGGCCCCCACCGCATCGTCATCGAATACACGAAACCACTGCAGGCCGGAGAACAGGTCCGCATCGTCGGCCGCCGCGACGGCGCCACTCTCGACGCCTGGTTCGCCGTCGGCGACGAGTCCCGAGCCGCAGCCCGCGTCACCCCACGTTGACCCCCTAACACCCCCACCGCCATGCCGTTATCCAGGCGATTCGGCGTCTCGCCCACCCCTGAGGTAATCTTTTCGAGCGCCCGAAACTAGGCGCAACCGGGATGTGGCGCAGCTTGGTAGCGCACTTGACTGGGGGTCAAGTGGTCGCAGGTTCAAATCCTGTCATCCCGACCAGGTCAGAGGTGGTTTTCATGATCCGACCACCCGGAGAGCGGGACCAGAACGGGACCGCAGATGCTGGGAGAGCTTGTCACCGGCTCCGGTGATCTCCTGGCGATCCGGGTGGAGGTACTTCTCCGTCGTTCGACTGTCGGCGTGCCCGGCGATCTTCTGTAGGACGTGCAGGGAGACCCCGGCATCCGCCATCCAGGTCAGTCCGGTGTGGCGGAGATCGTGCCGGCGAAGGTGTTCGTAGCCGAGCTTTCCCACCACTTCATCCCAATGCGTCGCGTCTCGCAGCACACCTGTTGCGATCCGGCCGCCGCGCGGTCCACGGAACAGACGGGCATCGGGTTTGTCCTCGCCGATCATGCTCAGCCGCTTGGACACCATGTCTCGGACTTCCTCGATGAGAGGGACGTACCGGGCACGATTTCCCTTGGTGCCCTTGTCATCCAGACCACCCGGTGACGGAGTCGTCTGGCGCCGAATCTGCCACGTCCAGGTCTTCGTGTCCATGTCGCGCACCCGGCAGCCGGATACCTCACCGATCCGGGATGCTGTGCACGCGGCGAACATAACCACGTCACCCCAACCTTGATACCGATCTGCCGAACGTTCAACTAGGGCATCGGCCAATGTCACCAGCGCGGTCCAGTTGGGCAAACTGCGTCGCCCAGATAACCGTGCGGGTTCCGTGGGCGCTGCTGCGGGTGCGCAGTGGGCTCGACGAAGATGCCTTCGCGCGCTTGTTTGTTCACCCTTTGGCGCTACCGGGTGTCAGCGTGGCTGCGGTCGTCGGGAACTACTTTCGCGGAGTCGCCGCGCTGAACGCGAAGCAATCCGCGGATCTCGAAGCATTGACCGCTCATGCGGTAGATCTGCTGGCATCGGTTATCTCTGTCGTTTCAGGTCACCACCCCGCTGGCGGTCCGGCGGGGTGGTGACGCACGTGAGCGAGTCCTTGCCCATCTCCGCAATCACCTGACCGACCCCGAACTGACGCCCGAGCGGGTTGCCGCGGCGTGCTCGATGTCGCGCAGCGCCGTATACCGCGCGACCGAGATCGATGGTGGCATCGCAACACTGCTGCGGCGGCTACTGCTCGCAGGGCCGGACGCCACGATCGCGGCCATCGCAACTGCGTGTGGCTTTCCGGTGAGCGTCAGCTGTTTCGGGTCTTTCGGAGCGAAACCGGAATGAGTCCAGGAGAGTACCGGGCGAGGGACTGGGGCGCGTCTGACTGAGGTGCTGCCTTACACGGCCCTTGCGGCGTGGATGCGCGGGCGCTGTCGTTGCAATATCCGCAGTGACCCGGTGGCCGACACTTCGCGGAATTCGTCGCTGTCGAGTGCCCTGCGGTAGATGTTGTAGGGTGCGCTGCCACCGTCGGCAGGATCTGGGAAGACGTCGTGGATGGCCAGCAGGCCGCGATCGGAGATCCAGTGCGCCCAGTTGTCGTAGTCGCGTTGAGCGGCTTGCTCGGTGTGGCCGCCGTCGATGAACAGCATGCTCAACGGGATGCGCCAGATGCTCGAAGCTGTGGCGGACGACCCGATAATGCCGATGACCGTGTCGTGGAGGCCGGCGCGGATGATGGTGTGGCGGAACGCGGTAACCGTGTCGAAGACGCCGATTGCCGGATCCACCAGGGTGGCATCGTGGTACTGCCAGCCAGGTTGGTGTTCTTCGGAACCTCGGTGGTGATCGACGGTGAACACGGTCACACCGGTCTCCCGTGCAGCGGCCCCGAGGAAGAGTGCGGATTTACCGCAGTATGTGCCTATTTCCATGATGGGTCCGGTGATGGTGTTCGTGCGCGCGGCGTTGTAGAGCGCGAGGCCTTCGTCGCGCGGCATGAACCCCGTGGTCTGGTCGGCGAGGTCGAACAGCTCTCGGACGGCGGGCGAGACGTCAGCTTGCCTCATCGGAAATCCTTTCTTCCCGTGTGCCATTGGCGGAAGATGCCATTGGCCGGGGTGGTGCGGGTGAGGGCGTCGGCGGCGAGTACTACGGCAGCGGCGGTCCAGGTGGTGCGTTCCTCGGGCCAGCGTTTACCGTCGATGTAGACGAGCCCCGTCCAGTAGGAGCCGTCGGTATCGCGCAGGTGCTGGATCGCGGCGAACAACTCGTGCGCGCGGCGGTGCTCTCCGATCGCGTCGAGGGTCAGCACCAGTTCGCAGGTCTCGGCGCCCGTAACCCAGGGCGCGTCCGACACGCAGCGAATGCCCAGATCTGCGACGACGAACGTATCCCAGTGCCGTTCGATACGGTCGTGCGCGGCGGCGCCGCGCAGAGCGCCGCCCAGGATGGGGTAGTACCAATCCATGGAGTAGCGGCTCTTATCGAGAAATGCCTGCGGGTGATCTCGCAGAGCCCGGCCGAGACGCGCTGCGGCAGACTGCCAGTGCGGATGGGGATCGCCAACGACCTCGGCAAGAGCGATCGCGCACCGCAGGCTGTGGTGAATGCTGGCGCAGCCGGTGAGTAGCGCATCGCCTGAACTGCCGGATTCACCCGCAGCCCAGTGGATCTCGCCGCGATCCTGCTGCAGCGTGAGCACAAAGTCGATCGCGGCCCGCACTGTGGGCCACAGTTCTACGGCGAAGTCCCGATCATCGGTGACGGTCAGAAAATGCAATACGCCGACGGCGATGTACGCGCAGAAATTCGTATCGGCGTCGAAATTCTCGACTACTCCCCTTCGATACTGCGCGGGCCAGGATCCGTTGCCGCGCTGCGTTTTCGCCGACCAGAGATACGCGGCGCGGGCCTGGTCCCACAGCCCGGCGACAGTGAGAGCCATCGCCGATTCGACGTGATCCCAAGGGTCCGTGTGCCCGCCGGTGAACCACGGGATCGCACCGTCGGGTTCCTGCGCGGCGGCGATGGATTCGCCACTGAGTTCGATATCGGCGGCAGTCAATACGCCGGGCACAGCGGGCAGTTCAACGAGCGGCACGGGCGACCACCGGTTTGATGAAATACAGGGCGACGCTCTTGCCGATGATCGGGTTGAGCAGCCGCTCGGCAGCCCGGGTAACCGTAGGAGCCGACATCATGTCCCACACGAGCATCCTGTGATAGGTGGTGACGGCGGGATGGGTGTCCTTGTCGACGCCGACGGCACATTTCAACCACCAGTACGGGGAGTGCAGGGCGTGGGCGAACTCATGGTGCAGGTAGCGCAGGCCGAGGTCGGTTACCTTGTCGCGGAGCTGGTTGGCGCGATAAATCCGCACGTGACCGCCTTCATTGGCGTGATAGCTGTCGGACAGAGCCCAACACAGCCGCTCAGGCAGCCAGCGGGGGACCGTAATCGCCAGGCGGCCACCAGGTTTGAGTATCCGTACCAGTTCGGCGATGGCCCGGGTGTCCTGGGGGACATGTTCGAGGATCTCCGAGGCGATGACAATGTCGAATTCGCCGTCGCCGTAGGGGAGTTCGAGCGCGTCGCCGCGCACGGTTTCGGCCTTGGCGTAGTCGGGCGCCTCGCCCGCCGCCGCCATGGCCTGGAACATGACATCGACATCGGCGAGATCGGTGACGCTCTGATCGAAAGCCACGATATCGGCGCCGCGCCGGTACGCCTCGAAGCTGTGGCGCCCGGCCCCGCACCCGACATCGATGACACGGGTTCCCGGCGCGACTCCCAGTCGATCGAAGTCAACGGTCAGCATGTCGCCTCCTGTGCAGCGGAAAGGGCAGCCGCAGTGCGGCCTTCATAGCGGTCGATGGCTTGCTCGTAGACGGCAACGGTCCGTGCTGCGACGGCGGACCAGGCGAATGTCTCGAGCGCGCGGTGGCGGCTCAGCGCGCCCAAACGATGCCGGCGAACCGGGTGGTCGAGCAGATCACCGAGGACGCGGGTCATCGCGTCCACGTCGCCGGGTGCGACGAATTCGCCGCAATTCCCGACGACCTCCGGCAGGGCTCCGGCGTGACTCGCGACCAGCGGAGTGCCGCTTGCCATGGCCTCGACGGCGGGTAGCGAAAACCCCTCGTACATGGATGGAATACATGCGATCTCCGCGGAAGCGAGCAACTCGGCGAGTTGATCGTCGCTCAAACCACTGGTGGCGGTGACGATGTCGGTCAGCCCGAGTTCGGCGATGAGTTTCTCGGTGGGCCCGTTCGTTTCCAGTTTCGCAACCAGCTGTAGGTGGACCTCGCGTGTATGTCGCAGCTGGGCAACGGCTTTGAGTAGATGACCGATGCCCTTGAGGGGTTTGTCCGCGCTGGCCACCGCAACGATTCGACCGGGTATCCGAGGCTCTTGACGCGGTCGGAACAGTTCGGTGTCGACGCCCAGCGGCACGGTATCGAGTTGCGATCGTGCGACATCGAAGTCGGCGACGATGTCCTCGGCCGAGGACGACGACACCGTGATCAGATGCGGAATCTGGCGTGCTACCCGCTGTTGCATGTCGAGGAAGCCGTACCAACGGCGTACGAACGGCTTTCGCCGCCATGGAGCCGCGGCCAAGTCCACCTGGCGGTCCCGGATGATCGGGTGGTGGATGGTCGCCACCAGCGGCAGGCGCTGCGCGATGTCGAGCAGCCCGTAGCCGAGACACTGATTGTCGTGCACAACGTCGAAATCGCTTGTGCGTGCGGCGAGCAGCTTGGCTACACGCAAGCTGAAGGTGTGCGGCTCCGGAAATCCTGCCGTCCACATGGTGGCGAGTTCGAGTAGGTCGATCCGGTCGCGGATTTCCCGCGGATGGGGGGTGCGGAATGGGTTGTCATCCCGATACAGGTCCAGGCTGGGCACCTCCGTGAGCAGCACCCGAGGATCGAGCAGTTCGGGGTAGGGCTGACCGGAGAACACTTCGACCGTGTGGCCGAGGTCTGCCAGTCCCTGACTCAGATACCGGACATAAACACCCTGTCCGCCACAGTGAGTCTTGCTGCGATAGGACAGCAGGGCTACGCGCATCGGGCGGCCCTGATCGTAACCAGTCTCATTGGATACCCTTCCTGAACTCTGTCCAGACACCTATGGTGGACATGTGTCTGGACATTACTACCGCTAACTGTTTGCGACAACTGTTCGTGTGGCCGGTGCGCGGAACGGCTTCGTCAGTCCATCCGGCGTGGCCAGGTCCTGTTGTCGGGTAACACGTGAATGCAGTAGGCCAGCGCCGCGATCGCCGCCCAGGCCCGGCAGATTGCAGGTCTGATCCAGTTGGCCCCGCAGGATTCGATTCACGAAGTGTTCGGTTGAGCGCGCTCGGCGTGAAACCTCGGTGTATCCCAGTCCGGCGTTGAGCAACGCGCCCATGTAGATGGCCTCGAGCGTTTCCGCGGCAGTGGTGTCGGGTCGCGATCCCAAGGCGGCGTGGACTCTTTCCTGGACCGTGGGGGCGGTTCGGGCTCGAACTCGCGGCATTTCCGTGGCGGCTTTACGGGAGACTCTGCGTCGGCAGGGTTGAGTGCTCTTCGTCGGTAGCGGGCTCGGTCGTGCGGTGAGCCGTCGCCACAAGATCTCCGAGACCAGGAGGCGGTCGCTGCCGAAGAGGCGCAGCGCAATGGACAGCTTGATTCCCGCGACGGCTGCTGCGGCCCGGACGGTGAGGCCGTCGAGACCCCGCCGTGACCTGCCCCAAGGCCTGGACGGGGAAATCCAATTACGTGGAGTCACCGTCACTCCCGGTTACTGGCGACGTGCGGACCTGAACCGAGAGGCCTTCACCGAGGACGGCTGGCTGCGCACCGGCGATATCGGTCACCTCGACGCCGATGGATTCCTGCACATCACCGGCCGAAGCAAGGAAATCGTCATCCGCGGTGGTGAGAACATCGCACCAGTGGAAATCGAGAACGTCGCTTACCGCAATCCCGGCGTCAAGGAAGCCGCCGCGTTCGATGTGCCCGACGACCTGATGGGCGAAGAACTGGCCCTGGTTTGTCACCCCAATCCCGGGACGACCCTGACCGAGAAAGAACTACGAGACCACTTGCGGCTGACGTGGCCTGCCCACAAGGTCCCCAGATACATTCTGGTTTCCGAAATTCCGTTGCCCCGCAACGTGAGTGAGAAAATCAACCGACTCGCACTGCGGAAGGGCTTCGTGATCGGCTGACTTTCTCTGCGTCACACGCGCTACCAGCTGGACAGATTGGTTTTGGAATCCAGACTGTCGTAGCGTCCATACGCATGTCCACCGGATTCGAAGCCACCCGACGGCGCTTGACCGGCAAGCAGGCCGACACTGTCGATCGCTTGACTGCCGCGGCCGTGGAAGTGCTTGACCGCGAAGGATATTCGGGAACAACCCTCCGTCTAGTCGCCACCGCCGCGGGTGTCGGTACAGCCACCGCGTACACCTACTTTTCCTCCAAAGAGCACCTGATCTCCGAGGTGTGCTGGCGACGCCTGGTGGCGATGCCGGTTCCCGACATGGAGGGCCTGGACAGACTGGCGCGGGTGGACGCCGTGCTGCGGCAGGTATCGATGCTGGTCGCGGGGGAGCCCGCGCTGGCAAGCGCGGTCAGCAGCGCGTTGCTCGGTGACGATCCGGACGTGAAGCATCTGCGCGTGCGGATAGGTACCGAGATTCGTAATCGGCTTGCTGATGCACTCGCTTCGGAGGATCGGGAAAGCCTCGACATACTTCAGCTGCTGTACTCCGGTGCACTGCTGCAAGGCGGCATCGGGCACCTTTCCTATGACCAGGTCGCTGATTTGTTGCAGGTCTGCGCCCGGCGGCTGCTCGGCTGACGGACAGGTCCCTCGCGGACGGTCACCCGTGTTGGTGCTTCTCCATTAGTGAATGCAGTTCGGCAACCGACCACGGAAGTTCCCGATGGTGATCGCGATATCCGATCGGAACCAGCGCTGGTCGAGGGAAAGAGCCGACGAATCCGCCTGCGGCGATGAAGATTTCACCGGTGATCTGGTGGGCGGTGTCGGAGGCGAGGTACAGGTACAGCGGCGCCGCATACTCGGGAGGCGGCGCATCGAGCGATCCCTGCATGGTCAGTTCGTCGAGTAGGCCGCGGCGGTGCAGATCGCGGATGTGAGTCTCGTAGTCGGGACCGGTCGACAGTCGTGTCCTGGCTCCTGGGCAGACGGCATTGACTCGTACTCCCGATTGCCGCATTTCGGCAGCCATCGCGAGCGTCAAGCTGATGACCGCGCCTTTTCCTGCGGGGTAGCCGGTGCCGCCGTAATCGCCGAGGTAGGCGAACGAATCCAGTATTGATGATCGAGCCGGACCCGCGAGCCACCATGAGCGGCGCAGCGGCCCGGCAGGTATTGAAGACCGTGGTCAGATGTGAATCGATCATTGTCTGCCAATCATCGGTGCTCACATCGAGAATCGACGAGCCGACAGGTTCGGCGATCCCGGCGCAATTGACGAGTATGTCGACGTTGTCGTAAGCAGATGTACACGCCGCTATGAGCCGTCCGGCGACGACCTCATCGGCCGCGGATCCCGCAACTCCCTGCGCACTACCGCCGGCGCCGCGGATTGTCTCCACCGCCCGCTGTACCGCTGCCTCGTTTCGCGAGTTGATCACAACGCCTGCGCCGTGTTCGGCAAGTAGCTCGGCAACTGCGAGCCCGATACCGCTGCCCCCGCCGACTACGACAGCGCCTCGTCCGGACAATGCTTGCTGTTCGGTCACTTTCGATCTCCTCTGGTTTCGTGCACACGTGACGGCGGACGCGGCATCGCGCAATACCGGCCCGCCGATCACGGTCTCCGGGAGTGACGGTGACACCGCCCAAAGCTTTTGTGTCGGACATGCATTCGATCAGTCGGTCGGCGTCATCTCGGCTACTTTTCCGGCCAGCCGGTCGAGGTACCGGAGCACGTCGTCAGCGGATCGGTCGGGCAGGCCATAGAGAACGTCGGTGACACCGTCTTCGGCCCAGCGGGAGAGCGTGTCGCGGTCGGCCTTGAAGGCCAGTGCGACGACGCGTGGTCGACCCGTGCGCCCGGCCTCGGTCCAGGTCTTGTGCAGCAACGCGATTCGGGCCGAGATATCGGTCTCGGTGGGTGTGGTGATCCAGCCGTCGCCGGTCCGGGCGATCCACTGGAAGGTCTTCTCGGTCCCGGCCGCGCCGATCAGCACCGGGATATGTGACTGGACCGGTTTAGGCCAGGCCCAGCTGGGACCGAACGAGACGTAGTCGCCCTGATAGCTGGCTTCTTCCTCGGTCCACAATTGGCGCATCGCCTCGATGTACTCGCGCAGCACGGTCCTCCGTTTGTTCGGTGGAACGCCGTGATCGGTGAGTTCGTCTGTGTTCCAACCGAAGCCGGCACCGAGGGTGACGCGCCCACCGGACAGATGGTCGAGACTGGCCAGAGTTTTGGCCAGGGTGATCGGGTCGTGCTCCACCGGCAGTGCTACCGCGGTGGACAGTTCGATCCGTTCGGTTACCGCCGCCGCCATGGCCAGCGACACCCAAGGGTCCAGTGTGCGGGTGTAGCGGTCATCGGGCAGCGTGGCGTCTCCGGTGGAGGGATGTGCTGCTTCGCGTTTGATGGGGATGTGGGTGTGCTCGGGGACGAAGAACGACGAGAAACCGCGTTCTTCGGCTGCCGCTGCGGCGGCAGCTGGCGTGATGCCACGGTCGCTGGTGAAAAGTACGACGCCGGATCGCATGGTGAATAGCCTCTTTCTGTCCTGGTCAGTCGCGCGCGGCGGCCATACCCGCACGCCGCCCGTAGAAGCTGCCGTCGCCGAGTGAGGCGCCGCTGACATAGCCGCCGGTGCAGATTCCCGCTGTGCACCGACCTGCGGCGTAGAGGCCGGGAATCGAATCGCCTGTCTCGGTGAGCACACGTCCGTCGAGATCGGTGCGTAGCCCGCCGAGCGGGAATCCCGCTGTGAATCCCCGCATGTCGGCGGTGGCACTCCATTCCGCGATCTCGGAGATATGCTGCGGTTGTTCGTCTTTCACGACTTCTTACGCCGTTCTTGCGACAACACGGTACCGATCGCGGAATCCAGCTTGGTGCCCGCCGGCCAGCCGACGTAGTGGCACAGAAAGATCGCTATCTCGCGAAGCTGTTCCTCGGTGAGCTCGTTGTTCCGTAGTGCGGCGCCCACCTGAATCTCGGCGACGTCGAAAAGGCCTGTAGCGGTGAGGGCTCCGAGCAGCAGCAGTCGCCGGTCCCGGTCGGTCAGCACCGCACGTGACCAGATGTCGCCGAACAGATGATCGGCGGTGAGAGCGAAGTGCTCGCCGGGGCCGTCCGCGAACTCCCAGCCGTAAACCTCGCTCATCCTGGCAAGTCCGCGTTGCCGACTTTCGCTGGGGGAGTGGGTATTCGTGTCGGAGGTCATGATGTCTCCTTCTCCAGTGGAAGCTCGGCGACGCCGAGACCGGCCGCCAGATGGCTGAGCGCCAGCCGCGCGAGCGGTAGGTCGGTGTCGAGCCGTTCGCCCAGTTCGAGTGCGAGTGCGAGGTCCTTCTCGCCCAGATCGCGGACGTGGCCGAGGATGAGAAACCAGAAGTCGTCGGGTGCGACGGGGGCCGTGGTGTTGCGCAGCATGATGGCCCCCGCCCCGCCGGTGATGGAATCGGAATGCCGAACCACCTTGCCGAGGGCACTGATATCGAGGCCCGCGTGCTCGGCGAGTCGTTGCGCCTCCGTTGCGGCGGTGAAGGAAACGAAGTGAAGCAGGTTGCGAGCCAGCTTCATTCGCGTTCCCGAGCCCACCACTCCGGCATGCACGATCAGATCCGAGAAACACCGGAATGGTGCCCGGATGCGTTGCACCGCAGCGTCCGTGCCGCCGACCATAACGGCGAGTGTGCCGCGATTGGCTGCCGGTGCGCCGCCGCTGACGGGCGCATCTACGAATTCCACCTCGTGGTCCGCGCACGCCGCCGCGAGCTTTTCCGCAGTGACGTCGCTGATGGTCGAGTGCACCGCGATCACGGTTCCCGGCGCAGCGGTGCGCAGCAGACCGTTGGGGCCGGTCACCACATCACACACCTGGGCATCATCGATGACGGTCACACAAATCACCCGTGCGGTGGCGGCGAGCTCCGCGGGGTTGGCCGCGGAGCTCGCACCGGCGTCGGTGAACGGCAGTGTCGCCTCGGGCCGTACGTCGCACACGGTCAGGCCACCGGGCCATTGCAGCAGCCGCTGGGCCATGGGCGCGCCCATATTGCCGAGTCCGATGAACCCGACCGGGACGTCGTATTCGGAATCGCCCATCACCGGATGATCTGTCCGCCGTCGACGTTCAGAATCTGGCCCGTAACCCACCCGGCGTCATCGGAGAGCAGATAAAGGCAGGCGCCAACCAGATCCTCGGGAGTGCCCATGCGCTTGATCGGGATACGAGAGACCATCTCCTTGACCATCTTCCCGGGGGTGACGGTCTGGGTGGCCTCGGTGTCGATCGGGCCGGGCGCGATGGCGTTGACCCGGATATTGGATCCACCGAGCTCGGTGGCCAACTGCTGGGTGAGGCCGTTGATGCCGACCTTGGCCAGACCGTAGAACCCGGAGTAAAGCCATGCGGCGGTGGAGGATTGATTGACGATCGAACCGCCGCTGGCGGTGACCATGTGCTGCCACACCGCGCGAGTGACATTCAGTGCGCCGTCGAGGTTCACACCCATGAACTTCTTGTAGTAGTCCCATGGGACCGTCAGCAGCAGGTCGAGCTTCATATCGCCGTAGATGGCGGCATTGTTGACCAGGTGGTTGATGCCACCGAATTCGGCAACGGTGAATTCGGCCAGCTCGCTGGCAGATTCGGGATTGGAGACATCGACGCGCCGGTAGAGGGCGGTGCCTCCGTCGGCGACGATCTGCTTGGCCACGTCCTCACCACGCTCGGCGTTGAGGTCGGCGACGACCACCTTCGCGCCCTCGGCAGCGAGTGCCTTGGCGTAGACGGCTCCGATGCCCTGCGCGGCGCCGGTGACGATTGCGGTGCGCCCATTGAAACGTGCCATGGTGTTCAGCTCCTTGTGCTGGAAGAGGATTGGGGATCAGGCGGGAGTGGCGACGAGCTTGGTTTCGAGGTATTCCTCGAACCCGGCCACGCCCATTTCGCGGCCGATTCCGGATTGCTTGTAGCCGCCGAACGGCGCGTCGGCGTGGTACCAGAGCCCGCCGTTGACGCTGAGGGTTCCGGTGCGGACGCCCGATACCACCTTCTCGATACGGTCAGGGTCCTTGCCCCAGACCGAACCTGATAGGCCGTAAGGGGATTCGTTGGCCATGCGGACCGCGTCGGCATCGCCGTCGTGCGCGATCACGACCAGAACGGGACCGAAGATCTCCTCTTGGGCCACCGTCGAGGTATTGCCGAGATCGGCGATCACGGTCGGTTCGATGAAGTAGCCACGGTCGCGGCTGGCGGGTCGTCCGCCTCCGGTCACGATGCGCCCGCCCTCGGAGCGAGCGATATCGAGATAGCGTTCGACCCGATCGCGCTGCGCGGCGGATATCAAAGGCCCGCAAATGGTTCCAGGTTTCGTCGGATCCCCGGCCCGGATTCCTGACATCGCCGCCGCTGCTGCTGCGACCGCATCGTCATAGGCGGAACGCGGCACCAGCAGCCGGGTGGTGAGCGCACAGCCCTGCCCGGCGTGGATCGCAACGGAGAACGCGGTGTAACTCGCGGCCGCGGCAATGTCCGCATCGTCGAGCACGATCGCGGCGGACTTGCCCCCGAGCTCGAGGAACGTGCGTTTGATCATCGGAGCCGCACCGGCCATGACCGATCGACCGGTCCGGGTGGATCCGGTGAACGTGACCATATCGACTCGAGGATCTTCCACGAGCTGGGCGCCGAGAGCGTGGTTGTCGGAGGTGACGATGTTGATCACGCCGGCGGGAATGTCGGTGTGTTCGACGATCAACGAGCCGAGCACTGCGGCGCACCAGGGCGTATCCGGTGCGGGTTTGAGAACGACGGTGTTGCCGGCGGCCAGTGCCGGGCCGAGTTTTGCCAGGTTGATCTGGTGCGGAAAATTCCACGGCGTGATCGCTCCGACGACGCCGACGGCTTCCCTGCGAACGGTGCGCCGACTGTTGATGCCCATTTGCTCGGCATCGCCGAGATCTGTTTTCCAGCTGTAGTTTTCGGACAAATCCGCAGCGAAGGACAGATCGGCGATGGGACCTTCTAATTGCGGTCCGCTGGTGAGCATGACCGGTGCGCCGACCTCCCCGACGGTGATCTCGCGCAGTTCGTCGATGCGGTTCTGCATGGCGCCGCGCAACTGGCGCACGCAATGGGCGCGAAAAGCGTGATCGCGGGACCACTCGGTGGTGTCGAAGGCCGTCCGCGCGGCATTGATGGCGGCGTCCATGTCATCGGCGGAGGCATTGGCGGCGTGGCCGAGTACCTCCTCGGTGGCGGGATTGATCGTCGCGAACACACCCGATCCACCGGGGACCAGCTTGCCGCCGATCAGCAGGGGAGTGCCTTCTGCGGGGACAAGATCGTTCATACATGGACTCCGATAGTATGATGTCTGGACAGGTGTTCGGAATATAGTTCGGATATGTCACCGAGCGCAAGAACGGGTTCGTGAAGTCGCCTGTGTGCAAGCAGTTTCTTTGCTGTGCCCGGATCTGTTCGCAGCTCTGTAGTCGAGTTCGCCGTTGTGTCGGACTGATGTCGATGATACTGTCCAGACAGATGTCCAGCTATGTGTCTCTTTGGGTCGGTGTCCCGGCTCGGCCCGGAGGAATGCACGATCGAAATCGAGGTATGCGTGATGACTTCGGCCTCACTGGAGCCGTTCACGTTCGATCCGTACGACTACCGGTTCCATGACGACCCGTACCCGACTTATGCGCGTTTGCGCGCCGAGACTCCGCTGTATCACAACCCGGAGCTCGACTTCTGGGCGCTGTCACGGCACGCCGACGTCATGGCGGGCTTCCGCGATACCGTGCGGCTCTCCAGCGCGAACGGGGTGTCACTGGATCCGGCTGCTTGGGGGCCGCACGCGTATCGGACGATGTCCTTTCTCGCGATGGACGATCCGCGGCATGTGCGGATGCGTCGTCTGGTCTACAAGGGCTTCACGCCCAAGCGTGTGACCGAGATGGACAACCGCATCCATGCGCTGACGCTCGAGCATCTCGAACCCGCGCTCGAGCGTGAATCTTTCGACTGGATCGAGGATTTCGCCGGCAAACTGCCCATGGACGTCATTTCCGAGCTCATGGGTGTGCCCGAATCGGATCGCGCTGAAATCCGCAGGCTCGCCGACCTGGTCGTACATCGAGAGGAGGGCGTCCTCGATGTGCCGATGCCCGCGATGGACGCGGCCGTCCGGCTGTTCACCTACTACGGCGAGATGGTCGCAGAGCGTCGGGCCCGCCCCAGCGACGATCTCACTTCGGCGTTGCTGGATGCGGAGATCGACGGTGACCGCCTCTCGGACGAGGAAATCATCGGGTTCATGTTCCTGATGGTCGTGGCCGGAAACGAGACCACCACAAAGCTTTTGGGCAATGCGCTGTACTGGGCCGCACGTAATCCGGATGAGTACGCGAAGGTTGTCGCCGATCCCAGCCTGGTTCCGGACTGGGTCGAGGAAACGTTGCGTTACGACACCTCCAGTCAACTCGTCGCCCGCAGCGCGGCCACGGATTTCGAGATGTACGGCAGCACCATCCCCATGGGAGCAAAGGTGCTGTTGCTCATCGGCTCCGCCAATCGGGACTCGGAGGTCTTCGACGACGCCGACAGCTTCCGCATCGATCGCGCGGACAAAGGCAATCTCGCCAGTTTCGGTGCGGGCGTGCACTTCTGTCTCGGCGCGCACCTGGCCCGCCTCGAGACCACCATCGCCTTGCGCGAATTCGTCTCGCGGGTGCCACATTACGAACTCATCGAGGCCGGTATCGAACGGGTCCACTCGACCAATGTGCGCGGCTTCGCCAAACTGCCCATCCGAGTTGAGGTTTCCTGAACATGCCACGTTTCGAACCGCATCCGGTGCGACGACCGGTCCTGATCGCGGGAGCGTCCTCCGGGATCGGCTCGGCTACTGCGGAGATGCTTGCCGAGCAGGGA
This sequence comes from Nocardia sp. NBC_00565, assembly GCF_036345915.1. Lineage (NCBI taxonomy): Bacteria > Bacillati > Actinomycetota > Actinomycetes > Mycobacteriales > Nocardiaceae > Nocardia > Nocardia sp. NBC_00565. The sequence continues at coordinate 1,175,177 of NZ_CP107785.1, forward strand.
TATCCGGTAGCGCTGGGCGCCCGCCGCGTCGAGGAATGTGAACGGCTGGCCGAAAAGATCACGGCCGCTGGCGGTGCGGCTTTCGCGCACTATCTCGACGTCACCGACACCGCTTCGGTCGATGAGTTCGTGTTCGCCGCCGAGCGGGCACTGGGTCCCGCCGAGATCGTAGTCTCCGGAGCCGGCGATCTCGAATTCGGATTGATTCACGAGATGAGCAGCGAGCAGTTCGCCAAGCAGGTCGATGTGCACCTGATCGGCGCGCACCGGCTGGTACGACGCGTCATCCCGGACATGATCACGCGGGGCCGCGGGGATTTCGTGCTGATCAGCTCTGACTGCGCCGATGCACCGCGTCCACGCGCGGGCGCCTACAGTGCGGCCAAGACCGGACTCGAGGCCATGGCCAACCAGATGCGAATGGAGCTCGAGGGCACCGGCGTTCGGGTCAGTCTGGTTCGACCCGGTGCGACGAAGACCGGTATGGGCCTCACCGCGCCCGCCGAGGTTGTGGGACCGCTTATCGAGGACTGGATTGCCTGGGGGTTCGCCCGGCATCCGTACATGTTGCGGCCGAGGGATATGGCCGCTGCCGTTTCTTCGGTTGTTTCGACACCTCCGGGCAGCCATCTCGTCCTGGTCGAGGTGCAACCGGGCGTACCGAAGAAAGTGGCCGAATCCGGGAGTGGCGCATGAAGATTCATGCTGACCTGGACCTGTGTCAGGGGCACGCGGTCTGCCAGGCGGAAGCGCCCGAGGTGTTCACGGTTCCCAAGCGCGGCAAGGTCGAGATCCTCGACCCCACCCCCGGGACCGACGCACGCGCCGGTGTCGAGAATGCCGTGCGCTATTGCCCCACGCAGGCGCTCACACTCACTGACGGCGACAGCTGAACCGCTCCATTCCCACCAATACAATTCTTTGCCTCCACGAAAGGACCACTGCCATGGCTGAATTCGATCGCGCTGAACTCGACGAGATGGTGCAACGCTGGGTGCAGGCCAATAAGGACTGCGAAGCCAAAGGCGATTGGAAGCCGCTGGTCGACTTCTACACCACCGATGCCACCTACGGCTGGAACTACGGGCCCAAGCAGGAATTCATGGCCGTCGGCCGTGATGAGATCCGTGATTACGCGCTCGGTACCGAGATGGAGGGTCTCGAAGGGTGGGTCTATACCTACCAGCACTTCGTCATCGATGAACGCAGCGGTGACGTCATCGGATTGTGGAAGCAGATCAGTGATGCGACCCGTGCCGACGGCAGCAACTACTCGCCGGAAGGCATCGGGGGCAGCTGGTTTCGCTACGCCGGTGATTTCCAATGGTCGTGGCAGCGCGACTTCTTCGACTTCGGGAACGTGGGCGCGCTGTTCATGGAGATGATCACCAACAACGCGTTGTCCGATGGCATGCAGAAGCGCATCCAGCGCGCGACCTCGAGTGCGCCGTTGCCCGGCTGGTACCGGATCGGCCAAGGTCCAGTACCGCTGTGGTGACCCGGTTCCGACGAGACCCATCGAGAGAATAATCCCGTGGCAAACAACTTTGCTGACCTGTTCGAGCACGCCGTAGACGCGATGCCCGATCGTATTGCTCTGATCAGTGGCGGCCGCCGTGTTTCCTATATCGAGCTCGAGAGGCGGGCAAACCAGCTCGCCGATTACTTCGGCTCGCTCGGCGTGGGTGCGGGGACGCACATCGGTTTCCAAATGCACAACAGCATCGAGACCGTCGAGATGTGGCGGGTGCTCGGCGGTGGAATCGACTTTTACACGGGTGAATTCCTCGCCGTACCACCAGTCGCGCGTCGGGGCCCAGAACGATCCATTGACATGGCTGGTGTTGCCGCCGTTGATCAATGCCGCGGCGTTCATGCCCACGTTCATCGCGTCGTGGTCGGGCAATTCGGTGGTTCTCGAGTCGAAGTTCGACCCGGTGCGAGCGTGGGGCCTGGTGGAGCGGGAACGACCCCACGTCATGGTCATCACGGGGCGATTCGGTTGGCAAGCGATGAATCCGCGTGTGCTAATGGTTCAAGACAGTAGTCGGTAGTAATGTCTAGACATATGTCCGAAATAGTGTCACCGGGGACCGAAGCCACACGGCGACGGCTGACCGAGAAGCAGGCCGACACCGTTGATCGCCTGACCGCCGCAGCGGTCGAAGTGCTTTCCCGAGAAGGATACTCAGGCACCACGGTGCGGCTCGTTGCCGCCGCCGCGGGGGTCGGTACGGCCACCGCATACACCTATTTCTCCTCCAAGGAACACCTCATCGCCGAAGTGTATTGGCGGCGATTGGTGGTCGCACCGCTCCCCGACATGGAGGGCCTGGACCAAGTTGCCCGCGTCGGCGCCGTCCTGCGCCAGGTATCGATGCTGATCGCCGACGAGCCCGCCCTGGCCGGCGCGGTCAGCAACGCGCTCCTGGGTGACGATCCGGATGTCAAGCACCTGAGGGTCCGAATCGGCGCCGAGATCCGCGGCAGGCTCAGTCGCGCACTCGGTTCCGAAGAGACCGAGACGCTCAGCATCCTCGAGCTCCTCTACGCCGGCGCACTGCTACACGGCGGCATGGGGCATATTTCCTACAGCGAAGTCGCCGACCTGCTGGAGGCCTGTGTCCGGCGGTTGTTGGGCTGAGTCGCCCTGCCTCAGAACGAGAGTCAACGAGCCGAGTGCCCCCGCCGTCCTGGCTGGAGCACTCGGCTCGATCCATTTCTGCTGGTGGTGCCAGACTGGTGGAGCTGGTGCAGTCGATCATGACCACGATGACATCGACCCAATCAGGAGGCTGCAGTGTCTGCGTTCTCGCTACCCCGGGATTCGATTTCGCCGATCCAGCGTTGTGGGAAGCCCGCAACCCCGTCGAGTAATTTGCTCAGCTTCGTCGCACGGCCCCGGTCTCGTGGAATCCGCAGACCGATGCCCAGTCCGGGGGCTTTCGAGACGGCGGCTACTGGGTGGTGACCAAACATGAAGACATCAAAGAGGTTTCGCGGAAGCCAGAGGTCTTCTCTTCGCAGCGCAAGGGTGCGATCATTCGGTTTCCAGGTGAGGTCACCCCCGGGCAGATCGAGGCGACCGGCGCGCTATTGGTGAACATGGATCCGCCCAAGCACACCAAGATTCGGTGGATCATCTCGAAAGGGTTCACTCCCCGCGCAGTCGAGGGACTGCGGGCGGCTCTCACCGAACAGGCTGGGGCCATTGTGGATGCCGCGAAAAAGGAGGGCGGAGGGGACTTCGTCGAACAGGTGGCCGAGCGCCACGCGTTCGCGCACCCGCCGATTCGGCTCGGTCGTTGCGATTGTGGGACTCCGCGGCCGGCTGAGCGACGTCGGACAACGTCCTGCTGGGCGTGGCATTCTGCCGACGCTGTCGCGCTTTGGAAAACTATGTTACCTTAACCGCGTCATCATTCAAGCCCAGGTGCCGAAGCTTGACCGTAGGAGCGTTGTGGACACACGCGAACTGCTCGGTCGTTTCACCTCGAGCTTCGGCAACCCGGACCGGATGGTGGAATTGCTTGCGCCGCAGGCGGAGTGGTGGATCACCCCTACCGTCGGGATCCTCGGCAGTCCGACCGTCGGCCGGGATTCCATCCGTACTGCCCTGGAGATCATCTTCGGGACGTTGTACATGGACGTGCGGATCTCGGTCCACCAGGTCCTGGTCGAGGGCAACGCGGGAGCGGCGCGTTTGACGATGAACGCCGCGGCTCTGTTCGCGGCGGGCAGACCGTACGAGAACGAGTACAGCCTGTGGATCTTGTCCGATGGCGAGCTGATCACCCATGTATGGGAATACCTGGACGTCGCCCATGCCGCGGGCCAGTTCGGTTTGCAACGCTGAGGAAAGGAACTCGATGACCGCACCGCCAACCCGGTCCGCTCGCGAAGTCGTCGAGGCGTACAACCTCGTTGCGTGGAACAAGAAAGACTTGATTCTCGCTGCGGAGCTGATCGCCGACAACATAGTTCGTCATGACGTCGGACACGGCGTGTACTCGCCCCGCGCGACCAGCGTTCGGTGGTCAGGTCGTAATTCAATCAACGGAGGACAGAACACATATGCCGCAACAGGTACGCGCAGTCATCGCAAGATCGGCCGGGGCGCCCGTAGAACTGGTCGACATCATTATTCCCGATCCGGGACCCGGTGAGGTCGTTGTCGCGATCGCTGCCTGCGGGGTGTGCCACACCGACCTCACCTACCGCGAGGGCGGGATCAACGATCAGTTCCCGTTTCTGCTCGGACATGAGGCGGCGGGCACGGTCGAGAGTGTCGGTCCCGGAGTCGATTCCGTCGTTCCGGGTGACTTCGTAATTCTGAACTGGCGTGCGGTGTGCGGTCGTTGCCGAGCCTGCAGGAAAGGTCGTCCGCAGTACTGCTTCGACACCTTCAACGCCGCCCAGAAAATGACGCTGACCGACGGGACGGAGCTGACACCTGCCCTGGGTATCGGTGCTTTCGTGCAAAAGACACTCGTGCACGCGGGTCAGTGCACCAAGGTCGATCCCACGGCCGATCCCGCCGTCGTGGGGCTGCTGGGCTGCGGCGTCATGGCCGGGTTGGGCGCGGCGGTCAACACCGGAGGGGTCGGGCGTGGTGATTCGGTGGCGGTGATCGGCTGCGGTGGTGTCGGCGACGCTGCCATTGTCGGGGCTCGCCTGGCTGGAGCGACCAAAATCATTGCGGTGGACCGTGATTCACGGAAGCTCCGCTGGGCGGCGGAACTCGGCGCCACCCACACCATCGATGCCACGGATTCGGATCCGATCACCGCGATTCAGGACCTCACCGAGGGCTTCGGTGTGGATGTCGTCATAGACGCCGTTGGTCGCCCGGAAACCTGGAAACAAGCCTTCTACGCTCGCGATTTGGCCGGCACCGTGGTCCTGGTGGGTGTCCCGACACCGGAGATGCGCCTGGAGATGCCACTGCTGGACTTCTTCTCTCGTGGCGGCGCTTTGAAGTCCTCCTGGTATGGCGATTGCCTCCCCGAACGCGACTTCCCGATGCTGGTCGACCTATATCAGCAGGGGCGACTGCCCTTGGACAAGTTCGTCAGCGAACGCATCAAGCTCGACCAGGTCGAAGCGGCTTTCCGCACCATGCACGCCGGTGAGGTGCTGCGTTCGGTGGTCGTACTGTGAGCGGTGCGCTGCGCATCGAGCGCGTCATCACTTCCGGAGTATTCGCACTCGACGGTGGCACATGGGAAGTCGAGAACAATGTCTGGGTCGTCGGTGATGATGACGAAGTGTTGATCATCGACGCCGCCCACGATCCCGCGACGATCACCGCGGCCGTCGGGGCGCGCAATGTGATCGCGGTCGTGTGCACCCATGGCCACAACGATCACATCAATGTCGCCCCGCGACTGGGCAGAGATCTCTATGCCCCGATACTGCTGCACCCCGCGGATGAGCCGCTCTGGCAGCTGACCCACTCGGATGAGAAGTACTGGTCGCTTCTCGACGAACAGCGAATCCCGGTGGCGGGAACGGAACTTCAGGTCATTCATACGCCCGGCCATTCGCCTGGTTCGGTTTGCCTGCGACTGCCCGAGGTGACCGCGTTGTTCTCGGGCGACACTCTCTTCTCCGGCGGACCGGGCGCGACCGGCCGATCCTATTCGGATTTTCCGACCATCATCGGGTCGATTGGTGACCGGCTACTCACGCTGCCCGAGCACACCGATGTGTACACCGGTCACGGTGACGGAACGACCATCGGCGCCGAGGCTCCGCATCTGCCCGAGTGGATTGCTCGCGGACACTGATCGATTCGCTATGTGGCCTTCAGCAGGTTCGCGTAGTAACCCCTACCCGCGTCCAAGGCGGCCTCGACAACGATCAGGCGGCTGTCCTGGGCGCATCGGGTGAGGAATTCCCGCACGCGAGGTCCGGTCCAGCCCGCAGCGCAGACGGCCGACCAATATGCCAGATTGCGGCGGTGAAAGTGCTCCTCGACGTAATCGAGGATTCGGTCGATTGCGTGGTCGGGCAGCCGCAATCGGAGGACCGCGATCGCCCGCAACGCACCTTCGTCGAGGCGTTCGACCTGCTGATCCAAGCACCACAGTGCGGGTTGTGGATCGTTTTTCGTCGTTTGCCCGAGCCGGACCAATGCGTCACCGAGGGCAACGTTGATCGCCGTGGCACTGCGGGGACACAGCGCCAGGTCCCCGCAATACCTCTATGTCTCTGCTCGAGCCTGTTGCGCCGAGAGCCATGATCAGGTGGTACTGCGTCTCCCAGCTCCAGCGATGTTGCATTTCGTGCACGAGCGCCGTGCGGATTTCATTTGCTGTGGTGGAATCAGCCAGTGCGCGAAGTCGTTTCGCGGCGCGTCGACGGCGCGTGGACATGCTGTCGGTGAGCAACACCAGTGCTTGCTCTCGGGTCAGCACCACGGTGGCGGGTACGGCTCTGTGTTCAGTAAGCGATGAAGAGGATCTCATCGCGGCTGTAGTTGTGATCTGGGTGTGCGGCCGCGAGGTGGGCGCGAGTCTTTTCGACGAGGTCGTCTTCGTCGGTGCCGCGGATGTATTCACCGCAGGGACAGGCCAGTCGAGTCTTCATGATGGATCCTTTCGATGTATGCGCTCGGTGATCATCAGCGGCGCTTCAAGATTCGCTTCACGACCTGTTCGGTCGATCGTGTACCGCACGAGAACCGTGCCGCAACCCCGAGTGCCGAGTCGAGTAGCCGCCCGAGCGAATCGGCTCGGTCGGCATCGACGGCAGCGGAACCATCCGAATTAGACAATGGACTGTACATGTGTCCGAATAGTATTCCAGGTGCTGGTCCGGGCACAACGGTGTGACCCCGGAAAGTTACGGTGATAACGGCAACAGTGCTGGATAAGTGCGCCCATCGCAGAATGGCGCGGCCTCGATTGAGACCGCGCCGTTCGGCATGAAAGGGATCAGAGCGCCTTGAGTTCTTCGGTGACCGAGCTCACGGACTTCTTGGCATCACCGAACAGCATGGAGGTGGTGTCGGCGTAGAACAGCGGGTTGTCGATGCCGGCGAAGCCGGAGTTCATCGAGCGCTTGAGCACGATGACCGACTTGGCCTGGTCGACGTTGAGCACCGGCATGCCGTAGATCGGGGACGAAGCGTCCTCGCGGGCGGCCGGGTTGGTGACATCGTTCGCGCCGATGACCAGGGCGACATCGGTGCGGCTGAATTCACCGTTGATGTCGTCCATTTCCTTCATGGCGTCGTAGGAGACCTCGGCCTCGGCCAGCAGCACGTTCATGTGCCCGGGCATACGACCGGCGACGGGGTGGATCGCGTACTTGACCTCGACGCCCTTGGCCTCGAGCAGGTCCGCCATTTCCTTGACCGCGTGCTGAGCCTGGGCCACGGCCATGCCGTAGCCGGGGACCACGATGACCTGGTTGGCGTAGGCCATCTGGATCGCGGCATCGGCGGCCGAAGTGGCCTTGGCCTGCTTCTGCTCGCCGTCGCCGGAAGCGCCGGGAGCGGTTCCGCCGCCACCGAATCCACCGGCGACGATGGCCGGGATGGACCGGTTCATGGCCTTGGCCATGAGGTTGGTCAGGATGGTGCCGGACGCGCCGACGATCATGCCGGCCACGATCATGGCGGTGTTGTTCAGCGCCAGACCCGCTGCGGCAGCGGACAAACCGGTGAGCGCGTTGAGCAGGGAGATGACGACCGGCATGTCCGCGCCACCGATGGGCAGCACGACCATGAGCCCCAGAACGCCCGCGAACACGAGCACACCGATCATCCAGTACTGCGGCACACCGTCATTGGCGGCTCCAACAACGATTTCAGTAGCAAATCCGACCGCGCATGCCAGCAGCAGCAGATTCAACAACTGCTGAAACTTGCCGATGCTGATCGGGCGACCGGGCAGAATCTCCTGCAGTTTGCCGAAGGCGATGACCGAACCCCAAAACGACACCGAGCCGACGATCGCCGCGAACAAGGAGCCCAACACGATATGTGCTCGCGGCTCGTGGGCAGTTTGCGAAAATCCCTCAGTATCAAGAAATTCGGCCCAAGCGATGAGCGCCACGGTACCGCCGCCGACGCCGTTGAACGCGGCGACGAGCTGTGGCATGGCGGTCATCTTGGTGAACCGTGCGGGAGGCACGCCAAGCGCGACGCCGACGATCAGGCCTGCGATGATGACGATCCAATTGCCGGTGCCGCGAATTGAAATCAGGGTTGCCAAGACGGCGATCACCATACCGACGGCGGCGATCCAGTTACCTCGCACCGCCGTCTTCGGGCTGGTCAGCCCCATCAGGCCGTAGATAAAGAGCGAGAAGGCGACGATGTAGAGAATATTGACCAGATTGTCCATGGCTACTTACCCGCCTTCTCCGGCGCAGCGGCCTTCTTGGTCTTGAACATGCCGAGCATGCGGTCGGTCACGACGAAACCGCCGATGACGTTCAGGGTTCCGAACACGACAGCGACGAACAGAATGATCTGCATGAGCACCGACGGATGCTCGACTTTGCCGAACACCACAAGCGCGCCGAGCACGACAATGCCGTGAATGGCATTGGTGCCGGACATGAGTGGGGTGTGCAGGGTGTTGGGCACCTTGGAGATGACGGCGAAGCCCACGAATCCGGACAGCACCAGGATCGCGATATTCGCGAGGAGTTCTGTGTACATCAGGCTTTCACGCTCGATCCGATCGATTCGCCGCGCTCACGCGTGACGCAGGAATCCGCGAGCACCTGATCGGTGAAATCGGGTGCCAGGGCACCGTCCTTCAGCATCAGTTCCAGCAGCGCGAAGATGTTCTTGGAGTACAGCTCCGAGGCGTGCTCGGGCATGGTCGCCGGCAGGTTCAGTGGCGAGCAGATGGTGACCCCGTGGCGCACAACGGTTTTGCCGGGCTCGGTGAGCTCGCAGTTGCCGCCGGTCTCACCCGCGAGGTCCACGATGACGCTGCCGGGCTTCATGCCCTCGACGGCGGCCGCGGTGACCAGACGCGGTGCGGGACGACCCGGCACCAGCGCGGTGGTGATGACCACGTCGAACCCCTTGATCGCATCCTCCAAAGCCCGCTGCTGCGCGGCCTTCTCCTCGTCGGTGAGTTCGCGGGCGTACCCGCCCTCACCGGCGGCGTCGATACCCAGATCGAGCCACTGCGCACCGACCGAGCGCACCTGATCGGAGACCTCGGGCCGCACGTCGTAGCCCGTTGTGCGGCCTCCCAATCGCTTTGCCGTGGCCAACGCTTGCAAACCGGCCACGCCCACGCCCAGGACCAGCACGGTCGCGGGCTTCACGGTGCCCGCGGCGGTGGTCAGCATGGGGAAGTACCGCGTCGATTCCGAGGCGGCGAGCAGCACTGCCTTGTATCCGGCGACGTTGGCCTGCGAGGACAAAGCGTCCATGACCTGCGCGCGGGAGATACGCGGAATCGCTTCCACCGCGAAGGCCTGCACCCCGGCGGCCTTCAAAGCGCCGATCTTATTGTCGGCATTACGCGGTGCAAGAAACCCGATCAGTGTCTGCCCGTCGGCCAGTCTGGCGATCTCGGAGTCGCTCGGCGCGGCCACCTTGACGATCACATCGGCACCCCAGGGATCGCCGATGGTCGCCCCGGCTGCGGTGTAAAGGTCATCGGGAATGAGCGCGCCCAGACCCGCGCCTGTCTCGACGATCACCTCCACGCCCTGCGCGCGCAGAGCGGGAATTATCTGCGGCACCAATGCAACACGTCGTTCGTCGGATTCGGTTTCCCGAACGACCCCGATCCGCGTCCACTGATACGCGTCGGGTTCGGCTGGACTGTCCAGTGTTTCCACTCAGTGAATTCCTTTCGTCGTGATCGGGCGAACGGCAACGCGCTCAGGCACGATCGAGGCTCGCTCCGGGTTGGGGAGCGAAGTAATTCCGCAGGGCATATCGGAGCCAGCGCTCTCGCGAACGGATCGCGCGCTGACTGATGTCCGCGGTCGGGACCAAACGGTCGAAGCCGTGCCAACAGCCCGGATAGATCTCGAATTCGACTGGGACACCCGCAGATCGGAGGGCTTCGGCATAGGCGACCGTTTCGTCGCGGAACGGTTCAGTCCAGCAGTGGGAGCGCCCGGCGCGAGCGGGCTGTAGGCCATGACGCGTAACCGCGTTCCGTCGTCACGATCGACGTGAAACTCGTTGACCCGCATGCCTTGTGGCTGTTTCAGCTCGGTCAGCCGCAACGCCGTGGATATCAATCGACCGGCGAGGCGCAGCCGTTGCACACTGCTATCGGCGGCCAGGCAACGTATCAGCAGACCCGGAATCCGCAGTTGGGTGTTGACCATGTCGGCACGGATCCTCATCGCGTTCCTTTCGGAGGTGCGGTGAAGCTACCATGCGTTTGGAACACGGTCCAGACATATGTCCAGTCTAGTGCTCGGTGAGATTCCGGTGGTGTCGCGTTGTGCGATCGACCCAGAAGCGGGCACCGTCGCGGATGGCTTCGGTCACCGGGCGCGGTTGCCAGCCCAGTTCGCGCTCTGCCTTGGCGTGGCTCATCTCGGGCATCCAGTGCATCAGGCGCACGGTGGTTTTGGTGAGCCTGACCGATCGGCCCGTAAGGCGAGCGGCAATCGTGCCGAAGGTGCCGATCATGCTCAATACCTGCCGTGGCAATACGAGCCGGGGTGTCGGTCGGCCTGTGGTGGTGGCCGCGATCCGAATTATTTCACCGAGGTCGATGCTGCGTTCGGCGACGATGTAGCGCTGCCCGGGTCGTCCACGCTCGGCGGCCAGGATCAGCGCGTGCGCGGCATCGGTAATTCCCACGGATTCGGCGCGGACGCCGGAGACGGTGAACGGTAGTCGACCGAGAGCGGCGCCTGCCACGAAGGCGCCGTGCGGAGTGGGCTGCCAGTCGTCGGCGCCGTAGGTGTTGGCGACGCACATGGCCATGGCGGGCAGTCCATGGTCGCGGGCGTACCCGAGTACGAGTTCTTCTGCGGCTACGCGGGTCCGCACGTAGTGTCCTGCCTCTGTCGCCCAATCGAATTCGTCATCCTCGTCGGCCGGTCGCGCTCCGTGGCGCCCGATCGTCGACATGGTGCTGGTGAACACGAACGCATCGAGCGGGTGGCGGATCGCGACATCCAGGACCACGCGCAAGGTGTCGACATTGGTCGCGTACAGCGGCGCTGGGTCGGTGAGCCAAGCTCTGGTGTCGACCGCGCAGTAGTAGACGATGCTGCATCCATGAACCGCTGACTCGACAGCGGACGTGTCGGTCAGTTCGCCGACCGCCGATTCGATTGCGAGGCCGTCGAGCGGGCGGGTGTTGCTGCTCGGCCGGACCAGGACGCGAACCTGTTCGCCGCGCGCCACGAGTTCGCGAACCACGTGTGAGCCCAGGAAGCCGGTTGCGCCGATCACCAGGCTCTTTCGGGTGTTGTCGGGGCGAGTGTCACTGTCGGACATTGCTCGGGGTTCCTTTCAGTCCGGGCGGGCAGTGTTGATAAAGACCATTGTCCGGAATAGTATCCGGACACATGTCCGATAGAAATCTCGCTCATCGACGCAGATACTCGCGAGCAGTGCAGTACGCCCTCGCGGGCAAGGTGGTTGTTGTCACCGGAGGTGCTCGGGGCATCGGCCGAGCGATCGCTGCGGGTTTGTCGGAGGCGGGCGCTGTCGTCGCCATTGGGGATATCGACGCGGCGATGGTCGTGCAGACGGGCGCGGACCTGGGCCTCGCTGCCGCGTTGCCTCTGGATGTGACCGACCCGGACTCGTTTCGCGCTTTCCTCGGCGCCATCCAGCAGGAGCTCGGCCCGGTCGACGTGCTTATCAACAATGCGGGAATCATGCCCCTCGGCCGGTTCGCGGAGGAAACCGACGCGATCACCCGTCGCATTCTCGAGATCAACCTGTTCGCAGGCGGTACTCGGATTCACCGAGGCGATGCGCCTCGAACACCGGGGGACCGGCGTGCACTTCTCAGCGGTGCTGCCAACCTTCACCAACACCGAGCTCATCTCCGGCATGCATGCACCGTCGGGGATAGTCGCCCAACCAGAGGATGTCGCGGCCGCGATTGCCAGGTTGATCGCCCGGCCGCGCAGCCGTGTGTCGGTTACCCGGCTGGCCGGGGTACTGGCCGCTTTCAACAAGCTGACGCCGCGCCCGATCGGCGAATACTTCGCGCGTCGGCTGGGTATGGACCACACCTTCACGGACGAAATCGATCGCACCGCCCGGGCGGACTACAACCGCCGCCTCGGCTCGCACTGACCTTCGGAATCCTTTCCACCTCTTCGCTTTCACCAGGACGATCCTCATGGCCTACGTAATAACTCAGCGCTGCTGCAACGATGCCAGCTGCGTGTCCGAATGCCCGGTCGATTGCATACGCCCGCGGCCCGGTGACCCGGAGTTCGCGGCCGCCGAGATGCTGCATATCGACCCCGACACCTGCATCGACTGTGGTGCGTGCGTCGAGGCGTGCCCGGTGCAGGCCATTCACGCCGAGGACGAACTGCCGGCGGGCTACGAGCGCTATGCCGAGATCAACGCTGCCTACTTCCGTCATCACCCCTTGGATCCGGGGATCAACGATGCACTGAACCCCACTCGGCTGCCACGTGATTCGAGCCCGCTGCGAGTTGCGATCATCGGCACCGGTCCATCGGCGTGCTATGCGGCGGAACAACTGATCGCGCGCGGCAACGTCGAGGTTGAGATGTTCGACCGGCTACCCGCACCGTGGGGTCTGGCCCGCTATGGAGTCGCCCCCGACCATCCCGAAACCCGCGGCGTCACATCGATGTTCGCGGGGGCTTTCAAGCGCGACGCGGTGCGTTTCCATCTGAATGTCGAAGTGGGCCATGATATTTCGCACGCCGAGTTACTCGACCACTGCCATGCGGTCATCTACGCGGTGGGCGCGTCCGGTGATCGCCGACTCGAGATTCCTGGCGAGGATCTGCCGGGCAGCTTCTCCGCGACGGAGTTCGTCGCTTGGTACAACGGGCATCCCGACTACGCAGACCGGCAGTTCGATCTGTCCGGGGAACGCGCGGTTGTCATCGGCAATGGAAATGTCGCCTTGGACATCGCTCGGGTGCTGACGGCCGACCCGCAGGAACTGGGACGCACCGATATCGCCGACCATGCCCTGAAGGTGCTGCGCGAGAGCAATATTCGTGAAGTGGTCCTGGTCGGGCGGCGCGGATTGCGGCAGGGTGCCTTCACCGGACCGGAATTCCTCGCCCTCGGCCGCCTGCCCGGTACCGAGGTGATCATCGATCCGTCCGATCTTGATGAGAGCGTCGCCGCCGCACTGGCGGATCCGATCACCGATCCGGCGACACGGCTGAAGCTGACCCTGGCGCAGGAGTATGCACAGCGGCCGGTGATCGCAGACGCCAACCGGATCGTCTTCAGATTCCTCGCTTCGCCGCAGGCTCTGCTCGGCCGAGATCGCGTCGAGTCGGTGCGATTGACCCTCAACGAGATTCGCGAGTCCGGCGGTGTGGCGGAGGCAGTTCCCACCACCAAATCCGAGGACATCGCCACATCGCTCGTATTGCGCGCGGTCGGCTACCGCGGTGCGGCCATGCCAGACGTTCCATTCGACCCCAGGGCCGGGATCATTCCGAACGAGAACGGTCGAGTGGTCGATGCTGCCGGAGTGTTACCAGGGGTGTACGCCGTCGGTTGGATCAAGCGCGGCCCGCGTGGAGTCATCGGCACGAACCGTCGCGACGCGGAAGAGACGGTGGACGCGCTTGTCGACGACTTCAGTTTGGGTCGGCTGGGTACGCCCGTGCAGGGCCGCGCGGATCTGACGGCATTGTTGGGTGGGCGTTGCCCGAATCTGGTGGATCGCCAGGGGTGGGGACTGATCGATGCCGCTGAACGCGCCAATGGTGCCGAGAACAATCGCCCGCGGGTGAAGTTCACACGTACAGAGCAGATGGTGGCTGCGGCCCGTCCATGACCATCGGTCGACGAACCCGCCTGTCGCATCGAAGGTTCATCAGATTTGACCGTTGTGACGGACCGGTGTCGATGATACTGTCCAGACAGTTGTCCAGAACTCTGTCTCTCAACCTACTCATCCGAGTGGAGGTTTCCTGATATGCCACGTTTCGAACCACACCCCGGCCGCCGACCCGCACTGATCGCGGGGGCTTCGTCGGGCATCGGCTCGGCCACCGCAGAAATGCTTGCGGAACAGGGATTTCCGGTTGCGTTGGGAGCGCGCCGGGTCGATCAGTGCGAGCGATTAGAGATGGCCGCGGCGATCACCTCCGTGGTGACCGCACTGCGCGGCAGCCATCTGGTACTTGTCGAAGTGCAGCCGGGCGTGCCGCAGAAGCTCGCCGAATCCCGGAGTGGCGCATGAAGATTCACGCTGATCTCGACCTGTGTCAGGGACACGCGGTCTGCCAGGCGGAAGCGCCCGAGGTGTTCACCGTTCCCAAGCGCGGCAAGGTCGAGATCCTCGATTCCCACCCGGGTCCCGACGCGCGCGAGGGCGTCGATAACGCCGTGCGCTACTGCCCGACGCAGGCACTCACATTAAACGATGAAAGCTCGAATCTCCATGAAAGGACCACTGCTGTGGCTGATTCCGATCGAGCCGCTAGGGTGAGTTTCCGAACGCAATCGGACAGCGCGTACACCGCCCTCGAGCGCGACGAGCTGGCGATGCTGCTGCCCGAGTTGCTGCTGAGTGGGCATTTGATCGACCGCTCCGGGATGGCGCACACCATCGCGGCGTTCGGGCGTACGGGCATGACCGAAGTGGCGATCGAGGAGTGGCAACTCGCCAGCCCCGTCTACACCCGTCGTATGCAGCGTGCGCTCGGGTTCACCGGTGACAGTGTGGAGACGATATTCAAAGGGCTGCAGCTCGATATCGGCGCACCACCTCAGTTCATGGACTTCCGGTTCCGCGTCGATGACCACGACCATGGTGAGTTCTGGCTGGACCATTGTGGCGCGCTGGCGGACGTCGAACCCATGGGCGAGGCGTATGTGAAGTCGATGTGCCACGACATCGAGGATCCGACCTTCGACGCGACGGCGCTGGCCACCAATCCCTATGCCCAGGTCCGTCCGATTCACCGTCCGCCGCGGGTGCCCGCGGATCGACATCCGGTATGCGCGTGGACGGTGGTGATCGACTCCCGGCACATCCCGCCGGCGGTCCCATCGAACTTCGACCTGATAGCGGCGTCGTGTGCGGCGACGATCGAGCTCGAGTCGATCGATCGCGGTGATGCCGGTCGAGCCGACTACAGCGGTCCGTTGTTGAGCGACCTGCGCTTCGCGGATTTCTCCAAATCAGCGCTGATCCGAATGGCCGACGAAGTATGTCTGCAACACCACCTCCTGGCTCTTGGCTTTCTCATTGCGGTCAGGGAACGTGCGGACGACGACGCAGCGGTGGATATCGCGCGCAAGCAGTTCACGGGAATCGCCGGCCTGACCGCAACCCGCATTCGCGATGCGCTCGGGTTGGGTGATGACGACGCGGCGCTGGCCCAGGTGCTGAGTCTGCATCCCGCATGGAACCCCTTGCCGTACACCGGAATCTGCATCGATCACAGCGAAGTCGGCGTGCGCATCCGTATTCCCCGAAACAGTGGCGCGAGTCGTGATGGGGTGTGGCCTGCGCTGGTCGATACGGACGCACTCGCTCCGCTCGCCGCCATGGCCCGAGGGGTTAACCCGCGATATATCCCGTACGTCGTCACCAATACCGCCGACGAGCTTGCCGTTGGCTTCCTACTGGGAGCGGAGTCGTTTCCGGAAGCGGACGAAGTCGCGATCACTCGCTTCAGTACGGGTGCGGAATTCCAATTCACCGACCGCGGCATTCCGCTGCCGCTGACCGTGGTTCAACGAGGTACCAGCGCATCGCGCTGATTCACAGCGGCGTCACCGTCTCTCATCATCCCAACGCATTTCATCATCCCAACCTTGTCCCGGACAAGTATTCATAGTACATGTCCAGACATGTGTCCATACTAGTGGACAGGGTTCGAGAAGGGTTTTCCAATGACGCTGGTCAAGCCTCAGCGAGTGTCCGGGGGAGCAGGCGATCACGGGCACCTGGAGGAGTTCCGTACCGATCCGATCGCGCTCATGCGACGTGTCCGAAGTGAATGCGGTGACGTCGGGTCGTTCGAACTCGCCGGCAACGAGGTCATTCTGCTTTCCGGATCCGAAGCCAACGAGTTCTTCTTCCGCGCGAGCGACGACGAGCTGGATCAAGGGTCGGCCTACCCGTTTATGAAGCCGATCTTCGGCGAGGGCGTGGTATTCGACGCGAGTCCTGAACGGCGCAAGGAGATGCTGCACAACCAGGCGTTGCGCGCGGATCACATGAAGGGACATGCCGCGACCATCGCCGCTGAGGTGGACCGGATGCTTGCCGTTTGGGGTGACGAGGGTGAGATCGACCTGCTGGAGTTTTTCGCGGAGTTGACCATTTACACGTCCTCGTCCTGCCTGATCGGCAAGAAGTTCCGGGACCAGCTCGACGCGCGGTTCGCGCATTTGTATCACGAACTCGAACAGGGCACCGATGCACTGGCATACGTGGATCCCTATGCGCCGATCGAGAGTTTCCGCAAGCGCGACGAGGCTCGCGTCAAACTGGTCGAACTCGTCCAGAGCATCATGGATGGGCGCGAGGCGAATCCGTCGACCGACAAGGACGACCGGGACCTACTCGACATTCTGATCTCGGTGAAAGACGACGAGGGCGCGCCGCGCTTCTCGGCCAGCGAGATCACCGGCATGTTCATCTCGATGATGTTCGCGGGACACCACACCACGTCCGGGACCGCCGCATGGACGATCATCGAGCTGCTACGGCATCCGGAAATCCTGGCGACGGTGGTTTCCGAACTCGACGAGTTGTACGCGGACGGGTCCGAGGTCAGTCACAACGCACTGCGCCAGATTCCGAATCTCGAAGCGACGCTGAAGGAGACGCTGCGCCTGCATCCGCCGCTGATCATCCTGATGCGGGTGGCGCAGGACGAATTCGAGGTATGCGGTCACCGCATCGCTCGCGGTGACATGGTCGCGTCCACTCCCGCGATCTCCAACCGCATTCCCGAAGACTTCCCCGAACCAGACTCTTTCGATCCGAGCCGGTACCTCGACCCACGGCAGGAAGACATCGTCAACCGTTGGACCTGGATCCCCTTCGGGGCGGGGCGCCATCGGTGCGTCGGGGCGCCGTTCGCGCTCATGCAGTTGAAGGCGATCTTCTCGATTCTGTTGCGGGACTGGGAATTCGAGCTGGCGCAGCCCTCGGATACCTACCGCAACGACCACTCCAAGATGGTGGTGCAGCTGCAACAGCCGTGCCGCGTCCGCGTCCGCCGCCGTCAGCGGTGACATCCGGTCCACGACGACGTCGATCTGTCCAGGAGACAGCATGCCGGTCTTGGCCTCGCGGACCATACCGACCGCGGGTGATCCGTTGACGGTGTGGAGCAGGCAGGTTTAGCCCAGCAGTCCTCGGCGGCTGGGCGTGCCGGTGGAGGCGTCCACCGGCACGCCTCCACGTACGCACCGTTCGGCCGGGAGAGTTCGGGTTCTTCATGATCCTGCTGACCGTCGCCAATATCCGGCGGTGCCGCCGACCTCGCCGCGCTGGGAGTGCTGTGGAGACGGCGGATAGACATCTGTCTTCGCCCACCGAGCCACCGAGCCTTCGCTGCCGA
This sequence comes from Nocardia sp. NBC_00565, assembly GCF_036345915.1. Taxonomy (NCBI): domain Bacteria; kingdom Bacillati; phylum Actinomycetota; class Actinomycetes; order Mycobacteriales; family Nocardiaceae; genus Nocardia; species Nocardia sp. NBC_00565. Next base: position 1,192,898 of record NZ_CP107785.1, read on the forward strand.
TCGATCACATCAGCCCGGGCCGAGTCGGTAAGGACCTGTGATGCCCGGAGTTCGCCACCGCACTTCACTCCAACCGGCGGGCAAAGCCTCCCGGACGGTTGCTGCGGCGAGAGCCGTCCTTTATCGCCTCCTGTTCCGGATCGGCTCGCGACCTAGCCAGACCGTTCTGCCTGGACCCACCCTGCCGAGGGGCAGGTAATGCGCGATACCCGCAGGTGTTGGCTGGTAGGGACCACTTCGGAGCCGGTTTGGCCATGAGTATGCACATCGCGCAGGCTCGGCGAGAACCGGCGGTAGAGGCACGCAACGACCGCCGGGGGCGCCAGCAGTTGGTCACGGGTCTTGTGACGAGGGCCACTGCATGGTAGAAAAACAGTGTAGTTTTACCGTGTGGCGGTTTCCTGCCCTGCGGGAACGGATGTTTGGGCTGCGCCTCAGCCTGCCCACGACGGGATCGTGTGCCTTCGACCAGGCTCGCTGAGCGCATGCTACGAAGGAGTTCAAATACATGAAGACAACTGGTGCGATCGTGTCGGACTCGGCAAGCCCCGGCGTGTCCAGGGATCTAACTCCCGAGGTCGTCCATGCGACTGTCCGCCGTCTCACTGGCCCTGGTCAGATGTTCGAAGTAAACGAGCGCGACGTGGCTGGCGTGACTCAGCGCGTGTTCACCAACGCGGCACCCACTTTGCTGGACATCCTGCAGTTCGGTCGCGGGCATGGCGGCGCGGATTTTCTGGTGTTCGCCGACCGGCGGTGGACCTTCGACCAGTTCTTTGCCGATGTCGATGCGCTGGCGGCCACGTTGCAGCACGACATGGGGGTGCAGCCGGGGGACCGGATAGCTATCGCGATGCGCAACTGTTCGGACTGGATCATCACCTTTGCGGCCAGCGTTCACGTCGGCGCCGTCGCGGTGCTGATCAACAGTTGGGGTTCGGCCGAAGAGTTGCAGTTCACCCTGCGTGACTCGGATCCGGCAATACTTGCGGCCGACTTGCCGCGTACCAGGTTGGGTGTCGACGTACTGTCCGAACGGGGCATTCCGGTGCTGTTCAGCGACGTCGACGGAGACGAAACCGGACTCGAGTCGGTGCCGCACTTGGACGTGCGAACCATCCGCGATGCCGTGGCCGCGGGTCGAGGGCGCGATTACGTCAAGGCACCACAGGCCACGCACGACACGGCGCTGTTGCTCTACACCTCCGGCAGCACAGGTCACCCCAAGGGAGTCCTGTACCGGCACATCGCGGTCGGGCAGTCGCTGATGCACATGATGCTGGTTGGCTTCCTGGGCGTCGAATTCGGCGGCCCTGTCGAGCTGCGCGCAGAAGCGAGTGTCGAGGCCCACCTGGTCACAGTGCCGCTGTTCCACGCGACCGGACTCTTCGGCGGCTTTCTGCTGCCCTGCGCGGTCGGACATAAGATTGTCCTGTTGCGCAAATGGGACGCCGAAACGGCGATGCAAGTGATCGAAGCCGAGAAGATCACGATGATGTCGACCGTGCCCGCGATTCTCAAAGATCTGCTGACCCATCCGCGGCTTGCCGACCACGATGTGTCCTCGATAGCGCGAGTCGCTGCTGCTGGGGCCGCGACCCCCGCCGATCTTCCGGACCTGATCAGCGACAAACTCGGCATAGCGAATCGGTCGTCGGGCTACGGCATGACCGAAACCACGTCGGTGTGCGCGACCATGAGCGGTCCGGTTTTCGATCTGAAACCAACCGCTGCCGGTATCGTCTCCCCGATCATCGACCTGCGCGTCGTCGACGTCGAGGAGGAGGTTCTCCCGCCCGGACACGAAGGCGAAATCCAACTACGCGGCGTCATAGTGACCCCCGGCTACTGGCACCGTGATGACCTCACGCACGATGCCTTCACCTCCGACGGCTGGCTTCGCACCGGCGACCTGGGTCGCATCGATGACGACGGCTTCCTGCACATCACCGGACGAATCAAAGAAATCGTCATCCGCGGCGGGGAGAACATCGCCCCGGTCGAGATCGAGAACGTTGCTTACCGCCACACCGGGGTCAAGGAGGTCGCCGTGTTCGGCGTCCCCGACGACGCCATGGGCGAGGAACTAGCGATGGTGTGCCACCCCCAACCGGGCTTCGCACCGACCGAGGACGAACTGCGCCGCCACATGCGAAACGCACTCCCCGGGTTCAAGGTACCCAAATACATCAGGCTGACGGACACGCCCCTACCCCGCAATGCCAGCGAGAAGATTCATCGCCTGGCCATTCGCAATAACTTCACAGTAGACCCAATCCCATCGGACAGCCCTGCATCAGCAACGAGGAGGCCTGAGTCCGTCCGACGTGTCGTGACCGGCCACGACACGCAGGGTAAGGCGGTTTTCGTTGAGGATCGACTGGTCGAACCGATCTCTGTCGCGATGACCAGCACTGTCTACCACCAATTGTGGCGAGCTGACGCACCGTCCACGTTTCCCGATTCGGGCGCGATCGGCCCCAGCACGACGTTCTTCCCGCAGTTGGGCGGCTACCGATTCTTCCTTCTGACCTTGCCGCCCGGTGAAGGCCACGGAAACCTCGACGGCGTCGACATCGACGCCGGTTTGCGTGAGCTTCAGGACAAGTTGCCCGGTGTGCTGGAAACCAACGACTTCGACAGCCCCGGGATGCACACCACCGAAACCGTCGATATGGAGATTGTGTTGTCGGGGGAGATTGTCCTCGAACTCGACGACGGAATCGAGACGACGTTGCGCGCCGGCGACGTGAACATCCAGAACGGTACTCGACACCGCTGGCACAATCGCGGCACTCAACCTGCGGTGGTCGCTGTGGCCATGGTCGGCGCATCCCGCGCCAAACCATCATGAACACAGCTGATAAGCGAATACCGATGGCCCACGCTATGGACAGCAAGCAATTGCTCGCAGCGGTGTAGAGGCAGCCGGTCCTCCGTTGGCGGCGTGTCGATATCGGAACGATATAGAGGAGAGATGTATGAAAGCATGGCAGGTTATCGAACATGGCGAGCCGAAAAAGGTAATGGAGCTCGGTGAGAAAGCTGTTCCGGAACCGGGCCCCGGCGAGGTACGTATTCTAGTAAAAGCTGCGGCTTTAGCTTTGCCGGACGTTTTTATGTGTCGAGGAACCTACGCTTTCAACCCGGGAATTCCGTTTACCCCTGGTCAGGAGGTGGTCGGCATTGTCAATGCTACCGGCGCAGGAGTTGATCTTGCTGTTGGTTCTCGTGTGATCGCCACAACTTCTTTTATCCAGGGGAATGGAGGGTTTGCCGAGCAGGCCCTCGCCCCGATCAGTGCGACGTATCCTATACCGGATGGCATGCCCGATGAGGATGCGGCCGCTTTCCTGATCCCGTTTCAAACGGCATATATTGCTTTGGCCAGACGAGGGCAATTATTGCGAGGTGAAACGCTACTTGTTCATGGTGGGGCGGGTGGCGTTGGATCGGCTGCCATACAGGTGGGCCGTGCACTCGGGGCCAAGGTTATCGCTACCGCTACGGGACCAGAAAGAGTCAAGGCATGTCTCGATCTGGGGGCTTCTTTGGCGATCGATATCGGCGGGGAGGATTTTGCGGAAATAGTCAATAAGGCTACGGAGGGGCGTGGTGCGAACGTGATATTCGACCCCGTAGGTGGTGATGTGTTCATCCGGTCGTTCAAGTGCATTGCCAATGAAGGGAGGCTGTTGGCCATCGGCTACTCGAGCGGAAGTTGGAAGAATGCAGCCACCGGGGCTGTTGTCTTCAAAAACTGCTCAGTAGTGGGTGTTCTTGCTGCATTGTATGATAAAGAGTTCTTGGATCGCACGCATGAGGAGTTACTTAAACTCTACGCTGAAGGTAAGATCCGGCCGAGAAAACAAGAAATATCATTTGACGATATTCCTGATGCGCTGACCGACCTCGTTGATCGAAAGGTGATCGGCAGAGTAGTCGCGGTACTGTGACTGTGGCGACTGGTGTCTTGCAGTATATCTCATTTATTTTGCGTTGTTGCCGACGAGATTTTTAGGAGCTGAGTTTACGGTGAACGAAAGAATATCAGTAGACAAGGTCAATCATGTCGCCACGTTGACATTGAGCAGGCCCGAGAAGCATAACGCGTTCGATGGCGTGGCCTTGCAAGAGTTCGGTCAATGTATGGATGAGCTCAGCAAGGACGAAGACACCAGGGCGATCATTATTACTGGCGCTGGAAAGTCCTTCTGTGCGGGTAGTGACACCGCATATATAAGCGAGATTCAAGCGGATATGGGTAAATCGGCGGGGCGATTCAATTTCCATAAACCCTTTGGCCCGTATCAGGTACTTCCCTCTTCTCTGCATAACTGTCCGAAGCCTACGATCGCCGCCATCAATGGTTTTACTTCTGGCATAGCGGTGGCTTTGATCAGTCTCTGTGATTATCGCATTGCATCGGAAAGGGCATCTTTTACACCCCAGTTCGTCAATTTTGGTTTGGCCGCTGAAATGGGGATTAGTTACACCCTGCCGCGGGTCACCTCGCTGTCTGTCGCTCTCGAATTTCTGAGTACTGGAGAGAAAAGGGACGCTCAATGGGCGAAGGAGTGTGGATTGGTAAAAGAAGTGACGTCTCCGGAAGGCTTGATGAAATCGGCGATGGAATTGGCTGACAAGCTGGCGAGCATGCCCCCGGTTTCGGTGGAAAACATCAAGCGTTTGGTCTATCAGGCGATAGACCCGGGTTTTGAAGCGCAGCTTCAATTCGAGGCTCGCGTTGGAACAGCGTTGGGCCAGACTGAAGATTGCATGGAAGCTGTCGTCGCCATGATGGAAAAGCGAGCGCCGGTTTTCAAAGGCAAGTGAGTTGACTGCATGTATGCATGGGCGATCACTAAAAATGGGAGTTCAAAAATGGCCGAAAATATGACGGCTGAAGAAGTTGTCAGGGCATGGAATGATGCTTACTCCAGGAAGGATCTCGAAGCCACATTGGCTCTTATGTCCGAAGACTTCATTCGATTGGGCGACAGTTCTCACTGGACGCCGATCAACAAGAAGGACTGGGGGCAGATCATGATTGATTTCTTCAAAGCATTTCCTGACTGGCACTGGGATATGACAACTTTGACAGCCTCGGGTGATCGGGTGGTGTGTGAGTTTACTGAGAACGGTACTTTTACCGACCCGTATCCAGTGCTGCCAGGTCTGGTTCTGGCCCCGACGGGAGAATCCTATACCGACTATGACTGCGATTGTTTCGAAGTTAAAGATGGGCTCATTACAGAGATTCGCGCTTACGTAACAAATGAACTCGATAGAAAATTTAGATTTGTTTCAAAAATAGAAGAGTTTCTTTCGACCGGCAACGCTCCAGAAAAATGAAACCCGAACACAATTTCGCACGAACTGGCAATCTGGAGGATCCCGTGAAGACGAACTCTGCCACCGACCGAAGCGCCAGTACAAACATCTCACGCCGCTCCGCTATGGCGGCTCTAGGCGCAGTCACGACGGTTGGTGTGCTGGCGGTGCCCGGGCGGGCGGAGGCGGCCGGGCCGCCCCGGGGCAGAAAGTCACCGACGAGCCAGCTAAGTCCAGAGGAGGTTGTTCGAGCCTGGAACGATGCCTACGTCAAGCATGATGTCCAGGGCTGTCTGGCGTACATGTCCGACGACTTCCAGCGCATCGGTGATTCCACTTTGTGGGTGCCGCAGAACAAGCAGCTGACAGAATACACGTGGACGCAATTCTTTGCTGCTTTCCCGGACTGGACGTGGGACATGACCAGCCTCAACACCATCGGAAACCTCGTCGTGTGCGAATTCACCGAGAGAGGGACGTGGACCAAGCCGTACAACATCTTGCCCGGGGTGACCCTCCAGCCGACCAATACGTCGTTCGTTGACCATGACGCTGACTTCTTCACGGTGAAAAATGGTCTGATCACAGAAATTCGCGCCTACATCACGAACAACTTTCAGCGGATTTACGGCCTCGGCACAGTGTGTGCCCCGAAAATTCCCTGAGCAAGGCCCGGAACCCGGGTCAGGGCAATGCAGCAGCGGGCGAAGGAGTCGCTGCTGCGGGCGTTGACCTCGGCTCAGGCGTTGGCCTCGAGCAGATGCGCGAACCTCGCGCGTGCCGCGGCTAGTCGCAACGTCGCGCGGCGCGCTGTGGCTCCCGTTGGACCATCTGGTGGCTGGAACTGTGCCTCGAGGGGATGTCGCGAAAGATGTTCATCCCCCACGTATTTCGCTCGACGACGATCATCGAGCAACGGCTCATTCGTCGCCGTCGAGAACAGCTGTCGACTGGATCTGGATGAGATCGGTGCCGGCAACCCAGGATTCGGTGATTGCGAACGCGCTGCGTATATCGCCGCGCAGGTTGCGCCCGAGACGATCCACAGCCTGTCGTGCCATCGCCACGACTGTCGTCTCCACTGCGCCCCGGTAGTGGCCCTCGTTGCAAGGCCCGCCACCGGGGCCACAGCAGCGGGGGTCTTGTGACGCGGGCCACTGCGTGGTAGAAAAACGGTGTAGTTTTACTGGGTCGTGGTTTCGAGCCGCTGCAGGAACGGATTTGGGTGTGTGCCCAGTCTGTCCTTAACGGGATCGTGTGCCTTCGGCCAGGGTCGCTGAGCACATGATGTGAAGGAGCTCAATGCATGAAGACCCGCAATGCATGAGACCCGAAATAGCCTGCGCGTCGTCGACGTCGAGGAAAAGGCTGGCCCGTCGGGGTGCGAATGCGAAATCCAACTACGCGGCGGCACGGTGGCTCCCGGCTACCGGCACCGCGATGACCTCACCCATGAGGTATTCACTTCCGAGTTGGTTTAGACCGGCGACCTGGGTCGCATCGATGACGACGGCTTCCTTCATTCCGGGAATAAGCGTCCATATGAAGGATGACGTGGAGCCGGAGGGCACGCGCGTCGATCCGCTCGAAAATTCTCTGCAATACGAAAGAAGATGGAACAAATGGTAGATAATCGTTCGTCGCGGACGGGCTCGTCGGCAGCATTGCGGCTGGGACTGGTCGCACTGGTGTCTGGTCTTGCGTTGACGGCGTGCAGCAATTCCAGCCCGGATAGTGCCGGTTCGTCCGGTCCGACGGTAGCGCTGTCCGATAACAAAGCGACGGGGACGCCGATCAAGGTCGGATACGTCAGTCCGGAGGGCGGACCGATGGGGCAGTTGCCCGAGCCGCGGGCGGCTGCCGAGGCGGCGGTTCAGTATGTGAACCAGAACCTCGGTGGTGTCTCCGGCCACCCACTTCAGTTGGTGGTATGCACGCAAAAGGAAGATCCGGCGACGGCTCGCAATTGCGCGAACCAACTGGTGGCAGACGGTGTCGTTGCGGTTCTGGCACCGGTGACCTCCCAGGGTGACGCCTTGGTGCCGATTATCACAAACGCCGGGATTCCCTATGTGACAGTTTCAGGAGCGAGTCGGAGCGAGATGTCGGCGGACAACGCCTTCGTCCTGACCGGCGGTGTACCGGGCGCGTTTGCTGGGGCCGCGAAATATTCGGCCGAGCACTATAAGAAGGTTGCGTTGCTCATCATCGATGCGGGCGGAGTGCTTGCAACGGTGAAATTCCTGGCGGAGCCGGCATTTCAGCAGGCCGGTGTCCAGTTGGACGTTGTGGGTATTCCTTTGGGCACGCCCGACACGACGCCTCAGGTGAACGCTGCGCTTGCTCAGCATCCTGACGCGGTATTCGTCGTCGGGGACGGTTCGCTGTGTACGTCGGTATTCAAAGCCTTGTCCAGTTTGGGGTCTACCGCAGATAAAATGGCGGTGCAGACCTGTGCGGGGCCGGATGTTATGGCTTCCATCAGCAGTGAAGTCGAAGGCGCGAAAATTTTCGGAACCTTCGACGCAACGTCCGACAATGAGGACACAAGGGTATTTCGTACGGTGTTGCAGAAATACTCGCCGGAAACCAGTATGTATGGCTTCGCATTCTCCGGTTATCAGACGTTGCTCGGCCTGACACGCAGTCTTCAGGGTATCCAGGGAGATATCACCGCCGCGTCGGTCGGTGCCGCGATGCGCGCGTCGAATAATGTGCCGCTTCCGCTGGGCGACGGATTGACGTTCACGTGCGACGGCAAGCAGTTCCCGATGTTGAAGGCGGTCTGCGGACAGGGCGTGATCGTCGAGACCGTCAAGGACGGCAAGTTGGCGGGCGCCCAAGTGGTCCGCTAGTCCCGATAACCGTTCCCGCTCAACAGGATGTGCAATAGCTCGTGGATCAACATTTAGCTTTTCTCGCGTTGGGGTTGGGTAATGGCGCGGTGTACGCCGCGCTGGGTTTGGCGCTCGTCATGACGTTCCGCAGTTCCGGAGTCGTGAACTTCAGCACTGGGGCGGTGGCGCTGTATGTCGCCTACAATTTCGCCTTCCTACGTCGGGGAGAATTGCTGGTGCCCATACCGGGTCTGCCGAAGAGTGTCTCGCTGGGCGGCCCGCTGGGTGTCCTGCCCGCCTGCGTCATCTCACTGGCCATCGCCGCTCTGCTCGGAGCAGTGCTGTACGTGGCGATTTTCCGGCCGTTGCGCAACGCTTCCACGGTGGCCAAGGCGGTGGCGTCGATCGGTGTGATGCTGGTGGTGCAGGACGTGTTGGCGCAGCGGGTGGGCACCAATCCGATATCGGTGAAACGGATCTTCCCGGCTCATTCGATCGGGTTCGGTGGCGCGCACGTGCCGACGGACCGGATCATCCTGGCGGGGGTGGTGATCGGCATCGCGTTGTTGCTGGCGTTGCTTTACCGGTTCACCCGGTTCGGCTTGGCGACGCGGGCGGCGGCGTCGTCGGAGAAGGGCGCCATTCTCACCGGGCTCTCACCGGACACCATTGCTATTGGCAACTGGGCGTTGAGCACGATGGTGGCCGGCATCAGCGGGATTCTGATCGCCCCGATAGTTCCGTTGGTCCCGCTGTCCTACACATTGTTCATCGTGCCGGCCCTGGCTGCGGCTTTCATCGGAAACTTCGGATCGATGACACTCGCGGTGGGCGGTGGTTTGTTGATCGGGATGCTGCAGGCGGAGGGGACCCATCTGCAGACGACTATCAGTTGGTTCCCGCGAGCTGGGATGTCCGAGGTGGTGCCGCTGGTTCTGATCCTCGCGTTCCTGGTATTCCGCGGCAAGCCGCTGCCCACTCGTGGTGCGGTGGTGGCGCGATCACTCGGACGATCACCGCGTCCTGAGAGGATTTTGTCGACGACGGTGATCGCCGCGGTGATCGCCGTAGTGGCGTTGATTGCTACATCTGGAGCTGATCGGACGGCGCTCATCGTAACGTTCATCCTCGCGGTCATCGCTTTGTCTCAGGTTGTGGTAACGGGATTCGCGGGGCAGGTGTCGCTGGCCCAACTCACACTGGCGGGTGTCTCCGCATTCACGCTCAGCCGTCTGGGCGAGGACCTCGGCGTGCCGTTCCCGTTCGCGCCGATCCTGGCGGCGCTGGTGGCTGCGCTGGTCGGGGTCGTGTTCGGCTTGCCAGCGCTGCGGGTCCGCGGGCTGCCGCTCACGGTTGCCACCCTGACCTTGGCGGTGTTCTTGGATGCGTTCTGGTTTCAGAGCGGCGCGTTCACCGGGGGCCTGACGGGTGCGCACATAAAGCCGCCGACCCTGTTCGGTCTCGATCTCGGGATCGGAGCGGGCCAGGGATATCCGAGGATCGGCTTCGGGCTGCTGTGCCTGACCGTGCTGGTCGTCGTGGCTGTGGCTGTGGCGTTGTTGCGTAGGAGCCGTCTGGGGGCCTCGATGCTCGCGGTCCGCGCCAACGAGCGCTCGGCCGCCGCCGCAGGGGTCGATGTCGCGCGAGTCAAGCTCGCCGCGTTCGGGATCGGCGCGTTCATCGCCGGACTCGGTGGCGCGCTGATGGCTTATCAGGAAACCCTGGCCACATCGCAGTCATATTCGGTATTCGCCGGAATCGGTTTGTTCGCGGTGGTTTATGTCGCCGGAATCACGTCGGTGTCGGGCGGAATACTGGCAGGCGCACTCGGACCGGGCGCGATCGTATTCACGTTGAGCGCCCAGTATCTGCATCTGGGTCCTTACTACGTCACGATCAGCGGGATACTGCTGGTGCTGATCGTGATCCGATACCCGGAAGGCATCGCGGGTCAGTTCCATCGACTTCTCGACCGTATGCGAAAGCCATCCGGGGCGGTCGTACCTCCTGCCGATCTCGTGAAGCCTGTGTCGGGGCAGGTCGCACCGGCAGGACAGTTGGGGGACCTGCTGTTCTCGGCAACAGGTCTGAACGTCAATTACGGCAGCATCGTCGCCGTCGACGACGTGTCCATCCGTGTGCGGCAAGGTGAGATCCTCGGGCTCATCGGCCCGAACGGGGCGGGCAAGACAACGCTGATCGACGCGATCAGCGGGTTCACGAAGGCCGAGGGCAACGTGGTTCTCGGCGATGTCCGGCTGGATTCGATGCGCCCGCATCACCGCAGCAGGCTCGGGCTCGGACGCTCGTTTCAGGGAGTGGAACTCTACGACGACCTCACCGTGCGCGAGAACGTCGAAGTGGGGCGCGGCGCCGCGCGGCACAGGCCCGCCGCGGCTCGCCGCGGCACCGATGCCGACGCGTTGGCGTCACTGTTCGGCCTGCTCGAATTGGATTCGGTGGCCGAGCGACCGGTGGGGACGTTGTCCCAGGGGCAGCGGCAACTTGTGTCTGTCGCGCGGGTGCTGGCCGGTGCTCCTACCCTGGCCCTGCTCGATGAGCCCGCCGCCGGGTTGGATACCGGCGAAAGCCTGTGGCTGGGAGAGCGGTTGCGGTCTGTCCGCGATACCGGTGTGGCCATCATGATGGTGGACCACGACATGGAACTTGTTCTTCAGGTGTGCGACCGGATCATCGTGCTCGATCTCGGCGCGGTCATCGCCGACGGAACCCCGGACGAGATTCGCAACGATCCGCGCGTGGTGCGCGCTTACCTCGGTACCCCGCACGTGTCGTCGAAAGGCTGTGAGGAAAATGCTCGAATGTAACAGCTTGTCGGCCGGATATTTCAAGGACCGCCCCTGTGTTCGCGAAGTCAGCTTGTCTATCGATAGCGGCCAGATCGTGTCGTTGCTGGGGCCCAATGGGGCAGGGAAGACCACGTTGCTGCTGACGCTGGCCGGTCTGCTGCCGAGTCTCGGCGGCAACGTTGTGTTGGCGGGGACGGCAATAGCGGCAGGTAAGGCTCGACTAGCCGCGAAGCGGGGCTTGGTGCTCGTGCCCGACGACCGGGCGCTGTTTGCCGGCCTGAGTGTTGCGGACCATCTGCGGCTGGCGACCAGCGAGAGCTCCGACATCGATCGGATCCTCGGGTATTTCCCTGCACTGCTGAATCGCTGGAAAGTTGCCGCAGGGCAACTCTCCGGCGGAGAGCAGCAGATGTTGGCGATCGGGCGCGCACTGGCGCTGAAACCACGGGCGCTACTCATCGATGAACTGTCGATGGGATTGGCACCGATTGCGGTGGAGTCGATCCTACCGGTGATCAAGCAGGTTGCGGTCGAGGAGAACATCGCTGTACTGCTGGTCGAACAACACGTCAAACTTGCTCTATCAGTTGCGGACCGAGCCGTGGTGCTGGTGAAAGGGCGCATCGTGGTGAACAGCGACGCCGCGGAACTTCTGCGGCATCCGGACATCGTCGAAGCGGCCTACCTCGGGGTAAACCATGAACCTGACGCCGCCATTGTGGGCTGATTCGGGGGTCTCTCGGTGAAGGAGGCACATCACTATCCACGGTCGTGGTGGAGGGGCTCGTTCTCGAGGATGCCTCCGGTGACCGCTTCACTGCTGACGAACTACACACTGCGGCAACGACATTGACGTCGAAGTACCGGCAACTGGGCGTACTCAGTTGCCGGGAGCGGGTTGTCGACTGGCCTGACAGTTCCATCTTTTGCCGTAGTTCCCGCACCTATTTCGGTGTCAACTCCGGCGGGACATCGCAGCCCACGGTAGCGACTGGGTCTTCTGTCCAGCCGCCTGGCTTCGATACCCTCGACCTCGGCAGTAGCCAGCATGGCCGGACATCTTGCTGTCGCGTGGTGGCGGCCGAGGGTGATTGCGAGGTCGGAATGGCCGGCGGAACGGAGACGATCGGCCAGTTGCTTGCACCCCGTGGAGGTCAACGTGTTTGGGCCGTCATGCCACCGTCGACCGGGATCACCGCGCCATTGATGAAGGAGGCATCGACGGCGGTCAGGGTCCCGATGATGTAGGCGATTTCCTCCGGGCGGCCGTAGCGGCCCGCGGGTATTCGGCGGCGGGCGAAGGCCGGTCGGTCAGCCTCACGGTGCGACACCTCCGTCGATGGTGATGAACGATCCGGTCGTATAGGAGGATGCTGCCGATGCCAGATAGAGTGCGGCGCCGACCACTTCGTGCGGCATTCCGACACGATGCATGGCGATCGGTGCGACCACCGTGGGCAGGAGGTCGGGATTGCGTACGAAACCCGCGGCCGCGTCGGTGTCGAAGGTGCCGCAGATGATCGCATTGATCCGCACACCGACCGCGGCGTATTCCTGTGCCGATGCCCGTGTCAGCGCGTTGAGCCCGGCCTTGGCGGCACTGTAGGCAGTGGCTATCGGCGTGGGGCGCACTGACGCCAGCGAGCTGATGTTGATGATCGATCCGCCGCCGGTCGCGCTCATCGCTGTGGCGGCCAGGGCGGTGAGGCGAAGTGGCCCTTTGAAATTGACGTCGATTATCTTGTCGACAAGTGTCTCCGAGGTCTCGAGCAACGACGGCGCGCTCGGTGACATGCCGGCGTTGTTGATCAGTACATCCAGCCGCCCGTAGTGTGCGACGACATCGTTGATCAGTCCGTCCAGCTCGTGCCAGTCGCCGATATGACAGGCCCGTGCGAACGATTCGCCGCCGCTGGCGTTGATCTGTTGAACGAGTGCGTGGCAGGCATCGTATTTGCGGCTGGACACCACGACGCGCGCTCCGCGTTCGGCGAAGTGCAGTGACATGGCGCGTCCCAGCCCTCTGCTACCACCCGTGATGAGCACAACTTTGCCTGCGATGTCCAACAGCGGGTCCTGGGTTGGGGTGTAGCTCATTTGCGAACCTCCGGGTGGGGCCTAGTAGGTCGTTGACGACCTGGAACAGTGTGTTGTTTGTTGCGGGTTGTGCGTGCCTTGGAGCGAGATGCGAGATCCGTCGAAGCGATCGAGGGTGGTGAACTCTTCGACGGATGCGCGGCGCAGGCGGGTCGGCTGCTTGACCGGATGGCCGAGCGCGAGCAATGCCGCGACAGCGTGGGTTTCCGGTGATCGGCTCGTCGGTGAATTCTCTGACCGCACCGGTGGTCCGCAGGGCATCGCGAAGTTCCACGAGCTGTTCCTAATGTCCGGAGTCGCGTTCGAAGTGACATGGCGCATCATCGGCCACGGCGGCCCCGCCCGGGCGTGCAGTCGATCGGAAGTGTTTATCTGCTTCCAGCCATTGCTGGATGACGGTGGCGAAGTTCGCTGGGTTGTAGATGTCTTCTTCACGCGAGAAGAGTCCGTCGCCCGCGTAGTCCAGCAGAGTCCAGTTCGTTGACGAGTAGGACTTGCCATCGCCTGGATCGGACATATGGGTGCGGGCCGAAAAGACGACTCGAGCGTTCTTGTCGTCGAAGAAGACCCAATCGTGGGTGTATCGCACCATGCGGTTGTTGGGGAAGCTCTGCATGAGAGGCACGATCCAGTCACGGACCGCGTCGCGACCGCGCATCTCGCCGAAGCAGTGTTCGACGTAGACGCAGTCCTCGGTGAACAACTCGGCGAACGGCCGGTAGTCCGCAGTCTCGGCACATCGGTCTGAGACCTCTGCGAACCTCTGGTATGCCTCCCGTAGCTCCTCGACCGGAAACCTCGGCATACGTTCCTCCTCTTTCGTCCCACGGGCGGGGCCGGATGCGCTCTACGCGCTGTCGAGCGATGGCCGTGGTATCCGCTCTACCGGAACCACGGCAGGGTAGACGCATTCGGTCGTTATGACGCGTACTTATGGGCCCTGATCAGGAGTTGATCGACGACGGTCCCGAAGTATTCGTGCATGGGGTTCTTCGATCGCCCGCTCAGATGCTTGGCATAGGAGGCTTCGAGGACGATTGCGAGCTTCCAGGCGCTGAACGCCTTGTACCAGTCGAGATTCGACAAGTCGCGAGAGGTTCTGTCCGCATATCGAGAAACGAGTTGCAACGGGGTCTGGCAATAGTTGTGGTCCATGCCGCCGGGTTGGCCCGGGGGTACGAAGGCCAGTGTGTTGCCCTCCTCGGGCCAGAAGATCATGGCCCAGGCAAGATCGATGAGGGGGTCTCCGATTGTGGTCATTTCGAAGTCCAGCACACTCAGGATGGTCGGCGGGACCTGGTTGCTGAACAACACATTGTCGAGCTTGTAGTCGCCGTGCATCACTGCGAGGTCATGGTTTCGGGGCAGGTGCCGCTGCAGCCAGTCGGCGACCTCATCGACACCGGGCAGGTCGCGAACTCGATAGGTTGCCAGTTGCCGCAACCAGCGGTCCACCTGTCGATCGAGGAACCGGTGTGGATTAGCCAACTCGAGTAGCGTGCTGTCTTTCCACTCGAAATTGTGCAGAGCGGCCAGTGTGTCGATGAGTTGTTCGCCTACTCGGCGTTGCTGCGCCGGAGCATGAATATAGCTGTCGGGCAGCGTCTTTCGGATGGTAGTTCCGTCGATGAACTCCATGACGAAGAAGGGGCAGCCGATGATGGCGGGGTCGGCGCTGACAGCCAGCAATTCGGGTACCGGCACGTCGCTGTGTTGGAGGGCATCGTAGATCTTGTACTCGCGAACAACATCGTGCGCTGTTTCCGACACCGCATCGGAAGGGGCGCGCCTGATGACCCAATCGCGCCCGTGCCGGGTCATCTTGAACAACTCACATGATCCGCCGCCCCTCATCGGGCTGATCTGCAGATCGCCCGGCTGGCCGGTTTGCTCGGTGAGCCAGTCGCCGAAGGTGGCCAGGTCGAAGTCCAGCTCTGTGACTGCCTTACTCATGCCATCGCCTCGAGAAGGTGACCGAATCGTTGGCGTGCCAGGTCTCGGCGGGTTGGGATGTGTTCGGATGGCCAGCCTTCTACCGCCTGGTAGCGCTGGAGTTCGGATCGCGCGATGGTGACCTTGTGTACCTCGTTCGCACCGTCGACCAACGAGGCCATACGGGCGATGCGGAACATCGACTCCAGCGGTAGATCCGAGCTGTAGCCGAGAGATCCATGTACTTGCAGCGCCCGGTCGACGACATCGAAGACAACTTTGGCGTTGTAGACCTTCACCATGGCGATCTCGCTGCGGGCCGCCCGGCCGCCCTCTTGGTCGAATTTCCAGGCCGCCCGTAGCGTCAACAGCTTCGCGGCGTCGATCTCGATTCGGGAGTCGGCGACATACTCCTGAATCATCTGATGTCGCGAATAGGTTTTGCCGAACGAGGTCCGCGATACGGTGCGTTCACACAGCATGTCGAAGGCTCGTTCGGCTTCTCCCAGCCACCGGGTTGCGTGGTGAAGCCGCCCTGGACCCAGCCGGACCTGGGACAGGACGAAGCCTCCTCCGAGCTCGCCGATGAGGTTCTCGGCGGGGATGCGAACGTTGTTCAGGGCGATCTCGGAATGGTTGCCGCGGCGGCCGTATTCGACGGACGGACTGTGCATGGAAGGGATGTCACGGAAGATGTCCATTCCGGGAGTGCCGCGCTCCACGACGAACATCGAGCATCGTTGATGAGGCGGCGCCGACGGATCGGTCACCACCATGAAGATGATGAAGTCGGCGCTGGAGGCGTTGGTGATCATCCACTTGCGGCCGTTGAGGACCCACTCGTCGCCGTCGCGTTCCGCGGTTGATTCGATCTGCGTGGGGTCTGTCCCGGCCACCCACGGTTCGGTGATCGCAAAGGCGCTGCGGATCTCGCCGCGAAGGTTCGGCCACAACCAACGTTCCTTCTGACTGTCGGTCGCGCCACCGGCGAGCAGTTCCGCGTTGCCCGAGTCCGGCGCCATATTGCCGAACACTTCCTGTCCGAACGGGCACCGGCCGGTGATGAGGTTCATTTGGGCCAGGCGCAACTGGCCGAATCCGTGACCGCCCAGCGCTTTCTCTAGATGACACGCCCATAGCCCGCGGTCGCGGACACGTTGCTTCAACGGCTCGAGGATCTGTTGCCATGCAGTCTCACCGACTTCGTCGGCCAACGGCTCGAGCGGTATGAGTTCGTGGTCTACGAACTCGCGAATCCAGCTGAGAGTGGACCGAAATTCGGTGTCGTCGGAGAAGTCCCACGCCATGAGTGCGAGCCTCCCTTCGGTAGTAGTTAAAACAACATGGTTTTCTAAAAAAAAGATTAGCGTTGGAGCGCCGGTGAAGCAAGATCGACATAGAGGTGGTCGCTGGTGCCGTTGGATGCGTGTGGGCCCGCGTCGTGCGTCACGGTAGGGTCCGTCGCCACCCACCGGCATCTACCGAGTCCGGGGCGCTGGTGGTCAGGTCATCCATAGGTCGTTGGGGTTGCTGGCACTGTGGACCGGCGCGTCCGGTGTGCGGGGCACCGTCCGTGAGAAGCGCGGCGCGACCGCGGGTTGTACGACATTGTCGACAGTGAGCAGAGTGCCCCGAGCGGCGATGTGTGGATCCGCTACGGCCTCGGCGAATGTCAAAACCGGCGTTACGCAGGAGTCCGTGTTCTCGAATGTGGCTGCCCACTCATCGCGGGTGCGGGTCCTGAAGACCTTCGTGAATATCGTCCGCAATGATTCCCACTGCGAGGCGTCGTCGCGATCGGGCAGGTTGGGATCGGACAATTGCAGACCGGCGAGCAGCTGCGCGTAGAACTGCGGCTCGACGGCACCCACCGCGATGTACTTGCCATCCGCGGTTTCATAGGTGTCGTAGTACGGTGCGCCGGTGTCGAGCGCATTGGTGCCGCGCTCGTCGTTCCACAAGCCGAGTCCCCGAAAAGCCCAAATCATCTGCCCCAGGACGGAAACGCCATCCACGATGGCGGCATCGACGACTTGGCCCCGACCCGATGTCCGGCGTTCGATGATGGCGGCGAGGACGCCTAGAACGAGGAACATCGATCCGCCCCCGAAGTCGCCCAACAGATTAAGCGGGGGGACCGGCCGGTCGTTTCGATGCCCGATCGCATGGAGGAAACCGGTGACGGACAAGTAGTTGATATCGTGGCCGGCTCGTGCGGCCCGCGGCCCGCTCTGCCCCCACCCCGTCATCCGTGCATAGATCAGCCCGGGGTTGATCGGCTCGAGCGTGTCGGGGCCGAGCCCCAAGCGTTCCATCACGCCGGGACGAAAACCTTCGATAAGCACATCGGCGCGTTCGATGAGTCTCATGAGGGCTGCCTGGTCGTCGGGGTTTTTCAGGTCGGCCTCCACCACCGGGCGCCCGCGAAGCATCCCATCGGCGGCATGCCCCGCCAGCGGCAGCCCGCCGGCCCGCTGGATTCGCACGACATCGGCACCCAGATCCGCAAGGATCATGGCAGCGTGCGGGCCGGGACCCAGACCTGCGAACTCAAGTACCCTCACGCCAGCGAGAGGACCATTCTTCACCACATTTACCCCTTTATCGATTGCGCCGGAATGAACCTGCCGGACGGCGGCGAGCGGTCGGGGACTCCTGCCGCTGCGGTACCCGGGAACATGAACGCCGCCGAACGGGACGCGATCGGCCAGCCGTTTGTTCGGGACCGGATCGGCGACGCGCCATTCCGGTTCGGATCGATGTGCCGATATTAAGAAAACACAATTTTTCTAAAGGAGCAAGCGTCATCATGGTGAAGTGCCTGCCGACACGCGGTATGGCCTCATTGCGATGCCAGCGAACCCCGCGCACGGAACCGGTCCAGGTTCTAGCGGTGCGGACCGTCGCTCGATGCCGTCAGCGCCTCCTGGCGGACGCCCGCGACGATCCACTGAATCGTGCGGCGAAACGATTCAGTGGCTGTCTGTGTGCCCGAAGTGCTTTCGTGGGCATCTGGCGGCTGTCGCAGTGCCTGCACCTCGGTGATCGCGTGGTTGATCGTGGTGTTGGCCAACGCGCGGCAACATTCTGTGGCGAGTCGGCGGTCGATGCCCGATTGCATGAGCGACCTCAGTAGCCCATTGACATAGGAGGCGACGGCGCCTCGGTCGTCGAAGGTCATCAGCTCGGTCAAATATGGATGCGCCAGCAGCGCCTCATGCAGCGCGTGACACCACCGCCAGGCTGTTGCTTCCCAGGTGTCGGCTTCGTGGAACTCCAGCTTCAGCTGGGAGAAGTGGCGCGCGACCAGTGCGCGGATCAGCTGTTCTCGGTTGCCTACCTGCTGGTAGAGCGTGCGTGTGGAGCATTTCAGGTCGGCAGCGACTCGGCGCGCGTTGAGTGCCTGTTGCCCCTCGGCATCGAGCAGCTCCAAGGCGTGCGAATAGATCGTCTCGACTGGAATCAGCGGCTTGGCCACCGGCCGAGGATACCTTACGGTGACGGCGTTGTTCTAACCGAACGGCTGCTGCTGATTCGCTGAACCACTCGAATGGAGCATCCGAGCGTCGGGACAGCGGAATGGCTCACTGCCTCGCCGGTGAGTTACGCCCGGTTATGTGCGGTCTCGCGTCGTGCTCCTTCGTTAGAAGCAATCCGGTGGCGAGTGTGTCGATCAGGTGCGGTTCATCTGCGCGGTCCGCGGGCGGCCAGACCAACAGGGCCAGGAACGATCGGATGACCAGCGCCGTGTGGATAGTGTCCGCAGGGTCCAGGCCGAGAAGATCGGCGGCGATTGTCGACACAGCGGGTGATCGCACTGCGATTTGCGCGCCGTCGATCACGCTCCGCGATTGTGGGAACTGGCGGGCGATCGGATCGGCCCGGATCTCGCGTAGGGCCACAGTGAAAGCCGTGCGTGCGCGTTCGGATCCGGTGGAGTCGGCCACGGCGCGGCGAATGGCGTCGGTGATTCGGGTGGAGACACGAAGGAACACCGCCTCCACGAGTTGCTTCTTGCCGCCCGTGTGCCGGTAGATCGTGGCGCGTGAACAGTGCGCTCGGGCCGCGAGTTCGTTGATGTCGAAGCGATCGACACCGCGTTCGGCGATCAGCTCACCAGCGACCCCGTAGAGGCGTTCACGAGCGCTGTCGGAGCGGCTGGGGCCGACGAGCCAATCATGGGGCATATCTCACTATGAGACAGCCTGGCAATGTGTTTCAACTGTTCGAGGAGGTCGCGGCGTCGATGTGAGACAAACCGGCAGCGGCTGTGGCGAGTGCGAATGTCGACTTCGGGTGGACCTCTTGCGCGCAACTCGGGGCGCATCAACCCTGTTCACATGCATGATCTCGACAATCCGCATTCGCATCTCTCGGAGCTTCGAGAATCGGCCTCGGTCCACCGGTTGGGTGATTCCTCGTTGTATCCGGCGACCTCGTGGGAGCTGGTCTCCGAGGTGGTCAGGCATCCGGGGAGGGTCTTGTGACCCCAGCCACCTCCGTGATAGAAAAACTATGTAGTTTTACCGTGGCGATCAGTCGCTGACGAACCGACGCCCATGCCTGCGCCCAGATCCCGCCACGAGTTCGGTGCTTCCGGCCATGGGCCGCGTCTCTCCGGCGCACACCGTGAAGGAGTTCAATCCATGAGGACCATCGGTGCGAACATGTCGGACCCGACGAGCCACTCCGAGTTCACAGGACCCACTCCCGAGGTGGTCCGCCGCCTTACCGGCCCGGGCGAGATGTTCGAAGTCGCCGAGTGTGACGTGGGGGAGGGCGCGCTAGCGGGCATTCACCAACGCGGCGCCCACCGTGCTCGACATTCGAGCCAAGCGGCGTCGGGAGGGCTCGCACCAATGGAAGGAAATCTATGAAAGTACGCCGCATCGTGACGGGGGCAATAGCGGTACTGAACCTGCGGTAGTCGCTCTCGCGATGATCGGCGCGCCGCGCGCGGATTCCCAAGGTAAGGAAATCGGATGACTCACCAGATTCCCGGCACAATGCTGCTCGATCCGCAGGTCATCGATGACCCGTATCCCTTTTACCGTCGGTTGCACGCCGAGGCGCCCGTGTGGCAAGTCCCCGGTGCCGGGGTCTTCACCGTCAGCACCTTCGAGCTGGTTGCCGAAGCGGTCGGTCGTGTCGACGCCTTCTCGTCGAACATGAAGAACCTTCTGTACCGCGATGACGCGGGCCTGCCCGCCCGATTCCACTTCGGTGACGCCGGCGGGCAGGCGCTGGCCACTGCCGATCCACCGTTGCACGCCATCCACCGCGGTGCGGTTTTTCCCGAGCTGGTGGCCAAGCGGATGAACGAACTCGAACCCGACATCGTCGAGCTTGCCGACGAACTCGTCACCGCGGCGCTGAAGGTCGGGACCGTCGAATTCATGACCGTCATCGGCAACATCGTGCCGATGACCATGATCAGCCGCCTCATCGGCTTCCGCGACAGCAACCTCGACGAACTGTGGAACTCAGCGGTCAACGGAACGAGAATGCTGGGATCGACGCTGAGCTTCGACGAGCTCATCGAAATCGCTACCAGCGGCGACTCGGTACGAGCATGGATCGCCGATCAGTTGTGTGCGGCACGGAAAGACCCAGGCGAGGACCTGCTGGGAGCTGTCGCCCGCAGCGTGAACGACGATGTGGTGAGCGAACACGAGGGCATGACCATCCTTACGACCTTGTTGAGCGCCGGCGGGGAGACCACGACGAGCCTGCTGGGCAACGCGGTGCGCATCCTGGCCGATAATCCCGAGCTACAAGAGCACCTCCGGCAAAACCCCGGCCAGATCCCGACTTTCGCAGAAGAGGCGCTCCGTCTGGAGTCTCCGTTTCGCTATCTCATGCGCTCGGTGCCCGAGGACACCACACTCGGGTCCGTCGAAATCCCGGCCGATTCCACAGTTCTGTTGCTGTGGGGCGCCGCCAACCGCGACGCAGCCGAATTCGAGCGCCCCGATGAGATCGATCTCGGCCGCCGCGTCCCGCGACGCCACGTGGCATTCGGCCGCGGCATTCACACCTGTGTCGGTGCGCCGCTGGCCCGGCTCGAGGCCCGCATAGTTCTCACGATCCTGCTGCAACGCACCACAAACATCACTCTGGAACCACAACACCGGCCGAGCTGGGTGACCAGCCTTCTCGTGCGACGCCACCTGGAACTCCCTGTACGTCTGCACGTCCGTTGAAATGCGGAACGAGCGTGTTGTCGAAGGTTTTCGCCCGATGAGAATCGATATGACAGGGAAGTGCTCATGAACTACCAGGAAGTATCACGCAGCGTTGTGGTCGTCATCGGTACCGGTGGCATGGGGCTCGCGGTCGCGCGTCGACTAGCCGGGGGGCGACGACTATTGCTGGCCGACTATTCCGAGGCAAGCCTGGAAGCCGCTGTGGGCGCGTGTCGCGGCGAAGGCCATGCCGCCGAGGGCTGCGCCGTGGACATCTCGGATCGGGATTCAGTCGTGAAGCTCGCGGCCGCGGCCGACATCCTCGGTCGTATCGACGCTGTCGTTCACACGGCAGGTGTTTCCCCCACCATGGCCACGGCCCGGCAGATCTACGAGATAGACCTTCTCGGCACCGCTCACGTGATCGACGCCTTCCTTGCCGTCGCGTCCCCAGGCACCTCGCTCGTGGCAGTAGCCAGCATGGCCGGACATCTTGCGTCCCTCTCTTCCGACCTCGAGAGACATCTTGCTGTCGCGGCCACCGATCAGCTGTTGAACCACAAGGAGATCGACCTCGATTCGTCGAACGCTGCCGATGCCTATATCGTCGCCAAACGCGGCAACCAATTGCGTGTGCAAGCCGCGGCGCACGACTGGGGGGCCAAAGGCGCGCGGGTGAACACCATCAGCCCCGGCGTGACCTCCACACCGATGGGGCTCGCCGAACTCACCGGTCCGACCGGCGCTTACATCCAGTCCATGATCGATCTGTCCGGTGCACGCCGGATAGGCACGTCCGATGACATCGCCGCCGCCGCTGCGTTTCTCACTGGTCCGGAGTCATCTTTCATCACCGGCAACGACATACTCGTCGACGGTGGAGCCATCGCGTCACAACGCTGGAACACCGGTCAATGATCTGCCTGACCCGACTCCGCACGTCTGCGACTCGACAACGCTCGCGGGCTGGCATGAAGACTGGAGAGGTTCAGTGGGTGACAGCACCCCGAAAACGCCTGTCGAGAACACCGCTACTCGATGGACTGGTATTGCCCATCCTGGGCGATGCCTTTCAAAGATCGGCGGGCAGCGCACGAATTTAACAGCGGTGGAGCGACTTCGGGAAGCAGTGGCCCCAAGGAGCGGACCACCTGGACTGGGGCCGCGGCGATTCTGGCCGCGGATGCGCTGACACGAGTTACCGCCGGGAACGGCATATTTCGCGGAGCAGGTCCGCCGGTGTGCCCCGTAGCTTGCTTCCCTGTCAGCCAGGCTCTTGCGGCAACATGCAGGTCGGCCCGTTCCCGAATCTCGAGCCCCGACAAGCAGTTAGGTGGTTGGATCGCCCATGGGTCCGAATACGTCCGACGAAGGATTCCATCCCGATTTGCGCAGGCACGCACGTTTCCTGCCGCAGCAGCTTGTGTCGGCCAGGACCGTGCCGATACTCCGGGCCCTGCAGGGGTTGCCGGGTCTTCGGCGTCCCCGCGGAGTAGAGGTGGTGTCGCTCGGGTCCGGGGTACGTGTGCGGGTGCATCGACCTTCGGTTGCGGCGACTCGCACACCCGCACTGCTGTGGATTCACGGTGGGGGATATGTGATGGGTTGCGCGCAACAGGACGACCGGTTGTGCAGGCGGTTCGCGCACAAGCTCGGGATCGTCGTGGCGGCGGTCGACTATCGGCTCGCGCCCGAGCATCCTTACCCCGAGCCGTTGGAGGATTGTTACAGCGCGCTGAGGTGGCTGGCCGATCAGCCCGGGGTCGATTCCACGCGGGTGGCGATTGGTGGCGGTAGCGCAGGTGGCGGGTTGGCGGCGGCATTGGCGCTGTTGGTCCGTGACCGGGGGCCGATCACCCCGATACTGCAACTGCTGACGTATCCGATGCTTGACGACCGCACAGTGGCCGCCGCCGAAGTTGCCGACTACTACCGGCTGTGGAATGTGCGCAGCAATCTGTGGGGCTGGGCGTCCTACCTCGGTAACGCAGACCCCGAGGTCGCGGTTCCCGCGCGATGTGCCGATCTGACCGGTACCGCTCCCGCCTGGATCGGCGTCGGCAGTTACGACCTGTTTCATGGCGAGGACCTAGCCTATGCCGAACGACTACGCAGTGCCGGCGTCGGATGCACGGTTCAGGTTGTCGACGGCGCCTTCCACGCCTTCGACCTGATCGCGCCTTCGGCACCGGTCTCCCGGTCCTTCTTCGCAAGCCAATGTGACAGTCTGCGAACAGCATTCGCCATACCCGATATCTAATCCACTGACTCTGGTTGTGGGCTCGGGTACCGACGGCTTCGGCACCGGATTTCACCTCACGGACGGCAGCTCAGCGCGGGCGGGATTCCTCGAGGTAGGCGGCGATCTCTGTCAGTCCTCGCCGCGCTTTGTCGAGGTCGGCGTAGGTGCCGAGCTGGCGTTCGGAGGCGATGCCGCGCATGGCGCCTGGAATCAGCTGGGCGATTTCTGTCACGCGGTCGGGGTCGACGCCGATGTCCGCGAATGCGTGTTGACAGGTCTCGAGCCAGCCTTGTCCCCAGGAGGAGAGTTCGGCGGCGGTGCGTGGGTAGAGCTGTTCGAGTTCGGCGTGATCGCGTGGCAGGGCCGCGCGGAGGTTCTCGATGGCTCGGGAGTCGGCGGAAGTGAGACCTTCGTAGAGGGTGTCGATGATTGCGGCGACACGACTTCGGCAAACACATCACCGCTTCTCCGCGAGTAGTGCCGCGGACTGTGGCTGTCGACAAGATCAAGGCTGCGGTGGACGCGAAGACCTCCGACGACTTCATGGTGATCGGCAGAACCGACGCGGGGGGCTCACTCGGTCAGGAAGAGGCGCTGGCTCGCGCCGTCGCATTCCAGGACGCCGGCGCGGACGCGGTGCTCGTGGCCGCGATCCTGGACGGCGACGGATGGAGCTTCCTGCGCACAGAAGTCCATGTCCCCGTTTTCGCGCTCGACGAGCCCGGACAGCCCGCCCAGGCCCTCGGCGACAAGGGCGCAGACGCGGTTATCTACTACGCGGCCACCCACTTCGCCGCCGAACACGCCATCCGCAACGTGCTGAGCGGGCTCGCTCAGACCGGTTCGACCACGAACTGGGCAGACACGTTGCCATCAATGGCCGAGTTCGATGCCTTCCTGGACATCGAGAAAGCCCGCGATGACGCACGACGGTGGGGTCTTCTCTGAGTCCGGTGAACTGCTTGGCCCGCCACTGGTACGAGGGCCTTCGCGGCGGCGGCAACGGCGTGGTGGGTGCGCGAACACCGAGCAGGCGCCCGATCCGGTCACGGCTGATCGCATGTGGTCCCTACCACGCGGCACTGGCGTTGGGAAAGTCCGGGGTCCCGAAGTTGGCGATCAATGCCCTGTCCACGCAGACCGATCGGGACGAGCAGACCGGGTTGGCGAACCTGATCAAGGGGTTGGCGGGGATGTTCCGCAACCCGGTTGCCCATGATCCACGGTTGAGTCGGACGGTCACCGACGATGAACTGCTCAAGGTGATGACGACCCTGTCGATGGTGCATCGGCGGCTGGATGCGGCACGCGTGCTGCCCTGAGGGTTCTGCATCGCGTGCTTATCGGCACTGCGTGAACGCAGAACTGTTGCAGTTGATTTCGTGATGAACCGGAGGGGCGGGGACTAGGTGTCGTCTCGATCCTGATCACGATGGCTGGCGCCGTTCTCGGGCGGCGCCCGGTGCCGTTGTGCGCGCGAGTACGTCACCCGCAACTAGGACCTCACCCTGGACCCGCGGGACTCCTCGCAGGATATGTCGCTGGGGCGGCCCGATGAAGCGGACACCGACGCCCATCCCGACGGGCTTCCGGACTTCGGCCAGATGGTTCAGCCCTTGACGCTCGAGCAATACGCTTGACCTGTAGGTCAAGACCGCGCAGCGCGATGAGTAGTACCGGACGCTACCGCGGGCGAATACCGAGTAGACCGAGCGCGAAGGCGGCGTATTCGGTGGCGATCTGTTCGGGGGTGGCGGGTCCGTCGAGCCGGAACCATTGGGGCAGTGCGGTGCACATGGTCGCGATCGCACGTCCGGCGACGTGAGCGTGGTCTGTCGGCAGACCTTCCTCGGCGATCGTGGCGTCGATGTCTTCGTCGAGGAAGTGTTGAATCTCGTTGCGGGATGCGGTGATTCGGGCGCGGTTGGCGGGGGTGAGGCTGCGCATCTCGCTGGCGCCGATGAAGGCGAGTTCGCGGCGATGGGTATGGAACAGGGCGAGGGCTTCGACGACGCGGGTCACGCGATCGCGGCCGGTTGTGGTTTCGCCTCGCGCGGCACGTACCCGCCAGTTCAGGTCGGACATGGTCATATCCAGTGCGCGGACGAGCAGGTCCTGTTTGTCGCGGTAGTGGTGATAGACGCCGGGCACGCTCATCCCGGCACGGTGGGCGATGGAACGCATGGTGGCGCCGTGATATCCGGTCTCGACAAAGGAGTCGATGGCGGCGGCGAGCACGGGATCGATGTCCAGTGGCGGGAACTCGCGCCAGGCGTGCGGAGCATCGTCGCCGGGATCGGTGCCGACATTGCGCCGGACGCGCGGCCGGGGACTGCGCACTGTGCTCGTGGGCTGTTCACCGATCAGCCAAGCCATCGTTGTGCCGAGTTCGGAGGCCAGGACACGCAGTCGTGAGACGGAGACGCCGGTCTTCCCGTTCTCGATCGCGCTGAGCGTGGCAGGACTGACACCGATTCGCTGCGCCGTTTCGCGCAGAGAGAATCCGAGCGTCGTCCTGGCCTCCCGCACCCGCGCGCCCGCAGCTTGCTGACCGCGATCAGTGTTCTCCATGGTGTTCAGAATAGCTGAACACTGACAACTTACGATAAACCGGGAATTGACAGCGATTATCGAGGCATGCCAGTCTGCTTGGCAGGTAATTGTCGAGCGATCGTTCGGCGACGAGATCGAGGAGTGGATCCAGTGGCGATCGAGTTGTCCTATCCGTCCGAGGTGCAAACTCTGGCCGAGCGCACCCGAACCTTCATCCGCGAGCGGGTCTTGCCACTCGAGGACGCCCACGACGGTGACATCACCGCGGCGGGCGGCGATGCGCTGCGGGTCGAACTGCAACAGGCGGCACGCGATGCCGGGTTGTTCGCACCACATGCGCCGGTCGAGTTCGGCGGGCACGGTCTGGGGATGTCGGATCGGGCCCCTGTCTTCGAGGAGGCGGGATACTCCCTGTTCGGCCCGACGGCCCTGAATATCGCCGCACCGGATGAGGGCAACGTGCACATGCTCGCCCACATCGCGAACCCGGAGCAGAAACAGCAGTACCTCGCGCCGCTCGCGCATGGTGAGGTGCGTTCGGCGTTCGCGATGTCCGAACCGGCGCCCGGGGCGGGGTCGGATCCGTCCGCGCTGTCCACCCGTGCGGTGCGCGCCGACGGGGGTTGGCGGATCAACGGCTGCAAGTGGTTCATCACCGGCGCCGACGGTGCGGGCTTTTTCATCATCATGGCCCGCACCTCCGGTGAACCCGGCCAACGTGGCGGTGCGACGATGTTCCTGGCTCCGTCCGACAGTCCGGGGATTCGGGTGGGACGGCATCTGGACACCCTGGATCGTTCGATGATCGGCGGTCATTGCGAGGTGTTCTTCGAGGATCTGCTGATTCCGGATTCGGCGGTGCTGGGTGCGGTCGACCGTGGTTTCGAATATGCGCAGGTGCGTCTCGGGCCGGCCCGCATGACGCATGTGATGCGGTGGCTCGGCGCCGCGCGGCGCGGGCACGATGTGGCCGTGGCGCATGTGGCGCAGCGGGAGGGTTACGGCGGGACGCTCGGAGACCTCGGCATGATCCAGAAGATGGTGGCCGACAACGAGATCGACATCGCCGCCACCCGAGCACTGTTGACTCGTGCCTGCTGGGAACTCGATCGCGGCGAACCCGCCGCGAACGCCACCTCGATCGCGAAAACCTTTGCCGCCGAGGCGATCTTCCGGATCATCGACCGCAGTATGCAGATGTGTGGGGGCCTCGGAGTCTCCGGTGACCTGCCGTTGGCGCGGCTGTCACGCGAAGTGCGTCCGTTCCGCATCTATGACGGGCCCTCCGAGGTGCACCGGTGGGCAATCGCCAAACGCGCGGTCGGTGCCGCCAAGCGTTCCCTCCGGGACAGCCGATGAACCTGCCGGGCATGAATGCCGCTGCGCTGGAACGGTTCCTGCGGGAGCGGGGCGTCGATGTTCGCGGCGAATTGCGGGTGGAGTTGATCAGTGGCGGCCGATCGAATCTGACCTTCGTCGCCTATGACGATGTTTCGAAGTGGGTGGTGCGGCGCCCGCCCGTCGCCGGGCTCACGCCCTCGGCGCACGATATGGCGCGCGAGTTCACAGTCACCGACGCGCTGCAGGAATCCGCTGTGCCGGTTGCGAAGACGGTCGCGTTCGATGCCGACGGGTCCGCACTCGGCGCTCCGATGACCGTTGTCGAATTCGTCGACGGGACCGTGATTCGCGATCAGGACGACCTTGCCGCGTTCACCGACGAACAAGTTCGCGCAAGCACCCGGGAACTGGTCCGCGTCCTCGCACAGTTGCATGCGGTGGACCCGCGAGCGGTCGGTTTGGGGGAGTTCGGGCGTCCGGAAGGATTCCTCGTGCGGCAGGTGAATCTGTGGGCGTCGCAATGGGATCGGGTGAAAACCCGCGAGCTTCCCGATGTGGCGGCCCTGCACGCGGCGCTGTCGGAGGCGGTGCCGCAACAGTCGGCGGCCTCGATTGTGCACGGTGACTTCCGCATCGACAACACCATCCTGGATGCGACCGACCCGAGCCGGGTACGAGCCGTTGTCGACTGGGAACTGTC
Organism: Nocardia sp. NBC_00565; assembly: GCF_036345915.1. Lineage (NCBI taxonomy): Bacteria > Bacillati > Actinomycetota > Actinomycetes > Mycobacteriales > Nocardiaceae > Nocardia > Nocardia sp. NBC_00565. The sequence continues at coordinate 1,220,929 of NZ_CP107785.1, forward strand.
GACCCTCGGTGATCCGCTGACCGATGTCGCGTTGATGTGCGTGTACCGGGCGCCGATATTCGATCTGGTGCTGGGCACGCATGCCGCATGGACCAGCTCCCGGATGCCCACGCCCGACGCACTCGCGCAGACATACGCCACCGTGTCGGGGCGCGACCTCGGGAACTGGGGCTTCTATCTGGCACTGGCCAATTTCAAACTCGGCGTCATCGGCGAAGGCATCACCCACCGAGCACTGCAGGGCTCCGATGCCGGATCGGCGGCCGAGCGCGCGGCCGAGGCGACACCGGAATTCATCGCGGCGGGACTACGCGCGCTGAAACAAGACCGGACCTGACCGGCAACGACGCCGGAACCGCAGCGTCATCCGCGCAGACGGCGGATTCCTTCCATGACCGATTGACGACGTCGGCACTTTGCGACGAAACCCCGGAAGTGCATCCGAATAATATCGTTGAGACGACGCTGCCTTGTCAATGGAGCGCTGCGCGAAGAGCCTTGTCCACCTCGAGGTCCTCGATGGTGGCGTTCGCTCGCCGGAGCCCCACTGCGACATTCGCCGGAGTTTGGAGCCCAGGTCATACTACGCAGATGGCAGCGGACCGCTCGCGGCACTCGGCAACCGGTCGAGGTCAGTACAGCAGATCGACGACCTGTGTTGTGTCGTCGACGTTCAGCACGTACTCCCGCGCCGCCCGCATATGCCTGATCCAGAACTTCTCAGCGCCCTCGCCATCCTTGGCCTGGATGAGGGTGACCAATTTCTGGTAGGCGCGCACGGCGCGCTCATCGTGTGCGGTCAGTTCGGCAAGCTGCTGCGAACTCTCCCGCACCGTCTTGGCCATATGACGGGTGAGGATCTCGGTAAGCATCCCGACTACCGTTGCCAAGGTCCTGTTGCCGGCGAGTTCGACCAGGCGCAAATGGAATTGCACCGACGCGGAGACGAACTGCTCGGGTGTGTCGACCAGCTCCGCCAGGCGTTCCACCTCGGCCGCGAGTGTCTTGCGGGCGGCGGCGCTGCCGCGTTCGGCGAGGGTGCGTGCCGCCGCGGGCTCGATGACCATCCGGGCTTCGTAGATGTCCTGAATGCTGGTGTGCGACAACGTCAACAGCAACCCGAACTGTGAGGCGGCGGCTTCGGGACCGGGAATCGTCACCCGTGCGCCACCCGGCGGGCCGCGCCGGATGGTGATCAACGAGTCGGCCTCCAATAGGCGGAACGCCTCGCGCAAGGTCGGTCGCGAGACGCCGAAAGTCTCCATGAGCTCGGGTTCGGTTGGCAGCCATTCGCCATCACCGACTTCGCCTCGCGCGATCATCTGCCGTACGCGGTCGGCGATCATCTCGGGTACCTTCTTGGGGCGCACCCGATTTCGCTCCGAGCCGGCGGCCATTCTGTTCGCCGCCGTCACGCGTACCTCCATGCCGTCCCGCACATCGCAACCATGTCCGGAGTCTACCGAATACAGCTCATCTAGCTGCGGATCAGACCGCGTCGGTGGTGCTGGATGCGGCAGCCGCGATGGTTGCCAGTAGAAGTTCCACGATCGGTGCCACATCCTCATCGATGTGCTCGACCGCCGCCGCGCGCTCGTCCGTGGTGAGTGTGAGGATGTGCATCAGCACCGCGCCGTAGAGAGCCTCCGTGATCGTCCGGATCGGCGCGTCCGAGGTGAGTTCGCCGCGCTCGATCGCGCGCTGGAACAGGGTAGAGGCGGCCTCGCGGTGCATTGCGATCAGATGCGCGTGCACCCTGTCCAGATCGGTGTGTTCGGCGGCCTCGTCCATGGTGATGCGTAACGATGCCCACCCGGCGGGATCCAAGAAGTACCGCATCAGGCTGGTGGCCAGCGCCATGATGTCTTCGCGCAACGAGCCGTTATCGGTGAGGGTGAGCGGCTCAGAGTGCTGCACGATCGCGTAGCGGATCAAAACTTCCTTCGATGGCCAGCGAAGGTACAGAGTCGATTTGCCGACACCGGCCCGGCGCGCGACCGCGTCCATGGTGAAACCGCTCCATCCGGTACGGCCGTACTCCTGCAATGCGGCCAGGACAACTCGTTCTTCCATCTCGGGATCCCTGGGCCGGCCCGGCCCCGACCGCGACGTCTTCGTCACGTGACGCGCCTCCTCTCGTATGGTTCGGCATTGGATCTAGTTTGTTTAGACAATCTATTGCGGACAACAATCGTCGGTATTACCCTGATCACACTACGCGCATTCGCGTACATCGCTCGTGAAGGAGGAAGTGTGCGGATCAACGTCGATCCCCAGCGCTGTCAGGGCCACGCATTGTGTGCCGCCACGGCGCCCGAGCTGTTCGATCTGGATGAACACGGATACGCGCGGGTCGCGGACGAGTTCGTGTCGGGCGAGCACGCGGCAGCCGCACAGGCGGCAGCCGCGACTTGCCCGGAGCAAGCCGTCGAGATCATCCGCTGACGCGCTCCGGCGTCGTCTGATCGCAACCCGTGGAGGTTCCATGACCAATGTGTCCTTTGATCATCACTCGCCCGAATACGCTAGGAATTGGCGCCGCATAAACGCCGATCTGCGCGACCGATGCCCGGTCGCCCATACCGATGCGCACGACGGCTACTGGGTCGTCAGCCGGTACGCCGACGTCGCGGAGGTCGTTCGTGACGACGCGACATTTTCGTCCTATTTCGAGCTACCCGATGGCTCCCATCACGCGACCACCATCCCGGTGAGTCCGATGCGGCAAGTTCCGATCGAAATGGACCCGCCGGAATTCTTCGATTACCGCAAGCTCCTCACCAGCCGCTTCTCACCCGCCGAGGCCAAAAAGTGGGAGCCGTTCGTGCGGGAGGCCACCGCATACTGCATCGACTCGATCATCGAATCGGGTCGGGGTGACTTGATTCTCGACGTCGCCTCGCCGGTACCGGCCATCTTCACCATGGCGCTGCTCGGTCTGCCGCTCGATGGCTGGCAGGTCTTCTCGGAGGTGACACACTCGCTCATCCATTCGGCGCCTGAGACGCCCGAGTACGTCACCGCCATGGGAAATCTCCTGACGATCCTCGGGCAGGTCAACGAAGTCATCGCCCGCCGCCGCGTGGAACCGACCGACGATCTGATCTCCCATCTGGTGCAGGCACAGATCAACGGCCGAACGCTTGCGGACGACCGGCTGATGGAGATCATCACCCTGGTGATCTTCGGCGGTGTCGACACGACGGGAAGTCTGATCGGCAACGCGCTGGAATGGCTGTACCGGAACCCGGAACAGCGTGAACTGCTGCGTACGGACTCCGATCTGCTCCCAAAAGCGATCGAGGAGTTCCTGCGGTACTTCTCGCCGGTCGCAGGTCTGGCGCGCACGGCGACTCGATCGTGCGCCATCAGCGATCAAAAGGTCGACGCGGGGGAGCGGGTGTTCCTGTCCTGGTCCTCGGCGAACTTCGATCCCGAGGCATTCGACGACCCGGACGAAGTGATCCTCGACCGTTTCCCCAATAAACATCAGGCGTTCGGTTTGGGAATCCATCGCTGTCTCGGATCCCACTTCGCGCGGTCGGAAGCCCGGATCGTGATCGAAGAGGTGCTGCGACGGATGCCGGATTACGTCGTGGGCGACGCGCAGCCCTATCCCTCGATCGGCGTGGTCAATGGCTTCATCAGCCTGCCGGTCACGTTCAGGCCCGGTTCTCCCGCCGGTTCCACCCTCCGCCTGTCGCTAGTCGACGAGCCCGGATAGACAGCGAGGAAGCTACGGGCAAGTTCGATATGTCGCTCCGCAAGGTACGAGATGACGAACGTCTCGTCTTCCGCAGCGCACGCAACCGTCGGTGGTCCTCGATTTCCTTGGGCACCACGCGAATCGAACTGTCTGGCCGACTCATCGCGCAGCTTGCGGTGGGTTGAGCCGGCGGCTGTGACGAACGTCGACCGTAGCGTTCGATGCAGACAGCCAAGCAATCAAAGCAATAGCAGTCATGCATCATCGATCACTCGTCTAACCGTCACCGGCAGTTCGCCGAAACATGGTCCGTCGTGACGGAGTTATGGCGCACGAAGTAACTGAATATAAATAATCAATATTCGGTTAATTTCAAATTTGTCCTCGAAAGATGTTGTCCGACATCGATTTAGCGCGCTGTCGTGTCAGCGGCGAGACTTTGGGCTACCGTCTCGTGGACGAACGTGAATATCTACTTAGTGAACTAGGTATTGCTTGTCGAGCAAGCTGCCAGTAATGTCTGCCGGCATCGGAATTTATGTGTGGTGTCACATTCGATCCACATGACGACCGCCTCGGCCACGACCTCTCGCGAAGGAATGAACCGTGATCCTGCCGTACGCTGCAACTCCCATCCGCGCGCTGGGTGGGTTCTTCGCGATGGCGCTGGATACATTCGTGGCCATCGCCAAAAGGCCTTTCGCGGCAGGTGAGTTCGTTCGTCAGTGCTGGTTCATCGCGCGCGTATCGATCATGCCGGCGTTAATGCTGTCGATCCCGTTCACGGTGCTGACGGTATTCATCATCAATATCCTGCTCGTCGAACTCGGCGCTGCCGATATGTCCGGTGCCGGAGCGGGATTGGGCGCGGTCTCTCAGATCGGGCCGATGGTGACCGTGCTCGTCGTCGCCGGAGCGGGAGCCACGGCGGTGTGTGCCGATCTGGGTGCGCGGACCATCCGCGAAGAGATCGATGCGATGAAGACGATGGGCATCGATCCGATCCAGCGACTGGTACTGCCCCGCGTCCTCGCGGCCATGTTGGTCGCGCTGTTGCTCAACAGCATGGTCGCAGTGGTCGGACTCATGGGGGCGTTCACCTTCTCGGTATTCGTCCAGCACGTGACGCCGGGAGCGTTCGTCTCCGGATTGACCCTGGTGACCGGAATCGACGAAGTCGTCATCTCGATCGTCAAGGCCACACTGTTCGGGCTCTGCGCGGGCCTGATCGCTTGCTACAAGGGCTTGACCGTCAAGGGGGGAGCCAAGGGCGTCGGCGACGCCGTCAACGAGACCGTGGTCTTCACTTTCATGGCGTTGTTCGTCGTGAACGTGATCGTTACCGCGGTCGGTGTGAAAGCCACGATGTGAGGGTGTGATGGTCGAAGTTATCGCAGCGCGGTATCCGCGCCCGGCGAGGTTCCTGCGAGCACGGATACGTACCTGGAATCGGTTCGGTGAGCAGACCGCATTCTATGGGCGCGCCGTGGGGTCCACCTGGCCGGCGGTGCGGTCCTACGGCAAGGAAATCATCCGGTTGATCGCCGAGATGAGCCTGGGCACAGGCGCTCTCGCGATCATCGGCGGCACGGTCGTCATCGTCGGCTTCCTGACGCTGTCGGCGGGAGCGCTGATCGCCGTGCAGGGCTACAACTCGCTCGCCAATATCGGAGTCGAGGCCCTGACCGGATTCCTGTCGGCATTTCTGAATGTGCGGATCGTCTCGCCGGTGGTCGCGGGGATCGGCCTGGCGGCGACCATCGGTGCCGGGGCGACCGCCCAGATCGGGTCGATGCGGATCTCCGAGGAGATCGACGCGTTGGAAGTCATGGGCATTCCGTCGATCACCTATCTCGCTTCAACCCGGGTCGTGGCAGGGATGGTCGTCGTCATGCCGCTGTACGCGGTGGCGGTCATCATGTCGTTCTTTGCCGCGCGACTGGGCACCACCGTTGTCTACGGCCAGTCCGCCGGTGTCTACGACCACTACTTCTGGACTTTCCTACGACCGACGGATCTGCTGTGGTCATTCTTCCAAGCGATAGCGATGGCGTTGATCGTCATGCTCATCCACACCTACTACGGCTACACCGCGCACGGTGGCCCAGCGGGAGTCGGCGAAGCGGTCGGGCGGGCGGTGCGGATGTCGCTGGTCGCCGCCGTGTCAGTCACGCTGATGATTTCGCTGTCCGTATACGGCGATGCCGGCAACTTCAATCTCTCGGGATAGCGGTATGCGAGGCAACTCTCAGCACAGACGTCGGTCGGCGATCGCGACCGCATTCTTCGATCCGGCGCCGCGGGGCGGAGTCCGTCCCGGCTGGTGGTCGGTACTCTCGATCCTGGTGGTCGGCGGCTTGGTGTGGGCCACCGTGTTCTTCTTCACCGGCAGCCAGCACCGCTCTGTCCAGGTCCGATTGCAGTCCGACCGTTCCGGTTTGGTGATGGAACGCGGTGCCAAGGTCAAGCTGCGCGGGGCCGAGGTCGGACAGGTGGGTGCGGTAGACGTCGACGCCGCGGGTCACGCTTCGCTGCAGTTGAAACTCTCCGGCGACGCGGTGCGGCGGATACCGGCCAATATCCGGGCCGAGATCAAACCGACCACCATCTTCGGTGCCAAATATGTCAGCCTGGTCGACCCTGAAAATCCTTCTACGGCAAGGATTTCCGCAGGTGCGGTACTGCGCGCCGAGAACGTGACCACGGAGGTGAATACGGTTTTCGAAGCCGCGGCCCAGGAGTCCGGGAAGCACGAAGTGCACGGCGCGCAGGTGCGGAAATTCGTGACGAAGCACGCCTGCGTGGAACGCCTTCGGCAGCAATTCCGTCAGGCGTTCGGTGGACAGTAGCGATCGCAACCACGGCCAGGTCGGGCCCGACTCGTAGAGGTCGGGTTTCTCGTGGACGGGTTGACCGGTGAACTTTTCGGTCTTCGGGGGAGGTGCGATGGTCTGCTGGTCACCGTTGCCGAACACGACTCGGTGGTGCAGTGCCTCTTGGGGGAGCAGGCCGGGCCAGCTGTGGCGCGCGTGGGGAGAGGCTCGGCTTCTTCAGCGGTGCTCGTCTTCGCGCAAGGCGCGGATGAGGACGGGAACTTCCGCGAGCGCGCGCATCGCGTCGTTGAGGTGGGTGCAGCCCGCGGTCCCGGAGAACTTTTCCAGCACGACGGTGCGGAGCTCGGAAAGCGGTGTGCCGAGCACCTTTCCGACGTTGCGTGAGGCGAGGGGGCACTCGTCGTAGGGCAGTACGCGGGGGTCGGCGTCGATCGTGAGCAGCTCTCCGGTGACCCGATCCGCGGTGGCCGTCAGCCGGTACTCGTGCACCGCGACGCGCCCTCCGGTGGGTACCGTCGAACTGTCCTGGAACATCGAATCCATGGTGATCACGTCCTCGATGTGCACGTCGATGCGGCGCGCGCGGCGCATGGCCACATCCGTGATCTCTTCCAGCGCATGCCAACTCAGTGGATCGCTCGCGCGGGGAAGCGGCTCCACGGGCCGGACCTGGTGGTTCCACTGGGAAGAACCGTCCGGCATCAGGGCGCCGGAACCCCGCTGGAACCCCGTGCAGATCCCGGTCATGTCGCGGACCGGCCTGGCGCGGATCTCCTGCATGAGCAGGTCGCGGTCGATCCAGCGGGAGTAGGCGAACCCGGCGATGAGGGAGGCGCCTGCGATGTCGTCCAGCAGTAGGTACAGCGGTGTCCCCGCGGCGGACTCATCGGCCATCGCCTCGGCGAGCACCGCGCGTGAGTTTCCCCCGCCCCGCGCGCCGATCAGCTTCGTCACGTTCGGGCGAGTGGGGTGCGCCTCGATCTCCTCGATCGTGCGCGTCGCGGAGTTGACGCCCGCCCGCATGGTGTCTTCGCGTAGCACCACCGGATCGCCACCGTCGTTGGGTGTCAACAGATCTCGTGCGCGTCCGACAAGCCGGAGTTGGGTTCCCGGGCCCCCGGGCCACCACATGTCGATGGTCGACGTGCGCCGCACGGATCCGGGTCGGCGCGGGGGAGTGGGCTCGGCTGGTCCTCTGGCAACGAGGCCAACCGGTATCTCGACAACCAAGTCGGTGCCTCCTTCGAATCGTTCACACCGGAGTTCATTCCACAGTGCGGCCGGGCCAACTCAGCGCGCCAGCGTACGAGGTGCACCTAGTAACATACCATCGAGCGCAGTGGAGTCGGGCCCTGCCCTAGCCTGACAGAGCTCCGCGCTCGCACGGGCGCACCGGTGCTGACCCGCGGGACAGTCGACGCCACGATCTGAAGTGCCGCGGTCGTGTCCGTCGGCGCCCGTGTCTGGGGACGCACACGACTCAGGGGGCGACCTGCGCTCTGCCGCCGTGGATTTCGATGCGCTGGCCCGTAATCCGGGCCGCCCTGTCGGAGGCCAGGAACGACACCAGGTCCGCGACGTTCGATCCGTCGCGGGTCGCCGACCGCCGCGCCGCCGTCATCGACCGGGGCCGCGCTCAGAACCAGGTCGGGTGACGGGTTCTCCGGATCGCGGCTACTTCCGCAGTCGCAGCAGGCCCTCCTGCATGGTGCTGGCCACGAGGATGCCGTTGCGGTCGTAGAGATGGCCGCGGGCGAGTCCACGGCCACCGCCGGTCCACAGTCCCTCCTGCTCGTACAGGTGCCACTCGTCGGAGCGGAAGTCCTCGTGTAACCAGACCGAGTGGTCGAGGCTGGCGAGTTGCATACCGGGCTCGTCGATGGTGACGGCGTGCGGGGGGAGCGCGGACGACAGCAGGAACAGGTCCGAGGTGTACGCGAAGCCGGCCGCCTGGACCAGTGGATCCTCGGCGAGCCTCTCGGTGGTCCGGATCCAGGCCCGCTGCCGGGGTGGCCGGGATTCGCCGCGCGAGTTGGCGAGTCGGGGGTACTCCTCCGGGAACCGAAAGTCGACGGCGATGTTCGCGCGCAGTTGGGGCAGCCACTCGGCGCCGTCCAGGTACTCGGGATCGACCGAGTCCTCGAAGGCACGCACCTCTTCGGGTGCGGGCGCGGCAGTTTCGCGGGCCTGGTGTGAGAACCCGCGCTCGGGCCGCTGGAAGGACGCGGTCAGCAGGAAGATGGTTACCCCGCCCTGGGTGGCCCGTATCGATCGGGTGGTGAAACTTCCACCGTCCCTGACTCGTTCGACGTGGTACAGCACCGCCGCCTGGGGGTTGCCGGGGTGGATGAAATGACCGTGCATCGAATGGGCCCGGCGTTCCGGTTCGACGGTTCGGCCGGCGGCGATCAGAGCCTGTCCGACGGCCTGGCCGCCGTAGATGCGCAGGGCCGCGTCGTTGTAGGAATGGCCGATGTATAGGTCGGTGTCGACCTCCTCGAGGTCGAGGATGCGCCCGAGTGGTGGGCGGGGGCCGTGCGGCGGATCGATCACGTCGGCCTCGAGGGTGCTGGACATCTTCGGAGTATATTACTAGGTAATACTTGTCGGCGAATCGGTGGCATTCGAGATGAGAGCCCCGCCATCGAATGATGCCGGGGCCCTTGCCATGTCGGGGAAGCGATGGTCAGCGTGCGATCTGTTCCCGAGGCAGTCCCAGCAGTCGCTCGGCGATCACGTTGCGGTTGATCTCCGAGGTACCGCCCGCAATGGTGTGTGCCCGGCCGAACAGATAGTCACGACCGACCTCGGGGAGCTGCCCGACCACCGCGGCCTCGCCCGCCAGTCGCATACCCGCCTCGGCGGTGTGCTGCAGGTGTTCGGCCGAGAGCAGCTTGGTGACACTGCCCTCGGGCCCCGGAGCGGCCCCCGTGACGGCGCGCGCGACGTGCCGCAGGTTCAGCACTTGCAGGGCCTGTTCCATGGCGAGCAGGCCCGCGACCTCACGTACGGCCGCGCGGTCGCCGCCGATGCGCACCAGATCGATCAGGTCGAACGGAGTCCGGCCATGCGCCATGCCGCCGATGGAGACACGTTCGTTGCCGAGGGTCGCGCGGGCGACGGTCCAGCCGTTGTTCACCTCGCCGACGACGTCGGAGTCCGGAACGAAGACGTCGTCGAAGAACACCTCGTTGAACACCGCATCCCCGGTGATTTCCCGCAGGGGCCGAACCTCGACGCCGGGCGCGTGCAGGTCGATCACAACGGCGGTGATGCCCTTGTGCTTCGGCGCGTCCCGATTGGTCCGAATGGTCGCCAGACCGCGATTGCAGTTCTGCGCGTTCGATGTCCACACCTTCTGCCCGGTCACCTGCCAGCCGCCCTCGACCCGAACGCCCCGGGTGCTCACCGCAGCCGCGTCCGAACCGGCGCCGGGCTCGGAGAACAACTGGCACCAGACCAGTTCACCCAGCAGACTCGCCCGGATCCACCGCTCGATCTGGGCCGGCGTGCCGTGCTGGCTCAGCGTCAGCGTGACCCAGGCGCCGATGCCCAGGTTGGGCAATTCCACGCCCGTGAATTCCTCGTCGATGACCAGCTGTTCGACCGGGTCGGCTTCGCGGCCGAAAGGCTTGCGCCAGTGCGGCATCAAGTATCCGGAGTCGACCAGCATCCGGCGGCGGTCGGACTCGGGCGCGGCGTTCAACTCCGTGACGAACGCGGCCGCCTCGGCGCGGAACTTCTCTGCCTCCGGCGGCAGGTCGACGGCGTACTCGCGGCGCACCCCTTCGGTCGCGCTGACATACACCGCGTCCCGGGCGGCGTCCACCGCGCCGAACAGCGCTCGAATGCTTTGGGCGCGGCGCAGATACAGGTGGCAGTCGTGCTCCCAGGTGAAGCCGATCCCGCCGTGGATCTGCATGCTCTTCTCCGCATTGCGGACGTATTCGTCGTAGGCGATCGCGCCCGCGACGTTCGCGGTCAAGGTGCCCTGGTCGCCGTGCACGCCGGCGCGCGCGGCGTCCCAGGCCGTGGCCACCGCGAGCTCGGAGCCGGCCAGCATGTTCGCGAGGTGATGTTTGACGGCCTGGAACGAGCCGATGGCGCGGCCGAACTGTTCGCGCACCTTCGCATAGCCGAGCGCGTGCTCCAGGGTGGCGCGGGCGCCGCCGGCCGCCTCGGCGGCGCCGAGGACCTGGGCGGTGCGGGCAGCCGCCGCCGCGGCGCCGGGCAGCAATGCCTCAGGGGTGACGCCCCGCAGCGTCACGCCGCGAATGTGCAGCGTGGGGTCGAGCGCGTCGACGGCCTGCGCGTCGACGCCGTCGGCGTCCGACCGAACCAGTGCGACGTTGTCTCCGACTCGCACCGCGAGCAGGGTCGCCGCGCCCGCGCCGACCACGTGGCCGGCGTCGCCGTGCAGTGCTCCTGAGTCGTCGGCGACCAGGGCGCCGTGCAGACCGAGTCCCGCTGTGTGCGAGCCGTCTGCGAAACCGGGCAACAGCGCCCTCTTCGCGGCGTTCGTGCCGGACGCGGCGAGCACGGAAGAGGTGACGACGGTCGTGACGAACGGAACCGGCGCGACCACGGCGCCGAGTTCCTCCGCGACGATCGCCAATTCGGGCAGCCCGTAGCCGTCGCCGCCGAACTCGGTGGGCAGGTGTAGTCCGAGCCAGCCGAGACCGGCCAGCTGCTTCCGCAGCCCGGTGGCGTCGGTTTCCGGATCGTCGAGGAAGCGGCGCGCGAGTTCCTGCGCCTTCTGGTCGGCGAGGAAGGACCGGACCGCTTCGGCGATAGCGAGGTGGTCGTCGGTCAGTGCCAACGGCATGGGGTGTCTCCTAGCTGGGTGCGGATCGGGGTCAGCGGGGTGCGAACCGCTGGCCGGCGTCCAGTCGCAAGCATTGACCGTTCAGCATCTGGTTGTCGACGATGGCGAGCGCGAGTTTCGCGTACTCCTCCGGTCGCCCCATCCGCTTCGGGAAGGCCGCGTCCTCGACCAGGGGGGCGACCTGCTCGTCGGTGAAGGCGGCGGTGGCGCCGGTGGCGAACAGGCTCGGTGCGATGGCCAGCACCCGGATGCCCTGCGGGCCCAGGTCGCGGGCCATCACCAGGGCCATACCCGCGATGCCCGCCTTCGAGGCGGTGTAGGCGACTTGACCGATCTGGCCCTCGAACGCCGCGATGGAGGATGTGTTGACGATGACGCCGCGCTCGGAGTCCTCGGCCTCGTTCTTGCTCATATGGAACGCCTGCAGGCGGTTGAGGTTGAAAGTGGAGATCAGGTTCAGGTCGACGACCTGACGAAAGGTCTCGAGATCGTGCGGACCGCCGCGGCCGAGGGTCTTCTTCACGGTCCCGCCGCCCGCGGTGTTGACAGCGATGTGCAGGCTGCCCAATTCGGCGACCGCGGCCGCGAGGGCCTGTTCGGCACCGTCGAAATCGGTGATGTCGATGGCGTGGAAGATGCCGCCGATCTCGTCTGCGATCGCTTTGCCGTCGCTTGCTTCCCGGTCGAGGATCGCAACCTTTGCGCCAGCCGCGGCGAGGGCCTGTGCGCTGGCCTTACCCATACCGGAGGCGCCGCCGACGACGATCGCGTTCTTTCCGTTGATCTCCATATGTGCTTCCTGTCCGCTTGGGTCCGCCGTCGGGCTGATGAAGGCTGTCCGACGGATGGTTCACGACGCGTGGGCGTGCGTTTTGCTTCGCTCACTTATAGTACTATCTAAACTATGTGACAGGGACCGCGGATCGGTGAAGTATCGAGACACTCTCGTGACGTGGCCCGGTCCGGTAAGAGGTACAGATGGAGGCACCGTGATTCTCAAGGTAGGCCAGTCGCTGGCGAGCACCACCGACGCGACCGCGCTCATCGTCGTGCGCGCACCCGGAGGCGATATCGCTCTCACCTGTGGTGGCGCGGAGATGGTGGTAGGTAAGGCCGGGGTCGGTGACGGCAGCACCATCGACCCCGCGCACCGTTGCGGCTCCCTGCTCGGCAAGCGCTATGTCGATGAGGAGACCGGGCTCGAAGTGCTGTGCACCAAGGCCGGTGACGGCTCCCTGGCGGTGGGGGACCGCCCGCTGGAGGTCAAGCAGGCCAAGCCGCTGCCGTCCTCGGACTGACTAAACGCGAACTATTGGAGCTTTCGAATGAATTTGACGATGCTGCTGGACATGGCGATCGACGGTTTCGGGGACCGTGTGGTGGTCGGTCGTCGCGAGGGCGGCATCACTGCCGCGCGGCTCGGTGAGATGTCCGAGGCGGGCGCGGCCGCGATTCGCGAGTCCGGCGCGGACTCGATGGTCTACCTCGCGGTCAACGGCCCTGCCTTCCCGGTTGCCCTGTTCTCCGCGGCGCGGGCGGGGGTTCCGTTGGTGCCGGTGAACTACCGGCTCGGTGCCGAGCAGCTCCAGTCGTTGCTGGCCAACCACCCGCGCGCGATCGGCATCGCCGACGAAGCGCAGGTGCCGATCTTACGGAAAGCCGGGCTGACCGCTCTCACCCCCGCACAGTGGCTGGCCAGGACTGCCGAGCCGGTCGCCGCCGACGCCTCGCCGGACCTCGACGAGACCGAAGCGCCGGCCGTCGTGATCTACACCAGCGGTACCACCTCAGCGCCCAAAGGCGTCCTGCTCCGGCACGAGAACCTCACCTCGTACGTGTTCGGGTCGGTCGAGTTCGCCTCCGCCGAGCCGGTCGACGCCGCACTCATCAGCGTCCCGCCGTATCACATCGCGGCAGTAGCGAATGCGATCACCAGCCTGTACTCGGGCCGGCGCACCCTGGTGCTCGAACGGTTCACTCCCGCGCAGTGGCTTCAGCTCGCCCGCGAAGAGGAGATCACCAACGCGCTGGTCGTCCCGACGATGCTGGCGCGGATCGTCGAATCCGATGAGGACAAATCACTGCCGTCGCTGCGCAGTCTCGCCTACGGCGGGGCGCCGATGCCTGCCGCCGTCATCGAGAAGGCGCTGCAGATGTGGCCGGAGGTCGGGTTCGTCAACGCCTACGGACTCACCGAGACCAGCTCCACCGTCGCGGTGCTCGGTCCCGAGGATCATCGGGCCGCGCTCGCCAGTGACGAACCGGCCGTTCGCGCCCGGCTGGGGTCGGTCGGCCGGGTGGTTCCCGGCATAGACCTCGAAATCAGGGACGCAAACGACGCGGTGGTGGGTCCAGGTGTCGCGGGCAGCATCTGCGTGCGTGGGGAGCAGGTGTCGGCCGAGTACGCGGGCATCGGACGTGCGGTCGACGACCGCGGCTTCTTCAACACCCGCGACCAGGGGTACGTCGACGAGGCCGGTTACCTGTACATCGGCGGGCGTATCGACGACACGATCATTCGTGGCGCCGAGAACATCGCGCCGGCGGAGATCGAGGACGTCATCCTCCGGCACCCCGCGGTGCTCGACACCGCCGTGGTCGGTGTGCCGGACGAGGTGTGGGGCCAGCGGATCGAGGCCGCCGTCGTGGTGCGCCCCGGAATGGCTCTGGCCCCGGAGGACCTGCGGGCCTACGTGCGCAATGTGCTGCGCGGCAGCAAGACACCCGAGCGGATCGTCTACTGGGACGAGTTGCCGCGCACGGAGACCGGAAAGCTGGTCCGTCGTCACGTGCTGGAACGGATCGTCGCCGACGACGTCGTGGTCTGAACCCGCACCTGTCCGGTGACAGCGATGCCCCTTCCGAGATTCGGAAGGGGCGTTCGTGGTGCACGATCTTGCTCCGTAGCCGCATGGCTACGAGTTCCGCCGTCCTCGGTGCGCGGACCGAGGCCCCCGGCTCGAGCTCCCGGGGTGAATAGGCGTTGCTCACCGAGACGGTCTACCTCGTTAACTTAGATAGAGATCTGAGACGAGAAGGCGCGTCAACCTCTTTCACTTAGTTTACTTTCTATGTAAGGTGAGATCTGCGCCCCTCAGGTACGAGGCTCGGCCGCCGAATCGCAGCGCGGGCCCGCATCAGCTCACGACCACGGAGGTAGTACAGATGACGACGGCGGAAGAAAAGCAGAAGGACGCACCGCAGGTGTACACCTTCCGCGACGAGGATATTCAGCGCGCGCACGACTTGGTCGGCATCTATCACGCGGTGACCCAGCGCGAGCAGTTCACCCGCGCCACGCCCGACGTCATGCGCAATTTCGCGCGCAGCTACGGTGACGACAACCCACTGTTCGTCGACGAGGAGTATGGTCTCGACACCCGCTGGGGCGGCCAGATCGCGCCCCCGATGATCAACATCGCCCTCACCCGGGACCTGCTGGCGGATCCGGTTCCCAAGGATCAGCGCCGCCCGTCGTTCCGCGGCATTCACGTGTTCGTCTCGGGTACCACCACCGACTGGTACCGCCCCGTCCACGACGGAGACACGCTGTACTCGTTCCAGGGTTTCAGCGACGTGGAGCTCAAGGAGTCCGAGTTCGCCGGCCGTTCGCTGATCGTCACCCGTTCGCATGTCCAGATGAACCAGCGCGCCGAGGTCGTGCAGGTGCAGAAGGTCATCACGATCCACACCGAGCGCCACGAGTCGAAGAAGCGCAACAAGTACCAGGCGATCGAGCCGGCCACCTACACGCCCGATGACATCGCGAAGATCGACGAGATCTATGCAGCCGAGCAGCGTCGGGGCGCGAATACCCGGTACTACGAGGACATTTCGGTCGGTGAGAGCCTGGGCGCCATGGCCAAGGGGCCGCTGACCGCCACCGATATGGTTGTCTTCCATTCCGGCGGTTACGGTTTCGCTCCGTACACGCCCTCGACCGGCCGCCTGACCTATCTGAACCGTCAGCGCATCGCGCCGTTCTACATCCCGAACGAGCAGGGGATTCCGGACGTCGCACAGCGCATTCACTGGGACAGCGACTATGCCCGCTCGATCGGTTTGCCCGCCGCCTACGACTACGGCATGATGCGCGACTGCTGGCTCTCGCACTACCTCACCGACTGGATGGGTGACGACGCGTGGCTGGTGAGCATGTCGAGCCAGATGCGCAAGTTCAACTACCAGGGCGACACCCACACCATCACCGGTGAGGTCGTCGGCAAGCGGATCGAGGGCGACCGGTATCTGGTCGACGTCGAGTTCCGCGGCACCAGCCAGCGCGGCGAGGTCACCTGTCCGGCGACGGCCACCATCGCCCTGCCCAGCCGCGAGGGCGGCTTGATCACCCTGCCGACCCCGCCGAAGGAACTCCAGATAGTCGCCGCGCAGATGCTCGCGCGCCACGGTGAGCTGCGGGCCGCGGCCCGCCGTTCCGCCAACTGACCGCTCTGCCAACGGAATCCAGTCTTCCCCGGAACGCTGGATCCTTGGACGAACTCGCTGAGGTGCGCCCACGTATACCTCAGCGAGTTCTTCATGTTTCGGCACGCTCGACGTTGCGTTTCAGAGCCGTGCCCCGGACCGTGCAACGGATTACATGTGCCCAGGATCGGTCGAACTGTGGACCCTAGTCGAGGATGTCGCGCACCTGGACGTTCTCGCGGCCCTCGAGTAGCGACAGTCGGGCGTTGACCATGTGCTTCTGCCAATGCGCGAACGCGCCGTCCGCGTCCCGGGCGCGCAGCAGCTTGATCAGTCGTCGGCAGGACCGGATCTCGAGCTTGTACGAGGACTCGTAGCGCTCCTTGTCCGCGCGGGTCTCGAGCAGTACCGCGCCGGTGTGGCGCTCGGTGATCTCGTGCAACATGCCGGCGATGATGGCCAGCGTCGCGTTACCGGACAACTGCACCATGCGCAGATGGAAGGCGGATGTGCCCGCCGCAAGGTTGTCGGAGGCGAAGGCGGCGGGGATCTCTTCGTCGACGATGCGCTCGAGTTCGTCGAAATTTTCCTCGGTGCCGTCGACAGCGAGGATGCGAGCGGCGTCGGGTTCGATGGCTTCGCGGGCGACGAATACGTCCGCGACCGTGGCGCCGGAGAGTTCGAGCAGCAGCGACGCAGGCCGGGCGACAATCTCGGGCCCTGGGACGCACACGCGGGCGCCGGAGCGGGATCCGCGGCGCACCTCGACGAGGCGTTCGGATTCGAGGACGCGCACGGCCTCACGCAGGGTGGGGCGGCTGACCGAGTAATGCTCCATCAGCTCGGCCTCGTGCGGGAGGTGGTCGCCGTCCTTCAGGTTGCCGTCGATGATCATGCGGCGAAGGTTACGTGCGACCAGCTGGGCTGTTTTGGGCGTCCGGATCGGGCGAGACGCCGCGCTGCGCGAGTCGAAGATCGGTGCGAAGGCCCTGTCAGCCACTTAATTCCTCCCGGTAGATCATCTTCGTCAGCAAAGTAAACCATCTTGTTCCGGCCCCGTGCCGGGTGCGCGCGGGCCGTTGGCTCGCAGGCACGGGCACGAAGATTTCCTTGAATGCTGCTATGTATCGTACTAGGTTTAATAAGTTTCGCAGACCGGCGTGTTGTCGACCTCGCGTGCGAGTCGCGGCAAGGACGGGGTGTCCCGATCTCGATCGGTCAGGCCACGATCCCGCGGGTCCGCAGATCGGCGATTGTCACGGCGTCGTACCCGATCTCGGCGAGCAGGGTGTCGGTGTGTTCGCCGAGGAGGCAACCCCCGTCGGCCTTGGTGCGGGATCGCGAGAAGGTGGTGGCCGGGCTGAGTCTGCGGTGTACGTCGAATGTCGGGTGCACTGCCGTCACGCTGTAGCCGGCTTCGAAGAACTCGTCCTCCTGCAGCGTCTTCTCCGCGACCTGCTCGGCCACTGCGACGCAGCCGACATCCGCCCCGCCGAGTTCCTTCTCCCACACAGCCTTCGGGCGAGAAGCGAAGACCACTGCCAGTTCCTCGGCGAGCGCGTCGTCGTTCTCGGTCCGGGCCTGCACCATCGCGAAGCGGGGGTCCTCGGCCAGTGGGAGATGCGGTTCGAGCGCGGCCGTCAGGGCCGGCCATTCGTGCTCGAGCGGGGCGGCCAGGAAGATCCATCCGTCCTCGGCCTGGTAGAGCCGGTAGAGCGCACTGTAGCCATGCATGTCGCGGTCGGGGCGTAGTGGCTCGACCCGGCCCGGGTAGTCGACGTTGCGGTCCACCAGCGCGTGGGTTCCGGTGCCGATCATGGTGGTGGTCAGGGTGCCGAGCGGGTGGCCGCGGCGGCGGGCGAGCAGTCCGAGCAGCATCGCCGATGCCGCGCCGAGCGCTGCGATCCCGTCCGCCTGCACCGAGAGGTTGGCGGCGGCGGCGTACAGCCGGATCACCGCGGCCTTGACCTCGTCGAGGGTGCCGACCCTTGCTGTGGCGTCCGGTACGTCGGTCAGTCCGAGGCCGGTCGCCGCGCCGATGGAGGGGGCGTAGGCGGGTTTGGCGCCGTACGGTCCGTCGACCCCGTATCCCGGTGCGCACAGGTAGATCAGTCCGGGGTTGAGCGCGGTCAGGGTGGCGGCGTCGACTCCGGCTCGCTCGGCCGCGCACGCACGGTAAGTCTGCAGCACCACATCGGACCGCTCGGCGAGCCGGTGCACGATCGCCAACCCCTCGGGCGAATGCATGTCGAGGGCAATGGATTCCTTGCCCTGCATCACCTTTGCGCCGCCCGCTTCCGGGAACGGCACCAGGCCGCGAATGGTGTCGCCCGCGAGAGGCTCCACCTTGAGCACCCGAGCGCCGAGATCAGCGAGCAGCGTGGCTGCATAGGGACCGGCGAACATGGAGCCGAGCTCGAGAACGGTGATGCCCGCGAGGGGTAGTTCGGCGCGAGCATCACCGGAAGTTGTTGGTGCGACGGGAGATCGGTCCGCTCGCCGTCGCAGCGCCTCGGTATCGGCCCCCGGCCGCGGTGCCAGCCGCGGTGGCGCCATCGCGGCGCCGTTCACGTGGATCAGTGTGGACGGCTGGGTCACCTCGCCGAGATCGGGATCGGTGATCGTCACGACCCGTCCGTCGTGCACCAATTGCGGGTGACGCAGCGCGTCGGCCGGGGTGCGGAAGACCTCCGCGCTGAGGTCGGGGTTGGTGTCGAAGACGTGCTGCCACTCGGCGAGGGTGCGGGCGGATGCTCGCTCGAGCATGATCTCCCACAGTTCTATGCGCAGGGCGACGTCCTCGAGTTGCGGAACACCGGCCCATTTCGGATCGGTGAACATCCAGGTGAGGTCGAGTTCCTTCATCAGTGCCAGGAACAGGCGGGGCTCGGTCTGCGCGAACTGGATGAAGTGGCCGTCCTTGGTGGGCGCGACGAGCAGCGGGTAGATCAGGTGCCCGTTGGGGTTGCCCTCGTCGTCGAACGCGGATACCGGGACGAATGCGTCGGGCCACCGGTTCACCACGAGCTCCGAGAACCACTGCCAGGTGTCCATCGTGGCGATTCCGCGGACCAGGTCGGCCTCGACGTGCTGTCCGGTCCCGCTGTCCTCGCGCTCGAGCAATGCGGCCAGGATGCCGTGCAGCGCAGTCTGCGAGGCACCCCAGGACGCGAACGGTGTGGGCACGAACGACGGACCGGGGCGGGTCGTGGTCTGGCGTTTGCCGTACATGATGCCGAGCTTCGCCATCACCAGGGCCTCGTAACCTTTGAGGTCTTTGAAAGGCCCGGTCGAACCCCACCCGGTGATGGCTGCGCTGACCAGCCGGGGATTGAGCTCATGCAGTGCGGCGGGGTCGAGACCGAGCCGGGCGGCGGACGCGGGACGCATGGTGGTGACCAGCACGTCGGCCGTTCGCAGGAGTCCGCGCAGGGTCTCGGCGTCCGCGTTCTCGTGCAGGTCGAGGGTGATGCTCTTCTTACCGCGACCGAGGGCGGGCCACCCCGACAGCGCCCGCAGCCGACTGCCGGAGCGGGGTTCGACGAAGATCACTTCTGCTCCGGCATCGGCCAGGAACATGGTGGCCTGTGCTCCGGGCAGGGTGGTCGACAGGTCGATCACCGTCAGGTGGTCGAGTGGTCCGGCGTTGGCGGGAGTGTCGTTGCGGGGTGGGTCAACAGTCACTGGTGATCCTCCGGATCAGGGTGAGTTTCCGATCGGGCGCAGGGGGATGTGGTGTGAGCCCGAGCACTACGCCGGTGGGGTGTGATCTGAATCTCAGGTTATCGCTAGCTTACATAGTTCACAAGGTTTAAATTCTGACCAGCAAGGCTGTGTAGATATCGGCCGATCCCTGGCAACGGGTGATCCGATAGATTACTTTGTAATACAGGTGACCCAATGGCTCCGCACGCGTGTGACGCCGAGGCCTTCGGCGTGTGGTGCACGTGCCGCGCCTGAGGTTCGGCGGTTGGCGGCAACCAGAATGGAGTGTTGATGTGTCCAACGGTTTGAGGGATGTCGCGATAGTCGGCGTGGGGGCGACCCCGTACTACAAGCGCGGGGGGTCCGCGCCGCAGACGAATCTGGAGTTGGCGGGCAAGGCGATCCTGGCGGCCTGCGAGGATGCCGGCATCTCGGTCAAGGAGATCGACGGTTTCGCCTATTACTCCGGCGCCGGCGCTGGGTACGGCGACAAGATGGACACCGCCGATTTCATGGAGACTCTGGGCATCCCCGAGGTCACCTTCACCGCCTCGCTGACTTCTGGTGGTGGCGGCGCGGCCGGTTCGATCGGACTCGCTCGCGCGGCGATCGTCGCCGGTGACGCCACCACGGTGGTCACCGTGATGACGCTGCAGCAGCACAAGCAGCGCCTGGGCTCGGTCTTCGCGGCCAGCGCCCCGGATCCGATCAACTCCTTCCTGCAACCGTCGGGTCTGTCCGGTCCGGGCCATTTGATGTCGGTCCTGGCGCGGCGGCACATGCATCTGTACGGCACGCGGCGCGACGCGTTCGCGGAGATCGCGATCTCGACGCGGGAGAATGCGCTCAACCGGCCCAAGGCAATTCAGAAGAAGCCGCTGACCAAGGAGGAGTACTTCAACGGCCGTATAATCGCGGATCCGCTGTGCCTCTACGACTTCTGTCTCGAGACCGAGGGGGCGGTCGCGGTGATCACCACCAGCGCCGAGCGGGCCAAGGACCTGCGGCAGAAGCCGGTGCCGGTCGTCGCGGTCGCGCACGGCGGTCGTCGCGAGTGGGGCCGCGCCTTCGCCTGGTACGGAATGCCGGACGAGTACTTCGCGTCCTCGGGTAACGCCCCGATCGCCAAGCGACTGTGGGACCAGTCGGGCTTGACGGCCCAGGACATCGATGTGGCACTGCTCTACGACCACTTCACGCCGATGGTGCTGATGCAGCTCGAGGACTACGGATTCTGCGGTAAGGGTGAGGGCGGCGAGTTCGTGGAGAGCGGTGCCATCCGGTACAAGGGCGGCTCGATCCCGGTCAACACTCACGGTGGTCAGCTGTCGGAGGCCTACATCATCGGTATGACCCACATCAAGGAGGCGGTGGAGCAGATGCGAGGCACTGCGATCAACCAAGTGGCCGATGCCGAATTCGCACTCGCCACAGGCGGACCCGCGTCCCTGCCGGTCTCCGGCCTGATCTTAGGGAGTGCGGCATGAGCGACGTACGTGCGACCACCTTGCCGGCCGATGCGGTCCACATCACCACCAACAGCGACACCGAGCCGTTCTGGCAGTACGCCAAAGAGGGCAAACTCGTTGCACTGCAATGCGGTTCGTGCGGGCACTTCCGGATGCCGCCTACGCCATTCTGCCCGGAATGTCAGTCCACCGAGAAGAACTGGAAAGAACTCTCGGGCCGCGGCAGCGTCTACAGCTACGCCGTCATCCACGGCTTCCCGGGAATTCCCGACATCACCCTGGTTGGGGCGGTGGTCTCCCTCGAGGGTGCCGACGATGCCCGGCTGGTGACAAATATCGTGGACGTGGATCCGAGCGAGGTCCAGATCGGTATGGAGCTGGAGGTGACCTTCTCGCCCATTTCGGACGGCTGGCAGCTTCCGGTCTTCCGTCCGGCTCAGGGATGAGAATTTCGGCGCTCTGATTCGCCGATCATGCAGTGCCGCAACGCGGGTCAGGGTTTTCCTGGCCCGCGTCGCGGCATTTCCGGGGTGACGACTGGGTCATCAGCGGCGAAAAGTGGTTCTCGTCCATCGCGCGCTACGCGGCCTCTTCATCGTCATGGCCGTCACCGACCTGGACGCGTCGCCCTATCGCCGGATGTCGATGTTCGTCGTGCCAGCCGAGCCGGCACTGACCGCCGTCCGAGGATCCGGGCTCAGCGGATGGAGAAGCCCGCGTCCACGGGCAGCGAGACGCCGGTAATCCACTTCGCCTGATCGGAGACCAGGAACGCGATGGCGTCGGAGATGTCGCTCGGCTGCAGGATCTCGATCGGCATCGCATTCTGCATCTGCGAGATGGAGTTGTCGCCGCCGGCGGCCGCCTCCTGAGCGAGCCGGCCCATCGCCTCGTTCATCGTCATGCCCGACGCGACGCCGGTCGGGTGCACGATGTTGACCCGAATCGAGTGCTCCGCCAGCGACGCGGCGTACTGCTTGCAGATACCGACCAGACCCCACTTGGACGCGGTGTAGGCCAGCGCGGCGGTGTTCAGGCTCGGGGTGGGGCGCACCCCTGCCGTCGATCCGGTGAACACGACCGAACCACCCCGACCGCCGGAAATGATGTGCGGCACAGCGGCATTCACCACGTGGAAGCCACCGCTCAGGTTGGTCGACACCACGTCCTGCCACATCTGGGCATAGTCGTCGGGGCCGTCGCTGAGCCGGACGATGCCGGCATTGGACAGCACGATGTCGATCCGTCCGAAAGTCTCGAAACCACGGTCGACCGCCGCCCGGGTCGCGGCGGCATCGCGAACGTCGGTCTCGACCGCGACGATCCGGCGTCCGAGCGCCTCGACCTGGGCGACTGTTTCCTTCAGGTCCGCGGGGGTGGCATTGGGGTAGTCCATGGTGTCGATGTCTGCGCAGATGTCGAGGGCGATGATGTCGGCACCCTCGCTCGCCAGGCGCAGCGCGTGCGAGCGGCCCTGTCCCCGTGCGGCTCCAGTGATCAGGGCGACTTTGCCTTCGAGACCGGTCATGGTGGTCCTCCGTCGATTCGACACGGGATTGCCGCGGGAGGGCCCCGTGTGCGGGGTGTCAATGCATACGTCGCATGCGAGATTAAGGTAACCCACTAGGTTATCTACGTGCAATCACTTCTTAGTCGGCTGAGCTGAGCGCACAATCACATCGACCAGCGGGGCGACATGCTCGCCGGGGTGTGTGCGGGCATGGGCGCGCTCCTCCTGTGAGCACGAGAGCGTATGCATCAGCACCGCGCCGAACAGAGACTCGAGCAGGGGCTTGTGGGCGGTGTCCGCCGACATCTCCCCGCGCTCGACGGCCCGGGCGAAGGCTCCCGTTGCCGACGCCCGCAGCGCCTTCACGATGCGCTGCTGGAACGGCCGCAGATCGGTCAACTCGGCGGTGACATCGATGCTGATCCGCAGGGTCGCCCAGCCGACCGGGTCGAGGAAGTGTTCGAGCAGTGCGGTGGCCAGCGCAGTCAAATCGCCGGTCAGGGAGCCGGTGTCGACGTTGACACGTAAGGTCAGCGCCACCGATTCGACGCTGTCGAGCAGCAGTTGCTCCTTGTTCGCCCAGCGCAGATAGAGCGCGGATTTCCCGACGCCGGCGCGTCTAGCGACGCCCTGCATGGTGAAGGCTCCCCATCCGAGCCTGGCGTACTCGAGCAGCGCCGCCGTCATCAGCTTCTCGTCCAGTTCAGGGTCACGCGGGCGTCCGAGTGGTGTGGCTTGCCGGCCCATGTGGTTTCTCTCCTCGATGCAACTGTCCGCGCGTTCGTATCGAATCAACCAATCACAGTCGACTGCCTGAGCAATCCCGCGGTATTCAATATTTTGCTACTTGCAGACACATTGAGTCCGTAATACTGTGTGAGCTGCACAACATAGATAACTAAGATGGCGTTGTCATCTCATCCGATCGCAGCGAAGCGAAGTGACGAATCCATGACCAGTCAGGCAATCGACACCACCAGGCCCACCGTGCACCTCCGCATCGGTACCGAGCGGATCGCGACCGGATCGGGCGGGGTCCATGAGCACGTCAACCCCGTCGACGGCACGGTAGACGCGCGGATCCCGCTGGCAGGTCCGGCCGAGGTCGACCAGGCAGCGCGGGCGGCGCACGACGCCTTCGCCGACTGGCGCCGCACCCGGCCGGCCGAGCGGCGGCAGATGTTGACCAGGCTCGCCGATCTGATCGAGGCCAACGCCGAAGAGTTCGCTCGCCTGGGCGCGCTCGACAACGGCACCCCCATTCCGGTCGCGGCCGGTCTGGTCGCGTCGTCGATCGAGTGGACGCGCTACTACGCGGGCTGGGTGGACAAGCTCACCTCGGAGGTCACCGGATCGTTCGGCCCGGACGGAGAGTTCTCCTACTCGCTCGGGCAGCCGTACGGCGTGATCGGTGTGATCATCACCTGGAACGGCCCGCTGATCTCGCTCGCGATGAAGATTCCGGCCGCTCTGGCGGCGGGAAATACAGTGGTGGTCAAGCCCTCCGAGCTGACTCCCTTCACCGCGGAGCTCTTCGCCGATCTCGTCGAGCAGGCCGGCATACCGGCCGGTGTGGTCAACATTCTGCCCGGCGCGCCCGCGGCCGGCGCGGCACTCGTCGAGCACCCGCTGGTCAAAAAGGTGACCTTTACCGGAGGTCCCGATACCGCGCGCAAGATCCTGCACAGCTGCGCCGACCTGATGAAGCCGTCGGTGCTCGAGCTCGGCGGCAAATCGGCGAACATCGTGTTCGCGGACGCCGACCTCGACCAGGCCTGCTCGCACGGCACGATGATGTCCATCGGTGCGCTCAGCGGCCAAGGCTGCGCACTTCCGACCCGAATGTTGGTGCAGGACAGCATCTATGAGGAGATGATCGGGCGCGTCAAGGCGTTCGCCGGATTCATCGCCGTCGGCGACCCGCTGGCCGAAGGGACCGTATCCGGGCCTGTCGTCAACGAGGCGGCACTGCACCGGATCCTCGGCATGATCGAGCGCGCCCAAGCGGACGGCGCGCGTCTGGTCACCGGTGGCCATCGGATCGGCGGCGAGTTGGCCGACGGATTCTTCATCGAGCCGACCGTGTTCGCCGACGTCGATCCGCAGTCCGAACTCGCCCAGAAAGAGGTGTTCGGCCCGGTGCTGGCCATCACCCCGTTCGCGACCGAGCAGGAGGCGATCGAGATCGCCAACAGCAGCGAGTACGGCCTGTCGGGCTACATCCAGACCAACGACCTGCGCCGGGCGCACCGGGTCGCGGAGGAACTGATCACCGGCGAGGTTCTGATCAACGGCGCGATGAACCTCGGTGTCAACCGCGCGTTTGGCGGCGTCGGCCTCAGCGGCCTGGGCAAGGAAGGCGGCCGCCAGGGCATCGAGGAGTTCCTTCGGCTCAAGAACATCGCCATCGCTTGACCTTTCGCCACGCCCGTCGCCACGACGACGGGCGTGGCGTGGCACTGCGGTGCCGATTATTTTGTGACGAAAGGATTCACCGTGACGACAGGACCGGACCACGTAACCAGCTCGGGTCCCCTTGCGGACCTGGTGGTCGTCGACCTCTCGACCACGTTGCCCGGCGCGCAGGCGAGCCAGTTTCTGGCGGACTGCGGCGCAGACGTCATCATGGTCGAGCCGCCCGGTGGCAGCGACCTGCGCAACCTCGCGGGCTGGCCCGGGCTGCTGCGCGGCAAGCGCAGCGTCACTCTGGACGTGCGTGCGGACGGCGACCTCGCCTCGCTGCGCGCGCTGCTCAGCACTGCGGACGTGCTGATCACGACGATGCGGCCGACCTCGGCGGCCCGGATCGGGCTCACCGCGCAGACGGTGGCGCAGAAGTATCCGCGACTGGTCTGGGCGTCGATCACCGGTTGGGGGAGCACCGGTCCATGGAAGGACTACAAGGGCTGGGAAGGCCTCGTCATGGCCAAGACCGGGGTCATGTTCGAGAAGCGTCAGCTGACCACCCGGCCGGGACCTGCGTTCGTCACCGCGCCCTACGCCTGTTTCGGGGCGTCACAGGCTGCCGTTCACGGCGTCCTCGCCGCGCTGATCGAGCGCATGTCGAGCGGGTATGGGCAGGTCGTCGAATCCAACCTGGTGACCGGGATGGGGGCGATGGACCCCTACAACTGGTTCTACGAGATGGTCCTCGAGCGCTACCCGGACGCCTTCAGCCCGATGGATGTGGCCTACGACGACGACGGGCGCCCACAGGCATACCTGATCTATGCCCTGCTGATCGCGGCAACGAAAGACGGGCGCTGGCTGCAGTTCGCGCAGACCGCGCCCCGGTTGATGCAGGCGTGGCTCACCGAACTCGATCTCGTGAAGGAACTGGCCGACTCGAAGTGGACCGGCTTCCCGATGCTGCCGACCGCCGAACTCCGCGCGGAGTTCTGGGAAATGATGCTCGATCGTGTCGGCGCCCGCTCGTTCGAGGAATGGCAGCAGGTCTTCGAGACCAACCACGACATCAGCGCCGAGGCCTTCCGCACACCCGACGAGGCGCTGGACCACCCGCAGGTCGTGGCCGACGGTCGAGCCGTCACCGTCGACAATCCTGGTATCGGTCCGGTCCGCCAACCGTCGACCCTCATCCACACCGACGGCAGGCCGCTGACTGCGCTGCGTCCGGCACCGCTGCCGGGCCAGCACGATGACGAAGTGCGGGCCACGATCGCCGCGGCCGTGTCGACCTCGGCCGCGGGCGCCACCGCGCCGGCGGAGTTGCCGCTCAACGGTGTGACGGTCCTCGAATTCGGCACCATGTTCGCCGGTCCCTACGGCGCGACCATCCTCGGTGATCTCGGGGCCAGAGTGATCAAGATCGAACCGGTCGCGGGCGACAACATTCGTAATCTCGTGGCCTTCCACGAGGCTGGTGGAGCCAAAGTGCTGCAGGGCAAGGAAAGCGTCGCGGTCGATCTCACGACACCCACAGGACTCGAGCTCGTATACGAACTGGTCAAGCGCAGCAACATTGTGCTGCAATGCTTTCGGGGCGCGGCCGCGGAGCGAACGCAGATCGACGAGACGACACTCAAGGCGATCAATCCGGACCTCGTGTATCTGAGCACCCCTGGGTACGGCGTCGAGGGTCCGTACGCCGCCCGGCCCGCCTATGCCCCCTCAATAGGCGCGGCGACCGGACTGTCAGCGGTCGACGGTCGTGACGCCGCGAACGCGCCGGGCGACCGAGCGGCATTGCGTGCCGGAGCGCGGACCCTGCACGCGGCCGGTGCGGTGCCGGCCGTCCAATCCGACGGCATCGCCGCCCTGGGTGTCGCCTCTGCGATGCTGGTGGGCCTCTACGCCAAGCGCAACGGGGTCGAACTCTCGAATATGGTCACCACCATGCTCGGCACCGTGCATCAGGCGCTGATCTCCTACAACACCAGCTACGAGGGTCGGCCGGAGATCGCGTCTGCGGATGCGCAGTTCTACGGGCTCGGCGCGCTCTACCGGATGTACCAGGCCGCTGACGGCTGGGTCTTCCTGGCGGCGCCGCTGCCCGGTGAATGGAAGGCGGTGGTGAAGGCGCTGTCACCCTATGCCGATCTGGCCTCCGACGCGCGGTTCTCCACCCCGCAGGGCCGCCGCGACGACGATGCGGCCCTCGCGGACGTGCTCGAGGGCGTGTTCGCGGGCAAGGGAAAACAGCAATGGGAGGACGAACTCGCGTCCCTCGACGTGGGTTGTGTCGCGATCCTCGAACGCAACTCCGAGTCGGCGCTGCAGTCCGATCCGTTCTTCGAGGCCGGCTATAGCGTCGAAGCGGTCAGCCCGATCTTCGACGAGCACCGTCGACTGGCCCCGCTCACCCGCTTCTCGCGCTCGCGCACCAAGGCCGACGCGGGCTGCACCATCGGCCAGCACACCCGTGCGGTACTCCGCGAGATCGGGGTGGGGGAGGAGCGCATCGACGAGCTGGTCGAGCTCGGAGTCATCGCCTGCGACAACTGAATTGTCGCTGGCACGCGGGCGCCAGGCCGGGCGCCCGCAGCCTGACAGAGCGCCGACCTACGCGAACCTCGCGGCGCAGCGCCGGTCGGCTCCTGAAGCACGAGAAGGAAGAGACCCGGGTTGTCTGCAGCATCGACGTTCGTTACCAAGGCAACCGATCCGGCCTCGGTGCTGCCGGTTCAATTACGTTCTCGCGCTTCATCGGAGCCGGACCGGCCGTTTCTCCACGAGGTGACCGGCGGCCACGCCACCTACGGCGCAACGTGGGAGGGCGTTCGCAGCTGGGCCGAGTATCTACGCGGCCTGGGCGTGCTGCCCGGCTCCCGGGTGGCGACCTTACTGCCGCCCTCGATCGATGCGGCGATGGTCTGGATCGCGCTCGGTTGCCTTGGCGCCGTGGAGGTTCCGGTTAACGCAGAACTGAAGGGCGCCTTCCTCGAACATGTCCTCGATGATGCCGCGCCGATGCTGTGCCTGGCCCGACCGGAATTCGTCGACCACATCCGAAACACCAGACCGGCCTTACCCATTCGTGTCGTCGAGCGTGGCGAGTGGAAAAACTTGGGCGCCGCCACCATCGAGTTCGATTCGCTGCCTGCACCGGCCGATAACGCGTGCGTGATCTACACCTCCGGCAGTACCGGACCGGCCAAGGGCGTGATACTCGATTGGGCCCAGTTCGCTACGATGGCCGACCGAATTCCCTTGGGCCCGAACGATGTGACCTACAACTGCCGTCCAATGTTCCACGTCACCGGACGCAGTCCGCTGGTGTCGATGTGCGCGACCGGGGGCCAGGTCGTCTTCCGTGAACGGTTCTCGGCGAAGGCCACCATGGACGACGTACGCGAGTTCGGCTGCACCACAGGGACTCTCCTTGCGGCGTTGTTGCTGGCGCTGCCGCCGCGCGCGGACGACGCCGACAATCCGCTCGAGGCCGTATTCGCGGGGCACAATGTCGCTCTCGCCGCCGAATTCGCACGGCGATTCGATGTGAAGTGCTACGACCTCTACGGTTCCACGGAGGTCGGTTTCCCGCTGGTGTTGAGCGGCACCCCAACCGACCTCGAGCACACGTGGTGCGGCCGCGTACGCGATGGCTACCGGGCGCAAGTGGTCGACGAGAACGGACAGCCAGTGGTCGACGGCGTCCCGGGAGAGCTCTGGATCCAGCCCGGCAACCGCCTCATGATCATGGTCGGCTACCTGAACCAGCCGGCGGCGACCGAGCGGGCACTGGCCGGCGGTTGGTACCATACGGGCGACATCGTCGTTCGACATCCCGACGGCAACTTCGAATTTCTCCACCGGAACGGCGACACGATTCGCCGGATGGGTGAGAACATCTCCGCCACCGCGGTCGAAGCAGTCATTGACGAGCATCCGCAACTTGTTGCCTGCGCCGTAATCGGCGTCCCTGATTCCGTTGCGGGACACGAGATCCTGATCGCAGCAGAGATCGTCGAGAACTGTACGTTGGACGAGCAGGCACTCTACGAGTGGATGACAAGCCGCCTACCCAGACACGCCCTGCCGAAGTACCTCGCCCTGACCGATACGCTGCCGCGCACGCCAACCAACAAGGTTCTCAAGACCGGTCTGCTCGACACGATCGATCTGACCGCCACATGGAGCCCGCCGGTACGCCGCCCCTGACTCGACACTGCTGGCCCCACGATGTGTGTGCGGTTGTGCGGGCTGATGTATCCCGCGACCTGGGCTCCTCAACTGGGGTCAGGCTGCCCGAGTTGCCGTATCGCATCTGGGCCGTTTCGCTAACCGCACTACGTGACAGCGCTGGCGATCTTCAACGCGATGAGCTGGTCGTCGTCCAGTCCGATCTCACGCAACACCTCGTCGGTGTGTTCGGCGAACTGCGGGGCCCGGGTGATGCGGACCGGCTGGTTGTCGAACTTGACCGGGTTCGCGACGAGCTTCTGCGGTGCGCCGTCGGCGTCGACGAGATCGACGATGCGTCCGTTCGCGATCAGAGCCGAATCGTTGGCAATGTCCCAGCCGTCCTGTACCGGCGCCCACTGTCCGGTCATTTTCTCGAACTCGCTCAGCCAGTGCGCGTACGGGAACTTCGCGATGGTAGCGGCGATCTCGTCGGCCACCAGATCCTTTGCGGCGGCGATCTTTTCCATCGCGTCGAAGCGCGGGTCGCCGATCAGGTCGCTACGCCCGAGGACGCGGAAGAACTCGTCCCAGTACCGGGTCGGCTGCAGCATGGACAGCTGAATCCACCGTCCGTCCGAGGTCCGGTAGGTGCCGGTCAGAGGGTTTCCGGGGGCGGCGGAGGTCTTGTTGCTCTTGACCTGCGGACCGCCGTTCATCATCGCCAGGTTGACGTTGAACTGTGTCGCCCAGGCGCCGACCGCGAGCAGGGAGACGTCGATCTCGGACGGTTCGCCGGTGACCTTTCGCCCGTAGAGAGCTGCGGCGATCCCGCCCGCGATGGTCATACCGCCGATGTTGTCGCCGTAAGCGCCGGCGGGCATGAATGCCACCGAGTCCGCGTCCGGCGGGGTGACACCATCCGCGCTGCCGCCCCGCGCCCAGAATGCCGTCGAGTCGTAGGCGCCGTTCTCCGAATCTGGTCCCTCGCTTCCGAATCCGCTGCCCGCGACGTAGATGATGTCCGGGTTGATCTTGCGGATCTCTTCGATCGTGATGCCGAGATTACGGCGTGCCTTGGGCAGGAAGTTGGTCAGGAACACGTCGCTGCGCCGGACCAATTCTTCGAGTATCGGCCGGGCCTCGGGCTTGTCGAGGGCCAGGCCGATGCTGCGTTTGCTTCGGTTGGGGCCCTCCATGATCGGCGCGAACGAGGACCCCTCCTTCCCGGCCGCGAGTCCCAGGACTCGGACCAGCCCTCGCTGGGCGTCGCCGGTCTCGGCGTGTTCGACCTTGATGACGTCGGCGCCCCAGTCGGCCAGGACCGCGCCCGCGGCCGGGACGAAGGTGAACTGGGCGACCTCGAGAATTCGGACGCCTTCCATCGGACGGTGCATCGTGAGCTCCTTGTAGGACCGTGCTGGAATTGTGGAATCAACTGTTGCGCAGCAGGATTGCGCCGGAGGGGACCCCGCCGCCCGCGGTGACGACCGCGACCTTCGAGTCGGCGACCTGACGGCCGGGCGCTTCCCCGCGCAGCTGCAGCACCGCCTCCCGGAAGAATCCGTAGCCGTGCGTGCGGCCGGCGGAGAGCTGACCGCCGTGCGGGTTGATCGGCAGCCGGCCGCCCAGAGCGATGGCACTGCCGTCGCCGATGAACTCGCGTGCGTCACCGAAGTCGCAGAAGCCGAGGCCCTCGAGCCAGGACAGGGCGTTGAAAGTGAAGCCGTCGTAGAGCAGCGCCACGTCGACGTTCGCGGGTCGTAGATCGGTGCGGCTCCACAGATGCGCGGCGGGCCCGAGCGACTGGGGCATATGGGTGAGGGTGCCCTGGTCCCAGGACAGGGTCTCCATGATCTGGGTACCGACGGCCTCGATGAATACCGGCGGCTTGGCGAGGTCGGCCGCGATGTCGGCGGCGGAGACGATCACCGCGACGGCTCCGTCGACGGGGACGTCGCAGTCGTAGAGCCCGAAGGGACTGGACACCATCCGTGCCGATAGATAGTCGTCGAGGGTGATCGGATCCCGGTACACCGCTTCAGGATTGAGCCCTGCGTTGGTGCGGGCATTGACGGCGATCCGTCCGAGCACCTCGCGGTCGCCACCGTAACGATGGAAGTAGTGCGAGGCCTGACAGGCGATCCAGTTGGCGGCCGACATCGCCCCGAACGGAAGCCGCCACTCCATCATGCCGGTGGCTCGGCCTGCCGCGTCGTGCCAGCGTCCGGCGCGCGTCGACGGCGCGCCGCGGCGGCGTAGGCGGCGACGATGTGCGCGATCTCCTCGACCGTCAGCGCGTGCGGTTCCGGCAGTCCCTCGTAGGCGATCGCGGAGGGGGCCACGGTGCGCCAGCCGCCCTCGGCTTCGGTGATCGCGTCGCGCCCCTGCGTCGGGATCTGAGTGCTGCCCTTTCGGCCCGCGTGTGCGAGTTGCATGCCGGGGATCGAGCCCTGGCCGACGAGGAATCGGGTGATCCGGGACCAGGCCTCGGTATGTTCGTCGCTCCAGATCCCGGCGTCGGGGGATGCAGATGCGTCCCTCGGGGAGCACCGCGGTGGCCTCCGACAGCACCAGTCCGGCGCCGCCGCGGGCCATGCCGCCCAGGTGGGCGAGGTGCCAGTCGGTCGGGACGCCGGTGTCGGTGGCGGAATACTGGGCCATGGGTGCGACCCGCAGCCGGTTCTTGACCGTGATTCCGTGCAGGGTCAGCGGCGAGAAGAGCAAGCTTTGCGTCATGGTCGGGTTCTTCTGGCCTCGTTCTCGTCGGTGTATGCACCGGCGACTGCTGACATTTGAAGGATAACTTAGTAAGCTTTGTTGATACCATAGGCGAATGTAGGAGGAATGGTGGATCTGAACGGGTTGACCACGGTCATCGCGGAGCTGAAAGAGCACGTCCTGACCATCACGCTCAACCGGCCGGATCGGTTGAACTCCTTCAACGACGCGATGCGCGCTGAGTTCAAGGCACTGTGGCGGTTCGCCGACGACGAGGACGATGTGCACGCGATCGTGTTGCGGGCAAGCGGTGATCGCGCATTCTGCACCGGGGTGGACGTGAAGGAGGGGACCTTCCTCGCCGACAACCCGTTCAGCAGGCAGGATCCCGGCGTCGATCTCTCCCCCAAACAGAACGGGTGCTGGAAGCCGCTGATCTGCGCGGTGCACGGCATGGTCGCCGGTGGCGCCCTCTACTGGCTCAACGAAGCCGACATCATCATCTCCAGCGACGACGCCCAGTTCTTCGACCCGCACGTCTCCTACGGCCTGGTCGCGGCCCTCGAACCGATCGGCCTCGCGCACCGCATCCCGATCGGCGAGGTGCTGCGCATGGTCCTGCTCGGACTCGACGAGCGAATGTCCGCCGAACGTGCGCACCAGATCGGCTTCGTCAGCGAGGTGCTGCCGCGGGCGCAGCTGTGGGATCGCGCGCAGGAACTCGCCGCGCGGATCGCCGCCAAGCCGCCTGCCGCGGCGCAGGGCAGCATTCGGGCGATCTGGGAGTCCCGTGACACCGGCCGCTCGCATGCCCTCGCCACCGGCGTGGCGTACACGGTGATCGGCAATCCTATCGGGCAGGCCCAGGTCGTGCGGTCCGAGGTGTCCACCCGCAAGTACGAGGTTCGCTGAGCGTCGGGTCGCCGCAGGCGCATCCGCAGAAGGAGTAGCTGAGATGGACTACGGAATGAGCCCGGAGCTCGAACGGTTCCGGCTGGAGGTGCGGGCATTCGTCGAAGCGAACGCGCCCGCGATCCCGCCGAAGGCCGGTGTGCGCAGTGCCGAGGACCGGGCCGAGCACACCTTGATCACCGAGTGGATCGGCAAGCTGTTCGCCGCGGGGTACATGGGCGGCGACTGGCCGGAACAGTATGGGGGACAGGGGAGTTCCTACTCGGCTGAACGTGACGTGGTGGTAGGGGAGGAGATCGCCCGCGCGCAGGCCCCGCACTTCGCGGGCGCGGGTGGACTGGTCTCGCACGCTCTGATCGACTTCGGCACCGAGGAGCAGCGTCAGCGCTACCTGCCGGGCATTCGCTCCGGCAAGGACACCTGGTGCCAGCTGTTCAGCGAGCCCAGCTCCGGCAGTGACCTGGCATCGTTGCGCACCAAGGCGGTTCGGACCGAGAACGGGTGTTTCCGGGTCAGCGGCCAGAAAGTGTGGACCACCAGCGGGCACTGGGCCGAGTACGGCTACCTGCTGGCCCGCACCGACCCGGATGCGCCCAAACACAAGGGCATCAGTGCCCTCATCGTCGATATGAGCCTGCCCGGTGTCGACGTGCGTCCGCTGCGCGAGATGACTGGTACGTCGGACTTCAACGAGGTGTTCCTCGACAACGTCGAACTGCCCGCCGAGGCCTTGATCGGCGAGCTCAATTCCGGCTGGGCCATTGCCAATTCGAGTCTCGGGCACGAGCGCAGTGGTGTCGCCACGAGCGTGGTGCGGCTACGTCAGAACGTGGACGCGCTCAAAGATTTGGCGAAGCGGGTCGACCGAGGCGGACGCCCGGCCATCGAAGACGGTGCGGTCCAGGAGACGCTGGGCAAGTTCACCGCGGACGTCGAGGCGCTCTCCGCGCTGGTGTACGCCAACATCAGCCGATGGTCGCGCGGCACCGAGCGAGTGCAGGACGCGCCCATGGCCAAGCTGATGTTCAGCGAACTCGGCGTGGAGATCTCGCGGTACGCACTGGAACTGAGCGGGGAGGCGGGCATCCTGGTCGAGGGTGATCCGGGCGCCGTCGACCGCGGGCGGTGGCAGGACGAGTTCCTCTACGCCCGCGCGTACACGATCGCGGGCGGAAGCTCCGAGATCATGCGGAACATCATTGCCGAGCGTGGACTGAAGATGCCGCGCTGACTTCGGGGCGGCCTATCTGGGAAGACTCGGCTGACTGGCTCCCGGTGGTGTGTCTATCGCGACTCTGCGTTGCAGGCTATGACTGTGATACGACGCGGCCCCGGCCGGGGGGAAGCAGGGGCAGATCGACCGCTACGACTCTCCGGTGTCGGATCAGAACGAGGCATCCGCACCGTCCGTGTGGCGGACGGTGCGGATGCCTCGTATTCGGTTGCGTTACTGGGTCTCTGCGGTGTGTGCCCGGGCCAGGGTCAGTCCCTCGTCGCGGGTGGGGGCTTCGACGTCCCAACGTCCACAAGTGCAGTGGCACAGGTACTTACCGTCGACGGGCAGGATGGACTGGGCGTCGCAGTAGCCCGAGGCGGCGGCCATGTCGGCGAAGAACTCGGTCGGCAGGTCGTAGAGAACGCTGTCTTCCATGAGGTGTTCTCGATTCTGTTCGGGTCCGGCGGCGGCCCTCAGGCCGTCGACTCGGCCGGGTTCAGGGTGCCCGGGGCGGGCGGCAGCGGGGCGTCGGGGAACAGTTCCTGGAAGGCCCCGAACGTGATTCGGTCCCGGGTGGCCTGGTCGACGTTGCCGAACAGGTGGTGCAGGGTCTTCTGGGTGTGCCCGTAGGTGCCCTCCATGTGCGGGTAGTCGCTGCCCCACATCACGTTGTTGTAGCCCATGCCCGTCATCGCGGCGACAGCCGACTCGTCGTGCTGGAACGACGCGTACACCTGGGAGTAGATGATCTCCTTGGGTGAGCGGTTGAGCTTCGGGCGGACCACCTGGGAATGCTGGCGGTAGCCCTCCTCCATCCGGTCGGCGATGAACGGCACCCAGGTCGCGCCGCCCTCGGAGACAAGGATTTTGAGGTTCGGGTGGCGGTCGAGCGCGCCCGAGGCGACCAGCTTCATCACGGCGCGCTGGCCGCCGAATGTGGTCTCCGTGTAGTTCAGCACGGCACCGCCGGGGCCTCGATACATGATGCCGGCGGCTCCGCCGCTGGCCATATCGATCGGCTCGGTGCCGATGTGGAACGAGATGACCATGCCGATGTCCTCGGCGAGCGCCCAGAACGGCTCCCACGCGTCGTCGTTGTAGTCCACCTGCTGCGGGTGCGGGGCGACGGTCAGGAATACGGCCTTGAAGCCCATCTCGCCGCAGCGCTTCAGTTCGGCGCAGGCGTCCTCGATGGAGAGGGTCGAGACCTGAGCGGTGGGGAGCAGGCGCGGCGAGTAGTCCATGATGACCTCTTTGGCCCAGTCGTTGGAGACCCGGGTCGCTTCCCGCAGCACCTCGGGAGTGCGGAACGACGACGCCCACATCCCCAGCGACGGAAACACCAGCTCCGACCAGATGCCTTCCTCGTCGAGGTCGGGCAGGCGCTTGGTCACGTCGCCGGAGCCGGGCGCGCGCATGCTCGCGGCGAAGAACTCTTCCTGCTTGATCGTGGGCAGCCGGCGCCGGAAGGCCTGGCCGTCGACGAACACCGTCTCCCACTTGCCATCCGGATCTTTCTCCGACCGGGGGACCAGTTCGGCCAGTCGCTTCGGCAGCCGTGCGCGCCACAAGTCCTCGGGCTCGAGGAAGTGCGAGTCCGCCGAGTTCGCCCACAGCTTGATTGCCATTCGATGCCTCCTGATCGCTTCACCGTGACGGTGAAAGGAATTGCGGTGCTGATGTGGGACGGGTGCGTCCCCGCGGGTCGGCCGCAGCGCTCCCGGTTGCTGGGGAACGCTCCCACCAGAATTAGTTTCTAGAATGCGATTTTAGAATGTAAGGTGATTATCACCACGGAGGGTGGGAGAAGTCAAGGCGCAGATCTCGGGCGACGGAGGATCGATGACGGAAACCAAGGGCCGCACCCGCGGCTGGACGAGTTCACCGGAAACCAAGGATCGGGTCCTCGATGCCGCCGCGGAGATCTTCGGAGAGCGTGGATTTACCGCGGTGACGATGGCGGACATCGTCGACAAGTCCGGAGTCAGCGTCGGCAGCATCTATCACCACTTCGGCGGGAAGGCCGAGGTCTTCCTGGCGATCTGGACCGATCTGATCGAGCAGGTCGACGGGCGAGTGCGGGAGGCTGTCGAAAAGGCCCGCGCAGGTGGTGTCGACGACCCGATGGAGCTCTACGGGGTGAGCACTCGGGCATATCTGGAACTGTTGTGGGAGAACCAATCTCGTGCCCGGGTGGTGGCCATGGGTGATACGCCGCCGGGCTTCGAGGCGATCCGCCGGGGGCAGGCCCGCCGGGGCAGCGATCACGACATCGCGCTGCTCGGGCTCGGCTCCTCACGCAGGGAGAAGCTGTTGCGCGACTTTCTGCTGGCGATGCGCGCGGAATCGGCGCGTGTAGTGCTCAAATGCCGGGCCCGCGCGGAACTGAACGACGCGATAGACACCGCGCTCGAGTACATCGGGTGTCTGGATCCGGCAAAGTTCGGGCTGGGCGCGGCGCGGGGCTGAGTTCAGCCCGGTGCCGATTTCGTGAGGAACTTCTATGCGGTCTTGCCGTAGCCGCTGCCGGGGTTCTCGGCATGTCAGGCGTCGAGTGGTGCTGTGGGGGGCTCGAATCGAAGCCCCCTGAAAGCTCAGGCGTCGACGAGCCGCCTGCGATGCCAGCTCACCGAGCCGTTCAGCAACTCGTCCACCTTGATCCGCCGGGTCAGCAGGTGCAGGTCGTGCTCCCAGGTGAACCCGATGCCGCCGTGTACCTGCAGTGCGATCGAGGCAACGGTGCTGGTGGCCTCGCCCGCGTAGGCCGCGGCCGCGGATACCGCCGCGGCGCGGCCGGCGGAGTCGGTGCCGTCGAGTGAGACGACGGCGGCCCACAGCGAGGCCCGTGATGCCTCGGTTCGCAGCGCCATATCGGCGCAGTGATGTTTGACGGCCTGGAACGAGCCGATCGGCTGACCGAACTGGGTGCGCTGACCGGCGTATTCGACCGTCTGCTCCACGAGTCGCTCGGCGGCGCCCAGCGCATCCATCTTCCGATAGAAGGCCAGAGCGTCCCCGAGGTAGGAGACGGTGCCGGCCGGCACGCTCGTCCAGCGCTGCGCGGGCACCGTCAGGTCGAGGTTGAGGACCGACCAGGACCTGGTGAGGTCAAGCGTGTCAAGGGTGCGCACACCTGCGCCCTGGCTCCCGCTCGGCACGTGGACCAGAACCTCGGTGCCGTCGGAAGATGTTGCGGCAATCAGGAATCCGGTGGCGTCGGGCAGTGCTGTCGCGGGCGCGGTGGATCCGCTGATCCGCAGTTCCGTGCCGATGATCTCGGCGGCGAGCGGGGCGCCGTCGACCGAGGCGAGGACCAGCGGAATCGACTCCGCGCCGCCCGAATTCGCTTCGGCCAGTGCGGACAGCGGGTGGTCGAGCTTGTCGAGCTCGGCCGTGGCCAGGGCCAGCTCGGCGAGCGGTACGGCGCTCGCAGCTCGGCCGTGTTCTTCGACGAGCACCGCCAGATCGACATGGGTTCCGCCCATCTCGGCGGTCAGCAGTCCGATCAGTCCCGACTCCGCGACGTGCTGCACGGCGATGTCGGGGACCCGGGCGGGACCGTCATCGATGGTCGGCCGCCGCGCGGCGATCGGGTCGTGCTTGACCAGCCACGCGCGCTCGCTGGCGGCCAGGTCTTCCTGTTCGGCACTCAATGCGAAATCCACTGCAGTCCTCCCTTTGAATGTTGACCTAGTTAACCATGTCAGCTATCTTCTGAATAGAGCATACGACAGCCGGGATTCCGGTTCGCGTGATCATGGCGATCGCTACGGCCGGGGTGCTGAAGCACGGCGTCCCGGCTCGGTGGCCCGCTACCGCAAGAGTGGGAGGAAACAAATGATGAGCATCAGAGGCGCGTTGGCGAGGCTGTGGGAGGCCGACGCCGACGCCGCCATGATCCAGCAGGGCGACACCTGGTTCACCTGGGGAGAGGTCCGGGCACTTGCGGAGACCCTGGACACCGAACTGGCCGCCGCCGGATGCAACGCAGGCAGCCGAGTCGGCGTGGTGCTCGACAACCGGATGGAGTCGATTGCCGCGCTCATCGCCATTCTCGGCAAGGGGCGTACGGTCATCACTCTCAATCCCATGCAGCCGGTGGCGCGACTGAGCGCCGACATGAGCGAGGCACATCCCCGCGCCGTCCTGGCGTCGGCGTCCATGTGGAGCGAGTCGGGCTTCCGGACCGCGGCCGAAGACCGCGGCGTGATCGGATTCGCCGTCGACGGCCCACAGGTAGTGGCGACCACCGAGGCGACCGCGGCCACGGCGCCGCAGACCGACAGCGACATCGTCGATGCGGTGGGCGTGGAGATGTTCACCTCGGGCACAACCGGCCCGCCCAAGCGGATCCCGCTCACCTGGCGCCAGCTCGAGGCCACGCTCACCGCGGTGCACGGACATACCGGTGCTGCCGGACCGCCCGACCGCAAGCTGCTCACCGGTCGCGTCGCGCTGGTCACCCTCCCGATCGTGCACATCGGCGGTCTGTGGGGTGTCCTGCAGAACCTTGCCGAGGCCAGGCCCTTCGTGATGCTCCCGCGCTTCACCGTCGAGGGCTGGTGCGCGGCGGTCAAGGAACATCAGCCGAAGGTCGCCGGTCTACCGCCCGCCGCGATGCGTGCGGTGATCAGCGCCGACGTCCCGTCTCAGGATCTGGCCAGCTTGCGTGCCATCACCGCGGGCACGACCTTCGTCAACCCGGACCTGGCCGACGAATTCAGCGCGAAGTACGGCATCCCGGTGCTGATCATGTACGGAGCCACCGAGTTCTCCGGTGCCATCGCCGGATGGACCAAACCCATGCATGCCCAGTGGTGGACCAAGAAACGTGGCAGTGTCGGGCGGGAAATGCCCGGCGTCGAGCTTCGCGCGGTCGCCGAGGACGGCACGGTCCTCCCGGTCGGGAAGTCGGGCCGCCTGGAGGTCAGCTCCAGCCAGACCGGCACCGGCAAACACGAATGGGTCCGCACGTCGGATCTCGGCCACTTGGACGAGGACGGATTCGTCTACATCGACGGTCGCGCGGACGATGCGATCATCCGGGGCGGCTTCAAGGTTCATCCCGAGACGGTCGCCGAGGCGCTGCGCGCCCACGACGCGATTCTGGACGCCACGGTGTACGGCCGCGACGACGAGCGGCTCGGCAAGGTGCCCATCGCGGTCGTGGAACTGCGCGAGGGCGCGGCCGAGGTACCCGAGGAAGAACTGAGGGCCTTCTGCCGCGGCCAGCTCACCGCCTATGAAATCCCGGTGCGGATCTACACGGTGCCGGAGCTGCCGAGAAGTGTGTCGCTGAAGGTGGATCGGCGTCGCCTGCTCGAAATGGTCTCGGAGATGGACGAATCCGCGTCGGTTCCAGCGGTCGAATCGGGAAGGTAGAGCAAAGATGCAGCGAGAGATCTTCGAAGCCGAACACGACCAGTACCGCGAAACGGTTCGCGAATTCCTGGCCCGCTACGCGACTCCGCATCAGGAGCAGTGGGAGTCCGACGGCATTATCGACAAGCAGCTCTACGTCGAGGCCGCCAAGTTCGGAGTGATCGGCTTCTCGGTTCCGGAGGAGTTCGGCGGGGGCGGGGTGTCGGGCGATTTCCGCTACAACGCCATCGTCGCCGAGGAACTGGCCCGGGCATCCTCGGGCGGTCCGGCCTTCACCCTGCAGAACGATGTGCTCGCCCCCTACATGCTCGAGCTCACCAACGACGAGCAGAAGGCCCGGTGGCTGCCGGCGTTCGCGAGCGGCGAGCTGGTCGTGGCGGTGGCGATGACCGAACCGGGTGCGGGTAGTGACCTGCAGGGGATTCGGACCTCGGCGCGCAAGGGCGGCGACGACTGGGTGCTGACGGGCTCGAAGACCTTCATCTCCTCCGGCATCCATGCCGACCTCGTCATCGTGGTCGCCCGCACCGATCCCGACGCCAAGGCCAGCGGTGCGTTCACCCTGCTGGCCGTGGAGCGTGGCATGACGGGATTCACCCGCGGCCGCAACCTCGACAAGCTCGGTATGCACTCCCAGGACACCGCGGAACTGAACTTCGACCAGGTGCGGGTCCCGTCGGCGAACGTGATAGGTGAGGTCGGTAAGGGATT
Organism: Nocardia sp. NBC_00565; assembly: GCF_036345915.1. Lineage (NCBI taxonomy): Bacteria > Bacillati > Actinomycetota > Actinomycetes > Mycobacteriales > Nocardiaceae > Nocardia > Nocardia sp. NBC_00565. Next base: position 1,260,927 of record NZ_CP107785.1, read on the forward strand.
TGTGCACCTGATGCGCAACCTGCCGATGGAACGGTTGTCGATCGCCGTCACAGCCGTCGCCTCCTGCCGGACGCTATTGGATATGACTCTCGAATATGTGAAGTCCCGCAAGGCATTCGGTGCGCCGATCGGATCCTTCCAGGCCAACAAGTTCGAGTTGGCGACCCTCGAGACGGAGGTCGACCTCGCGCAGGTGTACGTCGACCGGTGCATCACCGCGTTGAACGCGGGCACTCTCGACGGGACCGACGCGGCCAAGGCCAAATGGTGGACCACCGAACTGCAGCAGCGGTTGATCTACGCCTGCCAGCAGATGCACGGCGGCTACGGCTACATGATGGAGTATCCGATCGCCAAGGCCTACGCGGATGCTCGGATTCAGACGATCTACGGCGGTTCGACTCAGATCATGAAGGAAATCATCGGGCGCTCGCTCGGACTGTAGAAAGGAAAACCCTATGGGTGCAGTAATTGTCGAGGCTGTCCGGACTCCGGTCGGAAAGCGCAACGGTGGTCTGTCCGGAGTTCACCCCGTCGACCTGTCGGCCGTCGTGCTGCAGGAACTGGTCAAGCGGGCGGGCATCGAACCCGAGCTGATCGAGGACGTCATCTGGGGCTGCGTCGGGCAGGTCGGTGAGCAGACCCATGACATCGCGCGCAATGCCGTGCTCGCCGCGGGGTGGCCGGAGTCGGTGCCGGGTGTGACGGTCGACCGCCAGTGCGGATCGTCGCAGCAGTCGCTGAACTTCGCTGTGGCCAGCGTGCTCGCCGGTCATTACGAGGCCGTCGTCGCCGGTGGTGTCGAGTCGATGTCGCGGGTTCCCATGGGGGCGGCGGTGGCCGGAAGTGGCAGCCCGCTCAGCCCCAAGTTCACCGAGCGTTACAACGCCTCACCGAACCAAGGTGTCGGCGCCGAGATGATGGCCGAGAAGTGGGCACTGTCGCGCACCGATGTGGACGCGTTCTCCGCTCGCTCGCACGAACGTGCCGCGGCCGCGCAGGACGCCGGTCTGTTCGACGCTCAGATCGTGCCGGTCACTTTGCCCGACGGAACTGTGGTGTCGAAGGATGAGGGCATTCGCCGCGGAACCACCGTCGAGAAGTTGGCCGGGCTGAAGCCGGTCTTCAAGGAAGACGGTGTCATCCACGCGGGCAACGCCTCACAGATCTCCGACGGCGCGGCGGCACTGCTGATCGTCAGCGACGAGTTCGCGAGCAAGCACGGCCTGACGCCGATCGCCCGTGTGCACACTGCGGTCGTTGCGGGCGCTGATCCGGTGATGATGCTCGGCGCCCCGATCCCCGCGACGGAGAAAGCGCTGCAGAAGTCGGGACTGACGGTCGACGACATCGGTGTGTTCGAGGTGAACGAGGCCTTCGCGCCGGTGCCGATGGCGTGGCAGAAGGAGATCGGCGCACCGGACGAGAAGTTGAACCCCAACGGCGGCGCCATCGCGTTGGGCCACCCGCTCGGCGGCTCCGGCGCCCGCATCCTGACCGACCTGATCTTCCATATGCGCCGCAACGACATTCGCTATGGTCTGCAGACCATGTGTGAGGGTGGCGGGCAGGCCAACGCGACGATCCTCGAGCTGGTGAAGTGATGACCGCGGCAACCGAGACCGGCGCGCTGGTCGAGCGCAAGGGCAACGTCGTCCTGATCACCATCAATCGTCCGGAGGCACGCAACGCGGTCAACGCCGCGGTGAGCACGGCCGTCGGCGACGCACTGGTAGAGGCCGAGAACGACCCGGAGATCCGCGTCATCGTGATCACCGGTGCGGGCGACAAATCCTTCTGCGCCGGCGCCGACCTCAAAGCGATCTCGCGCGGCGAGGGCGTGTTCGCGCCCGGCAACGAGCACTGGGGTTTTGCCGGATTCGTTCGGCACGTTGTCAGTAAGCCGACGATCGCCGCGGTCAACGGCACAGCGCTCGGCGGCGGCACCGAACTCGCCCTCTCCGCCGACCTCATCGTCGCGGCCGAGAGCGCCAGCTTCGGACTGCCCGAGGTCAAGCGCGGATTGCTCGCCGGTGCTGGCGGGGTGTTCCGGCTGCCGGCGCAGATACCGCAGCGCCTGGCCATGGAGATGATCCTCACCGGCGATCCGATCTCGGCGGCCACCGCCCGCGAGTACGGCCTGATCAACCAGATCGTGCCCGACGGCACCGTGGTCGAGGCGGCGCTCGCGCTGGCCGAGCGGATCGCTGTCAACGCCCCGCTGTCGGTCCAGGCCAGCAAGCGGATCGCGCTCGGCATCCAGGCGGGCGACCGTCCCGCCGAGAACGACAGGTGGGGTCATTCGGAGGCCGAGTGGGAGGGCCTGATGAACAGCGAGGACGCCAAGGAGGGCCCGCTGGCCTTCGCCGAGAAGCGCGCACCTGTGTGGAAGTCGCGCTAGCCGATCGAAAGCATTGTGTTCTGGTTGAAGTCGAGCACTGAAGCCAATCGGAGTCCGCCCCTGCCGATTCGACAGGGGCGGACTTTTCGTCTGTGCGGGATCTCGGTGCTGTGTGTGGCCGGTCAGGCTCCGGTCTTGGCCTCCGCTGTGCCGAGGTAGGCCCGTTCGATCTTCTCCGGGTCGGCTGCCAGTTCGGCCGCGCTGCCGCGCAGCACATCGCGTCCGTGGGCGAGAACTATTGCCGTATCGGCGATTTCGAGGGCCAGCTGCACGTGTTGCTCGACGAGGATCACCGCGGTGCCCTTGTCGTCGGCGACCCGGCGGATCACGGGGAGCAGTGATTCGACGATCACGGGGGCCAAACCCATGCTCAGCTCGTCGATCAGCAGTACCTTCGGCTTCTGCATCAGTGCCCGTCCGATCGCGAGCATCTGTTGCTCACCGCCGGAGAGCATGCCCGCGGAGACCTCGAGCCGCTCGCCGAGCCGAGGAAAGTACTCGACGATGTCGGTGACGGCCGGACCCGAGCGTTTGCGCGCGAGCTCGAGATTCTGCTTGACCGTGAGGCCGGTGAACAGTGAGCGGTCGTCCGGCACCAGAACCAGCCCGGCCCGCGACGATGCCCGCGCCTGGCCGGGCTTGACGGAGGTCCCGGCGATGGAGATCGTGCCGCCGAGGCCGGGCAGCAGTCCGGCGAGGGTCATCAGCAGGGTGGTCTTGCCGGCGCCGTTGGGTCCCAGCAGGCAGAGCACCTCGCCCTCGGCGAGTGAGAGGTCGAAACCGCGCACACACGGGCGGCCCTTGGAGTAGCCGGCGTCGACTTCGGCGCATGCGAGAACCGTGGTCATGCGGACACCTCCGTGGGGGCATGGGTGGTGCCGAGGTAGGCGCGCACCACCTCGGGATCGGACTGGATTTCCTCGGGTGTGCCCTGCGCGATGACGCGGCCGAGGTCGAGTACCACGATCCGGTCGCAGATCTCGAGTACCAGTTCCATATCGTGGTCGACCATCAGCACCGTCACTCCCGCGTCCCGCGCTGCCTTCAACCGTGCACCGAGCCATTGGCTTTCGGTGCTGTCGAGGCCCGCGGCCGGTTCGTCGAGCAGAACGATACGAGGGCGTCCGGCCAGGGCGCGGGCCACCGAGACCAGCTGACGCTGCCCCTGCGACAGCTCGCTGACCGAACGATCGGCGACGGCGTCGAGATGCAGCACACCGAACAGGGCGTCGATATCGGGTGGACTGGATACCTCGCCGGGGCGTTTCGCCGCCGCGACGGTGCCGACGGCGACGTTCTCGCGCACCGTCAGATCGTCGTACAACTCGATGCCCTGGAAGGTCCGGCCGAGGCCGAGCCTGCTCCGTTTGTGCGGTTCGAGTCCGTCGACGCGCCGATCGCCGAGGGTTACCGTGCCCGATGCGGACGCGAAGCCGCTGACGGCGTCGATGCAGGTGGTCTTGCCAGCGCCGTTGGGCCCGATCAGACCGACGATCTCGCCGGCGCGGACGTCGAAGGTGACGTCGTCGAGTGCCACCACGCCGCCGTATCGGACGCCGATTCCCGTTGCGGACAGCAGGATCTCGTCCGAGACCTCCCGCAGCCGCGTGGGTGCCTCGGGCACCGAGGCCAGGATCCGGTCCTCGGGCGCGGTGGTGCGCTTGCGGTGGAATAGCCTGCGGGTTCGCAGCAGCCCGCGGATTCGCGCCGAATGCTGATGCAGGTGGCCGGCGAGGCCCTCGGGGAACTGGATGACCGTCAGCACCAGCAGGATGCCGGAGATGATCGAGTAATAGTCGCCGAGGTGCAGGGCTCGGTCCATGAAAATGAAAAGGATTCCGCCCGCTCCGATGACGCCTGCGAGGATGCCGCCCGAAACGCAGGTGATGCCAGCGATGTAGACGATCGCGAACAGCCCGATACCGGCGAGGACCGAGAACGATTCGGCGGTCGCCACGGTCTGCTGATACCCCATCAGCGCCCCGCCCAGCCCAGCGATGAACGCGCTGATGGCGAATGCCTTGATCTTGGTGCGGGACACGTCGATTCCCGACGCCGCGGCCGAGCGCTCATTGGCCCGCACCGCGAGCATCGAGGCGCCGAGGCGGCTGGTCCGCAGCTTGGCGACGCCCACCGCGACCAGGACCAGTACCACAAGGCATACGATTCCGAACGCGACCCGCGGATACGCTTGTCCCGCTCCGATGCCGAGGTCGATGCCGAACAGGGTCGGATTCTTGATGTGCGCGCCGTTCAGACCACCGTTGAGATTGCTGTTGCGGAACCAGAACGCGTCGAGAAACACCGCAAGCGCGAGCGTGACGACGGTGACGGGCAATCCGCGGATCCGCAGTGCCGGCAGTCCCACGACGACGCCGATCACCGTGGCCGCGAGTGCCGCCAGGATGGGGGCGATCGGGAACGGGATGCCGAGGTCGCTGGTCAGTCGGCTGAGGGTGAATGCGCCGATGCCCGCGAGCGTCAGCTGTGCCAGCGAAATCTGTCCCGCGAAGCCGGTGACGACGACCTGCGACAGGGCGACCACCGCCAGGATCAGGGTGGTGATGACCGCGGCGCGGTACGTGTAAGCCACGTACAGGGCCACCGCGCCGGTGCTGAAGTTCACGACGCCCGAACTGCGGAACGTCATCACCAGTGCCAGGCCCAGCGCCGCGTACACGGCGCCGTTGCCCAGCCCCAGCGCCAGGTGTGTCAATAAGAAATCTAAGTTCACCAGGTGCGCATTCAGACTCGGAGAACGGTCGCGCGTGGCAGTGGGGCTCGAACGGTCGGTCGACTCGGTTGCAATATCGAAAAATATCGCCTGAGCGCGGAAAATCGCTGAGCATTGCTAACGATTTCTGGTCGGCTAGAGGATCGCGGGCTGTGTTCTGCCCGATCTTGCACGGCATAACATAGTGAACTATGTTATCTAGGTAAGACTCTGGCGGTGGCGCCAGAGAAGGTCGGCAGAGAGGTGGGCAGGGTGCAGACGCTGAAAGTCGAACGTCACGACGGGGTGGTGACGGTCGTCATGTCGCGGCCGGAGAAGAAGAATGCCGGCAGTCCAACCATGTGGCGCGAGCTCGCCGAAACCTTTACCGAGATCGAACGCACGCCGGGTGACCGAGTGATGGTTCTGACCGGAGCCGGCGGAGACTTCTGCTCCGGAGCCGACCTGGACGGGATCTCCGACGACGCGCTGGACTATATGAAGCGCGCCAGTCACGCCGCCGAGGCGCTGTCCGCACTGACCATTCCCGCCATCGCCAAGGTGGACGGCGTCGCGGTCGGTGCCGGCTGGAACCTCGCGCTCGGTTGCGATCTGGTCGTCGCCAGCGAACGGGCGAGGTTCTCCCAGATCTTCATCCGCCGCGCGCTGTCGCTCGACTTCGGCGGCAGCTGGCTGTTGCCCCGGCTGGTCGGTCTGCAGAAGGCCAAGGAACTTGCCTTCTTCGGCGAGATCCTTTCAGCCGCAGAGGCTTCGAAGCTCGGTCTGGTGACTCGGATCGTGACCGTCGAGGAGCTCGACGCCACGGTCGAGTCCATGGCCAGGCGGCTCGTGTACGCGCCCACCCAAGCGCTGTCGCTGACCAAGCAGCTGCTCGATGCGGCGGCGGACGGCGGCAGTATCGAGGCCGCGCTGCAGCGGGAGAACCACGTTCAGGCCAACAACATCGTCGGCGTCGACGCGGCGGAGGCCAGGGCGGCCTTCCTGGAGAAGCGCGAAGCAGTCTTCTATCGACCCGATTCGCAGCCCGTCGCCACCGCGCACGCCTAGGAGTCCCATCATGTTGAAGACACGATTCACCGAAGAGTTCGGCGTCGAGCATCCGATCGTCCAGGGCGGCATGATGTGGGTCGGCCGTGCCGAGCTCGCCGCGGCGGTCTCCGAGGCGGGCGGTCTGGGCATCATCACCGGGCTCACGCAGCCCACGCCGGAGGACCTCGTCAAGGAGATCGCGCGCGCCCGGGAGCTGACCGACAAGCCGTTCGGCGTCAACCTCACCCTCACGTTGTCGATCAACCCGCCGCCGTACGACGAGTACCGGCAGGCGATCATCGAGTCCGGGGTGACGATCGTCGAGACCGCGGGCTCGAACCCGCAGGTGCACGTCGAGCACTTCAAGCAGCACGGCATAAAGGTGATCCACAAGTGCACCAGCGTCCGGCACGCCCTCAAGGCAGAGAGCCTCGGCGTCGACGCGCTGAGCATCGACGGCTTCGAATGTGCCGGACATCCTGGTGAGGACGACGTTCCCGGCTTGGTGCTGATTCCCGCGGCGGCCGACAAACTGACCGTCCCGATCCTCGCCTCCGGCGGATTCGCTGATGGTCGAGGCCTGGCCGCGGCGCTCGCGCTCGGCGCCGACGGCATCAATATGGGCACCCGTTTCATGTGCACCGCGGAGAGTCCGATCCATCAGAAGGTCAAGGAGCAGATCGTCGAGGCGAGCGAGCTCGACACCCAGCTCATCTTCCGGCAGCTGCGCAACACCATGCGCGCGGCGAAGAACTCGGTGAGCGAAGAAGTGGTCGAGATTCTCGGCAAGGGGGGGCGATTCAAGGATGTGCAGGAGCTGGTCGCAGGCACTCGCGGTCGGAAGGTGTACGAGAACGGTGATCCGGAGGCCGGCATCTGGACCGTCGGGATGGTGCAGGGCCTGATCCATGACATCCCGGCCGCCGGTGAGCTGGTCACCCGGATCGCCGCCGCGGCCGAGACCGTCCTGCGTCGCAACGCGGCGCTGATCTCGGATCCGGTCGTGGTCTCCTGACACTGTCGGGCAAGGAGCGCAATGAGTATCGCTACCGCTGAGCAGGGCCGCCCCGTGGAGTTCCGCCGGGCCGGTGGCCTGCGGCTGGCGGGGGATTACTGGGGGCACGACGGCGACCCGGTGGTGCTGCTGCACGGAACCGGACAGACTCGACACTTATGGAAGCGGACGGGTATTCACCTGGCGGCCAAGAGGTTTCGTGTCATCGCGATCGATACTCGCGGCCACGGGGACAGTGCGTGGGCACGGTCGGCCGCCGAATACGGCTGGGACACACTCACTCAGGACGTGCGTGCGGTCATCGACGAGATCGGGGAACCGGTCACCATCATCGGGGCGAGCCTCGGTGGCTAGTCGAATTCGTTTGAGAAATAAGGAGTCCCGATGGGTGAGAAGAACGACGGAGTCGAGGCCGAGCCGGTGCTGGTCACTCGCGAGGGCCATGTCGCGATCCTGACGCTGAATCGGCCCGATCGACGCAATGCGATCAATCGGGCCATGCGCAAGGCGATCAAGCGGGAACTGTGGAAGGCCGATGCCGACGAGGATGTCCGGGTCGTGGTGATTACCGGCGCTGGGAGCGCGTTCTCCGCTGGCGTCGACCTGCCCGAGGCGCTGACCGGTCCGCCACCGCGCACGGAGGGAACTACGCCGACCCAGGTTGTGCGCGCAATCGGCAAGCCGGTGATCGCTGCGGTCAACGGGCCCTGCTATACGGGAGCTTTCGAGTTCGCGGTGAGCTGCTCGTTCATTATCGCCTCCGAGCAGGCCGTATTCGCCGACACCCACGCCTCGATCGGACTGCTGAACGGCTGGGGCGGCAGTGCGATGCTGCCCCGGATCGTCGGATTGCCGGCCGCGATTCAGATCATCCTCAGCGGCGATCCGATCGATTCCGCGACCGCGCTGCGCATCGGTTTGGCGAACGAGGTCGTGCCGCACGAGCAGCTGATGCAGCGGACTCTCGCGATCGCGGAATCCATTGCGGACAGCCACCCGGTCGCGGTGCAGCGAATGCTGCGCCTGCTCAAGGAGGGCGCCGGCGCGTCGGTGGCGCATGCACTCGGCCTCGAGGCGGAGGCCTCGGCGTCCTGGCGGCCGGACGGCAAGGATATCGGTGATCGCTTCGACAAGCGCCCGGCCAAGTCGAGCTCGGATGCCTGAGCCGGCTGCGCCGAGGTATGCCGACGAGCTGCGGACGGTGCCACTGTGAGTGCACTGCTGCTCGACGGTGTGCTTGCGGTGGCGAACCAGCTGGCGACGTCAACACCGTCGAGGGGCAGCCCGGATCTGCCGCACTGAGCGAGGCATATCGGGTTGCCGCGAACAAGCTGCTGCTGCCCGACCGCTGAACCGGCTGAGGCGGCAGGGCGGGCTGGGCATTACTGCGCGGGCGCACACGTGGTGCTGCGTCCCTTTCCGTCATCCGGGACTTCCGCTCTGCACCCTCGGACTGTAATCTATGACTAAGTTAACCTAGTGCTTATTGAGATAGCTGAGGAGGCGTGGTGGGATCGATGACAGAGCCGGTGGAGCAAGCGACCGGGCAGGGCGACTGGCGTACGCGCTTGACCGCGTTGCTCGACGACTATGCGAAGCGACCCCGGCCGGAGACCTCGCGTGACCGGGCCGTGGCCGCGCGGGCGTGGCAGTCGGAAATGGTCGACGCCGGCGTCGCCGCGCCGGGCTGGCCCAAGACAGTCGGCGGGCTCGAGCTCGGCCTCGAGGACCAGCTCGACTACTACCGGATGACCAGCGCCGCCGGTGTGCCGAAGCACCCGAGCCCGATCTCCTTCATCGTCGCGCCCACGCTGATCGTCTACGGCACCGAACTACAGAAGAAGCGTTTCCTCGAGCCGCTGCTGCGGGCCGACGAGACATGGTGCCAGGGCTTCTCCGAACCCGGCGCAGGCAGCGACCTTGCCTCACTGTCCACCAAGGCGGTACGCGACGGCGACAGCTATCGCGTCACCGGCCAGAAGATCTGGACCACCCAGGCCACCGGGGCCGACTGGATGTTCGCGCTCGTGCGCACCGGCCCGGCCGGCCGCGGCACTGCAGGTATCAGCTACCTGCTGATCCAGATGGATTCGCCCGGCATCGAAGTCCGCCCGCTCAAGGACGCTTCCGGTGGCCACCACTTCGCCGAGGTCTTCTTCGACGACGTCGTGGTGCCCGCCGAGAACCTGGTCGGTGAGGAGGGCAAGGGCTGGTCGGTGATGCGGACCTCCCTCGGCCACGAGCGCGCGACCGCATTCCTCGCCGACGAGTTTCGCTACCGCGGCCTGGTCGACAAGGTGTTCTCACTCGCGATCGAACACGGCTACGCGGACAACGCCCTGATCCGCCAGGAACTCGCGTTCGTCGAGACCGGCGTGCGAGCCATCGCAGCGAACAGCGCGCGTGCGCTCGACGCGGTACTGCGCAACTCGGATCCGGGTGGCGTCGCCTCGGTGAACCGGCTGGTCAAATCGGAATTCGAACAGCAACTACACCGGCTCGCACAGCGGCTGACCGGATCGGGCGCGGCGCTGAGCAACCGCTCCGAAGGCGCCGTCGACGCGGGCCGCTGGACCTACGGCTACTTCATGTCCAGGGCCTCGACCATCGGCGCGGGCACGGCGGAAATTCAGCGCAACGCCATCGCCGAGCAGGTCCTCGGGCTGCCGTCGCACCGCGGCGAGGGCACCCGTCCCGCGGTGGTCGCACCGGGCCGACCCCTGACCCCGCCCGAGGAGGCCGAGGCCGCGCTGCGCGAGGTGCTCGGCAAGGCGCTGGCGTCGCACGCCGCCGCCGAACAGTTGCTGTCCTGGGCGTCCAAGACCGCCGACTATGACATCGGGCTCTGGGACGAGCTGGTCAGGTTCGGGCTGCCCGGTCTCGCGCTTCCGGAGGATCTCGGTGGCGGCGGCGCCGAGTTGCGGCTGCTGGCGGCTGCGGTCGAGGAGGCCGGCTACGCGGTCGCCCCGGTGCCTCTGGTCCCGACATTGATCGCGCTCGAGGTGCTGCGACAGGCCGGTGCCATCGATGCCGTGCGCGCGGTGTGCGACGGCGCCACCGCCGCATTCGTCGTGCCCGTCGACGATAACGGCTGGGTGGTCGACGGCCCGTTGCCGACGCTGGACGGTTCCCGGCTGTCGGGTTCGGTCGAGCGAGTGCCAGGTGCGCCGGTCGCCGACCGGCTGGTGCTCCTCGCCCGCGACGCCGCCACCGGCGAACTCGTCCTCGGCACGGCGAAACCCATCGAGGTCGAGATCGAACCGCAGGAATCGGTGGACGTGACGGGCACCATCGCAGTGGTGGTGCTGGACGGGGTCGAGCCGGAGGTCATCGCCCGCGGAGCCGAGGTGACCCGAATCCTCGACGCCGCCCGGCCGGTGGCCCAGCTGGTACTCGCGGCGGACTCGGTCGGCGTCGCGAACCGGGCCTTGGCACTGGCCGTCGACTGGGCCGGGCAGCGCGAACAGTTCGGACACCTCATCGGCTCGTATCAGGCCATCTCGCATCGCTGTGCCGACATGCTGATCCGCGCGGAAGGCTCGCGCTCCCAGGTGTTGTCGGCCACGGATCTCGAGGCCGACGACGCCGAGGCCCGGCTCGTCTCCGATATCGCCGCGGCCGCCGCGCTCGATGCCGCGGTCTGGGCGGCCGAGAACTGCATCCAGATCCACGGCGGCATCGGCTTCACCTGGGAACACCCCGCGCACGTGCTGCTGCGCCGGGCCACCGCCAACCAGGTGGCGCTCGGCCGACCCGAGAATCTGCGCGACCGTGCCGCCGGTGCGGTCCTGGCCCGGCTGTCCTGACCAGGCAAGGAGATCTCGTGACCTCGATCGATGCGGGCCTGACCCTGCTCCGGGTGTGTCTGGGGCTGACCATGGCCGCCCACGGATACGGAAAGTTCTTCCGCGGCGGGCGAATTCCTGGAACCGCGCGATGGTTCGACAGTATCGGTATGCGTCCCGGCACGGTCCAGGCGTGGCTCGCGGCCGGTACCGAGGTGGGCAGCGGAATCCTGCTCGCGCTCGGTCTGCTCACCCCCTTCGCGGCGGCCGCCTTCGTCTCCCTGATGGCGGTGGCCGCATGGACGGTGCACCGCGAACACGGCTTCTTCATCGCCGGCAACGGGTGGGAGTACAACCTGATCCTCGCGGTCGGCGCGATATCGGTCGCGGTCGGCGGCGCAGGACGGATAAGCCTGGACTGGGCGATCTTCGGGCACAACATCTTCGACGGCTGGGCCGGACTCGCGGTGTCGGTGGTGCTCGGCCTCGGTGCCGCCGCGGCGTTGCTGGGTGCGTGCTACCGCCCGGTGCGCGAACCTGGCATTGCGAGCTAGCCACCCAGGCGCGGACATAACTGTTTCGCACTGCCGAGGATGACTGGGCGCGTAATCATGCCGAGCGCAAGAGCATTCATCGGACCGAGGACTCTGCGGAAGGGCCGCGCGCGTTCGTCGAGAAACGCGCACCCGTATGGAAGGGACGATGAGCATGGAGTTCGAGCACCTGGGGCGCAGTGGTGTCACCGTCTCGCGGCTGTGTCTGGGCGCGATGTCGTTTGGAGCCCTGGGCAACACCGATCACGACGACTGCCGCGCGATCATCGATCGCGCGCTGGAGGCGGGTATCAACTTCATCGATACCGCTGATGTGTATTCGCGGGGCGAGTCCGAGGAAATCGTCGGGAAGGCGATCGTCGGCAGGCGTGACGATGTAGTGGTCGCGACCAAATTCTTCAATCCCATGAGCCGTGACGCCAACCATCGCGGGGCGTCGCGCCGTTGGATCGTGCGGGCCTGCGAGGACAGCTTGCGCCGCCTCGGCACCGACTACATCGACCTGTACCAGGTGCACCGACTCGACGAGGCCACCGATCTGGACGAAACCCTCGGCGCGCTGTCGGATCTCGTTCGTTCCGGCAAGGTGCGGATGGTCGGCACCTCGACCTTTCCGGCGGAGGCGATTGTCGAGGCCCAGTGGGCGGCCGCCGACCGACGCCATATCAGGCCGCGCTGTGAGCAGTCGCCGTACTCGATCTTCGTTCGCGGCGCCGAACGCGACGTGTTCCCCACCTGTCAGCGTTACGGGATGGGCACGATCGTCTGGAGTCCGTTGAACGGCGGCTGGCTCACCGGGAAGTACCGCGGTGACAATCAGCCCGACGGCGCGGCACGGTTCAGCCGCCTCGGACGCGGGTCCTGGCGAATCGACTCCGACGGTGCGCAGCGCAAGCTCGCACTCCTGGACCGGCTCGACGAGATCGCCGCCGAGGCGGGCATCGACCTGATCACCCTGGCACTCGGGTTCACCCTCGCTCACCCCGCAGTGACCTCGACCATCATCGGCCCACGCACGATGGACCAGTTGGAAAGCCAGTTGAAGGTCGTGGACACCGCGCTGACCGACGAGGTGCTCGACCTCGTCGACGAGGTGGTCGCCCCGGGCGTGACTCTCGCGCGCGCCGACCTCGCCTACGAGCCACGGGCCCTGCGGCACAAGCACTTGCGCAGATCCGCACGGCCGATCGGAGCGAAGCCATGACCGACATCGCCACCTACGACCCGGAGGCGTTGCGCGCCAGGTGGTATCGAGACGGCTGGTACTCCGACCGCACCGCCGTCGATGCGCTGGAGCATGGCGGAGAGAAGTACGCGAGCGCGTCGGTGGTATTCGCCGGGGCGGACGCGCTGATCGACACCTCGGTGGGGGAGATTCATCATGAGGCGCGGCGAATCGCGGCCGCATTGCAGGGGATGGGCGTCGGGCCCGGCGACGCGGTGGTCGTCCAACTACCCAGCCGGTTCGAATGTTCGGTGGCCTACGAGGCGGTCCTGCTCACCGGTGCGACGCTGGTCCCGGTCGTACACATCTACGGCACGGCCGAGCTGTCGTTCATCCTCACGGAGTCCGGGGCGAAGATCCTGATCATGCCGGACCGGATCCGCTCGACTCGATACACCGACCGGATCGCCGAGCTGTCCGCGATTCCCACGCTCGAACAGATCGTGGTGGTCGGCGACGGGGAATACGCGGGCGCGATGAGCTGGGGGCAACTCGACCGGGACGGCGTGTACGCCGAACCGAGCGTGCGGTCCGATGACGTATGCCTGCTCGTCTACACCTCCGGGACCACCTCGGCGCCGAAAGGTGTTCAGCACAGCCACAATTCGATGCTCGCCGAGCAGAGTACGCTTCCGTATCTGCAGAACACGACGGCAGGGGCGGTGCATCTGGTCTCGTTCCCGCCGGGACACATCGCGGGCGTGGCCAGTGTGCTGCGCCCGATTCTGCACGGTACCGAGACCGTCTACATGGAGACCTGGGACCCGTGCACAGCAGTCGAACTGATCGGCCGGTACTGCGTCACCTCCACGGTCGGCACCCCGTTCCACCTGACCGGGATCCTCGACGTCGCGGACCGCGGCGACAAACTGGCCACCCTGACCGAATTGATGCTGGGGGCGGCCACGGTCCCGGACGAACTCGGCAGGCGCGCCGCTGCGGCCGGCATCAACACCTACCGGTGCTACGGATCGACCGAACATCCGACCATCACCGTCTGCGGTGTCGACGATCCGCAGGACGCACGCATCCACACCGACGGTGCCCCGCTGCCCGGCGTCGAAGTCCGCGTCCTCGACCCCGAAGGCCGGGATCTGGCGCTCGGGGTCGACGGCGAGATCGTCACCCGCGGACCCGACCAGTTCGTCGGCTACCGCGATTCCTCGCTCGACCGGGCCGCATTCACCGAGGACGGCTGGATGCGCACCGGCGACCTCGGGCACCTGGACAGCGACGGCCGGGTCTCGATCACCGATAGGCTCAAGGACGTCATCATCCGTGCGGGCGAGACGATCTCCTCCGGCCAGATCGAGGATGTGCTGGCCGTGCACCCGGCCGTCGCCGAGGGCGTGGTCGTGGCGGCGCCGGACGAGCGGTACGGCGAGGTCGCCGCCGCGATCGTGGTGCTCGCCCCCGGTGCCGAACTCGATCTGGACGAGGTCCGCCGGCACTTCGCCGCATCCGGTCTGGCCAGGCAGAAGACCCCCGAAAAGCTGACGATCGTCGACGAACTGCCGCGCACCGCGGTGGGCAAGATCCGCAAGGCCGACTTGCGTAAGAAATACTTCGCCAAGGTGGACAACACATGATCAACTGGAACTCGCTACGGTTGCCGGTGATGGCGGCACCGATGTTCATCGTCTCCAACCTCGACCTGGTCATCGCCTCCTGCCGGGCCGGCATCATCGGCGCCTTCCCGTCGGCCAACCCGCGCCGCCCGGAAACCCTCGAAACGTGGCTGCACGCCATCCGCGAGGCCGAGAAGCAGACGGTGGACGCCGGTGGCGATTTCGCGCCGTTCTGCGTGAACATGCTGGCCTCCGCGGCCCTGGACAGGCAGTCGCGCGACGAGGCGCTGGCCACCGTGCGCAAGCATCAGGCGCCGCTGATCCTGACCAATATGGGCGACCCGCGCGAGGTCGTCGAGGCGGCACACGAGTGGGGCGGCCAGGTTTTTCACGACGTGACGACCATCCGGCACGCCGAGAAGGCGATCGAGGCCGGCGTCGACGGACTGATGCTGGTGTGCGCCGGCGCGGGCGGGCATGCGGGAACGCTGTCGCCGTTCTCGTTCCTGCCGAAGGTGCGCAGCATCTTCGACGGCCGGATCATGCTGGCCGGCGGTATCGCCGATGGCAACGGGATCGCGGCGGCACTCGCTCTGGGCGCCGACATCGTCGTGATGGGCACCCGGTTCATCGCGACGGCCGAGTCGGGCACCGTCGAAGACCACAAACACATGCTGGTGACGTCGAAGAGCGAGGACGTACTGTTCACCGACGCGATCGCCGGTCTACCCGCCAGCTTCCTCGAACCCTCGATCATCAAAGCCGGCCTCGACCCCCGGAACCTGCCGCGCCCGACCGGCAAGCACCGGCCGAACCTGCCCGAGGGCGTCAAAGCGTGGAAGTCGGTGTGGAGCGCCGGTCACTCGACCGGGCTGATCGACGATGTGCCGAGCGTGCAGGCGGTCGTGGACCGACTCGCCGCCGAGCTCGCCGCCGCGCGGGTGCCCGGACATTGGCGAAAGGCACTGTCGGACAAGGGCTGAATCAGCTCGAGGCCGTATTCGAAAGGAGGGGCCATGCTCGACGAGAAGGAATGGGGTGCGGTGTGAATCTCACGGAACTGGCCGCCCGGTACGAAGACAAGCCCGCAATCGTCATGGCGACCGACGGCGACACGCTGACATATCGCGAGCTCGAACAACGCTCGAACCAGATCGCGCAGCTGTTCCGATCCCGCGGACTGCGCCCCGGCGACCACATCGCGATCCTGATGCAGAACCAGCTCGAGGTTTTCCCGGTCGCCTGGGCCGCGCAGCGATCCGGCCTGCTCTACACGCCGGTCAACCGGCATCTGAGTGCCGAGGAGGCGGCCTACATCGTCGAGAACTGCGGCGCGCGCATGCTGATCCACTCGGCATCGCTGACCGATCTCGCCGAGGCCGCCGAGGTCGCCGCACCCGAGCTGCGGTCGCGACTGGTGGTCGGCGGGAGCGCCGACCACGCCGAGCGACTCGAAGACGCGATCGCGGACTTGCCGACCACGCCCATCGATGACGAGTCCGAGGGCTACTACATGCTGTACTCATCCGGAACGACGGGAAGGCCCAAAGGAATTCTCCCGACACTGACCGGGCAGCCGTTCGGTGCCGGACTGGGCATCGACCACCTGATGGGCACCGCGTTCGGTTTCGGACCCGACTCGGTCTACCTCAGCCCGGGACCGCTTTACCACGCCGCTCCGCTGGGCTGGACCCTCGGCACCGTCCGCAACGGCGGCACCGCGATCGTGATGGAGAAATTCGACGCCGAACGCACCCTGCAGCTCATCGACGAGTTCCAGGTCACCCACGCGCAGTTCGTACCCACCATGTTCGTGCGAATGCTGAAGCTGCCCAACGACATTCGTGACCGCTACGACGTATCCAGCGTTCGCCTGGTCGTGCACGCCGCGGCCCCGTGCCCGGTGGAGGTCAAACAGCGCATGATCGAGTGGTTCGGACCCAAGCTGACCGAGTTCTACTCCGGCAGCGAAGGAACCGGATTCTTCATGATCAACACACCTGAGTGGCTCACCCACCGAGGCTCGGTCGGCAGGGCTGTTCAAGGTGTTGTACATATCTGCGACGACGACGGCGACGAACTCCCGCCCGGCGAGGTGGGCGCCGTCTGGTTCAGTGACATCCAGCGATTCGAGTACCTGGGCGATGCCGCCAAAACCGCGGAGGCGTTCAACGACAAGGGCTGGAACACCCTCGGCGACCTCGGCCACGTCGACGAGGACGGCTACCTCTACCTGTCGGCCCGCCGCTCCGACCTGATCCTTTCCGGCGGGGTCAACATCTACCCGCAGGAGATCGAGGACGCCCTGACCCTGCACCCCGCGGTACTTGATGTGGCGGTGATCGGGCTATCGGACGACGAGATGGGCCAGCGGGTGCACGCCGTCGTGCTACCGGCCCCCGGCGTGACGCCGGGCCCGGACACCGAGCGAGAACTGATCGACTACTGCCGTGACAGGCTGGCGCACTACAAGGCGCCCCGATCGATCGCATTCGGCGAGGTGCCACGGCTGCCGAGCGGAAAGATCCTGCGGCGCCAGCTGATAGCGGAATACGGCGGTGCCGAGGAACGACTGACCCCGAGCTGACCCGGCTGCGCCGGAACCGGAATCCGAATCCTCGGCAGACCGGGAGGTGCGAACGCCGCAGGGCGCATCCGCAGTCGCGCGGCGGTGTGGTCCGTCGGTGAACCAGACCGCCGCACGATCCTGAGCAGACCTCAGCGCGGCGCCATCCGGATGGCGCCGTCGAGGCGGATCGTCTCGCCGTTGAGCATCGGGTTGGCGACGATGTGCGCGGCTAGGGCGCCGTACTCGGACGGATCGCCGAGGCGGGACGGGTGCGGCACCTGGGCGCCGAGCGACCTCTGGGCCTCGTCGGGCAGGGTGCCGAGCAGCGGCGTCTTGAAAAGCCCTGGCGCGATGGTGTTTACGCGAATCAGCAACGACGCGAGGTCGCGCGCGATGGGCAGCGTCATGCCTACGACACCGCCCTTGGACGCGGAATAGGCGGCCTGGCCGATCTGCCCCTCGAAGGCGGCGACCGAGGCGGTGTTGATGATGACGCCGCGTTCGCCGTCGACCGGTTCGGTCTTGGCGATGCGCTCGGCGGCCAGGCGCAGCACGTTGAACGTGCCGATGAGGTTGACGGTGACGACCTTGGTGAAGGCATCCAGAGGGAAGGGTCCCTTCTTGCTGACGGTCTTGACGGCGTTGCCGATGCCGGCGCAGTTGACCGCAACCCGCAGCGGCCCGAGCGATTCGGCGACATCGAGGGCCTCCGATACCGCACTCGCGTCGGTGACATCGGCGGCGGCGAAGCGCACCCGGTCACCGAGCTCCTCGGCGACGGCCTCGCCGTTGGAGGAGGGAAGGTCGATGATGACGACGTGCGCGCCGTCGGCGAGCAGAGCCTTGGTCGTGGCCAAACCGAGGCCGGAGGCGCCGCCGGTGACGACGGCGGCGCTGTCGTTGATCTGCATCTGGATTGTCCTTTCCTGGTGGCGAGGATTTCGCCGACTACCTACAACATAGTTCACTATGTAATCTATCTAAAGTAGGTGTGGTTGGAGATACAACGGTTCCCGGCGAACTTCGAATTGGCGGGTGCCAGGATCGAGGGGTGATGTACGAACGGTTGTTACTCGCCCCCCGCGAGTTGGAGCTACGGATGAGCCCGCTGGGCGATCCGGAGTCGCCGCTATTGCTGATCTCGCTGGACGACTGGCGTGACGAGCCCGCAGATCGGGTTCTGCGGGCGGCCGCAGCGGTGTCCGGAACACTTCGAATCGCCGTGGGCATACTCGAGTCCGCGCCGACGCCGATTGTGGAACCGTTACTGCGTGCCATGACGCTGACTCTGTCGTCGACCGCGGCGGGGGAGGGGCGCGAGCTGATCGGGTGTGACGACATCGCGGCGGGTCTGGATCGGCTCTCGAGCGCGGTGGACCGTAACCCCCGCGCGAGTGTGGCGTTGGCCAGGCTGTTGCGTCAGACGGTGACGTCGGATGTCGAGGCGGGACTCGCTGCGGAAGCGGCGGTGTATTCGATGCTGTTGGGCGGCAACGAGTTTGCGCGCTGGCGCACCGAACATTCAGTGCGCCCGATGGTTTCGTCCAAGAGGCCGTTGGTGCGGGTCGATCGCACCGGTGACCGGCTCGCGGTCGTACTCGACAATCCCGGCCGTCGCAATGCGTTGAGTATGCGGATGCGAGAGTCGCTGCTGGAGGCATTTCAGCTGGCGGAGCTCGATCCATCGATCGCGCAGGTCGAATTACGTGGTGCAGGACCGGCTTTCTGTAGCGGGGGTGATCTCGACGAATTCGGTGTCGCCACCGATCTGGTCGCCGCTTATCTGGTGCGTCTCGAGCGAGCTCCGTGGCGGATCATCGATCGGCTGCGCGATCGGTTCACGGCGCGGGTGCATGGAGCTTGTATCGGGGCGGGAATCGAGATGGCAGCCTTCGCCGGTCGGCTGATCGCCGACTCCGACACGTTCTTTCAGCTGCCCGAGATCGGGATGGGTCTGGTCCCAGGCGCCGGCGGAACGGTGAGTGTGGTCCGGCGCACCGGACGGTGGCGGGCGGCCTGGATGATGCTGACCGGGGAACGGCTCGATGTGGAGACCGCCTTGCGGTGGGGGCTGGTCGATCAGATTGATTCCTAGGACATCGTTGGCGCTGGAAAGCGTGTGCATCTGCGCCGAAATCGCGGCTAGCGGGGTGGGCCGCTGCTCGCCGCTGTCAGTGCCTCTTGGCGGACGCCTGCGATGATCCACTGAATCGTGCGTCGGAAGGATTCCTCGCCTGCTGGCGTGCCCGAGCTGTTTTCGCGGGATTGTGGCGGCTGCCGCAGCGCCTGCACCTCGGTCCGGGTCGCGCGACGCGCCGGCGGCTGCGGAGCTTGTCTGTGATGGCGACCGCTGGCGCCGCTCGGATTGGTAGCGGGACCGTTTCCCCTACGTTCGGTAATCCTCGGTCAATGTGTCACTGTGGCGCGATGATCGGGTTCGGCGGATTAGGGTGGTCAGCAATATTAGGGCTGTCAGGATCAGGGCGTGTGCGGTGAAGAGCGCCAGCATTGGGAGGGCGAAGCCTTCGTTGGTGAGGGTGCCGCGGTTGTCTACGCAGTACAGGGTGTAGTTGGTGGAAGTTCCTTCTGAGTCGTGGAAGGTGTCCGAGACGACCATGGGTTCTGTGGTCGGGGGTGAACAGAACAGGGGTGCGGTGAGTTTCGCTTCGCCGGGCCAGATGGCGACGGGTATGACCGTGGTCAGGAGGCCGGCGGTGAGGCCGGTTGTGACTGCTGTCACCAGTAAGCGGGGCATCGGTTATACCTGCTGCAGTCGTAGGAATGTGCCGGTGCGGTCGAATTCGGCGATCATCTCCGAGCGTGGCGACAGAATGTTGGCGACTACGCGGATTTCGTGGCCGAAGCGGCTCACTACGATGACGGTCACCTGGCCGTCGGGTAGTGCGCTGTGGGTGAGGGCGGTGTCGACGATGTCTTCTATGCGCGATAGGCCGGGCACTTCGCTGATGGTGAAGTCTTCGCCGTCGAGGTCGTCGAAGGCGGAAACCCGTACCGGGCGTGGTGAACTGAGGGCGTCGAGGGTGAAGGAATAGTCGTCGAGTTGGCGGGATCGGTCCGGTGGCCGGACGCGCAGGCGCACGGTGGGTTCGCGGGTGGTCAGGTCGTCGCCTTCGGCCAGGAATCTGGCTACCTGGTCGGGTTGGTCGTTCAAGGCCAGCCGGAACTGGCTCGAGTTCGGTGGGGTGAGGATGATGAGGTTCGCCTCGAGGTCGGTGGCGCCTGTTCGCTGTGTGAGTGCGGCGATGGCTGCCTGTGGCAGCGTGCTCACCAATCCGCCGCCGCGAGTTCGTATCTGGTGCTCGAAGTCTGCACGGTCCACTGCGCCGATGCATCCACTGGCACTGCCGAGCACGGCCAGGCATACGAGGACTCGAAACCACTTGCCGCGGCGCATATCCCGAATGCTAGCGGCTGCGTTTCGATCATGCGGGTCTGCGGATCCGGCACCGTCGAACTGACATCCTTGCGCCAGGGGAGCACGGCCCTTTCTGGCCTATTCGGGTCCTACCCCTTCTTGGCGCTGAATTCCGGGCTGTCGTCTCTCTCCCCGTCACCTTGTTCGTGGCTCTGACAACGGGGCCACGGTCGCCAGTCCCGGTATGACGTTCCCCCTGTCGCATTCATGATCCGGGCGGTGGTGTCGCCGGGTCCTGGTGGCGTCGACGGACCGCTGATGGGGCCAGGGCTGCTGGTAGACGCGTGCGGTGACAGGCTTCGGCAAGGGCAGGGTCAGTGCTGGCGTGCTGAGCGTGGTCGTAGGTGGTCGCACCGGTGGACGCCATCCAGTCCAGGATCCGCACCAGCGCATCGGCGCGGGTGTAGTTCGGGACGCCGAGCGGCGATGCTCACAACTCGACTTCGTGCACTGCGGCACCGGCTCGCACTTCGAGGACCGACAGCAGGACCATCCGGCACACCGACATATCCGACATGTGTCCACGCAGGGTTATCACCGCGTGCGCCGCGGCTCGCCGGCATTCCTGGACGAGATCGACGAACGCCGGGGGCAGTGTCCCGTTCTGTGGTGAGGGCTCGCGGAACACGGTGCCCAGCTCGTAGCCGAGTGACCTGGCAGTGTCCCGCAGTCTGTCTTCGCTCGAATTCGAGTCGCGGTCACAGAGCAAATCGTCGCGCAAGTATCCGTATGCAAGAGGTAATAGTGCAGTTGTCATGGGATGATTCGGTTTTCCGGTCGGCCGGCCACGAGAGATTACCTCTGTCAGCCGGATGGATCTGTCATCGCAGGGCGGCATATATGCACCTGTTTGCCGTTGACTCGGCATGAAGTCGAGCTCGGCCGTCGCAAGATCGTGTGGTTGAAGGTTTGGTGACGCCGTCGCCACCAGGCCTTCGTCTGCTGCACGACAACCAGCATGGGCCGTAGGTTTAGACCCTGCATCGGTAGTGGACGTGGGATATACCTATGGAAAGGCATCAGCAGGGCGTGCGAACACAAGCACCACTGGAGCGGGCGGGCGACTGACCTCGAAAAATGCCGACAATCGTTCGACATCGGCATCGAGTACGGCACTCACGGAGACCAGAAGGGTGAGACCGCAGCCTGATCCTCGAACATCAGCGCGAAGGCATCGCCGCCGCGAAGGCCCGCGGCGCCTATACCGGCCGAAGCCCGCGCTCACCACCGAGCAAGCCGACCTGCTGCGCACCCGCGTCAGGTGATGGTGGCGGGGTCGCTGACCACATGGATCGGGTAGGTCAGACCGAGATCGGATCCGCCGGTCTTTCAGACAGTCCCTGCTGTCAGCGCGGTCGTTTGGCGGCTTCGCCTCGGACCTGGTCGGTGAATCTACTGGGGATGTGCTCGGATATGTCCGCACGTGAAGTGATGGTCAGTTTATTGAAAATCGCCGCGATTTGGGCGTCGACAGTTCGAGACGACTTTCCGCCGCGGAAGGCAATGTCGATGTTGGTCCACCCGGCCGCGGCCAGGATCGCGACCTGTTGTTCGGTCGGGGTCAGTTCGCGCCAGTGCGATGTGGCGGCCGTGTCCGCTGGAGTATCGATGGTCAGTGTGCCCAGTGCCAGCTGTTGCACTTCGTTTCGTTCCGGACGCAGACGCATGCCTCGGGTTTCTGCCGCGGCGAAGGCGTCGGGCCCCAGTACCCGGCGGGCGACAGCGATAGCTTTTTCGGATTCGTCGAGGAGGGGGCCCGACGCCTTGATGTCGATGCCGAGCTTGGCTCGTAGGGTTGTGGTGCCGCCGGCCAAGTGGGCGATTTCGGTGGCCAGGGCAATCAGTTTCTTGCGGTCGGGTTTTCCGGCGACGATCGAGTCGGTGATGATGTGCGCCAATGACCAGGTCCGGAACTGCACCAACCACACCGCGGCCCATCGCTCGTTGGTGGCGAGGTGATATGCCAGCGAGGATCGTTCGAGGGCCAGTGCTTCGGTGGGGTTGCCGTGTCGGGTCAAGGCTGTCGACCTGGTGAGTTCGGCGCAAGCCTTTTCCCATGGAATCCCGGAGACGGTCGCGCGATCGAGGTAACGCTGCGTGATCTCGTCGGCTTGCTGCGCGGTTCCCAGCAGGCCCGCGGCCAGGGCAGTGAACAGCTCGTTCATTGAGGCAGCGCCGCGGTCGCCGTACGCCTCGAATTTATCCTGGGCTCGGCTCAGGACGGTGATGGCGCGGGCGTCACGCCGCGCGAATATCAGCTCCGCCCCCCATGCGAATTCGACTGGAGCGGGCAGCCCGATGTCGGTCTCGGCGGTGTCTCGCCAATTCCGCCTGGCGTCTGGGTCGGGGATGCAGGCGGCGACGCAGTCCTCGAGCATCTGTTCGGCATCCTCGAGGGTGCCTTGGAGCGTGGCGAGCCATGCGATGGTGGCCACGGCCCCGATCTGGAGTTCGATGGGTTGCGGGGTCGCTGCCCGGGTGGCGTCGAGGCAGCGCAGGGTCCATTGGCGTATTTCTCGTACCGAGCCGCTGGTGAAGCACACCTGCAGGGTGATCAGCCCGAGACAGATCTCCAGACCGTTTCCGGCTTGGCCCGGGGTGGTGATGCTGGTTTCGATCGCGATGAGGGTATTGGCCCAGACCGTCCGGGCCCAGTCCACCAGGGCTTGCCCTTCGGGATTGAACCAGTTGGCTGCGGCGTAGCCGATTTTGTCGTGGTAGTAGCGGCGGTGCCGCTCGGCCAAGCGGGTGGGTTCGTCCACCGCGGCAGTGCAGCGCTGGCGCAGTCGCTGCTGGGCGAAAACCCGTAGGCTCTCCACCAGGGAATACCGCACCGTGGTAGCTGTCCTGTGCGTCGTGACCAGCGACTGTTCGACAAGGCGCTCGAGCAGGCCCTCGATCTCCTGCCGGGGCAGGTGCACTTGGGTATCGCTGGTTTCGTCGTCACAGCAGATTGTCTCGATGGCGTCCAGTTCGGCGCCCACATCCAGGGCGGCGTCTGTGGTGTCGTCGGGGTTGGTGACGTAGCCGGCGGCGAACACCGACAGGCGGTCGAAGAGCAGACGTTCCTTGTCGCTGCACAGATCATAGGACCAGGAGATGACGTCGACGACTGCTCGATGGCGGGGGTCGATGCCCGCGCGGGCGCCGTACGACCAGCGCAGTCGGGTGTCATCAGCGTGGCCGGTGAGCCCGTGCAGGATGGCGGCCAGGGGTTGGCGCAGCAGTCGTGCGGCCGCCAACTGGATGTAGAGGGGATGGTTGTGGACATGGCGGCAGATCTCGGCGGCGGTGGTGGTTTGGTCTTTGCCGGTGACGGGATGTTCGGTGAGTTCGGCGCGTTGCCGAAACAGGGCCAGTGCATCGCCGTGCGATAGCGGCGGAACGGTGATCAGGTGTTCGTCGATCCAGCCGATGGGTTCGCGGCTGGTGGCCACGATGCTCAACCCCGGTACCGTGTCGATGAGGTCGGCGATCAGAGGTTCCACACCGGAGAGTACGTGCTCGCAGTTGTCGAGCACCAGCACGGTGTGCGGGGCACGCCCGGTGGTGTCGGTTCGAGTGAGGGTGTCGACCACGGCTTCCCACGCCGATCGCCCGGAGAAATCCGCCTCGATCACCGCATGGGCAACTTCTTCTGCGACCGCGGTCTTATCCGAATCTGGAGCCAGTCGAGCCAATCGCACCCAGCACGCTCGTGTTTTCCTGGCTTCGGCTTTACCGCAACGGCGCAACGCTTCGACGGCCAGACGAGTCTTCCCGATCCCACCCGGGCCGGTGAGGGTGATCAACCGGGCTGGGCCCAGCAGTAGGGTGCTGATCTTTTCCAGCTCGCGGTCTCGACCGACAAAGCTGTGGGTAGGGGTAGGTAGGCTGCCCACACCTTTCCGGCGCCTGACATCCATACCACACGATTATAGGCCTCGCAAAAGCAGTGCTTGCGCGGAGCAGACTTTGATCGACCCGCATGTAGTCGTCAGTGGCACCGCAACCGCGGAACTGGTCCGCAGCCTCGTATCACGGCGACGTACCGCTACCGAATTCGAGATGTGCCAGCAGAACCGCTCGTGGTGACACGATCCTTACCGGTACGTCTTCCGTGGGTACATGCTGACTGAAGGACTTTCAGCCAGAACTCACGGTTTTTCGATGTGTGGCACCGGGATTCGTGGTGAGTTCCGGCGAAGTCTAGCGGTTGCCGATTCTGCTCAGCCGGACGGTGGGTGTTCGAGTTCGTCGCCGAGCAGGTGTTCGGCGATGGTGGCGTAGCGGACGGCGGTGTTGTGGGAGATGCCGAAGACCAGCGTCAGGTGCGCTACGTCAGCGACTACCGTGAGTCGGTCCTCAGCGTGGCGGAGCAGGTGGGTCGCCGCGCTGTGGCAGTGTGCTCGGCCATGATGCAGACAGCCCGTCTTGCGGTTACGGCCGTGTCGATCCTGTCAACCGTTCTCGCGGTGTCGGCTTGTATGCGCCAGCCTGTCGCGGAACTCGCGCGGACCTTTCCCGATCTGGTCTACACAGTGGTTGACGGCAATGACCAGCGGCTCGATCTGTATCTGCCCGCCACCACAGCAAAAGCGCCGCTGGTGCTGTATTTCCATGGCGGCGGATGGTCAAGTGGTTCACGCAAGAATTACGGAAAAGCGGGGTGGCAGGCCGATGAGCGCACGCCGTTCGCACAGTTGGCTGCGGCGGGTTACGCGGTGGCCAGCGTGGACTATCGGCTCACTGGTCAGGCAAAGTGGCCCGCCCAGATTGTTGATGCGAAAGCCGCGGTGCGGTGGCTGCGCGCAAATGCTGACAGGTATCACATCGACTCGAATCATTTTGCAGCGTGGGGAGATTCGGCGGGTGGCCATTTAGCGGCGATGCTGGGCACCTCGGGTGGTGTCGCCGAACTCGAAGGGATTGAGGGCAGCGCCGGTTACTCGAGTCGGGTGCAAGCGGTCGCCGACTGGTTCGGCCCCACCGATCTGCTCACCATCGACGATCAGGCCCTCGACGACGGCCGGAGCACGGTTCACCTCGCGGAGGGTTCCGCGGAGTCGCTACTGCTGGGATGTGTCGCGACCCGATGTCCGGAGCGGGCCCGTGCCGCGAGTCCGGTCACCTATGTCAGCGGCGATGATCCGCCGGTGTTGTTGCTGCACGGGCGTTTCGATCACGTCGTCCCGTTCGGTCAGAGCATCGAATTTCGTGACGCGTTGCAGCGAGCCGGGGTGCACACCGAGTTCCACGCCTACGACTGCGATCACGAATTCTTCGGCGCCGCACCACCGCCGGAGCAGATCCGGGCCACCTTGATCACCTTCCTAGACCAGACCTTCGGCCGTTAGCGAGGAGTCAACCAAGCCGGGGCAGTCCCATCGGCAGTGGCGCCGTTTTGATGAATACCATCAACGACCGAACCCATAGCCGGCGTCAGTCGCGAGGGCTGTCAGCCTTGGGCGGCTGGTGACGATTCGAGCGCGGCTACCAGGCGGTCGGGGGCGGTCACCATCGGCATGTGTCCACTGTCGAACTTTTCGACAGTGAGCCCGCGGGCGCTGACACGCAGGGGATCGAGGAATCGCGCTCTGTCATTGGCTGTTTGGAGCGGCTCAGACGTCGTCGGTGGCTAGTTCGATCAGTTTGCTGTGGGCCTTCGCTATTCCGGACGGTGTGTAGTGCGCGATCACCACACCCTCGTCGTTCTCTCGGTCGTCGAGGTGTGCACGCAGGTAGTTGTAGGTGTCGGGTAGAAACAGGGTCGGTGTACCGAGCCTGTGCACGGCGTAGTTCAGCGCGGACTGGTCCTCGATCGGCAGGGGCCGTGCGCGGTCGCGCCACAGTTTCGCGGCGAAGCTGAATACCTCCTGGTGCGCGTGGCGATTCACGATGAACATGCCCGCGTTGAAGTATGTATCGCGGGGTAGGTCGGCGTCGTACTCGGGATAGAGTTCGATGAACTGGTCACGCACGCAGATGAATTCATCGTGATCAGCCGGCAGCGCTGCGGCCGACCAGGGACGCAGTACGACGGCATCGGAATCCAGGTAGAGGATGGTGTCCGCCTCGGCGAGTTCGAACAGCCAGAGTTTGACGAAACCAGGGAACGCGTCGCGGGGAAACCCCGCCGGAGCGTGCTCGATGACGCGGAATTCCAGGCCGGTCATGCGTTCGGCGCGTGATGCGCTCAGTCGCGCGGTCTCCCGGTAGCCACCGAGTCCCAGCATCACCCCGATCATCGTTTCAAAGATAGTGCGCTGCAACGCCACAGCGGTACGGTTGACCTCATGAGTGAACGAAGTCCCCGAACCATGTCGGGGTGCACTTCGCGTGTGGTCGAGCCCAGCGTCGGTGCGGTGCGGTCATGAGCGAACTCCTGCGGTTTCGCACCGGCGATGACGGTGTGATCGTGGTCGAGGCGGATCCGTCCGACGCCGGCGTGCAACGGGTCGGCCGCGGTGGGGTCGTGGAGGTGAAGCGGCGCTTCGAAGATGCTCTGACCGATATTCAACACGCCGCCGCGGCGGCCTTGGCGGTTTTCCGCGACGGCGATCTGCAACCGGACGGCGTCGAGTTGGAGTTCGGTATCAAGCTCAATGCCGAGGCCGGGGCGGTGATCGCCAAGACCTCGCTGGAAGGTCACTTGACGGTCAAGCTGTCCTGGAATCCGGGAACCTAATCGACCCGGCGCGTGTCGTCCACGCGCCTCATTGTTCGCACAGCGTCAGGATGTGTACGGCACCGGCCGCCTCACCACACGCGATGCCACCGTCCGGCAGCGCCGCGATAGTGGTTATGCGGCCATCGCCGCTGAAACAGGCCACCTCCGTAGCCGATTCCACGTCGTGCACGGTCAAACGGTCACCGGCTCCGATCGCGATGCGCCGGTCACCGTGCAGGGCGATGATCGTGCGTACCGGTTCACCCAGTTCGGCGATCACACCGAGTGGCTCACCGTCGGAGATCCGCCACGACCGGACGGTGCCGTCGCTACCGCAGGTCAGTGCCTGCTCCCCAAGGACGAGAATGCCGGTCAGCAGTGAGTCGTGTGCCTGGTGCTCCCAAACGGGTTCGGGTGAGCCGAGACACCACGCCGACAGCACTCCCGAGACACAGCCGGACAGGACACGGTCCTCGGCGACGCCAAGGCTGATGATCGGGCCGCCGGTACCGCGATAGGACTGAATCGGCTGCCCGGTCGTCACGTCCCAGACACCGACCTGACCGCGTGCGCCGCCGACGACGACGTGGTGGTCATCGAATCCGGCCACCAGCAAGCGTGGGGGCTCCGACAGGTCGATCTCGATCACCGGTCCGGCGAGGTTGGGCATCGCGGCCGCTGCGGCCGCGAACCGCAGTCCGGTGGTCGTGGCCATGGCCAGATGGCCGGCGCGGGCTACGACCCCGCACAACTGTCCTCGGGAGACCTCCGTGCCGGTGTCGTGCCATGGCTCGGTCTCGTTGGTTTCGTTGTCCGGCAAGGGAATAGACGCAGCGTCACCCCCTCGGCCGAACACCCGCCAACCCAGACCAGGCACCTCGGCCACCGCTACGGCCGGCTGTGTCGTGATCGAGTGCGCTGTCCGTCGGCCGGTGCGCAGATTCCACGTGGACATCGATCCGTCGTCCGCGGTCGCGACGATCGTTTGCGGGTCGACGACCGTGATCGATGCGATCCAGGCCGCATGCATCGAATCGCTCTGCTGTGCTGCCGCTGTCACGTCCCAGACCCGCAGGGTCGACTCTTGCGCCGCCGACACGACGCGGGTGCCGTCGGAGCTGAACGCGGCCGCGGCAATCCATCCGGTGTGGCCGCGGTAGGCCCCGATCGGCGGTTCGACCGTGAAGCGGTCGCGCAATCGCAAGATACCGTCGTCGGCACCGGACAACACGCGACGTCCGTCGGGTGACAATGCCACCATCTCGACCCATCCGGTATGCCTTCCGAGTTCTGCGGTGGTGAGCCCGGATTCGATGTCCAGAAGCTCCACCGCGCCCGAGGCGCTGCCGAGGACTGCGGTCGACCCGTCCGGTGTCACCTCCAGTGACCACACCTGGCCTCGGGTGGGGTTGCGGTCGGCTCCGAGGAACGTCCCGTCGGTGTGATCCCAGCAATGCACGACGCCGTTGTCTCCGGCGAAAAGGACGTGGCGATCGGTCAGTGCCATGGCGCGTGACTGCACGCCGTATTGGCCGGCGTCGAAACACCACTTCAGCTCGAGACCGTGAACGTCCCAGACTCTCAGCGTGCCGTCTTCGGATTTCGACGCTATCGTGCGTCCGTCGTGCGCGGCGCGCACCGTGTACACACTTCCGAGATGCCCCTCGAGCACACTTATCTCGGTGGCTGTCGGCCAATCCCACACGCGCACAGTGCCATCCACCGATGCTGATGCGAGCAGCGTGCTGTGCGGTACCAGCGCGATAGACCAGACCGCGCCGTTGTGGCCCTGCAGGACGCTGCTGACACTGCCATCGGTCAGATCCCATACTCGGATCGTGCCGTCGGCGGATCCGGACAGGACCCAGCGCCCGTCAGGAGATACTGCGAGAGTCCAGATTCCCCCCTCGTGGCCACGTAGTTGGTACCGTTCCCGCCCGTCGTCGGTCAGATCCCAGACCCGGATGCTGCCATCCCAGCCGCCGGACACCGCGTAATGATTGTCCGGCGTGAGTACTACATCGCGAACCGAGCTGGTGTGCCCGACCAACGCGAACAGCAGTGGACCGCCCGGAGCCGTCAGGCTGGCAGATCGCGGTCGCAGCCATCGCTCGCCCTCCCAATTCCGTGCGGCCGCAACGAGATCCTCGATCTGCGGCACAACCGAATCGCCGAGACGGCCGATGAGCTGCGCTGGGAGCTGCGCCCGGCTGCGTGTCAGGGCGTGACTACTCAAGCGCAGCGCATCACCGACAGTGGTGACCGGATCGATCCTGCGCAGTAGCCGATAGGTGGCAAGCAGTTCCGTCGCATCCGCCGCCCACAGTACGGCCTGCAGCCAGTCCAACTGCGACAGCAGACCTTGCAACTGTGCGACCTCGCCTGCGGCGAAGAGGTGATAAGGAAGGGCCCGATGGAAATATCCGTCGTCTGGACCGTGTTGCCACCCGTTCGGCGCTTGGGCGCGATACGCCGCCACGAGCAGTCGATGCAACCCGGCTGTGTCGACGACCTGCCGACGCAGATAGTCCATCTGCAGATCGTGCAGGCCGAATCTGCCATCGGTCTCGAGATGGATCAGCGACCTGTCCGCGAGGCGGTCGAGTAGCTCTGTCACATCCAGGTCGTCGAGTCCGGCGTGCGCCCATAGCGCTTGTACCGCACCGACAGTAGGCTCGCGATCCGCGAACACAGCCAATTCGATGTAGCGCTCGCGGTCGTCCGGATCGAGGGCGTCCACGCCGACGCTGATCGCGCGGAGCAGATCGGGATAGGGGTAGTTGCCGAACTGCTGGGCGATCTTGCCGAGATCGGCTTCCCGCAATCGTCGCAGTACCCCGCGCCAGCGCTCCGGGCGGCCCGCGACCATGGCGCCGGCCATCGCCATGGCCAGCGCGAGATATCCGCATTCTGCGGCGACCTCCACCGCTTCTCGAGGCAGCGCCTCCACTGCGGTGCGTGCCCATTTGGCCAGCAGAGTCAGCGACTGGCGAAGCGGCAACTCGCGCACCTCGTAGGGCAGTGCCCCTACGCCCCGTGCGATGGCGGCGTCGCGGGTGGTGAACAGCAAGCGACCCGGTTCTTCGACGATATCGAGATCACCGAGATCCGTTGCGGACCAGACGTTGTCGACGACGAGGAGGTATCGACGTCCCGTCAGAATCTGGGTCAGCAGCGCTTTGCCCTGCTGGGCGTCGGCGAAGACCGTGCCGGTGTGGCCGAACGCGGCCGCGACCTGCGCCTGCCTGGTCGGGAGGACGGGGTTCGGACCGAGTTCGACCCAGACGACACCGTCCGGGAAAGCCGCTCGTACTCTGTCGTCGCGGCACACCGCCGCCGCGAGAACGGATTTCCCGACCCCGCCCATCCCGACAACCGCGACCCGTCCCCCATCGGGCCCGGCCACCAGCAACGCCGAGCTCACCGCTTCCACCTCGGCTCGAGTGACGAACTGGGATGGCAGTACCGGAACATTCGACAGCGCGCCGACCGCGCCGGCAGACCGGCCGACCTCGACACCGACCTCGCGCAGCGTGCGGGCAAGGAGCGAGGTCGGGAGCATGAAACCGATCTTGCGGGCCGCGGCACGATCACGCGCCACCACCATGCCGACAACCCGATCGGCTACCTCGTCGAGTACGGCGCCACCGCTGAATCCGGTTTCGATGGCGGAACCAGGAACCTTGATGTCTTCGAGTTGGTACCAGCCGCCACCCACGCGGTCACGAATCACCCCACCGGCCCACAGACCCGCGTCGTGACCGTCGGGGAAGCCGTACACCCGAAACGGGTGGTCGCGAACGGTATCGGAGTCGAGTAGCCGGATCGGCTCGATCGGCGCCGGCGCGGCCAGCGCCAGTACTGCGATATCTCCGCCATCCGGATCTCCCACGGGTGACCAGCCCACGACCGATGCCGACAATGGTGCGACATCGGGCGCCTGAGTGAATTCGACCGACACCTCTGCTGACGGTCGTTCCGCCGCCGCGGCGTCCGCTCCGGTAGCGTCGCTGACGACGTGCGCGCAGGTCAGCACAAAGCCTTGGGCGACAAGGAATCCCGCGCCGACCGTAACGCCGTCGACGGTGCGCACCGCGACCAGTGCGCGCCGCCAGTCACCCGCGAACATTCCAGTGCTCCTCGTTCAGCTCGCACCATCCGTGCCGCAGGTCATCGTCCACCGTGCGGACGAACAGGTTCAGCCGACCGGGGCGCGCCGAGCATACGGCAGGTCTGCCGATCGAGCCGATTCCATCGGCGATGACCCGTAAATCCGTCGATGACGCGCCCGCGTCCAGGATGCGCGTCGTGGCCCAGCCGACCGTTCCCTGCGATACTCCGAAGAACACGTCGATGCGACACGGACTCGCCGATACCGCCACCGGATCGGAAACCGTGGCCGCCCCGGCCAGCACCTTGTCGCCGCCCCCGGTCCGCCACAGCTGTTCGGCTGCGGGCTCGAACTGGACGAGTCGATCATCATGTCGCGCGAAGGCGACGAGTCGATTCGAAATAATTCCGACACCTCGGCACCACACCAGTGTCGGATCTCCGGTGCAGCTCAACGATTCTCCCGTCGACGCCACCACGGCGGGACCGACATCGAAAGTGGCGCGGCTCGGCAGCATGGGCGTCGAGGTCCACTCATGGGTACGTTCATCCGGAACGTGGTACTGACGGCGCAACACCCCGTCGTCCTTCCCGCGTGCGACGACCTCCACTCCGTACAGACTCGTAACCACCGCGGCTGGCTGCCCGACGACCCGCCCGGCCAGGCTTTCGGGCCCCATGAGACCGATCGGATGTTGATACCAGTAGTGTTCGATCACCTCGCTGGCGCCAGTGGCGAACAGATCGAACCGGCCGCAACTCCAACTGATGGCGCTCGCGTCCGACACCGCGCCTTCGGACCGCACGAGTCGCCATGTTCCCCAACGGCCGGTGTATTCACAGTGCCACAGCCGGGTCTCGGCGTCTCGAATGAACAGATCAAGACGGTCCGCACCCCAGCTGACCAGCGCGAGTCGACCCAACGGTGAGGCAGGCACCGCGAGATGTGAGGTGGCGACGATCGTGTCGTCCTCGAGGACATGATGTAGCACGTTGTGCTCATCATCGAGGACAACCACATCCACATACCGCGACCCTCGCGCAACGGCGACCGGATCGGCGACGATGCCGGACGCGAGCACAGAAAACGGCGGAACCTGTACCACCGGAGTGTCGTTCACATCCCCGATCATGCTACCGCCGAGCCGCCAACGCAGTGGTGTCGGTGAACTCAGCGGAATACCGTGGGACCGACACCGCTTCGATCAATTGTGGCGTCACTACGCCCACCTACTTCAGCAGCGAAAACTGCTGACTTTTAGGGGAATAGCGCGGGGCTCGGGGCGGGCACCCAAAGAATGATCTGGGTGCCCGCCCGAGCGCACTTCAGAGCGATATCGCCCCGTGTGACCTGAGCAGTCTGGTGAGGTTGGTGCTCACCAAGCCCGCTGCCCGCAATATCGCTTCGGTGATCGCAGGGACTCGTTGGAGTTCGGTCACCGTCGCCGCCAGCGCCGCGACGATCTCTCCTGCGGGTCCGCGCACGGGTGCGGCGACGCAGGCGAGTCCGTAGCGGCTCAGGTCGGTGTCGTAGGCGAGGTTCCTTTCTCTTGTCACGGCGAGTCGGCGACTCCACTCGCGCGATGAAAAGCCCTCCGGCGGTATGTGATTCGCGCGGCCGGTGGCTAAGACCTGCTCGGCTGCAGTGCCCGGCGGCAGCAGGACCCCCGCGCGCAGTGGAAAGATCTCATCGATCTCGCGTCCGATGCCGCCGATGAGCATGGTGTGGCCCCGGTCGGTCACCGCGAGGCTGAAGCCGCCACGCTCGGTCGCCGAGGTCAGCTGTGCGAGCGGTTGCGCTGAGGCTGCGCGCAGTAGTCGTGCGGGTTGCCAGGTTTGTCCGAGCCGGAACACTCGGGGTCCGATCTGGTAGCGGCCGTTGCGCCGTTGCACGGCGCCTTCTTCGACCAGCTGGTTGAGTAGTCGGTAGGCGGTCGCTTTGGGTAGTCCTGCGGCTGTTGCCAATTGGGTCAAGCCCTTCTCGTCGCCGTGTGTGAGCGCCTCCAATAGGGCGAATGCCCCCTCGAGCACGCCGCGTCCCCCGACGGCCTCTGCCCTGTCGATCGTCGCTTCGTTCACTGTCTGTCCTCCCGTGCAGATAACGCAACGAACCGAGCACCACGCGTCTTATCGGTCGTGGTCCAGTAAATGGAACACCCGGTTCGCTCATCCGACCGCTCACTACCGCAGGTGACCGATCGGCTCCAGCATTGGTTCATCGGGCCGAATGGGCGCCGGGGGTTCGTCTTACAGCGACAAGTCTCGGGCTGCCACCTTTCACCGGCGTCTCATCGACGTCTCAGGGCGCCGACGTGGGAGGCCGGTGGCTCGACAGCTCGGGGGAAGTTTCGGACATTCGAAATCGAGGGAGAGCAGATGGTCGACAGCCTTTTTGCTGACGTGTCATATTTTCAGGCGCCGGTGGACGATTCCTATCCGCACGCGATCTTGAGTTTCCGGTCGAACGACGGTACGTTCCGTGACCCGAACTTCGCCGTCAACTACGAATGGGCTTGCCGGGCAGTGGATTCGGGTCGTTTGGCGTGTTTCATCGTCTACTTCTACTGGCGGCCGAACTGGCTCGATACCGTGCGCACTCATCGG
Source organism: Nocardia sp. NBC_00565 (assembly GCF_036345915.1). Classification (NCBI taxonomy): domain Bacteria; kingdom Bacillati; phylum Actinomycetota; class Actinomycetes; order Mycobacteriales; family Nocardiaceae; genus Nocardia; species Nocardia sp. NBC_00565. The sequence continues at coordinate 1,294,606 of NZ_CP107785.1, forward strand.
GAGATGGTCGAGCAGGCGGGTGGTCCGCATCTGCGGATGATCACGATGATCGACGTCGAATCCGGCGGCAATCCCCACGGAGATCAGTCCGACGGAATCAACTGCTCCTACTGGAATATCGCGGACTGGCTGGGGGATCAGCGGCGGGTGATCGGTTACGCCAACCACGGCGATTTCCATGGCATGTGGTCCGAGCGGCCCGATGGGTTGCGGGTGATCGGTGCGGGTTACGGCAGGAACCCGAATCTGCCCGGTCAGATCGCGCATCAGTACACCGACGGTCAGGGCTTCGGCGGCGGCTTGCCCGAGGGTTGCCCACCGTTCGGTGCTTGCGACATGAACGCCGCCAACGGCATGTCGCCGCAGGATTTCGCCGCGGCGTGCGGCGTGGGAATAGAGGAGGAATTCATGTCCGTATTGAACGAAGCCGAACAGCGCGAACTGCTGGAGAAGACCCGCGACATCTGGATCCAGTTGCGCGGGCCCGAAGGCGAGGGCTGGGCCCAGCTCGGCAAGAACGCCCGCGGCGAGAACCTGACCCCGGTCGACGCGCTCGCAGCGGTCGAGGAAGCTCTGCAACATCCACGGAAGTAACAGTGCGCCCGTTGCGGTGCCCGGGGCGCTGACCGCTGGCACCGCAACGCGCGGGAACTGTTGTGCAACACGTGTATTCGAACCATTCGGCTGATGACAGGGGAGTAGCGATATGGTTGACCAATCTCGGCCGAGCGAGTCGATTTCGGGTCGATCCGACATCGGGAGCGAACAGGCGGATCCCGGGACAACCAGGTTGCAGCCGCCGATCATCAGCCTCCCGAAGGGTGGCGGTGCGATCAAAGGGATCGGTGAGAAGTTCGCCGCTAACCCGGTGACAGGAACCGGATCATTGACCGTCCCCATCAGCGTCAGCCCGGGCCGTGGGGGTTTCGGCCCGCAGTTGACGCTCGCCTACGATTCTGGGTCGGGCAACGGACCGTTCGGAATGGGTTGGAGTCTCGGACTTCCCGCGATCACCCGCAAGACCGATAAGGGTTTGCCGCAATACGACGACGCCGCGGAGTCCGACGTCTTTATCCTCTCCGGCGCCGAGGATCTGGTGCCGGTGCTTGTCGCGCAGAACGGCGGTTGGGTTCCGGAAGAACTGCCGACGCGCACGGTGGGTGGCGTTCGCTACCGCGTCCAGCGCTATCGCCCTCGCGTCGAGGGGTTGTTCGCGCGCATCGAACGCTGGACGAACCGCACCAACTCGGCAGATGTCTTCTGGCGTTCGATTTCTCGTGAGAATGTCACGACGTGGTACGGCAGGACAGCGGCGTCCCGCATCGCCGACCCCGCCGATCCGAGTCGAATCTTCAGCTGGTTGATCTGCGCGAGCCACGACGACAAGGGCAACGTCATCGGCTACGACTACAAGTCCGAGAACGACGAGCAGGTATACAGCGGAAAACCCAACGAACGGAATCGAATTCGTACAGCCAACCGTTACCCCAAGCGAATTCGCTATGGCAATCACACGCCGTACTTCCCGACTTTCGATCCCGTAGCCGCCTGGCCCGCGTTGCCCGCCGAGGACCAGTGGTACTTCGAGCTCGTCTTCGACTACGGCGAGCACGATCGAACTATCCCACTGCCACAGGACGCGCCGGGCTGGGGGGATCGACCAGATCCGTTCTCCTCCTACCGATCCGGCTTCGAGGTGCGCACCTACCGTCTGTGCCGTCGGGCCCTGATGTTCCACCACTTTCCCGACGAGCTGGGCGTTGGCGTCGGCTGTCTGGTCCGCTCGACCGACTTCACCTATGCCCACGACGCCGACGCCACCAACGCGCGCAATCCGATCTACTCGCTGCTGACCATGGTCACTCAACAGGGATACCGGCGTCATGACCGCGGCTACCGCTCCCGGTCGCTGCCGCCGGTCGAATTCGCATACAGCGAAGCCGAGATCCAGAGCGAGTTGCACGAAATCGATCGCGAGAGCCTGGAGGGGTTGCCTGCTGGCTCAGGCGATGGATACCAGTGGGTCGATCTTGACGGCGAGGGGCTGCCAGGCATCCTGACCGAGCAGGGCGGCGGGTGGTTCTACAAGCGAAACCTCAGCCCCGTAAATCCGATTGGGCACAACGGTGATGCGCAACTCTGCGCCCGATTCGCGCCGCCCGAGCTGGTCACCCCGAAGCCCGCAGCGGCATTGGCCGGCCTCGAGTTCGTCGATCTGGCCGGAGATGGGCGCCCGGACATCGTCCGGTTCGACGGACCCGATCCAGGTTTCTACGAACGCGCCGAGAACGCCGACTGGACGCCATTCGCACTCTTCGGCCAGTTGCCCAACCGCAATTGGAATGATCCGAATCTGCGGTTCGTCGACCTGGACGGCGACGGCCTGGCCGATGTGCTGATCACCGAGGACGACGCACTGGTCTGGCATCCCGCACTCGGTGAGGACGGTTTCGGCGCTGAGCGGCGCGTCCCAACGGCGCGAGACGAAACTCGCGGCCCGGCACTGATCTTCGCCGATCCCGAGCAGACGATCCACCTCGCCGATATGAGCGGTGACGGACTGACCGACCTGGTCCGCATCCGCAATGGCGAAGTCTGCTACTGGCCGAACCTCGGCTACGGTCGCTTCGGCCCCAAAGTGACAATGGATCGCGCGCCGTGGTTCGACCGGCCCGACCAGTTCGACAGCAAGCGCGTGCTGGTCGCCGACATCGATGGCTCCGGCACGACCGATATCCTCTACCTGCATGCCGACGGCATCCGCGTCTACCTCAACCAGTCGGGCAACGGTTGGGGGAATCCGGTGGCAATCAACGTTATTCCGCCGGTCGGTGCGCCGGTCGGTGTGCAGGCACTCGATCTCCTCGGGAACGGCACCGCGTGCCTGGCATGGTCCTCGCCGCTGCCGGGTGACGCGGGCCGACCGCTGCGCTATGTCGACCTGATGGGCGGCCAGAAGCCGCACCTGCTCGTGACGATGAAGAACAACCTCGGCAGTGAGACCGAAATCCGCTATGCACCCTCGACCAAGTTCTACCTACAGGACAAGCTGGCGGGTACCCCGTGGGCGACCAAGCTGCCCTTCCCGGTATTTGTCGTCGAACAGGTGACGATGCGCGATCGCTGGCGCAAGACCAGCTTCTCCAGCACCTACAGCTACCACCACGGTTACTTCGACGGCCCGGAGCGCGAGTTCCGCGGCTTCGGACGGGTCGAACAAGTCGATATCGACGATTTCGGCACGTTCGCGAGGGCAAACACCAACAGTCCGTATATAACTCAGGACCACCGGCTCTATCAGCCACCGGTGAAAACAGTCACCTGGTTCCATACGGGCGCGCAGATCGACGGCACTCGGAACCTCCATCAATTCGACCGCGAGTACTTTCCACACTGGTTCGAGGACAACCAGCCGGGTACGCCGGTGCTCGGGACATTCCACGAGCGGGTAATGCCCGATCTCGATCTCGATGCGCTCGACCTCACCGCTGAAGAGCGGCGCGAGGCGCTGCGTGCCTGCCGAGGCTCGCAGCTACGCCAGGAGGTCTATGAACTGGATGTCGACGCTCTGACGGAGGGAATGCAGCAGCCGGTAAAACTCTTCTCGGCGACAGCGCACGTCTGCCATATTCGGCTGATGCAACCGCGGTCGGGCAACCGGTACGCGGTCTTTCACGCCACGGAGAGCGAGGCGATCGCATATCACTACGAACTCGATCTGCGCCCAGCGACTGTGGTACCGGATCCGCGGATCAGTCATACGCTGAATCTGCGGGTCGACGAGTACGGCCATGTGCTCCAAAGTGTCACGATCGGTTACCCACGCTGGCAGCCGGCGCCGCTGAACGACCCATTGCTGCCCGCAGGCGTCGAGACATTGGTGGCCGCTGTACAGAGTGAGCTCCACGTCGCCTACATCGAGACCCGCCACACTGCCGATGTGGTCGCCGATCCTGACCACTACCGGCTCCGTTTACCTTGTGAGGCACAGACTTACGAGCTGACCGGGATCGCGCCCCGCCATGGGCGCTATTTCGGGCTCGGCCAGCTACGCGGGCTCGGAATCAGTGACAACTACCCGAGCGCCGGAGCACTGATCGAGGCAATTCCGTACCAGCAGTTGCCCAATCGCTTGCAGCCCCAGCGGCGACTGGTCGAGAAGACGCGCACACTGTTCTTCACCGACGTATTGAATGGGCCACTGCCGTTCGGCACCCTGAGTGCCCACGCGCTTCCCTACGAGACCTACACACTGGCTTTGACCGATTCGCTGCTGGTGCGCGTCTTCGGCAACAAGCTGACACCCGATGTCACCGCGGCACTGGGCAACAGCGCGACCAGCGGCTACTCGAGCGGCCCGACCCTGGTGCAACGTTTGGGCACCGACACCGTTGGCCAGTACTGGCGCTGTGCTGGGATCGCGGGTTACAACGCAAACGCATCCCAGCACTTCTATCTGCCCGAACGCTACACCGACCCATTCGGCAATGTCACGCTACTGGAATACGACTCGCGCGACCTATTCATCCGTGCGAGCACGGACGCGCTCGGAAATCGCACCGAGGCAGTCGCTTTCGACTACCGCGTGTTGCAGCCGAGTGAGGTTGAGGATGTCAACGGCAACCGATCACAGGTGAGGTTCGATGTGCTCGGCATGTCCACCGCGCTGACGCTGACCGGCAAGGACGGCGAGGGCGATGTACTCGGCGGATTCGATGACACCGCAACGGATCCGGACCCGTCGGCCATCGTTGCCTTCTTCGTGACCGACGATTATCGTGCGGCGACCGCGAAAGTACTTCTCGGTGGGGCCACCTCCCGACACCTCTACTATTTCGGCGAGATCGTGCGGAACGGCTCCGTGATCTGGGGCGCCCACCCGCCGTGCGCGGCCGCAATCATGCGCGAGCGGCATCATGCGCAGGATCCGGACAGCCCGCTGCAGGCGTCTTTCGAGTACTCGGACGGTGGGGGGACCCTGCTCGTCAAGAAAATCCAGGCCGAACCGGAGTCAGCTGGCGGCCTGCTGCGCTGGATCGGAAGTGGCAAGACGATTCTGAACAACAAGGGCAAGCCGGTCAAGAAGTACGAACCGTACTTCAGTCCGCGCTCGGTCGGCCATCGCTTCGAGGAGCCGCACGAAATCGGTGTCACGCCAGTGCTGTTCTACGATGCGCTCGGTCGGGAGATTCGCATCGAGTCGCCCGACGGCAGTGTCAGCAGGGTGGATCACGCGCCTTGGCGGGTCACCGGCTACGACGCGAACGACACGGTTCTCGAACCGGGAAATGCCTGGTACGCACGCATGAGTACATCGCATGCGGCCGCCGACCGCCGCGCGGCACAACTCGCCGCCGCACACGCGGGCACGCCGGCACTGAAGCTACTCGACAGCCTCGAACGCACCGTGGTGACAGTTGCCCACAATCGCGCGAACGGTGCTGACGAAAAGCACGTCACCTTCACAAAATTCGATGCCGAAGGCAAGTCCCTGTGGATACAGGACGCTCGCGGCAACCGCGTGGTTCAGTACGTCACCCCGCCGTTGCCCGGTGGCGTCCACCGTTTCGACGACGTCCAGAACCTCGCCCCGCATGGGATTGCGCCCTGCTACGACATCTCCGGCTTGTTGCTGTTCCAACACAGCGCGGAAGCCGATGATCGGTGGACGCTGCGCGATGCGGCGGGCAAACCGTTCCTCGCCTGGAACAGCCGAGGCTTTCGCACCCGAACGAGCTACGATGCATTGCATCGGCCTGTCGGCGTATTCGTGTCCGCCGCAGGCGATTCAACGCTCACCGGTGCCCCGCGGGAGTTGAAGTCCGCGCTTGGCGCGGAGGTGCTCGTCGAGCGACGGATATACGGCGAGTCTCATCAAGAAACAGGTAATAACCTGCGCGGCAAGCTCTTTCGCATCTACGACAGTGCGGGCGTCGAGACCAGTACGAGCTATGACTTCAAGGGCAATCTGCTCACCAGCGATCGCCGCTTCGCCCACGATTACACCATCGTGCCGGATTGGTGCGCACTCACCGAACTAGTCGATATCGACGAGATCGCCGCTGCCGCAGAGCCGATGCTCGAGCAAGCCCCTGCACTGATCACCCGGACCGAGTACGACGCACTCAACCGCCCGATTGCGGTGGCAACACCTGACGCAAATGTTTATCGCGCAACGTTCAACGAGGCCAACCTGCTCAACCGAGTCGACGTCAGCCCGCAGGGGGCCGCGACGGCCACTTCCTTTGTGACGAATATCGACTACAACGCGAAGGGTCAGCGCTTACGGATCGACTACGGTAACGGCGCGACCACCACCTACGCCTACGACCCGTCTACTTTCCGCCTTACCAACCTGCGAACGACGCGGCCCGCTGATCCCGATGCCACTGCCTCGCAGCTGTTCACGAACGCAACTCTGGTCCAGGATCTTCGCTACACCTATGACCCGGTCGGCAATATAACTCGAATCGAAGACGCCGCCTTGGCGACTACCGCGCAAGCCGGTGCTATCTCTGAGTATGTCTACGACGCCATCTATCGACTGATCGTTGCCAGCGGTCGAGAGCACAGCGGCCAAACCGGTTTTGCATTCGGACCGAATGACACCAGTCGTCGTGACTATCCTTTTGCCGGTGCTCGCATCCATGCGAATGACCTTCAGGGTCTTCGCGGCTACGTCGAGCGATATCGGTACGATACGGTAGGCAACATCCTGTGCCTAGTCCATCACTCAGGAAATAACGTCGACCAACCCGGTTCTACACTGTGGCAACGTCGCTATCAATACGCAATCGACAGCAACCGACTCCTGGCAACGAGCCTGCCCGGTGATCCGGACCTACCGGACTACGCGGAGCGCGGCGGATACGCGGCCGGATACGACCACGATGTGCACGGGAACATGACGAGCATGTCGCACCTTCCGCTGATGCGGTGGAATCACCGAGATCAGTTGAGTGCGACCGCCCAGCAGGTGGTACACGACGGCATTCCCGAAACTACGTACTACGTATACGACTCCGAAGGTCAGCGGGTCCGCAAAGTCACCGAAACTCGAACTCGTGCACGCAAGAACGAGCGAATCTACCTGGGCGGCTATGAAATCTATCGCGAGTACCGCGGTGTGACAGTCGCGCTGGAGCGTCAGAGTCTTCACGTCATGGACGATAAGCAGCGCATTGCCATTATCGAAACCGAGGCGATATCAGCGGCGCCGCGACGGATTCGCTACCAAATTGGAAATCATCTCGGCTCGGCCGGCGTCGAACTGGATCAGGACGGCGCGCTGATCGCTTATGAGGACTTCCACCCCTACGGCACCTCGGCATTCCAGGCCGGACGCAGCGCGGCAGAGGTCAGCCTCAGGCGCTATCGCTACACCGGAAAGGAACGTGACGACGAGACCGGGTTCAACTATCACGGAGCGCGATACTGCGCGCCATGGCTGGGGAGGTGGGCGAGTTGCGATCCCCTCGGCATCGATGGCGGCTTGAATGTGTACGCCTATGTGGAGGCACGACCAACCATCGCGGGCGACCCGACCGGACACATCTTCGTCCTATTCGTCGTGGCTGTCGTCGTCGTAGCCACTCTTACCGCAGTGAGTGAGGCCGGCGCTCCCGCCAACCAGCGAGAAGCCGAGGCCGTAAAACCGGCCATTACTCACGAGGAGTTCGCTGCGCATACCGCGGTCGTCGGCGTCAGCACGGCGGTCGGAGGAGGTGTCGGGAACGCGCTGAAAGGTGCACCGGCCGTGGTTCAGGGCGTGGTCGGCGGTGCGGCAGGCGGTGCAGTGCAAGGAGTCGGCGACCAAGCGATCCAAGATGTGAAGAAGGGTGAGGTCAGCTCGCCGAAGCAGTATGCGCAAGGCGCCATCGAGGGTGCGGCCAGTGGCGCGGTTGTCGGCGGAGCTTTGGGCGCGGGAGGACAACTCGTCAAGAAGGGCGCATCGCTGGTCAAGGCGGCCAGAGGCACGAGGGCCACGCCGCCTCCGAGTGACCCGTACGACGTCGCGGGCTGGAACAAGTACTACGCGCAGAACCCGGGTGCCAAGCGAAGTGTTGGCGCCGCAGCGCGCAACGATCCAACTGCGTTCGGCAGAAAAGGCGCGGTCAAAACGGCGCCGAAACCCGGCAGCGGGGGGCAAGGACCCGGTAAATGGGTGGAGGTCGGCCGGAGGTCGAGTGGCGAGTCACTCCAGAGGCAATCAGAATTTTCGGACAAACCGATCGTGTATAAGAATGGCAAGGCCAGGATCGAGGAATATCAGATCGACGATGTTTCGTTCGATCGTTTCAAGAACGGCGTACTGGGCGAGGTGAAGGATAACTACGGATTCCTGATCAAGATGGGATCGAAGTCGGCGGCCGGGCAATTGGTTAACGAGGCCGCTCGCCACCAGCGAATTGCCACAAAGTATGGACTCCCTGTCGAGTGGCACGTGCGACCTGAATACGTCGATGCATTCAAGAACGTCCTTGGCAAGAAGTTTCCATCCATCAATGTTGTGCCCTGGGGTTCCTAGGGGCGCGGCCATCCACGGTCCGGTGACTCGACCGAAGGCTTCCGCAGTGCGGTCGACTCGGTGCACGATGAGTCCATCGAGTCGACACCGCGACCGGGTATCTCGATACGTGAACAGAAGTCTTCGTGTCGCCCTGTGCGGTCGGGGTTCGCACAGGAACTGATTGTGTCCCATAAAATTCGAGCCCAACGGCTCACGGCAGGGGGAGGACCTGTGCCCGATTTGATCATTCTGCGGCTTGCGCCGTCGGAACCGATGGCTCCGAATGACTTCAAAACTATTTTGGCCGATCTGACGATCACCGCATACGACCTGAGTTTCGCCGACAGCGTCAAGGGTGCGTTGCTCGGCAAGGCCACTGGGTTGGCGGATCCGCACCTGGCCAGCACTGTCGACAATTCGGTCGATATCAACAATGCCCAGATCCTGCAGCACTACATCGATGCCGCCGACCCGCCCGATCCGCTGGGCCCGCCGAAGCCGAAGGTCAGACGCCTGGAATCGGCGGCGACGGCGGTCATCGTGGTCGATCCGGCGCATACCTCCGCCGAATACCCGACGTCGGCCTCCTACGATCTGCGACTGGAGCTCAGCAAGGGCAGTCTCGTCATCGCCCAGCGCCGCGTGCAGTACAACGTCTCGATCACTACGCAAGGGACTCTGTCCACCGACCAGACGGACTACTTCCACGCGCTGGCGAGCGCGTTCGTCACCTTGCCCGCGTCTGCCGCGGGACGCGATCCGAACCTGGCCTTCGTCGACCTGCCGCCCGACGGACAACCGCCGTTGTTCGGTGAGCTGGTCAAGGCGATCGACCAAGTCCTGGCCAAGGATCCGGGTGGCGCCACAGGGACACTGTTGGACACGGCGCCGTTGACCCCGGCACAATGTCGCCAGATCGCCAACGAAATCGTGTGGAACAGAACCGCTTTCCCCCCGCCACAGCCGGATCCGACACTCGGGTTCGACCCGTTCGGCGCACTGTACACCAAACCGAAGGTCGATCCGTATATCAGCGACGACAACATCGAAAAGGCAAGGGGCCGTTTCGATGCGGAGCTGAACGGCTATTACGGCACGCATGAGGCGGAGGCGCTGCGGCTGGCCGGTTTCGTCTACTCGGCCGCGGCGGCCATCGCCGAGGAGCGGTTGAGCATCGCCGCAGGTCGGGCGCGGTTGGATTTTCCGTTGATCACCGGTGCCGGGACGGCGACCACGGTACCGACCGCCGGTGTCGTGCTGACCGAAGCGACCGAAATGGCAGGACTGAAGCCGAGTTTCGTCGTTCCGGCCGCGTACTTCTACGCGCTGGCCGCACAGGTGCCGAGCCAGGTCGGCCCGGAGCAGCGATTCGATATGGCGCGGCTTACTCTCGAACCACAATTGCTGACAGCCGTCGAGGCGGCTCGCGACGGTGGTGTGATCATCACGCCCGCAGCACCTTCGACGGTGTCGGGCACTGCGCTCACGGCCATCCAGGTGGCGCGGCGGCTGCACGCGCTCGGCGGCACGAGCGGACTGGCAGAGGTCCCGCTGGCCGCCCCGATCGATGCACTGATAACCGACTGGCTGGCACACGACAAGCCGACCGCGACCATCGACGCGGACTTCTGGCAGCCCGAAGCGACCACCAAACGGCCGGCGGCCTATCTGGAACTGTTGCTACTGGCCGTCACCGGGCATTCCGCGGACCTGATCAAGGCGCTGAAGCAGCCACCGCTCGGTATCGACACGGTCGCGAAACTGGTCGCGGTCACCGACAAACAGTGGCGCGACTTCTTCGCCGCGCACAGTGACCTGCTGCCACCGTTCACCGCGCCCGGAACACCCGCGGAGCGCACGGAGGCGTTCATCCGGCATCTGCGCAGATTCTTCACGGTGAACAAAGATCCCGGCAATGCGGGCAACCCGAGCAACGATGGACCGCCGATGCTCGGACGATCCGGCCAGGACGTCTTCACAGCCTTCGCGAATGCGTATCCGTCCCATTCCGGTGGCACCGCGTTCACCTTCGCCGCCGACCCGGATCCGGCCGCACTGGCCGCGGCCGTCGCGGATGCGCTCCCCGACGATCCGGCCGCTCAGCGATGGCTTACCTTCGCACTCAACGCGATTCGGCAGCTGTGGATGCTCACCGATATCGGCGCGGACGACCTGCGGTTCTCCCTGATCGAGGCGCTCTACGCCCGCGGATTTACCGACGCCGTTCAGGTCGCCCGGCTCTCGCTCGCCGACTTCAGGTTCGCGCTGTCGGGTTCGGTCGCCTACAAGTTCGCCGCTGCGATCTATCACCAGGCGACCGAGTTCGAACCGTATCCGCCGGCCCCGCCCGGCCTGTTCCAACCGGTCAATCCCAACGGCTCGCTGATCGATTGCGTTCCACCCGAGCATCTTTCGCCGCTCGGTCCGGTTGCCTACCTGCACGAGTTGCTTCAGGCTTCAGCGGGGTCGACCTGCCAGGACCCGCGGGCTCCCGGAGAAGAGACCGACCTCGGAGCCATGCTCGCGGCCCGCAGGGGCCCGGTCGGCGAGCTGCACGCGACCACAGCCGATCTGACAACCCAGATTCCGGTGATCGACCTGGTCAACGAGAGCCTCGAGGCGTTGGTGACGCAGCCGACAGGCGGGGCGGGGGTCGTATACGACACCGCCACACACGAATTGGCCGGTCATCGACTGGCCGCTGACGGCATCGTGGGTGGTGATCCGTGGGCGCACGATCCGGACACCCTGTTCGCCGCATTGCCACAGCACTCTTCGCCCGCGACCCCGATCGAGGTCCCCGCGGCCTATGACATCCTGCGGTCCGATTTCACCGATCCGGCGCTGCCGTATCCGCAAGCGCTCGATATCAATCGCAGTTACCTGCACGCCGCAGGGTCGAGCAGGTACTCGGCCATGCGTCACTTCCGCAAAGACATCACCGAATTCGCGATCGACGCCGAACACGAGCCGGACACATTTGTCCCGCACCAGTGGCGTTTTCCGCTGCGGTTGCCGCTCGCATTGGAGTATCTGCGGATCACTCCGGAAGAGTCCGAGCTGCTCTATCACAACGACATCGCCGACGTCGCGACGCCGGAACGACTGGTACTGCGCGAGGTCTACGGTTTCCCCGCGGACCACGGCGGCCAAAGCGACGACGGCGATGAGGATTGGCTCGATGCGGTCCGCCGGGTGCCAGAGTTCCTGCGGCGCACCGGTTTGGACTACTGCGAGTTCCTCGCACTGTGGGAGTGCGGGTTCGTGCCGTTCGGGCCCGGCGGTCGGTCCGGCGACCGATCGCAGGACGGCGAGGGGCCGGTATATCCGCCGTGCCAGCCGTGCTGCCCGGATGACCTGACCATCGATTTCGGCGATCACAGCACCACCGACGCACTTCGCAGGCTCGCCGTCTTCATTCGCCTTTGGCGCCGGCTGCGCGAGAACCCGGCCACCACGGTAACTTTCGACGAGTTGTCGGATATCTGCACGGTCTTGGAACTGTTCCACGGCCCGAAGATCAACCCTCAGTTCCTGCACCAGCTGTGCGCCCTGTTCATATTGCGCGAACTGCTATGCCTGCCGCTGGCCGATCCGGATACGACCGACCCGTCCGGCGTTGGTACCGATCGCACCCATCTGCTCGCATTGTGGGTGGGCCCGGACGCGGACCACTGGAACTGGGCGCTGCGGACATTGATCGATGGCGTCGAGGACTCCGCCGAACGCGTCCGTCCAGAACTCGCCGACCAGTCCGAGCTGGCCAAGCTGATGGCGCAGAATTTGGCGCCACTGTCGCGGCTGGCCGGATTCGACCCGGATGTGGCCACCGACACCTGGTATGCCCAGCCGACGAGCACCCTGCGCTTCGCCGAGGTGCTGCTGAAGATCTACCTGTCCGAATTCACCGTCGGCGAGGTGTTGTTCCTGTTCGCCGATGCCCACCTCGATGGAGACGACCCATTCCCGCTGCCGACCCAGAACGAATCGCTCGACGATCCGCTCGGCCTGGCCGATGACGAGGACGGCCACGGCCTCTGGGCGTTGCGGCGTCAGCTGCTCGAGGTGACCGCCGACGACGCGGACACCTGGACGCTGTCCCGGATCGGCGCCACGCTGGCCGATGAATTCGGTTATCTGCCAACGGTTCCCGCCGACTCGCTGCTTTCGGTCGCCGAGCGGTTCTTCCCGTCGGTGCTCGAATTCGAGGGCACTCCGGTACCGCCGGATCGGCGACGCTTTGCTACGCCGCTGGCCGCGGCGGACACCACGCCCGCCATGTGGAACGCCGAGCCCGAAGGGCCGCTGCACTACGACATCGCGACGCAGACGCTGTGGACCCAGCTCCCGCTGGACGACGCGGCGCTCGCGGAGCGGCTCAGCCACCTGCGACCGCTGACCGAGGTGGAGCGAAAAGCGGTGTCGGAGTTGTACTTCGCGCCGCGTGCGGCGCTGGTGCCGTTCGCGCTGCTGTTCGGATCGTTCGAGTCCGCCGTGCACACCCTCGTCCACGAACCGGACGAGCAGACCCGCTTCGCCTTTGTGCAAAGGGAATTCGCCCTGTTCCACCGGCGCTGCCAGCTCATCGCCGAACACCTCGCCGACCATGTGCGCGCGGCCGCGCCGCAGCACACGACCGAGGTGGGTGCGCTCGAGGTGGCACGGTTGCTGCGAGCGCTGCACGGTGACGAGAACAACGGGCATACGCCGTGGGAGGACGATTCCGGCAAGCCACCTGCCCTGAACTGGCCCATCGCACCCACCGGCGGTGCGTACGCCGCGCTGCTCGGCTTGCTCGGCACCGGTCTGCTCGGCGAATTCTCGGTGGCCGGAAACGATCACGCCTGGCGCGAGCTGAGCGGGCCGCTGTCGATGTTCGGCGCGGGCCGCAACGAGTGGAATGCCCCCGTGCCCACCGTCATCCCGGCGATGGACCTGACGCTGACGCCCGAGCAGCTCCGGTTGGTGGCCGTGCGCAACGGGTTCGCCCTGCGCGACGAGGACGGCGAACCCCTCTTCGGTGCAGAGCCTTTCACGGTGACCTGGTCGGGCAGCTTGCTGGTGGAGCACGGCGGACGGTATGAATTCGCCGCGGGCGAGCCGACTCCCGACGGCGCGGCACCCGACTGCGACCACTGCGACGACCTGCGCTGGCGCATCACCCTGCGTCGTGGCCAGCGGTCGTGGATCCTGTTGAACCGCAACTGGCCCGGTGCGGACGCACCGGACTGCCATTCGGCCCCGATCGAATTGCGCCGCGGCGCGTATGAGATCACGGTCGAATTCGACCAGCCCGAACCGAGGTTCGACGAGGCAGAGCGGGTCCGGCCACGGCACACCGGGTTCCAGGTCAAATACACCGGCCCGGACACCGGCGACACACTGCTCGCGGTGCCGCATCGCCGGCTCTACCGCAACACGGTCGACATGCCGCTGGATGAATGCGTCGACGTCGATGGTGCGGCGCAGGACTACCTGCACGGCCGCTACACCTCCAGCCTGCGCGATATCCGGCGCACCTACCAGCGGGCCTTCAAGTCCGTGCTGGTCGCGCACCGGCTGGGGCTATCCGCCGCCACGCTGCCCCGGGAACCGCAGTCCGAGCTGGGCTACCTACTCGACCATCCGGAAGCCTTTGCCGGACAGACCTATCCACGCACCAGACCATCGTCGTTCGGTACCCATCGCGCCTGGCTCGACCTGGACCTGCTGCCGGTCACCGATCCATATCGGTCGCCGTCGAACGACCAGCGCGCGGGCGTGAGCGGGCGCAGGCAGGCCGCGCTGTTCGATTGGTGGGAACGGCTTTACGACTACACCGGTTTGCGCGCCGAAACCAAGGCGGCCAGGGAACGACCCGCCTGGCGGATCTTCCTCGAGGCGGCTGAACGTCAGCCCGACGAACCGGCGCAGCTGGTTCGTCATATCGGGGTGGATGTGCGGCACGCGCCCCTGGTACTGACCTACTTCGCGGTCGGCGGCGACTATCACATCGCCACACCGGATCTGGAGTCCGAGGCATGGGCTGTTCGGGTCTGGCGCGGTGAGATGTGGCTCGATCGGCTGGAGCGTCGCTTCCGCGTATCGCGCATCGAGGATGCGAAACCGGCTCGCTGGGCATCCGATCGGCCCGAGGTCGCACCGGATGCGGGCAATGACAACCTCACCCGGTTCGTGCAGGACGGATGCTTCGAAAACGATTCGCCCCGGCGCTATCTGGATGTGCAGGCGCTCAACGACGGGCTGCGGGTGCGGGCTCGTGACGCGCTCGTCGCCTGGTTGTGTGGGATGAATCGGGTGCCGCTACCGTTCGCACCCGGCCGATTCGCAGCCAGGGCACGGGATTTGAGCGATCTGCTGCTGCAGGACGTGGAGACCGGAACGAGCGATCGGGCCAGCCGAATTCAGGACGCGATCAGCAGCGCGCAGGCGTTCGTGCAGCGCGCCAGGCTCGGTCTGGAGCCCGGGCTGACCATCACGGTCGAGTTCGCCGAGGTCTGGGACGGACGTTTCGAATCCTTCCTGACCTGGCAGTGCGTCGCCGAACGTGAGCAGTACCGGGAGAACTGGATCGAGTGGGACGAACTCGCCAAGGCCCGCCGTGTGGAAGCGTTCACCCTGCTCGAGGCTGAATTGCGCCGCCGCAGGCTGACCGTCGCGGCGCCGGGTGGGACGGAATGGTGGCCCGGTCGGCGGCCACCGGCTCATCCGGGGCTGACGGCTTTGCAGGCCGCGGAACCCTCACGAATCAGCCTGCTGTTACCCGGTCCGCTGCCCGAGGGGGTGGACCTGCTCGGTGCGCCCGCGGACGCCCGCCCATCCTGGCTCGCCCCGGTCATGCGAGCACTGCCGCCCGGCGATGGCGACGGCGGTTCGAACCGCGGCGATGGCAACGCCGATAGCGACAACCCTGACGATGGCGAAGGTGGCACTGTCAAGGCGCGTGGTCGGACCAAGGGAGTCGCTGCCAAGGCCAGGGGTGGAACCGGCGGCGCTGCCAAGCCGCCCGGTGGCACCAAGGGAACTGCCAAGGTGCGCGCTGCCAAGGGTGAGCCCGCTGCTGTGGACGGTGAGCGCGAGGCGAATCGGCATGGTGTGGTCGCAGGCGAACTGTCGGAAACCGACCACGAGCGGTTGCCGCTGTGGATCAAGGCAGCGGTGCGGCTCGGCACCCGATTCGTCCGGGTTGCCGCCGCGGGTATCCCACCCGCCGGTGCGGGATTCGTTGTCTGCGGGCATGATTCGACCGACCGCTGTGCCACCTGCGCACACACCGCCGAGTCCGTCGTCGACGAGTACTACTTCTGGCTGGAGGACGCCAGAAGTTTCGACGCGGTGCATCAGGACGCGGACGCGGGTCGCGGCCAAGCCGACGAGATCTCGGACTGGCATCGCCCGGAAAGACTTCCCGCGCTGCTGGATTGGCCGGCCAACTCGGTCGTGCACCTGGTCTGGTCGCGCGCACGCGACGGCCGATTCGAGCCCGCGCGCCGATCGACCGAACCGGTTGTCCTGAATCCGCAGGCCGTCGCGCAACTGGTGTTCACCGGACGAGCGGGCGATTCGCTGCACTTCCAGGTCATCGGTGGCCACCGGCCGAAGGGCCACGAAGCCGACCCGACGCCGCCCGGCTTCCGGTACGACCTGGCCACCGACGCCGCGATCACGGTGCCGCAGCTCGCCGCACCACCGGCCGCACCGCCCGGCGGCGAAATCGGTGGGCTGGATGCCTATCCCTTCTTCGCCTACGTGTGCCCCGGCGCTCCGATAGAACCGCTCACGCTGTTCTCCGTCGCCACGACAGTTGGCGGTGCGCTGCGCACCGACTGCAAGTTCGAGGCCGCGCTGAAATGGTATGAGCTGGTGCGTGTTCCGGGGGCGACCGACAACACCTGGGCGGTATGCGTCAACACGGCGGCAGACGAGCATACCGGCAGCGACTCCGCCGACGGCGGGCTCGATCTCGCCGTATCGCGACGCGACCAAACCTGCTGCCCGACCGGGCCGGTGAACGGTGAACGCGCTCGCGACCGGGCGTTGCTGCTGCGCTATCTGGAAACGATGCTCGCCTGGGCCGACGCGCTGCGCTGCCGCAACAATCCGGAGGCAACGCGGCGCGCCGAAATAGTCCTCACCGAGGTGGATCGAATCCTTTGCGCACGCCCGGAAATCATACTCGCGCAGGATGATTCGACTGCTAGCACGGTCAGGAGGTTCATTCCGCGACGTGCGCCGCTGAACCCGCGGCTGCTCGCGCTCTACGACCGGACCGCCGACCGACTCGCGACGATCCGCGAGTGTGTGAACGGTCGCAGGCTGCGCGACGGTACACCCGGCGTCGATATGCGGTACTTCGGCGACGACCCGCGCCGCGACGGCTGGCAGCTCACCGGCTGTGCTTGCGGCTCCGACGGCTGCTGCGAACCATGCTGCGAGCCATACCGTTTCACGGTTCTCGTGCAGCGCGCACGGGAGCTGGCCGGTGAAGTGCGAGCGCTGGGTGGACAGTTGCTCGCCGCGCACGAGAAGGCCGATGCCGAATACCTGGCCGCCCTGCGTCAGACGCAGGAACGCCAGTTGGTCGAACTCACCCTGGAACAGCGCCGCAACCAGTGGCGTGACGCCGACTGGCAGGTGCAGTCGCTCGGCAAGACGAAGGAGGGCGCCCAGACCCGGTTGCGCTACTACCAGAGCCTGATCGCCGGCGGCCTGAACTCCGGCGAGTCCGGCTACGAGGCACTCACCGGTGTCTCGATGGGCTCGCGGATCGCGGGCAACGTGCTGGAAGCGATCGCACAGGGTGTCAGCCTGTTCCCCGATCTGTGGATCGGTATCGCCGGTATCGCTGGAACGCCGTTGATGTTCAGCCAGTGGCCGGTCGGCAATAAGCTCGGCGCCGGATTCTCCACTGCGGCGCGGATCCTGAACGCGGTCAGCGATAATGCGAATACCGCCGCGGGCCTGAGCAATACCGAGGGGTCCTGGGATCGCAGGCTTGCCGACTGGCGTCAGCAGGTCGATGTCATCTCCATCGAGATCGAGCAGATGGAACGGCAGATCCTCGGCGCGGAACGGCGCCGCGATATGGCGTTGACCGAGCTGAACACTCAGCAACGCCAAGTGGAAAACGCCGCCCGAGTGCAGGACTTCCTGCGCGACAAGTTCACCAGCCACGAAATGTACCTGTACTTGCAGCAGGAGACCGCGGCACAGTACTTCCGCATGTACGAGCTCGCACGTTGTGCGGCGCGCAAGGCCGAACGCGCGTTCAATTACGAACGTGGGTACACCACCCGATCCTTCGTCGGCGCGGACGATTTCGACAACCTGCGCGCCGGATTGACGGCGGGGGAGCGGTTGCAGCTCGCGGTGGCGCAGATGGACAAGGCGTATCTGGACGAAAACTGCCGTGAATACGAACTCACCAAGCACATTTCGCTGCGCCAGGCCTTCCCGCTGGCCTTCGTGCACCTGCAGGCGACCGGCTATGCCGAGATCGAGCTGCCGGAATGGATGTTCGACGTCGACTACCCAGGACATTACCTGCGCCGGATCAAGAACGTCACGGTCACCATTCCGTGCGTGGTCGGTCCGTACACCGGTGTGCACTGCCGACTCACCCTGTTGAGCAGTCACACCCGGGTCGATCCGCGACTGGCCCAAGCCCCAGCGATATGCTGTGATAAGCGGCTCGGATCCGATTGCGGCTGTACACCTTCGGATAACGGGTACGCCACCGCCATCGACGACGGCCGGGTACTGCGTTCCTACACCGCGACCGAGGCCATCGCGACCTCGAGCGGTCAGAACGATTCGGGGATGTTCGAGTTGAACTTCCGCGACGAGCGGTATCTGCCGTTCGAGTTCGCCGGTGCGGTCGGCCGGTGGCGCATCGAATTGCCGCCGGAGACAAACTATTTCGACTTCGACGCGCTCAGTGATGTGGTGTTGCACCTGAACTACACCGCGCGCGAGGGCGGCGAGGCATTGCGCAACGCCGCGCTGGCCGCGGCTCAGTGCCGCCTTCCCGGGGACGGGCTGCGGTTGTTCGATGTGCGGCGCGATCTCCCCGATGCCTGGCAGAGCGTAAGCGTGCCGAAACCGGAACAGGGACCATGGAATCGGAGGCTCGACCTACGGCTGTCCGGGGCGATGTTCCCATTCGTGCCCGCCAAGCAGGTTCGGTGGGCACAGGCGATCCAGCTCTTCATCGAGGCGCCGTGTGCCGAGCCGAGCGCGAATATCGTGCTCAAGTTCCGGCCGGGACGACACGAGCACAGCGGGGAGGCCTGCCAGTGCGGTTGGATCGATGTCCACTGCGTCGCCAGCAGCGAATACCCAGCGCTGTATTGGGGTGTCGTGGATCTCGACGGCAAACAGCTGGGCCCGCTACAGTCCGACCGACCCGAGCTTATCGGCACCGTCGAATTCCCCGATGACCTCGGAAAGATATGCGACGCCCAGGTGGTCGTCGGCTACTGCGCCGAGCCCCGGAGCTCCTGCGGACACGGCGATCGGTGCTCATGCCGCGCACAATGCTGACGGTGACAACCAAGAGAGTCACCCAGGTGCCTTCGTAGGCACTTGGGTGACAGGGGATTCTGACGGATCTGGTGGACAGGGGCAACGACCCGGAGGGCAACCTCATCGAACTGATCCAGCCACCGGCACGATGAGCGCAGGACGGTGATATAGCGGTGGGCTTTCGTTCACCGTCGCCATGTTGGTCAGCGTTGGTTGCTGTCCTGGAGGGCCGCGTCGAGCAGAGCTACGGCTGCCGCGCGAGCGGTTGTTGCCGCGGACGGGTCTCGGTCCATTCGCGCCGAAAGCCCAGCGCCGTCGTACAGCAGGTGTAGCTGCCGTGCCAGGTCTTCGTAGTCGGCCACACCGGCCTCGCGTGCCAGATCCGTGAACAACGTCCGAACCCACTGCCGGTACCGGTCGGCGGCGCATTCGACTGGGCTGCCGGGCTGCGCCTCCGCGCTGGCGGCGATGTGCGCGCAGCCGTTGAAGTCGGGCTCGGTGAACAGCTGGCCTTGCGCGTCGAAGACCCCCAGTAGCCGCTCACGCGGGGTCCGGAAGCGGGTCAGGGCGCGCTCGACCTGCTCGCGGGTATCGGCGTGGCGGGCGTCCAGGTAAGCCTGAACCAGCTCCTCTTTGCTGCCGAACAGGTTGTAGAGCGATGCCTTCGCAACACCGGCCTCGCGCACGATGCGGTCGATGCCGACGCTCTGCACGCCTTCGCGGTAGAAAAGGTCGTCGGCGGCGGCCAGCAGACGTTCGCGCGCGGATCCCTTCGAGGTGTCGACCTTGCTGGGCATGCCACTCCTTCTTTCAGACTGGTGGTACAGTCCACCGCTCCACTGAGAGCCTAACTTGACTCCTACCGCGTGTAACAACACTAGACAGACCGGTCTTCCCCGTCAATGTGGCGAGGCGGTCACCGGGCTCCGGCAACCGCCTCCGCCCTGCGGATCCAGCTGTGTGTGTCCTAGTTGTGTTTCCTAGCCGTCGAGGAAGAGCTTGGTGTGGGTCACGAACCGGTCGGGGTACTGGAAGTGGGCGCCGTGGTTGGCGTCGGGGTAGATGATCAGCTCGGCGTTGGGCAGGAACTGCTGAAGGATGTAGGAGTTGATCGTCGGGATGATGATGTCGTGGGTGTAGTCGCTCATTGCGGCGCTCCTCCTCGGATCAGCTGGTGGTCATGCCGCCGTCGACATCGAGGACGTGGCCGGTGATGAACGAGGCCTCCCCTGATGCGAGGAACACGATCGCGTCGGCGAGCTCTTCGGAGCGGCCGAGGCGACCCAGCGGGACTTGCCGCACCAGAGCCTCTTTGCTCTCCGGCGTGCCGGTGAAGCGGGTCAGCATGCCGGTGTCGGTGGGGCCGGGGGCTACGGCGTTCACCCGGATCCCCGACGTGGCGAGCTCGAGCGCCACCGACTTGGTGATGCCTTCGACGGCGTGCTTGCTGCCGACATAGACCGAGGCCCCGGCCGCGCCCTCGTGCCCGTAGGTCGAGGAGATGTTGATGATGCTGCCGCTGCCCTGCTCCCGCATGACGCGTACTTGGTGCTTCATGCTCAGAACGACACCGAGGACATTCGTGTCGAACGTGTCGCGGTAGGTCTGCGCGGTTTGGTCGGTGATCGGGCCGGGCAGGCCTTCGGTTCCGGCGTTGTTCACCGCGACATCGAGACGGCCGAACCGTGCGACGGTCTCATCGACCATGGCGCGAACCTGTCCCTCCTCGCGGACATCGGCGTTGACGAACTCGGCCTCCGAGCCGAGGTCGCGCAGCTCCTCGGCGAGTGCTTTACCGACCTCATCGCGACGACCGGCGACGACCACCTTCGCGCCCTTCTCTGCGAAGGCGACCGCCGCGGCGCGGCCGATGCCGGTGAGTCCCCCGGTGATCAAGATGACTGGCTTTTCCATTGTTCGACTCCCATGTTTGTAGTGCGGGTCAGATGGCTGTGCGGCCGCCGTCGACGGGGATGACGGCGCCGGTGAGGTAGCCGGCGGCCGGTGAGGCCAGGAACGCGATGACGTCCCCGATTTCCTCTGCCTCCGCGGTGCGCGACAGCAGTGTGGTTTTGCCCAGGGCCGTGAGACTCTCCCTCGATGAGCCGCCGGTGTAGACCGGTCCGGGGGCGATGGTGTTGACCCGCACACCGCGCGGGCTGTACTCGGCGGCCCAGGAACGGGTAAACGCGGCCAACGCCGCCTTGGTGGCGCTGTAAGCGGCGCCGCCTGCGAGGCCGATCTGCCCGGCCATGCTGCCCAGGTTGATCACTACTCCCTGCCCGCGCTCGGCCATCTGCGGCGCGAGAGCGGCGGTAAGGTAGTAGGCGCTACGCACGTTGGCGGCGAGCAACTCGTCAAAGGTGTCGGTGTCCAGGTCGGCGGTGGGGCCGAACCAGGAGAATCCGGCATTGTTGACCAGGACATCTACCTCCCCGACCGAAGCCGCCAGCTGTTTGAGGGCGTGGACGTCGGCGAGGTCGGCGGCGCGGAACTCGGCGGTGCCGCCGGCGCTCTCGATCTCCTTGACCACCGCGGCTCCACGGTCGGAGTCACGGCCGTGCACAAGAACTTTGATTCCGTCCCGGGCGAGCGCCAACGCTGCGGCCCGGCCGATACCGGACGTCGCGCCGGTGACCAGGGCTATGCGGGTCTGGGTCATGATCGCGCCTCCATCTGATTGAGTAGACCAGTCTGTCTACTGATAAGTACAGCACAGCAGATGGAGTCAGTCTTGTCAATCGAGCATGTCAAAATTTGCATTTACAATGCTATTTGACGCTCAATCGAGTGGCGCATAGACTGGCTTCGCGATCTAGACAGACTGGTCTAACTAGACATCTACAACGGGGAGTAGTGCATGACAACCACCTTCTTCGGTGCGTCGTTCGACGCACTCGGCATGACGGCTGCGTACCGGATTCTGGGAAACCCGCCCGGCTCACCGACGACTTTGTGCTCGGTTACCTGATCGTCGATTCTTCTTTCACCGACCGGGCGACAGTGTCGGTGTATCTCAGCCGATACGCCGACCCGCCCAGGCAGCTCGGCCAGCGGACTTTTCGACGGCGGCGGATGTGAAACTGTCTCCGGCCAGCAACAAAGCAGGCATAGCGGTTCTTTCGTATGCTTGTTGGTTAGCGGGTGGGGGTGATCGTTGGTACTCGACCTTGACGGTCCAGTGATGCAGGAAGGTACTCGCGGGATGGACAGTCGCGAGGTTGCCGATATGGCGCGGGACTGGTCGGCGGCCATAGTCGATTCCAGTGGCGTGCCGACATCTCTCCCTCACGACATACAGCAGCTGACGGCGAGGTGGATCGTAGAGCTGGATGCTGCCTTGTCGGCTGAGTCGTTCGACCCATCGCCCGCATGCCGCGTGGGGGTCGAGATGGTCCAGGCGAACCTGACGATGCCCGCCATAATGACCCCGTCGGCGGCGGTGCTGGCCGGATTGCTGGAGCGGTCACGGCGACGACCGGATCGGGCGCGGCGGTTCGGCGCGCTTTTGGGAGAGCTGGCCCGTTGCTACACCACCGAGCTGTTGGCCGTCCGCGCCCGCAGCGAGGAGGCTGTTGAGCAACGCTTTCGCGTGGTGTTCGATAACGCCGCGGTGGCTATCGCGCTCTACGACAGCAACGGCATCACGATCGACGCCAACCCCACAACGGCGCGGATGGTCGGGATGAACCGCGAGGACCTGCCGGGGGTGTCCGGTCTGGACTTGATGCATCCCGACGACCGCGAGAAGCTCCGTAAGGTGGTCGTTGGGTTGCTCCAGCGCAGACGCGGCACCGCGCATTTCGAAGGCCGCTTCTGTCGCCCTGACGGAAGCGTCTGCTGGGGCGCGTGGACGATGACGCTGGTGCCCGGCAAGGGCGAACATGACATGTGCGTGCTCGCCGTCGGGGAAGACATCACCGAGCGCCGGGCCATGCAGCAGAAACTGTGGTGGCAGGCCCGCCACGACCCGTTGACGGGTCTGCCCAATCGGCGCTATCTGCTCGAGAAGTTGGAGGCCATTGTCGCGGCGGCTCGTCCCGCTGATCACATCGGTTTGTGCGTCGTGGATCTCGACGGGTTCAAGCTGATCAACGACCGCTACGGCCACAGTACGGGTGACCGGGTGCTGGCCGAGGTCGGCCGCAGGCTCGACGCGGCGGTGACCTCGCCGACGGTCACGCTGGCCCGCATCGGCGGCGACGAGTTCGTCGCCTTACTCGCACCCCCATGCGATGACGACACGGTCGGCGCAGCTGCCGTGACCATGCTCGCGACGCTGCGGGAACCAGTGCCGGTCGGTCCCAGCGATCTGCAGTCGATGTCAGCCAGCATCGGCGCCGTGGTCACCCCGGTTGCAGGCGCCAATGCCGAGAAGCTGTTGGACGAGGCCGACGTCGGCCTGTACCGCGCCAAGGCCGCCGGCCGCGGCACCTGGGTACTGCACCGGTCAGACAACGGCCCCACAATCAGGCAGTAGGCCCGTGGTCCACCACCGGCGAGCCACCATCTGTGTCCCTAATTCGGGATAACCCCTGGTAGAGGTTGATTTATCGGCGACCGATCGAGTCTGGGCCGAGCAGGCTGATGATGCCCCCTGTCCCCACTGTCGACAAGCTGTGGCACGACGCGCTCCATGCATACCGCGCCAGATGGCCGGCCATCGAGTCGACCGTACGTTCCCGAGCCGACTGGGGGCACCGGCGATAGTCGAGGTCTGGGCAATCCTGCCCGACCTCGTCGAGGACGCAGATCTACCGAATGTGGCCGGCACCCGGTGCCGACCAACGGATCGAGGCTGATTGCACTCCACTCGGCGGTATCCGATGCCGAGATCTGAGTAGCCCAGGAGGCGAGCGGCCGCAGCCTGTGTCAGGGTGTGCCCAGCGCAGTTGCGGGGACGCCGTAGGGCAGGAACCGCACGCGACGGCGTTCATCGGTATTGTCGCGATGCGCACGCAAGGCCTCGAGCTCGCTCGGAAAAACCTGCTCGACCCTGGCCTCGTCAGCGTCGTCGATGCTGTAGATGACCCACACCCCACTGCCGGTCTCGCCGGTGGTCTCGCCCTCCGGCTGCGGCGGCCGCGAACGCTGTGGCTGAACAAACTGATCGAACAGCGACGCCAGCGTACTCACGCTTGCGCGATCGATGTACTCGCCGGCCTTTCCGAGGAGGTCGCGGAATTCGATCCCCACCTCCCGCAACGCGCGTTCGAATTCTTCCGGGTCGATCCCGAAAGGTCTGTCGGGTGCCATCACATTGCTCCTGGAGACGAATTCGGCGCTATGCCTTCAGTGTCCTCGCGCAACCCCGACTTCGCCACGCCGGGCAATGGTCATGGCCCGACGTGGCGAACTCGTCTCACCCCATCGGCTATGCCCGGCCGCGTGTCCTGCCAGCGGCTGGTTGCCGGATGCGGTCCTGGACGACGAAGAAGGTGCAAGTTTCAGGCAGTACTCCGACGAGAAGCTGTTCGGCATCAAGGATCTTTCGGCCACCGACAGGCAGAACCTGGCCGAGGGCACAGAATCGGTTACTTCACGACCCGGACTCGACCCTGTCGGCGATACGCTGAGCATTAGCGAAAGGTAAGCGCATGTGGCTTGGTGACCGCGGCGGGATCGTACTTGGCCGATGACCGACGACGATCCGCTGCGCACACGCCGTGAGGTGGCAACGCCCGCCACGGCGGAGTTGGCTGCGGTCGGTTTCGAGAATGCGGTAGAGATCGGCCGCGGTGGTTTCGGGGTGGTGTATCGCTGCTGGCAGGTCGCGCTGGACCGGACGGTGGCGGTGAAGGTGCTGACCGCGCAATTGGACGAAGACAATCGGGCACGGTTCGTCCGGGAGCAGCGGGCGATGGGCCGCTTGACCGGGCATCCGAACATCGTCACCGTGCTGCAGGCCGGTGCCACCGCTAGCGGGCGTCCCTACCTCGTGATGCCTTATCACCCGCTGGATTCCCTGGATGCGTGGATCCGCCGACGCGGTCCGCTTCCGCTGGAGAAGGTGTTGCGGATGGGGGTGAAGATCGCCGGCGCACTGGAGCTCGCGCATGGCCTCGGCATCGTGCATCGGGACGTGAAACCGGGAAATATCCTGCTCACCGACTTCGGCGAGCCGGCTTTGACCGATTTCGGGAATGCCCACGTCACCGGCGGATTTCGAACGGCCGAAGGCATCGTCACCGGATCACCGGCATTCACTGCCCCAGAGGTGCTGGACCGGCACAGGCCGACGGCGGCCGCGGATGTGTACGGGCTCGGCGCGACCCTGTTCTGCGCGTTGACCGGCCATGCCGCGTTCCAGCGTCGCAGTGGTGAGAACGTGGTGACACAGTATCTGCGGATCACCACCCAACCGATGCCGGACCTCCAGGACAGTGGTATCCCCGACGACGTGTCGGCGTTGGTGGAAACCGCGATGAGCCGTGATCCTCACGAACGCCCTTCTGCGGCGGGGCTGGGTGAGAGCATTCGACAGGCGCAGCAGCGCCACGGCTTCTCGGTCGATGAGACCGGCCGACAGTCCGATTCGATTCTCGAGCGTCGGCACCGGGATCCACCAACGAGGGGACGGCGCCCGCTGCCGGCCGCGGGCACCGTGGACAGTGGTGGCAATCTGCCGTTCGAGCTGACCAGTTTTGTCGGCCGACGCACCGAGTTGTCGGCGGTAAAGAATCTGCTGTCCACGTCCCGGCTGGTCACGTTTACCGGAGTCGGGGGTGTCGGCAAGACGCGGCTGGCGCTGCGGGCCGCGTCGCAAGCGCAGCGGGATTTCGCCGACGGGGTGTGGTTGGTCGAACTGGCCGAGGTCTCCGATGCCGCGCTCCTGGTCGATGTCGTGGCGGCCACCCTGGGGTTGCGGGACGAGGCGCCCGGTCCTTTGCACGATGTTCTGGTCAAGTTTCTGGGCTCGCGGGAAATATTGCTCGTTCTGGACAACTGCGAGCACATGGTGGAAGCCGTGGCGAAGTTGAGCGAGGCGTTGCTGCGGACCTGCCCGGAGCTGCGGATTCTCGCCACCAGCCGGGAAGCGTTGAATATCGCAGGGGAGGCGTTGCTACGGGTGGCGCCGCTGACGGTCCCAGATCAGGCCGGGGAGCCGACGCTGGCGGGGCTGCCCCGTTTCGACGCGGTAACGCTGTTCGCCGATCGTGCCGCAGCAGCGGTGCCGGGCTTCGAACTCGACGAGAACAACAAGGCTGCTGTGACCCGGATTTGCACCCGGTTGGATGGGTTGCCGCTGGCGATCGAACTGGCGGCGGCTCGGATACGCGCGATGTCACCCGAGCAGATTCTGCAACGCCTCGATGATCGGTACACGCTGCTCACCCGTGGCAGTCGCACCGCGCCGACCCGGCAGCAGACGCTGCGATGGTGTGTCGATTGGGGCTACGAGTTGTGTACCCCGGCCGAACAGCGGCTGTGGGCCCGGCTGTCGGTGTTCGCCGTGAGTTGCGAACTCGACGCCGTAGAACAGGTATGCGGTGTCGACCTGGCACCGCACAGTCCGCTCGATGTGCTGTCCTCCCTGGTGGACAAGTCGATTCTGATCCGGGAGGAATCGCATGCCATCGTCCGTTTCCGAATGCTCGAGACGATGCGTGACTACGGTCGGCAAAGGCTGCGGGAGTCCGGCGAAGACACCGAGCTGCGCCGACGGCACCGCGACTTGTACCAACAACTAGCGCTGGACGCTCAAGCCGGGTGGATCAGCGACCGGCAGTCCTACTGGATCGCCCGCCTCGAACGTGAGCTGCCCAACCTGCGCGACGCGCTCGAATCCTGCCTTTCCGAGGACACCGACGAGGCAGCCAAAGCTGGGCTGCGAACCGCCGCCGCGCTGCACGAATTCTGGGTCCTTCGCGGAATGTACGGGGAAGGCCGAACCTGGCTCGACCGCGTTCTCGCCCACCCCGGCGCGCAATCGATACCCGACCGCATCAGTGCGCTACGCGCCGCATGCGAGGTTGCCGCGCCACAGGGGGATTTCCAAGCTGCCGCCGCCCTTCTCGAGGAGGGGCGACTGCTCGCCGAACAGGCATCTACCCCCGCTATTCAAGGACAGCTCGCCTACGCCGCCGGCATCATTGCACTCGCCAGCGGCGCAGCGGCCGACGCCTCCGCTGCCCTGGAACGAGCTGTCGAGCTGCTCGGCTCGAACCAGACCGCAGAGCTCTACATCAGTGCCCTGACCATCCTTGCCTGGTCATACGAACTACGCGGCCAGATGCCCCGAGCGACCGAGCAGTACCGCCGAGTACTTTCCATCACCGAAGCGCAGGGCGAATTGCTCTATCGTTCTGCTGCGTTGCGCGGCTTGGGTGTTTCCGCATGGCTGCAAGGCGAACGGGACCGTGCCCAACGGTTGCTCGAGGCGGCATTGCGAATCAACCGACGGCCGAATAGTCCGGTGTTCACCGCGTTCAGTATCGAGGCGTTGGCCTGGACTACCGCCGACCAGGGCGATGCCCAGCGCGCGGCCGTGCTGATGGGGGCAGCCCAGGGAAAATGGCTGGTGGGTAACAGTGTGCGGGCCGTCCTGCGGAATATGTCGCGCTTTCACGAGGAATGCGAGCGGACGACGCGTCGAACTCTCGGCGCTCGCAGATTCGATGGGGCCCTTCGGCAAGGCCGGGGGATGGGTATGGATGCTGCTATTGCGTACGCGCTCGGGGAACAATCCACCGATGCGGCCTCCGCGTCGGGTGCCTCCGCGAAATTGACCAAACGTGAGCGGCAGGTCGCCGACCTCGTCGCCCAAGGACTCAGCAACAAGCAGATCGCCGCCGAGCTGGTGATCGCGCAACGCACGGCCGAAGGTCACGTCGAACACATTCTGACCAAGCTCGGATTCAACTCCCGCGCTCAGATCGCGGCCTGGGCAGCGGACCAAACCAAACAACACTGATCGGCTGATGTGAGCCATCCCCGGTCCGGCTTCTGTCCGGACCAGGGATCGCCCAGTGGAACGGTCAGCCTCAACCCACAAGTGTTGTGCCGCGGTGGTTCCGCCTCGAGAGGCCCGGTTCACCCGGCTCGTCGCTCGGACCAGTTCGGTCATCTCGTCGAGTTCGGGTTTGGACACCTCGTCGAGGCGACGGTCGGTCCGCTTGCGTTCGAGTCGGTCGAGGTGAGTGCTGTATGTACGCCGCGTGCCTGAGGTGAGGAGTTGGCGTACCGCCGGGATGATCTGGCCGAATGTGGGTATCTCGGTGCCTTTCGCGACGAGGTCGGCTGGCGAGATTTCCATCTGTGTCAGCAGCCGACTCCGCCCCGTCACCGTCCTGCCGCTGGCTCACCTTTGATGTGCGTTCCAAAGATCTTCTCGCGGAGCCCTTTCGGGGATGAGCGCAGGGTTTCGATGATCGCCGCGAACTCCTGCGCTGCGACGCGCTGTGCTCGGTAGTTTGTCGATTCGCCGATCCCGGCCATCACCCATAAGAGTGCTGGTATGAGTGCATAGAGCCCTTGCCGCCAGTTGAGTTCGGTGAGCAGACTCTGACATGCGCCCAGCGCGGCGAACGCGAGGATGTTGAAGATGAGTAGAGAAACGGTGACGATGGCCTGCTTCCCGAAGTTGGGGACCTTCAGCGGCTCCGCATCATTCTTCGCCGAACTCGGCATTATGGCTCGTTGAGCAAGCTGGTGGAGTTGGTCTATAGCAAAGAATGCGGCCACGAAAATAGCAATGATGAGCAGTCGACGACGACCTTCTTGGTGCGGGCCGATGACAGCGAACCCGGCCGCCATGGCGGCCACCGACGTCAGCAGGCATAGGTGGCTGAGTGTGATCAAGCGTCGGCTCCGTGCAAGGTGTACTAGTCGTGGCACGAACAGTTCGGCTGACGACCCGTTCACGGGAAGCGGTTCAATCTCGATGCCGAGGTCCAAGGCAGGGTGGCCTTTGTATTGAGGCTGTTGACGGTCGCGAAGCTTATCGGTGCTGAGGGTCGTGACCCCTGTGCTGCGCAGGATCTTCGAATCACGCAAAGCTAGCGTGATATGCGGCTTGAATCGCAGCGTGTCGTCGACGGTTTCGGTTGGCAAAGGAGTTTCCACGAAACTCGTTCCCTCGGTTGCCCATT
Organism: Nocardia sp. NBC_00565; assembly: GCF_036345915.1. Lineage (NCBI taxonomy): Bacteria > Bacillati > Actinomycetota > Actinomycetes > Mycobacteriales > Nocardiaceae > Nocardia > Nocardia sp. NBC_00565. The sequence goes on from NZ_CP107785.1 coordinate 1,323,730, forward strand.
GATTCTTGAGCAAATAATATTCGGCGATACCGATGGTTATCATCAGTATCGCCCACAACGCAGTCTTGTCCGCGGTGAATGCTTGAACAGTCGCCGCGAAAACGAATCCGACCCGCAGGCTGTATCCGGAGGCGCAGAGCGCAATCAACGCTCGGGCCGTCTTGGGGGTGCGTTCATCGAGCGACTGCATCGGCTCCGTTTTGAAGCTGCTCTTGAGTGCCTCGTACAGCCAGGTCGAAGCGGCGAACACAGCGGTGAAGACCGCCACCCACAACCACTCGACCCATGACAGCCCGTAGAGGTATCCGAGGGCGAACGCTGCGGCGAGTCGGTAAATCATGGTGGTTGCGACAGTTCGTTCGCGCTCCGGTGTGAGGCCGAACGGAGTCCGCTTCCGGGCTGTTTTTGCGGGATGCTCACTGTCGGTTTTGTAGTCGCGGATATCATTGATCTGGTATCGAATCGGGTACAACACGAGCTCGACGAACGCCCACGTCAATAACCCTCGAGCGATCGTTACGTGCCCGTCCTGACTGGAAAAAATGGCAGCGGGTATAGCGGCTCCTGAAATGGCGAACTTCACCCAGTGATCGCCGAGCTGTCGCGGATAGATGAGGAATCTTATAAAGTCAGCTATATCGCTTGCCTGCGTATGTCGATCTGCGGAACTGCCCGCCGCCGCAAGGGCGTTCCGCCACAGCTCATGAGCGAACCGACGAGGTTGGCCGGCGTATGACACCGTGAATCGTGCGACGAGGTATACCAATTGAGCGTATACCACTGCGGTGACTATTCTTAGTGACGTTGATTCAATTAATAGAATCGGTATTACCACGGCAGTGACAAGTATGGACAGGCAGGAAGTCCAGAGTATTATGTTGACCGGTCGAACACTGAACCTTCGGCCTTCCTCGGAGACGAAGCCGGCGAGCATCTGTTCGGACGAGGGGACTGTGCGCGTCGTCCAGACCCCGTCCTTGGCGTCGACCGCGAAAATCGTGATCGGTTGAAATCTATTGATCTGCCGCTCGATATCGGTCGCGTAGATGCCGAGCGCGATGAACCGCGAGGTCGTCTCCATGACGATGACAGCCACGAGCACCGAGAGCAGTGGCACCAGTGCATAGAGGGAGTTCCAGTCGGCCGGAACGCATTTTTCGGTCAAGTCGGGCGGATTGCACGGACGCGGCAAGTTGAAGAGGGCCGCGGCAATGAGCGCCGATCCGACCGTTGCGGATGCCAACGCGGCGGCGAAGCTCGCGGTGGTCTTCGCATTCGCCTGCGCAAGCTCTTGGTGTAGGAACTTGACTGTTTCGGGGTCCACGAGCGCCGCCGCCAAAGGGAGATCAACTGCCACCGACTTCGGACCGACGCCGTCCGGGGCTGGTTCGGATCGATGCGAGACCACCTAGCCAGCATGCGCTGAATCCCATAGACACAAGCCAGATTTCGCGAGTTACGGGGCCCTATAGGCGACGTTGGGGATTTTGCATACCCGCGCCTTGGTTTCACGCACCGCTGCGGCCGGGTCGGGCGCGATTGAGAACTCAAGGGGCACAATCTATTTCGCTCGATGAGCCGTCGGTACATACCGGGGCCCGGCGGTACGGTCTGAGGCCGGCTGGTGCCGTCGACATGCGTGGCCGCCACGATCGGGTCGCGATCAGCGGTGGGCAGGGTGAACGGTATGAAGGGTGCGCGAATATCGCCGCGGCCGAACGCCTCCGACACCGTGCGCAATAGGGAGTGGGTCGTCCTCAACCGCGCCGCTCTGCTGATCCAACGCTGAGCGCGCAACGCTGACGCGCAACGCTGAGCGCGCAACGCTGACGCGCAACGCTGAGCGCGCGCCCAGCCGCGCGGCACCGGATCGCGGGAGTGCTGACATGCACTGTCTCAGCCTGGCTTCCACCGGGCAAATTACTCGGCACCTCCCGAGCTGAAACAGTCGCTGGCAAGTTCTGCGGAAACGCGTACGGCCCTGTGCCCCAATGTGTCACGCTGCCGACATGGCTTTCTTGCGGGCAGATCGCATGCGCGTGCTGGTGACCCTCAACCAGTTCGAATCCCACTTCCGTGGACTGGTCACACTGGCCGACGCGATAAGCAGGCATGGCCACGATGTCCGCGTTGCGGCACCCGAGAAGTGGGGCGCCTGGCTGCACAGCAACTACGGCGTCGAGACCGTGGACGTGAAGATACGGCGGGCCGACCGCGAGTTCGATGCAGCCATCTTCGGACTTCTGCTCGACCGGGACATAGACGCGTTCGACCGGATGTACATGACGGATTTCCTCAGCGACCGGATCGCCCTGCGTATCGCGGAAGACGTACTGAACCTCTCCGAACAGTGGCGGCCCGATGTCGTCCTGCACGAGTGCTCGGAATTCGGCGGTTACTTGGCCGCGGAGGTGCTCGGAATACCACACGTCACGGTGGATATCGGCCCGCTGCAGCTTGTGCGAAACCTCCACGAAGACCTGATCCGGCCCGCTCTGACCACTCAGCGGGCCAAACTCGGGCTTCCGGAAGAACCGTCGACACCGGGAATCCTGCGGCATCTCACGGTCTCCCTGACGCCGAAAGAATTCAATAACGCCGATCTCGACACCCCACTGGTCCGTTACCGGCACGAACCACCGGTACGTCACAATGATCAACTGCTCCCGGACGTGTTCACGTCGATGCCTGGCGATAGGCCGATCGTCTACCTCTCACTGGGCTCGATCGGACCCTTCTCACCGCGGTTCAGGGATCGAATGGCCGAAATCTATGGGGAGGTCTTCAAGGCCTTGGCCGAGCTCCGGTGTACCGCGGTCGTCTCGCTGCCGTCGCTGTACCAGGACATATTCCGGTCGCTACCGCCACACATCCATGTCCTGCCGTACGTCCCCCAGTCCCTCGTATTGGCGAACGTGGACCTGTTCATCACGCACGGTGGATTGAATTCGATGCGCGACACGATAACCTACGGAGTCCCGCACGTGGTGCTCCCCTTCTTCGCCGATCATCCCGGAAATGCGCGACGCTGTGAAACTCTCGGCACCGGCATCCACATCGATCCCATGACCGTCACCGCTTCGGATGTTTTTACCGCCTGCCAGACGACCCTCGACGACCCCGCCTACCGGCAGGCCGCGCGAGCGCTCAAACGACATATGTGGGCACTGCCGCCACAATCTGCATTCGCCGACGACCTCGGAGATCTCGTTCTAGGCTCGCACCGGGAGAAAATAGAATGAACGATAGAGACGATCTACTCACGATAGTCCGACGGTTCCACAATTCGCAAACCGAGCATCAGTTCGTCGCGGGCGTCACCGAGATCCAATCATCCGGAGCCTGCCTCGATGACGACGACAGGGCCGCTGTCGTCGAGGCCGCGTTGGATATGCGTATCGCGGCGGGAATCCTGGCACATCGATTCGAGAACGAATTCGCCAGAAAAATCGGACTCCGCAAGGCGCGACTCACCAACTCCGGATCATCGGCGAACTTGCTCGCGGTAACCGCATTAACCGCCCCGGAGTTGGGTGATACCCGGCTGCGCCCCGGGGATGAGGTGATTACGGCGGCAGCCGGATTCCCGACGACAGTGAACCCGATACTGCAAAACGGATTGAAACCGGTGTTCGTAGATATCGATTCCTCCACATACAACACGACACCGGAAGCCGTGGCGGCGGCAATCGGCCCGAGAACCCGTGCCGTCGTACTGGCACATACGCTCGGTAACCCGTTTCCTGTGGCAGAGATCTCCGCGTTGTGCGCGGAGCACGGCATGTTCCTGATCGAAGACAATTGCGATGCAGTCGGATCGACATACCAGTCGCGCGCTACCGGCACCTTCGGCGATCTGGCCACCGTCAGCTTCTACCCGGCACACCATTTGACCACAGGTGAGGGCGGATGCGTCCTGACCAACAACCTGATAACAGCTCGCGTCGTGAAGTCTCTGCGGGATTGGGGACGCGACTGCTGGTGCGAGCCGGGTGAAAGCAACAAATGCGGAAAGAGATTCAATCAACAGCTAGGCTGCCTTCCTTACGGATATGACCACAAGTACATCTATTCGCATATCGGCTACAACCTGAAGACAACAGATATCCAGGCTGCGCTCGGGCTCTCCCAGCTGGCCAGACTGGACGATTTCTGCGCCCGCCGGCGTCATAACTGGCGTCGGCTTCGCGAAGGCCTGGACGGGATCGACCATCTCCGCCTGCCGGAACCAACCCCCGACAGCGATCCGAGCTGGTTTGGATTTGCCCTGACGGTGCTGCCGGACGCGCCTTTCGGCCGTATCGATATCGTCAACTTCCTCGAAGGACGCAAAATAGCGACCCGCGGCCTCTTCGCCGGAAATCTCCTCCGCCATCCGGCGTACTCGAACATCGAGTGCCGTATTTCCGGAAGCTTGGCGGCCAGCGACTACGTCGCCGACAACACCTTCTGGGTCGGCGTGTACCCGGGCATAACCGACGAGATGACCGACTACATGGTTGCCTCGATCCGGGAGTACGTTTCCGGCTACCGACGCTCCCAGGTCCGGCTCGTGGAGACCTCGCCCGAGGACAAGCGGTGAACCGGCTGGTGGTCACCGGTGCGGACGGACTGCTCGGCAGCGGGATAACGAGGGCGACGAGCCCGTTTCGTCGTGCCGATCGACAGGTGCTCGGGTTCGGATCGAAAGAACTCGACATCACCGATGCAACGGCGCTGAACGACACCATCGGCCCCGGCGATGTGGTCATCAACTGCGCGGCATACACCGGCGTAGACGCCGCCGAGACCGAAGCCGATAAGGCGTTCGCGGTCAACGGGTTCGGCCCGGGACTGCTGGCCCGAACCTGCGCGAACAAGGGAGCGCGACTGCTGCACATCTCGACCGCGTATGTCTTCGACGGGTCGGCGTCGAGTCCATGGGAAACCTGGTCACCGACCACCCCGTTGAGCGTGTACGGAAAATCCAAGTTGGCGGGTGAGGAGGCCGCCCGAGCAGCGTTGCCCGATGCGCGGATCGTCCGCACCATGTGGCTGTACTCGGGGACCGACCGGGATTTCCCGGCCGCACTCGTGCGCAGATGCTCCCGGGGCGAGCACGTCGCGGTCGTCACCGACCAGATCGCGTCCCCAACCTACGTCGACGATCTCGTGTCCGCTCTGGTCGACCTCGTCGCGCACCCGAATCCACCGCACCTGCTCCACGCGACCGGAGGCGGCGCCGCATCCAAATACCGATTCGCTCGTGCGATTATCGAAGCGGCGGGACTCGATCCGGACCTGTTACGGCCCTGCCGGACATCGGATTTCCGAGATGCCGCAACCCGGCCCCGGAATGCCGTTCTGTCGAATTCATCGTGGATCGACTGCGGCCTTACGCCACTACCACACTGGCGTGACGGACTGCGTCGCGCTGTCAGGGCTGCAGTTCGGGACATCCGGCCGTGAACGGTTCCCTGAGTCCAGGGCGTGTCGTCGAGGAGGCCGGTGATTTCGATGCTGAAGCAGGTGTCCGGTGCCTACCGCCTCGTCATTGCGAATTGCGAACTTGCACCAGCCGATATTGCCGATATGCGACCTTCGATAACGCTGGACATCCGGATTCCCGCGACCGCCGGCTGTCGTGCCTCGACGGCGATCAGCTGGTCCAGATTCCGATCATCGCGAGCGGGTCGAATCCGATCGGCAGTCGGTCGCGGGCCGTGAATCCGGCTGTGGCATTGGGCTTTTCAATAAACCTAGGGTATTACGTGTCCGCGTGTTCGCGCACTGCGGACAGGTTCCCGAACACCGCGACCGCGACCGCGCCGCCGATGGCCAAGACGAAGCCGAGGATCGCCAGCCATTGCCACCCGGGTCGGGCGGTGTCGCCGAGTAGGAGCACTCCGGCGATTCCTGGGATAACTGTTTCGCCGACGACCAGTGCCGCGGTGGCTCCGTTCACCGATCCGAGTTGCAGCGCGACGGTGTGCAGGTAGAACCCGCCGACACCGGCAATGGCGATCGTCCACGCGGCGGGGTCGGCGAGCAGCGTCGGCAAGCTCAGTGGATCGATGCCGCCAACGATGCGGACCGCGATCGCCAGGGCCCCGAACAGTAGTCCGGCGGCGAGCCCGGCGGTGACGGCGCCTCTGGATCCGAGGTGCCGCACGACCAGTTGGCTGACGGTGAACAGGAGCACGGCGGCGATCAGCACGCCCCAGTGCATCGCCGGGTCATCGCTGCCGCCGCCCTCATGCCCGGCGGCAGTGCCGAGCGCGGCCAGCGCCAGGATCACCGTGATGATGGCTATCCACTCGCGCCGGTGCAACCGGATGCCGAGCACGGTGATCCCCAGTACGGCGGTGATGATCAGGTTCGCACTCATGATCGTCTGCGAGAGAAACAGTGGGATGAGTCGGGCGGATACCGAGTTCCCGACGAAGCCGACCACGTCGAGCGCCGTGCCGACGATGAACCACACTGTCAACGCCGCCGCGACAGTGGAAGCGACAGTGGGAGCGCCGGTTTCGGTCAACTGCCCGCCGACACCGCGCGCCTCGGCCGCGGCAGCCGATCGGCGCGCGGCGTACGCCTGCAAGACCGAGGCCACCCCGTAACCCAGACAAGCGAGCAGGGCGGCGGAGAGGCCGATCAACATGTCGTCGGTGCTGTCGGTCTATGCACGTCTACCCATCGCTCGAGTCGTCGCCACCGGAGTTGTCGTCGTTGTCCCACGCGCCGCCGGTGATCGGGTCGCCGGCGTGCGAAGCCTGGCTGATCTCGGCCTCTTGTCCGCCGAAAGTACCATTGAGCCCCTGCACCACCCTCGATAACTGATACCGGGCGCCGTCAGACGGCCACCGGCATACCCACGCGATCCCGGCCTCGCCGCCCCGGATCTATCGGCGCAGCGCTAAGCGTATCCAGATCGGCAGCGCAACCCGCTGAGCCTGGCTTACGACACGATCGGTTGGTGCCGATATCGATGTCCCTCATGAACGCTGCCCGTGCTGGTCAGTGGCGATATCGAGCGTGCCAAGAGCGTGCCGAGACCGGCAGCTACGCCGCGGACCGGGCAATACGAGCTGGACGTTGGAGAGCCTCTGACCTGGATGGGACAGCATCAGCCGGACACTTCTTACCGTTCGCCGGATGTCGGGGGTTGTGGTGATTGCGTTGGTGTGGTGAGGCATTCGCTGGGGGCTGGTTCGCCACGTAGCCGTGCGTCGAGCCAGTTGGTCGCTCCGGGGAATCCGGCGAACAGCACGATGATGTGCTCGCCGGGCTCGGTGCGGAACACGGCGGGCACACCGCGGGCGCACTGCTGCTGGTACAGCTGTTGGGCTGCTTCGATGGGAATCCAGATGTCATATGCGCCGTGGTAGATGTACAATGGCGCACCCGATTTTCGGTCGGTCAAGTCCGATCGGCGGAAGACTCCGTCGGCTCGGGCGCAGGCACCTGGCGGCAAGAGACGGGTGAGATCCTCGTTGCCGACCAATGGCGAGGTAGCGCCGATCTTCTGCAGAGCGGCACGGCCATGTCGCTAAGAGAGCGGTCGCAGGCGAGAAGCGTCGGGCTCCTTGGATTAGCTGATTGCATGCTGTCGCCGAAGCGGCGCGGTATTCGGTCGGTGAAATCCCACTGGTTGACGGGTTCGCACGGCAGGATGTGGCCCATGCGGACATTTGCCCGATTGTTGCAAGCTGCCGTCGTTGGGGCGCTGGTCGTGGTAGCCGGTCATGGCGTCACGGCCGCCCCCGCCGCGAGCGACACCCATATTCACTTGCCTTGGCTGACTCCTGAGCCGGACGCAGTGCAGGCGTCGGGAGCAGCGCTGGCGGACGGAATCACCGGCACGTTGCTGTGGTCGCGACAGCCGAACACCCCGGTCCCGATAGCCAGCATCACGAAGGTGATGACGGCACTGGTCGTGATCAACGCCGGCGACCTCGACCGGGCCATTACCGTGCCGCAAGAAATCATCGCCTACGGCACCAAGTACGACGGAAGCAACGCAGGCCTGGTCCCCGGCGAGGTGCTCACCGCGCGACAGCTCCTCTACGCGATGATGCTGCCGTCCGGCTGCGACGCCGCCTATACCCTTGCCGAGGCCTACGGGCCCGGCCAAGACGGCTTCATCGCCAAGATGAACGACACCGCGCGTCAAATGGGCTTGGCGGGAACATATTTCACCGACCCCAGCGGGCTGCCCGCCCCCACCGATCACTCCACCTACTCCACACCGGCGGACCTGGTGGCCCTCGGCCTGCGCGCGATGAGCCTGCCGGTGTTCCGCGAGATCGCCGGTTCCCAGAGCTATTACCTGCCTGCCGCCCCGGGCAACCGCGCTCACCTCTGGCAGACCACGAACTCGCTGCTGCACGACTATCCCGGCACTATCGGCATCAAAACCGGATACACCGACGCTGCGGGAACCTGCCTGCTGTTCGAGACGGTCAGGGCAGGAATACCGCTGATCGGTGTGGTCCTGCACAGCTCACCCGACAGCGTCGCCGCAAAGGACGACGCCGAGCGCATGTTGAACTGGGCCTACGACCCGATCCTGAGCGCGCTGCCGATCGGTTAGCGCCGAATGCGGCTGGCCGGCTGCGGATCCCGGTGCGCACCAGGACGATCCGCGGCCACACGACGACCGTGTCCGCCACCCGACACCCGCCTGCCAACCTGGCCACAGCCAGCGCAAGTAGGCACACAATCTTGCCTATCGCGCGCGGCCGGCAGGCGAGATCGGCCCATGCCGTCGACTCGCACCGACTCTGGCGCAACTCGCCGACGGGGAGTCCGACCGGCGGTGCCTACGACCTCCTTGACACTCCCGCCTTCCGTTGGGGGCGGCCAGCATAAGGAAGCAGAGGAAGAATCACCTGCAGGACGACTACCGGTCGCCCGCGGCTTCAGGAGATCCCAGGGCCCGTCGGGCAGCGGCCAGCAACGCGGACTGCGGAGGCTCGAGCTGTTGGGCAATCGATAGGTCCGCGTCGCTGTCGCTCCACACGGCCTGGTTCAATGCCCGGCCGTAGACGGCGCCGTATTCGAACCCTCCGCGGGAGTTCGGCAGTAGGTGCGGTGCCTGCGTTATCGAGCAAGTGACCGGCTGATCACCAGACGCTGAATCTGGTTGGTGCCCTCGAAGATCTGCGTGATCTTGGCTTCGCGCATGTACCGCTCGACTCGGAAATCGCGGGTGTAGCCGTAGCCGCCGAATACCTGCACCGCGTCGGTGGTCACCTTCATCGCGGCGTCGGTGGCGACCAGCTTGGCCACACTCGCTTGCCGCGAGTACGACAAGCCCGCATCACGGCGACGCGCGGCATCCAGGTAGGTGGCCCTGGCGGAATCAACGGCTGCGGCCATGTCGGCGAGCAGGAAGCCCAGGCCCTGGTGGTCGATGATCGGCTTACCGAAGGCAGTCCGCTCCTTGGCGTAGGCGACCGCCTCGTCCAGGGCTGCCTGGGCTAGACCGGTGGCTACCGCAGCGATGCCGAGTCGCCCGGAATCCAATGCGCTCAAGGCGATTTGCAACCCTTGCCCCTCGGCGCCGATGCGTCGCTCGTCGGGAATGAACGCGTCGTCGTAGTGGGCGGTCGTGGTTGGTACCGCGTGCAGACCCATCTTTTGCTCCGGCTTGCCGAAGCTGAGCCCGGTGGTGTCGTTCGCTACGAGGAAGCAGGTGATACCCCGGGAGCCTTCGCCTGTCCGTGCGAACAGGCTGTAGAAGTCCGCCTTGCCGCCGTGAGTGATCCACGCCTTCGTGCCGTCAACCCGGTAACCGCCCTCAACCGCAGCGGCCCTGCAGGCGACTGCGGCGGCATCGGACCCGGCCTGTGACTCGGACAGGCTGTAGGCGCCGATCAGGTTGCCGCCCAACATCTCTGGCAGCCACCGCTGCTTCTGCTCGTCGGTCCCGAAATTGATCAGTGGATGACAGGCCAAACTGTGCACGCTCACCGCTACAGCCACTGCGGTCCAGCGTGCGGCGATCTCCTCGAGTACTTGTAGATATACCTCGTAACGCTGATCACCGCCGCCCCACTCCTCCGGAAACGGCAGGCTCAGCAGCCCCGCCTCGCCGAGTGTCGCGAACACTCCCGCGGGATAGATCTCCTCCCGTTCGTGCCGATCGACGTCGGGAGTAAGAACCTTGTCGGCGATCTCGCGCGTGAGCTGGATCAGATCACGGGCTTCCTCGCTGGGCAGCAAGCGTTCGACGGCCACACATCACCTCGCATACGAAAGACGGTACTTAATTACCGGTTACAGTACTGTCAGTATATCGGTACTACAAGAGGCGCTTCAGTACTATTCGGCGTTATGGATCAACTCACCCGCGCCGGCTTCGCCACCCGCAGACGCAGCGAACTGTTCGACGCCTTGGTCGAGTTGTTCCTCGCCGAAGGGTTCGCGCACCTCACTTTGGATGAGATCGCCGCCCGCCTGCGCTGCTCCAAGTCGACGCTCTACACCCTCGCGGGTAGCAAGGAGCAGTTGGTCCGCGCCGCGACCGTGCACTTCTTCCAGCGCGCCAGCGAGGATGTGGAAGCGGCCATCGAGCCCATCACCACCGCGCGCGAGCGCGTCGCCGCCTACCTGTCAGCCGTCGGCACCGCGCTCGCCCCCGCGTCGACCCAATTCATGTTCGATCTGCACGCGTTCATACCGGCACGCGAGATCTATGAGAAGAACACCCGAATCGCCGCCCGCCGCGTGCAAGAACTGATCGACGAGGGCGTGCAAGCCGGCGACTTCCGCGACGTCCACGCCGCTTTCGCCGCTGACCTCGCCGCCACGATGATGGCTCGCATTCAACACGGCACGGTTCGCACCCGAACCGGCCTCGACGACGCCGAGGCTTATCAGGAGCTGGCCGCCATCCTCACTGCCGGCATCACCGCGTAGCCGCGACCGGCGCGGCTGGGTCGCTTTGCGGATCGTTTGCCGAAACTACGTCAGCCGAACCTGTAGGTCGGGCAGCGCGAGGACAAGTGTTTCGCGTAGGTCTGTGCGCGCACGAGCTGGGGACCGTCATCGATCTACACGGCGGCGGACCCGGCTCGTCCTGGGCATCGTCTCGCCGCGTGGGAGATCGGCTTCAGTTGCTCGCTCCTGGCGCAGCGATGAGACGTGTGGGTTCGAAACGCGCCCTTGTGGTCGGCGATCTGACCGCACTCGCGACGATCGCATCTTTTGCGACCGTGCACGCCGATGGCTTCGCAGGTGTGGAGGGGCATCGCGATGACATCGACGCGGTGCGCGAACCGCTACCGGCAAACCAGTATCCATATTCTTCTTACTGGGAAGGTAAACATGTGCGTGGTGGAGTCATGCTACGGGTTCGATCCGCCGTTACCGCTATGGGCTCTCTTTCCTGTCGGTGGACGCAGAGCAAAGCAGTCGCTGTCCGTTTTGCCCCCCATTGTGTCCGGCAGTCCCCTTCATTCCGATTGAGGCTTCCTGTTGAATTCTGTGAATCGCAAGAGAGCAAGCTATTGGCAATCGCCAGTGCAGGAGGTTCTTATGTATTACGCAACCCGATTGGTCGTCGCGACGGCTATGACCGCGGCTGCGACGGCGACTACGGTCGGGGTCGCCCTCGCAACACCCGACGTACCGGCGAATCCTGTCTCGGAGGTGCGCGCCGATAGCGGCGGCACATACGAAATCCGTTATGGTACAGGGCTTCCGGGCTATTCCACGGCGATCGCCAGGATCGATGCGATGGGCGCTGACCAGCCTACTTCGGTGTCCGATCCGGTATCGGACGCCGGCAGCAGCGCGCAGGCCGATATCAACAACGCGCTCAATCAGGCTGGTAACGAATTCATGCTCGCAGTGACGATCGGCAGTGTCGCGGGCGGAATAGTCGGTCTTGTCGGCGGTTGTGTCGTGGGCGCGGTTATCGGTGCGATAGGAGGCTGCATTCCCGGACTTGCGATCGGCGCGGCCCTAGGGCCGATCATCGGCAGCGCGGTTGTCGGTATTCCGGTCGGAATTGCCGCGCTGGTTCAGGCTTACAACGCCTTGCATGCCGCCGGAGAGGTCAGCGCACCGGTCGCTGCGCAGCCGAATTAACAGCGGTCGTCACGTCGGTCCGGAAAAGCTCCACAGCTGATACCAAGAAAGTCGATCGAAGACAATGAAATCCTCGATACCGCTTGCCGATAACTCGAATATTCGCCAACCGGACCTGGCGTTGCCGGCGACGCACCGAGTTACCGTCCGATGGATCGGTCTGTACGCGGTGGCGTGGTTGGGCATCTGGCTGGCGCAGCTCACTGCCTTCCAACTGTTGCTGCCGCAGCAACTCGATGACGTCCTCGGCGTCGGCGCGGAGTTGCGGCAGGACAATTGGCAGCGCAGCGTGACCGGCTTCGGAATTATCTCCGGCCTGTCGGCGGTGTGCGCTTTGGTGGGGTTTCCAATGACCGGTGCACTGAGTGACCGCACCACCGGCCCTTTCGGCCGTCGGCGACCGTGGATCCTGGGCGGCACGCTGTTGTTCGCCGTGTCGCTGGTCGGATTGGGCGTCCAGCACACGGCGATCGGTATTGGAATCTGCTGGTGCCTTGCGATTTTCGGATTCGCCATGGCATCGGCTGCACTCACCGCGATGATCGGTGACCGGGTGCCGCAGGAGCAACGGGGAGTCGTGTCCAGCTGGGTTTCTGCTCCCCAGGCGATCGGGGTGATCGTCGGACTGGTGCTCATCGCCGTACTGGGGCTGAGCCGGTTGGCCGGATACGTGCTATCGGCGGTGCTGCTGGTGATATGCGTGACGCCGTTCGTTTGGACGACGCCTGACCCTCCACTCAGTGATCGCCCAAGCGGGCGCGACTCGGTTGCGACGCTCATCCGTGTGCCCGACTTCTGCTGGACATTGGCGGGGCGGGTACTTGTCAATGTGGGGAATGCGCTCGGAACCTCGCTACTGCTGTATTACCTGCAGTTCGAGCTGCGGGTTTCCGACGTCGATACTTCGCTGCTCGTCCTGACGGGTATCTACATGGTCTTCGTCATCGTCGTCTCGATCGCGGGTGGCGTTTTGTCGGACCGGATCAGCCGCCGAAAACCCTTTGTTATGGCTGCCGCCATCTTGCAGAGCATCTCGGCCGTGGTCATCATCTGTACCGGAAGTCTGTGGGGGACAATGATTGCCGGCGCATTCATGGGTGCGGGCTACGGCTGCTTCACGGCGATCGATCAGGCGCTCGCCGCCGATGTGCTGCCGAGTGTGGAACACAGCGGCCAAGAACTCGGCGTCATGAATATCGCGATGGCCGTGCCGCAAGCAGTCGGACCACTCCTCGGTGCGTGGGTGGTCGATGTCTTCGGGTTCCCCGGACTGTTCGCTGCGGCCGGTGTGTTCACCGTGGTGGGAGGGGCCACGGTATGGCAGGTCAAGGGTGTGCGATAGGACGTTGCTCGCTGCGCAAGCGGATCCCGGTGGGGATCGGATTCGTTCGTGCATTCCGTCGGACCACACTCGGCGTGCGGCGTGTCCATCGCAGGTACGCTCGGCGAAATTCGCGGCCGTCACTGAATCCGACCTCGCGAGCAACTGCGTCGATGGTCATCGTCGATTCGCATAGCAGAAACGTTGCGCGCTGCTCACGCACTCGGTCGCGAACCGCGCTGAAGCTTTCGCCGGCGGCGTCGAGTTGCCGGCGCAACGTACGCTCTGTGACATGCAGCTGATCGGCGACCTCCGCCATGGTCAGCGAACAGCGAATGTTGCGACTGAGCAGAGCCTCCACCGAAACGGCGACGGCGGGTCGAGTGGCGGAGCCGTCGAGCAGGCGTCGGCATGCATCGATGGCGACGGCACGAACCGTGCTGTCGTGGGTGGGCAATCGGCGCTCCAGCAACGCGACCGGAAAACGTAGGTGGTTGGCGCCGGCCTCGAATCGCACCGGGCAGCGAAAGAAGCGCCGATATTCGTGCGCATACACCGGGGCCGGGTAACTCAGGTCTACCGAAGTGGGCGACTGGTCGGTGCCGAACACTGAACGCATGAAGACAACGGCGCTGCACAGGGCTTCCTCGACAAGGAACGTGGCTAGTTCCGGATCGGGTGCGCGTTCGTAGATCGAGAGCGTGACCTGGCCATCGGCGATTTCGGCATTGGCGTCGACCAGACTCCCGCTGGCACGATGCAATTCGAGCGCAATCTGTAGCGCTTCGGCGCCGGTGGCGCAGGCGCGCATAGCCAGACCGACGATCCCGAAGGACAGCAGCGCTTCGCGCCGGCCGACTTGCATGCCGATGGGCTGGTCCGGCATGGCGCGAATCGCTCGCCGCAGGATGGTGGCAGCCTGCAGGTAGGACAGCCTGATGGTGTCGGATGTGCTGAGGTCGTCCGGGCTGAGTCCGGTGCCATCGAGCCACGATGAGACGGGGTACCCTTCCCGCCTCCCGATCTCCACCAGGCCGGTGACTACAGTCGGCGGGATGATCGCGCGGGCCAGCGAATCGGGTGGATCGGCCATACCCACCTCCTTTCGAAATATATTCGCACCCAACGCATGTCGAGCCGCTTACCTCGCCACGGACGATCGCCGACGAAAGACAGCCGCGATCCTGCTCCCTGCGAGGATCGGCCTCGGGCACGCATTCTCACGAGTCGATCGCGGGGGTACTGCCGTAGCCGGTGCGGATTGCAACTTCGATGACGGCCTGGAGTTGTGTGTCGGTGAGTGGTGCGGGCCGCGCGATGGGGGCGGCGTCGAGGTATATCCGGCACAGCCATTCCAGTAGCAGTACGTTGTCCAACGCCGCGTCCAGCGAGGCTCCTACAGCCACCGATCCGTGATGTGCCAAGATCGCGGCCTTCTTGTGTTGCAGCGCGGTCAGTGTCGCGGATGCCAATTCTTCGGTACCGAATGGGGCGAACGGCACGATGGGGAGCGCGCCGCCGAGGAGGAGTTGCTGGTAGTGGACAACGGGAAGTTCCTCGGCGATCAGCGACAGTGATACTGCGCCGGGCGAATGCGCGTGTACTACCGCTCTGGCGTCGGAGGAACGGTAGACACCTAGATGGATCTCGAGCTCCGAGGTCGGTCGCAATCGCCCGCTGTGCTGGTTGCCGGAAAGATCGACGACCGTTACGTCCCGTGCTGTCGCGTCGGCGAGAGTTACTCCGGTGGCGGTGACAGCTACCAGATCGCCGATGCGTGCGCTGATGTTGCCGGCGGTGCCGAGCACGAGGTTGTGCGCGGCGAGCTGGTGACCGGTCCTGGCGATTGCTTCGCGAACTTCCTCGAGATCGGTGTCGCTCATGGTCGGCGAACCTGCTGTTCGGTCATGAGTTTCTGAACGGAGTCGAGGTCATACGCGCCGGAATCACTGCCGAGTCCCTGGGCGACTTGGGCGGCCGTGCTGTTCCCGAGGCGTGCTGCCTGTTCCGGGGGCATTCCCAAAGAAATGCCACGCATGAATCCGGCAGAGAACGCGTCGCCGCAGCCGCTGGTGTCGACGACATCGACGACGAACGGGGCCACCTCGGTGATTCCGGACTCGGTCGCGATCACAGTGGGGTGGGCGCCGGCCGTCGCGACGACGCAGCGTGCGCCGCGTTCCACGAGTCGACGACATCCCTCGTGCAGCGTCGACGCGCCCGTCCAACCCGTCACCTGCTCGTCGTTGGGCAGCAGATAATCGATGTGCGGTAGTGCGGCCTCGAAGTATTCGAGCGCCTCGGGTGTGCCGGGGGCGAGGCTGTCCGCCGACGTGGTCGCTCCGTGCTTTCGGGCGTGCGCGAGGATCTGCGCGGCAATGTCACCACCGTAGAATTCCGGCCCGCCCAGGTGTACCAGATCGGCGTCTGCCAACGCTGGCCACGGAATATATTGTGCCAAGTGCTGATTCGCTCCGATGACGTGGAGCGCGGGGCGCGATCCGTCCGGCCGAATCGGTAATACCGAGGCCGAGGTCTGCACATCCGGTACCCGGTGCAGCAGCGTGGTGTCGACGCCGTCGCGTTGCAGCAGCGTTGTCAGCAGATCGCCGAGGACGTCGTCGCCGATCACGCCGCACGAATACACGGACCCGCCCAATTTGGACATGACCACCGCCGTTCCTCCCGCGGTGCCCGCCGCGCTGATCGTGATCTGCTCGACCAGGGCGCCGCCCTGACCGGCGGGGATCTCCTCGACCGGACGCACCAGCGTGTCCAAGACGTGCACACCGATCATGAGCGCCCTGACTCGTGCGTTGGTGCCTGTCATCTGTGATTCCTTCCTTATCGGAGTCAATGCGGTTCGGCTTGGGGAAGGTGCCGAGTCACACGGTTGAGATCAGACGGGCGAGCCAGCCGCTGAATCGGCTGTAGGGGGGTTGGACCAGCCGGGTGACATCTGGGTGGAACGGCTTCTGGAACACCGCTTTCTCATGGCTGAACGTCGTGATCGACCGCTCACCGTGATAGGCGCCCATTCCGCTCGGACCCACGCCGCCGAACGGAAGCTCAGGGACCGCGAGATGCAGAATCGTGGTTCCGAGGACCGCGGCGCCGGAGCTGGTGTGGTCCACGAATCGGCGACGGGTGGTTCTCGATCCGCTGAAGACGTACAGCGCCAAGGGTTTGTCGCGTTCGTTGATGAACGAGATCGCCTGTTCGACGTCCGCTACTTCGACGATCGGCAAGATCGGGCCGAAGATTTCCGCACGCATGACGGGAGAGCGCGGATCGACTTTCGTCAACACCGTCGGGGCGAGGTAGCGGGTGCCTTTGTCGGCGACGCCGCCGATGACGGCGGTGCCGTCGTCGAGGAATCTCGTCAAACGCTGGAGGTGATCATCCGACACGATGCGGCCGTAGTCGGGGCTCTGCTGAGGATCGTCGCCGAACAGGTGCCGTACCGCGTCGGTGAGCGCCGCTTCGATCGCCGGCCGAGCTGCCGGTGTCGTGAGGAGGTAATCCGGTGCGACACAGGTTTGTCCGGCGTTGACGAATTTGCCCCAAGCAATCCGGCGTGCCGCAATCGTGAGGTCGACGGTGTCATCGATCCACACCGGCGACTTGCCGCCGAGTTCCAGGGTGACCGGAGTCAATGTCGCAGCTGCAGCCTCCATGACGATCCGACCGACTCGGCCACTCCCGGTGAAGAAGATGTGATCGAAGCGTTCCCGCAATACAGCGGTCGTGGTGTCGACGCCGCCCTCGATGACACGGGTGGCGCGAGCGTCGAGATATCGCGGTACGAGCTCTGCCACAATCCGTGAGGTGGCCGGGGCGAGTTCGCTCGGGCGCAGCGCTACCGCGTTGCCCGCTGCCAAGGCCCCGACCAGTGGGCCGAGCAGCAGTTGGAGCGGGTAGTTCCACGGCGCAATGACCAGAACAACGCCGAGTGGTTCACGTACTACGCGTGCGCGGGCCGGTTGCAGCTTGAATGGTACGGAAACGCGTTGCGGTCGCAGCCACCTTTTGAGGTGCGACAGAGTGTGGTCGATTTCCCCGACGACGACGCCGATCTCGGTCATGAGCGCTTCTGTCGCGCTCTTGCGCAGGTCTTGGTGGAGCGCGGTCGCGAGGGCGTTTTCGTTTTCGAGGAGTAGTCGGCGTAGTGCGCGCAGTTGGTCGGCGCGCCACGCGACGGGCCGAGTCACCCCGTCCTGGAATGCTGTTCGAAGGTCGGCTATCTGTGTCGATGGCATCATCGTGATCCCTCTTCTGTGTCCGGTCGGTGTGTCACTCGCCCCTCGGCATTCGGCCGAGGATTGCGTTGCGCGCCCGAGCGGGCATGATGCGGCCGAAACCGACCAGCGCGGCGGTCGACCACGGGAACGAATACGACTCGCGACCTGTGACGACCGCACGAATCATGTGTGCGGCCGCGGCGTCCTCGTCGATCTCGCCGGGAGCGGCCATACCGTCGCCCACCGTCGACTCGGTCCTGACGAAACCGGGGTAGATGGATACGAATCGAATGCCGCTTTTCGCGTATTCGATCCGGTATGTGTCGAACAGGACCCGCAGTGCTGCCTTGGCCGCCGAGTACGGGCCTTGCAGTGGGATGCCGTACCAGCCGGCGAGTGAGTTGGTGTGCGCGACGATTCCCGAGCCGCGCTCGCGCATGTGCCGCAGGACCGGCACGAGATAGTTCACGGCGACGTCGTAATTCGTCCGCATGTATTCGGTGATGTCCTGCGCGGCGAGAGCGGTGAGGTCGAGGGCGGGTGCGCCCCCGGCATTCAACAGAACGAGATCGATTCGACCGTGCAGATCGATGACGTCGTCGACGACCTGTTGCGCGGCGGCCGCATTCGTCGCGTCGGCGGGGTGCGCCGAGCACCGACGGCCCCGCCCGGTCTGTACGGCGGCGATCTCGTTCAACAGCGTTGCGCGTCGAGCGGTAATAGCGACGGTCGCGCCCGCCTCCGCGGCCCGTTCGGCGAAGCGCCTTCCTATCCCAGTGGAGGCGCCAACCACGAGAACAACCTTGCCGCTGAGGCTAATTCGTGTCATCGGATCTCTCCGAGAGAATGACCAACTCCAGCATGCGCATCGACGCATCGAACTCGGCCGGCATCGACTTGGCGAGCAGCTTGTGCACCAGTGCGCCCAACTGGCGCGGACGTAGATCGAAGTGGAACTCATAGGTCATCGACGTGCCGTTACCGTCGTCGATCGGTGCGAAGCGGAAGACATTGATGACATTGGTGAGTGGGGCGAATCCCTTGCCCGAATCGATACGCAAGCTCATCGGCTCGATCGTTTGCACGGTCCACTCGGCCCGGGTTGTCAGCGGTCCTATCGACTTCACGCGCTCGGTGTAGGTGTCACCCTTTCGGGCTTGTTCGTGATGCTCGGTCACCTCGAGAACGCTGCTGACCCAGTCCGCGTATCTACTGGTATCGCTGGTGAGGTTCCACACCTCTTCGGGGGACACTCTCAGATTTCGGTGGGCACTGATGACGAATCGGTCGGTCACGGTAGATCTCCCTCTGCGGCAATAACTTCGGCCGCAGTATGTGCGCCCGAGTGGACGGCGCCGTCCATGAATCCATTCCAGTAGTGCGAGTGTTCGGCGCCTGCCCAGTGCACGCGCCCGAACGGGACGTCGCGCCAACGCCCCAATTCGGTCAGCACGCCAGGGGTGAGAACGGATGTTGGTCCGCCCCTGGTCCATTCCTCGCCAGTCCAGTCCTTCTCGATGCAGTTCGTCGGTTGCAGTGCGCGAGGGCCGACCACGGTGCTGAATGCGCGCAGGACGGCACCGCGGCGTTCGCGCGCCGGTTTGGGCGCCCAGTCCCGCCACTGCCGTCCGCCGACGAAGCCCATCAGCACGCCGGGGCCACCGTCGGGCGGCGAATTGTCGAACATCGAACACACCGGAAACGAGGGATCGCGGAACACGGCCTGACCGGAAAGGCCGTCCGCGCGCCAGAAGGGCTCCGGATATACCGCCTCGAACTTGGCGAGCGTACCGAAGTTCATGCGCTGGAACAGCGCCTCCTGCGGTGCCGGAAGCACCGGATTCCAGGCGATTCGCGTGGCGAGCACCGGGGGAGCGGTAACGATCACCCGCCGCGCCGTCCAACTGTGTTCGTCGGTGTGGACCACCACCTCTGTGGCGGTTTGATCGATGCGTCGCACTGGCGCACCCAGGGTGATCGCATCGCCCAGTTCCTCGGCCAGCACCAACGAAATACGCTGCGAGCCACCGACAAACCGAGCTTCCTGGGCGCCGCCGACCACATCCATCATCCGGGCGACCGTGCCCGGGGCATGTTCGTTACCGGCTCCGGCGACGTACCAGAGCCCGTACAACGCAGACGAGTCACTCGCCGATCCGCCAAAAGCAGAACCGAGCAGGATGTTGAGCAGGTCCAGGCCACCGTCGGTGATGGCGGCTCGACGCGCCCATGTGGTCAGAGTCTGGGAGTCGAGAGCGTGCGCGTTCGGCGCTCGCCACGGCGCGTCGATGGGGATTGTCCGGGACGCCCGGTCCATTCGAGCCATGAGGAGGGCAACGTCGGCGAGCGCGGTGGGATCCGGTGGCACGCCGTCGCCGAACCTACGTGACGTTCCGTTCTTGACATAGGTGCTGTCACCTTTGTTGTAGCTGGGGAACGTATCCACGCCGAGCTCGGTCGCGAGGTCGAGAATATGGTCCTGCGTCGGCCCGACGAATTGTCCACCGGCTTCGACGACATGACCATCGCCGAGCTCATGGTTGACCGTCCGGCCGCCGACCCGGTCACGGGCCTCCAGGACATGAACATCCTGACCCGCCGCACGCAGGTCGCGAGCCGCAGTCAATCCCGCCAATCCGGCGCCGACCACTACGACATCTGTGCGGTACTGCACGGTTCCTCCTGTGCTGGTTCGTAACACGGCATGAAAACTCCTGGGGGGGTGTGACCTGCACCAGAGGGAGGTCGCCGAGGTGAGCTGGTGTCACGAGCCTATTCGAATATTGGCCATTTGGCCAGAATTCGTTCCGGATTGATAGTGTGCCGTTCATGAGCAACGGACGTCCGGCGCGATACGCGCGAGGTCGTGAGCGGCGCGACGAGCTGATCAGTGCGGCGATCGCGGTCATCGCCGAACGCGGGATCGAGCGTGTGACGTTCCGCGCGGTCGCGGACCGGGCCGGCTTTCCTGCGTCGACGACGAGTTACTTCTTCAGCTCGGTGGACGAGGTGATCGACGCGGCCATCACCCGTGTCGCGGAAACGATTACCGGCAACGTGGCCGACCTGCTGGAGACCGCTCGATCCGGCGAGATGACCCGCGACGAGCTGGCCGAAAGCCTGATCGAACTCGTCGCCGGGCAGGACAACGACGATTCCGTTGCCCAGTTCGAGGCATACCTCGCCGTCCGCCGGCGTCCAGAACTGGCCGAGCCGGTGCATCGCATTATGGCGAGCATCGAGGAAGCGGCCGAAAAGGCGCTCGAGAGCTTCGGCGTCGCGGATCCGAGCATCCCCGCCAAGCAATTCCTGGCCCTGATCGATGGATTCACTCTGCAGGAAATCGCTCGACCGGGCCGGCCCGAGAGCCGCCGAGCCCTGAGCGATCTCATGACCCGCATCCTGGACTCGTACGCCAAATGAGCTGACTGCCCGATCGCAGGCCGATCGACCGTTTTTCGAGGTGGGGGAGCGGGACCAGAACGGGACCACGCGCTATGAACGCCCGCTGTCGACCAGCACATCTGGAGCGCACGGAAACTTTGAAAGTAGTACTGTGACCTGCACTTTCGGCCCCCGACCGACCTGGGTTCAAGTGGTCGCAGGTTCAAATCCTGTCATCCCGACAACCGGTAGACCTTGACAGGCGTAGTTGAACCAGGCTGTCGACGATGATAAGGATGTGCTCGATCTCGGCATCCGAACAACTAACCTGGTCGCCGCCGCTTCCGAACTACTGCGCCTCGCGAACCACGAGGTGGTGTCGGTGTCGGATCGAGTACCGTTCCCGGTAGATCCGGTAGAAGTATCTCTCTTCCCTTGAGTGAATCGCTGTAGCGCGAACCTTCTGCAGTCTTGGTGGCACGTTCGAGCCATAGGCGTGCCGCCGCAGGATCCGGTGGATCCACCACGGACTCGAATAAATTGGCAAGGTTCTGCATCGCAAGTCTGTCACCATATTCAGCAGCGCGTTCCCACCATATTTGGGCAGTAACAAGGTCAGGTGGGGCGAGATAGTAAGCGAGGAGTTGCCCAAGGATTGTCATCGCGTTTCGGTCACCGAGGCGCGCAGCTTTCTCTACCCAACTTCGGGCTGAGATAATATCTGGTGGTTCTACGTTGCTCAACAGTAAATAGCCGAGGTTGCACATCGCGCCCGTGTCACCAAGTTCAGCTGCGCGTTCAAACCACGTCCTTGCTCCGTCGAAATCAGGAGGCTCCAGAAGGGTGCACTTTAAGGCGCCTAGATTTGTCATGGAGCGAGTGTCGCCAGCCAGCGCTGCGCGCTCATACCAGGTCTCAGCAGAGACAAGGTCGGGAGCGTCTTTACGCGTCGCAAATAGCATGCCCAAATTATGCATGGATGCTGATTCACCATTTTCGACTGCGCGCTCATACCAATACTGAGCTTCAGGGTACCTCCCAAGAGAAGACAGGATACCGCCGAGGTTGGTCATTGCCGGAGGATGCCCTGCTTCGGCAGCGTGCTGGTACCACCCTCGGGCGCCTTCAAGGTCGGGCGGCGTCGATTGATTTGCTAGTAGATGCGCCAAGTTATGCATACTCACAGGTACGCCAGCTTGCGCTGCGGTCAGATACCAGCGTTTAGCGGCCTCGATGTCCGGCGGATCGAATTTGCTGCTCAACAGATTTCCGAGATTCACCATCGAATTTGTGTCACCTGATAGTGCGCCGTACTCGTACCATCGGCGCGCTGCCACAAGGTCCGGTGGAGATTGCACTTCTGACAACAGAATAGCGAGGTCGAACGCCGAGTGAGGTTCACCAGCCGCGATGGCACGTCTCCACCATTTCTTCGCAAGCTTCAGATCAGCAGGCTCCCACTTGTATGCGAATAAATTGCCCAGGTTGTGCATCGCTGCCGACTCGCCGAGACTGGCTGCGCGTTCGCTCCAATATCTAGCGGCGACGATTTTCGGTTCTGGGAGCTCCGAAAGAAGTGCGCCAAGGCTGACCATCGCGGCTGTGTGATCATCTTCAGCGGCTTTCTGGAATGCCGCAATCGCCACGGATATCTTCTCGCGGAGATACGCAGCCGAGCCGATTGCAAATGCCACGGACGCAGACGATTGATCTAGGATCTTCATCCAGAAATTTTCCGGAATAGGCCGCGCTGGCGGTGACTGTCCATCATCTGCTGCGACCAGATAGTCGAACGGATCGTATCCGCGGGCGTTTCCATCGAGCGGGATCGTGGAGAGGGGCCCGACGCGTGCTGCGGACTCAGGCGCTACTCGGAGCCTTTTAAGGGCATCGCGCAGTGTTTGTTCGTCGGCATCAAGTTCAGGATGCCCTGCCCGCAGGGTGTCCTTCGCGTATGTGATCAGCGTTGCTTCGTCGATGGGATGCGGCACCCCGACTCGCACCCAGTCGATCGCGACAGTGAGCAGCGCATGTCCGTACGGGTCGGAGAACTCAGCTGCACGATATAGGCCGAGCAGCACTGGTGCACCGGCCATGTGAGCGCCAAGACCGAAGGTGAGGTCCTGGTTCGGGTAGGCGCCCTCTGCGGCAGTTTGTTCATTTGGGTCGGCGGTCGTTGGCAAGAGTTCGATTATGATCGCACGGTCGAGTAGCAGTCGAAGATCTCGCGAGGGTTCACCTGTTGCGGCTCGCAACCTGGCCAGTTCCTCCAGGCGGAGCGTGGCTACGATCGCCGTGTGGCCAGCGCGAGCGTTGAAGCGCGAAGTCTGTATGTTTGTGATAGGTCTTTCGTGAGTGAGGTATCGCTGGAGGTCGTCGAGCCATATGACTACATCCGTAAGCGTCGTCTGTACGGCGGGATGTTCAGCGACTTTATCGATCTCGCCTGGAACCGGTGACACAAGCAGTGCGTTCGGAGCGACAGACCGGATTGCCTCATAGAGGCTGCGAGTCTTGCCGGCCTTGGATGGCCCGGCGAGCAAGATTATCCGATCAGTGGGCGTTTCTTCGGCAATCGCAGCGCGTACTGCATCACGGATTCGCGTGTCGACGTCATTGTATGTCCGTGGCACGTACGGGTCATGTCGAATGTAGCTCTCCGAGTCGCCATACGGCGAAACCGTTGCTCCTAGGCGATAAGGATCGAGATCTTTTGTGTAGGGTAATAGATCGCCTGCGAGCACTTCGACTAATTCGTGCAACGGTCGGACCGGGATGCTCATCGCCCACGGCATATGCTCCATGTGGGATATCCCAAGCGCCTCTGAAATAGCTTGTGTTACTGGATTGCTACTTGCCGCGATGCGGTCGAACCCGATCAGCCGGAGAGCGGATTCACCCTGTCTCGGGTGATGTTCGACGATGACGCCAATACCGCGGTTGGCGTGGAACACAACTGCACCGGACAAGCCTCCCCAGGCCGGTTCTTGGATACGTCGGTCGGTTCCGTTTGAATATGGCTTGTTGCGATCAGCTATCGACGTCTGGGGCGCGTCGAGTACAGGTCTCACAAGAGGTTCCCGCATCAGCAAATAGTTGGATTCGACACCGTCCAGCTGGTAGATTATTCCGTGTAACTCAGCCAGCTGGCGCGTCGCGTCCTTCGGATCTCGTTGGAAGATCGGAAACCCCACCGCAACGCAGTCGGACAGTATTCCGGTTACATCTCGTCGAACTCGGGCTAATTCGGGTTGAGGGGTGTCGCTAGACCAGTCTTGATGCTCAGGAAGTCGGATAACTGCAATATCCAGATCTGGTGCCGCACTGACTGAAGAATTGGGGATACGTAGGAATTTTCCGTCGCTTGCTCGGATTACACGGATCCCGAGACCGTATTGACCTGTCAATTTGTTACGCGTGCAATGTCGCGCGGTGACCACCAAGCGGGGTGCGATCAGGAAGCCGCTACCGACTTGTGAACGATTGCCAGGAAGTGAGACGACCACGGCGACGACGTGGTCCAACCGAACGGCAGAGCTGTCGCTTTTCGATGCGGTCACCAAGGTCGCCGTTGATCTCGGCTAGTCTGCGCCTGCGTCAACTGGACCGAAGCGATCGCCTTCTGCGTTCATGCTGGCGATCGAAAAGTCTTGCGTCGTGGTTCCGTCTGGTAGGCCCCACATCGGTGTCAACAGGAGCTTGAGGGTCTGGGTTCGAGCTTTCTCGTAGGTGCCGCCGAACTCGATAATCTTCCATCCGATTTGACCGTGCGCGTCCTTGGTGACCGCAGCCTCGACCGTTAGCTCAATGGGTTCTAGGCCAAACCGCATAGGTTGGTTCCAGCCGTCTTGCATCGCGGAGGTGAGCTCTTCGCGCAGTGCACGTATCGCATCCGCCAAGCCCACCAGTGCTCTGTCTGACATTTCGCCCCTTCTGAGTGATGCATTGCGTGCCGACGAACCCCTAGAATCATGCCGTTTCCGAGCGGCTTCCGCTAGACATCGACGTTATTCGTCTAACCGGCCAACAGAGGTACTGTTCTTCGAACCGGCCAGACGGTCTGGGAAAGGCTGCGGAATCTCGGACAATGCAAGATTGTGGTCCTGGTTCGCGGAGTTTGGCGCACAGTGTTCTGACGTCACGGCACGCTAGCACTCGACGATCGCTCCGATGAATGCCATCGTGATTCAACCCTGATTCGGACACACGGTCTGAATATCGACCCTGGTTAGACCCACCTCCAGGTTATCTCGTGGATGGGCGCATCCTCACTCCTCGCGCACGCAAGGCCTTCCACACACTGCCCTTGGCCTTTCTTAAGTTTGAGCCCGATAGTTCTCAACGAGTCTCCAGCAGCGTAAAGTTCGACAGCTCTGTCGATTTCGTCCTCCGTCATCGGTTGGTAGCGCATCTCGGCGCCGTGCTCGAGCAGGATCTTCAGCAGCCCACCCTTCGACAGGTGGTGCCTCTCGCACAACTCGCCAGTCGAGCTGCCGCTGAGATAGGCGTCAACCAACTGAGCGATCGCGCTAGCGGACAGGCGTCGGTCCAGCCGTCGTGCCTGGACGGAGCTGTTGGCCTTCGTCAGCTGCCGCGGCACGGATACATCCACCAGCTTGATGACCTTGCGCAGCTGCTCGACCTGTCGGTGTTTCAAGTAGCGTCCCAGTAGGTCGACTGGAACGGAGGATAGAGGACGGCACTTGAACCGTCCGATCCCGCGGTGACACCGACAGCGGGGGTATGCTGACGGCCGAGCCGAAGATCGCAGCAACTGGGCGGGAATCGGGGGATGCTTCCGAACTGGGGGGAGCAATGGGGCAGCTGTGGATCAGGACTGCAGCTGGACCTGATGAATTGCGATGGTTGCTCGATCGACGTCGCCAGAAATGCAGTCGCCGACTGGCGATCGTTCCTCGAACAGCACGGCTACCTCTGAGGCCCCAGTTTTCCTACACGTCGAGGCGTTGCCGAAAGGAATACGCGTGGGGGACAGGGCCCCAGCCTCCTCATGGCTCGATTGTCTGACCTCACTCGCCCGTGTCAAGGGAAAGAGCGCCCTTGACACGACCTCCCTCCGCTCAGGGATGGCCAGTATGAGGAAGCACGGGAAGAGAAGTCACCAGACTTACCCCTACGGGCTTCGTATCACTAGAGTGTCACTACCACCGACACTCCCGGACGACCGGAAAACCGAATCCCCACGTCACGATCCCCTTGACAATCGAAGTCGAATCGGATTGGCCGACGCCGATTAGCGCCTGCCCGGTGTAGCTCATCCAATGCATGGTGAGCGCCGGTCTCAGGGTGATGTAACCGCCGGGTCCGAAACACACCCACATCTTTCGACTCCGTTTGCTCAGGTACTCGCCGACTGCGGCTCAGGAGGTGAGTCGTCGTGCCGGACGGTTAGCCCTGACAACGTGACCGCCGTCTGCACGTTCATAGCCGCGGTCGGCGACAGTGCCATCTTCATTCTCAGGTCGCATCCCTTTGCCAAGTGCAAGGCTTCTTTTTGCGGCAGAATCCCCAATTGCCGCGACGAACGCATGACGCTGGCTGGGAATCCGGGGACTACCGAACTCAGCGGAAATGCGATCGCAACGACTTCTGCTGCGGTCTTGATGGCAGTCTCCGCCTCGACCTTGCTGAGGGCCGCACCCTTGTGAGCTGCTTTGTTGCGCGTAGCGCCGACGTTCTGGACCAAATTCTTGGGTAATCGCCCTGAGGCGTGTCGCTTCTTGTGGAGCTGCGTGAGCTTGAAGAGTCCATGGTGTGCGCCGAACTCTCTCGTACGTTCGGCTTGGCTCGTTCCGTCGTCATCAAACTTTCGGTCGATAAGCGCGATCACGGATAGTTCTGTTGCAGTGCAGGCGTCTATCGCTGCACGTCGGTACTCGCCAGCGTTGAGCAGGGAGCGCGCATCCCTCATGAACAACCATTCGGCGTCGGGTTGCGTTTCACGCGCTGCCAGATCCAACGCGGACTGTAGTTGGTGCTCATCGAGGACTTCGACTTGATGTATTCCGCCCGTCAGAAACTGGTAGCTGATGCCTGCCTTGCGGATACCGGCTGAGTCGCCGCTCCACATCTGTACCGAATCGTTGAGGATGCTCCGCTGGGCGCGTTTGAGGCTGGCAAAGTCCTGCAAAGTGAGAACGTCGAGCCAGTCGCACACGGACTTCCACCAGACCGCCAACTCGTCACCGAACTGCTCGGCGGCCGCCTGGAACTGGGCCTCATCGTTCGCTGCAACCTCTGAGTGAACAACGCACCGCAGGATGTGCGCATAGGTCGGCGTCTCTGCACTAGCGCCAGCAACAGACCCCCACTCGTCACTTGACCAGTAGGCGTCTCGGTCGTCTCCCGCGAGAACGTATGTCCACGGCGCGCGTCGGAGTCCGTTCTCCTCTGGGCCGTCACTTCGCGTTGGCAACGTGATGGACAACCCGTAGTTCGCTGTTCGCGAGAGGAACGTCTGCCCGAGGCAGTCGGGCGTCACCAAAAAGCCACTACCACAGGCGAAATGACCCTCCAGAGGCCACGCGGTAGTTGTCTCTTCGCTGTCTTCAACCACGAGATGGTCCGCCCCTTCGATTTCGTGTGCTTACTGTTGCACGTGCACCCTATTTCGAGGCACCGACAACGGGACCAGAACGGGACACCGCGAGTGGTCGCCGCGCGTTGTTTACCAGGGTGTAGCTCGTCTGACCAGCGTTGGCCGTGGCGGCAGTATCGTTGCGGGGGTCACCGTCCGATCCCATGCGCAGCTGAGGCTGTACCAACACAACTTGGCGAGCTATCGTCGATATCTGCAGTGCGCGCGGGCGCCTATCTGTTGGTGGCCGAACATATCTTGTCCGTACACTGCGTGCGTCGATGACATGTTCGTGATGCTGGCAGAGCGGCGGTAAGGATGCATTTCGATGAGAGCCGTATCGCCGGGCTGAGTCCGGCATACGCACGGATCATGGAGCTACTCGATCTCTACCCGCGCGGGGTTCAAGCACGGCGATTAGCGGAGTTACTGCGCCCGTGGGATGCCAAGAACACGGAGGAACCACCCAGTGGCAAGGAGATCAAGTCGCTTCGGTCCAAGCTGGCGAACCTGGAGAGCAAGGGGCTGGTGGCTATTGAACGGACCACCGAGTACGGCAATATCTATCGTCCGGTAGGTAGCTATTTCGACATGGCGAATTGGACTATCGAGGGTGCCCGGGAGAACTATGTCAAGGACCGTATGGAGCGCTTCGGAGCGGATCAACTCCCGGTAGCTGCGTATTCGATGACGCTCGGCGTATGGCGGAACACGATTGTGGAGGACGCCCATGCGGGCAATGGGCTGAACCGAATCAGCGATGGAGAAATGATGGCTGCAAATGTGGCCGTGTTCCGTCTGTGCCGCGAATTTCTAATGGTGGGTGATCGTAGTCGGGCAGCGTGGCTACGCTTGCTGGATGAGCTGATTCTTCCTGCTGATGGGATTAAGGTTGGGTCGCGCAACGTGGCCGATCTGCTCGGTGAGCATTATCAAGAGTGGATGAGCAGCGCGGCGTCAACACTTATGTATTGGGCTGATCTCACAGAGCGTGAAGACCACGACATGGAATGGTTTATCGCGGTGAAATCCTGTTTCGGCAGTCCTCACCGAGAATGGTTCGGTATGCCGGATTGGCCACGGCTGGTAGACGCGTTTGTGGCCAAGGAATATGGCGGCTCGACCAGTCCGGCCGATGCGGCGCGGTACCCGGATATCTATACCGATGGCGTGAAGCCGCGCGCGAAACTGCCAATTTCGGACGACGAACTGCGTGACGGGTTACTGCAGGGTCCGGACCGCATGGACTCCAAGGTGCTGGATTGGTGCATCGGCGACGGAATCGGATACATGAAACTGGATCGCGACTAGAACGGCCGCGAGACGCGCCAGAAGGCGGATCACCCCTGCTCACCTGCACATCGATACACCTCGCCCGCGCAACGCCTTCCACACGCTCCCCTTGGCTTTGCCCAAACTTCGCGCCGCAGTGTTCAATCATTGCCCGCCTGTGTAAAGCCGTACCGCCCAGTCGATCTCGTCCTCCGTCATCGGCTGGTTCCGCATCTGCACCCCATGCTCCCGCAGGATCTTCAGCAGCCCGCCTTTCGAGAGGTCGTACCGTTCGCACAGCTGGTTCGTGGATGAGCCTTCCCGATAACCCTCAACCTCGGCCACGATCGCAGACGACAGCCGTCGATCCAACCGCCGCGGTTTCACCGCGATGCTGTCTGCCGTCGAAGGTCCGCGAGTCGGGGCAGCGTCCACCTTGGCGATAACCGTACGCAGCCAATCTGGTTCCCATTGTTTCAAGTACCGTCCGGTAGCCCTGACCAGGTCAGAGGTAGTTTCCACTCCTCCACCGCATTCGGGCTCGTCGGCACCGAGCCGGCAGGCGGCTTGACGTGGGTGCCGTCGAACAAGGGAAGTTGAACTCGACGTCAGAATCGAATATGGTATCGACTTATATTGCCGCGGTGGACGAGGTGACCCTGAGTATGGACACACACAATCTGCTGGACGAGTGGCTGGGGCTCGGTAGCCGCCAGGTCGCGACGAATGGGATCGAGTTGCGGGTCGTCGAGCACGGCGACGGTCCCGCTGTTCTGTTCTGTTCTGTCATGGCTTTCCCGAGCTCGGATTCTCTTGGCGCCACCAAGTTTTCGCGCTCGCCGAGGCCGGTTTCCGGACGTTGACTCCGGATATGCGCGGATACGGTGGCAGCTCTCGGCCCGGCCGGATCGAGGACTACGACATGGCCACCCTGTGCGCTGATCTCGTCGGTGTCCTCGACGAGGTCGGTGTCGAGGATGCGATCTTCGTCGGCCATGACTGGGGTGCGTCGGTGGTGTGGCAGGTGGCCCTTCGGCATCCGGAACGAGTGCGGGCCGTCGCGGGGCTGAGTGTTCCCGCTACACCGAGGTCGGCCGCGCCGCCGTTGCCGATACTGCGGTCCCGGCTCGGCGACGACTTCTATATGTGCTGGTTCCAGGAGCCGGGTCGCGCGGACACGGAGCTCGCGTCGGACGTGCGCCGTACGCTGCTGCAGGACGATGTCGTCAGTGCCCGGGATCTGTTGAGCGGCAACGGTTCCGAGATGCCCGCTCCGGCCTGGCTGAGCGAGGACGAACTCGGTTACTACATCGCGACTTTCACGACCACCGGGTTCACCGGCGGACTCAACTACTACCGCAATCTCGACCGTAACTGGGAACTGAGTGCGCACCTGGCCGATGCGAAGATCCACCAGCCTGCGCTGTTCATCGCCGGGTCGGAGGATGCCGTCATCCGGTTCACCCCGACGACCAAGATGGCTTCCGTACTCTCCGACCTGCGGGCGCCCGTTGTCCTGGACGGGGCGGGACACTGGATTCAACAGGAACGTGCCGCCGAAGTCAGCGCCGCGCTGATCGACTTCGCCCGCAGCGTCGGCTGAAGGTCTATACGTCGGTCTCGAGCGCCTGCCGATAGCGCGCGGACAGCGTATGCGGGAATCCGAGGTCACCTTCGGTTACTCGGATCGCCAATGGTGCGGCGAGTGCACGCAGGCGCGCGCACCCGGCTTCGCCGATCGCTTCGTACGGATAGACCGAGAGTTCATCGGTCCGGCTCTCGATCGCGCCGCGCCGCTCGGAGCCCTGCTCGCTCAGCACGGCACCATCGTCGGTCAGCCAACCCCGCTCACGAAGCCGTCGCACACCGTCGGCCCATTCCGCCTCGCTCCAGGATCGGCTGGCGCGCAACACTTCCGGCGATATCTGGCCGGTCGCGCTGTGGGTGATCAATGCCTCGATACCGTCCAGCCCCTCCGTCAGTAGCAGGGCGACGTGTCCGTCGCCGCGGTACTCCCGCAACAGTGTCTGCGCATGCCACAGCACCAGATGTGGTTCGTCGGGCCACGGCGGCGCCGCATGCGCCGCGAACAACGGACGGCCCTGCGGGCGTTCGCAAGCACGTTCGGCGGCTCGCCGGGCAAGCTCGGCGGCCGCACGCACCTCGGGGCCGCTGATGTCATCACCCCACACCTGCCGAAGCGACCGGTCGACCGCACGCAGACGAGCTCGAAAGATATCTGCGGGAGAGGCGATTTCCCATGCGGCTGGGATGACGGCCCGCACCGCGGCCGGATTGAAATTGAAGAATGTGGCGATGGTGACCTCGGCAGGCACCTGCCCGAATGCCGCGGACCGGGCTGCGAAGTACATCATCCGCGGATCCGTAATGCCCAACTCACGGTAGGCATCCGGGCCGTGCGGGGTGAAGTAGATCATCCCGTGGATCGGCTCGAGTGCGCGGAAGGTCAGATGGGCACTGTGCGGTGAGACCGTGGTCAAGGGCGTTGCTCCGGTATCTGCTTGTGGCCGTGCATCATTTGGATTACTTCTCGAAGTACCGGCGTGGATTGCGCACCAGAATCGCGTCGATATCGTCCTCGGTGAGTCCGCGCGCGATCAGCGCCGGAATCACATCCGCACTGATGTGCCGGTAGTTCCACTTCGGCGCGACCTGCGCTTTGGCAACGGGGTCGAACCAGTCGATGTGGCACGCCGCGTCATGCGCGATAACGACCTTGTCCAGGTAGCCGCGCCGCACCAGTTCGACAATGGTGTCGATCCGATCCTCGAAGGGCAGCAGGACGTCGAGCCCATCTCCACCATCGGCTCGGGCCGGTCGAACAGCAAACCCGGCCCGGTGTAATGGAATTGAAAGGGCACATCGTTGTAGGTGTAGATGCCGGTGGCGACGATGATCCGCAAATCCGTTCTGGCCGCGATCTTCTGGATGCGCGGCAGATAGCGGCCCAGCCCGAGCACGGTCGGGTCGAGGATGGTGTCGATGCCGAGGGATTTCAACTCGTTCAGTTGGTCGACGGCGTCGTCGACACGGGCGTCCTCGTCCCAGTCGGCGTACGTTCTGCCGGAATTCCTCGCCGAGTACGAAGACGTGCTCGTGCACCAGGACGCGGCCGAGTTCGGCGGAGTCGACGGTTCCGGTCGCGGTGGGGATTGCGGTCATCGGGCTGCCTTGTCTGTGAAGAGGTTCGGATCCAGCGCGCGTTTGAGGATCTTGCCGGTGGCGCCCTTGGGCAGCTGGTCGGTGAAGGCGAAGCGATGCGGCACCTTGTAGGCGGACAGCCGCTCTTTGGCCCAGGACCGCAGATCAGCCGGATCGAGTTCGACCCCGGGGGTGGCGGCAACGATCGCGCCGACCTCCTCGCCGTAGTGGTCGTCCGGAATACCGATCACTGCCACTTCGACGACGTCCGGATGCTCGTACAGCACTTCCTCGACCTCGCGCGGATAGACGTTGTATCCGCCACGAATGATGAGATCCTTTGCGCGGTCGACGATGTAGACATAGCCGTCGGCGTCGACGCGGCCCAGATCGCCGCTCTTCAACCAGCCGTCGGACAAATCGGCGGCGGTGGCGTCGGGCCGGTTCCAGTACCCCTTCATGATGCTCGGGCCGCGCAGGAAGATCTCGCCGACGGCATCGGCGGGCAGCACCTTGCCGTCGGGATCGCGAACCTCGATCGACGTCCCGGGCAGGGCGGCGCCGACCGATCCCACCCGCTGTTCGCGATTGAGCGGGTTGTAGGTCGCCGCACCCGTCGATTCGGTCAGGCCGTAGCCCTCGAGGATGGTGCAGCCGAAACGATCCGAGAAGGCGCGAATCACCTCACCGGGCAGGGACGCCCCGCCGGACGCCGCCAGCCGCAGGCTCGCGAAGTCCGCCGCACTGTAGTCACCGGCCGCGTGCAGCATGGCATTCCACATGGTCGGTACACCGGCGACGTGGGTGAGTTGCTGATCGCGGATCATCGCGATCATGGCCCGCGGTTCGAATGGCGTCACCATGGCGAACGATGCGCCCGCATGCAGCGCGGTGAGCATACACACCGCCTGCCCGTAGACATGGAACAGCGGCAGACCGGTGCCGAAGCGATCGTCCGGACCGAGCTGCAGCTGATCGGTGAAGATTCTGGCGGTCTCGGACAGATTGGCGACGGTGAGTTCGACGCCCTTCGGTTTACCGGTGGTTCCGGAGGTGTAGAGCAGCACCGCGGTGTCGTGGGCGCGGCGGCGCACCGGTTCGGCCACAGGCTGGGCCGGGTCGGCGTGCGCGCCCGGCGCGAGCACGAGCAATGGCAGATTCCGTTCGGCGGCCGCCTCCTGTGCGACCTCCTGCGCGCTGTGCCATGCGATGACGATCCGTGCGCCGGAATCATCCAGCACATAACCGATTTCGGGCGCAGTAGCCATGGTGTTCATGGTGATGGCGACGGCGCCGATGAGCTGTGCGCCCAGATATGCGATGACGAATTCACCGACGGTGGGTGCCACCAGCAGCACCCGGTCGCCCGTGGCGATACCGGATTCGCGCAGCAGGCCGCCGTAGGCCGCACTGCGCCGGGCCAATTCGCCGTAGCGCAGGTGTGCGTCCGCGGTGCGCAGCGCGATGGCATCGGGGCGTTCGGTGGCGTGCTGCCAGCAGCGGTCGGCGACATTGGTCGGCTGATCCGATGCGGTCGGGGGAGCCGGATTCGCAGACATGGCATGCTCCAGATTCATGAGTGGGCTAGCACCGATGTGACCCGGGCCACGTCAGTGGATCGGAACATTAATTGAATTTGGCGTCACATTCAAGGGATGTTGCGCCGATCCCGGTTGGCGCCGGCGCCGGCGCGGCATCGCGGGGTCGCGGGAGCGGCGTGCGCTGTTACGATCCACCACATCAGCGAGCCGGACGACAGCGAGTGAGGCAGTGAACACCCAGGAAGCGACCGAGAACCAGCCCGGTCGGGTGCCCCCACGGAGTAAGCGTGGCATGCGCACCAGGTCCGCGCTGGTAATCGCGGCGCGTGAAGTGTTCGAACGCGACGGCTTCCTCGATGCCAGGATCAGCGATATCTCCAAGGCGGCCGGGGTCGCCTCCGGATCGTTCTACACCTACTTCGACAGCAAGGAAGAGGTCTTCGCCGCGGTCGTCGAGCAGGTGCGCGAGGAAATGTTGCACCCGCACATCCGGGAGCGGGTCGGCATCGACGACCCGCGCGAGTTGATCGCCGCCGCCAATCGTGAGTATCTGCTCTCGTATCGGCGCAATGCGCGGCTGATGGCCGTGCTCGAGCAGGTGTCGAAGATCGACGAGAAGTTCCGGGTGCTGCGCTTCGAGCGCGCCTTGGCATTCGTCGAGCGCAATGCCGAGATGATCCGGAGTCTGCAGGATCGTGGCCTGGTGGACACCGAGTTGGATGCCGAAGTCACGTCGCTGGCATTGTCGAGCATGGTGAGCCGCATGGCGTACTTCGTATTCGTCGAGGGGCGGAAGGTCCCCTTCGAAAAGCTGGTGAAAACGCTGAATCAGTTGTGGTTCAACGCTCTTCAGCTGAAAGAAGCGCACTGAGCGAGCATTTATGTGACCTTGTCCGCATTCGTTCCTGGTCGTCCTAGGCCCCGACGCCGGCGGTGGCCCTGAACTTACCGAGTTCAGCGCGCGCGATGGCGCGTTTGTGTACTTCGTCCGGTCCGTCGGCCAGACGCAATGTGCGCAGGTGCGCGTACATGCACGGTCGGCGTGGCCGAAGACCGGCAGATTGCGCATGACCGTGACGCCGGGTGCGTCGATGGGCACGACCATCATCGACTGCTGCCGATGCTTGGGTGCGTCCGGATCGGTCTTGCCCATGACGATGAGCACCTTGCAGTTCTTGTGTAAAGCGTTGGAGGCGAACCACTTCCGGCCGTTGAGTACGTAGTGGTCGCCGTCGCGTGCCATGCGCAGCTGGATATTGGTGGCATCCGCAAGGTGGGTGGATCAGTTGGGGTTTTGTTGCGCCGGCCGCAGCGCGGGCCACAACCGGGCGGCCGTCGATGCGGCGTCGCGG
This sequence comes from Nocardia sp. NBC_00565, assembly GCF_036345915.1. Classification (NCBI taxonomy): domain Bacteria; kingdom Bacillati; phylum Actinomycetota; class Actinomycetes; order Mycobacteriales; family Nocardiaceae; genus Nocardia; species Nocardia sp. NBC_00565. The sequence goes on from NZ_CP107785.1 coordinate 1,358,676, forward strand.
TGCACGATGCCGCCGAGTCCGAGCAGTTCGGCGGCGGTGATGTTCTGCTCGAGGTCGTCGACCATGATGGTCTGCTCGGGTCCGACACCGAGCCGTTCGCAGCCGATGAGATAAGCCCGGCGGGACGGTTTGCGGATACCGATGTCCGCGGAGATGGTCACCGCGTCGAACATGGCGGGCAGGTCGAAGCCCGCGTAGCAGTCGTCGCCGAGCGAATTCGACAGCAGACCGACGCGATAGCCCGCCGTGCGGACATCCGCGACCAGTCGGATCATCTCAGGGTCGGGATGCAGCCGGGACTGGATGCGATCGATAAGGCCCGCATCGTCGATTTCGATGCCGTGTGCGCGCAACCGCCGAGCGAAGCCGGCCTCGAATTCGCGCTGACCGATGCGCCCCTCTTCGTGATCCACCAGCAGCGCACTGCTTTCCGGATCGCGGGCGAGCAGTCGTAGCGGTAGCCGCGGATCGCCCAGCTCCGCGCCGAACTCGGCGAAGGCGGCGAGCACGGCGGTGGTGAGCACTCCGCCGAAGTCGAACAGCACGGCAGTGCGCGCGCTCATGACAGCGACTTCCGGAAGCGCTGCATGCCCGCGATCCATCGGTCATGATCGGAAACCTTGCGGTGCAAGAATTCTCGGACCTCCTCGTGCGGGAGCACCAGGAAACGTTCGGTCTCGATCGCCTCCAGCACCCGATCGGCCACGTCGAGGGGAGCCGACGCCGCCCCGGCTCCGGTGACGGCGCGGGTGGCCAGATCGCCGTCGGGGTCGGGGACATCCGTGGTCACTATGCGGAAATCAGATGGTGTGGGTTCGCCGGTGGGCCGGGCCACCAGATGTACCTCTCGGCTCTTCACGACCAGAAACCTCCATGTTCATGCGCGTTGACCGGGGCAACCGCGATGGCGCGGAGCCGGCTGCCGGATGGCTCAGAGGTTAGTTGAAAGTGACGTCGGATTCAATTGTTGGAAACGCACCCAACCGCGCTGTTGCCGGGCAACCGGACTGCGGCATACGCCCGGGTCACCGGAGAACACTCCCGTCGCGACCGGGACCAAGGGATGATGATCGGTAGCACCGTCGGCTATCGAATGTCGAGGAACGTATGAATCTGACTATCGCGGTGGACGCAGAGCGTGAGGACGAGCTGCGTTCGCTGGACCGGGAATTGATCGATGTCGAGGAGCTGCGTGGGCTCGTCCGCCGACAGGCGAGGCCCCCGCTTCAGCGGCGCCCCAGTATGGGACGCCACGGCGAACATGGTGGTCGGCATGGTGACGGTGATACAAGAGGGTGGTTAGTGGTCGTGGATATCGGCGATGATGCGTGCCGCCCAGTATGCGGGCGGGTCGTGGCCGAGTAGGTCGGAGAGATGCTGAAGACGTGCTGTCCGTTGGTCGTACGGCAAGGCCAGTGATTGCGCGAGTTTGTCGACGAGGTCTTCGTGCGAGTGCGGATCGGTGAGCAAAGCGGCGGAGCCGAGTTCTTCGGCGGCTCCCGCGTTGGCCGAGAGCACCAGCACCCCGGAGCGGCCGGCGGCGATCTGCGCGGCGACGAATTCCTTGGCGGTCAGATTCATTCCGTCCTGCAGCGAGGTCACCCACAGCACATCGGCGGCGAGATACTCGTCGATCACCTGGGTGAAGGACAATGATTGCGGTAGGTATTCGATGGGTTGCCAGCCCGCCGTACCGTAGGTTCGGTTGACCTCCGAGATCCGTTGCTCGAGTGCGGATTTGGTGGCGTCGTAGACGGTGATACCGGGCTCCGGTGGCGGGCAGACAAGCCGGAACCGCAAGTGGCCGTGCAGATCCGGGCGGCGGGCCAACAGCGTTTCGATCGCCGCGACCTTCTCCAGCGGCGCCTTGACGTAGTCGAGTCGTTCCACCGAGAGCACGAGCGGTCCCGGGAGTTGCCGCACGAAGGGCGCGCGAGATCGGGCCAGCGATGCGACGGCGATGCGATCGATGCCCAATGGATGAACACCGATGCGCGGCAACCGCGCTACCCCCGCTAGCGCATGGCGGAAGCGTTCGGCAAATGTGCGGGTGTGAAACCCGACCCAGTCCAAGCAGGCCAGCGCGGCGCGTATCTCATCGGCAACGGGCAGGGCCGACAGCATGGCGGACGGCGGAAACGGAGTGTGGTGGAACAGCCCCAGTTTCAGGTCCGGGCGCGCGGCCCGGAGCGTGCCCGCGACGAGCCAGAGGTTGTAATCGTGCAGCCAGACGGTGGCGCCGCGGCTGGCCGTCGCATCGATGCGTTCGGCAAAGCGTTCGTTGACGGTGCGGTAGTACGCCCACGCGGTGGGGTCGAACCGCATCCGCTGCGGCTGCGACATCAGCACCGGCCACAGCGCGTCCTTGCAGACCTGCTGAACGTATGCGGTCCATAGGTGCTGGGACAGGGGCACGAACGACAGCGGGATCCCGGAGCGGTGCCCGTCGAAGGGGGCCCGGTCCGCACCGTCGGTGATCGCACCGGTCACCCACACCGCGGGCAGCTTCTCCACAGTGAACAGTCGACTCAACGTCGGCAGAATGCCGTTGGGGCTCAATGGTTTCCGCCAGCCATGCGTGCGACTCCAGCTGATCGGCGGACGGTGATAACCGATCACCAGCGCGCAGGTCTGCACGGCGGCCGTCATCTCGATGTACCCGGGCGTGGCACCTCGGCAAGCCACCGCGCCAACTCCGTCAGGTCGGGTGCGCCCGCCGAACCGAGACCGGTGACTGCCGCAGCCCCGCACGCGACCGCCGTCGATAGACACTCCCCGAGCGGCTGTCCCCGCAACGTGGCATGTACGAATCCGGCGTTGAAACAGTCACCGGCGCCGGTGGTATCAACGGCCGTCACCGCGACCGCGCCGACGTCGACGCGACGACCTCGGCGCACCGCGGTAGCTCCCGCACCGCCCCGCTTGACGATTACCGTGTCAACGACGGCGCTCAACAATTCCAGCGCCTCGTCGAGCGTGCTCGCACCCGTCAGCCGCAGTGCCTCATCCACATTCGGCGCGAATATATCAACCCGGCCGAGGACCTCCCGCAGCGCGGGATCGTCCAGTGTGCCCGCGACATCTTGGCAGTCCATGAAGACCTCGACACCGAGTTCGCAGGCGATATCCAGCCCAGCGGCGGTATCGGCGTCGTATCGCAATATCGGCAACAGCAGCATGCGCGGTCGATTCCGCTCGAGCACGGTTGTCAGCGACGGCGCGGCGAGCCGGTCCCGGAAGCTGACCATGGCCCGGTCGGTCGAATCCGACAGCACCGCAGTGACATTGCGCACCGGCACCGAATGGTGTGCGAACCCGGTTTCGTCAAGGCCCTCGGCCCGCGCCCGCGCCAGCACATGCCGACTGAAGAGGTCCGTACCGAAATCGGTCACCCAGACCACCTCGTGCCCGAGTCGATGCAGGGCCATCGCCAACGTGAACGCCCCACCAGCCACCACATCGAACTCCTCGGCAAATACTTCCGTCCCCGGCCGGACTGGCCGCGCCAGCTCACAAAAGATGAGGTCCACATACCACGGCCCGACAACGAGCACCGGTCCATCACCAACAACATCCACCCGCCGACCCCTACCTGTTTCCGTAACGATCGACCCGACCGAATGCCGAACAACGAGGACACGCGGTGCCCACAAGCTCAGCCGAGGCGATATCCCATCTCAGCGAACGCCCTTCATCAACAGGCACTTCCGAGCCTCGAAGACATAGCGCACCGACCGACGATCACCGCCATGCCGCAGCGCAACCCTTAGAGGCCTTCCGGCACAGTATATTTCGCTAAACGCCACGCACGGGCCACGATGGCCCAACCTCGCCGAACAACATCTCGCTGGTGTCAGGTGCCGATACGCTATAGAACGTCGATTCGCCTCAGCCGACGTCGGCGTTCGTTGATCACGGACGTATTGTGGCGACGTTGCCGCCGGCGAGTTGCAACCGGCGGCCCGAGTCGATTGGCCTCTATTCCCGGGACTCGTCGATTTCGAGTACCCCGGACGGGCAAGCGTCCACGGCCTCCCGCACTGCTGAGTGACTGCGCTCCGGTCTTGGGTCGAGCAACCGCACCCTGCCGTCGTCCTCGTCCTGATCGAAGACCTCCGGCGCGATAAGGGCGCACATGCCCGCGCCGATACAGCGCTCCCGATCCGCAGAGATTCGCACCTCGTTATCTCCTTCGTGACCAACGGATAGATCGAATATGTAGAAGCCCCGAAGGCGCGTTCCCACACAGGTGACGCGCTCGGCCGACAGTTCTACCGGGCCGTTTCCATCCAGGTGACCGGCAGTTCGTGGACGCCGTAGATATTCATGTCGGTCCTGAGTCTCACCTCGCCTGCGGGGATGGCGAGCTCGAGGGTCGGGAAGCGACGCAGCAGTCCCTGGAAACCGGCGCGCATCTCGATGCGGGCCAGTTGCTGGCCGAGACATGTGTGGATGCCGTGGCCGAAGGCCAGGCGACCGCGGCCCTCGCGGCGGATGTCCAAGTTGTCGGGGTTGTCGAAGCGCTGGGGGTCGTGGTTGGCGGCCAGCAGTGAGACAACGACGGTCGATCCCTTGCCGATCAACTCACCGCCGAGTTCGATGTCCTCCGTGGCGTAGCGATAGAAGATATCGGCAACGGACAGGTAGCGCAGGAGTTCCTCGACGGCATCGGGCAGCAGATCCGGGTCGGCACGCAGTTCGGCGAGCTGCTCGGGGTGCTCCAGGAGCGCGAAGGTACCCAGTGCCAGCATGTTGGCGGTGGTCTCGTGGCCCGCGAGCAGCAGCAGGAAGGCCATGCCGGTCAGCTCCTCGATGGTGAGGTCGTCATGGCGGGCCAGGTCGGACAGTATGTCGTCGCCGGGTTCGGCGCGTTTGCGCGTGACCAGATCGGCGAGGTACATGGTCATTGCGCCGTACGCGGCCATCTTCTCCTCGAGCGGCTGGTCCTTGACCAGGAACTTGGCGGAGTTGACCTGGAAGGTCTCCCGGTCCGCGTAGGGGACACCCAGCATTTCGCAGATCACCAGCGAGGGCAGCGGCAGCGCGAACTCCTTGACCAGGTCGACCGGCGGGGTCAGGCGCGCCATCTCGTCCAGTTGCCGCTCGGCGATGTCGATGATGTGCTCTTCGAGCTGCTTCATGCGTTTGACGGTGAAGGTGCCGCTGAGCATGCGCCGCAGCCGAGTGTGGTCCGGCGGGTCCATGGCGATGAACAAGCCCGGCACCTGCGGGGACGGTTCGGTAACGGCGGGCATGTCGGGGATCTCCTCCAGCACGTGGAGAACGCCGATGTCCTGGCGGGAGCTGAACCGGGTGTCGGCCATGAGCTGGCGGACCGCGTCGTAGCCGGTGACGAGCCAGCCCTCGTGACCGTCGGGGAAGACCATGGGACTGACCGGACGAGCCGCGCGCAGCCGGGTGATCTCGCGGGGCGGGTCGAAGGGGCCCGCATTGCGCTCCACGGGGAGACCGTGCGGGATGGGGACCGTTTGACTCATCGGGTTTCCTTTCGAGGCGGTTGTTGTGACCACGGTCGCTGGCGGACCTGTCATGCGACTGACACGGCTCTGACACCGACCGTGCCGCCGCCTGAACCGTCCAGGGATACGGCGAAGCTCGACGGCGCCCCCAACTTTCTGCGCCGCGTCAGCACTCGGATTCCTGCCAATCGCCCATGGCAAGATCAGCCAGGTGCAGATCGGGATACTTGGACCATTCGAAATTCGCACGGACGACGGCGTTTTCGCCGACGTGCCGGGCGCGCGGCTGCGCGGGCTGTTGATCGCCCTCGCACTCGAACCAGGTCACGCGGTCCCGAAGGCGGCGCTCATCGATTGGATCTGGGGTGAGCGCCCACCCTCCGACGCGGCGAATGCCTTGCACCGCTTGGTTTCCCGGTTGCGCAAGGCGCTGCCGGAAGGGTTGATCGAGGGGCAGACGGACGGCTACCGGTTGCGGGTGGAACCCGATGCCGTCGACGCCGTGCGGTTCGAACGCCTCGTCGCCCAGGCCCGCGATGACGAGGATCCACCGGGGGTAGGGCGGCTGCGCGAGGCCCTCGCATTGTGGCGCGGTGCGGCCATGCAGGACGTCGGTCTGCAGGATAGTGCGGCGTTCGACGCGGCGGTCACCCGGCTCGAGGGGCTACGCCTGACTGCCATGGAGGATCGGTTCGATGCGGAGATCAGCCTCGGCCACGGTGTGGAGCTGGTCACGGAACTAACCGACTTGGTGGCCGCGCATCCGGTGCGAGAACGGCTTGTCGCCGCGCTGATGCGGGCCCTCGTCGCGACCGGCCGCGACACCGAGGCGCTGCTCGTGTACGAGCGCACGAGAGAAACCCTGGCCGACGAGCTGGGCGTCGACCCCGCACCGGAGCTGTCGGCATTGCACGTCGCGCTGCTGCGGGGCGAGTTGGGACGGCGGGAGGAGAACCGGAAGACCAACTTGCGTGCCGAGCTGGCCAGCTACGTCGGCAAGGACGCTGATGTCGCCGCGGTCCGCGAACTCATCGCCGAACATCGGCTCACCACCCTGATCGGGCCGGGCGGCTCGGGGAAGACCAGACTTTCCACGGAAACCGCGCGTACGCTGCTCGGCGACCTGCCGGACGGAGTCTGGGTGGTCGAACTCGCGGCCATCGGCGCCGACGGTGACAAGGGGGGCGGGCCTACGGGGGGTGGGCCCGAAGGGCAGGGCGGAGGGAAAAGCGCAGAGCAGGGGGGCGGTAACAACATCGCGCAAGCGACGCTCGCCGCGCTCAAACTGCGGGATGCGCTGCTCGGCGAGGCGCCGGACGCGGAGCCGACGGATCGGGTCATTGCCGCGGTCCGCGAGCGGTCGATGTTGCTGATTCTGGACAACTGCGAGCACGTGATCGAGTCCGCGGCGACATTCGCCCATCGAGTGCTCGGCGAGTGCCGGCAGCTGCGGATCCTCGCGACGAGCAGGGAACCCCTGGGCATCACCGGTGAGGCACTATGGCCGGTCTTGCCGCTGGTTCTACCCGCGGAAGACGCCGACCCCGGCGAGATCGCGTCCGCTCCGGCCATCCGGCTGCTGCAGGACCGAGCCGGCGCGGTGCGCAATGACCTCGTGTCCGACGCCCACACATTGGCGACTTTGGCGCGCGTCTGCCGGGCACTGGACGGGATGCCACTGGCAATCGAACTCGCCGCGGCCAGGTTGCGCACCATGTCCCTCGATCAGCTCGCCCACCGGCTCGACGACCGGTTCCGCCTACTGACCGGCGGTAGCCGTGCCGCGCTGCCCCGGCACCGGACACTGCGCGCGGTGGTCGACTGGAGCTGGGAGCTGCTCACCGACGCCGAACGGGTGGTCCTGCGCAGGCTCTCGGTGTTCGCGGGCGGGGCGAGCCTGGAAGCAGCCGAGCGGGTCTGCGCGGGCACGGGAGGCGGACCCGAAGAGCAGGGGGGCGGGAAGAGCACCGGGCAGGGTGACGAGAAGAACGCGGCGGTCGAGGCGGAGGAGGTGCTCGAGTTGCTGACCGCGCTGACCGAGAAATCGCTGGTGCTCACCGTGGGCGACCGGGCGCCGCGCTACCGGATGCTCGGCACGATCAAGGAGTACGCCGAGCAGCGGCTCGCGGAGGCGGGGGAATCGGATCTGACGCGCCGTGCGCATCTCTCGTATTTCACCGAACTCGCCGAAATCGCGGAGCCGCATCTTCGCCTCGCCGAGCAACTGGAATGGCTTGCCACGCTCGAGGGCGAGCACGACAACATCGCCGCCGCGATGCGCGGCGCGATCGTGGCAGGCGAGGCAGATGGGGCGATGCGGCTCGCCGGTGCCGCAGGCTGGTACTGGTGGCTCGGCGGGCACAAGACGGAGGGCAACGAGCTGATGATGGCGGCCGTTACCCTGCCCGGTGCAGTGGCCGACGAGATCCGGGCCGTGGTGTACGCGCTTGTCGTACAGTTCGTGTCCTCCGGGCCGCAGGCTGACGAGTACTTCGCGGCGGAGTGGATCCACAAGGCTTACGAAATCAGCCAGCGTGTTCAGAGCCGTCACCCGGCGCCGAGGTTCCTCGCCGCACTGGAACGTATGTTGCAAGCGCCGGACGCGTTCCTGCCCGCATGGGAAGCACTGCTGGTCGACGAGAGCCCCTGGGTACGCGCCCTGGCCCGGCTGCAGCTCGGCAAGATGCGGATCCAGCTCGGCCACGGCGGCCGTGATGCGGACACATATCTCGAGACGGCGCTCACCGAGTTTCGCGCGATCGGCGACCGGTGGGGGATTTCGTTCGCCCTGACCGAGCTGGCGAATCGTATCGCCATGCGCGGCGAGTTCGCCGGTGCGTGCGAGCACTACGAACAGGCGATCGCGGTCGTCCTGGAAGTCGGTGCCATCGAGGATGTCGTGTCGATGCGGTCGCGGCAGGCCCAGTTGTACTGGCTGCTGGGCGATGAGGAGTCGAGCGCGGCTGCCATGGCCGAGGCGCAGCGGTTCGCGGAACGAGTCGCCTGGCCGAATGCGCTGGCCGAACTGGCGCTGACGAAGGCGGAGCTCGCGCGCTGGAGCGGCGACGCCGAGCAGGCACACCGGCAACTCGACGTCACGACAACCATGCTGGGCGACGACGCCGAGCGGGCAATCGTCCGCGCGGTGATACAAGACCTGCTCGCCTACCTTGCCGAGGATCTCGACGAGGCCCGTGCACACCGCATCGCGGCCTTCCAGGCGGCGTCGGAGGCGGGGCATGCACCGCTGATCGCGCGGGTGCTCGTCGGTATCGCGGATCTGGCGCTGCGTGACCATCAGTACGAGCAGGCCGTGCGGCTGCTCGCGGCGAGCGCTGGCGTGCGCGGTCTGGCGGATCGTTCTCAACCGGATGTGGCCCGGATCGAGCAGGCCACGCGCAGTCGCCTCGGTGACACGAGGTTCACCGAGGCGACGGAGGAGGGGGCGCAGGCGAGCTTGCGCGAGTTGGTCGCGGTCACGCTCGCTTCATGAAAGTGGAACGCGCCCACAGGTACCCGACGACAGCGATCCCGACGCACCAGGCGATGGCGGCGATCGCGTCGCCGGTTTCCGGTGCGCCGTTGAGGAACCCGCGGATGGTTTCGATGATCGGCGTGAAGGGCTGGTATTCTGCGAACTGCCGCAGGCCCGGTCCCATCTTCTCCGCCGGTACGATCGCGCTGCTGAAGAACGGCAGCATGACCAGCGGCACGGACGCCAGACCCGCCGTTTCCGGAGACTTCGCCGCCAACCCCAAGGCGACCGTGAGCCAGCCGGCCGCGAAACCGAGCAGCACGACGATGCCGGCCACGCCGAGCCAGTCGAGGAAACGCGCGGACGGGCTGAATCCCAGCAGGAAGGCCACTCCGATGAGGGCCGCAATGGCGACGATGTTGGTCAGCACACTGGCGACGACGTGACCGGTCAGCACCGCACCACGGGAGACGTCCATGACCTTGAACCGGTTGATGATGCCCTTCGTCATATCGGAGTTCACCGAGGTCGCGGTGGCCCCCAGCCCGTAGCAGACGGCCAACAGGGTCAGTCCCGGCGTGGCGTAGTCGATGTAGTCGACACCGACGTTGAAGGCGTCTCCGAACATGTACACGAACATCAACATGATGATGATCGGCATCAGGACCGCGTTGAACACCGAGGTCGGGTTCCGGGCGATGTGTTTGAAGTTGCGGCGCAACATGACAATCGAGGGGGATTTGGTGCTCATTATGCGATTACCTCCGTGGTGTTGCCCGTCAGGGTGAGGAAAACGTCGTCGAGGTCGGGTGTGTGCACGGAGAACTCTTCGGCGCTGAGTGAGTACTCGTCGAGCCTGTCCAGCAGAGCCCGCAGCGATGTCGTCCCGCCATCGCTGGGCACCCGCAGGGTCAGTGCCTCCTCGTCCCGCGTGGCGTCGGGGAACAGACGCTCGGCCGCGTCGAGTAGGGCGACGTTGGTGAACCGGAGCCGGACGTGCGTCCCGGGGATCTGGCGCTTGAGGTCGTCGGGAGTGCCCTGGGCGACCAGGCGGCCCTGGTCGAGCACCGCGATCCAGTCGGCGAGCTGATCGGCTTCCTCGAGGTACTGGGTGGTGAGGAAGATGGTCACGCCCTCGGCCACCAGGTCACGGATGATCGACCACATCGTGCGACGGCTGCGCGGGTCCAATCCCGTCGTCGGCTCGTCCAGGAAGATGATCTTCGGGTTGCCGACGAGCGTCATCGCCAGGTCGAGCTTGCGGCGCATACCGCCGGAGTAGGTCGACGCGGGCTTGCGCGCAGCCTCCACCAGATCGAAGCGTTCCAGCAGCTCTGTGACGATCCGCTTGCCGTCTTTGGCGGAGACCCCGTTGAGGTCCACCATCAGCTGCAGGTTCTCCTGCCCCGTCAGCAACTCGTCCACCGCCGCGAACTGACCGGTGACCCCGATCGCCGCGCGCACCGCCTTGGCCTCGGTCGCGACGTCATGGTCGGCAACGCGTACCGACCCGCCGTCGGCCTTCATCAACGTGCTCAGCACGTTCACCGTCGTCGTCTTACCCGCCCCATTCGGGCCGAGCAGGGAAAAGACCGTGCCCGCACGAACATCTAGATCGATGCCGTCGAGCACAACCTTGTCCCCGTATGTCTTCCGCAGCCCGGAAACCGCAATCGCTGAATTTCGCATGTGACCACCATCGGCATCCGGCCTGACACCCACCTGTCACGCCCCTGTCACGACCACTGACACGGTGTTCTACCTCGTCGCGCCAGGACCTGCGCGGCCTACTGACGACTGCGTGATCGGCCGGAGCCCGCCGGCGCAAAGCCACCGCCGATGTGGGCTGATTGCTGGGCACCGGCGAACTCGACGAGGTCCGGTGTCAGCGCCCCGCACGCGCAACGGGTGGTGCGAGGTCGGCGGCGAGGTCGGCGAACTCCTCGATCAGCGGGCTGTGCCGGTCGGCGCCCCAGGCCAGGCTCACTTGGTTGGGTGCGATATCGGGCACCTTGAGGTAGGCGATGTCGGGACGTGTGTAGAAGGCCATGACCGACAGTGGCACGAAGATGATGCCGCGGCCCGCGGCGACGTGTTCCAGCTTCTCCTCGACGCTGTGGAAGACGGGCACGTCCGGTCGCCCGATCCGAAGCTCGGTGGCGACGTCGCGCCATTCGGACACCAGCTCGGGGTCCTGCAACAGATGTTCGTCGGCGAGGTCGGCGACGTCAATGGTTTGTTTGCCGGCAAGCCGGTGCTCGGCGGAGACCACCACGACGCGCGGTTCGGTGCACAGCGGTCGCACGGACAGGCCCTGCGCGTCGATCGGGAGACGGACGAAGCTGACGTCCACCCGGCCGTCATGGATCGCGGTGGTCTGGTCGTCCCAGGTGGTGCGGACCAGTTCGAGGGTGAGTTCGGGATGACGGTTGGCCATGGCCTGCACCGGGGCGGTCACGATGAGACCGGGCATGAAGCCGACAGTGAGGGTGTCGGCTCCGCGGGCCGCGCGTAGCACCCTGCGGCGCAATGCCTGTGCGCCGGCCAGCAACGGGCCGGCGTCGGCCAGCAACTGTTCTCCAGCGGGGGTGAGAACAGTCGAGCGCCGATCCCGGACGAAAAGCTGCACGCCCAGTTCGTCTTCCAGCGCCCGGATCTGCCGGGACAGCACCGGCTGGGCGATGTACAGCTGTTCGGCCGCGCGGCCGAAGTGCAGCTGTTCGGCCACCGCCAGGAAATAGCGCAGCTTCCGGAGATCAACGTCGGCCATAATGCCTTCAGGGTATTACAGCGATGAAGATAGGTCTTGGACCCGGCTGATCGCCGAGGCCAAGGTAGAGGGACCAGTTTCGAACGGAAAGGATCAGCCCATGTCCCTCGCAGGTCAACACGTCGTCGTGCTCGGCGGCACCTCCGGTATCGGGTTCGCGGTCGCCTCCGCTGTAACCGATCGGGGTGCGAAAGTCACCGTCGTCTCCAGCCGCCGCGCCAATGTCGACCGCGCGCTGGCCGCATTGCCTAGTGGTAGCACCGGCCTGGTCGCCGACCTCACAGACGGCGAGGGGGTAGGTGATCTGTTCGGTGAGCTCGGCGCGCTCGATCACCTGGTGTATACCGCTGGTGCGGAGTTGCTGTTGTCCCCGCTGGCCGATCTCGACGTGGCCGCAGCCCGAAAGTTCTTCGAACTCCGCTACTTCAGTGTCCTGACCGCGGTTCAGGCCGCGGCGTCCAGGCTGCGACCGGACGGTTCGATCACCCTGACAACCGGCACGGCGGGTCCGCGCCCGGTCCCCGGTTCGATAGTGGCGTCCAGCCTCTGCGGCGCGATCGAAGCGCTGACCCGAGCCCTCGCAGTCGAACTCGCTCCCATTCGGGTGAACGCCGTCCAGCCCGGTGTGGTCCGGTCGCCGCTGTGGACCTTCCCCGACGATATCCGCGACCAGTTCTATCGCGACACCGCCGCGAACACCCCGCTGCGCCGCATCGGCGAGGTCGACGACATCGCCCAGGCATACCTGTTCTTCCTGACCCAGCCGCACGCCACCGGAACCGTGCTCACCCTGGACGGCGGCGCAATGCTCAGTTGAGCTACTGAGGCTTCTCTGAACTCAATTCTCATGGGACAGAGGCCCTTCCGGAGACAGACCCTCGACTTCGCCGAGCCGGCCCTCACGTTTCGCCTCGATGATGCGGGCTTCGAAGTTGTCGCGGATCTCTTCGAGCCTGGCGCGTCGCGCAGGGTCCGGCCGCGGAGATCGTGTAGCAGAGCTCAAAGAGCTGCTGTTGTCGTTCGTTGCGCCCACCCGGGAGGAGGACGGTGCTCTCCAGTATCACTTCCACGAGGATGTCGACGATCCGTCCACCTTCGTCTTCTACGAGGTGTGGCGATCGAAGGAGGACCTCGACCGACACCTCGAGCTCCCGCATATGCGCGATTTCTGGGAACGTCGGATGGACTACCTCGAGCAGGATCTCGAAATCCGATTCTTGTCCATGCAGAGTGCGTATCCGCGGTTGATCACCGCATAACGGCAGCAGAGGTCGGCCTGGGATCCCGGTCATCAACTGGAAACGTCATGGTCATCGATCCTGGTGAACACACCTCATGCTTCGGGGCGGTTATCGATCAGCCTGCGAGCTTTACCGAGCGAACGCTCGAGCGCGGCCGGCGCCACGACGTCGACGGTAACGGTGACTCCGATGCGGTTCTTGATCAGCTTCTGCAGGGTGCCCGACGCGGCCGAATGCTGGTCGCTGAGAACTCCGGGTCGTGCCTCGACCATGACGGTGAGGGTGTCCATGCGGCCGGCGCGTTCGAGCACACACTGGAATTGCGGAGCCAGCGCGGGGACCGCCAGTATCAGTTCTTCGATGTGGGTGGGGAAGAGATTGACGCCGCGCAGGATGATCATGTCGTCGGTGCGTCCGGTGACCTTCTGCATCCGACGCATCGTGCGGGCCGTTCCGGGGAGCAGGCGTGTCAGGTCACGGGTGCGGTAGCGGACGATCGGCATCGCTTCCTTCGACAACGAGGTGAACACCAATTCCCCCTCCGCGCCGTCCGGGAGAACTTCGCCGGTCACCGGATCGATGACCTCTGGATAGAAATGGTCTTCCCAGATGTGCAGGCCGTCCTTGGTTTCGACGCATTCCATCGCGACGCCCGGACCCATCACCTCGGAGAGGCCGTAGATGTCGACGGCGTTCATATCGAGTGTCTGCTCGATTTCGGTGCGCATCTCCTCGGTCCACGGCTCGGCCCCGAACACACCGGTGCGCAGCGATGTGCCGGCGGGGTCGATGCCCTTCGTGATCATCGCGTCGACGATTGTGAGCATGTAGGACGGAGTGACGAGGATGGCATCCGGTTCGAAGTCCGTGATGAGCTGGATCTGGCGATCGGTCATGCCACCGGACATCGGAATGACGGTGCAGCCCAATCGTTCCGCGCCGTAGTGCGCGCCGAGTCCGCCGGTGAACAGGCCGTAGCCGTAGGCGACGTGCACCTTGTCGGTCGGCTTGACGCCGCCTGCGCGGAGGCTGCGCGCGACGAGGTCGGCCCAGTTGCTGATGTCGTTAGCGGTGTAGCCCACCACGGTCGGCCAACCGGTGGTGCCGGATGACGCGTGGATGCGGGCAACCTGACTCTGCGGTACCGCGAACATCCCGAACGGGTAGTTCTCGCGCAGTTCTTTCTTGGTCGTGAACGGGAACTTCGCCAGATCACGGAGATCCTTCAGATCACTCGGATGGACTCCGGCGTCGTCGAACGCCCTCCGATAGTGCGGCACGTTTTCGTATGCGTGCGCGAGCGACCACCGCAGTCGTTCGAGCTGAAGCGTCGAAATACGGTCGCGCGTAGCGAATTCGATATCCGAATCGGGGGTATTGGTGGGGGTGGGCAGGACGCCGGTCATCGCGGAGCTCCAGGTTCAGGCGTCGAAATCGACGGTCAGGGTGTCGCTGAGGGGGAAGGTCTGGCAGGTGAGCACGAAGCCGGCGGCGACTTCGGACTCTTCGAGTGCGTAATTTCGGCGCAGGTCGACGTCGCCGCGGGTTACCTTGGCGCGGCAGGTGCCGCAGACGCCGCCTTTGCACGCGAACGGAAGATCCGACCGCAATTGCGCACCCGAATCGAGTACCGACTCGTCCCGGGGGAGCGTCCCGGTCACTGATCGGCCGTCGAGAACGATGGTGACCTCGCTGCTGGGGCCGGTGACGCCCGGCTCGCGATGCTTCTCCAGGGGCGGTGGGACATCGTCGACGTAGAACAGTTCGTGGTGGATCTTGCTCTTGTCGACGCCGAGCGCGGCGAGCACCTCCTGCGCGTCGGTGACCATGCCGTATGGGCCGCACAGCCAGAAGTCGTCGATGTCGTCGGTAGGCACGACAGTGCCGAGGATCTCGCGCAGGCGCTGCGCGTCCAGTCTGCCGCTGAACAGCTCCACTTCACGCGGTTCACGAGACAGTACGTGGATGACGTCGAGGCGCGCACCGAACTGGTCCTTGAGGTCTGCGATCTCCTCGGCGAACATCACTGACCGAGTACGCCTGTTGCCATACAGCAGAATCACTTCCGCGTCGGGATTGGCGAGCATGGAGCCAGCGATCGATAGCATCGGGGTTATGCCGGACCCGGCCGCGATCAGGACGTGCCTGCCGCCCTTGGACGGGTCGGCGGCGAACGTTCCGGTCGGGCCTTGAACGTCGATCTCGTCGCCCGCCTTGACTTGATGGACCAGCCAGGACGAGAACAGGCCGTTGGTCACCTCGCGGACGCCGACCCGTGGCGGCGAACCTACCGGCGCGCAGATCGAATAGGAACGACGATGCTCGACGCCGCAGACCGTGCGGCGCAGCATCAGCGACTGGCCCGGCCGGAAGTCGAACTCGTCGGCCAGATGGTCGGGAATATCGAAGCGGACGGCGACGGCGTCGTCGCAGAGTGATTCGACGTCGGCGACGGTCAGCGTGTGGAACGCTTTGTTTCGTGAGGTAGTGGTCACTGGTGCTGCCGTAACGGTCATGATCAGATTTCCTTCACGTGATCGAACGGTTCCAGGCAGTCCGAGCAGCGGTACTGGGCTTTGCACAGCGTGGCGCCGAACTCGGATGTCAGGACGGTGTTCGACGATCCGCACTGGGGGCAGTCGATGACGCGTGGCTTGGCCGTCAGTGTCAGCGGAACCGGTCCTGCGGTGCGTTTCGGCGCCGGGCCGGGCACCGAATACCCTGCCTCGCTGAGCTTTCGGCGGCCCTCGGCAGAGATCCAGTCGGAACTCCATGCCGGCGTCAGGCGCGTGCTGATCTCCACACGGTCGTAACCGTGCTCGAGGAGCTTGTGCTCGATGTCGTCGCGCATCGTGGCCATCGCGGGGCAACCCGAGTACGTCGGGGTGATGGTGACGAGCACACTTCCATCCACGGACACCGTGACCTCGCGCAGCACACCGAGATCATCGAGTGTCAGCGGCGGCATCTCCGGGTCCATGACCGATGCCGCGATATCGCGGGCGCCGAATTCCATCGTGATCACCAGAGTCCCTCCGGATGAGCGCGAGCGACGCTTTGCATCTCGGCCAGCAGCGGGCCCATCGCCTCGGTGTGGATGCCGTGCCGGCCAGCCCGTCCGCCGATGGTGCCGACGCTGCGGCCGGTCGGAGCCGCCAGTTCGGCGGCGTGCAGAACTTGTGCGAGCACTGCGTCGAACTCCGCGCGCACGTCGCGGGGATCGACGCCGACCGCGACTTTCGACAGCGTGATCTCTGCGTCGGTGGGGATGAACAGCTCGTCGACGTACGGCCACACCCGTTCCAGTGCGTCGCTGGCGCGGCGCATGGATTCATCTGTGCCGCAGCCCAAGGCGACCGTCCACCGTGCCGTGTAGTCGCGGTGATAGGTCAGTTCTTTCACGCCCTTCTGTGCGACGGCGGCGAGTACCGGGTCGCGGGAAGTACGGAGCCGGTCGAAGATCGCGAGACGCCACGTCGAGAAGATCAACAATCGGACCATCGACCTGGCGAAGTCGCCGTTGTCGAGCTCGCACAAGCGTGCGTTGCGGAATTCGCCCTCGGGTCGGAAGAAAGCCAGCGCATCTTCGGCGGGCGCGGGGGAGGTGTCGGAAATGAACGGCACCACCGAACTGTCGGCAGCGGCAGCGCGGGCAAGCAGCAACCGGGCCTGCCCCAGCAGATCGAGGCCGATATTCGCCAGCGCGACCTCTTCTTCGAGTTCCGGTGCGCGCGTGGACCATTGGGCGAGACGCTGTGCGCTGACGAGCGCGTCGTCACCCAGCATGAGGCAGTACGCCGCGAGCGCAGGCAGGTCGACGTCGTCCGGGACCGTGGTGTCGACGCCGGCGAGCGGGTCGTCGAAACTGGTTCCGAAGGCCCACTGGCCATGGGAATCCTCATCGACCAGGCCGTCGTAGGCGTTATCGTGATCGGTCATCTGTGCACGGCCTCACATGTGTGGAACGTTGTCGGGGATCTCGTAGAACGTGGGGTGCCGATACACCTTGTCGCCGCTGGGGGCGAAGAACGGATCCTTCTCCGCCGGGCTCGAGGCGCTGATCGAGTTGGAAGGGACCACCCAGATGCTGACGCCTTCGTTGCGCCGGGTGTAGACATCACGCGCGTGGCGCAAGGCCATCTCGTCATCAGCGGCGTGCAACGATCCGACATGTACGTGGTTCAGCCCGCGTTTGCCGCGCAGAAAGACCTCATAGAGCGGCCAATCTGCTTTCACCGCAGAGATTTTGGGCTCCGTCACGATGCTGCCTCCTGCTCGCGCGCGGCGAATGCCGTCGCTGCTTCGCGCACCCATGCGCCGCCCTCGTGAGCTGCACGGCGGTTGGCGATGCGCTCGACATTGCAGGCGCCGTCGCCTTTGACGACGGCCATGAACTCGCTCCAGTCGGGCTCGCCGAAATCGTGTGCCTTCCGGTCTTCGTTCCACGTCAGATCCGGGTCCGGGAACGTCACGCCCAACGCCTCGGCCTGCGGAATGGACATGTCGACGAATCGTTGGCGCAGTTCGTCGTTCGTGTGCCGCTTGATGCCCCACTTCATGGACTGCTCGGTGTTCGGCGACTCGTCATCGGGCGGGCCGAACATCATCAGCGCGGGCCACCACCATCTGTTCACCGATTCCTGCACCATCGCGCGCTGCTCGTCGGTGCCGCGCATCATCGTCATCAGCAGTTCGTAGCCTTGGCGCTGATGGAACGACTCCTCCTTGCACACGCGGATCATCGCGCGGGCATAGGGGCCGAAAGAGCTGCGGCACAAGGGAACCTGATTGCAGATCGCGGCACCGTCGACCAGCCAGCCGATGGTCCCGACATCCGCGTAGGTGAGCGTCGGGTAGCTGAAGATCGAGGAGTACTTCTGTTTGCCCTCGATGAGCTTGACCGTCAGGTCACCGCGGTCGGCGCCGAGGGTTTCGGCTGCGGAGTAGAGGTAGAGCCCGTGACCTGCCTCGTCCTGGACCTTGGCCATCAGAATCGCCTTGCGACGCAGTGACGGTGCACGGGTGAGCCAATTCCCCTCGGGCTGCATCCCGATGATCTCGGAGTGTGCGTGCTGCGCGATCTGACGGATCAGCGTCCTGCGATAGCCGTCCGGCATCCAGTCTCGGGGTTCGATGCGCTGCTCGTGGACGATCGTATCGTCGAACAACGTCTGCAGCGCATCGATGTCGGAAGCGTGTGACCTGGGCATATACTCTACTTTCATTACCGAATGTTCGGTTGGTAATTAGTATGCGGCCCAGCGGTGCGGAACACAAGCTCGGGTAGCAATGTCCAAGCCCCGCCAGCGCGCTCGTTCGTGCCCTAGGCGCCGGTGAAAACGGGCCTCTTCTTGGCTAGAAAAGCCTGTACCGCAGCCTTGTGATCGGCCGTGCAGCCGAGGTATTTCTGCGCGGCGAGTTCCCGGTCCAGGGCGTCGGACAGTCCCGATGCCGAGGCGGCGACGAGGGATTTGACCTGGCGGTAGGCCTCGGTGGGCCCTTCCGCGAGCTGCTGCGCGATTTCCGAGGCCGTCGTCAGCACCGCATCGTCTGCGACCACACGATGGACCAGCCCCCAGTCGAGGGCTTGTGCGGCAGTCACGCGGTCCCCCAGCAGCATCAGCCCGGCGGCGCGACTGCTTCCGAGAGCTTCGACGAGCGCGTAGCTCAGGCCGGAGTCGCTGGCCAGCGCAATACCGGTGAACGCTGTCGCGAATGTTGTCCGCGTTCCGGCGATACGGATGTCGGCGGCCAGCGCGATACCGAGGCCGGCCCCGACACACGCACCGGGAATCGCGACGACAACAGGTACTTCGAGCGATTTCAGCGCGCGGATGAGCGGGTTGTAATGCTCGCCGACAGTATCCATCGCGGTAGCCGGATCGGTATCGAGCGCGGCGACGTGCTCGGCCAGATCCTGGCCGACGCAGAAGTTCTTACCCTCGGCGGTGACGAGCACTGCTCGCACGTCGGGGTGTTTCGCGGCCGCAGTCACCGCGTCGAGCAAAGCGAGTTTCGTTGCGACATCGAGTGCGTTATGCGCCGACGGCCTGGCGAGGGTGATCGTGGCCAGTCCGAGTGCCGTCATCAGCCGTACTGTCATCTGCTTGCCTCTTCCCAGTTGTAGAAACCCTGGCCCGATTTGCGGCCGAATTCTCCGCGAGCGACCTTGTCTCGCAGCAACTCCGGGGGAGTAAATCGATCGCCCAGCGTCGATGCGAGGTGTTCGGCGATCGCGAGCCGGACATCGAGACCGACGAGATCGGTCGACCGCAGCGGCCCCATCGGATGGCGGTAACCGAGTTCCATGGCCCGGTCGATCGATTCGGCGTCGGCCACACCTTCCTCGAGCATTCTGATCGCTTCGAGCCCGAGACAGACGCCGAGGCGGCTGGTGGCGAAGCCAGGAGAATCGTTGACCAGTACCTCGCGCTTACCGAGCAAGGACACCCAGCCGCGGACTTTGTCGACGACTGCGGCGGCGGTGTTGGGCACGCGCACGATCTCGACGAGCGACGACGCTGGTACCGGATTGAAGAAATGCATTCCGATGAACCGGCTCGGATCGTTCAGCGCCGCACCCAACTCCGCGATCGAGATCGAACTGGTGTTGCTGGCGATCACGGTCGAGGCATCGACTGTCTTTTCCACCGACGACAGTACGTCGACCTTCAGACTCGGAATTTCCGGAACCGCTTCGACGACGAGATCGAGATCGGCAGGCAACTCGGCAGGGGCACCGACCGTCCGCACACGGGCGAGCACATCGGCGGGTTCTTCGGTCCCGAGCTGGCCGCGTTCGTGAGCTCTCGTCAGGCCGGTCCGGACACGATCCCGGGCAGCGGCTTGATCGCCGGCCTCCGCGATGACGACGGTCGAGCCGAGTGCCGCGAACACCTGCGCGATGCCGGCGCCCATCCGCCCTCCGCCGACTACGCCAACATGCTTCGGGATCTCTGTCATCGTTTCTCCAGGAAGGCAGTCATGCGCTGGTATTTGTCTTCGGTCTCGAACAGCACCGCTTGCGCGATGTCGTCGGCCCATGGGTGTGAGCCGGGGGCGTTGACGATCGTCTTCGTCAACCGCAGCGCGAGTGGTGACTGGCGGGCCATGCGATCGAGAAGCTTGTGTGCCGCCGCGAGATGGTCCTCGGTTATCTCCAGAATCAAGCCGGTCTGCAGCGCGGTCCCGGCGTCGAGGTTGCGTCCGCCCAACAGGACCTGCTTGGCGACCGATATTCCGATCAGCGACGGCAGTCGGTAGCTTGCTCCGGCCGCGGCCATGATTCCGAGTCCGGGTTCGGGATTTCCGAATACTGCTGTCGGAGTGGCGATTCTGATGTCGCACGCGTAGGCGAGTTCCGCGCCACCACCGAGCGCGTAGCCGTTGACCGCGGCCACGGTGGGCAGCGGTAGTTTCGCGATGCGGTCGAACAGATTTCGGTTGATGCCGGCGAGTGCGTCGTCGCGAGTGCGCGCGCGCAGCTGGTTGATGTCGGCACCGCCGGCGAAGTGGTCGCCGCGCCCGGTGAGCAACAACGGCTTGGGATTTCGCTCGATGGTCGCGCAGATGTCGTGCAGCTCGGAGATCATCTGCGCATCGATGGCATTGCGCTGAGCCGGCCGGTCGAGCGTGACGATGAACCGGTCCGGCAATTCTGCGACGGCGACGCTGCTCACGGTGCCTCGATCAGCATCGAGACACCCTGACCGACGCCCACGCACAGGGTCGCGAGACCGCGCCGCGCTTTCTCGCGCTCCATCCGTCCCAGCAGCGTCAACAGAATTCGTGCACCCGACGCACCGAGCGGGTGGCCGAGCGCGATGGCGCCGCCGTCGGCGTTGACGAGACCCTGGTCGAGCTTCAGTTGCCTGATCACGCCGAGCGACTGTGCGGCGAATGCTTCGTTCAGTTCGACGGCGCCCAGATCGTCGATCGACCACCCCGCTCGTGCGAGTGCCTTCCGGGTTGCCGGTACGGGCCCGAGTCCCATCACGTTCGGTGCTACGCCCGCGCTGGTACTGGTGACGATGCGCCCGCGCACCTCGAGGTCGTACCTGCGCACCGCCGCTTCACCAGCGACGATCAGTGCCGCGGCGCCGTCGGAGAACGGTGACGATGTCCCGGCGGTGACGATGCCGTTCTTGTCGAATACGGTGCGCAGTCGGGCGAGCTTCTCCAGTGTGGTTCCGCGGCGCGGTGTTTCGTCCTCGGTGACCTCGCCGCCCTCGACCGGGACGGGCACGATCTCGTCGCGGAAGCGCCCGCTGTCGACGGCTGCCACGGCGCGTTCCTGGCTGCGCAGCGCGAAAGCGTCGCTCTCGGCGCGGGTAATGCCTTCGCTGCGGGCAACTTCCTCGGCGGTCTCGCCCATGGAGAGCGTGATTTTGCGGACCTCGGGGCCGGAGCCTGCGGGGATCGCGGCGTCGTGTGCGGTGAAGGTGGGATTGGTGAACCGCCACCCGAGCGAGGTGTCGAAGATTTCGCCCGGCTTCGCCCACGGGGTCCCAGGCTTTGCTATCACCCACGGTGCTCGGGTCATGGACTCGACACCGCCGGCGATGATGATGTCCGCCTCGCCGCCGCGAATCGTATTGGCCGCAGTGGCTACGGCGGTCAACCCGCTGGCGCACAACCGATTCACGGTGTACCCGGGCACGGAGTCGGGGAGACCGGCGAGTAGGACGGCCATCCTGGCCACATCGCGATTGTCCTCACCTGCCTGATTCGCGGCGCCGAGGACCACCTCGTCGATGGCATCGAGTGGGACACCGGACCGACGAGCGGCCTCGCCGACAACGATGCCCGCGAGGTCGTCGGGCCGGACTCCTGCCAACGCACCGCCATAACGCCCTTGCGGGGTGCGTGCGCCGGATACCAAGAAAACTTCGCCCACGGGTGTACTCCTCAGCCGGTGTGTACTTCATTAATAACCGAACATTCGGTTGGTTGGCAAGAGGGTGTCGGCCCATTGCGGCGCAAAATTGCTTCGACTGGGAGGATGTGGAGCATGACGAACGCACGCGTGACACGCAGGACCGGACTGCCCGGCCGACCGGGATACGATCTGGATTCACTCCTGGCCGTCGCGGTGAAGGTATTCAACGACAAGGGGTACGACGGCACCAGCATGGATACGCTGGCGCGTGGTCTGGGCATCACCAAGTCGTCGATATATCACCACGTGTCCGGCAAGTCGGAGTTGCTCGAACTGGCGCTCGCCCGGGCTCTCAACGCGCTGTTCGCGGTCACGACGGAGGAGCGGGCGGTCACCGGCCTTTATATCGACAGGCTCGAGTACCTGGTCCGCCGTAGCGTCGAGATCCTGTGCGCCGAATTGCCCTACGTCACACTGCTGCTGCGGGTGCGCGGGAACACCCCGGTGGAACGCCGCGCGCTGGCCAGGCGACGCGAGTTCGACGATTTCGTCAGCGGTCTGGTTGTCGCGGCCGCGGCGGAGGGCGATCTGCGGCCGGGCATCGATCCCGCGCTCACGTCCAGGCTCGTCTTCGGCACGGTGAACTCGCTCATCGAGTGGTACCGACCGCGCACCGGCGGCTCTTCGGCGGATTTGGCCGATGCCGTCGTCGCCCTCGTATTCGACGGTCTTCGCCGCACCTGACCTACACCCCCGCGGGCTTGTTCCGGGTCGGCTCTCGATGTCATCTGCTTGACAACGCTCGATGTCTGAGGGGATTGTAATTACCGACCGAACGTACGGTGCGATGGAGGCTTCGTGAGCAGACTGTTGGAAAGCTACGTACAGGGGCGCTGGTTCGCCGCGGCCGACGAGGGCACGCCGCTGCTCAGTGCGATCGACGGTGCTGAGGTTGCCCGCATTTCGTCGACGGGACTCGATCTCGCGGGCGCGGTCGATTACGCGCGCACCGTGGGTGGCCCTGCGCTGGCGAAGCTGACATTCCATGAGCGCGCGGCCAAGCTCAAGCAGCTCGGTCAGACGCTGCTGGCAGGCAAGCAAGAGTTCTACGAGATCTCACGCCTGACCGGTGCGACCAAGCGCGACTCCGGGATCGATATCGATGGCGGCATCGGCACCGTGCTCAGCTATGCGAGCAAGGCGCGCCGCGAACTGCCCAACGACACGGTGTATCTCGATGGCGCGATCGAGCAACTCGGTAAGCAAGGCACTTTCCTCGGCCAGCACATCTACACCACGCGACGTGGTGTGGCGGTGCAGATCAACGCGTTCAACTTCCCAGTATGGGGTTTCCTCGAAAAGCTCGCGCCCGCGTTCATCGCCGGAGTGCCCTCGATCGTCAAGCCCGCCAGTCAGACTGCCTACCTGACCGAACTCGTGTTCCGGCGCATCATCGAATCCGGTCTGCTTCCGGAGGGTTCGGTTCAGTTGTTGTCCGGCAGCGCCCGCGGATTGCTCGACCACCTCGGCGGTCAGGACTCCGTCGCCTTCACCGGATCCGCCGACACCGCGGCGACGCTGCGCGCGCATCCCAATGTCGTCGGCGAGGGGGTCCACTTCACTGCCGAAGCGGATTCCCTCAACGCATCGGTACTCGGACCCGACGTGCGGACCGACGATCCCGAATTCGAGCTCTACATCAAGCAACTCGTCACCGAGATGACGGTCAAGGCTGGGCAGAAGTGCACCGCGATTCGTCGTGCCCTCGTCCCAGCATCCCTGGTCGACGACGTGATCGATGCGACGAAGGCGCGCTTGGCGAAGGTCGTCGTCGGAGATCCGAATGCCGAGGGCGTCACCATGGGGGCGCTCGCCAGCATCGAACAGCGCGAGGAGGTCTTGAAATCGGTTCGGGGACTGACCAAATCGGCGGAGATCGTGTTCGGTGATCCCGAATCGGTACAAGTCGTCGGAGCATCCGCGTCATCGGGTGCGTTCATATCGCCGATCCTGTTGCGCGCCGGCGATCAGGCGGCGACAGAACCGCACGAGATCGAGGCGTTCGGCCCGGTGTCGACGGTGATCGGCTACGACAACGCCGAAGAACTGATCGAGCTTGTCGCACGCGGAAAGGGCAGTCTCGTCGCATCCGTCGTGACGAAGGATGCGGTCATCGCGCGCGAGATCGTGCTGGGACTCGCTCCGTATCACGGTCGGGTTCTCGTGCTCAACAGCGAAGACGCTCGCGAATCGACCGGCCACGGATCGCCACTTCCCGTTCTCGTGCACGGTGGTCCAGGCCGCGCCGGCGGTGGTGAGGAACTCGGCGGTATACGCGGCGTGCTGCATCACATGCAGCGCACCGCAATTCAGGGAACCCCGAACGTGCTCACCGCGGTGGGCAACAAGTGGGTCGCGGGCTCGGACCGCATTACCGGTGACGTGCATCCGTTCCGCAAAGACCTCGGTGAACTGAGGCTCGGCGATACGATCATCGGCGGTCCGCGTCAGGTGACGCGCGCCGATATCGAGCACTTTGCCGACTTCACCGGGGACACGTTCTACGCGCACACCGACCCGGAAGCAGCAGCCGCGAACCCATTGTTCGGTGGCATCGTCGCGCACGGATACCTCATCGTATCCCTCGCCGCGGGGCTGTTCGTCGAGCCGGCACCAGGCCCGGTCCTGGCGAATTTCGGTGTCGACAACCTGAGGTTCCTGACGCCCGTGAAGGCGGACGATTCGCTCACCGTGACGCTGACAGCAAAGCTGATCACGCCACGCCAGAGCGCTGATTACGGTGAAGTCCGCTGGGATGCAGTGGTTGTCAACCAGAACGATGAGGCCGTCGCGACATACGACGTGCTGACCCTCGTCGCCAAGCCGGAGGAATCATGACCTTTCGTATCGCTGTCTGCTACGGCAAGCCGGAGAACCCAGCAGAGTTCGACGAGCACTACACCTCCGTCCACATCCCCCTCACTCGCGCGGTTCCCGGATTGACCGAATTCACTTGGGGCAAAGCGGCTTCGGTGGATGGTAGCGAGCCACCGTACTATGCGGTGGCCAACCTGTATTTCGCGGACGAGCAGGCGCTGAAGGCGGGAATGGTCTCGCCGGAGATGCGTGCCGCGGGCAAGGACCTGCGTAACTTCGCCACTGGCGGGGTCACGATGTTCACCCAGGAAGAACAGTCCGTCAGGTGAGTGAGCACGGCTTGCGTATCGCCAGGGAGATGTTCGAAGCCGATGTCGCGTCGAAGCTATTGGGTATCGAACTGTTGGCGTTGTCCGCAGGCCATGCTCGTACAACGATGACCGTGACATCGTCGATGCTGAACGGGCACTTCATTACACACGGTGGCTATGTGTTCATCATCGCGGACACCACATTTGCATTGGCCTGTAACAGTTATGACAATGCGGCGGTCGCGGCTCGGGCAGATATCCGATACCTACGCCCGACAAAGGTCGGCGACATTCTCGTCGCAGATGCCGTCGAGCGAGCCCGGTTCGGCCGCAACGGAATATACGATGTCACCGTGACGAGCGGCGATCACGTGGTTGCCGAATTCCGAGGCGACAGCCGGACAATTCCCGCTCCGCAGTAGTGCGGTAACCCCTTCTTCGAGGGCGCAGCCGGTGACCATTGTCGCCGATGCGCCCTCGAAGTCGTTCCATGGGTTCAGGCGTCCGCTCGGACAGCGGTCATCAAACCCATTGCGCCCCAGGCCCGCTGTCTTCCTCGAAGATCAACTAGGTTTTGGTGGACAAGACGCCATCGATCGACTGCAGGCGGTTGGTCACCCTCATGCCGGATCGAGAACTGGCTCGAGGTGATCGGCGGGCCTTGTCGGCTCCTATGCCGACCAGCCCTCATGCAGGACGAATCCGAGTACCTCGCAATCGTCTCCCGAACGACCGACGATCAGTCGCGGCGTCGCTGACTTCCTCGCCCGCAGGTGCACCGATAAGTAGACTTCTGGCGTGACCGATCTCGCGGACTTCGCGCAGCTGATCGCCGGTGACCACGGCCTATGCGTCGTCTCGACGTTGCGAGCGGACGGGACGATCCAGTCGTCCCTGGTCAATGCGGGTGTGTTGAACCACCCCGAGACCGGTGAGCCGGTGGTGGGGATAGTGGTGCGTGGCGGTACTCGCAAGCTCGATCACCTTCGTACCCGACCGCGCATGACGGTCGTCGTCCGTGTCGGTTGGCAGTGGGCTGCTGCGGAGGGGGCGGTATGGATCGCCGGTCCGGACGATCCGGCCCCCGGTATCGACGCCGAACGGTTGCGAATACTTCTGCGTGAGGTATTCACCGCGGCCGGTGGCACCCACGAGGACTGGGATGAGTACGACAGGGTCATGGCCGCCGAGCGCCGCGCGGTCGTCCTGGTCACACCGGACCGCGTCTACGGCAATGGCTGAGGGGAATCACCCCACATCGGATCGCTCCGATCCGATGAGCGGAAGTTTCCGCCCGGCGCGCGCGCTGATCGACCTGTCGCCCAGCGTCATCGTCGCCGCAGACGGCGGGCCGACACTGTTATCGGCGCACTACCTTCTCGGAGGCGGTCCGACACTCCAACCTCATCGGGTGGCGAGTCGTGGAAACAGGGTTTCGGCGTTGCCTCGGTTGATGGCGTAACGCAGGTTGTCGTCGAGTGGGGTGTTGTCGAGCGCGACGTTGAACAGGTGGCTGGAGGGTACGAAAGGGAAGTCGCTGCCGTAGGTGATGCGGGTCGGATCGGCGAAGGCCAGTAGTGATGGCATCGCCGATGGGGTGGATGACAATGCGGTGTCGAAGTAGAAGCGCCGCATGTCGGCCATGATGGTTTCGGTGGTGGTGCCGGGGTTGAATTGGGCAGCGCCGAGGAAGCGGTAGGCGGCGTAGGGGAGGAATCCGCCGCCGTGGGACAGGATCACCTTCAGTCGGCTATGGCGGTTCATGACGCCGTTGACGACCATGTGGATTGCGGTGCGGGTGGTGTCGAAGGGGTAGTCGAGCAGTGGACTGGGCATGCCGTCGAGCATGGTGATCGGTGGTTCGGTGGGGTGGATGAACACAACGGCCGAGCGGGTGTCGAGTTCGGTCCACAACGGTTCGTAGGAAGGGGCGCCGAGATAGCGGCCCTGGGCGTTGGAGAGCAGGACCACGCCGTCAGCGTGGAGTTCATCGAGTGCGTAGACGGCTTCGGTGATCGCACCGTCGACGTCGGGCAGCGGGAGGCAGGCGAATTGGCCGAAGCGGTCGGGGCGATCCTTGACCAGTTCAGCGCCGTAGTCGTTGACCTGGCGGGCCAGGGTGCGGGCCTCGGCGTCGTCACCGAAATGCACGCCGGGGGCGCTGAGTGACAGGATTCCGGTCGCAATGGATTCCTGGTCCATCAGGTCGATCGCAGCGGCCACGTTCCAGTCGGGTGTTGGCCAGCCGCCGGCTGTGCGGCCGCGGTCGTCGAGCAGTGTGCGGTAGGCCGGTGGGATCAGATGCTGATGGGTGTCGATCCGGTTGTGGGACATCCCTTGTCTCCTGACCTCTCGTCGTTGAGGGTTTGTCGCCCGGAGTCCGGTGGGCGTGCAAGTCCCAATGTATGAGGATTTCATCAGAAATGCAATGAATCATCATTGACGCCGATCTACTCGACCATCCTGCGCGGCGCCTACGTCCTGCGCATTCGTCTTCAATGGGAACGGTTACGCCATCTGGCGGCGGCCCTAGTCCAGTTTCTGATGTTTTCATCATTTTCTCTTGACAGAGGAAGTGATCGTGACTGACTATTTGGTCAATAGAATGCGTGGAGGTAGCTGTGACAAGCATCGACAAGGCCGTCGGAGCCGGGCGTACCGTCCGGGTCGGCGAACGTGAGATCTTCTGCACCGAAGTCGGGTCCGGACCTGCTGTTGTGCTGCTGCACGGTGGCGGCCCGGGGGCGTCGGGGCTGTCCAACTATTCGCGCAACGTCGAGGTGCTGGCGCAGCGGTTCCGGGTCATCGTGCCGGACCTGCCCGGCTATGGGCGGTCCTCGAAGCGCGTGGATCAGTCCGACCCATTCGGCGATCTCGCGCGGGCGGTCGGTGGGCTGCTGGACGAACTCGGCATCGCCACAGCGCATTTGGTCGGCAACTCCTACGGTGGTGCGGCGGCACTGCGCCTGGCGATGGACCGGCCGCAGCAGGTAGGCCGGCTGATCCTGATGGGTCCCGGCGGCATCGGCACCACTCGTGCACTGCCCACGAAGGGGCTACAGGAATTGCTGGCCTACTACGGTGGTGGCGGCCCGAGCCGGGACAAGCTCACCCGGTTCATCCGTGACTACCTGGTATTCGACGCAAGCGCGGTGACCGACGAGGTCCTCGATGAGCGCTACCGGGCCAGCATCGACCCCGAGGTCGTGGCCGACCCGCCGCTGCGGCGCCCATCGGGCCCGCTCGCATTGCGCACACTGTGGCGAATGGACTTCACCCGCGACTCGCGCCTGCGCCAAGCCGCCCACCCCACACTGGTGATCTGGGGCGCGCAGGACAAGGTCAACCGGCCCGACGGGGGCCCTACGCTCGCTGGGGCCATGCCCAACTGTGACCTGTATCTGGCGGCCGACACCGGCCACTGGGTGCAGTGGGAGCGCGCGGACTTGTTCAACTCGCTGGCCACCGCATTCCTGGAGGCAGCGGCATGAGTGGTCAGGGCCGGAGGGGGCAGCGAAGCGCAACCGGGCAGGCCCCCGCTCGTGCCGGAATGGACACCGCATGAACCACTTTCAGCGCCCGAACGCCGATGGCTCGGTATTCGGCGCGGTCCACCTGGGATACGTTGTCGTGCAATCGAATCGGCGGACCGACTGGCGGCGCTTCGGTGCCGACGCGATCGGCCTGCACGTCGACGAACTGGACGGCGGCGTCCTTCGTTTCCGTCTCGACGACCGGGCCTGCCGGTTCCTCATCCAACGTGGTCCGGCCGAGGATGTGACCGCGCTGGGCTGGCAGGTGGACGATCACACCACCTTCGACCGCATCATCGCCCGGGTCGCCGACCGCGGCGTGCCGATCAGCGAGGGCACCGCGGCGGAGGCCGCGCTGCGGGGTGTGGAGCGGTTGTGGCGGTTCGCGGGGCCGAAAGGCATTGTGCAGGAGATCTTTACGGTGCCGGTGACAACGCAGGAGCCGTTGCGGATGCTGAGCTCCGGCTGGGTGACCGGCGAGGCGGGCCTGGGGCATGTGGCGATCTTGTCTCGCGAACCCGAGTCGATGCGTGGTTACTACTACACCGTTTTCGACTCCCGGCTGTCCGATTACATCGACGAGAACGTCTCCGGGTTGAAGATGAAGATCCAGTTCCTGCGGGTCAATGAGCGCCATCACTCGATCGCGATCGCCAATATTCGCGGTATCAAGATCGATCCGATCCGAACTCGGGTGCAGCACATCAATATTCAGTCCGAGACCCTGGACGACGTGCTCGCCTCCTTCAGGCGGGTCACCGATCTCGGGTTCCGGATGGCGTGGTCGGTCGGTCAGCACACCAACGACCGCGAGCTGTCCTATTACTGCGTGACACCCTCGGGGTTCGAGCTCGAGGTCGGCTGGAATCCGATCGTGATCGGCCCGGAGTTGGAAACCACCTGGGAGCCGACCACCTATCAGGGCATCAGCATCTGGGGCCACACCCCGGTGGGGGAGACCGTGCTGGACAAGTTCGCTCAGTTCCGGCAGGCGGTCCGGAGTTTGTCCACGCCAGAGATCACCGTTTCTCAGCTCGCGGGAGGACTGCCGCGAGGAACACCATCGACACCGACGACGAAACCATACGCATCTTCCGAACAGCCGGTGTCGCGGACGAATTGGCTGCCGATATGAACGTCCATTCGACCGAGGAGGCGGTATGACATCGACCGTGATCAACTCGCCCGCCGTCCGCGCCGCCGCCGAGCGGCTTTCCGTCGCCGCGACTACCGGTGCGCCGGTCGCCGCGGTGCGCGATCTGATCGGTCCCGACGATGTCGCGGCGGCGTACGCGGTGCAGCGCATCGGCACCAGCAGCCGCCTCGCGGCGGGTGCCCGCATCGTCGGCCGCAAGATCGGGCTGACCTCGCCGGCGGTCCAGCGGCAGCTCGGGGTGAATCAGCCCGATTTCGGGGGCGATTGATGGTGAGATCGTGTCCACCGGAACCGGTTCGGCGTGCCTGGGCGATCCGCTCAATGCGCTCGCGTGGCTGGCACGCACAGCCCGCGATTTCGGTGATCCACTGCGCGCCGGTGAGGTCATCCTGTCCGGTGCGCTCGCCCGATGGCGCCGTTGCGGCCCGGTACTCGTGTCCGCTCCGAACTATTCAGTGGCGCACAAACTCTCGGTACCGTCGACTTCACGCTGGAGGACAAATGAGCGAGCGCCACTTGCGAATCGTCGGCACAGACCCCCCGGTCAGAAGCCGTACCAAAGTAGCCGTGATCGGCTCGGGAAATATCGGCACCGACTTGATGTTCAAGGTGCTGCGCCTGTCGGACACCCTGGAGATGGCCGCCATGGTCGGCATCGATCCAGCGTCCGACGGTCTGGCCCGCGCAGCGCGGCTCGGTGTGCCGACGACCGCGCGCGGCACTGCCGGACTGATCGCGATGCCGCATTTCGACGAGATCGACATCGTGTTCGACGCCACTTCCGCCAGTGCGCATCGCGCCAATGCGGCAGCCATGGAGCCATACGGGAAGCGGCTGATCGACTTGACTCCGGCCGCGATCGGCCCGTTCGTCGTACCCGCGGTGAATCTGGACCGGCACCTGGACGCCACCGATGTCAACATGGTGACCTGCGGGGGACAGGCCACCATCCCGATTGTCGCCGCCATCACACGTGTCACCGAGGTGCCCTACGCCGAGATCGTCGCCGCCATCGCCTCGAAGTCCGCCGGTCCCGGAACCCGCGCCAATATCGACGAGTTCACCGAGACGACCTCCCAGGCGATCGAAGCGGTCGGCGGTGCCACCCGGGGCCGGGCCATCATCGTCCTGAATCCGGCCGAACCGCCGCTGATCATGCGTGACACCGTACTGGCGCTGATCGGTGATCCGAATCCGGAAACCCATGTGGCCGTGCGGTCCTCGATCGAGATGATGGTCGCCGAGGTCGCGGCCTATGTTCCCGGTTACCGGCTCGAGCAGGCCGTCCAGATCACCCCGTTGCCGGACGACGGGTCGATGCGCACGCTGAGCGGCGACGCCATTGTGACGCATCAGGTTTCGGTGTTTCTGGAGGTCGAGGGCGCCGCCCACTATCTACCCGCGTACGCCGGAAATCTCGACATCATGACCTCGGCCGCGCTGCGTGTCGCCGAACGTCTCGCCGCGACGACGCGGGCCACCCAGACCCCGGAGAGTGTCTCGTGAATACAGCATCGCGCAGCGATTCGATGACGGGTGGCGGCCACGTGACGGGTGAGCCCGAAGTGTTCCTGCAGGATGTGACGCTGCGTGACGGCATGCACGCCCTGCGCCATCGGATCACACCGAAAACCGTTGCCGCCGTTGCCGCTGCGCGCGTTGCTCGCGTTCCTGGAGACCGGCAACGGCACGGTGCGGATCCCTGGGACCTCATGATCGTGGAGACCGCGGGGGCGCACACCGACGGGCCCAATCCTTGCCTGGGCGTGATCGACAAGTCGCCGTTCTACGCGGCCACGATCGTGCTGTCCGATCTGGGGACCAAGGGGGGTCTCGTCACCGACGACCACGCGCGCGTGCTGCGGCCCGACGGCTCGGTGATCACTGGACTGTACGCGTCGGGGAATACGATGGCCCCGATGTCCGGCCGGATCTACCCCGGCGCGGGAGGCCCCGTGGGCTCGTCGATGGCGTTCTCCTACATCGCCGCCCTCGATATGGCCGGCGAGAGGGTAGGCATCAAGCCCTCCTCCACACTCGCTCGAGAAGAGTAGTCGACACCCAGAGGCTATTTATTCGCCGACCAGAAAACCCCTGGCGGCGTCCAGGATTCGTTCCGAAAGATCGTCGCCGGCGCTGGCCCTGGCGAGCAGCAGGGCACCCGCCATTACCGACACCTCGATGAGCACTTCGCGCTCTTCGTCGGCGGAGCGCTCACCGAATTCGGCCAGCTTGCCGATCATATTGCGGATGCCATCGACGTATGCCGCCCGCAGCGGGCTGTCGGTCTCGGCGCGTGCCACATCCCCGGCCAGGGCGGCGATGCCGCAGCCTCGCCCTGCCGTGTCGCGGTGCTGGACCGACAGGTACCGCTCGATGAACGCTCGCCGCGCCGCCGGTCCGTCAGGGCTGTCTGCGCGAATCTGTTCCATTTCACGGATCTTCTCGGCGTATGCGGCCGTAGATGCTTGCGTGACCAGGTCTTCCTTGGAACGGAAATGCCGATAGAAACCGCCGTGGGTCAGTCCGGCGGCGGCCATCAGCTCGGGCACGGTCATGGCGCCGGCCCCGCGTTCGCGTACCTGCGCCGCGGCCGCGTCGAGGACCTGCTCGCGGTGCGCTTGCGCCTGCGCTCGGGATGCTCGCGGCACGTGATCCCCTTTCCTCGGGCCGCGCACGCCCCAACGGCGCGCGCTCGGCAGTCACAGTCTTGCGCATCTTCTTAGATGATGATCATAATCTAAAGTGTTGGTGAGTGGCAGTGCTCGCCGCACCCGATCTATCCGGCGCACCATTCGCGCGGGGACACCAGGAACAAGTCGGAAGGGATGGATATGACCAGAATCGAGGGCGCGGTCGCGCTCGTGACCGGCGGCCAGCGCGGACTCGGACAGGCATTCGTCGACGAACTGCTGCGCCGCGGTGCGACCAAGGTCTACGCGACCGCCCGCCAGCCGAAGACCAGCACCGACCCCCGCGTCGAACCGCTCGCATTGGACGTCACCGACCCCGATTCGGTCACGGCCGCGGCAACCCTGGCCGCGGACGTCGATATCGTCGTCAACAATGCGGGAGTACTCCTCCCGGCGCCGCTGTTGAAAGCCGAAATGGCCGATGTGGTAGCCACTTTCGAAACAAATGTCTTCGGCCCACTGCGCGTCGCCCAGGCATTCGCGCCGATTCTCGCGGCCAACGGCGGCGGCGCGCTCATCGACATCCATTCGGTGCTGTCGTGGGGCGCGGGCGCGGCAGCCTACGGCGCGTCCAAGGCGGCGTTCTGGTCGCTCACCAATTCACTCCGGCTAGAGCTGTCCGCCCAGCACACCCAGGTGGTCGGGGTGCATCTCGGGTTCGCCGATACCGACATGGTCAAACGTCTCACCGTCGACAAAATCGACCCGAGCCAGGTGGCCGCGGCCGTCTTCGACGGCGTGGAGCGAGGCGAGCACGAGGTACTCGTCGACGAGGTGACCAGGCAGCTGAAGGCAGCGCTGTCCGGGCCCGTCGAAGATCTCGCGCTGCCCATCGGACGCTGACCACTGTTCACCCACCTCACCAGGAGAACGCACCGATGCCACTGTGGCACATCTACCATCCCGCGAACACCTACTCCGACAAGGACAAACAGGACTTCGCGAAAGACATCACCGAGGTCTACACCAGTTTCGGCCTCCCGGCGTTCTACGTCGTCGTGCTGTTCAAGGAAATCGAGGAATCCGCATTCTTCGTCGGCGGGGAACCGGCGAACGACACCGTGCGGATCGTCGTCGAGCATCTCGCCCGGCACCTGGACGACCCGGATATGCGTAAACGATCGACCCAGAAGCTCGATTCGATCATGGTTCCGTATACCCGAGACCGTGGACTGCATTGGGAATTCCACACTTACGAGTCCCCTCGCGATCTGTGGATGATCGCGGGACTGTTCCCACCCGGACCCGGCACCGAAGCCGAAAGCGCCTGGGCCAGCGAGAACAAACCCGTCCCGTACTGATCGAACAGAGATCTCTCAACGCGGTTGTCGCTGTTGTGAGGATAGGGCAATCGAGTTGCTACCCAGGGCAATAGGAGTGCGACACTGTGCTAATGGTGGCGCAATCGCGCGGTGATGTTCTTGTACTCATGCGGATTCCCTCCTGGCTCGGGAAGAGCAAGCCAACCACCAGCATCTACGACAAAATCGGCGGTCACGATTCCTTGGAAGCCGTGGTCGAGGACTTCTATACCCGGGTTCTCGCCGACGATGAACTGGCCGGTTTCTTCAGCGGCACGAACATGTCCAGGTTGAAGGGTAAGCAGGTCGAGTTCTTCGCCGCGGCCCTCGGCGGCCCGGAGCCCTACACCGGCGCCCCGATGAAGCAGGTCCACCAGGGCCGTGGCATCACCACGCACCATTTCGGTTTGGTGGCAGGCCATCTGGGTGACTCGCTGAAAGCGGCGGGCGTTCCCGACGACATCATCGCTGACATCCTCGGTGCGGTCTCTCCGCTCGCCGACGATATCGCCTCGTCCGGTGCGACGCTCTAGCTAGCAAGCCATCGAGGATTGGCTCGACAGGTGAGCGCGCCACAAGTGCGGAACTGTCGACGGGAGCCGGCTCCGCGCGCACTCCCGCCGTCAGCCTGAACGGCGATCGCAGGTATCACCACGGGCACCAACCGATGATCGCCTGGGTAACTACCGCGAGCGGCGGCGGCGCATGGTGAGTACGCCGGTGACCCATCCGACGGCGAACATTGTCAGCAGGATCAGCCACATCGGTGAGCGAATGGTGATCAACAGGAATTCGATGGAGACCTTGCCGCGGTTCTCGGCGACGAAGATGACCGCCATGACCGTGACCGCGAGGGCCACCCATTGCGTCGGTGAGATACGGGCCAGCAACGAACGATGCTCAGTGCTGTTCATGGCGAATCCCTCTGTACTAGTTGGTGTCGGATCGCTATTCGGCTGTGCTGGGTTGTCGCATCGCGCAGTTCTTCTCGTCTACTATACGACCAAAGTGTGACGCCGGTCACAGTGGCAAGGTGTGTATTTGCGTAGAGATTGAGTTGTCCGGATTCGCCGAGGGGGTCGATACGGTCGGTTCACGGGCCTATCCGGGCAGAAATGCATATTCGAGCGATAGGTCCCTGCGATGCGCGCATTCCGATGTCCGGTATGTCAGCAGTTTGCGTTCTTCGAGACATAGACGTGTAGTGGTTGCGGCGCGGTAATCGGCTTTCACATTCCGACACGGACTCTGATACCAGCCCCGGCCGAGGGTATCGTCATCGACTCGACCCGTTGGCTGCGCTGCTCCTCGTGGAGTTGGGATGCAATTGGCTGGCGGCCGAGAATTCCGGCAGCGCACAGTGTTTCGCTGGACGTCTGATCAGACGCCGGCCGGAGGCAGACGACACCATTGCGCTCGAGAAGTTGGCACGGACGGGAAATGCCTTACGCCGCTTGCTGTTCCAACTAGTCGAACTAGGGCTCCCAATAGTGCCCTATTACGAGACAAGTGGTGGTCTGGCATTCGAAGCTCTGACGCGGACCGTCCTACCGGCAGTCAGATTCCGGGTTCGGCCGCCAGCCGACCCGAGGCGACCGCCTCCACCAACGCCTGATGGTCCTTTTCGGTCTGATCCGCGTAGGCCTTGGCGAAGCGGCACATCGCTCGGTCGACGGCATCGGAGGAACCCAGGTAGCCGCTGATCATGGACGCGCCGCTCGTCCGTGCATGGCCCTTGGCGAGCAGCCGCCCGCAGATGGCGACATAGTCGACGAAGGCGGCAGCGTCGATATTGGCCAAGTCCACCGTTCCCTTCATATTGCGGAACTGGCGTACGTAGTACTGCAGGCCGTCCACGGTGGTCCAGCCCAACAGTGGGTCGCTCACCGTCTGCAGAGCCTGCTGATACTCCGCGACGCGCTGACCCTGATGGTTGTGCCACTCCGCGTCGCCGTGCACGAACGTGCATCTGCCGATCGACCGTCTTGATCGAAGTATCTGAAACAACAATGCTTCACCGATTTGGGCGGCGATCGATGACCCACCCGGCACTGATCGCGGTGTTCGCGCACGCGCTCGTCTAGGGTGTGGGTGCGGCAATGCCGCACAGTCAGATATGCGTGAACAGCGGTACGTTCCGTGGTTATTTTCCACCGAATCGAAAGGCGCTGCATGGCAAAGGATTTGACGCAAATCGAATTACTGACGGAGCTGGAGCCGGTTGTCGCGGCCAATATCGACCGGCATATGGCCACGGTCAAGGACTGGTGTCCACATGATTATGTGCCCTGGGACGAGGGCCGCAACTTCGCAGCAATGGGTGGCGAGGATTGGGATCCTGAGCAGTCACGGCTCTCGGAGGTCGCCAAAGTCGCGATGATCACGAATCTGCTGACCGAGGACAACTTGCCTTCCTACCACCGTGTGATCGGCGATAACTTCTCGCACGACGGTGCGTGGGGCACCTGGGTCGGCCGCTGGACTGCCGAGGAGAACCGCCACGCCATCGCGATGCGCGACTACCTCGTATGCACCCGCGCTGTCGATCCTGTCGCCTTGGAGAACGACCGGATGGTGCACATGACCCGCGGTGTACACGCGCCGAAGGGCTTCGGTGGTGTGCTCAATCAGGTCGCTTATGTGACGTTCCAGGAGTTGGCCACCCGGGTCAGCCATCGCACCACCGGACGAGTCTGCGACGACCCGATCGCCGACCGAATGCTGCAACGCATTGCGGCCGACGAGAATCTGCACATGATGTTCTATCGCAACATCACCGGTGCCGCGTTCGACATCGCTCCTGACCAGACGATGGAGTCGGTGTCCAATGTCCTGAGGACGTTCGCCATGCCGGGCACCGGCATGCCGAACTGGCGTCGCAATGGCGTGTTGATGGTCAAGCATGGGATCTACGACCTGCGCCAGCACCTGGACGAGGTCCTGCTACCGGTCCTGAAAATATGGAACGTCTTCAAGCGCACCGACTTCACCGCACGCGGCGAACGAAGCCGCGAAGAACTCGGCGAGTACCTCGAAAAACTCACTCGCGACGTCATCCGATTCGAAGAACAGCGCGCCCGCATCCTCGCCCGCGAGGCGGCGCGGGTCGGGTAGGGCACCCTGGATGTCAGAGTCACCCGGAGCTGCCCGGTAGGTGCCTGCGATCTTGTAGGCACCTAGCAGTTCCTCGGCGTCGGAACCGATGCGCGGTAATCGGCGGAAGCGGATGTTCGACTCGCCGCTGCGTGGTCGGCGCCGACGGCGTCGTAGGCGGAAGGAGCAGACTGGGCTCGCGATATGGTTCGGCACTTTCACGCACTGATCGACGGACCGAGTCTCTCGGCATGGCAGACGACTACGGCACGCCCATCGCGGCGATCGGCCAGTGGTCATCTATAGCGGCGGCGCATGGCGGGGCCCGGTTCACAGCCAGCGCGGCGGCCCGTCGAGGTCGGTGTCGATGGTCACCCCGATCGCGCCGCGGCCGGTGGCCCAGCGCACGACGGCGGCCAGCGGTCCGGCGACCGTATGCTGCGGCGGCGAATCCTGGTGCACCGCAATGGGTGTGCGTCCATCGATGGAAAGAACGAGTCCGGTGCCCAGGTCCTTCGTGCACCACATGCCGACGATATCGGCGAGCAGCGAGTCGAGGACCACGGTGGGGAAGTCGCCGAAGCGGCCGTTGCCGGCGAGGTCGACGGCGTGTATCCATACTTCCCGGGTACGCATCCAGGCTGTTTCGGCGGCGGGGACGAGCCGGCCCTGGGCGGTGCGGACCTGCGCCGCCCACGCGGTCGGCGGTAGGTTGCGCCATTTCTCGTCGAGGCGGGCTGCGGTGTGGGTGAACAGGTTTCCCAGGGCGGCCGGGGTGAGGGTTGCGCCCTCGTCGATCTCGCGGGCTCGTTGTTCGGGGGAGGCGTACATCGGGGTCTCCACGCCGGTAGCCGCCCAGTCCAGCAGGCGGCACAGGGCGGCGGCGTTGTAGCCGACGTGCGCGAGGAGATGCCTGCGCGTCCATCCGGGCAACAGGGTGTCGCCGTCGAGGTCGGTGTCGGTCAGGTCGGCCAGGCGTTGGGCGAAATAGGCGGTGCCGCGGCGGGCGATCAGCAGTTGCTCGCCGAGCGGCAGTTCGTGGAATTCCACTGTGCGAAGCCCTATTTGACGATCGTTGTGTTGCGGACGGTGCCTATGCCTTCGATGCTGATCTCGACGGTTTCCCCGTTCAGGATGTAGCGCGGGGGTTTGCGGGCGTGGCCGACGCCGCCGGTGGTGCCGGTGATGATCACGTCGCCGGGTTGCAGGGTGAGGATGTGGGAGATGTAGTCGATGAGCTTGGCGGGGGTGAACACGAGATCATCGGTGGTGGCGCTCTGCATCAGCCGGCCGTCGAGGCGGGTTTCGATGCGGGTGCCGAGGGTGTAGTCGGTAACCAGGAATGGTCCGAAGCCGCTGGTCTTTTCGAAGGTCTTGCCCTGATCCCACTGCAGCGTGCGGTACTGATAGTCCCGCATGGTGTAGTCGTTGATCACCGAGTAGCCGGCGATGTAATCCGCGGCGTCGGCTTCGGACACCTGGTAGGCCGGTGTGCCGATGACGACGGCGAGTTCGGCTTCCCAATCGAGTTCGGCGGCGGCGTATGCCGGGACGATCACGTCGTCGTAGGGCCCGGTCAGTGCCTCTTTGAATTTCGAGAACAGCGTCGGGAACTCGGGCAGTTCGCGACCCATCTCGGCGATGTGGGTGGCGTAGTTGAGGCCGACGCAGATGATCTTGCCCGGGTTTGGGACCACGGGTGCGTAGTCGGCGTCGGCGAGGTCGATGGTGCGGCCGGATGCCTGCTCTGCCAACGTCTTCCAGTTCGGTGCGGTCAGCAGTTCGGACAGGTCCGAGTACCCCTCGATGACGGTGGCCGTGGCGTCGGAGACGAGGGCGGGTGCGGTGGTGCCGTCCAGGCGCAGGGTGGCGAGTCTCATCGGTGTTCAGGCTCCTTCGGCGATGTGCGTGCGATGGAAGTGCAGGCGTTCCACGATCGGGGCGTCGGAGAACATGAACAGGTCGAAGTCGGTGTCGGCCTCGATCGAGCACTGTGTCCACGACGGGACCACGATGAGGTCGCCCGTGCCGACCTCGGTGACCTTGTCGCCCAGGTGGAATCGTCCCGTACCGTCGAATACCTGGTACACGGCTGATCCGACGTCGCGGCGGGGACGGGTGTGCGCTCCCGCGCGCAGCCGGTGGAACTCCGTGCGGATCGTCGGCATGACATCGCCACCGGTGGTCGGATTGGTGTATCGGACGGCCGCGTGGCCGGGCTCCGTGGTGGCCGGATAGCCCTCGTCCTCGAGTGCGAGCTGTTCGCGCAGCGCGGCGTCGGTGTGTTCCCACCGGTAGGCGGCGATGGGGGAGCTGGCCTTGGCGTCGAGGCCGACGAGGGGGCGCAGGCCCGGATGCGCCCAGAGCCGTTCCGAGCGTGACACGTCCGGGGTGGCATCGTCGGTGACGCAGTCGGATCCGAATTCGAAGAAGCCGGTATCGGTGTAGTGGACGAACGGGATGTCCAGGCCGTCGATCCAAGCCATCGGCTGATCGGTTTCGTTGTGATGGCCGTGGAAATGCCAGCCCGGGGTGAGCAGCAGGTCACCGCGGCGCATCGCGACGGGGTCGCCGTCGACGACGGTCCACACGCCCTCGCCCTCGACGACGAAGCGGAAAGCGTTCTGGCTGTGGCGATGTTCGGGCGCGGTCTCTTTCGGCCCGAGATATTGGATGGCCGCCCACAGTGTCGGCGTCACATGCGGCACCCCGCCCAGACCCGGATTCGCCAGCGCGATCGCGCGGCGTTCCCCGCCGCGGCCGACCGGTACCAGATCCCCGGCGCGCTGCGCGAGCGGATACAGCGTCGACCATTTCCATACGAAGGGAACGGCTTTCGAAGTGGGCGTCATCGGCATGAGGTCGCCGAGCTGGGTCCACAGCGGATTCAGGTTGGCGGTTTCGAAGTCGCGGTAGAGCTGATCGAGCAGCTCGTCGTCGAGCGGTGGATCCGAAGCGGTCATCGGGAGTGCCTTCCTGTGCGGCGGAGCGGGATTGGTCACGGCTGGGCGCGGTCGTGTGTGACGCGCTCGGCGATGTCGACCCGCAGCGCTTTCTTGTCGATCTTGCCGACCTTGGTGGTCGGCATCGAGGTGACGACCTCGAGCCGTTCGGGGATCTTGAACCGGGCGACACCGGCCGCGTTCATCACCGCGGCGACGTCGGCCAGGCCAACCGAATGGTCCTGGGCCACTGTCAGATACAGGCACACCCGCTCCCCGAGCGTCGGGTCGGGCATGGCCACTGCGGCCGCCATCTCGACGCCGTCGAGCTGGTAGGCGAAGTTCTCGACCTCCTCGGCGGAGATCTTCTCCCCGCCGCGGTTGATCATGTCCTTGTCCCGGCCTTCGACTATCAGGTTGCCGTCGGGGCGGCGCACCACGATATCGCCGCTGGCATACCAGCCGTCCGGGGTGAACGCGCGTGAATTGTGTTCGGGGGCCCGGAAATAGCCGCGCGGGGTGTACGGGCCCCGCGTGAGCAGAGCACCGGGGATGCCGTCGGGCACCGGGTTGCCGGTCTCGTCGACGACCAGGATCTCGTCGGCGTCGCTGACCGGTCGGCCCTGGGTGGTCCGGATGATCTCCGGGTCATCGTCGAGCCGGGTCATATTGATCAGTCCCTCGGCCATACCGAACACTTGCTGCAGGCGCGCGCCCAATACCGGTTCCACCCGCGCGGCCAGCTCGTCGGGCATTCGGGAGCCGCCCACTTGCAGCACACGCAGGCTGGTGCCGCGCAGCGGCCGGTGTTGGCGCTGGTATTCGATCCAGCTCTGCGCCACCGCGGGCACGACGGCCGAGACGGTGACTCCTTCGGCATCGATGGTGCGCAGTGCGCGCTCCGGAGCCGGAGACGGCAGCATCACCGCGCGAGCGCCGGCGAACAGCGCGCCGAGGACGCCGGGGCAGGCCAGCGGGAAGTTGTGACTGCTCGGCAAGGTGCCCAGATAGACGGTGTCGGAGTCGAATTCGGAGATATCGTTGCAGCACAGGATGTTGTAGGCGTAGTCGTCGTTGGTGCGCACGATCAGCTTGGGCAATCCGGTGGTGCCGCCGGACAGCAGCATGCACGCCACATCGGCGCCGGTCGGCTCGTAGTCCGCCTCGGCGAAATGCGGGCTCGTCTCCAGCGCGGCCCGCAGGCTGTGCTCGGGGGCGTATTCCGGTGTGGTGCTGGACAATTCGCCGTGTACGACGATCGCGCGGATACTGGGGACCTGGGCCGCGACCTGCTGGGCGACCTGCCGCAGGTCGGTGTCCCGGTCGATATCGGCCACTACGACAGTGACCGCTTCGGACAAGGCAGCCAGATGTGTCAGCTCGTACTGCCGATGCGCGG
The DNA here is from genome assembly GCF_036345915.1 of Nocardia sp. NBC_00565. Taxonomy (NCBI): domain Bacteria; kingdom Bacillati; phylum Actinomycetota; class Actinomycetes; order Mycobacteriales; family Nocardiaceae; genus Nocardia; species Nocardia sp. NBC_00565. Next base: position 1,399,825 of record NZ_CP107785.1, read on the forward strand.
GCAGCGCCATCACCGGCACCACCCCGGTCCGCAGACAGGCGAGGGTGAGCGCGACGAACTCCCAACAGTTGGGCAGCTGCACCAGAACGCGGTCACCTGCCGCGATTCCCAGATCGAGCAGTGCCTGCGCACACGACGCGGCACGGTCCCACAACTGCCGATACGTCAGGCGGGTCGTGCCGTCGATGATGGCCTCGTCGTCCGGGCGCTGGGTGACCTGCTCGGCAATGTAGGAGGCCAGCGATCGGCCCGGCCAGTACCCGGCCGCGCGATAGCGTTCGGCGACATCGTCGGGCCAGGGCACGACACCGTCGATTGTTACGGGGGGACGGATGCTCATGCCTGCACCTCGCCGGCGCTCGGTTCCGGCATGACCACCGGGGTGGCTGTATTCATTGTTCGCTCGCTCATGACAGCTCTCCTTCGAGCCGGTCCGGTGTCGCCACGACGACCGCGTCGAGCGCGATCAGGCCGGTCGTGATCAGCCGTAGGGGATTGATTTCGATATCGGCGATGTCCGGATGGTCGGTGAGGTACCGCACGAGAGTGACTGTGCTGCGGGCGAATTCGCCGCGGTCGAGGACCGGTCCAGCGCGCCAACCGTCCAGCAGGGGCGCGCACTGCAGATCGTCGAGCATCGCGGCCGCGCCGGCCGGGGTGACCTGGTGGCTGCGGATGGCCACATCGCCGATCGCCTCGGCCGTGGTGCCGCCGAGCCCGGCGACCACGATCGGACCGAATACCGGGTCGCGGCGGACGCCGAGCAGTAGATCGACGCCGGTGTCGGCCATGCTCTCCACCAGGTAGGCGGGGGCGCCGATCGTATCGAGAGCGTCCAAGGCGGTATCGAGTTCGGCGGCGGTGCGGATATTCAGGTGGACACCGCCGATCTCGGTCTTGTGCAGTACGGCGGGATCGAGCAGCTTCACCGCTACCGGTGTCGGCAGCTCCGTCAAGGCGCGGTGGGCCGTGTCCCGGTTGGCGCATACCCGCCGCGGCGGGGTGGTGAAGCCCAGCGTGTCGAGCAGATCTTTGGCCGTCGCTTCGTCGGCGGGAAAAGCGATGTCCGGCGAAATAGCGCGGGTGGGTAGCGTGGCCCCGCCGGATGGCTCGGTCGGTGTCGCGTCGGTTTCGGACCGCAGGTGTCGAGCGCGGGCGTCGGCAACAAGTGCCCGGATGCCGGTGGCCAGCGCGGTCGGGCCGGGCAGCACGGGCACAGCTGATTCCGCTGCTGCGGTGGCAGTTTCGGCGACGGCCCGGGCCGGGCCACCGACACCCAGCACGACCGGCAGCTGCTCGTGTACACCGGAGCGCCGGACGGCGTCGGCGAGGTCGATGGCGTCGGGTTCGGCGAGTGCGTAGACCGCCAGGGCATCGATATCGGGGTCGGCGGCGGTGGCTGCGAGTACGGCGTCGAAGGTCGGTCCCGGGCGCCCGGTATCGACGGGGTTCGCCTGGTAAGTCATCGGCGGCAGCAGCCGACTCAGGTGCTGCCGCGTCGATTCCGTGAGCGTCGGAACCCGAATCCCTTGTGCCAGCAGCTGATCGAGCACCATCAGCCCGGGGCCGGCCTGTGCGGTGACCACGCCGATGCCCGGGTCGGGTGCGGCGGGCAGCCGGCTGCGGCTCAGCACGGCCACCGCGTCGACGAGCTGCTGCTCCGAATCCACCACGACGGCACCGGCTTCCGCCAGCAGGGCGCGCGTGGTGCGCCACGACGTGGCCAGCGCGCCGGTGTGGGAGGCGGAGAAGGCGGATACATCGCTGCGGCCGACCACGAGAGCCACCACCGGTTTGTCCGCGGTGACCGCGCGTACCGCGGACAGCAGCGCCGCACCATCCTCGACCGACTCGATATGCAGTGCGACCGCGGTGATCGACGGGTCGGTGCGCAGGTATTCGAGCACGTCGACGTTGGTCACGTCCACGCAATTGCCCAGCCCCACTCCGAGTCCCACGCCGACCCCTTGCTCGGACAGCAGAAACGACAGTGCGTGATTCATGCCGCCGCTGGCCGCGACGACCGCCACCGAACCCGCGGCGATGTGCCGCACGGTCGGTACGAAACTCACGGTGGCCGCGCCGGGCCGGAAGAATCCGGAGGTATTCGGTCCGAGGAGCCGAATACCCGTGGCACCAACGATTTTCGCCAGTTCCTCCTGCAAAGCGACACCATCGCCGCCGACTTCGGCGAATCCGCCGGAGCAGATCACAGCGGCACCGACACCGCAGTCCGCGGCCGCACGCAAGGCGTCCGGGGTGGCGGCGGCGGGCACGCACAGCACCGCCAGATCAGCTGGGCTGTTATGGAATTCGGTGGCAGCACGCAGGGAGAGATACATGCCGTCACCCTCGGATCGGGGATTGATCCCGTAGACCGTATCGATCCCGGCACTACCCTGCGCGACGGCCGACAGCATGACCGACCCGAGCTTGCCGGGGGCGGCGGAGGCGCCGACGACCGCGACCGATGCCGGTCGGAACAGCCGATCGAGTCGCGACCGACCGACCGGTGAAGTACCGATGGAGGGGTGCGCCGCGGTCATCGAGCCACCTCGGCATCGGTCAGGACGCGGGCGGTCGCCTGCGAATCCGGTTCGAACGCAACGGCATCGGCGCGCCCGGACAGAATCAGCGTGGTCGCGCAGTCGCGTTCGTCGACCGCTCGGCGCGCCCGAATGGTGGCGGGCGTATCGACGACGATCGCCGGGATGCGGTGGTTCAAGCGCACATGCTCCGCGCACAGCACCCGCGACAGCGGGGTGCCGCCGCGGACGACAACCGCATCGGGTTGCGCCGCACACAGCTTGTCCAGTTCGGCGTGCACGTCGGGGGTGAGCGAGGTGGCGTCGGTGTCGGGAGCGACGACGAGCGGGACCGAGTCGCCACCGCCGGCCCATTCGCGGTGTGCGGCCAGTTCGGTGCTGCCGTCGCTGATCCGGAGGTGGCCTTCGGACTGTTCGGTCACGTGCAGCAGTCGGCCGACGGCGGTATGCGGGCCCAGTCGCAGCGGTGTATCCAGTGCGGACGCGCCATGTTCGGCGTGCCAGGCTTGCTCGGCGGCGGCGACGAATTCGCCATCACGTACCCGGATCTTCTCCGCCGAGATGGACCGGCTGAAGAAGTGGAATCCGAACTGCCACGGTTCGAAGGCGCGGTAGTACTGGCCGAAGTGGTCCCACCACGACAGGCTCGGCATCGAGGAACTCTGGATCTTCGCCACCTGCGGCCGCCGGACCTGCTGGAAACGGGCGAGTGCGCTCGCGAGGTCGCCGGGGGTCTCGGCGACCGAGTGGGCCAGCACCGCGGCATCCTCCATGGCCATCTTGGTGCCCGAACCGACCGAGAAGTGTGCGGTGTGCACGGCGTCGCCGAGCAGCACCACCGGGGTTCCGTTCGCACCGTTGGCGTGCCAGCGTTCGGTGCGGCGAGTGCGGAAATTGGCCCAGCGGGAGTTGTTGGCCACTAGTGGATGCCCGTCGATCCGGTCGGCGAAGAGCCGCTCCAGATACTGCTGGGTCGCCTCGTCCGATGGCCCGGGTGCGGTAGTGGTGTCGAACCCGTCGAGACCGGCACGGCGCCAAGTAGTTTCGTCTGTCTCGACGATGAAGGTGCTCAGGCCGGAGCCGATCGGGTATCCGTGTACGGCGAAGTTGCCGTGGGCGGACTGTGCGTGCAGGAAGGTCAGCCCGCGGAACTGGTAGGTGGTGCCGAACCAGATGAATTTGACCGCCGCCTGCTCGACCGAGTGTCCGAGCTCATCGATGAAGCGTTGTCGCACAGTCGAATTGGCGCCATCGGCGGCGACGATCAGGTCATAGTCGCCGCTCTTGTCCAGTTCGTCGACGTCCACCGTGGTCGAGAAGTGCAGTCGCGCACCCAGTTCGGTCGCGCGCCGCCGCAGTGCTTCCAGCAGCACCCGGCGGTGCACGGCCGACATACCGTTGCCGCCGGCGGCGACCACGGCGTTCTTCAGATGGACCTCGATGGCATCCCAGTGCCGTCCGTGGGCGGCGAGCGTATCGCGCAGCACCGGGTCCACGGCGTCCACATTGTCCAGCGTCGCGTCGGAGAACACGACCCCGAAGCCGAATACATCGGATTCGCTGTTGCGCTCGAAGACATCGATGACGGTCCCCGGCAGGGTGTGGGCGAGCGCGATGGCGGCGAACAGACCGCCCGGCCCGCCGCCGATGCACGCGACGCGCGGCGCTGCCGGCGCGGAAGCGGGGTATGGAGCTGACGGTGGCATCGGCGTCGGTCCTAACTGAACGTGTGTGGATCGCGGAAGAGGAGTGACGGCGAAAGTATGTAACAAAAATTACCAATAGGTCAAGAAAGTTGTTACATATCTACGAATCGAGCGTGGCCGCGACCGAGGCGACGAACGGCTCGGCCTCGGCGCGCAGCACGTCGTGGCATTCGGTGAACACCTCGTGTGCGGCGCGGCCGCGCCAACCTGGTGGGAGCAGCACCTCCGGCAAGTCCGGATCGCGGAACGGGTAGCGCCGGTAGTGCTGCACCAGCCGCATCTGCTCGACCAGTGCCGCATCGCCGCCGAGGCCGCGTCGGTAGCGGGCCAGCCTCGGCCGGAACTCTTCTATGAATGCCTGGTAATCGGCGCCGAGCTCGCTCAGGTCCCAGCAGCGCTGCGCGATCAATCGGTCATTGGCCGGGCCGATGGTCTTGCTGCGCACGAACAGAATTCGCAGCTCGTCGGCGCCGGTCAGCGCCTCGTGTAGCTGTTTTTCCCGGTCGTGTGGGGAGAACCAGGCTGGACCGCCGTAGGGCCCGAAGCCCCACCAGCTCAGCGCCTTCTCGATGCGTTTGCGCTGCTCGCGGTCCAGGCCGGACTCGTCGACGAGGGCTTGGGTCCAGGTCTGGTTCCACTCGTCGAAGTGCCGTTCGAAGATGCGGCTGCGGCCGTCGTCGAGTAGTCGCCAACTCTTGTCGTTGAGCTGGTAGGACACCTCGCGTCCGGACTTCGTCGAATCGAACCAGCCCTCCTTGCGTAATCGGGTCATCACTACCCGCACCGTGGCGGGTTCGACGTCGAGGACGCCCATCAACTCGGTGAGGACGCCGAGCTTGGCGATGCCTCCCGTGTAGCGGAAATACTCGCCGTACAGGTCGAATACCAGTGCTCGTGGCCGCATCGCACTCCTTCATGGCCGCAGTCGGCACAAATATGTGTCACTTCTCTTGACAGTCTATCCAATTATGTTACATAGTGACAGGGCTCACATATCTGTGATCGCCGAAACCTCGCCCTCGGCCCAGCATCGACCGGCGAGTTCGAACAAACCGGCCAGAGGACAGCATGCCCCGGGTTCGCCCCGCCGCGTGCCGCCCTGCCGTCACCACCTGAAGAAGGAGACAACGATGTCGCATACGTTCGTCCTCGTCCATGGCGCCTGCCATGCCGGATGGACCTGGCGGCCGGTGGCCGAGCACCTGCAGGCGAGCGGGCACATCGTGTACGCACCCACCCTGCCGGGCCTGAACACCGACGACCAGCGCGCGAACGTGCATCTCGCCGATACCGTCGACTATCTGGTCGACTATGTCGAGCGCGCCGACCTGCGCAATGTGATTCTCGTCGGACACAGCTGGGGTGGTTTCCCGGTGTCCGGGGCCGCCCCGCGGCTGGCCGACCGCATCTCTCGTCTGGTGTATTGGAGCGCCTTCGTGCCGCACAGCGGGGAAACACTGATCGACCTGTGTCCGCCCGCCTACGGTGAAATGTTCCGTGCTTCGGCCGCCGCGTCCTCGGACAATTCGGTGATGTTCCCGTTCGAGGTCTTCTGTGCGGCATTCATGCAGGACGCCTCGGCCGAAACGCAGAAGGTGTTCTACCCACTGTTGGAACGCCAGCCCTTCCACACCATGAACGAAGCTCTCGACATCGACGAATGGCAGCGGCTGCAGTTACCGTCGAGCTACATCCTGTCCAAGGATGACCTCGCCCTGCCGCCAGGTGAATTCGCCTGGGCGCCAAGGTTTCCGGAGCGCCTTCCGGCCGGTTCCCCACTGATCTACACCCCGGGCAGCCATGAATCGCAGCTCACCCAACCCGAAGCATTGGCCGAGGCGCTCATCCAGGCCGCAGCAGGGTAGACCGGCGATTCCTACCGCGGGCCATGGCGATCGCGGCAGGGCGTCCGGTGCTGCTGGCCGGGGCCATCGCGACGGCGGCAGATGCCGCTGTTGCGCTGGACGCGGGTGGCCGACTTGACTGGACACTCGGCGCAGACCGGCTGACGGGTCGTCCGGGTTGGCCGCCATTCCTACCCGAAGCTGTGTGGCACAGAGTTAAGGTGGCAGCGCGCTACATAGCCATGTTCCAGCAAACCTCGGACGGAGCGTTATGGGACACAGGACGAGTATTGCGGCGTGTGTTGCGGCCGCCGGTCTGTTGATCGTGACGGGCTGTGGAACGTCTACGGATTCCAGCGGAAATTCCGCGAGTGCGCAATCGACTGCGTCGGGAGTCTCGCACGCCGATCCCGCGTATGCCGCCGTCCTCGGGCCGGCGATAACCACGCTGATGCAGGACAACGCCATTCCGGGCGCAGTAGTGGTCGTCAAATCGGCAAAGCAAGGCAATTGGAGCGCGGCATTCGGTACCCGGAGTATCGACACGAGCAAGCCCATGTCGGTGGACGACTACTTCCGCGTCGGCAGTAACACCAAGACCATGACGTCGACGGTCATCCTGCAGTTGGTGCAGGATGGCAAGCTCGCACTCGACGATCCCATTGCCAAATACTGGCCGGGCGTGCCGAATGGCGACCGGATCACTATCGCACAGCTGTCCGAAATGCGAAGTGGTCTATACAGCTACACCTTCGACCCCCAGTTCAACGCCACGCTCGACAACGACCCAGAGAAGGTGTGGACGCCGGAGGAGTTGCTGGCGATCGCATTCGCGCATCCGGTCAACTTCCAACCCGGGGAGAAATTCGACTACAGCAATACCAATATCATCTTGCTCGGCCTGGTCATCGAGAAGGTCGCGAATATGAAGGTCGCCGAGAGTTTCCGGCAGCACATCTTCGAACCACTCGGCCTGAAACACACATCTCTCCCCGCGGCAACGGACTCCTCGATCCCCGATCCGCATCCGCAGGGCTATTCCTTCGGCACCAACGTCTCCACCATCGATACATTCACACTTCCTGCCGCGGAACAAGCCGCGGCCGTCGCGGGCACCCTGAAACCGAACAACGATACAAGCGCGAGCCCCTCGTGGGCGTGGACCGCCGGCGGTGCGATCTCCACGGCCGACGATCTGGCCACGTATGTGAAGGCGCTCGTCGGCGGCGGCCTGCTGGACGAGAAGATGCAGAAGACTCGCCTGGACAGCATTCAGCCGATCGATCCGGCCGACCCCGTGCACGCCGGATACGGTCTCGGCATTGCACGATTCGGTCCGCATGTCATCGGACACGACGGTCAGATCCCGGGATTCATGACGTTCATGGGCTACGACCCGGCATCGGACCTCACGATCGTGATTTGCACGAATCTCGCGGCGGTGCCGTCGGGTGAGGGGTCGGCCCTGGTGCTGCTCAAAGCCATGCTGCCGGTCTTCTATGGTGCCGATGCCCTGCCGGAGGCGAACACGAGCGTGAGCACGACTGCGCCGCCGAGTAACTCGGCCGAAACGACGACCCCCGGTCGATGACATCCGCCGCGGCGACGGATAGAACGACCACCCAGCAGATCGTGAGGTGATGCCGGATGGACAACGCCGAGGTACTCGTCGCGGGCGCCGGGCCGATCGGCCTGACCGCAGCGATCGAGTTGCGACGCAGGGGAATGTCGTGCCGGATCATCGACCCACTGACAGAACCGCTGCGGTGGTCGTCGGTGTTCCGGATCAGCCACCGCATCGTGGATTCCTACAGTCGCGGAACGGTTTTCGTCGCTGGTGACGCCGCGCACATCGATCCGCCGACCAGCGCGCAGGGTATGAATACAGGTATTCAGGACGCCCACATCCTCGCCCGGAGAGCGGGCGTTCCGCTGGACGAATTCACCGATCGACTGCCAGCGATACTCGGCTTGTCCACTGGCCGATTCACGGCCCGGGAGGAGGTCGCGGCCCTCGTGGCATTCCTCGCATCGGGCCGGGCGGCGAATATCAGCGGCGCAGACCTCGTCATCGACGGCGGAATGCTCGAGACAGTCTGAAGGCGGTCAACGCGTGTTTCGCGCAGCGAGTTGCTGCTCAGCCGACGGTGAAATCGTGGATGAGTTCGGCCAGTTCGATTGGGCGGTCGCCCTGTATCGAGTGTCCGGCGCCATCCACGATTTCGACCCGTGCTCGTGGTTGGCGGCGGAGCAGTTCGGCGATATCGGCGTCGTCCACGACCGGTGACTTGGATCCGCGTGCTAGTAGCAGGGGTGCCTGGATGGCGGAGACATCGTCCCATAGTGGGGTGAAGTCGATTTGGCCGTTGGAGGTGGGGCGGATTCGGTCGTAGCGCCAGATCCAGCGGCCGTCTTCGCGTTCTCGCGCGTTGTGCAGGATGCCGCGGCGCAGTGACTGGATCGATCGGCCCGGGTTGTGCGTTATGGTGCGGTCCAGGATCTCCTCGAAGGACGCGAAGTCCTTGGGGCCGTTGATGAACGCCGATATCGCGGCGGACTTGGCTTTGTCGGTGCCGGGGGTGACGTCGACGACGATCAGGCGGCGCACCAGGTTCGGGTAGTGGGCGGCTAGCCGCAGTGCGGTCAGTCCACCGAGCGACATGCCGACGACGGCAGTGGCCCGAGGAGCTAGTTGCTCGATGGCGATCGAGATTGCGTCGGCCAGCCGGACCGGTGTGTAGCGGTGATCGGCCCACCAGTCGGAAAGGCCGTGTCCGGGAAGGTCGATCGCGATGAGGGGCCGGTTCAGCGCCAGTGCGACGGTGTCCCAGGTGTGTGCGTTCTGCGCGCCGCCGTGCAGTAGCACCAGTTCGGGTTCGCCCGCACCCCAGCGCAGGGCGCTGATCCGCCGGTCGGGGGCGATCTCGACCGAGCAGCGTGTCACCTGCGGTGGCCCGGACCAGTGCAGTCCTGCCTCCGCCGCGTTCTCGGCGAACAACCCGAATTCGTCATAGTTCGACATCTATTCGATCATGGCGCCTGTCAGACTGAACGTAAAGTCTTAGTGTTCAACAGGGTCCCTTCGAACCCATACCACACGTTCCGCAGCTCGACCTGTGCGAACTCAGACCGTGAGGAAGGTGCGGGTTACCTCGTTGAAGTAGTCGGCGCGTTCCCACTGCACCCAGTGCCCGGCGTTCGCGGCGAGCAGCAGATCGCAGTTGGGCATGATGTCGGCCAACATCTTTGCGCCGCTCGGGCGGTTGACCTTGTCGGCGCTGCCCCAGATCACCAGGGTCGGCGTGGCCAGCTCGGCCAGCCGGCTGTCGCGGGTGAAATCCATCCGCCACAGGGTGCGCAGCGCGGTCGGTCCGGAGGGGCGGCGCAGTGGTGGGTTCGCCACGACCTCGGGGTCGATGCTCGCCTGGAAGCGGGTTTCGATGACCTCGGCGGGTACCGCGCTGCCGTCGAAGACGAGGTCTTCGCGGATGAAGGTTTCCAGCTTCTCGCGCGAGGGGCCCGAGCCGCCGTAGTACGCGAGCAGGTGTTGTAGCCCGGCGGTCGGCAGTGCGCGGGTGGTGCCGATTCCGCCGGGGCCCATCAAGACCATGCGGTCGACGCGATCGGGGGAGTCGAGAGCCAGTCGCAGCGCGCACGCGCCGCCGTAGGAGTTGCCGACCAGATGGGCCTTGCGGATGTCGAGTCGGTCGAGCAGGCCGCGAATGGCGTCGGCCAGATAGCCGAACGGGTCGTTCTGGTCGACACCTTTGCTGGACCGTCCGTAGCCGGGCAGGTCGGGCACGATCACGCGGAAGTTCTTCGCCAATTCCGCGATATTGCGGGAGTAGTTGGAGATTCCGGATGCGCCGGGTCCGCCACCGTGTAGAAGCAATACGGCCGGGCCTTCGCCGGTCTCGGCGTAGAAGATCCTCTTGCCGCGTACGTCGACCGTCTTTTCGATCATCGCCGGTGTGCTCATTTTCACTGCCCCTTGTCGGCGGTTTCGGTGAATCGTGTTGTTGGGTCGGGTATTTCGACTGCCACCGTGAGCCCCTTCGGCGGTGACGGCAACATCTCGTTCGCATCGGCGGCGGCATAGACGAATCCGTCGGGTCGCAGCGCCAGAACCGTCGCTTCGTGCTGGCGCATCCAGTCGACCAGGGTGTTGTCGGTGTCGACGACGGCTCCCTCGGATATCGCCGACCCCGCGGTGCGCAGCTGCATCGTCGGCACCCCGGCCGCGGTCCACTCGGGCCAGGCCCGATCCGGTCCGAGGTGGATCAGCAGCCACCTCGACCCGGTCACATCATCGAGTCGCTCACGATCGCCGACCTCGTCGAGCACCCAGGGCTGTGGTGGCAGATGTCCCACCGCCGCGTGCTTCGACGGGGAAAGGAATCCCTTCGGATAGTGCGCCGCTGGAAACCATTTGGCGCTGCGGAGGTAGTCGCCGACGAACGGAAGTCGCATGGCTATGCGGAAGGCGGCATTTCGCGCGGCGGTCACCGGTGGCCGCCGCTCGGTGATGACGCGACCGAAGAAGACGGCGGCCTTGGTCACTTCGCGCACATGCGGTTGACGCTCCACCTCGTAGCTGTCGAGCACGCTCGCGGGGAGCGAACCGGTGACCACTGCGGCGAGCTTCCAGCACAGATTCGCCACATCGCGGACCCCGGCGGCCATGCCCTGCCCGATCCACGGTGGCATGACATGTGCGGCGTCACCGGCCAGAAAGATTCGGCCCACCCGCCACCGATCGGCGAACCGGACATGATGGCGGTAGACGACCGCCCGCAGAATCTGGACCTCGTTCTCGGTGATGCCCTGGGCATTGAGCAGCCGCCATACGGCGGCGTCGGTGACGAGTTCTTTTTCGTCCTCACCGGGAAGTACCGGGAACTCCCAGCGGTGATGACCGAGTGGGGTGGGGCAATCCACGGCGGGCCGATCTGGATTGCAATGGAACCGGAGCCGATCGTGGGTCGGCCATTCGTTGATGACCTCGGTATCGATGACGACCCAGCGGTCCTCGTAGGTTTGACCCTCGAAACCGACCCCGAGCAGACCGCGGGTCGGGCTCGAGCCGCCGTCTGCGGCGATCACATACGACGCGCGAATGCGGTCGAAGGTGTCCGCGCGTAGGTCGGCGACGAGCAATTCGACGCCATGGTCGTCTTGACGGGTGCGCAGACATTCATGTTGCAGAAGGACTTTCACGTTCGGATACCGGTCGACACCGTCGCGCAGGACTTGCTCGAGCGCGGGCTGGTAAATGAACACCTGGGTGGGGTGGGCATTGCCGCGCGGTGCAGGCACGAAATTCAGGAACGAGCGCCCGGCGTCGTCGACGAACTCGAGCGGTTTGTCCGTCAGCATGTCTTGTTTGAGGTGTTCGGCCAAATCGAGCCGCTGCCAGATGCGGATGACTTCCTCGTCGGTCGCGATCGCCCTGGCCCGGCTGTAGATGGACTCGTCTCGTTCGATGACGACGACCTCGACGCCGAGTCGGCCGAGGAAGTTCGCGGCAGTCACGCCGGCCGGGCCGTAGCCGACGATCGCGACATCGTAGGAGTGCTGGACGGTCACGTCGAGACCTCTCGTCATTGGGGGTTTTCGACCCGAAGGGCAAATCCGGGGATTGTTCCCGCAGCGACGACTACAGTATGATGATTTCATCAGAACGTCAATGAATCATCAGAAATGCGGAGAGAGTCAGTGGCGGACGCCAGGACGTTGCTCGTGGAGGTCGGCCGCCGCGGCATGGTCGGTGGGCCGCCACCCTCGCCACGCCGCCGAACTCTCGCGATCGTGAGCACGGCGTCCTCGGTGACTTCGGCTTTCCCCGACGGCGGAGTCTTGCTCACGAGTTCCGTTTGTGCACGAATATCTGAATCCTACGTCGAGTTCAAGTAGGGTGCGGTCGGGCGGACCGCTCCGTGCGGCTCGCCGCCAGGGCTCGGAAGGAGATCTCGTGCAGGTTGTGGGTAAGACCGCGATAGTCACCGGAGGTGGCGGCGGCATCGGCGGTGCGATCGCGGTGGGCTTGGTCCGAGCCGGTGCGCGTGTTGTCGTCGCCGATCTGGACGCCGCGGCGGCCGCTGCGGTAGTCCGCGCGATCGAGGCCGACTATCCGGGCACCGCAATAGCCGCGGGAGCCGATGTGTCGGACACCGCGCAGATCGGTGCACTCATCGATCGTGCGGAAGCCGAGTTCGGGCCCGTGGATATGTATTTCGCCAATGCGGGCGTCGGCGGCGCGGTCGGACTGGGGGACAACGACCTGGAGTGGAATGTCGCGGTCGAGGTCAATGTCAACGCCCATGTGCGTGCGGCGCGCCTACTGATACCCGGGTGGCTGGCACGCGGCGAGGGCTATTTCATCAGCACCGCATCCGCGGCCGGGCTGCTGACGCAGATCGGGTCGGCGGCCTATTCGGTGACAAAACACGCCGCCGTCGGCTTTGCGGAGTGGCTTTCGGTGACCTATGGCGACCGGGGTGTGCGCGTCAGCTGCCTGTGTCCGATGGGTGTGGATACGAAACTGCTCTATGGCGGCGCGGAATCCGGCGATGCGCTGGGAATCGCGGCGACCCGGGCCGTGACCTCGGCCGGTGCGGTGCTCAGTCCGGCGGAGGTGGCCGATATCGTCCTGGCCGCGATCGCGGACGAGCGGTTCCTGATCCTGCCGCACGAGCAGGTGCTCGAGATGTACCGGCAGAAGGGCGCGGACTACGAACGATGGCTGAGTGGTATGCGGCGGTATCAGGCCCGGCTGCTCCGGGATGCGGAGTAGGCACATGATCGATACCGAGCCAGTTGGCATAGATCCGACCGCAGCCGGACGTTGGATCGAATCGTTGGGGATCCAGATCGCTGAGCCATTGCGATTCGAGCGGATCGGGTTGGGGCAATCCAACCTCACCTATCTGATTACCGATGGCGCACAGCGCAAATGGGTGCTGCGGCGGCCGCCGCTCGGTGAGTTGCTCGCCTCCGCCCACGATGTGGTGCGCGAGGCCAGAGTGCTCAGCGCACTGGCCGGTACGAGTGTTCCGGTGCCTCAGGTGATCGGCGTGTGCCGCGATGTGGCGGTCGCCGAAGCACCTGTCGTGTTGATGGAGTACGTCGACGGGCTGGTCGTCGACCGCTTCCCGGTAGCTGAGGCACTGTCGGCGTCGATGCGCCGATCGATCGGATTGTCCCTGGCGCGGACATTGGGGCGAGTGCACGACATCGATTTGGCGGCAACCGGACTGGTTGACCTGGCCAGCCACAAGCCCTATGCGCAGCGGCAATTGCGACGGTGGTCGGCCCAATGGGAGCGGTCCAAGACGCGGGAACTGCCACTGCTGGAAGGCCTTACGCGACGTTTGGCGGACGCGATTCCGGAGCAGACCGATGTGACGCTGGTGCATGGCGATTTTCACCTCCGCAACGTCATCGTTTCGCCCGATGCGGGTGATGTGGTGGCGGTACTGGACTGGGAGCTGTGCACACTCGGTGATCCGTTGGCCGACCTCGGCAGCCTGCTGGCGTACTGGCGCGAACCCGGGGAATCAACGCAGGGTGGACTCGCATTGTCGACGGTGCCGGGATTCCCGAGCCGTGCCGACCTCGTTCGGGCATACGTCGAGACCACTGGTCGCGATCCGTCCGCACTCGGCTACTGGCACGCGTTGGGCCTGTGGAAGCTGGCGATCATCGCTGAGGGGGTGCTGCGCAGGGCACTGGCCGAACCGCAGAACAAGGCGGCGTCGGGAACCCCGGTGATCGAGCAGATCGACGCGATCATCGACGACGCCGATGAGGTTGCGACCACTGCCGGCATCTGACCGCTTCGCGCCGCATATCGAACCCACTGCACACGCTGTCGGGCGGCCGCGTTCATAAAATTGAAGTTGACGGCGGATTCAAGTAGCGTGCGAGCTGGATCACGCGTCAGTCGAGGGAAGCGAGGAGTCCCATGTTCGAGCTGTCTGCCCGAGCCCGTCGGTATCAGGACGATCTACTCGCGTTCATGGAGGAGCGCATCTACCCCGCGGAGCCGATCTACGAGGCGCAGATGGCGGAGTCGGGTGACCCGCACTTCCATCCGCCGATCATCGAGGATCTGAAGACCGAAGCCCGCAAGCGCGGACTGTGGAATCTGTTTCATCCGCATCCGGAGTGGGGGCCGGGCCTGAACAACCTGGAATACGCACCGTTGGCCGAAATCATGGGCCGCAGTGCGCATTTGGCACCGGAGGCGACCAACTGCAATGCCCCGGACACCGGAAATATGGAGGTGCTGACGCTGTTCGGCACCGAGCAGCACAAGCAGGAATGGCTGCGGCCGCTACTCGATGGCGAGATCGCCTCGGCCTTCGCGATGACCGAGCCTGCGGTCGCCAGCTCCGATGCCACCAATATCCAGCTGCGGATGGTGCGCGACGGCGACGACTATGTCCTCAATGGCCGGAAGTGGTGGACCTCCAACGCATTACACAAGAACTGCAAGGTGCTCATCGTGATGGGCAAGACCGATCCGGACGGGCCGGTCCACCGTCAGCAGAGCATGATGGTCGTCCCGATCGACACCCCGGGCGTGACGGTGCTGCGCAACCTTCCGGTCTTCGGGTACCGGGATCGGGAGGGGCACGCGGAGGTGCTGTTCGAGGACGTCCGGGTGCCGCGCACCGCGCTGCTCGCGGGTGAAGGCGATGGGTTCATGATCAGCCAGGCCCGGCTGGGGCCGGGCCGGATCCATCACTGCATGCGGTCGATCGGCATGGCCGAGCGCGCCTTGGATCTGATGATCGATCGGGCTCAGTCCCGCACGACATTCGGCGAGCCCGTGGCGAATCGAGCCAATATCCAGGACTGGATCGCCGAATCGCGCATCGAGATCGAAATGGCCCGGCTGTTGACCCTGAAGGCGGCCTATCTGATGGACACCGTCGGAAATCAGAACGCGCGCACCGAGATCGCCGCGATCAAGGTCGCGGCGCCGCAGGTGGCGTTGAAGGTGATCGACCGGGCGATCCAGGTGCACGGCGGCGCGGGCGTCTCCGATGACTTCCCGCTCGCGAGTATGTACGCCCACCAGCGCACCCTGCGGCTGGCCGACGGACCGGACGAGGTGCACAAGCGCACCATCGCGCAGCGCGAGCTGCGGCGCCGAGATCCCGCCTGGGGCAAGCGCCCGGCGGCCGAGAAGGAGTCCAGATGACGAAAACCCAGCAGGTGCGGCTCGCGAAGCGACCATCGGGACTGTCCGATGCGGACACCTGGGAGGTGTCGACGCAGGAGCTGCCCGCCATCGCGGACGGGCAGATTCTGGTGCGGGTCGACTTCATCTCCGTCGACCCGGCCATGCGCGGCTGGCTGAACGACGTGCGATCCTATCTGCCGCCGGTCGGTATCGGCGAGATCATGCGAGCGCTGGATATCGCGACCGTCGTCGAATCGGCGCATCCGGATTTCGCTGTCGGCGACGCCGTCAGCGGCATGTTCGGCGTGTCCGAGTACGCGATCAGCGACGGCCACGGGGTGACCAAGGTGGATCTCGGCGTCGCGACGGGCCCGACCTGGTTGGGCGCGCTCGGGATGGCAGGGATGACAGCGTATTTCGGCCTGCTCGACGTAGGTAGGCTGCAGGCCGGGGAGACCGTGGTGGTTTCGGCGGCGGCCGGCGCCGTCGGCAGCGTTGCCGGCCAGATCGCGAAAGCCAAGGGCGCCACCGTCATCGGGATCGCGGGTGGCGCCGAGAAATGTCGCATGCTGACCGAGGAACTCGGCTTCGACGCGGCGATCGACTATCGCGGCGAGCATGTGCTGTCGCGATTGCGCGAGGTCGCCCCGGGTGGTGTCGATGTCTACTTCGACAATGTCGGTGGCGAAATCCTCGATGCCGCATTGGCCAATCTTCGCCGCGGCGCGCGAGTGGTGCTCTGCGGCGCGATCGCGTCGTACAACGACGACAAGCTGCCGACCGGCCCCTCCCGCTATATGTCGCTGCTGGTATTCCGGGCGTCCATGACGGGATTCGTGGTGATGGATTACGCCGATCGCTATCCAGAGGCTATCGCGCAGATCTCGCAGTGGCTGGCCGACGGCAGCATCATCAGCCGCGAACACGTCGTCGAGGGTGGTGTGGCTCGGTTCGGTGAAACCCTGAACATGCTGTTCGCCGGGGCGAATACCGGCAAACTCGTCCTGGCAGTCTGACACCGCTGACCTGATCGAGCATTGGTTTCCGAAACCGTTGGCGGAGTGGACGACTCCCGCGCGGAATCAGGTCGGGTCGGTCCAGGTGTCGTCGATGGGCCAACCGGCGGCCAGTAGGTGTTCGCGGACGCGGGCGATATCGGCTTCGAGTGGCATTTCGTCGGTCAGTTTGGTGATGACCACGCCGACGTCGGCCTTGTCGGGTGGGATGGCGCCCTGTCGGACGAGGGCGGAGGCGACTTCGCGGACGTCGTCCTCGGGGAGGCGGCGCGACAGCAAGGCGAGCAACGGTACGTAGTCCGTATCCGGCACGCCGTAGGGGTATCCGGCGCGCAACCAGCCGACGATCCTGGCGAGGAAATTGGATAGGGCCATGGAACTCCGGTTCTGCGGGAAGTGGTTCAGGCGTCGGAGGGGTGCGCGAGCGGCCAGCCGACGGCGGCGAGCCGGGCCGCGACCCGGTTCACATCGTCCTCGCCGGGCTTCTCGTGTGCGAGCTTGCTGATCGCGGCCTCGACCTGGCTTCGCTCGATCGTGCCGTCGGTGTTGTCGACCACCAGCTGTTCGACGATCTGGTTGACCTCGGGTTCGGTGAGTCTGCGGTGCAGTACCGCGAACAGGGCGACGTAGTCCTCCTGGGGCACGCCCTGCGGGTAGCCCGCGCGCAGCCAGTTCAGGACCGATTCGAGGAATGACGCATTCGATGTCATGAATTCACTTCTTGGGAGGTTTGGCGCCGAACAGCTGGATGTCGAAGGTGTGGCTGATGAAATCCTTTGCGATGTACAGGATTCCGATCATCACCGCGATGACGACGATCGCGAAGCAGAGGTATGCGACGGCCTGGGCGAGCGGATTGCGGGCGGGTGCGCCGTTTGCTGTTGCCGTTTCCAGCGACCAGAACCGGATGCCGACCGCGAAGATCAGCGGTAGTCCGGCCCCGAGCAGAACGGCGATCAGCGTGACTTCACCGAGTGACTTGGCGATGGCGTTGAACGTGTGCATGAACTCTCTCCTCAGACCCGCGCGCTGGTGGGGGCGTCGAGGTCGGACGGGGGAGTGAGACCGCCCTCCCACTTGTCGTTGACATTGGTGGTGTCCACCGGATCCTTCCGCGAGCGGAAGTACATGTAGGCCGACAGTGCGATCAGGATCGCGAAGTCGATCAGGACGCCGCCGAGGCCGCCGAACAGATCGGCGATCCACCAGCACAGCGCGCCGACGAGTCCCGCGAGCGGCAGTGTGAAGATCCACGCGACGGCCATCCGGCCCATTACGCCCCAGCGCACCTCGGCGCCCGGTTTGCCGAGTCCGGTGCCCAGGATCGAGCCGGTCGCGGTTTGCGTGGTCGAGAGCGGGAGGCCGAATTGCGCGGAGGTGAGAATGATCGCGGCGGAGGAGGATTCGGCCGCGAAGCCCTGCGGTGAGTCGATCTCCACCAGGCCCTTGCCCAGTGTTCGGATGATGCGCCAGCCGCCCAGGTAGGTGCCCGCGGCGATGGCGAGCGCGCAGCAGACCTTGACCCACAGCGGAATATCGTCGCTGTTGGTGAATGTGCCGTGCGCGACCAGGGCCATGAAGATGACGCCCATTGTCTTCTGTGCGTCGTTCGTGCCGTGTGCGAGCGAGACCAGCGACGCGGACCCGATCTGACCCCAGCGGAAACCGACCTTGACCTTGGCCTCGGCCGATCGCTGGGTGAGCTTGTAGATCAGATAGGTGCCCAGGCCCGCGACCAGCGCCGCGACGAACGGCGCCAGCAGCGCCGGGACGATGATTTTGCTGATGAGGCCGGTTTTCTCGTTGCCGGTCCAGATCACGCCGCTGGTGCCGAGGGCCGCCACGGCGGCGCCGATCAGGCCGCCGAACAAGGCGTGTGAGGAACTCGACGGAATGCCGAACAGCCACGTGAACAGGTTCCACAGGATGCCGCCGACCAGGCCTGCGAACACGATGTGCAGCAACTCCATGTGATGCACGTTGTTGATATTGAGCAGCCCGCCCGACACGGTCTTGGCGACCTCGACCGAGAGGAACGCGCCGACGAGGTTGAGCACCGCCGACAACCCCACCGCCACCCGGGGACTCAGCGCCCCGGTGGCAATCGACGTCGCCATGGCATTGGCGGTGTCATGGAAACCGTTGGTGAAATCGAAGGCCAAGGCCGTCACGATGACGATCAGAAGCACGATCAGTTCTGCGCTCACACCAGCATCTTCGTGCGCCCAGACGGCGGCTGGCTACCTCGCGGACGGCTGTTCATTCAGTATTCAACAAGACGGAAGGTTGTATCGCGGGCCGGTCGTGGTGGCCGTCTTGTTGGCGAACCACGTCTCGACATCGCGGTCTGCGCTGCCTATGTGGAAGGCTCAGTGGCTCAGGGGGATCCGGTGTTGCTGCCGTATAGATGACCCGACAGTATCGGCCGCTGAACATGTGACCAATCGGAAGATTTCGCGTATCCGCAGGACGGTCCGGACGTATTATCGGTAGTCTGCGGCGAAGTTACTGTCAGGGTGGGGTCGGGCTGCGAGCCCTTGCGTGCGTGGGTATCATCGAGGCATGCGCCCGAAACATATTGTGGTCGAGCATGTTTGGTGTACCTCGGTGGTCCCGGCACGCGTCTTGACCATGGCGCTACTCTAGGACCGCCGGATTCGGAACGCGTCGAGGCCGTAATGGCCTGCGGATCCTTGGGATTCGCGCCGATTCTGGCCTTCGCGTTGCAAGCGACACCAGCCCGAGTTCGACGATGCAGTCAGCTCGACCCAGTACTCAGCTCGACCAAGCACTCAGCTCGACCAAGCACTTAGCCAGCCTGGCCGGTAGTGGACCGACAAATCCGGACACTGCCGTATCCGCATGCGCGAAATGCCGTGCAGTCACGCGGATCTCGCCGTCACACTCTGTTCGTTCTTGGGAGCCATTTCATGACCACGTCAACGTCACTGGCGTACGCGACTACACTGCCGGTCGATATCGAAGGTACACGCGGGTGAAGCTACACTCGCCAGAGTTCGCGGCTGATCCGCACAGCGCCTATGGCGATTTGCGACGGCGCTGTGGTCCGGTGGCCCCGGTGGAGATCGCGGCCGGGGTGCCCGCGACATTGGTGCTCGGCTACCGCGAGGCTCTCCAGATCCTGTCGGACCCCTTTCATTTTCCGCCGGAACCGCTGGCCTGGCAGTCCACTGCCGGGACCGAATGCCCGGTACTGCCGATCATGGAGTGGTTGCCCAAGACGTCGAAGACGGCGGGGGAGAACCGGCACCGCTATCGCGGCGCTTACCTCGCCACGCTCGGCAATATTGATCTGTATGCGTTGCGCCGTGCGGTCGAACGCACGGCGATGCCGTTGATCAACAGTTTCTGCGAGGCGGGGTCGGCCGATCTGCTCACCCAGTACGCGATCCCGCTCACCGTGCGCGTGCTCAACGAGCTGCTCGGGTTCGCGCCGGAGGCGGGGGAGAAGGCATTCGCCGCGATGTCGGCGTTGCGCAACGCGACCGACGCGGCATCGGCCGAACTGGGCAACAAGATGTTCACCGAGGTGGTTTCGACGGTGATGGCGGCCAAGCGGGCCGCACCGGGCGCGGATGTGATGTCGTGGCTGTTGGAGCAGTCCGCCGATTTCGACGATGCGGAGATCGTGCAGGAGATGGCGGTCCTGTATGCGACGGGCACCGAACCGACGTGGAATCTGATCGCGAATACGCTGCTGTTGATGGTGACCGATGACGAGTTCCACGACGATTTGCTCGGCGGAGCGCTGTCGGTCCGCGATGCGATCGATGAGGTGTTGTTCACCGATCCGCCGCTGGCGAATTTCTGCTTCAGCTATCCGCGTCAGCCGCAAATAGTCGGCGAAACGTGGTTGCCGGTGCACCAGCCGGTCGTGATCAGCTTGGCGGCCTGCAATAACGATCCTGCGGCGGTGGCCGGTAACCGTACCGGAAATCGGTCGCATCTGGCGTGGGGTGCGGGCCCACATTCCTGCCCAGCCCAGTCGCTGGCGATGATCATCGTGCAAGAAGCGCTCGACCAGTTGCTCGATGCGCTACCGGATATCGAGTTGGCGGTGCCCGCCGAGCAACTGCAGTGGCGACCGGGCGGTGTCCACCGTGCGTTGTCGGTATTCCCGGTAGCCTTTCCCCCTTCCCCCCCTTTTACTTTCGGTTGAGTCATGGTGGGCGCACCTACCCATGATGGTTAGGCCACAAGTATTTTTCGCGCCAGTTCGCGTGCGTCGGCTGGATCGGCGGATCCCAGCACCGCCGCCGCGGCTTCGCGGCATGCGTCGAGGGTGACCGACGACAGCATTGCCCCGACCGCGGCGACGGCGGGCGCGGCCGAGGACAGTGAGCTCACACCCAAGCCGACCAGCACACAGGCGAGCAAGGGGTCTGCGGCGGCCTCACCGCAGACCCCGATGGGCTTGTCCATGGTGCGGCCCGCGGCCGCGGTGCGGGCGACCAGCGTCAGCACCGCGGGCTGCCACGGGTCGGTGAGCGCGGCCAGTTCGGGGGACATACGGTCGGCGGCCATCGTGTACTGGGCGAGGTCATTGGTGCCGATCGAGGCGAATTCGACGTGTTCGAGGATGGTTTCGGCGAGCAGCGCGGCCGCGGGCACCTCGATCATGACGCCGGGCACCAGGCCGCGCGAGCGCACCTTGTCGGCGAACGATTTCGTCTCGGCCGCGGTCGAGATCATCGGGGCCATCACCCACGGGACGACATCGCGTCCGGCCGCGGCCAATGCGATCGCGTCGAGCTGGCGGTCCAGGATTCCGCTGTCGCGCGCGGCGATCCGGATACCGCGCACACCGAGGGCGGGATTGGCCTCGTCGGGGTGTTCGGCGAACCGCAGCGGCTTATCCGATCCGGCGTCCAGCGTCCGGAGCACCACCTTGGCGTTCGGATACGCGTCGAGCACTTCGCGGTAGATCCGCGCCTGCTCCTCGACGGTCGGCTCGGATTCCCTTTCCAGGAAACACAATTCGGTGCGGAACAGGCCGATGCCCGCGGCCGCCGTGGCCTGGGCGGCGCGCGCGCCCGCTCCGTCCTGGACGTTCGCGAGCACGTCGACGCGGTGCCCGTCGGCGGTCGCGCCGGGCCCGCTCCACTCCGCGTTGCGCGCGGCGACGGCACGGTAGTCCGCGACGCGACGCGCGGCCGCGGCGGCATCCGGTGCGACGGTGACCGTCCCGGCCGAGCCGTCCACCAGCACCTGCGTCCCGGCGGGTACTTTGTCGAGCCCGTCGACGCCGACCACGCACGGAATGCCGAGCTGCCGCGCGATGATCGCGGTATGGCTGGTCGCGCCACCAAGTGAGGTGGCAAGCGCGATGACGAGTGCGGGATCGAGACCGGCCGTATCCGCGGGGGCGAGGTCCGCGGCGAGCAGGATCGAGGGCATTGCCGGAGTCGGGATGCCGGGTTCGGGCGCGCCGACGAGTTCGGCGACCACGCGATCACACACATCGCGCAGATCGGTGACGCGCTCGGCCATCAGCCCGCCGAGCTTGGCGAACATTACGGCGAACTGTTCGGTGGCCACGATCGCCGCCATGGTCGCCGGATCTCCCTCGGCGATGCGGCGTTGCGCGACCCCCAGCCAGCCGCGGTCACCGGCCATCGCGGCATTCGCGGCGAGCACCTCGGCGGCGGCTCCGCTCGAGGCGGCGGCCCGGTCACGCAATCGCTGGGCGACCGTGGCGGCAGCGGCGTGGAACGCGGTGAGCTCTGCGGCCCGATCGGACTCGGAAATCGGGCCTATTCGGGCATCGACATTCACCCGTGCGGTCGGGCGGATTGCCGGCGCGACAGCGATCCCCGGCACCGCGGGTGTGCCCCGCAATACTGTCTCAACCAGCTCGAACTGCTCCAATCCGGTCATTTGAAGATGCTCCTCCGCGCCTGTGCCGAGCGGCGTGACGTAACCGCCGTATTGCTATCACTGTGATCCAGACTACTCAAAACTCTTGACAAAGCAACATGATCAGGCATAAAACAACATGAAACAACATTGAGTCTGGAGGATCGGATGTACGCGGAGGAGCGGCAGCAGGCCATGGCCATGCTGATCGGGCAACGTGGCCGTATGTCGGTCGCCGACCTCGCGGAGCAATACGGCGTCACCACCGAGACGGTGCGCCGCGACTTGGCAGTACTTGACCGCATGGGGCTGATCCGGCGGGTGCACGGCGGCGCGGTGCCCGCGACCGCACTGACCGCGATCGAACTCGGCACCGTCGAGCGGGAACATACCCAGACCGCCGAGAAGGAACGAATCGCCAAGGCGGCCTTGGAATTTCTGCCGCCCACCGGTGGCAGCGTGCTGTTCGACGCAGGTACCACCACCGCGCGGATCGCCGCACTGCTGCCCGCCGATCGCGCACTGTTCGCCGTGACCAATTCGATCCCCGTCGCGGCCCGGCTCGGGACCAATACCGGGATCCATCTGCATCTGCTCGGCGGCCGGGTGCGCGGTGTCACGCAGGCCGCGGTCGGCGCCGAGGCGCTGCGACTGCTGGCCGATCTGCGGGTGGATGTCGCCTTCATCGGCACCAATGCCCTGACCACGGCGCACGGATTGTCGACGCCGGACTTCGACGAGGCGGCGGTCAAACGGGCCATGGTGGCCAGCGCGCATCGCGTGGTGGTGGTCGCCGATTCGACCAAGGTCGGCCGCGAGGATTTCGTGCGCTTCGCGAGCATCGACGAGATCGATGTGCTGGTCACCGATTCCGGCGTACCGCAGTCGGTGCGCAATGAGCTCGTCGACTGCGGGATCGAGGTGATCGAGGCATGATCGTCACGCTCACCGCGAATCCGAGCATCGATCGGACCGTATCGCTGCCCGAGCCGCTGCGTCGCGGGGCCGTACACCGTGCGTTGAGCGTGAGCAACCATCCGGGCGGTAAGGGCGTCAACGTCTCGCGCGTGGTCGCCGCCGCCGGTGCGGACACCGTCGCCGTGCTACCGGGCAATAGTGGTGATCCACTCCCGCGCGCACTCGCCGAGGCGGGGATCGACTATCGCATCGTGCCCGCGCCCGGTGCCGCGCGCGTGAACTTGACGCTGGCCGAAGCGGACGGCACCACCACGAAGATCAATGAGCCCGGCGCGCCGCTCACCGCGGAATGCCTGGGCGCGCTTGCTGATCTGCTGTGTGAGCTGGCCCCGGCCGCGTCCTGGGTGGTGCTGTCGGGATCATTGCCGCCGGCTGTGCCCGCCGACTGGTACGTCGAACTCGTCCGGCGCTTGCGTGGGGTCCGCGTCGCCGTCGATACCTCCGATGCGCCGCTGCGCGCGCTTGCCCGCGAATTCGATACCGCGGCACCGGAGTTGATCAAACCGAACGCCGAAGAATTGGCACAGCTCGGCGGCGGCGATCCGGCCGCGCTGGAAGATCCCGTCGCCGCGGCCCACGCCGCCACCGCGCTGGTCGACCGCGGTGTCGGCGCGGTTCTCGCCACACTGGGCGCCGCCGGCGCCGTATTGGTGACCGCGGACGGGGCATGGCATGCCGCGGCTCCCGCGATCACCCCGCGCAGCACCGTCGGTGCGGGTGATGCCGCGCTGGCCGGTTATCTGCTCGCCGATTCGGCCGGTGCCGCACCCGCCGAGCGGCTGCGCCGGGCCGTCGCCTACGGCAGTGCCGCGGCCGGGCTTCCCGGCACCGGGCTACCCGGTCCGCATCACACCGACCCCGACGCCGTAACCGTTACGGCACTCGATCTCCTGCCCCACCGCTGAAGGACACCGCGATGACCGATCGCATCATCACCCCTGAACTCGTCTCCCTGGACACCGATCTCGGTAGCACCAAGGAGTCGGTGATCGCCGCACTCGCGCAACGCGTCGCCGACGCGGGGCGGGCCGAGGACGCCGCGGCGCTGACCGCCGCGGCGCTCGCCCGCGAATCCCAGTCGGCGACCGGACTTCCGGGCGGTATCGCGATCCCGCACTGCCGGGCCGCGACCATTACCGCCGCCACGCTCGGCTTCGCCCGACTGGCACCGAAGGTGGACTTCGGTGCGCCGGACGGACCGGCCGATCTGGTGTTCCTGATCGCCGCTCCGGAAGGTGCGGGAGCCGAGCATATGAAGCTGCTCTCCAGTCTCGCGCGGGCATTGGTGAAGCCCGAGTTCGTCGGTGAGTTGCGCAGTGCCGCAACGTCATCCGACCTTGTCGCGCTG
The DNA here is from genome assembly GCF_036345915.1 of Nocardia sp. NBC_00565. NCBI lineage: Bacteria > Bacillati > Actinomycetota > Actinomycetes > Mycobacteriales > Nocardiaceae > Nocardia > Nocardia sp. NBC_00565. The sequence goes on from NZ_CP107785.1 coordinate 1,424,330, forward strand.
GTCGATCGGGTGTTGGCTCCGGCTCCGGCTGCTGCCGCCTCGGCGACAACTACTGCCGGTGCGGTAGCAGTTGGTGCAGGTGCGGCGACAACTGCCAACGGTGCGGCAACAGCTACGGGTGGTGCGGTGACGACTGGTGCTGATGCGGTGACGACTGCCAACGGTGCGGCAACAGCTACTGGTGGTGCGGCAACAACAGACGCGGCTGGGTCTGATTCGACTGCTCCCGAACGGGTTTCGAGCGCGACGGTTGATCGAGCAGCGCCGCGGACCATCGTCGCCATCACCGCATGCCCGACCGGAATCGCGCACACGTACATGGCGGCCGATTCACTTGTCGCCGCGGGCAAACGGGTGGGCGTGACCGTCCAGGTGGAGACCCAGGGCTCCAGCGGCACCACCCCGCTGAGCCCCGACACGATCGCCGCGGCGAGCGCGGTCATCTTCGCCACCGATGTCGGTGTGAAGGGGCGCGACCGGTTCGCCGGGAAGCCGGTCGTCGAATCCGGCGTAAAACGTGCGATCAACGAGCCCGACGCGATGGTCGCCGACGCACTGCGCATCGGCGAGGACCCCTCGGCCGCAACGGTCTCCGGTACACCGACCGAACCGGCCGGCGCACCCGCCGCGCTCGGAAAAGGTACGCGCCTGCGGCAGATTCTGCTGACCGGCGTCAGCTACATGATTCCGTTCGTCGCCGCGGGCGGCCTGCTCATCGCGCTGGGGTTCCTGCTCGGCGGCTACGAGATCGCCAGCAGCGCCAAGACGATCGTGCTCGACAATTCGCTCACCGACCTGCCGAACGGCGGTCTCGGCGCCTACTTCGGCGCGGTGCTGTTCGAACTCGGTTCGCTCGCATTCGGGTTCCTCGTTCCGGCATTGGCCGGATACATCGCCTTCGCGATCGCCGATCGCCCCGGTCTGGCACCGGGATTCACCGCGGGCGCGGTCGCTGTCTTCGTCGGGGCCGGATTCCTCGGCGGACTCGTCGGCGGTCTCATCGCCGGAACCGCCGCGCTGTGGATAGCGAAACGTCCGGTGCCGCAATGGGCGCGCGGTTTGATGCCGGTGGTCGTGGTGCCGCTGTTCGCCTCGCTGTTCGTCGGCGTCATCATGTTCGTCCTGCTCGGCAAACCGCTCGCGGCGGTGACCAGTGGCCTGACCAACTGGCTGAACGGCCTGTCCGGCACTTCCGCGGTGGCGCTCGGCATCATTCTCGGACTCATGATGTGCTTCGATCTCGGCGGTCCGGTCAACAAGGCCGCCTACGCGTTCGCCGTGGCCGGACTGTCGGTCACCGATCCGGCCTCGCTGCGCATCATGGCCGCGGTCATGGCCGCGGGCATGGTGCCGCCGCTGGCGATGGCACTGGCGACCGTGCTGCGGCCGCGCCTGTTCACCACTGCCGAACGGGAAAACGGCAAGGCCGCCTGGCTGCTCGGCGCCTCCTTCATCTCCGAGGGCGCCATCCCGTTCGCCGCCGCCGACCCGTTGCGCGTCATTCCGTCCATGATGGCCGGTGGCGCGGTCACCGGTGCGCTCGTGATGGCCACCGGTACCACCCTCAGCGCGCCACACGGTGGGATCTTCGTCTTCTTCGCGGTCGGGCACCTCGTGTGGTTCCTCGCCGCGCTGCTGGCCGGAACCGTGGTGAGCACCGTATGCGTCACGGCCGCAAAGGAACTCATCAAACCGCGCAGCGCGACACCGGCGCTCGTCCCCGCGTAGCGAACAACTCGTCGGATCGACAAGGAGATTGATCACCATGGCAAGTACCACCGTCACCGTCGGCTCGTCCATCGGTCTGCACGCCCGCCCCGCCAACGTCATCGCCGACGCCGTGACCGCCGCCGGGGTGCCGGTCACGCTCGCCCTGGTCGGCGGCGAACCCGTCGAGGCCAACTCCGCGCTCATGATCATGACCCTCGGGGCCGGCTTCGGCACCCCGGTCGTGATCACCAGCGACGACCAGCCGACCCTGAACAAGGTCGCCGAACTCGTCGCCAGCGACCTCGATGCCTGAGCCGCTCATGTTCGCCGAAGCCGTTGCCTACGAACGCGTCATGGGCCGCTGGAGTCGCCAGGTCGCGCCCTTGCTGCTGGAATTCGCGGCTGTCGACGGCACGGGTTCGCTGCTGGATGTCCGGTCCCGAACGGGTGCGTTGGGTTCCGCCGCCGCGGCGCTCCCGTCCGTGCAGGTGACGTGCGTAGATCCGCCACGCGCCTTCGTCGACTGTGCGCGCGACCACGGCAGCGCCCTGACTGCTCGGGCCTGGGCGGTGCGTGGTACGCGGCCGACCGGCTGAGATCAGGTGGTGCGCGGTGCGGTTCCGCCCGGAAAGGTGGCCTGGCGGGCGGCGGCGTATTCGGCCTGGACCTTGAAGTACCGGTCGTTCGGTCCGTAGGCGGCGTAGAACACGAAGCCGCGGGTGTCGGGGTCGGCGAAGGGGGCACCATCGACGAAGCGTGCGAGTACCGGATCGAGATGGGTAGGGAAGCTCGATGGCTCGCAGCGGACCGGGAAGCAGATGCGTCGCATACCCGGCTCGGACCAGGAGAAGGTGCGGTAGAGGTTGAATGTGCGTCCGAGCAAGGCCAATTCGTCGTCGGTGGCCGCGGTGAAGTCGAGTTCGGCCAGGATTTCGGCGATGTCCGCGGGAGCGAGGTGGCCGGGTTCGAAGACATTCGAGTACAGGTTCATCGTGCGGGCGTCGAAATCGACGGCCAGGATGCCGATTCGGCCGCCATAGCGGGACAGGTGCGCGGCATGGGCACGGGCCGACTCGGGCATTCCGGAGAATCCGAGAATTCGCTCGACACCGATCAGTTCGGGGAAGACCAGCCAAATCTTCTGTACGCCACCGGCAAGGGCGAGATCGACGCCCGAGCGGACCGGTACGGCGGCCGAGATCTCGGCGAGCAGCTGCTCCATCGGATGTCCGGTATAGGTGAGAAGTCCAGCGGCACGCAGTCTTTCGATCAGATCGGTCGGGTCGCCCGGATGCATCACCCTGGCATTGACTTCGCGCTCGTGCACCGGATGGGTGGTGGTGCGCACACCGACGACGGAGTTGGCCCATAGGTCGGCGAGTGTGTCCAGCACCGGATCCACGACCACCGGGTCGTAGCGCACCTCGGCCAGATGTGCGTACTGCTGCAAGTCCGTTCGGAGCTTATCGAGTGCCACTGTGGCGGATGCGGTCATGACTTTCATGGTCCCGCAAACCTCGGCCCGACGGCAGCACTTCAGCCGTGGCTATTTTCCTGTAAGCGGCGGGCGATCTCGCCGAGGCCGTCGCCGATGGCGGTGAGCTGGGCCGGGGTCAGGACGTCGATGAACAACTCGCGGACGGTGGCGACGTGGCCGGGAGCCGCATCGTGGAGCTTGTCTCGACCCGCGTCGGTGAGGACTGCATAGATCGCGCGCATATCGCCGGAACTGGTGCGGCGGCGAACCAGGCCCGACTTCGCCAACTGGTCGATCTGATATGTGAGCTTGCTCTTCGAGTCGAGCATCGCCGCCGCGAGCTCGGTCATCCGTAATTCGTGCTCCGGTGCGTCGCCGAGCCGGACCAGGATCTCGTACTGCAGATGGGAGAGTCCGTCGTCGCGAGTCAACTGCTGGTCCAGGCGCCGGCTCGACGGGCCCGGCAGTGCCGTGCACGAGGCACCAGACCGTGGGCTGGATCACGGCGCTTATGTGCCGTTGGTCGAGATGTACCCCGACGCCGACATTCCGGTGCTCCAGATCTCGATGCCGACCCTTGATCCGGTCGGACTCTACGAGCTGGGCCGTCGGCTCGCGCCGCTGCGGGATGCGGGCGTATTGATCGTGGGCAGTGGCTTTTTCACCCACAACCTGCGCGAGATGACGTTCGGCTCCGGCGTCGACGAGGCGCCCGCCTGGTCGAAGGAGTTCGACGCGTGGGGCCGCGAAACCCTGGCCGTGGGTGACGTGGACGCGCTGCTGAATTTCCGGTCCGCCGCCCCCGCCGCCCGGTACGCACATCCGCGCATCGAACACTTCGCACCGCTGTTCGTGACGCTCGGCGCGGGCGAGTCCGATCTGGATTCTCAGCGCACCGTCATCGACGGTTTCTGGGGCGGCCTGGCCAAACGCTCCATTCAACTCGGGCGCAATGCTTCGGCATTGAGTCAACGTCAGCATTGCTGAAGTGCGGCAACGCGATCCAGCAAACTTTTGCGAAACAGCCGGCGGCACCGATGCGACATGCTGAATGTGGCCACCGACACCATGAACCTCGCCGAGCGACGTCAAGCGATCCGCAGACTCGTCGCTATCTGTCACGTAGTCAACCGACTGGTAGAGCTAGCCGAGACGGAGTCATCCGAACCATTGATCGCGCAGGCGCATACGACGCGCCGTGTGCTCCAGGATCTGGTGCTCGATATGGTCGCCACCGATCGACATTGAATGACGTGCTATTCGGTGGAACCCGGATGTGCGGTTCGCCATCGCGACCTCCTTCGCGCTGAATGAATCACACTGGGTTCCAAGGTGTTCCACGACCGGGAACGGGGCAGGCATCGGCCGCCTCGGCGACGACCTGCGGTTGGGTGGACGCCGTCGGACGTTCGCCGCGCTCCCAGTCCGCGCCGGTCACCGTCGCGACCGTCGCCAATGTGGCGAGTTCGTCGCTGTCGAAAACCCTTCCGCGACTGAGAAATCGAAATCCTTCCGGTGCTTCCAGGCTGAAGCCCGAACCGCGCCCCGGTACGACGTCGAGGACCAGTTGGGTGTGCCGCCAGGCGGCGAACTGCGGGCCGGAGATCCACACCGGCGCGATATCGTCCGGTTCGGGCGGCGTTGCGGGCAATTCGCCGACCCGCAAGCGCAGATCGAGCAGTCCGAGCAGCACATCGCGATCGCCGACCACGAATTCGCCTGCCGGATAACACATCGGCGCGGAACCGTCACAGCAGCCGCCGGACTGGTGCAGCATCAGCGGCCCGTGCCGACCGCGGAGGCGACGGAGCAGATCCATCGCCGCCGCGGTGGCACGCACCCGACGGGGCGTATCGGCCATCAGAAGAAGCCTTGCGCTTTCGACGCGTAGCCGACCAGCAGGTTCTTCGTCTGCTGGTAGTGGTCGAGCATCATGCGATGGTTCTCGCGGCCGATGCCGGACTGCTTGTAGCCGCCGAACGCCGCATGTGCCGGATACTGGTGGTAGGTGTTGGTCCACACCCGCCCGGCCTCGATATCACGCCCGGCCCGGTAGGCCAGCGCGCCGTCGCGCGACCACACGCCGGCGCCGAGTCCGTACAGGGTGTCGTTGGCGATCTTGATGGCGTCGTCGTAGTCCGAGAACGAGGTCACCGAAACGACGGGGCCGAAGATCTCCTCCTGGAAGATCCGCATCGCGTTATCGCCCGCGAAGATCGTCGGCTGCACGTAGTAGCCACCGTTCAGATCCCCGCCGAGGTCGGCGCGCTCGCCGCCGGTCAGCAGGGTGGCACCCTCGGCCTTGCCGATCTCTATGTAGGACAGGATCTTTTCCAGCTGATCGTTGCTGGCTTGCGCACCGATCATGGTGTCGGTATCGAGCGGATCGCCCTGCCGCACGGCCTTCGTGCGCACCACGGCCGCGCTCAGGAATTCGTCGTAGATATCGGCCTGGATGAGTGCGCGCGACGGGCAGGTGCAGACCTCGCCCTGGTTGAGCGCGAACATGGTGAAGCCCTCGAGTGCCTTGTCCTGGTAGTCGTCGTTGGCGGCGAGCACATCGGAGAAGAAGATATTGGGGCTCTTGCCGCCGAGTTCCAGGGTGACCGGAATCAGGTTCTGCGAGGCGTATTGCATGATCAGGCGGCCGGTGGTGGTCTCGCCGGTGAACGCGATCTTCTTGATCCGCGGGCTGGAGGCCAGCGGTTTGCCCGCCTCGACGCCGAAACCGTTGACGATATTGACCACTCCGGGCGGCAGCAGATCGCCGATGAGGCCGATCAGGAACAGGATCGAGGCCGGGGTCTGCTCAGCGGGCTTGAGCACCACCGCATTTCCCGCGGCGAGCGCGGGTGCGAGCTTCCAGGTGGCCATCAGAATCGGGAAGTTCCACGGAATGATCTGGCCGACCACGCCGAGCGGCTCGTGGAAGTGGTAGGCGACGGTGTCGACGTCGATCTGCGAGAGCGAACCCTCCTGTGCGCGAATGGCACCCGCGAAGTAGCGGAAGTGGTCGATCGCCAGCGGGATGTCGGCGGCCAGGGTTTCCCGGATCGGTTTGCCGTTGTCCCAGGTCTCGGCGAGGGCGATGGCGTCGAGGTGCTCCGCCATCCGGTCGGCGATCTTGTTGAGGATGACGGCGCGCTCGGCGACCGAGGTCTTGCCCCAGGCGGGTGCGGCGGCGTGCGCGGCATCGAGGGCGAGTTCGATGTCCTCGGCCGTACCGCGCGCGACCTCGCAGAAAGTCTGCCCGGTGACCGGGGTCGGATTTTCGAAGTACTGCCCCTTGACGGGCGCGACCCACTCGCCGCCGATCCAGTTGTCGTATCGGGCCTGGAATGACATGGCGGCATCGGGTGTTCCCGGACGGGCGAATATGGTCATCGCATGCTCCTCGATCTGCTGACATTTCCGTATGTCAGATGTGATCCGGAACACTACGAGCGGGCATGTTGCACGACGGTTGCAAGAGACTGGTCAGATGCCCAATTTGTCGTCCAGTAGCGACAATTGCGTCTTGACCTGGGCATACATCGAGGACTGCCGGTCGAGTGAGGCGAGGTAGGCGGTCCATGCCGCAACGTCATCGCGTCCGTCGACCGAACCGGTCCACCGGGCGAGCAGGCGACGGTCACCGGCCGCGAGTAGGGCGGCACGCAGGCGACCGCGCAACTCGGCGCGCAGTTCATCGATGCCGGGCGCGAGCGAGCGGGGCAGGATCGGGCCCGGGTACGCGCGCAACGCCGCCGCCGTATCGCCGCGGGCGAGTGCGCGGCGCACCTCGCGGACATCGGTATCCAGATCCAGCAGCAGCCGATACGGACGGGAGCCGAGGCCGTTGGCGCCCAGCATCTTTCGCACTCGCGACAGCTCCGCGCGCACGGTCACCGGATCCAGTTCCGATTCGTCGAGCAGCATGGCGAGGTGGTCGGCGCTCAGGCCCTCCGGATACTCGGTCAGCAGCAACAGGATCTCGGCATGGCGCTGCGTGAGGCGGATGTCCGCGCCATCGCGGGTCAGGGTCGGCCGGTTCGGGCCGAGCACCCGCAGGCGTGCCGTGGTGCGATCGAACGGGTCGGGCGAATCGAGCATCAGCAGGCGCAGTTCGGATTCCGCCGCCAGCACCGTCGCCCGGATCAGGGACAACACCTCCGGCGCGGCAACCCTTGGGCCGCCGGTGATGTCGATGGCGCCGATGATCCGGCCACTGCGCGGATCGTGCACGGGAGCGGCCGAACAACTCCATTCGTGCACCACACGGCTGAAGTGTTCGGCTCCGAAGATCTGCACGTGATGATCGAGGGCGAGCGCGGTGCCCGGCGCATTGGTACCGACGCGGCCCTCGCTCCAGTCCGCGCCCTCGACGAAATTCATTGCCAGCGCGCGGTCCTTGACCTTCGCATCGCCCTCGACCCACAGCAGTCGGCCCTCGGCATCGCTGATCGCGACCAGCAGTCCGGCGTCCGCGGCGTCTTCCACCAGCAGTTTCCGCACCACCGGCCGGATCAGCGCAATGGGATGGCTCGCCCGATACCGCTGCAGTTCCAGGCCTTCGAGATCCAGCGCATCGCCGAAGCCGTCCGGGTCGACGCCGTTGTTGCGGCTGCGCCGCCAGGAATCCAGTACCACCGAGCGCACCGAATCGCCGTCGGGCCGCACCATCGGCAGCCGGTCGACACCCTCGATGAAGCAGCGGTGCGCGCAGGACACCCGTCGCGCCAACTGCGTGAGGTCATCATCCGGTCGAACGGCGACCCACGGGTTGCCGCGCGCTGCTGTGCTCAATCGCTGTCCTTCGTCTCGGCTTCCACTGTAATGCCGGTCATATGTCGTTTCGCCGAGTATGGCCGGACCGACGCGCGCCGAAACGGCGGCCGACGTACGCTGACGGTCGCGAATCATGATCATCGTTTCCGCTCATCGACTGGAGCCAATTCTTTGACCACGCCAGACTCGGCAACGCACCCACGTTCCTGCCCGGTCGCACATGGATCGCCGATCGATTTCGGCGGTCCCCGAATCGCGCTCTACTCGGAGGAATTCGCCGCGGACCCGCACCACGCCTACCGCGAGATGCGCCGCAAATACGGCTCCCTGGTACCGGTGGAGCTATCGCCCGGCGTACCGGCCACTTTGGTGATCGGCTACTACACCGCGCTGCGAATCCTCAACGATCCCGACCATTTTCCGGCCGACTCCCGGACCTGGCAGAAGAGCGTCCCCGAGGACTGTCCGGTTCGGCCGATGCTGGAATGGCGTCCGGCGGCGATCCGCAGTACCGGCCTCGAGCACACCCGCTACCGGGACGCGACGGTCGCCGGACTGAGCGGGATCGACCTGTTCGCCCTGCATACCACCGTGGAACAGATCGCCATCCCGCTGATCAACGGCTTCTGCCAGGACGGAATGGCGGATCTGATCAGTCAGTACGCGTTCCCACTAGCGTTCGCGGCGATCAACGCGATCCTGGGCTGCCCGACGGAGATCGGTCAGCGCGCCGCGGCCGGCATGGCCGCGATGTTCGACGGCACCGATGCCGCCGAGGGCAACCGGATGCTGGGTGCGGCGATGTTCGACCTGGTCTCGCTCAAACGGGCCGAACCGGGCGATGACGTCGTCTCGCGGCTGCTGGCCCATCCAGCTGGCCTCGACGACGAGGAGATGATCCACCAAGTGCTCAGCTTCTATGGCGCGGGGATCGAACCCACCCAGAATCTGATCACCAACACGCTGCGGCTGATGCTCACCGACGACCGCTTCGCGGGTGGCATGCTCGGCGGGAGCCTGTCCACACGCGATGGGTTGGACGAGGTGTTGTTCACCGACCCACCGATGTCGAACTACTGCATCACCTTCCCGAGGCAGCCGATTCTGATCGATGACGCGTGGCTACCCGCGCATCAGCCGGTCGTGATCAGCATCGCCGGTAGTAACAATGATCCGACGATCAACACGGGGGAGTACACCGATAACCGCTCGCATCTGGCCTGGAGCGTCGGACCGCACGCCTGCCCCGCCCGCTCGGTCGCCTCACTGATCGCGCAGGACGCGATCGATCAACTCCTGGACGCGCTGCCGGAGTTGCATCTGGCCGTACCCCTCGACGAACTGGTCTGGCGGCCGGGACCGTTCAATCGCTCGCTGGCCACCCTTCCGGTAACTTTCCCCAAATCCCCTCTGCTGCAAATCTTCTGAATACGACTATCAGCGCAGGGGTTTCGGATACACGGGTGTCGGTGGCAATCTCGAGCGGCATTCACGCGCTGACGGCCACACGTAGGGGCCTGCGCGATCGGAGCCGTCGGATCGCGTGTCGCCGTGCGCGCGAACCGCTCCGGCGCAGCCGACCGGCGGATGACTGCGAACCGCTGCAGGCTCAATGTCATTCGCGTCGGCATGCTGGTCCGGATCGAGCAGTTCGGGGATGGGCGAATCGCAGGCAATCGCGGGGCATCTCGCCGAGCGCAGGCGCAAACGCGTAGACGGGAATATGCTCGAAGTAACTGGCTGATAGTTGTATCGAGGTCGTCGTGGCGCATATCGATCCGCTCTCCACGCAACGCCACCTGACCTCAGGGTTCGCGGCGGAATTGGACGCTGCCGGGTTCACCGAAGCCGTCGAGATCGGACGCGGCGGTTTCGGCGTGGTCTACCGCTGCCGCCAACCCGCGCTCGATCGCACGGTGGCGATCAAGGTGCTCACCGCCGATCTGGAGTCGGAGAATCTCGAGCGATTCGTCCGCGAACAGCTCGCCATGGGCAAACTGTCCGGTCATCCGAATATCGTCAGCGTCTTCGAAGTGGGGTCCACCGCGACCGGACGGCCCTACATCGTGATGCCGTACCACTCGCACGGCTCACTGGACGCTCGCATCCAGGAGCACGGCCCGATCGGCTGGCAGGACGCGCTGCACATCGGGGTGAAGATCGCGGGCGCGCTGGAGACCGCGCACCGGCGCGGCATGCTGCATCGCGACGTGAAGCCCGGCAACATCCTGCTGACCGAATACGGTGAGCCACAACTGGCCGATTTCGGCATCGCCCGGCTCGTCGGCGGGTTCGAGACGACCGCGGGCACGATCACCGGCTCACCCGCCTTCACCGCACCGGAAGTGCTGCAGGGACACGTCCCGGATGTGACCGCCGACATCTACAGCCTGGCCTCGACGCTGTTCTGCGCCAGCACCGGTCACGCCGTCTTCGAGCGGCGCAGCGGCGAGCAGTTGGTCGCGCAGTTCCTACGCATCACCAAGCATCCGATACCGGACCTCGGCGACGCCGGGCTGCCCGCCGATGTGACGGCCGCGATCGAGGGCGCGATGTCGCGCGAGCGCCGAGAACGCCCGGCCAGCGCCGCCGAATTCGGTGACCGACTGCGCGATATCCAGGAGCGGCACGGCCTGGCGCCCGACGATATGCCGATCCCGCTACCAGCCGCCGATCCCGTCGGCCATCGCCCATCGCCCACACCGACCGGCCGTCGCCGCACCTCCGGGATGTATCCGGCCGTGACTCCGCCGGTGCCCGCGACCCGACTGCGACCGCCGGTGGCTACTCGTCCGCTGGTCGAGCGTCAGCGGCTGATCGCCATGCTGCGGCAGGGCCGAGACCGCAGGCTCGCGGTCATCCACGGCCCCACCGGTTTCGGCAAGACCACCCTCGCCGCCCAGTGGTGCGAGGCGCTGAGCGCCGAGGGGGTGGCGGTGGCCTGGCTGACCGTGGACCACGATGACAACAACGTCGTCTGGTTCCTGTCGCATCTGATCGAAGCCATTCGCGCCGTGCGTCCTTCGCTGGCCAGCGAACTCGGCGAACTGCTCGAGGAACACGGCGACGAGTCCGAACGGTACGTGCTGACCTCGCTGATCAACGATATCGACCGCAGCGGTGAACAACTCGTCGTCGTCATCGACGACTGGCACCTCGCCACCGATCCCGCGACCACCCGCGCACTGCGCTACATGATCGAAGGCTGTAGTCCGACACTGCATGTCGTGATCACCAGCCGCAGTCGGACCGGGCTGCCGATGAGTTCGATGCGGGCCCGCGACGAGCTGGTCGAAATCGGGCCCACCGTACTGCGTTTCGATATCGAGGAGGCGCGGACCTTTCTGGTCGAGCTGGGCGGGCTCGACCTCGATCACGGCGATGTCGAGGATCTCACCGAATCCACCGAGGGCTGGGCCGCGGCATTGCAACTCGCGGCACTGTCGCTGCGCGGCAGCGATGATCCCGGCGAGCTGATCAGCCATCTGACCGGCCGCCATCACGCCATCAGCGAATTCCTGGTCGAGAACGTCCTGGACACGCTCGAACCCGGGATGCTCGACTTCATGGTCGCGACCTCGATCACGCCACGGATCTGCGGCGAACTCGCCTCGGCGCTCACCGGCGTCGCGGATGGGCAGGCGATGCTGGAGCAGATCGAACTCCAGGATCTGTTCCTGCGCAAGCTCGATGACGGAAATTGGTTCCGATACCACCACCTGTTCCAGGATTTCCTGCAGCAGCGGCTGGAGCGCGATCGGCCCGAACGGATTACCGAGCTGCACCGGGCGGCCTCGCGGTGGTTGGCCGAACACCGGCACGTCAGCGAGGCGGTCGATCACGCGCTGCTGGCCGAGGACGAGCAGCGCGCCATCGAGATCGTCGAGCGCGATGGCATGTCGCTGCTCGAGTACGGGCAGTTCGCCAGCCTCATCGGGCTGGTGAACAAGCTGCCCGCCACGATTATCGAAACCCATCCTCGGCTGCAGTTGGATCTGGCGTGGGCCAATATCCTGCTGCATCGTGCCGGACCGGCCGAACGCGCGCTGCGGCTTGCGGAATCGAATATGGACTACGGAGAATTGGACGAATCCGTGACGGCCCGGCTGCGCGCCGAGGCGGGTGCGGTGCACGCCGTGGTGCGGGTGCGCGCGGACGTGCTCGCCGGTATCGAAGATATGTTGGCGCCGTGCTTCTTCCGTGCCGAGGAAATGTCACCGTATGTGGTGGCGATCGCCGCGAATGTGGCGACCTTCGTGGCGGGCTATCGCTATGACTTCGAGGAGGCGCTGCGCATTCAGGAATGGTCCGCACCGTATATGCGACAGAACAAAGGTTTCTACAACAACATTCACGGTCTGTGCTTCCTCGGGCTCGCCGCGAGCCTGCAGCTCGACATCACCAGGGCGGAGCAGTATTTCCGCCGGGCCATGAAGGTGGCCAAACAGTCCGGCGGCAGCCACTCCTACGGCGCGCGGCTGGCCGGATCCCTGCTGGGTGAATTGCTCTACGAGCGTGGGGAAGTCGCGGCGGCGGAACGGCTGCTCGACGAGGGATACAAGCTGGGGCCCGAAGCGGGTGTCGTCGATTTCAAGTTGGCCCGCTATGTCGTCGGCGCCCGTATCAAAGCGTTGCGCGGGGACCGGGCGGCCGCCATTCGCCGGCTGAACGAGGGTGCCCGGGTGGCTCGTTCTATGTCGCTGCCGCGCTTGAGCGCCGAGGTAGAGAACGAGCGGCTGCGCCTCGGCCTACCGCCGCATCCGGAATTCGGCCCGCTGCCGGTGGTCGAATACGGAAAACGCCGTACGCCGGTGGACCCGATCGACGAATTCACCGTGCTGTACGAGGAATTCACCGCGATCCGGCTGCTGCTCGCCGAGGAAGTGCCGGACAAGACCGAACGCGCCTGCACCTGGGCTCGGGAGTGGGTGGATCTGCTCGAATCCGTCGAGCGCCCACGGGAATTGTTGAAAGCGCGGCGATTGTTGATCGCCTGTCTGGCCGCCGCGGGCCGTATCGACGAGGCGAAGGCTCTGCTGGCAACGGTCACCGCGCAGTGCGCCGATCTCGGATCGGTTCGCTATCTGCTGGATGGTGGACCCCATGTCATCGCCATGCTCGCCGCGGTGCGCGAAGATCAGCTCGCCGGGCGCTGGCGTCCCGAATGGCCCGATGTGCCGGAGGAATTCCTGCTCGCATTGGTCAATGCCGATGCGGCTCAGACGATCTGACGCGGTCGAGCAGTGGATCCGACTCGGTAGGGGTTATTCGCCGATGGGGATAGTGGTTTTGTCCAGCAATTCGGCGACCTGCTCGGCGGGCATCGGCCGGTGAAAGAGCCAGCCTTGCGCGGTCTCACAGCCGAGGCCATCGAGCCGGTCGGCCTGATACCGCGTCTCGACGCATTCGGCGGTGAGGGTGTAACCGAGGGCATGGGTCAGCTCGATGATCGATTCGAGCACCAGCAGACGCGCGAGATCCGGCGGTCCGCTGCGGACCGGTATACGATGGCGGCGATCTCGCTGTCGTGTGGTGTGACCGAGATGTGGTCGGTACGAGAGGTTTTCATGGCCAGACCGAGTTGGGCTCCCGAGGGTATCGACCTGGATCGGCCGAGTGCGTCGCGGGTCTATGACTACTTCGTCGGTGGCATGCACAATTTCGAGATCGACCGGCAGTTGGCGCGCCAGATCGAGGCGTTCACACCGAATGTCGCCGAAACCATGCGGGCGAACCGGGATCTGTTGCGGCGCTGCGTACGGTTCCTGGTCGATGCCGGGATCACCCAGTTCCTCGATATCGGATCCGGCATTCCGACCGTCGGCAATGTGCACGAGGTCGCGCAGGGGCGCGACCCGTCGGCGCGCGTGGTCGCACCTCGACCGAGATCGTGCTGCGCGCCAAGGACGAGATCGCCGCGTATTTCGACGGTTGGACGCTGGTCGAACCCGGTCTGGTGCACCTGCCGCGGTGGCGGCCCGACAATCCGGACGATGTCGGACCGGCGCCCGAAGAATCCGGCGCGTACGGCGGCGTAGCCCGCAAGGACTGAGCTCAGTCGAGGATCTTGCCCGGATTCAGCAGGCCGAGTGGGTCCAGCGCGCGCTTGACGGCCGACATGATCTCGACCGCCGAGCCGTGTTCGGCCCGCAGGTACTGCTTCTTGGCCAGCCCGATGCCATGCTCGCCGGAGGCCGTGCCGCCGACCGAAAGGGCGTGGCGGACAACCTGATCGGAAAGTCGGCGAGCCCGAGCGCGGGTGCCGTCGGTGTAGGGCACGACCACGTGCACATTGCCGTCGCCGATGTGTCCGGCGATGGCGACCTCCAGACCCAGCTGCCCGGCAAGTTCTTCGGCCGTCGCCACCGCTTCGGCGATCCGCGAGTAGGGCACCGCGGTATCGGTGACCAGGAACTCGTGGCCAGGATGGCGCGCCTTGAGCGCGAAGAACAGGGTGTGCCGGTCCTCCCAGAGCTCATGTCGCGCCGTATGGGATTGCGCGACAACGGTTTCTATCGCTCCATTGGCCGCGCACAGCTGCCGGATATCGTTCTGGTCGGCGGCCGCCGCGGCGGCGGAGGTGGCCGCGCTGTCGAGGAACAGTGTGGGGCCCACCGGATATCGGGTGCCGCGATAGGTATTGATCGCGGCCATACTCGGGGCATCGATGAGCTCGATTCGACTCAACGGCAGCGCCGAACCCAGCATCTCCACCGCGGCGGTGACCGCGCGCTCCACACTCGGAAACGAGATCCGCAGCGACCGTAGCCATTCCGGAATCGGATGCAACCGAACGGTGAGCTCGGTGATGATGCCCAGCGTGCCCGCCGATCCGATCAGCAGATCCTTCAGGTCGTATCCGCTGCTTGACTTGCGCACCGGCCGGCCCAGCCTGGTCACCGTGTCATCGGCGAAAACCACCTGCATGGCAAGGACATTCGCGCGCATCCCGCCGTAGCGGACGCTGGTCGTGCCGCTCGCGTTGGTCGCGGCCATGCCGCCGAGGCTGGCGTCGGCGCCGGGATCGACGGTGAATTGGAGGCCGAATTCGGCCGCGGCGGCATTGAGCCGGGTGCGGGTGACGCCGGGCTGCACGGTCGCCGTGAAGTCGGTGGGGGAGATGTCGAGGATCGCGTCGAGCCCGGACAGATCCAGCACCACCTCGTCGCCGCGGGCGAGTAGATGACCCTCCAGGCTCGTGCCCGCACCACGGGCGATGATCGGGGTGCGGGTGTGTTTGGCCCATTCGACGGTGGCGAGCACATCGTCGAGGCTGCGCGCGTGCACGACGCCGAGCGGGCGGTGTCCCGCGCGGCCGGTCTCGTCGACGGTGTACTGCTCGAGCACCGCGGCGCGGGCGTCGATGCGATCGGTCAGCGCGGTCATTACGCGCGCTCCAGGATAGAAGTCACCAGCATGGTGTGGTCGTTGTAGGAATGCGTGATGGTCCAACCCAACTCGGCGAAGGCCGCCTCGTACTCCTGCTTCGTCCACAGCTGGACACCGGTGATGGTGTGGTAGATCTCGTAGGTCGGCGAGAACCACGGCTGTCCGGACCACTGCGGCGCCTCGAGCAGATATCCGTCGCCGATGACGAAGCGGCGCAGATTCGGGAACCAGCGCATCCATTCGCCGAGCACCGCCGCGATACCGCCGCCGTCGCTGGCGAGTTGATGCAGCAGGAAGAACGACATCGCGGTGGTCACCGCATCCCGGTCGATCGCGGCCAGCCACTCGGGTTCGCTCGTCTCGGGCTGTACCGAGCCGGGCAGCACGGTGATCCGGTCCGCCAGGCCTGCCTCGCGGACCTCGGCGGCGGCCGCGGCGATCACCTCGGCCTCGATATCGACGCCGACGAAGCGTTCCTCGGGAGCCAGCTCCGCGAGCGCGAGCACCCGGCCCGCTCCCGCGCAACCCAGGTCGACAGTGCAGCCGGGACCCGCTGCGGCGATGGCCTTTCCGATGCCGCGCAGGATCTCCGGGCGACGCCGCGAGATATCGGTGCAGCCCCGCGACACCTGGCCCGGTTCGGTGGCGGCGGGAATGAACGGCTGATCGGCGCAGGCGGCCAGCTGCCGGAAGGTGGGCTCCCAGCCGCGCGTGGAAACCCGAATGAAGCCACGATTCTTGGCGATATCGTGCCCGGCGTGGGTGAGCTGATAGCGGTGCCCACGCAGGTTGAGGAATCCGGCGCGGACCAGGCCGTCGGTGACGGCGTGCTGGATGCCGCTGGTCGGTGCGATCGAGTCGCCGTTCAACAGCGTTGCCCACCAACCCCAATCGTCGGCGGCGACCACCAGTTGGGCGGCGGTCTGCCCCTCGATGACGTCTCGGACGGTGAGCCCGGGGGCGGCGCTCTGATTGAAGAAGGCGACGGTGGTCGTGGCGGCGGTCATGAGAGTCCTCCTGATATTCGGGCTAATCGGCGATGGCGATGGCCTGGATTTCGATGAGCAGCCCGTCGATGGGCAGGGTGGTGACGGTGGTGGTGCGGGCCGGTGCGTCTGCGCCGAAGAAGGCCGCGAAGGCGGCGTTCCACGCCGGAAACCATTGGCGGTCCGCGAGATAGCAGTCGAGCTTGAGGGTGCGCTCGCGGGAACTGCCCGCTTCGATGAGCGCCTTGTCGAGTTGGTCGAGCACAGCGTCGACTTGAGTGCTGAAGGTAGTGCTGGTCGGTGTCATGGTCATCGGGTCGATGGCGGCGAGTCCGGAGGTGAAGACCAGGCCGGAGCCGCGGCGGGCGGCGGGGAAGGGGGCGTTCATGATTGGGCTCGGACCAGCCGGGTGGCGTCGAGCCGGTCGATCGTCGCCGCGCCCGCCAGGGTCATCAGGGTGCGGAGCTCTTCGGTGAGCAGCTCGAGCACACGGCTCACCCCGGCCTCCCCGGCGGCGGCCAGGCCGTAGAGCGCCGACCGGCCGATCACCACCGCGGTCGCGCCGAGCGCGAGTGCGAGGAAAACGTCGCTGCCGGTGCGTATTCCGCTGTCGAAGAGGATCGGCAGATCGGGGCCCACGGTGGCCCGGATGCCGGGGAGCGCGGTCAGGCTGGCCGGTGCCGGATCGACTTGGCGGCCACCGTGGTTGGAGACGATGATCGCGGCAGCGCCTGCGGCGATCGCGCGTTCGGCCGCTTCGGGAGTGAGCACGCCCTTGGCGATCCACGGTAGCTGGAACCGCGCCGCGGCCTGGGTGAGATCGGCCCAGTTCCAAGCCGTATCACCGTGTTTGAGTAACTGGCCGAAGACCTCGGCGACGCCCGGCGCGCCGCCGCGGCCGGTCAGGTTGCCCGCGAAGAGCCGCATATCCGGGTCGAAGCGGTTGCCCATATTACGAGTGCGAAATCCGCCGATCGAGCAGTCGACCGTGACACAGAGCACCCCGTATCCGGCGCGGCGAATTCGATCGGCGACGGCGGGCGCGTGCGCGAACGGATGCAGCTGGGCGATACCGGCCGCCGCGGGCGCGGCGGATTTCACCTGCTCGTAGGAGTAGCTGCCCGCCTCGGGCACGATCGAGACGGTGCCGTGCCGCTGCGCGGCGCGTGCCACCGCGAGGTGGCCGTCGGTGTGGAACATTGCGTCGCCGCCGAATGGTGCGGTGAGGATCGGGGTTTCGAGCGTCATACCGAGCAGCGAGGTCCGGGTGGACGGATTGGCCACCCCGCTCATCGGCTCGGGCAGAATCCGCCAGCGGTCGAACGCCGCTCGGTTGTCGCGCAGCGTGATCTCCTGTCCCGCACCGCCTTCCACGAAGTCGAAGACCTCACGGGGTAGTGCGTTGCGCGCGGCGCGGTGGATCTCGTCCAGCGTCCCGAAATCGACTCTGGTCGGGTACATGCTGTCGAGCTGCATAGTCATGCGGCGGCACTTTCCTGGGTTGGGACAAGGGAGTGACGGCGGCCGTAGCCGAAGTAGATCGCCGCGCCGATCGCGCTCCAGACCGCGAAGCGCAACCAGGTCAAGCCCTCGAAAGTGGTGGCGAGCCAGACACATCCGGCGATCGCCGCGATCGGCACCAGCGGCAGCAGCGGCACACGGAACGGGCGCGCCCGGTCGGGATCGGTGCGGCGCAGGATCAGCACGCCGATGGCGACCACGACGAAGGCGAACAGCGCACCGATATTGACCAATTCGGCGACGGTTCCGATCGGCAGCAGCGCCGCCACCACGGCAATGCCGGTGCCGAGCAACAGGCTCAGCCGCACCGGCGCGCCCCGGTGGCTGGTGCGGCACAGCGCGCGCGGCAGCAGTCCGTCGCGGCTCATCGCGAAGATCAGCCGAGTCTGGCCGTAGCACAACATCAACAGGCCCTTGGTCAGCGCGATCACCGACGCCACCAGGATCACCTTGCCGATCCAGCCTGCCCCGATGGCCGCCAGCGCCGTCGCGACCGGGGCCGCGTTGTTCAGGGTGGGGTAGGGGGCGACGCCGGTGAGCACCGCACTGACGGCCACATACAGGCCGGTGGCGAGCACGACCGAGCCGATGATGCCCCACGGCAGATCCCGGGCCGGATCGCGGGTTTCCTCCGCGGAGGTCGCGACGATATCGAAGCCGAGGTAGGCGAAGAATGCCAGTGCCGCGCCCGCGGCGATGCCATTGACGCCGAATGGCATGAACGGGGTCCAGTTCGCCGTGCCGACATGTGGTGCGCCGATGGCGATCACCACGATCAGTGCCGTAATTGTCACCGCTACCAGTATTTTCACGACGGTGGCGGTGAGTTTGACATCGAATATCAGCACACCGATTATGGCGGCGGTGATGAGTAGTGCCGGAAGGTTGAGCACACCGCCGTCGGCCGGCCCCGCGGTTATTTCATGTGGAAGTGTCACGCCGAAAAGGGAATCCAGCATCGCGGTGAACAGTCCGGACCAGCCGATGGCCACCGCGGCGGCGGCGACCGCATATTCGAGCAGCAGATTCCAGCCGACCAGGAATGCGGGCGATTCGCCGAGCGTCGCCCTGGTGTAGGTGTAGGCACTGCCGGAGATCGGTGTCATCGCGGCGAGTTCGCTGTAACACAGCGCGACCAGCACACAGATCACCCCGGCCAGGACGAACGAGAGCATGATGGCCGGGCCCGCCTTGGTTGCCGCGGCGATGCCGGTGGTGACGAAGATGCCCGCTCCGACGATCGCACCGACGCCCATCGCCACCAGATCGAAGCGGCCGAGTGTGCGTTTGAGAGGCTGTTCGCCGGTTTCATTACGCAATGCGAATCCGGTCGGTCGGCGGAATGCGGATCGGCGAAGCTGTGTCGGTGCGGCCATGTCAACGGTCCGTTCACTATTCGATATGTTCCTGCCCAGTTCTCTTCGGCCGGGCTGTATTCCAGTGAATCAGCGTCGCTTTGTGTTCCGGTGAACTCAGGTAACGTATCTGTTTCGCGATATTCGTGAAATCGATTGGTTATCAATAGAATTCGGCACGTCGAATTTCGCAGCCGGGTCGCTGCGTGAAAGGGATTGTCCGGATATCCGGGAAGATATTCGACTATGCGGTTGTGGCGGTTGGTGTTTCGGGCTGTGCGACTGGAGCGTGCGACCTTGCACGCTTGCGGACGATGGTGGTGGCTGACGCAACGGCGATCAGTGCGATCGCGGCGGCGATGACGGCGTCCTGCATCGTCGCGACGGTGGCGACTACGCCGAAGCCGATGGTGGCCACGGCCGCACAGAGATACGCCACGGCGGCGTAGCGCGAGGCGATCCTGGCGTGCTGATCGGGGGCGGTGGCGGCGCTGACGATGCGCAGCCCGGTCCGATAGGCGATGCCCTGCCCGCAGCCTGCGAGGACCGCGCCTGCCAGTAGCAGCGGCAGACTCGGCGCGATCGCCACCGCCGCGGCCACCGCCACGCCGGCGATGATGATGAGCTGGGCCAGAATTGGCTCACCGCGCAGGGTGGCGGGCGGCGCCGCCCGCTGCACCACCCAGGCGCTGACCAGGTACAGGCCGACCGGCAGGGCCAGCAGCGGTAAGTTCGTCGTGCCGAGCAGTTCGGCACCGTAGCTGGGTAGCAAAGCGACGACCAAGCCCGCCGAGACCCAAGCGGCAATTCCATTGAGGTAGCCCGCCATTGGCGGCTCTGTCGATTGCGCCGCGACTGCGCGGGACGCGGTCACTCGATGGCCGGGGGACCGGTTGGTGACCACGATCAGTGCGACGCCGCCCAGCAGTACGGCATGACACAGATAGACCGTGACGCCCGGCGCCGGAAGATACTGGGCCACCCATGCGGCGGCGATGGTGCCCAACGCCGAGCCGAGCACGGTGGCGGTGGCCATCGCGGTGCGTCCGCGCTCGCCCTTGCGTTCCAGGATCAGCCCGGCCAGCGAGCCGGTGACCAGGCCGACCGACAGCCCCGCGAGTACCCGTGCCGCGCAGGCGGGTCCGGCCGAATCGGCAAGGCTCATCGCGATATCCGCGCCGATGCCGCATCCGCTGCCCACTCCGATCCGCCACCACCATGCGTTGCGCGACGGGGGCGTGCCGATGAAGGTGAGCGTCGGGGTCAGCGCGAACAGATACGTCGCGAAGATGACGGTGATGAGCAGCGGTGCCAGCCCCCAGGCATGGCGGTAGTACGGCATCATGCCGGTCGCCATATTCGGCTGAGCCATGATCAGCACGAGCAACGCGCCGGGAGCCGCTGTCCGCATTCACCCTCCCAATTGAGGAGATCTTCTCAGTTAGTAGCGTAACGAACTGAGAAGATCTTCTCTACTCGGGCGCTCCGATTGGGTTACTCATCGGCTCGGCCCGCCGACCGGGCAGGATGGAGGCGTGCCAACCGTGAACACCCGCAGCGATGCGCAGCGCAGCCGAACGGTGCTGGTCGACGCGGTCGGCAGTCTGCTCGACGCGGGCCGGATCGGCTTCTCGATCCCGGAACTGGCCGCCGCGGCCGGGGTCGGCGTCGCGACGGCATACCGACATTTCGCGACGCCGCAGGACGCCATGCAGGCATTCCATCGCCGCGCGATCGAACAACTCCTCGAAGCCCTCGCTGCCATCGATCCGAGCCTCGATCCGGTCGACCGCTTCCACCGCTTCTGTCGCACCTGGGTCGCCCAGGCTCGCCAATGGGGCCCCGCCGTGCGGCACATCCGCAGCCACAAGGGCTTCATCGAACGTCTCGCCGCGGGGGACGAATCCATTACCGCCATGCACGACATCCTGGCCGACGTGCTGGAAGCCCTTGTCCGCCAAGGCAAAACAACTCAGCCCGACCTGACCTACGCGGTCCTGCTGTGGATCACCATCTTCGACGAACGGGTCGTCTACGACCTCACCGTCTTTCAGCATTGGTCGGCGGCGCGAGTCACCGATCAACTCACCCGCGCCGCCGCCGGAGCGCTCGGCATCGAGGTCTGATTCAGTCCAGACAGCGACGCAGCGCCGCCGCCACGAAAGGCCATGCGGCGGAATCGGGATCGATGAGTTCGAAGTGTCCGATGCCCGCCAGTTCGACGAGTTCGGACCCGGTTTTCGCGCAGTATTCGCGCGCCAATTCGATCGGCAGGCGATCGTCCCGATCGCCGTGCACGACGATGACCGGGATATCGGCCGTGCCGAGAGCGAGCGGATCGGCCGCGGCGTATCGGTCGGGAAATTCTGCGGGTCCGCCGCCGAGGAACTCGGCCACCGCACCCGAGCCATTGCCCCGCTCGTAGGCATCGACAAGGTCTGCCGCCGGCGCCAACGCCACGACACCGGCCACGCGCGGCGCGATATCGGCGCGCCAGGCAACGCCGTTCGGTAAGCGATGTCGCAATGCCGCCCACAGCGCCAGATGTCCGCCCGCCGAATGCCCCAGATACAAGATGCGGTCATGGGCGATCCGGCCCGGGCGCGCCGCCTCGATCAATCCGGGCAGCACGTCCAGAGCCTGCGCCACATCATCGAACGTCGTCGGCCACCCGCCGCCGCCACCGACCCGCCGATACTCGATATTCGCGACCGCATATCCCAGCGCAGCCAGCGCCTCCGCCTCCGGACGGGCGTGCTCCCGGTCGAATGCCGCGCGCCAGAATCCGCCGTGCAGCACCACGACCAGTGCAGCCGGACCGTCGGACGTGGGCAGATACAGGTCGGCCACGTGGTCGGGATGGGGTCCGTAGGCAATGGTCGTGTCGATGGTCATGGGTCCATCAAACTGTGCGCCGACCTATCACATCCAGTTCGACATCGACTACAGGCTGAACGCAATCGAGCGCAGGACCAGCGCCACGATGAAGACCACGGTGAACGCCAAGTCGATCGATATGCTGCCCGCGCGGATCGGCCGCAGGTAGCGGCGGACCGGGGCGATCACCGGTTCGGT
This sequence comes from Nocardia sp. NBC_00565, assembly GCF_036345915.1. NCBI lineage: Bacteria > Bacillati > Actinomycetota > Actinomycetes > Mycobacteriales > Nocardiaceae > Nocardia > Nocardia sp. NBC_00565. The sequence continues at coordinate 1,446,610 of NZ_CP107785.1, forward strand.
CCAGGAATGGCTCAGTTCGCGGGCGCGATTCACCCATTGCGGGTGGCTGCCGTTGGCCAGCACCCCTACCCAGTCCAGCACCAGCCGGGCGAGCAGTAGCAGGACGAATGCCGTCAAGGCAAGCCCGAGCAAGGTTCCGATGAGGCTCATGCCGACTCCTTCGTGGGTGGCCATCTACCAGTATCAACGTTGCGGGCCAGATGGGAAGTGTCCCATTCGCCGGGTTCTCAGCCGACTATCAGGTCGGTTAGCCTGTCCCGATGCGCAGACCGCTCCTTCACCTGCCGTTGGCCGTCCTGTTCGCCGTGAGCTGGCTCGTGGCCGCCGCACGCACCGGCCCCGTCGCGACCGCGCAGGAGGTGTCGCGGCTGGTCACGGTGCAGCAGTCGGGCGTGCTGCGGGTGTGCACGACCGGCGACTACCCGCCCTACACCCTGCGCGAGGACGACGCCTATCGCGGCGTCGACATCACCCTGGCCAGCGACCTCGCCGCGACCCTGCACGTTGTGCCGCAATGGATTCCGACGACCTGGTCGACGCTGACCGACGACTTCCTCGCGCAGTGCGATATCGCTGTTGGCGGCATCTCCGACACCACGGCCCGTCGCCAGGTCGCCGACTTCTCCATACCGACCTCCATCGACGGCAAGACTCCCGTCACCCGCCGCGCCGACGCCGATACCTACGCCACCATTGACCAGATCAACCGTCCCGAGGTCCGCGTGATCGTGAATCGCGGTGGCACCAATGAGGCATTCGCCCGCACCAACTTCCCCGAGGCCCAGCTGACCATCTGGCCCGATAACCTCACCATCTACGACCAGTTGGAACAGCACCGGGCCGACGTCTTCGTGACCGATTCGGTCGAAGGCCGCTACCGCCAGCGCACCCACCCGACACTCCAAGTCCTGCATCCGGATACGCCCTTCGATTCCGCCGCCAAGGCTTACCTGCTGCCGAAGGGTGACGTGCTGTTCAACACCGTCGTCAACACCTGGCTCGAATCCGCGATCCGCAGCGGCCGAGCCGATCAGCTGCTGGCGGACTGGATCGGCTGACGCGGGCGGTCGTTCGTGGCCGTTGACAGCAAATGTCGTACCTGTCAACGTAACCAAGGACATCGAGGTCCTGATCCGGCTGGGCGCTTCGGTATCGTCGGATCGGAGAGTGCTTGATGGGGTTTCTCGAGCCCGACCTGCCCGTGGTCGATATGGCGCGGTGGAGCAAGGGCACTCGCAGCGAACGGATCCGCCCGATGGCCGAGCACTGGGCCGAGGTGGGTTTCGGTACCCCGGTCGCGCTGCATCTGTTCTATGTCGGCAAGGTTTGTCTCTATATCCTCGGTGGCTGGCTGATCGTGTTGTCCACCAAGGGGATCGACGGATTCACCGGCGTCGGTGATTGGTGGTCGGAGCCGATCGTCTTCGAGAAAGTGGTGCTGTACACGCTGCTGTTCGAGGTGATCGGGCTGGGTTGCGGATTCGGCCCGCTGAACAACAGGTACCTTCCGCCCTTCGGCTCGATTCTGTACTGGTTGCGGCCCAGGACAATTCGGCTCCCGCCATGGCCCGGGCAGATTCCGCTGACCAAGGGCACCGACCGCACCGTGGTGGATATCGCGCTGTACGCGGCGTTGCTGGTGCTGACTGCGATTGCGGTGCTATCGGATGGCACCGGTCCGGTGCCGGAGTTGGACACCACCGTCGGGCTGCTCCCGGTGTGGCAGATCGCGGTGATCCTCGGATTGCTGGCGTTGATCGGGTTGCGCGACAAGGTGATCTTTCTGGCCGCGCGCGGTGAGGTCTACGCCACGCTGACGGTCACCTTCCTGTTCGCCGCCGACGTGATCGTCGCCGCGAAGCTGGTCTTCGTGGTCATCTGGATGGGCGCGGCGACGTCGAAGCTGAACAAGCACTTCCCGTTCGTGGTCTCCACGATGATGTCCAATAGCCCCGTATTCCGGCGAAAGTCGCTCAAGCGCAAATTCTTCGAGAACTTCCCCGACGATCTGCGGCCGGGCCGCCTTTCGCGCGTCTTCGCTCACGGCGGCACGGCCGTCGAGATGTGTATCCCCCTGGTGCTGTTCTTCTCGCACGGCGGATGGTCGACGGCCGTCGCCGCATTCGTGATGGTGTGCTTCCATCTGGCGATCTTGACCGCGATCCCCATGGGTGTGCCGCTGGAGTGGAATGTCTTCATGATCTTCGGCGTGCTGGTGCTGTTCGTGGCACACGCCGATCTCGGTCTCACCAGTTTGCACAGCCCCGCGCCGGTGTTGCTGTTCCTGGTGATCGCGGGCATCGTGATCGCCGGGAACCTGTTCCCGCAGCGGATTTCGTTCCTGCCCGGCATGCGGTACTACGCGGGCAATTGGGATACGACGATGTGGTGCGTCAAAGCCTCGGCCGCCGAGAAGATCAACCGCGGCATCGTCGCGATCGCCAGCATGCCGCAGGCCCAGCTCGAGCGCGTCTACGGTAAAGACCGCGCGCAGATACCCATGTTCATGGGATATGCCTTCCGTGCCATGAACACCCACGGCCGCGCGCTGTTCACCCTCGTGCACCGCGCCATGCCCGCCGGCCGCGAGGATGAGTACACCGTCACCGACGGCGAACGCATCTGCAGCACCGCCGTCGGCTGGAACTTCGGCGACGGCCATATGCACAACGAACAGCTCATCAGCGCGATGCAGGAGCGTTGTCAGTTCGAACCCGGGGAAGTGCGCGTCGTGCTGCTCGACGCCCAGCCGATCCATCAGCAGACCCAGGAATACCGACTGGTCGACGCGGCTACCGGCGAATTCGAGCGCGGGGTGGTGTTTGTCGCCGATATGGTCATCCGCCAGCCGTGGGCCGACGACGTTCCCGTGCACGTTCGCGAGAGCGACCGCACCTGATCGGCGCGGTCGCCGCGTCACCTATTGCGTGGTGGTCTGCCGCTTCGGCAGCTTCCAGCCCGGCCGCGGGAAGTGGCAGGTGTAGCCGTCCGGATAGCGCAGCAGGTAGTCCTGATGCTCGGGCTCGGCCTCCCAGAACTCGCTCGCCGGGGTTACCTCGGTGACCACCTTGCCGGGCCACAGGCCCGAGTCCTCGACATCGACGATGGTCTCCAGTGCGACGCGCTTCTGCTCGTCATCGAGATAGAAGATCTCCGAACGGTAGCTGGTACCGATGTCGTTGCCCTGCCGGTCCTTCGTCGTCGGATCGTGGATCTGGAAGAAGAACTCCAGCAGCGCCCGGTAGTCGGTCAGCGCCGGGTCGTAGATGATCTCCACGGCCTCCGCATGACCCGGGTGATTGCGATAGGTGGGGTGGTCGTTGCGTCCACCGGTGTAGCCGACCCGCGTCGACAGCACCCCCGGCTGCCTTCGGATCAAATCCTCCATGCCCCAGAAGCATCCACCGGCCAGAATCGCCTTGCGCGTGTCGCTCACGCGTCCTCCTTCGTGAACAGAGCCTTGTACTGCCCATAGCCTTGTGCCTCGAGGTCGTCGAGGTGGATGAACCGCAGCGCCGCCGAATTGATGCAGTACCGCAGTCCGCCCGCCGCGCTGGGCCCGTCGGTGAACACATGCCCCAGGTGGCTGTCACCGCTTGCCGAACGCGCCTCGGTGCGGATCATCAGATGACTGAAGTCCCGCTTCTCGACCACACTCCCAGTATCGATCGGCTTGGTGAAGCTCGGCCACCCCGATCCACTGTCGAACTTGTCGACCGAGGCGAACAACGGCTCACCGGACACCACATCCACATAGATACCCGGCTCGTGATTGTCCCAGTACTCGCCCGTGAACGCTCGCTCGGTCCCGTTCTCCTGAGTGACGTGATACTGCTCAGGCGACAGCGCCGCGATCGCTGCGGGATTCCGGTTGTATTCCTGTGCCACATGACCTCCTCATATCGGCTCCACGTACAACCGGCGCCCCGGCTCGGAAAGTCCGCACCCGAGCTAGCGTCACACTTCGGTCATTGTTCGCTGCACCGCCGCGCACCACCCGATTGTGGCGGCGGCGAATGTACGTTCATAGGCATGCACTGGGATCAGATGACCGCCACGCCCGATGAGCTGCGCAAACAAGCGACGCGATTTCGCCGCGCCGTCGGGCAGCTCGCGGTGCTCGAGGCGATCATCAGCTCTGTCGATGGCCCGTGGCTCGGCGCGATGGATGCCGACGGACGCGGCGCCGCGGAGCTGAAGATGCACCTGGCCGGGCGTTACCGCCTCACCGCCGTCGTGACGAGCGCCGGAAAGCTCAACCACGTGCAGATGAACGCTCCCTCCGGTGGCGAGCGGGTCCTCTCGACGAAGCTCGCGACCCGGCGCGGTTGGGATCCCCCCGAGGAAATGCCCAAACAGCCCGCATGGCTCGACTACGTCGTCGAATGGGCCCGCACCGCCAGCGCAGCCGTGGACCGCCGCGCCGTCCTCGACTGGCGTCTGAAAGGCGCGGACCAAAAACTGGCCGCTATGAACGACACCATCGACAACCTCCGCGCCGGCCTCCTGGAACGAGAACAACTGCGCGACGAACTCGCCGCCGAGGTCGCCGAACTCCGCACCGAGCTCGAATCCCTCGACGCGACCGAATAGCGCCCGCGCCACACAAGAGCCCCCCGCCTGCGTGCAGGGTTTCGCCGGTGATCCAGCGGGCGGCCTCGGAGGCCAGAAATGCGACGATGTCGGCGATGTCGGCCGGTTCACCGATGCGCCCGAGCGGGGGGTCTGGCCCTCCGGAAGGATATTCGTGCGGCACTCGAAAAAGAGTTGGCCACGCGCCTACCGTCCGCCGATCGTGCACAACTGGTCGCGCTCGTGACTGCGTCGACGACGGCGCTCGTCGAGAGTCGCTGAGGCGCACGGTATTTGCCGGGGTTGGCGTCACATTTGGTAGCGCCGGCGAGCCCTGCCGTGTCCGAAGCCATGGTGGCCGCGGATGAACAGGAAGAACAGCACCGGGAATACGAAGAACGGCACGATATGTGTTGCGACGACGACAGCTGTGGCGAACACCAGCACGGCGATCACAGCCACCGGCAGCAACGTCCGCGGCTGCGCCCGAGACGCTTTCCCCGCAGCCGGCCGGGGTAGATCTGTGAACAGCACCACCAGCTCATCGGCCGTCTTGGCCGCATAGGCCCGCCCCACCCGCTCATCGTATTCATCCGCTGATGCAGGTTCGCCTCGACGTTTATCTGCACCAGCGGATGGTGATAAAACGTCCAAGACTGGGGGCCTGGTCGGGTTCATTTCTGTCTGGCGCGGTAGGCGGCGACGGCGTTGCGGTTTCCGCAGGCGGTGCTGCAGTAGCGGCGGGAACGGTTGCGGGAGAGGTCGAGAACGATGCCCTCGCAGGTGGCGTCGGCGCAGATGGCGAGGCGGCTCAACTCGTCGGAGCGGATCAGATCGATCATGGCCATTGCGGTTTCGACGGCGATGCGGACGGGGAGTGGAGCCTGTGGGGGCACGGCGTGGATGTGATAGTCGACATCGCCGTGGCGGACGAGTTGTGGGACTGCCCGATGCTTTGTCAGGGTCTCGTTCACCAATGGCACGGCCGCATCCCGATCGCTGGTGAGCATTCGGCGCAGTGGCGCGCGCAATGTGCGGACCGCTGCGAGTTCCGCGGCGTCGCCGGTATGCACTCCGGTATAGGTGTGCTTGACGAAAAATTCGTCGAGGTCGGCGATCACGGTCAGTGTGTCCGGCTCTTGTGCCGAATTCACCAGCTCCACCGCAGCGACGAGCGCCGCCTCAGTGTCATGAGCAAAGGTCATGATGACATATTACGCGGCAGTTCTCGCATCATTGGCTCCTGCGTGCGTCGGGCTGAACCGGATCCGGGGAAGCCTGGAGCGCTTCATTGGTGTTGCTGCATTGGATTCCGTAGCTGCCCAGGTCATCGAGCCAACCCGAGCAGACTGTGACGCCGTTGCCGATGATTTTGTGCGCCGGCAGTGGTTCGTTGCCGCTACCCCGGAACGGGCTCCGGTCGGCTGGCCTGCCTCGACCGGGCGTCGAGGTCGGCTTCTTCCTCGGGTGCCGAAAGACCCGGCGGGCTGGGCGATCTCGGGCGATATGTCGAGCTCTTCGGCCGAGTTCTCCGGCGACGAGCGCGGCCCAGCGTCATGGGCAAAAGTTATGTTGACATATTACTGAACCCGCCATAACGTCATCCGCCATGGTGACAATGACTCATGACGGGGCCGTACGGCAGCGGCTGGGATCCGGGCTGGTCTGCGCGGTGGTGTCCGCATCGTCGTTCGGGCTTTCCGGCCCGCTGGCGCGTGGGTTGATGAACGCGGGCTGGAGTTCGGCGTCCGTAGTGGCGGTGCGGGTGCTGGTGGCGGCCGCGGTGCTGGTGCCGATCGCGGCGTTGCAGTTGCGTGGCGACTGGGATCTGTTGCGCCGCAATGCCTCTCTGATCATCGGGTATGGGCTGGTCGCTGTCGCCGGTACGCAGCTGGCGTATTTCAACGCGGTCGCTCATATGCAGGTCGGGGTGGCGCTGCTCATCGAATACACAGCGCCGATCGCCGTGGTGGGCTGGTTGTGGGTGCGTCATCAACAACGTCCCGGTGCGATAACGGTGGCCGGTGCGTTGCTCGGGATAACCGGTCTGGCGCTCGTCATCGACCTACGCTCCGGTGCTGCCACCAGCTGGATCGGCATCGCGTGGGCGCTTGTCGCGATGATCGGGGCAGCCGCCTACTTCATCCTCTCCGCCCAGGGCGATGGCACATTGCCGGGCACAGTCCTCGCGGCCGGTGGCCTCCTCATCGGCGGAATCGCCCTGCTCGCGGCGGGCGCGATCGGCATCGTCGCGCTACACGCCACCGCGAATCCCGTTGTCTTCCAGGACTTCACCATCTCCTGGTGGCTCCCGGTCCTGGTCCTCGGCACCGTAACCGCCGCCGTCGCCTACGTCTCCGGCATCGCCGCCACCCGACTCCTCGGCTCCCGCCTGGCCTCCTTCACCGCCCTCCTCGAAGTACTCGCCGCCCTGGCCTTCGCCTGGGCCCTCCTCGGCGAGGCACCCCACGCCATACAACTGCTCGGCGGCGCACTGATCCTCATCGGCGTTCTGGTCGTTCGCCGAGGAGAGCACACCGACGCCTGATACCCATCACAACTTTGCCCTTCTGTTCCAGTAGCGCACCCGGTAAGGCCCTACGCGGGGTACGAAGCCCGACAAGGCATGGAGGGGCATCGTGGGAGGGTCGCACCGGGCGGGGCGGACCCGGCGGGGTCGTTTAAGCTGCTGCTTCTATGGCTCTCAGCGCAACGATGCACAACTTCGCGGTTCAACTGGCCGATATCGATCGGGATGTCTACCAGGAGTTGGAGTTGCGGTTGGCGCGGCATCCGTCGGAGAGCGATGAGTTCATGGTGACGCGGCTGTTGGCGTACTGCCTCGAGTACGAGGAGGGGATCGCGTTCAGTGATGGTGGCGTTTCGGCGACCGATGAGCCTGCGGTGCTGGTGCGCGATCTGACCGGGCGTATTACTGCCTGGATCGAGGTGGGCGCGCCCGATGCGGAGCGGGTGCACCGGGGGAGCAAGCTGGCGGGGCGGGCCGCTATCTATACGCATCGCGACCCGGCCAAAGTGCTGGCGCAGCTGTCCGGCAAGCGGATTCATCGCGCCGAAGCCATTCCGCTCTACAGCTTCGATCGCGATTTCATCGCCGCCGCTGTCGCCGCGATCGAACGCCGCAATACCGTCACGTTGTCGATCACCGAGCGCCTGCTGTATCTCGAGCTCAACGGCACGAGTCTGAGCACGACAGTCGAAGAGCACACGCTCGGATAGTCGCGCGCCTGGAGCGTCGGCATGTTGTCGACCCGGCCGTCTTTGCGGGTGCTGCGGCCGAGGCCGCGCGGGTCGTAGGTGACCACCGTGCGATCGGGGAAGTACGAAGCCAATGTGGTGAAGCCGCTGGCGGTCATCGGCTGGCCGATCATGAACAGCGGTGGGCGTCCGTCCGTGGTGGGCAGTGGGCCGAGCACGTCGTAGACGATATCGGCTTCGGCGGATTCGAGCGTATGCGTCGTCATATGTGGGTAGACGTCGTCCGCGCCGAGAACTCATCGGCCCCGAGGCACTCAGCGGCGCAGCACTACGTCGCGCTCTTAGTTGGAGACATACTCAGTCCGAACCTGGTGCCCCGAAGGCGCGAATCCGTGTCACCTGTGGGAGTCGGAATAGACTCTGCCCCATGCGGAAAACGGCGAAGGTCAACGGTGACCAACTGGTTAGCTACATCGATCATGGCGGTACCGGTCCGGCGGTGTTACTGCTGCACAGCTATCTGATGGATGCCGACATGTTCGCTCCGCAGGTGGACGCGTTCGGCTCGACGTACCGGCTGATCGCAATGGACGAGCGTGGCCACGGCGGTACTCCCGCCGACGGCCCGTTCACCTACTGGGACGTGGCCCGCGACGCGCTCGGCCTGCTCGATGAGCTCGGCGTGGCCCGATGCGCCATGGTCGGCACCAGCCAGGGCGGCTTCATCGCCCTGCGGATGGCGCTGCTCGCGCCCGACCGGGTGGACGCGCTCGTGCTGCTGGGCACCTCGGGTGTCGCGGAGGATCCGGAGGTGGCCGCGGGCTACCGGCAAGCTGCCGCGGCCTGGCGCGAACACGGTCCGACGCAGGAACTGCTCGACCTCAACGCGACCATTTGCCTGGGCCAGCACGACGCGACCGAGTGGCAGGCCAAGTGGCGCCGGCTGTCCGGAGACCATATCGACCGCGTGCTGACTCCGCTGGTCGAGCGCGACGGGGTGCTCGACCGCGCGTCGGAGATCAGCTGCCCGGCGCTGGTTCTGCACGGCTCAGCGGACGTCGCCTACGCAGTCGACCGGGCGCGCGAGCTGGCCGAGACCCTGCCCAACGCCGAACCGCCGGTGATCATCGACGGTGGCGCACATTTCCTGAGCCTCACCGATGCCGAGGCCGTCAACCCACACATCGAGGCGTTCCTCGGGAGTCACTCGCATAGCGTCCGGCCATAGCTCGGCCGGCAGAGCGGTCCGCGTTCGCCCGCGGTGATTTCGGCGGCGAGCAGCGCGCCGCAGCCGTTAGGGTTTGGAGGGTGACCAGCAACCCGTTCTTCGAGCGCAGTGCGCTGCCGTACGAACTGCCGCCGTTCGCCGATGTCCGCGAGGAGCACTATCTGCCTGCGTTCGAGCGGGGGATGGCGGAGCAACTGGCTGAGGTCGCGGCCATCACCTCGGTTGCCGAGCCGCCCACTTTCGCCAATACCGTGGTGGCGCTGGAGCGTTCCGGGGCGTTGCTCACGCGGGTGGCGAATGTGTTCTTCAATATCGCGGGGTCCGATTCCACCGAGGGGACCGATGCGATCGAGGCCGAGGTATCGCCGCGGTTGGCGGCGCACCGGGATGCGATCTATCTCGATCCCGAGCTGTTCGCGCGGGTCGAAGAGCTCTATGGCCGCCGCGCGGAACTGGGGCTGGATGCCGAGGAAGTGCGGCTGCTCGAGCAGTACCACATTCGTTTCGTGCGAGCCGGTGCCCAGTTGGATGCCGCGGGGCAGGCGCGGTTGCGCGAGCTGAACGCGGAACTCGCCACGGCGGGAACGGAATTCGGGCAGCACATCTTGGCGGCGACCAACGCCGCGGCGGTGGTTGTGGAGACGCCGCGGGAGTTGGCGGGGTTGGCGGAGTCGGCGGTGGCGGCCGCCGCGGAGAATGCGCGGGGGTTGGGCCGGGAAGGCGCGTGGGCGCTCAGGTTGCAGAACGTGTCCAATCAACCGGTGTTGGCCGAGTTGGCCGATCGGGACGTGCGACAGCGGGTGATGGCGGCCTCGCTCGGTCGCGGGCTGGGGGAGAACGGGGCGCTGGCCGTGCGGATCGCCGCCCTGCGGGCTGAGCGGGCGGTACTGCTCGGGTATTCGGATCACGCGGCGTACGCGGTGGCGGATCAGACGGCGAAAACCGTTGCGGCGGTGGAGGAGATGCTCGGGCGGCTGGTCGCACCCGCAGTTGCCAATGCACAGCGGGAGGCAGCGGAATTGGCGGCGGCGATGCGGGCGGATGCCACCGATGTCGAGCTCCGCTCGTGGGATTGGCAGTTCTGGTCGGAAAAGGTTCGGGCCGAACAGTTTTCGGTGGACGCCGAGGCGTTGCGGCCCTACTTCGAGCTCGAGCGAGTGCTGCGGGATGGGGTGTTCTTCGCGGCGGAACAGGTCTATGGGATCACCTTCCAGGAGCGGGTGGACCTGATCGGCTACCACCCGGAGGTGCGGATCTTCGAGGTGTTCGACGCGGACGGCAGTGCGCTCGGGCTGTTCCTCGGCGATTTCTTCGCGCGGCCGTCCAAGCGCGGTGGGGCGTGGATGAATGAATTGGTCAGTCAGTCACGGCTTTTGGGGCAGCGGCCGGTCGTGGTCAACAACCTCAATATCGTGAAACCGCCTACGGGCGAGCCCGCACTGCTCACCTGGGACAATGTCCGGACGCTGTTCCACGAGTTCGGACACGCACTGCACGGGCTGTTCTCGAATGTGCGGTACCCGTTCTTCGCCGGGACCGAAGTACCGCGTGACTTCGTCGAATTCCCGTCGCAATTGAACGAGATGTGGATGTCGCGGCCGGAGGTACTGGCCAACTACGCCAGGAATATCGAGACCGGCGAGTCTATGCCTGCCGAGTTGGTCGAGCGGATGGCGCAGGCCGAGCGGTTCGGCAAGGGCTTCAAGACCGTCGAGTACCTCGGTGCGACGCTGTTGGACTGGGCATGGCATCGCGTGCCAGGGCCGGACGCGCTGGCGGGGACCGACGCCGAGGTGTTCGAAGAAGAGGCACTCCGGAAGGCGGGCCTCGCCATCGACGCGATTCCCCCGCGATACCGAACCGGATACTTCGCGCACATCTTCTCCGGCGGCTATGCGGCGGGCTACTACTCCTACATCTGGAGCGAGGTGCTGGACGCGGACACCGTCGAATGGTTCAGCGAGGGTGACGCGTCGATCCGCGAGAAGGGCGCGGCCTTCCGGGGCGAATTGCTTTCCCGCGGAGGATCGGTGGACCCGATGGAGGCATTCGGAGCCTTCCGCGGCCGTTCCCCCGAGATCGAGCCGCTACTGGTCCGGCGGGGCTTGGCCGACTGACTGATACGGCCTACTGCGGCGGCTCGTAGCGGGGCCCGACGAGCGCGATCGCGGTCTCCACGGCGACGTCGATGATCTCGCGGATGTCCTTACCCTCTTCGACAGCCGAGGCGATGAGTTCGCGATAGCCGCCGTAGAGGATTGTCGCCATTTGCCGGGTCGGTGGATGCAGCCCGGGGGCTTCGAATCCCGGTGTGGCGGTGATGTTTTGGATGAGCGCGATGAACGCCTCACTTGCGTCGTGGTGCACCTGGCGGGCGGCTTCGCCGAGAGCGGGCGTATCGCGGATCCAGGCGAGCGTGATCGTCGGATCATGATCGGACGCGCCGATCCAGGCCTCGATGGCCTGCCGGACCTGGGTGCGCCAGGGCGCGGCGGGATCGACGGCATCGTAGATCTGCTGGATCGTCTCGTTGTTGCGTTCGGCCAGCAGCGCGATGAAGCAGTCCTGCTTGCTGTCGAAATGTTCGTAGAAGGTGCGCCGGGAGGTGCGCGCGTGGCGGACCACATCGGCCACGGTCGTTTCGCGATAGCCGCGTTCGCGCACGGCGTCGGCTATCGCATCGAGGAGCCGACGCCGGAATCCCGTCGCCGTGGCCTCGGTGGTGGTGCTGGTGGCAGGCTCGGCGCGGGTCACAAGTATCAGGTTAGTTGGCCGAGCCGCCGCACCGATCATGACGTCACGCGCACCGGAACATGCTCGGCGGCCGCGGTCCGGCTCGCGAACCGGATGGTGCCGTCCTCGATCCGCCCGTGGCGCAGCGCGAGCACGTCGTGGGCATAGTTCATGCCCAACCGCCATGGCCGCCGCGAACCAGCGGACGGAAAACGATCGATGGAGCGCTGGACGTAGCCGGATTGGAAGTCCAACAGCGGCTCCGCGGCAATGTTCGGATCGGGCCATGGCGTGCACTGGTCGTAGCCGTTGGCGTCCATATGCCGCAGCAGCCGGCAGACGAATTCGCCGACCAGGTCTGCCTTCAGCGTCCAGGACGCGTTGGTATAGCCGATGGTGAACGCGAAGTTGGGGACCCCGCCCAGCATCATGCCCTTGTAGGCCATGGTGTCGGGCAGGTCGATGGCGTGACCGTCGACGGTGAGCTCGATGCCGCCGAATGCGAGCAACTGCAGACCGGTCGCCGTCACCACGATGTCGGCCGCGAGTTCGGCCCCGGAGGCCAGGCACAGTCCGTCGGCGGTGAATCTATCGATGCGATCGGTTACCACTTGGGCGCGACCGGCACTGATCGACCGGAAGAGGTCTCCGTCGGGCACCAGGCACAGCCGTTGATCCCATGGGTTGTAGGTCGGTTTGAAGTGGACGTCCACGTCGTACCCGGCGGGTAGCTGCGCGAGCGTCTGCTTGCGAATGAGGTTGCGGATCATGGCGGGCCGTCGTCGGCTGAGCTGGTAGATCACCATGCTGATCAGCACGTTCTTCCATCGGGTCAAGGTGTGGGCCCGACGCGGTCCGAACCGTGCGCGCAGCCGCGTCGCCACCGCGTCCTCGGCGGGAATGGACATGATGTAGGTCGGCGACCGCTGCAGCATGGTCACCTGCGTCGCTGTCTCGGCCATGGCCGGGACGAGGGTCACCGCGGTGGCGCCGCTGCCGATTACGACGACACGCTTGCCGGCGTAATCCAAGTCGGCGGGCCACTGCTGCGGATGCACCAATTGCCCTCGGAAATCCTCGATTCCGGCGAAGTCGGGCGTGTAGCCCTCGTCGTAGCGGTAGTAGCCGCTGCACGTGTACAGGAAGCCGCAGGTGAGCGTCGAGGTCGTACCGTCGTGCTCGACCGTCACCGTCCAGCGCGCCTCGTCCGTCGACCATGCCGCCCCGATAACCTTGTGCCCGAAGCGGATTCGGCGATCGATCCCGGCCTCGGTCGCGGTCTCGCGAATGTAGTCCAGGATCGATCGTCCGTCGGCGATCGCCGCGGCTTGGGTCCACGGACGGAAACGGTAACCGAGGGTGTGCATATCGGAATCCGAACGGACGCCCGGGTAGCGGAACAGATCCCAGGTTCCGCCGATCGCCGTGCGCGCTTCCAGAATCGCGTAGCTGCGCGCCGGGAACGCGGTCTGCAGGTGATGCGCGGCACCGATACCCGAGAGCCCCGCGCCGACTATCAGCACATCGAAATGCTCGGGCCCACCCGTCGCCCGGCCACCACCCCTCATCGAATCGCTGCGCGATGCTGCGCTCATACCGTCGCTCCCGTCTTGCCGCGGGCGCGCAGTCGTCGCTCTAGCACCGCGACCACGTCGTAATAGTGGGTCGGTGTCACCCGTGCGAGCGCATCGAACAGGTAGGCGTCCGGTCCGACCAGAATGCGGGCCTTGCCGCGTTCGACTCCGCGACAGATGATTTCGGCCGCCTTGTCCGGCGAGGTCAGGGTCACCGCTTCGAATTCGGCCGCCATCTGCTCGTGCGACCGGCCGCGTCCCTCGGGATCCTTACGGAACCGCGCATTGCGTGCGATGTTGGTGGTGATCCCGCCAGGATGCACGTTCACCGCCGAAACGCCGGTACCCCGAAGTTCTTGGCGCAGTGCGTCGGTGAAGCCGCGCACCGCGAATTTCGCGGCGCAGTAAGCGCTTTGATACGGCATGCCGACCAACCCGAACACGCTGGAGGTGTTCACGATGACCCCTTGGTCCTGCTCGACCAGGATGGGCAGAAACGCACGGGTGCCGTTGACGACGCCGTCGAAGTTGATCTGCCGCAACCATTCATCGTCCTGCGGCACCGCTTCGAGCACCGACGACGACACCGCGACACCGGCATTGTTGAACACCGCTGCCAGCGGTGCCGTCAGCCAGTCCCGGACCTCGGCGGCGAAGGCCAGCTGATCGGCGGCGTCGCGCACATCCAGCACCCGGGTGAGCACCGGACCGCTGAGCATCGTCGCCGTCTGCTTCAACCCCATTTCGTCGATATCGGCGACCGCGACCGGTGATCCACGGCCCGAGAGCAATTGGGCGAGGCCGCGGCCGATACCGGATGCGGCGCCGGTGATCATGACGGGATGGCCGGACAGTGGTCTAGTGGTGCGGGGCATCGGTGCTCCTGGCGGTGCGGATGTGGGTATCGAGGAGGTCGGCGAGTGTCGGCCAGACGCCGACGGGTAGGTCGTGGCCCATACCGGGCAGTGTGTGCCGGCGCGCGTTCGGGATGGCGCGCGCGGTGACGGTCGCGCCGGTCGGGTTCACCATCGGGTCGCGGTCACCGTGCAGGACCAGCGTCGGAGCCGCGACGGCGCCGAGTTCGGTTGTCCGGTCACCGGATTTGAGGATGCCCGCCAGCTGACGTCCGACCCCCGCCGCCGGGTGCGGATCGCGATCCCAGGTCGTCGCGGCCGCGGCGCGCACCGCCGATTCGTCGAACGGGTAGCCGCGCGAGGAGATGTGCCGGTACATGCGGACGGCGCTCGCGATGTGCTCGTCGCGATTGCGGGCCGGTCGGCCGAACATCAAGCGCCAGGTCGACAGGGCCGGGCGGCCCACCCGCGGCGCGCCGGTGGTGGACATGATCGAGGTCAGCGAGGCGACCCGGTGCGGATAGCGGGCGGCGATGGTCTGCGCGATCATCCCGCCCATCGACATGCCGACCAGATGCGCCGAGCTCAGACCGAGGACATCCAGCAGTCCCACCGTATCGGCGGCCGCGTCGGACAGGTCGTATTGCTCTGGGTGCCAACGCTTTCGCAGGAAGTTGAGCGGCCCCGGCGGCGGGAAGCCGAAGTGGGTGGACTTCCCGACATCGCGATTGTCGAAACGGATGACGTCGTAGCCTCGACCTTCGAGGAGCCCGCACAATCCGTCGGGCCATTCGTGCATTTGCTGCCCGAGCCCGGCGATCAGAACGAGCGGGATATCGCCGCTGCCCGAACGCCGATAGCCGAGGGTGATGCCACGCCCGACGTCGGCGAGTTGCTCGTCGGCGTCCGATGTTCGCTCGCTCATGCCGTCACCTGTCCGGCGGCTGCTTCGGCGGCGACAGTGGGCCGGGGCGAACGGCGACGGACCACGGCGCGTCCCTTCTTGGCGGGCACCAGCGCGACACCGCGGAAGTGCGTGCGCTCATCCGGGGCGGTGGTCGGCTCGAGCGTGAAATCCCGCAGCAGCGTGCGCAATACGACGTTCATCTCCATGGTGGCGAACGCGGCCCCGATGCAGCGCCGCGCGCCGCCGCCGAATGGAATCCAGCTGAAGGTGCCCGGCCGGACCCCGACGAAGCGGTCCGGATCGAAGGCGCGGGCATTCGGGAACAGCTCCTCGTTCTCGTGCATGAGTCGAATGCTGACCAGCACGTTCTGCCCCTTGGGCAGCGTCCAGCGCCCCAGTTCCAGCGACTCCGCCCGGATCTGGCGTGCCGTCGCGTCGACGACCGGCCGGACCCGCTGCACCTCCAGCAGGGTGGCCTCGCGCAGCGCCGAATCGCCCGCGTCCACCTCGGCGACCAAGCGCCGCAACACATCCGGATGTCTGCGCAACCGCTCGATGGTCCACGCGAGCGTGGTCGCGGTGGTTTCGTGCCCGGCGGTGAGCAGGGCCAGCAGTTCGTCGGCGATCTCGCTTCGGGTCATCGCGGTGCCGTCGTCGTATCGGGACTGCAGCATCATCGCCAGCACGTCGTCACGGTCGGCGAGGCGCTCCTGATCGGCGGCGGCGCGGTCGATGAGTCGGCCGACGATCTCGTCATAGTGCCGGCGATGTGCGGCGAAGCGGGCCCACGGCCCGAACCGCCCCAGGAACTTTCGCGGCACCGGCACCGCCGCCAGCGCCGATCCGACCAGCACCAGTTTCGGCAGCAACTCGCGCAGCTCGTCGAATTCCTTGCCCTCGGCGCCGAATACCGCGCGCAGGATCACATTCAGCGTGATCCGCATCATCGAGTCCATGGTCGCGAACTCCCGGCCCTGCGGCCAAGTGGCCAGTTCGTGGACCGTCTCCTGCTCGATCAGGCCCTCGTACACCGCGAGGCGGCGGCCGTGGAACGGCGGGGTCAGCAGTTTGCGGTGCTTGCGATGTTCGGCGCCCTTCAGCGCGAACAGCGAGCCGGGACCGAGGAACTGTCCGAGATTGACATCGACGTTGTCGGCGATATCGGTGCTCGCGGTGAACAGCGCCTTCACCTCGGCCGGGTCGGACAGCACCACCATGCGACCGAACCTGGGTAGGTAGAAGGTGAACGCCGAGCCGTAGCGGTCGTGCAGCCTGCGCCATGCGCGGGTGCGACCGGCCATCACCTCCAGGCCCTGCAGGAAAGCCGGAGTCGTTGGTCCGTCGGGCAATTTCACCGTGGTCATGCGGCACCTCCCAGCGCGGTACATCTGCGTACCATCAGCACGGTACGCTAACGTACCGGGATGCGGCAAGGGTCACTTTCGCCGCGCGGACGGTGCACATGGTCGGGCACGCACCACGGTCGGTGCGTCCTCGGATATGGGAGTACCGGAACCGGCCGCTGCCGAGCCGAGCGGGCAACGGCAGTCGGATTCAGTGCCTGATATGCCAGCCTCGGCGGAACACAGGTGCGTCGCCGGCCAGCGCCGAGTGACACCAGCCCATCATGTTGTCTGCGTTGGTGTGCCGATGACCTGATGCAGCGAGGTCTCCGGTAAATGGTTTGTCGACTAAACGAACCTAGCCGAACAAGCCGCCGAGCACCCCGCCGCTCTGACCGGCTTCCTGGCCGCCGCCGGTTCCGCCGATCAGACCACCCGGCGGCAGCTCGGAGGGCTGCACGATGACGAAGCCGCGGCCAGAGAAGGACAGGGTCAGGCCCTCACCGGTACTGCGTCCCATGAGGCGGCCGAGGCCGAAGGAGTCGTTGCGTTTGATGCCGGTGGACAGGCTCGACGACCAGGCCACGGCGGCTTGCGGGTCGGCGTAGGTGGGCTGGTCCACGTTGAGCACCACCGGTGTGCCGTGGGTGGTGATGGCGATGCGGCCGCGACCGCTGAACACGCAGTTGAAGAAGCCCGCATTGCTCGCGAAACCGGCTGCGCCCTGGACTCTTTGGATGTTGTACGACAGTGACGTGTCGAAGGCGAGGACGTTCGCGCCGTTGATGGTGAGTCCGTCGGTGCCGTCGAGGTCAACGGTGTGCACATCGGCGGCGGCGTTGGCCAGGAACAAGTCGCCGCGGCCGGAGACCTGCATCAGTGGCACACCCTCGCCGGTGAGGCGCTGCTGGATCGCGCGGCCGATGCCGCCCGAGCCGAGCGCCTTGAAGTGCAGGTCGCCCTGGTAGGCGACCATCGAACCGGCACGCGCCATGGTCTCGCCGCTGACGGCGACCTTGATCATCTTGCCGCCCTGCTTCTGGATGCCGATGCCGTTGACTTCGGCGTGGCTCGCGTTGAACAGTTCGCTCTGCATCGGCAGTGCTCCTTGCTGAGGTGACATCGGTGGGGGCGGCGCCGCGGCGCCGGGCGGTGGATAGGCGGGCGCCGCGGCATAACCGGCCGCGGGCGGATACTGCGGAGCAGCAGGTGCGGCCGAAGGCGGATACTGGGGCGCGGCCGGGGGCGGAGCGGGCGCCGCTTCGGGCTCGTCGTCGATATTCACCCCGAACGCCGTCGCGATCCCCGCCAGCCCGTTGTCGTAGCCCTGCCCGACCGCGCGCACCTTCCACCCGCCACCGCGGCGATAGATCTCCACGCACACCACGGCGGTCTCGGTGCTGAGTCCGCTCATCGGGAAAGTCAGTGTGCCCGAATCAGATCCGATCGTTGCGGTCAGCGAACTCGCGCCCGCGAAGGTCGGCGGCCCGCTACCGTCGAGGCTGGCCGCGACCACGACCTTGTCGACATCGGCGGGCAGTGCGGAGGTCTGCACATCGACCATATCGCCCGCGCCGCGGCCGTGCCGGTAGGTGACGCCGGGACCGACCGGCTGATTGAAGAAGACGAAGTCGGCATCGGAGCGGACCCGTCCGTTGGCACCGAGCAGCAGCGCCGATACATCGACCGGCGCGGCACAGGTGACGGTCACGGTCATCCGGTCGCCAGGTGCGGGTCGATTCTCCCCGCGAGCGAGTGCGGTCACGGCGGACCGCCCCGGTCGATATGTCCGAGTGGCATGCGATTCACGGCATCAAGTGTGTCCCGAGTCCGGTCCATTCGCCACTATCTCGGGCACATATCGGTGATGTCGTAGTTCACCGACGCCGCATGGCGGCCAGTCCATCCCGCGACAGATCCGGCCACGGTGGCCTACGCAACACCGCGAGCGTGGCGATGACGGCTGCCAGCAGGCCGATCAACTCGGCCATCAGTGCTATCCGGGTCTCGTCGACCGCGGGCGCCCAGGTGACGCTGCCGTTGTGGACGACGAATACGCCGACCGGTCGGGCGGAGCGCAGCAGGGCGCTGGTGCGGGCGACGGTGATGACGGTGGAGCCGTCGGCGGTTTCCTGTGGTTGGCCGTAGACGAGCGAAACATCCTCGACCGCGTGCAATCGACTCAGTTGGTCTCGAAGCATCAATCCCACCCCTTTTCTGGATCTGGCCGCCGCACAGTCGCCTTGGAGTATCGGCGCAACGGCGGGACATGGCAAGCGCGCCTGTCACTAGGCATTACGTATGCCCAGCTGTGGGGCGGGGGGAGCGGCTTCGGCTGTGGTAGGAGTTTGCGAGATCGTAGGTGAGAGGCGAGTGGGTTGTCGGCGAGGCTGGTGCGGTGGTTGTTGTTGGTAGCGGTCGGTGCGGTGGTGATCATCGTGCCGGGAGCACAGGTCGACCCGGCGCTGCGGTTCTATCACCAGCGGCTGCATTGGCACCCCTGTGGCATCGAGAATTTGGACAAGGCCGCGGGCGAGTGCGCGGATGTGCTGGTGCCACTCGATTATCTGCGACCCTACGATCGCACGCTGACGGTGGCGATCTCCCGGGTCAAGGCCACCGATCCGGATCAGCGGCAGGGCGTTCTGCTGGCCAATCCGGGCGGGCCGGGCGCATCGGGTTTGGATACCGTGGATCTGCTCGGTGATGTGCTCAGCCCGCGGGTGCGCGCGCGTTTCGATCTGATCGGTATGGATCCGCGCGGTGTGGGCGAGTCCGGGCGGACGCCGCGCTGTGGGTGGCCGGTGGGCGAAATGATCCATTCGGCGGGCGTGGATCCACAGGGCTTCGCGCGCGAGACCGCGCCGGCCGCGGATATGGCCGCCGGCTGTGTGGCCGATGATCCGACGAAGGTACGTCAGCTCACCACTCGGAATACCGCTCGCGATATGGATGTCATTCGAGTCGCCCTCGGCGAACCGAAGATCAGCTACTACGGCGTCTCCTATGGAACCTATCTCGGTGCGGTGTTCACGCAGATGTTCCCGGAGCGCAGCGACCGGATGGTGTTCGACAGTGCGATCGATCCGGACCGGTATTGGGAAGGCCTCGTTCAGGATTGGGGGCCCGCGGACGAGCGAGCGATCGAGGACTGGTCGAATTGGGTTGCGGACCAGGATGATACGTATCACTTCGGTGCCACTCCGGCCGAGGTGCGGGCCGCGGTGACAGACCTGATCGCGGCGGCGGCGCGGCAGCCGATCGTTATCGACGATTTCCCGATCGACGATCATTGGCTGCCATTTCTCTTGCACAATATGCTGACCGATTCTCGGCGCAACCAAGCGCTGGCCGAGGTGGTACGCGAGATCGCCGACGCGGCGGGTGGGCCGCCCGTGGCGGCGCGGGCGGCAAGGCTGCGAATCGTGTTGCAGTCGCTGCGATCCGAGGAGAATTCCGTATTGGCGCAAATCGCGTGCGGCGATGTCGGCGCACCGACCGATCCGGCGTGGTATGCGAGCAATATCGAAGCCGCGCGCGCCGCCCAGCCGGTATTCGGCGCCTTGGCGAACAATATCCAGCCGTGCGCGTACTGGCCACGGCCCGTCGAATCCGCCACCACCGTGCGGAATTCGGTGTCCGCGCTCATTGTGCAAGCGACCGGGGACGCGCGAACCCCGTACGCCCACGGTGCTCGACTACATCAGCACATGTCCGAATCCCGCATGGTCACCCTGCAGGATGTCCGCATCCACATGACATTCCGGCCCGACCTGAGCGCATGCGTGAACACCGCGATCAATTCCTACTTCGGCGATGGCGCCCTGCCCGTCACCGATCTCACCTGCTATGCCGATCAAGTGGCGCAGTAGGGGGAATCAACCGGGCACGACCGCCCACGAGTGATAGCGCGATGCCGCATTCCACAGGAAGAAGCTGTTGGTCCCCGCGGCCGCCGCAGCATCGATCTGCGCTTTGACCTCGGCATCCCCGTAATTCACCCCTAGGCTGAAGTCCTGCAGCCACGGGATGACCTTCGCGCCGGTGCCTTCGGTCTGTTCGAAGAAGTCGGCCAGCGACCGCAATACGATGTCATACGGCTGGGCG
This sequence comes from Nocardia sp. NBC_00565, assembly GCF_036345915.1. Classification (NCBI taxonomy): domain Bacteria; kingdom Bacillati; phylum Actinomycetota; class Actinomycetes; order Mycobacteriales; family Nocardiaceae; genus Nocardia; species Nocardia sp. NBC_00565. The sequence continues at coordinate 1,467,147 of NZ_CP107785.1, forward strand.
TTGGGGTTCGCGACACCGTACTCGCCGGAATTCCAATGCGACGGGTAGAGCATCGGCGACACATAGTCGACATATCGGGCGATCAACGGAATGTCCTGTGCGATCTCCTCCGGCCGGGTCGCGGCGATACCGAAAACCGCGGCACTGAGGTTGGCGCCTTTGTCACGCACCGGATCCCGGCTCTCGTGCAGGAACTCCGCGATGGACACACTCGGTGTCTCGGTCAGTCCGGGGAACTGCATCTGTGATAACGCGCCATCCGGTCGCCGGACGTAGTCGTACATGATGCCGTCGAAGCCCAGCTCGGCCGCCTCGGTCGCGAGATCGATGTTGTACTTGCGGATCTCGGGGTTGGCGAAGTTGGTGAACGCGATCGCACCGTACTTGCTGGCATACGGCTGGCCTGCGGGGTTCTGGATGACCCAGTCCGGATGTCCTTCGCGCCAAGCCCATTCGGCCATCGTCGGGTCACGGAATGCCACGATTCGCCCGACCACCCGCACATTCATCTCGTGCAGCTGCCGCAATGCCGCACGCACGTCATAGATCCCGGCGGCGGCACCGGTTCGCCGTGCGAGCGGCACCTGGGAGTCGTACCCGATGACACCGTCCTCGTCCTTGATATCGAGTTGGACGGTATCGATGCGCCCCTCGCGGGCCATATCCAGCACGGGTTCGCGCAGTCCCTCGTAGGCCCACCCGTAGGCGGTGATATGCACCGCCTTGACCCGTGGCACATCGACCGATGTCGTAATCGCCTGGGTCGCCTTATTTCCCGCGGCGTCGACCGCGATCACCTCGCCGCCGACCGGTGTGCGCGGCAGGGTGATCTCGAATGAACCGTCTGCGGCCGGCGTCACCGATTGTGCGCCGACGGACACGTGCACCGCACCGGATTCCTTGCCACGCAAGGTGATCGCCTGGCGGTAGGACCCCGCGTGCCCTGGCTGGGTCACTTCCAGTTGCGGCGCCTCGGTATCCACGGTGAAGGTCGCGGTTGTGCCCGGACCGGAGCCGAACAGCCCGGATACGGCGCCGCGCGGGATCTCCGCGGTGAATCTGTGCTCGCCATCGGCGAGGTGTCCGGGTCGGTACACCACCGTCTCGCCCTCGACCGTGCCGGGCACCGACTTGCCGTCGAGCTCGAGCCGCATGGCCTTCGGGTCGTGGCCGTGCGCGTCCACCCGCAATGCCAGACCGGCGAGGGCGGCCGCGCCGACCACCCCGTCCGGCCGTCCGGACAGCGCCAGACCCGCGGGTTCGGCCCGGTTGGCGCCGATGATCACAGATGCGATGAGGATTGATAAAGCTGCGATAACCGCTATTGCCGCCAGCCGCCACCGTCCGGTAATCCGGACCAATTTGTCCAACGCGCACACCAACTTTCGTCTGTCGATACCGCCTAACTATCTACCCCAGACAGCGCCCGTGGGCGGACATATTCCGATTCGCAACCGAGTTTCCTTGTCGCCGCGTACCGTTCGATCGGTGGTGCGGCGCACGGCTATCGGAACTCGGGTTGTCCTGTCGGCCTTGATATTCGCGACCGTCACCGGATGTGGCGGTGCGGCGAATCCGGTCACCGTCGACAACGTTTCAGCTCCGGTAGTGACCACGACGGTGCCCGACCCGGCCGCGGTGGGAGCCAACGAACTCGGACTCGTGCCCGTTCTGATGTACCACCAGGTGACGCCGACACCGGTCGGCGAATACGACCAGACTCCGGAGAAGTTCCGCGCCGAACTCGAACGCCTGCACCGCGCGAACTACCGCCCGGTGACCGTTGCCGACTACATCTGCGGCCGCATCGATATCCCTGCGGGCACGCACCCGGTCGTACTCACCTTCGACGATTCCACCAGCACCCAGCTCCGATTCGACGCGGACGGAAAGGCGGCCCCCGACACCGCGATCGGGATTCTCGAAGAATTCGGCACGCACAATCCGGACTTCGAACCAACGGCGACGTTCTATGTGAACAACGATCCCTTCGCCGGTGACGGGCGCGCGTTGCCCTGGCTGGCGGCACACGGATACGAGATCGGCGCGCACACCGCCAGCCATGCCAACCTCGCGAGCCTGGACAGCACCGGCGTACAACGCGAGCTGGTGGTGAACGTGCGCGCGATCGAAGCCGCGGTCCCCGGCTACCACGTGCGCACGATGGCGTTGCCGCTGGGCATCTTCCCAGCCGATCACGGGCTGGCCACCGCGGGCAGCTGGGACGGCACCCCGTACAGCTTCGAGGCCGTCCTGCTGGTCGGTGCCGAACCCGCATCCTCGCCCTTCGGCCAGACCGATCCCGCGGGCGTGCCGCGCATCCGATCCGGCAAGAGCGAGGTCGACTTCGCCTCGGCCTACTGGCTCGATCGGCTCGAACAGCACCCTGACCAGCGGTATACCTCCGATGGCAACCCGAACAAGATCTCGGTGCCCGAACACCTTGCCGACGAGCTGAATCCGCGCTGGCGCGACCGGCTCAACACCTATTGACGAACACAGACCCAAGTATGCTGAGCGATTCGCGATCGACCAATTGATTCGGCGATGGTGGGGTGTCGGTCTTCTCGCAACCGATCACCAGGCCGTTTCGCCGTGGGTGGCCGTATGTATATTAGCCACTGCAACTAGTTGCAGGGGATCAGTGGGGGCAGATCGCTTGCGGCGCAGTGTGCCAACTGCTCGACCGGCTCGACTCAGGTTTCGAGACAACTTCCACCACGGATAGCCGATCAGAACTAGGGCTCATTTATGACGAATTCGACGACCCGGGCACCGGCAACGTCGCCGGACCTGGATGCCGGTGAGGGTACGTCACTGTCGCACCGGCAGATCCTGACCATCATGTCCGGCCTGCTGCTCGGCATGTTCCTCGCCGCGCTGGACCAGAACATCGTGAGTGTCGCGATCGTCCGGATCGCTAACAGCCTGGACGGATTCGACGAACAGGCCTGGGCGACCACGGCGTATCTGATCACCGCGACGATCACCACGCCGCTGTACGGCAAGCTGGCCGACATCTACGGTCGAAAGCCGTTCTATCTCACCGCGATCGGGCTGTTCGTCATCGGCTCGGTGGCCTGTACCTTCGCCACCTCGATGTACGAGCTCGCCGGATTCCGCGCCTTCCAAGGCCTCGGCGCGGGCGGGCTGATGTCATTGGCCTTCACCATCATCGGTGACATCGTGCCCGCCCGGGAACGCGTGCGCTACCAGGGCTACTTCATGATGGTCTTCGGCACCTCCACCGTGCTCGGACCGGTGCTCGGCGGGTTCTTCTCCAACTACGACCAGCTCTGGGGCGTCGAGGGTTGGCGCTGGGTGTTCCTGGTCAACGTGCCGATCGGCGTGCTCGCGCTCGGCGTGGTCGCCAAGGTGCTGAATGTGCCGCACCAGCGCCAGAATCACCGCATCGACTGGTTCGGCGCGGTGGCGTTGACGATCTGTGTGGTGCCGCTGCTGATCGTCGCCGAACAGGGCCGGGATTGGGGATGGAGTTCCCAGCGCGCGCTCATCTGCTACGGGATCGGCGCGGGCGGGCTGCTGCTGTTCCTGCTGGTCGAACTCCTGATGAAGGACGCGGCGCTGATTCCGCTGCGGCTGTTCAAGAATTCGACGTTCAGCGTCACCATCGCGGGCGGGTTCATCGTCGGCATCGCCATGTTCGGCGCGATCGTGATGGTGCCGCAGTATTTCCAAGTGGTGCGCGGGTATTCGCCGACCACATCGGGTCTGCTGATGCTGCCGCTGGTGGTCGGCATCATGTTCGGCTCGCAGCTGGCCGGGCAGATCACCAAATTCACCGGGCGGTACAAGATCCTGCCGGTGATCGGGACCTTCGTCATCGCGGTCGGCGCGGCGCTGTACGGGCAGGTGCACTACGACAGTCCGCTGTGGCAGCCGCTGGTCTACGGCGGTGTCATCGGATTCGGACTCGGTGGCTGCATGCAGACCTTGATCATCGCGGCGCAGAACGCGGGCCCGCGCTCGGATATGGGTGTCTCCACCGCGTCGGCGACCTTCTTCCGGCAGATGGGCGGCACCCTCGGCGTCGCGATATTCCTGACGATTCTGTTCAATCTGTTACCGCACCGGATCATCGACGCGTTCGGCGGTGCGCTACCCGAGGGGTTCGATGCCGCGCAGCTGAGCACCATGCAGAGCAATACCAGCGGGATCGCGGCGCTGCCGGACGAGCTGAAGGTGCCGATCCTGGTCGGGTTCACCGATGCCATGCACGGCGTCTTCTATGTCGCCGCGGGTGTTGCGTTGCTGGCCTGTCTGGTGCTGATGTTCATGAAAGAGATTCCGCTGCAGGATGATCCGGTCCCCGCGCCGGTAACTCGCGATGTCCCAGCGGAATCCAGCTGGGATGAGGCGCAGGTCTGGGAGGGTGCCGCGGAGGTATTGTCCGAACCCGAACCGGTGCTCGCGGGTGCGGTCGGTCGACATGTGTCGGTGGATCACGACGGGAACGGGGTATACGTGGCCACCGTTGTGCCGCAGTCATTTTCGAGTTCCGAGCATGACGGCCGATCGCTTGGCGGATGGATTCGGCGGGAAGACGGCAGACCGGTGCCCGGCGCGGTGCTGACCCTGATCGATCAACGGGGCCACCAGGTTTCACGGGCGACCGGCGATGCCGACGGCGGCTACCGTATCGACGCACCCGCGTCGGGCAATTACGTATTGATCGCCTCCGCGACCGGACATCGACCCGAGGCGGTGAGTGTGGCCGTCGGGCAACGCTCGCAATCGCTCGACCTCACGCTCACCGGTTCCGGCGAATTGTCCGGAGTGGTCCGCTCGGCCGGTCGTGGGACGCCGCTACCGGGTGCCACCGTCACATTGACGGATATACACGGCGAGGTCGTCGGCGCCGCCATCACGGCGGGCGATGGCGCGTACGTCTGCCACGGCGTCGTCTCGGGCACCTACACCCTGGTGGCCGTCGCCGAACATATGCGCCCGAACGCGACCACGCTCACCGTGCCCGACAGCGGTCTGCTGCGCCACGACATCGATATGGCGTCGATGGCGGTACTTGCCGGATCCGCCCGGGCCGACGGCGATCGCGCGGTACCGGACATCCAGATCAGCGTCCTGGACGCCGCGGGCGATCTGACCGCAACGGCGCGCACCGACGCCAACGGCCGCTACCTGGTGACCGACCTGGCCGAGGGCCAGTACACGGTCATCGCCCGCGGCTACCCACCGGTGCACAGCCGAGTCACGGTATCGGGCGGCGAGGTAACCCACGATGTCCGCCTCGGCTACGAGTCCGAGGAAGCGGTGGAACCACGCTGAGCGAACGGGTCGTTCTCGCTCTGTATTTCGCCGCCTCGAGGTGCGCGAGGCTCTGTATCAGGTCGAGGTTGTCGACGGCGGCGAGGTGGATCAGCGCAGGTGCGGGTAGGCGGAGTTTTCCAAGGCCGTCGAGTTCCACACCATCAGCATGGCACGGTTCATTCGAGCTGCATGGACGCGTGGCCGAAGGCGTCGGGTGAGTTGTCGTTGCGGATGTCGACGCCGTTGAAGTAGTCGAGGTGGGTGTCGGTGGGGAACGGGTATTTCTGGTTTCCCTCGTTGCCCTTCAGTTTTCCCAGATCGACGTAGTACGGCTCGTCGAGTTCGGGCGATGACCGCCGACGCGGCCCCTGCTCTGTTATTGGCGGGGCGCGTTCGGTGTTATCTGTCGATGTGCGGCAGTACCTCCGCGGCGATGCGCTCCATTTGGGGGGCCTCGTCGAAGAGCGGGTTGATCAGGATCATTTCGGCTCCGGCCGCGGCGACTTCGCGCAGGCCCTGTACGCAGTCCTTCGGTGTGCCGTGTACTGCGACCGGCAGCAGGGTTTTGCCGAAGTCGCCGTAGAAGTCGATCAGGGTGGCGGCCATGCGCTGTTCGGCTCGTTCGGCGTCGTCGTCCACGGCGATGTAGACGCGCTTGGCGATCCGGAAATCCGCTGGGTCGCCGGAGGTTTCGGCGAGCGTCTCGCGCACGAACCGCACTTGTTCGGCGAACTTCGCCGTCGTGGTCGAGCCCGCGCCGAAGAATCCGTTGCCGTGCCGGATCGCGCGCCGCAGCGCGGCGGGTGTGCTGCCGCCGAACCACAGTGGGGGATAGGGCTTCTGGAACGGCTTTGGCTCCATGGTCGCACCGGTCAGCTGCCAGAACTGGCCGTCGATATCGATTCGTGGCTGAGTCCAGAGCGCCTTCATGACCTGGAGGTGCTCGTTGAAGCGGGTCACCAGGTTGTCGGCGGGGTCGACGTCGAAGGCGGAGAACATCCGGTTGCGTCCGCCGATGCCGACGCCGATCTCGAGACGGCCCCGGGTGAGCTGGTCCAGCGTGCTGATGCGTTTGGCGAGGTGGACCGGGTTGTGCAGCGGCGTCACAAAGACCGCGCAACCGAAGCGCAGGCGATCGTTGAGGGCGGCGGCGAAGCTCAGCAACTCGATCGGACTCAGATTGGACGCCGAGCCGAGCAGTTGCTCGGTCGTCCAGGCGCTTTCGAAGCCGAGCGCTTCGGCTCGGTCAAGGTATACCCGCAGGTCGGCGGGTTGGAATGTGCCGTCGGGGATCAGCTGCGGGACCGAGATGGCATATCGCATCATCCGAGCCTAGCCGCGCCCTCACCGCCCGGCTCGGTGATCCTGATAGAGACCTGAACATGCTGGTAACTCGACCGTAACCACCCGCCGAGCCGGAACGATGCTCGCATGGATACATTATCCGAAAGCCATTATCCCAGAGAGGAAATCACCCCCGTGGGGCAGTTCTGCAGAGCGGTCTTCCTGGACGCTGACCACAAGCTGATCGGGTACTTGGAGCCCAAGATGCGGTCCATGAGACGGGCGGGGATCGGTGACGACTTCGTCCAGGGCGTGGAACGCCTCCTGACGGTGCCGACCCGCGTCGTGTGGGCCGGGCTGCATGGAATCCAGGCCGACGAGAGCCTGTACGACAAGGCCGCCTCCGTCGCCCCGCTGGTGGCCCCGCAGCACGGCTTCATCGGCCGCTACATCCTCAACCACGACAAACGCATCTACGTGGACAAAGCGAACGTGCTGCCCGGCGACGACAGCCACCGCGTCCATCCCTTGCCGATGCTGACAGCTGACGGTGCGGGATGGGCCGGCGGCGATATCGCATTGGTCGGCGCCTGGTCCGGCGACCGCATCTCGATGAGCGCCACTGTCCCCGCCGGCTTCGAGCTCCTGAACTACGATCTCGTGCCGAATTAGCCCTACGGTCGGCCGACGGTTGCCGGCCGCTCTCGCGGCACGTGGATGTGCGTGCCGCACAGCGGGATTCGGATCACAACGGCTTTCGGCCGGAACCTGAACACTCAACCTTGCGCGCGAGCCAACCGCGCGAGCTCGATGATCATCCGGTCGATTTCGTCGCAGGTGTTGTAGAACGCGAAGGACGGGCGCACGGTCGCTTCCAGACCGAAGCGCCGCAGGATCGGTTGCGCGCAGTGGTGTCCGGCGCGCACCGCGATGCCCTTCTCGTTCAATGCCTTTCCGACCTCGAGCGGTTCGTATCCGTCCAGCACGAACGAGATCACACTCGCCTTGTCGGGCGCTGTCCCGATCAAGCGGACACCAGGTATCGCCGCAAGACGCGGCGTGGCGTATTCGAGCAACCCGTGTTCGTACCGCGCGATATTGTCCATCCCGAGGCGCTCGACGTATTCGATCGCACTGCCCAATCCGACCGCGTCCGCGATGTTCCCGGTGCCCGCCTCGAATCGGCCGGGCGGCGGCTGGAACAGCGAACGCTCCAGGGTGACATCGCAGATCATATTCCCGCCACCTTGCCATGGCGGCATATCCTGCAGCACTTCGGATTTGCCGTAGATCGCACCGATTCCGGTGGGGCCGAACAGTTTATGGCCGGAGAAGACGAAGAAGTCGGCATTAATCGACCGGACGTCGATCTTGGTGTGCGGCACCGACTGTGCGCCATCGATGAGTGCGACGGCTCCGGCTCGATGCGCCTGCGCGACGATCTCGTGCACCGGCGTGATGGTGCCGAGCGCGTTGGAGACATGTGCCACCGACACCAGTTTCGTGCGGTCCGACAGCAGCCGGGTGTACTCGTCCATCCGCAGTTGGCCATTGTCGTCGGTCGGGATGACCTTCAGCTGTGCGCCCGTTTCCGCGACGAGCATCTGCCACGGCACGATATTCGCGTGATGTTCGAGGTGGGAGATGAGGATCTCGTCGCCTTCGCGAATGTTCTTGCGGCCCCAGGTTTGTGCGATCAGGTTGATGCCCTCGGTGGTGCCGCGCACGAAGATGATCTCCTCCGCGGCCGACGCGCCGAGGAAGCGTGCCACCGTCTCGCGGGCGCGCTCGTAGGCATCGGTCGACAGGGCGGCCAGGTGGTGTGCGGCCCGATGGATATTCGAATTCTCGTGTTCGTAGAAGTAGGCGATGCGGTCGATGACCGACTGCGGCTTCTGCGTCGTCGCGGCATTATCGAACCACACCAGCGGCTGACCGTTCACCCGTTCCCGCAGGATCGGGAAGTCGTTGCGCACGGCGTGCACGTCGAAGGGCGGGTGCCGATCGGGCTGGCGCCGATTCGCGGCCTCGAGGAAATAGAATTGCGAATTCTGCGGTGCGTCAGGAGATTCCGGACGGTCGAGGAAGTAGAAGGTCGGAGTTCCCGCGGTCGGCGCGTCCAGGACACGTGGCGGTGACAGCAGGCCGTCCATCGACGGCAGTGACACCAGGAACGGATCGGCGTAGACGTCGGCGTTGCGGGTCGAGGAGGTCGGGGGTGGACCGGCCGGAGTGGACATCGGGACGTCCGATCCCCAGGTGGGAACCTCCGCATCCGGCGTCGGTCCACCGGGCGGCACCGCCCCCTGCGGCACCGAGCCGTACTGCGACCCGACACCTTGTTGCGCCCGCGCTGTCGGTACCCCCGCTGTCGGCAAGTCGAGCGCGGGTGTGAACGTATCGGGAAGCGACACCGGCGGACTCGGCTCCGCGACACCGAGCGAGGCGACGCCCGGTGACGATGGCAAGGCCGAAAAGAACTCGCCCGCCAGCCGATTCAGCGTCGCCTCGTCGGGCAGCGGCCAATTCGCCACTGCCGCACCGTCGGTCGCCGGATCGGTCGGGATCAGGGGAGTCGGAACGTCACTTCCGGTAGGTCGGTGCGTAGTCATGGAACTTGTCCACCTCGGCTCCCTCGAGCAGCGCCACCGCGTCATCGGTCAGGATCGCCAGCGAGCAGTACAGCGACACCAGATACGACGCGATCGCACTGCGGTCGATACCCATGAACTTCACCGAAAGTCCCATGCCCTGTTCCCCGGCCAGACCGGGTTGGTACAGGCCGACCACGCCCTGCCGGGATTCGCCGGTCCGGATCAGCAAGAACTTCGTCTTGCCCTTTTCCAGCGGCACCTTGTCCGACGGAATGATCGGAACCCCGCGCCAGGTCACGAACTGGGAGCCGAAGAGGCTGACGGTCGGCGGCGGCACACCGCACCGGGTGCATTCCCGGCCGAAGGCCGCGATTCCCTCGGGGTGGGTGAGGAAGAAGCCGGGTTCCTTCCATGCGCGTGCGAGCAGGTTGTCCAGGTCGTCGGGCGTGGGTGGTCCGGCGATCGTCGAAATCTTCTGCTTGGGTGCGGTGTTCGCGATCAGACCGTAGTCGGGGCTGTTGATCAGCTCGCCCTCTTGGTGCTCCTTGATCGCTTCGATGGTGAGTCGCAACTGTTGAGCAATCTGATCGTGCGGACTCGAGTACAGATCCGACACCCTGGTGTGCACATCGAGGATGGTGTGCACGGCCTTGAGCCGGTACTCGCGCGGCTTCTTGTCGTAGTCGATGAAGGTCTCCGGCAGCGGCGACTCGTCGAAGTTGTCGCACTGGATATCCACGGTGTTTTCGTGGGTTACCCGGTTGCGGCGGTAGATGCCCGCTTCGACCGGCACCCAGTTGAGCAGATGAACCAGCCATCGTGGGCTGATCGATTCCATCTGGGGGACGGTCTTGGTCGCATTCGCGAGTACCCGCGCGGCCTCGTCACCCAACGCCACTGGTTGCGGAACAGCCTTCGTCATCGGAACCACCTTCGGATTGGCAAACCGATCGTTACCGCCGCGGCCATGCTAACTCTCGAGCCCGCGGTTGTCTTGATGTGAGCGCCATCGATCCGAGCCGTGTCCCTGGTCAAACGACCAACCCTGAATTTCAGAGCAGGGTCAGTGTGCCTGTCGGGCCAGCGATGGTCGCGAGGATAGTCGGCCTGGTGCCCGGCCGCACCTCGAGCTCGGCCGAAAGCGCTTGCAGCCGAGTCGCGATGGTGCGATCCGCCCGCGTCAAAGGCGCGGATCGAAGACCAGCCGGAAACCACTGAGCCCATGCTCGTCACCGGTCGCCCAGAACTCGCGTCCGGGCAGTTCGTTCTGCGGCAGCCCGGCCTGTTCGGCGATTTCGGCGGCCGGTATCCACATCGGCGAATGCGCCGGATGCCATGGTGTCTGCACCTGTGCTCTATCGCCGAACAACAGGATCACCCGCACCCGCACTGGTTCAGGACCCATGAATCCATGATGCGCGCATCAATCGAATTTCACTTCCCAGCGCTTGATGCCATTGAGCCAGCCCGAGCGCAGGTGCTCGGGTTCGGCGAGCTGGCTGAGGTTGGGCATGGTGTCGGCGATGGCGTTGAACATCAGATCGATCTCGAGGCGGGCCAGGTTGGCGCCGAGGCAGTAGTGCGTGCCCGCGCCGCCGAAGCCGACGTGCGGGTTGGGGTCGCGCAGGATGTCGAAGGTGAACGGATTCGCGAAGGCGTCCTCGTCGAAATTGGCCGAGCTGTAGAACAATCCGATGCGCTGGCCCTTGCGGATCAGCTGTCCGCCGAGTTCGACATCGCGGGTCGCGGTCCGCTGGAACACCGAGACGGGCGTCGCCCAGCGGACGATCTCATCCGGAGCCGTGTGCGGTCGCCGCTGTTTGTAGAGCTCCCACTGCTCCGGGTTGTCGACGAAGGCCTTCATGCCGTGCGTGATCGAATTGCGGGTGGTCTCATTGCCCGCCACCGACAGCAGGATGACGAAGAACGCGAACTCGTCGGATCCGAGGTGCTCGCCGTCGATATCGGCGTTGACCAATTGCGTCACGATATCGTCGGCTGGGCAGGCGCGCCGCTGCTCGGCCATGGTCCACGCATAGCCGGTCAATTCGAGCTGCGCGGTCGTCGAATCGGCCGCGTACTCGGGATCATCGGCCCCGATCATCTGATTCGACCAGGTGAACAGCTTCTTGCGATCCTGCTGTGGGACCCCGAGCAGTTCGGCGATCGCCTGTAGCGGCAATTCGCAGGCGACCTGCTCGACGAAGTCCCCGCGGCCGGATTTCTTGGCCTCGTGCACAATTCGCGCGGCGCGCTCGGTGAGTGCGGCGCGCAGGCTCTCCACCGCGCGCGGGGTGAACCCTTTGGAGACGATGCGGCGGTTCTTGGTGTGGATCGGCGGGTCCATATTGAGCATGATCAGCCGCTGCATATCGAGCTGTTCGCGGGTCATGCTCGCCTGGTAGCGGATGATCGCCGAGTTCTCGGTCGAGGAGAAGATCTCGGGATGCTTCGAGATCTCCTTGATGTCTTCGAGTTTCGTGACCGCCCAGTAGCCGCCGTCATCGAACCCGCTGGACTTGTCGGCCTGGGCGCACCACCAGACCGGCGCGGTTCGGCGCAGCTCCGCGAATTCCGTGGTGGGCCTGCGTTCGGCCCACAGATCCGGATCGGTGAGATCGAACCCGGCGGGAATCGACGGCGTGGCCATGGCCACCTCCCATAGCTGGAACACGTTCTACAGTGATTGAAGCACAGTGTCCCGCTCTGACGTGGTGAAATGCCTATGCGTCTCGGCACGGCGTGCGCGACCATCGAGGTCGCTGATCGACTGGACGTGGAAGAGCTTGGCGGACAACGCGGGCCAGCGATTCGGGCGGTTCGGGGCGAAGTCCTCGGGCGATGGCCGCGAAGCCGGTTTCAGTGCTCGAGCTTGCGCAGCAGGATGTGCAGCGACCGCAGGTCGTCGGGGGAGAGGGCGGCGAACGTGGCCGGCGCCGGATCCGGGGTGGCCATGGCCTGGGCAAGGACGGCGCGACCGGCGAGGGTGATGGAGACCTGTTTGCGCCTGCGGTTGGTCGGGTCGATCTCGCGGACGACCAGACCGAGCTCCTCGAGGTGATTGACGGCCACCGTGGTGGCCGGCGCGTCCATGGTCGCGGCCTGTGCGATCTGGTTCAGCGTGAGCGGGCCCGGGCGCAGGCGGCGCAGGATGCGAATGCGGCTGAACGGCACACCGGTTCGTTCGGTGACCGCACGCTTCCATGGGTCGCGGGTATCCATCACCAGGTGGGTGAGCTGTGCCCACACCGCGTCGGCGGTCGGTGCGTCATCCGGCATGCGCGGGGACCTTCACTTCCAGTATCGGGGCGACACGATCGCGGGACCGCGCGGCCCACCGAGTATTCGCGACCATCCCGAGTATGGCGATCCCGGCGGTGAATACCGCGATCAGCCACCACAGTCCGGCACCGGTCAGCGCTCCGCACAGCGCGACGCCGATGCTGACGCCCACCTGCCTGCTGGTCGAGGCGACCGCCGATGCGGCGCCCGCGCGATCCAGCGGCATCCCGCTGACCGCCGCCGTCGTGATCGGCGCGTTGACCATGCCGAATCCGATACCGAAGATCGCGAACAGGATGACGAGATGCCAGACCGGCGTGCTCGCGTCGAGTCGGGTGAGCAGCGCCGCGGCGATGGTCATCGCGACGCCCGCCGCGAGCAGTGACGGCTTGGTCCCATAGCGTCCGACCAGTCGCCCCGACAGCGGCGAGAAGATCAGCATCGCGACCGCCATCGCCAGGTACAGCAATCCGGTGTGCGCGGCCGAATAACCACGCACCCCTTGCAGATACAGCGAGCAGGTGAACAGGAACGCGCCGAGCGCCGCGAACGCGAACACCGCGATCACCGTCGCCGACGCGAATGGCACACTGCGGAAGAACCGCAGATCGATGAACGGATCCCGGTGTCGCGACTCCTGCCACAGGAATCCGGCGAAGGCCACCGCCGACACCGCGAACACCACCGGCAGCTGCTCGATCAATCCGAAGACCAGGGTGAACAGAAACGCGATCGCGAGCAGCTGGCCGATCGGATCCAGCCCACGCACCGTGGCGGACTTCGATTCCGGCACGAACAGCGTCGTCAAGACCAGCGCGAGTACGCAGATCGGCAGATTGATCCAGAACACCGACTGCCACCCCAGCGAATCGATCAGCACACCGCCGACCATCGGCCCCAATGCCATCGAAATACCGACCACCGCACCCCAGATGCCCACCGCGCGAGCGCGTTCCACCTTCCCCGTGAATACCTGGGTAATGATCGACATCGCGACCGGGTTGAGCATCGATCCGCCGATCGCCTGCAAAAACCGTGCCCCGATGAGGGTTTCGATGCTCGGCGCGATGCTGCACGCCAACGAGCCCAGCGCGAACACCACCAGTCCGATGCGGAATACCCGACGCCGCCCGAACCGATCCGCCGCCGCGCCTGCCAGCATCAGCAGGCTCGCGAGCGTCAGCGTGTAGATGTCGATGATCCACTGCAGCCGGGCGAGCGGCGCGTGCAGCTCATCGCGAATCGCGGGCACCGCCACATTCACGATGGTCGAGTCCATCGACACGATGAGCAGGCTCAGACAGCATGTCGCCAACACCAGTAGCTTGCGTCGCGGCGTCAGCTCGCCAACAGTTGTATTCACACAACTATTGTGGGGCTACAACTATCCTGCACGCAAGGTCGCGGCTTGTGATGTGATCCGCGGAACGGACCGAATCTGTTCAGTCCGGCCCCGGCGAGCTCGAGCCGTCGCCTGTCACCCACCTGTCCCTCCCCGCAATCTGGGGGCGAGGAACGGAACTGCCGAATCCGGTGCTGACAAGTTACTGCAGATAGGGCGCGTTCTCCGTGCAGGTGATCATTGCATCTGATCGAGCATGTCGGAGAACGCCGCCTCGAGCCGCAGCGATTTTTTGATCTCGTCGCCGGTGACGTAGGGGTACTCGCCGTACTCGAGGAAGCTCGGAACGTGGTGCTCTCGGACGAATCGGACGAACGCCTCCGGGTTTTCCTTCCAGTCCTCGGGGAACCCTTCGAGGTTGGTGAAAACGGTGCTGATACCGGTCTGAGAGAAGAGCGCCACCGCATCCTCGGTGTACTTGTCGAAATCGGTGTCGAAGATGCCTTGGTACTGGAAATGCAGTCCGGAGCCGACGTCGAACAACAGCCACCGCAGGTAATGCAGCCGCAGCGCCGCCAGCACATCCGGACTAGCCGCTACCGCTTCTTCGATCTCCTTGCCGTGCGCGCGAATCGCCTCTTCCCGACCCGGTTTCACCTTCGCGATGATCGAGAACCCATAGCAGGCCGGGGTCCGCGGATAAATCGGGCCATACCTACCCCGCTCCAGCTCGAAATAACCCTCAGCGGGGATGGCCATCGCCGCCGGTTTGCTCCAGTCATGATCGGTCACTGGCATGTCTTCACCTGCCTCACCATCACAAGTAAGCCGGACATAACTATCGGCATCGGCGTAGGCGACCTCGAACACCCCGCCCACCAGCGGCGCCGACACGGACCACACTCAGGCTCGGTATAGACGCAGTCTTCCAGGCTGACCGCCCTAGGTCCTCGGAACCCGCAACCTACATCCGAACTCCGCAACCACTCCCCGCAAACTACCCCCGGACACCGCAACCTATCCCGGACAGAACACACTTCTTGTCCATTCCGGTTGAACCTTGCGGACCGCGACTAGCTGACCTGCGGCCCGAAAGGTTGCCCGAACAGTTCGGCGGCGCGAGTGTTCGGATCTACTTTGCGGATTGGGTGGCGTCGGCAGGTCGGGCCGCGTGATCCGGGGACCGCAGGCAACGGGAACGATCGGGTTCCCGCTGGTCACCACCAGCACGCCGAAACCTATGTCCGCCGAACCCACCCACGAAAGCTAACCCGAACACCGAAATGCCGGCCCGAACAGGAGCGGATAGGTTTCCGGACGATGCGGGATTGCAGCGAAGCTGGTGGTGCGTCCGTGCGGGAACGCCGCTGACGCGACTCCTGTGCGGGTGACAGGTGAGACTCATATTTCTCCGACGCTCGGCGTACGATAGCGGTGGCTGATCCGGGGTCGGTGGCCCCGCCGGTCGGCGACCGAGGTGGATGCGAGGAAGTGGCTCACAAGGGAGCTGAGTATGCGCATCGTGGTGGATCTGAACAAGTGTCTGGGATACGCGCAGTGTGTCCCGCTGGCGCCGGATGTGCTGAAGCTGCTCGGTGACGAGGCGCTCGCCTACGATCCCAACCCTGACGAATCCCAACGCCAGCGGGTACTGAGGGCGGCGGCGGCATGTCCGGTTCAGGCGATCATCGTGGAGACCTACACTCCCGCTGAGGATGACCCGATGTGAGCGCGGCATCGCTGGTCGCCGACCTGGTGGCAGCGTTTCGCGCGGAAGGCCGCATCGTGATCGTGGGCGCCTCGCTGGCCGGGTTGCGCGCCGCGGAAGCGTTGCGAGAGCGCGGTTTCCGCGGCAAGCTCACGGTGATCGGCGACGAGCCGCACGAGCCCTACGATCGTCCGCCGCTGTCGAAGCAGGTGCTCGAGGGATGGGTACACCCCGATCACACCAGGCTCCCGCGGCGGCGGGCCGTCGACGCCGACTGGCGGCTGGGGGTGGCCGCCACCGGCCTGGATCGGGTCAACCGCCAGGTGCTGCTGGCCAACGGGGACAAGGTCGACTACGACCGGCTGCTGATCGCCACCGGGGTGCGGGCGCGGCAGTGGATCAATCCTCGAGAAGCCGCGCTCGAGGGCGTTTTCACAGTGCGTACCTGCGATGACGCGGCACGCCTGCAGGCCGCGCTACACGCCGCCCCTCGGCGGGTCCTCATCATCGGGTCGGGATTCATCGGATCGGAGATGGCCTCGGTGTGTTGCAAGCTGGGCCTGCCGGTGACCGTCACCGAACGCGCCGACGGGCCGCTGGTCGGCGCGCTAGGCGGGGTGATCGGTGACATCGCCGCCAGGATGCAGCGCGATGCGGGGGTCGACCTGCGCACCGGGGTCGCGGTCGAGGCGCTGGAGGCAGATGACGGCGGCCACGTGCGGCGGGCTCGGCTTTCCGACGGAGCCACCCTCGATGTCGACGTCGTGGTCGCGTCACTGGGATCGATCCGCAACGTCGAGTGGCTCGAGGGCGCCGGGCTGGCCAGCGGCTTCTGGGGGGTGGGTTGCGACGCCGGCTGCCGCGCGTTCGACATCAACGGCGTAGTGACCGACAACATCTTCGTCGCCGGCGACATCGCCCGCGCCCCGCACGTGCTCTACGAATACCAGTTCATCTCCATGGAGCACTGGGACAACGCGGTGTCCGGAGCTCAGGTAGCTGCCAACAACATGATCAACCTGGAGACCGAGCGGTGCCCGCACCTTCCGCTGCCGATGTTCTGGTCGGCCCAGTTCGGCGTCAATATCAAGGGTGTGGGGGTGTGCTCCTTCGGCGACGAGATCGTGTTCACCCAAGGTTCGCCTGACCAGCGCCGCTTCGCCGCCGCGTACGGCCGTCGGGGGCGCATCGTCGGCGCCGCCACGTTCGACCACGGCAAGTGGCTGGACTACTACAGCGCTCTCATCGAGCGGTCGGCGCCGTTCCCGCCGCCACCACCGGGCTACGACCGCCCCGGGGACATGACCCCGATCCCGGCGCGCTTCCCGGATCCGCGCGTGCCCACCGAGATTCCCACCGTCGTGCTCACCGGTCACGACCCGACCACGCGAGGTGCCGAGTTTCGTCGGCGGAGCTGACACCGCACGCCACTGCCCGCCGAATCAAGGAGGGATTATGACCGCAGAGACTGCCTGGGCGGAGGCGATGACCTACGACAACCGCGCCGATCCATACCCGTTCTTCGCCGAGCTTCGCAAAACTCCCGTCGTGCAGGTGGCCGACAACCTCTATGTCGTCACCGGCTACCGCGAGCTGCTGGCGCTCGCGCACGACCCCCGGATCAGTTCCGACATCCGCCGCAGCCCGCTGGCAGCCCACCTGGCCGGCGACGCCGAACCGCCCGCGGGCATCGAAGACTTGCAGGCGCACGGCGGCCGTCAACCGAGCATCATCGTGTCCGATCCGCCGGACCACGACCGGGCCCGCCGGCAGGTGATGCGCCACTTCGGGCCGCCGCACTCGCCCGACCTGATCCCGAGCATGGAGCCCGGCATCGTCGGACTGTGCAACAAGCTGCTCGATGACATCAAAGCCCGAGAATCAACTAGGTTCGACGTGGTCGACGACTACGCCTATCCCGTACCGGTGACAATGATCTGCAAAATCCTCGGGGTCCCCCGCGCCGACGAACCAACCTTTCACCTCTGGATCCGTGACCTGTTGACCGGCCTGGATCTGGGCCCGGATGCCACCACCGACGAAGGACGGGCCCGCGCAGCAAAAGGCCGAGCCGCCGGTGCGGCACTGCGGCACTACCTCGCCGAGCTGATCGAGCAATACCGTCACCAGCCCGGAGATGGACTGCTCTCGGACCTGGTCAACGACACCGAAGGGCCGGACGGTCCGATGTCACCGCAGGAGGCCGTATCCAATGCGCAGTTGTTGCTCGTCGCCGGCCACGACTCCACGGTCAACACCATCGCCAACTGTGTGATGACCCTGCTACGCAACCCCGGCTCGTTCGAACTGCTGCGGCAGCGCCCGGAACTAATTCCACGCGCCATCGAAGAAGTTCAGCGACTGCAGTCGGCCGTGCAGTTCTTCCCCAGCCGCAGCGCCACCGACGACATCGAGATCGCCGACACCGTCATCCCGAAGGGCGCGGCGGTGCACCTGATGTACAGTGCCGCCAACCGCGACCCCACCCGCTTCGCCAACCCCGACCAGTACGACCCCGAACGCCCCGACAACGAGCACCTCGGCTGGGGCAGCGGTATCCACACCTGCATCGGCGGCCCGCTAGCGCGGCTGGAAGTCAACCTCACACTGGAAACCTTCCTGCGCCGCGTGCAGAGCCCCCGCCTGGTCGACGACCCACCGACATATCGCCGAAGCCATATCTTCCGCGGGCCACTACACCTCATGATCGACGTCGACCACATCACCGACTGAAGACACATCATCAAGCCTTCGCCCACCCCCTCGCTAACCCGAGTCGACATAGACGATCTCGAACTCACCGCCCTCCTGCTGACATCGCCGCACCCCCGCGCACCGGACTTCAGGCTTCACACGGGCAGGCAGTCCGCCTTCCGGGCCCTCGCTACGTCCCAGAACCTGCAAACTATGTCCGAACTCCGCCGCATCCCCCCGAAAACCAACCCCGGACACCGAAACCTATACCCGAACAGGATGTCACTTTTCGCTTGGGCGCAGGTGCGGCGAATCCGGCATCTGGCAATGTAGCGCGGTTGTCATTGACGTGAACCCGGGTTGAGGTTGAAGGCTGGAGGGATGAATCGACCTTCTGAGTTCTGGAATTCCGTTTACGACGATGGATCCGCACCGTGGGTCATCGGGGAGCCGCAGCCCGCGGTGCTCGAGCTGATCGAGCAGGGATGGATTCGGGGTGCGGTGCTCGATGTCGGGTGCGGGGCGGGTGAGCATACGATCCGGCTGACCGAGCTCGGCTATGACGTGCTCGGCGTGGATCTGTCGCCGAGTGCGATCGCGTATGCCCGCGCCAATGCCGAAAGGCGCGGGGTGGCCGCGCGATTCGAAGAGGCCGATGCGCTGAAGCTCGGGGAGGAGCCGCGCTACCGGACCATCCTCGACAGCGCCCTGTTCCATGTCTTCGCCCATGACAACGGCGATCCCACCGACTATGTGAGCAGTCTGCACAAGGTGCTCGAGCCGGGCGGGCTGGTCCATATCCTCGCGCTCTCGGATGCCGAGCCGGGTTTCGGACCGCGCATCAGCCGAACGGCCATCTCGGATGCGTTCGGCGCTGGTTGGGAGCTGGAAGAGCTGGCGCCCGCCCGGTATCGGGGGCGCGTGAGCGAGGCCGTAGTCGAGGCCGAACAACTCGGGCTCACACCGGGCAGCATCGTCGATGGGGCGGCCTGGCTCGCCCGGGTGCGCCGCTCGTAGCTGGTGGCGAGACCATTTCCTAGCGCTGCGCCAACACCCTGCCTGGTGGACTTGGCAGCGGGTCACGGGAATACCTGCCGTGACCCGATCGCCAATGGAAAGGGTCACTCGACATGACATACACCCGTACCGGACTTCTGCGAACCGCCGTCGCGCTCGGCGGTCTGCTGGCGGCGGGCGCGCTACTGGTTCCGGCCTCCGCCTCCGCGCAACCGGGCGTCGGCGGCGGACTGATCGAGACGACATGCACCTTCGCCCAGGTGGACGCGGCCATTCACGCCGAAGCGCCCAAGCTGGCCGAACGTCTGGACAGCCATCCCGATCGCAAGGCGAAGCTGCAGGAGTTGCTCGCGCTGCCGGTCGACCAGCGCAAGCAGCGCGCCCAGCAGTGGCTCGACGCGCACCCGAACGCGAAGACCAAGATCGAGGAGAAGCGCAACTCACCGGAGGGGCAGCAGAAGGTCGACAAGCTGCGGAATATCGCCAACAGCTGCCACAACTACTGAGGCGATGGCGGGTGGCGCTAGCGGGTGCCGCCCGCCTTCTCGTTCGGGATGCTGACGATGACGGTGAGTCCGCCCTCGGGTCGCGCCGTCGCCCGGACCTCGCCGCCGTGGGCATTCGCGACTGATCGCACGATCGACAGACCCAGTCCCGCGCCGCGGCTGTTCGGTGTGTGGGCGGACTCGGCGACGCGTTCGCCGGAGGCCAGTCTGCGGAACGGTTCGAAGAGTCCATCGACTTCGAAGGCCGGTACGACCGGGCCGGTATTCTCGACGATCAGTTGGGCGCTGCCCGCCGTGCTCGCCGATCTGATCGCGACCCAACCGCTTTCGCCTACGTTGTAGCGAATCGCGTTGTCGGCCAAGTTCTGTGCGAGTCGTTCCAGCAGCACCGGATCACCGGAAACCGGAGCCGCGGCGAGGTCGGCGCGGATCTCGATACCGGCCTGGTCGGCGACGGCGACGACGCGGCGCGCAATCTCGGCGAGGTCGACTCGGCTGCGTTCGATGAGTCGCGGTTCACTGCTCGCGAGCACCAGCAGGCCGTCGATCAGCCGCTCGTGCCGATGATTGACCTCCAGCAGCGTGGCGCCGAGCCTGCGCGTCGACTCAGGTGCGTCGGGATCGTCGAGTGCCACCTCGATCAGCGTGCGATTGATGGTCAGCGGTGTGCGCAGTTCATGTGAGGCATTGGCGACGAAGCGCCGCTGGCCGTCGAAGGCGCGATCCAGCCGCTCCAGCATGGCGTCGAAAGTGTCTGCCAGATCCTTGATTTCGTCATCGGGTCCGGTCAGATCGATGCGTTCGTGCAGACTGCGGTCGGCCACCCGGCGAGCCGTCGCGGTGATCTGCTGCAGCGGGTTCAACACTCGCCCGGCCAACAGCCAACCCAGTCCACCGGCCGCGATCCCGATCGCGCCGAGCGAGACCAGCGACCAGACCAGCATGGCCTCCAGGGTGTCTCGGCGTTCCTTCGCGGCCTGCGCGGTCAGTGCCGCATACAGTTCCTCGGAAACGATCGGGCGGTTACGTTTGGTCAGATACTCGCGCACGAGGCGCTGCGCACCGACCCCGTAGCGTCGATCCAGCGACTGGTCCAGATAGAAATACATCAACGCGACCAGAATCGCCCCGGCGATGAAGAACGCGCCCGCGTACAGCAGGGTGAGCCGCAGCCGAATGGTGCGTCCCCTCATCGGATGCGGTACCCCACGCCCGCCTCGGTCTCGATCACCGGCGGATCGCCCAACTTTCGGCGCACCATCATGATCGTGTACCGCACCACCCCCGTGAACGGATCGATGTTCTCGTCCCATGCCTTCTCCAATAACTGCTCCGCCGACACCACCCCGCCATCGGCCAGCAACAACTCGGCGAGCACCGCGAACTCCTTGCGCGACAACGAGACCGGCTCGCCGTCGCGGGTGACCGCCAGCCGATGCGGATCGAGCCGAATGCCCGCCCGCTCGAGCACCAGCGGTGTCGCGGGCCGCGCCCGCCGCCCCAGCGCTTGGATCCGGGCCACCAACTCCGCGAACGCGAACGGTTTGGTCAGATAGTCGTCGGCGCCGAGGCCGAGCCCGGCGACCCGCTCGGCCACCGCCGCGGCGGCCGTCAGCATCAATATCCTTGCGTCGCTACCTGCCTCGGTCAGCGAGGTGCAGACGGTATCGCCGGAGACCGTCGGTAAATCGCGATCGAGCACGATGACGTCATAATCGTGCACCGCGCCCCGCTCCAGTGCGTCCGCGCCGTCGTACACCACATCGACCGCCATCGCATGCCGCCGCAGCCCATCGGCTATCGCGTCGGCCAGCAACCGTTCGTCTTCGACCACCAGTACCCGCACCCGACCATCGTGCCTGTTGATGCTGTTAGGGCGGTGTTAGTGCGCACGGATACCGGTCAAGTTGGCGATTTCGGCGCAGGGCGTCGACAGGGAGTGATTCAATCTGCTCGGTGTGCGCTCTGAAGTAGCTGATTGCAGTGAAAGGAGTTCAGATGACCTTGTCGGTCGCCGACCGCATATTCCGTCGCGTGAGCCGATTCCATACGGAACGGATTGCGACCGCATGGGGCGGGCGGCACATCTTGCACGGCCGAAAGCCGACGCCGGGTGAGGTGGTGCTGACCAGTAATGACTATCTGGCGTTGGCGCGTGAACCGCGCATCGTCGCAGCCATGTGCGCATCGCTGCAGGACACCGGGGGTGCGGCGGCACCGTCGGGGGTCTTCCTGCACGGTGTCGACCATCCGCAGATCATGTTGGAAAAGGCGCTGGCCGAACATATGCGGGCGGCGGGCGGAATTCTGTGCCAATCCGGCTGGGATGCCAATGTCGGGTTGATGCAGTCGATCGCCGACGCGCAGAGCCCGGTGTATGTCGATCACATCGCTCACATGTCGCTGTGGCACGGTGCGAAAACGGCTGGTGCGCCGGTGTATCCGTTCCGGCACAATTTTCCGGGCCACCTGCGCGACGAGGTCCGCAAACACGGGCCGGGCATCGTCGTGGTCGACGCGGTCTACAGCACCAACGGCAGTCGCTGTCCGCTGACCCAGATCTGTGATGTCGCCGAGGAGACCGGCAGCGTGCTGGTGGTCGACGAATCGCATTCGCTGGGCACCGATGGGCCACAAGGCGCGGGCATGGTGGTGGCGCTGGGCCTCGCGGAGCGGGTACCGTTCCGAATCGCCAGCCTCGCTACGGCTTTCGCGGGGCGCGCCGGATTCATCGCCACCAACAATATCGATTTCGTCGACTACTTCAAGATGGAGTCCGATCCCGCGGTCTTCTCCGCGACGCTGCTGCCGCACGATATCGCGGGCCTGGCCGCGACGCTCGACGTGATCCGCGCCGACGACTGGCGGCGGGTCCGCCTGCGCGAGGTCGCCGCGGTCGTGCGCCGTGCCCTGATGGCGCTGGAATTCGATCTGGAGGGTTCGGCGAGCCATATCGTCGCGCTGCAGACCGGACCCGATCAGCGCACCATCGCGATCCGCGACTTCCTGGAGGCCCGAGGCGTTTTCGGTTCGGTCTTCTGCTGGCCCGCCACCGCCCGCGACCGCGCTCTGATCCGCTTCTCCATGCATGCCGGACTCACCGATACACAGCTCGACCGACTCATCCAGTCCTGCACCGAGGTTCGCAATACATTCGGGGGCATGGCGCCGTCGCATCCCGAAAAGCCGAGGCCCACACCGGCTCCGGCGCAACCGCCGCTGGTACCGACCGGAGATCCGAGTCGGTGAACCGATCAGCGAGGTTCGACCTCGGCGCTGCCCAAGTGCGGTCAGGCTGGAACAACCTGGGCCGATGACGTATCGGCACGCGGCAGGATCACCGTGAACGTCGCGCCGTCGCCCGGTTCGCTGTGCACGCTGACGCGGCCGCCGTGTGCCGCGACGAGAGCCTGAACGATGGATAGGCCCAAGCCGGTTCCGCCGCTGGTGCGGGTGCGGGAGTTGTCGGTGCGGTAGAAGCGTTCGAATACGCGGGCGGCGGCCTCCGGGGTCAGCCCGGGCCCGGTGTCGATCACGTCGATGCGCACCTCGTCCCGAGCCGGGGTGAGCCGCACGGTGATCGCGGCGGTGGCCGGGGTGTGGGTGAGGGCGTTGCCCAGCAGATTGGTCAGGATCTGGCGCAACCGTGCCTCGTCGCCGGTCACGTCCATGGTGCCGACGCCGGGGCGGACCTCCAGGGTGATCGGCCGCTGCGGCTCGGTTTTCTGCTGTGCCGCCAAGGCCTGCGCGTTGTGCACGGCGTCGCCCGCCAGCGTGAGCAGATCCACGGGGCTGCGGTCGAGCGGGCGTTTGGCGTCCAGCCGCGCGAGCATCAGCAGGTCCTCGACCAGCAGGCCCATCCGCTCGGCCTCGTCCTCGATCCGCCCGACCACCATGCGCGCGTCCGTGCTCGCACCCTGCCGGTAGAGTTCGGCGAATCCGCGAATCGTGGTGAGCGGCGTGCGCAATTCGTGGCTGGCGTCGGCGACGAACTGGCGCATCCGGCGCTCCGAACGGCGGGCGTCCTCCTCCGATGCCTCGGTCGCGGCCACGCCGTGCTGGATCTGGGCGAGCATCGCGTTCAACGAACGCGCGAGCCGGTCGACCTCGGTGTCGACATCGCGCACGGGCACCCGCCGGTGCAGGTCGCCGCCCGCGATCGCCGCCGCGGTCTCCTCGACCGTGCGCAGCGGGCGCAGACTGCGCCGGACGACGAAGTAGCCGACCACACCGAGGGCGAGCAGTGCCGCCGCTCCGATGCCGAGTTCGAAGTAGATCAGCCGCGAGACCGTCTCCTGGTTGTCGGTGAGCGGCACCGCGATCGTCGTCGAGCCGTACTGGTTGCTGGTGGTCAAGGTGCGCCACAGCACCTCGGATTCGTTGGTCGAGCCGACCGTCGTGGGGACTGCGGTCGCGTGCGCCGGCAGATCCGGTGTCGCGCCGGTCCCCGCGACCGTGCCGGGTGCACCCGAATAGAGCTCTCCCGTAGGGCCCTTGCGCAACTCGAAGAAGCGCCGGGGTTGATCGGTGAACGCCCGGGGCACGGACGACGCGTCCGGCATATCGGCCGGAATCCACAGCGCCGCACCATCGTTCGTGACGATCTGCTTCATCTCGCGCGGCTGCGCCCAAGACCGGGCCGCATCGTAGAGCTGCTCGTCGGTCCGCGCGGTCAGCGATCGACTCAACGCGGAGGTCACCGCGAAGCCCGTGGCGAGCAGCACCATGGCGGCCAGAAAGACCAGGGTGACAACGAGCCCCACCCGCAACGGGATGGCCGACACCCGCCGCGCCAGTGTCTTGCGCAGCCTCCTGCCCGGCTCTGCTCTGCTCATCCCCTCAGAGTGCCGCTACGACCGCCACCCAACCTCAGACCCAGCTGGGTGTTTCCTGTGAGCCGGGCTGGCTCAACTCATCGCACGCTACGCCGGCGTGCCGGTTAGAGCACAGATCCGTGGCTGCCGTACCGCACGACATTGCGATCGACCCGGTCCATGGTCGTCAGCATCCCAAAGGGACCCCGGCCGATGGCCGAGGTCCCGTCACCGGATCACGGTTGCGGCGGCGGGCTGAAGACGCCGAAATCGTTGCCCGAGGTGTCGAGGATGTGGGCGAAGACCAATCCGTCCTTGCCGGTGATCGGCGGTACCGACACCTTCCCGCCGAGCCGTTCGGCGGCCGCGACCGTGGCCGCCACGTCTTGGACGAGCACGAAGAAGGTGGCGTGGTTCGCGGCGGCATCCGGCGTATGCGAGATGCCGCCACTGGGGGCCTCGCTCTCGGGGTAGCTGACCAGGTCGTAGCCGTCGGCGTTCGGGTCGCCCGCGAAGGTCCAGCCGAACAGGTCGCCGTAGAACTTCTCGGCCTGCTCGGGCTTATCGCTGCCGACCTGGAACCAGGCCACCGTATTGAAAGGGGGAGTGCTCACGTGTCGTCTCCTCGGAATCGGGTGTCGATGCCTTGCCCGACAACGATCACCCGGCGCGGCGACAACACCCTGTCGGTGTTTCCGCGCGGCCGTTCTCACAGTGCGACACTTCTCAGCTTGAAATCGGGGATATCCGACGCGGTACCGGCCAGCGGTCGCGGCGGCACCGGCAGATCGGTCATCGTCACCGCACGGATGCGATCCAGCCGGAAGCAGCGGGACTCCTCGCGCAGACGGCACCAGGCGATGAGATACCAGCCGGGGGAGCCGCTGAGAAACGCAATCGGTTCGACGTCGCGTTCGCTGTGCGTACCGAAGCGATCCGAGTAGCTGATCCGCAGCACCCGCCCGGCTTCGATCGACTGCCCGATGACTGCGGGAATCGCTGGGGTAGGTGGCGCATCGGCCGGGTCCACCAGCCGAATCCGCGCCGCGAGGTCACGAGCGGCGGCGGCGTTGCGTTCCGACATCACCCCCAGAATCTTGCGCAGGGCGCTGTGCCCGGCCTGGTCGAATGGCGTCGTCTCGCTGCGCGCCAAGGCGACCGCGAGCGCGACGGCCTCCGCCGGGGTGAAGTTCAGCGGCGGCAGCGACATGCTCTTCTCCAGCGCGTAGCCACCACGTCGGCCGACATCGGCATAGATCGGAATGCTCGCCTGCTGCAGTGCCGCGATATCGCGTTCGATCGTCCGAACGCTCACCTCATAGCGTGCCGCCAACTCGCGTGCGGTGCGCAGCCGCGGCGCAATGGCCCGTAACTCTTCGACGATCGCATAGAGCCGATCCGTGCGGTTCACGGCGTCACCGTAACGCCGACCACCGACATCAAATGTCCGGCTTCTCGACGAAGTCGCCCTGTCTGGTCGAACCGAGCCACAGCTGGTGGATCCGGTCCTGGCTGGCATGCTGGGCCAGGTTCTCGGAGCGGATCCCGTAATGCCCGAGCCATATTCGTCGCGGTACACGATCCCGACGAGCCGGTGGCGCTGCGCGGTTCGCGGGCGGCGGCATCTGCGCTCGAGGCGGGACGTTGGTGGGCTATTGGTCGCTTATTAGGGCTCGGCCCGACTCTTTGTGCGACCCCGTCACAACCAGCACAAAGGGATCCGATGAAATTCAAGACCACTGCCGCCGCCCTGGCCGTTTTCGCGGGCGCGGGCCTGTTCGCACTGCCCGCCGCCGCGGCCGCGCCGCTGACCAACTGCGATGTCGATAGCGCCGCACTGGCCCTGCGCGGCGAGGAGAGTGTCGTCTTCGACCAGATCAACAAGATGCGCGCCGAGGCGGGCTTGAAGCCGGTCACCCATACCGATGTGCTGGCCCGTCCGGCCGAATGGGCGAGCAACGACAGCGCCGAGCGCGGCTCCTCACCGGCCGACCATGTCGACACCCTGGGCCGCGACATCAAGACCCGCTTCGCACAGTGCGGTGTCCCCACCAACGCGCCCAAGATCGCCGAGATCAACTTCTACGGCACCAATGTCGAACCGGCCGACGCCATGCGCTTCTGGTCGAACTCGCCCGGCCACCGCGCGATCATCCTCGACAGCCAACTCGACAATATCGGCGTCGCGGTGATCTACCAGGGCGACCGCCGCCACTGGACCGTGACCTTCGCCAACAGTGGCGCCACCGCGCAGCCCGTCACCGTCACCCGCGAAAACCTCACCGGCGCACAGCATCAGACCGAATTCGACAACCTGGTCGCCCAGGGCTACCGCATCACCGACATCCGCGTCACCGGCGGCAACGACCCCCGCTACTCCAGCACCTGGTTCCGCAACGACGGCCGCGCCTGGCAGGCCCGCCACGGCCTCGACTCCGGCGCGTACCAGGCGGAATTCGATAAACTGCTCGGCCAGGGCTACCGCCTGACCCTGGTCCGCGGCTACGAGGTGAACGGCTCCTCGCGCTTTGTCGGCATCTGGGAGAAGAACGACGGTCGTGCCTGGCAGGCCCGCCACGACATCTCGGTCGACACCTTCAACACCACCGCCGCCCAACTCTCCGCCCAGGGCTACAAGCTCGTCCACGAACACCGCTACACGGTCAAGGGCCAGACCTACGTCGCGGCCATCTGGAACAAGTAGCCCGCCACCCCCTGCCGCGGTCTTCCTCCGGGGAGACCGCGGCAGCGCCACGTCGTCGTACGCGCCGGGTTCGGATTGGGCTGTCGCATATACAGTTACCGCCGCGCAGGTTGCAACCCTGTGTGACGGAGTCGGTGGGTATGCGACAAAAGCTGTGCCCGCGCTGCTGGGCTCAGGCGCGCTGCATTGGCTGTCGCATATCCTGTGAGCCTGTCGCAGAGGTTGCCTTGTACGAGGGTGTCACTGGATATGTGCCAGATGGTCGGCTATCGCTGCGGTGAGACCAGCATCGGCTGGCGCAGGTCGAAGTATTCGACCTCACCCATGAGGGCGCCTTCCTCATCGAACAGTGAGCGCAGATCGTCGGGGATCTCCAACTTTTCGTGGGCGCGCGCTTCGGCCTCGGAGGTGAAGTACACCGCCTCGACGTAGCCGTCATTGCCGTAGGTCGCCAAGGTGCCGCCGAGGATCTCCGGGCGCAATTCATGGATGCGATCGCCGCCCTGGCCGAGCAGTTCGCGCATCCGGCGTTGGTCGCGCGTGTGGCCTTCCATGATCTGGACGAATCCGGCCTCGTCGGAGCCGCCGCCCAGCCACTGCGTCACATCCGGGCAGTTCATGAAGGTGACCGGCCCGGTGAAGCACTGTTCGGTCTCGGCCCACCACGCGCCTTGTTCCGGGCGGTCACTATTGCGTCGCGCCGCATCCTCGGATTCGAATCGCGCGAGCGCGATGAATGTGCCGTCGTCGCACAGTCCGCTGGTCGTGCCGAGGTAGCCGACGGCTCCCGGCCGCAGCTCCTCGGTCCACCGATCCATACATCGACGTAGCCGGTCGGCGTCGGACACCTTTCCTTGAATGACTTGGATGAACATCGAGTCCTCCTCGCGCGGAGGGATTACTCCGCTGTGTTGCGGGGCCGAGGCGTCGTGGTCCACCGAGGGGGTGTAACCGCACGGCCCGCGAACGTGGCCACCGCACAGCTAATCGTTCGCCGCCGCGAAGCTGCGCGCAAGAGCCGCAGCGTTGCCGGTGACATTTGGACCCCGCCAGCATCAACGGCACAGGCGGACCGCTCGGCACCAGCTGCCCGACAACTCGTCGACCACGGTCGAACATCGTGCGGCACAACCGATTACGACACGCCAGAAATAACGTGAGAATACGGGCTTGGGGCTGTGCCTCGCCGAATCCGCACGAGCGAGTTGATAGATTCCAATGTCGCCACTGGACGCATTGTCGACGACAACGCCTGCCCATTGGTTACGGCCAGACTCCGAGGACGGGCGGGCCACTTATCCCCGGGCGCACCACCGACCAGCGCACCTGAGTGTTGACTCTCAAACGTCGTCTTGGTCGACGTCGGACTCGACGCGGTCTGGGTCGAGCCGGCCGATTATGTCCAGTTCGCCCGCGGCACCTTCAACATTCCCGCCGGCGCTCTCGACTGCCCGATCGGCGTTACGACGATCCGAACCCCGTACGGAAGGCCGCTGCAGTCGGTCAGTCAGGAATCCCTGGAAATGCGGGCACGTCATAATGTCGTCGTGCGGGCATTCGCCCTCGAGCATATCGAGTGCGGCCTGCGCCAGGGCGATACGTGCCAGCAACTTCTCGCGGTGGCGGGCCAGCACCTCATGGCGGGCCGGTGCGGACCGGGCGGCCAACATCGTCCGGATGTCCGCGAGTCCGAAGCCCGCTTCCTTCGAAATCAGGATCGCCGCCACCCGGTACAGGTCCGCGTCGGTGTAGCGGCGACGGTCACCCGCGCGGGCCGGTGTCAGCAGTCCTTGCGCCTCCCAATGCCGCAGCACGTGTGTCGGCAACCCGAACCGAGCGGCCACCTCGCCGATTGACTTCATGTTGACATTAAGTCGCACAATGACGGACATGTCCACGTTGCTTACCCTCCTCGACGCTCTTGACGATCTACCCCAGGCTCGTAACCTGCGGGAACGCACCTACCACGCGCTGGGCGACACCGTCGTCGACGTCGGCTGCGGGGGCGGTCGCGCCGTCGGCGAGTTGGCCGCCCGTGGGGTGAGGGCCATTGGCATCGACCTGGACCCCGCCATGATCGAGATCGCCATCGAGCGCTGGCCCACAAGCGAGTTCCACGTCGCCGACGCCACCGCGCTGCCTCTCGACGACGGCTCGGTCACCGGCTACCGTGCCGACAAGGTCCTGCACGCCCTCGCCGAACCCGAGCAAGCCGTCATCGAGGCCCGCCGCGTCCTGGCCAAAAACGGCCGCGCGGTGCTCGTCGGCCAGGACTGGGACACGTTCGTGATCGACTCCGACGATCCCGAACTCACCCGTACGCTCGTCCACGCTCGCGCGGACGGCATGCCCAACCCACGGGTCGCTCGCCGATACCGGAACATCCTGCTGGACAACGGGTTCACCAACGTCACCGTCGAGGTCCACACGATCGTGTGGACAGACGCCGCGGTCCTGCCGATGCTCGCCAACATCGCCGGAAAAGGCACTTGGCTCGACGACCAAGCCGCCAGGGCACACGACGATCGGTTGTTCGTCGCCGTCCCGGTCTTCCTCGCCTGCGGGACTCGCGCCGATTGAGTGCCAGCTCGCCGTCGGCGGCGATCATCGGTACGACGTCGACGTTGATTTCCCCGGCCTACTCAGCCGGTGTTCGACCCGGTCGCATCGAGGACTATCACCTCGATCACCGAAGCCGTCCGCCCGTGGGCTGACCCACACGGGGCCGCGATGCTTGGCCTCGCGTCAACTGGTCACCTGGAAAATCAACTCCGATGGCTCACTGCTGTCGTCGGTGTAGATCGGCGTTGACTCACCAGCTCAGCGGGATTCGCAGTCGACAACGAGACGTGCGGGATTTCGTGACAGGCGAT
This sequence comes from Nocardia sp. NBC_00565, assembly GCF_036345915.1. Lineage (NCBI taxonomy): Bacteria > Bacillati > Actinomycetota > Actinomycetes > Mycobacteriales > Nocardiaceae > Nocardia > Nocardia sp. NBC_00565. The sequence continues at coordinate 1,497,254 of NZ_CP107785.1, forward strand.
GGTGTCAGGATTGATTCAGGCCGGTGCGGATTGCCGCCACCGTGGCGGTGAGCCGGGCCTGGTGCGAGCCCTGCCAGTAGATCCGCCCACAGTCGCGGCACTGCCGAAACGTGTTGTAATGGCGGCGAGTGAGTGGTTCCAGCCGATCTTCGACCTCGGCTTTGGCGACCGCGACGACGGTGCCACCGCAACGCAGGCAGCGGGTGAACGGGGCCAGCCGCTCGACGAGGTCGAGCCGCCGGATCACCTCGACGATCTGATCTACCGGCCGGTCCGACCGGATGTACACACCGTGAGTTACGTTGCGCCGCTTCAACAGTCCGCGGTCGCGGGTGAGCAGAATCCGGTGCTCGGCCGCCGACAGTTCGGCGAGTGCGGCATCGTCGGCGTCCCACCGGCAGTGCACGTCCAGGCCCATCAGCCGCATCAGCTTGGCGAGTCCGCCTAGATTGACGTCGGCGACGAAGCGCGGCTCGCGCAGCGGGTGTGGGCGCACCCTGGTAGTCCGGCCGATGTCCAGCGTCTCGAACACGGGATAGGCGGTGATTCGATCGCCGTCGCGCGGGTGCTGGCCGAAGGCCGCCGGTTGCCCGTTGACCAGAACGAGGTCGACCTCGGTGTGCGGGATGCCAGCCGCCTCGATGACGTCCTTCACGGTTTGGTGCGGCCGGAATGGTCGGCGCAGCACCGTGTATCGGTCGTCGGGCCGGAGGAAGTCGTTCAGCTCGGCGTAGATCCGGATGTCGACGCTCATTCGACGAATACCGCCATTGATGCCGTGAAGCCGTGTAGCGCATTGCGGCCTGCGATGGGGCCGATTTCGCCCGCGGCGAAGAAGCCGGCAAGCGGGATGCCGTCGAGCGCGTCCTCGATCGCGGTGGCGTCGTGGTTCGCGACCCCGAACATCCGCCGGCCGCGTCCGTTGCAGGTGAACAGCAACGCACCGGCGGGGCGTCCGGGTAGGTCCGAACCTGCGTGTAGGAGGGCTGCGCGTAGATCTTCATCTGCCCCGGCCGCGTCGCGGACCTGGAACTGCACGGTTGTGCCGACCTCGACAATTTCGCCGATCTCGATCGCGCCGCTGGATGGGTCGGCACCGAGCAGGCCGCGGATCAGGAAATCGCCCTGCCCCGGCGCTGAGAGATGCTCGTCGACTACGACTCCGATCTGCAGTCCGTGGGTCACCAGTTCCTGTTGGTCGGGTGGCAGCGCCTCGACGATCTCGCGTAATCGCTCGAAGGGTGGGCGGCTGCCCAGTTCGGTGATCCGCGCGCCGCGTGCGCCGGTGACGATATAGGGGGACCCGATCGGTCGGCAGCCTTGCGACACGATGGGGACACCGCGCAGGCCGGGTAGTCGCACGCCCACGGCGCCGGAGGTCACCACCTCGTGGTCGTGGAACAGTCTGCAGCCGCCGGGCCGTTGCGCGCCGCTGACCAGCCCGCCCATCACGGTGGTGCCGGGTAGATCGGTGTTCAGGTGCTCGAGCAGTATGTCGGCCGGGAAGGAGAAGGGGTCGGGCAGCAGCAGATGGAAGTCGCGCGCTGCGGTGTCGAAGCGGTAACCCGCGAGTAGCCCGCCGGCCGCTGTGCGGAGGAAGTCGAGTTGGAAGGTCTCGGCGGCGGCGGGCAATCCGGATGCCAGCCATACCGCGACCGCGGGCTCGTCCTCGATCTCGCGGCGGCCCGCGACGATCGCTTGGGCCACGCATCCGATGAGTGCGGGCACCTGGACGCTGTGGTGGACTCCGGCGAGGACGGCCGCGGCCTCGTCGGTGTGTGCTCGTGAGGCTAATAGCACAGCAAGCGATGGCGTCTCGCCCGCGATCTGATCGCGTGCGTTCGCTGCGGCTTGCGCGCCTGCTTGCCGTGCTCCCGGCGCGGTGGAGAGCCCGACTCCGATCCGCACCCTTCCATCGTAGCGAACCCCGTGGGATCGTAGGTGTTGTTGCCGCACAACACATTTCATACGCGCGGCTGGACCGGCGGGCATACGGAGCGACGTCCGATTCCGCCGGAACCGACCCCTTGGCATATTTCATCCAAGTGGTCGGGGCACGGGGTTGACGAGGTCGTGCATCAGCCCTACTTCCACTCGAACTGTTTGCCTTCCGACTTTCCGTCGTGGACGTTGTACTCGAACATGACCGCGATCCCGTTGAGACGGCTCAGTTCCTCACCGCTGGTCTCGTAGAAGACCGCCCCTCTCCAGCTGATCGCTCCAGGGCCGGTGAACCTGCCGACGCCCGTCCCCCGGAACGTAGCTGTCTGCCCGCTCGCGGTGACGACGAATCCGGTGCCTTCACCGGCGAGCGTGCCGTTGGGGCGCATCGTGCCGACGTAGGTCACCGTACTGTCGATCTGAACGCCGCAGAGTGTGCCGATCTGATGGTCGGTCACCTCGGTTCGCGGGCCGAGCCCGATATCTCCCAGAACTCGTGTACCGATTGTTTGACCATTGACTTCTCCGATTTGGTCACCAGGCATGGTGAATCTCCTTGGAGGTGTCGTGATATTTCTTTCAGATGGTCGCCTGCCACCGTACTGAACGACGGTGTCCGACCGGCTCCTCAATTCTCGGGCGCGGACCGGTGCGCCCGGCATGTCGACCGCTGAAGCGATGCCGACGATAAAATCGTAGGCGAATCCGGTTCCGTCAGCCAGCACGGTGCGCTCGAGGAATGAACCAGCCCTGTATTTCTTCGTCAACGCAGCCGCGGGCCGGGGAACGGACTGCTCAGAAACGTCGGGCGGCCTCCGGGTGCGTGGTTGGTGGCATACATCTCCACCTTCGTGCTGGTCGCAATGCCTGTTACGTCGATGGGACGGACGTTCGCCCCATCGACGGGCGGATAGCAGCGGCTATTTCGGCAGTGGGCGGGCTACTGGGGGCGATTGGTGCCGGGTATGCCCCCGATGGCCACACGGCCCGCTGAGACGCTTCGGGGATTCAGGCGGGGTTGGCCCGCAGGCCGTCCATTGCCGCAGCGATCATCGCGCGGGCATTCTGGCCGTGGATGGCTTGCTCGGTGAGCGCCTGAAAGGCCTTCTCGTACAACACGATCTCGCCAGGTTGGGTGATCGTCAGCTCTGCTGAGATGGTCTCGACCTGCACCATGCGGTTGTCGAACATGATGAAGCTGTGTGTCGGTGCGCGGAACTCCGATTCGTCGGGCAGGATGCCGAGCACGACGCGGGGCAGAGACATCGCCGTGAGCAATCGGTCCATCTGTTCGAGCATCACGTCCGGGGTGCCGACGCGGGTGCGGAGTACCTGCTCCGAGATGATGAAGTAGAAGCGGTGATTGCCTCGGTACAGCACTTGCTGACGTTCGAGGCGTGCGCCTAAACCTGGTTCGAGGTCGTTCGGTGGGTCACCGTAGAAATCGAGCACCCTGGTCACTGCGCTGACCGTCCACAGGAAACGCTCGAGCACCTCGCGGCGTTTGTGCGGGAGACGTTATCGACGATCACATACAACTTCCCGCCCGGCCAGCGCTAGCACAGTGACTGCAGGAGGGCTCGAAACTCGGTCGAGCGCTTGCGATCTCGGGTCCGGCAGTAGAGCTGACCGGTGGCCCGATCCACGGCGCTGAATAGACTAAAGTGGCAAGCATGGAGTCAATCCTGTTCGCCGAGCCACTTACTCGGCGCGCTCACACGCTTGTAGTGGGCCACAAGGTGCACCCCCCCAACAAGATTGAATCGACACGCCCGCGTACCGCCCGCTTGCTACCTTGATGTTGCCTCGACTATGAAAGGACTCCGACCGTGGAACCCGGCGCTACTGTCGACCTGCGGCAGAATCAGCCCCACACCGCCCGAATGTATGACTACTACCTCGGCGGCAAGGACCATTACAGCGCGGACGAGCAAGCGGCTGAACAGGTCGTGGCCATCTGGCCAGGAGTGCGGGTGGCCGCGCAGCAGAACAGGGCCTTCATACACCGCGTGACACGGTTCCTTGCAAACGCGGGCATTCGTCAATTCCTCGATATCGGAACCGGTATCCCGACCGAGCCGAATCTGCATCAGGTGGCCCAACAGGTCGCGCCTGACGCACGAGTCGTCTACGTCGACAACGATCCGATCGTGCTCGTCCACGCCAGGGCATTGATGGTCAGCTCACAGGAGGGGCGTACCAACTACGTCTCCGCCGACGTCACGACACCCGAAAAGATTCTCAATGCCCTGGGATTGCGCGAGACACTGGACCTGACCCAACCGGTCGCGCTCAGCCTCAACGCGCTGATGCATTTCATCCCCGACGAGCAGGATGCCTACGGAATCGTCGATACTCTGATGGACGAGCTCGTTCCTGGCTCGTATCTAGTGATGACACACGTCACGCCAGACTTCGATCCGACGGCAATAGCTACCGTGGTCGACATCTACCGCCGCAGCGGCTTGCCATGCCAGGTCCGAAGCCGAGACGAATTCACGCGGTTCTTCCAGGGACTAGAGCTGGTCGATCCCGGTGTAGAGGTGCCGCACCGCTGGCGCCCGGACGGTGTCGCATCCCCGAAGAAAATGGACGCGCAAGTGTCCGCCTACGCGGGCGTTGCACGCAAGTAATTCAACCCGCACCCAGAAGACTGGATCTGTCCCACTTTCCGTGATCGCCCCATCGCTCGAACTGCGAACGGGGACTTGGTGATTGATCATGTTGCCGGTGTTGTGATCTTGGACCGGTGGCGGTCCTGTTTCCGCATCTGGATGGCTTGCGGATCGACGGTATGCGTGGCGCCGGGCTCTCAGTGCGGATCGAGGCAGCACCCGCGACGAGCCGGTAGCGTGTCCGGGATGCGCCGTGCTGTCGGCTCGGGTGCATAGCCGACTCCTCACGACGGCTCGGCTTCCGAAGCACCCGCCGCCGGAGAGTCAGGGGCTCGGAATCGATTCGGGTATTTTCGTCGGCGGACCGCCACTTGTAAGCCTTGACGGTGTCGATGGAAATATCAGCGCAGGGCTAGGGCCAGGAAGAAGTCGACGCGATCTTCGAGGCGGGATAGATCGCGCCCGGTTAGCTCCTCGATGCGTTGGATGCGGTAGCGCAAGGTGTTCACGTGAACGTGAAGCAGTTCAGCACATTTCGTCCAGGAGCCAGAGACTTGGAGGAAGGTTTCCAAGGTGTGGACGAGGTCGGCGCGGTTCTCTTGGTCGTAGCTGGAGAGCGGGTCGAGCAACCGCAGGCGGAACATGCGGCGGACTTCGTCGGGGACGCTGGCCAGTAACAGCATGTGGGTGGCGAGTTCGTCGTGGCCGACCACGCTGGTGGGGTGGGGGCGGTCGGCGGCCAGGCGGCGGGCGTAGCGGGCTTCTTCTACGGCGCCGCGCAGGCCCTCGCCCTCTACGATTCCGCTGACGCCTATCGAGAGGTGTGCGCCTTGCAGGCCGGGTTCCAAAGCGGTTACGGCGCGGTGGATTTCGGTGATCAGGGCACCGTCGGGGTCGGCGGGGATGAGGGCGATGGCTTCGCCGTCGACGACGCCTGCGGCCGGCCTTTTGCCGTAGAGGATTTCGCGGAGCAGGACGCGTAATTCGCCGGGGCGCAAGGCATCTGCTCCGGCGGCGACCGCGATGTAGGTTTCGGCGGGGCCGAGGCCGGTCAGTTCCAAGCGGGAGATGATCTCGGCGGGTTTGGCGTCGGAGACGATCAGTTCGATGAGCTCTTGGGCGAGGCGGCCTTCGGCGCTCTGGCGGTCGTCGAGGCGGGCGCGTTCCAGCGAGACAACGGCGGCGAGTTCGCCGGTCAGGGCGCGACGCTCTTCGGGCCAGTCCTTGTAGTCGCCTTCGAAGACCAGGAACCAGTCGGCCGCGCGCGAGGTGCTGTGCTCGTCGACGGCGAACAGCGAGTAGCGAGCCTCGTCCTGAATCAAGACGTGGGGGAGGCGGCGGGCGTTCAAGAAGGCGGCGGTGACCTCGACCGGCGGTGGTGTCGCTGGTCCGGCGACCACCCGTCCGGTCGAGGAGACGACCCAACACCGCATCCCCAGATCACGCTCGATCAGCTCGAGTACCGAGCCGAGGCCGGTGCCGGCGACGAGCTGGCGGTGCCGGTCGAGGATCGCGGTCAGGTCCGCGGCGCGCCCGGTGGACAGATTGCGCGTCAGCGTCTCGGTGACCTGGGCGAAGGCGACGTCCTCGTTGACACGGAACAGCGGGATCCGGTGCCGCTGGCAGGCCTCGACGACGTCGGGCGGCGCGCCGCCATAGCGGGCGTCACCCGCGGCCAGTCCGGCGACTCCGGCGCGGGCCAGCGCGCGCACGAAGGTCTCGCTGTCCTCGGGTTTCAGCCGCCACTGCAGGCCGGTCAGGACCAGTTCACCACCGGAGAGGTAGCGGCTCGGGTCGAGCATGTCGGTGGTCACTACCCAGCGCACGAACCGGTCGAGCTCTTCTTCGCCGGTGACGAGCTCGAGCCCCAGGTCCATGGTGAGAAGTGATCTGAGTCGCACAGGTGCCGAGGCTAACAGCCGATCGCGAGGCCACATCCCAGCGCTTTGGATATTCGTACGAACAGGTCCGTGTGAACTGGCGCACAGTTCAGATTTCTGGTTCCTAGCTGCGGCGATGAACGGCGGGTGTACTTACGGCATCGAATAGCGAGCTCGATGGGAGATCGGATGTCAGGTGAGATCGGATGGCTCAACGCGCTGCCTCCGGACCGGGCCGAGGCGGAGCTGCTGACCTGCTGTGCCTCGGGTGTCTGGGCGCAGAAGGTGGCGGCCTACCGGCCCTACGTGGACAGCACGAGCCTGATGGCCGCCGCGGTTGCCGGGGTCAGGGAGCTCAGTTGGCCGGATGTCGAGGAGGCGCTGTCGGCGCATCCGCGCATCGGGGACCGCGCGAAGGCGGGGACGCCCGAACGCGAGGCGAAGTGGTCCGCCGGTGAACAGTCCGGGACCGCCGGCGCCGACCAGCTGATCCTGGACGGTATCGCCGCGGGCAACCTGGCCTATGAGCAGCGCTTCGGCCACGTCTTCCTGATCCGTGCCGCCGGCCGCAGCGCCGAGCAGATCCACGCCGAACTGCGCAGGCGGCTGGCCAATACCGCCGAGGGGGAGCGCATCGCGACCCAACGCGAACTTGCCGACATCACCCGGCTGCGGATTCGAAAGCTGTTGGAGGACAAGTGAGTCTGTCCACCCATGTGCTCGACGCGGCATCGGGTCGCCCGGCGGCCGGGCTGGCGGTGCGGCTGGAGCAGACCGATGGCACCGTGCTCGCCGAGCGCCGCACCGACGCCGACGGGCGCGTCAAGGATCTGCCCGCACCCGATATCGGTGCGCACCGGCTGATTTTCGACACCGGTGAGCTCAGCCCGTTCTACCCGTCGGTGACCATCGACTTCCACGTCGCCGACCCAGCCGAGCACTACCACGTGCCGCTGCTGCTCAGTCCCTACTCCTACTCGACCTACCGAGGTAGCTGAACAATGTCGATCAAGCTCGGGCCGAATAGATACGGCAAAGCGGAGAACCGGGTCGTCCGGGTGACGAAAACCGGTGGCGTCCACGAGATCCGGGATCTGAATGTCGGTGTGGCGCTATCCGGTGACATGGACGAGGTCCACCTGACCGGTGACAATGCGGCGGTCCTGCCGACCGACACGCAGAAGAACACCGTCTTCGCCTTCGCCAAGGAATACGGCATCACCTCGCCAGAGGCGTTCGGACTGCTGCTGGCACGGCATTTCGTCGATTCCCAGCCGACCATCGACCACGCGCGGGTCTCGCTCGAGGAGTACGCCTGGGAGCGCATCGTGGTCGGACCCGGCGATCAGCAGCACTCGTTCGTGCGGTCGGGTCAGCAGACCCGCACCGCGCGGGTGCACTACGACGGCGAAAACGCCTGGGTGGTCTCAGGTTTGGCGGGCCTGGTGGTGCTGAACTCCACCGGCTCGGAATTCCACGGCTATATCAAGGACAAGTACACGACATTGCAGGAGGCCTACGACCGCGTGCTGGCGACCGAGGTCAATGCGGAGTGGCGTTTCGCGGGTGAGCCGGGCGACTGGGACAAGGCCTACCGCGAGGTGCGCGGCGCACTGCTCGAGGCGTTCGCGCAGACCTACAGCTACTCGCTGCAGCAGACCCTCTACGCCATGGGCGACAGGGTGCTCAGCGCGGTTCCCGAGGTGTGCGAGGTCCGGCTGTCGCTGCCGAACAAGCACCACTTCGTCGTTGATCTGTCCGGTTTCGGACTGGAGAACGACAACGAGGTCTTCTTCGCCGCCGACCGTCCCTACGGCCTGATCGAAGGCACCGTCCTCAGCGAGGACGCCCCCGCGCCCGGACCCGCCTGGGAGTGACAATGGATTTCCTACGACCCGATACCTGGGCGGAGGCGCTCGAGCTGAAGGCCGCCAACCCGGAGGCCAAGCCCATTCAGGGCGGCACCGACGTGATGGTCGAACTCAACTTCGACCACGGCCGTCCGGCGGCACTGCTCGACCTCAACCGCTGTCGCGACCTGTTCGATTACTCGACCGAGGCCGACGGCCGCATCCGGATCGGCGCGGGCGTCCCGTACGTGCGCATCATCAACCGGCTCGGCCACCAGCTGCCCGGTCTGGCCCAGGCCGCACGCACCGTCGGCTCCCCGCAGATCCGCAACCGCGGCACCGTGGGCGGCAATCTCGGTGGCGCGTCGCCGGCCGGTGACGCCCATCCCGCGCTGCTGGCGGCCGATGCGGTGATCGAGGTGGAGTCCGCCGCGCGCGGCACCCGCCTCATCCCGATCGACGATTTCTACGTCTGGGTGAAGAAGAACGCCCTGGAGCCCGACGAGTTGATCCGCGCCATCTGGATCGAGCCGGCCAGCGGACCGCAGTACTTCTCCAAGGTCGGTACCCGCAACGCCATGGTGATCGCGGTCTGCGCGTTCTCCATCGCGCTGCACCCCGATACCCGCACCGTCGGCACCGGTATCGGTTCCGCCGGACCGACGCCGCTGCGGGCGCGGCCCGCCGAGGAGTTCCTGGCCGCTGCCCTCAACTGGGATGACCCGGCTCCGCTGTCGTTCGAGGTCGTCCGCGAATTCGGCGAGCTCGCCTCCGCGTCCGCCAAGCCGATCGACGACGTCCGCGGCACCGCGGAATATCGCAAACATGCCCTGACGGTGCTGGCCCGCCGCACCCTGTCCTGGGCCTGGACGGACTACCTAGCAGAAAGAAGGAGGGCAGCCTGATGCGTGTGACCTTCGACGTCAACGGCTCGCAAGAGACCGTCGACGATGTGTGGGAGGGCGAGAGCCTCCTTTATATGCTCCGCGAGCGGATGGGCCTGCCCGGCTCCAAGAATGCCTGCGAGCAAGGCGAATGCGGTTCTTGCACAGTGTATTTGGACGGTACCCCGGTCTGCTCCTGCCTCGTGGCCGCTGGCCAGGTGCAGGATCGCTCGGTCCGGACCGTCGAGGGCCTGGCCAAGGGCGCGCAGCTCGATCCGATGCAGGAGGCGTTCGTCGAGGCCGGTGCGGTCCAATGTGGCTTCTGCACACCGGGTCTCATCGTGCAGGCGCACGACCTGATCGAACGCAATCCCGATCCCTCGGATGTGGAGATCCGCGAGGCGCTCGCCGGAAACCTCTGCCGTTGTACGGGATACGAGAAGATCCTCGACGCGGTGCGTCTGGCCGCGGCACGCAAGGCGGGCAAATGAGTACAGCATCGCGCAGCGATTCCATAAGGGGTGGCGGCCGGGAGACGGGTGGGCGTACAGCATCGCGGAGCGATTCGATGGAGGGCGGTGGCCGGGAGACGGGTGGGCACAAGACTGTCATCGAGAACGCGTACATCGCGCCGGTCGTCGGTGACGAGATCGCGTCCGGATACGTCGTCATCGCCGATGGCCGCATCGAATCCCTCGGCGCGGGTCCCGCCCCGAGCGTGCCGGGCGCCGAAAGGATCGATGGCACCGGCTGTTTGGTCACCCCGGGTCTGGTCAACACCCACCACCACCTGTACCAGTGGGCGAGCCAGGGCCTGTTCCAGGACTCGACCCTGTTCGAATGGCTGACCGGCCTCTACCGCACCTGGGCCCGCATGGACGCCGACGTCGTCTACGGCGCGGCCGCCGCGGGTCTGGGCTGGCTGGCGCTGACCGGCTGCACCACCAGCAGTGACCACCACTACATCTTCCCGAAGGGTCGCGGCGACCTGTTCGAGGCCGAGGTGCGCGCGGCCGGCGAAATCGGCCTGCGCTTCCACCCGTGCCGCGGCTCGATGGACCGCGGTCAGAAGGACGGCGGACTGCCGCCGGACGAGGTGGTCGAGAGCCGCGACGAAATCCTCGCCCACACCGCCGAAGTCATCGACAAATATCACGATCCGTCGTTCGATTCGATGCTGCGCGTCGCCGTCGCACCGTGCTCGCCGTTCTCGGTGAGCGAGGGGCTGATGGTCGACTCCGCCACCCTGGCACGCGCCAAAGGCGTTCGGCTGCATACCCATCTCGCCGAAACGCTCGACGAGGAAGAGCACTGCATCGAGCAGATGGGCTGCACGCCGGTCGAATACATGGACAAGCTCGGCTGGCTCGGTGCCGATGTCTGGTTCGCGCACGCCGTGCACCTGCACGACGCCGATATCCGGCGCTTCGCCGAAACCGGCAGCGGCTCCGCGCATTGCCCCAGCTCCAATGCCCGGCTCGGTGCGGGTATCGCCCGGATCAGCGATCTGGTGGCCGCCGGTGCGCCGGTCGGCCTCGGCGTGGACGGTGCGGCATCGAGCGAATTGACCTCGATGGCCGGCGAAATGCGTCAGGCCATGCTGTTCCAGCGCGCGGTCAACGGTCCGACCGCGTTCACCGCGCGCCAGGCGCTCGAGATCGGCACCCTCGGCGGCGCCCGTAATCTCGGCCGCCACAACGAGATCGGCAGTATCGAACCCGGCAAGCTCGCGGACCTGGCCCTCTGGCGGGTCGACGGTTTCCGCTCGGCGATCGAAGATCCGGTCTGCTCCTTGGTTTTCGGACCGACACCGCCGCTGGCTCGGCTGCTCGTCGGCGGACGCACCGTCGTGGCGAACGACGAATTACGCACCGTCGCACAGGATGTGGTCGGCCGGGCGGGTGTCGCGGCCCGGAAACGGCTGATGCGACAGGAGGCATGATGACTGTCCCACGAACCACCCGTTTCCCCGGTGAGGTCGCCGCGCCCGGCAAGGGCGGCATCGGCGAGAGCCCGCTGCGCCCCGATGGCACGCTGAAGGTCAAGGGCGAGTTCGCCTACGCCTCCGACCTGTGGATGGACGGCATGCTCTGGGGTGCGACACTGCGCAGCCCACACCCGCGCGCCCGAATCGTCGGTATCGATATCGCTGCCGCGCTGGCGCTGCCAGGAGTGCACGCCGTGCTCACCCATGAGGATGTGCCCGGCCGCAAGGTCTACGGCCTGGACCATACCGAGGACCAGCCCGTACTCGCCATCGGCGAGGTACGGCACCAGGGCGAGCCCATCGCCCTGGTGGCCGCGGACCACCCGGAGATCGCGCGCCGCGCGATGGAGGCGATCGCCGTCGAGTGGGAGGTGTTGGCGCCCATCACTGATCCGCTCGCGGTGATCGCCGATCCGGAGGGCCTGAAGGTACAGGAGCGCGGCGGTATCGCGCGGTACCAGCCGGTCCGCGTCGGCGATGTCGCGGTCGGCCGTGCGCTGGCCCAGGTGGTCATCGCCGAGGACTACGAGGTCGGCATCCAGGACCAGGCCTTCCTCGGCCCCGAATCCGGACTGGTGATTCCGGCCGAGGACGGCGGACTCGACTTCTACGTCGCGACTCAGTGGATGCACAACGACCTCAAACAGATCGGGCCCTGTCTCGCCTTGTCCGACGACAAGATTCGCATGACGATGGCCGGTATCGGCGGCGCGTTCGGCGGCCGTGAGGATCTGTCGATGCAGATCCACGCGGGCCTGCTCGCGCTCTACACCGGTAAGCCGATCAAGATGATGTACAACCGCGAGGAGTCCTTCTTCGGGCATGTGCACCGGCATCCGGCGCAGATGCGCTACGAATACGGCGCGACCCGCGACGGCAAGATCGTCTTCGCCGAGGTCCGCATCGTCCTGGACGGCGGGGCATACACCTCCGCGACGTTGAACGTGACCGGCAATGCGGCGTCGCTCGCGGTGGGGCCGTACGAGATTCCGAATGTCAAAATCGACGCGTACGGCGTCTACACCAATAACCCGCCATGCGGCGCGATGCGCGGATTCGGCGCTGTCCAAGCCTGTTTCGCGCACGAGTCGATGATGGATAAGGTCGCCGAGGTATTGGATCTCGATCCGGTGCACGTGCGCCAGATCAATGCCGTCGCACAGGGATCCAAGCTGGCGACCGGTCAGGTGCTGCACGCGCCGACGCCGATGGTAGAGATGCTCGGTCAGCTCAAGGCCATGCCGCTGCCCGCCGAACTGGACACCTCCGATATCCGGAATCTGCCCGGCGGCGCATCGCAGACCACGCACGGCGAGGGTGTGGTGCGTGGTGTCGGCTACGGCGTCGGCATCAAGAACATCTGCTTCTCCGAGGGCTTCGACGACTACTCGACCGCTCGGGTCCGGCTGGAAGTCATTGCGGGAGAACCAGTTGCGCTGGTGCACACCGCGGCGGCCGAGGTCGGTCAGGGACTGGTGACAGTCGAGGCGCAGATCGCGCGCACCGAACTGGGAATCGAGCGGGTCACCATTCACCCGGCCGACAACCAGGTCGGCGACTCCGGCTCCTCGTCGGCCTCCCGGCAGACCTATATGACCGGTGGCGCGGTGAAGGCGGCGTGTGCGGCCGTCCGTCAGCGCGTACTCGCCTTGGCGCAGGCCGAGTTCGGGCCCTCGCTCGGACTTCGGCTGGTCGGCGGCAAGGTGGTTTCGAGCCGGGGGGAGGTACTCGCGGCGATTGTCGACGTCCTTGATGAGGGGGTTGTCGAAGAGACCCGCGAGTACCACCACCGGCCGACTACCGGAATGGATCCCCTTACCGGACAAGGGAATAGCCACACCCAGCTGGCTCTCTGCGTCCATCGCGCCGTGGTGGACGTGGATACCGACCTCGGCCTGGTCAAGGTCGTCGCCCTGGACGCGGTCCAGGACGTGGGCAAGATCATGAACCGCCTGTCCCTGGAGGGGCAGATCCACGGCGGCTCCGTCCAGGGGCTCGGCCTTGCGGTCATGGAGGAAATCCAGGTCGAAGACGGAAAGGTACGCAACCCGTCCTTTACCGACTACCTGATCCCGACAATTCTCGATACGCCGTCACAGCGGCTGGAGATTCTCGAGAATGCCGATCCGCATGCCCCCTATGGGCTGCGCGGCGCCGGAGAGCCGCCCACGCTCTCCTCCACCCCCGCGATCGCCGCGGCGATCCGTGACGCCTGCCGGTCACGGGGTGGAAACGTGCACATCAACCGAGTGCCGGTGCGACCGGAAGACATCATCCGGAGCAGTTGATCAACAGGGGCAGCCAACTCGAACCAACCGTTGGGCCGGAGAGACCCACAACAGCAGTACCCGAACCGTGCGGTCTAGAAGCCTCCAGACCGTAGGTCGGCTACGCCCCGAGGAGGGCACGCCAATGACCCAGATTCAGACCAAGCCCAGCACGCCGGAGCCGGTAGCAGGAAGGTCCGCGCTCGACCGGTTCTTCCGGCTGAGTGAACGCCGAACCACCGTTTCCCGCGAAATCCGGGGCGGTATCACCACTTTCGTCGCCATGGCCTACGTCATCCTGCTGGTGCCGCTGATTCTCGGCGGTGTCGCGGATGTCAACGGTGACAAGCTGAGCATCGCTCAACTCACCACGGCGACCGCGTTTTCCGCCGGACTCAGCACCATCCTGATGGGTGTCGCGGGCAATGTGCCGCTGGCGCTGGCCGCGGGGCTGGGCGTGGTTCCGGTGGTCGCCTTCCAGGCCGCACCGCATATGACCTGGCCGCAGACCATGGGTCTGGTCGTCCTGATGGGCGTGATCATCGTGATCTTGGCCGCGACCGGTCTGCGGACGATGATCATCAACGCCATCCCGCTCGGTCTCAAGAACGCCATCGGTGTCGGAATCGGCATGTTCATCGCGATGATCGGCCTGGTCTCGGCCGGGGTCGTCGGCCATGGCGCGCAGACCGGCCCGCCGGTCACACTCGGAACCGCTGGTCACCTATCCGGTTGGCCCGTAGTAATTTTCGCAGTCGGTCTACTGGTAATGCTGGCACTGTTCGTTCGCAAGGTGCCCGGTGCGATCCTGATCAGCATTGCCCTCTCGACGGTGCTGGCCATCGCGGTCAACGCGCTGGCGAAGATCGATCCGCAGTCCTGGGGCACGGTGGTGCCGGAGAAGCCGAAGGGTTTCTTCGCCGCCCCGGATTTCGGGCTGGCCTTGCATATCGACCTGTTCGGCGGATTCGCCGAGGCGGGCGGGCTGGTCGCCGGAGTCGTGCTGTTCACCCTCGTGCTGACCGGGTTCTTCGATGCCATGGGAACGGTTTTCGGCGTCTGTGACGAGGCGGGCCTACTCGATGAGAAGGGCACCATGCCGGGTATCGGCAAGGTCCTCACCATCGACGGTGTCGCGCAGATCATCGGCGGTGTCAGCGGCGGCGCGGGCAATACCGTGTACGTCGAGTCCGCGACGGGTGTCGGTGAGGGCGCCCGCACCGGCCTGACCAGCCTCGTGACCGGCGGATTGTTCTGCCTCGCGGTATTTTTCACGCCGTTGGCCGCCGTCGTGCCGATCCAGGCCGCCGCTCCGGCGCTGGTGCTGGTCGGCGCGCTGATGATGACCCAGGCCCGCAAGATCGACTGGAACGATCTCGAGGTGGCGGTGCCCGCCTTCCTCACCATCGTGCTGATGCCGTTCACCTACTCGATCACCAATGGTGTCGGGGCGGGCCTGATCGCCTACGTGGTGATCAAGCTGGCGCGCGGCAAATTCCGTGAAATCCATTGGCTGATCGGGGTGGTGAGCCTCGTGTTCGCCGGCTACTTCGGCATCTCGGCCATCGAACTACTCCTGGGCGGATAACACCATGCGCGACCTCACGGCAGAGCTTCGGAAATGGCATGCGGCGGACATGGATTACGCCGTGGCCACCGTCATCGGCGTCACCGGCAGTGCCCCGCGGCCGCCGGGCGCGGCGCTGGCGGTCGATGCCGACGGCATCGTCATCGGAAGTATCTCCGGTGGCTGTGTCGAGGGCGCGATGTACGAACTCTGCCGAGAGGTGCTGCGCACCGGGCGGCCGGTGCGCGAAACCTTCGGCTACAGCGACGATGACGCGTTCGCGGTCGGGCTGACCTGCGGCGGCGAGCTCGAAGTCTTCGTCCAGCGCGTCACCGCCGTCGAGCGGGTCGCCATCGAGGCGATTCTGCGCACCGACGAGGCGGTCGCACTGGTGCGGGACCTGAAAACCGGTGCGGCCATGGCGATCGGCTCCTGGTGGACCGTCGGCGCCGTATTCGATGAGCTGATCGTCGCGGAGGCCAGGGCCATGCTCGATACCGGCGCGACGGGCGTTCGCGAGATCGGCTGTGGTGCAGGCGAAGTCACGGTCTTCGTGGAATCCCATGTGCCGCCGCCGCGCATGATCGTCTTCGGCGCAATAGATTTCGCGGCCGCCGTCACCCGGATCGGCTGTTTCCTCGGATACCACGTGACCGTATGCGACGCGCGCCCGGTGTTCGCCACCCGCGCGCGTTTCCCGGACGCCGACGAGATCGTCGTGCAGTGGCCGGATCGCTATCTCGCACGCACACAGGTCGATTCGCGCACCGTGCTGTGTGTGCTCACCCATGATGCCAAATTCGATATCCCGCTGCTCGAGGTGGCGCTGCGACTGCCGGTGGCTTATGTGGGCGCGATGGGTTCCCGTCGCACGCACGAGGACCGCATGGCCGGGCTGCGCGCCGCCGGTGTGACGGAAGCCGAACTGGCCCAGCTGCATTCGCCTATCGGGCTCGATCTGGGTGCGCGAACGGCGGAGGAGACCGCGGTATCCATCGCCGCCGAGATCGTCGCGGTACGCCGTTGCGGCTCGGCCCAGCCGCTCACCACCAGTGCCGGGCCGATTCATCGGGATCTGATCCCGGTCTGGTGAGACCGCACACTCCCCGCGTCGCATCCGTACACCCGGTATACGGGGTTGTGCGGATCCGACACCGAGTGTGCGGCTGGAGCATCCTACGAAATCGACTTCGTGATATTCGACCGGGTTCGGGTTAATCGCCGCTATTCCGACAGTGCGGTCGGCTCGCATAATTGACTGAATTGCGAACAAAGGAATTACTGAATGCCGTTGATTTTTCTGAACGGTTCCGCCATGCGTGGCGAACCGCTCAATCATCTGCTCGACGGTGCACCTTTCGCGGGGGAAGCGAAAACCGCACCGCGTTATCGTTTCTATTCGGTCGGCAACCGGTTCCCCGGTCTGGATCCCGCCGCCGACGGCGGCGACTCGATTGCCGGTGAACTGTTCGATGTGCCGATGGAAGTGCTGCGCCAGCGGCTGCTCCCGGCCGAACCGCCCGAACTCGAACTCGGTGCGATCGAACTCGACGACGGCCGTTCGGTCCTGTCGATGCTGCTGCGCCGCCCACCGACCTTCTATCCGGAGTTGATCGACATCACCGCGATCGGCAGCTGGAAGAAATACCGTGAAGGAGCCGCATGAGGAATCAGGTCGGGGGAGTCACCTTCCCGAAGTTCGATGTCAATTGTTCGATCCTGTTCACCGATCTCCCGCTGCTCGAACGGCCCGCCGCGGCAAAGCAAGCCGGATTCGACGCCGTCGAATTCTGGTGGCCGTTCGGAGATGATCCGACGCCGGGTGATAAGGAGATCGACGCGTTCGTCCACGCGATCCACGATGCCGGTGTGGAGTTGGTCGGTCTGAATTTCATCGATCTGATTCCGGCGGGGGGACGCGGCATCGTCTCCATTCCGAGCGAGGTCACCAGGTTCCGCGACAATATCGACGTGGCCGTCGGCATCGCCGAGGAGACCGGCTGCCGTGCGCTGAATGCGCTGTACGGCAATCGAATCGAGGGCGAGAGCCCGGAGAAGCAGGACGCGCTCGGGCTGGAGAATCTGCGCCTGGCCGCACAGGCGGCGCGCGCCATCGACGCCACGGTGCTGGTCGAGGCGCTCAATTCCATCGAGTCGCCGGACTATCCGATCGTGAGCGCCGCGCAGGCCGTGCAGATCATCGAGCAGACCGGTGAGCCCAATGTGCGCTTCCTCTGCGACCTCTACCACCTGGCGCGCATGGACGAGAGCCTGCACTCGGTGATCCGGACCCATGCGGCGCGCATCGGCCACGTGCAGATCGCCGACGACCCCGGCCGCGGCCGTCCCGGCACCGGTGAACTCGACTTCGCCGGACTCTTCGACACCCTGTCCGAGAGCGGCTACGACGGCTGGATCGGCCTCGAATACAAAGATCCCGAGCTGGATTGGAATTGGATCAAATGAGTAAGATCGGATTTATCGGCCTCGGGATCATGGGCAGCCCGATGGCGGGCCACCTCGTCGCGGCCGGACACGACGTGACCGGATACGACGTCGGCCCCACCGGGCTGGACAAGCTGAAGGCGGCGGGCGGCGCGGCCGCATCCGGTGTCGCGGAAGCGGTTCGCGACGCCGAGATCGTCATCACGATGCTGCCGCAGGATGAGCACGTCGAGGCTGTCTTCGCCGACGTCCTGGTGCACGCTGCCGCTGGCACGCTGTACATCGACTTCTCCACCATCACACCCAAGACCGCGCGCTGGACCGCCGAGGAGGGCGCCAAGAAGGGCCTGCGAGTGCTCGACGCCCCGGTCTCCGGCGGTGAGCCGGGCGCGATCAATGCCGCGCTGTCGATCATGGTCGGCGGTGCCGAGGACGACTTCGCCGCGGCCACAATGATTTTCGAGGCCGTCGGCAAGACCTTCGCGCTGGTCGGCCCGAATGGCGCCGGGCAGGTCGTCAAGGCGGCCAACCAGCTCGTCGTCGGCGGCACCTACGCCCTGGTGGCCGAGGCGATCCTGCTGATGGAGAACCTGGGCGCGGATGCCGAGAAGGGCCTCGACGTGCTGGCGGGCGGGCTCGCGGGCAGCAAGATTCTCGAGCTTAAGCGCGCGTCGATGCTGAAGCGGGATTTCGAGCCCGGCTTCCGAATCGACCTGCATCACAAGGATATGGGCATCATCCTGCAGGCCGCCCGCGATGCCGAGGTGTCGATTCCGATGGGTGCGCTGACCGCGCAGCTGATCGCCGCCGCCCGCGCGATGGGTCACGGCTCGCTGGACCACTCGGGTCTGCTGAAGGTGGCCGAGGCGCTGTCCGGGCGGAAGGGGGACTGACCATGGCACGCATGCGCACCGCGGACGCCGCGGTCCTGATCCTCGAAAAGGAAGGCGCGACACAGGCATTCGGTTTGCCGGGTGCCGCGATCAACCCGTTCTACAGCGCGATGCGCGCACACGGCGGGATCAAGCACGTACTGGCGCGGCACGTCGAGGCCGCGTCGCATATGGCCGAGGGTTACACCCGGGCCGCCGCGGGCAATATCGGCGTCTGCATCGGCACCTCGGGGCCCGCGGGCACTGACATGATCACCGGCCTGTATTCGGCCAGTGCGGACTCGATTCCGATCCTGTGCATCACCGGCCAGGCACCGGTGGCGAAGCTGCACAAGGAGGACTTCCAGGCCGTCGATATCGCCTCGATCGCCGGACCGGTCGCCAAGTGGGCGGTCACCGTGCTCGAGCCCGCGCAGGTGCCGGGCACCTTCCAGAAGGCGTTCTGGCTCATGCGCGAAGGCCGTCCCGGACCGGTCCTGATCGATCTGCCGATCGATGTGCAGCTCGCCGAAATCGAGTTCGATATCGAAACCTACGAGCCGCTGCAGGTGCATCGGCCCGCCGCGACGCGGGCGCAGGCGGTCAAGGCCATCGATATGCTGAACGCCGCGCACCGTCCGCTGATCGTGGCGGGCGGTGGCATCGTGAATGCCGATGCCGCCGCGCTGCTGGTCGAATTCGCCGAACTGACCGGTGTTCCGGTGGTGCCGACCCTGATGGGCTGGGGCACGATTCCCGACGACCACGCACTGCACGCGGGCATGGTCGGGCTGCAGACCTCGCATCGCTACGGCAATGCCACGCTGCTGGAATCCGATTTCGTGCTCGGTATCGGAAACCGTTGGGCCAACCGGCATACCGGCGGTGTCGACACCTACACCAAGGACCGTACGTTCGTGCACGTCGATATCGAGCCGACCCAGATCGGCCGGGTTTTCGCGCCGGACTTCGGCATCACCTCCGATGCGGGCGCCGCGCTGCGGGTCTTCGTCGAGGTCGCCCGCGAACTCGACGCGGCCGGGCAGCTGCCCGATCGCGGTGTCTGGGCCGAGCAGTGCCGGAACCGGAAACAGGTGGGGCTGCGCAAGACGCACTTCGACGATATGCCGATCAAGCCGCAGCGTGTGTACGAGGAAATGAACAAGGCGTTCGGACCCGACGTGCGTTACGTCAGCACCATCGGCCTGTCGCAGATCCAGGCGGCGCAGCTGCTGCACGTCTACCGGCCGCGGCACTGGATCAACGCGGGCCAGGCCGGGCCGCTCGGCTGGACAGTGCCCGCCGCCATCGGTGTCGCCACCGCCGATCCCGATTCGACCGTGGTGGCGCTCTCGGGCGACTACGACTTCCAGTTCCTCATCGAGGAATTGGCGGTCGGCGCGCAGTTCAACATCCCTTACATCCATGTCGTGGTGAACAACTCGTACCTCGGTCTGATCCGGCAGGCGCAGCGGGCCTTCGATATGGACTACTACGTACAGCTCGCCTTCGACAACATCAACAGCCCGGAACTCGCCGGCTACGGTGTGGACCACGTCAAGGTCGCGGAAGGGTTGGGCTGCAAGGCGATTCGGGTCTTCGATCCGGCCTGGATCGGCGCGGCGCTGGACGAGGCGAAGAAACTGGTGGCCGAATTCCGGGTGCCGGTGGTCGTCGAGGTCATTCTCGAACGGGTGACGAATGTGTCGATGGGTCTCGAGATCGACAATATCGTCGAATTCGAGGAGCTGGCGCAGTCCGGCGCCGACGTCCCGACCGCGACCGCACAGCTGGACTGAGCGTCTCATGACACGAGTCCTGATCGCGTCCGACAAGTTCAAGGGGTCGTTGAGCGCCGCGGAAGTCGGTGCCGCTGTCCGCCTCGGCATCCAACGGGTCCGGCCGAGTGCCGAGGTCTCGGTGGTGCCGATCGCGGACGGCGGGGACGGCACCGTCGACGCCGCTCTGGCCGCCGGATTCGAGGCGGTCCTGGTGACCGCGCCCGGACCCACCGGCCAACCAATGTGCACGGCCTATGCCCGCCGCGACGATATCGCCGTCGTGGAGTTGGCGGATGTATCCGGACTCGTGCGCCTGCCCGGCGGAAAGTTCGCCCCGATGACGGCGACCAGCCGGGGCGCCGGCGCGGTGATCGCCGCGGCGATCGAGGCCGGATGCCGCCGGGTGGTGCTCGGCATCGGCGGCAGCGCGGGGACCGACGGCGGTGCCGGGCTGCTGCGGGCACTCGGTGCGCGGCTGCTCGATGCCGATGGCGTCGAAATCGGTGACGGCGGTGCCGAATTGGCTCGCTTGGACGCGATCGACCTCGCGGCGGTGCGGGAACAGCTGGCCGGGGTCGAGATCACCGTGGCCTGCGACGTCGACAATCCGCTCACCGGACCGCGCGGTGCGGCCGCTGTCTATGGACCGCAGAAAGGTGCCGACGGTGATCAAGTGGCGGCGCTCGACGCCGCGCTCACCCACTGGGCCGACTGTGTCGCCGAGGCCACCGGCACCGATCTGCGCGAGCGCGCGGGTGCCGGTGCCGCGGGCGGGGTAGGGTTCGCCGCCGTCGCGGTGCTCGGTGCGCGGCTGCGTCCTGGGATCGAATTGGTGCTGGAGCTGGTCGGTTTCGCCGAACGGGTCGTCAGTGCGGACCTAGTGGTGACCGGGGAGGGCATGCTGGACGAGCAGACCCTGTACGGCAAGGCTCCCGCTGGTGTCGCTGTCGCCGCCGGGGCGTCGGGTGTACCGGTGGTCGCGGTGTGTGGACAAAACGCTCTGTCCGCCAATCAGTTACGTGCGGCAGGATTCTCCGCTGTGTACTCCCTGGCGGAGATCGAGCCCGATCTGGCGCGGTGTTTCGCCGCGGGGGGATTGTTGCTCGAGCGGCTGGGAGCGCGCATCGCCGCGGCGCATCTGCCGCCAGAGGTCGCGGCCGGGCAGCGATCCCGTGGCTGCGTTGCCGGGCAGCAGCCAGCGGCAGAACAGCTGTCTTCGGCAAACGCAGCTGAGGCGCTGCCCACGGCGGCGGAGCAACCGGAGCGCTCCGCGGCCGGGGACATCATCGCGGCAGCCGCCCGCAACGGCGCGCGGACATTCGACGGCAAATTTCGATGACCTCGGACGGAGTTGGGTGAATGCGGAAGAACTCGGAGATTCAGACGATTTCGCCGGTCCCCGCGCACCTGGACCTGGTGATCCGCGCGGAGCGGATGATCGGGACGGCGGGGGAGACCAGCGGCTCGATCGGCGTGCGCGCTGGTCGGATCGTGGCGATCGAGCCGCTGGACTCCACCCTGACCGCGACGGCGGTCGTCGAATTGGGCGCGGACGAGGTCCTGCTACCCGGTGTGGTGGACGCGCACGTGCACGTCAACGATCCCGGCCGCACCGAGTGGGAGGGCTTCCCCAGCGCGACGAAGGCGGCCGCGGCGGGCGGTGTCACCACCATTATCGATATGCCGCTCAACAGCATTCCGCCGACCTGCGATCTCGCGGCACTCGAGGTGAAGCGCAAGACCGCGCAGGATCGGGTGTACGTCGACGTCGGGTTCTGGGGCGGCGCGATTCCGGGGAATGTGGCCGACCTGCGACAGCTGCAGGACGCCGGTGTCTTCGGCTTCAAATGCTTCCTGCTGCACTCCGGCGTCGACGAATTCCCGGCGCTCGATGCCGCCGAACTCGAGCAGGCGATGCGCGAGATCCGCTCGTTCGGCGGACTGCTCATCGTGCATGCCGAGGATGCGCACACGATCGAGCGCGCACCGATTCCGCAGGGGGACAAGTACTCCGGCTTCCTGCGTTCGCGGCCGCGCGGTGCGGAGAACCTCGCCGTCGCCCGGGTGATCGAGCTGGCCCGCTGGACCGGCTGCCGCGTGCACATCCTGCACGTATCGAGTTCGGATGTGCTGCCGATGATTGCCTCGGCCCGCCGGGACGGCGTCCAGATCACCGCCGAGACCTGTCCGCACTATCTGTCCTTCTCGTCGGAGGAAATCCCGGACGGCGCAACGCAATTCAAATGTTGTCCGCCGATCCGCGAGAGCGGCAACCGCGAGCTGCTCTGGGCAGGGCTGCGCGAGGGCACCATCGATATGGTGGTCTCGGACCACTCGCCCTCGACCGCCGATCTGAAATGCTTCGACACCGGCGACTTCGCCCGGGCATGGGGTGGGATTTCCTCATTGCAGCTGGGTCTTTCGGCCGTGTGGACCGAGGCGCGGCTGCATGGATTCACCCTGGTCGACGTCGCCCGATGGATGAGCCTGGCACCCGCGCGGCATGCCGGTCTGCGCCACAAGGGTGCGATCGAGGTCGGCTACGACGCGGACTTCTGCGTCTTCGCACCCGATGACGCCTTCGTCGTCGACGCCCATCGCCTGCACCACAAGAACGCCGTCACCCCGTACGCGGCCCGCCCACTGGCGGGTGCGGTTCGCGGTACCTGGTTGCGCGGCAACCGCATTGATATCGACAACGAGCCGCAGGGGCGGCTCCTGGCCCGAGGAGAAGTATGACCGATCGATCCGCCCCCGTCTTCGCCCGACTGCCCGACCTGGCCTCGCGCGCGCTCGCGGGCAGTGTGGTCTACGCCAACGATGAACTGTTCGCCGAGCGGGAGAACCTGATCCGGCCCGGCCGTGCGGTATTCAGCACCGAGGACTTCGGCCACAAGGGCAAGACCTACGACGGCTGGGAGACTCGCCGCCGCCGCGAGACCGGCAACGATTACGCGGTGATCCGGCTCGGCGTGCCCGGTCGGGTGCACGGCGTCGTCATCGATACCGCCTGGTTCATCGGCAACTACCCGCCCTTCGCCTCGGTCGAGGCGACCAGTGTCGAGGGCCAGCTCTCGCCCGCTGAACTCCAGCAGGCCGAATGGGTGACCCTGGTGGAGAAGTCGGATATCGAGGGCAATACCGACAATTTCTTCGAGGTGACCGACGAACGCCGCTTCACCCACGTCCGGCTCTCGATCTACCCGGACGGCGGCGCCGCCCGCTTCCGGGTGCACGGCACCCCGCTGCCGGATCCCCGCTTCCTCACCGGCACAGTCGATCTCGCCGCATTGGAGTACGGCGGCGATGTCGTCGACTGCTCGAACATGTTCTTCTCCGCCCCGACCAATATTCTGTTGCCCGGCCGGTCGCGGCAGATGGACGAGGGCTGGGAGGGCGCGCGGCGCCGTGACTCGGGCAACGATCACGTCACCGTCCGGCTCGGCGCACGCGGTGCGATCCGGCGCGTCGAGATCGACACCTCGCATTACGTTGGCAACGCACCGGGTTGGGCGGTGCTGCGTGGCGCGGACGCCACCGCGGGCGCGGATCTCGACGATCCGTCGTCGTGGACCGAACTGCTGCCGCGGACCCGCCTGCAGCCCGACGCGCGCCACTTCTTCCGCATCGGCGCGGGCGAGTCGGTCACCCACGTCCGTCTCGACGTATACCCGGACGGCGGCGTGGCTAGGCTCCGCGTACACGGCGAGATCGACCCGGCCACCTTGGTCGCCGACACCGTAGCCTGGCTGGACGCCCTCCCCGAACCACACGCCCTTCAGGTGCTGACCACCGACGGCGGGCTGTCCCGTGACGAGGCCCGGAAACTGCTCGCGGAACGCCCCTTTGCGAGTCCGGATGTGGTGCCGTCGGCGGTAATCGACGCGCTGCTCGCGTTGTAGTCGCTGCGGGGCCTGTGCCCATTCCTGGCCCGGATCCCGCGCTACCGGCGCTGGAATGGGCGCTGACACGATTACCCGGACAGGCCGTGGTCCGAAATCCGCTGGTGATCGGAGCCGCGCTGATCTAGCGTTCGCCCCATGATGGGCGACGATGGTTCGACTGATCGGCAAGCCATTGTCGCGGCGGCCGTGACGGTGGTGCTGTGGGCTTCGGCCTTCGTCTTCATTCGCGCTGCCGGACACGACTTTTCGCCGGGCGCACTCGCGCTGGGGCGGTTGCTGGCGGCCTCGGTCACCCTTGTCGTGGTGCTGGTCATCCGACGGGAGGGGCTCCCGACCCGCGCCGCATGGCCGGGCATCATCGTCTCCGGTGTGCTGTGGTTCGGCGTCTACATGGTGGCGCTGAACTGGGGCGAGCGGAATGTGGACGCGGGTACCGCGGCGATGGTGGTCGGCATCGGACCGTTGTTGATCGCGGTGCTCGGCGGATTGGTGCTGCGGGAAGGTTTCCCGGCCCGGCTGATGGCGGGGATGGCGGTGTCGTTCGCGGGCACGATCGTGGTCGGAATCTCGACATCCGACGGTGGCGGCGCCGCGGTGCTCGGTGTCGTGCTGTGCCTGATCGCCGCGATCGTCTGGGCCGCGTCGACCATCGCGCAGAAACCCGCGCTCGCGAGCGCATCCGCACTACAGGTGACCACCTTCGGATCCGTGATCGGCACGGTCGCCTGCCTGCCGTTCTCCTGGCAACTGATCACCGAGGCCGCCGACGCACCGCTGTCCTCGACATTGAGCCTGGTGTACCTGGGCGTCTTCCCGACGGCTCTGGCCTTCACCACCTGGGCCTACGCCCTGGCCCGCACCACGGCCGGAAAGATGGGCGTGACCACCTACGCCGTCCCGGCGCTGGTGGTGTTGATGTCGTGGATCGCCCTCGACGAGGTCCCGGGCACACTGACCATCCTCGGCGGCGTGCTGTGCCTGGCCGGTGTGGCGATTACGCGATCCCGGCCGCGAGCCGCCATCCCCGTCGATCCCGAAGCCGCTGAAGCTACCCCGTAAATCTCGGTGCCCCTCGACGTAGCGATCGGAAATCCGGCGCGTATCGGACACCAGGATGTCGGTGGTCCTGCGGATCCAGCCGGTGGTCGCCCGCAGCACGGGCGGCGATACCGGTCGAATCGGCGCGATCCGGCTGAGCATCGACGGGAGCGTTGGTGGCGGCGAGGCGGTCGGTGGGCAGCCGCACAGCGGCGGCGTTCGGCCGAGGTCGTGACGGTCGTATCCCGCTATTTGGGTCGACGGGGGAGGCGGTCAACATGGTGGCGGGGCCGTTGTCACCGTGCCTCTGAACCGCGCGTTCTCATCCCGCGCGCAATTCGCTGACTCGATGCGGAGATGGGTAGCCCATGGCCGGATACTCGCAGCTCGACGGTGTCGACACAGGTCAGCGCCACCGATCGGATCGGGTCGCGGAAGCGGTTGCGCGTTCCACGGCGTCGGTGGTGGTTGCGGGGGCAGAATCGGGAGCTGTGGATACCTTCGACACCGTTGATCTGTTGGAACACGCGTTGACGCAGATGGGCGAGGTCATTGCGGGGATTCGGCCGGAGCAGGCGGCATTGCCGACGCCCTGCACCGGCTGGGATGTGCACGCGCTCGTGCGGCACGTCATCGGGCAGAGTCTGCGGAACTTTCTGGTCTCGGCGCGCGGCGAGATGGCCGATTGGGCGGCGCCGCCCGAGGAGCTCGGACCGGATTGGGCGGTGCAGTTCCGCGCCGCGGCCGCGCCGGTGTTGGATACTTGGCGGTCCGCCGACCTGGACCGGCTGGTCCCCGTGCCCGGCGGCAAGGAGGCTCCGCTGCGTGGCCGAGCCGATCAGCAGCTCACCGAATTAGCCATGCACGCTTGGGATCTCGTCCGCGCAACCGGCCAGGATCGGGAGTTGGATCCGGATATCGCCGAACACGGGCTCGCCTGGTCCCACACCATGCTGCGCCCCGAATTCCGCGGCCCCGACAGGGCGTTCGGCCTCGAAGTGCCGGTTGCCCCGGACGCACCCGCCTACGATCGGCTCGCCGGCTGGTTCGGCCGCGACCCGGCCTGGAAATCGCCCGGTCAGGGGAGCTGTAGTCGATGAAGTGGCCTCAGCGCCCACCGCCTGCCGGGTGACCCCAGCGCCTCGGCGACCTGCGGCCAACTCCACCACCGTCGGCACGCAATCGACGCAGTGTCGGCCATGGCTGCGCGGCGAACCGCGCGTCGAAGATCTCCAAGGTCACGCCGTCGAGCCTAGGGTGTGGCGCAGATCTCGGAATTTGCTGGTCATTTGGCCAACGAGATGCAAGGCTTAAGCGGTGACACATCCTCCGGATACTGGGTCGGTGGGGGCGGATCCCGCGACCGACAAGCTCGACCTGGCGGTTTTCAAGGTGGCAGGGGTGGTCGTGCTGGGCGCGATCATGTCGATCCTCGATATCACCGTCGTAACTGTTGCGATCCCGAAGTTCCAGAACGAATTCCACACCACCACCGCGATCGCCGCCTGGTCGATGACCGGCTACACGCTGGCGCTGGCCAGCGTCATTCCGCTCACCGGATGGGCGGCGGACCGGTTCGGCACCAAACGGCTGTACATGCTCGCGCTGACGCTGTTCGTGCTCGGGTCGGTGCTGTGCAGCCAGGCCTGGAGTATGGAGACGCTCATCGCGTTCCGCGTGATCCAGGGCCTCGGCGGCGGCATGCTGATGCCGCTGGGCATGACGATCATGACCCACGCCGCGGGCCCGCAGCGCATCGGCCGGGTGATGGCGGTGCTCGGTGTGCCGATGCTGCTCGGCCCGATCTGCGGCCCGATCCTGGGCGGTTGGCTGATCGACAGCCACGGCTGGAAATGGATCTTCCTCATCAACGTCCCGGTCGGTGTCCTGGCGCTGGTGCTGGCCTTCATCGTGTTCCCCGCGGATAAGCCGGAACCCTCGGAATCCTTCGATTTCCTCGGCATGTTGCTGGCCTCGCCTGGTCTGGCGCTATTCCTGTTCGGCGTCTCCTCGATTCCGGGTGAGGGCACGGTCATCGCGGCCAAGGTGTTGATCCCGGCCGCCATCGGCCTAGTGCTCGTGGCGCTGTTCGTCTTGCACGCACTGCGCACCGAGCATCCGCTGATCGATCTGCATCTGTTCCGCAACCGGTCGATGCGCTTCGCGGTGCTCACCATGGTGCTGTTCGTCAGCGCGTTCATGGGCTCCGGGTTGTTGCTGCCGACGTACCTGCAGCAGGTTCGCGGGGAAACGGCGATGGCGGCAGGTCTGTTGCTGGCACCGCAGGGTCTCGGTGCGATGCTGTCGATGCCGATCGCGGGCCGCCTGGTCGACAAGATCGGTCCCGGCAAGATCGTGCTGACCGGTATCTCGCTGATCTCGCTCGGCACGGCCTTCTTCGTGCAGTTGAAGGCGGATACGTCGTATCCGTTCATGCTGGCCACCCTGTTCGTGATGGGGCTCGGCTTGGGCTGCACCATGATGCCGATCATGACCGCGGCCATCCAGACGCTGAGCCATCAGCAGGTCGCGCGCGGTTCGACGTTGATGAACATCATCAACCAGTCCGCCGGATCGATCGGCACGGCGACGATGGCGGTGGTGCTCAGCAGCTTGCTGAACAAGCAGACCTTCGCCAAGCCCGCCATCGCGTCGAATTACGATCCGTCGATCGCGGCGCACCTGCCACCGGGCGCGGTCCAGACCGGATTGAGCCAGGCCGCGACGGCGTTCAGCCACACCTACATCGTGGCGCTGGTGCTCATCGTGCTGACGTTGATTCCCGCGTCGTTCCTGCCGCGCACCAAGCCGAAGACGCCCGAGGTCGCGGACGCGCCGATGCTCGTCCATTAGTCGTGGGTTCCGAGTTCGCCTGTCCAGCAGGCGAACTCGGAACTACGACGCGTTCAGGAAGTCCAGCACGAGTGGGCTCGCGGTGCTACGGAATTCGTCGAAGTAAGCATGCCGCGCGCCCGGAATCAAGTGCAGTCGCGCGCCCGGAATGCGTTCGGCCAGCAGTGGTGCGTTCGCCGCCGGATTGAACAGATCCTCGGTACCGTGCACGACCAGCGTCGGAACCCCGATGTCCGGCAGCGCATCCCATGCATCGTGCTTGTTGCTCGCGTGCAGATGCCTGCGTTTGGCGTAGGCGGGCATGGACGGATCACCGAGGGTATTGAACGGCCCAGGCGCGGTCGCCGAGTAATCCGGGGTGTACATCAATTCCAGCAGCGCCTGCCGCACCGCCACCGGATCGGGCTGGACCAGCGACTGTCGGACCTGCGCGCTACGTTCAACGGCATGCCGGCCACCCGGCGACGTGCAGCCGAGGACCAGCGTACGGACCCGGTCCGGGAACCGCGCGGCCAGCCACTGCGCGACGCGCCCGCCCATGGACGTGCCGTACACGGCGGCCTCTTCGATGCCGAGATCGTCGAGTACCGCGATGGCGTCCTCGGCGAATCCGATGGTGCTGTAGGGGATATCCGGCTTATCGCTGTCGCCGGTGCCGCGATAGTCGAGGGTCACGGTGCGGTGGACCGTGTGGAAGTCCTCCCGGATCCCATCCCACCAGTGGCGGTTGTTGGCCTGCCCGCCGAGCAGTAGTAGCGGCGAGCCGGCACCACCGGTCTGGTAGGCGATGCGGCTGCCATCGGCGGCCTTGGCATACGGCATGGTCCGGGCTCCCTTCAGCTGTAGAGCGCGACGAACCGCTCCAGCGAGCGTTCGATATCGCCCTTCAGCGCACGGGCGACGCCGGAGCCGATCGGGCCGAACAGTGGTGCCCCGCCGAGGTCGATGTCGACGGTGACCTCCGAGCCCGCACCCTTCGGCGCGACCAGTAGTTCCAGCTTGAATTTGGTGCCGCCTTTGCCCGCGCCGCTCAGGGCCAGCCGTCGCGGCGGTTCAGCCGCCTTGACCGTCCAGGTCACTCGGTTGCGCAGACCTTTGACCGAGGCGACGCCGACGAGTTGGGTGCCGACGGTGAGTTCGGCGGGCACTGTGTTGCGCCACGCCTCGTGCATGGTGAGCCACTTGTCCAGCTCGTTCAGGTTGGAGGTATGTGACCAGGCCTCTTCCGGGGCGATCGGTACGTCGACGGATACCTTCAGCTTTGCCATTCGCGCATAGTATCCGGTACCCGCGGTTCGCTATAAGTGGGCATCGGCCGCGAACGCGAAATCCATGGGGGCGCTGGCTGATCGAGGAATCGGAGTGTGGTTTTCGGATCGAGAGAGACTTTGCCGCGATGCTGCTACTGTGGGCGGGTCGTCGGGTGCTGGGCCGTTGGTGGGCTCGATCCGCTCGGCCGGTGATTCTTCGAATCGCTTGCCCTGTGGGCACTCTGGGGCGGTGCTTGTGCGCGTGCGGTGGTATCTGCATAGCGCGCTCGGATCCGCCGACGTGGCCGCATTCGACGCATGTTATTCCTGGTCGGCGTCGCGAGGAAGGCGAAAAAACGCGCTGTGACACCGGCTGTCGCAACGACGAGAGAGCTGATGAATCAAGATATCGCCGTGGTGCTTTCATGGATCCTCGCCCCCGCTCTCATTATTGCCGTGGCGGCGGCGTTGTACTCAGTGCAATACGCGAAACAACAACGGGCCCGAGCCGACACCCTAAGTAGAGAGAACCGAGCGCACGAGGAGATCCTCGAGCACTTCGCCGGGCAGACACTTCCGGCGATGACCGAAGCGGTGCGCCGCTTCGAAACCCCCGTGTCGGCCATCGAGGTACCGACGGGCCAGGAGAAGTCCCGGCTCGCCCAGTGCCTGCAGTGGATCTCGGAGCGCTATGCCGACGATCTACGGCTGGTGCAGTCCGAGACGCACGAGCGGAACACCCGCGAGGCCGACGATCAGGCGCAGCAGGCCGTCAAGACCACCGAGGAGAGCACCCGCGTCGCGGTGGAGTCCGCCTCGCGGGCGGCGACCAGTGCGGCGGTGCGTTCGTTCGGCACCTCCGTGGTCAGCCTCGGCGCGGATGTCAGCCAGGTGGTGAGCGCCGCGCTGCGCGAGCACCGCGACGACGAGGTCTACGCCACCCTCACCCGCATCGACCACACCGTGCAGCAGATGCTGCGGCAGGCGCAGTCCTATGTGATCGTCTGCGGTGGTCTGCCCGGTCGACGCTGGCCCGCCCAGTCGCTCACCGATGTCATCGGCGGCGCGATCGGCCGTGTGCGTGACTACCTGCGCGTGCGGCCCGGCCAACTCGACCGCATCGTGATCAGCCGCGCGGTGGAGCCGCTCGTGCACACCCTGGCCACCCTGCTCGACAACGCGCTGCGTTACTCCCCGCCAACGTCTTTCGTGGACGTTAGCTTCCAGGAGGGCCACCACGGCGTCACCGTCATCATCGACGACGCCGGTGTGCGGATGAACGCGGAGCAGATGGAGGAGGCGAGGCAGGTGCTCGCCAATGAGCGCCCGATCGACATCCACCAGCTCGGCCCGTCGCCGCGCGTCGGCTTCCCCGGCGTCGCGGCGCTGGCACGGCGCTACGGGTTCACCGTCTACATCGATGGCCCGAACGTCTACGGCGGCATGCGGGCGATGGTCTACATCCCCGAGGCATTGCTCGTCACCGCGGTCGCGACCGCCGAACCGGTCGCCGCCGCACCCGCACCCGCACCGGCTCCCGTACCCAACAGTGATGAGAAGCCCTTTGAATTATCTCCGGTTCCGGTCTTGGCCGGGGTGAGCGAACAACCCGGCGAGAACGAGGAATTCGCTGTGCACGAGATCACCAGCGGCGGACTACCCAAGCGCCGACGGAGAGCGGTGGCGTCGGTCCCGGCCGCCGGCACGAGCCCCGAACCCGAAGCGGGACAGGGTCGTCCCGAGATCGCCTCCGCGTGGCAGGTGGGTTCCAAGAGCGGCCGCGATGCTGCCACCACCGCTGGCGATGGCTTTCCGGTCGCTCGAAACAACACCGACAACACCGAAGGGATGTCATCCTGATGAGCACACCGGTGACCGACAGCAGCAATCGGCTGGGTTGGCTACTCGAGGATCTCAGCAATGTGCCCGGCGTCCGGTTCGCGGTGCTGCTGTCCGATGACGGGTTGCGGATCGCGCACTCCGACGGTGTCGCCAAGGATGACGCCGAACGTTTCGCGGCGGCCGCCTCCGGTCTGCGTTCGCTCGGTAAAGCGCTCGGCGAGTTCTGCGGTGGCCTCGACAACGGCGTGCGGCAGAACATGACCGAATACGACCAGGGCATGATCCTCATCACCGCTGCGGGTGAAGGTGCGCTGCTCGGTGTTTCGACGATCCCCGAGACCGATATCGGTCTGGTCGCGCACCGGATGAATGAACTCGCCGGGCGAGTCGGGCGCGAGTTAGGTGCCCAGCCACGCGGGAGGGTTGAGGGCGGCTTGTCGTCATGACGAGGTCCCGGCGAGACCCCGACTTGGTCCGGGCCTATGTGCGCACTGGGGGACGGATCCGTCCCAGCCGCGAGTTGGACCTGGTCACCCTGGTGGTCGCCGCCAAGGACCCGTCACCTGGCGCGACGCCCGACGCGCGCCAGGTGCTCAATCTCTGCAGCCGTCGCAGCGCGCTGTCGATCGCCGAAATCGCCGCTTACCTAGACCTACCGCCGTCCGTGGTGAAGATCGTCGTCGCCGATCTGCTGGACAGCGAACACCTCACCACCCCAACACCGGCCGAAGTTATGCCGGAGATCAGCCTGCTCGAGGAGGTACTCAATGGGCTCCGTGCTCTCCCGGCCTGAGCGCACTGTCGACTATGTGCCGGAGACCGTGACCCGGTCGGTAAAGCTCTTGGTGGCAGGCAATTTCGGCGTCGGCAAGACAACCTTCGTGAATAGCGTCTCGGAGATCCGGCCGCTGCGCACGGAGGAGACGATCACCGAGGCCAGTGTCGGCGTCGACGATATGGCGGGTCTGCCCGGCAAATCGCAGACGACGGTGGCCATGGATTTCGGCCGTATCACGCTGAATCCCACACTCGCGCTGTACCTATTCGGTACACCAGGGCAGCGGCGCTTCGTCCCGTTGTGGGAGGAGTTGGCACGCGGCGCACTCGGGGCGCTGGTCCTGGTGGATACCCGGCGTATCGAGAAGGCCGACGAGGTGCTCTCGGTGCTGGAGGAACGCGGTGTGCAGTACTCGGTGGCGGTCAACCAGTTCGAAGGCGCCCAACGCTATCCGCTCGAAGAGATCCGCGATGCGCTCGATCTCGCGCCGGGTACGCCGTTGACCTCGCTGGATGCCCGTGAGCGCGGTACCTGTCTGCGGTCGTTGATCACGCTGGTCGAATTTCTGTTCCAGCGCCAGGAGACGCGGGGTTGACCCCACTGACCGGCGGTGGGGAGTAGTCCACCGGTAAACCCGGGCCCCCTTCCGATTTCGATCGGGAGGGGGTTCGTTGTATTTCGGCTGCGAGCAGTCCGAGTGGCCGCGTCAGCGTAGGGCGTCGATGCGGCCATGTCGGCGGGCTCGGGCGAGTCCGCGTCGGGCCATTAGACCGTTGGCCAGTAAGAGGAGTGTCTTGTTCGGGGGAGCGAGGAAACCGGATTCGGTGTGTGGGGCAAAGATCGCTGTGCTGTCGGTGATTTCGATCCAGCCGGTGTGCTGGCGGCATTGCAGACCGACGAGGTGTGGGCGATAGCTGTGCGCGAGTATGCCTGCGCGGCGGCCGCCTTGGGCGACCCCGGGCGGGACCGTGAGGTGGACCCCCGCTGAGCTCGAGTCGACGACCTGCACGGGGACGACGGCCGGATAGCCGTCGGACTGACGGTAGGCGAGCAGATGGTGCGGCAGATTCGCGGCGCGGATGGCGGCTTTGTCGCAATCTATGCGGGGGCCGGTGCCTTTCGCGGGCGGTTTCTGGGAATCCGCGGCGTCGGGCAGCGGTGCGCCGAATACCTCGGGCGGGCCGGTCGCATCCAGATCGGGCCAGGCGATGATTCGGGTGACCGCGACCGTCACCAGCACTCGGTCGGTGTAGTACGCGCTGAGCCAGCGATCCCAGAATCGGCCGCGCCGCGGTGGTCCCAGGTACGGCGTCGACTGTTCGCCGATCCGATCGAGGGTTTCCTGATCGGGCGCGGCGTCGAAGGTC
Organism: Nocardia sp. NBC_00565; assembly: GCF_036345915.1. Taxonomy (NCBI): domain Bacteria; kingdom Bacillati; phylum Actinomycetota; class Actinomycetes; order Mycobacteriales; family Nocardiaceae; genus Nocardia; species Nocardia sp. NBC_00565. The sequence goes on from NZ_CP107785.1 coordinate 1,530,376, forward strand.
GCCGTGCCCTGCACCAGCACGAAGCGTTGATTGCCCGGATCGCCGAGACCGTGCTCACGGGCGTGGTAGGCGAGCGCGACCTTCGGCTCCCGTTTGATCCGTTCCAGCTTGCGGCCGAAGCCGAGCGAGGTCGTGAACCCGACCGTCCCCGCCTCCCGATCCCGCAACCCGATCGGCGATACCGCGGTCACCACCGCACCACCGGCCGGGGTGAGGTAAGCCAAACCGGCCGTGAGGTCACCACGCAAGACATCATCGACTTCGTCCGGCCAGGTAACTGCCATGGGGGCAGATTAGTCGCCTCGAATAGGCATCATGGTCCTTATGCCCGACTGGCCCGAGGTTGATTCCCCCGCATCTCCCGCCGGTCGGGCCGATCGGCGGTTTATCCGATTCCGATCTCCTGGGTCCGTGCGGAGTCCCACTTGCCCGGAAAGATCATCTACGACGATCCGCATCAGATCGTCGTTCACCCGGAAACGTCGTCAGGCCCACGTCGCTGATTCGGGGTTGATGCCGTTGGTGCGGGCGTTGGCGTCGATGATGTCGCGGAGCCAGGGGGCCAGACCGGGGGCGATGCCGTCGTAAAAGGCGGCGAATTGTGGATCGGTGGCGTATCTGCGGCCCAGGCAGACGTGCATGGAGTGGGTGCAGTCGAAGAATGTGCCCATCGACTCTCGGTGCCGCTCGGCCAGCGCATTGGCCTGGTCGCTTCCGGGGATCACGCCTGCGTGGTGTGCTGCGGCCAGCTCCGCATTGAGTGCGTCGACGTTGGCGGAGATCTGTTGCCAGTGCTCGGCGGTCCGGCTCGCGGCGCGTTCGGCGTACTGCGCCCACTGGGCGGTGTCGCCCCAGCGGTCGTGTGCTTCTTCGGCCCATGACGGCTGCCAGTGCCGGCCGAAGATCGCCACTTGTTCCTCGGCCGACAGCAGGATGCCGGACTTCCTGGCTTCGATTATGCGGTCCAGTGCGTTGCCCATCTGCTGCAGCTGGGCAATGCGCTCGCGAAGCCGATCACGCTGCTGGCGCAGCGATGCCATCGCATCGGTGGCGGGCGCGTCCAGCAATGTGCCGACGTCGTTGAGTGGTACGCCCAGCTCGCGGTAGACGAGCACTCGATGGATACGGGCGAGGTCCGCATCGGTGTAGAGCCGGTAGCCGGAGTCCGTGCGCTCGGAGGGGCGGACGAGCCCGATCGTGTCCCAGTGATGCAGGGTCCGGATCGTGACGCCCACCAGCGATGCCACGGTACCGACGGTGCGCCCAGCGGCATCGTCGTAGGCACGATTCGTCACACCGTCCAGTCTGACAGCCGGGCCGCGTCCCACGACGACAGACCGATCACTCATTCGGGCGCTCCGATTCCCATGGCCCGCAGCTGCTCGGCCGCTGGACTGTCCGGATTGTACGGTCGCGCCGCCGTCATGATCACCCGGGTGTGCTCCGGCGTGACGATCTCCAATTCCACTGAGTTCCACGGCATCTGGCGCGGCCCCATCGTGCAGCCGGGCACCAACTCCGCACACGCGGCCGCGATCTGCTCGATCTGACTCAGTACGCAGGCGAAGCTCACGCTCAGCGCCGCCGCCTCGGTCGGCCGCTCGCCGGACACCAGCAAGACGTCCTGGAACGCCCACCGGCGCAGGTGCGTGAGCCGGTCCGGGACCGAGAACAGATCGAAGAAACCGAGTCCACGGATCCAGAAGTCCACCGACGCGGCCAAATCGGCCGTCGGCACCGTGACGAACATCGGCATTCCGTAGAGACCGCGGAAAAGCTGCGGAGGCACGGTGTCGAGCGCGGGGACGGGAACCGGACTGATATCGAATGCGGGGTAGGTGTGGGGCATGACGAAATCATCGAGCCTCACGCGACGTCAGGGTCAAGTCGCTCGGTGTCGCCGGGGCGATTCCCCGCCCGAACCGCGGGGAATCGCCTGCGCCGCAATGCATCAGCGACGGAGGAATTCCAGGGTGGCGCGTTCGAAGGCGGCCTTCGCCTCGATCATGACCCAGTGTCCGCTGTTCGGGAACACGTGCAGTTCCGCATTGGGGATCAGGCGCATCGGCACGAGCGCCATATCCGGCGGGCTGACCCGGTCGTCGCGACCCCAGGTAAGCAGCGTCGGACACCGCACCTTGTGCAGCATCGACCAGTATGGCGGCGTATTCGAGTTCGCCAGGAATTTCTGCTGCATGGCCCAGGCCGTCGAGCCGTACATCATCGCGGCGGTCTGCTGGGTGTCCGGATGCTGCGCCGCCGCCCACCGTTCCTCGATCAGTTCGTCGGTGATCACCGCTGGGTCGTAGACCATGGCGCGCAGCCAGCGCAGCAGCTTGTCCCGATCGGGCTTGTCGGCGAATTCCTGCAGCAGCCGAATCCCTTCGCTCGGGCTGGAGCTGAAGATATTCGGCCCGATCCCGCCGATGGTGACCAGTTTGGCGACCCGCTGCGGATGCTGGATCGCCAGATTGGCGGCGACCACACCGCCCATCGAATTGCCGACCATGCCAGCCGATTCGATGCCGAGCGCGTCCATGAACCGCAGCACCGCCGCACCCGCGGTGAGTACGGGATGCCCGTCCACCGGATCGCTCACGCCGAAGCCCGGAAATTCCAGGATGTAGCAGTGGAAGTGTTCGGCGAAGACCGCGAGGTTCCCGCGAAAGTTGCGCCACCCGTTGACGCCGATCCCGGATCCGTGCAACAGCAGCAGCGGCGGCCCGTCGCCCGCCTCGTGATAGCGCAGCACGCCCTGGTCGGTGGCGAGCTCCCGTTTGGTGCCTTCGTAAGTCACGTCCATACCCTCACGTTAGAACACGTTTCAATTTGGACGCGATAGGCGCTTGCCCCGAGTGATATCGCCGCATGGAACCAACCGGGCGGTACATAATGGCGAAACGCTGGCCGATTTGCGGACGTGCGCGACTGGCCGGGGTGAGGATCGATGGATCCCGCTGGTAACTCGGACCCGGCACCGCACGATGAGGACCGAAACATGAGCTTCAGGAAGATCACGCCCCACGGCGTAACCTTCTGCGGCGTCGCAACCATGCTCGCCGCCGCGACCGCCGCCCTGACGGCTACGGCGCCGACCGCGACCGCCGCGGTAACGCGGATGGGGGTGATGCCGGATTCCAACTACGGCTTGGCGACCAACTACGGCACCGACTGTGCCTACACCGCCGAGGCCTACGTCAACAACGCGGTCGATCCGGTTTCCTTCTACGACAACGGCGTATTGCTCGGGGTGGTCCGGCCGTTGGGCGGCATCGCCCTGTTCGCCTGGTTCCCGAAGACGACGGGCCCGCATACGCTCAGCGCCGTACAGGCCCCCGACGTCACGCCGATCGCGACCGTTGACGTCCGAGTCGGCACGGGCGTGCATGCGGGCTTCGCCTGCCTCGTGTTCGGCGGGTGAGGTCAGCGGGCCCCTTCGGCTCCGCGCCGAGCCACCGAATCGATGGCGACCGATACGGCCAGCACTGTTCCGGTGACCATGAAGCGCACCGATGAGTCGACATTCAACAACAGCATGCCGTTCGTAATCGATTGGATGACAAGGATTCCCAGTAGCGCCGCATAGGCTCGGCCGCGTCCGCCGAACAAGCTGGTGCCGCCGATGACCGCCGCCGCGATGGCATTGAGCAGAATGTCGCTGCCGCCCGAACTCTGGTTGACCGCGACCAGCCGGGACGCCGCGAGAATCCCGCCGACCGTCGCGAGCGCGGAACATCCGACGAACGCGGCGATCCGCACCCATGTCACATTGATACCGGCACGCCGCGCCGCCTCGGCATTACCGCCCACGGCGTATACGCGCCGGCCGAAGACAGTGCGCCGCAACACCAGATCGACGGCCGAGACGAGCCCGCCGAAGATCACCAGGGTCAGCGGCACACCGCGATCCGAGTTCAACACCAGCACGCTGCCCGCGAGGAGCAGGGCCAATGCGCCGGAGCGCACCGCGATCCACCCCGGAGCCGACACCGACAACTCGGCACGGACCCGTTGCCGACGGGTGAACAGACTCGCGAGCAGATGCCCACCGGCGAGCAACACCACCAGCAGCCACGCCAGCCACGGCGGCAACCAGGTATCGCTGACCTTCGCGATCCCCCGATCGAACGGCAGATTGACCGTGCCCTCCTTGCCGAGCAGATACAGCATCAGCCCCTGCCAGCCGATCAATCCCGCCAGCGTCACCACGAACGACGGCATGCTCAGCTTCGTCCGCATCACCCCGTGCAGCAGCCCGATCGCCGCGCCGACGGCCAGCGCGGCGAGCACCGCGAATACCGGATTCCAACCGTGGTGCACATACAACTGCGTCATCACCACGGCCGTCAGCCCGCTGACCGATCCGGCCGACAAATCGATCTCACCGAGCAGCAGCACCAGCACGATGCCGAGCGCGATCGTCTCTTCGATCGGCGCTCAGCGGGCACCTGAGCCAGGGGTGGGCCTCGTCAACGCCGACGGCTATCGACTCGATCGATGCATACGACCTGCAGGCCGTTCGACCCGAAACACAAACTCGCCCCGCCGATTGGCGAGCGAGTTTGTCGTTCCTACAGGGGTGTGCGCGCCGATCTAATGGTCCCGGATCAGTACAGGCCGAGTAACTGGCCCATCCAAGTAAGCGCCGCCTCGCGGTCGTCCCGAGCGATGGCCCGAGTCGCATACTTTGGCTTGCTGATCCAGCGCCGCGCACCCGCGCCGGTAACCGGCCGCACTGTCCACCAACCCATCTCATGATTCAGCATGTAGCCCTCACCCGTGTCTTGTGGGTGCAGCCGACGCCGGGGCTGAGGGCGCGTCAACGCTCGCGCTACACCGATCACCCGATCGCGCACAGTGATCGGGCCGTCATAATCCGCGTAACGTCGCCCGTTCGGCAATGCCATGTCGTCCCCTATCCACATTCGTTGGCTGCGACAACCCGTTCCTGGGAGATGGTCTCGATCGGACCGTATGCCCTGCCCTGGATCGTACCGTTCACCTGGGAATACATCCGCCAGAATCCGGGCACACATGGAGCGGTCGCGGCATAGGTCTGCCGCGACCACGGAATGAGGCGGGTCCGTACATGCTGACCAACAAACTCCCACTGACCCGAGGTGTTGCGTCGCTGCAAACTCAGGTAGTAGTCGTGGGTCAGCGCGGGGTCGCCGCCATCAGGAGGCGGATCACACTTGGCCCATCCATCGCTGTGGACCTCGGGTCGTACGATCGTTGGCTTGGAGAAGGTGAACCCGTTATCACAAAGTTGCTTCTTCGCCTCTGTGACCAATGGCCCGCCGGGACTGGCGTTCGCGACGCTGCCGCTTGTGCCGGAGATCAGCAGCGCGCCGAGCGCGGCGACGATGACGGACAGCCGAGAAATGTTGTAATGCAAGAGATTGCCCCCATTCTTTCATGCCTGAGCAGCCGATACCGCTCAGTGCTCTGATGACGCGATCAGTTTGCTTCGGTGTCGACCACGCTGATAGGCGTGATCGTGAGTGCGTCGGCTTTGTCCAGGTCGGCGTCCGAGTCGGAGACCCATCCGTCCTCGTCAACCGGCGTCAGCACGCCTTCTGCGCCCTGAAACATCGGCCGACTATCGGCAGGGGCGCGGTCGAGTTTCTGGCGAGTATCCATATGGAAGTCCACGAGCAGCGCCCGCACCGGCGGAGCGGCATCCGTTCGCGCGGAATGCAATTCGGACATCGGCTACCCGCCGATCCCGGATGACGGGAGATCTGCCATGTTGAGTAGGGCTGTCCAGAAGTCTTCACGTACCGCGTCCCACAAGTCGCCATGCTCGGAAAGCAGCTCTCGGGCGTCGGCGAGATCCGGGTATCCCTCGAACATGATCGTTCCGGGCTGCGCGTTGGGCAGTTTGGTGCGCGATGGCAGGCGGTAGGCGATGAATGCCTCGCCGGTGAGCTGCACGCGCAGTATGCGGGCGGCGCGGTCGACGAACTGCCACACCGCGACCTTCCCTGGTATCGCGGTGGTATACAACGGGTTTCGTTTCATCGCTTCCCCTCCGGCTGCTTCATTGCCCCCGGTGGCGGAGGACATGGCACCCCGCCACCGGGCCGTTCTGTATTTGTCCACTCGTATGCGTGGAGGGCTTCTAGGTAGCGCTGCATCAGTTCGGTCGGCACATCGCAGTGGACCGAGCGCGGCGGTCCGACGAATGCGGATCGTTTTGGCAGTTCTGCGGCGGTCATCGCTCAGCCCTCGCGTCGGGAATAGCGTGCCCGGCGTCGACCAGGGTCCGGTACGCCTGGTACTTGGTGGCGCACAGGTCGGTGCCGCATTCGCAGTGCCGTTGCATTTCGGTGCGCGCCTGCTCCGGAGTGTATGGCGCGGACGGTGCTCGATGCGACGGCTCGGGCTGCCACGAATCGGTTCTCAGGGCGTCTTCGGCGGCAGTGCGATCGAGGATGTCGACGCTCGACACCGGGCTGTCCGGAAGGGCGTCGTCGCGGTCGATCAGATAGGGCAGGCCGTATCGGATGCCGCCCCAGAGGGCGAGTATCGCGGCGGCCGTGACAATCAGGGCAATGGTTCCTACGGGCATAGGCGGCATCCCTCAGCGTGTGTTCCTGTGGTTGGTGGCACCCACCGCCGAGGATGAGGGTCACCCGGCGGCGAGGCCTAGGTGAACTATGACACATCCATCTGTAAGTGTCATAGGACAGTTGTCGAAGCGATAAAAACTCTACGCAGAGCACGCGATGTCTAGAAAATTATCGGATACTCCTGCCGGAACGCCCAATGTTCCGGCGGGTACACCGCTTCGTCGAACTGGAGCGGGCGATCATCAGAGTCGTAGGCCGTCAGCCAGTAGACCAACGCTGGCGCGTGCTCGCGCAGTCCGAGTGCCTGACGTTCCTCCGCGCTCGCATCACGAGCGCATACCTGGTCGCGGGCATATGCCGATCGGATGCCTAGCACATCAGCGAGGTATCGAACGGTCCCACCATGCAGTCGCTCAGCCACCATGAGGCGCGGTGCTGCTTCGGCGAGTGAAGCGGTGAACCACGATGTCGATAGCTCGACGGGTCCGCTATTGCCGTCGATCACCCGCTGGCGCTGAATAACTGCGGAACCCGAGGCAAGACCGAGCGCTGCCGCCACATGCGCGGGCGCATCGATGATGCCTACGAACGGGAACCGGACCGACTCCGAGTCGGAATACATGGTGCCCAGCGCAGCTGCACGTTCGAACCGCTCCCGTGCTCGGGGTGCGGCCTGGGGCGCACGCACGTAGGTGCCGCTTCCGCGGCGCGATTCGACAAGGCCTTGCTGCCGCAGTGCGTCGAGAGCCTTGCTGGCCGTCGGCCGGGCAACATGCCACTCCGCGGCGAGCTCACGTACTGATGGGACCTCGCCACCAGGAGGAAGGTCGCCGCGCACGATCTGATCTCGGAGATACCCGGCGATTTGTAGATACTTCGGCAGTACCTCTTCGATTTCGGGCAACTGTTCCTCCGGGTGTCCTATGTCACTGGACAGAGTACTATCGGCCACGCAATGACCAGCAAAGCTATCGCGATCGCCGCAGGGGGAGGTGGCGACGTCGTTACCGCGTCGGTGCTCGCGGCGAAGCTTCGGCACCGGTTCGACGTCGTGGCCATCATGAGCTATTCCTGGGACCGGCTGATCGTTGATCCGACCCCTGGGCCGCGTGGTCGCGGCGACTTCGACGGTCTGACCGGACATCACGAACTGATCGCTGAGGTGACCGCGTCGGCGCGGCTGCGCGGCCCCGGCTGGTCGACACTGCCTCCGGTCGTACCGTACCTGGGGCGCCCGCTACTGCTCATGGACCCGGCCGGTGGCGCGATCGGACTCGCAGCCCAGTTCCGCGCCGCATCCCAAGTCTTCGGTGTGGATGCGCTGATCCTCGTTGATGTCGGTGGCGACATCCTGGCTGAAGGACACGAGGCCGGCCTGCGCAGTCCGTTGGCCGACTCGCTCACGTTGGCTGCCGCCATACAGTCGCAACTGCCGTTGCACCTGCTCATCGCCGGGGTTGGGCTCGACGGCGAGTTGACGCCGCCTGAGCTGCGCACGCTGCTACGCCGTCAGGGCTCGACGGCGGTCGCCGAACTCGGCGCCGCTGATGTGTCGATGGTCGCCGAGGTGTGGAACTGGCACCCGTCCGAGGCCAACGGCCTTATTTGCGTCGCCGCCCAGGGGTGGCGCGGCAAGGTCGAGACCCAGCGTGATGCGCTCATCGACATCACCGATGACGCCACGATGGTGTACGAGGTCGACGCCTCCGGCGTAGCTGCGCATTCCCTCGCGGCCGACTTGTTCGACACCATCTCACTGGAGCAAGTTGAGCAGCGCATCCGAGACCGCCGGGGCTACAGCGATATCGACACCGAACGTAATCGACTGTCCGCACACCGAGAACAGCGGATATCAACCGTCGACTCGATTGGCGACATCGACCGTTATGCGCACGCCTCGTCACTGCGTGGCGTCAACGCCCTGACGATCCGCCGTGTCATCGAGTTGACCGGCGCGATTGGTGCAGACGCTGGAGACGCGCTACGTGACCGGCTCAGACGCGAGCGGCCTGGCAATATGCGGCCACCCCTATATCTGGTGTGAGCGGTCATCAGGCGATCCTGGCGGGTGGAGAATCCGGGAAAGCATTCGCCCTCGATGCCGCGCCGAGCAACGTCGGCATCTGGGGCATGCCGGTATCGCACGCTCGATATCGCGCGGGATCGACTTTTCGATCGGCGCTCAGCGGTCGCCGATCCGGGTACAGGCCTCGGGGCGATCAGAGCACCCCGATGGCCTTGAGTAATAGCAGGGTCAGGCCGGCCGTACCCGCGAACGCGACGCCGCCGTCGCGGATCACGATGCCCGCGGGCGAGCCGCTGACCTTGGACAGAATTCCGGATATCACCGCGACGACGATGCCGACGAGCACGGCGACGACAACGAACAGGACCTGAACGGTAGTGGACACGCGACGCTCCCTCGGAGTGGATCGTCGCAGTTTAGATAGGGCAGTGGCTATCGCGGAGCAAAGTTGCCGGATACGGTCCGACTAATCCGGTTTGGTGGCCGCCAATCCGTACAGCAACGGCAGGATGGGGTCCGTTGGCGGCAGGCGGAACCAGCCGTTGTCGGTCGGGATCATGTGCGACCAGCGGGGCCATGGCAACATCTCGGTTTCGGTGAGATCGGTGATGTGCAGGCCGGCCCCGATCAACGCATTGATCACCTCGCCGAGGCCGTGGCGCCATTCGTAGACCGTGGTGTCGGTGGTCAGTGCCGGTCCGTCGGTGTAGGTGTGGTCGCTGTCGCGGCGTTGCGCGCCCCGGCCTTCGAGGTAATCATCGTGCAGGACAAGCGAATCGGGATCGACGCCGGCGGGCGGGGTCGGCCCGAGGGAGTGCAGTAGCGGGTGGAATTCGACAATGTAGACCAGACCGCCCGGGCGCAGCAGTTCGGCGAGGATATTCGCCCACCGGGGCAGGTCGGGCAGGTAGCAGAGCGCGCCCTTGCCGGTGTAGACGATGTCGAAGTGCCGGTGCCCCACCGCATTCGGCGCGTCGTAGACATCGGCGCAGACGTATTCGACAGTATCCGAAGCGATTTCGCGGGCGTGTGCTATCGATGCGGGCGAGAAGTCGAGACCGACGGCGGTGGCTCCGCGCTCGGCGAATTCGATTGTCTCGGTGCCGAGATGGCATTGCAGGTGCAGTACGTCGCGGTCGCGCACGTCCCCGAGGATGTCCCACTCGAAAGGGGCGAACCAATACGACGAGTCGCGATCGCGATAGAACCGGCTGGCCGCGTGGATCGGTGCGCGCACGTCCCAGTTGCCCCGGTTCGCCAGTAACGGATCCGGGCCGTCATCGATGTCCACCGCGTCATCGTATTTCGGGCCGGTACGGATTCACAGGAATCCCACGGGTAATTTTGGCACGGTACACGGGTTATCGCGGTTCACTGGAGAGACAGAGTTGTGCTGATCGGCAGCATGGGGCCAGGTCCGGCCCAAGGAGGTCAGGCCGTGCATACAACCGCTTCGATCGCTATCGTCCGTCCCGAGTCGGCGCGGCCCGGGACGATCACGCCCGGTGCGGTGAGCAGGCGCGGACGCCGCTCGCTGAACGCCGACGCGTTCGCCACCTACACCGACCCGGCTGTCGGGCGCACCGCGTTCGTTGTCGCCGACGGCGTCGGCGACAACCTGCTCGCGGCCAGGGCGGCACGGACCGCCGCCTCGGTCGCCGCGCGGACGGGTGCCCAGGCCGGTGCACACGCGGGTGTCGTCGCGGCCCAGCAGGAATTGCTGCGCCAGTTTCCGGAGCAGAGCGCCGACTGTGTGCTCGTCATCGCGGTGCTGCCCGCCGCCGATCAGCCCGACGGGCCGTGTGATATCGCGTGGGTCGGCGACTGTCGCGCCTACCGCTGGAACGGCCGGGTGCTGCATCAGATCACGACCGACCACACCGTCGCGGAATTCATGCGCGCCAAGGGAATTCGTCCCGCCGGCCGGATGGACCACCTGGTCACCACCTCGACGCGCACCGCGGACCCGGCTGCCATCGGGCGCGCCGCCACCGGATCCAGCCGGGGCAGGCTGCTGTTGAGTACCGACGGCGTGCACAAGCGGCTCGATATGGTCGCGATCAAGACCATCCTCGCCAGCGACCAGACCGCTGGGAGTACCGCGGATACGTTGGTGGACACCGCATTGCGGTCCGGCAGCACCGATAACACCACGGCGCTCGTGGTGGACTGCCGGTAGCCTGCTTTCCTGCTACAACTGTCTCGACAGGGTGCCGAGTGGAGTTGGGGTTATGCGGGCGATTCAGATCAGTGAACTGGGTGGACCTGATGTGTTGCGTGCGGTGGAACTCGATGCGCCGGAGCCGGGGCCGGGCGAGGTCGCGATCGATGTCGCCTACGTCGGCGTGAATTTCGCCGACCTGCAGGCGCGTTCGGCGGGATATCGGGTGACGGAGCTGCCGTTCGTGCCTGGACTCGAACTCTCGGGGCGGGTGCGCGCGCTCGGCGCGGGTGTGGATGGGCTCACGGTGGGGCAGTCGGTGGCGGCGATCACCGAGGGCGGCGCCTACGCGGAGGTCGCGGTGGTCGCGGCCGCGACCGTGTTCCCGGTGCCCGATGGTGTCGACTTGCGTACCGCCGCAACACTTCCCACCGTGCTGCCGACCGCCTATGCCCTGGTGAACACCGTCGGCAAGCTGCAGCCGGGGGAGACGGTCCTGGTGCAGGCCGCGGCGGGCGGGGTGGGCACCGTGGTGGGGCAGGTGGCCAAGCTCGCGGGCGCGGGCGCGGTGTACGGCGTGGTCTCCAGCGAGGCCAAGGCCGAGTACGCGCGCAAGCTCGGTTACGACGATGCCTTCCTGGCCGAGACCTTCGCCGCCGATGTTCAGGAGGCGACCGGTGGCCGCGGCGTCGATATCGTGCTCGATCCGGTCGGCGGCCAGACGTTGCGGCGCGGTCTGGAGTGCCTGGCGCTGTTCGGCAGGCTGATCTCCTACGGCAACGCCAGCGGTGAGCCGGGCTGGCAGATCGGCCAGCCCGAGCTCTACCCCAGCGGACTCTCGATCTCCGGTTTCTCGATCCTCGGACTCACCGCGGATGCGCCGAAGGTGTTGCGAGAGATCGCCGGCCGCGCCTTCCGCTTGGTCACGACCGGCCAGGTGGAACTGCCGATCACTGCGGAGTTCCCGCTGGCCGAAGTCGCCGAGGCACACCGGTTGATGGGCAGCCGCACCTCGACCGGCAAACTCGTGCTCGCGGTCAACGGCTGAAAACTAGTCGGCGAGCCAGTTTCCGTGGAAGCCGTAGGGCACGCGGGTGGGTAGGTGGATGGTGGCGACCGGTGCGGCGGCCAGGTCGGTCGCGGCCAGAATGACGAGGTCGCTGCGGTCGGTGTCGGCGTTGTAGACGTAGGTCATCAGGTAGCCCTCGCCGCCGGGGTGCTGATTCGCGGGTGCGAAGGCGGCCTCGGCGGGGATGCGACCGGAGCCGAATTCGTGGGTGGTGCTGGCCCCGGTGTGCAGGTCGTAGCGGATCAGTGCGCCGTTGTCGCCGGAGACGGAGGCGTGGCCGAACCGGGTATCGAGACCCGCGAGCCGGTCGTCGATGCGGGGGAACTCGGCGTCGCGGTCGTCGAGCTGCTCCTCGGTGACGGTGCCGGTAGTGAGATCGATGGTCCAGCGCCAGAGGCTGGCATGTTCGTAGGTGTGTGAATCCTGGCGCCACATACTGGGATAGCGCATCACATGCAGCACGATCCGGCCCGGTTCGTCGTGGGCGTTGAGCGTGTGGAAGACGTAGCAGGGATCAATCGGGAACCATCGCACCGCGCCGTGCGGGTCGTCGCGGCGCAGTACGCCGAGCCGGGCCTGGTAACCGTCACGCCACCGATAGGGCATGCCGCCACCGGATTTCGCGGTCTCCAGATCGAAAACCACTGGCAGGTCCATGAATACGACGTGCTCGGCGGTGAGGTTGAAGTCGTGGTGCATGGTCGGCGCCGGTACATCGATGGGACGGCTGATCAGCAGCGTACCTGCGGCGTCGGCGCGGTGGTAGGTCAGATAGGGTGCGCGCACGTCGTAGCCGAAGAAGTGCAGTTCGCCGGTGGTCGGGCAGGTCTTCGGATGCGCGGTCATCGCGGTCCGCAGCTTGCCGTCGAAGTCGTAGGGGCCGACTGTATCCAGCTCGCAGGTCAATTCGTACGGATAGGAGGATTCGACCAGCGCCATGGTGCGTCCGGCGTGCCGGATGACGTGGGTGTTGGCGACTCCGGCCGTGAGGTCTCGATTGCCCTCGGCATCCTGGACGCGCGCGCCGTCGGTGAAGGTGGAAGTGCGGACCCAGCGGTTGCGGTAGGAGACCGCGCGGCCCTGCTCAAGCCGGACGCCGTGCACCATACCGTCGCCGAGGAACCAGTGCGCGGAGGCGGCGGCGTGCGGATTCGGGCCGTTGCGCAGGTACCAGCCGGTCAATTCGGGGGGAATCGTTCCGGTGACCGGCAATTCGTAGGCGGTCGACTCTTCGGTGACGGGGGCGTAGTTGCCGGTCAGGTGTGGAACTGAAGTGGTCATGATGGGTGCCGATCTGGTCTCGGGGAAAGGTTTTCAGGCGGCGGGTTCGTTGAGCGAGTTCGCCTTGCCCTGGATGTAGGCGACGTAGCGGATCGTGAAGAGCACCGGGAGCACGAAGGCGAGCACCTGCACGGTGGTGCGCACGCCCGAGGAGGAGTGCGCGAGCAGGGTCAGTGCGACGCAGCCGATGGCGAAGCTCGCGGTCCACGCGGAGGTGATGACGTAGCTGGTGCGGATGAAGACCGGGTGGTCCCAGAGTTCCTTCGGCGTGGTCTGTTTCGCGATCGGCAGCGTGAACGGTATGCGCACGGCCAGCGACCCGACGGCGATGAGGGTGAGCATGCCCGAGGAGAGCGCCGGGGTGTAAGGGTGCAGTGCGCTGTCCGGGTCGACGAAGGCGAGCACGGTCAGCGCCGCGAAGAAGATCCCGGAACCCAGGTCGATGGCCATGGCCGACACCGGCTGACCCGCCCTGACCTGGTGGACGATCCCGACAACCGAGACGGCCAGGGCGGCCAGCGCCGCCCACTGCCAGTACTGCGACGGGACCACTGCGAAGACGATCCAGGGGGCGAAGGCGCGCAGGTACGACATTTTCGAGAACTCCTCTAGCGACATTCCAGTTTTGACATGTCCAAGCTAGAGGCTGCGCTTTCGACATGTCAATAGTGGAATGTAAGATGATGGCATGAGTCTCCGGTATGCCCTGCTCGGATTGCTGGCCGATCGTCCGGCCAGCGGCTATGACCTGCTGCAACGCTTCAAGGTGTCGCTGGCGAATGTCTGGCCCGCGACCCAGAGCCAGATCTATACCGAACTCACCAAGCTCGCCGATGCGGGTTCGATCGCGGTATCGGATGAGGGCCCGCGCGGCCGCAAGGAGTACACGATCACCGATGCGGGCCTGGCGGAGATGCGGGAGTGGCTCACCACGACCAAACCGAAACGCGTTGCGCGTAACGAAATGCTGCTGCGCGTCTTCTTCCTCGGCGTGGTTCCGCAGGCCTACGCCCGCGAATATCTGTCCGGCGTCGAAACCGACACCGCGAAGGCCGAGGCCCAGTTGGCCGGGCTCGAGGCCACAATCGACTGGGAGGACAACGACCTGTCCGTCTACGGCCGCATCGCGATGGAGTGGGGTAAACGCTTCTACGCGATGAACCAGGAGTGGGCCGAGTGGGCCCTCACTCAGATCCCCGAGCGCTAGCCCGAATATATTTCGGATCGACGGGGCGCGGAAACTTCAATTCTGAATATCATGATGGTGTCCACATGACTTTGAGAACTATCTTCACTGATATGGACGCGATCTTGCAGGATCTTCATACTCGGTCTCAACAGAAGTGATCGACCGGATCACCTGCCTGCCGGATCGACGTACAGGAGTGTTGATGAAGATCGGGATTCCCCGCGAGGTCAAGAACCACGAGTATCGGGTGGCGTGTACACCCGCGGGCGCGCACGAGCTGGTCGCGCGCGGACACGAGGTGTACATCGAGTCCGGAGCCGGTCAGGGGTCGGCGTTCGAGGATATGGCGTACGCGGCCGTCGGGGCGCGGGTGCTCGATACCGCCGATGCGGTCTGGGGTACCGCCGATATGGTGCTCAAGGTCAAAGAGCCGGTGGCCGAGGAGTATTCGCGGATGCGCGAAGGGCAGCTGCTGTTCACCTATCTGCATCTGGCCGCGTCCAAGGAGTGCACGGACGCGCTGCTGAACTCGGGGATCACCTCGATCGCCTACGAGACCGTCACCGGTAGGGACGGGTCGCTGCCGCTGCTCGCACCGATGAGTGAGGTCGCGGGACGGCTGGCGCCGCAGGCCGGTGCCTACCACCTGATGCGCAGCGGTGGCGGGCGCGGCGTGCTGATGGGTGGGGTGCCGGGTGCGCGTCCGGCCAAGGTGGTCGTACTCGGTGGTGGTGTCTCGGGTAGCAATGCGATCGCCATCGCGGTCGGCATGCACGCGGAGGTGACCGTGCTCGATCTGAACATCGGGCGCCTGCGTGCGCTGGACGAGCAGTACCGCGGCCAGGTGCGCACCATCATCTCCAACCGTTTCGAGGTGGAGAGCTTGGTGCGGGAGGCCGATATGGTGATCGGCGCGGTGCTGGTGCCCGGTGCGAAGGCGCCCATGCTGGTCTCCAATGACCTTGTCGCACAGATGAAGCCGGGTTCGGTGCTGGTGGACATCGCGATCGACCAGGGTGGCTGCTTCGAGGATTCCCGGCCGACCACACATGCCGAGCCGACCTACCGGGTGCACAATTCGGTCTTCTACTGCGTCGCCAATATGCCCGGCGCGGTGCCCTACACCTCGACCGTCGCGCTCACCAATGCCACACTGCCGTACGCGATCTCGCTCGCCGAGCGGGGCTGGCGCGATGCGGTCGCCGCGGATCCCGGTCTGGCCAATGGTTTGAGCACGCACCGCGGCCAGCTGCTGTCGGAATCCGTTGCGGCCGCACACAATTACGCCGCCGAGACGCTGGCCGCCTGATACGCGGTCTCAGCTGACGCCCTCCGAATTCGGCGACAACCGGCGCTGTCGAATACGGCCCAGGCCGACCATCGCGGCAGCAGCACGTGGTTCCAGCATGTGCACCGGGGACTTGGTCATGTTCAGCACATCCAGAAACGTCGCCGCAGCCACCGGGTCGGCCGCCGCAGCCCGAAACGCCGTGTTCAAGCCCGAATGTGCGAGCGATTTCACCCGCGGTGAGCCGACCGCAACCGGTGGCATCGTGATGTCGCTGACCTTGGTCAGCCACCATGGGGTGCGCAGCATGCGGCCCACCCGGCGATAGTAACGGCGCGGCAGGTCCTTGGTGCCCTGCTGGAGTACCTCATCGAGCAGGTCCGCGGCGATGGCCGCCACGGTCATTCCGCTGCCGTAGATGGGATTGAAACAACACACCGCATCGCCGATCGACAGTATTCCGCCAGGAATACGATCCAGTCGTTCGTATCGGCGCCATACTGCTGTCTTGAACCGGTAGGTCGCTACTTCGTCGATAGGAGTTGCGCGGCGAAGCACGGTAGCGACATCGTCCGGTGCGAACTCCGCGGCGAACTCCAGCAGCGCGCCGGGGTTCGCCGGCGGGTGATCGTCCTTCCCGATGCCGAACGCCGACAGCACCCACACATCCCCCTCCTGTGCCGCGAACCCGAACCCGCGCGGCCGGCTCGGCATCGGTCCGACCAGGATGATCCGATCGCCGCCGACGGCGTCCAGTGGCAGGCGGAAATGGCAAGTGGCATAGCCGATATCGACGGGAACGTGGTCTTCGCGTGGTCGCGGGTACCCCAGCGACTCGAGCCAGGCGCCGACTCGGGTACCCCGGCCCATCGCGTCGACCACCAGATCGGCCGGGATCGCCTCCGGTTCTCCGTTGGCCTCCCGGCGCAGCACCCGAACGCCGCCGACGCCGGCATCGGATGCGACCAGGCCGGCGACGGCAGCGTCGTCACATATCGTCACATTCGGCAGCGCGGATACGCGGCCACGCACATGCGATTCCAGGAATGTTCGACTGGCGGCGATCGAAGTTCTGCCCAGGGCAGCGCGATGGAGGACGTTTCCGAAGAAGATCGCTCGGAAATCGTCGAATGCGCTGACGGTCTTCGCGCCGTCGGTGACCAGCTCGTCGATCAGGCCGGGAAATCGCGACTCGGCGATGTCCGCGGCGCGCATCAGCAAGCCGTGCGAATGTTGGGCCTGCGGAACTCCCCGGCGGTTGGTTCCGTCGTCCGTCAACCGATCTCGTTCGAAGACGGTAACCGCCGCATAGTGGTCAGCCAGGATCCGTGCCGCGAACAGACCCGCTATCCCGCCACCGAGGACCACCGCACGGTCCCCGGCACGGCGGTAACCTCGCTGACTCACCGTGTCCTCCTCATGCAGGCCCGGCCCTCGGTCGGCGCCGGGCCGAGCACGGCGACCCTACCCTGATAGGCGTTGTCCTGCACCTTGTACCAGGCGCACGGCGCACCGCCGGTTCGCCACCGAGGCCCGCGCAGCGGTCACGTCATCGGGCGGGTTCTCGGGCGCACGTGCTCGAAGATGAGGATCGTCTCGGTCGAGGCGACGGCGGGATGGGCGCTCAGATGCTCCAGCACGAAGGCGCGCAGCCCCTCGGAATCGGCCGTGGCGACATGGATCAGATAGTCGTCGGCGCCCGCGATGAAGTACACGTTCAGCACTTCGCCGAGTTCGGTCAATTGTTCCCCGAACTCGGCTAGGTGCGGACGTGCGTTGGAATGGACCCGAACCGCGATCATGGCCTGCAGATTGCGCCCGAGCGCGGCCGGGTCGATATCGGCGTGGAATCCCCGAATCACGCCGCGCTCCACCAACGATCGCACCCGGCCCAGGCAGGTGGAGGGCGCGATCCCCGCCACATCGGCGAGCGCGCTATTGGTCATCCGCCCGTCCCGCGCCAGCTGATCGAGCAGGATCCGGTCGATATCGTCCAGCTGCACCGCTGGGCGCGGGGGAGTTCGTACGGCACCGGCTGGTGCGCCGATCGGTGAATCATTCTTCCTCACGCACCCAACCCTAACGAAGATCATTCGATGTGGGCCCGATGCGGGAACTTATGTTCAGCGGACCTGAACCCCGCTCGAGCGCCGGCGCGTGCGGGCCGTTAGGATCGTCGCGTGGACATCTACTGGCATGCGGTTACGCCGCCGCCGTGCGCCTGATCGGGCGCACCTGCTGAATTTCTGATTCGCGGTCCCGGCTGACCCGGTGGGCAGCCCCGGGGTGATGTCGTGCGCCCGTTTCGAATCCCTTTCGAATTCGACGACGGAAGTTCACGACTGTGGCTGATTTCAAATCTGTTGTGATGGTTGGGCGTTCGGGTATCCGAGCGCAATCCCCGTGCATCGGGCCTGTCCCCATCCTCTTCGCGGCGGTGTTGTGGGGGACCACCGGCACCACCAGTTCACTGGCTCCAGCCGGTGCGCCCGCGGCGGCGGTCGGCTCCGCCGGGTTGGCGCTCGGCGGGCTGTTGTTGTTCTTGTCCACGCGCGGTGCGCGTTTGGTGTGTACCCGCCATGAGTGGTGGCTGGTTGCCGTCGGTGCGCTCGCGGTGGCGGGGTATCCAGTGACCTTCTATCCGGCCGTCGCCCGGACCGGGGTGGCCGTCGCTACGGTGATCGCACTCGGTAGCGCGCCGGTTTTCGCCGGGCTGCTCGCTTGGGCGGTCGGGCAGGGTAGACCGACCGGGCGCTGGATCGGCGCGACCGCCGCGGCCGTGCTCGGCTGCGCGGTGCTCGTGCTCGGACCCGAGTTGTCGGGTGGCACCGCATCCGTGGACCTGCTCGGCATTGTGCTCGCCGCTTTCGGCGGACTCACCTACGCCGTCTATTCGCTTATCGGCGGCCGGCTCATCACGCACGGGCATGGGTCGAACGCGGTGATGGGCACGATGTTCGGCATAGCCGGGTTGCTCGTGCTCCCGGTTGTGTTGTGCACCAACACATCCTGGTTGCACACCGGGCGCGGGATGGTGGTGGCGCTACATCTCGCGGTGTTCACCACATTCGTCGCCTACCGGCTCTTCGGCTTCGGACTGCGGCATACGACGGCCCAGGTCGCGACGACGCTGACGCTGGCCGAGCCCGCCGTGGCGGCCGTGCTCGGCGTGGTCGTCATCGGGGAACGGCTGCCGATGGTGTCCTGGTGTGGGCTGGCCGTGACGGCCCTCGGGCTGGCGTTCCTGACACTCGGCGCGCGCGACCGTTGATCAGGCGACCCGACTACCGATTCGCTTGGGCCAGTGCGGATTCGGCGGCATCCAGCACCTTCCCGAAGGAGTAGAGGATCACCGGGGCGAGCGCTCGGGTGACCGCGTCGGCGGCGAAAGGCAGCGCGGCCTCGGCGGTCGTGGTCCAGACGACCCGCGTGCCGCCTTCGACTTCGATGAAGGTCAGTTTCCCGCCTTCGTGGCGCGATTGCAGGTTGCCGTCGCATCCACGGGCTTTCTGACTAGGCAGGGCGGGGGTGCGGCCGGACCTGTTCGAGTTGTGCGGCGACGGACAGGATCGTCGGCTCACCGTTGGTCGGACCGACCAGTTGCACCGAGAGCGGGAGGCCGTCGGTCGAGATGCCCGCGGGCAGCGCTGCGGCTGGATGCCCGGTCGCATTCCACAGTCCGGTGTAGGCGATCATCGGAATCGAGGCGAGTTGCGCGCGGACGCTGTTCGCGCCGTCGAGGACACCGACCCGGGGCGGTCGGCTCGCGATGGTGGGGGTCAGCAGCAGATCGCACTGGTCGAAGATGCGATCGGCCTTGCGCGCCACGGCTTCTCCGCGACGCATGGCCCAGTCGACGACGGGTTGGCGCGCCCACGCGCCGAGAGCGACGGTCTGGCGGGTGCGGTGTTCGAGGCGTTCGGGGTGATCGACGAACGGGATCTCGGCGCGGATGCCGCCGTAGAACTGCGGGTAGAAGGCGAACGTGAAATCGGGGTAGTGCGGATCGATCTCGGTGACCGTATGGCCCAGTTGGGCGAGGAGTTCGGCGGTATCGCGCACCGCGCGCACATGCTCGGGATCCGCTTTGGCCAGCAGCGTCGGTGATTTCGTGCTGTAGCCGATGCGCAGGCCGGTGGGTGTCCGGCGTGCGGCCTCCTCGAATGACAGCACCGGATCGGGCGCCTGGAAGCGGTCAACGGGCGCGTTGCCGCGGATCACGTCGTAGACGATCGCGGAATCGAGCACGCTGCGGGTGAGCGGGCCGACGACGCCGAGCGCCCACCACAGGTGTGCGTGCGGTGCGTTCGGTACGCGTCCGCGCTGGGGCTTCAGGCCGAACAGGCCACAGCAGGCGGACGGAATCCGGATCGAGCCACCGCCGTCACCGCCCAGCGCGACCGGCACCAGTCCCGCCGCCACCGCCGCGGCGGAACCACCGCTGGAGCCGCCGGTCGAGCGGGTTCGGTCCCATGGATTGCGGGTCAGTCCGTAGGTGCTCGACTCGGTGTAGGGCCACTGCCCGAACTCCGGCATGGTGGTCTTGCCGACGATGACGGCGCCGGCCGCCCGCAACCGCCGGACCACCTCGGCATCGGCGGGCGCCGGGGTTTCGTTGGCTCGGGTGCCGAAGGTCGTCACGACGCCTGCCACGTCGATTTCGTCCTTGATCGCGATCGGGATGCCGTGCAGCGGGCCGAGGGCCGCGCCCGCGCCGCGTCGCTGATCTCGCTCGATGGCTTCGGCGATGGCCTGTTCGCGCAGCACGCGGGTGAACGCATTGAGTTCGCTCGCCCGCTCGATACCGTCGAGGGTCGCTTCGACCAGTTCACGGGCCGAAACGACGCCCTGATTCAGCAGCTCCCGCTGCTCCAGCACACCGGAGGCTACGACCTCGCGCAGATCCATCTCTATCGCTCCTCTTGACCCACACGTCGCGTGGGCTGATCCGAGCACCCGACGGTAGTTAGTCAAACGACCATTCGGCAGTCAATACGCAGCGTACGGGCGCTGGGTTCATTATCGCTGACATCAATATTCTCGGCGTTTCTCAGGCGGGGTTCGCGGGAGCACGGCGAGGATGTCCCGGCGATGGCGAGTACGGGCACCGCGGCGCCGATCTGCGGCGTGCTGCGGGTCCCGGCTTCGGTCGGTGCGGCCGCCGGGCAGGGCAACAGCGCGGCGGTCGGCTACCACTTCGGCACCAAGGCCTGTGGCCTTCGGCTTCGGCGTAGTCTGCCTCGACCCACGTGGTCTCGGCTGGTGACGGTGGATCCCCAGCGCGGGGAGCCGAGGAGCCTTCGACAGCACAGCACCCGCGCCGTACTTTGATTACGAGACGGATGTAATGGGAGGAAGTGCGATGCGTGTCGATGTCGAATTCACCAGTGGCGCAGTGACCTTGCGGGGTTGGCTGTATCGGCCCGAGCAGGCGTCGGGGCTCGTCCCGCTGGTGGTGATGACGCACGGCTTCGCGGGCGTCAAGGAATGGGTTGCCCCGTTCGCTGAAGTGTTCAGCAAGGCCGGTTTGGCCTGTCTTGTCTACGACCACCCCGGATTCGGGACTTCCGATGGTGAACCACGTTTCGAGGTCGACCCTTTCGCGCAGATCGAGGGGTACCGCGATGCGATCACCTTCGCGCAGACCCTCGACGGTATCGACCCGGAACGCATCGGCATCTGGGGAACCAGTTTCGCGGGCGGCCATGTCCTGGTGGTCGCGGCGACCGACCGGCGCGTGCGCGCGGTCGTATCGCAGGTGCCACTGACCAACGGCTGGGCCAACTTTCGCAGCTTGGTGCCCTCCATCATGTTGCCTGCTGTCCATGCGGGGATCGCCGCCGACCGCCAGGCCCGCGCCTCGGGCAAACCACATCAGACGATCAAGGCGGCCTCCGATGATCCGACCGAACTCGTCGCCATGCCCGGTATCGAGGTCTACAACTGGTTGATGGCCAACGGACCGCAAATCCCGACCTGGCGCAACGAGGTCACCCTCTCCAGCGTCGACAAGTTCCAGTCCTACGCCCCGGAAGCGTTCCTGCGCCGCGTGTCCCCGACACCCCTGCTGATGGTGATCGCCGATCAGGACACCCTGACACCCGCCGATATCGCGCTGCAGAGCTACGCCGAGGCGCTGGAACCCAAACAACTCGCCCTGATCCCGGGCACCCACTTCGCGGTGTACGAGGAGCAGTTCCAACGAGCATCCAGCGTCGCCCGGGACTTCCTGCTCGCCAACCTGAGCGGATAGTGCCTGGATCGACTGGAAGATTTACACTTGTAAACTAATATACTGCTGTTTAGTATCGGTGTGTGGACTTCTCGAGCCCAGAGCCTGCGGCCGATCGGCGAGTGCGGCGGTCGCGGGCAGCGTTGATACGGGCCGCGATCGCGGTGGTGACCGAACGCGGGACGGCGGCTGTGTCGGTCACCGATATCGCCGAGGCCGCGGACGTGAGCCGACCGGTTCTGTATCAGCAGTTCGGTGATCGGGATTCGCTGCTGCTCGAGGCGGCGTTGGATCTCGTGCGCAGTGAACTGCTATCGCAGCGGACGCTGGTACGTGGTCGCGATGGAACTCTCGCGGTGGTCCGGCATTTCGCCGTACATCGAGTGTTCTACCGGGCACTGTTGACCAGCCCGTCCGCGTTCGCACTGAACAAAGGGCTCGCCGACCTGCTCGTGCCGGTGAACCGGCACGTCGTTCGCGAGCTGTACGGGCCGCGCTTGGACGAGAACACGGTTGATGACCTCGCCACATATCTGACCGGCGGGGCGGCGGCGTTCATCAACACCTGGTTGGTCGAGGGCGAAGATCCGCTCGATCCGGAGCGGTTCGCCGACCGGCTGATGCGGGTCACGTCGGTCCTGCTGGATCGGGCAGCGCAGCCGGCCGTGGCAACCAAAGGCGAGGAACAGCAATGAATCTGATCAGCCGTCTCATCCAACGCCAGTTCGAATTGCCGCCGCCGGTGACCAGGGATGTGGTCGTGCAGCGAGATCTGCCGGTGCCGATGCCCGACGGAGTAGAGCTGCTGGCGGACCGGTGGGCGCCGCGGGCTGGAGGTGAGGGCCTGCCGGTCGCGCTGATACGCAGCCCGTACGGGCGGCGCGGGATCTTCGGCACGTCGATGGCGCGGCCGCTGGCCGAGCGCGGCTACCAAGTGGTGCTGCAGAGTGTGCGCGGTGGGTTCGGTTCCGGTGGCACTTTCGCGCCGCTGCGGCAGGAACGCGCCGATGGTCTGGCCACTATCGATTGGGTCGTGCGGCAGCCCTGGTTCGGGGAAGCGATTGTGCTGTCCGGCGTCAGCTATCTGGGATACGTGCAGTGGGCGGTGGCCGACGAATTGCCGCCGCAGGTCAAGGCCATGATCCCGCAGGTGACCGAGTCGGCGCTGAGCCTGGAACATATACGCCCCGAAGGGTTTTCGCTGGAGGCGCCATTTCAGTGGGGTGTGCTGACCGCGATACAGGACGTCCGTTCGCCGTGTTGCGCCAACCGTTGCAGATGCGCAAGACCCGGCGTGCGATGAACGCCCTGCCGCTCGGTAAGGCGGACGTCGTCGCCTTGGGGCGCCGGTCGGACTACATCCAGGACGTGCTCACCCACCATGGTGAGGACCCGTATTGGGCCGAGGCGGACCACCGCCACCGCGTCGCCGATGTCACCGTGCCGGTCAGCTCGATCGGCGGCTGGTACGACATCTTCCTGCCCGGCCAGCTGCGCGACTTCCAGGCGCTGCAGGACGAACAACGCCCCGCCCGGCTGACGATCGGACCGTGGACACACATCCGGCAGGACAATGTGGGAATGCTGGAGGCGTTGGAATTCGGCCTCGCTCATGCCCGCGGACAACAGCCGCCACAGCGCAAGCCGGTACGGCTGTACATCATGGGCGAGGAGGCGTGGCGCGATTTCGACTCATGGCCACCGAAAGGCTATGCGTCGCAACGGTTTCATTTGCAGGCCGGCGGCGGGCTGGCTATCGCCTCGGCGGCGGCGTCGGAACCCGACCACTACCGATACGATCCCGCCGACCCGACGCCGGCCGTCGCGGGCGTGCGTGGCACCTTCGGCGGTGGCCGCAAGGACAACCGCGTTCTCGAAGCGCGGGCCGATGTACTCGTCTACACCACCGAAATCCTCGACCACGATGTCGAGATCATCGGTGAAGTGAGCGCCGAGATCTGGTTCCGGTCCAGTCTCCGGTACGCCGACGTGTTCGTCCGGCTCTGCGACGTCGACCCGCGCGGCCGCTCGCGCAATATCTGCGACGGGCTCGTCAGTCTGTCGGACGCCGACGAAACACGGTGTGCCACAGTGCGATTGTGGCCGACCGCGCACCGGTTCAAGCGCGGCCACCGCATCCGAGTGCAGGTCTCGAGCGGCGCGTTCCCCCGCTATGCCCGCAATCCTGGGACCGGGGAGTCGCACGCTACGGCGATCACCCTGCTGGCCGCCGAACAAACCGTGTACCACGATCCCGGGCACCCATCGGCAGTGATCCTGCCGGTCGCGGACGCACCGTAACCCTATAGATGCTGTCCCGACTCGTTCGACCAGCGCCGGCTACCACGTCCGGCTGCTGGACGACGAGGGTGCCGCTCATCTACGCGGCCGGGCCCTTGCCTGCGGTGGGCCAGCCGGGGATGACCAGTCGGCGTTCGACGAAAATCCGCGTGCCGGCGAGGATCATCGGCAACGTCGCCGGGCTCGGTAGCGCGGGCCCGAGTGCGCCGTCCCGAATGAGGTGGGCCTGTGCGCCGTAGCGCCCGAACGTCAGCGCGAGTGATTCGGTGGCCCGCGGCTCGGCGTCCGCCCCGTGCGGCGGCTCGGGAAAGCACCATTGCCAGGAGCCGGCCGAGGACGTGAATCGCAGTTCTATGTAGTCGGACCGGGCGGGACAACGGTGTGCGCTGTCGAGCGTGGCAGACAGGAAAGACTTCCCCGAGAAGGTCGATTCGGTGGACGAGAGTGCGTATGTCATGTCCGGCTCCTGTCGATCGAGTGGGCGCGGCCGGTGGTGCGTCGTGGGTTCTCTGTTCCATCTTCCTCGCGACCAAAAAGTGTACTTAAATCCGTTTTAACGACACTACCGCTGATTAGAAGTTAGCCGAGCTGGGCGGTGGATGTCGATAAAACTTTTCGATATCCGCCCAATTGAGGATTCTCTTTAGCTACACTCACGCCGAAGTTCAAACTCCGACGATGGAGGCGGTCTCATGATCTCAGTGTTGAGCGACAACCCCGCCGGTGAGCGGCATGAGCTGCCGCTGTCGATGGTGGAACGGATGACACTGATCATGGATTCGTTCGGCGCGCCGCAAACGCGGCTCACTCTGGAGGAGGTCGCAGGCCGGACCAATCTGCCGCGCTCGACGACACACCGCATTCTGGAACAACTGGTGCGGCTGCGCTGGCTCGATCGCAATGGTCGCGACTACGGCCTCGGTCCGCGGGCTTTGGGGCTGGGTGCCAAGGATGTCGGGCAGAGTGCGTTGCGTGCGGCGGCTTTCCCGCTGCTGCACGCGCTCTCGGTGCGCACGGAAATGGTCGTGCATCTGGCGGTGCTGGACGGAACGCAGGTCTGCTACCTGGACAAGTTCGGTGGCAGGGCCGCGGTCCAGGTGCCGTCGGTGGTCGGCGGACGGGTGCCCGCGCAGCACACGGCCGTCGGAAAGAGCATGCTCGCGTGGTTGTCTCCGGAAGAGATAGACGATCTGTACCGGGGCGTCCTCGCCACGCGGACCACGCGCGGTATCGGCGCTCTCCCGGCTCTGCACCAGGAGCTGATCCGCATTCGCGCTCGCAGTGGTCTGGCCTTCGAGTCCGGGGAGTGCTTCCCTGGCATCGCGTGCGTCGGCGCGGCGGTACGCAGCCCGGACGGGCCCATCGGCGGTATCTCGCTGGTCAGCGACACGCAAGCAGTGCTCCATCGGCTGGCGCCGCTGGTTGCCAACACCGCGCACGTGATATCGGAAAAGCTGATCGGTGACGCTGCGTGCAAGCATCCCCCGCGTGCGAAACCTGTTGTCATGCGGGATACGCCGCAAACACCGGTGCTCGGTGCGACGCTCGGGCGTATCGTCGCGCTGGGTGAACGCGGCGCATGGTTCTGAGGTTCCGTACCGAATCCGCCGTCTGACGGCGTCGCCGAGCGAGTCGACAGCCATCGGTTTCCTGCCGTCCGCAGTGTGGGTGCTCCGGTGTCGAGGCGGCTGATCGGATTCCGCTGAGCGGGAGAGGGTTCCGGGCCGCGCGGACCGGAGGCAGGACGGGGGCGCTGCGGACGCGTCGATTCCGGTGTGTGGAAAGCGCGGCGTGTGCCGATGGTCGCTGACCCAAACTCTAGGTAGCGGTCGGCCACCTGTTCGCCCGCGAACCCGAAAGGTGAGGGACCCCGATGAGTGCGCTTCCGGAACCGGTGGCGTTGGATGCCAGGCGCTTCCGCGACGTCCTAGGTCATTTTCCGACGAGTGTGGTTGCGATTACCACCACGGCCGCCGACCGGCGTCCGCAAGGGATGATCGTCGGAACCTTTACTTCGGTTTCGCTCGAGCCACCGCTGGTGTCTTTCCTGGCGGACCGGTCCTCCGCGACCCTGTCGATGATCCGGGAGACGGGCCGATTCTGTGCGAACGTGCTCGCGGGCAATCAGGAGCCACTATCACGCCGGATGTCGACCCGAGGAGGCGACCGGTTCGACGGCGTGACATGGACACCGTCGTCGCTGGGCAACCCCGTGCTGGACGGTGTCGTGGCGTGGGTCGACTGCACCGTCGAACAGATCGTCGAGATCGGCGATCACTACCTGGTCGTCGGCCGGGTCGGCAATCTGAACGTCGAGTCGGTGCGGACACCGCTGCTGTTCTTTCGGGGCGGCTACGGTGACTACCTGGCCAGTGCCACACTGCTGATGGACCGGCTGGTCGGCTGGTGGTAACTCCGGAAGATTCCGGCTCAGATCAGCATGTCATCGACGGAGAGACCGAACATCCCCCGACCGTAGGACGTCAGCGCCGTACCGGCCTCGTTGGACGCGTGAAAGCCGGCGATGTGTGCATCGCGCCAAGTCCGCTCGATCGGGTTGCGGCGGCGCAGCACCATTCCGCCGGTCACCGCGAACACCTGGTCGATCGAATTCAGTGCTCGTTCCGCGCCCAACGCCTGATCCCGACGGGCCCGCAACCGCAGCTCGATCGGAGCCTCCTGCTGCCCGCGAGCGCAGTCGTAAAGGTCGCGAAGGCTTCTGCTCATCTGCAGGATGGCCGCGTCGATTTCGGCGCTCGCTCGCGCCGCCGCGGTCAGTTGGTCTGCGGTGATACCGCCGCTACCGGAATTGAGCTGGTCGCGGTCTCTCATCCGCGCCAGAAACACGTCCAGGCAACCTTGTGCCATCCCGACCATGGGCGTGGTGTGGGTGTAGTTGAACATCGCGCCGTATGGCATCCGGTAGAGCGCGCCCGGGTGCGCCTGCTGGCCGGGACTGCGTCGCAGCGCGACATCGTAGAATGGCAGCGTCCGATGATCCGGGACGAAAAGCCGATCGACATGCAGGTCATCGCTGCCGGCGCCGCGTAGCCCGGCCGCATCCCATACTTTCGCTATCCGGTAGTCGGCACGGGGGACGAGCCCAGTGACAATGTCCACCGGCTGGCCGTTCTCGGCCATGATGGTGCCGCCGAGCAATGCCCACGACGCGTGCGCGCATCCGCTGGCGAATCTCCAGTGGCCGGTGACTTCATAGCCCCCGGCGACCGGAACGAATCGCCCGACCGGCGCATACGACGAACAGATCAATGTGTCCGGGTTATCCGACCAGACATCGTGTTGGGCATGCTCGTCGAAAAGTGCCACATGCCAGGGACCCAAGCCGAGCACCGAGGTCACCCATCCGGTCGAGCCGCAGGCGCTGGCGACCGCGCGCACCACATCGTAGAAGGACATTGGATCGGTCTCCAGACCGCCGTGCGATATCGGTTGTAGCAGCCGGAAAATACCGGTGCCGACCAATTCGGTCAGCGTTTTTTCCGATATCGCACCGGTCTCGTCGACCCGCGCCGCCCGTTCTGCCAGCGCGGGCAACAACTCTCGTACCGATGCGGCCACGTCTTCGTTCATGCCGGTTCTTTCGAGTACCTGCTCGGATCGCGCTGATCAGCGCCGCTGATATTAAGTACGTCAGAAACGGTTGGTCAAATGATCGAACCGACGTCGTGGGCCACGAGTTGGTCGAGTGCGCGTTCGGCGACGGCCGCGATGGTCATCGACGGGTTGCAGCCCGCGGAGTTGCCCGGGAGCAGTGCGCCGTCGAGCACGTACAGGCCCCGCTGTCCGTGCACGCGGCCTTCCAGATCGCATACCGATCCCATGGCGGCGCCGCCGAGCGGATGCCAGGTCGAGGGGTATGTCGCGTTCGTGTCGTTGAGGACGCTTGCGGGACCGGCGATCTTTTGCACCAAGGGGCCGATGGTGCCGTTCTGCGCCACCGAGTCGCCGTCCTTCGGCCAGCGGAGTATGGCGTCGTCTTTCGCCGCGTCGTATTCGAAGCGTCCGCGCGCCAAACGCAGCGCGGTGATGCCACCGCCGAATCCGGACCCGTTGACGATCACCCGATGGTCCTCGCGGACGACACCGATCCGGCGCACTCGGTCGGCGACGTTGCTGCCGAGGGCGGTCCCCGAACTCGCCAACGCGATTCCGGCACCGGCGACACCACCGAGAAAGGACCGGCGGGTGAATACAGACATTAGTGACCTCCAGACCACAGGGGACCGAACCCATCAGGGGTTCACGGCGACGAATATCGGCCTGGGAAGAGTGGCCCCTGGTCGAAGTCGATTCGCGGAAGATACAAGATCGACTTGTGGTCCGTCGGTTCATCTCGCTCACCGGAAACCGGGAGCGATCGTCGGCGATGATGTCGAGTCCGAGGGCTCTACTCGGTGAGGTTTCGCTAGGTAGGAGCGGCTGTCCAGGTGGCGTCGACAAAATTCGAGCACCGTCTTACCACTGAACGGAAGAACGGATACGCGGTGATCGCCGGGGAGCTGTGATGGCGATATGCATTCGTCTCCGCGTCTGTGGAGGCGAATGCGATCACGATCAACTACGGATCACCTATCCCGTGCAAGGACGCACCATGAATCAACTGATCATTCGCCGAATCCTCGCTACCGCCGGGGCCGTGGCAATTACCGCAGCGACCGTTATCGGCTGTTCCAATTCGACCGACAACTCTGCCGAGAGCACCGCTGCCGCGACGACCGCCGCCGCCGCGCAGGCGACTTCTTCGCAGGCCACCAATTCCAGCGATCCGGCGGTCAAGGAAATTACCGACGCCTTCGTTACCTTCTTCGACGGTAATACGCCCGCCGACAAGAAGATCACCCTTGTCGAGAACGGCTCGACATTCGCCGCGGCGATCACACAGCAGGCGAGCAGCCCCATGGCGGCCGGTTCCACCGCAACGGTCGCCGATGTGAAACTCGACGACACCGCGAATGCCACGGTCACCTACAGCATTCTGATCAACGGCAGCCCGGCCCTGCCGAATCAGAACGGTAAAGCCGTCAATATCGACGGGCAGTGGAAGGTCGCCGCGCTGACATACTGCGGCCTGCTGAAGATTCAGGGCGGCGCACCGGCCGGCTGCTGATCGCCCGGCTTGCGCGCGCGACAGCGTCATTCGCATGGAGTCGCGCTGAACTGAGGAGAACTGAGGTGACCTCGACGACGCCGCTCGACTGCCGTGACGATCCGGCCGATACCGACGAGCAGTTCCGGGCTCGCCTGCGGACCTTTCTGGCCGACCGTCATCCCGGTCGGCGGCCGCAGGACCCCGCGGCGCGGCTGGTGTGGCGGAAGGCTTGGCTGGCAATGCTTTTCGACGCCGGATACGCCGGACCGGGCTGGCCCCGCGAGTACGGCGGGATGGGGTTGAACTTCGTCCGTCAGGTCATCTATCAGGAGGAGTACGCGGGTGCCCGGGTGCCCGGGCCGTTGGGCACCGGGCTCGGCATCGCGGCCCCGACGATCATCGAATACGGCACGGCCGAACAGAAGGAGCGGTTCCTGCGGCCGATGCTGCGCGGCGACACGGTCTGGGCACAGGGCTGTTTCGAGCCGGACGTGGGATCGGACTTGCCAGCGCTGCACACCACGGCGCGGCGGGCGGGCGGTGGCACGGACGACCTGCGCGCCGAGTACATCGTCAACGGTCAGAAGGTGTGGAGCAGTGCGGCCGAGATCGCCGATATTATCTTCACCCTCGTCCGCACCGGGCCGCCCGCATCACGACAGGACGGCGTCAGCTACCTGCTGATCGACGCCGACGCTCCGGGAGTGACCGTCCGGCCCCTGTTCGACCTGACCGGCGACGCGAATTTCTGCGAAATCCTCTTCGACGATGTGCGAGTTCCGGTGGCCAACCGGATCGGCGTGGAGAACGGTGGCTGGCCGCTGGTACGCACCGGCCCGGGCCATGAGAGAGCGGCCGCAGCGATGAATCCGGCCGTGCTCTACCGGCACGTGCTCGACGAGCTGATCGAGCTGGCGCGCGAGCGCGGTGTGACGGCCGATCCGCTGGTGCGCGATCGGCTTGCGGATTTCGAGATTCGGATCCGGATCATGCGGCTGACCGGGATGCGGACCATCGCCGACATCATGGCCAGGGGCGAACCCGGCCCGGCGTCGTCCACCGCGCGGTTGTTCATCGTTACCTTCGAAAGGGATCTGTACGAGTTCGCGCTCGATCTGCTCGGCGCCTACGGCATCCTGGACCGGCAAGATCCGCACGCGGTGCAGCGTGGCCGCTGGGTATCGGGCTTCCTGCGCACGCGAGCCGCCACGATCGGGGCGAATACCGAGATCCAGCACAATACGATTGCCGAGCAAGTGCTGGGGTTGCCGCGCGACCCGGCCATGCCGGCGGTCGGGAGGTGAAATTTGCCCTTACAGCCATCGATGAAGTTGCTGTCGACCGACGATCATCTGATCGAGCCGCCGCTGCTGTGGTCGGATCGATTACCCGCCAGGTATCGGAATATGGTTGTTCCGGAACTCAGTATTTGGGTGAGTTCGGTGCCTGGTAGGTCGGGTTCACCAGGCGCATGGCGGCGACGTCGTCCCGCTCGCGCATAGCCGGTCGCGCCAACCATCGTTCGTGCAGGTGAGCGAGGGTATCGCGGTCCAGTTCGATGCCGAGGCCGGGGCGGTCGCCGACCTCGATCGCGCCGTCGCGGAAGGTGAACGGTTCGGTGATGACGTCCTCGGATTGCCAGGGGTAATGGGTGTCGCAGGCGTAGTCGAGGTCGGCGACGGTGGCGGCGACCTGGGTCATGGCGGCGAGGCTGATACCGAGGTGGGTATTCGAGTGCATCGAGATGCCCTTGCCGTAGGCACGGCAGACGGCGGCGAGGTCGCGGGTGGCGAACAGGCCGCCCCAGAAGTGGTGGTCGGAGAGTACGACCTGGACGGCATCGATATCGAAGGCGGGGCGGATCTCCTCGATGGCGGTGACGATCATATTGGTGGCCAATGGCATTGCGGTGCGGTGATGCACTTCGGCCATATCGTCGAGGCGGGCGGTCGGGTCCTCGAGGTATTCGACGACGCCCGAGAGTTGTTCGGCGACAGCGGTCGCGGTGGGCAGCGACCAGCCGCCGTTGGGGTCCAGGCGCAGCGGGTGGTCCGGGAACGCCTTGGCCAGGGCCTCGATCGCGGCGACCTCTTCATCGGGTGGGAATGCGCCGCCCTTGAGTTTGAACGAGCGGAATCCGCCGTACGCGGCGAACTTTTCGGCCAGGCGCACCACGCCATCCGGGTCGACGACCTCGCCCCATTCGTCGCTCGGAGCATCCGGAACCGGATGTTCGGCCCACTTGTAGAACAGGTAGCCGGAGTAGTCGACGCGATCGCGGACCTTGCCGCCGAGCAGCGCGTGCACCGGCAGACCGAGTTCGCGACCGTGGGCGTCGAGCGCGGCGGTTTCGAAGGCCGAGATCACGCTGAGGCGGACCTTATCGGTGGTGAGTGTGCCGCGCAGTCCGCCCGCGATGGGATTGGCGATCAGCAACTGGGCGTCGGTGTTCGTGCCGAGCAGGCGGATCGCGTTGATCGAGGCTACCGGCATGCCGATCAGTTGTGGGGCGAGGTCGGCAGCGCGATCGAGGTAGACGCGGTCGCCATAGGTTTCGCCGAGACCGTGCGCGCCACTGTCGGTTTCGATCTCGACGATCAGTCGCGGCGTGTACGGCTGGTGCACGCCGCCGACATTGAGCAGAGGTGCGTCGGCGATGAGGATCGGCGTCAATCGGACGTCGGTGATGACGGGTGACATGGTCAGTCTCGCTTTCCGTCGACGCGGCGCGGCAGCCGCCATGGGTTGGCCTCGCGCAGGGCGGGTGGGAGCAGGCGGTCCGGGAAGCCCTGCCAGGCGATCGGCCGCAGAAACCGGGTGATGGCGGCGGTGCCGACCGAGGTCGTGGTCGGTGCGGTGGTGGCCGGATAGGGGCCGCCGTGCTGTTGGGCCCAGCTGACGGTGACGCCGGTGGGCCAGTCGTTCCACAGCAGCCGACCGGCGAGTGCGGTGAGGGCGGGCAGCAGTGGGCGGACGGCGTCGATATCGGCATCCTCCGCGACGACGGTGGCGGTGAGGCCGGGTTCGAGCTGGTCGAGGATCTGTTGCAGCTCAATGGCATTCGCGTATTCGACGATCAGTGCCGCCGGGCCGAAGCATTCGGCCTGCAAGGCTTCTCCTGCGGCCAGGAAGTCGGTGGCGCGCACGCTCAGCAAGGTCGGTGCGAGCAGATCGTCATCGATCGGCGGGGCCGAAATCGCGGTGACGGAGGGATATTCGCGCAGGGTGGTGACTCGCGATCGGAAGCTTTTGCCGATGTGATCGTTGAGCAGGCGTTGTCCCGGCACGGCAGCGACAGCGGTGGCCAGTGCGTCGGTCAGCCCGTGGTCCGAAGGCAGCAGCAGCACACCGGGTTTGGTGCAGAACTGTCCCGCGCCGAGGGCGAACGATCCGACGAACCCCTCGACGATCTGTTGTCCGCGAGCCTGCACCGCGCCGGGCATGACCACTACCGGATTGACGCTGCCGAGTTCGCCGTAGAACGGGATCGGACGTGGCCGTGCGGCGGCGATATCGAACAGCGCCCGGCCGCCCGACAGCGACCCGGTGAACGACGCGGCGGCGATATCCGGATGGCGCAGCGCGCTGATACCCGCCTCGACGCCGTGGATGACCGCGAAAGCGCCCGCGGGGGCACCCGCCGCGATCAGCGCCTCGCGCATGATCTCGCCGGTCCGCTCCGAGAGTCGCGGGTGGCCCGGATGAGCCTTGAGGACAACCGGACAGCCGGCGGCCAGTGCCGACGCGGTATCGCCGCCCGCGACGCTGAATGCGAACGGGAAGTTGCTCGCGGCGAACACGAGCGTCGGGCCGATCGGGACGAGGCCGCGCCGGATATCCGGTCGCGGACCCATCGGCCAGCTCGGATCGGCGTGATCCACGGTGGCGGCGAGGAATTCGCCATCGGCGAGCACGTCGGCGAACAGGCGCAGCTGGAAGGTGGTGCGCGTCAATTCCCCACGCAGACGGGGTGTTTCGGGCAGGTGCGTCTCGGCTGCGGCGAGCGGTACGAGTTCGTCGGCGGCGGCATCAAGGGCATCCGCGATGCGGGTGAGCCACTGCGCCCGCTCGGTAGGTGTGGTGTCGGCGAGATGAGCCGCGGCTTCGGTCGCTGCCGCGATGATTCGCTGTAGTTCGTCAGGGGCGGTATCCATCGAGATCTCCCTTGGTTCAGGCCTGCACGGTATGTTCGGCGACGGTCCAGGCGCGGGCTTGGTCGCTGATGGTTACGCCGAGGCCGGGGCGTGCGGACAGGTGCATGCGGCCGTCGGCGATTTCGAGTCGTTCGTTGAACAGTGGGTCGAGCCATTCGAAGTGCTCGACCCATGGCTCGCGCGGATAGGCGGCGGCGAGGTGGACGTGTATCTCCATAGCGAAATGTGGTGCTAGTTGGAGGTTTTCGCTGTCGGCCAGTGCCATCACCTTGAGGAACTGGGTGATACCGCCGACGCGCGGTGCGTCGGGTTGCACGATATCCGCGCCGCGGGCTCGGATGAGTTGCGTGTGTTCGGCGACGCTGGTGAGCATTTCGCCGGTCGCGATCGGGGTGTCGAAGGTGGCGGTGAGTTGTGCGTGGCCTTCGAAGTCGTAGGCGTCCAAGGGTTCTTCGATCCATACCAGCCCGAACGGCTCGAAGGCCCGGCACATGCGTCGTGCGGTTGCCCGGTCCCACTGTTGGTTGGCGTCGACCATCACCGGCACACGGTCGCCGAGTTTTTCTCGTACTGCGGTGAGCCGGGCGAGGTCGACGGCGTTATCCGGATGTCCCACTTTGATTTTGATGCCGCCGATGCCCTGTTCGAGCGAGGCCGTCGCCCGGTCGAGTACTTCCTCGATCGGTGCGTGCAGGAAGCCGCCGGAGGTGTTGTAGCAGCGCACCGAATCGCGGTGTGCGCCGAGTAGTTTGGCCAGTGGCAGTCCGGCGCGCTTGGCCTTCAGATCCCACAGTGCGACGTCGAAGGCGGCGATCGCTTGTACGGATAGTCCGCTGCGGCCGACGGAGGCTCCGGCCCACATGAGTTTGTCCCAGATCTTGGCGATGTCGCTGGGGTCTTCGCCGAGCATGGCCGGTGCGAGTTCGCGGGCGTGGGCGAATTGGCCGGGTCCGCCTGCGCGTTTGGAGTAGCTGATGCCGATGCCTTGCAGTCCGGCGGCGGTGGTGATCTCGGCGAAGAGTACGGCTACTTCGGTCATCGGTTTTTGTCGGCCGGTGAGCACCTTGGCGTCGCTGATGCCGGTGGGCAGCGGCAAGGTGACCGACGAGATGGTGACGTCGGTAATGCGATCGAGTGTCGCGGCGTTGTGGATGATCATCCGATCGTCACCACCAATGCGGTCAGTTCGGCGAGTTCGGCCTCGGTCAGATTGGTCAGTGGTGGCCGCACGGGGCCGGCCGGACGACCGATGGCGGCGAGCCCGGCCTTCACGATCGATACCGCGTAGCCCGGCCCACGATCGCGGATATCGAGGTAGGGGATGACGAATTCGCGCAGCCGCCGGTAGACCTCGTCGCGGTCGCGGGCCCGCACCGCCCGGTAGAAGTCGAGCGCGAATTCCGGGGCGAAGTTGAAAATCGCGGATGAGTAAGTGGTAACGCCCATTTCGGCATAGGGGAGTGCGAAGGTCTCCGCCGTCGGTAGCCCGCCGATGTAGGTGAGCCGGTCACCGAGCCGGGCGTAGATCCGGGTCATCGTTTCGATATTGCCGACACCGTCCTTGAACCCCACCAGGTTCGGGCAGCGTTCGGCCATCCGCGCCAACGTCACGTCATTGCAGGTAGCGTTGGCGCGGCTGTAGAAGATGACACCGAGCGAGGTCGCCGCGCAGACGGCAGCGACATGTTCGACCAGCCCCTCCGGGCCGGCCTCGGTGAGATAGGGCGGCAACAGCAGAATGCCTTCGGCCCCAGCGGCTTCGGCGGAGCGGGCCTGTTCGATCGCCGATGCGGTGCCGGCGGTGGCCGGTGCGACGACGGGGATCCGGCCGCCGGTCTCGGCGACCGCGGCCCGCACCACCTGGTCGATCTCGGGCGGCGTCAGCGAGAAGCCCTCACCCGTGCCGCCCGCGGCGAACAGACCCGCCACCTCGTACTGGGCCAGCCAGGCGATGTGTTTGCGGTAGGCGGCCTCGTCGAAGGCCAGATCGGCGTCGAAATGTGTGACGGGGAACGACAACAACCCCTGACCCAGCGCGGGGCCCAACTCGTCGGCAGACAGATGTGACATGTGGTTCCTTCCTTAAGCCGGCGGCAGCGCGTCGAGTAGCTCGATCACTCGGTGCAGCGCCGGATTGGCGCAGTCGCGTCGCCAGACCGCGTGCAGGACGACGGGATCCTCGACGCCATCGAGCGGCCGGAACCGCACGCCGTCGGGATGCAGATGGGTGGCGGTTTCGGGCACCAGCGCCAGGCCGCGGCCGGCGGCGACCAGCGCGAGCATGGTGTGCACCTGGGTCAATTCATGGGTGGCGGTGTAGGGCACGGCGGCGAGGATGCCCGAGACCAGGTCCGCGAAATAGCGCGCCGGGCCGGGTGCGTACACCAGCAGCGTCTCGCCGCCCAGTTCCTCGATGGCCAGCGGACCCTCGCCAACGAGTTCGTGCCCTTCCGGCACGGCCAGGATCAATCCCTCGGAATGCACGATCCGCGAATCGAATTCGGTGCGGTCGAAGGGTGGGCGGGCCAGTGCGAGATCGAGGCTGCCGCTGCGCAGATTCTCGAATTGGTCCGAACTCACCATCTCTCGCAGCACCACCTCGACGCGGTCCAGCCCCGCCTCGATGTGGTTCAGGAACCGGCCGAGGAAACCGAAACCGGATGCGGCGGTGAAGCCGATTCGCACCGTGCCCGCCCCGCCTGCCGCGACGAGACGGGCGGTGCCGGGCGCCGCGGTGGCCAGGGCGAGCAAGCGGCGCGCCTCGGTCAGGAAGACCTCCCCGGCCGGAGTCAGCTGGACCTGTCGCTGGGTGCG
The DNA here is from genome assembly GCF_036345915.1 of Nocardia sp. NBC_00565. Classification (NCBI taxonomy): domain Bacteria; kingdom Bacillati; phylum Actinomycetota; class Actinomycetes; order Mycobacteriales; family Nocardiaceae; genus Nocardia; species Nocardia sp. NBC_00565. The sequence continues at coordinate 1,566,576 of NZ_CP107785.1, forward strand.
ATCGAAGAGCTCCACGCCGATATCGCGCTCGAGTTTCTGGATCTGACGGCTCAGCGGCGGCTGCGTGATCCGCAGCCGCTCGGCCGCCCGGCGGAAATTTCCTTCCTCGGCCACCGTGACGAAGCCGCGGACCTGCTCCAGCGACAGCATCGACATCGTTTCCTCCTGCGTTGCGGCGTCCACTCCGCCTCGCCCGTAGATTGCCCTGTCCGCAGGTTATGACCCGGTAGTGATACTCGTCCAACGCTAATTCAGCATCAACCGATACCGGAAAGGTATTCATCGTCGGTGATCCGTCCGGCGATGGCCGCGCCGATCACCGCGCCGGCGGCCAAGCAGCCGCCGATCACGCCCTGCGTCAGCGAGGTCAGCTGCCAGGACTTCTTGATGAACAACAGCACCCCGGAGATGACTCCGAGGTCGTAGCCGAAGAGGATGCCGCCGAGGGCGCCGAAGAAATAGAGAAATTTGACATTGGATGCGAGCGCCGATTTCGGTGCGGCCGTCGTTGCCTTGAATTGCATGGTGCTGCGCTTCTTTCGCGGTGGAGCAAAAATCAAAAGTCAGCGAGGATTCGGTTTGCCGAGCGGCGTTTCCACAAAAGGACCGCCGATGAGCCATGGACCCGGATCGGCGACGGCGGACAGATCGGCGGCGAACCGCTCGGCGTCATCCTCGCTTCGATAGCCGAGTTCCTCGGCCTCGCGCAGGGATACGACCGCGCGGGTATTCGCGGAGACGCCCCAGATCACTCGATAGCCGGGACGTTCGGCGGCCAGGCAGGCTTCGAACAGTCGCGCACAGTCGTTGGGGGACAACCACATCGACAGTCCGCGCACATCATGCGGGCGCTCGAAACACGAACCGATCCGGACACAGATCACGTCCATGCCGAAGCGGGAGTGATAGAGACTGCCCAGCGCCTCGACCGCGGCTTTGCTGACGCCGTAATAGGTATCCGGTCGCGCGGCGGCATCACCGGGAATGAGCTCATCGCCGACGCCGCGGAAACCCACGGCGTGATTGCTCGAGGCGAGCACGACCCGCGAAACGCCGGCTTGGCGCGCGGCCTCCAGCACTGTCTGCGTGCCGTCGATATTGGCGGCGAGTACGTTGTTCCAGCTGTCTTCTCGGCTTATGCCACCCAGATGGATGATCGCATCCACATCTCGGCAGGCCGCGGTCATCGTCGCGGCGTCGGTGAGCGATCCGGTGACGATCTCGACCCGTTCGCCGGATGTCGGCGCGGGGAGTTCGATCAGATCCAATAGCCGCAGTACGCGATCCGGGCGTCGCAGGCGGGGCCGCATCAGCGTGCCGATACCACCGCCCGCGCCGGTGATGAGTATTCGGTGATCGTTCATGCGGCATCGATCTCGCTCACGTAGTCGAAAGTGCCCGCAGAACTGTCGTTTTCGCACATCGTGTCCTCCTGTGGCGCGAGGGCAAGTATGGTGTGGGTCACTCACCGCTCGAACGTGTCAGAAGGGTATGGCTCTGGACTGATGCCTGTCCAAGACCGTTTCTGTATCGACCGATGCTGTCGGAGTATCGGTCGATACCGCTGTATGCACAGGTTGGGCGGGTGGCCATTCGTCCACCCGCCCAACCGAATTCGCGCCTACTTCGCCAGCGTGACGTCCGCCCCGCCCTGCTCCAGCTTGGAGTGCATCCGCGAGTATCCGAAGTACACGGCCAGGCCGATCACCAGCCACACCGCGAACCGCAGCCAGGTCTCCCACGGCAGCGACCAGATCAGGTAGACCGAGAACCCGATACCCACCAGCGGCACCACCGGCATGAACGGCAGTTTGAACGCGCGCGGCTCGTCGGGCCGAGTCCGGCGCAGCACCATCACCGCGACGGAGACGACGATGAAGGCCATCAGAATGCCGATATTGGTCAGCTCGGCGACCACGGTGATATCGAGCAGTCCGGCCATCAGCGCGGCGCCGATGCCGACGATCCAGGTGACCCGGGTGGGTACCTTACGGACCGGATGCGTCTTGGCGAACCACTCCGGCAGCAGTCCGTCGCGGCTCATCGCGAACCAGACGCGGGTCACGCCGAGCATGAAGGTGAGCACCACGGTGACGATGCCGACAATGGCGCCGATCGCGATGATATTCGCGACGCCCGGCATGCCGACCGATTCGAAGGCGGTGGAGAATCCGCTGGTCGGGCTGATTTCGGTGTACTTCTGCATACCGGTCAGCACCAGCGTAGCCAGCACGTACAGCACCATCGCGATGGCCAGCGAATAGATGATGGCCTTGGGCAGATGCTTCTTGCCGTCCACCGATTCCTCGGCGGCGGTGCTCATCGCGTCATAGCCGAAGACGGCGAAGAAGACGGTAGCCGCACCGGTCCAGACCGCACCAACGCCGAAGGGGAAGTACGGCGTGTAGTTGGAACTGTCGATGTGGAAGACACCGAGCGCGATGATCAGCACGACGAGTGCGACCTTGATGCCGACGGCGACGGTCTCGAACCGTCCGACGCTCTTGATGCCGCGCGACAGCAGCCATGCGGTGCCCAAACAGAACAGCACCGCGAAGACGTCGATGACCCGGCCGTCGCCGGTGCCGTGCGCGCCCATCATCCAGTCGGGCAGCGTGATATCCACCTGTCCGAGTAGGAATTTGAAGTAGCCGGAGACGCCGATGGCGACAACCGCCGCGACCGCGACGTACTCCAGCAGCAGGTCCCACCCGATGAACCAGCCCGCGATCTCACCGAGTGAGACACAGCCGTAGGTGTAGGCCGATCCGGCCTTAGGGACCATTCCGGCGAATTCGGCGTAGCACAGTGCCGCACAGGCGCTGGCGACACCGGCGATCAGGAACGAGATGAGCACCGAGGGGCCCGTGACGGAATGCGCGACCGAACCGGCCAGGGCGAAGATGCCCGCGCCGATGATGCCGCCGACGCCGATTGCCGTGAGTTGCCACAGGCCGAGCGACCGCTTCAACTGCTCGTCGGCGGGTTCGGTGTCCTCCTCGATCTGCCCGAGGGGTTTGCGGCGCAACATCTGGGTGCGCAACTCCGCGAGGGGCATGGGTCTTCCTTTCGTCCTCTGAGATACCCGACGATGCAGTAACGCAGATCACAATCTGAGCAGCACTCAGCTAATCGGACCACACACGCGCTGTGATCGGCGAGTTGGATGAATTAAGTTCGGCGGTCTTGTCCGAATGAACAGACCAGACCGCCGAGCAGCGTCAGCGTCGGCTGCCCGGTCGCAGCGAGCGCAGGAAGAACGCCACGTTTGCCGGACGTTCGGCCAGGCGGCGCATGAAATAGCCGTACCACTGATCGCCATAGGGCACGTAGACCCGGACTTGGTGCCGCTCGTCGACCAGGCGGCGCTGTTCGGCGTCGCGGATGCCGTAGAGCATCTGGAATTCGAAATCGTCGGACTTGCGCTGGGTCGCCGTGGCGAAGACCCTGGCGGCCTCGATGAGCGCCGGATCATGGGTGGCGACCATCGGGTAGCCCTGGCCGTTCATCAGCACGCGCAGGCAGTCCAGATAGGACTGGTCGACCTCGGCGCGGCTCTGATACGCCACCGCGGCCGGTTCGCGATATGCGCCCTTGCACAGGCGAATTCGCGAACCGGGGCCGGCGAAGTCCCGGCAGTCACCCTCGGTGCGCCGCAGGTAGGCCTGCAGAACCGTACCCAGCGAGGGAAAGTCGGCGCGCAGCTCGCGCACGATCGACAGGGTCGAATCGGTGGTGGTGTGGTCCTCGGCGTCGATGGTGACCAGTACGCCCGCATCCGCTGCGGCACTACAGACCTGGTGGGCATGCTCGCGGGCAATGGCGTGACCGTCCTCGGGCAAGGCTTGCCCGAGCGCCGAGAGTTTGAGCGAGACCTCCAGCGGCCCAACGGATCCGGGCTGCTCATCGCGAAGGAGCGACAACAGCGATAAGTAGTGCGACACCGTACTTCGCGCCTGCTCGATATCGGTGGTGTCCTCGCCGAGATAGTCGACGGTGATATAGCGACCCGAGCTCAGCAGCCTCTCGACGGCGGCGACCGCGTTCGGCTCGGATTCGCCCGCGACGAAGCGATCCACCAGCTTCTTGGTAGTCGACATCCGGGTAACGGTGCGTTCCATCCGCGGCGATCGCGCGGCCGCGAGCATGGCGGGGCGGAGCAGACCGGAGATGGCCATCAGTTCTCCTCGAGTGCCTGGTGCGGGTAGGTGTGCTCGGTCGGCGGAACGAAGGTCTCCTTGATGGTGCGAGCGGAGGTCCAGCGCAACAGGTTCTGCGGTGAGCCCGCCTTGTCATTGGTGCCCGATGCGCGGGATCCGCCGAAGGGCTGCTGTCCGACGACCGCGCCGGTGGGCTTGTCGTTGATGTAGAAGTTGCCCGCGGTGAAGCGCAGATGTTCGGTCGCCTTGGCCACGGCGGTGCGGTCGTCGGCGATGATCGACCCGGTGAGGCCGTAGGCCGAACCCCGGTCGACCAGTTCGAGCGCGGTGTCGAAGGATCCGCCGAGCGAGTCGTCGTAGACGTGGATCGCCAGAATCGGGCCGAAGTATTCGGTGCTGAACGCCTCGTCGGTGGGATCGTCACCGAGCAGGACGGTCGGGTCGACGAAATATCCGACGGTGTCGTCGGTATGTCCGCCCGCCGCGATGGTGAGACCCGAGGTGGCCTTGGCGCGGGCGATGGCGTCGGCATTGCGGTCGAACGCACGCTGATCGATGACCGCGCCACCGAAATTGGCGAAGTCGGTGATATCGCCGTAGCGCAGCGTGGCGACCTTATCGATGAGATCGCGGCCCATCTTCGCCCACACCGACTTCGGAATGAACGCGCGCGATGCGGCCGAACACTTCTGTCCCTGATAGTCGAACGCGCCGCGGATCAGCGCCGTCGTCAGCACCTCCGGGTCCGCCGAGCTGTGCGCCAGCACGAAATCCTTGCCGCCGGTCTCACCGACCAGCCGCGGATAGGTGTGGTACTCGCCGATATTCATCGCGACCGAACGCCACAGCTGCTGGAAGGTCCCGGTCGATCCGGTGAAATGGATGCCCGCCAATCGAGGATCGGTCAGCGCCACATCCGAGATCTTCGGACCCGCGCCGTGCACCATATTGATGACACCGGGCGGCAGACCGGCGGCCTCCAGTAGTTTCATCGTCCAATACGCGGCCACCGCCTGGGTGGGCGAGGGCTTCCACAGCACGGTATTGCCCATCAGCGCCGGTGCGGTCGGCAGATTGCCCGCGATCGCGGTGAAATTGAACGGAGTGATCGCGTAGATGAAGCCCTCGAGCGGGCGGTACTCGACCTTGTTCCATACGCCGGCGGTCGAGATCGGCTGGTCGGCCAGGATCTGCCGGGCGAAGTGCACATTGAAGCGCCAGAAGTCGACCAGCTCGCACGGTGCGTCGATCTCGGCCTGGTAGGCGGTCTTGGACTGTCCCAACATGGTTGCGGCGGCGATGGTTTCGCGCCATGGCCCCGCGAGCAGGTCTGCGGCCCGCAGGAAGATCGCGGCGCGATCCTCGAAGGACAGCGCCCGCCAAGCGGGTGCGGCGGCGGTGGCCGCCGCGATGGCGTCCTGGACATCGCGCGCCTCGGCCGCGGTGAGGGTGCCGAGTACGGCGGCGTGGTTGTGCGGCTGCACGATATCGATGCTCTTACCCGCGGTGTGCCGGTGTTCGCCGCCGATGACATGGTGGATCTCGGTCGGCGTCGCGGCGAGTTCGGTCAGCTTCGCCCGCAGCCGTGCGCGTTCGGCGCTGCCCGGGGCGAAGGTGGCGACCGGCTCGTTGACCGGTCGGGGAGTGGACACGATGGCGTCCATGAGTCCTCCTGTGTTGTTTCGAGCGACCTGCAAGCAATCGCTAGCGACACTGGTATATGACGGTGAGCCGAAGTCAACACGGCAAAACTGCCCGCAGAATCGGACAGGCGGACAAAGATGGGATGACCGGATTGGCGAGTCGTATGAAAGTGGGCAGCGGTCGTGGCTAGGGAAGGTGAGCTGGTCGCCGCGGACCTCGACCTGTTCGGACTGGCACAGATGGTCGCGCAGAACGCGGGCGGGATGGTCTCCATCGAGGACCCGCAGTCGCATGTGCTGGCATATTCCGCGTCGGATCAAGCCGCCGACCAGTTGCGGGTGCTGTCGATTCTGGGGCGGGAGGGACCACGCGATTACCTGCGGGTGTTGCGTAAATGGGGTGTCTTCGATCGGCTACGCGGCACCGATGACGTCATCGACATACCGGCGCACGAGGAGCTGAATATCAAACGCCGCTTGGTTGTGAGCATTCGTGCGCACGCCGAGGGGAGTGCACCGCGGGTGCTCGGTTCGATCTGGTTGCAGCAGGGCGAACGGCCGTTCAAACCGGATGCCGCGGAGATCCTGCGCGGCGCGTCGGCCATTGCCGCCCGGCTCATTTCGCGCAGTCTGGACGCGCCGTCGACCGAAGCGCTCTTGATCCAGCGGCTGTTCGGGACCGGGGGCGACACCGCCGACGTGCCCGCGGTCGCGAGTGCGTTGAACCTGCCGATGACCGGTCCGGCCGCAGTGGTCGGCTTCGCGCTCACACCCGGTGACACCGTGCTCGCACCCGCGACGCTCGGCAATATGCTGCGCTTGCGCGCCAGCTCATTTCGCGGTGATTCGGTGACCACGATCCTCGGCGACCGGGTCTATGTGCTGCTGCCGCAGTACCGATCCGCGCATGCCGTGACCGCGTGGACCCGGCAATTGGTCGAACAGCTCGAATCGAAGCGCGCGTTCGAATTGCGCGCCGCCATCGCCTGTCCCATACCGGATCTGGCCCACGTCGCCGGCGCGCGCGCCGAAGTGGACCGGGTGCTCGACAGCACCGCCGCGACCTACCCGCGCGACCGGGTGACCACGCTGGCCGAATCGCGGACCGCGGTGCTGCTCGGTGAGGTCCTCGACCTCGTCGGCAGCCAGCCGGAACTACACGATCCGCGGCTGCGCAAACTGCTGGACTACGACCGGAAGCATTCGGCGAATCTGCGCGAGAGCGTCGAGACGTATCTGCGCGAGCACGGTGATGTGCGCAATGCCGCAACGGCCCTGCAGGTGCATCCCAACACCCTGCGCTACCGGATCCGGCGCGTCGAGGACATCGTCGGCATGGACCTCACCGACCCCGCCGACCGCCTGCTGCTCGAACTGCAACTCGCGCTGCATCGCCGATTGCCCGAATAGTCGAGCACCCGAGCGATGAATATTCCGGCTCCCGTCCGTCTGATCTGGTGACGCGGCATCAACCACCGACCAAGGAGATACCGATGCGGAAAATTACCGCCGGACTGTTCATCGCACTCGACGGCGTCGTCGAGAACCCCCAGGATTGGCACTTCCCGTACTTCAACGAGGAGATGGCCACGGCCGTCGACAGCCAGCTCGGCACGGCCGATACGCTGCTCTTGGGCCGCAAGACCTACGAGGGTTTCGCCGGCGCCTGGCCGGAGCGGGAGCTCGCCGGCGATGTGGACGCCGAGATGGCCAAGAAGCTCGGCGACGCGCGCAAGATCGTGGTCACACATCAGGATCTCACCTTCACCTGGCGCAATTCCGAGGTGCTGAAGGGTGATCTGGTGCAGGCCGTCGCGGCGCTGAAGGCTGAACCCGGCGAAGCACCCATCGGCATCAGCGGATCGGTATCCATTGTCCGCCAGCTGCTCGAGGTCGGCCTGCTGGACGAACTGCACCTGCTGGTGCACCCGATCGTGGTGCGCAAGGGCCTGCGACTGTTCGAGGAGACCGACTCTGCGCTTCCGCTGCAACTGCTTTCGTCCGACACCTTCAAAACCGGTGTCGTACATCTGGTCTACGCCAAGGCGGCCGCCGAAGGCACCGAGGGCTACGACTACGCGAAACAGTTTCTGCCCCAAGAGGATCAGTGACAGCGAGTGGCACATGGTTTCGTAACCATGTGCCACTCGGCGTATGCGATTGACCGACAGGGGCATTCGCGATGCACTGGCCGGCGCGTTCGCGCCCGAACTGACCGGGGAGGACGGCATCGACGAGGAACTGCTGGACCTCGTCGACGCCGCCGTCGGCTGGCCGACCCGGCACCATCTGGTCGACCGTCGTGGCCATTCGCAGGCCGAGGCGTCGGCGGCTATTCGCCGGGCGCTGTTCGCATTGCTGGATTAAGCGTTGGCGGGTGTCTGCGCCTCCGGTGGGGCCTCCTGCACAGTGCGCTTGGGTCCGGTGAACCAGTGCTTGGCCGATACCGCCCACCAGATGCCGATCGCGCCGACAACGCCGACCAGCGTGATCGGTGCGTAATTGACGGTGTTCCAGGTGAATTCGCTGTTCCACGGGTAGCCGCGGTCATCGGTGGGCAGGATGAACAACAGGCTGATCAGCACGATCCAGATCAGCGCGATGGTGCCGACCGGGCGATACCAGGAGCCGAGTTGCCATGGGCCGGTGCGGAATCGGCTGCCGTGCAGTTGGCGCAGCAGAATCGGGATGCCATAGGCGATGTAGAGGCCGATGGTGGCGACCGAGGTGGCCGCCGCATAGGCGGTCGGCGCGTTCTCGGACGGGACCAACATCGACGGGATCAACAGCACGAACGAGAAGAAGGAGATGAACAGCACCGCGTGCACCGGCACCTTGCGCGCCGAAAGTCTGGACCAGTACGCCGATCCCGGTACCGCACCGTCGCGGGAGAAGGCGAACAGCATGCGCGAGGCCGAGGTGACCGAGGCATAGCCGCAGAACAACTGCGCGATCGCGGCGATGATCAGCAGCAGACCCGACCAGAACGAATTCAGCGAGTTCTCCAGGATGTAGATCACCGGGTAACCGCTGTTCTTCGTCGGATCCAGCGCGTCATCGAGATTCGGAATCGCGAACGTCACCGCCATGATCAGCAGATATCCGGCAACGGCCGAGACGATGATGGTATTGATGATCCCCTTGGCGGCCGTGCGCGCGGCATCGTGGGTCTCCTCCGACATATGCGCCGAGGCGTCATATCCGGTGAAAGTGTATTGCGCGTGCAGTAATCCGAGCAGGAAGCTGAACGCCACCCCGCCGAAGCCGACCGCGCTGTTGTCGACGGTTTCGGTGAAGACGAAGCCGACGCTCTGATGGTGGCTCGCGCCGAAGCCGAGCACGATGACGAAGATGGCCACGCCGCCGACATGCCACCAGGCCGAGATATTGTTGATCACCGCGGACAGGTGCGGGCCGATGGCGTTGAGCACGGCGTGCACGATCAGGATCGCGGTGAAGACCAAAAAGATTGCGGTGCGGTCGGTTCCGATATCGATGCCGATGACATTCAGCACCGCGGTGGTGAAGATCGCCGCGCCGTAGTCGATGGCGGCGGTCACCGCGATCTGGCCGATCAGGTTGAACCACCCGGTGAACCAGCCCCAGACCGGGCCACCCAGCTGGGCGGCCCACCAGTACAGGCCGCCGGAAGTCGGGTAGGCCGAGGCCAATTCGGCCATCGCCAGGCCGACGAACAGGACCATCACCGACACCAGCGGCCAGCCCCACGCCATGGTGATCGGTCCGCCGTTGGCCAGGCCGATTCCGTAGCTGGCCAAACCGCCGGTCAGGATCGAGACGATGGTGAAGCTGATGGCGAAGTTGGAGAATCCGGACCAGGATCTGGCCAGTTCTTGTTTGTAGCCGAGTTCGGCCAGGCGACGTTCGTCGTCGGATGGTGCTTGGGCTTCGGTCATGATCGCTCCCGGGTGAAAACGCCGCCCTCATACGGTGTTTGCCAGAAGCTAAGTGTGAAGTGAGTGCAGGTCAATCGCAGGGAAATATGGAAACCCGGCCGTAATCTCTCCGCAATCACGCATTCCAGGGCAATCTCCGGAATCCGTGATAGGCAGGACGGATGCAGCCGACGCGTTCCTACTATGACGTGGTGGTGGTCGGCGGCGGCCATAACGGGCTGGTCGCCGCCGCGTATCTGGCCCGTGCCGGGCGATCGGTGCTGGTGCTGGAGCGGCAGGACCATACCGGCGGGGCGGCGGTCTCCGAGCGGGTGTTCGCGGGAGTGGATGCGCGGGTGTCGCGGTATTCGTACCTGGTCAGCCTGCTGCCACGGCAGATCGTCGACGAGCTGGGATTGCGGTTCGCGACGCGGCGCAGGCGAATTTCGTCCTATACGCCGGTCGGTGACGGCGGACTGCTGGTCGACACCGCTTCTGCGGCCCGGACCAGGGAGAGCTTCACCAGGCTCACCGGATCCGATCGGGATTTCCGGGCGTGGCAGCGGTTCTATGGCGCGACGGATCGGCTCGCGCAACGGGTGTTCCCGACGCTGACCCAGCCGCTGCCGTCGCGCTCGGAGTTCAAGCGTGTCGTCGATGATGGCGCGGTATGGGAGGCGCTGTTCGAGCGTCCGCTGGGCGAGACTGTCGAGTCGACGTTCGCCGATGACACCGTTCGCGGTGTCGTGCTCACCGACGCGCTCATCGGGACCTTCACCCACGCGCACGATCCGACGCTGCGACAGAACCGCTGCTTTCTCTACCACGTGATCGGCGGCGGGACCGGCGACTGGGATGTGCCGATCGGCGGTATGGGCGCGCTCACCGACGCACTCGCGGATGCGGCGCGCGCGGCCGGCGCGGAGTTGATCACCGGCTGCGCGGTGACCGAGGTCGAATCCGATGATGTGACCGCCGAAGTGCGCTATCGGGACGGAGTGGTCGGCGGGCGGCATGTGCTGGTCAATGCCGCACCCTATGAACTCACGCAACTGCTCGGCGTACCGGGGGAGCCGAAACCCGAAGGCTCCCAACTGAAGGTGAATATGGTACTGCGGCGGCTGCCTCGGCTGCGCGACCCGTCGACCGATCCGCGCGAGGCGTTCGCCGGGACATTCCATATCGCCGAATCGTATTCGCAACTGGAACAGGCCTACCGGGAGGCCGACAGCGGCCGAATCCCGTCCGCGCCGCCGTCGGAGATCTACTGCCACACGCTGACCGACCCGTCGATCCTTGCGCCCTCATCCGATCTGCATACCCTCACGCTGTTCGGATTGCACACTCCGGCAAGACTATTCGAGACAGATCCGGAAGCGGCCAAGACCATGGCCGTGGAAGCCGCACTCGCCCAACTGGATGCGGTGCTCGGCGAGCCACTCGCCGACTGTCTCGCGCTCGACGAGCACGGCGTACCGTGTATCGAAGCGAAGTCGCCGCTCGACCTGGAGCGTACGGTCGGCCTGCCCGGCGGTCATATCTTCCATCGGGATCTGGCGTTTCCATATCGGACCGATGCCGCGGACACCATCGCCGCACGCTGGGGTGTGGCGACCGATGTGCCGAATGTCTTCCTGTGCGGTGCGGGCGCGGTGCGCGGCGGCGGTGTCAGCGGCATTCCCGGTCACAATGCCGCGATGGCGGTGCTCGAACAGCGGTAGCGTCGGTTCGAACGAATTCTGGAGGTCCGGATGGACGAGATCGACCTGACGGACCTGGATCGGTTCGCACGCGGGTTTCCACACGAGGTGTTCGACGTGCTGCGCCGCCAGTCGCCGGTGTGGTGGCATCGGCCGACCGAGCACACGCCGGGTGGCGAGGGTTTCTGGGTGGTGAGCGGGTACCGGGAGGTGCTGGCTGCGGCGGGGGACGCGGCGACCTTCTCGTCGGAGACCGGCGGTATGCGCGCGGGCGGCGGGACGCTCATCGAGGATCTGCCGGGGGAGTGGGCGGCCGGGGTGCTGCTCAACATGATGAACGAGCCGCGCCACGCGCGGTTGCGGCGCTTGCTCACCCCGAGCGTCGCGCCACGGACGTTGCGCATGATCGAACAGGATCTGCGGCGGCGGGCCGTGGCGATCGTCGATGCGGCCCTGGACAAGGGCGACTGCGATTTTCTGGTCGACCTGGCGGCGGAATTGCCGCTGCAGGCCGTGGCGCAGTTGCTCGGCGTGCCGCAGGAGGATCGGCATCGGCTCCTCGGGTGGGCGAATACCACGCTCGACTACGACGATCGGGATCTCGGTGAGGTCACCGAACGCACGCAGCGCGCGTCCGCCGAAATGCACAGCTACGGTGCGCAATTGCTGGCCCACAAGCGCGCTGAACCCGCCGACGATCTGCTCTCCCGCGCGGCTACGGCCACCATCGACGATGAGCCGCTGAGCGAATTGGAGCAGCAGATGCTGTTCAGCCTGCTCATCGCGGCCGGCAGCGAGACCACCCGAAACTCCATCGCGCTCGGCATGCATGCCCTCATCGATCACCCGGCGGCGTGGAAAGCCCTGCACGAGGACCGTTCTCATCTGAGCGACGCGATCGAGGAGATGCTGCGCTGGGCGTCCTCCACCCCCTACAACCGGCGCACCGCCACCCGCGATGTACTGCTCGGCGGTCAGCAGATCCGCGCGGGTGAGAAGGTGACGCTCTGGTGGGCCTCGGCCAACCGTGATGCGGCGATCTTCGCTGATCCCCACCTCTTCACCATTACTCGTCGACCCAACCCACATCTGGCGTTCGGTCGGGGCGGACATTTCTGTCTGGGATCCGCGTTGGCTCGCATGGAGATGCTCGTGGTCTTCGATGCGCTGCTGGACCGCGTCGCAACCGTAGAACACACTGCGCCAATAGAATTCACGCGCAGCAACAAGCACACCGGTGTTCGCCACATGCCCGTGCGCCTGCATCCCCGATAGGCATCGTCGGCTGCTTTGTACTACCGAGTCGAATCGGCGGTCCTGGCGCAACTGTCGCAGCTGCTCAGCGGCACCCGTGCGGGTGGGGCAGTCCGTCAACTGGGTCCGGTGGGGTAGCTGGTTTCATGGAGCCAACCAACCGCTACCTCGAGGAGTTCGTGCCGTGGAGCTGCGCCAATTGCGCTATTTCGTCACCGTGGCCGAGGAATTGCACTTCGGGCGGGCGGCTGAGCGATTGCATATCGCGCAGCCCGCGGTGAGTCAGCAGGTGCGGCGGCTGGAGCGGGAATTACGGGTCCAGTTGCTGGACCGGTCGCCGCGGCGGGTGCGGTTGACCGAAGCGGGGTTGCGGTTTCTGCCCGCGGCTCGTCGTGTGCTGGCCGCCGCGGATCAGGCGCGGGCGTCGGTGGCGGATTTGGCCGGTGGCCGGGCCGCGGTTTTGCGGCTCGGCACGGTGACCGGGCTGGGGGCGCGGCTGGACGCGATTTTGGACGCGTTCACCGAGCGTGTCCCGCATCTGCAGGTCGAGCTGGTCACATTGCCGGTGCGGGAGCGGTTGGCGCAGGTCGCCGACGGGCGGTTGGATGCCGCGTTCGTTCGCGCGCCCGCTGAGGACACCCTCGAGCTGGAGTATTTGCACGCGTGGGACGACCCGCTCGTCGCGGTGCTGCCGGCTCGGCACCCGCTGGCCGCGCACAACACAGTGCGGTTGGCCGACCTGGCATCGGTGCCATTGCGGCTGACCGAGCGGCGCAACCATCCAGCTCTGGTGGATCTGGTGCTGACGTCGTGTCAGCGTGCCGGTTTCGAGCCGGTTCCGGCACCGACCGCTACCACCCTGCAGGACAACCTGGCCGCGATCGGTACCGCCGCGGCAATGTGGACGGTGATATACGCCGCCAATGCCGATCAGGTGCACAACCCGCGGGTGGTCTTCCGGCCGTTCGCCGATGGTGGCATGGCCCTGCCGATCGCCTTGGCCTTGCGGGCCGGGGCGACTGGACCGGGCTCGGAGCTGCTGCGCGCCCTCGTTTCGGGCGACTACCTCGGACAATAAGGTTTCGTTATCGCTGTGCGAATGAACTGACCCTTGGTCGGCGCGCGGCGCTGCGGTGAACTGATCACAGGCCGCCGAACCAACCGGAACCCACTGCGGGAATCCCGGATGCGGTCTGTCCCAACCCTTTTCATCGAGGAGATCAGTCATGCCCATCGTCACCGTGCAGCAGGGCCCGCGCACCGTCGAACTCAAGCGCGACCTCGTCCGCCGGATCACCGATGCCTTCGTCGACACCTTGCAGATTCCGGCCGAGGCCGTGCAGGTGTGGATTCACGAGACGCCCGCCGACAGCTGGGGTATCGGCGGGCAGCTGACCGCCGACAAGAAATAGCCGTCGGAAGATGCCGCAGCCCCGACCGATAGCGTCGCGGTCATGCGAATCGAGCATGAATCCCCGCGGTGGTTGCCGGTCGGGCCGACGGTGCTGGTGCTGCTGTCCGCCGGGGCGGGCGCGACCGATGCCCTGGTCTTCACCGAACTCGGCAAGGCATTCGCCAGCACCCGCTCAGCGTCGCACAAGCCGAAAAGGCCGCGGGGATTCTGGAACTCGGGCCCGAGGAGGCCGCGGCCTTCGTCGCGCAACCAACCCGCGGCGCACTGGAGGCGGCGGTGCCGACCGATCCGACCATCTACCGCTTCTACGAGGTGCTGCAGGTGTACGGCCCGGCGATCAAGGAACTGATCCACGAGAAGTTCGGCGACGGCATTATGAGCGCCATCAACTTCAAGATCGACGTCGACCGCCGCGACGATCCAGGCGGCGAACGGGTCGTCGTCACGCTGGACGGTAAGTATCTGAAATACCAGTGGGGCTGAGTCGGTCGGTGCGGACCGAGCGCCACTAGCCGATCGGATTCGATTCGGGCGAATCCGGACCAATTTGTTGGCGCAAGAACAAGACTCGGTTCCGGGTGGTGCGGGTGTCCGGATGGTCCGAGCCGAGGACGTCGGCGGCGATAGTCGGCTAATTGGGAAAGCTGACGGTTCCGTCGCAGCTGTCGGGCGGATCGACCAGCTCGCAATCGGCGGTGGGCCGGGTCGGGCGGTAGCCGGCCGGAACGCCGCCGGATTGGATGATGCCGCGGTAGGCGTCGACCGCGTCCGTCGGTTGGCGGGACAGCCTGGGGTCATTGCGGACATCGACGGTGTAGAGGCCGAAACGCGGCGTGTAGCTGCCCCATTCGTAGTTGTCGGTGAGGCTCCAGTAGTTGTAGCCGACGACATTGATGCCGTCGGCTTTGGCGCGCTGCAACCAGTAGACGGTGTCGCGAAGGTGGTCGGAGCGGGTGTAGCCGTCGGTGCGCGGCTTGCCGTCCTCGGTGGGCATACCGTTCTCGACGACATACAGTGGGCGGTCCGGGAATTGGCGCGCGTAGTGGCGCAATGCGTAGTAGATGCCCTCGGTGTGGATCGGGAGTTCCCAGATCGCGGGCCCCTCGTTCGAACCGCCCTGCACCGCCTTGCTGGTCTCGGGCAGCGGCGCGAAATAGTAGTCGACGCCGATGAAGTCGAGTTTGTCGGCGATCCGGTCCACGATCGGCTGATTCACCTCGGTCTCGGCGCCGGCGACATAGCCGAGGTTGCTGGTGACCTGCGCGGCGGGCAGATTGCGGTGGATGGTGTCGTAGATCGCGTTGTGCGCCTCCGCGATTCGGTCCAGCATCACCGGCGCCTCATCGGGGGTGATGGCGCCGATCCGCAGTTCGGTGCTGACATAGGCGGCGGGCTCGTTGAAGGTGACCCAGAGCGGATTGCGAGAGGCATAGCGGTTCACCACCTTTCGCATATTGACCAGCCAGTCCTCGACCATGCCCGGATTGCGCCAGCCGCCGCGATCACTGGCCCACCCCGGATACACCCAGTGATCCAGGGTGAGCATCGGGCGCATACCGGCGGCGATGATGCGCGTGATCACGTTGTCGTACAGGCCGAATGCCGTGTCGTCCCAGGTATCCGGTTGCGGTTGCACGCGCGCCCACTCGATGCCGACTCGATACACCCGCACTCCGAGATGGGCGGCCAGATTGATATCGGAGATGTAGCGCGAGAGGAAGTCGACCGAATTCTCGTAGTCGTCCCCGGCCTCGCCGGAGGCGATGTAGCGGGTCCAATTGCTGTCGGGCGCATGGCCTTCGGATTGGAAGCCGGACGACGCGACACCCCAGAGGAAGTCGCGGCCGAAGGGCATGATGGTCGCCTGTGCGGTGGGCATGGTAATGCCGGGTAGCAGCAGCGCCGCCGCGATGGTGGCGAGCCAGCCGAGGGCGCGTCGGCGCAGCGGTGTTCGCATCGAGCTCCTGTCCCCATCCGGCGGGTGTTCGGTCGTGCGTCACCGGTGCAGCCGCGCGCCCCGGTCGGCGATCCCTTAGCGTAACTGTAAGATAGCTGAAGCTCGAGAAACGCGCTGGTGTGTCGTGACTGCCTGGGGAATAAGTGGTTTGCTATCAGCTCACCCGTCCGCCGATGCGGCGGGTGAGATCGTCCGCGGTGGCGCGCACTCGAGCGGCGAGATCGGTCCAGTCGGCGTCGCAGGGCACTCGTTCGCAGTGATGCCGCAGCGTCACGCTGATCGCCGCGATCGGCCGGTGGTCGTGGTCGAAGGCCGGATAGGCGACCGAGGCGAATCCGGCGGTGACATGGCCGTCCTCGCTCGCCCAGCCGCGGCGGCGCTCGGTGGCCAGGATGGCACGCAGCGCGGCGAGACTGTTCGGCCCGCGGTCGGTGCGCCGCACGAAGGCCGCCGACGACGGGAACAGTGCCCGCACATGGGCGGCGGGCAGATGCGCGAGGATCGCGCGACCCGACGCGGTGAGCTGGGCGGGCAACCGGACGCCGACGTCGGTCACCAAGGTCTCGGGGCGCGGTGGGCGTTCCTTGATCAGGTACAGCAGCTCGTTGCCGTGCAGCACGCCGAGGTGCGCGTTGTGCCCGACCTGCCCGGCCAGCTCGCGCAGCAACGGACCGGCGACCCGCTCCAGCGGATCGTGGCGCAGGTAGGCCGAGCCCAGTTCGAAGGCGGCGATGCCGAGGCCGTAGCGCCGCTCGGCGGGCAGGCGGGTGACGAAGCGGGCCTGCTCCAGCTCCGCGAGCAGGTGATACGTCGTGGAACGCGGAATATCCAGCTCGCGCGCGAGCGCCGAGGCGGAGATCGGCCCGGCCCGGGTTGCCAGTAGCTGGAGTACGGCGAGGCCGCGCCGTAGCGCCGGGATATCACTGCTCGTTCCCATCGCACTTCCTCCCGAGCCGGTTTTGGGGCAATGTCTCGGATACCAGACAGAACCTGGTTCAGCCTCATTCTCCACTCGCCCTCGTAGCGGTGGAATGGGCCTATGCCGGATACCACGCAGTTACCGACAGTAGAGCTGGACGGGCCGCTGACCGTCGAACGCATCGTCGCCGTCGCCCGCCGCGGTGCCGCGGTCCGCTTCAGCGTGGCCGCCGAGAAGCGGCTGACCTACGCGCGTCAGCACGTCGACGCGCTGGCCGCGGGTACGGTCCCGACCTACGGAGTCTCCACCGGCTTCGGCGCGCTGGCCACCCGGCACATCCCACCGGAGAGCCGGGCGGCGCTGCAGCGGTCGCTGATCCGCTCGCATGCCGCGGGCGCTGGTGCGCCGGTGGAGACCGAGGTGGTGCGCGCCATGATGCTGTTGCGACTGCGCACGCTGGCCACCGGGCATACCGGGGTGCGGCCGGAGACTGCGACGACCTTGGCCGCCTTGATCAATGCCGGTATCACGCCGGTGGTGCACGAGTTCGGCTCGCTCGGCTGTTCCGGCGATCTCGCGCCGTTGGCGGCCGTCGCGTTGGCGCTGATGGGGGAGGGGCAGGTCACCGATGCGTCGGGTGCGCTGGTATCAGCGGCAGAAGCGTTGCGCGCCAAGGGGATCGATCCGTTGACGCTGGCCGAGAAGGAGGGCCTCGCGCTCACCAACGGTACCGACGGCATGCTCGGCATGCTGGCGCTGGCGTGCAACGACCTACGCGAATTGCTGGACGTCGCCGATATCACCGCGGCCATGAGCGTGGAGGCGCTGCTCGGCACCGACCGGGTCTTCGCCGATGACCTGCAGGCACTGCGCCCGCATCCCGGTCAGGCGCTGTCGGCGCGGCGCATCGCCGCCGCGCTCGCAGGCTCGGAAATCGTTGCCAGCCACCGGGGTCCGGATTGCAACCGGGTGCAAGACGCGTACTCACTGCGCTGCGCACCCCAGGTGCACGGCGCGGCCCGCGACACGCTCGCCCACGCCGAGACCGTCGCGGACCGGGAAATGGCTTCAGCTATCGACAATCCCGTGGTCCTGGCCGACGGCAGGCTGGAGTCCAGTGGCAACTTCCACGGTGCGCCCATCGCCTATGTCCTGGATTTCCTGGCCATTCCGGTCGCCGATGTCGCGAGCATGGCCGAGCGGCGCACCGACCGGATGCTGGATGTCGCACGCTCACACGGCCTGCCGGCCTTCCTGGCCGCCGATCCCGGTGTCGACTCGGGGCACATGATCGCCCAGTACACCCAGGCCTCGGTCGTCAGTGAACTCAAGCGCCTCGCGGTCCCGGCGTCGGTGGACTCGATTCCGAGCAGCGCCATGCAGGAGGACCACGTCTCGATGGGCTGGTCGGCGGCGCGCAAGCTGCGCAAGGCGATCGAGGGACTGACCACGGTGCTCGCGGTCGAATATCTCACCGCCGCACGCGCTTTGGACTTGCGTGCCCCGTTGCGTCCCGGACCGGCCACCGCTGCGGCCCGCGAATTATTGCGGACCGAAGTCGCGGGACCCGGACCGGACCGACACCTGGCTCCCGAGATCGCCGCCGCGACCGAACTCATCCGATCCGGCGCACTGTCGCGCGCGGTCACCCCGTACCTCGGCTCCTGACCGGGCCGCTTCTTCTTCGAGATGGAGGCAATTTCATGACACGGACGGTGCGCGCGGCGCGCGGTACGCAGTTGACGGCCAAGAATTGGCAGTCCGAGGCGGCGTTGCGGATGCTGCACAACAATCTGGATCCAGAGGTGGCCGAGCGGCCGCAGGATCTGGTCGTGTACGGCGGCACCGGTAAGGCGGCACGCAACTGGGCCAGCTTCGATGCCATCACGCGGACCCTGACCACACTGGAGGCGGACGAGACCCTGCTGGTGCAGTCGGGCAAACCCGTCGGGGTGTTCCGGACGCACGAGTGGGCGCCGCGGGTGCTGATCGCCAATTCGAATCTGGTGGGGGACTGGGCGACCTGGCCGGAGTTCCGCAGGCTGGAATCGCTCGGCCTCACGATGTACGGGCAGATGACCGCCGGGTCCTGGATCTACATCGGCACCCAGGGCATTCTGCAGGGCACCTACGAGACGTTCGCGACGGTGGCGGATAAGCGATTCGGCGGCACGCTCGCCGGAACACTCACCCTCACAGCCGGTTTGGGTGGTATGGGCGGCGCGCAGCCGTTGGCCGTCACCATGAATGGCGGGGTGGCGCTGGTCGTCGAATGCGATCCGGCCCGTGCCGAGCGCCGGGTGCACGACCGCTACCTCGACGAGATAGCCACTGATTTCGACGATGCCGTGCGCCGGGTCTCTAAGGCGCGCAAGGAGCGAAAGGCGTTGTCGGTCGGTTTGATCGGCAATGCCGCCGAGGTGCTGCCGCGTTTGCTGGCGGCGGGCGTCGAGGTCGATATCGTCACCGACCAGACCTCCGCGCACGATCCGCTGGCGTATCTGCCGCGCGGTGTCGCGCTGGAGGATTGGGCCGACTACGCGGCGAAGAAGCCCGACGAATTCACCGATCGTGCCCGCGAATCCATGGCCGAGCACGTGGACGCGATGCTCGGGTTTCTGGACCGGGGTGCGGAAGTCTTCGACTACGGCAACTCGCTGCGCGGTGAGGCCGAACTCGGTGGCTGCGAACGGGCTTTCGACTTTCCCGGATTCGTACCCGCTTACATCCGCCCGCTGTTCTGCGAAGGTAAGGGACCATTCCGCTGGGCGGCGCTGTCCGGCGATCCGGCGGATATCGCCGCCACCGACCGGGCCATGCTGGAGTTGTTCCCGGACAACGAATCCCTGCGGCGCTGGATCACCTTGGCGGGGGAACGCATTGCCTTCCAAGGACTTCCAGCCCGAATCTGCTGGCTCGGATACGGTGAACGGCAGCTGGCCGGTCTGCGTTTCAACGAGATGGTGGCCAGCGGCGAGCTGAAAGCGCCGGTGGTCATCGGCCGCGACCATCTCGACTCCGGCAGCGTCGCCTCGCCGTACCGCGAAACCGAGGCGATGGCCGATGGATCCGACGCGATCGCCGACTGGCCACTGCTCAACGCGATGGTCAATACCGCCTCCGGCGCGAGCTGGGTCTCGATCCACCACGGTGGCGGCGTCGGCATGGGTCGCTCCATCCACGCCGGACAGGTCTGCGTCGCCGACGGCACGGTATTGGCGGGGCAGAAGATCGAGCGCGTACTGACCAATGACCCCGGTATGGGCGTCATTCGGCATGTGGACGCCGGATACGATCGCGCGAGCGAGGTCGCCGACGCGCGTGGCGTGCGAATTCCCATGCGGGAGGGCGAATGACCGCGAACGGGTTGCTCGGCGAGATCGCCGATATCGGCCGGGATGCACGGCACGGCGGGTATTCCCGCCATGCGTACGACTCCGCCGAGTCGACATTGCGGGAGTGGTTCATCGAGCAGGCCGGCCGACGCGGCCTGGACGTCGAGACCGATCGCAACGGGAACATCTGGGCCTGGTGGGGGCATCCCGGATCGGGGGCAGTCGTCACCGGCAGTCATCTGGATTCGGTGCCCGGCGGTGGCGCGTTCGACGGGCCGCTCGGTGTGACGAGTGCGTTGGCCGCCGTAGATCTATTGCACACCAAGGGATTTACTCCGGCGAAGCCGCTCGCGCTGCTGGTCTTCGCGGAGGAGGAAGGCGGCCGATTCGGTGTGCCGTGTCTGGGATCCCGACTGCTCACCGGAGCCATCGACGCCGACCGCGCGCGTGCACTGCGTGACGCCGCCGGGATCACCCTCGCCGAGGCCGCGGCCAAGGCAGGGCAGGATCCGGAGCGGTTCGGTGCTGATCCGGAAGCGTTGGCGCGCATCGGCTGCTTCGTCGAATTGCATGTCGAACAGGGCCGTGGACTGATCGATCTGGACAGCCCGGTCGCCACCGGCAGCAGTATCATCGCGCACGGGCGCTACCGGTTCTCCTTCGCAGGACAGGGCAATCACGCGGGGGCGACTCGGCTGATCGATCGGCAGGATCCGATGCTGCCCGCCGCCGCGGTGATCGCCGCCGCGCGCCGCATCGCCGCCGTGACCGACGACGCCCGCGCGACCGTGGGCAAGCTGATCCCGACTCCAGGCGGCACGAACGTGATCGCCTCGACGGTCGACCTGTGGTTGGACGCGCGCGTCGCCGGTAACGGGCGCACGGCCGCATTGGTCGAGGACATCGCGGGGGCGGCACGCGAGGCCGCCGCGGCGGAAGGCTGCACGGTCACCGTTACCGAGGAATCCTATTCGGACGACGTCGTTTTCGACGACGCCCTGCGCACCCGCATGGACGGCGTCCTCGGCGGCGTCCCGTCCCTGCCCACCGGTGCGGGACACGATGCGGGCATCCTCGCCGCCCACGTGCCATCCGGGATGCTCTACGTGCGCAATCCGACCGGAATCAGCCACGCCCCCGAGGAGCTCGCCGAGCCCGCCGACGTGGACTTCGGCGCACAGAGCCTGGCCCAGGTGCTGGAGGATTTGGCGAGATGAGCGCGTACTGGGCCGAATACGCCTGGCTGCCGGACGGATTGGCCGAACGGGTGACGATCGACGTCACCGGGTCGGTGATCCACGCGGTGACGAAGGGGACCGAGCCGAACGGAAAGGTGTTGCGCGGCTTGACCGTTCCCGGTTTCGCCAACGCGCACTCACACGCCTTCCACCGGGCACTGCGCGGACGCACCCAGCACGGTCGCGGCACCTTCTGGAGCTGGCGGGAACGGATGTACGCCGTCGCCGACCGGCTGGATCCGGACTGCTACTACCGGCTCGCGCGCGGTGTCTACGCGGAGATGGTGCTCGCCGGATACACCAGTGTCGGCGAGTTCCACTACCTGCATCACGCGCCGGGTGGCGTGCCCTACACCGATCCGAACGCGATGAGCGCGGCCCTCGCGGCGGCCGCGCGGGATGCCGGAATTCGGCTCACCCTGCTCGACACCTGTTACCTCGCAGGCGTATTCGGGCGGGAGCCGGATGAGCATCAGCGCCGGTTCAGGGATCGGGATGCGGCCGCTTGGGCCGAGCGCGCCGCCGCGTTCGAACCGGAGTCGGATCTGGTGCGGACGGGGGTGGCGGCGCATTCGGTGCGCGCGGTGCCGCCGCGGGCGCTGGCGGTGGTCGCCGACCAGGCCGTCGGTCGGCCGGTGCATGTCCATCTCTCCGAACAACCCGCGGAGAACCGGGATTGCGTTGCCGCGCACGGGTGTACGCCGACCGTGCTGTTGGCGGAGGCCGGGTTGCTCGGAGCCGATACCGTGGCCGTGCACGCCACCCATGTGAGCGCCGCGGATATCCGCCTGCTCGCCGGAGCGCGGGCGCGGGCGTGCTTCTGCCCGACCACCGAACGCGATCTCGGCGACGGTATCGGTCCGGCCCGTCAACTGCTCGATGCCGGAGTTCGCCTATGTCTCGGCAGCGACAGCCACGCCGTTGTCGACGGCTTCGAGGAATGGCGTGCGCTCGAATTGAACGAGCGTCTCGCCTCGCACCGCCGCGGCTGTTTCGATCTGGCCCAGTTGTACAGTGCGGCAACCGATCACGCGTCGATCGGGTGGCCGGAGGTCGGTCGCATCGAGGCGGGGGCGGCGGCGGATCTGGTCACCGTCGACCTGGACTCGATCCGGACCGCGGGCGTCGAACCCGTCGCCGCGCTGTTCGCCGCCACGGCAAGCGATATCCGAGAAGTGCTGGTGGCTGGGCGACAGGTGGTCTGCGAGCATCGCCATACGCTGCTGGAACGGCCGCAAGCCGCACTGCAAGAAGAGATTCGGGCACTGTGTTCGCCATGAGCACGGGTTCGCCATGAGCACGGGCCGTCAGGTCGAGAATCAATCCGCGAGAGGAGATCCGTGTCGACCCTGATCACCGGTATCGGTGAACTCACCACCAACGCACCGGACGGCCCACTGCACAACGCCGCCGTCGTACTCGAGGGTGAGCACTTCGCCTGGATCGGCCCGGCAACCGCGGCTCCCGCCGCCGATCACCGAATCGACATCGGCGGCCGCGCGGCGCTTCCCGGCTGGGTGGACAGCCACACCCATCTGGTCTTCGCCGGTGACCGCACCGCCGAATTCGAGGCCAGGATGGTGGGGCAGCCGTACCACGCCGGGGGCATCGCGACCACCGTCGCCGCCACTAGAAACGCCTCGGACGACCAGCTTTCGGCCAACCTGCGCCGCCATGTGCTCGAGGCCTACCGGCAGGGCACGACCTGTCTGGAGACCAAAACCGGATACGGCCTCAGCGTGCCCGATGAGCAGCGCTCGGCCCGCATCGCCGCCACACTCGCCGACGAGGTGACCTACCTCGGCGCACATCTGGTACCGCCCGACACCGACGCGGAATCCTACGTCGAACTGGTCTGCGGCGATATGCTCGACGCGGTGGCGCCACACGTGCGCTGGGCCGATGTCTTCTGCGAGACCGGCGCTTTCGACGCGAACCAGTCCGATCGCGTCCTGCGCGCCGCCGCCGCACACGGCCTCGGACTGCGCGTGCACGGCAACCAGCTCGGCACCGGCCCCGGCGTGCAGCTGGCGGTCCGCCACGGCGCGGCCAGCGTCGACCACTGCACCTATCTCACCGACGCCGATATCGAGGCTCTCGCCGCCTCGGACACCGTCGCCACCGTCCTACCCGCCTGTGACCTGTCCACCCGCCACCCCTTGGCCCCGGCCCGCGCACTGCTCGACGCGGGTGCGACCGTCGCCCTCGCCACCAACGCCAATCCGGGCAGCTCCTACACCACCTCCATGGCCTACTGCGTCGCCACCGCAGTACTCCAAATGGGCCTCTCGGTAGCCGAGGCGGTACAGGCGGCCACCGCGGCGGGTGCGCAGGCCCTGCGCCGCGATGATGTCGGCATCATCCGAGTGGGCGCACGCGCCGATCTCCAGGTACTCGACGCCCCGTCGGTCACTCACCTCGCCTACCGTCCGGGCGTGCCGCTGACACTGGCGGTTTGGCGGCTGGGACAGCGCATCCCCGCCGCGCCGGCCGAATGGCCGGACAGCACAGCGTGATTCGTCTCAGCCCAGCACCACCGCGGGATTGCCATCCGTCCAGGTACTGTGCAGCGTCCGAAATCTTTGCAAGCCGAACGGGGTGGGCCTCAGGACTCAGCGCGGCTCGTCGAGGGCGCGCAGGGCGGCATCGACGAGAGTGCTCGCGGTGCGGGCGCATACCTCGACGGCCGTATCGGGCTCGAGGCCGCGTACGTCGATCAGCACGATGAAGGCTCCCCAGCCGACGGCGAGGGCGACGCTCGAGACGAGATCGTCGAAGTGCTGTCGGGAGATTCGGCCGCGCAGCGGGTCGAGGGCCCATTCGATCCAGCGCACCCGGAGGTAGTCGCGGCGGGGTGCGTCCTCGGCGGTCGGCGCGGGGTCGACGGTCAGCCGGACCAGCCGTCGGCCCATCGGTAGTAGGTCGGTGATCTGCGCGCCCATCGCGCGCACCAACTCGGCGATGCGTACCCGCGGATCATCGGAATGGATATGGGCGAGCGCCGCATCGGTATTCGCGCTCAGCAGGCCGATGGTGGCATCGAGCATCAGTTGATCGAGGGTGGGGAAGTGCAGGTAGACCGTGCGCCGAGAGACGTCGGCCGCCGCGGCGATGTCGTTGACCGATGGTTCGATGCCGCGCTCGAGCAGGGTCATGGAGGCCTCGACGATGGCCTTGCGGGTGCGTCGGCGTTGGGCAACGCGGCCCGACGTCAGTTGGCCGGTCTCGTCGTTGGCGGTATCGCTGACCTGGGCTCGGTGCTCGGTCATTCGCTGCTGGTCCTCCGATTGTCATCTTGACAGGACGTGCTCGGCCAAAACTATACTAGGTTGCACTTATTGCACAGGAGTGCATTTAGTACAGGGAGGAACTAAATGACCAACGGGGATCGGGGATTTGCGCTGCCATGGGTCGGCACTCGGGCACCGGCGCGGGAGCGAGTGTTATGAGCCGCCGGGCCACGGAAATACCGGGCTGCGACACCCACGACATGGTGCTCGTGCACCGGGCGTTCACCCGCGAAATCCGTTTGCTGGCAGACATTGTCGAGGTCACCTCGCCCACCGATGCCGAGCAGGTGGTGCGGGTGAGCGCGCATGGGCGCGAGATACTCACCGCGCTGCACCACCATCACCTCGGCGAGGACGAGTTGATCTGGCCGAGATTGCGTTCGGCGGAACTGGATTCGGCGCTGATAGATCGCATGCAGACCCAGCACGAAGAGATCGACGCCGTCATGCGGCGGGTCGACGCCGAACTGTCCGAGTGGGAACACCAGGGCGGTGCGGAGACGACGGATCTGCTGGTAGAGGGGCTGCTCCGGCTATCTGAGCTGCTGACCGAACATCTTCGCCTGGAGGAGGATTCGGTGCTGCCCATGGTGGCGCGGACGCTGACGCCGTCGCAATGGGACGAACTCGGCAAGCGCGGTATCGCGGCGATGCCGAAGGGGCGGGCCCTGGTGTTTCTGGGCTACATCGCCGAGGATGCCGACGCCGGGGACTGGTCGGCGTTCCAGAGTCACCTCCCGCTGCCGGTGCGCGTGCTGTACCGGCTGCTCGGGCGTCGCGGATATGCGCGTGAGGTCGCGCTGCTGCGGCGCGACCTCACCATGTCGCGGAAGGTCGCCAAGTGAAATCCGCTCGCGCGCGGTAACTCAGCGCGCGGGGAACCGGATGATCCGATCATCACCGGCGCGGACGTCACCGCGGCCGTCGGTGTTGGAGGTGGTGAGCCACAGTGCGCCGTCTCGCGCGACCGCGACCGTGCGCAGACGGCCGAGATCGGGTAGTTGGGACCGCGGCGTCCCCAGCACACCGTCGCGCAGCGGAACCGTCCACAGTCGTTCGCCACGCAACGCCGCGACATAGAGGGTGTCGCCGGAGATGGCGATACCCGACGGCGACGCCTCCGACGGCCGCCAAATGACTTGGGGATCAGTGAATCCCCGGTCGGTGCCGCCCATACCCTCGACGAGCGGCCAGCCGTAATTGCGGCCCGGCTCGATCAGATTGATCTCGTCGAAGGTGTTCTGGCCGAACTCCGCGGCGAACAGTCGCCCCGCGCGGTCCCAGGCGAGACCCTGCACATTGCGGTGGCCCATGCTGTACACGGGCGAGCCCGGGGTGGGGTTGCCCGCAGCCGCGGCGCCATCGGGTGTCAGGCGCAGGATCTTGCCATTGAGGCTCGCCGGATCCTGAGATCTGTTGCCCTGCGCCGCATCACCGGTCCCGGCATACAGCATCCCGTCCGGGCCGAAGGCGATCCGGCCACCATTGTGATTGCCGGCCTTCGCGATTCCGTCGAGGATGACCTCCGGCGGACCATCGAGCCGGAACCGCACGATCCGATTATCTTCCGCCGCAGTGAAATACGCGTACACATACCGCGATTCGGCAAAGTCCGGTGCTACGGCCAGCCCGAGCAGACCACCCTCACCCCGCGCGACGACACCCGGAACCTCGTACACCCGCTCGGGCGCGCGACCGGGCAGCACCCGCAGAATCCGCCCGGTATCCCGCTCCGCGACCAGCGCGCCACCATCCGGCAGGAAGGCCAACCCCCACGGCACCTCGACATCGCGAACGATCTCCTGCCCCGCCGCCAGATCGGGCACCCCCGACAGCGTACTCGGCGCGGTACTGGTGACGACCGCGGTCGCCCGCTCCGACTCCGAGCCGGAACCGCCACAACCCGAGACCGCGCCGATGACGAGCAAGGCGGCGACTGCGGTCCGAAGCCGCACAGCCGAACGTTCCCCTGATCTCGCGGCGGTTCCGCCGCTGACGTTGCTGTACAGGCGCATCATCCATTGACGCCCGCCCAGGGACTACTGTCAAGATCGGTGTGCGGCTCGTCGCGGGAGGGACGCCGGGATCCTGGACGGCAAGCCCGTGACCTCGCACTGGCGAGCGCCATCGCGAAGCTGTCGTTGGCGGGCGCTATCGACCGAGCTCGCGCGCGTCGACGGGCTCGGTAAGCGCTAGTTGCTGCCCGCCAGCAGGACCGCCACCAGGGCCAGCGCGCCGGGGAGGGCCTGCACGAACAGGATGCGGCGGTTGGCCGTCACGGCGCCGTAGATTCCGGCGACGACCACGCACGCGGTGAAGAAGATCATCGCGGCGAAGCCGATGGGGTCCGAGGCGATCACGCCCCAGATCAGACCGGCCGCGAGGAAACCGTTGTAGAGGCCCTGGTTGGCGGCTAAAACCTTGGTCTGCTCGGCGAACTCCACGGTGCTGCCGAAGGCCGCGCGCACCCGCGGCGTGGTCCACAGGAACATCTCCATCACCAGGATGTAGACGTGTAGTAACGCCACCAGTCCGACGAGCACCTCGGCTACTACGCGCATGAGTTGATCCCTTTCATACCGATACGGCCGTTGACGCGGCCGGTTGTGCACAGGATGGTCGATCGGCGAACGGTGCGCCCGAAGGCGCGCCCGGAGATTCCCGCGACGGTACTAACTCTTGTGCAGGGTGCCGGTGATATTTCCGAGCACGCCACTGAATCCGCCGGTGAAGCTGTAGGCCACCGATCCGTCCGGTTGCAGTTTGACCGTGGAGGTCGACCCTTCGTCCATACAGCCCGAAGCGCCACCGGAAAGCCTTGCCACGAAGGTGATCTCGGTGTCGGAGACATTGGTCAGGCGTTCGGCGCGTTCACAGCGGCTGTGCGAGGCCTGGCCGGTGTTCGCCGAGGTCGCGATCTCTGCGCCGATCTTTCCGTCGAGAATGGTCAACTCGATATCGAAGGTGGCGAGGGCGTCCCTGGCGGTTCCGGTCCAGGTGCCGACGAACGCCTGCGGCACCTCCGTGCCCGAGGCGGCTTCCGATGTCGGGGCGCTGGTAGTCGACGTGGATGTGTCCGTTTCATCGGTGGCCGGGGTGGCTGCCGTCGAACTCTCCGCAGTCGACGCGGAATCCGAGGACTTGCCGTTGAGCTGCGTACCGATGACGAACGCAACCACCGCGACGACAACACAAGCCAACACCGCGGCGATGATCAACGCGGTGCGGCGGGAGCCCTTCGGCGGCGGTGCCTGCTGCCCGTAGTAGTCGACCGAAGGCTGAGCCGGGTATGCGAGGCGTGGCTCCGACCGGTCATGCGCCGGTGGGTACGGCGCGTACACACCCGACGGGTTGGCTCGCGACATAGGGTTGCCGGATTGCCAAGCCACCGTATCGGGCGATCCGTGCTGGCCCGGCGTCTGCCCCGCCCGTGGGTATGGTCCCGAATTCGGTTGCGGCACAGGCTGAGACACGGTTGGCGCGTACCGCGACGGATCCCGCGCGGGTTGCCCGAACCCGACCTGCGGCATCTCGACGGACTCCAGATCGAGTAACGCCACTGCCCGCCTGCTGACCTCCTCCAGCACCGGCGCGGGCAGCCACCCGCCACGTTCCGGAACACCGAGTTCGGCCAACTGTTCGAGCACCTGCTGCGGCGTCGGCCGCGCCGCGACATCCTTGTTCAGGCACGCCGCGATCAACGGACGCAACCGCTCCGGCACCGCGTTCAGTCGAGGTTCTTCGTAGACCACCCGATACAGCATCTGCACCGTCTCGCCGGAGCCGAACGGCCCCTGCCCGGTCGCCGCGTAGACGAGCACGCCGCCGAGTGCGAACACATCGCCCTCGGGCCCCATCGCCGGGCCGACGACCTGTTCGGGACACATGAATCCCGGTGAGCCGATGACATTTCCGGTGGTCGTCAGCGCGCTGTCCTCGGCGGCCCTGGCGATACCGAAGTCGATCACCTTGGGCCCGTCCACCGCGAGCAGCACATTCGACGGTTTGAGATCGCGGTGCACGATCCCCGCGCCGTGTACGGCGATCAACGCCTCGGCCAGCCCGTGCGCGAGTACCAGCAGCGTGTTCTCGCTGAAGGTGCTGAATTGCTCGACCGCGTCCGTCAGCGAGAATCCGGCCACATATCCGGTCGCCAGCCACGGCGGCGTCGAATCCACATCGGCGTCGAGCACCTGCGCGGTGAACTTTCCGCCGACCCGGCGCGCCGCGGCGACCTCGCGCCGGAACCGCTCCCGGAACTCGCCGCCGATCAGATCCGGCCGGATCACCTTCACCGCGACGGTGCGCCCGCCCGCACTGCGCCCGAGGTACACCCGGCCCATGCCGCCCGCGCCGAGCAGGCCGAGTAGCCGGTAGTCCCCGATCCGTGCGGGATCGTCTGGGTCGAGCGGTCGCATCGCGAACAGGGGTCCTCTCACATGACGGCGAACAGGCAAAGGCTACCCATGGCCGTGCCCGATGTCCGCATGCACCGAGCCTCGACCATGTGATCGGACCGCGGTAGCCCCCACGTTTCGCGGCATACCGCTAGCGACTGCTTGCAGGTCGCTCGAAAGGGTCGGCTAGTCGACGGCGGCGGAAACCGGTGTCGGGGCATCCTGCCGGATCCGGCGTGCCAGCAGGTACGCGGCGATGGCGGCCGGGATATTCATCAGCACACCGTAGACCGCGGGCGGAACCGCCATCTGCGAGTTGTGCAGGACACTGGAGGCGACCGCGATGGCCAGCGCGCCGTTGTGGATGCCGATCTCCATCGCGGAGGCGATCGCCTGATCCGCCTGCACCCGGAACAGTCGCGGCACCGTGTAGCCGATGACGAAGCTCAGCGTCGACAGCAGCAGGCTGAGGGTGGCGAGTTTGCCGATGTTCTCGGTCAGCGTGTCGAACTCACGCCCCACCGCCGCCAGCACGACCAGCAGCAGCACCACCGCCGAGACGATCTTCACGTTCTTGCGCATCCGCTGCGCCCACGCGGTGAACCGCCGGTGCACCCACATGCCGAGCGCGACCGGGACCAGCACGATCGCGAACACCTGGATGAACTTGTCCGGCCGCAGCCCGATCGTGGCGTCGTCGTCCATGAACAGTGTGAACGCCAGCGTGACCACCAGCGGCAGGGTGAAGACAGCGAGGATCGAGTTGATCGCGGTCAGCGTGATATTCAGGGCCACATTGCCGCCGGCGATATGGCTGAACAGATTCGCCGATGGTCCACCGGGCGAGGCGACCAGCAGCATCACCCCGACGGCCAGTGCGCCCTCGAGCCGAAACAGATAGACCAGACCCAGGCAGATCGCGGGCAGCACCACCATCTGGCAGACCAGTGCCACCACTGCCGCTTTGGGATATCGGAGCACCCGGGCGAAGTCGTCGACGGTCAGGGTCAGCCCGAGTCCGAACATCACCAGCGCCAGGGCCAGCGGTAGGAATACGGCGAAAATCGTTGAACCCATTCAGATCTCCTCAGCACCGACTCGGTCGGGTGTCGACGTTATCGACTCACCGGCCGCGAGGCGAGCCCGGCCGTGGCGGCAACCGGGATCCGACGATGCGATGATGGTGCGCGCAGCGCGATCGAGATACTCGTCTTGACCTGAAGGGTTTTCCCTGGATGCAGACCTATCGGCTCGTATTGCTCACCCTCGGTACCGGGCTCGCCTGCCTGAGCGCCGCGTGCGGATCGGGCGACGACAGCGGCGCGGCTCCGGCCGTTCCCGGCACGACCCCGGCCGTCACCACGTCGAGTGCCGTGCCGACCGCGAAATGCGGTGTCGACCTGGCCGCGCCGGTGATCCGTTCCGCGATCGCGACCCTGCCCGCGGAGCCGATCACCAAGGTGCCGTGGTCGAGCGAACCGGCCGGTTTCGAGGGCACCTTCGATCCGTGCGTCACCCTGTCGGCGGTGATCATCACGGTGCAAGGTGCGACGGGTAGCTCACCGAACCAAGTGCTGCTGTTCCACAAGGGCGAGTTCGTCGGCACGGCGACGCGGGAGAGTCACGGATTCACCTCGCTGGACCCGGGACGGACGACCGACGACACGGTCGGCGTGAGCTACAAAACGCCCGGCAGCTGCAACGCCTGTTCCGACGGCACCAGCACGCCGGTCCAGTTCCATTGGGATGGAAAGCAAGTCCAGATGATCGGGACGCCCCCGAAGTAAGGCTTATCGCGCGCGACCGAAGATCCGGTCCATGGTCGCTCTCAGCTCAGCCGCGGGATCGCTGGGCAGCGTCGGCCTGCGCCAGGCGATGATCTGATCGGGGCGCACGAGCAGCGCGCCGGTGGGGGAGAGGCCGACGGTATCGGTCCAATCGTGGTCCAGCTCATGGACTTCGAGCGGCGGCCGCGCGGCGGCTTTCCACCCGGTTCCGGCGGGGCCGGCCAATAGCGCCCAGGCGGTGCCGATGAGGTCGAGGGTGGAGCGCCCGTCGGCCAGCCTGCGGTGGGGCAGCCGGGTGCCGGGTTGGCCGGTGAGGTCGAGGTGATCCATCGTGCTCGGGCTGCCGTCGTCGATGAGCGCGCCCGCGCGGTAGCGGTTGCCGAGGATCATGGCGATCGGGTCGGCCAGTGGGGTGGCATCGGTGGATTCGCGATTCATGGTGCGCAGGTCGGTGGTTCGGATGCTCGACTGGTCGGCGATATGCCAGCCGACCGGGTGGCGTTCCGCGTGGTAGGTGTCCAGCAGCGCGGGATCGGCTGATCTGGTCGCTGCCGGAACCGCCGGGGCGTCCGACCACGACGCTGAGCCGGGCGAGCATCCTGCGCGCGGCACTGACGGTGGCCGACGGCGAGGGCGCCCGGGCGCTGACCATGCGCCGGATCGCCACGGCGGTCGGCGCGTCGACGCCGATGTCGCTGTACCGCTATGTCGGCAGCAAGGACGGTCTGGTCGATCTGCTGATCGATGCCGTCTACAGCGAGATCGCACTGCCCGCAACGCCTTCGGGGCATTGGCGCACCGCACTCGAAGAACTCGCCCTGGCCACCTGGACGGTGATCCAGCGCCACCTCTGGTTCGGCGAACTCGTCCACACCCGTCCACCGTTGGGTCCGAATGCACTGCGCTACTTCGACTTCCGCTTCGCACTGCTGGAGCCCCTCGGCATCGCCGCCGACGAGATGACCCTGATCACCGCCGCCGTCGACGGCCATCTCATCGGCGCCGCACTACAACTCGCCGAGGAGAACCGCATGCGGACCCGCTCCGGCCTGCGTACCGAGGACGAATTGGCCGCCGCCGCGGGACCGCTGCTGGAACCGCTCCTCGCCGACGGCCGCTACCCCGCGTTCGCGCGCTGGGTCGCCGCGCGCACCACCACCGGCGGGACCGACCCTGTCGAGTGGACACTGGCGTGTCTGCTCGACGGGATCGCCGATCGCCTCGGCCTGCCGAAATAGTGGGTCAGTCCTCGGTGTCGAGCGGTACGTAGCGCACCAGGATGTTGTCGGAATCCTCGAAGGTGCGGGTTTGATAACGCCGAAACCCTGGCTTCACTTGGCAAACCGATCGGTCTTTTATGTGCCGACGGGTTCGCGGGCAACTGCGACGAACCGAGCGGACGGTACCTAGCCAAATATTCGCCAACGGATTGCTATGGTCTGGGCGCGTCACTCGGAGCGACCTTGTCTGCATGCCGTGTACCAGTCGAGAAGGGGTCAATAGTTGTCGGGGCATGAAGCGACATCAGTGCTCATCCGTGCGGTTCGGTTGGCGATCGCCACCGCCGTGGTGGTGACATCGGTGTCGATCGGCGCTGGGCCAGCGACTGCTGAGCAAACGGGCGATGGCGGTCGCGGCGAGCAGTGGACCGCCTTGTACGACGGTCCGCAGCAGTACGACGATGTCCATATCGACTCGGACGTCCCGATTCAGATGAGTGATGGCGTCGTGCTCAAGGCCAATGTGTATCGGCCCGTCGACTCGGCGAAGGCAGTGGTGGACAAGCCGTTGCCGACGATCGTGAACCTCACGCCCTATACGAAACTCCTCACCAATCTGGTCGATTCGGCGCTGGCCGTGCCCGGGCTACAGCAGTTCACCATGGATCTGGTCCGGCGGATGAATCTGTCTCGTACGCCGATCAGTGGATTCGGCGACCTGCTGCACGCACTCGACGGCGGCACCATCCAGACCGTCCTCGGCATCGACCGCAATCTGATCCGCAGCGGATACACGCTGGTGGTCGCCGATGTCCGCGGCACCGGCTTCTCCCAGGGCGCCTGGAACACCCTCGGCCAGCGCGAGCAGTTGGATACCCGCGAGGTGATCAAATGGGCCGCGGCCCAACCGTGGTCCAACGGCACCGTCGGGATGAGCGGCGGTTCTTATGCGGGTATCAACCAGCTGCGCGTCGCCGAAGATGCCCCTGCCCCACTGAAGGCCATCTTCCCCGTCGAGGCCGGCAGCGATCTGATGCGTGATGTGGTCGCGCCGGGCGGTGGCGTCGGCACCACCTTCCTGCCGCTGTGGCTCAGCAATGTGAACCAGACGAAGCTGATTCCGGACGTGCAATCGATGCTCAACGGCACCTTCGACTGGAAGTGGTTCGAGGCGCGGATGGCCGATCCGGCAACGAATACCGATCTGCTGACCCAGGCGCTGCTCACGCCGTCACTGGACGATGTTCCGCCGGCATTGGCCGAGGCGCTCGACGGCAAGAGCGATTTCCGACAGGGGATTCTGGGGCATCCGGAGCGAATCACGGTGCCCACCTTCGTCTATGGCGGCTGGCACGATATTTTCGCCAACAGCGCGGCCAAGATCTACAACGCGATCCCGTTGCCCGCGGCGAAGAAGCAGTTGGTGATCGGCGATACCTACCATGCGAATCCGGGTGCGGGCACCGGCGCGGCCGGAGCGCCACCGCGGCTGGAGGTGTTGCAGCGGGTGTGGTTCGACAAGTGGCTCAAGGGCATCGACAACGGAATCGGCGACTTCGGTCCGGTCACCCTGTGGGAGCAGGGTGCGGCCTGGAAGACGATGCGGACGTTCCCGGAACCCGGTGTGACGCATCGCCGTATCTACCTGTCATCCGCGACCAGCGGCACCGCCGAGCACGCCTTGCGCGACGGATCGCTGACGACGAAGCGGCCGCAAGAGCGTAATTCGCTCGAGATAGCGCCCGGACTGACGACCGTGTGCTCGCGCGACGCCGCCCAAGGCTCCGCCGGACTGGCCGCGCCACTGGATATGTGCGCCAAGGACTCCCGCATCGCCGAATCCAACGCCTTGACCTTCACCAGCGCGAAGGTCGCCAAACAGACGGTGATCTCCGGCCCGATCAATGTGCACCTCAATACCGTGCACGATGCGACGGACGGATACTGGAGCGTCACCGTGAACGATGTCGCGCCCGACAACACCTCGACCGTACTCAGCGCCGGCCAGCTCACCGCATCGATGCGCGCCGTTGTCGATTCGAAGAGCGCCCGCTCGGCGAATGGTGATTACACCGCCCCGTACAACCCGATCACCCTGGACACCCTGCTGCCCGTTGTGCCGGGCAAGCCCGTCGCCCTCGATGTCGCGGTCATCCCGACGCAGGCCGTGCTGCAGCCCGGCCATCGGCTCCGCGTGGACGTCTTCGCCGGAAACGCGCCGAAGGCATTGGCTTTCCGGCCCATGCTCAACAACACCGAACTCAAACCGCAGTATCTGCTGCTCGATCCGACCGTCCCGAGCTTCGTCAACCTGCCCACCAACCGGCCCATCGACTGACCCTCGATCCACGGCCCGAAAGATCCGGTCGGTCGAATTGTTGCCGAAAGTCTTGACGCGGGCGGGCTCCGGGAGTTATTCTATTTACGGGAAGCAATTTGGCGGGGTTTTGGCGTGGGCGAAAGATTTGCCTTTCTGCACTCGACATTCAGCGAGTATGCGTGTAATTTCGGACGTTGCGCTGGCTGCCTCCCGTCCACCTCGCGAACCGATCGTTGGCAAACATCATCGATGACGTGATGTTTCTTCGTGCGTACGCGAGTTTCGCTCGAGTGGGTATCCAGGGCGAAATTCGTCAGTAGACAAGCGATGATCGCGCGATGCCGCGATCCGCGTGAGGGGAAGGACGCACCTTGTCGGTCTCGAGCCAGACGGTCGCCAACAAAAACCAGGTAGTCGCCGGTGTACCCGGCGCGCCGAAGCGGATTTCGTTCGCCAAGATTCGGGAACCGCTGGAAGTGCCGGGTTTGCTCGATGTGCAAACCGATTCGTTCGAATGGTTGATCGGCGCGCCGGAATGGCGGACCCGCGCCGCCGCGCGCGGCCAGGACAACTCGAGCGGTGGCCTGGAGGAGGTGCTCGAGGAGCTGTCGCCGATCGAGGATTTCTCGGGCTCGATGTCGCTGTCTTTCTCGGATCCTCGTTTCGAGGAGGTCAAGGCCTCCATCGACGAGTGCAAAGACAAAGATATGACCTACGCGGCGCCGTTGTTCGTCACCGCTGAGTTCATCAACAACAACACCGGTGAGATCAAGAGCCAGACGGTCTTCATGGGTGATTTCCCGATGATGACCGATAAGGGCACATTCATCATCAATGGCACCGAGCGCGTCGTTGTTTCGCAGCTGGTGCGTTCGCCGGGTGTGTACTTCGGTCACAGCGTCGACAAGGCCACGGAGAAGAATCTGCACAGTGTGCGGGTCATTCCGTCGCGCGGGGCTTGGCTGGAGTTCGATATCGACAAGCGCGACACCGTCGGTGTGCGTATCGACCGCAAGCGACGCCAGCCCGTGACGGTCTTCCTGAAGGCGCTCGGCTGGAGCGCCGAGCAGATCACAGAA
This sequence comes from Nocardia sp. NBC_00565, assembly GCF_036345915.1. Lineage (NCBI taxonomy): Bacteria > Bacillati > Actinomycetota > Actinomycetes > Mycobacteriales > Nocardiaceae > Nocardia > Nocardia sp. NBC_00565. The sequence goes on from NZ_CP107785.1 coordinate 1,602,185, forward strand.
CGTTTCGGGTTCTCCGAAGTCATGATGTCGACGCTGGAGAAGGACAACACCGTCGGCACTGACGACGCACTGCTCGACATCCATCGCAAGCTGCGTCCGGGTGAGCCGCCGACCAAGGAGTCCGCGCAGGCACTGTTGGAGAACCTGTTCTTCAAGGAGAAGCGCTACGACCTGGCGCGTGTCGGTCGCTACAAGATGAACAAAAAGCTCGGCATCGGTACCACGTCGGCAACAGTGTTGACCGAAGAGGATCTGATCGCCACCCTCGAGTACCTCCTCCGCCTGCACGCGCGCGACAAGACCATGACGGTGCCCGGCGGTGTCGAAGTTCCGGTCGACGTCGATGACATCGACCACTTCGGCAACCGTCGCCTGCGTGTCGTCGGCGAGCTGATCCAGAACCAGATCCGGATCGGCCTGTCTCGCATGGAGCGCGTGGTCCGCGAGCGGATGACCACTCAGGACGTCGAGGCGATCACGCCGCAGACCCTGATCAATATCCGCCCGGTCACCGCCGCGATCAAGGAGTTCTTCGGAACCTCGCAGCAGTCGGTGTTCATGGACCAGAACAACCCGCTCTCGGGTCTGACCAACAAGCGTCGTCTCTCGGCGCTGGGCCCGGGTGGTCTGTCCCGTGAGCGGGCCAGCCTCGAGGTGCGCGACGTGCACCACAGCCACTACGGCCGCATGTGCCCGATCGAGACTCCGGAAGGCCCGAATATCGGCCTGATCGGCTATCTCTCGGTGTACGCGCGAGTCAATCCGTTCGGCTTCATCGAGACGCCGTACCGAAAGGTCGTCGGCGGCAAGGTTACCGACGATGTGGACTACCTCACCGCGGATGAAGAGGAGCGGTTCGTCCGCGCGCAGGCCAACTCGCTGGTCGGGGTGGACGGACAGCTCCTGGAGGACAAGATCCTCGTACGACGATTCGGCGAAGAGGTCGAGTCCGTCTCGCCCGCCGAGGTCGACTACATGGATGTCTCCCCGCGGCAGATGGTTTCGGTCGCGACCGCGATGATCCCGTTCCTCGAACACGACGACGCCAACCGCGCCCTGATGGGTGCGAACATGCAGCGCCAGGCCGTGCCGCTGATCCGTTCCGAGGCCCCGATCGTGGGCACCGGTATGGAGCTGCGCGCCGCGGTCGACTCGGGTGATGTCGTCGTCAGTGCGAAAGGCGGTGTGGTCGAGGAGGTCTCGGCCGACTACATCACCGTGATGGCCGACGACGGCACCCGCAAGAGCTACCGACTCCGTAAATTCGCCCGCTCGAACCAGGGCAACTGCGTCAACCAGCGCCCGATCGTGGACGAGGGGCAAACCGTGGCGGCCGGGCAGGTTCTCGCCGATGGTCCGTGCACCGAGAACGGTGAGATGGCGCTGGGCAAGAACCTGCTCGTCGCGATCATGCCGTGGGAGGGCCACAACTACGAGGACGCGATCATCCTGTCGCAGCGCCTCGTGGAAGAGGACGTCCTGACCTCGATCCACATCGAGGAGCACGAAATCGACGCCCGCGACACCAAACTCGGTGCCGAGGAGATAACCCGCGACATTCCCAATGTCTCCGACGAGGTCCTGGCCGATCTCGATGAGCGCGGCATCGTGCGTATCGGCGCCGAGGTGCGCCATGGCGACATCCTGGTCGGCAAGGTCACGCCCAAGGGGGAGACCGAGCTGACCCCGGAGGAGCGGTTGCTGCGCGCGATCTTCGGTGAGAAGGCGCGCGAAGTCCGCGACACCTCGCTGAAGGTGCCACATGGTCAGTCCGGCAAGGTGATCGGTATTCGGGTGTTCTCGCGTGAGGACGACGACGATCTGCCTCCGGGTGTGAATGAGCTGGTGCGCGTGTACGTGGCGCAGAAGCGCAAGATCCAGGACGGCGACAAGCTCGCCGGTCGCCACGGCAACAAGGGTGTTATCGGCAAGATCCTCGCGACCGAGGACATGCCGTTCATGCCCGATGGCACTCCGGTGGACATCATCCTGAACACCCATGGTGTGCCGCGTCGTATGAACATCGGCCAGATCTTGGAGACCCACCTCGGGTGGATCGGCAAGGCGGGCTGGGAGATTCAGGGCACACCGGATTGGGCGCGGGCACTGCCCGCGCAAATGCAAGCCGTGCCTGCGAACAGCAATCTCGCCACCCCGGTCTTCGACGGCGCGCGCGAGGAAGAACTCGCCGGTCTGCTCGGATGCACCCTGCCGAACCGCGACGGCGAGGTGATGGTCGGTGCGGACGGCAAGTCGACGCTGTTCGACGGCCGTTCCGGTGAGCCCTTCCCATACCCGGTTGCGGTCGGCTACATGTACATCCTGAAGCTGCACCACCTGGTCGACGACAAGATCCACGCCCGTTCGACCGGCCCGTACTCGATGATCACCCAGCAGCCGCTCGGTGGTAAGGCGCAGTTCGGTGGTCAGCGCTTCGGTGAGATGGAGTGCTGGGCCATGCAGGCCTACGGTGCGGCGTACACGCTGCAGGAGCTGCTCACCATCAAATCCGACGACATCGCGGGACGCGTGAAGGTCTACGAGGCGATCGTCAAGGGCGAGAACATTCCGGAGCCGGGCATTCCGGAATCCTTCAAGGTGCTCCTCAAGGAACTCCAGTCGCTGTGCCTCAACGTCGAGGTGCTCTCCGCCGAAGGCGCCACGATCGAAATGCGCGATACCGACGACGACATCGACCGGGCGGCCGCGAACCTGGGCATCAACCTCTCCCGCAACGAAGCCGCCACCGTGGACGACCTACCGATCTGAGATCGCCGCACCAGGTGAGTCAGCGCGGACTCGGGTCACGGCCGGGGATAGGTTGGTCCTCGGTAGTGGTGGCTGGTGAGTGGAGGTGGCGTGACCGAACGGTCTGTTTCGCCGGTTGTTGTCGTGATGGGTGTTTCCGGCAGCGGTAAGTCCACCGTCGGCAGCCGTCTCGCCGAGGCGCTGCACGTCGACTATGCCGAGGGCGATGATTTCCATCCGGCGGCCAATGTCGCGAAGATGGCGGCCGGTATTCCGTTGACGGATGCGGACCGCGCGCCCTGGCTGGACATCGTGGCCGGATGGCTCGGTGAACACCAGGGTCGCGGCGGTGTGGTCACCTGCTCGGCGCTCAAGCGGGTCTATCGGGATCGGCTGCGGGCCGCTGCGCCGAGCGCGTTCTTCCTGCACCTGGCCGTGCCGCACGACGAACTGGCCCGCCGCATGGCCACCCGGAGCGGCCATTTCATGCCGCCGACGCTGCTCGATTCGCAGCTGGCGGCATTGGAACCGCTGGCTTCCGATGAACACGGCGTTGCCGTGGACGCGACCCGCGACCCCGCCGAGTTGATTCGGGAAGCAACGGCGGTGCTGGGACCGAGCTAGCGGATCGAATTTCGATCGGACGGGGTTCGTGGTCGGGTGATGCGCGTGGCCAACCAGATGATGGCCACGATCAGCAGTGGGACGATCAGCAGCAGAGGTATGGTCGCCGCGCCCGCGATCGGATGCAGCCAGCCCGCGACGTTGTCGCATACCGCGTCGATCAGCCCACGAGCCAACTCCGCCACTGGAGAGTGCTCGTCCGGCCCGGCAGTGGAGTGGTCCGGCCATCGGTTCACGGCAACACCCTACGACATCGGACCGTGATGTCACGTATATGCGCGCCCAGATACTCAGCAACCTCACAGCACAAAATCTGCAATCGTGTAGGTATGACGAATCGCGACTCGCCGCGTCCCGTACCGATCTGGTGCGTCGTCGCCCTGGTAGCGGTGGTGGTCGGCACCACCGCGAGCGTGCTGGGCGAGGGCGGCATCACCGCGATCGACCAGCCGGGCACGGACTGGGTGGTGCAGCGTCGCGATGGGGTTGTAACTCCGATCGCGATCGCGATCAGTGCTGTGGGCGGCACCCTGCCGATGGCCGCACTGGCCGTCGTGATGTGCCTTACACTCGCCTGGAGTGGGCGTTGGCCGGAGGCGGGGCTGGCCGGGTTCGCCACCGCGGGGTCCGGAATTCTCGTGGTGGTCGGCAAGCACCTGGTCGGCCGCACCCGACCGCCCGAGGCAGACCGTCTCGTCACCGCGACCAATCCGGCATTCCCGTCCGGGCACAGTCTCGGGTCGATCGTGGTGATCGGAGTGCTTGCTGTGGTGGTGCTTTCGCGACTACAGCGCCCGGCCGCGCGCCGGACCGCCATGACCACGGCATCGGTATTCGTTGTGGCCGTCGGGCTTTCCCGGTGGTATCTCGGCGTGCACTGGCCGACCGATATCCTCGGCGGCTGGTGTATCGGCGCGCTGTGGCTGGCGCTCTGTCTGGCGGCGTACCGCTACTTGGTGACCAAAGCCGGTGTGGTGCAGGTGGCCTCGGAGACATTGGGAATGCAGACGCCCGCGGCCTCCGACAGCAGTAGTGCCCCGCCGACCAGCGCGGCGACGGCGATCGCGCCGAATACCAGCACCCACAGCAGTGCGGGCAAATGGGTGAGTCGCGCCAGCTGATCGGCGTCGGAGTCCGCGCCCTGCGGCATTCTCGAGCGCCGGGCCCGCCCGCGCTGCAACTCGACGACCGGCCGGGTGCCCGCCAGCAGCAGGAACCACGCGCCCAGGTAGGCGAAACCCGCCTGCACCGTATCGGTCCCGAACCAGGACACCGCGAAGACGATGGCGCCCAAGCCGAATACCGTCAGCAGCCCGTAGAAATTGCGCACCTTGATCAGGACGGCGGCGAGCAGGACGATCGCGGTCCAGAGCATCAGGGTGATCCGGTTCGCGCCGAGCAGCGCGGCGAAGACCAGACCGAGCAGCGGTGGCGATGGATAGCCGGCCATCGCGGTCAGAATCATGCCGAGGCCGTAGGGCTTACCGCTCGATACCGTCAGGCCGGAGGTGTCCGAATGCAGCGTGATGCTGTTCAGCCGGCGACCGGTCAGCAGCGCGAACAGCGCGTGGCCGCCCTCGTGCGCGATGGTGACCACATTGCGGGTGATCCGCCACAGCGGGCTGTATCCGACCAGAATCAGCGCCGCTACTCCGGTCGCGACGACCAACCACCATGGCGGCGCTGCCTGGGTTGTGGTGAGCCGGTCCGCGATGGACGCGCCGCGCTCGACGAATTCCGCTGTATGCACCGCCGCACCTTATCCGGCCGCGGCGAGCTTCGCTGGGTCGTCGCGAGCGAGTGAGCTCACACAGTGACGATCTCGCCGAGGGCCGCCGATCGACGCGCGGCGTCGAGCAATCGCAGCGTGGTCACGGCGTCGCGCGGGTCGACGGGAACGGGCGCGCCGTCGAGAATCGCGGCGGCCATGGCGGAGTAGAACGCCGGATAGTCGCCCGCGAGCGTCGGGAAGGGGCCGATCTCGGGTTCCGCGCCCAGCAGGCCCCACCGTTCGGATTCGACTGTGCCCCAAGGCCCGTCACCGTCATCGGGTCGGCGACCGGCCCGCAGCGCATCCTCCTGCGGATCCAATCCATAAGTGACATAACCGGCTTCGGAACCGAGCACCCGCAACCGCGGCCCCAGCTGTGGTGTCACCGCGCTCATCCATAAGTGCGACCGCACGCCGCAGGTGTGGGTGAGTGCGACGAAGGCGTCGTCATCGGTCTGGATTCCCGGCCGTCGCCGATCCAATTCGCCGTAGACCGAGTGCACCGGACCGAACAGCGTCACCGCCTGGTCGATCAAATGGCTGCCGAGGTCGAACAGCAGACCGGCCCCCTCATCCACGGAGCCGATCTCGCGCCAGCCACCCTTGGGCACCGGCCGCCACCGCTCGAACCGGGATTCGAACCGCCGCACCTCACCGAGTCGGCCGTCCGAGATCAGTTGCCGTACGGTCCGGAAATCGCCGTCCCAGCGCCGATTCTGGAACACCGACAGCGCCACCCCGGCTTGCTCGGCCCGTGCGATCAGATCCTCGCCCTCGGCCGCATTCACCGTGAACGGCTTGTCGACGACCACCGGCAGTCCGGCGTCCAAGGCCTGCCGGGCGAGGGGTGCGTGCGTCCGATTCGGCGTCGCGATCACCACCAGATCGATCGCCGCGATATCGGCGAACAACTCGTCCGCGCTCGCGACGACCCGTACTCCGGGATGTTCGCGCCGCGCCTGCTCGGCGCGCTCGGCCGATGCCGTGACCACCGTCGCCACCCGCATCCGCGGCTGCGCGGCGATCAACGGCGCGTGGAAGACCGACCCGGCCAAGCCGTATCCGACAATGGCGACCTGCAGGCTGCTCATCTGCCCGACGCTACCGTCGCGTGCACCGCTGGTCGTACGCCAGGCGCCCAGATCGGCGAGAGATGACGCGACAACTAAACGGAGTATCGATCTCCGTTTTCGGTTAGGATTACCTATGTCGAGATCCCCGGAGTTCCACCTTCCAAGCAAGGGGCGAGTCCATGACCGAGAGTGATGCAGTAACGCAGTTCGATCCGGCGAAGATTGATTTCGAACAGGCCTATCAGGACAAGACCCTCATCGAGGGCGTCGATATGGGCCGATTGCCGTGGGATATCGGCAGACCCCAGCCGGTGCTGGTCGAGTTCGAGCAGGCGGGCGGCGTCAATGGGCAGGTGCTCGACATCGGGTGTGGGCCGGGAGATAACGCCATCTATCTGGCGGGCCTGGGCTATCAGGTGGCCGGATTGGACGCCGCGCCCACTGCCATCGAGGAGGCGCGCGCTCGCGCCGCGGCACGCGGTGCGGCCGTACCGTTCTCCATCGCCGACGCCACCCGACTCGACGGATATGACGATCGCTTCGACACCGTCATCAGCAGCGCCCTGTTCCACTGCCTCGCGCCCGAGCAGCGCCGCGATCACGTCGCCGCATTGCACCGCGTGATGCGTCCCGGTGCCCGGCTCTTGCAGTGCTGTTTCGCCGATACCGACCACAGTGCGGCCTACGCCCCATACGCGATCGGCGAAGACGAACTGCGCACTTGCTTCGCCGCACCCGGATGGTCGCTGAACGCGCTGCGGATCGACCGGATGGTGACGATCACTCCACCGCCGCCGGTGCGAAAGATCTTGGCGGAGCGCGGATTCGAACCCGAGTCCGCTGCGACGGGCGCGCTGTTGCTGCCGATCTGGGTGCTGCAGGCCCAGCGCGTCTGATCGCGGCCGAGCACGCGGACCGATCGGATTCGAAAGTCATTCGGTCCGCGAGCAATACGGCGAAGGTGAGCGCACGCGCCCGGCCGCATCGGAGCGGTAGGCTTCGTCAGATGGTGCCTGTCTCCCATGTGGCCGCTTTCGCCGTCGCGGCGCTGCAATGGGAGACGCCGGACGCCGATTCGCGCCGTATGTTCCGCCAAGGCGTGGTCGTCGGCGCGACGAACCCTAAGACGATCGTCTTCTTCGCCGCCGTACTGCCCCAGTTCGCCGAGCCGTCGGCGGGCGCGCTGCCGTTGCAACTGCTGACCCTCGGCGCAATCGCCCTTTGCATCCAGATCCTCTCGGACGGAACGTGGGCCATGATCGCGGGCACCGCACGAGCCTGGTTCGTCCGCTCACCCCACCGTCTCGAATCCGTCGGCGCGACCGGCGGTTTGATGATCATCGGCGTCGGCGCGAGCGTCGCCCTGAGCGGCACCAACTGACCGCTCGGCAAGCTATGCGCGATTGGTGGTGTTCCAGAACCCGATCCAGAGCGCACCCCACCAGCAGGCTTGGGAGATCAGCAACGTCAGTGCGCCGCGGACGATCAGCGCGCGGTCGAGGACGCCACCTCGGGCCGCGACGCGGTCGGTGAACGCCGAGGCCTGGAGTCCGTTCAGCGTCAGGACAACGACCAGGGCCATCTTCGTTTGCGTGGTGTGGTTGGCGATATTCGGCTCCAACAGCACGCCGCTGGCGACCAGGCCGATGACACCGAGCCAGATCGGCAGTTGTAAACGATCGGCGACGGTCAGCATCTCGTGCAACGGCGTGCGCCCCAGCACCCAGGCGACAGCGAAATAGTCCACGGCCAGCACCGCGCCGAAACCGAGGACCAGTGACGTGAGATGGATGAGCAATGCCGCGTGATGCAACCCCGGCGTGCAATGCAATTGGGTCGACAGCCAGATCGCCGTGCCGAGCCCGGCGCACGTCGCCGCAGTCCGGACCGCGAATCCGCGCCGGGTCTGCGCTGTTGCGCCCACGAACGCCGTCATGGGCGCTGCCCGAAGTCGCGGCCTTGCATTGTCGATCCTCACTCACACACGCCGCCCGACCATATTGAGGTTAGGCAGACCTAATACTAGTGTGTCCGATTTCGGTCGAGATCAACAGGGGCTTTCGGCGGTTATCGGCGCGCCGCGGCCGTGTACTCCTGTTCCGGGCGGCCGGTGGTGCCGTAGCGCAGGCGCATCTGGACGGTGCCCGCGGCGACGAGGGTGGCCAGGTAGCGCTGGGCGGTGGCGCGGGAGATGCCGATGGCGGTGGCCACCTCGGCGGCCGACAAAGGTGCGGTGGCTTCGAGGATGGTGTGCAGGACAAGGTCTTTGGTGGGGGAGGCGATGACACTGGCCGCGGCGGCGGGGGCGGAGGTCGGGCGCAGCGCCTGGAGGGCGGCTTCGATGCCCGCGTTATCGATCTGGGGTGCGGTCAGGGTGCGGCGGTAGCGGGCATATCCGGCGAGGCGGGCGGCCAGCATCGTGTGCGGGAAGGGTTTCACGAGGTAGGCGAGCGCGCCCGCGGCGAATGCCGATCGAACCGTGGCGCTTTCGGTGGCCGCGGACAGCACCATGGCGTCGCAGTGCAGTTCACGGACGAGGTCGACGCCGGAACCGTCGGGCAGGTAGACATCGACCAGCGCCAGGTCGATCACGTTGGCGGCGTTGAGTTCCCGCGCGGCGGCCAGGGTATTGGCGGTGCCCGCGATCGTGAAACCCGCAATGGATTCGACGATTCCGGCGTGCAGGTTGGCCACCCGGAAGTCGTCGTCGACCACCAGCACGGTCAGATCTGTTGCGGCCATGGCATCTCGCTGTCTACCAGTACTCCGGGGATTCGGGCGATGAATTCGGCACCGGTCAGTGGCGGCGATCCGCTACGCGCGCTGGCGAGGTGAACATCGCCGCCGTGTGCGCGAGCGATCTGCCGGATCAGCGCGAGGCCGACACCGCGCCCGCCGGGCACGCCGCGGTCCTCGCGGGTCGAGGTGCCCTCGGTGAACAGCGTGTCGATCATCTCGGGTACGACTCCGTCACCGCTGTCCGCCACCGCGATGTGCAGCGTCGAATCCTCCTGCACCAGTTCGACTTCCACCTGCTTGGTGGAATTGTCGGAGACCCGCGCCGCCTCGATGGCATTGTCGAGCAGATTGCCGAGCACCGTGGTGACATCGACGGGTTCGGCGAGATTGCCGTCCACCCAGGTATTGGGTCCGAGCACGAGTTCCACGCCGCTCTCCCGCGAATGCGCCGCCTTCGCCGCGAGGAACGCCTGCAGATACGCATCGTGGATCGCGTCGATCCCGGGCGTCGCCGCGCCGAGTGGTCCCGCGCCGATCAGCTCATCGATCACATGGGACGCCTCTTCCGTGCGTCCACCGTGTAGCAGCCCGCTGAGTAGGTGCATCTTATTGGAAAATTCGTGGCGCTGGGCGCGCAGCACGGTGCTCATCGACTGCACGGCGTCGAGTTGGCGGGTCAGCGCCTCCACATCGGTGCGATCGCGCACAGTGAGCACCGCGCCGAGATCGCGACCGTCGCGGGTGACCGGCCGGGCCGCGACCACCACGATATGCGAGCCGATGGTGGCGGGTGTCGGTTGTTCGTCGAGCGCACGGAAAACCTCCAACACCCGTGGCGTCAAACCGATCTCGTCGACCGGCCTGCCGATATCCGCGCTGATCCCCAGCAGCCGCCGCGCCTCATCATTGACAAACGTTGTGTGCCAAGAGGAATCGACGGCGAGCACACCACGGCCGATGCCGTGCAGCACTGCGGCCTGACCTTGGACGAGTTCGGCCAGTTCGGCGGGCTCGAGTCCGAGCGTCAACCCGCGCCAGCGGCGCGCCAGTAGCGCCGATCCGGCGATGCCGACCAACAGTGCCGCGGCGATCAACAGCGCGGCGGTCTGCAGATCGGAGAGCAACTGCCCGCGAATCGCGGTCGTGGAGATGCCGACGCTCACCGCGCCCACAATCTGTTCCGAATAGGGTTGCACGACAGGAACTTTCGCACGTACCGAGGGGCCGAGTGTGCCGAGCTCCTCGACGATCACCTCCCGGCCCGCCAGCGCCCCCGACGGATCCGTGCTCACATGCTCGGTCAGCCGCGCCGCATCCGGGTGCGCCAGCCGGATCCCCACATCGTCGGTGATCACCACGAACAACGCCCCGGTGCGCTGTGTCGTATCGATCGCGATCCGTTCCAGCGGCCCGGCGGCGAGCTGATCGTGCTGCTCGGGTGTCACCGTGCCCGGCGCGTACCGAGCGACCTCCTCGCGCACCACCGGATCGGCCGCGATGGTCCGCGCGATGGCCAGCGCACGCTGCCCGTACTGATCGTTGAGCCGTCGATCGCTGACATAGCCGAATACCGCGAACGCGACGCCGAGGGCCAGCGTGATGATCACGATCTGCAGCAACAGCACTTGGGTACGCAGCCGGAGGTGTCCGGTCGCGCCTCGTCGTGCTGTGCCCACTCTGGCCATTTCCGCAGCATAAACCACTTGGATACCTGTGAGCAGAATGCGCACAACCTTCGAATCGGCGCTTTGCGCCTCTTGTGCGCACAACCCTCGAAGTGTGACCCGGCCCACGTAGGTTCGCTCTACCTGATCCGCTAGGAGCAAGAAAAATGACCGAACCACTCATCGAGCTGCGGAGCGCGACGAAGCGCTTCCCCGGCTCGGGCGGCGGCATTCACACCGCCGTCCGCAATCTCGACCTCGCGGTCCAGCCCGGCGAATTCGTCGCCGTGGTCGGCCCTACGGGCTGCGGAAAATCAACCACCCTGTCGTTGGTCTCCGGGCTGGAACCGGCCTCGGCCGGCCGGACGCTGGTGCGCGGCAAGGATGTCGACGGCATCCCCGACGGCATCGGTTACATGTTCCAGCAGGACGCGGTGCTGCCGTGGAAGAGCGTGATCGATAACGTCGCCTTCGGCCCGCGCCTGCGCGGCGCGTCCAAGGCCGATGCCCGCGAGCAGGCCCACGGCTGGGTGCGCAAGGTCGGTCTGGGCGGCTTCGAAAGCTACTACCCGCATCAACTCTCCGGCGGTATGCGTAAGCGGGTCGCGCTGGCGCAGACGCTGGTGAACGATCCCGAGATCCTGCTGATGGACGAGCCGTTCAGCGCGCTCGACGTACAGACCAGGCAGCTGATGCAGGACGAACTGCTGCGCGTCTGGGCGGGCACCGGTGCGGCCGTCATCTTCGTCACCCACGATCTGGAAGAGGCCATCGTGCTCGCCGACCGGGTGATCGTGATGACCGCGAGCCCGGCCACGGTCTGCGGCAACTTCCAGGTCTCGCTGGAACGTCCGCGCAATGTCGAGGAGGTCCGGCTCACCAACGAATTCCGCGACATCTACAAGGAAATTTGGGAAACGCTGCGCGATCAGGTCGAGGCAGCCCGAGGCAAGGGAGCCTCCCGTGTCGCATAACGTGCTCGAAGATGCGGCGAAGTCCGCGCCCGAGGTCGAAGTCGAAACCGAGGAGCAGATTCTCGCGCGCGTGCGGACCAACGCCTGGCGCAACCGGCTGCGCACCTGGGGTCTGCGGGCCGCGCTGGTCGCGGTGTGGCTGGGGGCCTGGGAGCTGACCGCCACGCTGTGGATCGACCCGTTCTTCTACTCCAAGCCCTCGCTGATCTGGGACCGCCTGGTCGAATGGTTCACCGAAGGAACGCAATTCGGCTCGATCTGGCTGCAGATGTACACCACCGTGCAGGAAGCGGTGCTGGGCTTCGCGATCGGCGCGGTGGCCGGTGTCGTGCTCGGCACGCTGCTCGGCCGCAGCAGGTACTGGGCCGAGGTGCTCGCGCCGTTCATCAAGGCGCTCAACGCCGTTCCGCGCATCGTGCTGGCGTCGCTGTTCATCATCTGGTTCGGTCTCGGGCTCAGCTCGAAGGTCGCGACGGTCGTCGTGCTGGTGTTCTTCGCGGTGTTCTTCAATGCCTTCACCGGCGCCCGTGAGGTCGACGGCAATGTCATCAACAATGCCCGCATCCTCGGTGCGAGCAAGCGTCAGGTGCTGAGCTCGATCGTGCTGCCCAGTGCGACCACCTGGATTCTGTCCAGCCTGCACACCGCCTTCGGCTTCGCCCTGATCGGCGCGGTGGTCGGTGAATACGCCGGTGCCAGCAAGGGTTTGGGCCTGCTGATCAGCAATGCCCAGGGCACCTTCGACTCCGCGGGCATCTATGCGGGCATGATCATCATCACCGTGATCGCGCTGCTGGCCGAATGGGCGATCGGCGTCGCCGAGGGGCGATTGCTGAAATGGCGTCCGTCGCAGGCGACCTCGAACGCCGGGATCTGATCATGAGGTATGTCAAGCATCTCGTGGTCATCATCGGAGTCATCGCGGCGCTGCTACTGGCGACCGGATGCCGGGACTCCCGGACCATTCCGATGGCGAACGGGCGGCCGCAGATCACCATCATGGTCGGCGGTCTGGAGAAGGTGATCTACCTGCCCGCCATGCTCACCCAGCGGCTCGGCTTCTTCGAGCAGAACGATATCGACGTGAAGCTGCTCGGCGAACAGTCCGGCGCCAGCGCCGAAACCGCGCTGCTCACCGGTGATGTGCAGGCCGTGGTCGGGTTCTATGACCACGCCATCGACCTGCAGGCCAAGGAACAGTGCCTGACCTCGGTGGTCCAGTTCGCCGATGTGCCGGGCGAGGTGGAACTCGTCTCCAAGGCGGATTCGGACACCATCAAGTCGCTGGCGGATCTGCGCGGGAAGAACCTGGGCGTGACCTCGCTCGGTTCGTCGACCGACTTCCTCACCCAGGCGCTCACCGGACAGGAAGGTATGACCACCGCCGACTACACGCGCGTGAAAGTCGGTGCCGGCCAGACCTTTATCGCCGGCATGAACCACAACGGCATCGATGCCGGGATGACCACCGACCCGACGGTCGCCACCATGGTGAACTCCGGGGAGGCGAAGGTTCTGGTGGATATGCGCACCGAGGAGGGCACCCGCGCCGCATTGGGCGGGCTGTACCCGGCGTCGTCGCTGTACATGCGCTGCGACACCGTCGACGCGCATCCGGATATCGTGCAGAAGATCGCGACCGCGTTCGTGCAGACCATGCGGTGGATCAAGACGCACTCGGCGCAGGAGATCGCCGACAAGATGCCGTCGCAGTACGCGAGCGGTGGCAAGGAGCTCTACGTCCAGTCCATTCGCGATTCGATCGGTATGTTCAACGGCACCGGTTTGATGAAACCCGAAGGCGCCCAGAATGTGCTGAACGTACTCGGCAAGTACTCGAGCAATGTGCGGCCGGTCAAGGACCGTATCGATCTGTCGAAGACCTACACGACCAAGTTCGTGGAGGAGGCGCTGCGCGCGAATCAGCAGTAGCGACACCACGAAATCCCATGGCGACGGGCGAACATCCCGTCGGCCATGGGATTTCGGCCGTTATCGGAGTGCTTCGACCTCGGCCGCGGTGGGGTAGGACTCCTGCGCACCGGCCTTGGTGACCGCGGCGGCACCGACCCGACTCGCGTAACCGGCCGCGACAGCGAGTGATTCGCCGAGTCCGAGCCGCCAGGCCAATGCCGCGGTGAACGCGTCACCGGCCCCGGTTGTATCGACGGCCGCCACCCGCACCGAGGGCACACGGGTCATACCGTCGGCGTCGGCCACCAACGAACCCGCCGCGCCCAGTGTGACGACAACCGACCGCGGGCCCAGCGCCAAGAGCGCCGCGGCCCATTCTTCGGGCTCGATCCCCGGGGCAGCACCGAGCAGTACGCGCGCCTCGTGCTCGTTCACGATCAACGGGTCACAGGCCGCCAATACTTCCTGCGGCAATGCCCTGGGCGGCGACGGATTCAAGACGAACCGGTTGTGCGGCAAGAGATTCCGCACGACTTCCACAACCGTCTCCAGCGGGATCTCCAGCTGTGTCGAGACCACCTGTGCGGCACGGAAGAGAGCCGCCGCGCCCCGCGCATCGCCGGGCGTGAGTCGACCGTTGGCTCCCGGTGACACCACGATGCTGTTGTCGCCGGACGGATCCACCGTGATCAGCGCCACCCCGGTGGGCGCGCCGCCCACCAGCACACCCGCCGTATCCACCCCGGCTTCGCGTTGCGAGTCGAGCAGTAGCCGCCCGTGCGCGTCATCGCCGACCCGCGCCAGCAACGCCGTGCGCGCCCCGAGGCGAGCGGCCGCGACCGCCTGATTGCCGCCCTTGCCGCCCGGATGCACCGCGAGATCGGATCCGAGCACCGTCTCCCCGGCCGCGGGTCGCCGCTCGACACCGATCACCAGATCGGCATTGGCCGATCCGACAACGAGTAGGTCATACATCGGTTGCCTCCCAAGACATGTCGGAAAACTCATCCACCGAAACCGGCCACATTCTCTATGGTGACCACCTTCACCGGCACCTTCACCGTCTGCTCGACCTGCTTGCCCTGGGCCGCGAGCAGCGCGTTGCGCACCGCGATCCGGCCGAGTTCCTTCGGCTGCTGGGCCACTGACGCGAACATCGTGCCCGACTCGACCGCCTGCAAACCATCCGGTGTCCCATCGAACCCGACGACCTGCACCGCGGTCCCCGCCTTCGCCCCGAGCGCTTTGATCGCGCCGAGCGCCATCTCGTCGTTCTCGGCGAAGACGCCATTGACATCGGGATGAGCTTGCAGCAGATTCGTCATCACGTCCAGGCCCTTGGTGCGATCGAAATCAGCGGGCTGCTCGGCGACCACCGTGATGCCCGGGTAGGCCGCCAGCCCCTCGGCGAAGCCCGCGCCGCGCTCGCGGCTGGCCGAGGTGCCCGCCTGCCCCTGCAGGATCACGATGGTGCCTCGGCCACCGAGCTTTTCGGCCAGCGCCCGTGCGCCGAGCCGGCCGCCCTCGACATTGTCGGAGGCGACGAGTGCGGTCGTATCGGCCTTGTTCACACCTCGGTCGATGGCCACGACGGGCACGCGGGCCTTGTTCGCGGCGCGCACCGCGGGCCCGGCCGCATCCGAATCCACCGGATTGACAATGATCGCACCGACATTCGAGCTGGTGAAGTTCTGCAGCTGATTGGCTTGCTGGGACGCGTCGTTCTGCGCGTCGGTCACCGTCAGGTCGACGCCGAGCTTGTTCGCCTCATCCTGTGCGCCTTCCTTGATCTGTACGAAGAAGGGGTTGTTCAGCGTGGACAGGGACAGTCCCAGCTTCGGCGTCGACGAGGACGAGCCGCTGTGCACGAACGACAGCGCACCGACTGCGGCCACCGCGACCACGGCGGCCAGCGCGTATGTCAGTGCCTGACGGCCCTTTCCGCCGGGAGCGCTCGCGCCGGCCGCCGCCGATACCGTTCCGGTCTTGCGCCGCAACGTATCCAGCAGCACCGCCAGCGCGATGACCACGCCGATCACCACCTGCTGCCAAAAGGCCGAGACGGAAAGGAGATTGAGGCCGTTGCGCAGCACCGCCAGAATCAGCGCGCCGACCAGCGTCCCGGATGCCTTACCCGTGCCGCCGGCCAGACTCGCGCCGCCGATGACGACCGCGGCGATCGCGTCGAGCTCATAGCCTTGCGCCGCCTGCGGTTGCGCCGAGGAGAGCCGAGCGGCGAGGACGATGCCGGCGACGGCGGCGAATAGCCCGGCCAGAGCGTAGATGACGACCTTTTGCCGCTGCACCCGCAGACCCGACAGCCGGGCCGCCTCCTCGTTGCCGCCGATCGCGTACATGGCGCGACCGATGTAGGTGCGCCCCAACACGAATGCCGTGATCAACCCCATCACGATCATCACCAGGACCGGAACCGGCAGCCAACCGCCGAGGGTGTCGCCGAGGTGCGAGATCGAATCCGGGAAGGCGATCGGGCTGCCCTGCGAAATGACCAGGGACAGACCGCGCCCCACCGAGAGCATGGCCAGCGTCGCGATGAACGGCGGCAGCTTCCCGTAGGAGATCAGCACACCATTGACGAAGCCGCAGGCGATGCCGGTCGCGATTGCGAGGAGCACTGCGAGCCAGACCGGGACGCCCGCCGAGGTGGCGCTCCAGGCCAGCACCGTGGCCGAGAGCGCGGCCACCGAACCGACCGATAGATCGATGCCCGCCGAGACGATCACGAAGGTGACGCCGAACGCGAGAATCGCCGTAACCGCTGCCTGCACACCGATATTCAGCAGATTGTTCGTGGTCAGGAAGTCGCCGGACAGCGCCGACATGGCGATGACGAGGACGATGAGCGCGGTGAGCGCGCCGTTGTCGAGCAGGAGACGGCGCAGGCCACGCGCGCCGGTTGTGCTCTCGAGCGTGTCAGTGGCCACGGGTGGTCTCCAGTTCGGTCGATTCGGTGGACGGGGTGCTGACGGCCAGTGCCATCACGGCGTCTTGGGTCGCCTGGTCGGCCGTGAGTTCGCCGGCGATCCGGCCCTGAGCCATCACCAGGACCCGGTCGCTCATACCGAGCACCTCGGGCAGATCGCTGGAGATCATCAGTACGGCGGCGCCTGCGGCCGTCAATTCGTTGATGAGCTGGTAGATCTCGACCTTCGCGCCGACATCGATGCCGCGCGTCGGCTCATCGAGGATCAGTACCTTGGTGTCGGCCAGCAGCCACTTGCCGATCACGACCTTCTGCTGATTGCCGCCGGAGAGCGTGCGCACGTGCTGGCCGAGGCCCGCCATCCGGACACCGAGCTGTTCGGCGATGCGGGCCGCGGCCTGACGTTGGCCGGTGCGGTCGACGAGTCCGCCTCGGGTCGCCGAACGCAGTGTGACCAGGCCGAGGTTCTCGTCGACCGAGGCGTCCAGGACCAGCCCCTGGCCCTTGCGGTCCTCGGGGACGAGGCCGATTCCGGCGGTGACCGCGGCGTTCACGTCGTGGCGGCGCAAGTCGGAACCTGAAACCTGCACCGCGCCTTGGTCATACGGGTCGGCGCCGAAAACCGCGCGTGCGACCTCGGTTCTTCCGGCACCGACCAGTCCCGCGACGCCGACGACCTCACCCGCCCGCACCTGGAAGCTCACGTCGTGGAAGACGCCGTCGCGGGTGAGCCGGTCGACGGTCAGCAGCGCCGTCCCGACCTCGGCCCGTTCCCGCGGATACTGCTGCTCGATCGATCGCCCGACCATCAGGCGGACGAGTTCGTCCTGGGGCGTGCCGGCGGGCACCTGCCCGACGCTCCTGCCGTCCCGGATCACCGTGACCCGGTCGCCCAGCGCTGCGATCTCCTCCAAATGATGGGTGATGAAAATGATGCCGACGCCGTCCGCGCGCAGCGTGCGCACGATCGCGAACAGCCGCTCCACCTCCTCGGAGGTGAGCACCGCGGTCGGTTCGTCCATGATCAGCACCCTGGCCCGCAGGCTCAGCGCCTTCGCGATCTCGACCATCTGCAACCGCGCGATGCCGAGTTCACGCACTCGCGCTCGCGGGGATACGGGCACGCCCACTCGCTCGAGCAGTTCGGCGGCATCGGCCTCCATCCGCTTCCGGTCGATCATCCCGAACCGGCGGGGCTGGCGGCCGAGGAAGATGTTCTCGGCGACGGTCAGATCGGGAATGAGGTTGAACTCCTGGTAGATCGTGGCGATGCCGAGACGCTCGGAATCCTGTGCCACGTGGATGTGCGCCTCGGAGCCGTCGACCAGGATGCGTCCGCTGTCGGGCCGGTACGCGCCGGACAGCATTTTGATGAGCGTGCTTTTGCCAGCGCCGTTTTCGCCGAGTAGGACGTGCACCTCACCGCGCCGCAGATCGAAGTCGACGCTGTCGAGCGCGACGACGCCGGGAAAGGCTTTGCGTATGCCTTCGATGCGCAGCAACTCGTCCGGATCGTTCACGAATCGCTCCTTTGTGCGGTGGCCGTCTCGCCGCAGGAGCGACGCACGACGAGCCGGGCCGGAAGGGTGACCGACCGCGGTGGCCGGCCTTCGATACGGTCGATCAACGCGCGGACCGCCGCCCGGCCGAGGTCACCGGTCGGCTGGGCGATCGCGGTGATCGGCGGATCGGTGTGCACGAACCACGGGATGTCGTCGAATGCGGCGAGCGCGATGTGCTCGGGAATCCGCAGCCCGCGCGCGCGAATGGTGTCCAGCGCGCCGAGGGCCATCAGATTGTCCGCGGCGAAGATGACCTCGGGCGGATCGGGCAGGTCCAGGAATCGTTCGGTCGCGCGGTGTCCGCTCTCGGCTTGGAAATCGCCCTGGCCGATGTAGGCGTCGGGCAGGGCGATCCCGTGTTCGGCGAGTGCTGCGCGGAAAGCGTCGACCCGTTCGCTGCCGGTTGTGGTGGTCGCGGGACCGGCGATGATCGCGAGTTTGCGGTGGCCGAGTCCGTGTAGGTGGGCGACGAGATCGCGGACGGCGGCACGGCCGTCCGCGCGGACCACCGGCACCTCGACGCCGGGAATCCATCGGTCCACGAAGACCATCGGGGTGCCCGCACGGACCGCGTCCAGTATCAGCGGCGAACCGCCATCGGCGGGGGAGACCAGCAGGCCATCGATGCGTCGGTCGAGCAAGCTGCGGATGTGGTGATCCTGCAGGTCCGGACGCTCGTCGGCATTGCCGATGATGACGCTGTAGCCCAGTGCGCGGGCCTGTTCCTCGACCGAGCGGGCCAACTCGGTGAAGTACGGGTTGAGCAGATCGCTGATGACCAGGCCGAGGGTGCGGGTCTGGTCGGTGCGCAGTGAACGGGCGACGACGTTCGGGCGATAACCGAGCGATTCGACGGCGGCCAGGACGCGGGCGCGGGCGTCCGGGCTGACCGAGGGGTGGTGGTTGAGCGCGCGTGACACCGTGGCGACGGATACGCCCGCCTCGGCGGCGACATCCTTGATGCTCGCCATCGCGACCCACCTCCTCGTGTAATCGTTTACACAGAGATTGGAAACGATTACACGGGGCTAGGTCAAGTCCTGGATCGATGTTTGTGCAGCAGCGTGCGCCGGTCGGCTACGGTCTTCGTGTGCATGGGGTGTTCAGCGGTGACGTGAGGTCTGATGCGATTGCGACTCCGGTTCGGCTGCCGCCCTGGCGCAGACTCGAACTGGCCGACGGGACCAGGGTGCTCGCCCGGACCGCACCCGGTGAAGTTCCGGTACTGCTACTGCACGGTTGGGCGCTGACCGCCGACGTCAACTTCCTGCATCTGATGCGGCCGGTCGCGGATCAGCACGGCGTGGTCGCCATGGATATGCGCGGGCACGGCCGTGGCCCCCAACTGCGGCGGCGGGAGCGATTCGATATCGCGCAGTGTGCCGACGATGCCGCCGCGGTGCTCGATGCGCTGGGCGTCGATCAGGTGGTCGTCTGCGGTTATTCGCTCGGCGGGCCGGTCGGGCTGGAATTCGCACGGCGACACCGGGATCGGGTGGCCGGACTCGTATTCGAGGCCACCGCACTGTCATTCGACAATCTCGCCGATCGATTCGGCCGTATCGCGTTTCGTGTGCTGCGTCCGTTCGCGCAGTGGAGTCGCGGGCTCGGTCGATCGATTCCGTTGCAGTACTTCCGGAAAGCGCGCAGTGAGCGGATCGCGCAGATCTGGCCGTGGTTGCGCAGCGAATTGGTGCAGTGCCATCCGCGGGTCATCGTGGATGTGATCCTGGCCGAATATGCCTTCGATTTCCGTCCGTACGTGTCATCGATCGCGGGATTGCCTGCCGCAGTGGTGGTTACGGCGCGCGATGGTGCGGTGCCGCCGAAGGATCAGCGTGCCCTTGCGGCGGAGTTGAACGCGACCGTGATCGAACTCGACGCAGGGCACGAGGTGTTCCTGAGCGATCCGGAGATCTATGTGCGGGCGACACTCGACGCGATCGATATGGTCCTGCGGGGCTGAATCCTCGCGTCCCGCCGCATATGTGACGGGACGCGAGACGAATCAGTTTGCGACTTCCTCGGTTTCGCCGACCTTGAACTCCGCCTTCCACTCGCGGAAGCCTTCCTCGGTCCGGCCGCGCCGCCAGTAGCCGGAGATCGAGGCCGCCCACTCGGCGCTCACGCCACGCTCGCGGCGGACGTAGCGCCGCAGATCCTGCATAACGGCTCGGGCCTCGCCGTGGATGAAGACCTGGACCTGCCCGGCACGCCACGCGGCATCGCGGACCGCCTCGGCCAGCACCTCACCCGGCTCACGCGCGCCGCGATGCAGCCAGGTCAGCTCCACCCCGGTCGGCTTGTCCAGCTTGATCTCGTCATCGGGCCCGGCCACCTCGACGAAGGCGTACCCGACCGCATCGGCGTGCATACCCTCCAGCGCGGCCGCGATCGCGGGCAGCGCCGCCTCATCGCCCGCGAGCAGATGCCAGTCCGCATCGGCGCGCGGCGCATAGGCCCCGCCCGGTCCGAAGCAGTCGATGGTGTCGCCCGGTCGCGCCGAAACCGCCCACGGTCCGGCGATGCCCTCGTCGCCGTGATAGACGAAATCCACGGCCAACGCGCCGGCATCCGAGTCGACCGAGCGCACGGTATAGGTGCGCAGCACGTCGATCCCGTTCTGCGGAAAAATGAACTTCACATACGAATCGGTGAACTCACTCGGCCGGAACGCGGTGAAACCGGGTCCGCCGAAATGCACCCGGATGAGGTGCGGGGTCAATTGCTCGGTGCGTAGCACTGTCAGGGTGGTACGGGGTCGTGCCAAGGTGACCTCCACTAATCGCAAATTAGGCTTACCTTACCAACCGTACCTGTTTCGGTTCACGATGAGGGTTACCGCAGACGCGCGAGCCGTCGATATCGCAGGATGACGGGCATGACACAGACCGTGCCGACCGCTGTCCACACTGTCCGGCAACGCTATCGCGAGCCGAATCCGATCGAGCCGACGCAGTGGAATCCAGTGCTCCAGGTGCTGCACGAGCACCGCTCGGTGCGTCGCTACCTCGCCGACCCGGTCTCGGAGGACACCCTGCGGGTACTGATCTCCGCCGCGCAGTCCGCACCGACGTCGTCGAACCTGCAGGTGTGGAGCGTCATCGCGGTGCGTGATCCGGCCCGTAAGGCGCGGCTGGCCGCGCTGGCCGGTGGCCAGGCACATATCGAACAGGCCCCGGTCCTGCTGGTGTGGACCGCCGACTTCGCGCGTCTGCGTCAGCTCGCCGAAGACCACGGCGCGCCGCTGGAAGGAGCCGACTACCTCGAGTCGAGCTACGTCGGGTTCATCGACGCCGCACTCGCGGCCCAGAACGCGGTCATCGCCGCGGAATCGCTCGGCCTCGGCACCGTGTACATCGGCGCGATCCGCAACAATCCGGAAGCCGTTGCGGCCGAACTGAATCTGCCCGAACGGGTCTTCGCCGTCTTCGGTCTCGTTGTCGGGCACCCGGATCCGACCGAGGACGCCCGCATCAAGCCGCGGCTACCGCAGGCGGCGGTGCTGCATCACGAGACGTATGACCTTGCCGCACAACGTGAACACGTCACCGCGTACGAACAGCGAATCGGTGAGTTCTATGCCGAACAGCAACTCGCCCATTCCTGGACCGAACGCGTGCTCGCCCGCCTCGCCTCCGCCGCCAGCCTCAACGGCCGCCACCGCCTGCGAGCCGCGTTGAACGGCCACGGCTTTCGGCTGCACTGAGCGCGACCGCTGTCCGTTCGGCGGTGGGGCTACCGGACTCCGGACCGCGAGCCGGTAGCGTGACGGGCTGATCGATCGGAGAAGGGGAAGGAATCGTATGACAGCCTCTGACCGTCAGCTACGAGCGGACGCGGCGCTATCCGACTCGCCGGAATCGGGTGAGGAGGGATACTCCCGGGGGCTGAGCCCGCGGACCATCCAGATGATCGCGATCGGCGGGGCGATCGGCACCGGCCTGTTCTATGGTGCGGGCGGTGCGATCGAGCAGGCCGGGCCCGGGCTGATTCTGGCCTATCTCGCGGCGGGGCTGGCGATCTTCGTGATCATGCGGGCGCTGGGGGAACTGCTGACCTACCGGCCGATCTCGGGCAGCTTCGCCGAGTACGCGCACGAATTCCTCGGGCGTTTCGCGGGATTCGTCACCGGCTGGTCGTACTGGGCGGTGTGGGTCGCGACCTGCATGGCCGAGATCACCGTCGCCGGGAAGTACGTGCAGTACTGGTTCGATATCGAACCGTGGATCACCGCGCTGGTGGTGCTCGCGGTGATGTTCTGTGCGAACCTGATCTCGGTGCGGCTGTTCGGTGAGGGCGAATTCTGGTTCTCCGCCATCAAGGTCACCGCGATCATCGCGATGATCCTCATCGGCATCGGCGTGCTGACCATCGGCTTCGGGCATGCCGCCAACCCGACGGTCACCAACCTGTGGGCCGACGGCGGGGTATTCCCGAACGGGTTCGGACAGTCGCTGCTGGTGCTGCAGATCGTGCTGTTCGCCTATGTCGGTGTCGAACTGGTCGGTATGACCGCGGGTGAGGCGCGGGAACCGCGCAAGACGCTGCGCAAGGCGATCAATACGTTGCCGTTCCGCATCGGGCTGTTCTATGTCGGCGCGCTCGTAGTGATCATGTCCGTGGCGAGCTGGCGCAATTTCCATGCGGGCAAGAGCCCGTTCGTAGAGGTGTTCCAGCAGATCGGCATTCCGGGTGCCGCGGGCATCATCAATTTCGTGCTGCTCACCGCCGCGCTGTCGTCGTGCAACTCGGGCATCTACTCCACCGGCCGCATGCTGCGGACGCTGTCGCTGCACGGGGAGGCGCCGGCCAAGCTGAACAAGCTCAGTTCGCGCGCGGTGCCGTACGCCGGCATCGCCGCCTCGGCCGCCGCGATGGTCATCGGCGTGATCGTCAACCTGATCTCGCCCGATAAGGCGTTCAACTACATCACCTCGGTCTCGACCATCGGCATCATCTTCGTCTGGGGCATGATCCTGGTCTGCCACTTGATCTATCGCGCCAAGGTCGGCCGCGGCGAACTCCCCGCCAGCGACTACCGCCTGCCCGGCGCGCCGATCACCACGTGGCTGGCGCTGGCCTTCCTGGGTTTGGTTGTCGTACTACTGTTTTGGACCGAGACCGGTCGCACCGCGGTTATTGTCGGTGCGGTCTGGGGTGCGCTGGTCTGCGGCGGCTACGCGGTGATGACCAAGCTCGGCAAAGGACGCCACGTCACCGAACCCGTGGCCCAGCAGGCGAATTCCAGCTGAGGAGGCGCATGGTCGCTCGCCCGTGCCCGGCTGGAACCCGACCGGCCCGCGGTCTACGCGGGGCAGGTCGTCATCTACGGCGTCACCACGTCCGACTGCCGGATAACCTCACACAGGTGCTGTCGTCTTACGCTCCGTGCCGGCCAGTGCGGTGATCTCGGCGGCGGCACGTTCGCCCGAGCGGATGGCCCCGTCCATGTATCCCATCCAGATCGTCGCGGTTTCGGCTCCGGCCCAATGGATTCGGCCGATCGGGGTCCGCAATGCCGGGCCGTACTCGGTCCAGGTGTTCGGCGGCATGAAAGCTCCGTAGCAGCCGCGGGTCCACTCGTCCGCGGACCAGTCTTGCTCGATGTAGTCCTTCGGGGTCGCCGCCGCGGGTCCGAAAAACCTTGTCAGACTGGACAGCACGATCTCGCGCCGCTCCGCCGAGGTGTAGCGGCCGAGCCGCCTGGCGTCGCCGCCTTCCAGGAAGGCGAGCAGCACACCGGGATTGCCGTCGGGTGGGGAGTTGTCGAAGGTCACCTTCACCGGTCCGGTCGCGGCCGTGACTTGACCGGATAATCCATCGGCACGCCAGAAGGGGCTGTCGTAGACGGCCATTGTCTTGATGACCGAACCGTTCGGCATCCGTTGGGTGAGCTGGTCGCGGTCGGCGGGCAGCGCGGGGGAGTACACCAGTCGACCGGCCAGCGCCGGGCTCATCGCCACGATCACGCGCCGCGCCGAGATTCGGGTGTCATCGCCGTGCACGACCACGGATCCATTGGACTGTTCGATCTTGCGCACCGGCGTATTCAGCAATACGTGCTCGCCCAACTCGGCGGCCAGCGCCAAGGCGATCCGCTGGGAACCACCCACGATGCGGGTCTGCTGTGCGCCGCCGTCGGTTTCGATCATCGGATCCACACCACCACCGGCATGGAGGTAGGCCAGCAGATGCAGCAGCGACACGTCGGCGGGGTCGGCGGCCCATACCGCCTTGCAGACCATCGTGATCGCCTGTCGTGCGACGCCGGAGTGCAGGTTGTGCCGCATCCAGGATTCGACGGTCTCGGCATCCCACTGCCCGGCCCGCGCCGCCGACCACGGCGCGTCCGCCGGCACCGTGCGCGACATCCGATCCAGCCGCCGCAGGCCGATGAACGCTTCCAGCAATGCGGGCGACGCGATCAGCGGTACTCGGCCGCGGTAGCGGCGCAGCTTCCCGCGATGCTCGAACAGATGCCGACCGTCGGTAAAGGTGGGGAACGTCTCCAGCCCTAATTCCTCGATCAGCGCCAGCACCCGGTCCTGACCGGGACCGACCCACTGCCCGCCGACCTCGACGATCTTGTCGTCCCCGATCGGATGGTTCAGCGTCCGGCCGCCGACGCGGTCCCGCGCCTCGACGACCACCACCTCCAGCCCGTTGCCGCGCAACTCCCGCGCGGCCGCCAAACCGGCCAGACCAGCGCCGATCACCGCGACATCCACCGTGCGTTCCAGACCCATGGCGACCACCGATCCACCCGTGACCGATCGACTCGGTCGTGTGCTCCGACGCTAGGACCAGCGGCCGACGCCGTCAATTACCCGAATGTGCCGTCTTGTGTCGAGCCCGCGATCGTCCCACTGTGATCATGGGAGGGGATCATATGAGGGGACGATCGACGCTCACCGACCCGATGCGCTCATGGAGGCAATCGTGACCGAGCAGACGCTGGCCGAGCTGATATCCGGCGACTTACCTCCGGGCATCGCCGCCCTCGCCCCGCAGGTGCAGGCCGAGCTCGCCACGGCGCTCATGGACGCCCGCTGGCGGCAGGCCGACGAACTCAAGGGCGGGGCCTTCGCGATGCTGGACTTCCTGCCACGCTTCCTGCGTGGCGCGGTGAAGAAGGCGGCCGGACTGTGACCGAACCGAAGCACTCGGTCCAACTGCTGAAACTCGCACGGACACTGGGAGTTCCGGTCGATCAGCTCGCCTACCTCACCGAGGTGCCCGATCAGGACCTACGCGAATTCCGCCATCGGAATACCGCAGCACGCTGGATGTCCTCCCCTACTCCGCAGTCGAAGCAATCCGCGCCGCCGCCGAAAAACTCCCTACCGCACAGCGCGAGCGCGCACTGACCGAAATCGCTGATCGGCGTTCTGCTCTCTAGGCGGTATTCGTGCCCCGGCGCGGCATCATCGAGGATGCGATCACCATCACTGATGCCATCACCGCGACCGCCAGGAAAACCAGATGCACCGCCGAGGACAGTAGCGCGGGAGCCGGGTGGTCGCCGTCGCCGACGCGCGAGTTCACGATCGCGCCGAACACCGCGACACCGACCGCACTGCCCAGCGACCGGGAGAACATGTTCGCTGAGGTGACCACACCGCGCTCGGTCCACTCCGCACTGGTCTGCGCCGCGATCAGCGTGGGCGTAGCCACCAGGCCCATACCGGTGCCGATCATGAAACAGGAGGCGGCGACCTGGATCAACGTCGAGTTCTCATCGATCAACAACGTGGTCGCGGCGCCGAGCGTGGCCAGGGTGCTGCCGATCAGCGCGGTCGCGCGAAATCCCACGCGCAGGTACACCTTTCCGGCCTGCGAAGCTGCCAGCGGCCAGCCGAGCGTGAGCGCGCCGACCGTGAGTCCGGCGACCAGCGCCCCGGTGCCGAGCACACCCTGGGTGAAAGTCGGAACATAGGAGGTCAATCCGAGCAGGATGGCCCCGACGAGCACGGACACCAGACTGCTCGCGATGATCACCCGCCGAGTGA
This sequence comes from Nocardia sp. NBC_00565, assembly GCF_036345915.1. Lineage (NCBI taxonomy): Bacteria > Bacillati > Actinomycetota > Actinomycetes > Mycobacteriales > Nocardiaceae > Nocardia > Nocardia sp. NBC_00565. Next base: position 1,628,210 of record NZ_CP107785.1, read on the forward strand.
ATACCCACAGTGGCAGAATCGGATTCGCGGCCCGCCGCTGCACCAGACCGAACAGTCCGAGCATCAGCGCCCCGCCGACGAAGATGGCGATGCTGGTCGGTGACGACCATGCCCAGGCCTGCCCGCCTTCGAGCAAACCGAGAATCAACGCCCCCGCGCCGACCGTGAGCAGTGCCGCGCCCAGATAGTCGACGCGCTGCTTGCGCCGCGGCGTGCTCTCCTCGAAGTTGCGCACCAGCATCCACCCGGCCAGCGCGGACAGCGGAATATTGACCAGGAAGATCCAGCGCCAGCTGACGTACTCGGCGAACACCCCGCCCAGCAGCGGCCCGACCACCGACGACATCGCCCACACGCTGGCCAGATAGCCCTGTACCTTGGCCCGTTCGGTGAGCGTGTACAGATCGCCGGCGATCGTCATGGTCATCGGCATGATGGCGCCCGCGCCGATACCCTGCACGGCCCGGAAGATGATCAGCCCCAGCATGCTGGTCGCCACACCGCACAGCAGTGAGCCGAGCGCGAATATCGCGATGCCGAACAGGATCACCGGTTTGCGCCCGACGGTATCGGCCAATTTGCCGTAAACCGGAACCGTAACCGCTTGCGTCAGTAGATAAATCGAGAAAAGCCACGGGAATTGGGAGAATCCGCCGAGGTTGTCGGTAATGGTCAGCACCGCGGTGGCGATGATCGTCGAATCCAGCGCCACCAGCGACGTCGCGAGCATCAGTGAGGCGAGAATCGCACCCCGATCGGATCGCAGGCCGATCGACGACTGCACTGCCTCGGTTGCCACCGACGGCCCCTCTCGTTCGCTCGACTAACCACCTCGAAGCAACGTATCGCGGCCGCAGCTATTCCCGCACGGAAATATTTCCGCCCGCGCTCAGTCGGACGTGGCGGCGAACTTGGCCGCGATCTCCTGCGCGGTCACCTTCGCCAGTTCGACGAAGAAGGGGACCCGTTCGGGAATCATCAGCGTGGTCGGACCGCGCAGGCCGAGGGCGAAGCGGCAGCGTCCCTGCCGATCCAGGATCGGCATGCCGATGGTTCGGAAGCCCGGATCGAGTTCCTCGTCGTTGTAGGCGTAGCCGCGTTCGCGGGTCGTGGTCAGTTCCCGCCGCAGTTCGTCGGGGCCGGAGACGGAGCGTTCAGTGCCCTCTTCATAAGGGAGCGTACGCAATTCGTCGTCGGAGGTCTGTGACCAGGCAAGTAGCGCCTTGCCGAGGGCGCTCGCGTGCAGCGGCAGTCGCACGCCCTGCAGTCGGTGGCCATCGGTCTCGCGCCAGCGGCTGGTGCCCAACAGCACCGCGTGGATATCGTGCCGGGTCGCCACCGACGCGCTGGCACCGGTGGTATTGGCGAGCTGCTCGAGATACGGCTCGGCCAGGTAGATCCGGTGCTGGCGGTAGGCGATCTGGCCGTATTCGGCGAGCGCGCCGCCCATGCGGTAGCGGCTGGATTCGGCGTTCTTCTCCAGGAAGCCCGCTTGTACCAGCGCCGAGAGCAGGCGATGGGTGGTGCTCACCGCGAGCCCCTGTTGCCGTGCCACCTCCGAGACGCCGCGCTCCTCGCCGCCGCGGAAACAGTCCAGGACCGACAGGGCGCGGGCGACGGTTTGTACGCCGGAAGGTTCCACGCTGCGACGCTAACACAGGTTCGTGCGTGGATCCGCGCTGAGCTTTCCGATATGTGGAAAGTGCAGTTGGGATCAGAGTCTGGATGTGCCCAGTAGTCCGGTGTGCCGCCGGAAGGTTGGACGGTTTTGCCTGGAGAGCATCGACCTGTACATCTACGCTGATCTGTCAAGCTTTCCAATCTTTGGAAAGCATTCCCTCGTCGCCGCGCACCCTCATCCCTACTGTGCGAGAGGCAATGATCGACAATCCGGAACAGGAGTCTCCACGATGTCCCGCAGGCGAGCCCTCATGCGTATCGCGTTCGCGATCGCTCCCGTCGTCGCACTCGTCGCCGGGTGTGGCTCCGGTGCCGACGGCGGTGGCGACAACCCGTCCATCGTGCTCAAGGTGGTCGATCCCGGAAACTCCGGGCCGATCGCCGTTGGCAAGCGCGACGGCACCTTCGACGCCGCGCTCGCCCCGCTCGGCGCCAAGATCGAATGGGTCAACACCACGCCGGGTTTCAGCTCCATGCTGAAGCTGTTCAATACCAAGGAACTCGACGTCTCGGGCGCGGCTTTCAGCCCCGTGGTCGGCGCGCTGTCCAAGGATGTCGGGGTGCGCATCGTCGCCGTACAGGACCCGGCAGGCAAGGACCAGAGTGGGATCATCGCCGCACCCGGATCCGGCATCCGGTCGGTGACCGATCTGGTCGGCAAGCGGGTCGCGGTGAATCCGGCGGCCAAGGGTGAGTACATCCTGCTGAAAGCCCTGGCGCAGGCCGGGATTCCGGCCGATAAGGTGACCAGGGTCCCGCTGCAGCAGAAGGATGCCGCATCGGCCTTCGCCACCGGCAAGGTCGACGCCTGGGCGTCGTTCCTGATCCCGTACCAGGAGGCCAAGGCCAACGGCGGCATCGAGATCGCGACCGAGCAGAGCATCGGTTCCAAGGACAACTCGGTCGTGGTATTCCGCACCGAGGTACTGGATCGGTATCCGGCCGTCGCGGCCAAATATCTCGAAGTGCTGCAAGGACTTACCGCGAAACAGCGGGCAAATCCCGCCGAATTCGAGAACGTCTTCGAGAAGTCCGGCCCCAGGGCGCTGTCGGGTGCACGGCTGGCGGACGCGGTGCGGGTCGATGGCGAGGCCACCGTGCCGCGGCTGCCTTCGCCGACGGACGCAACGGATCTGAACGATGTGGTGAACCTCTTCGTCGACAACGGGGTGATCAGCCGCAAGATCACCGCCGACGACATCTTCTACGATCTGCGGTCCAAGCTGACACCGGAGCAGCTGGCTGCGGTCAAGGTGGGCAGTTGACATGACGGTGCCCACCCTCGCGGATCCGGTGCTGGCCGCGCCGCGCAGCCGCGTCGAACGGCGCAGGCCCACCTGGCTTTCGGTACCGCTGCGATTTCTGCTGCCGGTGTTGATCTTCGCGGCCTGGTGGCTCGGTACGGCGACCGGCGCGGTCTCCGAACAGGTGATCGCCGGACCGCCGAAGGTGTGGACGGCCTTCACCGAACTGCTCGACAGCGGCCAACTCGTGGACTTCGCAGTCGCCTCGTTCATCCGGGCGGCCGCCGGCGTCGCGATCGGTGTGACCGTTGGGCTGGTGCTCGGTCTGCTGTCCGGATTGTCGAGTCTCGGTGAGGAACTCGTCGATTCGACCATGCAGATCGTGCGGGCGGTGCCGTTCCTTGCCTTGGTGCCGCTGTTCATCGCCTGGTTCGGCATCGACGAGCTGTACAAGGTGCTGTTGATCGCGGTGGCGACGGTTGCGCCGATGTATGCCTACACCTATCTCGGGGTGCGCAATGTGGATCGCAGAATGGTCGAAGCGGCACGTGGTTTCGGGTTGCGCGGGGTGCGGCTGGTCGGCGAGGTGATCTTGCCCTCGGCACTGCCCGGCATCCTGATGGCGTTGCGCGTATGTCTGTCCATCAGCATTACCGGACTGATCGCGGCCGAACAGGTCGGCACGCGCGAGGGTGTCGGGTATCTGGTCACACTGGCGCAGGAGTACAACCGCACGGACTACATGGTGCTGTGTGTCGTGCTGTACGCGTTGCTCGGCTTGGTGTTCGACGGTGTGGTCCGGTTGATCGAGAAGTTCGCGATGCCATGGCGCAAGCAGGTGGCGATCCGATGACTGCAACGGTGGCACCGACTGCCACACAGTTCCCTGCTTCGGGAAGCGCGGAGCCGACCGTAGTTTCGATCACCGGTCTCCGGAAGGCCTTCGGCACCAAGACCGTTCTCGACGGTGTCGACCTGACCATCCGCCGCGGCGAGTTCGTGGTGCTGCTCGGACCCAGCGGTACTGGCAAGACCACGCTGCTGCGCCTGCTCACCGGCCTGGAAGTACCCGACGCGGGGGAGGTACTGGTACCTGGTAGGCGCACTACCGTCTACCAGGAGCCGCGCCTCATCCCCTCCAAACGGGTCCTGGCCAATGTCATTGTCGGCCAACCCCGTTCCCGCAAACACCGCGAAGCGGGTCTGCGAGCACTGGCCGAGGTCAATCTCGACGGCAAGGCCCGCCAATGGCCCGCGACCCTGTCCGGCGGCGAGGCGCAGCGGGCGGCCTTGGCGCGCGCCCTGGTCCGCGAACCCGAATTGCTGCTGCTGGACGAGCCGTTCGCCGCTCTGGACGCGCTCACCCGGTTGCAGATGCAGGATCTCGTCGGCGATCTGGTCGCGCGCCATCGTCCGGCGGTGCTCATGGTGACCCACGATGTCGACGAGGCCGTCCGGCTGGCCGACCGCGTGCTGATCCTCGACCACGGCCGTTTCGCCGTCGACGAGCGCATCGATCTGACCCGTCCGCGCGACCGCACCAACCCCGAAACCATCCGCTATCAAGCCGAATTCCTCGCCGAGCTCGGCGTCGGACCGAGCCGGTCCGGCCGCGAGAGCTGATCCATCAGGAGCCCCCATGACCGAAACCCTTTGGTACACACGCTGCCCCGTGCCCACCGCGAGTGGACTCGCCCACAGCCTCGGCTGGCTGGGCGATACTGCGGCCGAGGCCGGATTGCAGTTCGGTGTCCTACAGGACGCTGGACCCGAATTAGCCGCACACCACTTCCTGCACGACCTGTCCGGGCTGGTGCGCGAGGGCGGCAATGTGCCCGCCATCGCGGCCCGCGCCCAGGGTTCGCCGACCCGGCTGATCGGGCTGACCTGGATCGATGAGGCCCAGGCCATCCTGGTCGGGCCGGAATCCGAGGTCGCCACCCCGGCCGAACTCGCCGGACTCCGCGTCGGAATCCCCGCTTGGGCGCAGGATCAGGCGCGCAGCTTTCCCCGTGCCATGGCTCTGCACGGTTTCGCCGGCGCGCTGCGCCTGGGCGGACTGACGCTCGCCGACGTGCGCGTCGTCGAGGTCGGCGTCGAACGAAACCCGCAGGTGCGCACCGAAACTCAATCAGTGCGCCGAACCACTACGTGGGGCGTCGAGGAACTGCTGCGCGGCGCGGTCGACGCCATCTACGTCAAGGGCGCGCGCGCTCAGGAGATCGCCCGCGAGCACGGGCTGCGCGTCGCCGTGAATCTGGACGCCACCGAGAACAAGCGGCTTCGGGTCAACAACGGCACCCCGCGCCCCATCACCGTACACGCGGACCTGCTGGAATCTCGGCCGGAGGTCGTCGTCGGCTTCCTCGCGCAGAGCCTGCGCGCCGCCAATTGGGCGGCGGGCGACCTCGACGGTGTCCGTGCGGTGCTGCAGCGCGAAACCCTCTCCGGCCCCGAAGGTGTCGCCGCCGCCTACGGCGCGGACTTCCACAAGGACTTACACCCGTCGCTGTCCGACGAGCGGGTGGAATTGATCGGCGTCCAGAAGCAGTTCCTGTACACCCACGGCTTTCTGGCCGCCGACTTCGATCTCGAATCCTGGGTCGCCCGTGAGCCTTTGGCGCGTGCCCGCGAACTGGTCGAATCCGGGCGGGTACCCGCATGACCGAATTCCTGTGGCGACTGCCCACCCGCGGTGACGGCAGGCGTGCCCGGTCCGAGCTGCGCAACCGTGGCGGCTTCGGCGGGCCGGCACCGGTCACCGGCGCGACCGACCCGCGTCCCGGCCGATTCGGCCCCTTCGACGACCTCCATCAGATCGTGGACGCCGCCGAACTGTCCGGCCTCGATGGGGTAGTGGCTCCCTATGATCCGCTCGGCGAGGAATCCTGGATCGTGGCGGGCGGCGCGCTGCGCGCCACCCGGCATGCCCGGGTGACGGTCGAATTCCAGCCGGCCTTCGGCACTCCCGTGTACGCGGCCAAAATTTCGGCGACGCTGCAACGGATTTCGCAGGGCAGGCTGTCGTGGCGGCTCGCGGTGGAAACCGACGCGGCAGATGCCCGCACTCGCGGCGATCGGGTGACCGGCGACGACCGCTATGCGCGGACTGCGGAGTTCCTTTCTGTCGCGCGGGGTGTATGGAACGAAACTCCTGTCCCCGGAGCAGGATTCGCTGGCACCGGGTTCGAATTCGACGGCGACCACTACGCGGTGATCGATGGCGGGTTCCGGGGCATCCTGTCCGGACTCCCGTTCCCCAGGGTGTACCTGTCCGGCACCTCGTCCGAGGCCGTGGAACTCTCGGCCCAGCACGCCGACGTGCATCTCTTCGTCGAAACGCGGGACGGCCTCACCGGACCGTTGCGACAGCTGCGCGAACGCGCGGGGGTCGCGGGCCGAACCGTCCGCGCAGGTCTCGAAATTCCGGTCATCGCCAGGGAGACCGAGCAGGAGGCATGGGCGCGGGTGCACCGTCAGTGGCACGAGGTGCATCCCGAAAGCTCCGCCGCCGCACTGGATCTCGGCGACGGCCGCTGGTCCGGCTTCGCGGAATTCGGCTACCCGCAGGCGATCGGCCTGGTCGGCAGCTACGAGCAAGTGGCCCACCGCCTTTCGGACTACATCGCGGCGGGCGTCGAGACGTTCGTGCTCAGCGGCCACCCGCATATCGAGGAACTGCACCGGACCGGCGAACACCTGCTGCATCTCGTCGACCCGGCCGGGCGCACCCTGGCCGCCCAGGAGGCCACGGCATGACCATCGACATCTACTGGCGCATCGGCATGGAGGGCGACCACGCATCGCTGCGCACCCCGCGCCGCTACAACCGCGGGCACGCCAACGGCTACGGCCCCGGTAATATCGCCCCCGCGATCCGTGGCGGTGAACTCGACGGCTACGGCTATATCGACCATATGGCCGCCGTCGCCAAGGCCTCGGAATCGGCGGGCTTCCTCGGTGGGCTGCTGCCGTCCTTCCCGGTCACCGACGACCCGTGGGCGACCGCGGCGGCATTGGCCAGGGAAACCACCACCTACCGCTTCATGGTCGCGTTCCAGCCCGGCTTCCTGCATCCGGTGCAGGCGGCCAGAATGTCGGCGAGTCTGCAGCGCGCCACCGGCGGGCGATTGGTCTACAACATCATCAGTGGTGGCGGTGGACCGGCCCAATTGTGGTGGGGCGACAAGGTTTCCCACGACGACCGCTACGCCCGCACCAGCGAATTCCTCGGTGTCTTGCGCGGAGTGTGGGACGGCGAGCCCTATGACCACGCCGGCCGGTTCTTCCACACCGAGGGTGCGGCGCTCCCGCCGGGCCTGGCCGGTCAGCCATTTCCGGAGGTGTACTTCTCCGGCTCGTCCGGCGCCGCGGTCGAGGCCGCGGGACACCATGCCGACTACTACCTGTCCTGGCTCGAGCCCTATGCGGACCTGCGCGCCAAGTTCGACGGTGTCCGCGCACATTCCGAAACCATCGGCCGGACACCGAAATTCGCGGTACGTATCGATATCGTCGCCCGGCACACCGAGGAGGCGGCCTGGGCCGAAATCGAAAAGGGCTGGGCCTTCGTCGACCGCGACGCCGCCAACCGTGCCGCACAGGGTGATTCGGTCGGCGCCGCCCGCATCAAGGGTTGGGTGCCCGAAACCATCACCGGCTACCGCGATCTCGAGGTCCAGCCGAATGTGTGGTGCGGCTTCAGCCTCATTCGCGGTGGCCCGGCCTTCGGTCTGGTCGGCAGCTACGAACAGGTCGCCCAGCGCCTGGACGAACTGATCGACCTCGGCGTCGACGCCTTCATCCTCGCGGGCAATCCGCACCTGGAGGAGGCCTATCGCGTCGGCGAGGAGGTGCTGCCGCTGCTCGGCCGCTCCCGGCTCACCGCGCCCACCGCCGAATCATCCCTGTCCTTCGCCCTCTAACTCAGGAGACCCATCATGGCCCTTCGTGTCGGCTACTTCCCACACAACAATTCGCTGTTCGTTCTGCGTCATCGCGGCATCCTGGAGACCAGGCTGCCCGATGTGGAATGGGTCGACCTGCGCACCCTGCCCCAGTCCGAGCGCGTCGATCCGAAGACGGGTTTACCGTCGCTGCACTCGGATTGGCTGTTCACCGAGGGCGGTTACGACTTCATCGGCACCGGTTTCACCCCACCGATCACCGGTCTGGCCAACGGCCGCGACCTTGTCTACGTCGGTATTTCGGGCCCACGCGTCGAGAACGGGCGACTGGTCACCAAGGCCGACAGCGGAATTCGCACCGCCGCGGATCTGCAGGGCAAGCGCGTCGGCATCGCGCACGGCTCCTGGCAGACCACCCTGCTGCTGTTCGCCTTGGAGAAGGCCGGGCTCACCTGGTCCGACGTCGAGCCCATCGACACCGATGTCCGCGACGGCGGTGACGCACTGCTGGCCGGTGATCTCGATGCCTGGGTCGGCGCGTACCCGGGCCTGACCGCTGTGGAAGCCGCCACCGAACTACACACCCTGGTCGACACCGAATCGGTTTTCAGCCACCCCTCGCTGTGGTTTACCCGCCGCGATATCGCCGAACAGCACCGCCCGGAACTCGAGGCGATCATCGCCTCGCTCCAGGAATCCGACGCCTGGATCACGGCCAATCCCCGTGCGGCCGCGCAGTATTTCGTCGACGACGTCACCGCCCGCGGCGGTAGGGCCGACCTCGACGCCTGGGAGGCGGCCTTGCGCGGCAGGCCATTCGGTGTGAATGCGGTGACCGAGGAATTCCTCGACGAACAGCAGCGCGCCGCCGACCTGCTGGCGGCCAACGGCCTGCTGTCGCGCACCATTCGGGTGCGTGACGCAGTCTTGTCCTGGATCGGCGAAGCGGTCGAGGCGACCAAGTCCGGCGCGACCGTCTGAGTCCGCCCCGCCCCGCTTCCTTGGCAGCACGTTCGGCTACCACCACGCCCCGCAGAATTCGCTGCGGTGCAACGAACACCAGAACAATCCGCGCGAGTACCGCAGTGACAATTCGGTCGAACCTTCGGACGCCACCGGCACTAGCGCGGGCCGCGCGACGACCTGGACCCGCGTACCGCGCCCCGATGGCGACGGCTGGACCGTGTACCGCACCCACGCGAGGACGTGCTGATGACCACGGCAACCTCGACAGCGCGTTGATCGGTTGGCGGCCGGGATGCGGGATTAGTGTGGACCGCATGGTCGAGTCGACGAGGATTGTGCTGGCATCCCGGCCGGAGGGCGCACCGACCCCGGCGAATTTCCGCATCGAGACGGCGGCCGTTCCGGAGCCCGAGGCGGGCGAAGTGCTGCTGCGCACGTTGTATCTGTCGCTCGACCCGTATATGCGGGGACGGATGAGCGCCGCCGAGTCGTATGCCGCGCCGGTCGAGGTCGGCGCTGTGATGGTCGGCGGCACGGTCGCCGAGGTACTCGAATCCCGGGCGCCGTCGCTGGCGAAAGGCGATGTGGTGCAGGCCTATTCGGGTTGGCAGACGCATCAGGTCGCGCCCGCGGCGGGTGTGCGCAAGCTGGATCCGGATCAGGCGCCGGTGTCGACGGCACTCGGTGTGCTCGGCATGCCGGGCTTCACGGCCTACTCCGGGCTGCTGAAGATCGGACAGCCCAAGGCGGGGGAGACCCTGGTGGTGGCCGCGGCCAGCGGTCCCGTCGGTTCCGCCGTCGGGCAGATCGCCCGCATCAAGGGTGTGCGGGCGGTCGGGGTCGCGGGCGGACCGGACAAATGCGCCTATGTGCGTGACGAATTGGGCTTCGACGTCGCGATCGACCATCGCGCACCGGATTTTGTCGACCAGCTGCGAGCCGCGGTGCCCGATGGCATCGATATCTACTTCGAGAATGTCGGCGGCGCGGTGGCGGACGCGGTGTACCCGCTACTGAATATCTATGCGCGCGTACCTGTTTGCGGTCTGATCGCGAACTACAACGCGCCCGGCGCGTCCGCCGGGCCCGATCGGCTGCCCGGCTTCTACGGTCGCATCCTGACCAAGAGCCTGACGGTGCGCGGGTTCATCCAAACCGAATTCGTCCGGGAGCTGTACCAGGATTTCCTGCGCGAGATGTCGGGCTGGATCGCCGAGGACCGGGTCCGCTACCGGGAGGACATTGTCGAAGGCCTCGAGCACGCTCCTGAGGCGTTCATCGGCATGCTCGAGGGCCGTAATTTCGGCAAGCTCGTCGTCCGGGTCGGGTAGCGGACCCGGGCCGGATCACACCGGCTGCGGCGACAGGACGATCTTCGCCGACCGCCCGGGCGTTTCGCTCGCGGCGGCGGCGTCGGCCGCGGACTCCAGCGGGTAGGTGGCTTCCACGTCGAGCTTCAGTGCTCCCGTTGCCGCCATCCCCACCAACTCGCCGATCAGAGTTCGCAGCTCCTCGCCACTGGTCTGCTCGGCCCGCTTGGAACCCCAAAAGCCTTTGACGATGGCTTGTTTGAAGATCAGCGGACCGGGGTTGATGCTCAGCGGCTGGCCGGAGAGCGCGCCGAAGGAGATCAGCTCACCATCCTGGCCGAGCAGTGACAGCAGCGCGTCGGCCGCGCGTCCGCCGACCTGGTCCACGGCGCGCACGATCGGCGCACCCGCCGTGGCTGCCACCGCCCGCTCGAGCCAGCCCTCGGATTCGGTATCGAAGACCGGTTCGAAGCCCAACTCCTGCAACGACCGCACCGAAGCCGGGCCGCGCACCAGGTTGAGCACATGGACACCGCGTTGCCGTGCAAGCGCATTCACCAGACGGCCGACCGCGCCATTGGCGGCGTTGATCGTGATCCAGTCGCCGGGCGAAACCCGCAGATCCTCGAGCAGCATCAGCGAACTGAGCGGCATCGCCAGCAGCTGTGCCGCGGTCTCGTCGGAGATGCTGTCGGGCAGCGGCACCACCTGTGTGGCCTTGGCCAGAAAGTATTCGGCCCAGACCTCATGGATGCCGGAAACGCTCACACGCTGACCGACTTCCAGTCCGGTCACCTCCGATCCCACTGCGTCGATCCGGCCCACGGCCTCCGTACCCGGAATCGCGGGCAGCGCGGGCTTATAGCCGTACACACCGCGGATGGTGGCCAGATCGTGGTTGTGAATGGGCGCGAGGATCAGTTCGATCCGCACCTGACCGGGCCCGGGTTCGGGCGTCGGCCGCTGCGTGGTGGTGAGCACATCCTTCGGCTCACCGAAACTTTCGATGACTACGGCACGCATGGTGTAGCTCCTTTCGGTGCTGGTCAGTCGTCCGCGAGGGTGACCTGGACGTCGATATTGCCGCGGGTGGCGTTGGAGTACGGGCACACCTGGTGTGCCTTGTCGGCGATGGTCTGCGCCTCATCGGCGGACAGGTGCGGGAGCGAAATCTCGAGCGTGACGGTCAGTTCGAAGCCGCCCGCCTCGTTCGGGCCGATGCCGACCTTGGCGCCGACGGCGGAGTCGTCGACATTCACGCCTTCGCGCTTGCCGACCAGACGCAGCGCGCTGTGGAAGCAGGCCGCGTAGCCCGCCGCGAAGAGCTGCTCCGGGTTGGTGCCCACGCCGCTACCACCCATTTCCTTGGGGGTGTTCAGCGCGACGTCGACCTTGCCGTCGGAGGTGCGGGCGTGGCCGTTGCGTCCGTCGCCGGTCGCGAGGGCTTCAGCGGTGTACAGGACGGTCATATCTGACTCTCTTTCGTTCAGGGGTGCGACATCAGTGAATCGGTAAGTCGCCGAAGGGTTTCGCGCAGCTGGGTGACTTCGTCGGTGGACAGGCCACTGGCCTCGCCCATTTCCGTCGGCAGGCACCGGGCCGCGGACCGCAACTCGCGGCCATGCTCGGTGAGCTGGATATCGACGCGACGTTCGTCCGCCGCTGCCCGGCGTCGCTCGACCAGGCCCGCTGCCTCGAGTCGCTTGAGTAGCGGCGACAACGTGCCGGAATCGAGCAGGAGTGCCTCGCACAGGTCGCCGACGCTGCGACCATCGCGTTCCCACAGTGTCAGCATGACGAGGTACTGCGGGTAGGTCAGCCCAAGGCGTTCGAGCTTCGTGCGATAGACCGCCGTCATCGCCCGCGACGCGGCATACAGCCGGAAGCACAGCTGCTCGTCGAGAGTGAGGTGATCGGTCATGTCCACTAAGGTAGTGGGCAATTAAGTTGTGCACAACCAATTGGCCTGTGGTTCATCTCATAGCCGGTCCGGACCAGCGGCTATCCGGCGACGCTGCCGCCGCCGATGCCCAGGTAGACCATCATCATGGTGAACAGGAACCAGCCCGCGCCCTGCCAGATCGGCCAGCTCTTGTTGCGCCGCCATTCCCGGTAGGTCTGGATGAACGCGCCGATGCCGCCGAGCATCAGCACCACGGTCGGGCCGACCAGGACGGCGGTTTTGGCGGGGGTGTCGCAGAGCATGGTCTCCGCATTGAGGCAGGCCGCGCGCTGGGCCGTCCAGATAGCGGTGATCACGAAGACGACAGCGCCCACCGCCAGCACCGCCGCCACGTAGATCGCTACCCGGCGAAAGGTCTGGTCGTCCGCTGTCCAACGCTTCTCTAGGTCGTTGACGTTGATCACCTCATGGGTGGAGTTGCCGAGCGGCCGACGCCCAAACGTACCGTCAGGGTTTGCGGCCGACGCCCGCCCAGTACCACGCGGATTCGGGGTCGGCCTGCACCGCCCGCGGGCCCGAAAGGTCCCCGACCAGTTCCGGATGCCAGGTGACGACCGGGACGACGCCCGGTTCGACGAGTTCGGTTCCGGCGAACAGACTTTCGGTCTCCGCGCGGCTGCGCGGATTGAAGGTGATGCCGGCCGATTCGGCGGAGGCCACCACCCTGGCCATCGCGCGCTCGTCGAAATCGGCGGTGGGATGGGTGATCACGAGGTAGCTGCCGGTGGGCACCACGTCGAGCAGATTCGCGATGATCGTGTGCGGATCGTCGCTGTCGCGGAAATACATCATGATCGAGACCAGCATGATCGCGACGGGGCGGTCGAGGTCCAGGGTCGCGGTGAGGGCCGGATCGCGCAGTATCGAGGCCGGATCGTGCAGATCCGCGTGGATGAACGCGGTCTTGCCCGTGCGCGTACTCGACATGAGCGCCCTGGCGTGGGCGAGCACGATCGGATCGTTGTCCACATAGACCACGCGCGCCGTGGGATCGATGCCCTGGGCGATCTCGTGGGTATTGCCCGCGGTCGGGATGCCGGTGCCGATATCGAGGAACTGGGTGATACCCGCGTCGACGGCGTAACGCACCGCGCGGCCGAGGAAGGCCCGGTTGGCGCGGGCCATGCTGCGGATGGCCGGAACATGGTTGGCTATCGCATCACCGAGCGCCCGGTCGGCCGGGTAATTATCCTTTCCACCGAGCCAATAATCGTAAACACGCGCTTCATGAGCCACAGTCGTGTCGATTTTGGTCGGTAATGCTGCGGTGGTTTCGGTCCAGCTATCCGGCATGACGATTCCCTCCTGAGGCGGCGCGGACCGTCGGGTGCCCGCAACCGCCGAGTCGCCCACGGTTGGCGACCCACTCCTGCGAATTTGCCCGCTCAGCATAGGCCCGGCGAACGCCGCATCGGCCGGGATTCGAACAGCATTAGGGGATCGATTCGGTATGGCGACTCCGGTGCGGTTTCGGCCCCGGCGCACCGCGGAACCATCCGGTGGATGGTGTCGGGCACTGTGAGTTGGGTCATGTCGCCACCGGTGTGTCGTCCCGTGTACTTGATCTTGATGAGGTTGAATCAATGCTGGTCAACGCGTGCTGACGATCGATGGCGACAACTCTCCCGAACTTCTTCTGCAGCAACGACAATGCGACAAGGAGCATGAAATTGAGCATGATTCTCGCCGCCCTACACGACATCGTGCTGGCCGAGATCAGTAATCCGGAACCCGAAGCACCGCCGATGGCGGACAAATTGCTGCAAATGGGCCGGTACTTCACCTGGGGGGTTCAGCTCTCGGGCGTCACCGCCATTACCTATGGCGGCGGTCGGTTCGCCTGGGAGAAATGGAATGGTGGCAGTCTGCAGTCGCCGAAGATGATCGCTAGCGCAATGGCCGGTGGTGCGGTCGCGACCAGCGCGGGCACGATCATGAATGCCGTGATCTAGCAACCCCGCTGCAATCTTCGTGCCGCCAGGGCTCGTCGCGCACTAGGGTCGGCGGTGTGCTGCATCCGGACTATCCACTGGCCACCGAGCGACTGTTGCTTCGGCCCGCGACCGCCGCGGATATCGATGACATGCATGCCTACAAGTCTCGGCCGGACGTGTGCCGTTATCTGCCGTACGACCCGATGTCACGCGCTGAGGTAGCCGAGCGGATCTCGGGTGTGTGGTCGCGAACCGAACTGACCGAGGCGGGGCAGGCGCTGAATTTGTGTGTCGAGGAGGCGGCGTCCGGGCGGCTGCTCGGCGACGTCGTCCTGTTCTGGCGGGACGCCGAAAATCGAACCGGCGAAATCGGTTACGTGTTCGCGCCCGAGGCGGCCGGGCGCGGTTACGCGACCGAGGCGGCCGGTGCGCTGTTGGCGTTGGGATTCGAAGGACTGGCACTGCACCGCGTCACCGCGCGGTTGGACGCACGCAATGACGCGTCCTGCAGGGTTCTGGAGCGGATCGGTATGCGTCGTGAAGCGCTGCACCTGCAGGACATGTGGTTCAAGAACGAGTGGAGTGATACCGCGATCTACGCGATGTTGGAATACGAATGGCGGGAATCGGTCGAAGCCGGGGTACGGAGGTGAGCCGCGCGGTGCGCTGGGCAGGCACGCTGGCCGGGGTGACGATTCTCTGGGGTGAGGCGGTCCATTGGTGGGCCGCGCGCCGCCTGGTGTCGACTGGTCGGGGTGGGTCGGAAGCGGTTGTCGTGCTGGGGTATCGGAATCGTGACACCGGTCGCGCGAATGTGCTGAATCGGTGGCGGGTGCGAGCTGGATTGCGTTCCATCGACTTCGCGGCGACGGCTTCGCGCCTGGTGTTCTGTGGCGGGACCCGCAAGCCGGGCTCGCCGACGGAGGCTGCTTTGATGGCCGAGTACGCCGTCGAGAAATGCGGATATCGAGGTGAGATGGTGCTGGATGAGCTGTCCCGCACGACGTGGGAGAATATCCAGAATGCCATTCCGCTGATCGAGGACGCGGACCGAATCAAGATTGTCTCGAATCCACTGCACGGGCTGCGCGGCCGAATCTTTCTGCGGCAGCAACGCCCCGATCTCGCGCGCCGGTTGGTTCGGGCGCAAGACTACCGATTCGGCGAATGGACTTTGTTCAAGCCACTACTCGCCGTTTACGGATTATTGGACCTCGCCCGAGCCAGAAAGCGCCTTGCTGACTGAACTACTCGGCCCTCAGACTTTCAGTCCGTTCTTGGTGACGTAGACGGTGTGAAAGGTCAAGAGGGCGCCGAGGACGACCAGCCACTGCAGGGTGCTCACCAGCGGTACCGAATCGACCGGGAGGGTGTAGGCGAGCAGTACCCGCACCAGCGCGTCCAGGGTGAAGACGGTGCCCCAGACGGTGGTCAGCACCCTGAGCTGGCCGCGGAACCGGGAGTCGTTGTCCCAGCGGGCATCCCACTGCCGGTAGCCTGCCTCGCCGATCTTCACGGTGACGATGGTGCGCGCGGCAGTGCGCATGAAGGGGTGCTGGGTGAACAGGGTGGCCAGTATCCAGAGGCCGAGCACGCCGAAGATCCAGCTGTCGCGCACCAGCAGTGTGCGGGGATCGCCGGTCACCAGCGACATCACCGTCCCCACCACGATCATGGTGAGCGTGAACAGTGCCACCGTATCGATGCGGTGCTGCCGTATCGCGCGGTAGGCGAGGAACGGCACGATGAGCAGTGCGGGCGCGATCAGTGCCAGCCACGGATTCACTCCGGCGGCGCGCAAACCGTAGTAGCCGCCGAGTGGGATCACCAGTTCCACGATCAGCTGGCGCACGAGGTGGCGGCGTACCGCGGTGCGTTTCTGCTGTGCGGTGGGAGGGGCCGCAATCGCCTGCTGTTGGTTCATGCTGTCGGCGCCGGTCGTGCTCACGATTGCCTCCGGGTGGCGTGGTCGAAGATGTCGGCCAGTTCGCGGGCGCAGGCCGCGGTATCGAAGTCGGGGTCGACGCGGGCGCGGGTGATGGCCGCCTCCCGTGCGCCCTGGATCGCCAGCACCATGACCGAGGGGTCGAAATCGCGAAATGCGCCGGCCCGCTGCGCTTCTCGTACCCACTGCTCCTGGCTGCGGGTGATTTCGAGGTGCTGCTGGACCAGGCCGAACATCTGCGGGTCGTCGGGACGAGCATTGGCGATGATGCTGGCCAGTGCCTGCTGATGCTTGGGGTACTCGTGGCCGAGAACTCGGCCGGTCAGAGATGGACTCTGTTCGTATCGGTTGATCCATGGTGACCCTTCCTCAGGAGGCTGGGTCCCACTGTGCGGCAACGTATCCGGGAGGGGTCCGTGTCGGTTGTGCTTGCACGATCGGTGGCGGCTACCGCGAAGCGACGGCAACCGGGGGAGGTAGTCGGCGCGTGCCGATGCGAATGCCACGATACGAATTGGGCGGGAACTGTGCGTACAGTCGGAGCATGCCCGAAGAAGCGCATCCCACGCCAGTGGTGCGTGTCGAAGCGGCCGCTACGTCCGACGGTGCCACCGTAACCGCCGGGGGAACCGACACCGACCTGCTCTCGCTCGCATCACAGCTGTGCTTTGCCCTGTACTCCACATCCCGATCGATGACCGCCGCTTATCGTCCGTTTCTCGATGCCATGGGGGTGACCTATCCGCAGTATCTAGCGCTTTTGGCGTTGTGGGAGCGACCAGCGATGACCATGAAGGAACTCGGCGAACAGCTGCGCCTGGACTACGGCACGGTTTCCCCGCTCATCCAGCGACTACAGGCCCACGGTCTGGTCGAAAGCGTGCGCAGCAGCCACGATCGCCGTGCCGTCGAACTACGCGCCACCGACGCCGGACATGCGTTGCGCCCGCAGGCCGAGCAGATGATCGAAGCGGTCATGGCGGGGGTCGGCTATCCGGTCGAGCATCTGATCGAAATGCGTGACCAGGTCAACCAGCTCGGCGCGCGTCTCGACGCGCTGGCCGCCGCGCGCACCGGCCACTAGGGCGTGTTTTGAAAGTGGGTGTAGCTGAGGGCGCCGTTTCGCGGCGGTCTCAGTGGGGGATGTGAAAGATGTTGTCTTCATTGGTGTGTCGGTGACTTCACGAAGCGAGGTCTCCGGTATGTGGTTCAGCGACCAAGCAAGAACTGCATACCGGAGACCTCGTGGCCAGCGTAGTGGCAGCGAGGCGCGCGGACCTGACCGATGCCCAGTGGGCACGGCTGGAGCCGCTGCTGCCCCGCGGCAAGAAGGCAGGACGTCCACCGAAATGGACGAAACGGCAGCTCATCGACGGTATCCGGTGGCGCACCCGCACCGGAACACCATGGCGGGATGTGCCACCGCAGTATGGTGCGTGGCAGACGGTGTACGGGCTGTTCCGCCGATGGCAGCGGGCCGGGAACTGGGCCTTGCTGCTGAAGATGCTGCAGGCCTTCGCTGAGGCCACGGGCCGCATCGTGTGGCAGGTGAGCGTGGACTCCACCATCATGCGTGCCCATCAGCACGCCGCCGGTGCACGCCGCGACGGCAGCGCGCAGGTCGAACCACCGGGCGGATACGCCGACGAACCCGCTGATCACGCCCTGGGCCGGTCGCGGGGTGGGTGGACGACCAAACTGCATCTGGCCTGTGAGCAAGGCTGCCGGGTGCTGTCGATGCTGCTGACCGGTGGTCAGGCCGGTGACAGCCCGCAGTTCGGGGCGGTGCTCGCCGAGATCCGGATTCCACGCCTCGGGCTCGGCCGACCTCGTGTCCGGCCGGATCGGGTGTTGGCCGACAAGGCGTATTCCTCGCGCGCGAACCGGGACTACCTGCGCCGCCGTGGAATCAAGGCCACTATCCCGGTCCCGGCCGACCAAGCCGGGCATCGCCGCAACCGTGGCTCAGGGGGCGGGCGACCGCCCGCGTTCGACGTCGGCATCTACCGCGACCGCAACGCAGTCGAGCGAGGGATCAACCAGCTCAAGCAAAACCGCGCCGTGGCAACCAGATTCGACAAACTCGCAGTCCGCTACTTCGCCACCATTCACATCGCAGCCATCAACCAATGGCTACGACACGGGTGAGTCGCGGGCAGCCGTCACTCACCCACTTTCAAAACACGCCCTAGTCGGTCACCGGCGCACACCCACACGCCCGATGGCGCGGGCTACATCATCGGCGACCAGGACTGTGGCACCGGCGATCGACTGCCTGCGGGACCGGCGGCAGCATGATGGGTAGGGTGCTTTCGGATCCGCGCAGTCAGATAGTCGTAGCGTCGGGTGGTGATGGGGCGGCCATCGCGGTATCGGAGTACCTGGCTGGTGGTCTCCTCGCCTCCACGTCTGTTGACGTGCTCGAGTAACTTACCAATCGGAAACGGGGAAATCGGTTGCCAGCGAATGGTTTCCCCTTTCTCGCGCGCTGACGAACAGCGCCGAAATGTCCGGTAACTTTCGCGATATCGCCGAGCCTGCCCAACTGTTCCGCCGATCCCCTGTGCGGCGAACAGTTGCTCGACTCGGGGGTCATGGCCTGGTGAGGAGTTCGATTACGGCTTTGGCCTCTGCGGGTGTCGGGGTGGGCAGGTTTTCGCGACCGTGGATCAGGCCGATGCCGAGGTAGACCATCGCACCGGCGCGAATACGCGCCTGTGTCTTGTCGAAGCCGAGGTCGATCATGGTTTTGTTCACGATTTCGAAGATCCGCTGCTCGAGGGCGGAGACCGCGGCCGCCACTTGGGGATCGCTGCGTGCCCATTCGCGCACGGTTGTTTCGACGACCCAGGTACTGGCGTCGACCAGGATGGCGGTCATATTTTCGATTCGTTGTTCGACGGGAATCGAATCAATGGCGCCGAGGGCGCGAATGGTTTCGCTCTGTACGGTGGTCCAGCGGTCGGCCATCGCTTCGCGAAGTTGTTCGATGTCGTTGAAATGCCAGTAGAAACTACCTTTGGTGACGCCGAGTTCCTCGCACAGCCGCGGGATCCGCACGGCGTTGACGCCTTCGCGGGCAAGTAAGGCCAAGGCGCCATCGACCCAGTCGTCGTATGAGAGACGCGGTGTGCGCCCGCTGGCGCGGCGTTGGCTTTGTGCCTTCTTCGACCGCTGCTGGAGGTGACCATGGTGTTGATCACCGCCGACGGGCTGGGGGGCGCCGCTGGGTGGTAGGTCGGTTGTCATCGGCCCGAAGGTGTGGTGTCGGCGGTACTCACCTCCTGATGGTAGGTCAGCGGGTCGGGTGCGCCGAGTGCGCCGCGGGTGAGCTGTTGTACGGCGGGGTCGTCGGGTAGGTGAAAGTGATCGGTTTTGTTGCTCGGTTCGAAGTCCTGCAGGATTACCGAACGCATTCCCGGGACCTCTGCTGAGAGCGGCGGTGATACCAGCGCGTCGGACATCGAAATGATGTTGATGTAGGAGACCCCAGGTGTCGGTACCCCGTCGCGATGCAGCGTCCTCAGGAACGTGGAACCGGCGATGAGCTGTCGGCATCCTGCGCAGAAGGGGTCCAGCACCGGCGATTCGAGCGCGAGTACGGCATCGTAGGTCCCCGCGTTGCGACTGAGCTGTTCGAGGGTACCGAGTTCGGCGATGTTGGTCCCGTTCCACATCGGTCCGATCGTCACGAGCTGGTGCACAGCTCGGCCTCGCGGGAAATGCTGCGTGAAGTACTGCGTCACAAGGGAACCGGAGCCATGAGCGACGAATGCCGGTGGCGTGCTCGCGGAGTCGGGCAGCGAGGCCACGAATCGGTCGAGTTCTGCCGCTGCCTCTTCGAGGGCGACCAGGCCCGCCGCGGTGCTGAGCAGCGCTGTCGTCGCCGTGGCGCCATAGCTGAATGTGAAGGGGCACCAGCCGCTTTCGTGTAGTGCCGCCGAGAGATTGTCGAACTCGCGCTGATCGCGTCCGATGTCGTGCACCAGAACGACAGGGCGCTGGCACGGCGTTGTCGCGGGGGCTTGGGCGCTCGCGCTGGGTTGCGGGGGTGCCAGACAAACCAGCGCGATCATCGCCACCGCTGCTGGGGCCTTGATTCGCGATTGAGGTGTCACCGGTTTCCTTCCTGGTGGGGCGGCCGGCCGACGCGACATGCACTCCCGGACCACGAACCGCGGATCTGCCATTACTTTTCAGTACCGTTCACTGTACTAGATGGTATGGTCCCGCAATGGGTGCGCAATGAGGCCACCGGAGAAGGGCATGAGGATGGACCGACCGATTCGACGACGGCACCTCCTACGCGGAGCCACCGCTGGTGTGCTGGGCGCGACGTTGTCGCAGACTCCGCTCGTGGCCGCCGATCCGCTGCCGCCGGGGGTGGACAGTCCGCTGTTGTTCCACTCTCCGAAGGTCGAACGGTTCGTCGACGAATTGCCCCGGCTGCCGATCCTGCGTGGCAGTGAAATCGAACTGATCGCCTCGACTACCGTTCACCGTTTCCATCGCGACTTACCCGAATCGCCCGCGTTCGGATACAACGGCATGTCCTACCTCGGGCCGGTGATCGAGCATCGGGCCGGTCAGCCGTTGACCGCGACCTTCATCAATCGCCTCGGCACACATCCGTTCGCCGCCGACATCGACACGACGTTGCACGGTGTCGAGGCGAAATACCGGAGCACGCCCCCGAGCTCATTGCATCTGCACGGCGGTGTGACTCCACCCGAGAGCGACGGTCATCCCGAGCAATTGGTGTTTCCTGGACAGGACATCGTTCATCGGTTCCCACTGCGGCAGGATGCCGGCCACCTGTGGTATCACGATCACGCGATGGGCATCACCCGCGCGAACGTCTATGCGGGCTTGGCCGGGATGCTGTTGCTGCGCGACGCCTTCGACACCGGTGAACCCGATAATCCCGCCGGGCTGCCCGCCGCTGAGTTCGAGATTCCACTGGTGTTGCAGGAGAAGTTGTTCACCTCCGACGGGCACCAGAGCATCCGGTCCACGCTGATCGTGCCGCAAGGCGGCTGGGAGGGTGGGGCGGTCGGCGACATCGGTGTGGTCAACGGCAAGATCTGGCCGCAGATGCCGGTCAAACGTGGGCTCTACCGGTTCCGGACACTGAACGCCGCCTCGTTCAGTACCTGGAATCTGTACTTCAGCAACGGGATGCGGTTCTGGGTGATCGGAACCGAGCACGGACTGTTGAATGCGCCGGTCGCGGTACAGAATCTGCGGTTGGCGCCGGGGGAACGGGTCGATCTGCTGGTCGATTTCGCCGTCCTCGCCCCGGATGAGTCCGTCGAGCTGTGCAACGACGAGCAGCCGGTTTTCCAGGCGGCCATCCTCGGTGAGGTAGCGATGCCGGTGTTCTGCCGATTTCGTGTGCTCGACGCCGATGGCTTCGCCGGACCGATTCCCGAACGATTGCGTGGAGCGCCGCGCCAG
The DNA here is from genome assembly GCF_036345915.1 of Nocardia sp. NBC_00565. Taxonomy (NCBI): domain Bacteria; kingdom Bacillati; phylum Actinomycetota; class Actinomycetes; order Mycobacteriales; family Nocardiaceae; genus Nocardia; species Nocardia sp. NBC_00565. The sequence continues at coordinate 1,649,616 of NZ_CP107785.1, forward strand.
CCCGCGGCGCTGCCGCCGCTGGAGACACCGACCGTGATTCGTAACGTGACGGTCAGTCAACCGTATGAGTTGCGTGATCCTCCGGCGATCATGTCGCTGAACAACATCACCTACGCCAGTCCGGAAATCGAGATGCCGCGCCAGGGCACCGTCGAGCAGTGGAACATCATCAACATCACCCCCGATCCACACCCGATTCACCTGCACCTGGTGACCTTCCGGATCCTGGACCGCACCCCGTTGCGCACGGTGGACTTCCAACTGGCCCACCCGCAGCCACCGGTCGGTGTGAAATGGACGCCGTCGGCCGAGGACTTTCTCGCCGGCCCTGAGCAGCCACCGGCACCGTGGGAGTCCGGCTGGAAGGACATCGTGCGCGTCGATGGCGGCACCGTGACCCGCATCATCGTCCGCTTCCCGACCGCCGAGGAGCTCGGGTTCGATCCGGACGCGCCATTCCCCCGCCTTGCACCACATACCCACGCTCCCCTGTCCCACCAATCTGTGAACCCGGACCCGGTGGTGCATCCCGCGCATGGTTCGACGCCGGGGTCCGACCTGCAGGGCTATGTATGGCACTGCCACCTGCTCGATCACGAAGACCACGACATGATGCTGCGATATCGGATGGTGCGAGGATGAGAATGCCGGTGCCCCAGCGGGTGGAGATCAGGGAAGTCGCGATGCGCGACGGACTGCAGAACGAATGGCCGATCCCACTGGAAGCCAAACTGCGGTTGCTGCAAGCCATCTCGATGACCGGTGTACGTGAGGTTGAGGTGACCGCGTTCGTATCGGCATCTCGGGTGCCCGCGCACGCCGACGCCGAACAACTGGCCGCCCAACTGTATCGCTGGCCGAAGCTCACCTTCTCGGCCTTGGTCGCCAGTCTCACCGGCGCTCGCCGTGCGGTGGCCGCAGGCCTGGAAACGATCGAGTACGTGGTCTCGGCCGCCGATGGGCACAGCCACGCCAATGTCGGTCGGTCGAGCGCCGAAGCCGCCGCCCGCATCAGCGATATCGCCCAAGTGGTGCACAGCGCCGGAGGTCAGCTGGAAGTCATCGTCGCCACCGCATGGGATTGCCCGTTCGACGGACCGGTCGCACCGCAGCGGGTGATCGAGCTCGCCGACCGCGCGGTCGATACCGGCGCCGACGCTATTTCCCTGGCCGACACCATCGGAACCACCACTCCGGCACGGGTGCTCGATCTCGTCGACCAGGTCCGGGCGGTGATCGGTCCCACCGCGCTCGGCGCCCACTTCCACAACACCTCGGGCACCGGACTGGCCAGCGCGTACGCGGCATTGCTCGCCGGTGTCACTCGGCTGGACGCATCGGTGGGTGGACTGGGCGGGTGCCCGTTCGCGCCGGGAGCCAGCGGCAACATCGCCACCGAGGAACTGCTCTACCTGCTCGACGGATGCGGCGTCGCCTCCGGGCTGAATCTGCCCGCGGTGCTGACCGCGGCCGAGTTGGCTCAGCACGCCGTCGACCGAACCGGTACCAGCAACCTGCTCGACGCCGAACGTGGCCGCCGCGACCGCGCACGGCAACAGGCGGAAAGCCGATGACCACCGCTCGTGGTGCTCTGCGCGCCGTGCCGGACACCGTGCACACCGGGGTCGCAAAGCTCACTGCCGCGGCCAGTACCGCGATCAGTTCGGTCGGGCAGTTCTATCTGCTGGCCGTGGATACCGCGCGTGCGTTGGCTCGCAGACGATTTCCCTGGTCGGAGTTCATCGAACAACTATGGTTCCTGGCGCGCGTGTCGCTGCTACCGACGGTGATGATGTCGATCCCGTTCACGGTGCTGGTCGTGTTCACCCTCAATTCGCTGTTGGGCGAGATCGGTGCCCGCGATCTGGCCGGTGCGGGTGCTGGGCTGGGAGCGGTCACCCAGATCGGGCCGTTGGTGACGGTGTTGGTGGTGGCCGGAGCCGGGGCCACGGCCATTGCCGCCGATATCGGGTCGCGCGTGATCAGGGAGGAAGTCGCGGCGATCGAGGTGCTCGGCATCGACCCGATACACCGGCTGGTGCTGCCGCGGGTTCTGGCCTCGACGGTGGTCGCGATCCTGCTCAACGGTGCCGTGTGCACTATTGGATTGATCGGAGGTTTTTTCTTCTCGGTCTATCTGCAAGATGTCTCGCCCGGCTCGTATGCCTCCAGTGTCACGCTGCTGGTCGGGTTGGGGGAGCTGGCACTCTCAGAGATCAAGGCCGCCGTATCGGGCATGATCGCCGGATTGGTGGCGTGCCATCGTGGGTTGTCGGTCACCGGGGGCGCCAAAAGTGTCGGCAATGCGGTGAACGAGACAGTGGTGTTCACTGCGGTGGCGCTGTTCGTCGCCAATACGGTGTTGACCTCGATCGGGCTCGCCCTTGGGGGGCACTGATGATATCGGGAACCGATCGGAGGCGGGCGGTCCGCAGGCGACTGGCCGCGTTGAGCAGGGGAGTCGATGCGGTCGGCGCCCAGGTGGTCTTCTATCTGCGGGCGCTGGGATCGGTGGGCAAAGCCGCGCGCTCGTACCACGAGGAAACGCTGCGCCTGATCTCGGAGATCAGTCTGGGTTCCGGTGTTCTCGCGCTGGTCGGCGGCAGCGTGGTGATCATGGGATTTCTGACCTTTTTCGCCGGTGCGACGGTGGCCATTCAGGGCTACGACGCACTCGGCGGAATCGGGGTAGAAGCCTTCACCGGATTTCTGTCCGCCTACGTCAATGTCCGTGTGGTAGCCCCTGTGACCGCAGGGGTCGGTTTGGCGGCCACCATCGGAGCGGGCACGACCGCCGAGCTGGGGGCCATGCGGATCAGCGAAGAGATCGATGCGCTCGACGCGATGGCCATCCCAGCGGTGCCCTACTTGGTCGGCACCCGTCTGCTGGCCGGGGCGATCGTGGTGGTGCCACTGTATGCCCTCGGTGTCGTGGCCGCGTTCTTCGCCAGCCGCATCACCACGGTGGTGATCCTCGGCCAATCCGCCGGCGTCTATGACCACTACTTCACCACCTTCCTCAACCCCGACGACGTGCTGTGGTCGTTCGCCCAAGCCATCGTGATGGCGGTGGCGGTGATGCTGATCCACACCTACTACGGATTCCACACCAGCGGCGGCCCCGCCGGAGTCGGCGTCGCCACCGGACGCGCGGTACGACTGTCGCTGATCAGCGTGGTCACGGTGACCTTGATGATTTCGCTGGCACTGTACGGAAGTGCCCGCCAACTGCACTTGGCGGGCTGATACGAGATGACCAATATGAAAAACAAGCTCGCAGCCCTAGCGCTGGTCGCGGCTCTGGCGGCGGCGATCGCCGTGACGTACTACTCGTATCGGGGCGCGTTCCGGCCCGCCGATCTGATCACCATCGAATCCGGTCGCGCTGGTCTGGCGTTGCGTATCGGTGCGTTGGTCAAACATCACGGCGTGGAGGTCGGTCGTGTCAGCGCCATCCATCAGGACCCAGATCGTGGCGCGGTTGTCACCGTGCGCTTGGATCGGGACAAGGCCGGCTCCATTCCGGCCGCGACGGGCGCCGACATCAGATCGACCACTATTTTCGGCGAGAAGTACATCACCCTGACCGATCCGGCGGTCACGACCAGCGGGGCCATCTCCGCCGGAACCGTGATTCGGGCGTCGTCGGTGACGACGGAAATCAACTCGGTATTCGAATCGCTGACTGCGGTACTGGCCGCAGTCACGCCGGAGAAACTCGACACCACCTTGTCCGCGATTGCCGCAGCTCTGCGCGGAAATGGTGCCGACTTGGGGCGAGCGATCGATGACGCCAATATCGTGCTGGCACAGATCAATCCGCGTCTGCCCCAGATCAATCACGACCTGCGTGCGACCGCGGACGCCACCACCATCTATGCCGACGCCGCCGATGACCTGGTGGCCACACTCACCAACGCCGCCACCCCGGCTGCCACTCTGGTCGCCGAAGGTGACCGACTCGACCACACCTTGCTTTCGATCATCGGGATGGCCGATACCGGCAACGATGTACTCGCCACCAGTAGTGAGCCGTTGATCTCGGAGCTGACGTTGCTACGGCCGACGACCGACCTGCTCGGCGAGTACTCCCCGATGCTCACCTGCTTCCTGCAAGGGGCCGACGAGGCCCGCAAACTCGCCGAACCGGTCGCCGGTGGCGACGGCGCGACTATGAAGTTGCGCTCGAGCCTGCTTTTCGGAGTGGATCCCTACGATTATCCCGCCAGCCTGCCGGTAGTCGCTGCCGCCGGCGGCCCGCGCTGCGGATCGTTGCCGAAAGTCACCATGTCCGAGGTTCCCACCCCTTATGTGGTGGCCGACATCGGAGCCAATCCCTTCAGCAATGACACCGGCGCGCCACGCCTGGTGCCGGGCTCGCTGCTGGACCTGTTGCTGTCCACCTCGTCACCGAGGGCACCGCGATGAAATCCAGGGCAGTGGCCGTCAAAACCGGCGTATTCACCGTGTGCATGCTGCTGGTGCTGGCCGGATTGGTGGTGGTGTTCGGTCAGTTCCGCTTCGATGACCGGACCAGCTATCACGCGGTGTTCACCGACGCCTCCGGACTCGAAGCCGGTGACTTCGTGCGGGTCGCCGGCGTCGAGGTTGGCCGGGTCGGCGCGGTGAAGATCGGGCAGGCCTACCACGCGCAGGTGGAACTGAACCTCGACGACAATTACCGCCCGACCCGCGCCACACGGGCGGTCATCCGATACCAGAATCTGGTCGGCGATCGCTATCTGGAACTGCGCGAAGGCGATGGGGATCCGGCACCGGTACCGGCGGGCTACACCATCGGTCTCGACCACACCGCTCCGGCACTGGACATGGATCTGCTCATCGGCAGCTTCCAGCCACTGTTCCGCGGGCTCGAGCCCGACCAGATCAACCATCTTTCGGCCGAGTTGATCGCGGTCCTGCAAGGTCAAGGAAGTACTGTGCAGTCACTGCTCGCACACGCCGCGTCGCTGACGAGCACCCTCGCCGATCGCGACCAGCTCATCGGCACGGTCATCACCAACCTCAACACCGTGCTGGGCGGCATCGACAAACACAACGGCGAATTCTCCTCCGCTCTGGACACGATCCAACAGATCGCCACCGGACTGGCCCAGGACAGCACCACATGGGGACAGGCACTCGAACAGATCGACACCTCCGCCGCGACCGTGGCTGCGCTGCTGGGACAAGACCGTGCGGCGTTGGCCGGCACGATCGGTGAACTCGACCGCACCGCCACCCAACTCAACGCCGGTAGCGGCACTCTCGACAGCGTGCTGGGCCGGTTGCCCGACACCTATGCGGCGCTGAGCCGCCTCGGCGCGTACGGCAACTTCTTCAACTACTACCTATGCGGTCTCCGGATCAAACTCAACGGTCCCGACGGCGCCGCGGTCACTACCCCCCTCTTCGGGCAAACCACGGGAAGGTGCGCTCCGAAATGACCATCCATCACCACGATCGCAATTATGTGCGCGCAGGCGTACTCGGCACCGTGCTGATCGCACTCATAGTGCTGACCAGCCTCAACATCGACAACCTGCCGATCGTGGCCAGCCGCAGCACCTACCGTGCACTGTTCACCGACAGCGGCGGACTCGAACCCGGTGACGTCGTCGAGGTCTCCGGCATCGACTGCGGCCGGGTACGCAGCATCGACATCGACGGCGCCGCGGTCGTGGTCGAATTCAGCGTCGATGCCGGACTGCGACTGGGCAGCGAAACAACCGCCCAGATCGCGACCGCAACAGTGCTGGGCGCCAAGCATCTGCGGCTGCGGCCGGCCGGTGCACGCGCGCTGTCCCCCGGGGACACCATCGGATTGGACCGCACGCATTCGCCTTACAACCTCACCGACGCTCTCACCGACCTCACCGACACCACCGGGGCTATCGACACCGCGCAGCTGAGCCGATCGATGCAGGTTCTGGCACAGACCCTGCAGCAGACTCCCGATGATCTACGCGCCGCCGTCGACGGGGTCGGACGGCTCTCGGCCACCATCGCCGAACGCGACCAATCATTGCGTGAGCTGCTGGAACACGCCGCGAGCGTCACCACCGTGCTGTCACAACGCAGCGGCCAACTCAACACCTTGATCAACGACGCCAACATTGTTCTGGGTGAGCTCGAAGCTCGCCGGGCCGCGGTGAACACGTTGTTCTCCAATGTCACCGAGTTGGCCACCCAGTTGAGCGGGCTCGTCCACGACAACAGAGCCCAAATTGGCCCGACGCTGGATCAGGTCAACGACGTGTTGTCGTTGTTGCAGCGCAACAACGACAACATCGCCGCCGCGATCCAACGCCTCGGGCCCTATATCACCGAACTCGGCGAAGCCGTCGCCAGCGGGCCGTTCTTCAACTCCTACATCCAAAACTTGATCCCCGGACAGCTCATCGAGCCGTTTGTGCGAGCCGCACTTGGTCAACTCGTGAACCCCACGGCAGCTCCCCAGGAAGGCCGATGAACACCGATCCGATCCAGCAAACGGTCACCGCCGGGACCGAAAACAGTCCGCGATCGCGCAGGCGCACTCGGTGGCTGGCCCTATTGGTCGCCCTTGGCGTGCTCGCCGTCGTTTCCTACACCGTGGCTCCGCGCGTCACGGGTTACACCGTGACCGCCGAATTCGCCGCTGCCACCGGGATCTATCGCGGTGACGACGTGCGCGTGATGGGCGTGACCGTCGGCAGGATCGAGGCGATCGAACCGGTCGGTGACAAGGTGCGGGTGCGGATGCACCTGGACTCGGGCCGATCGATACCCGCCGACGCCAAGGCGGTCATCATGTCGCCGAACCTGGTGTCGTCGCGGTTCGTTCAGTTCGCTCCCGCCTACACCGGGGGTGACCGCTTGGCGCGCGGAGCGACGATTCCGATTTCGCGCACGGCGATACCGGTGGAATGGGATCAGATCAAGGCCCAACTTCAGCGGCTGGCAACCGCATTGGGCCCGACCGACACCGACCCCCAGGGTCCCCTCGGGCAGGTTGTCGACGCGGCCGCGGCCAACCTGCGCGGGCAGGGCGCGAGTCTGCATGACACGCTGGCAAGCCTGTCGACGGCGATGAAAACCCTCTCCGAGGGGCGCGCTGACCTGGTCTCGATCGTGTCCAATTTGCAGGTATTCGTGACCGCGTTGTCCCAGAGCGGGCAGCAGATAGTGGCGATCAACAACCGGCTCGCCTCGGTCGGTTCACTGCTGGCCGACAACCGCAAGGATCTCGATACCGCGCTCACCCGACTCGACGACGCGCTCGGACAAGTCACCGACTTCGTTGCCGCCAACCGCGACAAACTGTCGGCCACCGCAACCACGCTGTCGCAGGTCGTTGCCAACCTTGCCCAGCAACGCGATGGGATCGCCCAGATCCTGCACGTGGCACCCACCGCGTTGGCGAACCTGCAGAACATCTATCAACCCGCCCACAACACCGTGGTCTCGGCGCTGGCATTGAGCAACTTCGCCAACCCCGTGAACTTCATTTGCTCGGCGATCGCCGCAGCCGAGCAAACTGACGCTCACACCGGTGCGCAGCACTGCGTCCAATACCTCGGGCCACTGCTGAATCTGCTGACCACGAATACCGTACCGGTGCAACTGAACCCATCCCGAGGAGTCGGAGCGCTACCGGGGCAGCTGGTCTACAGCGAACCGGGCCTGACCCCGGCCAGCACACCCCAGCCCGCGGCTCCGACGTTCCAACAGCTGCTGGTCCCGGGGGTACCCCGGTGAGCCCGCGCCGGTTGACCGGCAGACGATCGGCACGCACGACGCTGGTCGGTCTCGCCGTCGTCGCCACCATCAGTGGCTGTCAATGGCGTGGCCTCAACTCGCTGCCCTTGCCGGGCACAGTCGGGCATGGGCCCGGGTCGTATTCGGTGCGCATCGAAATGCCCGATGTCGCCACCATCGACCGCAACTCTCCGGTGGTGGTCGACGACGTGACCGTCGGCTCGGTCACCGCGATCAGCCTGCACAACCAGCACGCTCTGGTGACCGTCACGCTCGACGGCGGTGTCCGGTTGCCGGAGAACGCCACTGCCAAAGTGGGCCAGACCAGTTTGCTCGGCAGCACCCATATCGAATTGGCTGCACCGATTACCGAACCCGCGCAGGGCACCCTGCACGATGGGTCCCAGATACCGCTGGCTCGCGCAGGTGCTTTCCCCACCACCGAACAGACACTGTCGTCGGTGTCATTGGTGCTCAGCGGGGGAGGGCTGGCCCAGATCCGCGACATCAGCGGTGAACTCAACGCAGCACTGTCCGGCCGCGAAGACGCGACACGCCAGCTGCTGACTCAATTGCACACTGTGCTCGGCGGTCTCGATGAACAGCGAAACGACATCGTGGCCGCCATCGCCGGGCTGGACGTGCTCACCGCACGCTTGTCCGCCCACCATGACGAGATCGGTGACGCGTTGGCTCGCCTGGAACCCGCGTTGACCCTGCTCCGCGATCGCCGTGCCGACCTGACCCATGCCTTGACCAGCCTCGGCGCCTTGGGCGCTACCGCCACCACGATCGTCACCAGCACCAGCTCCGATATCAGCGCTGAGCTGCGCAGTCTGCAACCGGTGCTGGCCGGGCTGGCCGACGCCGGATCGGCGCTCACCGAATCCACCCGCTACCTGCTGACCTACCCGTTCCCCATCGACACCTATGCCAACGCGGTCCGCGGCGACTACGCCAACGGCGAGGTCACCCTCGATCTGACCTTGTCGACCCTGGACAACGCGCTGCTGCTGGGAACCCCACTGCAGGGGATGCTCAGCGGATTGGAAGCCATCATCGGCCATACCGCTCCCGGCGCCCACCAGAACGCACCCCTGCCGCTGCCGGAGTTGCTGAACCCGCCCGCCACTTCCACACCGGGGAGCCCACGATGAGGTGGAAACCCACACGCCCTTTCCCCCGCAGACTATGGATCTTCGCGGTCATCGCCGTGGTCGCTCTGACGATTGCCGGGGTCGAGTTCGCTCAGATTCCGCAACGCGCCGGACTCGGCCGATACACGGTGTACCTGGATCTTCATGAGGGCGGCGGTCTCTATACCAACGCTGATGTCAGCTATCGCGGCGTCACGATAGGGCGAGTGAGCACGTTGACCGATACCGTGACGGGTGCCAGAGCCGGCCTCACCTTGGACTCCTCGACGAAGATTCCCGCCGACCTCGACGCCGCAGTGCGCAGCATGTCCGCGGTCGGTGAGCAGTACGTCGATCTGGCACCGCGCAGTTCGGGCGGACCATATCTGTCGGAGGGATCGGTCATCGTGGCCGCGCGAAGCTCCACACCGATCGAAGTGGGCCCGATACTCGACCAGATTCAGGCAGCACTGGCCGCGATCGGTCCGGACAATCTGCGCACCGTTCTCGATGAGGCATTCATCGCCGTCAACGGAGTCGCTCCCCAGCTACGCCGACTGCTCGACGCACTGCACCAGCTCGCCCGCGCGGCCTCCGAGGTCAGCGGCCCTACCGCTACTTTGATCGATCAACTCGGCCCGTTGCTGGACACCCAGACCGTCACCGGTGACGCGATCCGCTCATGGGCGGAGTCGATGGCCGCGCTGACCGGGCAACTGCGTGACAGCGACCCTCATCTGCGCGGAGTGCTCGACAAAGCGGCGCCGACCGCGCAGGAGATCTCGGCGCTGTTCCAGGATCTGCGCCCGACCATTCCGCTGCTGCTGTCGAACATGATCACCGTGGAGCAGGTCGCCGCGGTCTACAATCCGTCGCTCGAACAGATCCTGGTGCTGTATCCGCCGCTGATGGCTGCTACCCAGTCCGCGGGGCTGCCCAACGCCGATGATCCCGCCCAGAACACCTTCTTCGCCAACCAGCTCAACGATCCACCTCCGTGCATCGAAGGGTTCCTGGCGCCCGAGCAGCGACGCTCCCCGACCGATCTCGACGTCCCCGCGACGCCGGACAATCTGTATTGCAAGGTGGCACCGGATGATCCGCGCGCTGTCCGCGGCGCCCGTAACCTGCCGTGCATCGAATTTCCGGGCCGACGCGCGGCCACGGTGCAACTGTGCCGCGACCCTTCCGGTGACACGACACCATCGACCGCCACGGCTCCCGCCGCTGCGCCGCCAGCCGCAGGAGTACCACTCACACCGGGAGCGCTCACTCACCCCGCTGCCAGCGTCACCACCTACGACACCCTCGACGGCAGCTATCTCGGCGGCGACGGGCGGCTGTATACCGAGCCCGGATTAGCCGGGTCGCGGCGGGGCAAACCCGTCGATCTGTCGGTGCTGCTGGCACCGCCACCGTCATGACAAGGTTCGTTGGCCGAACCATCGTCACAACGCGGGATGATCCCTCGTCGGCGTGCCGGTCCGGCTCGGAAACGAACGGTCCGAACTCGGCACGGCTTTCCTCGGACAGACAAATCGCCGGGGCGGGGGAGCAAGGGGGCGGCCGGTTGAATACGGCGCGGTCAGACGGTGTCCAATTTGGTGACCAGCCATCGGCCGTCGATCCAGTCCAGTTGCAGGCGCAGACTGCTCGATGTGGTCGTCGGCTGTTGCTGATCGGTAGCAGTGGTGACCTGATTGACGAACACCAGAGCCACCGCATGAGCAGTATCGGCAGAGACCACCGATGTCGCGGTGACCGTCGCGGTTGAGGACATTTGCCGCTGCCGAGCGGCCGGGACCACCACATCGGTGCCGAGCTTGCCGAAGTAGGTGGCGAAGTCACCGGACAGATGCGTCCGTGCGCGGGCGAGATCGTCGGTGACAGTGTCGGGGTGGTAGGTCAGCACCGCAGTAGCGGCGTCTGCAGCGGCTGGGGCTACCCCGGCGCGAGCATCGGCTTGGGCACGATCGTTACGACAGACCACCCCCAGCCAGCTTGTCGATACAGCCAGCCCGACCAGCAACGTGCCCACCGCAACCTGCCAGCGCCGGGCGGGGATACGCCAGGGCGGCGGCAAGGGGATGTCAGTAGTGGGCTCGCTTGCGCGATCGATGGCTGCGACTGTCTCAACAGCGCCGATGTCGGTGGGCGTGCCGGTATGCGGAGCGGAAGATTCGACGTCCGGGTCGGCGGTGGTGTCGTTGATATCGGGCCTCATGGGACGAAATCCACGTTCGAGACGAGGATACGTCCTTCGGTGCGCTGCATCACGAGTCGTAGCCGCCATATGCGCGGTTCCTCCTGTGCGCCTGCGGAATTGCTCACCTTGGACGATGCCGCGACCAGAATTTTGGCTCGATCGCCGTCGAGAGACTCCACTCCGGCTTCGGTGATGGTGCCAACGGTCGAGACATGAGCCTGTTTGACAACCGAGGTGAACCCCGCCGAGCGCGCGGCGAAGTCGTCGCGGAACCCGCCGGTGGCACCGTCGAGGATTCGTGCGATATCGGCATCGGCGCTGTCGGCGGAGATCGTGGTCAAGTCGAGCACCGTCTGGCGAGCGGCCTGTAAGAAAGCAGCTCGGTCGGCGCGTATCCGGTTGTCGTCTCGATGCTGGACGGCCAGCACGACCGTGCTTGCCGCCAGTGCTGCGATCAACACCGCCGCGGCCAGGCGATATCCCGAGCGTGCCGTCAGCTGCCCACCCCTGCGTAGACGGCTGAGACTGATTCGGGCAGCACTCGGGCGCTGCCCCGGTGGCTTCGCTTGATCCGGCGGCGATATCGACTCGGCGTCGTTGTCGGCCATACGCTTCGCCTACTTCCATACGATTGAGTACCGTCTTATGTACTGTATAGTATGGTTCGGCAGTGTGATGCGGATCGCATCCATGCCGAGCGAGAAGATCAGGAGGGCCGATGTCGGCTGGCACCGTCGAAGAGCATTTCCAGCGCATTCCCTATAGCCCAGCGGCTGACGGGAAAGTGGAAATCCACTCCGGACTCAGCCGCCACTACCCGACGTTGCACGCCAATCTGGTGACGCCGCCACGGTTTTCGCGCGACCTGGCGGTGGTGATGGCGCATCCCTCGTCCAATTTCCTGTCCCATTTCTTGCTGAACGGGTTCGCCGAGGCCGGCATCCCGATCATGGGGCTGAACACCCGCTACGCCTGCAATGAGGCCGCGCTGCTGATGGAGCGTGCGGCCCAGGATCTGGGCGCGGGCGTCCGGTGGCTGCGCGAAGAACTCGGCTTCCAACGGGTGGTGCTACTGGGCTTCAGCGGCGGCGGCTCATTGGCGTCGTTCTATCAGGGCCAGGCCGAGAACCCAACGGTCACCGCAACTCCCAGTGGCGACGCAGTGTCGTTCGAGGACCTGGTGCCAGCCGATGGCATCATGCTTGTCGGCGCGCACCCTGGTCGCGCGCGGGTCTTGGCGAATTGGATCGATCCCTCGGTCGTACGAGAGGACGACCCCTATCGCAGCGACCCCGAATTGGGCCTGTACGCGCCCGAGCGTGAGCTTCCACTGTCAGCGGCATGGGTCACCCGCTATCGCGCTGCGCAGCGTCGGCGTATCGACCGCATCGATGCCTGGGTGCTCGAGCAACTCGAGCGGACCGACGTCCATGCGGGCTCGGATCGGGCGTTTGTGGTGCACCGCACCGTCGCTGATCCCCGCTTCGTCGATGTGAGCTTGGATCCCAGCGACCGCAAACCCGGCAGCATGTACGGCGATCCGGCCGCAGCCAACTGGAGTGCGGGTGGGTTGGCGCGGTTCGTTACCGCCCGTAGCTGGCTGAGTACCTGGAGTATCAACCATTCCCGCGCCGACGCGCTGAGCGATTTGACCAGTGTCAAGGTGCCCACGGTGGTGATGGCTCTACGCGGGGACCAGGCCGCGTTCGTCAGTGAATCACGGCAGATGCACGCGGCCAGCGCTGACCCGTCTGCCGAAATCATCGAGATCGCTGAACTCGATCACTATCTCGTCGATAAACCCGAAGGCCTCGGCCAGATCATCGCCGAGTTGCTGACCTGGCTGCGTGCGCGCGGCCTCACCGACTGAATGCCGATGCCGGACAGCCGGTCTCGGCATATCGTGGACAAGGAGAAGCCACCATGTCAGTGCAAGCATCGTCGACGGCCCGCGGCCAGGTCGGCGGCGGCGAACCTCCGGTGAAATGTCCGAGCGCATTCCGCTATTGGGAATCGCTGCGCTCGCCGAAAGTTCAACGCCTGCAACGACTGGTCAAAACCATCACCGGTGGTGCGCTTTTTCCCACCGAGAGCCAGGCCGCGGCGTTGTGTGAAGACCTCTTCGCCGGTGACCCGGTCGCGGAGAGGTTCGTCGCGGAGGTGATGCACGGCGAGATCGGGCCGCAGCGCGGACGGCAGATGCTCGATGCCGCATTATCGGGTGGCATCGACTCGGTGCCGGAGGCTCCGGAGTCGATGAAAGCGCTGTTCGCGGAGTTCGAGACCGTACCCGACTGGGTCCAGCCCGAGCTCGTCGAACAGGGGGCCGCGATTTGGCGGCGGTGGGGAACCATGCTGTTCAGTTTCGCCGGTGCCGAAACCTTGGAAATGTACACCGAATCAGCGGTGGCGACCCCGTTGTCGCTGGCCGGGGGCTATGCGGGCGACAGTGCACTGCGCCGATTCCTCGAGACCAGCCGCTTCTGGATGGACGTCTCGCAACCCGGCGCTCTGCTCACACCGGGTTCGAACGGGCGAGCGACCGCATTGAAGGTCCGGGTCATGCATGTTTCGGTCCGCGCCAGGGTCGCCGGTCACCCGGAGTGGGATATCGACAAATGGGGGCTGCCCATCAGCCAGACTTATCAACTGCTCACCCTGCTCGCTGGCAGCGTCACACCGGGGCTGGGGCTGTGGCTGCTGGGATACCAAACCACTGCATCCGAGATCCGCGCCCTGCTGCATTTCCAGAAGTACATGGGCTACGTGCTGGGGGTTCGGCTGCGGTGGTATCCGGAATCAGTGGTCGACTCCTTGCGGGTTTTGGCGATGACGATCGCGTCGCGTTCCTACGATGCCGGGCACCACGGTGCCGAACTCATCGAGTCCTACCCGATGGCGTTCGCGCCGCGCGACGGCCACCGCGGATTGACCCGTTTACGCGAGGTCTACAACTTCCGTATCAATTCCGTCTATTCGGCGATGTATATGGCCCCGCGGACCCGGCGCCGCTACCGTATGCCGCCAGCTTTTCCGTGGATCATGATTCCGATCGCACGATTCCCGCTGATCACCGTGATGGAGCTGGCACGTCGGCTGTTTCCGCCGTTCGCGCGGATCCACGAAAAACTCATGCTCTGGCACCGCGAGAACTGGTACCGCGCCCAAATGCAAGGCAGGCAAGCCCAATTCGACGCCAGCGGGGCGCTGCGGCGCTGATCGGTGCCGCGTCACTGCCGCGTGCAGTTGCGCGGCGGGGATGGCAGCCTCCCCACCTACTCTCCTGGCCGTGATCGATAGGGATGACGTGGCCGACGACTGGAAAGACACATGACCCCCACCGAAATCATCGAAGCATGGAACGGTCCCGGCCGTCTGGACGGAACATTGACCACTGTGCAGGCGCGCCACAACGGCTTGCATCCCTCGTCGAATAAACTCGCCTTCGAGCATTGGTACTTCGATGCTCATCTCGACAGTGGGCACACCGTGATCGGGTTTCTCACGAAACGTCGACCCGAGGATCTGCCCAACGCCCGTCCCTGGGTAGAAATGATCGTCTATAACCCGGACGGTTCACGACGCCAGGTGGCCAAGCGATATCCGCGGGCAGCGGCGTCGTTCTCCACATCGGGTTGTGATGTCCGCATCGGATCCAACACCGCTCGCACCGAGTTCCCCGCGACCGGTCTGCCGATCCACCATGTTCACTTCGTGGAAGGCGACCTGGTATTCGACTTGCAGTTCCACAACGAGACGCCCAGTTGGATGCCAGGACAAGGTGAGACCCGTTTCGGTGCGACCGACAGCTTCGGTTGGGTCGTCGGTGCACCGCGCGCCCGAGTGACCGGGACCGTCCAAATCGACGGGAAAGTCCTCACGGTCACCGGGCGGGGGTATGCCGACCACAACTGGGGTGTCGGTGACATGAAGAAAGTCATCGACCGTTGGCACTGGGGACGGCTGTATGTCCAGGAATACTCGCTGCTGTATGCGAACGTTCGCACCCAGAAACAGCACGGTTCGCACGACATCGCCCCACTGATGTTGGCAAAAGGCGCCGACATCATCTTGTCGACCGGCGAAATGGCCCTGACCGAAGGCCCGGGTCGATACAACCCGATCGCCGACCGGGAATATCCGGAATGGATCGAGCTCCAGGTTCCTGGTCGGCTCGAGCTGCGGCTGACCGTTCAGTCGGTCATTCACGCCCACGACCTCATCGACGATTTCCCCATCGTGCGGTCCCGGCTGATCAAGCCTTTGATGCATTTCGCGATCGGACACCCGGCGTATTTCCGCTTCGAGTCCGCCGTCGAATTGACTGTTCACACCGATAGCGGTTCCCAACAATATACCGGCACCACCCTGCACGAACTCGTCGCTCTGACATGAGTATCACAACGCCCGCGGTCGGGGCCCATTCTCGTCGCGATCCGGAGAGTCACCCACGATGACGATCACCAGAGTTGCTGCGCCTCCCGAGCCGAACCCCGCCCGGGATACGGTCGCGGGTCTGAAGTATTTGAGCGGCTTCGGCAACGAACATTGCAGCGAAGCAGTACCTGGCGCGTTGCCGGTGCATCAGAACTCACCACAGAAAGCCCCGTTCGGTTTGTACACCGAGCAGCTCTCGGCGACAGCGTTCACCGAGCCACGGGTGGTCAATCGACGCAGCTGGGTTTACCGCATCACCCCCTCGGCCAAGCATCCGCCGTTTACCCGTGCCGATGACCGCACGTTTCGCAGTGCACCGGTTCTCGACGGGGTCGCCGACCCGAACCGGCTGCGATGGAACCCCTTGCCCGAAACGTGGCCGGAGGCCGACTTCCTCGACAGCATCTACACCCTCGCCGCCAACGGAAATGTACTGCAACGGCAAGGAATCGCGATCCATCTCTACCGGGCGACACGATCGATGCAGTCGCGCTACTTCGGCAACAATGACGGCGAGTTGCTGGTCGTGCCTCAGCAGGGCCAGCTGCTGGTACATACCGAGTTCGGCAAGCTGGCGGTAGCGCCTACCCAATTCGCGGTCATCGGACGCGGCATCCGGTTCCGGGTCGAACTGCTCGACCCCCTCGCCGTGGGCTACGTGTGCGAGAACTACGGGGCGCCGTTCACCTTGCCCGAACTGGGACCGATCGGGGCCAACGGGCTGGCCCATGCCCGCCATTTCCGCTATCCCGTCGCCGCCTACGAAGACAACACCGGACCGGTGCAAGTCGTCCAAAAGTTCGGAGGGCACTTGTGGGCCGCCGACTACGACCATTCACCACTGGATGTGGTGGCCTGGCACGGATCACATGCCGCCTACGTCTTCGACCTGGACGATTTCAACGCCGTCGGCATGATCGGCTTCGATCACCCGGACCCCTCGATTTTCGCGGTGCTGACCTCGCTGTCGGACACACCCGGCCAAGCCAACGTCGATTTCTTGGCATTTCCTCCGCGCTGGAATGTCGCCGAGCACACTTTCCGGCCTCCGCATTTCCACCGCAATGTGATGACCGAGTTCATGGGATTGGTGCAGGGCGTTCACGATTCCAAGGCCGAGGGTTTTCTGCCCGGCGGAGCCAGCTTGCACAACATGTGGTCCGCCCACGGTCCCGATCACGAGACGTTCGACAAAGCCAGTACCGCGGAACTGACACCGCAGAAGATCGAGGGATCACTGGCGTTCATGTTCGAGACCCGCTGGCCGTTGGTGGTCACCGACTTCGCCCACGCCGCACCCCACCGCCAACCGCACTACGACACGTCGTGGGCAGATTTGCAGCGGCTGTTCACCCCACCGAACTGACCTGCCTCGCGCACCGCCCGACCCCCGTAAATCCCCTGCTGTACTGGGAGACCCCCATGACCTCCGAAACAATCACCCCCGCCTTCGATCTGCCCGAGCCGACGTTACGCATCAACGGCCAACATATCGGCGCGCATGCTGGGCAGACCTACGAGTCGTTCAACCCGTCCACCGAAGAACTGGTCACCACCGTCGCCGCGGCACAACCCGAGGATGTCGACACCGCGGTCGCGGCGGCCCGCGCGCAACTGGAGGGCGGACCATGGTCGCGGATGAGCGGCTCCGAACGCGGACGAATTCTGACACGCGCCGCCCAGCTGATCGAGGAGGACGCACACAACCTGGCCGCATTGGAAGCGGTGGAGATGGGCAAGCTGTTCCACGACTCGGTCCGCGGTGACATCCCGGCGGCCGCCGAAGCGTTTCGGCACTTCGCCGGTTGGGCGGACAAAGTAACCGGCACCACAGTCCAGCTGCCCGACTTCGGGCCCCAGCGACGATTCGGCTACACCATCCGACAACCGCTGGGAGTGCTGGGAGCGATCACCCCCTGGAACAACCCGGTACTGATCGCCGCCTGGAAGTTGGCGCCAGCATTGGCGGCTGGATGCACGGCCGTGATCAAACCCGCCGAGGACGCGTCGTTGTCCACCCTGCGCCTTGGCGAGCTGCTCGCCGACGCCGGACTGCCCGACGGCGTGCTCAACATCGTGCCGGGCCTGGGAGCGGTGGCCGGAGCCGCGCTGGCCGGTCACAGCGGCATCGACAAGATCTCCTTCACCGGAAGCCTCCGCGTCGGCAAACAGATTCAAAGCTTGGCCGGAGATACCTTCCGCAAAGTAACCCTGGAACTCGGCGGAAAATCACCGCAGCTGGTCTTCGCCGACGCCGACCTCGACCAAGCGATGCCGTGGATCGCGATGGGCAACTTTTATCACCAAGGCCAGGTCTGTGCCGCCGGAACCAGGGTGCTGGCGCACGAATCAATCGTCGACAAGGTCATCGAAGGCCTTATCGACGCCGCTGAAAACGCACAAATCGGAGACCCGTTCGCATCCGCCAGCACGATGGGCGCCATCGTCAACGGCCGCCAGCTGGACCAGATCCTGCGCTATATCGACATCGGACGTGCGGAGGGCGCCGAACTACTCGCCGGAGGCGGACGTGTCGCTCGCAGTGGTTACTTCGTCGAACCTACTGTGTTCCGCGGCAGCAACGATCTGACCATCGCGCGCGAGGAAATCTTCGGACCGGTGGCCACCGTGATCAGTTTCAAAGACACCGACGAAGCGATCCACTTGGCCAATGCCACCAAATACGGGCTCAACGCCATGGTCTACACCAGCGACCTGTCGCGAGCGCTCGCCGTCACCGAGCAATTACGGGTCGGGACGGTGTGGGTCAACGGGTGGGGAGTGCCGGATCCAGCACTGCCATGGGGTGGTCGCGCGGGCTCAGGCATCGGCCGAGAACTCGGACGCAGCGGCATCGAAGCCGACACCGAGGAAAAGACAGTTCACATCGGGATATAGACCCGACAGCCTTCGACGCCGCGACCCGAGCTGGGGACTGCGTGCAGGCAGACACCGACGCAATTGCAATACAGGAGTTCGATGGACGCACAACAACAGATCACCGGACCCTTGGACGGCATCCGAGTACTCGAACTCGGCTCGCTGATCGCCGGGCCTTTCGCGGCTCGGCTGCTCGGCGACCTGGGTGCACAGATCATCAAGATCGAACCCCCGACTGCCGGTGACCCGCTGCGCACCTGGGGCCAAGCCGAGCACGACGGGCACCACTTCCATTGGACGACCCTGGCCCGCAACAAACAATCCATCACCTTGAACCTGCGTGCGGCCCGTGGACGGGAGTTGCTGCTGGAGCTGGTCGCACACAGCGACGTCGTCGTAGAGAACTTCCGGCCGGGCACCCTGGAAGGCTGGGGCCTGGGCTACGACGTTCTCCACGAACGCAATCCAGGACTCGTACTGGCCCGAGTATCCGGCTACGGGCAGACCGGACCATCAGCGCAGCTGCCCGGCTACGCCTCGGTCGCCGAAGCGGTGAGCGGGCTGCGTCACCTCAATGGCTACCCCGGCCAAGCTCCGCCCCGGCTGGCGCTGTCGCTGGGCGACAGCCTGGCGGGCATGTTCGCCGCCCACGGTGTGCTGGCGGCTCTGTATCACCGCAGCCAGACCGGGCAGGGACAGGTGGTGGATGTCGCGCTCACCGAAGCGTGCCTGGCAATCCAGGAATCGGCGATCGCCGACTACGACATCGGCGGCATCATCCGCGGACCCTCTGGCACCCGCCTCGAGGGGATCGCGCCATCGAACCTCTACCGCACCCACGACGGCGTGTGGTTGGTGATCGCCGCCAACCAAGACAGCGTGTTCGGGCGCCTGTGCCGGGCTATGGGCCAACCGGACCTGGCGACGGACCCTCGCTTCAGCGACCACCGCGCCCGCGGCCGCAACCAGGACGAACTCGACGACATCATCGCCACCTGGGCCAGCGCGCGGACCGCCGACAAACTCACGACAATCTTGGCCGCGGCCGGGGTGGCCGCGGGACGCGTCAACACCATCGCCGAGGTCGTCGCCGACCCGCAGATGCAGGCACGACAGATGATCGTCGACCACTATGACCAACGCGTCGGACGGACCGTTCGAGGCCCCGGCATCGTTCCGAAACTCAGTGCCACACCCGGCAGCGTCCGCAACGCAGGACCCCCCGAACCCGGATCCGACAACGATTACGTCTACCGCACCCTGCTCGGACTCGGCGACGTCGAACGCCGCGAGCTGCGTGAGGCCGGTGTCATCTGAGCGAGGTGCGAGTCCATTTGATCATCCGCCCGGCAAAGGAGCTGAATCCGCCGTGTTCCTCGCCTACGTCGTCTCAACAGCTGTGCTCGCCACCGCGATGACGCTCGCCGCGGTCGCCTCAGCGATGCGCCACCGAACTATCGTGGACACCCTCGATGCTGTGGGCGTCCCCGCACCGATGCAGAACCTGTTGACGGCCGCGCTGCAGACCGGAGCTGTCGGCCTGGTAATTGGAATCTTCATTCCCGCAGTCGGATTCGCGGCGGCAGTGTGCACGAGTGTGTACTTCATCGGCGCGGCGTGTGCTCACCTGCGCATCGGTCGGCATGACATCGGCGCCGCAACGATACTCCTTCTGCGGAGTGTTTCGGTCAGGCGTCCCGGACGCGGGCTTGTCGATCGACGACGGGGGGTTCGGTGGACCATGGGAAGTTGATCCAGCGGTCCGTGCGGCGCCACACGTATTCGCAGTCGACCTCGGAGTGTGGCTTCTGATAGATGACCGCGCAGCGGACCTCGGCGACGTGGTCGACGCAGAAGTCGCGCACGAGTTTCAGGGTGGCCCCGGTATCGGCTACATCATCGGCGACCAGGACCGTGGCACCGGCCAGATCGACCGCCTGCGGGACCGGCGGCAGCATGACGGGTAGGTCGAGGCGCTGGTCGATGCCGGTGTAGAACTCGACGTTCATCACGTGCAGGTTCTTCACGTCCAGCGCGTAGCCGAGCGCACCCGCGACGAACAGGCCGCCGCGCGCGATCGACAGGATCAGATCCGGTTCGAAGCCGTCCTTGGCGATCTCGGTCGCGAGTTCCCGGCTCGCCGTCCCGAACAATTCCCAGGTCAACACTTCCCGATCCGCCATGGATCCTCCATCTGCCGCTATACCGCCGGGCATAGAGCATACGACCAGCTACGCCGGTGTCCGAATCCTGTCCGGGCGTTCCGGAATTAGAGTGAAAGGATGCGGATCTTCCTGGCTGGTGCGACCGGCGTCATCGGAACACGGTTGTTGCCCTTGTTGGTCGGGGCCGGGCACGAGGTGGCGGGGATGACCCGGTCGGCGGCCAAGGCCGATCAGGTGCGCGCCGCCGGTGCCGAGCCGTTCGTCTGCGATGTGTACGACCTCGACGCGCTCACCGCGGCAGTCGTCGCCTTCCGGCCCGATCTGGTGATGCACCAGCTCACTGATCTCCCCGACGATGCCGCGTTGCTCCCGGGGCGCGCCGGTGCGAACGCGCGCATCCGTTCCGAAGGCACCCGCAACCTGATCGCCGCCGCGCGGGCCGCGGGTGCGAAACACTTTCTCGCCCAGAGCATCGCGTGGGAGCCGCCCGCCGGTCGCGATGCGGTGATCCGGGAGCACGAGGGCGCCGTACTCGATATCGACGGCGTGGTCGTGAGGTACGGCCAATTCTACGGTCCGGGAACGTATTACGAAGGCGAGCTACCCGGTGATCCGCGAGTGCACATCGATGATGCCGCGGCGCGGACGGTTTCGCTGGTGGACGCGCCCAGCGGCGTGGTGATCATCGCGGATCCGGTCGATTGATTCTCGGGCGGTTCCGGACGACTGGCGGTCGCGGGTCGTGGCCGTGCCGGTCGGTTTGGAATACGGTGGCAGGGGTTGATCATCCGGATTCGCACCCACCGAAGGAGACCCGCTTGCGCAGCACGCTGCTCGTCACATCCGTTCTCGGGGCCGCATTGCTGGCTGTTTTCCCCAGCTCCGGAGCTGCCGGGGCGGCGCCCGGCGACGGCACGCTGAAGGTGCAGGCGACCACCGGCACGGATCAACTGGCGGTGACCGGCGTGAGTGTCGAGATCACCACCTGCTCTGCCGGACCGGTCCTGGCCACGTTGACGACCGGCCCCGACGGAACCGTGACGCAAACCTTCCCGAGCGGCTGCTACCAAGCGGAGGTGACGTCCGTACCGTCCGGCTGTGAGTTGGCGAGCATCGCCTACATTCAGATCAACGTGGCCCCCGACGCGTCACCGGTCGCCGGCTTCCAATTCCGCTGCGCGTGAACCGGACTCGGGTTTCCGCAGACGGCGGTGTGGAACAGCCTTTCCGCTTCGGTGATCGCCTGCTCCAGGGCTGCGGGTTCCGGGCGTAGTCCGGCCACGATCGCGTCGATGTCACGCAGACCCGCCCGCTGCAACAGCCGTTTCTCGTTGGTGGTCCATTCGGTCGAATATGGTGGCGATCTTCGGTGCGGAGGCCGCGGATGCGGTGCTGGATGTAACCGGCGGGGACGTCAACGACGAACTGCTGGCGGCGCGCGACACGGTCACGCGGATCACCGGTGCGCCCGGCAGGCCATTCCGCCGGTGGGTCGAGGAGAACGCCGCGGCCTTCCGTTGAGCACACAGTGGTTCCGCCGACCCAGGTATCAGCCGATGGCGCGGCGGGCGTAGGCGCGTACGTCCGCGTCGGTGTCGTCGATCGCCTGTTTCAGGGCGTCGTGGGCCGCGCCGCTGTCCGGCCAGGTGGTCAGGGATAGCACGGCGGCCTTGCGTACGTCGAGGTGGGGGTCGTGCAGGGCGTCGGTGAGGGCGGTGATGGCGAGGGCGGGGTCGGCGCCCGCCAGACCGCGCGCCGCACCGACCCGGACCTGCCAGGCGGAATGTATGAGCGCGCCGGAGAGCAGGGCCGTGTCCTGTTGTGCGGCACCGAGACTCGCGAAGGCGGCCAGTGCCGCCGCGCGGACGAGCGGGTCGGGATCGTCGGCGAGGGACCGTGCGGTGTCGGCGCCCGAGCGTCCCACCGCGGCCAAACCGTACGCGACCGCGATGCGGACCTCCCGGTTGTCATCGGTCGCGGCTGCGGAGATGGCCTGCCAATCGTCCAGGGACACCAATGCGCGCACCGCTTCGATTCGCACGCGATGATCCGAATCCGACAGTGCGGCAACGAATTGCGCCGCCGAACCGGCGCGCAGGGCGCGCAGCAGATCGACCACGGTCGCGCGGACGACCGGATCGGGAGAGCCGATCCGGTCGGCCAGTCCGGTCGAATCCGGCAGCACCTCCACCAGTTCGCGCAGGCTCGCCGCCGCTGCCGCGCGCACGGATGCCGCGTCGTCATCGAGTGCGCCGATGAGGATCGGTGCGAAACCTTCGGGGGTGTTCTCGGTCAGCACCGAGAGCGCCGCCACGCGAACACCCGCGTCGGCGTCGGTCAGATAGCTCGAAAGATCCTGCACGGTAGGCGAGTCCAATGTGAGCAGCGTGACCAGCCGGGGCGAGGGCGGTGGCACCGATTCGCGAACCGTGCGCGGCGCCTCCGCGGGCGCGCGACCGCCGATGAGCTCCGGCTGCTCGACCGCGACGACGGTGGGATCGGTGGAGGGCAGATCGTCCAGGCCCGGCACCGGAACCAGATACGGTGCGACCGGCCGCTTCAGGAATTCCATTGCGCCGTCGGTGTTCTTGCGCAGATTCAGGTGATAGCGCCATTCGATGTCGTCGCGCTGCGGCAGGTCCGCGCGCTCGTGGTAGAGCCCCCACCGCGATTCGGTGCGGGTCAGCGAGCTGCGCGCCGCCATTTCGGCGCAGTCGCGGATGAAGGACACCTCCACCGCGCGCATCAGCTCGTGCGGTGTGCGCGCGCCGATATCGGCGATCTCGCCGCGCATCCGCTCGAACGTCTCAACCGCGATCGAGAGCTTCGCGGCCGTTTTCGGCGGTGCCACATAGTCGTTCACGAATCGGCGCAACTTGTACTCGACCTGCGGCTGGGGCGGGCCGTCGGGTTGGCGCAGCGGCCGGTAGATCAGCTCGTGCGCCTCGGCCAGTTGCGCCTGCGGCAGATCGGTCGGCGCATCGGTTGCGGGCAGTGTCGATGCCGCGTGCGCGCCCGCGAGATCACCGAAGACGAATGCGCCGATCATGTAGTTGTGTGGCACGCAGGCCAGATCCCCCGCAGCGTATAGCCCGGGCACTGTGGTGCGCGCGTGTTCGTCGACCCAGACGCCGGAGGCGGAATGTCCACCACACAAACCGATTTCGGAGATGTGCATCTCGATATCGTGGGTGCGGTAGTCGTGGCCGCGGTTGGCGTGGAAGGTGCCACGCGTCGGGCGTTCGGTGGTGTGCAGAATCCCCTCGAGCGTGGACAGCGTCTCATCGGGCAGGTGCGAGACCTTGAGATAGATCGGCCCGCGCGCGGATTCGATCTCCCGCTTGACCTCCGACATCATCTGCCCGGACCAGTAGTCGGAGTCGACGAATCGCTCGCCGTGCGCGTTCACCTGATATCCGCCGAACGGATTGGCGACGTAGGCGCAGGCCGGACCGTTGTAATCCTTGATGAGCGGGTTGATCTGGAAGCATTCGATGCCGCTGAGTTCGGCTCCCGCGTGATAGGCCATGGAATAGCCGTCGCCCGCGTTGGTCGGATTCTCGTAGGTGCCGTACAGGTAACCCGATGCGGGCAGACCCAATCGGCCCGACGGCCCGGTCGCCAGGATCACCGCCTTCGCGCCCACCGCCACGAATTCGCCGGTGCGCGTATTCAACGCGGCGGCGCCGACCGCGCGGCCGTCGACGGTGAGGACCCGCACCGGCATGAGCCGATTCTCGATGCGGATCTTCTCGCGCATCTTGCGCTGGCGCAGTACGCGATACAGCGCCTTCTTCACATCCTTGCCCTCGGGCATCGGCAGCACATAGGACCCGGACCGGTGCACCCGGCGCACCGCGTACTCGCCGTACTCGTCCTTCTCGAACTTCACGCCGTAGCGTTCCAGCCGCTGCACCATGGCGAATCCGCGCGTCGCGGTCTGATAGATGGTGCGCTGGTTGACGATTCCGTCGTTGGCCCTGGTGATCTCGGCGACGTAGTCCTCCGGTTCGGCCTTGCCCGGGATCACCGCATTGTTCACCCCGTCCATGCCCATGGCCAGCGCACCGGAGTGCCGCACATGTGCCTTCTCCAGCAGCAGCACATTCGCGCCCGCCTCGGCGGCGGTGAGTGCGGCCATGGTGCCCGCGGTGCCGCCGCCGATGACGAGCACGTCACAGTCGAGCCGGACCCGATCGGATAGCTCCGGGATATTCACAACTTCTCCAAGATTTCGGCCTTCACGGAGCTGCGATCCGCAGGCGTGCGTGGGTCCGGCACGTCGACCAGGGCGCGCAGTGCACCGCCACCCGAATTCCCGTTGCTCAGCACTGCGATACGGTCGCCGATCAGCAGCGCCTCGTCCAGATCGTGGGTGACGAACACAACGGTGGTCGGGTGGGCGCGCCAGGTGTCGATCAGCAAGCGCTGCATGGTCGCCCGGGTCTGGGTGTCCAGCGCGCCGAACGGTTCGTCCATCAGCACCGCGCGAGGTGATCCAGCAAGGCTGCGCGCCAACTGGACTCGCTGCCGCATGCCGCCGGACAGATCGCGGGGGAGGTAGTCGGCGAAGGCGGTGAGACCGACCTCGTCCACCCAATGCTGGGCCGTCGCCTTGCGTTCGGCGCGCGGCACCTTGCGCAGTTGCAGCGCGAGTTCGATGTTCTGCCGGGCGGTGCGCCACGGCAGCAGCGCGTCGTCCTGGAAGACCAGCGCGCGGTCGGCGGTGGGGCCGGTCACCGGGGTCCCGTCGGCGCGGATGACACCGGCATCTGGGGTGCGCAGTCCGGCGATGGCGCGCAGCAGCGTCGACTTGCCACAGCCGGATTTGCCGACCACGACCAGGATTTCGCCGGGCGCGATGGCCAGCTCGAGCTGGTCGAGTACGGTCTTGGTGCCGTACGCGATCCGAATTCCGTCCAGGGTCAACCGCATGCCGGTCGCCGTGGTGATGGGAGCCGTGGTGGTAGTCATTCGGCGACCTCTCGCGGCAGCCAGCGGGTGATGCGGCGTCCGGCCAATTCGACGATGCCGGAGGTGCCGAAGCCGAGGACGCCGATGGTGATCATCCCGACGAAGACCCCCGGGTAGTCGACAATGGTGTAGGCCTGCCAGGTCCGGTAGCCGATGCCGAGGCGTCCGGAGATCATCTCGGCCGAGATGAGGCAGATCCACGCCACTCCCATGCCGACCGACAAACCACTGAAAACGCCCGGCAGGATGCCCGGAAAGACCACCCGCACAAGCACATCGGTGCGCGATGCGCCCAATGTGCGCAACGCGTCCTCCCAGATGGTGGGCAGTGCGCGCACCGCGTGCCTGGTGCTCACCAGCACCGGGAACAGCGAGGCCGTGAAGGTGATGAAGACGATGCCGGACTCGTCGCTCGGGAACAGCAGAATCGCCACCGGCACCAGCGCGATCGCCGGGATCGGCCGGGCCAGCTCAGTGAGCGGGCCGAATACCGCGGCCAGCAGCCCGGAACGACCGAGCCCGATACCGGCGAGCACGCCGACCACCGCCGCGAGACCGAATCCGGTGAGGATCCGGATCAGCGACTGCGCGACATCCACGTAGTACTGGTTCTTGTGGAACTGCCGACCGAATTCGGCGACGATCTCGGTCACCGTGGGCAGCGTGTCGAAGCGCAACCAGAATCGGACATTGTTGGCGGTGAGCAGCTGCCACAGCCCGATGGCGGTCGCGACCGAAGCCACTTGGAGCAGGCGGGTGCGCCACGCGGAGCGTCCGCGCGCCGTGGTGGTCTCGCCGCCGTCGGCCACCACCGGGCCGACCAGCGCCGCTGTACTCATCCGCGCACCTCCGTCACGGCCTGGTCGTAGGCGATCGGCACGGCGGCCGCGTGTGCCTGCCGATACCGTTGCGCGGCAGCGGGAGTCGTGAACGGCAGGAAGGTATTGCCGTCGCGCAGCCAGGTCGCCTTATCGGCGAACCATCGCGTGCCGAGTTCGGCGTCCGGGATGTAGGCCGCGCGGATCACCTTGCCCTGTGCCTTGGCGGCCTGTACCGCGCGTAGCAGGCAGGTGGCGTCGGCGGCGGGTTGCGGCCGGTCCGCGCCGTCGAGCCACAGCTCGCCCGCCTGCGCCGAATTGTCCACGGCACGTGCGCAGATCGGGTCGGTGCCGGTGACCCGGCTGGGGTTGGCGGTGACGGCGAGCGCCTGATCGTAATCGCCCTGGCCGGTCTCGGCGAACGCCTTGCGCAGCGGTGCGGGATCGACGAAGCGGTCGATATCGAGTTCGGCGAAATCACCGATCGACTTCAGATACTGCACATCGCCCTTGAGCGCCTCGACCAGGCTCGGCTTGATCGTGGTGTCGAAAGACGTGCCGCCCGGGCCGTTGTAGAGGTACACGACCTCCGGCGGCAGGCCGGCACCGTCGGCCACGATTTTCGCGGCCTCGAATGGCTGCTCACGCAGGAAGGTGGTCGCGTCGAGTTGGGCGGCGAGGAAGGCCTGCAGCACCTCGGGATGATCGGCGGTGTACGAGCGCCGGGCGACCACACCGTGGAAGGTCGGTACGCCGAGTTCGGCACCGTCGTACAGCAACTTGGCCTTGTTCTGGAACACCAGGAGTCCGGGCCAGGCCACGAACTGGGCGAGCGCGCTCACCTGGTGCGATTCCAGCGCGGTGGCGCCGATCTGCGGCTGCTGGTTCAGTACCTCCACGCCCTTGGCCGGGTCCACGCCCGCGCGGGACAGCGCCTGTACGAGGGTGCCGTGTCCGGCGGAGCCGACGCTGGCCGAAATCTTCTGTCCGGCCAGGTCATTGATCGATGAGGCGGTCGAATCCTGGGGCACCACAACCATATTCAGCGCGCCCCTGGGGTTGTACCCGGTGACCGACACCAGCGCGGTCTTCGCCCGCTCATTGGCCTGAGTGCGAGATCCATTGATCAGCATCGGATAGTCGCCCATCGATCCGATATCGATCTTCTCGGCGAGCATCTGCGCGGTGATCGGCGCACCGGTGTCGTAGTCCTGCCACTCGACCTGGTATTTGGCCCCGCCGCCGTCGGTGATCTTCTGTAACCGCTGCTCCAGGAAGCCCTTTGCCTTGAGTAGGGTGCCCGCCGTGACGGTGTTGATGGTCTTGGACTGATAGCCGAGGACGACCTTGACGGTTCCGGCCGGGGTGTTGTCCGAACTCTGCAGTGAGCAGCCGGCCGCGGCGAGCGCGATGGCGAGGACGAGCGGAGCGAGGCGCTTCTTCATGGGGGAGCTCTGGTTCTCTGGTGGTGGAATTCAGCGGAGCAGGTAGGGCATATTGACGGTGACCGCGCCGGTCGGGCAGCGAGCCGCGCACGGGCCGCAGTACCAGCACTCGTCCACATGCATGAAGGCCTTGCCGTTCTCGGGATTGATGGCCAGCGAATCGAGTGGGCAGATTTCCACACACAGCGTGCAGCCCTGGATGCAGAGCGATTCGTCGATGGTGACCGGGATATCGGCGCGCTGGTTCGCGAGTGCCATCAGATGACCTTCCATTCGGGTGCGCTGCGGATGAGACTGCCGCGCATGGTGATTCGGTCCCCGCGCATCCGGATGTACTCCAGATCGACCGGGCGGCCGTCGTCGAGGCGGGTCAGTCGTTCGAGCATCAGCAGCGCCGCGCCCTCGGGGGTTTCCAGGGTGGCGGCGGTGTGGGCGTCGGCGGTGATCGCTTCCAGCGCGAGGTCGGCGGAGCCGAGCGGGCCGCCGCTGATCTGTTCGATCAGGACGAAGATGTCGTTGGTCTCCAGATCGTGCCCGAGGATCTCGGTGCCGATATCGGGTGCGAGATAGGTCAGATCCAGGCTCAGCGGCAGATCCGCGAGGTAGCGCAGTCGTTCGATATACACCACGCGCGCACCGGGATCGAGCCCCAGCCGGCGCGCGACCGCGGGCGGCGCGGTGACATGCAGGGCCGAGCGCACCTCGTTGCGCACCGTGCCGTGCCCCTTCAACGTCTCCTGCAGGCCGAGCAGCTGGTCCAGCCCGTGGTCGTACTTCCGCTTCGCGACGCGAGTGCCCACCTTCGGCACCCGATCGATCAGGCCCTCCTCCTTGAGCATCGCCAGCGCGTCCCGGACGGTATTGCGCGAGGCGTCGAATTCCGCGACGAGCTGCTGCTCACTCGGCAACACCTCGTCGAACGCCCCGGCATGGATCTGATGACGCAGTACGTCGGCCACCCGCCGCGCCAGATCGGCCCGCAAGCGCCGCACGGGCGTCGGCTCTGCCGCCACCTCCGCCGCCTTTCTCTCGCTGACCTGCATGGATAGCGACGATAGTTGGCTTTCTCGGCCGCGAATCCCACGTCGAAGGCACCGCAATTCAAGGGATGTTATTGCGCCGCCCCTGACCTCAGCTGACCTGGGCGAATAGGCTATCCAGTGGTTATTGCGCCACCCACCGCGAAGGCCGCGGGTTTCGATCACGCAGATTCGAAAGACGGAGATGGCCGGGCCGGGTAGGAGATTATCCGGATCGTCGAGTAGCGCGGCATCACTCCGCGGAGGGACGCGAGGTCCCCGCTGAGGGTGATGATCTGGTTCGATCGGATCCCTACCATGGCGGGCGTGGCCGTTGTCGCGGGTATCGTCCGCTGTCGCGCTCTGCTGATCGTGGGGGTGTGTGGGTTGTTGCTGTCGGTCGCGATGGCGTCCGCTGCCGCGGACTCGCCTGCCGCCGGCGCGGATATTTCGGTCGCGCAGTCCCTCGGTGATCGTGAGCTGACGGTGGTGTTGCGCCGGGTGACCAGTGTGCCGGGGCCGTTGCGGGTGGATGTGGTGACCCATACCGGTACCGCCGCCGGGCGACTCACGTTGGCGGTGACGCCGACCGGTGCGACCACGGAGTCGACCCTGCCCGCCGCGGGAGTGCCCACGGCCGAGACGGTGGTCGACCTCGGCGGCACACCCGGAATGTATTCGGCCACTGTGACAATGGACCGCGCCGGTCCGTGGGAGCTGGCCATTGGCGACGGCGTGCGGGTGGCTCGGATTCCCTTCATTGTGCCCGCACAGGTGACCTCCCCACCCGAATGTCTGGTCTACGGCGGATTTCTGGTGGCGGGTGTGCTGCTGCCCGTCGCGGTGGTGATCGCGATTCGCGCTCGGCGCACTGGGTGGGCGCTGGTTCCGGCCGCCGGGATGGTAGCCGGGGTCGCGGTGTCGGTGACCGCCGCGCTCCTGTCGGCGTCCCTGCCGCTGCCGCCGCAACCCGGCGGTCAGCTCGATCCGACGGTGGACAACGTCACCGATCCCTACGCGCTGAACCAGCCGTTGATCTCCGACTTCTCACGTCCTCCTGTTCTGCTCACGATCGCGGGCTCGCCGGTAAAGGCCGGGCAGCCAGGCGATCTCGACCTCGTGCTGATCGACGCGGCCACCGGTGCGCTCGTCGATGATCTGCTCGTGCACGACAGTGCGCTGATGCATCTGCTGGTGGTCGGACCGACCGGGCGTCTGTCGCATCTGCATCCGGTCCGGATCGGACCCGGTCGCTATAAGGTTCATCTGGCCTCGCCCGAGGCCGGGCATCACGCGGTGTCGGCGGAGTTGGCGCGGCGCGGCGGTGGTGTTCAAATGGTGCGCGCCGCAGCCGGTTTCACGGTGGGAGCCGGTGAGGCGTCAGGGATCGCGCCGCAATCACCCGGCACCCCGGTGCATCTCGGCGGCGATGACAAGACCGCGTCGACCGTGGTCGACGGTAATCCGGTCACCATCAGGACGACTGCTCCGGTCGCCGGTGCCCCGACGACGATCACCGCCGAATTCGGCGATGCCGCCGACCTGCAGCCGTGGCTCGGCATGGTCGGACACATGATCATGGCGGGCCCGCTACCAGATGAAACGGATATCGCCGCGGCCGTGCAGAATTCACCGGTGTGGGGTCACGGTCACTCGATGGGGGCGACATCGATGCAGGGCATGGCTGATATGCCGGGGATGGATATGCCCGGGATGAGCGGTATGACCGAGGCCGGCGGCGGACGCGGAACCATGCTCATGCCGCCCGTCAACGGCGACAGCGCCGCCGACGAAACCGTCGCGGCGTACGGACCGGATGTTCCGTTCACCTATACGTTCCCGGTCGTGGGCCGGTACCGACTGTGGATCCAGGTCGAACGGCGCTACACCGTGCTGACCGTCCCCGTCGTCCTCGATGTGGCGGGAGCGCGGCGATGAGCGCGCCCGAATCAGCCGCCCGGGTAATCGATCGCCGGGTTCTGCTCGGCGGTGCGGTGGTGCTTGTACTCGTCGCCATCGGCTGGCTGGTGTGGCCGAGCCGGTCCGGCCCGCTGGTGCTGAAAGCCGGTACTGCGCAACATCTTGTCACCGTCTCCATCGACAGCCTGCGCATCGGAGCGACGGATATCGATGTGAGCGTCACCGACCGCACCGGTGCCACCAAAGACCATGCCGCAGTCCAGATTCAAGCGAATCAGCCGCTCATGGGATATGCGGGACAACCCGTCGCGGCGCTCGCCACCGGACCGGGACGCTTCCACGCCACGGCGGTGTCACTGATGATGACCGGTCCGTGGGAGCTTCGAGTCTCGATCGACGAACACGACAGCGTGGACCTGCTGATCGTGCCACTCTGGGTGGGCGGCTGAAAACCGGTATATGCCAATAACATCGGAGCACGATCAGAGATGAGGACGCGATGAGTACGGCACCACCATCCGAGGCGACCGAGGCCGGACCGGTAGCGGCCGGATCCGATAACGGCACCGCGGCCCGCATCGGCGCCTGGGGCGTACTACTCGGCACCGCGGTCACGTTGGTCGGGATCAGCTGGGATATCCAGTGGCACAACGAAGTCGGTCCCGATACCTTCTTCACTCTGCCGCACCTGTTCCTCTACTCCGGTAGCGCGATCTCCGGATTCGCGAGCCTCGCCATGGTGCTCATCGCCACCGCCGCCCAACGGGCCGGTCGGCCGGTGCCCCGGCTGGGTGGTACGCCGATCCGCGTCTTCGGCAGTAACCTCACCGCCCCGCTCGGCTATATGGTCGCCGGAGCGGGCGCCGCATTGTTCCTGCTGTACGGCCTGCTCGACCTGGAGTGGCATTCGATCTACGGCTTCGACGCCGTGCTCAACACCCCGTCGCATGTGGCGCTGTTCCTTTCGATCTCGCTCACCATGATCGGCAGCATCATCGTCTTCGCGGCACACCGCGACCACCGCTGGGGCCGGATCGGCATCATCGTCGCGATCCCGATTCTGATCACCTTCGCCCCGATTCCCACCAACGCGCTGAACAACCTGGATCTGCCCGCCGATCCGACCATCCTCGGGATCGTGCTGTTCGGGCCGATGCTGCTGATCCTCGGCGCGGCGTTGCTGGCCCGCGCGGGTGCGGCCATCGCCATCGCCGCGTCGTTGGGCGCGATGCAGGCGGTGCTGTGGTGGTTCTCGCCGTGGGCCGCGCAGACCTACGCGTCGGCGATCGGACTCCCACTGCGTGACGGACTCACCGGGCGGCCGCCGGAACTGCCCGCCATCATGCCGATGTTCCTGATCGTCGCGGCCCTCGCCGTGGAGGGCCTGTTCTGGCTGGCCCGTGCGCGTGGGCTCGACGCCAGGAAGATCGTGCTGGTGGCCGGGGTGGTGACCGGCGTGATCATCGGCGTGACGTTCCCGCTGCAGCTGAACCTCACACATACCAAGTCGCACATCGCATTTCGTGATGTCCTGACGATCACACTGCTCGGCATTCCGCTCGGCCTGCTCGCCGGATTTCTCGGCGGCCGGTTCACCACCATGCTGCCAGCGGTGAAGGAGGCATCATGAGTACAGCATCGCGTAGCGATTCGATGAGGGGTGGTGGCCGGGTGGCGGGCGGGCCAGTACTTCGCAGGCTCGCCGTCACCGTGCTGGCGACGCTCACCCTGTCCCTGATCGCGATCGCCCCCGCGTCCGCCTACGCGCCGGTCGATATCGTGCACACCGAGCGCGTCCAGGTGGGCCCGTACGGCGTCACCGTCGGATTCTCCACCTGGCCCATCCGCGCGATGAAGTCACTGGACTTCACCTTCCTGCCCGACGGCGGCATCGCCGATAAATCCGGGACGCTGAAGTTGACCGGACCCGCCATCCGCCCCGGCCGCCGTGCCGCCCCACTGGTCCGCCATCCCCGCAAACGCGACTCCTGGGGCCTGGACGTCAGGGCCTTCGATGCCCCCGGCACCTACACCTTCACCTTCGCGATCGATGGCCCGCTCGGACACGGCGAGGGCACTCTCGGCAACGTCGAAATCCTCGACCAGCCCGGTCCACCGCTACCTCTGAGCTGGACCATCGGCACCCTGCCACTGCTCGGCCTCATCGTGTTCCTGGTCGTCGCGTGGCGACGCACCCAACCTGGTCGTCGCCCTTTGGTTGTCTGAGGCGTGGGACTCATCTTTGCCTCCACCGGCGATGATCAAGTCGCGCAGACTGCCCTTGATCGGAAGAACGTAGCGCGCAGACTCCCGGCTTTAGTCGTGGGGTAAGCGTATTAAATCGGCTCGCTCAGTCGCACATAGTTTCGATATGTGGGTGCGCGCTATATATTGTTGGTGTGGCCGTCGCGTTGCGCTGTAACTCGAACCTGGTGTTCCAGTGCGCGTTCCACGTCGTGTGGTGCCCGAAGTACCGTCGCCGTGTCATCGGTGGACGGATGGAAGAGCGGCTCAAAGAAGTCATCGGCAACGAAATTGGTGCCGCTCTTCTAGCACGCGTGCCAGACGTGCTGATCTTGCGGGAGGTGCTCGGGTACCACGCCGACGATGTCGCCGAGATGCTCGACTCGACCGTTGACTCGGTCAACAGTGCGCTCGAGCGCGCCCGCACCGCCCTGCAGCGGCACCTGCCGCCCGGCGAGCACGAACCGCCGCCGGTGCCCGACTCGCCCGCGGCGCAGGAGCTCGCGGAAAAGTTCGTCCGCGCGTATCAATCCGGCGATATCGACGGATTGGTCGCCCTGCTCACCGCCGATGTGCGTGTCTCGATGCCGCCGATTCCGTACGAATACCACGGCCGCGATGTCGTCGGGCGTTTCTACGCCAGCATCATCGGCCAGGGCCGGACGTATGACTTCGTGCCGACGCGGGCCAATGGTCAGCTGGCATTCGGGGCCTACCTGCGCGGCCTCGACGGCATCCGCCACGCGACCGGTGTCATCGTGCTCACCCTGACCGGTGACGGGATCAGCGCCATCACCCGTTTCGACAACAGCGTGCTCGGCTGCTTCGGGCTGCCGCGAACACTGCCCTGATTCGCCCGCAGGTCGGTCAGAACCAAGCGTCGCGCATGTCCAAGGTGGTCCGGTCCATCAGTTCCAGCAGATCCAATTGCGGTGCGGTCTTGGGCAATTCGTAACGGAAGAAGTAACGGGCCGCCGCGCGCTTGCCGTCGTAGAAGTCGCCCTGCTTGGCGTGCGCGGCCAGCGCCTGCTCCAACCAGATCCAGGCCACCACGACATGGCCGAATGCCTCCAGGTACACAGTGGAATTCGCCATCGCGGCGGCGGGATCGCCTGCGGCGAACATCCAGCCGGTGACAGTCAGCAGACGTTGCCAGACCGCGTCGAGTTGACCGCCGAATTCGGTCCACTCACCGCCCGCCTCGGTGGCCGCGAGCACGGTCTTCTCGATCTGTGCGGCCAGCAACCGCAGGCTGGCGCCATCGTGTTGGATCACCTTGCGGCCCAACAGATCCAGACCTTGGATGCCGTGGGTGCCCTCGTGGATCGGGTTGAGGCGGTTGTCGCGGTAGTGCTGCTCGACATCGTATTCGCGGGTGTAGCCGTAGCCGCCGTGCACCTGGATGGCGAGGCTGTTGGCCTCCAGGCACCATTGCGAAGGCCAGCTCTTGGCCACGCCGGTCAGGATTTCCAGCAGCAGCGTGTGGTCGCGTCGCGTGGCGGGATCCTCGGTGGTGTGTTCCAGATCCACCAGTCGATTGCAGTACAGCAGCAGACCCAGCGCGCCCTCCACATAAGCCTTCTGCGCCAACAACATTCGCCGCACGTCCGGATGCTCGATGATCGGCACCTGCGGCGCCGCCGGATCCTTGGCGGTGACCGGGCGTCCCTGGCGGCGTTCGCGGGCGTAGTCGAGTGATTTCAGATATCCGGTGTAGCCCAACGCCGTCGCGCTCAGACCGACGGCGAGGCGTGCCTCGTTCATCATGTGGAACATGTAGGACAGGCCGCGATGCGGTTCGCCGACCAGATAACCCACCGCACCGGGCGCGCCGTCCGGGGTGTGCTTGCCCTCGCCGAAGTTCAGCACCGTGTTGGTGGTGCCGCGATAGCCCATTTTGTGGTTCAACCCGGCCAGCACCACATCGTTGCGCGCCCCGAGCGAATCATCCTCGGCCACCAGGAATTTCGGCACGATGAACAGTGAGATGCCCTTGGTTCCGGCCGGTCCGCCCGGAATCTTGGCGAGCACCAGGTGCACGATATTCTCGGTGAGTTCGTGATCACCGCCGGAGATCCACATCTTCGATCCGAAGAGCCGGTAGGTGCCGTCGGGCTGCGGTTCGGCGCGGGTCACGATATCGGCCAGCGACGAACCGGCCTGCGTTTCGGACAGACACATGGTCCCGGTGAATCGACCCTCGACCATGGGTTTGACGAAGCGGTCGATCTGCTCCGGAGTTCCATGCGCGGCAAGGAGATTGGCGTTGCCGACGGTCAGGAACTGATAGCCGGTGGTGCCGACATTGGCCGCCTGGAACCAGCAGAATCCGGCCGCCTCCAGCGTGCGGGGCAGCTGTAGCCCGCCGATCCGCTCGTCCATTGCCGCGCCGATGAGATTCGCCTTGGCGAACGCCTCGACGGCGGCCTTGACCTCCGGGATGATGGTGACCCGCTCGCCGTCGAAGGTCGGCTCATTGCTGTCGTTGCGTTTGTTGTGCGGCGCGAAATGCTGGGTGGCGAGATCCTCGCAGAGATCCAGAAAACCATCGAAGGTGTCCCTGGAGTGTTCGGCGAACCGGGGGAGCGCGGTCAGCTCCTCGACCTGTAGCCATTCGTAGAGCAGGAAGTCCAGGTCCCTGCGGGAGATCAACGTCGAGCGCACGGGCACATCCTCTCGCGGTGGCGGAGCACTGGCCCAGACGGGCGTGCCGCTCGTCCGGGTCGATTTGGTACGTTACTACGCATGTGTCGTGAATTGATCCCAGGGCTGGGATGACCACTGCGTCCCGCCCCGTCGGCCGCCCCGCCGCCGCATCCCAGGAGCAGGTGCTCGCCGCGGCGAGCGCTCAGTTCTTGGCCTCTGAGCGGGTCGACGTGCAGGCGATCGCGGCGGAACTCGGACTGTCGCGGGCAACCATCTACCGCTGGTTCGGATCGCGCGACGGTCTGCTCGGCGCGGTCATGGTGTCGGAGTTCGAGCGGATGGTCGACGCGGCGCAGACGCGCGTCGGCGAAACGGGTGCGCCGCGCGTGCTCGCCCTGCTGGACCGGGCGGCGCGCTGGCTGACGCGCAACGAACCGTATCGCTATTTCATCGCGACCGAACAGGCCACCGCGGGCCGAATCATTACCAGCAGCGAAGGGCCGGTGCAGCCGAAGGTCGTCGGGGTGGTCGCGGAAATTCTCGATGCCGCGATCGACGAGGGCTACCAGAATCGAGTCGACACACAGACTTTCGCGTATGCGCTGGTCCGCCTCATCGAGGCATTCCTGTATCAGGATGCGGTGACCGGCATTCGGGGCGATGTGGAACGACTGCGCGCGGTACTGGCCGTGATGCTGGGATTGGAGCCGGATCAGCGCGGTCCGTAGGTGTTGAGGAACAGCACCGGACCGTCGAACTCGCCGCGGGTATCCATTTCGATGAGTCCGGCCAAAGCCTTGGCCGTGTAGACGGTTTCCAGTTCCAGTCCGGCTGCCGCGGCGAGCTTGTTCGCAGCGACCGCGGCCGGGGTCTCATGGCCGTAGCCCGGGCCGAGCCAGTCGCGCACAATCGTCACATCGTCGGGATGCAGGCCGGGCGAGGTGAATCCGGCCCCGCGTGCGCGCAGTACCGCCTCCGCACGGTTCGCCAGCGTGATGATGTGCGGTGCGTCGAGGGGGAGCGAGTCATTGACGACCACACCAACGACCCGGGTGCGCAATCCGGCCAACCGCAGGCCGAGCGCCAAACCCGCTGCCGTGCCGCCGGATCCGACGGCGGTCACCAGATGCGTCGGCTCGGGAAGCTCGCCCGCAGCGATCTGCGCGGCCAGTTCCAGCGCGCCCTCCACGTAACCGAGCGCGCCGATCGGTGACGAACCGCCGACCGGCAGCAGGTACGGCAGGGTGCGGCCGTGCGTGTGCCGCAGCACAAGCCATGGCGTGGTGAGGATGGTGCGTAGCTTGCTGTGCGTGAAATGCAGGGTGGCGCCGGAGTTCTCCAGTCGGCGCAACTGTGCGCGGACATGGTCGTCTACTGGTTGGTCGACGAGCGCCAGCGCCGTGTCCAGACCGAAGTCTCGTCCGTAGAGCGCCGCCGCCAGACCCCAATTGGTGCCGGTTCCGCCGACGGTGAGGATGGTGCGCGCACCGCGCCGCTCGGCCTCGGGCAATAGCCACTCCAGCTTGCGGATCTTGTTGCCGCCCCACCCGCCGGAGCCGTACCCGCTCTCGTCCTTGCACCACACGGTGCTCTTCGTACCGAGATCCAGCGTGCGCACCGGTGTCGGGGCGACGCCGAGCCGCGCGAACGGCAGCGTGGTGACCAGTTCGGGGAAGCGCTCGTGCAGCCGGGAATCCGTCATGGTCACTCCATTATCGGGTGCACGTCCCGAACAGCGGTATCGACCGCCTGGTCTCAGTGGAAGAGCTTGAGCAGGTTCACGAGCAGGCGATCGAGGCCGTAGACGAAGGGGGCGGCGACCCACAGCCAGGCGAAGGCCAGCAGCGGGATGCGGCGGGGTGGGGCGGCCTCGCTCTGGTCGGGTTCGGTCATACCGGCTCTCCCTCCGTGGCGACGGCCGGTCGGTGGTATTTCGCCGCGACCGGGCGGATCAGTTCATTGGCGACGAACCCGACGCACAGCAGTGTGATCATGATCGCGAACGAGGGTCCGAACAGTGCGGGTCCGGTCTTTCCGTGTCGTGCACCGTAGTCGGCGATGGCGTTGACGATCAACGGCCCGGCGACGCCCGCCACCGACCAAGCCGTGAGCAGTCGACCATGGATCGCACCGACCTGGTATGTCCCGAACAGATCCTTGAGGTATGCCGGAACTGTCGCGAATCCGCCACCATAGAAGGACAGGATCAGCATGGCGCCGAGGACGAATACGGGCTTGTTGGTCTGGCCGACCCACCAGACCAATACATAGGCGAGCGCGCCGACGCCCAGGTAGATCCGGTACATATTCTTGCGGCCGATGAGGTCCGACAGCGATGACCAGCCGATGCGCCCGGCCATATTCGCCGCCGACAGCACCGCGACGAAACCCGCCGCGGCGCCCGCGGTAACCGGAGTCGGGGTGTGCGCGAAGAATTCCGTCACCATCGGCGCCGCCTTCTCCAGGATGCCGATACCCGCGGTGACGTTGAAACACAGCACAATCCAGAGCAGCCAGAATTGTGGGGTGCGGATCGCGTCGCGGGCGCTGACGTCGTTGCCGCTGATGAGCTTGGCGATCTTCGCCACCGGTGTCCAGCCCGCCGGACGCCAACCGGGCGGCGGCACCCGCACCAGCAGCACGCCGACCGACATGAACACCGCGTAGGTCAGGCCCATGACCAGGAAGGTCGCGGCGATACCGGTCTGGTCTCTGCCGAAATCCGAGAGCAGTTCGGTCGTCCACGGTGATGCGATCAGCGCGCCGCCGCCGAAGCCCATGATGGCGAAGCCGGTAGCCATCCCCGGCCGGTCGGGAAACCAGCGGATCAGCGTGGAGACCGGCGAGATATAGCCGATGCCGAGTCCGATACCACCGACGAACCCGTATCCGAAGACGATGAGCCAATACGCGCCGGCGGCCGCGCCGAGCGCGGAGATCAACAGCCCCGATGAGAAGCACACCAGCGATACCGTCATCGCCCAACGCGGACCGCGGCGTTCGACGACGGTGCCGCCGAACGCCGCCGACAGCCCGAGCATCACGATGGCCAGCTGGAACGGCAGTGCACTACCGGTACCCGAGATGTGCATCGCCGATTCGAGCGGCGGCTTGAAAACGCTCCATGCGTAGGCCTGCCCGATGGCGAGATGGATGGACAGCGCGGCGGGCGGAACCAGCCAGCGACTCCAACCCGGTGGTGCGATGACACGCGAGTATCCGGTGCCCACGACTGCTGCTGTTGCTGTCACGCTGCGATCCCCACATATAGCTGTGTGTGGTGATCATATTGCCGTGGGGTCCATCATGATGAAGGTTCTGCTACATAGGCTTTCGCTTTGCTGCGCACAGGTTGCGGTCGGAGACAGGTCAATCCAGCTTCGCCAGTTTGGCGAGGATGGCGGCGGCCATGGCGGCGGGGTCGCCGTCACCGGGGCGTAGCACCAGCTCGGCGCCGGTGGGGGCCTCGTAGGGGTCGTCGATTCCGGTGAAGCCGCGTATTTCGCCCGCGCGGGCCTTCGCGTACATGCCCTTCGGGTCTCGGGATTCGCAGATTTCGAGCGGGGTGTCGACGAAGACTTCGACGAACGGGATTCCGGCGGCCTCGTGGACGGCACGCACCTTGTTGCGGTCGGCAGTGTAGGGGCTGATCAGCGAGACCACGGCCACGACCCCGGCTTCGGCGAACAGGCGCGCGACTTCGCCTACCCGGCGGATGTTTTCGGTTCGATCGGCCGCGCTGAAGCCGAGGTCGGTGTTGAGTCCGTGACGCAGGTTGTCGCCGTCGAGGAGGAAGGCGGGGCGACCTGCGGCGACGAGTCGGCGTTCGAGTTCGACTGCGATGGAAGATTTTCCGGAGCCGGAGAGCCCGGTCAGCCAGACTGTCAGGCCGGTGGTGGGTCGTTCGTCGCGGCTGACGGCGGTGGAGTGCCAGACCACGCGGGAGGAGGGGAGGGTGGGTCCGGTGATCATGCCGGCGGCGACGGTGTTGTTGGTGGTGTCGTCGATGAGGATGAAACTGCCGGTGGTGCGGTTACGGCGGTAGGGGTCGAAGAGCAGTGGTTGGCGGGTGCGTAGTTGGATGCGTCCGATTTCGTTGAGTGAGAGTGAGTCCGCGTTTTCGTCGCGGTGCAGGGTGTTGACGTCGAGGCGGTAGTCCAGGCTGCGGACCTCGGCGGTGACGGTGCGGGTGGTGTGGCGGATGGTGTAGGTCGCGCCGGGTGTCAGTGCGGAGTCCTCGGCGAACCAGCAGACCATCGCGTCGAGATCGCGTCCGACGTGCGGACGGTTCGCCGGGCGGCAGATGAGATCGCCACGCGACACATCGAGGTGGTCGGCGAGCTGGATCGTCACCGCTTGTGGTGGAAAGGCTTCCGCCACGGGCTTGCCGCCCGGACCCCAGATCGCCTCGACGGTGGTGGTGAATCCCGAAGGCAGTACTGCGACCTCGTCCCCCGGCTTGAATACCCCGCCGCACACCGTGCCCGCATAGCCGCGGAAATCGGTTGCGTGCCTGCGGGTTACGTACTGCACGGGGAATCGGGCGTCGATGAGGTTGCGGTCGGAGGCGATATGCACCTCCTCCAGGTGATGCAGCAGGGGCGAGCCCTCGTACCAGGGCATACTCGCACCGCGGTGCACGATATTGTCGCCGTGCAACGCCGACATCGGAATGAAGCTCAGATCGGCGACATCGAGTTTCGTGGCGAAGCTGGCGAACTCCTCGCGGATTTCTTCGAACCGATCCTGCGACCACCCGGCCAGATCCATCTTGTTCACGCACAGCACCAGGTGCGGGATGCCGAGCAGACTGGCCAGGAAGGCATGGCGGCGGGTTTGTTCCACGATGCCGGTGCGCGCGTCCACCAGGATCAGCGCGAGATCGGCGGTCGAGGCGCCGGTGACCATGTTGCGGGTGTACTGGATGTGGCCGGGGGTGTCGGCGATGATGAATTTGCGCCGCGGTGTGGCGAAGTAGCGGTGCGCCACATCGATGGTGATGCCTTGTTCGCGTTCGGCGCGTAGGCCGTCGGTGAGCAGCGCTAGGTCCGGGTAGTCGTCGCCGCGGGCGCGGCTGGTTGCCTCGACGGCGGCGAGTTGGTCGGTGAAGATTGTTTTGGAGTCGAACAACAGACGGCCGATCAGCGTGGATTTGCCGTCGTCGACGCTGCCCGCGGTGGCCAGCCGCAGCAGGGTGGTGGTCGTCATCAGAAATACCCTTCGCGTTTGCGGTCTTCCATCCCGGCTTCGGATATCCGGTCATCGGCGCGGGTCGCCCCGCGCTCGGTGACTCGGGTGGCGGCGACTTCGACGACCACTTCCGCTGGCGTGGCCGCGCTCGATTCGACACATCCGGTGCAGGTCGCGTCGCCGACGGTCCGGAATCGCACCGTGGCTTCATACGGCTGCTCACCATCGAGCAGTTCGAGAAATCGCGTGTGCGCCAACAACATTCCGTCGCGTTGGACCACTGTGCGGCGGTGTGCATAGTACAGCGGTGGTAGCTCGATGGTTTCGGCGGCGATGTAATGCCAGATATCGAGCTCGGTCCAGTTCGACAGCGGGAACACCCGGATGTGCTCGCCCTTGCTGTGCCGTCCGTTGTAGAGGCTCCACAGCTCTGGGCGCTGATTGCGTGGATCCCACTGGCCGTATTCGTCGCGGAAGCTGAAGACGCGTTCCTTGGCGCGTGCCTTCTCCTCGTCGCGGCGTGCACCGCCGAAGACCGCGTCGTAGCCGCCCTCGCGGATGCAGCGCAGCAAAGTCGCTGTCTGTAAACGGTTTCGGGTGGCGCGTGGTCCGCTCTCCTCCGTCACTCGGCCCGCGTCGATATCGTCTTGCACGCTGCCGACCACCAGCCGTAGGCCGAGTCGCTCGACGGTGTGGTCGCGGTATTCGATGACTTCGTCGAAGTTGTGCCCGGTATCGATGTGCAGCACCGGGAAAGGCAGCGGTGCCGGCCAGAAGGCCTTGGCCGCCAGGTGCAGCATCACCACCGAGTCCTTGCCGCCGGAGAACAACAGCACCGGCCGTTCGAAACTCGCCGCGACTTCCCGGAATATATGTGCCGACTCGGCCTCGAGCGCATCCAGATGAGGCAACTCGTAGGTGCTCGCCGTCGACTTCGCGTACTGGCTCACGCCCCAAAACTAGAACACGTTTCGGTCATGGTCAATGGTTAGCGTCCGGTCTGCGACCGCCCGATTCCGCGGTCACCCGGTCGGCGGCGGCCACGAGTGCCGTGCCGCGGCGATCGATCTCGGCCCCGGTGATGGCCGCTCCCACGTACATGGTGAGCACCATGTTCTGCCTGCCGTCACCGCCATAGGTGGGCGCCGCGAGCAGGCTGACCGGGTGTTCTTTGCGTGGTCGCAGATCGGTGCCGAGATAGACCCGCTCCCCGAGGCTGGTCACCAGCTCGCCGACGAGTTCGCGCACTTCAGCGGGCAGGTCGTGGGTGGCGACCCCGGCCAGCAGCGAGTACAGCCGTCGGCCCGCCGCAGTCAGGCTTTCGACCAGGTAACCGCGCTCGCGGCACTCCGCGACGACCTGGCGCAGCCGGTCCACGTCCTGCCGCAACGGCACCGTCGGCGGCTTGCTCAGCCAGGCGTCGAAGGCCGCCTCGGTATCCCACAGCACGTACATCAGGCCGACCGGCGGCGCGAAATGGTAGGCCGCACCCACCTTGACCAGGCCGGGGCCGGTACTTTCCAGCACCATGATCTGCTCGCCGACCACGGCCGAGGCGGTGCAGGTGGTGCGGTAGAGCGCGGTCAGTTTCGCCAGTTCGGCGCGGGCGATGGCGGAGATGGCGAAACTGTCCTGGGCGACCCGCCCGGCGGCGATCAGCGCAGGTCCGAGGCCATAGGTGCGGGTGTTCGCGTCGCGCACCAGGTAGCCGCCTGCGGTCAGTTCGGTGAGGATGCCCAGGCAGGTCGGCTTGGCCAGGTCGAGGCCGCGGGCCAGTTCGGAGAGGCCGAAGCGTTTACCACGCTGCTCGACGAAGAAATCGAGTACCTGGACCACCCGGGCGGTGGGGGCGGATCTGCGGGTAACCATGGACAACTCCTAGAACACGTTCTAATCTTGCTCATATCGAAATGTACCAGAGCGGTACATATTTGGAACAGGGATCAAGGGCCGTAGCGACTGCTTGCAGGTCGCTCGAAAGGATCGGAAGCCTCTTGCTGACACAGCCGTTCGCGGAAGCCATGGCCGCCGCCGAGCAGATCATCACCGACGCACCACATATTCGGACCGCACAGGACCTCGTCGAGGGCTACGACTACCTCGCGGGCAGTATTCGCGCCTCCATCCAGATGGCGTGGGCCTATGAACGGGACTTCCCGTTCTTCGTCCTGTCCACCGGGCCGTATACGAAGATGGGTTTGGACAACCCGGACACTCTCTACTTCCACTCGTATCTGCGCCCCGACGCCGAGTATGTGGTGACCGGAACTCGCGGCACCACCCGCGACCTCAGCTTCCAGGTACTCAACGGCAACTACTCGCCGGTGGACGTCCCCGACAGCGAGACCGCCTTCGATGCCCGCGCCCTCGATATCGCGGCCGACGGCTCCTACGAGCTTCGTCTCGGTCCGGGCGAGGCGCGCCCCGGCTACGTCCATCTCGCGCCGGACTCCGCGATGGTCGTGGTTCGCGAGGTGTACAGCGACTGGGCCACCGAGAAGGCGGGCACGATACGCATTCAGCGGGTGGACACGATCGGCGGCGCACCGCCGGCGCTGACCGAGGACGTGCTGCGCAAGCGGTATGACATCGCGGGGAAAATGCTGGTCTCGCGGTTGAATACCTTCCTGGCATTCCCGAAGTGGTTCTATCTCAACCTGCCGGTCAACACGATGACCGAACCGCGCTCTACCCCGGGCGGTCTCACCACCCAGTTCTCCTCGGTGGGCCATTACGAACTCGACGACGATCAGGCGATGATCCTCACGGTGCCGAAATCGGATGCGCCGTATCAGGGGTTCCAACTCGGCAGCATGTGGTACGTGTCGCTGGATTACATCAACCATCAGACCAGCCTCACCGTCGACCAGGCGCGTGTGGATCCGGACGGGATGATCCGGCTCGTGATCAGCGAGCGAGACCCTGGACTCGCCAACTGGATCGAGCGCACCGGGCATGCGCGCGGGTATTTGCAGTTCCGTTGGCAGCAGCTGTCGAGGGATCTGAAGCCCGAGGACGGGCCGACGGTCGAGGTGGTGTCGGTCGCCGAATTGCCGGAGCGGCTGCCATTTTATGACGAGGCGCGTGTCACCCCCGAGGGATGGCGAGCGCGGATCGCGGCACGTCAGGTTGCCGTGGCGGAAAGGATGCTGGGCTGATGTTGTTGCAGGACAAGGTTGTTGTGGTCTCCGGGGTCGGTCCGGGGCTGGGGCGGGCCATCGCGGTGCAGAGTGCTCGCGCCGGTGCGGATGTGGTGCTGGCTTCGCGCACCGAATCGCGGCTGACCGAGGTGGCCAAGGAGATCACCGAACTCGGCAGGCGCGCGGTGGTGGTGCCGACCGATATCAATGACGAAGCGGCGGTGACGAATCTGGTCGAGACCGCGCAGAGCGCGTTCGGGCGGGTCGATACGCTCGTCAACAATGCCTTCGCGATTCCGCCGATCACCGATCTCGCCGATGTCGACCTCGACGATGTGCGCGCCGGATTCGAGACCAATGTACTTGCCGCGCTGCGGTTGACGCGTTTGTTCGTGCCCGCGCTCACCGAGTCGAAAGGCTCGGTCGTGATGATCAATTCGGCGGTGCTGCGGCATTCGCGGCGCACCTTCGGGCCCTACAAGATGGCCAAGGCCAGTCTGCTCGCGCTGGCCCAGAGCTTGGCCACCGAACTCGGGCCGAAAGGAATCCGGGTGAATTCGGTTGCGCCCGGCTATATCTGGGCCGACAACTTGAAGTGGTACTTCAACTATCTGGCCCAGCAGCGCGGGATCACCTCCGAAGAGGTG
Organism: Nocardia sp. NBC_00565; assembly: GCF_036345915.1. Classification (NCBI taxonomy): domain Bacteria; kingdom Bacillati; phylum Actinomycetota; class Actinomycetes; order Mycobacteriales; family Nocardiaceae; genus Nocardia; species Nocardia sp. NBC_00565. The sequence continues at coordinate 1,694,223 of NZ_CP107785.1, forward strand.
TACGCCGAGACCGCCGCGACCATCGATCTGCGCAAGCTGCCCGAACCCGATGAGATCGCCGACGCCGTCGTCTTCTTCGCCTCACCTCTGGCGCGGGCGATCACCGGCGCCTGCCTGGATGTCAACGGCGGCGAATACCACCACTAGGAGAATGACTGTGATCGGCAGAGACGACGTCGGCACCATCGACGATCTGCACGCCTCGGCGACGAAAGTCGTCGGGCTCACCGACTTCGGCGACGACGGCTACCGCGCCGGCCTGCAGGTGTTGCTCGATTCCTATGCCGAGGACGCCGAGCTGACGCCCTTCGGCAACAAGGTCAACCGGGCGTTCCTGCGCGGTGCGCTGATCGCGCGACTGCTGAGTGAGGCCGCGTGGCAACGCTTTCCCGAACATGCCGAGGTAGCGATCGAGCGCCCGATCTTCGTAACCGGACTGCCGCGCTCGGGCACGACGGCGGTGCACCGGCTACTCAACGCGGATCCCGGCCATCAGGGCCTGGAGATGTGGCTGACCGAGATGCCGCAGCCGCGACCGCCTCGCGAGACCTGGGCGGCGAATCCGGTGTACCAGCGGATCGAGGCGGCGTTCGAGCAGCATCACGTAGAGCATCCGGAATTCATGGGCGTGCACCACATTTCGGCGGACCAGGTGGAGGAGTGCTGGCAGCTGCTGCGGCAGTCGGCGATGTCGGTGTCCTACGAGTGCCTGGACTATCTGCCCGGATACTCCGAATGGCTGCGTGCGCAGGATTGGACCGACGCCTATCGCAGACATCGGCGCAACCTGCAGTTGATCGGCCTGCCGGACGCCGACCGGCGCTGGGTATTGAAGAACCCCAGCCACCTGTTCGCGCTGGACGCGATCTTCGAGGTGTACCCGGATGCGCTGGTGATCCAGATGCATCGGGACCCCCGCACGATCATCGCCTCGGTCTGCAGCCTCAACGAGCAGGCGTCAGCAGGCTGGTCGGATAAGTTTCGCGGCCCCGTCGTCGGCGCGACCCAGTTGGATCTGTGGGCCAGCGGAGCGGACAAGTTCCTCGCGGATCGCAAGCGGCACAACGCCGCTCAATTCTGCGACGTGTACTACGACGACTTCGTCACGGACCCGATCGGCACTGTCGCTTCGATCTACCGGCACTTCGATCTGTCCCTGACACCCGAGGCCGAGGCTGCGATGACGGCGCTGCATTCGGAAAGCACCTCCGGTGCCGCCCGCCCGACCCACCACTACACCCTCGAGGACTTCGGCCTAACCACCACCCAAGTCGATACCCGCTTCGCCGAGTACCGCAACAAACACTTCCCCGCCAACTGATCAAGATCAGGTGGTAGCTGTGGCGGCATCGGCCGAGAAGCCGCCGCCACCAGTTCCACCTGATCTCGGTCCGTCAGTGGGTGCGGCGGTAGCGGCCGGAGCGAGGCCGTGCCAGCGGATGAACGCGTGGGTGCAGTCAGGCTGTTACCGGATGGTGACTAGGCGATATCGATGTTGCCGAACAGATGTGCGAGCGCGGCGCGGTGTCGTGCAGGCAGAGCGCGGGGTCGAGACCGTGCCGGCGGGCGGTTGTCAGCATGATGCGCACACCGTGCGGCGTGCGATCGAATGCCCATCCGGGCTGCGACACCGGATCCATGGTTCGAACGGTAGCAAGACGGGTGCGGCCGGATATCCGAAAAGATCATGAATGTGTCGGGTCGGCATATTCCGTCGGCGGGCCAGGCGTCATAGCGTAGACGTATGGTTGGAATGCGACGGCGCAGCCCACGGGTCGCCATTATCGGGGCGGGGATGTCGGGCATCTGCATGGCGGTCACCTTGCAGCGCGACGGCATCGGCGACTTCATCCTGTTCGAGAAGGCCGATCGGTTCGGCGGGACCTGGCGCGAGAACACCTACCCGGGGCTGACCTGTGATGTGCCGTCGCGGTTCTATCAGTTCAGCTTCGCCAAGAATCCGGAGTGGTCGCATTTCTTCGCACCGGGTGCCGAGATCCACGCGTATTTCGCGGACGTCGCGCACGAGTGTGGGCTGGCGAGTCGCACGCGGTTCGGAACCGAGGTGGTCGGGGCCGAATTCGACGGTGCGCGTTGGGAACTGACGACCGCCGACGGTGCGGTGGAATCGTTCGACTTCGTGCTGTGCGCCACCGGGTTCCTGCACCATCCGCGCACCCCGGATATCAGTGGACTGGGGAAGTTCGCGGGCCCGATGTTCCATTCGGCGCGGTGGAATCACGATGTCGAACTCGCGGGCAAGCGGGTCGGCGTACTCGGCACGGGCTCCACCGGGGTGCAGATCGTGACGGCGTTGGCCGGAAATGTGGCGCACCTCAGCATGTTCCAGCGCACCCCGCAGTGGATCCTGCCGCTGCGGAACCGACGCTATTCACGGCTCACGATCGCCGCGCACCGCCGATTCCCGGCGCTGGACGAGTTCGGTTACGCGGTGACCCGCCGGGTATTCGAGTTCCTCGTCGATGCCGTCACCAGGCCCGGCCTCAAGCGTGAGCTCGTCGGCCGGATATGTCGAGCGAACCTGCGCAGCGTGCGCGATCCGGCGCTGCGGGCGGCGCTGACGCCGGACTATCAGCCCATGTGTAAGCGACTTGTGGTGTCGGGCAGCTTCTATCGTGCAGTGCAGCGTGACAGTGTCGAGGTCGTGTGTGACGCGATCGATCACATCGAACCCCGCGGCATCGTCACCGCCGACGGACGCCTGCACGAACTCGATGTGCTGGTGCTGGCAACGGGATTCGACGCGCACGCGTTCATGCGGCCGATGGGCATTACCGGAACCGATGGCCGCACACTGGATCAGGTGTGGGCCGATGGTCCGCGTGCCTTCGAAACCGTTGCGATACCGGGCTTTCCGAATATGTTCCTGCTGATCGGCCCGCACAGTCCGGTCGGCAACTACCCGCTGACGCTGATCGCCGAAACCCAGGCCGAGCACATCCTCGGCTGGATCCGGCGTTGGCGGGACGGTGAATTCGGCAGTGTGGAGCCGACCGTCGAGGCGACGCGGCGCTACTACGAGGAACTGTGGGCGGCGATGCCGAACACCGTGTGGGCGACCGGGTGTCAGAGTTGGTATCTCGGCAAGGACGGCGTTCCGGAATTGTGGCCGTGGACGCCGGCCCGGCACCGTGCGCTGATGGCGCGGCGTCCGGACCCCGCGAACTACCGTCTCACTGCTGCCCGGGGTTGAGCACGATGAACAGAGCGTTCGCCTCGGCGCAGAGCCGATCGCCGTCGTGCAGGGTGGCCCGCGCGTACACCTTGCGGCCCTCCTGCCGCTCGGTCCAGGCGCGCACCCGTAGTTCGGTGTCGAGCGGGGTGATGGAACGGTAGTCGATGGTGATGGAGGCGGTGCGAGTCACCGCGCCCGAGTACACCGCGGCGGCCATGCCGAGCAGATCGTCGAAGCCGACCGCCACCTGTCCGCCGTGCGCGGCCCTGTTTCCGCCGAGGTGGAAGGTGCGGAAGGTGATGCGAGCGTCGACGCCGTCCCGGTCCGCCTTGTCGACGATGTACGGCGGCAGGGTGATGTTGCCGCGCGCGGGCAGGTCGATGCGGGTAAACGTCGGCGCGGACCACTCGTCGACGATCGCGGCGTCCAGCTTGTCGTTCAGCTGTTTGAGGATGCCGATGGTCTCCAGTGCGAGCTCGTCGGAGGGACAGGCCAGCCGGGCCCGGTCCATGAGACTGCGCACCTGTTCGATGAACGCGCCGTAGTGCGGCCCGCCACGCGAGATGTCGAGCTCATCCAGTTGCGCGTTGATCAGCTCCGACATCGGCCGGAACCCGCCCTCGTGGTGCTCCTCGCTCGGCAGCGATTTGCCGACCTGCTGTTCATTCATACGGAACACGTTATCGGTTACCTGCCGAATAGTCGTTCGGCAGGTCCGATCGGGCTGCTCGTGCTATGCGCTGCGGACGCGGCCCGGCCGGTAGGCGATGCCCGCCGCCATGGCCAGGGCGCCGACCGCCACCATGTACAGAGCGCAGCCAACCTGCGTGCGCACTTCGGCCGCGAGGCCGGTATCTCGCCGAGTGAATATCGACGCTCGCATCGGGCGGATCGGCACGAGGTGGTGACCGGTTCCGGTGGCCGAGTGCGAGCGGGGGATGGGCTGGCCTAGTGTGGGTACTCGATCATCATCAGGTCTTCCGAAAATCCCCGCTGCGCGGCGGTCGATGGGTAGTCCATCGGATCGTCACTCAGCGGCGTTGCTGGCGAAAGGCTTTGTCTCCCATGCATATTGCGGCAGTTGTGTTCGATATGGACGGTGTGCTCATCGACTCCGAGCCGGTCTGGGAGCAGGTGCGCCGCGAGTATGTCGCACAGAAGGGTGGGCGCTGGCTGGCCGATACGCAGTCACGGCTGATGGGCATGAGCACCGGGGAGTGGTCGGACTATCTCAGCGACGAACTCGGCGTCGGTGAAACGCCGGACACCGTGGCCAATGACGTGATCGAGCGGATGGCCGACCATTACGAGAAGGCCGTGCCGCTGCTGCCCGGTGCGGTCGAGGCGGTGCAGCGCATCAGCGAACACTGGCCGCTGGCGGTGGCCAGCTCCTCGCCGCGGACCCTGATCGATACCGTGCTCGGCCGTACCGGACTGATCGAATTCTTCAGCGTCACCTTCTCTACCGAGGAGGTCGACCGGGGTAAGCCCGCGCCCGATGTCTACGTGGCAACAGCCGCGTTCCTGCGACACAAGTCCACCGAATGCGCGGCCGTGGAGGATTCGAGCAACGGACTGCGTGCAGCACACGCCGCGGGCATGCGCGTCATCGCCGCACCCCGTCCCGAATACCCACCCGCCCCCGACGCCCTCGCCCTGGCCGCCGAGGTCATCGACACCCTCGACAAACTCACCCCCGCCCTCGTCGCCGGAGAATAAGCCTCAGGGACGGTAGGACTGCAGCAGCGCGCGGGCGGCAGCGGTCAGGTCGGCTTCGAGCCAGTCGGGGAGGACGGAGGCCTGCGCGTGTCGGCGGAGCGCGGCGTAGGGGAGGTCGACTACCGCGCGGCTGACGGCGTCGATTTCGCGGTCGCCGGCACGTCCGAAGAGGTCGGCGGCGACGCGGCGCAGATGTTCGATGAGTGGCGCGTTCATCCGGCCGAGGCGGGCGCGGAATTCCGCGTCCGGGCCGCCGTCGAGTAGGTCGCTGGGGCGCAAGTTCAGCAAAAGCTTCGCGTCGTCGGGTAATTCGCGTCCGAATCGGACGCTTGCCGCCGCCATCGCGACACCGGCCTCGACCGGATCCGGTGCGTCGGCGGCCGCCTCGACGCGTTCCTGGAAGCGTTCGAGCGCACGCAGCCAGGCCGCGGTCAGCACGCCATTGCGGTTGCCGAAGCGGTGATACAGCGTGCCGACGGGCGCACCGCTGGCCGCCGCGATCGCCGCGACGCTGGCCGCGCGGGGGCCGTCGGTGAGCACGAGGGAGCGCGCTGCGTCGAGGATCACGTCGGTGTCGTGCTTGCGGGGTGGCGCCATGTACTAGTACGTTCCTTCTATATGGAGCGATTGCCCTACATAGATGAGCATGCCAGATCGGTGGACGCGAACCGCGATCGGGCGTGGAAGGCCTTGCTGAAAGTTGTCTGTAAAGATTCGAACGATCCACTGAAGCCGCCGAGCGGATTCGTGGTCGACTCGGTCGAGGAGCCGAGTCGGCTCGCGCTGAAGGGGCGGCATTGGTTCTCGCGCTATGCGCTGGTCTTCGAACTCGACGAACAAGGCCCGAGCCGGACGCTGGTGCGGGCGCAGAGCTGGGGCGAATTCCCGGGCCTGCACGGCAAGATCTACCGGGCGCTGGTCATCAGCAGCGGCGGCCACAAGATCGTGGTGCGCGATATGCTCCGGCGAATCGCGGCCGCGGCATGATCCCGGGATCGGTCTGGGGCGCGACCGAGGCCGAACTCGAGCAGCCGCTGCCCTGTGACGACGTACAACCCGGTGGGCTGCCGGCGGATCGGGCCATCAGCATCGATGCGCCGCCGAATGTGGTCTACGGCTGGCTGTGTCAATTGCGGGTGGGGCCTTACAGTTACGACCTGCTCGACAACTTCGGCAAGCGCAGCCCGCGCCACCGCGATCCGGCGCTCACCGAACTCGAAGTGGGACAGCGGTTCATGTCCGCGTTCACCCTCGTCTCGTTCGTGCTGTGCCGCCACCTCACCATGGTTTCCGGCAAGATCTGCGTTACCTACGCGGTGCGCCCGGAAGGGGCGGGCACCCGGCTCACCGTCCGGATCCGCTTCGCCGGATCGCGGATCCTCGCCCGCGCCTTGGCCCTCGGTGATGTGGTGATGATGCGCAAGCAGTTGCTGACGCTGAAGGAGTTGGCCGAAGCCGAGCGGACCGCAGTGCGGTAGCGCCACGCCGCGGACAGTGGCACTGTTCACAATTTGTCGAGGGCGGGCGTGGCGGCGCGGTGCGCGCGAGCAGGATCGGCGCATGTCGAATTACGTTCAGCTCGGTGATATTCGGACCTGGTACGACGAAACCGGCGACGGCGAGCCGGTGCTGCTGTTGCACGGCGGCTTCGTGGACTCGCGGACCTTCGATACCGGGCTGCCCGGTCTCGCCGAACATTTCCGGGTCTACCGCATGGATCGCCGCGGCCACGGCCGCACATCGGATGCCGATGGGCCGATCACCTATGAGGTAATGGCCGAGGATGCGATCGCGTTCCTGGACCAGGTGATCGGTGGTCCGGCGCATCTGGTCGGTTACAGCGACGGTGCGAATGTCGCTCTGCTGGTGGCGATCCGGCGTCCCGACCTGGTTCGCAAGCTGGTTTCGATCAGCGGAAACTTCCACCATGACGGCATGGTGCCCGGCATGGTCGACGGTATCGAGGCCGAGGAGCCCATGCGGCACTTGGGCGCGTTGCACGCCGAGGTATCGCCGGATGGCCCGAACCACTTCCCGGTGGTCGCCGAGAAGCTGCTGCGGAATGCGCGCACCGGGCCCACCCTGACGGTCGATGACCTGGCGGCGATCGCCAGTCGCACGCTGGTCCTCGCCGCGGACGATGACGCCATGAGCCTGGAGCACACCATCGCGCTGTACCGCGCGATCCCGAACTCCGAACTCGCCATCGTTCCCGGCACCTCACATGTGTTGGTGATGGAGAAGCCCGTCGAGGTCTACCGCCAGATCGGCATCTTCCTCACGACCGACGCGATCCGGACCTGGCAGCCGATTCGCCGCGCGTGAACGCGGATCATTCCGGTTCGAGACCGGCGAAGGCGTTTGCGGCGAGCAGCTGACCGCGTAACGGGGAGTGTGCCCATTGCCGGTGGGACGGCAATTCTCGCCTTGGTCATTTCGTCACGAGTCATCGGGGTGCCTCTCCGGCGCACACAGCGGATCACTCGGGGCCATCCGGTCGAGCAATAGCGCCTGTTCGGCGGCATTTCCGGTCAACTCTGCCGCGCGGGCGAATTCGGCGCGGGCTTCGTCGTGGCGGCCCAGTCGCTCGAGCAGGTCGCCGCGAACGGCGGGCAGCAGGTGGTATCTGTCCAACGCACCCGCGGCCACGAGCGCGTCGACCAATTCCAGGCCCACGGCGGGTCCGTGCACCTTACTGACCGCGACGGCCCGGTTCAGATCGATAACAGGTGACGGAAAGCGTTCCGCGAGAACGGCATACAGACCAGCGATGCGCCGCCAATCGGTCTCCGCGCTGCTCGGCGCCATGGCGTGCACCGCGGCGATCGCGGCTTGCAGTGCATAACGACCGGGTGGCAGACCGCGATTCCGACTGACCGTATGGGCATGTCCGAGCGCCGCGAAACCTCGTCGAATCAACAGTTGATCCCAGCGAGCCCGCTCCTGATCCGCCAACAGGACAACGGTTTTCGCGGGTCCGACCCGGGCGGCGGAGCGTGAGGCCTGCAATTCGAGCAGTGCGGCCAGCCCGTGCGTCTCGGGTTCCTCGGGCAGCAGATTCGCCAGCATACGCGCCAAACGCAGTGCGTCCTGACATAATTCGACGCGAATCCAGTCATCGCCCGCGGTCGCCGAATAGCCTTCGTTGAAGATCAGGTAGATGACCTCGAGGACCGAATCCAACCTCCTGGCCAACTCGTCCCCGCTCGGCACCTCATAGGGCACATGCCGGGCGGCAATGGTGCGCTTGGCCCGCACAATGCGTTGGGCGACAGTCGATTCCGGTACGACGAAGGCCCGTGCGATCTCCTCGGTGGTCAATCCGCCGACCAGCCGCAGCGTCAACGCCACCCGGGCCCGCGCCGACAGCACCGGGTGACATGCCGTGAAGATCATGCGCAGTAGATCGTCTTCGATCTCACCGTCGGCCTGCGGCTGCTGAGGTTGGTCGGTCCGCAGCTCGTGACCGACCAACGTCAGCTTGCGCGTGAGGTTCTGGTTGCGGCGCACCAGATCGATCGCCCGATGCTTCGCGGTGAGCATGAGCCAGCCACCCGGATTCGGCGGCACCCCGTCGCGCGGCCACTGCTCCAGGGCCGCGACCAGCGCGTCCTGTGCGAGCTCCTCGGCGGCGTCGATATCGCCGACGATCCGGGTGAGCCCGGCGACCAGGCGCGGCCATTCCATCCGCCACACCGTCTCGACGGCTTCCCTGGTCTGCTCGGGCGACCGGCTCATGCGCGGATCTCAGCCCTCGTCGATCTGGCGAATCTCGACCTCGATATCCCATTCCGGCCCGTGCACCCCGAGGAAGCGCGAGGTCCATTCGATCGCTTCCTCCTTGGATTTCGTCTGCAGGAGGCAGTACCCACCGACAACCTCTTTGGACTCCGTGAAAGGTCCGTCGAGCACGGTCTGCTTGCCGCCGGACTGGTTGATCTTGGTGGCCTCGGTGATCGAGCGCAGACCGGCGGTATCCAGCAGCACCCCGGCCTTCGTCATCTCCTCGATCACCTTGTTGACCTGCTCGAACAGCGCCTCGTCGGGAACCGGCGCGGTGGTCGGGTCAACGTGGATCAGCATCATGTGTCGCATCTGGCCATCCTTCGGTCGGTGGTCGGCATCGTCCGACCCTCACCTCAACGCATCGAACGGCATCGGCTCGAATCGACATTCTCCCGGAAAATTCTTCCGCAATCGCTCCGGGGAGTACACCGCCGGCTACGCGGGCCAGGCGCGCACTGCCGCCCGAGCGGTCCAGCGGCCGGTGTCGTAGCGGACCGCGACGGGATGATCGAATGCGGCGGTCACCGTCTCCGTGGTGACCGTCTCCGGTGCGGGGCCCGCGGCGACGGTGCGACCGTTCGCGATGAGCAGCGCGTGCGTTGTGGTGCTCGGCAGCTCCTCCAGATGATGGGTGACCAGGATCGATGCGACGTCCGGATGGGTCTGGCCGAGTGCGTCGATGGTCTCGAGGAGTTGTTCGCGGGCGGCCACGTCGAGTCCGGTGGACGGTTCGTCGAACAGCAGTAGGCGCGGTTCGGCGATGAGCGCGCGGGCGATCAGCGTCCGGCCGCGTTCGCCCTGGGACAGCGTCGGCCAGATCTCCTCGGCCTTGCCTTTGAGGCCGACTGTGTCGATCATCGCGTCCGCGCGGCGCAGGTCCTCGGGCGTGGGCGTCCAGCGCATCGGGGTGTCGATGGTGGCGGTGATGCCGGTGAGCACGACCTCGCGGACGGTCAGCGGATAGCGCAGCGGGTGGCGGGGGTTCACATGCCCGATCGAATGGCGCAGCGGCGCCAGGTCGACGCGGCCCATCCGCTGGCCGAGGATATCGACGGTGCCCGAGGTCGGGAAGGTGACGGCGGCGCAGAAGCCGAGCAGGGTGCTCTTACCCGCGCCGTTGGGGCCGAGCAGCGCCCAGTGTTCGCCCGCGTGCACGGTCAGCGAGATACCGTCGATGATCTGTTTGCCCTCGCGGCGGAAGGTCACCTCGGTCAGTTGCAGCACTGGGGTGTCGGACACGGGGAGATCTCCGTTCGGGTCGTCTGCGGGGTTCGGGCGGTCTCGGCCGTTGGTCGGAGACTCCGACGAGTTGCACGAGAAGTCGGCCCGAATGCTCTCGGGCCGACTCGGGTGACCGCCGTCATGAGAACTCCGCCTTGAGCGTCGTCAGGTGCGAGCGGCTGAATTCGGCTGCGGCGGTGGGATTTCGGTGCGCGATGGCGTCGGTGAGCCGAATGTGCGCGTCATGGTCGGCGGGTTCGGAGGGGACCGGCCGGATCTTCAACATGTCGATCATGGCCACCCGTAGGCGGGGTAGGAAGGTGTCGAACAGTTGGGTGAGCACGTCATTGTGCGCGGCGACGATGACCGCGCGATGGAATGCCATATCGGCGTCCACATGCTCGGCGACCGGTTCGCCGTGTGCCTCCCGCGCGGCCAGCGCCCGGCGGATGGCGCGCAGGTCGGCCGGGGTGCGGCGCTGTGCGGCCAAGGCGGCCGCTTCGGCTTCGATGGCGATGCGGGCCTCGATGACCGAGGCGATGGTGGCCCGGCGCAGCACGACGTCCCAGTCGTCGGTGACATCCAGCGCGGTGACGAAAACGCCCGCGCCCTGGCGGCTGTCGAGCACGCCCTTACCCGCCAATTCGCGGATCGCCTCGCGCAGGGTGGATCGGCCGACGCCGAGCTGCGCGGCCAGGGTCGTCTCGCCAGGAAGACGATGTCCCAGTGGCCATTCCCCGTCCTTGATGCGAGTCAGCAGCAGCTCGGCCGCCTGTGCCGCCAGTGGGTGACGCCGTACCTGCGAGACCATTGAACCTCTCTACTTGTCTGAGGAGTTGTGTATAGTCTAGCAATCATGCGCACCATGCTTCTGCTTAGCCGCCACGGCGGGGCCTAACGACCGGCCACCCGCCGTGGGGCTTCGTCGTGGCCGGTCATCACTCTGTGTGACGGCCCGAAGGCCAGGAAGCAGCAGATCATGACCACCCGTATTTTCCCCACCATCGCCACACCCGACGGTGCCATTCCCGATGCCGCCCCGTTGTGGAACAGGCAGCGGCATTCACGGATGCCGTCGCATCGGTACCGTGACGTCTACGACCGTGTGGAAGTGCCACTCATCCACCGTGATTGGCCGAACGCCCGGCTCACCCACGCGCCACTGTGGGTGCCGGTCGATCTGCGTGACGGCAACCAGGCGCTGGCCGAACCCATGGATCCGGCGCGCAAGCGGCGCTTCTTCGAACTGCTGGTCGCCATGGGCTACAAGGAGATCGAGGTCGGGTACCCCTCCGCGTCGCAGACCGATTTCGATTTCGTCCGGCTGATCGCGCAGACCGATATCGCGCCGGCGGACGTCGCGATCGTCGTCTTCACCCCGGCCCGGCGCGATCTCATCGAGCGCACGGTGGCGTCGGTGCGTGGCATTCGCAACGAGGTCGTCATCCATATGTATACCGCCACCGCGCCCACCTGGCGAGATGTGGTGCTGGGCAAGGATATTGCCGAGCTGCGCGAGCTGATCCTGTCCGGTGGACGCGATGTGCTCGAATTCGCCGGTGGACTGCCGAATGTCCGCTTCGAGTTCTCGCCCGAGGTGTTCAACCTGACCGAACCGGATTTCGTGCTCGATATCTGCGACCGTATGACGACGCTCTGGGACGCCACCGCGCAGCGGCCGGTGATCCTGAATCTGCCTGCCACGGTGGAGGTCGCGACCCCCAACGTCTACGCCGACCAGATCGAATACATGCACAAGAACCTGGCCCGCCGCGACAGCGTGATCCTGTCGGTGCATCCGCACAACGACCGCGGCACTGGCATCGCCTGCGCGGAACTGGCCGTACTCGCCGGAGCACAGCGCGTGGAGGGCTGTGTCTTCGGCAACGGTGAACGCACCGGCAATGTCGATATCGCGACCCTGGCGCTGAATCTGCATGCGCAGGGCGTGGATCCGATGATCGACTTCGCCGATATCGACGAGATCCGTCGGACGGTCGAGTACTGCACCCGCCTGCCCATCCACGAAAGACATCCGTACGTAGGCGATCTCGTGCACACGGCGTTCTCCGGCACGCACCAGGACGCGATCAAGAAGGGTATGGCCGAACACCGCGAACGAGCCGCCGCGTCCGGCATCGCCGAACGTGAACTCGAGTGGCGCATCCCCTATCTGCCGATCGACCCGGCCGATATCGGGCGCGGTTATGACGCGGTGATCCGGGTGAATTCCCAGTCCGGCAAGGGTGGTATCGCGTATCTGATGCACACCGAGTACGGCCTGGACCTGCCGCGGCGGCTGCAGATCGATTTCGCGCGGCATGTGCAGGCGCACACCGACGACACCGGTCTGGAGATCGCGGCCGCCGAACTGCGGGAGTTGTTCGATAGGACCTATCTGGACACCACCGCGGGGCCGGTCGGGTTGAAGGAATGGCGCACGACCGACGCCTGCACCGAGATCACGCTGAGCATCGGTACGACCACCGAACACAGCGAACACCACGGTATCGGCCCGGTTGAAGCGCTCACCGCGGCGCTGGCGCGAGTAGGTTTTCCGGTCGAAGTGCTCGGTTCGACCCAGCAGTCGATCGGCGCGGGCAACGACGGGACCGCGATCACCTATCTGGAGTACCGCATGGGTGAGCGCACCGGGTGGGCCTGCGGGCGCAGTGACTCGGTACTCACCGCATCGCTGGCCGCGGTGCTCCGGGCCGCGAATTCAGGGCCGGGCGCCTAGGCGGCGAACGCGACATCTTGGGCAAAATGCCCAGGACGACGGCGGCACATGAAAAGGTATGCAGCGTGGTGCGGCACGTGACAGGGAACCTCCCGGCTGAGGTGACTAGCTTCGTCGGTCGTGGCGCCGAGGTCGCCACGGCGCGCAAGCTGCTGTCCAGCACGCGCCTGCTCACACTGACCGGACCGGGCGGTGTCGGCAAGACCCGGCTCAGTCGGCAGGTGGGGGAGACGGTGCGTCGCGCCTTTCCCGATGGGGTGTGGCTGGTCGAGGTCGCGCACGTGCACGACGGGGAACTGGTGGCGTTGAGCGTCGCGCAGACGTTGGGTCTGCGCGACGACTCCAGCGCACCGGTGGTCAGCCTGACCGATTTCCTGGCGGACAAGAGCCTGCTGTTGATCCTGGACAACTGCGAGCACCTGATCGACGCGTGTGCGGCGCTGGTGGACCGGCTGATTCCGGCGACGACGAATGTGCGGATTCTGGCGACCAGCCGCGAGCCGCTCGGGGTCTCCGGGGAACAGGTGCTGCCGGTCGCGCCGCTCGCGGTGCCCGAGGACTCCGATCAAGATGCCCGCCGTCCGGCCGGGGTCGACACCGACGCATTCCGGTTGCTGGTCGATCGGGCCGCCGCGGCGAATCCCGACTTCCAGGTGACCGCGGCGAATCGCGGCGCGCTCGCGGCGATCTGCCGTCGGCTCGACGGTATTCCGCTGGCACTCGAGCTGGCGGCGTTGCGGTTGCGGATGTTCACGCCCGATCAGGTGCTCGCGCGCTTGGACGATGCGATGCGGTTGCTCACCACCGGGCTGCGGACCGCACCGGAGCGGCAGCAGACGCTGGAGGCCGCGATCGGGTGGAGTTATGACCTGTGCACGCCCGATGAACAGTATCTGTGGGAGCAGTTGTCGGTCTTCGCCGGCGGTTTCGACCTCGAGGCCGCGGAGGCGGTGTGCATGGTCGATCCGCCGGGTGCGTTGCTGGACGCGCTGACCGGGCTGGTCGACAAGTCGGTGCTGAGCTATCGACAGGACAGTGACGGTACCGGGCGCTACACCATGCTCGAGCCGCTGCGCCAGTTCGCGCTGGCGCGGTTGGTCGCGCGCGGCGGTGAGCGCATGGTGCGGGTGCGTCATCGCGACCACTACCACCGGGTCGCCAGGCGTGGGCGCACCGCGTACTGGGGCAGCGAGGATGTCACCTGGTTCCGTGACGTCACCCGCGAACATCCGAATATGCGTGCGGCACTGCAGTTCTCGCTCGCGGATCCGGAAAGCGCCCATCGCGCACTGGAAATCGCGACGGAATTGCGGCCGTTCTGGGAACATTACCGCTTCCTGCTGGAGGGCTATCGCTGGCTATTGGAGGCGTTGGACAAGGATCTCGACCACACGAAGGATCGAGCCCGTGCCCTGGCCGCCGCCTCGGTGATCGCCGCCATGCTCTCCGATCCCGAGACCGCCACCCGGTTCGCCGGTGAATGTCTGGAAATCGCAACGGAGCTCGACACCGAAGACGTCCTCGCCGAACATGCCCTGCTGTCGGCACTGCTGGCGTTCGCCGAGGAGGATCCCAGGCGGGCACTCGATATCGCCGAATCCGCCTCGGACCGCGCTCGCGCCTGCGCCCACCACGGTGTCGAGATGGAGAGCCTGGCGTTCGCCTATGTGTGTGCGCTGGTGTTGGCGGACGAACGCGCGGGCGCGATCGCGGACCGATTCCTCGCCGAGACGGCGGAATACGGTTCACACCTGCTCGGCGGGCTGGGGTATTGGGCGGTGGGCACGAACCACTGGCGTAATGGCGAGCAGCGCAAGGCAATCGACGATCTGCGGCGCGCCGTGGAGCTGTTCCGGCTGTTCGACCGGTGCGTGTGGACGGCGTCCGGGTTCGATGGGCTGGCGTGGGCGGCCGCCGCTGACGGCGATCTGCACCGCGCGGCCCGGCTGATGGGTGCCGCGTCCACGGTGCGCCGCGGCAGTACCCAGCGACTCGCCCACGAGATGACCGAATTCGTCGGGGACAAGGTGCGCCTGCAGGTGCGTGATGCGATGGGGGAGAAGGAGTTTCGCGTCACGTTCGAGTCGGGCGCGGCGTTGGGCCTCGACGAGGCGGTCGACTACGCGCTCGGCAACCAGCCGCGTCCGGCCGCACAGCCGGTGAAATCCACTGCGGCAGATGTTCTTACCCGTCGTGAGCGGGATGTGGCGCGGTTGATCGCGGCGGGCTACAGCAATAAGAGCATCGCGACCGAGCTGGTGATCTCGATCCGGACCGCGGAGAGCCACGTCGAACACATTCTCACCAAACTGGGCTTCACCTCGCGGACCCAGATCGCCGGGTGGGTGAGCAGGCACGAGCTCTGACGCGTCAGTCGCCGGTCGCGCCGTCGATGCGTTCGCGGAGGAAGTCGGCGTGGCCGTTGTGCCGCGCGTACTCCTCGATCATGTGCACATACACCCAGCGCAGGTTGTATTCGAGTTCGCGCCGGGGATATTCGAACGTGTGCTCGAGCGACAGCTCGGCGACGGCGGCATCGGCCGATTCGATCTCTCGGTGCAGCGTCGCGAGATCGGCGGCGGCGTCGGCATTGCCGATATCGTCGAAATCGCCGTCCGGATTGTCCGCGCTGCAGTAGAGGTAGTCCAGCTGTTCGCCGCCAGCGGCAATGCGGAACCAGCCGCGTTCGCATTCGGCGAGGTGGCGGACCAGCCCGAGTAGCGAGATGGTCGACGGTGCGACACAGCGCCGCTTCAATTGTTCGGCTTCGAGTCCGGCGCATTTCCAGAGCAGGGTGCGGCGGTGCAGGTCCAGCCAGGCCTGCAGCATGGTGCGCTCATCGGCGACCAACGGCGGTTTGCTTCGGGTGATCTCAGGTGCAGTCCACGTCACGGGCCGACTGTAACTCCGAACCCGCGACGGATCTTGTGAATTACCGCGACACCGCACCGGACGCGGTGCTGCCCATGCCGCCGTGACGGCAGGGGCATCCCCGGCTACAGGCCCGAGGTCAGGAAGTCGATCACCGCACGCTCGAAGGCGGCCTTGCGCTCGATCTGCACCCAGTGCCCGCACCGGCCGAACAGGCGCAGATCCGCGTTGGGTAGCTGTCGCGATGGCAGCAATGCGCCCTCGGCCGGGGTGACCCGATCATCGCGACCCCACAGCAGCAACACCTGATGCCGCAGCGCGCGCAGCCGCGCCCAGAGCGGAACAGGTTCCGCGAAAGCGGGATTCGCGAATGTCGCATACGCATCGCGAATCGCCGCGATGGCGGCCGGATCCGACGCCGTCGCGAGTCGCTGGTCGACGAGTTCGTCGGTGAGCACCGCCTCGTCGAACACCATGGTGCGCAGCCAGGCGAGCACGCGCTCGCGAGTGGGCGTCATCGTGAAGTCGAGTAACCGCCGAATCCCTTCGGACGGTTCGGGTCCCAGCACGTTGACACCCACGCCGCCGGGGGCCATCAGCACCAACCGATCGACCCGCTCGCCGTGCTCGAGCGCCACCAGCGTAGCCACCGCGCCGCCCATGGAGTTGCCCAGCAGATGCGCGCTGGGCAACTCGAGTTGATCGAGCAACCCGATCACCGAGTCGGCCGAGATGCGCAGGTAGTTGCGTTCGTAGACCTCGGGGCGCTCGCTCGCGCCGAAGCCGGGCTGATCCAAGATCAGGCAGCGGAAATGGTCGGCGAGCACGGGCAGGTTCGCGCCGAAGTTCGCCCAGCCCGACACACCCGGTCCGGAGCCGTGCAGGAGCACCAGCGGTGGGCCCGAACCCGCCTCGTGGTAGCGAAGTTTCAGTCCGTCGACCGTGACGTGCCGACTCGTCGAGACGGCGGTTGGCATCAGACCATCCGATCTTCGACCGGCAGTCCGAACTCGCCGCGACCGAACATGGCAAGGGCCCGTTCGACATCGTTGATCACGTGCACACTGCCCGCGTGGGCGTCGCGCCAATGTCGTTCGATCGGATTGGGTTTGCGGATCGAGTGCCCGCCGGAGTTGTCGAACAGCAACTCGATCGCCTGGATCGCGCGCTCGGTGCCGCGCACTTGATCGCGCCGGGTCCGCAGGCGCACCTCGTACGGAATCTCCTCGCCCGCTTCGGCATAGCGCAGCTGCTCGGCGATATTGTGTTCCATCTGCAGGATCGCGGCGTCGATTTCCGAGCCCGCGCGGGCGACCCGCACGTGCGCGAATGCGTCCTCGGCCACCTTCTGCCCGCCGTAGGACAGCCGCACCCGTTCGCGCATCCGCTCGATATGCGCCGCGTACGCGCCCTGCGCCGCCCCGATGATGGGGGCGGTGATGGTGTTGGAGAAGACACCGGCGAACGGAATCCTGTACAGCGCAGCGGGATTGGCCTCCTGGCCCGGTCCGCGCAGCTGCGACTGTTCGGTGGCGCTGTAGGTGCGGTGATGCGGTACGAACGCCTTCTCGATGACGATATCGTTGCTGCCGGTGCCGGACAGGCCGACCACATGCCAGACGTCATCGATCCGATAGTCGTTGCGCGGCATCAGGATTGTCAGATAGTCCTTGGGATTGCCGTGCTCGTCCGGGGCCAGCGCGCCGAGGAAGGCCCACTGGGCGTGATCGCATCCGGAGGAGAAGCTCCACCGTCCACTGACCTCGTAACCGCCTTCGACCGGGGTGAGACGGCCGGTCGGTGCGTACGACGACGAGATGAGCGTATCGGAATCGGTGCCCCACACCTGCTCCTGCGCCCGCAACGGGAACAGCGCCAGCTGCCACGGGTGCACGCCGAGCACCGAGGATACCCAGCCGGTGGACGGGCAGGCCGCCGCGATCGCACGAATGACCTCGTAGAACGCCACCGGGGAGGACTCGTCGCCACCGAACCGCGCGGGCTGCAGCATGCGGAACACCCCCGCCCCGGTCAATTCCCGGATGCTCGCCACGGGAACTCGCCGCGCCAGATCGGTCTCCGCGGCTCGCTCCCGGATCGCCGGGAGCAGATCCCCCACCCGATCGAGCACCTTGTTGGTCATAGCGGGTGTCCTCCTGTGTTCTGATCCCTCGGGTTCCGATTCGCCGGACGCCATGCCGCTGACGCTATGGCGCTCGGAGCGGCCCGTCGGGGACGAGTCCCGGTGATCGGAACTCAGGGCTCGGTGGCCGCGAGTATGCGTTCGAGGAGGGTTTGCAGGCGGCGTTGTTCGGTGGGAGAGAGTTCGTTGGTCATGGGGGAGAGCGACTGTTCGATGTGGCTGCGGAGGCGGTCCACGAGCTCGGCCCCATCCGAGGTGAGGAAGACGTCCACAGCGCGGCCGTCGCCGGCATTGGGGGCGCGCTGCAGTAGTCCGCGCTTCTCGGCGCGGTCGACGAGGCCGGTCATCGATGATTTCTCCAGGCCGAGGTAGTCGGCGAGCGCGGTCATGCGCAGCCGGCGGTCCCGCAGGATTCCGAGCACTCGCAGTTGGGTGAGCGACAGGTCGTTTTCGGCGCCCAGCTTGTTCAATACCGCCATCGTCGCAAAGGCGGTCTGTACGAGTGTGTCGACCAAGCTGTCCTGTTCGGCTGGGCGCGGCCGCGATGTCACCATGCACGAAGCCTACTTGACTCGATTCGTAATACCAACTAATTTTAGTTCGTATTACCAATCAAATTGTGAAGGAGTTCCATCATGAAAGCCGCGGTTGTCAGCTCGTTCGATTCGGCTCCCCGCTACGCGGAGTTCGCTGCGCCCGTACCGGTCGGTCCGCACGACCTTGTCGTCGATGTGATCGCGTCGGGACTGCATCCCCGAGTTCGGTCACAGGCCGACGGAACGCACTACACCAGCACCGATACGCTGCCGCTGGTCCCGGGGGTCGACGGTGTCGGGCGGGGTGCGGACGGTCTGTTGCGCTACTTCATCCTCGCGGACACCACTGTGGGCGCGATGGCCGAACAGACCGTCATCGATACCCGCCGCAGCATTGTGTTGCCCGAGGAGTGCGACCCCATCGCGATCGCGGCCGCCGTGAACCCGGCCATGTCCGCATGGGTCGCGCTCCGTCAGCGCATCGAATTCCGGGCCGGGCAGCAAGTCCTCGTCCTCGGTGCCACCGGCAATGCCGGCCGGATGGCCGTTCAGGTCGCGAAACTCTTCGGCGCACAACAGATCATCGCCGCCGGTCGCAACGCCGAACAGCTGGCCGCCTTGCCCGCACTCGGCGCCACCGACACCGTCCTGCTCGACGGAGACGCCGGTCGGCTCGGTCGAGCGGCCGCCGACGTCGATGTCGTAATCGACTACATCTGGGGCCAACCCACCACCACCGCGATGGTCGCGGTCATCACCGACCGCGCCGACCGCGCCAAGCCGCTCACCTGGATCGAAATCGGCTCGGTCGCCGGCCCCACCGCATCGATCCCTTCAGCCGCCCTCCGCGCCGCCCGCCTCGAGATCGTCGGCAGCGGACAGGGTTCGGTGAGCACCCACGAGATCCTCGCCGAACTCCCTGCTCTGGCTCAGGAAATCACCAAAGGAACCTTCGACATCGCCGCCCGCCCCACACCACTGTCGGACGTCGAACGCGCCTGGGCCGAGACTGCCCGAACGACCGAACGCATCGTCCTCACCCCCTGACCGACTTTGCGAAGAGTGTCGCGCCCACCCCGTTCTCTCCGACGCTCATAGCGGTGTCGGTGAACCCGGCCGCCATGGGCGGGGCAGTCGAAATCTGCGGCGTAGAGCGATGTGGCGCTAGGTGTTTCGGGCGGCGGCGGCTCCGGCTCGGCGGCCGAAGAAGGTCCCGTCGGCGAGGGAGGTACCGCTGATGTAGCCCTCGCCGTGCAGGCCGGAACTGGCGCGGCCCGCGGCGTAGAGGGCAGGTATGGGGGTGCTGTCGAGGTTCAGGACTTGGCCGTCGAGGGTGGTGTGGAGGCCGCCGAGGGTGAAGACGGAGGCGCCGGTGCCGCGGCGGGTGCCGGATTCCGAGGGTGGGCGGATTCCTGCTTTGATATCGATGGCAGCCAGTGGTGGTGTGAGTGGGCGAAGCCAGCGCGGTGCCTTGTGGAAGTCGGGATCGATTCCGCGCGAAGCAAATTCGTTGTAGCGGGCAATGGTGGCCGCGAGTGCGCGTGGGGGCAGATCGAGTAGTTCGTCGAGTTCGTCGATCGATTCCGCGACGTGCGTCGGACGCACGCCCCACCGCTCGCGCTCGGGCACTTCCTCGTAGCCCTGCTCGTCGACCACCACCCATACGTTCATGTCCTGGCGGAACAATGCGGCCTGGCCGATGCGGCCGGGATAGGTGTCCTCGTTGACGAAGCGCTGGCCATGGTTGTTGACGAGCATGCCGCGGGCGGCGAAGCCGGGAATCAGGGATGCGCCGACCTGACCGGCCGACATGTGCCGGACCGCGGCGCCAGCGGCTTGCGCGATGCGGATGCCGCTGCCGTCGTCGGTGCCGGCACTGACCTTGGTGTGGCCGAGCAGTCGTGGCGCATGCGCGGCCAGCATATCGTCGTTATCGACGAAACCGCCGGTGGTGAGCACACATCCGCGGCGAGCCCGGATGGTGAGTTCGCGACCGTAGCGACGAGCCGCGACACCGACCACCGAATCATCCTCGTCCAGAATCAGATTGGTCACGTAAGTGTCGTATTGCACTGCTACACCGGCAGATTCGGCCGCCGACACGAGACAGTCCATCAACAGTTTGCCGCCGAAGTCATTGGCCGTGGGTCGATGGCCACGCGGGGCGGGAGTGGCGATTTCGGTGAAGGGCCAACTGTTCTCACCGAGCCACATCAGCCCGTCGTCGGTCGGCGGCACCCACGCGGGCGAATCCCACAGGCTCGGTTTGAACGGCACGCCGCGCTCGACCAGCCAGTGGAAATGCGCGACACTGTGCTCGCTGTAGTGCGCGATCTTCTGCTCGTCGGCGCCGGGTCCGAGCGCTGCCAGCAGGAAAGCGGCCAGCTGTTCGGGACTGTCGTCGAACCCGCACGCCCGCTGAATCGGCGTACCGCCGCCGAGGTAGATCTCGCCACCGGACAGCGCCGACGCGCCACCCGGCCCACCGGCTCGATCCAGTACCAACACCTGCGCACCCGCCGTCGCCGCCTCGAAGGCGGCGGACGCTCCCGCGCAGCCGTATCCGACGACCAGCACGTCGGTCTCGATGTCATAGGACTTCACCTCGGCGGCCGCGCGCGGCGCGACCGGATTGCGGACCGTCATGGCTGTGAGACTTCCGCCGACGTACCAGAGGTGGCATCGATGATCTCGGTGGTCGAGCCGGGTACTCCCGTTGAGTGGGACTGGAGCCGGTCGCCGCGTCCGGCACTCGCGATGGTGTGTGAACGGCGTCACGTTCGCGTATCCCGACGCCAGTGAGGAGAAGAAATCGATGCGGGTCCTGGTCACCGGAATCACCGAGCCGAGCGGTCGCGCGGTGGCGCGCATGCTGTTGGCCGCCGGGCACGAAGTGGCCGGGCTGGACCGCCGGTGGCACCGCCTCATCGACCCCCGGGTGCAGTTCATCGCCGGAGATCCCACCGACCCGGCGACAGCGGTCGGCGGATGTGCGAGCGTCGTACACCTGGCCGGGGCTGGACTCGCCGAGATCGCCACCGCGGCATGCGATGCCGGTGCGCGCGTGGTGGTTCCGGTGATCGCCGGAGCGCGCCCCTCGGACGCTGAGGCGATGGCTGTGCTGCGGACTTCAGGCGCGGACAGCGTGCTGGTGCGTACCGCGCCGACCGCGGGCCGCCGCATCGGTCACGAAACCCGACGCGCACTCGAGCCGATCCTCGGATCGAGGTCCGCCGACGGATTCCAGCTGCTGCACAGCGACGATCTGGACCGTTTCCTTGTGCTCGCCGCCACGGCACTCCGACCCGGTCGTGGCGACGGGCTGGAGATCGTCGACCTCGCGGCCTCCGGCGTGGTCACCACCGACGAGGTACGCGAACTGATGCGTGCGGCAGGCGTGCGCTATTCGGCCTGGGTGCCCGGCTGGTCCGGCCGCCGACCACTATTGGATCCGACTGTCGCACAGGAGAAATGGGGCTTTCGGTGCGGCTGGACCGCCTGCGAGGTGATCGCCGACCTGGTGCGCGGCATGATCGGCCGCAAGCCCGGCGGCGGCTTCCGGACCCGTCGCGGCGCTATCCCGTTGCCGTCGCACGTGATTCCCGCCCGCGCCGCTACCTCCGACAACCACCCGCTGTCGAATGTCGCCCCCGAGGGCCTGGAGGGCGAATTCGACGACCGGGTCGACGCGCGCTACCCGGTGCACACCGCCACCAACACTTCCGAGGCGCTCCCCGGCCCGATGACCCCGCTCACCATCGACCTGCAGGCCGGTGCGATCCGGCTGAGCAACGAGGCCATGGGCGAGATGATCGCGCTCGGTGGAATCGCGTTGGAGCACTGGACGAGTCGAGTCACCACAGTGCTGGGCCACCATATCTACATCAATGCCTCGATCGGTGTGCTCGCCGCCGAGAACATGCCGGGCTGGGACGAGGAGAGCATCCGTCGCGACGCCTACGGCAATATCCCCGCCGAGATCGCCCTGCAGCCGCACGGGAAGCCGCCGATGCCGACCGGCCCGGCCAGCAAGCTGGCGACCGCTCGCGCGACCTCGCGGGTCATCGCCACCGCCCGCCACTTCGGCAAGACGGCGGAGCTGATCAATGCCGCATCGCATGCGGAGGCGTTGAGCGCGAACGAGATTCGCGCGCTCTCCGATGAACAACTGCACGTGCGGGCACTGCTATGGCGCGACCGGCTGCACCAGGCATGGCAAGCCGCGGCGATCGGCGTGATGATGACCGGTGCCGCCACCGCTATCCACGCGCGAGGCAAGGGCGGGGGCGACGTACCGATCGACCTGAACCGTTTGGAGTCAGCGAAGCCCATGCTCGCGGTCGAGCGACTGGCCGAACTGTGCCGTGCCGACGCCGATCTGTGTGAGTTGGCGCGCGGCGGGGATGTCGATGCGGCACGAGCGAAGTCGCCTGCCTTCGCGACCGCGCTCGACGAGGAGTTGGCAAAGGTCGGGCACCGCGGTCCCGGTGAATGCGAACTGATCAATCCGACATTCGGCGACCGGCCGGCTCTTTTGGTGAGTGCTGCCGCCCGCGCCGCCCAAATGCCCGCGCCCAAGCGCGAACTCGTCGACCCGTCGCCGAATCGCACCGCGCGCATGGCCGCCGGAGCCACCGTGGCCCGGGAACGAGCGCGCGACGGCGTCGTCCGGATCACCAACTGTCTACGACTTGCCGTGCGCGAGCGGGCCGATCGGCTGGTTCGGGCCGGTCGGCTGCGCGAGACCGACGACGCCTGTTACCTGACTCTGGACGAAATCTTCTGTCTTCCAGCGGATGCGGCCGACAAGGTAGCTCGCCGGCGTGCCGAGCGCACGCGGCTGCAAGCCATCCGGATGCCCGATGTCATTGCCGGACAATGGGAATCGGTCCCTTGCGGCGCGACCCTGGCCGCAGACGAAAGTCTTACCGGCATCGGCGTATGCGCCGGTGTGGTGGAGGGTCGAGTGAAGCTGGTGCTGTCGCTGGACGACGATATCGAGCCCGGCGACATCCTGGTCGCCTCGGTGACCGACACCGGCCACACCGCGATGTTCGCCTATGCCGCCGCCGTGATCACCGATATCGGCGGATCCGCATCGCATGCCGCGATCGTCGCCCGGGAATTCGGCATCCCCTGTGTCGTCGACACCAAGACCGCCACCACCAGTCTCGCCGACGGCCAGCGCGTGCGTGTGGACGGCGCGGCCGGGACCGTCACGCTGCTGGCCTGACCGCCCGGCGCAGGAACTTGGGCCGCAGACCACTCCCGGCCCATGATGAAAGGAACACCCCTCGTGAAGAATTCGCGCGCTTTCCGCGGCGCCATCGCGGCCTCGGCCGTCGTGCTCGTCGGCGTGATCCCGGCGCTGGCCGGTCCGGCAGCAGCGGGCCCGGCGCTATCGGGTCCGGCCGCGCCCGTACTGCAGTCTCCGGGTAAGGCCGATCGGCCGATGGGACTGGCGCATGCGCCGAATGCCCGCGATATCGGCGGTTATCCGGCCAAGGGCGCCAGCTTGCTCGCGACCGGTGTGGTCTACCGCTCCGACGCGCTGGCCAAACTCGACGACGGTGAACAGCAGAAGCTGGTGTCGCTCAACATCACTCAGGTCATCGACTTCCGTAGCCCGACCGAGACCGGCCGCGATCCCGATAAGCTCCCGGCATCCATCCGCCGCACCGAACAGCCCGTCTACGATCCGGCCAACGACTTCTATGTCATGGTGTCGCGACTGATCCAGGGCGGACCGGCCGCACAGCAGGCCGCACTCGGCGACGGCAAGGCCGCCCAGATCATGCGCGACTACTACGGCTGGTTCGTCTCGAACCCGAGCGCGCGGGCCCAATTCGCGCAGGCATTCAAGGACATCGCATCCGCGCAGGGTGCGGTGCTGTACCACTGTACGGCGGGCAAGGACCGCACCGGATGGATGACCGCGATCCTGATGAGTGCGCTGGATGTGCCGAAGGGACAGATCTACCACGACTTCCTGGACTCGAATGACAACCTGGCCGCCGGGAACAAGGCGTTGCTGGACGGGCTCGTCGCCCAGGGCCTGGTAACCGATCGTGCGCTGTGGGAGCCGATTCTCGGTGTGCAGCGGGACTTCCTGGACGCGGCCTTCGATCAGGTGCAGGCGTCCTACGGTTCTTTCGACCGATTCCTCAGCGATGGGCTCGGGGTCGACAATGCGACGCTCGACGCGTTGCGGGCGAAGATGCTGACCAAGCACTGAAATCTGTGCCGGTGCCACCAGACAGTGGCACCGGCACATCCCGAATTACCCGGCCGCGGTGAATCTTTCGGCCGCATCGCCACGCAGGCTCCCGGCCGGCAGCGTCCGCCCGCACAACACCAGCAGCAGATCCTGCGCCGAACCCGCGAGCACCGACCCGGAGCCGTAATGGAAGTCGAGATCATCGGCGCGCAACTCGATCCCGTCGAGATCGACGCCGAAGAAGTTGACGCTCCTCGGTGACAGCGCCCCGAGCACCAGCCGCATCCGATCGGCCGGGACGACGCGGTCGAGTCCCAACGCGACGGTGATATCCAGCCCGTGGATGACGTCGTGGCTGAGCGCGCCGGCGAACCCGCCGCCCGGCGGCTTCCACGGATGATCGATATTGTCCCGCACCGCGGCCACCAGTTCCTCGGACGTCAGCGCGGCGGCATCGGCGCGAGCACACTTGTCCGCCATCTTATTGAAGCTCCCACGCGCCTTGAGCATTTCGAGCGCGAAGCGCGGGGTCGACATCCGAAACGCCATGGTGATATGCGCGACGACCTCCCGCGCCCGCCACCCCGCGCACAACGTCGGCGCATCCCACTGCTCGGTGTCCAGCCCGGCGAGCAACTTCGCCAGCTCACTCCGCTCCGCCGCGATCGCCGCACGCACCTCGGCATCCGTCATCGTGCCTCCTCCAACCTTTCCGGTATGCAGTCGTTCCCGTGACTAATGACGGATCTCCGATCCGAAACTCATCGGTGCTGAAGAACAGTGCTACGCAGCCGGCGCGGTCATGCGCGGAGGCCGTCGATGATCAGGTTCAGGATGCGGTCCGGCCGGTCTGGGTCGGCGTCCGGATCGATGCGCCACAGGACGCTGAGTTGCAGGAGTACGTCTTCGGGATCCAGGCCGGGTTTCAGGTCACCCGCTCCGATTCCGGCCGACAGCAGTGTGTCGATCGCGTCGACGAACGGGGCGTAGGCGTCGTCGTCGAGTCCATTGTTGGTGGCGGCGTGGATGACTTCGGCGACGCCGTACTTCAGTGCGGCGTAGCGGCGGACCTCGTCGAGCCAGAGGCGCAACGCCCGCATCGGTTCGTGTTGGTCGAGCAGCTGCGGTACCAAGTCGATCAGTTCGGCGATTTCGCGGCGGTAGAGCTCCATGATCAGCGCCTCCCGGGACGGGAAGTGCCGGTACAGGGTGCCGCTGCCCACCTCGGCGCGTTTGGCGATGGCGTTCATCGAGGTGGTCGCGTCCTCGCTCAGCGCGGCACGGGCGACAGCGAGTAGGTGTTCCCTGTTTCGCTGCGCGTCGGATCGGGTTTGTCGTTGGCTCATGCATTCTCCGGGGCGAGGCTTGTTAAGCGGAGACGTCTCCGGTATCGTCGATCATAAGTGGAGAGGTCTCCGCTTATACTTGATTCCACAGTACCGGAGGGCTTGCCGTGAACGACCTCGTACTCGTCACCGGCGGAACCGGCTATATCGGGGGCTGGTGCGTCGCAGAGCTTTTGCGCCGGGGATACCGGGTGCGTGCAACGGTCCGTGACCGTACCCGGACCGGGTCGGTGCAAGCGGCCGTGGAGCCGATAGCCGGATCCCTCGATCGGCTGGAATTCGCGCAGGCGGATCTGCTGTCCGATGACGGTTGGCGCGCCGCCCTCGCCGGTGTCGATCACGTCCTGCACGTCGCCGCGCAGCTGGGAATCTCGGGCGACAGCGGACCGGAAACGCTGATCAGAACGGCGGTCGATGGAACGCGACGGGTCCTGCGGGCCGCAACCGAGGCCAAGGTCCGCCGGGTCGTGATGACCTCGGCGGCCAACGCCGCGAGCCATTCCTCCTACACCGTCGACGACATCACCGACGAGACCCTCTGGACAGATCCCGACGCCCCGGCCGTCATCCCCTACCGCCGCGCCAAAACGATGGCGGAGAAGGCCGCGTGGAACTTTGTCGCGGACACACCGGAAGCGCCGGAACTCACCACCATCCTGCCGGGAGCGGTGTTCGGGCCGATCCTGTCGCCACGCACGGCGGGGTCGGTATCGATCATCGCGCGGATGCTCGGCGGACAGCTGAAATGGGTGCCCCATATCGGCCTCGATGTCGTTGACGTCCGTGACCTGGTGGACCTGCACATCCGCGCCCTGGAGTCGGCCCCGGCGGCGGCGCAGCGTTTCCTCGGCACCGGGGAGTTCATGTGGATGCGAGATATCGCCGCGGCGATCAAGCACGACCTCGCTGATCAGGCCTCGGCGGTATCGACCCGCCCCGCGCCCGACTTCATCGTGCGGCTCGCCGCCCGCCGCAACCCCGAGCTGAGCGAATTGATTCCCGCGCTGGGACGCAAGAACCGGCACAGTACCGCCAAGGCGCGCGACATCCTCGGCTGGCGACCACGGCCCGCCCACGACACCGTCATCGATTGCGCACGCAGCCTGCTCGAGCATGGAGTCGGTTGAACAGCATTCCGATTCTCGGCGGTGAGCACGCCGATCGCGGCATGTGGTCACTCGACTCGTCCAGTGCTACAACGCGATTCCGTCGAGCGCGATCAACTCGCCGGTGGATCAGGATACGAAGGTCGCCGAGGTGACGGCGACATCGGCGTAGCTGTAATACCACCCATTCCAGGTGTCGGCGACGTTCACCTGTATCCCATGGCCCTGTGCCGAACCGTCGGTGATCAACCACAAACCGTTGCCGTACCCGGTCGCCGTGCTGACACTGCCATCCGACCACACGAACTCGGCCCTCGAGGTGGCACCGGGCGTGTTCCACGGAATGGTCACACTGAACCGTCCAGCGTAGATACCTGGGAGCAGCGAGCTGACGCACTCCCATAGGGCGGCCTCACGCCGGATGTTCTGCCCCGCGCTGCCGGTGCCGGGGATCAACCGGCCGGTCATCAGGCTGCCCTGACGGCAGCCCTGACTCCCGTCGCTCGGTGGCCAGGCCTGCCCCTCGGGCGCACCCAGCACCGATATCGCACAGAGAATCGCCGCCACCAGCACGCTTCGACGAACAGACACGACACCTCCCCGCGACGGGACAGCAAACCGACGCGACCAGGCAAGGTGCACGCTCGTGGCCCAGCAACGCCAAGTACTTCCGACTCGATCAGCAGTTTAGCGGTCTCGCCGCGCAGTCGATCAGTTTCGGCGCCGACCCTGCCCGCTAACTCGCCGCATACCGTACGCATTGGACCATCCTGGAGCACATACCCGCGTCGGCCGCGAGCGCGCTGCAGTTGCGATCGGCTCTGATGCGCCTTATCCGACGATGCCGCGTACGGCTGCGGGTAGGTCGTGCTCACGTTTATACGGTCCGACGACGGCAGCGGTGAAATGCCTGCCGAGCAGATCAGCTGCCATGTCGCCGATTTGCTCGATGGTGACTGCGTCGATACGCGCCAGTATCTCGGCGACACTGCGGTGGTAGCCGTAGTCCAGTTCACTGCTTCCTGCTGAATTTCCCACGTGATGGACAGGCGGCCGTGATGGACAGGAGGCTGCTGTGTACGGCGCAGTTCGGACCAGCCGTACTCCGGCCGTTCGAACATCTGCTACTAGCCGATTACAGGACGTCGTTTCAGCGCTGTTGGACGTCCGTGCCGCGGCGGGGCCTGGGCGGGCTTGTCCGGTCGGGCGCCTTCGCGGGCAGTGGCGGCCAGGGAGCCGAGCAGGGTGAGGGCTTCGCTGCTGGAGGAGCCGGGGTCGGCGTGGTAGACGACGAGTGCTTGGCCGGGGCTGGAGCGGACGTCGAAGGTTTGCATTGTCAGTGTCAGCGGGCCGACGGCGTAGTGGTCGAAGCGCTTGCTTTCCATGGTTTTCCCCCGGGCGTCGTGGGTGGTCCACAGCTGCGCGAATTCGGGGCTCTGGTCGAGTAATTCGGTGAGGACCTGCTGGGTTCGCGGGTCGTCGGGGGCTTCGCCGTAGCCGAGCCGGAAGCCGGCTACCGAGTTCCGGGCGACGTCGTGCCAGTCCATGTAGAACGTTCGCGCGGCGGGGGCGGTGAATACGACGTGCATCAGGTTGCGCGAGTGGGTCCACTCGTGGAATAGCGCGTCGGCGATCGCGTTGGAGGCGAGCACGTCGTAGGCGCGGTTGTAGACGATGGCCGGGTTGTCGGGCCAGGCGTCCATGAGCTGGAGCAAACTCGGGTCGACGCGGTCGGGTACGGCGGCCGCGCGGGCACAGGGGCTGAGCCCGGCCAGCCGGAACAGGTGCAGGCGGCCGTCCTCATCCAGGCGCAGCGCGGTGGCCAGGGCGTCGACCACCTGCGCCGACGGCCCGCGTTCGCGCCCCTGTTCGAGTCGCACGTAGTAGTCGACGTTGACCCCAGCGAGTGGTACCACCTCTGCACTCCCTACGGCAGTAGCTGCGGACACTCGGCTAGTGCATCGTCCAGGGACGTTGACGCGGTATGCCATCGCGATGGCGGCTTGATCCGCGGCTGGCGACCGGTGATCGTATGCATCGTCGTTGAACCGGATCGAGTGCGAGTGCGCGGCGTTGCGTTACTTCGCGCTCAATGGCACTGATCACCGCAGCCATCACGAACAAGACGCCGCGATCGGTGACTACATCCGGTGGCGCAACCAGCACGCCGGACCGGTCCGCGACTTCGCCGTCGGTTCCACGATCCGGCGCCGGGACTACCTACCCAACGTCGCTTGACGCGGCACTAACTACTCGTCAAGTATGTTGTTGCGCTTGATAGTTCGACAGCAGCCGATGAGTATCGGCGCAGCGTTCACGTTCACAGAGGGGGAGATCTGAACGTCGACGAAGTGTGGAGACTCAGCCGAAATGCCCTGTTAGAAGTCGGCATACGATGTCAATGGCCGGCTGGGACCGTGCTGATGCACGAAGGCGAACGGTCAGAGCACGTCGTGGTCATCGAGGTCGGCCGCGTAAAGGTGACCTCGGCGGCGGCCAGCGGCAAACAGGCTTTGCTGGCGATTCGCGGACCCGGTGACTTGATCGGCGAGTTCTCCGCTATCGATGGCCGAGCGCGCTCGGCGACGGTGACCGCTTTGTCGTCGGTCACCGCGACATCGGTGCCGGGCTCGGCCTTTCGCGACTTGCTCATCGGCGACGGCAAGATCGCGTTCACGCTCCTGCAGGTGGTGGTAAACCGCCTGCGCGAAGCGGATATTCAGCGCCTCGAGTTCGGTGCCTACAGCGTCACCGAGCGGATCGCGCGCTTGCTGATCGACTATGCCCGGCGCTACGGGGAGCGCGGTGATGACCGGGTGACCATCGCTCTGGCGTTGTCGCAAGAGGAACTGGCCCATGCCGCGGGGGCATCCAGAGAAGCAGTCTCGAAGGCTTTGAAACGGCTCCGCGACCTGGGCGCGGTGCGGACCGGGAGACGGCGAGTGGAGTTGCTGCGACCAGATCTCCTCGCCGACATCGTAGAAGGCCTGCCGAGTGTGCATTTGGACGCAGACGCGGCGAGATACCTCCGATAGAACATGAGACGACCCACACCGTATGGAGGTAGACCATGAACGGACCGGTGCACCGCACATTTGTCGTCGTCGATGTCGAGAACTCGAGTCGGCTGAGCAACCCGGAAATCACGGCGATGCGTTCGAACCTGTACCGAATCCTCGATGAGGTGACCAATCGCACCGGATCCGTTGTCGCCAATGATGATCGGGGCGACGGTTGCCTGCTCGTCCTTGAGCTTCCTGTGCTGGAGGTGCTCGACAAGGTTGTCGAGTCGGTCGTCGAGGGGGTTCGTGCCCACAACCAGACCGTTGGCCCGCTCGAGTGGATCCGAGTACGCGTCGCCGTGCACGAGGGCTACGTGAACAGGGACGATCGGGGTTGGTCGAGTGATGCACTGACTGCCACGTTCCGGCTCAACGAAACCTCGGTAGTCAAGGGCACTCTGAAGAACGCGAGCAGGGCCGTCGGGGTCGTCGTCGTCTCCGATGTCGTGTATCAGGGGGTTGTGCGGCACAACTACCGGCCGACGGTGACTGCCGCTGAGTATCGCGCCGCTGACATCAGGACGTCCGAGGGCGAGGTCAGGGCATGGCTTCGGGTGCCTGGCTATCCCGAGCCGCCGCTTCCCGTCGACGCCGCCGAACCGACGAAGACAAGAACGAAGCAAGCCGTCCGGGCGGATGAGTTCGGGTCGATCAAGGCCAACAACATGATCATCGGAGATGTCCGGGCCCGCACCATTATCGGCGGCGACAACCGAGGGGGCGCCGCGTGAGTGATTCGGAGGAGTCGGTCGCAGGTGAGACGCCGGCACCAGATTCGGAGCCGATCGAAGACGCTGAGGCGGAGGCGAACAAGATTCGCGAACGAGCCACTGATGCCGAGCGTAGACGCGAATCGCGTGCTGTAGCGAGCGCTAGGTTCGAAGCGCTAGGTTCGATGGACGGGCGGCTCTCGCTCACCGCAAATACGGTGATCTTCGGTAACACACAGGTCGGCACTCTGATCGGCCGCGACAACTACGGGGGCGGATCCGGGGCAGGTTTCGAACGAAGTGGTCGAGTGGAACCACACAAGCTCCGCGATCTCGAGCAGATTTTCGTACCGCCGCCGAAGTTCGAGCAGTTGTGCGATCGGCTGGGGTCGCAGTCGGTACTGCTGCTGCGCGCTCCGAAAGGGTGGGGACGAACCGCCACCGCACTGCGAGCGCTGAGTCGGCAATGCGCGTCAGGTGTGCACAAGCTCAGCCCCGATGCGGAGTTGAGATCGCTGGACATCGAGTTCGATCGCTGCACGGGCTACTTGTTCGATACACCCCACAGCCAGCAACTACGCACGCTGAGTGAATTCCACCTCGAACAACTAGGACGGCGGCTGGTCGAGGTCGAGAGTCGATTGATCGTCGTTGTCGATGATCAGGCCGAGCTCAGCCCCGACGCCGGGCCATTCGTGCTGGACGTCGGTGAGCCGGCCGACGTCACGGCGATACTGAGGAAGCACCTGCTCCGGCAGCTCGCCGAGGACGATCTCGGCGTGCTCTCGCGCCTCGAGGTCGCGGCGCTGCTGAGCATGGTGGAAGAGCACCGTCCGTCCGCCCACGAACTCGTCAATCTGGTTGCGCGACTGGTCGATGTTGCCGCAGGTCGAATCGACATCGACGAGGTGGTCGGTCGGTATGCGGCCGCCGAGGACAATCGGTTCCGGCAGTGGTTCGACGAGCTCGACACCGATACTCGCCCATTCGCGATCGCCTTGGCGGTGTTCAACAACATGCCGCTGCACATCGTGTCCGAAGCGGGCCGAGCACTGGCGAGATCGATCGTCGATGCGGAGGCTCTCGACGACGCCGGGTCAGGTCAGACGGTGTTCGGCGTGCGGAGCACCGAATTGCTGAGTAGAGCTCAGGCGCAGTTGTATCGGTCCCATGAGGACACGTTGTACGGCCGAATCACCGTCTATGCAGTGCGATTCGTGGACGAACGTTTTCCGCAGCGGCTGCTCGAGTACGCATGGCAGGAGTATCCGGCCGCGCACCAGTTGGTTCGTGACTGGCTGCGTGAACTCGGCGGTTCAGACGACCTCAGAGCGAGCACGCGTGCGGGCGTCGCCGTCGGCTTGTTGTCCACCTTCGAGTTCGAATACGCCAGACGGTTGGTGATCGAACCATGGGCTGACAGCGGTCAGCGGCACGACCAGTACGCCGCGATCGGCGCGCTGCAGTTTTCCAGTCTGCAGCCCGAGCTCGCGCCGCTGGTCGCGGAGATGCTCGAGGCATGGGTCCAACCGACGCAACTGATGGCTCGGCGGGTCACAGCGACGGCTGCTCTGGGCAGCACCGTGGGGCAACTCATGCCGGACCGTGCACTCCGGCTGTTACGGCGATCAGCTCGTAGCTCCGATCCGGATCTGCGAGATGCTGTGTGTTACAGCATGATCGAACTCTTCAGTAGCCGTGAGCTGGATGTCCGTGTGTTGCGTGATCTGCGGAGGTGGACCGTGTCGCGACGGAGGGGCGTGCGCTACACCGGATTCTTGTGCACCCTGCAACTGAGTTTCGATCTGGTAGCCGAGACAGTCGGCGGTGTTGAGCCGTGGCCGAGGCTGGTCTGGCTGGCCGACCAATCCGACGAGCACCGCGATCACATCGTCGTGCTCTTCGCCCGCCTCATGCAAGCGCCGTACTTCCCGCCCGCCGCCTACGCCGAAATCAAGCGATGGGTTCAAATCGCCGAACGCGACCCGCAGTTCCGCGGGCCGCTGGGACGACTGCTCGTCGACCTGGAAACGGTAGATCAGAACGACGGAATGGTGCCGTTTCACCTCCGTGAATGGGCTGGCGAGGACGGCGGCCCGAGGGCGGCCGTCGACGAACTGCTGACAATGCTCGACGCGAAACAGGGGGTTTGACATGACAATCGACCGGACACGGCAACTCATCCAATATGCGGAAGTGCAGAGGTCCGCATGGCGCGCCTTCCGCCCTCCGACAGACGGGCATGCGGCCGTATCGGTAGACCGGACAGGGAGCCTGACGCTGCTGACGCGCCGACCATCGGCAGGGGAGATATTCTTCCGGCCGCCAACGGGCGTGTACTGGGTGGACGTCGCCGTCCACCACAACTCATGCAGATTCGATCTGCCAACAGCTGAGGGCGTATTCACCTTCACAGCCGAAGTCGATGTGACCTGGCGGGTAGCCGATCCCGAGAAGGCGGTCAAAGACCGGCCGGCCACCGGTGAACAGGTGTATCGGCCCTACCTCGAACGGCAACTACGCCGACTGAGCCGCGAATACCAGGTCGAGCACTTCGCGATAGCAGAGCGTGAGATCAATGATCACTTCGATAAGCCAATCGTGTTGGATTGCGGCATATCGCTATTGAGCTGCTCGGTGAAGCTGTCTCCCGAAGCCAGCACGCACGCGTATCTCCAAGAGGCCACCTTCGATCAGCGGAAGGCTCAACGTCGTGAAGCCGAACACGGTGCCCGCATGCACACTGCGCAACTGCAGTCGAGTGAGAACGAATCCCAGCATGGGCTGCAGCTGCAGACGTCCCACCAGAGCTATGAGCTCACGAAGTTCGCCCAGCAGCGCAGCCTCGAGCTGGAGCAACAGCGAATGAGCTTCTATGCGGAGGCAATTCAGCGCGGTGACCTCAGTCCTCTCGCGTACCGGCTGGCATCCAACCGCAGCGATGTCAACGAGGTCATCGGACTGATGATGCAACATAAGCAAATGGATTTCGATGCCGCATATGCCATGGTGAAGGCGCTGCTCAACCAGAACCTGGTCAATAAACGTGATGCCGAGGACATCCTGGCGCACGTATCCGCGGCATTCGCCGACCAGGTGAATCCGGCGTCGGTAGGGACTGGTTCAGTGGCACCGCCGAAGCCCGAGCTCGTCGTGTCGCCGATGGCGGCGCTCGTGCAGAATGCCGAGGTGCTCGACCGGTCCGACGACGATGACGATGA
Source organism: Nocardia sp. NBC_00565 (assembly GCF_036345915.1). Classification (NCBI taxonomy): domain Bacteria; kingdom Bacillati; phylum Actinomycetota; class Actinomycetes; order Mycobacteriales; family Nocardiaceae; genus Nocardia; species Nocardia sp. NBC_00565. The sequence goes on from NZ_CP107785.1 coordinate 1,728,097, forward strand.
CGATGACTAACCCCGCTATCACGATGAACCCGTTGACCGAGATTCCTTTCGGCGGCGGACTGATCAGGCAGTTCGACAAGCTTCTGCTCGACCTGGGATTCGCGGCGAGGTGGGCCGAGACTGTCGAATTCTTGATTATCGTGGGGGTGGTGTTCGCCGTGCTGACCCTCGCTGTGGGCAAGGCGGTGCCCTGGGTGAGCGGCAAACTGGCTGGGCACGAAGAACGTCTCACGGCTCCTGTTCCAGCGGTGTTGCTGGCGCCGGAATGGGTGGTTACCAAGGCTCTGGTGAGGGCTGGGCGCGTACCAGGGTCCTTCGTGCACGGCTACGGTGAGAGTGTGCTCGTGCTGGTCGATTGGCTGCAGGCGGCTTTGGCCGCTGTCCTGCGACTACTCGGATCGGCCGGCAAGCATGCCCGACCGATCGCGGGTGTGCTGCTCGTGCTGGGATTTCTGTCGTGGAACAGCAATTCGTGCGTGGCCGATACCCTGCCCTGCGTGTCCCCGGTCCAGCACTGGACCACGCAGTTCGAAGGACCGCTAGTCAGGCAGGTGCGCTGAGTAGTGCCGCGGTGAACCAGGCCAGAAAGACGACGAGGCTGATCGCCGTCCAGCGCAGTGCCACACCGAAGCGGCGGTACTTGTGCTGGGCGATCTCGGCGAGAGTGCCAGCCTGCTGCCACGCCTGATCGGCCAGCGTCGGAGCCTTCGGCCGACCGCTCACATCAGTAGGGAAGCTGGGAAAGCAGAACCAGTTCCCGGGGCCGGCGCTACCGAGCCGCGGCCGCAGCGTCGCGGCGAGGTAGCCCATGCACACGATCAGGCTCACTGCCAGTCCGATCGCCATCACGACCAGAGCGGTGCTCATGGATGTGCGGTTGGTGGTGACCAGCCCCGTCAGTGCGAATCCGTTGGCGGTCAGCAACAGTCCCGCTTTGGTGTCAGCGGCGAGTATGACGCGGTTGAACTCGGCGACGGTGCGGAGCGCGGTGTTGAGGTCGTCGACTGGGCTGAGGCGGTTGCGAAACATCATGGGATCAGCACAGCAGTGGTTCGAGATGCACTCCAGGTACAAAGCCACACACTGCAGCACCAAAATCTTATTGCTGCTCCAAGACCGCGGCGAACCATGGGAACGCCACCACGCGGCCGAGGCGGCGATGGACGCACCACGCGCATCGGGTACTACCCGCTCGGACACGAATTTTCTGGCGCTGCAAACCATACTGATCGAACTCGGTCGACACGAGGCCGCCGACATCGATCCATACAGCTGCGAGGCGCCTCCCGCCGCGTAAGTCAACACTCCTCAGGAATTGGAAGGGGCTGCTGTAGGGAGAGGTGACATCGTCTCCCTCCCGTATGCGGGCATTTGAGGAATGTGTAACCGACATCTCACCCCGGTCAGTTGCGCCAGCTCTGCACTCTCTATGCCGCCTCAAGATGAAGGACCGAACTACCACAGCTGCCGACGCACACACCTCGCCGCGGAGTTAAATCAAGTGAACCAAATCATGGGCAACTGTTCCGAAACGCTGCCGCGCCCCTCCGAGGGCCTGCCAAACTCTTACGATGCCGAGTCGAGCAGCTTATCCAATCGCTTTTCCCAGTTGACAGCGTCCGAATCGCTAGCCAGCTCATCGGCCGCCTTCAGGATTGCGGTCTTCATCCAAATAGTTAACTCTTCCCGCAAACCCTCCAGCTCCCCCTCTTTCGGGGATCGCCTCTGCCCGTGCACAATCCTGCTTCGCGTCGAGTACACAGCGCGAAAGAATTTTCGTAAATATGATCTTGAAACTTCTTCGCAGCCTAGGAATATTGCCGCATTCAGGGATGTTTTGAAGGTTGTTTCTCCAGGATCTTTAGTGCCAAAGAGAGATTCGGCGGCTATGGCGAGATCTACGACTGCCTCTTCGTCTGATATCCGATTCACAGCTGTTGTAATCCGGTCTACCGCAACCCCTAAGTGTTTTCTGACCGTTCCATCTCGGAGGTTTGTAACGAAATCCGACAGACCTCCCGAGATTAAGTCATCCAAGTCGCAATTGGGCGTACTCCATGCTCGGCGGACGCTCGGGTATTCAGATCGTTCACGCAATATGATGGCAGATGCCGACGTCTTCACTGATGTCCACGCTTCACCCCTGGTGCATATCCCTCGACCGCATAGTATATTTATCGCCGCGACAACTGTGTTCGAAAGCTCATCCGTCGGAACCTCAAATGCTTGCATAAGCTGACGATCAAATTCTTCTTGATCAGCGGAAATGTCTACAAAAGTTTCATACGATTGCACTATCGCCATTTGATACTCATGAAGAAGATGTGTCGATCGAGTGGGAGTGTGCTGCACCGGCAGGGTTCCGAAACCAATCCCTGTCGATATCTCACTGTCAGTAAGTCTTCTAATTGAACAGTTAGGTGATAGTGTCAGGTCACAACTCGACTGCACGTTTCTGAGCGGGGTCAGGATCTCTTTGGCAACTCGCACATTGGACAACGCCTCGGCTATCCAATCACACGCGGAACGAAATTCGGACTCTTTGAATTCGAAGCTGCTCGTTGAATATATCAACGAGCCTAGCAGATCATTCTGTAGCATAAGATCCAGCCCAGAGGTTTGATCTATTCCGCCGATACTATACTGTTCATAAACCCCCTTGAAGGCAATTTGAACTCTCCGTTCAAATTCTCTGCTGTGTTGTACCGCGCGCGAAGCTCTCGAATACGATTCGAGTCCTGCAATTGCCTCCCAGTCTGGCCAGACTGGAAAGTCGTACACCACACTCCATACTGGCCCCTTGGGGGCACGTCGCAACCTTTCCGAATCCATTACATCTCGATGCCACACCTCAGGAACGTTCGGATATCTCGGTCGATGGAATTTCGGGGTTGAGTATTTTCTTTGCAGAAAATCAAGTGCTTCTACCGCGAAGTTTCGCAACGAATCGACTGTGTCTGCCTCAAGGACGATCGGAGAGTTTCTCATCACCAGCAACCCCTACGTTTCGAGTGCCTCAGAACCGGCACCCTGCACCTTTGGGGCAGTAGAACAACATAGCAATCCACGCCGTACCAAGCCAGTTCTTTTCAAGAATGCCCTACACCTCGAGCTCCACTCCAGCGGCGGTGCCGCCATCGACCCGGGACACGACGGCGTCACCAGCATCTACACCAACGGCGGCTACTTTCGGTGGCTGCTGTTCCGACCAACAGTCCCCAACGACTACTCCTGTGGATCCTCGTCAGTCCGCACCAGGCGCAGGACACGGCGCCGACGATCATTCGCTTCCTGATCGGTGATTGGCCGAATGTCCAGCCGGAGAACGTCCTCCAGCGACATCGCCAAGATGGCGTCCCGCACCTTTGCCGCCACAGCGACTTCATTGGCCGTGTGGAGGATGTCGAGCAGACTCTCGTTCTGCAGCCTGGTCGCTTCAGCTTCCAGCTCCGCCAACCGAACTTCTCGCATCGAGCGTACGGAGGTCAGTTCGACTATGTTTGTAATGATCTGCGGCATGTGACGGAATGCCTTTCGGACTGCTCCGAGAGCCCCTCCGGCAGCGGCAGTGCCCCCGGCTGTCCAGAGGGCAGGTTGCACGGCTGCCTGTACAACTTCTTGCCATGGATTGACCGTCACGCTGCTAGTGCCGCGTCCAGGAAGGTTTATGCGGGAATCCATTCGGGGTGGCGGGTTGCTCGGGTCCGGTTGAGCGATGATGCTGCCTGGTGGAGGTGGTGCCGGTGGCTCGGAAGCCGGATGTGTTCGTCAGAGCGGTGACCCCGGAGGAAGGCCGCAAGCTGGCGCAGATCGCGCGGCGTAGCAAGGTCCCGGTGCGGATGCGTCGGGCAGTGGTGGTGATGGCCTCGGCCCAGCATCAACCGGTCGGGTTGATCGCGAAGCTGATGCAGGTGTCGGAATCGTATGTGCGGCAAGTGATCCACGACTTCAACGAGAAGGGGTTCGACGCACTGGACCCAAAATGGACACCGTTGGCGAATTCGGTTGGGGCGGTGGTAGTTCGGCATGATCGGCATCGGGGTTTCGGCCGTGGTGTTGATGGAGGTTGTGGTGTCGTTGCGTCCGCGCAGGTGCGACGTGGTTCCGGTGGAAACGGTCCGAGTCGCGCAGGCGGTGTTCCCGGAAGGATGCTTGGCGATGCGGGTGCGGGATGTTCTGGGGCCGGTCTTCTCTGATGCCGAGTTCGCGGAGATGTTTTCCCGGCGCGGTCAGCCCGCGATCTCGCCTGCGTTGCTGGCGTTGGTGTCGGTGTTGCAGTTCGCCGAAGGACTCACCGATCGTCAAGCAGCACACGCGGTCCGGGCCCGGATCGACTGGAAATACGCGCTCGGGATGGAGTTGACCGATCCCGGTTTCGACTACTCGGTGCTCAGCGAGTTCCGTTCCCGGCTGATCACCGGCGGACTGGAGCAGCGTGTGCTCGACGCGGTGCTGGAGGCGACACGGCGGGCCGGGTTGCTGAAGCCCGGTGGCCGGCAACGGACCGATTCCACTCATGTTCTCGCGGCGGTGCGCGACCTCAACCGGCTGCAGTTCGTCACCGAGACACTGCGGGCGGCGCTCAACGCGCTCGCCGCTGCGGCACCAGACTGGCTGGTCGGCATCGCCGAACCCGAATGGTTCGACCGATACAGTGCTCGATCCGAAGACACTCGGTTCCCGAGTCGCTGGGCGGCGCGGGCCGCCCATGCGAACCAGATCGGTTCCGACGGAATGACCGTGCTATCGGCCGTTACCGCTGCGGACGCACCCGCATGGCTGCGGCAGCTTCCGGCGGTGGAGTTGCTGCGCCGGATCTGGATTCAGCAGTATCAGGTCAGCGACGGAGCAGTGGCGTGGCGAGACAGAAAAGACTTGCCCCCTGCAGCGATTCGCTACTGCTCACCGTATGACGAGCAAGCCCGCACAGGCACCAAACGCGACACCTCCTGGAACGGTTACAAGGTCCATCTCACCGAAACCTGCGAGCCCGATGCGCCTCACCTCATCACTCAGGTCGCCACCACACCGGCGCCGGTCCCGGACATGGTGATGACCGCGGCGATCCACGCCGGTCTGGCAGAGCGGGATCTGCTTCCTGAGGTGCATTTGGTCGATGCCGGCTATGTCGATGCGGACCTGCTCATCGCCGCACGGCAGGAACATGGGATCGAGTTGCTGGGCCCGGCGAAATCGGCCACCGGCTGGCAAGCCACCGCCGACCGCGGCTACACCCTGTCCGATTTCACCATCGACTGGGACAACGAGCAGGCGACCTGCCCACAAGGCGCCACTTCCAGATCTTGGAAAGCCGACCGGTCTCAGGACGGGATCCCCGTCATCAGGGTTCGATTCCCCACCGCAGAGTGTCAACGCTGTCCTGTCCGCGAACAATGCACCCGCTCCAGCTCAGGTCGGCGGCTCACTGTTCGCCATCGTGCCCAGCATCAGGCCCTCCAACTCGCTCGCACCGAGCAACAGACCGAACAGTGGCAACAGCGCTACCAGCACCGCGCGGGCGTCGAAGGCACCATCGCCCAAGGCATCCGAGCCTGCGGCCTGCGCCGCTCCCGCTACCGCGGCCTCGCCAAAACCAGCCTCCAACACCTACTCACCGCTGCGGGCCTCAACCTCAACCGTCTCAATACCTGGTGGGAGACAACATCTTTCGCTCCAACCCGAACATCACACTTCACCGCCCTCAGACCAGCCGCCTGACGACACGCCGGAATTCGCCAACGGTGTCCAAAATGGAACGGGGGCAGACCGGCGAAGACCGATCAAGCGATACGTGATCGGATCTGTCAGATCGCCCGGTGCTGCCCCCGTGACCTGGGCTGGCCGTTCAGCGTGTGGAGTCTGTCGAAACTGGCAGAAGTACTGCGCGTCAACAAGATCGCCGACATCAGCCGAGAGACAATACGCAAGATCCTCACCACCAGCGGAGTGTCGTGGCAGGCCACGAAAACATGGAAAGCCAGCAACGATCCCGACTTCATCGCCAAGATGAACCGCGTCCTCGATCTCTACGACAACCCGCCCGACGACGGCCGCGTGGTCTGCGTCGACGAGTTCGGGCCGTTGAATCTGCAACCCCGCGGCGGCCGTGGCTGGTTCAGTGTTGCCAGGCCCAAACGTTTGCGGGCGACCTACAACCGCACCCAAGGCGTCCGGCACATGTTCGGTGCCCTGGACCTGGGGACCGGCCAGTTGTATTACCGGATCCGGGACCGGAAGCGGTGGACGGAGTTCCTGGCGTTCCTGAAATCACTACGGGCCCGCTGGCCAGAGCAGAAACTGTACTTGATCTGCGACAACTACTCGGTCCACAAGCGGGCCGAAGTGCGGGCGTGGTGCGCGGGCAACCAGGTCGATTTGGTGTTCCTGCCGACGTATTCGTCATGGCTGAACCGCATCGAGTGCGAGTTCGCCGCCCTGCGCTACTTCGCGCTCAACGGCACCGACCACCGCAGCCATCACGAGCAGGACACCGCGATCGGTGACTACATCCGCTGGCGCAACCAACACGCCGGACCGGTCCGTGACTTCGCTGTCGGCTCCAAGATCCGACGTCCGGATTACTTACCCAACGTTGCTTGACGCGGCACTAGACACCGACAGGAGGGTGTCTGCGCGCATTGGAGCTCGGGCTGCAAGTCCCGCGACCAGAAACGCAACACCTTCCGAAGGGTGGGACAGGTGCATCACTTCCCGTACCATATCGCCGAGCTCGGATTCCTCTTCTGCAGCCTCATCGATGATCGGAATCAGCTGCGCCACGGCACCTTCGTCGGGTTCTGGCCGCCACTCCGACAGCCTGGACACCTCGTAGTCAACGAGCGACAGCAGTAGCGTTCGAACCTTGTGCTGCGTCGATGCGACCTGGCGAAGATTCGGGAAGGCCCCGAAATCCGCCTCGATCAGAAGTGCGCCGCCTACGTCAGCGGATTGAACAGCTGGCTGGTCGCCGCTTTCCGACCTCCGTTGAGCAGGAACCTTCGAGCTTCCATCGGGAACGGTAGCTCCAAAGATGTTGATGTTCACAGTATTGGGGTCGCGTTCGGTCACCGCCGCATCGTATGCCGGACCTGAACCATGCGTGGCGCGACCGCCGAGCGGCGGCACGGTAGGAACGTGGACCGAAACCCGATCGAGCTACACGCGGGCCCAGTCAAATCGCGCAACGACGACGTCGAACACTGACACAGGAGGAATGTGTAACTGAGATGTGACCCTGGCGAGTAGTACCACCTCTGCACTCCCTACGGCAGAAGCTGCGGACACTCGGCTAGCTGGTTATGGACTGACGCCAATTCAAGAGCGCGAACTGGCTGAACCCGTCCAGGTCTGTCCAGTTGACCACCGTCAGGGCCCAGCCAGCACCGCCGGACTGCCTCTGGTTCAACGCTTGGGACCGGAGAAACCGGCGTTTGCTGGAGATCGGGGGTATCTGCGATTCTGCGACGCATGCGCGGAATCGCCAGACGTTGTTTACGCTGGACGCTTACGTGAACAGTTGCGGCAGGGACGAACGGTTCGGGTACTGGTCGCTGCCCTATATTCTGGTCGGGCTGACCGGATTTTGATCCTGAGGCCACTTGGCGCCAACGCTCAAATTCGCGCACGTTGGTGCAAATGCCATGTAAGTCAGAAGGATTTTTCTGTTCCCGATCGCGAAAGGCTGTACAAGCCCGCAAAAGCGTAATGGGACTCTCTCGGATTACTGAAACCGTAGGGAGAATCCGCTAGCTCGGTCGCTCGGTCGGCGGATTCGCGAGGTACTCAGCGATCCGGTCTTGCGCGGCGAGTTGTTCGCCAAGCGTGACAAGCTCAATGACAAGACTGTGGCAGTACGCGAGAGCGTCCGGGCCATTCTCCAAGTCGTAGCCCTTGCGACTGCGTTTCTCTGGCTGCGCGGGCAGCCGGACAGTCGCGCCCCAACGCCGCCCATAGCGGTCCATCCACAACGTGGCTGCGCCATCGGTCAGCGGCACATAGTGCATCAGACAATCGCGATATTCGTTTGCCGAAACCCCGACAGTCTTCCAACTGGTGCGCAGCACTTCCCCGAACGGTTCGGGAATTATGCCCGTGGAGCCGACCGCGCCCTTCACCGAACGCCACCTGCTGCCACTCTGGCTCTTTGGTGCGTAGTGCTTCCAGAGGAGCTTCGATATCGCCTCGTACACTCTGCGAACGTCGCTGAGCAGCGCGTCAACCTCGAAATAGACCCGCGCGTCGCCGGTATTGCCGCGAATCGCGTTCTGGTGTTTCTGCTCGAATAGCTTGCACTTCTCCACGTAGAAACCGACGATTCGATCAAGCCGGTAGAGGGCACTGCGCAAGCAGTAACCGACGTCGGCCTCTTCGTGGTAGTGCCCCACCCAGTGTTGCTTCTTGCAGTCCAAGACGTGCACTGCGAGGTCGTTCAACGAACGGCCGCTGGAATCGACGGCCGTGACGCTGAATCCCGAGTAGATCGGCAGGCTTGTGGTTGCGAGCCGTGCAAGCCCCGGAGGAGGAACTTGATCGGCTTCCACGGTGATCCCATGCTCGAATATGTCAGTCAGCTTCGATTTCTCGCTCAGCGGTCATTCCTGTTCAGCAGTTCCGACGGGTCCGCGCCGAGAGTGCGGCGATCCGCTCCACCCACTCTAGGTCGCCAAATCGGGGAGAGGCCATTGCCCCTAGCCCCCGGTGCGAAGCTGCTGATCGAGGCGCGCCGCGGCTTCGACTATGTGCTTCGACAGGGGACGGGGCTTGTCGTTGTTCATCTCCAGGAACTCCTGCAGGGACAGCGGCACCGGGAACTTGCGCCAGGCGTACAGGAACTGCACTACGTCGACCGGGAGGTGGTCACCGATCCCTTCCAGTAGCTGGAGGTCCTGAAGCTGCAGAACAGCAGGGCGTGCGACATGGCCTTGGAACTCGGTGAAGATCGGCATGGCGCGGTTTCCATTGTCGAGTTCGGACAGCATCGAGCTGGGCGTACCCGAGTTTGGCACGACGACGATGGGAATGAAGATCGCATCCGGTTGTGGTTGCCCAGACCATCCCAGCCGGCGCACGAGGCCCATGACCGAGGCTAGTTGCTTGAACTTGCGGTCGGTCAGGATCTTGTCCGTGTCTGCGCTGTAGGTCTCTCCGTCTGCAAGGCCTTGCGCCAGCGCGGCGTTCACCGGATGATGCGTCGCCTCCACCAGGATGTCGATCAGTCCGGCGCGCAGCGCCCAGTCGCACACCGAAGGCTTCTGCCCTTTCTTCTCCATCCACTCGCGCTCCATGTCGGCTTCGGGGACGAGGGTGTCGATCCGCTGGCTGCGCGCCGCGATGCGTGTGAGGACGCCGCCCACGACGTCCTCGAACTGGTACTTGATCCCCTCGCCGAAACGCTTCGCGCTCGTCTTGTCGCCGCGGGCCGCGAACGCCGCCACAACGTCGAGCTGCGCGGGATCACCGAAGAACCGCTCGGTTACCCATTGAGCGCGCAGGATCAGGAGCTTTCCGTCTCCGAGGTCGAGGAACGGGTACCGGGTGAACGTGTACCGCTGGAGCTTGACGTCGCCTCGTTCACGGTCGGCCGCGAGTTGCTCGCGGTAGCGCGCGAGATCCAGCGACATGTTCTCGGTGATGAAGTCCCGCACCTGGCCGTCATCGGCGAGGTCGTCGAAACGGACGATGGTCTGGCCCGAGGCCACTGCTTCCGCAACTGTAACGCCAGCTCGGAGGAAGTCGTCGAACGCGATCCCGGTCGCCGACTTGAAGGTATCGGCGGGTGTGTCGCCAAGCGTGTCGGCCGCTCGATCGGCCCACGGCGAGTACCAGAAGTCCAGGACGTCAGCATTGAGACACTCGATCTTGCGGGGTGCGTTGAACAGCACACCAGCTGTTTGGTCGTGAAGGAACTGGTGCGCTGCCGCGTATAACTCGTCAGGTGCCATCGCCTGCAACTTCGCGTCGAGCTTTGCGAACTCGGAGTTGGTTGGCACATCGGACCCGAACTCGGTGTGCGTCTGCTGTTCGGTGGCGATGGAGAGCAGCAGGTGCACCAACTCGTCCGCGCTCAGCGGTCTCGACGACGTCGAGTCAGTCTCCATTAGCTCGCGCATCAACTGGATGGTCACCTGCGGGGAAGTGAAGACGTTGCCGCGGTTCACCTCCGCCCAAACTGCGGGTACCCAGTCCGCGGTCGGCGACACCAGCAGGTCCAACTGCAGCGGCTTGATGTTCCAGTGTGTCGTGGACGCGATGTCCCATTGGGCTTGGATCTCCGCCACCCTGACGAGAGCGTCCTGTACGTCAACCTCACACAGCAGTGATCGCCGCTCCTCCTCGGTCATCGCGGTGATACCTACCATGCCCGCGACGATGACCATCGGCTGCTGCTGCAACGATTGGATCACCTGGCCGGTCTCCGGCGGTAGACCTGTCAGGTCCGGCGTCGGAAAGTTGATGCCAGGGTTCGTCGGCTGCCCAATCTGCTCGATCCCCAACCGTCTTGCCCTTCGTGTTCGCCTGTTCGCCACCAGGCAAATATTCCATGTCCAAGAAGGTCACGGCGTGCGATCAGCGGAGGTAGACCGAGTGGACTACACAGTGGCGGATCGATTCTCTGTTTTAGAGAATCGTCTCTGTTCGACCGATCGTCTAAGGAGTGTGTAACCGAGATGTGACCCCGGCGAGTTCGGCGACCTCCGCACGACGCAGCCCAGGCGTCCGCCGCCAAGACTCAACGCATTCAGATAGGCATGGCCGGCGTGAGCGTTCAGGTCGTTGGATGCCTCGCCGACGTACACGTGTCCGTGGTCCAGGTGGTAGTCGGGAGATCCTCGTCTTTCGAATCGCTTCTTCTTTTACGGCTGGACGCTTCGTGCACGCCCGGGGCCGTCGGCAGGTCTTCGTGTCAGTTGCCGACTGCGTGGGCGATGGTGGGCCAGGACCGGGCCAGTTCGTCGGCCCAGTAGGGCCAGGAGTGGGTGCCGGTGGGCCGCAGGTTCACCGTCGCCGGGATCTCGAGTCGAGTGAGCCGGTCGGCGAGGGCCACAGCACAGGCGTAGGCCCCAGCCTCGAGGGGGCCGCCGACAGTGATGGCATCGGGCAGGTCGACTTGCCCGGGTACGTCGTGTTCGCCGGGGACGCCGCTGCCGCTGGACAGGTAGATCGCGGTGCCGCGCAATGCTGCCGCGTGGGTCATGACGTCGTGGGCGAGCCAGTCGGGATCATTGGGTGGGCCGAACATGTTGTCCGGGTCGCCGCCGTAGGTCTTTACGATCGCGCGGGCCTGGGCTTGGCCGGCCCCGGATGCGAGGGTGTAGCAGCCGCTGTGGGCCACCACCGCCCGGTACAGGCCCGGGTTGCGCACGGTGAGCATCATCGCGGCTTCGCCGCCCATCGACACGCCCTCGATGGCGTTGCGTCCGTTGCCCTCGAACCGAGCGTCGATCAGTGGGGGCAGTTCGCGGGTGAGGAAGGTTTCCCATTTGTTTGTGCCCAGGACGGGGTCGCGGTGTTGCCAGTCGGTGTAGAGGTTGGCCGGTCCCCCGGTGGTCAGCACGACGTTGACGTTCTTGTCGGCGAAGAAATCCACGGCATGCCCGTGCTCGGTCCAACTGCTGGCGCTCTCGGGGGCACCGCGCCCGTCGAGAAGGTATAGGGCGGGTCGGGGCCGGCTGCGGTCGACGGGTAGCAGCACCTGCACCTGCACGACCCGGTTCATCGCCGGTGACCGCACGAACACCCGCAGCCACCGGTCGGTGATCGGCTCGATCCGGTCGATGACCGGCCGGGCGGGTAGACCAGTGTTCTCAGCGGGTGCTTGGTATCCGCCCGGCGGGCCGAGTTCCGGACCAGAGGTCGGCGGCTCCGCGGCAGCCGCCCCGGTCGCCAGAATCACTAATCCCATGACCGCGGCAGCCTCACTGGCGGCCCGCCACGCCCACAGCCGCTGCACCACAAGACGCCGCCGTGCCGGCCACCCCGCACCATTGTCGATGTTTTCGTCCGATTTGTTCCGTTTATCCCCTGGTTTGTTGTCAACGGTCCGCTGCGCGGACTTTCCGGAATTACAAGACACCCTCCGAGTAGAAACGATGAATCACCGTTTCCCGCGTATGGGAAGGAACGTGTTCCTGGCCAGCGAAGAGGGACTCACCGCCGGTTGCGCGATATGCAGCCGCTCGGCCGCCCGCCCGAAATGCAACTCCTCGGCCATGGTCACGAAGTAGCGCAATTGGCGCAGCTCCACGGCTCATCCTCGACCTAGCGATCCGGTCGATCAATAAACCAGCCGCCGCAGCCCCTACGCACACCACCCTGTGTGGAGGGCTCATCGCGCCGAACCGTCCAGCAGCTACAAGCCACGCCACCGCGGTGCGCTCAGATCGGTGGCAAAGCGGGGCGATCGGCAGCGTTGTTCTGTGGCTCCGCTGCGGCCACGGAGGTATCGGCTGGGGGCGCAGGCGCCGCGCGCGCGGTGTTGGGCGCGAACACCGTGGGATCGGCGACCGGAGTGGGCTCGGGCTTCTTCGACCACGGGGTCCTTATCGGTCTACCGGTTGCCGGATCGGTGGCGCGCTGTTTGCCGCGGCTGCTCGCAGCCGACTTCGCGGCACCCTTTGCTCGTTTGCCCGACAGCCCGGAACGCTGCCATGGAGTCGACGACGGATTACCCTGCCGCGAACTCTGCGCGGGCGAAGCGCCGGACTGGCTATCGGTCGTGTTCGCGAAACTGTCCTCGACGGAGCCAAGTCCAGGAGACCGAACGTATCCGGGTACGTCGGCGCTCGACTCGGCAGGTGGATGTTCGACGAAGCGGTTGTGCTGCGCAACGTTTTCCACAGAATGTGATGAGGCCTCCGACAGCTGCGGGATTGTCTCGCGCCAATTATGTGGCGCGTCGGCGGGCGTCGGGAGGGAACGGCTATCTGCGTGTGAAGGTGCTGGTGCCGCGCGGTCGAACACGGGACCGGCCGAGTTCACTGCGCCGGTATCGGTGCGCTCCTGCGCGATGGACGCAGCTGGACCGGCCGCAGGGGCAGCCGCTGGCTCCGGTGCGATGCTGGTACTGCTGTCCTCGGATGTCGCCGGTACCTGGGAATCGCCACCGCCCAGAGTGGTTCGGGAATCGGCACTGCCGGCACCGCCCGGAGTGGCTCGCGTCGGCGTCGGCCCGCTGCCTTCACGCGCCGACTCGGCGGGAGTCGTTGGCGTGGAAGACAGTTCACGGCCGGCGTCGGGATCCGATGATCTGCTCGACGCACTACCGATGGCGTTCGTGCCGGGGCCGAGCAGATCATTGCTCCCGTTGGATGTGCTGAAATCCAGTGCGGCAACGTTATCGGCGAAGGTCACCGCGTGCCGTAGCAGGTCATCGGCGTGATCATCGAGCACCTTGGCGTAAGCCAGCACCTCATCGGGCTCTATGTGCAGCGGTAGTGTCGACGAGCCGCCGGGCGGCACATCCAGTAGCTGACTCGCGGCGTGGTAGACGACGCCGTTGATCATGCGCTCGATGGTGTGCTCGAGCGGTTTGATAGCCTTGCCGATCACCTCAGCGGCGATATAACCGATCACCATCTGCTCCATCGCGGTGACCAGCTTGGTCGCGGCCGCCCGGATAGCTGCGGTAAGCGCGGCCGATAAACCCACGGTGGGCACGGTGGCCGCCATGAGTGCCATGTAACTCGCCGCCAGCCCGGCCAATCCGGCGAGCACAGCGACCTTCACCACGGTGATCACCTCCGCCGTGGCGTCCAGGACCTTCGCCACCACATGGCACGCCCGGTCCAGATCCGCCATATGCGATGCGCTCATCCGTGCCCACGTCGCGACCAGTTGCTCGTAGGAATGTCCCGAATAGACCGAGCCCATATCCTGGATCGCGCCGGTGGCCGACTCGTGCGTATCGCGCACGTTCGTGGCGAAATTTCGCACCTGACCGGCCAATTCACGCACCTGATCCTCATCGATGTCCGGATACGGGACACCCAGGTAATTCAGGAACAGCGCCACCTCATGCGGTAATTCAATAGACACGCCGTGATCCACTGACCAGACCGACGCCGATCACCACAGCGCGATCATCTCCCACCGCCGGTGATGTTCGACCGCCACCACCGCTCACCACGGACCGGCCTCTCAGATACACCCGCACATTGTCTCCTGGGGAAGCGGCCTGTTCAGCGACGCCACTCCATCGCACAGCATTCCCATTCTCGGGAATATCGACGGCGGTGGGCGAAAGTAAGATCCGCCTGTTCAATCGGCGACCAGCAGGGTCTATCGGATCCTTGCTCATCATGACAGTGAGATCGGATGATCAGCAGAGTCCTGATCGACGCGATGAAAACGGCGACCGGGCAGCTGAGTTCGGCGCTCAGGCTAGGCACCAAAGCGGCGGCCGACGGATCCCGAGAAATCACCGGAACCGCACGCCGGGGCCTTGACGATTTAGTAGATCGTGACGAGAAGAACGCGCTCATCATTAGGCAGTCGAAGTCCGAAATGTCGAGGCAGCCAGCAGGCGATACCTCGGCACCGACTCCCCGCGCCAAGGGGCGCGACCTCATCGACGAACTCGATTATCACCAGCTGCACTCCGCGCCTCGCGGCAAGACCACCGGAGATCCGATATTGCGGGAGATCTGCCGTCGACAGGGATTCGACGGCCTACCGACTCTGGTGGGGGCGGACGGAATTCGCGATATCGTCCCGCCCGGGACGGAGCTGTTCCGTGGCGTGCCGATCCGGGACTATGCCGACCAATTCAGATCCGGCGAATACTTCGGATCCTCAGGGGCGAACGGCAGTGGAATCTATGCAACAACCATCGCGGACCGGGCGAAAGGCTATGCCGACGACACCGGCGGCGAGGTGATACACATGGCGCTGCGACCCGACGCGCGAACGACGCTGTTGAATCGGCTGTTGAAGGAGCAGGACAAGGCATTGCGGCCGATTCACAAGGAGTTGAAGCGCCTGAAGCGAGGCGAGCAGACCGAGGCCGCGATCGCACGGAAACAAGCGTTGGAAGAGCAACGGAAGGTGCTGGCGAACCCGGGCAGATTCGCCGCCATCAAAGGTTATGACGCCTTCCGCATCGGGAACAACGCTGATGAATGGGTGATTCTGAACCGTACGGCATTGGTGGTCGAACGATAAGCACGGATACAGATATCGGCGGGCGCTCCGTCCGAGCGCCCGCCGATATCTGTGCCGGACTGCCAAATTACTTGGGTGCCACGAAGGATGGTTGATCGTGGCGAAGTTCCGTGCCGCCGCACTGCATCGGCCGGAGCCGACATCGGTGCTCAAGGAGTGCGTAACCAAGATGTCACCCCCACCAGCAGTGCGACCTCTTCGCGCCGCAGGCCCGGAACCCGGCGGTGCCCGCTGGTCGGGAGATTCACCTCGTCCGGCCCCTGCCCGAGCACGGGATCCACTTCGCCCGCGTCACCATCGTCGGCCCCGTCGGGCCGGGCCGAGCCCACGAACCCGACGACATCGCCGATCACCTTTGGAATCAACACTCTTCGCCAGGGGAAACGGTGACCGTCCTGCTCGATGACCAACCAAGTGCCGAATTGCAAAGTGCAGAGAAGCAGCGTTCACGCTGTTGACCGCGCTGGCCAACCGATCGGCGTGTCACTCGATCGTGTACCGATACGTCCGCGACTCTCGGCGCGGTGTGCGCGGTCCCTGGGGAGGTATGCGTCGGCTTCTGGCTTGGTCCTCAGAGCCCGCCGTTGGCGGACAGCACTGCGAAGGCGGCGTCGGCGCTGCGCCACAGCACATCGATCTCGGTCCGGGTGGTCATTTCCAGCGCCGGGTCCTGCAGGGCCAGACCATTGGCGAAGATCACCACGTTTGCCCCGGCGTCGGCCAGGCGCAGCAGTGCGCCCGATCCCAACCCGGCGCCGACCACCGCGTCGAGCCCCTCACCCAGGAAATAGAACCGCCACAGCGGCTCGAGATCGCCGCCGTAGTTGGTGTTCGTCGCCTCGACGATGAGTGGTCCCTTGCTCGCGATGGCATCCACGATCCGGAAGTAGTCGGGTGCGTTCGCCGTGGTGGTGTGCACAGCGGCTACCGCGTTGGCCAGATCGACGGTGAGATGTGCGTTGTAACCCGCCATCGCCACCCGGGGCGCCGATAACCCGCAGTCGCGGGTCAGCGCGAAGTAGTGAGTCCACTGCGGTTCGGTTGCGCCCCCGGTGAATTCGGCGTGCACGTTACGAAGGAACCGCAGCAGCAAATCCAGGCTGATCCGATGCGCGAACTCCGGGTCGGCGAAGGCGGCCGGAGCACGTTGCAGCGGCATGACGGCGGCCTGTTCGACGGCGTCGAGCCCGATAGCGAGCAATCCGCGCCGATCTCGGTGCAGTACAAGGATTTCGGTGATCTGTCGGTGCTGTTCCACCGCCTGCTCGAGACGCTGCAGCGAGGTGCCGGCCAGAGTCGTCGTATCCGAGAGTCGCACGATATCGTCCACCGCGTCGGCGGGCAACGGGGCCCCGCAGGCGAATTCGAGTCGCGTGGCCGACGCGGTCGACGGAAAGACCAGCACCACAACAACTGTCACGCCTACCAGCAATGTCATCAGCACGGACCGGAGATCGCGAACCCGCAGAGGCCAGTGCCGCATCGGCTCGGCATCCAGGTGCATATCTTCGCGCCTCCGTTCAGTATTCGAGTCGACGGCAACGGCCGCGCACTGCGAGCACCGACACGACGGCGGTCCGGGAGTATTCAACCTAACCGTCCAGCAGCACCGGGCCGACCGCTGAAGCGCCCGGTGCGAGGTGGCGCGCGATGCGAACGTCCGGTAAGCCGAATGCCGAGGGTCCGCCACGCGGCGGGGCATTCAGCACGTTCTGATATCACTGCTCGAGTAGAGCCCCGGTGCGGCGCAGAATAGTTGGGTGGGCCGTGCAGCGAGGTGCCTGCAGGTTGCAGGTCCTTTTCCGCACGACCTCCCGCCGAACCCGGCGCGTCGGCTATCCCGGCACCGGGCTCTCCAGTGACCTATACCGTGATGGCACGGGGACATCCGAAATCGTTTCGGCTCTTTGCATTTCGCATACCTCACGATCCCGGGTATCCGGTCGCCTGTTCTCCTTCGCCCGTAGCGCCTCGCGGCGCACTCCGGTAGCCGAATACCGTGCGGCTGGCTGCGGATGCCTCGACGCGCCAGCAAGCGTTCGGTGAATCTTATTGACAGACAATGATCCAGACGTCGAGTCGGTCGTACCCGCTGGGCGGTTCCGCTGTCTCACGGGAAAAGGCCGAGCGCCGCCGAACAACCCGCCCAGGGCCCCCAGCCCTGCGCGGCGAGTACCCGCTCGGCGACCCGGATCTGCTGTTCACGGGTGGCTTTGTCGGCAGTCGGCGCATACGCGGTACCGCCATACGCGGCCCATGTGCCCGGCGAGAACTGTAGGCCACCGTGAAACCCATTGCCGGTGTTGATATTCCAATTACCGCCCGACTCACATGCGGCCAGGTTGTCCCATTCCTCATCGGGGGCGGCGGAAGCTTGGCCGATGGTTGCCATGCCGGCCCCGCCGATTATCACGCCAGTAGCGACGATCTTCTTGAGTGGGGTGCCCAAAGCGCTCATATCGCAGTTCCTTTCGAGTCAGCAAACCTATACAGGTGTCCAAGCATGAAAGGTGATCACTGGATCTTTGGCCGTTCGAGTGTGTGCTGTACGCCGTGAGCTGATGTGGCAGTCCCGCGGTATCGTGTCCACATCGCAATACAACCGATGTCATGTCTCAACCTGCTGGCAGCCTTCGGTCGGTCGATACGAAGCCGCAACCTACCGACCTGAATGGGCGGCCCTGTGCACGCGCGGTAGTGCCGCCTATCGCGCGGTCGGCGAATGTCGGCTTCTGCCGATGAGTGCGTGAACCTCGAGTTCATTGCCCAGTTCGGCGCGCGATAATTCGGCTGTATGGCGATCGGTGAGGACTTGTGGCCGAAACGGTCCGCGGTCGAGACCACGTGGCGGCAAGTTATTTCGGCATGTTCCGGTCGGGGAGGACCGGCCGGGCGCGCCGAGGTCTAGATGACCTTGGCGGCGATCAGCAGGTTCCAGATCTCGCCCTGGTCGACGACCTCGACGCCGAGCTTCTCCGCCTTGGTCAGCTTGCTCTCACCGACTCCCGCACCGGTGATGAGCAGGTCGGTGTTCGCCGAGACCGAGGATGCCGACGTCGCGCCCGCCTGCTCACACAGGCGTTGGAACGTAGGGCGGGCGACCTTCTCGCCGGAGCGCGGGTCGCTGATAGCGCCGGTGATCACCACCGTCTTGCCTTCCAGGGGCGCGCCGGCCGCAATGACCGGGGGAAGGTCCTCCTCGCGCACGTCCAGACAGACGCCTGCCTCTCGCAGCCGCTGCAGTTCCGGACGCAGGCGATCCAGGTGCGCGACCAGGGAGGCAGCGACCTTCGGTCCGATATCCTCCACCGCCACGAGCCGTTCCTCGCCCGCGTCGGCGACCTCGTCCAGGGAGCCGAATCCCGCTCGGGCCAGGCGAGCGGCGGTGCCGTCGGAGGCCATCGGGATCGCCAGGCCGATCAGCGCTCGGCGCAGGCCGACTTGGCGGCTGGCATCGATCGAGTCGATCATGCGCGCGGCCGAGACCTCGCCGATGCGGTCGAACTCGAGCAGGCGCTCCTTTGTCAGCGTGTAGAAGTCCGACGGGCGCTCCAGGATGCCCGCCTCGGCCAGGCGTTCGATCCACACCTGCCCGATGGCGTCGATATCGGCCGCCGCCCGCGACGCCCAGTGGATGAGCCTGCGCACCGTCTGCGCGGGGCACGAGACGTTGGTGCAGAACAGCTCCCGGCTGTTGCCTTGCTCGGTCACCGGCTGCTCGCACGAGGGGCAGGCGGTGGGCGGCACGATCTCGCGCTCCTCGCCCG
Source organism: Nocardia sp. NBC_00565 (assembly GCF_036345915.1). Lineage (NCBI taxonomy): Bacteria > Bacillati > Actinomycetota > Actinomycetes > Mycobacteriales > Nocardiaceae > Nocardia > Nocardia sp. NBC_00565. The sequence goes on from NZ_CP107785.1 coordinate 1,747,023, forward strand.
TGCGTTTGGAGGCGTCGAGCACGCCCGCCACGAACGGGATCACGTCGCCCGCGCGGCGCACCAGCACGGTGTCACCGATCTTGATGTCGCGGGCGCGGATCACCTCTTGGTTGGCCAGCGTCGCCTTCGTGACCGTCGTGCCGCCCACGAACACCGGCTCCAGCCACGCGACCGGGACGATCTTGCCCGTCTTGCCGACGTCCCAGACCACCTCGGCCAGCAACGTGGTCTTCTCCTCGGCGGCGAACTTGAACGCCAGCGCGCCGCGTGGGGAGTTCGACCGAGTCCCGGCCGCCGCGTAGGCATCGCGGTCGGCCAGCCGCAGCACCGCGCCGTCGAGGTCGTAATCCAGCTCGTTGCGACCTTGCTCGATCGCGGTGATCGCCGCCTGCGCCTGCTCGGCGTCGGCGCAGTGTCGCATCTGCGCACCCGCGATCCCGAGCGCCCGCAGCCCCTCCTCCAGATCGACGGCAGCATCACCGGCAGGGGTATCCAAGTCGAAGCCGAAGAACTGCAACCGCCGCTCGGAGACCGTAGCCGGGTCCTTCGCCCGCAGCGTGCCCGCCGCGGCGTTGCGCGGATTGATCAGCGGCTTGTCCGGATGCGCCGTGTTGTAGGCGAGGAAGGTCGAACGCAGCATCACCGCCTCGCCACGCACCTCCACCCGCCCCCGCATGTCGATCCGCTCAGGAACACCATCGACCAACGCGCGGACCAGCACGGTCACGTCGTCACCGGTGGTGCCATCACCCCGGGTCACGGCACGCACCAGCCGCCCGTCCTCGAAGACCAGGGCCAGGGACAAACCGTCGAGCTTCGGCATCACCACCACCGGCTGGCCGGGAAAGCGGTTGAAGAACGCCGCGACCTGCTCGGGCTTGGTCGCCTTCTCGAGTGAGAGCATCGGACGCGAGTGCCGGATCGGGGCGTGCAGCACTGCGGGCGCGCCGACCTGCTCCAGCGGATTCACCTCGGGCGCCAGGTCGGGGTGCGCCTCGATCAGGCCGCGTAGCTCGTCCTCGATCGCGTCGTACTCGGCGTCCGCGACCAGCGGTGAGCCCTGGTAGTAGGCGTCGCGCAGCGCCACAATACGGTCCGCGAGCTCTTGGATATGTTCCCCAGTTTCCACAGCACCCGACGCTACCGATACCCACCGACATCCACATCGAACGACGACGCGTGGGGCGTTCAGTTGTGACGAAGCACCATACCTGTCACTTTTGCAACGTATCTGTCACTGGTGGTCGGCGGCGGTATCGATGTCTGGTCGGGTAGCAACGAGCGATAGTTGGCCGCTTCGGACGATAGTTGGCCACTCCGTCTAGAGCCTGTCTGATGGGTCGTGCTGCGGGTAATGAGCCGCAGGTCAGTGCAGGTCTACCTGGAACGCGTGACGGTAGTCGGCGGGGCAGGTGAAGATGCGCAAGTCTCCCCACCGGCCGACGACGACCCCTGTCTCGTCGTGGCTTGCCACGGTGAACAGGAGTGTCATTGCCGTGCCACAGTCACCGCAGGGAAAGACTGTGGGTTGCGTCAGGTGCCAGGTTGGCCAGCCGCCGAGTTTCCAGCCGGCGAGGCGGGTGATGACGTCACCGCCGTCGCCGGTCTCGCGGACCAGTTCCTCCAGCCGCGGACGGAGCTCTGCGGGCAGTTCCTCACGGAAAGGGAAGTCGGTCACGCGCTCGGCGGTGATGGCGCACGCCTGCGGCAGGTAGCTGTCCTCCTCATACCGCGAAGGCGGCGGCGGAGTCGTCAATTGGTTGATCACGTCAGCGGCCTGACGCCATCGCACCTCAAGCACAGGGCTGATGTCGGCCTGCGGGGCCGGAGGATCCCAGTGTTCATTGGGACACCAAAGGATCTGCAAGAGGTCGATGCCAGCGGGCCACCATTGTCCCGGCGCGTCGCGACGGAAGATTTGTGCGACCGGCACCATGGCCGTGGCAGGCACGCCAGCAGGGCTGTTCACGTCGGGCAAGGAGCATTCGGGCCACGGTTCGTCACTCGGCCATAGCAGTGGTCCGCCGATAGAACTATCCCGGCAGTCCGGCTCCGCGCGCTTGGGATGGAATATGACCGCGTCGCGCGCGTGGGGAGCGAGTTCGGGAAGCACGGCGAGTATCGCTTCGACCGTCGGACGGGGAGTGTGGGTCATCATGCCTTCCGGTCAGCTGGTCGTAGATTGCTCGCACTGTATAGGTCAGCTGTGACAGTCGCTCCCACGTGCGGATTATGAGCGGAGCCACATTCGCTCGTCGTCACATGTCGTCGACGAGTTCGTGGGTAAGTTCGTCGAGGGCTTTCATGATCCGCAGGTGGTTCGGCGTTTGTTTGCTGGGGAACGCCCATGCGTTCTGTGTCGCGTTGGTCTGTGCGGCCATCGGTGCGTAGCGGCGGTTGCCTGATGTGACTGTGGCCCAGACGAGGGTGGAGGCGAAGGTCCGATGGTGGTCGGGCCGCAGTCTGACTCGACGTGAGTGGGTGAGTGGGTCGATGATTTCGGCCCATCGGGTTGGCGGGATGCTCCAGTTGCGGAGGGCGAGTCGTCGCTTGTGGTAGTCGATGCGCGGATTCTGTTCGAGATCCGTGGCCAAGGCCGCGACTGCGCGGTCGAATTCGTCCGGGTCGTTGCGCCGGTGTGCCCAGGTTTGGACTGGGCTGGCGTCTGAGACGACGAGTGTCCCGAGTGTTGTGACGTGCGTGGGGAATCCGAGGTAGTCCGCTGCGTTGCCGGCCGATCCTCCGAATGCCATCTGGAACAGCCGGATTGTCGCGATCCGGCGTAGTTGGTAGTGCGAGATCCCGTCGAAGTGACCGAAGTGCCGGTGAAACCGGTCGGTGGAGAGCCATTGCGGAATGTACTTGGGTGCGAGGGTGGTGCGCAGTATCGCAGCGCGCGCGTAGGTCGTCGTTCTCGGTTGGCGTGAATATCGCTTCACCAGGGGCGATATCGTTCGGGCGAATCCTGGTGAGCATTCGTCGCGGTCGGCTGTGAATGTCTGCGCCCAGCCGGTGCGGTTCGTTTTCAGCATTGACGAGGGCAACAATTCCCTGACGATCTCGCGGGCGTCGGCTGAGTCGTAGTCGGACACGATGTGGTCGGCAATGCTCAGTAGACATGCTCCAGTGGCAGGGGCGAGGGGCTTCCAGGGTTGCCGTCGACGTCCGGTCGCCTCGAGGTCGGCGTCGTGACTGTCGTGACCGTGCTGGTCCAGGTTTGCATCGACAGCGTCGGCGAACTCGGTCAGCGGCAGCAGATGCCGCGTTCGTGGCCAGGATGAGGCGACCAGTTGGGTGAGTAGCCGCAGGTCGGTCAGATAGCGTCGGGGTTCAGTGGGTAGTCCGGCACTGTCGACACTCCCCTCCACACTTACTCGATCACCAACCCGGGTGACCTGCGGCCTCGTGCTGTGCGCAACTCCTTGCTGCATGCATCTTCACAGCCATCGACGCTCGACTCTCGGGTCGAGAGTGCCGAGCAGCGCGGCAAAACCGAAGGGCGACTTCGGTTCGTAGGCGGCGCGCCAGATCCGCCGTGCAGTGCCTGATCGCTGAACAGCGTTTCCGGCTGTGATCGAGAGGTGGCGGGGTGGTTGAGGTCGTGGACCGAACGGGTCCACGATGCCGGGGGCGACATTGAACGACACGCGATGTCCGTTGTTCGGCGATGACGCCGTTTGGCGAGAGCGCGGCTGGGACCCTGCTGGGGACGAGGACATCGGCGATTCCGGTGCGATCCTCGTGCACTGTCGTGTACGAGGGGCGGAACAGCGATCCACGACAGCGGTGTCGGCGTCCGGCTCGACGCCGGACGCCGACACCGCTTACATCAGGCCGGTGACGTGGCGGCTCGGCCGAGATGGCGGGCGAAGAAGCGGGTTGCGCTGTCGACCTCGAATCTGGGGAGGTCGCCGTGTCCGCCCGCGTTGGCGTGCAACGTCTTTTCCTTCGAGGCGAAGGCGTCGAACAATGCGAGACCCGAGCGGCGGTCGATGTGCTCGTCGTCCCACTGGAGCAGGAATTCGAGCGGGACAGTGATCTGTCCCGCTGCCTCGGTCAGGGATTCATCTCCGAGACAACCGAAGACCGCGGCGGTGATCCTGGGTTCGGCCGCCGCCAGCGGCACTCCGATCCCGGTGCCCTGCATGATGCCCCAGAAGCCGACCGGCGATTCGGCGCCGATCTGCGGCAGTTTCTGCAGGGCGTCCAGGGTTGCTTGCCATTCCGGCACGGCACGTGCCGCCAAGTCGATGTGGATCTCCACGACGACCGGACCGAGCGGCTCGCCCGCCGCCTGCGCCTGCCGTAGGGCTGCGATGTGTTGCTCGTCGGCCGCGGTGCGGGGTCGGTCGCCGTGTCCGGGCGCGTCGATGGCGGCGACGTGGAAACCGCAGTCGGTGACGAAGCGGTGTGCGCGGCCCACGATTCCCGGTGCTCGCTTGTGCTGGCCGCCGCTGTGCGCCATCAGCACCAGGGGTGCGGGATCGGCGCCCGATGCGGGCGAGAAGAGCACGCCGGGGACCTCACCCAGCGTGAAATCGCGTTCGACGACACCGTTCGACGATGTCTCCGCAGTGAAATGCATAGGTTGTTGCCTTTCGGGATTACCTTGTCGAGGCGCTCCCGGCGACACCTACGTCAATCGCCGACCGTGCAGAAGCAGGGGAGCACCCATATGGATACAGCGTTCATGGGTCTCACCTCCTCGCGTTGTGTCACGGTCTGCCCGCACGGTATCAGCCCGAACGCTGTCGCGCCCAACCCTTTTTCCGCCGACCGACCGTGAGAGGGCGGAACCCCATCGAAACCCCCACCACAGGAAAATGATTCGCAACCATTCGTGTCGCTTGGTGTCCGAACCGGCCACGGCGTTGCTGGTCGAACGCGCTGACCGCTTGTCCGTCGACGCAACACGCACATATGTCGAGTCGGTCACGAAGCCCCGCACCGGACCTTGGAAGTTCGGCAGACCCCGGGCAGATTGGACGGGGGCGATGCGCGCAGACAAGCACGAGTCGGTCGAGCTGGGCAAGATGCGGACTTCCCAATCTCGGGAGGTTATGCGACCTGAGTGAAAATTGAGTGTGCCGCTGTCCGCCCGCGTCTCTGTGGGATCGGAATGTGGCTACAGGCCAGCACACCCGGCGTCAACTGACCGGCGGTATCGACGAGCAGGAGAGCGCGATGAGTCAGCGGTCGCGGATCGACCTTGTCGAACTGCGCGCGATGGTCATGAGCTTGGAACACCTGATCAGCGAAGCCACTCGGGCGGTCACCGACTTGAAGGCCGCCATCGCATCCGTGGAAATGCAGTCCGACGGCTCCCCGCATGCCGGCCACCGCGAGTCGCCGGTCCTGGCCAATATTCGCGCCGCAGAAGCGGTGCCGAAGCAGCCCCCTGCCCTCGCACGTAAGCCGGGGCCGACGCCATGGTCCGGTCGGAATCCGCCGACACCGTGGTCCCAACGCACCGTCCGGTTGCGCCCGCAGACGTCCAGCGCATCAGCCCGAGTGTCGGCACCCGTTGTGGCGAAATCAAACCCACTGATGGCGCCACCACCGTCGGTGATCCAGCGGCCCCCGCCGCACACACCGCAACCGACCGTGGTCCGCGCGGGTGGCGATGCTGCGGGGCCAGTGGCGGCTGATATTGCGAGGCCAGCGGTGGTTCGTCCGCAGGCCGATTTACCGAGACCAGCCGCGATTGCGCCGGTTCCCGACAGCACACCGCGAGAGACGCAGTTCTTGGCTCCCGCCGCGGAGATACCGCGTCCGGAGGCCGATCTAACGGGAGCCGCCGCAGTCCCCACGATCCCCGACAGCACACCGCGAGAGGCTCAGTCCTTTGCTCCGGCTGCGGAGATTCCGCGTCCACCGGCCGACGTTCGGGTGCAGGAGGCGGTACCGCCGCGGGCTCCGCAACCTACTGTGATCCGTGCGGGTGGTGACGTTTCTGGACCTGCGGTGGCTGATTTCACGAGCCCAGCGGTGGTTCGTCCGCAGGCCGATTTACCGAGACCAGCCGCGATTGCGCCGGTTCCCGACAGCACACCGCGAGAGACGCAGTCCTTGGCTCCTGCCGCGGAGCTACCGCGTCCACCGGCCGATGTTCAGGAGTATGAGGCGGTACCGCCGCGGGCTCCGCAACCTACTGTGATCCGTGCGGGTGGCGGCTCTCCTGAACCAGCGGCGGCTGATTTCACGAGACCAGAAGTAGTTCGTCCGGAGGCCGTTCTACCGGGAGAGGCCGCGGTCCTTCCGGTCGCCGACAGTACACCGCGAGAGGCGCAGTGCTTCGCGTCGGCTGTGGAGATTCCGCGTCCACAGGCCGACTTGCGGGAGCATGAGGCGGTACCGCCCACCGTGGTACGCGCGGATGGTGACGCTTCTGGACCAGCGACGGCTCGTATCGCGAGACCAGAAGTGGTTCGTCCGCAGGCCGATCTACCGGGGGCCGCCGCGGTCCCTCCGGTCGCCGACGGTGCACGGCAAGAGGCGCAGTCCTTTGCTCCGGCTGCGGAGATTCCGCGTCCACCGGCCGAGCTACCGGAAGCCGTCACGGTCCCTCCGATCCCTGACAGCGCCCGACAAGAGAGGCAGCCTTTAGCTCCCGCTGCGGCGATACCGCCTCCACCGGCCGACGTTCTGGAGCATGAGGCGGTACCGCCGCGGACACCGCAACCCACCGTGGTCCGCGCGGGTGGTGACGCTCCTGGACCTGCGGCGGCTGATATCGCGAGACCAGAAGTGGTTCGTCCGCAGGAGGCTCCACCGGGAGTAGCGGCGGTCCTTCCGGTTTCCGACAGTGCAGGGCGAGAGACGCAGTCCTTCGCTGCCGCTGCGGAGATTCCGCGTCCACAAGTCGATGTGCGGGAGCAGGAGGCGGTACCGCACCATGCTCCGCAACCCACCGTGGTCCGCGCGGGTGGCGATGCTCCGGGGCCAGCGGCGGCTGATATTGCGAGGCCAGAGGTGGCTCGTCCGCTGGCGGATTTACCGGGAGCTGCCGCGGTCCCTCCGCTTCCCGAAAGCGCACGGCGCGACACGGAGCCCTTCGCTGTGGCTGCGGAGATACTGCGGCCACAGCCCGACGTTCGGGGGCAGGAGGCGGTACGGCCGCGGACAAATGCGGACGATGAGGTTATGCGCCGGCAGACGGATGCCGTGACCGATTCCGTGGCCCACTCGATCGCGGCGGAGATGGGGGCGCGGCGTGGTCTGGAGATCATCGGATTCGACGCGGTGAGCGTCGATACATCCGTGGTGCGGGAGATCGTCGCGGCCATTGACGACATGCTCACGAAGTATCCGATTGCGTTGCGCGGGATCGAGATCACCGATCCGGACGGTGGCGTGCCCGCGCGCGGTCCGTCCGCTGCGATGCAGCGATCGGAGTCCGCGGCGATCTGGATGGTTCTCGACGGGGCCGCGTTGGCGACATTGGTCCGGCCGGCCGGCAGTGCGTCACCACGAAAGTGGCTGCGCAGACGTCGCGACGCCGATCGGCCGGTGTACGCGGCGGTCGTGCGCGAATACGGTTGTGCCCTCGAAGTCGCGGGCGACTTCCGTGCCCGCCATGAGGCGCAGCGCGTGCTGATCACCGAATCTCTGCGTGGCAGTAGAGATCTCGCATCCAGTCCGCTGGATCCCGGACCCGCGCTGATCGACGCGTTCACCGAGGTCGCGCTGCGGGGGGACCGTGCGGGAAAGTTGGCGAAGACATTGCACGACATGCTGGTGAAGATGGCGCGAGCCGAGTCTGCCGACCTATCGGCCTGACCGCGTCCATACCGCTGCCCGGCAGGCACCGGCTCCGCGACGAACTCGCTCGGTGGGAGGCACGGTCGAGCGGCTAGGGAACCGGTGCCGGATATGATCTGCGGCACCGGCCGAACGCGCCTACCGACACCGAAATTGCCGCTATGCCCGCACATACCGACCTGCCGGAGGTAATCGCCGCCCTGCACTCGGACCTCGCCGAGTGGATGGGCTCGAACGCCCCGCCCAAGGTCTTCGATCGGTTCGCCAACGCACTGCACGACCAGTTCTCGGCGGTGACCACGGTCGGTCAGGTCGTCGACCGCGATACGCTGCTGGCCGGGGTGTGGTCGGCGCGCGATACCCAGCCCGGGTTGGATATCGAGATCACCGATATCACCGAACTCGCCCACAGCGGCACCATCGTCACCGTCCGTTTCACCGCGACGAACCAACTGGGCGAAATCCGAACGCGCCGCCTGGTAACCGGGATCCTGATCGTCGCCGACCACGGCTACCTCTGGCACTCACTCCACGAAACCGCCACTCCCGCAGCCGAATAAGGTCAGTTATCGTCCGACCTGGACGACGGGGAGCGGTCGTGGAGGATGCCGGTGCGCCAACGCAATTGAGAGCCGAGCGGACGGTCCCCAGAGAATCAGGCGACCTTCAATCCGGCGTACGTCGCGGCGAGCATGCCGGCGACGATACCGATGCCGACGAGCGGTCCGAGCGTCGCGACAGCGAGCCAGCCGAGCGCGACCAGCGCACCACCCACGAGCCAGGTCGAGATGGGCGCGGAGCGCGAGATCAGCTCGAACATCTTGGTCGGTTCGGTGTGCTCCGGTCCGCACGGGGGCTCACCGTCGCGGATGTACTCGACAACGCCGGGCAGTCGCCGGTCCTCCAGGGCGGCACCGTGACCACCCTTGATGTAGCGCACCTGCAGTGTGCCGGGCGGCACCGAGTCGAATCCGGAGAATCCGCCGACACCGACATCGCGCATACCGAGTCCGCGCAACGCGCTGCACAGCCACGCGACCGGCTTGTCGGCGCTGGCGCACACATTGACCAGGGAACGGATCTGTCCGGCGTCGGCGCACTCCATCCAGTCGAATTCGCGGGGCAGCACACTGCCCGCCAGAAAGACATTCTGGAATTCCAGCGCGGGTATCTGCTTCAGCGACTGCCCGAACAGGTAGGTGCCGTTGCTGTGCCCGGCGAAGTGGAACGGAACACCGGGATGCCGCGCGAGGTGGTAGCTGTACTGATCGGCGAACCAGCGCAGATTGCGGCGTCGGGTGAACGGCAGCGCGAAGTCGTAGGCCGACAGCCGCCCGTAGGACGGCGTCACCACCAGCACGTTCTTATCGTGTTCGAGCAGCTTCTGCTCGAGTTCGGTGGGCCATTCGCCGTTGCCCGATCGGATTCCGTGCAGCGCGAACACCACCGACTTGATCGTCGCCTCCTGTGCAGGCAGCGGCGACGGGTTGGTGGATTCGATGTTCTCGGTGATGGCCCAGCGCAGGATGTCATAGCGCTGCCCGGCGTAGTCCTCGTGCACGTTGCGCCCGGTGCATGCGATATCGGCGTGTGTGGCGTTGGGCATCAACTTCTGCACACCCGTCGGCAGGCTTTCGAGATCACGGCTGTCCTCACGCTGCACGGACCAGTCGTTCTTCGCGCGCACCTGCACGACGATCGGCGCCTTATCACCGAGATCGGCTATCTCGCGCAGCCATTGGATGCGCAGGTTGGTGATGAACGGCGTGCCGCACAGCATGTCGAGCACGGTGAACATCCGCAGCAGCGGCACGAACAGCTTCGCCATGACCCGGCACGGCCACGGCGCGCGGTTCAGATCGATGCCGCGGTTCGGCGCGGCGAGCAGCACGATGCGGGTGACCGCGTCGGCCCAGGCCAACTGGGGACCGTCGATACCGCGCAACGCCTGCAGGAAGGCGTAGCGGAGCATGACACCGCCGATGCTGTGCCCGATCAGGACGATCTCCGAGGTCTGGCGTGGTCCGGTCCAGTACGCATCGAGGCGATCGGCGAGATCGCGGCAGCGGCCGGCCAGACTGCCCCGGCTCAGCCGCGTGACCGGCTCGGGGAATTGCCAATAGATGGCGTCGTCGGGCCCGTATCCGGGTTCGTGGCGCAAGCGGTGGAAAAGCTCGTTGGCCGCGTGCGGCGGTTCGGAGAGTCCGCCGACATAGACGATGAGCCGACGGCGCGGTGGGTGCGCGGATGCCATAATGATCCCCCCGGGTGCGGTGCCGCCGATCCTCATTCGACAGCATTCGGTATTGCTTGTACTACAGCATCGCTGATGCGTCCAGCAGCGTTTCCCGTCGTGATCCTAGGGTTACCGGCGGTACAGCGCCTGTCGTGCGCGTTCGTACTCCGCCCGGATCCGCAGGCCGATCGCCCCGCCGTCGCTGGGCGCGCGATACTCGGCGATGGTGTGTGCGGGCCAGTTCGGCGGCCGCGCGGTGCCGCCGAGCGCCCAGGCCGCCTGCCGAGCCGCGCCGAGTGCGACGTATTCGTTCGGCTCGGGCACCGTGACCGCGACTCCGATCAGCTGGGCGGCGAGTTCGGCGACCAGGGTGGAGCGGGCCGCGCCGCCGATCAGCAGGATGCGGCGGATCTCGACGCCGGTGGCGCGCAGATGCTCTAGCGCGTCGGCCATATTGCAGAGCATGCCCTCGACGGCGGCGCGGGCAATATGGCTGGGGCGCAGGGTTTCCGGACGCAGGCCGTGCAGACTGCCGGTGGCCTGCGGCAGATTTGGGGTGCGTTCGCCCGCGAGGTAGGGCAGGAGTACGAGCCCGTCGGCGCCCGGCGGTGCCTGGCGCGCAAGGGTTTCCAACTCGGCCAGGTCTACGCCGAGTAGGGCAGCGGTGGCGTCCAGTACGCGCGCGGCGTTGAGTGTGCACACCAGTGGTAGGAAAGCGCCGGTGGCGTCGGCGAATCCGGCGATCGCCGCGGTGGGATCGGCGCTGGGCGTGTCGCTGCGGGTGTAGACGGTGCCGCTGGTACCGAGGGAGATCACGACGTCGCCGTCGGCGATGCCCAAACCGAGTGCGGCACCGGCATTGTCACCGGTGCCCGCCGCGACCAATGCGCCGGTGGGGGTGCGTCCGACTGCTTCGGCGGGTGCGGCGACGCGCGGGAGTTCCGGCGTCCGGCCCCGGAAGGCGTGGGCGAGCAGGTCTTTGCGATAGTGTCCGGCGGGCGACCAGTAGCCGGTGCCCGAGGCGTCGCCGCGGTCGGTGGTCGGTTCGATGGTGGGATCGGCTGGTCCGTCGCGCAGCCGCCAGGTCAGGTAGTCGTGCGGCAGCAGCACCCGGTGCGTCCGGTCGGCGTTTTCGGGCTCGTGATCGGCGAGCCAGCGCAGCTTGGCGACGGTGAACGCGGCCAGTGGCACGCTGCCGACGGCATCGGCCCACATCTGCGGGCCGCCCAGTTCGGCGACCAAGTCCTCGGCCGCGGCGGCCGATCGAATATCGTTCCACAGCAACGCATCCCGCACCGGATGCCCCTCGGCGTCCAGTGTGACCAGCCCGTGCTGCTGACCGGCCACTGCCACCGCGTCGACCCGATCCAGCAGGCCGTCGCCCGCCGAACACAGTGCCCGCCACCAGGATTCGGCGGGGACCTCGGTGCCGTCCGGATGTGGCGTGTGCGCTTCGTCCAGGATCTCGCCGGTGTCGGCGTCGCAGACGACGATCTTGCACGACTGCGTGGAGCTGTCCACCCCAGCGACAATGGCCATCAGACGCGCACCCCCATGCCGGGACCGGGTGCCGGATCCGGCACCTCTCGGACAGGGAACTTTCCTGGCGTCTCCATCACAACCGCGCGCATAGCACTACCTTGCACCCGCACCCCGATCGCGCGCCGCATTTCGCCCCGCCGCAACGCGGATTTTCCGATGAGGCAGACTGTCGCGGTGAACGACGACCCGGACTGGCACGCCGACGTGCACGTCCGCACGGGCGACGGCACCGCGCTGCCTGCACTGACGGATCCGCTGCTGGACGATCTGCTGCGCGAACCATCCGACCCGGCATACCCCGCGATCGTCGTCAGCCGCGGCGAGCACGCCTACATCCAGGCGCGCATGCTCCCGGACGGCGTTTACGAACTCGAGCACCGTGCGGACGGGACGGACGAGTGCTTCCAGATGTACACCCCCGATGCCCGGCTGGTGCGCGATGTCATGTGGGCCTGGATCGACGAGCACCTTTGGTGGCGTCACCGTGTCGGGTGGTATCGCGTCGATCCGGCGGTCGCCGAATTGGAGGCCACCCGACGCGAGCTCTCCGGCCTGCTGGATGGATTGTCGGTCATGGACGGCATCGAGTCGGCGATGGACGACGCACTCGCGCGGGCCGACGAACTACTCGCCATGGAGATTCCGGGCGAGGAGGAGCTGGACCACGAATAGCCGAAACCGCAGGATCAGCCCGTCGTCGACCTCGAAGGCTGAATCATCGGTACCCGGCGCGCGCCCTGGTACCACAGCGCCGTCGTCGCGATATCGGAGTTTTCCAGTGGCAGGTAGGTGCGCTCGTCATCCCAGCCGAGCGCCTGAATCGTCACGCGCAGTTCCCGTTGGAAACAGATCGGATCGCGAATATGCCAGCGGTACATCCCGAATCGCTGGTGCGGCCGGTAGATCTCGTCCGCGGGCAGTACCTGGTGCAGGCCGAGATAGGGCGTCGAGTAGGTGTGGTACGCGCCGTCGAGATCGAAATTCCAGGCGCCGCCGAAGTAGTCCTCGGTACCGGTGCCGCACAGGGTCGGATGGGTGGTGTCGCCGTCGAGGTAGAACTTCACTTCGCCCTCGCCCCACCAGCCCGGTGCGCCCGGCCGGATGGCCAGGTAGGTGCCGACATACCGGCCCGGGCCGGGCACCGCGTCGAGGATGGTGTGCACGGCGGGCGTGCCGAGCGGTGTGCTGTGGCGGCGCAGCGCGTGCAGATATCCGGCGGATTCGGGTACGTCTTCCTCGTTGTAGGTGAACTGGTAGTAGACCGGGACCGCGCGGTCACTGCCGTTGTGCAGGGTTATCCGGGCCCGCTCGCGAAAAGGCATGGGCCAGTAGCTGTTCAGGCCACCGGCGGGGGCCACGACCACCATCTCCGAGCGCACCAGCGCCAGTTCGTCCCAACCGTTGCAGAAGAAGTCGCCGAGCGGCAGGTCGATCGACGGCTCCGATTCGTCGTCCCAGTACATGCGCAGGGCGAGTAGCCGGAGTACGGTGCGGTCGGTGGTGAGCCAGCAGTGGCGGAAGACACCGGGGCCGGAAACGTCAGCGAGCGTTGCGGTTTCGCCCGCCGCGAGGTGGATCGACGGTGCGATCTTCCAGCCGGGGCCGAGCCGCCGGGCCGCGTGCGCGCCGGTGCCTTCGGTCGCGCGAGCACCGGCGCCGGGGGAGCCGGTCGGATTCTCCGCGCTGATCGAGCGGGTGCGTGCGGCGTCGAGCCGCCAGAGTTCCGATGCCGACCCCGGGGCGGTCACAGATCTGGCCAGCCGTATCGGTCGGTGGCCGCGGCGTGGCCCGCGCGCTGCTGCGCCGCGAGGAAATGCGTGATATTCGCGGTGGATTCGTACAGCTCGCGGTAACGCCGGTAATACGCAGCGTAGAGCGCGCCGCGTTCTGGATCCGGCTCCACCACGCCGATGACCGGATTCCAGCCCGCGGTGTCGACGCCGACGGCCGTCGCCGCCAGGAGTGCGTCGCCGAGGCAGGCGCCGACGGTGTCGGCCGGGAGTTGCTGGGGCAGGCCGGTCACATCGGAGACGATCTGGGTCCAGAGTCCGCCCTTGGTGCCGCCGCCGACCGCGACGAGTCGCCGCGCCTGCCCGCCCGCCGCGGTCATCGCCTCGAGATTGTGCCGCACACCGTAGGCGATGCCCTCCAGCACCGCCCGGTACAGCTCCGCGCGTCCGTGTCCGAGGGTGAGGCCCGCGACGATGCCCCTGGCATCCGGATCGAACAATGGTGTGCGCTCGCCCGCGAAGTAGGGCAGGGCGAGCAGACCTCGACTGCCCGCGGGGACCTCGGCGGCCTCGGTGACGAGGTCGGTGAAGTCGCCGCCGACGAGCTTTCGCAGCCAGTCCGTGACGGCCCCGGAGGTCGCCATCCCGGCCGCCGAGGTGTAGGTGCCGGGCCAGGTTCCGCAGGTCAGCCACAGACCGGGGTGCGGGCGGGGTTCGGTGAGCACCTGTACGAGGAACATGGTGGTGCCGTACATGATCATCGCATCGCCCGGCGCGCGGACGCCGACGCTGGCGGCCTCGGCCCACGCGTCGATGGTTCCGGTGGTGACCGGCAGTCCGGCGGGTAGTCCGGTCGCCGACGCGGCGGCAGCGCTCACCCGGCCGACAACCTCGGTGGGCCAGGCCAATTCGGGTAACTTCAGGCCCGGTGCCACCGCAGCGGCCCAGTCCAACGCCCAATCACGTTGGCGCATATCGTATATCGGCACGCATTGACTGGCCGATTGATGATCCAGTACATAGCGGCCGGTAAGCCGGTGCACCAGAAACGAACTCGCCATCAGCAGCATGGCGGTCCGGGCAGCGACCTGCGGCTCGTTGCGGGCCAGCCAGCGGAGTTTGGGCCCGACCGCCTGGGTGGTCAAGGGGGAGCCGCCGCGCGTCAGGACCGCTTCGGCGCCGAATTCCCGGTTCAGTTCGGCGATTTCGGCGGTGGCCCTGGTGTCGACGCCGTAGAGGATGGCCGGGCGCAATGGTTTGCCGGCGCCGTCGGCGGGCAGCAGGCACGGGCCGATGCCGGAGACCGCGAGTGCGTCGAGCGTGGCGCCGTCGGCCGCGTCGAGGAGTTCGCGGATGATGGCCTCGAACTCCGCCCACCACACGCGTTCGGCATCGTGTTCGACCCAGCCCGGTTGCGGCGTCGAAACACCATGCTTCCGTACGGATCTGGCGACAACGGTACCGTCGGGACGGACCAGTACACCCTTGGAGCTCGAGGTACCGATATCAACTCCGACGAACATGCGCGGCGCTCCTGTCGGTCGAGTTCGGTCGGCTGGTCATCGGGTGAATTCGTCGAGGGTGATATCGAGGAGCTCGCACGCGGCTCGGAGCGGGGCGCGGTGGTCGCCGGGGACGGCGTGAATGTGGTTGGCGCCGAAGCGGGACAGGAAATCTCCGCCATGTGCGTCCAACCGGGCGAAGGCATGCGGCCATTCCCAGGTGGACTGCTTCATCAGCGATTCGTTGGTGGCCTGATCGTAGGTCTCGAAATCGCCCAGCATCATTTGCATTCGGTAGTCACCGTCGTTGCGGGTGAGGCGGGCCAGGGTCATTCGGCCGGGCGCGGCCAAGTGGTGCACGGACGCGCCGCCCGCCGGGAAGAAGAACACCTCGGGATAGAGGTGCACCTTGGCGAGGTTCTCGGCCGGATCGTCGCTGCGTGCGGCGAACCAGGTGGCGTGCTGGCCGGAATTGCACAGATCCCAGATGTCGCGGTCGGCGTGATAATGCCGGACATCGGCGAAAAGCACTGGAGTGTCGGCGATCTGCTTGAGCAGCTGCATGGTGAGCGCGCCGTCCATATCCGCCTCGGTCGCGCACACATGGGTTGGCTTGGGGCCGTTCCAGTCGTAGGGATCGTTGAGGAAGGCCTCGGTGATGTCCATGGTGGCGAAGTACTGGGTGAGTTCGGGCTGGCCCTTGATGCCGCAGAAGTCCAGGCGCCATTCGGCGATCAACTCACGCACGGCCAAATACGAGCGGATCTGACGTTCCAGCAGTTCCGGAGTGAGCTTGACGCCGTCGTAGTGCACGCCCGCGGTGTTGTGCTCCAACCACTCGCGCGCGCCTTTCGCCTCACCGGCGTCGGCCAGCTCGGCGCGTCGCACGATCTCCCACTGGTCGATCTCCTCGACATCGACCCCGAACAGACGCTGCCACTGGTCGGTATTGGCGACGGCGGTATTCATCCCCATCGGCCGACCGCCGAAGCGGCCGAATGTGCTGCCACGCAAGCTGGATACGGCCGCCGCCGCGCGCGCCCGGTCGCCGATCGCCTCGATCAGGTCGGTGTCGGCCGCATCGCCCCACAACCGTGTGTGCGCCCGGCCGATCTGATCCAGCGCCCCGCCCGCGGCCAGCATGCCGACCATGCCCGGCTGCACCGGATCGATATTGGACAGCAGCAGCAGCGGCCCCGGCGTCGCGCCCGCGGCCAACATGGTGAAATGCGGGAACGCCCAGACTGCGTAGTGCAGCACCGTGAGATCCACGCCGGCGGCGGCCACTTGCCGTGCCACTGAACCCGCCAGCGCGTTCGTGCTGATCGGCGCCGCGCCGCGGACCACCTCGTGCCCGGCCGCCCGCAACCCGGCGACCAGCCGGTCCTCGGCCGACTCGATGAACTCCGCGATCCCGGCGTGCACATAGTCACGTCCATCGGAAACGCTCATAACCCCGATCCGCGCCATCCCGACCGCCTCCCGCAGGCCCCCTCCAGGATTATCCATCCGGAGGGGGCGACCGGTGGTCGGCTTCGGGTGTCACGGTGCGAGGTCGTTACCCACCGGTGACCGTTCGACTGTCGACGAGTTCGGCGGTGATCGCGTCGAGCCGCCGGGCCCGGGACGGATTGAAGTCCGTGCCCGTCAGGGCGAGTCGTTTGCGGCCGCGGAACGCGGCGATCGGTTCGGTCGGCGGATGGTCCATGAGTTCGGCGATGGGGACGATGGCCTTGCGGACCGGTTGTCCGATGAGCAGCAGCATCGCCTTGGTGAGCATGCGGTGCACCGTCGGCAGCGGGTCGGCCATGGCGGTGCGCACCGTCAGCGGGTTGTAGAGCACGTATCGCGTGCGTGCCCCCGGGTGGCGCTGCGGAAAGGCGATGCCGAGCAGGTCGATGCAGCGCGAGGACTGCATGGCCGCGCGCATGCCACGGTGTCCGTCGCGCAACTGGAGGTCATCCCATTCGATCGTCCCCGGAAGCCCGCCGGGCCCCGCGATATTCATGATGACCGGGGCGGCGGCGCGTTCGAGCGCGTCGAAGAGTCCGTGCCCGATGACATATCGGCTGAGGTAGGCGAGTGCGAAGGTGTATTCGAGGCCGTCGGCGGTCTCCACGCGTTCGGACTGGAAGTGTTGTGCGCCGAAGACGAGGCCGTCGACGGTGTCGGTCACCGCCTCGACTTCCGCGATGACCTTGCGCATTCCGGCGAGCGTGCTGAGATCGGCCTGCACGAAGCTCGCTCGATCGCCCGCGCCGAGTTCGGCTGCCTCGTTCAGGAATCGGGCGCCTTTCGCCGCGCCGCTGGCCACCGCGAGTACGCGGTCGCCGCGGGCGAGGAAGTGCAGGCCCAGGCCCTTGCCCATGCCGTCGGTACCGCCGGTTATCACGTAGGTGCGCATCGAATCGCTGCTCCTCGAGTCGTTGTCGGTTGAGTCATCGGCCGGTGACATCGAGGCTAGGAACTCTTTGCCGAGCAAGTCAACACTTGATGACTTATGCTGACTTTCATGACCGAAACCGCAGCGCCGGGCCGTCGGCGCGACCGTGCCGCCACTCGATCTGCGTTGTTGGACGCCGCCCGAATCCGGTTCGCCACCACGGGGTTCGACCGAACCGGCGTCCGCGATATCGCGGGTGACGTGGGTGTCGATCCGGCGCTGGTGTTCCGCTACTTCAGTTCGAAGGAACGGCTCTTCGCCGAGGCGATGCATCTCGAGATCCCGAAAGGTGTTGCCGCCGACCGGCATCGACCGGTGGTGTCCATCGTGGACGCCCTACTGCGTGATGTCGTTTTCGGGGACTGGCCCGAATTCGGCGGTGAGCACCCGCTGCTGGCGATATTGCGGTCCAGCGGCCATGCCGCCGTACGCGAGCAGTTCCGCGCCGAACTGTGCGACGGCTATCTGCGTGAGATGACCGAGCGGCTCGACGGTGACGATGCGGCGCTGCGTGCCGAAGTGATCGGTGCGCTGCTGCTGGGGTTGGGGGTGATGCGCTCGGTGGCGGGCGCGCCCGCGCTCTCCGAGGCGTCCTTCGAACAGACCCGGGCGTTGGTGGCGAGTATGGTGCGGGCGGTCAGCGGGGTACGGCCGCGGTAGTCGTGCGCGGAGTCGGGAAGGTCAGTGCGGCGAGGTGGACACCGCCCTGGGCCCAGCCCGCGCTGGTGATCCACCAGTGGTCGTCATCCTGGACGAGCTCGGCGGCGTGCGCGGCGATATGGCCCACCTTGTCGCCGATGCGGAACTGGAAGGGGTTGTCACTGCGGAAGACATCGGTGCCGACGTAATGCGGGCGCGGACCGATGAACAGGTACCACCAGCCGCCGTGGTGCACGACGAAGGGGGATTCGGTATTGCCTGCCTCGGTGCCGATGGTCGGGTCGGTGTAGGCGATATGCCGGTCGCCCCAGTGCACCAGATCGCCGCTGGTGCGGTAGGCGACCACATGGTGGCCGCCGTGCGGTGCGCTGGTGGCGCAGTAGTACATCACCCACTTCTCGCCGATGCACAGCACCATCGGATCCCTCGCGTCGTAGCCGTCACGGAACAGCGGTCCGGTCCGGCTGCGGGTCCAGTGGTGCAGGTCGATCGAGGTGGCCAGATTCATCGCGGCGCCGGCGCGATCGGCGCCGCCGCCCGCGTAGAACATGTAGTACAGGCCGTCCACACCGATGACGTGCGGCGCCCACAGATGTGTCTCGCCGTAGGCGTGGTCGACGGTGAGGGCGGGTGCGTGTTTGGTCCACGGTCCGCGCAGGCGATGTGCGGTCGCGTGCGCGAATTCGATCTCGTGGAACGGGTCCGCGGGTTCCGGATGGGTGATGCCGAACAGGTGCCAGCGGTCCGAGTCGTCGCGAACCAGGGTGTGGTCGTTGATGTACCACGGATGCTGTTCGCCCGCACTCGGGTCGTACATCTTCGCGAACGCGCCTGCTCGCACCACTTCACGCGTTGCCATACAGATCATGATGACGCCGAAGCTGGTCGGTGCGGTCAGGTCGGTGACTTTGCGGAGGTTACTGCTGCTGGGGTGGCTCCAGGGGAGTTGTCGGTTGTACCGGCGGTTCCGTGGGCTCAGGCGGCTGGTGTGGAGTCGTGGGCGGCGCGGGCGGTTGCTGCGTTGTCGTGGGCGGTACCGGTGATTGCTGCGCTGTTGTCGGCTGCACCGGTATCACCTGCGTCGCGGTCTGCTGCGCGGCACGCTGCTGCGTCGCACTCTGCCGCTCTGCCCGCTGCTGTCTGCGTCGGAGCGCGGCCTGTGTGAAGGTCGAACCGCTGAAGTGCGCGCCGTAGACGCCGAGTGCGACGATCCCGGCGGCGATCACCGCGACACCCGCGAACCAATCAATATGCCAGAACGCCGCGACGACACCGACCAGCGAGCTGAGCAGTGCCAGCGCCTTGGCGGTCTCGTCGGTGATACTGCGGCTCACGGCCTGGTCGCCGGACTGCAATTCGTCGAGCATGATCAGCACCGCGAGCAGCGGCAGCGAGATCGCGAAGGCGACCACGGAGATCTTCCCGGACACACTCAGCGGGTCCGCGGTGAGAAAACCCTGCAGAATGACGACGCCGATGGCGATCAAGCCGCCGTACATCAGGCTGTTCTGCTTGGCCCACTTCTTCAGCTCCGTGGGAGTGGCCAGCTTTTCGTAGTCTTCGTCCTCGTGCACGGTCGTGACCCTACGGGAAAATCCACAGGTGTCCCGGGTGAACGGTTACGCATCGACCAACGTCGTTCGCAACAGCGCCAGTTCGGCGTCGGTGAGGCCGTTGTCGAGCAACCAGCCAGCGGCACCGTCGTGGGTCCTGTGCAGTTCGTCGAGGAATCCGATGATGACGTCGGGGTCGACGGCCAGGATGCCGGTGCGCACGGGCGGGAGTCCGTGATACGAGGGGAGGGCGTCCAGGCGGGCGCGGATGCGTTCCAGGCGTTCGCCGGTGAGCGCGTAATCCGCGGCGATCGCCTCGGCCGGGACGCCGACCGCGTCCAGCACCATGGCGGCGACGATCCCGGTGCGGTCTTTGCCCGCGGCGCAATGGAAGACGACCGAGTGGCGCTCGGCGTCGGCGATCAGGCGGGCCGCCGCGACGATGGATTCGCCACTGCCGGAAAGCAGATCGCGATAGAGGCCGACCAGGTCGTAGTGTCTGCCATCGGGGACGAGTTCGGCGGGGGTCGCGGCGACCCCGGTCGCTTTGCGCACCGGGAGATTCACCATCCGTACCGCCGGGCTGCCGGTCAGTCGGCCGCAGCCCTCGCGCACCACCTCATCCGGATTACGAAGGTCGATCAGCGTGCGCAGGCCGACCGGGCCGATCAGGATGCCGAGGTCGTCCTCGGTGAGATGCTGGGGTGTGCTGGAGCGGTAGGCGATGCCGAATCGGGTTGTGCCGCCGCCGAGTACCGGGAGCCCGCCGAGGTCGCGAACATTGTCGATCTCGGCGAACTCCACCCATCGCCGCTGGGCGCTATCGGTGAACATCGCGCTAGTGGGCTCGGCCCGCGGCGGCCTCGTCGGCGCGGCTCAGGCCGCACAGACCGATGAGGTCTTCGTGCAATTCGAACCACACCGTGTGATAGCTGTCCATGATCGGCCGGGCCACCCAGGTGTGGTCGCCGCCGTTCATCCGCTCGACGGCGCGGGCCAGGCGGTCGGTGTAGGGCGCGAGGCGGGGCGCTATGGCGCCTATGCGTTCGACCAGCGGTGCGACGTGGTGGTGCAGCGTGGTGAGTCGCGCCAAAACGGCGGTGTCGTAGGCGTTGTCGGAGTGATCGTTCACCGTGCTCGCATCCTTCATCTGCCAGGCCGTGATGAGTTCCTTCAGCTCGGCATTGAACTCGCAGAATTCATCGTAGGCCGCCGCGATGCCGCTTCGGTCGACATCGGCGCGCTCGTGTGCCAGCAATTGGGTGAGTTGTTCGCGGCCGTGCGGTGTGAGGCGTACGCCGAGCGGTGTGCCGGCGCACAGCCCGCGCGTCACGAAATCGGCACTGCGGGAGGCGGCTTCGGTCGCGGCGATATCGAGGCTCGCGGCGACGGCATCCGGTTGTACCCGGCCCTTGATGCCGATCAGGCGGAGTATCGCGAGGTCGGGCACCTGCTCGATGGGATTGTGGCCGTCGATATCTGATGGGTGTGTCGCTGCTACCAGTGGTCGTGACACGTCGGCATCGGAATGTGTTGCTGCTGCCGGGGCTTCGGTTCGATCGCGCTCGGCGAGGAACTCGGGTAGTCCGGCGGCGTCGATCCGCGCCCACTCGGCGAGGCGATCGATATCCTCGATTACCGCGGCCTCCACCGCCTTTCCGGTCAGCTGTCCCGGCCAGACGGTGCCGGCGCCGCCGTCGACGGTGACGACGCTACCGGCCAGCGCCTCGACCACCCCTGGGCCGCAGCCGACTACGCACGGGCGGCCCAATTCGCGGCTCACCAGCGCGGCATGCGAAGTGGCGCCGCCGAGTTCGGTGATGATGGCCCGGGCCGCGATCATGCCGTGCAGATCGTCCGGGCTGGTGGTCGGGCGCACCAAGATCACGTGCTCGCCTGCGGCGGAACGGGTTTCGGCCACATCCGGATCGGTGACCACGACACCGGAGGCGAGGCCGGGACAGGCGGATTCGCCGTGGGCGAGCGGGCTCAGTCCGGTGTTGTCGCCGGAGGCGGGGCGCAGGACCGTCCGCAGTTGGTCGACGCTGACCCGGCGCAATGCCTCGTTCGCATCGATGAGGCCCTCGTCGACCATCGCGACGGCAGCGCGAACCGCCGCGCGCGCCGAGCGTTTCGCCGGCCGCGACTGCAACAACCACAACCGGCCGGACTCGACCGTGAACTCGATGTCCTGAATATCGCGGCCGTCGCGCTCGAGCAGTTCGGCGGCGGCTAGCAATTCCCGGTGCACGGCGGGCTGCGTCGCCGCGAGGTCGTCCAGCGGTCGCGGGGTGGTGCGCCCGGAGACGACATCTTCGCCCTGCCCACCGATCAACCACTCGCCGAAGACCGGACCTTCACCGGTATTCGGGTTTCGGCTGAACAGCACGCCTGTCCCGGAGTGCGCGTCCAGATTGCCGAACACCATGGCCTGCACCGTCACCGCCGTACCGAGCGCATCGGAGACTCCTCTGCTGCGCCGATAGGTCTTGGCGCGCGCGGAATCCCACGACCGGAATACCGCGGTGATGGCGCCGCGCAACTGCTGCCACGGATCCTCGGGCACAACGCCATTCGGATCGCCGAGCACGATCTCGCGGTATTGGGTGACGAATCTGCGCCGAGTATCGCGGGCATACCCCGGATTTCGGGTCTCATCGGTCAATGCCCGCTCGACCGCATCGTTGATCCCCAAATTCAGGACGGTATCCATCATCCCCGGCATGCTCACCGCGGCCCCGGAGCGCACCGACACCAGCAGCGGCCGCTGCCCCGCCCCGAACCGCCGCCCCGTCCCACGCTCCAGTGCCGCGATACCCGCCTGCACCCCGGCCCAGATCTGCGCCCCGAGTACTCCGCTGGCACCGAACTCGGCCCAGGCCTCGGTGGTCAGCGCGAACGCCGGCGGCACCGGAAGTCCCAGCGCCCGCATGTGATCGACACTCCACGCCTTACCGCCGATCCGCTCCCGCGAAAGTCCGCACGCCCCATCGAGTTCGGCGACGGACCCATGCCGATCAGAACCGAGGCCCCCGAAGACGGCACCCGGTCGCTCCACCGGCTCCACTCCGATCGTCATAGCACTCCTCACATTGTCGAAAGCCACCGCACCGCAGGTGACAAGGGCCGATTACCGCTGCGCCGGACCCGAGCCCAGCCCTCCGATCGCCCTGCGAATAACCCCCGCCTCTCAGCCTGCCGTCCCGCGCCGCCGCGGCGTACTGGACGTCCCGGTCAGCAGGATGTGTCGCGGCGACTGGCTCAGCAGACCGGCTCCAACTCTTGAGGTAGTCAGCCTCTTTGACTATATTAGTCAGTGAAGCTGACCAAATATCAGGGAGGTCGACCGTGGACCGGGATGTGCAGTGGCGGGTTATCGAGCAGCAGCGACGGGCAGTCGCGGACGTGCTGGCAGGGCTCGAGCCGTGGGAGTGGGAGGTGCCGTCGCTCTGTGCCGGATGGCGGATTCGGGATGTGGCCGCGCATATCGCGTTGGCGCCGCAGCCGCCCGGTCCGGTGGCGATGGTTCGGGAGGGGATGCGGGCGCGCGGGCGGTTTCATCGCATGAACCACGACGTCGCCGTGCGCTATGCCGAGGCGGGACATGATCTCGTCGATGAGATCCGGGCGCATGCGGGCTCGCGGAAGCTGCCGGTGGTCACCAGCTATCGCAACATTCTGTTCGACATCATGGTGCACGGCCAGGACATCGCGATTCCGACTGGCAGGCAGATCGAGCTTCCGGTGAAGGCCGCGGCGACGGCGGCCACCCGAGTGTGGACGATGGGCTGGGCGTTCTGGGCCAAGCAGCGGCTCAGGGGACTTCGGCTGGTCGCCACCGACGTCGACTGGGCGGTCGGAGCCGGCGGCGAGGTGCGCGGGCGCATCGCCGACCTGCTGCTACTGGCGACGGGACGCTCAGTTGTGCTGCCGCGCTTGACCGGTGCCGGCGTCGGCGAGCTGTGGACCCGGTTGTCGTATCGAAACCTGGTCTGAGCGTGCACTATTCGCCTGGCCGTGCCGCGGGGTCACGGCTGGGGCGAGTCCTTATACCTCGTTCTTCATTTGTGCGGTGATGATCTTCTGGTAGCCGGAGCCGAAGATTCGTGGCAGCAAATCGATGACGCGGGCGTCGGCGCCGATGAGGATCTTGGCCTTGTCTTTTCGGATGCCGCGCAGGATGGTCTTGGCGGCGGATTCGGGCGTGGTCTTCGCGAGCCTGTCGAAATTGGCGGCCAGGGCGTCGCGGTCGCGGTCGCCGCCCGCGCGGGCCTTCCAGGCGATATCGGTTTTGATCATGCCGGGATGAACGCTGCTGACGCCGACGGGATGGCCCGCGATCCGCATCTCCTGGCGCAGCGCGTCGGTGAAGCCGCGAATACCGAATTTGGTTGCGTTGTAGGCACTCTGGCTGGGGCAGGCGGCGAGCCCGAACATGCTGGAGACATTGGCGATATGCCCGGCACCGGAGGCGATGACCTGCGGCAGAAAGGCTTTCGTGCCATACATGACGCCCCAGAAGTTGATGCCGACGATCCATTCGAAATCGTCCCAGCTCAGCTCCTCGACCGTGGCGGTCAGCGAGACACCCGCGTTGTTGACCACGAGATTGGCCGGGCCGAAGTCGGATCGGACCTCGTCGGCGTGCGCGTAGACGGCCGCGCGATCGGTGACATCGAGCCGGTAGGCGCGAGCCTTGGCCCCCTCCTGCTCGCACAGCGCGGCGGTTTCGCTGACATTGGCCAGGTTTCGCCCGGACAACGCCAATCTCGCGCCGTGGCACGCCAACTCCAGCGCCAGGGCCCGGCCGATGCCGGCGCCCGCGCCGGTGATGACGACGACCTTGTCCTCAAAGTTCTTCACAGCAGGTGTCCTTGCTTATTTGGTGGTGTAGCCGCCGTCGGCGACGAATTCGGAGCCGGTGCAGAAACTGGCCTCGTCGGAGATGAGGAACAGCACGAGCCCGGCCAGCTCGCCCGGTGCGGCGGCGCGGGGGAGCGGCTGGTCGTGCACCATCGAGTGGGAGCGGTCGGAGTCGGCGGTCATCTCGGTGGCGACGACGCCGGGATGTACCGAGTTGACCCGGATTCCGTCGGCGCCGAACTCCTGGGCGGCGGCCTTGGTCATCCCGCGCACCGCCCATTTGGACGCGACGTAGCCGAGGATATTGCTGAAGGCGATGATGCCGCCGATCGAGGAGATATTGACGATCGAGCCGCCGCCCGCCCGGCGCATCGACGGCACAACGGTTTTCATGCCGAGGAACACCCCGACCTGGTTCACATCGATCACCCGTCGGTAGTCCGCTTCGGCGAGCTGCTCGATCGGGTCGACGTGCACGATGCCCGCGTTGTTGACCAGTCCGGAGACCGGACCGAAAATCCGCTCGGCCTCGGCGACCACTGTCTCCCACGATGATTCGTCGGTGACGTCGTGGGGGAGGAACACCGCATCGTCGCCGAGTTCGGCGGCAACCGCCTTGCCCTCGTCGATGAGCACATCCGCCACGACCACCGCCGCGCCCTCGGCGACCAGGCGACGGGCGAACGCCGCGCCCATTCCGCGCGCACCGCCGGATACGATCACGGTTTTGCCCTTGACTCTGTCCACGTCGTACTCCTCAGGAATGCTCGAGATCGGCGATGTGCTGGGCGGCGAGATAGCCGAAAACCATGGCTGGGCCGATGGTCGCGCCCGCACCGGCGTAGCTGTTGCCCATGACGGCGGCCGAATTATTGCCCGCCGCATACAATCCCGCGATCGGCGCACCGTCGGAGCGCAGCACGCGCGAGTGCTCGTCGGTCACCAGGCCGCCCTTGGTGCCCAGATCGCCCGGCACCATCTCGACCGCGTAGAAGGGACCCTGATCGATCGGGGCCAGGCAGGGATTCGGCGTGACGGTCGGGTCGCCGTAGTAGCGGTCGTAGGCCGATTCGCCGCGGTGAAAGTCCTCGTCGCGACCGGATTGCGCGAAACCGTTGAACCGGTTCACCGTCGCGGTGAGCGCGTCGGCCGGAACACCGATCTTCGTGGCGAGTTCGGCCAGCGAATCGGCCTTCTTGATGATGCCCGCGTCGAAATACTTCTGCGGGATGGCCTGTTTCGGGAAGGTGCCCAGGAACAGGTACCGGTCACGGAAGCGCTGATCCATGATGAAATGCGCGGGCACATGGCCGATGCCCTGCGCGTGCCGCTCGTACATGGTGTGCACCACATCGACGTAACTGGCCGATTCGTTGGTGAACCGCTCGCCCGCGTCGTTGACCATGATCGCGCCCGGCTGGGAGCGCTCGGCCAGGCAGAAGAACGGCGGTCCGTCGGGATTGCGCACCGAGGGGCCCCACCACGCGTCGTCCATCAGATCCAGCGCGGCGCCGAGCTTTTCACCGGCACGAATGCCGTCGCCGACGTTCTCGGTCGCGCCGACGGTCCAGTCGGTGCTGACCGGCCCGGTGAAGTATTGCTCGCGCATCGCCAGGTTGTGCTCGAAACCGCCGGCGGCGAGCACCACACCACGACGCGCGCTGATGGTGATCGGCGCACCATCGCGTTCGGCGCGCACCCCGACAACTACGCCGTCGGCGGTAATGAGTTCGGTGAGCGGCGTATTCAGCCACACCGGCACCCCAGCGTTGCGCAGTGCCAGCCACAGCCGAGCCACCAGGGCCTTACCCAGGCTCAGTGGGATTCGACCACGGATCCGGTTCAGCACGGCTTTCGCGCCGACTTTCATCGCCGTGCGCTTACCCTTCCAAGTGCGCGCGATCATATTCAGATCGTGGAAGTCGCTGACGGTGAACGCGATTCCCTTCGGCCCGGACATGGTGGGCCGGTTGATGAGCTCCAGGTCCTTGCCCAGCAGGCGGCCGTCGATGATGGCGGGTTCGATACTGCGGCCCTGTGCGAGCCCGCCCGGCAGTTCGGGGTGATAGTCGGAATAGCCACGGTCGTAGACGAATTGGAGATGGTTGGTGCGCGCGCCGAGGTAGGTCATCATGCGCGGGCCGTTGTCCAGGAACGCGTCCTGCTTTTCCTGCGGGACACGTTCGCCGACAACGGATTTCAGATAGACCCGGGCCAGGTCCGGACTGTCGGGCACGCCCTCGCGCACCAGCACCGGATTATTCGGAATCCATACGCCGCCGCCGGAGCGCGCGGTGGAGCCGCCGAAACTGCCGCTCTTTTCGATGAGCACCACCGACAGCCCGCGGTAGGCGGCGGTGAGCGCCGCGGTCATACCGGCGGCGCCCGAGCCGACGACCACGACGTCGTAGCTGTACTCCTGGGACATCTGGCTCTCTCTTCTCTCTAGTAGTGCTTCTTCGACGCTATGGGCGCGACGGTGGCACGAGCGGGGGCAGTCTCATCCACCGAGACACGTACCTGACCTCAACGAGAGCATCGGAAATATTTCTACTAGGCATAGTGAAATCGGGGATGGCAGCCGGCGGAGCCGGCGGGGTGGGAACAACACAGTGGAGGCAGTGCATGAAGTTCTCGATGATCTTCGAGGCGCAGATGACCAACCCGTCGGCCGATCACGAACGGCAGGTGTTGCGCGACTGTGTCGAGCAGGCGGTGCTGGCCGAGGAGATGGGTTTCGACACCGTCTGGGCGGTCGAGCATCACGGCTTGAAGTGGTACGCGCATATGAGCGCCCCGGAGATCTTCCTGACCTGGGTGGCCGCGCGCACCGAGCGGATCCGCATCGGCCACGGCGTGGTCTGCATGCCGTTCAACTTCAACCATCCGGTGCGCGCGGCCGAACGCGCGGCCATGCTCGACGTGCTCTCCAACGGCCGGGTGAACCTCGGCGCCGGCCGCGGCGCGACCCCGCAGGAAACCTCCATGTGCGGCGTCGACCCCGCGCGCACCTACCAGGAGGTCGAGGAGTCGCTGCGGATCATCGGCAAGGCCTGGCAGGATCCGGAGGGCGAATTCGAGTGGCACGGTGAGCTACTCGATATCGATCCGCATCCGATGCTGCCGCGCCCGGTGCAGCTACCGCACCCACCGCTGTTCATGGCGTGCACCAAGAAGGACACCCTCAAACTTGCTGCCGACTATGGAATCGGCGCGCTGGTACTGGGTTTCGCGGGCGTCGAGGAGATCGCCGAACTGCGCCGCACCTACGACGCGGCCATTGCCGAGCGCACCGGGGAAAAGTTCGTCTCCACCGTGGTCAACGACCACTTCGCGGCGCTGTGCCCGACGATCGTGCTCGACGACCGGGATAAGGCCCAGCAGATCGGCGCACGCGGACAGCGCTTCTTCGCCCAGTCCATCAAGCACTGGTACGGTGCCGGCCCGGTCCCGGACGAGGCCGTCGATCCGACCGTCGACGAGGTAGCCAAGATTCGCGCGGCCGCCGACGAGCATGTCGCCTACCTGCACGAGGCGAAGATCCCGGTACAGGCCGGAGCCACTTCGGTTTTCCATGCCGAGCACGCCTACGGCAGTCCGGAGGACGCCATCGCCTACGTCGAGCGGCTGCAGGCGGCGGGCGCCGACGAGATTCTGTGCCTGATCCAGATGGGCACGGTCCCACAGGAGGCGTGCCTGGAGACCATTCGGCACTGGGGCGAGAAGGTCATCCCGCATTTCCGCAACAGCTAGGCACAAGTGAATCAGCAAGGAGCAGAACATGATTGATCTGACCGGCAAGGTCGCGCTGATCACCGGTGCCGCCCGGGGCCAGGGTGCCGAGGAAGCTCGGCTGTTCGCCGCGGCGGGCGCGAGCGTGGTGCTCACCGATGTGCTCGAAACCGAGGGCAAGGCTGTCGCCGAATCCATCGGTGCCGCCGCGCGTTTCGTACGTCATGATGTGAGCAGCGCCGACGACTGGACCGCCGCGGTGCAGACTGCGGTGAGCGAATTCGGCAAGCTCGATGTCCTGGTGAACAACGCGGCGATCTACACCGCGAAAGCGCTCACCGATACCACCGTTGAAGAGCTGGAACGCATTCTGCGGATCAATCTGGTCGGCTCGTTCATCGGCATGCGTTCGGTTGTTGCCCCGATGGTGGCGGCAGGCGGCGGCTCGATCGTCAACATCTCGTCACAGGCCGGATTGCAAGGGCTGATGGGGCATTCGGCTTATGGTGCCTCGAAGTGGGCATTGCGAGGGCTGACCAAGACGGCGGCGCTGGAGTTCGGTCCCGCTGGGATCCGGGTCAATTCGGTGCATCCCGGTCCCATCGCCACCCCGATGATCGGCCATCTCGGACTCACCACCGGACCGGGCAGCTTCCCCGCGCTGCCGCTGGGGCGGGTCGGCCTGCCGTCCGAGGTGGCGGATCTGGTGGCCTTCCTGGCCTCCGACGCGTCGGCGTTCATCACCGGTGCGGAGTTGGCCATCGACGGCGGATTGTCCGCGGGACAGTTCGTTCCGCCGGGCTCGCTGCCGCCGGTCGGCGCCGCGGGCGAGGCATGAGGTACCGGCGATGCCGTTGAAACCCGAGGCCCGGGTGATCGTCGATCTGGCCGCCGCGTCGTTCCCCGCGCTGGGCACCGAGGTGCTCGATGCCGCCCAGGCGCGCCGCATTCTCGCCGCGCGCCCGGCGGCTCCCGTCGACCCGATTCCGGTCGAACGGGTCGAGGAGCGGTGGGTGCCGGGGCCGCCCGGAGCGCCGCAGGTGCGGGTGCGCGTCTATCGGCCCGCGGGCACCGAGCTGCCGGTAGTGGTGTTCTGTCACGGTGGCGGATTCGTGATCTGCGGTCTGGACAGTCACGATCAGCTGTGTCGAGCCATGAGCAACGGCGTCGGCGCGATCGTGGTGTCGGTGGACTATCGGCAGGCACCCGAACATCGGTTCCCGGCCGCGGCCGAGGATGCCTATGCGGTGTTGGAATGGGTCGCCGCCCAGGCGAGGACGTTCGGTGGGGATCCGGAACGGATTGCGGTGGCCGGGGACAGCTCCGGCGGGAATCTGGCCGCGGTGACGGCGCTGATGGCCCGAGATCGCAACGGGCCCGCCATTGTTCACCAACTGCTGGTCTATCCGATGCTGGATCCAGCGCGCGACACCGAGTCCTATCGGGACAATGCCAACGGATACTTCGTCACCGACGATCATTTGCGTTGGTACTGGGAGCAATACCTCGGATCCGACGGTGACGCGGCCAACCCGTACGCGGTACCGTCGCGCGCCACCGATCTGTCCGGGCTGCCGCCCGCGTATGTCATTACCGCCGAGTTCGATCCGCTGCGGGACGAGGGCGAGGAGTACGGCGCTCGGCTCCGTGCGGCGGGTGTGCAGACCGTGGTGGTCCGCTACGACGGCGAATTCCACGGATTCTTCAGCATGGCCGACCACCTGCCCGACGCGAAAGAAGCCACCGCTCAGGCCTTTTCCGCTCTTCGCCGCGCACTGGAGTTCCGATGAGTATCGAGCGACTCGGCGCAATCTTCCCCGCTGACAACCTGACTGCCGCGATCGATCTGCTCACCGCGGTATTGGGCACCACCGCGACCTTTGTCGACGGCGACCGCTGGGCGCAGTTCGACATCGGCCCCACCCGAGTCATGCTCGCTGG
The DNA here is from genome assembly GCF_036345915.1 of Nocardia sp. NBC_00565. Taxonomy (NCBI): domain Bacteria; kingdom Bacillati; phylum Actinomycetota; class Actinomycetes; order Mycobacteriales; family Nocardiaceae; genus Nocardia; species Nocardia sp. NBC_00565. Next base: position 1,776,986 of record NZ_CP107785.1, read on the forward strand.
TGCCGACGAGCGCGACATGCCGTCCCTCGCGGTGAAAGTCGGCGACTTGGACGAGACCCTTGCCCGACTGCGTGCCGCCGGTTTTCCGGCCGCCGAACCGGTGACCGGACCACATGAACGGCGCACTTCGGTCCGACCGTCGCCTGAATCGCCCTGGGCGATAGTCCTGTACGAGCCGGTGCATCGGCCAACTGGATAGCCGTTCCCTGTGGCTCAGGTAACTCCGCCACCCACCTTCCATACGCTACCGTATGGGTGAGTTCCATACGGGACCGAATGGAGGTTGGGTCATGGTTCGAAACGTCCATCAGCGGGAGTACCCCGTACCCGTGGCGCAGGTCGGCGCGCTGGTCGCCCGGGTCGCCGAGCCGGACAGTCCGGTGTGGCCGCCCGGCTGGCCCCCGATGGTGCTGGACCGCCCGCTCGGTGTCGGTGCCGTCGGTGGGCACGGCCCCATCCGGTATCGGTGCACCGAGTGGGTGCCGGGTCGCCGCGCGCAGTTCACCCTCGCACCCGGATCACCCATCGAGGGCACGCACACCTTCGAGGTGTTGGACGGTCCTCGGCCGGACAGCAGCATCCTGCGACACGAGATAGCGGGCCGTCTGCGCGGTGTGGGCCGCATCCTGTGGCCCCTCGCCATCCGGTGGCTGCACGACGCCGTGCTCGAGGAACTCTTCGACCGAACCGCCGTCTCGCTGGGACATCCTCCGGTCACCCCGGCCCGTCGGTCCGCGTGGGTCACCTTGCTGCGCAAGCTCAGGTCGCGCCGCTCGAACGGCGCGCTCGTCGATTCGGCGGCGTAGTGCGGAGTCCGGTGAGCAGCAGGGCCAGCAGTCGGTCGGCCTGACCGGTCGGGTCCGGTGTGTCCTGGGCGGCCCAGGCGATGCCGCCGATCATGCGCAGCACATCGGTCGCGTCGGCGGTCGCGATGACGGTCCCGGCTTCCTGGGCGCGGTGCAGTAACGCGGTGCCGATCGCGAAAGTCTCGGCATGCCAAGCGGATACCAATTCGGCACCGCCGTCGATGGCGGAAGTCAGTATCGCCGCGGAGAGTCCGCGAAAGGTGAGTGCGTGGCCGATCGCCGCGCGGAGCCAGGTGGTGAGCGCCCGATAACTGTCCGGCTCATCCATCAGGTCGCGGCCGAGCTCGGTGAGTTCGGCGACGCGCTCACCGAGAACCGCTTCGATGAGGTCGAGGCGGGTGGGGAAGTGCCGGTAGAGGGTGCCGCTGGCGACACCGGCACGTCGGGCGATCTCGTCGAGGGAGGCGTCGACACCATATTCGGCGAAGGCGATTTGGGCCTGGTCGAGCAGACGCTCGTAGTTGCGCCGGGCATCGGCGCGCATCGGCCGCGTTGTGCCCGTGGATCTTTCGCGCGTCAGCGGGGTCTCCTCTTGCTAACCGGGGACGTAGTCCGTTACCGTTTCCGGATAACCGGACTATGCCTCATGTTATCCGAAGAATGGGGCGGCAGGAGGTCGTCCCATGGCGCTGTCGGTACAGGACCGAATCGAGATCGGCGATCTGATCGCGCTGCACGGTCACCTCATGGACGCGGGCGAACTGGACCGGATGGATGAGCTGTTCACCGCCGGAATCACCTACGACCTCAACGATTTCGGGCGGGGTGAGCTACGCGGGATCCTGGCGCTACGGGAGGCGGCGGTCGCACTCGGCGGCGGCAACCCGGTCGGGCATCACATCACCAATGTCGTCATCACCGAGACCGACGGCGCGGTCCGAGTGCGGTCGAAGGGTATTGGCATCCATGCCGACGGGACCAGCCGCAGCGTCGAATACGACGATTTGCTCGTGCGCGAGGCGGCAGGCTGGCGCATTTCCTACCGTAAGGTGATCCTGCATCAGACGCCGCTGGGTGGTCGAGTGACCAGGTCCGTCTAGTTCAAAACAGACTGCTGGTCGTTCTTTTGCTGGCTACATGCTTGTTAGCCGCATAGAAACGGTCGCGCGTTGCTATCGTCGCGCCATGTCGGACACACGGGACGCTCATCTCGAAGCCGAGCCTCCCGCCGACCATCAGGTGGCCGGGGCGGGCGATGCTGCGCCGTCCGGGCCGGATCCCGAGCACCGGGCCTTGCCCGACAAGATCGAGGTCGACGACGAGGAACGACCCGCGCGGGTGCTGCGCGGATGGCCCGAGCGGATCGTGACGACCGCCGCGTTCGCCGTCGCGATGCTGGTGCTGTGGCAGGTCTTTCGGCCGCTGGCGCAGGGCAGCCAGTACTACCTGGTGATCTTCCTGGCCGGGACGCTGCCGCTGGTGTTTCTGGCCTATCGGTCCGGTGTGCGGTGGCTCGATCGCGGCGAGGGGCCCGGTCCGCTCGATTGGTTGCTGGCCGCGGTCAGCCTGGTGGTGTGCCTGTATCCGGTGCTGCCGATGGTGATCGGGTCCGGCGGGGGCGGCTACAACGCGTTCCTGGACCGGCAGGGATTGCTCGATCCGGTCGATATCGCCATGGGCACGGTGCTGCTGATATTGGTGCTGGAGGCCAGTCGGCGCACCACCGGGTGGGTGTTGCCCGCGGTCTGCCTGGTGTTCCTCGCGTACGGCTATTACGGCGGACGACTGCCACAGCACTGGACCATCGCGCACGCCGGGCTCGACTTCGACCAGATCGTCGACGCGCTGTACAACTCGGGCAGCGGGTTCTACGGCACGCCGCTGGATGTCGCGGCCACCTACATCGTGCTGTTCACCCTCTACGGTGCGGTGCTCGAATTCTCCGGCGCGGCACAGTTCTTCGTCGATCTGTCGGTGGCGGCGTTCCGGCGCTCGCGCGGCGCGGCCGGACGCACCACGGTCGCCTCGGGATTCCTGCTCGGCACCGTCTCCGGCTCGGGCACCGCGACCGCGGTGACGGTCGGCGCGGTGACCTGGCCGATTCTGCGCCGCGCCGGGTATCCGCCGGAGCAGGCGGCGGGCGTACTCGCGGCGGCCGGTGTCGGCGCGATTCTCTCGCCGCCGACGCTGGGCGTCGCCGCGTTCATCGTCGCCGAGTACCTCGACGTCTCCTATGTGACGGTGCTGGGCTGGGCGATGATCCCGACCCTGCTGTACTACTTGGGAATTCTGCTCGCGGTGGAGATCGATGCGCGCCGGCTCGGCATCAGAGCGGTCGAGATCAGCGCCACCTCGGTATGGCGGCTGCTGCTGCGATTCGGTTATCACTTCCTGTCTTTGATCGTGATCGTGGTGCTGCTGCTGATCGGTGTGAGTGCCGCGCGCGCCGTCGTATACGCCACCGCACTGGCTTTCGTGCTCGCGTTCCTGGACTCGCGCGTGCGGGCCAGGGCACGCTCACCGCGCCGGATCTTCCACATGCTCGGCAGCGGTGTGCGTTCGGCGCTGCCGGTCGTCGCGGTGTGCACGTCGGCGGGGGTGATCACCGCGATCGCCACCAAAACCGGACTCGGCGCGCAACTGGCTTCGCTACTGGTGAGTGCGGGAAAGGCGTTATCGGACAACCACACTGTGGTGCTGGCCTGCACCGTGGTGCTCGCCGCGATCGCACTCGCGCTACTCGGGCTCGCGGTGCCGGTGACCGCGTCGTTCATCATCGGCTGGGCGATCATCGGTCCGGCCCTGCTCGCGCTGGACGTGTCCGCGCCCGCCTCGGCGATGTTCGTCTTCTACTATTCGGTGCTCTCCGAGGTGACGCCGCCGACCGCGCTGGCGGCCGTCGGCGCGGCGGCGATCACCGGAGCGCGTGCGGTGCCGACGATGTGGCAGGCGTTGAAGTACGCGCTGCCCGCCTTCCTGGTGCCGATTGTGTTCGTGCTCAGCGGCCCTGGCGAATATCTCCTCGGGCACGGGCCGGTGCTCGGCGTGCTGTGGACGACGATCGTGGCCGGCCTCGGCGTGGCGGCGCTGGCCGCGGCGACCGGCGGCTGGATTCTCGGCATCGGCCCGGCCGGTGTCCCGGCGCGACTGCTCGCCGCGGTGGCCGGTCTGGCCCTGCTGTACCTGGAGCCCGGCGCGCTCGTCGTCGGTCTGGCCGCGCTGACCGCGGCCGTCGGGGTCACTCTGCTCGCCCGAAGGAGGACGACTTGAGAAGAGTTGCAATAGGATTCGCTGTCGCCGTGGTTTCGGCCGGATTGCTGGCCGGCTGTGGGGGACGACGCGACACGCCGCAGACCGATGCGGGCGGCGCGGTCACCTGCCAGGTCGAGAACGAGACCAGGGTCGGCATCGCGACGGGCAATGCGACCGGTGTGTACTTCGCGCTCGGCAACGCCTATGCCGAACAGATTTCGCAGGCCACCGGCGGCAAGGTGAAGGCGACCGCGGCCGAAACCGGTGCGTCGGTGCAGAACATCCAGCAGGTGGTCGCGGGAACATATCAGGTCGCGTTCGCGCTCGCCGACACCGCCGCGGACGCCGTTATGGGCAACGCCGGCTTCGACGGCAAGAAGCAACCGGTGCAAGCGCTTGCCCGGCTCTACCCGAACTACACCCAGGTGATCGTGCGCACCGGCGCCGAGATCGGGTCCCTCTCCGACCTGCGTGGCAAGCGGGTCTCCACGGGATCGCCGAAGTCCGGCACCGAGGTGATCGCCCAACGCGTGCTGCAGGCGGCCGGACTGAATCCGGACACCGACATCTCGGCCCAGCGCCTGGACCTCACCAAAACGGTGGACGGTATGAAGGACGGCTCCATCGACGCCATGTTCTTCTCCGGCGGTCTGCCTACTCCCGGTGTCACCGACCTGTTCACCTCCGAGAAGGGCAAGGTGCGCTTCCTCGATATCGCCGATCTGACCGGCAGCATGCACGCGGTCAACCCGGTCTACGAGGAGGGCACCATCCCCGCCACGGCCTACGGCCTGGCCGAGGACGTGAAGACCATCGTGGTCCCGAACTTGCTGCTGGTCCGCGACGACCTCGACGCCAACCTGGCCTGCGTGCTCACCAAGACGCTCTTCGACCGCAAACCCCAACTGGAACAGGCCAATTCGTCCGCGAAAGGGATCAACCGCGATACCGCCACCATTACCGCACCGGTGCCGTTGCACCGCGGCGCGGCACATGCGTTGACGAAGTAGGAACTGGACGTCTACGGCGTCAGCGCACATGTGAGCGCGTGGGCGGTGTCGATCGTGGCGGTGCTGAAGTCGTCGCGCTCGGATTTGGTGGTCGATATGCGCAGCGGGCCGAGTTGGACCTCGTAGGCGGCCTGGCCGGCGGTGTCGAAGACCGGGGCGGCGAGGTAGCTCAGGGGGAGTTCGGCGTCGGAGTCCAATTCGGCCCTGGTGAACGGGCGGGAGGTGAGGAAGGCCAGGCGACGCAGGGCGCGGGTGCGCAGGTGAGGTTGTCCGAGTTCGGTGCGCATGGCGCCGAGTAGGTCGGCGAGGAGTTCGACGGTGCCCGCGTCGTCGGTGCGGGGCCGGAAGAGTGCGACGCCGCGATCGCGAACGAGAGTGAGCAGGGCGCTCGCGACGCGGCGGTCCGCATCGGGGGCGGTGGCGAGCCAGGCGTTCTGTTCGGCGGCCGAGCGCCAGGGCATGACGCTCGCGCCCGCCGGAAATTGCAGGGGAAAGCGGTGGCCGACGGGGAGGCCGGGGACGACGCGCTCGGGTCCGTGGCGGACATCCAGGACGGTCAGATGGTCGGGTTCGATGCGGCTCAGGGTGGTGCCGTAGCCGGTGCGGACGGTGAGTTCGGTGAGGATGTCGCCGAGGGTGGGCGGGAGTGCGGGGCCGTGCAGTCCCATGAGCGTGGGGCCGAGGCCGTAGCCGCGGCTCGGATCGCGCCGCACCCAGCCCGCCGAATCCAGTTCGGCCAGAATCGCGGTCGCGGTCGCGCGGGCGATATCGAGGCGGTCTGCGATGGCCGCGACGCTCATCGGCTCCGGCGTGGCGGCGAGCGCAGACACGATATCGATGACGCGGCGGGTCGGCGGGGACGGGGACCGGTCGGACATGGACAACCTCTTGTGCGGTTTGCTGGAATGGCTCTACGATGACGAATATTACTACATATGGCGTCGAATATTCGACAGTTGCGGAGCGCGCATGATCCTGGACAGATTCCGAATCGACGGACAGGTCGCTATCGTCACCGGCGCGGGCCGCGGCCTCGGCGCGGCGATCGCGGTGGCTTTCGCGGAGGCGGGCGCGGATGTCGTCATCGCATCCCGCACCAAGAGTCAGTTGGACGAGGTCGCCGAGAAGGTGGCGGCGGTGGGCCGCCAGGCGCATGTGGTACCCGCGGATCTCAGCGATCTCGAGACGAGCGCCGGGCTGGCCGCCGCGGCCGTCGAACGCTTCGGGCGGCTCGATATCGTGGTCAACAATGTCGGTGGCGCGCTGCCGTGTCCGTTGCTCGATACGACGCCGGACGCGCTGGCGCAGGCATTCAACTTCAATGTGACCAATGCGCACGCGCTGGTGCGCGCCGCCGTGCCGAAGATTCTCGAAACCGCCGGTGGTGGTTCGATTCTCAATATCACCTCGACCATGGGCCGCCTGCCCGGCCGCGCCTTCGCCGCCTACGGAACGGCGAAAGCCGCACTGGCGCACTACACGCGGCTGGCGGCGATGGATTTGAATCCGCGCATCCGGGTGAACGCCATCGCACCCGGCTCGATCCTGACCTCGGCGCTGGAGATCGTGGCGAGCAACGATACGATGCGCGCCGAGCTGGAGTCGAAGACACCGCTGCACCGCATCGGTGAGCCCGAGGATATCGCCGCCGCCGCACTGTATTTGGTGTCGCCGGCCGGAAAGTACGTAACGGGCAAGGTGCTCGAACCCGACGGCGGGCTGATCGCGCCGAACCTCGACCTCCCGCTGCCGGATCTGTCATGACCTATCGCGTAGTCCAATGGGGCACAGGCAATGTCGGCGCGCATGCGCTGGCGGGGGTGATCGCCAATCCGGATCTGGAACTGGTCGGGGTGTGGGTGTCGGGGTCGAAGAAGGACGGGCTCGACGCGGGAATCATTGCCGGACTGGATCATTCGGTCGGCGTGACCGCGACGACGGATACCGAGGCGATCCTCGCCGCGAAACCCGATTGCGTCGTGTACTGCTCGATGACCGACAACCGCCTGCTCGAGGCGGTCGAAGATCTGCGCAAGTTGCTCAGCGCCGGGATCAATGTGGTGGCGTGTGCGCCGGTGTTCTTCCAGTATCCCTACGGTGTGCTGCCGGATGAGCTGCTGAAGCCGATTCAAGAGGCCGCGGCGCAGGGCAATTCGTCGCTGTGGGTCAACGGCATCGATCCCGGTTTCGCCAATGATCTACTGCCGCTTGCCCTCGCGGGCACCTGTCTGCGCATCGATCAACTGCGGTGTCTGGAGATCGTCGATTACGCCAGCTACGACAACCGTGAGGTCATGTTCGACATCATGGGCTTCGGCAAACCGCTCGACGAGACCCCGATGCTGTTGCAGCCCGGCGTGTTGTCGCTGGCCTGGGGCGGCACCGTGCGCCAGTTGGCGGCGGGTATCGGCGTGACCCTCGACGCCGTCACCCAGACCTACGAACGCATTCCCGCGCCCGAGTCGTTCGATATCGCCACCGGGCATATCGCCGAAGGGACCGCGGCCGCACTGCGTTTCGAGGTGCGCGGCATGGTCGGGGATCAGGTGGTGACCGTGCTCGAGCACGTTACGCGGCTGCGCCCCGACCTGTGCCCGGACTGGCCGCAACCCGCGCACCGCGAAGGCTCCTACCGCGTCGAGATCACCGGCGAACCCAGCTACGCCATGGACCTGGTCACCTCGAGCCGCAACGGCGACCACAACCACGCGACGCTACTGGCCACCGCCATGCGCATCGTCAACGCGGTCCCCGCCGTCGTCCGAGCCCCAGCGGGAATCCGCACCGCACTGGACCTCCCACTGATCACCGCCCCCGCAACCCGCCCACCTCGGACGTCGTAAACGTCCCAACGGTGTCCGACGCTGCGCGCTCCATATCACCCTTCGCGCCCGGTGTCGGATTTCGTACCCGTTGTCGGCATCGAGGGACAAGCCCGATACAGGGTGCGGCAGTCGATCCCCGCAGTGCGTGTGCCGATGCTGTGCACTCACTGTGGGGGCTTCGCCATCTTGGTAGCACCCACAACGGGTGCGGAGTCAGCCAGCGAGTGCCCCTGTCAGCGGTCGGCGAGGACGGTCAGGGCGCGGTCGACGTCGGTGGTGCTGTTGTAGAGGTGGAACGCGAAGCGGAGGCCGCCGCCGCGCGCGGAGGCGATGACACCCGCCTCTGCCAGGCGGGGGGCGGCGTCGCCCGCGCCGGGGACTACGACGATGGCCGAATCATTCGGTAGCGGCTGGAAGCCCAACTCCGTCAATCCCGTTCGGAATTGGGCGGCGAGTTCGCGGTTGTGCGCGCCGATCTTGTCGACGGTCAATTCCTCGATCAGCGATAGACCCGCCACCGCGGCGATGACGCCGAGCCAGTCCGGCGTGGTGTCGAAGCGGCGGGCGGTGGTGGGCAGTGCGATCGGTTCGTACAACTCGGCCCACCGGTCGGCGGCGGCGTACCAGCCGGGGCCGAGCGGGCGCAGCTCGGCGGCGGCTTCGGGTGCGGCGGCGAAGAATGTGACGCTGCGCGCGCCGATCAGCCACTTGAAGGTGCTGCACACCCAGTAGTCCGCATCGGTGAAACGCAGCGGCAGCCAGCTGGCGGCCTGGGTGGCATCGACGAGGAGCCTGGCATCGTTGGCCAGGGTGGCCGCCCGCAACACCGGCAGATCGGTGATCCGCCCATCCTTGGATTGCACGACGCTCACCGCCACCAGCGCGGTCTCCGGCCGCACCTCCTCGGCCAGTCGTTCCAGTGGCACGAACCGCACCGCGAGATCGCCTCGGTACACGAACGGCATGGACACCGAGGAGAATTCCCCCTCGGCGAGCAGCACCTCGGCACCCGGCCGCAGCGCGGCGGCCACTGGCGCGATCATGGTCGAAGCGGTGGCGCCGAGCGCGATATCGTCGGCCGACGCACCCTCGAGCAGTCGGGCGTATCCGGCGCGCAACTCGGGCACCAGATGATCGTGCGCCATCGGCCCGCCGCGCCCCGACGCCCACTCCGCGTGCTGGGCTCGCAGCGCCGCCAGTGCCCGCGCGGACGGCAGCCCGTAGGACGCGGTATTGAGATAGGTCGTCTCGGTCGTGAACTCATCGGGCGCAAGCGAAGACATACTCCAACACTCCGCCGGCAACCGCCCCGCGTCGAGTACCACCCGGAAAATAGTGGCCCCAGATCCGGCGTTCAGTCCGAATGTCGTCGTTCGATGGTCGCTTTCATCACCTGTGCACCGCGCTCGACCCGCGGCCGCACCTGTTCGGCGGCGTCGTGGGGCAATACATCGGTGACCCAAACCAGCGTGCTGCGACCGTCTTCGGCATCGAGCACCTGGAAGGTGGCATGGTGGTGTGTGAGCGGCAATTGGAAGCCCTCGACAGCCGAGTAGGCCAGCCTGCGCGCATCGTCATCGATGGTGACGATGAGTTCGCGAATCACATTGCCGCCGGGCATGGTCAGGAATCTGGTGTCGCCATCGATACGGGTGTCGACGACATAGTCGGGCAGCAGACGTTCGTGCACGGCGCCGATATCGCGCAGGGCGGCCCACACGTGCTCCGGACCGACCTCGATCAGAATCTCATGCTGGATGGTGGCCATAACGGATCCACCGTATCGGGCGCCTATTTCGGGGTCTCGGCTGCCCACATGTTGGACAGCAGTTGGTAGCTGGGGGTGTCGGCGAGGGATTGCATGGATTCATAGATGCGCTGGTAGCTCGTCGCGGTGATGCGCCAGCGGCCGTCGACGTCGAGGCGATAGCTGTCGGTGTAGTAACCCGCGCCGCGGATCAGGACGCCGTATTCGGTGGCGATCACGGTGTCCTCGAAAGCCCAAGAGCCCGTTGCGGTCGCGCCGTCCACGGCGATCTCGGGATGGTTGGCGATATGGGTGGTGACGACGGCGGGGCCGAGGTTCTCGCGCATGAACGCGGTAACGGCGTCACGGCCGTCGAGGGTCAGCGGTTCGCCCATGGCGTGGGTGCCGTAGCGACCGGCGACGTCGACGGCGAGCGTATCCGCGAAGTCGTCCCACTGTTTGAGATCCAATGTCCGGAAGTAGCGGTATTTGAGCTGGCGGACGGCTTCGACGGCGGCGAGATCCATCCGTTCAGCTTGGCACTCGCGCAGTGGCAAAACAAGAACTTGTTCTAGCTGTCGGATGGGGTGGTCGGCTGTGCGGCGGTCGCCTGTGCGGCGAGGCCGTCCAGGACAGCGATGTGGGCCGGTGGCACCTCGATATTCATGCATACCGCGCCCGGTCCGGCGGGAGTGAATGTGAAGGTGAAGAAGGCGCAGCAGCTCGATTCGCGGGCCGCGAGATTTTGCGCGGTTGCCGTGGCCGCGGCGTCGAGCTCAAGTCGCAGCAGGGTCGGCGCCGGGCGCTCGATCTTGCACAGTGCCGTGGCGAACAGAAGTGCGAACTCGCCGACTCGCAACGGCTGTTGCTCGGTGGGCAGTGTGCACGCTTCCGGTGCCGCCCATATCAAATTCTCGCCGAGCATTCGGACCACCTCCACGAGGCTGTTGATATATGCCGCAAGGCTAGCGCGGAATTCACAATGGGACCAGATTGCCCGCGGAATGCGGGTGTTCGCGCGTGCACATCGGGTATCCGAATGGTGGACGCAGTAGCCGGAGCGCACGACTGCGCCCCACCGCATCACAAGCTCATCCTGACCAGGAGTCCGCAATGACTGAAGGTCGCACCCGAGGCCACCACCACGACCCGTCCATCGATCAAAAGCTGGCACTGCGCACCGCCGCGCGCCGATTGGAACGCGAATTCGACGACGTCCCCGATGAAACCGTCGACCAGTGCCTACATTCCGCCTACGACCACGTCGCGGGCCACGCCACCATCGACAACTTCCTCCCCTTGCTGGCCGAGCGCTACACCCGCGAATGGCTGCACGCGATGACCGAGGAGGAGCCGACTAACCGCAGCGCCCGGCTGCCCGCCGTAGTACCTGTTCGGCGTCGCCGCTGATCCGCCCCACGAGGTCGGCGGCCGACTCCAGGCCGTCGATGAGGCCGACGGCCTCACCGGCCCAGGTCGGCACGTAGTCGACATCGCCGCGCCCGGTCGCGTCGAGATATCGTTGCCGCGCAACCGAATCGGCCGCGAGTTCGGATTCGCGTCCGTGCCATTCATCGAGGAAACCGTTGCGCAGTGTGCGGGCGGTGTACTCGGCGGGCCATGCGGAATCGCGCGCGATATCGATGATCCGGTTGCGTTCGGTGTCACCGGCATCGGCGTCGACGATGGCCTTGGCCTGCGCGGCGGATATCAGAGCTTCGTGCGTGGCCTCGAAACGCGTCCCGATCAGCGCCCCGGCCGCACCGAGTACCAGTGCGGCGGCGAGCCCGCGACCATCGGCTATTCCACCCGCGGCCAGCACCGGCACCGGCCCGGCCAGGTCCACGACGGCGGGTACGAAGGGCAGCGTGCCGCGCGTGCCGCCGTGTCCGCCCGCCTCGCCGCCCTGTGCGACCAGAACGTGCGCGCCGGCGTCGAGGGCGCGGGCCGCCTCGTCGGTGGTGGTCACCTGCACGAGCAGGCGAATATCCGCCGCCAGCACGGCGTCCGCGTACGGCGTGGGATCGCCGAAGGACAGCATGATCGCCGCCGGGCGGCGCTCGATGATCCGCAGTACCGCATCGAGATCGGTCGCCCAGCTCAATAATCCGATGCCCCATGGCTTTTCGGTGCGATCCGCGAGTAACCCGCATTCGCGATCGAGCAGGTCCGGATCTCCGCCACCGGCGCCGATCAGGCCGAGTCCGCCGCCCTCGGATACCGCGGCGGCCAACTCACCACCCGCCACCCCGCCCATCGGCGCGAGCATGACGGGGTGCTCGATGCCGAACATCTCCGTGAGATCAGTACGCAATGCCATGACCAGCCCCTTCGCCGCATTCGACTGCCGTCCTCGACGATAGTCGCGCGGGTCACGGCAGCCGATCAGAGATCCGGACGGACCAGGATCTGCAGGTGATCGTCCGGGCGGCACAGTGCTGCGACGGCCTCGTGACTTCGCTCGGCCCGACCTGGACGGTGATGAACGCGCCGGCATCGATGGTGCCGTCGGGGATGCGGTGCAGGGAGTTCACGCCGGTGCCCAGGCGGATGCGCCGAGTCCGCTGGGGGGCGAGGAAGAATCAGCTTCGATCCCAGTCGTGGCCCCAGTAGCTGTCGGCCGTCATTTCCTCTGCGGTGTAGGTGTTTTCGTCGATGAGCACGCCCTCGGTGCCGAATTCGAGATCCCAGCCGCCGGGTGTGCGGACATAGAAGGAGATCATCTTGTCGTTGGTGTGTCTGCCGAGCGTCGAGGACACGTGATATCCGGCCTTGTGCACCCGATCGAGGGCCCGGCCGACATCGTCGAGGCGGTCCACCTCGACCATGATGTGCACCAGCCCGGGGCCCTCGTTGCCGCCGGAGGGGATCAGCGCGAGGCTGTGATGACGCTGGTTGACGCCGAGGAAGCGGATACGCACCGGGCCGTATTCGGGTGGGGCAGGCAGTCGGAACGCACCGCGCGGCAGGAAGCCGAGGACGTCGGTGTAGAAGTGGAACACGCCGTCGAGATCGGGAACCGGCAGCACCGCGTGGCCGAGCCCGAGGCCATCGGTGACGAAGCGATTGCCGAATTTGCCGACGACCGGGCTGTGGTCCAGGACGGGGCCGTGGAAGATCTCGACGGTGGTGCCGGACGGGTCGACGAAGCTGATGGCCGCCTCGACGCCGCGCTTGTCCGCCTCGGCGACCGTGAGCGCGGTGACGGCGATTCCAGCCTGCTCCACCGCTTCGAGGGCCTCGGCGAGTGCACGGTGATCGCGGACCTCCCAGCCGATGGCGCGCACCGTGTCGGTATCGCCCGGCACCAGGACCAGCCGCGCGACGTGCTCGTCCATGCGCAGATAGATGGCGTCCGGATTCGGACCGCTGCCCTCGGCGAAGCCGATCACGTCGAAGGCGAAGGTGCGCCAGGCATCCGGGTCGCTGACCGCGATCTCGACGTAGCCGAGCGAGCTGATGATTGCCATGTTCTCCTCATTCATAGGTGACCCGGACCGTGTCGGTGACCGGCACCGCCTGACAGGCCAGCACATAGCCGTCGGCCAGGTCTTCGCGTTCCAGTACTTCGTTGCGCAGCAGCTTCACTTCGCCGTCGACCACCCGGCAGACGCAGGCACTGCAGGCCCCCTCGCGGCAGGAGTACGGTGCCGCGACACCGCGCGCGAGCAGCACATCGAGTAGTACGCTGCTGCGCGGCCAGGCGAATTCGTGGGTGGCACCGTCGAGTTCGACCTCGACGCCGGCAGTGTCGCCAGTGTCCTCGACCTCGATGTCGGCGAAGGGATCACCGGCGAGCGACACGAACTTTTCGACGTGCACGCGGCCTCGGTCCATGTCGAGGGCGGCGGCCGCGTCGACGACCGCGTCCATGAAAGGTGTTGGGCCGCACATGAAAAGCTCGCGATCGGACCAGTTGGCGAGCAGCCCCGTGAGCGTCGGCAGCGACGGCAGACCCTGGACCGATTCGAGCCAGTGCACCACCACCAGTCGGTCCGGGTACGCGGTGGCGAGTTCGGTCAGTTCATCCGCGAAGATCACCGACTGCTCGTCCCGGTTGGCGTAGATCAGCGTGCAGCTCCCGCTGCCTTGCGCCAGTGCGGATTTCAGGATCGATATGACCGGGGTGATCCCGCTGCCCGCGGCGAGCAGCAGCAGATCGGTATCCAAGGAGCTGGGTGTAAAGATACCCGCGGGCGGCAAACTCTCGATGGTTGTGCCAGGACCGGCGTTGTCGCACAACCAGTTCGAGCCGTACCCGCCCGCGGTGCGTTTGACGGTCACCTTCAGTGGGCTGTCTTCGTGTGGCGCGCTCGACAGCGAATACGAGCGCGCGACCGATCCGGTGCGGTCGCTGGGTATCCGCAACGTCAGGAACTGCCCGGGCCGATAGGGCAGTGGCTGCCCGGATTCGGCCACCAGCTCGAGCGAGACGGCATCCGATGTTTCGGTGATGGCGCGGACCACGCGCAGTGCGATGGCGTTCACAGCAGATCCCGATCTCGCGTGCTGAGGCCGATAACGCCTGCGGTGACCGCCTTCTCGATGCTGTCGCGTAAGGCGGAACAACCCGGTACGGGACCGTTTCGACCGAGTTCCGCGCACCGGGCCCGCGCCGTCGCGGACCACTGCACGCTGGTGTGCGCGGCGCTGAATTTGACTACCGATACCCGGTTTTCACAGGACTGGCAGGTGACGGCGTCCATCGGCAGTCCGCTCAAGCGTCCGCGCGTTGGGCGGCCAAGTTCTCGGCGACTTCGGCCTCCCACGCGGTGACCGCGCGAGTGGTGTCGACCTCGAACTCGAAGCGGTCGGTCATCTTCGATTCCACCTCGGCGACATCGGTGTAGAACTGCTCGTACCAGCGCCGCAGCTGATAGACCGGTCCGTCCTCCTCACACAGCAGCGGATTGTCGATGCGGGTCTTGCGCAGCCAGATCGCCACGTCCTGCTCGAAGCCCTTGCCGAGGCTTTCGGCGAAACGCACCGCCATGGCCTCGGATTCCTCGGGCGTGCGATCGGCGGCCTTCTTGACGATCGCGCCGTATTGGAGCACGAATTTCGTGGGTGACACCGGGTAGTGACAGTTGATCAGCACTGCCTCCACACGCAGGTCGCCGGTGGTGCTGACCAGCTCGTCGATCATGTACGACGGACCGAAATAGTGTGCTTCCGACTGCAATTCGTTCTTGCCGCCGGTCGCGTACGCGGTCTCGCCCATGATGTCCTGACGCCCGATCGAGGTCATGTACTGACTGGCGATATGGCCCTCGAAGACATTCTTGAAATAGGTGGGGAAGGCATAGTGCACATAGAAGAAGTGCGCCATGTCGACGACATTGTCGATCACCTCCCGGCAGTTCGCGCCGTCGATGACGACCTGCTTCCAGGTCCAGTCGCTCCACTCATCGCTGAACGCGCCCTCGATGCGCGGGATGGTGATGTCCTCGGTCGGCGGATTGCCCTCCGGGTCGTGCCACACGAACAGCTGCCTGTTCTGCTCGAGGGTGAGCCATGCCTTGGTGCGGGCCAGTGGCGGCACACGCCGCGCGTATGGGATCGACGCACAACGGCCATTGCCCCGCCAGCGCCAGTCGTGGAACGGGCAGGCGATGGTGTCGCCCTTGATGGTGCCGTCGCCGAGGTTGCCGCCCATATGCCGGCAGTAGGCGTCGAGCACATTGAGGGTGCCGTCGGAGCTCGCGAACACCACCAACTCGGTGCCGAACGCGGTGACGGTATGCGGCTTGCCGTCGCGGAAGGTGTCGGCCAGGCCGAGGCAGTGCCAGCCACGTGCGTAGCGGGCGGGCGGGGTGCCGGTGTCGATCACGCGCACCTCGTCGTCGGTGTTCGCCGTGCTCATGATGTCGGATCCTCCACGTTCGTTGTCGCTGTCATATCGATGGTTCGACGCGGCATCAGTCGCCGAAAAGACCTGGTCCCACTGATCGGGAGGCCGGTCAGACGGTGGTGAGGCGCTCGAATCCGGACCGATAGAACAGCAGTGGATCGGCGTCGCGGCCCTCGCCCAGTGCGGTGACGCGGCCGATGACGATGGTGTGATCGCCGCCGTCCAGTTCGCCGCCGAGTTCGCAATCGATCCACGCGATCGACCCGTCCAGCAGCGGTGAACCGTTGGGGGACAGGCGCCAATCCAACCCGTCGAACTTGTCCGGACCGCTGCGGCCGAGCTGTTTGCACACCGCCTCCTGATCGGCGGCGAGCACGTTGACGCAGAACTTGCCGGCCGCCCGGATCCGGGGCCAAGTGGTGGAGGTCCGGGCCGGGAACAGGGTCACTGCGGGTGGCTCGAGGGACAGTGCGGAGAAGGACTGGCAGGCGAATCCGACGGGTTCGTCGCCGTCCAGGGCGGTGATCGCGGTGACTCCGGTGGCGAATCGGCCGAGGACGGCCTTGAAGTCGAGCACGACGGCCATGGCGCTCCTAGTTTCGATTAGAAATATTCCGTTTCGCCATGAAGGTAAGCGACGCGCTCGGTGGGCTGTCAATCACGGATTCCGGCTACCGAGAAGATCCGTAGCGATCTCCGTAGTTTCCGGGATTCCGGGTTGCCTGCGTGACGGCACTGTGATTGGGGACACAAGCTGGTATGTCGGAAACGGACATGCCTAATCGAAATACTTCTAAGCTGGACGAGCTACACAATGGAGGTGAGCCATGACGGTCGAGGTGCTGACCCACTCGGAACCCGAAGAGCTGTTGTCGGGTTCGGGTCGTACGACCGCCCGGCCCGCGCAGCCGCCGGTTTCCATGATCGAGCGGATGACGCTGATTCTAGATGCTTTCGACGGTTCGACGCCGACCCTGACGCTGCTCGGGCTGGCGGAACGGACCGGGCTACCCCGGTCCACCGTGCACCGCATCCTGGACCAGATGATCCGGCTGCGCTGGTTGGCCCACGCTCCCGGCGGCTACCGCCTCGGTATGCGTCCGCTGGAACTCGGCGGACTCGCCGCCGACCACAACGAGATTCGCGATGTGGTGAGTCCGCTGCTACACGATCTCTGTCAGCGGACCGGCATGGTCGGCCATCTCGGCGTACTCGACGGGCGCGAGGTGCTGTACCTGGACAAGGCCGGTGGCCGGTTCACCGCGAGCATCCCGACCCGCCTCGGCGGCCGGATGCCCGCGCACAGTACGGCTCTGGGCAAGGCGCTGCTGGCGTCGCTGGAGCCGAGCATCATCGAGACATCCTTCCGTGACCGGCTGCCGCAGCTGACGCCGCGCACCATTTGCGACCGGGCGGAACTGCACCGCGAGTTGACTCGGATCCGGCACCGGCAGGGGGTGGCCGTGGACAATGAGGAGTCGGTAACCGGCATCGCCTGTGTGGCCGTACCCATCCGCGGCCGCGGTGCCGCCGTCGGCGCACTGTCGCTGTCCGGCCAGATCGGCGGTGACCGAACAGCTTTGGACACCGCCCGCCTGGCGCGAGTGCTCGTCGAGGTCGCCCACGAGGCCGCCCGCGCACTCTTCCCCCGCCACACCCGCTGGCGGTAGCCCGCGCCCACCGCAGCGCTCCCAGGGATCACACAAAGGTATTGGTCGCCGCGCACAAGGTCTACGCCTAACCTTGTGCGCGGCGACCAATGGGTGTGCGCCAACCGTTCTATTTCTGATCCCGGATCAGTACGCGGTCCCACCGGTGGCAGGGACGCGACCGTGCCGCATGACCAGTGTGATCACCAGTGCGATCACCGATGCGCCTGCGGCGAACCAGAAGCCCATCTCGTAGCCGTGGTCGGCGAAGATCTGCGGGATGACCGAACCCTGTGCGGGTTGGCCCGCGACGCTGACCTGCGCGGTGATCGGGCTGGCATTCAGGTAGGCGGTGACGATGGCCAGGCCGATGGCGACGCCCATGGATTGCATGACACCGAGCATGCCTAGGCTGATGCCCTGCTGTTCCTGCGGTACGGCTTCGACCATCAGGATCGGCATCGAGGCGTAGTAGAAACCGAACCCGATGCCGAATGCCGCACTCACCCAGAGGAATACGACCCAGGTGTGCGGCAGGACGGCGTAGCCGACGCTCGCGCCGACGAACAGTATGAGCGCGAAGATCAACGGCAGCCGCGCCCCGATCTTGCGGGCCAGTGCACCGGCCAGCGCGCCGCAGATCATCGCGAGCACCGCCTGCAGCAGCGCCACCCGAACGGCGAATTGCAAAAGGGTGAAACCATTTCCATAGCTGTACCCGGGATCGAGCAGCACCTGCACCATCGCGGGCGGCATCGCCTGACCGGTCTGCTGCTGGATCTGCGCGAGCGTGGCCTGCTGAACACCGGCGGCGACCGTAGCCGAATCCGGAGTCTGGGTCATATAGCCCAGCGCGTAGGACTGCACGCCGATCAGGAACGAAGCGAACAGCGCACCACCGAGCACCAGCGTCACCCGCGGGTGGAGACCAGGAACATCCGCTTCTTGCCCCACACATCGCTCATCTTGCCGATGAGCGGCGAGGCGGCCGCGCCGATGAGACCGAAGACGATGATGGCCCAGTTGATATTCGCGCCGACACTCGGAAAGGTCGGCGCGATCTTCTGCAGCGCGGCCGCGACGATCGTGTACTGCATAGGAGCGACCTCGGTGAACAGCACGATGACCGTGAGGACAGTGAATATCCTGGCGGGCGATGCGCCGTCGAGTCGGCCGGTGTCAACGGATCTGATTGCGCCGCTGGGACTTTCGGCGGCTGGTGCATCTTTGGGAATGGTGGACATGAATCGGGCTCCGCTGTTCGGGAACTACCTGGCGGTGTTCAAACGTGAATGTTTGTGAAACCTGTCACAAGGTGCACCCGGTCGTATCTCGCGAATCTCACTGAACGAGATGTTTCACTCGAAATATGCCTAAGCGATATAGTCCTACTGTGACCGAAGCGAAGTCTGCGGCGGACGCCGCAGTCCCCGATCTGCCGACGACCAGTTGGGCCGTGCTCGGCATGCTCTCGCACGCCGACGAACTCTCCGGCTACGACCTGAAGAAATGGGCCGACTGGAGCCTCCAATTCTTCTATTGGAGCCCATCGTTCAGCCAGATCTACGCCGAGCTCAAACGCCTCGAGAAATACGGCTACGCCACCTCCCGCACCGTGCTGCAGGACGACGGGGTGCGCGGCAAGCGGATGTACGCCATCACCGACAGCGGCCGCGCGGCTGCGGCGCAGTGGGTGAATCACGCGCCGGTCGAGGCTCCGGTGCTCAAGCACAGCGTCATGCTGCGCGTCTGGCTCGGCCACCTCGCCGAACCGGATCGGCTGCGCGAAATCCTCACCGAGCACATCGGATACGCGGAGAAGATGCGCAAACTGGCGGAGGTCGACGCCGAGGGTGCCGACGAAAACCCGGACTGGTCTTACCCGGGCGCGGTATTGCGCTGGTGTGTGCGCCATTACGAGGCCGAGCGCGATTTCGCCAAGGAACTGCTGGCCGACGTGGATAAACTCGCGAGCCGGACCCAGCCCAAGAAGGCCGCGAAGGGCAAGGGCCGCCGCGCTTCCTGAGGTCCGCTGAGCGAGACCATCGCTTCCTATATCTAGTCGAACTATTTCTACTAGATATATTAGGAGGTGGTCATGCGCACCGATTTCGCACAGCAGCGCGCGCTGGATCCCATCGAGGCCGCGCTGGCCGCGGTCGCGGCGGGCGGCATGGTCGTCGTCGTGGACGACGAAGATCGGGAGAACGAGGGCGATCTGGTGCTGGCCGCCGCCCTGGCGACCCCGGAGTCCATCGCGTTCATGGTTCGTCACACCAGCGGCGTGCTCTGCGCGCCGCTGCCGGGTGCGGATCTGGACCGGCTCCGGCTGCCACCCATGACGCCGGTCAACGAGGATCCGAAGGGCACTGCGTACACGGTGTCGGTGGACGCGGCCGCCGGTACGACGACGGGGATCTCGGCCGCCGATCGCGCCGGCACCGTGCGCGCGCTGGCCGATCCGCGCACGAGGCCGGACGACCTGACGCGACCCGGTCACGTGTTCCCCCTGCGCGCACATCCCAGTGGCGTGCTCGGCCGCCCCGGCCACACCGAGGCCGCCGTCGACCTGACCCGACTGGCGGGGCTGCGACCGGCCGGTGTCATCGCCGAAATCGTGCGCGAGGACGGCTCGATGGCGCGCCTACCGCAGCTGCTCGAATTCGCTGAAACCCATGCACTGCCGATTATTTCGATCGCCGATCTGATCGAATACCGCCGCCGCGTCGAGCACACGCTGACCCGGGTCGCGCAGACCCGCCTGCCCACCCGATTCGGTGAGTTCCGCGTCGTCGGCTATCGCGATGAGATCTCCGGAACCGAAACGCTCGCCCTCGTTTTCGGCGAACCGGGGCGTGATTCGGTACTGACGCGGTTGCATTCGGAATGCCTCACCGGTGACGCCCTCGGCTCACTGCGCTGTGACTGCGGTGACCAGCTCGACGCCGCGCTGCGGGCGGTCGCCGCGGCGGGCAGCGGTGTGGTGATCTACCTGCGCGGGCAGGAGGGCCGCGGCATCGGATTGCTGAACAAATTGCGGGCGTATGAATTACAGGATCGCGGCGCGGATACCGTCGAAGCGAATGTGGCACTCGGGTTGCCGGTCGATGCCCGCAGGTATGCGGCGGGTGCGCAGGTGCTCACCGACCTCGGCATCCGGTCCGTGCGACTGCTCAGTAACAATCCGGCCAAACAGGCCGGCCTGGAAGAGTATGGGGTCACGGTGGTACGGCGGCTGCCGCTGCAGGCGCCGCCGACTGAACACAACATCCGCTACCTGCGTGCCAAGCGCGATCGGATGGGTCATCAACTCTCGGGTGTCGACGCCGAACCGGCAAGGGCCACCTCCTGGTAACGGATCTTTTCCGATGTCCGGGTAACGGACCACGTCGAATGCTGGCTATTTGCCATGGAATTGCCGACACACAAGTGTTTCACTACGGAGATTTTACGTTCGAGTCATGCGTAGGGAGTCGGCCTGCTTTCCTGTTGGGGTCAGGATCGAGAGTCCGCGAGTTGGGTGAGCCGGAAGTCGGGGACAGCGGTGCACCGGATACCGATCAAACAGCAGCACTTCCGCTCGGGTTGGCTGTGGTCGTCCGTTGGTGTGATGTTGGCCGTAGTCGCGGTGGTGATCTGGCATGCCAGACCTGAGAAACAGCTGGCCTGCGATGCCGCGCGAGCGGTTCCGGATATTGGCGCCGCCTCGCGAATGATGGTGGCTACCAGTAGTACTGGTGTCGCGAATCGGCATCCGGTGGATGCCTCACCGCCCACGAGACCGGGGGAGGCGCGGTATTACTCGTTCGGTCTCGGCGCGGCCTGCTCGTTCGCCGGACTGCCATTGGACGGGTTCTATGTCGGGGTCTCCACCGCGGAATACCGACGCGCCGACCTGTGCGGCGCCTACCTCGATGTGCACGGCCCGCTCGGCGACGTCCGGGTGCTCATCGCTGACCGGTGCCCGGGATGTGCTGCGGGACAACTGGATTTGAGCACGTCGGCGTTCGAGCAGATCGCGGACCGGTCCGACGGCGTCGCACGGATCCGCTATACGGTGGTCCGCGATCCGGTCCCGGCACCGGAGCTGATCTATGAACTGAAGCCGGATTCCTCGGCCGATTGGCTGGCCATGCTGGTATCCGGATCGGGAAATCCCATCCAGCGCATCGCTTTACGGTCCGCGCTCGGCGGGCCGTGGCGCGAGCTCAACCGCGGTATGGACAACTACTGGACGATCAGCGGCGCGGGACCCGGGCCGTTCGAGGCGCAGGTGAGCGATATTCACGGCCATCAGGCCAAAATATCCGGGATATTCCTGGAGCAGGGCCCGCGATACACCGGCGTGCGCCTGTATGCCGAGCCGACCCCGGAACCGTCGCCCGCGCCGACGACGCAGGTCACGACGATGCCCCAACCGCCGTCCGGCGTCGCCGCGACCGGCTGTACGAGCTAGCGATCAACCAAGTTTCGCCGCCAGTGCCCGACCGGCGGCGCGGCCGGAGAAGATGCAGCCACCGAGGAAGGTGCCCTCCAGCGCGTTGTAGCCGTGCACACCACCGCCGCCGAAACCCGCGACCTCGCCCGCGGCGTACAGGCCGGGCAGCGGTATGCCGTCCGGGCGCATCACCTGCGATTCCAGATTAGTCTGCAAACCGCCGAGGGTTTTGCGGGTCAAGATGTTGAGCCGCACCGCGATGAGCGGCCCATGCGCCGGATCGAGGATGCGGTGCGGTTTGGCGACCCGGCCCGCCTTGTCGCCGAAGTACTGGCGCGCGTTGGTGATCGCCATCAGCTGCGCGTCCTTGGAGTACTTGTTGGCGACATCGCGATCGCGGGCGATGATCTGGCGCTCCAGCTCGTCGAAGTCCAGCTGCGGGCCGCGCGCGATCTTGTTCATGCCATCGACCAACTCGCGCAACGTATCCGCGACGACGAAGTCGACGCCGTGCTGTTTGAACGCCTCGACCGGTCCGGGTGCGCCCTTGGCCACCCGGCTCTTGAGGGTGAGCTTGAGATCCTTGCCGGTGATATCCGGATTCTGTTCCGAGCCCGAGAGCGCGAACTCCTTCTCGATGATCGACTGGGTGAGCACGAACCAGGAGTAGTCGTAGCCGGTGGCCAGGATCTCCTTCATGGTCGAGTTGGTGTCGAAACCCGGGAAACACGGTGCGGGCAACCGCTTTCCGTTGGCGTCGAACCACAGCGAGGACGGGCCGGGAATGATCCGGATGGCGTGGTCGGGCCAGATCGGATTCCAGTTGATGATGCCCTCGGTGTAGTGCCACATGCGGTCGCGGTTCACGATGGTGCCGCCCGCCGCCTCGGAGATGCCGAGCATTCGCCCGTCGACATGGGCGGGGACACCGGAGATCATGGTCTCCGGCGCCGGGCCGAGCCGCTCGGTGGGCCAGTTGCGGCGGATGAGCTCGTGGTTGTGGCCGATGCCGCCGGAGGTGACGATCACCGCCTCGGCGCGGAATTCGAAGTCGCCGACCACATTTCGCGAGGACGCCTGGCCGCGCTCCAGCTCGGTCGGCTCGAGCACACTGCCGCGAACACCGACGACGGCGCCGTCTTCGACGATCAACTCATCCACCCGGTGCCGGAAGCTGAAGCCCACCAGACCGCGTCGCTCACCCTCGAGCACCGGCTCCTGGAAGATCCGCACCACCTCGGGACCGGTGCCCCAGGTCAGATGGAAGCGCGGCACCGAATTCCCGTGCCCGTCGGCGAACGCGCCGCCGCGTTCGGCCCAACCGACCAGCGGAGTGACCCGTAAACCCAACTCGTGCAGGTAATCCCGCTTCTCGGTGGCGGCGAAGCGCACATATTCCCGCGCCCACTGGCGAGCCCAATGGTCCTCGTCATCGCGATCGAAACCCGCCGAGCCGAGCCAATCCTGCAGGGCCAGTTCGTAGGAGTCCTTGATGCCGAGGCGGCGTTGCTCCGGACTGTCCACGAAGAACAGGCCACCCAGCGACCAGAACGCCTGGCCGCCGAGGTTATTGCGGTTCTCCTGGTCCAGCACGTGCACCTTGCGGCCCGCCTTGACCAGTTCGTGGGTCGCCACGAGCCCGGCCAGGCCCGCACCGACGACGATGACATCAGCCGTTTGCGTGAATTCGGGACTGGGGTCGGTCATGTTCATCCTTCGGTCGCGGTGCTGTAGGCCAGCACGATGTGGCAGAACAGGTCGGTGCGCCGCGTGCGCACCTTGCGGCTGCGCGGCTCCATCAGCACCTGCACGGAGGTGCCGTCGTGCACGGCGACCAGCGCCTGGCCGAGCGCGACGGGATCGGGGACGGTGCGGCCGATGCGGGTCAGAGCGGTGACGATGGTCGGCATCAGCGCCGCGACGATAGCCTCCTCGCGCGCGGCCATCACCTGCCGCAGCCCGGGGGTTCGCAGCGCGTGCGTGGTGAACTCGGCGGTGATCCGGTACCAGTCCTCGTCGATCGGCACCGCGCGGTCGAGGCGCTCGACCGCGGCGCGAATATCGACGACACCCTCGACCGAGAACGCGTCGAGCGTCGCCCGGACACCGGCGATCATGGCGGCCGAACGCTGTTCCCACATGGCCAGGAACAACTCGTCGAGGGAGGTGAAGTTGGAGTAGAAGGCACCTCGGGTGAAGCCCGCCCGGTCGCAGACCCGCTCCACCGTGGCACGGCCGAAGCCCTCCTCGGCGAAGACCTGGTAGGCGGCGCTGAGCAGGCGCTTGCGGGTCTCGGTGCGGCGGCGGGTCACCCGGCGCGCCGGGGCGTCCGCGGTCGAAGCCAACGCGCACCTCCTCGAGCGTCCGGTCCGTTCAATACAGCAATGTATCCGATACAGAAATGTATCAGAAGCTCGACTCACCTTCGATGGAACGGGTGGACCCGGGCGCTCGGCGTGGATAATCCGAAGAGATCGTCCCCCCGTCGGCGAGGAGTGATCGGTATGAATGCGAGTGCGGCGAGCACGGGCATGACCGGCTGGCGCGTGCGCCGGCCGGGTCCGATCGATGGCGGACCCCTGGATTTCGTTCGGGAGACGGTGCCCGAACCCGCTGCCGATGAACTTCTGGTCCGGGTGCTGGCCTGCGGGGTCTGCCGGACCGACCTGCATGTGACCGAGGGTGATCTACCGGTGCATCGACCCGGTGTGGTGCCCGGACACGAGGTCGTGGGGGAGGTGGTGGCGCTCGGGCCGACGGTCGTATCGGGTTCGCCTGGGGCGGTGGGTTCTTCGGCGAACGAGTTCGCGGTCGGTGATCGCGTCGGCATCGCCTGGCTGCGCCACACCTGTGGCGTCTGCCGATACTGCCTGCGCGGTGCGGAGAATCTCTGCCCGAATTCGGCGTACACGGGCTGGGACGCCGATGGCGGCTACGCCGAATACACCACTGTGCCAGCCGCTTACGCGTATCGGCTGCCCGCCGGATACACCGATGTGGAGACCGCGCCGCTACTGTGCGCCGGCATCATCGGCTACCGAGCGCTGCAGCGTGCCGACCTCCCGCGCGGTGGGCGGTTGGGGATCTACGGCTTCGGCGGCAGCGCGCATATCGCCGCGCAGGTCGCGCTGGCACGTGGCGCGGAGGTGCATGTGATGACCAGGGATGCCGCGGCGCGTGAGTTGGCCCGCGACCTCGGCGCGGCCTCGGTGCAGGGTGCGGCGGATCGGCCGCCCGCGCAACTGCATTCGGCGATCTTGTTCGCGCCCGTCGGCGAGCTGGTGCTGCCCGCGCTCGAGGCGCTGGATCGAGGTGGCGTGCTGGCCATCGCGGGCATCCATCTCAGCGATATTCCGGCGCTGAACTATCAGCGGCACCTGTTCCAGGAGCGCGAGATTCGCTCGGTGACTGCCAACACCCGCGCCGACGCGCGCGAATTCCTCGCGATGGCGGGCAAACACCGGATACATGTGACCGCAACGGGGTACTCCCTCGGTACGGCGGATCGCGCCCTCGCGGATCTCGCACACGGACGTTTCACCGGCGCGGCGGTTCTCATCCCATAGGCGCCGAAATCTCCGTGGGCGCAACAGGGTAGCCAGGACACGATTCAGTGCTGAATGGGTCTCGCTTCAGCTGAGTTGCTTGACGCAACTCGCCATCGTTCCTACTCTCGCAGATATAGCCAGGTGACACTTGTCTATGACAAGTGTCACCTGGCTGTCTCACAACGGCGTGAGAGGTGATCACGATGGAAAGCCGGAAGGTACATTTATTCGAAAAGTGGCGGCTGGCGCGGGTATTCGCTGTGCTATTGCTCGTGGCTGGAGCCGGTGCGGTGACCGGTATGGGCGCGAGAGCACATGCGGACTGCGCCGCGGTCGATGTGGTAGTCGCCAGAGGCACCGGGGAACCGGGGTGGCTCGGCTCGGTCGTCGGCGACCCACTCTACGAGACGCTACTGCAAGCACTTCCGGTGAGCAGCAGTGCTTACCGGGTGAACTATCCGGCGGATCTGCTCGATCCCACCTCGCTCAGCCGCGGCACCCAGGACATGACCGACCATGTCATTCGGCAGTCGCAAATGTGCCCGGATCAGCAGTTCATCCTGGTCGGCTACTCGCAGGGCGCGGCCGTCGTGCACGGCGTGGTCGGCACCGGCATCGTGACCCAACTGCCCGGGATCTACGTGCTCCCCGGCGATCTCGAATGGAAGGTGTCCGCGGTACTGCTGTTCGGGGATCCGCTCCGGCTGATCGGCTGGGGCGTCCCGGGCAACTACGCCTGGAAGACCGCCGACTACTGCACCGGTGGTGACCCGGTCTGCGGCGGCGGCTTCGACCCGAACCAGCACGGGAACTACGGCTGGGCCTTCTGGCCCGCCGCGGATTTCGCGGCCGGCCGGGTGTAATACACCGGGAAATCCATACGGCGGGGTCGATTTTCGAATCGGCCCCGCCGTTGGCGTGGTCACACCTTGCGGACCCAAGTGGCCATCAGGCCATTATGGCGCGATCACCAATGCAGGCCCGGGATCACGCGGGTGACGCGGGCGGCAGGACTCGGCAGTGTCATCAGCGGCAGCATGACCGGCGCGAGGTACGACAGTGCGCTGCGGCCGGACTCCTGGTCGGCATCGTCGGTCTGTGCACCCGGAACCACCGTCTGCTTCCCCTGCGCCGCATGCGATTCCCCGAACCAGCGGAAGCCCTGGTGCATGATCGTCCGCTTGACCGAAGGCATCAGCAGTTCGACCGCCTGCGCGAAGGTGCCGACCGGGGTGTCGATGCGGTGCGGGCGATCCTCCAACGCCCGCACCACGATGGCGGCGGCGCGTTCGGGATCCGGAACCGGCAGCGAGCGATAGAGATCGGTGGGCGCGATCATCGGGGTGCGCACCAAGGGCATGCGGACCGAGGTGAAAGTGATGTCCGCGTCCCGATTTTCGACGGCGGCGATTTCGCTGAAGTTGTCGAGCGCGGATTTGCTCGCCACATACGCGGCAAATCGCGGCACCTTCGTCTGTACGGCAATCGAGGAGATATTGACGATATGCCCGAACCGCCGCGTACGCATCGACGGCAGCAACGCGAGAATCAGCCGCACCGCGCCGAAGTAATTGACCGCCATGGTCCGCTCGAAATCATGCATGCGATCAGTGGAATTCACCACCGAGCGGCGAATCGAACGGCCCGCATTGTTCACCAGATAATCGACGTGACCGTGATCGGCGAGTACGCCCGCGACCAATTCCTCCACGCCGTCGGAATCGGTGATATCGCACGGATAGGCATGGGCGACACCACCATCGGCGCGCACCGCGGCCGCGGCGGCCGCCAGGTCCTCGACACCGCGCGCCACCATCACGACGGTCGCGCCGCGCTGGGCCACGGCATGTGCGGTGGCCAGGCCGATTCCGGAGGAGGCCCCGGTGATCAGGACGACGCGGCCGTCCAGCGGGTCACCGCTGTCGCCCGGCCGGTCCCGGTTCGGATCGAGGTGCTCGGCCCAGTACTGCCACAGCCGCTCGGCGTAGCTGTCGAAAGACGGTACCGTCAGACCGGTTCCGCGCAGCTGGGCCCGCGTGGAGTCGGAGACGAAATCCGCCGCGAACGAGGTGTGCGGTGCGACGGTGGCGGGAATTCCCAACTGCTCCAACAGGAAATCGCGCACCGTCGCGACGCCCGGAATGTGGGCGAGCCCGCTCAGCGCGAGTCCACTGCCCGGCACCGTACCGATTCCGGTCGGTGCGCCCGCCGCCGCGGCGAGCGCGCCGTAGATCTCGCCGAACGGCTGCGGCTCCGGGTTGACCAGGTGGAACGTGCGCCCGTCGAGCCCGCTGCGACGCACCAGTTCGACCATCGCACTCGCCACGTAGTCGACCGGCACGATATTGGTCGAGCCCAACTCGGGCAGCAGCATCGGCAGTTCGGTCGGTAGTGCGCCCAGGCGCGAGATGGCCGGGAAGAAGTAGTACGGACCGTCGATCTTGTCCATCTCGCCGGTGCGGGAGTCACCGACCACGATCGCGGGCCGGTACACCCGCCAGCGCACGCCCTCGGATTCGCGGACCAGCTTCTCCGCCGCGAACTTGGTGCGGTGGTACGGCGAGGTCAGCCGCTGGCCGAGATCGAAATCCTCCTCGAAGAACTTGCCCTTGTGATCACCGGCCACGGCCACCGAGGAAACGTGGTGCAGGACCGCGCCCAGCTCGCGGGCCAGCTCGAGCACCGAGCGGGTGCCCGCGACATTGGCCGCGTGCGCGGTCTGCTCATCGGCGGTCATGTCGTAAACCGCGCCGAGGTGGATCACGTGGTCGGCCCGCGGCGCATCCTCGATCAATCCGAGGCCATCGGCGGTCAGATCACCGAGCATCGGAAAGGCGCGTTCGCCGCCTTTCCAGCCCGCGGTGAGTTCGCCGAATTTCGCTACCGACGCGGTACGAACCAGCACATGCACAATGGCTTCGGAATCGGCCGCCAGCAGTTCCTGAACGACCCTCCGGCCCAAGAATCCGGTTCCGCCCGTCACGATGAAAGTAGTCATCGCACACCTCCTGCTGTCGCACTCGAATCGAGTTGTCACACAAGCGCGCCCGGCATGCAGCAGTGAATGCGGACATCATTGAATCGGCCTCCAGACAACAATGGTCGGGCCGGAGTAGGAACGTCTTTGCCCTTACTGATCAGTAACTTTAATCGGTGCAGCTAGCTCCGGGCAAGCGAGCAGCGGCCCAGTGTGATGTGTGAATGGTCACCACTGGGGAGACGCGAATATTGTGTGTTACAAGAGTTTTCAGTTAATGCGCGGCACGCGGTCGTTACCGAAACGAGACTGCCAGCACAACTCAGCGCTTCTCGGCGCGGGCGGGCGGGTTTTCCAGTGCCGGGCGGCCCTTCAGATAGGTCTCGAAGGCGTCGAGATCGATGGGGCCGACGGCCTTGTCGGTGCCCTCGGTGAAGACGGTGAAGCCGTCGCCGCCGGAGGCCAGGAAGCTGTTGGTGGTGATCCGGTAGGTGGCGACCGGATTGAGCGGCCGGCCACCGACGCGCACGCTGTCGGCGACGACCTTGCCGCCAGTGGGGCTCGATTCGACGTAGGTGTAGGTGAGCCCGGCGGGTGAGAGGACGGTCGGCTTGCCCGGGTTGCTCCATTGTTGTTCGAGCAGGCGCAGGATCTGACTGCCGGTGAGGGTGAGGGTGACGACCTGGTTGCCGAACGGCTGGACGGTGTAGATATCGCCGTAGGTGATCTGACCGGACTTCAAATCGGTGCGCACGCCGCCCGGGTTCATGAAGGCCGCGACCGCCGAGGCGGGCGCCGCCGCGGTGACCGAGAGCATCGAATCGGCGATGACGTCACCGAGCGGCGATTCGCCCGAGCCCGCCGGTTCGTGCGGCAGTGCCGCGGCCGCGATGCCGACCGGGCGATCCGCCCGCGGCTTGGCCTGCCCGGCATAGAAGTCGATCAGCGATGTGGTCGCCGCGTCCGGTGTGACCTCGCGGGTCACTACGCGGTTGACCGCCGACGCCTGCACGCCGTCGGCGCCGAAGCGTAGGGTGATATCGGTGATGAGTCGGCCGTAGGAGGCGGCCTGGGTGACCACCTTGCCGTCGATGGTGCAGACATATGGCTGATGCGAATGTCCGGTGATCAGCGCCCGCACCGCCGGATCGACGCCGGTGGCCATGGCGGTGACTTCGGATGAGATGTTCGCGCAGCCGTTGTAGTCGACCGCGACGTTCTGGGCGGTTTTCTGTACCCCACCGTCGTGCAGCAGTGCCACAACGGTTTCCGCGCCCGCCGCCTTCACCTCGGGAACGTACCGATTGATCGCCGCGACCTCGTCGCCGAAGCTGTATCCCCGAATGCCTTCGGGGAAAACGATACTCGCGGTCTCCTGGGTCACCGTGCCGATGACTCCGATCTTGTGACCGCCGACCTCGAGCATCGTCCACGGCCGCAGCGCGGGCGGCAGCTTGCCCTCGGCATTGGTCACGTTGGCGGCCAGATATGGGAACTTGGCCCCGGTGAACGGCGTACCGGGCGAGCACCCCGCCGGCGCACAGCCGCCCTGCTGCAGCCGCGCCAATTCGATGACGCCGTTATCGAATTCGTGATTGCCGACCGCGGAGGCGGCCAGCCCGATGGAGTTCAGAAATGTGATGGTCGGCTCGTCGTGGAAGAGTCCGGACACCAGCGGGCTGGCCCCGATATTGTCGCCCGCCGCCACTACGGCACTGGCCGGGTAGGCCTGCTTCAACCGCGCGAGATGCGTGGCAAGGTAGGCCGCGCCGCCCGCGTCGTAGCCAGCGATCTTGCCGGTCGAACCGGCGGGCGGCTGCAGGTTGCCGTGTAAATCGTTGAGCCCGAACAGATGCACCTCGTCCGGCTGCGCGCCGCGCAGATCGTCGGTCGAGATGAGTGGGACCACTCCTGGCACGGTCGAGGTGGTCTTGCCGCCGCTGTTGTCCGAGGCGGTCCCGCACCCCGCCGCCAGGGTGATGCTTACGAGTCCCGCGATGATCATGCGGATGCGACGATGCGCTGTCATGGCTCGACTTTCCCATGTCCGTCCCGGCGGTGCCATCGGTACGACGGTGTGCGCGTGGGCCATTCGACCCTGGTGTGGACGGCGAGTGTTTCGTATTCTGGCGAAGTCGACCCGCCGTATTGCCGCGGCGTAGCGGCGGTCCGATGCCGGTGCGGTAACGAATCCGGGACATGGACTGTCGAGCTCGTGGCAGGGCGACGGTCGTGAGAGTTCGTAGGATCAGTGTGGGGAAGTTCGATCAGTTGACCGATGAATTTCTATCGGCCCTCGAGTTTCTGACGAAGCGGTCGGCCGACGGCGGCGGCATCGCCGCTCTGTGCGGCGCCTGTGTGCGGGTGCTGCCGGTGCAGCGTGCCGCGATCCTGATTCACGAGCGCGAGGCCGGGCTGCAACCGTGGTGGGCCACCGATCCGATCGCGACGCGGGTGGAGGCCGTGCAGGCCACCGCGGGTCAGGGGCCCGCCGTGGACGCCGTTGCCGCGGGGGTGCCGGTGCTGGTCGCCGATCTGGCCGCGATCGGTGCACGGTGGCCGGGCTTCGCCGGTGAGCTGAATCGGGTCGATGCGGCCGGTTCGATGGTCGCGGTGCCGCTGCGGTTGGGTGTGGTGCGCTTCGGTGTGCTCGACCTGTATCGGGAACAGCCGGGACGGCCGGAACCGTCGGTGATTTCGGCGGGGTTGCATATCGCCGATCTCGTGATCGCGCAGTTGGTGGCCGGTTCGACGCGATCCGATCATGCCGCGACGCAGTGGTGGGATCAGCCGCTGACCAGCCGCACCATCCACCAGGCGGCCGGCATGGTGATCGCGCAGCTGGGTATCGACGCGTCGGACGCCTACGCGCGCCTACGCGCCCATGCCTTCGCACACGGTCTGTCGCTGGCCGAGGTGGCCCAGTTGGTGGTGGGCGACCGCATTCGCTTCGACGGTTGAATCCGGTCAGTCCTTCGCGTCGGCGGTGAGGTCGACACGACCTTCGATGATGTCACCGGCGATATCGGTGAGCCGTAGGCCGGTGGCGCGGGCATGACTGCGCATGAGTTCGAAGGCCAGATCCATATCCCGGCTGCCGCGCTCGGCCAGCACGCCTTTCGCCTGCTCGATCGTCACCCGGGTATTCAAAGCGGTGGGCAACTGCACGTGGATCGTCGCGGCGTGGGCGAGCACGATGTGATGCGCGACGCCGATGGCCGCGATATCGGCGAGTATCTGCCCGATGCGCAGACTCAGGTGCCCCAGCGCGGCGGCGGGCGCGGCGAAGATCGTGAGCGCGCCGATGCTGTCGTGGTGCAGCCGCAGCGGCACGGCGTAGGCCGAGCCGAACCCCGCGGCCAACGCGGCGGGTGCGAACTCCGGCCAGCGGTCGCCGGCGGTTCGCAGATCGGGGACGGTCGCCGGACTCTTGCTGCGGTACGCCAACTGGCCGGGGCCCTCGTGGTGCAGCAGTTCCAGCAGACGCGGCGCTTCGGTGGTGGAGGCGAGCACCTGCAGATCGCCGCGCTGATCGGCGAGCAGTAGTCCGGCATCGGCCGCGCCGGTCACTTCGGTGCAGGCCTCGAGCAACTGCTGACACAGCTCGACCACGTCGAAATCGCTGGCGAGGGCGTCTACCGCGCGGACAAGTATCCGCAATAGCTGCGTCGAATGCGGTAGTGGCTCGGTGCATCGGTCGCGGTGCCGATCGTCGGATGCGGGCCCCATTGCAGTCTCCCGGAATCGGTCGCGGTGAAATGCTGCTCGCCGCATTATCGACACATTTACGCGGAGAGAATTCAGCGAAAATAGCTCACCGGGCACGTCGTTGTGTACGGTGAGGTCAAGCCTCGTCCATGGTGGCATCCGGGTAGTGGTCATGTCGACCAGTGTTTGTGGTCATGTCAGTGGAATACAAAGAGTAGCTGGACATTTCATGGGCACGCGAGCAGATCGAATTTCCGGTGTGGCAGTTCGCTGGGCCATATCATGGATATGTCAGCAAGTGCGGCGCGGGACTTGATCGGGACGACCGATTTTTCGCGCGTGCGAGGTGATTCGGGTGTCTGATAACGAGGTGCTTGTTGTGGCCGCGGCGCGGCTCGCGGAATTGCTGCCCGTGCTCGGTAACACGTCAGAGATGGTGCGACAGCTGATGCACAGCGCCATCACCGCACTGGACTTGGCGGGTTGCACCGTCATGCTGATGCCGGACGAGACGCTCACCCCCGACGAGCAGTCGCGCTTCGCCGCGGCGGACCCGGAGGAATTCGTCGACATAGAACTCTGTCAGCACAGCAGTGCCCGCGGTCCGAGCATGGATGTGTTCCGTACCGGCGAGCCGATCGCGGTCGACGAGATCGGCCGGCGGCGCGACCGCTGGCCGGAGTTCTCGGCCGAGGCGGTCCGGCACGGGGTGTCCTCGCTGGCGGAGATCCCGATGCGGGTGGGCTCGACCACGGTGGGCGCGCTCGGCCTCTACGGCCCGGCGCCGCGGGCCTGGACCGACAGCGATCTCTCGGTAGGTGGACTGCTGGCCAGCATGGCGACCGGGCATATCTTGAACGCTCATGTCCTGCGCCGCCAACAGCGGGTGACCGAGCAGCTCCAGCACGCGCTGGATGCACGGATCGTCGTCGAACAGGCCAAGGGGGTGATCGCCAATGCCAGGCGAACCACGCCGGAGGCCGCGTACGAGCTGATTCGGCAGCATGCGCGCAAGAATCGGGTCGCGGTGCAGGCGGTGGCGAAGGGCGTCGTGGAACTCGGCCTGCGCATCTGATGCACCGCGCGGCCGATTCGGTGCCTTTGCGAAAATGTATGGGCACGCACACGCGGCGCGGTATTCTTGCTGATGGTGGATTCGCGGCCCCTGTCCCCGGCCGCACCCCATTCTCTGACGGTTCCGTCCATGCCCTCGACGGTCCGCTTCGACGCATCC
The DNA here is from genome assembly GCF_036345915.1 of Nocardia sp. NBC_00565. Lineage (NCBI taxonomy): Bacteria > Bacillati > Actinomycetota > Actinomycetes > Mycobacteriales > Nocardiaceae > Nocardia > Nocardia sp. NBC_00565. The sequence continues at coordinate 1,810,031 of NZ_CP107785.1, forward strand.
TAGTTCGTCGAAGCGCTTCGCTTGTCGCATCATCTGTTTGTCTGGGGGCTCATCGTGATCATGCTCGCGCCACAACGGCCCGAACGAATTTCAACCAGTCGAGGACGCTTTTCGCGTCCGCACCGTGATTCGGTCGATACCGAATCCATCAATGTCGATCCCGAATTGGTACACCGCGTCGGCGGTGGCGATCAAGCGGCGTTCGCCGAGCTCTACCGGCGTACCCACGGCCTCGTCTACCGCCGCGTGCTCGCCATCGTCCGCGATCGCGGGTACGCCGAAGAGACCTGTCACGACGTCTACCTCGAGGTGTGGCGCTGCGCGGTCGCCTTCGACGAGCACCGCGGCTCGGTGCTGACCTGGCTGCGCATGCTGGCCCACCGCCAGGCCGTGGACCGGGTCCGGCACGAGCGCGCCGTCCTCGACCACAACCATTCCTGGGGCAGTCGTGACTACCAGCCGCCGACCGATGTGGTCGCCGAGGAGGCGCTACGGCGCGATGAACGAGCAGCGCTGCGCAAGAGTCTCACCAATCTGACCGCTCTGCAGCACGAATCCATCGCTCTCGCTTACTATTCCGGCCTCACCTATCCGCAGGTGGCCGCGCGCCTCGGCGTCGGCCTGCCCACCGTCAAATCCCGGATCCGGGCCGGACTCGAGCACCTGAAGACCGACCTCACCGATCATCGGGAGGCCGTTACGCCGTAGCTCAGGCCTTGGTCAGACTGCCGGTGCCGACGGTGAAGGCGTCATTGTGCTCGTCGGCGCCGATCATGATGGCGTCCTGGTGGTGACCGTCGGTGGCGATGGTCCAGGAGCGCAGGGTGATCGTGGTATCGCCGGGCCGCGGGCAGGTTTGCGCCGGTGGGTCGAGTTTCGCGGTGTTGCCGCGCGCGAGCAGGGTCCAGGTGCATCCGTCCGCCGTGCGGGCGGTGAGACGGTTGTCGTAGTCCGCGGTGATGGCGACGGCCCCCTGCTCCGGTGTGTCGGATAGCGACGTGCCGCCCTGGCCCATGGTTCGGGTCGAGCGGATATTGCGGCGGGTGACCGGATCGGCGGGGTCGTAGCGCCAGGTGCCCGTGAAGGCCGCGGTGGCCGCCGGATCGGATTCGGCGGTCCTGGTGCGTGCGCCCTTGTTCACACGATGATCGACCGGCTGGAGCGGGCCGGATTCGTTGCCCGTACGCGGGATCCGCATGATCGTCGCCGGGTGGTGGTCGAACTCCAGATCGACCGTGCCCGAAGCGATATCGCACCGATCTTCGTGCCGCTGATCAAGTCGTGGCGGACCGGGCTGGCCGACCACGACGAACGCGACCTACAGGTGATCGCCGACTTCCTGGCCGCCGTGGAGCAAGCCTTCGAATACGAGGTGGATCGTCCGCGCGATGCCGATTGACCGAGTTCGGCGGTTACGTGGAGCCGAGGGCGCTGGCGACGGTGTCGGCGATATTCGCTCGGAATACCTTGGAGGAGAAGGTCATTGCGTGGGCGCGGATGACCGCTGGATCGTAGGCGTCGGGGTCGAACTCGCGCATGGCCGTAGCCAAGCCCTCGATGACGTGCTCGTCGGTGCCGTGTTCGATGTACTCGCCGGTCACCCCGGGGCGCACGGTATCGCGGGCGCCGCCTTGATCGACGGCGAGAACCGGTGTGCCGCAGGCCATTGCCTCGACGGGGACGATGCCGAAGTCCTCGACGCCGGGCATGAGCAGGGCGCGGCAGCGGCGGTACCTGTCCAGCAGGGTCTGGAAGGAGGTGGCGCCGAGGAAGGTGGTTTCGGGGCCCGCGATGGCGTCGAGGTACGGGCGGAAGCGGCCGTCACCGAGGATGACCAGGCGTACGCCCGCCCGCTGGGCGGCGCGAATGGCCAGGTCGGGGCGCTTGTACGGGACCAGGCGGCCCGCGGCGAGGAAGAAGTCCTCGCGGGGGACGGCCGGATCGGGGGTGAAGTCGTCGACCTGGACCGGGGGATTGATGACGGTCGAGGGCAGATTCCACCAGTCGCGGATGCGATCGGCGACGGCGTGTGAGTTGGCGATGACGTGCGTGAGGTGTGGGGCGGCGCGCAGTTCGGCGCGGCGCGCGAGGTGACCGAGTGCGGTGAGTGCGAGTTGGCCCGCGCGCCCGCCCGCTTCCTGGGCTCGGAATTCGGGGTCCCAGGCCCAGCGCGCCGGGCTGTGCACGTACACGATCGTCGGTGCGTCCGTGGCGAATACGGCCTGGGTGGCGAAGGCGTGATGGCTGATGAGGACCGCGTCGAACTCGCCGCGCAACGGTAGCCGACGCAGCGCGCGCGGCACGAAGGGGAGCAGCGGAGCATGCGTGCGGGTCGCGGCGTGGGCCCGGCTCAGCCAGGTGTCGTGCACCGAGGTCAACGGTGGGCGCACGCCAGCGGGATCGACAATCGGGGCGAATACCCGTGCGCCGGGCCAGGTTTCGACGAATTCACCGACCACGGCCTCCGAACCGCCGAACTCGGTGAACCTTTCGTGCACGATCGCGATGCGCGGCTCGAACAGCGTCATTCGGGCACCGCGGCGATCTGTCGCGGCGCGGCCTTGCGCCGGATGGCGGGTGCCACCGGGCGTCCCTCCAACAGTCCGTCCACCGTGCCTTGCTCAATTGCCTTGCGGTACACCGTCGCCGACTCACCGCAGGCGGTAATGGTCTGGGCGATATCGGATTCGGTATGGGCGGCCGAGGTGACGAAGGACTGGCCGAGCACGCCGCGTTCCAGCAGTTCCTGCAGGAACAGCGTGCGGAACTCCTGCGAGGGTTGGCCTTCGGGATCGCGCGTGACGAAGATCAGGCAGGAGGGGCGACCGAGCACCTGCAGGTAGTCGGCGATGCCCAATTCGGCGGCGATGGCATTGACGCCGTCGGCGAGCAGTCGACCGGCGTGCTCCATCCGCGCGATCGGGTCGCCGGTGGTGTATTCGTGGGCGACGGCGCGAAACGCGGCGAGTGAGCCCGACTCCGGGCCGTGCGTGGTGGAGAGCAGGAAGACTCGATCGCGGTCGGTGCGCAGCCCGCCGAGCTCCATGAACTCGCGCTTACCAGCCAGTGCCGAGATCGGAAAGCCATTGCCCATGGCCTTGCCCCAACAGGACAGGTCGGGCGTGACGCCATAGATGGCCTGCGCCCCGCCCGCCGACCAGCGGAATCCGGTGATCATCTCGTCGAAGATGAGTAGCGTGCGGTGCCGATCGCAGAGTTCGCGCACTCCTTCAAGGAAGCCGGGCTCGGGTTCGTGCAGTGCGGTGGCCGCCTCCAGCACGACCGCGGCGACCGCGCCGGTGTCGAGCACGGCGGCCAGCGAGGGCAGGTCGTTGTACCCGAAGCCCACGGTCCCCGCGACGGCCTCGGTGGGGATACCGCTGTCCATCGGGGTGGTCCCGATGAACCAGTCGTCCACCGAGAAGAACGGTTGATCGCAGACCGCGATGACAGTGCGCCCGGTCGCGGCGCGAGCCAGCCGGACCGCGGCGGTGGTCGCGTCGGAGCCGTTCTTGGCGAATTTGACCATATCCGCGCCCGGCACCAGCGACAGGAAGTCCTGTGCCGCCAGCAGTTCGAGTTCGGTCGGGCGGCTGAAGCTGACACCGTCGGCGATGGCTTTGGTCACCGCCTCGACAACCGGGCGGTACGCGTGGCCGAGGGTGACCGAGCGCAGCCCCATGCCGTACTCGATATAGCAGTTGCCGTCGGCATCCCAGACTCGGCAGCCCTCGCCGCGCACCAGGATCGGTGCCATGAATTCCGGATATTGGTCGGGTCCGCGGGCGTAGGTGTGCGCGCCGCCGGGTACCAGGTCGTGCAACCGCGCTTGGAGTTCGTTGCTGCGCGCGAAGCGGTTGCGGCGGGCCGTAGGGCTGTCGCGGTCAACGTGGTCCATGGTGTGCTCCTGGGCAGTGATGACGCACGCAGTCGCAGAGCCCCCGACACGAATCGGCTTGCGCGCGATGTGTTCGCCCACCCGCCTCCCGGCCGCCGCCCCCCATCGAATCGCTGCGCGACGCTGTCTCGGATTCACTCTACGTCCGGTGCGTCGTCGTGTCCGCGCAACTGAGTCACGTCTGGTCGATAGGGGTGGTAACCGCCCACAGGTCGTAATCCGCGCGACGGCCGGTGGCGCCGACGAAGCAGTGCATCCGCCCCTCGCGGACCATGCCGACGCGGGCGGCGACATCGGCCGCATGCACGTCACCGGGTTCGATGGCGGTCGCCACCCGGCACAGGCCGAGCGTGGTGAACGCGTGGTCGAGTAGCAGCCGGGTGGCCGCGATCCGGACCCGTTCACCAGCTACGGCCGGATCGGTCCACACGAACATCCGCGCGTTGCGATCGAACATGTCCAGATCGAACAACCGGCATTCGCCCGCGTAGTCGCCGTCCACCGCGATGGCCAGCACCAGACCGCGCATGGAGCGCAAACCTGGTCGGGCGAAAAGGAATTCGCGCAACCAACGCCACCGGCCGTGCTGTCGCGCCCACGCCGCGCCCGGCGCCGTGAGATCGGGATCGAGTGCGTTTCGCGTACTGATCCGCGCCGCGCGCCAGGACGCCCAGTCGAGCAATCGGCGACTGCGCAGCACCACCGTCGGATCGCCGGAATCGGTGAGCCGGACGGAGGCCGGCGTGCGCAGCGGATCGAACCGATGCAAGGCCCGGCCCGCACAGTGCCTGGCGACGGAGACCAGCACCGTGGTCCGGCTCAGCGGAATATCGGCACTGGTGTCGGCCGCCGCTGGTGGTGTTATCTCCGGGTGCTGGACGGCGTGATTGTCGATCCAGTGCCGCGCGAAGCCGTTCGGCGGTATTGCCGCATTGGTGATCGCCCACAGTTCGTGGTCGCGTCGCGCCCCGCCGACATCGAAGTACCTGGTCATCATCGCTTCCCGTTGGAAGCCGAGCTGCGCCGCGCCGCGAGCGGTGGCGAGGTTGGCCGGGGAGATCGGCGCGGTGATGCGCTGCAGGCCGGCCGGTCCGAAACCGAAGTCCAGCGCCATGGACGAGGCCAGACCGCCGATACCGTGGCGCGCCACCTGCGCGTCCACCCAGAGCCCCATTTCGGCCGAGCCGGTGGCGGTCTCGATCGAGACGAGTTCGATCTGGCCCGCGAACCTGCCGTCGACCTCGATTACCAGTGACAGCCGATGACCCGCCCGCGCCTCCGCGCGCACGCTGAGACATTCACGGACCCAGAGCCTGCCGGTGTGCCGCGCGTTCCAATCCAGCGGCGAGCTGGACCAGAAGGGTTCGATATAGCGCTGATCGCGTAGCCGGATCCGCCGCCATTGCGCGAAATCGTCGACGCGCGGCGGGCGCAACACGATCGTCGCGCCGTGCAATGTCGTCGGTCCGAGCCGGATTCCGGACAACGAACTGCTGGACATGCTCACTCCCGGGGTCGTTGGCGGCCGAGCGAGGTCGTCTTCACCGCACCGTCGGTGCCGACCGACAGGCGCCAATAGCCGCCCGCCGCGTCCTTCAGCACGATCCCGCTCTCTGGATGATCGGAAAGCCATGTGCCGCTGGACAATACGGCCGAACGCACGGTGCCGTCGGCGGCCTGCGCCTGGAAGATATCCGCATCGCCGTGCCCGGCGCGCCCGACCATGGTGCCGCTGTACTGCGGTGCGTGCATGCCCTCGCGCCCCATGACCTGCCACTTGTCCGGGAACATACTGGGCGCGAGATCATCGGCGGCGCTGGAGATCAAGTTGATCGCGGTGCCCTCCGGGCAGCCTTTCGCATCGATGCGCAGCTCGATCGGCGGGTTGTCGGAATCCTTGTCGAATTGCACATTGGCCAGATACGGCTGACGGCAATAGATCAGGTCCAAACCGACTGTGCGGGCAGCGACCTTGCAGTTGATCATGCCGAACTGGGCGGGTCCGCCGCGATCGCGCTGGCCCACCGACAGCGCGGTGTCGGCGCCCTCGAACCAGACGTTGGTCAGCCACCAGTCGTTCGCGGCGCCGTCGATGCTGATGTGCCTATCGGTGGTTTTCGGATCCTCATCGGAGACGAATTCGACATTGGTGAGCGACAGGCCCGCGTTGTGGTCGTTGCCGGTGCCGAGCACGCCGATGTAGTTGCTGGTGAGTTTGGAGGAGGTTACGTAGTTCTGGATGCAGGAGGTGACGATGCCGTAGCCGAAGTTGTTGATATCGCAGTTGACGAAGGCGGTGCCGCCGGTGTTCTGGTCGAGCACGACGCCGCGCTGCTGCAGGAAGCGTGGATGGTTGTCGCTGAGGTGATTGCCGCGGATCACCACCCCGTCGAAGGAGCAGCGGAACGACTCCGACAGTTGCACGGCTGTCGAGCGGGGACCGGTCAGGAAGAAACCGATACGGGAGAACCGCACCCGGTTGCGCTTGCGCAGGGTGATGAGCGTGACATCGGCATCGCAGATGACCAGCGAGACGTCGCCGCCGTCGCCGAGAACCGTTGCATAGTCGGGTAAGTCGGGCCAGGAGCTGACCTTGTACCGGCCCGCGGGCAGATACAGCACCAGCGGTGCGTTCCCGACGGCGGCGGCCGAGTGGATGGCCGCGGTGTCGTCGGCGACGCCGTCCCCGACGGCCCCGAAGTCACGGACATTGCGCGCCGCGGGCGCGTCGGTGACATGCGGCGACCGGAATTGGATGTCGGTGGAGTCGGAGGAGGTGCAGGCCGCCAGTGGCAGCGCGGCTGCAGCACCGACTGATCCGGCCAGTAGTCGTCGACGACGGATAGCCTCTCCACTCATATACGCAGGCTCCCCGCCAGCCGCTGCAGGCCCGTGCCCAGCTTGCTGTACGCTACCGCGCCGGTGAGTTGGTTGTCCCCGAATGTGGCTAGCGCGCCGCGTATTTGCGATGCGGTGGTGCTGCCGAGCTCGACCACCGCGACGGTGTGCTCGCACAGCGGGGCGAGCGCGATCGCGTCGGCGGCGTGGGCGACCGGCGCGGCCTGGATCACCACATGTTCGTAGTCGGTACGCAGCTTCGCGACTACCGCCGCGAATCGGTCCGAGGCGAGCAGATCCGCGGTGTGCGCATCGGCCTCACCCAACGGCAGCACCGTCACACCGGCCTGCGGCCAGCCGGTCAGGGCATCGGAAACCGGTATCGATCCGGCCAGGACGGCGGCAAGTCCGGGTGTCGGGCCGATGACGATCTTCTGCGATCCACCCTGACCGGAGGTGTCGGCGTCGATATAGACGACATGGCGGCCGGTATCGGCGAACGACTTCGCCAGCGCCATCGCGATTTCCGGCTCGGACCGGGCGGTCAGGCTGGTCAGCAGTACCGTCGTCGCCTCGCCGTTGCGCTGCAAACGCGTACGCAGCCTGCGGGTTTCCTCGACCGCGCCCGGACGGCCGATATCGATGATGCCCAGGATCGGTACCGGTGCGGTGGCATGCGCAGACCCGGGGATCGGCGCGGCCAGTACCGCCTCGAGATCGTTGGAGGTGCGCAGCTTTCGGTCGGTGCGGTCGCGTACAAAGGCAGCGAGCCCGCCGAGCACGAGTCCGGCCAGCAGCCCGAGCGCGAGTAGGCGGGTGGATTGCGGACCGCTTGCACCCGACGGCAGTTCGGCGCGGTCCACCACCTCGGCCCGAGCGGCGGGCGCCGCGCCCTGCTCGATGGACTCGAGTTCGGCGATGAACTGACGGAACTGCGCGACCACGGTATTGGCGATATCGCGAGCGCGCTCGGCCGAACTGTCCTTGACCGATACCACGATCAAGGTGGTGGCGGGCGGGGAGGCCGCGGTGATCTTGCCGCGCAGTTCGTCGACAGACATCTTCAGGCTGAGATCATCGATGGTGCGTTTGGCCACATTGGCGCTGGTGACCAGATCGAGGTAGGAGCGCACGCGCTGCTGGGCGGCCAGACCGCCCTGGTACGAGTCGTTCACCGAGGTGCCGGTCGCCATCGAGACGTACACGCTGCTCGCGGCCACATAGTTGGTCGGTTGGCTGCGCGAGTAACCCACCGCCGCGAACAGGCAGAGGATCAGCACGCCGAGGATGAGCAGCCAGCGTCTGCGCGCGATATGCCAGTAATCGATCAATCCCATGGTCCGGATCCTCTTTTCCCGATGACGACTAATGGCTGGCCCAGCACCCCGCGCGCGATCGGCTGCGGCGGTGGCCGGCCATTTCGAGCGACCTGCAAGCTGTCGCTAGCGGTTGGTTTCGCGCAGCGCCGATACTCCTTGACCGCCAGATAGATCAGCGTCGCGAGCACCGCGGCCTGCAGGAATTTGCCCAGCGCCTCCATGCTGCCCAGGATGCCGCGCTCGAACAGCGACGAGGCGCCGGTCAGCGCGAGTGCGAGCACCACCATCGGGAAGTACCGGGAATACAGCGCTGTGGCCCAGGCGAGCAACAGCACGAAGGTGAAGCCGACACTGACCACGATGCCGGTGTAGCCGCCGATGACGTAGCCCTCGTTGACATTTCCCTCGGCGAGCGACACCTGGACCCGGGTCATATCCACCGACGCGCCGCGAATGTCGTTGGCCCATGCGGTGCCGGATTGGAACTTCGCGGTGCCCAGCAATTGGGTCGGGATCAGGCTGAGCGTGGCGTGCCGGAAGACCTCGTCGGGTGCGAGCCAGTAGCCGGTGCCATGATAGTAGGCGTCGGTCGCGGCCTCGAGTAGATCGAAGCGCCGCAGGATGGACAGGAACGGCCGCACGGTCGGCGGATAGGCCGAACTCACCATCGCCGCTTCGGCTTTGCCGACCTCGGTGGTCTTGAACGACTGCAGCCAGCCGAAACCGCCGATGCCGAGCACCGCGATGGCCAGCACGCCGACGACCTTGGCCTTGGTCCATCCGAGGATCGCGAACCGGACGGCCACGGCGAGCGCCGCCCCGAGGATGGGGGTCTTCGATTCGACGACCACGGTCCACATCAGCTCACCGGCCAGTAGTGCGCCGATCAACAGTGCGGCGGTGCGCGGCCGGGCCGGACGGATGAAGATGATCAGCCCGAGCGCGGCGACGGTCGCGAGAATACTGACGAAGTTGAGAATCGGATTGGCGCTGTCGACATCACCGGCGTGGCCGATGGATCCGGTGGCATAGGAAGCCCCGCGCCCGAGCAGGCCGATCACATAGATGGTGGCCAGGGCGGGCACGAAATCCGGGTTCGTACTCATCGCTGGTAGGCCCTGAACCGGATGGCGGCGCGACCAGATCGCATATCCCACAATGAGTATCGCGTACACCCATAGTCCGAATACGACGTGGTGCAGGACCAGCGCGATACCGCGGTCGTAGCCGAGTTCGGCCAGACGTGGGTCGGGCACATTGTCGCCGTAGTGCGGTTCGGGCTGCACCACCAGCAGCACCACGGGCCGGGCGACATAGGATAGCGACCAGAATGCGGCCTGCGCGATGATGAAAACCCTTGCGACACTTGGTACCCACGCCGCGGCGACCGCGAGCGTGGCCAAGGCGCAGGCGATCGCGATGATCTCGGCATAGGCACTCATGTCTTCGCCTCCCCGAGTGCGTCGAGGATCTCGCGTGCGCGATCGACGTACCGGTGCCCGCCCTCGGTGATCCGCCGGTACCCGGCCTCGGCGATGGCGTCGGCCTTGTCCGGATGCCGCGCGCACCAGTCCAGGATCTCGCGCAGTTCCGTGGGCCCGGTGAAGAGGAAGCATTCGACGGTGTCGCGCAACAGTTCCGCGTGCTCATCGGTGCGCTCGCCGACGAAAAGTCCACCCGCGGCCGGCACTTCGAAGGTGCGGCAGGTGTGGGTGTCGCGGTTGTCGGAATTGAGCAGCACGAGATTCGCGGTGATATCGGCGATCACGGCCGAATACTGTGGGCCATACACCGGACCGCCGACCGCGGCACCGGTGGTGCGCAGTTCCGGGATCCGCCGCCAGCCCGGTCCGCGCACCAGCATCCGGTCACCGTGATCGCGTGCGAGCGCGACCAGCTCGCCGCGCCGATCGGGGCGGCAGACGCCGATGAAGCCGACGAGGTATCGCGGTGTGCGCCGCCGCGCGGCGGCATAGTGCCACGCCGGGTCGTAGGCACTGCGGACGAAGGTCACCGCCTGCGCGCCCCGATCGAGCAGTTCGGGCACATTGTGCCGTTTCGTGGTGACGATCAGATCCCAATCGGGTTCGTGCGCAAGGTATTCCGGGCTGATGTTGTCGAGGTTGGCGACATCGTCCGGGCTGTAGTGCACGTGCAGCCGCGCGGGGATATCCAGCAACCTGCGCTGATCGAGATGGACGGCCTTGAAGGCGAAGACCATATCCGGCTGGAATTCCGCTGCGGCACGGTCGATTTCGCCGTGCAGGTCGGTGATCGTCCACGGAGCCCGGCGATGCGCGAACTTGGCATAGACCCACGGCGGTGACAGTCGCGCCGGCAGGGTGACCGGCGTGGAGTCGATGACGACCACGTCGTGTCCCGCCTGCCGGAAGCCGTCCGCGAGCGAGCGCGCGTTGCTGCCGACCCAATCGTCCCCGACGAACAGGATCTTCACCGCATACCCTCCTCGCGCATCAGCACGACAGCGGGACTCGTGGATATCGGCACGGTCCGTTCACGCACGATGAGGGTGCGGACCCGCACGAGATACCAGATGGCCGTGCTGAATTCGACGAGCACACTGCCGTAGACCAGCGTCCAGACCGAATGCGTGTGGAACGCGATGAACAGCGCGATACCCGCGACGCAGGTGCCCAGCACCGCGCCGATCAGCACACCGGTGGTGTCCTGGCGCACCGGCAACAGCGCCGTGGTGACGAACGAGGTGATCGTGGTCGCGGGCAACATGAAGATCTCGACCCGCAGCAACCCGACGGCCCCGGTGAATTCCTCGCCGAAGATGAGCCGGATCATCAGCGGCGCGGCGAGCCATACGGCGACCGCGGCGACGGTGGCGACACAGATACAGGCCGTCAGTGCCATCAGGGCGTGCCGCCAGAACCGGTGATCGGTACTGCGCCGCGCCATCCGGGGCAGTAGCGCGAAACCGATGGGATCCAGGGTGGATTGGATGGCGCGGACCAGTCGGTCGCCCGCCGAGTAGAGGCCCAGCGATACCGTGTCCAGGACCGCGGAGTACACCGCCGCCGCGCCCTGTCCGTAGCTGGTCACCAGCACCCGCGAGGTGAGAACCGGTGCGCCTGTGCGCAATACGCTCTTGAAATGCCGCGGCCGGGTCGGCAGACCGAAGGTGCGCAGCGAATCCCACCACGTCAGCACCACGGTTGGCACGGAGGAAATGAGCAGGCACAGCAGCGCGAGCTGTGCGCTCGGCATGCGGGGGAGTAGCGCGACGAGCAGGATCAGATAGCCGATCCGCCCGACGGCCTGGTAGGCGGTGGAGGCGCCGAATCGGCCCTGCCCGATCAGCAGCCAGTCCTCCGATACCGACCAGAATCCGCCCGCGAACAGGCCGAGCAGGATCATCTCGAGCTGTACCGGCGCACTCGCCGCCAGGCTGAGCAGCAGTGCGATCCCGATGGCGCCGAGGGTGGTCGACCGGATGGCCAGATAGTCGCCGCGCAACTGATTGATGGTGCGCAGCCGCTCGCTCTCGCCGTCGCGTTCCCGCGAATCGTGCACCCGGGCCGCGAGGAACGAGGTGATGCCGAGGTCGACCAGCAGTGAACCGATGAAGTACGCCGACATGCCGATCGCCAGCAACCCGAGTCCGTGGGTGCCGAGTACCCGCGCGATCAGCGGAACGGTGACGATGGTGATGACGTACTGCCCGTATTTACCGAAGGTGACGTAGCCGATATCGCGCAGGATGGCGCCGAGACCGTGCGTGCGATGTAGGCCGCCGCCGCGTTCATCGCTGCGGTGCGCGCCGCCGGGAGTGACGGGAGTTGGTGGGGTGGGCAGTGGCTGGCCTGCGGCATGTTTGGGCTCAGACATGCGGAGTCCGTTCTCGCGGATTCTGCTGTCCCGCAGCGCCATTGCGTCGGGTGATGGTCTCGAGGAAGGCGGCGACGGTGTGCGCCGACGCCGTGATGTCGAAGTCCTCGGCTCGGATGCGCGCCGCCGTTGCCAGACGGGTGCGCAGTGCCGGGTCGCCGATGAGTGTGTCCAAGGCTGCGGTGAGTTGCCGCTGGTCGCCGCCGTCGACGAGCAGTCCGTTGACACCCGGCTCGACGATTTCGGCCGGACCGCCCGGACCGGAGGCGATCACCGCACAGCCCGCGTGCATACCCTCCACCACGACCTGCCCGAACGGTTCGGGGAGTGTCGAGGAGTGCACCAGGATGTCGGCGTCGCGCAGATAGCGGCTCGGATCCGCCACATGTCCGGTGAAGGTCACCGGCAGTTCGAGTTCCCGCGCCAGGCGTTCGAGTTCGGCGTGGTAGGGCTCTTCGTCGAAGAAGGTGCCGCCGACGAGAAAGACTTGTCGCGGTGGCACTTTCGCGGCCGCGACGGCGCGGAGCAGGACGTCCTGCCCCTTCCATGGCGTCAGCCGGCCGACGGCGACGAGCACGGTGTCGGTGGGCGAGCGTTGTTCGGCGCGCTCGCAGCGGTCGTCGAGTTCCACACCCGGGTAGGCGACTACGGCGGGTCCGCGTCCGATCCGCAAGGTACGCAAGGTGGTTCGACTATTGGCGATGTAGCCGTGCGCCGTCAGTCTGCCGAGTAGCTGGATCACCATGGTCGGTAGTCGGCCGAAGTAGTCCACCGCGATCCGGTCGTGCACCTGCCAGATCAGCGGAATGCCCGCGCGCCGGGCCGCTACCGCCCCCATCACCAACGCTTTGGTGCTCTCGGCGACGAGTACATCGGCACCCAGTTCGCGCGCGGTGGCTCCCAGCGCCCAGCCGAGTCGCACCAGCGCAATGAATCCGGCCACCATACGCAGCGGCCCGGATCCGATGGTCATCGCACGGCTGTCGAACGCGCCACGCAGCACGCGGGTCTCGACCCCGCGCGCCCGCATGCGTTCGACCATCGGGCCGTCCTCCGTATAGATCTGAGCCACGTCGATGAGCCGTAGTTCGCGCAGCGCGGCCAGCAACCGCAGGGTCGCCAGTTCCGCACCGGACGGGGCTGCGGTGTGCGCGAGGAAGAGGGCCTTGGTCCTCGATGGGGTCATCGCTTTAATTCCTGATACATCGTCAGATGACGCTCCGCTGTGACATCCCACGAGAAAGTTTCTGCGTGCGAGCGACATTGCTCGGGTGTGGGCAGCTCGCCGTTGAGGGCGGACACAATGCGCGCGCCGAGTGTGTCGGCATCGCGAGCGGGCACGATCAGCGAAGAATCCAGTCCGCGTACCGAATCCGGCAGTCCACCGCAGTCGGTGACGATCGGCGCGCGGCCAGCGGCCAGAGATTCCAGGGCGATGAGGCCGAATCCTTCCAGGGCAGTCGTCGGGACAACAGTCAGTTCGGCCTGTTCGTACAGGTCGGTGAGCTGTTTGTCATCGACGTTGCCCGCGAACGTGATCGAATCGCCGAGCCCCGCGCCCGCGGCTTGGGCGCGCAATTCGCCTTCGGCGGTACCGGTTCCGACGAGGACCAGGCGGGCGTCCGGGTGTTCGGCGACTACCCCCGGCCAGCAGCGCAGCAAGGTGTCGATGCCCATGCGGCGTTCGAGTCTGCGCACGCACAGGACCGTTCGGTGCGCACCGGTCGGTATCGGCGTAGCGCGGAAACGGGTCAGATCGACGCCGGGCGGGATCACCTGGATCCGTTCGGCCGGTACCCGGTAGTCCGCGCTCAGCACCTCGCGGAAGTGGTTGGACAGCACCACGAATCGGTCCGCGCCCGCATATCTGACCCGCTCGATCAGATATTTCGCTCTCGTACCGAGCTCGCCCTGTCCGGTCAGCCGGCTCTCCGCGGCCCACGGTCCGTGGAAGTGCACGACCAACGGCACCCGGCCGTCCCGCGCGAACGCCGCCGGACCGTATAGGGCGAAATGCCGATCCAGCACATCCGCGCGGCGCAGGTCGGCCCGCTCCAGAAATGCGGAGCGGGCCCGGTCGATGGTCGAACCGCCGGTTCGCCCCCAGGAACGCGCGCCGGGCGGATCGTCGGGGGAGACCGCACCGAACGCGGCCGCCGAGACCGTCACCCCCGGTTGCCGCGCGAGTGCGTGGAACAGTTCGGTGAAGTACCGATTGAGTCCGCCGGGGGCCGATGCGAACCACTCCGAACCCGTCATATGCACACGCAATGCCCCGGCCACTGCCGTCACCGCGCCCCCTACTCCTGGCGATGCTGGGGCGAGTTTGCTGCCCGAACCCGCTTCCCGCGCAACAGTCTATGTGAGTTGCGGTGTTCCGGCGGGGGTCGAGATCAACTGTGATCAGGGCGAACGACCAGTTCGCTACGCGGTCGCTGCTGACCATTTCGAGTGACCTGCAAGCAGTCACTGCTGACCATTTCGAGTGACCTGCAAGCAGTCACTACGGTAGATCGAACAGATTCGGCTGCCCGGACCGATATCGCGCGGCATCCATCTGCCGGAACGGCTCGAACGCCGGAATCGAATCGCGAGTGAACAGCTGAGCGCGTGCGGCATTGGAGCCGGACGCGCCCAGCAGCGCGTTCACCGCGGTCCGACCCGCCTCGTTCGCCCCCTCCATCGTGGTACTGGCCACTTCGCCGGAGCGTCGTTGCGCGCGGTCTACGGTGGCCAGATATCCAAGCGGCCAACGGATTAGCGTTGCGCGGCCGGTCTCGACAGCTCCGATTCGGACATTCGCGACGTGGTGTTCGGCCAGGTGGCCGACGGCACCCGGGTGGGGTAAATTTCACATCGAGTTCGTGCCCGGCACGGACCGACCCGCGGGGGACCGGCGGGAGGACTGAGGGACTGTGGGGACCGAGGGCTCGGTAGCCGAACGTATCGCCGTCGACGAGCGCGAGATCCGAGTGCTCGTCGAGAACGGCGAGTACTGGCTGCGCAACCGTGGTGATATCGCGATGATGGTCGTCACCGTCGATCGGATCCGGGCGCGCTGGCCCCGGGCGCGCATCGGTGTACTGACCCATCAGCCCAGCGTATTGCGGGGTTTGTTACCGGAGGCGGAGCCGATCAGCGGACCCGATTGGAGCTGGGGCGCCGAAGGCTGGCACGGGCTGCTGACGCGGACCGCGGGCACGAAAGTGGTCGGACCGGCGGCGTTGTGGTGGCGGGCGACCACGGACGGACCGAAGGATCGGCTGCGCGCGATCCGCACGCGCGCTCGCGGCGATACCGACACCACCGAGCAGTGCGTGGTCGCACCGGAACTCGAGTTTCCGGTGGAGATCCCGGCGGCGGTCGAACAGGCCTCGCTGGTGCTCGCGAACGGCGGCGGCTATATGACCGATGTCGACCGCTACCAGGCGCACCGCACCCTCAACCTGCTCGAACATGCCTGCGCGCTCGGCATTCCGACCGCCCTGATCGGTCAGGGCATGGGCCCCATGCGCGACCCGTACTTGTTACGCCGGGCCGCCGAGGTGCTGCCGAAGGTCGATTTCGTGGCGCTGCGCGAGGGGCGGCGCGGCCCGGAGTTGCTCGGTACGTTCGGCGTCACATCCGATCGAGTCCTGGTCACCGGCGACGACGCGGTCGAATTCGCCTATCGCAGCCGCGATGCCAGGATCGGCGCCGATATCGGCGTGTGTCTGCGCGTCGCGGACTACGCGCAGGTCAGCGCGGAAGCGCAGGCGATTGTCGGAGAGGTTGTCCGCACCCGCGCCGCGGAATTGGACGCCGGGCTGGTGCCGCTGATCATCTCCGAATACGCCTCCGAGGATCGGCTCTCGACGTTGCCGCTGCTGGCGGGTGCGATCAAGCCGCAGCCGCCGGTCGGTCGTGGCGGCACCGCGCAGGAGGTGGCCCGCCAGGTCGGGCAGTGCCGGGTGCTGGTGACCAGCGCCTACCATCTGGCCGTCTTCGCACTCGCGCAGGGTATTCCGGCCGTCGGCATCACCGCCTCGGAGTACTACGACGATAAATTCCACGGACTGGCGCAGATGTTCGGGGCGGGTCTGCGGGTGGTGCATCTGAACGATCCCAAACTGGAACAAGAACTGACCATGGCGGTCGACGAGCTGTGGGACGATGCACCTGCGCTCCGAGATCCGCTGCAACAGCGCGCCGTCGAACAGATCGACGCCGGCCGTAGTGGACTGGAACGAGTGTTCGGATTGGTGGAAAGTGGACCGGTTCGGCCGGTCCCTCGATCAGGGGGTTAACGCTTCTCTCGCCTGAAGGCGGGAGATTTCACGCTCGGACCGCAACCGGACCAGCCACCCGAGGGAGGTGATCGGATTGTCTGACGTCGTCAACACGTGTGTGGCCGCGCTCTGCCACAGCCAGAATCACTCTGGCGGCGTTCTGATCCCGACAGGCGGTAAACCCGCAGCCGTGGCACCGGAAGATTCGTTCGGCGAGTCCGAGGGGCTGCTTGGCTCTCGCGAAACACCTCGAACACGTCATCGTCGTATAAGCGGGCCGCACCAACACCACCCTCCGGCCGGCCCGCATACCACGCTCGATCAATTCGGTCTTCGCCGCGCCGATAGCCGCATCGGCGGCCTTACGCGCCAGCGTGGATTTGGCCAGAAACTTCGGCGTGAAGTCCTCCACCGCGATCAAACCATGGTGGTCGACAACGCTTTTCGCCCACACCCGCGCATCATGCCGGGTTTGACGGGCAGCCTTGATGTGCAGCTTCGCGGCCTCGCGGGCCGCCCGGTGATACCCCCTCGACTGCGGGCCGCGTTTACTGCGGCGACGCCTAGCCATCTTGCGTTGCGCCCGCGCGAGTTCGGCGGCACAGCGTGCACGATGTCCGCGATAGGGCAGATCGAACGACGGGTCGGTGGTCGTAGCCGTGGCACGCACACCCCAGTCGATCCCGATCGTGCTCTCGGCCACGGGTGCGGGATCGACGGTGCGGCGCACGACGAACGAGGCATACCAGTGCCCGAGCGAATCTCGAGTGACGCGCACGCTGGTCGGTTCGGACGGCAACTCCCGCGACCACACCACCGGAATGCTCACCCCTTTGGCCAGCACGAGCCGCCCGTCGCGGAGGCTGAACCCACGCTTCGTGTACTCCAGCGACAGCGCGGACGTCTTGCGGGGTTTGAACACCGGCCGACCCCGGCCCTTGACGGTGAACGACTGAGCAAGCGCCTGCGCATACGTTCGCAGCGTCTGCTGCTGGGCGACCTGCGAACCCTCCCGCAACCACACGCTCCCCGCGCGGGCCGCGGTCAAGAGCTTGCCCAGTGTGCCGTACGTCGGCTTGTTGCCCGACTTCTGTTGGTGGACAGCCTCATTCCACAGGAACCGGCAGCGATGCCACTCGGCCAGCAAAATCGACTGCGCGGCGCGGCCCGGCCGCAGCCGATAGTTGTACCGCACCACCTCCTCCATGCCCGCGAATCTAGCCGACACCACCGACACATCACCCCGACCCAACAACCTCGATTAGGAGGACGGCGCTTGCTCACCCTCGCGAACGATAGAGTCTCCGCGCCCAACATCCGATGACGACGCTGTCGGTATGCGTTCCGGCCTATAACTCTGGCCGGACGCTCGCCACGACACTGCGGTCGGTCCTCGACCAGGACGCGGAATTCGAACTGGTCGTTCTGGACAACGCGAGTACGGACGACACGTCGGAGATCGCGAAATCGTTCGACGATCCGCGAATCCGGTTGTTGCGCAACGACACCGTGCTCCCGATCGGTGAGAACTGGGACAAGGCGATCCGTGCCTGCACCGGTCAGCTGATCAAGGTCGTCTGCGCCGATGACGTGCTGCGGCCCGATGCGCTCAGTACGCAACTCGCGGTGATGTCCGATCCGTCGATCGCGATCTCCTCCAGTCGCTTCGAGGTGATCGATGAGGACGGCGAGGTGCTGGAGTCCGGACTCGGCCTGGCCGGTCTGGCAGGTCGGCAGACGCCGCGGGCGTTGGCGCGCACCATTGTCCGTCGCGGACCAGCGGATTTCGGGCCGACCGCCGCGGCGATGTTCTACCGCGAGCACTACAACCGCGTCGGCGGATTGCGCGGCGATCTGGTGTTCCCGATGGATGTGGACCTGTTCGCGCGGGTCTCGTCGTTCGGCGTCTTCTTCGGTATGACCGAAATCCTGGCCGCCTGGCGCAATTCATCGTTCAACCTGTGCAGCCAAACCTCCACGGTAAGCAAGCTGACCGATATGTATCGCTTCCACCACCGCATCGCCAGCGACTATCCGGAGCTGGTGCATCGCGGCGATGTGCTGGCCGGTGACGCGCGGTTGGCCAAGGCGGCGTGGCACCGCCTGCGGGTGCGCACCGTCGCGACCGTCCGTCACCGCCCGGACCTGCTCGTCTGACGCCGTAGCTCGCGGTTTCGCCGCCCTGCTCTCGCGGCGTATGACGAATCCGACACCTAAGGGACTATTAACTATTCCGTTGCCGATGCGCGCGGTTCAGCGAGTCGAAGTAGAACGGGGTGGCGGGGACTCGCGGTAGGAAGCGTTGGTGTGGATGATTATTGACCAGGTATCGCACGTGACGGGGCTGGCGGGCACACTTCCGGACGAGCGGGGACGCTTCGGTGCGTTCGGCGGTCGATATGTTCCCGAAGGTTTGATGGCGGCATTGCTGGAGCTGGAAGAGACCTATCTGCTGGCGCGGGCCGATTCCCGATTCAGCGCTGAGCTCGGCGAATTGCTGCGCACCCGGGTGGGCCGTCCGACGCTGCTGCATCAGGTGCCGCGCTTCGCGCAGACGCTGGCGGTGCCGGGTGTGCGGGTGTATCTGAAACGCGAGGATATGACGCATACCGGTGCGCACAAGATCAATAACGCGCTGGGACAGGGTTTGCTGGCCAAGCGGATGGGCAAGACTCGGATCATCGCCGAGACCGGTGCGGGACAGCACGGGGTGGCGGTGGCGACCGTCTGCGCGATGCTCGGCATGACGTGCGTGATCTATATGGGCGCCCACGATATGCGGCGACAGGCTTCTAATGTCATGCGGATGAAACTGCTCGGCGCCGAGGTGCGGGCGGTGGATACCGGCAGTCGCCGGCTCAAGGACGCCATCAGCGAGTCGGTCCGCGATTGGGTGGCCAACCTCGCCACCACCCACTATCTGTTCGGCACCTCGGCTGGGCCGGCGCCGTATCCGATGATCGTGCGCGACCTGCAGACGGTGATCGGTATGGAAACCAGAAACCAGATCTTGCAGGCCGAAGGCCGTCTGCCGGATTACCTGGTCGCGTGTGTCGGCGGCGGGAGCAACGCCATCGGTCTGTTCCACCCCTTCGTCGATGATCCCCTGGTCGAGCTGATCGGCGTCGAGGCCGCGGGCCACGGTGTCGAGACCGGCGACCATGCCGCGACTCTGAGCGCGGGCAGCCCTGGCGAAATGGACGGCGCCTACAGCTATCTCCTGCAGGACGACGACGGACAGATCACCCGGACGCACAGTATCGCCGCGGGCCTGGACTATCCCGGCGTCGGCCCGGAACTGAGCTACCTCAAGGACAACGGCCGCGTCACCTACCGCACGGCCACCGACGCCGTTGCCCTGCACGGCCTGCACACACTCACCCGCACCGAAGGCATCATCGCGGCCCTCGAATCCGCCCACGCCGTCGGCTATTTGCTGGAAATGGCCGAGCACGGCGACCTGCCCGCCGATTCGACGGTCGTACTCGGACTGTCCGGGCGCGGTGACAAGGATCTCGCCATCGCGGCGGAGCGGCTGATCCGGTAAGGCGGCTCGCTGTCGGTGCCGCATGCCAGGATGGCCGGATGAGCCCTGTCGCGACCCAGATCGCTGAGCACACAGTCGAATTGGCGATGGATTACGGCTGCCCGGATACGGCATTCCCGAGGATTCGCCGATGCCCGAGTCGACGGCACCGGTGGATTCGGCGGAGCCGGAATGGATCACCGTCATGGATGCCGAAGGCCCCCGACAAGTCCATATCGATGAACTGAAGGCGGAGGGCGCGGCGGCGCAGCGCGCGCTCTCACGTTCGGTGCCGATGCATCGGTGTTATTCGCCGAGATCGATAGCGAGTTCCTCGAGCGCTGATCACGACTGTCCATAAACCGGTGTGGCGCCCGAAGTCCGGACAAGCTGAGAGGTTTCTGCCGACGCCATCGAACAAGTGGCAACAACGAGGTCGTGCCCTTCGTTCGGTCCCGAGCGTCCGCGCCGGGAGCAGCCGATGGAGACCCGTCCGCTGTCGGCCGCCAAGCGGGGTCACCGGGCTGGCGTCGTCGGGGTAGACGCTGGTGGCCTCAGCGCCACGGCCATCGCCACACGATCCTGCTGCGCCGGCGACGTAACCAGACCACCGGCAAACGAGTCCAGCAGCTCGTCCACGCGCACCAACCCACCGACGGCCATACCCCAACGGTCAGCTAATTGCTTAGCGCAAGTAATCTATGTATAGTTGCGTACCGCAAGTAACTAATATCGTGCTGGGAGTGGGCATGGCAGTGTCATCCAATACGGCTCAGAGTCTGATAAAGGAGCTCTATTTCATGGGCCGGGCGATCCGCGCTGCCCTCTCTCACCCGGAAGAAGGGCACCTGCTTCCAGGCGGTATCGGCGTGCTGGGCTCGCTCGAGGCCAAGGGGCCGTGCCGGCAGGTGGATCTGGCTGTGGACTTGTGTATCAGCCCATCGACATTGAGCAGGCATGTCGCCGAGCTGGTGAGCTCCGGCGACATTGCCCGCCATGCCGATCCCAGCGACGGCCGGGCCACCCTCATCCAAATCACCGACGAAGGACGTGATCTGCTGCGGCGCGTCCAAGTGTCGCGGTCACACGGATTGCAGGCTGCTCTCGCCGATTGGAGCGAGGACGAAGCCGAGCAGGCCGCCATGGTTGTTCAGAAGCTCAGGAAGTCACTGGCCGCAGTTGCGCACCACACCACGGTGGGCGAGTGCCAGCCGGTTTCGACAGAAAGTCAGGAAGTGGATGTCTAATTCAGTCGAGGCGGGGACGCGGCGCGATCCGGACGCGATGACCCATCGTCAAGTCCTGGAAGCCATGACGGGCCTGCTGGCAGCGCTGTTCACGGCGCTGCTCAGCACCACGATCGTGGCGACCGCGCTGCCCACGATCATCGGCGACCTGGAGGGGTCGCAGACCGCATACGCCTGGGTCATCACCACGGCGCTGCTGGCCAACGCCGCGTCCACCCCGATCTGGGGCAAGTTCGCCGATCTGTTCAACAAGAAGCTGTTGGTTCAGTCGGCCATCGTCATCTTCGTCGTCGGTTCGGTGATCGCAGGCGTCGCGGGCAACGTGCCCATGCTGTTGGCGGCACGCGTCATCCAGGGCATCGGCATGGGCGGGTTGACCGCGCTCGTCGTCGCGATCATCGGCTCCATCGTCTCGCCGCGTGAACGCGGACGCTACTCCGGCTACATGGGCGCCGTGATGGCGGTTTCGATGTCCGGCGGACCCATCCTCGGCGGCGTCATCGTCGACAGTCCGCTCGGCTGGCGCTGGTGCTTCTTCGTGTGTGTGCCCCTGGCCGTGATCGCGCTGGTGCTGTTGCAGCGGACCTTGCGGCTGCCCACCGAGCGCAAGGATGGGGTGTCGATCGACTGGCTCGGCGCCGCCCTGCTGACCGGCGGTGTGTCGGTGCTGCTCGTCTGGGTGTCGTTCGCAGGGAAGGCGGACTACTACGCGTGGTTCTCCCGCGAATCGGCTCTGTATGTCGCCGCGGGCGTGTTGCTGCTGCTCGCGACCGTGGGGGTCGAATCCCGAGCCAAGTCGCCGATCATCCCGCTGTCGATCGTCAGCGAACGCACCACCGGTCTGGCGATCATCGCCTCGATCGCGGTCGGAATCGGCATGTTCGGTGCGACCACCTTCCTGGGCCAATACTTCCAGACCGCGCGCGGATACTCACCGACTGTGGCCGGTGTGCTGACCATCCCGCTGGTCATGGGCATGCTCGTCGGGTCGACCGGCTCCGGACAGCTGATCACCCGATTCGGGAAGTGGAAGGGGTTCGTCGTCGCCGGTGGTGCGCTGTTGGTGGTCGGGTTCGGGCTGCTCTCGACGATCGATCACGCCACGAGCCTGTGGCTGGTCGGTATATACATCGCTATTGTCGGGCTCGGCGTCGGCATGATGATGCAGAACCTGGTGCTGGCCGTGCAGAACACCGTGAGCGTGCACAACATCGGCGCGGCGTCGAGCAGCGTCGCCTTCTTCCGCACGTTCGGCGGCGCGATCGGCGTCTCGGTGCTGGGGTCGGTGCTGGCTACCCGAGTGAGCGAGCTCTCGGCAGAGGGTATCGCCAGGCTCGGTGTGACGACTAGGTCCTCCGGCGGCAGCAACCTGAACCTCGATGCCTTGCCGAGACCGATAGCCACGATCGTGCGCGCCTCCTACGGTGATGCGACCGGCCGGATCTTCCTCATCGCCGCGGCGGCGGCGGTCGTCGCCCTCATCGCGACCGCGCTGCTGCCGAACCGTCCGCTGCGCCGCACGATCGACATCGATCCTGCCGCCGACCCGACCACGGAAAAGTCTCCGTCGCAGGACATTCCGACGGCCGCGGACGACATGGCATCACTGGATGCCGAACTGGCTGCATTCGCGGAGTCGAGCTGGGACGAAAACGAACTCTGGGAAGACGCCGAGCGGGTGTTGTCCGAGCCTGAACCGGTGTCTGCCGCGTCGGTCGGGCGGCATTCGTCGGTGGAACAGAACGGTCATCGTGTGTACCAGGTCGATCCGTCGTCGCAGACCGGTCTGTCGACGGGCGGGTTGTCCGGGTCGGACTTCGACGGTGGGACGTTAGGTGGTCGCGTCCACCGTGAGGACGGTCGTCCGGTGCCGAGTGCGGTGTTGACGTTGATCGATCAGGGTGGCCGTCAGGTCGCGCGGGCGAGCGGTGCTGGTGATGGTGGTTACGCGATCAGTGCGCCGGAGGTGGGTAGCTATGTGTTGATCGTGTCGGCGATGGGGCACCAGCCGGCCGCAGTCAATGTGTCGGTCGGTCAGCGGCCCCAACGGCTGGATGTGACCATGGTGGGTTCCGGTGAGTTGTCGGGTGTGGTCCGTACCGCCGGCCACGGTGTGCCGTTGTCGGGTGCGACCGTCACGTTGACCGATTTGCGTGGTGAGGTGGTCGGGGCGGCTGTCACGGGCGGCGACGGCACCTACGTGTGTCACGGTGTGGTGTCGGGTGTCTATACCTTGGTCGCGGTCGCTGAGCATATGCGGCCCAGTGCGACCACATTGACGGTGCCGGACAGTGGTGTGTTGCGTCATGACATCGAGTTGGCTGCGATGGCGGTGCTTGCCGGGTCTGCGTGGGCCGACGGCGGCCGGGCGGTGCCGGATGTGCTGGTCAGTGTGCTCGATGCGGCGGGTGAGGTGACCGCGACGGCACGGACCGACGAGAACGGCTGCTATGTCGTGACCGATCTGCTCGAAGGGCAGTACACCGTGGTTGCTCGTGGTTACCCGCCGGTGACCGGGCAGGTCACTGTGTCCGGTGGCGAGGTCGCCTACGATGTGCGGCTCGGTTACGAGCCTGGGGATCGTTGATGAGTGGGTTGACCGGTCGTGTTCGCACCGCGGAGGGGTGGCCGGTGCCGGATGCGGTGTTGACGGTGACGGATATGAGGGGGCGCCAGATCGCCCGTGCGGTCGTCGATGAGACCGGGGCGGTGGGCACCGAGCTGTTGCCTGCGGGTGTTCATACCGCGGTGCTCACTGCTGTCGGGTTCGGGCCGGTGGCGCGGACCGTGCAGATCTCATCGGTGGGGACGGGTGTGCTCGGTGAGGTGGTGTTGGTGCCGGTGGTGGGGGCGGTGGCGTCGCCGCCGCCGGGGCCGTGGACGATCGATCCGGTGCATTCGACGGTGATCGCAACTGCGCGTCATCTGGGTATTGCGAGTATCAAGGCCCGATTCGCGGAGGTGAGTGGGCGGCTCGATATTGCTGAGCCGTTCGAGCGGTCCACGGGGCACGCGGAGATCAAGGCGGCGGGTATCGATACCGGTATCTCGATGCGTGACAATCACCTGCGTTCGCCGGAGTTCTTGGATGTCGACAGTTATCCGATGATCACTTTCACCGGCAGCGGGTTGCGTCGTACCGGTGGTGACACCTGGGTGATGTCGGGTGAGCTGACCCTGCACGGGCAGCGTCGCTCGGTCGATCTCGAGGTGACCTATGGTGGGTTCGGAGCGGATCCGTGGGGTGGTGTGCGTGCCGCGTTCCACGCCGAAACACTATTGCACCGCAACGACTTCGCGATCGATTACAGTGCGGTCGTGCGCGCGGGAGTGGCCGCCATCGGCACCACCGTCAAACTCGAACTCGACATCGAAGTCGTACAAGGCGAGCAGCTACCCGCAATCTAGGTAACTGTCGCCGAAATATCTTGTACCGGAAGAGCTTTGGTCGAATAGCGAGAGAATTTTCCGGCCAACCGGACCGTGGTCGTGCTTCGCCGGCGCAACTCGGCCGTGCGCATCGCGCGCAACGGCACCGGGCCCAGCCCGCAACTCGGCCTCGTGGGGCCGGCCAATCTCGTGGCTGACCGGCTACCGCCGACTCGAGCTGCATTGACCGGTGTCCGACCAACCCACACGGGTTGTCAGACACGCTTTCAGATCGTCCAGAGGCGGCCGTAGGTGTAGACCGCGTCGCCGTTGGCGCTGATCACCCGGACGAACGGGCGGATCGTGGTCTGGCCGAGGACACCGGTGACGGTGCCGTGGAATCCGGACATGCGAATGAATCCCTCGACACCGGAGACATCGCCGCCGGTGCATTCGAAGGTTTGGATGCCGGGGCCGAAGCCGACCTCGAGCTCCACGCCGGCGCGGGGGATCAGGTCGAAGAGCCTGAGTCCGCCGCCTTCGGTACCGCCGAGATCGAGACCGAGACCCGGTGTGTACCACTGGAACTTGATCCGCCCGCTGAAGGTCGCGGGGTAGCCGACCTGGTAGCCGATGGTGATGTGGCCCGACCAGTCCTGCGCGTTCGGTCCGGAGACCCGGTAGGAGGCCTCACCATTGTGGAACCACTCGCGGGTCAGTGGATTTCCGTCCAGCGGTGGCACGAAGTCGATCCGGGTGTCGGATTGGATCGCCTCGACCGTGCGGTCCTGTCGGTCGATGATCTGACTGGAGCTGTCTATCGCCGCGGTAGCGGTGCCGGTGGTGCAGGCCAGACCCGAGACCAGCACCGAGGCCAGGATGAACGCACGCAGACTCCGGTTACGGAGTGTGTTTTCCCTCATCAGTATTTCCCTTTGTCAACCAGAAGAGCAGATGTCCTAGCAACAAACCCGCGCGGCGCCGACGACAAGCTCACTGTTGGCGCAGCGATTTCAAGGCAGGATGTCACCGCCCTTCCGCGGGGCCGGCCGGATCGTCGACGACCCAGCGGCCGTCGAGTTCGGGAAACCTGGCGCGGACCTCCGGGAGCAGGTCGCGCAGCGTCAACAGCACGAAATCCGGCCTGGCCGAGATGAGTTCGGTCGGCGAGATGATCGGTATATCGGTGCCGGGCATGCGGCGGCCGTGTTTGGCGGGCGAGGCGTCGGCGACCGCGGCGATCAGCCCGCGGTGCACCCCGGCGAGGCTGAACAGCGCGACCGCACGCGATGCCGCGCCATAGGCATAGACGCGCTTGTGGCGCGCGGCCAGGGCTTCGAGCCAGCGGCGCAATAGCCGGGCATGCTGGTCGGTAGTGTACTGCAGGCTTTGTAGCGCGACGAGATCGGTCTGTGCGGATTCGGCGGCTCGGATGGCGCGCGCCGCGGCGTCCGGCTCGGCCGCACCGTGCACCGCGCCGATCAGCACGGTGCCGCCGTACAGGTCGAACGGCCACGCCCGCACCACGCTCATGTCCGCGAACCGCAACAGCCGCTGCAACGCATCCAGCGAATAGTAGGCGAAGTGCCCGTGCCGCAACGCATTCCATTGACCCGAGCCGACAATGGTCGCCAGCGAGTGATATTGCAGCAGCAGCAGACCCGTCGGCGCGGTCGCCGCGGCCCGCTCCAGAATCGCGGCACGCTGATCCGGCTCGTGCATGATGCCGAAGCAGTCCAGGACCACATCGGCGACGTCCCCGACGGTCTCGAAGCCACGCTCGGCGAGCAGCGGCAGCCAGCTGCCGCCGTGCGGACTGCCGAATTCGCGTACCGTGCGCCCGCGCAACAACCCGGCCCGCGCGACTCGTGCCACCGCATCGACGGCTTGATCTCGCAACGCCTGCGGTTCGACCCCGCGCGGCTCCTCGGTACGGGTGTCATCGTCTGCCAGTTGCGCGAGCCCGCACGCACCGCACCGGTCCATCCGCAGCGGGTGGGCGATCTCGGTGGCTTCGATCGCGCTGCGCGCGAGCGGAAAGTGGTCGGCGGCCGGGACTTTGCCGAGGTCCAGTACTGGGGTGAGGTCGGTGCTGCGGCAGCCTCGGCAGGCGCGGTCCGAAGCGGTGTCCATGGCGGCGGTGTTCATGACACGATGGCCCGGTGCGCATCGAACAGACCGATCTCGCGGACGTCCTGGTGCTGGTGCCCGAACCGTACCGGGATGACCGCGGGCTGTTCACCCGCACCTTCGACGCCGCGGAGTTCGACGCTCATCTCGACGCGCCGGGGACAGCCGCCACGTTCGGCCAGGATTCGCAATCCCGGTCGGCGCGCGGAGTGATCCGCGGTATGCACGGGCGATCGGGACGGGGTGAGGCGAAGTTGGTGCGCTGCGCGCACGGCGCGGTGCACGATGTGCTCATCGATATCCGGCCCGCATCGCCAACCTTCGGGCGGCAGCGGGCATTCCGGCTCGACGACGAGGAATTCCGGCACCTGTACGTGCCGCCGGGCTTCCTGCACGGCTTCCAGGCGCTCACCACGACCGCCGACGTCTGCTACCGGATCGATCGCGCGCACGATCCGGCCGAGGATATCGGCGTCGCCTACGACGATCCGGAGCTGGCCATCGCCTGGCCGCTGCCGGTCACCGTGGTCTCGGCCCGCGACCGGGCCGCGGGCAGTTGGCGACAGCTCCTCACGACTGTGCGGGCACCGCAGGAGAGCTGATCCGGCGCATCGAGGCGTCCAGTACCCCGGTAGCTCGCAATCTCTCCAGATGTGGCAACCGGGTGAACCGTTGGAAGAAATCGTCACTGGTCAGTCCCCTGGCGGTGTATTCGCGATACAGCTGCTCGGCTCCCGCGGCCACCGTCCAGGTGGCGTGGTAGCCGAGAGCCGCACGGGCGGCGGAGAAATCGACGCGGTAGGACCTCGGGTCCGCGCCGCTCTCACCGGTGATGGATAGCTGAGAGCCCGGCACCGCGTCCACCACGGCCTTGGCGATATCGGCCACGGTGAGGTTGTTCGCCTCGGTGCCGATGTTGAACGCCCGGCAGTCGATCGCCTCGATCGGCGCGGTCAGGCAGGTGGCGAAGGCGGCGGCGATATCGTCGGCGTGCACGAGTGGTCGCCACGGCGTGCCGTCGGAGAGCACCTTGACCTCACCGGTGAGCACCGCGTACCCGACCAGATTGTTGAGCACGATATCCGCGCGCAATCGCGGCGAGAAACCGAATGCTGTCGCGTTGCGCAGGAATACGGGTACGAACTCGGCGTCGGCGAGCGCCGCGACATCGTCTTCGACCCGCACCTTGCTCTCGGCATACGGGGTGATCGGGCGCAGTGGGGCGTCCTCGGTGACCAGTTCGTCACCGGCCGCGCCGTACACCGAACAAGTTGAAGCGTACAGAAACCGCCGCACCCCAGCCTCTTTCGCGAGCCGGGCCAGCCGGACCGAAGCGTGGTGATTGATGGCGTAGGTGATGTCGGGATCGAGTGCGCCGAGCGGATCGTTGGACAGCGCCGCCAGGTGGATCACCGCATCGAATCCGGCCAGCTGCTCGACGGTGACATCGCGCAGATCGACCGCGAGGCCGGGCGGATCACCGGGCAGCTGCCCGAGCACACAGTCGGCGAAGAAGCCCGAATCGAGCCCGACCACATCGTGTCCGGCGGCGCGCAGCACCGGCGCCATGACCGTGCCGAGATAACCCTGATATCCGGTGAGCAGAACCCGCATGCCCGTTTCTCCCGCGTTCACGACAGACCAAAATCGACGACGACTTTGTCGACAATGAATGCTTCGGCATGCTGCGCCCGGCACTGCACCCCACGCAGCCTGGACAGACCGGTGAACGACAATTCGTCGAACCAGTCCCGCCCCACTTGTGAAGAGTAGTGCTTCTGCAGCAGCCGCGCCTTTTCCTCGGCGAATTCCGTTGGTATCGGAACGAATACGATCGGGGTGGGGGTGTCGCTCTCCCACTTGAGAATTTCGTAGCCGAGCACCAGATGGTCGCGGAATTCGGTGGTCGCCAGCTCGGCGATCAGGCGATGATCCTGATGGGCGTCGCGGCGCTGCGGTGCGAAGACCAGATCCGGTTCGGTGCCGGCCCGAAAGGTGGCCAGTGCCTGCTTGATCTGGTCCCAGTGCGCGGGCGCGCGACCGTCGGGAATATCGAGCACCGTCACCGCGAGATCGGCGCCGGGACAGAACGCGGCCAGCGCGGCCCGTTCCTCCTGCTCGCGCACGGTGTCGGCGCCGGAGAGCACCAGGGCGCGCACGCGCAGCCCGGAGTGCTTGCGCGTCAAGGTGAGCAGCGTCGCGCCCATCCCGATCGCGATATCGTCGCAGTGCGCGCCGAGCACCGCGATCTCGGACAGTGGCCCGGTGGTCAGTGCGATCATGCGTACTGCTTCTCCCAGAGCATCCACGGCCGGATGCCGGAACGGTAGGCGGCGTCGAGTTCGGCGCGCTCCTTGAATGTGTCGGCGGGCTTCCAGAAGCCGAGGTGCTGATAACCATAGAGCCTGCCCTGCCCGGCGAGCCGGCCGCAGGCGTCGGCGACCAGATCACCGCCCTCCGGCAACAGGTCGAGCACCTCGTGGCTGAGCACGAAGTAGCCGCCGTTCTCCCACAACGGCATCGACGACACCGGCCGGATCTCCTTGACCTCGCCGTTGGGTTTGATGTCGACGCAGTGGAAGGACTGCTGCGGCGGTACCACCATCATCGAGGCGGCCGCACCGGAGACGGTGAAGCGTTCGATCATATCGTCCAACGGTGCGTCGGTGAGTACATCGGCGTAGTTGGCCAGGAAGGTCTGCTCGCCTTCGAGATACGGGCGCACCCGGCGCAGCCGCTCGCCGATGGCCGAGTCGAGGCCGGTGTCGACGAAGGTGATCGACCAGTCGCTGATATCGGTGCGCAGCAACTCCACCGAGCCGTCGCGCATGACGAAATCGTTGGACACCGACTCCTGATAGGTCAGGAAGAAATTCTTGATGTGCTCGGCGCCGTAGCCGAGGCAGAGAATGAAATCCTTGTGGCCGAAGTGCGCGTAATAACGCATCACATGCCACAGCAGCGGTCGTGGACCGACCAATTGCATGGGCTTCGGGAGCATGTCGGAGCCGTCGCGCATCCGCATCCCGTAACCGCCGCAGAACAGCACAACCTTCATCGCGCGTGCCTTCCCCTTGTTTCAGCGTTGTTCGATTCCCCGAGCACGGCTCTGTGTTCGTCGGAGAGCACGGCTCTATGTTCGTCGGAGAGCACGGCTCCGTGCAAAGTTGGTAGTGGATAGATCAGTTCGCCGCCCCATTCGGCGATATGGCGCAGCTGTGCGGTGATCTCGGCCTCGAGGTTCCACGGCAGCACCAGCACCACATCGGGTCGATCGAGATCGATGCGTGCTGTCGGGTAGATCGGGATTCGTGTGCCAGGGGTGAATCGACCGTGCTTATAGGGATTTCGGTCGACCGTGTAGCTCAGCAGGTCGGGGCGGATTCCGCAGTAGTTGAGCAGCGTGTTGCCCTTGCCCGGTGCACCGTAGCCGACCACCCGCTTGCCCTGCGCGCGTGCGTCGAGCAGGAAGCGCAGCAGTTCGTGGCGGACCCGTTGCGCGCTGGTCTCGAGGTGCCGGTAGCCCTCGGGCCGGTGCAGGCCCGCGGCCGCCTCGCGGCGCAACACCTCGTGCACCCGGTCGCTCGGCGCGTCCGCGACCGCCTCGGGGCGGGCCCACAGCCGGATCGAACCGCCGTGGGTGGCAACCAATTCGACATCCACCACGGCCAAGCCCGCGGTGGCCAGCGCACGCTGGGCCGAGAGCACGGTGTAGTACTGGAAATGCTCGTGGTAGATCGTGTCGAACTGGCCCAGTTCCATCAGGTTCAGCGCATGGTGCACCTCGATCGAGAGCCAGCCGTCATCGGCCATCAGTTCGCGCAGCGCGCGGGTGAATCCGCGCAGGTCGGGGACGTGCGCGTAGACATTGTTGGCGACGACCAGGTCCGCTGGTCCGTGCTGCGCGCGGATCCGTTTGGCGAATTCCTCGTCGAGGAACGCCGTTTCGGTCGGCACCCCGATCTCCCGCGCGGCGGCACCGACATTCACCGAGGGCTCGATGCCCAGGCACGGGATCCCCGCGGCGACCACGTGGCGCAGCAGGTAGCCGTCGTTGCTGGCGGCCTCGACTACGAGTGAATCCGCATTCAGGTTAAGCCTTTTGATAGCATCCGTGACAAATACCTCGGCATGCCTTACCCAGCTATCGGAATATGACGCGAAATACGCGTATTCCGTGAAGGTTTCCTCCGGAGTGATCAGTGCGGGGATCTGCAACAGTAGGCAGTCCTCGCAAACCCGCAGATGGAGCGGGTAGGTCGGTTCGGGGAGGTCGAGTTCGTCCACTGCCAGGAATTTTTCGCAGGGTGGGGTGGCACCGAGGTCCAGCACGCTCGCGAGACGTTCGGAATCACAAAGCCGACAACGCATACAGGCCCCCTGTCTCCTGCCGAGTGGGTTGCCGGGCGAACTACCGGCACGCCAATCACGTCGGCGCGATCAAGTGAGACGTTACAACGAATGGCTTGCGTATGGCCTATGAAATCGATTGGGCGGTAGCGGTTTCCGGACGTTTTTCGAGGCGTTCGAACCGATAGCATCCGGCTGGCAAACAATACTGTTGGGGGTGGCGCCCCCAACGCCACTTCCGGATGGTGCTGGCGCGAGTGCGTCACCTGCCGACTTTCCTCGGGTCGCAGTTCGGTCATGGGTCAGGAAAACCGACCGTCCGCATGTTGGCTACTCCGTGGAATACCTTGCGGCACTTTCTATTCGGTATGTGAAACGGATTGTGTTCTGTAACAATCGCCTTCTGGCCGCCGACTGAAGGAACACCCTGTGCGGTCAGTATCGCGTCGTGGGGACCGGTCGACGGGGATCGGGGGCAACGAAATTCTCCCAGGGGGAGGTGCGTGTTCAATGAGCTTCGAGCTCACCGACGATGACGACCTGGACGTCACAGGCCCGTCACGGATACTGCCGCGCTCGGAGCGCGAACGCTGGCAGTCAGAGTATGTGCGGCGCCTGGCCACAACGGATTTCGCGGTGATCGCCGCGGCCGTCGGTCTGGCGCAGCTGATCCGATTCGGTGGTCCCGTCGCGCCGCCGCTGGCGTGGCCGATGCCGTACGAGGTCGGCTACACCGTGGTTTCGGTGTTGCTCGCGCTCGCTTGGCTTTCCTTCCTGGCCGCATGCAATACCCGATCGCCCCAGGTGGTCGGCAGTGGGTCGGAAGAATACCGCCGGTTGGTTTCGGCCACCCTGCGGCTGTTCGGGGCTTTGGCGATCATGTCGCTGATCTTCCAGATCGAGTTCGCGCGTGGGTATCTCGCGATCGCGTTGCCGCTCGGCCTGTTCGGGCTGATGGCCAGTCGATTGCTGTGGCGGCTGCAGGCCAGGCAGCGGCGACGTCGGCAGGGCGAGTACCGGACCTCGGTGCTCGTGGTCGGCTGCGCCGAGGCGGCGCAGGCGATGGCAACCGCGTTCTCCCGCGACCCGGATTCCGGTTATCAGGTTGTCGGGGTGTGCATTCCGGATGGCGGTGCAGGCACCACCGAATACTCGATCCGGGCGTCCGGGCGATCGTTCTCGGTGGTCGGCGACGATCGTTCGGTGCTCGACGCGGTGCGCCGCAGCGGGGCCGATACGGTCGCGGTGACGGCGACCGATCACCTCGGGCCCGTCGAATTGCGTCGGATGGCTTGGGATCTCGACCCGCTCGGCGTGGAATTGATTGTCGCGCCCGGGGTCGTCGATATCGCGGGCACCCGGTTGACGAACCGTCAGGTCGCGGGCGTGCCGATGTTACATATCGCCAAGCCGCAGTACGACCGGGCGAAGTCGACCGGCAAGGGGTTCTTCGACGTATGCTTCGCCGGCGCGGTGCTGTTGGCGATCCTGCCCGTGCTGGTCGGCATCGCGCTGTCGGTGAAGCTGACCAGTGCCGGGCCGGTCTTCTATCGGTCCGAGCGAATCGGGCGCGGTGGCAAGCCGTTCCAGATGATCAAATTCCGCAGCATGTATCTCGACGCGGATCGCAATGTCGCGGCACTCATCGAGGCCAACGGCGGCAACCCGGTGTTCTTCAAGATGAAGGACGATCCGCGCATCACTCCGGTCGGCAAGATCATTCGCAAGTTCAGCCTCGACGAGCTACCGCAGTTCCTCAATGTGCTGCGCGGCGAGATGAGCGTGGTCGGCCCGCGCCCGCAGGTGCAGCGCGAGGTCGACACCTACGACGGCAATATGCGGCGCAGGCTGCTGGTCAAACCGGGCGTCACCGGTCTGTGGCAGGTGAGCGGGCGTTCGGATCTGTCGCTGGAGGATGCGGTGCGGCTGGACCTGTCCTATGTCGAGAACTGGTCGATGATCCTGGATCTGCTGTTGATCGCCAAGACCATCGGCGCCGTCGCGCGCGGCGAGGGCGCCTACTGATCCGTACTCACGAGGGGCGGCGTGCCGGGAACTCGGCGGCGAGTTCGGCGAAGACCGCGGTGTTCAGCGCGAAGGCGTGCTGTCCCTCGTCGATTACCCGACGCCGCTCCAGATCATCGAGTGGCAGCTGATCGAGCTGTCCGCGGTATTCGCGTTTGAAGGCGGCGGGGTTGCCGACGCCGTCGAAGACGTAGAAGCGGACGCCGTCGCCGCGGTGCGGGAGGTCCCACAGCTTCTCGGCGGTGCCGCGGATGACCTGCCCGCCCGAGAGGTCGCCGAGATAGCGGGTGTAGTGGTGGGCGATGTACCCGGCGGGCCAGTCGCGGGCGCACTCATCGATGCGGGCGGCGTAGGCGGCCGTGGCGGGCAGCGCCTCCAGCGCGTTGCGCCAGTCGGGGCCGATCAGGTGGGTCAGGTCGCGTTCCAGCTCGGCGGTTCTGGCCAGTTCTGGGCGGATGAAGGGGCCCGCGACCGGGTCGTCGGCCAGGCAGTCCCAGCGGGCTTCCAGCGCGCGGTAGATGAACCACAACTGAGCGGTGTAGCGGTGGTAGGAGTCGATGCCGAGTGCGCCGCCGAGCATGTCGCTGATGAACGAGGAATTCTCGGCCTCGTTGTGCTGCTGCTCGGTAGCGGTGCGGATCGCCGTGGAGAACGGGATCGTATCCGACATTCCTGAACCACCTCACTATCGCGGACAGGGTCTTTGGGCACCCTAATTAACGGGTACAACCATACCGGCTCACCCTGGCAGCCAGGCGAGCATCATGATCGACGGCGGGATTCGCGACGCAGCGAAACGCGCGGGCGGCGTCGGCGCACGATGACCGGCCGACGGATCGAGCCGAACCGGCTCATGATCCGCGGTCTGCGCACGGTGCGGTCGATCCACTCGCCGAGGGTCACCCCCGCCGCCAGCGCGCAGCCGACGCCGACCGCGGCGAGCATCTGGTTGGCTCCGATCAGCAGTTCGTCGTTGAGCAGCGCGTAGAGCCCGCGATACACCTTGAGACCCGGTAGCAGCGGGGTGATGCCCGCAAGTGCGACGACCAGTGGGGGAGTCAGCGCCCGCCGCGCCATCAGACCACCGGCCAGCCCGACCAGTGTCGCCGCCACCGCGGAGGAGATCACCGGGCCGAAGCCGAGGTGCTGCACGAGCAGAAAACAGATCGTGCCCGCCGCGCCGCCGAACGCCGCCGCGGTGAGTGCGCGCCGCTCGGCGTAGCAGGCCAGGGCGAAGGCCAGCGCGGCCACCGCACCGGCCGCGATCTTGACCGGCAGATCGGCGACATCCTGCCCGGAAGTCAGATAGACCGGCGGCACCGTGGCACCGGCGAACTCGCCGACCCGCAGCGCCAGCGCGATGCCCGCGATGATGCCGCCGGTCATCATCAGCACCTCGAGCATGCGCGCGGTGGCAGTGATCGGCGCGCCGGTTATCGCATCCTGCACCGCGCCGACCAGCTGCAATCCACTGAGCAGCACGGTGATTCCGGCAGCGATGATGAGTGTCGGATCGACATCGATGTGCAGTGTCGCCGCCAGCGTCGCCAGCAGTAGCGCCGGTGTCGCGGCGATCGCGCCGCCCACCACATGCTGGAAGAAGAACGGCAGGCCATAGCGATTC
This sequence comes from Nocardia sp. NBC_00565, assembly GCF_036345915.1. Classification (NCBI taxonomy): domain Bacteria; kingdom Bacillati; phylum Actinomycetota; class Actinomycetes; order Mycobacteriales; family Nocardiaceae; genus Nocardia; species Nocardia sp. NBC_00565. Next base: position 1,844,483 of record NZ_CP107785.1, read on the forward strand.
AGGACGCGATTGGCGCGGTCGATCGCCAGCGTGGTGCCGAAACTGATCACGGCGACGAGCCAGCCGCCGCCGAGCAGGGCCGCGATCGCTGCGGCGAGCAGGGACCAGCCGAAGGTCGCGGTCCAGCGGTGGTACGGGTGCGGCGCGGTGGTGATCGCGTCCAGCATGGTCCGCGCGTGCTCCGGCGGAACGACCTCGTTGCGGATGCGGCGGGTGAGCCGGTCGACCGCGGCGAGGCGGGTGAGGTCCAGGGATCGGTACTTCACGACCCGCATGGTGCTCGCGGGCGGCAGCAGCGGACCGCGGTCGGCCCAGATCCTGATCGCGTCGTAGGTGACATCGATATCGCAGCGGGACAGGCCGTAGGTGGCGGCGATGAAGCGCACCTGGGTGGTGGTGTCGATGACACCAGTGCCCGAGGCCAGCACCACCTCACCGACGCGCACCGCCAGATCGAGGACCTCCGCGACCCTGGCGTCGTCGCCGAGATCGATCGGCCGCAGCGGTGTCGGGGCCGCGACGATGGTGTCGGCGGTGGCCTGGCGGTCCGCGACCAGGAGCCCGACCGCATGACTGACCACGGGAATGCGGAGAAAGCGCGGCCCGCGTCGCCGGCCCAGGTGATCGACCCGGTCGGTGACGTCGCCTCCTCCCTGAAATGTGTCAGGAGCCATGGGGCGAACGTAGTCACCCGGGGCGGGGTTGCGCATCAGCGGTGGTCGAAGGGGCGTGTCGATGGCTCGATGCGCGCCGGAACTCTTGGGCGGAGCCGGGAAAAGTGGTAGAACTTGTTCTAATTTGCTGGTTCTTCGGAGCCACCCGCAAGCGAATGGGAGCGCGACGGTGCGGTACGGAATTGTGTTGTTCACCAGTGACCGGGGTATTACGCCCGCCGATGCGGCCGCGACCGCCGAACAGGCCGGATTCGACGCGTTCTACGTGCCCGAGCACACCCATATCCCGGTGGTGCGGGCCGCGGCGCATCCGCGCACCGGGGACGCGAGCCTGCCCGACGACCGGTATCTGCGCACCCTGGACCCCTGGGTCGCGCTCGCCACCGCGGCGGCGGTGACCAGCCGGATCACACTGTCCACGGCGGTCGCGCTACCCGCCGAACATCATCCGATCACCCTCGCGAAGACCCTCGCGTCACTGGATCATCTGTCCGGCGGCCGGGTCAGCCTCGGCGTCGGATTCGGGTGGAACACCGACGAGATGGCGCATCACGGGGTGCCGGCGAACAAGCGCAGGACTGTGTTGCGCGAACATCTGGACGCCATGCGCGCCCTCTGGTCCGAGGAGGAGGCCAGCTTCGCGGGGCAGTTCGTGAACTTCGGACCGAGCTGGTCCTGGCCCAAGCCGATGCAGAAGCGGATCCCGGTGATCCTCGGCGCGGCCGGGACCGAGCAGTCGTTCACCTGGCTGGCCAAGAACGCGGACGGCTGGCTCACCACGCCCACCGAGGACGGGCTCGGCGAGAAGATCGAACTGCTGCGCCGGGTGTGGCGCGAGCACGAGCGCGAAGGTGATCCGGAGATCATCGCGTTGGCCGGACGCCACGATGCCGCGCAACTCGCGCAGTGGGCCGAACTGGGGGTCACCGAGGCGGTCTTCGGGCTGCCGGATCGCGATGCCGAGGATGTGCGCGGGTACCTGGGACGGCTTGCCGGGAAGCTGGGCATCGAAGCGGCGGGCTGAGATAGCCGAAAGCCCGCTGACACCATTGTGGTGTCAGCGGGCTTTCTCGTAGCGCTAGCTCCGTCGCCTGCGTGCGGCGAGCCAGCCGCCGAGCACGCCGAGCACGCCGATGACCGCGACACCGATGACGGCGATCACGATCAAGGCCGTGGACGACTTCGACTCCGACGCCGCCGATTCCGCCGCCGCGGTGGCAGTCCCCGGAGTGCGGCTGGTCGGGACCTTTGCGCCGGTAGAGTTCTCGCCGAATACGCCGTCGCCCACCGTGGTCGCGTACGTCGGGCCGCTTTCCGTAGCGCCGGTCACGGTGAGATTCAATTGCACTGATACCGGCGTGTTGATGCCCTTGTCGGTGAAGTTCGAGCCGAGCTTCACCGCGATGTAGTACCAGCCCGCCACCGCCTCTTTGCGGGGATCGAGCGCATCGGATTTGCGGTTGTTGTACCGAATCGGCACGGTGCCCATCGCCTTGTTCGTCGGCAGCACGGTGTCGCTGCCGGTGTAGGAGGCGAAGTCCGAGTCGATTGCCTCGCGGATCGGGTTGTAGAGGGTGGTGCGGACACTGGAGATGTTGTCGACGCCGTGCCGGCCGTTGCCGCCGTAGTGGACTCGGTACGCCAGTCCTTGGCCCCAATCCAGCTTGACCCGATAGAACACGAACTCACCCTGCTGCATGGTGTCGGTGTAGCGGCCGCTGCCGGGCAGGGTGCTGGCCGCTGTGAAGGACGGGCCGCCGGAGACGGGGGTGCCCGCACCGCTCGGCTCGGTGAAAGCCGTGAACGGCGCAACCGCGACCGGACCGGCGTCGGTCACCGCGGGTTCGATGCCGACCAGCAGCTCGATCGGAAGTCGTTCCGGCACACCGGCGGATACTCGATCCCAGGTCAGCTGGAAGTAGTAGCGGCCGCCGCCCTTGCACTTATCGGAGCTGCCGCTGGTGGGTTGCTTGGTCGCGCCGTCGAACGCCTCGGCCACCGTGAGTGCGACGCCGTCGCTGGAGCTGGTCGCCTGCTCGAATTCGAAGGCATTGCAGTCTTGGCCGTCTGCGTCGTAGATCCGCAGCTGCAGTGTGTTCATATCCTCGGTCGCGGGGATATCGGGCAGACGCGGGAAGGACAGGGTGCCGCTGAAGTAGGCGGTCGCTCCGGCCGGGACATCGACTGCCCAGTAACGCTTTTCCTTCTGACCGAGGGTGTCCAAATACTGACCCGGGGTGGCCACCGGAGCGGTGTCGTATTTTCCGGTGCCCGTGATCGGGGTACCGACCGCCTTGTAGTTGCGCAGTGCGGCGGAGCTCACGCGCGGCAGGGTCCGCTCCAGTGCGGGGCCGTCGGCGGCGTCGCTGTACGTGCCGCCGGTCGCCTGCGCCATGCAGGTGAGTTGGGCGCGGGCCTTGGCGTCCACGGCGAAACCGATCGCGTGCACCACCAGATCGAGCCCCTGTTGCTTCAATTCCCGTGCCACCTCGCAGGGATCGGGCGGGGAGCAGGTGTCGTCGCCGTCGGAAACCAGCACGATGGAGCGCGGTCCGGACTTCGGGAGGGTGCCGGCGGCTTGGCGCAGTGCGGTACCCATCGGCGTCCAGCCGCTGGCCTTGATCCCGTCGACGGCACTGGTCAATGCGGTCCGGTCGAGAGTTTCGGGTTTGTGCAGGACCTGCACGTCACGGCAGCCGGAGGTCTTCTCCGCCTCGGTGTTTCCGGTGCTCGTGCCGTAAACGGTAAGTCCCACTTTGGATTCGGCGGGTGCGGTGCCGACGAACGAACGGACGGCACTCTTCGCGGCGTCCATCATGGTGCCCGCCGGATCAGGTCGCTGCATGGAGCCGGAGGCATCCAGGATGAGCATGGTCGGCGCATACTGCGGGGCCTCCGGACTCTGCTGTGCCTGCGCGGGTAACGCGGCCACGGAGAGCCCGATCAACCCCGCGGCGGCCGCCGCGGTGAATCGGGTAATGCGTTGGGTGAATCTCGACATTGCCTCATCTGCTTATTTCGCTTCGATAACGAAGCAGACGTTACCCACATAAGGCGAGTGTTCCCATTGCTGAACGTTCACCACCGACCGGACAAGACATGGTCGGCGGACATCCCGGTGGGGTGGACGAGATCGGTGACGGTGTTCGGGACGGCCGTGTGGCGTACCCGATTGTGCTGATCGACCAGAACGGCGAGCGGGGTGCGGCCCACCTCGAGACCCTCCGACAATTCGTCCTCGTGCTCGTGCAGGATGGCAAGCCAATCCGGCAGTGTGCCATCGCGCAACACGCGCGCGGATTCTTCGTCGGTGACGAGCATGACCGGGATCGCCGGTTCCGGGACGGTGGGGGTGCGGAGATCATCGAGCAGTGCCGTGCACGGCGGGCAGGTCGCGGTGGCGAACAGCAACAGGCGAGGCCGTCCGAGCCATTGGCTCGAATAGACAGGTGCGCCGTCACCGTCGCGCAACTCGGCATCCGGGAGCCGAGTCCCGGCGGCGGGACGCAGCGTTGTCCGCCGGTCGAGCAGAGTCTGCATATGCGTCAGCATCGGCTCGATCCGCGTCATCAACCCGATCATCAGAAGGCCCTGCGCGACGACCACGACGACAAGCATGAGGACCACAGCAATCCAGGGCCACGACATCAGATCGAACTCCTTGTCATCAGACGGTCGACACGTCCTGCCAGCACGGCAACCTGTCGAGCGGTCACCAGCAGGCGGGCCGAGAACGCAGCGATCGTGGCCAGCATGATCACCGCGACCATGTCGGTACCGGAAAGGCGAGTAGGGGGAAAGGCCACAAGCGATGCCGCAGCCGCGGCGGCGACGAGGTTCTGCAGTACCAGCGTCCAGTCGATGACCCGGCCGCCGCCGCGGCACCCGCAATCGAAGGACCGGCCGCGCAACAGATTGACGCTGATCGCCATCGCGAACGCCGCGTGCAGCACTACCGCTGCGAACGCCGCCGGCTGAACGGTCACACCGGTCAGCAGCAATGCGCCGATCGCGAGCTCCGCGACCGGCAATACCACCGCTGTCGGCACCAGCAGAGATACGGGCACAATTCTGTACCGCGCCACAGCAATTCGCGTTGCGGTCGGTTCGCGCACCATTCCGGCGCCGGCGGCCAGCAATCGCACGGCGACTACAACCTGCACGACTACCATCAGCACCATTGGGATCCCCCGAACAGCCCACCGGTCGTCAACAGCCGCTGCCGCATGCTCATATGCGACTCGAACAACGTCCAAACGTCGAGAGGACGAGGCGGGTCATGTTACGTCGATTCATCGAGTCCCTACTTCTGATGAGGAGGTGGGTAGGTCCGGCGGTCGGATCATGGTTGTTCGATGTATCTGGCGCGGCAGTGTATTCGATCCAGCAAACTATCAGCAGTAGGCACTCCGGCTAGCTTGGGAACGGCAGTGTTGAGTTCGTCGCGTGATCCGCTACCTGTCGCGATCCCGTATGACCATCATCTGTTCCCAACGGGAAGTGCCCCGCCACGAGTCGCAACTTGTGGCGGGGCACTGGGGTTGTTGTCGATCAGCGCAGATCGCGGCGGCGGAAGGCGCCGATACCCACGCCGAGCAGCACGACTGCGATGCCGAGCAGCCACACGATCGGGGTTGCCTCGAAGGCCGAGCCCGGCAGCTTCGGCGGATGCACGAACGGGACCAGATCGCTGACCCATTGTGGCAACCCGTCCAGCGCGCCCATGACGAAGATGATGATCATCGCGCTGAGTACGCCCCACGCGACCGGCGTGTAGCGGGGCGCCAGACCGTAGATCGCCACGGTAATCGCGGTGAGCACCCACACCGCGGGCAGCTGGACCGCCGCGGCGCCGAGGCAATCACCGACCTTGCCCGCCAGCTCGCCATCCGACAGGCCGTAGATGACCCCGACCGCGGCCCCCGCGACGCCCAGCAGCACCGCGGGGCCGAGCAGGGCGATGCCGATGTGGCTGAGCGCGTAGCGTTCTCGGCTCACCGATCCGGCCAGGGTGGCCTCGGCGCGCTGGCTCGACTCCTCCTCGTGTAGCCGGAGCACGGCCGAGATGGAGAAGGCCGACGCCGCGACGGCCAGCATGCTGAGGGCGAAGGTGATGAAGGAATTCTGCAGCACATTCGTGCCGCCCATCCGGGTGATCACATCGCGGACCTGCTTGCTGTTGTCGAGCATGTCGCCGACGCTATTGATGGCGCCGCCCATCAGCGATCCGTAGAGCAGGAAGCCGATGGACCAGACCAGTAGCGAGCCGCGCTGCAGCCGCCACGCCAGTCCCGATGGACCGGAAAGCGCGGGAGCCGCGACCGGTGCACCGGGCCGCTCGGCGAGCAGGCCCGATCCGGTATCACGTTGCCGCAGTAGCATATACGCGGCGACCTTGGTCACAACGGCGACGGTGAGCAGCGGGATCAGCACCCACCAGCGCTCATCCGCATACGGTCGCATATTGATACACCATCCCAGCGGCGAAAACCATGACAGCACACCGTTTCCCGCGTCGCCGACCGCGCGCAGCGCGAAGGCCGTGCCGAGTGCGCCGAACGCCACCCCGCGCGCGACCCGCGCACCCACGCTCACCTGTGCCGCGACGGCGGCGACCCCGGCCCAGACCAGACCGGAGCAGCCGAGCGTCGCGCCGTAGGCCAGCGAACCGGCGGCGGGCAGGTCACTGCTGTACAGTGCGAACGCACTCAGGATGCCGACAATCAGACAGCCGGTCGCAGTCAATATCATGGCGGCGGTCAGCCCTGCGTAGCGGCCGATGCTGGTGGCGCCGACCAACTCCGCGCGACCGGTCTCCTCCTCGACCCGAGTGTGCCGGATGATGGTGAGGATCACTGCGACCGCGATCATCGCGTAGAACGGCCCGGCCTTCCACAGTCCGACAGAGCCGAGGTCGGTGCTGAAGACCGGCCCGTACATGGCCACCAGCGCCGGGCTTTCCATGACCGACTTCGCCGCATGATCGAGGTCGGCCTGCGTAGCGTAGACGGCCTTGGCGCTACTGACATAGGCTGCGGGCAGCAGTCCGAAGGTAAGTACCCACAGCGGCAATACGATTCGGTCGCGACGCAGGAACAGTCGCAGCAATTGGGCGGTACCGGCGAAGTCGGCCCACCCGCGCACGGCGGGTGGGGCGTAATGCCTACCGCCCACGGTTGCGGTTGTCATGATCCCACCTTCTGCATGGCTGCGGTCGCCTGCTCGGGTGTCGCGCCGTCGACGTGGTAATGCCGCATGAACAGCTCCTCCAGCGTCGGCGGCGCACTGGTGAGGCTGCGCACCCCCGTATCGCCGAGGATCCGGATCAGCTCGCCGAGATGCTCGCTGTCCACCTGGCAGCGCAGCGTCGCACCGTCGCGTTCGATATCCTCGACCCCCGGTACCCGGCTGAGATCCCCTGGGTCACCGAGTAATTCGGCCGTAATGGAGGTGCGCGACAGATGCCGCATATCCGCGAGCGATCCGCTTTCCACGGTGCGCCCGGCCCGGATGATGGTCACCCGGTCGCACAGCACCTCCACCTCGGAGAGAATATGGCTGGAGAGCAGGACGGTGGTGCCGCGCTGTTTGGCCTCTTCGACGCATTCGCGAAAGACCTGCTCCATCAATGGATCCAAGCCCGAGGTCGGTTCGTCGAGCAGCAGCAGACGGACATCGGAAGCGAGCGCGGAGATCAATGCGACCTTCTGCCGGTTGCCCTTGGAGTAGGTGCGGGCCTTCTTGCGCGGATCCAGGTCGAACCGCTCGATCAGTTCGGCGCGACGCTGCGGGTTGATTTCGCCGCGCATCCTGGCGAGTAGGTCGATGGTCTCACCGCCGGACAGCGACGGCCACAGCGTGACATCGCCTGGTACGTACGCGAGTTCGCGATGCAGTTCGACCGCGTCGGTCCACGGGTCGCGGCCGAGCAGCCGGGCCTCGCCGGAGCTGGCGCGCAGGATCCCCAGCAGGGTACGGATGGTGGTCGACTTACCCGCGCCGTTGGGGCCGAGGAAGCCATGGATTTCGCCCTCGCTAACCGCGAGATCGAGCCCATCGAGGGCGGCGAAGTGGCCGAAGTTCTTGTGCAGATCGTGAACTTCGATGATGTCGGACATCAGATCTCCTTGCTGAGTGTGTCCAAAATCGTTGGGTCTGTAAGGAATCCCTGTGTGTACAGCTCTACGGCGGGCAGCGCGAACTCCTCGGTCATCTCGCGAACGAGTTTGCGATAGTCGAGCTTTTCGCCGCGTTGTTGCAGCAGGGTGAAGTACATGACAGTCGCGCCGACATTGACCGTCGTCAGATATTTGGCCCGCGCGGCCGGATCGCGGCTCGGTTTGATGGTGCCCGCCTCGACGCCCGCCTGGATGTACTCTTCGGCGTCCGAGATCATGTGCTCGAGCAGGGATTCGGCCAACGGGCCGCCCGCCTGCAGGCTACGCACCATGTAGGCGACCAGTGGGCCGTAGGCCTCGATCTCGACCATGGACGCGAGCATGCCTTTGGCGACGTTCGTATCGGTGGCGGTCTTCCATTTCTGTTCCCGGATCAACCGCAGCACCTGCTCGTCGCAGGCGGCCCGCAGGCCGTCCTTGGAGCCGAAGTGATGGTTGACCAATCCGGGGGAGACCCCGGCCGCTGCGGCGATCGCGCGCACTCCGACCTGAAATCCATTGTCACCGAACACCTCGATGGCGATATCGCGAATGCGGGCGGCGGTGGTGAGATCCGACTTCGGGGTCGGTGTCACGCTGCACTCCTAGCTCGGCGGATCTTTGCGGTATGGCTCTCTGGTTGAACGCATGTTTAGTATATTAAACACGTGTTCAATCGCAAGGCAAGGGTTTCGCGAGGATGTCGTGTCACGGTGTTTCCGCGGCCGGATGCGCCGGTGTTGCTGTTGGCGCGGACCGATCGCGAGCCGGAGCGAGAACGCTAGGGTCGGGGTATGGCTGACACCGAGAACGCCTCGACATCGGACCACCTTCGCGACGCACTCGATGGCTCGTGGCGCGCGGTTCGCGCCGAGGCCCGGGTACAGCTGGCCGGTGACGAGCTCGCCGGAGATCCCTATCTCGACTATCACGCGGCGCGGGCGCGGGTGCTCGAGCAGATGCGGGTCATCGCGACGATGGGGTATGCCGAGCGCGGATTCCGGCTGGAGAACGGCGGCACCGGGGAGCCGGGCGCGGCCGTGGTCGGGCTGGAGATGCTGGCCTACGCGGACCTGTCGCTCTGGGTGAAGTCCGGTGTGCAGTGGGGACTGTTCGGCGGGGCGGTGGAGAACCTCGGGACCGAGCGGCACCGGGAGGTGGTGCGGCGGCTGATATCGCTGGATCTGCTCGGATGTTTCGCGATGACCGAATCCGGGCACGGCAGCGATGTCGCCAACCTCGAGACCACCGCCACCTACGATCCGGACACCCAGGAGTTCGTGGTGCATTCGCCGACGCCGTCGGCGCGCAAGGATTACATCGGCGGCGCGGCCGAACATGCCAGGATGGCAGCGGTTTTCGCGCAGCTGATCACCGAGGGGGAGAGTAAGGGGGTGCACTGTCTGCTGGTGCCGATCCGCGATGAGCAGGGCAATGATCTGCCCGGGGTCACCACCTTCGACGACGGTCTCAAGGGCGGTCTGCCGGGTGTCGATAACGGGCGCATCGTCTTCGACCACATGCGAGTACCACGGGAGAACCTGCTCAACCGGTACGCCGATGTCGCCCCCGACGGCAGCTACAGCTCCGAGATCGAGAACCCGAGCCGCCGCTTCTTCACCACGCTCGGCACGCTGGTGCGCGGCCGGGTCAGCGTCGGCGGCGCGGCGGCCGCCGGTGCGCGGGTCGCGCTGAGCATCGCCACCCGATACGCGCTGCGGCGGCGGCAGTTCTCCGATCCGGACAACGGCCAGGAGACACTGCTGCTGGACTACCGCAGCCACCAGCGTCGGCTGCTGCCGCTGATCGCCCGGTCCTATGCGCTGGCCTTCGCGCAGAACGATCTGGTGCGGCGCATGCATCTGGTGCAGACGGGTCAGGATCTGGATCCGGGTGCACAGCGGGCACTGGAGACACGGGCCGCGGGTCTGAAGGTCGCGCAGACCAGGTACGCCACCCGCGCCATCCAGGAATGTCGCGAAGCCTGCGGCGGCGCAGGTTATCTCACCGAGAACCGACTGGTCACGCTGAAGGCCGATACCGATGTGTTCACCACCTTCGAGGGTGACAACGTCGTGCTCACTCAACTGGTGGCCAAGGAAGTGCTCACCGCCTACTCCGACGAGATCCGCGATCTGGACGCGCTCGGCTGGGTGCGCTTCGCCGCCACCATGGCCGGTGACGTGGTGCGCAAGCGTTCCGGTGTGCGCCAGCTGATCCAGACGCTGCGCGACCGCGGCGACGACACCGTCGACGAGGGTGATCTGTCCCGCCGCTCGGTACAGCTGCAGCTGTTCGCCGACCGCGAGGACTACCTGGTCCGCACCGCGGGACACCGGCTGCGCGCTCGCGCCGAGGACACCACGCCGTTCGAGGCGTTCAACAATGCGCAGGACCACATCCTGGCCGCGGGCACCGCGCATATCGACCGGCTGATCCTCGAGGAATTCATCGAGGGCATCGCGGGCATCGCCGACCCGGCCGCGCGCGAACTCGCCGAGACACTCTGCGACCTGTATGTCTACTCGATGCTCGAGGAGAACCAGGCCTGGTTCATCATGCACCGGTTCATGTCGGTCGACCGTGCGAAGGCCGTGCGCCGTGGCGTCAATGAACTCGTCGACCGGCTGCGCCCGGACGCCCTGACATTGGTCGAGGGCATGGGTGTGCCCGAGAGCATGTTGCGCGCGGCGCTATTGGAGGATGCCAGCGTTTTCGATCGGACGAGCAGCCCGACGACCGTGTAGTACTGTGGCGCACCGCGTTTGCCGATCAACCCGAGTGGACTCGGGCGGTGCGCTGCGTCGGCTCGAGTAAGTGTCCGGTGAGTCGGCAGAGCGCGGTGACCATCGCGATCGCCGCGGCCGCGCCGCCGAGAATGTCGGTGGGCAGATGATAGCCGAGTCCGATCATGCCGATCGCGGCGCAGAGCAGGGCGGCGATAGCGAGCGCGGCCGTGCGCACCCGCGCCCGGGGCGAGTCGGTCAGCAGTACGAACGCGGTGGCGATCGCGACCAGGTGCACGGTATGCCCGCTCGGATACGCGAGATAGTCGTGCAGCGGCCGGTCCCAGAGCGGTTTCAGCACCCAGCTGTTGATCCCGACCGCGACCTCCGGAGTCACCACCATGGCCACGGCGCGCCGCCACCACCCCCGATAGCCGAACCAGGCTGCGGCCGCGAACAATAGCGGGATCAGGATGTAGCCGTTGCTAGGAATCACCAGGGCCCGATATACCCCGGGATGGCCGTCAGCGGCCGAGTGGATCGGGTCCGCCAGCGCACCATCCACACCGGTCGGACCGCCGCTATGCGGAAAAGTCAGCGGTAGCAGGACGGCAATGAGCGCGCCGGAGATGACCACGCACAGCGCGATGACGTCGGCCCGGTACCGGCCGAGCAGCTCCCGTAGTGCGATCACGGATTGATATCACAGGGGCCCGTAGGTCAGCACCGCGGTGATGACGAACCAGATTGCCCAGGCGAAGGCGATGAGCATGCCGGTCGCCAGTGCGATGCGCATGAACGCGCGACCGAGATCCATATCACCCGGCACCCGCGGATAGAGCTTCCACGGGCTGTACCAGGGCGCCTCGATGACCAGGGCCGGTGCGTGCGCTTCCTTTTCGGCCGCCGCCAACTCCTCGGCGTAGGCCTCCGCCTGTGCTTGTTGCGGGCCGCCGTGCCACAGCGTGATGTCGATGGGGCCGAGAAAGCCCTCGTTGATCAGATCCTGCGGTGCGGGCAGAGCGGGCAGAATGCCCAGGCTGCGGAACGCCACCGCCACATCATTGGCCGTCCAGAGGTGGATGTTCTGCTCGGAGTCGGCCAGCGTCTCGAAGTAGTGCCGCAGCCGGTCGGGGTCGTTGCCGAGGATCACATCGAAACTCGGATCGCTCCACTCCTGCTTGACCGACAGCTCGGCGCCGCGCAGCGGGACGATCAGCGCGACACCGTGCACCGCGCGCTGGCCGAGACCGCGCGCGGCCAGCCAGTTCTGCAGCGCCAGGGTGTGTTCGCGGGATTTGTCCAGCGGGGTGCGGCGGTCACGGCCCTCCGTGGCCATGGGCGCACCGGAGATCGCCCATGGTCCGCTGAGCGGCACCTCCAGCACACCGTCCTGGCGCGTGACCAGCGCCTCGGCCTCGATCACCACACAGCTGGTCGGGGTCCAGACCACGGCGTCGAACTGGTGCAGCCGATCGTTGTGGAACAGACTGCAATTCACCGTGGCGACACCGTGCGGGCTGGCCGGATCCTTCCAGGTGCGCAGCCAGTCGATCAGCGCCCGCTCGGCATTGGTGCCTGCCGGGTTCTGCACTCGCACGAGCATTCGCGACCGCCCTTCACGTCGTCACTCGATGGTGGCAAGGATACGGACAACACCGCCCGGTTGGCCGCGCCTGCGACCAGATCCGGCGTGTCACTGTGGATGTTCGACGGCGATCTTCCCGGTGCGTACCGCGTCGACCAATTCGGCGTGGTCGGCCTCGGTCTGATCGGCGTAGCGGACCGCGAAGCGTGCGACGGCAGCTTCGAAAGCCTCGTCACCGTCGAGATACCCGGCGATCAGGCGGGGATCCAGTGACCGCGAATGCGCGCGGGCCAGCAGCGCACCGGCGAGTCGCCCGTAATCGTCGAGGTCATTCGAAGACAGCTCCGCGGGGTCGATACTGCCTTTCATATTGCGGAATTGGCGCACCGTGAACGGCAGCTCGCCATTGTCGAAACGCAGTGTGGTCCACCCGAGCAGGATATCGGTTTCGGACTGAACCAGCCTGGCGCCTTGCACGATTCGTTCGCCCTCGTGTCGCGGCGACGGTGCGTCCAGAAACGGTGACAGGGCCGACGGGTTGGCCTGCTTCAACTGCAGCACCAGCGCCTCGCCCGCATTGCCGTGCAGCAGCGCCACATAACTGTGCAGTCCGACGCTGCCGGTGCCGACGATACGAAAGGCGATGTCGGACACCGCGAATCGGGTGAGCAGGTTGCGCCGGGACGCACGCAGGGTGTCGCCGTAGCGCTCGAGCCCATCGATGACCTGCTCGGCCACCACGGTGTCGACCGGCGTGAGAATCGGTGGGTCACTGACGAATCGGTGCTTGCTGATGCCGGTTTCGTGATCCTCGAGATGTTCGGTCCACTTCTCGACCACCTTCGCGCTGGTGTTCTTACGCGCCTTCTTCGCGGCCTTCTTGAAGTCGTCGAGCAGATCGTCGGCTCGCGCCCGGCTGAGGATCGACTCGTCCGGCAGCGCGCTCCACGATTCCATGAACGGTTGCTCGGCGAGGTGGTCGATGGCGAGGCGGTAGAAGCGCGCCGCGTCCCGGGCCGCGGTCGCGCAATCGTCTTCGGCCGCACCGCCTTCGCGGCCCGCCAGCACCAGACTGGCCGCGAGCCGCTCCAGATCCCACTCCCACGGGCCGACGATGGTTTCGTCGAAATCATTGATGTCCATGATGATTTCGCCGCGTGGCGTGCCGTACAGGCCGAAATTCGCGGCGTGTGCGTCACCGCAGATCTGCGCGGGCAGACCGCTGTCCGGGCTGCCCGCGAGATCGGCGGCCATCAGCCCGGCTGCGCCCCGATAGAAGGTGAACGGCGAGGCGACCATCCGGCCCACCCGCAGCGGCACCAGATGCGGCAACCGGCCCATATTGCTCGCGTCCACGAACTCGAGCACACCCGGCCGCTTCGACCAGGTGGCCGCCCGGTCCCGCGCGGTTACCGGCACCCGCTGCCGCAACGCGCGACCACGGGCACGGACCTCCTCGGCCGGCACATAACTACGAAGATCGACACCACTCGTTGACACAACGGTCCAGATTAGTGTGCCGCGCAGACCGGTGCCGACTACCCGTTCGCCGTCAGGTTGCCGGGATGGCCGGATCGACCGGCGCGATCGGCAGCCGCAACGCGCCGGAGGCGGCTGCGGGCACGGTCGGATGCTTCGGCGCGACGGGGGAGATCCGGCGGTACGCCGAGCCCAGCTCCGGCCGCGGATCGGCCTCGTTCTTGTTGGGCCAGAACGCCATCGCGCGCTCGGCCTGCGCGGTGATGGTCAGCGACGGATTCACCCCGAGGTTCGCCGTGACCGCCGAACCGTCCGCGACATGCAGCCCGGGATATCCGAACACCCGCTGATACGGGTCGACCACACCGGATTCCGGCCCCTCGCCGATCACACAGCCGCCGATGTAGTGCGCGGTGGCCGGGATGTTCAGCACATCCATGATCAGGCCATGGGTGTCGCCGCGCACCTTGGCGCCGAACCGGCGGCCGATATCGTGCGCCAGCGGAATCCAGGTCGGATTCGGTTCGCCGGTGCCCTGTTTTGTCTTCAGCTGCCCACGCTTGCGGTAGGAGGTCAGCGAATTGTCCAGCGACTGCATCACCAGCAGGATCACCGACTTCTCCGAGGCGTGGTGCGCGTTGAGGCTGCGCAGGAATACCAACGGGTGCACCACGATTGCCAGCAGGAAGCGCAGGAACCGGAACGCGCCGCCGTCCACGATCGGCACCGACATCGGGAACAGCGCGTTCTGGCCCTTGCCGTAATGGCATACCTCGATGTGGGTATCGGCCTCCGGATGGATCGATGAGGTGATCGCGATGCCTTCGGCGAAATCGCGGCGCGAGCGGCTCACCACATTGAGGATCGCCTCGGAATTGCTGCGAGTCAGTTCACCCAGGCGCGGTGAAAGATTCGGCAGCACGGCCTCATCGCGCATCTTGTGCAGCAACTTCTGGGTGCCGAGCGCGGCGCCGGCGAACACCACCTGCTCGGCGGTAAAGGTCTTGCGCTGCTTGCGAATCCAGCGATCCGAGCGCTCGGTCTCGACCGCGTAGCCGCCGCTGGACAGGGGCCGCACTTCGGTTGCGGTGGTCAGTGGATGCACCTCGGCCCCGGCCCGCTCGGCCAGGTACAGGTAGTTCGTGGTGGTGGTGTTCTTCGCGTTGTTCGGGCAGCCGGTGAAACATTGCGCGCAATGCACACAGCCGCGCCGGCGCGGGCCTGCGCCGCCGAAATACGGGTCGTCGACCTCGGCGCCCGGATCATCCTCGTTGAAGAACACACCGACGTTGGTCGGGTGGAAGGTGCTGCCGACGCCCAGATCGTCGGCGATCTCCTTGATCACCGCGTCGGCCGGTGTCATCCGCGGATTGGGCGCCACCCCGAGCATGCGCTGGGCCTGGTCGTAGTAGGGCGCGAGTTCGGCCTTCCAATCGGTGATGTGGGCCCACTGCCTGTCGGTGTAGAAGTTCGGCAACGGCTCGTAGAGGGTGTTGCCGTAGATGAGCGAGCCACCGCCGACGCCGGCGCCGGAGAAGACCGCGCACTTGCCGAGCACGCTGATCCGCTGCGGTCCGGTCAGACCCAGCCGCGGCGCCCAGATCGACTTACGCACATTCCAATTCGTCTTCGGAATGTCCTCGGCGTCCCAGCGACGGCCCGCCTCCAGCACGCCGACCCGATAGCCCTTCTCGGTGAGGCGCAGCGCGCTGACGCTGCCGCCGAATCCGGAACCGATCACTACCACGTCGTAGTCGAATGCGGGCATGGCTTCCCTCTCTGAACCGTGCGGCAGTCTGTTCGCCAACCATGTGAGATGGTTTCACACTCATTCTGTCACCGCGGGGTTGCGGGCACGCGAAAGTATCCGTAACTGGCGTGCCCGGATGGCGTGAACCGGGGTCGGTGGGGTATGCACGGGCTGTGACAACCGAATCGGGGAAGACGGAACCAGGCGAACGCGCCGACTCCGGCACGGGCGCGCAGGGCACCGCGGGCGACCCGGCCGGGGGCGGCATCTTCGCCGACCGCATCCTCACCGTGCCGAATGTCTTGAGCGTGCTGCGACTAGCGGGCGTTCCGCTGTTCGTATGGTTGCTGCTGGTGGTGCGGGCCGACGGCTGGGCATTCGCGCTGCTGGTGGCCAGCGGCGTCACCGACTTCCTGGACGGCAAGCTGGCCCGGTTGCTCGACCAGTCCTCGCGGCTCGGCGCGCTGCTCGACCCGTTCGTGGATCGGCTCTACCTGGTGACCACGCTGGTGACCTTCGTGATCCGCGGGCTGATCCCGTGGTGGGTCGCGGTGATCCTGATCGGCCGCGACGCGATCCTGACCGTGACTCTTTCGGTGTACAAACGTCGCGAACTGGACCCGCCGGAGGTGATCTACCTCGGCAAAGCGGCCACCTTCGCACTCATGTCCGCGCTACCGTGGCTGCTCGCCGGTCAGATGGATTGGGCGCTGGCAGGTTTCGGCCGTGCCTTCGGCGGGGCATTCCTGGTCTGGGGCACGGCGGTGTATGTGTGGACCGGCGTGCTCTACATATGGAAAGCTTTCGCCGTCGCGCGAGCGATACCGGCTGTGCCACACCGCAGTGAGTAGCGATTAGAGTTGGCTCGTACACCCGTAGCGACTGCTTGCCGGTCGCTCGAAACGATCATCAACATGGACTGCTTGTAGGTCGCTCGAAGACGATCGGCGGCGACTGGAAAGGACGGCCTGTGACCCAGATCCCCGAGGATCTGCGCTACACCGA
Source organism: Nocardia sp. NBC_00565 (assembly GCF_036345915.1). Lineage (NCBI taxonomy): Bacteria > Bacillati > Actinomycetota > Actinomycetes > Mycobacteriales > Nocardiaceae > Nocardia > Nocardia sp. NBC_00565. Next base: position 1,860,862 of record NZ_CP107785.1, read on the forward strand.
GGAGCACGAGTGGGTGCAGCGGATGGGCCCGACCCGGGTTCGGGTGGGCATCACCGACTACGCCCAGTCTCAACTCGGTGACGTTGTGTTCGTACAGCTGCCCGATGTGGACAAGGATGTGGCCGCCGCGGACAGCATCGCCGAGGTGGAGTCGACCAAGAGCGTCTCCGACATCTACGCCCCGCTCGCCGCGAAAATCGTTGCGGTGAACGAGGATCTGACGTCGACGCCGGAAACGTTGAATACCGATCCCTACGGTGCCGGGTGGATCTTCGAGCTCGAGTTGAGCGACGAGGCCGGCGCGGATGCGGCACTCGGTGAACTGCTGGATGCCGCAGGTTATCAAGGAGTTATCGGGGGCTGACCAAGCCTTCCCGGTTCTACCTGCACGGGTACGCCCTGGCAGGGTACGGTCAATGCCAACAGATGTGCCGGTGCTCGAAAGCCGGTGTTCTAGCGCCAGGATCCCCAGGTCGTGGCGGTAAAGGCATCACCTGCTTGCATGGATAATCAGGTTCGAGGAGGAGAGAAACGGTGAGCGAGAACAAAGACCCGGGTTACGGGGAGACCGCGGCCGAGACGACGTCGGTCTTCCGCGCGGATTTCCTGAACGAGGTCGACGCGTCGCGCTCCGCTGAGGCGACCGGCGAACAGCCGGTCCAAGGGGTCGAGGGTCTGCCTGTTGGTGCTGCCCTCTTGGTCGTCAAGCGCGGCCCGAACGCGGGCTCGCGGTTCCTGCTCGATCAGCCGACCACGTCGGCGGGGCGCCATCCCGACAGTGACATCTTTCTCGATGACGTCACCGTCAGCCGTCGGCACGCCGAATTCCGGCAGGACGACGATTCCTTCCAGGTGGTCGATGTGGGCAGCCTCAACGGCACCTACGTCAACCGGGAGCCGGTGGACTCCTCGGAGCTGCAGAACGGTGACGAGGTACAGATCGGCAAGTTCCGCCTCGTGTTCCTCACCGGACCGCGGGCCCAGGTGAACGAGCCGTCGGCGGGTGCGGGCAGCCTGTGACATCACCGGCACGGGTACCCGTGCCGGCCGTGTTGTCAGGAAAGACTGCTGTGTCATGAAAGACTCGATGCTATGACGGGCGCGGCGCAGTGGGCTCGTGGAGGTATGTCGATCGGCTCCGTGCTGGACCTGCTGCGACCGGACTTCCCGGATGTCACCATCTCGAAGATCCGGTTCCTCGAAGCCGAAGGGCTGATCAGACCCGAGCGCACACCGTCGGGTTATCGCAGGTTCTCGATCGCGGACTGTGAACGGCTCAGGTTCGTCCTGACCGCACAGCGCGATCAGTACTTGCCGCTGAAGGTGATCAAGGAACAACTCGAAGCGATCGACAGCGGTGCGGCGACGCTCGGTGTGCGGGAAGCCCGCGCCCGGGCGCACTCCGGCCGCAATGGTGGCGCGGAGGCCGGGCACGCGGTGCCCGACTCCGAGCACACCGCAACACCTTCGGCGTCCAACACCGCGCACGCCGTGCTGCCGCGCAAACTCGGCGTCGTGCCCGGTGAGATCTCGCCCGACGAGCTGCGATTCGATCACGAAATCCGGCTCACCCGGGCGGATCTGCTGGCCCAGGCCGAGATCGACGAGAGGTTTCTCGCCGATCTGGTCCGGGCCAATCTGATCACCCCCGGGGCTGCGGGCTTCTTCGACGCGGACGCGGTGACATTGGCCAGGACCGCCAAGGCGATGGCCGAATTCGGGTTGGAGGCACGGCATTTGCGCGCCTTCAAACTGGCGGCGGACCGCGAGGCCGCGTTGGTCGCGCAGATCGCCGCCCCGATCGCCAAGAGTCGCGACGCCGGTGCCAGGGCGCGTGCCGAGGAGACGGTGCGCGAACTCGCGGCGTTGTCGCTGACCCTGCACACCTGTCTGGTGAAGGCATCGGTCCGGTCCTCGCTCGGCGGCTGAGATTTCCGCCGGGTTCCTTCGAGGTTTCGCTTTGCGTTCCAGACGGACAACACGCGGATTTCGGCTGTGCACACGGAATGCTGCACGCCTCGAGGTTCGCTTAGACTCGTGGTACGGCGAGCTCTGCAGCGGTCATGCCGGGCGGCCGGCGATTCATTGGGAGGCAGTGCGATGAGTGAGATGCGCGTAATCGGCATTCGTGTCGAGCAGCCACAGAACCAACCCGTGCTGCTGCTCCGCGAGGCCTCGGGGGACAGGTACCTGCCGATCTGGATCGGGCAGGCCGAGGCGACCGCGATCGTGCTCGAACAGGAGGGGGTGACCCCGATCCGTCCGCTGACCCACGATCTGATCAAGATCTTGATCACCGATCTCGGGCACACCCTCAAGGAAGTGCGGATCGTCGATCTGCAGGAGGGCACCTTCTACGCGGATCTGGTTTTCGAGAACGATGTGCGGATCTCGGCGCGGCCATCGGATTCGGTAGCGATCGCCTTGCGGGTCGGTTGCCCGATCTATGCCGAGGAGCCGGTGCTGGAGGAGGCCGGGCTGGTCATGCCGGATGAGCGCGAGGACGAAGTGGAGAAGTTCAAGGAGTTCCTCGAGTCCGTCTCGCCCGACGACTTCAAGGCCACCGATAGCTGACTTGACCGGCTGTTCGACCGTTTTCGGTCGGGTGTGCCCATATTTCTGCTGGCCCTCAAGTAGAGGTCGAGACTCCTACCGCGCGTCGCGTTTGGTCCGACGATGCCGCTCCCGGGAGAATCATGGGGAGTAATCTCGATAGTTGGGCCACGTCCGTTATGGCCGGTCGTTGGTCGTTACGGAGCCGGGTCATCGATGAGGCTAGGCGTCGGCGAAGCAAGGGAGTGGTCAGTGGCAGAGCAATCGCAGGATGTGGTACAGCCAGGCCTGTTCCCGGACGACTCGGTACCTGATGATCTAGTCGGCTACCGCGTGCCCAGCGCATGCCAGGTGGCCGGGATCACCTACCGGCAGCTCGACTACTGGGCGCGGACCGGACTGGTCGTGCCCTCCATCCGGGGCGCCGCGGGCTCGGGTAGCCAGCGGCTGTATTCGTTCAAGGACATTCTGGTCCTGAAGATCGTGAAGCGACTATTGGACGCCGGGATCTCGCTACAGAACATCCGGATAGCCGTGGACCATCTGCGCAGCCGCGGCGTACAGGATCTGGCGGGCATCACGCTGTTCTCCGACGGTACCTCGGTCTACGAGTGCACCTCGCCCGAGGAGGTAGTCGATTTACTGCAGGGTGGGCAGGGCGTCTTCGGGATCGCGGTCAGCGGCGCCATGCGGGAACTGACCGGAGCCATCGCCAACTTCCCGGCCGAGCGGGCCGTCAGCGGCAGCGCCAGTGAACGGCCCGAGGACGAACTGTCCTTCCGTCGCAAGGCGCGGATGAATCGGAAGACCGGCTAGAGATCAGGATGTCGAGTGCCCGTCGCTGCTGCGGCGGGCACGGCGCTTTTACCCCACAGCTCGGCCCGGAGTGACGAGGGCGACACGGTCGGGCAGGGTCCAGTGGCGTCATTCGTTGCGCGCGCGGCATAAACTGACCATGCGTCGCCGCCGTGCGGGAGAGTCCCGGCCTTCACAAGAGGTCCGGGCGCCGAAGGAGCAGCACCTCCCCGTCAATCTCTCAGGCAGCAAGGACCGTACGGGCTTCGACGTCTCTGGAAAGTGGTGACAACCGCGCAGCGCGGTGGTCACCCGCCCATGGGGAAAGGGGCCCGGCCGGTGTGGTCGTTGGTCCTGAATCTCTCAGGCTCCACGACAGAGGGGGAGGGCTGGTACCCGTCGACCGCCGTTGGTCGACCCGCCCGACCTTGGAGCTGCCGTGACTCGATCATTCGCCGACCGCCACATCGGACCCGACCGGGACGAACTCGCCCGGATCCTGGACGTTGTCGGCGTCGGCTCGCTGGACGAGCTCGCCACCGCGGCGCTGCCCGCCAGCATTCTGGACGGCTCCGGCCTCGATGTGCTGCCGCCGGCCGCGACCGAGCACGAGGTGCTCGCCGAGCTGGCCGAACTCGCGCATGCCAATACGGTCGCCGCCTCGATGATCGGGCTCGGCTACTACGACACATTGACCCCGCCCGTGCTGGTGCGCAGCCTGCTGGAGAATCCGGCCTGGTACACCGCCTACACGCCGTATCAGCCCGAGATCAGCCAGGGCCGTCTCGAGGCACTGCTCAACTTCCAGACCATGGTGTCGGATCTGACCGGGATGGCGGTGGCCAACGCGTCCATGCTGGACGAGGCCACCGCCGCCGCCGAGGCGATGACGCTGCTGCGCCGCGCGGGCAAGTCCAAGTCCGCTCGCCTGCTCATCGACGACGACCTTTTCCCGCAGACCAAGACGGTGCTGTACACCCGGGCCGAGCCGCTCGGTATCGAGATCGTCTCGGCGGATCTGTCCGGCGGCGAGCTGCCCGAGGGCGAGTTCTTCGGTGTGCTGATGCAGGTTCCGGGTGCGTCGGGTCGCCTGGTCGACTGGCAGCCGGTGATCGAGGCGGCGCACGAGCGTGGCGCGCTGGTCGCGGTCGGCGCGGATCTGCTCGCGCTGACGCTGATCACGCCGCCGGGGGAGCAGGGTGCGGATGTATGTTTCGGCACCACTCAGCGTTTCGGGGTGCCGATGGGCTTCGGTGGTCCGCACGCCGGATATCTGTCGGTGCATTCGAAGCATGCGCGCCAGCTGCCGGGCCGGTTGGTGGGGGTGTCGGTGGACGCCGACAGCAACCGCGCGTACCGGCTCGCACTCCAGACCCGCGAGCAGCACATCCGCCGGGAGAAGGCGACGTCGAATATCTGTACGGCACAGGTGCTCTTGGCGATCGTCGCCGCGATGTACGCCAGCTACCACGGCGCCGACGGGTTGAAGGCCATCGCGCGACGGGTGCACGGGCACGCGCAGTGGCTGGCCGCCGGGCTCGGCGACGCGGTGGTGCACCAGGCGTTCTTCGACACAGTGCTCGTACATGTGCCGGCCGACGCGGAAGCCATTGTGGCCAAGGCCAAGGGGCGGGGGATCAACCTGCGGCTGGTCGACGCCGACCATATCGGCATCGCCTGCGACGAGGCGACGACCGACGCGCATGTGGTGGCCGTGCTCGATTGCTTCGGTGCGGAGATCCCGGTCGGATCCGAGGGCGCGCTTTTCCATGGCAAGCCGCGGCCGCACATCGAGAACCGCGGCTCCGCATTCCTGACCGCGCCCGCATTCACCAACTATCACACCGAAACCGCGATGCTGCGCTATCTGCGCAGGCTCTCCGATAAAGATATCGCGTTGGACCGCAGCATGATTCCGCTCGGCTCCTGCACCATGAAGCTCAATGCCACCGCCGAAATGGAGGCGATCACCTGGCCTGGTTTCGCCCGGATGCACCCGTACGCGCCCGTCGAGGACGCGCCCGGTCTGCTGCGGGTGATCTCGGATCTGGAGAACTGGCTCTCGGCTATCACCGGGTACGACTCGGTGAGCCTGCAGCCGAACGCGGGCAGCCAGGGTGAGTACGCCGGACTGCTGGCGATCCGGCGCTACCACTTGGATCGTGGTGATACGCACCGGGATACGTGTCTCATCCCATCCAGCGCGCACGGCACCAATGCCGCCTCGGCCACCATGGCCGGGCTGCGCGTGGAGGTCGTGAAATGCCGTGCGAACGGTGATGTCGACCTCGACGACCTGCGTGCCAAGATCGCCGATCATGCCGACCGGCTGGCCTGCATCATGATCACCTATCCGTCCACGCACGGCGTGTACGAGCACGAGGTTGCCGAGCTGTGCGCACTGGTGCACGACGCGGGCGGTCAGGTGTACGTCGACGGCGCGAACCTCAATGCCCTTGTCGGCCTTGCCCGCCCGGGGCGGTTCGGTGGTGACGTCAGTCACCTGAACCTGCACAAGACCTTCTGCATCCCGCACGGCGGCGGTGGTCCCGGCGTCGGCCCGGTGGCCGTGCGCTCCCACCTGGCGCGGTATCTGCCCGGCGACCCGCTCGAGCTGGGCTCGCACGCGGTCTCGGCGGCGAACTACGGTTCGGCCTCGATCCTGCCGATCACCTGGGCCTATATCCGGATGATGGGTGCGGACGGCCTGCGCAAGGCCACGCTGACGGCGATCGCCTCGGCCAACTACATCGCCCGCCGCTTGCACGAGCACTTCCCGGTGCTCTACACCGGCGAGAACTCGATGGTCGCGCACGAGTGCATTCTGGACCTGCGCGAGATCACCAAACAGACCGGCGTCACCGTCGACGATGTGGCGAAACGCTTGGCGGACTACGGATTCCACGCGCCGACCATGAGCTTCCCGGTCGCAGGCACGCTGATGGTGGAGCCCACCGAGAGCGAAAATCTCGCCGAGCTCGACGAATTCATTCTCGCGATGATCGCGATCCGCAAGGAGATCGATCAGGTCGGGGCGGGTGTGTGGCCGATGGCGGACAACCCGCTGCGCGGTGCGCCGCATACCGCGGCCTGCCTGGTCGGGGAGTGGGATCACCCGTACAGCCGCGAGATCGCGGTCTACCCGCAGGGTCTGGATCCGTCGCGGGGCAAGGTGTGGCCGGCGGTGCGGCGCATCGATGGCGCCTACGGCGACCGCAACCTGGTGTGCTCCTGCCCGCCGCTGGACGCGTACTGACGGCTGCCGAGCCGCACCTCGACCCCGTTGCAGGTGCGGCTCGGTGAGCGATGCCGCCGAGAGGTCAGGCGGGGCTCGGGCTGGGTTCGGGTTCGAGCTCGGCGAATTCGCTGAGGGCTTCGATTCCTAGTTCGGCGCGGGTGGCGTCGATGACGGCGCGTTCGTCTTGGACGGTGTTGGCGATCGCCTTGTGCCAGAGGGCGCGGATCGCGTTGACGTCGTCCATGGTCGCCTCGACGTCGAGTTCGACGTTGAGGCGTTGCACGGTGATGCTCTGCGCCGCGGTGAGTGTGCGGAGCAGATCTTCACAGCGATTGGAGATCTTGGGGTTGGACAGCACGCGGAGTTTGGTGATGAAGCTGTTGCACGCCGAGATGCTCTCCTGCACCTGCTTGCCGAAACGGTCCACCTCCTCGACGGATTCGGCCTTCCAATCGAGGGTGTCCCACAGCGCTTGGCGCACGTCGGCCGCGGCCTGCAGCACCGAGGAGATCGCGGTCAGAATCTGGTCACGTCGCCATTTGTCCTGTTCGCGGCGTTCGGCGGCGGCGTTCGCGGATTCGATATTGCGTTGCGCGGCCGCGTTGGTCGTCTCGATATTGCGTTGTGCGGCATCTAATGTGGTCCGGTTGCGCTCGTCGGCCGCGGTGATCGCGTCGCGGTTCGTCCGGTTGTTGATCAGGACGCCGATGAGCGCCGCGGTGGCGACGATGAGCGAGCTGAGAAGCGGAAGCCAGGAAGTCACCGGGAGATCATCGCATTACGCGGTGCTCCAGTGCCGCCCGATCGGCACTCGGATAACACCGGCGCGGCCCAACGGTACGTCCGGCGTCGGCGACGCGAAGCGCGTCTTGCGTGGTCACCGGTTCGCAAGTGATGCAGAGTCGGTGAAAGATCGGCGCAACCGCGAAGCGAATAACTTCTTCGACATCGACCCCGTCGGGCAGGTCGGCCCCGGCGTTCGCGCGGCGAACGATCTCGGCGACCTGCTCGCCCCACCTCACGGCGTCGTCAGCGCGTGCACCATCGCGGTCCCGAAGCTGATGTCGTCGGAGGTGGGCAGGCGGGTGTAGGTGCCTCCGGTTCGCTGGGCGGCGGTCTGCAGGGTTTCGGTGCCGTTGCCGCCGATGACGATGATGTCGATGCGCACAGGGCGGGCGGAATCCGTTGCGGCGGTGAGGTCGCTGAGCAGTTTGGCGCCGGTGAGCGTGGAATCGTCGTCGGGGCCGTCGGTGATCAGCAGGACCGAATTGGTGCGGCCCGCGGTGTATCCCTGGACGGCGGCACGATACGCGGCCAGTAGCGATGGGTAGGCCTGGTCGGTGCGGGCTTCGGTGGCCTTCACCGCGGGCAACGCCGTGTCCAGCGCGGTGCGCTGCTGGTCGCTCAGTGCGGCAGTGGGGGTTTGGACCTTGTACGGGGTGGTGCCATCGAGGTTCTTCGCGAAGGTCCAGACCCCGAGGCCGAAGTCGGGCGGCATGACATTCATCGTGGAGCTGAGGGCGCCGAGGACATTCGAGATCCGGGTGGCGGAACCGTCGGTGTTGCCCATCGACGACGAGACGTCGACCAGCACCGTAGCCTGAACGCCGAGAACGGGATTGGCGAGGGTGGCGCGCACCTTGTCCAGTGCGGTCCTGGACGGCGCAGACACGGCGGCGGCCGGTGCGGCGGTGAATCCGGCGGCGGTGAAGGCCTGGGACTGCTGGGGTGCACGCAAGTAGTCGACAAAGATCGAGGCGATCAGGTTCTGCGTCTTGTCCACCCAGGCCCCCGACATCAGCGCGGCCGGATGATCGGCGACCGGGGCGGTCCCCATGGGCCGGAATGCCGATGTGCCGCCGAGCGATTTCAGTTGCTGCTCGGTAGCGGCCACCGCGTGGATGGTCGAACCCGCACCGTCGAGCCCGGCCAGCGCGGCGGTGACATCCGCGGCCTGCGGCGCCTTGGCGGCCAGCCCGGAGATCGCGGCGACGACCTGGCCGGACTGTGCGGCCGCATCGCTGAGCGGATCGGTGCCCGACACCGTGGCGCCGACGGCGGCCGCGGCCGCCACCGTGGCGTCACCCGGCGGCAGCGCCATCCGCAGTCCACCCCAGCCGGTGAGCCCCACCTCATCGAGCGAACCCTGTTGCAGCCGTGGCAGATCCAACCAGGTGACCTTGGCCTGTTCGAGCGCTTGCCGCAGGTCGTCGGGGACGGCGAGCACGATCGGCGTCGTCGCGACCGGCACCGGAGTGCCCTCGATCAGGCCGGGGACGCGCATGGATTCGATGGAGCGCATCGAATCGGCGATCCACAGTCCCGGCTGCGGACCGAGCGCGCCGTTCCACGGTGTGTTGGCGGTGAAACCGGTGATGATCGCGGCGGACGGCTGGGCGGTGACCACCACCTTCGCACAGTGATCGCGCACCTTCGGATTGGTCGCGTTGTACCGGTCGGCGGCGGCGCGCACCGGGTCGGCGAGTTCCGGATCGACGGTCACGAACAGCGTCGAGGGCCCGTCCTTGCACTCGGCCGCGGCCGACTTGTCGCGGTTCGCCGCGCGGTCGCTGAGTTGAAAGAAGGCGAAAACGGCCGCGACTAGCAGCAAAACGGCAACCACTGCGATAACCGGACCTTTGCTGACGCCCCGGGACCTGGTTCCGCTGCGATGTGTGCCCACGAACCTCAGTGTATGTTCACGCGAGATTTGCCGTGCCGGTGTGTCGACCATTTCGAGCGACCTGCAAGCAGTCGCTACGGCGCGGCGCACCGGCACGGCGTGGCGGGCCGGAAACTACGGCCGGATCATCCGCCCGCGGTCGAACTCGTGTCCGCCCCACACCCCGGACTGTCCGGTGCGCGCGGCGAATTCACCGCAGGCGTCCCGAATCGGGCAACCCGCGCAGACCTCGCGGGCGTACTCGAAGTCCTGCGACGGGTACGGGAACCACGCCTCGTGGTTCGGGTCGCCGCGGCAGGCCGCCCGATGCCACTCCCGGGAATCCGAGAGCGGGAGCAGGTCGGTCAGATCGATAACGGCGTCGGTCTCCAATTGGACGGTCATATCGAGCCTTCTCCTTTCCTTCTCGGCTCAGGTGGTGGCCAGTTGCTTCCAGATCCGCTGTTGCCGCTGGGCCATGTGGTCGGGTGCCTTCGGCTCCCACAGCAACCGCATGCCCGCCTCCTCCGGCGTGCGGTCGGCCTTGACCGAGTTGCACGGTGCGCAGGCGGCGATCAAGTTGTTCCAGGTGTTCGGACCACCCCGGCTGCGCGGCCGGATGTGGTCGACGGTGCGCGCCCAGGAGGCGCAGTAACCGCACCGGTGGTTGTCCCGGCGTAGTACACCGGCCAACGTCGCACGGCTGTCGTCCTGCACCCGCGTCACGTGGTCGAGGTACACGTACCGCAGCAACCGGATCGTCTCCGGCAGCGCGATCTCGAGGTGCTTGGACCGAATGGGGAAGTGCGGCTCCCTATCCGCGACCGGCTCCGCGGTTCCACCCATGAGCAGCATCACGGCCCGTTCGGCGCTGATCTCGGTGAGCGCCTCGTAGCTGGCGTTGAGCACCAGTACGCGGGTGTGTATCCAGTTGTCGACAGTCAACACCACCGGATCGGTGGCGCGATGGAACGTCATGGGAATCAACATGTTTCGAGAAAGCGAGCGGATCAGGCGGAAGCGGAGGTCGGTCAGTTACCGGCCGGGAGGCGGCGGGGTCCCTGCTCGACGCGCGCGTCATACCGACGCGGGCTCGATACGACAATGGTCACGGCCGCCTCCTCCTCTCCTGATGCGCTGGATCACCCGCGGAACGGGGTGATCATCGTCGAATTCCATGGTGGCACACCACACCTACCGTTGTCGGGTCATTTTTTCGACGACGGTCGTGAGCGCTACGCCGGGCTAACCCTGCCGCAACTGGGCCGCGCCGAAGGAGACGTGGAAACGCACACACCAGAGCATCCGGGAGCCATCGTCGAGTCGAAGAATGACGATGGTGCCGGAGGTGTCGTGTTCATGGGAGATGAAGGAGCCGCGGGCGAGGGGGCGCGGCTCCTTCGGCGTGCCCGAGACGGCCACTGTCGGCGCCGCCTCGGTCACGGTCTTGTCGGTGAACAGCCGCCATGGCTCGAATAGTGCGAGGCCCACCCCCAGCACGATTACCAGCACCACGGTCAGCGCCCAGGTGATCGGTGAGCGCGCGACCCGGCGGACCGACACCATGTCTTCCTCCCGCGCATCGTGTGACCACCATTGAACCCCGCTGGCGTGCATTCGGTTGCGTCTTCGGGTCATAGCGCCCGGATCGGCGCTGTCATCCGATCGGTGTATGGCCGAGCATCACCCGGCCGCTGAACCGGGTCTGCTTGGCCCGCGGCAGCGGATGGAACTGGCAGCCGTGCACGTCGCGATACCACATCTCCAGGTCGGCGGTGCGCGAATAGCCAACGCCGCCAACGGTTTCGATGGCGAGCCGGACGGTGTCGACGAGTGCGTCGGCGGCTACGGTCTTACGGCTGAGGATGCGGCCGGCATAGGCGTCGGTGTTGTCGAAACGCAGGTTGCCGGAGTCGGCGAACATGGCTTCGATCAGATCGTCGGCCGTGGTGTGCGCGTTGAGCATTTCACCGGCCCGCGGTCCGCTCGTGGATGTAGTAGCGGTAGACGCCGTCCTTGCGATCGGCCCACAGCGGATATTCGACGTCGGGGGTGGCCCATTGCCATCCGAGCGCCAGACCGGCGTCGTGTTCGGCGGCCGTCTTCGCCTCGTCCACGGAGGTTCGGGTGGTGAGGGTCTGGTCGTCGGTGCCGCAGAACTCACAGCTGTGCACCTTTCGCACCTCATATGCGATCACTCGATCACCTCCGGATAACGAGGCTGAGGCTGTCTGTCTTGCCCGCCGGACACCACCGAGACCGCGCCGGTAGCCATCACGATCGACACCTGCACCCAGAACGTCCACCCGTGACGCAGCCGACCTGAGGCGACCTTTCCGGGCGCGCGCCGGGTGTCCAGCGGTGGGCTACAGGTTGCCGACGATGTGTTCCAGGCGGCGGGCGACGAGTTCGCGCGCCTGTTCGCGCAGTGCGGGGCGGTAGCCGCTGGGATAGACCGGGTCACCGGGGGTGTAGTCCTTGAGGACTTCCTTGGCGAGGGTGATCTTGTGGACTTCGGTGGGGCCGTCGGCAATCGCCATGACTTCGGCGTAGTTCATCATGTCGACGAAGGGGAGGTCCTGGCTGACGCCGATGGCACCGTGCAGATGCAGAGCGCGCTGGGCGATATCGTGCATGACCTTCGGCATGGCGACCTTGATCGCCGCGATGTCCTTGCGGACTTTCAGATAGTCCTGTTCCTTGTCGATGCGCCAGGCGGTGCGCAGCACGAGCAGGCGGAACTGCTCCATCTCGATCCAGCTGTCGGCGATGCGCTCCTGTGTCATCTGCAGGCCCGCGAGCGGACCCTTGCGCATCGGGCGCGAGACGGCGCGTTCGGCCATCATGTCGAAAGCCTTGCGCACCAGTGCGACTGTGCGCATGGCGTGGTGCACGCGGCCGCCGCCCAGGCGGGTCTGGGCGACGATGAAGCCCATGCCCTCTTGGCCGAGCAGATGATCGGCGGGCACCCGGACGTCGGTGAAGCGCAGGTGTCCCTCGTGCTCGCTGAAGCCGTGCACGTGGAAGTTCTTCACGATCTCCAGGCCGGGCGTGTCGGCGGGCACGATGAACATCGACATGCCCTGGTACGGGCTGACATCCGGGTTGGTGATCACCATGACGATGTGGAAGCTGGCGAACTGCGCGTTGGAGTTGAACCACTTCTCGCCGTTGATCACCCAGGAATCCCCGTCGCGCACCGCACGGGTCTTGAACAGCGTCGGATCCGAACCGCCGGTCGGCTCGGTCATCACGTAACAGGAGCCGATCTCACCGGCCAGCAGCGGCTCCAGATACTTCGCCTTCTGCTCCGGAGTGCCGTAGTGCGCGAGAATCTCCGCGTTACCGGAATCCGGTGCCTGACAACCGAATACCGACGGCGCCCAGACCGAGGTGCCGAGCACTTCGTTGAGCAGCCCGAGCTTCAGCTGCCCGTAGCCGGGGCCGCCGAGTTCGGGTCCGAGGTGACATGCCCACAGTCCCTGTTCCTTCACCTGCTCCTTCAGCGGCCGCATCAGCGCCATCGCCTCGGTGTTGGTGCGGTCGTAGGGATTCGGGTAGAGCAGGTCGAGGGGCTCCACCTCGGTGCGGACGAACTCCGCCGCCCAGTCGAGCTTGCGCTGGTACTCCGGGTCGGTTTCGAAATCCCAAGCCATGGTCAGCCTTTCGTTGTCGGTGTGACGATGCCGTCGAGCACGGTGGTAGCCAGAATGTCGGCGATTTCGTCGGGGGAGCGGTCGCCGTGTGGGCGGTACCAGAAGGTCACCATGTTGAGCATGCCGAGCACACTGTTGGTGACCACGTGGTCGTTGGTGTGCAGCAGTCCCGCCGTGCAGCCGGTGTCGATGACACGCTGCCAGCACTCCTGCACCTGGTCGCGCATCTCCTGCAGTTCCTCGCCGCGGTCGCCGGTCAGTGCGGTGACATCGCGCAATTGGATGGCCACCTCGCGGCGATGTTCGATGATCAGGCCGACGTGGCTGCGGATCAGCCTGCGCAGCTTGGTGATCGGGTCGTCGCCGCCGCGCGAGATCCGCTTGGCGTCGACGAGCATGAGCTGGATGTAATCGCGCAGGATCTGCCAGAGCAGCTCTTCTTTGGAGCCGATGTGGTAGTACAGCGCGCCGCGCTGCACCCCGGCCCGGTTACCGATTTCGGCGACGCCCGTGCCGTGGAATCCCTTCTCCGCGAACAGTTCCACCGCGGCGGCCACAATGCGCGCCCGAGTCGCCTCGGCGGTGGTCTCGGCGGCCGGTGGGCGGCCGCGGCGGCGGGGCGGGGCGATCGCATGTCCGGCTGCCGCCAAGCCGCCAGGCCCCATCGAATCGCTACGCGGTGCTGAACGCCCACCCGTCTCCCGGCCGCGAGGTTCCATCGAATCGCTACGCGATGCTGTATTCATTGCCGCGGATCCAGGACGACTTTGGATACCCCGTCCGCGCGATCGGCGAACATGCGGTAGGCATTCGCGCCGTCCGACATCGGAAACCGGTGTGTGACAACAGCTTCGGGACGTAAACGCCCCGCCGCGGTGAGCCGCAGCAGTGTCGGCAGCTCGTATTGGATCGAACACAGCCCGATGTGGAATTCGAGCTCCTTGACCTGCGCCAACTGCATGTGGAACGGGAAGGCGCGATTGTGGCTGACGCCGATAACGCTGACGCGGCCACGATGTCCGACCGCGCTGATGGCGAGCTGGATGGTCGCGTCCGCGCCAACCGCCTCGATCGCGACATCGGCGCCGCCGCTGAGCATATCGCGGATGGCCGCCTTCGGATCCTCGGATTCGATTGTCTCCGCACCCAGTTCGACGGCACGCTGGCACCGCTCGACCACCGGATCCAGCCCGAGCACCCGCGACGCGCCCATGGCGAACGCCGACTGCACGGCCATCAGCCCCACCGGTCCCAGCCCGATCACCACCACGGTCTCACCGGGCGCGATGCGGGCGCGGCGGGCACCGTACCAGGCGGTCGGCGCGTTATCGGTGAGCACGATCGCGGCCTCGTCGCGCACTGTGTCGGGCAGGCGCACGAGGTTGCCCGCGGCGTGGGGGACTGCGAGGTATTCGGCCTGTGCGCCGGCGAGCGATCCGCCGAGGCCGTAGCAGGCGTCGATCGGCAGTGGATGGCGTTCGCAGGCCGCGACGATGCCGACCTTACAGCTCGCGCACTGGTCGCAACCGACGGAGGCGGACACCAGCACCCGGTCGCCGATCGCGAATCCCCGGACCTGCGAACCCAATTCGACGATCTCGCCGACCGCCTCGTGTCCGACGCCGTATCCGGTGCCGTCGGTGAAGCCGTGCCCCGCGTAGATGTGCAGATCACTGCCGCAGATTCCGGCCGCGGTCACTCGTACGACCGCCCCGGCCCCGTCGGGCAACGCCGGATCGGGCAGCTCGGTGAACGAGATCTGCTGCGGGCCTTCGTAAGTCAGCGCCTTCACGGCGAAATGCCTTCCAGGTTCATCCGGGGGGTTCTCATCGCCAGCCGCCATCGAGGGCCAGCGTCGCACCGGTGCAGTAGGCCGACGCGTCCGTCGCGAAGAACAGCGCCGCGCCGACGATCTCATGCGGCTGCCCGACCCGCCCGAGCACGATGTGCCGGGCCAGCTCCGCCCGGAACTCATCGGGCCACGCCTTGGAGATATCCGTCGCGAACGGACCGCACTGAATCGTGTTGACTCGCACCGTCGGTCCGAAACTCTGCGCGAGACCGCCGGTCAGATTGGACAATCCGGCCTTGGCGGCGGCGTAGGGCACCGCGAGCGGCTCCGGTCGCGCGGCCTCGATCGAGGAGATATTGATGATCGAGCCACCACCGGCCGCCGCCATCCGCGTGCCGATCAAGGTCGACAACCGGAACGGCCCCTTGAGATTCACCGCGATCACCTTGTCGAACATGGCCTCGCTGACCTGATCCAGGCTCGGATACAGCAGCGACATGCCCGCGTTGTTGACCAGCACGTCGACCTTGCCGAACTCCGCGTATGTGGCCTCGACCAGCGCGTCGCACTGCGCCCACGCACTGACATTGCACGCGACCGGCAACGCGCGGCGACCGTGCGTGTTCTTCACCTCGTCGGCCAGTTCTGTGCATCCGTCGAGCTTGCGGCTGGCGATCACCACATCGGCGCCGGCCGCGGCGAACGCGAGCACCATTTCCCGGCCGAGTCCCCGGCTGCCGCCGGTGACGAGCACCACCTTGTCCGATAACGCCTGTGCCACCTTGCACCCCAACGAACGTTTAGGAAATGTTCCAGTCAGTACATTAATTGCCCGCGCCGATACAATCAAGGACGGATTGGGTTGCCCGGCGCGGGGATGTCACTACCGGCGGGTAACATTGGTTGCGATTTTTCCTACCCGGCTTTCTCAAAAGTGAGGCAGTAGATGACAGAGCGGATTCAGGTCGGCGGGCTCCAGGTGGCCAGCGTTCTCCACGAGTTCATCGAGAACGAGGCGCTCCCCGGAACCGGCGTGGATTCCGCCGCGTTCTGGGCCGGAGCCGAGCAGGTCATCAATGACCTCGCTCCGCGCAACCGGGCCCTGCTGGCCGAACGCGACGAGATCCAGGGCAAGCTCGACGCCTGGCACGCCGAGCACCCCGGTGTGAACTACGACAAGGCGGCCTACAAGAGCTTCCTCGGCGATATCGGTTACCTGCGCGCGGCGCCGGCCGACTTCACGATCGCCACGCAGAACGTGGACACCGAGATCGCCACCACCGCGGGCCCGCAGCTCGTGGTGCCGGTGATGAACGCCCGCTTCGCGATCAATGCCGCCAACGCGCGCTGGGGCTCGCTCTACGACGCCCTCTACGGCACCGACGCCATCTCCGAGGCCGACGGGGGTGAGAAGGGCACCGGCTACAACCCGGTCCGCGGTGGCCGCGTGATCGAATTCGCGCGCAAGTTCCTCGATACCGCCGCGCCGCTGGCCAACGGCTCACACCTGTCCTCGTCGCACTACGCGATCGATGACGGCAAGCTCGCGGTCACGCTGAGCGGCGACGAGGTCACCACCCTCGCCGCCGATGGTGCGGAACTCGTCGGCTACCTGGGCGATCCGGCCTCGCCGACCTCGATCCTGCTGCGGCACAACGGTTTGCACGTCGACATCCAGATCGACGCCGCCTCCCCGATCGGCAAGACCGACCCGGCCGGTGTCAAGGATGTCGCGCTGGAGTCCGCGGTCACCACGATCATGGACTTCGAGGATTCGGTCGCCGCGGTCGACGCCGAGGACAAGGTGCTCTGCTACCACAACTGGCTCGGCCTGATGAAGGGCGAGCTGGCGGAGAAGGTGACCAAGGGTGACAAGACCTTCACCCGCACCATGAACCCGGACCGCGTCTACACCGCGGTCGGCGGCGGCGAGCTGGTGTTGCACGGCCGCTCGCTGCTGTTCGTGCGTAACGTCGGCCATCTGATGACCTCCGATGCGATCATCGATGCCGACGGCAACGAGGTGCCCGAGGGCATCATGGACGGCCTGATCACCTCGCTGGCCGCCAAGCACAGCCTGCTCGGCGACACTGAGCCCACCCGCCCCGTCGGCTCCGCCTCCGACCATCCCCGTAGGCTGAAGAACAGCCGCACCGGTTCGGTCTACATCGTGAAGCCGAAGATGCACGGCCCCGACGAGGTCGCCTTCACCAACGAGCTGTTCGGCCGGATCGAGGACGTCCTCGGCCTGACCCGCAACACCCTCAAGGTCGGCATCATGGACGAGGAGCGCCGTACGACGGTCAACCTCGAGGCCTGTATCCAGGCCGCGGCCGAGCGCGTGGTGTTCATCAACACCGGCTTCCTGGACCGCACCGGCGACGAGATCCACACCTCCATGGAGGCCGGGCCGATGGTCCGCAAGGCCGAGATGAAGACGCAGCAGTGGATCCTGTCCTACGAGGACTGGAACGTCGATACGGGTCTGGCCACCGGGCTGCCCGGCAAGGCGCAGATCGGCAAGGGCATGTGGGCCATGCCGGATCTGATGCACGACATGCTCGAGCAGAAGATCGGCCATCCGCGCGCCGGTGCCAATACCGCGTGGGTGCCCTCGCCGACCGCCGCCACCTTGCACGCGACCCACTACCACCAGGTCAACGTCTTCGAGCGGCAGCGGGAGATCGCCGCCGGTGGTCGCCGTGCCACCATCGACCAGATTCTGGAGATCCCGCTGGCCGCGAACGCGAACTGGTCGGCGCAGGAAAAGCAGCAGGAGCTGGACAACAACTCCCAGAGCATTCTCGGGTACGTGGTGCGCTGGATCGACCATGGCGTCGGCTGCTCCAAGGTGCCCGATATTCGCGATATCGGCCTCATGGAAGACCGTGCGACCCTGCGCATTTCGAGCCAGCTGATGGCGAACTGGCTGCGCCACGGCGTGGTGCGCGCCGATGAGGTGGTGGCCAGCCTGGAGCGGATGGCGCCGGTGGTCGACAAGCAGAACGCGGGCGATCCGAACTACCGGCCGATGGCGCCGGACTTCGCGGGCAGCATCGCGTTCCAGGCCGCGAAGGAGCTGGTGCTGGAAGGTACCAAGCAGCCCAACGGCTACACCGAGCCGATCCTGCACCGGCGTCGGCGCGAGGCCAAGGCGCTGGCTTGCGTATAACGATCCGTTACCCTGGGCGCTGCACAGGATATTCGGATGTGAGGAAGTTTTATGGGAAGCGTTGTCCTTGATGTGTTCGCCCTGGTCATCAATCGTGCGGCGCAGTTCTGGAATTGGATGGCCACCGGTTCGGCCGGTTTCCCACCGCTGTAAATCGCCGAGCTGAACATCGTGTACGACCGACCCTCGGTCATGGCTCCCATCGGATGCCACGGCCGGGGGTTTTCTCATGTTGCCTATATGTCCTGCGGCCCAGAGCCTGTCGACGTATCTTCTTTGACATGAGCAGCGGTGGCAAGGTCCGTCCACATGCCCCAGTCTGGTTCGAGCTCTGGATGGGCGCCATCACCACGGTCATCGCGCTGCTCTGCGCCGTGCTCTGCTGGGAGTTGGCCGCACAGGGCAGCTTCCCCACCAAAGTGCTGCTGTGGGTGGGACTTTCGGTCGTCGGCGTGGTCGCGGTCTGCTTCGGGATCCTCGGCCTGATCCGCTACCACGCCATCATCGTCAGCCTGGTCGCCCCGCTGCTCATCGCCGCCCTCGCCGCACTGGTCTGGTACGAAGTCCCCGAGACCACCGGTTGGCGGGTGTCGCGCCCCATCCTCGAAGACCAAGCCGCCGCCTGCGCCAACCCCGGCCACCGCACCCGCCTGGGCGTCTACACCGTCACCTACGTCACCCGCCGCGACGGCGGCTGCCTGTTCTACGTCGATGGCGGAGCCACCAATTCCGAAGGCTTCGCCTACTTCCCCGATAGCGCCCCCAGCATCGGCCCACCCGGCCCCGGCGGCGTCGGCTACGAGACCTTCCACGGACGGTGGTACCGCTTCGTGGAAAACACCTGAGCTTCGGACGCGGCAGCGCGCCGGGGCCGGAGGTCGTTCAGGGTTTCGGCGCGATCCAGAGGGCTTCGGCCAGGGCGCAGAGGGTGCCGGTGGGGGTGGCGAGGGCGGCGCCGACGATGTGTTTGCGGCCGGTGTGGGTGATGGGCCAGGCGTAGGGGGTTTCGGGGTAGACGGGGCACAGTTGGGTGGCGGTGAGGGCGGCGGTGAGGCCGCCGACGCGCATGCCTTGTTTGCGCATGGCGGCCCAGCCGCCGGGGCAGTCGAGGGCGGCCCACACGACTTCCGGTGGGAGCCGGCCGGATTCGTCGGCGGTCTATTGCGGCGGTTGGCCGCCGAGTTGGGTGAGCAGCAGACTTATCACGCCCGCCTCCTGACTCTGGCTCTGGAACATCGAGCGCGCTGTTTCCTTGACCGGACCGGAGACCAGCAGTTCGTCGGCGGCGCGGGCCATGGTGAGTCCACCCTGGTGGTGGCGGAACATCAATTGCAGGAACAAGATTTCGGCGTCCCGGCCGCGGGCCGCGGCGAGGGCGTCGAGTTCGGCGGTTGTCGCCATACCCGGCATCGTGTCACCAGTGGCCGAACCCGCCGCGGGTGTGGCCGAATGATGGTGCGACGCAGCCGCATCAGCGTGCAGCCAGGCCATCGGCCGTGACGACAACGGTGACGCATCGGCCAATCGGAGCCACCCGAGCATGGTTCCGATCTCGATGCGCTGCGCGTCCGAGAGTTGTTGCGCCAGACGCAGTACCGTCGGGTCGACCCCATGATCCAAGCGCTGCACCATGGTCAGCGCCTGCTGATGGTGCGCGGTCATATCCTGCGCGAACCCGATCTCCACCGAGTTGAGAATTGGTGCGGCCGTATGCTCTTCGGGCAATACCAGTGGCCGCAGCGCCGCCCCGACCACCACCAGAGCGAAGGCGAGCGAAGCGAGCGCGGCGGCTCGGATCCAGCGGGGCAAGGTCACGACCCTATGGTGGAGCGTTGGTCGGCGGGCACGGTGTACACATCGTTCTCGAGTTGCAGCACCATGAATCCGTTATCGGAGCAGGCGACGTACAGTTGGTTGCCGCGCCATTCCGGTGGCGAGAAGCACCAGTCGGTGGAGACGTCACCGAAGGCGAGATTGCCGGTGCGTGGGGTCAGTGCGTCCAACGGATTGAACTGACTCTCCAGGACGGCACGCGCGGCCGGCGGAGTGCTCATGAGCGGCACGCCGATGATCGAGGCGAGGGCGTGCGGTGAGTTCCACAGACTGAGGTTCTGTCCGGTGCGCGCCGGCGGGTTGAAGTAGGCGATCTCATGGATGTTGTGTGGGTCGCGAATATCGAAAACCCTGATGCCGGAGGAGATCCAGCCGCACGCGAGCGCGGTGGGGTTGTCCTGGCGATCGGCGGCGCAGTAGTGCGATTCGTAGGCGAAGATCGAACCGCCCATGGAGCTACCGATATTGCTGTCGATGTTCTGCACCAGGTTGATCTCCAGCTTGACCTTCCCGGCGACCTTCGGTGCGGTGTCGTTGGCGATATCGATGAGTTTCACACCGCCGGAACCACCTTCGTCCACGGTGTAGAGGTACGGCTTGCCGTCATAGGTAACCGGGATGCTGTGCTGGGTGGCCCACCCGTCGGTCCAGAAGGTGCGGCCGATATGGGTGACCTGCGGGTTGGGGTCGCGACGCTGGATGGCGCTGATATCGAGCACGGTGAATCCGCCCAGTGCGGACAGGTACATCCGATTGCCGTCCGGGCTGATACCGAAACCGTGTGCCTCGATCCCCGTCAGCCCCTGCCAGATGACGTGCGGATTTGCCGGATCGGTGAGATCGACGGCGCTGACGAAGCCAGGCGCGATGCCCGAGGCCCAGTAGGTGCGGCCGTCGGGGGACCAGCCGCCTTCGTGCGTCGTAATCGGCAGCGGCATCAGCAGATTCGTGCCGGGACCGGGATTGAGCAGCTTGGGATACGCGCAATCGGAGATGTCATAGACCGACAGATAACCGACGCCTTCAGCGATCGGCACACCGGTGCCGACCAGCAACTTGCGTTCGGCATTGACTTTGAGGCTCTCCCAGGTGCCCGCCAGCATCGCCGGTTCGGTCAGCGTGACCGTCGGCTGCGGATGCGCTGGATCGGAGACGTCGAGCACCTGGACGCCGCGACCCTCGCTGATCAGATCGCCCGGGAAGAACGAACCCATATAGGCGCAGTGTTCGAAGCTGGTGGAGGTGATGCCCGCGCCGCGTCCGGCATAGTTGCCGATCATCGACATATTGCAGCTGTAGCCCTGTGTGCTGCGCCTGCTGTCGCGGTCGGCGGCCGGGACATCGCCCTGCAGCCCGGTTTCCGGCATCGATCCGGGTCCGCAGTCCGCGCGCGGGACCGAGGTGCGCCCGACGTCGAGGAATTCCTGGACCGCGGTAGCGATATCGGACTGCAGATCGGCCGATGCGCTGCTGGGCAGCATCATCGCGGCGATCACCGCGGTGGCGAGCAGGGCCAACGGGCGCACACGGCGCAGACTCAGCTTCGGGCGCATCGTTGCATCCCAACTTTCCTCATCGTGGACAATGCCGACTCAGACGGATAAGAACTGACTGCATAGTAGTAACAGTCAGTAACTTGTTGGAAGTGTTTCGAGGAAATCCCTGTTCGTTGACGTGTCGCGCAGTCGTGTTCAGTCGGCGGCGAGCACGGTGTTTTCGTGCGTCAGCAGCGTGGTGCAGACCTCGAGCCGGAACTGTCTGAGTTCGGCCGATCGCTCGGCCAGTGCCGACTGCGCCCGGACGTATTCGGCTCGCCCCGCCGATGTCTCGATGCGGACCGGTTCGTGGCCGTCTTCGGTGAGATCGTGCGGACTCGCGCACATATCGAGTTCGCGTGCGGCGCAGGTGAACTCGCAGTAGTCGAACAGCGGGTCGGCGCAGATGAGCGGGGTCGGTTCGAAACCCCATTTATAGAAGTCGAATTGGGCATTGAGGTGCAGGCTTCGAGTGGTTGATCAGTGGCGGACGGGCGGCCTTCTGTCGAACGCGCTCTCTTGCCGAGGACGGGGTGGTCTCGGCGCTGTGTGGTCAGGCCGTGAATCCGCCGTCGATGGTGATGCTGGTGCCGGTGATGAAGCGGGCGTCGGGGCCGGTGAGGTAGGCGACCATGGCGCCGATTTCGTCGGGGGTGCCGAGGCGCTGTAGTGCCATGTGCTCGGTGAGGCGGGCGGCTGCGGGGCTGTCGGCGGGCATGCGGTCGTTGGCGGTGGGGCCGGGCTGGATGTTGTTCACGGTGATGCCGCGCGGTCCGAGGTCGCGAGCCAGCCCGCGGACCAGCCCCTGCAGCGCGGCCTTGGTCATGGCGTAGACCGCGCCTCCGGAAAACGGAACCCGATCGGCGTTGACACTGCCGATGGTGACGATGCGGCCGCCGTCGGGCAGATGGCCCAGCGCCGCGCGGAGAGTGTGCAGCACCCCGTGCACGTTCACCTGGAGCATCCGATCGATCTGATCGGACGCCAGTTCGTCGAACCGGCCGACGGCGGCGACGCCGGCGTTGGCGACCACGACATCCAGACGCCCGAAAGCGGCCACTGTCTGCTCGACCACGGCGTCCACGGCGTCGCGGTCGCTGCTGTCGGCGCGGACGGCCAGGACGCTGCCCGGGCCGAATTCGGTGACGATCGCCTCGGCGCGGGTCCGCGGGGCGCGCCGGATGCTCAGCCTGCGCCGTGCCGATCTCGACACGCATTTCCCCGGGTTGCTCGATGCCATCCTCGACACCGCGCCCGAGATGTTGTGACCGGCACCGGCTACCCTCCGCAATCGGATCTCAAAGCCTCACCGGCGGCCGCAACAACGTTATCCATGCGGGCCGATCCGTCGGCAG
Source organism: Nocardia sp. NBC_00565 (assembly GCF_036345915.1). Taxonomy (NCBI): domain Bacteria; kingdom Bacillati; phylum Actinomycetota; class Actinomycetes; order Mycobacteriales; family Nocardiaceae; genus Nocardia; species Nocardia sp. NBC_00565. The sequence goes on from NZ_CP107785.1 coordinate 1,883,453, forward strand.
AGAAGCGACCTATGTTTCTGGGAAGGGACCTTCTACCACGTAAGATGACCGGTACGGGTCCACTCCTCGAGGAGGCTGGCGATGACCGACAGCCCGCGTTCGATCGCCGAAATCGACAAAACGCTCCCATCGGGTGCGGATCAGGAGCGATTTTCCGGCTACGGGGTGATGGGGATGCCATTCGCCAGCGGCCACTACTTGGCGTTTCGGCATTTCCCTGCCAGCTCGGTCGGTGCAGGGTACGACTCGGTGTGGCATCGAGACCCGGCCGGCGAATGGGTGATCTACAGCAGTGTTTCCCCGGAGGCCAGCTGTGCCCGCTATTTCGGCTCGGCGCTCGAAGACGCGCGGGTCGAACACATCTCGGTGACCTGGACGGGTCCGTCCGCGTTCACAGTGGAGGTGCGGGACAGGCTCGTATGGAATCTCGAGCTGGGACGATCGGCGGCGACGGCGGCGATGACGGGTCTCGGTCGCATGCTGCCCGCGGCTTTGTGGCGGCGCCCTGCCGTCCTGTCGCTCATGTCGCGGGTTGCGGGTCCGGCGCTGGGCGTCGGGCGGGTGCGGCTCAGCGGCACTTCCCCGAACGGTCAATGGTTCCTGGCCAATCCGAGGATGCTGTGGACCGTCGAGAACAGTGGTGCACGGATCGATGGAATCGATCTCGGTCCTGCGGGGCCGCTGGCCGAGCAGGCGAGGTTGGGGGACTTCTGGCTGCCGCAACGCGGAATGTTCGTCGTGGGCGAGGCATATTTCGAGCAGTACGATGCGGCGCGCCATCAGGCGGCCCGCCCCGGCTCATGATGGGCGCTCTCGCGGGTGCCGGATGTGCGGCCGGCCGACGGCAACGGCATCGAACTGTGCCGCGACCTGCTCTTCGGCGACACCACCGGCAGATTACGGTGCTTGATGCTGACCTTGTTCACCGACGACGAGGCCAGGCACGACGCGATGCTGCCCACGGGCTGCCGGTAGTTGCGGCGCCCCCGTGGGCAGCGCACGATCACTCGTATAGCTGCACAGCGGATACGTCCACACCCAGTCCGTTCTCTCCCAGCGGTGAGCCCGCCAGCGGTGAGTTGTCGAGGTATCGGATCTCGTAGACCCGTTCGGCGAACTTCCAGCCGTCGGCTGTTCGCCGGTAGCGATCGTGGTAGATCGCATAGTTCAAATGCGAACTGCCGGTTTTCAACCGGCCGAGTTCACAGATGTGGGCGCGGCCGGAGGCGGTGTCGCCGTCGATGTCGATCGCGCCGGGATGGGTGTGCTGAATGAAGTAGTCCCAGGCGTCTTGCATTCGCCGCATTTTGGTCTGGAAGTCGGCGCGGCCGGCGAGTTCGATACCTGCGTCGGGGATGCGTAACACCCCGTCGTCGGTGAACAGTGATGCCAGGCGGTCGAAGTCGCGCATCATCACCGCGTCGGGGAATTCGCCGCGGAGCGCTTCGATCTCGATACGGTCAGCGAGTGACCGAAAGTCGTTGGGTATCAGCATGATTGGCTCCTTCAGAGTTGAATTGCGGGGTATCGGTGCCGACCTGCCGTAACGGCGCGAGCGCGGCGCTCCATTCGACGACCTGATCCAGCAGCGTGTTCAGAGCTGTGGTGTGGTGGTCACCCGGTTTGAAGGCGGTGTAGTTCTCGAAATCGGTGAGCACCGAGATCGCGACCTGGTGGCTCACATCGGCCATGCGCAGGGCGCTGCAGACCAGCCGCAGATGCTCCACCGCGCGGACGCCGCCACCGGCGCCGTAGGAGACGAATCCGACCGCCTTGTCGGCCCACTGCGCGAACAGGTGGTCGATGGCGTTCTTCAGCACGCCGGGGGGCCGAGTGGTTGTACTCGGGGGTCACCATCACGAAGCCGTCGAACGGGGCGATCCGCTCGGCCCAGGCGCGGGTGTGCTCATGTACGGACGGGCCGAACATCGGCGCCACCGGCTCGTCCAGATGCGGTAGTGGGTGGTCGCGCAGGTCGATCAGTTCGAACTCGGCGTCGCCGCGCCGCGATGCCGAGTCCAGAACCCACTGGGCGACCTGCGGACCGTTACGGTTGGGCCGGGTACTGCCGAGGATGATGCCGATTCTGATCATGTCCGGAACTCCTGCTCTGCTGAAAGTGTCACGACCTTCCGACGACGCAGCCGGCCGGAATGTCAGGCCGTCTCACAGTTCGGGTCGCTGTTTCGTCAATAAGGTGAGGCCGCATCGACCGAAGGAGCCGACACCATGACCGATCCGCAACTGCGCTCGGTGATCAGCGAACGCCGTCAGCTGATCAATCTCGCCTACCGGTTGCTCGGCTCGCTGGCCGAAGCCGAGGATGTGGTGCAGGAGACCTACGCGCGCTGGTACGCGTTATCCGAGGGGCAGCGGCACGATGTGGCGGCGCCCGGCGCTTGGTTGACGACGGTCGCCAGCCGCATCTGCCTCGATCTGCTCGGCTCGGCCCGAGCCAGGCGGGAACGCTATGTGGGCGAATGGATTCCGGAGCCGGTACCCGACCGTTCCGAATGGCTCGGTGGTCCCGCCCCCGCCGATCCCGCCGACCGGGTCACCCTCGACGAGTCGATCGGTATGGCCTTCCTCGTCGTGCTGGATTCCATGACACCGGCCGAGCGGGTGGCGTTCGTCCTGCACGACGTCTTCCGCTACTCCTTCGCCGAGGTCGCCGACATCGTTGGGCGCACCCCGGCGGCCTGCCGCCAGCTCGCCTCCTCCGCCCGCCGCCGCATCCGTACATCGCAGGGCCCGGCGAGCACCCAGCGCGCCGAGGTGGTCAGGGACTTCAAACGGGCCTGGGAGACAAGGGATATCGAGGCCCTGATCGGTTTGCTCGATCCGCAGGCGACCGCGACCGCCGACAGCGGCGGCCTGGCTCCGGCTTTCCGCCACCCGATAACCGGCGGCGAGCAGATCGCCCGCGCCTGGATCGAAATCGCCGCCCGAGGCCCCGAGGTGACGCTGCTCGAGCGCACGGTGAACGGCCAACCCGGCCTGGTGGCGCAGCTCGCCGACGCCATCGTGTCGGTCTACGCCTTCGATATCGCCGACGGCCGGATCACCCGCATCTGGGCGATCCGGAATCCGGAGAAACTGCGGCCCTGGACAGCGGGCTGAACTGCCGTAACCACTGAGGATCCGACGGGCGGCTTCGTCACCCCGGCGAAAGGATTTCTGCGGTCGGGGCGCGCGCGGTTGTAAAGCTGTATCTGCCGCTGCTGGCCGAGCGCTTCGCCCGGCAGCAGTCGCACGCTCGGGCCAAGGTGGTCCGGCACGAAGAGTGGATCGTGGACGACTCGGCCGGGTTGCCGGTGGCCGAGGTGCGGCCGATCCGCGACGATATCGGTCGACGCGTGATCGACCTGCTGGCCGGCCTCGACCTCTCGGTCACCTCCTGACCGTCACCGGCCGCCGTCGACCCCAACCGCACCGGGTCGTTCACCACCTCGAGGTCCGGTTGTCAGCCAGGCGGCATGTGACGTGACGCGCGAGCCGCACCCGTGGCCAAGCCTGGCTCGGTCCCGGGCAAATGGCACTCGCTGACTGCCAGTGATGAAATGCTAAGGGGCCGACGCTTTTCGAGCCACGAATCCTGGCTATGGTTGCCAGCGACGATCAGCCGACGGGAGCGTGAACGTGACCACCGAAATTGCGCGCCTACCGGCGATCGACGTCATGATCCCGGTAGCAGCCAAGGACCTACCCAGCCTCGACGCCTGTATCACCGGGCTGAGGGCACACTGCCGTAATCCGATCCGATCGGTGAATATCGTCGGGTCCGCGCGACTCCGCGCACAGGTGCGGACCGGGCACGTGGTGCAGTGGATCGATGAGGAAGCGGTCTCGCCGACACCGGCCTCCATCGAGGCGATCCTGTGCGCAGCGGGCGGCGATCACCACAATTCGTCCTGGTATTTCCAGCAGCTGATCAAACTGAACTGCTTCCGCATCCTGCCGAGTACGGTCCAGCACCTCCTGGTGCTCGACGCGGACTACGCGCTCGTCGACGATGTCGTGTTCGTCGAAGACGATGGTAGATCCTATCTGGCACTTGGCTATCCGCTGCAATGGCACCTCGACACCCGCCAGCACGCGATCCCCGCCCGCCACTCCGCGATCACCGCAGCGACCCGGCTGCTTGCCGGGTGGCGGCCGGTCGACCCATACAGCGGGATGCAGCATCACATGGTGTTCGACAGACAAATCCTCGCGGACCTGATGCGACGAGTCGAGGATCAGCACGAGCGACCGTTCTGGGAGGCATTCCTGGCGACAATAGAACACGCCAAATGGACCGGTGCTTCGGAGTATGTGCTCTACCGCCACTTCGCAGCGAAGTTCTTCCCGGAACAGATCCGGTCACGACATCTCGACGCCATCGACATCATCCAGCCCGCCGAAAACGCTTTGTGGACATTGACCGACGCTGTCACCAGCGTCCGCCGGGCGGGCGTCAAGGCGATCGGATGCCACAGTTTCCTCAACTACCGCAACCGGATTGCCACCATGGACTACATACCCGACCAGTTACGCAGCCAGCTGCAAACAACCCCTGGGGCGCTGATGCTCGACCTCAACCAAGGTGCCCTCCACATCGCCCCCGCAACCCCACCCCTGGGTCGCGCCGAGTGTCTGGGGCGAACCCCAGGTCGTGGGTGAAGTGTCGTTCGCCGAGTGGACCAGTGACGGCCGCCCCCCGACCCCCTGCTGGCGAGGGCTACGCCCCGACAAGGCGCCGCGTGATGTGAAGCGCGAATGACCACTCACGCCGATGTCCACCTGCCGACATCCGAAATGCCGAGTTGCGTATCTGCATCCACGGCGGCGGAGTGACGCCTCGGAGCACTGAGAATCCGTGTGAATTCGGTTGCCAAGCAAGCGCTTTCCGCCGTATCGTCCGCATCATGCCCACCAACTTTCGCTGCGGCCAGGGGTGAAATGCGATCGATGATGGTGCCGGCCGATGACGGGACCCTGCTCCACGTCGGTGTCACGGGACACGGTCCGGATGTCGTGGTTCTGTCCGGTGGACCGGGCTGTGTCCATTACCTCGAGGATGACGGGCTGGCACCTCACGGGATGCGGGCGTGGTACCCAGAGCCCCGGGGTGTTGGACGCTCCGACGGTGAGCCGCACGACCTCGATCGGGCAGTCGCCGATATCGAAGCGGTACGGCGAGCCGAAGGTGTCGACAGCTGGGTAGTGCTCGGCCATTCCTGGGGCTCGGACCTGGCGGTGCGCTACGCGCTGGATCATCCCGACCGAGTCACATCCGTGGTCGGCGTCGCCGGGCACGGATTGCACAAGGACCGCACCTGGTCTCAGGCATACGAGTCCGCGCGGCATCTGGAAGCCGACATCGAGATCGACTGGGAGCCAGGTGTTCACGCCGCACTGAGCGCGTCGTTCGTGCAGTGGATTCACGAACCCGACCTGCTCCGCCGACTGGCCGACTCCACTGTCGTCATGACATTCATTGCGCCGCAGCACGACATCCGCCCGTCATGGCCACTGCGGCAACTCGCCGCCTTGATCCCGCACGGCAGGTTCGAGGAACTACCCGCAGTGGCCCACAATCTGTGGTCGACCGATCCGCAGGTGTGGGTCGACCTCGTCACAAGAGCATGCGCGACACCGGGCATGCCTGCGATGACACCACCAAAGTCGTAGTTCGGTATCGCTCCATACCACGGCAACATCCGCTCACAGCCGTACATCGGGTGTTCCTGACAACTACCGCTAGTAACCGATTGCAGGATGTTGAGCTGAGCGAGCAATCGGGCAGGTTGGTCTCGGCCGTGAGCTTGGTTCGTTCCGGGGTTGCATCGCGTCGATGGGCCTGATCGGAGTGGTGCAGTTTCGACGGACTGGCTATGGCGCGTCGGGTGCGGGTGTGAGGAGGTCTTGGCATGCGGTGCGGAGTCGAGCGCGCAGTACCTGGGCGTGTTGGGCGATATCGGACTGGTGGCGGGCGTAGTCGGCGCGTCCGGCGGGTGTTTCGATGCGGATCGGTTCGTAGCCGTAGGTGGTCAGGTCGTATGGGCTGGCGCGCATGTCCAGTTCGCGGGCGCGGTAGGCGAGCTCGAGGCAGTCGAATAGCAGGTCGGAGCATATGAGGGGGCTTGTAGCAAACCCCCATTTGTAGAGATCCATATTGGCATGCAGGCAGCCGGGTTGTTCGCGGGCGATCTGGTCGGCGCGGGTGAGCGGCTGCGCGTTGCGGCCGACGGCGTCCGGGGTGAAGAAGCGGAAGGCGTCGAAATGGGTGCAGCGCAAGGACATCGACTCGACGACCGCGTCGGTGCCGGTGCCGCCGAGGCGCAGCGGGACCTGCTGGTGCCGGACGTCGTGGGTCTTGTACACCATCGCCCATTCGTGCAGCCCGAAACAGGCGAGCTGGGCGGGGCGGGATGCGGTGGCGCACAACAGGTTCGCGATGAACGCGATGGTGTCGCGGCGGCGCGCGAGGTATGCCGGGTCGGCGGTGTAGGCCGACACCCCGGAGGTGGTGTCGGCGGGCGTGCCGTACACCTCGACGCGGTGGTACCCACGGGCCCCGTCATACTCGCGCGCACCCGCCAACGCGACGCCGAATCCCGGGTGCCAGCGCCGCAATTGGGCAGGCTTGTGCCCGTAATACGTGAACAGGAAATCGATCACCGGATGCGACGATCCCGCCGCACGCCGCTCCAGATACGGTCCGACGAGTTCGTCCAGCCGAGCCCGGTGCGCGGCGGCCCGGGCCCGCCACTCGGACTCGGCCAGCACGATCATTCGATCACCCGGTGCGTCCCATCGCGCACGGTACCGACGAACTCTTCCACCAGATCCTCGAGCGCCACGATGCCGACGGTATTGCCGCGGTTGTCGACGACCCGACCCAGGTGCGAATTGGTGCGGCGCAATCGGGCCAGCGCCTCGTACAGCATGGTGCCTGCACTCACCGTCGGCAGCGGACGAATATCGGTGCGCGGGATGGGGGTATTCGGTCCGGCGCTGTCATCGGCGACCTTGTCCAGCACATCCTTCACATGCAGATAGCCGACCAGCGAACCGTCGCTCGCGCGCACCGGATACCGCGAGAAACCGGTCTCGGCGACGGCGGTCTCGATATCGCCGAGCGTGGTTCCATTGCCGCGCAACGGAACCGAGCGGGTCGTCGCCAGCGGCACCATCACATCGCCGACGACGCGATCGGACGTGCCGAGCGCCTGGGTGAGGCGGCGGTGCTCCTCCTCGTCGAGCAGTCCCTCCGAACGGGATTCACCGATCATCTCGGCGAGCTCCACACTGGAGACCGTGGCCTCGAGCTCATCCTTCGGCTCGATCCGCAGCATCCGCAGCGACAGGTTGGCGGCCAGGTTGTAGAACGCGATGAGCGGACGCGCCAAACGCAACCACAGCAGGTGCACCGGAACCAGCAGCAGCGCACTGCGTTCCGGCCCGGCCAGCGCGATGTTCTTCGGGATCATCTCGCCGAACAGGATGTGCAGGATCACCACGATCGTCAGCGCGAGCGCGAACGCGACCGGATGCAGCAGCTGATCGGGCAGGCCGAGCAGCTCGAACGGCCCCTCCAGCAGATGCGCGACCGCCGGTTCGCCGACCCGGCCGAGTAGAATCGAGCAGATGGTGATGCCGAGCTGTGCGGCGGCCAGCATCATCGACAGGTTCTCACCGGCCCGGATCACCGTATCCGCCTTGCGCTTGCCCTGTGCGGCGAGCGCTTCCAGGCGATCGCGGCGCGCCGAGATCAACGCGAATTCGGCGGCGACGAAGAAGGCGTTACAGGCCAGCAGCACCACCGTGAGCAGGACACCGAGGAGATCACCCATGGCTGCTCTCCTTGGCGTTGTAGGTGGTCAGCGCGGCGGCGGCGACCGGAACCAGCCGGATCCGGTCGATGCGCCGACCGTCCATCCGTTCCACCTTGGCGATCCAGCCGCCGTCCTCCTCGTCGCTCGGATAGCGGTGCGAGGAGCGCGGATTCGGCAGGATCACCACGTCGCCGGTGACCGGAATGCGGCCGAGCCGGGTGAGCACCAGACCGCCGAGGGTTTCGTATTCGCCTTCAGGGGCGTCGTATCCGGTGGCGCGGGAGACCTCGTCGATGCGCAGCAGACCCGAGCAGTCCCAGCCGTCGGCGACCCGGCGGACATCGCGCTCCTCCTCGTCGTGTTCATCGCGCACGTCGCCGAGGATCTCCTCGATGAGGTCCTCCATGGTGACGATTCCCGCGGTGCCGCCGTACTCGTCGACCACCAGCGCCACCTGCATACCGTCGGCGCGCACCCGCTCGAGCACCTCGTCGCCGTCGAGGCTGGCCGGCACGATCGGTACCGGACGGGCCAGCAGGTGCAGCGGGATGGTGTTGCGGACAGTGGCGGGATGGGTGAAGGCCTGTTTGACGTGCACCACGCCCAAGGTGTTGTCCAGATCGCCGTCGATGATCGGGAAGCGTGAGTAGCCGGTCCGGCTGGCGGCCGCGATCAGATCGGCGATGGTATCGGACTTGTCCAGCGACTCGATCTTGACCCGCGGCGTCATCAGCTCCTCCGCGCTGCGCTCACCGAACTGCAGCGAGCGGTCCACCAACTGCGCGGTGCGGTGATCCAGCCTGCCACGCAGCGCGGACGTACGCACCAGGGAGCCGAGTTCCTGCGGGGAGCGCGCCGAGCGCAACTCCTCGGCCGGTTCGACGCCGAGGCGGCGGACCACCCAGTTCGCGGTGCTGTTGAGGAAATGGATCATCCACTTGAACACCACAGAGAAGGCGATCATCGGACCCGCGGTCGCCCGCGCGGTGCCGAGCGGCATGGAGATCGCGATGTTCTTCGGGACGAGTTCGCCGTAGATCATCGATAGCGAGGTCGCGAGCACGAGAGCCACCGTGAGCGAGATGCCGTGCGCCGCACCCGCGCTCACACCCAATGCGGTGAACAGCGGCGATAGCAGCCGCGCCAGCACCGGTTCGGCAATGTAACCGGTGATCAGCGTGGTGATGGTGATGCCGAGCTGAGCGCCGGAGAGCTGGAACGACAGCGTGGTGTGCGCCTGCCGGACCATCCGCGAACGGGCATCGCCGACGGCGCGCACATGCGATTCGACGGTACTGCGCTCCAGCGCGGTGAGCGAGAATTCGGCGGCGACGAACAATGCGGTGCCCGCGGTAAGGGCGATGAACCCGACCAGGCTGAGCACGGTGAGCACGACGGACATCGTCAGCACCACCTGCGAGTCACACGATGGGCTGAAATGGATCGGGCTGCTGGGGGAAGGAGAGCGCCGGGTTTGTCACCCGGCTCGGTAGAGGAGCCCTCCTGTGCGGCGCCCTCGGACGCGGGTGACAACTTGTTCCTCTCGGCAAATGGGGTTTTGTGGTACCGGAAACCGGCAACCCCTATGCTACCGGCCCACGCGCGTGCCCGCGTGGGCCGGTGCTCTGTCTGATTTGCCGCGCCTTCGGCGCGGCGTGTTCGCGGCCCCCGGATGTCTCACGTCCGAGCCGTCGAGACTCGCGCCTGCGGCGCATGCGCTTCGACGGCTCGGACGTGAGACGGGCCGCGAACGGTCGCTCGTAAGACTCGCTCCGTGGTGGTTGTGTGGGGTGAGTTTGTCGCTATCTGTGTTGAGGCGGAGCCCTAGGCTTTTCCCTCAGCGGCTCGGACGTGAGATGGGTCGTGAATCGGTTCGCTTGTAGGACTCGCTCGGTGGTGGTTGTGTGGGGTGAGTCTGTCGCTACTCAGTGAGTCGCAGGCTTACCAGCCGCTCGGGAGTGGGCGGCCCTCGGCGAAGCCGGCTGCTGATTGGACGCCGAGTACGGCCTTGTCATGGAACTCGGGCAGGCTGCGGGCGCCCGCGTAGGTGCAGGCGCTGCGGACGCCGGAGCAGATGTGGTCGATGAGGTCCTCGACGCCGGGGCGTTCCGGATCCAGACGCATCCGCGAGCTGGAGATGCCCTCCTCGAACAGTGCCTTGCGGGCGCGATCGAAACCGCTGTCGGTGGCGGTGCGGGCGGCGACGGCGCGCTTGGAGGCCATGCCGAAGCTCTCCTTGTAGGCATTGCCGTCGCGATCGACGCGCAGGTCGCCGGGGGACTCGTAGGTGCCGGCGAACCAGGAGCCGATCATCACGTTGGAGGCGCCGGCGGCCAGTGCGAGAGCCACGTCGCGCGGGTGCCGGACGCCGCCGTCGGCCCAGATGTGCACGCCGAGTTCCTTTGCGGCGGCGGCGCATTCGGCCACCGCGGAGAACTGCGGACGGCCGACGCCGGTCATCATGCGGGTGGTGCACATGGCGCCGGGGCCGACACCGACCTTGATGATGTCCGCGCCCGCGGCGGCCAGGTCACGGGTGCCCTGGGCGGAGACCACGTTGCCTGCGACCAGCGGTACACCGAGGCCGAGATCGCGGATGGCGCTGAGGGTTTCGAGCATCTTGGCCTGGTGGCCGTGGGCGGTGTCGATGACGAGCAGGTCCGCGCCCGCATCGACGAGCGCCTTGGCCTTGGCGGCCACATCGCCGTTGATGCCGACCGCGGCCGCGACCCGCAGCTGGTTGTTGGCGTCGACGTTGGGCTGGTAGATGCCGGCGCGGATGGATCCGGTGCGGGTCAGCACGCCCGCGAGGCTGCCGTCTTCGGTGGTGAGCACTGCCAGGTGCGCGTGCTTGGCCTCGAGCAGGTCGAAGATATCGCGCGGCGAGGTGCTGGCCGGGGCCTGGATGAAATCGGTGATCGCGACATCGCGCAGCCGGGCGAACCGGTCGACATCGGTGCAGGACGCCTCGGTGACCACGCCGACCGGCTTACCGCCGTCGACGACCACGACCGCGCCGTGCGCGCGCTTGTGCATCAGGGCCACGGCCTCGGACACCGAACGCTCCGGATCCAGGGTGACCGGGGTATCGGCGGTGAGTGAACGGCTCTTGACGAAGGCGATGGTTTCGGCGGCCGCGGCGATCGGAAGATCCTGCGGGAGTACGACGATGCCGCCGCGGCGGGCGACTGTCTCGGCCATCCGGCGTCCGGCGACCGCGGTCATATTCGCGACGACGATGGGAATGGTGGTGCCGGACCCGTCCGCGGTCGACAGATCCACGTCGAACCGTGACGCGATATCCGTCCGATTCGGGACGAGGAAGAGGTCGTCGTAGGTCAGATCGTACGGCGGCTGATGACCAGGGAGAAACTGCACTTAACCGATTCTAACCGGTGCTCAGGGGTTCCGTGCGATTGCCCAGCATTCGATGAATGGCCGAGGCGGGCAGCAGAGTGCGTTGTTCAGGCATCGGCTTGGGCGCGGGACAGTTGAACGGTGGTCGCGCACATGACGGCGACGGCGACAGCGATCACGACCAGGCCGGCGCCGCCGGTGCGCAACCGCTCGTCGAGGACGGTGATGCCGACGAAGGCCGCGGCCAGGGGTTCGGCAATGGTGACGGCGGGTAGCGAGGCGACGAGCGGGCCGGATTGGAAGGCGCGTTGTTGCAGGTAGAGGCCGATCAGGCCGGAGCCGACCAGGGCCCAGGTCTGCCAGCTGCCGAGTACGTGGCCGAGACCGCCGTCGAACAGGTCGGTGACGTAGGCGGTGAGCGCGGCGGCCAGACCGAAGAGGGAACCACCCACGGTGCCGAAGAGCAACGCGCGGCGGGTCGGGTCTGCGGTCTTGATTCCGACGGCCGCGGCTACCGCGAGCACGCCGAGCAGCGCTGCCAGCGGAGGAATCCAATCACGTAGCGGCGCATTGGTATTGCCCTCGGTTGGATCGCCAACGATCAGGAAACAGGCCAGGGCCGCCGCGAGCGCGATGGCGGTCGCCCAGGTGCGCGGGGTGATGCGCCGGCGGTTGAGCCGGGCGGAGAGGGGCAGCGCAAAGATCAACATGCTCACCAGGATCGGCTGCACGAGCAGTACCGCGCCCAAGGCGAGCGCGACCACCTGCATCGCGTAACCGCCCGCATCCCCGACGATTCCGGCCCACCAGCGCGGGTTGCGCACCAGCGACCCCATCAGCGACTCGTCTTCTGGAACGGCGGCCGCCGCATGCTGCTGCGCGACTGCGGCGACCGCGAAGAGCAGCGCCGCGATCAACGCACAGACGACCGCGCCCATCTCATGATTCGACACCAGGTCAGTTTGCCCCGCGATTGCGGCCGCCCGACACCCCCTGCGGGCGTCCGGCGCGTCGGCGCGCACGCCCGGGCGTGTCTGCGCTGGTCGCAGCGGTGCGACCCGATAACGCGGAACCGGTACGGCCGGAGGTCGCCCCGGTCGCGCGGTTCGTCGACGCACCGGTGCCACGCGCCGCGGCGCCCGATCCGGCGCCACGGCCCGCGGCGGCACCGCGACCCGCGGCGCCACGGCCCGAAGCTCCGACACCACGCTCATCCGGCGCCGCGGCAGCACCGCGCGAACGGCCCGCGGATTTCGTCGCACCGCCGGCGCGGCCATTGCCACGTCCACCGGCGCCATTGGAACCCGCACCGCGTCCTACGCCATTCGCGCCGGCACCACGTCCCGTACCGCCCGACTTGCGGCCCGACGCTCCGCGCCGACCCGCGCCGACCTTCAATTCACCTTCGTCACCCACCGCGACCGCCGAGTTCGCGGCGACGATCGGCACACCCGACGGCTGCTTCGCGCCGGTGATCTCGCTCAAGCGCCGATCACCGGGGCGAACCTGCACACCGTCGACTTCGACGCCCGCCTTGCGGGTCATCTTCTCGACCTCCGCGCGCTCCTCCTCGGTGACCAGCGTGACGACGACGCCGTCCTCACCGGCTCGGGCGGTACGTCCCGCACGATGCAGGTACGCCTTCGATTCTCCGGGCGGATCCACGTGCACGACAAGGGAAATCCCGTCCACGTGGATTCCGCGCGCGGCCACATCGGTGGTCACCAGCACCGGCGTCGTGCTGTCCGCGAACGCGGCCAGCGTCCGCACCCGATTGTTCTGTGCCTTGCCGCCGTGCAGCGCCCCCGCGGCGATTCCGGCTCCGCGCAACTGCTTTGCGAGCCGGTCGGCACCGTGTTTGGTGCGCACGAACATGATGGTCAGCCCATCGCGCGCGGCGATCTGCGCGGTCACCTCGCGCTTATCGGTCTTGCGCAGGTACAGCAGGTGATGCGACATCGTCGTGACCGAGGCGGAGGCCGGCGCGGTCGAATGGGTGACGGGGGAACGCAGGTAGCGCTTGACCAGCTTGTCGACCTCACCGTCCAGGGTGGCCGAGAACAGCAGTCGCTGACCATCTTTCGGCGTCCGGTCGAGCAGCTTGGTGACCTGGGGGAGGAAGCCCATATCGGCCATGTGGTCGGCCTCGTCCAGTGCGGTGATCCGCACCTCGGACAGATCGGCGGAGCGCTGGTTGATCAGATCTTCCAGCCGCCCCGGTGTGGCGATGAGCAGATCGACGCCGCGCGCGAGCCGATCGGCCTGCCGCTTGATCGGCGCGCCGCCGACCACCGAGGCCACCCGCAACCCGAGCGCGAGCGCCGCGTTGTCCAGCGCCTTCTCGATCTGGGCCGCCAGTTCCCGGGTCGGCACCAGCACCAGCCCGCGCGGCTTGCCCGGCTTGGCGTGGCCGCCCGCGAGCAGGGTGAGCATCGGCAGCCCGAAGGCGAGAGTCTTGCCGGAGCCGGTCGGACCGCGCCCGAGCACATCCCTGCCCGCCAGCGCATCGGTCGCGGTCGCGGCCTGGATCGGGAACGGGGCCTCGATGCCGTCGCGGCGCAACGCCTGGACGAGCACGGCGGGTAGGCCCAGTTCCGCGAAGGTGGTGGCAGGGGTCGAGGAGGTCAAAGGGGTTGTGTGCCTTTCGTGTCTCGGCGCGGGCGGATCCGGGCACTCGTGGTGCCGCCGAGATGGTTGGGCCCGGTCATCGGGAAGCGGTAGGACCGGGTGTGTCAGGTGGAACCGGACGAATCAGTTACGGAGCAGTCGATCCAGTTCGACCAGCCAGGGTACCGCGACGGCCATGGTCGGGACCACCAGGATGGCCGCAGAGCCCAGATATGCCGCCGAGGCGACCCGAATATCGCCGATCCGTCCACCCAGTCGCTGGATGCGGATCAAGGTGGTCGGCCCGCCGGCGGCGAGCGCGCCCTGCGGTGCGGTGGATTTGGCACAGGCGACCAGCGCGCGGGCCAGCGGTGTCGGGCCGGTCACTTTGACCGCGGAGTCGTCGGCGAGCAGCTCGATCAGCAGTTTCACCGAACCGAGCGCGGCCTTGCTGCGCACCACCCGGGGAAAGGCCTCGTGCACCGCGGTGAAGGCCTCGAGCACCAGGTCGTGGCGGGCGCGCAGGTGGGAGCGCTCGTGGCTGACGATGGCCGTGACCTCGGCGTCTTGCAGACTGGTCAGTGTGCCCTCGCTCAGCACGACCCGCTGGCGCAGACCGGGCAGACAGTAGGCGATCGGCTCGGTCGAGGCGAGCACTCGGATATCGGCGGCACGACGATGCGGTCCGCTCTGATCGAGCAGATCGACGAGCATGCGATGCCGTGCGCGACGTCGGCGGGTGTGCACGCCAACGCGCACGATCGCGTAGATGAGGCGCGCGCCGACCAGCAGTGTCAACGCGAAGACGAGCACATACGCCAGCCACAGCGGCAGACCGAGCGCATCGATTTCGCGGGCCGGTGAGGTGGTCGGGCGACCGTCCGGTCCCGGCACGAGCAGTTCGGCGGCGATGGCCAGGCCCGAGCCGAACGCGCTGAGCACGGCGGCGAGCGCGATCGCCTGCCACAACACGAGCGCGGCGCGCGGTGTCCGATACGGCCAGGTCGCGCGGCTCAGTAGCGCTGGAGCAGGCCCCGCGAGAAGCAAAGCGAGACCGGCGAAGACCGGCGCGGTTGCGTTCATCGACTCAGCTCACTGCGTTGTGGGGCCAGGGCGCTCACCTCATTGTGAGGCCAGGATCCCAAGACTACTGCTTCGGCGGCGCAGTATCTTCGGATGCCTCGAGCTTAGCGAGTGCTTCGCGCAACGCATCCGTATCGTCCCTGCCGACCTGTTCGACGAAGTGCACGAGCGCCGCCGCGCGGCTACCCGCGGCGTCGGCCTGCTGCAGTGCGTCGACCATCAAACTGGCCACCAGTTCGTCACGGGTGTGCACCGGCGCGTAGCGGTGAGCGCGGTCGTCACGCCGCTGCACCACTAGGTTCTTCTTCGCCAGCCGTTGCAGCACCGTCATCACCGTGGTGTACGCGAGCTCACGGCGGGCGGCCAAAGCCTCGTGTACCTGCCGTACGGTCTGCGGCTCGTCACTGGACCACAGTTGGTCCATGACCGCTTTCTCGAGTTCACCAAGTCCTGCCATCCCACAAGTTTACGGACTCAACGACACAATTGCGTACTACACGCCGTCGTAACTGCCTGGTAGCTGGTGTGGTATTTGTCATAGGCCCGGCCGGGAACTACTGGCGAACTGCGCCCGGCAGTGTCTCAAAGGCGGCCAGGACGTGTCTGGTCCCGATCGGCACGATCATCGGTCGACCGGAGACCGGATCCTCCAGCACGGACGCGTCGAGATCGAAGACCTCGCGCAGCAGCGCGACATTGATGATGTCGGTAGGCGCTCCCTGTGCCACGATGCGTCCGTCGCGCATGACGATGAGTTGGTCGCTGTAGCGGATGGCCAGGTTGAGATCGTGCAGCACCATCACCACGGTGCGGCCGAGGTCGCAGTGCAACCGGTCGACCAGGTCCAGGACCTCGATCGAATGCGCGAGGTCGAGGTAGGTGGTCGGCTCGTCGAGCAGCAGGATGTCGGTGCCCTGGGCCAACGCCATGGAGATCCAGGCCCGCTGGCGCTGACCGCCGGACAACTCGTCGAGTGCGCGATCGGCCAGATCGGCGATGCCCGTCGCCCCGAGTGCGGTCATGACTTCTGATTCGTCGGTGGCCGACCACTGGCGGATCCAGGACTGGTGCGGATGACGTCCGCGCGCAACGAGATCCGCGACGGTCAGGCCCTCGGGCGCGACCGGCGACTGCGGCAACAAGCCGATGATGCGCGCGACATCCTTGGTCTTCATCGACGAGATCGCCTTGCCGTCCAACAGGATTCGGCCCTGCCGCGGGTGCAGCAGGCGGCCGAGCGCGCGCAGCAGGGTCGATTTGCCGCAGCCGTTGGGGCCGATGACGGTGGTGACCACACCGGGGGCGATGTCGATGCTGAGTCCGTCGACGACCACGCGGTCGCCATAGCCGAGGGTGACTTCCTGTGCGGAGAGCCGTATGCCGGTGGTCATGACAGGGTCGCCTTCCGATTCATGCGCACGAGCAGGTAGAGCAGGAACGGCCCGCCGAAGGCGGCGGTCACGACGCCGACCGGTAGATCGACCGGAAACAGCTTGCGCGAGGCCACATCCGCACCCACCACCAGGATGGCACCGACGAATGTCGAGCCGATGAGCGGTTCGCCCGGAGTTCGCAGCAGTCGCCGCGCGATCTGCGGTGCGGCCAGCGCGACGAATCCGACCGGACCAACGGCGGCGGTCGCCACGGCGGAGGCGACGACGGCCGCGCCGATCAGCAGCGCCTGCTGGGTCTGGATGCGCACACCGAGCGCCCGGATGGTCTCGGTGCCGAGGCGCAGTGCGGCAAGGGTTCTGGCCGAGCCGACCGCCACGATCACGACAATGGCCAGTGCCAGAGCGGCCGGGATCAATTTGGTTCGGTCCGCGCCATTGAGCGAGCCGTTGAGCCAGAGCTGGACGCGGACCGCGTCCTGCAGGCTGGCACGGGTGAGCAGAAAGCTGATGCCGGACAACAACAATGCGTTCACGCCGATGCCGATCAGCACCAGGCGCAGCGGTGTGACGCCGCGGTCGCCGGTGGCGCTGCGGCCCCACGCGAGGAGATAGATCGCGACCGCCGTGAGCAGACCACCCGCGAGCGCGGCCAGCGGTGCGCCGATGCTCGCGGCGAGTCCCGTTGTCGCGCCGCCGGTGCCGACGAGCACCGCGACCGCGCCGAGGCTCGAGCCGGTCGTGATGCCGAGGATGTCCGGCGCGGCGAGTGGGTTGTGCAGGATGGACTGGGTGATCGCACCCGAGATGCCGAGTGCCGCACCGACGACGAGTGCGGTAAGTGCGCGCGGCAGCCGGGACTCCAGCACGATGAAGCGCTGGGCGCGGGTGCCACCGCCGGTGAGCACGTCGAGTACCCGGCCGATGGGAATGTGGGTGTCGCCGAAGGCGATGTCGAGGCAGAACAGTGTGAGCAGTGCCGCGGCCAGGATTGCGATGGTGAGCATCATCGCAGGTCGCAGCACCAGCGATACCGGGCCGATGCGGAGCGCAGGTCGGACGCGGTGCAGGGGCGATGCCGCGGTCGGTGTCTCGTGCCCGACGGGCGCGGTATCCGAGCTGTGTTCACTCACAAGCTCACCAGCTTCTTGCGACGAACCAGCACGATGAAGAACGGCGCACCGATCGCGGCGATCACCACGCCGACCTGTAATTCGCCCGGCCGAGCCACAATTCGCCCGACCACATCGGCGACGAGCAGCAGCAATGCACCGAGCAACCCCGAGTACGGGATCAGCCAGCGATAGTCGGGACCGGTGAAAACCCTTGCAATATGCGGCACGACCAGCCCGATGAACGCGATCGGGCCGACCGCCGCCGTGGCCGCACCACACAACAAGACGACCGCGGCCAGCCCGAGCATGCGGCTGCGCCCGATATTCACTCCGAGCCCGCGCGCGACCTCGTCACCGAGGCTGAGCAGATTCAATCCGGGCGATGCCGCGACGGCCAACAGCACCCCGATCGCCAGAAACGGCAGCACCTGCCAGAACACCTCGGCATCGCGGCCGCTCACCGTGCCCACCACCCAGAACCGATACGTGTCCAGCGCCGCATTATCCATCAGCACAATGGTGTTCGTCATCGCCTGCAGGAACAACGTCACCGCGGCACCGGCCAGCACCAAGCTGAGTGGACTGGCCTTGCCGCCGATCGCCGACACCCCGAAGACCACCAGCCCCGCGATGAGTGCCCCCGCGAAGGCGAACCAGATGTACTGCTCGGGCTCGGTCAGCGAAAACAGGTAAATACTCAACGCCGCAAGGAATGCCGCGCCCGCGTTCAGTCCGAGCAGGCCCGCGTCGGCGAGCGGATTGCGGGTGTAGCCCTGCATCAGTGCGCCCGCCATACCCAGTGCGAGCCCGGTGACCAGCGCAAGTGCGGTGCGCGGCAAGCGAAGTTCGCGCACGATCTCCTCCGCCGTCGAACCGGCGGGGCAGCTGAACGGCCCGCCCGCACAGGTGAGGGCGTTGTGCACGGCGTCGTAAACGGTGCCGGGGGACAGTGATCGGGTGCCGATCGCGATGCTGGCCACCGTGGCGAGCAGTAGCAGCACGGCCAGCAGGACGAGTCCGCGTCGACGCCGGCGCGCTGGATTCGTTCGTCGCGCCCCCGGCGCGGTGATGCTTGATGCCGTCACGGCGACGAACTACTCCTGCCTCAATGGTGGTGCACGGGTTGCTAGGTCTGGTAAGCCTAACCTATCTTTCGAATCCGACCCATCACGGAGCCGACCCCGAGGAGGTTCGATGTCCGAGCCAGTGACGACCTGCATGTCTCGCCCTGCCGAGGCCTTCGGGCGAGCATGTGCACGGCTGCGCACGCTGCAACCCGAACATCCGCGGGTGTACGCGGTGGCCGCGATGTTCGACCAGGGCAAACGCCGATGGTGGCGGCTCGCCGACGGATTGCGGGAGGGCCGCATCGAGCTGATGTATCGGCGCCACGCGGCGGAGATGATCAGCGCCGACACCGCCGCCGAAGTGGTGGCGACCGCGCTCATCCACGCGGTGATCGGCCGGGTGGTCGCCTTGCTGGTGGCCGAGGGGCGGGCGTGGGATCCAGGGCTCGAGAATCTGTGGATCCATGCCGACAACGACGGTGGTATCGACTGGGCCGGCCTGTCCGACACCACGATTCGGGTGCTCGACGGCGATCGGCTGGCCGGGGATCCCGGCGTGGTGACATTGCCGTGCGAGCAGGCCATGTATGTCTGGCTCGCGCATCGCTGCGAGCCGTCGCTGCGGCTGATCCAGCGCACGTTGGCGGGGTGTGCCGGTCTCGGCGAGCGTCGATTCTGGTTGCTGGTCGGTGAATCCATCGCCGGCGCGGCCACTTACGTGCCGGATCTGGCGCGGACCGATTCGATTGTCGGCGCTCGCCGTGGCGAAGGCCTGCGCACGGCCCTGGAAGAGCGCGGCTTGCCGGTGCGGCGCGCAGTGGGTTGCTTAGTTAGGTAAGCCTGACCTATACTGAATTCGGCGTTGGGATCGGCAGAGTGTTCCGGAGGGCTGCCGCGAACCCCCGATCCACTGCCGCGGCGGGCTCCACGTGCGTGTGGAGCCCGCCGCTCTGTACTAGGCGCACGATGTCGCCCGCTCCGGAGATCGGGGAGGGCCGGAAAGGCGCGGTCGGCGACTGTGTCAAGGTGAATGCATGACGCAACAGGAAACCGCGGACGTCCGCTCGCTGGCAGACCTCACGCCGGAGCAGATGACCAAGCTCAGCGAGGGCAGCTTCAGTGACCTGATCGGCCTGAAGTTCACCGAGCTGAGTCCGGACCGGGTGCGTGGCGAGTGGACCGTCCGGCCGCAGCTGTATCAGCCCGCCGGCATCCAGAACGGCGGCGTGTACTGCACCGTCATCGAAACGCTCGCCAGCGTCGGTGGCGGCGTCTGGTACGGCGAGCGCGGGACCGTCGTCGGGGTGAACAACAACACCGACTTCCTGCGCGCGGTCCGCGAGGGCACGCTGTACGGCGAGGCGACTCCGGTGCATCGGGGTCGGCTGCAGCAGTTGTGGGTCGTGGTCATCACCGATGACAGCGGCCGCACAGTGGCCAGGGGGCAGGTCCGGCTGCAGAACCTGCCCCAGCAGGACTGACCGCTCGTTCGGCACCGCCGGAACGGGCGTGCCAGAATGACCGTCACCCTGATCCGCCACCGCTGAGGAGCCCGGATGCGACTGTCGCCGCATGAGCAAGAACGGCTGCTGCTGAGCTACGCGGCCGAGCTGGCCCGGCGCAGGCAGGCGCGCGGGCTCAAACTGAACCATCCGGAGGCGGTCGCGCTGATCACCGATCACGTGCTCGAAGGCGCTCGGGATGGTCGCACCGTCGCGGAGCTGATGTCGTCGGGGCGAACGGTTCTCACGCGGGCCGACGTGCTGGCGGGCGTGCCGGAGATGATCCACGATGTCCAGGTCGAGGCCACCTTTCCGGACGGCACCAAGCTTGTCACCGTCCACCATCCGATCGGTTAGGTCTGGCGATGATTCCGGGTGAATACTTCTGTGCCGAAGGCACTATCGAGTTGAACGCGGGCGCCGGCCGCATCGAGCTCGATGTCGTGAACACCGGCGATCGGCCGGTTCAGGTCGGCAGCCATGTGCACTTCCCACAGGCCAATGCCGCATTGCGGTTCGATCGGGCGGCCGCACACGGGCGTCGGCTCGATATCCCCGCCGGCACCGCGGTGCGCTTCGAACCAGGTCTCGGCCAGCGGGTTTCGCTGGTTTCGCTCGGTGGCACGCGCGAGGTGTTCGGCATCAGCCTGACTCCTCCGGGACGCTTGGATGGTGCGACATGAGTGAATTGAGCCGCGCCCGTTACGCCGAACTCTTCGGCCCGACCACCGGCGATCGAATTCGCCTGGCGGACACCGATCTGTTGATCGAGATCACCGAGGACCGCAGCGGCGGACCGGGACTCGCGGGTGATGAGGCCGTCTTCGGCGGCGGCAAGGTGCTGCGCGAATCCATGGGCCAAGCCCGCGCGACCCGTGCCGAGGGCACCCCCGACACCGTGATCACCGGTGCGGTCATCATCGACCACTGGGGAATCATCAAGGCCGACATCGGTATTCGTGACGGCCGCATCTGCGCGATCGGTAAGGCGGGCAACCCGGACACCATGAACGGGGTGCATCCGGATCTGGTGGTCGGGCCGAATACCGAGATCATCGCGGGCAACGGTCGGATCCTCACCGCGGGCGCTATCGACTGTCACGTGCACTTCATCTGCCCGCAGTTGATGGACGAGGCGCTCGGCGGCGGCATCACCACCCTGATCGGCGGCGGCACTGGTCCCGCCGAGGGTTCCAAGGCGACCACCGTGACGCCCGGATCCTGGCACCTGGCACGGATGTTGGAAGCCACCGACGGCTGGCCGATGAATATCGTATTGCTCGGCAAGGGCAATACGGTCAGCGCCGAATCCATGTGGGAGCAATTGCGCGGCGGCGCGGCCGGTTTCAAGCTGCACGAGGACTGGGGGTCGACCCCCGCCGCGATCGATGCCTGCCTCACCGTCGCGGAAGTGGCGGGCGTGCAGGTGGCGCTGCATTCGGACACGTTGAACGAGGCCGGATTCGTCGAGGACACCCTGGGCGCCATCGCGGGACGCGGCATCCACGCGTATCACACCGAGGGGGCGGGTGGCGGGCACGCGCCCGACATCATCACTGTCGCCGCACATCTGAACGTGCTGCCCAGCTCGACCAACCCGACCCGGCCGCACACGATCAACACCCTGGACGAGCACCTGGACATGCTCATGGTGTGTCATCACCTCAGCGCGTCCATCCCGGAGGATCTCGCGTTCGCGGAGAGCCGGATTCGGCCGTCCACCATCGCCGCCGAGGACCTGCTGCACGATCTGGGCGCGATCTCCATGATCGGCAGCGATTCCCAGGCTATGGGCCGCATCGGCGAGGTCGTCATGCGAACCTGGCAGACCGCGCACGTGATGAAGCGGCGTCGTGGCGCGCTGCCCGGTGACGGTGCCGCCGACAACGCCAGGGTGCGGCGCTATATCGCGAAGTACACGATCTGCCCGGCGATCGCGCACGGCCTCGACCACGAAATCGGTTCGGTAGAAGTAGGCAAGCTCGCCGATCTGGTGCTGTGGGACCCCGCGTTCTTCGGTGTCCGTCCGCACGCAGTCCTCAAGGGCGGTGCGATCGCCTGGGCCGCCATGGGTGACGCCAACGCCTCCATTCCGACGCCGCAGCCGGTGCTTCCGCGCCCCATGTTCGGTGCCGCGCCGCTGGTCGCCGCGGCAACTTCGGTGCATTTCGTTTCCGAACAGGCCGTCGAGGACGGTCTCGCCGAACGCTTGGGCCTGCGCCGAAAACTGGTCCCCGTCAAGAACGTTCGCCGTGTCACCAAGGCGGATATGCCCAACAACGACGCCATGCCGCGCATCGAAGTCGACCCGGACACTTTTACTGTCCGCATCGACGGTGAGGTCTGGACCGAACAACCCGCGACCGAGTTGCCCATGGCCCAGCGGTATTTCCTGTTCTGATCGTCGGCGAGGGGCGGGCTGGTTGCCGGGCGACGGCTCGACATCATAAGGTCGGTCCCCGCGTTGGGGGCGCAACATTCGTGACCCCGGAACACGGCACCACCGTAGGTGCCACGATGCGAAGGGGACGAAGTTGCTGAGCGGTGACCCAGGTCAGGCGGCGGACGAACTCGCCAACTGGGCCGAGAACTTGGAGCGTAAGGCTCAGCAGTACCAGAGCCTGCACGGCCGCATGGCCACCGTGACGGTGACCGAAACGTCGAGCGACAACCGGATCTCCGTCACCGTCGACGCCAACGGGGTACCCACCGATATCAGACTGTCCGCCGCGGCGCGTGGCATGAACCCGAAAGGTTTCTGGGAACACGGGTGTCGGCCGTTCAGTTTCGGCGGTATCCGCGCACCCGGTGGCAGACTTCATGGCATGACGACGTTCGAGTGGGCCGACGTGGACAGCTACATCGTGGACTCTCTGGTGGGAGGGGAGGATTCGACCGCGACGGCATTGGCCGCGAATGCGGCGGCCGGACTGCCCGCCATCGACGTATCGCCGGCGCAGGGGAAATTTCTGCATTTGATCGCGCGGTCGATCGGGGCCCGGCGGGTGCTCGAGATCGGCACGCTCGGCGGCTACAGCACGATCTGGTTGGCGCGGGCGGTGGGGAAGGATGGCCAGGTCATCACCCTGGAATTCGAGCCGCGGCACGCACGGGTGGCGCGGGAGAACCTGGATCGGGCCGAGGTCGGGGATCGGGTCGAGATCCGAGTGGGCGCGGCGCTGGACAATCTGCCGGTGCTGGCGGAGGAGGATCCGGAGCCGTTCGATCTGGTCTTCATCGACGCCGACAAGGTCAACAATTCGAACTACGTGCTCTGGGCATTGCGCCTGACCCGGCCCGGCTCGGTGATCATCGTCGACAATGTCGTGCGCGATGGCGCTGTCGCCGATGAGCATTCGGACGATCCGGCGGTCCAGGCCAGCCGCGATCTGGTCGACCTGCTCGCCGCCGAACCCAGCCTCGACGCCACCGTCGTGCAAACCGTCGGCAGCAAGGGCTGGGACGGTTTCGCCTACGCCGTCGTCAATGGTGAGGCCCTCGACTGAACGCGGCGGCTCGGATCTCCGGTGCTCGGTTTCGCCGGTGATCCGGGCGTGTGGGCGGGGGATGGCCGTGATTGGATGGAACCGAACAGCGGCGGGGTGCGTCATAGACACGCCCCAACGTCGTTCACGTCGCCGTCTACGCGGGCCCGGCCTGGGACAATCGGCCCGCACCCTCGCGCGGCTTCCACGTCATGGACTACCCGGACGGCCGCTATCTCGTCCGCAGCGGCGGCACCGTCACCGCCGTCCCCGCGGACACCGCGATCATCAAAGACAACCTCGACCGCGCCGTGCGCGCCACGGTCGAAGGCTTCCGCGAGCAGAACGATCCGGGCCACCACGCCTACGCTTGAAGCACCACCTTGCCGACAGTGCCGCGCGTCTCCAACGCACGGTGCGCGCCCGCCGCGTCGTCGAGCGGGAAACGCTGGATCGCGGGCCGCAGTCGACCGGCTGCGGCCTCGGCCATGGCCTTGTCCTCCAGTGCGCGGAAATCGCCGCCTACGCGCTGGATGAGGCGCGGTCCGACGACCAGTTCGGAGGTGATGCCGCGCGCGGCCGATTCCTGCTCCGACAGCGAGATCGGCGTACCTCCGCTCGCGCCGTAGATGAGGTGCTGTCCACCCTTGCCGAGCAGATCGATGGCGGCGCGGCTTATTTCGCCGCCGACACCATCGAAGAGCACGGTGGCGCTGCGCTCGCCGAGTCGCGCGCGGACCTGGTCGGCCCAGTCGGGCATTAGATAATTGATCGCGATATCCGCGCCATTGCGTTGCACCGATTCGACTTTGGCGGGCCCACCGGCCAGCCCGACCACCATCGCGCCGACGTTTTTCGCGTACTGGACCAGCAGTGTTCCGATGCCGCCCGCCGCGGCCGTCACCACGGCGACGCTGTCGGGGCCGAGCTCGGTGAACAGCAGGATGCCCATGGTGGTTCGACCGGTGCCGATGATCGCGACCGCGTCGGCCGGGTCGAGATCGGCCGGAATCTCGTGCAGCCGAGTGGTTTCCGTGGCGGCGAGCTCGGCGTAGCCGCCGGGAACCGAGCCGAGATGCGCGACGACCCGCTTGCCGAGCCAGGAGGCATCCACCTCCGGTCCGATCTGGTTCACGGTCCCGGCCACCTCGCGCCCCGGAATCGTCGGCAATTCCGGCAGCGGATACGGGCCGGGCGCACCGCGGCGCAAGGCGGTGTCGATGACGTGCACGCCCGCCACCGCGACCCGGATCAGCACCTGCCCCGGCTCCGGCACAGGATCGGGAACTGTTTCGTAGCGCAGATTTTCGGCCGGTCCGAAGGAATGAAGGCGGATGGCGTGCACGGTGACTCCTGTTCGTCGCTGATCGAACCCACCGTGCAACCTCGAGGGCGGTTCAGGTCAAGGGGCGCTGGTCTTGGCGCAGCGCGCCTCGAATCCGTCGCAGAGCGTGGACAATCCGAGATACAGCAGGTCCTCCGAGGTCAGATCGCTGACACCACTGCCGTCGAGATCGGCGAGTGCGGGCGGAATCGGCAACTGTGATTTTCCCTCCAGCAGCGCTCGCAGTCCGTTGGAGCCCTCCGGATTGATGCCCTTGCGGGCGACCAGTGCGGCGCTGATCTGCGGCAGGGTGGCCCCGGAGATGTAGTTCCACACCGAGAAGGCCATGGTGGCCGCCTCGCGGGTGGAGACATTCAGTTCGCGCAGCCCCTCGACCAGCCAGGCGAAGCAGGCCAGGCCCTGCGGGCCGAAGCTGTAGCGGGGCATCGCGAAGGTGAGCAGCACCCACGGATGCTGCTGGTAGAGCGCCCAGTCGATCTCGGCGGCGATGCGTACCCGGTCGCGCCAGGTCCAGTTCTGCCCCTCCGGTGATGGATACGGGTTACGGGCCGAGATCTCGTCGGTCATCAGCGCGAGTAGTTCGTCCTTGTTCGCGACGTGCCGGTAGAGCGACATGGCACCGACGCCCATCCGCTCGGCGATATGCCGCATGGACAACCCGTCGAGTCCCGCCTCGTCGGCGAGGATGATCGCGGTGTCGACAATGGCGGCTCGAGTGAGCTTCGGCTCAGTCATCCTATGACTCGCTTTCCGTTTTACGGCCGGATGCGTACACTGTACCCGGAGTCATGCGTACGCCGTACGCGACATGGGAGAGGAATTCGAGATGACTGAGGTGGAGGCCGCACGGGCGGTGTCGGTGACGCCGACGGGTTCGCGGCGTGCACGGCTCGGCCTCGCGGTGCTACTGCTGCCCGTGCTGCTGGTGTCGATGGACATCTCGGTGCTGTTCCTGGCCATGCCGACCCTCACCCTCGATCTCGACCCATCGGCCGCGCAGCAGCTGTGGATTCTCGATATCTATGGCTTCCTGATCGCGGGCCTACTCATCACCATGGGCAATCTCGGCGACCGGATCGGACGGCGAAATATCCTGCTCGCCGGTGCGTCGGTCTTCGGCATCGCCTCGATCATCGCGGCCTTCGCGCCGAGCGCCGCGGTGCTGATCATCGCGCGTGCGCTGATGGGTGTGGGCGGTGCGACCCTGCTGCCGTCGAGTCTCGCGCTGATCTCCAGCCTGTTTCCGAACGTCCGCGAACGCGCCGCCGCCATCGGTGTGTGGACCGCGTTCTTCGCGGGCGGATCCGCGGTCGGCCCGATCCTCGGCGGCGTACTGCTACACCACTTCTGGTGGGGCTCGGTATTTCTCATCAATATTCCGGTGCTGCTGGTCCTGCTCGCCTTCGGGCCGTTCGTGCTGCCCGAACATCGCTCCGGAGTGGTTGGTCCACTGGATATTCCGAGTGTGCTGCTCTCGATCGGCGGCATTCTGCCGGTTGTCTACGCGGTGAAACAGATTGCGGCCGAAGGGGTCGACGTCGAGCCGATCGTCATCGGGCTCATCGGCGTGTTGCTGCTCGCCGTCTTCGTTCGTCGGCAGCGGCACCTTGACGAACCGCTGCTGGATCTGCGGCTGTTCCGGCGGGTGCAGTTCTCGGTGGCGATCGGCTCGAGCCTGGTCGGCATGATGTCGCTGGCGGCGATGAGCTATCTCACCAGCATCTATCTGCAATCGGTGACCGGACGTGAGCCGCTGGCGGCGGCGCTGCTGGGGATTCCGATGGCGATCGCGGTGTTCGTATGCCCGATGGGCGGTGCGCGGGTCGGCCACACGCTCGGCGTGCGCTCCACCTTCGTGCTGGCGCTGCTGGCCTCCGCGATCGGCAATGTGATGCTGATCGGTGTCGGGGTGGACGGCGGAATCGCCTGGTACCTCATCGGATCCACCATCGCCGGAATCGGTTACGGCCTGGCCTTCACCCTGGTTTCGGAGGTGTCGGTCTCCTCGGTGCCGCCGGAGCGGGCCGGTTCCGCGGTCGGGATCTCCGAGACCAGTTTCGAATTGGGTAATGCGCTCGGCCTGGCGCTGTTGGGTTCGGTTGCGGCGCTGGTCTTCCGGTCCGGCGGTGACTATTCGGCCACGCTCGGTGAGACCATCGAGCATGCGGACGGGAACGCGGGGTTCGTTCACTCCGCGCGCGAATCCTTCGTCTCCGGAATGCATGTGGCGACCTCGGTCGGCGCGGTGCTGTTGGTGGTGATGGCGGCTGTCGCGGCATTCGCGCCGCGGTCGAATCCGCTACGGACCGATGCCGATCGACGCGGTGACGGCGCGCCTACCGGGGATCAGCGGTAGTGACTTTCTCGTACGGCGTGGCGATGACGGGCTGCGGATCGCGGCGTATTTGACCCGGCAGGATCTGCCGGAGCTGCTGCGCGGTGCGCTCGACACCTGATCATGGGCGCGATACCGGAGGTGTGCGCGCCGGTTGGCGCATACAGTCGAAACCGTGAACGACACGCCGTCCTCGGGCAATGGGCGGCCGCTCGCCGAGCGGGTGGCGAGTTGGCTGCTGTATCCGACCTCCCGGCCACGCGAGAAATCCCTGCGCGCGGTGGTCTCGGGCCGGATCGTGCTGGTGACCGGCGCGTCGCACGGCATCGGTAAGGCCAGCGCACGCAAACTGGCCGCGGCTGGTGCGGTGGTGCTACTGGTGGCGCGTTCCGTCGATGCCCTCGAGCAGGTGGCGGCCGAGATCACCGCCGAGGGCGGCACGGCCCACGTGTATCCGACGGATATGACCGATATGGACGCGGTCGACAAGCTCGGCCGCGACCTATTGGCCGAATATGGCCATATCGATGTGCTGATCAATAACGCGGGCAAGTCGATTCGCCGCTCGATCGGCGAATCCTATGACCGCTTCCACGATTTCACGCGCACCATCGACGTCAACTACCTCGGTCCGGTGCGTCTACTACTGACCCTGCTGCCGAGCATGCGCGAACGCAAACACGGTCATATCGTCAATATCTCCACCTGGGGCGTACTCATGCCACCCGCCCCGCGCTGGGCCGCCTACGGCGCTTCGAAATCCGCCTTCGACGTCTGGTTGCGCAGCGCCGCAGCCGAATTCGCCGCCGACAAGGTCACCGCCACCTCCATCTACATGCCGCTGGTACACACCAGAATGAGCGCGCCGACCGATTTCAGTCGCGTCCCCGGCCTCACCGTCGACGAGGCCTCGGATCTGGTGTGTCACGCGGTGGTCGCCAAACCGCGGGAGATCGCGCCCTGGTGGTCGCCCGGCATTCAAGCCTGGTCCGACCTGACCCGCGGCCGGGCCCAACGTTTCATGGAGCGCTCGTTCCGCCGCTGATCGCCGTACGGATCGACGACACCTGCGTTGTCGTCAGTCCGGTGTCCTGCGGGGCCGCGGGCCGATCTGGTCGAGCAGGACGTTGACCTCGTCCGGGAAGCCGTTGGTCACGGCCTTCGGGGTCTTGTTCGGAAAGCGGCGTGTGACATGTTCCTCGGCGGCC
Organism: Nocardia sp. NBC_00565; assembly: GCF_036345915.1. Classification (NCBI taxonomy): domain Bacteria; kingdom Bacillati; phylum Actinomycetota; class Actinomycetes; order Mycobacteriales; family Nocardiaceae; genus Nocardia; species Nocardia sp. NBC_00565. The sequence goes on from NZ_CP107785.1 coordinate 1,911,768, forward strand.
GATCCGGGCAGGACGTAGACAGGTTCGGGCTTGTTCTGCAAAGGGCGGACCACATCGTCGAGGTGGCTCTTGCGGTCGTCGAGGTAGGCGCCGATCACATCCTCGCCGGCCGGGCAGACGGCCATGCAGTAGCCGGCCTTGTAGTTGGGTTTGAAGGACAGGCTCTGCCACATCGAGAACGATTCGCCGGTGGTCACCCGCTCGCGGTATTCGGCGGCGGTGTCGCTGTCGGCGACGGTCTCGGCCCAATCGGTGAAGCCGCCCATGAACTCTCGGTAGTTGTGGGTGTAGCAGGCCTGGAAGTCGAAACCGCCGTCGTTGGTGATCGCGCCGACCGGGCAGGCGGAGACGCAGAGCTTGCATTCCAGGCACGGGTTGAAATCCAGTGCCGCACTCGGCTCGTCGACGACAGCGTCGGTCACCACGGTGCCGAGCAGGATGAAGTTGCCGAACTTCGGGTGAATGACGTTGCGGTGTATGCCCATAACGCCCAATCCGGCCGCCTCGGCCACCACCTTGTGCGCGATCACCCAGATACGGCCCGGAAATTTGTCGACTTCCATCGGATAGCCGGGCGCGGGGTAGACGGCTCGGTACCCGGCATCCTGCAGTGCCCTGGTAATGCGGCGCGACACTTCATTGGTGTCGTCGTCGGCGTGGTTGAACTCGGTATTGGCGAGGCTGCGCATGGTGCTGCGCAGATTATCGCGGTTCATCCGCACGCAGAACGCCACGAATGTGCGTGCGGAGGGCAGGATTTCGCGCGCGTGCTCGAGTTCGACGGCCACCCTCGGGTCGTCGACCGGAACGAACCCCACATCGTCCGCCCCGGCCGCGAGACACAGCTCGCGCAGCCGCGTGGCACTCAACACCGGATCCGGCGTCGTGCGCGCCCGCTCGGCCATCCGCTTGACGGTCGGATGCTCCGCCAGCCGCCGCTGCCCCGTTGGTTCCTGCTGCATTGCCGACATCGGCCCTCCTCGTCCCGACGAGACCGAAACGGCCTCAACAAGTTAGACCCCGCAGAGCCCCAGAACTCATCGCACATCGGCGTGTCGCTTTTGCTCGGATCGCCACTTCCCATGACCGGTACGGCGCACGGCTTCACCTTGGCCGGCGACCACTGTGCACCGAGCAGACATCCCGACTCCGTGTCGGTCCGAAGATCATGTGTGGCCCGGCCGGGGTGAGGGAGCCCGGCCGTGTCACGCATAGGATCGGGTGATGCACGGATCGGGCGTAGGAACGAATGGGCTGGCGACGTTGTTCGCCCTGGCCGATTCGCGGCTGCCGATCGGTGGGCATGTGCATTCCGGGGGTGTGGAGGAGGCGGTGGCGTCCGGGGTGGTGCGGGATGTCGCGACGGTGGAGTTGTATCTGCGGCGGCGGATCCGCACATCGGGTCTGGTCGCGGCGTCGTTGGCGGCGGCGGTGTGTGCGGGGAAGCTGGATCCGGCGCGGGCGGAGGTCGAGGCGGATGCGCGAACGCCCGCACCGGCGGCGCGGGCGGCTTCTCGGGCGCAGGGGCGTGGGTTGCTACGGTTGGCGAAACAGGTTTGGCCAGGGGCGGATTGGACGGTGCTCGGTGCGCGGCCGCATCTGTCGTCGGCGTTCGGAGTCGTGGGGCAGGTCTGCGGGGCGGCTCCGGCGGAGACCGCGTCGGTCGTCGTTTATACGACCATGACCGGCGCGGCGACAGCGGCGCAGCGGCTGCTCGCGTTGGATCCAGCGGCGGTCGCCGCCTGCACGATCAGGCTCGGCGAACTCTGCGATCGCACCGCCGCCGACGCCGCTACCGGACTCGCCGCGCTCTCGGATCCGCTGCAGGATGTGCTCGCACAGCGACACCTCGTGCGCGAGATGCCCCTGTTCGCGTCCTAGCAGCCGGATCCGCAAGGATGGAGGCGGAAAGGAGCACACGATATGCCACCCCACCTGATCGACGGCGAGCCGCACGATCACTCCCACGACCGCCCCAAGCGTGATCGCACACCCGGCGAGGCGCTGCGCATCGGTATCGGCGGACCGGTCGGTTCGGGCAAGACCGCGTTGGTGGCCGCACTGTGCAGGCAGCTGCGTGACGAACTGTCGCTCGCGGTGCTGACCAACGACATCTACACCACCGAGGACGCCGACTTCCTGCGTCGGCATGCGGTGCTGCCGGATGAGCGGATCACCGCCGTGCAGACCGGTGGCTGTCCGCATACCGCCATCCGCGACGACATCACCGCGAACCTCGACGCCATCGACGACTTGATCGCGGCCAACCCGCCACTGGACCTGATCCTGGTGGAATCCGGCGGCGACAACCTCACCGCCACCTTCTCCTCCGGCCTGATCGATGTGCAGATATTCGTCGTCGATGTGGCGGGCGGCGACAAGGTGCCGCGCAAGGGCGGACCAGGCGTGACCTTCTCGGATCTGCTGGTGATCAACAAGACCGACCTCGCCCCGCTGGTCGGCGCCGACCTCGGCGTGATGGAGCGTGACGCGGCGAAGGTGCGCGAGGGCCGCCGGACCGCGCTGATCTCGCTCACCGAGGACCCGGCCGCCACGCCGGTGCTCGCCTGGGTGCGCGAGCAGTTGCACGCCATCGCCGAGCAGGACAATTCCGGCACCGAATCCGCTGTTGCGCACTGAGGTTCGCATCGTCGCGGCCGTCGGCACGCTGCCCGAGATCCACGCGCGCGGCGGGCTGGCAGCCCGGCGCACCGGACCGGACACGGTCCACCTGATCGGCGCCGCCGCCACCCCGCTCGGCGGTGACGAACTCGATATCGAGATCGTGGTCGGCCCGGGCGCCCGTCTCGTCGTGCGTTCGGTCGCCGCGACCATCGCGCTACCCAGTGTCGCGACACCGCTGTCGTCGGCGCATTGGCGTTTCGATGTCGCCGGAGATCTGGATTTCGATCCGGAGCCGACGATCGTGGCCGGCGGCGCGCACCATCACGCCGTCACCGAAGTGCGGTTGACGCCCGAGGCCCGGCTACGGTTGCGCGAACGTGTGCAGATCGGGCGCTCCGGCGAGGACGGCGGCGGCTGGCGCGGCGACCTGATCGCCGACGTCGGCGACCTGCCGTTGCTGCGGCACCGTCTGGAACTCGGTGCGGACGGCGCGACCGACGACAACCTTTCCGCGCCAAGGGCATTGGACAGCGAACTGGTTTATCCCGACGACCGACCCGCCGAAACGACCGGCCTGGCCGCGTCACGCCTCCCGCTGGCCATCGGCGGAACCCTATCCACGAGAACGGCACTCGTTCTCGGCTGACACCGGCTATGCCCGCACACTGGACTTCGGTTCGTTCGGGGCGAGCACCGTCACCAGTCGGACACGGGCTTACGGCAGCGACCTGTACTCGCGGCACCAGGGGATTCACCTGGCCGAAGTGTGTCGTCCATCACAGCTGGGTGATTGCTCGGCCCCCGACGGGTGTAGCCGTGTCCTCGGCGGGGGAATGAAAAGAGGTGGGAACCCGACAGCGTCGTCAGGTTCTCACCCTGTCCGGCGCCGAGTCAGTCGCCGACGACCCGCGCGGGGGCGTTGAACGCGTTGACCGCGCCGACGGCGGCCCCGGCCGCCGCCCCGATGGCAGCCGCGGGGACCGTGATGACGGCCGCGCCGAAGGTGGCGCCGAGCACGGGGCCCGCGACGACGCCGACCGGCAGGAACGGGAGTCCGAAGACCAATCCCAGCGCACCGCCGACCAGTGCGGAGGTCGCCGAGACCGGAACCGACGCGGCCGCGGCCGTCGCCGCACCCACAGCGGCGGTGCCGACGGTTTGCCCGGCGATCCGGTCGGAGCGGCTGCGCTCCATCCCGATCGAATCGAGGAACGTCGCCAGGTTGGCCTCCGCCATGGCGGCGTTGTCATTGATCTGGATCGCCTGCTCCTGGTTGATCCAATCCGGTGCGTCAACCACGGTGTCGCCGAACCGGAACTTGCCCGGCGGCGGTGCGATCGGCGGTACCAGAGCCATCGGAACCGGCGGATGCAGCACGCCGACCGGTGCGAGGTACCTCTTATCCGGTGCGGGCCGCGACCACTGCAACGAACTCTTGGTGTTGTCCGGGATGCGCAGGCCCTCGTACGGCATCGCGTTCGGCGCTTGGGCCGCGGGCCACTGCGCCGTCTGCTCGGGCTGTGTCATCGTATTCGACTGCGCGGGCTCGGCATTCGCGGTGCCGGTCCCCACCAACGCCAGAACGAGCGGTACCGCACCCGCCGCGACCATCGTCCCCATCTTCTGTCGCTGCGGGTTAGGAGCTCTGTGCTTGCCTGTCCCCATACATCGCCTTTCATCCGGAGAAATGTCATCCCACATTCGGACCCGAGGCGGTCACGGATGGGTGGAAGAAGGATTGGTGCGATGCCGTTTCGGTGCGGCTGAGCGGAATGTGGACGCGCCCAGGTTTCGGTCAGCCCACTTTGCGGTCGGCCGCTTTCTCGGTGAGCGCGGACTTACCGTTCTCCGCGGGTGGCGCGCCGAGCGCGGCGGCGAGTTCGGCGGCTTCGTCCTGATCCTCATTGACTTGTTCGAGCGCCAGCCGCGCGAACACCCACTGCTCGGTCGCGGCCATCTGCCCACGACTGCGGCCGAGGAAGGTGACGAACCACTGGATCACGGTGACGATCCGGCTGCGGTAGCCGACCAAGTAGTACAGGTGCAGCGCCAGCCAGGCCAACCATGCGATGAACCCGCCGAATTCCAGCTTGCCGACCTGGCAGACGGCGCTGAACCGGGACACCGTGGCCATGGAGCCCTTGTTGAAGTACTTGAACGGTTTACGTTCTTCTGGCTTCTGGCCTTTCAGTCCCGCCTTGATCTGCTTGGCGGCGTAGGTCGCGCCCTGGATCGCGCCCTGTGCCTGTCCCGGCACCCCCGGCACCGACATCAGGTCACCGACCACGAAGACATTCGGATAACCCTTGATGGTCAGGTCGGGTTCCACGATGACGCGCCCGGCGCGGTCGGTTTCGGTGCCCTCGGAGCGCTCGGCCAGCATCTTGCCCAGCGGACTGGCCTGCACACCGGCCGACCACACCTTGCACGAGGATTCGATGCGGCGAATGGTGCCGTCGGCGTCTTTCACCGTGACGCCCTGCGCGTCGACATCGGTGACCATGGCATTGAGCTGGATCTCGACGCCCATCTTCTCCAGGCGGCGCTGGGCCTTGCCGCCGAGCTTGGGACCCATCGGGCCGAGCACCGCGCCCGCGCCCTCGAGGAGAACCACGCGTGCGTCGCGCGGATCGATATTGCGGAACGTGCCTTCGAGTGTGCGGTCGGCGAGCTCGGCGATCTGTCCGGCCAATTCGACACCGGTCGGTCCGGCGCCCACGACCACGAAGGTGAGCAGCCGGTCCCGCATTTCCTGTGTGGTAGCCAGTTCGGCTGCTTCGAACGCGCCCAGGATGCGCCCGCGTAGCTCCAGCGCGTCATCGATGGTCTTCATACCGGGGGCGTAGGTGGCGAATTTGTCGTTCCCGAAATAGGACTGCTGTGCGCCGGTGGCCACGATCAGGCTGTCGAACGGGGTCACCGTGGGCTGGTTCAGCACCTGGGAGGTGACGGTCTTGTTCTGCAGATCGATATCGATGACATCGCCCAACAGCACCTGGGCGTTCTTCTGCTTGCGCAGCACCAGGCGGGTGGCCGGCGCGATCTCGCCGACCGACAGAATGCCGGTGGCCACCTGGTACAGCAGCGGCTGGAAGAGGTGCGTGGAGGTCTTCGAGAGCAGGGTGACCTCGACGTCCGCGTTCCGCAGATGTTTGGTGCCGAACAAGCCGCCGAAGCCCGAGCCGATCACCACCACACGGTGGCGTTCGGTCTCGACAGACTGAGTGCTCATCGTCGGTGCTCCTCAAACCTGGGGTGCGGCCCCTCGAACGTTGCTGACCCGACTTACGGTAGTCGGCGCTGTCCTGGCCGTCACGGCGAGATCCCGTGCTGATCCTTGCCTAGCGACCGGCAAGCAGTCGCTACGGCGATGCTCCACTTGCTGCCGAACCGCCGAGGCGCTGGTACGGCTTCGGCGAACCGACCGATCGAATGTGAAAAGAGAATACGATAGATCCTGTCGTTCAGGGAGGTTTGTCATGGTCGCCGCGGGCCGTGCCGCTAGCCTGCGCACCGGGAAAAAGCCCAGCGTGCGGCTCGAATCCGAGAATGCGTCGCTGATCGACCTGCCGGACGACCAGTTGCTCGACCGAGCGTTACTGCGGGTTCCCGAGCGTCGTCGTGTGTTGGCCTCGCCGCCGCGCGGCAGTACCGCCGCGCCGGTGCACGGCGACGTCGGACTCCCGTATTTCGGCCGGGGGCTGCATTATCTGCGCTGGGGTCCGGCCGAATTGATGCAGCGGTACCGCCGATACGGCCCGGTGTCACTGCATTCCTCGTTGGGCATTGATCGGGTGCTCGTGTGCGGTCCCGAGGCGATCGATGAGGTGCTCGGCAAGCGACGCCGTGACTTCGGGCAGGGGTGGGACTACTTCATCGGCCCGTTCTTCGGGCGCGGGCTACTGCTGCTCGAATTCGATGAGCACATGTTCCATCGCCGGATCATGCAGCAGGCCTTCACCAGGGAGCGGCTGGAGGCGCATCTGGCGAGGTTGACGCCGGTGGCGCGGGCGGCGATCGGTCGGTGGGCGCCGCGGGAAGGCCGTACGGTTCGGCTTTATCCGACGATCAAGGAACTGACGTTGGAGATCGCGGGCGAAACCTTCATGGCCGTCGATGTCGGGGCGCAGCGCCGCAGGCTCATCGACGCGTTCATCGACTGCACCCATGCCGGGTTGGCGATCATTCGACACCCCGTGCCCGGCGGTCACTGGCGTGCGGGGCTGCGCGGGCGCAAGGTGCTCGAGCAGTACTTCACCGCAATGCTGCCGCAGAAGCGGCGGACGGAGTCGGCGGATTTCTTCTCCGGACTGTGTCATGCGCGGACCGAGGACGGCGCGGAGTTCAGTGACACGGATGTGGTGAACCACATGATCTTTTTGATCATGGCCGCACACGACACCACGACGACCACCGCCACCGCCGTCGCGTACTACCTCGGTAAACATCCGCGGTGGCAGGACCGCGTGCGCGCCGAGGTGCGCACCGTCGACGCCGAAATCGGCGGTGCCGCACCGACTATCGCCGATCTGGACCGCTTGCACGATCTCGATCTGGTGATCAAGGAGACCCTGCGGCTGATGCCGCCGGTGCCCGGTCTGGCGCGTCGGTCGGTGCGCGACACCGAAATTCTCGGACAGTACATTCCGGCCGGCACGCCGATCGACTGTGCGTACCACATCAACCACTTCCTGCCGGAATTGTGGACGCGGCCCGAACTGTTCGATCCCGAACGATTCAGCGAGGCACGGCGGGAGGACAAGTCGCATCGGCTCGCCTGGCTACCGTTCGGCGCGGGAGCGCACAAATGCATCGGGATGCACTTCGGGACGCTCGAGGTGAAGACGATCATCGCCGCGCTGGTGCGCGCCTATGCGTGGGAGCTCCCGGGGGATTACCGAATGCCGTGGGGATTCACGACAATTCCGTTCCCCCGGGATGGTGCACCCGTGGCGTTGCGCCGCCTGCGTGTTGGTTCAGCGGCCGCTGAAAAGTAACTCGGCAACCTTGGTGTCGGTCGCGGAGCCCTCGGTGTAGCCGCCGTCGTTGCCGAGCGAGCTCATGATCGCCAGGGTGTAGCGCTCGCCGGGTCCGGCGAAGCCGACCGAGTTCACCACCCAGCCGCCCTGTTCCTCGGACCAGCCGTTCTTGAGGCCGGGGTGCATCGCCGCACCCGCACCCCAGACACCCCAATGCTGGTTGCTGTCGACCGAGCGCATCCGGTCGAGCAGATAGTTCCGGTCGTCCGGGTGCATGTTGTTGAAGACGGAGTCCATCAGCCGGTCGAGATCGGCGGCCGTGCACTTTTGGAACGACCAGTCCGGGAACATCGCGGTATTGGTCGGCTGCGGTACCAGCGTCGACATGCCGTTGGCGCGGAAGGCATTGTTGTAGGCCATCCGATCGATGCCCGCGTACTTGTTCCACAGAATGTCGGCGGCGTTGTCATTGGAGGTGGCGAGCATCGATTCCATCAGCCCGCGATCGTCGGGGCCGAGGCCGATCGCGCCGACCCGCGCACGGTTGAGCAGATCGACGGCGATCGCCAGTTTGATGGTCGAGGCGGTCCAGACCGAGTTCTCCGCATTCTCGTTCGCGTATGTCCCGCCGCTCACCCGATCGCGGACGACGTACCCGGTCACCCCGGGCCGAGTCTTCAAATACGCGTCGACAGCGCCGATTCTGCTGCTCATATCGCAATCGAAACCGGCGAGGCAGCCCTGCGTATGCGCCGGAGGCGCCGCATAGGCCGACGGAATCAGCGCGGGGGTAGTCGGGACCAAGATCGCCGCAGCGGCGAGGACACAGGCGGAGGCGTGACGCACGAGGGACCACGATCGCACATCGGACGCCAGGACGCACGTCTTGAGCTCTGACCGCCGCTGTGGTATCGCGCGTTGCGTGCTTGTACCACAGTGTTTTTCGCGCTCAGTGGAAGGCGGCGTGCAATTCCTCGACGGTGCGCCCGTTCAGCCGGTAGCAGTGCGCGAAGGCCTCGGTATGCTGGTCGCGGGGCCAAGCGTGTAGGACTACGGTACGGCCATATGAGCGCGAGTTGACCAGCTCCCATCTGTCACCGACTCGGCGGACTGTGAACCCGCCTCTCGGAAGCAGGGGAATCACCATCGCCATCATGAACGCGAACCAGCCTTTCGTGCAGCTATCCCGCCCTCCCCGGTTGAGCACTGTTGCACATCGAGCGCCTCGATCCGAGGTGACACGACGAAGTAAATCGTTCGCGTGTGGCTTATTTCACTCTCGTTGACATGGGGGCGAGAGGTTGCGTGCTGGTCGCTGGGCGTATAAACGTGCGCAAGCGTCGCGGCCGGATCGGATAGCCGACTTGACGCGGAGACCGACCGCGGTGCGTGGCAGTCAGGACATACCGGACCAACCGACGAGAGGGCGCAGATGCCGCTGCACATCCATCGTGCCGAACGCGCCGACGCGTTGGCGGATGCGCTGGCCGCGCTGCTCGAGACGCCGTTGCCGGACGCGTTCGCCGCGGAGGTGGTCGCGGTGCCGGCGAAGGGGGTCGAGCGATGGCTGACGCAGCGGTTGTCGACGGTATTGGGTGTGTCGGGCCATTCGGATGGTGTTGCCGCCAATATCGAATTCCCGTCGCCGGGCGCGTTGGTCGCCGAGGTGCTCGCCGCGGCGAGTGGGGTTCGGCCCGAGGCCGATCCGTGGGCGTCAGAGCAGGTGGTGTGGACGTTGCTGCGGGTGATCGACGGGGCGCTCGCGCAGCCGTGGAGTGCGGTGCTCGCACGGCATCTTGGGGTCGGTGAACCGGCCGGACATCGCGTCGGTCGGCGGTATGCGACTGCCGCGCATCTGGCCGCGCTGTTCGAGAGCTATGCCGCGCAGCGGCCCGCGTTGATCATGGAATGGGCCGGTGGATCCGATACCGATGGGACCGGGCGGGCGGTGCCGGACGATCTCCTGTGGCAGCCGCAGTTGTGGCGGCGGTTGCGGGCCGAGGTCGGGGTGGCTGGTCCGGCCGAGCGGCTCGATGCGGCCTGTGCGCGGTTGCGGGCCGAGCCGGAGTTGGTCGATCTGCCGCAGCGGGTGTCGTTGTTCGGGGTGACGCGGTTGCCGAGCGATCAGTTGGCGGTATTGACGGCGTTGGCAGCGGGGCGAGACGTGCATCTGTGGCTGGCGCATCCGAGTCCGGTGCTGTGGGCGGAGTTGAGCGGGTCGGCTGTTGCCGCCGCGCGGGCCGAGGATGTCAGCGCGACGGTGGTTCGGCATCCGCTGCTCGCCGGGCTCGGGCGGGATGTGCGCGAACTTCAGCAACGGCTGGTGGGGGCGGGTGTTGTCGATGTGCATCATCCGGGCGTCGGCGGCGCGAGCGGCATCGTGTCCGATCACGGTGCGCTGGAGCATATTTCGGGCGAGACGTACGAGCATGCATCCTCGGATGGTCGAGGGGCGGTGGTCGATCCAGGGCGGACGCTGTTGAACGCATTGCAGGCGGGGATCCGGGACGATGTGTGGCCGCCCGCGCCCGCGAGCTTCGGGGACGACACCGTCCAGGTGCATTCGTGCCATGGTCCGGCGCGGCAGGTGGAGGTGCTGCGGGAATGCCTGCTCGGGTTGTTCGCGGCCGACCACACGCTGGAACCGCGGGATGTGCTGATCATGTGTCCCGAGGTGGAGGCGTATGCGCCGCTGGTGCGTGCGGCGTTCGGCCAGAAGATGGTGGGATCGGTTGACTCCGTGGGGGATTCGGCGCATCCGGCGCATTTGCTGCGGGTGCGGCTGGCCGATCGCGGGCGCGGGGTGACCAATCCGATGCTCGCGGTGATCGCGGTGCTGCTGGAGCTCGCCGACGGGCGGGTGACCGTTACCCAGGTGCTGGATCTCGCGGCGTCCGAAACCGTGCGTCGCCGTTGCGGTTTCGATGACGATGACATCGAGCGCCTGCGCGAGTGGGCGGCCGAATCCGGGGCGCGGTGGGGGATCGGGCAGCGGCAGCGGCAGGCGTTCGGGCTGGCCGACTTCGCGCAGAACACGCTCAACAGCGCGGTGGACCGGATCCTGCTCGGGGTGACCGCGGACGAATCCGCCGAGGACTGGCTGGATCTCGCGCTGCCGCTGGACGACGTGGACAGCAACGATGTCGATCTGGCCGGTCGGTTCGCGGAGTTCATCGACCGGCTCGCGGTCTGCCTGCGCGATCTGCGCGGGCCGCGTCCGGCGCAGGAATGGGCGGCGGTGCTCGGCCGGTGCTTGGATCTGCTCACCGATGTGCCCGACAGTCAGGCGTGGGTGCGCAGCGAGGCCCGGCGGGAGTTGGCGGCGGCCACCGAGCATGCGGGCGATGTGCCGTTGCGGCTGGCCGATGTCGGCGTGCTGCTGTCGAGCCGGCTCGCGGCCCAGCCGACCAGGGCGAATTTCCGGACCGGTGAACTGACCGTGTGCACGATGGTGCCGATGCGCTCGGTGCCGCATCGGGCGGTGGTGCTGCTCGGACTCGACGACGAGGTCTTCCCGCGCACCAGCGGCGTCGACGGCGACGATGTGCTCGCGCGCAATCCGCTACTGGGCGAACGGGATGCGCGCAGCGAGGACCGGCAGTTGCTGTTGGACGCGGTACTGGCGGCCACCGAGAGGCTGCTGATCTTCCACACGGGAGCCGATCCGGTGACCGGCGCGCATCGCCCACCCGCTATCCCGGTCGCCGAACTGCTCGATGCCCTGCGCGCACATGTCGGTGCGGCGGGTATGGACGCGGTGGTGACGCGACATCCGTTGCAGGGGTTCGATCGTCGCAATTTCCGGGCCGAACGCCCGTTCAGCTTCGATACCGTCGCCCTCGCCGGAGCCGAGGCGGCCGGACAGCTTCCACGGCCGCGTCCGGCGTTCCTGCCCGAGCCGCTGCCCGCGCCGGAACTCACCGATGTCGCACTGGCCGACCTGATTTCGTTCGTCGAGCATCCGATGCGGGCGTTCCTGTGGCAGCGCCTGGGCCTGCGTGTCCCCGAACACGAAGAGGACATCGCCGACCGGCTGCCCATCGAACTCGACGGCCTCGCGAAATGGGAACTGGGCGAACGACTCCTGACCGCGCGGCTGACCGGCGCGGATCCCGCCACCCTGCGCGCGGCCGAGTGGCGGCGAGGGACGTTGCCGCCGTTCGGTTTCGGCGGTGCGGTGCTCGATGAGGTCGAGTCCACGGTGGACAAGCTGGTCCGCGCCGCGCTGCCCGAGTACCAGGGTGCTGCGCGTGCCGTCGACGTCGCGGTGGATCTCGGCAACGGCCGCCGACTCACCGGCACCGTGCCCGAGGTGCGCGGGGAAACGCTGGTTCGCACCACCTTCTCCCGGCTCGCGCCGAAACATCGCATCGCCGCCTGGGTGTCGTTGCTCGCGCTGGCCGTCACCGAGGATCGCTCCTGGCGCGCGGTTACCACCGGTCGTGGCCAATTCGGTCGTCCCGCATGGCGTTCCGAGATCACCGCCCCCGAACCGCCTGCGGCGCTGGCGATCCTGCGCGAGCTGGTGCGACTGCGCGACGCGGGCCTGACCGAACCGCTCCCGATCGCCCCCTCGGCCACCGCGGTCTACGCCGACCGCCGCTTCCGGGGCTCGACCGTCGAGGAGGCCGTCACCGCCGCCGAACGCGAATTCAATGGCGGCCCCAACGGCCCCGCCGCATTCGGCGACCACACCGACCGCCACCTCCGCTACATCTGGGGCTCGGCCCCCCGCCTCGACCACCTCATGGCCGCCCCGGCCCCCGCAGGCGAACCCGGCGAAACCACCCGTTTCGGCTCCCTCGCCCGCCGCCTGTGGGCGCCACTGCTGTCTGCTGAGAATCAGGGGCAGCCGTGAACGGCCCGGGGTTCACGGCTGCGTCGATCCGGCGCGCGCACCGTGTCCCGCTGCGCGACCGCTGGGCGGCGGCACGGTGCATCGCCGGTTCGGAGGTGTCATGTCGGCTAAGAGTCTTTCCGCGGGTCGGCTGCGCCGGCGAAGCGCGCTATCGGATCGGCGGTTCCGTGGCCTCGGCGCGCCTCCCGGGTGATGACCGGTCTCGGGTGGACGGTGGAACAGCCAGTAGGTGTCGGAAGTGGGTGGTGTGCATGAGCATTGCGAGCGCCGCATTCGACGTGCCCGGGAGCACCGTGCAGGACTGGTCCGATCGCGTCGATCTGAACCGGTCACTTCCGCGCACCACTGCAATGTGGGACGTGTGCGCTATCGCGACGGTCGGAATTGGGTGTCGGGCATGACCATTGAGGACACCGCCTTCGCCGCACCGCCGCTGGATGCCGATCGATTCGATCCCAACGGGCCGCTGCCGACCGGTACAACCGTACTCGAGGCGAGTGCGGGCACCGGTAAGACGCATGCGATCGTCGGGTTGGCGGTGCGGTATGTGGCCGAGATCGGGATCGATATTTCGCAGTTGCTGTTGGTGACATTCAGTCGAGCGGCCACCCAGGAGTTGCGGGAGCGGACGCGGGATCGGTTCGTCGTGGTGGCGGCGGCGTTGGCCGATCCGGAGGCGGCTCGGGCGCATGGCGATGAGTTGATTCGTTTGGTGGCGCAGGCGGATGCGGACGAGGTGCTGCGTCGGCGTCGGCGATTGCTCACGGCGCTTTCGGATTTCGACGCGGGGACCATCGCGACGACCCACAGTTTCTGTCAGCGAATGCTGGATGAGCTCGGGATGGCGGGGGAGCATGATCCGGGCTCGCGGCTGGTCGAGACGATCGATGATCTGATCGGGACGGTCGCCGATGATCTCTACCTGAATCGGTATGCCCGTGCCGAGCCGCCGTTTTCGCTGAAGGAGGCGCACACGCTGGCATTGGCGGCGGTGCGGGATCGGCATGCGGTGTTGGTGCCGAAGGGCGATGGCCTGGCGGGCGAGCGGGTCGCGTTCGCGGCCGCCGTCCGAGCGGAGACCGAGCGGCGCAAGCGGCTGGCCGGACTGCGCGATTTCGACGATCTGCTGGTGCTGTTGCACGATGTGCTCGCCGATCCGGAGCATGGGCCGAGAGCCTGCCGACGCATCCGCGACCGTTATCGGGTCGCGTTGGTCGACGAATTCCAGGACACCGATCCGCTGCAGTGGGACATCCTGCGGCTGGCTTTCCACGGTCATTCGACTCTGGTGCTCGTCGGTGATCCGAAGCAGGCCATCTACGCCTTCCGTGGCGCGGAGGTGCTGAGCTACCTCGATGCCGTCGCACATGCCGACACCCGTAAGGAGCTGACCGACAACTGGCGCAGCGATGCGGGTCTGCTCGCCGCACTGGATCACCTGCAAGGCGGTGCGGCGTTGGGACACAAGGAGATTACGGTCTACCCGGTCGCCGCGACCCGCGGCTGGTCCCGGCTGTCCGGCCCGGCGGAACTGACGACGCCGCTGCGAATGCGCTGCCTGCCGCGCACCGGAGCGGGCCCGTTGAACAAGTCGGGATTCCCGGCGGTCGGGCGCATGCGGGCCAAGGTCGCCGACGATCTCGCGGCGGATATCGTGCGGCTGTTGGAATCCGGCGTGCACTTCGAACCGAAGGCCGAACCGGGCTCCGGGCCGAGGCCGATCGGGCCCGGCGATATCGCGGTGCTGGTACGGACTCGATCCCAAATCGACGTGGTGCGAGCGGCTTTGGACCGGGTTGGGGTCGCCTCCGTACTCGCCGGTGGCACCAGTGTTTTCGGGACGAGCAGCGCCACGGACTGGCTCTGGCTACTGCGTGCCCTGGAACAGCCGCATCGCTCCGATCGCGTGCGCTTGGCCGCCTGCACACCCTTGCTCGGTGTCACCGCCGTCGAAATCGATAGCGGCGGTGCGGATCTGGTCGGCCGGATCAGCGCCCAACTCCGTGACGCGGCCCGCCTTTTCGCCCGCGCGGGTTTCGCCGCGGTCTTCGAAAAGATCTCCGCCGAAGCGAATCTGGCGCAGCGACTGCTCTCCGTCGAGAACGGCGAACGCGAGCTGACCGATCTGCGGCACATCGCGCAGCTGCTCGACCAGGTCGCGTTGACCGAGGGGCTCGGCCTGACCGCGCTGACCCGCTGGCTCGCCGACCGCGTGCGCGATCCCGCCTCGGGCTCGGTCGCCGACCGCAGCCGCCGCCTCGACCGTGATGCCGCCGCCGTGCAGATCGCCACCGTACACGCCAGCAAAGGGCTCGAATTCCCCATCGTGTACCTGCCTTTCGCGTGGGACAACGCGAAGAACCCCTACCCGCAGACGCTGCTCCTCCACACCGACGAAGGCGACCGCGTGCTCGACGTCGGCGGACAGGACGCATCCGGGTACGGCGAGCGCAAGCTGCGCAGCGAGACCGAGGAGGCGGGCGAGGAGCTGCGCCTGCTGTATGTCGCGCTCACCCGCGCGATGTGCCAGATCGTCGCCTGGTGGGCGCCCGCGATCACCACCGCCAACTCACCGCTGCACCGGATGATCCTCGGCCGCCCGGACGGCGGCGACCTGGTGCCGAGTAAGGCAGCGGTACCAGCGGATGCCGTTGCGGTATCCATGCTTTCGGCCTGGGCCGCCGGTGCACCGGAAGCCATCTCGGTGGAAGGTATCGACGGCGCCGAGACGGTCGAGATCCGCCGGGTGCGTACCGAACTCCCGACCGGAGCCCTCGCCGCGGCGCATTTCGCCCGCACGATGGATCTGCAGTGGCGGCGCACCTCCTACTCCGCATTGACCGCGGGCGCGCACGACGCGGCGATCCCCGAGGCCGAACCCGAGGATGAGCGCGGTCCGTCGGACGAGCCCGGCACACCGCTCTTGATCGATGCGGAGCCGGCGACATCGGATGCGGACCCGTCGCTGATGAACGCGCTGCCCTACGGCGCGGAATTCGGCACGCTCGTGCACGGTGTGCTCGAGCGAATCGATACGGACGCACCGGATCTGGCCACCGAGGTGCACACCCGCTGCCGGGAGGCGACCGAAGACCTGATGGCCGAGGCCGATCCGGTAGTGCTCGGCAACGCGCTGCTCGCGGTCCTGCGCACCCCGCTCGGATTCGGCTGCCTCGCCGATATTTCCGGCCGCGACAAGCTCAACGAACTCGACTTCGAACTCCCGCTGGCGGGTGGCGATATACCCGGCGCGCACGTGGTCACCCTGCGCCGCATCGCGGACCTCCTGCGCACCCATCTCCCCGCCGACGACGTTCTGCACGGCTACGCCGACCAACTCGCCGCCCTCGACGACACCCCACTGCGCGGCTACCTCACCGGCAGTATCGACGCTGTCCTGCGGGTCACCGAAAAGCCCGGTGCCGAACCACGATTCGTCATCGTCGACTACAAGACCAACCGCCTCGGCACCGGCGATCTCACCGTCGACCACTACACCTGCGACCGCATGGCCGACGAAATGCAGCGCTCCCACTATCCCCTCCAGGCCCTGCTCTACGCGGTGGCCCTGCACCGCTACCTCCGCTGGCGCCTGCCCGCCTACCGTCCCGACCACCACCTCGGCGGCGCCCGCTACCTCTTCGTCCGCGGCATGATCGGCCCCGAAACCCCCTCGGGCTGTGGCGTTTTCAACTGGAACCCACCTGCCGCCCTGATCGTCGCCCTGTCCGATCTACTCGCCGGGGAGGCACCCCGATGACCCGACCCACCGAGGCCCACCCCGCAACCGGTGCGTCGGCCCCTCGCCACGGTAATCCCCGCACCCTGCGCTTGTCGGTACATACAAAGGGTGCCGAGCACGACAAGGGGTGCGGTTGTTCATGACGTCGATTCAGTTGGCGCAGCGGGGGACCGGGCTGCTTCGGATGTTCAATGAGGCGGGGGTGCTGTCTGCCGCCGATGTGCATGTGGCACTTCGGTTGGGGCGTATGGGTCGTGAGACCTCGGAGGAGGTGTTGTTCGCGGCGGCGCTGGCGGTGCGTGCGGTGCGATCGGGGTCGGTGTGTCTGGAATTGCACCGGATGCGGGAGATCGGCGTCGATGCGGACGAAACCTGGGATGCCGGTGCGGGTATCGACCCGGCGACCTTGCCGTGGCCCGATATCGATGCGGTGGTTGCGGCGCTGCGGGTGAGCCCATTGGTATGCGGCGGGCCGGCTGGTCCACTGCAGCCGCTGCGTTTGGTGGACGCCGAGCCCGCCAACGACGCTGGCCCGCTGCTCTACCTGGACCGGTACTACCAGCAGGAGCAGACGATTCGCCGCGTGCTCACCGAACGCTCCGGACACCACCCGAAGGTGGATCCGGCCATCGTGCGCCGCGAACTCGATCGGCTCTTCGACGCCGCGATCGGCGCGGCCCTGGACCTGCAGCGAATCGCCGCCGCACTCGCCGCCACGCACTGGACCACCGTGGTGGCGGGCGGTCCCGGCACCGGCAAGACCCACACCATCGCCCGCATCCTGGCCCTGCTCGACGCACACCAGCAGGCCAATCCGAAGCTGCCCGCCCTGCGTATCGCGATGGCCGCGCCCACCGGCAAAGCGGCCGCGCGACTGCAGGAGGCGGTGCGCGAACAGGCCGCCGCGCTCGGACTGCCCGAGCTCACCGCCGCCACCCTGCACCGCCTGCTCGGCTGGCAGCGTGGCCGGGCGACGCGATTCCGATATCACGAATTCAACCGGCTGCCCTATGACGTGATCGTCGTCGATGAGACCTCCATGGTCTCGCTCACCATGATGAGCAGTCTGCTGGCCGCACTGCGTCCGGACACCCGCGTGGTGCTGGTCGGTGATCCGGATCAGCTCGCCTCGGTCGACGCGGGCGCGGTACTCGCCGACCTGGTCGCGGGACCTGTTGTCGGCGAACCGAATCCGGTCCTCGAACAGGTGCTCGGCGCGGAATCGGTTGCCTCCGACGGCAATCCGGAAGCTCTCACGAACCTCGAGCGCACCCGTATGCGCGGCGGCATCGTCCGGCTGACCCGCGGGCGTCGATTCGGCGGCAAGATCGCCGAACTCGCCGTCGCGGTCCGCGCGGGCGACGCCGATACCGCACTGGCCTTGTTGCGCGCCGGCGGCGAAGGACTGTCGCTCTGCACGCCCGACGACACCGCACCGGTCCGCGCCGATGTGGTCCGCGCGGCCCGCGAGGTCACCGCGGCCGCACTCGACGGCGACGCCGCGGCCGCACTCACCGCCCTCGAATCCCACCGCCTCCTGTGCGCCCACCGCCAGGGCCCCTTCGGCGTCGAGCGCTGGGACCGCATGGCCGCCGAATGGGCCGCCGCCGGTGGCGCGGGCCCGGACTCGCACCAGGCCACGTGGTACCCGGGCCAACCACTGCTGGTTACTGCCAACGACCACGAGGCCCGCATCTACAACGGCGACACCGGTGTCATCGTGCGCATGCCCGACGGCTCGCTGCGTGCGGCCCTGCAACGCGGCAGCGAACCGTACCTGGTGCACCCGACGCAATTTCCGGCCGTGGTGACCGTCTTCGCCATGACCATCCACCGCAGCCAGGGCAGCCAGTACGACACTGTCTCCGTCGTCCTGCCCGAACCCGAGTCCACCCTGCTCACCAGGGAACTGCTGTACACGGCCATCACCCGCGCCCGCCACCACGTCCGCATCATCGGCACCGACGAATCCATTCGCGCCGCCATCGATCGCCGCGTGCTGCGCGCCAGCGGCCTGTCCCGCAGCACCCAGGAATCGCGATGACCTGGGCATCTCACGTTTTCCGCGTCCTCGACGTCTACCCAGTGTGAGATTGCCTCCGTTCGAGGAAGTGGTGGCCGAGTACGGCCCGATGGTGCTGCGCGTCTGCCGGGCGGTACTCGGTCCGACCGACGCGGCCGACGCGTGGTCGGAGACCTTTCTGTCCGCACTGCGGGCCTACCCGGACCTCGACCCGACGACGAATATCGAGGCATGGCTGGTCACCATCGCGCACCGGCGCGCGATCGATGTGGGGCGCGCACTGACCCGCGCGCCCGTTCCCGCCGAAACCCTGCCCGACCGCGCCGCCCGCAATGCCGACCCGGCCGCTTACGACCCCGACCTGTGGGATGCACTCGCGGCGTTGCCGACCAAACAGCGCCAAGCGGTCGCCTACCACTATCTGGCTGGAATGCCGCACGCCGAAATCGCCGCGTTGCTGGGCAATTCCACCGATGCCGCCCGCCGCGCCGCCGCGGACGGGCTGAAGACATTGCGCAAGCTCTACCCGAAGGATCGAACATGATGGCCACTATCGACCGGGATCCGGACGGCCTCTTCGATGGCCTGAACCTCGACTCCACCGAGATCCTGACCCAACTACAGCGGCGCCTGGCCGCCGACGCGCAGGCCTCGGGTCTGCTCGACGTCGCTTACCGCACACTGGATACCCCTGTGGGCACCCTGCTGCTCGCCGCCACTCCTGCGGGTCTGGTCCGGGTCGCCTACCCCAACGAAAATCACGACACCGTGCTGGCCGGGCTCGCCGATCGGATCAGCCCCCGCGTACTCGCCGCCCCCGCCCGCCTGGACGCCGCGGCCCGCGAGATCGACGAGTACTTCGCCGGTGCGCGAACACATTTCGACCTGCCACTCGATCTGCGGCTGGCCGTCGGATTCCGCCGCCAGGTGATCGAGCACCTGAGCGATATCGGCTACGGGTTGCGCGAGAGCTATGCCGAAGTCGCCGCGGCCGTGGGCAATCCGCGTGCCGTCCGCGCGGTCGGCACCGCGTGCGCGCACAACCCGCTGCCGGTGGTGATTCCCTGTCACCGGGTAGTGCGCAGCGACGGTTCCATCGGCCAGTACGTCGGCGGAGTCGCAGCCAAGACCGCCCTGCTCACGCTCGAAGCGGCGTAAGGAGACACAATGCCGAAAACTCGTGCCGCACTACAGGAACGAGTCGACGCACAATCGTGGAGCGCCCTGCTCGACGAGATCGATGCCTACGGCTGTGCCCAGACCGGCCCGCTGCTGGACCCCGACGAGTGCGCCGAATTCACCGCCATGTGGGCCGATCTATCCCGTTTCCGGTCGACAATCGACATGTCCCGCTACCGATTCGGCCAGGGCACCTACCGCTATTTCGCCGATCCGGTCCCCGAACCGATCATGCGACTGCGCGCCGCTTTCTATCGCAAACTGCTACCGATCGCACGCACCTGGGCCGAGCGCCTCGGCGACCCGACGCCATGGCCCGACGACTTCGAGGACTGGCTCGACGTCTGCCACGCCGCTGGCCAAACCAGGCCGACCCCGATCCTGTTGCGCTACACCGAAGGTGACTGGAATGCGCTACACCGCGACCTCTACGGGGAACTCGTCTTCCCGCTCCAGGTGGTCATCGGCCTGGACCGTCCCGGCATCGATCACACTGGCGGCGAATTCCTGCTGGTCGAGCAACGCCCGCGCGCCCAATCGAAACCCACCGTCACCATACTGGAGCAGGGCCGCGCCCTGATCTTCACGACCAGAGACCGTCCGACGCCGTCCAGTCGCGGCTGGTCCCGAGCGCCGATTCGCCACGGTGTCAGTCGAATTCGCGGCGGCCACCGCCACACCCTCGGCCTCGTGCTGCACGACGCCGAATAGCATGTACACCTTGACCGACGCCGACGGTCGCCCCTATCCGAGCCCTACCCCGGGCCGATACGGCGGCCATCGGCGCGGCAAACTCTACGGTCGTCTCGACTGCCCATCCGCCCTGCGCGCCCTCGCTCGTGGCCACTATCGCCCCGACCGTGTCTTCTTCGCCGACGAGCAAACCGCCATTGCCGTCGGCTACCGCCCCTGCGCGGTCTGCCTCCCTGAGCAGTACGCCGCGTGGACAGCGCACTCCCGGTGGTGATCTCACGTTTCGCCGTGGCGGAGCGTCTACCTGATGAAAGCTCGACGGATAGGAGCAACACCATGTCGGATACATCCACCGCGCGTCTCGTGTACGGCTCGACGCTGGGCAGGCTGCTGATCGAGGCCAACTCGACCGGTGTCACCCGCGTCGCGTTCACCGACGCGCAGACCGCTGGTCCCGTCGGTGAAAACCCTACGGCGCATGTGTATCTCGACACCGCCGCAATCCAGATCGATGAGTATCTCACCGGCGAACGCCGCCACTTCACCGTCCCGACGGACCGGTCGGGCATGAGTACATTCGACCGCGAGGTCCTGCAGGCGCTCGAAGCAATTACCGGATATGGCCGGACAACCACCTACGGTGCACTGACCCGGCACCTCGGCCGCACGCCCGCCGACGCCCGCAAGATCGGCGGTGCGCTGGCGCGCAACCGCCTGCTGATTCTCGTCCCGTGCCATCGCGTACTCGGCAGCGACGGCTCCCTGATCGGCTATGCGGGCGGTCTGCCGGCGAAGAGGGCCCTGCTGGACCTCGAATCCGCCGACCTTCTCCTGCCCCTCGGCTGAGCGGCACCCTTCACGCCTTATCGGGGCCTACGAAGGCAGAGCAAGAGTGGGCTGTGCGGCGCGGCGGGAATATCACGGGACGGTGTGTGATTGCATGGGTCATGACGAGCGCTGAGTTGTTGGTCGATGCCTTCGGACGGGTACAGGAGAATGTGCACGGGGCGGTTGCGGGGCTCAGGCAGGACGAGCTGGGGGCGCGGATCGATTCGGACGCGAATTCCATCGCGTGGCTGATCTGGCACCTGACTCGGGTACAGGACGACCACGTCGCGGACGTGGCGGGGCTGGAGCAGGTGTGGACGGCGGCCGGTTGGGCGAAGCGGTTCGAGCTGCCCTTCGATGACGCGGCGACCGGCTACGCCCACCGCGCCGCGGATGTTGCCGCGCTGGGCGGGGTTTCGGCCGACTTGCTGCTGGGCTACTACGACGCGGTGCACGCGCAGACCATCGATTACGTATCCGGGCTAACCGATGCCGATCTGCCTCGCGTGGTCGACACTCGCTGGAATCCGCCTGTCACGCTGGGGGTTCGGCTTATCAGCGTCGTCGACGACGCTATCCAGCACTCCGGCCAGGCGGCCTTCATCCGCGGAGTGCTCTTGCGCCGCAGGTAGTTTCGGCTACGTCCGGTTTGCGCGACGATCGTGCGGCGCAGCAGCCCTCAGCTGCCCTGGGGGAGGAGGGAGACGACGGCTTCGGCGATTTCGGTCGCGTTGTCGCACGGGGAGAGCTTGCGGGGGTGCAGGCCGCGGGGGTCGTCGACGAGGATGTAGAGGGAGCCGGATTTCATGTCGAGGTTGACGGTGCAGCCGCCGGGGACGTCGGGGCGCGCCTCGTAGCGCAGGGCCTTGCGGCCGTCGATGGTGAGTTCGGTCGCGGTGGGGAACTTTTCGCGAACTTGGGCGAGGGTTCCGTTGGTCGTCTGGACACCGAACGTGTAGCGCGCTTGTGCGAGGTAGGCGCAACCCTTCCAGGTGAACGCACCGGTGGTGGTCTGCTTGTGTTCCGGCGCTCGGGCATCCCATTGATGCTGAGCCAGGAATTCCGGCGTCAATGCAGTACAGGGATCGAACGCGGTAGCGGTGCCGGTGGTAGAGGAGCTGACGGCGGATGTCGAGGCAGCCGAGGTGGTCTGCGGGGTCGGCGTCCCCTTCTCACTCGTGCATGCGGTGAGTAAAGCCAATACCGCTGCCGATACGGTTGCACCGACTAGTAGCCGCGATCGGTTGTTCATACGCGGATCTCGCGCATCCGCCGAGCGAACTCGGCGTCGGCTTGCTCGTAAGCGTCACGAATGGTCTTGAACAGACTCTGGATCTCGGTGGCGACCGAAATGTAATCGCCGATGGTGTCGTAGGCGTTGTTCGGGCCGCCGAAGGCCTTCTCCCCGAACAGCTTCACCAGCTCGATGGCGGAGGTGAGCCGGGGGTTGTTCTCGCCGAGTCCCCAGGATTCTTTCTCACCGAGCGCCCGGGCGTCGTATTGCGCGACGGTCAACTCGTCGATCAGATTCTGGCAAGCCGCGTCGATATCAATGAACGCCTGCGGTTCCATCCGAACCTTCAGCGCCCCGGTCTTCGCATCCTCGATATACCCGCCGAACGTGCTGTCAACAGCCATAGCGGTCGCCCCTTCCACTGGTCCCGTCTGATCATAGAGACGCACGTGCCGACGAGACGGTTCCATCGAAACATAGATCCGTCCCGTCGGGCATCTCGCATACCCGATCGACCGAGTTCAGGAAGCCGATGACGCGCGCTCCTTCTCGACGACCGTGACGCTCCGCCGACGCGGCCGACCAGACCCTGGCATCCACCAATTCGCCCGGCCCATCAGCTCGACCAGCGCGGGCACCAACAACATCCGAACCAGCGTGGCGTCCACGACGAGGGCGATGATCATGCCGACACCGAGGAATCGCATCGGCGTCAGCGGCGACAGCGTGAACGCACCCGTCACCAGCACGAGCAGCGTCGCGGCCGCGGTGATCACGCGTGCGGTCCGCACCGTC
The DNA here is from genome assembly GCF_036345915.1 of Nocardia sp. NBC_00565. Lineage (NCBI taxonomy): Bacteria > Bacillati > Actinomycetota > Actinomycetes > Mycobacteriales > Nocardiaceae > Nocardia > Nocardia sp. NBC_00565. The sequence continues at coordinate 1,934,724 of NZ_CP107785.1, forward strand.
CCGATACGCACCGCCCCAGCCGTATCCGCACCCGCTCGATGTGCCTCAACCATGCGGGAGAGCAGGAAAACCTCATAGTCGGTGGACAATCCGAAGACCACCGACACGATCAACACCACCATGCCCGCCGCGAGCGGACCCGTGCTGACGCCGAGTGCCCGGGCGAGGTGTCCGTCGTCGAAGATCCAGGTCAGGATCCCGAAGGTGGCGGCGAGACTGAGGAACGCCATGGCAACCGCCTTGAGCGCCAACACAATCGAGCGGAACGCTGTCACCAGCAACAGCACGGTCACCGCCGCCATGACCAGCACCATCCACGGCATTCGCGCCACGATCGAATCGACACTGTCCACGGTCACCGCGGTATCCCCGCCGACCCGAATTTCGGTCGCCGCGGGCGGATCTAGGCCGCGAATCGTCTCGACCGCCGCGGTCGCCGTCGCACTGCGATCCGGTGCCGTCAAGAACGCGTGCAGCACTACGAAATCGCCGTCCCGCCCGACCTGCAACACCTGGCGCACCCCGGCTACCGATCCGATATCGCGGGTAGCCGTCTCGACCGCCGCGACATCGGGTGGCGTTCCGTCGACGCCGCGCAACACCGCGGTGATACCGCTGCTGGCGGCCGGGAACTGCGTGGTGAGTTCCTCGACGGCCGTGCGCATATCATTGCCCGCCGGTAGCGCACGATGATCGATATCGCCCAGCTCGACACCGAAAATCGGTGTGGCGAGGGCGAGTAGGAGCGCGCCGACGACCACCGTGACCGCCGCCGGCCGACGCAACACCCCGTCCACCACACGACCCCAAAAGCGTTCGGTCCGTTCCTTCGTCTTCGTCCGCCCGATGCGCGCCCCGAACAGCGCAAGCATCGCGGGCAGCACCGTGAGCGACAGTACGGCGGCCAACCCCACCGCCGCGATCGCACCGAACCCCAACGACCGCAGCACCGCCTGCGGGTACACGAACGTCCCCGCGAACGCGCAGATCAGCAGCAGCGCGGAGAATGCGACGGTGCGACCAGCGGTGGCACAGGTCCGTTCGATGGCCATCGCGATCTCACGCCCCTCGGCGAGCTCCTCACGGAATCGAGTGACCAGGAACAGGCCGTAGTCGATGGCCATTCCGAGCCCGAGCAGCGAGGCGATATTCAATGCGAACGTGCTCACCTCGGTGAATTCGGTGAGCATTCGAATGGCGCCCATCGAACCGAGCACCGCCAGCAGGCCGACGCCCACCGGTAGCGAGGCGGCGACCGTCCCGCCGAACAGCAACACCAAGATCAGCAGCGTAAGCGGCAGCGAAATCGATTCCGCGATAACCAGATCGTGCTCGGATCGGCTGTTGATTTCGCTGGCGATCGCGCTGTAACCGGCCAGCTGGGTGTGGATTCCCGGAACCCGCAGTCCCGCTTCGATATCCGGGTAGGCGTGCATGCGCTCGGTGTCGTCGCCGGCCGTGAACACGACGGCCAGGGCCTGCCGGTTATCGGAGGAGCGCAGGAAGCCCTTGCGCGGCGGCACGCTGTTCCAATAGGTCTGGATCGGGCGCGCCAGCAGCTTCGGATCGATGCGTTCGAGCGCCTGCTGCACGCGCGGGCCGATATCGTCGAGCGTCTGCTCATCCGGCACCGTATACAGCGCGACGACATCCGGGTTCTGCGGCCCGAAATGCGCGCGGACGAGCTGATCGACCATCATCGATTCGCTGTGCGGATCGCTGAATCCACCGGCGCTGATCTCGTCGGCGGTGCCCATGCCGAGCAGTCCGAGTAGCAGAACGACGCCGATGACAGCGGTCAGCACTGAACGCGGCCGTGCGGTGACGAAACGTGCCCAGGTCGTCATAGCGTCGCGTTCGACAGATCGTGTTCGAGCGTGCTGGCGATACGATCCAGCAGCGACTCCAACCGCGCTTCGACACCTTCGCCATTGCGGCACGACACCGTGATATCGGTCTGCCCGTCATATTCGACGATGCCGAACAGCAGCGGCATGATGCCGGTGTGCTGGGGCAGCCCCCGCACCGCGGTAGCGGTGAAACCCGGCGCGCTGACCTCGTCCAGCTCGAACCTGCCCATATAGGAAACGGTGGCCGACACGATATTGAGGTCCAGCCGCGCCCCGAGCCAGTTGGCGGCACGCAGAATTCCGCGCACGACGAACGGCGGAAGTTTCGCCAGCCCGCCGTTGTCCAGCTGATTCAGCTCGCGGTTCGCCTGCAGACCGCTGCGCTTGTCCGCGTTGATGCCCCGCCAATCATCGCCCGGCCGCATATCGATGAATAGCGGCAGCGCGAGATTCGCGGTAGTGCGGATCTCCGGTGCGTGCCGCCGCAGGTCGACCGGAATCATGATGCGGCACTTGGTCTCGGCCTGAGCCGCCAGGATGGCGGCCACCCGGGCGACCGTGCCCTTGCCGGTCACCGGAATGGTCCGATTCCGCAGCAGCCAGTGCGAGGCCGCGCGATCCTGCCGTCCGCACCCGGCCGCCGACGGGTACACCGGAAGTACGAGGGTCGGTTTGCCCGGTGCACCGATCCGCGCGACGATATCGGCGTCCGCGATGGGATCGGCGGCTCCGAGCGGTTCCTGGCCCTGCAGCACCCGGAAGATATCGCTCACCCACATGCGCACGCCCATGCCGTCCATCACGCCGTGGAAGACGCGGAACACGATGGTGACCGGATCGCCGGTCAGCAGCAGCACCTCGCAGGTCCGCTCCGGTGTCGGGCCGATGGGGCTGTTGAGGATCGGATCATCTTCCAGCGCTGGGTAATTCAGCGACGCACCGGCCACCACCCGCACGGCCGCCGCCGTGCCGCTGTCGACCCAGTCGTCACCGTCGCGGACCAGCCGGGAACCTGGATTCGCCGCCGAGGCGACCGTCACGGCTCGCCGCAATTCGGCCGGATCGAGGCCGCCGTTGCCGTGCACCACGAGTTGCATCAGAAATGGCGGAGCCAGGTCGCGCGTCGAGAAGTACAGGCGCTCCGTGGGTGAGATCCGGCGGCGAAAGACGGTGTCGTTGCTCATGATTGCCTCCGAGTCATCGCAATGTTCTGGTGAGTTCCACGATGCCGCCCTGTGTTTCGAGCCATTCCTTGAATGCCGCGAGGCCGGTGTCGCGATCGACGACTGGTCGGTAGCCGAAATCCCGAGCCGCGGCGCGCGTGTCGTAGGTCGCGCTGCGCGTCAGCAGTGCCACCACATAGCGTGACAGCGGCGGTGACCACCGGGTCGCGATGGCGGGCACCCGCCACACCGCCTCGATCACGCGCACTACGGCGTTGACCGCACGCGGATTCGGCTGCCTGGTCGGGCGCCGATAGCCGAGATCGGTCGCCACCGCGCCGAGGAACTGCCACACATTGGTTTGTTCGGCATCGGCGATGAAATACGCCTTGCCGCCCAGCACATCCGAGCCGATCGCCTTGACGCACGCCTCGACGATGTTGTCGACATGGCACAGCGACGCCAACACATCCCGGCCGAACGACAGATCCGGCAGCTTGCCCGCCGCATTCCGGCCCAGCAGCCGCACAATCGGGCCGGACCGATCACCCGCACCCCAGATTGCGCGCGGACGCAGCGCGCAGGTGGTGAATCCCGGTGCGTTCGCGGCGAGTACCGCGCGCTCGGCCGCCGCCTTCGTGTGGGAGTACAGGTTCAGGTATCGGCGCGGATACGGTACCGACTCGTCGATATCGAGTTGGTCGCCGCCGTCGTAGTCCATCAACGCGCTGGGGCTGGAGATGAACACGAAACGCGAAGCGCCGCCACACCGCGCGGATTCCAGCAGCCGCTCGGTGGCCCGAACGTTCTCGTCCCAGAATTGCTCGCGGGTGCCGCGCTCGTCGACCCGCGCGGCACTGTGGAATACGATGTCGATGCCCCGGGTAGCCCGAATCAGCGATTGCTGGTCGGCCAGGTCGCCGTAGACCACCTCGACGCGATCGACGGCGGCACCGAGATCGGCCAGCCTGCTGGTGCGGCGCACCAGGATCGACACATCGTGTTCGCCGTCGCGAACCAGCCGCCGCACGAGCGCTCCGCCGAGAAAACCGGATGCGCCGGTCACCAGCACCTTCACTGCCGATTCTCCTGTTCCACGGATGTGCCGCGCTCGGGTTGTGTCCGCCACCACGTCATCCCGAAAATCTGGGTCAGCACGGCGGTTTCGACCGAACTGCGGCCCGACCCCTCGGCGGTCCGCAAGGCGGTCGGGATCTGGGCCGCATGTACCACGAAGCTCAGGAATGCGTCGATCCACCAGATGCCGCGCAACACTCGGCTTTGCGGCACCCGATCCGTCGCGGCAGCCGCAATGCCTCCGGCCAGATACAGCCAGCCCAGTATTGGAACCGCCCGCAGTACAGTCGGTTTCATCGCATCGCCTCGAGCTGCTTGCTCGCCCAGATCGAGAGCTGCTCCCGGCCGATCTTGGCGTTGTGCCGGATATCCACCGGAAACTTCGGGTGCACCGGGAAATCGGTGATCGCCCGGGTCAGCTCCGACTCGGCCGCACGGGCCCGCAGCGCCGATTCGACGGTCACGGCATCCGCGCCGGCGGCCAACTCCACACACAGCACCGGCCGCTGCGTACCGCGCTCACCGACGCCGACCAGAGCCGTCCGGGCAATGCCCGCAACGGTATTGAAGATCTGCTCGACCTGAACGGTGAACATGGGTCCATCAGCGGTGACCACTCGCTGACTCTTGCGCCCGCAGAACCAGATCCGCCCCCGCTCATCGATCCAGGCCAGATCCCCGGTGCGATGCCAGATCACCGCACCGTCGACGATCTTGCCCTGCGCGTTGGCCTGCTTCGGCCAGAAGTAGCGGGAACTGACATTCGGCCCGGATACGACGAGTTCGCCGATACCGCGCGACTTTTCGAGTTCGCCCGCGATCGCCTCGACCCGCTGCCAGGTCGGGATCGGATCGTCGGTGATGGCGACGATCCTGGCCCGCACCCGATCCGCGGGCCGCCCGATGCACGTACCTGCGCCGCGATGGGTGCGCGCGACCAAACCGTCGAACAGTTCCCGCGATTCGATCGTCGACATCGGCAGCGCCTCGGTCGAGCCGTATCCGGCGTAGACCTGGGCATCCTCCCGCAGTACAGCGCGCAGCCCGGCGATACACCAGTCGGGGACCGGTGCGCCGCCGGAGTAGATGCTGTCCAACGTCTCGAGCTCCTTCGGATGCTGCTCGAGGTGGTGCAGTAACGGAATCAGCACGGCGGGCGAGGCGAACATGGTGCGCACGCCGAACCGGTCGATCGCGTCCACGACGTGCGCCGGATCGGTCGAACCGACCCGACTCGGAATCAACGGCGGCAGCACACACCGCGCGCCGAGCAGCAGATCGAGAATGCCCACCAGCGGCAGGGTGATCAGCGAGGTGTCCGGCGCGATGTGCCCCCGAGCCGCGTGGACCTGTTCGACCATCGCCGCGAGATTGCCGTGGGTCATCTCGACCGCCTTGGCCGGACCGGTACTGCCCGTGGTGAATCCGATCAGCAGCAGGTCACTGTCCGCGGCGGGCTTGCGAACCGGCGCGGCCGCGGCCGGGCTGGTACCCCAATCCCGCAGCGTCGCACCGCCCCAGAACCAGCGCCTGCCGACCGTGACGGCGGTGCGGATCCTACGGAAGCCGCGCCGGAACAACACTCGCAACGCCTGCGCCTGCGGTATCCCGATGAACGCTTCGGCATCTACGGCCCGCAAGCAGCGCAACATCTTTCGCACACCCATGCCGGGGTCGATGACCACGGGTACCGCGCCGATCTTCAACAGCCCGAACATCACCGCGTACAGCTCCGGGCTGGGCAGCACCAGCACGATGGTCCGCGTCCCGTTCCCGACACGCGCCGCGGCGAGCCGCTCGGCGATGGCGTCGGACCACTGGTCGAGCTCGCGGTAGGTGATCGTGCGGTAGCTCGGCAGGCCGTCGGGATTGCGCCCCGCCGGGAAGATCACCGCCGCACGATCCGGTTCCGCGCGCGCGAACGCGCGGAACCGGTCGATGGGTTGCCAATAGGTCGAGGTCGTCACGCGGGCGTCCCCGCGAGCACCGGCAACCGGTAGAGCGCGGCCGCGGCCGATGGTCCCGCGCCCGCCGCCACGAACAGCACGTGTGTATGCGCCGCGAAGGAATCCTCGGCGACCGCCCGGTCGTAGGCCAGCGGCAGTACGGCGGTATGTGGGTCGCCCTCGGACAGATCGGCGGTGCGCACCGAATCCGCCGCGATACCAAGGGTTTCCGCGAGGCGGACCGGGAATTGGGCGCTCGGGGTCGAGGCGATGAGGACAGTACTCGCCAGGTCGGTGTGCCCGGCATCGGCGAGTGCGGCTCGCGCGGTTTCGGCGGCCACCGTATGCAGCGTGTCCTCGAAGCCCGGCTCCTGGACCACCGTCATCAGGCCCCGTCCGACCGTGCCCATGGTCGCGGTGTCGACATAGGACTCCACGCCTGGTGCACCGGCACCATTGGCGACGTGCACCCGGCCGAACCCGACGGGTTCGTCGGTGCGCTCCAGCAATAGCGCGGCTCCCGAAGTGGCGTAAGGGAATTCGTCGTCGGCCGCCGAGCGGGTGAGCGACGGGTGGGTGTCCCCGGAGACGATGAGCACATGCTCGGCGCTGCCGGTCTCCAGAATGGAGGCGGCCACCTGGACCGCGTTCAGCACCCCGACCGCGCCGTTCATCAGATCGAAGGAGAAGGTCCGCGGATCGTCCCTGCCGTACTCGAGTCCGATACCCGCCGCCTTCTGGATCAGCGCGGATACGGCCGGTTCGACGGTATTGGAGTCACGGAACACCCCGGCATTGATGAACACCCCGACCTGGTCGGGACGCACACCGGCGCGCTGCAGGCTCTGTAGTGCGGCGCGACCGCTGTGCTCGACGATGCTGTGGGTGTCTTTCGCGCGGCTGGTTCCGGTGGCTGTGATACGCACGCCCATGGCTGACCTCAGACCTTCAGGGAGGAGATGGTGGTGGACAGGAAGCCGGTCACGACGCCGGAGGCCGCCGGGATCATCAGCAGCTTGGCTCCGGACGGCAGGCTCTGCTCGCTGAGTTGATCGTGTAGCACGATGAAATGTGAAGTGGTGGAGGTATTTCCGTACTTCTCGATGACCCGCAGATCCGGTGGCATCGGCACGCCGAACTCGCGCTCGCCGATCGCGTTCAACCACGGGATCGCGGCCGCGCCGAACTGATGGTGGATGATGTAGTCGAACTTCTCGTCGGCGAAGCTCGTGCCCCGCGCCTCCAGATAGTTGCGTTGGGTGTCGGTCCACAGCAGAAACCGATCCTCGTTGTGCATCTTGCGGTTATCGGTGTAGAGCGCGATGCCCTGGGATTTATCGCTGGGCATGCCGAGGCATAGCTCGGAATGGGCCGCGGCGGTCATCAACTCGATGTAGTGGATCTTGTCGGCATCGTCGACCGCCTGATCGAGCACGATCGCACAACCCGAATCGCCCACCGACAGCGATGCGAATTGCGGATCGTATTTCTCGGAAATCTCGTTCACCGCGGTATCGGCGATGGGAGTAATGGCCTCGCCGCTCACCACCATGCCATTTCGCACGGTGCCGGATCGGATCATCCGATCGAGAATATAAGTACCGTTCAGCATTCCGGCGCAGGCATTGGAGATATCGAAAGTAATGGCCTTGTCGGCACCGAGATTTTTGCCGATCGACGATGCGAACGACGGCTCCATGTACATGCGGGTGCCGTTCCTGCTGCGTGTGATGGAGCTGGATATGATCACGTCGAGATCCGCGGCCGCATACTTTGACCTGGACAGACAGTCCTCGGCGGCCTTGATCGCCAGGGCGAAGGAGTCCTCGTAACTATCCGGCCCGGTGTCGTGCACACGACGTTCCTTGATGCCCGTGATGCGTTCGAGATCGAACGACGGCGGCGCGACCAGCCGGGAGACGAGCTCCTTGGTAGAGACGATATTCGAGGGGAGATACGCGCCGATGGATTCGAACCGAGAATGCGACACTTGCGCTCCTGGAAATCGTTGATGAATACGGTTACGGATCGTCTCTGATCTTCGGTGCGACGGAACGCTACCCGACGGTAACTGGAAATAGGTATGTCCAGTTTGCCCGAATCCTTCTGGGACAGTTGCGCTTTCGGCCCTACGCTGCGGCGATGTCCGATTGATGTGAGTGAGTTCACTGCACGTGGCGCACTCGGGTGCCAGTCGGTATTTGGTCGCCCGTCCAAGGTTGGTATCGAGGGTGTTGTTTCCGAAGACAACAGGTCAACCGATAGGCTGGTGGGGACGTCGATGCGATCGGCGTCGCGCCGCAACCGCCGAATACCGAAGGACGAGATCCATGACGATCGCTGACGAGCACGTCGATGTGCTCATCGTCGGTGCCGGACTGTCCGGGATAGGTGCGGCGTATCACCTGGGGCGGGCCTTTCCGCGCCGGAGCTACACAATTCTGGAGAGCCGCGACGCGATCGGCGGCACCTGGGATCTGTTCCGCTATCCGGGAATTCGGTCCGATTCCGATATGTACACCTTCAGTTACCGGTTCCGTCCGTGGCTGGGTGAGAAGGTGATCGCGGACGGCGACGATATCCTCGACTATGTGCGCGCCACTGCTACCGAGGCCGGAATCGACCGGCGCATCCGATTTCACCATCGGGTGGTCGCCGCCGAATGGTCGTCGCGGGAGAATGTGTGGACCGTGCGGGCGGAACGGACCGATACCGGCGAAACCGTAACGCTCACAGCCGGATTCCTGTTCTGCTGTTCGGGTTACTACCGCTACGACGAGGGCTACACCCCGGATTTCGCGGGCACCGAGCGTTTCTCGGGGCCGATCATCCACCCGCAGCACTGGCCGAGTGAGCTGGATGTCGCGGGCAAGCGCGTGGTGCTGATCGGTAGCGGCGCGACCGCCGTGACGCTCGGCCCTGCGCTGACGGAGCAGGGCGCGCACGTCACGATGTTGCAGCGCTCACCGAGCTACATCATCTCCGCGCCCGCCCGTGACGATCTCGCCATCAAGGTGCGCAAATTCCTGCCCGGCCGCGCCGCCTACGCGGTCGCCAGGGCGAAGAATGTGGCGCTGTCCACGGCGATATACCAACTGAGCCAACGGTATCCGGAGTTCATGCGCAAGCGGATCCGCGGCTGGCAGCAGCGCTGGCTGCCCGAGGGCTACGATATCGACACCCACTTCACCCCGACCTACAACCCCTGGGATCAGCGACTGTGCCTGGCGCCCAACGGAGATTTCTTCCGCGCGATCCGCAAGGGTGAGTTGGACGTGGTCACCGATCGGGTCGAGACGTTCACCGAGACCGGTTTGCGGCTGGTCTCCGGCGCGAGCATCGACGCCGACATCATCATCACCGCGACGGGATTGAACCTGCTGGCCTTCGGCGGCGTCGAACTATCGGTCGACGGCCGGCCGGTGCGGCTCGCCGAGCACATGGCCTACAAGGCGATGATGCTGTCCGATGTACCGAACTTTGCCTACATCATCGGCTACACCAACGCCTCATGGACGCTGAAGGCGGACTTGGTGTGCGAGTACGTGGTTCGACTACTACGTCGCATGTACGGCGGCGACTATGCCCGCTGTACACCGGTGCGTGATCCGTCGGTTGGCGCGACGTCGCTGTTCCTGAACTTCAATCCCGGTTATGTCCAGCGCGCCGCGAGCCAATTCCCGATCCAGGGCACCAAAGCACCCTGGCGCCTACGCATGAACTACCTGCGCGACGTGATCAGCCTGCGTCACGGGAGGATCACCGACAGCGCGATGACGTTCGAACGAGCGCGCCATCGCGATCCGGTGTCGACCAAGGGTTAGCCGGGTCAGTTCTGGGACGACCGCGCGCCCGCGATATTGCGCAGCACGATGGTCGCGTGGTCGTCGAACCGCTCCCGAGGGATACCGATGGTCCCGTTCAGCCACGGCCGGTACATGTACGCCATCGCACCGAAGATGGCGTTCGAGTTGAGGGAATTGTCGAACTGGTCCGGCGCGGGCTGACCGTCTGCGCCCGGTCCGATCACCAGCGCGATCGGGCTGGTGAACAGTTCGATGAGTTCGTTGCCGCGTTCGCCGAGTACGCGCGTGGCCTGCGATTCGACGAACATGATCTGGCCGCGCCGCTGATCCTCCAGCAGATAGTCCGTGAATGCCGATATGGCATGCCGGAATAGTTTTTCGGGTTCGGGCGGTGCGGTAGCCAGCGCACCGAGCAGCCGTTCCTGTGCGCCGAGGACGACCGTCTCCAGCGCCGCTGTCAGCAGTTTGTCGAGGTTCTCGAAGCTCTCGTAGAAGTAGCGCTCGGTGAGTCCGGCCTGCCGGCAGACCCCGCGCATGGAGATCTCGGAGGACCCGATGGTGGCCATCAGCTCGATGGCGGCCTCGACGAGCTGTTCGCGGCGCGCGGCGATTCGGTCGGCGGGCGGCGTGCCGCGCCAGCGGCGCATGCCCGGTATCGATCCATCGGAAACGGCGTCGTTCATGGCTCGATCCTCCCATAGGGGGAAAGTTGACATCATGTGATGTTGACAGCATTTGATGTCGGCAATACATTGACTCCAGGGCACCAGACGTGAGGACCATGAGATGGGTACTGCTTACGCCGACCAGGCACATGCCATCAACGCGCGGGACGTCAACTTCGACTTCGATACGGTGCCGATGCACTACATCCCCGGCGAGGTCATGGCCACCCACATCATCAATGTGATGCATCTGGTGCTACCCGAAGGGGAGCGGGCCATGGCGCAGGCGCTGGCCGAGGCGCTCCCGCTGATCGACGATGAGCGACTGCGCGAGGAGGTCCGCGGGTTCATCGGCCAGGAGACGATGCACGCCGGCTCACACGAGCTGGCGCGCCGCCAGTTGCAGCGGCTCGGACTCGAGGTCGGCCCGATGGTGGATCGCGTCGCCTGGTTGATCGATCGGGTGCTCGGCGACCACGGTTTGGCCGGGCGGGCCAAGCACGAATGGTTGTGCGAACGATTGGCCCTGTTCGCCGGGATGGAGCACTACACCGCCGTCATCGGCGAATGGCTGCTCACCAACGACAAGCTGGAGGCCAAGCAGATGCATCCGGCGATGCTGGATCTCATTCGTTGGCACGGCGCGGAGGAGGTCGAGCATCGCAGCGTGGTCTACGACGCGTACATGTATCTCGACGGCGGCTATGCGCGCAAGGCGCGCCAAGCGCTGATCGCGAGCTCGGGATTGCTTGTGCTGTTCGTGATTTCGGGTGGCTACCTCTTCCATCGCGACCCGTCGCCGAACAAAGGCCGCTGGTGGCCGCTACAGCTGGCCAGCGCATCGCTGCGCGGTGTGGTGCCGAACTTCACCACCTTCTTCACCGAGATTCCGCGATACCTGCGGCCGGGATTCCATCCCTCCCAGCTCGGTCCGATCGACAACGCGTTGCGCTACCTCGCGCAGTCGCCCGCAGCACGGACGAACGCATGACCGCGGTGGAGCAGTTCCGGCCGGGAGCCGGGCTGCGGATGATCGCGTCGGCGGTGGACACCTACAAGCGGGTTTTCACGGAAGGGAAATCGGCGCAACTGCTTTCGCGGGCGCAGCCGGTGCGCCACACCGGCTACGACTTCGAGCTGGCGGTCATGGGGATCGAGGCCGAGGCGGACGAGGTGCTCAGCCTGACCCTGTGCGATCCGGACGGCGCGGACCTGCCCGCGTGGACGCCGGGCGCCCATATCGATGTGTTCCTCCCCTCGGGTCGGCAGCGGCAGTACTCGCTCAACAGTGACCCGGATGACCGCAGCTCCTACCGGATCGCGGTGCGCTACATCGCCGATGGCGACGGCGGCTCCCGGGAGATCCACGAGGGGCTGCGCGTCGGCGACCGGTTGCGGGTACGCGGACCACGCAACGCGTTCCCGCTCATCACCGCGCCGGAGTACTTCTTCGTGGCCGGTGGCATCGGGATCACCGCGATTCTGCCGATGGTCACCGCGGCCGAACGTGCCGGAATACCGTGGCGCTTGATGTATTTCGGGCGCTCGCGGACGCGGATGCCCTTCCTGTACGAGTTGGCTCGCTTCACCGGCGGTGATGTGGTGGTGCGTCCGGACGACGAGTACGGGGTGCCGGATCCGCGCATGATCTTCGAGCAGACGCCTACCGGTGCGGCGGTATATGTCTGCGGGCCACCGCCGTTGGCGGAGGGGGCACGCAAGGTGCTGTCGCTGCACGATCCGACCGCCTCCCTGCATACCGAGCGGTTCTCGGCGGTGCCGGTGCGCGATGGCGCGGCGTTCCGGATTCGGTTGCGCCGCAGTGGGACCGAGGTGGATGTCGCGGCCGATGAGTCCGCGCTGGCCGCGATCAAGCGCGCGGTGCCCGGCGTCCCGTACTCGTGCCAGCAGGGCTTCTGTGGGGCGTGCCGGGCCGGTGTGCTGTCGGGTGAGGTCGACCATCAGGACCGTGCGCTGCTCCCGAGCGAACGCGACGGTGCGATGCTGACCTGTGTATCTCGTGCCCGCGGTGGCGAACTCGAATTGGATCTGTAGGGCTCAGTCCGCGGCCGGGAAGATGCCCGGCAGCGTCATGGCGTACTCGAGATCGGCGCGGCTGCCGAGCGTGGTGAGCAGGACGCGGATCATGGTGAGCCGTGCGGCGGCAACGGTTTCCGCGTCGGGCTCGCTGCCCGGTGCCGCGCCCGCCGAGATCCGGTAGACCACGTACTCGCAAACATGCAGGGCCGCATCGAGATCCAGCGGCGACGGGACCGCGCGGCCGAGTTCGGTGAAGGTTTCGCGGACCAGCGCGCGGATATCGTCCAGCGCCCGTTCGCGATACGCCGATACGGGTGAGGTCGGGTCGTGTAGTTCGGCGAACAGTGGGCGCAGCATCGCGCCGTGTCCGTGGGCCCAGTCGAGGTAGGCGTCGATGAGCCGGATGCCGAGTTCGACGGGCTCGTCGGGGTCGGTGAGTGCCGTGCGGATGCCATCGACCAGGCCGTCGTTCGACGCGTCCAGCACCAGGTGCAGCGGTTCGATGGCATTGCCGAAGTAGCGGTAGAAGGTGGGTCTGGCCAGCCCGGCCTGTTCGATGATCTGCGCGACGCTGAGGCCGCGCGACCCGGTGCGGGTGAATACCGCGGCGGTGGCGAGCACGATGCGGGCGCGGACCTCCTCGGCCTGCTCCTGGGTCTGCGGTGGGCGGCCGCGCCGGGCCGGGCCGTTCGCCGGGGACGTTTCAGTGGACATGGTGATGCCTCACAAATCGAAGCCCGTCAGGTCTGTATCCCACACCGGACAGCTTGACATGAGGTGTCGCACGGGTATTAATCTAACACTAGTGTTCAGGAAATAATCCGCGACCCATGAGAGGGCCGACAATGACGACCGCCCGCCAGCTGGCCGAACCGACCGCCCTGCCCGCGTCCCTGGTCCAGCCCCTGCTCGACCGCGCGATCGCGGGCGGCGCGCCCTCGGTCGAGGTGTTCGCGCCGGCGACCGGACACAAGATCGCCGATCTGCCACAGTCCTCGACGGCCGATATCGAGACCGCCTTCGCCGCCGCGCGCACCGCGCAGCGGGAGTGGGCCGGGCGCTCGGTCCGCGAGCGGGTCGCGGTACTGCGCAAATTCCACGACATCGTGCTCGCTGAGCAGGACGTGATTCTCGATATCGTGCAGATCGAGACCGGTAAGTCGCGCGCACATGCCTTCGACGAGGTCGGGGATGTGGCGGTCAACGCCAGGTACTACGCGTCGGTGGCGGAGAAACTGTTGGCCACGCGCAAGCCGCGGGGTGTGTTGCCGGTATTGACGCAGGTTGAGGTGCGGCATCGGCCGAAGGGCGTGGTCGCGGTGATCTCGCCGTGGAACTACCCGCTCGCGCTGGCCGCCTCCGATGCGCTGCCCGCACTGGTGGCGGGCAATGCGGTGGTCGCGCGGCCGGATAACCAGACCGCGCTCACCGCGCTGTGGGCGATCGACGCCGCCGAGCGCGCCGGGCTGCCGCGCGGACTGTGGCAGGCGGTGCTCGGCCGTGGCTCGGTGATCGGCGGTGCGGTGATCGCGCGCGCCGACTACGTCGATTACACGGGGTCGAGTGCGACCGGGCGGACCATCGCGCAGCAGGCCGGGGAACGGCTCATCGGCTACTCGCTCGAGCTCGGCGGCAAGAATCCGCTGCTGGTGCTCGCCGACGCCGATGTGTCCCGGGCGGCCAGGATCGCGATCCGGGCCTGCTTCGCTTCGGCGGGGCAGCTGTGCGAGTCGATGGAGCGAATCTATGTGCACGACAAGGTCTATGACCAGTTCGTCGGCGAATTCGTCGAGCAGGTGCGGGCGATCGAGTTGGGTGGTGGGCTCGATTTCACCAGTGATATGGGCTCGTTGACGTTCCAGCGTCAATTGGACACCGTCAGTGCGCATGTCGATGACGCGGTCGCCAAGGGCGCGCAGGTCTTGGCGGGCGGTAAGGCCCGGCCCGATCTCGGGCCGTTCTTCTACGAGCCGACCGTACTGGCCGGTGTGCGGCCCGGTATGACGGTGTACCGCGAGGAGACGTTCGGGCCGGTGGTCTCGATTTACCAGGTAGGCAGTGACGACGAAGCGATCGAGCAGGCGAATGACACCGCTTATGGTCTCAATGCGAGCGTCTGGACCAAGGATGTCGATCGAGGTCGTCAGGTGGCCGCGCGTATCAATGCGGGTTCGGTGAATGTGAACGAGGGCTTCATCGCGGCCTGGGGGAGTGCGGATGCGCCTTCCGGTGGACTTGGAATTTCCGGTACCGGGCGCAGGCACGGACCCGAAGGATTGTTGAAGTACATCGATACCCAGACGATCGCCGTGCAGCGCATGCTGCCGATCGCGCCGCTGCCCGGGATGTCCGAGGAGCTATGGGCGAAGACGATGACGTTCTACTTCGGGGTCATGAAGACGTTGTGCCAGAAGTGATTTCATGCGGGCCGAGACGAACACGGAATAGGGACGGATGAAATTGGATACGGTAGCGCAGAAGAACGTCCTGGTCACGGGTGCCGCGCAGGGCCTGGGCAAGCTGTTCGCCGAGCGGGCGGTGCGCGAGGGTGCGGCCGCGGTGGTGTTGTGGGATATCAACGAATCCGGGCTCAAAGAGACGGCGGTCGAGTTGTCCGGGCGAGGCAGCGCTGTTCACCACTACGTGGTCGACGTGGCCTCGCGGGACTCCATTTCCGAGGCCGCTGCGGCGGTGCGCGCCGAGGTCGGCGATATCGATATCCTGGTCAACAATGCGGGCATCGTGCGCGGCAACAGTTACTTCTGGGAGACGACCGATCGCGCCGATATCGATAAGACGATGGCGATCAATTCTCTTGCACCGATGTATATTACGCTGGAATTCCTGCCCGCGATGGTGAACGGTACGGGCCAGGCGCGCGTTATGACCATCGCCTCCTCGGCGGGCTTGGTTTCCAATCCGCGCATGAGCGTTTACGCGGCCTCGAAGTGGGCGGCGCTGGGTTGGTCGGATTCGGTGCGCATCGAGTTGGAGCAGGCGGGCCACGAGCACGTGAAGATCACCACGGTCTGTCCGACCTACATCAACACCGGAATGTTCGACGGCGCAAAGGGTTTCCTGTTCACGCCGATTCTGGAGCAGGACGCGGTCGTCGATTCCTCGTGGCGGGAAATGAAATCCGGTAATCCGCTGGTGATCCTGCCGTGGACGTCGCGGCTGAACAAGGCGATCTCGGGGCTGCTGCCGATCAAGCTGCGCGATCTGTTCCTGAATTCGGTTGGTGTGTACCACTCGATGGACGAGTTCACCGGGCGCAAGAAATAGTCGCGATCGCACGGTGGTCACGCGTGTCACATGGCGGGCTTGGTGCCGATGACGACGGTCGCGTAGAGTTCGTCCGATTCGGCGATGCGGCCCGCGAAGCCGTATTCGGTCAAGACGGTGATCGCCTGCGGGGTCTGGGCCGCACTGGATTCGACCAGCAGATGACCGCCCGGCGCGAGCCAGGTCCGGGCGGCGTCGACGACGCGGCGGAAGATATCCAGGCCGTCGGGTCCGCCGTCGAGTGCGGTGCGCGGCTCGTGATCGCGTGCCTCCGGCGGCATGTGGGCGATCATCTCGGACGGGACGTACGGGGTGTTCGCCAGCAGAATGTCGATGCGGCCGCGCAGTTCGTCGGGTAGCGGGTCGAACAAGTCGCCCTCGTAGACGGCCGCGCCGATCGGGGTGAGATTGCGGCGCGCGCACTCGACCGCGGCCGGTTCGATATCGGCGGCAGCGAGGGTGATCCGGTGGCCCTCGGATGCGAGGATCGTCGCCAGAGCGAGGCCCAATGCGCCTGAGCCGCAGCACATATCGACGACGACGGGGTGCTTACTGGGCAGGGCGCGGGCCAAGTCGGCGGCTTCGTCGACGAGGAAGGCGGTGCGCTGGCGCGGGACGAAGACGCCCGCCGTGACGGCGATCCGGAGGCCGTGGAATTCAGCCCAGCCGAGCAGGTGTTCGAGCGGTGTGCCCGATACCCGTTGGGCGACGAGTTCGGCCAGGTCGGCACCGGTCTCCGCGGCGGCGGCGGTGAGCAGTCGCGCCTCGTCCTCGGCGAAGACACAGCCCGCCGCGCGTAGTCGCGCGACCACGTCGGTATTTCCCGTTGCCGTCACCGGGCCCATCCTGCCGGGTGCGTGCGGGAATGAGCCAACCGTTTTCGGATGGGGGCTCATATCCGCACCCGCTCGCCGGTCGTACCAGGCGAGCGGGTGCGGATCGGAACTCAGCGGGAGGTGGCGAGCTGGAAGGTGCGCGTCGCGTCGAGGTAGATGCCGCGCTGCGACTGCTTGGCGGGCGGCGGCAACTGCGAAACCAGCTGCTCCAGCGAGGTGGTCGCGCCGACCACCTGAGTGCCCGCGACGATGAAATCGGCGACCGCGCGGCGGATGTGGTTGGGTGAGGTCACCACGACCGCGCTGCTCGCGCCCACATCACGCAGCATCTTGGTGCTGAACAGCGCGTTCTGCACCGTTGATCCGGCCCGGCTCTCGACATTGATCCGGGAGGCGGGCAGCCCCTTGCCGACCAGCCAGGCGCGCATGGCCTCGGCTTCGGTGATCCCGTTCTGTGGGTTGCCGCCGGTGACGATGATCGGCGAGAGCGGAGAGGCGACCGCCTGCAGCCAGGCCGCGGTCAGCCGGTTGACCAGCTCGGGGCGCAGCGAACCATCCGGAAGCAGACCGTATCCCAGCACCACGATCCCGGTTTGCGGGCCGACGATCGCGGGCAGGGGGTTCGGCAGGGTGCCGACGGCGGCGCCGATCGCGCCGAGCACATTGTTGGTGCCTTGTGCCAGCTCCGGATCGACGGCGGTCAGGCGGGCCAGCGAATCGGCGAATGCGGGCAGGTCACCGGCGTAATGCGACCAGATCGCCTGCAGTGAGAGGGCCTCGGCGTCGGCCGGATCGGCGGCGATCAGTTGTCGGAGTTCGGCGCGTCCGGCGGCGTCGTCGCCGTCGGTGAAGGCGCGCTGGGCGGAGTTGTAGAGGGCGTTCGTGTCCGGGCCCGCCATCGCGGGCGCGTCGGATAGTCCGGTGATCGCTGCGGCCGTGACCCAGGTCGCCAGCAGGAGTTTCCAATGCCTCGGGATCTTCACTACAGTCGACACCTTTCCACGCATGAAAACGGGTTCTCGGTATGTCAGCTAGCAGTTAGCCATGGGCAAGCAACCATCACAATACGACTGGTAGAGGTCATAACTTGGTAATTGCCAGATGGCACTTCCGCTATCGGGGCAAACCGGGCGGCGCGGGAGGTGACCGCTCGAACCGGCCGCACGGCCCTGCCGATAAGGTGTGACAACGTGGATACCGTTTCGCTGTCCGGCAAGGAACTCGCCGCCGCCATCAACGCCGACACCAAGGAGCGCGCCGCCGCGCTCACCGCGAGCGGAACCGCGCCGCGCCTGGCCCTGATCGTGGCCAATGACGATCCGGCCAGCGCCTGGTACGTGAACTCGTTGCGCAAGGCCGCCGAACGCCTCGGAATCGCCTGCGACACCATCGATCTCGGTGCGGACGCGAGCATCCAGCGGATTCGCGACGAACTCACCGCCCGCAGCGCGGACGCCGGCGTCGACGCGATCATGCTGCAGACCCCCCTGCCCACTGGTATCGCCCTCGACGATGTCAGCTCGGCCATCGCCGCCACCAAGGACGTCGACGGCGTCAGCCCACTGTCGCTCGGACTGCTCGCCTCCGGCTTGGAAGGCTTCGTTCCCGCCACCTCCGAAGCGGTCGTCGAACTACTGAAGCATCACGAAATCCCGCTTGCCGGTCGGCATGTCGCCGTCGTCGGCCGCTCCAACATCGTCGGCAAGCCGCTGGCCCAACTCCTGCTCGCCGAAAACGCCACCGTCACCATCTGCCATTCCCGCACCACCGACCTGCCCGCTGTCACCTCCGCCGCCGATATCGTCGTCGCCGCCGCGGGCCGCATCGGCCTCGTCACCGGCAAACACATCCGCGAAGCCGCGACCGTCATCGACGTCGGCACCAACGAGGCCCCCGATGGCAAAATCGTCGGCGATGTGGACCCGAACTCCGTGCGCGGCAAGGCCTCCGCCCTGAGCCCCGTCCCTGGCGGCATCGGCCCCGTAACCACGGCCCTCCTCATGCGCCACGTAGTCATCGCCGCCGAAAACGCCCACACCGCCTGATCATCCCCGCCCCGCCGGGTGTCGCCGACTGCGGATGGGTGGGACAAGTATCAGGAATGGCTCCGCATCGCCACCGCCGACCTGCTCGGCGCGGGCCTGGTCATAGCCCGCATCGTCGGGACCGAATACCGGCCCACCCATCGTGGACCGCAGTGCTCCGATATCGGAGCTCACTGTTCGGGTCATCGCATATCTCCAGCTACCAGGCCCCAGACCACTGATGTGAAGAGTTGGTCACGCGATCCGCGTCGCCGACTCCGATGCGGCACCGGCACGCACTGGCGGTGCTGTCCAAGAGCGCGCCAGCCTGCCGTGTGTGGCGCGCATCACAGTCTATATCGTGAGGCCCGCATTGCTGAGAGATAGCGGGCGGTCATGTGCTCATCGCGGCTGCATCGAGGGTTGCGAGCAGGGCGCGCAGAGTTTCGCGCTGTTCGGGGGCGAGGGTGGCGAAGACTTCCTCGGCGGCCTGACGGCGGGCTGCCGCCATCTGCGATAACGCGGCTCGGCCGGCCTCGGTGAGTGTCACCAGGGTGGAGCGCCGGTTGGTCGGATCCGGCGTGCGGGCGGCGAGGCCCGCGGATTCGAGGGCGTCGACGACGGTGGTGGCGGAGCGGGGGACGATGCCGAGGTGATCGGCGAGCGCGGCCATCCGCAGCGGCTCGTCGTGGTGCCCCAGAATGCGAAGCGCGCGGGCCTGACCTGGGGTGATGCCGAGGGGCGCGAGGCGGGCGACCTGGTTGCGGCGGATGCGTTTCGCGGTGCGCAGGAACAGCTCGGGGAGGTCGGGATCGGGAGCAGTGTCCATAATGTTGAGCATAACTCATTGTTTTGGGAACAATTATGAGTCATGCTCAGTTTCACGACGTAGTCTCGGAAAGGAGGCGCCTATGCAGCCCCCACATCAACTTCGCCGGATCGTCCGGCTGTTTCATCCGTATCGCGCGCGCCTGGCTCTGGTCGCCGCGCTTGTCGGTTTGTCTTCACTGGTCGCGCTGGCATCGCCGTTCATGTTGCGCGGCATCCTCGACGACGCACTCCCGCACGGCCGCACCGGCTTGCTGACCGCGCTGGCCGCGGGCATGGTGACGGTCGCCGTGCTGACCAGTGTGTTCGGTGTACTGCAAACCTATATCTCGACAGCGGTCGGGCAAGACGTCATGCACGATCTGCGTTCCGCGGTGTATGCGCAATTGCAGCGAATGCCGTTGTCGTTCTTCACTACTACCCGCACCGGCGAGGTGCAGTCGCGCATCGCCAACGATATCGGCGGTATGCAGTCGACGGTCACTTCGACCGCGACCTCGCTGGTTTCGAACTTCACCACGGTGATCGCCTCGGTGATCGCGATGCTCGCGTTGGACTGGCGGCTCACCGCGATTTCGCTGATCATGCTGCCGTTCTTCGTCTGGATCAGTCGACGCGTCGGCGACGAGCGCAGGAAGATCACCGCGCAGCGGCAGCAGAAGCTGGCGGGCATGTCGGCGATCGTGGAGGAGTCGCTCTCGGTGAGCGGCATTCTGCTCGGGCGCACGATGGGACGCGCACCCGCACTGGTCGACGATTTCGCGCAGGAATCGCGCGGGCTGGTCGACCTGGAGATCCGGTCGGGGATGGCCGGTCGGTGGCGGCAGTCGACGATTCAGATCGTCATGGCTGCCATGCCTGCGGTCGTGTACTGGGCGGCGGGATTGACGGTGGCAGCCGGACATCCGCTGGTATCGATCGGCACACTGGTGGCGTTCACGACGCTGCAGACGAGCCTGCTGCGACCGATGGTGCAACTGCTGAACACCGGTGTGGAGGTACAGAGTTCGATGTCGCTGTTCGGACGGATCTTCGAGTACCTGGATCTGAAGCCGGATATCGAGGAGCCGATCGCGCCGGTGCCCGTTCCGGATTCGGCGGTGCAGGGTGGGGTTCGCCTCGACCACGTCGGCTTCACCTATGGGGGCGGAACCCGAGATGTATTGCAAGACATCGACATCACCGTGCCCGCCGGGACCAGTCTGGCCATCGTCGGCGAGACCGGCTCGGGCAAGACCACGCTCGGGTATCTGGTGGCGCGGCTCTACGACGTGACATCGGGACGGGTCGAGATCGATGGAATCGATGTGCGCGACTTGTCCTTTGCCGATCTCGCCGCTGCTGTCGGCGTGGTGTCGCAGGAGACGTACCTGTTCCACGCTTCGGTCGCGGACAATCTGCGTTTCGCCAAACCCGACGCCACAGATGAGGAGTTGTATGCGGCGGCGCGGGCCGCGCAGATCCACGACCATATCGCGAGTCTGCCGGACGGCTACGACACGCTGGTCGGCGAGCGCGGTTATCGGTTCTCCGGCGGTGAGAAGCAGCGGTTGGCGGTGGCTCGGGTGATCCTGCGCAATCCGCCGATCCTGGTGCTCGACGAGGCCACCAGCGCGCTGGACAACCGGACCGAACAAGAGGTCCAAGCGGCCATCGACGCACTGTCCGAGGGGCGCACCACTATCACCATCGCGCACCGCCTCTCCACCATCCGCGGCGCCGATCAGATCGTCGTCCTCGATCACGGCCGCATCATCGAACGCGGAACCCACCGAGAGCTCATGAACCTCGACGGCCGCTACGCCGCCCTCGCCTCCGGCGGCGATCTCCTCCGCGTCGCCTGACCAGCCGCGGGTTAGACGGGTTGGGGCTCGGTGGCGGCTCGGGTATCGAATTCTGCTCGGGCGGACATGATTTCGGTGTGGTGGCGCACCGACCACAGGCCCATCGCGTGGCTCAGTTCGCCGAGGCTGGCGCCCAGTTCGGTGAGCGAGTATTCGACTCGGGGCGGCACGGTGGGGTAGACGGCGCGGCGGACCAGGCCGTCGCGCTCGAGATTGCGCAGGGTGCGGGTGAGCATCTTCTGTGTGATGCCGTCCAGTCTGCGGCGTAGGTCGTTGAAGCGGACCGGATCGCCCGCCGCCCGCAGTACGCCGAGCACTAATAGCACCCATTTGTCGGCGAGGACGTTGAGCACATCGCGGGCCGGGCAGTTCGTCAGATAGCTCTTGACCAGGTTGTCGGACTCGGACCAGTCGACGATGGTATCCATCGGGTACCTCGGGATCATTGAAGTGCCTTCTTTCCTTTGGATACTAGGTGACCGCAGAATCATTGGCATGCTGGCAATCACGCAACAAACATTCGGTGGTCCCGAGGTCCTGGAAATCGTCGAGGTCGATCGGCCCAGCGCCGGGCCGGGCGAGGTGGTGGTGCGGGTCGCCGCCACCGGTATGAACGCGGCGGACTGGAAGCTACGATCCGGGCTGGTGCGCAAACTGGGGGATCCGCCGTTCACCCTCGGATTCGACGTGTCCGGGATCGTCGACGAGGTCGGCGCGGGTGTCGAGCGATTCCAGCTCGGGGACGAGGTCTACGGCATGGTGCTGAGCCGTTCCGGTGGGTACGCGGAATACGTGGTGGCACAGGCCGACATCCTCGCGCCCAAACCCGCGATCATCGATCACATCCACGCCGCCGCGCTCCCGACCGCGGTGTTGACGGCTTGGCAGGGACTTGCCGGAGTCGTTGCCGGACAACGCGTACTGGTGCACGCGGCCGCGGGTGGTGTCGGGCATTTCGCGGTGCAGCTCGCGAAGGATCGCGGCGCGTACGTGATCGGCACGGCTCGTGCCGCCAAACACGAATTCCTGCGCGAGCTGGGCGCGGATGAGGTGATCGATTACACGACAACCGATTTCGCCGACGCGGTGCGCGATATCGACCTCGTCTTCGATCTCGTCGGCGGAGCGTACGGCTCGCGGTCGCTGCCGGTACTCCGCGCGGGCGGTCGCCTCATCGATGCGCAGGGCAACGATGCCGAGGACGATCCACGATACGAGCGGCTGTATGTTTCACCATCCGGCAACGACCTGCGGGATATCGCCGACTTGCTCGAACACGGGCGGTTGCGCGTCGAGATCGATCAGGTGCTGCCGATGGCCGAGGTGGTCAAGGCGCATCAGCTGAGCGAATCCGGGCGCGTGCGCGGGAAAATCGTACTGGTGCCCTGGAATTCGCCCGCCTGACTACTGCGCCGCGCCGATCCCGGTGATGAGCGTTTTGATGCCCATACGCGCGGTCGTGACGACCTGGGGCTTGTAGGTGATCAACTGCGCATCGGGTCGGTGCTCGGTCACCTGCACCAGGTACTGGCCGACGAACGCGCCGGGCGAGATGCTGATGCAATGCATGGTGCCGACGGGTATTCCATCGATGCCCTGCTGAATCGTCGCGGCGGGGGAGACGGATGCGTTGGGTGACACGAACTCTCGGGCCGCCTCGCCGGACCGGGTGACGTAGTACGCGTACTGGAAGGCGAAGATGATGGCCGGTCCGGAATCCATACCGCCGGCCCCATTGCCCTGAATGCTGTCGCCGACCCGCTCGGCCGGGCATTCCGCCGTGGGCGTCGGTCCGGACACCGCGACCTGACTCGGACTCGACGATGCCACCGTCGCCGGTCCCGGATCCGGGCGTAACTGCACGAACCCCACCACAACCAGCCCAGCCGCTGCGACCGACCCGACCAGCACGGGCACCCACCGCCGCTTCGACTGATTCCGCCCGGACCGGTCGATCATGGCCGCGAGCGCCTCCTCGTGCCGGAAGTAGTCCAATGCGAGCGGAATCGGCTGCTCGTCGACCCATTCGGACCAGTCGCTCTGGTAGTCCGGGGCGTGCTGGATGGTGTCCCCGTCGATGGAGCCGGGGTGAATGGTGTTCTGCCGCATCACACCGTCGGGCACGTGCTGACCATGATCCTGCGCGTCAGGGTTCTGGTCACGCTGAATGGCCGCTGTGTTGAAGCCGGCATGAATCGGGTTCTGCCGCACCGGATCTCGCTGGGGCGGGGCCTGTCGTCCCCGGTTCTGGGCAACGGACGCGGGCTGGTTCGGGTCGTGCGAGCCAGGCGTGTGGTGAATGGGGTCCGGCAAGGTGAGCGCCCGCTCCCGCTGCGGCGGCGCAGGGTTGTGTCGGTTCGTAGGCTGCGATGCCGGCGCGCGATGCGTGTCCTGCGGGGAAGGCGTCTGCCAGAGATCCTGCTGGGCAGCGGCCGGGTGCATCGAGACAGGCGGGGGCGGAGTCCGTCGCGTCGGGGCTGCCTGGTTCGGTGCCGCTTGCCTTGCGCCCTGTTGATCGGGCCCCCGGCGGCCGGGACCTTGCTGGACCGGTACACGCCGGAGTGGACCGGTGTCCATCGGCGTTTGGTCAACCGGTACGCGGCGCAGCGGTCCGGATTGGTCGCTGGGCAGGGCGGCGAGTGGTCCTGTGTTCGTCGGTGCCGTATCGATCGGAACTCGGCGCAGCGGTTCCGATTGTGTTGTGGCCTGGTCGGTCGGTACTCGCCGCAGCGGGCCCGTACCGGTCGGGGCTTGGTCGGTCGGTACTCGACGGAGTGGCCCCGTGCTGGTCGTGGTCTGCTCGCCGAAGAATCGGCGGAACGGATTCGTGACGTCGGCTTGCTCGCGCGGAATTCGAGGAATCGGCCCGGTCTGTGCCGAATCCTCGTCGATCGGAAGGTGCCGGACGTGGTCGGTATTCGGGGCCTGGTCGATCGGAATCCGGCGCTGCGGACCCGTATGCGTCGGAGTCCGGTCGGCGGGAGACTGCGGGATCGGGCCGCGACTGTTCGGGGGCTGGTTCGTGGGGGCGGGGTGCGTCGGGGCTTGCCGGATCGGCGGTCGGCCCGTGGGTGCTTGCTCGATCGGGCCCGGGCCGTTGGTGGCATACTCGACCGAATCTTGGTGCAGCGGAGCGTGATCGGCGGGAAACCGGCCCACCGGGCCTTGTGGAATCGAGCCCCCGGGTGCGGGACCTCGGCGCATCGGCACTTGGCGAGGTGGGTTCGGAGCTTGGTATGCCCTCGGGTCAACGAGCGGGTCAACGCTCGGTTGCGGCCCGGTATGCGGCCGCGAGGTCATATCCGGTCGGTCCATCGCCCCACCTTCATCAGGTCATACCTTCAAGTGTGTCCCGCAGTTGTATCAACCCCGGCAGGATACTGCCAGCTTTGCTGCGGCCCACGAACTCGAGGGGCGGTGTCGCGGAGGAAAATGGAATATTGACGATTTACTACCAGTGCACAGTGACCGGATCGCCGACGCCGAGCGTCTCGTAGACCCAGGAGGCGTCGTCGGGGGCCAGGTTGATGCAGCCGTGGCTGACATTGGCATTACCCTGCGAGTCCACCGACCACGGTGCGGAGTGCACGAAAACGCCGCCCCAGGTGAGACGTTCGGCGTACTCGCCGTTGATGACGTACCCCTCGGGCGAGCTCAGCGGAATCCCGATGGTGCGGGAATCGAAGACGACCGAACGGAACTTTTCCAGCACCGGGAAGGTACCGGTCGGGGTCTCCCAGCCTGGCTTACCCATCGACGCGGGCATCTGCCTGGCGACCGCCCCGCCGATGCTCAGAGTGAAGGTGTGTGCCGACATATCGGCCTCACCGATCACGCCCGCATTGGTGCGGAACTCCGTACGCGCGTTGCCGACCTGAACCGTGATCGGCGCCCGAGCGGGCAGGAAATTCGTTGGCGCCCAAGTCAGTTCACGATCGCTCGCCCACGAGAAGGTGCCCGACAGCGAATCCGTAGCGCGGATGTCGACCAGCCGTTCGG
This sequence comes from Nocardia sp. NBC_00565, assembly GCF_036345915.1. Lineage (NCBI taxonomy): Bacteria > Bacillati > Actinomycetota > Actinomycetes > Mycobacteriales > Nocardiaceae > Nocardia > Nocardia sp. NBC_00565. The sequence continues at coordinate 1,960,087 of NZ_CP107785.1, forward strand.
CCCGTTCGCGGTTGGCGACCGGGTCGGCGAATCGGATGGTCACCGGTGCCGCGATGCCGACTTCCTGGCCTGCCGACGGGGTGACTGCTGACACCACGTCGACACCGGGTTTGAGAATCGTTGTGGCGATCGCCGCTCCGGAACCGAACGCGGCCAGGGCCACGACTACGGTCGCGAGCAAGAGATATCTGAGTGCGCTCCTCATGGCGCCACCCCTTCACGATGGTGTGGGACGCAGAAATCCATTCTAGGACTTCATGATCAACTCGACGTACCGGTTCTGTAACGGCCATCGACGCCCACAGTTTTCGCCTATAGAGCCGGCATACCCGCGATCGAATCGGTCAAACGACCAGACTCGAGTACGACCGTTCGGTGACAGTGACTCAGCCGCGCACGGCGTGCAGTACGTCTGCGTGCAGCGCATCCGCCCGTGCGGTGATCTCATCGATGCGGATCAACACCGTCGCGAACTTATCGCCGTGCTCGGCGCTCAGCGAACCGACATTGATCTCGATATTGAGCTGCGAGCTGGTGGCCGCGGCGCGGGCGGCATCGGCGGCCGCGCCGATATCGGTGACCACATTCGGATTGCCGATCGGCAGCAGTTCCGCGGCGAGCGAGAGCACCTCATCGGCCTCGTCGACGACGGCGGCGGGCACCCGGGCGGCCTCGATCAACGCGGCGGTGATGGCATCGGTGCGCGCCGCGGTCTGCTCAGGGGTCTCCTTGGGCAGCTTGTAGGCGTTGCCGACGGCGGTGAACGCGGCGGCGTCGGCATCGGCCAGGGCGAGCGCGCGCTCGCGGGCCGCGTCGGCGGCCTCGATGATGCGGTCGACGACCGGCCGGTGCTCGGCGTCCTTGGCCCGGGTGGTGTAGCGCGCGACCATCGCCACCAGCGCCGCGCCCTGTGCGGCGTGCAGTGCCGCGACGGCGCCGCCACCGGGCGCGGGGACCTTTGCGGCCAGGTCGGTCAGGTACTGCGTGAGTGTGGCCTCAGCGAAGGAGGGCTGCGACACGGCTGGTGGCCTTTCGTTTTCCTGCGACGGCAGTGGAGAACTACCGCGAATACGCTACCGCCCGCGCCCGGGCGGCCGGTGCGCGCCCGGTACGTAGCTGCGGTTATGTTGAGTGTTATGCGGATCGGATTGAGCATCAACTACGCGGGCGGCTTCAAAGAGGCGGCGGCCGAGGTGACCGACCTCGAAAAGGCCGGACTCGACATCGTGTTCGTGCCGGAGGCGTACTCGTTCGACGCGGTGAGCGCACTCGGGTATCTGGCGGCCAAGACGACACGGCTGCAGCTGGCCTCGGGCATCCTGCAGATCTACACCCGTACCCCCAGCCTAACCGCGATGACCGCCGCGGGCCTCGATTTCGTCTCCGACGGCCGCTTTGTGCTCGGTCTCGGCGCGTCCGGCCCACAGGTGATCGAGGGCTTCCACGGCGTGCCCTACGACGCGCCGATCGGCCGCACCAGGGAACTGGTGGAGATCTGCCGCAAGGTGTGGCGTCGGGAGCGGCTGGAGTATCAGGGCAAGTACTACCAGATCCCGCTGCCCGCGGATAAGGGCACGGGCTTGGGCAAGGCACTCAAGCTGATCAACCACCCGGTGCGCGAACGCATTCCGGTGCTCCTGGCCGCACTCGGCCCGAAGAATGTGGAGCTGGCCGCGGAGATCGCCGAAGGCTGGCAGCCGATCTTCTTCGTACCGGAGAAGGCCAAGGAAATCTGGGGCCAATCCCTGGATGCTGGTCTGGCCAAGCGTGATCCGAGCCTCGGCGAGCTCGACGTCTACGCCGGGCCCGCGCTGGCCATCGGCGAGAACGTCACGCCGCTACTGGAATTCGTGAAACCGCATCTGGCGCTCTACATCGGCGGCATGGGTGCGAAGGGCAAGAACTTCTACCACACGCTGGCCACCAAGTACGGCTACGGTGCCGAGGCAGACCGCATCCAGGAGCTGTACCTGGCGGGCCAGAAGGAAGAGGCCGCGAAGGTGGTGCCGGACGATCTGGTCCGCGATATCTCGCTGGTCGGCCCCGCCGGATTCGTCAAGGAGCGGATCGCCGCGTTCCGCGAGGCGGGCGTCACGGTGCTGAATGTGAACCCGATGGCGGCGACCTCGGCTGAGCGCGTCAAGTTGATCGAGCAGCTGCGCGAATTGTGCTGAACTGAACGATCCCGGCCCCGCCTGGTAGCGGCGGCCGGGATCGTGGGTCTGTCAGCGCAAACTGGCCAGTGCCTCGGCCAGGGTGGAATGCAGTGCGAATACCTGATCCAGACTGGTCATCTTGAGCTGACGGCTAGTGGCCGGGCCGTCGGCGACAACCGCGATGGTCGTCGCTTCCCCGGCCCGCTGATGGGCCGCGACCAGGGTCGCCATCCCCGCTGAGGCGAGGAAGCTGACCGCGTTCAGATCGATGATCAGGACCCCAGGTTTACTGCTGAGGATCGCCTCGATTGTATTCTCCAGCGCTGGCGCGGTCGCCAGATCTACCTCGCCGGACACCGTGAGCACCGTCGCACCGTCCTGTGCCTCGACCGTGGTGGTCATCGTGTCCGCGAGAGGATACGCGTCTCCGGAAGTGTTGGTCACATCATCACCACACACAAATCTCGGCGAATTGGCAACCTCGGAGTGTTCATAGGTCAGACCCTACCGTAGGGAGCCACTAGCGGTCGGCGTTGCGGCGCTGGCGGATTCCGCTCGTCGCGCTCGCAGTGCGCAAACCCACCGAGCTGCGGGCACCGCGGGCGTGCGCCCACGGTGCCCGCGGGCACGGCTCAGCGAGTGAGTCGGCCGTGTTGGATCAGGGCCGAGGCGAGTGCGGCGAGAGCGGCATCGGCGCCGGACAGGGCCGGCCCCCAGGTGGTCCCGTCGGTCCAGTCGAATGGGATGCGCGCGGAGCGGGAACCGGTCCCGGCCGAGCGCACCGAGGCCTCCGCACGGTGGGAAGCGCTGACGGCGGCGGAACAAGAGGTTGCCCTGCTGGCGGCCGCGGGATTCGCGAATACCGCCATCGCCGCGCGCCGGGGCAGCTCGTTCAAGACCGTCGGTGCCCAGATGACCGCGATATTCCAGAAATTGATGATCGGCGCACGCGGCGAGATCATCCAGTTCGTGCCCGAACGCCTCCGCGACCGGGTGCGCGAGGAATCGGCTCGGCGCCCGGCTCGGCGGCCCCCGGGGCCCCGGACGTCACGACAGCGGTGACCGGTCCGCCGGTTGTCCTGGTGTCGGAGCAACCGTCAGGGCCGGAGGTTCATCCGGAAGCCTGGCGGTTCGTGCCGCGAAGTGGGTTCGCTACGGGGGATTTGATCGCGGGCAACGTTACCGACATGCGGACGCGGGTGCCCGACCCACTGTGGTCTATCTCCAATTCTTCGGTCAATGCGCGCATCATGTCGATACCGCGCCCGCGCGGACCCGGATCGGCCGAGCGTGGTTTCCATGTTCCGTTGTCGGTGACCAGAATGACGACCTTTTGGGTGTCGCATTCGGCGGTCAGTTCGACGAGGCCGGGGTCGGCGGCGGCTTCGGTGGGGCTCGCGGAACGGCCGAGGAGTTCGGCCGTCGAGCCCATCGCGCGGTTGGCCCGCCCACCATTGCGGTAGGCGTGTTCGATGCTGTTGGTGCAGGCCTCGTTCGCCGCTGCGATCAGATCCGAGGCGAGATCGTGCGGTACCGCGGCGGCGGCCAGCCAGGTCTTGAGCCGCTTGCGCATGGCCGAGAGCTGATCCGGGTTGGCCGGAATCCCCAGTCGCAGCGGCGCGGGTGGTTGGCGGTAGACCACCATGGCGACATCGTCGTCGTAGCCGGCGGCCGGGCGTAGTCGGGACAGCACCGCGTCCGCGACCTCGCGCGGCAATTTGCCCGGCGTATCCGCGAGTACCCCGGAGATCTTGGCGAAGCTGTCATCGATATCGACGCCGCGCTGTTCGACCAGGCCGTCGGTGAACAGCACCAGTGTCGAACCCGGGGTGAGCGCGGTGGTGGCCTCGGGCCGGCGTGGGGTATCGAAGGTGGCCAGCGGTACGGCCCGGCCGCCCTCGAGCAGCCTGCCCGGCTGGCCGACATCGGCCAGAATCGGCGGCATATGTCCCGCACTGCTGTAGCGGACCAGCCCGCGCACCGGATCGAGCACGGCGGCGCACACCGTCGTGCACATCGCGCCGGGAATCCGGCCCGCGACCGTATCGAGTTCCGCGAGCAGCTGTGCCGGACCCGCGCCACGCAGCAGCAGAGCCCGTGCGGCCGTGCGTAATTGGCCCATCACCACGGCGGCGGACAGACCACGTCCGACACAGTCGCCGACCACGACGCCAATGGTGCCGTCGCGCAACGGAACCACGTCGTACCAGTCGCCGCCGATCTCCAGCGGCGGCAGCGCGGGTTCGTAATGCACCGAGAACCGCGGCGGCAGTTCGATCGGACCGAGCATGGCGCGCTGCAGCGTCAGTGAGGTCGAGCGCGCCTGATCGAAGTTGCGTGCCCGCTGCACCGCCAGACTGAGATGTCCGATGAGCAGCGAGAACAACGTCCAGTCCGCCGCGCTGATGGCGCGTGGCGCGGCGAAGTGCAACCACAGCCCCGCATCGCCGGTCTCGCCGAGCGGGGCGACGATGCCCTCGGAGCTCTCGGCGCCCTCCGGAATCGCGAACAGGCTGCGCGGCGGCCTGCGTCGCGCCCGCTCCAGCAGCGTCCTGGCGCGCGCGTCGAGCACCGTGCCGTCCGGATCGCCCTCGTTGCCCGAGACGTACACCTCCGGCCCGGTATTGCGATTGGGCCACACCATCACCACGGCGGTTGCCGCGCCCACGGTGCGCCGCAGTTCGTCGAGCCCGACGGCGAGCACCTCGACCACGCTGGTGGCCGCGCCGACGGCGGTCGCCAGCCGGGAGGCCGCCTGATCGCGGGCCTGTGCGTCGTGTTCGGCGGTGACATCGCGGATGGTGCCGACGAAGATCTGCTCGTACTTCTCCGGTTCGACCAGCGCGCTGGTGCTCACCGCCAGCCACACCGTGCGGCCGTCGCGGTGTTTGACCGGAATCACGAAACGCTGTGCCTCGCTACCGAGATCGGGATATCGCGGACCCTCGGGCTTGGACCAGGGATGCGGCAGCGGGAACGGAAGTTCGGCCGCGCCGTATCCGGTCAGCGCGCCGAACGCCGAGTTGACCTCGATGATGGTGCCGCGCGCGTCGGCCACGAAGAAGCCGTCCTGCAGCGACTCCACCAGTGCGGTCCGGAAGGCGTCGCGGCCCGCGAGATCGTCCGCGCGCGTGCGCTGTTGCTCGGCGCGGCGGGTGCCGTCGATATAGCCGCGGGTGGCGATATCCAGGGCCGCGAGGGTCTGCAGTAGGAATTCCAGTGCGGTCTCGGCACGTTTGGCCGTCTCGTCCTCAGTGGCGGTGGACGATTCCGCGGCTTGCACTACGCGGTAGTGGTTTTCGGTGAGATCGAGCAGACTGATGCCCTCGACGAGGGCGCGGCGGCCGAGTTCGTAGCCCTCCGCCAGACCGGCTTGCGTGGGTGAGGTCAAGTGTCGCCGTAGCGCGTCTGCGTAGGCGTCGAGGAATGCGGCCAGCGCCGCGCTCATGCCTGCGCCTCGCTGGCGCTCGGCTCCGGCATGACCGCGATGGCGGCTGCGCCTGTTGATCGCTCGCTGCGCTCGCTCATGCCTGCGCCTCGCTGGCGCTCGGCTCCGGCATGAGCGCGATGGCGGCTGTGTCTGTTGATCGCTCGCTGCGCTCGCTCACTTTATCCCGCCGTTCACCCTGGTGCCTCCAGTGCCCCGCCCCGGTGGCGTGCCGCGAGCACCAGTGCGTCGTCGGTGTCCTTGGCATGCCTGGCCAGGATTTCGGCGGTGATCTCGGCGGTGGATTTGGACAGATCAATGCCGCTGTCGGCGGATTCGGTGACGATACCGTCGGTGGACATCAGCAACAGATCGCCCGCGCGCACCGGGACGGTCTGGGCTTGTAGGTTCTGGGGTAGCCGATAGCCGACGATGCCACCGGTCAGCAGGACCGTCGCGCGCATGGTGACGCCGATCGGCCCCGCGGTCAGAATCCGGGATTCGACATTGCCGACGCCGAGCCAGTGCACCGTATCGGCGGCGCCGAACAGCGCCAAAGAGACTGCGGCACCGCGGGTGTCGGACATTGCCCGGTGGCAGAGCACCATCAGGACATCCAGCGGTTCGGCGCGGTTCTCCGAGAGCACCTGCGCTGCGCGATCGGCGGCGTCGGCGGCGGCGGCGCCGTGGCCGAGTCCGTCCAGGACGGCGAAGAGCACCGAGCCGTCGCCCGCATCGAGGACGACGCCGCGATCACCGGAGACCCGCTGCCCGGGCAGCGCGCGACCGGCCACCGCCCACTCGATCCGGTCGATGATCCCGTCCTCATGCACCGTTGGGTACCCACTTCCACATCTCCACCAACGTGCCGCGGCCGGGTGCGGATTCGACGGTCAGCCGATCCATCAGCCGGCGCGCGCCGGGCAGGCCGAGTCCGAGACCGCGGCCGGTGGAGTACCCGTCGTCGAGTGCGCGGGCGATATCACGGATGCCGGGTCCCTGGTCCTCGGCCTGGACGACCAGTGCCTGTCGACCCTCCCGGTCATCGACCAGCAAACGTATTTCGCCGCTGCCCGCATAACTGGTGATGTTGCGGGCGATCTCGGAGATCGCCGTCGAGATCATGGTCATATCTGTCAGAGAAAATCCGAGCTTGGCCGCCAGCTCGCGTCCGGCTTGACGTGCGATCACGATGTCACCCGACACCTTGACCGCGATCACCAAGTTCTCAGCGGCCACTGTCACGACCATCTCGCTGGCGACGGGCCGGGGTTTTGGCGTTCAGCCACGCCAAGCCCTCTTCCAAGTCGAGGGCGGTGTGCATGCCCTCGAAGGTGAGGCCGAGTTGCACCATGGCGAACGCGACTTCGGGTTGCAGTCCGACGATGACCGTTTCGGCACCGCGGAGCTGCGTCATGTGCGCGATGGTACGCAGCGATCTGGCCGCGAACGAATCCATCACGTCGATCGCGGTGACGTCCACGATGATTCCGTGTGCTCGGTATTTGCTGACCTGTTTCATCAGGTCGTCCTGGAGGCGCTCGGTATCCGCGTCGGTCAAGGCTGACTGAACCGACGCGATTAGATAGGTACCTTGTTTGAGGATCGGAACCGGCATAGGGGTGCCCGATCAGCGCCCATCGCGTTCGGTGAGCATTCGATCGGTCACCCGCGTCACCTCGTAGCCCAGTAAACGTTCCGCCTCTTCGATACCACCCTGGAGGTCACCGACCGCGTTCATCTTGGACAGGTCCAGGCCGATGGTCACCAGAGTGAGCGCGATCTCGGAGGACAGGCCGGTGATGATCACGTTGGCGCCCATCAGACCCGATGCGTCAACGGTCTGCACCAGGTGGTTGGCCACCGTGGAGTCGATCGCGGGCACACCGGTGATGTCGATGACGACGACCTTCGCGCGATTGGCGCGGATCGCGCGCAGCAGCTGTTCGGTGAGCTGGCGGGCGCGCTGCGAATCCAGCACGCCGATGATCGGCAGGATCAGCAGCTGCTCACGGACCTGGAGCACCGGGGTCGACAGCTCGCGAATAGCTTCCTGCTGTTGGCGGATGACACGTTCGCGTTCCTGCACGAACGAGATGGCCACGGTGCTCGCGATGCGGTTCGCCGCGGGCTCGTAGGCATCCAGTACGGCGTTCAGTAATTCGAAGTCGGCCTGGTATTTCTCGAACAGCGAGCGAGCCAGCACGTCACGCAGGAGCAGCACGATGCCGAGGACCTCGTCGGTCTCGACTCCTCTCGGAATGATGCGCTCGGACAGATCGCGCGCGTAGGCCTGCAGTGCCTCGACGCTACCGGTCACGAGGACCTCGACGTAGTTGTCATACATGGAGGTCGCCTCGGAGAAGATTTCCTCCGGGGTCATCGCGGTCAGCAGCTGGCCATCGGTGATGCGCCGGGCCCACTCTTCGCGCAGTGCGCTTCGATTCTGCCGCAGGTGCTCAACCAGCTGCGGAAGCAGGTTGTCGACCGGACCTACGGGCAGGGAATCCGCCGAAAGGCTCATGGACACCTCGGACATGGATACTCCAGCCCCTTTCGACGGGTTTGTTGGAATAGTCGTGCGTTCGGCTGCGAGCCGATACCGAGCCTAGTCATACCCCATCCCGGTCAACGCTGAAACCTGCGGTTAGCTCGATGGTAGATCCGGATTCCCGCTCGGGCGGGGCGAATCCGCGTGCCAGCGCCGCGAGCGCTTCGTCGAGGTAGACGGTGAGGTCGGCGTCGGCGCGGGCGAGCCAGGCGTCGAAGGCGGCGCGTGCGGCGGCCAGCGTGGTGCGGCCGACGGCGAGGGGGAGCAGCCCGTCCTCGGGCTCGCCGAGCCTGCGGGCGGCGAAGGCGCTCACGGCCTGTTCCCAGGCGTCGTAGTGCGCGCCCGCGGTGGCGGCGAGTGCGGGGATGACGCCGACCAGTTGCATGCGCATGCGCAGCTCGGGGACGTCCTCGGCGCGATATCGGTTGGCGTTCACCACAACTCGGCGCACAGCGGTCATCATCGGCACGTCGTCGGCAACGGTGGCGAAGGCCGCGCGCAGGGCCGCGACCTCGTCGTTGAACTGGTACCAGAGCACCTCGGCCTTGGTGGGGAAGTAACGAAAAAAGGTGCGGCCGCTGACGCCCGCGGCGGCGGCGATCTGTTCGACGGTGGTTTCGTCGAAGCCCTGTTCGGTGAACAACCGCATCGCGATCAGTTCGAGTTCGCGCTTGCTCGTACCGCGTGGACGGCCCCGCACCTTGGCATCTGTCACGGCTACAGACTATGTCGGGGTTGATTATGTCAGTGACTGACGATAATCTCGCGGCATGTCGGAAAGTGTCACGGAACACAGCGTTGCCGTGGCGCGACTCACCTGGCCGGAGGCGGGTGCGCGCGCCGCCGCGGGTGTGATCCTGGCCGTGCCGGTGGGAGCCACCGAACAGCACGGACCACATCTGCCGCTGTCCACCGATACCGATATCGCGGTGGCATTGTGCGCGCGGCTGGCCCGATCGCGGCCGGATGTGCTCGTGGCACCGGCGATTCCGTACGGATCCAGCGGTGAGCACGCGGGTTTCGCCGGCACGTTGTCCATCGGGCAGGCGGCGCTGGAGTTGCTGGTCGTGGAGCTGTGCCGGTCGGCCACCGATACTTTCGACCGCATCGTGCTCGTCAGCGGGCACGGCGGAAATCTCGAACCGCTGCGCAAGGCGCAGGAACTGCTGCGCACCGAGTCCAGGGACGTGCGGGTGTACATGCCGCGCTATCCGGGCGATCCGCACGCGGGCCGGTCCGAGACGTCGATGCAATTGGCACTGGGGCCGGCCGCAGTGCGAACCGAGTTGGCCGTCGCCGGAAATACCAGGCCGCTGGCCGAGATCCTGCCGCAACTGCGAGCCGGGGGCGTGCGCGCGGTGAGCGTCAACGGCGTGCTCGGCGATCCATCGGGCGCGAACGCCGAGGAGGGCATTGCCCTGCTCGAGCAACTGACTACTGACCTGCATGACCAGATCCGGCTGTGGTGGCCGGTGACTTCCCCGAAAGGACTCCTCTCGTGAACCCCTGGTTCGAAACCGTTGCCGAGGCGCAACGGCGGGCAAAGAAGCGACTGCCGAAATCGGTGTACGGCGCGTTGATCGCCGGATCCGAGCGGGGGCAGACCATCGATGAAAATCAGCAGGCCTTCGCCGAACTCGGTTTCGCACCACACTGCGCGGGCCCGATCGGCGACCGCGACCAGTCGACAACCATACTGGGACAGCAGCTTTCGATGCCGGTGCTGATCTCGCCGACCGGTGTGCAGGCGGTGCATCCGGACGGTGAGGTGGCCGTGGCGCGCGCGGCGGCGGCACGGGGCATCGCGATGGGGCTCAGTTCGTTCGCGAGCAAGCCCATCGAAGAGGTCATCGCGGCGAATCCGGCGACGTTCTTCCAGCTGTACTGGTGCGGCGGCAAAGACGAAATCCTGCAGCGGATGTCGCGCGCCAAGGCGGCGGGCGCGGTCGGGCTGATCCTGACCTTGGACTGGTCGTTCTCACACGGACGCGACTGGGGCAGTCCGGTGATCCCGGAAAAGCTGGACCTGAAGACGATGCTGAAGTTCGCGCCGCAGACCCTGGCGCGACCGCGTTGGCTGGCGACTTATGCACGCTCTGGGCACATTCCGGATCTCACCGCGCCGAATATGGCCGTCGGTGACGGTCCGGCACCGGGCTTCTTCGGCGCCTACGGCGAGTGGATGGGCACGCCGGCACCGGATTGGGCGGATGTGGCGTGGATCTGCGAGCAGTGGGGCGGGCCGGTCATGCTCAAGGGCGTGATGCGGGTCGATGATGCGCGCCGGGCGGTGGATGCCGGTGTCGCGGCGATTTCGGTGTCCAATCACGGTGGCAACAATCTCGACGGGACACCCGCCGCGATCCGGGCGTTGCCGGTGGTGGCCGAGGCGGTCGGGTCGCAGATCGAGGTGGTTCTCGATGGCGGTATCCGGCGCGGTAGCGATGTGGTGAAGGCGGTGGCGCTCGGAGCTCGCGCGGTGATGATCGGGCGGGCCTACCTGTGGGGCCTGGCCGCGAACGGGCAGGCGGGCGTCGAGAATGTGCTCGACATTCTGCGCGGCGGTATTGATTCGGCACTGTTGGGACTGCGCAAGACCAGCGTCGGCGATCTCGATCGCGGCGATCTGGTGGTGCCGGACGGATTCGAGCGGGCGCTGGGCGTATCGGCTGCTGCGGCATCGGCCCGCGCCGTGCGGTCGGCGTCGGCTTGATCGTTGGTGGTTCGGGTCTATCCCGGATCCGGGCCTATTCGGCGGCCGCGGCTTTTCGATGATGGGCGAGGAGCGTGTCGTAGATATCGGCGAGCGCGGCCAGTTGTTGGTGGTCGAGCACGTCCACCATATGTCTGCGCACGCTCTGCACATGTGCGGGCGCGGCCGTGGTCAGCACGTCGGCGCCGCGCGGGGTCAGTCGCGCGGCGGTGCGGCGCGCGTCGTCCGGGATCGGTTCCCTGGCGACCAGCGTGCGCTTCTCCATGCGGGTGATCTGATGGGAGAGCCTGCTCTGCGACCATTCGAGTTTGGCGGCGAGATCGGCGAAGGTGAGTCGGTGATCGGGTGCTTCGGCTAGGTAGGCGAGCACCGAGTATTCGACGTAGGTGAGGTTCGACTCGCGGGATGAGTCGCGCCCGACCGCGGCGGCGATGAGGTCTCGCGTGCGCACGTACCCCACCCACGCACGCATTTCGACATCATCGAGCCAGTGGGGATCGGTCACGAGAGAGCTCCAAACTCTGACATGTCATTGAATTGTCGCGTCGCATGGTGTCGCGCGACAACTGCCAGGACTGACAGGTAGCACTGCTGGGGTTGAACGTGCAACCTTTTGGGAGGATGCACCGAGTGAGGCTTGCCTAAGCAACGGTCGGCCCTGGATAACTGGATACGCTTCTTGTGCTCGTGACCAGCCTGTAACCTAAGCCCGCAGGCCCGCCCGAAGGAGTGCGTCCGTGACCGCGCCGGATTTCCGCTATTCAGATCTGCTGCCGATCGGCGCCGACGACACCCCGTACCGGTTGATCACCACCGAGGGCGTCAGCACTTTCGAGCACAACGGTCGCACCTTCCTGCAGGTCGAGCCGGCGGCGCTGCGCCTGCTGACCGCCGAGGCGATGCACGACATCAGCCACTACCTGCGGCCCGCGCACCTGTCCCAGCTGCGCCGGATCATCGATGATCCCGAGGCCAGCGGCAACGACCGCTTCGTCGCGCTCGATCTGCTCAAGAACGTCAACATCTCCGCGGGCGGCATCCTGCCGATGTGTCAGGACACCGGCACCGCGATCGTCATGGGCAAGAAGTCCGAGGGCGTGCTCACCGGCGTCGACGACGCCGAATGGATCAGCCGCGGCGTGTTCGACGCGTACACCAAGCTGAACCTGCGCTACTCGCAGCTCGCGCCGATCACCATGTGGGATGAGAAGAACACCGGAACCAATCTGCCGGCGCAGATCGAGTTGTACTCCACCGCGGGCGATCCCGCGCATCCGTCCTACAAATTCCTGTACATGGCCAAGGGTGGCGGTTCGGCCAACAAGTCGTTCCTGTACCAGGAGACCAAGGCCGTGCTCAATCCCACGCGCATGCTGGAATTCCTGGACGAGAAGATCCGCTCGCTCGGCACCGCCGCCTGCCCGCCGTATCACCTGGCGGTCGTAATCGGCGGCACCAGTGCGGAATTCGCTTTGAAGACCGCCAAATACGCCTCCGCGCACTACCTGGACACCCTGCCCACCGAGGGTTCCATGGCCGCGCACGCGTTCCGCGATCTCGAGCTGGAAGAGGAAGTCTTCAAGCTCACCCAGGAGTTCGGTATCGGCGCGCAATTCGGCGGCAAGTACTTCTGCCACGATGTGCGCGTGGTGCGCCTGCCACGCCACGGCGCCAGCTGCCCGGTGGCGATCGCGGTGTCGTGTTCGGCGGACCGCCAGGCGCTGGCCAAGATCACCCCGGAGGGTGTGTTCCTGGAGCAGCTCGAGCGCGAGCCCGCGCAGTACCTGCCGGAGCAGACCGACGCCATTCTCGGCGGCGATGTGGTCAAGGTCGACCTGAACCGGCCGATGGACGAAATCCGTGCCGAACTCTCGAAATACCCGGTGAAGACCCGGCTTTCGCTGACCGGGCCCCTGGTGGTGGCGCGCGATATCGCGCACGCCAAGATCAAGGAGCGGCTCGACGCGGGCGAGCCGATGCCGGAGTACCTGCGCGAGATGGCCGTGTACTACGCCGGTCCGGCCAAGACGCCCGAGGGCTACGCGTCCGGTTCCTTCGGTCCGACGACCGCCGGTCGAATGGACTCCTATGTCGATCAGTTCCAGGCGGCAGGCGGTTCGTTCGTCATGCTGGCCAAGGGCAACCGCTCCGCGCAGGTGACCAAGGCGTGCAAGGAGCACGGCGGCTTCTACCTCGGCTCCATCGGCGGGCCCGCCGCGCGGCTGGCACTGGACTGCATCAAGTCCGTCGAGGTGCTCGAATATCCCGAGCTCGGCATGGAAGCGGTCTGGAAGATCGAGGTCGAAGATTTTCCGGCGTTCATCGTAGTGGACGACAAGGGTAACGATTTCTTCGCCGAAACGCAGAAACCGATTGCGTTGCGGGTGCGGACTCGTTCGGCGGAACGCGTCTGAAACGCGGCTGAACTGGGTGTGACCGCAACCAGGGCATCGACGCGGACACAGCGATGTCACCCCGATCACCGGGGTGGCATCGCCGCTGGCGCGAGGCACTCTTGATCGGGGAAGCCTTTTGTCGATGGAGGTCGAGGAGGGCAATGAGTACGTCGTTTCGTATCTCGGAATCCGCCAGCCGTCGGTTGGCCGAACGTGCCGCTCGTGAGGGAACCAGTTCGGCCGCATTACTGAATCGTCTTATCCGGGAGGGTTTCGATCAGCTCGATCATCCCGGGATCGTGTTCCGCGGTCCCATCTCCGACCGTCGGGCCGCCCTGGCGGCGGGGCCGGATGTGTGGGAAGTTGTTGCGCGCCTACAGGAACTCGATGGGCCGGTGGAGCGCCGGATCGAGGTTTTGAGTCAGCAGTGCGATCTGCAGTCGCGGAAGATCAAGATCGCTATCGCGTACGCCAGGGCGCATGGGAGCGAGATCGTCGAGCGGATCGATCGGAATCGCGGGGCGGTCGCGGGGGCCGGATGTGTGGGGGAGTCGATCGGTCGCGCGGAGTGGGGGATTCGTCCGGTGTGACCGGTTGTGCGCGTTGGCGAGTGCGCAAGGTGCGCTTGCCCGCGTGGTTTCGGCGTTGCTCCGCTCGATTCGGGCGAGGGGCGGAAAGGCTTGCGGTGCAATAGGGTTGCTTCGTATGTGGGCGATCGTGGGGCGTTGGGTTGCCGATCAGGACGGTGGCTTCGGGGTAGTGACGACCGAGGCGTGCGAGGAGTTCGTCGTGCGCGACGCGGTGATCGAGTCGGACGCACCGCTGCGCGCTGGGGATCGGGTATGGCTCGAATTCGCATCCGGTGCCGAATCCACCTCGGTCACGAAACTCGTGAAGGCGCGGTAGTTTCCGGTTTCCAAGTGATAGCTGCGCCTTTACTCAGATGATCCACAACACTGGAATAGATTGTGGACAGCCAGATTTCCCCTGAGACAAATCGGGCGCGCCACAGGACGATTCGGACAATGACGACTTCTTCTCCTGTGGAAACTGGGGACAGCTATGTGAATTGCGTCCGTCCGGACACTGACCTGTCATTTGATTCGCCGGTGTGTTGCTACCGATGATCGTCAGTACGCGATGGGCCGCGGTGCAATGGCGCGTGTGTACCGATGCCGGCCGCCGTTTCTCGCGCCTCGGCAACGGCCCGCGGCCGGTCGGGAACACGTCGTTGTGAACCTGGCAGCCATGACGCCCGGGGAGCGAGTGTCGATCGCCGCGCCGACATGGTGGCGTGCTCGTCGCGGTGTGTCGTGCTCCGCGACGGCGAGTCGAGATGCGGGGTGCAGCGCCGGTGTGCCGTTACTATCCCTGGCATGTTGCTGAAGCGTCGTGCTCGGGTTTTGCTGGGTATCCCCGCTGCTGTCGTCCCGGCGGTCGTCGTCGTCATGCTGGCGGCGCCTGCGATGGCGGTGCCGGTTGACCAGCGGGAGTCGGTGGGATCGGCGAGTGGTACGGACGGGCTCGAGCTCGGGCTCGCCTTGGCGTACACGATGGCGGAGGACGAGGCGCACGCACAGGGTGTCGGCCTGTGGATCAACTCCGGCTACCGCACGCCGGCCGAGCAGCAGGCACTCTGGGACGACGGCGTCGCAACCTACGGCAGCCCCGACGCCGCCCGCCGCTGGGTTCTGCCACCCGAGGAATCCACCCACGTCCAAGGCCGAGCGATCGACGTCGGCCCCCAACCCGGCGCGCAATGGCTCGAAGCGAACGGCAACCGCTGGGGCCTTTGCCGCATTTACCAGAACGAGTGGTGGCACTTCGAACTCGCCACAGCCCCGGGCGGCGACTGCCCCCCGCTCCGCACCGACGCCAGCGAGCGCTGACCCGCCTCGCCAGCCACTAGCCCACCGCGAGCGACGCGAGTCGAACGGTGGCTCCGCCTCAACCCACCTTTTGACTTGCCTCGCCAGGACTGGGCGGCGACTGCCTGCGGCTGCGTGCGGACACCAACGAGTACGAGCCTGCTGCCGTCGGCAGCTATCAGGTCCTGACTGCGGCACTGGTTGGGGTGCGCACCCTTTGCCGTGACCTACACACCGTTTATTGAGGGTGTGAGGCTGAGACAAAGGGTGTGGTGACCGATGGCGGGCGCGCGGATCCAGTCGACAGCCCGCCCTCGACCGCGCCTCTTCGAAATCCTTGGAACGCACAGTGCAACCGCGGCCGGCCTGCCGATGAGGGGCTGTCGTCGGAGGATCAGCTGATGGGTGTGGGTTCAGTGGCGGCCTGCGGCTGGGGGTGGTCGTCATGGCTCGGGGCGGCTTCGTTGTCTCCGGGGGTGGGGAGCAACCAGAAGAGCACCGCGGTGCTGAGTGTGCTCAGTGCGCAGACCGCGGTGATGTAGCAGGTGACCGGGGTGGAGGTGGAGCCTGTGGTCCAGAGGGCGGTGGCGATCAGTGGGGCCAGGCCGCCGCCGAGGATTACCGAGGTCTGGACGATCAGGGAGGTGCCGGAGTAGCGGACCGATAGGGGGAAGAGTTCGGCGATGATGATGCCGCCGACGCTGTGGCTGATCGGGAGCGCGATGCCCATGCCGAGCAGGGCGAGGTAGGCGATGGCTTTGTTGCCGGTGTTCAGGAGGGGGAAGTAGGCGGCGCACCAGATCAGGAGGGCGGCGGTGCCGGCGAGGAAGATCCAGCGGGTCCCGTAGCGGTCGGCGAGTGCGCCCCAGAACGGCATGGTGGCGCACCAGATGATCGAGGCGATGATGACGCCGAGCAGCAGGAAGTTTCTGGTGAAGCCAAGGGTCTTGGTGCCGTAAGTCAGGGTGAAGATCATGAAGATGTAGACCACCGCCGAGGTCGCAATCGCCGCGAAGAGGATCAGTGTCAGTCGCGCCGGGCCGACCTTCAGTGCGTCGCGCAACGGGAAGGCGGCGACCTCGCCGCGCTGTACGAGCGCGGAGTAGGCCGCGGATTCGGTGATGGCCAGCCGGGCCACCAGACCGACCATCACCAGAACAGCGCTGAGCAGGAAGGGAATTCGCCAACCCCAGGCCAGGAACGCTGATTCCGGCAGCAACGCACTGGTGCCGAGGAAGACCGCGTTGGCCAGGATCAGCCCGGCCGGTGTCCCCATCTGCGGGAAGCTGGCATACCGGTTGAGCCGCCCGCGCGGCGCGTGCTCCATCGACAGCACGACCGCGCCCGCACCTTCACCACCGAGTCCGATTCCTTGCACCAGTCGCAGCGCGACAAGCAGTGCGGGAGCCCAGAATCCGATGCTGCCGTAGCTCGGAATGACCCCGATCATCGTGCTACTCACACCCATCAGCATCAGCGAGACGACCAGGGTGCTCTTGCGGCCGACCCGGTCGCCGAAGTGACCGAACAGCAGTCCGCCGATCGGGCGCGCACCGAAGCCGACGGCGAAAGTGCTGAAGGCTGCCAGGGTTCCGGCGGCGGGACTCAGCGACGGGAAGAACTGTTTGCTGAAGATCAGGGCCGACGCCGTGCCGTAGAGCATGAAGTCGTACCACTCCAGGGTCGTGCCGATGAGCGTGGCGAGGGCGACTCTGCGGTGGGGTGGTGCGGTCACTGGTATCTATCCATTTCGAATCAGCCGACGGGTGCGGGTGCGCCCGGCATATTGTCCAGCGCGAGACCGCCTTCGATGCCATTCGGGACGCGGCGGCGGTTGGGCGAGCCCAAGGCAGCGGTGAGGTCGGTGCCGTCGTGTTCGGCGAGCAGATCGCCGCTGTCCCAGACCAACAGCGTTGCGCTGACGGTGTTCTCGGCGGCGGAATGCGCGAGGTCGTAATGCGCGCAGCCGGGGACGTGCGGGTAGGTGATCCACAGGTCGTAGCCGGTCATGAACAGGTCTAGGTCGAATTGCACACTCAGGCCGAGCAATTCGCTGCGGCCGTTGTCGTCGACGCCCGCGAAGGCCTCGTCCAGCGCGAGCAGGCGCGGCGCCTGCGGGTCGGCGGAGTCGAGCATGACGTGCGCGGCAGCGAACAGCGGCAGGTGCAGGGAGACCGACTGCTCACCGCCGGAGAGCGCGCTGTGCCTGGCCACCGTCAGCCTGTCCTCGCTGCCGTCGGCGGAGATGAGGGTGAAGGAGAACACCCGCCAGGTCCGGTAATCCAGTGTCGCGGCAAGGATTTCGGGATATGAGCGCTCCGGGTGCGCGGCGCGAGCGGCGCGGATCTCGGCGGCGAAGTGCGCGCGGATCGCCGCGAGATCGTCGGCGACGAGCCCGGAGGCGTCCCGGTCGAGTAGCTTGCACATGGCCCGTGCCGCATCGGACAGTGAGTCGGACAGCACCCAGTGCACGCCGATGGTGTTGCCCGAGGACATCCGGCGCTGCTTCATCTCCGCGCCCATCCGGGCGATGAGATCGCGTGCGTCGGTGGTGCGTTCGTAGATCTGCTGGGCCAGGCCGGTGAGCAGCGCATCCTCGAGGATGCGGCGTTCGGCGTCGGTGAGCAGCAGTTCCTGATCGCGGCGGGCGGCGTCGATGCGGGTCGCGAAGTCCGCGAGCGCCGACGGACCGTTGTCGTCCTGGACTTGGACGACGGTCAGTCCGTCCGCGGCATCCCAGTGCAGCCGGTAGTCGCGGCCGGATCCGGCCAACGCGGCGTCGAATTCCTGGAGAGCCGAGGTCACCGCGCTGCGCGTGGATTTGCGAGCGGCTTCGCCCGCACGCACGGAAGACGTTGCGGCGGTGAGGTTCTCGAAGAGTTCGGCGACTTCCGCTGGCAGCACCTGCGGTTCGACCTCGGGACCCGCCGCGGCGATGCGGTACAGCAGCTGCTCGGGGGTCGACCAGGCGGCGTCGCTGCTGGGCCAGCGGCTGTCCGCGGGTGCACCCAGCAAGGTGAGCAGATCCGGTTGGGCGTAGGGCGCAAGGGCCTTCACGTCGGCGAGCACCTCGGTGAGCGCGGTGCCGAGCGATTCGTGCGCGGTGCGGTACGCGGCTTCGGCATCACCGACCGCCTCGATCGCCTCATTGGCGGCCTTGCGGGCGGCCTTCTGCTCCGCCCTGGTCGCCTCGATCTTGGCGCGGGCCTGTTCGAGTTCGCGATCGATATCGGCCGCGCCGGCGCCGAGCGCCGCACGCAGGGTTTCCAGTTTGCGCAGCTGCTCCTGGTAGCCCGCGTTGGCGGCCTCGGCCTCCTCGGCGAAGGCTTCCGCGAGATCGAGTGCCTCGTCGAAGCGGTCCGAGCCCTCGCGTTCACGCTCACGCTCGCGTTCGTGGTCGGTGCGCAGGCGCAGCAAACCGGTCCCGGTGTTCTCGAAATGCCGGATGGCGGCGGCCAACGCATCGATCTCGCGGGCGTCGCGCGGGGTGCGGTGGGCCTGAGCGACCGAGCGCAGTTTCTTCTCGACGGCCGATACCTCCGCCACCGCTTGGTCGAGGTCGCGCTCGGCTTGGGCGACCGCCTCGGAGCGCGACCGCATCATGCCCGCGGATTCCGAGACCGCGCGAAGTGCGGCGGTGACGGCGTAGGGACGCGGTAAGGCCTTGGCAGCAGCGGAGATTCGGGTGAGGTCGGCAGCAGCCGCAGCCTCGTCCGCCTGCGCCTGCCGCTGCGCCTGCTCGGCCGCCTCGATCGCGGCGGACAATTCGGCGAGCCGGATTTCTCGGCGCTTGGCGCGAGCGGCGGCACCGATGAATTCGGCGTCGGGTTTGTGATGGCGGCCCACCTGGACGCCGTGGCGGAAGCCACCGGTACTGCTCACCGCGACGTCGGTGCCGAGCTCGGAGTCCTCGTCGTACAGGGCGATAGAGGCGAGGACGTCGGCGACGACCTGCTCGGGCACGGTCAGGTCGGCCGAATCATCCTCGACGACAAGGACATCGGCCAGGGTCCGGCCGGAAGGACGCGACTTCGGCGGCAGCGGAACCAGGAACTGGTCGGAGGTGTACTCGGGCCGTTCGGATTCCGCACAGACCCAGCTGTCGAGTAGATCGGCGGCGTGTAGTGCGGCCTCGATGCCCGCGGCCTGCGGCGCAGTGACGGTGTCGGCGAACCGAACCAATCGCCACAGCGGAGCCCCCGGACGACCGTGCGCATTCCGCGCGCGGGCGGCGAAAACCGGTGGGGCCTCGTCTCGTTGGGCCGCGACCTCGTCGTGCTCCGCGCTCAGTTCGGCGATCCGGTCACCGGCCGACGCGGCCGCGGTGCGGGCCTCCTGACGGCGGGTGCGGATGTCATCGAGCAGCGGTTCGGCCCGCTCGGCCAACACCTCGGCGACGGCGGCGGCTTCGTCGGAACCCGCCTGCGCCAACGCCGCGTCGAGCGCGCCGAACAGGCCTTTCTGGACGGGGGAGTAGGTCTCTCGATGCGCGTCCCACCAAGTGCGCAGTGCGCCAGCGGCTTCCGTGCGCGCCAGCACAACAGCCGCCTCGGCGGCGGAGATCTCGGCGGCGGCCGATTCCCGCAGCGCCCGCGCGCGTTCGGCGAGCTGTTCGGCCCGATTCCGTTCGGCCGTAGCGGAATCCACCAGGACCAATGCCTTGCGGACCGCGCGTACGTCGGCGTCGCGCTCCTCGGCATGGCCACGGACCGCCGCGGTGAGCTGGTCACCACGGTCGGCCACCCCGACCCAGGTAATGCCGGCCTCCTCGGCGGCGGCGCGCAGTTCGTCCTCGCCGCGGGCCAGTGCGGCTGCCGCGTTCCGCACGGCCGCCTTGGCGCGTTCGGCCTCCTGACTGCGCTGGTCGAGAGTCTGACGGGCCTTGAGCGCCTTGTCTTTGTGCACGCCGGCCGACGTCTCCAGACGGCGGACCGCGTCGGCGAGATCGTCGAGCTGCTGTTTACCCTCGTACGCGCTGGAGCGCTGCAGGGTTTCCCGGTCGGCCAGGGCTTGTTCGTAGGCACGGTCGGCGTCGTCGGCGCGCGCCTCGGCGGCGGTGCGCTCGCCCTCACGGCGCTCGCGCAATGCGGTCGCGGCGAACAGCGCGGTGCTGGCGTGGGTTACCGCGTCCAACCGGGTGCGCACCTGATCGACATCGGTCTTCGCCTGCACCGCAAGGTATTTCCGATACACATCCACGAATGACCTGGTGGCGGTGTCGGCGTGTACCAAACCCTCCAGCGTGCGCCCGACCTCCTCCATATCGCTGAACGAACGGGCCGCATCCAGGATCAGCTGCTCGTCGAGCGGGCGCAAACCGTCGGTGAGCGCCTGCGAAAGCCCGCGTGGATCCAGGTTTTTCGCGAGCTGGGGACGGCGCAGCGTGAGGATCAGGTTGATCAGCTGGTCGTAACGCTGCGTGCCGAGGCCGAACATGCGCGCATCGATCGCGTTGCGGTACTCGACCGGGCGGTCGACGATGGCGTCGGTGCCGATCTGCTCGGCGAGTTGCTTGCGGGTCAGCGGCCGGTCGTCGGGGCCGATGAGCGAGAAGTCCACGCCCGCACGGCCGTCGGCGACGAAGTACCAGCGGGTCACCTTATCGGCGGAGCGGGTGGCGCGCATGCCGATGCCGATGGTGACGACCTCCGGATCGTCCCAATTGCCGCGCGCGAACTCCATCCATACGTACGAGTACGCCGATTCCTGCTTGCGGTACAACAGGTTCGACTTCATCGTTCGTTCTTCACCGGCGAACGGGTTGAGCCTGCGTGGTTCGATCCGGCCGTCGAGCACGAACGGGAACAGCACCTCGAGCGCTTTGGTCTTACCGGAACCGTTGGGACCGCGCAGCACCAGCCTGCCGTCGGCGAAGCAGTACTCCTGGTCGCGGTAGTCCCACAGGTTGATGATCCCGGCGCGGGTCGGGACGAACCGCACTCCGCCATGGATGAGCGACATGGTTTAGATCCCTTCCCTACCAACGGTGTCGGCGGCGGTGACGAACAATTCGGCGGCGCGCTTCGTGCGGACGGTGACCACCGCGCCGCGGTAGCGCGCCAGGGCGGGCAGGATGATCAGGCCGTCCTCGACCACCTGGACCAGGCGCAGGCGTTCCAACAGGGCGGTCACCTCCCTGGCCAGCCCGGGGACATCGGCCTGCCACTGCGCCGCGAAGGTGACCCCATAGCGGTCGGTGAGCGCCTGTACGGTTTCGCGGATCCAGGTCGCTTCGACGAACGGGTAGGTCGCCCGCACCGCGGCCATTGCTTGCGCATTCGGATCCTCTTGCGCCACTTCGGAATCGGTCGATGGAAGGTCGGCGAGCGGAACGAATACCGTGGTCGTGGGGATCGCGCCGTCGAGTTGTTCGGCCAGCGCGGTCGCGGGGTCGGCGGCGCCGGGCCGGATCGGTACCGGATTGTCGATGTCGAGCACGCGATCGGCGATCTCGCCGACCAGCAGTAGCGCCACTTGCGCCAGCGTGCCGGTGCCGGGGAAGCGCACATCGGAGAGGCGGCCGGAGACATCGATCAGCGCGACGCCCTCCGCGCGGCGTTCGGCCCGTAGGCCGGTGAACAACTCGACATCGGCGATCACCCGGTCCTGGACCAGCAGCGGCCGCTCGTCGTAGGCCAAATCCTCGGCGTACACCACCGGCCGCTCGACGAGGCTACGGCGCACCCGGCGCGCCGCGTCGGCAGCATGCGCGTCCGCCGCTGGACCGTGCGCCAAGGCGTCCTCGGTGAGCAGACCGCGCACGCTGTGCAGATGTTGCAGCGCGCGGGGCGGGCGGAACAGGGCGAAGACCACCGGACGGTCGATGTCGTAGAGCGCCTCGCCCGCCTCGGGGTCGGCGGCCCAGCCGCCCGCATCGCCGTCGGCCAGGGTGAGCGCGCCGCGCTGCGCCAGCCAGCCGACGGCGTCGACGAAGGCGTCCCGATCGGCGGCGCGGTCGGGCGACAGTTCCAGACCCTCGACCCGGCCGGTGTAGGCGGCGACCTGATCGGCCAACTCCGACAATGTGATCTGATCGCCGGCGCGGCCGAGGGCGGCCAGCGCCAAGGCCAGATAGGCGTAGCGGCGGCGGTCGAAAACGCGTTCGTTGACCGCGCGCGCCGGTTTGCCGGAGTCGAGGCGATCGATCACCGGGAAGACCCGAGCCGTCGTTTCGGTGACCTCGAGTCGGTAGCCGAACAGTTCGGCCAGATCCTCGCGCAGTTCGGTGGCCCAGCGGCGGATCAGCGGCAGCGCGATCCGGTCCGGAAAGGTTCGGGTGATCAGGTGGTTGGCGAGGATCACCCGGGCGGCGCGCTGGTAGTTGTCCAGGGCGAGCGAGTCGACGCGGCGGGCGTTGATCATGCGCGCCGTCCACGGGTCGACTGCTTTACAACCAGTCGGCGATTGTTCAGATGCAGCAGGCCGTGTGCGGTGCGGACCACGGTCGAGCCCGGATGTTCGGAGACGGTAAGGGTGACGCCGCTGTCGGAGCCGGTGGTGCCCTCGACGCGGCCGCTCACCGGGACCCATGCGGTGGAGGCGGCGTCGAGCAGACGCAGCAGCACCTCGGTCTCGCGTTCGTCGAGCACGCGGTCGTGCACGTCGGCGGCGGCGAGGGATTTGGCGGCCTCGGCGCGGGCGCGCTGTGCGTCGAGCTGGGCTTCGCGCAGTCGGCGCATTCCGGCGTCATTGCGTTGAATCCGAGCGGGCGCGCCGGCCTGCGGCGGCCTGCCCGTTTCGGCGAGGGTGCGGGAGATCTCCAGTGGCGGCGCCTCCCACCAGGACCGGATGGCCGGGATCAGATCGGCGTCCGGATGTTCCAAGGAAAGGTGGCGTGGCCTGCCGAGACCGAAGACAGCGTCGAAAAGCGCGTGCGCGCTGTCCGCGGTGGGCGCGGCGGTGAACCAGCCGGCGAGATGCCGCAGTGCCGACTCGCGGCTGACTCCGCCCTTGCGCGCGTCCGTGACCCGACGCAACAGCGACAGCACCGCGGCGATGGCGCTCATTGTCGCCTCGCGCAGCCGGTCCGCCTCGGTCGAGGAGGATTCACCAGGAATATCGGAAGCCGTCGCGACGAACCAGGTTCGCAGACCGTTCCAGCGCGCCCGCCAATCCGCCTGCCGCTCAGCCACACTGAGCAACACCCGCTCATCACAGCCCGCCGCCCGCTCGATGAGTTCATCGACGCCGGTCTCCTCGATCACACCGATCGCCGCGGCCAGGCGCGGTGCGAAGCGCGCCAGATCCATGCTGAACTCCCGCATATGCGCGAGCAGCGCGTCCTTGTGCGCCAGGAACGACTCCGGGGTGATCTCGGTGGTGCGCACCATATCGCCGAGCGAGAGATAGAAATGCGCGGCCCGCGCCGCCATATCCGATAGCGCGGCATCGAGTCGGCGCAGCGTGCGGTACACGCGCTCGGCGTCACCGGCCTTGTTCGCCGCGGCGAGGGTATTGAGATCCGCCAGCAACTCCGGCAACACCAGCCGCGACAGCGCGGCCTCGTCCATCCGCGCCTCGAGCACCCCCGCGACCGCCCGATACGCCTTGAACCCGGCCTGTGTGAGCTGATACACGTAATGCCGATTCCGATACTCCGCCAACGTCGCGGCACGCGTCCCGTCGTAACTGCGCTCGACCACGCCCCACTGATGCAGCTGATCCAACAGCGGCCCGATCTCCGCCCCCGTCAACTGCGGCGCGTCACCGCCACTGCGCTCGATCCAACTCGCCACATCGTCGGCATGCAGCAACACCACATACGCCGCCCGCGCATGGTCGAACGCCCGCAGCACCCACAGATACTCCGCCCGCTTCTCAGCCGTGGCGAAGGAAAACAGCCGAAGCCGCTCATCCCACAGCGCGGGCGCGGCGTACGGCAGGCCGTCAACGGAGTCGGTCACCGGGAACAGGGTAGTAGCGGGTCGGTCGCGGCCTACAAGTCCGACCCCCATTCGGCGTGGCTGCGTCCGGTTTGCCCCTGTTCGCTCCAGGGTGCGTCAGAGGTCGAACCGGGCCCGCACTCCGATCTTGACCTGGTCGAGCACTTCCGGAGCAAGATCACCGACGTGTTCGGTGAAACTGTCCTTGGCGACGATCGCGATATCGTACAGTGCGATCACCCGCGTGCCCTCGGGCATTGCGACAGTGAGCAATTGGTGCCGTGACGGTACCTCGCGAGCCTCCCGCACCGGCGCCGCGACCAGCATGGGGCGCTGCCGGATCACCACATCGGAGTCGACGACGACCACGGTTGCGCGCCGCCCGGAGATCGGGCTGACGAGATTCCAAACCTGGCCTTGATGTGTGCGGGACCGCGCCAGGCTGCGTATCCCGGGCCGCATCCGAACACGACCGCGGCAGCGCCTCACTACAGCTCACCGGCCACGGCGATCTCTGCTCGCGGACGCGCGGGACTATCAACGTCGAGTCTTCGCCGGCCTCACCGCCGACTGGAGCCCCGACGACCGGCAGCGCTGTGCCGACTATCTCCACGGTGTAGCGGATCAACTGCGGCGGTGACCTTCCGGAATTACCCAGCCTGCGGGCGCAGCCGCTCGGTGGATCTACTTCGCGGGCGGCGGGGATAAGAGGCGGCGGAGCAAGGTCTTGGCTTGTTCGATGACCGCGTCTATGCCGTTGTGGGCGGGCATGTTCGGGTCGGCAATGTCGAGAACTCGGCCCAGGTTGTTCAGGGCGAACTCCATGTCGCGGAGGGCTCGGGGGCTGGCCGGGTCTGTCTCCAAGAGATCCTTGGCGATCGAGAGGGCTTCTCGATAGACCTCAACGGCGGTGTCGAGATCGGCTTCGCGTTCGGCGGTTTGGCCGATGGCGGACAGGATCAGGGCGACGTCGCGATGCAGTTGAGGGTTGTCCGGGTCGTTGGCGGCTAGGCGGCGCGCCAAGACCAGGGCTTCGGTGTTGTGGCGGAAGGCCAGGGTGTAGGCGCCGGTCGCGGCGGCTACCTTGGCCAGTTGGTGGTGGGAGATGCTGAGGTCGCGTTGTTTTTCGGTGTTGGTGGGGTCGGCGGTGGCGAGTTGTCGTGCCAGGGTGAGGGATTGGGTGTAGTGGTGGTCGGCGGCCAGGTAGTCGCCGGTGCATATGGCGAGGTCGCCGAGTTTGTCGTGCGAGATGCTGAGGTCGCGCTGATTTCGGGCGTTGCGCGGGTCGGCGTCGGCGAATCTGCGGTGGATGGCCAGGGATCGGGTGTAATGCGACAGGGCGGTGTCGAGTTCGCCGAGTTGCAGGGCGACATCGCCGGAGCGGTTGAGGGCAATGGCCAGGTCGCGTTGGTATTCGGCATTGCCGGGGTCCTTCTCGGCGAGTTCGCGGTGGATGGCCAGGGATTCGGTGAAGAAGTTGGCTGCTTCCTCGGGGGTTTCGAAAAGTAGCGCGGTGTCGCCGATCTGCTGCATGGCGATGGCGACGTCGCGCGCGATTTCGGTATCGCCGGGATCGGCCCGCGACAGTTCATTACTGATGAGGAGCTTCTCGAGGTAATGGCGGCTGGCGGTGTCGCCGTGTCCAGCGCGCATGGCGAGGTCGCCGAGTTTGCCGTGGGCGATGGCCAGACCGCGGCGAGATTCGGCGGCGTCGGGGCCGATGTCGGTGAGATCACCATGCACGGTGAGGGATTCGGTGTAGAGCCGATGGGCGCCGTCGAGATCCGCGGTGAGCACGGCCAGGTCGCCGAGCCGGATGCAGGCGTTGGCGAGGTCGCGGCGCAGGTCGACCCGGGTGGCGTCGTTATCGGCGAGAGCCCGGCGGATCGCGACCGCCTCGGTGTGGTGGGCGAGTGCGGCGGTGAGATCGCCGGTGCGTACCGCGATATCGCCGAGGCTTTCCAGGGCGCGGCTGAGGACCTGTTGCATCTCGACGCTGTGCGGTTCGGTGCGGGTGAGATGCCGTGCGGTGCGCAGAGATCGGCTGTAGTGCTCGCGGGCGGTGCCGAGGTCACCGGCCAGCATGGCGAGTTCGCCGAGGGTGTCCAGGCCGACGACAAGGGCGCGCCTGGCTTCGGCGCTGCCCGAGGAGAACTGCACTCGGGCACGCAGCACGTCCACGAGCGCGGTCTGGCGATCCGTTGCGGCCCTGAGGTTTCCGGTTCTGCGCAGCGCGCGTACCTCGCGTTCGGCGAGCTCGATATAACCGTGGGTGTCGGTGGGCAGGGTGGGCATGATCTCGCCGAGCAGAGCGGCGACTTGTAGTTGGTCCAGCTCCCGGCAGAATGGCGCGGCGAGTTCGGTCAGCTCCGGATACCGGCCCGCGGCGAGCAGATGACCACATGCCTCGCTGAAGTCGTCGAAATCCCGGAAACCAGCTGAGATTCGGGCGGTCCGCATCGCATAGGCCCGGCTGTGGCGGCGGATTCGGTCCGCGCCCTGATGCGCGTCGAGCGCCTGGGCGACCCACGGGTGCACGAGATAGCGATCGTCATCGGTGGTCAGTAGCGTGAGTCCGAGCAGCGTGTCGATGGCCGCCATGGCGTCGCGGCGATCGGTTCGTGTCGCGTCGGCCCCGAAACGCGCGTGGATGATGTCCAGATCGCGCAGGGGCGCGCGGGACAGCGAAATCTGCAGCAGCAGTTCGCGTTCGGCCGGTCCGAGCAGCTCCAGCAGCGCGTCCATCAAGATGTCCCGCGTGCCGAGTACCACCGCGGTATCCAGGCTTTCGGCCAATGTCCGGTCCTGGCCGAGATCGACGTCGTGTGCGTCGGCCAGCCGACGCAACTTCTCGCCGACCGGACGTAACGTGCCGTCCCCACCGCGCAACAGCGCGTCGACGAATTCGATGAGCCGCGGATGCCCACCGATGGTGCGCGCGACGAGCTGACGCTCATCCGGCCGCAGACCGCTGATCTGGGGCAGCCGCAGAAACATTCGCTTCAGCTCCGCCGGACTCAACGGCGTCAACCCGACCTCCGTGAGACCGGAGCCGCCGGGGATCGGATAGCGACATGTGACCAGCAGTTTTCCCGTCGCCGCCACCCGGCACAACTGCGAAAACTGTTCACCGAAGCCGGGGTCCAGGAATTCCGCACCGCCCGGCCGCGTCAGATTCTGCTCGAAATCATCGAACAGCAAGAGCAATCGGCTGCCGGCCAGTAACCGATGGATATGCTTCAGCGCCTGTGCGTCGCCGACGCGGCCGAGCGCATCGGCCACCGCTCGCAACGCCGGATCATCCTGGATCGCCGCGCGTACCGCCGTACACAACGCCGACGGATTCCATTGCCCCACATGCTCGGCGATATGCCACCCGCGCTCGCGCATTCGCGCGGCCACACGTCCGGCAACCGCCGTCTTCCCGAGCCCACCCATCCCGGTGATCACCACACCGGGGCCGCCCCGTGGCGTGTCGAGCATCCGCACGATATCGCGCACCGCCCCGCGACGGCCGATCAGATACCCGACCGGTAACTCGCGCACCGTCGCACCGCTCGGCGCTTGCGTGCGCCGACCCAGCGCCCGCGGCGGTGCGAGATGATTCCAGAGCGGCCGATCCGCGACTCCGGTGAGCAGTGTCGGCACAAACCACTCCGGCGGCACCACGGCTCCTTCGTTGAGCCGCCGCTGCTCGAGGAAATACCGCGCCTGCCCCAGGGCAAAAGCAACTGACCGGTCGGGATGCGTGGACAGCATGGCGTAGAACGACTTCGCCAACAGCGTGGCGTAGTCATCGGTGACCCGAGTCTGCATGACGAGCACCCGCTCGACACCCCCATTGATCAACGTCCGCGCCAAACCCGCAGGCCCACCGTCGACTCCACCGCAACTCGACAGCACCACCAACGGCAGCGTCCGCTCGGCCGCCCGCAGCGCCGCGATGAGATCCGCCGCCGCGACCGGATCCGGATCGCCGTCCTCGCTCTCCAACTCCAGCATCGTCGCCGACCCGTGCGCACTCAGATGCAGCACCTGGAACTCCTCGGCCCGCAGCGCGGCGGTGATCTGCGACAGCGCGGCGACTTCCAGAATCCGCACCCCGCCGCCACCCGCGGTCGGCACCTGCGATACCGCGTCCAGGATCGCCTGCATCTCGGCTTCGACGTCCAATGGCGCACTGGCCGTGCGGGTCTCGGTCGGTGCGGCGACGGCGGCGAGCACCTTCAACGGTCCCGCCATGAGCATCGGCGCGGCCGCGGCACCGGAATGCCTGCGCGAGACGACCACATTCGGCCGCGTGGCCAGCGGTATGTCATCGGCGAGAACGAGCATTTCATAGGGCAACAGCATCGTGTCGTCGTCCACGTCGAATACGATCTCGGTATCGGAGCCATCGACGAGCAGCGTCAGCTGCCGGGCCGTCCGCGCGTCGAACAGCGCGTCACGCAGGGCCTTGCCGATCTGAATGACGGTGCGACGCACCGTTTCCGGCTGACCGCCCAGCCCATGCCAGGCCGACGCCACCGGTTCCGGTAGCGGCGCGACCCATTCGCCGATGGGCGCATCCGCCGCCAGCACCCTGGTCCGCAAGGATTCGCCCGCATCGCGACGCACCATGACGCGAACTCGATTCATCGCCCACCCCTAACCACCAGCGATGAAACCAAAACTACGCCCGAATGATCACTCGGGCGACAGCGTCCGCAACTGGTCCAGATACACCCGGGTGCGCGGATCGCCGGGGAACCGCTCGATGATCTCCCGCGCCGCCTCGCCCGCGATCCACATCAGCGACGGCAGCGACCGGCGCTTCCCGGCGAAGGCCCGCATGCCCTCCTCCAGTGCGAGCTCCAGATCCCGATCGCGCACGGCGACGACAGCGAGAGTCAGATGAGCCTCGGAGACCCGCATCGGATTGCGCACCGTGCCATCGGCCCTTGTCGAGTTGCGGATCACCTCGCGCGCATAGGATTCGGCGAGCCGATCCTCGCCGGCCACCCGGCAGCAGTCCATCGCGTAGAAGTCGAACTTCTGCGGATCGACCACGAAATGGTTGTCCAGATTGGTCGGATGGTCGAGTCGCTCGAGGATAGCTCGGCCCTGGTTCAGCGATGCATCTACCTCGTGTCGATCGCCGAGCCGGGCCCATGCCTTCGCACGTTGAGCGGACAACTGGACGCCGACGCCAAGTTTGCTGGTGGCCGCCAGCGCCGGGTCGACCGCTTCGATCGCGCCGCGATAGTTGCCCTGGGTCAGCGCGAACCAGGCCGCCATTTCCGCAGCCCAGCCGGTGATCTCGGCGTTCTCCGACTCCCGGCCGAGTGAGTGCGCCGCGCGTCGGGTGGCTTCGGCGGTGGTGCGCCTGCCGAGGTCGTAGTCCACGCAACCGACCAGCAGCGCGACCCAACCGGCCAGTACGAGGATTTCCCGATGCTGCGATAGCGTCAGTCGGCCGTCCAGGAGTGAGGTGATGCGGCGCAACCAGGACGTGCCCTCGGTGTGCAGATTGTGCGGATCGGCGAAGGGATACTCGCAACACAGCCGCTCGGCGGTGATGCGAATGGCGTCCAGGGTGGCGGTGGAGACGTCCGACATCCGCAGTCGGCCAATGAACTCCAGCGTGTCCATTCCAGTGGCCGAAAGCAGCTCATCGTCCCGGTTAGGGCGATTTTTCGGGAAGAACGCCGCCGTCACCGTATCGAATGCGGCCGCGATGATAGGGGCATAGAAATCATCCGGTCGCGACTCGCCCGACTCCCAACGACGCCAGTTGCGCAAGAGGGTACTGTCCGTCGGCAGGTTGTGCGAAGACTTCGCGCGCATCACACGGACGGCGTCGGCTTGTGACCACCCCCGCGCATCGCGTTCGGAGCGCATTCGGACAGCCCAGACGGGTCGATCGTCTCCAGCGGCCACATCTGTAGTATCTCATCAGTTAACGCTCGGTGGCCCGAATAGGGCATACAGATGTCACTGGGTTGACAGCTGCACTCGCAGTTTTGCGTCCTACATGATGGATATGGGCGCGGAAGGTTTGCCAAGCCCCATATTTAAGAACATCTGCTCTTGCAAGTGCGCAGCACCCCTCGGCGACGAGGGTGATCCACTAAAAGAGAACAGCGAGATCCCCAATCCAACGGAGGTTCGGGTGGAAGCGTTGATCTATGGATACGTGCGTGACGATCTGGCCGATGGCCAAAGTGCAGAGCTAGAGGATGCGATGAGCAGCCTCGCCCGCGAAGAAGGGCTCTGCTTCGCCGCAACATTCCATGAATCGACTTCCGGTGATGGCACGGCGTTCGCCGAGCTGACCCAGGAGCTCAAGCGGGCTGACGCGCACCACGTTGTGGTGCCGTCACTCGATCACTTTGCCGGCCAGACGATTCCGCGAGACATTCTGATCGCGAAGTTGGCCCAGGATGCCGCGGCCCAAGTGTGGACCGTCGAGGAGTGATCTCTTAGCGATAGCGCGCTTCGCGGACAGGCGTCGCACTCCTGCCACCATCCGCGCCCCGAGCACACCGGCGCCGAGCGATGCGAGCAACGCCAGGACATGGTGTTGCCCGAACAGCGGATACACCTGCCAGTGCAGCAGATAGACGAACAGTGAGCTGTCGGCCAATATCGCTGCGGCCCCGGCGATCAGCGCCGGAACGCGTACCGCGGGCAGCCAGATCAACAAGAGCAGTCCGGCCATGACGAGCCGCTCCCGATCGATGACGCCGAAATAGCCGGGCACCGAAACGAGCAGTACCGCGCTCACCAGCAGCCGCTGCCAGATCGTCGTAGCCTTCGCCGCGGCCCAGCCGAGCGCGAAGAACCAGCAGGCCAGCGGAGAAAAGGGCACCTCGGCCTTCGGGTAGAGCCCGAACGACTGGTACCGGAACACCAGCGTGAGCGCGACCACCCCCAGCGCGAACCAGAACGGCTCGCGCCGCTGCAGCGCATCGACGAACGGCACGCGGATCAGCAACGCGGCCACGATCATGAACAGCACCAGCACCTCGATGAACCACAGGTGCCCGGCGGTATCGCTGTCGTGCGGCCCCAGAATCTTGTTGAGCAGCAGCACGTTCTGCCAGCCGTAGTAATCGGAGAACAGCAGCGTGAGCGCCACCCAGCCGGCCGTCGGGACGGCGATGAGCGCCACCGTGCGCAACGCGTGGCGCAACCGTTCGGCGCGTTCGGATCCGGTCACCGCGAAGCGGGCGAAGTTGAATCCCGCGACGCCGAGCAGGACGTGCGCGGCGCCCCACGCGATGAACAGGCCGATATGTGAACTGGCGATCAGCACGATGCCGACCGCGCGCAGCAGCGTGCCGGTATCGAGTGATCGGCCGAAGATGGTGGGGTGGCGCGGAATCGCCGATAACTCGGCGACGGTGCGGTGCGGCCAGTCCGACGGGAGCCGCCCGAGTGCCCGTTCGAGGCGGGCGGCGGTGGTCACGTAGGACAGCGAGTTGCCGCCGAGATCGACGAAGGTGCTGTCGGGGCGGATCAGGGCCGGATCCAGGCCCAGCGCAACGGCATACAGGGCCGCAATGTCGCGGGGCATCGGGTCCGTCGGCGTCGGTGCGGTGAGCAGTCGGATGGCCGGGTAGTCGGGTTTGCCGGTGGGCAGGCGGGGTATCTCGTCGACCGCACAGGCCTGGATGGCGGCGGCGGGTAGTCCGGACAGCCGGGCCGCCGTCCCGGTGAGCGAGTCGTCCGCGTTCTCGGCCGCGATGACCAGCTGGTCGCCGGTATCGGTGCAGCAGGCCGTGAAACCGGCCGCGGCCAGTCCGGATTCGACGTGTTGCAGGTCGATGCGCAGGCCGAAGATCTTGGCGAAGCGGCTGCGCCGGCCGACGACCTGGTACAGACCGTCCGGTGTGCGCCGGGCCAGATCGCCGGTGCGCAGGCCGTCCACGGTGTGGCCGATGGCCAGATCGCGCGGGCAGGTGGCGTAGCCCATCATCACGTTGGGGCCGTGATACACCAGCTCGTGAGCGTCCCCGTGGTCATCGATCGGCTCGAGGGTGAATCGGCCGCCGGTAATCGGCACACCGATGCAGTCCGGGTGTTTTCCGGCCAATTCCGGTGGCAGATAGGCCATTCGCGCGGTGGCCTCGGTCTGGCCGTACATGACGAAGAAGTCCCATCCGGCGCGCTGGCCGAGACGGGCATACGCGCGCACCCGCTCGGGTGCGAGGCGCCCGCCGGCCTGGGTGATGTAGCGCAGATCGGGCAGGCGCATGCGATCGAAGCCGATGCGGTCGAGCAGGTCGATGGTGTACGGGACCGCCGCGAACGAGGTGACCCGGTGGACGCGCACGTCGTCCCAGAACTCGTCATCGACAACCGACCGCTCGGTCAGCAACAGGCTCGCACCGCGCAGCAGATGACTGTGCACGACCGACAGGCCGTAGCAATAGAACATCGGCAACGTCGTCGCCGCGCGATCCTCGGGCCCGATGGACAGGTACTCGGCGATCGAGGAGGCATTGGCCAGCAGGTTCCGCGCCGACAGCCGCACCAGTTTCGGCGAACCGGTCGAGCCCGAAGTGCTCAGCAGCAGCGCGAGATCCGGGTGCAGTCGATGCGCGGAGACCGCGCGCCGGACCTCCGGTGTGTCGCCGTCGATCACGACATCGGGATCGTAGGTCGCCAGCAATTCATTGGTGATCTCGGCGGCGAGCAATACGACGCAGCCCGCGCTCAGCGCGCCGAGATACGCGACGAGCGAGTCGATATCGTTGCGCGCCGCGAGCGCGACGAGCCGCCGGTTCGGTCCGAGCTGTCGCGCGTACTCCTCGACGAGCGCCGCCAGCTGCGCATAGGTGATCCGTTCCGAACCATCCGGCACCGATTCCGCTGCTGTGACGGCCGCCGATGGAGATCGAGAGCAAAGGACGGCGATCCGGTCGTCGAAATGGCGAAGGTGCGCGACGATCCGGTGAATAGTCACCGGAAAAGTCTAGATGGCAAGCCTTTCCTCACCTACACGTGGCCCCATGGCGAACTTCCGGTGAACTACGTGGACCAGAACCGCAGCGGCTCGAACGGATTACAGTCCGAAGCTACCCGGACCGCGCCTGCGCAGGTACTTTTCGAATTCGGCGGCGATCGCGTCACCGTCGATCTTGGCCATCGCGTCGTTCAGATCGACGGCCGCGTCGCCACGCTCCTCGAGTGAGCGCACATACTCGCTGATCTCGTCGTCGCCGACGGTCATCTCGTTGACGGCGTTCTCCCAGTCCTCGGCCTGCTTGGGCAGCTCACCGAGTGGCACCTCGATATCGAGCACATCCTCGACGCGGTGCAGCAGCGCGATCGTCGCCTTCGGATTCGGCGGCTGCGAGACATAATGGGGGACCGCGGCCCAGAAGGACACCGCGGGCACGCCCGCTTTCACACACTGATCCTGCAGTACACCGGTGATCCCGGTCGGCCCCTCGTAGCGGGTCTGCTCCAGGTTGAACCGCTCCGCGGCTTCCTTGCTGTACGCCGATCCGGTGACCGGCACCGGGCGGGTGTGCGGGGTGTCGGCGAGCAGCGCGCCCAGAATGACGACGGTCTGCACGCCCAGCTGTTCGATGAACTCGAGCAGATCAGCGCAGAAGCTGCGCCAGCGCATATTGGGTTCGATACCGCGCAGCAGCACGATGTCGCGGTCGCTGCCGGGCGGCGAGCAGACCGAGAGCATGGTGGCGGGCCACTGGATTTCCCTGGTCACACCGTCGACCTGACGTACCGTCGGACGGTTGACCTGGTAGTCGTAGTAGTCCTCGGAGTCGAGTTCGGCCAGCGGCTCGGCATCCCAGATCAGTTCCAGATGCTCGACGGCACCGCTAGCCGCATCACCCGCGTCGTTCCAGCCTTCGAAGGCGGCGACCAGCACGGGATCGCGCAATGTCGGCAGTTCCGGCTCGGGTGACACCGGAGATTCACTGGAGTTCACCCCGGTCAGCCTACGGCGTAAGACCACGGTGTGTTGAATTTGTAGCGGTCGGCGCGGCACCTCGATTTCACCTGTCTGAGTAGGTGTGGACCATCACACCGACATGGTGGCCAAGGGTGTCTCACCCGCCCACTACGCTTGATCACATGTCTGCGTCCATCCCCGCCGAGTTCGATACCACGCTTCTCGACACGCTCCGTCGGCGTGTCGTCATCGGCGACGGTGCGATGGGCACGATGTTACAGGCGGCGGATCTGACCCTGGATGACTTCCGGGGTCTGGAGGGCTGCAACGAAATTCTCAACGACACCCGCCCGGACGTGCTGCGCAGTATTCATCGCGCGTACTTCGCGGCCGGTGCGGACGCGGTCGAGACCAATACCTTCGGCTGCAATCTGCCGAACCTCGCCGACTACGACATCGCCGACCGGATTCGCGATCTGTCCGAGCGCGGCACTCGCCTGGCCCGCGAGGTCGCCGACGAGATGGGTCCGAGCGCCGACGGCACCCCGCGCTATGTGCTCGGTTCGATGGGGCCGGGCACGAAACTGCCGACGCTGGGTCATGCCCCCTATACCGCGCTGCGCGACGCCTACACCGAGTCGGCGCTCGGCATGCTCGACGCGGGCGCGGATGCCATCCTGATCGAAACCTGCCAGGACCTGCTGCAGGTCAAGGCGGCGGTGACCGGCAGCCAGCGTGCGATGGCCCAGCTCGGTCGTCGGATTCCGATCATCACTCACGTCACCGTGGAGACCACCGGCACCATGCTGGTCGGTAGCGAGATCGGCGCGGCGCTCACCGCGCTGGAGCCGCTCGGCATCGATATGATCGGGTTGAACTGCGCCACCGGGCCGGACGAGATGAGCGAGCATCTGCGTCATCTGTCCAGGCATGCGACGGTTCCGGTTTCGGTGATGCCCAACGCCGGTCTGCCGGTGCTCGGCGCGAATGGCGCGGAGTACCCGCTCTCACCCGAGGAACTGGCGATCGCTTTGCGTGGCTTCGTCTCCGAGTTCGGGCTCGCGCTGGTCGGCGGCTGCTGTGGCACCACGCCCGAGCACATCCGGCAGGTCACGGCGGCGGTACGCGAGGTGGAGCCGACGCTGCCGCCGCTGGACGCGCGCCGCGAACCGGTGCACGAGCCGAGCGTGTCGAGCATGTACACGGCGGTGCCGTTCGAACAGGACGCCTCCGTCCTGATGATCGGCGAGCGCACGAATGCCAACGGTTCCAAGGCATTCCGCGATGCCATGCTCGCCGAGGACTGGCAGAAGTGCCTGGACATCGCCAAGGACCAGACCCGCGACGGCGCGCACATGCTCGACCTGTGTGTGGACTACGTCGGGCGCGACGGCACCAGGGATATGCAGGCCCTGGCCAGCAGGCTGGCGACCGCCTCGACGCTGCCGATCATGCTCGACTCCACCGAAACCCCGGTCCTGCAGGCCGGTTTGGAGCATCTGGGTGGTCGCTGCGCGGTCAACTCGGTGAACTACGAGGACGGCGACGGCCCCGAATCGCGGTTCCAGCAGACGATGAAACTGGTCGCCGAGCACGGCGCCGCGGTGGTCGCGCTGACCATCGATGAGGAGGGCCAGGCCCGCACCGCCGAGAAGAAGGTGGAGATCGCCGAGCGGCTCATCGCCGACATCACCGGCAACTGGGGTCTGCTGGAGAGCGACATCATCATCGATACGCTGACCTTCACCCTCGGCACCGGCCAGGAGGAGTCGCGGCGCGACGGCATCGAGACCATCGAGGCGATCCGGCTGCTCAAACAGAAGCATCCGGACGTGCAGACCACCCTCGGCCTGTCGAATATCTCCTTCGGCCTGAACCCGGCCGCGCGCCAGGTGCTGAATTCGGTGTTCATGCACGAATGCGTCCAGGCCGGACTGGATTCCGCGATCGTGCACGCCTCCAAGATCCTGCCGATCGCGCGCATTCCGCAGGAGCACCGCGAGACGGCGCTGGATCTGGTCTACGACCGCCGCAGTGCGGACTACGACCCGCTGCAGACGCTGATGTCGCTGTTCGAGGGGGTGTCGGCATCGTCGTCGCGGGCCTCGCGCGCCGAGGAAATGGCCGCGCTGCCGCTGTTCGAGCGCCTGGAGCGCCGGATCGTCGACGGTGAGAAGGCCGGTATGGAGGCCGATCTCGACGCCGCGATGGCCGAGGTGCCGCCGCTGCGGATCATCAATGAAACGCTGCTGTCGGGCATGAAGACGGTCGGCGAGCTGTTCGGCTCCGGTCAGATGCAGCTGCCGTTCGTACTGCAGTCGGCCGAGGCGATGAAGGCCGCGGTGGCCTACCTGGAGCCGCATATGGAGGCCACCGACGACAGCGGCAAGGGCCGTATCGTGCTGGCGACCGTCAAGGGCGACGTGCACGATATCGGCAAGAACCTGGTCGACATCATCCTGTCCAATAATGGCTACGAGGTCGTCAACCTCGGCATCAAACAGCCGATCGCGACCATCCTGGACGCGGCCGTCGACAAGAAGGCCGATGTGATCGGCATGTCCGGCCTGCTGGTGAAGTCGACCGTGGTGATGAAGGAGAACCTGGAGGAGCTCAATACCAAGGGCGTCGCCGACCAGTACCCGGTCCTGCTCGGCGGGGCCGCGCTGACCCGCGCCTACGTCGAGAACGATCTCACCGAGGTCTACCACGGCGACGTGCACTACGCGCGCGACGCCTTCGAGGGCCTACACCTGATGGACCAGATCATGACCCGCAAGCGCGGCGGCGGTGTCGATCCGGACAGCCCGGAGGCGATCGCCGAACGCGAGAAGGCGGCCGAACGCAAGGCGCGCCACGAGCGCTCCAAGCGGATCGCCGAACAGCGCAAGGCGGTGGAGGTGCCGATCGAGGTGCCCGCCCGCTCCGATGTGGCGGCCGATCTGCCGGTCGCGGTGCCGCCGTTCTGGGGTACACGGGTGGTGAAAGGCGTTTCGCTGCAGGAGTATTCGGGGCTGCTCGATGAGCGTGCGCTGTTCCTCGGACAGTGGGGGCTGCGCGGTCAGCGTGGCGGCGAGGGACCCAGCTACGAGGAGCTGGTGGAGACCGAGGGGCGTCCGCGGCTGCGTTATTGGCTGGACCGGCTGTCGACCGAGGGGGTGTTGCAGCACGCGGCGCTGGTGTACGGGTATTTCCCGGCGGTCTCCGAGGGCGACGACGTCATCGTGCTGACCGAGCCGAATCCAGATGCGCCGCAGCGCCACCGGTTCACCTTCCCGCGCCAGCAGCGCGACCGTTTCCTCTGCATCGCCGACTTCATCCGGTCGCGCGAACGTGCCCGCGAGACCGGCCAGGTCGATGTGCTGCCGTTCCAGCTGGTCACCATGGGCCAGCCGATCGCCGACTTCGCCAATGAACTGTTCGCGGCCGACAACTACCGCGACTACCTCGAGGTGCATGGCATCGGCGTCCAGCTCACCGAGGCGCTCGCCGAATACTGGCACCGCCGCATCCGCGAAGAGCTCGTGCTGGAAGGGCATTCGGTCGCCGACTCCGATCCCACGGACGTGCTGGACTACTTCAAACTCGGCTACCGCGGCGCGCGGTACTCCTTCGGCTACGGTGCCTGTCCGGACCTGGACGATCGTGCGAAGTTGGTGGATCTGCTGGAGGCCGATCGCGTCGGCGTCGTCCTGTCCGAGGAGCTACAGCTGCATCCGGAACAGTCCACGGATGCCTTCGTCCTGCTGCATCCGGAAGCGAAGTACTTCAGCGCCTGACCAACGGTGGCCGCACGAGCTCATGCGTGAGCCGTGCGGGCATTGCCAGGTCGGCCCAAACAATGCCGACCGGTCTGTTGGTATCTGCGAGCTCGTATCGGACCGGTGCGGACGTTGTGATTCTCGCCGCAGCGATCTCGGCTCGGACGGCTGGGTTTCGGATCCGACATGGCCTTGATTACCTCGTGATATGTGTGATCAATTGCGCCGGAAGCGATCGCGCGGCGACACGAGGGGCCGCGACGCGCGGGTGTTTCCCGGCAGCCGCGCGCGCCTGACCTGGGGTATCGCCATCCGGTCCGCGTGGCGGTGGATGGATGTCGGTCCGGTATGACAAAGTCGGAACTGTTGGTACTGCATCCGGGGCAGTCGCGGATGCGAACATTCTGCGGCAATTCGGGTGCAAAGCACTTCAGCGCGTAGCATTTTCGAAAGATTTCCGCTTACGCGCGGAGTGCGGGATGACTCGGCGAGCAAGCAGGAGGGGTACAACACGATGACGGCGGACCGGTTGATCGCTGGACGGTATCGGCTCACGGATCCGATCGGCACGGGTGCCATGGGTGTCGTGTGGCGGGCCACCGACGTTCGGCTGCGACGCACGGTTGCGGTGAAACAGTTGATCCTGGGACCGGGACTTTCCCGATCGCAGGCACTGGAGGCCAAACTGCGCGCCATGCGCGAGGGGCGCATCGCGGCGCGACTGCATCACCCGAATGCCATCACCGTCTTCGATGTCGCCGAAGAGGACGGTCAGCCGTGGCTGGTCATGGAGTACATGGACGCGCCGAGTCTGGCGGCGAAGCTGTCCGGCAAGCGGACCCTGGCCCCGACCGAGGTGGCCCGCATCGGCGCCCAGGCCGCGGGCGCGCTGGCCGCCGCGCACGACGCCGGCATCATGCACCGAGATGTGAAACCCGCGAATCTGCTGGTCGCCGACGACGGTACGGTCAAGATCACCGACTTCGGCATCTCGCGCGCCGTCGGCGACGTGACCGTCACCGCGACCGGATTCCTGGCGGGTACCCCCGCCTACCTCGCGCCGGAGGTGGCGCGCGGCGAGAACCCCGAACCGGCCTCGGATGTCTTCGCACTCGGATCGACGCTCTACGCGGCGGTCGAGGGCACCCCGCCGTTCGGTGAGGGTGACAACGCCCTGGCGGTGCTGCACGCGGCGGCCCGCGCCCAGGTGCCGCCGCCACGACATGCCGGAGAGCTGGGCCCGGTGCTGATGCGGCTGCTGGCCGCGTCGATCGACGGCCGGCCGAATATGCGTGAGGCCAAGGCGGCGCTGGAAGCCGTTGCGGCGGGCCGCACGCCGGCGCTGGCGACCACGCCCGCGGTGACGAAGGTGATGCCCGCGCCAGGTGCCGTGCCCGACTCCGACGCGGGCGCGACAACGATCTTGAACAAGTCGAGAACCGCGGGGAATTCAGCGAATGCCGCCGGGATGGTCGGCGCCGCGGCACCGGCCGTCACCGTCGCGCCGCCGCCCGCCCCACCGAAGTCCGGCGGCACCCTGCCCGGCGGTGGCGGTGGTGGCGAGCAGAGTCGCGGCAGGTTGATCGCGGTGGCCGCGGTCGCGGCGGTGGCGGTGCTCGTCCTGGTGGCGGTGATCGCGTCATCGCTGAAGAACGACAACTCGGACAGCACCGCGGTCGGCTCCGCGACGTCCGCACCCGCGGTGAACAACCCCGAGAACAACGCACCGCAGTCGCCGATCGCGATCGAACCGGGGCAGCCGGAGCCGCAGACACCGCCGACGACCACACCGCCGAGCAGCACGCCGACGCCGACCACGTCGGCCAAGCCGTCGACCTCCGCGCCGCCCACGACCACCACCACCCCGTCCGGCCCCGCCACCGCCGACCGGATCTCCCAATTCGTCTACGGCTACTACGGCATGCTGCCCGGCAACGCCCAAGGCGCATGGTCCCAGCTCACGCCCGCCTATCAGGCCCAGACCGGTGGCTTCGGGTCCTA
Source organism: Nocardia sp. NBC_00565 (assembly GCF_036345915.1). Classification (NCBI taxonomy): domain Bacteria; kingdom Bacillati; phylum Actinomycetota; class Actinomycetes; order Mycobacteriales; family Nocardiaceae; genus Nocardia; species Nocardia sp. NBC_00565. The sequence goes on from NZ_CP107785.1 coordinate 1,999,749, forward strand.
CTCGCAGTTCTGGTCCACGGTCCGTTCGGTGAGCGTGGGGGCCGTCACATCGAGCGGTGAGAACCGGGCGGTCGTTTCGCTGACCTATAGCCTGAAGAGCGGCTCGACCTCCTCGGAGAACCGTTGGATCCAGGTCGCGTCGGACAACGGGCGATTGCTGATCGCCGCTTCGGGTCTATAGACAGAGGAGACGGATCGAGTGACGGCGATACTTGCCGGTGTGCTGTGGGATATGGACGGCACGCTGCTCGATTCGGAGAAGCTGTGGGATATCGGCGTGCGCGAACTGGCACGCGCTCATGGCCACGAGATGAGCGCGGAGTTGCGGCACGCGCTGATCGGCGCGTCGGGGCCGAACGCGCTGCGGCTCATCTTCGACGGCCTCGGCATCGAGCCGACGCCCGAGACGGTGCGGGCCGCGGGCGAATTCATCGATCGGCGGATCACCGAGTTGATGGCGGGTCCGATTCCGTGGCGTCCCGGTGCGAAGGACGCGCTGTCGCTGGTGCGCACCGCAGGCCTCGCGACCGCGTTGGTCACCAATACCAAGCGGTCGCTTACAGAATTGGGTCTGGATACCCTCGGCCGCGACTTTTTCGACGTGTCGGTCTGCGGTGACGAGGTCGAGCACGGCAAGCCCGAGCCGGACATCTATCTGCGCGCCGCCGAACTGCTCGGCGTCGACCCGCGAGACTGTGTGGCATTGGAGGATTCGCCCACCGGCGCGGCCGCGGCCACCGCGGCGGGCTGTGCGGTGATCGTGATCCCGTGTGAGATACCGGTTTCCGACGCGCCAGGGCGGGTATTCCGAGAATCGTTGGAGGGTTTGACCCTCGAAGATCTGGAAGATGCTCTGCGCGTTCGTGGTTGAGCGTCGCACTGCGCGGCGCCGGGGTGTGTTCGGGACGGATCATGATCATTCGGTCCGTCCGGTTGTGCGCCGACACACCCGACCTCGGCATAGCGAGAGTTACTGTGCCGCAACGCAAGTGCGCGCTGCTGGTAGGTGTGACCGTAGTCACCGGCAACTTTCTCGAATCCCGGGCGTGTCGTCGGCCGCGCCCACCAAAATTACGCCATGGCGGCGACGGGTGTCCTGGACGAGATCGTCGATTCGGCACGGTATCCGCTGGGGGATCCGAACGGTGCCGGGTGGCAGCAGGCGGTGGCGCGGGCGCGGGCCGAGCTGGCCGCGAGCGGCTGCACCGTGCTGCGGGAGTTCATCCGCCCAGAGCTGATCGAGACTCTGCGCGCGCAGGGCGAGGCGATGGCACCGGACGCGCATTACAAAGTCGAACGGGTCAACGCCTACAACATTCCGTTGGATACCGAACTGCCGGACGATCATCCGGGCCGCATCGTGCTGGAACGCGGCAACGCGTTCGTCCCGCGCGATCGCATTTCGCCTGCGGCGCTGATCCATCGGCTCTACACCAGCACGGTGTTCCAACGCTTCGTCGCGGACTGTTTCGGACTGGCCGAGCTGCACGAATTCGCCGATCCGCTGGCCGGACTGTGTCTGAACGTAGTGTCCCCCGGAATGTCGCACCCCTGGCACTTCGACACCAACGAATTCACCGTCAGTATGTTGACCCAGCCCGCCGCGGCCGGTGGAATCTTCGAGTACTGCCCGAATATCCGCTCACCCCACGCCGAGCATCTCGATGACGTGCGCGATGTGCTCACCGGTTCCGGTGCGCGCCTCGTCCAGCGCCTCGAGCTGCGACCCGGCGACCTGCAGTTGTTCCAGGGCCGCTTCTCACTGCACCGCGTATCACCGGTCGAGGGCGGCACGGCAAGGCATTCGGCGATCTTCGCCTATACCGATCGGCCCGGTGTCATCGGCACCGTGGAACGCACTCGTCAGCTGTTCGGACGAGTGCTACCCGATCACCTAACCGCCGCGGCCGACGCCGTCCGTGGCGATCGGTTGCTCGACTGAGAGGGACGATATGCCAGCGCCGTTGCATACGACCGGGAAAGCTTCCTTCGACAATATCTACGACCGTCCCGATCCACGCGAATACTACGCCCGGATGTCCGAATTGGACTATCGCATACCGGAACTGGCCAAACCGTTCTTCCAGCAACAGATTCGGGAATACCGCGCCCGCGCGCGCGTCGATTCCCCGACCGTCCTCGATATCGGCTGCTCCTACGGCGTGAATGCGGCACTGCTGCGCCTCGACACCACAATCAGCGATCTGGCCGACCACTACCGGGTCGGCGCGGATGCCGACCACGCCGCACTCATCGCGCGCGACCGGGGCCTCGTGGCCGCGCGCGACCAGTTCACCGGCGTTCGCTTCATCGGCATGGACGCCGCCCGACCCGCGCTCGCCTACGCGCGGGAAGCCGGATTCCTGCACGACACCGTGCACGCCGATCTCGAGGCCGGCGACCCGACCGATGCGCAACGCCGTACGCTGGCGGCCGCGGATATCGTCATCTCGACCGGCTGTATCGGCTACGTCACCGAGAAGACCGTCAAACGCGTGGCACTGGCGCATCCGCGTCGGCGGCCGTGGATGGCACACTTTGTGCTACGCATGTTCAGTTTCGAACCGATCGCCGCGGAACTGGCCGCGCTCGGTTACCACACCGAGCGAGCCCCCGGGGTGTTCGAACAACGTAGATTCGCCTCCGACAGTGAACGCACCCAGGTGCTGAATACCTTGGCCGCCAACGGTATCGACACCGAAGGCCAGGAAAGCACGGGCTGGCTGCTCGCCAACCTGTATATCTCGCGACCGCTCCAGAACCACGCCGACCCCGAGGACCCGCATTGACCGAACGCACCTTCGCCGCCGACGACCACCTGCCCCGGGTGCCCCTGCCGACGCTGGAGGACAGCGGCGAGCGGTTGCTGCAGTGGTGCGCACCACTGCTGACCGCCGACGAATTCGCCGCTACCGAGGCTGCTGTCGCCGATCTGCTGAGCGCCGACGGCCCCGGCCGGAAACTGCACGCGGCACTTGCCGAATACGACGCGACCCCCGGCGTCGGCAGCTGGCTGGACCTGTTCTGGCCCTCGCGCTATCTGGGCCGGCGCGATCGCATCGCGTTGAACGCCAACTTCTTCTTCCTCTTCCGCGACGACACCCCACTGGCCACCTCCACCGAAGCGACCCAGGTGGACCGCGCGGCCGGAATCGTCGCGGCGGCGGTCGATTACAAGCTGGCGCTCGATATCGAGGCCATCGCGCCGGTCACCCAGCGTGGGCAGCAGCTGTCGATGTGGCAGAACAAGTACCTGTTCTCCGAGACCCGGATTCCGGGAGTGCCGCAGGATTCCGTGCGGGTGCCCTACAGCGACGAATGGCCGGGCCATTCCGATGCCAGGCATATCGTGGTGTTCTTCCGCGGCAGCATGTTCCGGATGGATGTCATCGGCCCGGACGGTGCGCCATATTCGCACGATGATCTCGCCGACGGGCTGCGCGCGGTGCTCAAGGCCGGTGCGCGCTCGGCCCGCACCGAAACCGCCGTCGGGCACCTGACCACCAAGGCCAGGGCCGAATGGGCGGCCAGTAGACAGGGATTGCGCGCCGAACCCGCGAACGTCGCGGCGTTGGACGCTATCGAGACCGCGCTGTTCTGTCTGTGCCTGGAGGACTTCACGCCGCGCGACGAACTGCAGGCCTGCGATCAGCTGCTGCACGGCGACAGCGCCAACCGCTGGTTCGACAAGGCGGTGTCGTTCATCGTCTTCGGTGACGGGCAGGCCGGCATCAATGTCGAGCACTGCGGACTCGACGGCACCACCATCCTGTCCTTCGTGGACACGCTGCTGCAGACCCCCGCCGCCGAGCACGCGAGTCGGTCCGGGGCACAGCCGCAGGGTCTGCCCGCGGTGGAGCCGATCGAGTTCGTGCTCGACGCGGCGCAGCGGGCCGATATCGCCGCCGCGGGTTCGGCATTCGCCCGGTACGCGGCCGAGAACGCCACCACGACAGTGTCTTTCGATTTCGGTACGGGTCGGGCCAAGCAGTTGGGCATCTCGCCGGACGCGTTCGCGCAGCTGAGTTATCAGCTGGCGCATCGGCGCAGCAAAGGTCTGACCGGGGCCACCTATGAGTCCATCGCGACCAGGCAGTACCGCAACGGGCGCACCGAAGCGATGCGGGTCGTGACGCCGGAGATGGTGGCCTTCGTCGATGCCATGCAGGATCCGGCGGTCGCTCCGGCCGAGCGGCTCGTGGCCGCGCGGACCGCTGCGGGCGCGCACGTCGAACGGGCCAAGCAGTGCCAGCAGGGTGACGCGCCCGAACAGCATCTGTGGGAGCTGGAGTGGATCCAGCGGCGGCGCGGCGCGGAACTCGGCGTCACCGACCCGATCCCGCTCTACACCAGTCCCGGCTGGACGATCATGCGCGACGACTACCTGAGCACCAGTTCGGCTCCGTCGGTCAATATCCGCTACTTCGGTTTCGGATCGACCAGCCCGAAGTGCATCGGCGTCGCCTATGTCCTGCTGCCGGATCGGTGGAACCTCTACCTGGCCACGCCCACGCCGGTCGCCGACGAGATGTACGCCTTCGCGGATCATCTGAGGACCGCCGTCGCCGACCTGGAGGCCCTGCTCTCCGGATCCTGATACACCCGGAGTTCCCGCATCACGTCTGGGCGTCGCACCCTCTGTAGGCACCTACAGAGGGTGCGACGCCCGACAATGGGTGCGGCTGTCGGGCTGGTGCGGGTGAGCACGGATCAACGGGATACGGGGCCGGTGGGCCGGAGCAACGGCCCCGCATACCCGTCTGAAACAATGGCTCACCGTGAAGAACTTCGAAACCCTGTTCGCCGAGCTGCAAGATCGTGCGGTCACCCGCCCCGAGGGGTCCGGAACCGTGGCGGCATTGGACGCGGGCGTGCATTTCCAGGGTAAGAAGGTGCTCGAGGAGGCCGGGGAAATCTGGCTGGCCGCCGAGCACGAGGGCGACGAAGCGCTCGCCGAGGAGATCTCGCAACTGCTCTACTGGGTCCAGGTGCTGATGGTCGGCCGTGGATTGAAGCTCGAAGACGTGTACCGACATCTGTGACGGCGCGTCGATCCGAAGTTTCTCCTCTCCGAAAGGACCCGTTCCCATGCTGCGTGTAGCAGTCCCCAATAAAGGCGCCCTGTCCGAATCGGCCACCTCGATCCTCGCCGAGGCCGGTTACCGCAAGCGCACCGACGCCCGCGACCTGACCGTCCTCGATCCGGCCAACCAGGTCGAATTCTTCTTCCTGCGACCCAAGGACATCGCCATCTACGTCGGCTCCGGTGAGCTCGACCTCGGCATCACCGGCCGCGATCTGGCCCTGGATTCCGGTGCACCGGTCCAGGAACGGCTTTCGCTGGGCTTCGGCCGCTCCACCTTCCGCTACGCCGCCCCGGCCGGGCGCGAATGGAAGGTCGAGGACCTCTACGACAAGCGCATCGCCACGTCCTACCCGAACCTGGTGCTCGGTGACTTGCGGCGGCGCGGTATCGAGGCCGAGGTGATCCGCCTCGACGGCGCGGTGGAGATCTCCATCCAGCTCGGTGTGGCCGATGCCATCGCCGATGTGGTCGGTTCGGGCCGCACGCTGCGCCAGCACAATCTGGTCGCCTTCGGCGAGACGCTGTGCGATTCGGAGGGCGTGCTCATCGAGCGCACCGGCTCCGATCCGAGGGAACGGGTCCGCAACCAGCTCATCGCCCGCGTCCAGGGCGTCGTCTTCGGCCAGCAGTACATCATGCTGGACTACGACTGCCCGAAGGAACTGCTCGACGAGGCGGTCAAGATCACCCCCGGCCTCGAATCGCCCACGGTATCCCCGCTGGCCGACCCGAACTGGGTCGCGATCCGCGCCATGGTCCCGCGCAAACAGGGCAACGAGGTCATGGACCAACTCGCCGAACTCGGCGCCAAGGCGATCCTGGCCTTCGATATCCGCTCCTGCCGCGCCTTCTGAGAACCACACTGCCGCAGCGCATCCGGTTTGTCGCATATGCGTGATTGATTCACGCTGAGCGCAACCGGTGTGCGCGGGTTTCGGACGTCGGTACGCTGCGTGCCTCTTGATGGGGAACGCAAGGAGAACGACGTGTCGCAGACACCGCCCGAGGAACGTCCGGGCAGCACATTCGCGTGGAACGAGGACTGGCTGGCCGCCGTCGTCGGGCTGGTACTGATCGGGCTCGTGCTGGTCGGTGCGATTCCGGATTGGCTGGTGCCGTGATGTCGGAAAATGACGGCAAGACCGCGCCGGACACAGCTTCCGAGTCCGATGTATCGGACGCCCCCGTGCGCTCGGAAACATCTGCGCTGCAGTCGATCTCGCGCCCAACCGGGGCGGAGATAGCGGCCGGTATCGTGACGGTCATCCTGCTCGGCGCGTTGACCCGATACTTCGACACCCACGTCCCCCAGTGGGCGGTGGACACACCGTTCAATCGGGTGGCCAAGTCGATCGAATTCCCGGTGTACGCCATCGCGATCGGCCTGATCGGCAATGTCGTGCTCGCGAAACTCGACCTCCGGGAACGTCTTTCGGCCGGTTTCCGCACCGAGTTCTTCATCAAGACCGGCGTCGTGCTGCTCGGCGCGTCGATCAACCTGAAGATCCTGGTGACCGCGGCGGGTCCATCGATCGTGCAGGCGCTGCTGCTGATCACCGCGGTCTTCGGCTTCACCTGGTGGCTGGGCGGTCGACTCGGCCTCGACGACAAGTTGCGCGCGCTGCTCTCCTCGGCCGTTTCGATCTGCGGTGTCAGCGCCGCCATCGCGGCCGCCGGCGCGGTGCAGGCCAAGCGCGAGCAGATCGCCTACGCAGCCTCGCTGGTGATCATCTTCGCGCTGCCCTCGATCTTCATATTGCCCTGGCTCGCTGATGTTTTCGGCCTGTCCGATGCGGTCGCCGGCGCCTGGATCGGCGGCAATATCGACACCACGGCGGCCGTCGCGGCATCCGGTGCCATCGCGGGGGAGCAGGCGCTGCAGATCGCCACCATCGTCAAGACCACGCAGAACGCACTGATCGGCATCGTCGCGATCGCGCTGACCGCCTATTTCACGCTGCGGGTCGAGCGCAACCCCGGCGCGGCCCGGCCCTCGGCGCGCCAGTTCTGGGAGCGGTTCCCGAAGTTCGTGATCGGCTTCGTTGCCGCCTCCGTCATCGGGACCGTTTATCTGCAGTCGGTGGACAAGAAGACCGGCACGGCGCATATCGCGATAGTCAACGATCTGCGCAACTGGTTCCTGATTTTCGCCTTCGTCTCTATCGGCCTCGAATTTTCTCTGCGCGGCCTGCGCGAGGCGGGGTGGCGGCCGGTCGTCGGCGGCTCTGGTGAATCTGGCGGTCGGCTTGGGCCTTTCGGTGCTGCTGTTCCACAACTTCACCGTGTAGATCCGCACCGGTCACCTGCTGTTCCGATGTTCGCCGGTCATTCCGGCGAGCATCGGGGCGGTGTGTGTCTCGGGCCGTGCATTTTGTTCGATGCGAAACTCACGAAAATTTAATGATTCGCCCGCAACACTGGGGGCATGTCGGGCGAAATTATCAATGGAAGGGCCCGGGCGGCGAGACCGTTCAGGTATGAGGCATAGGGGAGGATGCAGTGAAACCAGATGCGGGGCCGGTCGGCTCGTGGTGGCGGATTCGCAATGTGCTCATCGTGATCGGTGATGTCATCGGCGTACTGGTGCTGATCGGCGTGATCGCGATACTCGGATCGCACGGCTTCCATTCGGAGGTCTTCCTCGGCTGAGCCGATCCCAGTGCGGCGCGGCGGTCACTCGGATACCGCGTCCAGCAATGTCTCGTCCGGCGATTCGGTGGTGCCGCCGTCGGGCCAACCCGGATAGGGCGGTGGGGTGCCGCCGAATTCGGGGCACAGGTTCTTGTAGCTGCAGAAGCCGCACAGCCAGCTCGTACTCGGCTGGAACTCACCAGTGCGGCCCGCCGCAAGAATGGCCTGCCACAAGGCCGAGAGGGTGCGTTCGAAGCGCACCAGTTCGTCCTCGTCGGGGGCATAGGTGAGGATCTGTTCATCGGCCAGATAGATCAGCCGCAATTGGGTCGGCAGGATGCCGCGGGTGCGCAACACCACCAGTGCGTAGAACTTCAGCTGGAATAACGCCTTCGTCTCCTGTGCGAGGCCCGGCGCCCGCCCGGTCTTGTAGTCCACGACGCGCAACTGACCGGTCGGCGCGACATCGATCCGGTCGACGAAACCACGCAACAGCACACCGTCGTCGAGTTCGACCTCGACCCGCGATTCGCACGACTCCGGATCGAACCGGGTCGGATCCTCCAGCCGGTAATACGTCTCGACGAGCGCGCGCACCTCGCCGAGAAAGCCGTCCAGCCCGTTGTCGGCGACCAGCCCGGCGATCTCCGGTTGGTCGGCCAGCACCCGCGCCCAAGCGGGCTCGACGAGCGTGACCGCGCGTTCCTGCCGACGGTCCGCGGCGGGCAGTCCGTACAGGTCCTCGAGCACCGCGTGCACCACCGTGCCCCGCACCGCGTTACGGGTGGGCGGCTCGGGAATCCGATCGATCGCCCGGAACCGGTACTTCAGCGGGCACTGCTTGAAATCCATTGCCCGAGAAGGGGACAGCGCCGGGCGCGAGCGCTGGGCCGGCACCGCGGGCGCTGGTTCCCGCGCGGCGTCGGCAGGGGGCGTGGATACGGGCGAATGCATACCTGGCAGGCTATCCGGCGGCACCGACACGCCGGTGCGGTAAAGCCGAGACAGCACCAATCGACCAGCGAACGGAGATACATGACGGCCAGACGGACCGGGCCATTCACCATCGGGGACCGGGTACAGCTGACCGATGCCAAGGGGCGCCTCTACACGGTGGTGCTGGAACCCGGCAAGGAGTTCCACACCCATCGCGGCGGTATCAAGCACGACAACCTCATCGGCGCCGACGAGGGCAGCGTCGTGCAGTCCACCAACGGCACACCGTATCTGGCTTTGCGTCCCTTGCTGATCGACTACGTGCTGTCGATGCCGCGCGGTGCGGCGGTGATCTACCCCAAGGACGCCGCGCAGATCGTGCACGAGGGCGATATGTTCCCCGGCGCGCGTGTGCTGGAGGCCGGTGCTGGTTCCGGCGCGTTGACCTGCTCGCTGCTGCGTGCGGTCGGCCCGGAGGGCGAGGTGGTCTCCTACGAGATCCGCGAGGACCACGCCGAGCACGCGATCCGCAATGTCGAGACCTTCTTCGGCGAGCGTCCGGACAACTGGTCGATCACCGTCGCCGATGTCGCCGACTACGACGGCCCGCCGGTCGATCGGGTCGTGCTGGACATGCTCGCGCCATGGGATGCGCTACCCGCGGTGTCCAAGGCGCTGGTCCCCGGCGGCGTGCTGGTGGTCTATGTGGCGACCGTCACACAATTGTCGAAAGTGGTCGAGGCGCTGCGCGAGCAGGAGTGCTGGACCGAGCCGCGGTCGTGGGAATCGATGGTGCGCGGCTGGCATGTGGTCGGTCTGGCGGTGCGGCCCGAACATCGCATGCAGGGCCACACCGCCTTCCTGGTCAGCGCGCGGCGGCTCGCCGAGGGTACGGTCACCCCGAAGCCGCAGCGTCGCCCCTCGAAGGGTTAGGCCGGGACGCAGGGCGCCTGCGCGAAACCGAGCATCAGGCAGCCGCTGGCATCCGAGAGCTTCCAGGTGCCGTCGACGTGTTCCCAGGTCATGGGCATGGCGGGGGCGGTGCCATGCGGTGAGGTGATGGTCACTTGCGCGGTCGCGGTGTTGCCGCTGGTAGTGATGTCGGTGACCGCGTAGGTGAGCTTGCCGTAGTTGCCGAGCGCCTGGTTCATCTGGTCGATATTGGCGGTGCGCTTGTCACCATTGACGATCAGTTTGGCCTTGTCGGCGGTGGATTTGGTCGGGTCGGACAGGGTTTCCAGGACTGCGGTCAGCGCCTCGGCGGTCGGCGCGCCTGCGGTCCCATGATCGCCGTGACCTGCGGCGCTGGTGCTCGCAGCGGCCGATGTGGTCGCCTTGGCGTCGGATTTGTCGTCGGAGCCGCAGGCGGTGAGACCGACGGTAACGGCGACGGCCGCGGCGGCCATAGCCAGAGAAATACGGGAAATCCTGGCGGGAAGGAGCATCGTCAGCAACCTTTCGGTTCGGTCGGCGAAGCGGGTCGCCGTGGACTGGTTAGGGCAGGCTAACATGGTTGTTCCGCCGCCGATCGCAGCCCAGATGTGATCACGACGAAACCATGTCGGAAAGCGAGAACGGTTCGCGCCCGGTAGCGTTAGTAGACCGGGACTGGGAGGAGCAGCACATGAGCCCCATCGAGAATTCGGATTCGGCGGCCTGGAGAGAGCTCGAGGCGGTACGCGCCGAAGCGGCTGCACTCCGCAGGCAACTAGCCGATTCGCCGGATCGTGCACGGGAATTGGAAGCCCGTATCGATTCGCTGACCATTCGCAACACCAAGCTGATGGACACCCTCAAGGAAGCGCGCCAGCAGCTTGTCGCGCTGCGTGAGGAGGTCGATCGGCTCGGTCAGCCACCCAGTGGATACGGCGTTCTGATCGGTGTGTACGAGGATCAGACGGTCGATGTATTCACTTCGGGCCGCAAGATGCGTCTGACGTGTTCACCCAATATCGACACCTCGACCCTCGAATACGGCCAGACCGTGCGCCTCAACGAGGCGCTCACGGTCGTGGAGGCCGGCATCTTCGATGCCGTGGGTGAGATCGGCACATTGCGCGAGATCCTCGACGACAGTCGTCGCGCGCTGGTCGTCGGACATGCCGACGAGGAGCGCGTGGTGTGGCTGGCGGGTCCGCTGGCCAAACTTGCCGAGGTCGACGATCTGGACGATCCGGATCAGCCGATTCGCAAACTGCGGCCGGGTGATTCGCTGCTGGTGGATACCAAGGCGGGCTTCGCCTTCGAGCGCATCCCCAAGGCCGAGGTCGAGGACCTCGTACTCGAGGAAGTGCCCGATGTCGACTACACCGATATCGGAGGCCTCGGTCGGCAGATCGAGCAGATCCGTGACGCGGTGGAATTGCCGTTCCTGCACAAGGATCTGTTCCGCGAGTACGCGCTGCGGCCGCCGAAGGGTGTGCTGCTCTACGGCCCGCCCGGTTGCGGTAAGACGTTGATCGCCAAGGCTGTCGCCAACTCGCTGGCGAAGAAGATCGCCGAGGCGCGCGGTGAGGATGCCAAGGAAGCCAAGTCGTTCTTCCTCAACATCAAGGGCCCTGAGCTGCTGAACAAGTTCGTGGGCGAGACCGAGCGCCACATCCGGATCATCTTCCAGCGGGCCCGGGAGAAGGCCTCCGAAGGTACGCCGGTGATCGTGTTCTTCGATGAGATGGACTCGATCTTCCGCACCCGCGGTTCGGGCGTGTCCTCGGACGTGGAGACCACGGTCGTGCCGCAGCTGCTCTCGGAGATCGACGGTGTCGAGGGCCTCGAGAATGTCATCGTGATCGGTGCTTCCAACCGCGAGGACATGATCGACCCCGCCATCCTGCGGCCCGGACGTCTCGATGTGAAGATCAAGATCGAGCGGCCGGACGCGGAATCGGCGCAGGACATCTTCTCGAAGTACCTGGTCGAGGAACTGCCGCTGCACGCCGACGATCTCGAGGAGTTCGGCGGCGACAAGGGTCTGTGCATTCGCGCGATGATCGAACGGGTCGTCGATCGGATGTACGCCGAGAGCGAGGACAACCGCTTCCTGGAGGTCACCTACGCCAACGGTGACAAGGAGGTCCTGTACTTCAAGGACTTCAACTCCGGCGCCATGATCCAGAACATCGTGGACCGCTCCAAGAAGTACGCCATCAAGGCGATACTCGATACCGGCAACCCGGGCCTGCGCATCCAGCATCTCTACGATTCGATCGTGGACGAGTTCTCCGAGAACGAGGACCTGCCCAACACCACGAATCCCGATGACTGGGCCCGCATTTCGGGTAAGAAGGGCGAGCGGATCGTCTACATCCGCACGCTGGTTACCGGCAAGAACGCCTCCGCGAGCCGCGCCATCGATACCGAGTCGAATACGGGTCAGTACCTGTAGATCTTGGAGCCGAGGGGCCGCGCTTCCGTTGGGAGCGCGGCTTTTTCGGGTGAGCGGATCGTCTGCATCCGGCTGCGTCTAATTCACCGGCAAGAACGCCTCCGTGAGCAGGGCGATCGATACCGAGTCGAATACGGGTCAGTACCTGTAAGTTTTGGAGCCGAGGGGCCGCGCTTCCGTTGGGAGCGCGGCCTTTCGGCGTTCGGGGGTCATCCTCGTGGTCTACATGCCGGTCATCCTCGGGGTTGATGTGGGTGGTTGGCCGGTTGGATTAAAATTTGGCCATGCGGTCAGGAAATGGGACGGACGGTCGGCAGCGGTCGTTCATCGAGGAGGCGCGGCGGCGGCAGATCATCGCGTCCGCGGTGGAGGTGATCTCCGCGGTGGGGTACGGGGGTGCTTCGCTGGCGCGGATCGCCAAGCATGCCGGGATCTCGAAGGGAGTGATCTCCTATCACTTCGAGGGCAAGGACGATCTGATGACGCAGCTGGTGATTCAGCTGTACGTCTCCGGTGCGGAGCACATCGCACCCGCCGTGATGGCGGCCGAGGGGGCGCGAAATCAGTTGCTGGCCTATGTGGAATCGAATCTGGGCTTCATCGATGCGAATAAGAAGTACGTCGCGGCGCTCACCGACGTGGTGTTGAATTTGCGTGACGCGGACGGCAAGCCGCGGTTCGCCTCGGCGGATGGGGAGCAGGAGATCATTCAGCCGCTCGTCGACATCATGCGCGAGGGGCAGCGGGCCGGGGAATTCGGCACATTCGATCCGCTGGTGATGGCCAAGTCGATTCGGGACGCCATCGATGGCGCGGCCGGGCGCGCCATCCGGGAGCAGGACTTCGATATGAAGACGTACTCGGCGCATGTGTGCCGGTTGTTCGATGTGGCAACCCGGAAGGAGGGAACTGATGACTAGTGTGGTGGAAACCCAAGCGCAGCAGGAAGATACGGTCGAATCCGGGCCGCCGTTCGCCTGGGTCGGCGTCGGGGCAATCGCGGCGGTGTCGGCGGTCATGCTGTTCGTATCGCTCGGACGCTACGGGTTCTTCGGCGACGAACTGTATTTCGTGGCGGCCGGGCGCCGACTCGGATTCGGCTATGCCGATCAGGGGCCGCTGCTGCCCGCCATCGCGCGGCTGATGGATCTGATCGCGCCGGGATCGCTGGCGGCGCTGCGGATTCCGGCCGCGCTGGCGACGGTGGTCGCCGTCCTGATCAGCGCCCAGATCGCGCGCGAGCTGGGTGGCTCGAGGACCGCGCAGGCGCTGACCGCGACGGCGTACGCGACCTCGCCATTCCTGCTCGTACAGGGAACTCAGTTGGCCACCAACTGGTCACGGCGCTCGATATGCAGGTGAAGTGGCTGATTCCGTTCTTCTGGCTCGCGATTGCGATCGGTGTGGCGGTCTACGGTCCGCGGGAGCTGTTGCGGCGGCCCGCGCTGTGGCTGGGCGCTGTGCTCGTGGTCGTGGTGACCGCGCCGACCTTGATCTGGCAAGCCGGTCACGACTGGCCGCAGCTGCGGTTGGGTGCGGTGGTCGCGGCGGAGCAGGCGACGATCGGTGGCCGGTACACCTGGCTGCCGCTGGCCCTCGCTGCCGCCGGATTGTTCGGCGGGGTCATGCTGATCGTGGGCATCTGGGCACTGTTTCGCTCGGAGTCGTTGCGGCCGTACCGATTTCTCGCGCTACTGCCGCTGCTGCTGACGGTGGTGTTCATCGTCACCAACGGTCGTCCGTACTACGCGGCCGGGTGCTATGCGGCCGTAATGGCGGCGGGTGCGGTTCGGTGGACCGAGAACGCCCGACGGTGGCGGATCTATGTGACCGTGGCGCTGGTGGCTGTTTCGGTGGCGATCGCGGTGTTCTCGATGCCGTGGCGATCCGAGTCGACGATCGACCCGGTCGACAATCAGGCCGAGGCCGGTATCCAGATCGGCCTGTACGGCAGGTTCGGCTGGCCGGAGCTGCGTGCGGCGACCGCCGACGCCTACCGGGCGCTGCCGGAATCCGAACGGACCAAGGCCGTCATCATCACCGACTCCTATTGGCAGGCAAGCGCTTTGGACGTCGAGCGCGAGCATTACGGGCTGCCCGCCGTCTACAGTCCGAACCGTGGCTTCGGATACTTCGGCACCCCACCGGATTCGGCGGCAACGGTGCTGTGGGTCGGCAATGCCGAAGAGGAAATGCGTTCCACCTGTTCGGAATTGACGCCTATCGGCCGCGTCGACGCACGGCTGGGCTACCCGGATGTCACCCGCAACGTCACCATCTGGCGCTGCACACCGCGTCATCCCTGGTCGCAGGTCTGGGCGGATATGCTCCGCCTCGACTGAATCGGCGTCCTCCGATTCGTTCAAGACCGCCGGACACTGGCCGTATTGACTGGAGCCGGGGCTGCTCGCCGGCCCCGGCTCGAGCATCAGGAGGTATCGGTATGAAGGCCCACATCAACGCGATCACTTTGGCCGTCAGTGACCTGGAGCGGTCCCTGCGCTTCTACCGCGACGGCCTCGGCCTCTCCTCACCGGGCATCGTCGGCACGGAATTCGTCCGCGATGAGCGGACTCCGGGCGGTTCGGTCGCCATGTTCACCCTCGACGGCGGGCTCATCCTCTCGCTCTATTCGCGCACCGATCTGGCGCTGGATGCGGGCATCGCGCCCGAGCGAGTCGCCGGTTCACCGATCAGCCTCGGCTTCTTCGCCGAGAGCCGCGAGGGCGTCGATCACATTCTGGAACAGGCCGAACAAGCGGGCGGCACGATCGTCCGTCCGCCGCTGGTCCGCCCGTGGGGAATTTACGCGGGCTACTTCAGCGATCCCGACGGTCACCTCTGGGAAGCGATTTACTTCTTGAACAACTGATCATCGCGGATCAGCGGGGACTGGTCAGTGCCCGTGTGGTCCGGCATAGGCCACTGGGGTCGCCCGTCGAGTGCGACCACGAACCGGCCACGCGCGGTGCGGCCCGCAGGGGGGGTCGCACCGCGGCGCGGGTCAGTTCTTTGTGGTGGTTACCGTGTTCAGGACGACATCGGCGCTGGGGCGGCCGTCGCCGGAGCTATCGGCGACGCCTGCCTGGGCGACCCGGTCGAGGACGTCCGTGCCGTTGGTGATCTTGCCGAACGGGGTGTAGTTCGGGGGCAGTTGCGAATCCTTGTACACCAGGAAGAACTGGCTGCCGTTGGTGTCGGGGCCCGCGTTCGCCATGGCTACGGTGCCCGCCGGGTAGGTCGCGCCGTCCAGGTTCTCGTTCGGGAATTGGTAGCCGGGGCCACCCGTTCCGGTGGCGCTCGGGTCACCGCATTGCAGTACGAAGATGCCCGAGGTGGTGAGGCGGTGGCACTGGGTGTGGTCGAAGTACTTCTGACCGGACAGGAAGACGAAGGAATTCACCGTGCGCGGCGCACGGCCCGCCTGCAGTGCGATATCCACGGTGCCGCAGGTGGTCTCCAACTTCGCGGTGTAGGCCGCGCCCGGATCGATCGTCAGCGCGGGTTCGGCGTCCCACTGTTTGGTCTCGGGCTTGACCATATCCGGGGCCGCGCAACCGGCGACCGGTGTGCTCCCTGGATCCGCCGAGACGCCGCCCGGGGCAAAGACCGCGAGGCTCGCGCCGACGGCGAATACGCCAAGGCCCCGTAGCAGGGCGGTCCCGACTCGGCGATGCTGCTGCCTGGTGGGCTGATGGTGGTCGAATTGCCGCGCCTGCACATCGCTGCTCACCGGTGGAGGTCTCCTTCTGTTGGGGATCGCATCGGGTGATGCTCAGCGGATCATTCCATCTCGACGCCCCGAGTGGAACGGATACCGCATTGCGACTGTGTGGCAATAGATATGCGGCCACGATCACCGAGCCGATTCGTGAATGTCGGGTCAGGCGCGGCGGACGCGGCGGTAGGTGGGGGCGGCGGTGGTGGCGGCGACCAGTTCGGTGGTGAGCCAGTCGAGGTCGGCGTCGGTGATGGGGGCGACGGTGATGCGGAGGTGGTCGCCGAGGGGGTGGTCTTCGATCTCGAAGGGGCGGCCGGGAGCGGCCTTGATGCCGGCGGCGGCGAGGGAGATCATGGCCGCGTTCTCATCGGCCACCGGGAGCCAGAGGTTGATGCCGTCGCCGCGAGCGATGGTAGTGCCCTTGCGGGCCAGGCCGCGCCGGAGTTCGGTTGAGCGCCTTCGGTATTCGGTGCGGGCCGCGGTCACGGTGCGGGCGGCGGTGTCGTCGTCGAGCATGGTGAGCAGTAGGCGTTGCAGTAGGCGGCTGGTCCAGCCCGGGCCGAGCATGCGGCGCTCGATCACCGGGTCGAGCAGCTCGGCGGAGCCGCCGACCACTGCGAGGCGCAGATCGGCCCCATGTGATTTCGAGTAAGACCGGATATGTGCCGTTCGAGGCAATCGCGCGCCAAGGGAACGCAGTGCGGCGGAGGCGATTCCGGCGGAGTGGTCGTCCTCGATGACGAGTGTATTCGTGCCGGAAAGGATTTCGGTCAGCTCGCGGACACGTCTGGCGGTCAGCGAGACGCCCGTCGGGTTCTGTGCGCGCGGCTGCAGGATCAGCGCAATGGCACCTTGTTTTCTGACAGCGCGCCTCAAATCGTCTGGTAGCAAACCAGATTCGTCCATCCGAACGGCTACCGGCCGAGCGCCGATACGGGCGAGTAGATCGAGAAATGGTGGGAAGCACGGATCTTCGACCGCGACCGCATCACCGAGCCGCACGTGCGTGGTGAGCAATCGATCGACGGCATCGAGAGCGCCATCGAGAACCGCGAGCCGTTCGGCGCGAAACGGCCAATCGGCGCGCACCTTCGCGGCCAATTCCGGTAACACCGCCTCGCCGAGATAGTCGGCGGCCAAACCGCCCCGCCCATGATCGGTGATCGCGTGCAGCGCGGCAGCCAGATCGGGCAATAGCTCCGGATCCGGCGTCCCCCGGGAAAGATCGATACGGAACGCACTGTCCGAGGGCGGATGCAGTCGCTGATAACGCCCGGTCGGCGGCACCGGACGGGTTCCGTCCGGTTCGCCGACAAATGTCCCGGCCCGCCCCCGCGCCACGATCGCACCGGTGGCCGCCAACGCCCGCCAAGCCTGGTTGACGGTAGCGGGCGAGACCCGCAACTCTCGAGCGACCTCCCGCACCGTCGGCAACCGCGCCCCGGGTTCGACTGCCCCCGAACGAATCCGCCGACTCACCGCCGCCGCGATTCCGGCCGGCGTCCGATCTTCGAGGTCCCCGCTGAACAGCCCCGACCCGATAACGGCAGGTGCCGACGCGGCGTCTCGCGCATCGTCTGCGGGCACCTGTGGCGCGGTAGCGGGGTCGAAGTTCACAGCGTCATTCTGCGTCGGGCACAGCGCCGGAACTATGACCGGCCCCAAGGTTTACGGCTACGAAACTGTTTCCGCAATCTTGTAACACAACCGAATTGAGTCTCGGTGAAGTATAACAAAGCATGGGAATCGTTCGAGCCGCGCTCGTCCAGACGAACTGGACAGGCGATAAAGAGTCCATGATCAAGGCGCACGAGGACTACGCCCGCCAGGCCGCCGCACAGGGCGCCAAGGTGATCTGCTTCCAGGAGTTGTTCTACGGCCCGTACTTCTGCCAGTTGCAGGACGCGAAGTTCTACGACTACGCGGAATCGGTGCCGGGTCCGACCACGGAGCGATTCGCCGCCCTGGCGAAGGAATTGGGGTTGGTGCTGGTCCTGCCGGTGTACGAGCAGGAACAGCCGGGCCTGCTCTACAACACCGCGGCGGTCATCGATGCGGACGGCAGTTACCTCGGTAAGTACCGTAAACACCACATTCCGCACGTCAACGGGTTCTGGGAGAAGTTCTACTTCCGCCCCGGCAACCTGGGCTGGCCGGTCTTCGACACCGCGGTCGGCAAGGTCGGCGTCTATATCTGTTATGACCGGCACTTCCCGGAGGGCTGGCGTGCGCTCGGCCTGGCGGGCGCGGAGATCGTGTTCAACCCCTCCGCGACCTCGCGCGGGCTGTCCGGCTACCTGTGGCAACTGGAGCAACCCGCCTCCGCGGTCGCCAACGAATACTTCATCGGGGCCATCAACCGGGTGGGCATCGAGGAGTACGGTGATGACGATTTCTACGGAACCAGCTATTTCGTAGATCCGGAAGGTAAATTCGTCGGAGACGTCGCCTCGGACACCGACCCCGAGCTGGTGATCCGTGACCTCGATATGGATCTGATCAAGGTGGTGCGCGACCGCTGGGCGTTCTATCGCGATCGCCGCCCCGACGCCTACGGACCGCTGGTGGCTCCCTGAGGCTGGTGATATCGATATGACGAAGACGTTCATTCATGGCGGCACGGTGGTCTCGGCTACCGGATCGCAATTGCTCGATGTGCTGATCGACGGCGAAACAATCGTCGCCGTCCTGCAGCCGGGTGCCACCGCACTGGGCGCGGATCTCACCGCGTCCGCGGATGTGGTCATCGACGCGACCGGCAAATACGTGATTCCCGGCGGCGTGGACGGGCACACGCATATGCAACTGCCCTTCGGCGGCACCGAGGCCTCGGATACCTTCGAGACCGGCACCCGGGCCGCCGCCTGGGGTGGCACCACCACCATCGTCGACTTCGCCGTGCAGAAGCCGGGGGAGCGGGTGCAGGACACTCTCGGGCTGTGGCACGAGAAGGCCGCGGGGAACTGTGCGATCGACTACGGCTTCCACCAGATCATCGGTGAGGTGAACGACGAATCCCTCAAGGGGATGAGCGAATTGGTGGCCGAGGGCGTCACCAGCTTCAAGTTGTTCATGGCCTATCCCGGGGTCTTCTACTCCACCGACGGTCAGATTCTGCGGGCCATGCAATCGGCGGGCGATCTCGGCGCGCTGCTGATGATGCACGCGGAGAACGGCATTGCCATCGATGTGCTGGTCGAGCAGGCGCTGGCGCGCGGCGAAACCTCGCCCTACTACCACGGCGTCACCCGGCCGTGGCAGATGGAGGAGGAGGCCACCCACCGCGCGATCATGTTGGCGCAGTTGACCGGTGCGCCGCTGTATGTCGTGCACGTCTCGGCCAAGCAGGCGATGGAACAGATCGTTGCCGCACACGGCAACGGGCAGAACGTCTTCGGCGAGACCTGTCCGCAGTATCTGTACCTTTCGCTCGAAGAGCAGTTGGGTGCACCGGGTTTCGAGGGCGCGAAATGGGTGTGCTCGACACCGCTGCGTTCGAAGGCCGAAGGCCATCAGGACGAGCTGTGGCGCTACATCCGCACCGGTGCGGTCACCTCGGTCAGCACCGACCACTGTCCCTTCTGCATGAAGGACCAGAAAGAGCTGGGCGTCGGCGATTTCAGCAAGATCCCCAATGGGATAGGCGGCGTCGAGCATCGGATGGACCTGATGTTCCAGGGCGTGAAGAACGGCCTGATCTCACTGGAACGCTGGGTCGAGGTGTGCTGCACCACCCCGGCGCGGATGTTCGGCATGTATCCGCGCAAGGGTGTCATCAGTCCGGGCGCCGACGCCGACATCGTGGTCTACGACCCGAACGGCCATACCAGCATCGGCTTGGGCAAGACCCACCACATGAATATGGACCACTCGGCCTGGGAGGGCTTCGAGATCGACGGACATGTCGACACCGTGCTCTCGCGCGG
This sequence comes from Nocardia sp. NBC_00565, assembly GCF_036345915.1. Lineage (NCBI taxonomy): Bacteria > Bacillati > Actinomycetota > Actinomycetes > Mycobacteriales > Nocardiaceae > Nocardia > Nocardia sp. NBC_00565. The sequence goes on from NZ_CP107785.1 coordinate 2,019,434, forward strand.
CCGCGTGATCATCGACGATGGCGCGTACCTGGGCAGCACCGGCCACGGCCGGTTCATCGTACGCGAACTGTCGCAGAACCTGATCTGACTCGAAATGGCCTGATCTGACCCGAAATGGAGAGTGCCGCATGGATATCGGTGTGGTGCTGCAATGCACACCCCCCGCATCGCGGGTGGTAGAACTGGCCAGACAGGCGGAGACGCACGGCTTTTCGCACGTGTGGACCTTCGACTCGCACCTGCTGTGGCAGGAGCCCTATGTCATCTACAGCCAAATCCTCGCCGCCACCCGCAAGGTCGTCGTCGGCCCGATGGTGACCAACCCGGCCACCAGGGACTGGACGGTGACCGCGTCGACCTTCGCGACGCTCAACGATATGTTCGGCAACCGCACCGTCTGTGGTATCGGCCGTGGCGACTCCGCGGTGCGGACCCTCGGCGGCAAACCGACCACGCTGGCGATACTGCGCGAATCCATCGAGGTGATAAGGGAACTCGGCAATGGCCGCAGCGCCCGCATCGGTGACACCGTGGTGCGGTTTCCGTGGGCGAGCGCCTCGGCACTCGAGGTGTGGGTGGCCGGATATGGCCCGCGCGCGCTCGATCTGACCGGCGAGGTGGCCGATGGATTCATTCTGCAGCTCGCCGATCCGGATATCGCCGCGTGGACGATCGCCAGGGTGCGCGCGGCCGCCGAGAAGGCGGGCCGTGCTCCCGGATCGGTGAAAATCTGTGTGGCCGCACCGGCTTACGTCACCGACGGTTCCGATGCCGCGACGGCGCACGCCCGCGAACAGTGCCGCTGGTTCGGTGGCATGGTCGGCAATCATGTGGCCGATATCGTCGCGAAATACGGTACCGACGGCGACATTCCGACCGCGCTCACCGAGTACATCGCAGGCCGCCGGGGCTACGACTACAACGAGCACGGCCGGGCGGGTAATACGCACGCCGAATTCGTGCCGGACGCGATCGTGGACCGCTTCTGCCTGATCGGCACCCCCGACGAGCAATTGGCTCGGTTGCACGAGCTGGAGAAGCTCGGCGTCGACCAGTTCGCGGTTTACCTCCAGCACGACGCCAAGACCGCCACGCTGGAGGCGTACGGGGAGTCGGTGCTGCCGCGGTTGGCGCATCCGGTCACGGCGACGGCGGGCGCCGAATGATCGCCTCGGCGGCGGCGCTGCTCGCGTTGGCGGCGGCCTGCTACGAGGTGGCCAGACGTCGTCTCGCCGAGGCCGAGACAGCACATGTGCCGGTATCAGAGGGTGATCGATGAGCGTGGGAAATCGGCGAGTGCGCCGTCACGTGGATGCGGTCGGCACGCTCGCGGCTATGGCGCGCGCGGCATTTGACACATGCTCGATACCGGTGGGTGCGCGATGAGTGCGGTCGCCCGGGCGCGTCGAGTCGCGTACGCGGTCGGCGTCCTTCTGTTGGTCGTCGCCGTGTGGGAGCTCGTGAAGGCTTTTGTGCCCGAACGTGGGGTCAGCATCGGTGATCAGCGCATCCTGCCGCGCACGAATGACGGTGCGCTGCCGCATGTCTGGTCGGTCATCACGGTGCTCGGTGACAAGGACGGCTCCGGCACCGTCGGTGGCACACTCGTGCGCACAGCCGGATTCACCTTCGGCCTCGCACTGCTGGCGTTGGCGATCGGCACGGTCGTCGGTATCGCGCTGGCCGTGGTGATGCAGCGCTTCTCCTTCGTCGAACGGGGATTGCTGCCCTATATCATTGTCTCGCAAACGGTTCCGCTGATCGCGCTGGCGCCGCTGGTTGCCGGATGGGGCGGCAAGATCGTCATCGCCGGTGAGCCGTGGCGGCCGTGGATGAGCATCGCCGTCATCGCGTCGTATTTGGCCTTTTTCCCGGTCGCGGTCGGGATGTTGCGCGGACTGCAGGCACCGTCGAAGGCCTCGGTTGAACTGCTGTACAGCTACTCGGCGAGCTGGTGGGAAACGCTGTTGCACTTGCGGTTTCCGGCGGCGGTCCCACATTTTCTGCCCGCGCTGCGCCTGGCCGCTGCGGCATCGGTGATCGGTGCGGTGGTCGCGGAGATCTCGACCGGGACTGCGGGCGGGATCGGCCGCCAGATCATCGTGTTCTCCCAGCAGGCGACCGGCGATGCCGCCCGGCTGTACGCCGCCGTGCTCGTCGCCGCCCTGCTCGGCGTCGCCGTCACCGCCGTGGTCGGCTTCGCCGAATTCGCACTACGTCGTTACAGCCGTCCGGTCGGGGCGCGCAGCTCGTCAGGAGGTACCCGTTGACCGGGAAAGCAGAATCAGCCGTGGCGGATACCGATGAGACGGTGGTGCCCGAACCCGAGCGGCCGGCCGATGTGGCCGCGGTCGATCTGGTCGATGTCGGCAAGATCTTCGACGCGGGCTCGGTCACCGCGCTCACCGACGTTTCGCTGAAAGTCCAGGCAGGCGAATTCGTTTCCCTGATCGGCCCGTCCGGCTGCGGCAAATCCACCCTCCTGCGCATCATCGCCGATCTGGAGCAGCCGAGCAGCGGCACCGTGACCGTGCACGGTAAAACCGCACGGCAGGCCAGAATCGACCAGGACTACGGCATCGCCTTCCAGCAGGCGGGCCTGCTCGACTGGCGCACCGTGCAGGCCAATGTCGAACTACCCCTCGAACTACACAAGGTCCCGAAGGCCGAAAGACGCGCACGCAGTGCGGAACTGCTCGAGATGGCCGGTCTGACGGATTTCGCGCAGCGCTATCCGGCGGAACTGTCCGGTGGCATGCAGCAGCGGGTGGCGATCGCTAGGGCACTGGCCCGCAAACCCTCGCTGCTACTGATGGACGAACCATTCGGCGCACTGGACGAGATGACCCGGGAACGGATGCAGGGCGAACTGCTGCGCATCGCCGGCGAGACCACCGCCGCCGTCGTTTTCGTGACGCACTCGATTCCGGAGGCGGTCTTCCTCTCCGACCGCGTGGTGGTCATGTCACCGCGCCCCGGTCGCATCACCGAAGTCGTGCCGACCGGCGGCTGGGGCCGCGAGGCGGGTGTCAGCGGGGACGATATCCGTTCCAGCGAAGCCTTTTTCGAGGCAGTCGCCGCCGTCCGCACCGCGCTGCGCGGCGGGCACGAGGCCGCCGACATCATCGTGGCCGGACAGGATGTGCGATGAAAACCTGGCTACCACCGGTGGTGTTCGGCGTCGGCGGCCTGGCGCTGTGGCAGGTGCTCACGGTCGTCGCCGGTGTGCCGTCGTTCCTGCTGCCCGCACCGACCGCGATCGCGAAACAGTTCACCGAGAACTTCGGCCGCATCGTCGACGCCGCGACCGCGACCGGCACTAACGCCCTCATCGGCCTGCTGGTCGGTGCCGTCCTCGGCATCGTCGCGGCGATGCTCGCGGTGCGGTTCCGACTGGTCGAGGGCCTGCTGACCCCGCTCGCCGCCGCCGCGGCCGCGGTGCCGATCGTCGCGCTCGCCCCGCTGCTGAATTCGATGTATTCCACCACCACCGATACCCCGCGCCGCATGGTCGTCGCCATCGTGGTGTTCTTCCCGATGTTCGTCAGCACCGCCCGTGGCCTGCGCCAAGTGCCGCAGGTGCACGCCGATCTGATGACCTCGTATGCGGCCGGCGGCTGGCAGATCACCCGCACGGTGCGGTTGCCCGCGGCACTGCCCTACCTGTTCACCGGTCTGCGCATCGCGGCGCCGGGCGCAGTGATCGCCGCCATTATCGCCGAATACTTCGGCGGCTTGCAGAACGGCCTCGGCAGTCGAATCACCTCGGCCGCAGCCAATACCGCCTATCCACGGGCGTGGGCCTATGTGGTCGGCGCCATGATCGTCGGCCTGCTCTTCCTCGCCGCCGTGCTGATCCTCGAACAACTGACCCGCCGACCCCGGACCATCCTGATCCGCGACATCTTTGGGAGATCGAAATGAGAAGTAATACCAGGCGTTTGCGTGCTTGTCTCGCGCTGGTGGCGTTGGCGGCGGCCGCGCTGACCGGCTGCAGCACCACCGACAACACCTCCGGGACCACCGCCGACGGGCTGACCAAGGTCCGCCTGCAACTGCAGTGGTTCAAGCAGGGCCAGTTCGCCGGTTATCTGGCCGCCGTGGACCAGGGCTTCTACAAGGAACAAGGCTTATCCGTCGAAATCCTCGACGGCGGTACCGATATCGTGCCCCAGACCGTACTGGCCCAGGGCCAGGCCGATTACGCGATCGCCTGGGTGCCCAAGGCGCTCGCCTCCCGTGAGGCCGGGGCGGGCATCACCGATGTGGCCCAGGTATTCCAGCGCTCGGGCACCAAGCAGGTCTCGTTCAAATCCGACAATATCTCGGGCCCGGCCGCACTGCGCGGCAAGACCGTCGGAAACTGGGGCTATGGCAATGAATTCGAGCTGTTCGCCGGGATGACCAAAGTCGGCATCGATCCGGCCAAAGATGTAAAACTCGTTCAGCAGCAGTTCGATATGAACGCGTTCCTGGCCAAGGACATCAACGCCGCCCAGGCCATGTCCTACAACGAATACGCCCAGCTACTCGAGACGAAGAATCCGGCCACCGGAAAGCTGTACACCGCGGATGATTTCGCCACCATCGACTGGAACGACGAGGGCGTCGCCATGCTGCAGGACGCGATCTGGGCGAATTCGGAGAAGCTGAAGGATCCGAAATACCAGGACCAGACGGTCAAGTTCATCGCGGCCTCGCTGAAGGGCTGGGCCTTCTGCCGCGACAATGTCGACAAATGCCGCGATATCACCGTCGCCGCGGGCAGCACCCTCGGCGCGACCCATCAGCAGTGGCAGATCAACGAGGTCAACAAGCTGATCTGGCCCTCGCCCAACGGCCTCGGGATGATCGACAAGACCGCATGGGACCGCACCGTGAAGATCGCCAAGGAGACCAAGAACCAGGAGGGCGTGACGGTGCTGAAGAAGGATCCCGATGCGGACGCCTTCACCAACGAATACGTCACCAAGGCACTGGATCTGCTGAAGTCCGGCGGAATCGACGTCACCGGAACGGGATTCACGCCGCAGCAGGTGACCCTGACCGAAGGCGGTAAATAGGTGGTCGATCACGTCTTCTATCCCTGGAGCGCCCAGGCGACCCTGAATCCGGTGCCGATCGTCGGCGCGTCGGGCTCGTGGTTCTGGGAGGAGAGCGGCAAGCGCTATCTCGACTTCTCCTCCCAACTGGTGAATGTCAATATCGGCCACCAGCATCCGGATATCGTCGCCGCGATCATCGAACAGGCACAGAAACTCGCCACCATCTCGCCGACCGTCGGCAACGAGACGCGCAGCGAACTGGCCAGGCTGATCGTCGAACGCGCACCCGGTGACCTGAATCGGATTCTGTTCACCACCGGCGGCGCGGAGGCCGTCGAGCATGCGGTGCGGCTGGCGCGCAGCTACACCGGCCGTACCAAGATGCTCGCGGCCTATCGCTCCTATCACGGCGGCACCGGCGTCGCGATCGGTCTGACCGGCGAGCCGCGGCGCTGGGGCGCGGAGCCGACCAATGTCGACGTCGTCCGCTTCTTCGGTCCGTATCCGTATCGATCGCCTTGGGGTACAACAACTCTCGAAGACGAGACGACGGCGGCGCTGAATCACCTGCGTCAAGTCATCGAATTGGAGGGGCCGCAGCACATCGCGGGCCTGATCCTGGAAACGGTGGTCGGCACCAACGGTGTGCTCGTGCCGCCGCCCGGCTATCTCGCCGGCGTACGGGAGCTGTGCGACGAATTCGGCATCGTCTACATCGCCGATGAGGTCATGGTCGGATTCGGCCGGGTCGGTGAATGGTTCGCGGTGCAGGCCTTCGACGTCGAACCCGACATCATCACCTTCGCCAAGGGCGTGAACTCCGGATACGTCCCGCTCGGCGGCGTACTGATGGCCGAGCGGATCGCCCAACGCTATGACGAGACGGTGTATCCGGGTGGGCTCACCTACGCCGGACATCCGCTCGCGTGCGCGGCGGGCGTCGCTTCGATCGGCGTTTTCGAACGCGACGGCATCCTCGACCACGTGCGCTCGGTCGGTGCCGATGTGCTCGGAAAAGGCTTGGCGGAGTTGGCATCCCGGCATTCGAGCGTCGGCGAGGCGCGCGGGCTCGGCTACTTCTGGGCGCTGGAGCTGGTGCGCGATCCGCACACCCGCGAGCCGCTGATCCCGTTCGCGGCCGCCGGTCCCGCCGCGGAGCCGATGAACCGGGTCACCGCCGCCGCCAAGGAACGCGGACTGTGGCCGTTCAATGCGGGCAATCGTTTCCAGATCGCGCCGCCACTGACCACCACGGCCGAGGAACTGCGTACTGGCCTGGAGATCGTCGACGAGGTGCTGGAGGTCGCCGACGAATACGTGCCGTGATCGCGGCGAGTTCGATGACGACCCCGCCCTGCTGCCAGGTCTGATAAGAATCGGCTCGCACGGGTTTGCCGTCCGGGTCGAAACTGGTCGGCAGGGCAGGGCGACACACTGACGATCGGGACTTGCCCGGCGGCTCAGGGGCGCGACGGCTGATTCCCGCTACATTCGAGCGGTCCATCTCGGAACCCCTCCAGGAGCTGGCGTGACCGACACCGCAGATCGTCAGGGGGCAGCCACCGCGCCTGCGGTCCGTCCGCCGCTGGCGACCGCCGGCATCGGCGTCATCGCGGCCGTCGCACTGGCGGTGTTGGTGTTCTCGGCGAGCCGCTACGACTACTTCGGCGACGAGCTCTACTTCCTGGCGGCGGGACGGCGGCCGTCGTTCGGCTATGCCGATCAGGGGCCGGTATTGCCGATGCTGGCGCGGTTGATGGATACCATCGCGCCGGGCGATTTCTTTGTACTGCGGCTGCCGGTGGTAGCGCTGACCGTGCTCGGCGTCGTGCTGTGCGCACTGATAGCGCGCGAGCTCGGCGGCGGACGCGGCGCGCAGATCTTCGCCGCGATCGCCTACGCGACCTCGCCGTTCCTGCTGCTCCAGGGCAAGATGCTGACGACCAACGCGGTCGACACCGTGCTCTGGGTGATCATCACGTGGCTGGTCGTGCGCTGGGTGCGGACCCGCCGCGATGGCCTGCTGCTGTGTGCGGCTCTGGTCACCGCGGTCGATATGCAGGTGAAATGGTTGATCCCGTTCTTCTGGATCGGCGTCGCGGCGGGGTCGCTGATCTTCGGTCCGCGCGAACTGGTGCGGCGGCCGCTGCTGTGGCTCGGCGGGGCGATCGTGGTGGCGGCGACGGTGCCGTCGTTGATCTGGCAGGCGCGCCACGATTGGCCGCAGCTGTCGATGGGGGAGGTGATCAGCGGTGAGCAGGGCATCCTCGGCGGCCGGGTGATGTTTGTGCCGCTCGCGCTGCTGCTGGCCGGATACTTGGGCGCGGTCTTGTTGATCTACGGCGTATGGGCGCTGCTGCGCCATGTCTCGCTGCGGCCCTACCGGTTCCTCGGGGCGACCCTGCTGATACTGGTCGCCATCTTCCTGGCGATCGGCGGACGGATCTACTACGTCGCCGGGATGTACGGCGTGGTGCTCGCTGCGGGTGCGGTCGGTCTCGCCGAACTGGCGGGTCGACTGAATCCGGCCCCGCGCCGCTTGGTCGCAGGGGCCGGTGCGGTACTCGCCGCGGTGGCCACGGGCTATCTGCTGTGGGCGACCCCGTGGCGCGACGCCGCACACGTCCAGCCGCCGGCCGGTGACGCCGAGGCCGCCATCAATATCGGCGTCTACGGCGAATTCGGCTGGCCGGAACTAACTTCCGCCGTCACCAAGGCGTACGACTCGCTCACCCCGGCCGAACGCGCCGACGCTGTCATCGTCACCGACACCTACTGGCAAGCCAGCGCCCTTGACCAATTCGACCGTGCCCACCTGCCCTCGATCTACAGTCCCAGCCGCGGCTTCGGTTATTTCGGCACACCCACGGACAACGCGTCGGCAGTCATCGCCGTCGGCGTCAACGATGCCTTCCTGCACTGGGATTTCGACAACTGCGCACCGGTCGCCAAGGTGGACAGTCGAATCGGCTACCCGGGCAATACCCAGGACGTCACGGTCTGGACTTGCACCGGTCTGCGCCACCCGTGGTCTGAGGTATGGCCGGCCTGGATGCACCTGTAGTCGACCATGTCGAACTGGTTGCCAAGGTGGACAGCCGAATCGGCTACCCGGGCAATACCCAGGACGTCACGGTCTGGACTTGCACCGGCCTGCGCCACCCGTGGTCTGAGGTGCGGCCGACCTGGATGCACCTGTAGTTCAGGCCAGCGCGGCCCGGAATCGGTCGGTGATCGCCCGCAGGTGGGCGGCGAGTTCGGCGCCGTCCTCGATATGGAAGTCGGTGTCGATGGCGGCGAGCAGGAAGACCAGTGCCCGCGGATTGTCCGCCCCGATATCCAGCAGACAGCTGTGCTCGTCGACCGCGGTGACGGTCCCGTAGCCCGCCGCGTCGCGGGCGACAGTGGAGTTGGCGGGTACGTGCAACCGAATGATCGCCCGCGAGGGCCACATTCGCGCCACATTGCTCGAAACATGGCTTGCCGCATCGCCGCCGGGGATGGGACGCGGCTCGAACCGTGGCCCGGTCGGGATGATCGGACTGATCCGGTCGGCTCGGAACGTGCGCCAATCGGCCCGATCTCGATCCCAGGCAACGAGATACCAGCGCGGACCCCAGGTGACGAGCTCGTGCGGCTCGGTATCGCGACGACTCGTCCGCCCGTCGTGGCCGCGATAGTCGAAGCGCAGCCGGTGCCGATCGCGACAGGCGGTGGCCAGGGTGGTGAGCACCTGCGCGTCCACCGTCGGCCGGGTGCTCGGCGCGGAAACCGCTGCCGGGCGTAGCAATTCGACCCGATGGCGCAGCCGGGCGGGCAGCAGCTGTTCGAGCTTGACCAAGGCGCGCAACGCGGTCTCGCCGATCCCGGTCACCCCGGAGGTGGTGGCGGTGCGCAGCGCGATGGTGATGGCCACCGCCTCCTCGTCATCCAATTGCAGTGGCGGCAGCCGGGTTCCGGCATCGAGTCGATACCCGCCATCGATGCCCTTGCTCGCGTGCACCGGATAGTCCAGCGCGCGGAGCTTGTCGATATCCCGGCGCACGGTGCGGGTGCTGACACCGAGCCGATCGGCGAGGTCTCGGCCGGACCATTCCCGTCGTGTCTGCAGCAGTGCCAGTAGCCGCAGCAGCCGAGCTGAGGTCTGTTTCACGATTTCTCAGTCTGCCAGGACTAGAGGACAGAAGTTGTCCGCTAGTGCCCATAGCGTTCTTTCCATGAGCAACGAGATCACCCCCTTCCAGATCGACATCCCGCAATCCGACCTCGACGATCTGAACGCCCGGCTGGCCGCCGCCCGTTGGCCCGCGCGGCTGCCGGATGTGGGCTGGGCCCGGGGCGTGCCGGTCGAGTATCTGCGCGAGCTGGTCGAGTACTGGCGCACGGCCTACGACTGGCGGGCGCAGGAGGCGCAGTTGAACAAAATCCCGCAGTTCACCACCGAAATCGATGGGCAGAACGTGTATTTCGTGCATGTGCGCTCGCCGCGGCCGGATGCGACGCCGCTGATTCTGACCCACGGCTGGCCGGGTTCGTTCGTGGAGTTCCTCGATGTCATCGGCCCGCTCACCGATCCGGCGGCGCACGGCGGCGATCCGGCCGACGCCTTCCATGTGGTGATCCCGTCGCTGCCCGGCTTCGGCTTCTCCGGGCCGATCGTCGAGACCGGGTGGAATGTGGCCCGGGTCGCGGCGGCGTGGGCGGAGCTGATGCGCCGACTCGGCTACCAGCGCTTCGGTGCGCAGGGCGGCGACCTCGGCGCGTTCGTCGCGCCGGAGCTGGGGCGGGTGGCCGGTGCTCGGGTGCTCGGCGTGCACGTCAACGCGGCGACGTTCGGCTTCATCCCCTTCGGCGAGGTCGCCGAGGACGAGCGCGCCACCATGACCGAGGCCGAAGTGGCCAGACTGGGTCGCATCGCCGATTTCCGCGGTGACGGCAGCGGTTATTTCAAGATCCAGTCGACGCGGCCACGGACCCTGGCCTACGGCCTGCACGACTCGCCGGTCGGGCAGTTGGGCTGGATCGTGGAGAAGTTCAAGGAGTGGAGCTTCCCCGCGGACGCGCTGCCCGAGGCCGCGATCGATCGCGACCGGCTGCTCACCAATGTGATGCTCTACTGGCTCACCGGAACGGCGGGCTCTTCGGCCGAAATGTATTACGAGAACATGCATTCCAGCAATTACCACACCACCCCGGCGACGATGCCGACCGGTGTCGCGGTCTTCGCGCAGGACATCGCGATCCGCCGCTACGCCGAAACCGGCAACAACATCGTGCACTGGTCGGAGTTCGAGCGCGGCGGGCACTTTGCCGCGCTGGAGGCGCCGGATCTGTTCGTCGATGACGTGCGGTCGTTCTTCCGGAGCCTGGATCGAGGGTGAGCCGCAGCGCCGGGGTTCGGCCGGCCGGTGCCGACCGCACCCCGGCGGTCATGGTTAATTGGAAGCCATGACATCTGGGGAGACCGAGATCTGGCACAACCCGCGGTGCACCAAGAGCCGCAACGCGACCGCGCACCTGGACGAGGCGGGCGTCGAGTACACGGTGCGGCGCTACCTCGACAATCCGCCGACCGCGGCCGAACTGCGCGCGGTGCTGACGCGGCTGGGGGCCGAACCGTGGGAGATCACCCGCACGGGTGAGCAGATCGCGAAGGATCTCGGCATGTCCGGGTGGGGGCGCACCGCGGCCGATCGGGATCAGTGGATCGAGGCGCTGGCGACGCATCCGCAGCTGATCCAGCGCCCGATCGTGCTCACCGCGGACGGTGGCGCGGTGATGGCGCGGGACGAGGAGACACTGCGGTCGCTGGCCCCCTGATTTCCGGGTCGAATCGGCGGCCCTTTCGCGGCGAATCAGGCGGTAGGGTCGGCAAATATGAAGGTACAACTGCGGCATAGTCCGGCCTCCGCCGTCGCGCGGTGCTTCCTGGCCGGCGGCGAGCCGATGCGGGTCGAGAGCGGCGCCATGGTCGCCCACTCGGCGGGAGTTTCGTTGCAGGCCAAGGCCGAAGGCGGCATCCTCGCCGGCCTGAAGCGATCGGTGCTCGCCGGCGAATCGTTCTTCGTCTCGACCTTTACCGCACCGCCGCAGGGCGGTTGGGTCGATGTGGCGCCCGCGCTACCCGGCGACATGCTGAACCTGCAGATCACGCCGGATCGGCCGTTCTTCATCAGCCGCGGCGGCTGGATCGCGAACTCGCACGGCGTGCAGGTCGAGGGCAAGTGGGGCGGCTTCGCGAACCTGTTCGGCGGCGAGGGCGGCTTCGGTCTGCGTGCGCACGGCGACGGTGAGGTGGTCGTCGGTGTGTTCGGCGCGATCGATGTCATCGATCTGCAGCCGGGCGAGCCGATCACCATCGACACCGGGCATGTGGTGGCCTATGACCTGGCGATGAACTTCACCATTCGGCGGGCCGTCTCCGGGCGGTCGATCCAATCGCTCAAGTCGGGTGAGGGCTTCGTCTTCGACTTCACCGGACCCGGTCGGGTGCTGCTGCAGACCCGCAATCCGGGCGCGTTCGCCGCGTGGGCCGGATCGACCGCGTCCTCGGGCTAGGTCCGCGTTTTCACGGGCCCCTTACCTGCTGGACATGTAGATCGTGCAAAATGCAAATTTCATATCGGGTCCAGCAAGGGAATGTACATGGAGCTCCTCGAGGTCGCAGCGACCATCCTCACCCAGTTCATGACGGTTCTGAGCGGTAGCGCCGCCTGATCGGAGACTGCGGTGAGACGGCCCATCAGGTCCAGGACCTGATGGGCCGTCGCTGTTGTCGGCCTCAGTCGAAGAGTTGGTCGATGAGCACGCGGGTATCGGGAACGAACGGCCACGCCGAATCGGCCAACCGCGTTCGCAGTTCGGCATCGGTCCACCACCAGCCGTCGACGATCTCCTCGGGCTGGTGCCGGATGGGCCCGTCGTAGCGCAGTTCATAGGCGAACAGATGGCAGCGCATCGGCTTGCCCTGCCATTCACCGTCCCAGGACGCGCTGGCCCGCAGCGGCAGCGGAGGTGCGTCGGCGGGCCGGACGATGCCCAGTTCTTCCGCGAGTTCACGGATAGCGGTCTGCGCCGGGGTCTCGCCGGGATCGACGACGCCACCGGCCAGACAGTCGTGCATGCCCGCGAAAACCATCTTGGTATCGGTGCGGCGGTGCACGTAGATCCGCTCGCCGTCGCCGGAGCGGACCAGCACGCCCGCGCTGGCGTGCCAGATGCCGTCGCGATAGACGGTGGCCCGGTCCGCGACGCCGATTTCGCGACCCGCGGGGTCGTAGATCGTGATCATCTCCGAGTGAGGGTGCACAGACACCGGTCGAGGGTAACCTGATCACCGCACGCCACCCTGAGAGAGGACCGCCCCAGAATGGTGCTTCCGCGCGCCCTGGCGAAATTGAACCGCCGTGTCACCAATCCGCTGCTCGGCCGCCTAGTCGGCCGGGTCGCGCCGATGGCCATGGTGGTGCACAAGGGACGAAAATCCGGTCGCCCCTATCGAACTCCGGTGTGGGCGTTCGAGCGCGACGGTGTCTACCGGATCGCACTCACCTACGGACGCGATGTCGATTGGGTCAAGAACATCACGGCCGCAGGCGGTTTCGAGCTCGAGACCAAGGGTACGGTCGTGCTGCTCATCGATCCGAGGGTGGACAACGACCCGTCGGCGCGGTGGGCGCCGCTCGGTGTCCGGCAGGCGCTGAAGTTGATGGCGGCCACCGACTACCTGCAGGTGCGCCCCGCCTAGCGGTACCACTGAACGCCGAAACCCCTTGTCCGAGCTTGGACAAGGGGTTTCATTCAGGCGCGCTCGCGCGGGTCGAGCACCACCTGCGTCCCCGGTGTGGTCGCGACCTGCAGGGTGCGCAGTCGCAGCAGTGCCGGGTGCTCCTCCAGCAGCCGCGCGGTGTTGGCGAGCGAGCGCAGCGCCGCAGCTTCCGCGCGGGCTCGTTCCAGTTCGGCACGACCGCGCTCCTTGGCGAGCACCGTTTCCAGTGCCGCCTTGCGCAATTCACCCGGCAGCATGAGATCGCGGGCGTTCAGGCCATCGACGCGAAGGCCGAGTCCGGCCACCGCCGTGGCGATTTCGACGAGATCACCGACGAGCAGGGCACGGTCGGCGACCAGCTCGTCGAGGGGGTGACCCGCGACGGCCCGGCGCGCCGCGTCCTGTACCGCGGCGTAGAGCACGCTCTCCGGATACTGTGCGCCGGTGGTGAACTCCTCCGGATCGGTGACCTGCCAGTTCAACGCGTAGCTGACCCGCAGCGAAAGTCCGTCGAGGGTGAGCAGCTCCTGTCCGCTGACGGTCAGCAGCCGGGGCCGCATGTCGACCACGATCAGCGTGCAGCGCTTGTCGTCGTACCGGTGGCGTCCCGGCTCGAGCACTCGCTCGAGGGTACCGTCGCGGTACAGCAGCGTCCGCTGCCATGCCATGACCGTTGTATACATGTTTCTCACTCCTCCCGTGGTGTGTGTCGTTGGCTACCCGGTGGTTTCGGATGTCACCCGGTCCGGGTCACGGGTCCGCGACGGGGGTCTCCCACGGTTGTAGCCGTGGAGCCCGCAGAGCCGTTTGCCGCATCCGACCCGGAGCCGGATGGCATCGCTGAGGAATCGAACCTCATCCAGGCTTTCGCCCTTCGCCAGGTAAGAGGCCGAGTCCGACACGGGGAACGCGATCCGGAGATTCCGGTGCGCCCCTTGACTCGACCTCGGATAACGATAGGGATCGCGGCCGGAGTGTGCGAATGATTTATTGGGCGGTCACCGTCGCTGGCGCTTCGGTTTCGCGCCGGGTTTCGGGGCCGCGGCGACGCGGGCCGCGGCGACGCGCGTTGCCTCGGCGGCTGTTTCGGCGTCGAGCCGCCGGTAGACGAAGTGTTGTTGTGCGAGCGTCCACGCGTTGTTCGTGACGAAGTACAGCAGGATCGCGACCGGCAGCAGTGCGCCGCCGGCAATGGCGGCGGCCGGGAAGGCCCACAGGGTGAGGTGGCGCATGAACGGCAGCTGCGTCGTTCCGGCACCGGTCTGCCGGTCCACAGCCGCCCGCGCCGTGAAATGCGTTGCGACAGCGGCGATCACCATGATCGGCAGTGCGACGATCGCCACCGTTGAAAGCAACTCGCCCGCGCCGGCGACGGTGGCCGACAGCGGTGCGCCGAATAGCTCGGCGTGCAAGAAGGACTGGACGTCGCCGGGGCCGAAGAGGTAGTTCGCGGTGGCGGCGTTCTGTTCGGCGGTCATCGACGCCGTGCGGCCGATCGGCAGATAGTCGAAGGTGCCGGTCCGGTCGAAGGAACGCAGCACATGGAACAGCCCGACGAAGACGAATATCTGGGCGATCAGCGGAACCAGGCTGGCGAAGGGATGCACGCCGTTGTCCTTGAAAAGCCGTTGGATTTCGGTGTTCTTGCGCTGCGGATCGTCTTTGTATTTCCGCTGAATTTCCTCGACTCGTGGCCGCAGTCGCTGCATGGCGGCCTGCGTGCGCGCCTGTTTCAGGAACGGCAGGAACAACGCCGCCCGCAGGGTGACGACGAGAAAGATGACCGCGAGCATCCAGGCGAGTCCACTCGCTGGACCGAGGACGGCGCCGAAGGCGGTGTGCCACACCCAGAGAATGGCGGACACGGGGTAATAGATGAAGTCGAGCATGGGAGAGCACCTGACTGTGGAAACGTGCGTCCACGCACGTCGTTGGGAACGGGTCAGCCGAAATGCCGACGACCGTGCGGCCGTCAGGCGGCAGCGACCGCAGAACAGTCGCTACGCGGCGACCGACCCCGGTGCTCGGGGGCGCGGACGTCCCGCGGTGTCCGGATTGCTCTGGCGCAGGAACGAACCCCGACGCCGACGCTGTGCCGAGGGCGGCGGACCCGAGTGGGCCAGCGCTAGCGGCAAGAGTTGGGTGCTCCGCACCGAGAGCAGCGCGAAAACCAGCGCAGCCGCGATGACGCCGAAGGCGGCCAGCGCCGCCGGCTCGTTCGTGGGTGCCGCGGCCAGCGCGAGCGCGGGCACGACGAGTGCGAAGACCGCAAACGCCAGCAGATGTACCCGCGAGAACATGCCAAAGAGCCTACCGGCCGGATGCCTGCCCCGGCGATATAGTGACTCGGCGCTCACCGAAATTGCTGATGGCCCCAGCTATCGAAAGAATCCAGCGATCGAAGGAGCAGTGCCGTGAATTCGTACGACTCTTTCTCCGCCGAGATCATGCCCGCATCGGTCCGCACGGCCCGAATTCTCGCGTGGTGCCTGGCCGGACTCGGCGTCGGGTTGATCATCATCGCCATCGTGACCGGCAATCCGGACCTCGGTGGTGCGATCGCGTTCGGCTACCTGTTCGCCTGGCTGCTCGGCGGCGTCGCCTTCGCCTTCGGTATGGACGGTCGCACCGTACAGGTGATCGCGGTCGCCCTCGCGGCGGTGTCGGCGTTCCTGTGCCTGGGTTTGACGGCTGTCGGCCCGCTGCCGGGGTTCGCGGGCCTGTGCCTGTCGGTCGCTGTCATCGTGCTGCTGTGCAAGCGGGAATCCACCGCCTGGTTCATCCGGCATCGACAGGCCACCACCGACTACATTGCGCAGCCGCCGTCGGATGTGAACGGGTAGACGAGCTGATCCCAGATCAGTGTGAACAGACCGAAATTGACGTCGCCGACACCGGCGAACTTCAGGTGATGGAATCGCTAGGGTGCGTCGCCGAGATCCCACTGGATGCGGCGGCTCAGCGCCGAGGGCGGCAGGCCGAAGGTACGGCGGCAGGTGCGAGTCAGATGCGAGCTGTCGGCGAAACCGGCGGCGTGGGCGGCGGCGGTGAGGTCGTCGCCGGAGCGGACGCGGGTGATCGCCACATGTAGTCGGAGCCAGAGTATGTAGGGCCGCAACGGAATTCCGACCTGCGCGGTGAACAGATGGGTGAGTCTGGTCGCCGAGATGCCGACCCGGCGCGCGACATCCGCGCCGCGGATCGGGCCGTCGCCGACCAGACTCGGTAGTAGTTCGAGTGCGTCGGTGACCGCCTCGTGGCGATCGTCCTCGACCTGCTGGGTGTTGTCGCGCTCGAGATCGTCGACGACGTCGGCTACCAGATCAGCGAGCGTTTCCCGCTCCGGATCGATGGGCAGCGAATGCGCGCTGTCGGCCCAGCCGTACGTATGGGCCCTGCGGTCGGCGGCCGCGCCCGCGACGGATTCGGGGTCCAGATAGATCGCGGTGCCCCGCTCGGCGCCGGTGGCGATGCGGTGCGGTGCGTCGGCGGGAACGATGACATGGGTGCCGCGGTGCCGGATACCGCTGGCGTCCACCACGACCACCGGCGTACACGCGGCGACAACCCGGACGGCATGGTGCGCGTGCAGCGAGGTCGGGCCGATGGTGCCGCCGAAGGCGAGGACGCCCGCCCGCAGCAATGCGGTGCCCTCCCAACGCAGTTCACCGGGTGTCCCGGGGGCATCGTGCATGGATCGGGGAGAGGTGGTTGCCCCGCTGGTAACCAGAGCCTTCATCATTGGATGCTCCCGGGTGACTGCGAATCCCGAATCGGATCCCTCACGGAGACTATCCCGGTCGCACGGCCGCTGTCAGGGTAACGGCGACGCGATCGAGGAACTCGGTGACCAGGGGCAGGCGGTCGGGGTGTCCGGGAACCGGGTGCGCAGGCCGAGGCCGTCGTCGGGGTGGATGGCCGCGTCGGCGGCCCGCACTGTGGTGGCGAAGTCACGTTCGGCGGGCACCCGGGCCGGGGCGTTGGCGACCGGCCGGCCGAAGGTGTTGTGTGGTGGCGCGGTTCTCGCCGGCTGCGCACCGGAAACACCGGATCGGTCTCGGCCGCCCGATACAACTCCCCGGTTATGTCCGGTGCGTCGAAGTTGCAGTGCAGTGCGTCGTGGCGGGGGATACGGGCAGCGAGTGCGGGTCCGTCGATCGGACCCGCGACATCGAAATGCGCGGCAAGCCAGGTCGTCAGTCCGCCGTTGCGGGACACCCCGGCGGTCAGGGGGCGAAGTCTGCGGATTCGAGGCGACGGGCGAGGCGTGCGGCAGAGAGGGTCATGGCGTCGGCGGGGCGATGTGGATCGAGGCCGGTGAGTTCGTGTACACGGGACAGGCGATAGGTCACCGTGTTGCGGTGCACGCTGAGCTGTCGCGCCGTCGCCAACTGGTTGAACCCGCTGTCGACGAACACCTCGAGGGTCGCCGCCAGCATCGGCTGGGTATCGAGCGGCGCGAGCACCGCGGCCAGCCCCGGTCGTGCCGCGTCACTCACCGCAACCGTGTACTCGAACTGTAAATTCGTTCTGCGGCAGAGGATTTCGCGACGAGTCAGACATCGGCCGAGTTCGGCGAGCACCCGCGCCTCGGCGAACATCGCGGGGATCTCCGCCCTGGTCAGTGCCGCGCCGACGCCGACCCAGTACGGCGGCGCCTGGTCGGGTTGGTGTGCGGGTAGTCGCGCGGTGAGCCCGGTAAGGGCGGCCGCACCGTCATCACCCGGCTGCAGCGGGATGAGTGCGGTCCAGCCGCCCGCGTCCAGCCGCAGGAAGACGCCCGGAGTCGCCTCCACCCGATGCCGCAGCGCCGATGCCGGCCCACCGCGGGTGCCGCACAGGCGGAAGACCGCGACGAGGAAGGCGTCGGCGACCGTGATGACGGGGTCGTTGGCCCACTCGACCGGGTCGTGCCCAGTGAGCAGGGCCTCGGCGATGCCGCGCCGACGCTCCAGCAGTTCCCAGCGCGGATCGTGCGAACGCTGCGTCGCCGCGGTGGCGATGCGGGTGGTCACCAGGGTGACGTATTTCAGCAGCACCAGTGCGGCGTCGAGCAGCAGGTCTTGTTCGGTGGCGGTGGCCGATTCCCGCAGCCGCTCCCAGATGAAGGCCGCGCCGAGCCGATACCGGTCGAGCACTTCGGGCAGCGGCGCGCCATCGCGGAGCCGGTCCATGGCCAACTCGACGAGCTCACGGGTGTCCTCCTCCGAGGGTTCGGTACCTCGGCGCAGATACTCGAAGAACAGGTCGACGTTGAGCTTCGTACCGCGCGCGAAGTCGGTCTCCACCAAGGACTGCGGTAGCCGCGGATAGGGTGGCAGGGTGGCGTAGAACCCGTCGACCAGCGCGGCCGCCCTGCGGTGCAGATCGTCGAACGCCCGTGTCCGCGATGGCATCATTGAAACTTCTCCGTCCCGAACCTACTTCGAGTAGAAGCTCTCGATCGTATCCGTGTAGCGGGTGGCGATCGGGGTGCGTTTGAGTTTGCCGGTCGCCGTCAGGACGTCACTGCCCGGCTCCCAAACCTCGGGCAGCACGATGTACTTCTTGATCTGCTCCACCCGGGAGAGTTTGCCATTGGCGGCGGCGACACCCCGCTCGATTGCGGCCAAGACCTCCGGAAGAACTCGTGCACCTCGGGTGGGATGGCCACCGAACCGGTGACCGCGGCACGGACCTGATCCAGGCCGAGGCGGGTGCGGATCGACGAGAGCACCAGGCGATCGGCGAGATTGTACTGGAGTTTCGCCGATAGACCATGGGTTCGGCCATCGGACGCGGCCCTTGCGCGGGCGCGGCCGGTCCGCACCGCCCACTGGATCAGCGCGTGTTTGACCGGGCTCGGTTCGGCGGCGAAGCGCTCCTCGAGCGCGCCCTTCACCTTCACCCAGATCCGGGGCACGCCGAGGAAGACGGTCGGGTGCACCTCGGCCAGCGCCTCGGCGACCATCTTCAGGTCGGCGACGGTGGTGATCTCGCCGCCTTCCAGCATCGTCAGGTAGTGCGCGAACCAGCGGTTGGCGGCGTGCGCGTCGGGCAGGTACGAGATCACCCGGTCGCTGCTGCTGCCGCCACCGAATTGTTCGATGACGCGGGCGTTTTCGATGAAGTTGGTGTGGGTGAGTTCGACGCCCTTCGGCGGGCCGGTGGTGCCGGAGGTGTAGACGATGGTCAGCAGGTCATCGGGTCCTACACCGCGCCAGGTGGTTTCGAAGTCGAAGTCCTCCTGAGGTGTCGCCTCGACTGTCGACAGTGCGATCGTGCCCGCCGCAGCCTCATCGACGCAGATCACGTGCTCGACGTTATTGCCCTGGGCCGCAGCCTTTTTCACGGCCTCCAGGATCTTCGGCGCGAACTGGCGCTCGCAGATGACGATTGTGTTGCCCGCGTTGCCGAACTGGTAGGCGAGCAGGTCGACGGGGTTGGTGTTGTACACCGAGAACGGGGTGCCGCCCGCGTGCAGAACGGCGGTATCGCAGAGGTGGAATTCGGGCTCAATAGATGTCGAGGTCACACGGCTGGCGAACGCTTGTGCAGGTGACTCCGTCGTCGCCTTTCAGCACAACGCATCGGCGCGGCGCGGCGCTAGCGACAAATGCGCAGACTGTTGTGCTTTGTCTTGTGCACGTGACCAAAATGCGTCCGATCGGTGGGTTGGTTCTGCCTCGGTTCGTCGACCACCACGAGGCGGATCACGTCATCGGTGACAAATCGGCCGAACTCTACTTCGACGTGTAGTCCCGAATCAGTCGAGGTGGAGTTCGCTGTTGATGGTGGTGAAGGCGGTGGGGGTGAGGCCGAACATGGCGCGGAAGGTGTCACTGAAATGTGAGGGGGAGGCGAAGCCGGCGTCGACGGCGGCGCGGGTGAGGTCGTGGCCCGCGGCATAGGCCTCGGCTACCCGCAGCATTCGGGCCCACTGGACGTAACGGCGGAAGCTGGTGCCGGTTTGTTCGGCGAAGGTGCGCAGGAAGTACGACGTGGACAAGCCTGCGGCGCCGGCCTTTTCGGCGGCGCGTTGTTGCTCGGTCGGATCGGCGCGGATGGCCGTGGCGACGGCGGCGATGCGCGGATCGCGGATGGTGGGGATCGGGATGCTGGCGAGGTCGAGGAGCCGGTCGATATCCGGCCGCGGATCGGCACAGAGCTCGATCAGTTCGGCCTCGTGGCGGTGGTCGGCACTGTATCCGTTGACGGTGCGCCGCATGCCGCCCAGGCAGCGGGCCATGCTGGTCGAGGTCGGGTCGAAGAAGCAGAACAGCTTGCGGACGTCGGGGTCGAGGACGTGGTGGGTGACGCGGGCTCGGAACAGGAAGCTGCGGGCGGTGATATCGGGGGAGTCGGCGACGCGGACACGAAACGGGCCGTCCAGTCCGACGCCGAGGCAGGCGACCGCGGTGGAGTGCGCGCCGAGGGCCATGCCCGGCCCGATGTAGACGGCGTGCCCGAGCCGTAGCCAGAGCTGCGCGTGCGCGGTGGCGACCGCCGCGTCGGGAGGACACGTTTCTGGAAGTGCTGACCGCACCATGTCCGCGACGATACCGAAGGACGCTCCGCGAGACGGTGAGGAGATCAAGGATGAAATCGGATGAGCAAGCGATGTCGATAGGTGAGCCGACATTCGAGTTGCGCGAGGTAACGGTCGATGGTGCGCGACTGCGTTACGTCGATACCGGACAGGGCGAGCCGCTGGTGCTGCTGCACGGCTGGCCCGAGAGTCACGCCGCGTGGCGGCACCAGATCGGGCCACTCGCGTTGTCGCGCAGGGTGATTGCACCGGACTGGCTCGGCTGGGGCGATTCCGACCGCGACCCGGCACTGAGTTGTGACTACGACAGCGAGGTCGACCGGATCGTGTCGAGCGCGTACGGAGGATCGCCGATGCCGACGACGCGGAGGTTGCCCCACGGGTCGCGCTCCTGGAGTCGGCCCGCGGTGGGCTCCCTGCCGGGCAGGGTCAGGAATACCTCGGCCCGCCCCGGATCGGGCAGTTCGCCGCCGTCAGCCGGTGCGAGGCGTCCGTACCAGTGGTAGAGGCCGTCGATCGGATCCGGATGTCCGCTGAGGGTGACTTCGACCGGAACCTCCGCGCCCGGTGCATCGAGTAATGTCGGGCCTGAATACTGGTGTGCCGGTTCACGATCCGCAGGCACGGTCAGGTCGTAGTGCCCTGGATCAGGTCTGCGCATTCTCCGCCAGTAGGAGACGCTGGAGCCGGGCCATGCGGCGCGGTTGACCTCGTGCTCGTCCAGGTACCAGCTCTGGCAGCCACCCGAATTCCACACGGTACCAGCCAATTTCGCCTGCATGCGACGGTTGAACTCGTGCTGCGGCGCGGCCCGGACTTCGATGCGGCTGCTCGAGGTCTTGCCCAGCAACTCCAGGCATCGGCGGATATACCGGGCCTGCGCCTCGATCATGAAGACGATGGATTGGTTTCCCCCACCGGAATTCGGGCCCATGATGAGGAACAGATTCGGGAACCCGTGCACCGCGACACCGAGAAAGCCTGCCATTCCAGCGCGCCAGGCATTTTGCAGCGTGCGCCCATTCGCGCCGACGATGTGCTGGTCGGCGAACCGATCGGAGATCTTGAATCCGGTGCCGTACACGATGGCGTCGAATTCCTGCTCGATGCCATCGGCGGTGACGATCCCGGTCTCGGTGAGCGAGGTGATCGGCGAGGTGACCAGTGTGACGTCATCGCGTTGCAGTGCCGGATAGTAGTTGTTGGACACCAGAATTCGCTTGCACCCGAGCCGGTAGCCGGGCGTGCGGCTGCGGCGCAACTCCGGGTCGGTCACCTGCCGACGCAGATGCGCGCGAGCGAGGACTTCCACGCGCCGCATGAGCTCGGGATTCATGAACGCCGGGATCAACGACTCGTAGCCCCAGTAGATCGCCCAGCGGTAGAGCCGTTGCGATCCCGGCAGATACCGGAACATCCGATGCTCCACCGATGACAGCGGCCGATCCGGCTTCGGCACGATCCAGTGTGGTGTTCGCTGGAACACCGTCACGTGCTCGGCCTGCGTTGCGATCTGCGGTACGAATTGCACTGCGCTGGCCCCGGTTCCGATGACGGCGATCCGCTTGCCGGTGATATCGAAATCGTGATCCCACTGCGCGGAGTGAAAACTGCGCCCCCGGAACGTCTCCCGGCCAGGGAAGTCCGGCACGCTCGGTTCGTGTAGCGGCCCCGGCGCCAGCACCACCGCACGCGGCCGGAAGTACCGCCCGTCCGCGGTGCGCACCTGCCAGCGGTCGGTCTCGTCATCGAAATCGAGCGCGACGACGTCGGCACGCAGCCGAATATGCCTGCGGATATCGAATTTATCCACCGTGCGGCGTAGATAGTCCAGTATCTCGGGCTGCCGGGCGAACATCCGGGTCCACCGCTGATTCGGTTCGAACGAATAGGAGTGCATCAGCGACATGACATCGCAACCGCACCCGGGATAGGTGTTCTCCCGCCAGGTTCCGCCGATCTCATCGGCCTTCTCCAGCACGACGAAGTCGTCGAAACCGGCCTTGCGCAGTTCGATCGCCATGCCGATACCACCGAAACCGGCTCCGACGATGAGGATTTCGGGTTCGGTCATGCGTACAGCCCCCGCCAGCGCCAGATGCGCTTGCCCACCGGACCGATCAACCCCTGCTTGTCCAAGAACGCGCCGAGATTCGCGGCACCGGTGCCGAGCGCCTTCTTGGCGTACGGATTGCCGGTCGCGATCTGCCGGGCCGCGCGCCCGTCCAACCCGGCGCGGTCGTACATGTGCCGATTGGTCATGAGGTACACGAACAGCGGCGTGGCCACCGCGACACACAAACGGGTGTAGGCCAATTCGGCCTGCGACATGGTGGCCACCCGCCGGGCGAGCGCATCGCGCGCGAACCCGATATGCCGTGCCTCCTCGGTCACGTGGATGCGCATCGCCCGAGATACCAAGGGCTGCAACTCCGGATCGTCGAGGGTGCGCCGCTGCAACGCGTCGAAGATCTCCTCACCGACCAGCGCGCCCACCCAGGTCATCGACCCGCGCAGGAACAGTGGCAGCGCGCCGATGGCCAGCCGGCCGGGCAGCCGGGGCCCGTACGGACGCGCCTCGATCCGATCGATGAGTTTGCCGAACATCATCATGTGCCGGCACTCATCGCCCATTTCGGTGAGCGTGTAGTGCGAATGCCGGGTGGTCGGGTCATCGCGCAGCAGCTCGCGCAGTAGCAGCCGGTTGAGCAGGTTCTCGAACCAGATGCCACCGAGAGCACGTTCGCCAGCTCCTGGCGGGACAGTTCCCGACGCTGCTGCGGGCTCATGGATTCCCACAGCGCGGTGCCGTACAGCGAGATCACTTCGGGCGGCAGGAACAGTTTGTCCGGATCCAGCGGCGCGTCCCAGTCCAAATCGACGGCAGGCTCGTAGGACTTCTGCACCGAACCGGTCAGCAGGCGCTGCGCGAAGGATTCCTGCGGGATGGCCGCGGCCTCGTTGCCCATGTCAGCTCCAACTCTCGAATATCCGATACAAGCTGTTACACTCAGATTAGTGAGACACGCTGCGCGATGCCGTGCACGGTGCGGTCGGTACCTACGTCGGCTGGGTGGAACGGCATCCGAATCTGCACCGATTCCTGGGTGAGGCCGCACCGCAAGGGGATTCGTCGCAGGCGCTCACCGGCGCGCGTAACCGCATCGGCGGCAGGCTGGCCGATCTCTTCGCGGTCTCATTGGCGCGCTTCGGTATCGACCCGAACCGGGCCCGCCCGATGGCCTTCGGCATCATCGGCTTCGTCGACGGCTTCGTGAACAACTGGCGCGCCGACGCCGCGACCACGCTGACCTCCGATCAGGTCGAGGGGATTCTCACCGAATCCGTCCTGGCCCTGTTCGAAGGCAACGCGCGCAGCCTCGGAGTTCCATTGGCGCGCGACACGATCGTGGCCGATCTGCTGAACCGCGCCGAACCCGTGCGGTCGCCCTAGCGATCATTGGGTGCATCTCGCTGATGGAATTCCATTGCGAGAGCGAGTAATTCGGCCATGTGGTCACCATCGGTGCGGGACAGTCGCACCGCTTCGTCGGGCGCGAAGGTGCGGACCTCGAGAATATTCTCGCCATCGTCGGGATTGGTCGGCTCGGAATCGAGCACCACATCCGCCGTACACCACAGCCACGCTTTGTGCGGGTGCGGCTGCCACGGATAGTAGGGCTCGGCGTGATCGGTGGTCGTGTGATGCGCGCCGATCGGGCGTACCGGTCCGACCGGGCGGGCACCGGCCTCCTCCCGAAGTTCGCGGCGTACACAGTCATCGATCGTTTCGCCCGCTTCTCGAGTGCCACCGGGCACGATCCAGATATCGCGATCATCGCGGCACAGCACGATCTGCCCACCGACGAAGCAGATGACGTGGATATTGCTGACGAGTTCGTCGGGCGGCAGCTCGGTGGAAAACCGGACATCCAGACCGCCCCATTCCCAGCGGGTCGGCGTGTGCAGCAACGGGTATCGTTCGGCGAGCGTCACACCGGCGACGCTAGTGCACTCACTCGGTCCCGGACTTGCCGATCTGGAAGTGGATATGGTCGATATGCGCCGCGCGTCCGGTCGGCTGTGCGTCCGGATGATCCGGATGCATGATGAAACTCGGCGCACCGATGCTGGAGATGGCGCTGGTGGGATCGGGACTGTCGGAGCCGTCCTGCCATTCGCTCGCGCCGAAATCGTAGACACTGCGGAAGAAGTCGGCGACGAACAGGTCGCCGTCGGGATCGCCGAGCGGACTCGCATCGGGTTCGTCGAGTCGATAACACACGCGCGAGCCGGTGCCGCGCGGCCAGGTGCCGCCGGGTGTCACCGCGGTCTCCACGATGCTCCAGTGCGCCGCCACGGTGATCTTGCGCGATACATCGCCGACCGGCATGGTGACCCCGGCGAAATCCACCGCGCGACCCTGGCCGTGGCAGTCGACGCGCGGGGAGCCGTCGGAATGCGTTCCGCCCCCGTCTATTCCGATCGTGAACATATCCGTGACGCCGAAATTGGCGGCCAGGAAACGGCAGAATCGCCACAGCGCCAATGCATTTCGCGGGTCGAGGTGTTTCGGTGCCGCTGGCATATCGCCATCGTGGACGATCACCCCGGCGATATTGCCCGGTTGGCGTTTTCCGGAGTGCGGGTCGAATCCCGCGAATCCGATCATGGCCGGAGACGCTGGCCCATCGAAGAGAATCAGATCCTCGTTCGCGAGACGTTCGAGTTCGGCGAACGCGTGGTCCTTACTCATGGCTCGGGCCGGTTCCGACACGACGCACCTCCGGTGCAACTGAAAACGATACGTCGACGCAGTTCGGTGACGCTGCGTAAGAATCCGGCACCCGAGCGAAAAGAACACGAGTAGTTCGGTACTCGTGTTCTCTTCGTCCCGCCCGTCGCTGAACTCGACGGCCTGTGCACCTGTTTCGGGCGGCTGAACTGCGGCGATGTGCTCGAGCGTGGCTAAGCGGCGGTGTTGGTCCGCGGTTCGCGGGCCAACGTGCGGTAGCTGAGATTCCACAACCACTCCACCGGACCGCGTTCGAACCGGCGCAGCCACAGATGCGCCGCCGTAACGATGATCAGCGCGACCAGCAGGTAGACGCCGATCGTGAACGGCACGCGTGCCGCAGGCGAGACCCGGGCGGCAAGCCCGAAACCCCACCCGTAGCACAGGACCGATGCGACAAGATTCTGCAGGATGTAGCAGCTCAGCGCGGTGCGGCCGACCTCGGTGAGTCGTCCGCCGACGAATCCGACCCGTGGGCGGCGCAGGTAGAACTCCGCGACCAGCGCGAGAATGCCGAAGGCGACGAACGGTGCGGTGCCGTATCGGGTGAGCAATACCAGGTCGCCGCCGCCGAGCACACCGACCGCCAGATCGATGGGCGCGGCGATCGCGAATCCGAGGATCATCAGCCGCTGGCGAATGCGCGCGCCCTCCGGGCCGAACACGCCGGCCCGGAACAGCTGCGCACCGGCCAGGAACAGCGCGATCGACATCGGGAAGACGAAGATCGGCTCGAAACGGAACGTGCCCGCATCCCGCAGACGGAACAGCGCCAGATCCCAGAATGATCCGCCGGCATAGGGATTCGGATCCAGCGTTCGGGGTGTCGTCGAATTCTGTTGGCCCGCAAGGGCGATGGCGGTCCCGATGAGCGTCAGCATCGCGATGTGGAATCCCGCCGCGATCATCAGCCAACGACGTTGCGCGCGTGCACTTGTCGCGAGGATGTAGGCCACGACCAGCCCGGTCATCGCGTAGCCCATCAGTACGTCGAACTCGGCGACGAATACGAAGTTCAGCACGCCGTCCAGGAACAGCAGTCCGGCCCGCCACGGATAGCTCCCCGGCCAGCGTCGACCGCCGCGCACCGCCGAACCCTGCTGGATGGCGAGGCCGATGCCGAACATGATGGTGAGCAGCCCGAGGAATTTGCCCTGCGCCAGCTGCTGCAATATCGGCTCGGCCCACAGCCGGCCGGTCGCGGAGCCGCGGAGCTCGTCGAGATAGCCGACCAGGCCCTCGGCGTTGGTGAGGATCCAGACATTGGTGCCGAGCGTGCCGAGGATCGCGATTCCGCGCAGCACGTCCAACGCGACCAGCCGCGTGCGGACAGCGCTCTTCGACGCGACGGACTCGTCCGGTTTGCGGTGCCGCGCCGCGATGTCGGATCGGGAATCGGCGATCGAATCGGTCATGCTCCGAATATCCCGGCCACCCCGGCCTGCACGTATCCTTCGGAAGTACCACCCTGGGTATGACATTGAGGTCCATCGAGATCGCCGGTCGCGCCAGGCCGCACGCGCGCGTCGCCTAGGCTCGACGGTATGCAGCGCATCATCGGCATCGAGGTCGAATACGGCATCTCCACTCCCACCGAGCCGTCCGCCAACCCGATCCTCACCTCTACCCAAGCGGTTCTCGCCTACGCGGCCGCGGAGGGTGTGCCGCGCGCCAAGCGAACGCGCTGGGACTATGAGGTGGAATCGCCGCTGCGTGATGCGCGCGGTTTCGACCTGAGCCGGATGAACGGTCCGGCCCCGGTGATCGACGCCGACGAGGTCGGCGCCGCCAATATGATCCTGACCAATGGCGCCCGGCTCTACGTCGACCACGCCCACCCGGAGTACTCCGCGCCCGAGGTCACCGACCCCATCGACGCGGTCATCTGGGACAAAGCGGGCGAGCGGGTGATGGAGGCGGCGGCCCGGCACGCCTCGAGTGTGCCCGGCGCCCCGCGGCTGCAGCTGTACAAGAACAATGTCGATGGCAAGGGCGCCTCCTACGGCACCCACGAGAACTACCTGATGAGCCGCGATACCCCGTTCAACCAGATCATCGTCGGGCTCACCCCGTTCTTCGTCTCGCGCCAGGTGATCTGCGGTTCCGGCCGGGTCGGCATCGGCCAGTCCGGTGACCACGCCGGGTTCCAGCTGTCCCAGCGCGCGGACTACATCGAGGTCGAGGTCGGCCTGGAGACCACGCTCAAGCGCGGCATCATCAACACCCGCGACGAACCGCACGCCGACGCCGACAAGTACCGCAGGCTGCACGTCATCATCGGCGACGCCAACCTCGCCGAGATGTCCACCTACCTGAAGGTCGGCACCACCGCGCTGGTGCTGGACCTGATCGAGGCCGGGGAGGATCTGTCGGATCTGCAACTGGCCCGTCCGGTCACCGCCGTGCACCAGATCAGCCACGATCCGACCCTGCGCGCGACGGTGGCGCTCACCGACGGCCGCGAACTCACCGGTCTGGCGCTGCAGCGCATCTACCTGGACCGGGTGGAGAAGTTCGTGGCCCGTAGCGGCAGCGACGACGCCCGCGTCAAGGACATCCTGGAGAACTGGGCCATGGTGCTGGATCTGCTGGAGCGCGATCCGCTGGAGTGCGCCAACCTGCTCGACTGGCCCGCCAAGCTGCGCCTGCTCGAGGGTATGCGCCAGCGTGAGGGCCTGAGCTGGGCCGCGCCCAAGCTGCACCTGATGGACCTGCAGTACTCCGATGTGCGCCTGGACAAGGGCCTGTACAACCGCCTGGTCGCCCGCGGTTCGATGAAGCGCCTCATCAACGAGCAGCAGGTGCTCGACGCGATGACCAAGCCGCCAACCGACACCCGCGCCTACTTCCGTGGCGAATGTCTGCGTCGTTTCGGTGCCGATATCGCGGCGGCCAGCTGGGATTCTGTGATCTTCGACCTTGGTGGCGATTCCCTGGTGCGCATCCCGACCCTGGAACCCCGCCGCGGGACGAAGGCGCACGTCGGCAAACTGCTCGACGGTGTGAATACTGCCGCTGAACTGGTCGAACAGCTGACCACCTAGCCCAGATGAGTGAATAAGCCCAGGTCGCAACGATTATCGTGGAAGTAACCACGTCGGAGCGACCCGTACGAGCAACCCGTTCGCGGCCTGTCCAGCGTCCGAGTCGTCGAAGCGCATGCGACGCAGTCGCGAGCCTCGACGACTCGGACGCGAGACCAAGGGGGCCGCGAACACGCCGCGGCCACACGGCCGATAACAGAGCACGTTGTCGGGATGGCTGGGTAGTGTTTAGGTACGGGCACGGACATTGCTCATGATCAGGGTCGTGCTCAGAATGGAGCCCTGGTCGTGATGAGGACAGAGGAGGTCGGCTGCCATGGCACAAGAGCAGACCAAACGCGCCGGGGGCGGCGACGAGGACGAGGGCCCGGAGGGCGTAGACGCCGCCGGTCAGGAGCGCCGCGAGAAACTGGCGGAGGACACCGACGACCTGCTCGACGAGATCGATGACGTGCTCGAGGAGAACGCGGAAGACTTCGTTCGCGCGTATGTGCAGAAGGGTGGCCAGTGACAGCAGGTGACCCGTTGCGTCTCCACCCGGGGCACGCTCTCTCGTCGTTCACCGAGCACCTGCGTATGCACGCTCCGGAATTGTTGCCCGGCAACAGATTCGGCGCGATCGAGGGTGCCACCGGAATTTCCGGTGGCACCGCCGCGAAGGATCTGGCTCCGCATGGAACCACCATCGTGGCCGTCTCGTTCCGCGGTGGTGTGCTGATCGCCGGTGACCGGCGGGCCACCCAGGGAAACCTGTTGGCCAGCAGGGATATCGAGAAGGTGTACATCACCGACACCTACTCGGCGGCCGGTATCGCGGGCACCGCGGGTATGGCCATCGAGATGGTGCGGTTGTTCGCGGTGGAGTTGGAGTACTACGAGAAGATCGAGGGCGTCTCGCTGACCTTCGACGGCAAGGCCAACAAACTGTCGAAGATGGTGCGCGACAACCTACCCGCCGCACTGCAGGGTCTGGCGGTGGTTCCAGTGCTGGTCGGCTATGACCAGCACGCCACCGATCCGGACAAGGCCGGTCGCATCGTGTCCTACGACGTGGTCGGCGGGCGCAGCGAGGAGCGGTTCGGTTACACCGCGGTCGGCTCGGGTTCGATGTTCGCGAAGTCGTCGTTGAAAAAGCTGTACGCCAAGGGAATCGCCGAGGACCGCGCATTGCGCATCGCCGTCGAATCGCTCTTCGACGCGGCCGACGACGACACCGCCACCGGCGGACCGGATTTGGTGCGCGGCATCTACCCGACGGCGATCGTCATCAACGACGAGGGTGCCGACGACGTGACCGAATCTCGTCTGGAGGAGATCACGCGGGCGATCGTCGCCGATCGCGAGGCCGCGGAAGAGGGGAGTGCCTCAGCATGACACTGCCGTATTACGCGTCGGCCGAACAGATCATGCGCGATAAGACCGAACTCGCGCGCAAGGGTATCGCTCGCGGTCGCAGTGTGATCGTGCTGACCTACGACAAGGGTGTGCTGTTCGTCGCGGAGAATCCGTCGGCGACGTTGCACAAGGTGAGCGAGCTGTACGACCGCGTCGGGTTCGCGGCCGTCGGCAAGTACAACGAGTTCGAGGCGCTGCGCCGCGGCGGCATCCTGCAGGCCGACCTGAAGGGCTACCAGTACGACCGGCGCGATGTCACCGGTCGTGGGCTGGCCAACGCCTACGCGCAGACTCTCGGCACGATCTTCACCGATCAGCTCAAGCCGTACGAGGTGGAGATCTGTGTGGCCGAGGTGGGCTATCCGGAGCAGTCATCGGAATCGGTGCTGTACCGGATCACCTTCGACGGTTCGATCGTGGACGAGCGCGAATACGTGGTGATGGGCGGCACGACCGAGCCCATCCTCACCGCGTTGAAGGCGTCCTACCAGCCCGGCGTCGACCTGTCCACCGCCGTCGCGGTGGCGGTGGCGGCACTCCAGGCCGGTGTGCCCGACAGCGCCCCCGACAAGGAGAAGCGCGTCGTCGGCGTGACCTCGCTCGAGGTCGCGACATTGGAACAGGCCCGGCCCCGGCGCGCGTTCCGGCGGGTCGCCGGTCCGACGTTGGAGCAGTTGCTAACCGGTGGTAAGTCGGGCAGCAAGAGCAAGGCTGCGGCGGCCACGGCCGCGGCCGAGGCCGAGGAGAAGGACGCTCCGAAGTCGGATAAGGAGACTCCGAAGTCGGAGTAGGTGCCGGGCGCGGTCACCATGTGGCTGTCCGCCCTACCAGGCGTGCCCGAGAGGCCCCCTCGATTTGTCGAGGGGGCCTCGCTCGTGGGCGGTGTTTTTCCGTTGAGCGTTGCGCTCACGTGCGAAATTGTTGTGAAGACGTATGCATCCGGGTTGTCCGCAGCCCCACGCGAGTGCATGACATGGCTGTAATGTCGATAGTGTGCAGCGACGAATCATGGGGATCGAGACCGAATTCGGTGTGACGTGCACCTTCCACGGACACCGTCGGCTCAGTCCTGACGAGGTGGCCCGGTATCTGTTCCGCCGGGTAGTTTCCTGGGGCCGTAGCTCTAACGTGTTCCTCCGCAACGGTGCTCGGCTCTACCTCGATGTCGGGTCGCATCCGGAGTACGCGACCGCGGAGTGCGACAACTTGGCGCAGCTGGTTACCCACGACCGGGCCGGTGAGCGCGTGCTGGAGGAGTTGCTGATCGACGCCGAACAGCGCCTCGCGGAGGAAGGCATCGGCGGCGACATCTACCTGTTCAAGAACAACACCGATTCCGCGGGCAACTCCTACGGCTGCCACGAGAACTTCCTCGTGGTGCGCGCGGGTGAGTTCTCCCGGATCTCGGATGTGCTGCTGCCGTTCCTGGTCACCCGCCAGCTGATCTGCGGCGCGGGCAAGGTCCTGCAGACGCCGAAGGCCGCCACGTTCTGCCTGTCGCAGCGCGCCGAGCACATCTGGGAGGGCGTCTCCTCGGCGACCACCCGTTCGCGGCCGATCATCAATACCCGAGATGAGCCGCACGCCGACGCGGAGAAGTACCGCCGCTTGCATGTGATCGTCGGCGACTCGAACATGTCCGAGACCACCACCATGCTGAAGGTCGGCACGGCGTCACTGGTACTCGAGATGATCGAGGCAGGCGTCTCGTTCCGCGATTTCGCCCTGGACAACCCGATCCGCGCCATCCGCGAGGTGAGCCACGATCTGACCGGTCGCCGGCCCGTTCGGCTCGCCGGTGGACGCCAGGCCAGCGCCCTCGACATCCAGCGCGAGTACTACGCCCGCGCCGTCGAGCACCTGCGCAACCGCGACCGCGATCCGAATATCGACCAGGTAGTCGACCTGTGGGGCCGCACCCTGGATGCGGTCGAGGCGCAGGACTTCGCCAAGGTCGATACCGAGGTCGACTGGGTGATCAAGCGCAAGCTGTTCCAGCGCTACCAGGACCGCTACGGTATGGAGCTCTCCGACCCCAAGATCGCCCAACTGGATCTGGCCTACCACGACATCAAGCGTGGCCGCGGCGTCTTCGACCTGCTGCAGCGTAAGGGTCTGGCCAAACGGGTCACCGAAGACGAGGCCATCGACGCCGCCGTGGACACCCCACCCCAAACCACCCGGGCCAAACTCCGCGGCGACTTCATCACCGCCGCCCAGGAAGCCGGCCGCGACTTCACCGTCGACTGGGTGCACCTGAAGTTGAACGACCAAGCGCAGCGAACGGTGCTGTGCAAGGACCCGTTCCGCTCGGTGGACGAGCGGGTCGATCGGCTGATCGCCTCGATGTAGCCGCCTGCGCCGCCGTCCGAGGGGGAGGCAGCGATCGATGTGATCGCGCCGCCTCTGTAGTCCTCGCAGATCTATTGGGTGCCTCGCGCAGGTTGTGTGACTTCTGTGAGGAGGCCGACAGGTGTGCGAGGACGTCGCGGCTAGTTCTCGGCGAGGTAGCGTTCGACGGTCTCGACCTTCGAGGCCATCGCGTCGGTGACGCCGGGGCGGATATCGGCTTTCAGGACGAGGCTGCAACGGGGTGCGACCGCGAGTATGGCATCCGTGGCGTCCTTGACCACGGCCATCACCTCGTCCCACTCGCCCTCGACGGTGGTGAACATGGCGTCGGTGCGGTTCGGGAGGCCGCTGGCTCGCACGACGCGCACCGCCTCGGCGACGGCTCGGCCGACATCTACACCCGCACCAAGCGGGGTCACGGAGAACGCGATGATCATGGGTCCATGATGACGGCCGGCCAACCGGAACGGTGTGAATAGCGCGCCGACGCGCGGTGGCGGCGTGCGGCCGATTACCCTGTGTCGAGTGGCGATATCCAAGGTCGAGCGGCTGATGAATCTGGTCATCGCGCTGCTGTCGACCCGGCAGTTCCTGACCGCGGAGCGGATTCGGGACAGCGTCGCGGGGTACGAGGATTCGGCCAGCGACGAGGCATTCAGTCGAATGTTCGAGCGA
Organism: Nocardia sp. NBC_00565; assembly: GCF_036345915.1. Taxonomy (NCBI): domain Bacteria; kingdom Bacillati; phylum Actinomycetota; class Actinomycetes; order Mycobacteriales; family Nocardiaceae; genus Nocardia; species Nocardia sp. NBC_00565. The sequence continues at coordinate 2,052,036 of NZ_CP107785.1, forward strand.
GATAAGAACGAACTGCGTGACCTGGGCATTCCCTTGGAAGTCGGGCAGGTCAGCCGGTATTCGACGGTGGAGGGCTATCGGATCAACCGCGACGCCTACGAACTACCCGATATCGATCTGACCAGCGAGGAAGCGGCGGCAGTCGCGGTCGCGGTGCAAATGTGGGAGTCGCCGGAGCTAGCGGCTGCGGCCGAGGGCGCACTGCTGAAGCTGCGCGCGGCGGGGATTCATGTGGAGACCGATGCCGCGGTGGCGTCGGTGCCCGCAGTCCCGGCGCGCACCCGCGGCTCGGATGCGGTGCTCGGCAAGCTGCTCGCCGCGGTCGATGCGGGTCAGGCGGTGCGGTTCGAACACCGGGGTCAGATCAATGAGCCGTACGTCATGCGTGATGTGGAGCCGTGGGGCGTGGTCACCCACAACGGCCGCTGGTACCTGGTCGGGCACGACCGGAATCGGGACGCCGTTCGCAGCTTCCGGCTATCCCGCATCGGCGACGACGTGACCGCCTACGGGCCGCCGAACGCGGTCCGCAAACCCGATGGCGTCGACCTACGGGAGATCGTCGGCACCGTCACCGGCAGTGCTCCGGTCACCGGCACCGCGACCGTGTGGGTCGCCGATGGCCGCGGCCGGGAGATCCGCAGACTCGGCCCCGTCATGGCGGAGCGGACCATCGGCGGCCGCTCCGGCGTCGTCGTCGAACTGCCGATCCGATCCCGAGATTGGTTGGCGCGCTTGATCACCGGACTCGGACCCGACGCCGTAGTGCTCGCACCCGATGATCTGCGCGCGGACGTGGTCGCGCGGCTGCGCTCTGTCTTCGACCACACGGAGGTCACCGCGTGAGAGTGCGCAGTCGAGTGAACCATCGGCGCATCGCGCGTTCGGGCGGGACAAAGCCGAGCACCAGTGCGGTGAGCCAGCGAACCGTGACGCAGCGTGCATCGCACATGACGGAGCCGGGCGCCGGCGAGGTGCAGGCATGAGCGAGCGCAGTCGCCTTTCGGTGCGGCTGTCGCGGCTGCTCAACATGATCCCGTACTTCATCGCCAACCCGGGCATCAGCGCCGCCGAGGCCGCGGCGGATCTGGGTGTGACGACCAAACAGCTGATGAGCGATCTCAATCAGCTGTGGATGTGCGGCCTGCCCGGGTACGGTCCCGGCGATCTCATCGACCTGTCGTTCTCCGAGGAGAGCATCGAGGTCACCTTCTCGGCGGGCATCGACCGTCCGCTGCGCTTGACCTCCACCGAGGCGACCGCGCTGCTGGTCGCGCTGCGATCAATCGTGGATATGCCGGGCATGGTCGATCCGACCGCGGCGCATGCGGCGATCGCCAAACTCGAATCGGCCATCGTCGGCGGCGCGACCATCGACGACACCGAATCCCGTGAGTCGGCGCTGCCGCCGACCGAGGCCCCGGCTGTTGCGACGGTGCGGTCCGCCCTGGCCCGCCAGCACGCGCTGCGGCTGGTCTACTACTCGGCGAGTCGTGATGTCGTCTCGGAACGTGTCGTCGATCCCATTCGTATTGTCCTTGTGGACAACAACAGCTACCTCCAGGCCTGGTGCAGGCAGGCCGAAGGGGTGCGGCTGTTCCGCTTCGACCGGATCGAGGCGGCCACCGAACTCGACGAGCCCGCTCGCCCGCCGAGCCACGCGACCGAGGCGGCCGCCGCGCTCGACCTGTTCCAGGACGATCCCGCGGTTCCGTTGGCGCGCTTGCGGATTCGCGGTGATTACGGCTGGGTACTAGACCAGTACCCGATGCACCGGATGGCCGTGCATCCGGATGGCAGCATCGAGACGACCATGCGCTTCGCGACCCTGGACTGGATGGCCCGACTACTACTGGGTTTCGGTTCCGGTGTCACTGTGCTCGGCCCGCCGGAGTTGGTCGCCGCCGTGCGCGAGCGGTCGAATGCCGCGCTCGCCGCGTACGAGGCGGCCGGGTTGCTGGAGAACCGATGAACGCACGGAGGCTGGATCTGCGTGAGTGAGGTGATTGCTCCCGCTCGGGTGCTGGTACTCGGCGCGGGGAGCATCGGATCGTTCGTGGGCGGGAAGCTGGCGGCGGCAGGTGCCGAGGTCACGTTCGTCGGTCGGCAGCGTGTGCTGGACGAGCTAGAGGTATCCGGGCTACACCTGACCGATCTCGACGGCGGCGACGTCGCGGTGGCCGGCGACGCGGTCGGATTGGCGACCACGCCGGAGGATGTCGGGTCCGCCGACCTGGTGCTGGTCACGGTGAAATCGGCGGCGACCGGCGCCGCCGTGCGAGACCTCGACGGCAAGATCCGTCCCGGCACTGTGGTCCTGAGCTTGCAGAACGGGATCGGCAACGACAAGGTAATCCGCGAGATCCTGCCCACCTGCGTCGTGCTCGCGGGCATGGTGATGTTCAACGTGGTGCACCATCCGGACGGCCGGTTCCATCGCGGCACCGAAGGCGGACTCGCCATCCAGGACGATCCGGCGCTCGCCCCGTTCACCGACGTATTCCAGCGGGCCGGTCTGGCGCCGCGCCGCTATCCCGATCTGTTACCGGTGCAGTGGGCGAAGCTGCTGCTGAACCTGAACAACCCCATCAACGCACTCTCCGGCAGACCACTGCGCGAGCAGCTGGCCGACCGCGACTACCGTCGCTGCCTGGCACTGACCCAGCGTGAGGCGCTCGCCGCGATGAACAGAGCGCGAATTCGCCCGGCCCGCCTGACGCCGCTGCCGCCGGAATTGATGGCCCGGCTGCTGACCGTGCCGGATGGGATCTTCCGCCGGGTCGCCGGAAAGGTCCTCGCCATCGATCCGGTCGCCCGCTCGTCCATGGCCGACGATCTCGCGCTCGGGCGCAAGACCGAAATCTCCTGGTTGTGCGGTGAGATCGTGAGCCTCGGGGCGATGGTAGGCCTGCCGACGCCGGTGAACCAGCGGCTCATCGAACTGATCGTGGCCGCCGAACACGGTGACAAACGCACCTGGACCGGGCCGGAACTGTTGGAGCAATTGCGCGCGGCGGCGGCTGACACGGTAGAGCGACCTCGCGGCGGTCACTAGCGGCGCCGGGCTGCTCCTGAGCAGCTCCGGGGCCGATCTTTGTGGCACAGAGGTGAGTCTGAACGCATGGCAAACGCATATGGACGCGGGAGTTCTCCCATGTCATAGTCCGGTAGCATCAGAGCTACCACATTCTTTGGAGGTAGATTATGGGCAGTCTGAGCATCTGGCACTGGCTGATCATTGCCGCGGTCTTCGTGATGTTCTTCGGCGCGAAGCGTATGCCCGATGCCGCCCGTAGCCTGGGCCGTTCATTGCGCATCTTCAAGAGCGAAGTCAGCCAGATGCAGAACGAGAACACCGCGCAGGCAAGTGCAGCACCGGCCCAGCAACCGGCCGCGGAGCTTCCGCAGGCCCAGCCGACGGTCGTCCAGCCGCAGGCAGAGCCCCAGGCGCAGCCGAAGTCGCTCTGAGCCCAGCGTTGCCGCCGGGGTGAGTGTGAACTCGCTCCGAGCGCAGTGCTGTTGCCCGCCGATCGGTGCGGGCACCGTCGACCCAGGGGCCAACACACCACCATGCGAATCCCGTTCGATCCCCGGCGCAGCAAGCGCAGGACGAATCCCGACGGCACCATGTCGTTGGTCGAACATCTGCAAGAGCTGCGGCGTCGACTGCTGATCTCGATCGCCGCGGTCGTGATCACCACGGTGTTCGGGTTCTTCTGGTACGCGCACACGATCTTCGGCCTCGAAAGCCTCGGCTCGCTCCTGACCGGACCGTACTGTTCGCTGCCCGCCTCCTCGCGAGCCGTGCTGACCGCCGACGGCGCGTGCCGACTGCTGGCCACGGCGCCCTTCGAACAGTTCATGTTGCGGTTGAAGGTCGGCATGACGGCGGGCGTCGTGCTGGCCGCCCCGGTGTGGCTGTACCAGATCTGGGCGTTCATCACCCCGGGTCTGTACTCGAAGGAACGCAAGTACGCGGTCGGGTTCGTCACCTCGGGCAGCGCGCTGTTCATGACCGGCGCGGTCCTGGCGTATTGGGTTGTCGCCCATGCGTTGAGCTTCCTGCTGAATATCGGCAACAATGCGCAGATCACCGCGCTGAGCGGCTCGCAGTATTTCAGCTTCATCATCAATCTGCTGGTGATCTTCGGCGTCAGCTTCGAAATCCCGTTGCTGGTAGTCGGATTGAATCTCGTCGGGGTGCTCAAGTACGAGAAGCTCGCCAAGTGGCGGCGCGGAATCGTGTTCGGGCTCTTCGTCTTTGCCGCGATCGTGACCCCGCAGGATCCGTTCTCGATGTTGGCGTTGGCGTTCGCGCTGACGGTACTGTTCGAGGTCGCCATCCAGTTCTCCCGGGTCAACGACCGGCGGCGCGCCCGCCGAGAGGCCGCGGAATTGGCGGCGCTCGCGGATGAGGAGGCCTCCTCGATCACCGGACCCGAGCCGATCAACCCGGCCGATTCGATCATGGAACCGCCCGAGAAATCACCGCGCCCCGTGTCGGACTACTCCGATACCCTCTGACGGTGACATATCAACGGTCGCAGGCAGGCGAGCTGGCAAAGTTTTCCGCCGAGCTGACTTTCGGGTTGGATCCCTTCCAGCGCAACGCCTGTGCGGCCCTCGAGGGCGGGCACAGTGTGCTGGTCTGCGCGCCGACCGGCGCGGGTAAGACCGTCGTCGGCGAGTTCGCGGTGCACCTGGCGCTCGCCGCGGGCGGAAAGTGCTTCTACACCACGCCGATCAAGGCGCTGTCGAATCAGAAGTTCGCCGACCTGACCGAACGGTACGGACGTGACCAGGTCGGGCTGCTCACCGGCGACCAGTCGATCAACCCGGACGCGCCGGTGGTCGTGATGACCACCGAGGTGCTGCGCAATATGCTCTACGCCTCCTCCGACGCGCTGCGCGGACTGTCGTATGTGGTGATGGACGAGGTGCACTACCTCGCCGACCGCTTCCGCGGCGCGGTGTGGGAAGAGGTCATCCTGCACCTGCCACCGGACGTGCGGCTGGTCAGTCTGTCCGCCACGGTCAGCAACGCCGAGGAGTTCGGCGCGTGGATGGAGACCGTGCGCGGCGATACCTCGGTGGTGGTCGACGAGACCCGGCCGGTGCCGCTGTGGCAGCACGTCATGGTCGGGCGGCGGATGTTCGACCTCTTCGACACCGACTCCAGCGATCAGAAGGTGCTCGTCGACGAGGACCTGGTGCGTTATATCCGCCATCGCGAGGCCGCGGACCGGATGAACGGCTGGGGCGGGCCGCGCGGTGGTCGCGGTGGGAACCGGAACTTCCGGCCGTTGCCGCGCCCGGAGGTTCTCGCGAAGCTCGATGAGGAAGGGCTGCTGCCCGCGATCACCTTCATCTTCAGCCGGGCGGGCTGTGACGGGGCGCTGGCGCAATGCCTGCGTTCGCGCCTGGATCTCATTCGAGCGGACGAGACCGAAGAGGTCGACGCGATCATCGAGAAGCACACCGGGGATCTGCCGAAGGATGATCTCGAGGTGCTGGGCTACTGGGAGTGGCGCGAGGCGCTGCACCGCGGGCTCGCGGCGCATCACGCGGGGATGCTGCCCGCGTTCCGGCACACCGTCGAGGAATTGTTCGTGCGCGGGCTGGTGCGGGCCGTATTCGCCACGGAGACACTGGCATTGGGCATCAATATGCCGGCGCGGACAGTGGTGCTCGAGCGGCTGGTCAAGTTCAACGGTGAATCGCACGCCGAGCTGACGCCGGGGGAGTACACCCAGCTCACCGGTCGGGCCGGGCGGCGCGGGATCGACGTCGAGGGGCATGCCGTGGTGCTGTGGCAGCCCGAGGTCGATACGAGTGCGGTCGCCGGTTTGGCCTCCACGCGGACCTATCCGCTGCGCAGTTCGTTTCGGCCGGGCTACAACATGTCGATCAATCTGATCGATCGGATGGGCGCGGACGAGTCGCGGGCGTTGCTCGAGCGTTCCTTCGCGCAATTCCAGGCCGACCGGTCGGTGGTGGGGCTGGTCCGTGGCATCGAACGCAATGAGGGGCAGTTGCGGAAACTGCGTGATCAGCTCGGCGGCGAGGACGGCGGATTCCTGGAGTACATCTCGTTGCGCGAGCGGATCAAGCAGCGGGAACGTCAGATCGAGCAGCAGGGTCGGGCCGATCGGCGCGGCGCCGCCGTGGACGCGCTGGTTTCGTTGCGGCGCGGCGACGTGGTGGCGATTCCGTCCGGGCGGCGGGCCGGACTCGCGGTGATTCTGGAACCGGATGCCACACCGGGAGACCCGCGCCCGCTGGTGCTGACCGAGGACAAGTGGGCGGGCCGGGTGTCGGTCGCGGACTTCCCAGTGCCGGCAAAGGCGTTGGGTCACATGCGGCTGCCCCGCAAGATCGATCACCGCACCGCGCGCACCCGCCGCGATCTGGCCTCGGCGCTGCGCAGCACCGGGATCTCGGCGCCGGGCCGGCAGCGGCGCGGTGACCGGTCGAAGGCGGGCGACGACCGGGAATTGTCGACGCTGCGGCGCAGTCTGCGTTCGCATCCGGCGCATACCCGGCCCGATCGGGAGCAGATGAGCCGAGTCGGCGAGCGCTACAACCGGCTGCTGCGCGAGACCGAGACCATGCGCCAGAAGGTTGCCGCGACCACCAATTCATTGGCGCGCACCTTCGATCGGATACTCGGATTGCTGGAGGAGCGCGGGTTCGTGCACGAGGGCGAGGTGACCGCCGACGGTCGCCGACTCGCCCGGATCTACGCCGAGAGCGATCTACTGGTCGCCGAATGCCTGCGGCAGGGACTGTGGCGCGGGCTCGGACCGGCCGAGCTGGCCGCGGTGATCTCCATCCTGGTGTACGAATCCCGCCAGGAGGGCGGCTATCTCGGCGCCAGCGGTCCGACCGAACCCATCCGCCGCGCGGTCGGCGCGACCGTCGGCGTGTGGAGCGAGTTGCGTTCCGACGAGGCGCGGCACAAGCTGCCGCCGACCCGCGAACCGGATCTGGGCTTCGCGACCGGGGTCTACAAGTGGGCGCGCGGCGACGGGTTGGCCGAGTCGTTGCTGGCCAGCGGTGATCAGAATTCGCCGCTGTCCGCGGGCGATTTCGTGCGGTGGTGCAGGCAGGTCATCGATCTGCTCGATCAGATCCATGGGACCGCCGATGACGTGGAGGTCGCGGCGACCGCGGCCAAGGCGGTCCGGGCAATCCGACGGGGTGTCGTAGCCGTGGACGCCGCGTAGCGGATTCGATTGTGATTTGATTTCTTTCGCGTACCGACCGTGGCGGAGGAGTCGGACAGGATCACCTCGACAGGATCGGTCCTGTTGGGCGACGAGTCTCACGCGGGGGGCTACCGTATGTATAACGATGCGAGTGGAGGCAAGCAGATGAGCGGCCCGTACGGACCGAACGACGCCCCTGGTCCCGGGGAGGGACGCAACGATCCGACCCAGCAGTGGGGCGGACAGCAGGCACCCGGTGCAGCCGGGCCGGCCCAGCCGTGGGGTGGTACCCCGCCCGCCCAGCCGACCCAGCAGTGGGGGGATCCGAACGCGCAGCAGCCGCCGCAGCAGCCGTGGGGTCAGCCGAATCCGGCGAGTCAGCCGAGTCAGCCGCAGTGGGGTCAGCCGAACCCGCCCAGTCAGCCGAGCCAGCCCCAGTGGGGCCAGCCCAGTCAGCCGAGTCAGCCGCAATGGGGGCAGCAGCAGCCGACGCAGCAGGACTGGGCGGCTCAGCAGGGCCAGCAGCCGTGGCAGCAGAGTCAACCGCAGTGGCAGCAGCCGCAGCCGACTCCGACGCCGAGCAGCGGTGGCAAGAGCAAGGGCCTGTTCATCGGCCTAGGTGTGCTCGCGCTCGCCGTGATCGGCGCCATTGTGGTGCTGGTGCTGGTGCTGACCAGCAAAGACGAGCTCGACCAGGCCGCCGTCCAGGACGGTGTCAAGAAGGTGCTCTCGGATTCCTACGGCATCCAGGACGTCGCCGACGTCTCCTGCCCCTCCGGCCAGCAGGTCGAGGTCGACGCGACCTTCACTTGTGACCTGAAGGTCAGCGGTGAGCAGAAGAAGGTCAGCGTCAAGATCACCAAGGACGACGGCACATACGAAGTCGGCCGCCCGAACTGACCTTCCGGATTTCGTCCAACGGGCGGCCCGCGTTCCCGCACGGGCGCCCGGTGAATCCTCGGCCCTGCTCCCGGTCCGGACTGTGGGCCTCCCGCTGGTGTCGGGCGCGTGGGCAGTTCGCTGCCAGTGATGGGACCAGCGGTCGGCCGGCGGTCGCGCTCAGCGCGGTGCGTTGAGCGCGATGATCAGGCGAGTGATGGGGCTTTCGGCGTTGTATTCGGATGCCAGCTTGTGTAGGCGGTCCGGGTCGACCGGGGCGGTGGGGAGGGTGTCTGGGCAGGAGAGTTCCACGTCGGCATCGCAGACCACGCGGGTGACCGGGGCGGCGGCCTTCAGGTAGCTCTCGGCGGCGCGGAGTTTGGCGCGCACGCCCTGGGCGATGTCGGCGGTGGGGTCATCGATGGCGGCAGTCAGGGCGTCGAGGGAACCGAAGCGGGAGATCAAGGTAGCGGCGGATTTCTCGCCGATACCGGCGACGCCGGGCAGGCCGTCGGAGGAGTCACCGCGCAGGGTCGCCATATCCGCGTAGGCCGGGCCCGCATTCTTCAGGGGCACACCGTATTTCGCGGATACCTCGGCAGGGCCGAACAGTTCGGCCTTGGCCAGGCCGCGACCGGCGTAGAGCACGCGGACCGGCGGCGTCGGTTCGTCGCGGACGAGTTGGAGCAGGTCACGGTCGCCGCTGACGACCACAACGGGGTCGGTCTGCTCGCGGGTGGCCAGGGTGCCGAGCACGTCGTCGGCCTCCAGCCCGGCCGCGCCGCCGGTAGCGATACCGGCCGCGGCGAGTACGTCGAGAATCATCTCGACCTGCGGGGTGAGCGTATCGGGCACGGTTTCGGCGCCGGGCGCGGCATCGGCGGAGGTGTCGAGGCGGTGAGTTTTGTAGGTCGGCACCAGAGCTACCCGGAAAGCGGGTCGCCAGTCCAGGTCGAGGCAGACGACCAGCCTGCTCGGTTTGTGCTTGGTGATGAGCGAAGCCACCATATCGGTGAAGCCGCGTAGCGCGTTCACCGAGCGGCCGTCGGGCGCGGTGATCTTCTCGGGAATCGCATGGAACGCGCGGAACCACAGGCTCGCGCCATCGAGCAGCAGCAGGGGCCCACCGGAAGTCGCAGAGTTCACGCCGCTGAGGCTACCTGTCCGCCACGACAAACCGGGGTGATCGGAGTTCGGGTTCGGGCTGATCCTCGAGCCGGGTAACGTCGGACGGTATGAGCTCGCACACGGAGTCCCGATTCGCGGCGGATGTCTACGGTGATCGACTCGAGCGGGCGGTGCAGCTGATGCGCGCCGCTCACCTGGATGCCCTATTGATCACGCCGGGTCCGGATCTGCGCTATCTCATCGGCTCGGCGGCGGAATCGTTCGAGCGTCTGACCTGCCTCGTTATCACGGCCGACGGCGCGACCCCGTCGGTGGTCATCCCTAAACTCGAACTGGCATCGCTGGAGGGTTCGGCCGCCGGCGACCTCGGTCTGCAGGTGCTGGATTGGGTCGACGGCGTCGATCCGTACCAGTTGGTGAAGTCCGCGCTGCACGTCGGTTCCCGGGTCGCGGTCACCGATGTCATGCCCGCACTGCACCTGCTGCCCCTGGCCGAGTCCGTCAGCGGTCTGCCCACTTCGGCGACGCCGGTGCTGCGCGAACTGCGAATGATCAAGGACCAGGCCGAGATCGAGGCGCTGCGGCGCGCGGGCGCGGCCATCGACCGAGTGCATGCGCGGATGGGTGAATTCCTGCGCGTCGGGCGCACCGAAGCCGAGGTCGGCGCGGATATCGCGGCCGCCATCGTGGAGGAGGGGCATACCGAGGCGGCGTTCGTCATCGTCGGCAGTGGACCGCACGGCGCGGATCCACATCACGGCGTCTCCGATCGCGTCGTCGAATCCGGCGATGTGGTGGTGATCGACATCGGCGGCCCGGTCGAGCCCGGCTACTACTCGGACTCGACCCGCACCTATGTACTCGGTGCGCCCAAACCCATCGTGGCCGCGCAATTCGCCGAACTCGAGCGCGCCCAAGCCGCCGCCGTGGCCGCCGTTCGCCCCGGCGTCACCGCCGAATCGGTCGACGCCGCCGCCCGAAACCCGTTGACCGAAGCCGGTTTCGGCCCCGCCTTCGTGCACCGCACCGGCCACGGCATCGGCCTGTCGGTCCACGAGGAGCCCTACATCATCGAGGGCAACACCCTGACTCTCCAACCTGGCATGGCCTTCAGCATCGAACCGGGCATCTACTTCCGCGGCGACTGGGGTGCGCGCATCGAAGATATCGTCGTGGTGACCGAGGACGGGTGTGAGTCGATGAACCAGCGTCCGCATGGGTTGACGGTGCTCTGAGGCGCGAGGGGCCGCGCCTGGTTCATGGTGCTGCGTGGGGCGAGCTATCCGTATGTGGCGGAGTCGAATTCAGTGTGCAGCGCCGTTGAGTGTGCTGCTGGCCAGCACCCGCTCGACTCGGATCTCGATGACCACGCGGGTCGGGTTCTCGCGGGGAACGCGGTAGCGGCCCGCATAGCGGTCGACCGCCTCGGCGACGCTGTCCGGGTCGTCGAGCACCACCGCTGGGCCTTCGAGGGTGAGCCAACGGATTCCGTCCACCTGGCTCACCGCCGCGTACCCGGAGCGGCGCACATTGCGCACCTTCACCGAGCCGTCGTTGGTGATCACCCGTGCGATTCCGCCCTCCTGATCCCAAGTGAATCCGACCGCCACCACATGTGGCGTGCCATTGGCACGCAACGTGGACAAGGTCGCGAGGTGCCGCTCGGCAACGAATTCGAGCGCGGCAGGGGACAACTGTGCAGTGGTCGTCGGCATCCCCCGACCGTAGCCCGCCGCACTCCGCCGCCCAAACCCATGCCCGCAATCCGCGCTCCTGAACAGTCGCGCGAGACAGCGTGGTTCGGCCAGGCGTATCAACCGTGGGCGCTGTGCCGGTCCGCCGCTTACGCGGCACGCCGCGACCCTGGATAGCTCCTTTGTGCGGCGTTCGCACCCCGATGGGCAGTACTAGGGGTGCGACGGCCGAAAGAGGGGGCGGATCACGAGAGATGACCGCGCGAGGCGGGGCGTGGACGACGGAGCGCGCCGCGAAACCTGTGAGCCCGGGAGTGGTCCTGGAGCGCGGAGTCGAACGGCGCAGCTTTCGGTATGTCGCAGATTTTCGGTCCCAGTAGGTGAGGGTCATTTTGAAGGTTGGATTTATCCATTGGATTATCTGGATATGCGCATCTATATATGAATGGCGCTTATCGCTTACGCACCAAACTCGCCACCACTTCAAACCCACAAGGACACCGGAGGGGTGAAATCAGGCGCGGACTCGTGTCGCATCCGAGCGCGACAGCAGAGGGGTTGTGAGTGGAGTCGGATCTCGAGGAGGGGACGGTGAGTGGCTGGGGGTGTGAGCGGTGCCTAGGCGTCCGGGCTCGTGGCCAGCGGGGCCGGTGAAGGGGCCGACAGCGGCTGCGGATTGCGAAAGGGGGCGGGAGAGGTGCGCGCCGGAAGACGAGGCGCTATTGCGTGGGCGGGTAGCTGGGGATCGGGGATGGCGGGGTGCACGAGGTGTGGGGGTGGGGTGAAAGACTGACGGTATGGGATTGCGAGGGATTGCCGAGGGGGCGGTGGTGGTGCTCGGGGGGCGCAGTGAGATCGGGCTGGAGGTGGCGCGGCGGCTGGCGGCGGGGCGGGTGGTTGTGCTCGCGGCGCGGCGCAGTGGGGAGTTGGTCGAGGAAAGTGCGGTGGTCGCGGCGGCGGGGGCAACGGCGGTGCACACAGTCGAGTTCGATGCGGACGATACGGCCGGTCATGCCGCGCTGTTGGAGAAGATCGCGGCCGAGCACGGTCGGATCGGGGTGGCGGTGGTGGCGTTCGGGGTACTGGGCGATCAGGCGCGGGCCGAACGCGATCCGGCGCACGCGGTCGCGGTGGTGCACACCGATTATGTCGCGCAGGTCAGCGTCCTCACCACGCTCGCGAATCTGCTGCGCGCACAGGGCGAGGGCCAGATCGTGGTGTTCAGTTCGTTCGCGGGTGCGCGGGTGCGCCGTGCCAACTACGTCTATGGATCGGCGAAGGCCGGCCTCGATGGATTCGCCAGCGGTCTGGCGGATGCGTTGCACGGCAGCGGCGTGTACCTGCTGCTGCTGCGTTGCGGTTTCGTCATCGGCCGCATGACCGAGGGCATGGACCCGGCCCCCATGTCGAGCACCCCCGACCAGGTGGCCGACGCGGTCGTGCGCGGCCTGCACCGCCGTGCGTCCCGAGTCTGGGTCCCCGGCATCCTCCGCCCGGTAATCTTCGCGATCCGCCTACTGCCCCAACCCATCTGGCGCCGGATGCCCCGGTGAGCGCCTTTTCGGGTGGAGTTGGCGGCCGACGCTCGCGGTGCGGCTAGGAGTGCGGTAGTGGCGGAGTGGGGCGGAGCGCCGATCTCGGTGGTCGGGATCGGCGCGGATGGCTGGTTCGGGCTCGGATCGGCTGCGCGAGAAGTGGTCTCGCGTGCCGAGGTGCTGTTCGGGTCGGCGCGCCAACTTGCGCTGATTCCGGATGACGTAGTCGCGGTGCGGCAGGAGTGGCCGTCGCCGTTGGTGCCAGCGCTGCCCACGCTGTTCGATGACTACGCGGGTCGGCGATTGTGTGTGTTGGCCAGTGGGGATCCGATGTTCTATGGCATCGGGGTGAGGTTGGCGCGGCTGTTCGGGGCGGGGGCGTTGCGGGTGATTCCGCAGCCGTCGTCGGCTTCGCTCGCGTGTGCGCGGCTGGGGTGGGCGCTGGCGGAGGTTCCGGTGGTCAGTGCCGTCGGGCGGCCGGTGGCGACGGTATTGCCCGAGTTGGTGGATCGGCGGGCGGTCTTGGTGCTGAGCGCCGATGAGCACACCCCTGGTCGAATCGCGGAGCTGTTGCGGGACAATGGATTCGGGGAATCGACGCTGACCGTGCTCGAACAGCTCGGTGGTCCGGGCGAGCGGATCGTGACCGAGCGAGCGGCGAAGTGGGAACTTCCGGCGGGTGATCCGCTCAATATCGTGGCGATCGACTGCGTCGCCGATCCGAAGCGCCCGCGGGCGACGCGGCTGCCCGGACTGCCGGACGGCTTTTACGGCGGCGACGGGCAGCTGACGAAGTCCGAGGTCAGGGCGTTGACACTGGCCGCGCTGGCACCTGCGCCGGGGGAGTTGCTCTGGGATGTCGGCGGGGGTTCGGGGTCCATCGCGATCGAATGGTGCCGCACGCATCCGAGCTGTCGGGCGGTGAGCTTCGAGCGGCTGGAACACAGGCGGCGGCAGATCGCCGACAACGCCGCCGCCCTAGGTGTCCCGCACGTCGGTGTGCGCGCGGAGGTGCTCACCGAATTAGGAAAATCTACCGAATCAGCGCCTCCTGACGCTATTTTCGTCGGTGGCGGCCTCACTGAAGGTGGCGTACTCGAGACATGCTGGTCGCATCTACGCCAGGGTGGGCGTTTGGTGGCAAATGCAGTGACCGCGGAATCGGAAGCGCTGCTGCTGAACTGGGCCGCCGCGCACGGCGGTGAACTGCGGAAGTTTCAGATCTACCGGGCCGAAGCCCTCGGCAAGTTTACGACCTGGCGACCGCAACTGCCGGTCACCCAGTGGTCGGTGGTCAAGGAGGGCCCGCTCCGAAAACCGCACGTTACGGGTGAAACGGACTCGTTTCACCGGTAGGGTCGGTCCCCGAGATCCGGTCGTTATCGCCGGATCCGCGTCCTATTGGGGAGATTTATGAAGTACAAGAAGTTTGCCGCTACCGCGATGATGGCCGTTGCCGCCACCGGTATCGCGGCGGGTACGTCCGGCGCCGCTCCAGCGGCACCCGCTCCGGCCGTGCAGAACCAGGCCGCGCCCACCGTGCAGGGCGAGGACCACGGCGTGAACTACGCGGTGCAGATGGTCGACAAGTCGATCGTCGCGGCCGTCACCGGCGGGACCTTCGGCCTCGACGCCGACCAGAAGTACGTCACGGTGAAGAACTCCGAGGGTGCGCTCGTCACCTCGATTCCGCTGAAGGCGATGGTCGGTGACCAGCTGATCCCGATCGCGGCCACCATCGACGACTCGGCGCAGAAGCTGACCCTGACCCCGGACGTCAAGCCGACCGCCAGCGCGGTGGCGGCCAGCGCCGAGGCCATCTCCTCGCAGGAGTGGTTCTTCAGCGAACTGCAGCGCGCTTCGCTCGGCGCGGTCATCGGCGGCATCATCGGGTTCTTCTTCTTCGGTATCGGACTGCCGGTGGGCGCGCTCATCGGCCTGCTCATCGCGGGCGGCCCGGACCTGATCAACGCGGGCATCGCCTACTTCAGCGGGCAGCCCTGAAAATTCTGATTCTGGGCGGCACCCGGGAAGCCAGGGAACTCGCCCATATCGCCTCCGGCGAGCGAGGATTCGATATCGTCTCATCGCTCGCCGGTCGTGTTCGTGACCCACTGCTACCCGAGGGGCCGGTGCGGATCGGCGGCTTCGGCGGCGTCGATGGTCTGCGGAAGTGGTTGGTGGCCAACGAGATCGCGGCCATCGTCGATGCGACACATCCATTTGCGGGCACGATCAGTGCGAATGCGGCAAGTGCCGCAACAGATCTCGGTCTACCGCTGCTGCATGTGCGGCGACCCGGCTGGTCCGAAAAACCCGGTGATCGTTGGATTCGGGTGCCCGACCTCGATGCGGCCGCACACACACTCGTCGGTCTGGGCGACCGCGTTTTCCTGACGATCGGCCGCCAAGGAGTCGCCGCCTTCGCGCGACTGACGGACCAGTGGTTCCTGATCCGCGCCATCGACCCGCCCACCGGCGAGTTGCCCCCGCGCCACGAATTACTCCTTGCGCGCGGACCTTTCTCGCCTGCCGACGAATCGCGCCTACTCGCGCAACACCGCATCGATGTCCTGGTCACCAAGGACAGCGGCGGCGACCAGACCGACGCCAAACTCGCCGCCGCCCGCGCGGCAGCCATACCCGTGGTCGTCGTCGACCGCCCCGCGCTGCCGGTCGACGCGGTGGTCGCCGCGACGGTCCCGGACGCTTGGGAATGGTTGTGCAAGTGGAAATCCCGGTGATTCAGCGGCCGAGCAGCTCCGGTAGCTGGTCGAACCACGCCAGTACCGTGCGCTCGTAGCCGATACCGAATTCGAGGGTGGCGTGCTGGTAGGGGGACATCCCAGTGTGGTTGTCGGTGAGATAGCGGTCCAGGCGCTGCTGGTGAATCTTCCTGTTGGCGGCGATGATTCGATCGAGATGCTCGGGATCGACGTGCTCGCCGAACGATAGCGTCAGCAGCAGCGGCACCCGGATGGTCTCCGCGCCAGGATCGCGGGCCACCCATTCCAGGAAGGCTTCGCGCCCGGCATCGGTGATCTGATAGGGCGTGCGCTCCCGGGCGCCGGTCTGGCCCTTCTCGACCAGCCCGGCCGCGTCCATCGCGGCCAGTTCCCGATACACCTGACTCTGCGTGATCGTCCAGAAGTCGCCGATCCGGTCCTGGGCCTGGGTCACCAGATCCCAGCCCGACATCGGACCGTCGTGTAGAAATCCGAGCAGCGACGCCGCCGTGGAATTCAGCGACTTGCGTGCTGTCGAGGTATTCGTCAACAGACTGCTCCCTTCGCTCTCAACGTTCCATAGTGGAATATTATACGACTCGCATGCCGGGCGGCTGCCGACTTCTATCGCGTGTCGCTAAGATACTACTTGTGTCTAAGACGTATTCATCGGCCGAGCTGGCGTACCGCGAGGTCAAGGAACGCATCCTGACCGGTGCGTTGCCCGGTGGTGAGCTCATCAGCGAGGGCGAGATCGCGACCGATCTCGGCATGTCCCGCACCCCGGTGCGCGAGGCGTTTCTGCGACTCGAGGTGGAGGGGTGGATGAAGCTCTACCCCAAGCGCGGTGCGCTGGTGGTGCCGATCCCACCCGCTGAGGCCGAGCATGTCGTACACGCCCGCTACGTTGTGGAGACCGGGGCGGTGCGCGCAGTGATCGCGGCCGATCGCTCGGCGCTGATCGCCGAACTGCATGCCTCGCTCGCGCGGCAGCGCGAGGTGGTCGCCGACTTCGACCGATTCGCGGTGGAGGACACCGACTTTCATCGCACGTACGTGGTGGCCGCTGGAAATCCGCTGCTCACCGGGTTCTACGACTCACTGCGTGAACGGCAGCGCCGTATGAACAGCGCCGCGCTGCACCGCGGTTCGACCGATACCGCCCGCATCATCGAGCAGCACACGCGGCTGGCCGAGCTGATCGAAACCGGCGATGTGGCCGGATTCGCCACCGCGCTCGTCGATCACATGTCCGGCGTACACCAGCTCGAACTGCGAGGCCTGTAGTGGCAACGCTGGCCACCGTCGAAACCCGATCGCCGGAACTCCGGCAGGGCTCGGGTCGGTGGTGGGGCGTCGCGGCCGCGATGTTCGCGATCGCCTGGGGCGGAAACGAATTCACGCCGCTGCTGGTGATGTACAAAGCAATGGATTACCCGTCACCACGGTGGATCTGCTGCTGTTCGACTACGTGCTCGGTATCGTGCCCGCGTTGCTTCGTCGCCCGCAACTATCGCGACTGAGCGGGCTCCGGCATTCATGAAGATAACCCGTCGAGCCGGGGAGACCGCCTGACAGGTTGGGCGTGCATCCCCGGTCGTGAGCGGTGCGGGCGCTCAGGAGTTCTTCGGCCGGTAGACCAGTTCGGTGACCCCACAGTCGAACTGTGTCGCGAACACCAGGTCCAGCCGGGTGGTGCCACCGAAGACCGGCATACCCGCACCGATCGCGGTCGGACTGACGAACGGGTGCAGTTCGTCGATCAACCCCTCGGCGATCAGATTCGAGACAAGCGTGCCGCCGCCGTAGACGATGATGTCGCCGCCCGGCTGGGCCTCGAGCCGGTTGATGTTCTCGGCGAGGTCCGGGACCGGAATCAGCGTTGGTAGCGGCGCGAGGTGTAGACCCGGGTGCCGTGGTCGGACTCGATGACGGCGGTGGTGGACGCGCCGATGATCAACAGTGTGCGCATGTCGACCTCGGCCGGATCCAGGTCGGCGAGGGTGATCACTCGAACGGACTCGGTGGGGCCGCCGACATCGCGACCGAGCACCACCGGGGTATCGGGTTTACGGTGCTCCAGCAGCACATCACGCATGGCAGCGACCTGCCAGGTGCGCTGACTGGAGGCCGGATTGTAGATCGCGATCGCCATATCCGCCGCGGCGACCGCCGAAAGGCGTTGCGCGACAACCTCCCACGGCTTGAGCCGATCCGAGAGCGAGATCATCGCGTAGTCGTGGCCCAGCGGTGCGCCGACCCGGCTGGCCACCGCATTCGCCGCGGTGAGCCCGGGTAGCACTCGCACCGGCACGCCGCGCCACTGTGGGTCTGCGGATTCCTCGAACACCGCCGCCGCCATCGCGAACACCCCCGGATCACCGGAGGACACGACCACGACCTTGGCTCCCTGCCCAGCGAGATCCAATGCCATCGCGGCCCGTTCGGACTCCACGCGATTGTCACTGGCATGCCTGCGCTGCCCGGGACGCGACGGCACCCGATTGATGTAGGTCGTGTAGCCGACGAGATCGGTCGCTTCGGCAAGTGCGCGTTCGACTTCGGGAGTTGTCCAGTCGGGAGAGCCCGGCCCAAGCCCCACAACCACCACTTCGCCGAGCTCCGAGGCAGCTCCGTTGTCGGCGCCAGTCCCGTCGCCGGGGCCCGAAGCGGCTCCGCGCTCGGTGGCATCCTCGCCACTGAAAATGCGTGAGGCCGAACCGGCACCCGAAGTTCGGGACCGGCCGGTCGGGACTGCCCGCCCGGTGTCTGTAGTCGACACGTCGGCTGCTCCTGCTCTGTGCTGCTGAGCGCGCGCCGAATTCGCAAGGCGTAGTGGGGTTGTCGGCCGGGGGCCGGGGACGAGGGTGATGGAGAAGTACGGTACGTCGGCGTCGTCGACATCATCGGCGGCGAGCACACGCTCGCGGGTGCTGCTCGCGCGCTCGATGTAGTAGGCGTCGGCGAGGCGTCCGGAGTCCGAGAGGGCTTGGCGCACACCCGGGTAGGTACGGCCGAGCTTCATGATGGCGGCGGCGTCGGTGTCGCGCAGGCGGCGGGTGAGCTCGTCGGTTGGCAGGGTGCCGGGCAGTACGGTCAACACCTGCTCGCCCTCCACCAGCGGTGTGCCGAGGGCGGCCGAGGCCGCACTCACGGAGGTGATGCCGGGGATGATCTCGGCCTCGAACCGGTCGGCGAGGCGGCGGTGCATATGCATATAGGAGCTGTAGAAGAGGGGGTCACCCGCCGCGAGCAGTGCGACCGACCGGCCCGCCGACAGATGTACGGCGAGGCGCTCGGCGGAGTGCTCGTAGAACTCGTCGATGGCCCCTTGATAGCCGCCGGGGTGATCGGTCGTCTCGGTGGTCACCGGGTAGATGAGGTGCTCCTCGAGCTGGTCCGGGCGCATATACGGCGCGGCGGTCGCGCGCGAGATACTGCGACCGTGGCGCGCGCTGTGGAAGGCGATGACATCGGCCGCCGCGATCACCCGCGCCGCCTTGACCGTCACCAGCTCCGGATCGCCGGGTCCGAGCCCGACGCCCCACAACTTCCCGTTGCTCATTCCTGTTCGCTCGCAATCGCATTCAGCGCCGACGCGGTGATGGCGCTGCCGCCGCGTCGCCCGCGCACGGTCAGATATTCGACTCCGCCGAACTCGATCAGCGCGTCCTTGGATTCCGCGGCCCCGACGAACCCGACCGGAATGCCCAGAATCGCGGCGGGCCGCGGTGCCCCCGCGTCGATCATGTCGAGCAGATGGAACAATGCCGTCGGCGCGTTCCCGATGGCGACCACCGCGCCATCCAACCGATCGCGCCACAGTTCCAGCGCGGCGGCCGAGCGCGTATTGCCCAGCGCCGCAGCCAATTCCGGCACCCGCGGATCAGCGAGCGTGCAGATCACCTCGTTATCGGCGGGCAGCCGCTTACGCGTCACCCCGGACGCGACCATATTCGCGTCACACAGAATCGGAGCTCCGCCCCGCAGCGCCTCCCGCGCCGCCGCCACCACCCCGCTCGAAAACGCCACATCTCCCGCCAGATCCACCTGCCCACACCCATGGATCATCCGCACCACCACCCGTGCCACGTCGTCCGGAAACCCACTCAGATCCGCCTCGGCCCGGATCGTCGTAAACGACCGCCGATAGATCTCGGCCCCATCAGTGAGGTAACCAGCACGAACATCGGACATGCGCACCACCCTAAGAGGTCCCCCCACCCCCACGCCCCCGCGGGTCACATCCGTCGAGAATGCGCTGGTACAGGTAAACGTCCAGGCGAACTGCACGAGCGCATTCTCGACAGTCAGGTTCGGGGGCGCTCGAGGATGCGGGACATGACTATGGAGCTTCGGGTGCGGCCTACTCGGGTGTTTTCGCGGATTCGTTCTACGGTGGATTCGATTTCGGCCATATCGGTTGCCATGACGTGGACCAGGGCGTCGGCTTCGCCTGCGATGGTCCAGACGCCGACGACCTGGGGGATGGGTTCCAGGCTGCGGCGGAGTTCGGCGGGGGTGATGTTGTCGCGGTAGTAGACCTCGACGTAGGCCTCGGTGGTCCAGCCGAGGGCGGCGGGGTTGACCAATGCGGTGAAGCCGGTGATCTGGCGGCTGGCGACCATTTTGTCGACGCGGCGCTTTACGGCGGGGGCGGAGAGGCCGATTTTCGCGCCGATCTCCTGGAACGAGGCGCGTGCCGATTTGAGCAGATGCGCCAGAATTCGTCGGTCGATGTCGTCCACGCCACACTCGCTCTCGACTAGCACAATGATTCGCTGGATTTACATGATCTTGCGCAATGAATCGTTGTTTCTGGCGCAATAGTAGGCGAATTACCTTCGTGTCAGTGGAATGATCCGCGCCTACCTCCGGGAGACACGTTGACCTCTGTAACCACCCTCCGCATCGAGCCCGCTTCGCGGCAGCCGACACCACGACGGTTCGTGATGTGCCGCCCGGACCACTTCGACGTCTGCTACTCGATCAATCCGTGGATGGATCCGCAGAAACCGGTCGAACGTGCGCTGGCGCTGTCGCAATGGGAGACGCTGCGCGCGACCTTCGAGGGGTACGGCCATCGCGTCGACGTGGTGCCCGGTGAGCCTGGTCTGCCCGATATGGTCTTCGCCGCGAATAGTGGTCTGATCGTTGGCGATCGGGCGATGTCGGCGCGGTTCACCCACCCCGAGCGTGCCGCCGAAGGTCCCGCGTATCACCGCTGGTTCGCGCAGCGGGGTCTCATCGAGCTGGTCGAGGCAGCCGAAATCAACGAAGGTGAGGGCGACTTCCTGCTCGTCGGTGAGCGCATGCTCGCCGCGACCGGATTCCGCAGTTCGCTCGCCGCGCACCGCGAGGTCGAGCGGTACTTCGACCTGCCGGTGGTTTCGCTCGAACTCGTCGATCCGCGCTTCTACCATCTGGATACGGCGCTGATGGTCCTCGACGACACCAATATCGCCTACTTTCCGCCCGCCTTCAGCGCCGAAAGCCAGGCCGTTCTTGCTGGGCTCTACCCGGACGCGATCCGCGCTACGGACGACGACGCGGTGGTGCTCGGTCTGAACGGCGTGTCCGACGGACTCAACGTCTTCATCAGCAGCCGTGCCGAAAATCTGGCCGCTGAGCTGCGCGGACAGGGTTACAACCCGGTGGGCGTCGAGCTGTCGGAGTTGCTCAAGGCCGGTGGCGGCGTGAAATGCTGCACCTTGGAGATCCACGAGGATCCGCGGAGCGAGCCGACCGCAGTTGCCTCCTGAACTGTGCCACGGGCGGTAATCGAGAGCCAGCCCTCAGGATCGACAGTCGAGGTGGCGTGTAGATCCGCAGCGATGCCGCCACCATATCCCGGCGATGATGAGCGATGCGGGCTGTCAGTTGATCCGGTAGCCGTCCGCGGTGGCGACGATATCGGTCACCGCGCCGCGGGGGCGGCCGCAGCGGCGTTCGCATCCGGACCAGTGCTGACGTCCCGCAACGGTGACGTCTTCGGCGTCGCGAACTTCCATGGTCCGAACGTCCTCCGACGCAGGCAGCACCCGACCCGACTCGACGGCGGCGGCCGCGTCGGCGCGGACATCGGTGCGGGACTTCGCGCAGCCGGGTTGCCCCGCGCAGGCGCTGACCTGGAGCCAGGGGGAGTTGGCGTCGAAGATGAGGCCGATCGGGGCGAGCACCCGGACAACCTGTTCGGCGGGCCATTCGTCGAGATCGGTGATCACCAGGCTGCGCCAGGGCGTGATGAATATGGGCCGTTCGATGGCGACGATGAATTCGGCGATGCGAGCGGGGAGGGAGCCGAGCCGCACAGCGGCGCCGAGGCTGACCAGACCGTTGTCCTGATCGAGCCAGCCGATCGGAATGTCTTGGGCAACACCGAATTCCAGCCGATCGGGGCCGGGCGCCAAGCCGAGTATGTCGATCACCCGCTGCGCGCCGCCATCGACTTCGTGCAGCCGCCACTGACCGGAGCCGAGGTCGAGGAAGCCGTGCGCGGCGGCGAGCAGTACCTGGACCGCGTCGGCCGCGGAAATCCGGATGCCGGAATCGCGACCGGCCAGCACCACCGCGAATTCGTCCGCGCCCGTGGCATGTACGCCGATATCGCCACCGAGCCCGCTGATATCGCCACGACCGTCGTCGAGGGTGAACAACACCCGTCCGGGCAGTTCGGCCAACCGCGCCGCGGCGCGCAAACCTTCGTCGAGCTCCGGGACCAGCTCGTGCACATCCGTCCAACCGCCGATCCGGCCCGACAGCGGCGAGGCGACGATATTGCGCACCCGCTCATGCGTATGACTCGGCAGCAGCCCGGCCGCCGACAACCGCTCCGTCAGCGCCGCCGCATCCCGCACCTGCCGCAATTGCACATTCCCGCGCGAGGTGAGCTCGATATTCCCGTCGCCGAGGTCCCCGGCCGCCTCGGCCAACACCTGCAGCTGCGCCGGTTCCAGCCGCCCACCGGGCAGCCGGATACGAGCCAGCGGTCCGTCGGCCGCCTGATGCAGCCGCAGCACACCGGGACAGGAGTCGGGATTCGTACGCGTCATGACCCGTCAAGCCTACGACCTGCCCCACCGTGTTATTCGGAAGCGGCCTCAGTGGTCGGTTATTAGGGTGAGCGAATGAGTGAAATCTCTACCGTTGCACGGCAAGACCCGTACCTTCGTCGGCAGCTACGCCATCGGCGTGGAACGCACTGCCGCAGGCTGGCGCGTCGACAAATTCCACTACCTCCTGAAGGTGATCGACGGAAACGCCGACCTGACCTGAGCGTTGGGTACGGCGGACTGGCCCGGTTTCACCGAAGCGTCCAGCGGGCGTCCTTGCCACCGAGCGCTGGGTGGACCGTGATTCCGCCGGACTGCGCGATTCGATCGGACGGAGCATGACGCGGCCCGCGACGACACTTTTGAGGCGCCCACCGGTCGAGGAGAGGTGGCGGGCTAGCATCTGGGTGCTCGGCGGGCGATGAGGAAACCGGTGGAACTCCGGTGCGGTCGCGCCACTGTCAAAAGCCAGACCCTCTCCGGCGAGCACCGTAACCGATGGGCGCGTAACCCGAGGAAGGCTGCCACCTGTGATTCTGCTGCTGTCGACGTCCGACACCGATCTGTTGAGCGCCCGCGCGAGCGGCGCCGAGTATCGGTGGGGCAACCCGGCTCGGCTGCTGGTCGATGACCTGCCCGCGCTGCTCGACGGCGCAGATCTGGTGATCGTGCGAATTCTCGGCGGCAAGCGGGCCTGGGAGGACGGTCTGGCGGCGGTGCGCGCCAGCGGGGTGCCGATGGTGGCGCTCGGCGGCGAGATCGCGCCCGATGCTGAGTTGATGGAGTGCTCGACAGTGCCCGGTGGTGTGGCCGCCGACGCGCACAACTACCTCGCCGCCGGTGGCGCGGAGAACCTGCGCCAGCTGTACAACTTCCTGTCCGACACCGTCCTGCTCACCGGGCACGGTTTCGAACCGCCGGTGCAACTGCCGAGTTGGGGCGAACTCGAGCGGACCTCCAGCGCGACCGGATCTTCTGGGCAGCCCGCGGGACCCGAGACGTCCGAACGACCGACGGTCGCGGTGATCTATTACCGCGCACAGCATCTCGCCGGGAACACCAATTACATCGACGCGCTGTGCACCGCGATCGAACAGGCCGGTGCGAAACCGCTTCCGCTCTACAGCGCGTCCCTGCGCACCGCCGAGCCGGAACTGCTCGACACCCTCCGCGCGGCCGATGCGCTCGTGGTAACCGTTCTCGCGGCGGGCGGTACCAAACCCGCCGGCGCGTCGGCCGGTGGTGACGACGAGGCCTGGGATGTCGCGGCACTCGCCGAATTGGATGTGCCGATCCTGCAGGGCCTGTGCCTCACCAGCGGCCGCGCCCAATGGGAGGCCAACGACGACGGGCTCTCCCCGCTGGATGTCGCGACCCAGGTCGCTGTCCCGGAGTTCGACGGCCGCATCATCACGGTCCCGTTCTCGTTCAAGGAATTCGACGCCGACGGCCTATCCGCCTATGTGCCCGATCCCGAGCGCGCGGCGCGGGTCGCCGGTATCGCGGTGCGGCACGCGCGACTGCGCTATATCCCGGCCGAACGGCGCCGCATCGCGATCATGATGTCGGCCTACCCGACCAAACACGCGCGCATCGGCAATGCCGTCGGCCTGGACACCCCGGCCAGTGCGATCCGACTGCTCACCGAGATGCGGTCGGCCGGTTACGATCTCGGCGGTGACGGTGAGGTGCCCGGACTGGCGGAGCGCGACGGCGACGCGCTGATCCACGCGCTGATCGCCGCGGGCGGCCAGGATCCCGACTGGCTCACCGCCGAACAGCTCGAGGGCAACCCGATCCGCATCAGCGCCGATCAGTACACGAGCTGGTTCGACACCCTGCCCGATGACCTGCGCGCGGCCGTAATCGAGGCGTGGGGCCCGGCGCCCGGTGCACTCTATGTCGACCGATCCACCGATCCCAACGGCGAAATCGTCATCGCCGCACTGCGTTTCGGCAATATCGTGCTGATGGTGCAGCCGCCGCGCGGTTTCGGCGAGAACCCGGTCGCCATCTATCACGACCCGGATCTGCCGCCCAGCCACCACTACCTCGCCGCCTACCGCTGGATCGCCGCATCGGACGGTTTCGCCGCCGACGCCATGGTGCATCTCGGCAAGCACGGCAACCTGGAGTGGCTGCCGGGCAAAACCCTCGGCATGTCCGCCTCCTGCGGCACCGACGCCGCCCTCGGCGAGCTGCCGCTGATCTACCCGTTCCTGGTCAACGATCCGGGGGAGGGTACCCAGGCCAAGCGCCGCGCCCACGCAACCCTCGTCGACCATCTCATCCCACCCATGGCCAGGGCCGAAAGCTATGGCGATATCTCGCGTTTGGAGCAGCTGCTCGACGAGCACGCCAATATCTCCACCCTCGACCCGGCCAAGCTACCCGCCATCCGCCAGCAGATCTGGACGCTGATGCGCGCGGCCAAGATGGACCACGATCTGGGGCTGGCCGAGCGTCCCGACGAGGACGTCTTCGACGATATGCTGCTGCACGTCGACGGCTGGCTGTGCGAGATCAAGGATGTGCAGATCCGCGACGGCCTGCACATCCTCGGCCAGGCACCGACGGGGGAGTCCGAACTCGATCTGGTGCTCGCCATGCTGCGTGCCCGCCAGCTGTGGGGCGGCGAACGGAATGTGCCGGGCCTGCGGGAAGCCCTGGGGCTGAACGAATCCGGCAGCGAGGCCCGAGAGCGGGTCGACGCCGTGGAGAGCCAGGCCCGCGAGCTCGTCGGCGCGCTGCAGGCCGCCGACTGGTCGGCCGACGCCGTGGACCAGCTCGTCGCCGACTTCGCTGCGTCGCTCGCCGCTCCGGGGGCCGGGGTTGCACCGCACACCGGCGCGCCGACGTCCGCTATCGCTGTCGCAGGCGATGGAACCGCCGCTGCTGGTGTGGGATCCGTCGTCGCCGGCGCGGAATCGGCCGAGGCCGGCGGGCGCGTCGGCGCAGCGGACGCCGATGCCCGCTTCGCCGCTGTACGCATGGTGCTGCGCTTCGCGGCGACCGAGGTGGTGCCGCGCCTGCGTCAGACCGGGATCGAGATCGATCGAATCCTGCACGCGCTCAACGGTGGTTTCATTCCGGCGGGTCCGAGCGGGTCGCCGCTGCGCGGTCTGATCAATGTCCTGCCGACCGGTCGGAATTTCTACTCGGTCGATCCGAAGGCGGTCCCGTCGCGACTGGCCTGGGAGACCGGTCAGGCAATGGCGGATTCGCTGCTCGAGCGATATAAATCCGATCACGGCGAGTATCCGCGCTCGGTCGGGCTTTCGGTGTGGGGCACCTCGGCCATGCGCACCTCCGGCGACGATATCGCGGAAGTGCTTGCGCTGCTGGGCGTGCGCCCCGTGTGGGACGAGGCGAGCCGCCGCGTCACCACCCTCGAGGTGATCTCGCCGGCCGAGCTGGGCCGCCCGCGCATCGACGTCACGGTCCGTATCAGCGGCTTCTTCCGCGACGCCTTCCCACACGTGCTCGCACTGTTGGACGATGCGGTCCGGCTGGTCGCCGAACTCGACGAGCCCGCCGAGTCGAATTACGTGCGCGCCCATGCGCAGGCCGATCTCGCCGAGCACGGTGACACGCGCCGCGCCACCACCCGCATCTTCGGCTCCAAGCCCGGCACCTATGGCGCGGGCCTGCTGCAGCTGATCGACTCCAAGAGCTGGCGCACCGACGACGACCTCGCGCAGGTCTACACCGCGTGGGGCGGCTATGCCTACGGTCGCGACCTCGACGGCGCGCCCGCCGCCGACGATATGCGTACCGCCTACCGCCGAATCACGGTGGCGGCCAAGAACACCGACACCCGCGAGCACGATATCGCCGACTCCGATGACTATTTCCAGTACCACGGCGGCATGGTCGCCACCGTGCGCGCGCTCACCGGGAAGAATCCGGAGGCCTACATCGGCGACAGCACCCGACCCGACGCCGTGCGCACCCGCACCCTCTCGGAGGAGACCTCGCGTGTCTTCCGCGCCCGGGTGGTGAACCCGCGCTGGCTCGAGGCGATGCGCAGGCACGGCTACAAGGGTGCCTTCGAGATGGCGGCCACCGTCGACTACCTGTTCGGCTATGACGCCACCACCAATGTCGTCGCCGACTGGATGTACGAAAAACTGGCGGAGAGCTACGTTTTCGATGATGTGAACCGCAAGTTCATGGAGCAGTCCAATCCGTGGGCGCTACACGGCATTGCCGAACGTCTGCTGGAGGCGGCGCAGCGTGAGCTCTGGGAGCATCCGGAGCAGCAGACGCTGGACCGACTGCGTCAGATCTACCTGGAGACCGAGGGTGAACTGGAATAGCGGAAAAGCAATCCCCCAGTTCCTTGGGTATTTCCAATATTTTGATCTTGCAACATAATTCGATTTCCTGATTCCCGCGACGCCGATCGCGTAGAGAGCGCATGATGATCGATGTCCCATGTCCGTTTCTCGGGGAACATCAATCGAATCGGCTGGATGATTGGAAATCCTGATGAAGATCAAAAAACTGGTAGCGACAACGGTTTTGACCATTGCCGCGACAGGTATCACTGCGGCCACCGCCTACGGCTCGCCTGAAGTGGCGTCCGAAACCGTGCTCAACGGGGTGGATCGCGGCATCGAATACACCGCGGCGGTGGCGGCCGACCGCTCGGACGCCACCATCACACTGGCCTCCGGCAGATTCGTGCTGACGCCGGACGCGGGCATCACCGTGTTGGCACCCGACGGCTCGGTGGTCGCCACCGTGCCGACCACGCTGCAGACCGCGGCGGGCCAAGTGCAGGTCACACCCGAAGTCGATGCCGCGGCAACGACATTGACACTGACGCCGGTCAACGCGCCGGTCGCGCAGTGGGCCCCGCTGCAATACATCGGTGACGCGGGCACCACGGTCGCGGGTGTCTTGATCGGATGCGCCGTCGGCGCGCTGATCGGGCTCCTGTTCTTCATCGTCGGATTCCTTCCCGGTTGCGTCATCGGAGGAATCATCGGCGGCATCGCGGGCGCCAACCAATGACGGGGTATACAACCGCCTGAATAAGTATCGAGCGAGTACCCTCGGCCGGGCTTTCGCCTGAATTCGCCCGACCGGGGTTCCCGCTTATCGAAATTCAGGACACATCGCATTTCAATTCTCGCCCGCCGCTTTCCGAAACCGTTCCGCGGTTGCCCGGAGGTGCGCCGCGAGTTCCGGCGCGTCGAGCACTTCGAAATCGGCGTCGAGCAGACCGAGATACAGCGTCAACATATGCGGAGTGTCCGAACCGACCTGGATCACACAGTGATTCGAGCCGTCGGCTTCGACCGTGACGGCGGCGGGCAGGCGCGCACGCACGTCGGTAGCGGGTGCCGCGACACGCACCGTGGCCCGGTAGCGCCAGGTCGCCGCGCCGACCCCGCGCTGGATCCGTTCGGCCACCTCACTTTCCGGAACGGTGCGTGGCGTGAAGCGCCGACCATTCGGGGTGCGCGGCGTCATCCGGTCGACCCGGAAGGTGCGCCAGTCCGCCCGCCCGATATCCCAGGCGACCAGATACCAGCGGCCGTTCCAGTGCGCCAAGCGGTGCGGCTCGACTTCGCGCCGTGACATCACCGCGGCCGCGTCACCGGCCCGCCGCGCCGCTGCGGCCGAATGGGTTTCGTAATCGAACCGCAGCCGCTCACTCGCCCGGATGGCGGCGGCGGTAGTGGTCAGCACGCCCGCGTCGACCGCCGACCGACCCGGCGTCGGCACATGCACGGTCGCCGAGGTCAATGCCTGCACCCGATGCCGCAGCCGCGACGGCAGCACCTGTTCGAGCTTGGCCAGCGCCCGCACCGAGGTCTCCTCGATCCCGGTCACCGCCCCATTGGCCGCGGTCGCCAACCCCACTGCCACCGCAACGGCCTCCTCGTCATCCAAAAGCAATGGCGGCAGCGAAGATCCGGCGCCCAGCCGATACCCACCCGCAACCCCCGGCGTCGCATCCACCGGATACCCGAGCCTGCGCAACCGCTCGATATCCGTACGAATAGTCCGCGTCGAAACCCCGAGCCGCTCAGCCAACGCGGGCCCGGTCCAATCCCGATGCATCTGCAGCAACGACAACAACCGCAACAACCGTGCCGAAGTCTCCAACATCCCTCGATGATCCCAGCAATCGCGGAACAAAGCCTTCCGCATTCGTCGAGCAGGCATCGGGTCCGCCGACCGCCGTCGACGGACCTTGTGACGCGAGCGCTCAGCCGGAAGGTTCTACTCGGGGACGGCTCGCGGCCGGGTACGGCTCCCGCTCCGGCTGCTGGCAACTGGACGGCGGCGACGGCCATTCGACATCGTCGATACCGCGAGATCGTGGTCATGCGCGCGTCCGGTCAATAGGGTGGCGTCGGCACGGCGCTCATCGACCGACTCGACGAAATCGCTCGCGCGCAGGGGTGTTCACGTCGGTGGTTGGTGACAACCAACGACAACCTCGATGCGATCAGGTTCTACCAGCGGCGCGGGTTCCGGCTCACCGCGATCCTCGGTGTGGATTGTCCGCTACTCGGCCAGATCCCGTTCGACCCCGACGTATGCGCCACGAGAGATCAGGGCATACCGATGGTGATCACCGATCCGGAATCGACCACTTCGGCAGCGTTCCGCGCCATCGCGACCACATTGGCCGACAGGCCTCGCGGCATCGCCGGGATGAGCCTGGCGGTGTATCCGACCGGCTGATTTCGCTATCGCGGAATGGACACGATCAAACCCCCCGCGGTTGTATGTCAGCCGTGATCCGGTTTCGATTCGGTCTGGTGCCTCTCGACGAGGTCACCCCATGGGGTGAGCGCAATGTGCTGCACTGGTTCGGCTTGACCCAAGGCTGGTACTGCATCGACATCGACGGTCATGAACTGCTGCGTTACTCCGACCACACGATGGGCCTGTGGAGTACCGACTCGGCCGGTGCGAGAGCCCATCCATGGGTGGACTACTACGTCGTCCGGCTGTGGGAAGACGTGCTGGAGGTGCTGCCGCACGCACTCGAACCGGTTCCGGAAGATCTGGTCGAGTTCGTGGCGAGCGAATCCGCGAACTGGTGCGAAACCGACGACCCGGCTGCCGACGCCGCACTGTCCGCGCACGCAGACCGCACGGTCGATACCGGTTACCTGCGTGTAGGGCCGTACCTGCGGTGGTGGCGCGAAGCCCATGCCGAAGACACCATCGTGATCGCCTGGCGGCACACCGAGGATCCGCACGGCGAAATCTCATTCACCGCACCGGAATGCGGCCGAGCATCGGTTTCCACCGAGGAATTCGTCTCGGCAGTCACCGATTTCGATCGTTCCCTGTTCGACGCCATGCAGACCCGAGTCACACAGTTGGCCTCAACCGGCCCACGAACCGACGTCGAACTGAATGTCGAAGATCTGCATCGGGAGCACAAGGACCGGCAAACCTGGTTTCCTCGCGCACTGAGCCGACGCGTATGCACGGACTGGGATGCCGTACGCGCCGGCGCCCGCATCTTGTCCGGCCAAGGCATGGTATGAATCGGCGGCTGTCGAGCTTCGAGCCCCCTGCCGACCACCCGTGGTACGCGGTGGCCGTGCTCCCGAGACGCGGTCGTATGATCAAGTTCGTAACCAGCTCTACCCATCGACATCAGCATATTTGCCACGCCGAACAAGAGGGCTCCCGCTTCCTCGCTCGAGCGTAATCCCGGATTCCGACTTGTCAGCCATGGCAATCAGGACACTTCGAGGGGACAGCATTATGCGTAGCGAAGGCGATACCTGGGACATTGTGAGCAGCGTCGGCATGACCGCGCTCGGCGTCGCGGCCGCACGGGCTATCGAGACGAAACGGCCCGATGCCCTCGTCCATGACGAGTACGCCGCCCAGTTCGTGGTGGCATCCGGCGATTCGGATATGAACCGACTGATCAACGATCCGACGCTGTGGGCGCAGATCCCGTTCACCTCTGGATTCATCGGATATCGAAGTAGGTTCTTCGACGAATTCTTCTTGTCCATGGCGGCGGACGCAGTGACCCAGGCGGTGATTCTGGCTGCCGGGCTGGATGCCAGGGCCTACCGGCTGGATTGGCCGGCGGGCGCGGTTGTATTCGAGATCGACCAGCCCAAGGTGCTGGAGTTCAAACGTCAGGTGCTCACCGAATCCGGCGCCGTGCCGCGATCGGACCGGCGCGAGGTGGCCGTCGATCTGCGAGGCGACTGGCCCGCGGCGCTTGTCGAGGCGGGGTTCGATCCGAGCTCGCCCACCGCATGGTCGGCGGAGGGGCTGCTGCCATACCTGCCAGGCGCCGCACAGGATGCCTTGTTCGCACGGATCGGTCAGCTTTCGGTGCCCGGTAGCAAGGTGGCGGCGGAGACTGTCGGCAAGGGTGTCGATATCGCCCGCATCGCCGAGCAGGAGTCCGAACACTTGAAAGACACTCCGTTCGGCAAGGTCGACCTCGCGTCACTGTTCTACACCGACGAACGCACCGATCCGGCTGAATTGCTCGCCGCCCACGGTTGGACCACCTCATCCCTGCGCCTGCAGGAACTGGCCGAACGCTACAACCGTCCAGTGGCACCGGTCGCGGAGCCACTGGCGGAAATATTCGACAGCACGCGATATCTGACAGCTATCAAGCCGTTCTGATTCGCCGGCGCCCGCATCTGTGAATTCGGCCGGTTACGAAGCGGCAGTTCACATTTGAGCTATGTGATCTACACGATCGCTACCGTCGAACGGCCGACGGCCGGAAGTTCACCGAGCGGGTCTGCGAGACCCGATACCTCGACAACTCGCCGCTGGTGGGCTCACCGCCGGAAGAGAACGGAGTGGGCATGGATGTATCCGACCCGTTTCGGCGAGCCACGAGCGGGCAGTGTCCGAGATCCCGCCCCGAAGTGTCATTTTCGGCGCATCCGACTCTTTCCACATCGTGTCGCTGTAGATTTGCCGGCGGTGGGATTTGGATTCAGCCTGGCTTGTCGACTAATACCGCGAACAATCCGTGGAGGTCAAGGTCGTGACTCGTCCGTTTCATCTTCGTTTCCTCGGCAGCAGGTGCAGCGGTTGGGCCGCTGTTCTCGGTGCATTCGGCGTTGCACTCACGCTGATGCTGGCGACGACGGCCACCGCGGAACCGCTGTATCCGCAGCCCGATCCCGACCCGTTCTACACCGCCCCGGCGGATCTGGGCGCGCACCAACCCGGTGACGTCCTCGACGTGCGGGCAATGCCGCCGGTGCCACTCTTCCCCGGCGCCACCGTTACATTGGTCAAATTCCGGTCGACCGACTCGCACGGCGGGCCGATCGCGGCGACCACCACGATCCTCACCCCCTTCGGCCACCAGCCCGACGGGCCGTTGCTGTCGTATCAGCATTTCATCAACTCGCTGGGCACCGGCTGCGCGATATCGCACATGCTGTACAGCGGCGATGTGAATCTGTCGACGACGGCGTCGATGTTGAACGTCATGCTGCAGGAGGGGTGGAGTATCGCGATGCCGGATCATCTCGGACCGCAGTTCGCTCTCGGAGCGGCGCATTTGGGTGGCCACATCGTGTTGGACGGCATCCGGGCGGCGAAACGTCTGCCCGAACTCGCTGTGCAGCACAGCCCTGTCGCGATGGCGGGCTACTCCGGTGGCGGCCTGGCCACCTCATGGGCGGCAGTGCTGCAGCCGTCGTACGCGGCTGAGCTGCAGCTCGCGGGCGCGGCCATCGGTGGTGTCCCGGTGAATTTGGTGACGATGGCGCAGGCGCTGGGCCTCGAGCCGCACCCGGCCTTCGGCCTGGCCATGGCGACGGCAATCGGTCTGGAGCGGGAGTATCCGGACGAAATGCCGACCAGCTTGTATCTGAATCCGCGTGGCATAGCGCTTCGTGACGCCATGGCCAATCGCTGCACCAATGAGATCCTCGTCATCGGAGCCAACGGTAGTGCGCGTGAGTTCGTCACCACCACTTCGGTCTTCGACAGGCCCGAAGCCCGGTCGGTGGTAGAGGACAACAGTCTGGAGATCTACCCCGGGGTGCCGGAAATTCCCATGTTCGAATGGCATTCGCCGAGCGACCCGCTGATTCCGGTCGATGCCATCAACATAACCAACCGCCGCTGGTGCAATGCCGGGGTGCAGCTGCAGACGCGGTTGGTGTCGGTGCCCGAGCATTTGTCCGCGGCGGTAGCGGGCGCCCCTGAGGTACTGAGGTGGCTCAACGGCCGCGTTCACGGAGAGCCCGCGCCTGTCGCCTGCTGACATCCCGATCAGATCCTGCGGGCTCGATATCGAGGTGTTCATCCCGATCTTCGTGATGAGCCGCAGCACGGGCCGCGCATTGTCAATTCGCTGCTCGGTGTCCAGGCCTGCGCTGTGAGATTTTGGCAGCGATTGCATGGGCGCGGTCGCCGTCTTTCCTGCGCCAGAGGGCGAGGTCGTTTCCGATGCGGACGGTACGGAAGGAACTCCGTAATGCGGAAGCAGGTCTTCCGTAATGGGGTCGAGAGTGGTCGCATGACGAAAACAGCGGCCATCCGCCCCTTCCGGATCGACATTCCGCAGCCCGAGCTCGATGAGTTGCGTACGCGGCTCACGCACGCTCGGTTGCCGCACCCGGTGCCCGGCACCGAAGCCGATTGGAGCCGTGGCATCGCGCCCGGCTACCTTCGGGAGCTGGCCGAATACTGGCGCGACGGGTTCGACTGGCGGGCGCAGGAGGCGAAGCTCAATGCCTTCGACCAGTTCACGACCGAGATCGACGGGCAGAGCATCCATTTCTTCCATGTTCGCTCGTCCGAGCCGGATGCGGTGCCGCTGCTGATCACCCACGGATACCCGAGCTCGATCGTCGAATTCCTCGAGCTGATCGGCCCGCTGACCGACCCGCGGGCGCACGGCGGGGATCCGGCGGACGCATTCCATGTCGTGATTCCATCTCTGCCCGGCTTCGGTTTCTCCACGCCGCTGGCCTCGACCGGATGGGAGCTGGCGCGTACGACGGAGGCCTTCGCCGAACTCATGGCCCGGCTCGGCTATGAGAAGTTCGTCGCCCAGGGTGGTGACGTCGGCGCGGGGGTGACCGGACGGCTCGCCGCCACCCATCCCGAGCGGATCATCGCGACGCATGTGAACAGCGACCGCGGCTCCCTCGGCCTGGTGGGCGAACAGCTGCCGATGCCCGAGGGCTTGACCGAGGGCGAACTAGCCGCCATCCAGGCCCAGCAAGCCAGGTGGAATCAACAGAAGGGCTACCTGGTACTGCAGACCACCCAGCCCAACGGCATCGCCGCCGCGCTGACCGATTCGCCGATCGCCCAGCTGGCGTGGATCGCCGAGAAGTTCCAGGTCTGGACCGATCCGGCCCGCGCCGAGGGCGAGGCGGTGGACCGCGATCTGCTGCTGACCGATATCAGCATCTACTGGTTCACCCGCAGCGGCGCCTCCGCCGCGCAGTTCCTCTGGGAGACAGCACATTCCGGCATGGACTGGGTGGCGCCGTCGAGTGTGCCGCAGGGGTGGGCGGTCTTCAATACCGATCCGCTGATGCGCCGGGTGATGAACCCGGACGGGCATATCGAGCACTTCACCGAATACACCGAGGGCGGTCACTTCGCCGCAATGGAACAGCCGGAGCTGTTCCTGGATGACGTCCGAACCTTCTTCCGGGCCTATCGCGGCTGAGTGGGCAAAACGATGGGGCGTGCATGGGCGCGCCCCATTCATACGTCAGGGCGCGTACGAACGAGTTCTGTCCGTGTACGGATGTCGCGGGCACCGCCACGGCCTACCGTTTTCGGTATGACCTGGAACGACATGAGCACGAGCAGCTTCGCCCTGCTGACTACCTACAAGAAGGACGGCACGCCGGTCGGCACACCTGTCTGGGTGGCCCCGGACGGCGACGAGATCGTGGTGTGGACCAATCCGAAGACCTGGAAGGTCAAGCGCATCCGACGCAACCCGCAGGTCACCCTGCAGGTGTGCGACGGCCGTGGTCGCCCGAAAGGGGATGCGGTATTCGTGGGGAAGGCCGAGGTCCTCGACGCGGCGGGTACGCAACGTGTGCGCGAGATCGTCGCCCGCAAGTACGGCATCATCGGGAAACTGCTGATCTGGGGTCACAAGCTGCTCCGGGGTGCGGATGCGTCCGTCGGCATCGCGATCGCGCCCGCGACCGGCGAATAGTCGCCCGGTTCAGGCGGATTCGGCGAGACCCGCCGAGCACCAGGTCTCGGCGAGTTCCTGCAGCGGAATGTCGAGGACGGCGGCCAAGGACACAACCGTGCCGAACGCGGGTGTCGGCAGCCGTCCGGTCTCGATCTTGCGCAGCGTCTCGGGCGAGATTCCGGCCGCCTGAGCGATCTGCGCCGGATCGCGATCGGCGCGCGCCCCCCGCAGCCGGGCGCCGAGGCGACGACCGGCCTCGACCTGGGCGGGAGTCAGCGGAAGTCGGACCATGACACCAGACTATGGGCGGTATTTAAATACCGCAAGCATCAGCGGTCGAACTTCACCCGGAACGGTCCGCCGACGCTGTTGAACAGCAGATCGCCATTCGGAAGGAACTCGATCAGCGCGTAGGCGCCGTTACCCAGATTGCTCTGTCCGAAGATGGTACGGAGTACCGTCTTTCCGGACTGCCAGTCCAGCCCCGTCACTTCCCAGCCGTCGGCCTTGGTGTAGCCGTTGACGAATACGACGCCGGATTTGGTGCTCTCGGTGGGCACCATGCTCGTCGACACCACATCGCCGCGCGACCACAGCGAGGTCCAGTGGTTGTTGGCCGGATCCCATTGGAACCGTTCGATACCCGACGGCGGTGCGAAGACCGGTCCGCCCGCGAGCGCATCGACGAGCCGGTCCGGCGAGCCCTGCGGCCGGGCATTGTTGACCACGAACGCGCCGTAGCCGTCCACCACGACCGACTGCTCGCTCTGGATGAACTCCGGTGCCTGATTCAGCCCGGCGGTGACCTGGATCTGGTCGGCGATCCGGTTGGATTTGGTGCCCGGCTTCGGCTGGAACCCTTCGGGAATGGCGTCGCGCCAGAATGCGACCAGCTTCATCCGGTTCGCACCGTCGGTGAGCACCACGAGTCGGTCGTCCTTGCCGTAGCCCATGAGCGTCGGGGTCGAGCCGGTGCCGACGCCGAACTTCACCGCGGGTGGCTGCTGGCCGAAGTCATACGGTGCTGACCAAGCGCCGTCGCCGGCATCGGCGGAGAGTTTGCTTCCGGTCCACACGATTTTGCGCATGATCTTGTCCGAGGCGGCGTAGATACCGCCCGCCTCGTCGACCGCCATCGCATTGGAGACGACCTCGTCCGCGCCGAAGCGGACCCGCTGCGGTTCGCCCTGCAGACTGCGGTCGATGATCGAGAGCCCGCGCGTGCTGAGCACGGCCAGTTTGCCGTCATAGGTCATGTTCAGGCCGACGACAGTTTCGGGTAGACCGCCGATACCAGCGCCGGTGCCGAGCCACGGCTTGAAGTCGAGGCTGCGCAGAATCCGGACGCCTGCAGCGGGATTGTTCGCATTCGTCAGGCCGAAGACGACGATCTGCGCGTCCTGGGTGACGTAGTAGACCCGATTGTCCTTGTCCACCAGGCTGTAGACGCCATTGGTGATGCGGGTCCAGTCGATGCCCCAGTCGTTGTGCACGGCGTTCTGCACTTGGCCGACGTCGGTGAAGCTCTGGTCGAGCACCTGGTCGAGGGCCTGCGGCGACAGTGATTTCACCCCGGGCGCGTCCGCGCGGGCGATCTCGTGGAACATGCCGTCGCCCACCTGGACGTAGACCACGCCCTGGGTGGAGGAGATCCACATGTAGTCCGGATTGGTGGCGGCCAGCGTCATGATGTTGACCGGTCCCGAAGCGACGCGCTGCTGCTGCTTCGGATCGAAATGGAACTCGCCCTGCGGTGTTTGAAACGGGAAGGTGTCGGACTGGGCCGGATCGATGTGGGTGAGGCCGTAGGTCGCGGCAGCGAGGTAGGGATTGCGGGCGGGACCAGAGGCACTGCCGGACTGGTTCTGGTTCTTCGCTGAATCGCCGCCACAGGCGGGCGTGGCGAGAGCGAGGGCCATCGCGACGGCGACGACAAGAGCTTTGCGACGCATCCTCATGAGGTGCTCCTACGTGCGCTGATGGCGCTGTCGGGCAGTCGATCGGGCGGAACGCATACCGCGCGGGGCGGCGAACAACGATACAACCAGTGCTCTTTTGTGCTCGCGAACATAACACATGGCCAGGTCAAACGGGGTGAGTGGTATTAAAATACCGAAGCGGGCTATGCTTGGTATTAAAATACCGATGTGGAGGATTGGGCATGGTGGAGTTGAAGTCGCCGGCGGAGATCGAACGAATGCGGGTGGCGGGGCGGTTCGTCGCCGAGATCCTGGGCGAACTGCGCGAGCGTGCGCAGGTCGGGGTGAACCTGCTGGAGTTGGAAGCTCATGTGCGGGAGCGGATTCGGGAGCGTGGCGCGGTGTCGTGCTATTGGGACTACGCACCGTCCTTCGGACGCGGACCGTTCCGCAACACCATCTGCCTATCGGTGAACGACGCTGTCCTGCACGGACTTCCGTTCGACTACGTGCTGCGGGACGGGGATGTGCTGAGCATGGATCTGGCGCTCGGCATCGACGGGTGGGTCGCCGATTCGGCCGTCAGCGTGATCGTCGGCAGTGCCGCGCCGGAGGATCTGCGGCTGGTCAAGGCGACCGAGGATGCGCTGGCGGCGGCCATCGCGGTAGCGCTGCCGGGCAATCGGATCGGCGATATCTCCGCGGCCATCGCGGAGGTGGCGGGGGCGAACGGCTATCGCGTGAACACCGAATTCGGCGGGCACGGACTCGGGCGCACGATGCACGAGGATCCGCACGTGCCCAACGCGGGCCGCGCGGGTCGCGGATTTCCGCTGCGGCCCGGATTGACCATCGCGATCGAGCCGTGGTTCGCCCGCACCACCGATCGGGTCTATACCGATCCGGACGGCTGGACCATTCGCTCCGCCGACGGCTCGCGCACCGCGCATTCCGAACATACGGTCGCGATCACCGGGGACGGGCCGCAGGTGCTCACCACCGCGTGAAATCCGCGGCTGCTCAGTCCGTTTCGGACAACCACTCGGCGAGATCGGTGGCGGCGCGCAGTTCCGCGGCGACTGCGGCGCGCTCATCCTCCGTGAGCGTCATCGCTCGGAGTTCGGCGCGTAGTTTCTCGGCTCGCTCGGAATCGTCCGTGGCGTCGGCCAATTCGGTGAGTGCGGCGAGCGCTCGTGCCTTGTCGACCGGCGGCGCTTCCGCGCCGTAGCGGCCCAGGCCGACCTCGAGCACGCGGATCGCGGCCGCGTCGTCGTTCTTGAAATCGCGCAGGATACGGGCGTTGTCCAGTACCCGTGCCAAGCCTTCGAGTTCGCGGGAGCCGCCGTAGTCGAGCTCCTCGGGCTCGTCGCGCTGGATGTAGATGATGGTGTTGCCCACCGGGTCGATCACGCTGAATCTGCTTTGGCCGGGCCGGAATCCCGGGTCGATCTATCACGCGCTCAAACAGCTGAGCCAGGAGGGCAAGTTGAGCGCGTTCGGAGTCGAGGGGAGCAGCCAGGGACCGGGCCGGACCCTGTTCGAGCTGACCGAGGCGGGGGAGGACGAGTTCCGCAAACTTATGGACGCGGCGCTGGTCAGCGTCGATATGGAGGAACTCGGCGCGGGTATCGCCTTCATGGACGCGCTCCCCAGCGTGCACGTCATCGAGAAGTTACGCGAACAACGCCGCAACAGTGCGGCAGTCCGCGACGACCTGCTCGCGATGATCCCGACCTTTCCGGGCCGCTACGAGCCGCCGCATGCGACCGATCTGCTCGAGCTCTGGAGCGGGGTGTTCGACAATCTGGCCACTTGGACGGGCGGCATCCTCGCGCGGCTGGAGGCGGGGGAGTATCGGATGGCGGACGCCGAATCCCGCGGTTGGCGACCGCATGACGAGCCCGCACCGGCGAACCCGGACTAGGCTGCCCTCATGACGACGACGCTCGAGGCGCTCGGCAAGGCCGACTACGTGCTGCTGACCACCTTCCGCAAGAACGGCACACCGGTCGGCACCGCGGTGTGGGCCGCCGAAGCCGACGGCAAACTCTATGTCTGGACCGAGACCGAGAGCTGGAAAGTGAAGCGCCTGCGCAATAATCCGGCCGTCACCTTGCAGCCGTGCAGTCCGTCGGGTAAGCCACGTGGCGAGGTGATCGAGGGCACCGGCGTGGTACTCGACGCCGAGGGCACCGAACGCGTCCGCAAGCTGATCAAGCGCAAGTACTGGCTGCTGGGTCCGCTGTTGGTCACGGCCAGCGTCATTCGCCGCGGCAAGTCCGGCACCATCGGCCTCGAGATCACACCGGCCGCGCAATCGTGAGTGTCGGGCTCCACGGAGCCCGACACTCAGCGAGCTCAGGTCGCCTGGCTGACCGATGACATGTGGAAGTCCGGAATTCGCAACGGCGGCATGGCGGTTCGGGTGAACCAGTCCTTCCATTCGCGGGGCAGGGTGGTCTCGGTGGCGCCCGCCTCGGTGGCGCGTCGGAGCAGGTCGATCGGGCTCTCGTTGAACCGGAAGTTGTTGACGGCCGCGGTGACCTCGCCGTTCTCGACGAGGTAGACCCCGTCGCGGGTGAGGCCGGTGAGCAACAGCGTCGCCGGATCGACTTCGCGGATGTACCAGAGCGTGGTCAGCAGCAGGCCGCGCTCGGTGTTCGCGATCATTGTGTCGAGTGTCGTCCCCGACCCTCCGGTGAGTAGCAGGTTCGCACCGGGAACCGTTGCGGTGGCACCGAATTCGGCGGCGGTGGCGCGCGGGTAGACGAGAGATTCGATGACGCCCGCACGCAACCAATCGACGCGTTCGGCCGGCATGCCGTTGTCGAAGACCGACAGTGACTCCGAGGACGAGGGCGTCGCGACGAACGGGCGGTATTCGAGTCCGTCGGCGCTGGGATCGGAGAAGAGCGTCAGCGGAATCGCACTGAGCCGCTCGCCGATTCGGGTGCCGCCCGCCTTCGCGAAGGCATTGTGACCTTCGTGTGCCCCCCGGCCTTCCATGGACCAGGCCAGGTAGATCATCAGATCCGCGACCGCCGAAGGCGGCAGCAGGGTTTCATAGCGCCCCGCGGGCAGATCCACCCGGCGCTTGGACCAATCCAGTCGCCGCGACAGCTCACTGAGCAGACCGGGCACGTCGACATCGGTGAAGTCCGCGGTGCCGACCCCGACCCACGCACTCGCCAGATCCGTGCCCGCGCTGCGCTTTCCATTGATCTCCACCGAACCCGTCGGCTGCACGAAGCGACGGCGGATGCCGGTGGAGGTGCCCAGCCAGGTGGTGTGCATCTGGTGGTGCGCGAAACCGTAGAGCCGGTCGGTGCCGTCGAATCCGCCCGCCAGATCCCGCGCCACCTCGGTGAAGACCTCGATGCCGGTGCTGCCCGGCGCGGATGCCCAATCGGCGGTGTCGTTGCGCGCGCCCGGCACGCCGTCGGCGCCATCGGGCGTCAGCAGCGGCATCGCGTCCTTGGCAGGTTCGGCGGTGCGGGCTGCGTTCTCGCTGGCCCGGACCACCGCCTCGATATCGGCGGGGTCGACGCTGGTGGAGCTGACGCTGCCGACGCGTGCGGAGTTCGGGCCCTCGCGGAAAATCGAAATGACCGCCCAGTCACGGGAGATCGAGGAACCGTTGGTGGTCATCGAGTTGCCCGCCCAGCGCAGCGACGCCTCGTGCGCGTCGGTGACGATCACCATCGCCTCGTCCGCGCGCGAGAGCGCCAGCGCCTGCTCGACGACCGCGCCCGCCGGCGTCATCGGATTCACGCCCCTGCCTCCGTCCGGGTGTTCAGAATATTGATGCCGCGCACCAGGACCGCCGGGCAGCCGTGGCTGACCGCCGCGACCTGGCCGGGTTGGGCCTTTCCGCAGTTGAACGCGCCGCCGAGCCGCCAGGTGGACGGGCCGCCGACCGCCTCCATCGAACCCCAGAAGTCGGTGGTGGTGGCCTGATAGGCGACATCGCGCAGCTGGCCGTCGAGCTGGCCGTCGCGGATGCGGAAGAAGCGCTGACCGGTGAACTGGAAGTTGTAGCGCTGCATATCGATCGACCACGACTTGTCGCCGACGATGTAGATGCCGTTCTCGACTCGGGAGATGAGTTCAGCGGTGCTGGTGTCGTTGTCGGGGTCCGGTTGCAGCGAGACGTTGGCCATGCGCTGGATCGGCACATGGTGCGGGGAGTCGGCGTAGGAGCAGCCGTTCGAGCGATCCAGGCCCAGGCGCGGGGCGAAGACGCGGTCGAGTTGGTAGCCGACCAGCACGCCGTCGCGGACCAGATCCCAGCGCTGCCCGGCAACCCCCTCGTCGTCGTAGCCGACCGAGGCGAGGCCGTGCACCTCGGTGCGGTCACCGGTGACGTGCATGATCGGGGTGCCGTACCGCAGCGTGCCGAGTTTGTCCGGCGTGGCGAACGAGGTACCCGCATAGGCGGATTCGTAGCCGATGGCGCGGTCGTATTCAGTGGCGTGACCGATGGATTCGTGGATGGTCAGCCACAGATTGGTCGGGTCTATCACCAGGTCGGTCGGACCCGCTTCGACGCTGGGCGCCTTCACCTTCTCGGCCAGCCATCCCGGGATCTGCGTGAGTTCCGCACTCCAATCCCAGATTCCGTCCGCGCCGGTGACGTACTCCCATCCGCGTCCCGCCGGGGCGGCGAGGGTGCGCATGGTCTCGAAGACGCCGGCTGCGGCGTCCACCGTGATCGCCTCGAGCTGCGGATGCAGGCGCACCCGCTGCTGGGTGATCGCGGAACCGGCGGTGTCGGCATAGAAGGTCTGTTCCTTGACCTGCAGTACCGAGGCGGTGACGTGGTCGACGCCGCCGGCGGCGGACAGCCGCCCCGAATAGTCCTGCAGCAGTGCGACCTTGTCGGTGGTCGGCACCGTGAACGGGTCCAGGTCGTAGGCCGAGACCCAGTGCGCGTTGTCGTAGCGAGGTTCGTCGGCGAGTTCGACGCGTTCGCGATTGAGGGCACGCAGGGTGGTCGCCACCGTGACCGCCCGGCGCGCCACCTCGGCGGCGGTGTCCGGGGTCAGCGCGGCGTGCGAGGCGAAACCCCAGGTGCCGTCGACGATCACGCGCACGGCGAAGCCGAGGTCGGTGGCATTACTGATCGCCTCGACCCGGCCGTCGCGCAAGCGGATCGACTGGGTGACCAGCCGGTGCACCCGCAGATCCGCGTGCTGGGCGCCCGCCGCGCGCGCCGCGGACAGCGCGGCGTCGGCGAGCGCGTGCAGTGGTAACGCAAGGAACTCGGCGTCCACATCTTTGGATGTCGCGATGCTCACCCGACCAAACGTAGTCGGTTCGGTGAGCGAGCGCCGCTTCCCGCGCGCTGGCGCAGACCATGTCGTCGGGTATCGGCCGCGCCACCGCACGAAATGCCCGGCGGTGCACGAAATGCCCAGCGCTGTGGTGATTCAGACCATGGCCCCGGGGGTGGCGGTGACCAGGCCGCCGTCGATGAGCAGATCCTGTCCGTTGATATAAGACGCCTCATTGGATGCGAGGAAGGCGACCGCGGCGGCGACGTCGTCCGAGGTGCCGATGCGGCCCGCGGCCACCGCCGCGACGGCGGCGGCCTGGACTTCCGCAGAAGCTTCGGCATAGAACGCCGGGGTCGCGGTGTAGCCGGGGCTCACGGAATTGACCCGAATTCCCCTGGGTGCCAGTTCGGCCGCCAGCGTGCGGGCCAAGTTGTGCACGGCGGCTTTGGTCGCCGAGTAGAGGGCCGCGCCCCGCCCGCCCCGATGCAGTGCGAACGACGCGTTGATCACGATCGCGCCATGGTCGGCCAGCAGGGGCAGGGTCTTCTGGATGGTGAAGAATCCGGCCTTGAAGTTGGTATCGACGACGCGATAGAACTCCGCCTCGGTCACATCGGTGAGCGGCTGGAACGCGCCGATGCCCGCATTGGCGAACACCACGTCCAGCCGTCCGTAGCGGGCCTCGATCGCGGCGGCCAGCGCATCGAGATCGGCGAGATTCGCGGCGTCGCCTGGTAGTGCGAGGACACGGTCCCCGCCGTCGAGCTCTTCGACCGCCGCGTCGAGGCGAGTCTTGTCGCGCCCGGTGATGACTACATATGCGCCCTCGGCGAGCAGTCGGTGCGCGGTGGCCAACCCCATGCCGCTGGTGCCGCCGGTGATGAGCGCGATCTTGTCGGCGAATCGGGAACTGTGCGCGGGCATGGCACGACCTTTCAGAGAGTTGTATTGTTCAAATACTTACGAACAGTTCGGCTGTATGTCAACAATCGAGCTATTCTGGTTCGCGTGATGACGGCACATCCCGAGCGCACTCAGATCCAGTTGGCGAATGTGCTTGCCGCCATGGGTAGTCCGCTGCGGCTGCGCATCGTGCGCGTGCTGGCGGACGGGGGCGAGCACACCTGCGGCTCGATCGTGGACGGGGTGGCCAAGTCGAATCTGACGCATCACTATCGGGTGCTGCGCGAAGCGGGGATCATCTGGCAGCGGCCCTCCGGCCGGGAGACACTACAGTCGTTGCGCCGCGACGATCTCGACGCCAGGTTTCCCGGTCTGCTGGACGCGCTGATCGATGCGGCGTGCCTGGAGGCCGCCGCCGAAGTTTGATCACGGTTTGGCCGCACGGCGCGCGTGAAAGTCGTGCTTACCATACCCAAGTGGCGTTATGCCGTACTGTGCCCGCGTGCCGCCATCCGCCCTCCGCGATCGTAAACGGGAACGTACCCGCCGCGCCCTCCTCCAGGCAGCCGTCGAACTTTTCGAGGACAGAGGTTATGAGGAGACCACGGTGGCCGATATCGCCGCCGCGGCGGAGGTCGGAACCCGCACGTTCTTCAACTACTTCGCCAGTAAGGAAGAGTTGCTCTTTCCGGAGCAGGACGAACGGGTCCGCGCCGCGGTCGCGGCGATCGCCAGCCGTCGGCCCGGCGAGCGGCCGGTGGAAGTGCTGTTGCGGGCGTTGCGGGCGGCGGGCGACAACCCTGGCGAACACCTCGTCGACAATCTGAGCGCGCGCATTGCCGCACTGCGCGCACAGGTTTCGCGCACCGTGCCCGCGGTGAGCGGTCGCGCCGCGTACGCGCAACTGGTCGCGCAGCGCGAGATCGCGCGGCAGTTGCATATGGCGTTTCCCGCCGAATTGGACGAGGTCGGCGCGGCCGCGCTGGTCGGTGCGGTGGTCGGTGCGGTGTCCGGTGCGCTGACCGTGCTGTTCCAGAGTCCGATCGACGGCGCGGACGGGGAGCGGCTGCATCGCCGGATCCACGAGACGACCTCGCGGGTGCTGCGACCATGGCTCGCGTCCAACACCACCATGCACACCGAAACCGTGCACTGATTCAGCCGAACTGCTGCCAGCCCAATCGGATAACCATGCCGATGACCACCACGAGCAGCACGACGCGCACGAACTTCGCGCCGTTGCGTAAGGCCATGTGGGAGCCGATGATCGCGCCCGCCACATTGCCGACGGCCATAGCTGCGCCGAGCGCGAACATGATGTGGCCGGTGACGCCGAAGAAGATCAGCGCGCCGAAGTTGGACCCGCAGTTGATCACCTTCGCCATCGCCGCCGCGCGGACGAATTCGGTGCCGAGCAGGGTGGCGAAGGTGATGATGAGGAATGTGCCGGTGCCGGGGCCCAGTAGTCCGTCATAGAAGCCGATCAGTCCGGCCGCCAGCGCGATGACGAGTATGACCTTGCGTCGGGTGGGTGCATGGGTGGCCATAGTTATGCCGATCGACGGGCGCAGCGTGACGAACACGGCGACCCCGACCAGCACCACCATCACGATCGGAATGAACAGGTCGCGATCGATGAGCGATACGGCGGCGGCGCCGGTGGCCGCGGTCACCGCCGCGATCGCCGCCGCGGGCAGCAGCGTCCGCCACTGCATCGGGACCTTGCGCGCGAAGGTGATCACCGATGCGCTCGTGCCGGCGACCGCGGCGAGTTTATTGGTGCCGAGCGCGGTCTGCGGGGCGATGCCCGGCGCGACGAGGAACAGTGTCGGCAGGATGATCAATCCGCCGCCACCCACCACCGCGTCTACCCAGCCCGCGGCGGTCGCGGCCGTTAGTAAGGCCGCCCAGTCTGCAAAATCCACCCGGTCAGCCAAGCAGATAACATGCGGGCTCGGCCGGGCGGCATCCGGCGGCTTCGGTCACACCTAGGCTGATGGTCGTGCGTCGGTTCAGCCTGTGGCTTCGCGGAAAGCCCCTCATCTCGGATTCGATACTGGCCGCCGCGCTCATGCTGCTCGAGATTCTCGGCGTCGGCAATTCCGATCAGAAACTGGCGTATCTGGGGATCGGCCTCCTGCTGCCGGGGCCGGTGGCGTTCCGGCGGCTGTATCCGCGGGCCATGGCGGCCGCGATGCTCGGGCTCTCGATCGCCTCGACGCTGGTGAGTTACGCGTCCGGGGACAAGGCCGATCACATCGCGCTGTTCGGGCTCGGCATCATGCTGTACACCCTGGTCGCATATGTCGGCCGTCGGGAAGCCCTGTGGTACGCGCTGGGTCTGGTC
This sequence comes from Nocardia sp. NBC_00565, assembly GCF_036345915.1. Taxonomy (NCBI): domain Bacteria; kingdom Bacillati; phylum Actinomycetota; class Actinomycetes; order Mycobacteriales; family Nocardiaceae; genus Nocardia; species Nocardia sp. NBC_00565. The sequence goes on from NZ_CP107785.1 coordinate 2,096,860, forward strand.
GCAGACAGCACCCTCTCATTTCTGTTGCTGCACAAGCCGGCTGGTTCGGATCTGATCTTCACCGCGATGTTCTACGCGCTGTGCTGGACCTTGGCCGAGTTCATCGGCGCGCGGCATGCTTACGACCAGGAGGTGGCGGCTCGGCTGGCGGTCGCCGACTACGATCGGGAACGCCGCGCCCACGATGCCGTCGCCGCCGAACGCACCCGTATTGCCCGCGAACTGCACGATGTCGTCGCGCATGCGGTGAGCGTGATCATCGTGCAAGCCGACGGCGCGAAGTATGCGCTGCGCCGCGATCCCGATGTCGCCGAGCGGGCGCTGACCACGATCGCGGGCACCGGCCGGGAGGCGCTGCGCGAACTGCGCCGCACCGTCGCGTTGCTGCGTATCGAACACGCACCGGATCAATTGCCGCAGCACGGCACCGCTGGTCTGGCCAAGGTGGTGGAGATGATGCGCGATACCGGTCTGGCGGTGGAACTCGAAATGACCGGTGAGCTCGACGACATCACGCCCGAGGTGAGTCTGGGCGTGCACCGCATCGTGCAGGAGTCGCTCACCAATACGCTGCGACATGCGGGTTCGCACCCGAAGGCGTGGGTGCGGGTGCAGCGCCGGGACGACGATGTGGTCATCGAGGTCACCGATTCCGGTGGGGTGCCGGTGGAGCAGGCCGCGAGTCCGATCGAGGGGGGCGGGATGGGGCTGGTCGGCATGCGCGAACGGATCGCCGTGCTCGGCGGCACGCTCGAAGCCGGTCGGATGCCCGACGGCGCGTGGCGGGTGCACGCGACGATCCCATTGGTGCGCGGCGGCGAAATCTGTTAGCGGGTGCGGAAACCCGCTGGACGGTGCCGTTAGATTGGGGTCGTGCCGATTACCGTTCTCGTTGTCGACGACCAGGAACTCATGCGTATGGGTTTGAAGATGGTGCTCGGTGCGCATCCGGACATCGATGTGATCGGGGAGGCCGAGAACGGGGCCACCGCCATTGCACGGGCCAAGGAATTGCGGCCGGATGTGGTGCTGATGGATGTGCGGATGCCGGTGGTCGACGGCGTCTCGGCCACCCAGCGGATCGTCGAGGCGGGCGACGGCTGCAAGGTGCTGGTGATGACCACCTTCGATCTCGACGAACATGCGCTTGGCGCGCTGCGGGCGGGGGCGAGCGGGTTCCTGTTGAAGGACACGCCGCCGGAGGATCTGGTCTCGGCGATCCGGAGCGTGGCAGGCGGTGACGCGGTGGTGTCGCCGAAGGTGACCAAGCGGCTGCTGGACCGGCTCATCGCCGATGATCCCGGCGGGATGCGCGATCCGGTGGTGCTCGAGGTGCTGACCGCGCGGGAACGCGAGGTACTCGAGCAGATCGCGGCGGGGCGCTCGAACGCGGAGATCGCCGAGCAGTTGTATCTGTCCGAGGCGACCGTGAAGACGCACGTCGGGCGGGTGCTCACGAAACTCGGTCTGCGCGACCGGGTTCAAGCGGTGGTGCTGGCGTACGAGACCGGGTTGGTTCGGCCGGGCGGATGAGATCTCAGCGAGCTATCAGGCGGGATCGGGAGAAAAATCGGCGACCGCGACGTTGAACCGGGTAGATCGTCCGAAAGGATCGCCATGCCCGCCGTACTGTTCGTGCTCTACGTCATCGTCGAGATCGCCGCGCTGATCGGCGTCGGCTCGCTCATCGGGGTGATGCCGACCATCCTGTTGCTCATCGCCGGTTCCGCGGCGGGCATGCTGCTCATCGGCTCCCAGGGCCGACGCGTCTTCGAACAGTTCCGCCGTGCGGGCCGCGGCGAAATCGAGCCGGGCACCGCCGTCGCCGATGGCGCGCTGGTCGCCGCGGGCGGGTTCCTGATGTTCATTCCGGGTCTGGTCACCTCGTTCGTCGGGCTGCTCCTGCTGCTGCCGCCGACCCGGTTCCTGGTCCGGCCGCTGGTAGCCGCCTTCGCCGCCCGGCGGTTCGGCCGTCTGGCCGCGGCCATGCCGTATCGAGGCGTGATCATCGATGGGGATGACGTCGTCGACGGCGTCGTGGTCACCGAGTGGTACGACGACCCCCGGCCGTCCACCCGGCCTGCGCTCGGGCGCGGCTGATCCCGCCGCCGCGTGGCCGGGAGTGTACTGAACGTCGCTCCGGTCGCCCGGAGCGGCCGCGGTGCGAGGAGACGAATGGCCGCAGCGCCCGCTGCTGTGCTGAATCAGCGGGCCGCAGGATTTACGAAGGAATGGGCGCTCAGGCCAATCCCTCGCACCATCAAGAGTGTGCCACTGCCGTAAACCGTGCTAACTATCACCGTCGTGCCCATTTCGTGAGACGGGGCGAAGGACTAAGGTGGCCGGATGGCGACCGAAGAGCTCACCGTCACGGTGAGCGAGGAGCTGGCGGCGGCGGTCAGGCAGGCCGCGGCGGCTGCGGGACAGTCGATTTCCGGATTCACGGCGGCGGCGTTGCGGCTGGAACTGATCGCGGTGGAGGCGGGCATGCGGGCCGCGCCCGATCGCGGTGGCGCGCCACCGAAGTATGCGGAGGTCATGGCGGTGCTCGCGGAGCCCGCGGACGTCTCGTTGCGGGCGGACTCGTTCGAGCGACCCGCAAGCGGTCGCTGACAACGCTGTCCGACTTGTAGGACTGAAACGCGCATACGGCAGACTGGTCGATCGTGAGTACCCAGTTGCTGATCGGCGGTCGTTTCTACAGTTCGAGTGCACCCGACGCGACGGCGATGGCCGTGACCGACGGCACGGTGGTGTGGCTGGGCGCCGAGCAACCGGGACGCGCGCTGCATCCCGATGCCGAGATCACCGACCTGGACGGCGCATTCGTGGCGCCCGCGTTCGTCGATCCGCACGTGCATGTGACGGCGCTGGGACTGAAGCTGACCGGACTCGATCTGTCGACGGCACGATCGCTGGCACAGTGCCTGGAGCTCTTACGCGCGTTCGCGGCTGCGCATCCCGATGGCGCGATCCTCGGCGACGGCTGGGACCAGACCGGCTGGCCCGAGGGTCGTCCGCCGACGATCGAGGAGATCGACGCGGCGGTGCAGCCGGGTCGACAGGTGTACCTGTCGCGGGTGGACGCGCATTCGGCGGTGGTGTCCACGGCATTGCTCGACGCGGTACCGACGGTCACCTCGGCGGCGGGATTCACCCGCGGTGAACCGCTGCGCGCCGCAGCACATCACCTGGTGCGCGGTGCAGTCCTCGCGGGATTGGATCGCGCGCAACGGGATCGGGCGCGCAAGGCGGCGCTGGATTCGGCTGCCGCCCACGGCGTCGTCGCCGTGCACGAATGCGGGGGACCGGAGATCGCCGGGCGCACCGATATTCGCGAACTGCTCGAGTTCGAGCACGGCGTCGAGGTCCGGGCCTATTGGGGTGCGGCGGTGCGCAGCGCGGGCGAGGCGCGCGAACTGGTCGCCGAACTCGGCGTGCACGGGCTCGGCGGCGATCTGTTCGTCGACGGATCGATCGGCTCACACAGCGCTCGGTTGCGTGCGCCGTACGCCGACGCCGCCGGAACCGGCTTGGGCTACCTCGACGCCGACAGCATCGCCGCACATGTGCGCGCCTGCACCGAGGCAGGCATCCAAGCCGGATTCCACGTCATCGGCGATGCCGCGATGGACGCGGTCGTCACCGGAATCGGGCAGGTCGTCGACGCGCTCGGCGTGCCGGCCGTCGCCGCGCGTGGACACCGAGTCGAGCACGCGGAGATGATCGATGCGAATCAGATCGCCGAACTGGGTTCCTGGGGTGTAATCGCCAGCGTCCAACCGGGTTTCGACGCGACCTGGGGCGGACCCGACGGTATGTACGCCACCCGCCTCGGCCCCGAACGCGCCGCCACACTGAATCCCTTCGCCGCCATGGCCGCTGCGGGCATCGCCCTCGCCATCGGCTCGGACGCTCCCGTCACCGCGCTGGATCCCTGGTCCGCGATCCGCGCCGCCGTCAATCACCGCACCTCCGGCCACGGCCTGTCACCCCGAGCAGCCTTCGCCGCCGCCACCCGTGGCGCCTGGCGCGCCGGCGGCATCCGCGACGGCATCGCGGGCACCCTCGTCCCCGGCGCCCCCGCCTCCTACGCGATCTGGGACGCCGCCGACCTCGTCGTGGCCGCGGCCGCCGACACCGTCCAACGCTGGTCCACCGACCCCCGCTCCCGAGTCCCCGGCCTCCCACCCCTCGACCCCGCCGCGGACCTCCCCACCTGCCTACGCACTGTCCACCGCGGAGTGACCATCCATGAGGCCTGAAACGGCTCCGATCCCCGTCCCACGCTCGCATTCCCGGTGCGACGGAGCCGAATTCGTGACGAAATCGCCGAATCTGGCCCGACGGCCCCGAATCCGGCGCGCTGTTCCAGGTGTCGCACCCGAACGACGTACCGGCCGTATTCGCACGGATGAACCGAAGGGCGAGCGGTGATGAGTGACGGAGCCGGGGTGCGGCGCGTGGCGGCGGTGTTCGCGAAGTATCCGGTGTCGAGCCGGTCGGTGGCGGCGGTGCTGGCTGGTCTGCTGATCTTCGGCAGCTTTCCGCCGCGGCCGTTCTGGTTTCTGGCGCCCATCGGGGTCGCGGTGCTCACGTTGGTCGTGCGCGGTGCCGGGCGGCTGCGGGGTGGGTTCGGGTACGGGTTCTTGGCCGGGCTCGGGTTCTTCGTACCGTTGTTGCCGTGGACCGGGATCTATGTGGGGCCGGTGCCGTGGCTCGCGCTGTCTACGGTGTGTTCCTTATATATAGGCCTATTCGGGCTGCTGGCACGGTTGTTGTTCGTGCTGCGGGGGTGGCCGCTGTGGATTGCGCTGGCCTGGACGGCTACCGAGTGGCTGCGGTCGAGTTTTCCGTTCGGCGGATTTCCCTGGGGCCGCCTGGCATTCGGTCAGGCGGACGGGTGGTACCTGTCGCTCGCGATGGTCGGCGGCGCGCCGCTGATCGGATTCGCGGTGGCGCTCACCGCAACCGCCGCGGCGGCGGTTCTCATGGCACTGTGGGCGCGCACGGCGGGTGCCTCGTCCAGTGTCGTGTCCGGCCGTCCCGCGTCCACCCGACTCGGCATTATCGCCGCGGCAGCGACGCTGGTTGTCGTCCCGGCCACCGGAGTGATCCTGCGGACCGCGCTGCCCGGCCCGGCGGAGGGCGACCGGATGATCACGGTCGCGGCCATCCAGGGCAGCGTGCCGCGGCTCGGCTTGGATTTCAATGAGCAGCGGCGCGCTGTGCTGGACAACCATGTCCGGCGCACCGAGGAGTTGGCACGGGCGGTCGCCGACGGACGGGCACGCAAGCCGGACGTGGTGATCTGGCCGGAGAATTCGTCCGATATCGATCCATTGCGCAATGCCGACGCGGCCGCGGAGATCACCGCGGTGTCCGAGCAGATCGGCGCCCCGATTCTGGTCGGCGCGGTGCTGGTGAACGATGACCGCACGACAACGAACTCGGTCATCGTCTGGAACGGTGCGGCCGGGCCGGCGGAGCGGCACGACAAGAAGATCATCCAGCCGTTCGGCGAGTACTTGCCGATGCGAAGTTTCTTCCGTCTGTTCTCGGAATACGCCGACCGCGCTGGATACTTCGTGCCCGGTCACGGTGATGGTACGGTCCACGCTGGCCCTTTCGAGCAACCTGCGAGCAGTCGCTACGGCGACGGAGTCGATATCGGCGTAGCGACCTGTTATGAGGTCGCCTTCGACCGTGCCTTCCGCGATTCGATGCACGCTGGCGCTCAACTGCTGACCGTACCCACCAATAACGCCACTTTCGGCGACAGTGAGATGACCTATCAGCAGTTGGCCATGTCTCGCGTCCGCGCGGTCGAACACGGCCGCGCCCTTGTCGTCGCCGCCACCTCGGGCGTCAGCGCCATCATCACCGCCGACGGCACGGTCCAGCAGGAGACCCCGAAGTTCGTCCCCGCCGCACTGGTCGCCGAACTTCCGTTGCGGGACAACATTACGATTGCGACTCGATTCGGCCACGCGCTGGAACTCCTCTCCGTTATCCTGGCCGCTGCTGCTGTGGTGGTCGCAGCAATCCGGCGTAGAAATGCCCGCGGCGGGAGCGCGACCGACCGGGATGCCACCGTGGACCAGCCTGTCGGCTGAGCTCCGCGGACCGCTGTGGGCGGCGAACGAGGCTTCCTAATAACCGAACATTGAGTATGTTTCGGGGCCGGATAACCGGTGTTCACCCTGCCTCGCGCCCCCACATGGCGTTTGCCAGACTATAGCCGAGGTTGTCGCCCGTTGTCGTTGCCGCCTGCATATCTGGCGTTTCTACTGGCATATCTGACCAAATCGGCTGATTTGCATGAAGGTAGCCCGCGAAAGTCCCCCGCTGCCAACGGCGTTCAATGTGAAACAAATCCGCATCGCTGGCCATCCGCCGCATCCGATGCTCCGAATCAATGGGCGTGGATCACGTCCTACGGCTGGCGCATGCGCGCCTGCGGTGGCGGTGCTCGGGGAGTTGTGCATCAACAGCGGCAAGAAGGAGTGATTGATGAGTTCATTGGCCACGGATCGCGTCGACCAATGCTCTTCCGGTGAATTCTCGGCACAACCATTCGCACTGTCGCCTGCGCAAACGGCCCTGTGGTACGCCCAACGGATCCGCACCGACATACCTCTCACGATTGCGCAATACGTCGAGATTCACGGAGACCTGGATGTCGGTCGCCTGCTCTACTCGATCGAACGCTTCGGTGCCGAGACCCAGGTCGGGCACGTGCGGCTGCTGGAGATCGATGGCGTCCCGCATCAGGTGATCGATCACGCGCGCCGCCCGGGCTGGGCCAGGGTCGATCTGCGCGCGGAGGCCGATCCGCACGCGGCCGCGCTGCGCTGGATGAACGAACATGCCAGCTCGCCGATCGATCTGGAACACGATCCGCTGACCACGAACGTGGTGATTCGAACCGGGGATTCGGACTACATCTGGTACGCCCGTGCCCACCACATCGTGATCGATGGTTACGGCGCGATGAACGCGCTCACCCGCACCGCGGAGATCTATACGGCGGTGGAGAACCGCACCGAACCCGCGATCTCGCGGGCCACGCCCCTGGCTACCATTTATGCGGACGAATCCACCTACCGCGACTCCAGCCGGTTCCGCAATGACCGCGACTATTGGCTCGAGCAATTGGCGGGCGCGGGTGGGCCGATGACGCTGTCCAGCGTGATCGGCTTGACCGCCGCCCCTGATGCGGGGCGGCGGCGTGCTTGTGCGGTCCTGGATGCCCGCGCCGAGGACGCCATGACCGCGGCGACGGCGGAACTCGAGACGCACAGCTCGACCATGTTCGTCGCGGCGCTGGCCTGCTACGTGCGCTCGGTGACCGGTAATCGGGACGTGGTGCTGAGCCTGCCGGTTTCGGCGCGCACCACGGTCGCGCTGCGCCGTTCGGCGGGTGTCGTATCGAATGTGGTGCCGATCCGGATCGAATTCGGGCCCGAGACCACGGTGCGTGACGCGGTGCGCGCCGCCGAATTGCAGATCACCGGCGCGCTGCGCCATCAGCGCTACCGCCACGACGACATCCGCCGCGACTGCGGCTACTCCCGCGACGCACGCGGCTTCTTCGGCCCGATGGTCAACATCATGCTGTTCCATACCGAGCTGAAGTTCGGCAGCCTGCTCGGCTCGCTGCACGTACTCGCCACCGGTCCGGTCGAAGACCTGTCGATCAATCTGTACAACGGCGAGGCCGGGCGCATCCATATCGACTTCGAGGCCAACCCGCGGCTCTATGCGGAGACCGAGGTCGCGGTGCACCACGGCCGGTTCCTCGATTTCCTGACCCGCTTCCTGGCCGCCGAACCCGACACCGTCGCCGAGAGCCTCACCGCGATCACCGACGACGAGCGTGAGCGCGTGGTGCACACCTGGAACGCCACCGAGACCGCGCCCCAGCAGGGCACGCTCGCGGGTCTGTTCGCCGATCGGGCGATGATCTGCCCGGATGCGGTCGCACTCGAATTCGGCGACGAGACAATGACCTACCGCGAACTCGACGAGCAGGCCAACCGGCTGGCCCGGCTGCTCATCGCCCGCGGCGCGGGACCGGATACGGTGGTCGGCCTGTGCCTGCAGCGCAGCCTCGAACTCGTCGTCGGCATATACGCGATCGTCAAGGCAGGCGCGGCCTACCTGCCGCTGGATCCCGACCACCCCGTCGACCGGATCGATCAGATCCTGCGGCATGCCGATCCGGTCTGTGTATTGACCGCGGCCCGAGACGAACTCGCGTTGCCGGAACGGGCCACCGAGGTGGCGATCGACACCATCGATCTCGCCGATTTCGAGGCGCACCCGGTCACCGACACCGACCGGCTCGCCCCACTGCGCGCCGATCATCTCGCCTATCTAATCTTCACCTCCGGCTCCACCGGAAAACCCAAGGGCGTCGGCGTCACCCATGCCGCGATCGTCAACCGGCTGCGCTGGATGCAGCAGGAATATCCGCTCGACGGCTCCGACGCCGTCCTGCAGAAGACTCCGGCCACCTTCGACGTCTCGGTATGGGAATTCTTCTGGCCCTTGCAGATCGGCGCGCGCCTAGTGGTCGCGGCACCGGACGGTCATCGCGATCCCGGCTATCTGGCCCGGATCATCGACGAAAAGTCCATCACCACAGCCCATTTCGTGCCGTCCATGCTGTCGGTCTTCGTGACCGACACCGATGTGCGCGCCTGCACCGGCCTGCGCCGGGTGTTCTGCAGCGGGGAAGCGTTGCCCGCGGCCACCGTTCGGGATTTCCACGCCGCTCTGCACGGGCCCGAGTTGCACAATCTGTACGGACCGACCGAAGCCGCCGTCGACGTCACCTACTGGCCCTGCCCGGCCGACCCGGCCACCGTGCCCATCGGATCTCCGGTGTGGAACACCCAGACCTACGTCCTCGACGCGCGGCTGCGGCCCGTGCCGCCCGGAGTCGTCGGCGAGCTGTATCTCGCGGGCGTCCAGCTGGCGCGCGGCTACCTCGGCCAATCATCGCTGACCGCAGACCGTTTCGTGGCCAACCCGTTCACGCCGGGCACTCGGATGTACCGCACCGGTGACCTGGCCCGCTGGCAGGGCGGTCCGGATCTCGGCCGCCACGAAGGCGATTCGGATCGCGGCGTCCTCGAGTACCTGGGCCGCAGCGACTTCCAGGTCAAGATCCGCGGCCTGCGCATCGAACTCGGTGAGATCGAGGCGGCGCTGCTGGCCGACGAGCGCGTCGCCCGCGCGGTCTGCGTCGCCCATCACGGACACACCGGCGACGAATTGGTCGCCTATGTCGTCGCCGCGCCGGCCATGAACATCGACACCACCGCGCTGTTGAACGCGTTGCGCCGCACCTTGCCCGGCTACATGGTGCCCGCGGTGCTGATGGTCCTCGACGAACTACCACTCAGCGCGAACGGCAAGATCGACCGCAACGCCCTGCCCGAACCCATCGCCGCCCGCCCGGCGACCCTGGTCACCACCGAGCCGCGCACCGAGGTGGAGCGGGTCCTGGCGGGCATCTTCGGCGAAGTCCTCGGCATCGATGGGATCGGCGTCGAGGACGGTTTTTTCGACCTCGGCGGAAATTCGCTGATCGCCGCCCGCGCGGTCGCGCGGATCAACGCGACCCTCGGCACCGGACTGACCATCCGCGACCTGTTCGAGGCCGGGACCGTCGCCGCGCTCAGTGAGCGCTTCGCCACCCACAATCCGGACACCTCGTCCCCGAAACTGGTTCCGGCGCAACGGCCGCAACGAATTCCGCTGTCGCTGGCCCAGCAGCGGCTGTGGATTCTCAACCGCTTCGCCGAGCACGCCGCCGCATACAACATGCCGCTGGCCGTCGAGATCGACGGACCGATCGATGTGGCGGCGCTGCGCGCGGGGCTCGTCGACGTGATCGAGCGTCACGAATCGCTGCGCACCACCTTCCCGGACGGATCCGAAGGGCCGTGCCAGGTCGTGCATCCGGCCGCCGAGATACCGCTCACCCTGGACCCGATCGACGCCATCGGCGCCGATGTGCGCGAACTCGCCGAGGAATTCGCCGGTTACGGCTTCGATCTGCGCAGCCAGGCCCCGATCCGGGTAGCGCTGTGGACCACCGGACCGGATCGGTACGTATTCCTCCTCGTGCTGCACCACATTTGCGGCGACGGCTGGTCGGTCGCGCCGCTGGCCAGGGATCTGATGTCCGCAGTCACCGCCCGCGCGCAGGGCGCCGCACCGCGGTGGACGCCACTGCCGGTGCAGTACGCCGATTTCGCGCTCTGGCAACGCGAACTGCTCGGCGACGAAGCCGATCCGGCCAGCGCGCTGAGCCGTCAGCTCACCTACTGGCGTTCGGCCCTGCGCGGCCTGCCCGATCAGCTCGACCTGCCGCTGGACCGCCCGCGCCCGCTGCGGCGCTCGACCGTCGGTGGCCGGGTCGAGTTCACCATCGCACCCGAGATCCGCCGCGCCGCGGGCGAACTCGCGGCCAGCCGGGGCGTCAGCATATTCATGGTGCTGCACGCCGCATTGGCCACCCTGCTCGCCCGGCTGTGCGCGAGCACCGATATCGCCATCGGCACCCCGATCGCGGGCCGCTCCGACCCGGCGCTCGATGAACTCGTCGGCATGTTCGTCAACACCCTGGTGCTGCGCACCGAGGTCGATCCCGCCGCCGGTTTCGACCAGATGCTCGACGTGGTCCGGGAAACCGATCTCAACGCCTTCGCCAACGCTGATGTGCCGTTCGAGCGGTTGGTCGAGCTGGTCAACCCGGAGCGCTCCGCCGCGAGGCATCCGCTGTTCCAGGTGATGCTGTCCTATGACCACGCACCGGATCTGCGCATCGATCTGCCCGGCGTGCAGGCACACGTGCTGCCGATCGCCGCCGATATCGCGAAATTCGATCTGCAGCTCGAGGTGCACGACAGCCTGTCCGACGGTCCGCTGCGCGCCGAATTCGGTTACGCCACTGATGTTTTCGACCAGCGGACGGTCGAGTCGTTCGCCCGCCGCTTTGTCGCCGTGCTCAATACCGTTGTCGCGGCGCCGAATCTGCCGGTCGGCGACCTGGAGATCCTGGACCGGCGCGAGACCGCGAAGCTGGTGCCGATCTCCGGTGCGCCTGCCGAGCCATCGATCACGCTGGCGCGGTTGCTCACCGATATCGCCGAGCGGCTGCCCGATGCCGTCGCCGTGCGCTACGAGGGCGTCGACACCAGTTATCGCGAGCTCGACGAGTTGTCGAATCGACTGGCGCGCACCCTGATCGAGCACGGGGCCGGACCCGAGGTCGTGGTGGCGATCGCGCTGCCGCGCGGTCTGAATTCCATCGCGGCCATCTGGGCGGTCGCGAAAACCGGTGCGGCGTATGTGCCGATCGATCCGAGCTATCCGGTCGAGCGGATCGGACATATGATCACTGATTCGGGTGCCTTGCTCGGGCTCACCGTCCCGGACTGCTTGGCCGCCATGCCCGCGTGGCCCGCCACCCGGGGCAAACACCGCAAGCATGGTGTGGACTGGCTGGTGCTTGGTTCCGAGGAGCTGGCGACCGAATCCGCCTACTACTCCACCGCTTCCGTCACCGACGCGGATCGGCACTATCCGCTGCGCACCACACATCCGGCCTACCTGATCTACACCTCGGGCTCCACCGGGACACCGAAGGCGGTGATCGTCACCCACGCCGGTCTCGCCTCACTCGCACAGGAGCAGATGCACCTGTTCGGCGTTACGGATTCGGCACGGACGCTGCACTTCTCGTCGCCGAGCTTCGACGCGTCGGTGCTGGAGCTGCTGCTCGGCTTCGCGGCGGGCGCGACCATCGTCGTCGCACCCGCGGGCATTTACGGCGGCGCGGAACTCGCCGAGCTGTTGCGCGACGAGCGGATCACCCATGCTTTCATCACCCCGGCCGCGCTGGCCACCGTGCCCGATGCGGGGCTCGACGAACTCGCGGCCGTCATCGTCGGCGGTGAGGCGTGCTCGGAGGAACTGGTCGAGATCTGGTCGGCGAAGCATCGCATCCACAACATGTACGGACCGTCCGAGGCGACCGTCGCCGCCACCGCAAGCGCCGCGATGCTGCCGGGCCGCCCGGTGCCGCTGGGCCTGCCGGTGCGCGGGATGCGGCTATTCGTGCTGGACGCCCGACTGCACCCGGTGCCGCCGGGCACGCCGGGTGAGCTGTACCTGTCCGGGCCCGGTCTGGCACGCGGCTACCTCGGCCGCCACGGGCTCACCGCACAACGTTTTCCGGCCAACCCGCACGGCAGGCGCGGGGAACGGATGTACCGCACCGGCGATCTCGTCGTCGCCGATCCGAGCGGGCAGCTGCGCTTCCTCGGCCGCGCCGATGACCAGATCAAGATCCGCGGCTTCCGCATCGAATTGCGCGAGATCGACCACGTGCTGCGGGCGTATCCGGGGGTGAACGCCGCACTCACCGTCGTGCACACCGACGAACAGGGCCAGCCCCGCCTGGTTTCCTATGTGAGCGCGGACGAACCGATCGTCTCCGCCGATCTCACCGAGACCGCACGACAGCGGCTGCCCGGCTACATGGTGCCCGCATCGATCGCCGTACTCGACGAGATGCCCGTCACCCCGTCCGGCAAGCTGAACCGAAAGGCCCTGCCCGCACCGGTTTTCGCGGTGGCGGGAACGTCGCGTGCGCCGCGCACGGAGCTGGAGGAGTGCGTCGCGGGTGTCTTCGGCGAAGTCCTCGGCCGCCCGGTGACAGGTGCGGACGACAGCTTCTTCGATGTGGGCGGCAACTCGCTGCTCGCCACTCGGCTCGCTGCCGCGCTGCACGCGGAGTTCGGTGTCGACCTGCCGGTGCGGCTGATCTTCGAGGTGCCGACGGTGGCCGGGGTTGCGGAACGGATTTCGGAAGCGCCCCGGACGCAACGGATGGCGCTGGCTGTGCATACGCCGCGTCCGGGACGCATTCCATTGTCGCTGCCCCAGCAGCGACTGTGGTTCCTCAATCGATTCTCTCCCGAATCCAGCGCCTACAACATCGCATTCGTCATACGGATCGACGGCGATCTGGATGTGGCCGCACTGCGGGCGTCGCTGACCGACCTGGTGGAGCGGCACGAGGTGTTGCGGACCGTCTTCCCCGAGGACAGTGCGGGCGCACAGCAGTTGGTGCTGCCGGCCGCGCGGGCCATGCCGGCCGTGGAGCCGGTCGCGATCGACGACGACGCGGCCGAACAGGCGCTGCACACCCTGGCGCGCACCGGATTCGATCTCACCAGGGACATCCCGCTGCGGATCACCTTGCTGCGCACCGGCACTCAGCGTCATCTGCTGGGCATCGTGGTCCATCACATCGCCGCTGACGGCTGGTCGCTCGGCCCGCTGACCCGGGATCTGGCCACCGCCTACCTGGCCAGGCGCGACGCCGTCGCACCCGAATGGACGCCGCTTCCGGTGCAGTACGCCGACTTCGGGCTGTGGCAGCGCGCCTGCCTCGGCGACGAGGGCGACTCGGACAGCCCCGCGGGCGCACAGCTCGCGTACTGGCGCTCCGCGCTGGCGGATCTGCCCGAGGAGCTGCCGCTGCCCTACGATCGTCCGCGTCCGGCCGAGCCGACGCAGCAGGCGGGCACAGTGCGCTTCTCCGTGCCCGAGCCGGTGCAGCAGGCACTCACCGAACTCGCACGCGAACAGGGCGTCAGCATGTTCATGGTGCTGCGTTCGGCGCTGGCGGTATTGCTGCGGTTCGTCACGGGCGGTCGCGATGTCGTGATCGGCACCCCGGTCGCGGGCCGCACCGATACCAAGCTCGACGAGTTGGTCGGCATGTTCGTCAACACGCTGGTGCTGCGCTCGGATGTCGACCCGGACAGCCCGTTCGCGACGCTGCTGCGCGCGGACCGGGATACCGAGCTGGCCGCCATGGCCAACGCCGATATTCCGTTCGAGCGCATTGTCGAGGAACTCGGCCGCGACGCCCGCGGCAGCAGTCGCCACCCGCTCTTCCAGGTGGCGCTGACGGTTCAGGACGCGCCGGTGCCGACCCTCGAGTTGCCCGGCCTCGCGCTGCGTGCCGAAGAACTCGATATCGCGCTGGCGAAATTCGACTTGGAATTGCGCGTCGCGTCGACCGCCGGTTCGGGTGCGGCAGCTCGCGCCTTCGAATTCGTCTACGCGGCCGAACTTTTCGACGCGACAACGGTCGAGACCCTGGCCGACCGGTTCCTGCGGGTACTGGCGGCCATCACCGCCGCCCCGCGCGTTCTGGTTCGCGATATCGACGCGCGAACCGAATCCGAGCGCCGCACGCTCACCCCGGCCACCGGCGGCCCGAGCACACCGCAGTGCACCTTGGCCGCCTATTTCATGGCCACCGCGCATGTGCATCCGCACCGCACCGCGGTCCGCTACGGCACCACCTCGCTCACCTACGCCGAAATCGACGAGCGCTCGAATCGGTTGGCGCGGGCCCTGATCGGGCGCGGACTCGGCGCGGGGGATCGGGTCGCACTCGGGTTGACCCGCTCGATCGAGTCGGTCGTGACGATGCTCGCCATCGCCAAGTCCGGCGCCGCGTTCGTGCCGGTCGATCCGAACTACCCCTCCGATCGGATCCGGCATATGCTGACCGACTCCGGCTGCCGAGTCGGCGTCACGCTGACCGAGCACGCCGATGTGTTGCGGGGTGACACGGCAGCGGGCACGGTGTTGTCGGCCCGCTGCGCGGGTTCGGCTCCTTCGACCGACTGGCTGCTGCTCGACGCCCCCGCATTCGAGGCCGAGCTGGCCGAACTCGACGACAGCCTGGTCGACGACGCCGACCGGCTGCGCACGGTTCGGGTCGCGGATCTGGCGTACCTGGTCTACACCTCGGGCTCCACCGGCAAACCCAAGGGCGTGGCCGTCACCCACGGCGGCCTGTCGAATTTCGGTGACGAGATCCGCGAACGCATGGGGGTCGACCGCGATTCGCGCACCCTGCACTTCGCCTCGCCGAGCTTCGACGCCGCCGTGTACGATCTTCTGCTCGCCATCGGATCGGGCGCGATGATGGTGATCTGCCCGACCGATATCTACGGCGGCGATGAGCTGGCCGCGCTGATGGAACGCGAACAGATCACCCACACGTTCATGACCCCGGCCGCGCTGGCCACCATCGATCAGGATCGGTGGCCGTTGCCGAACCTACGTGCGCTGATGGTGGGCGGCGAGGCGGTCGGCCCCGAACTCGTGGCCCGTTGGTCGTCCGGACGGCAGATGCACAATGTGTACGGCCCGACCGAAACCACCATCGTCGTCACGATCTCCCGGCCGATGGGCGTCGGCGAACCGGTCACCATCGGCACGCCGGTACGCGGTGCGCGGGCGCTGGTGCTCGACGAGCGGATGCGTCCGGTGCCGGTCGGTGTGCCCGGCGATCTTTATTTAGGTGGATTCGGTGTTTCGCGTGGGTATTACGATAGGTTGGGGCTGACCGCGAGCCGGTTCGTCGCCGACCCGTACGGTCCCGCGGGTTCCCGGATGTACCGCAGCGGTGATGTGGTGCGCTGGAATGCCGCCGGCGAAATCGTCTACCTCGGCCGCAGCGACCATCAAGTGAAGGTGCGCGGCTTCCGCATCGAGCTCGGCGAGATCACCAACGCGCTCGTCGAACATCGGGATGTCCGCTTCGCACATACCGAGGTGCGTCATATCGCGGGCGCGGACCGGATCGTCTCGTTCATCCAGCCCGCCGACGATACCGGCGAACCGGATATCGAGGCGGTGCGCGCCCACCTCGCCGAACAGCTGCCCAGACATATGGTTCCGGCGAGCATCACGGTGCTGGACGGGATTCCGCTGACCCCGACCGGGAAGCTGGATATCGCGGCGCTGCCGGAACCTCAACTGGCGGTGCGGGCGGCGAGCCGCGCACCCGAGACCGACTCCGAGCGTTTGGTCGCCGAGGTGATGGGTGAGCTGGTCGGCGTCGAGACCGTCAGCGCCGACGACAGCTTCTTCGATATCGGCGGAAACTCGCTGCTGGCAACCCAACTTGTCGCACGACTGGCCGCGGCGACGAATACCCGGCTCGAGGTGCGCACCGTATTCGTGGCGCCGACCGTCACCGAACTCGCGGCTCTGCTCGACGCGGGACCGGGTGCGGATGCCCGGCCGGAGCTGGTGCGCCGCGACCGGCCCGAGCGGATTCCGCTGTCGGCGGCGCAGCATCGGCTGTGGTTCCTGAACCGGTTCAACCAGACCGGCGACGATGCGGGGCATACTGCCGGGGCCTACAACATCCCGGTGATGCTGCGGCTGCGCGGCGAACTCGATGTCGACGCGCTGGTGCGGGCGCTGCATGCCGTGCAGCGTCGGCACGAGACGTTGCGCACGATCTTCCCCGAGATCGATGGGGTGCCTGCGCAGCAGGTGCTCGATCCGGTCGATGCCGCCGTCACACTGTTCGTCGCGACGATGCCGCCCGCGGAAGTTCCCAGCGCCGTGCAGAGTTTCGCGGCATCTGGATTCGACCTCGCGGCGACCGTGCCGATGCGCGCCGCGCTGATCACGGTCGATCCGGCGGCCGACCCGACCGGCGCCGTCGACACCAGTCCGGGAGCATTGACCGAAAACGTGTTGGTGCTGGTGGTGCACCACATCGCCATGGACGGCTGGTCGCTGGAACCCCTGGCCGTCGATGTGGCCGTCGCGTACCGGGCGGCATGCGAGGAGCAGACGCCCGACTGGCCGGAATCGGAGGTCCAGTACGCGGATTACACGCTCTGGCAACAGGACACGCTCGGCACCGAGGCCGATCCCGATTCGGTGGTGAACCGCCA
Source organism: Nocardia sp. NBC_00565 (assembly GCF_036345915.1). Classification (NCBI taxonomy): domain Bacteria; kingdom Bacillati; phylum Actinomycetota; class Actinomycetes; order Mycobacteriales; family Nocardiaceae; genus Nocardia; species Nocardia sp. NBC_00565. The sequence continues at coordinate 2,113,662 of NZ_CP107785.1, forward strand.
GCTCGACTACTGGCGACGCACCCTCGACGGAATTCCGGAGCTGCTGAACGTGCCCGCCGACCGGCCGCGGCCGCCCACACCGACCTATCGCGGCGGCAATGCCGAATGCGCGATCGATGCGTTCACCCATCGGGAACTGCGGACGATCGCCACTAGCAATAACGTCAGCATGTTCATGGTGTTGCACGCCGCGCTCGCGGTGCTGCTGCACCGGATAACCGCCACCGACGACATCACCGTCGGCACCCCGATCGCGGGGCGCGGCCATCCCGCGCTGGACCGGATGGTCGGCATGTTCGTCAATACGCTGGTCCTGCGCACTCGGATCGACCCCGATGCCAGGTTCACCGATCTGCTGTACGCCGTGCGCGACACCGATCTGGACGCCTTCGCGCATGCGGACCTGCCGTTCGAACGTCTCGTCGAGGTGCTCAATCCGGCTCGCTCGCAGGCGCATCACCCGATGTTCCAGGTGATGCTGTCGGTGCGGAACCATCCGGTGCGCGAACTCGAACTGCCGGGGTTGCGCATCGAATCGGAGGATATCGACACCGGTATCGCGAAATTCGATCTGCAGTTCACGCTGACCGAATCCCACACCGACACAAAGGCACCGGGCGGGCTCACCCTGTCGGTCAACTACGCCAGCGATCTGTTCGACGAGCAGACCGCGCAGCGGCTCGGCAAGCGAATGGCCCGTCTGCTCGCCGCCGTGGCCGCGAATCCGACCGCCGCCGTCGGTGATCTGGACCTGCTCGATTCCGCCGAATGGTCCGGGCTGGCCCCGGTGCGCGGTGCGGAAGCGGATCGGCCGGTCACCTTCCCGGAGGTGTTCGAGGCCGCGGTGTACGTCGACCGGAAGGGCGTCGCACTGCGTTCCGGCGACACCCAGGTCAGCTACGATGCGCTCGACCGGTGGACCAACCGGCTGGCGCGGGTGCTGATCGAGCGTGGGGTCGGACCGGAAACGCTGGTGGCGCTGGGGATTCCGCGCTCGGTGGAATCGGTCGCGACGATGCTCGCGGTGGCCAAGGCGGGGGCGGCCTTCGTGCCCGTCGACCCGCTGTATCCGGCCCAGCGGATCACCCATATGCTCACTGATTCCGGTGCGGCGCTGGGGATCACGCTGGCTGAGCATCACGATCGGATGCCCGGCGACACCGAGTGGATCGTGCTCGACGATATCGAATTCCGTGAGCGGGTGCTGGGTGCGTCCGCCGCGCCGATCAGGGCGGGGGAGCGCAACGGTGCGCTGCGGGTGGACAACCCGGCGTACGTGATCTACACCTCCGGCTCGACCGGCACGCCGAAGGGCGTGGTGGTCACGCACGGTGGTCTGTCGAACTTCGCCGCGGAGACCGCACAGCGCTTCGAGGTCCAACCCGGTTGCCAGGTCCTGCATTTCGCGACGCCGAGCTTCGATGCCGCCATGCTCGATCTGCTGCTGGCACTGGGCGGTGCCGCGACGCTGGTGATCACGCCGCCCGGTGTGGTCGGCGGGGCCGAGTTGGCGAAGGTGTTCATCGACGAGGGGATCACGCACGCGTTCATCACCACCTCGGCGCTGGGCACGGTCGATCCGACCGGAATCACCGAGCTGGCGCATGTGCTGGTCGGCGGCGAGGCGCTGCCGCCGGACGTGGTCACTCGCTGGGCGCCCGGACGCAACCTGTACAACGTGTACGGGCCGACCGAGACCACCATCGTCACGGTGATTTCGCAGCCGATGACGCCGGACGGGCCGATCACGATCGGCGGGCCGATCCGCGGTGTCAATGCGACGATTCTCGACCCGCGCCTGTATCCCGCGCCGGTCGGGGTGACCGGTGAATTGCATTTGGCGGGCAGTGCTCTGGCGCGGGGTTATCTGAACCGGCCGGGGCTGACCTCGCAGCGGTTCGTCGCGAATCCCTATGGCAAGCCCGGGGACAGGATGTATCGGACCGGCGACCTCGCGCGGTGGGCAGCCGCGGCGGAGCGCGAGATCGAGTACTTGGGCCGCACCGATCATCAGGTGAAGATTCGCGGGTTCCGCATCGAACTCGGCGAGATCGACGCGGCGCTCGCGCGGCACGACGCGGTGGAGTTCTCGACGACCATCGGATACCGCACACCGGCCGGCGTGACGGCACTGGTGTCCTATGTGAAGCCGCGCGACGGAATCACGCTGAGCGCCGCGGAACTCACCGAGCATGTCGCCGAGCGAGTGCCGAATTACATGGTGCCGCAATCGATCATGCTGATCGACGAGGTGCCGCTCAGCCCGGTCGGCAAACTCGATCGAAAGGCGTTGCCGGAACCGGTCTTCCGCGCGATCGAGGGCTATCGGGCGCCGACCACCGCGACCGAGGCAGAGCTGTGCGCCGCCTTCGCGGCGGTGCTCGGTGTCGAATCGGTGGGTGTCGACGACGGGTTCTTCGAACTCGGCGGCAACTCACTGCTGGCCACCAGGGTCGTGGCTCAGCTGCGTGCCAACGCCATCGATCTCCCGGTGCAGTTGATGTTCGGCGACTCCACCCCGGCCGCCATCGCGGCCCGGTTGGACGGAACCGGCGCCACCGGCGCGGCCATCGCCGCGACGCTGGATCCGGTACTGCCGATTCGCGCCCGCTCCGCCGCGAGCCGGGCCCCGCTGTTCTGTGTCCATCCCGCGATCGGGTTGGCCTGGTGCTATTCGGGCCTGCTCGCGCATCTCGCACCGGACCGCCCGGTGTACGGGCTGCAGGCACCGCACGTGGCGGGCGAGGACGGCTTCGATTCGATCGCCGAAGCCGCGAAAGACTATGTGGCGCGGATCAAGTCGATCCAGCCGGACGGCCCCTACTATCTGCTCGGTTGGTCGCTGGGCGGTTTGATCGCCCAGGAGATCGCGATCCAGCTGCAGGAGGCGGGCGAGGAGGTCGCGCTGCTGTCGATGATGGACAGCTACCAACTGACCGACGAATGGCTCGAGCACGCGATCCCCACGGTCGCCGAGATCATCGGCGAATTCGGCAGCGACGCACTCGGCGACGACGAGGAGTTCGACCCGCGGATGAGCCTGCGCGACGCCGCCGACCTGCTGCGCTCGCGTCCCGGCCCCTTCGCCGCCCTCACCGTCGACCACCTGGAGCGCCTCTACGCGGGCTACACCAACGGCACGGTGCTCGCGCACGGCTTCCGTCCCCGCACCTTCGACGGCGACCTCCTGTTCTTCACCGCGGCCGACGACGAAATCAACCACACCGACCCGACCCGCTGCGCCGCCGCCTGGCAACCCTTCATCACCGGCACCATCCACAACCACGACCTCCCGTGCAAACACTCGGCCATGACCACCCCGGAATCCCTGGCAGTCATCGGCCCGGTGCTGAACGAGCACCTCGAAGGCGCGAAGGAGGCCCAACGGTGAGCGAAAACAGCCGGGAAAGCGTCAGCAGCGAGCAGGTGCTCTCGTGAGAGAGCGTATCGAGCAATCCGTGTACACAGCGCCCGTCAGCGGAGCGGAAAGCAGGTGCCGTCGAGGTGGATTCGCCTCGGGGCAGCGCCAGCGAAGCGAGGGGACCGCACCGGTGCGGACACCGGAGCCGAGGGCTAGAGGGAGAGACGTGAGCGAATGTGAGCGAACAGTAGGCGCGGTGCGCTCGGACGCGTCGGGCCCCAGTGCCGACGAGGTGTACTCGTGAGCCTCGCGGTGGAGGTACTCGGCCTGGTCAAGAACTACGGCCGGGTGCGGGTGCTGGACGAGATCGATCTGGAGATACCGGCCGGGACGGTGATGGGGCTGCTAGGGCCCAACGGTGCGGGAAAGACGACGACGGTGCGGATCGTCACCACATTGCTGCGGCCGTGTGCCGGATCGGTGCGGGTGGCAGGTGTCGACGTATTGCGCGATCCGGCGGCGGCACGACGGCGGATCGGGTTGTCCGGTCAGTACGCGGCGGTCGATGCCAATCTGACCGGCTACGAGAATCTGCGGATGGTGGCGCGGCTGTACGGAATGTCGCAGCGGCAGGCCACCTCGCGCGCGGCCGAACTGTTGAACGCCTTCGGTCTGGACCACGCGGCGCATCGTCGCGCGGGCATCTACTCCGGCGGTATGGCGCGGCGGCTCGACCTGGCAGGGGCATTGGTGGCGCGGCCTGCGGTCGTGGTGCTCGACGAGCCGACCACCGGCTTGGATCCGCGCGGGCGACTCGATATGTGGCGCGTCATCGGCGATCTCGTCGACGACGGCACCACGGTGCTGCTCACCACCCAGTACCTGGAGGAGGCCGACCAACTCGCCGACCGGATCACCGTGATCGATCGCGGGCGGGTCATCGCCAGGGGTTCGGCCGATGAGCTGAAGACTTCCATCGGTGGCGAGCGCCTCACCGTCACCTTCGCCGTCGGACAGGATGTGCAGCCCGCGCTGACGATCCTGGCGCAGGTCGGCATCGGTGAGCCGATCCACGATCCGGGCACCGACGAAGCCTCCATCGTGGTCGGCGACGGTTCGCGCACCATGGTCGAGGCACTGCGCAGACTCGACGACGCCGGGATATGCGTGGTCGACGCCGACGTGCACCGCCCCAGCCTCGACGACGTATTCCTGTCCCTCACCGGCACCACCGCGCGCGAACCCGAGCCGGAAACCGACGATGTACAAGAGGAGATCTTGTCTTGAGCGCAGGCGCGAGCACCGCAGTCGAAACGGTGCCGACCACGAAAACCGAATCACCGCAGCTGATTCGGCAGCCGCACGCCCGGATAATCCGGGACAGCGCCATCGTCGCCCACCGCAACCTGCTGACCATCCTGCGGGTCCCGACCCTGCTCGTGACCGCGACGATCCAGCCGCTGATGTTCGTCTTCCTCTTCGCCTACATCTTCGGCGCGTCACTCGGCGGCGGCCAGTACCGCGAATTCCTGCTCGCCGGAATCTTCACCCAGACAGTCGCTTTCAACGCCGCTTTCACCACCGTCGGCCTGGCGGGCGATCTGGAGAAGGGCATCATCGACCGCATGCGCACCCTGCCGATGTCGCGGCTGGCGGTGTTGATGGGCCGCACCCTCTCGGATCTGGTGGTGAACATCCTCAGCCTGGCCGTCATGGTCGGCTGCGGCTATGTGGTCGGCTGGCGCATCAACGGCGGTATCGCCGACGCCGTACTCGCCTTCGCGGTGATCCTGCTCTTCGCCTTCGCCATGTCCTGGGTCGGCGCCCTGACCGGCCTGGTCTCACCCACCGTCGAAGTGGCCCAGAGCGCGGGCCTGATCTGGCTGTTCCCGCTCACCTTCATCTCCTCGGCCTTCATCTCCGCGGAGTCCCTGCCGGGCCCATTGCGCACTGTCGCCGAGTGGAACCCCATCACCGCGGTCTCGGCCGCCGGCCGCAAACTGTTCGACAACGGCTCCCCACCCGCCTTCGGCACCGCCACCGGTTGGCCCGCCGACCACTGCATCGAATACGCGGTCGCCTGCTCCATCGCCATCCTGGTCGTCGTCGTCCCCTTGGCCCTGCTCCGCTACCGCAAGGTCGCCAGCAAGTAACCCCTGTCCCACCCACCGCACCAATGGCATTTCACCGCTATCGAGGCGAGTCGAATGGTGGCCCGAGACCTAGTCCGCAGCCACCATTCGACTCGCCTCGACGCGTATTCACCCCCAGCAGCATCGACGCGAATGCGGACAGCGGCCGCCGGCCGGTGCCGGGCATACGAAAAGCCGCTTACATCAAAACAATTCGATATAAGCGGCCTTCTGCGATCTGGACTGACGCAACGGCTGCCCGTACGCCTGGAGCTGCGACTAGACCCGACGCCGAGTCTTCAGCAGGTCGAGCCGCTCCTTGAGCAGCTCCTCCAGCTCTTCCTTGCTGCGACGCTCCAGCAGCATGTCCCAGTGCGTGCGCGGCGGCTTGACCTTCTTGGTCTCCTGAGTGGTGCCCTCCATGAGGGTGCCCTCCTGGCCGTTGCGGCACAGCCAGGTCGGGGGGATCTCGGCATCGTCGGCGAACGGAACGTCGAACTCCTCGCCGTTATCGGTCCGGTACCGAGCAATCCGTCGCGGGGCCAGGTCGTGGTCGCGATCGGTTTCGTAGCTCACCGCTCCGAGCCGACTGCCCCGGAGTACGCGATCTGCCATGGTGTGCCTCTCCCTGTGTGCTCGAGTCTTGTTGTGCTGCGACCCCGTCCCGCAGTGGTCACTGCCGGACGGACGCGTCACGCTCGCTGGACCTTAGGTGTAACGACCGTGCCCGCGCCAATAGTTCCCGACGTGCGGGACTTCAACCGTTCCATTGTAGTGGGTGGGTCCGACACGCCCCGCCACGCCCGTGCCGCGTCGGCAAACTGGGGCCGCAAGACCCACACGCCCTCCGCAACCACTACTGTTCTGCGTCATGTCGCGCCGCTTGCTGTCCTGCCTGTGGTGTGGGCGGGAGATCGTCGAATCGGAGGCCGGACGTCGTCGCCGGTACTGCCGTCAGTCCTGTCGCCAACGCGCCTACGAACACCGCAACAGCCTGAAGGGAACCGGGATTCCCGACGATTCGGTGGTTTTGAGCGCCCAGGAGTCGGCCGACCTGGCCGACCGCTGGTTCGCCGCCCGCTGCGCCGCCGAGGACGTCGCCACCGCCATCGGCGAGGGCGCCGACACCGAGGAACTAAAGGCCCTCTGCACCACTCTGCTGACTCTGACGCGCGAGGCCGAACGCCTTCGCTGAGTGCAAACCGGCCTGAGCGTGAACGTGGCTGAAATTGCCAGATTCGGCGGGAAGTGCACGGTCAGGCCGGATCTGCCGGTGCCTGGTGCTCGCCCCGAGCACGCGCAGTTCACCCGCGATGGCGAGTGCCTGCGGTGAACAGCCGTGCGGCGCTCGGGGCGTTGCGGCTCTGGTTGGCGGCGGCTCGGGCCCGCCAGTAGACGGTCGCGGTCAGCAGGCCGACAATCCAGAGCAGCGCGCCGAAGGCGAACAAGGTGCGTCCGTCCGGGTGAACGAGCGATTGGGCTCGCATCGCCTGCCAGAACACGATCGCGAGCAGCCCGGCGTAGCCGAGGGCCAGTACACCGATGAGGGCGGCGCGGGTGCGTTCGGGGCGCAGCCACGGGCAGCGCGGTGCGAGCCAGGCCAGGGCGACGACCGCGAGCAGCAGGACCTGGATGGCGTGTAGTCCGAGAAAATGTGGGATCCGCAGGTCGCCGCCGATGGTGCTCCAGTGCGTGATCGGCATGCCGCCGGCACCGTCACGGGCGTCGAGGGTTCGAGATGTCTTGTCGAGCACGGTATGTCCGGCCACCAGCTCAACGACATCGCCGTCGGCGTCGCGCACCAACTGCTTGCCGGTGAAGCCCATCAGGTAGCCGAGTGCCATACCGACCACGGCGAGGCCGAGTCCGGCGTGTATGGCCCGTGCGGTCGGCCGGTCGACCAGCCGCTGCCACGAAAGGATCAGCACGATAATCAGATTCGCGAAGAACAGCCCCGGCACGCCGGACGCGAACACCAGCTGACCGATCGAATTCACCGCATCGGTCTCGCTGTTGAAGTGGCTATAGGTCCCGCGCGCGGCCTGCACCACGATGAACCCGACATCGACGAACCCGGCGACCGCGAACGCCGTCCCGAGCCACCAGGTGACTCGACTTCCCCTGTGCGGCAACGACAGCAGCCATGCCAGCGTGAAACCGTAGAGCACGAACGCGAGCCCGAACTTGCCGGGTTTGAGCCAGACGGATTCATCGAGCAGCATGCGATCGTCGAATATCGTTCCGGCCATGGAGAACAGGACGAGCGCGCCCATCGCGACCACCATGCACAGCAGTGGGCGATGCAGGCGGCCGCCGCGCGGCAAATCGAGTGTGGCAGGGGCTGGCGTCGGGTGGCGGTGTCGCGGGTGGCGTCGCGCGGAATCGGCGGGGGCGGAAAGCGTGTCGATCGTCGGCATGACCCGACGGTAGGAATCGAGAGTGCGCGTCGACGTCCCGCTGTAGCGCCATTCACGGGTAATACCGAGGTACTAGAAAGCGACTACCGGGGCATTCGCGATCCCTCATCGAATCGCGAATGCCCTGGTGGCCGAATCGGATCCCGGCCGATCTCGGGGTGGGCAGGACCCCGAGACCGGCGGGACGCGGAGCAGCGGGAGGGGGCCGCTTACTCCGCGGCGATACCGACGGCGATACCGCGCGCGCCGAGCCAAGGCATCGGATCGATCGGCCCGCCGTCGGTCTGATGGACCTCGTAGTGCAGGTGCGGCCCGGTGGAGAAGCCGCGGTTGCCGACAGTGGCGATGACATCGCCCGCGCGCACCGGCTGGCCGACGGTGGCCAGGATGTCGTTGACGTGTCCGTAGACGCCGATGGTGCCGTCGTCCTGTTGCACTCGCACCCACAGGCCGAAGCCGGAGGCCGGGCCCGCCTCGATGACGGTGCCGTCGGTGACCGCGGCGATCGGGGTGCCGATGGGGTCGGCGAAGTCGAGGCCCGCGTGCAGTGCGCCCCAGCGCGTCCCGAAGTTGGATGTCAGGACGCCCGCGATCGGACGAACGGTGCGCGGACGCGCCGCTTCCGCGGCGATCCGGTTCTGCTCCCAGACGACGGTCTCGGGCACGGTCTGCGGCATCTGTGCTTCGCGCGGGGTGAATGCGGTGGAGGCGACCGCTCCGTCGGCTGTGTCGGCGCTCGGCTGGTCGGCCTTGCCGGCGAGTGGCAGCGCGTCGGGATCCGCGGCGGCGAGTACGCCGAGTGCGGCGCTCACGACTGTGGTGGCGGCAAACACCCGGGTGGCGGCGCGGTGGCGGCGTGAACGGGCCGAGCCGCGACGGTAAGATAACGGAACGATCACGGGCATGGCTCGAACGTACGGGACCCCGATTCGAGTCCCGCAATCCTGTGGCAGCCGTCACAGGTGAACAAAAGCCCAGTTGATATGTCACAACTGGATAACGACACGGCGTGGATGCGCTGTGTACCGGGGGAAATGGCGTACCGCGCCGAATTGACCAGAAGGATGCCGGTCGATCACACTATTTCAGTGCCGACTAAGGGAGTTCGCGCCCTGGAGGCGCTGGCCGACCCGACCCGCCGCGCCATTTTCGAGTCCTTGCCGACCGGGCCGTTGTCCGTCGGCGACCTGGCGAAGCTCGTCGGAGTCACCAGTTCCGCGGCCTCCCAGCATCTGCGCGTGCTGCGCGAAGCCCGGCTGGTCATGATGCGCCCCGACGGAAACCGTCGGCTGTACTTCCTGGACCCCCGCGGACTGGGTGACGCCCGCGACTACCTCGAGCAGTTCTGGCCGAGCGCCCTGGCCGCCTACGCCGCAGTCCTGAGCACTGCCCGCGCCGACGGTAACGCCTGAACCGGACGGGCTCGCGCCGAAGATTCACGAGCACTCGATGCGACCCGCCCCGGCATCGCGTTCCTGCCGCGCCCTCGCGCGGCCCGCGCGGTCAACCCACGCGGCGATACGCCGTTCGTCCACGGTTGGTGCCGCTGCCCGGCCAAGTGCGCTTGGTGATCTGCTTGTCGACGGCGGATATCACCTCGGTGACGCCGATCCGCAGCAGTCCCGGATCGGGCGTATCGGCCATCGGGTCGCCGACCTGACCGGCCCACAGCACCACATGCCGGCCGAGCAGATGTGGCGGCGGCCCACCCCAGCGCGGCGGTGTCGGGCCGAACAGCAGCACGGTGCGGGTGCCGAAGGCGGTGGCCAGATGCGCGACGCCGGTATCACCGGAGATGACCAGTGCGGCCTCGGCGACGGTGGCGGCGAGTTCGATGAGGTTCTGCTCGCCCGCCAGCACCCGGCCCACCGGTAGGCCCGCGCGGGCGGCGATATTCAGCGCGATATCGCGTTCGTACTCGTCACCGGTGAGCACTACCTCGCGACCGAGCACCAGCAGATGGCGTACGACGGCGGCGAACCGGTCCGCCGGCCAACGGCGCGCCGGTGCTCCCGCGCCGACGTGCACCACGACGCAATCCCGGTGGCTGGTCGTCGCGACCGGCGGGACCAGGCCGAGGTTGCGGCGGTCGGCGACGATGCCGTCGGATTCGAGCAGATGACACCAGCGTTCGACGTCGTGCATATCCGTATGCCACTCCGGGCCTTCCAAGTCCGGAAAGGCTGGGTTGCGGTAGGAGAGGATGCGGCCGGGATCGGTCTTGGTGAGCGCGACGATGCTCTCGGCGCTCGCGCCGTGCAGGTTCACCGCGAGTGCGGGTTCGGGGGCGTCCCAGCGCAGTCCGCTGAGTTCGGCGGTCGGCGCCATGGTGTCGACGCAGGCGATGAGATCGACGATCGGCTTCAAGCGGTGCGGGGCCGCTAGGACGATCTGATCGTGTGGTTTCGCCCGTCGTAACGCACGCAACGCCGGAACCGCGGTGAGTAGATCACCGAGGCCACGTGCCTGCAACACGAGAACAACCGCCACCCTCTTCTCCTAGCCACCCGAGACTCGCGAACCCGACCCAACCCGCCTCACCCCATGGGTGCACACGGCGAGAGCCACTTACGGATGACTACCCGAGCCCGATCGGCGATAAACGTGAGCGCGTAGCGGGTTATCGAGCCCGCCGCGGCTGCCGGAGGACTAACCTCGGCGATGGCGGCACCTATACCAAGGAGCGTTCCCTATGACCTCCCGGCTCAATCCGTACATCGGTTTCGGCGATACGGCGCGCGCTGCGCTCGAGTTCTATCGAGACGTGTTCGACGGCACGCTGACCGTGCAGACCTTCGGGGATATGAGCGACAAGGAAGCACCCGGCGCGGAACTGATCATGCACGGCATGCTGGAGACGCCGAGCGGCTTCACGCTGATGGCCTCCGATACCCCGCCCGGTATGGAATACACACCGGGAAGCAGTATTTCGATCAGTCTCAGCGGTGACGACGCGGGCGAACTGCGCGGTTACTGGGACCAGCTGGTGGCCGGTGGCACGGTGACCGTGCCGCTGGAGAAGCAGATGTGGGGCGACGAATTCGGTATGTGCGTGGACCGGTTCGGTATCGCGTGGATGGTCAACATCGCCACCCCCGCATAGGTTGGCGGCCGCCGGGCGCACTATCGAGCAAATGTCCAGAAAACCAGTGGCGCCAGGCATAACATCAGGTCATGACGACAAACAGCGTGCTAGAGGGTCCTCTGCAGCGGCTTGCGCGCAGTGCGTGGCAAACCGTCCTGGTCACCGGCATCCTGGCGGTGATCCTCGGTGTCATGATCCTGGTGTGGCCGCGGGTGACGCTGGCGGCCGCCGGGATCATCTTCGGCATCTACCTGGTGGTGAGCGGCTTCCTGCAGTTGCTCGCCGCGTTCGGCGCGCCGGCCAGCGCGGGTGTGCGGGTGCTGGCGTTCATCAGTGGCGTGTTGTCGATCATCATCGGAGTTTTCTGCTTCCGTGACGAGTTGGCGTCGATTCTGTTGCTCGGTCTGTGGATCGGTATCGGCTGGCTGTTTCGTGGTGTCGCGGTGCTGGTGGCCGCGATCTCCGAACCCGCGCTGCCGGGTCGCGCCTGGCAGGGGTTCTTCGGTCTCATCACCGCGATCGGCGGTGTGGTGCTGATCGTGTGGCCGGTCGCGTCGGTGGCGACGCTGGCTTTGGTCGCGGGTTGGTGGCTGATCATCCTCGGGATCATGGAGATCGTCACCTCGTTCGGTGTCCGCAAGGATGCCAAGAAGCTCGCCGAAGTCTGAGATCTTCGAATGCAGCATGCGGCACGTCGAGATGCCTTGTCCGCCTTGTGTTTCGTACTCGATCCGGAGTGCTGCCGGTAGGTTGCGTCGGGCTCCGCCGCGGTATCCGGTTCAGGCGTTGGTGATCAGACTGTCCAGCAGCCGGTGCGCGTCGGCGCGCAGTTTGCTCGCGGCGGTGTCGTCGCCGGCCAGCTTGCGGAGCAGGGCTTGCTGGAACAGGCCGTCGAAAACGGCGTAGGCGAAATCGGATGAGGCAGCGGGCGGTGCGTCGGCGAGCTCGCAATAGCGGCTGACCACATGCCAGATCATCTGTTCACGGCGTTGGTCGATCTCACCGACATCCCCCCGGAACGATTCCTCGAACAGGCTCTGGTTGCGCAGGTCGTACCAGAGCCGGTGCAGGTGGGCGTCGGTGTCGAGGGTGGCGGCCATCGCGGCGGCGAACCCGTCGCGCAGTTCCGCCGCGGTGTGCGCGGTGGCGACGACCTCGTCGTATCTGGTGACGCAGGCGGCCTCGTATTGGCGCACGGCGTGGGTGATCAGCTCGTTCTTATCGTTGAAGTAGTAGTGCAGGACACCGTGGGAGAACTCGGAGTTCTGCGCGATCTCGCGCAGGCTGGTGCGGGCGTAGCCGAGTTCGGCGAGGGTGTGCAGCGCGGCGGCGGCCAGCTGCGCGCGGCGTTCGCCGAACTTGTCGACCTGGCGGCGCGATATCCGGTCGCGATTGCTCTCGACGATCTCGGTCACCGTGGACTTCTCCCCGTCTCCTGGGCCCGCTGCCTGCGGGCGCGCCTGCAGTTTATCGCGTGTGGCGGCCGTCTCGCGCGGCGGGTTGGACAGTCGTCAAGAGAAGTCTTGACGACTGTCAAGATTTCACTAGGCTGTGATCCACGTCGCATCGAGGCGAGCCATTCGGGGCAGCCGGGCGATGTCGGTGACTAGCCGTGTTGGGCGTTCATCTCGAGGAGGAGATGTCATGAGTGGATATGACCTGGTCGGCCGCAAGGCGTTGGTGACCGGCGGGGCACGCGGGCTAGGTGCGGGGATGGCCGAGGCCCTGGCCCGCGCCGGAGCCGCCGTCGCCATCGGTGATGTCCGCGAAGACCTGGGCAAGGAGACGGTCGAGGCATTGCGGCAGTCCGGCGCCACGGCCGAATTCGTCGCGCTGGACGTGACCGACGACGCCGCATGGGAGCTGGCCGTCACCAACACCGTCGACGCGCTCGGCGGTCTGGACATCGTGGTCAACAACGCGGGCGTGGAAATCACCAGCTTGATCGTCGATCTCGTCCCGGACGAGGTCCGCCGGATGCTGGAGGTGAACCTGCTCGGTACGGCGCTCGGTATCAAGCACGCCTTCCGGGCAATGCGGCCCGGCGGCGCGGCGGGCCGGGGAGGGGCGGTTGTCAATATCGCGTCGGTCGCCGCGACCATCGCGTTTCCCGGTATCGCGGTGTATTCGGCGACCAAGTCCGGCGTCGATCGGCTCACCCGGGTCGCGGCGATGGAATCGGGCAAGCTCGGCTACGGCGTCCGGGTGAACTGCGTTTACCCCGGGTTGGTGCCGACCGCGATGGGCAGTCAGCTGGCTCAGGATGTGGCGGATCTGGGGCTGTTCAGCAGTCCCGAGGAAGCGGTCGGCGCTGTCGTGGGTCTCACCCCGGCGGGGCGGCTCGGTGAGGTCGCCGATATGGCCGACGCCGTGGTGTTCCTGGCCTCGGATGCGGCCCGGTTCATCACCGGCGCCGGCCTGCCGGTCGACGGCGGCATGGGCATGTGACCCGCGGCCCGACCTGACATCGCTATCAATGAAAGGTTCGAATTTCCATGACTACCGCCAAGCCCGTCATCGTCTACGGCGCCTCCGGCTACACCGGCCGGTTGGTGTGTGAATACCTGCGCGAGTACAACATCGCGTTCGTTGCCGCCGGTCGCGACAAGTCGCGCATCCAAGAGACAATGGAGCGGATCCCCGGCATCGAGACCGCCGCGTACGAGGTGGTGGAGGTCGCCCACGAGGTCGGTCCGCTGACCGAGTTGTTCAGTGGGGCGAGCGTTGTCTGCAACACTGTGGGGCCGTTCGCCCAGTACGGCCACGAGGTGGTCGAGGCGTGTATCGCCGCCGGAACCCACTACCTGGACACCACCGGTGAGCAGGACTGGCTGATCGACTGCGACGAAAACTACGGCCGGCGGATGGCCGAGCGCGGTCTGCTGCTGTCGCCGGGGCTCGCCCAGATGTACACCACTGGTGAAATCGCGGCCAACATCTGCTTGGAGACCCCAGGTCTGGACACCCTCGACATCCAGGTCTTCTGGAAGGGGTTCCCGACCATCGCCTCGACGCGGACCATTCTGGTCAACGCGGCGCTGTCGAAGGCCTATTACCTGGAGCAGAACCAGTACGTGGAGTGGCCCGTCGACGGCGGTCTCTATGACGTCACGGTGCCCGGCCAGCATCAGACCGAGCTGGCGCTGCCGTGGGGCGGCACATCGCATCCGGTGTGGTTCAAGCGCGACCCGCGGGTGGCCAATGTCAAGGTGCTGGGCGGTGTCTTCAATCGGGCGCTCATGCAAGGCGTTCCGCAGATCGTGGCCGCCGTCGTGGAGCAGGTGAAAGACCTGCCGCGAGAAGAGAAGTACAAGGTGCTCGCCGAACAGGCGGCGGGCGTGATGAACGAGATGCCACCGCGGGAGAATCCGCGGATCAACACCTCACTGGACTCGGTGCACGCCTCCGGCCCGCTCGGACGCGCGCACTGCGTGATCTATGGCAACTGCAACTACAAGCAGACGGGCCTGATGCAGGCCTACGCCGCGTATTCCCTACTGCAGCAGGCACCCCGGCGCGTCGGTTTCGCATCGGGCTGCCAAGCGTTCGGTCATCGTGAACTGCTGGGTGTGCTGCGCGGTTTCGGACTGGTCATGGAACCGGTGCTGACCGTGCACAGCTGACCCGGCTCCGGTGGTCGGCGCGCGCCTCGGCGCAGCGGTTCGCGTCGGCCGCCGGAATTCTCGAATCACCGTTCCCGACATCAGTATTCGACTCTCCGAGGATCACCCGTGCGCTTGACCGACTATCTCGACAAGGGGGCCACGCTCGGCGCGAGCGCGCCCTGCCTGACCATGAACGAGCGGACCCTGACCTACGCGGAGGTCCAGCGGCTGTCGTGGCGGATCGCCCGCGCGCTGGATCGCTCCGGCGTGCGCCCGGGCGCGAAAGTCGCGATCCTGTCCGCCAACGACACCCTGGCATTCAGTTGCGTATTCGGCATCGCGCGGGCCGGTGCGGTGTGGTGTCCGATCAACCCGCGCAACGAAGCCGCCGAAAACCGCGACCTACTCGACCTTTTCGACTGCACGTGCCTGATCTTCCAGGACTCGTTCACCCCGCTGGTCGCCGCGATCGTCCCGAACCTGCCGAATCTGACCACCCTGGTCTGCCTCGATGGACCGGGCGTTGCCGAGGCCGAATCCTTCGACGCATGGACCGATGGGCTCGGCGACGAGCCGTGGCAGGCCGAACCGGTCGACGACATCGCTCTGCTCGTCGGCACCGGGGGCACGACCGGCCGCCCCAAGGGTGTGATCTTGACCGGGCACAATATCGAAACGATGTCGGCGCTGACGCTGATGAGCTACCCGTTCGATCCGCGTCCGCGCTACCTCGCGTTGGCACCGCTGACCCACGCGGCCGGGGTGCTGTGCTTCCCGGTGCTGACCCTCGGTGGCGAGATCGTCGTGATGCCCGCGCCGGAGTTGGGTGAGTTCCTCGCGCTGATACGGCGACACCGGATCACCCATACCTTCCTGCCGCCCACCCTGATCTACCTGCTGCTGGACCACCCCGAACTCGAACGCGCCGAACTGGATTCGCTGCAATGCCTGTGGTACGGCGCGGCTCCGATGTCCGTGGCGCGCCTGGAACAAGCGCTGGACCGCATCGGACCGGTCATGGCCCAACTGTTCGGGCAATCCGAAGCGCCCATGATGATCGCCACCCTCGCGCCGAAACAGCATTTCCGGGCCGACGGGTCGATCGCGCGGGAGCGCCTGCGCTCGGTGGGCCAACCGACCGCGCTGACGCTGGTCGCGATCATGGACGATCACGGCGTCCTGCTGCCCGCGGGCAACCGTGGCGAGATCGTCGTCCGCGGTCCGCTGGTGATGGCGGGCTACTACAAGAACGCCGAGGCCACCGCCGAAGCCGGTCGGTACGGCTGGCACCACACCGGCGATATCGGCTACCTCGACGACGACAACTACCTCTATATCGTCGATCGCGCCAAAGACATGATCATCACCGGCGGCTTCAACGTCTATTCCGCCGAGGTCGAACAGGCACTGCTGGCCCACCCCGCTGTCCAGGACTGCGGCGTCATCGGCCTACCCGACTCGAAATGGGGTGAAAGTGTGACTGCCGTCATCCAACTCCGCCCCGGCCGCACCGTCACCGGCGCGCAGGTTCGCGCATTCGTCAAGGAACGGCTCGGCAGCGTGAAAACCCCCAAGCGCGTGGAGATCTGGCCGGATCTGCCCCGCTCGAAGATCGGCAAGGTGCTCAAGAACGAGATCAAAGCCCGGCTCGAGGCGTCGTCGTAGGCCGCTGTGCGTCGTCTCAGGGCAGGGGGTGAGTGCGGAAGAAATCCCAGATGACCTCGGTGGCCTTGATGGAGGTGGTGTTGACGCCGACGAGGGGTTCCGGGAAGGGCAGCGGACTGCCGGGCCAGACGTGTCCGCCATTGATGATCGAGTAGAGCTGGACGCTGGCGTTGGCGGGGCAGGGGTAGTTCTGTAGTTCGACGTCGGGTGCGACCTGGGTGCGTTGCGGCTCGGGTCCGCAGCCATTGCGGTGTGCCCACGCCGCCGCGTTGGCCGGAATGCTTTGGGCCCCAGGGCCGTTGGTATTGGGTTTGCCTTCCTGCACGACCGAGCCGTCGCCGTCCGGTGCGGGCAGCAGGCGGGCGTTCGGTCCGGTGCCGCCGGTGTAGGCGACAATCGGGTCGGCGGTGCCGTGGAACGCGATAACGGGAACCGGCCGGGTCGTCTGGCACCAGCTGAAGTCCTGGAGTCCGGCGACCGGTGCGATGGCCGCGATGCGGTCGGAGAGTTGGCAGCCCAGCGATGAAGTGGTGAAGGCGCCCATCGAGAGTCCGGTGACGTAGACGCGCCGCTGGTCGAGGCACAGGGTGGATTCGACGTGGGTGAGCAGTTCCGACAGGTACCCGATATCAGCGCTCGCGGGTTGGAAGTCCCAGCGGGGCAGGCCGGGCTCATCCAGCTGCGGGGTGATGGTGACGAAGCCGTGGGTGGTGCCGTAGTCACCGACGCCGGTGCTCTCGTGCGCGATCAGGGCCGGTTCGATGTAGCCGTGCAAGTCCAGGACCACTGGCAGCGGTCTGTCGGCGGCAGGCGGAACATCCTGAATATAGGTGCCGGTGCGGCCGAGTGCGTCGAATCGCAACGTGGAACGTTGCGGGGCCGCCGCTTGTGCGCCGCAACCGGCCGACGCCGCGGCCTCGGGGGCATCGGCGTGTGCGACGCCAGGGGCGATCGTGAGGGCCAATGCCGCAACCGTCCCGATGACGTGCAGGAGCCGGCGCCCCGGCGTGCGAAACGACTGGCCGATCGCTCGTACCGGCCGTTCAAGAATCGCATTCTCGATCATGCGAAGCATGGTCTCACAAACGGGCGGTTTGTGTGATTGGTCGTCATCGATATCGCATTTTCTTATGACGTCCTCGAGAACCGGTATCTCCCGACCCATTGCTCGGCTCCGGGCTGTTCGGGCATGGTCGAGCGGCGGTATCCACATCGGCGGACAGGAATATTCATGCGCGGCGAGCGACCACCCCACATCGTGGTGATGGGGGTGACGGGTTGCGGGAAGACGACGATCGCGCGTCGGGCGGCCGGTTTGGCGGCTGCTGAATTCCTCGATGCCGACGACCTGCATCCCGGGTCGAATATCGAGAAGATGGCCGCCGGGATCGCGCTGACCGATGCGGACCGGGTGCCGTGGCTCGCGGCGGTCCGCGACTGGATACGGTCGCGCGAAGGGCAGTGTGTGGTGGCCTGTTCCGCGCTACGGCGACGCTATCGGGACGTGCTGCGCGAGGTACCTGAACCGATTGCGTTCGTGCACCTCGACGGCGAGCCCGACGCCATCCGGTCACGGATGACCGCACGAAACGGCCATTTCATGCCGTCGGCCCTGCTCGCCTCCCAATTGGCGCTGCTCGAGCCACTCGAACCCGACGAATTCGGCATCGCGCTGGACCTCGGGGCGACACCCGACGAGATCGCCCGGTCCGCGGTCGACTTTGCCCAGGCAGCCCGAAAGGTGGCACGGTGACCCCACATCGCAGTTTCGATATCGAGGGCAAGGTCGCCCTGGTGACCGGCTCGAGCCGCGGCATCGGCTACGCGTTGGCGACCGGACTTGCCGAGGCGGGGGCGGTGGTCGTGCTCAACGGCCGGGATGGCGCGGCACTCGAGCGCAGCCGGGACGAGATCGTCGCGGGCACCGGGGGAGTGGTCCATATCCGCGCATTCGACGCGACGGACTCCGCGCAGGTGGCCGCCGCGGCACAGCAGGTCGAGGCCGAGGTGGGCCCGGTCGATATCGTGGTGAACAACACCGGAATTCAGCATCGAAGTCCGCTGCTGGAGTTCTCCGACAACGATTTTCGGCGCGTGCTGGATACCAATCTGTTCAGTGCGTTCTGCGTGGGGCGGGAGTTCGCACGCGCGATGGTCGAGCGCGGGCGCGGGAAGATCGTGAACATCTGTTCGGTGCAAAGTGAATTGGGCCGGACCGGTATCGCACCGTACGCGGCCAGCAAGGGTGGGCTGAAGATGCTCACTCGCGGCATGTGCGCGGACTGGGGGCCGCTCGGACTGCAGGTCAACGCGATCGCGCCCGGTTACTTCGATACCGAGCTGACGGCGGCGCTGGTCAACGACGCCGAGTTCAGCGCCTGGCTCACCAAGCGCACGCCGGCGGGTCGATGGGGGCGTACCGAGGAACTCGTCGGTGCGCTGCTGTTCCTCGCCTCGGCGGCGTCGGACTTCGTCAACGGCCAGATCCTGTATGTCGACGGCGGTCTGACCGCCGTCGTGTGAGAGCCCGTCAACCGTCCACGACATCGAAAGCGAACCGTGCTGTCTACCACTGCTCCGCGAATCCACCTCGGCCCCAACAGAGATCCCGCCCTCGCCTGGGGAATCGAGCAGGGCGGCGGTGTCCTGGTACCGCTCGAGTACGCCGACGCCGTCGTATGGTCGCAGGGGCCCGATACCTTCCCCGACCGCCTGCCCAGCTCCGTGCGCTGGGTCCAATTGCCTTCTGCCGGTGTCGAACCGTGGATCTCCGCCGGAATTGTGGACGAACGCCGCGTATGGACATCCGCGGCCGGTGTGTACGCACGCAATGTCGCCGAGCACGGCGTCGCGCTGCTGCTCGCCGGCGTGCGCGCACTTGCCGAACAGGTGCGCGCGACATCATGGCGCAAGGCCGAATTCGATCACCGGGTCGCGACGCTGCACGGCGCGACTGTCGCGATCGTTGGCTGCGGTGGCATCGGCCGGGCCATGATTCCCTTGCTCACCGCATTCGGTGCGAAGGTGCTCGCGGTGACGCGGTCGGGTGTCCCGGTGCCCGGTGCGAGCGAAACGGTCGACGCCACCCGGACTACCGAAATCTGGTCGCGCGCAGATCATTTCGTGCTCGCCGCGCCAGCGACGTCGGAAACGGCACAGCTGGTCGACGCGGCCGCACTGGCCGGTATGAAGTCGACGGCGTGGATCGTCAACGTGGCCCGCGGCGCGCTGATCGACACCGACGCTCTGGTGCGCGCGCTGGCCGACGGCTCGATCGGTGGCGCCGCCCTCGATGTGACCGATCCGGAACCGCTTCCGGAGGGTCATCCGCTGTGGACACTGCCCAATGCCATCGTGACCCCGCACGTCGCCAATCCGAAAACCGGTCTGACCGCGGTGCTCGCCGACCATGTGTCGGCAAACGTCGAACGGTTCGCCGCCGGACAGCCGCTGCTCGCGACCATCGATATCGAGCGGGGTTACTGAGCGCTGCGCCCCGCGCTGTTCCTGATGTAATCGGCGACGACGGCCCGCAGTAACTCGCGCACCGCCTCGGCGGGTTTGGACAGCGGCTGATTCGTCGGTGTGCCCAGCGACACCTGGACCGTGATCGCCGGCTCGATGCGGCGCAATTCGAGGTTGTCGACGTTCATGATGCGCCGGGCCACCGACAGCGGTAATACGGTGGCGCCCAGACCATTTCGTACGGCCTGCGCCATCAGCGTCACCGATTCCACCTCCCCGACGACATGTGCTTGTTCGAGGGCGTGATCGTAGGCCTGCTCCACGACCTTGCGGATCGTGTGCATCGGGCCGGGTAGGAGCAGCGGCAGGCCCGCCAGCTGTTGGATCGAGACCGCGGCACCCGTATCACCGGGCAGTCCGGTACCGGTCGGGGCGACGACCATCAGTTCCTCGGTGAGCAGTGGCTCGAAGGTGACGCCCTTGATCGGCCCGGCGTCATAGAGCAGCGCCATATCCATCCGGCCGGTCATCATTGCCTCGCTGAGCACGCCGCCGAAGTTCTCGTTGATGTGCAGCAGGATGCTGGGGTACCGCTCGCGCACCGCGGTGAGCAACGGCAGGGCGATCGCGTGCACGGTGCTGTAGGGGGCGAGCCCGACCGATACCCCACCCGCCAGCTCGCGCCCGACGACGCTCACCTCGGCCTGCGCACTCTGCACCTGTCGCAAGATGATCTGCGCGTGGCGGTACAGGGCGCGGCCCGCATCGGTGGGCTCCACGCCCTGCTTGTGCCGGATCAGCAGTTGCTGACCGAAGTGGGCCTCCAGCGCCGTCATCTGCTGGCTCAGCGCCGGCTGGGCGATGTGCAGGATATCCGCCGCACGGGTGATGCTGCCAGCATCCACGATACGAACGAACGAGAACAAACGTCGGGTATCCACTTCGGTTCACCTTCCTGGAAGCGACGTTGTCGCACGCGATGATTTCCGCATTGTTGCCCGCCGGATACACCGCGGTACCGAATTCGCGGCCGTCAACCGCGGCCCTTCGCATTGTCGCTGTTCAGACACCATAGAGGTTCGTTATCGCCTCACCAAAAACAGGTATTACCGGCCCCCGAGGGAACCTGCGTACCGTCCGTAACACCGAAAGTTCACAAGAACGGCGCTCGCAGTTTCCCACCCCGCGGAGGCATCAATGGCACGGAAGATCGATCTCGTCGCCGACGTCGGCGAGAGCTTCGGAGCGTGGACGATGGGCGATGACGACGCGCTGTTGGATGTGCTCACCTCGGCCAACGTAGCCTGCGGCTTCCACGCCGGAGATCCGCGGACCATGGACCGCGCGGTGGCGCACTGCGTCGCTCGCGGCATCCGGGTCGGCGCGCATCCGAGCTTTCCGGATCTCGTCGGTTTCGGCCGCCGTGCGATGGACCTCTCCGCCGACGAGGTGCGCACGGATGTGCTGTACCAACTCGGCGCGCTGCAGGCCTTCGCGGTCACGCACGCGACCACGCTGTCACACGTCACACCGCACGGCCGGTTGGGCAATCTGGTGGCTACCCGCGCCGACTATGCCGCCGCCGTCGTCGATGCCATCCGGTCGTTCGACCCGAGCCTGATCGTTCTCGCGCAGGCTGGTGAACTCGCCGATTACGCTCGTGCACAAGGGATTCGCGTTGCCATCGTCGGTGTCGTCGACCGTGCCTACCACGCCGACGGCACGCTCGTGCCCCGATCGGAGCCGGGTGCGG
This sequence comes from Nocardia sp. NBC_00565, assembly GCF_036345915.1. NCBI lineage: Bacteria > Bacillati > Actinomycetota > Actinomycetes > Mycobacteriales > Nocardiaceae > Nocardia > Nocardia sp. NBC_00565. Next base: position 2,135,145 of record NZ_CP107785.1, read on the forward strand.
TCATCCATGACACCGACGAACTCGTCCGGCGCGCGGTCCGACTGGTGACCGAAGGATTCATCGACGCTGTCGAGGGCACACCGATCCCGGTCGAGGCGGACACCCTGCTGCTGCATGGTGATAACGGCGACGCGGTGCGCAATGCGAAGGCGATTCGGGCCGCGCTCACCGACGTCGGCGTCGAGATCGTCGCGCTGCCCGAGGTGCTCGCGGATCGTGCCGAGCGGGAAACCGAATCATGTCCGGCATAACGGATATCGCGGACTGCGGGGACTCCGCGGTACGTGTCACCGCACTCGACGCCGACCCGGAAGAACGCTGGCGGATCGTACATACGCTCGCCACCACCCTCGACAATCACGCCGACCGGTTCGCGATCACCGGCAGCATTGCGACCTACGATGCGCTGCTCGTCGAATTCGACTGCGCGGCAAGCAGTCACGATGCCATTCGGGGGTTGATCGAGCAGCTGGTCCCGGGATCGACGTCCGCGCCGCGGCACCGGAGTCGGCACTTCGACGTTCCCGTGGTCTATGGCGGTGAATTCGGGCCGGACCTCGACGAGGTGGCACAGCACCTCGACCTGTCCCCGGACGAAGTGATTCGCCTACACGGCTCGGCGCCACTGACCATGCGCTGCTTCGGATCTCCCGGCGGTGCGCCGATGCTGGACGGTCCGGCCTTTCCGCGACCGGTGCCGCGCCGCGCCGTTCCGCGCCCCCACGTGCCGGCGGGCGCGGTGGCGGTCGCCGGTCGCCAAGCGGTCATCTCCGCACGCCCCGCGCCGGGTGGGTGGCCGGTGATCGGCCGGACCCCGCTCACCATGGTCGATCTCGGCACCGAGCCGCTGTCGGACTTTCGGCCGGGTGACACGTTCCGGTTCTATGCCATCGCGGCGCACGACTGGTCCAGGTACGAGGGGGGTGCGCCATGGCTGAAACCATCACTGTGACGACTCCGGGGATCAGCTGGATCCAGGATCTCGGCCGTCGGTGGGCGTCGAGGATAGGGCAGCTGACCGGCGGGGCCCTGGACCAGTACAGCGCCGAGGTCGCCAACGCGCTGGTCGCCAGTGCGCCCACCGCACCATTGCTCGAACTCGTCGCCATGGACTTCGGTGCCGTGGCAAGCACCGACCTGCTCGTCGCGGTCACGGGCGCCCCCGCCGACATACGCGTCGCCGGTGTCACACGCACCCAGTGGGAACCGTTCGTTTGGCCTGCGGGCACCGAACTCACCGTCCGCGGCATCCGCGATGGACTCAGGGTCTACCTCGCTGTGCACGGGTCCATCTCCGCGAACTATCTGCTCGGCAGTTGCGCTCCGGATTCGGTTCTCGGATTCGGTCGGCAACTGATGGCCGGCGATGACATCGCCGTCGCCGTCGACGGACCGGCGATCGACCACCCGTATTTCCGAATTCCGCTCTTCCGGTTCGGCGCGCGAGCGGCCGAATTCACCGGCAGCTGGTGGATCGACGTCACCGACGGACCCGACATCGACGAATTCGGCACGTCCGCCGAGCGACTGTGCCGGACTCCCTTCGTGATCGGCGCCAATAGCAATCACATCGGACTCCGGCTCACCCCCGCCGATCCCGATGCCGCCGTCCCACGCCGGGAGAGCCGGACCGAGATCCTGTCCCGGGGCGTGCCGATCGGGGCCGTGGAGGTGCCGGCCGGCGACGAACTGCTGGTCCTGCACCGTGGCCGGGGTGTCACGGCCGGCTATCCGGTGCTGGCGGTCGTCACCGCTACCGGTTTATCGCGGCTCGGGCAGGCCAGGCCCGGCCAGCGGGTCCGATTCCGGCGCGTCACCGTACCCGACGCGGTGCGCCGCTACCGGGCGCAGCAGGCCGCGATCGATCGACTACGCGCGCGGGTGGCGACCGCATTCGACAGCCTCCGCATTCCCGTCCACACCAGCGCAATCAGCTTCCCCCCGCCTTCCCGCGGCCTTTCGAGCCCGCTCAGTAACCTGGAGTACGCATGACCGACACGATCTCACCGACCACCGCGGGTTCGGTGCCCGACCTCGAGACGACCGATCATCGGCCGCGACCCGGCTCGATCCGCAAGGTCGTGCTCGCCGGCTGCGTCGGCATCTTCGTCGAGCTCTACGACAACGGCATCTTCGCCTTCATGGCGACGGCGCTGGCCATCGTGTTCTTCGATGTCTCCAAGTCGAGCGATGCCCTGATGCTGGTATTCGCGGGGTACGCGATCTCCTTCTTCGTGCGGCCGCTGGGCGCGGTGGTGTGCGGCATTCTGGGCGACAAGATCGGTCGCCAGAAAATGCTCGTCTTCGTCATCCTGCTCATCAGCGTCGCGACGGCGGGGATCGGTGTGCTACCGACCTATGCCGCCGTCGGGATCGCGGCGCCGACACTGCTGATCGCCCTGCGGCTGGCGCAGGGATTCTCGGTCGGCGGCGAGGCCGCGGGCGCGATGACCTTCCTCGCCGAGCACGCTCCGGCGGGCAAACGCGGGCTGATCACCAGTTACGCCCAGATCGCCTCCTTCCTGGCGCTGCTGACCGGCACCCTCGTCGCCTACACGATGTCCCCCTGGCTGAATACGAGCGCCATCCACGGCGGCGGATTCGGAAGCTGGGCCTGGCGCGTCCCGTTCCTCATCGCCATCCCCATGGGTGTCATCGGCTGGTACATCCGCCGCGCGATCAGCGACACCCCGAACTTCGGAAAGCTCAAGGAATCCGGCGGACTGTCGCGCAATCCGCTGAAGGAAGCCTTCGCAACGCCCGAGCACCGCAGGGCCATGCTCCTTGCCTTGTTCATCCCACTGATGAACGGCTCCGGCTATTACGTCCTGTTCTCCTACATGCCGACATTCCTCAAGGGCGACAAGATCGGATTCTCCACCGGCACCGCCCTGCTCGTCACCGCGGCCAGTCTGGTCGCGATCTGTATCGCGATTCCGTTCATGGGCGGACTGTCGGACAAACTCGGCCGCAAGAAGGTGATGGCCGGCGCCGCGATCGCGATGGCCATCGGCGCCATCCCGTGCTACGCCCTCATCGCGACCGGTAATTTCGCGCTGGCCGTGCTCGGCGCGTGCATCATGGCGGTCATCTTCGCCGGCCACACCGCGGTCGTCCACATTCTCATCGTCGAACTGTTCCCGACCCGGGTTCGATACTCCGCCTACGGCCTCGGCTACAACATCTCCTCGGCCATCTTCGGCGGCACCGCCCCGCTCCTGATGACCTGGGCGATCCCGCATTTCGGCATCTATATCCCCGCCGTCTACGCCGTCGTCACCGCACTGGGCACCCTGGCCGCGGTCAGCACCGTCACCGACCGGGCCCACCAGCCGCTGCGCGACACGCTCTGACGATTCCGCACCGAAAGATCAAGGAGTGCCATGCCTTTCGACGATTACCGAACCGCCCTCGTCACCGGAGCGAATACCGGTATGGGCGCCGCGGTCGCCGAGATGCTCACCAAACGTGGCCTGTCCGTCTATGGACTCGCGCGCAATCCCGAACGGCTCGATGACGTGGCGGCCAAGACCGGAATGATTCCGCTCGCCGTCGATATCACCGATACCGCGGCACTGACCGGTGCGGTCGCCGATCTCGAGATCGACATCCTGGTCAACAACGCCGGGGTATCGGCGACCGGGAACATCCTCGACGCGTCGACCGAGGCGGTGGATGCCATGGTCGATGTGAATCTACGTGCCGTACTTCATCTTTGCCGACTGCTGATGCCCGGTATGGTCGAACGCGACCTCGGCCATATCGTCAATATCAGCTCGATCGCCGGTCTCTACAACTTCTACGGCCACACCGCGTATCACGCGACCAAGGCCGCCATCCACCAGATCTCGCGGCAGCTGCGCAACGATGTCATCGGCAAGCGCATCCGCGTCACCGAGATCTGCCCGGGACGGGTGGAGACCGAAATCTTCGGACGCAATCTCGGCGGCACCCCCGAAGCGATGCGGGAGGCCTGGGATACCTATTACGAGGGCTTCGAATCCCTGACGACGAAGGACATCGCCGACACCGTCGAGTACGCCATCGAAGCGCCGCGTCATGTGAACCTCGGGCTGATCGAGATCATGCCGACCTTCCAGGTGCCCGGCGGACTCGAATTCAACCGACGCAACGACTGAGCGCCCATGTCCAGCACCGAAATCGACCTGCCCACAAGGACACTCGGCGTCGTCGCCCATGCCGCGGGTGACCTGCGCGTCGAAGCGATACCCCTGCGGCGGCCCGAATCATCCGACGCCGTCGTCGAGATCGCCTATGGCGGTATCTGCGGATCCGATCTGCACTACTGGACCCATGGTGCGGCGGGTGAATCGATCTTGAAGGCGCCCATGCTGCTCGGCCACGAAGTCGTCGGCACGGTGGTCCGCCAGGCCACCGACGGCAGCGGACCCCCGGCCGGTACCCGGGTCGCCGTGCATCCGGCGACGCCGGGCGGGGACAGCCCGCGCTATCCCGCCGATCGGCCGAACCTCTCGCAGGGGTGCACGTATCTCGGTAGCGCGGCACAGTTTCCGCATACGGACGGAGCCTTCACCCGCTATGCGGTGCTGCCGTCGCGGATGCTCCGGCCGCTGCCCGATGACCTGTCGCTGCGCACGGCCGCGGTCGCGGAACCGGCCGCCGTCGCCTGGCATGCGGTAGCGCGCGCGGGCGAGGTCGCGGGAAGGACCGCACTCGTCGTCGGTTGCGGTCCTATCGGCGCCCTCGTGGTTTCGGTGCTGCGCCGGGCCGGTGCGCGGGCGATCACGGCCGTCGACATCCACGACTATCCACTCGCCATCGCGGGTGAGCTGGGCGCGACCACGACACTGCGGGCCGATGACGCGGACGCGATCGCCGCCGTGGACGCCGATGTCGTCATCGAATGCTCCGGCAACCGATACGGACTCGAATCCGCCATTCGCGGAGCGACCCGAGGCGGTCGGGTGGTGCTGCTCGGACTGCTGCCGACCGGACTGCAGCCCGCACCGCTGTCGCTGGTCATCACGCGCGAACTCGAGGTACTGGGATCCTTCCGGTTCAATGACGAAATCGACGCCGTACTCGGCGCGCTCGCCGATGGCAGCCTCGTCGTCGCACCGGTGATCAGCCACGAGTTCGCCGTCCAGGACGCGCTCGAGGCCTTCGCCGTGGCCAAGGACGCCGCGGCCTCGGCCAAGGTGCTGTTGGCGTTCTGAAATCAGTCACATCCATGCCCTCCAGGAGGAATCATGTCCGCGTTCGTCCCCGCCGCACGTGTCGAGCGCATGCGCGAGTCACCGAGTACCGCTGCGGCGCAACGGGTTCGCGAGCTGCGCGCGTCGGGACGAGAGATACTCGACTTGACCGTCGGTGAACCGGATTTCGACACTCCCGATCATGTGAAGGCCGCCGCGGTCGCGGCGATGGACTCCGGGCTCACCAAATACACTGCCGTGAACGGGATTCCCGCACTGCGCGCAGCGGTCGCGACACGGATGTCCGACCGCACCGGCATCGCCTTCGACGACCGCGAGATCACCGTCGGCGGCGGGGCCAAACAGGTCATCTTCCTGGCGCTGATGGCGACCGTCGAGCAAGGCAGTGAGGTCATCGTCGCGTCGCCGTACTGGGTGTCGTATCCGGATATCGTCACCGTGCACGGCGGCACCCCGATTGTCGTGGACTGCCCCGAATCGGATCGTTTCCTGCTCACCGCGGCGAAGTTGGACGCGGCGATCACGCCCGCCACCAAGTGGGTGATCCTCAACGGACCGTCCAACCCGACCGGCGCGATATACGACGCGGCGGAATTGGCGGCGCTCGCGGCTGTACTGGAACGTCACCCGCATGTCAGTGTCCTGTGCGACGAAATCTATGACGAGATCGTCTTCACCGACGCGCCGAGCGCGAGCCTGCTGTCGGTGGCGCCGCATCTTCGCGATCAGATCTTCGTTGTCAACGGGGTGTCCAAGTCGTATGCGATGACCGGCTGGCGGCTCGGGTACGGCGTCGGCAACCCGGGGCTCATCGCGGCGATCAACAAGCTGCAGTCGCAGAGTTCGTCCTGCCCGTCCTCGATCAGCCAGGCGGCCGCGGCCGCGGCGATTGCGGGCGACCAGAGTTTCGTCGCCGAGTCGATCGCGCGTTACCGCGCGCGCCGCGACATCATATTCGAGCTGCTCTCCGAGGTGGAGGGGCTCACGCCGGTACTGCCGCAGGGTGCGTTCTACCTGTTCGTCGGGTGCGCCGGGCTGCTCGGTAAGCGGACTCCGGACGGGCGGCTGCTCGAGACCGACCAGGACGCCGTGCTGTACCTGCTCGAGCATGCGTCGGTCGCGACGATCCAGGGCTCCGCCTATGGTGCGCCGTCCTATCTGCGCATCTCCTACGCCACATCGGAAGACATCCTGCGCGCCGCCGCCGCCGAAATCGCGAAAGCCGTTGCGGCGCTGAGCTGACCACAAGCTGAGCTGACCACAGCACGAGCACTACGGAGTAATCATGGTTCACGTCACCACGAAGATCGACCGGGCCGACCGGGCCCTGATCGACGAGCTCGGCACCTTCTCGGCCGCCACCATCCATGAGGCCCAGGGGCGCAAGGGCGCACTCGACTCGGGCATCAAACCCATCGATCGCGATATGTCGTTCTGCGGATCCGCGTTCACCGTGGTCTGCCATCCCCGCGACAACATCATGTTGCAGGTCGCGATCAGCTACGCCGAACCCGGCGATGTGCTCGTCGTGTCATCCGGCGACCAGCCGGCCGGGCAGTTCGGCGATGTCCTCGCCAACGCCTGCGTCGCCCGCGGCATCCGTGCATTGGTGACCGATGGCGGCGTGCGCGACTCCCGGGAAATCCGAGAACTCGGATTCCCGGTGTTCTCGAAGCATGTGTGCATCGAGGGGACCGTCAAGGAGTCGCTCGGGCCGATCAATCAGTCCCTGGTATTCGGTGGGCAGATCATCTATCCCGGCGATGTCATCAAGGGTGACTGCGACGGAGTCGTCATCGTGCGCCGCGACGAGGTCGCCTCCGCGATCGCCGCGTCCCGGGCGCGCGATGCTGCGGAGGCCGGGTACATCGAACGTTATAAGAGGGGCGAGACGCCCATTGAGGTCTCGCACCTGGCCGCGATCCTCGAAGCGAAGGGCCTCACCGTCGATCAGTGACACGAGAGGGTTCGCCATGCCCGCCAGCGGTTCGATGTGCTCACGGCCGACCGCTGGGCCGAGATCCCCGCGCGAATTGCCCGCGCCATGGGTCGAGCGGCATATCGACCGGCTGGGCGGCTGGCGGCTCGCGCCCGTCCTGCTGACCGACCAACTCGCCGGGTTGGGAACCCCGGCACCGCTGGTGCTGACGCCGCGCCGGCAGCGACGGCAGCTGAACTCGCAGTGCAGTGTTCGTGCCCTGATCAGCCGCTGGACTGCGGACCCGGGCCGGTGTCGGCGAGTCGGTCAACGTGGTGCGGTGATGCTGCCGGTGGCGGTCTGTCGGCCGGTGGCGTCGCGCACGGCCGTGGTGGTCGCTTCGTCGTCCGCGTCGGTGGCGACGATCATGCCTTGGTGGTCGAACAGCGGCGATTGCAGCCGGTAGTCGAAGACCTGGTCGCCGGTGTGCCCGAGCGCGCGGGCGGCCTCGGCCATCGCGAGCGCCTGCAGCGGCCCGTGCACCAGCAGGCCGGGATAGCCTTCGACCTCGCGGGCGTAGTCGCGGTCGTAGTGGATACGGTGGCCGTTGTAGGTGAGGGCGGAGAAGCGGAACAGCAGGGTCGGGGATACGTCGATGCGCCATTCGCCCGGCGCGAGCGGCACCTCGGCTGGATCGGCCGCTGGTTCGGATCGGGGCGATGTTGTCGATACCGCGTCCCGGTAGACGATGTCCTGTCGTTCGTCGACCACAATGCTGTCGCCCTGCAGGATCTGGTGACCGACGGTGACGAAGGTCAGTTTTCCGGACCTCCCCGACTTCTCCTGGACCGAAACGACTTTCGTGCGTCGGGTGGCGATTTCCCCTAGCACGAGGTTGCCGCGGTTGCGTACCCGCCCGCCCGCCCACATCCGGCGACGGCCGGGTCCGGGTGGTTCCGGAACCGTATTGCGGATCGGATGCCCGTCGGGGCCGAGGTCGGCTTGGGCGGGCCGATCCAGCAGATAGATCCAGTGCCACAGCAGCGGCAGTCCGGCCGCTGCGTCGGGCATCGGTACCCCGAGCAGCCCACTGAGCGCTTCGGCGGGGCCAGCGGTCAGCAGTTCGGTGCGTTCGACGACGTCGCTCATGCCCGCGCCTCGCTGTCGCTCGGCTCCGGCATGACCGACAGGTCGGCTGTGTTGGTAGTTCGCTCACTGCGTTCGCTCATGCCCGCGCCTCGCTGTCGCTCGGCTCCGGCATGACCGACGGGTCGGCTGTGTTGGTAGTTCGCTCAGTGCGTTCGCTCACGCGGATGCCTCCTTGGACTGGTGCTCGAATTCGGCCCGGATGGCGGCGGTGTGCGCGCCGAGCGCGGGTACGGGTCCCATGGCGGGTGCCCAGCCGGCGACCTCGACCGGTGGAAGCAGTGCCCGCATGGTTCCGCCGGGTGTCGGTACCGGTCGCCAGCGGTCGCGTGCGGCGAGCTGCGGATGGTGGGTGAACTCCTCGGGGGTGCGCATTCGGGCGTTGGCGATGCCGGCCTCGTCGAGCAGCACGATCACCTGATCGGCGTCGAGGTCGGCGAACGCCTGCTCGAGCAGTTCGGCGAGTGCGGTGTCGTTGGCGACGCGATCGGTGTTGGTTGCGAAGCGCGGATCGGTGATCAGATCCGGCCGCCGCAACACCTCTCGGCACAGGGCCGACCATTCGCGTTCGTTCTGCACGCCCAGGAATACGGTCGCGTCGGCGGTGCGGTAAGGACCGTAGGGCGAGATCGATGGGTGCCGTGCGCCGGTCCGGCGCGGCGGTTCGTGGCTGTACATGGAGAAGTAGGCGGGCTGGCTCATCCATTCGCCGAGTGCGTCGATCATCGCCACGTGCAGCGCCGCGCCGGTTCCGGTGCGCGCCCGATCGTAGAGCGCGGCCAGGATACCGCTGTAGGCGTACATGCCGGTGGCCACATCGGCGATCGAAAACCCGGCCTTGGCAGGGGCTTCGGGTGTGCCAGTGGTTTCGAGCAGACCGGTCTCGCACTGTACGAGCAGGTCGTAGGCCTTCTTCGTGTGATAGGGGCCGTCCGGTCCATAGCCGGATACCGAGCAGTGGATCAGCTCCGGACGGTTCGCGCGCAGGGTGTCGGCGTCGAGACCGAGCCGCTCGACCGCGCCGGGGACCAGATTCTGCACGATAACGTCGGCGCGGTCGATCATGGCGTCGAGCAGCCGCCGGTCCGCGGGTTCCTTGATGTCGAGTTCGACGCTTTCCTTGCCGCGGTTGAGCCAGACGAAGTAGCTGGATTCGCCGTGCACGGTCTGGTCGTAGTGGCGGGCGAAATCGCCGACGCCGGGGCGCTCGATCTTGATGACGCGGGCGCCGAGATCGGCGAGCTGGCGGGTGGCCAGCGGTGCGGCCACGGCCTGTTCGAGCGCGAGGACGGTAATGTCTTCCAGTGGGCGGCGCATCCGGTGCTGCCTTCCGTGAGAGTTGTTGTCGGACAACGTCACTCGATGCGATTACGGCTGATCAGTTGACGGGCGATGACGTTGCGCTGGATCTCGTTGGTGCCCTCGCCGACGATCATCAGCGGCGCGTCCCGGAAATACCGTTCGACGTCGAACTCCGTGGAATATCCGTACCCACCGTGGATGCGTACGGCGTCGAGCGCGATCTGCATTGCGGTTTCGGAGGCGAACAGTTTCGCCATGCCCGCCTCCATATCGGCGCGTTCACCCGAGTCGTAGCGGCGCGCCGCGTACCGGACGAGCTGTCGCGCGGCGGTCAGCTTGGTCGCCATATCCGCCAGATAGTTGCCGATCGACTGGTGCTGCCAGATCTGTTTGCCGAAGCTCTCGCGCTGCTGTGCGTAGCGCAGCGAATCCTCGAGCGCCGCCTGTCCGACGCCCAAGGCGCGACACGCCACCTGGATCCGGCCGATCTCGAGACCGCGCATCATCTGTGCGAAGCCCGCGCCCTCGACCCCGCCGAGTACCGCCGAGGCAGGGACGCGCAGGTCGTCGAAGGTCAGCTCGCAACTCTCCACGCCCTTGTAGCCGAGCTTGGGCAGATCACGCGAGACGATGAAGCCGGGCCCCTTCTCTACCAGCAGGATGCTGATACCGCGATGTGCGGGCTCCGCGGCGGGATCGGTCTTGCACAGCAGTGCGATCAGATCGGAATAGCGGGCGTTGCTGATCCAGGTCTTGGAGCCGTTGACGATGTACTCCGCGCCGTCGAGGCGCGCGGTGGTCCGCATCGCCTGCAGATCCGAGCCGCCGCCGGGTTCGGTCAGCGCCATCGTTGCCCGGATCGCGCCGGTGGCCATCTTCGGCAGATAGCGATCCTGCTGTTCGCGAGTTCCGTAGTCCAGCAGCAGTTTCGAGACCACGGTGTGGCCGCCCATCGCGCCGGCCAGACTCATCCAGCCCCGCGCGAGCTCTTCGGTGACCGCCGCATAACACGGCGCGGATACCCGCGCCTCGCCCCACGGCTCCGGGATCGCCAGTCCGAAGATGCCCAACTGCTTCATCTGGTCGATCAGCTTTTCCGGATAGGTATTGGTGTGGTCGAGCTCCTGTGCGACCGGCTTGACCTCCCGGTTCACGAAATCGCGGACGACGGCGACGATCGCGGTCTCCTCTTCGTCGAGCTCGTCCATGCGCCATCCTCTCGCCGCCGAGTGCGGAACCCGGCATACACCACGCCTAAGTATCAAGTACCACCATCATGGGAGCTAATATCTGGGGACGTAAAATGCCAATTCTTGATAGTGCTATGCCGGTGCGGGATGGTCAGGAGGAACGAATGGAGTTCAAGCAGCTCACGGCATTGGTGACGGTTGCCGAGGTGGGCAGTGTGACCAGAGCCGCGGAGTTACTGCATCTCGTCCAACCGGCGGTCACCCGGCAGATCCGTCTGCTCGAACAAGAATTGGGTGTCGCGCTGTTCGAGCGCACCCGGCAGGGCATGCGCCCGACCGAGGCGGGTGCCGTCATGGTCGAACGCGCGCGCCGCGCCCTGCACGAACTCGACCGGGCCCGCGCCGAGATCCGACCGACACCGGGCGTGGTGACCGGCATCGTCATCGTCGGCCTGTTGGAAAGCGCCGCCGACTTGCTCACCGAGCCACTGGTCACGGCCGTGCTGCGCGACCATCCCGGCATCGAATTGCGAGTGCTCACCGGATATTCCGGACATCTGCAGCGCTGGCTCGACGACGGCGACCTGGACCTGAGCCTGTTGTACAACCTGACCAGCACACCCTCGCTCAATGTCGAACCGCTGGCCAGCGAACGGCTGTGGGCCGCCGCCCCGCCCGAGGCAGGCTTGCGCGCGGATCGGCCCGTCTCGCTCGCGGAGGTCGCCGCGCATCCGATGGTGATGCCCGCGCCGGGGCACGCCTTACGCGCCCTCATCGATGGTGGCGCGAAGGATGTCGAGGTGACCTTCGAGGTGGCCGTCCAGACGAATTCGCTACGCCTGCAGAAACTGCTGGTACGCGGCGGGCACGGCTGGACCATCCTGCCCGGCGTCGGCATCGCGGAGGACGTCGCCGCCGGGGCGCTCAGCGCCGCACCGCTGCGCGATCCGGAGATCTGGCGGTGGATCGTTCTGGGCATCCCGCGTGCCGGGCGGGTACCGGCCGCCGCGGCGGTGGTCGCGGCCGAACTCGTGCGGCAGGTGCGCACCGCGGTGGAGGAGCGACGCTGGCCTTCCGCGATATGCCATCGAGAAATACAGGTATAGCGACTTTTTATTTTTCAAGTGTGTCCATCATCGCTCATGATGTGTATATATCGCCGTCCAGGCCGCGCACCGAGCGTTCACCTCTGGTCCCTGGTCCGAGCTCACCGCGAGCGCCCGTGGCGCGCTGCTGCGCCGCCTCGGCGACGTGATCGCCGAGCACGCACGGCATTTGGCCGAGCTCGAGGTCTTCGGACCGGTCCTGTCGGTGATCGGATTCCACGACGAGGACGACGCCCTCGCCCTCGCCAACGACGTCCGCTTCGGCCTCGGCGCCGGCGTCTGGACCAGCGATATCGGCAGAGCGCTGCGCATGGCCGAGCGCATCCGATCGGGCACGGTCTGGGTGAATACCTACCGTGCCCTCAGCTATATGGCGCCGTTCGGTGGCGTCAAGGATTCCGGAATCGGTCGCGAGAACGGCATCGCCGCGGTCGAGGAATACCTCGAGACCAAGACCGTCTGGATCAATTCCGGCGCACCCGTCGGAAATCCCTTCGTGCTCCGCTGAATTGTGCGATTGCGATCGGTTGGCCCGTGTTCAGGGCAGGTCGACGATCTCGACCCAGTTGGGGTCGCCGCCGACGTCTATGTGCTGGTGTGGTGTGAGCGCGCCGGTGTCGTGGTCGATCGTGTAAATGGTGATGGCATTGGACTTTTCACCGGCAGCGATGAGATATTCGCCGCGCGGGTCGATACCGAAGCCGCGGGGCTGGGTCTCGGTGGGCGTATGACCGAGGAGGCGCAGCGCGCCGGTGGCCTCGTCTATCCGGAATCCGGCGATCGTGTTGGAAGTTCGCTCGGCGACGTAGAGCAGCCGGCCGTCCGGGGTGATGTGCAGGTCGGAGGTCGCGGGGGCCGGGCCCGAAAAGTCCGACGGCAGTACAGATGTGGAGTCCAAGAGTGTGAGTGTGCCGGTGCCGGCATCGAATCGGTAGGTGTTCACGGTCCCGTCCAATTCGTTGGTGCCGTAGACGAACTGGCCGCCGGGGTGGAAGAGCAGGTGTCGCGGGCCCGCGCCGGATCTGGTCGCGACGCCGGCGGGTTGATTCGGGGTGAGCTTTCCGGTGGCCGGATCGAATCGGAACTGCAGGATCGTGTCCCCGCCGAGCGTGGCGGCGAATACGTATCGGTTGGACGGGTCGGTGATGATCGAATGGGCATGTGGCGGTGTCGCGATGACGTCGATCGGATCCGTGACCACGTGGCCGGTCGCGTCGATCGGGTTCACCGAGATCTTGTCGCCGGTGTAGGAGGCGGCGAACAGGAAGCGGCCGGTTCGGTCGGTCGACAGATACGCCATATTGTCGGCCAGAGCCACTGGTGCGGTGGGGTTCGCGAGCCCGTTCTTCGAGTCGATGGCAAGGGCCACCACCGAATACGGCGTCGAGCGCAAAGCGGCGTAGAGGAAACGACGGTCCGGGCCGACCGTCAGCGGCATCACCTTGCCGCCGACGGCCACCCGGTCCACCGCGGTCACCGAGCCGGTGCTGTTGTCCAGACGCAGCACCGAGATGTCCGCACTATCGGCATTGGACACATACACCATCGTCTCGACCGCGGCGGGTCGATCCGCGCTGCAGGCCATGAGGCCGGTGGCGCCGATGAGTCCAGCGAATACGCTGTTCAGGATGCGGGACATCAGCTGGTCTCCGTAACTTCCGGGATAGGTTGCGCCCCGGCACTACTCCGTGTCGGCGACGCGGGTGTGGTTCGGCTTCAGGATCCGATGTGGTGTTCGGCGACGGTCCAGGCACGGGCCTGGTCGCTGATGGTCACGCCGAGGCCGGGGCGGGCCGACAGGTGCATGCGGCCGCCGGCGATCTCGAGGCGCTCGTTGAACAGCGGGTCGAACCATTCGAAGTGCTCGACCCACGGCTCGCGTGGATAGGCTGCGGCCAGGTGGACATGCACCTCCATGACGAAATGCGGTGCCAGTTGGAGGTTCTTGCGGTCGGCCAGCGCCATGATCTCGAGGAAGCGGGTGATACCGCCGACCCGCGGTGCGTCCGGCTGCACGATATCGATACCGGTCCGGATGAGTTCGGCGTGTTCGGCGACGCTGGTGAGCATTTCGCCGGTCGCGATCGGGGTGTCGAAGGTGTTCGCCAACTGGGCGTGACCCTCGAAATCGTAAGCGTCGAGCGGTTCTTCGATCCACACCAGTCCGTGCGGGTCGAAGGCCCGGCACATGCGTCGCGCCGTCGGCCGGTCCCACTGCTGGTTGGCGTCGATCATCAACGGCACGGCGTCACCGACCTTTTCCCGGACCGCGGTGACCCGGGCCAGGTCGACGCGGTTGTCCGGATGGCCGACCTTGATCTTGATACCCGCGATGCCACGGTCGAGCGATTCGGTCGCCCGGTCGAGTACTTCCTCGATCGGTGCGTGCAGGAAGCCGCCGGAGGTGTTGTAGCAGCGCACCGAATCGCGGTGTGCGCCGAGTAGTTTGGCCAGTGGCAGTCCGGCGCGCTTGGCCTTCAGATCCCACAGTGCGACGTCGAAGGCGGCGATCGCTTGTACGGATAGTCCGCTGCGGCCGACGGAGGCTCCGGCCCACATGAGTTTGTCCCAGATCTTGGCGATGTCGCTGGGGTCTTCGCCGAGCAGGGCCGGTGCGAGTTCGCGGGCGTGGGCGAATTGGCCGGGTCCGCCTGCGCGTTTGGAGTAGCTGATGCCGATGCCTTGCAGTCCGGCGGCGGTGGTGATCTCGGCGAAGAGTACGGCTACTTCGGTCATCGGTTTTTGTCGGCCGGTGAGCACCTTGGCGTCGCTGATGCCGGTGGGCAGCGGCAAGGTGACCGAGGAAATCTTGACGCCGGTAATCCGGTCGAGTTTCGCCGAATCCGTTGTGCTGTTCATTCGAATCTCCCTAATCAGGCAATGGTTTCAGCGAGTGCCGTGGCCTCGACGAGCGTGGTCAGCTCGGCGAGTTCGGCCGCGGTGAGATCGGTCAGCGGGGGACGCACCGGACTCGCGGGGCGCCCGGCTGCGGCCAAACCCGCTTTGACGATGGATACCGCGTATCCGGGCCGTCGGTCGCGGATGGCGAGATAGGGGATGACGAAATTACGCAGATGTTCGTATACGGTCACCCGGTCACGCGCGCGCACCGCGGTATAGAAGTCGAGCGCGAATTCTGGAACGAAATTGAAGATCGCCGACGAATACGTGGTCACACCCATTTCGGCATAGGGCAGGGCGAAGGTTTCCGCGGTGGGTAGTCCACCGATGTAGGTGAGCCGGTCGCCGAGGCGGGTGTAGATCCGCGTCATCGTCTCGATATTGCCGACGCCGTCCTTGAAGCCGATCAGGTTCGGGCACCGGTCGGCCATCCGGGCCACGGTCACGTCATCACAGGTGGCGTTGGCGCGGCTGTAGAAGATCACCCCGAGCGAGGTGGCCGCGCAGACCGCGGCCACATGCTCGATGAGGCCCTCCGGCGCGGCTTCGACGAGATACGGCGGGAGCAGCAGAATGCCATCCGCGCCCGCCGCTTCGGCGGCCTCGGCCTGCTCCACCGCGACCGCCGTACCCGCCGTCGCGGGCGCGATCACGGGGACCCGGCCCGCGGTTTCGTCGACCGCCGCCCGCACCACCCGGTCGATCTCGCCGGATGTCAGCGAGAAGCCCTCGCCGGTGCCACCCGCCGCGAACAGGCCCGCGACGTCGTACTCGGCCAACCAGCCGATGTGATCGCGATATGCGGACTCGTCGAAGGCGAGTTCGGCATCGAAATGGGTGACCGGGAACGAGAGCAACCCGCGGCCGAGAGCGGGCCCGAGTTCCTGCGCGGATAGACCTGACACGGACGGTGTCCTCCTTGTTGGGCGATTCGATGTGTTGAAGGTAAGCCGCCATTTTGATACCGGTCCAACATTCGTTCGGCATCATCTGATACCTGCTCGGCATATTGAATTTCTCTGGCCGGACAAATTGGGCGCAGCCAAGGGTTGATGCCTTTTTGGGTATCGCTCAATACCAAATTAGTGTTCGACGGGTATCGCTTCCGCGCTTTAGCCTCCTTGCACGTCGAGTTGTGGGTGATGCAGACCACACTCGCTGGTCATAGGAGGACGACGATGTTGGAACGGGAAACGGTGCGCGCTGTGGGCACCCCGGATGTAATCGAGGACCGGCCGTCGGGTCGTCGTCGTGTTCCGACGCGTTATCTGGTGTTGGGGTTGTTGTTCGTCATCACGACCGTGAATTATGCCGATCGCAGTAGTTTGTCGATTACTGGTAGCGCGGTGAAGGAGGGTTTGGGGTTCACTTCGGTGCAGTTGGGCTACGTTTTCTCGGCGTTCAGTTGGGCGTATGTGGTGGCGCAGTTGCCGGGTGGGATGTTGTTGGATCGGTTCGGGGCGCGGCGGGTGTATGCGGCGAGTCTGGTGTTGTGGACTGCGGTGACCGCGGCGATCAGTCTGGTTGGTGTGGTCACGGTGCCGGTGTTGGTGGCGTTGGTGTTGGTGTTCGGGTTGCGGTTGTTGTTGGGTGCGTTCGAGTCGCCGGCTTTTCCGGCGAATGCGCGGGTGGCGACGATGTGGTTTCCGACTGCTGAGCGTGGGCGGGCGACGGCGGTGTTCAATTCGGCGCAGTATTTCGCGACGGTGATGTTCGCGCCGATTATGGCGTGGGTCACTCATGTTTATGGGTGGCGTTGGGTGTTCGTGCTGTTGGGTGTACTCGGGTTCGGTTTGGCGGTGTTGTGGGCGCGGTGGATGAACACCCCGCGTGAACACCGACGCGTTACACCAGAGGAGTTGGAGTCGATCCGCGCCAGCGGCGCATTGGTCGATTTGGACGAGCGCGGGACCGTGCAGGCCGAGCGTGCCCCGCTCAATCGGCGCACTCTGGCGCGGATTTTTTCGACTCGGCCGTTGTGGGGGGTGTATCTGTTCCAGTATGCGGTGAACGCGTTGACCTATTTTTTCATCACCTGGTTCCCGGTCTACCTGAACAAGGGCCGCGGCCTGTCGTTGGTCGATGTCGGTTTCATCGCCGCGCTGCCGGCGTTGGCGGGGTTCGTGGGTGGTCTGGGTGGTGGGGTCGTCTCGGATGCGATCTTGCGTCGTGGTGGATCGTTGACCGTGGCACGTAAGATCCCGGCGGCGGTGGGGATGGTGTTGACGATCGCGATCGCGTTGTCGAATTTCAGTGACAGCACCACGGTGATCGTGGTGATCATGGTCGTGGCGTTTCTGGGTAAGGGTGTGGGTTCGCTGGGGTGGGCGATCACTACCGATATCGCGCCGCCGCAGGCGATGAGTTTTGTGGGGGCCACGATGAACGCGTGCGGCAATATCGCCGGTATCGTCACCCCGATCGTGATCGGCTATCTGGTCGAGGCGACCGGTTCCTTCGATACCGCGCTCTGGTTCGTCGCCGCCCACGGTGTGCTGGCTTTGATCGCGCTGGCGGTCATGGGCACCATCCAACGCATCCACTTCGATTAGTGTGAACGCTCACATTTCTCTCGTCAACATCCGCGTCCGGTCGTAATCTGACCGGTGACATCACCGTATCCATCCTTGTAGCCGCAGTTCGGGAAGGTCGCGCGAGCACGGCCACCCGATGCGTGAGCGCTAACATGAGCATGGTTGTATCGAGGTGACACAACGGCGCGGAAGGCGGGGTAGGTGACGGAACGGGACCTGCAAGCTCCCAAGGACGCGGCCACGGCGGTTCGGTCCGCCGAATCGCGTCCGGCGGTGATGTTCGATGTCGCCAAGCTGGCCGGTGTATCGCATCAGACCGTGTCGCGGGTGCTCAACGGCAGCCCGAATGTGCGCCCGGCGACTCGGGAGCGGGTACTGCGGGCCGTGGACGAGCTCGGCTATCGGCCGAACGCGATGGCGCGGGGCCTGGTCAGCAGGCGGTCGAAGGTGCTCGGCGTGGTTTCCTTCGACACGGTGCTGTACGGGCCGGCGTCGATGCTGCTCGGTATCGAAAGGGCCGCGCGCGCCGCCGGTTACGGTGTCAGCATCGTCACCATGGAGCAGGTCGACCGTGCCGGTGTGCTGGCGGCTACGAACACGCTCGTCGACCAGGGGGTCGACGGGATCGTCATCATCGCACCGCAGCTGGCCACCGCGGGAGCCCTGCGCGATCTGCCCGACCGATTGGTCGCCGTGGCCGTCGAGGCCGGACAGGACATCGGCTTGCCGTCGGCCTCGGTGGACCAGATCGAGGGCGCACGCCTGGCGGTCCGGCATCTACTCGACCTCGGTCACCGGACGGTATGGCATATCGCGGGACCGAACGACTGGCTGGAGGCGCGCGATCGTATGCAGGGCTGGCGGGAAACCCTGCACGCCGTGGACGCATCCGTTCCGCCCATCATCGGCGGCGACTGGAGTGCGCGCTCGGGCTACGAGGCGGGTCTCGTACTCGCCGCGCAACCGGACGTGACCGCGGTATTCGCGGCCAATGACCAGATGGCGCTCGGGCTACTGCGCGCCTTCGCCGAACGCGGCATCCGAGTGCCCGCCGACGTCTCGGTCGTCGGCTTCGACGACATTCCCGAGGCCGCCTACCTGTCACCGCCGTTGACCACCGTCCGTCAGGACTTCGACGAGGTGGGGCGGCGCAGCATGCGGACCCTGCTGCGGCTGCTGGAAGCCGACGGCGCGAACCACGAACCCGCGCCGCCGCCGGTGGTGCCGACCCTCGTGCTACGCGAGAGTTCGGCGCCACCGGCTCAACGCTGAGGGGCTAGGCGGCCGTTCGCCGCTTGTTGTAGACGTCGAATGCCACCGCGGCCAGCAGCACGAGGCCCTTGATCACCAACTGCCAGTCGCTGCCGACTCCGAGCATCGACATGCCGTTGTTCATCACGCCCATGACCAGCGCGCCCACGATGGCGCCGACGACGGTGCCGATACCGCCGCTGGCGGAGGCACCACCGACGAATGCCGCTGCGATCGCGTCCAATTCGAAGTTCTGGCCGGCTTTCGGCGTCGCCGCACCGAGCCGGGCCGCGAAGATGACACCCGCCAGCGCCGCCAGCACGCCCATGTTCACGAACACCCAGAAGGTGTTCGCCTTGGTGTTCACCCCGGACAGCTGTGCGGCCTTCTCGTTGCCGCCGACCGCGTAGATCCGCCGCCCGATGACCGACCGGTTCATGACGAAGGAGTAGGCCACGATCAGGACGACGAGGATCAGTCCGATGATCGGAAGTCCGTTGTAGGAGGCCAAGACGAAGCTGAACGCGAGGATGACCGCGCCCAACGCGACCATCTTCGCGAGGAACAGCGCTCGAGGTCCGGCGGGCAGGCCGTAGGAGCGGCGGCGCTGACGCAGCCGTGCCTGCGCCCATACCAGTGCCGCGACCGCGAGCACACCGAGCAGCAGCGTCAGTCCGTGCAACTCGCCGACCCGCAGCCGGACCGAGATCCCGTTGAACCCCGCGAATTGAACGGCTTTGAGCGGCAACCAGTTCGGCAGATAGCCACCCGCGATATTGACGAAGCCCGCCGGGAACGGGCCGAGCGACTGACCCTGCAGCACCAGCTGCGCCAGACCTCGGAACAGCAGCATGCCGCCCAGAGTCACGATGAAGGCGGGGATCCGCACATAGGCGATCCAATATCCTTGCCACGCACCGATGACCGCCCCCACGGCCAGCGCGGCCACCACGACGACCGGCCAGGGCCAGTGCCAGTGCACGATCGCGATACCGGTGAGCGCGCCGACGAAGGCGCACACCGAGCCCACGGATAGGTCGATGTGGCCGTTGATGATCACCAGCATCATCCCGACCGCCAGCACGAGGATGTAGCCGTTCTGCAGGATCACATTGGTAACGTTCAGCGGGGTCAGCAGGCTGACGCCATCGGAAAGCTGCGCGGTCGTGAGGATTTGGAACAGCAGGGTGATCGCGATCAGCGCCACCACCATGCCGTACTGGCGCACATTGCCGCGCAGGCCTCGGCGCAGCGCCGCGACCACGCCGCCCGGCTGTTGTTCGGCGGCCTTGGCGATGATCTGATCGGCGGTCTCGTCGCCGTCTTCGAGCTTGTCCAGCAGGGTCATTCGGGCACCGCCTCGGCCGCGTCGATGCGTCGGGTCATGAGCCTCATGACAGCCTCCTGTGTCGCTTCGTGTTTCGGCAACTCGCCGGTGATCCGGCCCTGGCTCATCGCGTAGACGCGGTCGCACAGGCCGAGTAGCTCCGGCAGCTCCGAGGAGATGACCAGCACGCCTTTACCTTCCGCAGCGAGCTGGTGAATGATCAGGTAGATCTCGTACTTCGCGCCGACATCGATGCCGCGGGTCGGCTCGTCGAGAATCAGCAGATCCGGTTCGGTGAAGATCCACTTGCCGAGTACGACCTTCTGCTGATTGCCGCCGGAGAGGTTGCCGACCTTCTGGAACACCGTGGGCGCCTTCACCGTCAGGCGGGTCCGCAGCCGATCGGCCGCGACGACTTCCCGATGCGTATCGACGATGCCGCGGCGCGATACCGCACCGAGGTTGGCGAGGGTCATATTCCGGCGGATGTCCTCATCGAGGATCAACCCGTACTGTTTGCGATCCTCCGAGACGTAGGCGATACCGGCCTCGATCGCGTCGTGGACGGCGGAAAGCCGCAGTGCGGTACCGTCTTTGCACACGGTTCCGCGAATATTGCGGCCGTAGGAGCGGCCGAATACGCTCATCGCCAGTTCGGTGCGCCCGGCCCCCATCAGCCCGGCAAGACCGACGATTTCGCCGCGTCGCACGGTCAGCGTCGCATTCCGGACCACCTGGCGGTCGGCGATGGTGGGATGGTCGACATTCCAGTCCGCGATCTCGAAGAACACCTCACCGATCCGCGGATTCTCCCGCGGCGGGTACCGGTGGTCGAGATCGCGGCCCACCATGCCCTTGATGATGCGATCCTCGGTGACCTCGACCGCGCCGGCGTCCAGCGTCTCGATCGTCTTGCCATCGCGCAGGATGGTGATCGAATCGGCCACCGCCAGTACCTCATTGAGCTTGTGCGAGATCAGGATCGAGGTGATGCCCTGCGCGCGAAGCTCTTTCAGCAGCGCGAGCAGACTCGCGCTGTCGGTCTCGTTGAGCGCCGCGGTCGGCTCGTCCAGGATCAGCAGCCGCACCTTCTTGGCCAGCGCCTTGGCGATCTCGACGAGTTGCTGCTTGCCGACGCCGATGGTCGAGACCAGTGTCTCCGGATCCTCGACCAGTCCGACCTGCCGCATCAGCGCCATCGCCTGGCGGTTGGTCTCCTGCCAGTCGACATTCCAGGTACGGCCGCGTTCGTTGCCGAGGAAGATGTTCTCGGCGATCGACAGCGGCGCCACCAGTGCCAGCTCCTGATGGATGATGGCGATACCGGCGGATTCGCTGCCGCGCACATCCTTGAACGTCATCTCGGTGCCGTCCATGACGATCCGGCCGCTGTAGGCCCCGTGCGGATACACTCCGCTGAGCACCTTCATCAACGTGGATTTCCCGGCGCCGTTCTCGCCGATGAGCGCGTGGATCTCACCGCGCGCCACTTCGAAGTCGACCTCGTCGAGCGCCTTGACGCCCGGGAATTCCATGGTGATCCCGCGCATTTCGAGAGTGTGCTGCGCCATGGGCATCAGGCGAAGTCGCGTTCGGTGTAGTAGCCGGTATCGATCAGCGCTTGCTTGTAGTTGCCCTTGTCGACCGACACCGGTTGCAGCAGATACGCGGGCACCTTCTTCGCGCCGTTGTCGTAGGAGGTGGTGTCATTGGTCTCCGGTGCGCCGCCGGTCAGAATCGCATTGGTCATCTGCACGGCGCGCTTGGCGAGTTCGCGGGTGTCCTTGAATACGGTCATGGTCTGTTCGCCCGCGATGATCGACTTGACCGAGGCTTTCTCCGCGTCCTGGCCGGTGACGATCGGCATCTTCTTCTCGCCCTTGCCGTAGCCGACCGCCTTGACGGCGGAAATGATGCCGATGCTGAGACCGTCGTAGGGCGAGAGCACGGCGTCGAGGTTGGCGTTGGAGTAGTTGGCGCTCAACAGATTTTCCATCCGGGACTGCGCGGTGGCGCCGTCCCAGCGCAGCGTGGTCACCTGGTCGATGGCCGTCTGCCCGGAGCGGACCACCAGCTTGCCGGTGTCGAGATAGGGCTTGATGACCGACATCGCGCCGTTGAAGAAGTAGTAGGTGTTGTTGTCATCGGGCGAACCGGCGAACAGTTCGATGTTGAACGGACCCTTGCCCTCCTTCAGCCCCAGCTTGTCCTCGATGTAGTTCGCCTGCAGCACACCGACTTTGAAGTTGTCGAAGGTCGCGTAGTAGTCCACATTCGCGGTGTCGCGGATCAGCCGGTCGTAGGAGATCACCGCGATCTTGTTCGCTTTGGCCTGCTGCAATACACCGGTGAGCGACTTGTTGTCGATCGCGGCGATCACCAGTGCCTTCGCGCCCCGGGTGATCATATTCTCGATCTGGGCGACCTGGGTCTCGATCACATCCTCGGCGTACTGCAGATCCGTCTCATAGCCGAGATCCTTGAACTGGTTGACGATATTGTTGCCGTCGGCCACCCAGCGTTCGGACGACTTGGTCGGCATCGCGATACCGATCTTGCCGCCCGCGCCCTTGGTTGTGCTGTCGCTGCTCTCGACCGAACACGCGGCCGCGGCCAGCACTGCGGCCGCGGCGGTGGCGCCGGCAAGGAATCCGCGTCGATTCAAAGTGGTCATGGTGCACTACTCCTAGCTAGACCTGGACGAACTCGATGCCGGCGAGTTGGCAGAAGACCTGCCAGTCAGCGGCGTGATGACCGATATTCATGACTTGGTGATGCGGGCCGCCGTTCGCGAGCCAGCCCTCCATGCAGGCGCGCACGCCGCTGACCGGTCGGAACTGTCCGTACGGCATCTCCAGCGCGGGCAGCGGGGGACTGTCGAGCACCGTGCCCTCGGCGACGACCAGCCGGAACCGCTCACCGCCCAGCGACACCAAACAGGCCAGGGTGGCCGGGCCGGGTTGGTAGCGGAACAGGAAGGTCGGCGGCGCGTCGAGTTTGCCGATGCCGAGTTCGCGGCGGATCAGCCGCACCGGTTCGTCGGTGCGGGCGATCTGCCAATTCCCTTCGCCCATATGACTCATCAGAATCGAGTCCGATGGAAAGTCCATCGCGTACATCTCGGTGAAATGGCCCTCGCCGATGAGTTGGTGCCCGGCGTAGACCATGGCGGCGGCCATTGCGTCGCCCTCGGCCCCGTAGCCGTACCCCTTTGCCATCAGGCTGGAGGCTGCGGCCAGCGGAAGTCGTTTGAACCGGCCGTCCTCACCGATCGCGTCGAAATGCGTCGAGTAGGCCCGGTAGCCGCGGTCGAGCAGGATCTCTTCGATGGCGAGCTGCATGCGCACGTGGTCGTCGCGCTGCTCGGCGGTCAATTCCGGATCGATCTCGAAATGCTCGTTCTCCCAATCGATCAGCGCGGTGACCTGATCGGCGGCCACCTGCTGGGAGCCGCGATAGAGGTCGCCGGGCGCGACGAAACTGATCTCCGGGCCGAGCGTGCGCAACAGCGCGTTCTCATCGACCCGGATATCACCCATATCGTTCATGGCGTAACCGAATACGCCCACCTTCAACTGCCGCCACGCCGTGACCGCGCGGGCGGCGCGTGCCCAACGATCGACGCGCACCGCGAATTCCGCGCTGCGCCAGTCATCGGTGATGACGGCGAACGGGCGGTCGGCGCGGACCATGGCATTGGCGGTGTCCTGCGCGCCGTGGATGCCCTGGTTGTAGGTCATATCGGCCATATCCCAGGCGGGCGTCACCGTCGGGTCGGGTTGAATATTGGCCAGCAGCACCGGAAGTCGGTTCTCGTTGAACAGCCGCGCGACCCGCATCGCCGGGCCGTAGGTGAGCATGACGACCATGACACCGTCGAGATCGGCGTTGACGAATTCGCGCATTACCGCCTCGGCGTCGGCGCGGTCCTTCACTGGGCGGCCGACCGTCCACTCGGCGATATCGGAGAGCTGGTCGGCGATATCCTTCGCGTAGCCGGACTGTCGGTCGGTGATACCGGGGATCATGTCGTCGTAGAGCGCCTGCATGATCCCGAGCAGGCCGATGCGCGGTTTCGGATGTGTCATCGAGGGGTCGACTCCTTCTTCGGTGGCTGGTCTTCAGCGCTGGCCGTACACGTTCTGGTAGCGGTCGTGCAGGCGGTCCACCGCGGACTGCGGGAGGGGCACGGGTTCGCCGAGTTGGCGGGCGATGTGGACGGTGCGGGCCACGTCCTCGCACATGACGGCGGCCTTCACCGCGGATTTGGCGTCCTCGCCGATGGTGAACACGCCATGGTTCTTCATCAGCACCGCGGGCGAGCGATGGCCGGAAAGCGTTGCGACAACGCCCTTTCCGATATCGTCATCGCCGATGAGGGCGAAGGGGCCGACGGGGATCTCCCCGCCGAATTCATCGGCCATCGCGGTCAACGCACAGGGAATCGGTTCGGCGCGTGCCGCCCACGCGCAGGCGTAGGTGGAATGGGTGTGCACCACACCGCCGACGTGTGGCATGGCGCGATAGATGTAGGCGTGCGCGGCGGTATCGCTGGACGGTGACAGCGCACCGTCGACGAGCTTGCCTTCGAGATCGCAGACCACCATGGACGCGGGCGTCAGATCGTCGTAGGACACCCCGCTCGGTTTGATGACCAGCAGGTCCGCGCCGGGCACGCGCGCCGAGACATTGCCCGCGGTCCACACCACGAGTCCCCAGCGGACGAGCTCCCGGTGCAAATCGACCAGGTGCGTGCGCAGTTCGGCGATGGCCGAATCGGTCGAATTCATGCGGGGGCGACCTCTTTTCTCGCGGTGTTCCGGATGCGGCGCAGTCGATGCAGCACGTCATTGCCGCCGCGGCCGAAATGGTCGTGTAGGCGCCGGTATTCGGCGTAGAGGGCGTCGTAGGCGGCGGCACGTTCGGGATCGGGCAGATAGGCGGCCGGTCGTACCCGCCCCATCGCCGCGGCGGCGGCGCGCACATCGGGATAGGCGCCGGCGGCGACGGCCGCGTGGATCGCGGATCCGAGCGCGGGGCCCTGATCGGAGTCGATCAGCGAGAGCGGCAGTCGCGTGACATCGGCGTAGATCTGCATCAACAGCGGGTTCTTCAGCAGGCCACCGGCCACGGTGAGCTCACGAACCGGCACGCCGGCCGATTCGAAGGATTCGACGATGGTGCGTGTTCCGAACGCGGTCGCCTCCAGCAGCGCCCGGTAGATGTCCTCGGGCGTGGTCGCCAGGGTGAGACCGAGGACCATGCCGGACAGTTCGGCGTCGACCAGCACCGACCGATTGCCGTTGTGCCAATCCAATGCGACCAGGCCGTGCTCGCCGACCCGCTGTCGCCGCGCCAACTCGGTCAGGTACGCATGGGCGCTGATCCCGCGGGCGTCGGCGGCTTCCTGATAGCGCCGCGGCAGCGACGAATCGACGAACCAGCCGAAGATATCGCCGACGCCGTTCTGTCCGGCCTCGTAACCCCAACTGCCGGAAACGATTCCGTCGGCGACGACCCCGCACATACCGGGCACCTCGGCCAGGTGATCACTGTTCATCACATGGCAGGTGGAGGTGCCCATGACCGCGAGCATCTGGCCGTCGCCGACGGATTTGGCGGCCGGTGCGGTCACATGCGCGTCGACATTGCCGACCGCGACCGCGATACCGGCACGAAGTCCCGTCCACGTCGCCGCCCGCTCGGTGAGACCGCCGGCACGGCCACCGAGCGGGGACAGCGGGTGAGCGAGCTTGCCGGCGGCGAATCCGGCAAAGCCCGGGTGCAGGGCCGCGAGGTACTCCGTACTCGGCCACGCCCCGTCCTGGTGGATGCCCTTGTACCCCGCGGTACAGACATTGCGGGTTTCCACACCGCACAGCTGCCAGACGATCCAGTCGGCCGCCTCGATGAAGCGGTCCGCGCGGGCGTAGAGCTCCGGATCCTCCTCGAGCAGCTGCAGCCCCTTCGCGAACTCCCATTCCGCGGAGATCTTGCCGCCGTAGCGCCCGATCCACGGCTCTGCGCGTTCGTGGGCAAGGGCATTGATGCGATCGGCCTGTGGTTGCGCGGCGTGATGCTTCCACAGTTTCGGATACGCGTGCGGTCGCCCCGTGTACTCCGGCAATCGGCACAGCGGGGTGCCGTCGGCGCGGGCCGGGAGCACCGTGCACGCGGTGAAATCGGTGGCGATGCCGATGACATCGGCCGGATCGATCCCGGCGTCGGTCAGGGCGGCGGGGACCGCGGTCCGCACTATGTCGAGATAGTCCTGGGGATCCTGTAGTGCCCAGTCCGGCGGCAGTGCCGCCCCGGTCGCGGGCAACGTTTGGTCGATCACGCCGTGCCGGTAATCGGTGACCGCACTACCGACCGCCGCACCATCGCAGACCCGGACCACCAAGGCACGCCCGGACAAGGTGCCGAAGTCGACGCCGATGACGTACTTGTCCCGCATGCACTGCTCCCTCATCGGTGTTAACGCTCACATTGTTAACGTGAACATTCCATCCGTGTCAAGAGCGAGAGCCGCGATGCGCCCATTCCGAATCAATAGTCGGCAGTGCGCGGGCGGTGAAATGCCGAGACCCCACTGCCGACAGCTGGGCAGTGGGGTCGTCGTTTGTCATGGCGCGCCGGCGCCGTCGCATGGTCGGTCATGCCGACAGGGCCGGGGCGTGTGCCTCCTTGATCTCGGCGAAGGAGTCCATCGCGTGGCCGGCGACGATGCCGCCGTCGACCGGCAGCACGGTGCCGGTGATGTAGGCGGAACGATCGCCGGCGAAGAAGACGGCCGCCTCGGCGATATCAGTGGCGGTGCCGTCGCGCCGCAGCGGGCGAATGGACTTGATGACCTCGCGCAGCTCGCGGACGGCCGCCTCGGTGTCGTCCAGGTCGCCCATGGTGCTGCCCAGGATGGCCGTGGGGATCGCGCCCGGAGCGATGCTGTTGACGCGGATACCGTATGCGGCCAGGTCGATGGCGGCGCATTTGGTGAAGTGATTGACGCCCGCCTTCGCCGCGCGGTAGACCACCTGACCACGACCGGCTCGGATGCCGCCGATCGAGGTGGTGTTGATGATCGACCCGCCACCGTGTTCGGCCATATGCCGCGCCGCGTGCTGGGTTCCGAGCATGACGCCGAGCAGATCGACGCCCATCAGCCGGTGGAAATCCGCCAGCGGATCGTCGAGCAGGCTGGAATACATGGTGGTGGGGATGCCGGCGTTGTTGAACATGATGTCCAGCCCGCCGAAATGCGCCACCGTGAAGTCGACCAGATCGCGGACCTGATCCGAATTCGCGACGTCGGTCTCCTTGAACGCGACCTCCGGTCCGTACTCCGCGGCCACGGCCGCACCGAGTTCGGCATTGATGTCCGCGATGATCACGCGGGCGCCCTCTGCCACGAAGGCGTCCACTGCGGTGCGGCCGATTCCCGCCGCGCCACCGGTGATGATGGCGACCTTGCCGGTCAGTTCGTTTGTCATGATCGTTACCTTTCGTTGGGTCGGGAACGCGGTCGTTCCCGATCCTTGGGGGAATGTGTGCTGGTTACCAGGTGACGGGGAGTTCGTGGACGCCGTAGGCGAAGTAGTCCTCCTTGAACTCGATCCGGTCGATGGTGGTGGCCAGTTCGAGGGTGGGGATGCGGCGGTAGAGGGTGCCGTAGACGATCTGGAGTTCCACCCTGGCCAGTTGCTGGCCGACGCACTGGTGGATGCCGAAGCCGAAGGCGTGGTGCTGACGGGCCGGCCGGTGCAGGTCGAGGCGGTCGGGTTCGGGGAAGGCCCGCGGATCCCAGTTGGCGATCGGCAGCGGCGTGATGATGCCGTCGCCGGCGCGGATCACCTCGCCACCGACCTCGATGTCCTCGAGCGCGATCCGGCGCAGCCCGTGCTGGGCGATGGACAGATAGCGCAGCATCTCCTCGACGCCGCCGGCGATGACCTTCGGGTCGTCGCTGTCACGGAAAATCGCGAGCTGGTCCGGATTCTGCAGCAGCGCAAGGGTTCCGAGCCCGATCATATTCGCGCTCGTCTCATGTCCGGCGATGAGCAGCACCACGCCCATCTGGGCGGCCTCGTGCACGGTGACATCACCGGCGTTCACGCGCTCGGCGAGATCGGAGACCCAGCCATCGCCGGGGGAGTCCAGCCGCGCCGTGATCAGACCGGCCAGGTACTCCAGGATTTCCGCGCTGGATCGCGCGTTCTCCTCCGGAGTGGCATTGCGGTCGACGGAGACGGTCGCATGCCGATGGAAGAACTCCTTGTCGGAGTAGGGGACACCGAGCAGTTCGCAGATCATCAGCGACGGCAGCGGCAGGGCCAGCGCGGTGACCAGGTCGGTCGGTTTCGGTCCGGCGAGCATCTCGTCGATCAGGTCGTCGGTGATCTGCTGGATGACCGGTCGCAGCGCCTCGACGCGTTTGACGGTGAAGGGCGGGGTCATCAACCGGCGGAACCGGCTGTGCTCGGGGGCGTCGGAGTTGAAGATGGTCAACGGCCGGTGGTCGACGGTTTCGGCCATGCCGAGGTTCTGGTGCGGAAATCCGGGTTGGCGCTCGTCGGCGCTGACCCGTGGGTCCGACAGCACGATCCGCTGCTCGGCGTGGCCGGTGACCAGCCACTGGGTGCTGCCGTCCCAGATCCGCACCTTCGATACCGGGCTCTCGGGCAGCTGTGCCCGCTGCCGCGGCGGCGGCGCGAACGGGCAGCCCGCGGCTCGGGGATTCGGGAATTCGGGCAGGTCCGTGGTGATGGTGGACTCGGACATGGGCTTTCCTTTCGCGGGTTCGTTATTCCTGGAAGGTGATGACCAGTGCCGGGCAGACACCTGCGGCATCTCGAACGGCGTCGTCCTGGTCCGCGGGCGGGTTCGCGTCGAGCAGGATGACGATGCCGTCCTCGTCGCGCTGGTCGAAGACGTCGGGGGCCTCGGCAACGCATTGGCCGCAGGCGACGCATTTGTCCTCGTCGATGAAAACTTTCATGATGTCCTCCTAGGTGTTCTGGGAAATGGCTGGTGGGTGTCAGTGCGCCGGTACGGTGACCGACTGGGCGTCGACGACGTCCTGGCGGCGCAGCCGGGTCTGTTTGGGCATGTTCCAGCCGACGACGCCGGTGACCCGGCCGTCGGCGCGGTATCGGGCGACGAACCTGCGCTCGTCGGTGGAGCCCTCCACGATCTCCACCTCGGCCCCGGCGGGGAGCGTGCCGTGGACCTGGATCTTGGCGTCGAACTGATCGGTCCAGAAGTAGGAAATCGGGGTGTAGGGCTGCTCGGCGCCGAGGATGTTGGCCGCCACCGCGGCCGCCTGCTCGGTGGCGTTGGTGCGGTTCTCCAGGCGGACCAGGGCGCCGACGTGGTCGTGGTGCCAGCGGGCGACATCGCCGACGGCGTAGATGCCTTCGGCCGCACGGCAATTGGCATCGCAGACCACACCGTTGTCGAGGGTGAGTCCGCTACCGTCCAGCCATTCGGTGGCCGGGGTAGCGCCGACCGCGACCACGACGAGGTCGGCCGGGAGTTCCTCGCCGGTATCGAGCCGCACGCCCGCGACACGTCCCGCATTGCGGACGAGTTCGCTGACTCCGGTCCCGAGACGCAGGTTGACGCCGTTTTCGGTGTGCAGGTCACCGAGCAGGCTCGCCACGCGCGGGCCGAGCTGGCCGGCCATCGGCGCCGACAGCGGGCCGACGATAGTGACGTCCAGCCCCAATTTCCGCGCGGTGGCGGCGATTTCGGATCCGAGCACGCCTTCTCCGACGACTACCAGGCGGGTGGCCGTCAACAGGTCTGCACGCAGGGCGAGCGCCTCTTCCAGCGTGCGCAGGACGTGCACGCCCGCACTCGCGGTCGCACCGAAGAGGGTGCGGGGCCGCACTCCCGTGGCGATCACGATCGCGTCCGCTTGCACGGCTAGCCCGGATTCGGCGTGCACGGTGCGGGATTCGGCGTCGAGTGCGACCGCGGGATCACCGAGGATGAAGTCGATATTCAGGTCGGACAGGTGCGCGGCGGGGCGCAGCTGGGCCCGCTCGGGCTCCCAGGTGCCTGCCAGGATCTGCTTGGACAGCGGCGGCCGGTCGTAGGGGAGTTCGGATTCGGCGCCGAGGACGGTGATGCCGCCCTGATATCCGTTGCGTCGCAGGGCTTGCGCGGTGGAGAGTCCGGCGGCGGAGGCGCCGACGACCAATACGCTGGCTGGAGTGTCCATGGGGTGACTCGCTTTCGTGGTTGGAGCGCTGGGTAGTGGTCAGGCGGTCTGCAGGCGGCGGCGCAGCAGCGTCGAGCCGGCCCCCAGCGAGACGAAACCCATGCCGGCACATGTCACGATCTGCTGGATGCCACTGAGGCCGAGGCTGTCGGCGACCGCTTCGAAGCCGACGGCCACGGCGACGGCGAGGTTGAACAGGAACAGGAACCAGAGCGCGGGGCTGGAACTCAGCAGCGACTTCATCAGGTCGGCCTCTCGGATCGGGGGGCGTGATTTGCTGAGACCTACGATTCCGTCTCCGACCTGCTGCGACGAGGGAGTGCCGTCCCGAATCGATGGTGTAGCTGGGTACACCACGACAGGGGTGACGCGTCACCTCCGCGGGGGTAGGCGGCCGCATACGCTGAGCGTTATGTGGGAGACAGTGCGACGGGCGGCGAAGGCCACTCGGCAGTTGGCCGGGGCGGCGGCGCTGGCATTCGGCGCCTACCTGTTCATCTCGCTGATCTTGCTGAGCGTGGCGGGCGCGCTGGTCGTCGTCGGGATCGGAATGGTGCCGACGACGACGATGCTGATGCGCCAACTCGCGGGTACCAAGCGGCGCAATGTGGCGGAATGGACGGGCCGGACGATCCCCGAGCGGTATCTGCGGATCGATGGACCGCTGCGGCAGAGCCTGCGCGGGGTGGTGCGCGATCCGAGCACCTATGCCGACCTGCGCTGGATGCTGGCGTACTACCTCTACGGTGCGCTGGGGTACCTGGCAGTGCCGTTATGGGTGATCGGTGTGCCCGTCGACGGTGTGTGGTGCGGGCTGCTCGGCCGAAAGGCGTTGGTACTCCCGCTGATCGGCCGCTTGGCCGACCTGGACGCCACCTGGTCCGAAGCGCTGCTGAAGCCGACGCCGAAGGCGCTGCTGGTCGAGCGCGTCGAGGAGCTGACCCAGACCCGGGCAGGCGCGATCGCCGAGCATGCCGCCGAACTGCGCCGGATCGAACGCGATCTGCACGATGGCACGCAGGCCCGACTCGTCGCGCTGTCGATGCGGATCGGTTTGGCCAGGCGGGTTTACGATTCGGATCCGAAGGCCGCCCGCGCGCTGCTGGACGACGCGCAGGAACAAGCCGAGCACGCGCTGACCGAACTGCGCCACGTCGTGCGCGGGATCCACCCGCCGATCCTCACCGACCGCGGATTGGCCGGTGCCGTGCGGGCGCTCGCCGCGAGCAGCGGACTCGCCGTCTTCGTCGACGCCGACAGTGTCGAGGCCGGGCCGCGGGCTCCCGCCGCGGTCGAGGCCGCCGCGTATTTCGTTGTCGCAGAGGCATTGACGAATGCGTTGAAACACAGTGGCGCCGATGGTGCCGAGGTCCTGGTCATGCGTTCCGCACAGGGTTTGCGGGTCGTGGTGCGCGATGATGGGCAGGGCGGCGCGCGGATCCCGCAGGCCGGGCTCGATCCGCGCACCGGCGGATCCGGACTGCTCGGCATGTACCGCCGGGTCGCCGCACTCGATGGCACCCTCACCGTGACCAGCCCCGTCGGGGGCCCGACCACTATCGAAGCGGAGCTACCGTGCGTGTGGTAATCGCCGAGGACAATGCCCTACTGCGGGAAGGACTTGTCCTACTGCTGACCTCTGCCGGACATGACGTCGTCGCGGTCGCCGGCACCGGACCCGAAGTGCTGCCAATGCTTTTGGCGAAGCGGCCGGATGCGGCGGTGCTCGATGTGCGGATGCCCCCTGGTTTCCGCGACGAAGGTCTGCGCGCCGCACTCGAAGCGCGCAAAGAGATTCCGGGCCTGCCGGTGCTGGTGCTCTCGCAGTACGTCGAGCAGTCCTATGCCACCGAATTGCTCGGCGGCGGTGCGAGCGGCGTCGGCTATCTGCTGAAGGATCGAGTGGGCCGGGTCGACGAATTCCTGGACGCCCTGGAGCGCGTCGCCGCCGGCGGCACCGCCCTGGATCCGGAGGTGGTGACCGAATTGCTCACCCGCCGACGGGATTCGCCACTGGACACCCTGACCCCGCGCGAGCGCGAGGTCCTCGCGCTGATGGCCGAGGGACACGACAACACGACCATCGCGAAAACTCTGTTCGTCAGTGAACGCGTGGTGAGCAAGCACATCGGCAATGTCTTCCTGAAACTGGATCTGCCACCTTCCGACAGCGGCCACCGCAGAGTGCTGGCGGTATTGGCCTACCTGAACGGCTCTTAGCCGCCACTCTCTCCGAGAGTGATAATCTCCGATTCGGAGAGGGATATGCGCCGCCGCGTCGCGGCAGGAGAGGAATACGGAGTGACCGACGATCTGGGTGCGGCTGGGCTGCGGTTCGAACGCGACGGTGTCATCGGCTGGTGCGTCATCGATCGTCCGGCGGCGCGCAACGCTTTGACACCGGCGATGTACTTCGGGATCAAGCGGGCGGTAGCTCTGGTCAACACCGATCCCGACCTGGCCGCGCTGATCATCACCGGCACCGGTGATGTCTTCGCCCCGGGTGGTGACCTCGGCCGTCGCTCCGAACCCGGCGATGCGCTGCCGCCCGGTCTCGGCGGCCAGGACACGTTGCCGTTCCTCGCGATTCGTGACAGCCGCGCGCCGGTAGTGGCCGCGGTCAACGGCATCTGCCAGGCGGGCGGACTGTTGATCGCGATGTTGGCCGATATCGCCGTGGCCAGTGATCGGGCCACCTTCCGGGTGCCGGAGCTGCTGCGCGGCATCCCCGATGCCACCTATGCTGCCGTGCTGCCCGCTCACGTCGGCATCGCCGTGGCCCGCGACCTGCTGCTGTCGGCCCGCCGCTTCGATGCCGCCGAAGCCCAGCGACTGGGCGTCATCACCCGGGTCGTCCCGCACGATGAACTCCGGGCCGCCGCGGTCACCGCGGTCACCGAAATCCTGCAGACCGCCCCGACGGCCCGCGCGCACGTCAAACGCATGCTCAACGAGCGCTACGGTTTCATCGACTACCAGACCATGTTCATGGAACTGCAGCAGTCACCGGAACCGCGCGAGGGCATGCGAGCCTTCATGGAGAAGCGGGCTCCCGACTGGGTCCCCGAACATCTCCCACCCGACGGCAGCCGTCCCTGACACGCTGCGCTTCGGATCACCGTCCGCGCCATTGCGGGGCACGCTTTTCGGCGAACGCGCGGGGACCTTCCTGCGCGTCCTCGCTGTTGTAGCAAAGTTCGGAAGCGTGTCTGGCGGCTTTCAGGGCGGCCGAGCGGCCCATCTCGGTCGCGATCATGACTGTTTCGCGCGCGGTACGGACTGAGAGCGGGGCGCCGTCGAGAATCTCACCGGCCAGATCGAGGGCGGTTTCCATCAATTCGGCCGGCTCGGCTAGCCGGTTGACCAGGCCGATCTCATAGGCGCGCTGGGCGGTGATCGGTTTGCCGGTGAGCAGGATTTCCATCATGATTCGCTGCGGGATCATATGTATCAGGGGTGCGGCCCACGGTGCGCTGCGGCCCACCTTGACCTCCGTTATCGCGAATTTCGCGGTGGTGCCTGCCACGCACAGATCGCAGGCCTGGGCGAGCATCCAGCCGCCGGCGAATGCGACGCCGTTGACCGCGGCGATGGTGGGTTTCGACAATTCGATGGTGTCGTAGGGCAGCGGGAACATCTCGCGCGGTGGTACGCGCATACCGGTTTCCACCATTTCCTTGAGATCGCCGCCCGCGCAGAATGCCTTGTCGCCCGCGCCGGTGAGAATGGCGATACGCAATGCCGGATCCCGCTCGAAGCGATCCCATGCGGCGTACAGACCTTCGCGAACGTCCTCGGCCAGGCAATTGCGCGTCTCCGGTCGGTTCAGGGTGATGACGGCGATGCCGTCGGCGCGGGCGTCGAACAGTACCGCGTCGCTCATCAGAAACCTCTCCGCTGAATGGTGTGGGCCGCCCGGGCCAGTTCTTCCTGAAAATCGGGATGCGCGATGGCGATCAGCCGACGGGTGCGTTCGGCCAGTGTGCGGCCCTCGAGTTCGGCCGCACCGAATTCGGTGACGATCACATCCACATCGCTGCGCGCGGTGGTGACCGGCCCGGTCAGGTCGGCGGTAATGCGGCTGATCGTGCCGCCTTTGGCGGTGGCGGGCAGGGCGATGATGGCGTGGCCGCCCGCTGAGCGCGCACCCGCTCGAACGAAATCGACCTGGCCGCCGGTGCCGCCGAGATAGGCCGAACCGCTTTGTTCGGCGTTCACCTGCCCGGTGAGGTCGACCTCCATGGCCGAATTGATGGTCACCAGTTTGTCCAACTGTGCGAGCACGGCCGCATCGTGGGTATAAGACGTGGCGCACATGCGGATTCGCGGATTGCGGTGGCCGAACTCATAGAGCCGTTCGGTACCGATCAACGCACCGGTGATCGAAACGCCTCGATCGATGGATTTGCGCGCATTGGTGACGACGCCCGCCTCGACCAGGTCGACGAGACCATCGCCCAGCATGCCGGAATGCACGCCGAGATCCGTGCGATCGTGCAGCAGCCGCAGGATGGCGTCCGGCACGGTGCCGACTCCGGTCTGGATGACCGAGCCGTCCTCGATATAGGCGGCGGCGTATTTCGCGATGGCTTGGTCGATTTCGCTGATATTCCCCGGCGCCACCGTGACCGGCGGGCGCGAAACATGTACGGCGTAATCGATATCGGCGGCGGACAGTGATTCGCCGGGCGTGAACGGCACCTGCTCGTTCACCTCCGCGACGACGACACGCGCCTTCGCGACGGCGGCCCGCACATAATCGCTGATGAGGCCGAAGCTGTGGTTGCCATCCGCATCGGCCGGGCTGACCTGGACGAAAGCGATATCGCATCCGATGATCCCGGCCTCGATCATCGGGCCGACCTGGCTGACGTGGCAGGGGATCACGGTGAGCTTGTGCTCCTTGGTCAGCGCCCGCAGCGCGCCGATCGCTCCCATACTGGACAGCGCGAAACTGTCGGTGGCCGCCGGGGTGAACACACCGGAGAAGCTGGTCGCGATGAAGGCCGACAGCCCGCCGATATCGCGGCCCTGCTCGATCAGCGCCTCGATGAGCGTCGTCGGTTCGCCGCACGCCTGGCCGATGACGATGCGATCGCCCGGGCGCAGAAACCGGCCGAGGTCCAGATCGCCGGTCATTCCCGCGCCAATTCCCGCATGATCTCAGCGGTGTGCGCGCCGAGCCGCGGGGCCGGGCCCGCGATATGAGCGGGGGTTCGGGAGAACCAGGTCGGCGTCCCGGGAAAACGCACCGCGCCATTAGGGGTGTCGACCGTCTCGAAGAATCCGGCCGCATTCAAATGCGGATTGTCGAACAGTTCGTCGAGCGTGCGTACCGGCGCGGCGGGAATATCGAGTGACCGGAGCAGATCCAGCCAGTCCTGCGTCGTACGTTCCAGGAACGTTTCGCCCAGTAGGGCGTAGACGGTATCGATTCGGCTCGCGCGTTGTTCGAGAGTGGCGAAATGTTCCCCGGCCCAGGCCGGGCGTACGGCGTCGACGAAGGCGGTCCACTGCTTGTCGTTGTATACCAGCGCGGAGATATGGCCGTCTTTGGTGCGATACGGTTTTCGATTCGGTGTCAGCGCGCGCGGATATGCCGCGGTACCGAGGGGTGGCGTGAACATCGCCCCGTTGGCGTGCTCCACCAGCATGAACGCGGCCATGGTCTCGAACATGGCGACCTCGACCTCTTGGCCCTCGCCGGTCCGTTCGCGGTGGAACAGCGCCATGGTGGTGGCGTACAGAGCCGTCAGTCCGGCGACTTTGTCCGCCATGATCGTGCCGACGTAGCTCGCCGCGCCGGTCAGTTGTTCCTGGGCGAAAGGCAGGCCGCATTCCGCCTGAATGGTGTCGTCATAGGCGGTCAGGTTCGCATCTGGTCCACGGCGTCCGTAGCCGTAACAATTGGTGTAGACGATGGCCGGATTGATGGCGGCCACGGCTTCGTAGTCGAATCCGAGTCTGGCGATCGCCGTGGCGCGCATCGAATGGATGAAGATATCGCCGTGTTCGATGAGATTGCGCAATGTCTGCTTGCCTTCGTCGGAGCGCAGATCCAGTACCATACTGCGTTTGCCGCGGTTCACATTGACGAATACGCCCGCCATACCGGGTTCCGGGCCGACCGAGATGTAGCGAGTGTTATCGCCGGCCGGTGGCTCTATTTTGATCACATCCGCACCCATATCGGCCATGATCTGGGTGCAATAGGGGCCCATGACCATGGCCGTCAGATCGATGACGCGCACTCCGGACAGGGGGCCTGTGTGTTTCATATCCGCGCCTCGCTGCGTCGTGTTTCGCCGGGGGCTCGCGCCGCACCCCGGTCCGCGAACGGCCGCACTGGCGACGACGGCTTCACCCTATAGTATGAATCTTTGTAAGGATAGTGATAGAAAGATGGCGTGGACAGCAGCAAGGACGGTGGCGTACCACGGCACACCGATCGAGATTCCCAGGACGTGTCCAGCCGGCCGGTAGCCGTCCCCGCCACGATCGCCCACGTGCTGGACGCCGCGCTCGCGTCGCACCCGAATGCCACTGCGGTCGAGGCGGTTTCGGGTGCGTGGAGCTACGTCGAGCTGGACCGTCAGGCGCGCCGGGCGGCCGGCGCGCTGTGGTCGCTCGGTGTGCGTCCGGGTGACCGCGTCGCGGCCTGCCTGCCCAACGATCTGGATATCGTCGCGGCCTTCCACGGCGCGCAGCGGATCGGAGCCGTCTGGGCGGGTATCGGGGAAGCGCTGGCGGCGAGCGAGCAGCAGGATCTGCGCGACCTGTGCGACCCGAAGGTCGTGCTGGCCGGACCGCGCTGCCGCTTGAAGCGACCGGACTGTGTCACCCCGGATCGCTGGGCGCAGCTCATGGATCGAGACGAGTCGGCTCCGCGCATCGAGCAGAGTATCGACGCGCCGGCCGGCATCGCGTTCACCAGTGGGACGTCGGGGCGGCCCAAGGCGGTCGTGCACAGTCAGCGCAACTTGCTGCTTCCTGGCGCGGTCCTGGTCGCCACCCGGCGTTGGGGACCGGAGCTGCGCAAGGGTGACAGTTTCCCGCTGACGATACTGAACCTCATGGTGCTGTCCACACTGCTCACCGCGCAGGCGGGAGGCTGCTCGGTCGTGATGAACCGGCGCGATGTCGACGGGGTCGCCGACTGGATCGCCGCACGCCGCGTCACCGTGTGGAATGGCGCCCCCGCACAGCTCCACGATCTCGCCGCGCGCCCGCACCTCGACCTCGGCTCGCTGCGGGAGGTGTGGAGCGGTGGCAGTGACACCCCGGACGCGCTGCGCCGGGCGTTCGCCGATGCGCACGGGGTGGTGCCCCGGGCAACCTACGGCCTGACCGAGGCGCCGACCGTCGTATCGATCGACCCGCAGGGCGAGCAGTGGCGTCCCGGCGCGAGCGGGCGGGTGCTGCCGCAGTACGACGTCGCCGCGTATGACGACGATGGCCGTCGCCTCCCGGACGGTGAGCTCGGCGAACTCCGGTTGAGCGCGGCCGGGGCCGGTCCGTGGGCGGGCCGGTGGCGGCCGACGCTCGGGTACTGGGAGGCGGGCGGTGTCCGGCCGCCGGAGCCCGGTCCGTTCCCGACCGGTGATATCGGGACCGTGGACGGCGACGGGTGGCTGACGGTGCTCGACCGCAAGAAGCTGGTCATCATCAGGGGCGGGGCGAACGTCTACCCGCTCGAGGTGGAACGGGTCATCGCGGCACACCCGGATGTCGCCAAGGTCGCGGTCTGCGCGGTACCTGATGACCGTCTCGGGCAGCGGGTCGCCGCCTTGGTCGAGAGCGCCGCTCCCCGGCTCGATATCGAGGCGCTGACCGAGCTGTGCCGCCGCGAACTCGCCGCATACAAGGTTCCCGAGATCTGGTCCAGGGTCGAGGCCCTGCCGGTCAATGCCATGGGCAAGGTGGAACGCACCCGGTTGCTCGAACTACTCGACCGGCGATCCGAAAAGGCTTGAGGGAGAACGGATGACGCGCGACCGCGATGGGGCGGCACGGATGTTCGACCTCGACGGCCGGGTAGCGATCGTAACCGGCGCCTCGTCCGGTCTGGGCGCCTCGGTGGCCCGGGCACTGGCGTCGGTCGGCGCGCGGGTCGCGGTCGTGGCTCGCCGCCGCGACCGGTTGCGTGAGCTCGCCGCGGAGATCGATGGCCTCGCGGTCGCCTGCGATCTGTCCGATCTCGCGCGGGTCGGTTCGGTCGTGCCGGAAGTGGTCGAGGGCTTGGGCGCGCCGGAGATCCTGGTGAACGCGGCCGGGAATATGTTCACGACCGAGCGCGCCGAATCCGAGCCGCTCGACGCGATCCGCCGGACCATGGATCTGAACCTGGTGGCCCCATTCCTGTTGGCGCAGGCCGTCTTTGCGCATATGCGAGCCGCCGGTCGTGGCACGATCATCAATATCTCGTCCATCAGCGGGCTGGTCGGCATCCCTGGAATACCGCAGGCGTCGTATGCGGCGAGCAAGGCCGGTCTTTCGGGGCTGACCGCGGAGCTCGCGGTGCAGTGGGCGCGGCACTCGATTCGCGTGAATACGGTGGCCCCCGGCTTCTTTCGTAGCGAGATCACCGGCCCGCTCTACGAGAGCGAGCGCGCGACCGAGTACCTGCGCCGGAATACTCCGCTGCCGAAGGCGGGAACCGCCGAGGATATCGTCGGCGCCGTCCTGTGGCTCGCGAGCGATGCCGGAAGCTACGTCACCGGCCAGACGGTCGTCGTCGACGGTGGTTGGACCGCACGCTGACCGCTGGCCGGATCCGGCATGACCTGGCCGCTCGGCGATTACTTGACGTCGCTCATGCTCTTGCCGACATCGGCCAGCGTCATCGCCTTGCCGTAGTCGCCTTTGTAGACGTACGGGTTCATATCACAGCGGAACGGCCCGGTATCCGGCTTGAAATCCGCGACCTTCCACCCATCTGGAGTCGGCTGCACGACGTTGAAGCATTTCGGCAGGATCGACTGGCTCGACATGTCCACCGGTGCTTGCAGACCGCCCGCGGTCCAGGCTTTTTCCTTGCGTGCATTGTCGAGAAGACAGGTGCGGGTGAGGTTGTCGCCACAGCTGGCCGCGGTCTTGGCGAACAGTAACCACTGGGAGAGGGCGCGCAGCGCCGGATAGGTCAGCTCCGCGCCCGGGGCGTACTTGGCGAACAGACTCTTGGCCTGCGCGACCGCCGGAATGGTGTCCGATAGTTCCAGCGGTGCTGTTCCCGACAGATCCGCGTAATTGTTCTGAGTGGCCAGCGATTTGCCCGCCAGTTCGAGGAAGGCCTGGCTGTACGCATTGTTGTTGATATCGATCCAGTCCAACTTGTATTGCATATCGGCGAGCACCAACTCCAGTTTGGCCAGGCTGCGGAAATCGCCCATGAAGAACAAGCCGCGCACGCCCTTGGACTTCATGGCCTGTGCGTAGGGCGTCCAGTCGGTGACACCGGTGGCCGGAATGAGGTCGCTGTAGACGAGCGTCGCCCCTTCCGCGGGCAGCCCCTCGGCGTATTTGATCGCCCTGATCTTGGTGACCGGACTGTCACCGGCGAGGATCCCGATGGCACCGGCCGAGTTCGGATACACCTCGTTGAACAGCCATTGATGCATGCCGACGTAGGGGTCATAGGGCCGTGCGGCGTTCACGCCGCCGCCGATCTGCAGGTCGGCCCCGGCGTTCGAGGGTTCGCCCAGCTGCGCTGGAAAGTCGGGCAGCAGACACGACAGCCGGTCTTTGACGCCGAGCCCGTCCAGGGCGGCCGAGCCGCCGACGAGGGCGAAGTCCTCGCGGCAGGCCTCCAACATCCGCTGCCTGACCTCGGTGTACTTCGTATCGCGCACATTGACGGTCAGTTTGCGGCCGTTGATGCCGCCGTTGGCATTGCACCACGAGGTGAATACCTTTGCGGCGTCGGGGAATTCGGTCTTCTTGGTCAAACCCATATCGGTGAAGACGCCGACTTCGATCCGGTCCGCGGTGACGCCCTGCGTCGGCGAACTCGTCGCCTTACCGGGTTGGCAGACGTTCTTCAGGTCGCCGAAATCGGCGGAGACGGCCGTATCGCCGCCACCCTTAGCGGCCGCCTCGACATCGCCGCGGCCCCCGCCACCACTGCGGCCACTACAGCCTGCCACTAGTAGTGCGACCGCCAACAGAGCGACAAGTATTCGCTGTGGTTTCACCTTTGACCTCCAGCCTCAGGAATATTCGATTGATGAATACCGCTCAGCCAATTGCCTGCGGTGCTGCGCTGGTGAGCCGAAAAGCGAACGATTGAGCGTGGCTCGCTTCAGATAGACGTGGATGCCGCTTTCCCACGTGTAGCCCATGCCCCCGTGCAACTGCATCGCCTTACCCGCGATGTCGACCGCGGCGGCGCAGGCGTAGGACTTGGCCATCGATGCCGTGACCGCGGCGTCGGCTCGGTCGCCGGTCTGGCTGCGAACCGCGGCCTCGACCAGCTTCCTGGCCACTGTGACCCGGACGAGCATGTCCGCGCAGGCGTGTTTCACGGCTTGGAAGGAACCGATCTTGCGCCCGAACTGCTCCCGCACCCCGGCGTGCGCCACGGCGGCGTCCAGCATGGCCTCGCTCAGCCCGAGGCTGTCGCAGGCCACGGCCACCGCGGCCCGCTCGTGCAGACGCCGCAGGGCATGGTCCGAGTCACCGTGGAACCGCCACATCGATTCCGGTCGCGCGCTGTCGGCGACGACACTGCCGAAGTCGCGGGTCGCGTCGAGGACCGGTTGCCGCGCGACGGACATTCCGGCGGCCCGTGCATCGATGTGCACGATCACGGTGGCGCCCGCCGAATCGATGGCCGGTACCAGGAGCCGGTCGGCGGTGGGTGCGTCGGGCACGAAGGTGGCCGTGCCATCGAGGAGCACGCCGTGTGGAGTCCGCGTGAGGCGAAACGGCGCGGCGGCCGCCTCGCCCGGCAGTGCGAGGACCGGGATCGTGGTACCGGATACGGTGTCGCGCAGTAGCTCATCCCGGTCCTGGCCCGGCTCGAGCTCGTTCAGCGCTCCGACGCCGAGGGCCGCGACGGCCGGGTAGGGGCTGCGCGCCGCCGCTCGGCCCAGCTCTTGGAGGATGACGGCGACCTCGGCGAAAGTAGCCTCCGCGCCGTCGAATTCGGCGGCCGCCTCCAGACCCAGCCACCCGGATCGGGCGATCAGCGACCAGTCGACGGCGGACTCGGCCGCGGTCTTCGCGAGCAGGTCGCGTGCCACCGCGCGCAGTTCGTGGTGCAGTTCGGCGAGGTCCTCGATGCGGGTGGACATCAGTGTCCCGTCGGCTCGCGGGGCAGGCCGAGGCCGCGTTCCCCGATGATGGTGCGCTGAATTTCGCTGGTTCCGCCCGGGATGGTCCATTCCCAGGAGCCGATGAAGTCCAGCATCCAGGCCCCGGATTCCCATCCGCTGGACCGTGGCTTGTGCAGTTCGGTGTGCGCGGCCAAGCCCGCGACCTCGGTGCCGAAGTCGGTCATCCGCTGTAGCAGCTCGCTGTAATACAGCTTCACGATCGAGGCGTCGGCCGGGCCGGGGTGGTCGTTCGCGACGAGTTCGGCGCACAGCGCGCGCAACCCGGTGAGTTCGATTTCCAGCGTCGCGAGCCGGTCGCCGATCAGCGGATCGTCGAGCGGCCGCGTCCCGCCGGGCCCGGGACGCGCGCACAGCCGCACCAGCCACCGGAACCCGCCGTTGCCGAGTCGCTCGGCCAGTTCCAACATGGTCATACCGCGTTCGGCGCCCAGGGTCTGTTGTGCCACTCGCCATCCCGCGTGCTCCGGCCCGACGAGCCGGGTGGCCGGGATGGTGACATCTTCGAGGAAGATCTCGCAGAAATGGGATTCGCCGGTCGCCTGGCGGATGGGGCGAACGTCCACGCCTGGTGTGCGCATATCCAGCAGGAAGTACGAGATCCCGTGCCGCTTGGGCGCATTCGGATCGGTGCGGGCCAGTAGCAGGCACCAGTCTGCGTGCATCGCGCCACTGGCCCAGAGCTTCTGACCATTGACGACGTAACCGTCGCCCGCGCGCCGCGCGGTCGTCTGCAGTGCGGCCATATCCGAGCCCGCGCCGGGCTCGGAGAAACCTTGACACCAGATCTCCCCGTTGAGGATCGCCGGAAGGTGCCGCTGGCGCTGCTCCTCGGTCCCCGCGGCGAGCAGTGTGGACGCCGCATGATGGATCGATACGAAAGCCAGGACCAGTCGAGGCGCGTCGTGGGCGGCGAGCTCCTGGTAGAGCACGACCTGCTCGGCGAGCGACATGCCGCCGCCCCACTGCTTCGGCCAATGCGGTACTGCGAAACCGGCGGCGCGCAACTCCTGGAACCAGTCCTGCTGGAAGCGGACGAATTCCGCATCCGAGACATCCGTCTGCGCGCGCCGCCACTGCGCGGGGATATGCGTCCGACACCATTCGCGCACACCGGCGCGGAACTCGTCGAGCTGGTCGGGGGAGGAGGTGGTCATCTACGTCAGTGCGCCTTCCGCAGCGCGAGCAAGCGGTCGCGGTGCTCGGCGGATTGCATGGTGACCACCTCGGCCGCGAAACCCGCCTGCATCGGGCCGCCCAGTGCCTGCGAAAGATACATATTGACAACGCGTTTGGTGCCGCGCAGCGCCTGGGCCGGTTGCCCGGCGAGCCGTTCGGCCAGCCGACGGGCCTCGGCGAGCAGCGACTCCGGCGCCACGGTCCGACTGGCCAGGCCCAGCTCGACGGCGGTGGCGGCGGGGATACGGTCGCCGGTGTACAGGTACTCGCGCGAGCGCAGTATCGGGCCGAGGAGCGGCCAGAACGCCGCGCCGCCGTCACCGGCGACCAGCCCGACCGCGATATGCGGGTCGGCCAGATACGCGGTCTCCGATATCAGCACGATGTCCGACAGCACCGCGATGCTGCAGCCGAGCCCGACCGCGGGCCCGTTGACGGCGGTGATCACCGGCAGTCCGAACCGCAGCATTTCCTCGATGATCTGCGCGCCCTCGCGGATGCTCTCGTCGCGGGCCACCGGATCGTCGAGAAACGAGGTGATCCAGTCCAGATCGCCACCGGCGCTGAAGGTTCGGCCCGCGCCGGTCAGGATCACCACCTCGGCGTCGCGATCGGCGGCCAGCTGCCGCCACACATTGGCCAGCGCCCAGTGCAGTGCCGGGTTTACCGCGTTCAACTGGTCCGGCCGGTTGATGACCACCGTCCGGATCGGACCGTCGCAGATCACCGTGAGCTCATCCGGG
Organism: Nocardia sp. NBC_00565; assembly: GCF_036345915.1. Classification (NCBI taxonomy): domain Bacteria; kingdom Bacillati; phylum Actinomycetota; class Actinomycetes; order Mycobacteriales; family Nocardiaceae; genus Nocardia; species Nocardia sp. NBC_00565. The sequence goes on from NZ_CP107785.1 coordinate 2,178,492, forward strand.
AGTTCGTAACGCACGCGCTCACACTCCCATCGGATCGGAGAACAGTCCGGCCAGACCGGATCGGCCCATGCGCCGCGTCAGCTGATCGACGGTGCCCGACAGACCGAATGGCAACCGCCGCAATGGCAGGCTGTAGCGCGAGAGCCAGGACAGCGTCGTCTCGTCGCAGAAGCCGATCGCCCCGTGCAGTTGGTGCGCGACCCGGAAAACGATGTCCGCCGCCTCGACCGCCGCCAGTCGCAGCGCCAGCGCGTCGGCGACCACGTCCGCGCGACCGGTCTGGATACTCCACAGCGCGAACCGGGCGAGCATCTCCACGCCGCCGCGCTCGACCTCCGCGTCGGTCAGCTGGAACTGCACGCCCTGGAATTCCGCGAGCGGTTTGCCGAATTGCTTGCGCATCAAAACATGAGCGCGCGCGAGTTCCAGTACCCGGTCGAGCATCCCGAGCAGTGTCCAGCACGGCAGCACTAGTCCCAGCGCCACATCCGCGGCGCCGTTGTCATCCAGCGGACGCACCTGAAGTTCGGTGACGAATGCCGATGTCCGCGGCGATCGCGGGGGAGCGGCCGACTCGACGCCGCCGCGGTGGCCGTCCAGGGTCACCGCGGCCCACCGGAGATCGAGGCCGGCAACGGCCCCTTCGGGGCGAAAGTCCGATACCACGATCAACCCGTCGACATCGAGATCGGCCGGGCGCGACAGCCGCTCGGCCACGGGGTACGGGGCAGCCCAGTAACCTGCGCTGTGGCACAGCGCCGCGGCCGCCTCCAGTTCGACGGCGTCGCGACGCGGCTCGAGCTCCCACGCACCGAGGTCGGCCAGGACCGGTGCCACCAGGCCGGCCCTGCGCTCGGGTTCGCGCTCCGCGAGGCGGGCCAGCTTATCCCCGCCGGCCGCCTCCAGCGCCCGGCGCACCTGGACGCCGTATTCGACTGCCTCGGTGCGCAATTCGATGTTCATCAGGCCGCCAGCAGGGCTCGGGCCAACAGAATTCGCTGCATCTCGATACTTCCCGAAGCGACGGTCGAGGCATGGGAGTAGCGCCAGTGATCGTCCACCGCGGCACGGAACCGCCTGCCCTCGTCATCGGCGGACGCGACATATGCGGCGATCTCGGCGAGTACCGCGGCGCTGTCCTGGTCGAGCTTGGTCACCGCGATCCGGTACGCCGCGGCGTCGCCCGGCCGCACCCTGTCGGCGCTCTGCAACGCCACCACCCGGTACGCGAGCAGCCGGGCGCGGCGGCAGTGCGTGAGCATCCGCGCCCACCGTGCGCGCAGCTCCGCCGGGAGGTCGTCCCATCGGTCACCGAGCACCGTCGGTGCGGCCAGCAACAGGCGCTCGCACCGGGCGTATCGGGCGATGCCCACTCGTTCGAACGCCAGCACTTCCTGCACCACGGTCCAGCCCTCGTCCACGGCGCCGAGCACGTCGGCCTCGGTCACCTGTAGATCGTTGAGGAAGACCTCGTTGAGATGGTGCGGGCCCATCATGGCGCGGATGGGCCGGATCTCGATGGCCGGATCGGACATCGGCACGAGGAAGATCGTCAGGCCGTGCTGTTTCCGTTGCCCCGTCGAGGTGCGGGCGAGCAGAAAACACCACTGCGCCATGGTCGCGTACGAGGTCCAGATCTTCTGCCCGGAGATGGTCCAGCCGGCACCGTCGCGGCGGGCCGTGGTGCGCAGTGACGCCAGGTCGGAACCGGCTTCGGGCTCACTGAAGCCTTGGCACCAGATCACCTCGCCGCGCGCGATCGGCGCCAGGTGCGTGCGCTGCTGTTCCGGTGTGCCGTGCCGCATGATCGTCGGGCCCACCCAGTTGACGCCCATGTACTGCGCACCCCGCGGCTCGTGCTGGGCCCACATCTCCTCGCGGACCGCGGTCTGCTCCCATATCGAACCGCCACGCCCGCCGAACTCCTCGGGCCAGGCCAGACACAGCAGGCCGCGGTCGGCGAGCAGGCGACAGAATCGCTGAGCGACCGCGAGATCGGCCGGATCGTCGGTGAACGCGCCGAGGAAGTCCGCGGGAACGTGCTCCCGCATCAGACCCCGCAGCTCGTGCCGGAGCGCGGTGGCGGCCTCGCCCATCGTGAAGTCCATGGCTCGCACGGTACGTCAATCCTTGTAAAGATAGCAATCTTTGAAGTGCTAATCGCTTTGGTAAAGATAGCAATAGTTGTATGGTCAGCGTGCGGTGATTAGACTCGCGCGAATGGATGACAGGCGGCCCGCGTGACCACCCCCCGGCGCGCCCGGGTTCCGCAGCGTCGCATCGCGGAAACCGTTGCGGCCGAACTGCGCACCCGCATCCTGGCCGGCGACGACGACTACCGCCTGCCCACTCAGGACCAGCTGGTCAAGGAGTTCGGCGTCAGCTATCCCTCGATTCGGGAATCCATCCGGATCCTGGAAACCGAGGGCCTGGTCACGGTACGCCGCGGCAATGTCGGCGGCGCCGAGGTGCACCGCCCCGACGAGTCCTCGGCCGCATATCACCTCGGCCTCGCGCTCCAGGGCGGGCGGGTCACGCTGGGTGATCTCGCGGTCGGCCTGCAGATGCTGGAACCGGTGTGCGCCGCCGAATGCGCCCGGCGCGCGGACCGCGCCGAAGTTGTCGTCCCGGAACTGAACGCCGCCATCGAGGCGTCCGCCGAATTGGTCGGCGACGGTGTGGCTTTCACGCACGTCGCCCGGGAATTCCACGATCTTGTCGTCTCGTTCACGCCGAACGCGACCGTCCGCTACGTAGTCAGCAGCCTCGTCGCGCTCTGGTCGGCGCAGGAGGAGGCGTGGGCGGAAGCCCTCACCCGGCGCGGTGAGTATCCATCCGAGGCCGAGGCGCAGGACGCCGTGCGCGCGCACCGCCGGATCGTCGCGGAGATCTCGGCCGGACGGGCCGAGGAGGCAGAACGGCTGGCCCGCGCCCACCTCGCCGCCACCCAGGCCCTGGTGCTCGAACGCTTCGACGAAGACGTCGTCAACGCCGCGTCCACCGTTGCGCGCCAAGCCATTCGGTCCAGCCACCGCTCCCGGATCTAGCCGCGCCGCCGGTGGGACCCATCTGTCCTGCCGAATCCGTTCCTGGATAGCGAGTCGAGCAGCGCCGCGTCGCCAGCGGGCGGTCCGTGTTCCCGTTATGGCGTCGGTCCCTCCGCGAAGGCGGTGCGAGCCGCTGTGTTGCCGGACTGATCGCGCCCGCGATCTGCGCCGAAAGCCCACGCCATCGCCGTAGAATCTGGTTGTCAACAATCGGTATTGACATTCTCGTAGGACGCGCATGCTAGGCTATCTTTATAAGGATAACAATACTTGTAATCCTCAATCTCTCCTGGCTAGGCTCTCACCACCCGATGAAGAGTGGCCTGCGTCACTACCGGCCCGGCGTGACCGGCCGCCGCAGCGCCCCATCGCGGGCATTGACGTTCCGATCCAGCGGAGGAGGCCCCACCTTGTTGCAAGGGGCGCGCTATACCAGCACCACGACACCGAGCCTCGCCGACGGGTGGCGGCTGGAACGGCTCACCGCACCGAGTCGGCTGTTCGGCGCGAACGGCCTGCGCACCGGTCCGGACGGCCGCATCTATGTGGCGCAGGTGACCGGGAGCCAGATCAGCGCACTCGATGTCGAGACCGGCCTGCTGGAGACCATCAGCGCCAAGGGCGGTGAGATCATCGCGCCCGACGATGTGGCCTTCGGTCCGCAGGGCAACCTCTTCGCCACCGAGCCCATGGAGGGGCGGGTGAGCACGCGCGGCACCGACGGGCGCACGCGAATCCTGCGCGACGATCTTCCCGGCGCGAACGGCATCACCGTGCACCAGGGGCGCCTGTTCGTCAACGAGTGCCGCGTCGGCGGCCGCCTGATGGAGCTCGATCTCAACGGCGGCGCACCGCGCGTACTGCTCGACAACATCGCGATGCCCAACGCCATGGAGGTCGGACCCGACGGCCTTCTGTACTACCCGGTGATGGGGACCAACGACATCTGGCGAATCGATCCCGAGGGTGGCGAACCCGAGCGGGTCGCAGGCGATCTCGGCGTTCCCGACTCCGTGAAATTCGATTCCGAGGGCTTCATCGTCTCCACCCAAGTGCATTCCGGAGAGGTGCTGCGCATTGATCCCCGCACCGGTGAGCGCAGTGTGCTGGCCACCCTGTCACCCGGCCTGGACAACTGCACCTTCGTGGGCGAGCGGCTGTTCGTCTCGAATTTCACCGGGGAGATCACCGAGATCCTCGGCGGCGGAAAAACCAGGACGACCTTGCCGGGCGGCCTGAATTGGCCGCTGGATCTGACCGTCGGCGAGGAGGGCAACCTCTATATCGCCGACGGGACCTACTTCTATCTCTTGCGCCCAGGGGGCGAGCCGCAGACGCTGGGAATGCTCTTCTCGCCCGGCTATCCGGGCTTCATCCGCGGGGTGAGTGCCGTCGGTGGTGGCGAATTCATCGTCACCACCGCCAATGGCGAGGTCACCCGCTACCGGCCCGCGGATCAGGAGAGCGAAGTCCTGGCCCAGGGCTTCGACCAGCTCTACGGCGTGGCGGTCGCACCGGGCGGGCTCATCGCGACCGCCGAATTCGGCACCGGCCGGGTGCTCTCGGTCCAGTCCGGCCAGGTCGGGGAGCTGGCTTCGGGCCTGCACCAGCCGGTCGGTGTGACGTTCGGTCCGGACGGGACCTGCTTCGTCGCCGAATCCGGTGCCGGACGGATCGTTTCGATCACCGGTTCCGGCGTCGACACTGTGGTGGACGGTCTGGACAAGCCCCAGGGCATCCTGGTCCGCGGCACTCGGCTCTATGTCGTCGATGCCGGGACCAAGTTGCTGATCAGCGTCGATCTCGAAACCAAGGCGCGCGACATCATCGCCCGCGATCTCCCCGTCGGGGCCCCGCCCGGTGTTATCCCGAAACCACTGCGGGGGATCCCGCCGTTTTCCGGCCCGCAGGGCCCCTTCGCCGGTATCGCAGCCGGGCCGGACGGCACCCTCTACCTGTCCGCCGACGCCGACGGCAGCGTGCTGGCAATCCGAAAGGCAGAGTGAGACAAGCCATGTCGGACAACAACTTCCTCGGACTCGATGGCCGCATCGTCATCGTCTCCGGTGCGGGCGGCGGTGGTATCGGCACCTCGGTGGTGCGCATGGTCGCGCGCGCCGGTGCGACCGTGATCGCGATGAGCCGATCCAAGGAGAACCTCGACAAACATGTGGCACCGCTGGCGGCGGAGGGTCTTTCGGTCATACCGGTCGCGGCCGACGCCGCCACCGACGACGGCATCGCCACCGTGCTGGAGCAGGTGCGCCACACCGAAGGGGACCTGCACGGGCTGGTCAACGTGGCCGGTGGCGCCGCGCCATCGACCTGGATGCCGTTCACCCGGGTCACTCGCGAAGATTGGCGTGCGCTGCTCGGCTGGAATCTCGAAACGATGTTCTTCATGAGCCAAGCAGTGGCCGCGGAATTGAAATCGCGCGGCCGGCCCGGCTCGATCGTGTCGATCTCCTCGATCAGCGGTATGAATACCGCACCGTTCCACATCGGCTACGGCACGGCCAAGGCCGCGTTGGTGGCGGCGACCCGCACCATGGCCGTGGAGTTGGCCTTGGACAACATCCGGGTGAACGCCATCGCCCCCGGCGTCACCGAGACCCCGGCCTCGCGTACCTACGTCGGCGAAGATCCCGAACGCGACCGAAGCGCCATTGCCATGGGCCGACGGGCCCGTCCGGAGGAACAGGCGGGGGCCATCCTGTTCCTGCTGTCGGACCTGTCCACCTATATCACCGGACAAACCCTGCTGGTGGACGGCGGACTCGACCTCAAATGGACCCATCTCGGCGCCGACAACACCTCGCTTTTCCTCGAGGACGAGTCGTTCCGCGCCGCCATTACCCGCTGATATCGCAGAGTTTTCGAAGGAGAATGTCATGAGCGAACGCAGTGAGCGAATCGTGTGCCAGCGCGCCTCGCGCATGCCGGAGCCGAGCGCTAGCGAGGCGCGGGCATGAGCGACACCGCCGCGACCGAACCGCTTTCGACTCCGCTCACGATCGACGTCGAGGCCTATATCTCCGAGGAGTACGCCCGGGCCGAACGGGACAAACTGTGGGCCAAAGTGTGGCAGCAGGTCGGCCGGGTGGAGGAAATCCCCAAGGTCGGCGATTACCTGACCTACGAGATTCTCGACGATTCGTTCATTATCGTGCGCATCGCGCCGGATACGATCCGCGCGTACTACAACGTGTGCGCGCACCGGGGCCGTCGCCTGCTCGACACCCCGGCCGGCGCCCATGATGCCCGTGGCTGCCGTAAACAGTTCGTCTGCGGATTCCACGGCTGGCGCTACAACCTGGAGGGCCAGAACACCTTCGTCCCCGAACGCGAGGATTGGCCGACTGGTCTGACCGAGCGCAACGACGGACTGAACCAAGTGCGGGTCGACACCTGGGGCGGCTGGATCTGGATCAATATGGATCCGGACTGCGAACCGCTGCGCGCGTATCTGGAGCCGGCGGCGACGCTGCTCGATCCCTTCCACCTGGAGAACATGCGGTACCGGTGGCGGCGGTGGCTGAGCTTCGACTGCAACTGGAAGGTCGCCTTCGAGGCGTTCATGGAGACCTACCACGTGCCGTACACCCACCCGGAGTTCATGAATTTCGGCGATTTCCTCGGTTGGGGCCGGGCCCAGGGTAAGCACAGCAATATCGGGTACGACGCGCCCAAGGGCATGGAGGAGAACCAGGGCAAATTGCGGATCGGCAGCGGTCCCGACGCCCGCTTGTCGACGGCGCAATTGCAGAATTTCACCTGGGAGAACGCGAATACGAACACCACCGAGTCGATGGTCGCGGTCGCCAACCGGCTGGCCGATGAACTGCCCGAAGGCACTGCGCCCGGCGATGTGCTGCGGTATTGGCTGGACACCTGCTGTCGCGAGGACGCCGAGCGCGGTGTGATCTGGCCGACGGTCGACCCCGAGACGGTCGCCAAGAGTGGCACCTCCTGGCAGATCTTCCCCAATTTCCAGATCGGGCACGCGCTGAACAACATGCTGTGCTACCGATTCCGGCCCTATGGCTACGACCCCGACAAATGCATTTTCGAGGCCGCCGTATTCGAACTCTTCCCGCCGGGCGAGGAGCCCGAGACGGAATGGGTGTACACGCCCGTCGGCGATCCGGGCTGGCGCACGGTGCTGCCGCAGGATTTCGACAATATGGCCGCCGTCCAGCAGGGCATGAAGTCGCGCGGTTTCTCGGGTCCCAAACCCAATCCATATCGCGAACGCACCATTGTCAATCTGCACCACAACCTGGCGTCGTACATGGGGACCGGCGAGCCGCGCGATCTCACCTGAGATCCGCCGCCCGCCCCGCCCGCCCGACCCGAGTTATAGCATCAAGCCGAGGAATTCCGAATGCAGAACTGCGCACCCACGCAGACCCCTGAGGTCGACAAAGAGGCTCTCAGGCAGAGGTATCTGGCCGAGCGCGATAAGCGGCTGCGTCCCGAGGGACAGCGGCAGTACCTCGAGGCCGAGAACGAATTCGCGGAATTCTACGAGAGCGATCCGCATTTGCCGGTCGTGCCGCGGGAGCCGATCACCGACGATATCGAGGTGGTGATCCTCGGCGGTGGTTTCTCGGGTCTCATCACCGCGCACCGGCTGCAGCGCGAAGGCGTCGCCGACTTCCGGATCATCGAATTGGGCGGTGATTTCGGTGGCGTCTGGTACTGGAACCGCTACCCGGGCATCCAGGTCGATTCGGACGCGTACTGTTATCTCCCGCTGATCGAAGAGACCGGTTATATGCCGACGGAGAAATTCACCCACGGCGACGAGAACTACGAACATGCCCAGCGCATCGGAAAGCAATTCGGCCTCTACGAGAAGGCGATCTTCCACACCCTGGTCCGCTCGCTGGAATGGGACGAGCAGATCAAGCGCTGGCGAATCGGCACCAACCGCGGCGATGAGATCCGCGCCCGGTTCGTCATCATGTGCCAGGGTCCGTACAACCGGCCGAAACTCCCCGGCATCCCCGGCATCACGGACTTCAAGGGACACACCTTCCACACCGCCCGCTGGGATTACGAGTACACCGGCGGCGATCTGCACGGCGGGCTGGACAAGCTCGCCGACAAGAAGGTCGCCATCATCGGTACGGGTGCGACCGGCATCCAGGCAATCCCGCACTTGGCCCGCGGCGCACAGCATTTGACCGTCTTCCAGCGGACGCCGTCCTACATCTTCGAGCGCGACAACTATCCGACCGATCCCGAATGGGTGAAGACGCTGGAACCGGGCTGGCGGGCGGCGCGCCAGCGCAACTTCCACAACGCGGCCTTCGCCTTCTATTCTCCCGGCGAGCCGGACCTCATCTGCGACGGCTGGACCGAGGTCGCCCGCAACCTGGCCGCGAAGCTGGACGCGACCAACGGCTGGGCCGCACTGGCCGATCCGGCAAAGTTCCTGGAGCTCAAGGAGATCGAGGACTACCGGGCAATGGAACGGGTCCGTCGCCGGGTCGAGGAGATCGTCGAGGATCCGGAGACGGCGGAAAAGCTGAAGCCGTACTACCGCAATATGTGCAAGCGGCCGGTCTTCAACGATGAATACCTGCCGACCTTCAACCGCCCGAACGTCACGCTCATCGACGTGTCGCAGACGAAGGGCGTCGAACGCATCACCGAGAAGGGCATCATCGCGGGTGGTGTCGAGTACGAGGTCGACTGCATCATCTTCGCCAGCGGCTTCGAGATCACCACCGCGCTGGAGCGCCAGCTCGATATCAAACCGTTCGCGGGCCGCGCAGGTCGGTCGCTGTACGAGCACTGGGGCAAGGGTTTTCGCACCCTGCACGGCGTCATGGCGCACGGTTTCCCCAACCACTTCGCGACCGGATTCATCCAGGGCGGCGTGACCGCGGCGACGACCCTGATGTTCGAGCAGCAGGCCGACCACATCGCCTACATCATCGCGCAGGCGCAAGCGCGCGGCGCCACGGTCGTGGAGCCCAGTAGGGAAGCCGAGGACGCGTGGGTCCAGACCATTCGGGCGAATGCGTTCGACAACAGCACCTTCGTGATGGAGTGCACGCCCGGCTACTACAACAGCGAGGGCGAACCGAATGGGCGCTCGTTTCTCGGTGATCCCTTCTGGGGCGGCTTCTATGTGCTCGAGGAGCTGTTGCAGGCCTGGCGTGCCGCGGGCGAGCTCGCGGGTCTGGACCTGGGCGAGTGAGGCACAACCGACTCGGAATGCACAGCGTGAGAGGAACATTCGTTGTCTGAACTCGGATTCGACGATCGAGTAGCCGTGATCACCGGCTCCGGTCGAGGGTTGGGGCGTGCCTACGCCGAACTGCTCGCCGCGCGCGGTGCGAAGGTGGTCGTCAACGACCCGGGCGGGAGTATGCGCGGTGACACGACCGATGCCGGTGTCGCGGCCGAGGTGGTGCGGGCGATCAAGGCCGGCGGCGGCGAGGCGGTGGCCAACATCGAGTCGGTGGCCACGGCCGCCGGCGGTCAGGCGATCGTCGAATCGGCGCTCGACCACTACGGCCGCATCGATATCCTCATCCACAACGCTGGCAATGTCCGCTACGGCTCGCTCACCGAACTGTCGTACCAGGATTTCGACGCGGTCCTGGACGTGCATCTGCGCGGTGCGTTCCATATGGCGCGGGCCGCGTTCCCGGTGATGAGCAAGGCCGGCTACGGGCGGATCGTGCTGACCTCCTCGATCGGCGGTCTGTACGGCAATCTCGAGGTCGCCAACTACGCCGTGGCCAAGTCCGGCGTGATCGGACTGTCGAATGTGATCGCCCTCGAGGGCGCCCCGGTCGGCGTGAAATCCAACGTCATCGTGCCTGCCGCGCTGACCCGCATGGCCGAGGGCCTCGATACCTCCGCCTACCCGGATATGCGGCCGGAACTGGTGGCGCCAACCGTGGGCTGGCTCGCCCACGAATCCTGTTCGATCACCGGGGAACTGCTGGTGTCGATCGCAGGCCGAGTGGCACGGGCCTATATCGCCGAAACTCCCGGCGTCTACCGGCCGTCGTGGTCGATCGAGGATGTCGCCGCACAGATCGACGCCATCCGCGACACCAATGATTCCTGGATCCTGCCGCCCGTTCCGTCCGGGTTCCCAGACCACATCGGCCGGAGTTTCTCGATGGCTACGGAAGGACAGTGACCATGGCAGTGCAGGTATACGAACGCATTCTGGAGCTTTTCGAAGCCGAGGGTATCAAGACGATCTTCGGCATTCCCGATCCGAATTTCGTGCACATGTTCCATCGGGCCGAGGAGCGCGGCTGGACCGTGGTCGCGCCGCATCACGAAGAGTCGGCCGGCTTCATGGCCGAGGGCGTTTCGCGGATGACCGGTAAGCCGGCGGTCTGCATCGGCACACTCGGTCCCGGTATCGCCAATCTGGCGGGTGCGATCATGTGCGCCAAGGTCGAGAATTCGCCGATCATCTTCCTCGGCGGGCAGCGCGCCAGGATCACCGAGCAGCGGGTGCGCCGCGGCCGGATCCAATTCGTGCAGCAGTCCGGCCTGATCGCGCCGTCGGTGAAGTACAGCGCCAGCATCGAATACGCCGACCAGACCGACGAAATCATCCGGGAGGGCCTGCGCAAGGCGCTCTCGGGTACGCCGGGGCCGGTGTACATCGAATACCCGTCGCAGGTGATCCTCGAGGAACTCGACGTGCCACCGGCGTTGGCGCCCAAGGACTATCGTCTCGTCGGCCAAACCGCGGGTCCGGACCGGATCGCCGAGGCGGTGGCGGCCATCCGCGCCGCCGAGCAGCCGATTCTGCTCATCGGTCACGGCGTCCACACCGCCCGCGCGGGGGCTTCGGTCAAGGCGCTCGCCGATGCGATGGCCTGCCCGGTCATCCAGACCTCCGGCGGCACTTCGTATATCGAGGGTCTAGAGGAACGCACCTTCCCGTACGGCTTCTCACCCGCCGCGGTCGACGCGGTGGTGCGGTCCGATCTGTGCCTGGCCATCGGCACCGAGCTCGGCGAGCCGGTGCACTACGGCCGGGGCAGGCACTGGATCGCGAACGCGGCACAGCGGAAATGGCTTCTCGTGGAACAGGATCCGGCGGCCATCGGCGTGAACCGGCCGATCGACGTTCCGCTGGTGGGTGATCTGCGGGCGGTGGTGCCGCAGCTGGTCGAGGCCTTGCGGGACACCCCGCGCACGCCCTCGCCGGAGCTGGCGGGCTGGATCGAGCAGGACGCGGCCCGGCTGGCCGAGCTGGCGGAGACCGCGCCATCCGGTATGTCCCCGGTGCATCCGGCCCGGCTGATCGTCGAGGCGACCAAGGTCTTCCCGCCGGAGGGCATCATGGTCCGCGACGGCGGCGCGACCACGATCTTCGGCTGGACCTATTCGCAGGCCAAGCCGCACGACGTGATCTGGAACCAGAACTTCGGCCATCTGGGCACCGGCCTGCCCTATGCGGTCGGCGCTTCGGTGGCCGACGGCGGCAAACGACCGGTCATGTTGATCACCGGCGACTCGTCGTTCCAATTTCAGATCGCCGAGCTGGAGACCGCCGCGCGGCTGAATCTGCCGCTGGTCTGCGTGGTGGCCGTCGACTACCAGTGGGGTCTCGAGGTGGGCGTCTACAAGCGCACCTTCGGCCAGGGCTCGCTGGAGACCGGCGTGCACTGGAGCAAGAACACCCGCCTGGACAAGGTCGCCGAGGGCTTCGGCTGCTACGGCGAATATGTCGAAAAGGACGGCGATATCGCGCCCGCGATCAAGCGCGCCTATGCCAGCGGCAGGCCGGGAGTCATTCACGTCGCCGTCGATCCGAAGGCGAACTCGGAGGAAATGCCGAGCTACGACGAATTCCGGACCTGGTACGCAGAAGGAATGCAGTGAGATGACCGCAACAGTCACGCGTGAATATCGGAAGTTCTATATCGGTGGCCAGTGGGTGGATCCGGTCGAGCCGCGGATTCTGGAGGTCGTGAATCCGGCGACCGAACGGGTCGCCGGCACGGTTGCGCTCGGCTCGGCCGCCGATGTGGACCGGGCCGTCGCGGCCGCTCGGGATGCCTTCCCGAGTTGGTCGACGACCACGGTCAAGGAACGGCTCGAGGTGTTGCGGAATATCCTCGAGGCACATCAGGCGCGCACCGGCGATCTCGCGGCGGCGCTGATCGAGGAGATGGGCGCACCGAGCGCACTCGCCAACGGCTTCCAGGTCGACCTCGTCGCCGGACATCTGACCACGGCGATCGATGTGCTGGAGAATTTCGCCTTCGAGGAACAGCGCGGCGGGTCCTTGGTCGTGAAGGAGCCGATCGGGGTCTGCGGCCTGATCACGCCGTGGAATTGGCCGATGGCCCTGATTGCTGTGAAGGTCTTCCCGGCACTGGCGACGGGGTGCACCATGGTGCTCAAGCCGTCGGAGAATGCGCCGTTCACCGGGCAGATCATCGCCGAGATCCTCGATGCCGCAGGCGTTCCCGCGGGTGTGTTCAATCTCGTACAGGGCGACGGGCCCGGTGTCGGCGTGCCGCTGTCCGCGCATCCCGACGTCGCCATGGTGTCCTTCACCGGGTCGGTGCGGGCCGGGATCGAGGTCGCCCGCAACGCCGCGTCCACCGTGAAGCGGGTGACCCAGGAACTCGGCGGCAAGGGCCCGAACATTGTGCTCGACGACGCCGATTTCGCCGACAATATCGGCAAGGGTGTCGCCAGCATGATGCTCAATTCCGGCCAGACCTGTAGCGCTCCTTCGCGCATGCTGGTGCCGAGTGCGCGGATGGCGGAGGCCGCGAATATCGCACGAGAGGCCGCGGCCCAGGTGACCGTTGGCGACCCGAGTGGTGAATTCAGCATCGGCCCGGTCGTTTCCGGTGGGCAGTTCGCCAAGATCCAGGCGCTCATTCAGCAGGGGATCGACGAGGGCGCCACACTGGTGGCCGGCGGCACCGGACGACCGGACGGGCTGCCGACCGGCTATTATGTGAAACCCACCGTCTTCGCCGACGTCACGAACGATATGACGATCGCGCGCGAGGAAATCTTCGGCCCGGTGCTGACGATTCTCGGCTATGACAGCATCGACCACGCCATTGACATCGCCAATGACACGGAATACGGCCTGGCCGGTTTCGTAGCGGGTGCGGACCTCGAGCAGGCTCGCGCCGTCGCTCGGCGAATCAGGGCCGGATCGGTGGCGATCAATGACGGATTCGATTTCGGCTCTCCGTTCGGCGGGTACAAGAAGAGCGGCAACGGGCGCGAGTGGGGCGAGTTCGGTTTCCATGACTATCTGGAAGTCAAGGCTGTGCTCGGTTACGCGCCCGATACCGCGGCCTCCTGAGCGCATTAGTAGAGAGGCCCGAAATGAAGCCCAGTCCCGAAGGCCTGCTGGCGCTGCTCAACGACAATAAGATTCGTTCGTGCATCGCCGAGCTGGCTCGTGGTGAGGATCGCCGTGATGCCGAGCTGATCAGCGCATCCTTCTGGCCGGACGCGACCACGGACTTCGGCATCTTCGCCGGTTCGTTCGGCGAATACCTCGCCTGGGTGGTTCCTGGTTCGCCGGCGATTCCGGTGACGCAGCATGTGCTCGGTCAGACGGTGATCGAACTGAAAGGCGATGTGGCGCTGGCCGAAACCCATGTCACCGCGTACCACCGCATCGACACGGGTACCGAGCAGCGCGATGCCGTCATCGCCGGTCGCTATCTCGACCGTTTGGAAAAGCGGAACGAAGAATGGCGTATCGCGCAGCGCACGATGCTGTACGACTGGTTCCGGGATTACGGGGCATCGGTCGATTGGTCGCAGGGAATTATGGGCACGCCGTTGCACGGCGACCATTACACGGGCCGCGCCGTCGGTGATTACAGCGAAATCTTCTTCGGTAAACGGATCCCCTCGCCGAATAGTAATTAGGAGGACGTATGGGTTCCCTGTCGGGCAGAGTCGCCGTTGTCACGGGTGCCAGCCGTGGAATCGGTAAAGGCATCGCGCTGGCGCTCGCGGAACAGGGGGCCACGGTCTACGTCACCGGCCGCACCGTGACACCCGGCTCGTACCCCTTGCCCGGCACTGTCGGCGAGACCGCGGCGGAGTGCGACCGCCGCGGCGGCAAAGGCGTTGCCGTGCAGGTCGACCACGGGCGCGACGAACAGGTCGCTGCCCTTTTCGACCGGGTTCGATCCGAACAGGGCCGCCTCGACATCCTGGTCAACAACGCCTTTTCGCTGCCGGAAGATCTGACCGATCCGGAGCCCTTCTGGGTGAAGCCGCTGTCGAACTGGGAAATGATCGATGTCGGCGTGCGCTCGAACTTCGTCGCCGCGTGGCATGCGGCCAAGATCATGGCACCTAGGCGATCCGGGCTCATTGTCGCCGTTTCCGGTTATACCGGCGTGTCCTACACCTATGGCGTTATTTTCGGCACGGCCAAATCCGCGGCCGATCGGATGGCGCGCGATATGGCCGTCGAGCTGAAGCCGCATCAGGTGGCCTCGATCTCGATCTGGCAGGGCCTGACCTGGACCGAGCGCGCCGAACGCAATCTGGCTGCGATTCCCGGCTTGAAAGAGCAGGCATCGACGCGACCGGAGAACGGGTGTTCGCCCGAGTATCCCGGCCGGGTCATCGTGGCGCTGGCCAACGATCCGGACGTGATGAAACGGACCGGCGGCACGTTCATCACCGCCGAGCTGGCGCAGGACTATGGCATCACAGATATCGACGGCAGAGTCATCCCGTCGCTGCGCGCCACCCGCGGCGAGCCGATCTGGTCGCCGGTTTGATATTTCATCCAAGATCTCGGAGTACACGATGACCACTTCCACCGGCCCGGAAACGCTCGCCAAACTGGAAACCCTGCTCGATCGTCAGGAAATACTCGACTGTTTGCTCCGATTCAGCCGGGGCATGGATCGTTTCGACCGCGAGCTGTTCCTGACAGCATTTCATGACGATGCCACCATCGCCGCCGGAATTTTCGTCGGCAAGCCGGCCGATCTCTACGCCTGGGCATCCGATATGCACGAGCAGGGCCAGATCGCCACGCATCACAACCTGCTGAATCACACCTGCGATATCGACGGCGACGTCGCGCATGCGGAGACGTATTACTTGTACGCCGTGCGCAACCGCGACGACACCAACTGGCTTGCCGGCGGCCGCTATATCGATCGGCTGGAACGCCGCGACGGTCAATGGAAGATCGTTGTGCGCACCAATGCGATCGAGTGGTCGGGAATGCTGCCGACCATGCCTATTCCGTTTTCGGATGTGCCCGATATCCACGGTAACGGCGCGCCGTCGCGCAGCCCGGCCGACCCTTCCTATCAGCGGCCGCTCGAGAACAAACGGGCGCCGAATATCCCCGGCTGAGCCATTGCTCAGGAATGGAAGAGAGCAGGAGTGAGAGATGCCACCGATTGAATTGAAGAAGCTGAGCGAGAATGTCGGGGTGGAGGTGCTCGGCGTGGATGTCGACCGCCTGCTGAACGACTCCGAGCTGCCGTCGGCCTGTCTGGAGGCGCTCGAACAGAACGGCGTTCTGCTGTTCCGCGATCTACACCTCGACGATGCGACGCAGGCCACGTTCTGCAAGAAACTGGGCAAACTGGTGCAGTTTCCGCTGTATCCGGATCCGAATGTCATGGAGATCAGTTTCGATCCGGACAACCCGAATGCTGAATACTTCGCCAGCAACGACTACTGGCATATCGACGGCTTCATGGATGAGATCCCGGCCAAGGCGTCGATCATGAGCGCCCACGTGGTCACCGACGAAGGTGGTGAGACCGAATTCGCCAGCACCTACGTCGCCTACGACAGCCTCTCCGGTGCGGAAAAGGAAAGGTATACCGATCTGCAGGTCGTCCACTCGTTCGAGACGGTCCAGCGCCTGACGTACTCGAACCCGACACCGGAGCAGTTGGCGGAGTGGGATCGGCGCGGATCGCGGGTGCACCCGCTGGTGTGGGTGCACAAATCCGGTCGGCGCTCGTTGGTGTTCGGGTCGGCGGCATCACATATCGTCGGCATGGACGTCGATGAGGGCCGGGCCCTGCTGAAGGATCTGGAACAGCGGGCGACCACGCCGGACCGGGTGCTGTCGCACACCTGGTCGGTGGGGGAGATGGTGATCTGGGACAACACGGGCCTGGTACACCGCGCGCGGCCCTTCGATCGGTCGAAACCCCGCCGGATGCACCGGTCGACCCTGGTCGGCGAAGAGTCGATCAAGTGAGCGGCCGCACGGCCATTGTCACCGGCGGCGCCGCGGGCATCGGTGCCGCCATCAGTCGGCGCCTGGCGGCCGACGGCGCCGCGGTGGCCATTTTCGATCTCGACGGCGACGCCGCCAAAGCCATGGCCGCGTCGATCGAGGAGACCGGTGGTAAAGCCATCGGGATTCCCGTCGATGTGACCGACCGCGCCGCCATAGACGCCGGAGTGGCCGAGGTGCGGACCCGACTGGGCCGGCCGTCCATCCTGGTGAACAATGCCGGACTGACCATCGCCATCCCATTCCTCGAACTCACCGCCGAGACTTGGAACAGTGCGCTGGCCATCAATCTCACGGGCACGTTCGATTGCTGTCAGGCAGTGCTTCCGGACATGCTCGACGCCGGCTGGGGCCGCATCGTCAACATCTCGTCGTCCAGCGTGCACAGTGGGGCCGCCGGACTCGCCAGCTACGTATCGGCGAAGTCGGGTGTGGTCGGCCTGACCAAGGTGCTCGCGCTGGAGTTCTCCCGGTGTGGGGTCACCGTCAATACGATTCCGCCCGGCTTCATCGAAACGCCGATGACGCGCCGCACCGCGGACAGCGGCTTCATCGACCTCGATGAGCAGATTGCGAAGACTCCGGTCGGCCGGATCGGTCAGCCCGAGGATATCGCCGCTGCCTGCGCATTCTTGGTGAGTGATGAGGCCGGGTACATCACCGGACAGGTCATCGGCGTCAACGGCGGGCGGAACACCTGATGGCGCGGATATCCCCCTTGGCGAAGGCGGACTGGTCCGCGGAGATGACGACGTTCATCGATGGTTTCCGGACCGCGGTCCTCGGCGATGCGGTGAACGACGATCGTCCGGCCGGTGCCAACCTGCTCGGCACCTTCGCGCGCCATCCGGCTTTGGCGAAGGCATTTCTCACCTTCAACGGTCACCTTCTGTACGGGTCCACCCTGTCGGCCAGGCAGCGGGAACTGCTCGTGCTGCGGGTCGCGACCGTCCAGCAATCCGACTATGAGTGGGCGCAGCATGTGAGCCTGGCCGAGGATGCCGGTTTGCGGCCCGAGGAAATCGCCCGAATAGTGAAGGGGCCGCAGGCGCCGGAGTGGTCCTCGGCCGAACGGTCGCTGTTGGCAGCGGCCGACGAGCTGCTCGCCGACGGTGTGGTGAGCGGCGATACCTGGCGCGATCTGGCCCGCGAGTTCACCGATCAGCAGCTCATGGACCTGGTCTTCACCGTCGGCACCTATGGGCTGATGGCCATGGCCCTGCGCTCCTTCGATGTGACACCCGATCCCGATCTCGTTCGGTATCTGCCCGGCGGCCGGTAACTACTGGATTCGGTAGCACTCGAAGTGGGTCCCGGGATTTTGTCCCGGGACCCACTCGGCTCGCTACCGATTCGCGGATTACCGCTGTGCCAGTAGCGTTTCCGAGCGCTGGACGGTGCCGGTGATACCGGTCGCGTCCTGAGTGGCGAGCAGCACCGCGGCTTGCGCCATCGACTCTGGTGGCTCGACCATTTCCGGCGGAATTTCGCGGCCGCCACCACCGGCCTGCCAGCCTTCGGTAAGTACCACCCGGGCCGGGGCGAGGCAGTTGGCCGCGATATTGTCGGATCTCAGGTCCGCCGCCAACCCCAGATACAGTCGTTCGACCGCGGCCTTGGACACCCAGTACGCATTGGATCCGCGATCGATCATGTCGACGCCGGTGGTGGTGACCGCGATCAGCGAGCCGCCGCCGCGCGCCCGGATATGCGGAATCACCGCCTGCGTGGCCAGGAATACCCCGGTCAGGTTGACATCCAGGCACAGTTGCCAGCGTTTGAGCGGCGTCGATTCGATCGGACCCATCCACAGCACGCCGGCATTGGCGACGAGGATATCGATGCCGCCGAACTCCGCGACCGTCGCGGATACCGCCTGCTCGATCGACTCTGCACTGGTGACATCGCACGATACGGGCAGGGCGCGGCCGCCGCCGGCGGCGATCCGGTCGGCGACGGCGTGGATCGTGCCGGGCAGTTTGCCCTCGGTTTCGGTGCGGGCGGCCACCGCGACCGCCGCACCGGCCTGTGCAAGTCCCTGGGCCACCGCCGCGCCGATGCCGCGACTGGCACCGGCGACGAACGCGACCTTTCCCGCGAGCGTGCTCATCGCGGCGGGAAGCGCAGGGCGCCGTCGAGGCGAATGACCTCGCCGTTGAGATAGTCGTTCTCCACGATGGACTGCACCAGCTGCCCGTATTCGGGGGATCGGCCCATCCGCTTGGGATGCGGGATCTGCTTGCCCCAGTACTCCTCCAGCTGGTCGGCGGCCTTGCCGTAGGCCGGGGTGTTGAAGGTGCCGGGAGCGATGGTGACGACGCGAATGCCCAGCGGGGACAGATCGCGCGCCGCGACCAGGGTCATACCGACAACACCACCCTTGGCGGCGGAGTAGGGGAGCTGACCGATCTGGCCCTCATAGGCGGCGATCGAGGCGGTGTTGACGATGACGCCGCGGCTGCCCTCCTCGAGCGGTTCCTGTTTCGCGATGGCCGCGGCCGAGAGCCGCAGCACGTTGAACACCGCCGTCAAATAGAACTCGATGGTGGTGCGGAAACCGTCCAGCGCGAGCGGGCTCCCGTCCTTGCCGACCAGTCGGCCGCCGCTGGCCGGGCCGCCGTGGGTGTCCACCGAAATACGCAGCGGACCAAGGGATTCCGCCTCGGCGATGGCGGCGAGGACGGACTCCTCGCTGGTGGCGTCGGTATGCACATAACGGATGCCGAGTTCGCTTTCGAGTTCTTTGCCCTTGTCGTCGGCGACGTCGGCGACGACCACCTTGGCCCCCGCCGCGTGCAGACGGCGCACGGTGGCCGCGCCGAGCCCGCCGGTACCGCCGACGACAATCGCGGAGCTACCGCTGATCTGCATAATGGTTTCCTCTCTTGAAATCATCACTCTCTTACTGTGAGAATAATGTTCTCATGAACATTGGCATGATCCTAGACATGGCCGCATCGGCCGGCAGCCGTTCGGTGGTTACCGTCGGTGACCGCTCGTTGTCCGCGGCCGACCTGCTCGACCATGCGCGCCGCGCGGCCACTCGGTTCGGGCGATATCCGGCGGTGCTGTATCTCGGCGCCAACCACCTCGCCTATCCGGTGGCGCTGTTCGGCGCGGTGCTGGCCGGTGTGCCGTTCGTGCCGCTGAACTACCGACTCGGCGCGCAGCAGTTGGACGCCCTGCTCGAGCGGCATCCAGGTGCGCTGGTTTTGCGTCCGGACGATCTCGATGCCTTGGTGGCCGAGCATGCCGATCGAGCGGAGGAGATGCCGACGCCGTGGGACGGCGACGCGGTCGCGGTGATCATCTACACCAGCGGAACCACCTCCGAGCCGAAGGCCGCGCTGCTGCGACACCGGCATCTGATGGCATATCTGCTGAACACGCTCGAATTCGCCGCCGCGGCGGAAACCGACGCGGCACTGGTGTCGGTGCCGCCCTATCACATCGCGGGTCTGACGAATCTCCTGTCGAATCTCTACACCGGTCGGCGGGTGGTCTACTTGCCGGCATTCGATCCCGCGCGGTGGCTGGAGACGGTGCGCCGGGAGCGGATCACGCACGCGATGCTGGTACCGACCATGTTGGCGCGCATCGTCTCCGGCGTGGACGGCGACAATGCCGAGACCCCGACCCTGTCCGGTCTGGCCTACGGCGGTTCCCGTACTCCGAGGCCGGTGCTCGAACGCGCGTTGCGGGTATTTCCGGATACCGGTTTCGTCAATGCCTACGGACTCACCGAGACCGCGTCCTCGGTCGCGGTGCTGGGGCCGGAGGATCACCGGGTGGCGATCGCCTCGGACGATCCGCTCGTGCGCGACCGGCTCGGCTCGGTCGGGCGCGCCCTGCCCGGTATCGAGATCCAGATCCGTGGCGAGACCGGCGAACCGGTCGCGGTGGGGGAGACCGGCCTGGTTTTCGTGCGCGGCGACCAGATCTCCGGCGAGTACGGCGGACGCAGCGTCTTGGATGCCGAGGGGTGGTTTCCCACAAGGGATCTCGGTCGGCTCGACGGTGACGGCTATCTGTTCATCGAGGGGCGCGCCGACGACACCATCATCCGCGGCGGCGAGAATATCGCCCCCGCCGAAATCGAGGACGTGTTGCTGGAGTATCCGGGCATCACCGAGGCGGCCGTGATCGGCGTGCCCGATCCGGAGTGGGGACAGCGGGTAGTCGCCGTCGTGGTCGGCGCGGGTCCGGTCGAGGAGATCAAACAGTGGGTGCGCGATCGGCTGCGCTCGTCGAAAACCCCCGATGCCGTCGTCTTCCGCTCCGAACTACCCAAGACCGAGACCGGAAAACTGTTGCGACGCAACCTCGTTACCGAAATGGAGAGCACCAATGCCTGAAGCAGTCATCGTGTCCGCGCTACGCACCCCCATCGGCACCGCCCGGAAGGGGACCTTGCGCGATACGAATGCCTTCGACCTGGCGCACCATGTGGTCGCGGCGGTGGCCGAGGGCCTGGATCCGGCACGGATCGACGATGTCGTCCTGGGCGAGGGGCGCTACGGCGGCGGGGTGCTGGCCCGGCACGCGGCGATCACCGCCGGGCTGACCACGATTCCGGGCTTGGCCAACAATCGGCACTGCGCGGCCGGAATGGCCGCGGTGCAGACCGCGGCCGCCGGTATCCGCGCGGGCATGGACCAACTCGTCATCGCGGGCGGGGTGAACTCCGATTCCACCGGACCGCGGTCGCGATTCCGGGTGGGGGAGGACGAATGGATCGACCCGTGGGTTTCGCCGAGCCATCCGGACCAGCCGGATGCCCCGAATCTGGATATGTCGATCACGGTCGGCTGGAACACGGCGGTGAGATCCGGGATCTCCCGCGCGGAAATGGACGCCTGGGCGCTGCGCTCGCATCGCAATGCGATCGCGGCCATCGACGAGGGGCGCTTCAAGGAGGAGATCGTGCCCATCGAGACCCCGCACGGCCTGTTCGCCGTCGATGAGCACCCGCGCCGTGACACCAGCTTGGAGCGGCTCGCGGGGCTGAAGGTGCTGCATCCGGAGATCGAGGGCTTCAGCATCACCGCGGGCAACGCCTCGGGATCCAATGACGGCGCCGCAGCGCTGGCGATCGCCAGTGATCGGCTCGGACTGCCCGCACTCGGCATCATCCGGTCGTGGGCCTCGGTCGGCGTCGATCCTCGCGACACCGGGCTGGCCCCGATCGAGGCGATCACCAAAGCCGTTGCCCGGGCCGGTATTTCGCTGTCCGAGGTCAGCCTAATGGAAATCAACGAGGCGTTCGCCGCCGTGCCGCTCGCGGCGATCAAGGCACTCGATATCGATCCGGATCGGGTCAACTTCAGCGGCAGCGGCTGCTCGCTCGGCCATCCGGTGGCCGCCACCGGGGCCCGGATGATCGCGACGCTCGTGCACGAATTGCGGCGGCGCGGCGGCGGTTTCGGCATCGCGGCGCTGTGTGCGGGCGGCGGCATGGGCTCGGCCACGGTCGTCGAGGTACCGGCGGAGTGATCGAAACCGGGTGGCGCGGTGCGCCACCCGGTTCGTCAGACGTTGGCGAATCCGTGCGCGCAGAAGTTCCAGACCTCGGTCGCGGTGATCGGGTGTGCCGTCTCCTCGTCCGGGCTGCCCGCGGACTGTGCGGTGAACATGACCGTCTGCATCACCACCGCGGCCATCCGGCGGGGATTGACGTCCTCGCGCAGCCGGCCGGTGTCCTTGGCCTCTTCCATCAGCTCGGTGAACAGTACGAGCAGCGGCGCGTGCGCGATCTTGACCTGCGCCGGATGCGAGACGAGCAGTTGCGGCGCGAAATCGGTGAACAGTGGGCGCTGTGCGGTCGGGTCGGGGCGGCTCAACTCGAACAGCAACTCGACGGTGACCCGGAGTCGATCCAGCGGATCGGTCTTGCCCGCGGCGGCGGCGCGCAGCTGATCGGCGGTGCGCCCGAGGGCATCCTCGAACAGGGCGAGCAGCAGTTCGTGTTTTCCGTCGAATTGCAGGTAGAAGCTGCGCAACGACTGACGCGAGCGGTCGACGACCTCTTGCACGGTGAAGTCGGTGGTGCCCTTTTCGGTGATGATCGCCTGGGCGGCGTCGAGGAATCGCTGCACCCGTTGTTCGGCCCGCAGTTTCGCACCACGGATCGATCGCTCGACGGCGCGTTGCTTCCATGCGGGCTCTTCGCTGGCGCTTGTCACGGTCGGCTCGGTCCTTGGTTATGTGTGCAGAACATGGATGCACTGTACCGGAGAATCACGTGTTCCTCGGTTGCTAGGTCGCGTGTCCATCAGGTCAATTGAGACTGTTACTTTCCATTCAAGAGAATGCTATTCTCATGAACACTACTAACTGTAGCGCGCAAGGAGGCAGTCCGGATGCTTTTGGAGCTCGACTCCGATCAACGGCTATGGCAGAACACGGTCCGCGATGTCATCGCCAAGGAGTGCCCGCCGGCACTGATCCGTGAGATAGCCGATAAGGGCACCGACCCTGCCGCACTCTGGCAGACCTATATCGGACTGGGCTGGACCGAGTTGGCCGAACCGTCCGATGCGGTGGAACTCGCAATCGTGCTGGAGGAACTGGGCCGGGCCACCGATCCGACGCCGTATCTGGCGACGATGAGCCAATTCGCCTCGCTCGCACCGGAGTTCGCGCAGCCGGCCCGCTCGGGCACGGCCGTCTACGACGGTGTCACCGCGGTGCGCGACGGCGCGGACTGGTTGTTGAACGGCACCGCGCGCCATGTCCTGGACGGCGACCGGGCCCAGTGGTTCGCGGTCGTCACCGGTGCCGGGATCTTCGTCGTTCCAGCCGACGACGTGAGCGCGCGGCGCACGGCGGTATTCGATCCGGTACTGCATATCGCCGAGGTGAGCTTCGCCGGCGTACGCGTGCGCGACGAATTCCGCGGTAGCGCCGATCCGGAGCGGGCCAGGCATCTCGCGCTGACCGGACTCGCGCTGACCATGGTCGGCGCCTGCCAGCGAATTCTGGATCTGGCACTCGAACATGTCCGCACCCGGCACCAGTTCGGCGTGCCGCTCGGCTCGTTCCAGGCCGTCAAACACAAGGCCGCCGATATGCACGTCGCGGTCGAACGTGCCCGTGCCCTGGGCTATTTCGCGGCGCTGACCATCGCCGCCGATGATCCGCGCCGCCGGCTCGCGGCGTCGATGGCCAAGGCCGCCGCCGGTGAATGCCAGGCGGTGGTGTTCCGCCACGGTATGCAGCTGTTCGGCGGCATGGGCTTCACCTGGGAAAACGACCTTCAGTTCGCGCTCAAGCGGGCCAAATCCGGCGAGTTGCTGCTCGGCGGCGCGGCCGCGCACCGGGCGCTGATCGCCGAGGAGTACCGTGCAACTGACTTTTGACGCCGACGTCGAGAACTTCCGGGCCGAATTCGTGGCCTTTTTGTCCGCGCATCAACCCGACCCGGTGGTCGCGGGCCGGGAACGGGCCGGCTCGAGTGCCGATATCCCGGGTTGGGCCCGGGAATGGCAGCGACTGCAGTTCGACCACGGTTGGCTGCTGCCCGGTAATTCACCGGAATTCGGCGGCCGCAACGCCACCATCCTGCAGCAGTACGTGCATCTGGAAGAGCTGTCCAAGCGGCACATTTACCACAGTTTCAACCCGCAGGGCCTCGGCATCATCGCCGCCTCGCTGCTGTCGTTCGGCACCGAGGAGCAGAAGAAGCATTGGGCCGTAAGGATTTTGCGCGCCGAGATCACCGCGGCGCTCGGTATGAGTGAGCCGGGCGCGGGCTCGGATCTCGCGGGTCTGCGCACCCGTGCGGTGCTCGACGGCGACGAGTTCGTCGTGAACGGTCAAAAGGTGTGGACCTCCGGTGCGCACGACGCCGATGTGCTGCTGACATTCGTGCGCACCGATCCGGATGCCCCGAAGCACAAGGGGATCAGCGTGCTGCTGATCCCCACCGATACGCCCGGCGTCACCCGGCGGCCGTTCGCCTCGATCTGCGGTCCGCACGATCTCGACTTCAACGAGGTGTTCTTCGAAGACGTTCGGGTGCCCGCGGCGAATCTGGTCGGGCCGCTGCACGGCGGCTGGGGCGTGGCGAACGGATCGCTCGGGCACGAACGCACACTGCTGTGGATGAGCTTCGCCGACCGGTTGCGGGAACTGGTCGAGGATTTCCGGCCGGTCAGCGTGCTGGACCGCGACCGCTACGCGACGTTGGTCATGGACAATCAGGCGCTGCGCCTGCTCGGGTCCGCGGCGCTGGCCCGCGCGGCCCGCGGCGAACAGGATGTGGCCGCGCTGTCGGTGCTCAAGGTGTTCGGATCCGAGGCGGTGCAGAGCGCCGGCGAACAGGCGCTGCTGGCCGCCGGATCGGACGGTCTGATCCACCCCGACATCACCTCCCCGTTCAACCCGATGAATCTGGACAACTTCTCCTGCAGTTGGTTCGAGCGCTACGCACGCAGTTTCGCCGGCACAATCGCCGGTGGCACCTCCGAAATTCAGCGCAACATCATCGCCGAGCGGGTGCTCGGTCTGCCCCGGAGCTGAGGAGCCCGCTGTGCTCATTCTCTACGAGGTCGCGGACAAGATCGCGACCATCACCCTCAACCGTCCCGAGGTCGCCAATGCCCAGAACGGCGACTTGTTGGACGAACTCGACGCCGCCTGGCGTCGGGCCGCGGACGACGACGAGGTGTCGGTGATCGTGCTGCGCGGCGCGGGAAAGCATTTCTCCGCCGGCCACGACCTGCGCGGGTCCGGACCGGCCCCGTCGAAGGTCACCCTCGACCAGATCTACCGCGTCGAGAGCCGCCGCTATCTGGAGTATTCGCTGCGCTGGCGCAATGTGCCCAAACCGTCCATCGCCGCGGTCCAGGGCCGCTGCATCGCCGGCGGACTGCTGCTGTGCTGGCCGTGTGACCTGATCGTGGCCGCCGAGGACGCCCTGTTCTCCGACCCGGTCGTGCTGATGGGCATCGGCGGTGTCGAATACCACGGGCACACTTGGGAACTCGGCCCGCGCAAGGCCAAGGAGATCCTGTTCACCGGTCGTCCGGTCACCGCGGTCGAGGCCGAGCAGGTCGGCATGGTCAACAAGGTGGTGCCGCGCGATCAGCTCGACGACCAGACCCGCGACTTGGCGGCGCGGATCGCCAAGATGCCGCCGTTCGGCCTGCGCCAGGCCAAGCGTGCGGTGAACCAGACCCTCGACATCCAGGGCTTCTACGCCGCCATCCAGTCGGTATTCGACGTGCATCAGACCGGTCACGGAAATGCGTTGAGCGTCAGCGGTTATCCGGTCCTGGTGAATCTGGAGGAAATGAAACAGAAGATCGAATGATTCGCCCGCCTGCTGGCGGCATTTCCTTGCACGACATGTCGGACCGACTTTCCACCATTGATTCTCAGTTCAAAGAGGAACCCCTATGTCCAACACCGTTGTCCGCCGGGCCGTGACCTGTTGCGGTCTCATGGCGATCGCGGTCGCCACCGTTACCGGTTGTAGCTCCGACGACAAGAGTTCCGGCGCCGGCTCGTCGAGCGCGGCCCCGTCTTCGAGCGCGGCCGCGTCGGCGGCCCAGGCCGATCCTGCGGCCACCAAGGCCATCACCGACGCCTACGTGCTGTTCTTCGATGGGAAGGCGTCGCCGGACCAGAAGGCCGCCGTCGTCGAGAAGGGCTCGGTCTTCGCGCCGGTGCTGCAGGCCCAGGCGGCCAACCCGCAGGCGCAGAGCACCTCGGTCACGGTGGCATCGGTGAAACTCATCGACGCCGATCATGCCGATGTCGGCTATACGCTGCTGATGGGTGGCAATCCGGTGCTGCCGGACCAGACCGGTCAGGCCATCAAGGAAAACGGCAAATGGGAGGTGGCGGCGTCCACCTTCTGCGCCCTGATGATGCTGCAGGGCGGAACCTCACCTGCTTGCTGAGGTGAATCCGGTGTGTGGCGCTCGGCGGAGACGGCGGTGGCTTTCGGTGACGCCATTGGTTGAGCACTCCGCACTGGCTCTGGGGCCCCGAAGCGACGCGGGCTGCCGACCATTTCGAGTCGGCGGCCTGCGTCGTCCCAGCTTTTCTTCTCCGCTGTCAGGCGCTGGGGGAGTTCAGCCCGAGTAGGCCGTACATGTTGCCGCCCATCATCTTGTGTACGTCGGTGGCCGGAAACAGCTCTCCGATTTCCTTGGCCCAGTGCAGTGGGTCGGCCATGCCTTCGGGGTGGGGGTAGTCCGAGCCGAAGAGGATGTGGTCGGGTGACATGAGGTTGACGAGATCTTCGATGGAGTCTTCCCAGAACGGGTTGATCCACAGATTGCGCAGGAATACGTCGCGGGGGTGCTCGGCGAACTCCCTCGGCATGCGCTGATAAGTCTTCTCCATTGCCTTCAGGCAGGAGATTGCCCAGCTTCCGCCGTTTTCGACGCTGGCGAGTTTGACGGTCGGGAATCTGCTGAGCATGCCGTGACAGATGGCGGAGGTGATGGTGTCGTTGATGGCTCGACCGGGTGTGACGGCATCGTGGAACGGGTTGGGTTTGAACGCCAGCGCCTCGTGCCTGGTGCCTTCCCAGTCGTTGATGTAGCGCTGGTAGCCGGAGTCGGAGGCGTGCAGGGTGACCACGATGCCCGATTCGGCTACCCGCGCCCAGAAGGGATCGAATTCTGGGAGGAAGGGGGAGCGGGTGCCTCGGTGCCCGGCGACCGGGGCCGGCCGCATCAGTACGACTTTCGCGCCTCGTTCGAGTAGCCAGTCGAGTTCGGCGATGCCGCGCTCGGGGATGGATGGGTTGATGATGGGGGTGGCGAAGATTCGGTCGTGGTAGTTGAATGTCCACTCGTCGTGGAGCCATTCGTTGAAGGCATGGATGACCGTGCACGTCAATTCCGGATCGTCGGCGAGGCGGACTTCGAGCAGGCTGGCCAGGGTGGGGAACATCAGGGCGGCGTCCAGGCCGAGTTCGTCGAGCAGTGCCAGCCGTGGCCCGGCGGTGCGGAACGCCTCGCTGGCGGGGATCGGCTTGCCTGCCATTTCCCGTAGCGACTTGCCGTCCGGATTGTCCCCGGAGAAGTATTCGGCGAACGCGCCGGGCCGGGCGACAACTTCGAAGGTGGGGTTGGGGATGTAGTCGCTGATGACGTTGTCAACTGCGATCTTCGTACGGCCGTTCACCTGCACGTATTTGAACAGCCCCTGGTACTGCTCGGGCAGGTGGCGGGTGAACGCCTCCTCGGTTTCGTAGAGGTGGTTATCGGCGTCGAATACCGGGAAGTCTAGTTTTCCCATGGGTTCCTCCTGACAGTCGTCGGTCATGACCGATTACGTTGGGTTGGTGTGTTGGTCCGGACCTCCCGGAAGGGGCGGTCCAGGTCTTCGGCGTGTTCGCGGGGCATTCCGAGCACGCGTTCGCTGATGATGTTGCGCGTGATTTCGAGGGTGCCGCCGCCGATGCACACCCCTTGGCGGCCGAGGTAGGCGACGCCGAGTTCCCCGACGGGGTCCCCGTCGTGCCAGGCCACGGCACGATCTCCGGCGATGTCGATCGCGATGGTGGCCAGTCTGACCCGCATCACCCCGTTCGAGAGCCGGGGGATCGATCCGGCCGTGGCTGGCAACCGGCCGGTTCGGATCGAGGTGGCGATCCGACCGACCAGCGCGGTGTGGACCCGGGTGAGGACCCGGGCTTCGCCGATGAGTTGGCGCACCCGAGGGTCGTCGGCACCGCCGGACACCTGGGCAAGGGCCGCGGCGCCGACTTGGTCGTTCTCGCGTGCGGCCGTGCGCGGCGCCATCGCGTAGGGGGAGGAGCCGCTGACTGCTTCACGTTCGTGGAGCAGGAGCCGGGAGGCGACGTTCCAGCCGTCGTTCACCTGCCCGAGGACATCGCGGGCGGGGATCCGGACGTCGTCGAAGAACTCCTGGCAGAACTCCTCGGTTCCGTCGACGTGTTTGATCTGGGTGATGGTGATTCCCGGTTGATGCACCTTCACGATCAAAACGCTCAGTCCCCGATGCTTCGGGACATCCCAGTCGGTGCGAGCCACGCACAGTGCGTAGTCCGACTTCCAGGCGTAGGTGCTCCAGATCTTCGATCCGTTCAGGACGAATTCGTCACCGTCGCGTTCCGCGCGGGTGAGCGCCCCGGCCAGGTCGGAGCCGCCGGTCGGCTCGGACAGAAACTGGACCCACAGTTCCTCGCCTTTGAGAGCGGCGGGGATGAAACGCTTCTTCTGTTCCTCGGTACCGAAATCCAGGATGGTCGGCAGGATGATGGTGAAGGTCGGTGTGTTGAACAGCCGAGGTAGCTCGTAGCCATAGCTCACCTCGATGAATGCGTCCTGGTACGCGGCGGGCAGCCCTTGACCGCCGTACTCGGCGGGATAGCACAGGCCCGCGAATCCGGCGTCCCAGATTTTGCGTTGGATCGCCTTGACACGGATGACATGGTCGGCGTCGTCGGTGGCGTGGCCCAGGGCCGGGTCAGCGCCGTTGAGGGGTTGCAGGTTCGCGGTGACCCATTCCTTGGCGCGCGTGCGGAAGGCGTCGAGATCCTCTCGAGGTTCGCCGGACGCCGTGGGTGCTTCGGTCATGGTTGTCCTTATTTTCCGGCGAGGATTGCGACTTGGTCGCGGGCCTGGATGGGGTCACCGTAGGTTTCGCGGTGCAGCACGACCCGGCGAAGGTACAGGTGCAGGTTGTGCTCCCAGGTGACGCCGATCCCGCCGTGCAGCTGGATACAGTCCTGGATCAGTTCCGGGCATCGTTCCGCGACATAGGCTTTGGCGATCCGGACGATCTCGGCGGCGTCCGGGCTGTCGGCCTGCACGGCCCTGGTGGCGTCGACGGTGATGGCCTGAGCGGACTCGATCCACAGCTTCATGTCGGCGAAGCGATGCTTGAGAGCCTGATAGGACGCGAGCGCCCGACCGAACGAGGAACGGTCGAACGCATACTGAACGGTGAAGTCGAACACCCGGTCGGTCGCACCCACGATCTCGGCGCACTGCAGTACCAGCGCGGTCTGTATCTGCCGCTCGAACGAGGCCGACGCGCCACCCGAGCCACCGACGACGGCAGACGCGGGCACCCGGACATCGGTGAACCGGATCTCGGCGTTCCTGCGGACGAGATCCAGTCCGCGCAGCGGGGTGATAGCCAGGCCGGGCGCGGAAGACGGGAGGAGGAACTGGGTCAGGCCGTCGGGTCCGGTGGCCGTCACGAGCAGCCAGTCCGCCTCGTCGCCTGCCTCGACCGGCGACTTCACGCCGTCCAGGACGAACTCGTCGCCGTCGAGTCGCGCTCGTAGTGTCATCCCGTCCGGGGTGAGGGGCCGCCCCGGCTCGGCAGCACACCAGGCGGCGACCGAGTCGCCGCTCAACAGCCCGGGCAGGACTAGCCCGGCGAGCTCGTCGGAGGCATCGCGCGACAGGGTCTGGGCAACGACGTTCGTCGGGATCAGCGGACCCGGCGACACCAGCGCCCCCATCTCCTCGGCGATCAGCGCCAAATCGCGCAGCCCCGCACCCGAGACGCTCCCTCCGCCACGACTCTCGGCAACAAGCAGCGAGGTCCAGCCCAGCTCGGCGCCCGTGCTCCACCATCCGCGGTCGAACCCGGCCGGGTTGGCGGTCAGCGCCCTGACCTCCGTGAGAGGGACGGTCGTCTGGAGGAATTTGCGGGTCGTGTCCCGCAGCAGCTCTTGATCCGAGGTGAGTTCAAGATCCATACGCGGTCAGGCCCGTCTGCTCTGGTGCGAACATCGGCATAGTCGTACAACGCCTTTCCGGTTAACATTCTCTGCAAATCACATTCTACTTAATATAGACTCGATGTTGCTGTCAAACCAGTGTCGACAGTGCGTCATACGGTAACTACATTCCCACGCAGGCCGACACGTGAGACATCGCGGGCCGCGCTGACCATCGGTGACGCCGACGTGCGTCACCCCGCAACACCGACGAAGGAGGCAGCCCATGGTCCGCGACATTCGCGAGGGGCCGACCGAGGAATACTGGGATCGGCTGCGGCAGATGATGGGCCCCGGCGGGCTCATCACCTACTGGTACCTCGGTCGGGCGTTCAACCAGGCCGAGGACCCCGACACCCTGCGGCTGCGCCGCGATATGCGCAACAGTGCGGGCGGGATCATGGCAGCACCGCTCGCGATCGCCGCCCCTGAGACCGGCGGCTGGCGCGACCGCGACGCAGTCCCAGTTCCTGTCACCTACGGGCTGCACATTATCGACGACGCCAACGACGTCACGGAGATTCGGGTGTCCCGCCATACCGTGCGCCGCGGCGGGAGGATGGGATTCAGCCGCTCCGAGATCACCGACGCCGCCGACCCCTCCCGGCTTATCGCCGTCACGACCGGCGTCGGCATCAAACTCGGTGACGCCCCGCCGTCGTTTCGGCCGATCGACGCGCCACCAGAGATGCCCGACACCGCAGATCTCCCCGCGCTGCACGTCGTCTTCGGGGCGCGCCGGGATTCCGATGGCTGGCGCTTGCCTGCCCTCACCTCCCGCCTCGCATCGACTTCGGCATCGCTGCACCTGGGCCCGATCCACGTCGTATTCGAAGCTGCCGCTACGGAATTGGCCGCGCAGCTGGCAGGGACGGACACGGTCCAAGTTCAAGACTGGGATATCCATTTCGTGGGCCCCGGTCGCACTGGACCGTTCCTCGTCGACACCGACGGGTGGATAGGCGCAGATGGGCGGGTGGCGATCCGATTCACTCTCCTCGACGAGGGCCGCGACGGCGCGGTGGTCGCCGCTGGTGTCGCGGCATTCCGTGCTCGCCGCGAGACCATCCCCACCGACGGTCACGACCCGGGAGATCACCGATGACGGTGTCGGCCGATGACCCGGACGCGCGGGCCCAGGCTCAACATTGGTATGCCACCGGCACGTACGGTCGGGTGACGCTGCCCCGAGCCATCCTGAACGCCTCGCACGCCCGACCCGATTTTCCGGTCGTTTTCCACAGCGCAGCGCAGGGCACGACCCTCACTCTCGCCGAGCTCGTCGACCAGGCATGCCGGTGCGCGGCAGCCTTCCACGGCCTGGGCGTCGAGCCCGGCGACGCGGTCGCGGTCCAGGTTCCCAGCTGGGTCGAAAGCGTTGTCGCACAGGCTGCCGCACTGCTCGTCGGGGCCGTGCTGGTCCCTGTGGTGCCCATCTACGGCCCGCACGAACTCGGCTTCATCCTGCGCGAGTCACGCGCCCGAGTGCTCGTGACGCCCGACCACTTGGGTCGGCGGGACTATCTGGCGGACCTGCGACGGATCGGCGCCTGCCCGGATCTGTCGTCGGTCGTGGTCCTCGGTGACCCCGGCGCAGAAGGGCACATCGGGTGGACGACACTGCTGCACGGCGCCGAACCGATGACTTCGGTGCAGGATGCGTCACCGGATGACGTGTGCCTGCTGGTATACACCTCGGGAACCACCGGGCAGCCCAAAGGAGTGCAGCACACCCACAACACTCTGCTCGCCGAGATGCGCACCGCGCTGACCGGGACCGATCCGGACAGCGTCGTCCTTGCGGCCTTCCCGTCCGGCCATGTGGCGGGCACTCTGGGGCTGCTGCGCATGCTGACCCAGCCCACACGCCACATCGTGATGGACACCTGGGACGCCTCCACGGCGGCGCGTCTCATAGACAACCACGGAGTCACCGCGACCGGCGGGACACCCTTCTTCCTGACAACACTGCTCGACCTCGCCGAACGTGGCGAGGCCGACCTGTCCTCGCTGCGCGAGTACGGGGTCGGCGGCGCGAGCGTCCCATCGGCCGTCATCGAGCGAGCCCACCAACACGGCATCGCGGCGTTCCGCGCGTACGGCTCCAGCGAGCATCCCTCGATCAGCGGCGGCTCAGCCCGCGACGCCCTCGACAAACGCACCCACACCGACGGCCGACTCCTCGACGGCGTCGAGATCCGCATCGTCGATGACACGCTAGGTGACCTGCCCCCCGGCCGCGAAGGCGAGATCCTCAGTCGAGGCCCGGAACTGTTCGTGGGCTACCGCGACCACACACTCGACTCCGACGCACTCTTACCGGGCCGCTGGTTTCGCACCGGTGACATCGGCACGCTCGACCCCGACGGCTACCTCACCATCACCGACCGCCGCAAGGACATCATCATCCGCGGCGGCGAAAACCTCTCGTCCAAACAGATCGAGGACGTTCTGGCCAACCACGAAGCGGTCGCCGACGTCGCGGTCGTGGCGGCACCGGACGCCCTGTACGGAGAACGGGTTTGCGCATTCGTCGTGCTCCAACCCGCTATCACACTCTCACTCGCCGATATCCGCGCGCACTTCGCGACCGCGGGGATCGCCCGACAGAAGACACCCGAACGCCTCGAAATCATCGACTCGCTACCACGGACCGCCACAGGCAAGGTCCGCAAAGCCGAACTCCGACAACGCCTACACCCACCCGCCGACCCGTATGGCAGCACCCCATGACAACCGGAGCAGCTCCGGAAACTCGAGACTGACGGCCCGGGTGCACGGGGGAGTGGGTCTTGGGACCATTTCTCTTTGTCGGCGACATCGTGCCTGGTGACCTCCGCATTGATCGCTCGAGCACCCTCGGCTCCGACAAAATCTTCGGATATGCGTTGCTGACATGCGATTGAGTTGCGCAAGATGCATCGATATTGCGATATGTCACCTAAATCGCGTAGCTTAGTTGGAATGATGCTCATCATACCGTCGAAGCTGACGTGGTCGGATCCGGCGGATGAGTATGGTCTTCGCCTCGGCCTCGGCCGGGACGGAGTCCTCCATTCCCGCCGGTGCTCCGCTGCCGCCAGCGGGTCCGTTGAACAGATGAGGGTGCTGCACAATGCCTGACGTCATCGTCGTCGGCGGTGGTCACAACGGTCTGACCGCCGCCTGCTATCTGGCCCGTGCCGGCCACTCCGTCACCGTTCTCGAAGCGACGGAGTCGATCGGCGGTATGACCGCGACGCGGGCCCTGGTCGCGGAAGCGCCGGAACACCTGCTCAGCCCCTGCGCCATCGACGCCGTCTACTGGCGTGCATCGACCGTCGAACAGGACCTGGAGCTCGCGCGGCACGGGTTGCGCATCCTTGACCACGACCCGGCCTGGGCCTGGCTCGGGCCGAACGGTGAATCGCTGCTGCTGGCCCGGGATGTCGAGCGCACGATCGCGGAGATCGAGCGATTCTCGGCCCAGGACGCGCGCACCTACCGCGAATTCGCCGAGGTGACCGCGAAAATGCTTGCGCTGCAAGACGGTTTCGGTGCCGGACGGCCGACGCGGCCCGATCGGAAGACCCTGCTGGCGGTGGGGCGCGGCTTCGCCAACGGCAAGGTGCGCAGACTGCTGCTGGCTGCGCTGACGACCTCGGCGGCGGATCTCATCGAGTCGACGTTCGTATCTGAACAGGTGCGGGGTGCGTTCGCGTCGATGGCGAGCATCCTCGGCTCGATCACGGTGGACAGCAGTGGAATCGGGCTGCTGGCCACCGCGCCGCTGCATCGATACGGCGTCTCCCGACCCGTGGGCGGCATGCAGGCGATCGCGGATTCGCTGACCCGGTGTCTGGAAGCCCACGGTGGAACCGTCCGCGTCAGCGCCCCGGTGGCCGAGATCCTCGTCTCCGGTGGCCGTACGCGTGGCGTCCGGCTGGCGAACGGTGCGGAACTCGCGGCCCGGACGGTCGTCGCTGCGGTGCCGCCGCAGGTGACCGCGCGCCTACTCGACAGCAGCGGCGCACCCGGTATCGAAGCCATGGCGCACGCGCCCTCCAACAGCGCCGGAATAGGTTGTCTCGTTGTCGCAATGGCGCTGCGCGGCCACCTCGGGCTCGGTGAGTATCAGCGAGCACGCACCGATGGCGCGGACCTTCGCAAACCGACGCTGTTCTACGGCACCCTCGAACATATCTTGGCCGGTGAAGCGCAGGCCCGCGGCGGCCACGCGGTAGTGGATCCGCCGTGGACGGCGACGATCCTCTCCGCGACGGATCCCACTCAAGCCCCGGATGGACAGGACAACCTCTATCTGTATGCCCCTGCCCCCGTCCGGCCGACGTCGGGGTGGGCCGCTGCCCGGCCGGCCGCGGAGAAGGAACTCGTCGGCGCTGTGGAGAAAGTGGTCTCCGGTATCTCCGAGTTCGAAATCGGGCGGTGGGTGGAAACGCCCGAGGATCTGGAACATCGGCTGGGAGCCGTGAACGGCTGCATCTACCACGTAGATCAGATCATCACCCGGCTCGGCCCTCTTCGTCCGGCGCGCGGATGGGGTAACCACGTGACCGATGTCCCCGGATTGGTGCTTTCCGGCGCCGGGACGCATCCCGGCGGGGGAGTTTCCGGAATCCCAGGCCAGTTGGCCGCGCGCGCCGCGCTGCGCTCGATGAGTTAGTTCGAAGAAGGAGTCTCGAAATTGAATCAGTCAATATGGGCGTCGGGGTTCTATCCGGTAGCTCCGGTCGACCTCTCGGCAAATAGCGGTTTGAGCTGGGTGTTCACGCTCGCGTGTGTGACGTTCGCGATCGTTGCTGTCGGATACGGCGCGTGGCTAGCGCGGCGCGGTGAAATCTTGGGCGTGGTCGTGCTCGTCGGTGGTCTGCTGACTTCACTCTTCGAGCCGCTCGCGGATTACATAGGCCTACTCTGGTTCGCCGATGACAATGTCGGTATAACGCTGAACCTGGTGGGTCGGCACATTCCGCTGTATGTGGTGCTCGGCTATATGTTCTTCTTCGGTCTGCTGGGGTATGTCGACTACCGGGCCATCGTGCTCGGTGCGGGCAAGAAGTACTTCATCTACTCGTTCGCTACCGCGTTCTTCTTCGATTGGGTGTTGCAGTCGACCGGTGCCGCCTTCGATCTGTACAGCTACTTCGGCAACGACCCGTTCCGGGTGTTCGGGGCGCCGCTGTGGTGGTTCGCCATCGACGGGAGCGCGACGATTCTCATCGCGTTCGTGTTGTTTCTCCTGCGTCACCGGATGGTCGGTTGGGGCCGGTTGCTGCCGGCAGTTACCGTCCTCCCCATCTACGCGGGATGGAACGCCGCGGTGGGTCTGCCGATCTTCGCGGCGAAGAACAGCAACTTCGACCCGGTGGTCAATGGCAACGGCTCGACCGGCCTGGTGTGGGTGGGTGGCCTGCTGACCTTCGCATTCGTCCTGTTCTTCGGATGGATCATCCTGGGAGAGATCGGACGCGCTCAGCGGCGCGCCGGAATCCCAGCCATGCGTGAGTTCAGTTTGCGCACACTGCTTTTCGGACCACTGCCGCAAGAAGCTGCGACCCCATCGCCGATGTTGACTCCGGCATCATAGGAGCGAACCAGCTGCGCCCGCGATCTTATATCGGAGATCGCGGGCGCAGCTGCGTTTCGGGCGGGCGCGATATCGGTCGAAGACGCCTGGAGGAACGCGATGTTGCGTAGTTTGGATGAATATTGTGGACGCAGATACTGTTAATAGCTCGTACAAATACGTGCTATGCGTATCGATAGTTCAAAAATGCTACGCAAATAGTTGCATCAGCTGGTTTGTCTGTGGCATGGTTACCGCAGGGTGACGTGACGGCAGACACAGTCATGATCGGCTGTGATCCAAGCATCGTCACGGTGTCCACGCAACCCTTCGGCAACGTCCCGATGGGACCATAGCAAGGTCGGCGAATGAATCAACCAGCAGCAACGATGACGGCACCACCGGGCGCGGGGCCCGAGCTGATCGGGACGGTCGAGCTCGACGAATCGACATCGAATGGTCCGTCTCGGTCGCCGTGGTACGAGCGGCTCGCGCACCACGTCGTCACCACCATCCGGCTGAGCCTCGGTACCGTCGGGCGCTCCGCGCAGCTCAGCGCGGAAGTGCTTCGGTACAGCGTCGTCGACCTGGTCCGGTTGCGGCTGCCGATGCTGGAAGTGCTCACACAGACGTGGACCCTGCTGAAGGTCACGGCCTTGCCGGCCTTGCTCATGGCCGTCCCGCTCGGGGCCGAGGTGTCGGTTCAGGTCGGTGGCCTCATGAATCAGGTCGGTGCCAGCTCCCTCGCAGGCGCCGCAAGCGGCCTGGGTGTTATCAGCCAGGGTGCGCCGATGGCAACCGGTCTGCTGATGAGTGGGGCGGCCGCCTCGGCCGTTGCCTCGGATCTCGGGGCACGCACCATCCGTGAAGAGATCGATGCGATGCGGGTGATGGGTATCGACCCGGTCGAGCGGCTGGTCATGCCGCGGTTCATCGCTATGATCTTTATCGCGCCGATTCTGTGCATCGTCATCATCGCCGCCGGTGTCTTTGCCGGTCTCACCATCGCTGTCACCGTCAATGACGTTGTGCCCGGGAGCTTTTGGCAGTCCCTCGGCGCCTTCGCGACGACGACCGACGTCGCCTTCGCGATGCTGAAAGCACTGGCTTTCGCCGCCCTGGTGGTGCTGGTCGCGAGTTTGCGCGGACTGGAGGCGAAGGGGGGACCGCGTGGCGTCGCCGATGCTGTCAATGCCTCGGTCGTCCTGAGTGTGGTGTGCATCTTCATCACGAATCTCGTCATCACGCAGTTGCAGTCGATGTTCTTCCCGGCCCAGATCTCATGACCATGAACAGTCCATCGAAATACTCCGCCTCGCCCCGTGTCTCCGCCCTGCTGCGACCGGCCCGACAGGGTGCCCTGCGTTCCTTCCACGAGATCGGACGCGCGACGATCTTTGTCGGCAAGACCGTCTATCTGCTGCCGAAAACCATGCGTCTCTACCGTCAGCAGACCTTCAAGACCATGAACAGCATGGCCTGGGGTCGCGGATCCTTGGTGGTCGACGGTGGCGTGGTGGGACTGATGCTGCTGCTGGGGGTTTCGGTCGGTGTCGCGATCGCGGTGCAGGCTTACGACGCGCTGAACCTGCTCGGCTTCGGCGCGCTGAGCGGAATCATCGGTTCGTTCGCCAACATTCGCGAGATCGCACCGCTGCTCACCGGTGTCGGGTTCGCCGCGCAGGCAGGCTGCCGCATGACCGCGGAAATCGGCGCGATGCGAATCTCCGAGGAGATCGACGCCACCGAAGCGCTCGGCCTGCAGGCGATTCCGTTCGTCGTCGGCACCAGATTGGTCGGCGGCATGCTGTGCGTTGTGCCCGCATATCTAATGGCGCTCGTCGTGAGCTTTGTGACCGGCGGGACCATTGTCAAAGCTTTCCGTGGTGAAGCGCCGGGCACCTACGACCACTACTTCAGTCAGTTCCTGAGCCCGTCCGAGGTCGGGTTCTCACTCGTCAAGGCGGTGGTCTTCTGCGCTGCGGTGACGCTGATCCACTGCTATTTCGGCTATTTCGCGCACGGCGGTCCGGCTGGTGTCGGCGCGGCCTCGGGTCGCGCGATCAGGATGAGCCTGATCGTGATCGTCGCCCTGAATTTCATTCTGTCGGTGTCCATTTGGGGGCTCAGCCCCGTCATGGTTTTCAAAGGGTAGGCATGGAGCAGGATTTTCTCCGGGGGACGGCGCGGCGCCAGACCCTGACGGTGGAGATCACGGCGGCGGTGGTCGTGCTGATCGTCGTCATTGCCGTCGCGCTGGGAATGGCAGTGCATCGGCAACAGACGCACAGCGGCAAGATTCTTCTCGGGATCGAGATCCCCTACGTCGCGCCCGGCGTGGCGGTCGGCACTCACGTGATGATGCACGGTGTCGAAGTCGGTGAGGTCACCGAGCTGAGGAGAATCGACCAGAACGCCTTGCGGATGACAGTCGCGCTGAACCCGGATCGTGCGGTCGGACTGACCGACACCTTCGAATTCGATTACCGCCCGGAGAACTATTTCGGTGTCACGGCCGTCAATCTCCAGGCCGGAGCGGCCGGTGCGAAGCTGGTCTCGGGCCGGGTACTGGCCAGAACACCGCTCGGTGATTACTCCATGTCGACGATGATCGAAAAGGGATCCCTCGTCGTGGACGGCACGCTGACCAACGACGTCATCGATACCTTGGACAAGGTCGTGCGGTATACGAACGGGCTCAATCCCATGATTCAGACCGGCATAATCGTCACCGACCGGATCGCCAAGACGCAGCAGGCGCTGCCGAGCGAGTCCATCGGCTACTTCAATAACATCCTCGCCGTCCTACCCGCCTTCGACCGGGAGTTCGTCGCCTCGCTGAACGGCCTTTTCTACACCAGTTACAACCGGCGGGCGGACGGCTCGCTCGGTGTCAACAACGAATTGATGGATCGCGACGATGTCGGCCTGCAACTGGCCGCGGGCAAACTCTTCGGAGCCGCAGGGCACCTGCTCGCCTCGCATGCCACCGAACTTCCCCCTATCGCGGACGTGGTTCAGGCGATGACCGACGTGATCCCCGACGTGCTGGCACATGGCTCGCTCACCGACCGATTCCGCACGCTGGTCGAACAATACGATCGCGCGATTACCGGCCCCGAGGGCGCGAAGACGCTGAATCTGCGCATCGCCTTGGATCGGCTGCCGATGCTGGCCGCTCCCTTCGGTCTGCCCGCATCCGGACAGGAGCCACCTCGATGAGAAACCGCGGCCTCATGATCGGACTCCTCGTGAAACTGGGAGTCGCGGTCGCCGTATCCGTCGCGCTGCTGAGCTTGGTCATCAGTGCGATCCGGAATCCGGTGTCCGGATCTACCACGGCCTACTCGGCCGACTTCACCGATGCGTCCGGACTACATCCCAATGCCGATGTGCGGAACCGGGGCGTGCAGATCGGCAAGGTGACCGATGTGCGCATCGTGCGCGAGCATGGTGACAGCATGGCCAGGGTCTCGTTCCGTCTCGCGGACCCCCAACGGCTGACGGCGAATACGCAACTGGCAGTGAAATACCAGAATCTGACCGGAATCCGGTATCTCGACCTGTCGGTTCCGGATGATCCGGGCCAGCCCACCGATCACCTGTCGACAGACCGGACACGGCCGTCGTTCGATATCACCAAACTGTTCAACGGACTCCAGCCGGTGCTGCGGACGCTGACGCCGGACGAAATCGACACCTTCACCGCCAATGCGCTGGCTCTGCTCCAGGGAGACGGCACTGGACTGGCTCCGATGCTCGACAGCATCCAGACGCTCGCGGACCTGGTCCGCGATCGGGAGCGGGTGATCTCGACCCTGATCGACAATATGGCGCGGATCGACGAGAGCATGGGCGGCAAATCGGCCAATGTCATCGAATTGCTGCGCAGCTTCAGCGTGCCGATCAGTGCGGCCATGTCCGTACTGGACGATTTCCGCAAGACCGACCTCTATGGGCCGAGATTTATGGCACCGGTGGATCGATTACTGGCTGAAATCGGATTGGAACGTGACCTCGATATCGACAAGCTGCTGCAATCGGCGTTCTCCTCACTCGGCGGTGCGGCGGAAGCGCTGCGGCTGCTGCCGGTGGCCTTCGAGGGTCTGCAGGTACCTGGGCTGATGAACAATTCGGCCGGATCCGTGACGGCGTGCTCGCACGGCACGGCGGAACTTTCGTCTCTGGTCGGAGTGCTGCTGAACGGAAGCAAGGTGACGATATGCAACGCGGGGTGAGCATTCCCGGGCAGCCGGTGCGCGCGCGCATCGGCCCGATTCTCCGGCGTCTCGCCGCGAACGAACTGCTGCTCGGCCTGTCGGTGGTGGCGGTAGTCACGGTGATCGTGGCGGCAACGGTCGGGTTCTACCTGTATCCGCCGGGGCGCACGGAGCTTTCGTTCGAGACCACCGATGCGGCAGCCGTGCGGACGGGTGACGACGTGCGGGTCGCCGGCGTATCCGTCGGCAAGGTCACCGGTATCGCGCTCGGGCGAAATTCCGTTCGGGTCACCGCGGATATCGACGAGGGAACTTTTGTCGGCAGTGCGTCCCGGGTGGAGGTCAGAATGTTGACCGCGGTCGGCGGATACTTCGTGACGATCATTCCGATGGGCGACAAACCGTTGGGGCGCACGGTGCTTCCGGTCGACCGAGTGACCATGCCCTACTCGATCTCCGATGTGCTGCAGGAAGTCCCGCGGGTCACCGACAATGTCGACGCTTCGACGGTGAACGCGGATCTGGATCAGTTGGCCAACGGGCTCGAACACAATTCGGCGGCAGTGGGATCGTTGATCGCCGGGCTGAACAGCATCGCGCGGGTGATGGCGGATCAGCGGCAGCAGATCCAGACCACACTCGATCTGGCATCGGAGTATGCGACTGCCTTCAATGGCAGCCGTGAATTCGTCTTCGAACTCGCACAGAAGATCGACGTGGTGATGACGACATACGCGACGTACCGGGACGGATTCAACCGCACCTACCAGTTGCTGGGTGGCGTGATGATGCGGTTGCGGCCCGAGACGGAGTACTTCCTGGCACACAAGGAGGAGTTGAGGTCGGTGGTCGAGCAATTGCGGACAGGGATCGAGAATCTGCGTCAGGCCGTGGATCCGGCTATCGGCCAACTGACCCAATTGCGCGACCAGCTGACCGGCTGGCTCACACCGCAGGGCGTCGCGGAGATGGGCGGCGGGCGGATTCTCGCGTCGCAAGTCTGCGTTCCGATCCCGGGACGGGAGTGCTGATGTACCGCAAATCTCGGCTGCTGATAGGTACCGCGGTCATCGCGGCCGTGACGGCGACCGGCACCATTACCTACGCCCGTGCAGCGGGCGCGGGAACGGCGCGCGCGTCCGGTTATTGTGCGCTGATGGCCGATGGCGTGGGACTGTACGTGGGCAACCGCGTCACGCAAATGGGTTATTCGGTCGGACGGATCGACGGAGTTCGCCCCGAGGGCGACCATGTGGAGGTGTCGTTCTCACTCGACACCGGCCGCGAATATCCTGCGGACGTGCGGGCCGTGACGCGGTCGAAGTCCATTCTGGCGGACCGGAGTCTCGAACTGGTCGGCAACTACGAGGAAGGTCCGCGGCTGGCTCGTGGGCGCTGTATTGCCTTGCAGGCCACCGCGACACCCAAGAGCCTGTCCGAGATCACCGGTTCCGCAGGCGATTTCATCGACCACATAGCACCCGACGATGGCACGCGATCCGTAGCGCAGGCGGTCGACGGCCTGACGCGCGCCCTCGCGGGCAATGGCGATCCGGCGCATCAGCTGATGCAGACCGCCGCGCAGGCGATGGCGAGCCCGGACCGAATGGTGTCCGATATCGGGGCGATCATCCACGAAAGCGCGCCGCTGACGTCGGATGCGCTCGCGCACTGGTCGAGTATTCACCACGTGCTCGACATCATGCCGACCGTCCTCACGTCGGCCACCTACGGGTTGTGGCCGGGAGTGAACGATCTGTTGGTCGGCATGGGGCCGCTGGTCGCGGTCTTATACGAAATTCAAACCCAGTACGGTGCCGACATCTGGCCGATGGCGGACCAGCTGGCCGATGTCATCCATCTCGCGGCGACACGGGCGGGCGATATCGCGAAGTTCCTGGAAGTGATCCCGCCCATCGCCGCATTTCTCGGAACTGTCGGGCGAAACGAGAGTGCCGTGCGGTACCGGCCACCGACGGTCATGGTGAGCGCTCCCGACGGTTCACAGGTCGGTGTCGATCTGCTCGCCATGGTCATCGCGAAGGAGGGCCGGTGAAGGCGTCGACAGGGACGAAAGCCATACTTGCCGTGGCGATTTCGGCAGGTGTGATGTTCGCGAGCGCGTCCTGCGCCGTGGAACCGAACGACGTACCGCTGCCGGGCAACAACCTCAGCGACGGCTACGACCTCACCCTCCACTTCGCCAGTGCCTTGAACCTGCCGGACCGCGCCAAGGTCGTGATGGACGGCCTGCGCATCGGCGAGGTTCGTACGATCAGCCTCTCCGATGGGTCGGTGACAGTAACGGCCCGAATCGAGAGTGCGGCACGGATTCCGGCGAATGTCACCGCGATCATTCGCCAGGACACTCTCCTTGGCGACACTTATGTCGGCCTGGAGCGCGATCGCAGCCGACCGGCAGCGGAGCTTCTGCCGGCGGGCAGCACGGTGCCGCTCGAGCGCACCAGTTCCCCGCCGCAGGTCGAGGACGTAATGGCGGTGCTGGCGAACTTCGTCAACGGCGGCAGCGTCCAGAAGGTCCAGGACGCCATCGTCGGTATCAATCGCGTCATGCCGAGTCGGCCAGATGTCACCCAGCTCGCTCGAACAGTCGCCGTCGATCTACATGATCTCTCGCAGCGCACCGAAACACTGGACCGGATGCTCGAGGGGCTGAATGCCACCGCGGTGTCCGTCACCGACAACGGCTCGGATCTGGCGGTGCTGTTCGGCGATCCGGCGGTGCAGTATTGGCGGCGGTTGAACGAGAATGTCCTGAAGTATGTCGGAATTCTGTTGCCCTCCATCGGAAGTATCTTCGAGGGCGGCTTCTGGCTGGTGCCGCTGTTCACCTCGCTGGCCGACGCCGCCGGATCGATCCGGGCTACGGCCGAGGACGTGCCCGCCGATGCCGAAGCGCTGTCGAACTTCGTGAACCGGACCCTCGTGCCGTTTCTGCGAAATCCGTCGGTGAACGTCACCTCGATACAGACCCAACAGGGTGACGACCTGACCGCAGGTATCGCGAATGTCCTGCGAATCTTGGGAGCCGCCAGATGAATCTCCGTACCGGAATCTCGATCACCGGCCTCTTGGCGATTGCCGCATCCGCGGTGCTCTACATGAACCAGCTCGGCCTCGGGGTCGGTGTCTCGGAGCGCCCGCAGTCGGCCACGATGGTGGTCCCCGACACGAACGGCCTCGTCATCGGATCGAAGGTCCTGCTGCGCGGGATATCGATCGGCGAGGTGGCGAGCATGACGGCTACCGCCGATGGCGTCGAAATCGCGTGGAATTATCGCAAGGACTACCGAATTCCGGTGCAGAGCCGATTTCGTATCGATAGTCTGTCGGCACTCGGCGAGGCGTACGTTGCGGTACTCCCGACGAGCGAATCGGGGCCCTATCTCGGCGACCATGCGCGAATTCCCGCCGCCGCCATAACCGTGCCGGCAACTATTCAGGACCTCTCAGCGCGACTCACCCGCCTGCTGGACCAGATCCAACCAGAGCAGGTCCGCGACATCCTGAAGGAACTCGATACGGCACTTCCGAATGAGGGTCTCGTGCTGGTGGATCTGTCCCGAGCCTGGTCGCTGTTCGCGGATATGACACTGGATCGAGCCGATGACCTCACCACCGTGCTGACCAAATTCCAAGCGCTGCTGGCCGACAGCTCATGGGTCGCGCCGGGCCTGGCCGGTTCGACCGAAATCCTCCGGAAGTTCGGTCAGGACATGGGCTCGTGGCTGAACAACGCGGTCGTGACCACAGATGTCGCCCCCCTGCCCGAGGGCATCGCCGACGGTACGGGGCCGTTCATCGACCAGCTACAGCGGTTCCTCGACAAGGTCGCACCCGATCTGAAAATACTGGGTGTTGCCGTTCTGCCGTCGGTCCGCGCTGCTGCGGCGGCGATGCAGACAGTGGATATCGCGACCCTGCTCGATAACGCGATTGCCGACAGCGCGGGTGGGAGTGTCACCGTCCACGTCAGCGTGCCCGAGGGGAACTAGCGCCGAAAAGCCGCGAAGAAAGGTAATGAGAAATGACCAGTCAGCATACCGAAGCCGAAGCGCCGGACGACATCGCAGCGGAGCAGGAAGGAAAGCCGGGCACCCGATCGTCCGCGCTCGGTACCGTGGCCGAACGTGGGCGCAGCGCAGCTGAATCCGCCGTGAAGGTCAAGACGCTGTTGATCGGTGCGGTCGCGGCCCTGCTGGTCGCGGCCGTCGCAGTCCTGGGCTGGCAGGTTCAGGCGAAGTCGGGTGATATCGACGCCATGCGCG
Organism: Nocardia sp. NBC_00565; assembly: GCF_036345915.1. NCBI lineage: Bacteria > Bacillati > Actinomycetota > Actinomycetes > Mycobacteriales > Nocardiaceae > Nocardia > Nocardia sp. NBC_00565. The sequence goes on from NZ_CP107785.1 coordinate 2,222,601, forward strand.
CCGACACCGCCGATCGCGCTCATGCCGAGCAGATCGCGTTGGACTATGCCGTCGCCGCGGCCCAGATGGACTTCAAGGATCTGCAGAGCTGGCAGACCCGGCTCACCAAGGGCACCACGCCGGAGTTGTCGAACAAGCTGAAGCAGGCGGCGAATTCGATGGATCAGATCATCTCGCCCCTGCAGTGGACCTCGACCTCGACGCCGATCGTGGCGAAGGTCCGCTCGGTGGCGGACGGGAAGTACGTGGTGGATTGCTTCGTCAGCGTGCTGACGAAGAACACGCAAGCCCCGAGTGGGATTCAGTCGACCGCCACCTATCGATTGACCATCGACAAGCACAGTGACTGGGTGATCAGCGATGTCGGCGGCATCGATTCGGCCCTGGCGGCCAAGTGATTTCGCGCGAGCCACCGGGGCGGCCGCTGGCTCGCGCGAGGCGCTCAGAAGATTTCTGGGTCCCGTCCGCCGCCATCGACGGTGATGCGCTGACCGGTGATGTAGCCGCCCTCGGCGCTCGCGAGAAAGGCCACGATCCCCGAGACCTCCTCGGGGCGGCAGACATGGCCGAACGGAAAGTCCGACCCGATACTCGCAATGTCCGCTCCGGCTTTCGCCTGGACCAGCCGCTGACCCATGTCGGTGTCGATGAGGCCCGGCGCCACGATATTCACCCGGATACCGTGCCGCCGCTCCTCGCGAGCGAGTGTGCGCATCGCGGTTTCGAGGGCCGACTTGGCGACCGTGTACGGAGCCGCGAACGGTGGTGCGTCCGCCACCGTCGCACTCGAGATGGCGATGACGTCACCGCGCGGTAGGGCGCGCATGCCCGGGAGCAGGCGGCGTACGAGGTGCAGGGGCCCGAGCGCGTGGATTCGGAGCAGTTGTTCGAACTCCGCGTTCGGGCTGTCGGCGATGCTCTGCCCGCGGCTGGCGGTTCCGGCATTGCTGACGAGCAGATCGACTGCGCCGATCGTATCGACGACTTCGTCGACGAATGCGTCCACGGCATCGAGATCGCCGATCGAGCCGGATACCGCGATCGCGTGGCCGCCTTCGGCGGCGATGTCGGCGACCACCTGCGCGGCGGCATCGGCATCGGTGCGGTAGTGGACGGCGACCACCGCGCCGTCACGACCCAGCTGGCGGGCGATCGCCGCGCCGAGGCCGCGGGACCCACCGGTCACGAGCGCGATGCGCCCGTCGAGCCGCTTCTGCATAGATATCCTCCGTAGCCGTGGAATTGTCCTTTTGCGTATTGAAGAGTCTACTTTTATACGCATATTGTCAATCCTGCCGCGTGGCGGGTGCCGGTTACGGCCGATGCCGAGAGGAGTTGGCGGGGATGAGGCACCGCTCGCGGGCGAGTGCGGAGGTGATACTGCCGTGTCCGGCGCGGGGCGGTGTCCGCTCGATCGACACCCTCCAGATGGTCGAGATCGTGAAGTTCACACCGTATTTCAAGCGGCTCGACGATTGATCACACCAGCCACGACCACGCATAGGTGTGCTTGGTGGTCGCATAGGTCTCGAAGGTCTCTGTCCGCCGAAGTCCGGGAATCTGGCTGATCTCGTTGACGACTGCCGCGACGAGCTGCTCGCGGGTGGGTGCGATGACCGTCGCGATGAAGTCGAATTCGCCCAGGGTCCGACTCAATTGGGCGACGTCGTCGCGGGCGATCAGGGAACGAGCGACGTCGTCGGCGTGGCCGCCGTGGGTTTTGATACCGACATAGGCGTGCGCCGCCATCCCGAATGCCAGCACATCGGAGATCGCCTGGATTCTGATCACTCGGTGGGTGAGCAGGTGTTTGATGCGGGTGCGGATGGTGCCTTCGGAGACCCCCAGTTCCGCGGCGATGCTGCGATTGCTGCGGCGGGCATCCACCTGGAGCTTCTCGATGATGGCGATGTCGAGCTCGTCCGCGGTGTCGCTGGGGTGGGTGTCTGGGGTCGATCCCGGATCGGCCGCCAGCAGAGCCCACTTGGAATCGAACTTCAGGACATCGAGGACGAGGTGTCCACGGACTTCCTCGACCCCCGGGATGCGGGGGAGGGTGGCCCCGAAGAGTTCGGCCAGATGCCCGTGATCGCGCCCGAGGACCGGCACGATCAGGTCGTAGCGGCCGGTGGAGATGGTCACGGCCACCACTTCCGGCAGCTCCGCCACGTCTGTGCCGACTTTCAGAACGGGATGATCGCTCACACGCAAGCAGGCGAAAGCGAACTCGCGGTGGCCGAAGATGCGCATATCGGTGACAGCGACGACCCGCATGATGGAGTTCTGCTCCATGCGGCGCAGCCGTGTCGCCACCGTGACCTCGTTGACCCCGAGCGCCTGTGCCAGTGCGCGATTGGTTTCCCGCCCGTCGATCCGGAGTCGTTCCACCAGGGCGCGATCGAGATCGTCGAGGGGCTCGGCGGGAACGTTCGGCAATGCGGTGGGCGGGGTATCGGCCTCGGTAGCCGGCACCGCTTCGTCGCGCGTCATGGCAGTGAGTATCGCAGACAGGTGACCAGATACCCCGTCGTCTCGCCGTGTGGGGTCGTCGGCCGATGACCCTGTTCTCGCGGCGGGCAGCGTAGCGCTGTTGACGCAAACCATCGATCATCTGCGGATAAATTCTGGTATATTACTACGCATACTTGACCTAATTGTCGATATTGGTCACACTGTGCGTACATAGATGCGCTGATGGGTGTTACGGCCCGATCGGACGTGCTGGAAGGAGCGCTGGTGCAGATGACGCCGGATTTGCGGACGAGGAACACGCTTTCCTCGGTTGATCCTGCGAACGGCCGGGTGCTGGCCGAGTTTCCGGTGATGAGCGCCGAGGAAGTGGCCGAAGTTGTCCGGCGGGCACGCGAGGTGTCCGGCTGGTGGTCCGCGCGTAGCTGGGCCGAGCGGGAACGCGCTCTGCTGCGGTGGGGCGCCTGGCTGGTGAGCTATTCCGACGAACTGGTCGAGCTGCTGATGCAGGAGCAGGGCAAATCCCGGGATACAGCCTTCCTCGAACTCGTACCCACCTTGGAGCACATCCGTTGGGCGGCAACGCATGCCGAGAAAGTACTCGGCTCACGGCAGGTGTGGGCGGGCCTGGTCATGTCGAATCACACCGCTGAAGTGGAGTACAACCCGTACGGTGTCGTCGGTGTGATCGGACCGTGGAATTATCCCGTGTTCACACCCGTCGGTCAGATGGCCGCCTACGCGCTGGCGGCGGGCAATACCGTGGTGCTCAAACCCAGCGAATTCACCCCGCGGATCGGCAAATTCGTGGTCGACGCATTCGAACTGGCCAACCCCGATATTCCGAGCGGAGTCCTGTCGCTCGTGACCGGATTCGGCGAAACCGGTGCGGCACTGTGCCGATCCGGCGTAGACAAGATCGCCTTCACAGGATCGACGCCCACCGGCAGGCGGGTGCTGGCCGCGTGCGCGGAGAACCTGGTGCCCGCAGTCCTGGAGTGTGGTGGCAAGGACGCCATGATCGTGGCCGAGGACGCCGATGTGAAAGCGGCGGCAAAGGCGGCGGTCTGGGGCGGTATGACCAATGCCGGGCAGACGTGTGTCGGAATCGAGCAGGTCTACGTCGTCGCGGAACTGAAGGACCGTTTCCTCGCCGAGCTCGCCACCCGGCTCGAGCCGATCGCCGCCGGTGCCGACGCCGATGCCGCGTATGGGCCGATGACGACGGGCGACCAGGTCGATATCGTTCGCCGCCACATCGACGATGCCTTGTCCAGCGGTGCGACCGCCGCGGTCGGTGGCCGCGAGTCGGTCCGTGCGCCGTATATCGATCCGGTGGTTTTGGTCGACCCTGCCGATGATTCGGCGGCGGTCACCGAGGAGACCTTCGGCCCTGTGCTCGTCGTCCGGACGGTGTCGTCGGTAGACGAGGCCATCGAGTTGGTGAACGCGCGGAAGTTCGGCCTGGGCGCGAGCGTCTTCTCGCGGCGCCGTGGCCGTGAGATCGCGGGGCGCGTACGGGCGGGCATGGTCGCGATCAACAGCGCCTTGGCCTTCGTCGGCATGCCCGCACTGCCCTTCGGTGGTGTTGGCGACAGCGGGTTCGGACGGGTACACGGAGCCGACGGACTACGGGAGTTCGCCGTCGCCAAAAGCTATGCCCGGCAACACTTCGTCACGCCCGGGATCGACACGGTCACACTGCGGCCGACGCGGTTCACGATGGCCGCGGTCCGGCGGTTGATGCGACTTCGGCACGGAAGGCGGCTGTGATGAGAGTACGTGCGTTCAAACGAGTTTCGCTGCCGATCGCGGTCGTCTGGGAGACGCTGGCCGATCACGAGGGCATGTCGGACTGGTCGCCCGGCATCGCGGTCACGCTGGAGCGGGAGGGAGCATCCGAGCGCAACGGCGTCGGCGCGGTCCGCCGGGTGCAGGGGCCCGGGGTCACCATTCGGGAAGAGGTCACCGGATTCGAAGTCGGACGCTGGTTGGCGTATCGCGTCCTGTCCGGCCTGCCGCTGCGCGACTACCGGGGTGAGGTCTTTCTCTCCCAGAGCGACGGCGACACGACGGTCACCTGGACCCTGATGTGCGAAAACCGTTCCGCTGTCATCAGATTCGGTCTCAATTTCTACGCGAACATGTTTGTCAATGCGCTGGTGCGCACCACTGGGCGCCGCATGCTGGTGCGGCAATGAAGGCTGGTCGAATGTTTGGGAAAGCTCTACATCGGGGTAGCGCGCAGGGCCTGTCTGTGGCGATCGTCGGCAGTGGTTTCGGCGGGCTGGCCGCCGCGATCGAACTGAAGCGCAGTGGATTCACCGATTTCGTCGTGTTCGAGCGGGCCGACTCGGTGGGCGGTGTGTGGCGCGACAATCGTTATCCCGGAGCCGCGTGTGACGTGCCCTCGGTGATCTACTCGTTCTCCTATGCACTCAAGCCGGACTGGTCGGCCTTGTTCGGCAAGCAGGGGGAGATTCAGAAGTACCTCGAACGGGTCGCCCGGGAATCCGGTGTCTACCCACGTATCCGCTTCAGTACCGAGGTCACCGCGACCGCTTTCGACGAGGTGGCCGGAAAGTGGCGAGTCGAGCTGAATACCGGTGAAACGGTCGTCGTCGATGCTGTCGTCATGGCGACCGGTCAGCTGAGCCGTCCCAAGATGCCGAATGTCAAGGGCCTCGGTGACTTCCGGGGTCCCTCCTTCCATTCGGCCGAATGGGATCACTCCGTGGACCTGACCGGTAAGAAGGTCATCATCGTCGGCAGCGGTGCGAGCGCGATCCAGATCGTGCCGGCCATTGTCGATCAGGTCGCGGAACTCGCTGTGATTCAGCGCTCCCCGAACTGGGTCATCCGGAAGAGTAAGCGCGTCCACGGGCCGATAGCCCGCGCGATACTGACCCGATTCCCGCTCATGCGCAAGCTGCACCACGACGTGATGTTCCTGGCCTATGAATCCCGCTGGCCGCTGGTGTCGCGGCGGGCCAAGCCGATTCGGATCGCCTCCGAATGGTATTACAAGCGGGTCATCCGCAAGCACCTGAACGATCCGGAGGCCATCCGCGCGGCCACACCGGACTACACCATGATGTGCAATCGCCTTCTGCTGTCCAATGATTGGTATCCAGCGCTGGCCCGAGACCATGTGCGGCTGCACGGCTCCGCCGTTGAGCAGGTCGTGGCGGACGGCATCGTCACCGCGGACGGACACCATGTGCCCGGCGATGTGATCGTCTGGTGCACCGGCTTCAAGGCCAGTGAATTCCTCGCCCCGATCCGGATCACCGGACGCGATGGTGCGGATCTGCACCAGCTGTGGCAGCACGGCGCGGAGGCCTACCTCGGTCTGTCGGTAGCCGGGTTCCCCAATATGTTCATGATGTTCGGGCCCAACACCAACAGCATCACCAACTCCATCGTGTTCCTGCTCGAACGTCAGGCCGAGTACATGCGACGGAGTCTGGAGCAGGTCGTCCAGGTCGGCGGCGGCTGGTTCGATCTCTTGCCATCCGAACAGGCGCGATTCCAGGTGTGGTTGCAGCAGAAGCTGGGCGAGACGGTGTTCACCGATACCTGCCCGGGCTGGTACACCAATGCCGAGGGCAAGGTCACCGCCATGTGGCCGCTGTCGCACATCACCTATGCGCGAATGACACGCCGGTTCGACCCCACCAAATACGTGTATGGGACCGCACGGAGCCTCGACGCCGAAGCCTCGACGTCGCCGCCCGACAGGCTCGTCGCGGACCCGACATGACCGATGTCGATAACCGGATGGCACACGCGCCGGTGTCATTCGGGACCCCTCGTGGCGCGTGGTGGCTATCAACGGCATCACCCATCGGGACACCGAACAAGCTCAATATCGTGTGCCTGTCCTACCGCCGCAACGGATCTCGGGTTGTCGTGCTTCTCGCAACTGGATGTCTCGGACCCGGAATCGTTGCGCGCCTTCCTGCTTCGGGTCACCAGCGAGCTCGGGGCGGTAGATGCCCTCGTCGACAACGCGGGCATCATGCCCATCGGTTCGCTGCTGGACGAGGACGACGAATTGACACCGGCACTCGAACTGCTGGTCGACGATGCGGGCACCGTACCTCGGGCGGCGAATCTCGCCGTGCGCCATCGGTCTGCACCGAGGCGGAGCCTGTAATCGAGTAGTCCGGTTCAACCGTATGTCGGCCTCCTGTCGGCAGGATTGTTCCCGTCGGATCCGTAATTGACATACCGTCAACAATAATGTGATGATGAGGGCTATGGCCCGCTAGAACGGGTTCTTTTCTGCTTACGGGAGGTCAATATGGTCGCGGGAGGCGCCGTCGCGGGCACCGCACTGAAATCGCCGTGGATGGTGGAGGAGTTGGACGCCGTCGCCGACCTGGCGCGGATGTTCTTCGAGAAGGAGGTCGTTCCGCACGAGCCGCGGTTCGCGAAACAGGGGCATCCGGATCGTGAACTCTTCCGGCGCGCCGGGGAACTCGGCCTGCTGTGCATGTCGATACCCACCGAATACGGCGGTGGCGGTGGGACATTCGCACACGACGCGGTGCTGTTCACTGAACAGGCGAAGGCGAGTGCCGGGTCCATGCACCTGGGCGTGCACTCCTCGATCGTGCCGCACTATCTGCTGGCCTACGCGGGGCAGGAGCAGAAACTCCGGTGGCTGCCCAAGCTTGCCAGTGGTGAGTGGGTCGCCGCTATCGCCATGACCGAGCCGGGCACCGGCTCGGACCTGCAGAACATCACGACCCGTGCGGTGCGCGAAGGCGACGAGTATGTCATCTCCGGCGCCAAAACCTTCATCTCCAACGGGTACAACTGCGATTTGGTGATCATCGCGGCCAAGACCGACCCCACCGCCCGGGCGGCCGGTGTTTCGCTGCTGGTGGCCGAGGTCGGCGACGACACCCCGGGTTTCACCCGCGGCAAGATCATCGAAAAGCTCGGTCAGAAGAGCCAGGACACCACCGAGCTGTTCTTCGATGGCCTGCGCGTGCCTGCCGCGAACCTGCTCGGTACCGCGCAGGGCCAGGGCTTCGCTCAGCTGATGACCCAGTTGGCACAGGAACGCCTGCTCTGCTCGGTTTCTGCGGTCGCCGCGACCGAGCAGGCGGTGCGGCTGTGCGTCGATTACACCAAGGAGCGCAAGGCGTTCGGCAAGCCGCTGTTCGAGTTGCAGAACACCCGTTTCGAACTGGCGGAATGCGCGACGATCGCGCGCATCGGCCGCGACTTTCTCGATGGCTGCATCGTGCGGCACCTGCGCGGGGAGCTCGATGCCACGACAGCGGCGATGGCCAAGTACTGGCTCACCGATCAGCAGTGCGCGGTTATCGATCGGTGTCTGCAGCTGTTCGGCGGGTACGGCTACACCCTCGAATACCAGATCGGCCGACTGCACGCAGATGCGCGCATCCAGCGTATTTACGCCGGCGCCAACGAAATCATGAAGGAACTCATCGCGCGCACGCTCTGATTCGTGCACATCCAGGAAGGATCCGCTCATCGTGAGCACCGAAGCATTCATCTACGAGGCCATCCGCACCCCGCGTGGGCGAGGCAAGGCCAGTGGCTCGCTGCACGGCGTCAAGCCGATCTCGCTTGTTGTCGGGCTCATCGACAAGCTCCGCGAGCGCCATCCGGGACTCGATCCGGCCGCGATCGACGACATCGTGCTCGGTGTCGTATCGCCACTTGGTGATCAGGGTGCATGCATCGCCCGCACCGCGGCGCTCGCCGCCGGTCTGCCGGACACTGTCGCCGGCGTGCAGCTCAACCGCTTCTGCGGGTCGGGGCTCGAAGCCGTCAATATGGCTGCCCAGAAGGTGCGTGCCGGGTTCGACAAACTCGTTCTCGCCGGTGGCGTCGAATCCATGTCGCGGGTTCCGATGGGATCCGACGGCGGCCCGTGGGCGCTGGACCCGGCCACCAACTTCGCCACCTACTTCGTGCCGCAGGGCATTGGCGCGGATCTTATCGCCACCATGGAGGGCTTCAGCCGCGAGGACGTCGACCGCTACGCGGTGCGCTCGCAGGAGTTGGCCGCCAAGGCATGGGCCGGCGGTTACTTCGCGAAGTCCGTTGTGCCCGTGGTGGATCAGAACGGTGTGCCGATTCTCGATCGTGACGAGCACATGCGTCCGGAATCGACTGTGGAGGGCCTTGGCAAGCTCCCGGCCTCGTTCGCGACCGCAGGCGCCGCAGGCGGATTCGATGCCGTGGCACTGCAGAAGTACCACTACGTCGAGTGCATCGAGCATGTGCATACCGCCGCGAATTCGTCCGGCATCGTGGACGGTTCGGCCCTGGTGCTCGTCGGCACCGAGCAGGTCGGCACGGACCTTGGTCTGACTCCTCGCGCTCGGGTCGTTGCCACCGCCACCTCCGGCGCGGATTCGACCATCATGCTCACCGGGCCGACGCCGGCCACCCACAAGCTGCTCGGCCACGTGGGGCTGACGGTCGATGACATCGACCTGTTCGAGATCAATGAGGCGTTCGCGGCGGTGGTCCTCAAGTACCAGAAGGACCTCGGGATTCCGGATGAGAAGCTCAATGTCAACGGCGGCGCCATCGCGATGGGGCACCCGCTCGGAGCCACCGGCGCCATGATCACCGGAACCATGGTCGACGAGCTGGAGCGCCGGGGTGCACGCCGCGCGGTGATCACCCTGTGCATCGGCGGCGGTATGGGTGTGGCCACCCTCATCGAGCGCGTCTGAACCGGCGAATCTCTCAGCAGCAGAAGGAATGACAGTAAATGAGCGAAAACATCATCCGTTGGGAGTCCGGCGGCGACGGCATCGTGGTGCTGACCATCGATGACCCGAATCAGTCGGCCAACACCATGAACCAGGCGTACATCGATTCGATGGGCGCGACGGTGGATCGTCTGGAGGCCGAACGGGATTCGATCACCGGCGTCGTGCTGACCTCGGCCAAGAAGACGTTCTTCGCCGGTGGCGACCTCAATGACCTGCTCGCCGTCACCGACGAGCAGGCGGCCGAATTCTTCGCCACCACCGAGAAGATCAAGGCCGACCTGCGCCGCCTCGAGAAGCTGAGCAAGCCGGTCGTGGCCGCCGTCAACGGCGCGGCGCTCGGCGGCGGGCTCGAGATCGCGCTCGCCTGTCACCATCGAGTGGCGTTGAACGCCAAGGGAACTCAGATCGGTCTGCCCGAGGTGGGGCTGGGTCTGCTGCCCGGCGGCGGTGGGCTGACCCGGACTGTGCGTATGTTCGGCATCCAGCAGGCTCTGACCGCGGTGCTGCTGCAAGGTCAGCGCTACAACCCAGCCCGGGCGCTCGAGCTCGGATTGGTAGACGAGCTCGCGGAGACCAGTGCGGAACTGCTGGTCAAGGCCACCGACTATATCAAGGCCAATCCGGAAGCCGGGCAGCCATGGGATGTCAAGGGATACAAGATCCCCGCCGGCACCCCGGCCACCCCGTCCTTCGCCGCCAACCTCCCGGCGCTGCCCGCCACCGTGCGTAAGCAGATCAAGGGCGCGAATCTCCCTGCGCCCGTGGCGATCCTGTCCGCGGCGGTCGAAGGATCGCAGGTCGACTTCGACACCGCGTCGACTATCGAATCGCGGTATCTGACCGAGTTGGTCACGGGTCAGGTCGCGAAGAACATGATCCAGGCCTTCTTCTTCGATATGCAGCAGATCAACTCCGGTGGCTCCCGGCCTGCCGGATATCCAGTACACAAGGTGGAGAAGGTCGTCGTCCTGGGTGCGGGCATGATGGGCGCGGGTATCGCGCACGTCTGCGCCAAGGCTGGTATCGAGGTCATCCTGCGCGATGTCAGCCTCGAAGCCGCCGAACGCGGCAAGAACTACTCGGTCAAGCTCGTGGACAAGGCGATTGCCAAGGCCACGATGACCCGGGAAGTGGGCGAAGAACTGCTCGCGAAGATCACTGCGACCGCCGACGTCGAGCTGGCCGCGGGCGCCGACCTGGTGATCGAAGCGGTCTTCGAGGAACCGGGCCTGAAGGCGAAGGTATTCGCCGAGATCGAGCCGGTGGTCGCCGCGGACGCCGTGCTCGGCTCCAACACCTCCACCCTGCCCATCACCGGACTCGCCGAAAGCGTCACTCGCCCCGCCGATTTCATCGGACTGCACTTCTTCTCGCCGGTCGACAAGATGAACCTGCTCGAGATCATCGTCGGGGAGCGGACCGATGACGCGACCCTTGCCAAAGCCATGGACTTCGCCCAGCAGATCCGCAAGACGCCGATCGTGGCCAACGACAGCCGCGGCTTCTTCACCAGCCGCGTCATTGGCAAATTCCTGGACGAGGCCATCGCCATGGTGGGCGAGGGCATCGCACCGGCGTCGATCGAACAGGCCGGACTGCAGGCCGGATACCCCGCACCCCCGCTGCAGCTCAACGACGAGCTCACGCTGACCCTGCCACGCAAGATCCGCGAGGAGACCAAGGCCGCCGAGATCACGGCGGGCAAGCAGTGGCCTGGGCACGGTTCGGAGGCGGTGGTCGACCGTCTCATCGACGAATTCGACCGCAAGGGCCGCTCCACCGGAGGCGGTTTCTACGACTATGTCGACGGCAGGCGGACCGGTCTCTGGGCGGGGCTGGCCGAGCACTTTACCAAGCCCGGCAACGAAATCCCGTTCGAGGACATGAAGGAGCGCATGCTCTTCGCCGAGGCCATCGATACGGTGAAGTGCTTCGACGAGGGCGTCCTGCGTTCTGTCGCCGATGCCAATATCGGATCAATCCTGGGCATCGGATTTCCGGCCTGGACCGGTGGCGCCATCCAGTACATCAACGGGTACTCCGGCGGCGTGGCCGGTTTCGTTGCTCGCGCGAACGAGCTCGCCGACAAGTACGGCTCCCGGTTCGTGCCGCCGGATAGCCTCGTCGCGAAGGCCGCGGCGGGCGAGACGTTCGAATAGATCCTTTTTCGTAGTGGCGATTTCGCTCCTGGAGCTCCGTCGTCGCCACCGTGCAGAGGCCGACGACACCCCGCCCCTCGGGCGGGGTGTGCCCGGTCAGGATCGGAAGGACGGAGCCACGTCGCGGACGATGGTCAGCAGCGTTTGCGAGAGCAGCGCCATGACCTCCTCGCGGGTGAGCGATTGGTGTACAAGCCATTGGCGCCCAGCGGCTTTCGCGAGTCCACCGTAGACGAGCACCATGGCGTGCAGGCGCTTGTAGTCCTCGTGTTCGGCCAGACCGAGCGCCTCGAGCATGCGGTCGGCGGCGATCTCGTCGGCCTGCTGCAGAATCCGTTCGATCTCGCGGTCGCGGCTGGGCGTATCGATCCCGATGGTGGATGTCCAGATCGAGCGGTGCTTCCAGGTGACGTTCAGCCAGTGGTCGACACTCGCGCGGATGCGGTCCTCGAGCGCGTCCGCGGGTATTCCGCGCACCGCCGCCGCCGGAACATAGGGCGGCACATGGGACAGTCGTCGCAGTACCTCGAGATAGAGGTCGCGTTTGGTGCCGAAGTAGTGGTTGATCAACGGCCGAGCAACACCGGCGTCCTTGGCGATTTCCGCTGTGGACACTTCGCTGTACGGTCGCTTCTCGAAGTGTTTGGCGGCCACCGCGAGAATTTGTTCTCGACGTTCCAGCGCGCCCATACGCTGTTGCGGGGTCCCGCCGTCGGCCATCCGTTACTCCTTACTCGGATCGCGGCGGTTGTTGACATCGGAGAACATTCGATCGTCCGCGATTCAGGTATTTTACCTGGGATCTGACGATATTCGGAATCGACGTTGTGGCCCGGCACCGTTGTGTAGCTGACGAGCGGTCAACCACATCCAGGTCAGACGACCCAGGTCCATGCGTACGTGTGCTTCAACGTCGCGCAGGTGTCGAAGGTCTCGGTGTTCCGCACACCGGGCAGTTGCGAGATCTCGTGCAGGATTGCGGTTACCAGCGCTTCGCGATCGGGTGCGACCAGGACGGCGATCAGGTCGAAATCGCCCAGGACGCGGGTCAATTGGGCGATATCGTCGCGGGCGGCCAGTGCCGCGGCGACCGCGTCGGCAGTGCCCGTGTTCGTCCTGATGCCGACGAACGCGTGCGCCCCCAAGCCGAAGGCCACCACATCGGACACCGCCTGGATCCGAAAAACCCGTTCGGCGAGCATGCGTTTGATGCGGCTACGCACCGTGCCCTCGGAGACACCGAGTTCGGCCGCGATGCTGCGATTGCTGCGTCGGGCGGTGAGTTGGAGCATGCGAATGATATCGAGGTCGACGGCATCGACCGTGTCACTCGGCTGAGTCTCGGGTGTGGTGCCCGGATCCGCCGCCAGCAGTGTCCATGCCGAGTCGTACTTCAATACGTCCAGCGCCAGGCTTCCGTGCACGTCGTCGACGCCGTCGATCCCGCTCAGCACCGTATCGAACAGCTCTCCGATATGGCCTCGATCGCGGCCGAGGACCGGAACGATGATGTCGCAACGTCCGGTGCAGATCGTCACCGATACGGTCTCCGGGAGTTCCGCCAGCTCGGCCGCGACATCGTGGATCGGCCGTCCGGTCACCCGTACCAGCGCGATCGCGAATTCGCGATGGCCGAACAGTCGCATATCGGTCACGGCGACCACCCGCATGATCGCCGAGTCCTCCATCCGGCGCAGGCGGCCGGCGACTGTCACCTCGTTGACGTGCAGGGCGGTCGCGAGCGATCTGCTGCTCTCGCGCCCATCGAGCCGCAGGCGCGCGACCAACGCCCGATCTAGATCGTCGAGCGCTACCGACTCGGCGATGATACGCATACTTGACATAAGTATGCATCGTAACAACACTATGCGTATTAAACCCTGGTGCGACTCGCGCACAACTCCGGTAACCGATCAGGAGAATCAACATGTCCGACACCTACGCACCCTGGACACTCGCGGAAGCCTTCCAGGTGACCTCGCAGCTGCACCCGGATGCCATCGCGCTGCGGACACTCGGGGGCGAGCTCGAGATCAGCTGGCGGAAGTACGCCGAACGGGTACGCACGATTGCTGGTGGACTCGCCGCGCTGGGGGTGGGGCGCGGTGACGCGGTCGCTCTGATGATGACCAATCGGCCGGAATTCCATTTCGTGGATACGGCCGCGTACCACCTCGGTGCTGTTCCGTTCTCGATCTACAACACCTCCTCCCCGGAACAGATCGCATTCCTGTTGAACAGCGCGAAGCCTCGCGTCGTCGTCTGCGAGGAGCAGTTCGTCTCCGTACTGGAGAAGGCCGCGCCGGGTACCAGCATCGAGCACATGATCTGCGTCGACGGCAATCCGCCGAATACCTCGAGCCTGGACCGCCTCGCATCGACGCAGTCCGCGGACTTCGACTTCGATGCCGCCTGGCAGGCCGTCGGACCCGACGACGTGCTGACCGTCATCTACACCTCCGGAACCACCGGTGATCCCAAGGGCGTGCAGATTTCACACGCGAACATGCTCGCCGAACTGTCGGCCACCAATTCGATCATGCATGCGAAGCTCGGTGATTCGGTGGTTTCTTTCCTGCCCTCGGCGCATATCGCCGACCGCTACGGGTGCCACTACCTCAATGCCTATGTCGGCGTTCAGGTGACGACCGTCGCCGACCGTACCCAGCTGCTGCCCGCGCTGGTCGAGGTACAGCCGACCCTGTTCGGCGCGGTGCCCCAGCTGTGGACGAAGATTCGCGCCGGTATCGAGGCGATGATCAACGCCGAACCCGATGCGGATAAGCGGGCGCGGGTCCGCGCGGCCATCACAATGGGCGAGCAGTATGTGCGAAACAAGCAGGTGGGCAGCGTATCCGACGAGCAGGAGCAGACCTACCAGTTGCTCGACGAGAAGGTCTTCGCGCCGATCCGGGCCAAGCTGGGCCTGGCACGCGCCCGGTTCGTGCAGACCGGAGCTGCCCCGGTTCCCGAGGACCTCATCGTCTTCTTCAATGCCATCGGCGTTCCGCTCGTAGATGTCTGGGGCATGTCGGAGCTGAGCTGTTTCGCGACCATGACGCCCGAGGGCGGCCTGCGGGTCGGCACCATCGGCAAAGCGCTTCCGGGCGTGGACATCACCGCGGCCGAGGACGGAGAGCTGCTGGTGCGGGGTCCCATCGTCATGAAGGGATACCTCGGCCGCCCGGACGTCACAGCCGAGACGATCGATTCCGACGGCTGGCTGCACACCGGCGATATCGGCACCATCGATGCCGACGGCTATGTGCGCATCATCGACCGCAAGAAGGAACTGATCATCAACGCCTACGGCAAGAACATGTCGCCGGCGAATATCGAGAAGGCGGTCAAGGCGAGCAGCCCGCTCATCGGCCAGGTCGTAGCTATTGGCAACAACCGGCAGTACAACGTGGCGCTGGTCGTGCTCGATCAGGACGCGGCCGCTCAGTACGCCGCCGCGCGTGGGATCACTTTCGATCCAACGGTTTTGGCGCAAGACGAGCAGGTGCGGGCGATCGTCGCAGGAGCGGTCGAGAGCGGCAACACCACGCTGAACCGGACCGAGCAGATCAAGAAGTTCCGCATCCTGCCCACCTTCTGGGAGCCCGGCTCCGATGTCCTGACACACACCCTCAAACTGCGCCGCCGACCGATCGATATGCGGTATGCGGCCGAGATCGAGGAGCTCTACGCCTCGACCGAGCAGGTCAGGGGACGGCGCTCGGCTGATCTGGGCAGGTGAGCGTGTCGATTCGGATCGACCATCGAATGAGCTCCTCGGGCATCGCGTACACCCGCATGGGTGCCGGAGAGCCACTGCTGCTGATCCACGGAATCGGCAGTGACCGGCGCGCGTGGCACGGCGCGGTGATGGATGTCGCCCAGCATCGCGAGATCGTGGCGGTGGATCTTCCCGGATTCGGGCTGTCCCCACTCGGCGACATCACCGTGTCGGTCGACGGATATGCCGACCAGCTGTTGCGATTGCTGACCGAACTGGGTATCGAATCGCCCCATATGGCGGGCGACTCGTTCGGCGGTGCCATAGCGCTCGAGTTGGGTCGCCGCGGTGTTGCGCGGTCGGTGGTGGCGTTCGCCCCGATCGGATTCTGGGGTGCCTCCGGTGCGGTGTGGGCGCAGTGCGCGCTGCGCAGGTCGCATGCGGCGAGTCGAACGCTGCGACGGGTACTGCCTGCGCTGGCCGTCACGCCGGTGGGCCGCTTCGCCGCTGCGGCGCTTTTCTACGGCAGGCCGAAAGCCCTTGCGCCCCAGCAGGTCATCGACGATGCCGAGGTCTTCCGCACTGGGCTCGGATTCGATCCGGTGTGCGATAGCTTCGGGGACTACGTTTTCACCGACGCGGGTCGGCTCGCCGATATCCCGGTAACCATCGTGTGGGGAAGCCGCGACCGGTTGCTGCCCGCGTGGTCGCAAGCAGGCAGGGCCCGTGCGGCACTACCGCGGGCACGGCACCTCCGCCTGGCGGGTATCGGGCACGCCTGCGTATCCGAGGACCCGGCATCGTGCCGATTGCTGGTGCTCGACCGTTGGAGCTGACCGGACGAGCCGTTCGAGAGGGCGCCGTGCCGGATCCGATCGACGGGAAAGTCCTCCGCTCGTTCGATCCGGCAACGGGGGAGTGGCTCGGCGAATACGTCGTCGACGACGAGGCGTCGGTCGATGAAATAGTGGAATTGGCGCGGGACGCGACCCCGTGGTGGGCGCCCGCCACCACCCGCGAGCGCGGGAGATGCCTGATGCGCTGGGCGGACCGGCTGGCCGCGGACGCCAAAGAGCTCGCGGTCCTGCTGCACCGCGAACTCGGCATACCGGAGCACGAGTGCCATCCGGAAGTGCTTGCGGCGCTGGAGCGTATCCGCGCCAGCGCCCGTCATGCCGAGCGCATTCTCCGGCGTCACAGGATAGCTGCCCCGTCGCCGCGCGAGCTCGATACGACCGTGACATATCGGCCCTATGGCGTCGTCGGCGCTCTCGGTTCCTGGAATGACCCGCTGTGGACCACCGTCGGTGTGATCGCTGATGCACTCGCTGCGGGCAACACGGTGGTGTTCAAACCCAGCGAATTCGCAACGGCCGTCGGGAAATTCCTGGTCGACGCCTTTCGAGTGGCCAACTCGGCCGCATACCTCAATGTGCTGTCGATCGTGTACGGGGACGGCCGAACGGGTGCGGCGCTGTGTCGGTCCGGCCTCGATCGGGTGGCATTCCTCGGTTCGCTTGTGAATGCCCGCAGGGTACTCGCATTGTGCGCGGAAAACGTTGTACCGGTGCATATTTCTCGTAGTGGCAGGGGCGCGATGATCATCGCCGACGACGCCGACATGGCAGGAGCCGTCGACGCCGCGGTCCACGGGGCGTTCGGCAGGGCCGAGTACCGGATCGAAGTGGTCTATGTCGTCGCATCGGCGCGTGCGCGATTCCTCGAAGAACTACGGACCACGCTGGAGCGAGACCGCGGTGGCCCGGCGGTGTCCCGCGCAATGAAGACTGCACGCGCCATCGAGATCGTCGGGCGTCATATCGACAACGCGCTGGTCCTGGGCGCGACAGCGTTGATCGGTGGATACGGTTCGGTGCGACCGCCTTTCGTCGACCCGATCGTGCTGGTCGACCCTGCGGACGAGAGCCTTTTGCTCACGGAGCGGACTCCCGGGCCGGTGCTCACCGTTCGGACCGTACCGGATGTCGACGAGGCCGCTCACCTGGTGAATCGCGACCGATCAGTATCCAGCGCGACCGTTTCCTCAGTGCGGCACGGTACCGCGCTCGCCGAGCGTCTCGTAGCCGAGTGTGTGGTGGTGAATCGTGGGCTTCCGAGATCCCAGGAACTGTCTCCGGGGCCGCTCGAGTTCGCTCTACCCCGCTGCGTCATCGGCGGGGAGTCTGGGTCGACCACGATGCCAGCCTGGGTTATGCGTTTTACATACCTATCAGTGCTGCGCAAATTATTGATGAAATATGATATGGATGATAAATTGCGTTTGTATCGCCCTTTCGCTGTGCTGTCGGCACATCGCCGGTCCGAGCCAGAGATGTACGAAGGAAAGGCATGACCATGGAGACCAACACCTCAACGACGCCGGACTCTGTCGACCTCCCGGAATCGGCCGAGGCGACGGCGACCGTGCGCCCGGCGAAGTCGGAGTCCGTGAAACGCAAGAACGACGAGGATGTCGACTGGGCGCTGGGACCCGGGTCGGTCTCGTGGCAGGTCATGAAGGATCCGACCGTCTTCGTGGTGGGCCTGCTGCGGGAAGCGATCCTGCTGACGCTGCATCCGGCGTTCGCGGCGGCTGCCGTGGACCACGACAGCTTCGGGGACGACCCGGTTGAGCGGTTCCGTCACGTGGCCATCTACACCTATGGTGCCACCTACGGCAGCAAACAGGACGCCGAGCGCGTCAGCCAGATGGTCCGCCGCAGGCACACGCAGATCGTCGGGGTCGAGCCGCTGGCTCTGCTTCCGTACCGAGCGCATTCGGAATACGAACTCGGCCTCACCTCGGCGATGCTGACGGCTTCCTTCCTGGCGGCCTACGAGGAACTGCACGGCGAGTTGACCAGTGTGCGGCGCGACCAGTTCGTCCTGGAGCAGAAGGTGCCGGCAGCGCTGCTCGGCGTGCAGCCCGACCACCTGCCCTCGACCTACGGCGCGATGATCGATTACATCGCACACGCCCGCAATCGGTTCGCGACCGGCCTGCAGGCCCGGGAGACCTTGTCCCCGTTCGGAATCAGCGAATACCCGGCGGGCACTGTTATCGGCGACCTGCCGTTCTTCCAGCGCAAGGCGGCGATGTTCGCCGCCCGCGCGGTCGCCGACATGGCCATGCTCACCATGTCGTGGGAGGAACGTGAGCTGGTCTCCATCAACCGCCGCCCGAAACTCGGATCCAAGGCCGCGGTGCGGTTGTCGCTGCACCTGTTGTCAGCCTGGTTCCGGAGTGAGCGGGGACTTCTCGCGTTCGACGCTTTCATCAAGGCGCACACTGCGGGAATCTTCCGGCGTGCCCTCGAGGCCGACGCCGCGCGCGGCGGCCGGACCCGCGTGGCGCGCTTCCAGGTGCCGGATGCGGCCGCCTTCGTGGTAGAAGTGCCCGACCTGGTGGCCAATTGGCCGGGATCGACGGAGAAGTATGCCCTCGGTATCGAACGCGGGCAGGCCGAGACAGGTTCGTGGTTATGACCGAACAGACACCGTTATCGCTGACCGCTTTGGGCCCGCGACCGGAATGGGTCACGGCGTCGAACTCGGCGTGGGCATACACCGTCGTCGTGGGTATCGCATTTCTGATCTCGGTCGTGTGGTGCCTGGTCTATGTCGTGCGGCAGCGTAACGCGCTGCCCTTGGTGATGTTGGCCGGCGGGATCATCTCCATGGGATTGGAACCAGCCGTGGACACGCTGGGCAAGGTCTGGTACGCCAAAGACAATCCGTGGGTCCTCTACGAAGGTATGGGTGTACCCCAGCCCGCGTTCCTGCTGATGGGTTATTCCCTGTTCTGGGGTGGCGCGGTGTATATCGCGTCGTCGCTGGTGCGCAAGGGACTGTCCGTGTACAGGGTGTTCACGGCGGTGTTCGTGATGGACGTGTTCGTCGAATATCTCGGGGTTGGTGTACTCGATGTCGGCCTCTACTACGACTTCTCGCCACTGAAGCTGCTCGGCTTCCCGCTATGGTGGGCCTTTGTCAACGCTGCTGCCGCCGTGGCCGGTGTCTGGCTCGTCCTGACACTGGAGCCCCGTCTGAACGGCTGGCGACGACTGGGATTCCTGGTGGTGCCTGCCACGGCCTTCGGCGCCACCCACGCCACCTGCGCATGGCCGGTGTGGTTGGCACTGCACTCCAATGCCCCCCAGTGGTCGGCATATCTGGCCGCCTTCTACGCCATCGCCATGTCGCTGGGCCTGACCGCGTTCGTCAACTCCGAACTAGCAGCACGGGCGCAGGCACCCGCACATGGCCAACCGCACCCGCATACCGACGATGTGAGCCTCGGCGCCTGAACACCATCGATCTTCATCGTCACGCCTGCAGAAGGAGAGCAGCAATGAATCTTGCCGATTCGGGATTGCCGGCGCCGCCGCCGTTGGTCGCGGACATCGACCCACGAATCGTACTGGGAATCTTCGTATTCCTGCTGGCGGCAGCTCTGGCGATAGCGGTGCGGGTGGCAGTCGCACACCGTGATCTGCTCCCCTTCGCCGGCTGTGCGGCCGGTGTTGTTGCGGCGTTGAACGAGCCGATCTATGACATCTTGGGCAAGATCGTCTACGCCGAAGACAATCCCATGGCCTACCACGCTTTCGGCAGAGCCATCCCGTGGTTTCTGGTCATCGGCTATCTACCGTGGGTTGGGTTGGCCCCCTACCTGGTCTACAAAGCGATGGAGGCCGGGGTGGCGCGGCGGCGGCTGCACGTCGCGGCGGCCATCCTGTTCGTGTCCGTGGCCTGCGTCGAAATCTTCGGGAACTCTTTGCATCTGTGGACTTATTACGGTGAAGCCCCCATGAAATACCTCGGCGTCGCGCCCCAAGCGGTGACCTATCCGATGGTCGGCGGCTTCCTGCTCTACGCGTTGGCCAGTCCTCTGCGCGGCTGGCGGCGCATTGTCGTTGGATTCGTAATAACTCTGATGATCCTGCCGATCGGCTATGCGGCGACGTCTTGGCCAGGGTATTTCGCGCTCTACGCGGATCTGCCTGCGGCCCTCGACTGGCTGGCGTCTGCAGCGATGCTCGGCATGTGTGCCGCAGTGGCGGCCGCGGCGACATACCTGGCTCAACGCTGGCGCGAATCAGTACATCCAACCAGTCTCGGCGGCGATCCTTCGGTGCCGGCGCCCCTTCGTCAGGTTGTCTTCGGCGCGTCGCGCTGAGCACGCCTCCCATGCCACCTACCGACGCCAATCGAGGACAAACTCAATGGGCACTGCACAGTCGCTGATGAGGATCAGCGCCGCGTCTGTGTTCGACGAGCCAACAGTGGTCTCGCCGATGCCACCAGCCGTCATGTTGGTGTTCTTCGGCGGGGCGGCGTTCGGCGCAGTGGCGCTGGCGGGCTATTGGGCTGCGGCGCGGCGCGACTGGCTGCCTATCGTGTGTTGTGTGGGCGCGGTGGTGTGCGGGCTCAACGAACCGATCTTCGACGTGCTCGGAAAGATCGTGTACGCCGACAACAACGTGATGGCGTTCACCGCATTCGGGCGGCGGATCCCGCTGTTCCTGGTCATCGGATATATCCCGTGGGTCGGCTTGCTGCCCTATGTCATCGCGCGTGGGATGGCGACTGGGTGGTCGGCGCGCCGACTGTATGCCGTGTCGATCGCGGGTGTTGTCAGCGTTGCCTTCACCGAGTTCGTGAACACCTTTGTCAAGAGTTGGGAGTATTACGGCGGCTCACCGTTGAAGTTTTTCGGTGGTGTCGCCGCTATGGCCTGCGTACCGCTGGCGGGTGGGTTTCTCCTGTACGCGTTGGCTTTTCCGCTGCAGGGGTGGAAGCGGCTCTCGGCAGGGTTCTTCATTCCGCTGATGACTCTGCCGATGATGTTCGCCGGCGTGGGTTTGCCCCTGTACCTCGCGTTGTACACCCCCGCGTCACCGCTGATGCGTTACTTGGCAGTCGCGGCGCTGTTCGTGTTCATCGCGGTGGCCAACGTCGGCATCGTGAAGCTGACACAGTTCTGGCAGACCGCCACGGCGTCGGCCCTTGACCGCGCGACTCATCACGGTGTTCAGCTCGGGCACCTCGAGCAGCCACGCCCGTAACCGGACCGGGACGAGTTCGAACCGGCATCAATCAGCTGCCGTCGAATGAAACATGCTGAGCGCAAATAGGATTCGACTGCGGTCGGAGGTTCGTCTCCTCGGCGGGGCGCGACGCAGTGTGTCGACGCCTTGCAGTGTCGATGAGCGTTGACGGGGACATGGCGTCCGTGCGCTGACGGATCGTTGCGAGGAAACTTGATTTTCTTACATGGTAGAATGGTAAGAGCGTACAACAAGAACCGTCATCTAATGACATGCGTTCTGTGCCGACGCGCTTGGTATCGACATACTTGTTCGAGAAGGAAGGCGGCTTCTGGCTGAAGTCGACCTCTGGAGAAGGAGCGGACGCCCATAGCGCAACCGAAGTCAGGTGAGCCGACGCCCGATGGCGGACGGCCGGACCTGAATATGCCCGACTGGCAGCAGCGCAGTATCGAACGATCGCTCAAGAACGTTCGCGTGCGCGTCCAGGACCGTCATGATCGTTTCGTCGCGGCCGCGATCGATTTGCTCAGCGAGCGCGACGAGAGCGATTTCACCATCCAAGATGTCGTCGAGCGTTCGGCGATGTCGTTGGGTACGTTCTATTCGTATTTCGACGGCAAGGTCAGTCTGATGCTTGCCGTGTACGAGACCATCCTCAGGCGAACGGCTATGCCTTTGTTGCGGGAGCGCTGCGACCGCGAAAAGGATCCGGTGCTGCGGACGAAGGCGTTGCTGTACGGGATGGTTGAGCTCGCCTCGGTGCCGAGCCGGTTGTCGCGTGCGCTGAGCGTCTTCCACCTGCGGCTGGCCGAGACTCGTCCGGACGACTTGCGCCAAGCCTTGGAACCGCTGCACTTGTTCATCGTCGAGCTGTTGACCGAGGTGGCGGCTGCCGAGCGATTGCGTGACGATGTCGGGCTCGACACGCAGGCTGCGTTGCTGCAAGAACTGCTGCTGTCCACGACGCACTTCACGGTGTTGGCCGGTCTGCCGCACACAAGCGCGGACGATCTGTGGACATTTTGTTCATCGGCGATTCTCAGCCCTCCCCGGAAGCGTCGCGGGGGAGCGTGAATCCGAACAGTGCCGAATGTGATTGTGCATTCGGCACTGCTGTTTCTGCATAGTTCGAAGCTGCGGCAATCTCCCCGCGACATCATCTCGATGAATCCATCGAGGCCGAGGTTGGTGTCTCGCCGTCGATGAAGCGGCTCAGAGGAAGTCGCTACCTCCGTCGACATTCAGATGAGCGCCGGTCATAAAACTGTTCACGCGCGAGGCGCAGAAGGCGATGACGGTGGCGACTTCCTCGGGCAGCCCGAACCGGCCCAGGTCGACCGACATCTCGTGCGCCTTCTCCAGCAGCTGGTAGGCCGTCACCGGATCCTGCATGCCGATACCGGCCGACGTGAGTATCGGACGTGCCCAATCGGTGAGGATGGGCCCCGGCGCGACAGCATTGACCAGGATGCCATCGGCCGCGAGAGTGCGGGACAAGTTCTTGGTCAGGCTGAGTAGTGCGCTCTTCGCCGCCGTGTAGCTGATCAGCCCGGGCGACTGGTGCTGTACAGACATGGCGGTGACATGCACTATGCGGGCCCATTCCGCGTCGCGCAGCAGCGGTAGCGCCGATCGGGCGCAGCGCACCGCGGCGATCACGCCTTGATCGAACGCGGCCGACCATGCCTCGTCCGTCAGGTTCTCCAGGCGTCCGGCGCCGGCCGGGCCCACCGTGTTGATCAGGGCATTGAGGCTGCCCCAGCGTGCCCGAACCTGGTCGAATACTTCGGTGACATCGACATCGGAGGTCGTATCGGCGGCGAGCTCGAGCACGTCGGGACTACCGGCGGCCGCGAGAGTTCGGGCCGTTCGGGCGAGTCGGTCTTCGTCCCGTCCTACGACACCGACTCGACAACCCTCGCGGGCCAGGCAGAGAGCTGTGGCATACCCGATACCGCGTGTGCCACCTACGACGACCACGGTCGCGTCGGCGAATCCGAGGTCCATTACCGCCGGTCCTCCGCTGTGCTGTTGTTGGCCCTCACGTCCACGTCTTCCTTCTAAGTATGCGACATATCTACCAAGTAGAGTGTCGCTCTCGTTTCAGGTGTAGTGGACTCTATCAGAGTGATATCTTAGTTGGTTAGCATCGGTCACATGTTTCCGACGAGGTGGCCAAACGACGGTCTCTGCCGCCGGATTGCTATTGATCCGAGTTGTGCGTGCAACACCACGCAAGCTTCACTGACGACGAGACGACAGATCGCCGACGCTATGACCTGAACGCACAAGATCGCGGTCGCCATGGCGACCGCGATCTTGTGCGGTGTGTATCGGTGCCTACTTCTAGCTGGAAGGTCGTTTGCGAGCAGGACGCAGGATTGCGGCCGAACAAAAGGCCCATAGATCTTCCGCGCTGGTCGGCGAACCACCGCCGAGGACCGTGGAATGGGTGGTGGCGAGCATCAGTTCCTGCAAGAGCGCTGCCTGGGTATCGAGATCGAGGTCGTCACGGAGTCGACCCGCCGCCTCCACGCCTTGCAACAACTCCACGATGCAGGCGCGCAGCGGTCCCAGGGCGTGTTTGAGATCGTTCGGCCGGGCCTCGGCTAGTCGCAGATGGAGTTTGCTCAGCGCTCGGGACAGCTTGCCCGGCGCAAGTCCCAGCTCCAGCATCCCTTGCATCAACGCCTTGACCCGCTCCACCGGATCCTCGACTTGTTCACAACGCTCGCGCAACATCGGCATGGCCGTCTGGCTGAGGATGGTCTCGTAGGTCGCCAGCAGCAGGCTGTCCCTGCTGTCGAAGAACGAGTAGTAGGTGCGAAGCGACATCGTGGAGCGGTCGACCACGTCTTGGATCGTCACCTCGCTCTCGTCGCGTTCGGCGAGAAGTTCCACGGCAGCCCCGACGAACTTGTCGCTGCGTTCCTTGGCGCGCACCTTGGCGTTCTGCAACGACCGTTCGACACTGCGCTGCTGCCAGACGGGCTCATAGGTATCCGGCTGCTGCTGCGCATCCTTCACCTTCGATTCATCCGACTTTTGTCGTGTCATGGCGTCCGCTCCTTCTCTCGACGTCGACCTCGGCAAGGAAGTCGCCGACGACTTGGACGATCCTCGCGGGGCTTTCTAGATGAGCCGCGTGCGCGGCTCCCTCGATTTCGACGTATCGCGCGCGTGGATTCACCTGTGCGAACGTCGCTGCTTGGCTACGCCTCAACTGATCGTCGCGCTCGCCGGCGAGCAGCAGGACCGGACACCCGACACCCGCCAAGACATCCGCCGGCAACTCCGATCGTGTCGAGGAATCTTCGGCCAATGTGGCGACGAGTGAACGCCAGTGTTCGGGGCTGTGGTGCGCGTCGTGGAGTCGTTGCAATGTGGTCGGCCAGATGCGATGCAGATAGCCGACGCTCGGCAGGCGATGGTCGGGCGCCCGTCCGGTCCCCGGGCTTACCAGCACCAGCGACCGAGCGGTACCTGGTTCAGCGAGCTCGAGCATCAGGGATATCTCCGAGCCATATGAGAACCCGACGATATGAGGCTGATCAAGGTTCAGATGCTCGATCAGTCGGCGCAGGTCGGCACATACCGCAGTGCCCGTGTAGCCGGATCGTCGGAATTCAGACCGGCCGTGACCGCGCAGATCCGGCAGGACGCAGCGAAACCGATGCGACAGTCGAGCAGCCAGCTTGCCCCATTCGAACTCGCCGGTGCCGGTAGCGCCGTGCACGAACAACACCGGCTCCCCACCTCCGACCAATGAGTATCCGAGGGTTAGTCCATCGTGCTCATAGCTCAACGCCTGTGAAGAACTCGCCTTCTCATTCATGATATACCCACGGGTAGCACCGCGACTCCTCTCATAGATCAATCTCCACTGGTCGGCTTGCCGTCTCGAGTGGACTGCTCGATGGGTTTGGGTAGTCCAATTCTCTTGATGTGATCAGTGCATTCTATATGGACGATAGGGTGACTGGCGATATCTGTAACGTACGGCACTTCATCTGAGTGCTCGGCTCATCGTGGCTGGGTCTGGAGGTGTCGATCGAGTGCGAAGCTGGTCGACCTGTCGGCTGACCTCATCGTCGCCGCGTCGGTCTCCGCGCCGCCGCTTGCGAACAAGGAGGGCGCAGGAGGCGGGCAACGGTTCAGTGCGTCACCGCATTCGCCCGGGAGGCGCCGCGCCGCGGCCGGACGTCCGTGCGGTGAAGTCCGACGCGGCCGAGGCCACAGGCGAAGATGCTGCCGGAGTCCGCTGGATATCCACCGCGCTGATACGTCCGTCTCGCGCAAGTCTCTCTCGACACCAGACACCGCAGGGCATGATTTTACCTGCGGCGCTGCTGCTAGTGGATAGACGTACGTGCAAATAATTAGAATCGACTAAACATGTCACGTAAGGTGAGATATCTTGATGGTGTAGGTGGCTTCTCGTGGGAAGCGTGAGATGGAAGACGTACTGGGTCGTGCTGACCGCGCGGTGGTCATTGGTGCCGCCTCCGGGATCGGCTCCGCCACCGCCTGGATCCTCGAGGATCCAGGCGTGTGGTGCCACCGTCGACTGTCTCACCCGAATGCTCGGAGCTGTCTCGGCTCCGCCGCCGATCTCACAAAACGAATGACATTTTCGAGAGTATGGAGACATCATGGCTGCTCGATCCATCGATTGCATCGAGGAACGCGCTAACCCAGTGCCGTCGGCGGGCAACGCGCGACGGCAACAATTACTGAGACCTCGGCTGGTCGTGGTGGCCCCGAATATGGTCGAGGTGGTCCAATATGCGGGAGGATGGCTTTTCGACCACATACTGGCTGGCTGGGACGCCACGGTCTTGGTTCCTGATCTCGTCGATACCCGGCCACTTCAAATCCTGGGGGTCGGCGCCGTCGACCGCCACACCGCGTTGTCTTCGTCGGTACGTTCGCCGAGGCCGCGAGCAATCGCGGTCGCGGCAAGTTTGTACGCGGTAGACCTCCGGATTCGGCAAGAGCTGAACGGGATCCTCGATGAGGGCAGGACCGAAGTAGTGCTGTGGGGCGACAAATGGCCCAACAGTATCGACAGCGGGCCGGAAATGACGCAGCATCGACTGAGTGCCGCAGCTCAGGCGTTCAAAGCCCAAGCTCTAACCGTGGCCGCCGGGCAAGTCGATACGATCGGCATGGTCGAAAAGTTCGGCAGTGCTGGGGCATTCGCACTTGGTTGAACTGTGGCGGTTGAACTTGTGGCTGAGCCCCGATGACCTCGGCCGAGCTGCCCGATGCTCGATCCGGAAGTGGCCGCGGCGCCTGTGCGGTCCACTGCTCACGTCGCCTCGAAGCGCAGAAGTCCCTCCTGGGCGAATGATGCGACCAGTGTGCCGTCTTCGGTATAGATATCGCCGCGACCGAAGCAACGACCGTGGGCGATGAGCGGACTGTGGTGGCGCAGGAGGAGCCATTTGTCGGTACTGAAGGGGCGATGGAACCACAAAGTGTGGGAGATGGTGGCGGAGGTGAACGTCGAACCCTCGGCTCGCTGGCTCAATCCTTCGACGGGGCGTAGGGCAGTACCGATGAGACTCAGATCGGTGGCGTACGCCGAGAGTGCCGGCGCAAGTGCCGTGTCGACTTCTGGTGTGCGCATCCAGAGGTCGTAATCGGGCGGTTGTGCGGCACGGTCGTTGAGGTCGGCAGTCGAGCGGGTTTCCCAGGGAATCACCTGGAGATCCACGCGATGCTCCGCGGGCAGGACAGGAGGAATATCAGGAACAGTCTGGTGCTCGAACCCCTCCTCGATGGAGTGCATCGAGACCGAGGCTGTGGCCACCACTCCGCAGCGCTGCCGGGCAACGATCGCGAGCGTCGCGAATGACCGACCCTCGTGATGGCGCTGAACTATGTATCGGACGAGCTCGTCGGTCTTGCCCTCTCGGGCGAAAATTACGTGTACGGATTGGACGGACTTGTCGCGGCAGGCCAACTGCGCGGTGCGAACGAACTGCGCGAGGATTTGGCCACCGAACAATCGGTGGTACTCCAGGTGCTGGTTGGATCCTTCGAAGACGGCGAGCGTGTTTCGTCGATCGCCGGGTTCCCCCCGTCGGCGTCCGCCCTCATCAGCGTCAGACCCCGGCGCCCACAGTCGAGGACGTAGCTCGAGGCAGGACAGCAAATCGATCCAAAGGTCGGGCATCGGTGGGTGTTCCTCTGTCGAGATGAGATCGGGATTGTCGGAGCGTGGACGAACCCGCTCCGCCGGGTGAGTGTGTTGCGCGAGGTGGCTGTCCCGTTTGGCGACGGGTGGGGACCGCCACCTCGCGTCCGCGGGCTACTTCTGGCCCGCCCCGCCGAATAACTTTGCGAGGTCGAGCTGTCCGGTCTGCACGGCGCCGAAGAAACCGCCATCGGTGGTGAAGGTTTCTCCGTTCACGTAGCTTGCCCGTGGACTATTGAGGAAAATCAGTGGCCAGGCCTGCTCCTCGGGGGTCGAGAATCGCCGGATGGGGCCGACGAAGGCGTCGATGATCTCGGCGCCCGCGTGGTTCTGGAAGTGGGGCATCATCGCGGTCTCGGTGGGACCAGGGTTGATGCAATTGAGCCGGATCCCGTCGGCGATGAATGTGGCGGCACGGGAGCCGACCCACGCGTTGAGCACCTTCTTCGAAAACGAGTAGGCATCCGGTTCCAGCAGTGTGCTGTTGGCCCGGCACCATTCTTTGCCTGCATCGAATCCGTCGACCGTCACCAGCTCCATCAGCTGGGCGAGCTGGAGCTGCCAACCCATGGCCGCGTTCGAAGCGACGACGGCGACCGCGCTGCCCGAGTGCATCTTGGGGACGAGTAGTTCGATGAGATGGCGCGATCCGATGAAGTTGACGAGCATGACGTCGAGGGGTGAGAAGGGCGGCCCGGGCAGGCCCGCGCAACCGAAGTAGCCGTCGATCGGTGCCTCGATGGATGCCGCGACCTTCTCGATGGCCGCGCGATCACGCATGTCGAGCTGGATTGCCCGATGGACCCGCACTTCGGTCGGGTTGATGTCGATGGCGGTAACTTGCGCGCCGAGCTCGACGAGAAGGGCGGCCGTGGCGGCGCCCATCCCCGATGCGGCTCCGGTGACAAGGACATTGCGTCCCTTGTAACCCAGTACGTCTTCCATGGTGCCCTTCCGAGGTAGCGAGCATAGAACTAGATTTCTATGTGACGATATACGACGCTCGACAGAATGGAATACTATTCTCATATTCTGCATAGGGTGTTAGCGTTGAGGGTGCAATGGCCGCTCCTGATGTGATGCGGGCGGCGGCGACCGTTAGACGGAGGTAGCAGCGTGGTGAGTGGCCCGTGGAACTACGACAAAATGTTCATCGACGGCGGCTGGACGGCCGACGACGCGGTGGGCGCCATCGAGGTCATCGACCCGGCGACCGAGGAAGTAATCGGCTCGGTTCCCGAGGCCGGGCTCAAGGCGGCGGACGCCGCGATCCAGGCGGCCCGCCGTGCTTTCGATGACGGACCTTGGCCGCGCAAGTCGCCTAGGGAGCGGGCGGTCGTCTTACGTCGGCTCGCGGCCATCCTCGATGAGCGCCACGATGCGCTGAGGGAACTGATCGTCGCCGAGTCCGGATCGGTTGGTTTTCTGGCCGACCTCATCCAGGTCCGCGGGACGATCGACATCGCGAAATGGGTCGCCGAAGCGATGGACCACTCGGTGCAGTGGACCGAAGTCTCACCGCCCGAGGGCGGCCCGACCGGCATGGCGGGGCACGCCGTTGTCCGGGAACCCGTCGGCGTCGTAGCGGCCATCACGCCGTTCAACTTTCCGTTCTTTCTCAACATCGTGAAGGTGTTGCCCGCGCTCGCCGCGGGTTGCACCGTGGTGCTCAAGCCGCACCAGTGGACACCGTTGGATGCATTCGAGATCGCGAAAGCCGCTGCGGATGCCGAACTTCCGCCCGGCGTACTCAATGTCATCGCCGGCGGTGCCGACGTGGGCCAGGAGCTGACGACCCACCCCATGGTCGACATGGTCACCTTCACGGGGTCGACACCGACCGGCCGCTCGATCATGGCGGCGGCGGCCCCCACAGTGAAGCGGCTTCAGCTCGAGCTCGGTGGTAAGAGTGCCTCGATCGTCCTGGACGATGTGTCCGAAGAGCACGTTGCCGGGATGGGGATCCTCACGTCCATGATCCATGCCGGGCAGGGATGTGCGCTGCATACCAGAATTCTGTTGCCCGAACATCTGCTCGACGCCTACGTCGAGGGCGCGAAGAAGTCGCTGTCCTGGCTGAAAGTGGGTGATCCCCGTGAGCCCGACACACTTATCGGGCCGCTCATCCGTGAGCAGCAGCGCCAGCGGGTCGAGGGCTACGTCCAGTCCGGCATCGATGAAGGCGCCGAACTGGTGTTCGGCGGGAAACGGCCGGAGCACCTGGCGAAGGGATTCTTCTACGAACCGACGTTGTTCGTCAACGCGCGCAACGACATGCGTATCGCCCAGGAGGAGATCTTCGGGCCGGTGCTGACTGTGCTGACCTACCGGACCGAGGAGGAGGCGATCAGGATCGCCAACGATTCGATTTTCGGTTTGGGTGGGGGCGTGGTGGCCGGCAACACCGCTCGGGGTTTCAACGTCGCCCGGCAGATCCGGGCGGGCAATGTCGCCGTGCAGACGGTAGGCGCGGCGGTCGGCAATTTCGAAAGGCTGGGTGGTTCGGGCCCCGGGTGGTCGGCGGACCAGGCGAAGGGCGTCGGTATCACCGGGGTGTTCGGAGGATTCAAACAGAGCGGCGTGGGCCGAGAGTGGGGCCACCACGGCATCGAAGAATTCACCGAGCTCAAGACGATCGCCTGGAGTTGAGTCGTCCGGAATGAAACCGCAACCCTGACAGTCCTTTTCAACTCCCCGTCACGAAACGCCGTGGCGGGGAGTGGCGTATCCCGCGAGGGCTACTGGCTCGTCTCGAGATCGATCACTGCGATGTGATGGGTGTGTCGATGGGAGGCGCCAGACCAGTGATTCGGGATACCAAAGGATGTGACTACCCTTGTGCGGCACCGAGATAGCTGTCGTGCAGACGTTCGGGGTTTGCGGCGACCTCGGCGGCGTCGCCGCGCAGCGTCACCCGGCCATGGGTGAGGACGAGTGCGCGGTCGGCTATCTGCAGCGCGAGTGTGACGTGCTGCTCTACCAGAACGATGGCCACACCCGAATCGTCGGCGATGCGGCGCAGGCCGAGCAGAAGTGACTCCACAATGGTCGGTGCAAGGCCCATGCTCATTTCGTCCAGCAGCAGCACCCTCGGCCGCTGGATCAGAGCGCGTGCGACTGCGAGCATCTGCTGTTCGCCACCGGAGAGCATGCCTGCCTTGACGTCGAGGCGTTTGTCGAGGGCGGGAAAGTGTGTCAGTACCTCCGGCAGATCCATCCCCCCTCGTCGCCTGGCGAGTTGGAGGTTCTCCCTCGTGGTCAGCGTGGTGAACAGGGACCTGTCATCGGGCACCAGCGCCAAGCCGAGCTTGCTGACCAGATGCGGCTTGCCCGCGTGCAGCGGCCGGCCGAGTAGGGCAACACTTCCACCGAGCCTGGGCAGCAGACCTGCGAGTGAAAGCAAGATCGTAGATTTCCCAGCTCCATTGGGGCCGAGCAGAGCGACGATTTCGCCGCCGGATATGTCGAGGTCGAAGTCGCGTACGACGGGACGCCCGTGGTATCCGGCGGACAGGCCGCGGCAATCGAGCAGAGTTGTCATCGTGCCTGCCGAGCTGTGGTGGCGGTAGCGGATAGGGCTGCCGCGGGTGTGACCGAGGAGGGGGTCGATCCGAGGTACGCGTTGGCGACTCGATCGTCCTGGCGAATTTCGTCGGGTGTTCCCGATGCGATCAATGAGCCGAAGTTGAGGACGTGGACTCGGTCGCAGATGTTGAGGATCAGATCCATGTCATGGTCGATGAGTAGGATTGTGACCCCGGTGTCGCGAATTGCCGTGAGTTGTGCTGCCAGCCAAGCACTTTCGGTGTTGTCCAGACCGGCGGCCGGTTCGTCGAGGAGTATCAGAGCGGGGTTTCCGGCCAGGCAGCGGGCGATCGATACCAGCTGCCGCTGACCTTGGGAGAGCTCAGCAGCGGGGCGATGGCGCAGCGCGCTGAGCCCCAGCGAGGCGAACAAGTCGGTTGGTTCGCGGCTGGTCTGTCGGCGAGACCGATCGCCGACCGCGATGTTTTCCTCCACTGTGAGGTCGTCGTACAACTCGATGGCTTGGAACGTACGTCCGAGTCCGTGCCGGACGCGCTGGTGCGGTTTGAGCCCGGTCAGCGCGTGGCCCGCGAGTGTCACCTCGCCGAGCATGGGAGTGAATCCGCTGATGGCGTCGATCAGAGTGGTTTTGCCTGCGCCATTGGGACCGATGAGTCCGACGATGGAGCCGCGGTCGATATCGAGATCGATGTGGTCGACGGCTACGACACCGCCATAGGTGATTGTCACGTTCCGGACCCGTAGGAGCGCGTCTTGAATCGGCTCGCCGCTGCGATGGCTGGGGCGGACCGCCGGGCTCGGTCGGGAACCCCGCTCTATGGGGACGGGGCGGGCTGCGCTGCGGACGCCGGACCAGCGGTCGCCGAGCTTGTGAATACCGCGGGCCAGTCCTTCCGGATTGGTGATGACCGTGACTATCAGCGCGAGGCCGGTGACGACTTCGTACCAGGAGCCGAAGTCGACGGCCTTGTTCAGCAGGACATAGACAATGCCGCCGACTGCCATGATTCCGGCGAGGATTCCGCCGGACACCGAGGTCACGCCGGCCAGGTAGACGGCGGTGAACAGTCCGATGCCGCCGATAGCGGTGAACGTGGGCGCTGATACGACTGTCTGCTGGTAGGCGAGGAGGCTGCCGCCGATGCCCGCGATGAAGGCGCCGATGCCGAAGGCTGCGAGTTTGACTGCTCGGACGTTGATGCCCGCGGCGGCCGCCGATCGTTCGTTGGCACGTACCGCGAGCATTGCCGCACCTAATCTGCTGCGGCGCAGACTTGCTACGCCGACCGCGATCCCGATCAGGACGAGGACGCACATGACGCCGAATGTTGTTCGCTGGGTGCCGATTCCGACGCTGACGTCGAATCCGAAGAGCGAGGGTGTGGCGATTCGAGCGCCACCGAGACCCCCGTTGAGTGCAGAGTTGCGGAACCAGAATGCTTCGAGGGCCACGGCGAGGGCCAGGGAGATCACGGCGACACTCATCCCGCGAGCCCGCAATGTGGCCAGGCCGACAACCAGTCCGAGGCCCAGTGTGCCGAGCGCGGCGAGCAGCGGCGCCAGCGGGAACGGCACACCCCAGGAAGTGGTGAGGCCGCTGAGTAGGTAGCCTCCGGCACCCGCGAGCGTCAATTGGGCCAGTGAGATCTGTCCGGTGTATCCGGTGACCACGACCATCGACAAGGCGATAACAGCCATGATGACGCTGGATATCATCGCGGCTCGATATTGGCCTTGGAGTAACGGGATTACCGCGATGGCAATGGCGCCGAATGCCAGCGCCGGCACGGCGACTGTTCGTGGACGTGGTGCGCGGCCCAGCGTGTGGGTGATGAGCGCGCCCCGAGTCGGCATCGCCTTCCCGCGTACGACCAGGAGGAAGAAGATCAGTGCGAGCGGGATCATTTCCGATAGCCCGGTCTGGGGCAGCCCGGGATGATCGACCTGCAGGAAGGTGATCTCCGACTGTGCCATGCCGATGGCCAGCCCCCCGACGACCGCCGGTGCGATTGCCTTGAATTGGCCGAGCAGTGCCGCAGCCAGAGCCGGCACGATGAACAGCGTGTACGCCACCGGACGAAGCGGCACCATCGGGGCGATGAGGATTCCGGCAAGCCCGGCGATCAGGGAGCTGATCGCCCAGTTGGCTATTGCGATGCGGTCCGGCGACAGGCCCGTGATCACAGCTCCTTTCTCTGTCTCGGCGGCTGCGCGCGTGGCGAGACCGAATCTGGTGAATCGCATGACTGCCGCGAGGGTCAGGGCGATCACCAGGACGGTGGCGGCGAGGTAGAGGCGGTCGCGCTGGACGACGGATTCGCCGATATGTAAGGGCGTATTCGGGAAGATGGCCGCAACGCCGACGAGTTGGGTGCCGAGCCGCTGAGCGATCGCGCCTTGGATCATCACCATCAATCCGACCGAAGCGACCGCTCGCGCTGCCGGCGGCGCATGTCGGAGCGGGCGGAATATCGCGAGGTAACTGGTCACACCGAGCACGACCGCGACTGCCAGCGCGACTGCGATCGCTGGCGCGGTATCGAGTTCGCCACCGATGTCGATGGTCTTGGGCAGTCCGGGGATCGGTATGAAGAACTGCCCTTGGCGTAGGAAGGCGTAGGTATAGGCGGCGTACAGGGCCACCGCTCCTGTCGCGAAGTTCAGGACACCGGAGCTGCGGTAGGTCAACACCAGCGCGAGTGCGAGAGCGGCGAAGACGGCCCCGTTGCCCACTCCGAGCAGTAGATGTGGCGCTAGCGGCGGCATATTCCCAGCCTTATCGTGTGATCGGCAGCAGATTCCGGTGTGGTGGTGGCGGCTTCCGTGCGAAGCCGCCACCTGTGGTGATCAGCGGTTCAGGTGATCGCGCCGGTGAGTTTGAGCTCGATCAGCTCTTGGTCTGTTTTGCCGAGTCCGCGCAGTATTTCGTCGGTGTGTTCGGCGAACTGGGGCGCGCGCGTGATCTGCGTCCCTGTCTCGTCGAATTGCACCGGACTGGCCACCAGTTCCCGGCGGGTGCCATCGGTATCGATGACTTCGGCGATCAATCCATTCGCCCGAAGGGCCGGGTCTTGACTGACCTCCCACGGGTCCTGAGCAATGGCCCACTGACCCTCCATCCCGGCGAACCGGGTGACCCATTCGGTCAACGTTCGGCTGGCCAGCATGTCCTGCACGATGTCCGCCGCCGCCGCCGCATTCTTCATCAGCGCCTCGGCGGTCGCGAAGCGTTCGTCCTTGATGAGGTCCTCGCGTTCGACGTGTCGACAGAACTCGGGCCAGTACCGCCCCGGTTGCAGCATCGCGAGGACCAGCCAACGGCCGTCGGCGGTCCGATAATTACCGACCAGGGGATTCGTGCGCGCCCGGTTGCTGTCCGTTTGCCGTGGTGGCGGAGCTCCGGTCAGCATCGCGAACCCGACCGATAACGCGTTCGCCCAGGCGCCGACCCCGAGCAGTGAGACGTCGACGACCGAGGTCTCGCCGGTCCGCTCCCGGGCGAACAGCGCACCGGCGATACCGCCGGCGATGGTCATTCCGCCCAGTGAGTCGCCGTACGCCCCGGCGGGCATCACGCACAAACCGTCGTAACCGACCGGGGTCGTCCCCAATGCGCTGCCGCCGCGGGCCCAGAAGGCCGTGCTGTCGTAGCCGCCCTTCTCGCTGTCCGGGCCCGCGCTGCCGAAGCCCGAACCGCGCACGTAGATGATGTCCGGATTGATCTTGCGGACGTCGGCGAGATCGATACCGAGCCGCCGTCGTGCGGCGGGCAGGAAGTTGGTCAGGAATACGTCGCTACCGCGGATCAGTTCGTGCAGTACCTCGAGCGCTTCGGGCTGCTCCAGGGCGAGGCCGATGCTGCGCTTGCCGCGATTGGGGTGCTCCATGAGCGGCGCGAAGGCGCCGCTGCCGACTGGCATTCCCATCAAGCGGCTCAGACCGCGCTGGGCATCCCCGGTTTCCGCGTGCTCGACCTTGATGACGTCGGCGCCCCAATCCGCGAGCACCGCACCGGCGGCTGGGACGAACGTGAATTGGGCCACCTCCAGGACGCGAACACCGTCCATCGGTCGGATCACAGTGGTACTCCTCTGTTTTGAGTCATAGACGAAAGGTGAAATGGCGCGGTATCAGCTGCTGGCCGGACGGACGTGAATGACATCGAGCATCAATTCCGGTGGCCGCGTGACGACGTTGTGCAGCACATCCGCCACGGTGGCCGACAGGAGGAGCTTGGTTCCGCTCATTCGGGTGAGGTAGCCGTCGGCTTCCCATATCGGCCACGCCCGCTCGAGGTCGCCGGGGCCGAAGTTCTCGCCGAATGCGGTGTCGCCGACGGCACCCAGAATGACCAGCGTCACGCGGATGCTGTCGCGCCGCAGTTCCTTGGCCATCGCCTCGGTGAATCCGTTGAGGCCGCGTTTCGTGGTCGCATACAGCGTCATCAGCGGCATGTGGTCCAGGGTGATCTCCGAGGAGATATTGATGATGTCGCCGCCGCCTGCGGCCTTGAGCAACGGGATGGCAGATCGCGTTGTGTAGATCGGGGCGAGCAGGTTCGTGTTCACCGAGACCGCGATGTCCTCGTCGCTGGCTTCCTCGATCATTCGAACGCGGGTGACACCAGCGGAGTTGACCAGGACGTCGACCCGGCCGAACTGTGCGGCGATCTGCTCGAATGCCGCGCGGACCTGGTTGCTGGAGGTCACGTCGGTCACAATGGGCACGGCACGGTCGCCGATGACCTCGGCGACCTCGTCCAGCAGCACCTTCCGGCGCGCCAGCAGGACGACGGTCGCGCCGTCCTGGGCCATGCGTATCGCGGTCGCTCTTCCGACGCCGGTCGAGGCACCGGAGACCACGACGACCTTGCCGTCCAGGATATTTGTCGTCACGAGTCTCTACTTTCTTGTTGGCCGCTGTGCATGTCAGCCACCGAAAAGGCTTGCTGCGCGGATCTTTTCGAGAACGGTGGTATTGCCCTTGGCATCCATGCGGGTGACGAAGACGGTGTCGGAGCAAGGGGCAGGAAAGGGTGGGACCTGCTTGCCGTCGCAGGTGAAGGTCACGCCGTCGGCGACCGGAAGGACGACGTCTCTGGCTGCTCGGATAGCGCCCGCAACGGTTTCGGCAGTGATATCGCCGCTGAGACCGTGCAGGGCGCGGACGGTTCCGAGTGCCATGGTGTAGCCGACGAAGGCCAAGCCGCTGTGGTCGGTGCCAGGGGCGTAGGCGTTGAGCACCGCGCGATACAGCCGCGCTTCGGGGTGGTCGGCGAGCGGAGTCGCGTATTGCGGGGAAATCGCGCCGTCCAGGGATACCACCTTGGTGACCTGCGGATCTGTGCACTGACCGACAAGCCCGATCTGCGCGGTGCTGCCCGATGCGCGGTAAGCCTGCATGAAAGACAGACAGAGTCCGGCGTCACCGACGATCCAGAGGAAGTCCGGGTTGTGGCCAAGGGCGGAAGCCATCTGCGGTGTGATGTCGGCCGTGCCGGGTGCGACGGGGATCAAAGTCGTTGTGATGCCGCGCTTTTGGAGATAGGTAACGGCAGATTGATACAGAGTGGTGCCCCCGGGTGCGTCGACGGCGAACAAGACCGATGACTTGTAGTTCTGTTCAGCCATCCATTCACCGAGTGCCGCGATGAAGGCGGTGGCGCCGCCACTGAGGGAGAACGAGAGGTTGCCCATCATCTCCGGGGTACTGGCCGGCGCCGAGGAGATCACCGGTATGCCGGCGTTCATCAAGGTCTGTGTGGTTGTCGCGCCGTCACTTTCGGGGCCGTGGAGCACCGCGACGACGTGATCGGCGATCATCTGGTTCGCGCAGGCAGCCGAGGATGCCGAGTTCGCCTTGCTGTCGCAGCTGTCGAGAACGACCGGGCGGCCGTCGACGCCGCCGAGGTAGTCATTGGCGTACTTCAGGGCTGCTTCGACGCCTATGCGGATCTCCGGGAAGCTCGACGCCGAGCCACCCTCGTCGTTGATGAGCCCGATGCTGATCGGCGCGCCGGCCGCAGTCTGTTTGCCACCGGAAGGCGTCAACAGGGCGCTGTCGATCGTCGCGGCGGTCGAGCCGGTCCCGCCGTCGTTCGAGGTACAGCCCGACAGGGCCAGCAACGCGGCAGCAGCTACGGCTGCCGACCGATAACGAGTGCGCATGAGGTTCCTTCTGGGGGCGGATCGAGGATCGGAGTTGTCGTAGGTCTGTCGGGACCTCGCTATCTGTTCTGTGCGTAACCCGAGTTTCCTGAGCGTAGAACGCTGCGAACCTATAGCGAAAGGATTTCGCAGAAATAGTTACTATACGGCCCCCTTCATACGGAAGTGAACCTTGCGATTTCTGCAAACATGGTTCTACCATGACGACTACGCGATAGTCACGGCCTGCTGCGAGAACGTCAGTGGGCACTCGGTTCGGAGGGAGTCCCGCAATGGTCAAAGCGAAGGAGGCGAAAGAGTGGGCACACGAGTCTCTGCGTGGCAATTGCAGCTCGCTGTACACGCCGTTCTCGGGTCTCGACGGCGATGACATCGACTACGACGCACTGCGCGCGCTCGTCCGGCATTGCCTGGTTCATCTGGATCAGGACGGTCTCTGGCTCACCGGCGGCATTGCCGAGTTCTGGTCGCTGACCACCGAAGAACTGAAAGAGGTCATGCGAGTCACCATCGAGGAGGCGCGCAGAGTCAAACCAGACGCGCTGATCCAGGTGATGTCGAGCAGCGACACCGCCAAGCAGACCGTCGAGCTCACCTTGCACGCCCAGCGCCTCGGTGCCGATATCTGCTACATCCTCACGCCCTATTTCGAATGCGCGGGTAAGCCGGGGGTGCTCGAGTTCTTGCGTTATGTCGCGGACCGGACCGATATGCCATTGGGCTACTTCAACTCCCAGACCACCGGCCTGGCGATGACTCCGAGCGAGTGCGTGGAGCTGTACCGCGAGATCCCGGCATTGTGTGGGCTGAAGAACGGACTGGCGGACGCCCACCACAGCCTGGCGATCCACCGGCTCGAGCCCGG
This sequence comes from Nocardia sp. NBC_00565, assembly GCF_036345915.1. Classification (NCBI taxonomy): domain Bacteria; kingdom Bacillati; phylum Actinomycetota; class Actinomycetes; order Mycobacteriales; family Nocardiaceae; genus Nocardia; species Nocardia sp. NBC_00565. Next base: position 2,260,553 of record NZ_CP107785.1, read on the forward strand.
CATGGTGCTGTGGGAGGCCAATGACGAAGCCGGGATCAGGCTCGGCGTGCCCCACCCGGGCGCGCTCGGTGCGGCACTGTATCTCTACGAAAAGCCGGGCATGAAGCTTTACACCGAGTGGCGAGAGTTGCTCGTGCAGCGCGATTTCGAACGTGCCGAGAAGTTCGCCGAAGAGACCGGACTCGCGGCCATGCGCGCGGCGAGTCGCCGCTATCAGGCCCATCCCGCGCGGCCGCGCACCTTCACCCATTGGGGTGCGGGGTTCAAATTCGGTGCGTCGCTGTTGGGGCTTCCCATCGGCGACTATCCGCACTCGCGACCGCCGCAGACCGCCTTTCCCGCTGACCTCCAGGCCCCGATCCGGCGGGCCTACACCAAATCCGGGTTCATCGAGTCCTGAAACGGAGTTGTGCCATGCAGGTCGATGACTTCCGTGCTGGTGTGCGGGCCTGGATCGAAGAATGCGGTGCGGACCTGGTCCCGGCCGCGGAGAACACCGACAGTGTCGATGCCCAACTGGATCACCAGCGCCATGTCCAGCGGCGTTTGTTCGATGTCGGCTGGATGCGGTGGGGCTGGCCGCAGCGGCTCGGCGGGTACGGCGGCTCGCCGACCCTACGTGCCGTCCTCGGCGAGGAACTCACGAGCAGAGCATTGGTGCATACCGCGTCGTGGTCGATGCACGAGGTACTCGGCCCCGCGGTGGCCGAGTTCGGCCTGCCCGAGATGGTAGAGGAGATGTTTCCGCGCTTGCTGCGGGGTGACGAATTCTGGTGCCAGGGCTTTTCCGAGCCGGAGGCGGGCAGTGATCTCGGTTCGCTGCGCACGACCGCCCAGCTGATCGGCGGCAACTGGGTGATCAACGGTGAAAAGCTCTGGACGAGCTTTGCTCATCACGCGAACCGTTGTGTTGTCCTAGCCCGCACCGGCGGCGGGGGATCGCGCGGAATCAGCGCCTTCCTGGTGGATATGGACACCCCCGGGGTTACCGCGAGCCCGCTGCGGACGATGGCGAACGTCGACGAGTTCTGCTCGATGTCCTTTGTGGACGTCAAGGTTCCAGCACACCGGCTATTGGGTGGTGTCGGCGCCGGTTGGCGAGTTGCGCAGCACATCCTCTCGTGCGAGCGCGGGACGATCTTCTGGCAGCGCGGCGCGTGGCTCGGTCACCACCTCGGCTTACTGCTCGAGGTGCCGACCGCGATGCAGTCGCACCGCGCACTCGGTGAGGCGTTTCAGCTGTTGTGGGCGTTTCGGGCCACCTCGAAGGCCACCCAGGAACGGATCGCGCAGGGCGATCTGCCCGGACCTGAAGCCTCCGTCGACAAGATCATGATCGCGGCCGCCGAGCAGGCTGTCTTCGATACGGCTCGCGAACTGCTGCGTGGCGACCTCGAAATTGCCGACACGCCCGCGGCGCGGACCTGGCGGCGCGAGTGGGCCTACTCGCGGGCGGCGAGCATCTATGGAGGTACGAGTGAAATTCAGAAGGACATCGTTGCCTCACGCCTGCTCGGACTGCCGAGGAGCGCGTGATGGAAGCTAGCGAACGTAGTCTCGTGGCATCGACCTTGTACCGGTTGGCGCAAGAGTACGACGGCGCGGAATTGTCGAAAGCGCTGCGCGAGTTCGGATTCGGCGATCTGCTCGCCGAGGAGCCGCGCGAGGCGGTGTCCTCATTGTTCGATGCCATCGGCTATGTCGGTGCCGTGCCCGCGGCCCTGCAGGATGTGTTGCTGGCACCGCTTTCTCAGATATTGGGAAAAGATGTCGCCGACCACAGCGTCGTGATTCCCACCTCCGGGGCACGGGTCGCGGGCTCGTTGGAGCGCAACGCGCTGAATGTGCGTGGTCTGGTGATTGGTTCCCCCTGTACCGCTACGGCAATGCTCGTACCGGTGGGCGCCATCGACGGCATCGCCTGGGTGCGCATTACCGATCCGTCGCTGCTTTCGAGCCGGCTGATCGCGGGTCTGGATCCCGCACTCGCAATGACCGAGGTCACCGTCACCGGATTACCCGCGACGGTCGTCTTGGAAGCAGAACCGGCGACACTGACCTGGAAAGCGGTGGTGACCGCGGGCCGGCTCGCACTCGGTTATCAGATCGTCGGTGCGGTGAGCCGAATGATCGATCTCGCCGTCGATCATTCCCGCAGTCGCGTGCAGTTCGGTCGGCCGATCGGTTCCTTCCAGGCGGTGCGGAACCGACTGGCCGAGGCCTACGTTGCCCGTGAAGGCGCCGCATCAGCCCTACTGCAGGCATGGAATGCCGACGACCAGTACCTCGCGGGCATGCTGGCCAAATCCTTGGCCGGGCGCGCGGCGCGCATCGCGGCAACGCAATGTCAGCAGGTGCTCGCCGGTGTCGGCTTCACCGCAGAACATCCATTCCACCGATTTCTCGTGCGTGCGCTGGTACTGGATTCGTTGCTCGGCTCGGCCGCTGAATTGCCGAGCGTGATCGGTACCCAGCTGGTGTTGTGCGGGTCGATTCCGCGGTTGGTTCAGCTGTGACCGACGCGGAAGGAGTTGCGGCACAGCCGCTCTCGGCGGTATGCGTCGAAATCGACGGATCTGTCGCCGTGGTGACGCTGTCTCGGCCCGAGAAGGCGAACGCGATGGACGGCGAGATGACATATGCCTTGCTCGCGGCGATCCGCTCGCTACGGGACATGCGCGATGTCCACGCCATCGTGCTGACCGGCACGGGGACCGCGTTCAGTGCAGGCGGCGACGTCGAAACCATTCGGACGATGCGCGATGACCCCGCGGTCCGTGCGGCCGTCCTCAACGCACACAAAGAGCTGTTCTGGGCGATGACGAATTTGCCGATTCCGGCTATCGCCGCTGTCAATGGCGCCGCGGTCGGCGCGGGAGTCACGATCGCGCTGCTGTGCGACATGATCGTGATGGCCGAAGAGGCATTCCTCAGGGACCCGCGGGTGCCGCTCGGCCTACTCGACGGAGCCGGCGGATATGTGCTGTGGCCGCTGTTGACCAGCCTTTCGGCAGCCAAGGAGCACCTGTTGCTCGGCACGAAGGTCACCGGGCGCGAAGCCCACCGTCTCGGTCTTGCGAATCGGGTGGTTCCCGCATCGGAGGTGGTGGGAGAGTCTCTTCATCTGGCCCGCCGGCTCGCGGAACTTCCGCCGGGAGCGGTGCGGCAGTCGCGCCGACTGCTGAACTCTCATATCGAGCGGGCGGCCACGATTCTGGACGACTGCGCACAGGCGGAGTTCGAGTGCTTCGACTCGAAGGAACACCACGCACTGCTCGAAGAGCTGATCATCAGAGTGGCCGCGCCGACCGAGAAGAAGTCGTAGTGGCCGCCAGTAAGCGTGTTGCCCTCGTAACCGGCGGCACGAGAGGAATAGGCCGCGCCGTCACGGAGCGACTAGCCGCATCGGGCATCAGAGTGGCCGCGGCCTATGCGCGTGATGTCGATGCTGCGGAGCAGGTCAGGGAGGTATGCCAGCAGAACGGCGGAACCGTCACCCTGCATCGCGGTGACCTGGGCGACCCGGCTTCGTGCGGCACGCTCGTCGACAATGTACTCGAGCAGCACGGCAGCCTCGACTATCTCGTCAACAACGCCGGGATGGTGATCGAGCAGCACTATGGCGATATCACCGCCGATGACTGGCACCGGCACCTCTCGGTGAACCTCTCCTCTGCCTTTTTTCTCACCCAGGTGGCCCTGACACATATGACCGAGCAGCGGTTCGGCCGCATCGTCAACATCGGCTCGGTGACCGGCCTGATGGGAAGTCCGGTCCAGATTCCCTACGGCGCGGCGAAGGCGGGGCTCATCGGCTTGACCCGATCGACTGCCCGTGCCGTGGCACGAAAGGGCATCACCGTGAACTGTGTGATTCCCGGCAGCTTCGACACCCAGCTGGCGCAGGAACTCACCTACACCAACCGCGAGCTCATCACCTCGATGATCCCGCTCGGCCGTTGGGGCCGACCCGAGGAACTCGCACACGCCGTCGTGTTCCTGCTCGACGACCTCGCGTCCTACATCACCGGGGCCGTGCTCACCGTTGACGGCGGAATGAGCATGGGCGGATGACAACGAAGGGATCCGGCTTGACGGCGGCCGATATCGTTGCGCCCGGCGTACCAGCCGATCTGCGTCAGGAATACCGGCGACTCGGCTACGTCACCGACATGACGATGGGCATGTCGGTGACGCGGGCAGCCCGCCTGTGGCCCTCCCGGCCGGCCATCTGCGAGGCGGGACGCCAGCTGACCTACCGGGAGCTGCTCGGGCTCGTCGAGCGGGCAGGCGCGTGGCTTTCCGGAGCTGGAGTTGGGCCAGGGGACATCGTCTGCTGGCAGACGCCGAACTGGTGGGAGGCCCATGTCCTCGGCCTGGCGATATGGCATATCGGAGCCGTGAGCAGCCCGATTGCCCCGTTCTATCGGGAGCACGAGCTGCGTGCCGTCATCGAGCAGGTTCGTCCCGCCGCGGTCATCGCCGCGCAGTCCTTCCGCGGCTTCGAGCATGCGACGGCGTTCGACGATTTGCTGTCCGAGGCCGGCCTGGACCGGATACCCCGTATCGTCCTGCGCGGATACCGGCCGAGATGGACAACCTTCGACGAGGTCATTGCCGGCGGCCGCAGGCTGGCGGCGACCCATGGCAGTGCTGCCGACCCCTGCCTGCTGCTGTTCACCTCGGGGACCACATCGAAGGCCAAAGCCGCCGTCCATTCCTCACAAACGCTATTGGCCGAAACGCGGCAACTGGCCGACGCGTGGGGATTGTGCTGGCAGGACGTGGCGTATATGGCAGCGCCACTACAGCACATCACCGGCGTGCTCAACGCCATGACGATCCCACTGCTGGTCGGGGCTTGCGCAGTACTCGCCGACCGGTGGGATCCCGATCAAGCTGTCCGGGAGATGCAGCGCCACCGCGTGACCTACACCGCGGGCGCGACCATTTTCCTGCAGGAATTGACCGAGGCCGCTCTTGGCGCCGGTGCGCACCTGCCCTTACGGATGTTCGCCTGTGGTGGGGCGTCGGTGCCGCGATCGGTGCTGGAGCGCAGCGAGGAGCGGGGCATCCCAGCCGCACGTGTCTACGGCATGACCGAGTTGCCCACCGTGACCGTGATGAACCGGACCGATCCCTTCGAGGCCCGAGCGGCGACCGACGGAGCTATCGCACCCGGCGTGGAAGTCCGTGTCGTCGATGACAATGCCGCCCCGCTCGCACCGGGCGATGAGGGTGAGCTCGTGGTGCGCGGCCCCGAGCGGATGCTCGGATACCTCGATCCGGGGGCGAATCGGCTCGCCCTCGACGATGCGGGGTGGTTTCGAACCGGCGACCTCGGCATCGTCGACGATGCCGGCTTCGTGACCATCACCGGGCGCCTGAAGGATGTCATCAACCGCGGCGGTGAGAAGTTCTCCGCCCGCGATATCGAAGACCTCCTCGTGGCGCACCCCGCTGTGCGCCAGGCGGCAGTTATCGCGGGAACAGACAAGCGGTTCGGCGAAGTGCCTGTCGCATTCGTCGTCCTCGACGAGGCGAGCCACGCCTCGGCGGATGACCTTACCGCGCACCTGCGCGCGGCCGGGTTGGCGCGACAGAAGACGCCGGTCGGGTGGCATTTCGTCGCGGGCTTGCCGATGACCCCCTCGGGCAAAGTCAAGAAGTTCGAGCTGCTGGAAACCAAAGAGAGGCCACGATGAAAGTCAAAGAATTCAGCGCCATGCTGGAGATGGCCGAGGACGTGCACGGCCGAAAGGTGTTGCCCGTAGCGAACCGCAGTGCCGATCGAGTGTTCGGCGGTCAGATCCTCGCACAATTGGTCGCGGCCGCCGCGCCGCCCGATTCGACCAAGTCGGTGAAATCTATCCAAGTTGCCTTTCCGCGCTCCGCACGCTCACATGATGCGCTGATTCTGGATTTGGAAACGACCCATGAGGGCCGTTCGCTGGGGCACCGCCGCGCCGTCGTCTGGCAGAACGACGATGGTAATCGCCGTATCACCGCGACGGCATCGATATTGGTCGACCGCCCCGACGACGGACCGGAATACCAATTCACGACGGTCGCTGCAGATGATGATCCGCAGACCGCGCGACCGGTCGACTTCCTCGTTGTCCCCGGCGAGTCCCGTCTCATCAGCCAGATAGGACTCGATGACGACCGTGCGGTCCCGGCCGAGCTCGCCTTCTGGATGCGCTGCCCGGATTTCACCGACCAGTCACTGGCGCGGCCGGTCATCGCCTATATCTCGGACTGGCCGCTGATCGGCACCCTGCTCAAAGCGATTCCCGGCTTCAGCCAAAAGGACGCGCATGTCCAACTGCAGACCGATGTGATCGCCCATTCGATCTGGTTTCACCAGCCATTCGACGTCTCCGAATGGCTACGGGTCGAGATCCGCGGTCAGCGATTGGTGGCCGGCCGCGGCTTCGGTACCGGCGCTGTCTACACCCGATCGGGGTCACTGGTGGCGTCATTCGCTCAAGAAAACGTCATCAGGAGGGCCCAATGACAACCGAACATTTCGTCCGATACGAGATCGACGACCGGGTCGCGGTCATTACCTTGGACCGACCCAACGCCGCCAACGCACAGACGCCCGGAATCCTCGCCGATCTCGACGAAGCATTCCGGCGCGCGGATCAGGACCCGGATGTGCGGGCCATCGTCTTGACAACGACCGGAAAGCACTTTTCCGCTGGGCACGACATGTCCGGTCGTGATCCGTCGGGCGACGGACGTAACCTCAGCCCCCAACGGACCGATGGAAAGTTGGTCGCCGAGGACTATTACGACTGGGAGACCCGGGGATACCTCGACTACGCGCGTCGTTGGCGAGACATTCCGAAGCCGACCATTGCCGCCGTCCAAGGCAAGTGCATCGCAGCCGGGTTGATGCTGTGCTGGCCCTGCGATTTGATCGTCGCCGCCGACAACGCATTGTTCTCCGATCCGGTCGGTCTGCTCGGGATCATGGGCGTGGAGTACCACGCGCACACCTGGGAGCTCGGGCCGAGGAAAGCCAAAGAAATGTTGTTCACCGCGGGCTCGGTGACTGCGGCGGAGGCGCTGCGCAGCGGAATGGTCAATCACGTTGTGCCGCTGGCGGAATTGCGTGAATTCACCTTGCAGCTCGCCCACCGCGTCGCGAAGACCGATCCGTGGGCGCTGCGGCTGGCGAAGCGCGGGGTGAACCAGACCCTGGACACCATGGGTTTCTCGACGGCGATCGCGGCCTGCTTCGACATGCACCACCTCGGACACACCCGAGCCCTTGCCGCCACCGACGGGCAAACCGTCGTCATGGCGGACCTGGAGCGGATGAAAGCCGCTGGCCGTTCCGATGGTTAGGTTCACCGGGCGGGTCGCCATTGTCACCGGCGCGGCCAGGGGGATCGGCGCGGCCACCGCGCGGCGCCTGGCCGCCGAGGGCGCGATGGTGGCGATCGTCGATGTAGCTATTGCGAAGGACGTCGTCGACGAGATCGCGGCGGCGGGCGGCCGCGCTCTCGGCTACGCCTGCGATATCACCGACAAGATCGCTGTCGAGACCGTCTTCCACCGTGTCGCAACGGATTTCGGTGGGCTTCATATCCTCGTCAACAATGCGGGGATCACCCGAGACGACCTGTTCTTCCGATTATCGGTCGATGACTGGAATGCTGTGATGGCAGTCAACTTGACCGGCGCTTATCACTGCGCACAGACAGCCCAGAAGTACATGGTTGCGCAGCGTTACGGCAAGATCGTCTCGCTCAGCAGCCGGTCGGCCCTGGGAAATCGCGGACAAGCCAACTACGCCGCGGCCAAGGCAGGCGTCCAAGGCCTCACCGCGACGCTCGCTATCGAGCTCGGTCCGTACAACATCAATGTCAACGCAGTCGCGCCCGGCTATATCGCGACCGATATGACCGCGGCAACGGCGGCGCGTGTGGGGTCCACTCCCGAGGATCACCAGCGAGCTGCCGCCGAGCAGACTCCGCTTGGGCGGGTGGGGCAGCCGGAGGAGATCGCGGCCGCTATCGCATTTCTGGCTTCTGACGACTCGTCCTATGTCAGTGGGCAGACCCTGTACGTCAACGGCGGGGCGCGCTGATGATCGTTTTCGGATCCCCAGCTGAGCTGACCGGATATGTCGGGCGAACCCTGGGCCTCAGCGATTGGCTCACCGTCGATCAGTCCCGCATCGACGCCTTCGCCGCCGTTACCGGGGACTTCCAGTGGATTCACGTCGACCGCGAGCGAGCCCGAGCGAGCCCCTACGGGGGAACCATCGCGCACGGTTTCCTGACCCTGGCGCTGATCGTGCCGCTGATCGAGGGTGTTGTCAGGGTGGCGGGGGCACGCATAACGATCAACTACGGCCTGGACAAAGTGCGGTTCATCGCGCCGGTGCCTGCGGGAGCGCAGGTGCGTGCGGAGGTCGCGCTGACCTCGGTGCGCGACGTCGATGGCGGTGTCCAGGCGCTTCGCACCATCTCCGTGGAGATCCAGGGCGGTTCGCGCCCGGCGTGCGTCGCCGAGTCGATCGTTCGCTACCTGGACTAGCAAACCAGCTTCGCAGACTGACGACGGACAGGAGGTGATCTCGACGGCCACGCCCTTGCCGACAACGTCGACCGAGACGTCGACCCGCGAATCCGGCGGCGAGAAGGAGGTCGCGTGTCGACCAGTTCCGCCAGGAGGTGGTCGATCTCGTTGTGGTAGTAGCCGACTTGGCGGCTGTACTCCGGCAGCTGTGCCGCGACCGCAGCGGTGCACCGCTGCGGTCGCGCTGAGCGCGGCGCTTCGCGACATCGCCTCGACAGCGTCGAAAGGCCTACTGGCCGTCGCGATTAATCGGCTGTCAACACCTGGACCAGCCCGCGGCGGTCGACCTTGCCCGTCGGGAGCATAGGGAGTTCGTCCTCTGCGAGTATGCGCACCACAGTGGGGACCTTGAACGAGGAAAGGTTCCGTCGCGCGTGGGCGACCACGGCTTCGGGCGATAGGTCCACGCCGTGCCGGGGGACAACGACAGCTGCCACGATCTGACCGCGAACGGGGTGCGGTAGATCGACCACGAAGCTGTTTACGACGTCGTCCATCGAGTCCAGGACGGATTCGACTTCCGCGGGAGAGACATTCGAGCCGGCTGTCTTGATGAGGCTGTTCGCCCGGCCGGTGAAGTGCAGGTGGCCCGCGTCGTCGAACCATCCGCGATCCCCGGTGGCATACCAGCCGTCCGGGGTGAAGACCTCGTGTCGTTCGTGCTTGTAGAGGCGATCCATCAGGACTACGCCACGTACGTGGATCTCACCCTCAGTGCCAAGGGGCGCCTCTACGCCCGACGATGTATCGATGATCCGGTGTTGCACACCGGGGAGAGCGATGCCGAAGGACCCGCGACGTTCCGGTGGCAAGGGGGTATCCGGCGTCTCGGGCACGGTGTGTGGCCCACCGGTCTCGGTCATGCCCAGCAGGTTGGGCATGAGGTCCGGCTCGGCCGGTCGGCGCGCTGGCGGCAGGGCCTCGAGCAGGGTGCCGCCCCGGACACTGGACAGGTCGCGGGTGGCGAAGTCGGGATGGTCGGCCATGGCCCGGCTCGCCTGTTGCCAACAGGAAATGAACGTTGCGCGTTCACGTTCCAGTAGCTCGAGGGTCTTGCCCGCTTCGAAGACATCCTGGGCGAGGATGGTGGCCCCGGTGGCCAGAGCCTGCAGGACCACCATGGTCAATCCGCCCACCCAGAAGAACGGCATGGGGGAGTAGATGCGGTCCGTCGTGCTGACGCCGCGGTGCACCGCGAGTATGTAGGCGTGGCGGACCAGGCTGCCGTGTGTGTGCACCACCGATTTCGGCAGTGCGGTGGTTCCCGAGGTGCTGACGAGAACGAGATCATCGCCGGGGCGAACCTCGCCTTGCGCCGAAACCGTCAGTGCCGCAGTTGCTTCCGTTGCTTTGGGCCATGGCGAGGACCACTTGCGCTCGCTCGCCGGCCACAGATGGATGCGGCGCAGATACGGCACCTCGGGCAATGCGATCGCAGGGTCGCCGTCGGCCAGGCCGGGCAGCGCATCCGCCAACCGGTCGACCAGGCTGTGGCCGGCGATCGATTGTCCGGCCAAAACCACCTGGACGTCGGTGTAGCGCAACAGCCGCGCGAGTTCGGCGCCGGGTGCGAAGGTGGTCAGCGGAACGGTCAGTGCGCCGATGCGAGCGGCCGCGAGCCAGGTGACCAGCCACTCGGCGGAATTCGGGAACAGAATGCCGACCCGCGTGCCCTTGCCCACTCCGGCCGCGAGCAGCGATCCGGCCAGCTCGAGCGACCGGGCGTCGGCTTCCGCGAAGCTCATTCGCCCGTGGTCGGTGACCAGGAACTCGCCCTGCGGCTCGGCGCGCCGCAAGGCGAGTAGGTCGGGCACAGTGGCCGGGATCTCGTCCAGGCCCATCATCGAACGTGGACGGGGATGTGGGAGTAGCCGGCCACGTTGGACATCGTCACGCGTCGCAAACCGTCGGTATCGACGTCGACATGGGGCCAGCGCTGCCTGATCTGCTGGAAGGCGACGCGGGTCTCGAGCCGGGCGAGCCACGAGCCCAGACAGCTGTGCGCGCCGTAGCCGAAGGCGAGTGTGGTGGCGCCGCGCCGCGCGATATCGAACTCGTCGGGCCGGTCGTAGACCAGCGGGTCGCGGGTCGCGGCCCCGGTGACGAGCAGAGTCGGTGATCCCGCCGGAATCGTGCCGCCGTCGAGTTCGACGTCGCGGGTGGTGAATCGACCTTGATACTGCGACGGCGGATAGAGTCGCAGCATCTCCTCGATCGCTGCGGGGATCAGTGACGGGTCCGCGAGTACTTGATCCCACTGATCCGGGTTCTCGTGGAAGGCGATGGCCCCGTTGCCCACCAGTTTGGTGACGGTCTCGCTTCCCGCCGCAGCGAGCAGGACGGAGAAGGTGGCGATATCGTCGTCATTCAATCGATGGGTGACCGTATCCTCATCCTCGTATGTCGCCGTGACGAGCCTGCTGATGATCATGTCATCGGGGTTGCGCCGCTTTTCCTTTGCCAATTCCAGGAAGTAGTCGCGCATGGCCATTGAGGCGTGCAGACCGGCCTCGGTGATGAAGGGTTGGTTCTGATCCCGGTGCAGGGCTTCGTCGGTCCACAGCCTGATCTGCTGCCGTTCCCCGGCGGGAACGCCGAGCATCGAGGAGATGATCTCCACCGGGAACAGCGCCGCGAAATCGGCGACGAGGTCGAAATCCTCCTTGCCCGATAGCGCCTCGGCGAAGGAACAGATCACCTCGACCACGAGCGGTTCCAGGTTGGCGATCGCCGACTTCGTGAATACCTGACGCACCAGCTTGCGCAATCGGTCGTGTTCGGGCGGGTCCATGATGATCAGCATGTTGGAGCTGTAGCGCTCGCGCAGTGACAGCGCGTCCAGCGTCACGCCGTAGGCGCTGCTGAAGGTGGCCCAATCCCGGTGGGCGGCAAGGACATCCTGGTGCCGGGACAGCGCGTAGAAATTCCATCTTTCGCTGTGATAGACCGGCGCTTCGTCACGCATCCACCGGTAGGTTTCGTACGGGTTGTCGAAGAAGACGTCCGAGTACGGGTTGAACTCCATGGGTTTCTCTCTTCGCGTAGCTGCGCGGTGGGTAACGCGTTCTGATCTGTCGACAACTCGGGGCTTACGCCCGCATGAGGCGATCGAGGTTGTCGCCCATCACCATTGAGATCTGCGTGTCCGGCTTGGGCAGTCCGTGGTGTTCGCCTGCGTAACTGAGGGGTTCGGCGAGGCCTTCGGGATGCGGGTAGTCCGAGCCGAAGAAGAGGTGGTCGACCGGCATGAGCTCGCTCAGCTCCGCCAGATTCTCTTCCCAGAAAGGATTCAGATAGATGCAGCGCTGGATCGCATCTACCGGGTTCTCCCCATAGAGCTGCGGCATTTTCTTGTGCGTCTCGGACAGGGCCTCGAAAAGCCGTGGTACCCAACTGGTTCCGTTTTCTACCATGGCGACGCGCAGGTCGGGAAAGCGAGTCAGCGCGCCGTGGCAGGCGAAGGCGGCCACCGCGTCTTCGGCCGGATTCCGGGACACGTTCCAGTACGAACGGAAAGGTGTGGGCTGGAAGGGCAGAAACTCGCCGGAGCCCTCCCACTCGTTGGCGAACCTGGAGTAGCCGCTGTCCGAGGCGTGCATGACGACCAGAGTGTTGGTCTCGCACACCCGCTTCCAGAACGGATCGAATTCGGGCAGGGCGAAGGAACGCGAACCGCGCAGCCCGGGAACCGCGGCAGGCCGGATCAGGACCGCGCGAGCCCCCCGCTCGACCACCCAGTTCAATTCTTCGATGGCCTTCTCGACGATCGGCAGGGTGATGACCGGCGTGGTGAAGATGCGGCCCTTGTAGTCGAAACTCCAAGTCTTGTACAGCCACTCGTTGAGGGCATGGATGATCGTGTGGGTCGCCTCGGGGTGCTCACGGAAGCGCTCCTCCACCAGGCTGGCCAGCGTCGGGTACATCATCGACTTGTCGATGCCTTGCTGGTCCAGCAGTTCCAGACGGGCACCCGGTTCGCGGAAGGCCGGAGTGGACGGGATCGATTTGCCCAGGATCTCGCGGTGGCTCTTGCCCTCCGGATTGCCTTTGCGGAAGTAGTCCTCCTGTGCGCCGGGTGCGGCGACCCTGTCGAATGTGGGATTGGGGATGTAATTGCTGATCTGGCCCATGGTCGCGATCTTCGTGCGGCCGTCGACTTCGACATACTGGATCGCACCTTGGTAGGCGCGAGGCAGGTACGCCGTCAGCGCCTCGCGGGTCTCGTACAGGTGGTTGTCCCCGTCGAAGACGGAAAATCCCAGTTCATGCGCCATCGGAATCCTCCCTTATAGATGTCTGCATTCACGCAGCGCATGCACGGCTGCGGCGGCCTCTCGTGAGACGAGTTGACTGTAGTCGAATGACTGTAACACTAATCACTCAGAAAGAGAATCAGATTTCATGGTGGCGTTAGGTATGTATTCTCAGTTGGTAATAGAATTCTCGTGTTGCGTGCGCCTGCCGACTGCCCGCCGCTGAGGATTTCGTCGCAAATTACGTGACCCGAGAGGTGATCGTGACCGAGCGACGCATCGGTGACGGGGTAGCTCGTGAGCTCATGAGGGAACTCGGCCGCTGCGGGCCTTGGACCGCCGATGTCTAGCCGTCACAGTGACGATCCGCGCCCACTCCCCCCCCCGGAAGTGCGTGGGAAGAGGTTCTTCCGAGCTGCCCGCATCCGGCAGGAGACGCGCGACCTCCTGCAGTCGCGCGTCTGCCGATGACGCCTGTTGCCTCGGTGAAGCCGAGATCCGTTGTGGCCCTACCAAGCTCGTGGGGTAAGGCGGACTCCGCGGTGAGTTGGGTTATTTCGGGCCGAATCGCTGGGCGGCGTCGAGGCGGATGGTGCTGCCGTTGAGCATCTGGGTCTCGATGATGGCCAAGGCCAAGGTGGCGTACTCGTCAGGGCGTCCCATCCGTCGTGGGAATGCGGCGTCGCGAGTCAGGTCGGCAACCATGTTGTCCGGAATTCTCGAAGTGGCACCGGTGGCGAACAGGCTCGGTGCGATCGCCACGACGCGGATGCCGAGACTGCCGAGATCACGCGCCATCGTCAATGCCATGCCGGCGATCCCCGCCTTCGCGGCGGTGTAGGCGACTTGGCCGATCTGGCCTTCGAACGCAGCGATCGATGAGGTGTTGATGATGACGCCGCGCTCGCCGTCGACGGGTTCGTTCTGGCTCATATGCCAGGCCTGCAAGCGGTTGAGATTGAACGTGCCGATCAGGTTGAGGTCGATAACCGAGCGGAAGGCGTCCAGTGAGTGCGGGCCGGTCTTGGACAGAGTCCGCTGGGATACGCCGCCGCCGGCGGTATTGACGGCGATGTGCAGCCTGCCCAGACTCTCGACCGCCGCTTGCAGGGCGCGTTCGACGCCTGCTGGATCGGTCACGTCGCAGGGATGGAAGGTCGAGCCGTGGCCGAGTTCCTTGGCGACCACGGCGCCGTCGGATCGGGGCAGGTCGAGAATCGCCACCTTCGTGCCGAGTTCGGCCAGTCGTTCCGCCGTGGCTTTTCCCATCCCCGATGCGCCACCGACGACGACCGCAGTCCTGGCTTGGGATTTAATTTGCATTGCGACCTTTCACTGCACGAGAGTGATACTTTCTTTGGAGAGATGGTCAATGTACATCATGGTAGAGTCCGCTTCTACTAGAAGCGGAACCCGTTGATCTGACGGGGAGTGCTGGTTTCTGGAGGTTTGGATGTCAAAATCGGTGGTAGAGCGGCCTCTTCCCCAGCCGAGCATCAGTAGTGAGCCGTTCTGGACCAGCGGATCGGACGGTCTGCTGCGGATCGCCCGATGCGACGGCTGCCTGCGGTATCACCATCCGCCGCAGCCGATATGTCCCGAATGCCGCTGCGCAGACGTGGCGATGGCGCCGGTGTCGGGGCGGGCGGTGGTCGCGGGGTTCACAGTGAACCACCAGCAGTGGTTGCCGAAATTCCCGCCGCCCTACGTTGTCGCGGTGGTCGCTCTCGACGAGGACCCATCGGCGCGGCTCACTACGAATATCGTGGGCTGCGATCCGGCGGACATCACGATCGGTATGCGAGTGCGGGTCGTATTCGAGCAGCACGACGAGCTGTGGATTCCGCTGTTCGAACCCGATCCCGAACAAACCGAGAGCCAGGGAGCGGTCCCGGAGCCTCGGGACCTGGCATCAGCGGTGCGACCGATGGTGTCGCACACCAAGTTCGAGGACAAGGTCGCGCTGACCGGCGTCGGCAGTACGACGATCGGACGACGGCTCATGGTCGACCCGCTGTCCCTTACTGTCCAGGCGTGCCTGCGCGCGGTCGACGATGCGGGTCTCACCCTCGCCGATATCGACGGCCTTGCGACCTACCCAGGTGGTTACGTCGGCGGGCTCTCGGAAGGGGGCGTCACGGCGGTAGAAGAGGCGCTGCGCATTCGGCCGACGTGGATCAGCGGTGGCGGTGAATTTCCCGGCCCGAGCGGCAGTGTCGTATCCGCCATGTTGGCTGTCGCATCGGGCCTGTGCCGCCATGTGCTGTGTTTCCGGACGGTATGGGAGGCGACGCGGACCGAGTTGGCGCGGACCGGGCGGATTCGGTCGGGCGGTGGACCCGCATCGGGCATGTTCGAATGGCGCTCGCCATTCGGTGCGATGTCCGCCGCCAATTGGATCGGCGTGAACGCCTCGCACTACTTCTGGCGCTACGGCGGTGACCGCGCGTCTACCCTTGCGCCCATCGCGCTGACCGCGCGAGCGAACGCGGCGTGCAATCCCGAGGCGATCTACCGAGATCCCTTGACCATCGATGACTACCTCGGTGCGCGAATGATCAGTTCCCCATTCGGCCTCTACGACTGTGATGTGCCATGCGACGGCGCTATCGCGGTGATCGTCTCCTCCATCGATACCGCCGCGGACCGGCCGAAACCGTCTGTCCTCGTCGAGGCGGTCGGCACGCAGGTAATCGACCGGATCTCGTGGGATCAGGACACACTCACCCACGAACCGCAGGTGTTCGGTCCGGCGGCGCATCTGTGGTCCCGGACGAGCTTGCGCCCCGACGACGTCGATGTCGCGGAACTCTATGACGGCTTCACCTTCAACGCTGTGTCGTGGCTGGAGGCCCTCGGCTTCTGCGGTCTGGGGGAGGCCGCGGACTACCTCGATGGCGGAAGGACGATCGCACTGGATGGAAAGCTCCCACTCAATACCCACGGCGGCCAACTCTCTGCCGGGCGGACCCATGGGTTCGGGTTCCTGCAGGAGGCAATGCGGCAATTGCGTGGCGAGGCAACCGGTCGTCAAGTGAGCAACGCGAACATTGCGGTCGTCACTACCGGCGGCGGCACTCCAGGCGGAGCGTTGCTGCTGCGACGAGGCGAATGAGTAGGGGACGAGGACCTCGATCATGAAGTTGGACCACGACGCCGAGATCGGCCGCTTCCGAGCCGAGGTGCGTAGCTTCATCGAAGCGCACCGCCCAGTAGGGCAGGCCCTGCACAAGGCAGGCGTGCGTGCGCCGGACCCCGACGACATCCCGGCCCTGCGGAAATGGACGGCTCAGGTCTTCGACGCGGGATACTTCGGCGGGGACTGGCCCGTCGAGTGGGGTGGCACCGGAGCGCAGGATCCATTGCGCGCCACCGTCGTTGGCGAGGAAATCGCGCGGGCCCGGGTACCGGCTCCCCTCGGTGCCGGCCTGCTGGCGGCGATGTCTCTCATCCATTTCGGACGGCAGGAGCAGAAGCAGCGGTACCTGCCGCGGATCCGTACCGGAGAAGATATCTGGTGCCAGTTGTTCAGCGAGCCGGGGGCGGGCAGCGACCTTGCGAGTCTCCAGACTCGCGCGCGACGCGATGGCGATTGCTTTGTCATCAACGGACAGAAGGTCTGGACCACCAACGGTCACCATGCCGAGCGGGGATACCTGCTGGCGCGAACGAATCCGGATGTCCCCAAACACGCGGGGATAACCGCCTTCGCGATCGATATGGACAGCTCCGGAATCGACGTCCGCCCGCTTCGTGAGATCACCGGCACGAGCGATTTCAATGAAGTCTTCTTCGACGACGTCCGGATACCGGCCGAAAATGTCATCGGAGCCGTTGATCGTGGTTGGGAGGTGGCCACGACGAGCCTGGTGCACGAGCGTTCGGGTGTCGGCACCGCGGGAGTGGTTTTGCTGCGCGCGGTCACCGATGCCGCGCGGATGGCGGGCATCCTCCATCGCGGCGAGCGGCCGGCAATCGAAAACGACGCGATACGGCAGGTACTCGGCCGTCTGTATGCCGCGGCTCGAGTCAATATCTTGCTGGGCCAGTACAACCTGTCGCGAGCGTTGACCGGCTCCGCCGATGCGGGCGACGCACCGCTGGCGAAGATCCTCTACAGCGAGACCAACCTCGCCGTGTGCGAATTCGGACTCGGACTGCAGGGAACCGACTCGCTGCTGACCGAGGACGACCCGAAAGCGATCGGCAACGGCTGGTGGCAAGACGCCTTTCTGTACGCGAGGGCTCTCACGATTGCCGGCGGAGCCAACGAAGTATTGCGCAACATCATCGCCGAGCGTGCGCTCGGACTGCCCAAAGAGCCTCGGGTCTCCTGATCTCACCCACGTACAACCCTGTGCTGCACAAACTTTCGGAGAATTCCTTGGACTTCAGCCTGAGTGACGAGCAAGAGCTGCTGGTGCGCAGCACCCGTCAGCTACTCACCCGAGATTCACCTATCAGCCGGGTCCGAGAACTCGCGGACAAGGCGGAGCAGGGCTTCGACCCGCGAGTGTGGGAGAAGGGCGGCGATCTCGGATGGCCCGCGTTGCCCATCCCTACCGAGTACGGGGGCCTGGACGGCGACCTCGTCGACGTCGCCTTGATCACGAAGGAACACGGCAGGACCGTGCAGCCCGGACCGCTGGTCAGCCACGTTCTGGTCGCACTCGCGATCTTGCGGTCCACGCGTGACGATCTCAGATCCCGGCTCCTGCCGGATCTCGCGACTGGCGAGACTGTGGCGACCTGGGCATTTGCCGAGCCGGGACAAGCATGGGATGCCGGTGGAGTCCATACCGAGGCTGTCGAGCACAGCGGTGGCTTCCGCCTCAACGGCGTCAAGACCGCGGTGCAGGACGCCGGTCACGCACGATTGATCCTGGTGACCGCGCTCCTGGACGGTGAGTTGGCGCAGTTCCTCGTCGACGCCGGTGCACCGGGGTTGACTGTGCGCCGTCAGCGAACCATCGACGTCACTCGTCGTCTCGACGAGGTCGTTCTGGTGGATGTGGTGGTCCCGGCGTCGGCTCTGCTCAACGCGCCCGGCCCGGCGGATTCGGCAGTCGCCTATCAGCTGCGCTGTGGCGCGGTGCTGATCAGCGCCGAAAGTCTCGGGGTCGGCGAGCGTGTGCTCGATATGACGGTCGACTATGCGAAAGTTCGTACCCAGTTCGGCAGGCCCATCGGCAGCTTCCAAGCTGTCAAGCACAAGTGCGCGACGATGCGCATGGGGCTACAAGCGTCCAGCGCCGCGACCTACTATGCGGCGATGGCCGTCACCAGCGACACCCGCGACGCCGAGGAGGCCGTGGCGGTTGCCAAGGCCTATACCTCTCAGACGATCGCCGATTTGACCAGCGAAGCATTGCAGGTGCACGGCGGAATCGGCTTCACCTGGGAGCACGACCTGCATCTGTACCATCGCCGTGCCAAGGCGAACCAGGTCCTTTTCGGTGATCCGTTCCTCTACCACGAGCGCCTCGCGGCGATGCTGGCTTCGTCAGTCGGATGACCGAGCTGCCTCCGGTGTGCCGGTCGACTGCTTGATATCGGATGTCGCGAGATCAAGCAGTCGCTGGTATGGCATTCATCAGATGTTTGCCCGTCGCGACCGGTCCGCCGTCGACTCTGATGTCGCAGCCGGAGATGAAGCCGGCGTCGTCGGACTCCAGAAAGGCTGTCGCCGGCGATCGAGCTGATCAGAATCGCCGAGGTCCCCGGCTCGACACCTCCTTTGTCCACCGAGTTCTCCTCAGTTGAGAGTATAGTTCTAGTTTATCGTTTACCAGACTACCGGGAGCCGCGGCCGACGGGGTCGAATTCGAATGTGGGGAATGGATGAACAACGCAGTCATCGTGGATGTCGTCCGGCTGGCCTCTGGAAAGGGCAAGTCCGGCGGTGCGCTGTCGGGCTCGCACCCGGTCGAGTTGCTCGCGCGGGTGCTGTCGGAATTGGTGGTCCGCAACAATCTCGATCCGGCTCGGATCGAGGATGTCATCGCCGGATGTGTGGAGCAGGTGAGTGAACAGAGCTTCAACATCGCGCGCAGCGCTGTTCTGGCCGCCGGATTTCCGGAATCTGTGCCGGCGACCACCGTCGACCGGCAGTGCGGCTCGAGCCAGCAGGCGGTCCACTTCGCCGCCCAGGGCGTGATCGCCGGCGCGTACGACATCGTGATCGCGGGTGGTGTGGAATCGATGAGCAGAGTACCGATGGGGACCGGCTCCTCGGGCGCCGACACATTCGGTCCGAGTATCGCCGCGCGCTATCCCGAGGGGCTGGTCAAGCAGGGGGTCGCAGCGGAACTGGTCGCCGCACGATGGAAGTTGGATCGCGATGTTCTCGACGAGTACGCGGTCGCCTCGCACCAGCGAGCGTCGGCCGCCGTCGACGCCGGATGGTTCGCCAAGGAGATCGTCTCGATGCCGGTGGTGGGCCAGGACGGCAGCGCCACAACGCATTCCATCGATGAGACGGTGCGCCGGGGCACCACGGCCGACGCGTTGGGCACGCTGAAGCCGGCTTTCTTCTCGGCCGAAGCCGCTGCTCGTTTCCCTGCGATCGATTGGCGGATCACCCCGGGGAACTCCTCGCCGCTCACCGACGGCGCTTCTGCGGCGCTGATCATGAGCGAACGCATGGCCATCGAGTGCGGACTTCGTCCCAGGGCGCGGTTCCACGCCTTCGCTGTCACGGGCGACGACCCGCTGTACATGCTCACCGCACCGATCCCGGCAACCAGGCAGGCGTTGCGTCGAGGCAACCTGACCCTGGAGGAGATCGACGCCTACGAAGTCAACGAAGCTTTTTCGTGCGTGCCCCTGGCCTGGGCGCAGGAGTTGGCGGCGGATCCGGCAAAACTCAATCCCCGTGGTGGCGCGATCGCCTTGGGACATGCACTCGGATCGTCCGGCACTCGTCTGCTCGGCACGCTCTTGAATCACTTGGAGGCCACCGGCGGTCGCTACGGCCTGCAAACGATGTGCGAGGGCGGCGGCCTGGCCAATGCGACCATCATCGAGCGACTCTGATCTGCTGCGGATGCCCGTCTCACGGACAATCCGCACCCAACTTGGTGACTGCCGCGACGATCGCCGTCCCGGCGTCGGGTGAGCTGGCTTGCTGCAGAGCGGAATTCAGCGCACCGAGATCGGTCTTCGCTTGCGCTGAGGACAGGCCCGCGGCGGCCGTTTGCAGTTCAGTGAGGTACTGGGTCATCGCGGTCGCCGCCTCCGCGGCCGGCATCGACTGTAGCGGTGCGAGTTTGCTCAGCGCCGATCCGGCGATCGGCCGGATGATCGCGCAGTCCGAGGCGGGGAGCGCTCCAGCCGCTGGTGTCGCCGCGGCGGATTTGGTCGATGACGGGGGAGTGGCGGATGTGCTGTCGGAACCGCACCCGGCCGTCGAGAGGCCGATCGCAGCTGTGAGTACCACTATGGCGATTGCGTTGCGGGTGTTCATGTCGATCTCCATCGAATAGTGAGAGGTTGTCTACCATAGAACGTGATGAAGATATCAGCATAAGTAGAATGTCATTGTTGTATCGAGAATGACGTGTTCTACTGAAGGTATGAACGTCATGGTCGATCTCACGGTCTGTGAGGGGAACGCGCTCTGCGTCGCCGCTGCTCCTGAAGTCTTCGAACTCGCCGACGATGACGTCGTGCGGATCCTGTCCCCGGAACCATCACCCGAGCACGAGGAAGCCGTGCGCGACGCGGTGTACGCGTGCCCGAAACAGGCGTTGCGGATCGTCGAATCCGAAACCCGCTGACGATGCTGATCGGTGCGCGGCCGAGCCGCCGCCCTCGGCCACGTTGGTCCGGATGACGCTCAGTTCGATCACCAACCGCCGCTGTGTCTCCCGAGCAGCACTGATCCGCTGATTGCCGCCGTGATGGAGTACACCAGGGGACATCTGGACCATGTTGTACTGCACGATGTGTGCCGAGCCATCGGTATCTCCGAGAGGTCCTTGCGGCGGGTATTTCCCGCCGCCACCGGCATGTCGTGGCGTCGCTATGTACTCGAGAGTCGACTTCCGCGGGCGATGGCCTTGTTGTCCGACCCCGAGCGCACAGTGCTGGAAGTCGCCACCCTTGTCGGCTCCCGAAGTGTCAGCGCGTTCATTCGGTCGATATACCGGTGAGGCGCCTTCCGTCTACCGACGCGGTGATGTGACGCTCTGATAGAAACCAGGGCACCCACAAAGTGGACCTTCGCTTGCGCAGAATGTAAATGCCGTTCTACTCTGGAGAGTAGTTGGTTGACCATCAGTGGTGCGACAACTCTTCATTCGTATTCCGGAAGGTATCCCCGTCATGCTGCCTGACGACGCAAAGATCATTTCCGTTGACGACCACGTCATCGAGCACCCCCGGGTGTGGCTCGACCGGCTGCCCGCCAAGTACGCCGAGATGGCTCCGCACATCGTGAAGCTGCCGGACGGCAACGACACCTGGCTGTATGAGGGTGCTCGGTCGGGCAACTTCGCGCTCAACGCGGTCGCGGGCAAACACCCCCGTGAGTTCGGGATGGATCCGCGTAGCTACGACGACATGCTGCCGGGGTGCTACAGCATCGAGGATCGCATCAAGGACATGGACATCGAGGGCGTGTGGGCACAGCTGTGCTTCCCCAACTTCGGTGGGTTCGCGGGCGGCACCTTCTTCCAGGCCAAGGACAAGGCCTTCGCCAAACTGTGTATCAGCGCCTACAACGACTTCATTCTCGACGAGTGGTGCGCCTACGCTCCGGAACGTCAGATCCCGCTGGTGATGGTGCCGTTCTGGGATGTCGAGGCATCGGTGGCGGAGATCGAGCGGACCGCCGCCAAGGGCGCGAAGTCGGTCACCTTCCTCGAGGCGCCGCACAAACTCGGATTGCCCTCCTACCACACCGACCACTGGGACCCGATCCTGCGAGCCTGCGAGGAAGCCCGTATGCCGCTGTCGATGCACTTCGGATCCGGCGGCATGCCGCAGGGACTCGCGCCGGACGGTGACATGTTCATCAGCATTGCGCTGTTCGGGCTGAACTCGATGATGGCGACGGTCGACTTGCTGATCTCTGACGTGTTCTACAAGTTCCCCAAGCTGAAGGTCGCCTTGTCCGAAGGTGGTATCGGCTGGATGCCGTATCTGCTGGAACGCTGCGACTACTCCTGGGGCCGCCACAAGTACTGGTGCGACATCGATTCGGAGCGGCCGCCGTCGGAGGTATTCAAAGATCACATCTACGGATGCTTCATCTCCGACCGGTCCGGCATCGAGCAGCGCCACCGCATCGGCATCGACAACATCATGTTCGAGAGCGATTACCCGCACTCGGACGCCAATTGGCCGCACACCCGCAAACTGCTCGCTGAACATCTGGCCGACGTGCCCGACGACGAAGCGCGCAAAATCGTGGAGCTCAACGCCCGCGCCGTCTACAACTTCCCGGGCTGAAAGGCGGCGGTCGTGCATTCGACGGACACTGCTGTCCTGATGATCCGGCTCATTGTGGGGCTCACCATGGTGGTCCACGGCGTCAATCACGCCTTCGGTGGAGGACGGATCGCGGGTACGGCCGGCTGGTTCGACAGTTTGGGCTTACGGCCTGGTCATGTCCAGGCATGGATGAGTGTGCTGGTGGAAATCGGTTGCGGTCTGGCGCTCGCCGTGGGTTTTCTCGGCCCGCTGGCCGCTGGTGGCTTGCTGGGAACCATGGCCGTGGCCGGCGTGATCGAGCATCGCACCCACGGATTCTTCGTCTTCCGCAACGGTTTCGAGTATGTGCTGATGATCGCCGTCGTCGTTACCGCGACAGCGGTCAGCGGTGTCGGATTGGCCTCGGTGGATCACGCCCTCGGCCTCAGCGGTCTCACCGGTTGGGCGGGACTCGCCCTGTGTCTGGGTGTCGGCCTCGGGGGCGCCGCGCTGCTGCTCGTCGTCTGCTGGCGCCCGGGTTCCGTGCACCCGCCCGCGGCCGAGTTCACCGACTCCACCGAAGTGGACGTCGACGCAACAACGAGAGGTGATCAATGACCGACCTGGTGGCGGGCAAGCGCCTGCGCAGCACGGTGTGCGATACCGAGATCATTGTCATTCGCGTGCCGGAGACCCCCATCGAACTCCAGTGTGGCGGTCAACCGATGGCTGCGGACGCCGCGGGCGTCGGCACTGCCGAATCTGCCTCGGGCACAGGGACTTTGCTCGGCAAGCGATACGTCGACGATGCCACGGGCCTCGAAGTGCTGTGCACCAAATCCGGGACAGGCACACTCGCCGCGGATGGCAGGGAGCTCACCATCAAGGCGCCGAAGGCGCTTCCGGCGTCGGACTGAGGACGCGACGATGAATTTGCTGACACTGCTGGAGATGGCGGCCGAGGGCATGCCCGACCGGCTTGCCGTCGGACGAATCCGTCCGGGGTGCCCGGTCCCGGACGGATTCACCTACCCACAGCTGCTCGACCGTGCTCGCGCCGGTGCCGAGATGCTCCGTGCGCGCGGTGTCGAGGAGGTCGTCTATCTCGGCGTCAACGGGGACGACTTCGCGGTAGTCCTGTTCGCCGCCGCCTGGGCGGGGATCCCGTTGGTCCCGCTGAACTACCGCCTCGGCCACGAGCAGTTGGTGAGCGTGCTGGCCCACCACCCCAACGCGCTTGTCGTCTCCGACCTCGAGCCCCCGACGAGCGCCCCGGTCGTCAACCTGCGGCAGTGGCGTTGGGCCTGCGAGGAATCCGGTCGGGATCTTCCGCGATGGACCGACGATCCCGAAGCCGTGGCCGTACTTCTCTATACCAGCGGCACCACCTCCGAGCCCAAAGCCGCCGTGCTCCGACACCGCCATGTAGTCTCCTATCTCCTCGGCAGCGTCGACTTCGGTGTCGCCGAGGAACGGGAAGCCGCTTTGGTCAGCGTCCCGCCGTACCACATCGCGGGGGTATCCAACCTGCTCAGCAACGTCTATGCCGGGCGCCGGATCGTCTATCTGGATTCGTTTACACCCCAGGCATGGCTCGAATGTGTACGCACACAGGAGATCACCAACGCGCTGCTGGTCCCGACTATGCTCGCCAGGATCACCGAACACTTGGGTGACGCGGCCGAGGCCGATGTGCCGACCCTGCGGTCGCTGGCCTACGGTGGCGCGAAAATGCCCCTGTCGGTTCTCGAGCGGGCGATAAAGCTTTTCCCCGCAGTCGATTTCGTCAACGCCTACGGTTTGACCGAAACCAGTTCCACGATTGCCGTCCTGGGTCCGGACGACCACCGGGCGGCGCTCGCCGGAGATCCGCTTGCCCGGGTGAGATTGGGCTCGGTCGGCCGCCTGCTGCCGGGTATCGAAGTCCAGGTACGTGTCCCGGGCGGAGCGGGTAACGGGACCGAGCCCGGTGATATCTATGTGCGCGGGCCGCAGGTATCCGGGGAGTACCGCGGCCGAGCAAGCCTGCTCGACAGCGACGGTTGGTTCGCCACCCGCGACCGCGGCTGGGTCGACGAGGACGGCTACCTCTTCGTCGAAGGACGTACCGACGACACCATTATTCGCGGCGGGGAGAACATCGCACCTGCAGAGATCGAGGATGTGCTGCTGCAGCACCGTGCGGTGTCCGAAGCGGTGGTCGTCGGTGTGCCGGACGAGCGGTGGGGCCAGGACATTGCCGCGGCCGTCGTACGCCGCCCCGGTCACAGTGTCGAAGCAGAGGAGCTACGCGAGTGGGTGCGAACCCGGCTGCGCGGCTCGAAAACCCCGGCGCTCATCGTGTTTCGCGACGCCCTGCCTTACACCCCGACCGGGAAACTGCTGCGTCGCGAGGTCTCTACCGACCTTGTCGCGTCCGAGTGGACGTCGACCCCATGATCACTTCCGCTTTCATTCCTTCCCCTGACACCGACGGAGACGACGATGCCTGAAGCACTCATCCTGTCAACTGCACGGACGCCGATCGGGCGGGCCCGCAAGGGCTCGCTCACCTCGGTGGACGCCTTCGAGCTCGCCGAGGTCGTCGTAGAGGCGGCGATTGCCCGCTCCGGGATCGCCATCGGCAGTATGGACGATCTCATCCTGGCCGAATCGCTGCAGGGTGGCGGCGTCATCGGGCGCAATATCGCAGTGCGCCTCGGTATGACGCGTTTGCCCGGCGTGGCGGTCAATCGGCACTGTGCCTCTGGCACCACCGCGGTGCAGTTCGCTGCGGCCACCATCATGGCCGGGATGGCCGATGTCATCGTGGCCGGCGGTACCGAGAGTGCGAGCACGATGCCGCGCCTGTCCAAGGTGTTGCCGGGTGCGACCGAGGCCACGCGCTGGTCGCCGGAGAGTCATCCGGACGCACCGGGAATTCCAGCGTTCGATATGTCGGTGACGATCGGCGAGAACATCGCGCGACGCTGCGGTGTCACCCGCGAGCAGGCCGACGCCTGGGCGGTCCGTTCGCACCAACGCGCCCTCGATGCGATCGCGAAGGGATACTTCGATGATGAGATCGTGGGGGTTCCGGTGTCCAAGAACGGGCAGGCCGGCGTCTTCACCACAGACGAGCACCCGCGGGAGGGTACGACACCCGAGGCGCTCGCCGCGCTGAAAGTTCTCCATCCGGAGATACCGGGCGCCGTCGTCACCGCGGGAAATTCCGCCGGTCTCAACGATGCGGCCGCCGCACTTGTCCTGGGCAGTTCCGAGTTCGCGCGGGATCACGACGTGACGCCGCTCGCGCGCATCCGGGGGTGGGCCTCGGTCGGCGTGGACGTGGTGGACACCGGCCTCGCGCCGGTCGCCGCGATCCCGAAGGCGCTGCAGCGCAGTGGTCTCGGGATCGATCAGGTGGATCTGTTCGAGATCAACGAGGCCTTCGCCACCATGGCTGTCGCGTGTACACGTGAGCTCGGGCTGGAAGAGTCGATCGTGAACGTGAACGGCAGTGGTATCAGCCTCGGTCATCCCATCGCGGCGACCGGCGCGCGGATGGTCGTGTCGATGGTGCACGAGCTGGCCCGGCGCAACGCCCGGATCGGGGTCGTGGCCATGTGTGCGGGTGGCGGGATGGGTTCGGCGCTGGTCATCGAACGAATCTGACATCGGATGGTGTCATGATTCTCAACTCCGAGCTGGACCTCGATGCGACGGGTATGCCGCGTCGCGTCGCAGTGGCCGTCGACGTGGCCACGTTCGAGGGTTGTTCCCACCAAGCGCGCCGTGCGATCGCGGCGCGCTTGCGGCAGGAACCAGCCATCACCGTGGCATTGGGTGGGAGCGGTTTGCTGCCGCCGGAGATCGCCGAGAGGCCCTCGCGTGGGGTCTCGTCGACGCCTTGGACTGATGTCGGCATGACCCGCGCCTACATTGTGGATGGAGTCCGTACTCCGATCAGTCGTCCGTTGACTAAGGACGCACTGCGAATTTGGTGTATCGACCGCCGATGAGCCATTCGGATACATAGAGGTTTCCCTCGGTGTCCACGGCCACCGCATGCGGCGAGTTCAACAGGTCGGGACGGGTCAGATTCGGTGCCTGGATGTGCCCATCGGCGGTCAGCGCGTTCGGCCATCCCGGCTGTTCGGGCCAGAACTGGGTATCGGCGAAAGCCGGATCGGCGCCGAGATACCCGACGAGGTTGTCATCGAGATCGAGCAGGGCCAACCGGGCGTACAGCTCGGCGACGACAAGCAGCTCGCCCCACAACGTGAAGCCGCTCGGGCTGTTCAAAAAGCCCGCACCACAGGACCTTAGGTACTTACCATCGAGGTCATACACCTCGATGCGCTGGTTCCCGCGATCGGCGATGTAGAGTTCCGGTGCCTTACCGGCTCGGCGGTCGATGAACACCGCATGGGGGCAATTGAATTGCCCGCCGCCACCCGCCCCGGTAATCGCGGCGATGTGGTTGCCGTGTTTATCGAAACGATGGACCACGTTGGATCCATATCCGTCAGCCACCCAAACGTCGCCGTTGCCGCCGAACCGCTCTTCGTCCACAGCGGAGCCACACGGGCAGTACTGGCCCATGACACCCGGCAAGGTGGAATCCACGGGTGGGATCGGCAGTTCGGCCACCACCTCGCCACCGAGCGTCATCTTGACCACCCGCGGTTCGCGAGTTTCGCGGTGCACCCCCTTCCCGAACAGCGGAGTCCAGGACTCTTCGCCATCGCCGGGGCCGCAAGCCATGACGAACCCGGGGTCGCAGATCCAGAGGAATTCTTCGTCTCCCTCGCGTACCAGCGTGATGCCGTGCCCCTCGGTCAGACTCGTCGGGACCACGCGAAGCAGGTTGCCGTCATTGTCGAACGCCACCAGCTGTCCAGCATGAAATCCGATGACCTCCCCGCCCGCGCTGACCACGACTCCATGGTGTGCCCAGGAGTGGCCCGCTTCTGGGACCTTGGACAGGTCGGCCCAATCGCCGAGGACATCGTATGCAGGAATGAGGGGGTCAGCCATGCTGTTCAGGTTATATGTACTTGCGTGATTTGCAAATAGCGTTCTACCATTACGGCCATGCCCGTTCTGGGTGACCTTTCCGGCCCCGAGGCGGCCTGATTGCCAAATCAAACACTCAGGAGAGATGATGTCGGCCGACGGAGCTGATCTGACCTTCGACCCGTTCGCGCCAGGTCCGCGTGATCAATTGCCGGCGATCTTCGCTGAGCTGCGCGAGCGAGCCCCCATCTACCACACGACTTCCGATATCTGGGTGGTATCGCGATTCGACGACGTGAAGTCTGTGCAGTCGCGTCCGGAGCTCTTCTCGTCCCGCCCGAATCCGTATGAGGGCCAAGCCGAGACGAATCCCGAGATCAATCCGGAGGTGCTCGAGCAACTGCTCGCCCTCGCGGCGGGCATCCCGGTGGACATGGCCGAGTTGGCCTCTGCCCGATCGATCGCGGCGGCGGACCCGCCGCAGCACACTCGGATGCGCCGAATCGTCAGCCGGGGTTTCGGCCCGCGGCGCATCGAGGAAATGGCCGTCGCCATCAAGGCGATCACGGACCGATGCCTCGCGGGAATCGAGGCCGAGAGCAGCTTCGATCTCGTTGAGCGACTTGCCATTCCGCTCCCCGTGGAAATGATCTGCCATATCTTGGGTATAGATGGCAGCCAATATACCCAGGTCAAGAGCTGGTCGGATGCCTTTGCCGCGGTGGCCGGCGGAGATATCAGCGACCCTGCCGAGCGGCATCAGTTGATGCTGCGCACGATCAAGGAGTTCAGCACCTTTTTCGTCCCGCTCATCGAGGAGCGACGCAAGAATCCGCAGAGCGACTTGGTCAGCGCAATGGTCCGGGCGATCGACGATGAGGCCCTGAGCAACGTCGAAACGCTGATGATGGCTGTCACCATCATGGTGGCGGGCAATGAGACGTCGACGAACCTCATCGGCAACACGGTGGTCGAATTGCTCTCCAATCCAGAGCAATTGGCGCTGCTGCTCGACGATCCGTCGCTACTGCCCAATGCTGTGGAAGAAGCCAACCGGACCACCGCCCCGATCCAGTTCGCCTTTCGTGAGGCCACGGACGACACCGAACTCGCAGGTACGAAGATTCCGAAGGGGGCCATCATCGCGTTGCACATGGCCGCGGCCAATCGGGATCCGCGGTGCTTCGAGGACCCCGACAGCTTCCTGATCACGCGGCCAGCGGTCAAGAATCTTTCCTTCGGTTACGGCATCCACTACTGTCTCGGCGCGCACTTGGCCGGTCAGGAAGTGCGCGCCGCAGTGGGGCGGCTGCTTCCGCATCTCGGCAAGCTCGAGTTGGCAGGCGCCCCCCTCGAGCGGAATCCGAGTGTGCTGCTCAATGGTTGGCAGCGAGTCGAACTTGCCTGGGTGTAGAGGCAGATGAATGCCGGCCGCACCCAGTATGTGTGCGGCCATGCCTACCGTGGACATGACGTTCTATGCCAGGAATTTGTACAGTTCATTGCGTGTGACGGTAAGCCTGTTCTACTATTATGGTGATCTGATTCACTTCGTGCGGAACATTAACTCTCAAAGAGATAGCGAAATGGCCGACTGTCCTGCGTCCGACGTTGAGCCGTATTCCCGGGCACGTGCGGTGCCACCGGGCAGTAGCCGGACCCGATAGCAGAGGTGTAGGACCAATGGCGATCCTCGATCGAAGGTATGCGGGGTCATCCGATCCCGACGACGACGTGCCGGTGAGCGTGGAGGACGCCGACCCACCGCGGAAACGATCCGCGATGGGTGAGATCGGCGACTGGACTCGCGGCTACGCCCGACGTCATCCGATGGCGTCGCTGGAAACGGTTGGCGGCCAATGCATGCTCGGACTCCGAGCGACGCAGTACTTGTTTCTCGACATCATTACCCGCCGCTTTCCGTTCGGGGAGTTCGTCCGCCAGGCCGCGTTCATGGCGTCCACATCGGCCGTGCCGACAATGTTCGTAGCCATACCGATCGGGGTGACTCTCTCGATCCAATTCGGCCTGCTCGCCGGCCAGGTCGGTGCGACATCACTGGCCGGCGCCGCGAGTGGTCTCGCGGTGATCAAGCAGGGTGCGCCGATGGTCGCGGCTCTGTTGATGGCGTCCGCCGTGGGATCAGCGGTCTGCGCCGACCTCGGATCGCGCAAAATCCGCGACGAAATCGACGCGATGGAAGTCATGGGTATCTCCGTGATCCGTAGGCTCGTCGTACCGCGGTTGGCCGCGGCGATCCTGGTCGGTGTCGCGTTGACGGGACTCGTCTGCTTCGTCGGATTCCTGGCCGGATACCTCTTCAACACCTTCGTGCAGAACGGCACACCGGGCAGTTTCGTCTCCACCTTCGCATCCTTCGCGACAGTCGGTGATCTGGTCCTGACGATGATCAAGGCGATCGTGTTCGGTGCCATCGTGGCAATAGTCGCCTGCGATAAGGGGCTGACAACCCGCGGCGGGCCCGCCGGTGTGGCGAACTCGGTCAACGCGACAGTGGTCGCCTCGATTCTGCTGCTCATGATCGTGAACGTCGTCTTTACCCAGATGTATGTGCTGTTGTTCCCGCGGACGGGGTTCTAGTGGCTTCGCGGTACTACCCGCCGAACGTCAAGCCGATGATCAAGGCGGCCGCGGCGCAGGGAACGATCGTGATGCGGTTCGGGCACATGATCACCTTCCTGGTTCGCGGGCTGGTCTCCATTCCGACGATGCTGCGCCACTATCCGAAGGAATTCCTGCGGATCCTCTCCGATGTGACCTGGGGAAACGGTTCGATCGTCGTGGGCGGCGGCACTGCGGGAGTGATGGTCGTCCTCGGTGCGTCGGCTGGGGCGATTGTCGGAATCGAGGGGTACAACGCGCTGCACCTGTTGGGTATGGATCCTGCGACGGGGTTGGTCGCGTCGACCGCGGCGACCAGAGAACTGGCGCCGATCATGGCCTCGCTGGCCTTCGCGTCCCAAGCAGGGTGCCGGTTTACCGCACAACTCGGCGCCATGCGGATTTCCGAGGAAATCGATGCCATGGAGGTCCTCGCGATCCGGTCGATCCCGTACCTCGTCACGACCCGGCTGATGGCGTCGGTCGTAGCAGTGGTCCCGCTGTATCTCGTGTGCCTCGCAATGAACTACGTCGCGGTGCAGAGCGTGGTCGGGCTGTCGAGCAGCGTGTCCGCAGGCACGTACGAGCACTATTTCCGGTTGGTACTCAACGGCACCGACATCGCCTACTCGTTACTGAAAGCTGTTGTCTTCGTGGTCATTACCTCCACTATCCAGTGCTACTACGGGTTCTATGCCTCGGGCGGTCCGCAGGGTGTCGGCGTTGCCGCGGGCCGCGCGATGCGCGCCAGTATCTCGACGATGATCGTGGTCAATCTCTTGCTGACGATGGCCTTCTGGGGCGTGGACGCGGGCGCAAGGCTGGGTGGGTAGCGGATGCCGATCCTGTTCGAGACCGACGGTAGAGGACCGACTCCCGCGCAACTTCTGCTGCGGGGGATCGGGGCAGTACTTGTTGCGACGGTGCTGGTCACCGTACTGGCCGCGAAGATGAACGGCGACTTCGAGAAGACATTCGAGGTGGCCGCGGTGCTCGCCGATGTCGGCGACGGGCTACCGGCCAAATCGGATGTGAAGTTCCGCGGTGTGCTCGTCGGGACGGTGAAGGATGTGACCCCGTCGATCGACGGGGGACCCAACCACGTGAATATCGTCCTGAAGCAGGAATACGCCGACGGAATCCCCCGGACCGTGACGGCTCGTGTCGTGCCGAGCAATGTTTTCGCTGTGTCCTCCATCCAGCTGGTCGACAACGGAGCCGGCCCGCCGCTCCGGGCTCACGCGGAAATCCCACAAGATCAGAGTCTGTCGACCGTGCAGCTGCAGACCGCGTTGACGAAGCTTCGCCAGATCATCGCCGCGACCACGCGGCTCGGCAGCGATCACACCCTGGGGATGTTGGCTGCCGTCGCCGCGGCGACAGATCGGCGAGGCGCCGACCTCGTGCAGGCCGGCGCGCAGCTCGACCGGATCACCCGTGAGCTCAGTGCGGTCATCGTGCCCAACGGGGATCCCTCGACCCTCGGTGCGTTGACCGATGCAGTGCGAGGGTTGCAATCGTCGGCGCCCGACCTGCTGGACGCATTACACCACGCTGTGGTCCCGATGCGGACGATCGCCGAAATGGACGCGGCATTGACCAGCCTGTTGTCCGCCGGGGCGAGCACCTTGTCGACAGTGGGCACAGCTCTGGACAACAACACCGACAAGCTGATCAACATCACTACCCAGCTCTCACCCGTGCTCGGCGTATTCGCCGACGGTGGAACGCAATTCACGCCGATCGTCAGCCGAATCAAGGTCATCTCCGACAAGTGGTTTACCGAGTTCTGGCCCCCAGGGGCGAACACGGGGACAGGGAAGTTCTTGCTCGAGTTCACTCCGCACCGGATGTATACGCGAGCCGACTGTCCGCGCTACGGCGCGCTAGCGGGCCCGAGCTGCGAGACGGCTCCCGCGACGGTCGCGCCACCGGTCATCCCGACGGTCATGGATCCGCGAACGTTCAGCGGGGTGCCCATGGGCGGCAACGTCGGGCCGGTAGGCAGTCCACAGGAGAAGGAGCTCCTGGATCGAATCCTCGGCGGTGATCTGAACGCGGCCGCCGAGCTGCTGCTCGGGCCATTGGCCAGGGGAAGCACCGTGAGCGTCGCGCCGGATCCAGGGAATGGGGCGCGATGAGCTACCGCAAGCCGTTGATCGGCCTCGTCATATTTCTGACGATTTCACTGGCCCTGACGTGGACGGTGTTCGTGACGCTGCAACGTAGTGTCCAGAGCGCCACGCACTCGTATACCGCGGTGTTCACCGACGTTTCGGGACTCCGTGCCGGCGACGACGTCCGGATGGCCGGGGTGCGGGTCGGGCGAGTCGATTCGGTTGCCTTGGACGGGACCCTGGCCAAGGTGGGGTTCCGCGTTCAATCCGATCAAGTGCTGCAGGGGAACACCAAGGCGTCGATCACGTATCAGAACCTTATCGGCCAGCGCTATCTCGGTCTGTCCCTCGGAACTTACAACGATCCGAGGATTCTGCCGAATGGCGGCGAGATCCCGGTGGCCCACACCGAACCCTCATTCGACATTTCCATCCTTCTCAACGGATTCGAACCGCTCTTCAGCGTGCTCGAGCCGAAACAGATCGACAACATCACCACAGCGATAATCAAAGCGCTGCAAGGGGATACCGGATCGGTCACCACGCTCGTCGCCGAGACATCGAAACTTGCCGAATCACTGGCGGGGCCGGACCGCGTCCTCGGTGACGTCATCGTCAATCTCGACAACATCGTGCACAACCTCGCGCTCCAGAGCGGCACTATCGACACCGTCATCACGCAAGCTCGCGCGATATTCGATCAGATGTCGACCAGGCGCGCAGAACTGGTCGACTCGATGAACTCCATCGCAACGGTCGCGGGCAGCGTCGCCACACTCGTCGGCCAGGTACAGCCCGACCTGGACCAGATGCTTACCAGGGAGCCGGGATTCGCGAAACATTTCCTCGACAACAAGGACGCATTCGCCTACTTCGGTTTCAATCTGCCGCTGATGCTGAAGGGCATCGCACGAGTCAGTCAGGAAGGTAGCGCCGTCAACGCGTATGTCTGCGATTTCAATATCACTCTCATTCCTGCCCTGACCGCGCTCGTACCCACGATCGTCTCCTTGGCCACGCCCGGCGGCCAACCCACCCACTCCCCAATCTGTAGGTGAACCAACGTGTTCAGGAAGTACGCGTCGAAATCGTTCCAGATCCTGCGCCGTCCCATCGAGGAGCACAGCAAATGGAGCCTCGGCATCATCACGGTCGTCGGAATCGTGGCCGTGCTGGCCGCGGCGCTGCTGGTGAACTCGGCCGGAATCGGCACTGTTCGCTACAAGGCGGAATTCGCCCAGGCCGCACAGATCAGTCACGGTGACTCGGTCACGATCGCGGGCGTCCCGGTCGGAACAGTCGACGGAACCGAGCTGGAAAGCGATCACGTCGTCGTGACCATGAAGATCAACCGGGATGTTGTCTTGGGCGCCGACACGAAGGCATCGATCAAACTGACAACGCTGCTCGGATCTCGCTACGTAGAGTTGCGGCCCGGGGGGCTCGGCGACCTCCCCGATCACCGAATCAAATTGTCCAACACCGTAGTTCCCTACGACCTGCCGCATGTTCTCGAAAGCGCGACAACGGTCTTCGAGCAAGTCGACGCCGCGAAGATCGGCCAAACTCTAACCGCTCTGGCGGCTCAGCTGCAGGGCACGCCCGCACTGGTGCCCCAGGTACTGAAGAACATCGAGAGCCTGGCTTCGGTGCTCGCCGACCGGCGCGGCCAGATCGGTTCGCTGCTCACCAGCACAAGCCAGGTGACGGACGTGATCCACGCCCAACAGGCCAGTCTGGGTGCGTTGGTGCACGACGGCCGAGACCTGTTGCAGGAGATCACCTCCCGGCGAGCAACCGTGGATCTACTCCTCAAAGCCACTACCGACCTGGTGAATCAGCTCCGAGACATCGTCGTGAACGATCGCCCCGAAATCGACGAACTGCTCACCAGCCTGGACGGGCTGCTGCAGACGCTGAGCAACAACGATCAGTTGCTCCGCAACAGTTTGCAGATACTCCCGGTTTCGCTGCGGAGCTTCACGAACGCGACCGGAACCGCGAACGAGATGGACTTCAACGCCCCCGCCGGACCGCTCATCGATTCGTGGTTGTGTGCCATCAGCGGCCGCGCGGATCAGTTGAATCTGCCGCCCTACCTGAGGGACTGCAAATGAGATCGTGGGTATCGATTATAAAGCTCGCCGCGATCGTGGTCATCGCCGCTGTCGGTTGCTCGGGCATTCGGACCGCGACGGCGGACAATCATGAAATCACCGTGACGGCCCAATTCGACAATGGCGCTGGTCTTTACGAAGGAAATTCCGTCGCCGTCCTCGGCATGCCGATCGGGAAGGTTATCGACATCACCCCGAAGGGAACCTTTGTCGAAGTGAAGATGCGGATCGACTCAGGAGTCGAGATCCCCGCGAATGCCCAGGCCGTCACCGTGTCGACATCGGTATTGACGGACCGGCACGTCGAGTTCACCCCGGTCTACCGCGGGGGAGCCACGTTGCCGGACAACGCTTTCCTCGGCCTTGATCGCACGAAAACGCCCATCGAGTTCGACCGGCTGCTATCGATGGCCGACAAGATGTCGGTCCAATTGCAAGGAGACGGGCAGGGCGGCGGCCCCGTTGCCCAGTTGCTGAACGTAGGCGCCGCGATGACCGGAGGGAATGGGCAGGACATACGGGCGGCATTGAACCAACTCTCCGCGGCATTGCAACTCGGCGACGACCACGGGGCCGCGACAGGTAATGCGATCACCACAATTGTGAACAACCTGTCCGCATTGACCAGCGCCGCCGCGGCCAATGATCGTGACATTCGTGAATTCGGCACGGCGACACGGCAATTGAGCGATATCCTCACGGAAGCCAATGTAGGACTTGGGGATACCGGCGCCAAGATCAACGAGATCCTCCTCCAGGCGAACGAACTCCTCAGTGCCAACCAGGGCAAGCTGAAATCGACACTGAACAACGCGAATACCGTCACTCAGGCATTGACGGACTATCGCCGCGAGCTGTCGGAATTCCTCGATCTGGCCCCGCTCTTGATGGACAACGCGTATAACGCCTTCGACTTCGACAAGCGCGGCGTGCGGATCCACGCGTTGCTCGACAAAATCTTTTTCGACGGGCAGTTGGTCAAGGAAGTATGCAACATCCTTGGTATGCGCCAGCTCGGCTGCAGTACCGGCACGCTGCAGGACTTCGGCCCCGACTTCGGTATCACCGGGATGCTCGAATCCATGGCAGGACTGGCGAAATGACGCGCTTTCGGTGGCGAATGGTGGCCATCGGGATATCGGCCACGGTGGTCCTGCCCACGGCGGCGTGCTCGGTGGGACTGGAAAGTCTGCCATTGCCAACGCCGGGAGTCGGCGGCAATTCGTATACGCTGCACGCCACGTTTGCCAACGCACTAAATTTGCCGACCAAGGCCAAGGTGAAACTCGCCGGGGCCGACGTCGGTGAGGTGGAGTCCATGAGGGCGCGGGACTATACCGCCGTTGTCACGATGAGAATCATGTCCGGCGTGGTCCTGCCGGTCGGTACCAGTGCGGAGTTGCGTTCGGCGACCCCGCTCGGAGACGTCTTCGTCGCCGTTGCGCCGCCGCCGCCGACAGCGTCGGATACCGCCGTCCTGCGTGACGGCGATACTATTCCGCTCGCGTCGACCTCGGCAGCCGCGACGATCGAAGAACTGCTGACGACCTCGTCACTCCTGGTCAACGGCGGGGCGATCCGGGATCTGACCAAGATCGTCAACGGGCTCGGCGCCGCCGTCGGTGATCAGGGCGAACGTATCGCCGACCTGATCAACCAATCGACCCGACTGGTGCAAAGCCTGGCCGCGAGGTCGGGCGAAATCAGCGACGCCCTGGTCCAGACCGATCGCCTGACGGCGACGCTGGCGGCGCAGCAATCGACAATCGACGACGTGGTCTCCGCCGCCGGTCCGGCCCTGGGCGTCCTATCCGCGAACACCCAGCAGATCCTCGGCCTCGTCTCGGAGGTCGCTCGAATCAGTCGGCAGATCGCGAAGTTTCCCTCGGTCAACGGCACGGATACCCGCAGTATGGTCGCCGACATCAACCGAATCGCCGGCGAGCTCAACGATGCCGCGATCAGCCCTGACGGGAGCCTGGACGCCGTCAACAAAATACTGGGACCGATCATCAAGATCACCGACGCAACTTCGGCGCATGTCAACGTCGACCTTCAGGACCTGGCGATCGGGGCACTGCCGGACCCGCGGCACCCCGGCGATCCCGGAAGTCAGCTACCCGATGCCACAGATTGGGCGGCATTCGTCGGAAGTCTCACATACACGTTGCTGCGGTTGCAGGACCGAGTGATCGGACCCGGCAGATGACGCATCCGACTACAAAGGCGATTTCGATGCAGCGGCTGCTGGAACCTCCCGCGCGAGTACTCGTCAGCACTGTGCGTGGGTTGGCCGCACACCGACTGCTGGTATCGGCGGTCGCACTGGCCCTGACTTTGGTTCTCGGACTGATCTACCTGGTGTTCGGAGCTCTCCGAGTCGATCCGACGGCATCGAATATCCATGTGCGGGTGCACCTTTCAGTGTCCGGCGGACTGCTCCCGAATCAGGACGTAACGCTGCGCGGCGTCGCCATCGGCCGGGTGCAATCCGTCGAACTCGCCGACGGCGGGGTTATCGCGGTCGCCGCCATCGATTCGGCGGTGAAGATCCCCAGAGGCGGTGAGGTACGGGTGGCGGGGCTGTCGCTGGCAGGCGAGCAGTACCTCGATTTCAGACCGACAACCGACGGCGGGCCGTATCTGACCGACGGCGCGGAGATATCCGTCGACCAGACCTCGACACCGGTGGCCCTGGCGACCTTGCTGGGCGATTTGAATGGAACGCTCGCCCAAATCGATCCCGCGAAACTCGAAACCATCGTGAAGGAGCTGGGAGTGGGGCCCGAGGGCCCACAGAAGCTCGCGGCAATACTCGACGGTGGCACCTTCCTCATCTCGACGCTGGATTCTGTACTTCCGCAAACGGTCAGCCTGTTGCACGACAGCAAGGTTGTGCTCGGCACGCTGGCCGACATCGGCCCCGGCCTGCAGGCCACATCGAAAAACTTGTCGACCCTGCTTCGCGGTGTCGAGTCGAAAGACCAGGGGTTTCGCACGTTTGTCGATCGCGCCCCCGCGACAATGCACTCGATGGACGCCATCATCGCCGACAACTCCCCGACGATGGTGCAGCTACTGGGGAATTTGACCACCGTTGCGCAGCTGGCCTACGTCCATGTGCCCGCCCTCGACGAGTTCTTCTTCCCGAAATACCGTGCGGGCTCCACCCTCGAAGCGATCGCGACCGTCTTCCACGACGGCGGAATATGGGGGCTGGTCAACATATATCCGCGGTACTCGTGCGACTACGATCTGGCGCGGCTGCCGCCCTCGGTACCCGACTCTTCCGAGCCGTATCTGCACACCTATTGCCCGAACCAAGATCCCTCCGTGCTCATCCGCGGTGCGCGCAACGCCCCGCGCCCGCCGGGTGACGACACCGCGGGTCCGCCCGCGGGCGTCACTCCCGACGAGCGTTCGACGCCGACTCCAGTGGGACCGCAATCCATTCCGGTGCCCTACGGAGGACCCGATATCACCCAGCCGACGCCGAGGTAGGCGCTCGCACCAGACTCGAGAACGCAGAGGAGAAGTCCGATGAGTAAGACGAGCACGACGGAAACAATGACTGCAGAACTGGATTCGGCCACGACGACGGATACCGATGTCGATTCCCTTATCGAGAAATCGCTTCCGCCCGGTGTCGACGAAACCCCGGCGAGTACCGAGGACGACGAGTTGCCGCCCGAGCCCGGCGCGTCCGCTTCGGACGAAGAGGACCGTCCGCCGCTGCGTACCCGTCGCTGGTTTCGATGGGCCGCGGTCGGGACCGTCGCCGCACTGGTACTAGTCGCGCTGTCCTGCGCCGGAGTTCTCGGCTGGAAACTGAAGCAGGCCAGAGACATCGACTCGGCGGCCAACCAAGCGCGTGATGCCGCCAGCCAATACGCGGTCACCTTGACCAGTGTCAACTCGACCGACCTCGACCAAAACTTCGCCGCGGTGCTCAACGGAGCCACCGGCGAATTCAAGGATATGTACACCCGATCGAGCGCTCAACTGAAGCAACTGCTCGTCGACAACAAAGCCACCGCGCACGGCACTGTGGTCGACACCGGAATCAAGTCCGCGTCGACGACGAGGGTCGAGGTTTTATTGTTCATTGATCAAACGATCACCAACACGGTCAGCCCCGATCCGCGGATCGACCGCAGTCGCGTCGTCATGACCATGGAACTCGTCAACGGCCGCTGGCTCGCCGCCAAGGTGGACCTGCCCTAGGGGCCGTGTCTCGGCTGCCACCCCCGACAACCTGCCGAGGATTCTGATGACCTTCGTGATCACCCAACGCTGCTGCAACGACGCCAGCTGTGTCTCCGAATGCCCCGTCGACTGCATCCGGCCGCGCCCCGACGACCCGGAGTACCGCACCACCGAGATGCTGTACATCGACCCGGACACCTGCATCGATTGTGGGGCCTGTGTGCCGGCCTGCCCCGTGGACGCGATCTTCGCCGACGACGAACTCCCCGCGTCGATGGGTCGATTCACCGACCTCGGCCGGGCCTACTTCGAGCGGCACCCGCTCAGCGTGGACCTCGTCGCGCCGCAGTCGGCGCCGCTGCGGTTGCCGAACGAACTCGGGACGCTTCGTGTTGCGATTGTCGGCACTGGGCCAGCGGCCTGCTACGCGGCAGAGCAGCTGCTCAGACACGGTGATGTAGAGATCGAGATGTTCGACCGGTTGCCTACACCTTGGGGGCTGATTCGTAGCGGCGTGGCCCCCGACCATCCCGAAACCAAGGGCATCGCCGACATTTTCGCTTCGGCGTTCAAGAGCGATGCTGTGCGGTTCTACCTGAATGTCGAAGTGGGTGAGCACATTTCGCAGGAGGAGCTGCGTCAGCACCATCACGCCGTGCTGTACGCGGTCGGCGCTTCCAGCGATCGCCGGTTAGGTATTCCCGGTGAGGAACTACCCGGGAGCCACTCCGCCACCGAGTTCGTTGCTTGGTACAACGGTCATCCCGACCACGCCGACCGCGGTTTCGACCTGTCAGGGGAGCGGGCCCTGATCGTCGGCAACGGGAACGTCGCACTCGATATCGCGCGGATCCTTACCCTCGACCCCGCCGAGCTGGCCAAGACCGACATCGCCGATCACGCACTCAAAGCCCTGCGCGACAGCAACATTCGCGAGGTTGTTGTCCTCGGCCGCCGCGGTCCGCTGCAAGCGGCGTACTCCGTGGCGGAGTTCCTGGCGCTGGGCTATCTGCCCGGGGTCGATATCGTCATCGACGAGGCAGAGCTGGCGCTCGACCCGATAAGCAAAGCGAGACTGGACGACTGCGATGCGGAGCCGGCACTGGAACTGAAGTTGCAGCTCGCTGATGAGTACTCTCGGCGACCGGTCGCGAAGGGCAACAAGCGCATCGTCTTCCGGTATCTGACCTCACCCACCGAACTGCGAGGTAGCGGCTGCGTCGAATCGGTACGACTCGTTCGTAACGTGCTCGATGGTGATATGTGCGCTGTAGCGACCGGCGAGACGGAGAGTATCGGTGCGTCACTGGTGCTGCGGTCGGTTGGTTACCGCGGCGAGCCTGTTGCGGACCTGCCGTTCGACGTTGACCGCGGTGTGATCCCGAACGATCGTGGACGGGTGGATCGTATGGTTGGCGTCTACACGACCGGGTGGATCAAACGTGGCGCGCGCGGCGTCATCGGCACCAATCGATCGGACGCGCAGGAGACCGTCTCGGCGCTGCTGGAGGATTTCCTAGCGGGCAGACTGGCCCCGCCGGAGTCCGATCGCGCGGCGTTGTTCACCCTCCTGACCGAGCGTCGACCGGAATTGATCGACAAGGCTCGATGGCACGACATCGACGATGCCGAGAAAGCTGCCGGAATGGCGGTGGGCCGACCCCGGATCAAGACACATCGCTATCCATGAACTACCCGCGGTTACATATCCGCGGCGGGTCCGGCCCGGTCGATGCAGTTTTCGCGCGTTCAGGCCGTCATCCTGGGGCTTTCAACTTCGGCATGTAGCCATTTTCGCCCCCCGGCGCGGCGGCGGTGTCAATGCCGGGATAGAACTGCTGCACCCACTTGCGGATCCGGCGGAAGCCTCGGCCTTCTTCGACCGCCAAGGCGCCCGGCGGGTCGACGAAGACCTGGTGGTTCCAGATCTCGATATCGTCTGGCAGGGCCAGCTTGGCTTCATTGAGACGGCGTTGGTAGGTGCCGTCCTCGAGATCGTTTTCGATGCGGTCGATCCAGTAGGTAGCGAAGAGTTCGGTCTTGCCATCCTCGACGGGGGTGGTGTTGATGCTGATGATCCGGATGCCCTCGATGGTGTGCTCCACATTGACGCTGACGCCGATTCCCGACCAAAGAAGTTCGAGGGTGTTCATGGTGTCGGTTCGGAGCGTCCCGTTCTCGTCATTGGGGTTCTTGTGCCACCCGCGGCCGAAGCCGACTCGGGCTCGCCACTCCGGGCCCTCCACAAGTTCGTCGAGTATGACCGGGCTGATCGGGGTTTTGTGCACGAAGCGGAAGTGATGTCGATCGACCGCGTTCTCGGTCACCATCTGCGGATGCACCCGCAGGTCGCCGAAGTGCTCTCGGCCGTTGGGCCATGCTGTGTGAAAGTCCCGGTCGGCTGCTTGCGGTGCCCAGGTGAGCATTTCCGGGACGTCCCAGAACGGATCGCGCCCCGCGGCGTCGAACCACACATATATGGCCTCGTTGCGCTCGAGGACGTGCCACGTGCCCAGCTTGGCCGCCTTGTTGGGACGATCCTGATACGGGATGGACACATTGTGTCCGTCGGGACCCCAGACCCATCCATGGAACGGGCACTGAATGCCCTCGCCGACCACGCAACCGCCGTGCGCCAAGCTTGCTCCGAGGTGCTTGCAATACCGGTCGTGCACTCGCACCACGCCGTCTTTGCTCCGGTAGGCCACCAGATCTCGGCCGAAGTAGCGCAGCGCGACAACCTGATTCCTGTCGATGTCCCCGGACCAGGCCACCTGGAACCACCCGGTCAGCGCGAGATCCAGTCCGTGTAGTTGCACTGTTCCAACCTCCATGTCGCCGTTAGCGTCGAACGCTATCTGGGAATGGCATTCCCACACAAGACCGAGTCTACTGGGAATGCGATTCCCGTAATTCGGATATTCTAACGATGGATACGTTCGGGTGTGCAATCATGGGCGGTCAGGAGGTGGTGCATGAACGGTTCATCGAGCCGGACGAATGTCGGTGGAGGGATCGGTTCAGGTCAGGCCGTGGCCGATCCGCCAGTGCAGGCCGATCGTGAACGCGCGGCCATCATTCGTGCCGCGCACCGGCTGATCGGGCGCCACGGTGTCGCAACACCGATCGAGGACATCCTGCGGGCGGCGAAGGTGAACCGGCGTACGTTCTATCGCCACTTTCCGTCCAAGGACGCTTTGGTACTCGCGATGCAGCGGGAGGCGGGCGAACTCGTCGAGGACGGGCTGCGCGCCGCCGTCGACGGCAGTCTCAGTGGCAGGGCGGCCGTGGTCGCCTGGATCGAGGAGTTCCTCACCGTCGGCTGGGACGAGCGTCGGATGCGCGAAGGCAGGACGTTCGTCGCCCCCGAGGTCGGGCTGGTCGTCGGCTTTGCCGATGCGCTCGAGGAGATATACGCCTGCCATCGCGAAGTTCTCGCCGGTGCCCTGGCCCGTGCCCGCGCCGACGGAAGTCTGCCCGGCGCAATGCCTGAACGGGATGCGTTCGCGATTCACGCGGTCGCCCTCCGGAGCGTCGAGATGCGGGCCCGTGGGCGGCTGGAACGACCGTACGAGGCTGTACGGGACGACATCGTCGGGCTATTCGTCAGGTGACCAGGTCGATGGCGCGCGACGGTTGCCGAAGGTGAAGTCGATTTGTTGATCGCAAGTGGTAGAAGCCGTGTTCCTGGATTCGATAGTGAACCCTGATTTTATTGTGCCACAGTGCCTTTGGCAGTTGATATGCCTGCGGGCCGAGTGGACGCCCGACTGTGTCCTGTTCTCCGACGATCGGGGACGTGCGCTGACCGCGAGCGGTTTCCGCTTCCCCGACTGCGGCTATGCATGGGAGGCGGGACTTGCCCGTTACAAGACGCCGGGAGCAGGTGAAGACGGTGCCCGCGATACCGCGAAACGCGATGGGGAAGATCCAGCGTCAGCGGGTCCGCGACATCATCGCGAGCGTGGAAACGAACGCGAAGCTCGGCGAGGCCTCCGCATTCGATCAGCTTCCAATGCCGTGAACCGGCTGCCGTGGCCCCCCGCAGGTGACAGTGGCGACAGCGCAGGCCTTCCCATCCGGTCGGAGGCATTCGACGCGGACAACCGCAGAGGTGCGGCCGCGGTAGGCCACCTGGGTTCGGAAGCGTACGGTTCCGGCGACCGGACCGGGACGGATGTAGGCGATGTGCATGGACGCGGCGTCGAGCGGATGCGACTCGGACCGTACTGCCATCGATGCGGCAATTTCGGACAAGCACGCGACGATGCCGCCGTGGAGGTTGCCCAGTGGGTTGGCGACGTTCGGTCCGGTCGTCAGGTGGAGTTCGAGTTCGCCGTCGTAGGAACGGGTTGTGGCGTCGAGGAGGTCGAGAATCGTTTGGCTACCGGTCGCCGTGGCCGAATGGTTCGGTCGGCGATTCTCCCCGGGGGTTCCTGGCACGAATCGGTTCTGCTGGGTGGCTACCGCGACGGTCGAGCCGTCGATGGTCCTGACCTCGCACTGCGAAATGCCGCCTGTTTCGGTCAGGTGGACGGCTCGGCCTTGGCCGAGCAGCGTTGTATGGTCGATCGGGATCGGCGAACAGAACTCGACCGACATCGAGGTGGTCACGCCCCAGTGCCCCGGCGGTCTTTCGTTGATCAGTGCGAAGCCGAGGACAACGTCCAGCAGTACGCCGAGCGAGCCGAAGGACGGTCTGGCGTCGGGGCCGAGGACCCACGGGCCCGTGCTCATCGACCCGGTAGTGGCCGACGAGGAGCCGGTCAGATCCCGCACCCGGAACAGTAGTTCGGGCATCCCGGGGCGGAATTCGACCTCAGGGCCGACCAATTCGGCTGTCATGCGAACTTACGCATCATTCGGCCTGGGTGCGCGCACGTCATACTCTCCGAACTCGGTATCGGCCTGCGCCTGCCTGCGCGGGACGCCTGAACACTCATATGTCAATAGTCAGATCGTTCAGTTATATCGTCCACGATGGCGGGTGTCGATTCCGGGTGTCTTCCGCGGTTGTTGTCGCGCGGAGCCGCGCGTCGTGGTCGCGGACGTTTGTCAGTGACTGCCTCGGCCGTGCGATCTAGTTTTGCGCGCTGTCGGCTGGATCCTCTGAGCCCGACGTGCCGACTGCCCTTCCGCCGTACCACCTGGTCGCGAGTGGCTGACCATGAGGGCCCGCGGGTTTCCTGCGGTGCGGCCGCGGCCGGACTGCTCGTCGATTGCTTTAATAGCGAAATCTTTTTACTATATCTGGTGATGGTGTGATGCCCATCACGGGCGAGCGAAAGGGTCTCGAGTGTCTATCGGCGGTGTCGCCTCTCCTGCTGTTGAGAGCAATCTCACTGCAGCGGAGGGGTTTTGGAGTCTGATTGTCGATCGCGCGGAGAGGTCCGGCGGGCAGCCGATGCTGTCCGATGAGCACGGCAACTCGCTCACCTTTTCCGAGTTCCGGGTCAAGGCGGAGCGGGTCGCGGCCGCTCTTCATGCCGAGGGAATCGGCCGGGGAACGACAGTTGCCTGGCAGCTGCCGACGCGGATCAGCACCGCGCTGGTGATGGCGGCACTGGCCCGCCTCGGCGCGGTCCAAGCGCCGATCATCCCGATCTATCGGGAACGGGAAACCGGTGCCGCCGTTGCGACCTCGGCCGCCGAAGTGATCCTGGTGCCTGGCGCTTGGCGTGGTACGGACTACGTTGCGATGGCCGAAGGCTTGCCGGGGCACGCAAGCGTCATGACCATTGGTCTCGATGCGCCCGAGTCGGCAGACGTATCGTCGCTGCCGCCGGCGCCCGGCGTCTCAGAAGATGTGCGGTGGATCTACTTCACCTCGGGCTCCTCCGGACTTCCCAAGGGGGTGCGCCATGCCGATGGGTCGTTGCTCGCTGCGGCGCGCGGGTTCGCACTGCGTGGTGGGCTCGGGCAGC
The DNA here is from genome assembly GCF_036345915.1 of Nocardia sp. NBC_00565. NCBI lineage: Bacteria > Bacillati > Actinomycetota > Actinomycetes > Mycobacteriales > Nocardiaceae > Nocardia > Nocardia sp. NBC_00565. Next base: position 2,304,799 of record NZ_CP107785.1, read on the forward strand.
AGCCGGATGAAGTCGGTGGAGTCCCATTCCCGATCGCGCATGTCGGTGGCTTGATCTATCTGATGACGGTGCTGCTGGCAGGATTCCCTGCGGTACTTGTCGAGGCATTCGATCCGGCGGTGACCGCGGAGTTGTTCCGCAGGCACCGGGTGACCTTTACCGGGGGCAGCACCGTGTTCTACACGGCGCTACTCAATGAGCAGCGCAAGCTGGCGGCAGGGGAACAGTTGCTGCCGAGTCTGCGTCTGCTCAAGGGTGGTGGTGCGCCGTGTCCGCCGAGTGTGTATTACGCGGTGCGCACCGAGTTGCATTCCGCGCTCGCGCACGACTACGGGGCGACCGAGGTTCCGATGATCTGCGTGGCCTCACCCGGCGACACCGACGAGCAGCTGGCGCAGACCGAGGGCAGGCCGATACCCGGCAATCAGGTGCGGATCGTCGACGATGAGGTGGAGTTGCCGACCGGCAGGGATGGCGAGATTCAGGTCAAAGGCGCGGCGGTGTTTCGTGGATATACCGACCCTGCGCTGACTTCGGCGGCATTCACGGCCGATGGCTGGTTCCGTACCGGCGATCTCGGCCACCTCCGACCGGACGGGCATGTCGAGGTGACCGGTCGCCTGAAGGACATGATCATCCGCAAGGGCGAGAACATCGGCCCGGTCGAGGTGGAGGCGCTGATCGCCGAACATCCGGCGGTGGCCGAAGTCGCGGTGATCGGTCTGCCCGACGACGAGCGCGGCGAACTCGTGTGCGCGGTGATCACGACCCGACCGGCCGTGGCGGCGCCCACGTTGACCGATCTCGTCGATCAGTTGCGGGAGGCGGGCCTTATGCCGCAGAAACTGCCCGAGCGGCTCGAGATCGTCGACGAACTTCCCAAGACCGGGATCGGGAAGCCGGACAAGCAGTCCTTGCGCCGTCGGTTCGTCACGTCGTGACGTCGCACGTCTGCCGGTAGAGATGGTGGATCCGGTCGATATCAGCAACGCCGTCGTCTCCCTCGCCTCCGCCGAATCTCGGTATGTCACCGGCACCATGCTCCCGGTCGATGCCGGTATGACGAATCTGTGACCGGGAATTGTTGAGCCCGGCCTGCTGATCAACCGTCTCGGACGTGCTGTTCGGCAGTGGGCGCCGGTGGACATGCGTCCGAGATGGGACAATGGCAGCTCGATGGTTGTCCTCGTCGGGAGGAGATGGGATGTCAGCGCCGGCTCGGATGGGTCGTCCCGTGAACGCGGACGGGGAACGGACCCGGCGGCGGATCATGACGGTCGCGATGGACCATATCGCCGAGGTCGGCTACGCCAAGGCGACCATGAAGTCGATTGCCGAACAGGCCGGGCTGACCAGCGCCGCGATCTATCACTACTTTCCGTCCAAGGTGCAGCTGGTCATCGCGACGTTGAACGAACTCATCGATGAGGTAATGGCGCGGTTGGGTAGCGCGGCCGCCGCGCCGGGGACCTTGCCGCAGCGATTCATCGCGCTGCTCGACGAGGCGATCGCCTGCGTGCGGGACTATCCGTCGGTGGCCAGGTTCGACGCCACCGTCTACCTCGAGTCCGCGCGCTATCCGGACCTCGGGGCCGCGGTGTTGCGGCGGCAGCGGGCCGAGGAGGCGCTCTACACGCGCCTGGTCGCGGACGCGGTGCGTGCAGGCGAGCTGCGCGCTGGTATCGATCCACAGTCTGTGGTGGACACGCTGACGTCCATAACGTGGGGGTTGGCGCATCTGTCTGCGACCGTGAGCGCTGATCGGCATCGGGCGGCAGTCCGTGCCACCGAGGCGCTGTTGGGTGGAACTTTGTTGGTTGAACGCAATGATTAAGCGGATTGTGTAGATAATCACTCGAAACCATTGACGTGACCGGCGCCACATCTCTAAAGTAACTTATCAGTTAGTTAGTTACTTGGCAGTTCTGTCACGAGGAGGTGGCTGGCTTTGACCATCCACGCTGAACCTAGGATCCAACGGCCCGCACCCGCAGCGGCTGGTATCCCGTTCGCGATCACCGATTCCGCCAAAGTTCCTGCGGGACGGTATTTTTCCCCGGAGTTCGCCCGACTGGAGAAGGAGAAACTCTGGACCCACGTCTGGCAGATGGCCTGTCGGCTCGATGAGATCCCGCGGCCGGGCGACTTCGTCGAGTACCAGATCAACGATCAGTCGATCATCGTCGTGCGTCAGCGCGACGACACCGTCAAGGCGTACTTCAACGCGTGCCGGCATCGTGCCACGGCGCTGGGTGTCGGTACCGGGAGCTTCCACGGCGGACAGATCGTTTGTCCGTACCACGGCTGGCGCTGGAACCTGGACGGCTCCAACTCCTACGTGTACGCCGAACGTGGCTTCGCCGCGCGCTGCCTCGAGCCGGAGTCGTTGCGGTTGGCGGATTGTCAGGTCGGCGAATTGTTCGGGCTGGTGTGGATCAATATGGATCTGACCGCGCCACCGTTGCTGGAGGCGATGGCCGGGATAGCCGAGGCGCTGGCACCGATCGGCTTCGAACGGATGCAGGTGCGCTGGTGGCGCCACCTCATTCTGCCGGGGAACTGGAAGGTCGCCCAGGAGGCGTTCATGGAGGCGTATCACGTGATGCAGGCGCACCCGTCGCTGGCCATGGGCGCGTCCGACGAGGACTTCAACCTCGACGCGTTCGGTGGCAGTTTCGAGTGTTTCGACGGCGGCCACTCACACATGCTTCCGGTCTCCGGTGAGATTCCGGTCGCTGGGATGTCTGCGGCGGACTACTTCGTCCAGTACAACAACGCGCTGTACTTCGGCACTGACGCCTACGCCACCGAACGGGAGATGTTCATCCAGCAGGGCCTACTGGAGCGCGACATTGATCCCGAGCAGTTCCCGCTGGCATTCTTCGGCGCGCTGTACGAATACGCCAAAGGGGCGGGTATCGATTTGCCGGCGCCGCCGACGAACACCAGCGGTTACGCTCACATTTTCCCGAACATCACAGTGTTGCCTGCCTACGGCAATTCGATTATGTACAGGGTGCGCCCCAATGGCGACGATCCCGAATCGTGCGTCTTCGAGGTATGGGCGCTGCAGATCCCGGCGGCGGGCGAGGAGAAGACGGATCGCCCCGAGCTCGAGGGGCCGATCCCGGTCGAGGACTGGCCGCAGATCCTCAAGGAGGACTTCCACAACATCATTGCCCAGCAGAAGGGCCTGAAGACCCAGGGGCTCGATGAGCTGACCCTGTCCGAACCGTACGAGGCGATGATCGTCAACAGCCACCGGACCATCGATCAGTATCTGGCGCGGTGATCCGCCGTGGCGGTGGTGCGGGTGGATCCGGCCGGGTTCGAACTGGCCGTCCGCGACGGTGAGACGCTCTTCGAGGCCGCGCTGCGGGAGGGGGCGCGCTGGCCGACGATCTGCTACGGGCAGGCCCGCTGCACGGCCTGCGTGGTACGCGTGCTCGACGGTCATCAGCATCTCGGTCCGATCGGCGACGAGGAGCGAGATGTGTTGCGGCAGATAACGAATCGGCGGCGCGGGTGGTCGGTGCGAGATACCCGCCTGGCCTGCCGGCTGATGGTGACCGGTGACATCACTGTGGAAAAGCGGGCTGCCCGGCCTGCGGCGGCCGAAATGCCCGAAAATGAGGAGTAGTGCGGTGAGTGTGCAAGAACCGACAGCGGAGTCGGCACAGGTATACGACGTCGTGGTGGTGGGATTCGGTGGAGCGGGCGCCTGCGCGGCGATCGCGGCCGCCGATGCGGGGGCCTCGGTGCTCGTGCTGGACAGGTTCTACGGCGGCGGATCCACCGTGCATTCCGGCGGCGTGGTCTACGCAGGGGGCGCAACGACGGTACAGCGGGAGGCGGGAGTCACCGACTCTGCCGAGGCGATGTTCGCGTACCTGAGTCATGAGGTCGGCGACGCGGTCGCCGAATCGACGCTGCGCCGGTTCGTCGACGGCAGCCCGGAGATGATCGAGTGGTTGTCTCAGCAGGGTGTGCCGTTCGAAGGCAGCCTGTGCCCGTACAAGACCTCCTATCCGACCAATCGGCATTATCTGTACTACTCCGGCAATGAGCAGGTGCCGAGCTATGCCGACGACGCCGCGCCGGCTCCGCGTGGGCACCGCGTGCGGGCCAAGAACTTCAGCGGGGCTGCCTTTTACGGCATTCTGCGAGATTCCGCGTTGCGCAAGGGCGTTACGTTCCGGCCACTGGCCGAGGTGTGCCGCCTGATCATCGAGGATGGTGCGGTGGTGGGCGTCGAATTCGACGCTCCGCGCGGCAGTGGGCTCGGGCGCGTTCACCGGATTCGAACCGAGATCGCGACCAAGGCCGAGGTCTGGCATCCTCCGCTCGGTGACCGGCTGATGGCGAAAGTGGTTGCCGCCCAACGGCGGCAGAGTACCCGGCAGCAGGTCCGGGCCAGGGGCGGGGTGGTGCTGTCGACCGGCGGCTTCGGGCAGAACAAGGAACTGGTGCGCCGGTATGCGCCTGCCTGGACTGAGGTTTCGCCGCTGGCGGCGGGCGGCGACGACGGCTCCGCGCTGCGGCTCGGTGCGCAAGTGGACGCGGCCACGAGCCATTTGAACAAGATGTCGGGCTGGAAGTTCATCTCGCCGCCGTCCGCGTTCATCGAGGGCGTCGCGGTGAGCATGGATGGGAATAGGTTCGCCAACGAGCAGCTCTACGGCGCGACCATGTCGGAACCACTGGTCGAGCGGCACGGCGGTCGCGGATTTCTGATCCTCGACGCGCAGGCGTGGCGCATGGCCAGACGTCAGGCTCGTTCGCAGTCGGCCTTCTTCCAGATTCCCCAATGCCTCTATATTTTCAGCTCTTTCGGCCACCGCAAGGCTGCCACACCGGCGGCGCTGGCTGCCGCGTGTGGCGTCGATCCGGACGGGTTGGCGGCGACCATCACGCAGTACAACCAGGCGATCGAGGCCGGGCGGCCGGACCAGTTCGGCAAGAAGGACGAGTACCGACGGGCGCTGAACCGCGGACCGTACTTCGCGGTGGACCTCGCACCGAATATCAGCCCCGCGTATCCGTTCCCGTTCATCACGCTCGGCGGGTTGGCGGTGGAAGAGGAGACCGGGGCGGTGCGTAAGGCGGCCGGCGGTAGCCTCGCCGGGCTCTACGCGGCCGGCCGCGCGGCGGTCGGAATCTGCAGCAACAGCTACATTTCCGGGCTTTCGCTCGCCGATGCCGTCTTTTCCGGACGCCGGGCGGGCGAGCATGCGGCCCGGTCTGCCCATGCCCAGATCGAATCACAGAACCAGGAGACCAGGTGAGTTCATCCACACCGGAGCCGAGCGCCGAGGTACAGCGCGAGATCTTCCGTACCGCAACCCGAATTGCGTTGTCCGACGGGAAGTATCGCTCGCTTATGCTGAGCGGCAAGATCGGCGGAATGTACTACTCGCCGCGGGGCCAGGAGTTTGCCGCGGCGTCGGTCGCGGCGCATCTGCGCCGGGACGACTACGTGGTGACGACCTACCGCGGGCTGCACGACCAAGTCGCCAAGGGGGTGCCGCTGCGGGAGCTGTGGGCCGAATACCTCGGCAAGGCCGCCGGAACATGTGGCGGTAAGGGCGGACCGATGCATGTGACCGCACCGGAGTACGGACTGATGGTCACCACCGGTGTGGTCGGCTCCGGCCTGCCGATCGCCAACGGACTCGGCCTGTCGGCCCAGATGCGCGGCACGGATCAGGTGACCGTGGTGAACTTCGGTGACGGGGCGTCCAACATCGGCGCATTCCACGAGGCGCTGAACCTGGCGTCGGTATGGCGGCTGCCGGTCGTATTCGTTTGCCAGAACAACAAATATGCCGAATACACACCACTGCTCGAAGGCACATCGGTGGAACAGATCGCCACCAGAGCGGCGGGTTATTCGATGCCCGGAGTCACCGTGGACGGCAACGATCCGATCGCGACGTACCAGGCCGCCGGTGACGCGATCGACCGGGCGCGGCGCGGTGACGGGCCAACCTTGCTGGAGGCCATGACCTTCCGATTCTGTGGGCACATCATGGGCGACCAGCAGGTGTACATGCCCAAGGAGGAATTGGCCGCGGCGATGGCAGACGACCCGCTGCCCCGGTTCCGCGCGAAGCTGATCGAGACCGGAGTGGCCACCGTCGAGCAGATCGAAGCGATCGAACGGGCCGCTGCCGAGGAGGTCGCCGACGCCGCCGAATTCGCGCTCGACGCGCCACTGCCCGATCCGGCAGTGCTCACCACAGACGTATACGCGGAAGGAGTGGCGGTATGACCATCGCACAAGAGACGGTGCAGACCCGCAAGCTCGGTTTCGTCCAGGCGATCAACGAGGCACTGGATATCGCGCTGGCCACCGACGATCGGGTGTTCGCACTCGGCGAGGACATCCAGGAGCCGGGTGGCGGTGGCTTCGGAGTGTTCAAGGGACTGGGCAACAAGTATGGCGCACAACGGATTCGGCATACGCCGATCTCGGAGCAGGCGATCATGGGCGCCGCCATCGGCGCGGCCATCTCCGGCATGCGTCCGGTTCCCGAGATAATGCTGATGAACTTCACCCACGTATGCATGGACCAGCTGGTCAACCACGCGGCCAAATTGCGCTACATGTCGGGCGGTCGCACCCCGGTGCCGATCACCGTGCGCACCGCAACGGGTGCCGGTGGCGGCTTCGGTGCGCAGCATTCGGACATGCTCGAAGCCCAACTGGTCCATGCCGCCGGGCTCAAGGTCGTGGTGCCGAGCAATCCTGCCGACGCGAAAGGTCTACTGCTGTCGTCGATTTTCGATGACGACCCGGTGGTCTTCGTGGAGATGTTCGGGCTGTACTTCGCCTCGCGCGGTGAGGTGCCCGTGGGTGACTATCGAGTCCCCCTCGGCAAGGCCAACATTGCGCGGGCCGGCTCGGATGCCACCATTGTGACCTACGGGCGTCAAGTGGTGGACTGTCTGGCTGTCGCCGACCAGCTCGCCGCCGAGGGCATCGACATCGAGGTGGTGGACCTGCGCACGCTGCAGCCCCTGGACACCGCGACCGTGCTCGGTTCGGTGGCCAAGACCAAGCGTGCGGTGGTGGTGCACGAGGCGGTGCGGCGCAACGGATTCGGCGCCGAACTCGCCGCCACGATCCACGCCGAGCTGTTCGGCGAGCTGGCTCGTCCGGTGCTGCGGGTGACCGCGCCGAACACGCCGGTGCCGTACGCCAAATCCCTGGAGCAGGCCTACATTCCCGGACCGCCGCAGATCGAAGCCGCAGTGCGCTCGCTGCTGTGAGATACCGACAAACCCGAATTATCACGAGAGGAGACGCCGTCCGTGGCGCAAGAACTGTCAATACCCCAGCTCGGTGTGACAATGACCGAGGGAGTCATCACCGAATGGCTGGTGGAGGACGGCGCAACCGTGCAACAGGGCGACCCGCTCTACACGCTGGGCACCGATAAGACCGAGACCGAGATCGAGTCGCCGGCCGCGGGCACGCTGGTCATCCTCGGCGAAATCGAAGTCGATTACGCGGTCGGCACTGTCATCGGCCGGATCGAGTGAATGTCGCGCCGGGGATCTTGCCGCGAGGTGACCCAGCGGGGCTGGGCGAAGACATCACTCTCGGCCGCGCGATTCACGTGGCCGTATTCCGATTCGCGGCGACGAGTGTGCGCTATGACGGCTCGACGCCGCGTACCACGACTGTCGGCGAGATCCACAGTGCCGCACTGAGTATCGCGGGTGGGTTGTTTACGCTTGGGGTCCGGCCGGGTGATGCCTTCGCGGTGCAGTTGCCGAACCGGTATGCGGTTGCCGTGGCTTACGAAGCGGCGCTGCTGATCGGCGCCGTGCTGGTTCCGATCGGGCACATGTGCGGCCGCCGAGAGGTCGAATTCATCCGCACCGAGTCGGGTGCGCGGGTGCTCGTGCGGCCCGGCCGCGGGGGTTCGGTCGAACACGGTGATCGAGGGCTGCCAGACCGGCTGCGCTGCAAGCGATCCCGAAATGTCAATCCATCGGAGGAGGAACAGTATGGCCCGAGGAATCCTGTACGTCGAGACACAGCCCAGTGCTCCGGAGCGCACGGCAGAATACCACGCCTGGTACGACGAAACGCATCTGCGTGAGGTGGTGGCGATGGACGGGTTCGTGTCTGCGCGACGACTGGCGCCGCCCGCCGACGACGGGCCGTTCGTCGCCCTGTACGAGATCGAGGCCGACGATCTGCAAGCGGTGGTCGACCGGCTGCTCGAGGCGGTGCTCGGCGGAGAATTTCACATGTCCGACGCCCTGCGCACCGACCCGATGCCCCTCTTCCGCCTGTTGGAGACGATCACCGTGTACGAAGCCGAACCGGTCTCGGGGCGGCATGCCTCGGTCGGACGCGACGGCGTCGCTGGATGATCTGAGTGAACCGGTGGTCATCGGATCGTCGGCCGGGAGACGGCTTTCCGGTGGCGGACCCTCCCAGATGATCATCCGCGTAAGACCCGCGAGATCGCCGACCGGAATACCGGTCGGCTCGAAATCCGTCGCATTCATGGTTCTGTCAGCTGAGTTCCGATATCTGGTGCGATGCCTATTATGCGGAGCGTCCTGAAGTGACAGTTCGATCCGGATTCGGTGCCCTGCGGGAGCAGCGCGAACAATAAATTGTCGGTCGATCGACTCTCGCGGCACTGTTCATTCCGGTTGGTGCCGTGGCGCTGGATGAATATTTCGAACCCGATTCATGATCCACTGGCCTCGGCTACCTTTCAGTGCTTATGCTGTGGCGCATGAATGCTCCGTTGAGCCGTGGTCTTGGACTCGCGGCACTGCATGTGGCTGTCCAATTCGTGCTGGGTCTCGCTGTGCAGTACTGGACGCCACAGACTTCGTCGGCCCGATTGATCGCACTGGTGCTCGTCGCGGGTATGGCGATTGCCTGGGGCGCGGTCGACGGCCGCCGCGATCGGTTGGCACACGGTGAACAGTCCGAGGTGGACTTTCCGATTCTGTGGCTGCAAGCGGGAGTCATCGGCGGGCTCGCCGCGGGCGCGTCGACTTGGCTTATCGACAAACTTCCCGGTCTCGACCTGAGCGGGAACTCGCTGTTGTTCGAACTCACCGCGGCCGCCGCGTGGATCTTGCTGCTGATCTATGTCCCCGCCACGATCGGTGTCGGCCTTGGTCGACTGCTCGCGAATCGGGCTACGGCGCGCGTCAGCTGACCTCCGACCAGCTGGGCGCAACTGGCTGTTCTCATGCTCGGTTCGATCCCGCCGCGGTGAGCATTCGTTGCAGGACCGAAGGGCGAATCACAGTGGGCGGCACGGATTCCCGTAGCACGATCGCGAGATCAGGGTCGATGCGCGGTCCGTAGTCCGTCGCGAAACGAAACATCCCGAGTTCGGCGCATCGCGCGAGGGCTGGGATGAGCACGGCCGTGCTGTCGTGATCCAGGGGAGTCCGATGCGGATCTTCTCGTTGACGATCCATGCCGACAGCCGCGCAAGGCCGAGGTTCTCGGCGATTGCGGCACCCTGCGCCAGCCGGGTCTCGGCGGCCGCCAAATCCCCGCGTGCTGCTTTGACCCGAGTGCCGGTGCCGTAGGTGGCCAGCATGAATTCGACGACAGCGCCCTCGGGACCGAGCTTGGCGCTCAGCCCGGTCAAATCGACAGATCGCGTCAACACGCCAGTCGAACAGCAATGTCAGACCACTGGGGCCGATTCTGCGATTAATGCCGGAAGTATGATTGTCGACAGGGAAGCACGCTATTGACGAGAGTGTCAGATTCTCTCTAGGGTGGGTTCGATCAGGTGGCTGCGACGGGTCTGACGACGGCGTCGCACGGACACGGGACGTGACTACGTTGAGGGAACAGATGGACGGTCGACCACACGGTGATGTGACGGTCGAATACGTCCGGCCGGAGGTGCGGCTGCTGCCCGCGCCCACGCCGGAGTCGGAGGCATTCTGGACCGGAGGCAGGGACGGGCGGTTGCTCATCTACCGGTGCCGCAGCTGCAAGCAATGGTTCCACCCCGGTTCCGCGGCCTGCTTCCGCTGTCGCAGCACCGATGTCGCGCCGGAACCGGTTTCCGGCCGGGGCCGGGTTGCCGCGTACACGATCAACCGGCAGCCGTGGCTTCCGGGATTCCCCCCGCCCTACGTGGTGGCGATGATCGAGCTCGCCGAACAACCCGACGTGCGAATCGTCAGCAATGTCGTCGGTGTGGTGCCGGAGGCTGTTGTTCCAGGGCTCGAGGTCGAGGTGTTCTTCGAGCAATGGGATGACATCTGGCTCCCGTTGTTCCGTCCCGCCGGAGGAGTTGGCGATGAGTGAGCGTACGAGCCTGTTTCAGGGCAGTGCCGTGTTGACCGGTGCCGGTAAGTCGCAGGTAGGCAGGCGGCTCGGGCGGGGTGGACTGGAGCTGACGGTCGAGGCGGCACTGCGGGCGATCGAGGACGCGGGTTTGGACCCGGACGATATCGACGGTGTCGCGAGCTACCCGGGGCCTGGCGTTCCGGATCCCGGGTTCTCCGGTGCCACGGTCCACGATCTGCGCAATGCGCTGGGGCTGCGGAGCCGGTGGTTCATGAGTAGTGCCGAGACCGCGGGACAGATAGGTCCGGCGATCGATGCGTGCATGGCCGTGGCGACGGGATTGGCCGAACACGTTCTGGTGTTTCGATCGGTGTGGGAGTCGACCGCGCAGACCGCCGGGCGTGCTTCGGTTCTGTTCGGAAGTGGGCGACTACCCGGGCACCTGGAATATTTCGGTCCATTCGGCGCGGTGTCCGCGGCCAACTGGCTCGCCATGCCTGCGCAGCGTTATATGTATGAACACGGGCTCACCCGTGCACAGCTCGGCGCGATCGCGGTAAATGCGCGTCGAAATGCGGGACTGAATCCCGACGCCGTATATCGCACTCCGATGAGTTTGGACGAATACCTCGATGCGAGGATGATTTCGGATCCGTTGTGCCTTTATGACTGCGATGTGCCGTGCGACGGGGCGACCGCGGTGATTATCTCGCGGCGCGAAGCCGCCGCCGGTTTGCGGAAACCGCCGCTGACTGTCGAATCCGTGGGCACCGGGATGTTCGAGCGTGCGACCTGGGACCAACGGGTCGATATCACGACGATGGCCGCGCATGACGCGGCGACCACGCTGTGGGAGCGAACGGCACTGCGACCGGCCGATGTCGATATCGCGCAGTTGTACGACGGGTTCAGTTTCCTGACCGTCCAATGGCTGGAGGCGCTGGGGTTCTGCGAGCACGGGCAGGTCGGTGAATTCATCGAAGGCGGGCATCGCATCGCCCTGGACGGGGAGCTGCCACTGAACACCAGCGGTGGCCAGCTGTCCGGCGGCCGCCTGCACGGGATGGGTTTCCTGCACGAAGCCTGCGTCCAACTCTGGGGCGAAGGCGGTGACCGACAGGCTCCGGGAAATCCGGAACTCGCGGCGGTCGCGGTGGGTGGTGGTCCCGTGGCGGGCGCCATGCTCGTCAGCCGACGTGATTGACGAAGGTGTCTCCGGTGCGTGCGCGGTGATCCGTGAACGGGCAGCACTTCGACCCCACCACCTGGAGGTTTGTGATGACAGATACGGCAAAGGAGCCGATATGACGTTCGATTTCGTCGATGGAGTTCAGTCCCTGGTGCGCACGATCGCGTGGTTGCTGATCCGAGGCCAGCTGCCACCGGCGTAACGGCGCGGCATAAGGTCAATCATCCATTGAAGTCTATTGATATCAATTATCTGACTATATATAGTCGGTGTGACGCGCGCCACGCAGGCGCGGCGAATTTATGAACCTGGTCCGACACGAAGGAGTCTCGGCAACCATGACAGCTCCCACGGCATCCGATATCGCACGCGGCGAGGCGCGCATGCTGATCGATGGTGTCCTGGCCGATGCCGCTTCCGGCGCCCGGTACGACAACATCAACCCGGCGACCGAGGATGTCATCGGCGACACCGCCGACGCTGCGGCATCGGACATGGACCGTGCGATCGCCGCGGCTCGCAGGGCCTTCGACGAAGGGACCTGGTCTACGGATCGGGAGTTCCGCAAGCACTGCCTGCGACAACTGCACGAAGCGTTGCAGGAGGAGAAGGAATCCTTCCGCGCGGACTTGGTCGCCGAGGCGGGGACACCGATCTCGATCACCTATCTCGCCCAACTCGACTGGCCGTTCGCCGAAGGGATCAGCTATCCCGCCGACCTGATCGACGAGTTCGGTTGGGAGCGTTCGCTGCCCGACACCGAGCTCTTCGGTGCGGTCAGTCATCGCCGGGTGATGAAGGAGCCCATCGGTGTGGTTGCGGCCATCGTGCCGTGGAACTTCCCCATCGAAGTCGCCATCAACAAGATCGGCCCGGCGCTCGCCACGGGCAACACGGTGGTGCTCAAGCCGGCCCCAGACACCCCGTGGAGCGCTACCCGGCTCGGCCGCATCGTCGCCGAGCGAACCGACATTCCGGCGGGCGTGCTCAATGTGGTGACGACCTCGGACAACCAGGTCGCGGAACAATTACTGGTCGACCCCCGGGTGGACATGGTTTCGTTCACCGGCTCGACCGGAGTCGGCAAGCGGATCGTGGAACTGTCGGCTTCGACGATGAAGCGGACGTTTCTCGAGCTCGGTGGCAAGAACGCGATGGTTGTGCTCGACGACGCCGATTTCGCCGCGGTCATCCCGCAGTCGATGATCGCGTGTATGCACGCCGGTCAGGGCTGCGCCCTCCCGTCGCGGCTGCTCGTGCCGCGCAGCCGTTATGCCGAGGCGGTCGAGATCGCGACGGCGACATTTGGCGGCATCGGGTACGGGGATCCCACCGACCCGGCCACATTCTGCGGCCCGCTGGTCAACGCGCGCCAACGGGATCGCGTGCTGGGCTATATAGAGAAGGGTCGTCAGGAAGGGGCCAGGGTCACCGTCGGAGGTGGCCGGCCCGAGCATCTGCCCAAGGGCTACTACGTCGAGCCGACAGTCTTCGCCGACGTCGAGAACGCGATGACCATCGCACAGGAGGAGATTTTCGGCCCTGTGCTCGCGGTGATCCCATTCGACAACGACAGCGATGCCATCCGGATCGCCAACGACAGTCCGTATGGTTTGTCCGGCTCGGTCTGGGGCACCGCGCCGGAGCGGGTCGACGCGGTAGCGCGGGGCATCCGGACCGGCAGTCTGATGATCAACGGCGGGATGTTCTACGGCGCCGATTCGCCGTACGGGGGCTACAAGCAGAGCGGCAATGGCAGGCAGAACGGTCGTGAGGGTTTCGAACAGTACCTCCAGACAAAAGCCGTCGGATTCCGTTGACGGTCGGGGGCGTCCCCGGAACAGAGTGGATCAGGAAAGGATTCTGGCGATGGAGCCAATTCTCGAAGGCGTGAAAGTCATCGAACTTGCCGCATGGACTTTCGTGCCGTCCGCGGGGGCGGTACTCGCGGACTGGGGCGCCGACGTCATCAAAATCGAACACCCGGAGACCGGAGACCCACAGCGCGGCTTGGTCAATTCCGGTGTGGTCGCCGGTGCCGCCGGCGTGAACCATTTCATTGAGCAGCCCAATCGCGGCAAGCGTAGCGTCGGTCTCGATGTCGCCAATCCACAAGGATTGGAGATCCTGTACAAGCTCATCGAGCAGGCGGACGTTTTCACCACCAATCTGCTGCCCGGCTCGCAGCAGCGCCTCGGCATCGACATCGAATCCATCCGGGCGCGGAACCCGAAGATCATCTATGCGCGCGGGCACGGTTATGGCCCGAAGGGACCGCAGGCCGATCGCGGTGGCTTCGACCTCGCGGCCTACTGGGCTCGAGGTGGCATCGGTGACGCGCTGGCGGCCGGAGACGGTAGCTACCCGCCGATTCAGCGCCCGGCATTCGGTGACGTGTTCGCAGGCTTCGCCATCGCGGGCGGTGTCGCCGCGGCGCTGTACAAGCGGGAACGGACCGGCAAGCCTTCGCTGGTCGACGTGTCGCTTTTGTCGACCGCGCTGTGGCAGCTCGGGCCGGATGTCGTCGGTTCCAAGGTCATCGGTTCGAACATTCCCAAGTACGACCTCGATGAGATGCCCAACCCGGTAACCAGTATCTACCGGACCGGCGACAATCGTTTCCTGGCACTGGTCCTGCTGCAATCGGATCGTTTTTGGCCGGATCTGTGTGCGCGTATCGGTCGTCCCGATCTGATCGCCGACGAGCGATTTGCCGATGCCCGGGCGCGTTTCGCCAATCGCAAGGAATGCACCGCAGAGCTACGCCGTACGTTCGAATCCCAGCCGCTGGCGCACTGGTGCAAGCAGTTGGAGGATTTCGACGGCGTATGGGACGCGTTCCAGTCCGCGCTCGAAATGCACGATGACCCGCAGGTCGAAGCGAACGGGTATCTGCCAGAGGTGACCGACGCCAATGGCAACACGTTTGCATTGGCGGCCAATCCAGTGCAGTTCGATGAGACGCCCGCCCCATTGCGCCCCGCGCCCGGCCACGGTGAACACACCGACGAGGTTTTGCAGGAGCTGGGTCTGGATTGGGACCAGATCATTGCACTGAAAGAGGCAGCGGCCGTCATCTGACGTGGCCGCACGCCGAGCTGACCGCGGTCGCGGCCGGAGATTCGAAAGGACAATATAGTGGGAAAATTGGACGACCGGGTTGTGTTCATCACCGGTGCGGCGCGCGGTCAAGGCCGGTCGCATGCGATTCGTTGCGCGGAGGAAGGCGCCGATATCGTCGGCGTCGACATCTGCGAGAACATCGACGGTGTCCCCTACAACCTCGGTACGGCCGAAGACCTCGAGGAGACCACCCAGCTGGTCGAAAAGGCCGGTCGGACGATGTTGGCACGTAAGGCCGACATCCGGGATCTAGCGGCCTTGCAGGCGGCGTTCGACGCGGGTGTCGAGCAGTTCGGTCACATCGACACCGTCCTGGCCAATGCGGGTGTGCTGCTGAGCAACACGAAGGAACAAGACCCCGCCGAGGCCTTCCGCCTCGGTATCGACATTCTGCTGGTCGGGCAGTGGAATACCATCCGGGTCGCGTTGCCCCATCTGATCGAGCGGGGCGAGCAGGGACATAAGGACGGCAACATCGTGGTGACCAGCTCGATGGCCGCCATGCTCGGTTTGGGTAATGGCAGAGGCGGCGACGACGCCTACGGTACGGCGAAACTCGCACTGACCGGATTGGTCCGTCAGTACGCGAACTATCTCGCTCAATATCACGTTCGCGTGAATGGCGTCGCGCCGACGAATTGCGCGACTCCGATGGTGCTCGAGAACCCGGAACTGTTCAATGTGCTCGGCGAGTATCCGCATCTGGCCAACGCGATGCAGACACTGCTCCCGGATCTGCCGATGATCGAACCGCGGGATGTCAGCGAGGCGATCCTTTTCTTGATCTCGGAGTCGGGTCGTTCTTTCACGGGCAGCACCCTCAATGTCGACGCGGGCATGGCGACACGTCGATAACCGATACCGTGCCCCGACCGTGCTACGGGGCATTCGAGCTGGGACTGAATCAGATTCGAGGAGGCTTGTCATGTCCGTGGCAGATCGGCTGGTTGTCTGCGCTAGTCACAGTCCGGGAATGATGCGTGACGTGGAGCATGTGCTCGGCCGCTCGTTCCGGTCCGGTCTCGAGCAGGTGCGCGGCATGGTCGAGGAATTCGATCCCGATGTCATAGTGCTCTTCGGCGGTGACCATCGTCGAACATTCCGGCAGGTGGTTCCATCCTTCGCGGTCGCGTTGAGCGCTGGCATCATGGCCGAGGCCGGGCGCGAGGCCGGTGAGTTGCGCGTCCCCGCGGATCGCGCGCGGGCCCTCGCGGATCATCTGCTGGGGTCGGGATTCGATATCACGGTATGCCGCGATATCGAATTGGATCACGCGTTCGCGCAACCGCTGCATGATCTGACGGCCGGGCTCGGCGTGTATCCGGTGATCCCCGTGGCGATCAATTGCGCGACCGCGCCGCTGCCGCGGCCGGAACGCGTCCTCGAATTCGGCGCCGAGGTCGGCCGCTTCCTCGACGGTATCGGCGATCGCGTGCTGGTCATCGGCACCGGGGGACTCTCGCATTCCCCGCCGAGCCTCGAGGTCGATACGCACGATATGAGCGATGCGGAGCGTGCGCGAATCATCGCCGCGGGCTATGCCGCGGCCGAGCAGAAGATCAAGCCCGAATGGGACAAAGCCTTCCTCGACGCGCTGTCGTCCTGGGACGCAACAAGTTTAACCGAGCTCGCCACCGTCGCGCACGAGCAGGCCGGTGCGGGCGCGAACGAAGTCCGGACCTGGCTGGCCGCCGGAGCGGCCGGTGGGGGCAAGCCGTTCGAATGCATTGCCTACGAACCGGTGCAGAAATGGATCACCGGTATGGGGGTGGCGGTTTCCGGTCGCTGAAACCCGGTTACGCCGCGAACAACAAGGAGGCGGAAATGGCCGATTTCGATCGATCCGAGGTCGAGGAATCCTTCCGGAATTATGTAATGACCGGCCTGGTCTACGAGGATTGGGAGGCGTGGGCGAATCTATTCACCGACGACGCCACCTACACCGATCACTACTACGGTCGTTTCACCGGACCTCAGGAGATCACCCGATTTCTGGAGGGGACGATGGGGTTCGCCCCGCACGTCTACACCGTGCTGGTGTGGTATGTGATCGACGGAAACAGGATCGTATACAAAGCAATCAACCGTGCCGACAATCCGGAACCCGGTGCGGCTCCCATCGATTTTCCGTCGTTCCAGATCATCGAGTACGCGGGTGATGGAAAATGGCGGTCCGAGGAGGATATCTGGACCGTTCGGGAAATGGTCGCTTTCTCCAAGGAATACAGCCGAGCGCTGAAGGCATTTCCGCAGACCCTCGAGGAGAAGCTGAGCCGCAAGGACTGGGGTCCGTGGGTTGAGTGGGCCCGTCCGGAGCCCGGCCACGTGGCGAAGCCGTCCTGGCTGACCCGCGACGGCTTCACACCGATCTCCAGCATCGCCGAATTCGATTTCGGTGTGCGAACCCACTGACGTACGGAGATAGGACAAATGCGGGGTGTGTGGAGAAATATCCACACACCCCGCATTTCCGGCTTTCGGTAGGTCAGCAACCCTGCCAAACGGGGAGACGTTTCTCGGCGAAGGCCAAGGGGCCTTCCTTGGCGTCCGCCGAAGCGAAGATGGCAGCGGATTCCGTGGCGGTCGCCGCCCATCCCCGCTGGTCGGCAGGGCGGTCTCCGGTGCTGCTCTGGTCAAGGGCGATGCGTTTGGTGGCCTGGACTGCCAGTGGTGCGTTATTCGCGATCCGCTGAGCAAGTGCCAGTGCCTCATCCAGTACCTGAGCCGCCGGGACGACGCGGTTGACCAGATTCAATTCGAGTGCGCGCTGGGCCGAGATCGGGTCTCCGGTGAGCAGCAACTCCATCGCGATCGTCGGTGGCAGCTTGTCGGCAAGCCGGAACGCCCCACCGGCCGCGGCGATCAGCCCTCGGCTCACCTCGGGCAGGCCGAAGACCGCGGTGTCCGCGGCTACCGCCAGGTCACTCGCGAGGACCAGTTCGGTTCCGCCACCGAGGGCGGGCCCGTTCACGGCGGCGATGGTCGGTTTGCTGATCGCGTGGGATACATAGCCGGCCAATCCCCAGTGCTCGCGTCCCTCCGGGATCACGGACTCACCACGGGCGATTGCCTTCAGATCCGCTCCAGCGCAGAAGGCTTTGTCCCCGGCGCCGGTGAGGACTACCACCCGGATGTCGGGATCCTGGTCGGCCGATTCGAGCGCGTCGCCGACCTGCAGACACATCTCGGCGTTGACGGCGTTGCGTGCGTCCGGGCGGTTGAGGGTGATCACCAGGACGTGGCCGCGGCGTTCGAAAAGAACTGTCTGCGAGGCGATGTCGGTGTGGCTATTGGTCAAGGTGGGTTCCTTCCCTGCGGGGCGACTCAGGCCCAGAGTGTGGTGATGTCGACCGGTCGACGTGGCGGCGGTGACGGAAGATTCGGGGGAGTCCTCGAAAACGACGGGGCCGGAGCCGGCTGGATCGCACCGTCGACGTCGATGAACACCGATCGTGCGGTCATGTGGTCGTCGGCTTCGGCTTCAGCGAAGGACAGCACCGGGGTCACGCACGCATCCAGGGTGGCGAAAAGCTTGGCCCAATCGTCGCGCGGACGGGATGCGAATCGTTCGCTGAACATCGCCCGCATGTGTGGCCATCCTTGCGGATCACGTTGCGGGCCCAGTGTTTCCGGTGCGATGTCCAATGCCCGGAGCAGTTCGGCATAGAACTGCGGCTCCAGTGCGCCGACTGCCACGTACTGTCCGTCGGCGCACTCGTAGGTGTCGTAGAACGGCGCGGAGCCGTCGAAAACGTTGGTGCCGCGCTCGTCGGACCATCGCCCGGCCGCGCGCATCGACCACAGCAGATGGCCCAGGGCCGGGGCTCCGTTGACCATCGCGGCGTCGATAACCTGGCCTCGACCGGAGTGCTGGCGCTCGATCAGCGCGGCGAGCACGCCGACGACGAGATACATTGATCCGCCGCCGAAGTCGCCGAACAGATTCAGCGGCGGTACCGGGCGTTCGCCTGCCCGGCCGACCGCGTGTAGCAGCCCGGTGACGGAGATGTAGTTGAGGTCGTGACCGGCTTGCTGTGCACGCGGCCCGGTCTGCCCCCAACCGGTGACCCGTCCATAGATCAGCCGGGGGTTGCGATCGAGGGCGACCTGCGGCCCGATTCCCAGGCGCTCGGTGACGCCGGGGCGAAACCCCTCGATCAAGACGTCGGCTCTTTCGGCGAGGCGCAAGATCTCCTCGATGTCGTCCGGGTTCTTCAAGTCGGCTTCGACCAGTGTGCGTCCGCGTTGCTGGGCCGGGCGCACCGTCGGCACAACGCCCGGTGTGCTGGGACGCTCGATCAGCACTACGTCGGCGCCCAGGTCCGCCATGGTCATCGCGGCGTGCGGTGCGGGGCCCATGCCCGCTATTTCGATGACGCGAACGCCCGCGAGTGGCCCTGGGCCGGCCGTGTCCTCTGCGGCGGCCGTATCGTGCCGGATCAGTCGGCGGCCGTCTAGCCCCGGGTCAGTCACTGGCAGGAAGGGGTTTCGCGGCCTTCAGTGTCAACGTGGTCGCGCCGAGCGCGAGAGTGCCCTTGCCTGGCTTGGTGACGAGGACCTCGACGCTATCGGCGTCGTCTGTGTATCGCTTTCCGATAAGACTGCCTTCGGCGAAATCGCCGGCCAACGTAAACTCTGAATCCTGCGGATGCGTGAGATCGACCATTGGGAAGCCGCCACAGTTGAGTGCCGCGGACTCGTCGCCCGCCCGCACCACGATGACTTCCGTCGTGCAGACTTGACTGCGCAAACGAACTCCGACTTTCAGCATTGTCATTCCTTTCCGGGACTCGTGAGTCCGATGGCGGAGCCGCTCACTTCCGCGAGGTAGTCGGCGGCGATCTCCTTGCGGAGAATCTTTCCGGTCGGTGTCGCCGGCAGTTCCGTGCGGAAGATGAGCCGATCCGGCGTTCTCGAGGATCGAAGCCGGGATCGAACGAATTCGCATAATTGATCGGAACTCGGATTCGTGTCACCGTCGAGGACGACGGCCGCGAGAATCGCTTGACCCCAGTGCTCGTCGGGTATCCCCACGACGGCGACCGATCGGACGGCGGGATGCTGGACCAGGACGTCCTCGATTTCGGCCGGGGCGATGTTCTCGCCACCGCGGATGATCGTGTCATCGTTGCGGCCGACAATGAATACGAAGCCCTCGGAGTCCTGGTAGGCCAGATCGCGCGTCGGGAACCAGCCCTGCGCGTCCAGGACCGAGCCCGAACCCATGTATTCGCCGGAGACCTGGGGTCCGCGGACCCACAACTCGCCGTGTTCGCCGGTCCCGACCGGCTTTTCATCGACACCGCGGATGTCTATCTCGATATCGGGCACCGGACGCCCGATTGCCCCGAGGCGAGCGCGCACGCCGGGGTCGTCGCTGTCCAGCGCGGCGCGGTGGTCTTCGGGGCCGAGCAGGGCAATGGTCGAGCTGGTTTCGGTCAGTCCGTAGGCGTTCACGAATCCGGTATCCGGGAAGGCGCGCAGCGCGGCCTCGAGTGTCGGGCGCGGCATGCGGGCTCCGCCATAGGACAGCGAGCGCAGCGAGGGTACATCGGCGGTATTGCCGTCCAATGCCGTGACGATCCGGTCGAGCATGGTGGGAACGACCATCGCGGAGGTGGCAGCTTCGTCGCGGACGAGACGCAACCACTCCGCCGCATCGAAGTCGGGCAGGTAGATCATCCGCCGGCCCGCGTACACGTTCGTCAGGATCGTGCCGATACCGGCGACGTGATAGGGCGGCACGGTGATGAGCGCTCCATCCGACGAGTCGGCGGAACCGAATTCGACGGTACCCATCACATAGCTCAGCAAATGACTATGACGGAGCACCACCGCCTTCGGCTCCGCGGTCGTGCCACTCGTGAACAGGAGGACAGCCGGACCTTCGGGGTCGGCTTCGGCCGCCGGTAACGGCTCGGGCGCTGCTTTGCGCGCGCGGGCGAAGAACGCGTCGGTGGTTTCGACGGTGGCGTCGGCTGCCGCGACGGATTCGGCGTAGCGCGGTGCGGCGACTACGAGAGCGTTACCGACTCGGTTGATGAGCTGAACGAGGCGCGCGCCGTCGAGTCGGTAGTTGATCGGTATGAAGGGGATGCCCGCGTAGGCCGCGCCGAAGAGCAGGGCAGGCAACTCGAGGCCGGAACCGCCCAAATACACCAGGTTCTTGGCACCGGACTGCCGCAGCGCGGTGCCGGTGCTCTGGACCAGGTCGGCGAACTGCTGGTAGGTCAGCGATTCGGCGCCCGAGGTGATGGCGGTGCGGTCCGGGTGTCCCGATACCGACATGTCGAGGAGGAGAGAGATCGTCATCGTGGATTCCAGTCGGAGTTGTTCGGTGCGGCCTCGTCGACGCGAGCCCGCTCCACCGAACCGGCGTCGGATCTGTAGGTGACGTGTGGCACAGCGACTCGATGTTCCTATCTGTGGGGTCTGGGTCACCTCACGGTATTCGATGATCTGACACCTTGTCTACATTGATATCAAACCCGCAGTCGAACGCGTTTAATGCCATCCACTGTGTATAAGTGGCCTGCGGTGGAGGCGGAGCTGGATTGCCTCCACCGACGATCTATAGTCTCCATCTGACAGCGTAGGTCAGATGCGTGCGCTGCCGGTCG
This sequence comes from Nocardia sp. NBC_00565, assembly GCF_036345915.1. Lineage (NCBI taxonomy): Bacteria > Bacillati > Actinomycetota > Actinomycetes > Mycobacteriales > Nocardiaceae > Nocardia > Nocardia sp. NBC_00565. The sequence goes on from NZ_CP107785.1 coordinate 2,326,028, forward strand.
ATGTTGTGCACGGCTGCGAGGTTGCTCGCGGGAACGAGTGAGGGAGAACCCGATACACCAATTGCCGCTCGACGGCGTGGTCGTTGTGAGTATCGAACAAGCGGTGGCGGCGCCGTACGCCACTCGCCAACTGGCTGACCTGGGTGCCCGGGTGATCAAGATCGAGCGGCCCGGATATCGCAACGACGTATTCCGCCGAGGAGATATGGCAGCTCCATTCCGGCGGCATCGTCTGATCCGGTGCTCAGATCGGCTCGAACTGCGAAATCCGCCATTCGTGACCGATCTCGACCAGGTCGACCCGTACGGTGCTGGACATCGTTGCGGGCTGAGGGTTTTCCGCGGTCGTGGTCGTCTGATTGATGAAGACCAGCACGGTGGCATGGTGGTCGTCGGCGGAGATGACGGCCGTGCCGGCGGCCTGGGCCCGGGTGCTGACCTTCTTTTCCTTGGCGGCCGGAATGACGACCTTCTTGGTGTAATCCTCGTAGTAGCTCAGGAAGTCCCCGGTGAGTTTCGACGAGGCGGCGGCGAGGTCGGCGTCCACGGTCTCGGGTTTGTAGGACAGCAAGGCGACGGTCGCGTCGGTGGCAATCCGGGGTGCGTCGGACCGAACCTGTTCGGACGCGTGATCTCGCCGGTAGTCGTAGGTGTACTGGGTCGCCGCGAGTCCGACGGTCGCGAGCGCGAGCAAGGCGAAGGCACCGAGGGCCATCGATCGTGCGCGCGCCCGGTCGTTGTCGGTGATGTCGGCAGGCGTGGCGGATACGATCGTATCGGCCAGCTTGTCCGAGAACGTCTGGCCGCGGGCATCGCGCATCGGCCAGAACCAGCCGATCAGCACCGGCACCGTGTCGGCGACGCGGGCGGCTTCCCGGAACAAGGCACGAACGACACCCGGGGGCGTCCCGGCGTGCACCCGGTCGGTGCGGATGCCGAGCATCGTCTTGCCGAACGTGCGGCCGGTCTTCCCCTGCCGGAATCCGACATTCCAGACCGTGGCGGCCAGGACGGCTCCGGCGACGATGATGGCGGGCAGTTGCACCCAGTGATCGGAATCCGCGGAAGCGGCGGTCCCGAGGAGCGCCGCTATGGTGGCAGCCGGACAGCCCACGTCGATGAGGTAGGCGAAGGCCCGCGCCCGCCAACTCGCGAAGTCTCGAGTTGCAACGGTGTCGGCACCAGACTCGGGGCTGTCCGTGGCGGGGTCGTCGATGGTGGCGGGCTCGGTCGCTTCGGCGGCTTCGGTCTTGTCGTTCAGCTGTGTGGTCATGACGGGACGTACTCCATCTTTGCGATCTTCAGCCGTCCCGCGTCGGGCGCGACCGTTACCCGGAGCCGGAAGGTTCGTTGCTCGTTGCTGGCGCCTGCCGAGTTCGACACCTTGGACTTGGCGGCCACCAGCACCTGGGCGGTGCCGTCGTCGTTGCGGTGCTCGAGTCCGGCCGCGGTGACCTCGGCGGTGGTCACCACCTTCGATTTCTGCACGACATCGGTGAAGGGCTGTGCCTGCGGTGCGAATTCCTCGCGCCAGGCTCCGGTGGCGTCCTCGAGGATGCGCTTGACATCGTTGTTCGCGGAGTTGAAGTCGACACTGAGGATGTTGACAACTCCCTGCCGCGCCGCTTGGACGTAGTCCAACCGCTCATCGGCCTGGTGGACTGCGTCCCGATGCGCTATTGCGAAGTACGCGCTGGCTCCCGCGGCCGCGATGGTGACCACAGCGATCAGCGCGACGGCGGCTACGCGCCGCCTTTTGGGAGATCGAGCGACGGGTTTGTCGGCGACCCCCGCTGTCGTCTGCTCGGGTTTGTCGGCGACATCTGCATTCGTCTGCTCGAGCTGCCGGTCGAGCGCTGCCGCTGCCGCTTCGGCCTCGGCCAAGGCGGCCTTGGCTGCCTCCTGCGCGGCAAGCGCCTGGGCGCGGGCCGCCTCGAGCCCGGACCGATCGGCTGTCACCGGGTCGGGATCAACATCGTCTGCCATGTCGTCTCCTTGTGTGCGGCCGCGCTCACCGGCGCGACATTTTCCAGGGTGTAGCTGCGGCCATCGGATCCGACATAAGAGCCATCGCCAGGGTTGTAGCGGGCCGTGGTCACCGGTCGTATCGCGCCGGCGGCCGGAGGCGGGCTGTTGTTGCCGTACGAACTGGGGTGGTACTGCGGGTTGTCGACGTATGCCTGGGACTCGCCGATCCACGGATTGGTGCCCAGCGGCTGATATTGCTCGTCGCTCTTGCACATCTCCACCGTGGGTGCCCGCTTGCCCGGGTTGTCCATGCACGGATAGTTCCGCGCGCCGCGGGCCGCGTTCTGGTCCGATTGCGGCAACGCGCAATAGAGGGGCTTGGCAGGACGGGTCGGGGCGTCTTCCGCGCTGCCGTCCCTGCGTTCGGACGCAGGTAGGTACCCGACGGTGCAGGGTTCGGGCATGTTCAGGTTGAGGTTGAAGGAGAGGAATCCGGACAGCGTGGACGAGCGGTTCGGATAGGTAACGGTGTCCAGCGCGCTCGCGCCCGCGGGTAGCAGCACGAGCAGTTGCTCGAGCGCGGCGTTGTAGGTGACGGCTACCTGGCCGAGGCTGACCAGGTTCGCCAGCAGGATGGAGGTGGTCGGACGCAGCTGCTGGAACAGTGCAGTCGCCTGGTCGGCCGCGGCGCGTCCGGACACCAGCAGGCCGCGCAGATGTTCGTCGGAGGAGGACAGCTGAGCAGTTAGCGCGTCGACGTTCTGTGCCCACGCCCGGATAGCGGGATCACTGGCGACGACGGCGTCGAGTACGGGTCCGGAGTCTTTGATCAGGGAGGTGATCGGAGACATATTGTCGTGGGTGCCGCTGATCAGCGCGTGGGACGAGTCGAAAAGTCGCCCCAGTGCGGGGCCGGTTCCGTGGAACGCCGTGTAGCTCTCATCGATCACCGTCTGCAGATTTCCGCTGGGCAGCGCTTCGAGGCTCCTGTTGATGGTATCGATCAGGGGCCCGACGTCTTGGGGCACGGAGGTGCGGTCGACCGGTATGACATCGCCGTCGCGAAGATAGGGCGGCGAGTTCGTTCGCGGTGCGAGATCGACATACTGCTCGCCGATGGCGGACCTACTGTGCACACTGGCGTCGAGGTCGGCCGGAATCTTCGTGCGGCTGAACATGCTGAGTGTGACAGCGACACCGGCACGACTCGGTTGCAGGTCGACGACCCGGCCGACGGTCTCCCCGCGGTAGGTGACGTTCGCCGTTTTGTAGAGATTGGCGTTGTAGGTCAGCTCGACCTTGATTTCGTATCTGCCGATGCCCAGTAGTGACGGGACCTGCATGAACTGGATTCCCATCACGGTCAGCGCGACGACGGTGAGGATCGAGAAGATGATGAGCTGCGTGCGGACGAACTTGGTCAACTTCATCAGCGGCCTCCCGACGAAATCGGTCCGGTCAGCGGGTTGGGCGTTCCCAGTCCCGGCTGTCGGCCGACGGTGCGGCCGAGCGCTGTCTCCAGCGCGGTGAGCTGCCCTTCCCACGGCGTGCCCTGCATCAGGGAATTGTCGAGTCGGCCGAGCGTGAGGTCGATGGTGGCGCTGAGGTTCGCATAGTCGCCCCGAACCCATTTGGGCAGGTTGATTTCGGGCCACGGGAAGGTGGAGTAGAACCCGAGCGACTGGGTGAGGTCGTGTCCGGCGTCGGCGAGCCCGGTCAGGGCGGGCTGTAGATTACGCAGGTTCGCGATGATGTCGTTGCGGCTGGTGGTCACGACGTCATTGCCGACGTCGGCGAAGTTGCCGACGGCCGTGGTTGCCGTCAGCAGATTGTCGCGTTGGGAGTTCAGCACCTCGAGCGCGGGCGGTATGGCGCGCAGCGCGTTCGCGAGGACGTCGTTCTGGCGATTGACGGTGTCGGCCAGCTGGTTCAGGCCCGACATTGCCGCGACGATGTCCCCGGTCTGCTGGTCGAGCTGGCCGGTGAAGGTGTTCAGTTGGTCGAGCAGGCTCCGGACGTCGGTTTCGTGACCGGACAGTGCGGCGTTGAGCTCGGTATTTATCTGCTGAAGCTGGCCGAGTCCACCACCGTTGAGGACCATCGACACCGCGGCGAGGGTCTGCTCGGTGGTCGGGAATTGGCTGGCTCGTTCGAGCGGAATGACATCTCCGTCGTGTAACCGCCCGGTCGGCGCCACACCGATCGGTGCGGCGAGCTCGATGTGCTGGCTGCCGAGCAGACTGGTCTGGCCGATCGCCGCTGTCGCGTTCGCGGGCAGGACGACGTCGCCGTCGATGCTCACCGTGACGAGTGCGTGCCAGTCCTCGCGTTCGATCTTGGTGATCGAACCGATATTGACGTCAGCGACTCGCACGCGTGAGTTCTCTTGTATTGCAGTGACATTCGGCATCTGGATCCGGACCCGGTACGAGCCGGCACTGTGCCCTTCGGCGCCGGGCAGCGGCAGCGAATTGAGACCCTTCCACTGTCCGCAGCCGGTGAGCAGCAGCATCGCCGCCGCACAGCAGGCCACCGCGGCGGGCGCGGCGCGCGTTGGCCCACGTTTCTTGTCGGTTGTCATCGTTGTCCTGTCTGGCCGAACAGCCCGGGCAGTCCGCTACCCGAGGCAACCGAGGCATCGGAGCCCTCTGGATACGGGTTGAGGAACGGTTCGCTGTAATCGACTTGATCGCGCCGGGCCTGCACTCCGGTCAGCGGGTTGATGCCTACCGGTGGATAGTTGAATTTGATGCTGCTCAAGACCGGGCCCAGGTATTGCACGCACAGCTTCGCCGATTCGGCGGCACCCAGTTGGCTCGCGGCTTGGATGGCGCCACAGATGAATTGGATCGGGTTCTGCATCTGGGAGACCGCAAGGGCACCGGTCAGCGCGCCTTGCGCTGGCTGATAGATGTTGTACATGTTGCTGAACGCATGGGGTGCCACGTGCAGGAGCTGTTCCACAGTGGATCTGTTGTTGTTCAGCATGGTGCTGATGGCGGCGAACTGATCGACCGAATGCTGCAGCCGGTCTCGGTTGTCGGCCACGAACTGCGCTATATCGGCCGCGACGGTGTCCAGTTCGGACAAGGCGGAGGAGAGCTCGTCGTCCGAATTGACCAGGACCTGAGTGACCGACGCCAGATGACCGTTGATTTCGACGATCTGCTGGTCGCTCGCGGCGAGCGCGCTGATGAATACCTGCAGGTTGCGGATTGTGCTGAACAGGTCGTCGCGACTGTTCGCGATCGTCGTCACGGCATCGGAGAGCTGAGTGATCGTCGCGTTGAGCCGGTTTCCGTTGCCCTGCAATGTATTCGCCGCAGAATTGATGAATGATCCCAAGGGGCCCGATGGTTGGTCCTGCGTCGGACCGAGTGACTCCGCGAGTCGCTGCAGCTGCATCCGGAAGTCATCCCACTCGACGGGAACCGCGGTGTGCGTGATGTCGATGGTGGCTCCGTCGGCCATCTCTGGTCCGCCGGAATACGCGGGAGTCAGCTGGATGGCGCGGGAGGACACCAATGTCGGTGAGAGGATGACGGCCTTGGCGTCCCGCGGAATTTTCACCGATGAGTCGTAGTGGAAGTCGACCTTCATCCGCTGGCCTTCGGGCTCGATGCGATCGATGCGACCGATCTTCAGTCCGAGCACCAGCACGTCGTCGCCCTCGTAGAGCCCGTTGGTGTTGGTGAAGTAGGCGGTGACGTCGTTGCGGGTGAGGACGGCGTGGGTGTACCAGCCGGCGATCGCCAGCACGAGCACGGTGACTGCTGCTCCGGCGCGTATGACCGCGCGGCGCGAGGGCGCCGGCCACTTCATGGGCGGGGTCCTCATCGTTGTCCTCCCATCCCCGGGATGGGCGGAATTGTCGGAAATGGCGGCGCGGGCGCGGGCGGCACCGGTGTGTTCGGTCCGGGGGCCGTGTCAGTGGGTGGAACTACACCGGGTGGACTGTTGTATCCGCCGTCGATCTTGAAGGTCGAGGAGCCCAGGATTCCGGGATCCACACCTGCCTGGGAGAACGCCGCGTCGATGAACGGCTGTAGGAACTGTCCGGGCAGCAGATTGCCGACGTATGCCTTGAAGAACGGGCCGGAAGCCACGGATTCGCCGAGAGACAGCGCGTATTGACTCAACGGGAGCAGTGCCTGTTCGATGTCGGTCTTTCGCTTCTCGAGTAGGTCGGCGACGTTGTTCAACCGGTCCAGGACGGGGCCCAGTTGGTCCCGGTTTTCGGCGACCAGCGTGGTGAGCTGGGCCGATACCGCGGATAGGTTGGTCAGCAGGTGGTCGAGTGCCTGGCGGCGGTCGTCGAGGGCGGAAAACAGGACGTTGCCGTCCAAGATCAGTGCGTTGAGTTGGGTGCTGCGTTTCGCGAGCACTTCGGTGACGCCGGAGGCATTGGAGAGCAGCTTCTTGATCAGGTCGTCGCGGCTGCTGATCGTCGTCGATAGGCGGGTTACCCCGTCCAGCGCCGCGGCGACATTGGGTTGTGCCTTGTCCAGGGTGTCGCTCAGGACCTTCAATGCGTCGGTGAGGTCGGTGGTGTTCAGGCCACTGATGGTGGTGGTGAGGTCGCCGAGCGTATCGGTCAGCCGATATGGCGTCGATGTGTGCTCGATGCCGATGATCGCGTTCGGAGCGAGTTCGGTGCTGCCGCGTGGTCGCAATTCGAGCGCCTTGCTACCGAGTACGGTGTGCGTCTTGATCGCGGCCTCGGTGTCGGTCCCAAGCGTCACGCCGTTCGCGGAGAATCGAACGAGCACCTGGTTGCCGTCGAGCTCGAGCTTGGATACCTTCCCGACCTGTATACCCGCGACCTCGACGGGCGCGCCCGGTTTGAGACCGGCCGCCTCCGCGAAGTGTGCGCGGTAGTCACGATGCGCGCCGAGGTACGGAACTTTGTCGTAATTCTGAGCAGTGAGCACCGCCGCCGCGGTAACGAGAATTCCGATGATCCCGAGCCGGAACGTGTTCGGTGTTGCGATGGCATTCATTTCGGCGGCGTGCACCTTCCCGCTCGTTGACCGACGACGTTGATGTAGACGGGATCGCCGTTCGGGCCGTTGACCTTCAGCGTGACGTCGCACAGATAGAAGCTGAAGAAGTCGCCGTACAGTCCGAGCCGACTCAATCGCTGGTAGTCGCTGGGCAGCCGGGACAGCACCCCGTCGACGTAATCGCGATCGTCGTCGATATTGCTGCTCACTCGGCCCAGTTGGGTCACATCCGAGGCAATGTTCGCGTGCGTGACATCCAGCAGCGAGGCGACGTTCCCGGCCGCGGAGCTGATCCGCGTCAGCGCATCGGCGACCGGTTGTGCCTGCGCGGAAATGCCGCTGATCAGGAGTTGCAGGTTGTCGACCAGCGAGTCGAACTGACGGTTGCGGTCGTTGACGGTGCCGAGCACGCCATTGAGGTTGGTGATGACGGCGCCGATCAGTTGGTCACGGTCGGCGAGCGTCGCGGTGAGTTGCGCCGTATGGCTCGCGATGCCGGCGATTGTTCCGCCTTGTCCTTGCAGGGTGGCGATCAGCTCCGCGGAGAGTTTGTTCACCTGCCCTGGATCGAGTGCCTTGAACAGGGGACGGAATCCACCGATCACGGCATCGAGGTCCAAGGCGGGCGCGGTGTGGTCGACGTCGAGGGTGGCGCCGTCGGGCAACCGCTGCGCCGAGCCGGGGCCTTGGCTCAATTCCATGTACCGGTCGCCGACGAGGTTTTCGTACCGGACCTCCGCGCGGGTCGCCTGGGTCATCGGGACATCACGGTCGAGGGAGAAGGTGACCAGTGCCCGGGTGTTGCCGGTCACCGAGAGGTGCTCGACGCGTCCGACCTCCACACCGGCGATTCGGACGAACTGGCCCGCTTTGAGACCGGAGACATTGTCGAACAAGGCCGAGTATTCCGACCGGTTCTCGAATCGGAGCTTGCCGAACACCGCCACGATCGCGAAGAGGAATATCCCCATTGTCACAGCGAAGATCGTGAACTTCAGCATGGGTGCGGTGATTCTCATGGGCGCCCCTTCCCATTGAGCGCGTTCCCGAATAGGTATTCGATGACGCTGGGAGACCCCAGCTGCGGGTGATCCGTACCGGGGCCGTTGAGCGGAGCCCCGGTGTTCATTCGCAGGTACGGCGCGGGATAGGTGTCCCAGGAAGCCGGCTGATAGCACCCCGGCCGGCCACCTGGCCCGCCCTTGGCCGCTGCGACCGGCAGGTTCTCCGGGGCGGTGTAGGGATCGTCGCCGAGTAGAAGTCCGACATCGAGGGCAACCGAGTATCCGGTCTTATCGACGAGCGGCGGTTCGTTGGCGGCGTCCAGTGCGCCCAGGTGGAACATACAGGGGAATGACGGGCTGTACTCGGCCAGCAAAGCCGTTGACGGTGTGAGTAGACGCATCGAGTCGACAATTCCGTTTCTATTTTCTCCGAGGAAACTGCCGCCGGTGGAGCCCAATCCGATGACGGATATCAGCAGAGCTGCCACATTGTCCTGCTGGTCGACGATCGAATCCGAGGTCACGGCAACGTTGCGCAGAATTGACATCAGATCGGCTCCGGCGTCACCGAGGGTCTGCGCCGCCGCGGCGGTACTTCGCAGGTCGTTCTGCAGCTGTGGCAATTGAGGATTCAGCTGTTTCAAGGTGCCATCGAGTTGGCCAATTGTCTGTCCCAGGTTTTCGCCCCGGCCGCGCAAGCCGTCGTTGATCGCGGTGAGTGTCGCGTTCAGCTTGTCCGGCTCGATCTTGTTCATGATCGCGCCGATATTCTCGAATACGGTGTTGATCTCGGTGGTGACACCGTGGGCTCGGATTCGGGCGCCGGCGCTCAGGCTCGTGGCCGCCGGACCGTCGGGCGTCACCAGTTCGACGTACTTTGCGCCGAAGACCGTGGTCGGCTTGATCTCGGCTTCGACATTCGACGGGATGCCATGCAGCGTCGAAGGATCGAGGGAGAGAACAATCGTGGCGTCATCCCCTGTCGTGGTGACCCCGTCGACTCGGCCGATCTCCACACCGTGCAGTCTGACCTTGGAGCCGACTTCCAGCACGAGACCTGATCGCACTGCTACGACCGTGACCGGGACCGTCTCGGTGAAGGCGCCCCGGAAGGAGGCGAGGCAGAAGATGACGAGAGCGGTGATCGCGCCGACGAACACGACCGAAATGGACTTGTATGGCGGGGTTCGGTGATGCGAACGCTGCTTGCGGCCGAGCATTATTCCTCCGTCATCCGGCAAGGTTGAAGTTGCCCGAGGTGCCGTACACCGCAAGCGAGACCAAAAGGGTGACCATGACAACGGCGACGAGTGAGGCGCGAACCGCGCGACCGACCGCATGACCGACACCGGCGGGTCCACCCGCCGCATTGAAGCCGTAGTAGCAGTGGATCAGCATGACGGTCAGCGCCATCGCAATCGCCTGGACGAATGACCACATCAAATCCGTCGGCCGGAGAAATGTGTAGAAATAGTGGTTGTACACGCCGGCGGACTGGCCTGCCACCAGTGTCGTGTACAGCTGGGAGGACAGGAACGACATCAAGACCGCCATGGCGTACACGGGCACGATGACGATGAGACCGCTGATCACTCGTGTCGACACGACGTAAGAGATCGACCGGATCGCCATGACCTCCAGGGCATCGATTTCCTCGCTGATCCGCATCGCGCCGATTCGAGCGGTCGCCCCGGCGCCGATGGTTGCGGCCAGGGCGATTCCCGCGGTGACCGGCACGACGATGCGTACGTTGATGAAGGCAGAGAAGAAGCCGGTCAGAGCTTCGACGCCGATATCTCCCAGCGAGGCGAAACCTTGGATCGCGAGGAGGGCTCCCGCCGACAGCGTCATGAACCCGACGATCACGACGGTGCCGCCGATAATCGCCAAAGCTCCAGTACCCATGCCCATCTCGGCCACGATGCGCAGTACTTCCATGCGGTAAGCCGTGACCGCGTGGCCCATTTGGCGGAATCCCTGGTAGAAGAACCAGCCTTGATGGCCTATGCGATCCATTGTCTGCACCGGTTTGTCGAGCAGCCGTGCCGCACGGGGATACCTGCTCCGAAATACCGAAATCTCAGTCATCTGCTATCCCAATGTCGCTTTGACGCCTACGGCGGTGACGACGACGTTCACCGCGAACAATGCCATGAACGCGTAGACGACTGTTTCGTTGACCGCGTCGCCGACGCCTTTGGGTCCGCCCTTGACGGTGAGACCCATATGGCTGGCAACGAGCGCGGCGATGAGCCCGAACAAGCCGGCTTTGATCTCCGAGATCATCACTTCGGGTACTCCGGTGACCAGCGTCAGGCTCGAGACGTAGGCGCCGGGTGTCACATTCTGCACGTACACCGAGAACAGGAATCCCCCGACGAGGCCGATGGTGATAACCAGTCCGTTCAATAACAGCGCGACAATGGTCGAGGCGAATACTCGCGGAACCACGAGCCGGTGTATCGGATCAATGCCGAGGACCTTGATCGCATCGATCTCTTCGCGAATCGTCCGAGAGCCGAGATCGGCACATATTGCCGTGGCACCCGCGCCGGCGACGATCAGGACGGTGACCAGCGGCCCGACCTGAGTTACCGCGCCCAGTCCCGCGCCGGCCCCGGACAAATCGGCGGCACCGAATTCGACGAGCAGAATATTGAGCGTAAAAATCACCAGCACGGTGAAGGGGATGGCGACCAGCAGGGTCGGGACCAAGGCCACCCGCACCAGGAACCAGCCCTGCTCGAAGAACTCGCCCCACTGGAACGGCCGTTTCGTTGCCGCTCGGGCGGTGGCGGCGCACATGGAGAAGAATCCACCGACAGCCCGCACCGGTACTTCGATTTTGTTCAGCACCGGCGTATCGAGTTTCAACTGCACGGTGACCTCCTTATTCGGTTCCCGGCTGGTGAAGGGCGCCGGCCCTGACGCCCAAGGCGGCGAGTACGTCCGGTTTTCGGCTATTTCGGATCACGTAGTTCGGTCTGGTGCGGCAATCAGCGCAACGTGCCGGGGAGATGTCGTCGGCGGGAGGGGATCGTGCTGCGACTCCCGAGCACCGCAGGGTCGCTGCTGGGCGGCCGGAGTATGCCGGGCTGCTCGATGTTCGGGTTCGACCCGCCGGGTGAGGGTGATAGCACACGAGAGGACGCGGCGGCTGTAGCCGCTGGCCGTGTCGCTGTGCCCGCCATCACATTCATCTCGGCAACTAAGATGACATAAACGTCAGAAGAGGTCAATAGGTTGAATAGATTATCTGAATAAACCTAATGGCTACCCGGCAAATTTCAGGCGCCGCGCCACTCATGAATAAATAGTTATATGATTATGCTATCAAAAGTTGCTCGAGCGGCGGGAGGTCATGGCGGAGCTCCCTGAGACCGGGGAAACTGGATGAACAGTCCCTTCGTCATCGGACGTGCACGAGGCGCGGGCTCACCTGGACGCCGCCGCGATGGGCACGCTGGCTTGGCTCGCACAGTCGTTCAGCGGGAGACGAGGCCGCGGCTGATCACCAGATGTTGAATCTGGTTGGTGCCCTCGAAGATCAGCGTTCAGTCTTCCGGCGCGAGAGTCGCGGTCCGGTCCCGGCTGTGGGAAAAGAAGCCGCGTTCGATGATTGTGGCCATCAGATCCACCACCTGGTCGTGAGTCAGCGGGGTCTCGATCTCCTGGGATGCGCGCGCCAGTCGCTCCAAGATCGCTCGAAAGACCAGGACCGCACCGATCGGGTCGAAGGGGAAGCCCGGCCGGTCGACGGTGCTGAGGTAGTCGAGGATGGCGGAGTCCGTCATGGCTTCGCCGTATACGCCCAGGTCCGCGACCAGCGATCGCTCGGCGGTGCGTTCGGTCCACACGTCGATCGATCCGCCGAACTGTGTCTCGAACTGCACGAAGCTGGACAGCCACGCGCGCAACGTCGCGCGATCGGTACTCGGTGGGGCGAGTTGGCGGAGTTCGTCGTCCAGCACGAGAGCCCGTGCGGCTGCCTCCGCACAGACTGTGAGAAGCAAATCCTGTTTCTCGTTGAAGTACTTGTAGAACGTTCCGCGTGCGTAACCGGCGGCGGCGACGATGTCGTCAACATTGGCACGGTAGTAGCCGCGGGCGGCGAACTGGGTTGCTCCGGCGGCGACCAGACGTTCGACGGTCTGGCGTGCCCTCTTGCTGATACCGGAGGTGCGCTCTTCGATCGACAATCCCGATGCCGCCGGCGGGTGCGGGATACTGATGACCTGTGCGGAGTCGACGCGCAAGGGCAGGGTGTCGAACACACTCGGGGGAGTGTCCGGGAAGAACATCAGTTGTAGAAAGACCGAGAGTGCGTCGACGACGGATTCGATGCTTCGGCCGTGCGCGCGGTCGGTGTGCAGGTAGAGATTCACCCGGTGGACAACGGCCATCATCGCCATGGCGGCGGACTCGGGGTCGAGTCCGCCGAGATCCGTATTCGCCAGGCGGCCCGCGAGTTGGTGCTGGTATCGACCGACGAATCGATCGATCTCCGGTTGCACGACGCTCTCCGTCGCGGCGACATTGGCCCACTGCACGAACATCGTCGAGTAGCGCTCGAAGACCCAGCTCCACTCGCCGAGCCACCAGTTCAAGTTGTCGAAACCCGTGGGCGTCGGGCCCAGCGCGCCGATACGCCGGGTGACGCGCAGCAGCGCGCTGCCGCATTCGTCCATCAGCTCCAGGAAGATCTCGTCTTTGCCTGGAAAATACTGATAGAGGGTAGCCCGGGAGACACCTGCTTCCTTGGCGATGGCATCCACCGAGGTGTTGAAGAAGCCGAGTTCGCCGAAGAGCCTGAGGGACACATCGACGATCTTGCGTCGTGTGTTGGTGCCCCGGCTGCCGATCTCGGGGCTGGACGGACCATAACTGGCCCGGCGCAGACTTCGGTTCTCTGACATCAGTGACTACTTTAGTCGATGGTCCAGGTCCGGCTCACGTGTGCGTGACCGGCGAGTTGTATCCCTCGTCGAGCAAGAAGTCAGCGGAGCCGGCGAGGGCGGTTCCGCCTGTCTGACGGGCGCAGACGAGGTCGACGGTCACCAGCCGGCCGCTGCCTGTCGGCGTGCTCGACACCACGGTTCCGGTGCAGGTGAGGGTGTCGCCGGGCCAGACCTGCTCCCGGAACCGGATGCCGAATCGGCGGAGGTTCGCGGCGCCCAGCCAGTCGGTGGCAAATGTCGCGAGCAACGCGCCCTGATGCATTCCCTGAGAAAAGACCGAGGGAAATCCGGCGGCGGTGGCCATGGTGTCGTCGTAGTGCATCGGGTTGAGGTCGCCGGACGCGCCGGAGTAGCGCACGAACATCTGCCGGGTCAACGGTCCGAAGGTGCGCGGTTCCGCGGTGGTGCCCACCTCGAGTGCGATGGCGTGTGTGGTCACGAAATCTTCTCCTTGGCGGCGGTCTCGATGAAGGTGGCACGCGCTTCCGCGACGAGTTCACCGTCGGGCGTGCGGAATTCGGTGGCTACCACCGCAAATCGCATGACGCCGCCGCGCTTACCCGGCTTCTCGAATCGGTCGAGGACTTTTTCCTGTGCTGTCAGGTGGTCGCCTACCTGGGGCAGCGTGCCATGGAAGATGTACTCCTGCTCTCCGTGCAGGAGTCGCTTGCGGTCGAATCCGACATTGACGCGAACACCGGCAGGCGCCCATTGTCCGGCGGTAACCAGAAAGGTCGGCGGAATGATTGCCTCAGCTCCGCTGTACGCGGGATTCTGCGACTGCATGGCGTTCGCGAACTCACGAATCTTTCCGCGTTCGATGATCACCTCCCACGGGGTGCCCACCGTTCCGATCGGTGCGGGTTCGTTCATCGCGTAGTACTCCTTTGTTCGATTCGTTCGTCGAGGTACCGCCGGATCAGCTCGGCCGCTGCCGTCGGATAGGTGTGGGCGATCGCGGGTTCCAGCCCGTCCCGGATGAGCAGGACGGCAAGCTGGTTGGTGATCAGCGTCAGCACGAAAGCGGCGAGCAGCGTGTAGTAGCTGATATCGCCGGTCGGCCGGCCACCGAGCTGCTCGTAGCGGCGCACGATGTCGCGGTCGTCGGGCACCCCGTCGGGGCGGTGCAGGCCGATGCTTTCGCAGAGGAATCGCTCGAACATGAGCCACCAGCCGAGGTCGATATCGGGAGGCCCGGTGGTCGCGCCTTCCCAGTCGAACAGCGCGGCGACGGATAGGTCTTCGGCGAAGGACATGTTTCCCACCCGGGCATCTCCCCAGACGATGCCCTCGGCCGTCGTGGCAGGCATGTTCTCGACCAACTCGGCAAATGCCGCGGCGAGCAATTCGGGGTCGACCAGAAGAGTGTCCCGGCTGGTGCTGTACCAGCGACGCAGACTATCCAGGTAGCGCGCTATCGCGGAGCCTGGGCCGGGCGCGGCCAGTGCCCCGACATCGCCCGGGTCGCTGATGCGATGCAATGCGACCAAGGTACGTAACGCGTTGTCATACAGCAGCTCTCGCTCGTCGGCCGCGAGATCCGCGGTCCACCCCGCTTTGTGCCAGCTCGGCACGTCCGAGGGTATGCGTCCGTCCACGCGGTCCATCAGATAGAAGGGCGCACCGAGCACCTCGGGATCGGGTTCCTGGGCGACGACATTCGGCATCGGCACGCCGCTATGTCGTCCGAGTCGGCGGATGACCTCGGCCTGCCGGATGGCGTCGGGCGTCATGAAGAGTTGATGGTCGGGCGCCTGCATCCGTAGCACGAGATCGCGGTGGGCCCGTTGTCCGTTCGGGCTCGTCCAGGACGCGGTAAAGAACACCGTTTTCCCGGAGTATCCGGCGTTCGGCGCGGAGAAGTCCGAGATCTGGAAGTCTTCGTGGCCTCGCGGTGCGATGTGCGCGGCGGCCCAGCTCGTGAGCGTGCCACGCGCGTCCTCGTCGAGCCTGCCTCGCTGGGCGGTGTAACGCACTTGAACCCACTTTCTCGGAAAACGTGTGGCCTCGATCGAACCAAAAGTGACCATTACTGTCAGAATATAGCTATGAGTGAGCAAAAATCCAGGGATGTGAAGTCGTTGGGAAGGCTGGGTGCGTATGTGATCCCCGGCCGCGTGGCAGATCCGGGGCCGGCGCTGACGCAGGCGGTAGAAGCCGAACGGCTCGGGCTGGGCACCGTCTGGATCAGCGAGCGGTGGGGGGCCAAGGACTTCGGCGTCCTCGTCGGCGCGCTCAGTCAGGTCACCAGCGGGATCGACATCGCGGCGGGCGTGACTCACCTGAACTCGCGACATCCGGCCCTGCTCGCATCGATGGCGATGACCGCGCAAGCGCTGTCGGGTGGCCGCCTGATTCTCGGTGTCGGCCGGTCGGTCGCCGCCATGTGGCGGTCGGTCGGGCTGCCGGTGCCGACGAACCAGTCGCTGGCCGACTCCGCCGACATCTTCCGTCGGCTCTGCCGCGGGGAGAAGGTCAGCTACCGCGGGCCCGCGGGCGACTATCCCGCATTGCGCCTCAACGATGTGCCTGATCAGCCGGTGCCCCCGCTCGTTCTCGCGGCCATCGGACCGCGCGGTCTCGAGTTGGCGGGCCGCCACTTCGACGGTGCGATCCTGCATCCCTTCCTGACTCGAGAGGCGGTCGCCCGTTCGGTCGTTCGGATCCGCGACGCGGCTCGAGCCGCTGGTCGGGCACCCGATGCCGTGCGGATCTATGCGACCGTTGTCGTTGCCTCGCAACTGGATCCGGCCGCCGAAGCGGCGACGGTCGCGGGCCGGGCGGTGAGCTATTACCAGATTCCGGGGCTCGGCGAGCAGCTTGCGCGGGTCAACGGCTGGGATCCGGGTCGGCTCGAAATCCTGCGCGCCCATCCCCAACTCGCCGGCGTGCGAGGTTCGGCGGACTCGGTTCGGACGACCGCGCAGCTGGCCGAGGCCGCGACCGCGCTGCCCACGCGGTGGATCACCGAAGCCGCGGCGGTGGGCACCGCGACAGAGTGCCGTGCGACGTTCGACCGATTCCTCGACGCGGGAGCTGACGAATTGATCCTGCACGGCAGCACACCGGATCAGCTGGCGTCGGTCGTCGCGTCGAAGTAGAAGCTTGCGCCATAAGTGACATTACTGCCAGAATCTTGGGCATGCGGGATGCTCGGCAACTCGCTCCGGCGTCAGTGCCGGCCACAGTTATGGACAGAGAGGCAGCGGTGCGCGCATACGAAGGGACCTACGTCGCGGGCAAGTGGCGTCCGACGGACGGACCGCGCATCGACGTGGTGTCGCCGGCCTCCGGCGCGCTGCTCGGCTGCGTGACCGAGGCGTCCGGTGACGATGTCGCGGCGGCCGTTGTGGCGGCCCGTGCGGCCTTGAACAGCGAGCCATGGGCGGCGACCACACCCACCGACCGAGCCGCGTTGTTGAACGGCTTGGCCGCTGGACTGAAGCGCCGATCCGCCGAGTTCGCCGACCTGCTCTCCGCGGAGGTGGGCTCGCCGCGCAGCTTCGCGTCGTTCGGCCAGGTCGGATTTGCTATTGGAGTGTTCCGCTCACACGCGCGCATGCTGGAGCGTTTCGATTTCGAGGAGACTCGGCCGTCGGGCGCCGGGGGCGAGGTCCTGGTACGTCGTGTTCCGGTTGGTGTGGTCGGTGCGATCGTGCCGTGGAATGTCCCGCTGTTCGCTGCCGCGCTGAAGCTCGCACCAGCTCTCTCGGCGGGGTGCACCATCGTACTGAAGCCCGCGCCCGACGCTCCGCTGGGTCTGTCGATGCTGACCGAGGTGGTCGAGGAGGCAGGCCTGCCACCGGGGGTGATCAACATCGTCTCCGGCGGGGTGCAGACGGGCGAGGCGCTGGTATCGCATCCGGAGGTGGACAAGGTGAGTTTCACCGGGTCCACGGCGGCGGGCAAGCGCATCGGCGCGGTCTGTGCCGCCGCGGTCCGGCGGTGTGCGCTGGAACTGGGCGGCAAGTCGCCGGCGATCGTCCTCGACGACACCCCGTTCGACGCCGAGACAATCGGTGGATTGGTCACCGGAGTGATGGCCAATAACGGTGAGGTATGTGCGGCGCAGACGCGCATTCTGATCCCGGCCACGCGCTACGAGGAATTTCTGGATGTGTTCGGCGCGGCCGTGCGCGCGCTGCGGATCGGTGATCCGGCAGACCTGTCCACCGATGTCGGCCCGCTGATCAACCAGGCCGCGCTGCAGCGGGTCGAAGCCATGGTGTCGGCGGCGGTCGCGGCGGGCGCGCGGGTCGTCGCCGGCGGCGCCCGTCCCGATGGATTCGAGACCGGCTGGTATTACGCGCCGACCGTGCTGGCGGATGTCGACAACCAGACGGCCATCGCCAGGAACGAAGTCTTCGGACCGGTGGCAGTGGTAATTCCCTACGCCGATGACGACGATGCCGTGCGTATCGCGAACGATTCCGACTACGGCCTCGCGGCGGCGGTCTGGTCCGCCGATCGAGCGCGCGCCGCTCGGGTGGCAGTGCGGCTGCGGGTCGGATCGGTCTCGATCAATTCGCCGGCCCCCGTGGATTTCGGCAGCCCGTTCGGCGGCTTCAAAGAGTCGGGAATCGGCAGAGAAGGCGGACCGGAAGGTATCGCGGGATTCCTGGAATCCCAGTCGATCATCTGCTGACCGCCGACAGAACCATATGCCGTTGTCGATCCGACGGCGGTAGAAGAGAGGAACGTAATGGAGACCACTGCCGCCGTGCTCTGGGAGCGCAACTCACCGTGGTCGGTGGAGACAATCGAGCTGGATCCGCCGAAGGACGAGGAGGTGCTGGTAGAGCTGCACGCCTCGGGCATGTGCCATTCGGATGAGCACATCGTCACCGGCGATATGCCGTTCCAGCTGCCCTGTATCGGCGGCCACGAGGGTGCGGGCGTAGTGAAACAGGTCGGCTCGAGCGTTTCGTGGCTGAAGGAAGGCGATCACGTCGTGTTCGGCTTCATTCCGTCGTGCGGGCGCTGCCCGTCCTGCGCGACCGGCCACCAGAGTCTCTGCGATCTCGGTGCCAAGATTTACAGTGGCAGGCAGATTTTCGACGACACCGCCCGCCACCACGCCAGGGGGAAGGATCTCGCGCTCGCGTGCGGAGTCGGCTCCTTCGCCCATCACACGGTCGTGCACGAGGCCAGCTGCATCAAGATCGAGCCGCATCACCCGCTGGACCGGGCCTGCCTGCTCGGCTGCGGATTCGTCACCGGCTGGGGATCGGCTGTCTACGCCGCCGGCATCCGGCCGGGGCACAACGTCGTGGTTGCCGGTGTCGGTGGCATCGGTGCGGCCGCGGTCCAGGGCGCCCGGTTGTCCGGAGCGCGGACGATCGTCGCGATCGATCCGTCCGAGTACAAGCGCGAGCAAGCGTTGAAGATGGGTGCCACTCACGTTGCGGCGTCCTGGGATGAGGCGCCCGGTGTCGTCAGCGAGGCGACCTGGAACCGCGGTGCCGACCGGTTCATCTGCGCCATGGGCGTGGGTGAGGGTCGCCTGGTCAAGAAGGCCTTGGCGATGACCGCCAAACGCGGCGAGCTCATCGTGACGAACATCCATCCGATGGCGGAGAACGAGATCTCGGTCAACATGATGGATTTGACCCTGACCGAGAAGCGGATCATCGGAACCCTGTACGGCTCGGCGAATCCGCGAGCCGATATCCCGAAGATCCTCGAGCTCTGGAGCGCCGGGCAAGTCGACCTCGATTCGGTGGTGACCAGGACCTATCCGCTGGAGAAGATCAACGACGGGTACGACGACATGCGCGGCGGCCGGAACCTCCGTGGCGTGCTCCGATACCCGGCTGCCGACGCACTGTCGCGGTCGGCTGAATAGGAGCTCATCATGGAATGGGACATGCCGGTGCACTCGAGTCCTACGGGGCCGTCCGCGGTGTTCACGATCGGTTGTTTGGTGATCCTCGTCGGCCTGATCGTGTGGTGGGCCCTGTCGGGCGAATCCAAACGTGGCCCGGCGCTTCCGCTGTTCATGCTGGGAACCGCGATCTCGGCGGTAGCGGTGGAACCGGTTTTCGACAACACGCTGCTCTATTGGTATCCCCCCGACAACGGACTGGGCGTCTTCGCGGCCTACGGCCGCACGGTGCCATGGTTCGTCCCGCTCGGGTACGCGTGGTTCTTCGGTGGAATCGCCTACGTCGTGTGGCGGTATCTGCAACTCGGTGTCGACCGGCGGCAGGTGTGGTGGACATTCGCCGTTGTCGCGCTGATCGACGCGCTCGCGACCTCGCTGGCCGGCTGGCTCGACTTGAGCGGGTTCTACGGTCCACAGCCGTTCATGTTCGGCGGCGTGAACGTGTGGTTCGCCTTCGCGGACGCGACCGGCGTACTGGTCGGTGCCACCATTCTGTTTGTGCTTACGCCGCTGTTGTCGGGCCGAAACTGGTTGTGGCTCCTGGTTATTCCGTCGATCTCCTACGGTGCGGTGCTCGGCGGAGTCTCCGGGCCGGTGACCCTCGGCCTGCATTCGGACTGGCCGACGCCGGTGCGTTGGCTGGCGGGTGCGGTGACGATAGGTCTGTGCTGCGCCGTCATACACGGATGCTCGTATCTCACCGCCGGGGCACGTCCCACCGAGTTGTGGGCTGAGAAGGGCAGCCGGGAATCGGCGTCCTCGTAGCGAGTCGAACGGCGGGGCGAGGGACAGTGGGGAGCGCTCGGCGCGTTGCCCACTGTCCGGCTCAGGTCAGAAGTTCGTGCCGCCGTCGATATTGATCAGCGCACCGGTGAGGAAGCCGGCCCGGGGCGAGAGCAGGAACGCGATCAGCTCGCCTACCTCGTGCGGCTGTCCCGGTCGGCCCAATGCCGCCGTGAAGCCCCATTCTTCGACCATGACTCGTTCGAGGGCTTCGTCGTGCGGATAGCCGCGCTCCTTCGCGATGTAATCCCGGACCGCACGCAGCGTCTCGGTCTCCACGGCGCCAGGGCAGACACAATTCGCTCGGACGCCATGTTTTCCGTACTCCTTCGCGATCCCTTTGGTGAAGACGGCGACGGCGCTCTTGAGACCGGCGAACGGCAGTCGCGCGATCTCGGGTGATCGAATCGAATAGGCGGCCGTGGTGACGATAGTGCCTTTGGTTGAGACCAGGTGGGGCAGTGCGGCTTCGATCGTTCGGGTCGTGCCGAGCAGGACGTCGCGGAACGCGGCGGTCCACGTCTCATCGCTTGCCGAAATCGGCTCGTGCCCGGTCGTGCCCGTGGTGATCGCGACACCATCGAGTCGCCCGAGGAATTCGACTGCCTCCTCGACCGAGCGCGCCGCGCCGCCGTGCTTGCCGACATCGAAGGACAGGCTGGTCGCGCGTGCGGCGCCGGCCTCGAGGATTTCGGCGGCGGCCTTGCTGCCTCGTTCCTGATCTCGGCCGACAACGACGACCGCTGCTCCGTCTTCGGCCAGCGATCGTGCGGCGGCAAGCCCGATCCCTGCGGTTCCACCGACGACGAGATAGCCCTTTTCGCGAACTGACAGATCCATGAACCAGATTCCCTCTCGCAATGACACGTAGTGACGGTGTTGTCAGAATATGGGTTTCGAGGGTTCCTGTATAGGTCGGCAGGAGCTATCTAAAGGCGATCAGATCTGGCATCCAACCACGTAGAGACCACATGTTGACTGTTGTGACTGCGATCACTAGAGTACACGGTGTCAGAAGTTGATCCTGGATCCGATCGTGTCGACGCACTCCGGGGTTATCGTTTTTAAGCCAAGGGAGGCGTTGTGCCGCTGCAAGATTCCATGCAGATGATTTCGGTGGATGATCATTTGATCGAGCCACCGTCGGTGTGGGTTGATCGGTTGCCGAAGAAGTTCGTCGAGGACGGCCCGCGCATCGTCGAGATGGATATGTCCCAGAGCGGTGGCGATGAGGAACTGTCGAGGGTGCTTCTCGACGCGGCGCGCGCCGGCAGCACGGGCCAGAAGCGGCTCGCCGAGGTCTGGGTGTACGAGGGCCGGGTGTATCCGAATATCGGATTGAACGCGGTGGCGGGGAAGAAGCCGCAGGAATACGGCATGGATCCGACGCGGTATTCCGACATGCTGCCGGGCTGCTACGACCCGGTGGCCCGGGTCGCCGATATGGATGTGGACGGTGTCCAAGCGGCACTGTGTTTCCCGTCGTTCCCCCGCTTCTCTGGCACCGTCTTCCTGGAGGGTAAGGACAAGGAGCTGGCGTTGCTGTCGGTGCGGGCGTGGAATGACTTCCACCTCGATGAGTGGGCGGCCGCCGCGCCGGATCGATTCATTCCGCTGATGATCCTGCCGCTGTGGGACCCGGTGGCCGCGGCCGCCGAGATCTACCGCTGCGCCGCGAAGGGCGCCAAGGCGATCTCGTTCCCGGAATGTGCTGTGCCGCTTGGGTTGCCGTCGTTCTACACCGACCACTGGGATCCCGTCTTCGCCGCCGCGCAGGAGACGGGCATGCCGCTGTGCATGCACTTCGGGTCGTCGGGCCGTGCGCCGATCACCTCGCCCGAGGCGCCGATGGCGGTGATGATCTCGCTGTTCGGCACGAACTCGATGTACGCGACGGCCGATCTGTTGTTCTCTCCGGTCTTCTACAAGTTCCCGAATCTGAAGGTGGCCCTGTCCGAGGGCGGCGTTGGTTGGGTGCCATATCTGCTCGAGCGGATCGACCAGGTGTGGGAGAAGCACCGCTGGTACCAGAACATCAACAAGGAAGTGCGCCCGTCGGACCTGTTCCGGGAGCACATCTGGGGCTGCTTCATCGACGACTCCGAGGGCATCGTGCGGCGGGACGCGATCGGTGTCGACAACATTCTGTGGGAGTGCGACTACCCGCACTCGGATTCGAACTGGCCCAACAGCCGGGAGTTCACCGCGAAGCTACTGCAGGACGTTCCGGACGCGGAGGCCCACAAGATCGTGGAGTTGAACGCGCGCAAGCTGTACAACTTCCCCCGGGTCGGCTGAGAGGCGGATCGTCGTGGCTGGCAAGGATATCGACGCGGCAGACTGGATCGATCAGGATCTGCTCACCAGGGACGAAGCGGGCGAACGTCTGGACGAGGAGATCGTTCGGGTCAGGGCCCGGCTACGGGATCTCGAGTCAGGTCCCGGGGATGATCCCGCGGTCGCGTCATCGGTGGCAATGGTCTCTCGTCGCCTCGCGGCGATGGAGTCGATTCGCAACTCGCTCTAGGCTTCCGGGCCACCGTGCCGGGTCTTGAGGGCTGAATTATTTAGCTATACAGTTTGCTAGCGGCCGGTTGCCATCGGTCTACGAGCGGGAAGTAACAAGGGTCAGTGATGACAACCGAAGCATCAGGTGTGATCAATACGGATAACCTGCCGATGGCGCAGGACCGTGACGGTTCCTGGCGCACGATGCGCCGGCATCCGTTGGTCGAGGTCGAAGGCGGTTACGCGGTGACCCATCGCGATCTTGTCGAGACCGTACTCAAGCAGCCGGGGATCTTCTCCTCGAAGAAGGCCTTCGATGTGCTGGCCAGCCCGATTCCGCTGGTTCCGGTGGCCTTCGATCCGCCGGAGCAGACCCGCTACCGGCGGATTCTGCAGCCGTTCTTCAGTCCGCGGGTCATCAAGCCGATGGAGCCCGAGCTCCGCAGACAGGCGATCGAGCTCATCGAGCCGATCGCGAAGCGGGGCAGCTGTGACTTCGTTGCCGAGGTCGGTGGTGTCTTCCCGGTTCAGGTCTTCCTGACCTTGTTCGGACTTCCGCTGGAGATGCGCGATCAGTTCGTCGAATGGAAGGACGCGGTTCTCGGTCTCACCAGCGCCAGCGGCCAGACCTCGGTCGGCGCCGCCGCCGACGAGGGGCTGCAGAAAGCGGCCGAGCTGTTCATGTACCTGTCGGAGCTGATCCAGCAGCGGCGCGGTCAGCCAGGTGACGATGTGCTCAGCCGGGTGCTTGCGCTGGAGGGCGAGGATGCCTTGAGCGACGAGGAGGCCATCGGATTGTGCTTCCTCTTCGTGCTGGCCGGCCTCGACACCGTGATGGATGCGCTCGGTTTCGGTATGCAACGCCTGGCCGAGAACCCGGACAAGCGTCAGCAGATCCTGGATGATCCCGCGCTGATTCCGGCCGCGACCGAGGAATTGCTGCGGCTGGATCCGCCTGCGCCGTTCATTCCGCGCGTGACTGCCGAGGAGACGGTGCTGGACGGGCAGTTGCTGCCGGCCGGAACCCGGGTGACCGCCTATCTGGCCGCCGCGAACCGGGATGAGGACCGGCATCTCGACCCGTACGCCGTCGACTTCCATCGCGGCGAGAACCCGCACATCAGTTTCGGCATGGGCGTGCACCGCTGCCTGGGATCGCATCTCGCGCGGCTGGAGATGCACATCGTCTACGAAGAGTGGCACCGGCTCATCCCGCACTACCGCATCACCTCCGGCACAACTCCCCAAGTCCATTGGCCGCGTGGGACAACGGGGCTCGAGTCGCTGCACCTTACTTTTGACGGGAAGGACACCTGATGAAGGTCTCGATTGATCACAGTGTGTGCACCGGCCATGGCATGTGCTACATGAGCGCGCCGGATGTCTTCACCGACGATGAGCAGGGGTACGGACAGGTCATCGGGGATCGGGTGGTGGCCGACGAACTGGCCGAGTCGGCTCGCCACGGCGCGAACAGCTGCCCGGAGCGAGCGATCACTGTCGAGGACTGATCGTCGCTCGAAGTGGCGGGCGTCGCCATGCCGGCGGATGGCATTCTGTTGCTCCGCCGCTCGCAGTACATGCGAGCGGCGGGGCTGTTTCTCGTTGTCGGCGGGTGTGGTGAAAGCCGGACAGCAGGTACCGGGCATGTGGTGCCACGTGAATCGCGCTCGGTGAACAGGGATCAGCTGCCGTGACTTTAGTGACACTGATGGCAAGTGTTGGCCATAGTCAAGATCTAAAATTAGGAAAACGCGCAGGTGAAGCCAGTTGCAAATTAGTGACACTAGTGCCAGAATCGAAGTCGGTGATCGGATCGCCGGACAGTCCCCTTTCGCGGCGGTCCGGTCACCGGCCGCGATCCGGCACCGGCCGGACGTCACTGCACATGTGGGAACGACAAGCGAGGAACAGCGGATGATCGGAGCCGACGAGGCCGCGGACGTGCTCATTAATTTCGACTGGTGGCAGCAGACCGACCGTGCGGAGCGTGACGCGAAGTTCGACGCGCTTCGGCGGCACGCCGGACGGGTATTCGTGCCACTCGGCGACCCGAAGACGGGATCCTCGAAAGGGTTCTGGGCGTTGGTTCGGTATGAAGATGTGCTGGAGGTGAGCCGTCGCCCCGAGGACTTCGCATCCGGCGAGGGCACCCAGATCTTCGATCAGCCTGCCGCGTTGCGCGAATATCGCGGATCGATTATCGACATGGACAATCCCGAGCACTCCCGCATGCGGAAGATCGTGTCTCGTGGATTCACCAATAAGAACCTCGAGTCGATTCGAGATCTGGTCGAGTCGACGACCCATGAAATTCTGGACGAAATGCCGGCTTCGGGGGAGTGCGACTTCGTCGACAACTTCGCGGCACTGCTGCCGCTCCGCATTATCAGTAATATGCTGGGAATTCCGCGTGCGCACGAAGCCGATATTCTCGCGGCCACCAATACGATCCTGGGTGCCTCCGACGCCGAGTACATTCCGGACCAATCCGGAGCGGGCATCGGCGCCGCGGTAACGAAGGCGAGCGAGGATCTGATCCAGCTGCTCCAGAGTTTGTCCGAAGAGCGGATCGCCGAACCGCGCGACGACTTGATCACCATGATGGTTGCTGCCAAGGAGGGGGACAATTTGACCCCCCAGGAAATGGCGAAGTTTTTCATTCTACTGGTCGGGGCGGGTAACGAAACCACGCGAAATGCCTTGACTCATGGTGTGTATGCGCTGAGCCAGCATCCTGACCAGCGAGACACCTGGATGGCCGACTACCGCAGCCATGCCCGCACCGCCATCGAGGAGATTCTGCGCTGGGCCAGCCCGGTGATCCACATGCGTCGCACGGTTACCAGTGATGGCGTGCAGCTCGGTGAGCAGGTGTTCGCCAAGGGCGACAAGGTTGTCCTGTGGTACACATCGGCGAACCGTGACGAGAGCAAGTTCGCCGACCCGTACGTTTTCGACATCACCCGCAACCCGAATCCGCACCTGGCCTTCGGCGCACCGGGACCGCATTTCTGCCTGGGCGCACATCTGGCCCGACTGGAGCTGGATGTCGCCTTCGAGGCGCTGTTCGCGCGCTTCCCCGACATTCACGCGGTCGGTGCTCCAACCATGCTGCGATCGAACTTCGTGAACGGCATCAAGCACCTGAACGTGAGGTACACGCCGAAATGACCGAAACGGTCTTGCGGAAGACGGAAAATGGCGTCCTCACGATCACACTGAATCGCCCGGAGGCCGCGAATGCCATCCGGCCCGACGACCGGGACGGGCTTATCGAACTGTTCGCCGCGGCCGACGCGGACCCGGAGATCCGGGTGGTCGTGCTGCGCGCGAACGGCAAGCACTTCTGCTCCGGCGCGGATGTCGTGAAACTCGCCGACGGTCACGCGAAGAACGTCAAGCGGGTCACCGATCCGATGCGCCGGATCATGACCGGCGCACAGCGCTTGATCGCCTCGGTGCTCGACTGCGGAAAGCCGGTGATCACCGTGGTGCACGGCGCGGCCGCCGGCATCGGTGCGCACCTGGCATACGCCTCGGATCTGGTGCTCGCCACTGACACGGCCTACTTTTCGGAGTCGTTCGTCAAACGTGGACTGGTGGTCGACGGGGGCGGCGCCTACCTGCTGCCGCGCCTGATCGGAATGCAGCGGGCCAAGGAGATGGTGTTCTTCGGAGACAAGCTTTCGGCCGCCGAGGCATTCGGGCTCGGGTTGGTGAACCGGGTTGTTCCGGAAGAAGAGCTGGAGTCGGTGATCGACGAGATCACCGGTCGGCTGGCCACCGCGCCGACGAGTTCGATTGCGCTGACGAAGCGTCTGTTCAACAGCTCCCTGGACGGCGATCGCGCCGCGGCATTTCTGGCCGAAGCGATGGCCCAGGAAATTCAGTCGTACTCGGCCGATGCCAAGGAGGGCGTGCGCTCGTTCGTCGAGCGGCGCCCCGCCGAATACCACGGCTGGTGACGCTGATGAATACGGCAGCGACGCGGCGATCGCGCCAGGAGGATCAGTGATGTCGAAAAATCGTGCCGATGTTCCCGTTGTCGAGGGCATCAGTCGCCAGTACTGGGACGCGGCTCGCGAAGGCAGACTGCTCATCGCGCAGTGCGCGGACTGCGGGCGAGTTCACCACTACCCCAGGGTGTTGTGCCCCTTCTGCTGGAGCGAGGCGGTCTCGCCGATCGAAGCAACAGGTACCGGGGCCGTCTACTCGTATTCCACGGTGTACGTGAACGACCTCGAGCCGTTCAAGTCGCGGCTGCCGTATGTGGCCGCGGTCGTCGAACTCGACGAGGGACCTCGCGTTGTCACCAATATCGACGGCATCGAACCTGACCAGGTGCGGGTCGGAATGCCCGTGCGGGCCGCATTCCGGGAAATCGTCGACCAGACCTATGCGGTCGTCTTCACGCCGATCGAGTCGTGACGGCAGCACATACCGATTCTGAGGAGGATCGCTAGACATGAGCGGATTGCTCGACGGAAAAGTCGCACTTGTGACAGGCGCTGGGCACGGGATCGGGCGTGGACACGCGCTCGAACTGGCCAAGCATGGCGCGACGGTGATCGTCAACGACCTTGGCACCTCGATCGAGGGCGAGGGGACCGGCAAGGTCGCTGATGAGGTGGTGCGCATCATCGAGGACCGCGGTGGTAAGGCGATCTCGGATTTCAGTGATGTCGGCGATGAAGAGCAGGTCGATCTGCTGGTCGAGCGAGCGTATTCCCAGCTCGGCCGGCTCGACATCGTTGTCAATAATGCGGGCATTGTCCGCGACCGGGCGGTCTGGAACATGAGCGCCGACGATTTCGACCTGGTGATGCGAGTGCACGTCCGCGGCACTTGGCTGACGAGCCGGGCGGCGGCCAGGAAGTGGCGGGACGAATCGAAGGCAACGGGTGCGAAGGTGTACGGCCGCATCATCAATACGACCTCCGGTGCGGGCCTGCAGGGTCACTTCGGACAGACGAACTACAGCGCCGCGAAGGCGGCCATCGTCGGATTGACCCAAACGCTGAGCCTCGAACTCGCATCCATCGGTGTGACCGTGAATGCCATCAGCCCGGGCGGGCGCACCCGCATGTCTGCGACCATGGCAGGCGCGGCCGCGCCGATCGAGCCCGGCGAGCGCGCCGACGAGGAGTTCGACCCGAAGGACCCGTCCCTGGGCTCCCCGGTTGTCGCGTGGCTGGCCAGCCCCGAAGCCGGTCATGTCAGCGGTCAGGTCGTCCGAGCAATGGGTGAGACGATTCAGCTGATGCGCGGCTGGACTCCGGTTGCCACGGTGTCGAGCAATGGAAAGCGTTGGGACGCGGACAAACTCGGTGTCGTCCTGGGAACGGACGTATTCGGCACTCGCGCGGCCGGCCTGCGGTTCGGCGGGTAGGACGGCGAGTACCGGGTACGTGCCGAGATGGTGGTCGATGAAGCCCGCCGTCGGCGGGGAGGAACGCGCGACCTCTCACACCTCAGGGGACGTAGATGCTGTCGTGTCCGGTCAGCATGTGCATCGCGACCAGCGGAACGATCAGTAGCACGAAGAAGCTGACCTGGAAGACGACGAACCAGGCGCCGAACCTGGCCGCCTCGAATTTCCATCGCGGGATCGTTATTTCGTACTCGAGCAGGGCGTCGTGTTGTTCCCGTTTGCCGATCCGTGTGCTGCGTTGTGCGGCGAGGGCCACCAGGCCTCGGTCGCTCTGGCCCGGTCCGGTCGAATCAGGGGTGGCCGCCGCGGGTTTCGGTCGCGTGAAGCGGTCGAGCCGGAAGAAGCGTTCGAAGTGGTTGAGCGTGCGGACTGGGGGCTTGCCCGCCCAGTAGGCGATGAGGTTGGGCCAGAACGTCATCAAGCCCACCGTCCACAGCAGGGTGACTTGGCCCCCTTCCGCGAACCGGAGCACGGGACCGAATCCGGGATCGTAGGTCCACCAGCCCATCCGTGCGGCGATGCCCTCGACGAAGATGTCCCAGACATAGTTGACCGGCAGGGCCAGCACCGCCATCGACTTCAACAGGCTCCAGCCGAGACGTTCGACCAGCATCTGGCCGAGGGCGAGCACCACCAGTGCGTGCACGGTCCAGTAGACCGCGTACGCGAACGGCATGAACATCGGATCGTTGGGCGTCTTCAACGGCAGCCAGTCGAGCAGATGGTGCTGTCTGAAGACCGGACTGTAGACGAGCTGCTGGCCCCAGTCGCCGACCGTCTCCATCCAGTAGACCAGCATGCTATTGACCAAAAATAGAAAACCCCAGGTCAGCCGCCGTCGCCGGATCACGTCGAGCACGGCGGCCAGCAGGATCAGCCCCCCGGCCACCGGTATCACCCAGTCGAAGAACCAGGTGCCGCTCGGCGCGAGAAGGGCGGGGGGTGTGGGCGGGCTGGCATGCAGAAGCATCGGCGGTTCTCCCGGCTTGTCGCCGCTGGGCGACAGTTCATCTAGATTCGAGCGATCGTCGGCTCTGTCCGCGTTGACCCTGCTGCGGCACAACGCGGAAGCGATCTCAGCCGAGTGCCGCGCGGAGGGCTTTGTCGACTTCGAGATCCTCGATGGTGGCGTTCGCGCGCCGGAAGGCAGCGTCGACATTGGCGGGATTTTGGAGGCCCGGCCATACGGTGCAGATAGCGGCCGAGTCCCAGGCGTCGAAGGCGAAATACCGATAGTCGTCCCATGCCTGATCGAAGGTCGGGGCGTCGGGCACTCCCTGTTCGTTCAAGGTCTCCAAATAGCGGCGCAGCAGGTCCTTCTCGTGCTGACGGCGCAGCTCCGTCCCTAGCGAGTGGGTGAGGAAATACGACACCTCTCGCATGCCGGGTGCCCTGCCGACGACCTGCCAATCGAGCAGACCCGCCCGGCCGTCGGCCAGCCGGAAGGTATTGCCGAGATGGGAGTCGCCGTGGATCAGTGTGAGCGGACCGTCTTCCCAGCGCGCGTGCAGCTGCCAGTCGTGTTCGTTGACGAACTCGGCCATCCGGTGCACGGCGCCCGGAAGTTCATACTCACCGGATCGCATCAGTGTCTTGCGCATCTTGCGGAACTGTCCCAGCATCAGGCCGAATCCGGGGCGTCTGCTCTGCGTGACCGCATAGGCAAGGTCTGTGGCGAAGCGAGGGCTCTCCCAGAAGGTGGCATGCAAGGAACCGAGGGCGACCATGAGGCCTTCGGCGTGTTCGAGCGTGCAGTCATCGGCCATGGCGTAGGTGGTGTGGCCGTCCGCGACGAGGTCTTGTAAGAGGAGTAGGTGGCGTGCTCCATGGCCGGCATGTGCCGCGAATGCGGTCGGTGCCACGCCGTCGGGCAGGGTGGGGCGGGCCGTCAGATAGAACTTCACTTCGTTGACGGCCATGTCGAGCGCGGCGACCATGGTGCGATTCTTGCCGCTCAGCGGGGTGGACTTCACGAACAGTGAATCCGGTAGTCCGGCATCGCGCCCCGCCGTATTCCAGCCGACCCGGACCCGGCGACGGTCGGTCGTACCAGTGGTGCCGCCGACGTCTCGAACGTCCTCGGCGATGGCTCCTGGCGCACGATCGGCGAAGACCGACGTGATCCATTTCGGCGTGACGTCTTTGGCGGCGTGCGGCTTGGGCCCCGGTGCCCACGGTGACAATGCGAGTGCGACCTGACCGAGCGCACGCGCCAGGGTCGTCGTCTGGTGCCACCGGTGGGGCCGGCCGAATGTGTTGTTCATGGATGTTGGGCCTTCTTCGACAGAGATGACTGGATCACGTAACGGTGAGGAGATAGACCACGAGGAAAAGTGCGGCGATTCCGCCGACACACGCCAGGAGCAAGGCGAAGGTCTGCTTCGCCAGTGCTTCTTTGCCTGCCGGTGGCAGCATCCTTGCCACGACTTCGTCGTTCATCTTGTGCTCCATCACGGTTTCCTCGAGCCTCGGTACCTACACCTCACCGCATGTGGGCTTGCTCACTTGAGAGTATAGATTATCTAGATTCGCAGACTGTATGAATTGCGCAAGATCCACGGGAGCCATCGGCTTCGAGGCCATAAGTGCGCTTATATTTGGCGCTGCCTGGAAGGTCCTGGATCTGTTGATCGAGTGGCGTCTGGTGCAGCTCGGCATCCACGAGAGCAAGAAAAAGCCGCTGCACTACACCATCGAGTTCAAGACGAAGGCCATCGGCAAGGGCGACCTGAAGCCTATGGCACCGTTTGATGCTCAGCCGGACCTGTGGGAGCGGATTGCCGAAACATATGCGGCTACCGCGAATCTTCGGCGTTCGCTCGTCCATCGGCGAATTTTGGAGGATGCTCCTCCTGGCCCTGTTCGGCTTTCCGTGAGTCAGCCACCGGACTGGTCGCGGTGGATGTAGCGTAAAAACCCGTTTCAGGCCGGTTCGCCTACGTGGATACGGTTGGGCGGAAATGCCGACCACGGAAGAGCTGGATTTGGTCGAGGGCCGCGTCCTCGGCTACTGCAGCGAAGAACCCGGTGGCGCTATCGAACTCGCATCTGACCTGGGCACCTTGATTGGACTGCGGGAGCGCCGGGTATCTCATTCGCAGCTTCCGCCGACAGTGCAATTAGCCCCTAACCTGCGCCTTTGAGATTTGACCGGCGCCTCAAGAAGCCCACCGGATGGCGCTCATCGGGCAGGCGCCGATGCCCGCCTCAGCGTCGCTGACGAGTTCGCTCGATACTTCGAAGTCTTGCCTCAGGGCGAAGCCGTCGTCATCCAAGTCATAAATGCCGGGAGCTGTTGCCGCACAGAGCCCGTGCCCCTCGCACTGTTCTAGCTCGATGTGGATCTGTCGCGGAGCGCTCATGATTGCGCCTTTCTGGGCGGGGGCGGATTGTCGGCGGCCAAGTGCCGCAGCCGATTCCGGTCGATTTTGGACATCGCGGTCAGCGGCAATTCGTCGAGCACGATCAAGTGGTCGGGGGCCTTGTAGTCGGACAGGTGGGCTTTCGCCCAATCCCGAAGTGCTGGTAGCGAAATCGGGTCGGCTGGGTCGTCGGGGACGACGAACGCGACGCCGATCTCGCCGATCACGTCGGCAGGATGTCCGACGACGGCGGCGTTGCGCACGCGGGGGTGCTCGGCCAGCACCTGCTCGACCTCGACCGGGTGGATGTTGAATCCGCCCCTGATGTACATGTCACCGGAGCGGCCGACCAGCACGAGGTTTCCGTCGGTGTCGAATTTGCCGAGATCGCCGCTGACCAGATATCCCTCGGCGTCGAAAGCCGAGTCGGTCAACGGCTGGTTCTGCCAATAGCCGCGCATGACACAGCCACCCTTGATGCGTACCCGCCCGACTTCTCCAGTGGGCACCGACAATCCGGTGTCGTCGGTGATTCTGACGTCGACGCCGGCCTGGGGGCGACCCACGGTCCGGTACTGGACCTCCGGGGGATCGTCGGGCTCGGTTCCGCAGATTGTCGGTGATTCGGTCATCGCATACCGCACCACCAGGGCGACGCCGAGGCGCTCGGCAGTCTGCGCGACCAGCGCGGGCGATGCGGGTGCGGTCGCGACGACGCCGATCCGTAAGCAGGGGAGTGCTTCGGGTGTGACGCCGGGCAGATCCAGCAGTTTGGCCCACTGCGTCGGCACCGCACCCGCGACCGTGATTCGTTCGGCGCGTAAGACATCGAACATCCCGGCCGCGGTCCAAGGTGCCGGGGAGATCACTATCGTTGTGCCCCAAACCAATTGGTCCCAGAGCTTGGACATGTAGCCGACATGGGCGAACGGGGTCGAGGTCAGCCGCCGGTCATACGGCGCGCTCATGACTCCCGCGGCCGCCGCCGACGCGGCGAGATTGTCCGCGTCGAACCAGGCGCCCTTCGGCAAACCGGTTGTGCCACTGGTGAATACGATCGACACTGGGAACTTGCGCTGGATCGTTTGCGCCGAGAGGCTGTCGGCATCGGCGCGGCCGGTCGCCAGATCGGACCTGGCGAGTTCGGTCAGTCCCGCCGGGACCGGCGGCAACTGGTCGTTTCCGGTGTCACGGATGACCAGGACCGGGGCGGCCTGGTCCAGCACCGCAGCGATTTCGCGAGGGCCGAGCCGTGGATTCAGCCCGGTGGTGATGGCGCCGAGCATCGCCGCGGCGGCGTAGCACACCGCGTAGTCGATGCAGGATGGCAGCATCAACGCGACCACATCGCCGGTGCCGACACCGACCGATGTCAGCTGTGCGGCGACCGCATGCGCGCGGGCGATCCAGTCGGCGAAGCTGATACGGGTGCCGTCGGCTTCGACATAGGCATCCCTGGAGCCGTGTGCGGTCGCTGCGGCTTCCAGTAGCTCGGCGGTGTTGGCGTACGCGCCGGCTCGAAGCGGGGCACTCACCCGGATCGCGGTCATGGCTGCTCCGCTCCCAGCAAAACTGTTCCGCTGGAGCAGAACCACCCGCCGGTGCCGCTGACGCAGGCAACCTTGGCGTCCGGCACCTGACGGGGACCGGACTCGCCGCGGAGCTGGCGAACCGCCTCGACGAGCAGGAACAGCCCGCGCTGCCCCGGGTGGCATGCGGACAGCCCACCACCGTCGGTGTTGGTCGGCAGCGCGCCACCCAACCGGAGCGCGCCGCTCTCGACGAACGCCCCGCCTTCGCCCTTGCCGCAGAAGCCGAGATCCTCGAGCGTCAGCAGCAGCATGTAGGTGAAGGCGTCGTACAGTTCGGCGACATCGACGTCGGCCGGTGCCAGCCCGGCCCGCTGGAAGGCCAGCGGGCCGCTGACTGCGGCGGGGCCGATGGTCATGTCGTCCCACTGACTCGTCAGCATGTGCGACGTGGCCTCCGCCGAGCCGAGGATCCAGACCGGATCCGACTTCAGATCGGCGACCCGGTCCTCGGCGACGAGGATCGCGGCGGCGCCGCCGTCCGAGCGAATACAGCAGTGCAGCTTGGTGAACGGGTCCGCGATCATCGGCCCGGACAGCACATCGTCGATGGTGATGGCGTCGCGGTAGTACGCCTCCGGGTTGTCGGTTGCGTTGAACCGCGCGGATACGGCGACCTCGGCGAGCTGCTCGATGGTGGTGCCGTACTGATACATGTGCCGCCGGGCCGCCATCGCGTATTTGGATACCAGTGTGTGGCCGTAGGGCGCGTCCCACTGCAACGGTCCGCGGGAGCCCCAATTGATATTCGCGGTCCGTAGTCCCTTACGGAGGTCGGCGCGCGCGGTGGAGCCGTAGGTGAGCAGCACGACATCGGCATGCCCCGCCGAGATCGCGTCGGCCGCATGCGAAACCATCACCTCCCAGGAGGCGCCACCTACCGAGGTCGAGTCGATCCACCTCGGCCGCAGACCGAGATACTCGCCGACGTCGGTGGGTGGCAGCATGCCCTGGCTGGTCGAGCCGAGGCCGTCGATGTCCTGCGGGGTCAGCCCGGCATCGGCGAGCGCGCGTCGACTTGCCTGGGCCATCAGCTCATACGCGTTCTTGTCGTCTACCCGGCCCACGTCGGACAGCGCGACACCGGCGATGGCAACCTTGCGACTCATGCGGCGACGTCCTGGCTGAGCAGTTCGGCGAGCACCTCGGATGGCTCGGCGATCAGGTGTTTGTAGACGTGCGCACGTTTGAGATAGAGGTGTGCGTTGTGTTCGTAGGTGTAGCCCATTCCGCCGTGTACGTGGATGCAGGCTGCCCCATTGTCCACCGCCGCGCTCGCGGCGACGGCTCTGGCCGCCAGCACTTGCGCCAGGGTGTTCGGCCGGGCCGAGGCCAGGCACACCGCGGCGAAACATACTTGGGCGAACGCCGATTCGGTGCGCACTGCCATGTCGGAGCACGCGTGCTTGATCGCCTGGTGCACGCCGATCGGACTGCCGAACTGAACTCGCGTCTTCGCGTGTTCGGTCGCCAGTTGGGTTGCTCCGTCCGCGATTCCGGCAAGGAATGCCGCCGACAGCAGGACTGCGCGTAGCCAGATCGAATCGGCACTGTCCGGCAGCCAGTGCACTACCGCCCCCGCGGTGACAGTCGCGGTGGCCAGCCGGGTGGCGGGGTCGACGGAGTCGAGGTCGGCCACGTCGGCGAACTCGCTTGCCGCCACGAGCGCGGCGCCCTGCCTGGTGATCAGCAGTAGGTAGCTGCAGCCTGCGGCGTCGATGAGATCGAAGGTCCCGTTGAATCCGTCTGCCCCGGCCGACCCGTCGCCGCGCAGTTCGGCCAATCCGACTACGGCTGATCCGTCGCCGATCCGTCCGGACAACTCGCTGTCGCCGCAGTGCGCGGCAACGCGCGCACCCAGTGTGGCGGCCAGGAAAGGTCCGGTGGCCAGCTGCCTGCCGAGTTCGACGAAGAGCAGGGCCTCGTCGTCGAAGGGCTGGCCCGCGCCACCGTATTCCTCGGCGAGCCCGAGGGTCAGTAACCCCAGTTCGGCGCCTTCTCTCCAGACGGCCGGGTCGACCGACGACTCGTCGCTCGCGCGTCGGCGGATGTCCTCGATGGGCATCCGCGCGCGAACGAATTCCGCTGCGGCGGCGACGAGTTCGAGTTGGTCGTCGGAGGGTAGGAGGTTCATGATGTGCTGCTTTCTGTCATCGCGGCAGGCCGAGGACGCGCTCGCCGATGATGTTGCGCTGGATCTCGGACGTGCCGCCGCCGATGGCCTGCGAGAACGAGTAGAAGTAGTTGCCGACCCATCCGTCCGGATCCCACCGGGACGTGCGCCGCAGTGCATCCGTGCCGACGATGTCCATCGCGAGCGCGCCGACTTCCTTGGCCAGATCGCCGTAGAACAGCTTGAGCATCGATCCCTTCGGACCGGGTGTTTCGGTCTGCATGCTGCGGCAGATGCCCGCGTAGGTCATCGCACGCAAGGAGGTGACCGACGCTCGGGCGCGGGCGAGCCGGCGCGCGATCTCCTCATCGAGGATGGCGGGTCGTTTGCCATCTGGTCCGACATGGTCACGGGCGAAGTCGATCAGATCCTCGACCACCTTGGTGAGACGAACCTGATTGGCGGTGAAGGCGGTTCCGCGTTCGAAGGACAGCGTCGACATGGCGACGCTCCAGCCCGCACCCACCGTGCCGACGACATTCGAGACCGGGATCCGGACGTCGTCGTAGAACACCTCGCAGAATTCGGCGCCGCCTTCGATCGTTTCGATGGCGCGGATATCGATGCCCGGGCTGCGCATATCACAGATCAGCCAGGTGATTCCCTGGTGTTTCGACCCGGAGTTGTCGGTCCGCACGAGCAACTCCTGGTAGTCCGCGCAGTCCGCGAAGCTGGTCCAGATCTTCTGTCCGGAAATTACGAACTCGTCGCCGTCCAGCACCGCCTTGGTCCGCAGCGCGGCCAGGTCCGAGCCCGCTTCGGGCTCGGAGAAGCCCTGGCACCACACGACCTCGCCCTGCAGAATCCGGGGCAGGTGGAATTCCTTCTGTGCCTGGTCGGCGCGAGTGATCAAGGTGGGTCCCGCGTGACTGAGCCCGACGAAGTTGGCGTCGATGCCCGGGAATCCCGCGGCCGCATACTCCTCATACCAGATGAGCTGCTGCAACAGGGTCAGCCCGCCGCCACCGTATTCCTTGGGCCAGGCGATTCCGGCCCAGCCACCCTTCCACTGGGTGCGCTGCCAGGCCATGTCGTATTCGCGGATACCTGCGTGATCACGGGGCCGCGGCTCCGAGGGCTTGTTCTCGCGCAGCCAGGCGCGGACCTCCTCGCGGAACTCCCACTGTTCCTTCGTGAAGTCCAAATCCATCGGTAGACCTTTCCTCGGAATGTACGCGCCTGCAGCCTGAGTATAAGTGACACAACCGTCAGATGTAACACTGATTGCGGCCTGCTATGCGCCACATCCATACTCTTGCGCCAGCATCTCGGCGCCACGCGCGAGTAGAGTCACGTCGGCCCCGACCAGCACGAATGCCGCACCGGCTGCCATATATCGCCGCGCGATAGCTGGATTGAACGCGTTGACGCCTGCCGCGACGCCACTAACGCGAATGGTGTGCAGCGCCGCTTCGATCGTGGCGACTACTTCGGGAGACTCGGGTTTGCCGAGGTGCCCCATCGACGCCGCGAGATCGGCGGGCCCGATGAAGATCGCATCAATGCCGTCGACCGAGGCTATCTTCGCCAGTTCGGCGATGCCCTGCACGGACTCGATCTGAACCGTCACCGTCATCGACTCATTCGCGGTGATGAGATAGTCAGAAACGCGGTTCCAGCGGGAGGCGCGGGCCAGTGCGCTTCCGACGCCGCGGATCCCCGCGGGCGGGTAGCGGGTGGCCGCGACGACCGCGCTCGCCTCGGCCGCCGATTCGATCATCGGCACGACCAGGTTCGTGACGCCGATATCGAGGAGTTGCTTGATGACGGCGGGGTCGGCCGATGGCGGACGGACCAGTGCCTCGACCGGATAGGTTGCGACCGCCTGGAGCTGGGCGAGCGTGGACCGCAGATCGTTGGGCGCGTGCTCCTGGTCGATCAGCAGCCAGTCGAGTCCGGCGCCCGCGCAGATTTCGGCCGAGTACGGGTTGGCGCCGGCGACCCACATGCCGATCTGTGGTCGACCGGAGTGCAGGGCATCGCGCCATCGATTGCCGGCCGTCACGGTTGTGGCCTTTCGAACGAGCACGAGACGGTCCCGAGCGGTCCGTAGTCCGCGACGAAGGTGTCACCGGGTTCGGCGAACACCGGCGTGGTGAACGAGCCCGATAGGACGACATCGCCTGCCCGCAGCCAGACACCATACGGCGCAAGGCGATTCGCCAGCCAAGCCACGCCGTTGCCGGGGTGGTTGAGCACCGCCGCGGCGACTCCGGATTCCTCGATCGTGCCGTTGCGCAGCAACAGCGCGGCGATCCAGCGCAGGTCCGTATCGAGGGGGCGGACCACGCGGCCGCCGAGCACGATGCCCGCGTCGGCGGCATTATCGGCGATGGTGTCCACGATGGTGCGCCGGTGCCCGGTGTCGGGATCGGTCATCTGCACTCGCGCGTCGAGGATCTCGAGCGCCGGGGTGACGAACTCCGTTGCCCGCAGTACGTCGTAGAGCGTGACGTCATTCTGGGACAGATCCTGTCCGAGAATGAACGCCAGCTCGACCTCGATGCGTGGCCGGATGAACCGGCCCGCGGGCACGACACCGCCGTCCTCGAAGAACATGTCGTCGAAGAGCACGCCGTAGTCGGGCTCGGAGATGGATACGGCACGCTGCATGACCTTCGAGGTCAGGCCGATCTTCCGGCCGCGGATCACCCGGCCTTCGGCGACCTTGAGGTCCACGAGAACTCGTTGGACTGCGTAGGCATCCTCGATCGACATCTCCGGATGATCGAGGGACGGTTGGCGAATCGGCACGCGTGTGCGTTCGGCCTCGTGCAGCCGCCGGGCGAGATCGTCGATGGTGGTGGAGTCAAGCATCTCGATCGCTCACTTCCCGAGGAATTGCAGCGCGGCCCGATTGAAGCTCGGCGCGTCCTCGAAGTGCGGCCAGTGCCGGACCTCGGGCATCTCGAAAACCTCGGAGTCGGGAATCAGGCGGGCGATGGTTCGTGCCGTCTCCTGGTAGACGCCGTGGTCCGCGCCGGAGGCGACAATCATGGTCGGCGCCGCGATCGTGGTCCACTGCGCCGCCGGAATCAGGTTGCGGTCGCGGGCCGCGGGATCCTGCAGGATCAGCAGGTGGTTGATGGTCTCGCGGGTATCGGTGCGCCGGTAGATCGCCTGGCGCAACGCGATCAGGTCCGGGATGCGGTTGTTCTCGTCGGCGATCAGGTGCTCGAACACCTTGTGGATCGACGCCCAGCTCGGATCGTTCACCGCCTGCGTGCGCTCGGCGCGGATCCGCGCCATGTTGGACACCGAGGCCTCCATGCCGGCCGGTGACATGAGGATCAACTTGCCGACGCGATCGGGATGGGCAACCGCGGTTGCCGCGGCCACCCAGGCGCCGAGCGACATGGCGACGAGGTGGGTCTTGGACATGCCGAAGTGGTCCATGACGCCGAGAACCTGCCGTACGTAGACCGCGACCTCGTAGTCGTAGTCGGGCTTGTCGGAGAAGCCGTTGCCGACCATGTCGATGGCGACGCAGTGGTACTGCGAGCTGAGCGCGGACAGGTTGGGCGCGAACGTTTCCCAGTGCCCGCCGGTGCCGTGCAGCAGGATCACGTGCGGCTTGTCGGGCGAGCCCGCCTCGGCCACTCGGGTGCGCACGCCGTCGATGTCGACGAAGGTCTGCCGGAAGTCGAGTTCGCGCAGGTAGCCCCAGATGCTCCGGTAGTCGTCCGTGCTGGCAAGAGTCGTCGTCTCCGTCATGCGCCCTCCATGGCTATGTGCGGTATTCAGGTGCGATCTACTCATCGAGATGGCCTCGATGTCGGTCCGATCTGTCCATCGCGTTCATCTTTATAAGGTCCAGATCAATGGCTCTGACCTGGGTGGTTGTGAAGAATACACGATGAGGGCAACGGGCTACAGCCTATTGTTTCTGACAGTCGTATACGCTAATACTGAAAAGGGGCCGCCGAGCGAGGGAGGCGGATCTCTCCGTCACCGGCCCGGTGTCGGATCAGCAACGATCGGGTTATCGAGGAACATGTCTGGAGCAGAGGAAAACCACGTCGTCAAGCGGCGGGAGTTGGCCCTGTTGGCCAACGAGTTCGCCGCTGTCCGGATCTCCTTGGACACGAGTGGCAACGGGCCGCGACTTCTGGTGGAGGATCTCGACAGCAACGACCGCATCTTTCTCTCCCCACTGGAGCTGGCCTGTTTCTGTCTTGCCACCGGCGAGGACCGAGATGACTGGTTGCGTGTCGGCAACTATCGCGACGAACGGCGGCAGCGGCCTGCGGAGCCCGTGCGAACGGAGGAGCCGCGGTGATCGCCGGGATCGGCGCTTCGAGGCCGAACCGGGTGGCGATCGTCGGCATGGGGATGACCGAGATGTCCCTGCGCCCCGGTCGGACACCGCTGCAACTGGCGGTTGAAGCCGCGCGAGCAGCGCTGGCAGACGCCGGTATCGAGCATCGAGATATCGATGGCTTGCTGGTCGGTTCCTCGCAAGGCGTCCGCCCGGACCGTTTGGGTGTCGGCTTCGCGGCGCAAGGGGGATTCTCCGACCTGCGGCTGCTCGAACACATCGAGATCAAGGGCGCCACGACGATTGCCATGGTTCAGCGCGCGCAGCTTGCCATCGAGACAGGTGCCGCGCGGACCGTGCTGTGTGTCTTCGCGGACGCGCCACTGGTTGCCGGTAAGGGCTCCGGGTCGACGTACGCGCACAGTGGCGGCAATGCGGGAACACGCGGTCTGGAGCGCGCGTCGGGTGTGCTCGGGTCGGTGCCGACCTATGCGCTGCTTGCCCGGCGCTGGCTGCATACGACCGGTGGATCCGAGGCCGACCTGTGCACCGTCGTGACCACCGCCCGGCGCTGGGCGCGGGGAAACCCGGCGGCGGTCGTGCGTGCGCCCCTGGACGAGCAGGGTTACTACGACAGTCCGATGGTTTCCGATCCGCTGCGCCGCCTGGATTGCGCCCGGCCCGTCAATGGAGCGGTGGCGGTGATCGTGAGCGGCGATCCCGCCGTGGGACATTCGGTTCGGCTGAATATCCGCGGCACCGGTCGCGACCACCCCGTGCGGCATCGGCGAGCCGGCGGCGAGTCCTGGTTCGGCGGCGGACGGCGCGCGGTCGACGACGCGCTCGAACAGGCGGGGATGTCGCGTCGCGACCTCGACATGGTGCAGCTGTACGACCCGTTCTCCGTGGTCACCCTGATGCTTCTGGACGAATATGGGCTCACCGGATCGCAGACCGTGCCGGAGTTCGTCGCCGGTGGCGGCCTCGGTCCGGATGGGCCGCTGCCGACCAATACCGGTGGGGGACAGTTGTCCGGGTTCTACCTACAGGGCATGACGCCGCTCGCCGAGGCGATCGTCCAACTGCGCGGCGCGGGTGGCGAACGCCAGGTGCCCGATGCCGCGACGGCGCTCGTCGGCGGCATCGGCGGCCGAGTGGATCACCACGCGGCCATGATCCTGGAGCGTGCGGCATGACGACGGCACTCGACGTGGACTGGCTACTGGACGCGGGCCTTGCCCCGGACGCGGCCGATGACACACTCGC
The DNA here is from genome assembly GCF_036345915.1 of Nocardia sp. NBC_00565. NCBI lineage: Bacteria > Bacillati > Actinomycetota > Actinomycetes > Mycobacteriales > Nocardiaceae > Nocardia > Nocardia sp. NBC_00565. The sequence goes on from NZ_CP107785.1 coordinate 2,366,218, forward strand.
GCCGCTGTATTCCGCCGCCGCCGCCGACCGGCTCGACCTGCCGTTCTGCGCGGACTGCGAATCTCCCATCGATCTGGACCAGCATGTGTGCGACAACTGTGGATCGGTTCGAACCCTGTGGCGCACTGTCGAATCCACGGGCACCGTGCACTCCGCCACGATGATGCACAGGCTGGAACCCGGGTTGGTCCGAACCGGTGCTCCCTATCCCATCCTCGATGTCGAGCTGACCAGTGGTCATCGACTGATCATGACCTCGCGGGACCGAACCGAAGCCGTATTCCACATCGGTGACCAGGTCACGATCGGGTTCCGCAGTCTCGGCGGAGTAGCCATCCCCGCTGCCTGCCTGGTGCGCCTGCCCTCTCGGCCCACCAAAGAATCTACCGCCCAAAGTATTTCGGAGGAACACCCATGACCACACTCGAACCGCCGCCCGTGGCGTCGGAGGAATTCGATGTCTCGCAGATCGTGCACGAGGACCGGGTGCACGGATCCGTCTACACCTCGCCCGAGATCTTTCAGCGTGAGCTGGACACGATCTTCCGGCGCGGATGGGTCTATGTGGCACACGAGAGCGAGGTCAGTGAGCCGGGTGACTACCTGACTCGCCGGATTGGGAGCGACCCGGTCGTTGTCGTACAAGGCCGTGACGGTGAGATCCGGGTGCTGCTCAACCGATGCACCCATCGCGCGAACAAGCTCTGCAACGCGGAGAAGGGAAATGCGTCGTCTTTCCGCTGCCCCTATCACGGGTGGACGTTCAGTAACACCGGAGCGCTGAGTGCGGTCCCGATGCGTGAGGGATACGGCGAGACATTCCAAAAGGTCCGGTCCGAGCTGGCTCTCGCCGAAGCGCCACGGGTGGAGAGCTACCGCGGATTCATCTTTGCTTCTCTTGCGGCCGAAGGGATTTCGCTCACCGAGCACCTCGGCCGGGCGACCACCGCCATCGACCGTCTGCTCGCGCTGTCGCCGACCGGCACCATCGATCTGCGGGCCAACTGGATGAAGCACCACCATCGGGCGAACTGGAAGATGGTGGTGGAGAACAACGTCGACGGCTACCACGCCTTGTTCACCCACGCGTCGGTCTACGACGCGATCCGCCCGGCGAAAGTCTCCCATATTCCGACCAAGGTCGACGTCGTGGTGCGCGATATGGGCGGCGGCCACTCGGAGATCGATTACTCGGCCGAGTACCGCAAGCTCGACGAGGAGTTCGTCTGGTACGGGCGGACTCCGCGCGCCAAGCTGGCGAAGTACATCGAGTCGATGGAGGCCGCCCACGGACCGGAGAAGGTCCACGAAAGCCTCGTTGTCGGACCGCCGCACACGCTGATCTGGCCGAATCTGTTCCTCGCCGAAATGAACATCATGTATGTCGAACCGATCGCGCCCGACGAGACGATCGCGTACACGACGGCGGCGCTGTTCCCCGGCCAGGACGAGATGAACCAGCGCATGCTCCGGCGCGCGGAGGGTGCGATGGGGCCCTCGGGCTTCCTGATCGCCGACGACGGTGAGATCGGGATGCGCAACCAGGCCGGCCTCGCCGCGCACAAGCCCGACTGGCTGCGCCTGGCCCGCGGCATCGAAACCGACGTGACCGACGAGACCGGAATCGTCAACAGCGACAAGAGCGCCGAGACCCCACAGCGCGGTTTCTACCGGCAGTGGGCCAGCGTCGTCGGACAGGAGTTGTAGGACATGACCACCACCGAGAACGCGATCGCTACACCCGAGTCTCTGCCCGTACCGAGTCCCGACATCGAGGCATTCCTCTACCTCGAGGCGCGACTCGCCGATGAGGCCAGGTACTCCGAGTGGGAGACCCTGTGGGCCGATGACGCGCTCTACTGGGTCCCGATGAGCCCCGAGGACGATCCGAAGGTCAACCTCGCCTACATCTACGACAACCGGCGCCGGATCAAAAGCCGGGTGGCGCAACTCAATACCGGCAATCGGCACTCGCAGACGCCGCCATCGGTCATGCGCCGGATGTTGAGCAACATGGAGGTCTCGGACGAATCGGCCGACGGTGTCGTGACGGTCGGGTCCAACTTCGCGCTCTTCGAGTACCGCTACAGCCAGCGCGTCTGGGCCGGGCGCGTCATCCACCGGATCCGGCGGACCGAGGACGGTCTGCGACTGGTTGCCAAAACCGTGCACCTGGTCAACGCGGGCGGTCCCCTCGAGACCCTGGCGTTTCTCATCTAGCGGCTCGGCTCGACAGCCCGAACCGAAATGTTTTTTCACGACAACATTGCGAGGAACAGTGCTCGTAGGCGATATCCCCACCAACAACGCGCGACGGTACCCGGACAAACCGGCCGTCGTCGAGTCCGACTGCGTGCGCACCTGGGCGCAGGTCGATGAGCGAGCCCGGCGGCTCGCGAATTACCTTGGCGCACAGGGCTTGGTCAAAGGTGACCGCGTGCTGGTCATCGCCAGGAACTGTGCCGAATGGCCGGAGATCATGTTCGCCGTCGCCAAGGCGGGCATGGTCGTCGTACCGGTCAATATCCGCCTGGCCCCGGACGAACTCGCCTATCTGCGCGACGATTGTGCTGCTCGGGCAGCGGTAGTTCACGGTGATCAGGCCGAACGGTTCGGCGGCGAGCTCGCCACGCTGCACGCGGTGCTGGAAATTCGGCCGGACGGCCGGGCGCAGGGTCTCGGCACCGACTACGAGACCGCGCTCGTGTCGGGCGCGACCACCGATCCCACCCCGGCCGACCTCCGGCCGGACGACATCCTGAACATCCTGTACACGAGTGGCACCACCGGCCGCTCCAAAGGGGTGGTGAACACCCATCGCAACCTGCTGGCTCAGGCGATCGACACCACACTGGTCACCGAGAGCAACCGCTCGGATGTCTTTCTGGCCACCACCCCGTTCTTCACCGCGGGCGGCAGCGTGCGCACGCTCTCGTGGATGTATCTCGGCCAGACCATGGTGATCCACCGGAAGTTCGACCCGCAGGCCGTGATCGACGAGATCGAACGCAGCAAGGTGACCTTCACGACGTTCATCCCGACCATGCTGGCGCGCACCTTGCGCATCCTGGAGGAGGGCCCGCCGCGCGATATGTCGAGCCTGCGCCGGATCAGCTATGGGTCCGCGCCGGTTCCGCCCGGTCTGGCGAAGAAGGCGATGGACCTGCTCGGCTGCGATCTGCAACAGCGCTACGGCTTGACCGAATGTGGTGGGCAGGCAACGATTTTCACACCGGCCGATCATCGGGACATGGTGGCCGGGAAGACCTCGGTGCTGACCTCGTGCGGCCAGGAGACACCGATGTGCTCGATCCGCATTGTCGGCGAGGACGGCGTCGAGCTACCCACCGGCGAGATCGGCGAAATCGTTATCCGCAGCGACGCCAACGCCATCGGCTACTGGAACCGGCCGGAGCAGACCGCCGAGACCTTCCGGCCGACGGGTCTGTGGTCCGGCGATCTCGGATACCTCGATGCCGAACGCTTCCTGCATATCACCGGACGCAAGACCGACATGATCATCTCGGGTGGGTTCAACGTGTATCCGGCCGAGATCGAACGCGTGATCGGCCACCACACCGGTGTCGAACTGGTCGCCGTCGTCGGTGTGCCCGACCCGGAGTGGGGTGAGACGCCCGTCGCCGTGGTGATCGCGCGCGCGGGCTCGGACGAGGAGACGCTGACGGTGGAGCTGCGGGAGCTGTGCCGGGCCGAGCTGGCCGGGTACAAACAGCCCCGGCGCTTCGTCTACCGATCCGAGTTCCCGTTGGGACCGGCCGGAAAGATTCTCAAACGCGTTATCGCCGAAGATCTTCGAGTCGCGGCAGAGTAGGACCAGCGATGGAAACAGCAGCATTCTTGCCTGCCGCGACGGAGTCGATCGGGGAGCTCGTGGCGCAGCGGGCACACGCGACGCCGACTGCGGAATTCCTTGTCGACGAGAACAATCGCAGGTTCACCTTCGGCGAGTTCGCGGAACTCGTCTCGGCTATGGCCGCCACGCTGGCCCGCAACGGGATCGGAGCCGGTGACGTCGTCTCCTGGCAACTCCCGAACACCGTAGAGGCTATGGCGTTGTCGATGGCGCTGGCCCGGCTCGGGGCGGTGCAGAACCCGCTCATCATGATGTTGCGGGCCGATGAGGTCGCACACATCACCGGTCGGCTGCGGACCCGATTGCTCATCGTCACCGAGCGCTTCGCGGCCGAGGAGTTCGGCTCGGCCGCCGGACCCGACGAGCAGGTTCCCGCGGTGCATGTCATGGTCGATGATCTGGCGGCCGACATCCCGATAGTGCTGCCGGAGCGAGCCGCGCCCGGATTCGAACCCGATGTGCGCTGGATCTTCTACACCTCGGGAACGACGGGGGTACCCAAGGGCGTCAAGCACACCGACCGCTCGTTGCTGGCGGCGGCAGCCACATTCATCGCCAATGTCGCGGTGCGCCCGGAAGATCGATGCGCGGCGCTGGCCCCGTTCGCCCACATCGGCGGCGTCGCGCACCTGCTGCACGCGCTGCTGGTCGGGCATCTGCTGATCATCGGCGCGAAGTTCGTACCGGAACAGATCGCCGACCAGCTCATCGCCGAGGACGTGACGTTGGTCGGGTCCGGCCTGCCGTTCACCAACGAGTACCTCCGGATCGCACGCGAGCGGGGTGTGTCACCGCTGTTCCCGACGTCGCGCGCCACCCTAGCGGGTGGCTCGCCCCGGCCGCGGGAACAGCATGAACAAGCGCGCGACCGGCTCGGCGGTGTCGGCATCATCTCCGGGTACGGAATGACCGAATGTCCTTACATCTCCTGGGGTTCACCGTCGGATACCGACGAACAGCACGCGATCTGCGAGGGAAAGCCCGGCCCCGGCGGTTTCGTCCGGATCGTGCGGTCCGACGATACGGTCGCCGAGGTCGGCGAGATCGGTGAGATCCGGGTCTACGGACCCCAATTGTTCAGTGGCTACGTCGATTCCGCGCTGAACGCCGACGCGCTCGACGCCGACGGGTTCTTCCGTAGCGGGGATCTGGGGTATGTCGATGCGGACGGTTGCCTGGCCGTGACCGGTCGCATCAAGGACATCATCGTCCGGAAGATGGAGAACATCTCCGCGCGCGAGGTCGAGGACACGCTCATCGCGGATCCCGCGATCGCCGATGTGTGCGTCATCGGTGTGCCCGACCCCGTGTCCGGCGAGCGGGTGTGTGCCGTGGTGGTACCGCAGGTCGCTGACTCGCCGCCCACGCTCGATTCGATCCGCGGCTACCTGCGCGGTACCTCGCTCAATATCCGGAAGTACCCGGAGCAGGTGGAGATCGTGACGGAACTGCCGCGGAACTCACTCGGCAAGATCGCCAAACCCGCACTGCGAAAAAGGTTCTCCACCGATGCCGAACCAGCACAGCAAGATCGGCGGATCGAGATGCCTGACGTGCACTATACGACGATCGAGTTCGAGGTTGCCGACCACATCGCGACCATCACACTCAACCGCCCGGATCGCCTGAACAGCTTCAACAAGGCGATGGCCGACGAGATGGTGGACGTGTGGCAGCGGGTTCGCGATGACGACGACATCCACGTCGCGGTGCTGCGCGCCAATGGCGAGCGCGCCTTCTGCACCGGCATCGACCTCGGCGAGGGGCCCTGGTGGACGCACCAGAGCCGCTGGAATCAAGAGGATCCCGGCGTCGCGCTCGGTCCGCGGCAGCACCGGGTGTGGAAGCCGGTCATCTGCGCGGTCCATGGCATGGCGGCCGGTGGCGCGATGTACTTCATCAACGAATCCGACATCGTGATCTGCTCGTCGGAGGCCACCTTCTTCGATCCACACGCGAACGCCGGGATCGTATCGGCGCTGGAACCGATCGGCATGCTGGCGCGGGGGATCCCGGTCGGCGAGGTGTTGCGCTGGGCGTTGCTCGGTAGCGATGAGCGGATGACGGCGGAGACCGCGCTGCGAGTCGGCATCGTTACCGAGGTCGTCGAGCCCGGCCAACTGCGTGCGCGTGCACAGGAACTCGCGCAAGAGATCGCGGCCCGCCGCCCGGAAGCCATTCAAGGCACGGTGCGCGCGATCTGGGAAGCGCTGGAGATGACGCCGTCGGTCGCGCAGCGAAACGGCCTGTCCTACACCCAGATCGGTAACCCCGGCGACGGGCGCACCGACTCCCGAACCAACAAGCGAGCTCCGCGCTTTCGCTGAACCCGACCAACCAGGAGTGTGCTGTGACCAGTGCCGGAACAGATGAAATTGTCAGCCTTCCGCTCGTCATCGGTGGTATCGAGGGGGGTGCCGAGTCGGGCGGAACCTACGAATCCCTCGACCCCTACACCGGACAGGCGTGGGCCCGGGTGCCCGACTGTGGAACGGCGGACGTGGATCGTGCGGTGCACGCCGCCCGGACGGCATTCAACGGTCCGTGGGGGTCGTTGACCGCCACCGCGCGCGGAAAGCTGTTGTGGAAACTCGGCGATGTCATCGCCCGCGAGGCCGACAATCTCGCCGAACTGGAGGTTCGCGACGGCGGAAAGCTGTTGCGCGAGATGGCCGGTCAGATGCGGGCGCTGCCCGAGTATTACTACTACTACGCCGGAATGGCCGACAAGCTGCAGGGCGAGGTCATTCCGACGGACAAGCCGAACTATCTCGTGTACACCAGGCACGAACCCGTCGGGGTCGTCGCCGCGATCACGCCATGGAACTCCCCGCTGCTGCTACTGGCCTGGAAGCTGGCGGCGGGACTGGCGGCCGGGTGCACCTTTGTGATCAAGCCGAGCGACTACACACCCGCCTCCACACTGGCCTTCGTGCGACTGTTCGATGAGGCGGGGTTCCCGCCGGGTGTCGTCAACGTGGTCACCGGCTGGGGGCCCGAGACCGGTGCCGCGCTGGCCGCGCATCCGGGGGTCGACAAGATCGCCTTCACCGGTTCGACCGCGACCGGCATCAAGGTCGGTCGGGCCGCGCTCGAGAATATGACGCGGTTCAGCCTCGAACTGGGCGGGAAGTCGGCGCAGTTGGTGTTCCCGGACGCCGACCTGGACGCCGCCGCCAATGGCATCATCGCGGGAATCTTCGCCGCGACCGGCCAGACCTGTCTGGCCGGTTCGCGACTGCTGGTGCACGAGAGCGTGGCAACAGAGCTGATCCGCAAGCTGGTCGACCGCGCCGAACGGATAGTCCTCGGCGATCCCCAGGACCCGGGGACCGAGATGGGGCCGGTATCGAATGAGCCGCAATACCGGAAGGTGCTGTCCTACTTCGATATCGCGCGAGCAGAAGGCGCCACCGTCGCCTGCGGCGGCGCGGCGGTTCCGGAGCTCGGCGGGTACTTCGTGCGACCGACCATCCTGACCGATGTGACGCCGGAGATGAGCGTGGTCGTGGAGGAAATCTTCGGCCCCGTGCTGACTGTCGCCACCTTCACCGACGAGGACGAGGCCATTGCGACGGCCAATGCGACTCGGTTCGGTCTCGCCGGTTCGGTATGGACGAAGGACGTTCATCGCGCGCACCGGGTGGCCGCCGCGCTGCGGGCAGGCACGGTGTGGGTCAACGCCTATCGCGCGGTGTCCCCGAGCGTGCCCTTCGGCGGCATCGGCGAGAGCGGCATCGGCCGCGAAAACGGGATCGATGCCGTCAAGGACTTCACCGAAACCAAGGCCATCTGGGTCGAACTGAGCGGCCAGACCCGCGATCCGTTCACCCTCGGCTGACGACGCGGTCCACCCATCCACTCCAAAGGAAAATCGGAATGACAGATTCGAACAAGACAGCAGCTGTCATCGTCGCGGGCGTGCGAACCCCGATCGGGACGGCTTTCAAGGGCACCCTCCGCGACACCACCGCGATGGAACTCGCGCAGATCGTCGTAGCGGAAGCCCTGCGCCGATCCACCCTCGCACCGGCTCAGGTCGATGACATCATTCTGGCCGAGTCGAACTACGGTGGCGGTGATATCGCCCGGTATGCGGCGGTCACCGCCGGGATGCCGCAGGTTCCTGGGCAAGCGGTGAATCGGCATTGCGCAGGCAGCCTGACCGCGATCGGCACCGCCGCCGCGCAGATCGTCGCGGGGGCCGAGCGGGTCATCATCGCCGGCGGCGTGAACTCGCAGTCGACCAGTCCGATGCAGCAGTTCCGGACGCCCGGAACGATCGATGAATTCACCGAGCAGTGGATGCCGCCGACGCATCCGGACAGCCCGGAGGCGCCGAACATGGATATGTCGATCACGGTCGGCTGGAACACCGCCAAGAAGGTGGGGATCACCCGCGAGGAGATGGACGCGTGGGCGTTTCGCTCGCATCAGCGGGCCGTCGCGGCGATCGATTCCGGTGTGTTCGATGACGAGATCGTCCCGGTGAAGGCACTGCAGGCCGACGGTTCACAGGTGGACTTCACGGTCGACGAGCATCCGCGCCGGGCCACCAGCCTCGAGAAGCTGGCCGGTTTGAAGGTGCTGCACCCGGAAATCGAGGGGTTCTCCATCACCGCGGGCACGGCCAGCGGCATCAACGATGCGGCGGCCGCGGTCGTCGTCGTCGACTCCGAGCTGGCGCGCGAACAGGGCCTCGAGGCGCTGGCCACGGTCACCGCATGGGCGTCGACCGCGATCGATCCGGCGAACACGGGACTCGCGGTACTGGATGTCATCCCGAAAGTGCTGAAGCGCGGTGGCATCTCGATCTCCGATGTCGCGCTCTGGGAGATCAACGAAGCCTTCGCGTCCGTGCCCCTGGCAGCATGCAAGACGCTCGGTATTGATGACGAGATCGTCAACACGGCGGGAAGTGGTTGCAGCCTCGGTCACCCGGTCGCGGCGTCGGGTGCGCGGATGATCGTCACTCTGGTGCACGAGCTGCGGCGACGTGGCGGTGGCTATGGCGTGGCGGCCATGTGTGCTGGTGGCGGGCAGGCGGGAGCGGTGCTCATCAATGTTGGGGCGCCCGCGTGATCCGAGATAGAAATTGACAATACTGTCAGATATGGTTGAGGTGTTTTGTCGAGCCAGGCGGCACCGAGACCTGGACGGTTGGCAATGGCATAGAAGGGAACGGTCGCAGTGCGGCACCTGAAGCTGAACTTGCCCGGCGCCGGCCTGCGCCTGGCAGCGGACCAATGGACGCCGGGCCGGGTTGGCGAAGGTCGGGGCGTGGTGTTGTTGCTGCACGGTGGCGGCCAGACGCGATATTCGTGGCACCGGACCGGCGCGCTCCTGGCCGAAGCCGGCTGGGTGGCCTATGCGATCGATCTGCGCGGCCACGGTGACAGCGACTGGCACCATGGCGGCGACTACAGCGTCGCCGCGAACGTCGACGATGTCCGTGCGCTGGTCGCCCATGTGCGACATGAGTATCCGGGTCTGCCGATCGCGTTGGTCGGTGCGTCGCTCGGCGGGAAAGTCTCGCTGATCGCGGTCGGCGAGGATACCGGTTTGGCCGATGCGATCGTACTGGTCGATATCGCGGTGCGGGTCGAAGTCACCGGCGGTCTTCGGGTTCGTGACTTCATGATGAGCGCGCCGAACGGGTTCGCCTCGCTCGAGGAAGCCTCGGCGCGGATCGCGGCCTACAACCCGCATCGCAAGCGTCCGGCCGGGGTCGATGGACTGAAGAAGAACCTGCGCTTTCGCGAGGGGCGCTGGCACTGGCACTGGGATCCCGCGATGTTGCGATCGCCGGACGCCGACGGCGATATGCCGGTCAGCAAGGAGATCTACGAGCGGGCCAAGCGGGCGGCGCAGCAGATCACCTGTCCCGTCCTGCTCGTGCGTGGCCAACTCTCCGACGTCGTCTCCGATGAAGGGGTCGCCGAGATGCGCGAACTGATACCGCACTCGCTGGTCACCGATGTCCGCGAAGTCGGTCACATGGTGGCAGGCGACGACAACAACGTCTTCACCGCGAGCCTGCTCGACTACCTCGACTCATCGATGCCGGCGAGCAGGTAACCGTGCATTCGATCCGAAAGGAATCACCACAATGACACTCGACGCCACTGCGGCAAACAAGGTCCTGGGCGGACTGCGCCCATTTCCGGTCGCGGTCACCACGATCGAAGGCGGATTCGCCAACGGACTCATGAGCCTGTCCGCGGGCGCGGCGAGCATCGTGCCCGAATTGCCCAGGGCCACAGTAAGTCTCACCAAGTACAACAAGACCCATGAGATGCTGCTCAACTCCGGTGTCTTCGTGATGCACCTGCTGAGTGCCGCTCCCGAGCAGGTGGACAAGTCGCTCGAGATCCTGATGACGCTCGGTGGCAGCTCGGGTCGCGACGGCGACAAACTCTCGAAGCTGCGCACCAAGACCGGAGTGACCGGAGCGCCGATTCTGCTCGACGCGCACAGTTACGTCGAAGCCCGGGTCATCGCCACCCTGGACGTCGAAGAGAACACCATCTTCGTCGGCGATGTGGTCGCGGCGGAGATCCTCCACGAGGGTGAACGCCTCCGGATCGGCGAGGCATGGGGCAAACTGCCCGCCGACTGGATCGAACAGTACGAGACCAACCACATTCCGCAGCTGGAGAGTGCCCGCTCCTACCGTGCGGGCGAGAAGGTCTGATCAGCCGATGTCATCGCTGACCTCCGATCGTGTCGAGGCCGGGCAGCTCACGGGCGCGTGGGAGCTGCCCGAAGAGTTCCGGATGCTGCGCGACACCGTGCGACGGTTCATGGAGACCGAGGTGCATCCGCTGGAGGAGCACCTGCCGCACGATGCCACGGGATTACCGCGCGAGCAGCTGATCCCGTTGCAGGACAAGGCTCGTCGGCTGGGACTGTGGGCCATGCAGACTCCCGAGGAGTTCGGCGGAGCCGGATTGAGCGTGCTCGGGCAGGTTGTGGTGGCCGAAGAGGCCGCAAAATGCCGGATGGGCGCATTCTTTCCGGCGCTCGGCGCATTCGGTGGAAACCCGCCGAACGTGATGTTCAAGGCGACGCCCCAGCAGTTCGCCAAGTACGCGCGGCCGATCATCGACGGCACCGGCACCAAGGCCTACACGGCGATCAGCGAGGCATCGGGCGGGTCGGACCCGGCCCGCGCGATCAAACTCAAGGCCACCCGCGACGGTGACCACTACGTGCTCAATGGCGCGAAAATGTGGACCAGTCACGCCGACAGCGCCGACTGGGGTGTGGTCTACGCGCGCACCGGGGAGGGGCGCGGTGGCATCTCCTGCTTCATCGTCGAGAAGGACACCCCGGGTCTGTCATTCCGCCGGATCGGTGTGATGGCCTCGTTCTCGCCGTTCGAAGTGCATTTCGACGATGTGCGCATCCCGGCCGAGAACATGATCGGCGCAGAGGGCAAAGGGTTTGCCCTGGCCAGCGACTTCCTGATCTACGGCCGGATCATCTATCCGGCCGGACCGATCGGCATCGCCCAGACCGCGCTGGATATGGCCTGCCGGTGGGCGAAGGACCGCGACGTATTCGGCGGCAAGCTCGCCGAGAAGCAAGGCATCCAATGGATGCTGGTCGACAGCGAGGTCGAGCTGCGCGCGGCTCGGCTGCTGATGTACCAGGCCGCGTGGAATGCCGATCTCGGCAAGGACGTGAAGGTCGACGCGTCGGTCGCGAAGCTGTACGGCACCGAGGTCGCGTTCCGGGTCGTGGATCGGTGCATCCAGATTCACGGCGCGCTCGGCCTGGCCGATGAACTGCCGTTGGAGCGGTGGTTCCGGGACTTGCGCGTGAAGCGTCTGGGGGAGGGGGCGACCGAGGTACAGCGGGTGGTTGTCGCCAGGAAACTACTCGAGTGAAGACAGGTATGTGATGAATCTGAAGTTCAATCTGATGTTCCCGATGCGGGCGGTCAAGCATTACCCGCGCTGGATCGGCGAGTCCAGTCTCGGCGCCGTGGCAAAGTTCGTCGAGGACGCGGGATTCGACGCTTTGTCCATGAGTGAGCATCCCTATCCGGATAAGCAATGGCTCGCCAACGGCGGGCACCATGCGTTCGATCCGTTCGTGTCGCTGAGCATCGCGGCCGAGGCCACCCGGGACCTGCGGCTCATCACCTATGTGATGGTCGCCGGATACCGGAACCCCTATCTGGGTGCGAAATCGGCGGCCAGTCTGGACCTGCTGTCCGGCGGCCGACTGACGCTCGGTCTCGCGGCCGGTTACCTGAAATCGGAATTCGATGCCCTCGGCGCGGATTTCGCGCGACGCGGCAAACTTCTCGACGAAGCCATCCTCGCGATGCGGGCGACGTGGGCGGGCGCCGAACACGATGGCCCGGAGTTCGGTGTGCCAGGCCACATTTCGCTGCCCGCACCCGCCCAGCCGAATGGCCCGCCGATCTGGATCGGCGGCAACAGCACGGCCGCGCGACGGCGCGCGGTCGAACTCGGGGACGGCTGGATGCCGATGGGACAGTCGGCCGAGATGGCGAAGATCACCAGGACGCCGCCGCTGGAAGATATCGCCACGCTACGGACGATGATCGCGGACCAGAACGCGCGACGATCCGAGGCCGGGAAGCCTGCTATCGACATCTCGTTCGTGCCGTTCGAAGCGAACCTGCTGCACAGCGGTGACAGTACGGCGTTCTGTGACGCCGTGGAGCCGCTGCTCGCGGAGTACACGGAGGCCGGTGTCACCTGGATCACGGTCGAGCCGGCCAGCCGCAGCATCGACGATTTCTACCGTGACGTGTCCTTGATCGCCGACCGCTTGATCAAGCGGAGCCGGTGAGAGCTGTCGATGGTTTCTCAGCTGCCCGATATCAATACCGGCACCACACCTGGATATGTCGAGTTGGCCGCGGCCTTCCGCAACCTGCAGTCGGCACTGTGCGCGGCAGCACCGCCGGTGCCGATCCTGCGTCACCTGATTCGTGAATTCGCCTCCACCGCAGCAGAACTGGAGTGCTATCGAGTTCCTGAGCCGGACCGGCCCGCGCAGCGGCGTATCTCCCCGGAGGTGGTACATCCGGCAATCATTCCGTACATCATGAGCAGAATCGACGATTCGACCGCGGAGGCCGTCGTGGAATTCACCGACGCCCACCTCGGTGGCAACGGTGCGGTCCATGGTGGGCACATCCCGGCGATGTTCGACGATCTGCTGGGCATATTCGTCGGGATGAAAGCCCAACCCGGTTCGCGCACCGCCTATCTGAAAGTGAACTATCGCCGGATCACGCCGATCAATCGGCCGCTGCGCGTGGACGTGTCGATCGACCGGGTCGAGGGCCGCAAAACCTTCATCTCCGGTCGACTGCTGGACGACGGTGAGCTGTGTGCGGAAGCCGAGGCGCTATTCGTGCGTCTGCTGCCCGGACAACCGTAAGTCGGATCCGGGCGGTCGAGCAGTACACCCACCACAACATGGACCCATTGATCTGCTGACGGGCCAGCGCAGGGGGACCTCCCACAGCTGTGGACTTCAAGTTCCGGATCGGTCGGGTCATGGGCGCTCAGCTTTGTTGAGCATCCAGTCGGGCAATGTCGCGACGACGATGTCGAGCACAAAATCGTTACTGACCGCCGGATTGTCCAGAGCCTTCTCGATGACACCGGCGTACGCGTGCGCGACGAAGGATGCGTGCAGATCTATCGCCGCCAGGTAGCGGGTGGATCCCGCGCGGACACCATCGATTTCGGGTATCTGTCGCACCGACGTCAGGATGGAGTGTCGTACCGCGTCGAAGAAGTGGTCGCCGAGCAGCACATAGAGCTCTGGATGCACTCGGCCGGTGACAGTATCGCGATAGATGGACCCATTGCGGTGGACGTGCTCGAGTATCGCCCCGAGACTGTGCCGCACCGCGACGGAAAGGTCGACATCCGATTGGGCGCTCTCGGCCCGCATCTGGTCACCGATCTCATCCAGTTCGGCGGTCAGCGCCTGCTTCAACAGCTCCACTGGCGATCCGGCGTAGTTGTAAAAGGTACGACGTGTCACCCCGGCCCGCTCGCACAACGCTGTGATCGTCACCTGGTCTATCGGCTGCTCCGCCGCCACCTCCAAGATCGCACGTGACAGTGCTGCCCGGCTTCGTATCGACCGAGGGTCTGCCCCACGGTCGCGCCCCGGCCTGCGTTCCATGGCTGCCAGCCTACGAGAGGGCACCGCACATCCCCCAACTATTACACAGTTGTATATTAGTTGGGATGGGTGCCGATGAAACGAGGTTGTGCGTCATGACTCGCACGGATGCGAAAGTTCGACAAGCGGTGCTACTACCCGCATTGGTGTTGTTGGGCGTGGTCTCCACTGCAGTAGGCAGCTTGGGCGCGCCCCTGTTACCGACGATTGTGACCGACCTACACGTGTCGTTGGCGACATCCCAATGGGCACTGACCATTTCACTGGTTGCCGGGGCCGTAGCCGCCCCGCTTCTAGGACGACTCGGTGATGGGCGTCGCCGCCGAGAGACGATCCTCTGCGCGTTGGCTGTTGTCGCGTCGGGATGCGTATTGTCGGCACTGCCGCTGGGTTTCGAATGGCTGCTGGTCGGTCGCGCCTTGCAAGGCGTGGGGCTCGGGCTCGTTCCGCTCGCGATCACTGCCGCCCGTGACGGACTGCCAAAACGTAAGCAAGCGTCGGGTATTGCCTTGATCGGCGTCACCACCGCGGCAGGACTAGGGATCGGGTACCCCGTCGCCGGGCTGATCACTGCCTACGGTGGACTGTCGGCAGCGTTCTGGTTCGGCGCCGCACTGACCGTGGTCACCATTGCCGTGGCCGCCTGGGCACTGCCGCCCAACCCCGACCGGCAACCGCGTCGCCTGGATGCCGTCGGCCTCGCCCTGCTCGGAGTGGCCATCGTGGCCCTCCTGCTGGCGTGTTCACAAGGCCCACAGTGGGGTTGGACATCGCCGGCGCTGGCATCAGCCGTCGTGGTCACCGTTATCGCCACTTGCGCCTGGATATGGTGGGAGCTTCGCCACAGCACCCCCCTGGTCGATGTCAGACTGCTCCGGCATCCTTCTGTACTCGCAGCCGATGTCATGGTCGTGCTGGTCGGAGCCGGAATCTACCCACTGCTGTCGCTCGTCGTCCGCTACACCCGAACACCGACCAACGTCGGCTACGGCTACGGTTACTCCGCCGCCCTCGCCGGCGTGATGCTCGTGCCGTACTCGGTCGGGAGTTTCCTCGCCAGTCGGCTGGCTGTCCGAGCCATGCGTCGATTCTCGTTGGAAGCACTCACCGCCGCCAGTAGCGCTGTTCTCATCGCCTCCATGGTGCTGTTTCTCACCACCCGCGCGCACCTTGTGCTGCTGCTGATGTCCATGGGGTTGGCAGGATTCGGCATCGGTGTTGTCTTTGCCGTCAACCCAGCCCAGATCCACCGAGGGGTCCCGCCGCACGAGACCGGAAGCGCCAACAGCTTCTACCAAGTCCTCCGATACGTCGGTTACTCCGTCGGCAGCGCGCTCAGCGCGACCCTCCTTGCCACGCACACTCCCGACAGCGCCGACATACCCACTGAAAACGGCTACGCCGCAGCAGCTTGGACAGGAATCATCGCCCTTGCCGTCGCCGTCGCCGCGGCTCTGCTCCTCAACCTCAACACCAAGAAGCGCAAAGGCGTCGACGCAGAACACGGCACGAGCCGCCCAACGCCTGACGGTGAGCTACTCACGCCCGCACTGGCACCTCTGAGATAAGGGATTCATCGACACCGTCCGCGGACTGGTCTTCGTATATCTGGGCGATCGTCGGGGGCGTTTCGCGGTAACGCTGACCATCGCGCTGATGGGCGTATCGACGGTGCTGATCGGCCTGCTGCCCACCCAGGCGCTGATCGGCCGCGCTGCCCCGGTATTGCTCGTGGTTGCGAGTTTCCGGGCCGGGTGCGCCGCCCCCGGACTCGATCCGTGGCGAGGAGATCCGGTCCAGCATGGGCGAGATGACAGTCCCCATCGGCCCGGAACAGCGAACCCCACGGGTCACACGGCGACCCATCCGTGCCCGGCAGAGCTCTGTCGCGCTGCGGTGACGATGCGCTGGACCCGAAGACCATCGCTCAGATTCGGTACCTGCGGAGTCGATTTGCCGTCGAGGGCCGGCAGCCAGTCTTCGAGTAACAGCGCTAGCTGACGTGCGGCATTGTTACGCGCTCTGCCGTCGAAAGCCAGTGCGCCGGAGCGGGGTACGCGCGATGAGCCGGGCACTGCGGTCATCCCGGAGTCGTCTGTCGTCGCGGCCTGCAGTGTGCGTTCGAAGAGTGTGCCCGCCAGCGAAACGGCGCCGTCGCTTCCGGTGGCATCGAGCTGATACGCCGCCTTGGCGTGCAGGCTCATCGCGGTGATCGATACCGTGGCGACGACCCCCGATGCGAAACGGATCAGAATCGACGCCGTATCGTCCGCATCGACCCGGAGCACGGTGTCGTCCGGGCGTTGCCGGGTCGCCACCGTGGTGCGGACGTCCGCGCATATCTCACTGGGATCGCCGAACAGCCAGCACAGGTAATCCAGGTCGTGAGCGCCGAGTCCGAGCAGGTAGCCGCCGCCGTCGGCGCTGCGGTACATCCACTCCGATTGCAACGGGTGTGTCGGATGCCAGTAGTCGACCCGGGCGGTGACCCGCGCCGAATACGGAGAATCCGACGCCGATGATCCCGACTCGCACTCGATCAGCCATTCCAGCTCCCGCCATTGCGTCGTCCGCGGTGACTCTATCCGGGTCGCGATCAGCTGTGGCCGGAATTCGTGAACGCCGTTGACTGATGTGATCTGCGTCTCTACTATCGGTCGCTAGCCGGTCATTTCTAACACCGCGTTCACAGAAATGCAGGGTCCATGGATCCCGAATATTCCTCCAGATACGGCAGACGCGGCTGTGCTCGCAGGTCGCCGTTGTGCCTGACCTACGCGCCGGACGTCCGGGCCGATATCAACGCCACCTCCTGCCGTGTGCCCACGGTGGCGTCCGCTCGCATCGTCGCGACCTGCACCCGACACCGCCGATTCTCGGGCCTCGTCGGCCGGTGATGTCGGAGGCCTATTCGCATGCCGGAAATCAACACCCAAGGAGATGCAATGAAGCAACGCAAGGGGATCGGAGCCGTGTTCGCCCTCGGCTTGGCGGGACTGCTCGCAGTGTCGGGATGCGGTTCGTCCGGCAGCGATTCCACCTCATCGAGTAACAGCAGTTCCGCCACCGCGCCGGCAGGTGGTTCCGGCATCAAGGCGAAGATCCTCGTTGTCGGCGACTTCACCAGCACGATCCCGTTCACGCTCCCCGAGATCGTGCCGATGGTGAAAGGGGTCTTGAAGGACTTCCCAAATGTGGAAATCGAGACCTGTGACGGCAAAGGCACTGCGCCGGGCTTCCTGGTGTGCGCGCAACAGGCGGTGCGGGACAGGGTCGCCGGCGTGGTGCTCGGCTTCTCCGCCGGTGGGCAGGACCTGAGCGTATTGACCAAGGCCAACATCCCCACGATCGGAGCCGGGGACTCCCACAGCCCGAACTCGTACCCGACGGCGGAACCGTTCTCGATCTACGTCGCACTCGGCGCGGGTCTGGCAGCGACCGGCTGCACCAAGCTCGGCATCGTCTACCTGGACGGCTCGGACTTCCTGATCGACTACATCAAGGGCGGCTTCGAGGGCAAAGGTGGCAAGGAGGTTGCGCGCGGATCCGTTGCGGCCAATGCCGCTGACCTCTCGCCCGCGGTGTCCAAGGTGACCGGCGCAGGCGCCGAGTGTGTGGCCGTCAGCCTCACCCCGTCCGGTGGCGCACAGGCACTGACTGCCTTGAAGCAGAGCGGCAAGACGTTGACCGTCGGCGGCATCTCCGCGGTCTTCAGCACCGAACTGCTCAAATCTCTTGGCGCGCTTGCCGAAGGGCTGATCGTCGTGGATACCGTGCTCAACTCGTCCGACGATGCGCCGGGCATCAAGGATGCGGCGGCGGCGATGCACTCGGTCGACGCCAAGGCCAAGATGACCCAGCAGGCATTGGGCTCATACATCGCGGCCAAGCTCGTCGCGGCCGCGCTGCCGAAGGTGAGCGGTGAGGTCACCAGCGCGTCGCTGACGACGGCACTCGACGGGCTCCGCAACGTCGACATGAACGGCGTGATCCCCCCGTGGTCGTCGATTCCTGTCGAGGGCAAGACGTTCCCGCGGATCTTCAACCACTACGGGATCAACTACAAGATTCAAGGTGGGAAGGCCGTCAAGGAGGGCGATTTCTACGACATCCTTGCCCTGCTGACCGGAAAGTAGCGGCGACCGATCATGACCGAAGTCTGGAGATTCGCGGCACTCGGGCTGGGGGCCGGCGCATTGTACGCGCTGGCCGCCATCGGCCTGGTCCTCGTATATCGCGGTTCGGGCGTAGTCAACTTCGCCCAAGGTGCAATGGGCATGGTCGGTGCCTACGTTTACTTCGAGGCGCGCCAGGAGCACGGGCTGGCACAGCCGGTGTCCGTGCTCCTGGGGTTGCTGGCCTCCGCTCTGCTCGGAGCCCTGTTTCACGTACTCATCCTGCGGCGAATGCACCATGCCTCGGCACTGGCCAAGATCGTGGCAACGCTCGCTCTACTCGTCGTGCTGCAGTCGACGGCGGTGCTGCGCTACGGCCCGCTGCCGAAGGTGGTGCCGTCGATGCTGCCGATCGAGCCGGTCGCGATCTTCGGTGCACAGATCGGCGAGGACCGCGTCTACATCTTGCTCATCGTGGTCGCACTGGCCGCCGTGTTGTGGCTGATCTACCGCTTCACCGCCTTTGGCATCGCGACCAGTGCGGTCGCTGAGAACCCGCGGGCCGCGGCGGCCCTGGCCGTCTCGCCGAACCTGATCGCCGCCGCGAACTGGGCAATCGGGTCCGCGCTCGGTGCCATGGCCGCGATCCTGCTGGTGCCGATCACCGGACTCGGCACGGCAAACCTGACCTACCTCGTCATCCCGGTATCGGCCGCGGCTGTCGTCGGGCGGTTCTCCTCGTTCCCGGTCACTGTGCTGGCCGGACTCGTCATCGGTGTGGCGCAGTCCGAGGTCACCCGTTATGTCACCGAGCCGGGTTGGGGCACTGCGGTCCCGTTCGTTCTCATCGCCATCGTCCTGCTGGCACGTGGTAAGGCGATCGCCGGAAAGGACGAGAAGTTCGGTCGGATGCCACGATTGGGCACCGGTCGGATTGCGAAGGCGCCGTTGCTGGTCGCGGCCGCCGTTGTCCTGCTGTGCATTTGGGCACTGATGCCGACCAGTTGGGTGAATGCGCTGCAGGCGCAGCTGCTCGGCGCCATCATCGTGATGTCGTTCGTGGTCGTCACCGGGTACGCGGGTCAGCTTTCGCTGATGCAGGTCGGTTTCGGCGGCATCGGTGCGCTGATGGCAGGCTGGCTGGTCGCCACCCACGGCTGGCCGTTCGAAGTCGCTCTGATCGCGGGCGTCCTGGCAGCGGTACCGGTGGGCATCGTGGTCGGGCTGGCGGGAGTGCGAACCCGCGGGGTATACCTGGCCATCCTCACTCTGGGCTTGGCGATATCGCTGGAAGCCGTCGTCTTCATGAACCCGGAGTTTGCGGGCGGCGTGACGGGTTACAACGTCGGTGACACCACGGTGTTCGGGATCAACGTCAACGGGCTGTTCTATCCGAAGCGCTATGCCACCTTCGCTCTGGTGATCCTGGTTCTGGTCGGCTTGGCAATCGCGAACCTACGGCGATCGCGGGCCGGTCGTCGGCTGATCGCGGTCCGTACCAACGAGCGGGCGGCCGCGGCCCTGGGTGTATCAGTGCTGCAGGCAAAGCTCTATGCGTTCGTCCTCGGCGGCATGATCGCGGCACTCGGCGGGATCATGGTGGCGTTCCGGAGTCCGGTATTGCAGTTCACCAACTTCGCGGGCCTGCAGTCGGTGGCCGCCATGCAGAACGCGGTGCTCGGCGGTGCGGGCACGCTCGCGGGCCCGCTGGTCGGCAGCGGCTTCGGCCAGGACTCGCTCGGCCAGCAGATCTTCAGCTTCCTGGGTGCCGAGGTCGCGCTCTACATCGCTCTGGTCAGCGGCGTCGGGCTGTTGTTCATGCTCACGATCGCACCGGATGGCTTGGCGTTTCAGCTGCTCCCCACTGATCGGGCCAAGGCCATGATGTCCGGGCCATTCGGAAAACGGCTGCGCCGTGGCGCGCCGAAGGCCGCCGCGCAGTTGCCGGTGACGGACGTCGACGTGCACCGGGTGGCACCGAAATCACTCGAACTGCACGATGTCTCGGTGCGTTTCGGCGGCGTGACCGCCTTGAAATCACTGGCATTGCAGGTACAGCCGGGCGAGATCGTCGGGCTGATCGGGCCGAACGGGGCAGGCAAGAGTACGGCGATCGACGCCATCACCGGGTTCGCGGTGCCGGCGACCGGAGCCGTCTACCTCGACGGTCAGAATATGACCGGGTGGAGCCGCGAACGCAGAGCGCGCGCTGGTCTCGGCCGGTCCTTCCAATCGCTGGAACTCTTCGACGACCTCACTGTCCGGGAAAACCTGCAGACCGCGTGCGACAGGCGGGACATGGCCGCGTATGCGACGAACCTGGTGGTACCCGATCGCGCCGAGTTGAGTCCGGCGGCGCTGGCCGCGGTCGCCGACTTCGACCTGCGGCAGCACCTGGAAACGAAGGCATCCGATCTCGACTACGCGCGGCGACGGATGCTCGCGGTTGCTCGCGCGGTCGCGGGTGGACACTCGGTACTGCTGCTCGACGAGCCTGCGTCCGGCCTGGGTGAGCCACAGACCCGCCATCTCGGCGAGGTATTGCGCAGGCTCGCTGCTGAGCGTGGCATGGCAATCTTGCTGGTGGAGCACAACATCGACATGGTCCTGCGCACCTGTGATCGCGTGTACGCCTTGGACTTCGGGGTTTTGATCGGCCAGGGCACACCGGCAGAAATCAGGAACAACCCAGCGGTGATCGAGGCCTATCTCGGCACCAGCCGGTTCACCGCGGACAACGCTGCCGCGCAGCTCGAGCAACAGGCCCGCGCCAGTGATCCCGCCGGTAGTAGCCACCCCTCGGCCAGGGGATCGGTGATCTCCCGATGAGCGCGACGAACAACGGACCGGTCCTCGAGGGTCGATCCCTGACGGTTGGCTACGGCCACACGCCGGTCGTGCACGACATCGACATCACGGTGCGCGCCGGCGAGGTCGTCGCGCTGCTCGGCATGAACGGCGCGGGAAAGACCACCACGGTGCGGGCGCTGGCCGGCGACCTCGAGCCGTTCAGTGGTGAAGTACGGCTGCGCGGACGACGAACAACCGCACCGCTGCACCGTCGAGCCAAGCAGGGGTTGCGCTACATCTCCGAGGAACGCTCGGTGTTCATGGGCCTGTCCGGCGCGGACAACCTGCGCCTCGGCCGGACCGAACGCAAGCGCTGCCTCGAGCTGTTCCCAGAGCTCGAACGGCTGCTCGGTCGCAAAGCCGGCCTGATGTCCGGCGGCGAGCAGCAGATGCTGACCTTGGCCCGAGCTCTGGCAGCCGATCCCGACGTGCTGCTGGCCGACGAACTATCCCTCGGGCTGGCCCCATTGGTGCTGGAGCGGCTGTTGCTCACGGTGCGCGCCGCAGCCGACAACGGGGCCGCCGTGCTGCTCGTGGAACAGCATGTGCGAGATGCCCTCGAGGTGGCTGACCGCGCTTACGTGATCAGCCACGGTAGGGTGGTCCTTCAGGGAGCCGCGAAGGACCTCACGGACCGGATCGGCGAGATCGAGCAGGCGTATCTTGCGGGCGCGGAGATCGGCACGGCGACTGCGTAGTCGCCGCTCACCGAGTCGGCAGAAGGAATTGCGTGCCCAGTTCGAAGACTCGTGCAAGTCTGAATCTCGACGAGATCGTCGACAACGCACTGGGTTTGATCCGCGAAGGTGGAGTGGCTTCGCTGTCGATGCGCCAGCTCTCCACCCGCCTCGGTGCCTCTCTCGGCGCGACGTATCGGCATCTGCCGACCAAAGAAGCACTGCTCGACCTATGTGGCAAAGCGCTGTTCGATCGCTGCTGGCAACCGCTGCAGGTCGGCGAGGACCCGCTGGAATGGCTCGAACAGCAGGTGATGAACCTGTACAACGTGCTCACGGAATACCGCGGTATGGCCGAATATGTCGTGCGGCACACCCGCGATGTGGTGAATCCGGTGCACGAGGTGTTGATCGAGTCCGGCTTCTCCGAGTCCGAAGCGCCGCTGGTCGCCACGGTGCTCACGCTCTACACCGCCGGTGCCCTGCTGACCGATTTCGAGCACACCATCGCCGTCGATGCGCCCGACCCCAAGGCCATGATCGCTGCTGGAATGCATTTCGTGCTGTCCGGCCCACGTCCGGTCACCGGCGCGAAAGGCACTCGCGGTAAAGGGATGCCCGCACGTTCGTGAGGCAGCGGTGCCTCACGAACGTGCGGGCGGTGCAGCCCGGCAATCGTCAGGCGACGACGATTCGGGCCGAGGCGAGGTTCTCCACGCGCCGCGAGCGGGCCGTCACATCGCCTTCACGGTGCGCGGTGACCCTGGCCGTGACGAAATAGGTCCCCGGTTCGGCGTAGCTGGTCGTGAGGGTCGACTTGCTCGTCGCGGCCGAGCCGTCCACCGTCTCGTCGTGCTCGGCAAAACTGCCGCTGCCATCGATATCCCATTCCACCGCGATGATTTTGCCAGCGCCGGGCGGCACCTCGGCCACCGCGACCAGGGTCACCTGCGTGCCGACGCCGACCTCGGCCCGGTCCGAGCCGTCGACCTCCACCGTGACCACCGGTTGGATGCCGCCGCGTTCGGATGCGGTGGCGGGCAAGGAGATCTTGCCATCGTGGTAGGTGTAGGCGGTGGCGGCCGGGGCGACGTCGTCCTCGACCCAGCGGGCCAGATCGACCAGACTCTGCTCGATGATCGGCTGGTAGTTCACCAGCCAGGTCGCCGTGGCGCGCTGGGGATCGGACGGTGCGAACATCGGCGGAACATGCTCGGCGTTGTCCGTCCAGCGCAAGCAGAATCGGTCCAGCCCGGCCTCGCCCTGAGCCTGCTCGACGGCCTGGCGATAGATGATGCCCTGCGGCGGCCAGAGCGAGGAGTCGTGGGTGTGGTGCACCCACAACAACTTTCCGTCGTACTGACCGGAGTACGACACCCCCATCAACGAGGACTGCAACGGTACGTCGTGGCTCGGGTAGAGCGGGTTGCCGTCCACCCGCAGGAAGTCGAACTGCTCGTCCGGCATCAGATGATGGCGGCTGTAGTAGCAGTAGGCGAGGAAGGCCTGGTTGTCGACGTGGACCGTATCGCCGACCTCGACACCCCGGAACCGCTGTAGATTCGCCTCGGCAACGCCGTCGCAGAAGAAGATGTCCTCGGTGAACGCCGTGCAGTACAGCTGGCGACCGGCGGCCGCGCCGCTGGTGATCTTCACCCCGGTGCCGAGCCGGTAGCCGTCACCGACCCCCTTTATCTCGACCGCCATGGGCAGATCCATCCCGGAAGTGGCGCCCATCAACGTGGCCATGGTCATCAGCAGCTTGTGCTCGGGGGCACTCCACTTCTCCGGTTCGCCCAGGAAGTCGCCCGGGGTCAGGATCCGGCTTACCGTGCCCTCGAGGTCGATCCGGTCGTGGACCACATGCTGCGGCGCGTCGTGTCCGACGTAGCCGGGACGTGTCCAGAACGATTCGAAGTAGTCGGCATCGGTGTCGAGTAGGCCATCGGCCATGGACGACCAGAGCCAGATCTGGCCCATCGGCTGGCTGATCATGTACTCATCACCGCGCGGGAAGCCGAGGCGGTAGAGATTGGCCAGTTCTTCGCGTTGGTTGGTGTCGAGTCCGGTGAACGGGTTACCGCTGCCACCGGGCCGCATCGCATCGATCACCTGGTCGAGCTTGTCGCCCAGCAAGCGCTGCACGTTGAACATCTGGCCGAAGGACATGGTCTGCGCACCACGGATCTTCTCGTTCGTGCCGTGCGGGGCGATATCGCCGCCGCCCATGAACGGCAAGGCGCCATCGAAGACGTCCGGAGCGTTCTCCAGGCTCAACGGTGAGCGGCGACCGCCCCCGCTACCGCCCCACACGTAGGAATACTGCGGCGGGCGACCGTAGACCTGGTTGGCGATGTGCTTGGAGAAGCGGGCCGATTCGGCGGTGGCGCGCCATCCGTACAAGCCTGGGTCTTCGCCACCCCTCGGGTCGATATCGTCGCCGACGTGGCCGGAATTCGACTCGGACATGTAGCCGCCCAGTCGAGCGGTCATCGCCAGCCCGCCGATCAACTCGCCCATCGGTCCGCCGAAGGCCTCCTCGTGCCCGGCGTGTGCGCCCTCGATCGGTTGGTACATCCGGCCCTGCCACTCCTGCACCTTCGGGAAGTAGAAGGTGAACCGGGTGGCGGTGTCGCCGAAACCGCCGTGCACGTGACGATGCGGGTACGGCGCCTCCCGCCATTCGTCCACGTCGATGTACGGCTGACCGAAGAAGCTGTCGGTCGGCACGTAAGACTCGACCTCGAGTGGTTGCGATGCCATGTGAACGTCTCCTAACGCGATGGGCGTCCGGCGCCGACAGTCGCCGCGGTTGGTCGCCGAGCGAGCTCCGCGGTGTTGACCGACCACGAGTTATTGACCGATCAGCTGTATCGACGGATCCGCGTCAGTACCGTCTGCCATAGCTGTGAACGACGTTCACTATAGGCGGGCAGAACGTGTCGCACAACACACGTCTGGCCCTTATTTCTGACAGGAGTGTCTACGGTCTTCAGGCTGCGCCCTTCTGCCGATTCAGTTGCCGATTTCTCGGCGATACACATCGCCGACGCCGAGCGCCGCGCCGAGGCAGCCGACGCCGAAGCGACCAGACTGCACCGACAACCCCGAACTCACCGGCACCCACTCCTGGGCCTAACCCGTAGGATGCAGGACACCGGAGGAACGACAAACTCGCCCCGCCGATTGGCGGAGCGAGTTTGCGTTTCGGGCTGGTGACCTACGGCCGACGCTCTCCGTCGCTCCCACCTCGATTACCTTGTGCCCAAGGCTATTTCGGCATGCCCAGAACCCGCTCCGCGAGGATGTTGCGCATGATCTCGGTGGTGCCGCCCGCGATCGTGGCCGAGCGGGACATCAGGTAGTCGTGATGTGCGGCCGAGCCGGTGGTGTCGGCGATGCCTGCCAGTCCGAGGACGCGCAGGTGGGTATCGCCGATCGCCTGCATGGTCGTGCTCCAGACCAGTTTGATCACCGAGTGTTCTGCTCCGGGAGCGCCGCCCGCCGCGATCCGGCCCAGCGCCCGCTTGCCCAGCAACCCCACAGCGCGTGCCGCACACAAGCGGTCGGTCAGTTCGGCGCGGGCGTGTGAGTCGAGGTTGTGTGCCTGCACGGTGGCCACCAGATCGATGACCGTCTGCTCGAGCCGACCGGCCAGCATGATCACGCCGGCCCGTTCGAAGCCGAGTGTGGTCATGGTGACCTTCCAGCCCTGGTGCAGCGGTCCGAGTAGTGCGCCGCGCGGCACCCGGACGTCGTCGAAGAACACCTCGGCGAATCCGCCCTCGCCGGTGATCTGGGTGATCGGACGGCGGGTGATGCCGGGGGTGTCCATCGGGACCAGCAGTGCGGAAATTCCCTTGTGCGGCGGCGCTTGCGGATCGGTGCGGACCAGCAGCAGGCAATGCGTGGCTTCCACGCCCTCCGAGGTCCAGATCTTCTGGCCGTTGATGACGAATTCGTCGCCGTCGAGCACCGCGCGGGTGCGCAGGCTGGCCAGGTCGCTGCCCGAACTCGGCTCGGAGAAGCCCTGACACCACACCTCGGTGCCGGCCTGGATGGCCGCGAGGTGCTGCTGCTGTTCCGGTGTGCCGTAGTGCATCAGGGTCGGGGCGACGTTGTTCACGCCGAGAATGCCGGCCATCAACGGTGCGCGCTGTCCGGCCAGGACCTGATCGCAGGCAACCTGGTCGACTATCGACAGTCCGCGTCCGCCGTACTGTTCCGGCCAGTGCGGGGCCATCCAGCCCGCCTCGTGCAGCCGCTGCTGCCAGGAAAGGCGCGCGGCGAACGAGTCGTCGTCGCCCCATTGCGCGCGGTGCAGCGGCATCAGCACGCGGACTGTTTCGGTGAGTTCGGCCGCGGGGCTGGCGGGTGTCGTCTCGGCGGCAACCGTCGTCGAAGCGCCGTGGCGGGTCGGGTCCAGCCGTTCCCGGTGCGCCGCCGGACCGCCGAACAGGGGCGCGGCGGCGCCGGCCCGGCGGTAGTAGAGGTGCGCCTCGTGCTCCCAGGTGAAACCGACTCCGGCGAGCACCTGGATGTAGTCCGCGGTGACTTGCTGTGCGGCCGTGACGGATTCGAGCAGGGCCAGTGCGACCGCCTGATCGAGTGCGTCGGCGGGCGCCGCCGAATCGAGCAGGCCGGCAACCTCGCGGGCCGTGGCCCTGGCCAGTTCGACGTGGGCCAGCATGTCGGCGCACTTGTGCTTGACGGCCTGGAACGAGCCGATCGGTTTGCCGAACTGCTCACGTTTTGCGGCGTAGTCGACGGCGGCCCACAAGCAATGGCTCGCGACGCCGGTCAGTTCGCTGGCCAGAGCGAGCCCTGCGGTGACCAGACTGCGCTGAACAGCCGCCACCGCGTCGTCGCCGTCGGCCAGCACCGTACCCGGCGCCCGTTCCATCGTGAGGGCGCCGATCGGGCGCAGCAGATCCAGGCTCTGCGTCGGCTGGATCCGGACCGTGTCCGCCGTCGTCGGAACCGCCACCAGCAGTGGTCCGGTCGGACCGTCGGCGAGCAGGACGACGATATGGGCTTCGGGGGTGAGTATCAGGCTCGCCGCACCCGATACCAGCACCTCGCGCCCGCCGTCACCGGCAGTGGCCTCGAAATGACCGGCGGCGCCGGGCATTCCGGTCTGCTCGGTCCACGCGACGGTCGCTACCCGCCGGCCCGACGTCAACTGCGCCACGAGCTCACCCGCCTGCACGCGCGGTGAACTCAAAGCCCCGAGGGCACCGGCCGCCGTGATCACCGGCGTGGGGGCGGCGACACTACCCAACGCCTCGGCGGCGACGGCGAGATCGGACCAGCTGCCGCCGGATCCGCCGAGGGATTCGGGGATCGGCAGTCCGGCGATACCCATCTCGGCAAGCTCCGACCACAGTGGCAGCTCGCTGACCTGGGCCGGGTCCTGGATGAGTTTGTGCGCGGCGCCGGTATCCCAGTGACGCGCGAGCAGCTGGCTGATCGCTTCGATCAGATTCTGCTGCTCATCCGTGTCGGCAACGGCTACAGACGGGTTGATCACGGGTGGTTACCTCCGACACGGTTGTCTAACAGGTGAATCATATAAATAATTATGCCATGATGCGTGTGCTACGCCATAACTGCGGTGAATCGCCAATCCAGCACGGGGCGGTCCACCGATTCGGTGTCGTGCGCGGACACGATGGAGCGCAGCCGCAGGAGGCCGCCGCCATCGTCGGAACCGGCGGCGCCTTCGACAGTGAGTTCGCTAGAGAGGGTGTCGCCCTCGCGCACCGGTCCGGTGTGATCGCAGGATTCCCAGCCGAGCACGGTGACGAGGTTCGGCAACGCCTGGGTGGCCTGTGCGAGCGCGACGGCTATGGTGTGGCCGCCGTATACGAGCCTTCCTTGCTCACCGACCCGGTAATCATGGTGTGTGGCAGCGATATTCAGGCTCAACCGGGCGAGTTCGGGTGCGTTCGAAACGACGTCGCCACTGGAACAGAACTGCTGCCCGGCCAGGGCCTGGGTGAAGTGGGCGCCCGGCACGTTCTTGCGGAAGGCGGCCAGATCCCATCCGTCGGGTGCGGTCCAGGACCGATCGTGATCGACGCCGATCGCGGAGAGGTAACCGGAGTCCGCGATAGAAAAGATTCGCCTTCACCCGGCGGGTGACGACGGTGGACTGCCCGATCGCCACATCCCACACGAGAGCCGGATGTGCGATGGGCGCACCGGTGACGGCGGTGGACAGGTGCCGGTCGAGCGCGAGCCGCAGGCGATCACCGGCAATCGCCTGATGGGTCGCGGCAAGACCGTCTGTCAACGTGATCGAGGGTGCGTGATCGTAGACCTGTCCCACGGCAAGGTCATCGAAGTACGGTCCATTGCCGGGGGCGGTCATGTCAGTTTCCTTCGGTTTGCGTGAGTACCCGTCGGGCGGCGACCGCGACGGCCTCGTCCAGCATCTGATCGCCGAGGCGTGCGACCCCCAGTCCGCGCTCGGCCGCCTCGTCGAGGGCGGCAAGGACGCGCCTGGCCGCCTCGACCGCCGCCGGATTCGGCGTGAATTCCGCTGCGGTGGTGTCGATCTGGCCGGGATGCAAGACCCACTTGCCGTCGAAACC
The DNA here is from genome assembly GCF_036345915.1 of Nocardia sp. NBC_00565. Lineage (NCBI taxonomy): Bacteria > Bacillati > Actinomycetota > Actinomycetes > Mycobacteriales > Nocardiaceae > Nocardia > Nocardia sp. NBC_00565. Next base: position 2,394,515 of record NZ_CP107785.1, read on the forward strand.
GGCCTCGCGCGCCCAGTGGACGCGGCCGCGGAAGTCCGCGTTGTCGGCGATGCCGAGGTGCGGCCCGTCGATCGCCGCCACGCCGGACGCCCTGGCGGCCAGCAGTACTCGATCCTGGATTGCCGCCCAGCGCTGCGGCGGCAGTTCCGCACCTCGGCCGAGGGCCGCACCGAGGTCGGCGTAGCCGATCACTACCGCGGCCAATGGTGCTGTGGTGCGGCAGATCTCGTCGATGTCCTGAACTCCGCGCGGGGTTTCGATGAGTGCCTGCAGGGTGGCCGGATGGCGGCCGAGCAACTCGCGCGCGCGGACGAGGTCAGCCGCCGCCTCGACCTTCGGGAGCACCACGCTGTCGAGCGCGCTCACCTCGGCCAGCGCGGCCAGGTCATCGGCCGCCCACTGGGTGGCGAGCCCATTGACGCGGACCGCGATCGATCGCGCCGGATCGCGGTCGAGTTCGCGCAGGACGCGCACCACCAGCGCGCGGGCCTTGGCTTTGGAATCGACCGCGACCGCATCCTCGAGGTCGATCACCACCTCATCGGCGCCGGCGGCGAGCGCCTTGGTGATCTTGCGTTCCTCGAATCCGGGAACGATGAGCACCGCGCGTCGTCGCGTCGGTGCGTGCAGTGCGCGCATGGCGGAACTCCTCGACTGGAGAAGGAAATGTACGGTCATTTGTCGCGCCGACCGTGTCGTCGGTGTAGGGGGAGAATTTGACTTTATCCCGGTAGTTCCCGCTGGAACGAACCTCATGGTGGCTGCCGGTCCGGTTGCTGTCAAGGCGTACGCTTGCCGATTGAACGTATCTTTGGTGAAAATGGCGCGCAAATGTTGCGGTCTGAAGGAGTCGACGTGAGCTATGGGTTGAGTGCCGAGGAGGTCTTGCTGGTCGAGACGGTCCGTGCCTTCATCGACCGAGAGGTCAAACCCAGTGTCCAGGAGTTCGAGCACGCGAACCGGTATCCGGAAGAGTGGATCGAACAGATGAAGCGGATCGGCATCTACGGGTTGGCGGTACCCGAGGAGTACGGCGGAACTCCCGTTTCGATGCCCTGCTATGTCCAGGTCACCGAGGAGTTGGCGCGCGGCTGGATGAGCCTGGCCGGCGCGATGGGCGGGCACACCGTCGTCGCGAAGCTGCTCGCGATGTTCGGCACCGATGAGCAGAAGCAGACCTACCTGCCCCGGATGGCCACCGGTGAGGTCCGCGCGACGATGGCGTTGACCGAGCCGGGGGGCGGTTCGGATCTGCAGGCCATGGCGACGCAGGCCAAGCCCGACGGCGATCACCTCGTCATCAGCGGTGCCAAGACCTGGATCAGCAATGCGCGCCGATCGTCGCTGATCGCGCTGCTGTGCAAGACCGATCCGGCCGCGTCGCCCCGGCATGCCGGGATCTCGATCGTGCTGGTCGAGCACGGACCCGGGCTGACGGTATCGCGCGATCTGCCCAAGCTCGGCTACAAGGGTGTCGAGAGTTGCGAACTGTCCTTCGACAACTATCGAGTGCCCGCCTCGGCGATCCTCGGCGGCGTTGCGGGCAAAGGGTTTTCGCAGATGATGAAGGGTTTGGAGACCGGCCGGATCCAGGTCGCCTCGCGGGCGCTCGGCGTCGCGGCGGCAGCCATGGAAGACGCGCTGGCCTACGCACAGCAGCGGGAGAGTTTCGGCAAGCCGATCTGGAAGCATCAGGCGATCGGCAACTACCTGGCCGATATGGCGACGAAGCTGACCGCGGCCCGCCAGCTCACCCGCTACGCGGCCGAGCAGTATGACCGCGGCGAACGGTGTGACATGGAGGCCGGCATGGCCAAACTGTTCGCCTCCGAGGTGGCCATGGAGATCGCGCTGAACGCCGTGCGCATCCACGGCGGCTACGGGTACTCGACCGAATACGACGTGGAGCGGTACTTCCGGGACGCGCCCCTGATGATCGTCGGCGAGGGTACCAACGAGATCCAGCGCAACGTCATTGCCGCTCAACTGGTCTCCCGTGGCGGCATCTGAACCGGGCGGGATACGTAGGATCTGGTTCCCATGAGGCTGGACAAGCAGGAATCCGAACCCGCGTACCAGGTGGTGGCGCAGAGCCTGCGTGATGACATTGCCGCGGGCCGCTACAACGGCGGCGTGCAGCTGCCGACCGAACTGGAGCTGTCCGAACAGCATCGGGTCAGTCGCCATACCGTTCGCCGCGCCTTCCAGGACCTGGTCGCCGAGGGGAGCGTGTACCGGGTGGCCGGCCGTGGCACGTTCGCCACCGGAACCGAGCGGCGGTATCTGCGGCAGTTCGGATCGATCGAAGACCTCATGCAGTTGTCCTCGGACACGACCATGGAGGTGCGGTCGGCGCTGCACCGGCACGTCGATATCGAGGCGGCGAGCAGGCTCCGCCTCGATACCGATGTTGTCTACACCGTCGGCTTCGTGCGCTTGCACGATGGTGTTCCGTTCGTTCGAACGACAGTGCATCTGCCCGAGCGAGTGGCCGGCCTCGTGGCAGGCGCTCCGGAACTGGCGGCCGGCAGGTCGAGCACGTACACGGTCATCGGGCTGCTGGAGCCGCATTTGACCAGCCCGATCGTGGAGGCCGCGCAATCGATCACCGTGGCGCTCGCTTCCACGGATATCGCGCGAGACCTGGGCTGCTTGCCCGGGCATCCGATGTTGCGCGTCGACCGGCTCTATTCCGATGCGGCGGGCGCGGCGGTCGAACTCTCGGTAAGCCATTTCCTGCCCGAGTACTACACCTATCGCGTCACCCTCCGACGGTCCGACCTTCCCGCGGGGTAGTTGTCCAGCGAATCCGCCTACACGGTAGGCGGATTCGCACCAGCTGGTTCGAGCCGAGCGTTTCAGCCCTGCCTCGATACGGCGATCATCTCGTCGATGGAGATGAACTTGATCCTCGGCCGCTTCTGCTGCTTTCCGCGTTCGCGTTCGGCCTTGTCGATCGCGCGCCAGCCCGCCCTATCGATCAGATCGGGCTGGCGTTCGGCGAGCAGTTGCCGCAGTGTCTGTCGGTCGTGTTCGGGTGCGGTGAGGTGACCGGCCACGAAGTCCTCGAGCAATTTGCTGACCGTTTCTTGTGCGCAAATCTTGTTCGTGCCGATCACACCTCGGGGGCCGCGCTTGATCCATCCGGTTACGTAGCTGCCGGTGACCGGGTTGCCGTCCGCGTCGATCACCCGGCCGTGGTCGTTGGGAACGATATGTCCGGCTTCGTCGAAGGGCAGATCGGGGACGGGCTGTCCGCGATATCCGACCGAGCGCAGCACCAGCGACGTCGGTATCGTCTCGGTGTGGTCGGTAGGCCGTGCGGTGAACGCGCCCTGGGACGCCACGAGCTCGTTGCGCACGATCGTCAGCCCGATCACGCGGTCGTCGCCGAGGGCTTCGACCGGCGAGACCAGGTACCGGAACACGATCCTCCGGCGAGTGGGATCCTGCGATTGCCGCGCATACTCACGAGCCAGGTCGACCTTGAGAATCGTCGAAGGCTCGGTCGCCGGATCGTCCAGCATTGCCTGGGTGGCGGCATCGAGTTCGATGTCGGACTCGTCGATGATCACGTCGACGTTCGGCAGGTTCCGCAGGGCCATGAATTCCGGCGAGGTGTACGCCGCCTGCGCGGGTCCGCGCCGTCCCAGCAGGACGACTTCACGAATCTTGCTGTTACGCAGCGCCTCCAGCGCGTGATCGGCGATGTCGGTCCGCGCCAGATCGTCTGGATTCATCGTCAGGACTCGGGCGATGTCGAGTGCGACGTTTCCGTTGCCGACGATCACCGCGCGTTCGCCGGAAAGATCGTATTCGCGATCCGCGTACTCAGGGTGCCCGTTGTACCAGCCGACGAACTCCGTGGCCGAATAGCTGCCCGGAAGTGATTCACCCGGGATGTCCAGGTTGCGGTCCTTCGACGCTCCCACCGCGTAGATGACGGCGTGGTGGTGGCGCATCAGCTCGTCGTGGGAAATGTGCTTGCCGACTTCGACATTGAGCAGGTACTGGAAGTTGTCTCGCCGTGCCGGGACTTCGAACATCGCGGTGATGGTCTTCGTACCGGCATGGTCCGGCGCCACGCCGGCCCGGACGAGTCCGTGCGGCGTCGGCAAACGGTCGATCATCTCCACTTCGACATCGGCGCGGCGCATGAGCTCTTCGGCAGCGTAGGCCGCCGCGGGACCGGCCCCGACGATGGCGACGCGCAGCTTGCCGAGTTCCTTGGCCACCCGACCGGGCGGCGATGGCTGGATCAGCTTCGCGTCGAGGGGGTGCCGCTCGAAGTAGGCGGCGTTGGTGTCCTTGAATCGTTCGAGGCCGCTGGGCAGTTCGTCTTCGGCGTAGATCGCTTCGACAGGGCACGCGTCGGCGCAGGCTCCGCAGTCGATGCAGGTCTGCGGGTCGATGTAGAGCATCTCCGCGGTGGTGAAGTCGGGATCCTCGGGCCTTGGCCGGATGCAGTCGACCGGGCACTCCGAGAGGCAGCTCGCGTCATTGCAGCATCTCTGTGTAACTACGAAGGCCATGTTGAGAGGTCCTCACATTCGGTTCCACGGCTCTTTGGCGTGTCCTGGATCGGGGCATCTGTACGCATCATTCTCGACGCGTCGACATCTTTCGAGAGATCAGCTTATTCAATACATCTATTGTACTATATAGAACTCGTAGGATAGAGGCCCCGCCAGCGGTTGTGCCCGGCGGAGACCGACGGCCGCTTGCGGCGCGACCGCTGACCCTCGACCAGCGCCAGTAGGCACGGTGCCAGTTCGACGCCCTCGAGGCGAGCTTGCAGTCTGCGGTTGTCGGCGCCGGGGCGGCCGTTCAGGAGCACCCCGGCGTGGATGCCCGCGGACTGCTGGGTGCAGAGGGCGTAGGCGGCGCATTCCTGCCAGACCGCGCACCGTCGCAGGCATACCGCGGCCGCGGTGTCCGCGGCGGGGTCGTTGTGGGCCTTCGGGAACCACATATCGGGATTCGGTGCATGGGCGCACTCCGCGTGGAGCATCCAGTCCCGGCCCAACACCCAGCGGGTTGTCAGTGGCAACGGGGCGTCCTATCTGCCACGGGGTTCTCCTTGTTTGTCAGTTGAAAGGTCTTGCGGCACAGACCGGTTCGCCCGTCGAGCCACCTGCCGGACAACGCGGGGCCGAAGCGGCGTCGCGATTCGCTGTCGCAGACATCCGCTCAGCACGCCAGCGCCGTAGGCGATATCGTCGGCGATGTCGGTCAGCACCGCACCGATGGGGTTGCGCTTGTTCCGTTGCTTCGCCCATCGCGTGACAGCCGGTCCCAACAGCAGCGATCCAGCGGCCGCGCGCCACCGCCAGCGGGTGCTGCGGCGGCGGCCCGGTGGTGTCGCACAAGCCAAGGCGAGCAGCGGTGCGGCGAACTGAGTGCAGTATCGGCCGATACCGAGCCAGGTCTGATACACGCCGGTGACGGTGGCAGGAACGGCGCGGTTGAGCGGTGCGCCTGCCCGGCGCAGAGCGCGAATCGTCGAGCACACGGACATGACAATGCCCACACCGGCGAGCAGCGGTTGTCGCATCAGAACGGCGAGCACGGTCAACGCCGGGCCGGGCGCGACGACCAGGGGCGGGATAGCGCTCGGATGGCGTTGCGCCAGTGGTGCGGCCGATGTTCCATACCGGAATCGGCGGATGAGCAAGTCGCCGATCGTGGCCGGTTCCTCGTGTTCGACCTGGACCGCCGGGTCGTACCGGATCCGCCAGCCGGCCCGGTGCAGCCGCCAGATGACGTCCACATCCTCGCCGACCCGCAGCGCGGGGTCGAACACGAAGCCGACCTGCGCGACATCGGCAAGGGCGGAACGGCGCATGATCAGCGCTGCCGTCGGCACAAAAGGCACGCGTGAATTCGGCGCCACCCGCGCCGGTTGATCGCCGAGGTCGAGTCCGCAGCGCCGCACGGCGCCGGCAGCCCCGAACGCGGTGATCCGCGGGGCCGCTGCCGCCACCGCCGGATCGGCGAAATGCGGTGCCAGCCAGCCGATCCATCCGGTGCCGGGGACGCAGTCGCTGTCCAAGAACGCCACCAGCTCGGTCGTCACGTGATCCAGCGCGGTATTGCGGGCAACGCCGGGACCACGATTGGCCGGGTGCCGCAACAGCTTCGCGCCGGCTTCGGCGGCAACCTCGGCGATCGCGTGCGGATCGTGGGATCCATCGTCGACGACGATCACGGGATAACGATCGCCGAGGGCGGCGAGGCACCGCGCCAGCATCGCGGCCCGATCTCGGACGGGAATGACTACGGTGACATCAAGTGGCCCATCGGTTTCTGGTGGATGGGGATGCGCCAGTCCCGCATCGGTGAGTCGGCGCGCCAGCGTACCGCCGGCTGCCGTCCGCACCGGTCCCGTCCGAATTTCCTGCCATGCGATGTGTCCCGCGGCTGTCATGCTCACGATGCGGGCGGGTGAGCCCCCGATCAACTTGTCGGGCGTCAGCTGTTCGACTCCGGAATCGAGGGTGATCCGGAAGCCGTTCGGCAGCGGGGCGGTCACGGCGCGTCGAGGTCGAACGGCGGCGCGGCGAGATCAGTAGACACCGCACATGCCATCGATCGAGACCTCCTCGATCAGCGACTCACCGATCAGAGCCTCTGCGGACACCTCGGTGGTCCCGTGGTCGATCGATTCGATCTGGTTGTCCGTCATCCTGATTCCTCCTGGTGGCGGTATTTATGACACTCAGTGTCGTATATCGGCATACGATAGCGTCACGGTGTGACGAAAACAAGTCCGCCGAGACGTGGACGTCCTCATGGAACGAGCGTTCGCAAGCTCGAGCTCGTCGCCTTGCGCCTCTTCGCCGAACAGGGCTTCCATGAGACGACCGTCGAGCAGATCGCGGCGGCCGCCGGGGTGAGTCGCCGCACCTTCTTTCGCTATTTCGACGCGAAGTCCGCGGTGCTCTGGAACGAATTCGATAGCGAGGTCGAGGCGATCCGGGCCACACTGGCCGCGGCCGAAGCCGATCTGCCGGTGATGCAAGCCATCCGGCTGGCGGTGCTGGCGACCAACGACTACAGCGCCGAAGACGTTCCCGAGCTGCGCATGCGGATGCGCTTGATCGCCACGGTGCCCGAGCTGGCCGCCAGCGCGGCTGTCCGCTACGACGCCTGGGAGCGAACCATCGGCGACTTCGTCGCCGAACGAACGGGGTGGCCGCCCGGCTCCCTGTACCCGCTGGCCGTGGGTCGCGCGACCCTCGCGGTTTCGCGCGCCGCCTATGACCGATGGGCCGCGCGTGCCACCGAGGGGCGTGCCGACGCCGACCTGACTGTCTATCTGGATGTTGCCCTGGCCGCCCTGGCCGTGGGTTTCCCGGACGATATTCTGTTTGCCGACGATGCGCGGCTTGCGAAGGTTCGGCGGACGAGCCGAGTCGGGCGAAGCACACGCCTCAAATCCGATGGCGGCTAAGGGTTCTGATTCTCCGGCCGTGGCTGAGGTTCAGCACTTGCTGCTTCACCTCCCGTGGTGCTCGACGGGTCGGCGATGGTGCGCAGCGGTGCGGCGATTTTGGCGCCGAACAGTTCCAGCGTGCGTGGTGGGGCGTGGTCGTGAAAACGAATGATGAAAAGTTCTACGCCCCTGGACCATTCGACGAGGAGCTGTTCGACGAGTTGGTCGGGCGTGCCGATCAGCGGTGTGCCCCAGGAAGATTCGGGCATTCGGCGCAGTAGCTTTGTCCGCACCTCGGCCGGGTCCTCGCCCGGATGCACGAGGCCGACGGGATATTGTGCGGAGATTCGCGCGGTGCCGCGCAGGGGTGCCAATTCAGGCATCCGCCCGCGGGCCGCCGCGACACAGTTCCACCAATCGGCATGCTCGGCGACCAAGGGCATTGTCAGCATTCGCCCGCCGCCACCGATGTGGATCGGAATCCTGCCTTGCGGTGGCACGGGAAGGCCCCACGCGCCCCGCAGTCGAAAATGCTTGCCCGCGTAGTCGAACCGCCGACCGGTGAACATCAATTCGAGAATCTCGATCGTCTCCGCGAGGCGTTCCGAACGCTCGCGTCGAGTACCCGCCTCGATACCGAACATCGCGAATTCGTCCTCGACCGATCCCCAGCCGAGGCCGAGGTCGAGGCGACCACCGCTGATCTGGTCCAGGGTGGCCGCCATCTTCGCCAGCACCGACGGGTGCCGGAACGGGTTGGCGCCGACGAGGTGGCCGAGCCGGATCGTGGACGTCGCGGCGGCAATCGCGGTCAGCAGTATCCAGCTCTCCGGTACGTCGAGCGGTGGGGCGCCGGGTGCGTAGAGATGGTCCATCACCCAGAAGGAGTCGAAACCGGACTGCTCCGCCGCCTGGGCGGTGGCGATCACCGCCGCCGCGGTGGTGTTGATCTGCGGTACGAAGACGCCGAACTGTGGGACAGCTGGGATTTCAGGCATGGATCGTCGCTCGATGCTTACGAGGTCCGGTTCGCGGTGGATGCCGGTGACCAGTACGGATCGCGGAGCAGCTTCTTGTACAGCTTTCCGTTGTCCTGCCGCGGCAGTTCGCGAGTGAAATCGATCGATCGCGGCCACTTGTAGGGGGCCATGGCAGTCTTACAGTAGGCGAGCAGTCTTTGCGCCAGTTCCGGGCCGGCATCGGCCCAGTGCGCGGGCTGGACAACCGCTTTCACCTGCTCGCCGAGGTCGGGATCCGGCACCCCGAACACGGCCACATCGGTCACTTCCTCGTGCAGGATCAGCACGTCCTCGATCTCGCGCGGGTAGATGTTGACCCCGCCCGCGATGATCGTGAAGTCACGCCGGTCGCTCAGATATAGATAGCCATCGGCGTCCAACTCGCCTACGTCGCCCAGTGTGCGCCAGCCGGGATGTGCCGGATGTGCCACGGCCGCAGTGCGTTCCGGGTCGTTGTGATAACTGAAGTCCGCGCCGGCCGCCTCGAAATATACGGTCCCGATCTCCTCGGCGGGCAGTTCCGCGCCGGCCTCGTCGCAGATGTGGACGACACACCCCTGCGGTCGTCCGACCGAGCCGGGGTGGTCCAGCCATTCCGCGCTCGATAGTGCCGTCGTGCCGAAATTCTCTGTACCGCTGTAATACTCGATGATGATCGGGCCCCACCAGTCGATCATTCGAGACTTGATGTCGGTCGGGCACGGCGCGGCGGCGTGTACGGCTACCCGCATGCTGGACAGGTCGTAATGAGACCTGCTGGCCGCGGGCAGCTTCAGCATGCGCACGAACATGGTGGGCACCCACTGACTTGTCGTCACGGCGAACTGTTCGATCGCGTGCAACGCCGCTTCGGCTTCGAACTTCGCCATCATCACCACCGTACCGCCGGTGCATTGGACCAGGCACGAAACGCGCAGTGGGGCAGCGTGGTAGAGCGGTGCGGGGGAGAGGAACACCGTTGTGTCGTCGAAGCCGAACAGGGCGCGGCTCATCGGCAGCAGCGCGGCATCGCCTTCGGCGGCCGGGTGTTCCGGGAGCGGGTAGCGAATGCCCTTCGGCCGTCCGGTGGTGCCGGAACTGTAGAGCATGAAGGTGCCGCGAACCTCGTCTTCGAGTGGTCCGCCGGAGTACTGCGCGACGGCTTCGTCGAGTGATTCGTAGGAAGCGCTGCTGCCGTCCAACATGAGACGTCGGCCGACGCCGGGTGTGAGCGCGACGATCTCTTCGGCGACCTCGGCCAGCGCGCTGGTGGCGATGACCACTTTCGTGTCACTGTCGTTGACCAGATAGGCGACCTCGGGGGCCGTCAGATGCGAGTTGACGGGCGTGACGTATAGGCCCGTGTTCAACCCCGCCCACACCAGTTCGAAGTAACGGAGATGGTTCTCGGCGAGGATGGCGTAGTGGTCGCCGGGCCGCAAACCGATGTCACGGAGCAACCGGGCCAGGCGATTGGCTCCCGCGACGAGCTCGCGGTAGGTCTGCCGTTGTCCGGTGCCCGCGTTGATCACCGCGGGTTTGTCCGGTGCCGATTCGGCGAAATGAGCTGGGTACACAGAAACCTCCGCAGTGGTTCGACGAGAAGCTGAACGGCATCAGGATCCGGCCATGCTGTGCACCCAACTCGCGGCATATCCGAAGAATTCGCTGCCATTGAGGGCAAGGTTCATCGAATGGCCTGCTCCGGGTAGGACATAGGTCGCCAGTGCCGCCTTGGGGAAGAACGGGCGTTCGGAGCCGTACAGGGCATCCGCGCTGGAGCAGTCGGTCAGTGAACCGCCCCCGCCTTGTCCACAGAAGACCTTGTCCGCGGTGCCGTTCGCGATGAGCACCGGTACGGCGATATCGAAGGTAGTCGGAATAAACACCGGGATTGTCGCGAGTATGCCGATCGTCCCCGCGACGCGCGTCGCCTCATCGGCGGCGACGACCTGCGGATCGGAGTCGCCCGGGGCGTGGAAGGCACGTTCGCGGGCGCCGGGAACGCTGAGATAGCTGATGTCGCCCGTCGGCACCGAATCAGCGGTCGTGGGATCATCCAAGGCCGGTCGCGCCGCGCCGACGATCACCGCGATACCGCCGGGGCCAGGGGCGTGCGAAGCGCCGCTGATCAACAGTCCGTCCACGTCGTGATACGTGCCTGCCTCCAGCATGGCGGTCAATGACCCGAACGAGTGACCCACCAGCGCCACCTTCGACCACGTGCGGCCGAGGCCGCCGTTGCGGACGGCTTGGATGGCCTCGTGCACGGCCTGTGCCGCGGAGGGCGCGGAGACCTGCCAGCCGACCGGCATCGAGCTCTTGCCGACTCCGATGGGATCGATCGCGAGCGTCGCCTGGCCGGCCCGTGCCGCGTGCGCCGTATACGAATAGCGGCCGTCGAATCCAGGGAAGTCCCAGTACGAGCGGTCGTAGGTCGCACCGGGGACCAGGATCTGCAACACCGATTCAGGATTGGCTGGCAGACAATATGTTCCGGCGATGGATGAGGATTTCTCACCGCCCGGTGTCAACGCCACCGGAATCGAGACTTCCGTGCATTGCGGGCCCGCGGGCGGGGCTCCAGTCGCTGGCACGGGAATCCCAGCGAAAGCCATCGCGGTGATGATGGCCGACCAGTACCCCATTCGGCGAGGAAACATCGTTGTCCGTCCTCTCAGTAATCTACTCAGTCGGGGAGGCTAGCAGGGAAGAGATAAATGAGATGCCTAATTGGCCTATTTAAATCCCGCCGCACCCGTGGGTCCTCGCTGTACTGCGATCGGTCGAGTACGCAGCGCCCGTCATCCGGTGCGGTGGCAACGGCACGGCGGGTAGTAGGGGAGTTCACCGGCGGCGCGGCTCGTGGGCGTCCGCGCGAATCATGCGGCTGTTGGGAGGGCTCGCTCAGTTCATCGCGGACAGCGGTGCCGGTGCACCGGCACCGCGCGGCGGGCAAGCGTCGTTCGCGATGGCGCCTGGATAGCCGCGGTGATCGAACGGATCGGCCGGTTTCGGATCGGCGGCAGCTAGATCATACAATAATATAGCTAATTATCCTGTTGTGACCTGAGTGGAAGGAGTCGTCGGTGGCGACTTTGGCGGGTAAGACATTGATCATGTCGGGGGGCAGCCGGGGAATCGGTGAAGCCATCGCGCTGCGGGCCGCGCGCGACGGGGCGAACATCGCCCTGCTGGCCAAGACCACGCAACCGCATCCGAAGTTGCCCGGGACCATCTACACCGCGGCGGCGGCGATCGAGGCCGCCGGCGGCAAGGCCCTGCCGATCGTCTGTGACGTCCGTGACGACGACACTGTCGCCGCGGCCGTGGCCGCGACGGTGGAACAGTTCGGCGGGATCGACATCGTGGTGAACAACGCCAGCGCGATTGATCTGACGCCGACCGACGCGGTCGAGATGAAGCGCTACGACCTGATGCAGGACATCAACGCGCGTGGCTCGTTCCTGCTGTCCAAGTTGGCGATTCCGGCGCTGCGGAAAGCGGCCAACCCGCACATTCTCACCCTGTCCCCGCCGATCCGGCTCGAGCCGAAATGGTTCGAGTCCGGGCATCTGGCCTACAGCATCGCCAAGTACTCGATGAGCCTGGTGACGGTGGGGCTGGCCGCGGAACTGAAGAAGGACGGTATCGCGGCGAATTCGCTGTGGCCGCGCACCGCCGTGGCGACCGCCGCGATCCGCAACATCCTGGGTGGGGATGTGGAGCAGCGCAGCCGCAAGCCGGCGATCATGGCCGACGCGGCCCACACGATCCTGGTCAAGCCGAGCCGCGAGGTCACCGGCAACTTCTTCATCGACGACGAAGTCCTTGTCGCCGAGGGCATTACCGATCTGTCGGACTATCGACTGGCCGCGCGTGAGGAGGACCTCGAGCTGGACTTTTGGATCGATGGCCTGCTGCCCGCGCCGACCGGCACCGTATAGATCCAGATAACTCGATCAATTGACTAAAAGGAGTAGTCGTGCGAGACGCGGTCATTGTGGAGGCGGTACGCAGCCCCATCGGCAAGCGCAACGGTGGACTGTCGGGGATTCATCCGGTGGATCTGTCCGCCTCCGTGCTCAATTCTTTGGTGGAGCGGGCAGGTGTCGATCCGGTGCTGGTCGATGACGTGATCTGGGGCTGTGTCGGCCAGGTCGGCGAGCAGTCGCTGGACATCGCGCGCAACGTCGTGCTCGGCGCGGGCTGGCCGGAGAGCGTGCCCGGCACGGCGGTGGACCGTCAGTGCGGATCCTCGCAGCAGGCAGTGCATTTCGCTGCCGCCGGGGTGATCAGCGGTCAGTACGATCTCGTGGTCGCCGGTGGTGTCGAGTCGATGAGTCGGGTGCCGATGGGCTCGTCGTCGGGGGACGCCTGGCCGTTCGGTGAAGGCTTCCGGGAGCGCTACCAGGGGGTCGTCCCGAACCAGGGTGTCGGCGCCGAGATGATCGCGCAACGGTGGGGTTTGTCGCGCGCTCAATTGGACGAGTTCAGCCTGGCCTCGCACGAGAAGGCCGCGCAGGCGCAGGACGCGGGCCACTTCGAAGGACAGATCGTGCCGATCGAGGTCGACGGGACCACGATCTCCGCCGACGAGGGCATCCGCCGTGGTGGCACGCCGGAATCGATGGCCGCCATCAGGTCCGCGTTCCAGGCCGACGGCGTGATCACGGCGGGCAACAGCTCGCAGATCAGCGACGGCTCCGCGGCACTGCTGATCACCACCAGTGCGAAGGCCGCCGAACTCGGCCTGCGCCCGATCGCGCGGGTGCACACCGCAGTTGTGGCCGGCGACGACCCGGTGATCATGCTGACCGCGCCGATCCCTGCGACAGCGAAAGCGTTGGCCAAGAGCGGGCTGCGGATCGAGGAGATCGGCGCGTTCGAGGTCAATGAGGCCTTCGCGTCGGTGCCGCTGGCGTGGTTGTCCGAGACCGGTGCGGACGCCAAGACCCTCAACGTCAATGGCGGCGCGATCGCGCTCGGTCATCCGCTCGGCGGTAGCGGTGCCCGGCTGATGACGACGCTGGTACATCACATGCGCGACAACGGCATTCGCTATGGACTGCAAACCATGTGTGAGGGCGGCGGTCAGGCCAACGCGACGATTTTGGAACTGTTGTAGACGTCGCTGACTTTAAGAATGCTGAGCCGTTCGACTCCTCGCTACGCCGAGGTGACGTCGAATCGTGCCCGAACAGAGCCCTGCACGATTGCCTTCTTCATCGTGCCGGGCTCTGTCGTGTCTGTCGGGTGGAGCCGACCGAATGGGGTCCGAGACTATGATTCTCCCGACAGAGACTTCGATACTCCCAGGGAGAAGCATGAATTCGCGGACAGATGCGGCCGTCGGGCGGGCGTTGGCCGCGCGTCGTCAAGAGGCCGTCGACGAGGTCGAGGCGATCCTCGCGGCGGCGGTCGAGGTGATGGAGCGGGACGCGCCCGCGCCCCCTCGGGTGAGCGACATCATCGCCGCGGCAGGTTCGTCCAATAAGGCGTTCTATCGCTACTTCTCGGGCAAAGACGACCTGATCCTCGCGGTCATGGAGCGCGGCGTCGGTCTGGTGGCCACCTACCTGGACCATCGGATGTCGCAGGTAGACGAACCGGCCCGCCGGGTGGCGGTCTGGATCGAAGGGATGTTGGCTCAGGTGGCCGATCCCGATCTCATCCGCGCGAGCAGAGCCGTCACGGTGCAGCTGGCCGCGATCACCGACCGTGGGATCGCCGACGCGGAAATCGCCCGTCCGCTGCGCGACAGGCTGTCGGGATCGGTTGCCGCGCTCGGCTGCGCCGATCCCGAGCGGGATACCGATGCCGTCTTCATCGCCGTACTCGGCCTCATGCGGCGATGTCTGGCGCGGAACGTCAAGCCGGACGTCGCCGACATCAATCATTTTGTGTCGTTCTGTCTGCGCGGTCTGGATGTGGCCCGTTCACGAAACGTGTAGTTCTGTTCCGTGACCTGCCGGATTACTCCGGCAGGGTTGGCCCGCACCGTGGGGTGCGGGTCGTCCCGTGGCGGTACCCGTCGCCCGGCGAGGCCGGGTCTTATGCGGATTTCCAGCGGGCGTGTTTACCGTCCCGACGCAACTCGCCGTGGACGCCACCAAACCCGCGAGATTGCGGGCAGCGTTCAAGTCACGATCCAGCACGAGACCGCACTGGTCGCAGTAGTAGGTGCGTTCGGACAGGCGCAATTTGGTTTTCGTCGCACCACAGTCTGAACACGTTTTCGAGCTCGGATACCAGCGGTCGGCCACAACCAGCCGCCCACCGCCCCAGTCGGTCTTGTACTCCAGTTGCCGCCGCAGCTCCCCGAACCCGGCGTCAGCGATTCCCCGGGCGAGGCGTCGGTTCTTCATCATCCCCGCGATGTTCAGGTCCTCAGCCACGACGGTCCCGTATTCGGTGGTGAGGCGGGTGGTGAGCTTGTGGAGGCCGTCGGCGCGGGCATTGGCTACCCGCGCGTGCAGCCGGGTAATACGGGTCTGGCTGTCACGCCACCGCTTCGAGGACTTCACCCCGGTCCGCCGGTCCGGTCCGCGACGGCGTGCGGCTCGCCGCTGAAGTCGCCGCAACTCCCGCTGCGCCCGGTCCAGGTGCTTCGGGTTGGCGATGACCTCACCGGTGGACAGGACAGCGAGGGCTTTCACCCCGACATCGACACCGACCACATCATTGGGCCGACTCGGTGTCGGTTGCGTGCGTTCAACCTCTACCGAGAACGAAACGAACCAACGCCCACCCGCGTAAGAGACCGTGGCGGATCGGATCCGGGCGGTGCCGCGCTCGGTGTGCCGGGCCAGCTTCCGGGTTGATTCGTGGGTGCGGACGGCCCCGATACGTGGCAGGCGTACATGTCGCCTGTCGTGGGTGAGCCCGAACGCGCCGGTCGTGAAGCGGACCGTGAGGCGGGACCGTTTCGTCTTACAGCGCGGAAAGCCGACCTTCGGCCCGGCACGTTTCCCTGTGCGGGAGTCGGCCCAATTCTTCAGCGCGGTAGTGAGATTCGAAATACCGGACGAGTACGTTTCCTTCGAGTTCTCGAACCACCACGGCGCGACAGTGTCTTTCGCGGCGTTCCAGTCTTTGCGGAGGCTGAACGCCGACCAGGACACGGGCGGGGTGAGTTCGTCACCGGTCAGCCCGTAAGAGGCTTCCGCGGATCGCTGGCCGATGTTCGCCCGCACGCGATCCAGCGCCCAGTTGTAGGCGAAACGTTGCGCCCCGCAAGAGGATCGGAATTGATGTTCCTGTGCTGGTGTCGGGTCGAGCGCGAACTTGTACGCCTGGATCACCCGCGCCGCCTCGACAGCGGGAACCTCACCCAACCCCATCGGTTCGCTCATCTGTTCGAGGTTAAACATCCGGAAGCGACACCACAACACCACACAACCGACACGCCCCACACTTCACCGCAAAGGGGTCACACCACCGGCGTGAGATGACACCCACACCACACAACCACACAAAATGCCACAAACCACCCGGCAGTTGAACACCCTGTCGGAAGTGTTGAAATTCGGCGGTGACGCGCGAGGTGGCCCCATCGCCGTGCTGCGGCCCAGCTTGCGGGGGGAGTCGGTAGTCCCCTGGATTCTCTGCGTAGAGAAACTTGACCTCTACCCAGAGAATGCTATTCTCCCAGCATGTTGTTCAGATCTGTCCTATCCCGAGGAGTCCGGGCGCGACTGGCCCACTGTTGTTGGGCGGGTCGGCCATGATCGCCGCGCTCGATATCGCTCGGCTCGGCCGCTGGCTCGACGGCATCGGTGTGCCGGGAGATGGTGCAGCTCCGGTAGTCGAGCGGCTGACCGGTGGGTCGCAGAACGAGTTGTATACGGTCTCGCGTGCGGGCGAGCGTGCCGTGCTGCGAATGCCGCCGCGCGGCGCCGACGCCGCCAGGGTGTCCGGGCTGCACCGCGAGCTGCGGCTGCTCGGCGCCCTGAAGGGAACCGACGTCCCGCACGCGGAACTGATTGCCGGTGACGCCGCGGGCGAGGTACTCGGCATGCCGTTCTACCTCATGCGGGAGATCGACGGGTGGAGCCCGGCGGCGACGTGGCCGACACCGTTCGACCGCGATCCGCAGCGGCGCCGGGAGCTCGCCTTCGCGCTGGTAGACGGTATCGCGCGACTGGCCCGGGTCGATTGGCGAGCTCGCGGTCTGGACGGTTTCGGGCGCCCGGAGCAGTTCCACGACCGGCAGGTGGACCGGTGGCTCGCGTTCCTGAGTCCGTACCGGTTCCGCGAGCTGCCGGGGCTGGACGCGGCCGCCGACTGGTTGCGCCGCCATTGGCCCGCCGGCTACGAGCCCGGGATCATGCACGGTGACTACCAATTCGCCAACGTGATGTACCACCACGGAACCCCGGCGCGGCTGGCCGCGATCATCGACTGGGAGATGACCACCGTCGGCGATCCGCTGCTGGACCTCGCGTGGGCGTTACTCGGCTGGGATGGCGAGCAACCGCGGCAAGACGGGTTCTATATCGATGTCTCGGGAATGCCGGGACGCAGCGAGCTGCTGGCGCACTACGAGCAGGTGAGCGGCCGGTCCACCGCGGACATCGACTACTACCTCGTGCTGGCGAACTGGAAGCTCGCGGTCGTGCTGGAGAAGAGTTACGCGGCGCTGGTGCGCGGTGAGGCGGTGGATCCGAAGGTCGAGATGTTCGGGCCGCTGGTGCTCCAACTGCTGGCCACGGCTGCGGACCTGGCTCGATCACTTCCTGGAGGTTCCTGAAATGGGTTATGCCGATACGCTTTTCGATCTCACCGACCGGGTAGTCCTGGTCACCGGAGGCAGCCGCGGCCTCGGGCGCGAGATGGCCTTCGCCGCGGCGGCCTGCGGGGCGGACGTGGTGATCGCCAGCCGCGACTACGAGTCGTGCGTGGCCGTCGCGGCGGAGATCACGGCGGCCACCGGCCGGGCCGCGCTGCCCTATGGCGTGCACATCGGGCGCTGGGACGAGCTGGACGGACTGGTCGATGCCGCATATGAGCGATTCGGCAAGGTGGACGCGCTGATCAACAACGCGGGCATGTCGCCGTTGTACGACTCGCTGGGCGCGGTCACCGAGAAACTGTTCGACGCCGTGCTCGGTCTGAATCTGAAAGGGCCGTTCCGCCTCTCGGCGCTGATCGGTGAGCGCATGGTGGCCACGGGCCGCGGCTCGATCGTGAACGTCAGCTCGACGGGGTCGATCCGTCCGGACGCCGCGATCATTCCCTATGCCGCGGCCAAGGCGGGCCTCAACGCGTTGACCGAAGGACTCGCGCAGGCCCTCGGCCCGCACGTGCGCGTCAACACCCTGATGGCAGGCCCGTTCTACACCGATGTCAGTAAGCACTGGCACGCCGAGTCGACGACAGCGGCGGTGCGCAGGCATGCGCTGCAGCGGGTCGGCCAACCGGCCGAGGTCATCGGGGCCGCGCTCTACCTGATCTCGGACGCATCCAGTTACACCAGCGCCGCGACCCTGCGGGTCGACGGCGGAATCCCCTGAGGAGCAACACATCATGGCGTGGGATTTCTCCACTGACGAAGAATTCGACAAGAAGCTCGACTGGGTCCGCGCGTTCGTGCGGGACGAGATCGAACCGCTCGACGTGCTGTTTCCCGGGTGCGAATACCTGCCACTGGACGACGAACGGCGCCGGATTGTCGACCCGCTCAAACAGCGCGTTCGCGACGAAGGGCTGTGGGCCGCACACCTGGGTCCCGACCTCGGCGGGCAGGGCTACGGAGCGGTGAAACTGACTCTGCTCAACGAGATTCTCGGTCGCACCGACTGGGGGCCGATCGTCTTCGGCACCCAGGCGCCCGACACCGGCAACGCCGAGATCCTGGCGCGGTTCGGCACCCCGGCCCAGAAAGATCGCTACCTGGCACCGCTGCTATCCGGTGAAATCTTCTCGTGCTTTTCGATGACCGAGCCACAGGGGGGCGCCGATCCCCGGGTGTTCACCACCAAGGGGGTGCGCGAGGGTGACGACTGGGTGATCAACGGCCGCAAGTACTGGTCGTCGAATGCGTCCGTCGCGTCGTTTCTCATCGTTGTGGCCGTCACCGATCCGGACGTGCCGGTGCACAGGGGCGCGTCGACCTTCCTGGTGCCGAGGGAGACTCCAGGTGTCGTCATCGAGGAGAGCCACCACCTGTTCGGCGCCCACCGCCACGAACCGGGCCACTCGCTGGTGCGGTACGAGAATGTCCGGGTACCCGCCGACGCGATGCTCGGCGAACCGGGGCACGGATTCGAGGTCGCGCAGTCACGCCTGGCCGGCGGCAGGCTGCATCACGCGATGCGCTCGATCGGAGTCGCCCAGCGGGCGATCGATATGATGGCCGAGCGCGCGAAAAGCCGATTCACGCAAGGTAGTTCGCTGGCGGACAAACAGTTCGTGCAGGGCTTCATCGCCGATTCCTACATCGAGCTGATGCCCTTCCGGTTGGCGGTACTGCACGCGGCCTGGCTGATCGACACCCAGGGCGAAGCGGCGGCCCGCACCGAGATCGCCGCATTGAAAGTGCTCACACCCAAGGTGATTCAATCCATCGTGTTGCGGGCGATCCAGGTGCACGGCGGTCTCGGAGCCACCGACCAGCTCCCGTTGGTGGACATGCTCATGACGGGGGTGGCGCTCGGCCTGGCCGACGGCCCGACCGAGGCGCACAAGGTGAATCTGGCTCGCAGGCTGCTGGCGGACTACCCGGCGGACGACCCGATGTGGCCGACCGAGTTCCTCGGCCGTCGGCTGGCGGCCGCCCGCGCGAAGTACGGTGACCTGGTCGCGTCTGTCCCTTCGACGCCGGATGGTCCGCCATGGTGATCGACTGGATCGGGGCGTAGTCCCTGCCGTCAGGTCCGCACCGTCGAATCCGCCTGCCAGGCAGGCGGATTCGTCTTTGGTTTCCGGGTGTTCCAGAGGCGGCCGGGGCGTACGTGAAACGATCCGTCGCGGATCGGCCGACTCGCTACGCCAGGGCGAGGGTGGTCAGGATGTCGGGGGAGAAGGCGTCGTTCGGTGGCGTCCACGGTCCCGAATGGATACCTGCGAGTGCGGCGCCCAATTCCGGACGTTCGGCCATCAACGCGAGCATTCGCCGGCGCTTGGCCGCGCGATCGGGCAGCCCGAAGGCGGCCAGTAGGTCGGTGAGTGCGGTGGCGAAACGCAGCCGGGACATGCGGGTGTTGCGTTCCTCGGTGTAGCCGCGCAACGTATCCGGAGTCCAGGTGTGTGCGTCGAGAAGGGCCTCGCCGAGCAGCCGGGCATCACGTAGGGCGATGCTGAGCCCTTGGGCGCCAATCGGATTGCTCCATCCGGCCGCGTCACCGATCAGGGCGATACCGGGGACGACCGGCGTGTCGGTCCAGGCATCGGTCAGCGGGAAGGTTGCGCACGGTCCGGCAGGGGTGGCATTCGCGAGTGCGTCGCCGCAAGGCAGTGCTTGCGTGCGGTAGGCCTCCAGAAACTGGGAAACGCGCTGTGGGCCGTTGATCCGTTCGGTGTCGGTGGTGCGTCGGCCGACGTAGAGCCGGATATACCCGTTGGCACGGGGGATCACGATGTACTGGTTGCGCCCGCTGACCCCGATCGTCGTCTCTTCGCGATCCCAAGCGCCACCGTCGTCGACCAGCATGCCCGACAGCAGCACCCGGGGGCTGGTGACCCAGAACGGAATCTGCGCCGCGGTCCGGGTCGCGGAGTTCTTACCGTCCGCGCCGACCACCAGTCGGCAAGTGAGGCTGTGCTTTTCGTTGTCGACTTCGTAGCTGACCGATGGAGTCGCGCCAGGTTCGATGGCCGAGCGGCCGACGCCGCGGAGAACCAAGGCTCCGGCCTTGGTCGCGGCCGTGGCCAGTGCCTCCCGGAGCTCGGGGTGCCCGACGCCGACGACGCCGGGCGCGCCGGGGACCGCGTCGGTCAGGTCCAGCGCCGCGCGGCGCGCCCGAGTTATCTCGAGCGTCTCGTCGTAGGGCGTCATGCGGGTGATCACCGAGGCGCCGTCCGCGCCGAGTACGACGTCGGCGAGGCCCAATTCGGCGGCCTCCTGGAACCCCCACGGCACCAGTGCCTCACCGCGGACCTGGTCTCGATAGGCGGATTCGCGTTCCAGCACGATCACGTCCAGACCGGCAGTGGCCAGCCGCGTCGCGAGGGCGCATCCACCCACTCCGCCACCGACTATTGCTACATCGCAACGCATTCTGTCCTCCTCGAATCTCATTTACTATGACATAATGGGATCGCGGGTGCAGCGAATCCATTGAAGGGAGGTGACCGATGGCGCGTCAGCGCGGTGGCACACAGCCGACGCCGTTGTCTGCCGAAGACGTGCTCGACGCCGCGTTGTGTCTGGTGGAGCGGTCCGGTTTGGATCGGCTGACCGTGCGCGCGGTCGCCGATGAACTCGGCGTGACGCCACCGGCGGTGCACTATCACCTGCGCGGCGGGGAGGACCTGGCAGACCGCGTGATCGAGGCCGTCGCCGCCAGGATCGAGATCCGTATCGACCCCGACGCGCATTGGGCGGATCAGTATGTCGCTCTGGTGCGGAGCATGGACCGGACGTTCCTGCGGTATCCCGGAACCGGGATGCGGGTGCTCACCGCTTCGCGTGATTCCGCGGCCGCCGCCCGGCTGACGCGCACGGCCCTGTCGATTCTCGGCAGCGCCGGACTGGACGAACCGGTGGCCGTCGAAATGTTCACGGCCACCTACCTACTCTTCACCGGCTGGCTGGCCACTCGCGGGCTCGGCGAGGCGGGTACGACCCACCCGGCGTTGGCCGCCGCGGGCGTGGACGCGTCGGGCATGGCGGACGGCTCGGTGCTCGAGCGGGCCGTGCGGCGGTTGCTCGAAACGCCGTCGGAAGCCGGACCGGTATCGGCCCGACTTCCGAAACATTCGATGATTAGGAGAAATGAATGACTGGTGCAACCGATATCTCGGGTTACTTCGCGGCGTGGAACAAGGGGGACCTCGACGCGGTCCTGGAGTGGTTGAGCGAGGATGTCGTGCTCGAGGACGTGCCGAGCGGTCATATCGCGCGCGGGGCGGCCGAGGCGCGGGCCTTCGTCGAGGGCGCGTTGCGCAAGGCGCCCGGTGCCGAGTACGAGATCGTGACGAGCCAGATCGACGAGGACTCGTTCGCCGTCGAGTGGATCATGCGGCCGGCCGGGTTGCGTGGGGTCTCCGTCGGATCATTGCGTGACGGTCGCATCTGCGCCAACCGCGACTACTGGAACGCTGGCTCTATTCCTGCCTGAGCCAGCGTCGGCCGTCGACCTGGATAACCGATTGTCGAATCTCTGTGCGCCCCACCGGTCCAGGTGGGGCGCACAGTGCTTTCCGGCCCTGCCAGAAGCCGGTGTCGGCACCTCCCGGCGGGCTCGGCTCCGGCGGGCTGCGGGTTGCCTTATTAGCTTACTTATTGCACTCTATTAACTGATCTAGAACGAGGTGCGGCTGGGTCGGCCGTGCCGGACGGCGAGCTGGAACCGGCGGCGCCGGTTGGGTGTCCGCGTGGCGGCATTTCCCGTACCAGCCATCTCATAGGAGTAGGACTTTGCTGAAGGGAAAGGTCGCGCTGGTCACCGGCGCGGGCCACGGTATCGGTCGTGCGCATGCCCTCGAGCTCGCCGGTCACGGTGCGACGGTGGTCGTCAATGACCTGGGTTCCTCGGTGTCGGGAGAAGGCAACGGCCGCGATGCCGATCGCGTCGTCGACATCATCCGGGAACGTGGTGCGACGGCGATCGCCGACTACGGCGACGTCGGTGACGAGGCGCAGGCCGAGGCCATGGTGGCGCGGGCCTTCGACGAGTTCGGGCGGCTCGACATCGTGGTCAACAACGCCGGCATCGTGCGTGACCGGGCGATCTGGAATATGAGCGTCGAGGACTTCGATCTGGTGGTGCGCGTGCACCTGCGGGGTAGCTGGCTGGTCAGCCGCGCCGCGGCCACCAGGTGGCGAGCCGATGCGAAGGCAAGTGGTGCGCCGGTGTACGGACGGATCATCAACACCACCTCCGGCGCGGGCCTACAGGGCAACTTCGGGCAGTCGAACTACAGTCCCGCCAAGGCGGCGATCGCCGCGCTGACACAGACGTTGAGCCTGGAGTTGGCGAGCATCGGGGTCACGGTCAACGCCATCAGCCCGGTCGCGGCGACTCGTTTGGCCAGCGGGGTGGTCGGCCAGGGCGCGGTCGTCGAGTCCGACGAGCGCGCCGATGGTGCTTTCGATCCGCTCGATCCCGCACTGGCCGCGCCGGTGGTTGCCTGGCTGGCGGCTCCGCAGTCCGGGCATATCAGCGGCCAGGTGTTGCGGGTGACCGGCGAGTACCTGGCGCTGATGCAGGGGTGGGAGCCGTTGGTCAAGACATTCAACGGACGTAAGTACTGGGACGCGACGACCCTGGGCGCGGTCACCGCGACCGAGTTCTTCCGCACTCGGGCGCCCGGAGTGCGCGCCGGTAGTTGAACGCGGGCGCGGTCGTCAGGAGTGCGGCAACTGCCAACGGCCCATTTGCCCGATGAGAAGTTCGTCCGATGAAAGCCGCACCGCGTCAACAGGTTCCGTTGACGCGGTGCGGTCGGCCGATCGACATCGGTCGGGGCTGACATGGCGTCTTCCGGCAACGAAACCCGGCGGACCGAGATGCATCGCGGGTGTTAGGTTCGGGTGCCGCGGCCCGCGGATTCCGCTTGTGCGAGAACGTGTTCGGCCAGGGTGAGAAGTACGTCTTTGGTGGAGTCGCGGTCGCGGGCATCGCAGAGAAGTACCGGCACCCGGCTGTCGATTTCGAGGGCGACCCGGATCTCTTCGATGTCGTAGATCGGGGCGTTGTCGAAACAGTTGACCGCGACGATGAACGGGATTGCGCGTCGTTCGAAGTAGTCGACGGCGGCGAAGGAGGCATCGAGGCGCCGGGTGTCGGCGAGGACGACAGCGCCGAGGGCGCCGCGGGCCAGCTCATCCCAGAGGAACCAGAATCGTTCCTGCCCCGGGGTGCCGAACAGATAGAGGACCAGGTCGTCGCTGATGGTGATGCGACCGAAATCCAAGGCGACGGTGGTGGTCGTCTTGGCTTCGACGCCGGCCAGATCGTCGACTCCGTTACTCAATTCGCTCAGCAACTCTTCGGTGCGCAGCGGCGCGACCTCGCTGATCGCGGATATCATGGTGGTCTTGCCGACGCCGAATCCGCCCGCGACGAGCAGCTTGACCGCGGTGATGGCCAGCGGTGAATTCATCGTCGAGTCAAAGGTTCCGGATGCCATGCAGTACCGTCCGAAGTAGGTTGATGTCGTCGAAATCGGAGCGTTGCGCCTGCGACGGTGACCGGAAGCTGAGGTGGCCGTCATCGATCAAATCGCTGATCAAGACCTTTGTCAGTGCGATGGGCAGGTAAATCTGCGCGGCCACCTCCGCGACGGACTGCGGGAATTCGCACAGGCGCGTGATCTGTGCGTATTCGGGTTCGGTCCGCAGGAGTCCGGCATCAGGCTGCAGCGCGACGACAAGGGTGATCATGTCGAGTTCGTACCGGGTGTCGCGGGTGCGTCCACGAGCCACCGCGAACGGCCGGACCAATGGTCCGGCGTCGTCTTCGAACCAGAGTTCGCCGGAGTCGGTCATGGCACCCGCTGATCGGCATGCGCGGCGGATTCGGGGCGTGCGGCGGCGGCCAGGAATGTTCCGACGCGCTGGACGGTTTGGTTCATCTCGTAGGCGACCATGCCCATGTTGGCGGTCTCCGCTGTCAGCAACGCCAGGCAGGCGTTGTCGCCGGCGGCGGTCACGAACAGAAAGCCGCGATCGAGTTCGATCACGCTCTGCCGTACGCCGCCGGCGTCGAAATGGCTTCCGGCGCTGCGGGCCAGGCCCTGTAACGCCGAGGACAGCGCGCAGAAGTGCTCGGCCCGGTCCCGCGATAGATCGCTAGAGCGGCTGAGCAGCATGCCATCGGTGGACAGCACTACGGCGTAGCGCACACCGGGCAGACGCTCGACGAGGTCATCGAGTAGCCAGTCGAGATTATCTGCGTTCGAAGACTTCACTGTGACCTTCTCATTCGTCGGGGTCTGTCGTCGGCCGGGGTTCGGGCTGGGCCAGGCGGCCTTGCCGGGTGCCGATCTCGATGGCGGAGAACAGGTCTCGGGCCTGTTCGGCGGGGCGTGCCGGAGCCTGGCTGCTGGATTCGGGCCGCGGTGGCGCAGGCGGATCGGCTAGGTGGGGAGCCAGATTCTCCTGGCGGCGGCGGTGCGGAAGCGGCGGGCGACCGTCGCTGGGGGTTTGTTGCTGTTTGGGGTGGGCCGTCGGTGTCGTCAGGCTCTGGTGGTTTGTTCGCTCATCGGGTCCGGCGTCGATTGCCGGTGCGTCGTGGTGGGACCACGGTCTCGGCCGCTGCGTCACCGGATCAGGTGTCGGTGGCTGCTCGTTGCCGAACGATGGCGCGGCGCTGTTGTCCGGCGTCGGCCAGGTCGCGGTGAACGATCTCCGGCGCCGTGGCGGCCTGGTATCGGTGGTGTCGGTCGTGTCCGGACCGGGACCGGTCTCGTTCGAGAGCAGGGCCGACGGGATGAGGACGATGGCGCGAATACCGCCGTAGTCGGATTCGGCCAGCCGCACCGCGATATCGTGGCGAGTGGCCAGCCGGGCGACCACGAACATGCCGAGCCGCGAGTCGCTGGTCAACGTGGCCAGAGCGAAATCCGGGGGATTACGGAGGGTTTCGTTGATCTGGTCGAGTTGCGCCCCCGATATGCCCAGGCCTTGGTCGACGATCTCGACGACCGCGCCCCGGCCGACGATGTTGCCGGATACCTCGACGCGGGAATCCGGCGGTGAGAACGAGGTCGCATTGTCCACCAGCTCGGACAACAGGTGGATCAAGTCGGCGACGACGGTGCCGATGACCCGGATATCGGGCACGCGGGCGGTACGGACTCGGGTGTAGTCCTGGGTCTCCGCGACCGCGCTGCGGACCAGCTCGAGTAGCGGCACGGGGTTGCGCCAGCGCCGCCGCGGCTGCGCACCGCCCAGGATGATCAAGTTCTCGGCATTGCGGCGTTCACGGGTGGCCAGGTGGTCGAGTTGGTAGAGCGTATTCAGCAGCTCCGGGTCTTCGAGCTCATATTCGGCTTTGTACAGGATGTCCAGCTGCCGGTGCATCATCAACTGGCTTCGATGCGCGATATTGAGGAAGACCGCGTTGACACCCGCACGGGTCTTGGCCTCGGTCGCCGCCGCCGACACGGCCGCGAGCTGGGCACGGTTGAACGCGTCCGCGACCTGACCGACCTCGTCGTCACCGAACTGCAGACGCGACACCTCGGTATCCAGATCGACCGGTTCACCGCTACTCAACCGATCCATGACCGCGGGCAACTGCTCGTCGGCCAGTGCCAGCGTTTCCGCCCGCAACCGCTTCAATCGCCGGATCACCCGGCTCGACAACCGCAGCGCGATAAGGAATGCCCCGATCGCCACCAGCAGCACCGCCGCACCGGCGAGCATCGAGTTGCGCGCGACCTGTGTACCCGTATCCGTGGCGATCTGCTGGGTGTATCGCTGGTGGGACTGCCATAGGTTCAGCAGATCCTCGCCGACGCGGGTGGTGGCGTCCTGCCATTCGGGCATGGACACCGGTAACTCGGGCAGGTTGTTCACCGATCGCACGCTGTCGGTGGTGGTCTGAGCGGTGCGGCCGTTACCAGCGGTTGTGCGGGTTGTCGTACCGGAATCCTCGGCGGGTGCGGTGGCTCCGTAGGTGAGGATGGAATTCTCGACCGCTACCAGGCGCTGCCATATCGGACCGGCGGTGAGTTGGCGCAGGTCGAGCTGCTCGGGTTCGCTCAGAAGAGGTCCGAGATTGACGAGTTCGGTGTGGTAATAGCCGATCTGGTGGCTGAACTCCCATAACTGCTCGGGTGTGAGTTTGCCGCCGCTCAATAACGCGGCGGCAAATGCGTTGCCGCGCGACATCGCCTCCGCGGCCAGGAACATCCGGCCTGCCACGGTGTCTTCGAGCGCGGTCGCCGGATCCGGTGCCTTGTGGGTGACCGCCGCCATGCCGGATGCCACAACGTCGATCACCCGGTTGTAGAACGCGTAGACGTCCTGGATCGTCTGAGTTCCGGAGTCCACCCCGGTGCGCACTATCGCGAGCTGCGCGGTGAGCTGTCCGAACGCCGCGGCCTGATCTCGGATGACGTCGGAATCCAGACCACTGAACGCGGCCGCGGCTCTGGCTATCGCCTGCATCGAATCGTCGACGGAGCGCCGCTGCTGCGTCAGTGCGCTCGAACTCTCCCGGTCACCGGCAAGTTTCATGAGTGTCATGCGGCGCTCTTGTTGCACCGCGACAGCGAAATCCATGCCCGGTGCGTTCTGGCGTTGGATTTCGGTGGACCAGTTCTTGATGGAGCGCCCATCGATGGCGAGGTATCCCGCGACGCCAATGCCGATCGTTAGTAGGACGATGCTCGGAACGAGGGCAATCGCCAGGATACGTGTACGAATACTGTTGACAGCCTTGAACACTCGACAGAACATAGCAGAGTTCCGGACCAGGGGAAGCTATAATTCAGTTATATAATTATGGTATTGGGTTCGGATCCGTGCCGGGTATTCGGGCGGGTCGGTGATATCCCACCCCGTATCCCACCCCTTAGCGAGCCGTCGGCACCCCGGCTTCGGATGCGGGTCGCCCCGATCGGGGTAACCACACAGGCTGCCACGTCGGAGTTCCGTTCGAGCCCGCCATCTCGTATGCTTCTAAATCATCTAACTGATACACCTATTTGAAGGGGCTGATACGAGGTGCTGACCGAGGAGCAGATGTACCTAGGCAAGACCGTGCGTGAGCTGCTTGCCGAGCGTGCGCCTCGGGGCTCGGTGCCCGAGCCCGATGTGGTCGCGGACTACGACCGGGAACTGTGGACCCTGATGGCCCAGCAGGTCGGTCTGCACGGCCTGGCCGTTCCCGAGGAATTCGGCGGCGCCGGGTACGGGCCGGTCGAATTGGCGGTGGTGTTCGAGGAAATGGGCGCGGTGCTGCTGAGCTCGCCGTTCTTCGCGAGCGTCGGCTTGGTGGCCACCATCCTGCTGGAGGCCGGTGATCGCGCGGTGTGCGCCGACTACCTACCCGGAATCGCTTCCGGTGCGACAGTCGGCGCGTTCGCCTTCCTCGAAAAGGGCGGCCGCTGGGACGAGTCCGAAATACACCTTGCGGCAACGAGAACCGATGGTGGCTGGCAACTCACCGGGCAGAAACGCTACGTGGTGCACGGATGTGCCGCGGACATTCTCGTCGTCGCGGCTCGCACCGAAGCCGGGGTGAGCCTGTTCCTGGTCGAGGCCGATGCCCCGGGAGTGGACCGCGACCCGCTGGATGTCCTCGACCCCACCCGGCCGCAAGCGTCGGTGACCTTTGCCGGGGCACCGGCCCGGCCGATCGGTGCACCGGGTGGCGGCTGGGCGGTGTTGCGGCGGGCCTTCGATGTGGCGGCGATTTATCTGGCCGGTGAGCAAGTCGGCGGCGCGGCACGGTGTCTGGATATGTCGGTCGAATACGCGAAGTCGCGGTCGCAGTTCGGCCGCCCCATCGGCTCGTTCCAGGCGATCAAACACAAGTGCGCGGACATGCTCGTGACTGTCGAACTGGCGCGTTCCGCGTCGATGGCGGCCGCGGCCGCCGCCGCGGTTGGGCAGCCGGACGTTCCGGTGCTGGCCAGTCTGGCCAAAGCGGTGTGTTCGGAGGGCTTTGTGCGCTGCGCGACCGAAACCATTCAGATTCACGGCGGCATCGGGTTCACCTGGGAGCATCCCGCGCACCTGTACTACAAGCGCGCGCGTAGCGGCGAAGTTCTACTCGGCGCGCCGGGGTATCACCGTGAACTACTCGCACTGCGCGGCGAACTGCCGGTATGACATCCGAATAGTCGGATTATTGCAATCTATACACCGAAAGCGACGGAGGTTGGTCGATGCGCCGCAGCATCTTCACCGAGGATCATGATCAGTTCCGGGCGACGGCTCGCGCCTTCTTCGAACGGGAATGCGCCCCGCACACCGAGGAATGGGAACGCGCGGGCAAGGTCAGCCGGGAGGCGTGGCGCAAGGCGGGCGCGGCCGGGCTGCTGGGCTGGGAGGCCCCGGAGGAATACGGCGGCCTCGGCATCCGCGACTACCGGTTCAACACCATCGTCAGCGAGGAGATGTTCGCCAGTGGCTCCGTCGGCATCGGGCTCGGCGTACAGAACGACATTCTTGCCTCCTATCTCGTCGGATTGACCACCGAGGATCAGAAGAAGCGCTGGCTGCCCGGATTCACCAGCGGCGACATCGTCACGTCGATCGCGATGTCCGAGCCGGGAGCCGGTTCGGATGTCGCGGGGATCAAGACCACCGCGCGGCGCGACGGCGACCACTATGTGATCAACGGCTCGAAGACCTTCATCAGCAACGGGCTGCTGTCGGATCTGGTGCTGGTGGCGGCGAAGACGGACCTGAGCGCCGGCCACAAGGGTGTCAGCTTGATCGCGGTGGAGACCACGACGCCGGGATTCCGGCGGGGGCGCAAGCTGGACAAGATCGGGCAATGGTCCGCCGACACCGCCGAGCTGTTCTTCGACGACGTGCGCGTCCCGGTGGAGAACCTGGTGGGGGAGGAGAACCGCGGCTTCTACCATCTGATGCACAATCTGCCCGCCGAGCGGCTCGGCATCGCCACCTACGCGGTGGCGATGGCGCGGCGCGCGTTCGACCTCACCACCGAATACGCCGGTGAACGTAAGGCTTTCGGTCAGCCCGTGGGAAACTTCCAGGTCAACCGGCATTTCCTGGCCGAGATGAAGACCAAACTCGATGTCGCGCAGATCTATCTCGATCAGTGCATCATGGCGGCCAATGCTGGTGAGCTGACGGCGCAGGAGGCGGCGGGTCTGAAGTGGTGGACCACCGAGGTGCAGTGGGAGATCTTGGATCGCTGCCTGCAACTGCACGGGGGCTACGGCTATATGAACGAATATGAGATCGCGCGTCTGTGGCGGGACTCCCGAGTGCAGCGGCTTTACGGCGGGACCACCGAGATCATGAAGGATCTCGTCGGCCGCGGGATGGGGTTCTAGGAGATGGCGTCGTCGGAGGAGTCCGGCACGGAATTCCGGGCCGAGGTGCGTGCGTGGCTGTCCGCCGCGCCGCGACCGGATGGGCTGCGCGACTACGGCGGTACCCCCGAGGCGGCCGATGTACCCGCGGGCAGGCAGTGGCACCGCATGCTCGCGGCCGCGGGATACGCGTGCCTGCATTGGCCCGTCGAGCGCGGTGGCCGTGACGCCTCGGTGCTCGAGCAGGCGATCTTCGCCGAAGAAACCACCCGGGCCGGGGTGCCGCGCCAACTCAACATCGTCGGACCGGATCTGGCCGGACCGGTGATCATGCGATTCGGTACCGAGGCGCAGCAGCAACGCTTCCTGCCCGGTATCCGTAGCGGCGATCACCTGTGGTGTCAGCTCTTTTCGGAGCCGGAGGCCGGGTCCGACCTGGCGTCGCTGCGTACCAAGGCCCGCCAGGATGACGACGGCTGGACGATCGAAGGTCAGAAGGTGTGGACGTCCGCGGCTGCGGTCGCGGACTACGGATTGCTGATCGCGCGCACCGGCGAAGAGCGTTACCAGGGCCTGACCGCATTCGTCGTGGACATGTCCTTGCCCGGGATCACCGTGCGGCCGCTACGCCAACTCGACGGGGAGAGCAAGTTCAACGAGGTGTTCTTCGACGCGGTGCGGTTACCCCGGGACGCGGTACTCGGTGCGGTCGGGCAGGGCTGGCCGGTCGCGACCGCGACGCTGGGGCAGGAGCGGCTGTCGCTCGGTGCCCAAGCCGTCGGAATGTTCGAGGCCTTGCGCTCGGTCGCGGACGCCGCGCGGCAGCGGGATCTGCTCGATCCGCTGTTGCGCGACAGCATCATTCGATTGTGGACGCGGATCTGGCTGTTGCGCGCGACCTGGCTGCGCGCGCTCAGCGGTGACACCGAACTGAGTTCGCCCGCGTTCTCGGTGCTGAAGCTGGTCAGCTCGGAGATCTACCGCGACCTCGGTGACCTGGCCACCGCCGCACTCGGGGTGGACGCACTGGTCGCCGACGAGCAGTTGGTGCGGCGCATGCTGGTCGGCCGGGCCCAGACCATCCTCGGTGGCACCAGCGAGATCCAGCGCAATATTCTGGCCGAGCGGGTTCTGGGGCTGCCCCGGTGACCACGCTCGCCCGGCTCCTCCGGCCCGGTATGACGGTGGCCGTCGGCGATGGCTTCGGCGCCCCGCGCGGCGTCTTCGCCGAGTTGAGCGCGGCGGCCGCGGCGGCAGGCGGGGTGCGCCTGATCCTGGGGTGGATGCCGAAAGCTGATCCCGCGCTGGACTATTCCGCGTTCGCGCAGGTGCGTACGCTAATGCCCGGATGGGGGTTGCGCGCCGGCGTGAGCGCCGGCGTCGTCGAGTACCCACCGGTCAGGTTGTCCGCCGTGCCCGCGCTGTTGCACGGACCGTGGCGGCCGGACCTTTTGGTCGCCAGTGTGGTTCGCACTGATACCGGATTCCGCTTCGGCAGTGAGGTTTCCTGGCAGCGGGCCGCGGTCGACGCCGGGGCGAGGGTCGCCGGGGTGATCGCGCATCGGGCGCCGCGCTGTGATGCGGGCGCACCCCTGCCACCGGATCGGGTGGTTGTCATCGGTGAGAGTGCCGAGCCGCCACTGGCTTTGCCGCCGTATCGGCCGGGGCCCGAGCATGCCGTGATCGCGCGGACCCTCGCGTCGTTGATCCCGGAAGGGGCACGGTTGCAGGTCGGGCCGGGCCCGGTGGCCACGGCGCTGATCGCCGAGCTGATGGTGCCGGTGTGCATCGATTCCGGGATGCTGCCGGAGCCGGTCGTCGACCTCGCCGAACGTGGTCTGCTGCAAGGGAACCCGGTAGGTACCTACCTGGCGGGCGGTCCCCGCCTTTACGCCTGGGCGGATGGGCGGCCGCTGCTGCATCCCGTCGAGTACACCCATGATCTCGGGCGACTGTCCGCGGTGCCGTTCTTCGCCGTGAACACCGCGATCGAGATCGATCCGGAGGGGCAGGTGAACGTCGAGGGCACGGCCTCGACGGTGCTCGGCGGGATCGGCGGCCACGCCGACTACGCGGCCGCGGGAGCCAGATCGATCGGTGGGCTCAGCATCATCGCCGTCGCCACCACACACGGCGGTCGGGCCACCCTGGTGCCTACGCTGGCCCGTCCGGTGAGCACCCCCGCGCACGATGTGGACGTGGTGGTCACCGAATTCGGGGCCGCGGACCTGCGGGGGCTGTCGCGGCCGGAGCGCCGGGCCGCGCTGGCCGAGCTCTGGGGCCGAAATCCCGACCTACCACGGAATTCACCGGCAGTACACGCCTGAATGTTGGTGTGCTACTGCCGCTTCCGGTCTTGTTCCGCACGTCCACCGGGAATGAACGCCCCGATCAGCAGCGCCAGCGCGCATGCCCCGCCCGCGATGAGCAGTGACACGCGAAATCCGGTCAGGGTGGGGACGGCGGCCGCTCCGAGACCAGTTGTCATGTGCGCGAGCACCATACCGACCACGGCCGCCGACGACGCGGTACCGACCGAGCGCATCAACGCGTTGAGGCCGTTGGCGGCCGCGGTTTCGCTCGCGGGCACGGCGTCGATGATCAACGTCGGCATGGCGGCGTAGGCCAGACCGACGCCGGTTCCCGCCAATGCCGAGAAGAGCGCCAGCTGCCAGGGTTCGTAAAGAGCGACCAGGCCGACCAGGTAGGCCGCGCCCAGTACCGAGATGCCGGTCAGCAGAGCCATTTTCGGACCGCTGCGCTCGATCAGCCGGGCGCCCAGCTGCGACGCCGCCATCATGAACAGTCCGGTCGGGGCGATGCACAACCCGGCGGCGAGCATCGATTGCCCCAGCCCGTAACCGGTCTCGACCGGCAGTCGCAGCAGTTGAATGGGCACCAGTTGAGTGGCATACAGCGCGAACCCGACCATAACGGATGTCAGATTGGTCAGCAGCACCTGACGACGTGCGCTCGTGCGGAGGTTGACCAGCGGCTCGGCGACCCGCAGTTCGACAGCACCCCACAGTACGAGCACCACCACGGCGGCGGCGAAGAGCCCGAGCGTGAGTCCGCTGCCCCAGCCCCAGTCGGCGCCCTTGGAGATTGCGAGCAGCAGAAAGACCAGACCGGTCGAGAGCCCGAGCGCGCCGGCTACGTCGAATCGCCCGCCGGACCGGACCGGCGATTCGGGCACCACGAGCACGACCATGACGAACCCGAGCGCGCCGAGTGCCGCCGCGCCGAAAAACAAGGTGTGCCAATCGAAATGCTCGGCAACCACGGCGGCGGCCGGAATCCCGAACGCGCCCCCGACCCCCAGCGATGAGCTCATCAACCCCACGCTCGAACCGAGCCGCTGCGGCGGAAGTTCGTCCCGCATGATGCTGATGCCCAGCGCGATCGTGCCGATCGAACAGCCTTGTAGCCCCCGCCCGATGAGCATCGGTACCAGCGACGACGCGAAGCCGCACAGCAGGGATCCGGCGATCAGCATGGCCACCGAGGCCAGCAGTACCCGCCGCTTGCCGTACATGTCGCCGAGCCGGCCGAGCACCGGGGTCGACGCGGCCGCGGCCAGCAAGGTCACGGTGATCACCCATGTCGCGGCGGATCTGGAGGTGTGCAGCAGCGACGGCAGCTGCGGCAGCAGCGGAACCATCAGCGTCTGCATCACCGCGACCGTCATGCCGACCCCGGCGAGCACCGGGGTCACACCGCGTGCACGACGGATCGATTCGATATCGACGGTATCGCGGTCGGGTGCGGCGAGAGCCATACCGGCTACGTCCGGTTGCCGAGCAAGTAGTCCGCGATGAGCAGGCGGTGGATCTCATTGGCCCCTTCGACCAACTGGAATACCTTGGCGTCGCGATAGATTCGCGAAACCCGATACTCCGGCGAGGTGCCGTACGCACCGTGCACCTGCACCGCCTCGGTGGCCACGCGCTGCAACACATCGCTGGCGTACTGCTTGGCCATGGACAGCTGTGGCCGGGCCCGATCGCCGGTGTCCATCAGTCGGGCGGCCGCGTGCGTCAGCAGCCGCGCGGTGACCACTCCGGTGGCCATATCGGCGAACTTCGCCTTGATGAGCTGGAATTCGGCGATCGCCTGACCGAATACCACCCGGTCCTTGGCGTAGGCGAGACTGTCTTCCAGAGCGGAGTGTGCTTGACCGACCGCGCGCGAGGCGACGGCGAGCCGCCCGCTCTCCACCGCCGCCATCGCGACCGCGAAGCCCTTGCCCTCTTCGCCGAGGAGATGGTCGGCCGGTACCCGTACGGCGTCGAGGAATACATCGCCGGTCGAGATGGAGCGGAATCCGAGTTTGTCCTTGTAGGGGCGCAGTGTCAGGCCCGGCGTGCCCACCGGGACGATGAAGGCGCTGATTCCCTTGCGCCCCAACGATTTATCCCGAGTCGCGAAGGTGATGATGAAGTCGGCGTTGTCCAGATTGGAGATCCACGCCTTCGCGCCGGAGATGACGAACTCGTCGCCGTCGGCGCGGTAGGTCGTGCTGATCCCCGCGACATCGCTGCCGGACCGCGGTTCGGTGACGCCGCCCGCCGCGAACATTTCCCCCTGCGCGAGGGGCCGCAGCCAGCGCTCTTTCTGTTCCGGCGTGCCATGGTGGCGTAATCCCGCGCCGACCAGGCTCGACGGCATGCTCATATAGACCGCCGCGATATGGTCCACCCGCGCCATTTCCTCGATGACCACCGAGTAGGTCAGGTGATCGAGGCCCATGCCGCCGTGCTCCTCGGGGACCATGCCGCCGAGCAGGCCGAGTTTGCCCATCTCGGTGAGGATTTCGCGGGGGAACCGCTCCTCGGCGTTCGCGCCCGCCACCAGCGGAGCCACTCGCTCGGCAGCGAATTCGCGCACCATCAGCTGCAGATCGCGTTGCTGTTCGGTCAGCGGCGTGCAGTCGGACAGTGCGGAAATATCAGGCATGGGGGTCCCTCCAGAGCAATTGGGCGCTCGAGAAAAATTAGCATATTTAGCTAACTGTTTCTACTATAAGATGACGTCGCCCGCAGTCAGTGGCGCGGCGGGCGGGAACGCTTGCGGGTGCCGTGGGTGCGTCCGGCAATCGACTAGAAGGAGTGGAATATGAGCTTGGCCGACAGTGTGGTTCTGGTGACCGGTGGCGCCGGCGGTCTCGGTGAGGCCGTGGTTCGCGAGGTCGCGGGCGCCGGTGCCTCGGTGATCATCGCGGATCTCGCGGACGACAAGGCCGAGAAGCTCGCCGCCGACCTCGGTGCCAAGGCGAAGTACGTGCGCACCGACGTCACCGACGAGGACAGCGTGCGCAATGCCGTGGCGGAGGCCGAGAAGCTCGGCACCTTCCGGTACGCGGTGGTCGCGCACGGCGGTTTCGGTGTCGCGGAGAAAGTGGTCGGCAAAGATGGGAATCCCGCGAGCCTGAAGGGTTTCACCAAGACCATCGATCTGTACCTGACCGGCACCTACAACGTGCTGCGCATCGCGGCGGCGGCGATCGCGAAGACCGAACCCGACGCGGACGGCCAGCGCGGCGCCGTGGTGGCCACGGCGAGTATCGCCGCGTTCGAAGGCCAGATCGGGCAGATCGCCTACGCGGCGGCGAAGGCCGGTGTGGTGGGTATGACCATCGTGGCCGCGCGTGACCTGGGCTCGCTCGGCGTCCGCGCGGTGACGATAGCTCCGGGCACGATGCGTACGCCGATCATGGAGTCGGTGGGGGATGAGGCCCTGGCCAAATTCGCCGCGAACATCCCGAACCCGCGCCGGCTGGGTAAGCCCGAGGAGTTCGGCGCGCTCGCCCGGCACATCCTGGAGAACCCGTACCTCAACGGTGAGACCATCCGCCTGGACGGCGCGCAGCGGTTCACTCCTCGGTAAGCTCTCAAATAGATAGATAGTTAATCTATATCAGGGATATGCTGATCCGATGTCCCTTACCTAGACGGGAGCTTCGATGTCGAAGCAGATTCCTCTTGCGCCAGGGCTTTTCACCTGGCCCTCCGATGAACCGGCGCTGCTCGGCGGCCGGTGTGGGTCATGCGGGTATGTGGCCTTTCCCTTCCGCGAACACTGTCTGGCATGCGGTCTCCCCGAGATGGCCGAGGTCGAGCTGCCCAGGCGGGGCCGGTTGTGGACGTTCACCACCCAGCAGTTCCGGCCACCGGCTCCGCCGTACGCGGGGGCGGACACGGTCGAGTCGTTCGTGCCCTACGGGGTCGGCTACATCGAGCTGCCGCAGGCGTGCAAGGTCGAGAGTCGGCTGACCGTGTCCGATCCGGCGCAGCTGTCCATCGGTCAGGAAATGGAATTGGCCATTGTGCCATTCGGTGTCACCTCGGATGGCCAGCCCACTGTCACGTTCGCCTTTCGCCCGGTTTAAGGAGTATTCGCTATGGACGTCGCGATCGTGGGTGTCGGATTGCACCCGTTCGGCCGATATGAAGGAAAGTCCGCGCTGCAGATGGGCGCCGACGCGGTCCGGGAGGCGCTCGCCGACGCCGGCGCGGACTGGCGCGACGTGCAGTGCGCGTTCGCGGGCAGTATGGAAATCACCAATCCGGAGGCCATCGTCGGGCTGCTCGGCCTCACCGGAATTCCGGCGCACGCGGTACTCAACGGGTGTGCGACCGGGAACACGTCGCTGACCATGGCCGCTCAGTCCATTGCGAGCGGCGAGCATGATCTCGCCATCGCGATCGGGCTGGACAAGCATCCGCGCGGGGCCTTTGCCGCCGATCCGTCCGTGAGCGGGTTGCCGGGCTGGTACGGCGAGGCAGGCATGTTCCTGACCACGCACTTCTTCGGTATGAAGATCACCAGGTACATGCACGACCACGGGGTGAGCGCCGCGACGCTGGCGAAGGTGGCGGCCAAGAACTTCCGCAACGGCGCCGCCAATCCGCGGGCGTGGCGGCGCAAGCCGATCTCGGAGGCAGAGATCCTCGGCTCGACCGTGGTGAATCATCCACTGACCCAGTTCATGTACTGCTCGCCGGATGAAGGCGCGGCGGCGGTGTTGCTGTGCCGGGCCGACCAGGCGCACAAGTACACCGACAAGCCGGTGTATCTGCGGGCGAGCGCGTTGCGCAGTCGACGCTTGGGTGCCTTCGAATTGCTCAGTCCGTCACTGCCATTGGAGTCGGTGCCGAGTCCGACCGTGGATGCGTCGCGGGCCGCCTATGAGCAGGCCGGGATCGGTCCGGAGGACGTGCACGTCGCGCAATTGCAGGACACCGACGCCGGCTCCGAGGTGATCCATATGGCGGAGAACGGGTTCTGCAAGGACGGCGAGCAAGAGGTCTGGCTGGCCGAGGGACGGACCGAGATCGGCGGCCTGCTCCCGGTCAATACCGACGGCGGCTTGATCGCCAACGGCGAGCCGGTCGGTGCCTCCGGCCTGCGTCAGATCTACGAAATCGTGACGCAACTGCGTGGTCGCGCAGGCGCCCGCCAGGTTCTGGGCAATCCCAAGGTCGGCTACGCCCACCTGTACGGTGCGCCGGGTACGGCGGCGGTCGCGATCCTCAGCACGTGAATCGCTAGCTGGCAGAGAGGTGTGCTGTGAGTGAAACCGGACTTCTACTGGTACAAACGAATTCGGTTACCGGCCGCGAGGACGAGTTCAACCGGTGGTACACCGAGACGCACCTCCCGGAAGTCCTCGCCGTCCCGGGCGTCGTGCGCGCACAGCGCTACGCGGTGGTTCCGGTGCGCGTTCTTGAATTCGAAGGCATGTCGGTCCCACCGCCCGCGCACCGGCATCTCGCGATCTACGAGCTCGATGCGCGGGCCGACGATGTCATGGCCGAATTTCTTCGCCGCCTCGGTTCCGGCGAGATGACACTCAGCGACACGATGGACCCGGCGACGATCGAAATGTCGATCTGGACGCCCAACGGGGCCGCACAGGTGATCGGATGACCTGCGCAATTGTCGGCATCGGTCGCACCGAGTACACGCGGAAGTCGGGGCGCACCACTCGGGCGATGGCCGTCTCCGCATGTCGAGCCGCGTTGGACGACGCGGGATTGACATCCGATGATGTCGACGGAATGTGCACTTATCAGGTCAACGACTCCGCTCATCCGCTGGAAGTGAGCCTGGCTCTTGGCAAGAGCGAGCTTTCGTGGGCCAATAGCATGTACGGGGGCGGCAACCTCGTCGCGGATCAGATCGCCACGGCGGCGGCCGCTATCGAAGCCGGATTGTGCCGTGCGGTGCTCGTCTATCGCTCGCTGAACGGGCGATCGGGCTATCGATTCGGCACGGTCGAGGGCCCGATGAAAGTACCGGGTGACAATCAGTTCGACGCTGCGTCGGGCTTTCTCGTACCGCCCCAATGGTTCGCGATGTGGGCGCGCAGGCATCAGCAGGTCTACGGCTCCACGTGCGAAGACCTCGGGCGCATCGCGGTATCGCAGCGCAGTCATGCGGCAGCGAATCCGCATGCTCTGCGCCGCGAGCCACTGACGCTCGACGACTATCTGGCCAGCAGGTGGATCGCTGAACCGTTCCGGGTGCTCGACTGCACCTCC
This sequence comes from Nocardia sp. NBC_00565, assembly GCF_036345915.1. NCBI lineage: Bacteria > Bacillati > Actinomycetota > Actinomycetes > Mycobacteriales > Nocardiaceae > Nocardia > Nocardia sp. NBC_00565. The sequence goes on from NZ_CP107785.1 coordinate 2,432,620, forward strand.
GAGGTGGATGGCGCGGTGGCGATTCTGATCGCGGGCGACGATGTCATCCGCGGTACCGCGCAGCCGCCGGTATGGCTGGTGGGGTCGTCGAATTCGCAAAGCGGTGCATCATTCGTCGGGTGGGATGATCCGACCGAAATGTATTCCCGCACAGCAGGTCCGCGGCTGTGGGACAAGACCGGACTTTCCGCGTCCGAGATGGACCTGGCGTGCATGTACGACTGCTTCACCTACACCGTGATGGCCACCATGGAGGACTACGGGTTCTGCGGCAAGGGCGAAGTCGGCTCCTTCTATGCGGAGGGACGCGCCACCTACGGCGGCGACGTTGTGGTCAACCCACACGGCGGTCTGCTCTCGGAGGGCTACATCCATGGCCTGAATCACCACTTCGAGGCCGCCCTGCAGCTGCGCGGTGCGGCGGGCGAGCGGCAGGTCGACGGTGCCGGGCTCGCCTTGGTCACCGCGGGCGGCGGACCGTTCGGCGGCGCGAACATCTACAGCAAGGAGCGGCCGTGACTACCGTTGCACCGGTGCCCGTTCCCGATGCGGACACGGCTGGATTCTGGGCGGGGGCGCGGGAGGGCAGGCTCATGCTGTGCCGGGCCGACGACACCGGCGAGTGGATTCATCCGCCGCAGGAACTCAGCTCCTCCGGTGGCCCAACGCATTTCGAAGAGGTCAGCGGGCGGGGAAAAGTATTCAGTTTCATCGTTGTCCGGCAGGCGACCGTACCCGGGCATGAAGTGCCCTATGTGGTCGGCATCATCGAATTGGACGAGCAGTCAGGATTACGTCTCACCGGCATTATCAACGCGGATCCGGAGATCGTCGAGATCGGGGCAGCCGTGCGGGCGAAGTTTTCCGATATCGGGAGTAGCGGCTTCCGCGCGCCCGAGTTCGACTTGATCTCGGACTGAGGACTACGGAAAACGACCCCGCACCACGAAACGACTGAGTATCGGTCAAAGGATTACGCTCGAGCGTCTGCCTGTTCAGCACAATAGCCGCCAACCGTAAAGGCCGGGTTTGGGGACATCCGTGCTCATGGCGAGATACGACCGCTCCTGCTGCTGTGCCGCGCGGGGAAGTTCTTCAGTTGTGGGGTAGATCCATCAGGACATCGAAAACTGCCTTGTCCCAGTCGGTTCCCTCCGCGTCGCCCAGGATCACGTCCAGCAGTGGGGCCTTCGCCAGCATCCCGGCACCGTAGTGACCGGTCTCGCGAGCGCTGAGGATCACGGCGTAGAGCACCCGTGCCAGGACCATGCTTCGGGGTGCGCCGATCTTGTCACCGTTGGCCAGCAGCTCGACCAAGCGCGCGTCCACGGCATCGATCACTTCTCGTAGTGCGCTGACCTCGATAGCCCGAATCCCGTTGTCGGCCACGATCAGACCCCCGGCCTCGGCTGTAGCTTCTGGAGCCCAGCGTGAACCAAGCGCGTCTTGGCTTGGAGCTTGACCGGGCAGTGCGTGCTGCGACAGTCCTTGTGGGACTCGATGATCACGCGCGCCATGGCGGTGGTCATCAACGGCAGGATGGTGTGTGACTTCGGCGGGTTCGTGTCCATAGTCAGTACCCGAAGTGAACGACGTTGGCGGGCACCATCTTTCCGTCCTCGACCAGGCGCGCTTTGGCCTGAGCTTTGACCGGGCAGACGAAGAGTAGACAGTTGATGTGCTGCTGCATGACGAGATGGGCGCATCCCACCGTCATGACGGGCAAGCGGTCGTGGTTGGTCGGTGGAAGGGTCATCATCTCTCCCTTGGGAGCGAAAGTTGGTAGGCACCTGGTGAGCGGGTCCGCCACGGATGGACCACCGAGGAGCGCCGATCGGGTGGCGACTCTTCGGTGTCCCGCTGGTACCTTCAGTAAGGGGGTTGACGGGACTCAGCAGGGTTTCCGTTCACCAGGTGCTCGTTTCAGCAAACCATCAGGTGTCGGGGTTTTACAGTAGTAGTGGGTCATCCAAAACGATTCGTCCGTTTTCCCAGTAAGCCGCCCAGACCGGTGGCATGCTGTGGCCAGGCGACTCCGGCCGAACATCCATGATCAAGGCGCCATGCCATCCAAAAATTCGGGAGCAAGGCTAATGACGAGCAAGAACCCGACCACAATTCCCCGCCGACAGCTTGGACGGCAGCTTCGCGAGCTTCGACAGGCGGCAGGTCTGTCCATCGCCGATGCGGCGCGTCTGATCGAACGAGGTGCGGGAACGCTACAGCGGCTGGAGAAGGGCGAGAGCCCCCGGATTCGCCAACTCGACATCGAGGCGCTGTGCAAGGTCTACGGCGTGCGAGCGGTGGATATGAAGGTACTCAAGGCGTTGGCTGCGCAGGGCGACGAACGCACACGCCCGGTTGACGATTCGTGTTGGTGGCAGCGGTACGACGACCTGATCCCCCCGGACTTCGGTACCTATTTGAGCCTGGAGTCGGCAGCGGAACGAGTGATCACCCATCAGGACAACATGGTCCCGGGTATCGTGCAGACCGCCGACTACGCGAGGGCGCTGGAAGGTGCTGCCTTTCCGGGCATCTCGCCGATGGAGCTCGAGCAACGCGTTCAGATCCGTATCCAACGACAGAGCGCCATCACGCGCCGAGTCTCCCCGGTGGAGGTCGATCTGTTGATCGATGAGTCGGTGATTCACCGGGTGGTCGGAAGTCGTAAGGTCATGTCCGCCCAGCGTCGGCACCTGGCGGACACACCACCGAACGTGCACGTGCGGATCATCCCCTTCGGGGCCGGGTTTCCGCTGGGCAGCGCGCCTGGGCCTTACGTCATCCTTCAGTTCCCCAGCGACCCGGCTACCCGACAGTCGACCGAGCCGACCACGGTGTACGTCGAGTCGTACGGCTCCCGGCTGTACTACGACCATCCTGACGCGGTTTCCCGGTACGTGACTGCACACGCGAGGATCAGCGAGGTAGCGTTGACCGAGACGGATACCAAACACCTGCTCAGGCAGATGGCTTAGGAGTACGAGGCATGAACGTGGACCTGACCCGGGCGCGCTGGTTCAAGGCGAGCTACAGCCAAGGCGGCGAAACGTGTGTGGAGATCGCACACCTGGACGGGGGCGTGGTCGGCGTACGCGACTCCAAGGATCCGACCGGCCCCGCGCTGGTCTTCACCCCCGGTGAGTGGGACGCCTTCGTATCCGGTGCCAAGGATGGCGAGTTCGACCGACCCTAGGCGCACGAAAAGAGCCCCCTCTCAGCCGGTTTCATGTGAACCAGAGAGAGGGGGCTTTCGTATGCCTCACAGTGAGAAGTGAAACCTTATGCGCTGCAATGGATTGCGGAATAGGGACAGCAGCGAACGCTGGTGATGATCTCCACTGGCATAAGTGAATCCCGGCGTGTCCTATTGCCGCGTCTTGTCGGCGGATACCTGAGCCCAGTTCGTCTCGGCGAGCCCCGGGAACCGTTACCGAGGTAGGAGGGTGTGCGATGAAATGGGCAGCATCTCTCGCACTGATCAGCGGACGACTAGCCGCCCAGTGCATTACCGGACCCGGCCTCACTTAGCGGTCCCGCAGTGGCGGCACCCGGTTGTGCCGCTTCGTCTTCCGCGCCGGTTGTGCCGCCTCGTCTTCCGTCCCGGTTGTGTCGCTTCGCCCTCCACCTCGGTCAGGCCGCTTCGTCTTCCGCCCCGGTCCTGTCGTCTACTGATCGTGGGGTCGACCGTTGTTGTTGGTGTTGACGGGGGTGTAGCTCGTCGTGGTGATAGATGCGTGCCAGTGTCTGCGCGAGGAGTTCGGCGGGGTGGTGGCGGTGGTTGATCCGGGGTGTTTGGGTGGGGTCGATGTGTGGTGGTGCGATCCAGGCGGTGCGCCCCGGGTGTTGCGAGTTCTTGCTGAGGGCAAGGGTTTTCCAGCCGCCGCGGCCGTTGTGGATGAGCGCGTGGCAGCGGTCGCAGGCTAGTGTTTCGTTCTCGATGTCGGTGTTCCCGCCGTTGCTCCAGTCTTTGACGTGGTGGGTGGCGCATAGACTCGCGGGCGCGTCGCAGCCCGGTCTGGTGCAGCCGCGCAGGGACGCGATCAACGCCATGCGCTGTGCTGGTGACGCTAATCGTTTGGTGCGGGCGAAATGTAGTGGTAGTCCTTGCGAGTCGAAGACCGCTAGGAACGGGAATCCGTGTTCGGCCAGTTTCAGGGCTTCGCTGATGGGGACTGTGCCGCCGGTGGCGGTGGTCGCTACCCCGGCCATCTTCTCCAGTTCACTGATGCTCATCGTCAGGATCGCCGAGACCGGTACTCCGCGATGCGACCCTAGATCGTGTGCGGAGATTCCGTGCCGCAGCAGCGCTTGGAGTCCGTCGTGGGTGCGTTGGGCGGCGGTGCGGGTATCACGTGTGGCGGCGGCGACCATCGACTCGCGGTCAATGTAATCGCAGTCTCCGGTGGGGCTTTCGGGATCGTCGGGGTTGTTCATCCCGGGGCGCGCGTATTTCGCCAGCACCGCGTCGAGCAGGGCACGCAGGGTGGGTGTGATCTCACCGCTGATGGGTGACATCCCATCCGGGCGTTGCGGACCTACGGTGATACCGCGCATACGGGCACGATCCTTATCGTCGGCGAGGGTGCCGTCGGGATCGAGATGGCCGAGGATCCTGGCCCCGACGTCACCGATATCGTCGGGGGATCCGGTGCGGGCCAGATCCACCAGGATCCGCTCCGCCGCGTCACGATGTTCGGGTTCGGTGTGGTGGGGAACGCGTTTCATCACCGCGGCTACGCGGGCGGCGTTATCGGCGGAGATGTCGCCCGCGGTGTGCGCGGTGGCGGTGTGTGGAAGTTTGGGTGGGCATGCCTGCCCTGCGGTATGCCAGGTTCCGAGGGTGTCGGCGGTGGCGATACGGCGGGCTGCCTCCTGGTGTGACAGGCCGAGGCATTGCATCAGGAATCGTTTCGGGGTCCCCGCGCCGAGGTCGGCGGGCAGGCACCGCTGGGTTGTCTCCACCACGGTGTTGGTCGCGACCGCTGCCAGCATCCGTGAGCACCGTTCCAGTGTCCGCATCGCAGCGATCAGCGCGTCATCGCTCAACGGGGTCAGTGGCGTGTCGAGGAGTTCGGTGACAGCGGTGAGCAACGAGTCGGTGACTCGCGTACCGGCGCCTGGATCGTTCGAACTCATGTTCTAATCCTATCGAGCCCGCTGCCCGATGTCACTAGAAAAACCTATCTGAACTGCACGTCTTCACACTCGCTCAGCCGCCAGCAAAGCTGGCTGGGCCTTTGTGTGATGACGCTGTCAATGCCGAGCGAATGTTGAACATCTGGCGCCGAGTCAGAATCTGATCAGTATTCACTCGGCAGCGACAAGACACGGGGCCGTGAGTTGGCCCATCTACGAGCCCGACCAGAACGGAAACGCTGGGCGGATCCTGGTGAGCTCGACCAGCAAGCAGACCGCGTTCGTGGAATCGGTGATCCGGCAGGCCGCCGCTGTCCGCGCGCGGGAAGGGAACGGCTGCACCCCTCAGAAGCTCGAACCCGGCAACGACGTTTTGCGCGCTATCAGTTCAAACAGTCGGGTGTATGAATGGGGGTGAAATGCCCGATTTTGTCTTGTGTGCCGAAATGCCGAACGGCCGCCACTCGTGAGGAGTGGCGGCCGATGTGCTCGGCGTGAAAGGTTACCTGCCGGGCATCGAGTACAGGTTGGCGTCGGCGGGAATGCGCCGGTAATCGGTCAGGGCGCCGTCTGTCGCCGCAGTGGCCATGATCCCATCCGCGCTGCAGATGTTGGGGGACAGCCCGATCTGCTTTCCGTTGCACTGGAACATAATTCCGCCCGACAGCGGATATTGGGTCGGTGCCGCGGATTGCAATGCGGTTTGAATGGCCGCGGGAGTGAGCTCGGCAGGCTTCGCAGTGTTCAGCGCGTTGATCGCGCCCAGCATCGGCGCGTACCCGAATGCCGCGGTGGCACCGAACTTCGCGCCGTCACCGTACTTGTCGAGTACCGCGGCGAACAACTTGCCGTCCGCGGTGTCGGTGGCGAGGTCGGTCGTCGCGACGACGCTGAGACCCTTGTATCCGCCGGGGATCGCTTTCCCGGTTCCCGGCGAGATGCAGCGGTCGATGATGGTGATCTTGGCATTCGGATCGATGGTCTTGATCGCCTTCAGTGCGCTGGTGCAGAAGGTGTCGTTGCCGAGCACGTGGTACCGGCCCGCAGCGTCCGCGGCGGTGATCTGTGGAGTCGGGTCGGCCGTGCCCGGCGGGACCGCGACGACGTTGAGCGCGACTCCCGCGTTGCCGTACAGCAATGCGCCGATCTGCCTGGCGGGACCTTCGGCGGCGGGGACACCGATGACGACCATGGCCGTTTTTGTCGCACCATCGGTCTTTGCCGCGGCGGCAGGTGCGCCGAAGTACGAGAGTCCGTTGAACATCATGAATACGCCGGGCGTCGCCAGCGCGGCCTGCGTGGAGGCGGTGTGCATGATGATCGGAATCTTGGCTGGGGCAAGGACTTCGATGGTTTGGTCGACCTCACCGGAGACGCCCTCGAATACCGCGGCGACGTTGGCGGCGACCATCTGGTTGGCGCAGTCCTTGGCTGTTGCCGGCTGGGCGAGTGTCTCGCACACTTTGATCTTGATAGGACGCCCGCCGAGTCCGCCGAGGTAGTCGTTGGCGTATGCGGCGGCGGCCTTGGCTGCTTTGATCTCGTCGGTGTTGTCGATCGCGGCAGCTTTTCCCTCGCTGATGAATCCGATGTCGATCGGGGCACCTGTGGCCTTGTTCGGTGTGCCGAGAGTGGACTCGGATGTGCTCGACATCGACGACGATTTGTCGTCGTTGGAACTACAACCGGCAACTGCGACGGCTAGAACTCCCGAAAGCAGGACCGACGTCGCGGTCAACCGCCGGCCGCGTCTGTGAACGTGCATCTTCTGTCTCCTATATCCGACCCCGAAAGAAGGGGGAATGTGTTTCGTGTCCCGTTCGGTGCCTGACAACGAGCGGTGAAACGTCGATCGACGGCGCTGGACCGAGTTCCGATACAGCGTGTCAGATCTACGCGTGCTGATGGTGCTCGTCTACGGGCCGAAGTGACTGGGATCTGACGGTTCGTTACCCAATAGTTATAACTAAATAGGTTAGATGATTCCGCGATTGGCGCGCCGACCTGCCGACCTGCCGAAACCTGCTGCACAGGGCGGTACCAGGCTGTTGTCCGCGATTGTCGTTCGTTCGGCTAATCAACACAAAGATTCAGCGATTTAACCTCTAGCGCCCATGATGTGCTTCATCTAACGTGAGTGTCACTCGCCACACTCTTGATAGACCTGCGAAGGATCGTATGACGCAGCATTTGGTTTTTCTGTTGCTCGGCTTGGGCAACGGTGCCGTATTCGGCGCACTGGCGGTGGCAGTGGTGCTGACCTACCGAAGCTCGGGGGTGCTGAACTTCGCCACCGGTGCGATCGCCCTGTACACCGCCTACGTATATGGGTTCCTCAGGCAAGGCGAACTGTTGTTGCTCGTGCCGGGGCTGCCGAAGACGATCGACATCGGCGACCCACTAGGTCTGTGGCCGGCAATGGTCATCGCATTGGCGATGGCGGCGCTGCTCGGATTGATCTTGTACGTACTGATCTTCCGTCCGCTACGCACCGCGCCACTCGTTGCCCGCGCGGTTGCGGCCTTGGGGGTGTCACTGGTCATCGGCGGGCTGGTCGCCACCATTCTCGGTACCGATCCAGTCACCGTCGATCCGATCTTCCCCACTGACGTATGGCGTAGCGGCGATCTGCGGGTGTCGGCGGACCGGCTGTACTTCGCCGCGACCATCGTGGCGATCGCGATTGTGCTCTCCTTGATCTTTCGTTTCACCAAGTTCGGCCTGGCGACGCGCGCGGCGGCGGAATCGGAGCGAGGTGCTTACGTCAGTGGGGTGTCGCCGGATCGGATCGCCGCATACAACTGGATGCTCAGTTCGGCGGTGGCCGGGTTGTCGGGAATCTTGATCGCGCCGATCGTCCCGCTGGTGCCGGTCGCGTACACGCTGTTCATCGTTCCGGCACTAGCGGCCGCGATAGTCGCCAGATTCGAGTTCGTGGTCGTCGCGGTGCTCGCCGGGCTCGCGATCGGGGCATTGCAGTCCGAGGCGCAATATCTCTCGTCGATGCACAGTTGGTTGCCGTCGGCCGGTCTGCCGGAACTTATTCCGTTGGTGCTCATACTCCTTGTCCTGGTCGTGCGGGCGCGCGCACTGCCCGCCAGGGGTGCGGTCATCCTGAAAAGTCTCGGCAGGGCGCCGCGACCGCGGCACCTGGTCGCGACGACGGTGCTGGCGGTCGTCGCCGTCGTCGCGCTGGTCGTACTCCAGGATCGATATCGCATGGGCCTGATCACCAGCCTGATCATGGCCGTTATTGCCTTGTCGATCGTGGTGGTGACGGGATACGCCGGACAGGTTTCGCTGGCGCAGTTGACGATTGCCGGTGTTGCCGGGTTTGCGCTCGGCCCCATCGGCAATTCGTTGCACGTCCCATTTCCCTTGGCACCACTGCTCGCCGCGATAGCCGCGGCCGCGCTCGGGGTGGTGGTCGGGTTGCCCGCCCTTCGGATCCGAGGTCTGACGGTGGCGGTCGCCACCTTCGCGATGGCGTTCGCGTTGGAAGCGTTCTGGTTCCGAAATCTGGATCTGGTCGGCTCGGCCGGGACAGCGATTCCTACGCCGTCGCTGTTCGGCTGGGATCTGGGAATCGGCGCGGGTCATGACTATCCGCGGGTGCGATTCGGCCTGATGTGCCTGTTCGTCCTCGTCGTGGTCGGTGTGAGCGTGGCACTGCTGCGCCGCAGTCGACTCGGGTCGCAGATGCTCGCCGTGCGGGCGAATGAACGATCGGCAGCGGCGGCGGGTGTCAATGTGACGAGGGTGAAGATTCTCGCGTTCGCGATCGCGGCATTCATCGCGGGCCTCGGCGGCGCCTTACTTGCCTATCAGCAGCAGACCATCACCTTTGATTCGTTCTCCGCACTCGGTGGCCTGGTGCTTTTCGGGACCGTCTATCTGGCTGGGGTGACGTCGGTGTCCGGCGGTCTGCTCGCGGGCATCATCGCGGCGAACGGCCTGCTCTACATCGCTGTCGACGAAATATTCACCGTCAGCGGCTGGTACAGCGTCATAGCCAGTGTCGCGTTGATCTTCACCGTGATTCTCAACCCCGAGGGCATTGTGGGCCCGGTGCACGCGGTACTGGTGAAGCGCACGACTCCCGCCGGTACTGCCACCGTCATGGGGTCGTCGGCGGCAACGCGCAGTGTGCGGCGGCGCGAAGATCGGGAGTTCGATCCGGCGGCCGATCCGGTATTCGAATTGCGTAATGTGTCAGTGCATTACGGCGGAGTTGTCGCTGTCGACGATGTCTCGATCGCGGTACCACGAGGTGCGATCGTCGGCTTGATCGGTCCCAATGGTGCCGGTAAGACTACGCTGATCGACGCGATCAGCGGGTTCACACCGCACGAGGGTGCGGTATCGCTGGATGGCCACTCGATCGACGATATGGTCGCGCACAAACGAATTCGTGCGGGGCTCGGACGCACATTCCAGGCGATCGAGTTGTACGACGACCTCAGTGTCGGCGAGAACGTCAAGGTCGGGCTGACAGCCGCCGGTCGTCACCGGTCCGCGCGCCGCGCGCCGGACACCGGCAACGCGCGACTGGATACGGTGTTCGAGCTGCTCGGTCTCGCCGAGGTCCGCGAGCGTCCAGCGGGTGAGTTGTCGCATGGTCAACGCCAACTGGTGTCGATTGCGCGTGCACTCGCCGGGGCACCGGAAGTGCTGTTACTCGACGAGCCCGCGGGTGGACTCGACACCACCGAAAGCCAGTGGCTTGCTGAACGGTTACGCGATATTCGCGACAGTGGCATCACGATCGTGATGATCGACCACGATATGAATCTCGTTCTCGGACTGTGCGACTGGATCCACGTGCTGAATTTCGGGCAGGTGATCGCGTCGGGCCCGCCGGCGGCCATTCGTGCCGATCAGACGGTGGCGCAGGCGTACCTCGGCAGCATGCGTGCGGAAGGAGCGATGCTCTGATGGCCGACCAATCGGTATTAGCGGGTGCGGCACCCGATTTCGAATGTCGTGGCGTGGTCGCCGGACACGGCTCGGTTCCGGTCGTACGCGATCTGGACCTGTCACTGGCCGCCGGAACCGTACTTGCCGTGCTCGGTCCCAACGGGGCGGGTAAGACCACGCTGATGACGACGATCGCCGGGCTCCTGCCCCGACTCGGCGGCGACGTACTGGTCGCGGGGAGACCCCTGCCGAACGCACGGCCTGCTGCGGCGAACAAGGCGGGTGTCGTCCTTGTGCCCGATGACCGGGCACTGTTCACCACGTTGACCGTTCGGGAGAACCTGTACCTCGCGCGCAAGGCGGGCGGCCCCGATATCGATGCGACGATGGCGATGTTTCCCGCGTTGCGTAAGCGGCTCCAGGTGGCCGCTGGCGCGTTGTCCGGTGGCGAACAGCAAATGCTCGCGGTTGCCAGAGCGCTGGTGCAGAAGCCGAAGGTGCTGCTCATCGATGAGATGAGCATGGGCCTGGCACCGGTGATCGTCGAAGACCTGCTGCCGATTGTCCGGCGAATCGCGGACGAGACCGGAGCCGTCGTGATCCTCGTCGAACAACATGTCCAACTGGCCCTCGAAGTAGCTGACGAGGCCATCGTCGTGGTCCACGGTGACATCGGACTGCGTGGCAGCGCTGCCGAACTCGCCGCAGATCCCGGCCGACTCGAAGCCGCCTACCTCGGCGAGGTGCAACCCGTCCCTCGGTGACGAACGGCGGTCGGTCCGCGAGTCGGTCAGGTACGCAGGAGTCCCCGATGGCCGGTCTCGCGGTCCTCAGTGCTTGACGTGATCTCGGTCATATAGTCAAATAGATTAGATTATTCAGGAGGTTGGCATGAGCGTAGCGATGTCGTTCGCCTCGACCCCGCCGGAACGAATGATCGTCGGTCCACACACCACCGACCTGCTCGCCGACCTGGCTGATGATGCGCCCGGATCGGGCACGAAAATTGCACTGGCACAGTCAATTTCATTGGAGTTGACGGTTTCGCGCGAACTCTCGAGAACAAGTGAACACACGAAGGAGGAGCAGCGATGCCCCTGCAGCCATGGATGAAGCTCATCTCCGTCGATGACCACCTGATCGAGCACCCGCTCGTCTGGCAGGATCGGCTGCCCGCCAAATACCGGGACCTCGGGCCCCGAATCATCGAGATCCCGCGCGGGGATCTGCCGGCGATTCAGTCCTGGGAGTACGAGGGTCGGCCCTATCCGTATATCGGGCTCAACGCGGTCGCGGGCAAGAAGCCCGAGGAGTACGGGCTCGAGCCGGTCCGCTACGACGACATGATCCCCGGCTGTTACGACCCCAAGGCGCGGTTGGCGGACATGGACATCGATGGTGTGGAAGCTATGTTGTGTTTCCCATCGTTTCCCCGGTTCTGCGGCACCGTGTTTCTCGAAGCCGAGGACAAGGACCTCGCACTACTGTGCGTGCGGGCTTACAACGACTTCGTACTCGACGAGTGGTGTGCCGCAGCGCCGGGGCGCCTGATCCCCGTGGTAATTCTGCCGTTGTGGGACGCCGAGGAGTCGGTGCGGGAGATCCACCGGACGGCGGCGAAAGGCGCCAAGGCGATTTCGTTCCCCGACCTGCCGCACGCCCTCGGACTGCCGTCCGTCCACACCGATTTCTGGGATCCGGTGTTCTCCGCGGCCGAAGAGACCGGCATGCCGTTGTGCCAGCATTTCGGTAGCGGTGGCGCCACCTCCATCCCGCAGATCGCCTCGGACGCGCCATTCGCGGTGATGATCAACCTGATGGGCACCAACAGCATGCACGCCACGGTGGACTGGATGTTCTCCCCCGCGTTGCACAAGCACCCCAACCTGAAGATCGGTCTGTCCGAGGGCGGCATCGGCTGGATGCCCTACATCGTCGAGCGCGCCGACTACGTCTGGCGCAAACACCGCTACTACCAGAACATCAACCAGGATGTGCGGCCCTCGGAGTTGTTCAAGAAGCACTTTCACGGCTGTTTCATCGAGGACGATTTCGGAATCGCCAACCGGCACATCATCGGTGTCGACCGGATCACCTGGGAGTGCGACTACCCGCACTCGGACTCGTTCTGGCCGGCCAGCCGCAAGCGGGCCGAGGAGACGTTCGCCGAGGTGCCCGACGACGAGGTGCATCAGATCGTCGAGTTGAACGCCCGCCGGTTCTACAACCTGCCCGCGGTGGTTCCGGCGCCCGCTGGCGCGGCGAGCTGAGGTCCGGATATGAGTGCGGACAGGCAGATCGATGCCGACGATTGGTCCGACACCGATCTGCTGACCAAGGATGAGGCGGGCGAACGGCTCGACGACGAGATCGCGGTAGTCACCGCGCGGCTGGCGGAGCTGAGTGCGGTCGCTGACAGCGTGGCCGAAGCGGAGTTGCTTACGAAGCGGCTCGCTGCCATGGAAGTCGCTCGGGCCGCGCTGCGTCGGTGAGTCAGTGCGCTGCGGCGCCCGATCGGGAACGGTCGGGCGCCGCAGCGTATTCGGGGTGTGGCCAGTGTCGAGCATCACGGTTGCGTGAATCGGGTGGACGAGATCGGCGGTCTTGTCAAGATTGTGAAATGATTTAGCTTATTCACCTAAATCTTGGGAGGAAGAGTGGCAGTTCGGACGACGGCCGGGTCGGCGCGCGAGACAAATCGCTCCCAGGTCAACGGCGTGGGCCAGCGCGTTCGCGTGCCCAAGACGGCCGAACTCGTTGCCGCCGATCTGCGGCGCCGGATCATTCGTGGTGAATTGTCCGAAGGTGACGCGCTCCCTTCGGAATCAGAGCTGACAACTCAGTTCGGCGTGTCCCGGCCGACGCTGCGTGAGGCGTACCGAGTGCTGGAGTCGGAGAGTCTCATCGTCATCCGCCGCGGCGTCAACGGTGGGGCCCGGGTGCAGCCGCCGCGCCGTGAGGTCGCTGCCCGCTACGCGGGCTTCATCCTGGAGTATCAGGGCGCCTCCATCAGGGACGTATACGAGGCTCGCGCCGCACTCGAGGTGCCCAGCGTCGGGCAGCTGGCCCGGAAACGGACCGACGAAGATCTGGCCGCGCTCACCGAGGCGCTCGACCGGTACGAAGGTGAGTGCGACCCGCACGGGTCCATCCGGTTGCACGGTGAATTCCATCAGTTGGTGGTCGCTCTGGCCGGCAACGAGACGCTCGCCTTGTTGTCGGAGATGTTGCATCACATCATTGAGATCGCCAACGTGTCGCTGCAACCCGAGGTGGGTCCCTCGGCCGAACGCGCCCGGCGTAAGACCAGAAAGACCCATCGCAAACTGGTCGAGCTGATCCGTGATCGTGATTCAGGTGGTGCAGAACAGTTGTGGCGTCGTCATCTCGAAGAGGCTGAAGGGTACGTTCTCGGCGACGACGCGGCAGCCACTGTGCTCGATCTGCTCGGCTGAGGTTTCCAGCGCCGGCGCGTCCGTCGCATCGGGATGGTGTGCGGTGTTGCACGCGATGGCGCGGCGGTCTCGTCGGATTGCTGGTCGGCGGTGCGCCACTGATATAGTTAGCTAATTCTGCTATATCGAGGACGAGCTGACGGCGGCGTTCGCCGGGTTCGGAAAGTGGGCACACTTATGACAGACCTGACCAGTCCGGCCCCGGCGGGTGTGGATCCGGTGATCTACCGTGGCGTTGCGGACCTCGAGGCTGCAGTCGGCAAGGAGCTCGGACCCACTGGGTGGTTCACCGTGGGGCAGGAGCGAATTGATGGTTTCGCTGACGCGACCGAGGATCATCAGTGGATCCACGTCGATCCGGTGCGAGCCGTGGACGGCCCGTTCGGCGCCACTGTCGCACACGGATTTTTGACGCTGTCGTTGGTGCCGTACTTCGTCAACTGCCTGCGCCGGATCGAGGATGTCCGGATGGGGGTGAACTACGGTTTGGACAAGGTTCGGTTCCCGGCCCCCGTGCGGGCTGGTAGTCGGATCCGAGCCCGCACCACGATGATTCGACTCGACCGCGTCGAAGGTGGTGCTGTTCAGCTCGTTACTCGCACGACCATCGAGGTCGATGGTGACGTGAAGCCGGCCTGTGTGGCTGATCTGGTGAGCCGCTACTACTTCGACTGACCCGGCCGCATGTGTGCAGTTTGACGATTGTGCCATGGGGATTTTCTGGTGTTGCACAGGGCAAGGAGTGTGAAGCAGCGTTAAAACTTGACGGTTTTGTCAAGTTTCGCTTACCGTGGTAGTCGAGCCAATTGCCGCCTTCGATAGGGGATAGGTCATGACCCATTTCACCGACGCGCCGATCTTCGACGCGGATACCCACATGTATGAGACGCCGGACGCGTTGACCCGGTATTTGCCGGAGAAGTACCACAAGGCAGTGCAATTCGTAAAGATCGGCAACGCGACCAAGATCGCGATCCTCGGGAAGATCACCGACTACATCCCGAATCCGACGTTCGAACGGGTGGCCGCGCCGGGAGCATGGGAGAAGTTCTTCTCCGGACAGAATTCGGAAGGCAAGTCCCTGCGCGAGATGGCCGGAAAGGGGATCGACGCCGAGCCGTCGTTCCGCGAGCCCGGCCCGCGTATCGCGGAGCTGGATCGGCAGGGCGTCACGGAAGCGCTGGTCTATCCCACGCTGGCCAATCTGGTGGAGCACTCCGCGGCCGAAGATCCCGAACTCGTTGTCGCGATGATCCATGCGCTGAATCGGTGGATGCTGGAGACCTGGGGCTATACCCACGAGGACCGGTTGTTCATGACTCCGGTGATCAACTGCGGGCTGGTCGACGATGCGCGCCGCGAGCTGGCGTACCTCGTCGAGAACGGGGCAAAAGCGGTGCTGATCAAGCCGGCCCCGGTGAACGGGCTGCGCGGCTGGCGCTCGCCGGCGCTGCCGGAGTTCGATCCGTTCTGGCGTGATGTCGAGAACGCGGGGATCCCGGTGGTCGTGCACGCAAGCCAGCCGCCACTGGACAGCTATATCAATCAGTGGGAACCGACCGATGCCAACAGTCATCTGGAGATGAGCGCGTTCCGCTGGATCACGTTGGGGCACCGTGAGATTGCCGACATGCTGACCAGCCTGATCTGCCATGGCACGTTGACCCGGTTCCCGCGGTTGCGCATCGCGAGTGTGGAGAACGGCAGCGCCTGGATCAAGCCGCTGTTCGACGATTTCAAGGCCACCTACGCCAAGATGCCGCAGGCGTTCGAGGAGCATCCGATCGAGGTGTTCCGGCGCAACATCTGGGTCAGCCCGTTCTGGGAGGGTTCGGTGGCCGATGTGGTGCAGACAGTCGGCTGGGACCGGGTGCTGTTCGGTTCGGACTTCCCGCACCCCGAGGGGCTCATCGAACCGCGCGGCTACTTCCGGTACGCCGAGGGTATGGACGAGCGGCGCACGCGAGACTTCATGGGCGACAACGCTCGTCGCTTCATGGGCCTACCGGTGCGCAACCCGGCGGGCGACTCTGTGCCGGTTCTCGTGTAGTCGAATGCGCTGTGCCACGCCGTAGTTCGATACTCGGCGTGGCACCTGTTCGAGCAAAGTATTGTCGACGACCCGGCGCGAGTGCGTGCCGAGACAGGTGTGGTGATGTCGCTGGAATTGGCGCCGATCACGTCCCCGACGCTGCTCGATCTGCTCGAGGTGGAGCAGCTCGATCGAGACATCTATCGGTCGATCGTGGTCTTCGACGAACCCTTCGCGCTCTACGGAGGTCAAGTCGCCGCGCAAGCATTGCTCGCCGCGGGCCGCACGGTCCCCGAGGGTCGGCTGCCGCACTCACTGCACTGCTACTACCTGCGCGGTGGAGCCGCCGCCAAACCCGTGCTGTTTCGGATCGATCGGGACCGGGACGGCCGGTCCTACTCGGCCCGCCGAGTCACGGCGCTGCAGGACGGCGAGGTCATTTTCACCATGTCCGCATCGTTTGCCGTCTTCCGCGACAGCGCGGACCACGAACTCGAGCCGATGCCCGACGTGCCTGGTCCAGATGACCTGCCCGAATGGGAGTTCGAGCGGCTGTGGTCGACGCAGGCCAGGTTGCCGCCGCAGCGGACACCGACTACGCCGTGGCCGAGCCGCTTCTGGGCCCGCAGCGCCATCGAGCTACCCGACTCCCCACTCGTCCACGCATGTGTGCTGACCTACCTGTCCGACACATCGACCGGTCTCGTCGATGTTCCGGACGGCGCGTATTCGGCGGGGGCCAGCCTCGACCATGCCGTCTGGTTCCATCGACCAGCGCGCCTCGACGATTGGGTACTGATGGATCTTGTGCCGAGAACGGTCGCTGCGGGCCGGGGCTTCTATACCGGCACTGTCCGCCGGCCAGACGGCGTCACCGTCGCCACACTGACGCAAGAGTCGTTGTTCCGGGAGCCGCGCGCCGGTGCGACTCTGCCGAAAATCTGAGCGGGAGTTAGGGATAGATATGAGCGGGATGGCAAGCGCGTCGGTAGATGCCGGTTTGCTGGTGATCCGGGTGGCAGGCGGGTTGACCATGGCCGCACACGGCTACCAGAAATTCTTCTCCGGCGGTCGGATCGCAGGGACGGCTCGATGGTTCGACAGCATGGGGATGCGGCCCGGGCGGTGGCACGCGCTGATGGCCGCGTCCACGGAGGTGGGCGTGGGCATTCTGCTTGCCCTGGGTCTGCTGACCCCCTTCGCGGGCGCCGGATTCGTCGCACTGATGCTCGTGGCCGGCTATACAGTGCACCGGACGAACGGGTTCTTCAGTGTGAATTCGGGCTGGGAGTACAACTTCATTCTCGCGGTCATCGGCGCCGGGGTGGCGATGACCGGCCCGGGTCGCTATTCCCTGGACCACCTTGCCGGATGGGATACCGCGTTGTCCGGTGTGCGCGGGGCCGCCGTCGCGATTGTCGGTGGTCTGCTGGCCGGGGTCGGTCAACTGGTGCTCTTCTACCGCCCACCGGCGTCAGTCGGCGATATCTAGATCCAGATCAGCTCCACTTCGGCGCGAGTGACTCGCATAAATCCGAGGTGGGCGCATCCTGATTCCGGGCACGTGCCGAGCGCACCTGCCCGGCTACGAGCTAGGGTGTGCGCTTGGCTGCGGGCAGGATCGCGGGTGCCGCTCGCCAGTCCTCCAGTCCGTAATCGACTGTGCCGACGTAGATCTCGCCGCGCGAAACCTCGCTCCAGTGCGCGTGGTTGAGCTGATGGATGGTGAAGCAGGCGTCCAGTGCGGTGGTGAAGCCCATGGCATCTTGGGCTTGGTTGACCGAATCTTTGATGAGCATGGCCGCCATGGAAGGGACTTTCGCGATCCGGGCGGCGAATTCGACGGTGCGTTCGGAGATGGTGTCGGCGTCGAAGACCTTGCTGACCATCCCGAGTGCATACGCTTCGTCAGCGTCGATCGAATCGCCGGTGAGTAGTAGCTCTTTGGCCTTACGCGGGCCGAATTCCCAAGGGTGAGCGAAGTATTCGACGCCACACATGCCCAGTCTGGTGCCGACGACGTCGGCGAACGCGGTACCTTCGGCGGCCACGATCAGATCGCAGCACCAGGCGAGCATCAGCCCGGCCGACAGAACCTTGCCATGCACCTGGGCGATGGTGATCTTGCGCAGCCGACGCCAGCGCTTGGTGTTCTCGAAGTAGTAGTGCCATTCCTGCCGGACTCGGCCCTCGGCACCGCCGAGGGTGCTGCCGTTGCACTGGTAGCTCGGGTGCTGATCCGATCCGGGCTCGCGCTCGGCGATGCTTTCGGCGGTGCCGAGATCGTGTCCAGCGGAGAAGGCGGCGCCCGCGCCGCGCAGGATCACCACGCGCACAGTGTCATCGGCTTCGGCGCGTTCGAACGCCTCGCCCAGTTCGACGAGCATTCCGCGGTTCTGTGCGTTGCGGGCGTGCGGCCGGTCGAGTGTGATGCGTGCGACGCGGCCCTGCTCGAGGGTTTCGTATCCGATGTACCGGAAACTCATGCTGTTACCTCTCCTGACGCGTACTGGACCCGCAGCGCCTTCTTGTCGATCTTTCCGGTGGGCAGAATCGGCAGATCATCGACGATGATCACTGATTTCGGCGCCTTGTATCGGGCCAGCCCGGTCGCGACGTGCTCGCGTAGCTGGGCGGCGTCGATCTCTGCGCCGTCGGCGGGCACGACGACCGCGCACACCGCTTCGCCCCAGCGTGGGTCCGGGATTCCGATCACGGCGCACCGCGCCACCGCGGAATGGCTGGCCAATGCGTTTTCGACCTCCAGCGAGTAGACATTCTCGCCGCCGCTGATGATCATGTCCTTTTTCCGGTCGACCAGGTGCAGCAGTCCCTCGTCGTCGAGTAGGCCGACGTCGCCGGTATGGCACCAGCCGTCGCGCAGGGTCGCGGCGGTGGCGGCGGAATCGTTCCAGTAGCCGCGGAACACGGTGGGGGAGAGCACGACGATCTCGCCGGGAGTCCCGGGTGGGCAGTCGCCGTCGTCGTCGACGATGCGCACCGAGGTGTCCGGGAACGGATGCCCGACGGAGGAGAGTCGGCGATCGCGGGTGCGGCCCTCTCCATGATGGAATTCGCGGGGCAGCCCGGAGGTGATCACCTCGGTCTGGCCGTAGAGGTTCAGGAATCCCGCATCCGGCATCGCGGCCAGGGCTGCGAACAGTGTCGTGGAGGTGATAGGCGCGGCCGAGTAGACCACCGTGCGAACGGTGGCCAGTGCGTCGGAGCCGCCGGCCGCGTCGAGCACGGTTTGTAGCATCGTCGGCGCGAGGTGCAGGGTCGTGATCCCATCGGTGGCGGCTGCCTCGAGCACGGCGGCTGGATCGAACTGCCGGTGCAGGACTGCGGTCCCGCCGCGCGCGTGCAGGCCGAGTCCGATCGCCATCGCGCCGATATGGAACATCGGCATTGTCAACAGAACTCGGTCCGCGCTGCCGGTTCGCACCTCGCCGTTCATGATCGCTGCGCACGAGTAGAGTTCGCGCTGGCCGATCATGCAACCCTTCGGGCGGCCGGTGGTTCCGCTGGTGTAGATCAGGCAGGCGAGGTCGTCGGGTTGTGCGGAGTACGGCAGGAACATGCCCGCGCCGGAGGCGACGAAATCCGAGTAGGCCACGACGTCGTCGCGTTCGGCCGGTCCGAAGCAAATGATCAATTCCAGCCCCAGTTCGGCGCGCACCGCGTCCACCACGGGCAGATACTCGGGGTCGACGAAAAGCGCGCGGGGCGTCGCGTCGGCGAGGATGCGGAGGATCTCGGGCGCGGCCAGCCGGAAGTTGACGGTGGCGACGACCAGACCGCTCAACTGACCGGCGGCCAGAACCTCACCGAATTCGATGCTGTTGCGGCCGAGTACTGCGATTCGATCCTGATGCCGCAGTCCCGCGCGGGCGAGTGCGGCCGCGACTGCGCAGGCGCGATCGTGTAGCTCGCGGTGAGTGATGCTATGGCCGTCGGCGATGTAGGCGGGCACAGCGCCGAAGCGCAGGGCATTGTGGCGGATGGTGTCGGCGAGACAGTGCTGTGTCGGCACGAGCTGCTCCGATGGGGCTCGACATAGTGGCGGTACATGTCTCCTTATCGAGACTTGACGATAATGACAAATTTGTCTCGTGATGACAAGTTCCTGTACTGATTGATCCGCGTTTCAACATCTGCTACCGGAAATCTTGCCGCGCGGATATCATTTGACGATGATGTCAAGTACGAACCAGAAGGGCAGGTCTGGCGGGCTTGCCGCCGGTACGGTCGATCCATCCGAGGTCGCGGTCGTGTGCGTCGAATGTCAGAACGGAGTGCTCGGCTCTGATTCGGTGCTACCCGCGCTCGCCGCCGACGCGCGGGGCATGGTCGCCAACGTCGGAAGGCTGCTGACTGCCGCCCGTGGTGCGGGCGTTCGGGTGGTGCACGCGACATTCGAGGGCTTCCTCGGTGGTGGCGAGCCCGGGCCTGCGCCGCTGTGGCGGGCGCTGCGGGCGTCGGAACAGTGGCGTCCCGGACACCCCGCCACCCAGGTGATCGCGGAACTGTTCGATCCGGGCGACCTGGTGGTCACCCGGCACCACGGCCTCTCGCCGACTTGGGGCACGGAACTGCTTCCGGTGTTGCGCAGCATGGGGATTCGGACCGTCGTGCTGGCGGGAGTATCGCTCAATGTGGCGCTCCCACTGACCGCTGCCGATGCGGCCCAGGATGGCTTCCGGGTGATCGTTGCGCGTGACGCGGTGACGGGCACGCCGGCCGACTACGCCGAGCAAGTGCTACGCAACACCATGGCTTTGCTCGCCGATATCGCGACCGTCGACGACGTGATCGCCGCCTGGGCCGAGTCGGTGGTGCAAGCATGACCGAGCAGCACATCGCTGAACGCAGCCAGAATGTGGTTCCGGTCCACACTGCCGGCGAATCAGTGCGTTCGGCTGCGATGCCAGCCGACCATGCACACGCCGTATTGCATTGCAATATCAACACTCTCGCGGTAGAGCGGGCCACGGCCTTCCACATGCTGTTGTTCGGCCTGGAGCCGCGGATGCGGTCGGTCGGTACCGACGACGATTCCGCGGTCATGGGGTTGGGCAGCAGCACCGCGAGCACCACCACGTTCCTCTTCGATCAGCGTGGGCCGCGCGCGGCACCAGCGGTGGAGCTCGTGGGGTGGTCGAGGCCACGGACCGAACCGGCCCGGCCCGGGATGGCCACCTGCGGTTTCACGGCGCTGGGCTATCGCGTCGCATCGCTCGCGGTGTTCCGGGCCCGGCTGGATGCGACCGGATACGCCGCCACCGAGGTGGCGGAAGGGGTGTCGGTGCGAGGTGCGACCCGCCGCGCCGTGCGTTTGACCGATGTCGACGGGGTCGTGGTGGAGGTTGTCGAAATCGCTTCGGCTGCAGGTGATCCCAGCCGTGCAGCGCTGGTGTCGCACGAGCGTATGCGGTGCGGAGATCTCGAGGCCACCATCGCCTGGTATCGCGGCATCGGCTGGGAGGTCCGGGCCCGCGGCGAGGGCGCGGAAGGGCCGACGGCATCGCTGGTGCTGCCGGAGGATCCGACCTTCTCGCTCGAGTTCGAGCAGTTCCCGGCGGTGGCCGGTGCCCCGCGGCCCGCAAATGTCCAAGGGCTGTACCGAATCGCGCTTGCCGTCGACGATGTCCGCGCCGCGCATGCCGCGCTGGTCGCCGGCAAGGCGCTCGGCATCGTGCCGGAGCCCGTGACATTCGCGATGCCCGATATCCCGACGGGGGGCTTCACCGTGCTCTTTCTGACCGACCCGGACGGGGCCGTGGTCGAGCTGGTGGAGCGGCCGCGGTCGACGGTGCTTCGACCGCGGGAACCACGCTGACCGTTCAGATTTCGACGACCCGGATGAGGTCGGCGCCCGCCAGCAGGGCGGCGCCGACCTCATCGGCTTGCGCGGTGTGTCCGCCCAGCAGCAGATCTAGGGCCGCCGCCCGGGTTACCCGGCGATGCAGTTCGTGCTCCTGCGACAGCCCCATCGCACCGAACAACTGGACTGTGTGGCGCATGAGCTCGGCCTGCGCCTGACCTGCGCGCAACTTTGCCAGCCGTGCGGTCCACACCCCGCCGTCGGCCCATGCGGCAGCCAACGCGGCCCGGGCCGCTTCGACGGCGACGTAGGACTCGGCGAGCCGATGCCGCACCGCCTGGAAGGTGGCGAGTTGGCGGCCGTACTGGATTCTGGATGTCGTGTGTGCGACAGCGGAATCCAGTGCAGTCGTACAGATTCCGATGATCTCGGCGCAGAGCGCGCGCCGGGCGGCAGCAACCGCCCGTTGCCCCGCGTCGCCAACCAGTAGCGGCCGGGCCGTGGGGATCTCATCGATACACAGCCAGCCCGAGCCGGGGTCGAAACCGCGGATCGGTCGCGCCGAGACGGACTCCGCGGCGATGATGCCGACATTCCCCGCCCCGTCGAGGGTCACCAGCTCGGTGATATCGTCCAGCGGTCCGAGCAGCAAGGCATGCTGCGGATGGCAATAGAGTACGGCTCGGTTTCCGGTGCCCGCAGGCAGGGCCGGGGTCAGCTCGCGGAGTACGATATCGTCGAGAAGGCGCGAAATCGCCAGTGCCCGTCCGTGTTCGGTGAACAGCAGGGTCGTGGCCGCGGCCGGATCGCTGGCACTGACCTCATCCCAGCCCAGTTCGTCGAGGGCGGCGGCCACCCCCTGCGCGTCCGGGTGGGCGGTGAAGACCTCGCGTAGCGATGTTGCGAGCAGCTCGATCGTCGCGGCGTCGAATCCTGTTACCGCGCTGGTCATACCGTGGCCTCCTTGGGCAGGCCGAGCACGTGATCGGCGATGATCGTGCGCTGGACCTCGGCGGACCCGCCGAGGATGGTCGCGGAGCGGCTGTACCACCACTCGCTGCGCCACTGCGCGACTGTGGCGGTGTCATCGAAGACGAATTCCGGGCCGAGCAGATCGCGACTCAGGTCGTACAGCGCGATTTCGGCGCCTCCGAGCAGTACCTTGTCCACGCTGGCCTCGGGGCCGACAGTGGCGCCGGCGGCGAGCCGTCGTACGGTCTGCGCGCTGCGTGCCCGCAAGGTGATGAGCTGGGAATAGCACTGGCCGAGTCGCTGCGCCGCCGCGCCGGGGAGCGTGCCTCCCGCCGCGAGCCGAGTACTCAGCTGATCGCGTAGTTCGCGCAGGCGGCGCAGTGCGTCGGCCGCGGACATCCACGCGTACATCGCCCGCTCGTACTGCAGCAGGTACATCGCGATCGCCCAGCCTTGGCCTTCCGCGCCGATCAGCCGCGACGCGGGAACGATCGCGTCATCGAAGAACACTTCGGCCAATTCGTTGTCGCCGCTGGCGAGTGCGATCGGGCGCCGCGAGACGCCAGGGGTATCGACATCGACCATGATCATCGACAGGCCGCGATGCCGTGATTCGGGGGTGCCGGTGCGCACCAGGCAGACCAGGCGGGTGGCGGTGGCGCCGTGGCTGGTCCACAGCTTCTGCCCGCTGAGCACATAATTGTCGCCATCGCGGCGGGCCCGGCAGCGCAGCGATGCCAGGTCGCTGCCGGCCTCAGGCTCGGAAAATCCTTGGCCCCACCATTCTTCGCCGCGCAGATACGCGGGCAGATACCGTGCGGCCAGCTCGGGTGCGAAGCGGGATACCGGGGGGCCGAGCGTCTCGAGCAGCAGGTGCGGTGTCGGGATCGGCAGGCCCGCGGCGGCCAGTTCGTCGTAGAGCACCGCACGGTGCCGTTCGTCGCCACCGGCCCCACCCGCCGCCACCGGCCAGCCGTAGCGGTTCCAGCCCTGCCGGTAGAGCTCGCCCATGAGGGCGGCGTGGTCGGCGATGCGCTCCTCGGTTGTCGCGTAATGTCTTGTGCGCCAAGCATGCAGCGATGACTCGCGCATCAGGTTCGCACGTAGTGCCGTTCGGTAGGAGTCCAGGTCGGCCGCGAACGTGTCGGTCATGGCCGGGCGGCGGCGCGCGCCGCGGATCGGTCCAGAAAGTTGCGCACCAGTGCCTGATGCTCAGGAGTGTCGAAGCTGGCGAACTCCTCGGCAAGCGCATACTCCAGCACGCCGGCGACGGCGCGCTTGAGGTGCAGGTTGAGCGCGCGTTTGGTGGTCTGCACCGCCTGGGGCGGCTGTGCGGCCAGCTTGTCCGCCGTCCGCATCGCCTCGTCGAGCAATTCGTCGTCGGGCACAACGCGATTGGCAAGCCCGAGCGCGACTGCCTTGTCCGCGGGAATTCGCTCGCTGGTGAGCAGGTACTCCTTGGCCTGCAACATCCCCATCAGCACCGGCCAGGTCGGCGCACCGCCGTCGGCGGCGGTGAGGCCGACTCCGACGTGCGGATCTGCCATGTACGCACTCTGCGCGATCAGCACGATGTCGCTGCACGCCGCGAGGTTGCAGCCGAGGCCGACCGCCGCGCCGTTGACCGCGGCGATCACCGGAAGCGGGAAGTCGAGCATTTCGTCGAGCAGTCGGCGCGCGGCGTCGATCTCCTTGCGCCGCGTCTGGCGGTCGTCCCAGAGTTCGACGAAATGCTGAAAGTCGCCACCGGCGCTGAACGCCCGCCCGGCCCCGGTGAGCACGACGGCCCGCGCCTCGGTGTCCTGGGCGAGGAAGCGCCAGACGGCGACGAGCGCGTCGTGCAGTGCCTCGTTCGTGGCGTTGAGTGCCTCAGGACGATTCAGCGTGACGATCCTGACCGCGCCCCGCGATTCGATGAGCAACTCGGGCGCGAAGGGGTTCTCCATGACTCTCCTACCGGTCCATCCCACATGTGGTTCTTCATCAGAACTCGACTTGACGGATATGTCAAGTTTGCTGCCGTTGTCTGTGTGACGCGGCTGGGTGGTTCGGTCGGAGGGTGGCTATGGCGCCGTGAGCACGGCCATGATGTAGTCGGCGACGGCGTTGACGACGTCTTCGGAAGCCACCGGCAGCGGCTGGGTGTGCGTGACGAACCAGGATCGGTCCAGCATGGCCTGCGTGGTCAGTCCGAGCGCCTCCGGCGCGGCGGTCGGGTGCTGCTGTCGGTTGCGCAGACTCATGCCGAGCAACCACACCACCCGCATCTGCATGCGGGTGGTGGCGACCCGGACGTCCTCGTCCGACGGCCCGGAATGCGCCGACAGGATGAAGGCGCCGTGCTGGTCCATGAAGGCGAAATACTCACGCACCCAGGCCTCGACGGCGGCTCGGTCGCATGGCTGAGGAATGCTGTCCCAGCGGGCGACGATATCGAGTAGTCCGTGATAGGTGGCCTCGCCGAGGGTATTGAAGATTTCCCGTTTGTCGCGGAAGTAGGTGTAGAACCCGGCGCGCGAGATCCCGCACTCGTCGGTGATGTTGTTGATTCGTGTTCCCGTGTAGCCGCGCTCGAGGAACAGTCGCTTGGAGGCCTCCAGGATGGCGTTGCGGGTGCGGACCGCGCGCTTACCCAGCTTGCCGTCGCCGACGGCGTTGTCGGCATCACTGTCGTTGCTATCGAGCGCGGGCGCTGCGGAATCGTCCATGGTGTGCCCAGTGTAGGAGATCGTGGATGGATATCGCCCGTCCGCGGCGGGATGACGAGCGGTGACTTGGACAACTCTGTCAAGTTTGTGCCGAGGGTCGTGCGGGATCGACGATGCGCCGCCGCGCCTCGATCAGGACGTACGGAGGTCCGGCGAACGCGTTTCAGTCAGCTCGGTCGCGAGCGCGCCGCCGATGATGGTGGCGCACACAAATCGTGCGTCAGGCCGGCGCGGTGCCGCCGTCAACGGCCGATTCATCAGTAGGTCTGGCGATGTGATGTTCACGGTGCGAGCGCGTCGATCAGGCTCCATCGCAGCGCTGTCGCGGGCCCGCGCACTCAGCGGCTGATGGGTGCCATAAGTTCAATAGTTCACCTGTTCGTTATCTTGCCGAGCTGGCGCGACTAGGTGGGCGGGGATGAGTGATAATAGTAGTATCAGCTGACCAAAACCGAAAAGGGGAATTCATGTCCGCGATGCCGCTGTCGACGTCGGTCGTTCGCGTGCCGAAGGCCGGTGAGATGGTGGCCGCTCAGTTGCGTCGCCAGATCGTCACCGGTGAGGTACAGGAGGGCGATGCTCTTCCCTCGGAGACCGAGCTCATGCGACAGTTCGGCGTCTCGCGGCCGACACTGCGGGAAGCCTTCCGAATCCTGGAGTCCGAGCAGGTCATTCAGGTTCGGCGGGGTGCGCGTGGCGGTGCCCGGGTGATGATGCCCGATATCGCCGCCGCCGCACGCTACGCAGGCACCTTGCTGCAGTACCGCAAAACGACACTCGCGGATGTGCATGAGGCGAGGGCGTATTTGGAGGCCGCCGCAGTGGCTGTGCTGGCGCGCAAACGTACTGCGGCCGACCTGCGTGCTCTTGACGAAATGCTCGCCGAAGGTGAGAAACTGGTTGCCGATCCCACTGTGTTCGGCAAGGGATACGACCTGGAATTCCACCGCCTGCTGCTGCAGCTGGCAGGAAACCAGACGATGATCGTGCTGCTGGACATCGTGTCGACCATCATCGAAAGTCATGTCGAGAAGTTCATGCATGAGCATCGGGGAGACACCTCGGCCGAGTCCAAAGCGGCAGCGGCGCAGCGCGCGCATGTCAAGCTGGTCCAACTGATCAGAGACAAGGACGTCGACAAAGCAGTGACGTTCTGGCGTAAGCACCTGGCTCAGGTGAAGAACTTCCTGATCGAGGATCCTGAGGAATCGGTCCTCGACGTTTTGCCGTAGCGAACGATACCGGGATCCGGGCCGTTGGCCGGCAGCCGAAGGGCGCGGTGTGCACCCGTCCGGGCGGCCGCGACGACCGGACGGAGTATGAATCGCCCTTGTCCGGTCGTGGCGGCCATCCAGCTCAGTCCCGGTCTCGACTGAGAATGGTCACGGCCGAGACCGCGGTCGGTCCACCGATGTTGTGCGTGAGACCTATTCGAGCTCCGTCCACCTGGTTGGCGGCGGTCGCGCGCATCTGCTCGAAGATCTCGACGCACTGCGCGACGCCGGTGGCGCCCGGCGGGTGGCCCTTGGCCTTCAGTCCGCCGCTGGGGTTGACCGGCAACGGCCCGCCGATCGTCGTCGAGTCCGACTCGACAAGTTTGTGTGCCTCGAACCGCTCGGCGAAGCCCAGGTCCTCGTAGCTGATCAGTTCGATGCCGGTGAAGCAGTCGTGCACCTCGGCGACATCGATATCACTGGGGCTCAGCCCGGCCATGGCGAAGGCGGATTTCGCGGCACGCACGGTGGCCGGAAAGGTGGTCATGTCCCGCTTGTGCTGATGCATCACCCGGTCGACACCGAGCCCGACGCCCCGGATCCATACCGGCCGATCGGTAAAGCGGTCGACCACCTCTTC
This sequence comes from Nocardia sp. NBC_00565, assembly GCF_036345915.1. Classification (NCBI taxonomy): domain Bacteria; kingdom Bacillati; phylum Actinomycetota; class Actinomycetes; order Mycobacteriales; family Nocardiaceae; genus Nocardia; species Nocardia sp. NBC_00565. Next base: position 2,459,524 of record NZ_CP107785.1, read on the forward strand.
CGCGGCAAGCAGGAGCGCGGCGGCCCCGTCACTCTGCGGTGTGCAGTCGTAGAGTCCGAACGGCTCGACCACCATAGGCGCGTTGAGTACCTGGTCGATGGTGATCTCGTGGCGGAGTTGAGCTTTCGGGTTCGGTAGCGCGTGGCGGTGGTTCTTCACCGCCACCATGGCCATGTGCTCACGGGTGGCGGGCGATTCGTGCAGATATCGAGTGACGTGCAGGGCGAAGTTCGCCGGGGCGATCAGGCCGAGCGGGTAGTCCCAGGCCATATCGCGGGTCATGCCCGCCCACTCCCAGAAGGTGTCCTTGCTGGCCGATTCGCGCACCTTGTCGGCGCCGACGACCAGTGCGACGTCGAACGCGCCCGACGCGATCCCATAGAGCGCGTTGCGGACCGCGTCATTGCCGGTGGCGCAGGCGTTTTCGACCCGGGTGACCGGGATGTCGAGCAGACCGCAGCTATCGGCCAGGATTCCGGAGGGAAATCCGTCGGACGTGGACAGCTCACCGAACCACGCCGCCTGGATATCGGCCTTGGCGACCCCCTTGTCCACGCTCGCGGCGCATTCGGCGAACGCCATCGGCACCAAATCCTTGATACCCAGCCCGAAGTGCTCGCCGAACGATGTCATGCCCGCGCCGACGATCGCGACCTTTCTCATGCGACTTCCTCCTGTGTGGTCTCAGCGGTTTCCGGACGAAAGGCGTATCCGTAGTCGGGTATCCCGGAGCGGATCGCCACGCGGCGCAGCACGAGATGGCCCCGATCGCCGATCGCGACTGAACCCGGTTCCGCTCCGGTGATTTTGACCAGCGCCCGGACATCGACGTCGTCCAATTCGACGATGACCAGTGAATACGGGCTGTCCAGGCCGGGCACCGGCACGTGCACGGTGGCGACGGTATAAATCGTTCCGGTGCGTGGCAGAGGGACGAGTTCGGCGCCGGCGATCAGGCGACCGTTGTCGTCGACCCGGAGCCGGGGCGGGAAGTCCAGCTCGCCGGTGCTCGGATCGCGGGATGCCTGCCATCGCAGCTTGGCGGAGAACGCCCGGTCGTAGGCGGCCAGCGAGATCGGGATCTCGGGTCCCGCGGCCCGAACGGCCTTCGGTACCGGGCGAAGGGCCGGCTCGTTCCGGTGCACCGGCGCCGATCCGGAGTCCACCGCCAAACCGGTGACACTAGCCTGCTCCACGCCGAGAAGTGGTCCGCGCGTAGCAGTCTCGGACATCCAGGCCAAAGCGAACAAGGCGGCGCTTGCTCCGGTTGTCGGCAGCTGTGGCGCGGTGCCGTCGCACAGCGCCGCGGCCAGCTTGTGGTCGACTCCGGCCACCACCCGTGGTTTGTCGGTGGTGGCGGTGCGCAGCGATTCCAGCACTCCGCGCTCGCGCAGCAGCCGGGGGTCGCCGTAATCGTGCACGGCGCCGGAGCCGTCACGAGTGCGTGCGGGCAGGCTCCGGGCCAGTCGCGCGATCGGGCGGATGGCCAGTCCGGTCTCACCGACCAGCGCCGCCGCGGCACCCGCGGGCGCCAGGTCGACGGCGATGACGAGGGTGTGGGCACGGGCGCCGGCGATCGCGTCCAGGGAGGTGGGCGCGCCGCCGAGGCGCTCGATGACTTCGATGTCCGGGTCCAGGCCGAGACCGGCCAGTAGCACCGCCGCGCTACCACCCTCGAGCAGTGGAATATCCCTGGTAATCAGCACGACTCGCGCGACTGCCGCGCCCTCCGGCCGGGCCGAGCGTCCTGCCTCGACGGCCAGTGTCACCGCGTCCTCGTCGGCCGCTGCTACTCGTCCGCGCGTGGATCCGCACGGCGGCAGGTAGGTGCCCAGTGAACTGATGAAACTCATCGCACAACCTCAGTTCCGCGGGACGCTTCGCCGCGCCCCGATCCAGAGTCGCTTATTTAGATAACTATTTATACTACATTGAACCGGGCGTCATATGCGGGTTCGGCAGTGGATCGCGGCGGAGGTCGGCGACCCGCGATTTCCTGGGCTTGCTCGGCGAGAGGGTGTGGTGTGGCACATATCACGGCAGCTGGCTCAGGAACAAAGAATATGATTAAGTACAATGAGTTATCTAATTCTGGTGGACTTGAGCTAGAGTCGATGTTGATCGGAAGTGCGCCGCATGTGGGCGAACCGTGGAACAGCACGTGAATCGAGCCGGGATCGGCGAGGCCCGGTGCGGCCGCCGAAGCAGGCCCCGGGATGGCACTCGGTTGAGCACTGCCGCGTACGTCTAGTGGGCGCCGGGCTGCTGTTGGAGTTCCGTGCGACCATGGATCAGGGGCGAAATTTCGCGGAGGCGGTTCGGTGCTGGCCGTCGGGTCTGCGCGTCTTGGTCGACTACGAGGTACGCCCCGACCTTCCCGCGCTGCCGTGCGGCAGACTCTGGGACTGAGGGGGCCGGTGGCAGCGGCGTCCGCCGCGCGCGACATCGCTGTCAGGGGAATCCGCCGCGGTGAGCTACCCGAGACGACGTCGGTGACACTGTTGTTGGATTGCCTGGACCGAACGAGTCTGCAAATGCCCCAGGACGGTGTCTTTCGAGGAGGTGCCTCGGCTGCCGAGCGGAAGATCCTGCACCGGGAACTGATGACGCGCCACGCGGGGTGGCGGCGCAGTGACCCGGCGGATCAGGTGGTGACGGCGGTGGTCTGCACCGACGAGAGCGTGTCGAACCCTTCGTCGAGCAGCGCCTCCAGGTCGAGCTTGCCATCGGAGGCCGCCCAGCGTTCGACGGCGATGTTCAGGCAGTCCAGCGCGGCGGCGGCCTTGACCTCGAGTGCCAGCGGGATCGGTCCCGTCAGGCCGGCCCGCGCGGCGAGCGCGGCGGTGAGGGTCGGCCGCCAGCTGTGCGTCTTCTCCAGCTGCCGCCCGAACAGCGCAGGGGTATCGAAGATGAGTTGGGAGATGGCGAGCGCGCCGGCCGGGTCATCCAGGTAGTACTCGACGACCCCTTCCATCGCCCGCCGCAGCGCCGTCCACTCGTCCTCGGCGGGTGGACGGGCGCGCAGCGCGGCCGCGAACCGTACGGCGTGGACGTCGAAGGCGCTCAGTACCGCCTCCTCTTTGCTGCCGAAGTAGCGCAGCAGGGTGCTGCGGGATACGCCGGCCGCGGCGGCCATGTCATCGACGGTGATGTTGTGGAATCCCCGCTGCCGGGTCAGTTCGAAGGCGGCCTGGGAGATGTCGGCTCGCACCGCGGCGCGGGCGATCGTTCTGGTGCGCGCGGTACCGCTCATGAGGTGCGACCATAGCATTTGAAATTCGGTTGCACAAGTGACACTCAGTCGCTAGTCTGACACTCAGTCTCAGGTGTGAGTGCCGTCACGCGATGTTGCCAGCCCAGGGCCCGCAACGGAGCGAGGTGCGATTCGGCCGAGGACTTCCCGTTACCGACGGGGAAATCATGGAAACAATCACGGAGCAAGAGGCAAAATGTCGGATTTCTTTGTCGTATCGGGTGATACGCACATCATCGAGCCGGTCGATCTGTTCAAGACCAGACTGCCCAAGAACCTTCGGGACCGAGCACTCTGGGAAGAGGAGTTCACCCTGGACGAGCCGATCGTGGCGGGTGGGCATACCGAGTTCAAGAAGCTGCACACGATCGGCTTCGACGGCTGGACCATCTCCAAATACCGGCAGCTCGGCGGGCGCACCCCGGACGGCGATCCGGAGAACATCATCCGGGATATGGATCTCGATGGCGTGGATGCCTCGGTGATGTTCCCGAACCTGTCGCTGTTCGTGCTGTTCACCGATGACCATGAGCTGTCGATGGCGCACGCGCGGGCCTGGAACGACTACCTCGTCGAGCGTTATCTCCCGTACCAGGACCGGATGCGCCCGACGGCGGCGATACCGCTCACCGATATCCCCGACGCGGTCGCCGAGATCGAGCGGATCGCCCGGCTCGGGTTGGGTGCGATCCTGTTGCCGGAGATCCCGCCTCTGCCGTACTGGTCGCGGGAGTACGACCCGGTGTGGGCCGCCGCCCAAGCGCACGGGCTGCCGGTGTTCTTCCATGTCGCCACCGGTGGGGTGATGGTCAAGGAGCAGGTGTCGGAAACGGCGACCACCGTCAAGGGCCTGATGACCGCCATGAATATGGGCAAGGGTCAGCTGACCGACGATATGGTGGCGGGCCGGACCATGGGCGGCGGAAACACCGCCTCGGCCAGCCCGCAGGCCATCATCGCCTCGCTCATCGGCGGCGGTGTCTGTGAGCGGTTCCCCGATCTGCACTTCAACCTGACCGAATTCGGTGCCGGCTGGCTGGTCTCGTTCGTGGGCATGATGGACAAGTCCTGGCGGACCGGCACCGGTCAGGACCCTGACTGGTGGCTCGGTTTCTGGGACGACTCGCGCCCGGCGCATGATCAGCCGTCCATGGGCCGTCTGTTCAACATCAATGCGAAGTGGCCGTACCCGCTCAAGCCGAGTGAGTACCTGCAGCGTCAGATTCACGTGCAGTTCGCCGACGATCCGGTAGCGGTGCAGGCGCGCCACATCACCGGAATATCGACGATCATGTGGGGCAATGACTACCCGCACGCCGAGGGCACCTTCCGCAGCAGCGCCGAGTGCATCGCCGAGAACTTCGCCGGTGTTCCCGACGACGAGCGGGCGGTCATCCTCGGCGCCACCCTGGCCGATGTCGTCGGATTCGACCGCAGCGTGAAGAAGGCCCCGGTACAAGTCTGAAACCAGCTGGGCCCTGGGGTGATCGCGCTCCAGGGCCCGGATATCAGTGCACCGGCGCACGGTCCAGTGCACGGATGATGTCCTCGACCCGCTGCTTGGCATCGCCGAAGAGCATCTGGGTGTTGTCGCGGAAGAACAGCGGATTCTGCACACCGGCGTATCCGGCGGCCATGGATCGCTTGAACACGATGACATTCTCGGCCTCCCACACCCGCAGTACGGGCATGCCCGCGATGGGGCTGCCCGGGTCCTCGGCGGCCGGATTGACCGTATCGATGGCGAGCGTGTCGGCGACGTCCACGACGAGCACGAAGGTGGCCACCAAGGCGACGGCCATCCCGATGATGCCGTAAGTCAGTCCGCGCCTTGCGGTTTCGTGTTCGGATAGCCCCGCGAGGCTGAAGATGAACAGCAGAGCGGCGATGAGATAGGCCGCGGTGGCGACACTCGAAATGGTCATGGGCGGATCAGTCCTTCGAGAACATGCCGAGCATGCGTCGGGTCACGGCGAATCCGCCGAAGACATTGATGCTGGCCAGCAGCACGGCGGCGAATGCGAGCACCCGCGTCACCGGGTCGTCGACGGCGAGTTGCAGTAGCGCGCCGACGACGATGATGCCGCTGATCGCGTTGGTCACCGACATGAGCGGCGTATGCAATGCGTGATGCACCTTGCCGATCACGTAGTAGCCGATCACGATCGCGAGGACGAGCACGGTGAAGTGCCGGGGGAGCGGATCGGGAGCCAGGGCGTTGACACCGAACAGCGCCGTGCTGCCGAGCGCGCCGAGCGCGGACTTCGCACGCTGAGTCAGCTTGGGGCGCAACGGTTCCGTGGGTTCCTCGACCGGCGCGGCGACCACGGGCGCCGCCGAGACCCGCACCAGCGGCGGTGGCCACAGCTTTTGGCCGTGGTGGGCGACCGTGATGGCGCGTTGCACCGCATCGTCGAGGTCCAGGACCAGCTCGCCGTCCTGGCCCGCAGTCAGCAGCTTCAGCAGGTTGACGAGATTGGTGCCGTAGAGCTGCGAGGCCTGCGCGGGCAGCCGGCCGACGAGATCGGTGTAGCCGATGATCGTGACGCCGTTGTCGGTGACGATCTTTCGGCCGGGCACCGTGCCCTCGACATTGCCGCCCTGGGCCGCCGCCATATCGACGATGACGCTGCCGGGCCGCATCGATGCGATATCGGCCGCGGTGATCAGTCGTGGTGCCGCGCGGCCCGGAATGAGGGCGGTGGTGATGATGATGTCGACATCTCGGGCCTGTTCGGCGTAGAGCTCGGCGGCGCGGCGGTCGTAGGCCTCGCTGGTGGCCTTGGCATAGCCGTCCGAGGACTCCATCTGCTCCTCGACCTCCACCGCGAGGTACTCGCCGCCGATCGAGGAGACCTGGTCGGCGACCTCGGGGCGGGGATCGGTGGCCCGCACGATCGCACCGAGCCGGCTCGCCGCACCGATCGCGGCCAGCCCCGCGACGCCGGCGCCGGCGACCAGGACCGTGGCGGGCGGCACCTTGCCCGCCGCGGTGACCTGACCGGTGAGGAACCGGCCGAATTCATGCGTGGCCTCGACGACGGCGCGGTAGCCGGCGATATTCGCCATCGAGCTCAGCACATCCATCGACTGGGCCCGCGAGATGCGCGGTACCGCGTCCGTCGCGAGTGCGGTGACCGGCCGCGCGACGAGTTTGTCGAGCAGTTCCGGATCGAGTGCGGGGTTCAGCAGGCCGACGATCGTCGCCTGGAAATGCAGCCGGGCGATTTCGGCGTCGGTCGGTGCGTTCACTTTGAGGACGATGTCGCAGGCCCACGCCTCCTCGGTGGAAACCACCGAGGCACCCGCGGCCGCGAAGGCCTCGTCGGTGAAACTGGCGTGGCGGCCCGCACCGGATTCGGTGGCGACCTCGTACCCCAGTTTCAACAACTGACCCACGGTCGCCGGTGTTGCCGCGACCCGTGTCTCACCGCCGGTCGACTCGGCGACGATTCCGATTCTCATCGTGTATTTCCTTCACACTCGTCCCGTGCCACCGGCCTCGGCGCGGGTCGCGACCCTCCCTCATCTGGCCGCGACCGGGCTTGCCGCACATCACTATTGGGTGGATCAGCACACCCTCAGAACAGGTAGCGTCCGCCGTTGACGCTCAAGGTCTGACCGGTCACGTAACCGGCCTCTTCGGAGGCGAGATAGGCGACGGCGTAGCCGATGTCCTCGGGCGTGCCCGCTCGCTTCATCGGCATAAAAGCCGCGGCGGCATCGACATCGATGGATTGGCGCGACAACGGAGTGTCGATGAAGCCCGGCGGGACGTGGTTGACGGTGATCCCGTTCTCGATGAACTCGACCGCCAGCGCCTTGGTGAGGCCGATGACACCGCCCTTGGACGACGCGTAGTGGGCCATCGCCGGAGCCCCGGTCTGCGCGGAGGACGAGGAGATGTTGATGATCCGGCCCCAGCCCGCCGCGACCATATCGGGCACCAATTCCTTGGTGACCAGGAACGGTCCCTTGAGATTGATCCGGATCACCCGGTCCCAGGATTCCTCGCTCAGGCTCGTGAAGGGCTCGGATTCGTTGATCCCGGCGTTATTGACCAGAATGGTGACGGGTCCGAGTTCCGCGCGGGTCCGCGCGGCCGCCGCGGCCACGGCGTCGGCATCGGCCGCGTCACCGGCTACCGCGATCGCCGTGCCACCCGCCGCGCGGATTTCGGCGACGGTCTTCTCGGCGCCCTCCGGGTTCAGATCCCACACCGCGACCGCGGCGCCCTGGGCCGCGAGCACGGTCGCGATGGCCTGGCCGATGCCGCGGCCGCCGCCGGTGACGACGGCGATCTTTCCATCCAGTGACATGTTGGTTCCTTTGTCTTCGTCGAGTCGGGTACCGGGCGCGGCGGTTGGGCTATTCGCCCAGCGCCTCACGGGCAACGGTGCGGGCCGCGGTCGCGGCGGGGAAGCCGGCGTAAGCGCTGGCGTGGTAGATGATCTCGGCGATCTCTTCCTTGGTCACGCCGTTGGTCAGCGCGATCCGGACGTGGTAACCCAGCTCGGTCTCGGCGCCGAGCGCGATCAGCAGGCCCAGCGTGACCAGGCTGCGGTCGCGTCGACCGAGTCCCTCGCGGGTCCAGATCGAACCCCAGACGTTGACCAGGCCGATCTCGACGAGGTCTTCGCCGAGACGCCCGTCGCGCAGGTCGATATCCCCGTCCTCGAAAACACCGGGCATGACCGAGCGCATCACCTCGAGCCCCGCGGTGCGTGCGTCGGACGGGGTGGCGGAGCTTCCATTGGCTGCGGTGGTTGTCATGCGTGGCTCCATTTCGGCTGTGCGGCTGGTCACGCGATAGATTAGACCAATCGGTCAGTACAATCAATGGTGGAGCGACTACGCTGGGCTCTCGAACCGTATGGTGCGGAGGTATCTCCGTCCGCAACGACACAGTTGATTCAGGCCGGATCTCGCTCTAGTCTCGTGACCAATGTCATAGACCGACCGGTCGAAACAACTATGGCGTCGAGCGGCCCGGCCGACCCATTCGAGAATGGAGAACATATGAGTGGATCAGCGAAGGTGTCCGACGCGGTGCTCGACGTCCTGGTGATCGGTGCGGGCGTGACCGGCATCTATCAGCTGTACCGAGCCCGCGAGGAGGGCTTCTCGGCGAAGTTGCTCGAGGCGGGCACCGGTGTGGGTGGCACGTGGTACTGGAACCGCTATCCCGAGGCGCGCTTCGACTCCGAGAGCTACACCTACGGCTATCTGTTCTCGAAGGAGCTGTGGGAGGAGTGGGAGTGGACCGAGCGGTTCGCGGGGCAGCCCGAGATCGAGCGGTACTTCAACCATGTGGTCGACAAATTCGACCTGCGGCGGGATATCGAATTCAACACCAAGGTGGCCGCGGGCGAGTTCGATGAGCCCTCCGGCACCTGGACGGTGCGCACCGTCGACGGCGCCGAGTATCGGGCCCGCTTTCTCGTGGCGGCGACCGGCGTGCTGTCGGTACCGTTCATCCCGGATGTGCCGGGGCAGTTCGACTTCCGTGGCGAGCAGCACCACACCGGCCGCTGGCCCAAGACGCCCATCGATTTCACCGGCAAGCGCGTCGCGCTCATCGGAACCGGCTCCAGCGGTGTGCAGATCGTGCCGGCAATCGCGGACCAGGTGGATTCGTTGACGGTGTACCAACGGACTCCCGACTGGTGCACGCCGCTCAACAACGCACCGATCACGCCCGAGGAACAGGCCACGCTCAAGGCCGACTTCGAGAAGATCCGCGAGACGCTGAACACCTCGCCGAGTGGGTTCCTGCACGACTTCCCGACCCGCAATTCCACCGACGATACGAAGGAACAGCGGCGGGAGTTCTTCGAAAAGCTCTGGAACAGCCCAGGTTTCACGAAGCTGACGCAGAACTACATCGACTTCACCACCAACCCCGAGGTGAACAAGGAGTTCTGCGAGTTCCTCGCGGAGAAGGTCCGCGCCATCGTCGCCGATCCGGCGACCGCCGACAATCTGATCCCCAAGGACCACATCTACGCCGGGCGGCGCCCACCCTTCGTGACCGGTTACTACCAGGCCTACAACAAGCCGAACGTCTCGCTCGTCGCCCTCAAACAGACGCCGATCACGCGGATCACCGAGACCGGGATCGAGACGGCCGAGGGGCTGCGCGAGTTCGACATCATCATCTGGGCGACCGGATACGACTTCGGCACCGGCGCGCTGAATCGGCTGGGCGTGCGCGGCCGCGCGGGACTTCCACTCGAGGAGTACTGGGCGGACGGTCCGAGCACCTACCTCGGCATCGCGACGGCCGGATTCCCGAACTTCTTCTTTCCGGGCGGGCCGCACGGCGCGCTGGGCAACAATCCGCGGTACGCGGGTGACCAGGTGGACGGCGTCATCGGCGCACTCCAGCACGCGCGCGATAACGGCTACCACATCATCGAGGTGGATCCGGACGCCGAACAGGAGTGGACCGATACGGTCAACGGCAGTGGTTCGCTGTTCTTGGAGAGCAGCTACTTCTTCGGGGCGAACATTCCGGGCAAGGCGGTCAAGCAGTTGCTGAATCCGACCGGGCGGCCCAATCTCCAGCGGCTGATCGCCGAAAATGCCGCGAACAAGTACTCGGCGTTCATCCTGTCCAAGGTCGAGGAAGCGGCCGCGTAGGACATGGAAAAGGGCCTCGCCGACACGGTATGTCGGCGAGGCCCTTTGTGTCGGTTCCGGATTCGTGACCGGTGCCGAGGTGCGAAGTGCCGGACTGCTAGACCACGTAGGTCAGATTCCGGTGCTGGAACCGCCATGCGCCGTCGTGCAGGCGCAGGGTGTCCTGGTATCGACCGACGAGCCCCACCGCCCAGCCCGCTTCGCCACGCTGGAGGAAGACGAGGTCGCTGGAGGCCGTGGCCTGGTTCTCGGTCCAGGAGGTGATGACGGTGTTGGCGACGAGGTGCTTCTGCGGCTGTGTCGGCACCATGCCGGCGTAGACCCCCTGCAGTGCGTTATGGCCTTCGAAGGTGCCGACGCCCATGATCTCGGTGGCGCCGTCTGGACAGAACGTCGCGACGATGTCCGAGGTCCGCCCCTCGTCGAGTGCCCGGGTGTATGTGGCGATGGCGGCGTGCACGCCGAGCGCGACCTGTGCTTCGGTCATTGTCTTCTCCAGGATTCGGTGTCGGTTAGACGATGTAGGTCGTGGTCCGGTGGTGGATCAGCCAGGTGCCGTCGTACCGACGCAGGGTGTCCTCGTAACGTCCGACGACCTGCACCGCCCAACCCGACTCGCCGCGCTGGAAGAAGGCCACATCGCTGACCGCCGTGGCCTCGTCCTCGGTCCAGGAGGTGATGACGGTGTTTGCGACGAGGTGTTTCTGTGGCTGCGTCGGTGCCCATCCCTTGAAGGCCTCGCGCAGCGCGTCGTGGCCGGTGATCGGGTCGAAGCCGGGAATTTCGAGAACCGCGTCGGGCGCGTACAGCGCGACCGTCTCATCGGTCTGTCCAGCATCCTGTGCCTGCGTGTGGGCGCTGATCACGTCGCGCACGCTCGCCGCGACCGACGCCTGTGTTGATTCGCTCATCTCTCTCCAAGCTCGACGGAAACTGCCTGCTCACGCCGGTAGTTCCAATATTGTTTCGACCGTTCAGTCTAATCAAAAGATGCAGGCGGAGGAAGCGATTGCGAGTATCAAATTTTCGTTGACCGATCGGTACAATCCAAATAGCATGGTGACCTCAGTCGATGAGGACTCGGAAGAAGGAGTGCAACCGTGACGAAACGGTGGAAGCAGCGCCCGGAAGGCTCGACCTGGGGTGATTGGGGCGAGGACGACGAACTGGGGCGCATCAACCTGCTCACCCCGGAGAAGGTCCGACAAGGTGTGCGCGAGGTCGAACACGGAATCACCTTCAGCCTGAGCCTGCCGCTCGACTACCCGGGCGGATCCGCGATGAACCAGCGGCGCTACCCGCCGATCCTGCGGCCGACCGAGGACCTGGCGCACAAGCAGGACACCTTCTACAACGTCGTCGCGCGTGACTCGATCTCGCCGACCTTCATCGACCTGTGGAGCGATGACGTCGTCACGCTGTGGCTGCAGTACTCGACGCAGTGGGATTCCCTGGCCCACCAGGGCGCGTTGTTCGACGCCGACGGCGACGGAGTCGCGGAGCCGGTGTACTACAACGGATTCCGCCCCGGCACCGACATCATCGGACCGCAAGAAGATGCCAAGGGCGATGGCAGCGGGAGCGTCTCGTTCGCCAAGCACCTCGGCTGTGAGCACATGGCCGCCCACGGTATCCAGGGGCGCGGTGTCCTCATCGACGTCTCGCATCTCGGAAAAGACTGGCAGCCGGTCGATTTGAAGATGCTGAAGGACATCATGGCGAAGGACAACGTCGTGGTGGAGCCGGGCGATATGCTCGTGCTGCACACCGGCTTCGCCACCCAGGTCCTGGCCTGGGAGAAGAACCCCGGCCCCGAGATCCAGGCCATGTTCCCCTACCTGGACGCGACCGACGAGTCGTTGCTGGAGTGGATCGCCGATTCGCAGATCTCGGCGCTCATCTCGGACAACTATGCGGTGGAGGGCTGGGCGCCCGACAGCGAGACCCCGCACACCCTGCTCCCGATCCACCACCTGTGCCTGTTCAAGCTCGGGGTGCCGCTCGGCGAGCTCTGGTACACCGAGGAACTCGCCACCTGGCTGCGCGAACACAACCGCAGCCGGTTCCTGCTCACCGCACCCCCGCTGCGCCTGCCCGGGACCATGGGTAGCCCATTGACTCCGGTCGCGACCGTCTGATTCGGTACGTGCGCCCGATTGCCGGTGTTCGGTTCGGTGCGGGTGCGGCCTCGGTGCCGCATCCGCACCGAAGCGGTTTGCGCGGCTGTCCGCCGCGGCGGGGGCGCACCGCCGGATTGTGTACCGTGAGGGGTTCGTGTCACCGGCCGTCGGGTATTTCCTTGGTGGCGTACAGGTTTAAGGATCGGTGAGATGCCTACAGTGCGAACGGAGCACGGCAAGACCCCACGCCAGGAGCGTGCGAAGACCGCACGTTATTACCGCAAACGCGAACAGGTCGTGGATGTCGCGGTAGAGCTGTTCTCGAAGAACGGCTACGCGAGCACCGGCGTGGCCGATATCGGCGAGGCCGCCGGGCTGGCCCGTGGCGCGCTCTACTACTACATCGGTTCGAAGGACGCCCTGCTGGCCGAGATCCACGACCGCGTACTGGATCCGCTGCTCGTGGAGGCATCGGCGATCGTGCGGCTGGACATCAGTTTTCAAGCGCGCCTGTGGTTGCTGTCGGAATCATTGCTGCGCCAGATCGTGCACCGACAAGACCACGTGTGGGTCTTCCTGCACGAATATCACCAGCTGCAGGGCGAATACCGCATCCGGTTCCGGACCAAGCGACAGCGTTTCGAATCGCAGATCCGCAGCGTGCTCGCCGATGGGCACAGCCAGGGCAAGCTGCGGGTGCAAGATCTGGAACTCGCGATGCTCGCGTATCTGAACCTGCACAACTACACCTATCAGTGGGTATCGCGCCGTGCGGACCTGAAGGTCGAGGAACTCGCCCGCTTCTACTGCGAGATCTTCTTGAACGGGATCCTCACCGAGCCGCTGGACCTGGCGGCGGCGGAGGCGGAACTGGAGTACGGCCGATCGGTTCTCGGTGTGCTACTGGCAAAGGGGCTGGATCACTGAATCCCCGGTGCCGCTGGTCGTGACCCTCCACCAGGGTCACGGCCAGCGGCATTTCGGGGCCGGCTGGTTCTGGGCTACGACGTCGCGAGATGTGCGAACTGGTGCTTCAGGAACGCGCCGGACCAGCTCATCAGATCGGCGGGCACGTAGTAACCCGTCTCGTCATTGATCGCATCCCAATTCTCGGCGACATCCTCGATGGTGGCCGGACCCTCGTGCACGTAACCCTCGGTCGAGGCGAGGAACAACCGCGCGAAGCGACCGGCTCCGGCCGTGTAGATCTCACCGCTGACCGGGCAGCTCTCGTGGGCCAGGAACGCGACCATCGGCGCGACGAGTCCGGAGGGCATGAACGGCTGACCGGGCACGGGCTCGGCGTCATCGCTGAGTTCGGCGGTCCCGGCCATGCGGGTCTGCGCCGCAGGCGCGATGAGATTGAGCTTGATCCCATGCGGTTCGCCGGAAAGCTTCGCGCTGCGCGCCAATCCGATCAGACCGGCCTTCGCGGTCGCGTAGGACAGGTTGTTGTCGAGACCCAATACGCCGCTCGAGGTCGTCAGCACGACCCGGCCGTAGCCCTGTTCGACGAAATGCGGCCATGCGGCCCGGGTCGTGTTGAACGAACCGATGAGGTGCACCGCGAGGTGGCGCTCGAGGTTGTCCAGATCGACCTCCGGAAAACCCGCGTACCTGACGATTCCCGCGTTGTTGACGACGATATCGATGCGGCCGAACCGATCGATCGCGGTGTCGATGATCGCCTTGGCGCCGGCTTCGGTGGAGACATCGTTGGTGTCGGCCGCCGCGGCACCGCCGGCGGCGACGATCTCGTCGACGACCGATTGCGCCGGTCCGACGTCGGAACCCTCGCCCTCCATTGATCCACCGAGGTCGTTGACGACGACACTCGCGCCGCGTTTCGCCAGGAGCAGGGCGTGGGCCCGCCCGATGCCGCGACCCGCGCCGGTGACGACCGCCACCCGTCCTTCGAAACTCAACTCACTCATAGGTGACTCCTGTCGTACTCCATTGTCGATCCGGAACCCGGTGACCCAGTTCACACCACATTAGATCAACCGGTCGGTACACACAACTAGGTGTGACGCAGACGGATCGTTTGGTCATCGGCCCTGAAACGTTGCCTTGCGCGGGCCGTCCTCGACGAAGCTGCGCAGGCCGTGCCGCGCGTCCGCGCTGGCGAAGCATTCGGTGATGAGGTCGGCTTCCAGGGCCAGTCCGTGGTCGATCGGCAGGCCCGCGCCCGCGTCGATCGCTTGTTTGGCGTACCGCAGCGCCCATGGTCCGCGCGCGTATGTCAGGCCCTTCGCGACTGCGGTGTCGAACACCTCAGCGTCGTCGACCAGTTGATCGACGAGGCCGATCCGCAGTGCTTCTTCCGCGCGCACGAGGCGTCCGGACAGGATGAGATCCTTCGCCCCGGCGATGCCGATCGTTCGTGAAAGACGTTGCGTCCCACCGGATCCGGGCATGATTCCGAGGGTGATCTCGGGCAGGCCCAAGGTGGCGCCGCGCCCGGCGATGCGGAAGTCGGCCGCGAGCGCCAGCTCACAGCCGCCGCCGAGCGCGTAGCCGTTGACGGCCGCGATGGTGATCTGCGGGGCGGTCGCCACGGCGTGAAACGCCTGCTGGAGCACCCGGTTGCGGCGGTCGAATTCCGGGACGCTCAGGTCGAGCATCTCCTTGACGTCGGCGCCGGCCGCGAAATGTTCGGCGCCGCCGGTGATGACGACCGCCCGATAGGTCGTATTGCCGTGCAGAGCCGCCGCCGCGTTCTCCAGGAGGTCCCACATGGATTGGTCGAGCGCGTTCACCGGGGGACGTTCGATGCGCAGGATGGCCAGCTGCTCATCGCCGGGGTAGGGCTCGAGTCGCACTTTGGCGGGTTCTGGGCTGCTGATCATTGTTCGGTGCCTCCGGAGATGTGCTAAGTTCGGCAATAGTGTACCGACCGGTCAAATAAATCGTAGCTCGGTGACAGTGCGGATGGACGGTGAGATGCAAATGGGTATGGGGCACGCCGATGTATCGGGGCGACGAGTTGTCATAACCGGTGCCGGGCGCGGTTTGGGGCGGGTCCTCGCGACGGCCTTCGACGCCGCGGGCGCACGGCTCGGTCTGGTGGCGCGCTCGGAGAACGCACTCGAGCAGGTGGCCGCCACGCTGCACGGCGATCCCGTCGTCTGCGCCGGGGATGTGCGGGCGGACGAGTTCAACGAGACCGTGGCCGAACGCATGCTCGACCGCTTCGGCGGTGTCGATGTGTGGATCTGCAATGCCGGAGTGTCGCCCGAGGTCGCGACGGTCGCGCAGATGAAGCCCGAGGTCTGGCGCGACATCATCGATGTGAACCTGACCGGGACATTTCTCGGGGCGCGCGCGGCCGCGGCGGTGATGGAGCAGGGCGGTCGCATCATCGTGACGGGTTCGGTGATCGGTGACCGGCCCCGGCGTGGACTTGCCGCGTACGCGGCCTCCAAGAGCGGCGCGCATGCCCTTGTGGCCGCGTTGGCGCAGGAACTCGGACCGCGCGCGATCACGGTCAACGCGGTGGCGCTCGGCTGGTTCGACACCGGGATGGGCAGACACTGGCACCGCGACGAGGAACGCGAGAACGACATCGTCGGGCATACGGCACTCGAACGGTGGGGCACCCCCGCCGATCTGCCCGGGGTCTATCTGTTCCTGGCCTCGGCATCCTCGGCCTATGTGACCGGAACGACGATCACGGTCGACGGTGGGTATTCGTTGATGTGACGGCGGCTGCGATCCAGAGCCGATCGGTCGTGATCGTCGGTCGGTCGCGACCAGTCTCCAGCTCAGCGAGAGGCGCTGAGCAGGCGGTGGGTGGTGCGTGCAGGGCCCGCGTTCGGCGGGCCCTTCGGCGTGGATTACTTCGGGGCGAATCGCTGGCCCGCGTCCAAGCGCAGGCATTGGCCGTTCAGCATGGGGTTGTCGATGATCGCGAGGGCGAGCTTGGCGTACTCCTCTGGACGGCCGAGCCGCTTGGGGAACGCCGCGTCCTTCACCAGTACGGCCCGGGTCTCGTCGGGAATCTTGCTGGTGGCGCCGGTATCGAACAGGCTCGGTGCGATGGCCAGCACGCGGATGCCGAGCGAGCCCAGGTCGCGGGCCATCGTGAGGCACATTCCGGCGATGGCGGCCTTGGCGGCCGTATAAGCGACCTGGCCGATCTGGCCTTCGAAGGCGGCGACCGAGGACGTGTTGATGATGACGCCGCGTTCGCCGGTGTCCTCGGGATCTTCGGGTTCGTTGCGGCTCATATGCGCGGCGGCGAGTCGGCTGATATTGAAGGTGGCCACGGCGTTGAGGTCGAGCACCTGGCGGAAGGTCTCCAGGTCGTGCGGGCCGTTCTTGCCCAGCGTGCGCTGCACTTTGCCGCCGCCCGCGGTGGTGACCGAGATATGCAGTCCGCCAAGGGATTGCACGGCGGCGGCGAGCGCGTGCTCGGTCGCCGCGAAGTCGGTGATGTCGACCGGGTGGAAGCTCGCGCCGATTGCCGCGGCGATTTCGGCGCCGGTCGAGCCGGGCCGGTCGAGTACCGCGACGTCCGCGCCGCGGGCTGCCAGTAATTCGGCACTGGCCCGGCCCATCCCGGACGCGCCGCCGAACACCACGGCCTTCTTGCCCTTGATCTCCATCGAATTCCTTTCGCCTAAACGGATGCCGGCGACTGCTGCAACAGCGTGCAGAGCCGATCGCGGTGAATGGTGGTGTCCCCGTAGAGCACACCGTCGGCCTCGGCCCTGCGCAGGTAGAGGTGCAGGTCGTGCTCCCAGGTGAAGCCGATGCCGCCGTGCAGCTGCAGTGCGCGGCCCGCGACGGCGCCGACTGCGGCCGAGGTGTAGGACGACGCGACACAGGCCGCACGAGCTGCGTCGTCGGCGCCCGCGTCCTCGGCCATGGCCGCGTAGTAGGTGGCGGCGCGGGTGCCGTGCACCAGCAGTGCCATCTCGGCGCAGGCGTGCTTGACGGCCTGGAAGGTGCCGATCGGCTGCCCGAACTGCACCCGGACCTTGACGTAGTCGACGGTCATCTCGAGCATGCGCGCCAGCACCCCGAGCGCCTCGGCGCAGCGCAGCACCGACGCATAGTCGAGCAGTCGCTGGACCTCGGTGGGCCCGCCGTCGAGGCGGCGGTCGGCCGGCACGCGCACGCCGTCGAGCCGAACCGCATAGAACGCGCGGGTCGGATCCAGGACCTGTTGGCGCCGGACGGTGACACCGGATGCGTCCCGGTCGACGAGGAACGAGCGCGGGATGCCTTCGTGTTGTGCGGTGACCAGCAGCCAGCGGGCGCCGCCCGCGTCCTGTACCGCGGTCTTGACCCCATCGAGGACGATCATGTCTCCTTCGGCGCAGAAGGTGGTGCGCACGCCGTCGATGGTCCACGGCGCCTGCGGTTCGGCGAAAGCCCAAGTGGCCCAGCCCGAACCGGAGGCCAGTGCGGGCAGCACCTCGGCCTGCAGTCGCGGCGACCCCGTAGTGGTGATCGCCTGGCCGACGATCGCGTTGGGCAGGAATGGTCCGCGCCCGAGTGCGCGTCCGGTCTCTTCGGCGAGCAGTGCGAGCTCGACCAGGCCCTGGTCGGCCCCGTCGTATTGCTCGGGCAGCCCGATACCGAGCCAGCCGAGTTCGGCCGCCAGCCGCCACAGCGCGGGGTCGACATCCTCATCGCGGTCCAACCGGCTTCGTACCACGCCGATCGGGGCCCGGTCGGCGAGCAGATCGCGCCACGCTTCGCGCAGCATCGTCTGCTCGTCACTGAGTTCGAAGTTCACCGGTCACCACCTATATCAACAGCACGTACCACAGAGAAGGTATCCTTTTTTGCTCAGCGAGTGAAGATGTCCGCACATTCGTCCTGTGCGCGGTGCATCGTTCAAAGATGGTCTATGACCTCGTGCGTTTCGGTATTCGGCGCCGTCGGTCGACCGCCTGTTGGCTGGTGGTCGAGCCGTGACTCTACCGAGTAGCGCCATAATAGAGTACAACGAATTATATGACTGACGCCGTTATCCTCGCTGCCTGCCGCACCGCGATCGGTACCGCCCGCAAGGGCACCCTGCGCGATACCAGCGCCTTCGACCTGGCCACCCTCGTCGTCCGCGAGGCCGCGCAGCGCTCCGGACTGCCGGTCGAGGCCATCGATGACGTCATCCTCGGTGAGTCCCTGGCCGGTGGCGGCGATATCGCCCGTTACGCCGCACTCGAGGCCGGCCTGACTCATGTGCCGGGCCTGGCGCACAACCGGCACTGTGCCTCCGGATTGGCGAGCATCGGGACCGCCGCGGCGAGCGTGCGCTGTGGCATGGATCGCGCGGTGATCGCCGGTGGGACGCAGTCCTCGTCCACGGCTCCGGTATCGCGGCGGCGGATTCCGGGCACCGACGACTGGCAGGACCCGTGGATGTCGCCCTCGCACGTTTCGACGCCCGAGGCGCCCAATAACGATATGGGGATTCTGGTCGGGTGGAATACGGCGCGGTTGGCCGGCATCTCCCGGGCGGAGATGGACGCGTGGGCCGTGCGCTCGCACGAGCGGGCCATCCGGGCGATCGACGATGGCCACTTCGTCGATGAGATCGTCCCGGTCAAGGTCACCGATCGCGACGGGGCCGCATCGGTCTTCGAGGTCGACGAACATCCGCGGCGCGGCACCAGCATCGAGAAACTGGCCGCGTTGAAGGTGCTGCACCCGGAGATCGAGGGCTTCTCCATTACGGCCGGAAACGCCAGCGGCGTGAACGACGGTGCTGCCGCGGTCCTCGTCGCCAGCTCCGAATTCGCCGCCGAACACGGGCGCACGCCGATCGCGACGGTCCGGTCCTGGGCGAGCGTCGGCGTCGATCCGGTGCGCACCGGACTCGCGCCGATCGCCGCGATCCGCAAGGCGCTGGATCGGGCCGGGCTCGGCATCGACGACGTCGATCTGTTCGAGGTGAACGAGGCCTTCGCGTCGGTGGCCGTGGCCGCCGTGCGGGAGTTGGGTCTCGACCCGGAGCGGGTGAATCCGTTCGGCAGCGGTTGCAGTCTCGGGCATCCGATCGCGACGACCGGTGCCCGCATGATCGTGACCCTGGCGCACGAGCTGCGTCGTCGCGGTGGCGGAACCGCGGTCGCGGCGATGTGCGCGGGTGGCGGCATGGGCTCGGCCATGGTCATCACGGCCTGAGTGACCGTGCTCGAGGATCTCGCGGTCGAGGGGCTCGACTGCCGTTGGTCGGACGGTGTCCTATGGCTGAGGTTGGCTCGTCCGGCGGCGCGCAACGCGATGACCATCGCGATGCGGCGGGGGTTGATCGGCGCGTTGACCGCGACCCAACGTCTGGTGCAGCAGGAACACGTATACGCGGTGCTGCCGATCAGCACCTTCTTCTACGGTGCGGGCCAGTACGCGGGCACCCAAGCCAAGGGGACGCCGTTCCTCGGCGGTGCGTTCGACGGTGGTGAGCAGTGGTTCAACCCGAAGTACGAGAACCTGTTCGCGGCGATGTCGGGTACCGACTACAACAAGGCCGCTACGACATTCGGTGACTACTGGAAGAAGCTCGGCGGCACCAAGGTCGCGGTAGTGGCTCCTAACACTCCGAGCGCGTCGAAGTCGGCCGAAGGTGCGGTCCTGTCGGCGGAGCGTGCCGGTCTCACACGGGGGTACGTCAATGAGCGTGTCCCGCTCGGTCCCATGGACGTCGGTCCGGCCGTCCTGGGTATCAAGGAGTCCGGCGCTGATGTGCTGTACACCCTGGCGCTTCCGGATACCGCGTTCGCACTGGTGGCCGGGCTGCGTCAGGCCGGGGTCGAGATGAAATCGGTGCTGCTCGCGGTCGGTTACGGGGCGGATCTGCTGAAGTCGCCGCCCGCTGTCGCTGCGGCGCAGGGGATCGGGTTCCTTACCTCCTACGCACCAGTGGAATTGAACACCGAGGCGACGCAGGCGTGGTCGGCGGCGCTGAAGCAGTATGCGGGGTCGCAGTCGGGGCTTCCTTCGTTCTCCATGGCAGTGGGCTGGATCAGTGCTGACCTGCTCATTCACGGGTTGGAGAAGGCTGGGTGCACTGCAAGTCGAGAACAGTTGATGACCGCACTGCGCGCCGACAAGAGTTTTACCGCCGGCGGCCTGTTTCCGAAGCCGGCCGACTTCGAGAAGCGCGGGGACTACTCGGTCGGCGGCCCGGGTAACTGCTCGTTCGTCTCCATCCTGCGTGGCGATAAATTCGTACCGGATCCGGCGGGCGCGCCTGCTTGTGGTGAGCAGATCCCCGATCTGAAGGTGGTCCCGAAGTAGGACGGCTATCGCGTTGTGTGGGCCGAGGCGCTGCGTCATGCGCCTCGGCCCACAGTGGTTTGTGGGCCGTTATTGCCGATCGCTATATCTTCCGATACTTCTCACCAGTGGTCATAGTCGGGTGGTGAGAACTCTGCTAATCGCCTGAATTGCCACTTCAACAACATTCCTGGCGCTGCAATAAACGCACTTCGAGTGCTGGACTTCCCGCTGAGCGGAAAGACCGATATACGACAGGTCATATGCGGGCTGTGATGTCCATTACGCACTCGCCCCCAGCTGTGGGCGGCGGCGATGCGATCACCGAATAACTGCACGGCTCGACTACACGGCGCAATCCAGAAGCGAGAGTCCCGAGCAGGAACCCGAAAGGACCCCCGAATAATGGACGCTGTTACCCGGCCGGGCGAATCGCCTGGCGCCGCACAGAATTGGACACCGAAGCTGGTCTTCTCGATGGCCTCGATGCTGCTGCTGCTCGAGGTACTCACGGTCAGCTACATCATGATCTCGATGTCGATCCCGGCCATCTCCGCGCACTTCCAGACGACGCAGGGCGCATGGCTGCTCACCGCGATGCTGCTGGTCGGCGCCGTGACGGGCCCGCTCGTCGGCAAGCTCGCCGATATGTACGGCAAGCGCAAACTGTTACTGCTGTGCGTAGTCGTGGCAACAGTGGGATCGTTGCTCTCCGCCGTCGCGTCCAGCTACGCGGTGCTGGTTGCCGGGCGGGCGCTGTCGGGCGTGCTGATTCCGTGCGTGTTCCTGACCTATTCGCTGATCCGGGATATCTTCCCGCCCAAGACGATTGCGCTCGCGGTCAGCATCGTTACCAGCGGTCTGGGCCTCGTTGCGATTCCCGCCCCATTTCTCACCGGCTGGTTTCTCGACAACCACGGCTGGCGCAGCATCTTCTGGTTCTTCGTGATCGCGATGGTGGTGTTCGGCGCCATGATCTTCGTCAGTACCGAGGAATCCGCCGTGCGCCTGCGGTCGAAGATCGATCTGCTGGGGGCGGTGCTGCTCGGTGCGGGTATCGCCGGCGTTCTCGTCGCGCTCAGCTTCGGCCCGACCTGGGGATGGACGAATGGATCGACGCTGGCCTACCTCTTCGGTGGTACCGCGTTGCTGGTCGGCTGGCTGGCCTCGGCCGGGATGGTCGCCGCCCCGCTGGTCGATCTGGCCGTCCTGCGCAGGCGGCCGGTGTGGCTGACCGCTATCAGTTCCGGTATGGCCTACGGCTGTAGCGCACTGTTCACCATCCTGCTGCCGATGATGGCCATGACGCCGGCCGTCATGGGACTCGGCTACGGATTCGGTGTCAGCGCAAAGGGATTCGCGGTCTTCCAGGCACCGATCGGCGGCATGGTCGTGGTCGGCGGCGTGGTAGTCGGAATCCTGGTCGGCCGCAATGTCCGGCCGCGCCTACTGATGATCGTCGGCCTGCTGATGTTTTCGGCCGCGTTCGTATGCACCGC
Source organism: Nocardia sp. NBC_00565 (assembly GCF_036345915.1). Lineage (NCBI taxonomy): Bacteria > Bacillati > Actinomycetota > Actinomycetes > Mycobacteriales > Nocardiaceae > Nocardia > Nocardia sp. NBC_00565. The sequence goes on from NZ_CP107785.1 coordinate 2,481,270, forward strand.
GCTGAGCCACACCAACAAGCCATTGCTGCTGGTCTTCGCGGGTCTGGCCGGTACGGGCATGGGTCTGGCCTACGCGGCGGTGCCGAATCTGCTGATCGAGGCGGTTCCCCCGCAACTGCAGGCCAGCACCGCGAGCATCGTCAGCGTGGCACAGAGCGTTATCGCGTCGGTTCTGCCGGTGATCGCATTCGCCGTGTTGAACAACTCGTACATCGCTGCGTTCCCGCCGGAAATGACGCAGGGTCATACCTTCTACACCGATAAGGGATTCCAGATCGCCTTCCTGATCGGTGCGGTCGCGTCGGGCATCGGCGCGTTGCTCGCTGTGCTGCTTCCCCGCAGGATCGCGCAGTTGGAGGTGCCCGCGACACAGATCGCCGACGACGACCAAGAGGTGGCGGTGGTCTTCGCGCACTGATGCACAGGTGAAAGGGCGGCCACGCGGAATCCGCGTGGCCACCCTTTCCCGCTCAGCGGGAGAGTCCGGCGAGCTTTCGGAAGTCCCAGCTGGTCACCTTTTCTGGGGTGAGCCGTAGCCATGCGTGTCGGCCGTCCGGTGTGAAATTGTCGTGGCCCATGTACTTGCGGGCGAAGAGTTGCTCGGCAGCGGCCAGCTCGGGGTTGGGTGTGGTGGTACGTGGGACATCGCCGATCGGCGCGACCGTGCCGGTGAGTTCCACGCCGCGGAGTTCGTTGAACTCGACGCCGGCGTCCACCGCTACCGCAATCCGGGGGTTGCGGACGATATCTGTCCAGCGCTGGCTGCGAACGATCGAGTTGAGCCACAGGTCGGTGCCGTCCCAGACGAACCATAAGGGGGCGACGTGTGGTCGGCCGTCTGCGCTGACGGTCGCGACTCGGCACGTTCGCTCGGTGGCCAGGAAATCATCCACCTCCGCTGCCGTCATCGCGATAACCCGACCGCGACGTTGTTGTCGCACCTGTGCCATGAGTCGTCCTAACTGTCGTGTTCTCGGATCGATGGTGTTGTGCACTTGGTCGTGGCCAGAAAATAGAGTATACGATATAGATCGTACTGAAAGGATAGTCGATGCCACCTGAGGACCCGTCGAAGCCAGTGCGACCGCTGCCCCAGCCGACACTCGCCAGCGCGAAGTTCTGGTCCTCGGGCAGTGACGGGGTGTTGCGCATCCTCGGATGTGCCGATTGCGGGGCCTACACACATCCACCGCTGCCTCGCTGCCGTGTGTGCCGCAGCGGCAACGTGGCGATGGCCGCGGTCTCCGGGCGCGGGGTGGTTGCGGGCTTCACCGTGAACCATCAGCAGTGGTTGCCGGCATTCCCGCCGCCTTATGTCATCGCGATCGTCGCGCTCGAAGAGGACGCCGGTGTCCGGCTGACCACCAACATCGTCAACTGCGATATCGAGGACGTGCGCATCGGAATGCCGGTGCGCGTGGTATTCGAGAAGGCGGAGGATGTCTATCTCCCGCTGTTCGAACCCGACCCCGATCGCCAGGGTGAGACGCTCGAACTGCCGGCGCCGAGGGATGTCACGGCCGTCCTGCGTCCGATGGCGTCGGCGCTGAAGTTCGAAGAACGGGTGGCCCTGACCGGGGTCGGACAGTCGCGCGTCGGGCGCAGGCTCATGGTCGATCCGCTCGCGCTCACCGTCGAGGCATGTACGCAGGCCGTCGAGGATGCCGGACTGACGCTGGACGAGATCGACGGGCTCTCCACTTATCCCGGCCGGGTCGGGTCGCCTGGCATGTCCGAGGGCGGGATCGCGCCCTTGGTCGAGGCGTTGCAGCTCCGGCCGACGTGGATCAACGGCGCCGGCGACACCCCGGGGCAGGCCGGCGCGATCATCACCGCGATGCTGGCAGTCGCCTCCGGACTGTGCCGCCATGTGCTCTGCTTTCGTACTGTCTGGGAGTCGTCGTACGCGGCCATGGTCCGATCGGGGCAGTTCGACGCATCGACCGGCCGCGCGACCGGGATGATGGAGGAACGGGCGCCGTTCGGCGCGGTATCCGCGGCGAACTGGATCGCGATGCAAGCATCCCATTACTTCCATCGGTACGGCGGTGACCGGTCGACGCTGGGCTGGATCGCGGTCAACACGCGAGCCAACGCTGCCCGCAATCCCGAGGCGGTGTATCGGGAGCCGTTCACGATCGACGACTATTTCGCGGCCCGGATGGTGTCTACTCCGTTCGGTCTCTTCGACTGCGACGTACCGGTCGACGGCGCCGTCGCGGTGATCGTCTCGGCCGTCGAAACCGTTCCGGACCGTCCACGACCGGCAGTGCTGGTCGACGCGGTCGGTACACAGATTCTCGAGCGCCTGAGCTGGGACCAGGACACATTGACGCACGAGCCGCAGACCATTGGGCCGTCCCGACACCTGTGGACCCGCACCGCACTGCGACCGGACGACGTCGATCTCGCCCTGCTGTACGACGGGTTCACCTTCAACGCGGTGTCCTGGCTGGAAGGACTCGGGTTCTGTGAGCCGGGTGGCGCGAGTGAGTTCATCGATCAAGGACGTGGGATCGCGCTCGATGGACGTCTCCCGCTGAACCCGCACGGCGGACAGCTATCTGCCGGTCGCTTGCACGGCTTCGGCTACGTCCGCGAGGCGATCCTGCAACTTCGGGGGGATGCGCAGGGCCGCCAGGTGAAGGATGCCGGTGTCGCGGTCGTCACTACCGGGGGCGGGGCCCCCGGCAGTGCCTTGCTGCTGCGACGTGGGTGAGGATCAGGTAGCGCGACGCGGCGCCGACCGGCTCAGCGGGCGGCCCAATTGATGCTCTTGATCTGCAAGTATTCGTCCAGCCCGAATTCGCCCCATTCGCGGCCGATTCCGCTCTGTTTATATCCGCCGAAGGCTGTTCGCGGGTTCACGCCGGTGCTGCCGCCGTTGATGGTGACGCCGCCGGCGCGGATCTGGGTCGCGATCTCATAGGCGGTCGCGGTATCGGCGCTCCAGACGGCGCCGGCCAAGCCGTAGGGGCTGTCGTTGGCGATCCGGATCGCGTCTTGGTCGGTGCGGAACGGGATCACCACGCCGACCGGGCCGAAGAACTCCGTCTGCGCGATCGTCATCGAGTTGTCGACACCGGTGAACAGGGTCGGCTCCAAGAAGTAGCCCTTGTCGAGCCCGGCGGGACGTCCGCCGCCGGTGACGATCCGTGCCCCTTCCTCCGCGCCGGTGCGGATCAGCTTCTCCACCTTGTCGCGCTGTGCCTGGCTGATCAACGGGCCCATGGTGGTGGATTCGTCCGCGGGATCGCCGACCCGGACCCCGGCCAGGCCGGCGCGGATCCGCTCGACGAGTTCGTCGTGGACCGACTCGTGCACGATCGTGCGGGTCAGCAGTGAACAACCTTGGCCCGCATGGGTTGTGATGCCGACGAGCGCGGACCGGACGGCTCCGTCGAGGTCGCCGTCGGCGCGGACGATACTCGCGGATTTGCCGCCGAGTTCGAGGATGACCTTCTTCATCGACGCCGCGGCCTGGGTGTAGACCATCCGGCCGACGGTGTCCGACCCGGTGAAGCTGACCAGGTCCACCATGGGGTTGGTGGTCAGTTCCTGACCGGCCTCGATATCGCCGGTGACGATGTTCAGCACGCCCGGCGGCAGTCCGGCCGCCTCGGCGAAGTCGCCGATCAGCAGCGCTTCCAGCGGGGTGGTGGGTGCGGGTTTCAGTACGACGGTGCAGCCCGCGGCGAGGGCGGGGATCAGCTTCATCATGCTGAGGAAGAACGGGAAGTTGTAGGCCGAGATCAGCGCGCACACGCCGAAGGGCTCCCGGCGGTATTGCCCCTGGAAGACGCCGACGCCCGGCATGATGGTCGGATCCATCGGGCGCTCCCAGGCGAAGGCAGGCATCACCCGCTCGGCCATATCGCGCAGGTGCGCCACCGGAAGTCGGGTCTGCAGGGTCTCCGCCAGCCCGCGCACCGATCCGGCCTCGGCCATGTTGACAGCGGCGAGCTCAGGCAGGCGGCGCTCCATTTCCGCGGCCATCCGCAGCAGCACCGCGGCCCGTTCGGCGGGTTTCGTCCGGGGCCACGGGCCATCGTCGAAAGCCTTGCGCGCGGCGGTGATCGCACGCCGCACGTCGGCAAGCGCGGCCTGCGGGACCTCTGCGATCGTCTCCTCCGTCGCTGGATTGCGCACGGTGACGCGCGCGTCCGATTCGGCATCGCGCCAGCGTCCGTCGATATAGAGCTGGGAAGAGAACGAGTACGCCGTTGTCATCTGCTGTCTCCTGATTGCCCCGCGGTACGTCGTTGCCTCGGCCCGGCTTGCGGGGGGAGCGTCGACCGCTGCTTTCAAAGTGTACTGAATTTCTAGGGTCGGGACGGGCGGCTTTTCCGGTGAGCGGTGTGTCCCTGGCCTGGATCAGGCCGACACGATGTCGATCAGCGCGAGGCTGGCTTCGGCGTAGGCGGCGCGGCGTTTGCGACTCACCAGATAGGACGGTGGTGCGAAGTAGCCGACATCGCGGGCGATCGAGTCGGTGCGGCGTTTGAGGGCGTCGCGGGCCTCGGCGGTGGTGCCGCAGACAGCGATCTCGGTGAGCATCTCATCGGTGACGGCCGCGGCCATCGCATCGGTGTCCCCGGCGCGGAACGCCGTGCGCAGCCGCTCGACCGGATCTTCCCAGCCGTGATGCGCGACGAACGGGTCGTAGGTCTTGACCGTGAGGTAGAAGGCGATCATGCGCCGGGCGTCGGCGATGGCGCGTTCGGGTGCGGCATCGTCGACGGCGGTGATGATCCAGCCGTGTTCGAGGGGGCGCTCGGTGTGGCCGGCGGCGGTCGCACCGCGCTCGACGGCGGGGCGCACGACATCGTTCCACCAGGAGCGCGTGAACAGCCCGTGCCCGATGACACCGTCGCCGACGCGGCCCGCGGTGGCGGCCATGCGGGTGTTGAAGCCGGCCAGCAGGATCGGGATCTCGAGTCGGCCGAATACGGGGGCGCGGACGTCGGCGTCGATCGAGTAGAACTCGCCGGAATAGCTGATCTTGTCGCCGTTTTCGGCGTGCAGCCAGGCGCGGATGACCTCGACGGTCTCGGCCACCCGGTCCACCGGACGATCGGCCGGTACGCCGAACCAGTCGCGATTTATCCGAAAGGCGGCGGTGCCGAGCCCGAGAAACAGTCGGCCGGGGGCCTGTGCGTGCAACTGACGCATCGCGGTGGCGTGCGCGTACGGCGTGCGGGCGAATGCGTAGGCGATGGCGGGGCCGACCAGGGCCCGCTCGGTGCCGGTCACCATCTCGGCCAGGTTGAGGTAGGCATCGTGGTCGACGAAGTCTCCGGTGCAGAACGCGCCGACACCGGCCTGTTCGGCCACGCGCGCGACGTCACGACCGGGCCACGGGATACCGAACCTCATGAGCGTTCTCCTTAAAAACGTATACTCTTTTCCGCAGAGTACGTGAGCGTCATCGCAGCGTCCACTTCCGCCTCGGCACGTTGGCGCGGTCGACTTCGGCCTTCCCGATCGGGTTGCCGATCTGGGTATAGGACAGTCCGGTGCGCAGCGCCTGGGTGCGGTGCGAATCGAGCGATTCCCAGATCGCCCGGACCGTGCCCTGGATCGCGGCCGGTGGTTTGGCGGCGATGATGTGTGCGAGTTCGTCGGCGCGTTCCCAGAGTTGTTCGCGCGGCAGCACCTCGCTGACCAGGCCGATCTGCAAGGCGCGCGCGGGAGACACGCGCTCGTCGAGGCCGAGCAGGGCGATGCGCAATGTCTCACCGAGCGGGATGCGCCGGGCGAGTCCGATGGGCTCGAGCGCTGCGGTGAGTCCATAGCTGACATGCGGATCGAAGAATGCCGCGTCATCCGAGCAGATGATGATGTCGGCCTCGTTGAGCCAGTAGAACGCACCGCCCGCGGCCATGCCCTGGACCGCGCACACGAGCGGTTTCCATACTTGATTGAGCTTCGGCGACAGGCGGTCGCCGGGGTCGGTCTGCGACCAGACATTGGGGTGGCGGTCGAAGCCCTCCTTGACATCCATACCGGTGCAGAACGCGCGGTCGCCCGCGGCGCGCAGCACCACGACGTGCACGTCGTCGTCGTATTTGACTGCGCGCCAGATCTGGTCGAAATCCTCGAGCATCTGCTGGTTGAAGCTGTTCATGGCTTCCGGTCGGTTCAGGGTGATCGTCGCGACGTGGTCGGTCACGTCGTACAGGACGGTTTTCGGCTCCATCCGGCAACTCCGTTCGTGGGGTAGACGCGGGCCTTTCCGGGGCGGCGTCGGAGTAGAGTACAACGAATTACCGCGCCGAAATCGCCTGCTCTCGGTGAGCGGGCCGTGTTCTCGGATGCGTGCCGGAGAAACCTGTGGTGGAGATGGAGTACGGACCGGCGGCGATTCGCGATTCATTGCCGCGCCTAGCTTAATCGTATACTCTTCTCGGGTACCCGCTGCTGAGCGGCGGCCGTGTTCGAATGGCTCCCACGGCGGTTCGGGGCGAGAATGGCACGACGAGATCTGCGGAGGTAGTTGCGATGAAGCCGAGCGTAGGGCAGATGCTCGCCAGTACGGTCGACGCGACGACGGTAATCGTCGTTCGCTGGCCGGATGACGATCTGGAAATCACTTGCGGCGGGGCGGCGATGGTCGATGCGAAGGGGCCGGAGGCCGGGACCACCGGTACCGCCGATCCCGAGCAGATGGACGGTTCGCAGCTCGGTAAGCGTTATGCCGACGATGAGCGCGGTGTGGAGCTGCTCTGCACCAAGGCGGGGCAGGGCACGCTGGCGCTGAATGGTGTCCCGCTGCCGCTCAAGGGTGCTAAGCCGCTGCCGGCTTCGGACTGAGCGCGGGCGATCGATTCATGAATATCGCGATGCTGCTGGATATGGCCGCCGATGGATTCGGTGACCGGGTCGTGGTCGGACGCACCCAGGACGGGCTGACCCCCGAGCGCTTGCGTGCCCTGTCCGGCGGCGGGGCTCGTGCGGTGTGCGCGGCCGGCGCCGACGCGATCATTTACTTGGCGGTGAACGGCCCGGCCTTCCAGGTGGCGCTGTTCGCCGCGGCTCGGGCCGGTGTGCCGCTGGTACCGGTGAACTACCGGTTGGGCAGTGCGCAACTGGACGCACTGTTGGCGAATCATCCACGCGCGCTGGGGATTGCGGACCCGGAGCAGGCCGAGGCGTTGCGCCGGGCCGGTCTGCCGGTGCAGAGTCCGGCCGAATGGCTCGCCGCCGCGGCCGACAGCGGCGATGCGGGCGACGACGATCCGGTAGCGGCCGATGCCCCGGCGGTGCTGATCTATACGAGCGGGACGACCTCGGCGCCGAAGGGTGTCGTGCTGCGGCATCACAACCTGGTGTCGTATGTGCTCGGCACGGTGGAGTTCGCGGGTGCCGATGTCGAGGATGCGGCGTTGATGAGTGTGCCGCCGTACCACATCGCCGCCGTGTCGAATGTGCTGACGAATCTGTATGCGGGGCGGCGTGTACTCACCCTCGAGCAGTTCACGCCCGAGGGCTGGCTCGATCTCGTGCGGGAGCAGCGCATCACGAACGCGATGGTGGTGCCGACGATGCTCGCGCGGATCATGGATGCCGAGGGGCTCGACCGGTCGGTGCCCACGCTGCGCGCGTTGGCGTACGGCGGTGCGAAGATGCCGGGCCGCGTCATCGAGGCCGCGCTGCGCGAATGGCCGCATGTCGATTTCGTCAACGCCTACGGGCTGACGGAGACCTCGTCCACGATCTCGGTGCTCGGTCCGGAGGACCACCGGGCGGCGATCGCCAGCGACGATCCCGCGGTGCTGGCCCGGCTCGGTTCGGCCGGTCGGCCGGTGCCCGGAATCGAGCTGGAGGTCCGTGACGAGTCCGACGCGGTCGTGGCGGCGGGGGAGCCGGGGCAGATCTGGGTGCGCGGCGAACAGGTCTCGGGCGAATACGCGGGACACGGTTCGTCGGTCGATGAACGGGGCTTTTTCTATACCCGCGACTTCGGCCGCCTCGACGCCGACGGCTACCTCTACATCGAGGGCCGGGTCGATGACACCATCATCCGCGGCGCGGAGAATATCGCGCCCGCCGAGATCGAGGATGTACTGCTGCGACATCCGGATGTGCTCGACGCCGTCGTCGTCGGCATCCCGGACGAGGAATGGGGCCAGCGCATCGAGGCCGTCGTCGTACCACGCGGCGGTGTTGCGATCGACGCGGAGCAACTGCGCGCGGTCGTGCGGCAGACGTTGCGCGGTGCGAAAACCCCCGACCGCATCACCTACTGGCCCGAACTGCCCCGCACCGCGACCGGCAAGCTTGTACGCCGCGATATCGTCACAACGCTGACCGCGGACCGCCAGCCGACCGCGGGCTGACGTGCACGACCGGCTGAAATGACAGCGGGCATGACCGGCGAGACCCGAACCCTGCTGGCGGAGATCGAGCGCGGCGCGCTGGTCGACGAGTACGGCCTCACCTCCGGTGTCGGTGCGCCGGTGCACCTGGCCGGATTGCTCGATGAGTGCGAACGCGGCGCCGCGACGCTCGCGAGCTTGCGCGAGTTCATCGTCGGCGCCGCTGGCGTGCCGCCCGCGCTGGTGGACCGGGCCGATCGGGCCGGAATCGCCGCCTATCGGTCGTATGGTTCCAGCGAGCATCCGACGGTCAGCTCCGGGACGCCGTCGGATCCGCTGGTCAAACGGGCCACCACCGACGGGCGCGTAATCAGCGGCAACGAGGTGCGCGTCGTCGACGACGACGGCATGGACGTGCCGAGCGGCGCGGCGGGCGAGATCGTCACCCGGGGCGGCGAGCTGTTCCTCGGCTACACCGATCCGACGCTCGACGCCGAGTCATTCCTACCGGGCCGCTGGTTCCGAACCGGCGATATCGGCCGCGTAGATGCCGATGGCTACCTGACGCTGCCGCGTACGGCCGCGGGCAAGGTGCAGAAGTTCGTGCTGCGCGAGCAGTTGCGTTGATGGCGGTGAACAGGAGTGTGGACGTGGTGGATGTAGTGGGACAAGTAGCGGTGGGCCGGCCGCTCACCGGTCGGCGCGCGGTGGTGTCCGGGGCGGCCAGTGGCATCGGCGCGGCGGCAGTGGCGTCCTTCCTCGAAGCCGGGGCGGATGTGGTCGGTCTGTTCCATACCGCACCGCCCCCGAAGGATCTCGTGGGACGGTGCGAGTGGGTGGCGTGCGATGCGCGCGATCGCGCTTCGGTCGAGAAGGCGTTCACACAGGCGACGTCGATTCTGGGTGGACTCGATGTCCTGCTGCACGCGGCGGGCTCGTGGCGGCCGAGTACGCCGGAGTCGCTGTCCGATGACGAGCTCGATCAGGTCCTCGACACCAATCTGCGCTCGACGATCCTGACCAACCAAGCGGCGTTCGAGCGTATGCGCGAGGGTGGCGGACACATCATCAATCTCGGTTCGGGCGAGGGCGTTCGCGGAAATCCGATGGCGCCGCACTATGCGGTGGCGAAGGCCGGTGTCCATGCGTGGACTCGGTCCGCGGCCACCGCGTGGGGGAAATTCGGGGTCACCGTCAACGCCCTGGCGCCGGCGGTCAGCACGGCGAATGCCGAACGGCTGTGGGATCACCTGGGTGCGAAGGGCGCCGCGGTATTCAAGGAACGCTTGCGGGCGACCATGCCGCTGCGGGGTGAGCTCGGTGATCCGGATACCGATCTCGCCCCCATCATGGTGTTCCTGGCAGGTACCGGGGCACGGTTCATCACAGGTCAGCTGATCGCGGTCAACGGCGGCCTGCAGATGCTCAGCGCCTGACGCCGCGGTATCCCTCGCCCGGCTCACCGGGCGAGGGATCGCGGAGATCAGCGGTTGGTGCGGCCGAGGTCCACCGGGAGTTCGATTCCGGTGACATGGCGGGCCTCGTCGGAGGCGAGCCAGGCGATGGCGGCGGCGATATCGTCGACCGTGCTCTTCTGGTCGGGCAGGCTCGGGATGTACAGCAGCTGTTGCTGCGGGGCCGACTCCATCAGCTCGAACAATTCGGGGACACGCAGATCGGTGTCCACACCGTGCGGGATCACCGTATTGACCCGGATGCGGTACTCGGCGAGTTCGTTCGCGAGCGTCTTGGCCAACCCGAGGACGCCGTGTTTGGCGGCGACGTAGGCCGCGAGGAAGGGCAGACCGCGCACGCTCGAGACGGATCCGGTGAACACGATGCTGCCGCCGCGCCCCTGCTCGAGCAGGATCGGCACGGTCGCCTTCGCCGTATGGAACGCGCCGGTGAGGTTGATGTCGATGGTCTCGCGCCAGTGGTCCGCGTCGATCTCCCAGGCGCGGGCGGCGGCGGTCATACCGGCATTCGCCACCACGACATCCAGGCCGCCGAGTTCGGCGACACCCTCGCGGACAGCGGCGGCGAGTGCGTCGAAGTCACGGGTGTCGACCTCGCGGGCCACGATCCGGCGGTCGTATTTCTCGACAAGGGCGACGGTTTCGGCAAGATCCGCCGGCGTCGCTCCCGGATACTTCGTTGTCTCCAGGGTGCGGCAGATGTCGAGCGCGATGACATCGGCTCCTTCGGCCGCAAACCGCACGGCCTCGGCCCGGCCCTGACCGCGCGCCGCGCCCGTGACCAAGGCGACCTTGCCGACGAACCGCCGACTGGTCGGTGCGGTGGGCGGTGGCGGTGCGGGGATCTCGTCGCCACGCTTGGGTGTCGTCATTGACGGTTCCTTCCAAGTCTGCCCCGGGTATGCAGTCATCCGAGTTAGATCGATAGTCCAAATTTAGTGTAACCAATATCTGATGCGGGCGGTGGTGCTGAGGGCATGCTCACTGCCCGGACTGCGCTGGATCTGATCTCCAAACCGTCTTGGTGCGCTAGTGAAGAGCCATTTGCGGAGTCTGTGGTCGGTTGCGGAATCTCGAGCAAAACCCCGGCGCAGGTGCGGAATTAAGGATACTATTCCGAGCGGGTGCTGGCTGAATGCGCGACGATATCGAACTGGAACGGAACTGAATTGGGACACCGACCCGAACGACGGGAGCGGGGCATGCGGCTCACCGAACTGGCGGCGGAGCTGGCGGACAAGCCCGCGATCGTGATGGGTGGTTCGGGCGCCGTGCTCACCTACCGCGAGCTCGAAGACCAGTCGAATCGGATCGCGCAAGCGTTCCGGGAACGCGGGCTGCGCCCGGGTGACCACATTGCGTTGCTGTTCGACAACACCATCGACGTGTTTCCGATCGTGTGGGCAGCTCAGCGCTCCGGGTTGTTGTACACGCCGGTGAACTGGCATCTGTCCGATGCCGAAGCGATTTACATCGTGCAGAACTGCGAGGCTCGCCTGTTGCTGTTCGCGCCCGCTTTGGCGGACCTGGCCGCGGCGGTCGGTCGTGCGCTACCCGAACTCGAGCGGATCGTCACCGGCGATGTGCCGGGGTGCAGAGTCTCGCGCGGGTCGTGGCGGGCCGGTCCATCGAGCCGATCGAGGACGAGGTCGAGGGCTACTACATGTTCTATTCCTCCGGGACGACCGGCCGACCCAAGGGGATCCTCCCGGAGGTCTCCGGGCTCCCGTTCGGTACCGGGCTGCCGATCGATCATCGGATGGCCGCCGCTTTCGGTTTCGGCCGGGAAACGGTCTACCGGCCGCACAGCGGAGTCGTCCCGAAGCGACCGACTTCAGGAGTGAGTGAACGTGAGCATTGTCGCGAGCAGCCCGGATCTGCTGCGGGATCTGACCGCGCGCACCGCGGCGGCGGTGCGCGGCTGGGTTCCGGGGGCCACGGTGGACGGCGTCGAGCCGCTCACCGGCGGCACGTCGAGTCTGACCTTCGTGGCCGCGCTATCCGGCGCCCCTGCCGAGTATGAGCGCGTCGTCCTGAAGGTGGCCCCACCCGGCCTGGCGCCGGTGCGTAACCGGGATGTACTGCGCCAGGCGCGGATCATGCGGGTGCTGGCGGGGCAGCACGGCGTGCGGGTACCCGCGGTCCTGTTCTCCGACGTGGGCGCACCGCCGGAGACCTCGCCGTTCGTGGCCATGGAGTTGGTGCCGGGGGAGTGTGTGGAACCGGTGCTCACGCCGCGCGGCACCGTACCCGCCGGACAGGTGCGGGCGCGCGCCCTCGAAGCGGCCCGCATGCTCGCCGACCTGCACCGGGTCGATCCATTGCGCACCGCGCTGGCGGCCGAGCCCGTCATGTCGCTCGGCGCCGAGATCGACCGTTGGACAAGGGCTTTCACCACGGTTTCGGAGGATCTGCGTACCGGCTACGCGGCGGTCGCGGACCGGTTGCACGCCACCATGCCCGCCGCGACGGCGCCGGTGTTCACTCACGGTGACTACCGGCTGGGCAACACGTTGTGCGAGGGCGAGCGGGTCACCTCGATCATCGACTGGGAGATCTGGTCGCTCGGCGACCCTCGGATCGATGTGACCTGGTTGGGTTTCTTCACCGACGAGGCGCGGCACCCGGCATCCCTGTCGGACGAGCCGACGGGGATGCCAGGCAAGGCGGAGCTGGTCGACGCTTATCAGGAGGCGCGGGGTGCAGCCCTGCGGGATCTGCCGTGGTTCGAGGCGCTCACCAAATACAAGGAGTCCGCCGCGACCGCATTGCTGATCAAGCGCGGGCGCAAGGCCGGCACACTGACCGAGATGCACCGGCGCATGCTGCCCGCGCTGCCGATGCTCTTGGCCGAGGCGATGGCACTGCTCGGCTAGACCGAGAGCGTGAAACCGCCTGTCACACGCAAGGTTTCGCCGGTTACGAAGGACGCTTTCGACGAGACCAGATACAGCAGCGCCTCGACGATGTCCTGTTCCTCGCCCTCACGTCGCAGGATCTGTTGTCCCATAACGCGTTCGACCTCACTGGGGGCCAGCTCGGCCCGAATGGTGTCGGTGAAGATCAGGCCCGGCGCGATCGCGTTGACCCGGATGCCATCGGCGGCGAGTTCGTGTGCGAACTCCATTGTCAGACCGCGGACGGCGAGTTTGGACACGCCGTAGGCCGCTCGATTCGGATATGCCGCCGAGGAGGAGATATTGACGATCGAGGCGCCCGCTCGTCCGCTCATGGCGGCCTTCGCCGCGAGCGTGCAGATGATCACGCCCATGACGTTGACGTCGAACAGCCGCCGCGTCTTGGCCAGGCCGAGTTCGGCGAACGGCTTGTTGTAGGCGGCGTGCAGTCCCGCATTGTTGACCAGGATGTCGAGACCACCATGGCGTTCGGCGACTTCACCGATCACCTCGCCGACCCTGGTCTCGTCGGCCACATCGCAGGCCACCCCGATCGCACTCGCACCATTCGCGGTGAGCTCGGCGGCGGCGGAGGCGGCTACATCGCCGTCGATATCGGCTAGCACCACATGCGCGCCACGACCCGCCAGCGCGGTGCCGAACGCCTTGCCGAAGCCGCGGCCGCCTCCGGTAATGAACGCGACCTTGCCCTGAAATTCGTTATCCGTCATCCCAACTCTCCATATCGTCGGCCGCGCGGGCGCGGCGTGTTCGCGGCCCCCTGGTGTCTCGCGTCGGACCCTTTCGAGCGACCTGCAAGCAGTCGCAAGCGGTGCCGTCGAGACTCGCGACCTCGTCGCATGCGCTTCGACGACTCGGCTGAGTTCGATGGCCGCGCCTACGGCGCGGACGCGAGACGGGCCGCGAACGGGTCGCTCGTAAGACTCGCTCCGTCGGGGTCGAGTAGGTGGTCTTGGGTCGGTTGGCGCAAGTGCCGAGCCGCTGTGGTTTGCCGGTTCAGGCCGCGGTGGCGTCGCCTAGGTAGCGGCGCAGCAATTCGTCTCCGGCCTGCTCCGTCGCGCCCGCCCAGGCGACCCGCCCGCGTTGCATGACCAGGCAGTGGTCGGCGAAGGCGAGTGCCCGGCTGGCGAACTGCTCGATCATGATCACCGCGACACCCGCGGACCGCGCTCGCTGCAGGCTCTCGAAGACGATGTCGACCATCTTGGGTGCCAGGCCCAGTGACATCTCATCGGCGATCACCAACCGCGGCTCGACCATCAGGGCCCTGGCCAGCGACAGCATCTGCTGTTCGCCGCCGGACAGCGTGCCGGCGGCCTGGCGCTGCCGTTCCCGCAGCACCGGAAAGATCTCCAGCGCCCGGTCGATGGCCGCGGCGCGCTGTCGCCGGTCGACCGCGGTGGCCATGCGCAGGTTTTCCAGAACTGTCAGCGTCGGGAATACGCCGCGACCCTCGGGTAGGTGCACGAGACCGGCCCGGCGGATCGCCTCGGGCGTCAGCCCGCCGATATCGCGACCGTCGAGTTCGATGGTTCCGGCGGCCGGTGCCACGAGTCCGGACAGCGCTCTGGCGAGTGTGCTCTTGCCGGATCCGTTGGGGCCCAACACAGCGAGCGCGCTGTTCGGCAGCAGGTCGAAGGTGACCGATTGCAGTGCCTGCGCGGTGCCGTAGCGGACGCCGAGGTCGCGCACGGACAGCAGTGCGGAGGTGGTGGTCATGCCGAGGTCCTTTCCTCGTCGGCTTCCGTGCCGAGGTAGGCGGCGCGCACGGCGGGATCCGCGCGAACCTCGGCCGGGGTGCCCTCGCTGATCTTGACGCCGAAGTCGATCACGTTGACGACATCGCTCAACCCGAGGACGAGTTCGACATCGTGCTCGACCAGTAGCAGCGATATGCCGTGGTCGGCCACGACACGGGTGAGTGTGGCCGCGAGCTCCTCGGTTTCCTGCGCGTCGAGCCCCGATGACGGTTCATCGAGCAGTAGCACGTTCGGATCGACGGACAGCGCCCTGGCGATCTCGACGAGGCGGCTGGTACCCAATGGCAACCCGGCGACCGGCTGATGGGCGTGCCCGGTCAGCTGCAGTGCGGCGAGGATCTCGTCGGCTCGCGCGTCCTCGTCGACCGGAGGCTTGCGAAAGCCGCCGGCGGTGGCGAGGTCGGTCAGGATCCGGCTGCGCGCATGCCGGACCCGGTAGCCGAGCACCACGTGTTCCCGGACGGTCAGACCGGGGAACAGCTCGGGATGCTGGAAGGTGCGGGCGAGGCCGCGCCTGGCTCGCGCCTGCGGACTGGCCTTGGTGACGTTGTGACCGTCCATCAAGACCGCACCCGAACTGGGTTTGAGCAGACCGGACAGTACGGCGAACAACGTGGACTTGCCCGCGCCGTTGGGGCCGACGAGGCCGACTATGGCGGCCGGGGGAACCCGCAGATCGACATTGTCGAGGGCGACGAGACCACCGAAGCGGACCGTCACCCCGCGCGCCTCGATCCGCGGCGGCGTGGTTTCGGAGGTGGTGGCAATCATGCTGGGTCTCCAGTGGTCAGCGCGTGCGGCTCGGCATTCACGGTGTCCGGGTGGCGATCGGCGTCGGCGTGCTGCTCGTTCAGGGGTTTCGGCTCGGACACGGCCGGTTCGGCCACCTGCGCGGCGGTCTGCCTGCGCTCGCGCCAGCTGTTGAAATCGCGCAGTTGTCGCCCGTGCATGGCGATGATGCCCTCGGGGTTGCGGGCGAGCATGATCGCACCGAAGCCGAACATGATGACGGGGATCTCGGCCCAGCTCGTCGGGAGATATGTCTGGAAGACGCCGGGCAGGACAGTGAAGGCGACACCGGCGACCAGCGCGCCGGTGATCGACCGCGCGCCCACCGTCACCAGGACGGCCAACCAGACCAGGCCGGCGAACGGGTTGAACGAATCCGGCAGCGCCGATTGGTAATTCAGCGCGATGAATCCGCCGCCGATCGCCGCCACAAAGGTGGCGACCGCGGAGACCAGCACCTTCACCTGCAGGATGCTCAGCCCCAAGGTGCGTGAACCCGCCTCGCTCCAGCGAACCGCCGTCACCGCCAGTCCGGTGGTCGAGCGCCGCAGATTGAGGACGATCACGCCGAGCACGATGAATACCGCCAGCGCGAGATAGGCGAAGGTCTTGTTCTCCGCGGCCCACTCGGGCCGAGGCATGTAGATCCCTTGGCCGGAGTTGTAGAACCGGTCCCGCATGAAGACGAGGTTCTGGGCGAGCAGGCCGAAGGTCAGCGTCACCAGCGCGACGTAGAGGTTGCCGAGCCGGATCGTCAGCAAACCGAGGATCACGCCGATCGGTACCATGCACAGCGCGCTCACCAGCACGGCCAGCAGCGGCGACCAGCCGGAATTCGTCGCGAGTTCGGCGGCGAGTACGGCGCCCAGACCCGCGAAGGTGATCTGGCACAGCCAGATCATTCCGCCTTCACCGGTGACGAGCGTGTAGGACAGCAGCGCGATCGCCAGCGCGATGCCCGCCGCGGTCAGCCCGGTCCAGAACTGATCGAAGATCATGGGGAAGACCGCGATGACGCCGATCGTCACCAGCGGACCGATGACCGCGGCCGTCGGCCGGATCCGACCGGCCTGCCCCGTGCCCGAGCCGGCCGGCGCGCCCGCACTCTCCGTGCGGATCGCCCGATCCAGCGCACCGCCCATCGCGGTATCGCCCGCTTGTCCGCGCAGCGCGTAGTAGAGCAGGAAGACCAGCATGAACATGAACGGAATACTCGGCACGATCTGCGCCGAGAACGGGCTCTCCGGATCGAGATAGCGCTGGATCACATTGGTGACCACACCCATCAGGAGTGCGACCCCGACGGCCATCGGCAAGCTGCGCAGGCGCGCCGCCACCACCGCCGCGAACGCCGCCGACATCAGGAAGGTCATGCCGTCCACCGACAGGCCCGCGGTGGGGGCGACCAGGACGCCGGCGAGCCCGGCCAGCAGTGCGCTGAAGGCCCACACCCCGAGCGATACCCGCGTCGGGCTGACCCCCGACATCGCGGTGAGCGCCTCGGAGTCCACCAGCGCGCGGATTTTCAGGCCGATATCGGTGTACCGCAGCAACACCGTGCCGAGGGCGAGGACCAACGCCAAGCCCAGGTAGGTGATCACCTGGTTCATATCGACGACCGCACCGAACAGGTAGAACACCTTCAGCGGCTGCGGCGCCAGACCCGGCGCGGTGATGTTCACCAGATGCCCGAACACCAGGTTGACCAGCGGCGGCAACGCGACCGAAAGACCGATCGTGGCAACGATTTTGACCACTGGTGAACGCAGCCGCAGATAGCGGAACAGCAGCACGTACAGCGCGACGCCGAGTGCGGGGCCGAACAGCCCGATCGCGACGACGGCCGCGAGCGGCAACGGCCAGCCCTGCTCCACGTGCAGGAAGAAGTAGAAGCGTGCGACGGCGAAGGCCATGGCACCGAAGGCGAAGTTGAACACGCCCGAGGACACATAGGTGACGACCAGGGATGCCGCGGCGATTGCGTAGATCGCGCCGAGGGCTAGGCCGGCGAGGACGTAGGAGAGCAACTGTGGGCTCCTAAAAAGCTCGGCGCTCATGTTGGAAGATGGTGTAAGAGTGCGCTAATAAGCGATTGTCGTCAACCCCTGCTCAACCGGCCACATCCGCTTTCGTACCCTGCAGCAACATTCGGGCCTCCTATCAAATCTGCGGACAGTTACCTGGTCATACGGCTTATCTCTAACTAGGTGACAGCTCACGGATGGGGTCGGATGAGTTCTGAGCTTTCTTCGCGATAACGGAGACAAAGGGTACTAAATATGGTCAACTGGCCGAAGTCGAGTGATCCGGCAGCGCTGTCGGAGACCGACGCAGGTTCCAAGGAGTTCAGATGCGGAAAGTAAGTGCCATGGCCGCCGGGCTGTGCGCCGCTTTGCTAGTTCTTCCGGCGTGTAGCAGCAGCGGCGGCGCCGACACGACCGGACCCGTGAAAGTTGGTGTCGTGACCGCGCTGAGCGGTGCGGCCAGCTCGAACTATGCCCAGTCGGAGAACGGGGTGAAGGCCAGGTTCGCCGCCTACCAGGCGGCGAACGGCAAATGTGCGGCCCGGGGCTTCGAGGTGGTCGTCGGTGACGATCAGTCCACGCCGCAGGGCGCGTTGACCGCAGCCCAACGGCTGGTGCAGCAGGAGCACGCGTACGCGGTGCTGCCGATCAGCACCTACTTCTACGGCGCCGGTCAGTACGCGGGCACCCAGGCGAAGGCGACGCCGTTCATCGGTGGCGCGTTCGACGGTGGCGAGCAGTGGTTCAACCCGAAGTACGACAATCTCTTCGCGGCGATGTCGGGTACCGACTACAACAAGGCCGCCACGACGCTGGGCGACTACTGGAAGAAGCTCGGCGGCACCAAGGTCGCGGTGGTCGCGTACAACACCCCGAGCGCGTCGAAGGCCGGGGAGGGGGCGGCGCTGGCGGCCGAGCGTGCGGGGCTGTCTCGCGGCTACGTCAACGAGCGCGTCCAGGTCGGATCCACCGATGTCGGCGCGATGGTGCTCGGTATCAAGGAGTCCGGCGCCGATGTGCTGTACGTCCCGGTGATCCCGGAAACGGCGTTCGCGCTCGTCTCCGGCCTGCGCCAGGCCGGTGTCGAGATGAAGTCGGTACTACTGGCCACCGGCTACGGCGCGGATCTGCTGAAGTCGCCGCCCGCTGTCGCGGCGGCCCAAGGGGTCGGCTTCTTGACGTCCTATGCGCCGGTGGAGATGAACACGGAGGCGACGCAGGCGTGGTCGGCGGCGCTGAAGCAGTTCGCGGGTTCGGAGTCCGGGCTGCCGTCGTTCTCTATGGCGGTGGGCTGGATCAGCGCTGACCTGCTGATTCACGGGTTGGAGCAGGCGGGGTGCAATGCGAGTCAGGAGCAGTTGATGACCGCACTGCGCGCCGACAAGAGCTGGACTGCGGGCGGATTGTTCAGCAAGCCGGCCGATTTCGAGAATCGCGGGTCCTACTCGGTCGGTGGCCCGGGTAACTGCAGCTACGTCTCCATCCTGCGGGGTAACCAGTTCGTGCCGGATCCGGCCGGATCGCCGGCGTGCGGTGCGCAGATTCCGGGCGTGACGGTGGTCCCGAAGTAGGCGGTTGACCCGTCACCTCAGCTAGCGCGACCTCGCCGATGCGTGGTCCGAGGTACTCGGCCGCGCTCTAGGTCTCCCTCAACAACGCTGTCCGAGGGATATGAGAAGAAAGAAGTGCACGATGAGCAAGATTGCAGCTGCCTGTACGTTGGCGGTCACCGCGGTCGCGGTCACCGCACAGGCTGGGCTGGCGACATCGCAGCCGAATGACCGCGGCGTCGGCTACACCACGAATGTCACCGAGAAGTCCACGATCATCACCACCGATGCCGGCGATCTGGCCGTCGAGGATGGGGTGTTCAAGATCAAAGCGGCCGATGGGACCGTACTCGGTGGCACCGAATTGCGGTTCCGTGTCGATGATTTCGAATTCCCGATCGCCGCGGATATCGCCGGCCGCACCGCGACCCTGACCCCGCAGTTCGATATGGCACACGCGACCTACAAGCCGGTCGCACTGCCATTCGAGGATCAGGCCCCATGGAAAACCCAATACGACCGCGAACAGGCCGCTTTCGCCCGCATGATCAGCACCGTCACCATGGGTGCCACCATCGGCGGCATCGTGGGCGGCCTCGGTGGCGGCGCCATCGGCTGCGTTCTCGGCGGCATCGCCGGGGCCACCGTGGCCTCGGCCACCATCATCGGCCTGTTCGGTGCCTTCATCCCCGCGGCCGCCATCGGCTGCCTCGGTGGCATCGCCGCCATCGGCGCGGTCGGCACCCTGGCCGGCCAGCTGTTCATCGCCGCCCCGATGGCGATCATGGCGGTGGCGCAGTACTTCACCACCATCAACCAGCCGATGCCGACCCCGAAGTGAAACACTGAGTAACACAGGCCTTTCCGGCCCCGCGCCCCGCCCGGTCCCCGTCCCCGGGCGGGGCTTCGGCTATCAGGGGCAAACGGATCGGCCCACGCCAGATGATCTATTCCAAGGGATTCGTATTCGGCGAGCAATTCATCGGGTTCGAGCGTGGGGGCATCGGGCGCGACCGCCGACGGATGCGTGGAATCGGACATGAGCCGTAGCCACGCGAGATCCAGCCGTGGATCGCCGACCGACCAGATCTCCCAGTCGATCACCGCGTGGACCTGCCCGCCGACGCATTGCATATTGCCCAGCCGCCAGTCGCCGTGCAGCACCGCGGGACGGCGCGGCGCGGGTATCGCGTCGGTGAGCCGAGTCCGGCATTTCAGTTCGGTAAGCGCCGCCATCGGCTCGAGATCGTAAGTGGCCAAGGCCTTTTGCCACCTCTCGACCTCGGCCGACAATGTAGTGGCGGGTTCGTCGAGGCCCAGTGCGGCGGGGTCGACGGTGCGCAGGGCCGCCAGCATGCGCGCCGCCGCCGCGGCGCGCTCGCGCACCTGGGGCGCGGGCGGGCGCTGCTCGGGCGCGGCGTGGCGCGGCTCGTAGCTCTCGCCGTCCGCGAAGGACATGACGAACAGTGGCGGGACCTCCGGTGGAGCGCCACCGTCGGATCCCAGCACCGCGGGCACCGATACGCCCGGCGCATCCGCGAGCGCGGTGAGCAGCCGGGCCTGGCGCAGGACATCTCGATTGCGCACGGGCGCGAGGCCGGGCGGGGCGACCTTCACCACGACGCGGACACCCGCGTCCGTCGTGGCGGAGTAGGTCAGGCTGGAGGCGCCGCCGGTCAGCTGCGTCAGATCATGTAGCGGTCGGCCGACCGCCCGCGCCGCGCGCCGCGCGATGTCATCGGGATCGGCTATCCCGATCTGCGGCCGATCCACTTGATTTCGCTCAGCCATCTGTGACCCTTCGGCCATGCACTACTCCGTCCGTCGCGACTACCGAGCCGACCGGATGGGGTACTCGGCAGAACGCCATACCAATGCGCAAGAATTCGATTCTGGTGAATCGGTAGCTAGAACAGTATACTTTTTGCCATGCAGAGTCCATACGCCGAGGATGACCTCCTCGGCGCGGAATCCCTGGCCGCCCGGGCCGTGCGCCGCCGGACCGGCGCCCGATTCGCCACCGCCGAGGACGAAGTCCGTCGGCTGCTCGACGCGGGCCTCGTGCTCATGCGGGCGGATGCGGCGGGCAACCCGAAGATCGCCGAAATCGTCCGGCTGGCCAAGGTTTCCAACGACGCCTTCTATCGGGCGTTTCGGAGCAAGGACGATCTGGTGGCCGCGATCGCCGACGACGGAGCCCGGCGGCTGCTCGGTCACCTGCGCCATCAGTGCGGTAAGCAGACCGACCCGATCGAGCAGGTCAGGGCCTGCGTTCAGGCGGTTTTCAAGCAGGCGGCCGATCCCGAGGTAGCGGCGACCACGCGCGCGGTGCTGCGGAATACCTCGCGCGGTGCCGGGTCCGCCTCGAGCGGTATCGAGCTGCGCCAGCGGATCGCCGAACTGTTGACCACACCGCTGACGGCGTGCGGAAGCCGGGATCCGGCCCGCGATGCCCTCGCCGCGTCGTGTGCGATGTTCGCCGTCATGGAGCAGTTCCTGTGGGCGGAGCGGGTGCCGACCGCCGCGGATGTGGAGCATCTCATCGGCTGGATCCTGCCGGCGGCACCTGACATTCTGCGTTCCGAATAAGTATGCGCAATTGAAGATAGTGTTCATCGAGAAGTGGTCGGCGCGGGCCGACCGTGTGAAGGAGTAGACGTGTCGGATGAGGTGCTCGTCGAGCGTCGTGGCGCGGTCCAGGTCATCACGATCAATCGCCCGGCGGTGAAGAACGCGCTCGATGCCGGGGTGGCCGCGGCGGTGGCCGCGGCGGTCGACGAACTCGACGCGTCGGATGAGCTGTGGGTCGGTGTGCTCACGGGTGCGGGTGGGACGTTCTCCGCGGGCATGGATCTGAAGGCCTATCTGCGAGGTGAGAGTCCAGCGATCGAGGGGCGCGGGCTGTGCGGGATCACGATTACCCCGCCGCGCAAGCCGTTGATCGGCGCGGTCGAGGGTTGGGCGCTGGCGGGCGGATTCGAATTGCTGCTGGCCTGCGACCTGGTCGTCGCGGCTCGCACGGCGCGCTTCGGGGTGCCGGAGGTCAAGCGGTCCCTGGTGGCCGGCGCGGGTGCGGCGTTGCTGCTGCCACGGCGGGTGCCGTTCGCGATCGCGCTGGAGCTGCTGCTGACGGGGGAGCCCTTCGGCGCCGAGCGAGCGGCCGAGGTCGGACTGGTCAACCGGCTCACCGATGAGGGCGGCGCGCTCGACGGTGCGCTCGAACTGGCCGCGACGATCGCGGCGAACGGCCCACTCGCCGTCGCGGCGACCAAGCAGATCGCCCGGTCCAGCGCCGACTGGACGCTGGCGGAGGGCTGGGCACGGCAGGTCGAGATCACCGCGCCGGTATTCGCTTCGGCCGACGCCAAGGAGGGCGCCACCGCCTTCGCCGAAAAGCGGCCGCCGGTCTGGACGGGGCGATAGCCGGCGGGTGATTCACCGGCGTTTGTCCGCGGTGACCGAAAACTCTTTGACCAAATCAATTCGATGAGGAGCTGATCCAATGCACAAACCGATGGCGGGTGTGCGCGTACTCGAGGTCGCGCAGTTCACTTTCGTCCCGGCCGCGGGCGCGGTGCTCGCGGACTGGGGCGCCGAGGTGATCAAGATCGAGCATGCGGAGCGGGGCGACGCCCAGCGCGGGCTGTCGCGAGTGCTCGGCTACGCCGCAAACAGTGCCGGCTCATCGTTCTTTCCGATCATGGAGGGGCCGAACCGGGGCAAGCGCAGCGTCGGCCTCGCGCTCGAGAAGCCCGCCGCCCGACGGGTACTGGAGGAACTGATCCGCAGGAGCGATGTGTTCCTGACGAACTTCCTTCCCGACGCGCGGGCGAAACTGCGGATCAACGTCGAGGACGTGCGGGCGATCAACCCGGACATCATCTACGTCCGGGGCAGCGGCTTCGGCGCGCGTGGGGCAGAAGCGAGCAAGGGCGGGTACGACAGCACGGCCTTCTGGGCGCGTGGCGGGAGCGCCGCCGGTGTCACCCCGCCCGGCGCGGACCGGATGACGCGGATGCCCGCTGGCGCCTACGGGGACTCGATGGGCGGCATGACCATCGCCGGCGGCATCGCCGCCGCCCTCTACTCCCGCAAGATGACCGGGGAACCATCCGTCGTGGACGTCTCGCTGCTCGGTGTCGGCGCGTGGGCGACGCAGTTCACGGCCAACCTCGCGTTGCTCGCCGGTGGGCCGCTTCCGGTGAACACCCCGCCCCGGCACGGTTCGGCCACGAATCCGCTCATCGGTGCCTACCGCACCTCGGATGGACGCTGGCTCGAGTTGTCGATGCTGCAGCCCGGTCGATACTGGCCGGAATTCTGCCGACTGGCCGGTCGCGAGGAGTTGATCGACGACGAGCGGTTCGACAGCACCGAGAAGCTGATGGCGAACGCCGCGCCGGCCGCTGAACTCGTCGCCGAGATCATCGCGACGCGCCCGTTCGACGAATGGGTCGAGATCCTCGGTCGCGGTGAGGGCCAGTGGGCCGCCGTGCAGAACGCGTGGGAAGTCGGCCAGGATCCGTCGCTGCGAGCCAACGGTCTCATCGCCGCGGTCGTCGACGCCGACGGTATCGACCGGGAACTGATCGCCAATCCCGTCCAGTTCGACGAGACTCCGGTGACACTGACCCGGGCCCCGCAGTTCGCCGAACATACCGACGAGGTCCTGCGGGAACTCGGCATTACCGACGAGGAACTCATCGCGCTCAAGATCGACGGCGCGGTCACGTAGCGAGCGCACCGGACGGCCATTTCCACTGAGCGGCCGAACCGCTAAAGGGTATACACAATTGGTCGCAGTCCCGGTATATTCGGACCAGCACAACGAGTCGGACGCATCGAGTCACGAAATGCGTATGACGTTCTACGAGGCTGCGACGTGACATGAGGTGCGGTCGCACTGCCGCCCGCCGGCCTACGGGGACCGGGTGCACCGCGATCGCCCGCCAGCCGCAGCCTTCGACGAGAGGATCTCGATGAGTGAGCGAAGCGAGCGAGCAATAGACAGAGCCACGCCGGTGGTCATGTCGGAACCGAGCGCCAGCGAGGTGGAGGCATGAGTGAGCGAAGCGAGCGAGCAATAGACAGAGCCACGCCGGTGGTCATGTCGGAACCGAGCGCCAGCGAGGTGGAGGCATGAGCACGATGCTCGAGCCCGAGGGGACATATGAAGGTGTGCCCGCGTATCACTTCGACAACCGGCTCGGTGGCCCGGTCCTGAGCCATCAGCAGCGTTGGGACGAGATCGCCGGCACCCACTCCGGGTTCCGCAGCACCATCGCGAGCGGCTACTGGGTCATCACCGAGGGCCGGGCGGTGCAGGAAGCGCTGCAGGACTGGCGGCGATTCTCGAACAAGTCGGTGACCGCGCTCAATCCGGATCCGAAGTTCCTGTGGATCCCGGAGATGCTGGATCCGCCGCTACACACCACGTGGCGGCGGCTGCTCGGCACCGAGTTCTCGCCGAAGTCGGTCGCGGCCCGCGAGCCGGAGGTCCGCCGGGTCGCGGGCGAGTTGATCGACCAGTTGCTGGACCGCAGCGGCGTCGACGTGCTCGACGAATTCGCCCGCCAGTTTCCGACCCTGATCTTCATGCGCCTGATGGGTCTGCCCGAACAGGATCTGGGCATATTCCTCGACTGGGTGCACGACTTGCTGCATCTGACCTACGACGAGGACCCCGACGGAGTCAGGCAGATGCGGGCCATGACCGCCGTGTCGGAGTACTTCCAGGAGCAGATCGCGCTGCGCCGGGACGCGCCGCGCGATGACCTGCTGTCGCGCACGATGAGCTGGGAGATCGACGGCCGGCCGATCAGCGATTACGACATGCACGCGTTCTGCATCCTGATGTTCCAGGCCGGCTTCGACACGGTGCCGATCTCGATCGGCTGGGCGCTGTACCACTTCGCGACCCATCCGGAGCAGCGCAGGGCGGTCATCGAGGACCCGTCGCTCATCGCGATGGGCGTGGAGGAGATCCTGCGTGTCTACTCCTTTGTCGTCCCGGCTCGCAAGGCGACCGCGGACACTGAGATCGGCGGCTGCCCGGTCAAGGCCGGCGAGATGGTGATGCTGCCGCTCGCGGTGGCCAACCGTGATCCGGAGCGGTTCGAGAACCCGCTGGAAGTGGACCTGCATCGGGAGCAGAGCAATCACATCGCCTTCGGTTCGGGCCCGCACCGTTGCCTCGGCTCGCACCTGGCCCGCCTCGAGCTGAATGTGGCGGTCGAGGAGTGGCACAAGCGGATTCCGGAGTACCGGCTGGTGGCCGGGCAGGATCTGGAACAGCACGGCAACATGTACGGCATCCAGTCCCTGCGGCTGGAGTGGTGACGGCATGACTCATCCCTTGAAAGCATCGGATCTGTACCACACCGGCGTTGTGGTGCCGGACCTGGAGGCGTCGAAGATCCGGATGAGCGAGGTCGCGGGCTACCGCTGGACCGAGACCCTGACCGGCGAACTGCCGATCCGCATGGCCGACGGTGAGCGCGTCCTACGGATGCAATATGCCTATTCGCTCGACGGTCCGACCATCGAACTCGTGCAGGAGATTCCCGGGACACCGTGGACGGCGGCGCCGAATGTCGCGACCCATCACCTCGGTTACTTCTGCGACGACGTCCAGGCGACCTCGAAGCTGCTCGAGAAGTCGGGATTCGCGCTGGAAGCCTGCGCGGTAGTCGACGGAGAACTGTCGATCTTCGCCTATCACCTGGATCCCTCCGGAGTGCGGATCGAGATCGTCGACCGCACCCGGATACCGGATTTCGCCGAGTACCTCCGCGAGCGCACCCCGCAGTGATCATGGTGCGACACAAGAAGATTCGCGATCGCGGAGGTATCGGGTGACGCTGACATCCACCCAGGAACACGACGAGCTGCGCGCGACGGTGCGCCGTTTCCTGACCGAGAAATCGCCGAGTGCGGCGGTGCGCCACTGGATGGAGTCCGATCAGGGGCATGATCCGGCGGTGTGGCGGCAGCTGGCCGAGCAGCTCGGCCTGCACGGACTGGCGCTGCCGGAAGAATACGGTGGCGCCGGCGGCGGAGCGGTCGAGCTGGGAATCGTGCTGGAGGAGATGGGGCGGGTGCTGCTGCCGTCGCCGTATTTCGCGACGGTGGCCCTGGCCGGTCAGGCCATCGCCGCCTGCGGTGACGAGACGGCGAAGGCGCGCTGGCTGCCCGCCATCGCGGATGGTTCGCTGACCGCCACCCTGGCGGTGGCGGAGTCGAGCGGATCCTGGCAACTGTCGGACATCACGACGGCGGCGACGCGCGATGGCGATGGCTGGACGTTATCGGGCACCAAAATGTTCGTTGTCGACGGACATACGGCCGATCTGCTGCTCATCGTCGCGAGAACCGATGCGGGGCCGGGGCTGTTCGCGGTGGACGGCGACGCGTCCGGGGTGACCCGCGTCCAGTTGGAGACGCTCGATCCGACGCGTCGACTGGCCAGGATCGACCTGACGGGCGCGCCCGCGCAGCGGGTCGGGCCGGATGGGGACGCTTCGGCGTACCTGCGCACCGTGCTCGACCTGGTGGTGGTGGCGCTGGCCGCCGAGCAGGTCGGCGGCGCGCAGGCATGTCTGGACACCGCGGTGGAATACGCGAAGATCCGCGTGCAGTTCGACCGGCCGATCGGGTCGTTCCAGGCGATCAAACACAAATGCGCGGACATGCTGCTCCAGATCGAATCCGCGCGGTCGGCGGTTTATCACGCCGCGTCCGTGGCCGCCGAGGGCGCGGACTCCTTGCCGGTAGCGGCGGCACTGGCCGCGGCGTACTGCGCGAATGCCTTCACCAACGCGGCGAAGGAGAATATCCAGATTCACGGTGGCATCGGCTACACCTGGGAGCACGACGCGCATCTGTATCTGAAGCGCGCCAAGTCCTCCGAGCAGCTGTTCGGCGGGCCCGCAACGCACCGCGCCCGCTTGGCCGGGCTGGTCGGTATCTGACACCGGTCGGACTCCGACCAAAGGGCCGGCGCGCAGACTGGGCGCACCGGCCCTTTCGTCTACTTAGATAAGTGTCCTAAAATTGGGTATAACCAAATGGCTGTTGCCGCCCGTTGGCATTGCGCACCCGGCTAGACAA
Source organism: Nocardia sp. NBC_00565 (assembly GCF_036345915.1). NCBI lineage: Bacteria > Bacillati > Actinomycetota > Actinomycetes > Mycobacteriales > Nocardiaceae > Nocardia > Nocardia sp. NBC_00565. The sequence goes on from NZ_CP107785.1 coordinate 2,508,213, forward strand.
TCAGTTTTCCCAGGATCAGGCGATTTCAACGCGATGGAAGCCGTCGGTGTGACCGATCTCGCCTCCTGATCATTGATGACACGGCTGGTTCAGAATCTAATTCAGTGTACTTTATAAGGAATGCAGTGATCGTGCGGGCTTCGGCACGCATCGGGTCACCGAAGAACCTCCGCGCCGAGCAGGTGCTCGGCCTTCCGAAGGGCTGATCACGTGGGAATTCGAGACCGCCTGTCCCGGCTGTTGGCCGAGGCGCCCGCCGATGCCGAGGCGATCGAGCACGATGAGCTCTGGTGGACCTGGGGACAAGTTCAGGAGACCGCGCGGGCTGTCATCGACGCGCTCGCCGGCGCGGACGCGGGCGTCGACGCCCGCGTCGGTGTCGTGCTGGAGAACCGGCCCGAGCACGTCGCGGTGGTCGCCGCGGTGATCGCCTCCGGGCGCTGCGTGGTGATGCTCAGCCCGCTGCAGCCCGCCGTGCGACTCGCGGCCGATATCACCGGCTGCGGGCTACCCGTTGTTCTCGCCGGTGCCGGGGTGCTCGCGCGGGACGGCGTGCTCGCGGCCGTCACCGCGCACGGTCTCGCCCTCGAGCTCGCCACCGACGGCGCGGTGCGCTCCACCGGTGGGACGGTACCGGCCGCGGCGGCGACCAATCCCGGCGTCGCCGTCGAGATGCTGACCTCCGGCACCACCGGCCCGCCCAAGCGGGTGCACCTGCGGGTCGAGCAGCTGGACCAGGCGCTGTTCTCCAGCGGCCAGACGCCGAAGAACGATCGGCTGCTATCACGATCGGCGTCGCTGGTATCCGCGCCGCTGGTGCATATCGGCGGCCTGTGGCGGGCACTGTCCTGCTTGGCCACCGGGCGGCGGATGATCCTGATGCCCAAATTCGTCCTCGAACCCTGGGTGCGCGCGGTAGAGCGGCACCAGCTGCGGGCCGCGAGCCTGGTACCCGCGGCGTTGCGCACTGTGCTCGATGCCGACGTGCCGAAGCAGCGGCTGGCGAGTTTGCAGGTGGTCACCTCCGGCACCGCGCCCTGCCCGCCGGAACTCGCCGACGCGTTCTTCCGCAAATACGGCATTCCGGTGCTGATGACCTATGGCGCAACCGAATTCGCCGGCGCCGTCGTCGGGTGGACGCTGCCGATGCACGAGAAGTGGTGGGACCGTAAGGCGGGTAGCTCCGGGCGCGCATTCGTTGGCGTCGAGTTGCGGGTGACCGGCGAGGACAGCACGGAGCTGCCGATCGGGGAAACGGGTCTGCTCGAGGTGCGCACCGCCCAGGCCGCGCAGGGCAGTGCGATATGGGTCCGCACCAGCGACCTGGCCAGGATCGATGCCGACGGCTTCGTCTGGATCCAGGGACGTGCCGACGATGCGATCATCCGCGGCGGCTTCAAGGTGCAGCCGGAGACGGTCAAGCGCGCGCTGGAGATGCATGCGGCCGTCCGGGAGGCGGCCGTGGTCGGACTGCCGGATCCGCGGCTCGGCGCGGTGCCGGTGGCCGCGATCGAAGTCCAACCAGGCCATACCCCGCCCGCCGTCGCCGAACTCATCACCCTCTGCCGTGCGCAGCTCATGCCGTACGAGGTGCCCGCGCACATCGTCGTGCTCGACGAGCTGCCGCGGACCCCGTCGAGCAAGGTGAGCCGGGTCGAATTGCTCGACCTCGTGCGTGCCCGGCTCGCCGAACGCACCCCGGCATGAGTGGTCAAGCCGGCGGTGGCAGGGGCGAATCCAACGGATACCGCACAGCGATCGAGGAGGATCTGCGATGACGAGCACTGATACGACCAGCACCGAGAGTGCGGGGGACCGGCCGGCCGAACGGTTCGGCGTCCTGACCGATGAGGCTATCGAGCGGTCGCGCCGTCGGCTCGGCATTCCCAATCCGCAGCGCAACCCGCCGCACAACTACGAGGTGACCTGGGATGCGGTGCGGCACTTCGCCTATGGCTACGGTGACGACAACCCGCTGTACTGCGATCCTGTGTACGCGGCCCGGACCCGCTGGGGCTCGTTGCTCGCGCCGCCGACCTTCCTATACACCATGGGGGAGGACGCCGCGCCGAAGCCGGACCCCGAGACCAAGACGCTGCTGAAGGGCGATCCCTTCGCGGGCCTGGGTTCCTATCAGGCGGTGATGGAATACGAGTGGTGGCAGCCGTTGCGGCTCGGTGACCGTTGCCGGGTTTTGCAGACCCAGGTCGGTGTGCAGCCCAAGCGCAGCAGCTTCGGTGGGCGCACGGCGCACGTCACCCAGGACTACCTCTACACCAATGGGCGCGGCGAGATGCATGCCGTCCGGCGGGGTACGTGGATCAACGCCGAACGGCACACCTCGCAGAAGCGGGCCAAGGAGAAGCTCGAGCAGCAGCCCTATTCGCCTGAGCAACTCGCCGAGATCGACGCGTCGTACGCGGCCGAGACCAGGCGTGCCGCCGAGCCGAGGTATTGGGAGGATGTCGAGCTCGGCGAGGAGCTACAGCCGCGGGTGAAGGGTCCGCTGACCACCACGGACGTGGTCGTGTGGCATCTGGGCTGGGGCATGCAGCTCACCCCGCCCGGAGCGTTCAAGATCGCGGCGAATATCCGGCGCAAGGCGCCGGGGCTCTACCCGCCCAACGGTCTGAACATCCCGGATACCGTGCAGCGCCTGCACTGGGAGCCCGCGCGGGCACAGGAACTCGGCCTGCCGAACTCCTATGACTACGGCGGCATGCGCGAGACCTGGCTGTGCCATCTGCTCACCGACTGGATCGGCGACGACGGCTGGCTGTGGAAGCTGCGCTGCGAGCACCGCAAGTTCAACTACATCGGCGATACCACCTGGGTACGCGGCACGGTCGTCGACAAGCGGAAGGTGGACGGGCGCAACGAAATACACCTCGAGGTGCGCTGCGAGAACCAGCGCGGCGAGGTCACCACCCCGGGCACCGCTGTCGTACTCCTGCCGACCAGGGACCGCGCCGTCGAACTGCCGACGCCACCCGCCCCCGACCTGGACCGCATGGTGGCGCACGAGCTGGCCCGGTTCAGCGTCGCCGACTGATTCCGCCCGGCGACCGGGGCGTTGCTCGCAACCTGTGCGGGCGATGTCCCGGTCTGCGAATCAGTGCCACCAAGGAGCGAGCGCGTCCAGGTGACGCCGCATCCGGTGCCGGGCGATGCCGGCATCACCCTGCAGGATGGCGTCGAGGATGCGCTGGTGCACGTGCTCGACCTCCTCGGCCGCCTTGTCGCCGGGCAGTGTCTCGTCGTTGGCGGCCGCGTGCCGCCGGAACAGTTCGGTGAGGATGGCCAGAAACAGCGACAGCACCGGATTGCCGGCCAGCTCGGCCAGCTCGGAATGGAACAGATCGGCCTTGCGCGGATCGTCGGCGGGGCCGTCGGTGGGCCACCGGACGGCCGTGGCGAGTCGTTCGGCCACCTCGCCGTCGCCCTCGACGCGGCGGGCGGCGACCTGGGCGACGATGCCGAGCTCGATGGCATTGCGGACGATCCGCATATCTTCGGCCGTGACGCCCTGATACTCGAGGAACAGCGCCATCGTGTCGACGCTGGCCTGTGGTTCGGGTTCGGCGACGATCAGCCCGCCGCCCGGACCGCGGCGCATCCAGGCGATCGAGTGGTATTCCAGCAGCCGCACGGCCTCGCGCAAGACGGCCCGGCTGATCTGGTAGCGCGCGAGCAGGTCGGCCTCCGAACCGAGCACCATGCCGACCTGCCAGCCGCGCGCGGCGATGTCATCGTGGATTCGGGCGGCCACCACCTCGGCGAGTTTGGCTCGTGGGCCCTCGACCAGTTCGGGTTCGATCACATTGCCGGCGATTCGCGGCCCGCGCCGAACCTGATGCTTCTCGATCCACGCGGCCACCGACTCCAGGTGGGCGGTCAATTCGGTCTGGGCCCGTGCGCCGTCGCCGTCGATCACGGCGTCGACGATGGCCCGATGCGCCTCTCGGGACGCGTTCTTCGCGGTCAGCACCTCGACCTTGGAGAGCCGGCGTGAGGTGTTCGCATAGCGCGCGGTGAGGCGGGTGAGCACGTCGATGAACAGGTGCAGTACCGGATTTCCGGACAGCTTGCCGAGCACCGGATGCAGCGGGTCCTGGGACTGGACCTCGGGGTCGTCCTGGTTGGCGAGTTCGTAGTCGAGGTGGGCGCGCAGGGTATCGATGCCCTCCTCGCTGATCCGATCCGCGGCGAGGCCCGCGGCGATCGGCTCGAGTAGCAGGCGGGCCTGCAGCAGATCCGTGACGCTCGTGCCGACGTACTCGAGATAGATCACGATCGCCCGGGTGGCCGGACCGGCGTCGGGGGCGCAGACGAACAGGCCACCGTTGGGGCCGCGCCGCATCCTGGCGACCTGGTGATGTTCGACCAGTCGGACCGCCTCGCGCAGCACCGCACGGCTCACCCCGAAGCCCTCGCGCAGATCCACCTCGGATCCGAGTGACTCACCGACCGGCCAGCCACGGCGCATCACGGCCGCCTCGATGCGGTGCGCGATCTGCGCGGCCAGCTTGCCGACCGGGGCGTCGGTATCGACCGCGGCGAAGTCGGATGCTCGCTCGCTGTCGTCGGGCGCGATGTCGACGGCGGTCGCCATGTGCCAACTCCTCAGGACGGGTGTTTTGGGATCCTCAGTCTAGTCGGCCGTCCAGGTAAGGACGGGCACAACATGCCTGAAGACGGCGTTCGGTTCACTGTTTGCCGGGCCGTCACCGGACCGGGTTTTGCTGGCTAACGCCATCTGGACGGGCCATGGCGTCCCGCAGCCCGTCAAACCCGGCTGCCGAAAGTAAGTATACTCTTTTATGGGTCGACTTGGCGGTTGTGTGGAATCACTGCTCGCAACCCAATCGGCGGCAAGGTTAGAGTAACCCCATCACGGGGGAGTGTGGCGAGGAGTAGTTGGCGATGCGGCTGGAGTCCACACCGGAGCTCGAGGAATTTCGCAAGCGGGTGCGAGCGTTCGTCGCCGAGCACGCGCCCGGCATCAAGTCGCACGCCGGTGTGCGCGCACCCGAGCCCGAACTGATGCCCGCGATCCGGGAGTGGACCGCCAAGTTGTACGACGCGGGCTTCCTCGGCATCAACTGGCCGGCCGAGTACGGCGGCCGTCCCGACGCGCATCCCCTCGAATCGTTCATCGTCGCCGAGGAGATCACCCGCGCGCGTACCTGGCAACCCATCGGCGCGGCCGCGCTCGCCTCGGCCGCGCTGATCGAGTTCGGCACCGACGCGCAACGGGCGCGTCTGCTGCCCCGCATCCGCAGCTGCGCGGACGTGTGGTGCCAGTTGTTCAGCGAGCCCGGCGCGGGCAGCGATCTGGCCGCACTGCAGACGCGGGCGCGGTGTGAGGGCGACGGCGCGGATGCGGTATTCGTCGTGGACGGCCAGAAGGTCTGGACCACCAACGGCCAGCACGCCGATATGGGCTACCTGCTCGCGCGCACCGACCGCGACGCCCCGAAACACAAGGGCATCACCGCATTCGCGGTGGATATGCGCAGCCCCGGCGTCGATGTGCGGCCGCTGCGTGAGATCACCGGAACCACCGACTTCAACGAGGTCTTCCTCGACGGCGTCCGAATTCCGGTCGCGAATGTGATCGGAGAGGTGAACGACGGCTGGCGGGTGGCGATGAGCAGCCTCGGGCACGAGCGCTCCGGGGTGGCCGCGCGCGGCGTGGAGTTGTTCGCCGCCCTCGACGACCTGCTGCGGCTCGCCACGAGCACGTCGGTCGGCGGCCGGCCTGCGCTCGAGGATTCCGCGACCCGCCAGGAGATCGGTGAACTCGCCACCCGGGCGCATGTGAACGCCGCGATGATCAAGCTCGCCCAGTCGCGGATGCTGCACCATACCGAGCAGCCCGCCGACGCCGCGCTCGGCAAGATCTTCTTCAGCGAGCTGAACCACGACCTGGTCGCCTTCGGCATGCGATTGCAGGGCACGGATGGCCTGCTCGTGGAGGGCGATCCGGATGCGGTGGCCGACGGCTGGTGGCAGGACGCGCACCTGTACTCGCGTGCCTACACGATCGCCGGTGGCGCCAACGAGATCCTGCGGACGCAGGTCGCCGAGCGCGGCCTCGGCCTGCCGCGGGACTCCCGCTAGCCGCGGCCACGTGCCGAAAGGCCACGCGGCGGCCGGTGACATTCCACCTGATCATTGCGCTCTCATCGAATGATTTATGACGTTCTCATTGAGTGGAATCACGAGATCAGCGCCGCGCGTGTCCGACGTAACGGTGTCGGGATGGAAAAGAGGATCGACAATCTCGAGGATTTGTCGGCCTTCAAGCTATCCGACGATGACCGCGAGCGACTGTTCGAATCGCAGAACGAGTGCACCGTCTGTTGGACCAACAAGGACGGTTGGCCCGTCGGTATGCCGCACTCGTTCGTGTGGTCGGACGGTAAGTTCTGGGTCCACACCACCACCAATCGAAAGCGTGTGCGGGCGTGCGCGCCGTCGACGGCTGGCGGATCAGTTCCACCGGCTACGACCGCACCTACGAGATATCCGTCTCGTTCGCGGATCTACCGAGCTTCACCGTGAAACGCGGAGTGGCGCTCAATCTTTGAGGCGCACACCGCGGACAGGGCTCAGTTTCGGACGCCGCGGGCTGACAGCTCGGACCATGACCGAGCCTGGGCGCGGCAGTGCGACCAGTGAGCTGATCTAGGACACCGCCCTCCGGCGGAGTTGGCCGACGATGTAGAACACGCCCTCGACCTGTCGTCTATGAGCCTCGCCGTGCAGTTACGGCATGGCCTCGCGGACGAACCCGTAGCCGTGCAGGCGACCGGCCGAGAGCTGGCCGCCGTGCGGGTTGAGGGGGAGCGCGCCGTCCAGGGCGATCGTCGTGCCATCCGCGATGAAGTCGGTCGCCTCGCGGGGGTGTGGAAGAACGTCAGCTCAGCAGTTCGATGATGGTCGCGTTCGCGGTGCCACCGCCCTCGCACATGGTCTGCAGCCCGTACTGCAGGTTCTGCCGCCGCATCTGGGCGATCATCCGTGTCATGAGAATGGCGCCGGAACCGCCGAGCGGATGCCCGACCGCGATCGCACCGCCCAGCGGGTTGAGCCGCTTCGCATTCGCGCCGGTTTCGGCCAGCCAGGCCAGCGGGACCGGTGCGAACGCCTCGTTGACCTCGAACACCCCGATATCGTCGATGGTGAGCCCGGCCTTGCGCAGCGCCTTCTGCGTCGCCGGAATCGGACCGGTGAGCATCACGATCGGGTCCGCGCCGCTCACCGCTCCGGAGTGGTAGCGCGCGATCGGGGTGAGGCCGAGTTCGCGGGCTCGCTCCGGGGTCGTGATGAGCAGTGCGCCCGCACCGTCGGAGATCTGCGACGAGTTCCCGGCGTGGATCACGCCATCGGGTTTGAAGGACGGCTTCAGTCCGGCGAGCTTCTCGACGGAGGTGCCGCGCCGCAGTCCCTCGTCCACGCTGAAGCTCGTGCCGTTCACCTCGATCGGCACGATGTGGTCGTCGAAGACGCCTGCGTCGATCGCCGCCGCGGCCTTCGTATGGGAACCGGCGGCGAAGTCGTCGAGCTGCTCACGACTGAAACCCCACCGCTCGGCGATCAGCTCGGCGCCGATGCCCTGGTTGAACTCGAACCCGTTGTAGCGCGCCAGAACTCCGGGCCCGTAGGGCATGCCGGTGGTCCGATGCGAACCGAGGGGGACCCGGCTCATCGTCTCCACACCCCCGGCGACCACCAGGTCGTACTGCCCCGCCATGACGGCATGTGCGGCGGAGTCGACCGCCTGCTGGCTGGAACCGCAGGCCCGGTTGATCGTCACCCCCGGGACGTGCTCGGGCCATCCGGCCGCGAGCACCGCGAATCGGCCGATATTGCTCGACTGGTCACCGATCTGGGTCACACAGCCCCAGACCACGTCGTCGACGGTGCCGGGGTCGATACCGGTGCGCTTCGCGAGTGCGGTGAGCACGTGTGCGGACAGGTCGGCGGCGTGCACCTCCGACAGCGAGCCGTTGCGCTTACCGAGCGGCGTGCGCACGGCGTCGACAATGACGGCTTCTCTCATGGTTGGTTCCCTCTCGCTGAGTACTCCGGGGCGGCCCACGGGCGACCGTCCTGATGTTGTGTTATCGCGTCGACGATGTCCGCGCCGGCACGGCGGCGCCGCTGGCGAGTAGCTCGTCGATACCCTCGACGCCCCACTCCGTGAACACCGCGCGGGTGTCCGCGCCGACGGCCGCAGCGGTGGCGCCCGGCCGCGACGGCGTTGCCGAAAACCGTGGTGCCGCAGCCGGTTGCACGACTCCGTCCCGGGTGACCACACTCCCACGCGCGGCCACGTGCGCGTGTGCGGCCGCCTCGGTGAGCCCGAGCACCGGCGCGACGCAGGCGTCGGTCCCTTCGAACAGCGTCGCCCATTCGTCTCGGGTGTGTTGGGCGAACCGCTCGGCCAGCTCGCGCCGCAGCTGCGGCCAGGTCGAGCGGTCGTGCTGCTGTTCCGGGTCGACGTCGAGCCCGAGCAGGTCGATCAGTCGCCGATAGAACTTCGCCTCTAGGGCACCGACCGCCACGTGTTTGCCGTCCTTGGTCTCGTACACGGCATAGAACGGCCAACCGCCGTCGAGTTGGTTGACCCCGCGCTCATCGGTCCACGCGCCGCGCGCGAGTTTGGCGAAGGTGCTCGCGAGCAGGTGCGCGGTGCCGTCGACGATGGACGCGTCGACGATCTGCCCCTGCCCGGTTCGTGCGGCCGCATGCAGCGCCGCGAGCACACCGATCACGAGATAGCAACCGCCGCCGCCGAAATCGCCGACGAGATTGAGCGGAATCTGCGGCGGTCCGCCCGCGGTTCCCATCGCGTGCAGCGCACCGGTGAGCGCGATATAGGTGATGTCGTGTCCGGCCGCGGCGGCCAGTGGCCCATCCTGACCCCATCCGGTCATCCGGCCGTAGACCAGCCGGGGATTGCGCGCCAGGCATTCATGCGGTCCGATGCCGAGTCGCTCGGTCACACCCGGCCGAAATCCTTCGATCAGTACATCGGCGCGTGCGACCAGCTCGAGCAGGGCGGCGGGTGCGGACGGGTGCTTCAGGTCGAGTACCACCGACCGTTTGCCGCGGTTGGTCACATCCGTCGGCCCGCCCGCGCCGATCTCGTCCAGGCGGTCCGGTCGATCCACCCGCACGACCTCGGCGCCGAGGTCGGCTAGGCACATTCCGGCGAACGGACCCGGGCCGATGCCGCCGAGTTCGACCACCCGCACACCGGCAAGAGGTCCGGTAACCATCATTGGTCTCCTGATCGTCCGCAGGCGCTGCTCCCGCGACGATGCCGCTCATTCGAATTGAGGATATGCAATGTGAAAACCAACCTGCCAGTAACATTGATAGTGATAAATGATACTTTTTAGTGATGCTCGGCTCGGCGCGGTCAGCGCCCCTTCCATACGGGCGCCCGCTTCTCGGCGAAGGCGGTGGCGCCTTCGGTGGCGTCGGCCGAGGCGAATACCGGCGCGGTGATCTCGGCCTGGTTCTCCCAGCCCTGCTCGAGGGTCCAGTCCGCGCTGGAGCGGGCGATCTGCTTGGTCGCCGCGACGGCGAGCGGGCCGTTCTTCGCGATCGTCTCGGCGAGTTCCAGCGCGCCCGCCAATGCGCCGCCTTCGTCGGTGAGCCGATTGATCAGCCCGATTTCGGCGGCCCGCTCGGCGCTGATCGATTCACCGGTCAGCAACAATTCGAGCGCGATCGCGAACGGTACCCGCCGCGGCAGCGTCAGTGCCGCACCCGCGCGAGCGACCAGCGATCGCTTCACCTCCGGCACCCCGAAGCGGGCCGTGCGCGCCGCGACGACCAGGTCGCAGGCCAGCAGCAGCTCGAATCCGCCCGCCAGCGCCCAGCCTTCGGCCGCGCCGATCAACGGTTTGCGCGGCGGTGTCATCGCGATCCCGCACAGGCCGCGGCCCTCGATCGCCGGGCTCTCGCCACGCAGGAACGCCTTCAAATCCATTCCGGCGGAGAATGTCCCGCCCGCGCCGGTGAGCACGCCGACCCACAGCTCATCCGACGCATCGAGCTCGTCGACGGCGGCGGCCACACCGGCGGCCACCTCGGCATCGAGCGCGTTCTTCACCTCGGGGCGATTGATCGTGATGATCTGGATCGCGCCACGACGCTCGACGCGCACCACGTCCGACATGTCTTCTCCTTCGTATCGGCTCCGGCGCCGACTCGATAGCGGCTTTATAGGACACTTAATCAGGCCGTCGATACAATTGCCAGTGCTGATTTCACCACAGGTTCGCCTCCATCTAGGTTGAATGCGTATACTGAATCCGTCGTGAGCTGAATACGATGAAACGTGGTTCCGACTGTCGATGGCCGCCAGACGCCCGCGGTGACGTGCTCGCCGCGAGAAGGAGAACCGATGCGCCGGACGCTGTTCACACAGGATCACGAGGACTTTCGCCTCCTGGTCCGTGACTTCCTCGCGCGTGAGGTGGTTCCGGAGTACGAGCGCTGGCGCACGGCCGGTCTGGTGCCCCGCGAGCTGTTCACCGCGCTGGGCAAGCTCGGCATCATCGGCACGTCCATCCCGGAGGAATACGGCGGCGGCGGTCAGGATGACTACCGCTACAACGTGGTCATCCAGGAGGAGACCGCGCGGGCGGGCGTGACGCTGGGCGGCCTGCGCACGCACCTGGATGTGGTCGTCCCGTACTTCCTCGGGTTGGCCAACGAGGCGCAGCGGGCCCGCTGGTTTCCAGGACTGGCCGACGGCCGGCTCTATACCGCGATCGCGATGACCGAACCTGGGACCGGTTCGGATCTGGCCGGTATCAAGACGACGGCGGTCCGCGACGGCGACCACTTCGTGGTGAACGGTGCCAAGACCTTCATCACCGGCGGCTATCACGCCGATCTGGTGATCGTGGTGGCCCGCACGGCCGCGGAGCCGGACAACCGGCGCGCCGGTCTGTCGCTGATCGTGGTCGAGAAGGGGATGCCCGGGTTCAGCGTCGGCCGTAAACTCGACAAACTCGGGCTGACCGTCCAGGACACCGTCGAGCTGTCCTTCGCCGATGTCCGGGTGCCCGTCGCCAATGTGCTCGGCGAGGAGGGCGCGGCCTTCACCCACCTCGGGCGCAATCTGGCGCAGGAGCGGCTGGCCATCGCGGTCGGCGCGGTCGCCCAGTCCCGCGCCGCGATCGATATGACGATCGCCTATGTCCGCGATCGGAAGGTATTCGGCCAGCCGGTCGCGAACTTCCAGAACACCAAATTCGAACTCGCGGCGATGGCCGCCGAACTCGAGGCGGCCCAGGCGCTGCTCGATGCGGCGATCTCGGCCCGGGTCGCGGGCGAGCTGAGCGTCGCGGACGCGGCCAAGACCAAGCTGTTCAGCACCGAGATGCAGGGCCGGGTGGTCGACCGGTGCGTGCAGCTGCACGGCGGCTACGGCTACATCCTCGAATACCCGATCGCCCGGCTGTACGCCGACGCGCGCGTTTCGCGCATTTACGGTGGCACCAGCGAGGTCATGAAGACCATCATCAGTAAATCCCTTGGCTTGTAAGGAGTTACACATGCAGATCGACGGTTCCGCGGCGCTGGTCACCGGTGGCGCCTCCGGGCTCGGCCTGGCCACCGCGCGTCGGATCATCGACCGCGGCGGCCGCGTCGTGCTCGCCGACATCTCCGAGGAGCAGGGCGCCAAAGCCGTCGCCGACCTCGGTGACGCCGCTCGGTTTGTCCGTGCGGATATCACCGACGAAGCCGCGCTGGATGCCGCCCTCGATGCCGCCCAGCAGCAGGGTCCGCTGCGTTTCGTCGTGCACTGCGCCGGACGCGGCGGCGACCGCACTCGCATCCTGGACAAGGAGCGCAAGCCAGCAGACCTGGCGACCTTCGCCGAGGTCATCCGGGTCAATCTGGTCGGAACCTACAACGTATTGCGCTTGGCCGCGGCCCGCCTCGCGGACAACGAGATTGTCGACGGCGACCGCGGCGCCATCGTCCTGACCGCTTCCGTGGCCGCCTTCGATGGCCAGATCGGGCAGACCTCCTACACCGCGGCAAAGGCCGGGGTGCACGGTATGACCCTCGTCGCTGCCCGGGATCTGGCCAGCTGGCAGATCCGGGTCAACACCATCGCGCCGGGCATCATGGACACCCCCATGCTCGGCCGACTGCGTGCCGATATCCGGGAGGGGCTGGCCGCCACCGTCCCGCATCCCAAGCGGCTCGGCGACCCCGACGATTTCGGCCGCCTCGCGGTCGAGATGCTGGAGAACCCCTACCTCAACGGCCAGACCATCCGTCTCGACGGCTCCATCCGCATGGCCCCGCGCTGATGGTGACGACCTTGCGCGAGCGCCGCGACGATCCGGTCGAGACCGATGAGCAGTTCCGGGCGAGCCTGCGCGCCTTTCTGAGCGAGCACCATCCCGGCCGCGGACCCAAGGACCCGACGGAGCGACTGGCTTGGCAAAAGGCATGGCTCGCCACGCTTTTCGATGCCGGGTACGCCGGTCCGAGCTGGCCGCGCGAATTCGGCGGGATGGAGCTGAGCTTCGCCCGTCAGGTGATCTATCAGGAGGAGTACGCGAAGGCCAGGGTGCCGCGACCGCTGGGCACCGGACTCGGCATCGCCGCGCCGACGATCATCAAATACGGCACGGCCGAGCAGAAGCAGCGGTTTCTGCGTCCGATGCTGCGCGGCGACATGGTGTGGGCCCAAGGGTATTCCGAGCCGGGCGCGGGATCGGATCTCCCGGCGTTGCGCACCTCGGCGCGACGCGAGGGTGGCGATCCCGACTCCCCGAACGCCGAGTACATCGTCAACGGGCAGAAGGTGTGGAACAGCGCGGCCGATATCGCCGACATCATCTTCACCCTGGTCCGCACCGGTCCGCCCGGATCACGGCAGGACGGGATCAGTTATCTGCTGATCGACGTGCACGCCCCTGGCGTGACCGTGCGGCCGCTGCGCGATCTGACCGGGGACGCGCACTTCTGCGAGATCTTCTTCAACGATGTGCGGGTGCCGGTCGCCAACCGGATCGGCGCGGAGAACGGCGGCTGGCCGCTGGTGCGTACGAGCCTGGGCCACGAGCGCGCGGCCGGGGCGATGAATCAGGCCGCGCTGTACCGGCGCGTGCTCGACGAGCTGATCGAATTGGCGCACGAGCGCGGGGCGACCGCGGATCCGCTGGTGCGCGATCGGCTCGCGGATTTCGAAATGCGGGTGTGGATCATGCGCCTGACCGGTATGCGGACGATCGCCGACATCATGGCCAAGGGTGAGCCGGGGCCCGCGTCGTCGACATCGCGGTTGTTCATCGTGACCTTCGAACAGGACCTGCACGAGTTCGCCCTCGATCTGCTCGGCTGCTACGGCATCCTCGGTCGGCGCGATCCGCACGCCGTCCAGCGTGGCCGCTGGGTATGGGGATTCCTGCGCACTCGGGCCTCGACTATCGGGGCGGGCACCGCGGAAATTCAGCGCAACACGATTGCCGAGCAGGTACTCGGCCTGCCGCGTGACCCGGCGATGCCGGATGTGAGGAGGTCGCGGTGAAGGCCGCACGCTGTACGGAATATGGTCCGCCGAGCGGACTTTCGGTCGTCGAGCTCGACGACCCCGAACCCGGTCCCGGCGAAGTGCTGGTCCGCGTGCACGCCGCGGCGGTCAACTTCCCGGACGTGCTGATCGCGGCGAACCAATATCAGGTTTCGGCGCCGCTGCCGTTCACCCCGGGCAGTGAGTTCGCCGGTGTCATCGCCGCACTCGGCCCCGGGGTGACGGGCCCGCCGGTCGGCTCGGCCGTGGCCGGTGCGGTGCTCGCCGGTGCGTTCGCCGAGCAGGTCGTGGTGCCCGTCACCGCGCTGCGCGAGATTCCCGACGGTCTCGACATGATCCACGCCGCCGCGTTCCATGTCACCTACGCCACGGCATACCACGCACTGGTCACCATCGGACAGGGCAGCGCGGGGGAGTGGGTGGCGGTGCTCGGCGCCGCGGGTGGGGTCGGCACGGCCACAGTCGACGTCGCGACGCGATTGGGGATGCGGGTCATCGCGGCCGCCTCCAGCCCGGACCGCCTGGTCGTGGCGCAGAAGCTCGGTGCCGAAGGCGGGATCGACTATGTCCGTGAGGATTTGAAGACCCGGATCCGCGAGCTGACCGGCGGCGAGGGCGTCCACCTCATCATCGATCCGGTGGGCGGCGACTACTCGGAGGCCGCGCTGCGTGCGGTACGGCGGGGTGGCCGGTTCGTCACGGTGGGCTACGCGGACGGAAAGATTCCACGCATCCCGCTCAACCTCGTACTACTGAAGGAGGCGATCGTCCGAGGATTCGAGATACGGATGTTGCGTCAGTACGTGCCGGAGGTGGTGGCAGCCGGTGACCGCGCACTCGCCCAGTTGGTCCGGGAAGGGATGCGCCCGCTCGTCTCTGACGTCCATGCCCTGGACGACGTCGCGGCCGCGCTGACCGCCGTGGCCGAACGCCGCACCACCGGAAAGGTCGTTCTCGACATGCGGGCGGGGTGAGCTCGGTTGCCGTTGCACCCCCGAGTCGCCATTAGCGCCTTGTGTTTTCCATCGATATCGGTGGCGGCGTCGATCGGTGCGGTGGCGGGTTTGGGCGCGTTTCGCACGTCCATTCCCGCCCGCCGGGTACAAGCCGAGGGCGCTGACATCGTCGCCGAAGTGTGCCGACGGAGTGGGGTGCGGGTCGACGCACTCTCGGGTGCGCTCGGCAGTGCGTCCGCCGGCGATCCCCAGCAGATCTACGCTGCTATCGATGCGGCGAAAACCCTTGGCGCGCAGTGTCTGTACGGCTTGACCGGACGCGCACCCGATCTCGGCTGGCCCTAATACTGTCCTATCAGGCGTAAATCACCGTATCCGAATCGAATTCGCGTTCAACTAGCGAAATACTTCGTTCCGGTGGATCGGGTCGTCGGTCAGGCCGTCGCCCTGTCGCTGGACGGTGTGGCGGCCGAGGTCATCCACCTCGCCAACGCGGACTCGCCCACCGTGGGCCGGTGTTTCGCGGTGCTGTTCGCCGAATTGGGGCCGCCGCCGGTCTATGTCGCATCGAAGGACGAATTGTCCACGCTGGACACGATATTCGACGCTCGTCTCGCGTTCTACGGTTCGTATCTGTCGGGCACCAAGGAATTTCGCCAGGGCGTCGGCCGAACCCACGATCGCACTGTGCGCGTCACCGTCGACGACGATACGTTGCGGTCAGAATGTCGGCAGCTGGGGGCGCTTCTTGACGTAGCCGCCGGCGTCGACACGCATCTGCATGCCGGTGACGTAGCGGGATTCATCGGAGACGAGGAACAGCACGGTGTCGGCGACGTCCTCCGGTTCGACGTACGGGTTACCGAATCCGGTGGTCGCGGGGAAGGATTCCAGCGCATCCTCGCGGGTCGGGTTCTCGAGGTCGGGCCGGAACGAGCGGTACATGATGCCGCTGTTGAGCATGTCGGTGTTGACGTTCGTCGGGTGGACGGCATTGACCCGGATCCGCCGGGAGTTGAGGACTGTCGCGAGGTCATGGATGAAGGCGGCGACACTGCGCTTGGCGAAGGAGTAACCCAGACCGCCGGGTCCATTGGCCGGGTTGTCGACGCTGGCCGGGATCAGTGCGGCGATGGATCCGGTCGCGACGATCGAGCCGCCGTCGGGCAGGTACGGGAGTGCGGCCTCGACCGCGTGCACGACGCCGTTGAAATCGACGGTGATGGCGTCGATGAAGGCCTGGATGCCCTGCTGGGGTCCGAGCGGGGCGATGCCGGCCTGGGCGACCACGGCGTCGAGCCGGCCGAGTTCGGCGACGCCCTCGGCCACGGCGGCCTTCAGTGCCGCTGGATCGCGCACGTCGGCTTGCCGGGCGACGATGCGGCGGCCGAGCTTCTCGACCAGGCGCACGGTTTCGTCGAGGTCCTGCCGACTGGCCAGCGGATAGGCATTGGTGGCGATATCCGCGCAGATGTCGACGGCGATGATGTCGGCGCCCTCTTCGGCGAGGCGCAGCGCATGTGCGCGACCCTGTCCGCGCGCTGCCCCGGTAATGAAGACGACCTTGTCCTGCACTCGACCCATCGTGGGTCTCCTTCCGTCGACTCGTTGGTGGTCACCGCATCCGATAGATCCGAACCCAGTGAGCCAGCTGTATAAAAGGGTAGCCCTAATAATCGTAAAGTAGCGTTGATGCCAGGTATCTGAGCTGATTTCCCGCTGTGTGGGACGGAATCAGGTGTACACAATCTTGTGAGTGAGATAGTGTTTTGTGTGCCAGCGCACAGCTGGGTTCGCGACTGAAGCGCCCCGTGCGTTGCGGGTGCTGCAGCAGCGCGTTCCGGTGCCGTTCGACCGGGGCGCCGAGATCATGACGAGGGAGCGCGGCGATGCCATTACAGCCATGGATGAAGTTGCTGTCGACCGATGACCACCTGATCGAGCCCCCGCGGCTGTGGTTGGACCGGTTGCCGGCGAAGTACCGGGAGGCGGGTCCGCGCATCGTGGAGCAGCCACGCGAAGGCAGCCAACTTCCGGCGGAGGTGTGGAGCTACGAAGGCCGGATCTATCCCTACATCGGCCTGAACGCCGTGGCAGGTAAGAAGCCCGAGGAATTCGGCATGGAGCCGACGCGCTACGACGAGATGATTCCGGGTTGCTACGACCCGAAGGCCCGGTTGCGCGATATGGACCTCGACGGTGTGTGGGGCGCGTTGTGCTTCCCGTCGTTCCCGCGCTTCGCGGGCACGATCTTCCTGGAGGGGCAGGACCGCGAACTCGCCCTGCTGTGCGTACAGGCGTGGAACGACTTCGTCCTCGATGAATGGTGCGCGGCGGCGCCCGACCGGCTCATTCCGCTGATCATCCTGCCGCTGTGGGACGTGCCGGCCAGTGTCGCCGAGATCCACCGGACCGCGGCCAAGGGTGCGAAGGCGATCTCGTTCCCGGAGAACCCGGCGCCGCTCGGGCTGCCGTCGTACTACAGCGCCGACTGGGATCCGGTCTTCTCCGCTGCCGAAGAAACCGATATGCCGCTGTGCCTGCACTTCGGTACCTCGGGCAAGCCGCCGAAGACCTCGGACGATGCGCCGTTCGCGGTGACGATCTCGCTGTTCGGGTGCAACTCGATGTTCGCCACCGCCGATCTGCTGTTCTCGCCGGTGTTGCACAAGCACCCCAAGCTCAAGGTGGGTTTGTCCGAGGGCGGGATCGGCTGGATGCCGTATCTGCTGGAGCGGATGGACGGCACCTGGGAGCGGCACCGGTTCTACCAGAACGTCAACCAGGACGTGCGGCCCTCGGAGTTGTTCCACAAGCATTTCCACGGCTGCTTCATCGATGACCGGTTCGGCGTCGAGGTGCGTCACCACATCGGCGTCGACAAGATCACCTGGGAGTGTGACTACCCGCACTCCGACTCGTACTGGCCCAAGAGCGCTGCCTACGCGGCGGAGGTGCTGGCCGAGGTGCCCGACGACGAGGTCCACAAGATCGTGGAGCTCAACACCCGCCGACTCTACAACTTTCCCGCATGAGCAGCCGTCCGGAGTCCGAGCGGTCGGACTGGACCGACCTGGACCTGCTGACCCGCGAGGAGGCATACGGCCGGCTCCAGCAGGAGATCACCGAGACCGAGGCACGCCTGGCCGCATTCGGTGACGCCGACCAGGCCGCCCGCGAATTCCACGAGACGCGGCTGCGCGCTCTGCGCTCGGCGGCGGAGGATCTGATCGACGCGGGGGCGACGAAGAAGCCGTGAGTACTCTCGCAACGATCGGATTCGTCGGCGCCGGGCGGGTCGGCGAGCCAATGGTGGAACGTTTGCTGGCGGCCGGGCACCGGGTTCGCCTGTATACCCGGCGGGCCGAGGTCGGTGACCGGCTCTCGGCCGCCGGTGCGCAACTCGTCCCAGCGGTCCGCGATATCGCCGATGTCGATGTCGTCGTCAACTGCCTCTTCAGTGACGCCCAGGTGTTAGCGGTGCTGCCCGAGGTCGTCGGCGCGATGGGCGAGCGCACGGTACTCCTGTCGCACACCACGGGCACACCCGCGACGCTGAGCCGCCTGGACCAGTTCTCGCCCACAGGCAAGGCCGCGGTAGTGGACGGCGCATTCAGCGGAACCGCGGATGCGGCCCGCGCCGGACGCCTTGTCATCTATCTGGGCGGTGAGCCCGAGCAGGTGGCCACGGCGCGTCAAGTCGTCGGCGCCTATGCCGAGCACATCATCACTACGGGCGCGCGCGGTTCGGGGATGCTGGTGAAGCTGCTCAACAACCTGCTGTTCGCCACGATCGGGCAGGTGACATTGCGAGGTCTGGAGGCGGGCCGCGCCCTGGGGATCGACGATAGCGCGCTGCTCGAGGCCCTCTCGGTCAGCGGCGGCGGGAGCAACGCGGGTCGGCATATCGCCGCCCTCGGCGGGCCCGATCGCTATACCGCCACCGTCACGCCGTTTCTGCGCAAAGACCTCGCGGCGTGCCAGGAAATGGCGGCCGAAATGGGCCTGGACCTGTCGGCATTGCTGGCCGTCGCCCATGGCGGGCCGATGGATCTCGCCGATACCACCACCCTCGAGAATGGAGCTGTCCGATGAAGATCACCATTGACACGACGAAGTGTTCCGGACACGCACGGTGTGCGGCCGCGGCTCCGGAGATGTTCGAACTCGATGACAGCGGTTACGCCCTGCCCTACGCCGGTGAGGTTCCGGCGGGTCACGAGGATGATGCCCGTGAAGGTGTGCTGGCGTGTCCGGAGCGGGCCATCACCTTCGAGTGATACCCACGCCGGGAACAGTTTTCGCGGATCAGCGGATCATGATGGCCTCGGACTCGGGCCGGGGCCAGATCTGGCCCCGGCGGTGCTCGATTTCGTGATTGAGGCGGCGCAGATAGCCCGCGAAAGCGACGAGATCCTCGGGTGACCAATCGCGCACGACATCGTCGAGGCCGCTGACCCTGACCGCTCGATCGGTGTCGAATGCGTGTCTGCCCTTCGCGGTGATCCGGAATTTGCGGGCCAGGCCGCCGTCGGGGTCGAGAATGCGTTCGACGAACCCTGCGCGCCGCAGCGCGCTGGTCTGCCGGTTGAGTGTCGAGCAGTTCAGGCCGAAGGCGTCGCACAGCTGTCCGATGGACATCGGGCCTTCGATGCTGAGCCGGCTGAGCAGCAGGTACGCGCTGCGGTCCAGCAGGTCGGACTCGCGCGTGTAGTGCGCGTGCAGCGTGTGACGGCCCAACAGCATGGACTCGAATTCGATCTGGTCTGTTGGCTTGTCCATGTTGTCCTTCCGTCGCCCCGGCGGCGTCACAGCGCCGTTCGGTGCCGATCTCCAAGAGAAATGCATCACACACATTTTGTGCACCGTGCATTCTGTGTGCATACTGCAATCTAATTGCATTATGCATATCGGATCTTGTGAGGGCTAGGAGGTCGGTGTGGAGAAGTCGGATTCCGCGAAGGCGGGGCAGGTCGTGGGGGTGTTGGCGTTCGCGGGGATTATCGCGGCGGTCATGCAGACGGTGGTGATTCCGTTGATCGCGCAGTTTCCGCAGTTGTTGCATACGACGCCGTCGAATGCGTCGTGGGTGGTGACGGTGACGTTGCTGGTGGCGTCGGTGGCGACGCCGGTGGCGGGGCGGTTGGGTGATTTGTATGGCAAGCGGCGGGTGTTGTTGTTGTCGACGGTGCCGTTGATGGTGGGGTCGGTGGTGTGTGCGGTGTCGTCGTCGGTGTTGCCGATGATCGTCGGTCGTGGTTTGCAGGGTATGGGTGTGGGGATCGTGCCGATCGGGATCAGTTTGATGCGTGATGTGTTGCCGGCGCGGCGGTTGGGTTCGGCGGTGGCGTTGTTGAGTGCGTCGTTGGGGATCGGGGCGGCGTTGGGGTTGCCGGTGTCCTCGGCGGTGGCGGAGTATTCGAATTGGCGGGTGTTGTTCTGGGGGACCGCGGTGTTGTGTGGGTTGATCGCGGTGGCGATCTGGGTGGTGGTGCCGGATTCGCCGGTCAAGGCGTCGGGTGGTTTCGATGTTGTTGGTGCGTTCGGGTTGGGTGCGGGGTTGGTGTGTTTGCTGCTGGGGGTGTCCAAGGGTGCGGCGTGGGGTTGGGGTAGTGGCACGATTGTGGGGTTGTTCGCGGCGGCGGTGGTGTTGCTGCTGGTGTGGGGTTGGTGGGAGTTGCGGATTGTTGATCCGTTGGTGGATCTGCGGGTGACGGCGCGGCCTCCGGTGTTGCTGACGAATGTCGCGTCGATGGTTGTGGGTGTGGCGATGTATGCGGCGATGCTGACGGTGCCGCAGTTGCTGCAGGCGCCGAGGTCGACCGGATATGGCCTGGGGCAGTCGATGTTGCAGATGGGGTTGTGGATGGCTCCGGCGGGTTTGATGATGATGCTGCTCTCGCCGGTGGGTGCTCGGCTCTCGGCGGTGCGTGGTCCGAAGGTCACCCTGATCGCGGGTGCGTTGGTGATCGCGCTGGGTTACGGCGCGACGACGGTGTTGATGGGGACGACGTGGGGTCTGCTGATCGCGCTGTGTGTCGTCAACGGTGGTGTCGCGTTGGCCTATGGCGCGATGCCCACACTGATCATGGGTGCGGTGCCGCTGTCGGAGACGGCGTCGGCCAATAGTTTCAACACGTTGATGCGGTCGGTGGGGACCTCGATCTCGGCGGCGGTGATCGGTGTTGTGCTGGCGCAGATGAGCATGAGCGTGGGCGGGCACGCCATCCCGACCGAGAACGGGTTCCGTACGAGTCTGTTGATCGGCTGTGCTGTCGCGCTGGTCGCGGCGGTGATCGCGGCTACCATCCCGGTGCGGCGAGCCCTCTCCGCAGAGCAGTCGGTCGACGTGGCAGAGCCCGTGGCAGAGCCTGTGGCAGAGCGTGTCTGACGTTCCTCGGGAGAAGGCGAGGCTGAGGATGGCGACGATGAAATCGGTTCGGACCGGTGCCGTCGGCAAGGTCGAGGTGGTCGAAATCGAGCGGCCGGTGCCCGGGCCCGGGGATGCGCTGGTGCGGATCCGGGCGTGTGGGATCTGCGGCACCGACGTGACCTTCATCAATATGGGTGGCATACCCGCGATGGCGGCCAACCCGGTGGCACGCGCCGCCGCCGCGTCCCCGGATCAGCTGGTGGCGGTCGTGCTCGGGCACGAACCCGCCGGTGAAGTCGTCGCCGTCGGCGCCGACGTAACCGGACTGGCGGTCGGTGATCATGTGGTGGTCAACCCGCAGGACGCGCCGTCGGGGATCATCGGCTGCGGTGGCGAATGGGGCGCGATGACCGAATACCTGCTCATCGAGAACGCTCAACACGCCGACCGATTCGGCCAACTCATCAGCCACCGCATCCCCTTCACCGACATCGAACACGCCTTCGACCTCACCCTCACCCCAGGCGCAGCCGAAAAAGTAGTCGTCACCTTCGACTAGGGCATTCGTGCCACAACCTCGGTCCAGCGTGGCCGTGCCGTGTGGGGCGGCACGGCCACGCAGGCAGCATGGTGACGTGCTCCGCTGCTCGCGACAGCGCAACGAATATGCCTACGCCGCAGGCTCTTTGGGCTGTGGTCGCCAGTAGAGTGCGAGCAGTCCGGTGGTTGATACGGCGGCGACGCCGAGGGCGATTGCGGCGCCGGTCCAGCCGTGGATGGTGATGTCGGTGGCGTGGTCGAGGGAGAGTCGTCCGGGTCCGAGGGCGGCGAGGGCGAGTGTGGTGGCGGCGAGGACGAGGACGTATTCGTAGCCTTCTTTGAAGACGAAGAATCCGTTGGGGCGGTGGGCGAGTAGTCCGGCGACGAGCATGACGGAGATGACGGCTGCGCAGGCCAGTGGGGTGAGGAGTCCGAGGATCAGTAGTGTGCCTGCGCTGATTTCGGTGATGACGCTGAGCCAGGCGTGGAGTGTGCCGTTGCGTAGTCCGAGGCCGGTGAACCAGCGGGCGGTGCCGGGGATGCGGCCGCCGCCGAACCAGTGGTTGGTGCCGTGGGCGATCATGGTCGCGCCTATGACGAGTCGGATCAGTGCCAGGGCGAGATCGGCGACATCCATACTGTTCACCTCCACGGCCGCAACGGAGCGGCCTCATCGAAAGAGAAAAGTATACTCTTAAGCGGCGGGACGCAAGCTTGTGGCCCTGGTCGGCGTTCGGTGGCAGGCACGTATCCATGCGGGAGTGGCGCGCGATGATATGTTGCGTCCACCGTAGAAAGGCGAGGTCGTCATGACCGCACCGAGCGAGGGCCTTGGCGACGTGGTGTCGGTCCCATCGGTCTTCGGGGAACCGCGGACTTACACCGCCGGGGCCGCCGCTGCCGCCGCCGGGGTGCCGCTGCACCGCGACGATATTGGCGCGCGCTCGGCTATCCACCGGTCGATGCGAGCGCCGTGGAGTTCACCGCCTCCGATGTGGAGATGCTGCGGCTGATGACCGGCTATGTCGACGACGGCGCGCTGGACGAACCCGATTCACTGCGCCTGGCCCGCATGCTGAGTCAGTCGATTTCGCAGTTGGCCAGACTGCAGGTGGAGATTCTGGCCGATCAGTCGGCGCGGGCGGGCAGGCACGACGACGCCACGGAATTGGCGCGCCATGTGCCGCAGAGAGGTTATGCGCCTCGGCATCCCGTGCCTCTTCCGGTGAGTGGGAGACGGCCGACATCGACAGATGATCGGGATCACACTGTCCTATGACCGCGGCCCGGATCAGCAGCGATTCCGCACCGAATGCGCCGCTGATGTGCTATCACAATTACTGAACTGGGCTGACGCCCGCTGACACTGGAGGTCGCGATGCTGCGACACAAGCGAATCCCGCGCCACAATGCGATCCGTGCGTTGTGGCGACACCTGATTCGTGGGCTGCTCATTTACGGTGCGTGCGTGGGTGGTTCGCACTGGAGCTATGTCGAGTGGACGCGTAACAAGCCAGGTGAGCCGCTCACCGCGGACCACTGGGATTGGTCGACTCCGCACCGGTGGTACGACACCGCACATCGCCCGTGATCAGGTGACATAAGCCCTGCGACTCACGTGGCGACTCGCGGCTGTCCGGCCTGTTCGATGAGGTGTTGTACGAGGTTGAGTAGGACTTCTTTGGTGGAGGTGCGGTCGCGGGCGTCGCAGAGTAGGACGGGGATGTGGGGGTCGAGGTCGAGGGCGTGGCGGACTTCGTCGATGGTGTAGATGGGTGCGTTGTCGAAGCAGTTGACGGCGACGTTGAAGGGTAGTGCGCGGCGTTCGAAGAAGTCGACGGCGGCGAAGGAGCGGCATGCGCGTGGCTGTAGCCGCGCCGACCACGAGCAGACACAGGCTCGGATGAGCGCGATCGCCAGAATCCGCGTGCGAACCCCCAGCCGTGCTCTGAACACCGGCACAACGTAATTCGACCCGTAACTGTTTCAATCGCGTCTTCCCGGTGAGCGGGAAACCGCCCGCAGCGGCAGATGCGACAGACCGCCCCAGCAGAGGGAGACGGTGGTTTCGACGGCCTGTTCTTTCGGTAAGGGACGGTCGGCGTTCAGCCAGTAGCGCGCGGTGAACTGGCTGGCGCCGACAAGTCCGACCGCCAGGGCCCAGGCGCGCTCCGGGCCCAGGCCGGAGTCTCGGATGAGCAGATCGTGCACGGCGCCGACGCAGGCCGCGTTGGCCTGCCCTATCCGCCACTGCACGGACGGCTCGGTCGGCACATCCGACTCGAAGATGAGACGGAACCCGTCGGCATCATTGTCGATGAAGTCGAAATAGGCGTGCACCGCCGCCGACAGTCGCCCGTGATTGTCGGTCGTCAAATGCAAGGCGTCCTGGACAGTGGACACCAGTCTGTCCAGATGCTGTTGCAGCACAGCCAGATACAGCTCCAGTTTGCTCGGAAAGTACTGGTACAGACTCGGTTTGCTGAGACCTGATTGCCGCGAGATCTCATCCATACTGGTCCCGTGGTAGCCGCGTGCCGCGAAAATCTCGCTGGCGCTCACGATTACCTGGTGGCTTCGCGCCGCACGGACCAATCTGGCCGTATGCGCGCGGGCCATCATCCGGTCGGATGTGGGCCCGTGCTCGGACATGTGGTCAGCGAGATCGGTCATGTGCAGCTCCTATCGGTGTCCGCGAGTGGCACCGATTATGAGGATACTGTTAATGACCAGCCGCGCCGTCAGCAGGCGCGCGGCGGCTCGGGTCTCATCGACCGGCGGTGCTCGAAAGTTACTGCACTGAAAATATCTACACGACGCTCGGTTGGCGCAGGCCCGCCGGCCGATTCGACGCCCGCCCGACCCGGAGTCCATTCGGGCTGCTGATCGTTGTAGATTCTCGCACAAGCGGCCGATGGTTCCGCCCCAACGGACGCGCACCGGGATGGTGGGTCCGGTGGCGGTTCGGCTTCATGATTCTCGATGCGGGCGCCGCCGGGACTCCGGCCGCAGCGCCGGGTACTCGATGAAGTGGTCGATGCCTGGCATGTCGGTGCCGGGCGGGACGATCTTGTCGATGGCGTCGAGCACATCATTGTCGAGACGGACCTCCGCCGACGCGAGCGCGTCGTCCAGATGCCGCATGGTGCGTGGCCCGACCAGGGTCGAGGTGACGGCGGGATGGCTGCCGACGAAAGCGAGGGCCAATGCGGTCAGGGAGATACCGGCCTGGTCGGCGATGCCGCGCAGAGCCTCTACGGCATCGAAGCGGACTGGGGCGGCGAGTTCGTCCGCGTGGCTGAATCTGCCCTGCATGAACGGACTGTTCGGGTCGAAACGCGACCCCGCAGGCGCCTGTTCGCCCCGCCGGTACTTTCCGGTCAGCCAGCCGCCCGCGAGGGGGCTCCATGGAATCATCGCCATCCGGTGTCCACGCCTGACCCGTCCTTTGTGCTGAGCTAATCCGGCTTGCCGATATGGAGTTCAAGTTTGCCAGAAGTGAGAACGCTACTCTGCGCCAAGCCATCTCGAAACCGGGACCGGATTCGGTATACGGACATTTCGATCACCGGTTTTCTAATGCTGGCGGTGACCGTGGCGGGTTCCTAACGTGCAACGGTGACCTCGACCATCCTCAGTCCCGCGGCGATCTCGATACGCGGACTGAGCCTTGCGTTCGGTGCCACGGCGGTGTTGCGCGAGATCGACCTCGATATCGAACCGGGCGAGATCGTCGCGGTGGTCGGCGCTTCCGGTAGTGGTAAATCGACGTTGCTGCGAGTCATCGCCGGTTTGGAGCAACCGACCAGCGGCGAGGTGCGCGTCGACGGACTCGGCGTCGCCGGTATTGACCCACGGTGCGCCGTAGTTTTCCAGGAGCCGCGCCTGCTGCCGTGGCGGGACGTGTCCGGCAATGTGGCCTTGGGGTTGCCGGTGGGGATCACACGGGCGGAAGGTAAAGCGGCGGTGCGGCATTGGCTCGAGGTCGTCGGTCTGCGCGGTTTCGAGAAGCATCGGCCGCGCCAGATATCCGGCGGTATGGCGCAGCGCGCCGCATTGGCCCGTGCCCTCGTCCGCCGACCTGGCGTACTACTGCTGGACGAGCCGTTCGCCGCACTCGACGCACTGACTCGGCTGCGCATGCAGAACCTGCTGGAGCAGGTGCAACGCGATGTCGGAACGACGGTCGTGCTCGTCACCCACGACATCGATGAGGCACTGGTGCTCGCCGACCGCGTCGTCCTGCTCGAGTCTGCCGGGCTCGAACAGCAGGGTTCCACCGTCGGGACAGTGATCGATGTATCGGAGACCCGTCCTCGCGAACGATCCGACCAGCGACTGGTCGAACTTCGCGCCATCCTGCTCGACCGGCTCGGGGTGCCCAGCCGCAGCGCCATCAAGGAGCACATTCGATGAAATTCCGCACCGCGCTGACCGCCATGGTCGTCGTGCTGGCCGCCGCCGTATCAGGGTGCGTAGCGGGCGAGGGGTCCGGCGGGTCGGGCGCCCGCGAGATCCATTTGGACTACGCCTATTACAACCCGTTGAGCCTTGTCGTCCGCGATCAACGGCTGCTGGAGAACAAGGGAATTACGACGACCTGGGTGCAGTCGGCGGGCAGTAACAAGGCCAATGAGAACCTGCGCGCGAAAGCGATCGACCTCGGATCGACCGCCGGTTCCGCGGCCCTGCTCGCGCGCGCCAACGGCACTCCGATCAAGGCTGTCGGCATCTACAGCAAGCCCGAGTGGGTCGCGCTGGTGGTGCCGGGAAATTCCGCGATCAGCGATCCGACTCAGTTGCGGGGCAAGAAGATTGCCGCGACGAAGGGCACCGACGCCTACTTCTTCCTGCTGCAGGCACTCGCCGCCGCGGGGCTGTCCGGCAAGGACGTGGAGGTTGTCAATCTGCAGCATGCCGACGGGAAGACGGCGCTGGAACGCGGCGATGTGGATGCGTGGGCCGGTCTGGACCCGTACCTCGCGCAGGCGCGTCAAGAGGACGGGGCCCGCCTGCTGTACCGGAACCCGGATTTCTTGACCTACGGCGTGCTCAATGCCCGCGAAGACTTCATTGCCGACCATCCGGATCTGGTGCAGGCCGTCCTCGACGCTTACGCGCAGGCCAGGACCTGGGCTGGGCAGCATCCCGAGGAACTCGCCGCCCTGCTGGCCAGGGAGGCGAAGATTTCCACGGCCGTTGCCGCCGAAGAGCTCGAGCGGACCGTATTGACGGTTGATCCGGTACCTGGCGAAGCCCAGCGGGCCGTGCTCGATCGGGTCGTGCCCATTATCGCGGCCGACGGCAGCGTGCGTTCGGAGAGTGCCGCGCGGACCGCACTCGATTCCCTGATCGAACCGAAGTTCGCCGCGCAGGGCGCACGATGACCGCTGGTCCGCAGCAGGACATCACGAGCCGCGATCCGGCCCGCTCGATTCCGAATCCCGGGTGGAAGCGGGCGGCGCTCGGTCTGGCATTGCCGCTGGTGCTGCTCGGATTGTGGCAGTTCGTCACCTCGACCGGGATGTACTCCCCGAGTCAGCTCCCACCGCCCGCGGATGTCGCCGCCGCGGTCGGTGAGCTGACCGGGCGCGGGGAACTCTGGAGTCATCTGGCGATCAGCGTGCAGCGCGAGATCATCGGATACGTGGTCGGCGCCACCGTCGCACTCGGGCTCGGTGCATTGGTCGGCATCTCCGGCACGGTCCGCAATGTTTTGGCTCCGACGGTCGAGGCCTTTCGTACGGTGCCGTCGTTGGCGTGGGTGCCGCTACTGCTGCTGTGGCTCGGGATCGGCGAGCAACCGAAGATCGTGCTCGTCGCGATCGGTGCGTTCTTCCCGGTCTATACGACGACGGCTTCGGCGCTGTCCCACGTCGATCCGCATTTGATCGAGGTCGGCCGGGCCTACGGATTGCGTGGCCCGGCGCTGCTCGTCCGGATCATGTTTCCGGCGTCCGCGCCGGCCGTGCTGAACGGGTTACGCCTCGGCTTGGTCAACGGCTGGCTGTTTCTGGTTGCGGCCGAACTCATCGCGTCGTCGAAGGGGCTCGGGTTCCTGCTCATCGATAGTCAGAACACCGGGCGCACCGATGTGATGCTGCTGGCGATCGTGCTGCTGGCAATGCTCGGTAAGGCCAGTGACTTCTTCTTCGGTGTGGTGGAACGCAAGGTCGTTGCGCGACGAGCTTGAACCGGTAGTTCAACTGGTCGCGATCTCCAATAACGCGTCGGCCACCGCTTGCGGCTCGGTGATCATCAGATCGTGTCCGGTGTCGATGGCCCACAGGCGTCCGGCTGCCCGGGCGTCCTCGATCAGGGCCGGGTCACGCGTGGTCAGCGTCGAGGTGCAGACGATGTGGTACTGCGGCAGTGCCGACAGGGCGTCCTCGTTGCGCAGATCGAGCTTGTCCTCGAAGCACCGCCACGGGTGGCTGGTCAGCCGCGCCTGCATCCATGTCAGGTCCGTGGCATCGGTGACCCCGTAGAAAAGGCCCGCGTCCTCGGTCGGGAGCAGGACCAGTTCGACCCCATCGACGATCTCACCGAGCGGCCGGGTCGCCTCGATGATCGGACCCGCGACATCGACCAGGGACTGGCCGTTGACCGGATTGGCGGCGTCCAGATACACCAGGCGGCCGACCCGGTCGATGGCCAGGTCCGCGGCACCCGTGATGACCATGCCCCCGTAGCTGTGCCCGACCAGGATCACATCCCGCAGGTCCTCGTAATGCAGCAGCGACGCCACATCCTGAAGGTGGGTGTCCAAACCGATATCCGCGAGGCGGAGGTGCGCGCGCTCGGCCAGCCCCGACAGGGTCGGGGCGTACACCTCGTGGCCCGCCGCGCGCAGCAACCGGGTTACCGGCCGATAGCACCACCCGCCGTGCCCACCGCCGTGTACCAGAACAAACGTAGCCATCTCACTCCCGAAACTGCTGCTCTCAAACAGAGAGAGTTATGTATCGAGTAACCTGATTACTCAGTAATCAGATTACTCTAGGAGTGTGGGCGCAGGGCAGGAATCGGAGACTGCACAGCGAATCCTCGCCGTGGTGCTGGAATCGCTGGAGCGCGGCGGATACGACGGCTTGTATCTGCAGGAAGTGGCGCGCGACGCCCGGGTATCGCTCGCCACGGTGTACAAGCTGTTCGGCACCAGGGACGAACTGATCGTCGCCGCGATCGAACAGTGGATGGCAGGGGCCGGCTACGCCGACCTCGCCGCTCCGACACCAGCGGAGACGCTGTCGGAGGGGCTGATACGGCTGTTCCGCTGTGTATTCGAACCGTGGGAACGCAATCCGCGGATGCTCGAGGTTTACCATCGCGCCCGCTCCGGGCCGGGCGGGCAACGGCTCGAAGCCCAGGGCTTCGCCGCGCTTCTCCCCGCCGCGGGCGCTGTCCTGGCCGGTGCCGATCCCGGCTACGCCGACGATCTCGGCCGCATACTGACCAATCTCAGTTACGGGCTCATCGGCCGCTACGTCGACGGCGCACTCGACATCACCGAGATCCTGCCCACCCTCGAGCTGGCCGTCCACCGGCTGACCGCCAACAACGAATCCGATGCCACGGCGACCCATCTCCGCCGCATCGAGCTCGATGCCACCGCCCAGACAGATACTCCTCGGGCGGCGCCACCGGCCACTATCCGGTGAGCTCGTCGAGCTCGTCGACGCGGTTCACCTGCTGATCGGCTCGTTCGGAATCGTTGCCGCGTTGACTCTCTGGCGCAGCTGCTCGTTGCGATGTACTTCGCCAGTCATGACAGCCAGTGTGGCACCGAATGCAAGAAAGCAGGGGAGGAAAGTTTTATCCCTGGATCCTGTTCTCCTACGAAGAAATTCTCTCTTTTGCGAGTCGGTGTGAGTGTGGAAGTCGACGACGGAGGGGAGGGCACGTCAATTTGCGACACAACATTCGGTGCGGTGCTTGAAAGGAATTCCGCATGTGCAAAGTCGTTTTCGTGGCCGGCGCCGGCCGCGGCGTCGTGAGCACGCGGGGTCGACCGAGTGGCGACCTACGCCGATGGGCGATCATCCGGTGTTCCCTCGAAGCGCCGGATCTGCTTCTCGACGAAGTCGAACGTTTCCGCGTGGCCGCCGGTCACCCCGAGCGACTCTTCGAGCACCAGAAATCGCGACATGCTCGCCATCGCGACCGCGACGACGGGGCCCGGCCACATCTCGGTATCGATATCGTAGCGCCGCAACAACGTTCGCAGCGCCGCGATCTCGGCGTCGCGGAATCGGGTGGAGTATTCGGCGATCGCGGCGCGAATTGTCTTGCGATGGTTGGCCAACGCGGCGAATTCCATGGTGAGCGCCACTGCGGCCGCTTCGGTGTTGAACTCCCATAACGCCCGCAGTGGATTTGGCCCCGCCAGCGCCTCGGCCTGCCGTTGCAGTCCCGCCTCGGCGCGGCGCTGGAAGACCGCGAGCAGCAACTCGTCCATGGTGCGGAAGTAGTAGTGGACGAGCTGGTACTTGAGCCCGGCTTTGCGGGCCACGCTGCGCGAGGTCACGGCCGCGTATCCCTCGTCGAGCATCAGTTGCTCCGCGGCGTCCATCAGCACGATGCGGTTCTTGGCGTCGGGCGCGCCGATCCTTCGCGGTGATGCCATGTGGTCGCTGTCTTTCTGTCAGTCGGGCAGCTGGAACAGGCGTCGTGCCAGCGGCATGAGGTGCCGGCGCAACGCCTCGTCGTCGAGGTCGACGACGAACGGGTGCAGCGTGGCGCCGCCGATGGCCGCCCACGACATCGCCGCAGGTACCCGCGCGTCGGCATCGGCATCCGCGCCGGCCAGCACCGAGAAGAGGTGGTCCATGAGCCGTTGGAACGGTTCGTGGTCGGCCAGGAACCGGATCATCACCGGATCGGTCTGCAACGCGCCGACCCAGTGACGTCGCTCGACGGCGAGGTCGACCATCTGGGTGAGCAGTGCTTCTCGCGCCGCCGACGGGGATTCCCCGCCTGCGGCCTCGGCGGCGTCGGCCGCGGCGGCGAGCCGCGCGAGTTCGATGCGGGCGACGGCGAGAACGATATCGTCCTTCGACTTGAACTGGTGGTAGACGGCCGCTTTGGTGACGCCGATGGCATTCGCGATCATCTGCAACGACGTCCCGCTGACACCGTGCCGGGCGAACAATCCGACCGCGGCGGCAATCGTCCGGGTCTGCGCGGCTGAATATCCGGCCGGGACGGGGGTGGTCGGCACACCGGATGCGGAACTCACGACATGAGGGTAGCCGATCGGCTCTGTTCCTCTTATTAGCAGGCTAGCCGATCAGCTAGCCTGGCCCGGATAGCCGATCGGCTAGTACGCGGGGACCGTGCCGAGCGCGCGCTGCAGTTCACCTATGCCTGGCACATGGTGGATCTGCTCTGGATCGCCATTTTCGCGCTGGTCTATGTGATGAGGTGAGTGATGAACCGGACTGCCGCTCGGATCACCAACGTCGGAATCCTGTTGTGCGCGATCACGATACTGTCGTGGTGGCTCGGCACCGAGGGCACCGGCGCTGGTATCGAGCCCGCTACCGTGATCACGATCGCGGTCGTGGCGATGGGCTTGCTCGAGGCGCGCTTCATCATTCGGCATTTCATGGAGGTGCGCACCGGCCCGGCGTGGCTACGCACGGCACCGATATGTGGCTGATCTCGCTGTGGGGGAGCGTGTTGGCGATCTACCTCGTCTAGGGCCGTCTAGGGCAGATCCACCTTGCTGGCCAGCCAGCGGTCACCGACTCGATCCATGGTCATCAGGATCCGGTTGCGGTCGACGCGGGGCGTCGGGTTGGTGACATTGGTGATTTCCGCGTCGACGAACAGCATCACCACGACCTGGTTCTTCGAGGCGGACTGGACGCTCGCGGCGACGACCCGGCCCTTGCTGACCGATTTGGCTTGAATCAACAGGGGTTTGAGCTGATCGGCGGACTTGGTGTACATATCCTTGAAGCCGCCGGTCGCTCCGTTCATGGCGGCCGCATAGCCGGTATCGATATGGTCGGAGTCGATGCTGGTCAGGGTCACCGCGTATTGCTGGGCGGCCGCCAGCGCCTGCGCGCCGGCGGCGTCGATGTCGTTGTGGGTGTGTAGCTTCCAGCCGAATATCGCCGCGAAGACGGTCGAGACCACCACCATGAGCAGCAGGAGCGCATCGACTCGCTGGGGCAGCCATCGACGCCATCGAGGTGCTGTCGTTTTCGTATCGTCCGTAAGATCCTGCGCAGGAAGAGATTCCGGCTCGGCGTCGTCGACAGATGCGGCAGTATCGTCCGGCTCGGTGGTTATCTGGTCGGCGGTGTCGCGTTCGGCCGTCGCTGTCGTGGTTTCTCGCATGATGTGCTCTCCTGATCGTCACCGGTTCCGACAGCGAACTGCTCACTTGGTCGGAATCGGCAGCGGCGCGTTCGCACCGCCGTAGGGGGTCGGAATTGTGAACGGTCCGGCCGGTGTCGGGTCCGCTGTCGCGAGTGGATCCACGCCGGGGGGCGTGGTCGCGGTGTTGTCGCCGGGCGGGCGCGGTGCGTTCGCCGCGCCGCGCACCAGGACCGATGGGTCCGGATTCGGGCAGCGCGCATGCAGATACGGTTCCGGGAAGTCGGGTATGGTTCCCGGCCGTCGCGGCACGTTGTAGTCGCAGGCATAGCGCGGGTAGGGGCTGGCCAGCGCCCAGACGCCGCCGTCGCGGATGGCGGTGGAAACGGCGTCGAGGGTCGAGCCGGTCCGCTGCTGCGGGAAGAAGAATTCCTGTAGGGCCGGGATGTGCAGATAGGACATCTGCGATACCGTCGCCAGGTTGCCGAGCAGCTGAACCATGGTCTGTGAATTGTTGGCGATGATCTGGTCCGCTGTGGTCAGCAGGCCGGGGGTGTTGTCGACGAGAGTGCCGAATCCGCCGGTCATGGCCGCGACACCGCTCATGGTTTCGGATAGGTTGTGTCCGGTCGATCCGAGCACGGTGCCGGCCTCGCCGAGGGTGGTCAGCACCGTTTTGCTGTTGTGTAGCAGGCTTACCGTTTGGGGTAGTACGGAATCCAGCGTCGAGATCATGAACATGCCGCCGTCGAGGATCGCCGCCAACTTGTTCGGACCATCCGCACTCACGCCGAGTTCGCCCATAATGGCCTGGAGTTCGGCCGGATCGATCTGGGCCAGCGTGCCATTGAGGTCGCCCAGTACCTCGGCCATGGTGGTCGGTGTCGAGGTCCGCTCCGCGGTGATCAGCTCGCCGTCCGATAGGTACCTGCCGCTGTCGGTCGAGGGCAGGAAGTCCAGAAACTGTTCGCCCGCGGCCGAGAGGGCGGCGACTCGAACACCGCCTGTCGCAGGTATTTTCGTGCGTTGGTCGATCTCGGCGACCACGAGCACCTTGTCACCTGTCACGTCGACCGACTGCACCCGCCCGACGCGCACGCCGCGCAGCGTGACGTCCTGATCGGGCAGCAGCCCGCCGGACTGCGCCAGTTCGACACGTACCCGATATCGCGATTCGAGCGGGTTGATCTGCAGCGTGCCGAGCAGGAGATAGCCACCACCGGCGAGGAACGTCAGCACGAGACCGACGCCGGACAGTAGTAGTCGGAATCGCACCAGTCGTTTTGTCGCCCATACCAATGCCCGTGCGGGAGGTTCCAGCAGGCCGCCCCGATTGTTCGCCGCGTTCATCGGCCTGGTCCGTTCAGTCGCTGATTCAACCTGTTGAGGGTGTATGCCAGCGATCCGACGAAATTCGCCCAGTCCGATTGGTCCGGCACTCGGGCACCGGGATCGCCCGGAAAATTCGGGTCCGGTACCGCGCCGATGGCCAGTTGGACGATATCGGCGTAGACGTGCGAGGACTGCGCGTCGATGACTTTGAGGATCATCGGGAGGATCAGGTTGAGCGTGTCGAGATTCGCCTTCGGACTTTCCGCCGCATTGTTCAGGTCCTGGGCCAGCAGGTTGACGTTCGCTATCAGGCTCTGGTTGTTGCTGCCGTTGATGGATGGGAACTGGGCGAGCTGTCGTGCCATCTGATTGATACGACCAATGAGGTCGACCAGGTTCTGGGTGTTGTCGCCGATGACCTGCAGCGCGGGTCCGGCGGCCGCGCTGGCGTCGGCGATAGCCGATTGCTGAGCCGCCAAAGTGGAACTCAGGGTGCCCATCGTCGCGAGGACATCCCGGATCTGGTCGGACCGAGCCGCGAGTCCGGCCAGTAACTGCCTGGTCTGGGCGATCAGCTCGGCCAGGCGATCACCGCGCCCGCCCACCGCCGCGCCGAAGTTGTTCACCAGTTCGGTGACGTTCGCGATGGCGCCGCCGTTGACCAGCAGCGCCGCCCTGGTCAGCACCTCTTCGATGGTGGCCGCCGCGGCGGTGGACGGCAGCGGGATGCTCGCGCCGTCGCCGAGATTCGCGGCGCTCGGATCCGGGTGCGGCGGCGGCGTCAATGCTACGAAGACATCGCCGAGGGGAGTGGCCGATCGCAGTTCGGCGGTGGTGCCGGCCGGCAGCAGCGCACCCGATCTGATCCGCATCGTCACCACCGCGGTGTAGTCCTTCGCCACCATCGATTCGACCTCGCCGATATCGGCGCCGTTCAATTTCACCTTCGCCTTCATCGGCAGGTTGAGCGCGTTGGAGAAGGTCGCGGTCAGCGAATAGCTGTCGCCGTCGACGCCGGGCGCGGGCAGGGGGAGGCTGTCCAGGCGCACCGAGCACGCGGTGCACGAGAGGGTCAAGGCGAGCGCGCCGCCCGCGAGGCCACGTTTGAGTCCGAATATCGTCATATTTCGAGCACCTCTATTTGACGGGCGGTAGGCCCGCCATCGCTTCGAGCATTGCGGCGATTCCGAAATCCGGTCCCATATCCGCTTTCGTTCCGGTGGCGCAGCCCAGCTGCTTCAGACCGAGTAGGTTGCAGACTTCTTTCAGCATCTGACCATCCAGCAGCAACCTGTTCAGGTCGACGGTCGCGCGCAGAGCGCCGACGTCGGGGTCGATGGCGTTGTAGGCGTTATCGGTCACCAGCGGGAATACATCGAGGAATTCGGCAAGATTGTCGTTGTAGTCGGCCATGGATTTCGTCATCGTGTTCGAGCCGGATGCCAGGGTCGTGAGGTTCTGCTGGTTCCTTTGCAGGAGATCGGCCACCGCGACGATGATTTCGTTCAGTTTCGCGCCCGTATCGCCTTTGCCCAGATTCAATTCGGCGAGCAGGTCGCTGAGTTGTCCGATCCCGGAGCCGAATTGGCGCAGTGTCTGATCGTTGCGCGCGGCGATCGTGGTCAGGGTGTCGAGATTGGTGACCACCTTGGTGATCGCGTCCTTGGTCGCGGCGCCATCGTCCCCGCTGAGCTGCAGCGCTCGGGACAGTTCGGTCAGGGCGTCGCGCATGGCGTTCCCATTGCCGACGGTCATGGCCGAGCCGACCTGCATCAGGTCGGCGATGGGACCATTGCCCGCACCATCTCCGCCGAGAGATTTGGCCAGTTTGTCGGCCATGGACAACAAACTCTCGAACTCCACTGGCGTCTTGGTGCGATCGATCGGGAGTACGGCATGGTCGGGCAGCGTCGGCCCGTTCCGGTAGACCGGCGTCAATTCCACGTGCCGATCGGTGAGTACCGAATCCGATATCGTGACGGCCTGCACGTCGGCGGGAATCTTGGTCGGCTTGTCGATGGACATCGTGACCTCGACATAGGACCCGTGTGCCTGAATGCTGACAACCTTGCCGATCCGCATACCGAGCACTGACACCGCATTGCCGGTATACAGCCCGTTCGCATTCTCGAAATGTGCGGTGATCGTGCGGGATTGGTCGCCCGGTCCGCCGAGCGGGCCGCTCGCGCATCCGGCGAGTACTGCGGCGACGGAGATGACAACCAGCTTCACCGCGCGCAGTGCAGTACGCCCACCCGTCGCGCGATCGCCACCCCTCGAGGAATCGCTGCGCGATGCTGTATTCATTTGCAGTCCTCGTAGTACGGCTTCATATTCAGTTGTTCGGCGCGCGCGCTGAGGGCGCACATGAACGAGTCGATGAACGCGCCGTCGGTCGCGCTACCCACCATCTCCTGCCCGGTTCCGGTGGCATTGGCGAACAGCCGCCACGGCACCGGCAGGACCTGCAGAATGTTGCGCAACAGATCGTCGTGCCCGGCGAACATCTGGGTAAGCGTGGTCAGATTGGTGAGCAGCTGATCGATCTCGGGCCGGTCCTGCACCACGATCGGCTGGAGTTGATGTACCAGCGTCGTCGTGGCATCCAGCAGTCCCTTGATGGCCAGCTGCCGAGAGATGAGCTGCCCCAGCACATCACGGCCCTGGGTGACCATCGATGCCAGCTCGGCCTGCTGGTTCTGCAGCATCGTCGTCACCTGACTCGTGCTGGTGAGCAGTGAGCCGATCTGGGTGCGCCGCTGCGCGATAACGGTCGCGAGAGAATTGACGTTCTGCAGCACCTCGGGCATCAGGGCCGGAGCGCCCCGCAGTTGGTTCGACAGCGCCGTCATCGACTGCGCGATCCGGTCCGCATCGATCTGGCCGAAGGTAGTGGTGGCGGCCTGCAACGCGGTCTGCAGGTCATAGGGGACCTCCGTATGCGACAGCGCGATGGTGTGGCCGGGAATATCGCCCGTACCCGCGGGCCGCAGCTCGAGGTAGCGCGATCCCAGCAGTGTGGTCAGTTTGATGGCGGCCTTGGTCTCCGCGCCGAGCGTTACGTCGCGCTCGATTTTCATGGTTACCACGACATGGTCGCCGTCGAGGCTGGTGTCGGTGACGGTGCCGACCGGAATCCCCGCGATGGTCACCCCATCGCCCACGGCGATGCCGGCGGCTTGGGCGAAGTTGGCCCGATACGTGGTCTCGCCGAGGTGCAGCGATTTGATGAATACGGTCGCGCCGACGGCGATCACGAGGACCGTCACGGCGATGACGCCGATCAGCAGTTTGTTCGGGGTCTCCAGCCGCCCGCGCCCGCGCGCCCAGATCTGCTTCAGCCGCGACATGATTGCCCTCATCGACAGATCGCCGAATGTTCGGCGTGGCCACTCGGCGTCGCGAGCCCCAGAATCCGCGGGATCACCTGCTCGGCTCCTGGCACCAGGCTGACCGTGATATCGCAGATGTAGGCGTTGAGATAGGCGCCGCTGTCCACTATTCGGGACATGGCCTTCAACAGCAACGGCAGGTTGAAACCCAGGTAGGCGAACTTGTCCTTGTTGTCGAGCAGATGGGCGGCGAATCCCGGTTGGCGCGTGATGAATTCGGCCAGCGAGGGCTGCGCGCCCGGTACCACGTCGGCGGTCCGGCGCACGACGGTGGAGATCGAATCGATCTGTGCGAACAACGCGTCACGCTGTTGGGCCAGGCCGTTGAAGATCCGCTTGGTCTGCTCGATGACGGTCTGCAGGTTGCCGGTCTGTTTCGCCAAGTCGGTGAGCACGCCGCTCAGATTGTCGATGACCTGGCCGAGCACCCGGTCCGGTCCGGCGAAAGATTGTGCGAGCGTGGAAGTTTCGGTGATCAGTGTGGTCACCGCCCCGTCGTCGCCTTGAAATGCCCGGATCACCGCCGAGGTGATGTTGTCCACCTGCTCGGGCCGCAGCACGCTGAACAACGGCTCGAAACCGTTGAGCAGCTTGGAAAGATCGAATGAGGGCTCGGTGTGTTCCACGGGTATGCGCGCCCCCGGCGGGAGGACTCGCGGATCGCCGAAGTCACCGAGCGACAGGCCGAGATAGCGCTGTCCGATGAGGTTCTGATAGGTGACCGCGGCCATCGTGTTGCCGTACAACACTTGGTCGCGTTGGACCTGGAAGGTCACCTTCGCCGCGGCGCCGTCGAGATCGATCGCGTCGACTCGCCCGACCCGCACACCCGCCATCCGCACGTCGTCGCCGGAGCGCAGCCCGGAGACATCGGTGAATATGGCGGAGTAGCGGTGGGTACTGCCGGGCACGCTGCGTTGCAGGGTGATGTACACCGTCCAGGTCAGCACGATCGAGACGGTCAGAAATACGATCAGCCAGATCAGTGGTTTGCGGTAGCTCATCGGGGCCCTTCTGCCGGGGCGGGTGTCACGTTCACGTCGTTACCCCGGAGCAAGGGTCCGAGGAGGAGGTCGGCGGCGGCGTTGGGATGGCCACCGAGGATCGCGGCGAGTTGTTCGAGTTCCTGCGCGCTGCCGGCCCGGCCGACATTGCCGCCGATCAACGTGGGGGCTTCGCTTTTCACCGCATCGGGGCCGATGAGGGGCGCACCGCCGACGGGGGCAGTAGCGCAACTCGGGCCCGCAAGATCGCCGTAGCGCGGGCAGTCGGCGCGCGTGTACTGCCGGTGCGGTGTGAATTCGACGATGACCTTCGCGGTCAAGTTCTGCGTTTCCGGATCGAAGACTTGTGCGAATCGTGTGGAAACCGCGCGCAGGGATTCGGTCATCTGGACGAAGTTCTGTCCGCCGTCGGCCAGTACCCCGAGGGTGGGGCCCATTTTGCCGGTGACGTCGAGGAGTGTGTCGGTGTTGTTCGTCAATGCGGTGGCGAGCGTTCCGGTCGTGGTCAGTCCGCCGGTCAGCAGGGTGGCCAGTCGTGCCTGCCGCTGGGCGACCGCACGCATCGGCACCACCGCGTCGTGCACCGCGCCGAGCAGTTCCGGCGCCGAAGACCGCAATCCGGCCAGCGCGTCGGTGAGTGTGGCGAGGGTGGACGCGCTTCCATCGGGGGCCATTGCGGCGTTGAGCGCCTGCACAATTCGCTCGAGTTGTGCGCCCGCCCGCAGCGCGTCCGCACCGCGTCCGCTGACGGCGCGCTCGACGGTGGTCAGGATGCCGAGGGTGGGGTCGGTGCCGGAACGTCCTGCGGCGGCGACGATTCGGCTGAGTGCGGTCAAGGATGTCTGCAGTCGAACGGTGGCCAGGCTCTGGTCTTCGGGAATCCGCGCGCCCGAGGCCAGCGGGGCTGCGGGGCCGTTGTAGACCAGCTGAATCGACGGCACCGCGAAGACGTTGCTCGGGACGACCCGGGCGGTCACGGAATTCGGGATCCCGGATGCGTAGCGCGGCAACATATCGATGTGAACCTGGTTCGGTCCGCCATCGGTGGACGGGGTCACGCTATCGACCAGGCCGACCACGATGCCCTGGTACTTCACATCCGATTTCCGCGGCAGACCATCGCCCACATTGACCAGGGTGGCGGTGACCCGGACGGTTTTCTGAAAGATGCCCTCGGACTTGGCGATCAGCACGGCGACGGCGAATGCCGCGATGACCAGAAAGATGATCCCGCGCCGGAACAGCTGGGGCCCGGAGAGGCGGTCGGACTCGAATGCGATCGACATCTGCTATCCACTGATCCTCGCGCCGGAATTGAAGCCCCACAGTGCCAGCGTCAGCAAGAGATTCACCGAAATCATCACGGTGATACTCGCGCGCATGGCCCGCCCCGCCGCGACACCGACGCCTTGTGGGCCGCCCGCGGCGTAATAGCCGTAGTAGCACTGGATTGTCGTGGTGATGACCACGAAGACGACGGCCTTCACCAGGGAATACAGGATATCCGTGCCGTTGAGCACCAGGCGGAAATAGTGGTCGTAGGTGCCGAAGGATTGTCCGCCCGCGAAGCCGACGAACAGTTGCACGGTCAGATAGTTCACCGCCAGGCAGGCCAGGAACAGCGGGACCATTGCCACCACCGAGGTCAGTAGCCGTGTGGTCACCAGATACGGAATCGGCCGTATCGCAATGGAGTCCAGCGCATCGATCTCCTCGGCGATGCGCATGGATCCCAATTGTGCGGTGAATCGGCAGCCCGCTTGGGCGGCGAAGGCGATGGAGGCCATGATCGGCGCTAGTTCGCGGGTGGCCGCCGTGGAGGCGATCATGCCGGTGGCCGGCCCCATGCCGAGCAATTTCAGCGCGCTGTAGCCCTCGATACCGACGATCGCACCGGCCGCGATGCCCAAGACGAGAATGACCTGGGCGGTGCCGCCGCCCACTACGATCGAGCCGTTTCCCCACGTCACATTCGACAGGATTTTCAGCAGTTCTTTGCGGTAGTGCCGCAATACCACCGGAATACCGGCGAGGGCGCGCAGAAAGAAGGTGGCCATATGGCCCAGTCGCTGGATGGGTGTCGCTGTCGCGTTCGCGGCGTCGAGCAGTGGCCGGAATCCGGGCGGGTAATACCGTGACGCCATCAGAGCGTTGTCCTCGGGAACAGTAGGGTGTACAACTCGGTGAATCCGGCATTGACCAGCATGAGGATGACGATGGATGCGACGACCGCGGCATTGACGGAATTCGCGACACCGCCCGGGCCGCCCTTGGTGCTCAGGCCTTTCTCACAGGAAACGATGGCGACGATCACGCCGAAAACGGCGGCCTTCACCATCGCCAGATACATATCCCCGACCCGGGCGAAGGATGAGAACGTGGCGAGAAAGCTTCCTGGCGTGCCGTTTTGGACGTAGACATTGAACAGGTATCCGGCCAGGAAGCCGACGAAGCAGCTCAGACCGGTCAACGCCATGGCGACCACGACCGCGGCCGCCAATCGCGGCACCACCAGCATCCGCAGCGCTGATACGCCCATGACCTCCATCGCGTCGATTTCCTCCCGGATGGTCCGCGCGCCCAGATCCGCGCAGATGGCCGATCCCACCGCGGCGGCCAGCAGCAGCGCCGTGACCAAGGGGGCGGCCTGACGGATCACCGCCAAGCCACTGGCGGCACCGGCGAGCGAGGACGCCCCGACCTGACCGGCCAACAGCCCGAATTGGATCGACATGGTCGCGCTGATCGGCAGTGCGACGGCGACGGTCGGCACATAGGCGGTCTTGGCCATGAAGGTGGCTTGGCGGACGAATTCGCGGAACGGAAACCGGCCGGTGCAGATGTCGAGGATCAGGTACCGGATCGCCTGCATTGCCAGGATGCACTGTCCACCAACGGTCTCCAGGGAGGCGATGGGATGGCGGCGCAGGTAACCACTTGCCCAGCTGGTGATCTCACCGACCGCTGACTGCTCGGCGCTCTGCTCCTGCGTGACCGATCGGCGAACCATCACGGCCTCGGTGTGTCCCTCGCGCCACGAGCGATGTCGGTCATCGCATCCTCCTTGATGCCCAGCGGTGTGGATCCTCGGTAACCGAGTTACTCGGTAACGGGGTTACTCTAACGGCTGGCGGCAGGCCGGTGTAGCGAATTCGCCGAACTTTGTTTCAGGACCGGAGCTTCCGGCTTGTTCGGGTGCCCCGTGTATCGCACGGTCGGTCCGCGACAGTGGCTGGGTCGACCCGCCGTGGCGGATCGCCACGATTTCGGCGCCGATCGCCACCGCGGTCTCCTCGGGGGTGCGTCCGCCCAGGTCCAAGCCGATCGGTGAATGCAGCAGGGCCAGTTCGGTATCGGTCAGGCCGGACGCGCGCAACTGGGTGCGGCGCTCGGCGTCGGCGCGGCGAGATCCGAGTGCACCCACGTAGGCGAGGGGTAGACGCAGTGCCGTCCGCAGCGCGGGAATATCGAACTTCGGCTCATGGGTGAGTACGCAGACCACCGTGCGCGCATCGAGTTGGGTGCGTCGCAGGTACCGGTGCGGCCAGTCGAGGACCACCTCATTCGCGTCCGGCAGGCGAGCGGTGTCGGCGAAGACGGGCCGGGCGTCGCAGACGGTGACCCGATAGCCGAGCAGTCGTCCGACCCGGCACAGCGCGGCGGCGAAATCCGTTGCGCCGAAGATGATCATGCGCGGTGGCGGCGCGAACGACTGGACGAAGATCGTGGTCTCCCGGCCTTCGTCACCGACGGTGCGGACGCCGGTGGCGCCGAGTTCGAGCATCGCACGCGCTTGCCGCACCGCCGCCGCGCCGAACGGTGCGCCGACTGTGCGATCGGAATGGACCACCTGCATGACTCCGGTGGCGAGATCGCGCACGAGCGCCGCCGCGTCCCCTGGTCGCATCGCCGCTTCGACGGTCGCGAACTGCGTCGGCCGCACCGGATGTACGAAGACCGCCACCTGGCCGCCGCAGGTCAAACCGACCGCGAAGGCATCGGAATCGCTGTAGCCGAACGTTTCTCGGGCCGGTCTGCCGGACTTCAGCACCTGTTGGCACAGGTCGGACACCGCGCCCTCCACGCATCCGGCGGAGATGCTGCCGACCGTCGCGCCCGCGTCGTTCACGGCCATGGTCGCCCCGACGGGCCGCGGTGCGCTACCGGTCACCTCGATGACGGTGGCCAGGGCGTAGGAGTTGTTCGCCGCATGCCAGCGCAGCAGATGTGCACTCAGTTCGTGCATGATGGGCCTCCCGGTGCCACGGCGACGGTGCGTGTCGGGCAGGTGTGTCGCCTGGGTATCGCGGTCCGATCAGCGCCGCGAGTTGGGGCTGGGACCAGCAAGAATTGCGTTCGCAATCGAAACTATTGCCATTTCCGTTCCGAGCATAGCCGCTATTGACACGGCTCGAACGGCAATGCTAAACACTTGCTCAGCACCAGTGAGCGGGAGTCGGCGGCCCCAGACGGGACCCCGCGTAGCGCCGACACTCATCCGATCCCCGACACCACTCACGATGCATCCGACCATCAACGGCACGCACCGGGCGTGCCGCCGGTAATCCGAGGTGAACGGAGGGTCGGTCCGGCGACCGGAATCGACTCTCCGTGCCGCACGAGCAACCACATCAGGGGTGCACCGATGAGTGAAACCGCAACAGCTACAACGAGTTTCGTCGGCATGCGGATGCCGCGCGTGGAGGATGCGCGATTGGTGACCGGGGCAGGGGAGTTCGTCGACGATGTGAGCCGACCCGGCATGGTGCATGTCTGTTTCGTGCGCAGCCCACTACCGCGAGCCCGGATCCTCGGCATCGACATAGCCGAGGCGGCCGCACTGGACGGGGTGCGGGCCGTATTCACCGCCGCGGATCTGAATCCGGAGGTTCACGAGCTGTCCTTCCCGCTCGATATGCCCGGAATGCCGCATGTGCCCCGGCCGCCGCTCGCCGAGGGCGAG
The DNA here is from genome assembly GCF_036345915.1 of Nocardia sp. NBC_00565. Lineage (NCBI taxonomy): Bacteria > Bacillati > Actinomycetota > Actinomycetes > Mycobacteriales > Nocardiaceae > Nocardia > Nocardia sp. NBC_00565. The sequence goes on from NZ_CP107785.1 coordinate 2,550,681, forward strand.
GTCCGATTCGTCGGCGATCCGGTGGCGCTGGTCGTGGCCGTCGACCGATACGTCGCCGAGGACGCCGCCGAACTGGTGGTCGTCGACTATGACCCGCTGCCGCCGGTCATCGACTACCGCACCGCCGCGGACTCCGATGAATTGGTGCACGCCGAGTGTCCCGGCAATCTGGCCGGAGCGATGAGTGGCCGTCCGGCCGCCGAGCTCGATCCGATCTTCGCTGCCGCACCACATGTGGTGCGGCAGCGGATCTTTCAGCAGGCCTACGCCCCGGTGCCGATGGAGACCCGCGGCCTGATCGCGGACTGGTCGGCGCCGACCGGGGAGATGACCATCTGGGCCGCCACCCAGTCCGCACACGGACTGCGCGGATTCTGCGCACGGCTACTCGGGATTCCGGAGCACCGGGTGCGCGTCGTCGCCCGCGATACCGGTGGGGGGTTCGGGCAGAAGGTGGTGGCGCAGCGCGAGGACATCTGCGTCATGCTCGCGGCGCGCAAACTCCGCACCGCGCTGAAATGGATCGAGGATCGGCAGGAACATCTGCTCTCGGCGGGGATGGCGCGGCACGAGTACGGCGATGCCCGGATGGCCTTCGACGCCGATGGGCACATCCTGGCCGCCGCGATCGATCACGTGCAGAATGTCGGCGCCTATCCGATACCCTCGCCGATCACGGCGGGAGTCGTTGTGGGGCTGTTGTTTCCGGGCCCGTACCGGGTACCCGCCGCGACATTCGATGCGAAGTTCGTCTATACCAACACCGTCGGCCGGGTGGCCTATCGCGGGCCGTGGCAGTTCGAATCGGTGGCCCGGGAGGTGCTACTCGACACCGCGGCCCGGCGCATGGGACTCGATCCGGTCGAGCTGCGGCGGCGGAATATGTTGCGGCGCGAGGATTTACCGCTGGCGAATCCAAATGGCATGCCCTACAGCGATGTCACACCGCGCGAAACCTTCGAGCAGGCGCTGGAGATGCTCGACTACGAATCCTTCCGCGAACAGCAGCGGCGGGCGCGCGCGCAAGGCCGCTATCTCGGGGTCGGTACCTGCACCTACTTGGAGCCGACCGCGGGCGGGACGCCGTTCCACAGCACCGAGGGCGCGACCATCCGGATCGAACCGTCCGGCAAGGTCAATGTGTACGTCGCGGGCGGATCATGTGGAAACAGCTTGGAGACCACCGTGATCCAGCTGGCCGCCGATGCCATCGGTGTCGACGCCGCCGACGTGCACAGCGTCCAGGGTGATACGGCGGTGACGCCGTTCGGCGCGGGCACCGGCGGCAGCCGATCCGGTCCGATGACCGCGGGCGCGATCGCCGAAACCGCCGCGACACTGCGGGAGCGGATCCTGGCGATCGCGGCACACCGGCTCGGCACTGCCGTCGAGGATGTGGAGTTCAGCGCCGGTCGGGCGACGGTGCGGGGTGTGCCCGATGTCGAGTTGTCGCTGGCCGAGATCGCCGATATCGCGTACTTCCAGGTCGACGCACTGCCGCCTGGTGTGCCACCGGGGCTGGAGGCCAGCGGACGCTACCGGGTCGGATCGATGATGATCTGGGCCAACGCCACCCACCTGTGCACCTGCGAAGTGGATATCCAGACCGGCGCGGTGCGGTTGTTGCGCTACATCGTCAGCGAGGACTGCGGACCGATGATCAACCCGAGTGTGGTGGAGGGCCAAATATATGGCGGCGCCGTTCAGGGCATCGGCGGCGCGCTGTACGAGCAGCTCGCCTATGACGAAAGCGGCAATCCGATCACTACCACGTTCATGGACTATCTGCTGCCGACGGCGACCGAGGTGCCGGTGATCGAAGTCGGTCACGTCGAGACGCCGAGCCCGGGGCCGGGCGGCTTCAAGGGTGTCGGCGAGGGCGGTGCCATCGGGTCGACCCCGGCGGTGCTCAACGCGGTCGCCGATGCGCTGGCGCCATTCGGAGTCGAGATCGGCGCGCTGCCGCTGGCGCCGGCCACCGTCGTGGCGATGGTCGAGGAAGCCAAACGGCGGGCGGCGGCGGCATGAAGCCCGCGCCGTTCGAATACCACGCACCCGCTACCGCGGCGCAGGCGGCCGCGTTGCTCGCCGAGCTCGGGGAGGAAGCCAAGGTCATTGCCGGTGGGCAGAGCCTGATGCCGATGCTGATCCTGCGGCTCGCGGTCTTCGAGCACTTGGTCGACCTGCGCCGGGCGGGCGAGCTGCGGGGCATCGAGCAGCGCGCGGATTCAGTGTGGATCGGTGCGGGGACAACGCATGCCGCGGTCGGGCGCTCCGATGAGATCCGCCGGTCGGTGCCGCTGCTGTCCAGGGCCACGCCACTGATCGGTCATTTCCAGATCCGCAATCGGGGCACCATCGGCGGTTCGCTCGCCCATGCCGACGCGGCGGCCGAATATCCGGCGGTCGCGTTGACGCTCGACGCACAGTTCGAGACGCTGTCACCGCGCGGGCGGCGTACCGTGCCCGCCACCGAGTTCTTCACCGGCATGTGGAGCACCGACCTGGCCGCCGATGAGCTGCTCACCGGCATCGAGTTCCCGATCCGGCGTGGTCGCTGCGGTTACGCGATCGAGGAATTCGCCAGGCGCAGTGGTGATTTCGCGGTGGCGGGGGCAGCGGTGGCGGTCGGTATCGATGCGGATTCGCGGATCGACCGGTGCGGCATCGGTCTGTTCGGGCTGGGGCCGACCGCGACGCGCGCCACCGCGACGGAGTCGGAGGTGATCGGCCACCGGGTCGACACCGTGGCGGCCCAGGACGTGGGACACAGTGCGACGGCGGGGCTGAATTCGGTTCCGGCCGATCTGCACGGTTGCGCTGATTACCGCCGACGGATCGGCGCGGCAATGGTGGCGCGCGCGTGGCGACGCGCGGTCGAGGAGGCGAGTAATGACTGACGTCGATATCGAGGTGCGGGTCAACGACGTGGTGTGGCGCAATCGTGTGCCGCCACGGCTGACCTTGGCCGACTATCTGCGGGGTGTGTGCGGGCTGACCGGCACCCATCTCGGCTGTGAACACGGTGTGTGCGGGGCCTGCACGGTGCTACTCGACGGTGCGGCGGTGCGGGCGTGCCTGATATTCGCGGTGCAGGCCGACGGTGCGCAGATCACCACCGTGGAGGGGATCGCGTCGCCGGATGGTGCGCTCTCACCGGTGCAGGCCGCGTTCCGTGATCACCACGGTCTCCAATGTGGTTTCTGCACACCGGGTTTCATCGTGTCGGTCACCGCGTTCCTGCAGGAGAATCCCGATCCGACCGACACCGAGATCCGGGAGGGGTTGTCCGGGAACCTGTGCCGCTGCACCGGATATCAGGGAATCGTGAAAGCCGTTCGAGCGGCGGCAGATTCGATGAAGGGATCCGAATGAAACTGGAGAATACGTTCAGTATTCCGGTGCCGGTCGAGGATGCCTGGCCGGTGCTGCTCGACCTGGAGCGGATTGCGCCCTGTGTCCCGGGCGCGACGCTCACCGGCGCGGACGGGGATGGCTATGGCGGCAAGATCAAGGTCAAGCTCGGACCGGTCGGGCTGAGCTACACCGGGAAAATCGCGATCGTGTCGCGGGACGAATCGGCGTGCGTCGCGGTGCTCGAGGGCGGCGGCCGCGAGGTGCGCGGCAACGGCACCGCGAAGGCGACCATCACCTGTCGTCTGGTCGAATCCGCGAGTGGGACCGAGGTGTTCGTCGACACCGAACTCAACATCACCGGCAAACCGGCCCAATTCGGTCGGGGCGCGCTGGCCGAAGTCGCCGGCACTCTCATCGGTCAGTTCGCCGCCAACCTGGCGGAGCTGATCACCGCGTCGGCGCCACCCGCGTCGACCACTGGTCGAACCGACAGCACCGTTCGGTCCCTGACACCCGACCCCGTCGGTCCGCCGCCCCGCCCGCCCGCCGAGCCGATCGACCTGCTCGCCGCCGCCGGCTTCGGCGGTTCGAAACGCTACGGCCCGGTGCTCGCGGCGGTGGCACTGGTGGCGATCGTCGTGCTCGTGCGCCGTGGTCGTTCACGCGCGTCGCAAGTCGGCGACGCGATCCATCACATCAGGAAGTGAGAAGTCAGATGGCTGGAAGAGTCGAAGGAAAGGTCGCCTTTATCACGGGTGCGGCCCGCGGCCAGGGGCGTAGCCACGCGATCCGGCTGGCCGCGGAGGGCGCGAATATCATCGCCATCGACGTGTGCAAACAACTCGACGGCGTGAATATCCCGATGTCGACGCCGGACGACTTGGCCGAAACGGTGGCTCAGGTCAAGGCGCTCGGGCGCGAGATCGTCGCCGTCGAAGGCGATGTCCGCGACCTGGCCGCCATGCAGGCCGTGGTCGACGACGGTGTTCGGCAGTTCGGCCGCTTGGACATCGTGGTGGCCAACGCGGGCCTGGCCAGCGACGGCGACCGGATGGACGAGATGTCGGAAAAGACCTGGCGCGACATGATCGACGTCAACCTGACCGGCGTCTGGATGACCACCAGAGTGTCGATTCCGCACATCGTCGCCACCGGCGAGGGCGGGTCGATCATCTTGACCAGCTCCGTCGGCGGGCTGCGTGGAGCCCCGAACATCGGTCACTACGTCACCGCCAAACACGGCATGCTCGGCATTATGCGAACGCTGGCAATGGAGCTGGGCGACAAGAGCATTCGCGTCAACACCATCTGCCCCACCCAGGTGGCGACACCGATGCTGCTCAACGAGGGCACCTACCGCATGTTCCGTCCAGATCTGGAGCACCCCACCGTGGACGACTTCGCGGCCGTCTCCCGGATGATGCACGTGCTGCCCACGCCATGGGTGGAGGCGGAGGACATCAGCAACGCCGTACTGTTCCTCGCCTCTGCGGAGAGCCGCTACATCACCGGCGTCGCGCTGCCGGTCGACGCCGGCTGCATGCTCAAGTGACCGAAATGCGTCTCGAATAGCCGGTGAGTTTGCCCCCCGACGGTGCCCGCACGATCTGTCCGTGCGGGCACCGTTCGTTTCCGCGGAAAGTGGCGCACCGGGCGAGTAACCCGGTTACTATAGTAACCGTGTTACTGTGCCTGAGTGAGGCGGACATTCGGAAGAGATGCTTCGAAGCAGATCATCGACGTCGTGCTCACGCTGTTGGAGACCGAGGGCTACGACGCGGTTCAACTGCGCGAAGTCGCCCGGCGGGCCCGCGTGTCGCTGGCGACGGTGTACAAGCTGTTCGCCACCCGGGACGAACTGATCCTGGCGGCGATCGAGCAGTGGATGGCGACCAACACCTACCCCGATCTGGCACGGCCCATCGAGGGCGAAACGCTGCACGACGGGCTGATCCGGGTGCTGCGTCACGTATTCGAGCCGTGGGAGCGCAGCCCCAGGATGCTCGAGGCCTTCTACCGGGCACGTTCGGGTCCGAGTGGGTCGCGGCTCGACGCGCAGGGACTCGACGCCGTACTTCCGGTCGCCACCGAGATATTCGGCGGCGCCGATCCGACGTACATCGCCGACGTCGGGATGGTCCTCACCAATATGACCTACGCCCTCATCGGGCGATTCGTCGACAAGACGCTCGAGATCACCGATATCCTGCCCACGCTCGAACGGGTCATGCTGCGGATGACCGCCAACAACGAACCGGCCGCCCGCGCCGCGCAGAATCGCGGTGCGGTCTCGCGCGATCTACTGGCCTTCCTCACCGCGCCGTACAACCGGGATCCGGCCGTCGACAGTATCGATTCCGATCGGTCGGCGGCCGAGTAGGGAATTCCCCTTTCGGCCGTCGACGGCCAAGCGGCGTGCACAGGGGGTGGTGCCGCTGACCGGATTCCCGATCATCGAAATGACATAAACGAATCATGACCGCAGTGCTCGGCCGGGCCGGGCGCCGGATATCCGATGCCTGTCGCGCGGAACGCAGCGGGCGCTGTTCAACCGCGTCCGAATTACGCGGTGAATATCGCTGTGCAGAATGGCCGCGCACGATCCGGAAGTTTGGAAAATGGAGAGCATTATCAGCTCGAGCGTAGATTCCGCCGAACCCGATATCGCGGACACCGCCACCGATGCGGAAGTAACGATTCTGCTCGACGGAAAGCGGGTGTCCGCCACCGCGCGTCCCGGTGAAACCGTCCTGGAGACCGCTCGGCGGGCCGGTCTCGTTCCGCCCTTCTCGTGCGAGGAAGGCAATTGCGGGACCTGCATGGCCAGACTGACCGGCGGACGCATCGAGATGGAGGTGAACGACGCCTTGACCGACGACGATGTGGCCGCCGGATACATCCTCACCTGTCAAGCCCTGCCCCGGACCGCCGCGATAACCGTCGAATACGAATAACCGGCAGCTGGAAATCACATCAACCGATCCGACTCACACCGGTCGCTCGAAGAATTCAGGAGTATCTCCCCGATGACGAATTTCGATACCGTCAACTATTTCACTGACCCGTCGCTTGTTCCCGACCCGCATCCGTATTTCGATCATCTGCGGGATAAATGCCCGGTGTCGCGCGAACCGCACTACGGCGTCTACGCCGTCACCGGATACGAGGAGACCGCCGAGGTACTGCGCAACAGTGACGCGTTCTCGTCGTGCATCTCGGTCGGTGGTCCATTTCCGCCGCTGCCCTTCGAGGCCGACAGTGACGATATCGGAGATCTGATCGAGCAGTACCGCACGCAGCTGCCCATGCACGAACATATGGTCACCATGGACCCGCCGCAGCACACCTACGCGCGGTCGGTGCTCAACCGCCTGCTCACTCCGGTACGGCTCAAGGAGAACGAGCAGTTCATGTGGCGGCTGGTCGACCGTCAGCTCGACGAGTTCCTCGCCAAGGGGCGCTGCGAGTTCGTGTCCGAGTACGCGAAGCCGTTCTCGCTCATGGTGATCGCCGACCTGCTCGGCGTTCCGGAGGAAGAGCACGAGGAGCTGCGCACCGTGCTCGGCGCCGACCGGCCGGGCACCAAGGTCGGTTCGCTCGACCACGAGCCGATGGCCACCAACCCGCTGGAATGGCTGGATGAGAAGTTCAGCGCCTATATCTCCGATCGTCGGTGCGAGCCCCGCGACGATGTGCTGACCGCACTGGCTTTGGCGAAGTATCCGGACGGTTCGACCCCGGAGGTGATCGATGTGGTGCGCTCGGCCACCTTCCTATTCGGGGCGGGGCAGGAGACCACCGCCAAGCTACTCGCCGCCTCGCTGCGCATCCTCGGCGACAATCCCGAACTGCAGCAGACCCTGCGGGCGGACCGCGGTCGCCTCCCGATGTTCATCGAGGAAGTGCTGCGCATGGATGCTCCGGTGAAAAGCGGCTTCCGGCTGGCGCGCAAGTCCACCACGATCGGCGATGTCGACATCCCCGCCGGGTCCACCGTGATGGTCTGCCCGGGTGCGGCCAATCGCGATCCGCAGCGGTTCGAGAACCCGCACGAATTCCGGCTCGATCGACAGAACTTCCGCGAGCACATGGCATTCGGGCGTGGCGTGCACTCCTGCCCGGGTGGGCCGCTGGCACGAGTGGAGGGCCGGGTCTCGCTCGAGCGGATCCTGGACCGCATGCTCGACATCACGATCGACACGGCCGCGCACGGTCCGGCCGATGATCGCCGGTACACCTACGAGCCGACCTACATCCTGCGCGGTCTCACCGAACTGCATATCGAATTCAGTCCCGGGACTTGAGATCTCGGGCCGCCACCGCGGTGGCGGTGGCGGCCCTTCTGTGAGTACGCTGTGAGTATCGGCGTCGGTGGGCGGGTCCCTCGCCGGGTTCTGTTGTGCGCGTGCGAGACTCGTCGCGATGCTCACCTATCTGCAAGCGACGGTCATTGGTGCGGTGCAAGGGATCACCGAACTGTTCCCGGTCTCGAGTCTCGGCCATTCCGTGCTGGTCGCCGCCTGGCTCGGGCGCGGCTGGGCAGAGCTGGTCGATCAAGGCGAATCCGACACGGACACACCGTATCTGGCGTTCGTGGTCGCGTTGCACGTGGCCACGGCGTTGGCGCTGATCGGCTACTACCGGCGCGATTGGTATGCCATCGTCACCGGTTTCGTCACCACGCTGCGGACCGGATGCCTGGAGACCGTGCCACAGCGGCTGGCGTGGCTGATCGTGATCGCCACCGTTCCGGTCAGCATCCTGGGTCCGTTGCTGCAACGTGTACTGCACGAACTGTTTTCGGCGCCGATCTACGCCAGCATCTTCCTGGCCCTCAACGGTGTCGTGTTGATCGTCGGTGAGGGATTACGTCGACGCAATGAGCCCACGCTCGCGGAATACGGGCGACGGTTCGCCCGGCAGCAGGCGCTGAGCGGTGTCCGCACCGCGGAGGCGGAGAGTCGCCGTCAATCCGACCGGCAGTTGGCCGCTCTCGGGTTCGGTGATGCCGTGCGCATCGGCTTCCTACAGGTCGGCGCCCTGCTGACCGGGTTCAGCCGGTCCGGTCTGACCATGGTCGGCGGACTGTGGCGTGGTCTCGAACACGAGAACGCCGCGAAGTTCGCCTTCCTGATCGCCACTCCGGCGATTCTGGGCGCGGGTGTGATGGATTTGCCCGAACTGGTCGGCCCGAGGACCGAGGGCATTCGCGGCCCAATCGTGGTCGGCGCCATCGTATCCGGCGTGTCGTCGTGGCTGGCGGTGCGGTTTCTGGAGCGCTACTTCCAGACCCGTACATTGCTGCCCTTCGCGGTGTATTGCCTGATCGCCGGGGTGTTCTCGATCATGCGATTCAGCTGACAACCTGTTCGGCCCGCCGGGAGCGGGCCGAACGCGGCAGGGTTCGGGCGGTCAGGACGTGAGCACGGTGTCCAGCAGGGCGAGGGTGCCGGACCAGGAGACGTGATCGGCGACGCGGTCGTAGGCGATGCCGGGTCGGCCCATCGATCCAGCGTCCGGATCGGTGAAACCGTGGCCGGCCGTGCTGAAGACGGTGAGGTCGCAGGGTGCGCCCGCCTTGCGCATTTCCTGTCGCACCGCATCGACGTGCTGGGGTGGTGCGTACGGATCCTGCGCCCCGGTGTACACCGCGACGTGCGCTCGCACTCGTCCCGGCTGGGCGGGCTCGCTGGTGGTCAGCAGGCCGTGAAAGCTGACGACCGCCTTCGCGTCGGCGCCGCTGCGGGCCAGTTCCAGTACGCACCGGCCGCCGAAGCAGAAGCCGATGGCGGCCACCCGGGCGGCATCGACTTCGGGAAGGGCCGCCAGCGTCCTATACCAGGCGACGGTGCGGGCCCGCATCAGGTCCGGCGAGTTCATGAGTGAGCTGAAGGGCTCGCCCGCCTGCTCGGGCTCGGCGAAAAACTGTCCGCCGCCGTACATGTCGCTGGCCAACGCGACGTAGCCGTGCTCGGCGAGCCGGGCGGCGCGGTCGCGCATCTGTTCGCTCAGGCCATGCGCGGTGTGCATGACCAGCACCGCGGGATGCGGGCCGGACCCCGCTGGCACTGCCAGCGCGCCGACCAGATCTGCTCCGTGGTGACGCACCGCCACCGGCCGAAATTCCGTCACGGTCCTACCCTTCCGGCCACCGCGCCGCGACGGCGACAGGTGGCCCGAATGCGATCCAACAGGGATGCGAATGATATTCGCTGGATAGGAGAATATGATTCTTTTGCGCCCAGCGCAGGTGCGGTGGCCGAACCGGATGAACCCGGATCAAGGAACGACGCCGGCGGCTATGGGTCGGTGCGGGGCTCGAACCGGCGCAGGATCCACCGATGCTCGCTGCTGGTCTTGGCGTGATAGAGCCCGCGGTCGGCGGCATCGAGCAGCGCCTCGGCCGGTGCGTCGGCCACCCTCGCCACGACGGCCCCGATGCTGGCCGACACGTACAATTGCCGCTCGCCGACGATAATCGGCTCAACCAGGGCAGACAGCAGGGTATCGGCTACCGCGGTAACTCGACGGTCGTCGGTGGGCGGCGACACCAGGACGACGAACTCATCGCCGCCGATGCGGGCGATCATGCAGTCGGTTCCCTGCAGGCTGTCGCGCAGGCGGGTAGCTGTCGCGACGAGGACCTGATCGCCCACGGCGTGGCCGTAGCGGTCGTTGATCTCTTTGAATCTGTCGAGGTCGGTGAAACACAATCCGAGGTGATCGTCGTCGTGCGCTGCGGCAGCGACGATCGCCTGGATCCGTTCCAGCAGGTGACGACGGTTGGGGAGGCTGGTGAGCTGGTCGTGGCGGGCCTGCCAGTGCAGCTCCTGCTGCAGCCGGTGCCGCTCCGTCACATCTTCGCCGACGCCGAGTAGATAGTCGGCGTCGCCCCCGGTTCCCTTCACGTAGGTGACCGAGAAGGCGGACCAAACGATGCTGCCATCGTCGCGCACAGCCCGACGCTCGAGTTTCACCGTGCCTTCGCGGGCTGGCACGAGCTTGTCGAAGATCAAGGTGCCGATTTCGTCGACGTCGTCCGGGTGCGCGAAGTGGTGGACCGATTTTCCGACCAGTGCCTCGACCGGGACGCCGAACATATCGGCCATGCGTTGGTTGGCGTCGACCAGCCTGCCCTCGATGTCGCTGATGGCGATCGCCACCGCCGCGTTGTCGAAAACGATCCGGAACCGTCGGTCCGCCGCCCGGCCAGCTGATTGCTCCGGGGTCGCCGTGGGGGAGAGCTGCATTTGGTGGCCCTGCCCGAGTGCGGTGAGCAATGCCGCGATGCGCTGGTCGGCGTCGTCGCGCGTGCACTGCTCGGCCAATGTGTAGAGGACTTGCGCGGATGCGATGGGTACACCCGGGTCGGGCAGACTCATCGTCGTCGCCAATGTCTGTCCGGCCCGCACACCCGGCGTGGTGTCGAACGGGTCCGCGTCGAGTCCGGTGGCGAGTTGGTCGACGAGTTCGCCGAGCAGGTGCAGCGCCGGTCGCGCGGACATCGGCACCTGGCAGATGCTGGTCAGTGCCTGCCACCATTGCGATGCCAGTGCCGAACGCTGGGGTTCCTCCATCGCAATTCCTTGCTCGCTCTTTCTTCCGGCGTCCCCCTGCCATCGGGTTTCAATGTGTATCCCACGATAAGACGTCTGGAGAGCTGGTCGTCGGTTTACCGGCAACTAGCTCGAGGCGAGGCGACTCAGCCGGCCAGGTACACCGGTCGGCCGTCGACAATGGTGGCCGCGACGAGTTCGGTGTCGAGTGCGTCGGTGAATTCTCCCGGCGGCGTCGCCAGTAGCGTCAGATCGGCAAGCTGTCCGGGTGCGATGGTGCGTGCTAGCTGTGGTCGTTCGGGCCGGCCGAAGAACAAGGCAAGTGCCGCACGCGTCGAAATCGCCTCGGTTGTCGGTGAATCCGAGTCGCGGCCGATGGCGGCGCGCACCACCGGCCACGGATTCGGGCCGCCGAACGGTGCATCGGTGCCTGCCGCGACACCGACGCCGGCGGCGATCAGCGAACCGAGCCGCCACAGATCCGGCCGGTCGGCATCGGGGACTTCCGCGGCGTACTGTGCGGCGCGTTCCACCAGGAAATGCGGTTGGGTGATCACCGGGATCGCGTGTTCGGTCAACCAGGCCATGGCTTCCGCCGGGACGATGGCGCCGTGTTCGATGCGGTCTCCGGCGCGCACGCCGGCGCTGTCCAATGCCGCCATGGTCAACACCAGCTGTACCCGGGTCACACAGTGCACGGCCGCGGACTTGCCGCCTTCGTGCAACTCCCGGAGCCTGGCGGTGAACTCATCGAGGCTGGGCAACGTGTGATCGTCAAGCAGTATCTTGGTAGGGCCCAACGAGAATCGTTCAGTTCCTGGATCGAGGACCGCCGGCGGCGCCATACAGTGCAGGCGTTGCGGGATCCGGCCGCTGGCAACCGAATCGGCGAACGCATCGATATCGTCCTGTCCCAATCCCGGTGTCGCATCGGTGAATCCGGTGATACCGAGCGCGGCGGCGCGGGCGGCGATCGCTGTCGGATCCGGTGCGGGAGCGCCGATGCGGCCGCCCAGCCAGGAGTCCATCCGCCACAGCCGTCCGGTGGCATATCCGGCGGGATCGCGTTCCACCCCGGGCAGCGCGCAGTCGTGCACGCCGAGCAGGTCGCAGGCCCGGGAATTGAGAATCCACAGTGCTCCCGAACGGTGCTGTATCCGGATCGGCCGATTCGGCAGTATGCGGTCGAGTCCGGCGCGATCCAGATCGCCCGCCACGCTTTCGTGGTAGCCGACGCCGCGAATCCAACCCTGCGGCGGCAGGTCCGCGTCCGCCTGCCGAAGCCGGGTGGCGAATTCAGTGGCGGTGTGGATCTGTGGTGGTCCGAGTCGCACCGAGCCTTCCTGGGCCGCGAGGGCGCGCAGGTGCACATGGTGGTCGTGCAGGCCGGGCAGCAGCCAGCCGCCGCGGGCATCGATATCGTCCTCGCCGGGTAGCGGACGCAGACCTCGCCCGCATTCGGTGATGTGCCGGTGTGTCCAGCGCACATCGGTGTCGCCGATGCCGAAAACCGTCGCGTCGCGGATCAGCACGCGACACCGTCCACCAGCGGGGCCGGCGGCAGCACCGGCTGCGTGCGGTGCAGGTGTTCGCAGGTCACGATCCACTGGTCGGCCGAGCGGCGCACCTGGTGTGGACCGTGGGTGAGCGGTGGTGCAGTGGCGAACGCGGCCGCGGTGTCGCGCATCGACAGATCGATGAGCAGGCCGCCGCCCGTCGGGATCGCCGCCGCGACGGACAGTGCCGCACAGATCCCCGATAGCGGGTCGGCGATGGCATCCACGCAGAACACCGGCGCACCGTCGTGTCGGCCGACCAGGCCACCGGCCACCGCGGCGTCATCGCCGAACGCGACCCGCATCGGATCAGTGCGCCCGTAGCCGGTGAGGCTGAGCCAGATCTGCCCGTCGCGGTGCGGGCGGATATCCGGTCCGAGGCCGAGTTGGGCAAGGGCGCGCGGCCGTGAGGCCTCGATGACGATATCGGCCGCGTCGATGAGCTCGCCCAATTCGGTTCTGCCCGTTTCGGATCGGAAGTCGATCGCACGGAATTCGTGTCCGGCGTGCAGCCAGTCGAAGAATCCGGGGTCGGCGCGGGCGCCGTCGGGGCGGTGCAGGCTCTCCACCTTGATGATCCGTGCGCCGGCCCGGCCGAGCAGGTGTGCGCACAGCGGTCCGGCCCACATCGATGACAGGTCGACCACCGTGCAGTCGCCGAGCGTGCGGCCGGGTGTCGGTGCGCCGATCCGGGTGGCCTGCCACGGCACCGCCGGGTGCGGGATCGGCGGCAGTGCGGCGGCGGGTACGCCGAGTAGCTGTGCGCGGTCGGCCAATTCGGTTGCGGACCAGCGCTGTGCGGCGGATTCCAAGGTGACCCACGGATCGTCGTCGCACTGCTCGCCGAGGATGGCCGGGACCGCCTCGATATCCGTTGCTCTGCTGAGGGTTACCGCGCACCAGCCGTCCGCGGTGCGCAGCAGTCTGCTGGCGCCCCCGGCGGACCGTTGACCGGCGCGCCGCAGTCCGGTGAGCGCGGCCCGCCCGGTCAGTGCGATCGCCGGGTCGAGATCGACGGCCGTGCCGGTTGTTTCCGCGAGCGCCCGCAGGACCTCCCGCAGCAAGCCGTACATCGTGGCGGGGGAGAGGTCGGGTGGTCCGTCCGGTGGTCCGGTCAGATCCATGCATCCCGATGCCGCCCAGTCCAGTACCGGACACTCTTCGCCGGTGCTGTCGGTGGCCGGATCGACCTGTGTCCCCACCGACCGCAACCAGCGGTTCACCAGCAGCGTCGGCTCCGAAGCTTCGAACCGCTCGTCCGCCTTGTGATCCGGAGCCATTCAGTCGCCGTCCCCGGTCAGTTCATCGACCAGCCCCCACTGCAGCGCGGTTTCGGCCGGGAGCCGCTCCCCGGTCAGCATCAACCACGCCGCACGCCACCGCCCGATGCGCCGCGGCACACTGACCGTGCCACCCGCGCCGGGGACCAGCCCCATGCGCACCTCCGGGAACAGGAAGAAGGTGCCCGGCGCCGCCAGTACGGTCGCGGCGAACGCGGCCATCTCCACACCCGCGCCGATGCAGGCGCCGTTGGCACGCACCACCAGCCGATCGGCGATCCGGTCCATGACGCTCCACGGTGCGCGGTCCAGCCGCACCAGGTACGCGGCGACCGGATCGAGCGCCCGGCCGAATTCGTCCAGATCGCCGCCGCTGCAGAAGGCCGGCCCGGTGCCGCTGAGCTCGACCGATTCGATGCTCGGATCGGCATCCGCGACCTGCACCGCCGCCAGCAGCTCTTCCCGCAGCCGGACGCTGAGCGCATTGCGCCGCTGCGGATGGTCCAGCACGATCGACAACTGATTGCCGGTGCGTCGCAGGCGCACGAGGTCGTGATCCGGTGCATCGACGGTGCGCGCGGGTCCGCGGTCGGCGAGCCAGGCCGCGAACTCCGAACCGCCGAGCAGCATCGAATATGTGGCCGCCTCCGCCGCCAGCGCCGGGGTGGTCGCCAGCCGGATGGTCTGCCGCAACAACTGACCGCAGGCCAGTGCCGCCTGCGGCGTGCGCGCGACCACGGCATCCAGGGTGTGCAGCGCGGCATCGATATCGGGCACGGTGATCACCTGATATGCCAGCTCCGACCCGGGCCGATCGGTGAGGGTCAGTGTCGTCGCGGCCAGTACCGGGCTCAGCCGCGGATCGACGGGTGCGCGCAGCACTCCGATCACCAGTGGCAGCGCGCGCTCGATGGCGGCGGCGAGTCGAGTCACTGTCTCCCGGGACGCGTCGTGGAGCGCGTCCAGGTCCAGCACGACCAGCGGCCTGCCGGGTTTCCCGTCCTCGGTGATCTCGAGACCGGTGTCACCGAGCAGACCATTCATCGTGTCCATCCCTTCGACGCGGGTTACTTCGGGGCGAATTGCTGACCCGCATCCAAGCGTAGACATCGGCCGTTCAGCACGGCGCGGCCCGTTCCTCGCCGAGAAGTTCGACCGAGCGCTGGTCGGCCCCGTCGTACCGCTCGGGATGGACCCGCCCGGTAGCGCAGCTGCGCTACCGGGCGGATCGCTTCCCCGTGTGCCGTGTGGACGCCGCCACGTCCCGCACGGCGCGTTCAGCATAGTCAAGCCGTCGGAATTCGGTTGACGCCACGCTGGAAAACATGTGCGCCAACTGGCTCCGTCACCGTTCGCAGGTCGAATTCTGGTCGCACACCACGAAAAATTGCATGCGAGGCTGCACTGCGGAGCGTGCGAGGGAGCGGCACATGCATGGTTGCACGGTGTGCAAGTCGGTGGCGCCGTGGCGATTCCGCGCTGGCGGGCGGCGTGCGCTGCGATAGCGCCTGCGCCGGAATGGCTTTCGACGGTACCGCTCGAGCGTCGTGGCGCGGCTATGATGCACGATCATGACAGCCGGGATGCAGTTCGGCGTCTACGTGCCCCAGATCGTGCCGGAGTACGAGACGATGCTTACTCTCGCGCGCACGGCCGAACGCACGGGTTTCAGCACATTCTGGCTGTTCGACCACCTGTACGCGCCCGGCTTGCCGGAGCATCCGGCGCTCGAGGCGTGGACGACCACCACCGCGCTGCTCGCCTCGACGACCACCCTGCGCGTCGGCAGCCTCGTGCTGTGCAACAGCTTCCGCCACCCCGCGCTGTTGGCGAGGATGGCGACGACCCTCGACATCATTTCGCACGGCAGACTCGAATTCGGGCTCGGCAGCGGCTCCATCGACGAGGAGCACCGCAGGGCCGGTCTGCCGTGGGAGCCGATTGCCCGGCGTTCGCAGCGTCTGGCCGAAGCGCTCGAGATCATCACGCGCATGTTCGCCGCGGAGCGGACCTCCTTCGACGGTCGCTATTACCAGGTGGCCGACTTCCCCAATGTGCCGGGCCCGGTCCAGCGACCGCGTCCACCCATCCACATCGGCGGCGCCGGACCGAAATTCACGTTGCCGCTCGTCGCCCGCTTCGCCGACGTGTGGAACGTGCCCACCTACGGTCTGCGGAACTGGCGGTCGCTCACCGAAGTGCTCGAAGCCGAGTGCGCGCGCATCGACCGCGACCCCGCCGAGATCCGCCGCTCGCACCAGGCGGTGCTGGCCATCGCCCCACGGGAAGCCGATCTACCCGACGTCGAGGCGCGGACCCGCCGCCGGTTCGGCGCTGCCGCGTTCGGCCTCGACGACGGCTACCTCGGCACGCCGACGATGCTCGTCGACCACATCGGTGAACGGGCCGAGCAGGGCATTTCGTCGATCGCCTTCATGGTCGGCGCGAAGCAGGCCGAGGCGACGATGGAACTGTTCGCCACCGAGGTGCTGCCGCACCTGTGATCATCGGTGGCGCGGCGGATGGTCAGATCACCGTGCCGATGTCCTGTGCGACCAACCGCTCGAGCGCTCGCTCGGCCACCGCGGCGATGGTCATCGACGGATTGCAGGCGGCGGCGTTTCCCGGCAGCAGCGCGCCGTCGAGCACATACAGACCGCGCTGGCCGTGCACGCGCCCGTCGAGATCGCACACCGTGCCCATGCTCGCACCGCCCAGCGGATGCCAGGTCGACGGGAACAGTGCGTTGGTGTCGACGAGAACGCCTGTCGTGCCGGCGATGCTGTGTGCGGTGGGCGCGATGTGGTTGTCCTGGATGTAGGCGTCGCCATCCTGCGGCCAGTGCAGGATCGCCTCGTCGCGCGCAGCGTCGTAGACGAATCCGCCGCGCCCGTCGCTGACGCCGTACCCGACCATCATGGTGCTCCTGGCATCCATGGACATCGGCGGTATGGACGCCTGGATGACGGTGCACGCCGCGTGTGGATCGTCCCAGTTCTTACTTCCGTAGACCACGGGACCGCCTTGCGATTCGCCGAAATTCGCTGCCGGATCGGTCCACACATAGATCCGGTCGGCGTTGGTGCCCCAGCCCTGACCGAGATCGTCCGGCAGATCGGGGATCCGGCCCGTCGCGGCGGCGCGGACGAGCAGTTTGGTGGTGTTGAGGCTGCCCGCCGCCATGACCAGGGCAGTGGTGGTGAGGATCTTGTTCTCCAGGACATTGCCTGCGGTGTCGAGCCGTTCGACGTAGACCAGCCAGCGGCCGTCCGCGGCGCGTTCGACCTCGGTGACCTGGTGCAGCGTCTCGACGCGCACCAGTCCCGTCGCCTCCGCCGCGGCGATGTAGGTGACATCGACCGAGTGCTTGCCGCCGTTGTTCACGCCCATGGCGCCGTCGCCATTGGTGTACGACGGCTTCATCTCACCGCGCAGTTCGGCCAGCGCGAAGTTCCAGTCGATGGGCATCGGGATCTTCGACAGCGGCAGCCCCGCATGCCGCACATGGTCGGCGAAGATCCGCGACGCCGCGTAGTTCGGGTTCGCGATCAGCTCGTCGGGCGCCACCGCGAGGCCGAGCATGCGCGCCACCCTCGGGTAGTGCACGCGATCCATGGTCGCCCAGTCGAGCTCCTGGGGGAGATGCGTGTTGAACACCGCTTCCGACGGCTGTAGGGACATCCCCTGGTAGATCAGCGAACCGCCGCCGAGGCCGGCGGCGCACAGGGCGGTCATATTGTCCCCCGCGACCGCTTCGACCAAGCCGGTGTAGGGCTCGAAAACCAGTGGGGTGCCGAACAATCGCGGATTGGATCGGTACCAGAGCACACGTTTGTCCAGCGCCGAGGCGCGTGGGAAGGTCTCCGCGTTCGGACCGGTCGGCCAGCGCAGCCCGCGCTCGAGCAGCAACACCGGGACACCTGCCTGGGCCAAGCGCAGGGCGGTCACACCGCCGCCGAAACCCGATCCGATCACGACGACACGATGTTCTTCCCGGGTCAGCGGGACGCTGTTGACTCGCGCGGCGATTCCGGTCGTCGAGCCGGTGGGCCGGGAGCCGATCAGCAGGGCACCGGCCGCGGCGGTCGCGGTGAATAGTGACCGGCGCGTGATTACTGACATTCCACACCTTTGCTGATGATCCGTGACGTAGCCATCGGCACGTCGCCTCCGATAGATTCCCCGCAAGGCGAGGAAGCGCACCGGACAGTACTGTCCGGTGTCGGGTAGTCTGGGCTAAGACAATGGTTGCGTCAAGCGGATGCGGCGGATGTAATGTTGCGCAGATGGCAGCACCGCGTCCCGCGAACCGTGGTCCGAAGGCGGCGCCGGGAAATCGAGCCGCATTGATTCGGGCCGCGCGGATGGTGTTCGCGGAGAATGGTTTCGACGTTCCGCTGAGTTCGATCGCGCGCGCCGCCGGGGTGGGGCAGGGTGTCCTCTATCGCCACTTCCCGACTCGGGAGAGCATTGCGCTGGCCGTCTTCGAGGAGAACATCGGCGAGGTCGAGGCGATCGCGGCCGATCCGGAAACCACCGTCGACCACGTGCTCGAGGTGATCGTCGCCCAACTCGCCGCCTCCGCGGCGTTCGTCGCGATGCTGGACCCCACCGGCACGGACGACCCCCGCATATTCGACGTCGCGTCGCGCCTGGTCGACCTGATATCCCGCAAGCTCGAAGATCCGGACCGGCGGGGTGCGATGCGCGCGGAGGTGACCTCTTCGGACGTGGTGATGGCGGTCGCGATGCTCGCCGCGATTCTCACGAAGACGGATCCGTCTTCGCGCGCGGACGTCGCCGGGCGCGCGTGGTCGCTACTCGAGCGAGGTCTGCACGGCGACCGGGACGCTCGGTAAGAGCCGGCGTGATCGAGCTACGTGCGAATCACCCCGGGATGACGTACTGGACCTGAACCGAGTCGGGGGAGTGCAGGAATTCCTTTGTGGTGACCGACAATTCGATATGGCCGGGCCCCGACGGGATGGTCGCCGAGTTGTACCACGACCCGACCAGCTTGATCGTGGTGTTACCGCGGGCACCGGTGTCGATGTTGTGCCAGGACACGTAGGCAGTGGTCGCGCAGGTGCCGATGCCTTGGAACGCGCTGGTGAGATGAATCCCCGAGGAGCTGTCCTGGTCGACGTTCCCGCGGATCGTCCCGTAGCACAGGCCGGCTTCGGTCGCCGAGGTGTTCAGAACCGGAATGCTGACCGAATCCGCCGAGGCGGTCCCCGCGAAAATGAACGCTGGCGCGCAGGCCACCGCGGCAGCCGCCGCGATCGCCGTCGACCGACTGAATGAGCGCATGATCATCCCCTCTGATCGGTATACCCGAACGGGCAGCGGCCGATTCGCGGCCACACCTGTTAACCGCCCCGACCGTACGCACCGTTACCCTCGCTGTGGGTGCGGCTCGCGATCAGGCCAGCGTCGAGATATCGATGACGAACCGGTAGCGCACGTCGGAGGCCAGGACTCGTTCGTAGGCTTCGTTGATCCGGTTCGCGGCGATGATTTCGATTTCGGCGCCGAGGTGGTGTGCGGCGCAGAAGTCGAGCATTTCCTGGGTTTCACGGATACCACCGATGAGTGATCCCGCGAAGGAGCGACGCTGCATGATCAGGGTGAAGACGTTGAGCGACAGCGGGTCCGCGGGTGCGCCGACGTTGACCATGGCGCCGTCGACGGCCAGCAGCGACAGGCTTTGCGCCAGGTTGTGTGCCGATCGCCCGGATCACTCTGGCGGAGATGCCGCCGTCCGTTCCGAGGGCCCATCGAGGCGGATCGTGCCGTCGTGATCGGCGCTGGCGTGGTAGGCGCAAACGGGTTGGCCGCCATCGAGTTCGGTGCCGGTGGTCAGGTCGTAGGTACGGCCGTGCAGGGGGCAGACGACGACGCGGTTGTCGATGAGTCCGTCGGCGAGCGGGCCGCCTTGGTGGGGGCAGGTGGCGGCCAGGGCGCGTAGGGTGCCGTTGCGTAGTCGGTAGATTGCGATCTGTGTGCCGTCGACGGTGTACGCGCGGCCCTCGCCGACTGGGATGTCGTCCAGGCGGCCGACGATGCGGCCGATCATCGGATCGGCACCTGCGGCAGCACGGCCAGTGGCAGGGCGCTACGGAATTGTCCTGGGGTTGCTGGTTTTTCGCGATCCTTCCAGGGGTCGCGGTAGGCGTCGACGGCCTTGTGCATTTCAGCGTCCAAGCGCGCGCCATCTCCGTCGCGGTCCTCGACGACGACGGCCCGGATAGTGTCGATGCCGACGCGGGGCACCCACGTGTAGGTGCGTTCGAGCCAGTTGGCGTTCTCGCGGTAGTACTGCAGGAATCGTCCGGTCAGTTGGACGACCAGTTCAGGACTGTCGACGGTGGCGAGCAGATCGCCT
Organism: Nocardia sp. NBC_00565; assembly: GCF_036345915.1. Taxonomy (NCBI): domain Bacteria; kingdom Bacillati; phylum Actinomycetota; class Actinomycetes; order Mycobacteriales; family Nocardiaceae; genus Nocardia; species Nocardia sp. NBC_00565. The sequence continues at coordinate 2,570,815 of NZ_CP107785.1, forward strand.
TTGCGAATATGGGCTCCAGCGGCACCACCGACATAGATCTCCCAGCACCCGCCGTCGACCGCGACCACGCCGAGGTCCTTGCACAGTGCTTCGGCGCAGTTGCGTGGGCAACCGGTGACGGCGAGTTTCATTTTGGCCGGTCCGGGGATCCCTTGGAAGCGTTGTTCGATCGCGATGCCCAGGGAGGTGGAGTCACCGACGCCGTATCGGCAGAAATCGGATCCGACACAGGTTTTGACGGTGCGGAAGCTCTTGCTGTAGGCGAAGCCCGATGGCATGTCCAGGTCCGCCCACACCGCGGGCAGATCCTCTTTCCGCACGCCGAGCAGGTCGATCCGTTGGCCGCCGGTCAGCTTGATCAGCGGGATGGCGTATTTGTCGGCGACGTCGGCGATCTTGCGCAGCTGGGCGGAATCGGTGACCCCGCCTTTCATCTGCGGCACCACCGAGAAGGTGCCGTCGCGTTGGATATTGGCGTGCACGCGATCGTTGACGAATCGTGCGTCGCGTTCGTCGACGAATTCGTGTGTCCACATCATCTGCAGCAGCGACGCGAGCCCCATTTTCGAGTTGGCGTCCTCGCGGCCGTCGGGTGCCAGGGCCGCGAATACCGATGACACCGAGTGCAGTTGGAGTTCCCGGATGAGCCGCATCAGTTCCGGCTTCTCGTAGGGGATACCGGGTACGTACCAGCTCGCCGAGGGGTCGTCCTCGACCACTCCGCCCGCCGCCCACTCCACGATCTGTGCCACCAGGGTTTTGCAGGATCCGCACCCCTTGCCCGCCCGAGTCGCGGTCATCACGCCGGGCACCGTTTTCTGCCCGCCGTTGACGCAGGCGACCAGTGCGGATTTGCTGACGCCGTTGCAGTTGCACACCTGGGTGTCCGCGGCCAACTCGGCGACGCCGACCTCGACATCAGGGGTGCCGATATCGAACATCAGCGAGATGCGTTCCTCCGGCAGCGGCAGTCCCCGGTCGAAGGCCTGCATCAGGAAGGCGACTTTGCGGACGTCGCCGACCAGGGTGGCTCCGACCAGTTTGCCGTCGCGCACCACGATCGTCTTGTAGATGCCGTGTTTGGGTTCGGCGAACTGGACGAACTCGTCGTCCGGGTGCTCGGGCGCTTTGAGTCCCATGGCGGCGACGTCGACACCAGCGACCTTCAGCTTGGTAGCCATCCGGGAACCGTGATAGGCCGCGCGACGATCGGTGCCGGTGAGATGGTCGGCCAAGACCTTCGCTTGGTCCCAGAGCGGGGCGACGAGTCCGTACACCTGGCCGCGATGCTGTGCGCATTCGCCGACGACATAGATATCGTCGTCATCGACCGAGCGCATGTGGTCGTCGACCACAATGGCTCGTTCCACGGTGAGACCCGCCCGTAGCGCGAGGCCGACATTGGGCCGGATGCCCGCGGAGACGACGAGCATGTCGCACTCGACGGTGGTGCCGTCGGCAAAGGCGACTCCGGCTACCGAACCGCCTTGGGTCAGTACTCTTTTCGTGCTCTGGCCGGTGTGCACGGTGATGCCGATATTCTCGACCGAACGGCGCACGATCGCACCGGCCGCTTCGTCGAGTTGCGCGTTCATCAGCGTCGCGGGAGAGTGCACGACATCGACGGTCAGGCCGCGGTTCTGCAGTCCGCGCGCGGCTTCCAAGCCGAGCAGGCCACCACCGATGACCACCGCCTTCGTCTTGTCCGCCGCGTAGTCGATCATCGCCGTGCAGTCGTCGAGGCTGCGGAATCCGAACACTCCGGAGGTGAGTGTCCGGTCGTCGGCCCACATGCCATCCATAGGCGGGAAGAACGAGCGGCTGCCGGTGGCCAGAATCAGCTGGTCGTAACGGATCGACGTGCCGTCGTCGGCCTGCACGAGGCGCGCGAAACGGTCGATGCGAACCACGCGAGCCCCGGCCCGCAGGTCGATCTCGTTGTCGGCGTACCAGTCCAGTGGATTGAGGAAGATCTCGCCGGTGTCCTCCGAACCGGCCAGCACGTTGGACAGTAGGATGCGGTTGTAGTTGCCATAGGGTTCGTCGCCGAACACGGTGATATCGAACAATTTCCGTCCGTTGCGGGACAGGATCTCCTCAATGGCGCGGACTCCGGCCATGCCGTTGCCGACGACCACCAGTCGTGGTTTGGCCGTCGTCGCCTCGCCGGCGTCGTGCGATGTCAGGATACTGGTCATGTCACAGTCCTTGCGTCCGTTCAGATCTCGACGAGACCGAGGTCGACGATCAGGGTGCCGCTCACCCCGGCGGGGGCCGCGACGAACAGTTCGAGCACGGTGTCGGCGAGTAGGTCCTCCACCACGCGCAGCGAGACATGGGTGGCGCCCTTGGCGGCAATCGGGAAGTACCGCATGGGATTACCGTCGCGGACCAGGATGACGGTGACCAGTTCGTCGCTGCTGTTGCCGCCGCGAAAGTACACTGGTTGGGCGATCGCGCCGGGCGGCACCACGTAATGCAGCGACGCGTCGAGGGGCAGCGGAGTGTCGAGGCCCTTGCCTTCGAAGGCGAAGGGGCCCTGTAGGAATCGGGGCGTGCTGGTATCAGGCATCTGCTGTTCCTCCATCGATGGGATCGGTGTCGGCGACACGGGACAGGGCAACCGCGCATACCTTGAATTCGGGCATCCGTGAATGCGGGTCGAGCGCGGGGTTGGTCAGTAGGTTGGCGTTGCCGTCGCCACCCCAGTGGAACGGCGCGAAGACGGTGTCGGGCCGGATACCGGCGACGATGCGGGCCGTCATCACCGCGGTGCCGCGTCGGGTGCGCAATCGCACCAGATCGCCGGTCGCCACGTGGATCCGGTGGGCCACCATTGTGTGCATCTCGACTACCGCGTTCGGTTCGGCCGCGCGCAGTGAGTGGATCTGCCGGGTCTGCGTCCCCGACTGGTACTGGCTGAGCAGTCGGCCGGTTGTCAGGTAGTACGGGTAGTCGAGGTCGGGCAGTTCGGCGGTGCCGATGTGTTCGACCGCGTGAAATCGGGCCCGTCGGTCGGGAGTGGGGAAGTCTTCGGTGAACAGTCGGGGGGTGCCCGGGTGCCGCGGCGACGGGCATGGCCAGAACACACCCTGTTCGGCGATGATGCGGTGGTAGCTGATGCCCGAGTAGTCGGCTTTACCACCTCTACTGGCGCGACCCAGTTCGGCGAACACCTCTTGCGGCACATCGGAAAATCCGGGACGTCCCAAACGTTCTGCGAGGCAACGCATGACCTGCAAGTCGGTCCGCACGCCCGTGGGCGGGTCCAGCGCGGCCTCGCGCAGGATCACTCGGCCCTCCACATTCGTCATGGTGCCGGTCTCCTCGGCCCACTGTGCGCTGGGCAACACGACGTCGGCCAGCGCGGCCGTCTCCGACAGGAAGAAGTCGGACACCGCCAGGAAGTCCAATGCACGAATTCGCTGGGTGATTCGTGCTGAATGTGGCGCGGACACAACAGGATTCGAGCCGAGAACCCACAGCGCGCGCACTCCGCCATCGGTGCCGAGGCGGTCGAGCATTTCATAGGCGGAACGGCCAGGCTGCGGCAACTCGGCGGGATCGACGCCCCACACCGCAGCGACATGGGCGCGCGCGACCGGATCGTCGAGGCGTCGGTATCCCGGCAACTGATCGGCCTTCTGCCCGTGTTCCCGGCCGCCCTGCCCATTGCCCTGCCCGGTCACCGTGCCGTAGCCGCAGTATGGGCGTCCCGGAAGTCCCAGCGCCAGTGCGAGATTGATGAACGCGAGCACCGTATCGGACCCTGAACGATGCTGCTCGGCACCACGCGCGGTGAGCACCATCGCCCGCTCGGCACCCGCGAGCAAACGCACCGCCTCGACCAGATCCCGCTCGGGGACGCCGGTGATCCGCTCGACCCGATCCGGCCAGTACAGTCGTGCGGCCCGGCGTACCGCCTCGAAGTCTGTTGTACGACTGGCGATGTAGCCGGTATCGACCAGCTTCTCGCGGATCGCGACGTGCAGCATGCCATTGGCGAGCGCGAGATCGGTGCCCGGCACCGGCTGCAGGTGCAGATATGCCCCGCGCGCGGTGGTGGTCGCGCGCGGATCGATCACGATGAGGCGCGCACCGCGCGACCGCCCGGCGTCGAGGAACTGCATCGCGGGCGGCATCGTGTCCGCCGGGTTGGCGCCGACCAGCAGCACCGCATCCGCGTGCGCCAGATCGGCCAGCGGAAACGGCAGGCCCCGATCGATGCCGAAGGCCCGGGTCGCGGCGTTCGCGGCCGAGGACATGCAGAAGCGCCCGTTGTAGTCGATCGCCGAGGTACCCAACGCTACCCGCGCGAATTTGCCCAGCTGATAAGCCTTTTCGTTCGTCAGGCCACCGCCGCCGAAGCAGCCGGCGCTATCGCGCCCGTATAGGCGCTGGGCTGTGGTGATCGCGTCGACGATGCGGTCCAACGCGTCGTCCCAGTCCGTCGGCCGCAACGGCTCTTCGCGTGAGTCACGTACCAGCGGCTGAGTCAGCCGCTGCGGATGTTCCAGCAATTCGGCCGCCGTCCACCCCTTCGCGCACAACCCGCCCATATTGGTCGGAAAGTCGGCCTGCGGACGCAATGCCACCGGTGTGGTCGCGGCATCGAGAACGATCCCGCACTGCAGTGAACAGTACGGACAGTGCGTCTTGGTCTCGAGGTTCGCGGGCGCCATGGCTGATGTCTCCGAGGTCGAGCACTGCTTCCCAGTCCAGCCAACCTAGATCCGCGACATTGCCGCCGCGTTGCCCCGACGATTCGGCCATGGGTCGCGGGAACCGGAACGCGCACGCGAGCGCCTCGGACTCGGGATCAAGGTTCAGCGATCGGCGGACAGAATGGCGGCCGGTGCGCCCTCCGCGACCGCTGTCCCGTCCCGCAGGAGCAGGCAGTGGTCGGCGCGCGCGGCCTCGTCGAGGTCATGGGTGGCTTGTACGACGGTGACGCCTTGGTCGCTGATCTCGGTGTGTATGCGCGAGATCGCTTGTTGGGAGTCGGAATCCAGTCCGGTGGCGGGTTCGTCGAGTAGGAGTAGGGGTGCTTGCTGGGCGAGTGCTTGGGCGATCAGGGTGCGTTGGCGTTGTCCGCCGGAGAGGGTGTCCAGGCGGCGGTTCGCGAGGTCGGCGATATCCAGTCGTGCCATGCAGGCGTGCACCGTGCCGCGGTCCTGCCGAGACAGCCACCGCCATGGGCCGCGGTGTGCCCAGCATCCCATCGCGACTGTCTGCCGCACGGTGATCGGCAGTGTGGCGGGGACGGCGGTGTGTCGCACAACGAATGCGGGCCGTGCCCGCCGCCCCGAACGAACTCAGCGGCGTCATCGGGCAATGATCCGGACTCGGGTCGACGAGTTGCGCACCGCTCTCGCGACTCGGACCGCGGTTGTCAGCTGGCCGACTGCTTGTCGCGGATCTCGATGATCGGCAGGACGAGGGCCGCGGGTGCGTCGGTGGGGACCACCGGGTTCCTCGGGGCGATCGGGGCGATGCGTTGATACGCGATGCCTTGTGCGGGGCGTCGGTCCTGTTCGCCCTTGTTCGGCCAGTAGGCGGCGCACCGTTCGGCTTGGGCGGTGATGGTCAGCGACGGGTTGACGCCGAGGTTCGCGGAGACGGCGGCCCCATCGACGACGCTCAGTGTCGGATAGCCGAAAACTCGGTGGTAGGCATCGATTACGCCGGAGTCGCGGTCCGCGCCGATGGGCGCGCCGCCGAGGAAGTGGGCGGTGAGGGGGATGTTGAAGATTTCGCCCCAGCTGCCGCCCGCGACTCCGCCGATTTCTTCGGCGACCTTGCGGGTTACCTCGTTGCCCGCGGGGATCCAGGTGGGGTTGGGTTCGCCGTGGCCCTGTCTGCTGGTCAGCTTGCGGCCGAAGAGGGTTCGCTTGGTATAGGTGGTGATGGAGTTGTCGAGGTGCTGCATCACCAGGGAGATGATGGTGCGCTCGCTCCAGTTCTTGACGCTGAGGAAACTGATGAGGGTCAACGGGTTTCGCACCACCGTACCGAGGAAGCGCAGCCAGCGCGGCATGCGGCCGCCGCCGTCGACCATCAGGGTTTGCATGAGCCCCATGACATTCGAGCCCTTGCCGTAGCGGACCGGCTCGATATGGGTGTCGTGGGTGGGGTGGATCGATGAGGTGATCGCGACGCCGCGGGTGAAATCCACCTCCGGGTTCACCTTGCGGGTCGCCGCGCCAACAATGGATTCGGAGTTGGTGCGGGTGAGTTCGCCCAGCCGATCCGACAATTCGGGCAGCACGCCCCGATCGCGCATGGCGTGCAACAGTTTCTGCGTGCCGAGGGTACCCGCGGCGAGTACGACCTGGCCCGCGGTGTAGGTCTGTGGGCGCTTGCGGAGCCACGCGCCGGTGCGTTCGGTCGCGACGTCCCAGGTGCCGTCCGGCAGCGGGTGCAGCGAAGCCACCGTTGTCATCGGAATCACCTGTGCACCGGCCTTTTCCGCGAGGTACAGGTAGTTCTTCACGAGGGTGTTCTTCGCGCCGTGGCGGCAGCCCGTCATGCACTCACCGCATTCGAGGCAGCCGGTGCGATCCGGACCGACACCGCCGAAGTACGGATCCGCCACGGTCTTGCCCGGCTCCCCGAAGAAGACGCCGACCGGGGTCTGCACGAAGGTGTCGCCGACGCCCATATCGTCGGCGACCTTCTTGAACACCTCGTCGGCCGGAGTCATATGCGGGTTCTGCACCACGCCGAGCATCTTCTTCGCGCGCTCGTAGTACGGGGTGAGTTCCGCACGCCAATCGGTGATATCGCGCCACTGCTGGTCCTGGAAGAACGGCTCCGGCGGCACGTAGAGCGTATTCGCGTAGTTGAGCGAACCGCCGCCGACACCGGCGCCGCCGAGGATGAGGACATTGCGCAGCGGATGAATGCGCTGGATACCGTAGCAGCCGAGTTTCGGCGCCCAGAGGAACTTGCGCAGATCCCAGCTGGTTTCGGGGAGTTCGTCATCGGCGTAGCGCCGACCGGCCTCGAGCACCCCGACCCGGTAACCCTTCTCGATCAGCCGCAGCGCGGTGACGCTGCCGCCGAATCCTGAACCGACGACGAGTACGTCGAAATCCGTCTCTCGCTGGTCCATGTGGTGCTCCTCGATCTGTGTCGCCAGTGACACCGGTAACACTACTACCGAGTAGCTAAGCCGCGTTCGAGGGTTCAGAGCTGGGACTTCCACCAGGCGACGGTCGCCGCGACGGCCTGGTCGATGGGTGTCGGGTGCAGGCCGAGGCGCTGCTCGCTCTGCGTGGAGTCCAATACGAACGGGCGGGTGACCTGATAACTCATCTCGGCGAGTTCGCGCATCATCGGGTTGGTGATGCCGAGCAGGCGCAGTAGCGCGGCCGGTGCGGCGAACACCTTCGGCGACGCGACCCCGGCGGTCGACGCGATGGTATCGATGAGTTGCTGCTGGGTGATCGGTGGCGCGGTCGGAGCGTGCAGGACCGAGTTCCACAGGGATTCGTCGGCGGCCGCGCGGATCATGGCGGCGGCCACGTCGGGGATATAGGTGTAGGAGTGCGGGAGATCGAGTTTGCCGAACGCCTGCACGCGCTTTCCGGTGAGGATCGGGACGAACAGCTGTTCGCCGGATACCGAGGCGCGCACATACGGTCCGAGGAAGTCCGCGGCAGCGACGCTCACCGTCGCGGTGGCGTGCGCTTCGCGGGCGCGCAGCAGCTCGGTCCGGACGCCGGGCTTACCGAAATCGGCGGTGCGGGGCAATGTTTCGGTGATCGGCCCATCGACTCGACCATAGGAGTAGATGTTCTCCACGAAGACCACGACGGTGCCTGCCTTGCCTGCCTCGTCCAGGACGGCCTGTTCGGCCGGGAGCAGTTCGGCCCGCCATGCCTTCGCCGTGTACTCGGAGGCGCCGAGACAGTGATAGACGGCCGTCGCTCCGTCGAACTGACCCGAAAGCTGTTCGGGCGCAGTAACATCGACCTGCCGTCGTTGGATCAATGCGTGCTCTGGTCCGCCGCCGGAGCGGGTGAGCACCCGCACGGGCTTGCCCGCTTCGGCCAACTGTTCGGCGACGGCCCTTCCGGCGGGGCCGGCTCCGGTGACGATATGCAATTCCGGCATGGTGCATCCTCTGGTTGTCGACTGAGCGAGTCTACTTTTGTGAGCGGTGCTCTCTGTTGTGAATAAGCATGCGGCCGCCGCGACACAAAGTCAAGAGCAGTGCTCGCATTAGTTGACATCGCTCTCCAATGCGCGCAAGGTGTCGATATGGCGACGACACCACGTGCCCGTGCCAGGGCCCAGACCATGCACGACATCGTCCGCATCGGACGCGAACATCTGGCCACCGACGGTGCCGCGGCGCTGTCGCTGCGCGCGGTCGCGCGCGATCTCGGAGTCGTCTCCTCGGCGGTCTACCGCTATGTACGCAGCCGCGATGAACTGCTGACCCTGCTCGTGGTCGACGGATACAACGCACTCGGCGACGCGGTGGACGCCGCACTGGCCGATGCCCCCGACGATCCGATAGAGCGCCTGCGCGTCGTCGGCCGCACGGTACGCGCCTGGGCCCTGGCCGAACCCGCCCGCTACGGACTGCTTTTCGGCACCCCGGTGCCCGGCTACGACGCCCCCGCGGAACAGACCACCGTTCCCGGCACCCGGGTGATCGCGACGATGCAGATCCTGTTCGCCCACGCCAATCGGGCGGGCCTGCTCACCGCGCCGGCGCGCGAACGGCCCATATCATCGGCGCTCGCCAACAGTTTCGCGGCGATCAGGGACGCCTTCGGCCTCGACGTCCCGGATTGGCTCATCGCCCGCGGCGTCACCATGTGGGTCGGCCTGTTCGGCGCGGTGACCTTCGACGTCTTCGACCAGTACGGCGCGGACACCTTCGCCGACCGCGCCGAACTCTTCGAACTCCAGCTCGACGGATTACTCGACCAACTTGGCTACCGCGGCTGAATCGCCCCTCAGTGCGTCGCGGTCGCGAACGGTGTTGCGACGGGCGCTGATGCGGTTCGATTCGGGTGGTGCCAGTGGCCGCGGCGTTCCAGGATCGGGAGTACGCCCTCGCCGAACCAGTAGGCCTCTTCGATGTGCGGGTAGCCGGAGAGGATGAAATGGGTTATGCCGAGGTCCGCGTATTCGATGAGTCGGTCGGCGACCTCTTCGTGCGAGCCGACCAGGGCAGTGCCCGCGCCACCGCGCACGAGTCCGACTCCGGCCCACAGGTTCGGCGCGATTTCGAGGCGGTCGGTGCGGCCGCCGTGTAGTTCCAGCATGCGCCGCTGCCCTTCGGATTCGCTGCGGGCCAGGCTGGTCTGGACGCGTTCGATGGCGGCCGGGTCGATCCCGGAGAGCAGTCGGTCGGCCTCGGCCCACGCCTGCTCGGAGGTGTCGCGGCTGATCACATGAATGCGCAGGCCATAGCTGAGGTTTCGGCCCTCGGCCGCGGCCAGCCCACGGATCCAATCGAGTTTCTCGCCGACCGCGAGTGGCGGTTCACCCCAGGTGAGGTAGGTGTCGGCGTAACGCGCCGCGACCGGCCCGGCGGGTTCGGAGGAGCCGCCGAAGAATACCGGCGGCACCGGATCGGGGTGGTTGTTGAGCAGTGCGTCGCGGATCTGAATGTGGTTGCCCGCGAAGCTGATCGGCTCGCGCGAGCGCCACAGCTCGCGCACCACGTGCAGGAATTCCGCGGTGCGCGCGTAGCGCTGTTCCTTGTCGAGGAAATCGCCATAGGCCTGCTGCTCATGCGGCTCGCCACCGGTCACCACATTCAGCAGCAGGCGGCCCCTGGAGTGGCGCTGGTAGGTCCCGGCCATCTGCGCGGCGAGGGTCGGGCTGACCAAGCCGGGGCGAAACGCCACCAGAAACTTCAGGGTTTCGGTGGTCTCGACCAGCATGGCGGTGGTCAGCCAGGCGTCCTCGCACCAAGCCCCGGTCGGGGTGAGCACCGCCTCGAAACCGTTGTCCTCGGCGGCCGCGCCGATCTGGTTCAGGTAGCGCAGCGATGCGGGCCGATCACCGGACATCGAGGTGCCGTGGCCACCGGCGATCAGGCCGCGCGAATCGCCGTAGGTGGGCAGAAACCAATGAAACGACAGTGTCATCGACAGCTGCTCCTCGCGGTTCGGATCGGGCCGGATTGTGCACAGACGGCCACGATGCTGCCAGCGCCGCCAGGCCGCGTCACCAATTGAAATCCCGGTGGTTATTACCTCTCGGCGCAGACTTTCGATCGCGTTGCGCACAACTGGTGAGCTGCGGTTCGGTCCGCGCGATCGTGGGGTGATGACATCCACAGAGGCGAAATCCACCACAGACTCCGACCTGGATGCGATCTTCGAACCGATTTTCGACCGCATTGCCCGGGGCGCGGTCGAGCGCGAGATCGATCGTCGGCTGCCCTTCGACGAAGTGGGCTGGCTGCGTGCGGCCAAGTTCGGTGCGTTGCGCGTGCCGGTCGAATTCGGCGGGTACGGCGCGACCGTGCGCCAGCTGTTCCGGCTGCTGATCGAGTTGGCCGCCGCCGAATCCAATCTGCCGCAGGCACTTCGGGTGCACTTCTCGTTCGTCGAGGACCAATTGCTCGCTGAGCGCGGTCCGGAGCGGGAGCGTTGGCTGCGCGCCGTCGCCGTGGGCACACTGGTCGGCAATGCGATCACCGAACCGGGTATCGGCGCGGTCGACCATTACCGAACTCGGGTTACCAGGGACGGCGACCGTTGGCTGCTGAACGGGACGAAGTACTACAGCACCGGATCGCTGTACGCGGACTACATTCTGGCGGCGGCGGATCGCGACGGTGAACGGGTGGGTGTGCTGGTCGACGCGAATGCCGAAGGGGTGCGTCAGCACGACGATTGGGATGGCTTCGGGCAGCGGCTGACCGCCAGCGGCACCACGGAATTCACCGATGTGGTGGTGGCCGACGAGCGGATTCTCGGTCCCGGCTACGGCGTTGCCGGGCCCACCTACGCGACGTCCTACCTGCAGCTCGTGCAACTCGCGGTACTCGCCGGAATAGCGCAGCGCGCCGAACGCGATGCCAGGGAATGGGTCGCGGCGCGTACCCGCGGCTACACCCACTCCGTCGCCGATCTGCCGCGCCAGGATCCGTTGGTCCAGCAGGTGATCGGGCGGTTGTCGGCGGCCGCTTTCGCCGCGCGGGCCAGTGTGCTCGCGGTTGCCGATGTCTTGGACGAGGCATTGGCCGGTGGCGCTCGCGAGGAGGATGTGATCGCAGCCGAACTCGCCGCCGCGCAAGCGCAGCTGGCCGTGATCGATCTGGTGCTGCCCGCGACCACGCTGCTGTTCGAAGTAGGTGGGGCCTCGGTGGTTTCGGAGCGCCTGCGTCTGGATCGCCACTGGCGCAACGCCCGCACCATCTCGGTGCACAACCCTGCCATCCAAAAGGCAAGGGCGATCGGCGATCACCTGTTGAACGGAGCGGACCTGCCGTTCGCTTGGAGCGCGGGCGAACGTAAGGGAGCGGCGGAATGACTCGCCGCATCCGTTTCAACGCCTTCGATATGAATTGCGCGCGCCGCCTCTCGACTCTCGATCACCTGACCAACGGGCGCATCGGCTGGAATGTCGTCACCGGCTACTTGCCTTCGGCCGCACGGAATTTCGGCGCGGACGATCAGCTGGACCACGACGAACGCTACAACCAGGCCGACGAATACCTCGAGGTGCTCTACAAGCTGAGCAACGCCATCCAATCCGCCGTCGCCGCCTTTCAGGAGTTCGACGACGACGGCCGGGAGTGGACGGTCCGCGATATCGGTCGCTGGGCCGGCATCGGCGGCATGGGTCCGGTATTCGTCGGCTCCGGCGCGACGGTCGCCGACCAACTCCAGGACTGGGTCGCCGAAACCGATCTCGACGGTTTCAACCTGGCCTACGCCATTACCCCGGGCAGCTTCGAAGACATTGTGCGCCATGTCGTTCCGGTGTTGTCCGAACGCGGCGCGTACGCCACCGAATACGTTCCGGGCACGCTACGGAACAAGTTACTCGACCAGGGTGATCGCCTGCCGCACGAGCATCGCGGCGCGCGGTATCGCCTGGACGGGCCCGCATCGACCGCACTACCCGACACCGTATCCCGGTCCGGGTCGGCGGTCGGCGCTTGACCAACGGAATCCAAGGAAAGGTCCGAACATGACATCGCAGAATTCCCGCTCCACTCGTTCGGCCGCCGTGATCGGGGCCGGGCAAACCGGCGTCAGCGCGGCGCTCGGATTACTCGACGCCGGATTCGACGTCACCCTCTACAGCGATCGTGACCAGCGGGCGCTGCGCGACGATGTGCCCGCCACCGGCACCGCGCTCGAATTCGGAGAGACACAGCAGGCTGAAGCCGCACTCGGCTTGGACTCCTACACCGCTCGCGCGCCACGCCACACCGGGCTCAGCGTCCGCATCGCGGGGCCCGAGCGCGAAGAACTGATCCAATTCGACGGGCATTTCGACGGATTCGTCGGGGTGGCGGTCGATACCCGGCTGAAGGCCGACGAACGGTTGACCGCGTTTCTCGAACTAGATGGGCGTTTCGTCGTCGAGCAGGTCACCCCCGACAAGCTCGACACCATCGCGGCGGCCGCCGACCTTACCCTGGTCGCCACCGGTCGCGGCGGATTGTCCGAGCTGTTCGCGATCGACGCGGCGCGCACACCCTATGACGCACCGCAACGGTCATTGCTCACCGTCACCGTGACCGGTCTCGACCACGATCCGAGCGTCTTCGCCCATCGCAGCCGGGCCGGCGGCGCGCACAGCGGCTTCTCCATCTTCGCCGAACAGGGCGAGGGCTGGTGGGGTCCGTATCTGCACAAGGACGCGGGCCCGAGTTGGGCATTCCTCGGCTGGGCGCGACCGGGCAGTGAGTGGGAAAGCCGTTTCGCCGCAGCCGATTCGGCGGAATCCGCGCATCGGATCGTGCAGGAGCTCTACCGCGACTTCATCGACTGGGATCTGCCGGAGGTGCTCGCCACCCAGGTGATCGCCGAGGATCCGCATTCCTGGCTCAAGGGTGCGGTCCGGCCGGTGGTCCGCTCCGGGGTGGGGCGCACCGCGGGCGGACATCTGGTGGCCTCCCTCGGCGACACCTCGGCCGCCTACGATCCGATCGCCGGACAGGGCGCACAGAGCGGCCTGATCCAGGCACAGCGGCTGGTAGCGGCGGCCGCCGTGCACGAAGGCCCATTCGACGAGGCTTGGCTCAGCGGGCAGTACGCCGCATTCCTCGCTGCCCGCGGTGACGCCGCGAACAAAGTCACCCGGTTGTTCCTCGGCGATCCGGAACTCGCCGATATCGGCAACCAACTCTTCGCCGCGGCCGCCGTCGACGCGCGGTTCGCGAGCGCGCTCGTCGGTCTGCTGCACCGCCCGCAGCCGTTCCTCGGCGTCGACTCGCCGGCCGCGGCGAGCGCGTTCATCACCGAGGTGACCGGCCAGGACGCGGCCGCACTGCTCGAACGCTTCACCCCGGCCGGACGATTCGGCCGATCCACCTTCTCGAACACCCTCAGCAACGCCTAGCAGAACTGGAGCCGCCATGACCACAGAGCAGATCGCCGACCAGATCCGGTTCGCCTACTGGGTGCCCAATGTCAGTGGGGGACTGGTCACCAGCGATATCGAACAGCGCACCGGCTGGGACTTCGAATACAACAAGAAGCTGGCCCAGACCGCGGAGAACAATGGCTTCGACTACGCCCTCTCGCAGGTCCGCTACACCGCCTCCTACGGTGCGGAGTATCAGCACGAGTCGACGTCGTTCAGTCTGGCCCTGCTCGGCGCGACCGAGCGACTGAAGGTGATCGCGGCGATCCATCCCGGACTCTGGCATCCGGCCGTGCTGGCCAAATTCGGCGCCACCGCCGACCACCTGTCCAACGGTCGCTTCGCCATCAATGTGGTATCCGGTTGGTTCGCGGGCGAATTCACCGCACTCGGTGAGCCGTGGCTCGAGCACGACGAACGCTACCGGCGCAGCGGCGAATTTCTCGAGGTGATCCGCAAGATCTGGACCGAAGACGCGGTGAACTACGGCGGCGACTTCTACCGCATCCGCGACTTCACCCTGAAGCCCAAACCGCTCAATACTCCGCAGCGCCCGAATCCCGAACTGTTCCAGGGCGGTAACTCCACGGCGGCCCGCCGTAACGGTGGCCGCTACGCCGACTGGTACTTCTCCAACGGCAAGGACTTCGACGGTGTCACCGAACAATTGGACGATCTGCGTGGCATCGCCCGTGCGCACCAGCGCGAAGTGAAGTTCGGGCTGAACGGCTTCATCATCGCCCGCGACACCGAGCAGGAGGCGCACGACACCCTGCGTGAGATCATCGAGAAGGCGAACAAGCCCGCGGTGGAAGGCTTCCGGGATGCCGTGCAGCAGGCCGGTGCGTCCACGAAGGATCGCAAGGGTATGTGGGCGGATTCTACGTTCGAAGACCTCGTGCAGTACAACGACGGGTTCCGCACCAAACTGATCGGCACGCCCGAACAGGTCGCCGAGCGCATCGTCGCCTACAAAGAGCTCGGAGTAGACCTGATTCTCGGTGGCTTCCTGCATTTCCAGGAGGAGATCGAGTACTTCGGCGCGAAGGTGCTGCCGCTGGTGCGGGAGCTGGAGGCCGCGCGCACGCCCGCGGCGGTGGTGGGCTGATGACCGCGGTTGCCGCGGATCGGATCGAATCCGCCGCGCAGGCGTATTCGGTTGCGGCACAACTGGCTACCGAGTTCGGCCAGGAGGCCGCGGCCCGGGATCGGGACCGGCGCTTGCCGGTCGCGGAGGTGGACCGGCTCGCCGCGAGCGGATTGCTCGCGATCAGTGTTCCGGCGGCGTTCGGCGGCGCCGATGTGCCGCCCAGCGCGGTGGCCGAGGTCGTGCGGCTGCTCGCGGTCGCCGATCCGAGTATCGCGCAGATTCCGCACAGCCACTTCGTCTATCTGAATCTGTTGCGGCTGGCGGGTACCGCCGATCAGCAGACGCGCTATTTCGGTCGGGTACTGGCGGGTGCCCGGATCGCGAACGCGCAGTCCGAACGGGGCGGCGCGACTGTCGCGGATATCGCCACCACCGTGCGGCCGGTCGGCTCTCGATTCCGCATCGATGGCGTCAAGTTCTACTGTACGGGTTCACTTTTCGCGGATCTGCTGGCCGTGCTCACCCGGCTGGATGATCCCGAGGAACGTAGCGGGCTGCCCGCAGGCGAGTACATCGCGTACCTCCCGGCGGACACTCCCGGCGTGCGAATCGTCGACGATTGGAATGGGATCGGGCAGCGCACCACCGGTAGCGGGACCGTCGCCTTCGACGAGGTCATCGTCGAACGGGAGCAATTGATCGCGCGGTCGGCGGCAGTGCACGCGCCTACCGGCTACGGTGCCTACGCCCAGCTGTTGCACGCGGCCATCGACGCCGGCATCGCGCGCGGAGCACTCACGGCAGCAACGGAGTTCGTTCGCACCTCGAGTCGTCCGTGGTTCGAGTCGGGCGTCGCGCGGGCGATCGATGACCCGCTGCTGATCCAGCGATTCGGCGAGCTGTCGGTCGCGGTAACGGCGGCCGAGGCCACACTGACGGCGGCCGGTGCGGCGGTCGACGCCGCTGTGGACAGCGATAGTGCGACCACACCAGCCGACCTCGCCGCCCGCGCGTCACTTGCGGTGGCCGCCGCAAAGGTACTCGCCGACCGTGCGGCGAACGAGGTCTCCGCCGCACTCTTCGAAGTAGGCGGAACTCGCAGCGCCGCCGCCGACCTCAACCTGCACCACTTCTGGCGCAACGCCCGCACCCACACCCTGCACGACCCGATCCGCTGGAAATACCAGCACATCGGACGAGCAGTGCTACACGACAACCCACCACCGCTGCACGGCGTGATCTGAACGGCGGCACGCGTGTGGTCATCGCCGGGGCGGTGACCACACGCGTGGCACTCGATGAGTTTCAGCGTTCGCTCAATCGGGGTGGGGGAGCACCGTGGGGGAGGCGGGGGCCGATGGCGACCAGACTGCCCGCTGTGCGGCCCTTGCCCCAGCCGAGCTTCTCGCGATAGCGGCCGATGTGATCGGTGGGGATGGTGTGGGTTTCGGGTAGTGGCGTCGATTCCGGATCGACATACAGTGCGTCGGTAGGGCAGTAGGCCTCGCACATGAAGCAGGTCTGGCAGTCGGATTGTCTTGCGATGACCGGTATTCCGGACTCAGTGCGATCGAACACATTGGTGGGGCAGGCATCGACGCACTTGTCGCAGCCGATGCATGCGTCGGCGAGCACGAGCTCGATCATTATGCCACCGCCTGCCGGGCGTCGGTCGAGGTCCAGACGGTGTCGAGGCCGCCGGACAGGATGTGATGGTGCTGAGCCGGGTCCAGCTCCGGGTGGTCGGCGCGCTTGCTCATGCCGCGGGTCTCGGTGCGCGCCAAGGCCGATTCGTACATCAGCCGCCCGACCGCGGTGATCGCCGCCGCCTGCCGGGCGCGGATGCGTTCGTCACCGGTGTGACCGCCGAGCTCACGAGTGGCGTGCTCCCAGACGGTATCGAGTTGATCGAGCGCGGGCTGGAGCCGGTCGCCATGACGGAGGTAGTTCTTCTGGAACGGGAGCAACTCCCGCTGTGCCGCCTCGACGACTTCGGTGGCGGACAGCGATGTGGAACCACTGGGCCGCAGCCCCGTTCGTCCCGCGCCCTGGAGCGCGGCATCGTCTCGGCGGGCCGCGTGCAGCGCGAACCGGGCCGCGCCCGCGCCCGCCCAACTGCCCGATGACATCGCCCACGCCGAATTGTGGCTGCCGCCACCGGTGAAGCCGCCGCAGATCCGTTCTCTGGTCGCCGCGTCACCCGCCGCGAACAGTCCGGGCACCGTGGTCGCGCAATCGTCGTCGACGATATCGATGCCACCGGTGCCCCGAACCGTGCCCTCGGCGAGCAGATCGACCTCGAAGCGATCGGTGAACGGATTGATCCCGCGCCGATCGAACTGCAGGAAGAAGTTGGGCTGGCCGTGCCGCATCTGTGCCTGCACTGTCTCGTCGGCGCGATCCAGCTGTGCGAAGACCTTCTCCGACAACAGCGTTCGGGCGATCACCGAGCGACCCTTCGTCGACCCCGCGCCCTCCAGGACCCGGCCGTCCTCGTGGAAGAACGTGGCGTAACCGTAGTAGGCGGTCTTGGTGATGGTCGAACCCTTGGGCACGATCGCGTAGGCATTGGAGAACTCCATGCCCGAGAAGCGCGCACCCACCTCGGCCGCCATCAACGCACCGTCGCCGGTGTCTACATTGGTGCCGAGGGCGCGGGACAGGAACGCGCACCCGCCACTGGCCAGCACCACCGCACCCGCCGCGATGCGGTAGTCGCGATCGAGTTGACGCTGGTAGCCGGCCGCACCGCGCACCGTGCCCGCATCGTCGACCAGCAGTTCGAGTGCCGGTGCGTGATCGAGGATGCGGACGCCGAGGCGTTTGATCCACGCGCGCATCCGCCGCATGTACTCCGGGCCCTGCACCCCGGTGCGCAGTTGCTCGCCGGTCGCCGGATCCCGCGGGAAGGGGTATTTGCCCTCCACCGCAAGGCGATTCATATTCGTGTACGTCTGATCGAGGACCCGATCCATCCAGTAGTGGTCGGCGAGATGGCCGCCGAGGGCCTCGCGGCTGGCCTTCGCGTTGGCGCGGGCGGTCGCCTCCGGGGCGACGTACCAGACGCCGGTGCCCGAAGGCGCTGTCGCGCCGCTGGTTCCGCAGTAGCCCTTGTCCACGAGTGTCACCTCCGCGCCCGCCTCGCGCGCGCGGATGGCGGCCCAGGCGGCGGCCGGACCGCCGCCGATCACCAGGACATCGGTGCTGGATTGCCAGAGATCACTCATGCGTGCTCCTGATGAGATGTCGAGATCGTGCCGAGAAAAGCAGCAATCGGCGACGGAATGCGAAGAATGCGGGGGCCGCGCAGTTGGCGACCGAACGCAGGGAATTCGAAATCTACGAGCGATGGCGGCCCCGCGAAACTATTCGGATCACCGCGATTCTGAGTGCGGGAGAAATTCCGGTCGCGAGCCCCGCGCGAGATAAGTGCATCGGGCGTAGAACCATTGCCGCGGTGGCTGTGTCGGGCAATAGTGCAGCCGAGAGCCGCACCAGGCCGAGACATCAGGAGGGCCGATGACCGCTGCCGATCAACCGCGTTCGGGCGCACAAGCCGTCGATCGCGCGATTCACGTGCTGAACTGCTTCGAGGGCGACGACCCCGAACTGTCGGTGAGTGAGTTGGCCCATCGTGCCGGACTGCCCGTGAGCACGACCTATCGATTGGCGCAGGCGCTGGTACGCGGCCGATTGCTGGAACAGGATCCGCTCACGGACCGCTATCGCATCGGGCACGGGCTGGCGTCGCTGGCCCGTCCGGCGCTGTCGCGGTTGGGTATCGACGCCGCCGCGCCACACCTCTACGCGTTGGCCGCGGGCATCCGGATCACCGTCAGTCTGAGCATCGCCGACGACCACGACGCCGTCACCGTTTTCCAGGCCCGTCCGCCGGTGTACTTCTGCCCCAACCAGTTGCCACGCGCCCGCCAGCCACTGCGCTCCAGCGCGGTCGGTCATGCGCTGCTGGCATATTCGCCCAGCGTGGCGGTGTCGCCGACGGATCTGGATCGGGTGCGGCGCAGCGGTTTCGCCGTCGAGGTGATCGACAGCGAGGATCCGGTCCGCTCGGTCGCGGTACCGATTCTCGGCCCGGACAAGCAGGTGTGGGGCGCCATCGGCGTACAGGCCCGCTCGGCGCGCCTCAACGATGAACTGGTGCGCGGCATCGTGCCCGCAATGCGCCAGATCGCGGGCCGGATCGGACCGCTGTGCCAGTCCACCGCCGCCATCACGGATGCGCCGCTGGAGTTGTACTCACGGTGATTTCCACAATGTGAAATCGCCATTGCCGCCCATCCCGGCCCGCCCCACCATTGACACAACGCAGCGGGTTATCGCTTCTGCACAATTCACAAAGGTCGTCGAAATGGTTGAATCCATCGCGCTGATCCGCCGTCGCACGGTGGATCTCATGCGCCTCCCGCACGGAGTCTGTCGCGCCTGAATTCGCGGCCGCCGTACTGGCCTCCGCATTCCCGTCCAGGTAATCCGTATCGCTTACCTGTTGCCGCGGTACGTCCAATTCCCGTGCGCGACAGTGCGTATTCAGTGAAAGAAACCCGAAACATGTTGTCCCAGAAAACGAGACCGCGGCTGCTCCGTGCCGTCGCCGCCGCGCTGACCATACCCACCGCACTCGTGGTGCTCGCCGGATGCGGCACATCGGATCCGGGCACCAGCGCCGACGGCAAGGATGTGCTCCGCTACCAGGGCTCGACGGGCCAGGTTTCGGCGTATGAACTGGCCGCCGACCTCGGCTACTTCTCGAAGATCGAACTGCACTGGGAGGGTGACACCACCAGCGGCCCGGCCAATATCCAGGCCGCCGCCACGCGCCAGATCGAATTCGGCAGCGCCTTCAATGGCGCGGTGGTCAAGCTGGTTGCGGGCGGTGCGGCGGTCACCTCGGTGCTCAGCTCCTATGGTGCGGACGAGCAGAGCTATACCGGCTATTTCGTCCGCGACGGCTCCGGCATCAACTCGCCGCGAGATCTGATCGGCAAGAAGGTCGGCATCAACACTCTCGGCGCGCACCATGAATTCGTCACCCGCGAATGGCTGCATCAGCAGGGACTGACCGATCAGGAGATCAAGCAGGTCGAGCTGATCGTGGTGCCGCCGGCCAATACCGAGGACGCGCTGCGCAAGGGCCAGATCGATGTGGCCGCCCTCGGCAGTGTGTTCCGCGAGAGCGCGGTCGGGCGCGGCGGTATCCACGCGCTGTACACCGACAAGGATCTGTTCGGTCAATTCGACTACGGCACTTATGTTTTCCGTAAGGACTACATTGCCCAGCACCCCGAGGCGGTCAAGGATTTCGTCCAGGGCACCGCACGTGCGACGCGCTGGCTGCAGGTGACACCGCGCGACGAGGTGGTGGCCCGCTTCGCCCAGATCATCAACAAGCGCGGCCGCAACGAGAACACCGAACTGCTGAAGTTCTGGCGGAGTTCGGGCATTCCGGTGCCGGGCGGCGTTGTCGCAGAGAAGGAACTGCAGATCTGGATCGATTGGCTGGTCCGCAACGGCGACGCGCCGTCGGGCAAGTTGTCGGCGAAGGATCTGTTCACCAACAAGGACAACCCCTACGCGAACGGCACTTACGGTCCGACCACCGGTCCGACCGGTGAGGCGGTGGCGGCGAAATGAGTCAGGTGAAACTCGCGCTGAACGGCGTGCGCAAACAGTTCCCGGTTCGTGGTTCGAACGAGAAGTTCACCGCGATCGAGGACATCTCGCTGGAACTGCGTGAGGGTGAGTTCCTGGTGCTGGTCGGGCCGAGTGGCTCGGGCAAGTCGACGCTGCTCGATCTGCTCGGTGGCCTGAGCAAGCCGACAGAGGGCCGAATCCTGTTGGACGGCCAGCCGATCAGCGGCCCCGGCCTGGACCGGGGGATTGTCTTCCAGCAGTACGCACTGCTGCCGTGGCGCACCGCCCTGGCCAATATCGAATTCGGTTTGGAGGCGAAGGGTGTGCGGCGCAGGCAGCGCCGGGCGATCGCGGCCGAATATCTGGACCTGGTGGGGCTGGTCGGATTCGGCGACCGCTATCCGCACGAACTATCCGGCGGCATGAAGCAACGCGTCGCCATCGCACGCAGCCTCGCCTTCGATCCGGAGGTGCTGCTGATGGACGAACCGTTCGCCGCACTCGACGCCCAGACCCGAGAGTCGTTGCAGGACGAGCTGTTACGCATCTGGAAGGCGACCGGCAAGACCATCCTGTTCATCACCCACGGCATCGACGAGGCCGTGTACCTCGGCCAGCGGGTGGCGGTCTTGACCTCACGGCCGGGCCGGGTCAAGGCCGTTTTCGATATCGACATCGATCGGGACTCCGGTGTGGACGTCCGATCCAGCGAGCCGTTCCGGGAGGCCAGGCACCGGATCTGGTCGCAATTGCAGAGCGAGGTCACCCGCGCGCAGGGGCTCGAACTGTCGTCCGCCACGAGTAACGAGAAGAGGCCGGTTCATGTCTAGCGCACTGCAAGTCATCGAGAAGGCGCCGCGCGCCATCGTGCCCGAGCCGGTCGTCGCCTCGGCGCGGGAAGTCGCCGTGCCGCCGCTGCTGTTGCGTGCACTGCGTACCGTCGCGCTGGTCGGCTGGCGCATCTTCAAGCCCGCCATCGCCTTCGCGCTATTGCTCGCGATATGGGAGATCGCCCCTCGGATCGGACTGGTAGACGAGGTCTTCCTGCCGCCGTTCTCGGTGGTCGCCCAGGCTTTCGTCAATCTGGTGCAGAGCGGTCAGATGTGGGAACACGTTTCGACCAGCCTGACCCGCTCGGCGAGTGGGTTCTCCCTCGCTCTGGTGGTGGCGATTCCGATCGGTATCGGCATCGCCTGGTACAAGCCGGTCGCCGACTTCCTCAATCCGATCCTCGAATTCTTCCGCAATACCGCGGCTTTGGCGTTGCTGCCGGTGTTCATCCTGATTCTGGGGATCGGGGAGACGTCGAAGGTGGCGGTCGTGCTCTACGCGAGCTTCTTCCCGATCCTGTTGAACACCATCACCGGTGTGCGCACGGTTGATCCGCTACTGATCAAATCGGCGGTGTCGCTGGGATTCTCGCCCCTGCGACTGTTCCAGAAGGTGATCCTGCCCGCCGCGGTGCCATCGATCTTCACCGGGGTGCGGATGGCGGCGGCCTCATCGATCCTGGTACTCATCGCGGCCGAAATGGTCGGTGCGCGTGCCGGGCTCGGGTATTTGATCACCGCGGCGCAGCAAAACTTCCAGATCCCCAATATGTACGCGGGCATTCTCGCCATTTCGATATTGGGGCTGACCTTCAACGGGTTGCTCGTCGCCCTGGAACGCCGGCTGTCGCGCTGGCGCACCACATCCGGTCTGTAACTACTCGTCCAAAGGATCGATCACCGATGTCTGTACCGCCCAAGCAGTTTCACCTGAACGCGTTCCTCATGGGTGTGGGTCACCACGAGGCGGCCTGGCGCCATCCCCGAACCGAAGAGCGTCGGGTGTTGGATGTGCGGCACTTCCAGGAGCTGGGTCGGATCGCCGAACGCGGCAAGCTGGATTCGGTATTCTTCGCCGACGGTCTGGCGGTCGGGCCGCGGATCAAGCGCAACACCCTCGCCGTATTCGAGCCGGTGACGCTGCTGTCCGCGATCGCGGCGGCAACCGAGCATGTCGGGCTGATCGCCACCGCCTCGACCACCTACAACGAGCCGTTCAACCTCGCCCGCAAATTCGCCTCGCTGGACCACATCAGCAGCGGTCGGGCCGGGTGGAACATCGTCACATCGGGAAATGAGGAGGAGGCGTTCAACTTCGGTTTCGACGCCATTCCCGAGCACGCGCGGCGTTATGAGCGGGCGCAGGAGTTCGTGGATGTCGCGATCCAGCTCTGGGACAGCTGGGAGTCGACCGCGATCGTGCTGGACCCCGAGGAGGGCATCTTCGCCGATCCCGACAAGGTGCACAGCATCGACTACGTGGGCGATCGGTTCCGGGTGCGCGGACCGCTGAATTCGCCGCGCAGCCCGCAGGGCCGTCCGCTGCTCGTGCAGGCCGGATCCTCGGAGAGCGGAAAGGATTTCGCGGCGCGGTACGCCGAGGCGGTGTTCACCGCGCAGCGGACGCTGGAAGAAGGGCAGGCGTTCTACCGAGATCTGAAGTCGCGGCTGCCGAAGTACGGTCGCTCGGCCGACGAACTGAAGGTGCTGCCCGGTTTGGTGCCGTTCATCGCCGACACGCGCGCCGAGGCGCTGGCGCTCGAACAGGAATTCACCGACCTGATCTCGCCGGACTACGCACTGCGGCAATTGTCGTCGCTGCTGGGCGTCGATCTGACCGAACACGCACTCGATGCACCCTTGCCGCCGCTGCCGACGGAGAGCGAAATCGAAGGCGGGAAGAGCAGATTCACATTGGTGAAGGAGCTGGCCGAGCGCGAGGAACTCACCGTGCGCCAGCTCATCGGCAAACTCGGCGGTGGGCGTGGGCACCGCACCTTCGCGGGCACGCCAGAAGATATTGCCGACGAACTGCAATCGTGGTTCGAGAACGGCGCCGCCGACGGCTTCAACATCATGCCGCCGTACCTGCCCGGTGGGCTCGCGGATTTCGTGGACCGGGTGGTGCCGATCCTGCAGGAGCGCGGACTCTTCCGGACGGACTACACCGCGACGACACTGCGCGGCCATTACGGGCTGGACCCGGTGGAAAGCCAATTCGCGCACGTGGAAACGCAGGTGAGCGCATGAAGCCGCTGACCAGGCGGCGTGCCGTCGACTTCATGCGCAGGACAACCAGCGGCTGTCGCCGACGCCCGCCGTCCACCCCCAACCCGTCGCCGAAGGAAGCACGACCATGACGACCGTCAACGAAATCCCCACCACCACACTGCTGATCACGCCCGTCGCCGGGCATATCGGCGCTGAGATCACCGGCATCGACCTGCGCACTGAACTCAGCGATCAGCAGGTAGCCGAGATCACCTCGGCACTGCACGAATACAAGGTGCTGTTCTTCCGCGACCAGCACATCGGCCACGCCGAGCACATCGCGTTCTCCCGGCGCTTCGGCGCGGTTACGCCCTCGCATCCCTACGACGACGATGCGCCGACCGAATTCCAGGAGATCCTGGCCGTCGACAGCCGCCTGTACGAAAAGCGTTTCGGTATCAAGAAGTACACCTACACCAACCACTGGCACACCGATGTCTCGGCACTGATCAACCCACCCGCCGCCTCCCTGCTGCGGGCCGAGATCGCGCCCGCGCGTGGTGGTGACACCAGCTGGACGAACCTGGCGGCGGCTTACAACGGGCTGCCCGAGTCGCTGAAGAAGTTCATCGAGGGATTGCGCGCCGTGCACCGCTTCGGCGGCAATCGGCCGGCGTGGAACGAGGAGAGCGACTACGCGAAGAAGGTCGCCAACGCACCGCTGGTCACCGAACATCCCGTCGTTCGCGTGCATCCCGTGACCGGCGAACGAGTGCTCTTCGTCAACCCGGGCTTCACCACCCACATCGTCGGCCTGAGCCCCGCTCAGAGCGAAGCCGTCCTGCAGCTCCTGTTCGACGAACTGTCCAACCCGGCCTACACCGTCCGATTCCGCTGGGAGAAGGGCAGTCTCGCGTTCTGGGACAACCGCGCAACCGCCCACCTGGCCCCCAGCGATCTCAACCACCTGGATGTCACTCGGGTCCTCTACCGCACCACCCTCGAGGGCGATATCCCCGTCGGCGTCGACGGCGAACCGTCGCGCTCGATCGCGGGCCAGCAGTTCACCGGCGCCTGACCGCAGCCGAGCGTCGGCCCCACCTGGGCCGGCGCTCGGCAGGATCAACGCCGGGGATCCGGTACGGCCCTGATGGCCAGGAATCCGGACGGCTCACGGGACAGGCGCTCATAGCGTTCCCGGTCGATGTCGGCCGCTTCGGGCTGCGGTCGCGGCTCGAGCAGCCGTTCGATGAGAAAGCCCGCCGCACGCAGCTCTTCGCACGTCCGCTCCAACGGCGCAAGCCAGTATCGCAGTTGCCAGCCATTGCTGAACACGTCCTCGATCACCCGCACATCGAAATAGTTACCGCCGTGCCGCAGCCAGTCCCCGGTGGGATGCAGCCGCGACAGCACGAGCGCCCCATCCGGCCGCAGCACCCGCCGCAACTCTCGCAACATCGTTACCCGGTCATCGACATACTCCAGCGCGAGTGCTAACAGCACCAGGTCCACCGAATCATCAGGTAACCAGTCGAGCGGATCGGCCAGGTCGTGCACGCGAAACTCGCCTGCCGGAACCCGTTGCCGAGCCAGCTCGACCATTCGAGGACTCTGGTCCAGCCCGCACACCCGGGCGCCGCGCGCCACCAGCTCCTCGGCATACAGGCCAGGACCGCATGCCGCGTCCAGCACACTGCGCCCGGCCACCTCCCCGAGCAACCTCAGACAGGTCGGCCGGTCGTAGTGCGCGTTGTACAAGCTGTTCCGCGCCTGTTCCAAGAATTCGTCGGCGAACTCGTCGTATTGCGGATCGGACCCCACCACATCAGTCACGTTTCCAGTCTGCCCGGTCCGGACGAGTTGGCCACGCGGACCGTTGCGCGGCACTACGCGAAAACGCAGGGGTGCAGGCTAATTGGGTACGATGACGGGATCGGTGCAGCTGGCCGCCACATCCACGAAGGAGCAGGGCTTCGGGGCGCGGGTGGGGCGGTAGTCGGGGGTTACGCCGCCGTTGTGGGTGATGGCGGTGTAGGCCGGGACGGCGTCGGTGGGAGTGCGGGTGAGGGTGGGGTCGGTCCGGACGTTTACGGTGTAGAGGCCGAAACGGGGTGTGTAGGAACCCCATTCGTAGTTGTCGGTGAGGCTCCAGTAGTTGTAGCCGATGAGGTTCATGCCGTCGGCTTTGGCGCGTTGCAGCCAGTAAACGGTGTCGCGGAGGTCGTCGGCGCGGGTGTAGTCGTCGGCGCGTGGGAGGCCGTTCTGGGTCGGCATGCCGTTCTCGACGATGTAGAGCGGTCGGCCGGGGAATTTGCGTGAATAGTGTTGCAGGGCATAGTAGATGCCCTCGGGTTCGAGTGGGTTCTTCCAGAGTTCGCTGAGACTCATTTGGGTGACGGTGTCGGGGGCAGCACCGTAGTAGTAGTCGATGCCGATGTAGTCGAGTTTCGCGCCGATTCGGTCGATGAGCGAGCCGTTGATCACGTCCTCGGCCGCCGGGATGTAGGCCACGTTACTGGTCACCAGCGCGCCGGGCTGCACTTGGTGGATGTGGTCGTAGATAGCGTTGTGCGCCTGAATGATCCGATCCTGCATCGCGGGGATGGCGGTCGGGGAGAGGCCGCCGTGGGTGGTCTCGTTGATGATGTAGGCGGCGGGTTCGTTGAACGTGACCCACAACGGATCGGACGCGGCGTAGCGGTCGACGACGGTGCGGGCATTGGCCAGCCAGTCTTCGACGATTCCTGGATTGGACCAGCCGCCGCGGTCGACCTCCCAGCCTGGGTAGACCCAGTGGTCGATGGTGAGCAGCGGGCGCATGCCGGCAGCGGTGATCGCGGCGATCACGTTGTCGTAGAAGCGAAGTCCGTCCTCATCCCATGCGCCGGGTCGCGGCTGCACCCGCGCCCACTCGATACCGATGCGATAGATCTTTACGCCGAGCTTTGCGGCGAGATCGATATCGGACCGGTAGCGGTGGTAGAAATCGACCGAGTCGAGGTAGGGGTCGTCGGTCTTGCCCGCGGCCACGTACCGGGACCAATTGCTGTCCGGCGCATAACCTTCGGACTGGTAGCCCGATGCGGCCACGCCCCAGAGGAAGTCGGCGCCCAGCGGCTGCACCTGAGCGGGCGGCGCCGGTTTCGCGAACGCGGGCGCGGTGCCAGCGGTGATGAGCGTCGCTGTGGTGGCCGCCATGGTGGCCAAGATATGGCGGCGACTGGGTGATCGCATCGAACTCCTGCTTCCTGAGGGTGACGGGCGCTCGTGGACCTCCGGCGCGCACACGTGCCGGGTCGGGTAGGGACCACGCGACGAGGGTAACTGGTCGGTCGACTTCGATAGGGGAGGTCCGCGCGGAATTGCTTGGGGGAGTGGGTGATCTTCCGGTTCCGTGCGGAGTAGGGGAGGGGAGCGGCGAGAGATCGGGACTCCTAGGGAGTGTCGAGTCGGGTGCACGCCTGAGGTGGTGCCGGAGCATGGCAAGACGGGGTTGCAATGAATTACATTAGGGTAGGTAGATATGCGCATCTACGCATGCAATGCTCACCTTCAAACTCGACGACAAGTCACCTTCCAAACGCAACACACGATCCCTCCAACAAGAGCAAGCCAAGAGGAGGAAGGCTCAGCAGACTTCTTGCGCTACAGACCGTCTGGATCGCGCGGCACAGCGCGAACCGCACCGAAGATCGGACTATCCCGCGTCGACCACGGCCGTCACGACGATGTACCCCTTGGGATCGCGCCACGTCCGCCCGGGATGGTGCGTGAACCAATCCTCGATGTCCTGGCGCAGATCCGCCGAGATGTCCTGCCGCCGTGGGTGATGGGTCGGGATTCCGTAGAACGCGAACAGCGCCTCGGCGAAGCGGATCAACGGATCCGGCGTATCGAAGACGAGGGCATTGTCGGATCGGTGGATTCGAATGTCGCCGAAGACATCCGACATCATCGCGGGCAGCGTGTCGGAATCGACCGTTCCCGCGAACGCGTCGCCCACGGTGACTCCATAGGTCGCCGCATGCGCGGCTACGAGTTCACCGGTGTACGGGCAGGCCCTCGGGTGATTCACCACGACCGTTACCGACCCGCCGGCCTTGGTCGCCCGCCGGAATTCGGCGAGCGCGCTCGGCGGATTGCCTACGTGGTACAGCATGTGGCGCGCGGTGATCACGTCGAAACTGTCGTCGTCGAACGGAATCCGGTCGGCACTGCCGAACACCCCGCGTACCCCGGGAATGGCGTTCGCCTCGGCGACCATGGCAGGTGCGATGTCGATACCGACGAGCGGCCCCTGATGCCCGCGCGCCGCCAGGTCAGCGAGGAATCGCGCGTCCCCGCACCCGATATCGGCAAGATGTTCGGTGCCGGTCAGCGATAGTGCCGCTAGTACGTCCGCGCCCGGGTCGTCTGGGCGCTCGGAGTATTTTTCGTGCGTGTCGATCCGCACCTGCAGCGGTGTGGGATCGGCGTATTCGGCATCGAGACGGTAGCTGCACATCGCGGTCGTCCTTCGGTCCTGTTGGCCGGTGGTTGACCAGGTCGCCAGGTCCGGCGATCGGGTCCGCGGGCTCTCCGGCGGTGAGCGTACCTCCCGAGGCGGCGCGTGGAGACCCTTTCGCGCAGCCACGGTGCTGCTATGAACCGTCCGTCCGTGGTGCGGTGGCGACGGGAAGCTTCAGGGTGCTCGGTGTGGCGTCGACCAGGTCGCGCATATCCTCGGTGCCCGGGCGTTCATCGTCAAGGATAGGTTCACCGAGTCCGATTTTCTCCTGGAGGCGTTTCATCCAGGCTGGTGCCCACCAGCAGTCGTCGCCGAGCAGCTTCATGACGGCCGGCACCAGCAGCATGCGCAGTACGGTCGCGTCGATGAAGAGTGCGGCGATCATGCCGTAGGCGATGTACTGCATCATCACCAGATCGGAGAAGGCGAATGCGCCGGTCACCACCAGTAGGATCAGCGCCGCGGCGGTGATGATGCGGCCGGTGTGCGCGGTACCGGTGCGGACCGCCTCGCTGGTGCTCGCGCCCTTGGCCCTGGCCTCGACCATGCGGGAGAGCAGGAAGACCTCGTAGTCGGTGGACAGGCCGTAGATGATCGCGATGATCAGCACGAGCACATTCGATTGGATCGGCTGGGGGGTGAAGTTCAACAACCCGGCGGCGTGACCGTCAACGAAGATCCAGGTCAAGATACCCAGAGTGGAGCCGAGGCCGAGCGCGCTCATCAACGCGGCCTTGATCGGTAGCACAAGCGAGCCGAATGTCAGGAACATGAGCAGTGTCGTCATCAGTAGGACCAGGGCGATCATTGCCGGAATCCGGTAGAGCAGTGCGTCGATGCTGTCCTTCTGCATTGCCGGAATCCCGCCGACGAGCATGGTGACGCCATCGGATAGTTCCATCGCGCGCAAGTATTCGATGGTGTCGCCCGCCTCGTTCGGGTTCACCAGTGTCGCCTTGGTGCGGTAGACATTGCCCTGCGTCAGGGATTTGGACGGCGTTTCGAATGTGCTCGCCAGGCCCGGCGCATGTCCCGCCGCCCGCCACGCGTCGCCGACCGCGCCGCTGTCCTCGGCGACGAAGACCAGCTCGATGGGATCGGATCTGCGCTGCGGGAAGTAGGTGTCGATCTGCTCCTGTGCGACGCGAGTCGGGTTGTCCGGCGGGAGATAGCGCTCGCTGAAGCCGCCGAAGATGAGATTCTTGACGGGGATGATGAGCAGGAACAACACGATGACCAGCGGGATCGCCACGGTCAGTGGGCGCTGCATCACCCAGGCGGTGGTCTTACCCCAGAAGCCGTTCGCGATCTGCGCGGTGGTCTTGGTTCGGCGGAACCGCTTGAACCCCAACATATCCACGCGCGATCCGAGGATGGCCAGGCTGGCGGGGAGGATGGTGATGGCGGTGAGGGCGGCGAGCAGGACTGTTGCGATGGCGCCGTAGGCCATCGATTTGAGGAAGCCCTGGGGGAACAGGAGCATACTGCCGAGGCTCACGATGATCATGGTCGCGGAGTACACGACGGTCCGGCCCGCGGTCATGACGGTGCGGCGCACGGCGGCGCGGGTGTCGTAGCCTTCGGCGAGTTCCTCGCGGAATCGGCTGACGATGAACAGGCCGTAGTCGATCGCCAGCCCCAGGCCGATCATCGAGAGCACCGATGAGACAAACGAATTCACCTCGGTGAAGCGCGTCAGGAACATGATGATGCCGGATGCGCCGATCACCGTGAGTCCACCGACGATCAGTGGCAGTGCGGCGGCGACGAGTCCGCCGAAGATGAAGAACAGCAGGACCGCGACGGCGGGGATGGCGAGGACTTCCATGCGGTGGACGTCGTCGGCCATTGTGTCGTTGAGTGTGCCTGCCACCGCTTGCAGGCCGCTGACCTGCACGTCGATACCCGGAATGGCGAAGGTGTCCTTGACCTTTCGGAAGTTGCGGACGGAGTCGGTGTCGTTGTCGCCGGCGATGGCGATCGCGGCCAGCGCGTGCTTCTTGTCGTCGGTCGCCGCTTTCGCGCCGCTGATCTTGGCGTTCGCTACTCGCCAATAGGATGCGTTGATGCCGGTGATCTCGTCGGGGTACTTGTGCGGCAAACTGTTCAGATTGTCGATGATCGGCTGGCTGAACTCCGGATCGTCGACGGTTTTCCCGTCCGGCGCGGTGTACAGCACGATGACGTCGAAGTCGTGATTGCGCCCGAAGGCGGCGTCCGCGAGCCGGGCCGCCTGCGCGGATTCCGACGTCGGATCGTCCATGCCACCGGAGCTGAGATGGCCTTCCAGGCCGAATCCGTAGCCGCCGAGCGCGAGTAGCGCGGCCGCCACGATCGCGATGACCGCGAAGCGCAGGCGGTACACGAGATCGCCCCAGCGCGTGAACATCAGCGGGCTCCTTGCCCGGGGCGCAATGCCGAAAATGGCTGTGCTGCTTGCTCAGCCGCGCTGATCGCCATGGGGCTGCATCCTTTCCGGGGGTGCACGCTCGATGTGCCTGTTATCAAAGGTACAGGCCAGTATGAAGCGCATGCGTTTCAGAAATGATGCCATGCGGTGCGTTGATGTGATCCGGATTGCATTGACCGTCAACGCAATCCGGATCACGACTACAGCGGCTGCCCGACCGGAGTGATCGTGAGATCGGTCGGGCCGAGGATTTTGCCGAGGGTCACGGCGAGCGTGTGGAGTTCGTCGGCTACACGAATGTTCGCGCCTACCGTGCGGGCATCCAGGATTGGACCGAGGCCGGCCTGTCGATCGCATCCGATTCCTGAGTCGCGCAGCGGCGTTCGAGTTGTGGCCGGGCCGTGCGCGACCACATCCTCGGAAATGTCGGTGGGGCGGGCTACCGTGGGGTAATGACCACGCATCTGACGCATTGGGGAGTGTTCGAGGCCGAGAGCGACGGGGAGCGGTTGACCTCGGTGCGGCCGTGGCGGGGGGATCCGGAGCCGATGGCGTTGATCGAGAATGTGGCCTCGGCACAGCATCATCCGACGCGGATCGATCGGCCCTATGTGCGGCAGGGGTGGTTGGAGCGGGGGCCTGGGGCGTCCGGGCGCGGTGATGAACCGTTCGTGCCGGTGTCGTGGGAGCAGGCGTTCGAGCTGCTGTCGGGTGAGTTGAGCCGGGTCTACAGCGAATACGGCGCGGAGTCGGTGTACGGCGGGTCGTATGGGTGGGCGAGTGCGGGGCGCTTTCATCACGCGCAGAGTCAGGTGCATCGGTTTCTGAACTGCCTGGGCGGTTACGTGCAGCACGTGAACAGCTACAGCCTCGGGACCTCGCAGGTGCTGTTGCCGCACGTGATCGGGTCGATGGGCTTGTTCGAGGGGCAGGCGACCGCGAAGAGTGTGCTGGTCGAGCATGCGGAGTTGGTGGTGGCGTTCGGCGGGGTGTCGCCGAAGAACTCGGCGGTGTCGCCGGGTGGGGTGTCGCGGCACAACACCAAGACGTGGATCGGTGCGGCGCGGGCGCGCGGCTGCCGATTCGTCTCGATCAGCCCGCTGCGCGACGACATTCCGGTCGAGGCGCAAGCCGAGTGGATCGCGCCGCGGCCGGGGAGCGATACCGCGCTGATGCTGGCGTTGGCACAGGTGCTGGACGCGGATGGGTTGGCGGACACCGCGTTTCTGGATCGCTACACGGTCGGCTACGAGCGGTTCGCCGGGTATGTGCGCGGCGAAACCGATGGCGTTGTGAAGGATCCCGGGTGGGCGGAGCCGATCACCGGCGTATCCGCCACGCGGATCCGATCGCTGGCACACGAGATGGCGGCGGCGCGCACATTGATCAATGTCAGCTGGTCGCTGCAGCGCGCCGAGCACGGTGAGCAGCCGTTGTGGCTCGGGGTGGTGTTGGCCGCGATGCTGGGCCAGATCGGGCTCCCCGGAGGCGGATTCGGACACAGTTACGGGTCGACGGCGCATGTGGGCGACCCGGCGCGCGGGCGTTCGGTGCCGAAATTTCCGCAGGGCAGCAACAAGGTGGCGACCTTCATTCCGGTCGCGCGGATCGCCGACATGCTGCTGAATCCGGGGCAGGTCTTCGATTACAACGGTGCGCGGCTGGTCTACCCGGATATCAAGTTGGTGTATTGGTGCGGCGGGAATCCCTTTCATCACCACCAGGATCTAGCCCGGCTGCACACGGCATTCACCCGGCCGGAAACGGTGGTCGTGCACGACGCGTTCTGGACCGCCACCGCGCGCCATGCCGATTTCGTGCTGCCGGCGACGATGAGCATCGAACGTGACGATTTCGGCGCCGGGCAGAACGATCGTGAGTTCTTCCCGATGAAGGCACTGACCCGCCCGCACGGTGAGTCTCGCGACGACTACGCGATTCTCGGCGAGTTGGCCGAACGAATCGGGGTGGGTAAGGAATTCACCGAGGGGCGGACCGCCGAGGAGTGGGTACGGCACCTCTATGAGCAATGGCGCGCGAACGATCCGAAGATCCCTGACTTCGACGACTTCTGGGACAGCGAGTCGCTCGCGTTACCGGTGCCCGATCCGGAGCAGGTATTGCTCGCCGACTTCCGTGCGGACCCGCAGCAGTACCCGCTGAGTACGCCCAGCGGCAAGATCGAGATCTTTTCCGCGACCATCGACGGTTTCGGCTACGCCGACTGCCCGGGTCATCCGGTCTGGCTGGAGCCGCAGGAGTGGCTCGGCGGCGACGTGGCGGCGCGATTCCCGCTGCAGCTGATCGCCAATCAGCCACGCACCAAACTGCACAGTCAACTCGATGTCGGCGCGCACAGTCGATCGGTGAAAATCGCTGGGCGGGAACCGGTTCGGTTGCATCCCGACGATGCCGCGGCTCGCGGGCTGCGCGATGGCGAGATCGTGCGGATCTTCAACGACCGGGGCAGTTGCCTGGCCGGACTGGTCGTCGACGACGCGGTCCGGCCGCAGGTCGCGCAGTTGTCCACCGGCGCCTGGTACGACCCGGATCCGGCCGATCCCACATTCTGCCGGCACGGCAATCCGAACGTGCTGACCATGGATCGGCCCACGTCCAGTCTGAGCCAGGGTTGCTCCGGGCAACTGGCCCTTGTAGAAATCGAGGCCTACCGTGGCCCGCTGCCCGAGTTGGCCGTGGACGGGCCACCGACCACGGTTGCCCAGTAGCCCAAGACCTTTCGTGACGCGGGGCAACCCGGTGCGTGAGGCTGGTCTCACCACGAGGTCCCGGCCGTTCTCGGCTGTGCGATTTCTGTCAGGATTTTGGACTATGGTGACGAATCCGCTGCCCGCGCTGGCTCGCCGTATCGCGCAGAAACGCTGGGTCATGCGCATGGCGCCGATCGTCGTGCCACTGGAACGGTTCGTCCGGTGGGTGACCCGCGGTCGATATGGTGTGCTCGACCTGGCGGGGTTGCCGTCGATCGAGATCACTGTCGCGGGGCGTAAGACGGGGATCCCGCGCACCACATCGCTGCTGTACGTCCCGCGTGGTGGGGACTTCCTGATCGTCGGATCCAATTGGGGCAGTACCGAACACCCCGTATGGTCGGCGAATCTCCGTGCCGCCAGCACCGCCACCGCCCGGTTGCGGGGTGAACGGTTCGAGGTCTCCGTTACCGAGGTCGCGGGTGTGGATCGCAAACGCGCCTGGGATCTGGCCGTCGAATTCTGGCCCGGCTACCGGATGGAGCACAAACTCTCCGGTGGCCGGGTTTTTCGCATCTTCGAACTGCGCCGGAGCTGAATTCACGGCGCGTGGGGATTACCGCTGAGCGGGCACGATCGGCGTGCCCTGATTCGCGCCCGGTGCGGGCGGTGTCAGGGCGGCGGCATTCGCATTGGGCTTGGCGGGCGGTGTCGGTTGTGCCGGTGTCAGTAGTGGCGCGATCGGCGATGGTGGTACGACGACGCGGCTGGGTGGCTTATCGGGCGTCGATTCGCCGCACGTAGGGTCCTCGTGTTGGTCGCAGGTTGTCGCGGGCACGATCGGCGCCGCGTGTGCGGAGCCGATGGTGAGGGGCAGCAGCGCGGCGGCCGCGATCAGCGTCGAAGCCAGCGCGTGGTGTGTATTCGTCGACATTACGATCACAACCAGATCGGATCGCCGTATACGGCGACCGAATTGTCGGCGGTATCGGTGGAAATGTTGACGATCGCATACGAACGCAGGCTCACCGGGCCCATACAGGCATCGACCTTGATCTGCACCTGTTCGGTGGTGATCGAGCCATGCGGTCCGGTTAGAGCTTTGGTTCCGAACGCAATGGTGGTGATCGTGCCCGGTTTGAGCGTGGTGGACACACTCGGCATGGCCATGGCGGCCAGCCCGGCGCTCACCCCGGGCATCGGCGCGATCGCGACATTGACATTCGGGCCGATTGTTCCGGTGAGTCCCACCGAGATGCCATTGGATACGTCTATCTGGCAGCCGATCTGGTACCCGAGGGTGAGTGTGCCGGAATTGACCGATTCGCCGCCTTCGCCGGTGATGTCGGCGGCCGCGCGCACGCTGACGAATCCCTCATGACTGAACGAGGTCGCGGCGAGATTGGGGACTCGATCGAGATTTTCGGCGGACTTTGTCACCGTCAGTTGCCAGCCGTCCTCGGTGGTTACGGTACGGGACTGATCCGGCAGCGGATCCGCCGAAGCCGATTGTGCTGGAACGATACTCAGCACACCCGCGGCCAGCAGGCATAGCGGGACGGCGATCGAGCTATTCATGTTGTGTGTCTCCTCAGTGATTAGGCTGTCGAACGATATCTGACGCCGTAAGACCGCCCCGTAGTCAGGACGCTTGTTCAAAACGGTCCATGGTCGGTATCAGGGCGCGCAGAATCCGACTATGCCGACACAGCGGTTCCATGCGTTCGCCGATGATTTGCTCGCCGACCACGACGGGGTGAGCATCGCGGATCTGGTGCGTCGCGGTGTGGTCAGCGCGGCCGAGGTCGCCGATGCGGCGCGGGCTCGGGCGGCGCGGGTTGATCCGATATTGCGCGCCATCGTCGCCGAGACGACGACCACGGCGATCTCGAGTGATACGGATGCGCCACTGTTCGGTGTGCCGACCTATGTGAAGGACAACACCGATGTGCGCGGGCTGCCGACCAATTACGGCACCGCGGCGTACGTCGCGCGGCCCAGCACCCAGGACGGGCCGTATACGAAACAGTTGCTGAGCAGCGGGATGACGGTGCTGGGCAAGAGTCGCCTGCCGGAGTTCGGATTGAACGCGAGCACCGAATTCGTCGCCGCCGAGCCGACACGCAATCCCTGGCATACCGACTATTCGTCGGGTGCGTCATCGGGCGGCGCGGCCGCGTTGGTGGCTGCGGGGGTGGTTCCGATCGCGCACGGCAACGATGGCGGCGGGTCGATCCGCATCCCGGCGGCGTGCTGCGGGTTGGTCGGTTTGAAGCCGAGCCGAGGGCGGCATATCGACGGTCCGCAGGCGCGGTCGATGCCGATCAATCTGGTGTCCGAGGGTGTGCTCACCCGATCCGTGCGCGATACCGCGACGTATTTCGCTGCGGCCGAACGGTATTGGCGCAATCCGAAGTTGCCGCCGGTCGGTTTGGTCGAGGGGCCGGCGCGGCGGCGGCTGCGGATCGGTGTGATCGCGGATTCCATCACCGGCACGCCGACCTGCGCGCAGACCCGTGCCGTGCTCGACGAGACCGTCACGCTGCTGGAGAAGCTGGGCCACGACGTGCGTCCCGTCGCGCCGCCGATCGAGCCGCGCTTCGTCGACGATTTCACCCTTTACTGGGGACTACTGGCGTTCACGGTTGCCGCAGGAGGGAAACTCGCCTTCGATCGGCGGTTCCGGCCGGGCGGTTTGGATGGGTTCACCCGCGGTCTCGGCGCGCGCTACCGCAAATCCATGGCGCGCACACCCGCCATCCTCTACCGACTATCGCAGGTGCGGCGCACCTACGCCGAGATGTTCCGCGACAACGAGCTGATCCTCTGCCCGGTCCTGGTGCACACCACCCCGGAACTGGGCTACCTGAACCCCACGGTCCCGTTCGACGAACTGTTCGCGCGCCTGATCTCCTGGGTCGCCTTCACCCCGCCGAACAACGTCGCAGGCACACCAGCGATCTCGCTCCCCATGGGCATCTCACGCGAAGGCCTCCCCATCGGCATGCAATTCTCCGCCGCCTACGGCGACGAACGCACCCTCCTGGAAATCGGCTTCGCCCTGGAAGCCGAACACCCTTGGCGCCGCATCCAAGATTGACCGAATCCGCTTGGGCTAGACGGGAATCGAGCGCCAATCCTCCCCGAAGGGGCCGTCGCGACGCTCGACCATCTCGAGGGCCTGTTCGCGGGCGGATTCGATCGCTTGCTGCCAATCATCCGGTACCAGTCCCAGCCGAATGGCGAGAGCGTACTCGTCTTCGTCCTTCCAGCGGTAGGTCAGGTCGGGTTCGACGACGAGGTCGATATGCAAGTCGCTGGTGTCGATGCCATCCACGGTTCTGGTGAACGGCAACTGGAAATTGACATACCAGCCGCGGAATTCGCGCCGCTCGTCCCATATCGGCGCGATGGAGAACCAGCGATCGGCATACATGACGGCCAGCCGTGTGGTGCGCTGCCACACCCACGCACCCATCTCCCAAGTCCGATGGGCGTATGCCTCGAGCAACTGGCCGCGCGCGGTCGGGTCGTTGTCACGCATCGACCGAATCCACAGCGCCGGACCCGATCCCGCCGTCCCCGGCGTCAACAACACCCGCAACTCGTCTCCGTGATCCGCGACCACTCGCTGCGGCCACTCGGTAAAGGCCCTCCCGTAGATCATGTCCCGGACCATGATCGTTCGACCTGCGGCAAAAGGCGTCACGAGTATGGGGCGAACTCGCCGTCGATTACGCCGGTGGTGAAGGCGCTCCACTCGCCGGGGGTGAAGACCAACGCTGGTCCGGTGGGGTTCTTCGAATCACGCACTCCGACCAGGTCGCCGTCGATGGAGGCGACTTCGACACGATCTCTGCTGGCCGAGCTTCGGGCACTCTTGCGCCACCGAGCGCGAGATAGATCGGCTTCGTAGTTGTCGGTCACGAGGCAAACTCCCTAGCTACCTGTCGAATCAGGTTCCTGCTCGCGATTTCATCCAGTGCAGCCCGCCGGATGGCTTGATACGCATCATGGTAGCTCCGGACGTCGTCTTCGCTTTCGAGAGAACAAGCTGCCGGTGAGATTTTCCAACGTCGTGCGGGCGGGCGCGGAGCTCGCCGACGACGTCGGCTACGGCAACCTCGCGATGGGGCCACTCGCCGAAAAGCTCGGCGTCCGAACGCCTTCGCTCTAGGGGTTCCGGTAGTAACGGCGCAGAAAACAACGAAGTTCATGTAGCTGCTGGTCAGGTGGTGTTGCACGGTTCGTGGTGCGAGGCAACGTGATTGGTGCTTGGCTGCTGGAACGGTTTGATCAGCAGCTTGGAGGGTGGGGTTCGTGGCGACGCGGGTGTTCGCGGATGAAGAGTTGCAGCGCCTGCGGGAGTTCCCGGAGATCAGCCGCGAGGAGCTGTTCCGGTTCTTCACACTGACCCCGGCCGATATCGCGTTCGTGGCGCCGCGCGGGCGGGGGCCAGCGGTGCGCCTCGGGCTAGCGGTGGCCTTGTGTACCTTGCCGTGGCTGGGGTTTGTGCCGGACAAGGTGACCACTGTGCCGGCGGTAGCGGTGGCCCGGTTGGCGGATCAGCTGAATGTTGATGCGGCGCAGTTTCGTTCGTACGGCAAGCGCGCGCAGACCCGCACCGAGCATCTGCGCCTAGTAGCGCAGTATCTGAGCTGGCGGGGTCCAGGAACGATGGAGCTCAAAGAGCTCGACGAATTCCTGCTGGCGCGGGCGATGGAGCACGATTCGCCGACGCTGTTGTTCCGGCTGGGGTGTGAGTATCTGATCTCGGCGCGGGTGATCCGGCCTGGTCCAGAGGTCGTGGTGCGCCGGGTCGCCCATGCTCGCGCCCAGGCCCAGCGCGAGACCTACGATCGGCTCGCGCACGAATTCACCCCGGCGCGATGCGCGGAGTTGGACGCGTTGCTGGTCACCGACCCGTCGTTGAAGGTGTCCCGGCTGCGGTGGCTGGCGACCGGGCCGGTGGAGGCCTCAGCGACTGCCGTCAAGACCGAGGTCGAGAAACTGGGGTTCCTACGCAACCTGGGTGCGGACACCGTGGACATGTCGGTGCTTCCGGCCGAGCGCCGCCGGTTCCTGGCCACGATGGGCCGCCGCCTCACCGGTCAAGCCCTGGAACGGCGCGATCCGCAACGCCGGTATCCGATCCTGCTCACGCTGCTGGCCCAATCGGGCACCGACGTGCTCGATGAGGTGGTTCAACTGTTCGATCAGGCGATCTCAGCGAAGTTCGGGCAGGCCGAGCGGCGAATGCAACAGCAGCTGGCCGAGCGCGGCAAGTCAGGCGAAGACCGGCAAGCCCTGCTCGATGATCTCCTGACAATCGTGACCGACCCGCAGATCCCGGACGAGGACATCGGCAGCTTGATCCGCGGCGATGTGATCGGGTGGGAGCGGTTACGGGCGGGGATCGCGCAGGCCACACCTCGGCTGCCGCGTGATCACGGGCATCTGGCGGCATTGGATTCCTCGTACAGCTATCTGCGTCAGTTCACCCCGGCGGTGTTGTCGGCGGTGCGGTTCGCCGGCGGCACAGCCTCGACGGAGCTGCTGGTGGCGGTGGCGATGCTGCGAGAGTTGAACGCGACGGGCCGCCGCAAAGTGTTCGACGATGCCCCGACCGGGTTCGTGCCGACCAAGTGGCGCGGCTATCTCGAGGAAGCCCGCAAGTCCGGCAATATCACCGGCTACCGGCACTTCTGGGAGTTGTGCGTGTTGATTGGGCTCCGGGATGGCCTGCGCAGCGGGGATGTGTTCGTGCCGGGGTCGCGCCGCTATGCCGATCCCGCCGCTTACCTGCTCACCCCCGAGCAGTGGGAGCCTCAGCGCGCCGAATTCTGCCGACTGGTCGGCAAACCATCTGACCCCGGCCGGGCCCTGGCTATTGCGGTAGATGAGCTGCACGAGGCGGTCGGGGAACTGGAGACGGTGCTGGCCCAGGGTGAGGGTCCGGTGCGCCTGGATGAGGGCGGTGATCTGGTGATCTCGCCGTTGACCGCGGAGGATGTGCCCGCCGAGGCGATCGCGCTGAAGGCGGAGCTGACCGAGATGCTGCCGTTCGCGCCGATCGTGTCGCTGCTGATCGAGCTGGACAAACGCACCGGTTACCTGGACTGTTTCACCCACGCCGGAGGCAAACAGTCCCGGACACCGGAGTTGAAGCGGAACCTGATCGCGGTGCTGCTGGCCGCCTCCACCAATCTCGGGCTGACCCGGATGGCCGAGGGCGCCTCCCGCTGACCTCGGCGTTAGGTAGCGGCACCCTGTCGTCTTCGGACGGGCAACGGTTCCCCACCCGGGGCAAATCGATCACCGCCCGCGCCCTGAGCCGCTACTTCGCTGAGGAAGGGCTGTCCACCTACACCCACGTGAGCGATCAGCACGCCACCTACGGCACGAAGATCATCGTCGCGACCAAACGCGAAGCGCACTACGTGCTCGATGAGATCCTCGGCAACGCAACAGATTTGCCGATTACTGAGCATGCGACCGATACGCACGGAGTCACCCTGGTGAACTTCGGGCTGTTCGACCTACTCGGGATGCAGCTCTCACCTCGCATCCGCGATCTGGGCCGGATCACCTTGTACCGGCCGGGCCCGCGCGCCGAGGCCGAGGCACGGTTCCCGCATGCGGGACCGTTGATGACCCGCAAGCTGAACCTGGACTTGATCGCCGAACACTACGACGACCTGCTGCGGCTTGCCGGATCACTGAAGTTCGGCCATGCCACCGCCTCGCTGCTGGTCGGCAAGCTGTCCACGTCGGGTCGGCAGAACGCGCTGGCTGCGGCGCTCAAGGAGTACGGGGCGATGCGGCGCACGATCTACGCTGCTCGGTATCTGTCCGATCCGGGGTATCGGCGCAAGATCGCCCGCCAGCTGAACAAGGGCGAATCCTTGCACGCGCTGCGCCGGGACCTGCTCTACGCCCACGAGGGCACGATCCGGGCCCGGCATTTGGAAGGGCAAACCGAACAGGCATGGTGCCTGACTCTCGCGACGAACGCCGTAATCGCTTGGACCACAGAGTATTACGGTCTCGCGATCGATCAGATGCGGCGGTCGGGGCGGCGGATCGATGACGATGTGCTCGCTCACATCAGTCCGGCGCACAGTGAGAACATCAACTTCTTCGGTGCGATAGAGGTCGACATCGACGCCGAACTGGCCCAGCTCGGGCCGACCGGCTATCGGCCGCTGCGCGTGCGCGACACCCTGTTCTGATCAGGCGCTCGGGGTTGCCAGTGCACGTTATTCGGCGGTGGCTGCTGCGCCCGCGATAACTACCTCGAGGCACTCGCGGAATAAGTCGTCGACTGTGCGGCCGGGCCGGAAGTATTCGGTGATGCCGGCTATCACGGTCGGATGCTGTTCGGTGAATGCCGCCATATCGAAGTCGCCCAGCGCGTCGGCGTCCGGGCGAGGGGCCTGCTCTTCGAGGACGTGGCCGACGGTGAAACGCTCCACCGTCAGCACGATCACCCGAGCCCGGTGCAGCGGAATACCGTGCGCCACCAGTGCGCTCATCGCCAGCTCGGAGATATCGGCCATCTTCAGCGAGAGCTGGGAAGCCGACAACACACGGGCACCGTCGGGGTGGGCCAGCAGCGCGCGCCGCAGCCGCGAAGCGAGCCCGGCCAGCCAATCCTGCCAGCGTTCCCCGGGCTCGGGCGGTGACAGTTCGCCGAATTCCTGGTCGAGGATCGCCTCGGCGAGTGCGGTGACCAGGGCTGCCTTGTTGGGCAGATGCCAATAGAGAGTCGGCTGCCGCACACCGAGCCGTCCGGCGAGCTTGCGCAGTGTCACACCCTCGAGGCCCTCGGCATCCAGCAATACGACCGCCTCGGTGACGATCTGCCTTCGGTCCAATGTCAATTCGTACCTCCCGCCGCGACTCTATCACTGATAGAGTTGTCCCTATCGGTGATAGAGAGGTGTCGGCGAGCCCTCGCCGACACCGCATGCACAGGAGGATGAAAATGACACACCGGCATTCGATGCGGGATTTACTGCACTGGGCGACCCACCGCGTTCCCGGGGTTCCCGCTCACGCGGAACGGACGCCCGGCCACCAGGGCACCACGCGCAACGGGCAGGCGTGGCGGAACCCCGCTGCCCAGCACCGGTCGCTCAACCATCGGTGGAATCACTCACCTGCCCGCCCGCCTCGGGTACTGGTGGGCTGGCAGACGCGGATCGCGGCGTTCTTCGGACAGGAGCTGCGATGAAGGCCGCGGTATTGCACGAGATCGGCAGTGTTCCCCGATACGAGGACTTTCCGGATCCGGTGGCCGGTGAGGGGGAAGTGATCATCGATGTGAAGGCCGTTGCGGTCGAGAACGTCGACAAGGCGATCGCGGCCGGAACGCATTACGCCAGTGGGCAATTCCTCACCGAACTCCCGGCGATCCCCGCCTTCGACGGCGTCGGCGCGCTGCCCGACGGCACCCTCGTCGGCTTCGGCAACCCGCGGCGGCCTTACGGTGCGCTCGCCGAGAAGACCGTGGTGGCCGCCGCCGCGTACGTCCCGATCCCCGAGGGAATCGATCCGGCCGTCGCGACCGTGCTAGCCACGGCCATCACCGGCATGTCCATCACGACGGCTGCCGGTTTCGTTCCCGGCGAGACGGTACTGATCCAAGGGGCTACCGGCGTCGCCGGGCGACTCGCGGTCCAGGTGGCCCGCCTGCTCGGAGCGGGGCGGATCGTCGCGACCGGCCGTGACGACAATCAGCTCCGCGACGTGCGGGCGCTCGGTGCCGACACGGTCATCAATACCGCTGTCGGCGACGACGCGCTGGCGGGGGCATTCACCGAAGCCAAGGGTGAGGGCTACGACGTGGTCTTGGACTATCTGTGGGGACGGCCGACCGAGATCTTGTTGCGCACCCTGGTTCCGGAATCGTTCGCATTCCCGAAACCGACGCGCTTGATCCAGGTTGGTGAGTCCGCCAGCCGCGCACTCACCCTCACCGCCGAGAGCCTGCGCACCTCCGGAGTCGAGATCTACGGTGCGGCCAAGGGGCTCAACGCAGAGACCATGGGCACGGTCTATGGGCAAATAGTGAAATGGACACGCTCCGGCGAACTCATCTTCGACCTGGCGACGGTTCGGCTGAGCGACATCGAGACCGCCTGGCAGCGAACCGATCTGCGCGGCAAACGACTCGTCGTATTGCCATGACCCGGGGCGAGCCGCCTGGACCGGCCCCAAACCACTGAACGGAAGTCTGTCTTACTCCGGATAACGGGCTGTTATCCGGGGTAACATCAGGAGCGGCCTGCGGCAACTCCGTTGCGGCGCTGCGCGAAGTACCCCCGTTATCCGGGGCAATCTCGAGAAGGCGGGAACGTATGGCGGCGACGGTCGACCGCGGATTGCGCGCCGGTCGCTAGGCGTACCGCACATCAGGTGTCACCCGCAGGCCACAGACATCCGCCGACCCGGGGCGGACAATACCGCCGGAATCGGCTGTTGGTCAGGGGGATTCGGCGCGTAGGTATTCGATGTGCGTGCGCAGGTGGTCGAGGAGTTTTTCGGGAGAGTCGAAATCGGCGGGGTCGATGGGGGTGCCGAAGCGGATGGTGACCGGGCGGGAGCGGTCGAAGGCCGGGCGGTCGCCGTGTCGGGTGCGTAGGGGCAAGACGTTGTCGGTGCCGGTGGTGGCGACCGGGATGATCGGGACGCCGGTTGCCAGTGCGAGTTTCGCGACGCCCGGTTTGTAGGGTTCGGATCGGCCCGGCGGGACGCATCGGCCCTCGGGATAGATGAGCATGACGCCGCCGTGCCGCAGAATCCATTCGGCGTGTTCGAGGGCCTGCTGACCGGATTGGGGGTCGCGGCGCACCACCGGCACATGCCCGAGTCGCCGCACCAGCCAGCCCACCACCGGCCACGTCCAGAGCTCCGCCATGGCCACCGCCATCGCGCGCCGCCGCAACGCACCCCAAAGGAACACCGCGTCGAGCATCGAAATGTGATTGCTGGCGACCAACACCGGGCCGCGGGCCGGAACCACATCTCGATTCACCACGGTCACGCGAACAAACCGCGACCAGGCGAGAAACCGCAACAACCGGCGCACCACTTTGGTCGTCAGCCACGCACGCTTGCCCAACCCGACCGGGCGACGCCGGCCGCGTAGACGTTCGGGCGATGGTTCGTCGGTCATATTTCGCTACCCCCGTGCTGTGCCGCTCATACAGCCTCTCTTTGCCAGCGTATGGCATTGCACCGACAACGTCCGCTCGGCCGGGTACCGCACTCATGTGCGCCTTACAGCGGCTGATCCGGGCGACCACGAGCCGACTTTCCAGCCTCGTGGTCGCTGCGAAGAGGCCGATCAGCTGGCCTGCTGCCGCGGCGGAGACGCCACAGCACCAGCTCATCCCAGAACCCGTCGTCGGGTAGCGCGGAGCAGCATCTGCTGCGGGAGTGCCTCCCCTCAGACGGTTGAGGCGACCTTGACTTCCCGGCCCAATCCTGCTGTTGCACCGGATGCGGACCAATTCCTGTCCTGTGCCAGTGAGGTTGGTCTGCGGACGGTTCTCTGACCAGCGGTGGGCTATTTTCGGGGCCGTCACGCCTGTGTGCTGCGAGTCGCGTCGGCGGCGATGAGTGTGGCGACCTGTCGTGGTTGGAGGTCGGTGGTGTCGATGACCCGAGCCTCTTGGCGGTGCCAGGAGCGGGCGGCGTCGTAGTCGTCGAGGTGGTCCATGCGCCATGGTGAGTTCGGTTTGCTGATGTCGGTTTCGATGCGGCGGACGAGTTCGTCACGTTCGGCGTGGAGAACGAAGTGATGCAGTGGGACGCTGGCGGTTTCAAGTCCGGCGCGGATCTCTTGCCAATATTGGTGGACAAGAACTGACTGAGGAACGACGAGGACCCCACCGACATAGTCGAGGATCTGTGTTGCTGCGGCCACGACCAGTCCTCGCCATGGCTGCCAGTCCTGGAAGTCCCTCACGATCTCCGAGGCGAGGACGTGGCGGAGCATGAGCCCGACCTCCTCGATGTCGAAGAGGCGCGATCCGGGCAGCAGCGCGGTCAATTCCTTTGCTGTTGTGGTCTTTCCGGCTCCGAAGGTTCCGTTCAACCAGATGATCATGGGGCCGAGCCTATTCGGTGGGCGCAGGTCGACGCGGGGCGTGTTGGGTGTAGTGCTGCGGCGATGGCTCACGTAATTGCCGACCATGTCGTAGCTGACGTCGGTGGCGTCGTGTTCGGCGACAAGCCGGTCGTAGGGGGTTTGAGAAATGCTGTGGTCCACGGGGATTCTGCGAAGCAGAATGTGGCCATGTCGACCGACCCGATGCTGGCCGAAGTTCGCGTGCTTTGGGAAGGCTTGGCCGCGGTGCCGGTTTCGTTCTCATCGGAAACCGGCGTGAGTGTGGTGATCTCGCCGCGGGCGATGATCTGTCCGCAGGGATGGGCAGG
Source organism: Nocardia sp. NBC_00565 (assembly GCF_036345915.1). Classification (NCBI taxonomy): domain Bacteria; kingdom Bacillati; phylum Actinomycetota; class Actinomycetes; order Mycobacteriales; family Nocardiaceae; genus Nocardia; species Nocardia sp. NBC_00565. The sequence goes on from NZ_CP107785.1 coordinate 2,615,246, forward strand.
CGTTGTCGCGCTGCAAGGGCAAGCGATAGTGACCGCTCCCAGTTCCGCTGCGGCGGTGGCGATTCGCGCCGCGGTCGCAAAACTGTCTGTCGATGAGCTTGTCGATCCCGACGTACTCGGCACGGCGTTGCCACTGGCGGAAGTGCTCGGCCCGACGACGCTGGCATATGTGGACGAGGCCGACTTCCGGCCGGCATCGTCAGGGTCGCTGTCACTCCAGCGCCTGCCCGTTGAGCATCCCGATTTAGGCCGGCTCGAGACGCGGGCGGGCGATCAGGACACGGCGGAAAGTGGTCTGCAGGAGATTACATCCCCTGCATTTGCCATCCGGGACGGCGGAAAGGTGATCGCTGCCGCCGGATACCGGACCTGGCCGAACCGGACCGCGCATCTGTGCGTGCTGACCCTGTTGCCACGCGACGGCGACGCTGATGTGGATATCGGTCGGCAGCCGCAACCGGCACGCTTCGGCCGATCCACGCCGCGATCTTGGTCGAGCCTCGAGAGCTTGTAACTCCAAGCGCTACAAGCTCTCTCGGGGAGAGATCAATCCTTGCGCATCCAGGCGAGCATGATCCGTGTCTCGCGGAGTCGCCAGCCCGCTGGCGTCCGTACTGCGGTGGAGGCCAGTCGCAGGCCGCCTGTTTGGTGGGGTGGTTGGCCGTCGCGGTAGTAGTACACGAGCGAGTTCGCCGAGGCTGCGGCCTGGTCGCCGTTGACGTTCACCAGCAGGTCAGTGGTCGTGTGCTGAGTGAGTTCGCCCTCGACCTGAGCCTTTCGCATATAGTCGACGACCTTGTCGATGCCGCGGACTTGGATTCGCGGCGAGTGCACCTCCACATCGTCGGTGAAGACGGTGTCGGCTTCCTCCCACCGCCCCCCGTCGAGTAGGAGCGCGAAGCGGGTGAACAGGTCGGCGATCTCGATACGGTCGGCGATCAGAGTATCCGTGGACATATCGTCCCTTTCGTGGGCGTCACCAATATTGGTGTCACCAACCATACATCAATTAATTGGTGGCGCCAACGATGTATGGTGGCTGTCGTGCAGGAGGCGCACCCACGATCTGGTGGCACTGCCTACCCTGTGCAACAGGACCAACACGGGCGCATCAGCCGCGCCGTCCTCGACGACATGCAGATCACCACACGCGATGATGCCGAGATCATGGCGGTTACTGAGGTTCCCGGCGCGACGTCGCTATCGGGATCACATCGCGAGGCCGACCTCAGCAGCACACTCCGTACGACCCTGCGAATTCCCGGGCCCTGCACGCCGCGCCGACATGACCCCCGGGCGGCGGAGTTGTACCGCACCCTGTTCGCCGACGAAACCGTCACGGTCGCCGCTTGACCGATCCGCTGGCCCGGATGAGACCGATCATCCTGGGTCAGCGGTGTGGGCTAGGGCGTGGAATGATCCGCGTAGCAGGTGATGTCGGTATCCGGCATGGTTCCCACACTGAAGTATGTGTTGATCGCGTTGTTTACGCAGTTGCTCAGTTCGGGCCGGAATGTCATGTGGATACGGACATCCTGCAGCGTCACCATCCGCGACTCGGACATGTCCTGATGCAATCGGACGCCGTGGGCATAAGGAGTTCGGGGATCTCCCGTCGCCTGCAGGATGAGCGCGGGCACCGAATTCCGGACGACAGTCGCAGGCTCGACCGGGCGAGGCCAGAAGGCGCACGGCTGGATATTGTTCGCCAGCGCGCCGAAAACCGGCTGCGTGGCACGGGTCTCTTCGATATTGCGCCAATACCAGGTCGGATCAATCGGTGCCCCGACATCGCCGCAGGCGATCTGCGCAAGCACCGAGTTCTCGTTGTCGCGCAGCGCCTCCACGATGGCGCGAAGCCGGGGTGTTCGCGATGTAGTGGGCGGACCGCCCGCGGCATCGGCGATCTCCCGCACAGTGGCGGCCATCGCTTCGTTCAGCCGGAAGTTCATCAGCAATCCGTGCAGGACGAACGGAAGCCAGTGATCGTCAATGGCAAACCCATCGATGACAATGGGTTGGCGTGCGGCGATACGAACGAGCTCCTCGATCTTCGCCCGCACCTGCTGCGGAGTCGCACCGAGCCGGAACTCGTCATCCCGACCGGAAACCCAGCCGGCCCAGTCGTCCAGCGCGATCTCGTCTGCCGGACCCCAATCCTGAACCAAGCCCTCCCAGTACCGGTCCGGGTCGATCGTGCTATCGAGCACGACGCGGTCACTCCTCTCGGGGAACATCTGCGTGAACACGGCCCCGAGGTAGGTGCCATAGGACACGCCGAAGAAGTTGACCTTCTCCTCACCCAGGGCGCCTCGCACAATGTCCATGTCACGCGCGGTGTTGCGAGTGGTGAACTGCCTCAGCTTGTTCGGATCACGAATCAGGCAGGTCGCGGCCATCCCCGCGGACTGAACGGTGTCGTGCACGAATCCCAGCGGATCCAGACCCGCCGACCGAATCATCTCGCCTACCGGCCACCCGCACCGCGGACTCCGACCGGATTCGCCGACCCCGCGCGGATCCATGCCGATCAGGTCGTAACTCGCCAAGACCTCCGGCGAGAGCACATCACCGAGCAGATCCAGACTGTCCAGCCCCTCCCCACCGGGACCGCCCGGATTGGACAGCAGAATTCCCCGCCGCCGCACCGGATCACCGGCCTTCACCCGCGAAATCGCCACGGTCATCGTGCGATCGTCGGGATACCCGTAGTCGAGCGGCACCAGCACATCCGCGCACTCGCCACCGGCCTTGTCGACATTCTCGACGCCGCAAGGCTTCCACTCGAGCCGCTGGTGATAGAACCGGTCCAACCCGATCGGGTGCGCGTCGTCCACCGGGTCCGCCTGGCTGTACGCCGGCACAGCCGTCAGCAGGGACACCGCCGCTACAGAAATCGAACGCCAGACCAGGTTCACCGACAACAGACTTCGCCTCTCGACATGAGGGATCACGCAGGTTGGTGCGACGTGAACCGTAGCCGATACGGGGGTTCGGTTGTGGTAACCCACACCCACTCGGGGTGAGTCAAGCATTTCGGCGCGCATCGAGTCCGTCCAGCCCGTAGTGGAACTTCCGCTCGCGCATCTCCGCCGGGTCCCTGCCCCAATCGGCCTGCCGAACTCGCGGGAACTCCAGCGCCGCTTGCTCTGCGGCGGGCCGCAGATCGGCGATCAGCTCTTTTCTCGGTCTGTCCGCTGCGCGCCAGCCTCAGCCATGCCGCCTCGGTGATGCCCATGCCCACCACGTAGCTGATCACTGTGCCGATGCCGTCGCTCGCCTCCTCGCCGGGGAATCCGCCCGCCTGGAACAACCCCACCATGCGATCGTTGATCCGCATCACGTCCGGGCCCAGATAGGACAGTCCGACCTGGCCGAGCGTCGAGCTCGTCAGGCAACTCGGCCGGCCGCCGGGCCTGCTCGAACGCCTCGTCGATGCTGCGCGACGACATGCGTCCCGCGCGTTCGTGAATCCAAAGTGCTTGCAGCCGAGCAGGATTGAACAACGAGCGGACCTCATTCACTCAATGCTCGAGCACCTCGACAATCCAATCCATCTCCGGAACAGTCAACACCGTCCGCCGCTTGGGCGGACTACCCTTCGACGACTTGCCCCACCACACGAACCACGCTCCATACTGGCCGTACTGCGGCATCTTCGATGCGTGCCTGCGGTCGGCCAGATCCAGGCGCTGGGCTTCCCGGCGGCGCAGTCCGTAGGCGTAGACGGTCTTCAGCAAGGCCGCATCGTTGCATTAAATGCAATTCATCCTGGTACGAATTTCAGAGGCCGAGTTTGGTGACGGCGTTGTCTTCCAAGGGGTTTGCGGTGCGGATGTAGTTGTGTACGGTGCGGGGGTTGGACCAGCGGCCCTGTCGCATGATCTCGCGGTCGCTGGCGCCGCCGAGGGCGGCCTGGGTGGCGAAACCCGCGCGCAGGGAGTGGCCGGAGAACAGGTCGGGGTCCAGGCCCGCGCGGGCGGCATAGCGTTTGACGAGTTCGGCGATGGCGCGGCCGGACATGGCGTCTCGGCCGATGCCGCCGTGGCGGGTGATGGTCGGAAACAGTGGGAGCGTGTGGTTTTCGGCGAGGTCGGTGCCGCTGAAGCCGTGGCAACGGTGGATGTCCGGGGATGGTGCCGGTGCGTCGGCGAGCCAGTCGCGGGTTGCGGCGGCGCCGTGTGCGGTGTGGATTTCGAGCAGCTGGATCCAGTCGGCGAAGGCACAGACCGGGCAGGTCTGCGGGTGTCGACCGCGGGGGAGCGCGACGCGTTGTTCGGCGATGCCGGTGGGATCGGTTTTGGTGGTCGGGAGTTGCACCAGCAGCAGCGGTTCGCCGGTGCCGTGGTCGAGATCCACGCGAACGTCGGCGATCCGCAGTCCGGCGAGTTCGCTGCGGCGCAACGCACCCGCGAATCCGACGAGCAGCGCCAAGGTGTCGCGGCGGCGGGCGGGTTCGGTCGGCCAGTGCGGTTCGGGGAGACCGGCGAGGAGTTGTTCGAGGGTGTGCAGCAGGACGGGGCGTTTGCGCTTGGGTTGGGTGCGGCGGGTGCGGCGCATGCCGCGCAGTGTCAGCCGGACCACATCGGAGCGCGTGGGCGAGGGCAGCCCGTTGGCGGCGTGCACCGCGGCGATCGCGGCGGATTTGCGTTCGAGGGTGGCCGCGCTGAACGCCCACCGCTGCTCACCACCGTCACTGTGACGCAACGCATCCGCCGCCGCGGCCAGGTAGACCGCGACATCGAGCGAGTCCGCGGGCAATGCCTGGCGACCTTCGGCGGCGCACCAGGCCGCCCATGCGATCCAGTCGGTTCGATAGGCGCGCAACGTATTCGCCGATTGCGACGCCTCCAGATAGCGGCGCAGCGACCCGGCCTGCTTATCGTCGAAGCGTTCGCGCACCAGCCGCAACGCCGCCGCGTCCACCAGCACACTGCGCACGCCGCGGCGCAGTTCGGTCCGCACCGACTCCGGCACCGCGACCACCGCATCGTGCTCGCCCACTCGCCCGCCTCCCACAAATCCGCTTGCCACCGACCAGGTTTCGGTTACTCACCCTATGCGCCAAGCGCACTGACGAGCGCGCACCCGGGCCCGGCGCGGCGGCGGCCACCACTCTCCCGACCGGCCGCGTGAGGATTAGGTCTTCGCTATCAGCATCTGCTCCGAGGCGGCCTGCCGCAGGCCATCGGTTCGGTTCGCGAAGTAGCGGTCATTGAGATCGTCCGCGGAAATGTGGTCGGCGGCGCGGAAACCGGATTCGATGGCGAGTGCCAGCATTTCGTCCGGATCGAAGAAGCTGATGAACGGCGTCCCCGACGCACGCGCAGCCTGCTCGATCGAACGGCGGAGTTGCTGTTCATCGGGACCGACAGACTCGATCGGCAGCATGAACGTCGTGGCCAGCGTCGAGCCGGGGGCGAAAGCCGAAATCTCGCGCAGGGTGGCGATATTCGCTTCACGGGTGAGGTACACGGTCACACCCGTGGAGGCCACCACCGCCGGGCGGTCCGGATCGAATCCCGCGGCCGTCAAGCGATCCGGCAAGGAGTCCACCTCGAAGTCGACCGGCACCAGCCGCAACCAGTCCGGAACGCCGAGACCGAGTTCGATGAGGCGCTGTCGTTTCCATGCCTGCGGACCGGGCTGGTCGACCTCGAAAATGGTCATTCGACTGGCGAGTTCGGGTCTGCGCTGCGCGAAGGTGTCCAGGCCCGCGCCGAGCAGAACATACTGGTCGACGCCCTGTTCGAGCTGTTCGGCGAGCAGATCCTCGATGCAGCGTGCGCGCGCGACAACGCTGGCGCGGGACAGGCTCGTGCCCTGCGGATCCATATCCGGACGTTGCTGCCAGCCGTCCTCGGGCGCGGCGAGCCGCAGGCCGATCTCGTCCTCGATGACATGTGGCGGCGCGTCGATCCGCACGTGCATGGCTCGCCACAGTGCGACCCGGACCGCCGTGCTCTCCGGTGCGATCGTCAGCTCGTTCGGCACGGTGATCACTGCTTCCCGGGAGCTTGCAGGCTCCACAGTCGGCCGTCGGGATCTCGCACGGTCATCTCTTGGGTGCCGTAGTGGGTCTGCTCGAACGGGCTGACGACGTCGAAATCATCGTCGGGGGTGTAGGTCTGCGCGTCGTCGACCTTCAGCACGAACTGTGTCCGCGGCTCCTGGGTCTGCGGGACCTCGGCGACGAAAACATAGGGGCCGTCACCATTGCGGAACTGGCCCGACTGGTGATCGGTTTCGAACTCGATCTCGAATCCCAGCTTCTGCAGGAATCCGGCCGTCCTGCCCCAGTTATGGGTTTCCAGGAATACGGCCTCGAAGCCTCCGGTCGTCATATCAGTCCTTTCCAGATGGTTGATCCTGATGGGCGTCGTCGAGGTAGGCACGCAGCGCCGTGGCGACCACCGCCGACAGGGAAGACCCCGTCTCGATGGCGTGATATTTGACCTGCTTGATCAGCCCGACCGGCAGGTACACGTTGAACTGCTTCACATCCTCGTCGCCCACGAGACGACGCTAGCATGCTAGCAAGCTAGACGGAAGGTGCTAGCGCGGCAATCTGGCAAATTCCGGGAGATCGCTTACCGGCGGGCGAGTTTCCGCAGCGCCTGCTCCGATGTCGAGCCCGGCTCGGCGGCGAACAGGTCCAGCCCGCAGCACGACGGCGCGTCCGGCAGCGCGATGAGCTCGCCGTGCAGGGTGAACTCGCCGACGACCGGGTGGTGCAGCACGTAGGTCCGGTTCCGTACCTGCGCGACCGGATGCTCCGCCCACATCCGCGCGAAATCTATACTCAGATCCCGCAATTCGTCGATATGTGCCGCGAGCCCGGCATCTCCGCGATACCGCCCGAGCAGTACGCGCAGATGCGCCACGTGCTCGCGTGCCGCTCGCTCCCAACCGATGCCGTGCAGCTCACGCAGGTGGGGCTCGGTGAACAGCAGGTGTGAGTGCGTGCGGCGGTGCTCCGGCAGCGCCGGGAAGTCGCCGAACACCGCGACGGCGAGCTGGTTCCAGCCGATGATCTGGGTGTGCCGACCGATCACCAGCGCCGGTGTCAGCACGAACGAGTCCAATAGATAGTGCAGGCTTGCCGGCACTTCCGAGGAGTCCGTGGCCCCCGCGCACGGCGTCGGACGCCGTGCGATCCGGTGCAGGTAGGCCGATTCATCCGCGTCCAGGCGCAAAGCCGTGCCGATAGCGGCCAGGACTTCGTCGGAGACGCTATCGTTGTTGCCCTGTTCCAGTCGTGTGTAGTGGGCGATGCTGACCCCGGCCAACCGGGCCAACTCCTCACGTCGCAGACCCGCGACCCGGCGCATTCCGCCATAGTCGCGCAGCCCGACGTCCTGCGGGCGCAAGCGGGCACGACGTGATTTGAGGAACCCGCTCAGCTCGGTCCGGTCGTCCACTCGACAACCCTACGCCGAGCCGGGGTGGGTGATCACGCCATGAGTACGCAGCACACGGACCTGGTTGGGCGATCGCGCCGGTTCCATGCTGTCAGTCGAGCCGCCGCGGTGATCGCGGCGGTCACACGAACGAACGGAGAACAGCTGTGCCCCAAACGCTCGGACTCATCGGTAGCGGAATGATCGGTACTTCCGTTGCCCGGCTGGCCATTTCGGCGGGCCTCGACGTTGTCCTCAGTAACTCGCGGGGCCCGGAGACATTGACCGATCTCGTCGCTGAATTGGGCGGGCATGCTCGAGCGGCCACACCGGACGAAGCGGCACACGCCGCACACATAGTGGTGGCGGCCATCCCGCTGCATGCTCACGACCAGCTCCCCGCCGACGCTCTCATCGGAAAGACGGTGCTGGATACAGCGAACTACTACCCCGAACGGGACGGCCACCTCGCCGAACTGGACGCGGGCGCGTTGACCTCCAGTGCGCTGATCCAGCGCCACCTCGCGGGCGCCCGAGTGGTGAAGGCATTCAACAACATCACCCCGCACCAGCTGTTCGCCCTCGCCCGGCCCGCAGGCGCGCCGGACCGCAGCGCGCTTCCCATCGCGGGCGATGACGCCGAGGCCAAGGCAACGGCCACCTGGCTGCTGGACCTGCTCGGCTATGACGCGGTGGACACCGGCGCGCTCGCCACCAGCTGGCGCAGTGAACCGAATACGCCGGTGTACATCCAGCCCTATCTCGGCGAAACGCCCGCGATGAACGTCGAGGCCTTCCTGCGCTGGACGCTCCGGACACCCGGAATCGCCGTTCCCGCAACACAAGTCGGCAAGCTCGTCGCGACCGCGGTCCGTCAGCCGGCGGGGGCGGCCCGGCTCCCGAGCGAGGCCTGACGGTCAGGCACCGACGTAGGCCGCGAGGTGCTCGCCGGTGAGGGTGGAGCGGGCCGCGACGAGGTCGGCGGGGATGCCCTCGAACACGATCCGGCCGCCGTCGTGGCCGGCGCCGGGACCGAGGTCGATGATCCAGTCGGCGTGCGCCATGACCGCCTGGTGATGCTCGACGACGATAACCGATTTGCCCGAGTCCACGAGCCGATCGAGCAGGCCCAGCAGATTCTCGACATCGGCGAGGTGCAGGCCGGTGGTCGGCTCGTCGAGGATGTAGACGCCGCCCTTATCGGCCATGTGGGTGGCCAGCTTGAGCCGCTGCCGCTCGCCGCCGGACAGCGTGGTGAGCGGCTGGCCGATGGTGAGGTAGCCGAGCCCGACGTCGGCGAGCCGTTCCAGAATGGCGTGCGCGGCCGGTATGCGCGCCTCGCCGGATCCGAAGAATTCCTCGGCCTCGGTCACCGACATGCGGAGAACCTCGCTGATATCGCGGCCACCGAGGTGGTACTCGAGTACCGATGCGTCGAACCGCTTGCCGTCGCACACCTCGCACACCGTTTCCATGCCGGCCATGATCCCCAGGTCGGTGTAGATGACCCCGGCCCCGTTGCAGTTGGGGCAGGCGCCCTCCGAATTGGCGCTGAACAGGGCCGGTTTCACGCCGTTGGCCTTCGCGAACGCCTTGCGGATCGGCTCGAGCAGGCCGGTGTAGGTCGCCGGATTACTGCGTCGCGAGCCGCGGATGGGCGTCTGATCGACCGCCACCACGCCTTCGGAGGTGGGGATGGAGCCGTGGATCAGTGAACTCTTGCCGGAACCGGCGACACCGGTGAGGACGCAGAGCACCCCGAGTGGGATATCGACGTCGACGTCCTGGAGGTTGTGCTTCGTCGCGCCACGGATCTGCAACGCGCCGTTGGACTTTCGCACGGTCTCCTTGAGCGCGGCCCGGTCGTCGAAATGGTGTCCGGTGACGGTGCCGCTGGTCCGCAGCCCCTCGACGGTGCCCTCGAAGCAGATGGTGCCGCCGGCCGAACCGGCGCCGGGGCCGAGATCGACGACGTGGTCGGCGATCACGATCGTCTCCGGCTTGTGCTCCACGACGAGCACCGTGTTGCCCTTGTCCCGCAGCTGCAGCAGTAGGTTGTTCATCCGCTGGATGTCGTGCGGATGCAGCCCGATGGTGGGTTCGTCGAAGACATAGGTGACATCGGTGAGTGCGGACCCGAGATGGCGGATCATCTTGACCCGCTGTGACTCGCCGCCCGACAGCGTGCCCGACGGGCGTTCGAGCGAGAGGTATCCCAGTCCGATCTCCACGAACGATTCCAGGGTGTGCCGCAGTGCGTCGAGCAACGGCGCAACCGAGGGTTCGTCGAGGCCGCGCACCCATTCGGCGAGGTCGCTGATCTGCATCGCGCAGGCGTCGGCGATGTTGATTCCGCCGACCTTCGAGGAGCGTGCCAGCTCGGTGAGCCGGGTGCCATCGCAGTCGGGACAGGTGGTGAAGGTGACCGCCCGGTCCACGAACGCCCGGATGTGCGGCTGCAACGCATCGCGGTCCTTGGCCAGGAACGACTTCTGAATCTTGGGGATCAGCCCCTCGTAGGTGAGGTTGACGCCCTCGACCTTGACCTTGGTCGGCTCCTTGTAGAGGAAGTCGTTGAGTTCCTTCTTGGTGTACTTGCGGATCGGCTTGTTCGGATCGACGAAGCCCGACTCGGCATAGACCCGTACCGTCCAGAAGCTGTCCGACTTCCAGCCGGGGATGGTGAACGCGCCCTCGGCCAGCGACTTGGAGTCGTCGTAGAGCTGGGTGAGGTCGATATCGGAGACCGCGCCCCGGCCCTCGCAGCGCGGGCACATACCGCCGGTGATGCTGAAGCTGCGCCGCTCCTTCACGGTCTTCCCGGCGCGCTCGATACTGACCGCGCCCGCCCCGCTGATCGAGGCGACATTGAAGGAGAAGGCCTGCGGTGAGCCGATATGCGGCTTCCCGACTCGGCTGAACAGGATGCGCAGCATGGCGTTGGCGTCGGTAGCGGTGCCGACCGTCGAGCGGGGGTCGGCACCCATCCGCTGCTGGTCGACGATGATCGCGGTGGTGAGCCCGTCGAGTACGTCGACTTCCGGACGCGCCAGCGTCGGCATGAAGCCCTGCACGAAGGTGCTGTAGGTCTCGTTGATCAGCCGCTGCGACTCGGCGGCGATGGTGCTGAACACCAGTGAGCTCTTGCCTGAACCGGAAACGCCGGTGAACACCGTCAGGCGGCGCTTGGGGAGCTCTATGCTGACGTCTTTCAGATTGTTCACGCGCGCGCCGTGCACGCGGATCAGATCGTGGCTGTCGGCAGCGGGCAGCGCGGGGGATTTCGTGCCCTTGTTCGGGGTCTTCTTCGCGCTGTTCCTCGTGGCCGTGGTCATCGTGTCTCCATCTGTTACGCGGGGTGTCGCGGTGTTCGTCGACGTGGCCTGGCTCGATCTAATCAGCTTCGAGCTGGAGGTCTGGGTCTTATTCATCGGCCCGGTGCGGCACAGACCTCATTGCCGTGGATTGGGGATCGGCCGCGGCTCGAGGTCGCGACGACGCCGAGCGCAGGCGCTCGACAGTCGGTGGCGGTGAGAATCACCGCCACCGGTATCCGCAGGTTCCGCTGCCGATCGGCAGGTCAGGCGTCGATCAACGCACTTCCTGGATGCGGACCATATTGCCCGCGGGGTCGCGGAAGGCGCAGTCGCGAACGCCGTAGGGCTGGTCGGTCGGTTCCTGGACGACCTCGGCGGCGTCGTTGGCCTGCAGTCGCTCGAAGGTAGCGTCGACGTCCTTGGTGGCCAGGAGAATGCTGGCGTAGGTGCCCTTGGCCATCATTTCGACGATGGTGCGGCGCTCATCGTCGGTGATGCCAGGGTCGGCGGCCGGCGGGTGCAGGACGATGGATGTTCCGGGCTGGTCGACGGGGCCGACGGTGAGCCAGCGCATCCCGTTGAACCCGACGTCTTTGCGGAGCTCGAAGCCGAGGGCATCGCGGTAGAAGGCCAGGGCGGCCTCCGGGTCGTCCTGCGGAAGGAAGCTCGACTGAATGATGATGTCCATGGCGTTCACGCTAGTTGCGACTCGGCGGCCGGCGCTTCTCGATTCCTGATCGGTCGTGTCACCCGTTTCACGATGAGCGTCGGCAGATCCACCGTCGCGAGCGCCGCCTGGTCCCGGTAGGTGCTGGGCGGTATTCCGACCAGCTCGGTGAACCGTGTGCTGAAGGTGCCCAGCGACTGGCAGCCGACCGCGAAACAGATCTCGGTGACGCTGAGGTCGCCACGGCGCAGCAACGACATCGCGCGCTCGATGCGACGGGTCATCAGGTAGCTGTAGGGTGCCTCGCCGTACGCGAGCTTGAACTGGCGGCTGAGGTGCCCGGCCGACATGTGCGCGTCTCGGGCGAGCGCCTCCACATCCAGCGGCTGTGCGTACTCCCGGTCGATCCGGTCGCGGACGCGGCGCAGCCGCGCGAGGTCGCGCAGGTGTTGCTCTGTGTCGGGTCTGCTGGTCATCTGGACGATCGTCCCATGAAGGGCCGAAGTTGACCAGCGTCGTCGTGCATGGACAGGCTGAGTTCGATTGTGACCGATCGACTGTGCGCGCCGACATCGAGTCGGCCCCTCCTGTGTGCTCGGCCGCGCCACCAACGCCGCGGTGCTGGGCGTCGCACCGCTCTCCGCGGCAACCTGCCTCGGGTCTACTCGATGCTCCGAGTTCGACGAGGAGGCATACGAGCTCCTCATCTCGCCCCCTCATGACACCCCGCTACTCGCTATGAAGTAGGTCCAGCGTGTCGAACTGGTGGGCGGACCAGATGCGGCGCGAGGTCTCCTCGGGGTAGGGCTGGGTGGTTGGTTCGGCGTTGTAGACGCGGGTGGTTCGTGTGTGTGGATCGTAGGGTGCCCAGCCGGGTTTGCCGGCGGTCGCGAAGCTCACCCAGTCGGCGCGCATGTGGCGCGAGACGTGGGTGATCTCGTTCGCGGCGTTCGGGTGAGCGGAGCGGTGGGCGCGCACCTCGTCGGGGCTGAGGGTGCCGAAGATGAGCAGGAAGTCCAGGGCGTGGGAGGCGCCCTGTTCGGAGTTGAAGCTCCAGGCCAGTTCCCAGAGCCACACAGGTCCGCCGCCGGCGTGCGCGGCGTCGGCGAGGTGCAGGCTGGGCATCCGAAACAGCCAGTCGGAGTTGAGAACTTCGAATCGTTGCCCGGGTGTGGCGTCCGGGTAGGCGGTGCGATAGAGCCCGCTGCCGTCTGTGCTGGGTGTGAGGTGGTCGAAGGCTGCGGTCATGCGCGCATCGGTCGGCTCGCCGCCGGGCCGGGACGTGTAGAGCCGGTACTCGTCCCGGGTGTGGCCGATGAGCAGGTCGATGTCGCGCGCGGCGCCGTCTGCGAGCGCTTGCCACGGTGCGCGTGGCAGGACCTCGCCGTCGGCGACGGGAGAGAACGGTGTCGGCGTGAGCGCCATAGGTCCCCAGAAATCAACGAATTCCGGCATCTTCAGGATTACCGCGTCCGTCGCGTCGGTCAGTGCACGCGGTGGGAAACGGGCCAGGTCGCCGACGGTGGCCTGGACGCCGAGTTGCGCGGCGATCGTTGTGGAGATCGCGGTGGCGAGCCGTTCGGAGAAGTAGGTACCCGGCATGCTCTGACTGATCGCCCGTCGAAACAGCCCGGCCGCCATCGGCATGACAAGCAGGGCGGCAATGCACGCTCCGCCGGCGGACTCGCCGAAAACGGTGACATTGGCTGGATCGCCACCGAACCCGGCGATATTGTCCTGGACCCACCGCAGCGCGGCGATCTGGTCGAGGATGCCGCGGTTGTCCGGGGCTCCGGCGATGCGGGCGAAGCCGTCCACGCCGACGCGATAGTTCATGCTGACCACCACCACACCGGACCGGGCGAGCCCCGCACCGTCGCAATGCGGGTTGGCGGAGTTGTTCTCCAGGTACGTGCCGCCCTGGATCCACACCATCACCGGCAGCCCCGCGGCACCGAGGTCGGGTGACCAGACGTTGAGGGTCAAACAGTCTTCGGAACCGTCACCGACGCTGCCGGACACCGACGACATCACCGAACCCGTATGGGTCGCTTGGGGAACCGGCGGACCGAACTTCAGCGCGTCGCGAATGCCATCCCACCGCTGTACCGGAACGGGGGCCCCGAACCGTCGTGCGCCGGCGGGCGGCTCGGCGTAGCGGATGCCCCGGAAGACCACGACATCGTTCTCCCGCCTGCCACGTACCACTCCGGCAACCGTGCGGATTTCAGGTTCGATTTTCACCTGGGGCCTCACTTTCCTTCGGTAGGTCATCTGCTGCGGGGAAGCGAAGGCGGTGGCTCGGTGCAGGGCAACCCATGCCTCGAGCTTGGATCCCCTTGGCTCTCAACAGCATTCAGCGCCGGTACCACCTTGCCAGCTCGGACTGTCGGCACACCCGCTTTCCGGCAGATCAAATGAGAACTCGCCACTGCTACGACCGATCGCTCGAGAATCCGACAGATCGCGTGCGAACTGACAACCAACCGCCGGTGCCCAGTTTTTGACGGGTTACGTTGATGATTCGTTGCGTTTGCAGTGACCAAACGTAAACGAAATGCAGGAAAGAGATTCAGGGGATCTTGCGGATGCTGACCTCCGATAATGTTCACTTATCGGAGGTCAGAACCAAATGGTTTCCGAGTGAGACCACATGGGGCGACACGGATTTCGTTTCGTGTTAATACGTTGGATGCGACGGATGTGACGCTACGATTTCGTGGTGTCCAACGTGTGCAACTACCCAGGGTGTGTTCGGCCTATTACGCGCGGGGGTGGGCCTGGGCGACCGTCGGAATACTGTGATCATCCAGAGCACACGCGGTGGCGGGCGTGGCGGGAAAGGCAACGGCAGCAACAGGAGTCGGAGGTACCGGCGGCTTCTGTCACTGTGACGCAGCAGGGGCCAGCGGCGGTGGCGCGGTTGCGGGCCGATGAGTTGCTCGGTCAGTTCCGTGGCCTGGCTGATCAGTTGGGGAATACGTTGACCGCGGCGGTGGCCGAGCTCTCGACATTGGCCGATCCCTCGATCGCCGAGGCGCAGGTGCAGGCGGTGCAGGCGGATGCGGCGCGACGTATCGCCGAGGCGGAGGTGGCGTCGGTGGCCGCTGAACGGGCTCGGCGGGAGGCCGAGGAGGCCCGGACGGCGGCGGAGTCGGCCGCCGACGATGCGGCGAGTGCGGCCGAGCGGGCGGAATCCTTGGTGGCCGAGGCCGATACGGCGCGGACGGACGCGATGCGCGAGGTCGAACGGGTGACCAAGCAGGCCGCCGATGACGTATTCGCGGCCCGCAGCGCGGCCGAGGCCGAGATCCGGACGATCCGGCGCGAGACCGCCGAGGATGTGGAGCGGGCGCGCCAGCAGGCGACCGAAGATGTCGAATTGGCCCGGCGGAAGGCGGCCACCGAGATCGAGCAGGTCCGACGCGAATCGACCCAGCAGATCACCGCGGCCGGTGCCGAACGCGATCTGGCAGTGCAGCGCGCTGCCGACGCCGAACGCGCCATCGAACGCGCCGAACAGGCTGCGGCCGAACGCAATCAGGCCGTCGCCGAAGCGCGCGACGAATTGAGCCGCCTACGCGAGGAACTGGACCGGACACGCACCGAACTCACCGAGCTGCGCCGCACGGCAACCGCGGAAATCGCGGCGGTGCGGGCCGAATCGGTCGCGGCTCTCGAGCAGGCACGCCGAGAAGCAGCCGAACGACTCGCC
This sequence comes from Nocardia sp. NBC_00565, assembly GCF_036345915.1. NCBI lineage: Bacteria > Bacillati > Actinomycetota > Actinomycetes > Mycobacteriales > Nocardiaceae > Nocardia > Nocardia sp. NBC_00565. Next base: position 2,630,345 of record NZ_CP107785.1, read on the forward strand.
ACCCTCGACGACGCCCGCACCCAAACCTTGGCCCGCGCCGAACGCGCCGAACGCCAACTCGACCACCTGATCGCCGAATCCCGCCAGCCGCGCCCCACACTGGTCTCCGACGGCACCCCAGCCGGTAAGAACCGTGGTTCATGAAGCTGTCGTAACCCGGGCCGAACTTGGTGTAGTTGCCCGCGTGATGCGGGAGCTCGACCAGGCTGATCGACCGTCGGACGCTCGGTCGCCTGAACCTTCCTGCGGGCACGGCAGGCGATCATCTTGGTGGCATCGGCGGACTTGCCGAGGATCTGGCCGATCTCGTGGAACGGCACCGCGAACATATCGTGCAGCACTCAGCTCACGGCAGCTCCGAACCACCTGGGCAGCTGGCCGAGCAGATCCTGCTGATCTTCACCGACCCACGCCATGTAGCCGTCCGGCCGCAGCAGCACCGCGGGCACGTCCAGTTCCTCGCTGACGTCGACGACGTGGTCGACCCGATCTGCCCAGCCTGCCACCGAGAGCCGACCGGTCTGGTCGAGCAGCAGTCCGCGGCCGCCGCGCATCAGCTCGTAGAGGCGGCCCGGCTTCAGCCCGATGTCGCGCAGCCGTCGGCCGAGCAGTTCGTGCCCCTCGCCGAGGTCGTAGCGGATCCCGATCGCGGTGATCTTCTCGGTCAGGTACCGGTTCACCTCCTCGAAGTCCATCAGTTCCGACAGCAGCCGACGCACGGCCTGGGGACCCGGCTCGGTGGACATCAGCTCGGACTGCACGCGGGTGTTGTTCAGCACGTCGGCGGCCACCGGGTGCCGTTCGGTGTGGTAACTGTCCAGCAGCCCCTCCGGCGCCCAGCCGTTGACCTCGGCGGCCAGTTTCCAGCCCAGGTTGAACGCGTCCTGGACGCCGAGGTTGAGCCCCTGCCCGCCCATCGGCGGGTGGACGTGCGCCGCGTCGCCGGCCAGCAACACCCGGCCGACCCGGTAGCGCTCGGCCAGCCGGGTGGCGTCACCGAAGCGGGACAGCCAACGCGGTGAGTGCACGCCGAAGTCGGTGCCTGCGAACACCCGCAGCTGCTGCTTGAACTCCTCGAGGGTCGGCGGGACCGACCGGTCCTCGGCCACCCCTTCGGCGGGCACGACGACGCGGTACACCCCGTCCCCGGAGGGCCCGGCACCGAACCCCTTGTGGGTCTCGCGGACCTCAGCCACCACGGCGGCCAGCGCCTCCGGCGACGCGGCCACCTCCATCTCGCCCAGCAGCGACTCGACCCGGGTGGGCTCGCCGGGGAAGCCGACGCCGAGCAGCTTACGCACCGTGCTGCGGCCGCCGTCGCAACCGACGAGGTAGCGCGAGCGCAGCTGCGTGCCGTCGGCCAGCTCGACGGTCACCCCGTCCTCGTCTTGGCTCAACCCGACCAGTTCGCAGCCGCGCCGGATCTCGACGCCGAGTTCGATGGCGTGCTCGGTCAGCAGGCGCTCGGTGACGGGCTGCGGGATGCCGAGGACGTACGGATGTGCGGTGTCCAGCCGCTCGGGCCGCGGCTTTGTGATGCCGGCGAAGAAGCCGCCGAGCGGGTACTGCTGGCCGAGCGCGAGGAACCGCTCCAGCAGACCGCGCTGGTCCATCACCTCGACGCTGCGCACGTGCAGGCCGAGCGACCGGACATGCCTGGTCGGCTCGGCCTCCTTCTCCAGCACGAGCGGGTGCAGGCCGTGCAGCCGCAACTCGCCGGCCAGCATCATGCCGGTCGGTCCACCGCCGGCAACGATCACGTCAATCATGAAAACCTTTCATTCGACAAGGTTGCATTCAGGTCAGCTGCTCCGTGCAGGCCGGCGGCACGCGCACGCGCACGCGCACCCGCACTTCCGCGCCGAGTGCTCGCAAACCGCACCGCGAGTCCCACCGGCGGTTCGACGTCCCGCGAGACCCATACATCGACAAAGCTCACGTACTTCGCGAATCCCTGATTTCCGCAGGTTCTGGCTTCGGCTGGAGATTCTGCAGCACGACCCGGGTCTTGCCGCAAGACCCCGGGTGCGCTATACGTTGAAAGTGGCAAGGAGTGTGTAACCTCCTTGCCTTTGCCTTTTGTCGTCCGCTGTGGACGGACAAGCTCCTCCCGAAGCGGTGACGCGCCGCGTCCGGCGATGCCGTCGCCAGCCGAACACACCTGGGGCTCATCCCTCCTCGTCGGCGCTGGCCGGGTCGCGCAGGGGCCGCCGCCAGCCGGGGCGGCGGCGCGGAAGCTGTAGCAGCCCAGCACGTTAGGTCGCGTGCTCGAGCGGGGAGAGCCGGGCGACGTCCTCGTTCAGCACGTCGGGCTCGTGTGCTTCGCCGGGCAGCGCCCGTAGCTGCTCGACGGGCAGCGTCCAGATAGATCGCAAATGTGAGCGGTGCTCTTGTTTTTGCCACCGAACTATGAGACTGTCAATCTCAAGAGAGAGCGTTGCTCTCTCAAGATTGGATCAACAGGAGTTACTGTGCACGAATCACGCACTCGCATAGGCGCTTTGGGGCTTGCCCTCGCCGGTGTCCTTTTCCTCGTCTATGAAACCGTCGCCCCGCGCACCGCCCAGGACACGCTCGAGGGTGCGGCGTCCTGGGCTTCCAGCGGTTGGGCCGTGGGTCACGTCAGCGCCATCATCGGCCTCATCCTGATTCCGCTCGGCTGGGCCGGGCTGCGGAACTACTTGGTGGACACGCGAAACGAGCGGCTCGCCTATCTCGCCGCCACCCTCGGCTACATGGGCTCGGCGCTGTCCATCTCCTACTACGGCGCGGAGGTGTACGGACTCAGGGCAATCGGCGCGCGAGCCGTCGCCGACGGCGACGCGTCGCTGACGAAGATCGGGGAAGACTTCCGGATGGACGCGATCGCGGTCACCGTCTTCGCCCTGGGCCTGGCCCTGATCGCCGCTGCGGCGATCGTTGCCGCCGTTGCCATTTGGCGGTCGGGGACAATGCCCCGCTGGAGCGGAATTCCGCTGGCCACCGCGATGGTGCTGTACCTGCCGCACTTCTCGGTGCCGCACGCTGCGCGCATCGGCTGGGGTGCGCTGGTGACCGTCGGCGCGGTGTGGATCGGGGTCGAGCTCTGGCGGGCCGGATCACGCTCCGCCGAACTCCAGGCCGCCTAAGACCTCCGCCGAAGGATAAAGTGCCCCATGGCTGTCATCCACCACACGACCATGACTCCCGGCAAGCTCGAACTGCTCACCACCTGGTTGCCGATCCGTCCCTGGTATCGAGGCAACGGGCGCGCTCCGGAGTTGACCAAGGCGGGCGGGTTTCGGCTCGACGATCCGGCGGGCGCGGTCGGCATCGAGTTCATGCTGCTGAACGACAGTGCGGGGCCGACTACCTATCATGTGCCGCTGACCTACCGCGATGCGCCGCTCGACGGTGCCGACGACGCTCTCATCGGCACGTCGATGCATGGTGTACTCGGACAGCGGTGGATCTATGACGGGACCCGGGATCCGGTGTCGGTCGCTCAGGTTGTCGCGCTGTTGGGTGGACGGGTACGACCGCAGGCGCAGAGCGTGAGCGATACTCCGGACCCGTCGGTCGTCGTGTCGGTCGGCGAGTTCGCCGGTGTCGCAGCCGAGCTCGTCTCGGCTGTCGATGGGCAGTCGTATACCGATATCGCCGTGGGCAGCGGCACGACCGTGCGAATCGAACGAGTCGTGCGTCCGGCCCCTGCCTCGGTGGCCGGTGCACCGGTCGCGGCCCACGGTCACGTGAGCGCGCCCTGGCAGCTCACCGATGGTTCCACCGTCCGCGGCGTGCTCCTGGCGATCGGAGTCTGAGCGCACCCGAGCGGCGGCGGTAGCGCTGTACGCCCTGGCTCTACTCGGATTCGGGCCACTCATGTTGGTGGCAACCGTGATCGAGTTCGCCGACAGGGTGCGGCCCGCGCGTGGCCTGCGGTCGAGGTGGCCCGCGACACGCCAAGGGGCACCCGGCGCGCGCGGTCCTCGCCCTGACAGTGCGGACAGCGGAAGATAATCGGGATCCCGCGATTCGGAAGCAAATGTCCGGCTATCCGCATGCTCGGGCCATACCATGGTGCTATGCCCGAAAACGAGAGTGCGGGTCGTGGGGATTCGCTTGCCGGCGGGGCGCGGCAGGCGGTGTTGGTCGCAGGTATCGGCGCCGTGGTTCTCGGGGCGCTGATCGCCGTGTGGCCGGACAAGACCGATGCGACCGCGGAGCTGCTGTTCGGATTGTATCTGTGGCTGAGCGGTGCGCTGCAGCTGATCATCGCGCTGGGCGCGCGGTTGGCGGCGGCACTGCGGATATTCGTGTGCTTCGGCGGCGTCGCCTCGATCGCATTGGGCGTGCTGTCGTTGCGCAGCGCGAATTCGGTACTGCTGCTCGCGGTGTGGATCGGCTTGGGCTGGACCATTCGCGGGATCGTGCAGGCCACCGTCGCGGTCTGGGCCGACGAATTGCCCGAAAGTGGCTGGCAAGAGGTGTTCGGACTGTTGACGATGATGGTCGGGTTGGTCGTGATCGCGTTGCCGTTCGATTCGCTGGACGGGCTGGCCGTGGCGGCCGGTGGCTGCGCGATCGTCATCGGTGTGCTGGAGATCCTGACCGTCGCCCGCGGGCGCGGCGAGGTCGTGCCGGTCCCGGAGGGCGCGCGCATTCCGGCGGCGCCGAACTGAGTTGGCGCACACCCGAGTTCGGGCCGAGTAGCGCTGGCGCGAAGATCATGGGGCGGGTTAACTGTGGGGCATGGCACCCACTGCGCGTGGTTCGGAACTGATCGTCGTCACCCACGGTGCCCGGGCGGGTATCGATCCGACCGCGGTGCGCGAGAGCCGCGCGGCGGAATCGCGGGTGGTCGAGTTGCTGCCCGAAGGTGGTGTGCCGGTGCGCATCTTCGGGCCCGCCGATCGGCTGCCGCGGCGGATCGCGGGCACCGATCAGGAGTCGGTCGGCGCGGAGTTCCTGAACTACTTCGCGGTACGCGGCGTCGAAAACGAACTCGAGGCGCTCGCCGATCGACTGCGCGGCGACGACGCGGTCGAGGCGGCCTACATCAAACCGCCCGCCGAACCTCCGATCGCGCCGCCGGTCGTGCTGGCCGATATCGCCGCCCGGCGGCTCGAGGACGCACCGGCGGTCACGCCGAATTTCGAAGCGCGGCAGGGTTATCTGGACGACGCGCCGCAAGGCGTGAATGTGCGCTGGGCCTGGACCCAACCCGGCGGTCGCGGGGCGGGTGTGCGCATCGTGGATGTCGAGGGCGCGTGGCGGTTCACCCATGAGGATCTGCTCGCGAATCAGGGCGGGGTGATCGGGAATGCGCCGTCGGAGGATATCGGCTGGCGCAATCACGGCACGGCGGTGGCTGGTGAGATCAGCGGCGATGTGAATACCTTCGGTATCACCGGCATCGCCGCCGACGCCGCCATCCGGGCGGTCTCGGTCTTCGACGCGGGCTCGGCCGCCGCGATCCGCACCGCCGCCGACGCGCTCACCGCCGGCGACATCATCCTGCTGGAACTGCACCGGCCCGGACCGCGCTACAACTTCCAGAACCGCTCGGACCAGGCCGGATACATCGCGATCGAATGGTGGCCCGACGACTGGGCCGCGATCCGCTACGCGATCGGACGCGGTGTCATCGTGGTGGGCGCGGCCGGAAACGGCGCGGAGAACCTGGACGCCCCGCTGTACGACACCCGCCCCGCCGATTTCCCCGCTTCGTGGAGCAACCCGTTCCGTGATGGCGCGGTCGATTCCGGTGCGATTCTGGTCGGTGCGGGCGCGCCACCGCCCGGCTTCCACGGCCGCGATCACGGACCCGCGCGCTCGCGGCTCGCGTTCTCCAACTACGGATCCCGCATCGACGCCCAGGGCTGGGGCCTCGAGGTGACCAGCACCGGATACGGTGACCTGCAAGGCGGCGCGGACGAAGACTATTGGTACACCGACACTTTCAGCGGTACCTCGAGCGCATCCCCGATCGTCGTCGGCTCCGTCGCCAGCTATCAGGGCCTGGCCACGGCGGCCGCCGGTCGCAAGACACCGGCCGAAGTGCGGGCCCGATTGCGTGCCACCGGGTCACCCCAGGTGGACGCGCCCGGACGACCCGCCACCCAGCGGATCGGGAACCTGCCCGATATCAAGGCCATGATCGGACCGTAGAAAACCTGGCCGCGCCGGGTAGTTCCACTCATTTCGTCGCTGGACACGCGCTCGGATGCCGATCAATGCGCCCCGTTCTGCGCGGTACAGGCCTGGCCCGCATTGCCGCGGCAACGCGCCTGTCCGCCGCCGCACCCGCTTACTGTGCGCTGCTGTACTAAGTGAGTCGCGCGGTGTGTACTACCGCGAGGCGACCAAAGCCGACGCCGCCCGATCCGCCGAACCTGTGTATCTTCGCGACCGTCGCGCTACTCACCTGGCTGGTCGGCGCCACTTTCGCGGTGCTCGGCTTCGTCGGAGACTGGCGCGCGTGGCGAAAAGGGTTGCGGCGCACCAAATGCTGGCTCCGCGATACCCGCCTCGTCCTCCCGTACCTGCTCACCGCATACGCCGCCCTGCCCTGAGCCACACGGCGACCACCTCGAGGGTCGCGTGACCGGCTCCGAGCCTCCCGGGCATCTCCGGAACCCTCGCGAAGGGACGCATCGCGCCTCGAGTCCGACGGTATGTGCGAGCACGCTGACCGGCTGTCGGCGCCCGATAGCTCGGTCCCTCGCCGCGGCGGAAACAAGCGGACAACGCAGGGTGGCGAAAGGTGGATGGTGCGTTGAACTTTCGGCATGCGCGAGGGCCGGAGCAGAACAGGTTCGGGTGCGGCGGCGCCGTCGGCCGATTAGTTCGGCGGGCTGTCGTTCCGGGGGCTGACCTGGGCATTGGCCATGCGCTGGGTCGCGGCAGATGCGTTCCGGCACAGTCGAAGTCGTTTCCGCTCACCAGAGGTGGGGGGGATCGCCGGGTGTCGGGGTAGAAAAATCCTCGATAGGGTTCGGCGGCGCGGACAGCGGGGGATGCCGTCGCAACCGGAAACCCGATGTGACGTCGAGGAGATTGTGGTGGGTGTCGTTACTGTCCGCGAAGAGCAGGCGATCCAGCGGTTGACCGATCGTCTGGTCGACAGCTACCCGGCCGAACGGGTCGAGTCCGCGGTGGGCACGGCGCGGAAGCGATTCGAGGGCCATCCGGTTCGCGAATTCGTCCCGATTCTCATCGAGCGGATCGCCCGTCGCGAATTGGAGGCGGCCAACGCGGCCGCGGCGCAGGCCGAAGGTGTTGCGGTGCAACCGGGTTCGGTGACGCAGGAGTCGTCGAACCCGGTACGGGGGAACCTCGCCTCCGGTGGCCGCAAGCTGGTCGCCGACAAACGACCGATGGCGTTCGCGGCGGCCACGGTGCTCGTGGTCGTGGCGCTGGTGGTGGTGTTCGCGGTGCGCCGGCCTGCCGAACCCGCGGCGGTCACGGCAACCCCCGGGGTCACCACGGTGCACGGCGTTGTCGGCTCGGAGAAGTTGGCGTTCTTCGAAGATCCGCGCGTCGTGGATGTGTTGTCGCGCAAGGGAATCAAGGCGGAAGTAGAACCGGCGGGATCGTGGCAGATCGCGACCTCGATCGATCTCGGAAAGTACGACTTCGCGTTTCCGTCGAGCGCGCCCACCGCCGAACGGATCCAGCGAGCCCGCAATATCAGTACGAAGTACACGCCGTTCTCCTCGCCGCTGGCAATCGCGACGTTCCAGCCGATCGCGGACCTGCTGACCGCGGCCGGAGTCCTGCGCGCCGGGCCGGTCCCGACCTTCGATATGGCCCGGTACCTCGAACTCGTGCGCACCGACATGGAGTGGGACAAGCTGCCCGGCAACACCGTGTACCCGGTGCACAAGAACATCCTGGTCTCCACGACCGACCCGCGGACCTCGAACTCCGCGGCCATGTACCTGGCCATCGCCAGCCACGTCGCCAACGACAACACGATCGTGCAGGGCCCGGCCGCCGAGCAGGCCGTGCTGCCGACGGTGTCGCGGCTGTTCGTGCGGCAGGGATACACCGAGAATTCGACCGAGGGCCCTTTCCGTGAATATCTTTCGGCGGGTATGGGGCCGACACCGATGGTCTGGATCTACGAGGCGCAATTCGTCGAAGCAACCGTGCGCGGACAGATCCAGCCGGGCATGGTACTGACCTACCCGTCCCCGACCGTGCTTTCCCAGCACACCCTGGTGCCGCTCACCGCTTCCGGCGACCGCATCGGCCGCCTGCTGGCCACCGACCCGGACCTGCAGCGACTCGCCGCCGAACACGGCTTCCGCACCAGCGACCCCACCCAGTTCGCCAAGGTGACCGCCGACCGCCACGTCCCGGTGGCCACCGACCTGATCGACGTGATCGACAGCCCGACCATCGACACCCTCGAACACCTCCTCGACGGCGTCACCAAGTCCTACAACTAGCGTTGCGGGCCCGCTTTCGGCAGCGCAATGAGCGGCGACCTTGCTGTCCAGGTCATGACCGATTGCCTAGTCGGCGCGATAGGGGGATCGTGGACTACGAAGGGGACATATCGGATCCGGGAGGTCGAGTAGCGGGGGTCGGGGGATTCGAGTAGCCGGTCACTCGTGGCAGGGGGATGTACTCGGACCAGGCTGGGGGTCGGGGATGGAGGGAAAGGAGCCTCCTCATGAGTGGGATCTTCACCAAGACGATCGGATATGTGCGTCCATACCGGTCGGCGCCCACGGTGGGTACACACGGAATGGTGGTCTTCGGGACCGGCACCGACTGCTATTTCTCGCATCGACCGATGTTCTTCTCGCCGTATGACTTTCAAGTGCTACTCGATATCGAGCTGGACGAACGCGGCAAACGAGCGCTCGGCGCGGACCGGCGGGCCGGATTCGGCGGAATCCACGCCTTCGACCCGGCCGATCTCTCGCTCGCCGAACTGGATCCGTGCGCGCCGCGGCCGCGAACCACCTTCCGGGGCAATCTGATTCGCGGACATCTCGAGCGTGGCGGCATCGTAATCGCGCGGGATGTCGTCGCTACCGTCCGTACCGTGATGTCCTTCGCCCAGCTCGATCCGCACCCCTTGCGCGACGGTGAGCTGCTGACGCATCTGTGCTTCGGGCGATCGGGCAAAATGTATTTGGCGCACCGGATCGCGCGTCGGCCGAGCTTCGATCAGATCGTTGCGGCCCGGCTCATCCCCGGCACCGTGACCGACCTGCTCGGCGTCGCGCTGCCCCACGACGTCACCGAGCTGGAATTCGATCGGGCGCAGCCGATCATTCTGGGGCAGCGCGAGTTCACCGGCCAGCGGTTACGGGTCGGGGAGATCGCGCTCGCCGCCGTCCATACGACCGCCTCGGCTGGTGGGGAGCACGGTTTCCTGGTCGAGGTCGCCGTCGAGCGGCAGATCTATCTGGAGGTCGCCGACCTGGCGTGATGTCAATACGCCGCATGTAGCGGTCGGTATGGCGGCGGGCAAGCGCCAGCTGTTCACCTACCGGGAGACAACACGCCGCTGGCGCCTCGTGTATTCGTCGGCGGGCTGGCGGTGTCGGCGGTGGCGTTCGCCAATGCGATGGATTGGTCCGAATCACCGCTATCCATTCCAGCATGGCGGCGCCGGGCGGAATACCTTCCGGCGCTGACGGATTGAATCCGGGACGTGAGCGTGCACTTTCCTCCGAAATATGGCAATTTCTGCCGCATTCGGGCGAAAAGTGCACGCTCGGACCAGTTCGCGATCAGTGCTGAGCCGCCCCGGCGGCGGTCAGCGTTTCGAGCAGGGTGCGCGCGAAATCGGCCGGTGCGTCACGGAGTCCACCGTGACCGCCCGGGAATTCGAGGAGCGGGCGGTGCAACTCGGTCGCGAGGGTTTCAGCGGCGCGGTAGGGGAGTTGGCCGCGGCTTTCCCGGCCCGCGGCCACCGCGAGGCGATCCGCGACCGCGGCGAGCGCGGCCGTATCGGGGCGGTAGGAGGTGATCGGGCGCAGTTCGTGGGCGAACATCCGCACGCTATTGGCCATGAGACGGCCGACCATCTCGGCGGTACGGGCCGGGACCTCGGCCGGATCGGGCAACCGCTTCATGGTGACGCCGACGCCCCGCGTGAACCGCGCACCCGCGGCGGCCGGTCCTTCGGTGTGCAGTAGTTCGACGACCTCCTCGACCATGGCCAGATGCGTGGCGGCGTCGGGCAGGACGGCGAAGCACGGCGGTTCATGTGCGAGCACCAACCGCAGTCGTTCGCGATGGCGGGCCAGCAGGTCCAGTGCGATGACCGCGCCGCCGCTCAGACCGACGACGTAGGCGTCTTCGCCTGCGGGCGTGAGGTATTCGAGGAGCCGGTGGGCGTCGTCGCTGAATTCCTCGACCCGCGCGTCCACGGGTTCGGGGTTGTCGAGCACACTGCGCGAGGAACCACGCGGGTCGGCGGCGACGACGGTGAAGTGCTCGGCGAGCGCATCGGCGATCGGGTCGAAGACACCGGCGTCACCGCCGCTGCCGGGCAGCAGGAGCAGCACCGGGCCGGTGCCGCGGATCTCGACGTACAGGGTGGCGCCGGGTACGGCGAATGTTTCGGTTCTCACTGCGTTTTCGCTTTCTCCTCAGTCGAGGGCCAGTGGGTGAGGGTGATGTGCAGGGCGTCGATGATGCGGTCCCAGGATGCGGCGGTGGCGCGCGAATGCCCGAAGCCCCCGCTCGCCTCCAGGCTGGTGTATCCGTGAAAAGTGCTGCGCAACAGGCGAACCGCATCCGTCAGATCGGGTTCGTCGAGGCCGTAGGCGCGCAGCATGGCGTAGGTCAGGTCGACGGCGCGTTGCCAGCCGCTCCGCTCGGCGGCGACGCTGGGGTCGAACGGCATCTGGGTGGCGGCGTAGCGGCCCGGATGTTCGAGTGCGTAGCCGCGCCAGCTGTCGGCGAAGGCGGCGAGCGCGTCGCGTCCCGCGCGGCCGGCTACGGCCGCCGCGATCAGGCCGGTCTTCTCGTCGGAAGCCAGCATGGCCACCCGGTTGCGCAGGTCCCTGAGGTTCTTGATGTGTGAATAGAGGCTCGCGTCCTTGACGCCGAACTTCCTGGCCAGGGCGGAGACGGTGATGTTGTCGAAGCCGACCTCGTCGGCGAGCTCGGCTGCCGCCTGGGTGATGCGTTCGGCGGTCAGCCCGGCGCGTGGTGACATCGCATCTCCTCGGCTGAACTTGGACTATTAGGTTATATCCTAATAGCTCTAGGTTTAGCAACCTGTGCACCGCATAGTCGCCGACCCGCGCTCGAAAGAAGTTGGCGCAGGACCGATTAGTTCGCACCGCCGCGGCGGTCCACATTCACGGAGACATCTGACTACTCGAGGAGACCTGATGAGCCCGACTTCGACCGCCGCCGTGCACACCCTCGATGTGCCCGGCGCGCGGCTGCACTACGAGGTGCGCGGTACCGGCCCGCTGGTCGTGCTGGTAGGCGCCCCGATGGACGCGGCGGCCTTCGCGCCGCTGGCCGAACTGCTCGCCACCGACCGCACCGTGCTCACCACCGACCCGCGCGGCCACCAGGGCAGTGTGCTCGCCGACCCGGAGCAGGACTCGACCCCACAACTGCGCGCCGACGACCTCGCCGGGCTCATCGCCCACCTCGGCATCGGTCCGGCGGTCGTCTTCGGGTCCAGCGGCGGCGCGGTCAGTGCCTTGGCCCTGGCCCAATCCGAGCCCGATCTGGTCACCACCGTCATCGCTCACGAACCCCCGCTCAACGAACTGCTCGACGACCGCGACCACCTGCGCGCCAACACCGAGGAGATGATCGCCACCTATCGCACCGGCGATGTGGTCGGCGCGTGGCGCAAGTTCATGGCCAACGCCGACATCATGATGCCGGAACCGGTGCTGCAGCAGATCTTCGGCGGCGAACGCGACCCGCGCCAGACGGCCAGCGAGCGCTACTGGTTCAACCACGAGCTGCGTGGCACCACCACGTGGGAGCCGGATATCGCTGTGCTGCAGACGACTCCGACTCGCGTCGTCATCGGCATCGGCGTGGAATCGACAGGTCAGCTGTGCGACCGCGCGTCCCGGGCACTCGGCGAACGCATCGGCGTCACGCCGACGATATTCCCCGGTGACCACACCGGATTCGTCGACGACCCGGCCGCATTCGCCGTCCGGTTCCGCGAGGTTCTCGGCAGTACCTCGTAGCGCGATTCGAGCGGCCGCGGCTACGTTCGCGGTGCGACACTAGGCGGGGCTCGGCCATCCCCCGCGAGGCCCTGCGGTTGCGCCGAAAGAGGCTTCGCCGCAACTGGATCAGGCCGTGAACTGGCATCGGGATGCCGCATGGCTCAGGTAAGGCCGCGGATGAACTCGGCAAGGTATCGGCCGCCGTGATCGGGCTTCGGAAGGTGGGTCACAGACGATCGTTCTTATCCTTCGGCCCGCCCACTCATCTACTTGGCCAACGCCGGGGTGATCACTGGGGGATGGCAGGGTGGAGGGATGGTGATCTACGGATGAGTCGGGGCGTGTTGGTTACGGGAGCTTCGCGGGGGATCGGGCGGGCGGTCGCGGTGGCGTTCGCGGAGCAGGGGGATCGGGTGGCGGTGCATTATGCTTCCGGTCGCTCGGATGCCGAGGAGACGTTGCGGCGGCTGCCCGGTGACGGGCATGTGCTCGTCGATGGGGATATCGGTTCGCCGGAGGCGGCGGAGGCGATCGTGGCCGCGGCGATCGAGGGGCTCGGCACCGTACATGTGCTGGTCAACAATGCGGCGGTGAACCTGCCGCATCCGCTGGCAACGACCTCTTACGCCGAATGGCAGGAGGTGTGGCGAAAGACTGTGGACGTCAACCTTTTCGGCACCGCCAACATCTCCTACTGCGCGGCCCGGCACATGATCGACAAGGCGGTGCCCGGCCGCATCATCAACATCGGCTCGCGCGGCGCGTTCCGCGGCGAACCCGACTACCCGGCCTACGGCGCCAGCAAGGCGGGCGTGCACGCCCTCGGCCAATCGCTCGCGGTCTACTTGGCCCCCTACGGAATCGCGGTCGCCTCGGTGGCCCCGGGCTTCGTCGCCACCGAACGCGTCTCGCACCGCGTCACCGACGAAGTCCGCGCCCAAAGCCCCTTCGACCGCGTCGCGGCACCCGAGGAAATCGCCTCGGCCGTGTGCTATCTCGCGGCACCGGAAGCGACCTGGAGCTCGGGCGCGGTGCTGAATGTGAATGGCGCGTCATACCTGCACTGACCTTGCACTCAGCACCCATTTCCCGCGGATTCGGGGCAAGAATGGGTGCTGACGCCATAGCTGGGGATACCGTGACACCGCCGCTACCGCCCTGGCCCGGCACATCGCCGGCCTATGGCCCGGTGCTCCTGCGCGAGTACACCGCCGCGGACGCGCACCTCGCCATCGAGATGGGCGAAGACCCCTACATCCCGCAGATCGGCAGCCTGCCCGCCTTTCCGACCGCCACCCAAGCCGAAGAATGGGTGGACCGGCAACGCGGCCGGCACGCCGAAGGGCTCGGCTTCGCATTCGCGATCGCGGATGCCGAAACCGACAACGCCGTCGGCGGTGTCGGTCTATGGTTGCCCGACTTGCCGAAAGGTCGTGCGACAGTGGGCTATTCGGTCTCCCCACAGCACCGCGGTCGAGGCTTTGCCACCGCCGCCGTGCAAGCTGTGACCGCCTTCGCCTGGACAATCCCCACACTGCACCGCATCGAGCTCTACATCGAGCCATGGAACACCAGCTCGATCGGCGTCGCGGAATCCGGCGGCTACCTCCGCGAGGGCCTGCTGCACAGCTACGAGGAGATCGGCGGCGTCCGACGGGACATGCTGCTGTATGCCGCAATACGACCGGCAGGGCTATTCAGCTGACAAGCGCGATCCGCTGCGAATATGGACACCGCCGCACCCGAAGGGATGCGGCGGTGTCCATTCAGCGTACGGTCAGTGCACCAAAGTCGCAGCGCGATCGGCCAGATCGAGCACCGACTGAGGCAGGATGCCCAGCAGCACCGTGGCACCCGTGGTGAAGGCGACGACCGTCGTGGTCAGGAACGGGGTGACGACCACAGGCGCGTCCGCGGGTGGATCGGTGAAGAACATCAGGACGATGACCCGGATGTAGAAGAATGCCGCTATGGCACTGGAGATCACACCGATGATCACCAGATACGTCGCGCCACCTGCGGCCGCGGACTGGAAGACCGCGAACTTGGCGACGAAACCGCTGGTGAGCGGCAGACCCGCGAACGAAAGCAGGAACAGCGCGAAAACTGTTGCCAGCCACGGGGAATGGCGGCCGAGACCAGCCCACTGCGACATGGCGGTGGCTTCCTCGCCGGAGGCGTCGCGGACCAGGCTGATCACCGCGAACGCGCCGAGCGTGCCCAGACCATAGGCCAACAGGTAGAACAGGATTGCTCTGGTGCCGGCCTCGTTGGCCGCCACCAGACCGGTGAGGATGAACCCGGCATGCGCAACGGACGAGTACGCGAGCATCCGCTTCACATCGGTCTGCGTAATGGCCATGACCGCACCGATGACCATGGTCGCAATGGCGATGGCGGCCAGCACCGGGCGCCAGTCGTCGCGCAGTCCCGGCACGGCGACCTGCAGCACCCGCAGCAGGGCACCGACAGCCGCGATCTTCGTCGCCGCGGCCATGAACCCGGTGACCGCGGTCGGCGCGCCCTGATACACATCGGGCACCCAGGACTGGAACGGCACCGCGCCGATTTTGAACAACAACCCCACCGCCAACATCGCTACACCGAGCAACGCCAACGTGGTGTTCTGCGGATGCTGGGTTATCGAATCGGCGATACCACCGAGCTTGACCGTCCCCGCCTGCCCGTACAGCAGCGCGACGCCGTAGAGGAAGAACGCCGACGAAAACGCCCCGAGCAGAAAGTATTTCAGCGCCGCTTCCTGGGAGAGCAGCCGCTTGCGCCGCGCCATCCCGCACAGCAGATACAAGGGCAGCGACAGCACCTCGAGCGCGACGAACATGGTGAGCAGATCATTCGACGCCGGGAACAGCAGCAAACCGCCGATCGCCAGCATGGCCAGCGGGAAAACCTCGGTGGTCGCGACACCTGCACGCACGGCGGCCATTTCACCCGGACTATCCGGCACCGCGGAGGCCTGCGGGGTGAACGCGTCCACCCCGCTACCGACGGTTGCCGCGGCCAAACTCCAGGTACCCGGCCCGGAACGGCCCTGCGGCCGCGGCTCCGCGCCACGCTCGGCCATGAACATCAGCGCCAGAATCGATACGACCAGAATCGTGCCCTGCAGGAACAGGGTGACGCCGTCGATGGCGACCGCGCCGACCATCACGGTCGCCTCGGTCCCCGACAACCGCACCACCGCCACCAGCGCCGCTACCAATCCGGCCAACCCGAGCGGCACCTGGGTCGCATACCGGTAGGGGCGCGGCACGAACGCCTCGACCAGCACCCCGATCACCGCGACGGTGAAGACGATCAGCATGGGCGAGAGCTTGGCGTATTCGATGCTCGGCGCGGGCATACTCGCCGCGAGAAGCATTGCCGGACTGCTCATTTGTGGGCACCTCCGTGATCGGCCCCGGCCGGGCCGGCTTCGGGGATCGCGGGCGTCTTCGGCGCGGGATCGTGGACACCGATGGTGGTGAGCGTCTGGCCCACCGCGGGATTGATGAAGTCCAGCACCGGTTTCGGGTAGATGCCGAGGAACAGCAGTGCGGCGATCAACGGCACCACCACGGCCAGTTCTCGTGGCACCAGGTCGTAGAGGCGTTCGTTGCCCTCCTTGACCGGCCCGGTCATCATCCGCTGGTACATCCACAGCACATACAGCGCCGCCAGCACCAGTGCGCCGGTCGCGATGACCGCGGCGAATCCGTAGCGGGTGAATGTGCCCAACAGCACCAGGAATTCGCTGACGAACGGTGCGAGTCCGGGCAGTGACAATGTGGCCAGACCGGCGATGAAGAAGGTTCCCGCCAGCACCGGCGCGACCTTCTGCACGCCGCCGTAGGCCGCGATGGCCCGAGTTCCCCTGCGCGACACCAGGAATCCCGCGATCAGGAATAGCGCCGCGGTCGAGATGCCGTGGTTGACCATGTAGAGCGTGGCCCCGGTCTGCCCCTGACTGGTCATCGCGAAGATGCCGAGGATGATGAATCCGAAGTGCGAGATCGAGGTGTAGGCGATCAGCCGCATCACGTCGGTCTGCCCGATCGCGAGCAGCGCGCCGTAGATGATGCCGATCACCGCGAGCGTGATCACCAGGGGCGCAAGGGTGCTCGAGGCGTCCGGGAACAGCAGCAGGCAGTACCGCAGCATGCCGAAGGTGCCGACCTTGTCGACCACCGCCATCATCAGCACCGCACTGGACGGCGTCGCCGCGACGGCCGCATCCGGCAGCCAGGTGTGCAGCGGCCACAGCGGCGCCTTCACCGCGAAGGCGAACATGAACCCGAGGAACAGCGCGTTCAATACCGCCGGACCCGCGCCGAGTTGTCCGGCATTGGCCGCCGCGACCACCGCGCGGAAGTCGAAGGTGCCTGCCGAGCCGGATCCGAGACCCTCACGCGCGGTGAGTACATACAACCCGATCACCGCGGCCAGCATGATCAGACCGCCGAACAGGTTGTAGAGCAGGAACTTCACCGCCGCCCGCGAGCGCTGCTGACGATGCGCGAGGTCCGCACTGCGCGGGCCGAATCCGCCGATGAGGAAGTACATCGGGACGAGCATCGCCTCGAAGAACACGTAGAACAGCAGGATGTCCAGTGAGACGAACGAAATCAGCACCATCGCCTCGACCAGCAGGGTCAACGCGACGTAGGTGTGCGCGACTCGGCGTCCACTGCCGACCTCGCGTTCGTCGTTCCAGCCCGCCAGGATCAGTAGTGGCACCAGTGCCGCGGTGAGCAGCACCAATACCAATGCGATCCCGTCCAACCCGAGCGTGTAGCCCGCGCCGAAGGCCGGAATCCACTCATGGGATTCGACGAACTGGTACTGCGCCCCACCGGGTTCGAAGCGCACGGCCAGCACGATGCCGAGCACCAGCACCGCCAACGCGACACCGAAGGCCAGGCCGCGCGCGAGGGTGCGCTGTGCCGCGGGCAGCAGCAGCACGACCACCGCGCCGACGATCGGCAACACCCACAGGGTGGTCAACCAGGGAAAGTCACTCACCAGAGCCTCACTGCCAGCAGGGCTGCGGCCACCAGGGCCGCGCCGGTGAACATGGACAGGGCGTAGGAACGCACGAAACCGGACTGCACTCGGCGGATCCGCCCGGACAATCCGCCGATCAGTGCGGCGGTCCCGTTGACGATCCCGTCGATGCCGCGGTTGTCGAGGAAGACCAGCGCCCGGGTGAGATACGCGCCGGGGCGCATGAACACCTCCTCGTTGAAGGCGTCACCGTAGAGGTCCTTGCGGGCCGCGATGGTCAGCGCCGACACGGTTTCGGGTGCGGTCTCGGGAACTTCGCGCTGCGCGAATTGGTTGTAGGCGAAGCCGATGCCGACGGCGACAACCAGCAGGGCGAGTGCGGTGACGACGCCCGCGGGCACGACTTCCTCGCCGTGATGTGCCCCGACAACGGGTTCGAGCCAGTTCTGCAGGGATGAGCCGAGCACGAACAGCCCGCCAGCGGCGACCGAGCCGATCGCGAGCAGGATCATCGGTCCGGTCATCACCGCCGGTGACTCGTGTGGATGGGTGTCGGGCTTCCAGCGGCGTTCGCCGAAGAAGGTCATCATCATCACGCGCGTCATGTAGAACGCGGTCAGCCCCGCGCCGAGCAGCGTCACCGTGCCCAGCGCCAAACCGCCTGCGCCGCCTTGGTTGAACGCCGCCTCGATGATGCGGTCCTTGGAGAAGAACCCGGCGAATGGCGGCACCCCGATGATGGCCAGATAGCCGAGCCCGAAGGTGATGTAGGTGACCGGCAGCAGCTTGCGCAGTCCGCCGTAGCGGCGCATATCGGTCTCGTCGTCCATCGCGTGCATCACCGAGCCCGCGCCGAGGAACAGCCCGGCCTTGAAGAAGCCGTGGGTGAGCAGATGCATGATGGCGACCGCGTATCCGGCTGGGCCGAGCCCCGCCGCCAGCACCATGTACCCGATCTGGCTCATGGTCGAGGCGGCCAGCGCCTTCTTGATGTCGTCCTTCGCGCAACCGACGATCGCGCCGAACAGCAGCGTCACCGCACCGACCAGCACTACCCCGAGCCGCGCGTTGGGCGCGAGGTCGAAGATCGGGCCCGACCGCGCGATCAGATACACACCGGCGGTGACCATGGTCGCGGCGTGGATGAGCGCGGATACCGGAGTCGGACCCTCCATCGCATCCCCGAGCCAGGACTGCAGCGGCACCTGCGCGGACTTACCGCACGCGGCGAGCAGTAGCAGCAATCCGATCGCGGTGAGCGTGCCTTCGCTCGCCTGCGGCGCGGTCGCGAACACTTCGCCGAAGTTGATCGAGCCGAACGTCGCGAACATGGTGAACATGGCCAGCGCGAGCCCCATATCGCCGACCCGGTTGACCACGAACGCCTTCTTGGCCGCCGTCGCCGCGGTCGGCTTGTGGTACCAGAACCCGATCAGCAGGTAGGACGCGAGACCGACGCCCTCCCAGCCGAGGTAGAGCACCAGGTAGTTGTTCGCGAGCACCAGCAGCAGCATGGCCGCGAGGAACAGGTTGAGGTAGGCGAAGAACCGCCGCCGCCCCGGATCGTGGCTCATATAACCGACGGAGTAGATGTGGATCAGCGATCCGACGCCGGTGATCAGCAGCGCGAAACAGACTGACAGCTGGTCCAATTGGAGGCTGAAGTCGACTTGGAGGCCGTCGACGGGGACCCAGCTGAACAGGTCCTTGTGGATCGCGCGGGCGGCGTCGTCGCGGCCGCGCATATCGAAGAACGCCACGACGGCGAAGCCGAACGAGGCCAGCGCGGTGGCACAGCCGAGCAGATGACCCCATTTATCGCTGTAGCGCCCGACCAGCAGCAATATGACGGCCCCGGCCAACGGCAGCGCGGGCAGCACCCAGAGCGTTGCGGTATCCACGTCAGAACTTCAGCAGGTTGGCGTCGTCGACCGAGGTCGAACGGCGGGCGCGGAAGATGGTCATGATGATGGCAAGCCCCACAACGACTTCGGCGGCGGCCACCACCATCGTGAAGAATGCGAAGACCTGACCGTCCAGATTCGAATGCAGCCGGGCGAAGGTGACGAAGGTCAGGTTCACCGCGTTGAGCATCAGTTCGATGCACATGAACACCACGATGGCGTTGCGCCGCAGCAGCACACCGGCCGCGCCGATGGTGAACAGCAGGGCGGACAGGAACAGGTAGTTCTCAGGATTCACCGGGTGCCTTCCTCGTCAGCCTGCGTCGAATCGTCACTGTGTGGACCGGTTTCGGCCGTGGGGGTTTCGGGTTCGTACGGGGCCTCGACAGCGAATGTCGGGGTGGCGCCGACCGAGATGACGGCGGCCTCCTCGAGTGCCCTGGTGCGGCGGTGCCGCAGGATCGTGCTGACCGACAGTTCCTCGAACGAACCGTCCGGCAGCCGTGCCGGAATGTCGACCGCGTTGTGCCTGGCGTACACGCCTGGCGTCGGCAGCGGGGTGGCGCGATCCGACGGCCGGGTGGGGTCGTAGTCACCGCGGAACCGGCGGCGCGAGAGCTCCCGCTGATCCAGGCGCGGCCCGAAATTCTCCCGGTGCGCAAGGATCATCGCCCCGATGGTCGCGGTGATCAGCAGCGCGCCGGTGAGTTCGAAGGCCCACACATACCGGACGAAGATCAGCTCGGCGAGCTGGCCGATCACATCCTGATACGCGAATCCCTTGGCCGGGTAGGTGACTCCGGAGTTGCGGATGCCATTGGCGATGCCGCTGATCAGCAGCAGCCCGAAGCCGAGGCCGACCGCGCCCGCCGCGAGTCGCTGCCCGCGCAGCGTTTCCCCGAGCGATTCGGGGGAGTCGACGCCGACCAGCATGAGGACGAACAGGAACAGCATCATGACCGCGCCGGTGTAGACGACGATCTGCACGACACCGAGGAACAGCGCGTCCTGGGCCATATAGAAGGTGGCGAGCACGATCATGGTGGCGGCCAGGCACATCGCCGAATGCACGGCCTTGCCCGCGAAGACCATGCCGAGCGCACCGATGATGGCCAGCGGGCCCAGGATCCAGAATTGGATGGTCTCGCCGGTGGAGGTGTGGGTCAACGGCTCGGCGGCCAGGATCAGTTCGGTCACCGCACGCCTCCTTCCGCGCCCGCAGGCTCCCTGGTGGTGTCGGAATTCGGGATATCGCCGCCCGGGATGTTGCCGCGGTAGTAATCGCCTTCGGTCGCACCGGGATACATCGCATGCGGTGGCGCGGTCATACCGGGCTGCAGCGGCGCGAGCAGCTTGTCCTTCTCATAGATCAGATCGGCGCGGTTGTCGTCGGTCATCTCGTATTCGTTGGTCATGGTCAGCGCCCTGGTCGGGCACGCCTCGATGCACAACCCGCAGCCGATGCAGCGCAGATAGTTGATCTGGTAGACCTCCCCGTACCGTTCACCGGGCGAAAAGCGTTCGGTCTCGGTGTTGTCCGCGCCCTCGACGTAGATCGCGTCCGCGGGGCAGGCCCACGCGCACAGCTCGCAGCCGATGCACTTCTCCAGGCCGTCCGAGTGCCGGTTGAGCTGATGGCGGCCGTGATAGCGCGGCGCGGTCGGCACCTTCTGTTCCGGATAGGACTCGGTATTGGACTTCTTGAACATGGTGGTGAAGGTGACCGCGAAACCGGCCAGCGGTTCCAGGAAGCCGGCCTTGGGCTCGGGACGCCGGGTCGATGGATCCGGCAGCGGCGGTGTAGGAAACCCGAGGAACACTGCGCCACTGTCGGATCGGCTCGGTTCCTCGACGGTCGGCGGTGCGCCCTGCTTGCGCCCCGCCCGCAGGAACATCAGCACCATCAGCCCGGAGATGATCAGCCCGCCGATCACCAGGAACGGCGTCTGCACGTGGTAGCCCTCGTTCTGCAGCAGGCGGGCGGTGGCGACCAGCATCACCCACAGCAGCGAGGTCGGAATCAGCAACTTCCAGCCGAGACTCATGAACTGGTCATACCGCAGCCGCGGCAGGGTGCCGCGCAACCAGATGAAGACGAACAGGAACGTCCACATCTTGGCGGTGAACCACAGCACCGGCCACCAGCCGGAGTTCGCGCCGTCCCACAGGTTGATCGGGAACGGCGCGTGCCAGCCGCCGAGGAACAAGGTGGTGGCGAGCGCGGAAACCGTTGCCATGTTGATGTATTCGGCCATCATGAACATGGCGAATTTGAGGGAGGAGTATTCGGTGTGGAAGCCGCCGACCAGTTCGCCCTCGGCCTCGGGCAGATCGAAGGGCGCGCGGTTGGTCTCACCGACCATCGACACGCAGTAGATCAGGAACGACGGCAGCAGCAGGAAGACGTACCAGGTGCCTTCCTGTGCCTTGACGATGCCGGAGGTGGCCATGGTGCCGCCGAGCAGGAACACCGTCGCGAAGCACAGCGCCATCGCGATCTCATAGGAGATCACCTGCGCGGTCGAGCGCAATCCGCCCAGCAGTGGATACGTCGAGCCGGAGGACCAACCGGCGAGCACGATGCCGTACACGCCGATCGAGGTGATGGCGAGGATGTAGAGCACCGCGACCGGGAGATCTGTCAGCTGTAGTGCGGTCCGATGGCCGAAGACCGATACTTCCCCACCCATCGGGATGACCGCGAACGCCATGAACGCGGGCACCACCGAAATGACCGGCGCCAGAATGAAGATCGGCTTGTCGACGATCGCCGGGATGATGTCTTCCTTCAATGCCATCTTCACGCCGTCGGCGAGGGCCTGCAGCGTGCCCTTGGGGCCGACGCGGTTCGGGCCGACGCGCATCTGCATCCAGGCCACGATCTTGCGTTCCAGATACACCGCCATCAGCGGCGTGAGCAGCAGGAAGGCGAAGATCGCCAGGGATTTCCCGATGACAAGCCACAGCGGGTCGTGGCCGAAAAGAGTCAGATCACTCATGCCTGCGCCTCGCTTCGCTCGGCTCCGGCATGAGCGAAGCACGCTGCGCCGATGATTCGTTCGCTTCGCTCACTCATGGCGGTGTTCCTTCATCCTCTCGTCGGCGCGGTGCAGCTGCACCACGCCGCCCGGCTGGGTGGCGAGCTGTTCGTTGACCGAGCAGCCCGGCGAGTGCAACGGCAGCCACACCACCCGATCGGGCAGATCGGTGATCAGCAGCGGCAGCGTGACGGTGCCGCGATCGGTGGCGACGACGATCGGATCGTCGTCGACCGCACCGATTTCGGCGGCGGTGGTGGGGGACAGGCGCACCACCGGTGGTCGCGCGACACCCGCCAGGTTCGGCTCGCCGTCCTGCATGCGGCCCTGGTCCAGCAGCATTCGCCAACCGGACAGGATCGCGGTGCCGGGATTGGGCTTGGTGACCGGATGCGGACGGTGTGCGGGTGCGGCGACCGGCGGGCCGTCCCAGGCGCCGAGTTCGGCGAGTTCGGCCCGCGCGGATTCGGTGTCGGGCAGGCCGAGGGCAACCTTCATCTCGTCGGCGATGGCCTGCAGCACCCGCTGATCCGACAGCGGTGCGGGTTCGCGGCGCACCATCGAATCACCCAGTGCGGCCTCGAATTGCCGTGGCCGGCCCTCCCAGGTGCGGAAGGTGCCGGACTTCTGCATCGCCGTGGCCACCGGGAAGACCACATCGGCGCGATCGGTGACGGCGCTGTCGCGCTGCTCCAGGCTGACCACGAAGCGGGCAGCGTCGATGGCGTCGAGCGCGGCCTGCGGGTCCGGCAGATCGGCGATATCGATACCGCCGATGACCAACGCGCCCAAGGTGGGTGCGGCCTCCAGGATCGCGCTGGTGTCGCGACCGACCGTCACCGGCAGGTCCGGGACGTTCCAGATGGCGCGAACCTGTTGGCGTGCACGGGGATCCACGACGGGGCGACCGCCGGGCAGCAGACCGGGCAGTGCGCCCGCCTCGACCGCACCACGTTCGCCCGCCCGCCGCGGCACCCAGGCCAGCGCGGCACCCGTCTCGTCGGCGAGCTGGACCGCGGCGGACAGTGCGCCCGGAATCCCGGCCATCCGCTCACCGACCAGCACGACCGCACCGGGCTGCCGCAGCAGTTGCGCTGCCGTCGACAACTCGGCGGAATCGGTTCCGGCGGTGGTGATTTCGCCGGTCCGCAATGCGTCGAGCAGATGCGGTTCGGCACCGGGCACGGCCTGCAGCAGGGTGCCCGACATCCGGTCCAGGCCGCGCGAGGAATAGGCGGCCAGCGCGAAGATCGGCATCCCGCGCTTGCGTGCGACCTTGCGCAGCCGCAGGTAGATGATCGGCGATTCCTCTTCCGGCTCGAGTCCGACGAGCAGGACGACCGGTGCTTTCTCGACGGCGTCGTAGTCGACGGTGACGCCCTGTCCGGCGATGCGCGCGGCGAGGAAATCCGCTTCCTCGACCGAATGCACCCGGGCGCGGAAATCGATATCGTTGGTGCCGAGGGCAATTCGGGCGAACTTGGCGTAGGCGTAGGCGTCTTCCTCGGTGACGCGGCCGCCGACCAGTACACCCGCGCTGCCGAAGGCCGAGGCGAGTCCCTCCGCCGCGGCGGCCAGTGCCTCGGACCAGGAGGCGGGGGCGAGGTTGCCGTCCCAGCCACGCACCAACGGCGTGGTGAGCCGGTCGCGTTCGGTGGCGTAGGTGAAGGCCCAGCGCCCCTTGTCGCAGTTCCATTCCTCGTTGACCTGCGGGTCGTCACCGGCCAAGCGGCGCAACACTTTTCCGCGCCGGTGATCGGTGCGCTGCGCGCAGCCCGAGGCGCAATGCTCGCATACGCTCGGACTCGAGACCAGGTCGAACGGGCGGGCCCGGAACCGGTAGCTGGTACCGGTGAGCGCGCCGACCGGGCAGATCTGCACGGTGTTGCCGGAGAAGTAGGAGTCGAAAGGTTCGGCCTGCGCGATGCCGACCTGTTCGAGCGCACCGCGATCCATCAGCTCGATGAACGGATCCCCGGCAACCTGCTGGGCGAAGCGGGTGCAGCGGGCGCAGAGCACGCAGCGTTCCCGGTCCAGCAGCACCGCCGTGGACAGCGGAATCGGCTTGGGGTAGGTGCGTTTCACACCGTCGAACCGAGTCTCGGACCGACCGCTGGACATCGCCTGGTTCTGCAGCGGGCATTCACCGCCCTTATCGCAGACGGGGCAGTCGAGCGGGTGGTTGATGAGCAGTAGCTCCATCACCCCCTCCTGCGCCTTGTCCGCGGCGGGGGAGGTCAGCTGGGTGCGGATGACCATGCCGTCGGCGACGGCCATGGTGCAGGAGGCGACCGGTTTGCGCTGGCCCTCCACCTCGACCAGGCACTGACGGCACGCACCCACCGGATCGAGCAGCGGATGGTCGCAGAAGCGCGGGATCTGGATGCCGATCAGCTCGGCGGCTCGGATCAGCAAGGTGCCCGCAGGTACGCTGACGGTGGTGTCGTCGATGGTGACGGTGACCAGATCGGCGGGCACGACTCCGCTGGTGCTGGCGTTCACGGTGGCGGTCATTGAACTCCTTCGGCCCAAGCAGTGGATCGCGCGGGATCGAACGGACAGCCGTCGAGCTGCAAATGGTCGACATACTCATCGCGGAAGTACTTCAGCGAGGAGATGATCGGGCTGGCCGCGCCGTCTCCGAGTGCGCAGAACGATTTGCCGTTGATGGTGTCGCTGATGTCGAGGAGCTTCTCCAGATCCGATTCGGTGCCCCGGCCCGCTTCGATCCGCTTCAGCAGCTGCACGAGCCAGTAGGTGCCCTCACGGCACGGCGTGCACTTGCCGCAGGATTCGTGGGCATAGAACTCGGTCCAGCGCAGCACCGCGCGCACCACGCAGGTGGTGTCGTCGAAGATCTGTAATGCCTTGGTGCCCAACATGGATCCGGCCCCGGCGACGCCCTCGTAGTCCAGTGGCACATCGAGGTGTTCGTCGGTGAACAGCGGCGTCGACGAACCACCGGGTGTCCAGAACTTCACCTGGTGTCCGGCGCGCACGCCACCGGCGTATGTCAGCAACTCCCGCAAGGTGATTCCCAGGGGCGCTTCGTATTGGCCGGGTCGGGCGATGTGGCCCGACAGCGAGTAGAGCGTGAACCCGGGGGACTTCTCACTGCCCATGGAGCGGAACCACTGGACGCCGTTCAGGATGATCGGCGGCACGCTGGCAATGGATTCCACGTTGTTGACCACCGTCGGGCAGGCGTAGAGGCCCGCGACGGCCGGGAACGGCGGCCGCAGCCGGGGCTGGCCGCGCCGTCCCTCCAGCGAATCCAGCAGTGCGGTTTCCTCACCGCAGATGTACGCGCCGGCACCGGCGTGCACGATGAGCTCCAGGTCGTAGCCCGAACCCAGGATGTTCTTGCCGAGGAATCCGGCCTCGTACGCCTGGGCGACCGCGGCCTGCAGCCGACGCAGTACCGGCACCACTTCACCGCGCACGTAGATGAACGCGTGTGCCGCCCGGATCGCATACGCCGCGATGATCACGCCCTCGATGAGGGTGTGCGGGGTCGCCAGCATCAGCGGAATGTCCTTGCAGGTACCGGGTTCCGACTCGTCGGCATTGACCACGAGGTAGTGCGGTTTGGTGACGCCGTCGGGCCCGGTGCCCTGCGGGATGAAGCTCCACTTCATGCCGGTCGGGAAGCCCGCGCCGCCGCGGCCGCGCAGGCCGGCGTCCTTGATGGTCTGGATGACCTGGCCGGGTTGCATGCGCAGGGTCTTGCGCAGCGCCGCATAGCCGTCGTGGCTGCGGTAGTGCGCCAGGGTCCACGACTGCGGGTCGTCCCAGTACCGGGTGAGCACGGGAGTCAGTGTCATGTTCATTCCTCGCCCGGCTTCGGTTCCGGCGCTTGCATATTCTGTTCCTGGGCGACCCGCAGACCGGCCAGCGTGGCCTCCCCCGCCGCACCGTCGAGCACACCGGGGCGCTCGTCGGGGAAGCCCGCCAGAATGCGTGCGGTCTGCTTGAACGTGCACAGCGGCGCGCCGCGACTCGGCGTGACCTGCTGACCTGCACGCAGTGCATCCATCAGCGCCGCGGCGGATTCCGGGGTCTGGTTGTCGAAGAACTCCCAGTTGACCATCACCACGGGTGCGAAATCGCAGGCGGCATTGCATTCGATGTGCTCGAGGGTGATCGACCCATCCGGGGTGGTCTCGCCGTGCCCGACCCCCAAACGCCGTTGCAGCTCGGCGAAAATGGCGTCGCCGCCCATCACCGCGCACAGCGTGTTCGTGCAGACGCCGACGTGGTAGTCGCCGGTCGGTGTCTGCCGGTACATCGAATAGAACGTGGCCACCGCGGTGACCTCCGCGCCGGTCAAACCCAGCTGCTCGGCGCAGAACTCGACGCCGGTGCCGGTGACACAGCCCTCCTCGGCCTGCACCAGATGCAGCAGCGGCAGCAGCGCCGAGCGTGGTTCCGGATAGCGGGCGATGATCTCCTTGGCATCGACCTCCAGCCGCTCGCGCACATACGGCGCGAACGGCTGCGGACGCGTGGACAGCTTCAGCAGGATCTCGGTCATCGGTCCACACCACCCATCACCGGGTCGATGCTCGCGACGGAAGCGATGACGTCGGCGACCATGCCGCCCTCGCACATCGCCGCCACCGCTTGCAGATTCGTGAACGAGGGGTCGCGATAGTGCACGCGATACGGGCGGGTGCCGCCGTCACTGACCATGTGCACGCCGAGTTCACCGCGCGGCGATTCGACGGCCACATACACCTGTCCCGCCGGCACCCGGATGCCCTCGGTGACGAGTTTGAAGTGGTGGATGAGTCCCTCCATGGACGTGCCCATGATGCGGCCGATGTGCTTGGGGGAGTTGCCGAGTCCGTCCGGGCCGAGCTGCAGATCGGCCGGCCAGGCGATCTTCTTGTCGTCCACCATCACCGGGCCGGGACGCAGTTTGTCCAGGCACTGTTCGACGATCTTGAGCGATTCCTTCATCTCCTCCACCCGAATCCAGTAGCGGCCGTAGCAGTCGCAGCCGGTGGTGGTGGGGACCTCGAATTCGTAGTTCTCGTAACCGCAGTACGGCGCGGCCTTGCGCAGGTCGTGCGGCAGGCCGGTGGAGCGCAGCACCGGGCCGGTGATGCCGAGGGCCATACAGCCGGCGAGGTCCAGATAGCCGATGTCCTGGGTGCGTGCCTTCCAGATCGGGTTCTGGGTGAGCAGATGCTCCATATCGCGCAGCCGCTTGGGCAGCAGGGCGAGCAGCTCACGGACTTTGCTGACGCCGTCGTCGGGCAGGTCTTGGGCGAGGCCGCCGGGCCGGATGTACGCGTGGTTCATGCGCAGGCCGGTGATGGTCTCGAAGACATCCAGGATCAGTTCGCGTTCCCGGAAGCCGAACAGCATCGGGGTGAGCGCGCCGAGTTCCATGCCGCCCGTGGCCAGCGCCACCAGATGCGAGGAGATCCGGTTGAGCTCCATGAGCATGACGCGAACGATGGTGGCGCGCTCGGGAATCTGGTCCTCGATATCGAGCAGCCGCTCGACGCCGAGGCAGTACGCCGTCTCGTTGAAGAACGGGGACAGGTAGTCCATCCGGGTCACGAAGGTGGTGCCCTGCGCCCAGTTCCGGAATTCCAGGTTCTTCTCGATGCCGGTGTGCAGGTAGCCGATGCCGCAGCGGGCCTCGATGACCGTTTCGCCCTCGATCTCCAGGATGAGCCGCAGCACACCGTGCGTGGAGGGATGCTGCGGGCCCATGTTGACGACGATGCGCTCTTCGCCCGCCCCATCGAGGGTTTCGGTGACCGCGTCCCAGTCCTGGCCCGCGACCGTTACGACGGTCGGTTCCGGCCTCGGCTTACCAGCGGAGTCGGGCGCTCGGTTATCTGCGGGCTCGGGCGCTCGGTTATCTGCGGGCTCGGGCCCGGTGTCATAGTTGACGCCGGGCCGGGTGTCGATGTTGTTCATTACTTGTATGCCCTCCGCTCGTCGGGCGGCGGGATGCGCGCGCCCTTGTACTCGACCGGGATCCCGCCGAGCGGGTAGTCCTTGCGCTGGGGGTGGCCACGCCAGTCGTCGGGCATCGCGATGCGCGTCAGCGAGGGGTGGCCGTCGAAGAGGATGCCGAAGAAGTCGTAGGTTTCCCGCTCATGCCAGTCGGTGGTCGGATACACGCTGAACAGCGACGGGATATGCGGGTCGGCGTCCGGTGCGGAGACTTCGACGCGCAGGCGCCGGTTGTGTGTGATCGACATGAGGTGATATACCGCGTGCAATTCGCGGTCCGCGTCCTCGGGGTAGTGCACGCCATTCACGCCGAGGCAGAGCTCGAAACGCAGTGCGGCATGGTCGCGCAACGCCTTGGCGACGGTCACCAGGTGTTCGCGTCGCACGTGCAGGGTGAGGTCGCCGCGGAAGACGATCACCTTCTCGATGGCGCTCTCCCAGCGGGTGTCGACCGCACCTAGTGCCGCGTGCAATTCGGCGACGAGTTCGTCGAAGTAGCCGCCATAGGGGGCCGGAGTGCTGCCGGGTAGCGTCACCGGCCGGACCAGGCGGCCGTAGCCGGAGGTGTCGCCGGTGCCGCTGACTCCGAACATGCCGCGTCGTACGCCGATCACCTCGGGTGCCGAATCCTGTTCGGGCGGTGTGCCTTCGGGCCCGGCGGTGGCCGCCTCGTCGACGAACTCCGGCGGCGTCCTGGTTTCGGTGTTCTCGGGGGTGTCGAAGGTCATCGCAGCAGACCCTCCATCCGGATGGTCGGCGTGGAGGCCAGTGCTGCCGCTTCCGCCGCCCGCACGGCCTCGTCGCGGTTGACGCCGAGTGGCATCTCCTGAATCTTCGCGTGCAGTGTCAGAATCGCGTTCAACAGCATTTCCGGGCGCGGCGGGCAGCCGGGCAGGTAGATATCGACCGGAACCACGTGGTCGACGCCCTGCACGATGGCGTAGTTGTTGAACATGCCGCCCGAGGACGCGCAAACGCCCATGGCCAGCACCCATTTCGGTTCGGTCATCTGGTCGTAGACCTGACGCAGCACCGGGGCCATCTTCTGGCTGACGCGGCCGGCGACGATCATCAGATCGGCCTGGCGCGGCGAGGCGCGGAAGGCCTCCATACCGAAGCGGGCGATATCGAAACGTCCGGCGCCGGTGGCCATCATCTCGATGGCGCAGCAGGCCAGACCGAAGGTGGCGGGCCACAGCGAGCCCTTGCGCATATATCCGGCAAAGTCTTCTACCGTGCTCAGCAGAAAGCCACTGGGCAGTTTTTCCTCGAGACCCATGTTCGACTAACTCTCACTTCCACTGTGCGTGGCCCTCGGCATTCGGCGCGGCTGCCGTAATGCCTTGTGGGCCAAGGGCGTATGGGCGATCAGTCCCAGCTGAGACCGCCGCGGCGCCATTCGTAGGCGTAGGCCACGGAGACGTTGAAGATGAACAGCGCCATCGCGGCGAGACCGAAGAGACCGAGCGCGTCGAAGTGGACAGCCCACGGGTACAGGAACACGATCTCGATGTCGAAGATGATGAACAGCATCGCGGTGAGGTAGTACTTCACCGGAAAGCGTTGTCCGGTAACGTTTCCCGGCCCACCCGCGACGGCGTGCGGTGTCGGTTCGATGCCGCACTCATAGGCCTCTTGTTTGGCCCGGTTGTAGCGCTTCGGGCCGACGAGGGCCGAGAGGATGACGGAGAACACCGCGAACGCGGCGGCGACCGCGCCGAGTACAAGAGTGGGCAACTCGATATTCACGACTGCACTTCCCCTCCTGGCGAGCTGTAGCTGGCGGTTGGGCGTCATTCCCCGACGACACCGGGGGTGTATTGGTCGGCGTCGGATTCATGACAGCAGCTTCCGAGGCGGGCCGACTTCGTTGTCCGCCTCGGTCAGACTCGCCTCATGGCCTGCTCGACACCGCGCGGGTCTGTCATATCGAGGCCCGCGCTCGTGTGAGCTACGGCACAGCCTACAACTGACGCGCGGGGTCGACCGTTTATTCGATTGGGTGTTTGATCGAAAACAGGACTGCTATTTATGACTGAATCGGGGGTAATCCGACCCGTCGGATTGCTAAGTGATAGCGCTGTCACGTGACATTAGAGTGCCCGCGTCCCTCGGACGCGGGCAGCGCCCGGTAACTTCGGTTATTCGGGGGCGATGGTCAGGCTGCGGTGCGGTTGCGGAGCACCGCGACAACGGCCTCGGTGAGCCGGATCGGATCGATCGGATGCGCCACCGCGGCCTCGGCACGCGACCAGTTCGCCAGCCAGGCGTCGTCGGGTCGGCCGGTGAGCACCAGAACCGGTGGGCACTGGGCGATCTCGTCCTTGAGCTGTTTGGCGATGCCGAGCCCGCCCGCCGGGGCGGATTCACCGTCCAGGATGGCCAGGTCGATACCGCCCGCGTCCATCTGATCGATGACCACGGGTGCGGTCGCCACCTCGAGGTACTCGAAGGTGGGCAGTTCGGGGTGCGGATGTCTGCCCAGCGCCAGCATCACTTGACGCCGGGTATCGGCGTCGTTGCTGTAGACCAGAACCCGCAGTGGGGTGGAACGAATCGCATCGGCCACGCTGGGATGGTACGTCGGCGCGCGGGTACGCCGTGGCAGGTTGGCCCATATTGCCCGCGCGCGTCGCGCCTTGTCGGCGGCGGCGCGGAAGTGCGCCTGCGGGCAAGGTAATCGAAAGTCGTTGATGAGTTTCGGCCGGTAGCATCCCGAAAATGCGGGGAGATATCACCCAGGACCTCGTCGAAACCGACGTATGGACCGATGAGATGGTGCGCCGGGCCGGAATTCCGATCCTCGACGTTCCGTTCGTGACGATCGGCAGCGGGATCGGTTCCTTTGTCACCTACGACACCCTGCGGATCTACGGCGTGCCAGCGCAATCGATGGCGGTGCTGGGGCCGCAGGAGGTGCCGTGGGCGTCCTATGAGTATCTGACGCGGGTGTCGCAGATTCCGCGGGGTGAGCGGTTGCGCAGTGACTCGGCGTCGACGCCGGACAATATGTGGGGCTTTCCGTCGTATGCGGTGCGTGAGGCGCTGGCCGATAAGACGATCCGGCCGCTGTGGAATGTGTTCACCGAGCCGATCTTCGCCAATTACTACACACCCAAGGCCGGGCAGGCGTTCGTCGCGATGGAGCGTGAGTTCCATCGGATCGGGTATGCGGGCTCGTTGCACAAGGGGCATGTGCGCATGGTGCGCAAGCGTTCCGGCGGTGGGTATTTCGCCGTGCTCACCCCGCCCGCCGGTGCGGCGCCGACCAAGCGGATCGCGTTTCGCAGCACATATGTCCATCTGGGCGTGGGGTATCCGGGGCTGAAGCTGCTACCGGATCTGCAGGAGTACCGGGAGAAGTATCGGGATCCGACGCGGGTGGTGAACGCGTACGAGCCGCATGAGCACGTGTACCAGGCGTTGCAGCGCAGGCCTGGGACGGTGATGATCCGCGGTAGCGGGATCGTGGCCAGCCGGGTGCTGCAGCGGCTCATCGACGACCGCGACAAGTTGCGGCTGAACACGCGGATACTGCACTTGTTCCGCCACTATGTCGGTAAGGCGCAGGGCTCGAATGTCTTCAACCGCCGCCGGGCCGGAGACGGTTGGTCCTATCAGGGGTTCAACTATCCGAAGTCGGTATGGGGCGGGCAACTCAAGGCGAAAATGCGCATGCTGCAAGGAGAGCAGCGGGCGCGGGCTTACCAGGAGATGGGCGGTACCAGTACACCTGTGCGCGACAACTGGCAGGAGCAGCTGCGCCGCGGTCGCAGGCAGGGCTGGTATCAGGTGATGGCGGGTACGGCGCGCGATCTGCGGCCCGCGCCGGGGCCGGGCGGAGTGATCACGACCATCGTGCCCGATACCTCGGCGCCGCTGCCGTTTCCGCCGCCGACCCAGCCCTTCGATACCGCGGCCGATTACATCATCGACTGCACCGGATTGGAGGCCGACGTGCGTGAGCACCGATTGCTCGCGGACCTGCTCGATCATGCGGGGGCCGGTCGTAATCCGGTGGGGCGGATGGATGTGGACACCACGTTCGAGTTGATCGGCACGCGAAGTGGCAGCGGACGCATCTATGCATCCGGTAGCGCGACGCTGGGTGGTCCGTTCCCCGGGGTGGATACCTTCCTCGGGTTGCAGATCGCCGCGCAGGAGATCGCGGATGATCTTGCGGCGCTCGGTTTCTGCCAACGCATGGGACCGGTGCACTCGACTCGGCAATGGTGGCTCTGGGTTACGAACAAGAAGATCTGAATCGATGCTGCTTACTCTGAACGGCCGTATCCAAACCCGCGTATTCGTGCTCGGCGTGGTCGGATTTCTGGTTGCCCTGGTGCTCACGCCGGTGTTGCCGACCGGATCGCTGTCGGTGGGACAGACCTATCGGGTGACGTTGTCGGTGCTGCTCGCGACCGTTCTCGTGGGGGTGGGGTGGGAGTTGCTCTACCATTTTCTGCAGCAGTTCCGGTGGGAGAAGGACTGGCCGACGCTGTTCGGGTTCTGGACGATCCTCAATGAGGCGGCACTGATGTGGGTCCTCGTGCACTACACCACGATCATCTTGCCTCGCGCGCTGCACCCGTCGCTGGCGGCGTTTCTCATCCAGTTCATCCTCACCTGGCTCGTGTTCTGGCTCCTGGTGAACGGACCGATGCGGGTCGTGTTCCACCGCTGGCGCTTCCGCGGCGGTCGATTCCTATGAGCGTCGATGCACAACTCGAGGTATTGCCGGGCGGTACGCATTTGATCGCGAACTGCGATGGCGTCGTGCTGATCGTCGCGCACCGTGCGGATGTCGCGGCGACGGCGGAATCGCCTGCGGGTCAGGCCTTGACGGCGCTGCTCGGATTGGTGCGGCAGGCGGCCGCTACCGAGAAGCCGCGCAGTGGGCGCATGTTTGCACGGCTTGCCACCAGCTGGCTGATGAGCCTGGACAACGAGGACCAGGTGGAGTTCGGGGTGATCACGCCAGGCACGACGGGGGTGGCGTTGTTCCTGCACGGTGACGTGACAGCAGTGTTGGGGTGTTCGGATCGTTCGGAGGTGTTGCACGGCAGGGACGCCGGATTCACGGTGGACCGGGTGGTGATACCGGGGCCCGATATCGGGGTCGGCTTGTTCGTCGACGGAGAAGGGGTGAGCGAGAAGACGTTGCCCGGGCGCGGAGTCGCGCGGCTGGGCGCCGGGACAGTGCCCGGTTCGGGAGCGGTGCTGTGGTTCGAGACGACGCAGCGGGATGCCCGGCCGTCGGCATCGGATGACGTGGGAATCGGCGCAGGGGCGTTGTCGGAGAGCGGGTCGTCGGGGCGTGACGTCCGGATGTCGCCGGACGAAGCGGGGTCGCGCACTGGCTGGGCGATGTCGCGGGAGCCCGAGCATCGCGAGTTTCCGGAGCAGCCAGCCGAACTCGGTTGGCCATCGGAGCCGATCCGGCCGGGAGGCGGGAGGGGGCCGCGGCCGGAGCAAAGTTCGATCGAAACACCGGTCGCGGATGGATCGTTGGGGCCGAGTGCATCGG
Organism: Nocardia sp. NBC_00565; assembly: GCF_036345915.1. Classification (NCBI taxonomy): domain Bacteria; kingdom Bacillati; phylum Actinomycetota; class Actinomycetes; order Mycobacteriales; family Nocardiaceae; genus Nocardia; species Nocardia sp. NBC_00565. The sequence continues at coordinate 2,663,955 of NZ_CP107785.1, forward strand.
CCGGCACTGGGATGCCCGCGATGCGCGGGGCCCAAGCACCACCGGGAGGTGGGGCGGAGCCGACACCCGGGGACGCCGCGATCGGGACGCCGGGCGGGGCTGGACCTGCAGGGGCGAGCGCGGCGGCCGCGATGTACAAGCATCGCGGGCCCGCGATGGGCCGGGTCGTCGGGCCGGGGGGTGGTGCGGCGGGAGCGTCTGTTGCGAGCGAAGGGCCGGGGTCAGTGGGCGGGCGACCGGTTGAGCTGCGGAAGGGGGCTGGGGGATCCGAGGTCGGTGGGCGGCCGAGAGAATTCGGGCGTTCTGAGGGCGGCGCGTGGGCGGGGGGATCCGCGGGTTCCGAAGTTGGCGCGCGGGCGGCGGAGGGTGCTGGCTCGGGTGGGTGGCGGCGAGATCCGGAGCTGGATGTGGATACGTTCGTGCCGAGTGTGCCGATTCCGGTGCCGGTTCGGACCGTTGGTGTGGTGCCGGTGGTGGAGCCGGAGGGCGGTGGGGTCGTGGTCCAGGGCTTCCGGTGTTCTCGGCAGCATCTGAATGATCCGCGAGTGTCGTTTTGCGCGGTGTGCGGGATTCGGATGGATCAGATGACGTGTGTGTTGACCGAGGGGGTGCGGCCGCCGCTGGGGCTGCTGATGCTCGATGACGGGACGTCGTTCGTGCTCGATAATGACATTGTGCTCGGGCGCGAACCCGAGCACGCCGAGGCGGTGCGGCGGGGTGCGCGGCCGATCCGGCTGCCGGACCGGTCCGGGGGAATGTCGCGCGCGCACGTGGAGATTCGGCTCGTCGAGTGGGACGTCACCGTGGTCGACCAAGGCTCGGCCAATGGCACCTATATTCGGATGCCCGGTCATCAGGAGTGGATCCGCAGCCTGCCGAACCATCCCAGCACACTGGCCGCCGGTGCCCAGATCCTGCTCGGCGGACGCATCCTCACCTTCGACTCCCAGCACAGTCAGTTCTGAAGCGAATACGCCCGGTGCGAGTTCTCGGTGTCGTGCCGGTGTACCGACCACAAGCTCAGTCGATCGGCTGGCCGAAGGGGTCCAGGTTGTGTGCGGCGTCGCCTTGTCGGGCGGTGTTCGCGTGCGCCCTAGGCGCGCTGGAAGCGGACGATTCCGGACCATGGGCTGCGGCCCCGGTTTGCGGGGGTCGGGTTGGCGCAGGTAGGTGAAGGGGCGCAGCAACCAGGGCGCGCGACCCAACTTGCGGGCTTCGACGAGTAAGTGCTCGATCTCGAGCGGATGCCAGCCGAGGTCCTCGAAGTATCCGATGCCGTTGGCGGGTTCGAAGTGCAGCGGCGCGTTTTCGAACATCGAGCTCGTGCGCATGCGCTTCATCGCCACGGTGATGTCCATGACCCACCAGCTGATATCAGGCCGGGTGAGGGCAGCGGCGATGGTGCGGACCGCTTCCTCCTCGAGGTACATCAACAGGCCCTCGGTTAGCACCAATGCCTTTGTGGCAGGCCTGTTTTCGGGACCCATCGGGCCGAGCGCGGCGTCCAGGAACTGTCCGAGTGCAGTCGGATCGGCGAGGTCGACGCCGCGGCGGATCAGTGTGCAGCGCGGCTTTTCGTCGGCGAGGGCGGCGTCCTTCTCCGCGGTGAGCGCGGGTAGATCGGCCTCCACCCAGATGAAGTCGGCGGGCAGATCGAGGCGGTACGGGCGGGTGTCGAGTCCGGCCGCGAGATTGAGGACGCGGTCGCAGCCCTCGCGAATCGCGGTCGCGATCAATTCATCGATGATGACGGTTCGAGTGACCACCGGCCACCCGTTGCGCATCATCCGCGGCGCGGCCGCCACGATGGCATGGCCACGCTCCCCAGCCAGCCGATCGGCGAGCGGATCGCGGAACAGCCCGTCCGCGCGCGTCGTCTCGATCGCACGGTAGGCGGCCACCCAGCGAGCGGTATCGGACACATTCGAAACCAACGGTTCCCCACCAGCCATGCGGGCCAGTCTGGCACAACCGCAACCCGGCGTATGGCGGGGTCCCCGGCGCAGGCGTGGCGGCACCATCCGATAGAATCTGGGTTGGGGAAACGGGCTGCGGGGAACACGATATTCACCAGCTCGTAACAGCGAAACATGCTGCTGAGCCGGTATTCGGGCCACAATCGAAACTACGGCGATTCCGCCGACAACCTGTGCGATCAGTCGATCGCCAGTCGGGTGGAGTCCGGGTGTCGTGCCCCTCGGACTCCACCGCCCGACCGATCCGTCAGCCGGTGTGGAAGGCGTGGGGGCCTACTTCGGCGGGGTCGAGGATGTGGGCCAGGAAGAGGCGGGTGGTTGGGGTGGGGGTGCGGGTGGTGACGGCGTGCCACGGGCGGTCCATGGGGGTGCCGTCTACCGGGAGTACTTGGAGCAGACCGGATTCGAGATCCTGAGCCAGCGCGTCGCTGTGGATGAGGGTGACGCCGAGACCTTCGCGGGCGGCGGCCAGGACCGCGCCGTGACTGCCGAGAGTGAGGGTGGGCGGTGCGATTTCGAGGCGGTCGATGAGGCTGAGGGTGGCGTCGCGGGTGCCGGAACCACGGCCGCGTAGCAGCCAGGTGCTGCGCAGGGGGTCGGGGCAGCCGGGGGCGCCGACGACGACGAGTTGGCTGGGGCGGCGCGCGCGGATGACCAGGCCGGTGTCGCGCGGCGGGCGGCCCGCGATGACGAGATCTGTTTCGTGGTGGTGCAATTCGAGGAACAGCACGTCGCGCGGGTGCACGGACAGGCTGAGTTCGATATCCGGATAGCGGTTGCGAAACGATGCGAGCAGCCGCAGCAGCACGTATTCACCCGCGGTGGCGACGACGCCGATCCGCAGTTTGCCGGTCTCGGCGCGGCGGACCGCGGCGTTGGCCTCCTTCATGAGGCCGAGGATGGTGCGGCAGTATTCGGAGTAGATCCGTCCCGCCTCGGTGAGCGCGATACCGCGCCCGGATTTCGCGATGAGCTTTGCGCCGAGCTGCTTTTCGATGTGCGCGACGGCCGCGGATACGGCGGCCTCGGTGACATGCAATTGGGTGGCGGCGCGGCGGATGCTGCCCTGCCGGGCCACGGCCAGGAATGTTTCCATCCGAGCCGCACTCACCATACCCACAATTCGACGGTATCAAACTCTATGAATCCGTTGAGTATTCGGAGAAACAATCAAATTGTTTGTCGTCAACGAGCCCGTCATCCTTGAACTCAGCAGGCGTTCACTTCGCACACCAGGTGCCCCGCACAACACCTCGAGCGCGGGTCTACCGCACAACCCCCTGGGCGTGGACGTCTCGCGCACACCTCGAGCGCGGATCTCCCGCACAACACCAGACGCGGATGTCCCGCACAACCGAGCGGAGGAACAATGACCGAGGAAACCGAACCGAATCGCTGGGATCCCGGAGTTCATTCCTACGCTTCGATGGGGTACTACGCGCCGGATTACGTGCCCAAGGATACCGACGTGCTCGCCGTCTTCCGGGTCACCCCGCAGCAGGGTGTCGACCCGATCGAGGCGGCTGCCGCGGTGGCGGGCGAATCCTCCACGGCCACTTGGACTGTCGTATGGACCGACCGGCTCACCGCACACGATCGCTACCAAGCCAAGTGCTACCGCATCGATGAGGTCCCCGGCCGCCCCGGGGAGTACTTCGCCTATATCGCCTACGATCTCGACCTGTTCGAGGAGGGCTCGATCACCAACCTGACCTCCTCGATCATCGGCAACGTCTTCGGCTTCAAGCCGCTGCTGGCATTGCGCCTCGAGGATATGCGGATTCCGGTGGCCTACGTCAAAACCTTCCAGGGCCCGCCACACGGCACCGTCATGGAACGCGAGTACCTCAACAAATACGGCAGGCCGCTAGTCGGTGCGACGGTGAAGCCGAAACTCGGTCTGTCCGCACGGAATTACGGCCGGGTGATCTACGAGGCATGCAAGGGTGGCCTGGATTTCACCAAGGACGACGAGAACATCAACTCCCAGCCGTTCATGCGCTGGCGCGACCGGTATCTGTTCGCGATGGAGGGCGTCAACCGCGCCGTGGCCGAAACCGGTGAGATCAAGGGCCATTACCTCAATGTCACCGCGGCGACGATGGAGGATATGTACGAGCGCGCCGAGTTCGCCAGGGAACTGGGCAGCGTCGTGATCATGATGGACCTGACAGTGGGATTCACCGCCATGCAGTCGATGTCGCACTGGGCGCGGCGCAATGGGGTGCTGTTGCACCTGCACCGGGCCGGGCACTCCACCTATACCCGCCAGAAGACCCACGGCGTCAGCTTCCGGGTGCTGGCCAAGTGGTGCCGGCTGATCGGCGTCGATCATCTGCACGCGGGCACCGTGGTCGGCAAACTCGAGGGCGATCCGGCCACCACCCGGGGCTTCTACGACACGTTGCGGGAGAACCACATTCCCACCAACCCCGGCAACGGCATCTTCTTCGATCAGGATTGGGCGAGTCTGGGCGGGGTCATGCCGGTCGCTTCCGGCGGTATCCACGCGGGCCAGATGCACCAACTGCTCGACCTTTTCGGCGATGACGTGGTGTTGCAGTTCGGCGGCGGCACGATCGGACATCCGCTGGGCATCGCGGCCGGTGCGGAGGCGAATCGGGTAGCGCTGGAGGCGGTTGTCAAGGCCCGCAACGAAGGTCGCGATCTTGTGAAGGAAGGCCCTGAAGTGCTGCGCAAGGCCGCCGAGAGCTGCCGTCCACTCGATGTCGCACTCTCGACCTGGGGCGATGTCACCTTCGACTACACCTCCACCGATGCGCCGGATGCCGTGCCGACGGCCAGCCGCTGAACGACAGGACCTTCCCATGTATCTGCGTCACGGAACCTTCTCGTATCTGCCCGAACTCACCGATGCCGAGATCGCGGCCCAGGTGCGCTATGCGCTGCTCAACAACTGGCCGGTGTCCATCGAGTACACCGATGACCCGCACCCTCGCAACGCGTATTGGGAGATGTGGGGTTTGCCGCTGTTCGATCTCGACGAGCCCGACGGCGTGCTCGCCGAGATCGACGCCTGCCGCAATACCTTTCCGCGGCACTACATTCGGGTCCTGGCCTACGACGCCCGCTACGGCAGGCAGACGACAGCGCTGAGCTTTCTGGTGCAGCGTCCCGCCGACGAGCCCGGATTCCTGTTGACCCGTACCGAAGGCCCGGATCGCCGACAGCTCTACGGCCTGCGCTCCTATGCCACCGACGAACGTCCGGGTGCACGGTATGGCGGCTGAAAGGTCGAGCGCGGCAAGCGGTTTCCGATTGCACCGGCCGGGCGTGGAGGACGGCAGGCCGGTGCGAGCGGTGCCGGCGGGCGCTCCGCCGACGGGTGAGGTGCTGGCCGAGGACGCGGTGCTGGATCTGTCGGCCGATATCGCGGGCAACGACGTCGAGGACGTTTTGACCAGGCTCGACGCCGAACTCGTCGGTTTGGCGAATGTGAAGCGGCGGGTGCGCGAGATCGCGGCGCTGCTGCTCATCGATCGGGCGCGGCAGCGGTTCGGGCTCGATGCGTCCCGGCCGACCATGCATATGAGCTTCACCGGCGGGCCCGGCACCGGTAAGACCACCGTCGCACTGCGCATGGCCGAGATGCTGCACGCGCTCGGCTACATCCGGAAACCGAAGGTGCATACGGTTACTCGCGACGATCTGGTCGGCCAGTTCATCGGACACACCGCACCCAAGACGAAGGAAGCCCTCGCCAAGGCGGCCGGGGGAGTGCTGTTCATCGACGAGGCCTACTACCTGTTCCGCCCGGAGAACGAGCGCGATTACGGGCAGGAAGTCATCGAGATCCTGCTGCAGGAGATGGAGAGCGAGCGCACCAGCCTGGTGGTCATCTTCGCGGGCTACCCGGATCGGATGGAGAAGTTCTTCTCGGCCAATCCGGGATTGTCCTCGCGGGTCGCCCACCATCTGGAATTCAGTGACTACGCGCACGAGGAATTGGTGCGTATCGCCGAACTCATGGTGGCGCGGGACAACTTCCGTTTCGACGACACCGGATACGCCGCCTTCGGGGAATACCTCGCGCTGCGCATGACCAGACCGCGATTCTCCAATGCGCGCAGCGTGCGCAATGCGCTGGACCGGTGCCGGTTGCGGCAGGCCAAGCGGTTGGTCGAATTGCGCCGACCGCTCACCAAGACCGACCTGATCACGCTGACCGACCAGGATGTCTACGGGAGCAGTGTTTTCGGGACAGCAGAGCAGCCGGATGGGCCGACCGCGAGGGCGCCCGCGTGACGAGATCGAGAACTCATGCCAGAAGGACTCAAGACCCTCACCCGCTATACGATCGAGCAGGAGCACCGGCATCCCGGATCCTCCGGTGAATTCTCCGCTCTGGTGAATGTCGTCGCGACCGCGACGAAGATCATCGCCAACCAGGTGACCAGGGGCGCCATCGTCGGCTCGCTCGGCGCATCGGAGCCGGACAACCTGCCACCGACGGTGCACCGCAAGCTCGACGCCATCGCCAATGACATCATGGTGGCCGAGACCCAGTGGACGGGGCATCTGTCGGCGCTGTTATCGGAGCAGATGAGCGATATTCATCCGGTGCCGGATGTGCACCGGCGCGGGAAATATCTGCTGGCCTTCGATCCATTGGACGGATCGTCCAATATCGATGTGAATCTGCCTGTCGGAACGATTTTCAGTGTGCTGCGAGCACCCGATAACGGCCCGCCGAGCGCGGCGGACTTCCTGCAGCCGGGGGTGCGCCAGGTCTGCGCGGGATTCACGCTGTATGGGCCCGCGACCATGCTGGTGATCACCACCGGCAGCGGTGTCGACGGCTTCACGCTGGATCGGGAGATCGGCGCGTTCGTACTGACCCACCCGCGCATGCGAATCCCCGAGGACACTTCGGGTTTCGCGATCAACGCCGCCAATGAGCGGTTCTGGGAGCGGCCCGTGCGCAGGTATGTACACGAATGCCTCGACGGGGTGGACGGGCCGCGTGGGCGGGACTTCAATATGCGCTGGGTGGCGTCGCTGGTCGCGGACACCTTCCACATCCTGACCCGCGGCGGGGTCTATCTGTACCCGTACGACACCCGGCGGCCGGGACGGGTGTCGCTGCTGTACGGCGCGAATCCGATCGCCTACATCGTCGAACAGGCCGGCGGCTGGGCGACCACGGGCGGGGAGCGGGTGCTCGAGGTGCCGCCCGAGCAGGTACACCACCAGGTGCCGTTGATCTTCGGCTCGCGCAATGAGGTCGAGCGGATCGAGCGCTACCACAGCGAACCCGAGGAAGGGCCCAGTTTCGACAGCTCGCTGTTCGGATCGCGCTCGTTGTTTCGTCCGGCCGGTCGCTGAATTCTGTTGTCCGGCAATCGAGGAGGTGCCATGTCGGTCAAACATCCCGTCGTCGCCATCACCGGATCATCCGGTGCGGGAACGACCAGTGTCACGCGGACCTTCCAGGAGATATTCCGCCGCGAAGGCATCAATGCGGTAATCGTGGAGGGGGATTCGTTCCACCGCTACGACCGCAACGAGATGAAACTCGCGATGGCCGAGGCCGAACAGAACCACAATCGCACCTTCTCGCATTTCGGTGAGGAGGCGAATCTGCTGAAAGAGCTGGAGACGCTGTTTCACGATTACGGTGAAACCGGCGTCGGTTCGGTGCGCAGATACCTGCACGACGATCTCGAAGCGAAACCGTACGGGCAGCCCGCGGGCACTTTTACGCCGTGGGAGGATCTGTCGCCCGGCAGCGATCTGCTGTTCTACGAGGGGCTACACGGTGCCGCGGTCACCGATGCGGTGAATGTCGCGCAATACGCGGATCTGCTGGTCGGCGTGGTGCCGATCGTCAACCTCGAATGGACCCAGAAGGTCATCCGGGACAAGACCGAACGCGGGTACTCCAGTGAGGCCGTGATCGATACGATCCTGCGCCGCATGCCCGACTACGTGAAATACATCTGCCCCCAGTTCTCCCACACCTACGTCAACTTCCAACGCGTCCCGACCGTGGACACTTCGAACCCCTTCATCGCCCGCACCATCCCCACCGCCGACGAAAGTTTCGTCGTCATCCGCTTCGCCGACCCCAAGGTCATCGATTTCCCCTACCTCCTATCGATGCTGCACGACTCCTTCATGTCCCGCCCCAATTGCATCGTCGTCCCCGGCGGCAAAATGGAACTGGCCATGCAACTCATCTTCACGCCCTTGATCCTGCGACTGATGGACAAGCGCCCCAAGCGTTCTCGCTGATCGGGGTCATCGCGAGTTTGTCCCGGGTCGCGGCGGCACTCCGGGTTCGTCCTGGAAAGCCCTTTCCCCGTGACGATTCGGTTCACTGACCTTGACGGCTGAGCCATCGAAAGCGCCCTACTGCCTTCCGCGGTCCAGACGGATCTGCGCCACCAGGGCTCGGTGGTCCGCGCCGATCAGGTCCACTGTCTCCACCGCGACCGCACGGCCAGCGGCGACCAGGATGTGGTCGATACCGACCAGGGGCGGCCACCGCTTATCGGTCGGATAGGTGACCAGGTGTCCGGCGCCCGCCTGTTCGACAGCATCGTTGAAACGACCTGACAACATCGCGCGGTACTGCGCATGATCGTAGGTCGCGTTGAAGTCGCCACCGACGATCGCCGGCCGACTCGACGGCGACCGTTCGAGAATTTCGCGCAGACGGGACAATTCGTCGGCCCACACCTGCGTACCGAACACCGGTGGCACCGGATGGAACGCGTACACCGTGACCGGTCCGGCATCGGGGATGCTCGCTGTCGCCGAGAGCTGGTTCAGCACGAACCCGTCGTACTCGACGGTTTCCGACAGGGGGTAGCTGCTCCAGATTCCCGTCCCGCTCGCGGTCCTTCCAGGGGAGAGATACCGATGCGGCAATAACTCGTCGAGCCCCGCGCGGCCGAGATCCTCGACCGCCGCCGGCGTGAGTTCATTGACGGTGAGCAATACGACGTTCCGTGCGCGCACCTGGTCGACCAGCGCCCGAGGATCAGCTCCGTCGAACAGAAGATTGGCCTGCATCACTATTACTGCCCGTCCATCCTCATCGCCCGAGCGACCGACGTACAGCGGAGCTTGAGTCCACACCGCGGCGGCCACGACAACGACCGCCACCCCCGCACCGCTCCAGCGCCGCATGACGACAAACGCCACCGCCCCAACAAGCGCGGAGCTCATCAGGTACGGGGCACCCGAAGCTGCTAAGACCAACATTCGAGACCACGACCGACTGAAGTGCAACGCGACTCCAGCTGCTCCTGCGAGTGTTGCAGTCCACGCGAGCACCTCGACACCGACCCGGACCAGCTTCGAATTCACACCCAACAGACAAGCACACGAGCTTGGCAACGCTTGTCGATGACCAAGTTGAGATGAGGACGCAAGGGCCACCGAAGGTTTCGCCGTGCGGTCCGTCAAGAACAGCTGCCCAGACTTTGCGAGCTGCGGATCTACGATTCGCCCTCGCGGTTGCGCTGGCGTTCTTCTTCCTGGCGGCGGGCTTCGCGGCGTTGGGATTCGGCGCGTTCGCGTAGGCCGCGCAGGAAGGCTTCGTCGTCGTCCGGGTTTTGCGGAACGTAGCGGCCGGGGCGGTCATATCCGGAGTAGGTGGTGGTGGAGCGGGAGCCCGGTTCGCCGCTTGCGGATTCATGCCAGGGGCAATTGATCGGATCAGTCGGGGAGCAGCGGCACCGACAGGCCTTCGCCGCGGCCGATGAGAGCGGCGCGGGTGACGGCGGCCGAGCCGAAGCGGCGGCGCAGATCGTCGAGGGTGGCGTCGAGAGTGTTGGTGGCGCGGGGTTCCAGGGGGAGGGTGAGTTGGATGGCGTCGGCGTTGTCGAGGTTGGTCAGGGCCAGACCGATGAGGGTGAGGCCACGTTCCTGGATCATCGGCATCGCGGTGTCGAGCAGAGCACGAGCGGTATGCAGGATCGTCTCGGTGTGATCGGTCGCCTCGGACAGTGTGTGCGAGCGGGTAGCGCGGGTGAAATCGTCGAAACGCATGCGCAGCACCACCGTTCGGCACACGCGTTCGGCCGCGCGCAGGCGACGGCCGAGGCGGTCGGTGAGGCCGTGCAGGTAGGCCTCGATCTCGTCGGGCGGTCGGTACCGGCGGCCGAGTGCGCGCTGGGCGCCGATGGAGCGGCGGCGCACGCCGGTTTCGACGCGGCGCGGGTCGCGGGCCCAGGACAGTGCGTAGAGATGCCGGGCGGCACCGGGACCGAGGATCGCGCGCAGCGCAGACTCACCGAGGTCGGCCAACTGCCCGATCCGGGTGATGCCGTGTTCGTGCAGAATGCGCGAGGTGACCTCGCCGACGCCCCAGAGTCGTTCGACCGGCAGCGGATGCAGGAAGTCGAGTTCGAGTTCCGGTGGCACCAGGCGCAGTCCATCGGGTTTGGCGACCGCGCTGGCCACCTTGGCGAGGAATTTGGTGCGGGCGATACCGACCGAAATCGGCAGCCCGACCTGCTCCCGGACCGCCGTCCGCAGCCGCCGCCCGATATCGACGGGTTCACCCGCGATCCGCCGCAGCCCGCCGACATCCAGAAACGCCTCGTCGATCGAGATGCCCTCGACCACCGGCGTGGTGTTGTGGAACACCTCGAAGACGGCTTTACTCGCCTCGGCATATGCCGACATCCGCGGCGGCACGACGATGGCATGCGGGCACAACCGCAGCGCCGCACCACCATTCATCGGTGTCCGCACCCCGAACGCCTTCGCCTCATAACTGGCCGCGAGCACCACCCCGCCACCGACGATCACCGGGCGCCCACGCAACCGCGGATTGTCCCGCTGCTCGACCGAGGCATAGAACGAGTCGAGATCCGCATGCAAGATCGATGCCTCGGCCCGCGCCTCGATCCGCGGCCGCCCGGACCGCGCGCCACTAGATCGCTCTCGCCCGTAGCCGTCCGCCGCATCGCCGTATCCCTCAGGACTCGGGCGATCCTGCCGAGGGTCACGTCCTGCGGATCGTGGCGCCGCAACATCGCCATATCCGGCAGAACCCGCCGAATCCCGCCCAGCATCGCGACCACTGGATCGATGCGCGATCGGGGAGCGGGATTCGGACACGAACATATGTTCGCATAGACCACCGACAGTTCGGCACCGCCGCGCGAATCTACGGTATGACTACGTAGTAATAAGCCGAGCCAGCTACCCTGGGACGTCAGGGCAGTCCAGTAGTGATGAGGGAGACGGCGCCGTGCGAGGTTTCGGGGATTTGGAGGCGGTGATCATGGACCGGATCTGGGATCGGGACGCGGAGACCACAACGGTCCGCGAAATCTTCGACGAACTGGCGGCCGAACGCGGCATCGCCTACACCACGGTCATGTCCACCATGGACAACCTGCACCGCAAGGGCTGGCTGGCGCGCGAACGCGCGGGCAAGGCCTACCGGTACTGGCCCACTCTCACCCGCGAGGAGCACAGCGCCCGGCTCATGCTCGAGGCGCTCGGCTCCGGCGGCCGCTCGGATCTGGTGCTCAGTCACTTCGTCGACCGGATCAGCGAGGAGGAGTCGGCCGGACTGCGCGCCGCCCTGCGCAGGCTGACCTCCCGCAAGACCCCCGAGGCGCCGTGAGCGAGCGCCGCCGAGTGCACCGAGGACGCGGCGCGCGTTCGCGCACGGCGGAGGCCAGCGCCAGCGAGGCGCAGTCGTGAGCGAGCGTCCGCGAGTGCACCAACGTCGCAGCGCGCCTTCGTGTATCGCGGAGCTGAGTGCCAGCGGGGCGCAATCGTGAGCGTAGCGCTGTGCCTGATGCTCTACGGCAGCGTGGTGGCCACCTTCGGCCCACCCGTACTGCGCAGACTCACCCGGCGCGGTGCCGCCCCCCGACTAGGGGTGTTCGCCTGGCTGGTCGCGATCGGGGGCGCACTCGGCGCATGGGCGCTGGCAGCCGGGATGCTGATCATCGAATTCGCCACGTTCTGGCGCCACCCCGCCGATTCATTGCTCGCTTCCTATGCTGTGCTGTCGATGCCGATCCACCTGCACGGTGATGTGGCCACCGGCCTCGGCACGCTGACACTCGCGACATTGGTCGCGGTCGCCATCCTCGCCGCCATCGTCGTCATGGTGTTGAACGCGTGCCGGGCGATGCTGCGCCTGCGCCGCCACACTCATGCACACGGGCAGGCGGTGCGCATGGTCGGGCGCCGCGTGCCCGGCGTCGGCGCGGTGGTGCTGGATTCGCCGGAGCGCCAAGCCTATTGCGCGCCGGGACGCCCCGACACCATCGTCGTCACCTCCGCCGCCCTCGACGCCCTGACCCGCGATCAGCTCGCCGCCGTGCTGGCGCACGAGCACGCCCACCTCACCGGCAGGCATGCCGCGGTCATCGGGTTCCTGCGCGGTATCGCGGCGACTCTGCCCGGCATGCGCCTGGTGACCGATGGCGTCGGTGAGATCGGCCGCTTGCTGGAGATGTGTGCCGATGACACGGCCGCGCGCAGCCACGGCCCGGAACCGCTGCTCGGCGGCCTGCTCGCCATCGTCGGCGCGAGCGGTCCGGTGCCTGCGGGTGCGCTCGGCGCCGCGGGTACGGCCGTGCTGGCGCGCGCCGAGCGCCTCGTCGCGCCGGTCGGTGTGGTGCACCGCGCGACGAATCGCACCGCCTTGGTCGCCGTCATCGCGGCAACGGTGATCGGTCTGCTCGAGATAGCCGTCGGAGTACTGTTCTGCAGCACGATGCTGGGCTGAACCCAGGGGGGCCGAATGAAGGAGGGGCGATCGGTGCGCGTCAGCTGGGACCAGGTCTTCGCCTGGCGATTGCGCAGGCAATTCGTCACGCCATGCGGCGAGATCGACGTCACCGACATCGTCGAGCGGATGTGCGGCGTGCAGGCCCAGGTGACCGCGGCCGCGGATCTCGCGGTGGCGCTGCGTCGGCGCACCCCCGAACCCGGTGCGCTGCTACCGGAATTGGCTTCGGGCACGCTGATGAAGACCTGGGCCATGCGCGGCACGCTGCACGCGCTCGCGCCTGAGATGGCGGCGGCCGTGCTTTCCTTGATCGGCTCGGCCCGAACCTGGGAAAAGCCCGCCTGGCAACGCACTTTCGGGGCATCCCCGGCGCAGGTCGCGGCGCTTGCCGATGCGGTGCCGCAGGTGCTCGATGGCATCGTGCTGAGCCGTGACGAACTGGTCGACGCGCTGGTCGCCGATCCCGCCTTCCATCGACTCGGCGAGGAGCTGCGCTCCGGTTGGGGCGCGCTGCTCAAGCCGCTGGCCTGGCAGGGCGCACTGTGTCACGGTCCGGCGCAGGGCAATCGGGTCACCTTCACCAGTCCGGCCCACCTGATCCGCGGCTGGCGCGGCCTGCCCGATCCGGACGCAGCCGCACCCGTGGCCATCACCGGCTATCTCGGCGCATATGGCCCGGCCACCCCCGAGATCTTCGACGCTTGGCTCAGCCGCAACAGCCTGAAGAAAACGACGGTGCGCCGGTGGTTTTCGGAACTGGGGGACGCGCTGACGGAGGTCGATATCGCGGGCCGCCGCGCCTACATACTCACCGAACACGCCGACGAACTCGAGGCCGTCCAACCGCCCCGCACCTCGGTCCAACTGCTGGGCGCATTCGACCAATACGTTCTCGGCCCGGGCACCGGCGACTCCGAGCTGCTGCCGGCCGCACATCGCGCGCGAGTGAGTCGGGCGGCCGGGTGGATCTCGCCGATCCTGGTCGTCGACGGCCGCATCGCGGGCACCTGGGAGATCAGCGGCGACGATCTATCGGTCGCCACCTTCGACGGTTCGCTACCGCCGACCCGCGACCTGAAGGCCGCCGCCGAGCACGTCGCCGAGGCCATGGGCCACAACGGGTTTGCCGTGCACGTGGCGTAGGTCAGGTCGCGGCGCGCCTTATTCGGGCAGGTGCTGTGCTGGTCGAACCAGTCGGTGGTGCGGCGATCGGTGTGGGGTGGGTGTCGAGGACCGGTGGTGTCCAGTGCCACCGGCGGGCGGACTTGCGCGCCGCGACGCGGTCACCGGCCAGCTTGGTGAGCTTTGTTGCCAGCTCGTAGACGACAGGGTTGGTGGACAGGCTGATCGCGGGATCCTGCCGCGCGGTGCGTTGCACGTGCTGGCTGCGGGGCCGCCGCTGCTGGTCGTAGCGCATCAACGCGGCGGAAACGTCGATCCCGTCAGCCAGTTCGGCGGCGAGCACGGCCGCGTCTTCCGCCGAGCCGGTTGGACCTGAAGCGCCCCAGGTGGAATGGGTTATACGATGGCGAGCACGACCCGGGAATCGACGGCGGGCTGATCCTGCTGTGCGACAACGGAACTCACGACGCTGCCGCCGCTTCAGCCGAGGACTCGGCGAGTTTGGCGGGCCGAGACGAGCAGTGCGCCGCCGCGGTCCCAGATATCGATGTCGTCCACCGACCAGCCGCCGCCGGTGCTGGCGTTGGTCGCGCGGACGAGGACAGGCTGTTGGATCGGCTGGGCGAGGTCGGTGTGCAGGTGCATCGAGAACGCCACCGTCGGCACCGCGACCGGCACGGACAGGATGGGGAAGAAGGCGGGCGGCAGTGCGTCGGCGAGCACGGCCAGCGTCGCGGCATCGATCGGCAGTTCCGGAACCAGGGCGATCCACGCGCACATCCAGGCCTCGTCCGCGCCGGTGAGTGGCAGCGGTCCGGCAGCGGGTCGGATCTCGAAATGCGCTCCGACGGGCACGATTTCGGGCGGTAGCCGGAACGTCTGGCAGTCGTAGGGTGCCGGCACGTGCGGCGCGGTGGTCGGTGGAAGATCGGGTACCTGGGTCGGTGTGGTACGCCCGAAGGTGACCGCGGCGGACGCGACGGATTTGCCCTCCTGATCGGCCATGACCTCGATTACCGCGGTGCTGCGGCCCACCGTATGCGCGGTCGCCCGGAAGGTGAGCACCCCATCCGCCGGTCGGCCGAGGAATCGCAGATCCACCGCGCGCACCGGGAGGTCCGCGCCGCCCGCTCGCCGGGCGACCTCGACCAGCAGTCCGGCGATCACGCCGCCGTGCGGACCGCTCCAGCCGCGCCAGGATTTGTCGATCTGGGCTTGCCAGATGCGGTAGTCGGTTTCGGTCAGTGCGAATTCGTCGCCCAGCCGGGTAGTGAGTTGCATCATGCAACGAACCATAGGCTAGTGAGTTCTTTGAAGCAACCAACTATGCTGAGGCTCATGCGCAGGACCAGCTTCGACGAGATGAACTGCTCGGTCGCCCAGTGTCTGGAGGTGGTGGGCGAGTGGTGGACGCTGCTGATCGTGCGGGACGCACTCTTCGGCGTGACCCGCTTCGACGACTTCCGCGCACGCCTGGGCATCGCCCGCAATGTGCTCACCCAGCGCCTGGAACACCTTGTCGCGCACGACATCATGGTCAAGGTGCCCTACCAGGAGAATCCGGTCCGCTACGACTACCAGCTCACGCCGAAGGGCCGCTCGCTGTGGCAGGTGGTCAACGCGATGCGGCAGTGGGGCGACGAATGGGCCGCACCGGATGGCCCACCGGTGCAGGCGGTACACGAGAGCTGCGGGAAGGCGACGGTGCTCGAGCCGGTCTGCGCCGAATGCGGTGAGCGGGTGCTCGGGCGCGACCTGCGGCCCATCGACGGCCCCGGAGCGGGGAGTCACTCGATCCTGCCCGAGAACCTGCAGCGCGCGCACTGATCGGAGCCCGTCCATTAGGCTGCGGCGGTGGCGGATGGGCGAGTGGACAAGCTGATCGACACGGTCGCGTGGGTGCGCATCGAGGGCGGCCGCATTCTGTGCGCACGCCCGAAAGGCAAGGAGATCTTCTACATCCCCGGCGGCAAACGCGAGGGCGCGGAGTCCGATTCGCAGACGCTGCTGCGCGAGATCGAGGAGGAGCTGACCGTGGCGCTGCTCCCGGAAACCATCGCACATGTCGGCACCTACGAGGCCGCGCTGCACGGACCCGTCAACGATGTACTCGTCCGGATGAGTTGCTACACCGCCGACTATCGCGGCACCCTCGCGGCCAGCAGTGAGATCGAAGAGGTGGCCTGGTTCAGCTACGCCGACCGCGCGCTGGTGCCGCCGGTCGACCAACTGCTGTTCGACGATCTGCTCGACGCGGGCCGATTGGCCTAGGTGCTAGTTGACCCGCGCAGGGCGGTGCGCGGGATACGGTCGATGTCATGACCTCGGTTCGCTCGCTGTCGCGCTGGGCCGCATACGCATTGGTCGCGCCGGTGATCGGCCTCGGTCCCCTCGCGAGCCGATTGCGGACGCCGCGCCGGATGCTCGGCGTCTTCATCGCGCCGCGTGACGCGCTGGCGGTGCGCGGCGTCGCACACTCGGCGCTGGCCGCCGCGGTCGGACTGGTGACCTGGTTCCTGGCGTTTCTGGCGACCGTCGCGGCCGTGCGCGGGATCGGCTATCCGCTCATCGCCGCAGACGATCTCGAGCATTCGTGGGGCGGCCCGACTTTGGCCGGAGCCTGGGCGGTGCACGCGCTGCTCGGCGTCGGACTGTTGCCGGTGTGGGGACTGGTGCTGGCCGGATTCGGCGCGCTGCAGGTGCGGCTGACCCGCCGGCTGCTCGGCCGCGACGGGCCGTTCTGGCCGATCCCCCTATCGCTGTTGCTCACCGTCGGCGGTGTGTTGCTTTTCGTCTCGTGGCTCCATCAAGCCTGAGATCGCGACGCCCGAGTCGGCGGCGCTTCGGCGATTTCGAACCACGCCAGTACGCGGCGATCGTCGCGTAATCGGGCCGAAATGCCCGACGAGCGGCGGATGACCGCAGGGATGCCGGGCGCGACGATTGAGGTCATGGATCCCGAACTCGAACCATTCATCCCGTTGTTCCCCCCGGCCGATCTGAGTGACCCGGTCACCGCACGCAAGAGCCTCGCCGAGTTGGCCGCATCCGTGCCGGTACCGGATATCGCGGGCCTGGAAATCGAGGACCACACGGTGCCCGCCGATCCGGATGTGGCGGTGCGGATCTATCGCCCACACCAGGCCCGAGGTGTCATCGTCTGGTTGCGCGGCGGCGGATTCGTCATGGGCGACCTGGACACCGAGCATCCGTTGGCCACCCGGCTCGCGGACGGCTCCGGCGCGATGGTGATCTCGGTGGGCTATCGCCGGGCCCCCGAACAACCGTTCCCCGCCGCGCTGGACGACGCCTATGCCGTGCTGACCTGGACGGCCGAGCATGCGACCGAACTCGGCATCGACCCGGGACGGATCGCGGTCGGCGGGCACAGCTCTGGCGCTGCCCTCGCGGCCGCGGTGGCATTGCGGGCCCGTGCCGAGCAAGGGCCGCAGATCCGCTTCCAGTTGCTCAATCAGCCGGGCCTCGATGACCGGCAGGTGACATGGTCGGCGCGACACTTCACCGATACGCCCTTTATGACTCGCGACAAAGTCACCGCGATATGGCGGCACTATCTGGGCTCCGTGCCCGCCTCGCCGTATGCCGCCCCCGCCCGTGCCGCCGATCTGTCCGGCCTGCCACCGGCCTATATCGCCACAGCGGAGTTCGATCCGAACCGCGACGAAGCCATCGACTACACGCTGCGGCTGCTGCAGGCGGGTGTATCGGTCGAGTTGCACCAGTGGCCCGGCACTTTCCATGGGTCGCAGGCGATCTTGTCCGCCGCGGTGTCACAACGGCAGATCGCCGAGCTTCTCGCAGTCCTGCGCCGCGCCCTCGCCGAATGAGACGCTACCGCTCGTGGTCAGGTTCGGAAGATAGGGGCAAGCGCGTCGAATAGCCGGTCGGCGTATGCGGGGTCGACCGGTGCACCGCTGACGAGAAGGCGGTAGTAGAGAGCGCCGTAGATCAGGTCGATGATGAGGTCGGGATCGAGGTCATGGGGGAGTTGGCCGTGCTCGATCGCGGTGGCGATCAGGCCGCTCGCCTCGGCTCGGCGGCCGGCGATGAACCGTTCGCGTAAGGCGGCGGCGAGTTCGGTGTCGTGCTGGGCGGCGGCCACGAGGGCGACGAAGGGGCGCCGAGCGTCGGGTTCGCTCATCAACTGCGCCACGCGCCGCACCTGGGACCGCAGCCGTGTCAGGGCATCGCCATCGGCTGGAGCCTCGATCCTGTCCGCGGCGGCGTCGGTGAAGGCATCCATCAACACCGCCGCCTTCGTCGGCCACCACCGGTAGATGGTGTTCTTGCTGACCCCGGCGTGGGCGGCGATGTCGTCCACGCTCAAACCGGGAAGACCACGGTCGGTCAGCAGTTCTCGTGCCGCGGTGAGGACCGCTCGGCGCGATCGCTCGCTGCGCGGTCGTCCCGGCCCACGGACATCCTTCGACTCCACCATGACACCAGTCTAGACATTTTGATACGAAACGATCAGTATCATAAATACTAGCAGGTGAGTAGCTTATCGTGGATATTGATCGGGTGTGGCTGGTGACCGGCGCCGCGTCGGGATTCGGGTATGCGATCAGCCGAGCGGTGGCCGCCGCAGGCGGTCGGGTGGTCGCGACCGCCCGGAATCCAGCCCGAGCGCAGTCCCTGCGGGAGTTGGCGGCGGCTCATCCCGGTCGCGTCTTGGTCACACCGTTGGATGTCACCGACGATGAGCAGGCGACGCCGCCGCTGCGGCTGCCGTTGGGCCTCGACGCGGTCACCGCGATCCGCGCCGAACCGACCAGCCAACTTGCCGCGCTGGACGACAACGACACCACCGTCGGCACCTAGGGCGAAGGTCGTTGAATCAGCTCGGAACCCGTGGTCGCCCGGCTCGTTCTATGAGGTGTTGTACGAGGTTGAGTAGGACTTCTTTGGTGGAGGTGCGGTCGCGGGCGTCGCAGAGTAGGACGGGGATGTGGGGGTCGAGGTCGAGGGCGTGGCGGACTTCGTCGATGGTGTAGATGGGTGCGTTGTCGAAGCAGTTGACGGCGACGTTGAAGGGTAGTGCGCGGCGTTCGAAGAAGTCGACGGCGGCGAAGGAGCTGTCGAGTCGTCGGGTGTCGGCGAGGACTACTGCGCCGAGGGCGCCGCGGGCGAGTTCGTCCCAGAGGAACCAGAATCGGTCTTGTCCGGGGGTGCCGAACAGGTAGAGGACGAGTTCGTGGTCGATGGTGATGCGGCCGAAGTCCAGGGCGACGGTGGTGGTGGTTTTGTGTTCGACGCCGGAGAGGTCGTCGATGCCGGTGGAGACTTCGGTGATGAGTTCTTCGGTGCGTAGGGGTGTGATTTCGCTGATCGCGGAGACCATGGTGGTTTTGCCGACGCCGAAGCCGCCGGCGATGAGGATTTTGACCGAGGCCGCCAGATGTGGGGTCGCATCGGGACGAGTTGTTTCATAGTTTTCGGATGCCATCCAGTACCGCTCGCAATATGTTGAGATCGCCGGGGCCGGCGTCCGGCTGCGCCGGTGCCCGGAAGATCAGGTATCCCTCGCCGATCAGATCGCCGACGAGAATCTTGGTGACCGCCAAGGGAAGTCGCAGATGGGCCGCGACCTCGGCGACCGTCTGCGGGACACGGCACAGCCTGACGATGTCCACGTATTCGGGTTCTGTGCGCCGCAGGGTGGGCAGGGGGGTGGTGGTGACGACGATGGTGAGCATGTCCAGGTCGTGACCGGCTCCCATGACGCGTCCACGTGTCACCGCGTAGGGCCGGACCAGGGGACCGGCGTCCTCGTCGAACCATTGCCCACCGGGGTGTGTCATGGCAGTCGTGCTGGGGTGGACAGGTAGGTGCCCACACGCTGAACCGTGACGTTCATTTCGTAGGCGACCATGCCGAGGTTCGCGGTTTCGGCGGCTTGTAGTGCGAGGCAGGCGTTGTCGCCGGCGGAGGTGACGAACAGGACCGCGCGGTCGAGTTCGATGACGGCTTGGCGGACGCCGCCGCCGTCGAAACGAGTGCCCGCGCTGCGGGCCAGGCCGTAGAGGGTGGAGGACATGGCGGCGAAGTGTTCGGCGTCCTCACGGGTCATCGCGGTCGAACGCCCGAGTAGTAGACCATCGGTGGACAACACCACCGCATATCGCACACCAGCGAGCCGGTCGACGAGGTCGTCGAGCAGCCAGTTGAGATCACCGGGGCTGGAAGAAGTCACCGTTGCCTTCCTGTTCATCCGAGGGATTGTTCGTCGGCGCGCGGAACGCGCCGAGTTGCTCGGTAGGCACCACGCTATGCGGTTCACCGGGCAACACGCCAGCATCTCGATCGGGGGTCGCGCGGCGACCCTGCCTGGTCCCGATTTCGATGGCGGACATCAGATCCCGGGCTTGCTCGGCCGAACGCTCCCGCTCCGGCGACTGCTCGGTGGCGGGCTCGGTGACGGGGGTGGACTGTGCCAGTTGCGGTGCGATGCTGGCCTGCCGGTTGCGGCGTGGCAGTGCGGGCCTGCCGTCGGTTCCAGCGGTCTGCGGTGCGTCGGAGGTGGGCAGTGCGCTCGGGGTTCTCGGCGGCGGATCCAGCTCGGCCGGCGTCGCGAAGCGCGGTGGCGCGGTGAGCACCGCGGATTCGGTTTCGGTGTGACCGTAGGGGGTGGAGTCGACGAAGGGCACCGGGTGCCGCCGTCGGCGTGTCGATTCCAGAATCCCGGGATCGGTTGTGAGTGCCGGGGATTCGTCGGCGAGCAGTGCGGCGGGGATGAGCACAATGGCACGGATACCACCGTAATCGGACTCCGCGAGCCGGACCTTCACGCCGTGCTGAGCGGCCAGCTGCGCGACGACGAACAGGCCGAGCCGAGAGTCCGACGACAGCGCAGCCACCCCGAAACTCGGTGGGTTGCGCAGCATCTCGTTGACGCGATCGATCTCGGCCGACGTCATACCCATGCCCTGATCGCTGATCTCGGCGACCACGCCCTTACCGACCACATTGCCGGTCACCTCGACCCGGGACTGGGGCGGCGAGAACGAGGTCGCGTTGTCCACCAGCTCGGCGAGCAGGTGGGTGAGGTCGGCGACGACCGCGCCGAGCACATGCGTTTCGGGCAGGCGGGCGATGCGAACCCGTGCGTAGTCGAGGGTTTCACCGACCGCGCTGCGAACCAGGTCGATCAGCGGTACCGGGTTGCGCCACTGCCGACCGGGCTGGCCGCCGCCGAGGATGATCAGGTTCTCCGCGTTGCGGCGTTCGCGAGTGGCGAGGTGATCGAGCTTGAACAGGATGTCCAGCATTGCTGGATCCTCCTGGCGCTCCTCGGCGTGGTCGAGGATTTCGAGTTGGCGATGCACCACGATCTGGCTGCGATGGGCGATATTCAGGAATACCGCCTTGACGCCCTCGCGAGTCTTGGCCTCGTTGACCGCGCCGGCGACGGCCGCCTGGTGCGCGTGCTCGAATGCCTTGGCCACCTGGCCGATCTCGTCGTGACCGTAATCCAAGTTCGGCGATTCGTCGGCGGGGTCGATGATTTCGCCCTCGGCCAGGCGCCGCATCATCTCCGGGAGCCGCTCATCGGCCAGGGCGAGGGTTTCACCGCGCAGCCGCTTGAGCCTGCGGATGATCCGATTGGCCAGCAGCACGGCGATCAGGAACGCCAGCAGACTGACCACGGTGATCCCGCCGCCGGCCCACAGGGTGCGCTCGGTCGCGGCGGCCGACTTGTCCTCGGCCAGTTCCTGGACCCCTTTGCCCTGCGTGAGCCAGATATCGATCAACGTCCGGTTCATCTCGGCGGCGGCGCTGTGCCATTCCTGTGTGCTCAATGGCAGCGGTGCCGGAGCCGTCTTGGTCGCGCCGTTCGACGACGCGGTGCCGGATGTAGCGCTTGTGGCGGCCGTATTGCGTTGGGAGATAGCGTTTTCCATGGCTGTCAGCTGCTGCCACGCCGTACTCGCCTGGACGGCCTGCAGGGCCGCCTTCTCACGTGGGGGGAGCTCGACCGTCAGATTGCTGATTTCGGTGTGGTAGTAGCCGACCTGATGCTGGAGCTCCTCGATCGGAATGGGGGCCGGCCCATTCGCGGCGGCGAACATATTGGCGATGGCGACACTGCGTGATATCGCTTCCAGCGCCAGGAAAATCCGCTTGCCCTCGGCGAGACCGGTGCTGATTTCGGCATCCGGCGCGCTCTGTTCGGCGGTTTTGGTACCGATGGTGATGGTGTCGACGAGCTGGTTGTAGAATGCGTACGCGTCCGGGGCCGGTAACTGGCCAGCATCGGTGGCGGTGCGGACCTGTGTCAGGAAGTCGGCCAGCTTCCGGAAGTTCTCGGCGCCCGAACCGTCCCGGGCGACCAACTCGGTCGTGGCCGCCATGAGACCCTGGTAGGCGTTGTCGAGCCGGAGGCGGGCGGGGCCGAGGCCGGGTGCGGAAGATTCGTCACCGGCCAGCACCGCCAGCGTCAGATGACGTTCCCCCTGGATGGCCTCGAGCAGCTCCCTGGCCGGTGCCGTCGCATCCTGATTCTGCACGGCCCAGGACTTCGCATCATTGTTTTCCGCCACCAGATATCCGGCAGCGCTCACGCCGACCACGAGCAGCGTCAGGCTCGGGACGAGCGCGATCGCCAGAATCCGCGCCCGGACCCCGAGCCTCGCTCTGAACATCGGCATACCATAAACCCGTTGTGACCAATTCGATACCAACGTCCCGCTGACCGGAACCCGATTTGACAATCCGAGTGATGTCTACATGTGCGTGATAGGGAACCGACGCTCGTGCGTCAAAGCCCTTGGCGCACCCGGGTCGCCGGAGTTACGCTCCAGACTCGGCTACCCGACCGGTGCGGGGCAGAGCGCCGACATAGGCCTGGAGCGCGGCCCGAAACTCGGCCGCATATGGGAAAGGCAGTGCCTGAACGCGATTCGGTGGCGAACCGATAATCGGCTCGCCACCGGGGATGCCGTCACAGGCCCGCGAAGCGGCCGATGGCCACGAATACGGCGATAATCAGCACCGTCGTAGTGATGGCGATATTGCGGGGCTCGCGCAGACGGATGTGTGCGGCGATCGCGCCGATCATGACCACGGCGAAGCCGACCGCCGCCAGCGGCGTGAGCACCGGAGCGATGCCGGTCCACCAGGGCACGATGATGCCGATGACACCCAACAGTTCGCTGTAGGCGGTCAGGCGCACGACCGGCTGCGGGAAGACCGCCACACCGGTCTGGCCCATCGCGACCAACTTCTCTTTGGACTGCGTGGATTTTGCGATCCCGGACGTAGTGAACACGACAGCCAGCAGAACCTGTCCGATCCACAATGCGATATTCATGATTGCCTCCCTGAAGGTTCGGGTGCCCATGAGACAAACCGGGCTGGGAAAACGTGACAGTTCCGGCCGAATAGGCGTTGTCGTCCGCCAACCGCGGGGTAATGGCTGCTGTGCGGACACCGCGCGGCGTATGTTGTGTGTATCCCGGGGTTACTCACAAGTAGGAGGCACCGATGCCCGCGCCGAATGCCGAAGTCTTCACCCGTCTGAGTGCGCTCGCGGCGATCGATGATCCGACCTCCCGTTCGTCCAAGACGATCGCGGAAACCTTCACCGGCAGGCCACTCGGCAGTGTCCCGGTGGGTACTACCGACGATGTGGCCGCCGCCTTCGGCAAAGCCCGAACGGCGCAGGCCCGCTGGGCAGTGCGCCCGGCCAAGGACCGCGCGTCGGTGCTGGAACGGTATCGCGAACTGGTCATCGAGCACCGCGAATTCCTGATGGACGTGCTCCAGGCCGAGACCGGCAAGGCGCGCTGGGCCGCACAGGAAGAGATCATGGGCCTGATGTTCGCGGCCCGCTATTTCGCCAGGGTCGCACCCGGCCTGCTCGATGCGCACAGCGTGCCCGGCGCCTTCCCGGTGCTCAATCGCGCGAGCGTGCGACACCAGCCCAAGGGCGTCGTCGGTGTGGTCGCGCCGTGGAACTACCCGATGCTGCTGTCCATCGGCGATTCGATTCCGGCACTGCTCGCCGGCAATGCGGTGGTCGTCAAGCCGGACAGCCAGACGCCGTACTCCGCGCTGGCCAATGCCGAACTGCTGTATCAGGCCGGGCTGCCCCGCGACCTGCTCGCCGTCGTCCCCGGCCCGGGCACGGTGGTCGGTGCCGCGATCGTCGACAACTGCGACTACCTGATGTTCACCGGCTCCTCGGCGACCGGGCGCACCCTGGCCGAACAGTGCGGTCGCAGACTCATCGGCTTCTCCGCGGAACTGGGCGGCAAGAACCCGATGATCGTCACCCGTGGCGCGAAACTGGACAGGGCCGCCAAGGCCGCAGTGCGCGCATGCTTCTCCAATGCCGGTCAGCTGTGTATCTCGATCGAACGGCTCTATGTCGAGAAGGCGGTCGCCACGGAGTTCACCGAGAAGTTCGTCGCCGCCGTGCGGGCCGCGAAACTCGGTGCGGCCTACGACTATTCGGCCGATATCGGCAGCCTCATCTCCGAGGCGCAACTGGAGACCGTCACCAAGCATGTCGCCGACGCGACCTCCAAGGGCGCGCGGGTAGTCGTCGGCGGCAAGGCCCGCCCCGATCTGGGACCGCTGTTCTTCGAACCCACCGTGCTCGCCGAGGTGACCGATGAGATGGAGTGCGGCCGCGAGGAAACCTTCGGCCCGCTGGTCTCGATCTACCCGGTCGAGAATGTCGAGGAGGCGATCGGCTTGGCCAACGACACCGAGTACGGCTTGAACGCCAGCGTCTGGGCACAGAGCAAGCCCGCGGGCGAGCGCATCGCCGAGCGGCTGCACGCGGGCACCGTCTGCGTGGATGAGGGGTACGCCCCCGCCTGGGGCACCACCGCCGCGCCGATGGGCGGCATGGGCATCTCCGGTGTCGGGCGTCGACACGGCCCCGACGGCCTGCTGAAGTTCACCGAACCGCAGACGGTCGTCGTCACGCGGTTCATGAATCTCGATGCGCCAGGACTGGTTTCGCAGGACAAGTGGCAGCGCCTGCTGATGACGCTCGCGCGCGGCTTCCGGTTCCTGCCCGGCCGCTGACCAACCCCCCGACCCCGCCGTCCCGGTCTGCAGCGGGACGGCGGGGCGGTGTGGTGTCGGCCCGGGGCTGCGGACCCCCTGGGCCGATCACCTGTTCGTCGCCCGCGGACGCACCCGCGGGCGTGAATCAGGTCCCTGACGACTGCTCGCGCCGCAGTCAGCTCATTCGGTCGGCTCCCGTCCGCGGCGGCGGCCCGGCCGCCAACACCGCCGTCTCCTCATCGGTCAACAGCCGCGATCTGATGATGAAGCGCACGCCCTCGGGCGCCTCCAGCGAGAATCCGCTGCCGCGTCCGCTCACCACATCGACGGTGAGGTGGGTGTGTTTCCACAGCTCGTACTGATCGCCGCTGATCCAGAATTCGGTATGCCACGGCAGGCGGTCAAGCAGCACATCGGCGCTGCCGACGCGGAATTCGCGCACCCCGAAGCACATCGGTGAGCTGCCGTCGCAGCAGCCGCCGGACTGGTGGAACAGCACCGGGCCGTGTTGTTCGATCAACCGGCGCAACACTTCTCGTGCCCGTTCGGTGATGGTGACGCGGGCTACTCTGCTATGCATCAGAAGAATCCGAGTTTTGTCGGTGAATAACTGACCAGCAGATTCTTGGTCTGCTGGTAGTGATCGAGCATCATTTTGTGGTTTTCCCGGCCGATGCCGGACTTTTTGTACCCGCCGAATGCCGCGTGTGCGGGGTACGCGTGGAAACAATTGGTCCATACCCGACCTGCCTTGATCGCCCGGCCCATTCGGTAGGCGGTATTGATATCCCTGGTCCATACGCCCGCACCGAGTCCGTAGAGGGTGTCATTGGCGATCATGATCGCCTCTTCGACCGTGTCGAACCGGGTCACCGCCACCACCGGGCCGAAGATCTCCTCCTGGAAGATCCGCATGGTGTTGGTGCCCTCCACGATCGTCGGCTGGATGTAGTAGCCGCCCGGCAGTCCGTCCACCTCGCGCGCTTCCCCGCCGGTCAGCACGCGGGCGCCTTCCCGCCTGCCGATGTCGATGTAGGACAAGATCTTTTCGAATTGGTCGTTACTGGCTTGGGCGCCGATCATGGTGGTGTGGTCGAGCGGGTAGCCGCCCTTGATGGCCTTGGTCCGCTCGATGCAGCGGGCCAGGAATTCGTCGTAGATCGACGAGTGGATCAGGGCGCGCGATGGGCAGGTGCATACCTCGCCCTGGTTGAGCGCGAACATCACGAAGCCCTCGACGGCCTTGTCCAGGAATTCGTCGTCGGCGGTCAGCACATCGGGCAGGAAGATGTTGGGGCTCTTACCGCCCAACTCCAGACTGACCGGAATGATGTTCTCGCTCGCGTACTGCATGATGAGTCGGCCGGTGGTGGTCTCACCGGTGAAGGCGACCTTCGCCACCCGTGGGCTCGCGGCCAGTGGCTTACCGGCCTCCGTGCCGAAACCGTTGACCACGTTGAGAACTCCGGGCGGCAGCAGATCCGCGATGAGCTCGATCACCAACAGGATCGAGGCCGGGGTCTGCTCGGCGGGCTTGAGTACCACGCAGTTGCCCGCCGCCAACGCCGGTGCCAGCTTCCAGGCGGCCATCAGGATCGGGAAGTTCCACGGAATGATCTGGCCGACCACACCGAGCGGTTCGTGGAAGTGGTACGCGATCGTGTCGACGTCGATTTCGGCGATGCTGCCCTCCTGCGCGCGGATGACGCCCGCGAAGTAGCGGAAGTGGTCGACCGCCAATGGCAGGTCCGCGGCGGGGGTTTCGCGGACGGGCTTGCCGTTGTCCCAGGTTTCGGCGACGGCCAGCGGTTCGAGGCTGTGCTCGATCCGGTCGGCGATCTTGTTGAGGATGTTCGCGCGCTCGGTGACCGAGGTGGCGGCCCACCGGGGGGCGGCGTGGTGCGCGGCCTCCAGGGCCATATCGATATCGGCCGCGGTGGAGCGGGCCACCGAGCAGAAGGTCTCACCGTCGACGGGGGACGGGTTCTCGAAATACCTGCCCTCGATGGGGGCCGACCAGTCGCCGCCGATGAAGTTGTCGTAGCGACTTGCGTAGGTGACGATGCCGGTAGCGGACCCCGGCCTGGCGTAGATCATGTGCGGTCGCTCCTCGCGAATCTGCTCTGAGAGGGCCACTATCTCCCGAGAAGGTTGGTGCGAGGTTGGTGCCGCTGTTCCGGGGGCAACTCAGCCGCCCAGAAATGCAGGGAGTACTGCGATTCGGAAGCGCTGTGATTCAGGAGCGTTGCGCGGTACAGAGCCGGGCCACGACCACGGCGCGGCGCACATCGTCGGCCGGCAGCAGCCGCAGCGCGTGCTCGTGCACCTCGATATCGCCGGGGGAGCGCTCGCCGAACGCGACGGCGTGGTCGGCGCGATCGCTGGCCAGCACCGCGGTGCGCACCCCGACATCCAGGTGATTGCGCCACTGCAGCACACCCGGTGTATCCGAACCGGGCAGCA
Organism: Nocardia sp. NBC_00565; assembly: GCF_036345915.1. Lineage (NCBI taxonomy): Bacteria > Bacillati > Actinomycetota > Actinomycetes > Mycobacteriales > Nocardiaceae > Nocardia > Nocardia sp. NBC_00565. The sequence continues at coordinate 2,691,288 of NZ_CP107785.1, forward strand.
GCGGACCGCGATACAGCCAGACCGCCGAGGTGGTGTCCCCGGCCTGGATTGCGGCCAGTAGGTCGACCGCGTCGCAGGAGACCGGACCGGTGAGCATGTAGCGGCGGATACTGATCTCACCGCCGGTAGTACGGCGCAGATGCGAGACGTCGGCCTTGAGCGTACTAGAGGAGACCGGACGGTCGCCGTAGACGGCGGCCTGTAACTGATCGGGCGTGAACCCGTCGGGCTCGAGCGCGAGCAGCGCCAGGATCTCGAGGTGCCGCGGCGGCAACGGAACCGGCCTACCGTCGCGGACCAGCCTTGCGCCACCGAGACATTCGAGCCGGACGCCGGGTGCGGGCGTCGGTGCGGCGGCGCGCAGCATCGTCTCGACCGCGGTGACCAGGGCCCGCACCGAGGTCATCACCATCGGATGCGAGCGGTCCCAGGAACTGGACAGGTCGAGGACGCCGACCTGATGGCCGTCGGGTGCGTGGATCGGTGCGGAGTAGCAGACCCAGCCGTGCAGCGCGGCCACCAGATGTTCGGCGGAGAACACGGTGGTCGGGCGGTCGGTGTGCAGGGCGAGCGACAATCCGTTGGTGCCCATATGGCTTTCGTCCCAGCAGCCGCCGGGGGCGAAGTTCACCGCATCGGCCTGGCGGCGCAGGGTGCGGTCGCCGCACGACCACAGGATGGTGCCCGCGGCGTCGGTGACGGCCGCGAGGTATCCGGAGTCCTCGGTGATCCCGCGCAGGTCACCGGCCAGTTCGGTGATCGGTTGGCGCAGTGGGGATTCGGTCCAGCGGTCCCGGACATCGTCGAGGCCGGGTGCCTCGGTGCAGCTCGGGTCGACGGTCGTCAGCGAGCGCTGCCAGGATTGGGCGACCTCGTTGCGTAGTGAGGTGGTGCCCGCGGGGATGCGCACGGCGCGACTGGGAGCCGTCGCCCACCGGGCCCATTCCTTTTCCAGTACTGCCCGCTGTTGGGTGAGGGTGCTGAACTGTGCCACCTCGTAAACCCCATCGTTAGTGTGAGCTCACATTCGCTCTCTCATCATGGCGTACGCATGACGGTTAGGGGAGAGTTCGACACCAAACCGACCAGTCTCCATTGAGGTTTCGATCCTGTTGGGCGATCACGGTCTACGCTGCAGATATGGCGACCGTTTCGCGGCGGGCCCGGCTCGCCGACGTGCACGAATTGGCCACCGGTATGCCATTTGTCAGCCGGGTTGACGGCCCGGGCGGCAATGCCGTCTATCAGGTCGGCGGCAAATCGTTCGTATTCTTCCGCAACCCGCGACCGGACGCGTTCGATCCGGAGACCGGCGAACGCTATACCGATGTGATCGTGATCTGGGTGCCCTCCGAATCGGACAAACTGGCGCTGGTGCAGGATCCGGATTCGCCATTCTTCACCACACCGCATTTCAACGGTCATCTGTCGGTCCTGGTGCGCGGCAGCCGAATCGGCGAGCTCGGCAAACAGGAACTGGCCGAGGTGATCCAGGACGCCTGGCTGTCGCGGGCCTCACGCAAACGGGCCGCGGACTGGCTGGCCGCCAACACCGTCGTCGAATGATCAACGGGACCGCTTGCCCACCACCGGGATTCCGGCGGGGAGCTCGCGTGGCGCACTGTGCAGATATGCGGTGTCTCGTTTTCGGCTACTTGTTGATGAAAATGCCTGCCACGTCGGCCCGCTTGATCGGGGTGTCCTGATTGATCTGGGCGCCGCACAGCAGGTCGACCTGAACCATCGTCGCGTCGACCGCGGTGCCCGCGGGCTCGTGATCGTTCTGGGTCTGCTGCTTGATGAATTTGGTGATCGTCGTGCGCTTGGTGTCCTGATCCTGCTTGACGTAATCCTTGCAGGTGGTGTCGCCACCCTGGTTGAGCGCACGCTCGATATCGGTGCAGCCGGCCAGCAGTAACGCGACCGCCGCGACCCCGAGCCCGGTCCGTGTCAACGTGACGTGCATGTATTTCCTCCTGGCGGCTGGGCGGGCGGCAATGCCCGCGACGACGCAGTCCAGCCTAGGGCAGACCCGCGGTTACGGCCGGAACGTAGCCAGCGGCACATTGATCTCCGCCGAGGTGAGTGATCCGTGATGTCCGATGAGCATCGACTCCAATGGTTCGGCGCCAGTGCGGACGACGCCGCGCAGGCCGCGGGCCGCCACCACCAGATCGCCGATCCGCGAGGCGACGTGCGGCGCCACGGTCGGGCCGAACCAGCCGCGCTCGATCACCTCCGCCCGAGGCACGACATCGAAGTCGGCGCCGAGGTATTCGCGCCAGGTCGCCGCCACATCGGCGGTCGCGCCGTCGACGGTGTAGACGTGGCGGGCTCGTGGCTCACCGCCGAGCCGGTGCACACCGTCTTGCAGCGTGTCGGTCTTGTCGTAGTCGACGCGGTCGGCAAGCTCCACCATGCCGTGATCGGCGGTGACGATGAGTGCCGCGTCGGGCGGTAGGTGTTCGGCGATGGTCGCGGCCAGCCGGTCGACGTGCGCGAGTTCCAAAAGCCAAGCGTAAGAGGATGGCCCGCGAACGTGGCCGGTGGTGTCGAGGTTGCCGTGATAGGCGTAGACCAGCGAGCGCGGGCCCGTGCGCAAGGCGGTGGCGACGCCGTCGATGAAATCGCCGAAGGAGACATAGGGCCGGAACTCGCAGCCGCGCAGGACGGCTCGGGTGAGACCGGAGCCCGCCTGCAGATGCGGTGCGACTTGCGCGACGGCGATGCCGTCGGCCGCGGCGCGTTCGAATACCGTGGATGCGGGCTGGAATTGCTCCGGCACCAGGTCGCGGAGCAGATCGATCTTCGGTCCCGCGCCGTGCAGTCGCCACGTCAGCGGATTGACCAACCGGTCGTAACCGGGGACGTGCATGAGGTAGCCGACGATCCCGTGCTCGCCGGGCGGCACACCTACGCCGAGCGAACTCAGGCTGACCGTGGTGGTACTCGGGAATCCCGCCGTCAGCGCGCGCTGCGGCAGGCTCGACAGGAACGGCGCCACAGCAGAATTCGCGGCCAGCGCATCCGCGCCGAGGCCGTCGATCAGCAGCACGCAGATCCGGTCGGCGCCGTGCTCGAGGCCTAGCCGGTCGACCTCGCCGGGCACGCCGAGCCCGGCAAGGAGAGAGGGGAACAGGTCTGCCAGCGAGCCCGTGCCGTAGTGCGGCGTGATGAACACGACCTCGAGGGTACTCAGGCCTGGCCGGTCTCGAATCGGCTGATCTTGCCGTCGCGCACGGTGAACCGCCAGCTGGTGCGCATGGATCCCCAGCGGGAATTCGTGTAGTCGGCAACCAGTTCGGTGCCGCCGTCACCGATGGAGTCCACATTCATCCGGGCATTGCTGTCGAAGATCTCGGAGCCGGTCCACTGGGCGAGATTGCGTTCCACGCCGTCATCGGACATGGTCGCGTCCTCGGTGAGGATCGCATGGAAGCGGTCCTGGTCGTTGTCGTTGAGCGCGTTGACGAACTCTTGGACCGTGGGATCGAGCTGCTGTGTCATCCGAACATCCCTCTCGAAGAGTATGGGCGTATCTGGACAGCAAACCTTCGGCGTTCACTCTAGGTCAGCGGGTGCGAGCACTCGACGGCACGCGCCGGAAGCGAGCGGCCGTGCGGTTTCGAATGCGCCCGGTCGCCGCGGTTGGTAGACAGGAACGATGACGGCTGCGCGAGGCGAGTTCCGGTTCGGTGTCAATCTGCTGGCTCCCGCTTCGCGGGCCGAATGGGTCGAAAAGTGCCGCAGGGCTGAAGAACTCGGATATGACGTGGTCGGGGTGGCCGATCATCTGGGGTTGCCTGCCCCGTTTCCGGCCATGATCTTGGCGGCGGAGGCGACCGAGCGAGTTCGGTTGACCACGTTCGTGTTGAATGCACCGTTCTACAACCCGGTGCTCCTGGCTCGGGAGGTCGCGACCGCCGATCGGTTCACCGATGGGCGGGTGGAGCTCGGGCTCGGGGCCGGATATGTGCAGGCGGAGTTCGAGGCGGCGGGGATCGCGTTCGACAGCGGCCGGGAGCGCGTCGAGCAGCTGGCCTCGACAGTCGAGACATTGCGGCGGCTGTTCGCCGATCCCGAATATCAGCCGCGGCCGGCGCAGCCCGCGGGGCCGCCACTGGTTATCGCGGGGTGGGGTGATCGACTGCTGCGGGTGGCGGCCGAACATGCCGATATCATCGCGCTGACCGGGGCCGCAGCCGCGTACAACGGTGGGCCGCTGCAGTTGCTCGGTCCCGCCGCCGCCGATGAGCGGATCGCGTATCTGCGGGGTCTGCTCGGGTCGCGGCTCGCGGAAGTTGAGCTGAATATCCTGCTGCAGCGCGTGGTGCCGCCGAATGAACGGGCCGCGGCGCTGGACCAGTATGGGCCGCATCTGCCGGCGGATGTGGCCGAGCATCCGGAGGAGTTGCCCGCCTTGCTGATCGGCACACCCAAGGAAATGGCGCGACAGCTCGAAGAGCGGCGAGAACGGTTCGGGTTCAGCTACGTCACCGTGCTGGAGAACAGCTTGGAGGAGTTGGCCCCGGTGATCGAATTGCTGCGCTGAGGGTGCCCGGCCCGGGTACTTGTTGCTTGCCATTTCGTCGATCTCGACGGTGGCCCATTCGGACTGGGGCATCGACTTCGGCCCATAACGATGGCGGCGAGGCGCTGTTCACCGGGACCCCGCCGAGCTGCTTCCCCCGCCCCCGCTCACCGGCGAGTTCTTACGGAAGTACAAGGCCGCCTGGCTCATCCGCGCACCCGATCGCCCGCCGATTTGATCGCTACGACCAGTGCGTCAGGGTGCGTGAGCTGGGGGTGGTGCCCGGCACCTTCGATGTGGGTGATGCGCGCTCGCGCGCCGAGTGTGGCGATGACCTGGCTCCCCGACGGACTCAGGGCGTCTTCGGAGCCGACGATGATGTGCACCTGCCCGTCGTAGGCCAGGAGCAGGCGCACCAGTTCCGCACGCCAGCGCGTATCGGCCGCGCGGCTCAGCAGACGGCCGACTCGGCCAGCGGTCCCGGCGCGGCGCAGGTCGGCGACGCTGGTGGCGAGCGTGGACGCGTGTGCTCGGTCACCGGTCAGGCGTTCGGCGAGGGATTCGGCATTCGTGTGCCGCAGCACGAATCCGGTGAGCAGGCTCGCCCGCGCCAGCAAACCTGCCGGCGCCTGGAGGAAGAACGGCGCGACCAGTGTCAGTCGGTCCAGTCGGCCGGGATTCCTGCTCGCTGCCTCGACTGCGGCGGCGGCGCCGATCGAGTGCCCGATCAGGTGCCGAATGCCACCGTCGGTGAGGAGTTCGTCGAGCCAGCCGGGCCAGTCTTGCGGACCGCCGTCGCTCATCCCGAGTCCGGGCAGGTCGACGGCGGCTGTCGCGGACAGCGCTTCGGCCGTGGCCGCCCAGGTGTCGGCATTCACCGGGAGCCCGGGCAGCACCACCGAATCGGCGTCGGGGGGGCCTGACCGGAAAGTGCGCAGCCCGCCTTGTTCGACGAAGCGGCGCGCACTGCGCTGCTCCTTCGTCGCGCCGAATCGATACGCCGCGAGGTGATCGGCCCAGCGCAGGATCGACGGGATGGTCTCCGGAAGTTCTAAACCGTGCCGGGCGGCGAACTCGTCGGCCGAGCGCACCGGGTAGCGGTCGCTCGACAAGAAGGTGAGGGTCTCGGGATCCGATTTGGTGAGCGAACTGGGCAGGTGTTCGACGACGGCGACGGGGATGCGCAGTCGCGGGACCCGCACGCGATAGTGTTCGCCGACGATCGATAGCAAATTCGGCAGCGGGGGAGTCGCATCGTCGAGCACCCAGTACGACTGTCCGACCGTATCCGGGTCCGCGGGCAGCCTGATCATGAACTGGACGAGATAGTCGACGGGGACCACCGGGACGAACGTCCGCCCGTTTCCGGGCCGCGCCGCCAGACTGCCATCCCACAGCTCCTTGAAACTTGCCGCCATGCCGAGGAATTGGTCGGACTCACCCGAGGAACCGACCCCGCTCACCGAAGATGGGTTGACGATCGTCCATGGCACCCCGAGCCGCTGCGCCTCCGCCTGCACGACGGCGTCGGACTCCACCTTCGAAGCCTCATAGGCACCGAGGGCCTTATAGGTGCGCCGCACCCGCTCCGGGCTCCACGGCACGTCGGCAGCATCCTGCCCGCCCACCCGGTAGCCGGAAATGTGTACCAACCGGCGCAGCTCGGGCAGCCGCGCCGCGAATGTGACGATGTGGCGCGCACCATCCACGTTGGCCGTTCGAGCCTCGGATACGGTCATCCCGAACCGGTAGGCACCGGCACAGTTGTAGACGTCCGAAATACCTTGCACCAGTGGGTCCGTCGCCGCGATACCGAAATCGGCCGAATCGAAGTCGACCAGCAAGAGCGTCGGCAGCGTTTCGCAACCGTGGCGCGCGAGCCAGTCGGTCAGATACCGGAACGACTCCTCCGAACGGCATGCGGCCACCACCTCGGTCCCCTCCGCGGTCAGCGCCGAAATGAGATGGCGGCCAACGAAACCCGTCGCTCCGAACACCAGCGCGGTCGACCTCATGCGTTCGCTCCCTTCGATCCGATCATCCCGTCCAGCAACTCGCCCAGGACACGCGCGGCGCCCTGCATGGCCGTGGTGTCCTTGACCGCTCGGCTGAGGATCATCGCCCCTTCCACGGTGCTCACGACCGTCGTCGCGACCGCTCGCGCGTGGTCGGCGTCCAGGCCCGAGGCGGCGAGGTAATCCGCGACGGGCGAGATCCACGAGTCGTAGGCGTGCACACAGGCCGCCCGCAGCCGCTCGCTGTGCGCACCCATCTCCAGGGTGACCACGGAGACCGGGCACCCCAGTTCGTAGTCGCTGTCCGCGAGTAGCGCCGCCAGGACCTCGAGCACCCGGGCCACCACTCGGCCGGGGCTCTGTTCGGTGGACGTCGTCTCGGCGATCAGGTTCCGGAACTGATCGCTGGCCAGCGCGATGGCACGCTCGCCCAGTTCCTCCTTCCCCTGCGGGAAGTGGAAGTACATCGACCCCTTGGGTGCCGAAGCGCGCTCGAGGACCGCATTGATCCCGGTCCCGGCATAACCCCGCGTCTGGATCAGCTCCAACATCGCTTCCACCATCCGGGTGCTGGTGACCTCACCCTTCCGCACTGACATCATGCCCGAATAGTAGACCGGTCTCCATATTTTGTCGATGGCGAGCTAGCGGATGCAGTGACCGCATGTGAATCGCTACGCCGACCGTTGATTTCCAGCATGGGCGGGGGTTCCGGTTTCGGTGAGTCCGGCCAGAGCCTGTGGCAATGTGCCCTGGTGCAGGACGCCGAGGCGTTGGGTGGCGCGGGTGAGGGCGACGTAGAGCTCGGCCGCGCCGCGTGGGCCGTCGGCGAGGATCCGTTCCGGTTCCACGACCAGGACGGCGTCGAATTCCAGGCCCTTGGTCTCCGACGCCGTCACCGCGCCCGGTACACCCGGTGGCCCGATCACGACGCTTGTGCCTTCGCGACCGGCTTCGTCCCGCACGAATTCTTCGATGGCAGTGGACAATTCGTCCTCGGTGACCTGCCTGGACCACGGCTGGACGCCGCACGCGCGGACCGACTCCGGTGGCTGAACCCCAGGGGCGAACTCGGCGAGCAGCGCGGCGGCGACGGTCATGATCTCCGCCGGGGTGCGGTAGTTCACCGACAGTGACCGGTAGACCCAGCGGCCGGGTACGTACGGCTGCAGCATCGTGTCCCACGAGGTCGCTCCGGCCACCGACCGGCGTTGGGCGAGATCGCCGACAATTGTGAAGGATCGGCCCGGGCAGCGCCGCATCAGTACCCGCCAGTCCATTTCGGACAGTTCCTGGGCCTCGTCGACCACGACGTGCCGGTAGGTCCAGTCCCGGTCCGCGGCGGCACGTTCGGCGAGTTCACGGGTGTCGCGCTCGAGGAACCGGTCGGCCAGGTCCTCGGCGTAGAGCAGGTCTTGGGCGAACAGATGGTCCTCGTCGTCCATCATGTCCTCACGGCTGATCATGACGTCCAGCACACCGGCGGCGTACTCGGCCTCGGCTTTCCGTTCCCGCGCGGCGGCCTGATCGGCCGGCTTGTCGCGGCCCAGCAGGTCGACCAGTTCGTCGAGCAGCGGCACATCCGACACCGTCCAGGCCGCACCCTCGGCGCGCGACAGCGCCTGGTCGGCACCCGCCGCTCGCAGCCGCTCGGGCGACGAATACAGCTGTGCCAGTAGTGTTTCCGGCGTCAGTGTCGGCCAGAGTTCGTCGAGCGCGGCAGTGAACTCGCCGTGGTCAGCGAGCTCCTCGAGCAGGTCGGTCCGCAGCTGCTCCCATGCTTCACGGTCCGCGCGGGTCAGCCAGCCGCGGCCGATCCGGGCTATCGCGCGTTCGGTGAGCACGTACGTGAGGATCTCGCGGAACACCGTGCGGGCCTCGTTGTGCGGCAGCCCGCTCGCGCGGGCCTCCTCCATGGCCCACTGCGCGGTCTCGGCGTCGATCCGTACCGTGACGTCCGCCAGTTCGATCGGCAGCGGTTGCTCGGGCAGTCGCTGGCGATCGGCGACCGCCGCTGCGAGCACGTCCAGGATCTGCCGCGAGCCCTTGAGCCGCGCGGCTTGCGGGATGTCTTCGGCGGTGACGCGCAGGCCGGGCACGAGGTCGCCGGTGGTCGTGAACACCACGTTGGTCTCGCCCAGCGACGGCAGCACACGGCTGATGTGATTCAGGAACGCCGGGTTGGGCCCGACCACGAGCACGATCCCGCGTGGTTCATGCGGACACCGGCGCTCGGCTGATCGCGTCGAGCAGCAGCGTCGCGGCCACCATCGCCCCGTCGGCGCGGATCGTGCCGGCCACGGCGGTCGTTCGTGCGCCCGTCTCCGGTGTCAGAGCCGTCTCGAGCGCGGCCGACAGGGACTCGACGGTCGGAGTCGGACCGTCGTGCGCCGTACCGATGCCCAGTTCGGCCACCCGGCCTGCCCAATACGGCTGGTCCGCCGCCTGGGGTACCACCACCTGAGGCGCGCCGGCTCGGGTGGCTGTCGTCGTGGTGCCCGCGCCGCCGTGGTGCACGACAGCGGCTACCCGGCCGAACAGGGTCTGGTGGTTGACCTCGCCGACAACGAAGCAATCGTCCCGGTCGTCGATCAGGGCCAGGTCCGCCCAGCCGCGGGCGACGACTGCGCGGTGACCCTGCGCGCGGATCGCCTCGATGACTACCTGGGCGGCGTCCTTCGTGGCGAGCATGGGCATGCTGCCGAAACCTGCGTATACCGGTGGAGCGCCGGCGTCCAGGAACGCTTCCAGGTCGTCCGGGAGTGGGCGAATGTCGGGCACGATCCACGCGCCGGTCTGCACGACGTCGAGGTCCGCCGGCTCCCGCCACGGGTCCAGGATCGGGTCCGTCGCCAGCCACGGCTGATCACCGATGACGTAGTCGCGCACGTTCTCCACCGGCGGCAGGCCGATCGCCGCCCGGTTGGTGTTGAGTGCCGCACCGAACAGCGCGTTGATGTTCTGGGCGTCCAGATCCCACAGCTCCCGGTTGTCGGTCACCTCCGGCGGGAACGGCCGACCCGCATACGCCAACGGCGAGTGATATGGCGAAGGCAGCGTGAGCTGCTGGAAGGTCACGGACACGGAACGGATGCCCAGTTTCTCGGCCACCGACAGCGCGCCGGCTGCGGCGGGCAACATGCCGGTCGCCACCAGCGCGTCACATCCCTCGGCCGCCGCGGTGATTGCGTCGAACTGGCTGGCGATCACCGCGGCCGCGCGCTCGGGCAAGGAGGACGGCGGCGGCGCCGCAGTCGTCAGCGCGCGCGCCGACTGGCCGACCGGCACCATCGGCACGCCGACACCGGCCAGCCGCCGGGCGAAGTCCTCGTCCGGCGGCGCGCACACCCGTACCTCCGCGCCGAGTGCCCGCAACTGCACCGCGATGGCCACCAGCGGTTCGACGTCCCCGCGCGACCCATACGTCGACAACAACACACGCATTCCACGACTCCCATTTCCGCAGGTTCTGGCCTCGGCCGGCAATTGTGCGGCACGACCCGGGTCTTGCCGCAAGCCCCCCGGTGCGCTATACATTGAGAGTGGAAAGGAGTCAGCACTCCTTTCCTTTTTGTTCGCTGTGGACGGACAGCCTCCTCGAGAAGCAGCGGCCACTGACTTGGTCAGGACCTCGGCGATATCCGAACCGCCGATCGCGGTGACGCCGTCGCGCTCGTACGTCTTGTCGACATCCCTGCTGCGCTGCCCCGCCACCGAGTCGCGTTCGGCCTCCGCGGCCACCCGACGGCCAGGTCGTCTGCGCCTGCTCACTGAAACGGGACGAAGCCTGGCCGCGGCCATCGGCAACCTCGCCGCCGTGTCGCGAAATCACAAGGACGCCATCGCCGCCACCCGGCAACGCTGGGATGCCGATCGCGGCGGATGAATGCCTGTCGCGCGCAGTCGAATCGCGCTCGAATGGAATCGAAGGCGTCCCGGCCGAGACGATTTTGCCGAGATCGCGGCAGCTGGCCAGCGGCTATCGGCCGGGTGCGAGCTGCTGGGTGCCGGTGATGCGCAGTAGCTCCAATGCTGATGCGGCGGGGGTGTCGGGTGCCGCCGAGTAGACGACGACGGCTTGGTCGGTGTCCGGCACCAATAGAACATCGCAGTCCAACGCCAGCCGTCCGAGCTCCGGATGATCGACGGTCTTGGTCGCGCCGCGCCACTGAGCCGTACGGCCCTCGCGCCAGAGCTGTTCGAATCGCGCACTGCGTGAACGTAATTCGTGCACGAGGCGGGCGAGGTCCGGATCGTCGGGATAGTCGGCCTTGGCGCGGCGCAGTGAGCCGACCCAGGACGCGGCGGCGGCCTCGGCCTCAGCGGGGGTGAAGACCACCCGCGAGGGTTCGGTGCCGAGGAAGGCCTGCCAGATGATGTTGCGTCGGGCGGGCGGCCACGCGGAGAAGTCGCCGAGCAGTGCCGCGGCCATCGAATTCCACGCCAGCACATCGGCTTTCGCGGAAATCACCAGCGCGGGCAGATCCGCCATCCGGTCCAGCAGCCGCAGCATGCTCGGGCGCACCACCATGGGTATCCGGCCCTCCTGCGGCGGCGTCGAACCGGCCAATCGGAACAGCAGGTCGCGGTCGGCGTCCTCGAGTCGCAGGGCGCGGGCTAAAGCCCCGAGCACCGCGGCGGACGGATGCGGACCACGACCCTGTTCGAGCCGCACGACGTAGTCGACGCTGACGCCAGCGAGTTGGGCGACCTCCTCCCGGCGCAACCCCGGCACCTGCCGTCGCGAGCCGGCGGGCAGCCCGACATCGCGCGGCCCCACCCGAGCGCGGGCTTGCCGCAGCAGAGTGGCCAGTTCCGTGCGATCCATGCCTCGATGATGCCGTAGCGGGCAGGCCGTGGGGTGGTACTACCGATCCCAGGAGTTATCAGCCCTGTTGCAGGCCGGTCCGGCGGACAATTCTCGATGTATGAGCAACGAGACGACAGCCCTGGTGACCGGGGCGAACAAAGGTTTGGGCCGGGAGACGGTCCGGCGACTGGCCGAGCTGGGCTGGCACGTATTCCTGGGAGCGCGCGATGTCGACCGGGGTAAGGCGACGGCCTTCGAACTGGTCGAACAGGGACTCGATGTTGAATTCGTACAGCTGGACGTGACGTCCATAGAATCGATCGACTCGGCGGTCGCGACGATCGCACAGCGGATCCCGCACCTCGACGTCCTGGTCAACAATGCGGGCATCGGCGGTTCGCGCGTGCCGCCCGCCGAGACCGTGGCCGCGGATCTGCGAAATGTGTACGAGACCAACGTGTTCGCGCCGATCGAGGTGACCCACGCGTTCCTACCGCTGCTGCGCGCGGCCGCGAATCCGCGCGTCGTCATGGTGTCCAGCGGCATCGGCTCGCTGACCATCACCTCGGATCCGAGCCGACTCGAATCGCAGATCCACGGGCTGGGCTATCCGTCCTCGAAGACCGCGTTGAACATGATTACCTCGCAGTACTCGCGTGCAGTGCCGGAGATCAAGTTCAACGCCGCCGATCCCGGCTACACCGCGACGGACTTGAACGGCAACTCCGGACATCAGACGGTGACCGAGGGCACCGACGTGATCGTCCGGCTCGCGACAATCGACACCGACGGCCCGACCGGCGGCTTCTTCAACCGTCTCGGCGCTGTTCCTTGGTGAAACGCTGGTCCTAGTGGAAGTCGTGCTGAACGAGCGGGCTAGCGAGGGCCGTGTCCCCGCTCGTGGCAGACCCACTGATTGTTCTCCCCGCAGACGCACTCGTACGGCCCCTGGTCCTGGGATTCGCCGATCTGGCAGTCCTGCGTCGGCCCTGATGGGGGCGGCTGGGCGACGGCCACGGGACCAGCGGCCAGCACGAGACTGCCGAACACCGCGGCGAGGGTCAATCCGAGAAGGTGATTCGACCTGGCGCGCATGGTTGCTCCTTACATTGACGGTTGCGTCCACTGCGCTGATCCCAGTGCATCCGTCCGGGCTGTCGAACGCGCGGACAGACCCAATTGTCGCATACCGATCGGTCTCTATCCGGGCATCAGCAGTGCTCAGCCTCCTCGCCGCCGACATCCGAGGGCAGAAAACTAACGGTGCAAGTTTCTCGATTGCCAACTGTCGATCAACCAACGACGCAAATTTGCCGTCGTCGGTACCCACCGATGCGACACTGGAATGATCGACCAGGAGGTTTTCGTGGGAAGACCGCGTCGGCCCTTGCTCAGCCGCGACCGCATCGTGTCGGCGGCGCTGGATCTGGTGGATGCCGAAGGCCTCGAGGCGGTATCGATCCGCAGACTCGCCGCCGAACTGGGTGTGCAGGGGCCCTCGCTCTATAACCACGTCGCAACCAAGGATGATCTGCTGGACGCGATGGTCGACGCCGTACTCGGGCAGATCGATCTGTCCATGTTCACCAATATCGCCGATTGGCGTGTGGCACTGCGGGATTGGGCCAGATCGTATCGGGCGGCACTGGCGGCGCACCCGAACTTGGTACCCGCCTTGAATCAGGGCATCGGGCGGCGGCCGAATGCGCTGCGGCAGGCCGACGCGGTATTCGGTGGACTGGTGACGTCGGGTTGGCCGCGGTGCGAGGCGACCCAGGTGGGCGCGCTGATGCGGTTCTTCGTCACCGGCTCGACATTGGGCTCGTTCGCCGGCGGCTTCCCGGAGGACGCGGCCGTTTACCGCGGGAACTACCCGCACTTGGATGAGGCGCATCTGCTCTCGGGTCGGCAGCGAGATATCGACGATGCCGCCTTCGAGGCGGGATTGCGGGCGCTGCTGGATGGTCTGTCGTTGCGTTTCAACGCGTTGGAAGGCGCTGCGCGGGGACGCTAGAGCATCTGAGGCGGCAACCCGACCTACCGCGGCGGGTTCGTCCTCGCCCACGAGGCGAGCCAATCCGGGAACTCGGTGAGGTCACCTAAGACGTATTCCGCTCCCGCCGAACGCAATTCGTCGGCCGAGCAGGGCCCGGTGGTGACACCTAGCGCGAAGACCTCCGCGGCCCGCGCACCACGCATATCACCCTCGTGATCACCGACGAACAGGTCCGCACCATGCTCACGCAGTGCCGCCGACTTCCCTTCCGACCAGACATCGCCGACCACATCGTCGATTCGCCATCCGAGTTCACCGAGGTGCAGTCGCGCCAGCGGTGCGTGCTTACCGGTCACGATGAATGCCCGGCCGCCACCCGCACGGACCGCCGCCAGCGCGGCATCGGCACCCGGCATCGCCGGAATGTAGGGGACGATCGACGGATAGATCTCCCGGTAGCGGGTGACCAGCGCCGGAATCAGTGCTTCGGGCGCACCGGCATCGGCCAGTAGCATCCCCAATGGCGGACCGAGCCGGTCGGCGAACTCGGTCCCGCGCAATGGCAGCCCGAACTCCGCGCCCACCTGATCGATCGCCTTGCTCACACCCGGCCGCGAGTCGATCAGCGTCATATCGAGGTCGAAGCCAACGGTCCAGCTCATCCCTGGACCCTATGGGGCCACCGCGCGTGTTAACCAATCGGGGCGTGGCGAAGATCAATAGTCTGGGGGGACATTCCCGCTGTCGGCCGAAACGGCTCATGAAACCGGCCACCGAACTTACAGTTGACCGACGAGCGAACGGCTTCGGTCTGCATCGCGGAGGACGAGATGACGAGCCAGCGCCAACCACTCACAGTCGGCTCGATGTTCGGACACTACCGGTTGGATCGGCTGATCGGACGCGGCGGCATGGGCGAGGTCTACCAGGCCTACGACATGCGCAAAGGCCGCACTGTCGCGATCAAGGTGCTACTCGAGAAGCTCGCGCAGGACGAGGGCTATCGCGAACGGTTCCAGCGTGAGGCCGATGCGGCGGCGCGGCTGCGCGAACCGCATGTCATCCCGATTCACGACTACGGCGAGATCGATGGCCGCCTCTATATCGATATGCGGCTGGTCGATGGGGAAAGTCTGCCTTCGCTGTTGCGAACCAACGGACCGATGCCGCCGGAACAGGCGGTGGCTGTGGTCCGCCAGATCGCGTCGGCGCTGGATGCCGCGCATGCCGAAGGTTTGATCCATCGCGACGTCAAACCGGACAACATCCTGCTCACGCACGACGGCTTCGCGTATCTGGTCGATTTCGGCATCGCACATTCCAGTACCGATCATCGGCTGACGACGCATGGCGCGGTCATCGGTTCCTTCAGCTATATGGCACCGGAACGGTTCCGGGCCGAGCACACCACGCCAGCGGTCGATGTCTACTCCCTGGCCTGTGTGCTGTACGAATGCCTGACGGGCGCACGGCCCTATCCGGGCAGCACCGACGCCGCGATCATCAGCGCCCACCTGTTCGAGCCGGTACCGCGCCCCAGCATGATCCGGCCGAGCGTGACCCCGGCGCTCGACACCGTGATCGCTCGCGGCATGGCGAAGAATATCGGCGAGCGGTTCGGTGCCGCAGGTGAACTCGCGACCGCCGCGCAGGCGGCACTGACCAGCGCCGTTGCTGTCACCGAGGGCCGGACACGCGCCTCGGTGCCGACGCCGCCCACGACCGAGACGCACGATGCCGTCACCGACCGAACGTCGAGTACCGCGGCGGGAACTGGAAGTTCACCGGATGCCGAGAACACAGATGCCCTGACCGCAGATACTCGGGCACCCGCCGCCCCGGATACCGCGCCGCGGCGGCGACGCCGTACGCTCACCGCGCTCATCGTGTCCATCGCCGTCATTGTTGCCGCCGGTGCCGGCTTCGGCGGCTGGACCTGGCTCCGAGATCGCAAGGGCACCGCAGTCGCCGACGCCAGCGCGTTGCGCGGCGATGACATCGAACTGCTGAAAATCGTCGCCCAACCAGGGCGCAAGCGATCCACCTGCGAGCACGAGAATCCGGACGTGTCCACCACCACCGCGGTCATCTTCTGTCCGGAGAATCCCGCGGCCAGCGAACCCGCGGCTCGATACTTCCGCTTCCGCAACCTCGACGCCATGCGTGCCTACTACAACATCATGCTGCGCACCTTCCAGGCCAAGAACTGCCCCGGCGACCCTGCCGGATCGGATGGCCCCTCGATCCGGGACGGCAAGGAGATCGGCCGCAAGGCGTGCATGGCCAACCGCGCGGAGACACCGGCCGCGCCGAAACCGTCACTGCTGGTGACCGATGAGGCCCAGCTCGCGATGGTCTTCTACATCTGGTCGACGCCGAGTGACGAGCCGATACGGGACTACGTGGCGAAGTCCAGCGCGAACCAGTTGCTGTCGCAGGAAAATGCCCGGGACCCAGACTATTTCACGCCCGAGGACCGCATGATCTTCGATCGGCTCGCCAGTGACTTCAGCCCCGGAAACTGCCAGCACATGTCACCGCCGGGCGGCGCGGTGCACGCCGCGCTGGCGTGCAGCACATCGGTCGACTATCCGTCCGCGCTCTTCTTCGGATTTCCGGACCAGCAGTCGGCGAGCAACCTGTATCACGCCGATGTCGGGTTGCTCGGCGGACACGCGTGCGGTGGCGGTGGTGGAGCCGACGACGTCTGGCGCAAGGCAGGCGTCCCGGTCGGCCGGTATTTCTGCTTCCTGGACGACGATCCGGAGATCGGCGTCCGAACCTGTCTGATCGCCATGCACGAGGACGCGCAACTGCTCGCCCAGTTCTGCACACTACGGCCGGAGAATCCGTGGCCCGGACCGAAAACCGAGGCGCAACTGCTGACCTGGTTCGATAAGCACTTCGGCTAGTTCACAGCCCGTGCGGCAGCACACCGAAGGTGAATTCGGTATCGCCGATGCGCACCACCGCGCCATCGGTGAGCGCGACACTGTCGATGACCCGCACCCCGCCGACGAATACGCCGTTGGAGGACAACAGATCCTTGAGCACGCACGTCCGGCCGTTGCTGACGATCACCGCATGATGGCGGCTGACCCTGCCGTCGTCGAGGACGATGTCGTTATCGGGCAGCCGTCCGATGCGAGTGAACGGCCCGGTGACCGGAAAGGTCTGCCCGGTCGAATCCCGCAGGAACGCTCGAGAGCCGGGGGTGATCAGGTCGACGACGGTGGTGGCTCGCAGTGCGGACGCAACGGCATCGGTCGGCGGGATGAGCGGCTCCTGGCGCAGCATCCGCGCTTCGAGTTCCCGAATCGAGGCCACCGGATCGATGCCGAGTTCCTCGGCCAGCGTCGCGCGCAACCGGCGCACCGCTTCAAGTGCGTCGGACTGCCGTCCGCCGACATACAGCGCGGTGATCAGCTGCTCCCACAACGGTTCTCGTAACCGATACCGCTCGGCGAGTTCCGCCAGTTCGGAGATGACGGTGTCAGCGCGCCCCTGGGCGATCTCGGCTTGGGCGCGCGCCTCGATGACGCCGATCCGCTCGTCGTCGAGGGCAGTCGCGAAGGCATCGGCGAACCCGAGCCCCTGCAGATCCGCCAGCGCTGTGCCGCGCCACTCCGCGAGCGCGCTCGACAGCACTTCGCTCGCCACCGACAACCGCCCGGCGGCCAAGGCCCGCAGCCCGGATTCCTTGCGCGCACGGAACCGCTGCATATCGCAACAGTTCTCGGCGGCCGTGACCCGGTATCCTGTTCCGGCGCGCGCGAGAATGACGCGAGCGTCGAGTCCGGCCTCCCGCAACGGTTTTCGCAGATTCGACACGATGGTGTGCAGGCTGATCCGGATGTCGGGCGGCGGGCAATCCTCCCACACCACCTGCGCCAGCGCGTCGATCGACACCGGTCGGTTGGCATTGATCAACAGATATGCCAAGACCGCGCGCTGCTTGATGCCGCCCAGCGGTTGCGCCACACCACCGATCGTCAACTGGACCGGCCCCAGCACCCCGAAACGGGCCCGTACCTCAGACATCCCCGGACTCCTCCCGTCCTCGGAATGAATATAGGCCGCCCGCGCCCCACCGTTTCCGGCGTCAGTCGCGGCAGGGTGCCGCGTTCGGGGAGGACGCCGTCGAAGAAGTAGCCGAGCATATGGCGCATGGCGACGGCTTCGGGGCAGCGAAGACGCGCACGCTCGCGGTGGTGTGCTTTCCACCGGGGACCTGGGTCGGCGGGCTGCACACGCAGTCGTCTCCACGGGCGGTGGCGACGGAATCGCCGCTGAGGCGGTGAGTGGATCTACTCCGGCGCCTTGAACTGGGTGCGCTTGTAGTCTCCGAACGGTTCGTCGCGCTCGCGCACAGCCTCACGGAATCCGACAGTGGCCGAACGCAGTTGGAACGCATAGCCCTCGCGCGTATGCCGTGAGATCCCGTCGAATACCGTGCTGATCATCGCGGAGTTCGTGACACCCTGCGAATGCAGTGCCGAGTTGAGCGCCAGCTTGGCCATCATCAGCTGGTTCACCGGCATGCGCGCGATGCGCTCGACCAAGGCCTCGGTGCGCTCGTCGAGCTCGTCGGCGGGGCACGATTCGACCGCCAGGCCCCATTCCTCGGCTTGCTTTCCGCTGATGCAGTCGCCGGTGAACAGCAGCCGCTTGGCGCGCTGATCGCCGAGACGGTGCGCCCACATACCCGCCGCCGGGATGCCCCAGACCCGGGTGGGCGGGTAGCCGATCTTGGTGTCGTCGGCGCAGATGATCTGGTCGGAGTAGAGCGCGATATCGGTGCCGCCCGCGATGGCGAAGCCGTGCAGTTTGGCGACGGTCGGCTTGTTGGCGTGCAGCAGGCTCGCGAAACCGCGATTGAAGCGGCTCATCATGGCGTAGTCGATCATCGGATCCCAAGTGCCCCAGGGATTGTGGTTGACCGCCTGCACCACCGGATCCGTCACCGTGCCCGCGGTTTCGTGCGCACCGTCGGCCCCATGTGCGCCCTGTTCGGCGAACATGTCCAGGTCGTAGCCGCCGCAGAAACCCTTACCGCGCCCGGATACCAGGATCACGTGTACTCGCGGATCCAGGTCGGCGCGTTCGACCGCGTGCGCGAGATCGACCGGGGTGTCCGGAGTGATCGCGTTGCCCTTTTCCGGGCGGTCGAAGGTGATCCGCGCGATGCGTCCATCGCGTTCATAGGTGAGTGTGCGGTACTCGCGTTCGTCGCCGGGCTCGGGCCGCTGCCGCCACGGCGAATCCGGGACCTCCGTCCAGTTCTCGTACCAGGCAGCCGGCCGGGTACCCGAATGATTCTGGTAGTCGGGCTGATTCACGTGGAACTCCTGGTGCACTCGATGCCGCGTTCGGATGCGGGCAACGGTGCCACTACGCCTACGGCGGTCGGTGCATCGTTGCGCTCGATGCCACCGTAGCGAACCAGGGTTCTCGGAGTGTCAGACCGCCGGTGCGGGACTGTCGTCGGGGAAGGAGTGGTGTTCGTGCACCACGACCCAGCGCTCGTACTGCTTGCGCAGGCCGAAGGTAACCCGAAGCCGCTTGGCCGGATCGCGCGCGAACTCCTCCGCGGTGCCACACAGCAGCAGCGCGTATGCGAAGGCGACATCCTCGCCCGCGACCACCTCGAGTGACACGATGTCGAACGTCGCACCCGATGCCTGCCATTCGAAGAATCCGGGCCAAGTGTCCCGATAGGCGTCGATGCCGCGCACACCTTCGTTCGGCGGGGGCACGTCGAACATCACGATATCGTCGGCGTGATCGGTGAGCACACCGGCGAGATCGCCCGTATGTACCGCCGCCGCCCACCGTTCGATCAGGATTCGGATCTGCTTCTCGTCATCGGACATATCGGGTCGTCGTCCTTTCCGGCCCGGCCGCGAGGGTGTTGCGTAGCGACTGCTTGCAGGTCGCTCGAAAGGGTCAGCCGTGGCTCTTATCCAGAGAGCGTGCCGAATTCGCCCAGGAGAAGCAATGATTCGGAATGCATTCGTGCAAGATCCCAATGGCGAAATCAAAGCCGGTTACCGGCCGGCAGAAACCGTTGAGGAATCTATGGTCTGGTTCGCGATGGTCGAGTGTTAGCGGCTGCAGCCCAGGTAGACCCCGATGCCGACGATGACCCAGACCGCGAAGCGCACCCAGGTCAGCGCGTCCAAGGTGGTTGCCAGCAGTACGCACCCGATCAGCGCGAGAATCGGGACCAGCGACACCAGCGGAGTGCGGAAGGACGTTCCCGATCCGGTTCCAGTCGGCGCAGCACCAGCACGCCGACGCAGACCACGGCGACGGCCGACAGCGCCCCGAAGCGCCACAACCAACTGTGTGCCGCGCTCGCCATCCGTGACCGCGTGTGGGCGGCGGGGAACCACGGGTGCTGTCTTCGATGGCCGTTCAGAGAGGGTGCGCAGCCGCTGATCCGGCAGCGCTCATTCGAAGGCGGGTTGGCCTGCCGGTTGTGGTGTGGTGGCGGTGACGTGATAGCGGCGGCCGTTGATCTTGTCGGGTCGGTAGGAGATGGCGGGGTCGGTCACGACTGCCCGGTCGCGCGGGCTTGCGAGGAAAATGATGGGACTGGATAGGAGCATCGTGTTTTTTTCCTGTCCGGTTATTCTCCGAGGTGGACAATCGGGCCGAACTGGTGTTCATAGTTGCTCATGCTGTCGTTCAAGATCTGCATCAGCCGGAAGATCATCGCCGGCGGGAACTTCACCCTCGACACCACCTGAGCCGGTTGACGCACCACTGGCCGACCGGCGTCATCGACACCCTGATCGGTCGGCAGGTACACCAGAAGATCGAGAGTGAAGTCGGTGCGGTTGTACCAGCAGGTGAACCCGTTGGCGTAGACCCCGGCGCTCATCGCCTCCGGCACGATCACCTCGACGTCGGTCGGGGGAACAGTCGGTTCGCTCATCCGCGACCACCTTTCACCGGTCGACGAAAGGGGACACCACCCATGCGGTGGCCCCTTTCGTCGACACATCATTCATTGCGGGCAGATGGTGGCTAGCGTGACTGCATCTGGCGTGCCTGCTGGCGAAGCTGATGCAGCTGCAGTTCCCACTGCCCGGACCGCTCCTGGGAACGGGAGGCCTGATCCTCGGACTGCTGGGCCAACTGGCTGGCCTGCTCGGCCTGATCCTGCGCTGATTGCGCCCGCTGGTTGGACTGGTTGGCCTCGCCTTGGGCCTGCTGGGCTTGGCTCTGTGCCCGGTCGGCCTCGCCCTGTGCCTGCTGGGCCTGGTTCTGCGCCTGCTGGGCCTGTTGGCGGGCCTGCTGGGCCTGCTGATTGGCCTGGTTGGCCTCGTGCTGGGCGATCTGCGCCTGGTGTTGGACCTGACGGGTCTGGTTCTGCGCCTGCCGGGCAAGGTTTTGCGCCTGCTGGGCGTACTGACGAGCACTTTGGGCTTCCTGCCGCGCCTCATCGATCTGAAGCCGCAGCGTCATCTCCATGTCCCGAATGTTCTGGATATCCAGGACGTCACCGTGCTTGGCGTCAGTGCTTGTTTCCTGTGCCATGTGAGCTTCCCTCCAAAAGTTGGTTGAGTGGACAGACTCGATGGAACGGACCCATTCTGACCGAAGCACCAACACTCTGGAGCAACTTCGCCGCAATCATCCAGAAATGGAGGCGAAACACACCGTATTGATCCGGCCTACTACGTTCGTTGCTACTTTCCTTGGTTCCCGGCCGTTGGGGCAGCTGTACTTTCTCTCGGAAGAGTCGCGGGGAACTCTGCGCAGAGGTGTCGAGCGACCTACGGGCAATCGTCAGTGGGCGGTGCCGCTGGTGAGAATGCATGTCGTGCATGATTGCGCCACGCGCATGCCCGGGGGTCTGCCCTCGGTGGCAATTTCGAGGCAGGCGATGCCCCGTCAAGTGGTGGATCTCGCGCCGATGACGGGTGCACTAGACGTAACTTCAGATAACACGTAATCTCATGGGGACGCTCTGACAAGGGTGCCCGGGTGAGACCAGACGAAACGGATACCTCAATGACGCGGCATGTCGACGTACTGATCATCGGCGCGGGCCTATCCGGCATCGGGATGGCGTGCCATCTCACCCGCGAGCGGACCGGGCGCAGCTACGCGATCCTGGAACGCCGCAGCGCCATCGGCGGCACCTGGGATTTGTTCCGGTACCCGGGCATCCGCTCCGACTCCGACATGCTCACCTTCGGATTCGGCTTCCGTCCCTGGATCGGCACCAAGGTGCTCGCCGACGGGCCGCATATCCGCCAGTACATCGAGGACACCGCCGCGGAGTACGACGTCACCCGGCACATCCATTTCGGGCGCAAGATGACCAAGGCGAGTTGGTCCAGCACGGGGAGTCGGTGGACCGTCGAGGCGCTCGACGAGCAGACCGGCAAGACCGAGATCTTCACTAGCAACTTCCTCGTCGGCTGCACCGGCTACTACGACTATGACAACGGCTACCGCCCGGAGTTCCCCGGCGAGGCCGATTTCGGTGGTCGGATCGTGCACCCGCAGCACTGGCCCGAGGACCTGGACTATCGCGGCAAGCGCGTGGTCGTGATCGGCAGCGGCGCGACCGCGATCACCCTGGTTCCGGCGATGGCCGAGGACACCGCGCACATCACCATGCTGCAGCGCTCACCCACCTACATCACCGCATTGCCCGCGGACGACCCGGTCGCGGTCGGCATGAAGCTCGCGCGGGTGCCGGAGAAGATCGCCTACCGAACTGGCCGGGCGCGCAATATCGCCTTGCAGCGGGCCAGTTTCCAGCTCTCACGCACCAATCCCGAGCTGGCCAAGAAGCTGTTCCTCGGCGCGGTGCGAATGCAGGTCGGCAACCAGATCGACATGCGACACTTCACGCCGTCCTACAACCCGTGGGATCAGCGACTGTGCGTGGTGCCCAACGGTGATCTGTTCAAGGTGCTGCGCAGCGGCAAGGCCTCGATCGTCACCGACCGCATCGACACCTTCACCGAAACCGGTATTCGACTCGCCTCCGGCGAGGAACTGGCCGCCGACATCGTGATCAGCGCAACCGGACTCACCGTGCAGATCCTCGGCGGCGCGGCGCTCGAGGTGGACGGCGAGCCGGTGGTGACCCGCGAGCGTGTCGTCTACAAGGGCACCCTGCTCGACGGCATCCCCAACGCAATGCTGGTCCTCGGGTACAGCAATGCCTCCTGGACCCTGAAGGCCGACCTGGCCGCCGAATATTTCTGCCGAGTCCTCAACCACATGAAGGCGAACGGCTACACGACGGTGGTCGCGGTCGCCGAGGACGGGGACCGCTCCGACCAGTCGGTGATGGGCGGCGCCCTGACGTCCGGTTACATCCAGCGTGGCGACGGGGTCACACCGCGCCAGGGTACTCGCGGACCGTGGCGGGTCATCAACAACTACTTCCGTGACCGTGCGTTATTGCGCAAGGCCCCACTGGAGGACGGGGTGCTGACCTTCGACGGCGCGGTGAGCACCGCCCAGCCCGGCCGCAAGCTGACGGGTCAGCGCGCAAGCTGATTGCGCGCGCGGCTGTTGTTGCACCAGGTAGCGCCCTGAAAACCCTTGCGACCGTTGGCCTCGGCGTCGGTATGCTCCTGATGCCGGACGGAGTGTCGTCCGGTTGACCGGGGCGATGCCGCGTATGTCGGCGATATACACAGCGGGGAGCTGGATCAACCGTCCCGATGAGTACGTGACCGTCAGCCCAGTGCGGTGGATGTGGTCGGCGACCGCACGGCGGTGATGGTGCCGTCGGGAGTCGAACTGGGCTGCTGGTCAGGTGGGGGAGAGCAAAGTTTCGGCGACCGTGCGCATGTGCGCCAAGTAGGTGGTGCGGGCGCGAGGGGTGGCCTCGGCGCGGGTGAGGGTGCCGCGAGTGAGGGCGTAGCCGATGGTTTCGGCGACGATGCGCGGCGGCACGGTGGGGGAGATGCGGCCTGCGGCATGTAGGCGTTCGAGGTAGCGGGTGAAGCGGCGGATGGGGCGTTCCGCGATTTCGGTGGCCAGGGCGGCGACTCGCTCGTCTACCGCGCCGCGTTCGTCGATGAGGCGCAGCATGGGTCCGGCGGCGAGGACCGCGGCGGCGAACGCATCGATGGTGGCGGCCAGCATCTTTCGCGGGTCGTCGGTATCGATATCGGGTTCCTGGGCGGCGAGGAAGTTGTCGCGGACCTGGGCGGCGAGGGCCAGGAAGATTTCGTCCTTCGAGGCGAAGTAGACGTACATGGTCGCGCGGGAGACGCCTGCGGCAGCGGTGATATCGGCGACGGTGGTCTTGTCGTAACCGCGGTCGGCGAAGACGCGGGCGGCTGCGGTGAGCAGGGCCTGGTGGCGGTCGGTGTGCGATCTTTCCCGCGCCGCACGGACCGACCAGCCTGCCTGTGTCATGCGCCCATCGTCGTTGACATTGACGTCAATGTCAACGCAGACTGTGGGCATGCATGTGGTGGTGGCGAACAGGGGCGAAGTGGCGGTCCGGGTGATCCGGACGGCCCGCGAGCGGGACTACTCCACCCTCGCGCTGCATACCGATGACGAGGCAACCGCCCTGCCCGTTCGACTGGCCGATGAAGCGGTCCAACTGCCGGGCGTCGGTGCCGCCGCATACCTCGATATCGCCGCCGTGGTCGCCGCGGCCAAGAAAGCCGGTGCCGGTGCGTTGGTGCACCCCGGCTATGGATTCCTCAGTGAGAGTGCGGATTTCGCGGCGGCGTGTGCTGCGGCGGGTCTCGTTTTCGTCGGTCCGTCGCCGGAGGTGCTGCGCATCTTCGGCAACAAGCTGATGGCTCGTGATGCCGCGCTCCGGGCGGGTGTCGCGGTCCTGCCCGCGACATCGGTCGGCGCGGATTCGGCCGAGATCTCCGCATTCCTCGAAGATCACCCCACCGGTGTGATGGTGAAGGCCGCAGCCGGTGGCGGCGGGCGTGGCATGCGGGTGGTGCGTACCGCGGACGCGCTCGCCGAGGCACTCGACCGCTGCCGAGCCGAAGCCCGAGCCGGTTTCGGCGACGACACCGTATACGCCGAGGCGCTGGCCGCCGCTGCCCGGCACATCGAAGTCCAGGTGATCGCGGATGGCACGCATGCCATCGCCCTCGGCGACCGCGACTGCAGCGTCCAACGCCGCCACCAGAAACTGATCGAAATCGCCCCCGCCCCGAATCTCGCTGCCGTACTTCGGGAACGACTGCACCGCGATGCCGTACGAATCGCCGAATCGGTGTCCTGTCGCGGCGTGATCACCGTGGAATTCCTCGTCACCGGCGAGGACGCGTGGTTCCTCGAAGTCAACCCACGCCTCCAGGTCGAACACACGGTGACCGAAGTGGTGACAGGTGTGGATCTCGTGGCGGTCCAACTCGACTTGGCTCGCGGCGCTGAGCTGAATGAGCTCGCCCTCGGCGCAGAGTTCCGCAACCCTGGGGCGAGCGTCTTCGGTGGTGGGATGCGGGGTTTCGCGGTGCAGGCTCGGGTGAATGCCGAGATGGTGACGGCGGGTGGGGAGGTGCTGCCCAGTACGGGTGCGTTGACGGAGTTCGCCGCGCCGACCGGGGTGGGGGTTCGGGTCGATACCGCCGCGCACTCGGGGATGCGGCAGGGGGCGCGGTTCGATTCGTTGCTGGCGAAGGTGGTGGCGCATGGGCCGACGTATTCGGCTGCGCTGCGACGTTGTTCGGATGCCCTCGCGGAGACGGTGATCACCGGCGTCGATACCAATACGAGTCTGCTGCGTGCGGTGCTGGATCAGCTCGCCGATGGAGCCACCGTGTCCACCTCGTGGTTCGAGGAGCATATCGACGAACTCCGCACTCGGGCAGAGGATTTCGGGCCTGTCGTGGTTCATGCCGAGAACCCGGACGAGTCGGCGGTGCTGGATCACGCCGTCGATGCGGTGGCAGCGGATTCCGGGCGAACTGTGGCCGACACATCGGTGCAGGCCGTGCTACGCGATGGCGAGGAGGGGATGCGGTCGCCGATGGGTGCGACGGTGGTGAGCCTGGCGCGGGCGGGCAGCGTTGTTCCGGCGGGTGCGGAAGTCGTTGTGCTCGAAGCGATGAAGATGCAGCATGTGCTGCGCGCCGAGCTGCCGCTGCGGGTAATGCGGCATTGTGTGGAACCGGGCGCGGCGGTGGATCCGCATGCGTTGCTATTGACTTGGGTCGAGGCCGACCATGCTGGTCCGGCAGCCGATATCGAGGCGGTTGATCTGGATGCTGTGCGCGCTGATCTGGCCGAGGTGCGCGAGCGGCACCGAATCGGACTCGACGAGGGCAGACCGGCGGCCGTCGCGAAAAGGCATCGGCTGGGCCGCCGTACGGCGCGCGAGAACATCGCCGATCTTGTCGATGACGACAGTTTTCTGGAGTACGGCGCACTCGCTGTCGCAGCACAGCGACAGCGCCGCAGTCCCGAGGACCTGATCGCCAACACGCCCGCGGACGGGCTGATCGGCGGCGTCGCCACCATCAATGCCGACGAGTTCGGTGCGCAAGCCGCTCGGGCACTGGTGATGTCGTACGACTACACCGTGCTCGCGGGCACCCAGGGCATGCGCAACCACGCCAAGACCGATCGAATGCTGGAACTGGCACATGAGCAGCGGCTGCCGGTGGTGTTCTTCGCCGAGGGCGGCGGCGGGCGGCCGGGAGATACCGACTACCCGGGCATCTCCGGTCTCGATGTGACGACCTTTCGGGCGATGGGCGCGCTGTCCGGACGAGTTCCGTTGGTAGGCATCGTGTCCGGACGTTGCTTCGCGGGCAACGCCGCCCTGCTCGGCATATGCGATGTCGTCATCGCGACCCCCGACGCCAATATCGGCATGGGTGGACCCGCGATGATCGAGGGTGGTGGGCTCGGGGTGTACGCACCCGAAGACATCGGTCCCATCGACGTCCAACGTCGTAACGGTGTCGTGCATATCGTCGCTGCCGATGAGGCCGAGGCGGTCGCCGCGGCCCGCCGCTACCTGTCGTATTTTCAAGGGCCGCTCCAGAATTGGACCGCGCCCGACCCGCGCCGGACCCGGCATGTGGTGCCGGAGAACCGCCTGCGTGCCTTCGATATCCGTGCGGCCATCGAATCGGTCGCCGATATCGACTCGGTTCTCGAACTGCGCCGCGACTGGGGCGTCGGCGTCGTCACCGCACTCATCCGCGTCGAAGGCCGCCCCTACGGCGTCATCGCCAACGACTGCCACCATCTCGGCGGTGCGATCGACGCTCCCGCCGCCGATAAGCTCAGCGCCTTCCTGCGACTCTGCGATGCGCACCGCCTGCCGATCGTATCGCTGTGCGACACACCGGGTTTCATGGTCGGTCCGGAAGCGGAGAAGGACGCCACCGTCACCAAGTTCAGCAAACTGTTCATCGACTCCGCCGCCCTCACCGTCCCGTTCGGCACCGTCATCCTCCGCAAGGGCTACGGCCTCGGCGCACAAGCCATGGCCGCGGGCTCGTTCCGCGCCCCGCGTTTCGTCATCGCCTGGCCCACCGGCGAAATCGGCGGCATGGGCCTGGAGGGCGCGGTCCGCCTCGGCTTCGCCAAGGAACTCGCCGCCATCGAAGATCCGGACAAGCGCCAGGAAGCCTTCGACAACCTGGTCCGACTCGCCTACGCCAACGGCAAGGCCCTGACCGCCGCCACCGTCCTGGAACTGGACGACGTCATCGACCCCGCCGACACCCGACGCTGGATCCGCACCCTGCGCTGATCCGCTATTCGACCGCTTCCACGACGTGGACGGCGCGGGCCAGCGTGGCGGTGGCGTATCGCCGCCAGAGCGGCGCGGCGGCCAGCCGGATGAGCCAGCCGCGACCGGAGCGCGGATAGAACGAATAGGTCCAGCGGATGAGGGAATTCGGGCCGTCGGGCGTCATGGTCCATTCGCCGCGCACCTTGGCGATGAGCAAGCGCAGTGGTCCGGTGAAGTCGGTGATCTCGTAGGCGAAGCTGTGCGGGCGGGTGTATTCGATGAGGCGTTCGGTGGCCGTACTGCCGTCGGAGAGTTCGGGTTTGCGAGTGGCCCCCGGTGTGTTCCATGGACCGGATTGGTCGCGCACACCGCGAACCCGCGCAGGCCTACCCGAGTGACTTGCTCACGGCGTCCACGAGGTTGCGGGCGCGCAGGTCCGGTGCGCTCTCGATGATGTAGTTGGGGACGTAGGCGAAGGCGATGCCGGTATCCGGATCGGCGAAGGCGAGCGAGCCGCCGCGCCCGGGGTGACCGAAGGAGTTGGGGCCGCCGAAGGCGAAACTCTCGGTGGGGAGCATATATCCGGTGGCGTAGCGGTCGGGGATCATCATGACGCGGTCGATGCCGCCGGCTTGTTCGCGTGTTGCCGCGGCAAGGGTTTCAGGGGTCAGCAGGCGCGCGCCGTCGACCTCGCCGATCGTCGACGCGTACAGTCGGGCCAGGCCGCGGGCGGTGCCGATGCCATTGCTGGAGGGGATCTCGGCGGCTTGGACGGTGGGGTCGTTGAAGTCGATGTCGGCCGGGTCGGTGACCTGGAAGGCACGGTTCACCAGTGCCTGCGGATCGCGCATCGCGATCACCATCGGTCGCAGCTCCTCCGGGATCATCTCCTCGGGCACCGACGACACGTCCACCGTCGGCGCGAAGACCAATCGGCTGACCCGATGCCGCTCGGCCGCGGGCACACCGATGAAGAAGTCGATGCCGAACGGCCCGGCGATATCCTCGGCCAGAATCCGCCCGACCGTACGCCCCGTCGCCCGACGGATCACCTCACCCACGAGCCAGGCGAATGTCCGCCCGTGGTATCCGTGCGCGGTGCCGGGCGTCCAGTTCGGCGTCTGCGCGGCGAGTGCGTCCACCATCGGATCCCAGGCCAGCGCATCGGCCAGCGGCACCGGCGTATCGAGCGCCGCCAACCCCGCCTGATGACTCAACAGCCACCGCACCGGAATATCGCCCTTGTCCGCCGCCGCGAACTCCGGCCAGTACCGCGCGACCGGCGCATCCAACTCGAGCTCGCCACGCTGGGCCAGCAGATGCGCGACGGTCGAGGTGACCCCCTTGGTCGCCGAATACACCAACTGCAGCGTGTCACGCTCCCATTGCCGTTCCCCCTCCGGATCGGCCAGCCCGCCCCACAAATCGACCACCGGCTCCCCATCCCGGTACACCGTCACTGCCGCCCCGACATCCCCACCCGCAGCGAAATTTTCCGCGAACGCCTCCCGCACCGCCTCGAACCCAGACGCGACAAATCCATCGATCACCATGTCTCCCAGCATGTCACGCACCGCGCCCCGCCCGCCGCCACTGCATTGCCACCGCCCGTCCGGTTCGGCGCGGTCGCGCTCCGCAGGGTCCAACTGCCGCGGTCGGCGGTTTTTTCGGCGGCGATGTCCGAGAATGGTCAGCGGCTGCGACGTATCTGACGAGCGGTGCCACGCGGGCGCCGACACAGCGGAGGAGTTGTCATGAAATACATGATCCTGAGCTACGGCTCGCAGCAGGACTACGACGGCATGGTCGGCAAGGACACCGGCAAACCCGCATGGACCGCCGAGGATTACGCCGCGATGGGCGAATTCATGGGCAGTCTCAACAAGAAGTTGGAGGAGTCCGGCGAATTGGTGGAGACGCGCGGTCTGGCCGAACCGGTGCACACCCGGCGGATCACCACCAAGAACGGCGCCACATTCGTCACCGACGGCCCCTATGCCGAAACGCAGGAGGTGCTCGCCGGGTACTGGATCGTCGAATGCGAAAGCTTCGACCGCGCGACGGAGATCGCGTCCGAGCTCAGCAAGTGCCCGATTCCCGCGCACCTCGCTGAGAACGCCTACGCCGATATCCGCCCGATCCAAGACTGCGCACCCGAATTCGGCTGAGCCCCTTCGGTGTCGGATACCGAGGTCGAGGACCTGCTGCGGACATCGGCGCCGCAGGTCCTCGCCGCGCTGGTGCGCCGATACGGGCATTTCGACACCGCCGAGGACGCGGTGCAGGAGGGTCTACTCGCCGCCGCGACCCAATGGCCGGTCCAGGGCATTCCGGACAATCCGCGCGCCTGGCTGATCACCGTCGCCTCCCGTCGCCTGACCGATCTGCTGCGCAACGAGCAGGCGCGCCGCCGCCGCGAGGACACCGTGGCCCGTTGGGCGCTGCCCGAGGATTGGCTGACTCCGCCCGCCGACCGCGATCCGACCGACTCCGACGACACTCTCGTCCTGCTGTTCCTGTGCTGCCACCCGGCACTCTCGCCGCCCTCCCAGGTGGCGCTGACACTGCGCGCCGTCGGCGGCCTGACCACCGCCGAAATCGCCCGCGCCTTCCTGGTGCCCGAGGCGACCATGACCAAACGCATCGGCCGCGCCAAGCAGACGATCAAGGACAGCGGTATCGGTTTCGCCCCACCCGCCAGCGCCCAGCGCGATGCTCGCTTGGCCGCCGTGCTGCATGTGCTGTATCTGATCTTCACCGAGGGCTATGCCAGCACGTCGGGTCCGAATCTGCACCGCGTCGAACTCTCGGCCGAGGCGATCCGTCTGACGCGGCTGGTGCGCCGTCTGCTTCCCGGCGATGCCGAGGTCACTGGCCTACTGGCCCTGATGCTGCTGACCGATGCCCGCCGGCCCGCCCGGACCGGCCCCACCGGCGAGCTCATCCCGATGGAAGACCAGAACCGCGCGCTCTGGAACACCGATGCCATCACCGAGGGCATCGCGCTGATCACCGACGCGCTGCCCCGCGGCGTGCCCGGCCCGTATCAACTCCAAGCCGCCATCGCCGCTCTGCACGACGAGGCGTCGACCTACGAGGCCACCGACTGGCCGCAGATCATGCTGCTCTACGAACGCCTGCTGGCCCTCGTCGACAACCCGATCATCGCCCTCAACCACGCGGTGGCCGTCGCCATGGCCCGCGGCCCGCACGCCGGATTGAAGCTGGTCGACGAATTGGCCGCCGACGGCAAGCTGGCCGAGGATCACCGACTGCCCGCGGTGCGCGCGCATCTGCTGGAATCGCTGGGTGAGAAGACCTCGGCCCGCGAGGCGTACCTGCTCGCTGCCCAACAGACGATGAGTCTCCCGCAACAGCGCTATTTGAACGCCCGTGCCGCACGCCTGATGAGCGAGCGGGGAGAGTGAGGAGGTGACCATTCAGCTGATCGTGGTGGACGCGGCGAACGTCGTGGGCTCGAAACCCGATGGTTGGTGGCGCGATCGCGCTGGCGCGGCCCGGCGGTTGCTCCTGCGGCTGAACACCCTGGAGCAGCGCCTGGCGGAACCGGCCGAGGTGGTCGTCGTGCTCGAGGGTGCGGCGAAAGCGGCGGGTGCGACGGACGATTTCGAAGGTCTGCGCGTGGTGTCGGCGCAGGGTTCGGGCGACGATGCGATCGTCGACGTGGTGTCGGCGGCGGTCGAAGCGGACAGCGACCGGCCGATCACCGTCGTGACGGCCGATCGCGAACTCCGCTCCCGAATCGAAGCGCTCGGGGCCCGGTCGGTGGGACCCCGCTGGCTGGACACCGTCGGCGCCTAGCTGTCGGACGCGCCTGGTAGACAGAGAGAACTGTCGATGAACCGGGAGGTTGGCCGTGCCGAACGAGCTCGAGGATCTGTCCTATGCGCGTTACCTGACGCCGTTGGAAGGTGAACTCGAGCGCGAAGGCGACTACGACTGCGTGCACATCAGCAGCGATGACATCGATGACGTCGAAGCAGGCCACGCACGTTTCAACGAAACCGTTTTCACCTCGATGGCGATCACTCGCGGCAGCATGCGCTTCTCACGGTTCACCGATGTCTGGCAGCGCAACGTGCGCTGGGTCGGCACCGACCTCTCCGACACCTCCTGGCAGGACGCCGAGTTGATCGCCGGTGCGCTGGTCGGTGTCGATGCGGGCGGTGCGAACTTGCGTCGAGTGCGCTTCGAGGGCTGCAAGTTCGACTCCGTCAACTTCCGCAAGGCAAAACTGCGCGAGGTGCAATTCGTCGACTGCGTCCTGCGCCACACCGACTTCGGTGACGCCGATCTGACCAAGCTGAGCTTTCCCGGCACCACCGTGGAGGGTCTGCTGCTCAACCGCGCACGTCTCAAAGAGGTCGACCTGCGCGGCGCCGTTCATCTCAATATCGCCGAGGGCCTGGACGCATTGCGTGGCGCGACCATCACCCCGCTCCAATTGCTCGACCTGGCACCCGAATTCGCCAGAACGATCGGCATCACCGTCCG
The DNA here is from genome assembly GCF_036345915.1 of Nocardia sp. NBC_00565. Taxonomy (NCBI): domain Bacteria; kingdom Bacillati; phylum Actinomycetota; class Actinomycetes; order Mycobacteriales; family Nocardiaceae; genus Nocardia; species Nocardia sp. NBC_00565. Next base: position 2,722,863 of record NZ_CP107785.1, read on the forward strand.
CGAGGGCTAGTTAGTACTGCTTGCGGTGCGGCACGAACTCCAGGGTGAGCAGCGCCGCGGCGGCCAACAGCACCTCACGCCACCGGATCAGCACGAACCGCTGATCCGACATCGCACGGAACTTGCGCAGGAAGCGGTACAGCGACTCCAGCCGGATCAGTGGATCACCCAGGTGCACTGCCACATAGATCAGCCGCCCGGTCCGCGACCGCTCCTTCTCCGCGAACAGCTCGGGGAAGGGCGCGAACGCCAGCGAGATCCGTTCGATGCCCTGCAGGCGGGCGTAGTCGACGAGATCGACGATCATCCGCTCGTCCAGCCCGTTCGGGGCATCCTTGCGCCGCCAAGGCACATCCAGACTCAGCTCGCGCCCCCGCCCGGAAACGCCGTAGCGCTGGAAGCCCGCGACGCGCCCGTCCTCATCCCTGGCGAGCGCCAGCAGCATGCCCGGATTCCGCCCGTCCAACAGATGATCGAGGATCATCGAGAAACCGCGGGTCTGCCGACCGTGATGCCACTCATCGACGATGTCGAGCAGTTCGGCCCGCAGTGGTTCGCTCAGATCCGCCTCGCTGATGAACTCGGTGCTCACCCCGAAATTGCGGGTCCGGCTGACCGCCTGGCGCAGGTTGCGGAAGGACCGCCCGACCATCGCGAATGTCCCCACATCGACGATCACATCGCGCCCGACCGGAATCGCGCGCAACCCGCGATGCTCGATCGCCCGATGCCGCCACATCCCCGCCAATTCCGGACTCGCACCGATCACCGCGACCCGCCACCCGTGATTCGCGGCGAATTCGGAGAAGTCGGAGAGCAGTCCGGGGAACTCGGCCCGATCGCCGATCGGGTCACCGGCGACCACGGCGATCCCGAAGCGGGCCCGGTAGCCGATCGCCGCGGTCGAGTTCACGTTGAAGTAATAGGATTTCGACGAATGCAGCGCGAACGCGGCGAGCGGATCGCGCTGGGTTCGGCCGACGAGTTCGGCGATGCGGTAGAGCTGTTCGGGCTGCGGCCGACTGGCCTGCGGGAGCATCAGGATGAATCCGGTCGCGGCCAGGAAAACGAACCCGAAGCCCGGATGCGAGGCGCGGTAGGCGGCATTGGCCGCCGCGAGCACGAAGACCGCCACCGTGAAATGCGGCAAGGTGATCGGGCGGCGCAGATGCAGTCCGCGGACCACGAAGAGTCCGGCGATGGAGACCGCGATGAACCAGCCGTGGTCCTCACCCGGGGCCGCGCGACCGGCCTCGTAGACCAGCGCCACGCTCATCAGCAACAGTGCGATGGAAATGACCGGCCGCACGGCCGGTGTGGTGGTGATCGAGGCGTCGCGATATCCCGCGAGCGTCAAGCTGCGGGCCGCTGTTTCCCGTCCCTCAGTCACGTCGGCACCCAGTTAGGTCGACCGGTGTGAGGGGTTTGAACAGGTTCCCCATGTGGTCCTCCCGATGATCCTGTACAACGCAACAGTATGCGGAACATGGGATGAGTGCTCATACATTCCTGGCGCACCAAGATCGCGGAGAGGCCCGCGAGGGCGGTGGGCGTCCGTTCGGCTACCGCGCCGGCGTGAAACCGGTGCCGTCGACCGCGATCGGACCTGGGGTGAGCGTGCCGTTCGTCGCTCCGCTCGAGTATCCCACCAGAGCGAATGCCGACAACGGCTTTCCGTCGACCGCGAGGCATGCCCTGCCGTCGACATGGGAATGAGCATCGACGATAGTTGACGGCTATCACCTGGCAAGCGGCTGTTCAGCGTGTTTCGGGATCCGGAGCACCGCGGACGATTTGTGTCTGGGACGGCGATCGACATCTATAGACAACGGTGTTCACAATTGTCTATCGTCTTGGTCCATGACGAAGTTCGACGGCAAGAGCTGTCTGATCACCGGCGCGGCAAGTGGACTGGGTCGCAGCACGGCGCTCGCGGTCGTCGCCAAGGGGGCCTCGGTCATCCTGACCGATATCGATGACGCTGGGCTGCAGCGTACCGCCGCCGAGGTCCTTGCCGCAGGCGGTGTCGTGCATCTGGCCGCGCCCGCCGATGTCAGCGATTACGACGCCGTGGTCGCCCTCGCCGCGAAGGCACACGCCGAAGTGGACAGCGTCGACATCGTGATGAATGTGGCAGGCATCGCCACCTGGGGCACCGTCGATCGACTCACCCACAAGCAGTGGCGGCGCACCATCGATATCGATCTGATGGGCCCCATCCACGTGATCGAGGAGTTCGTGCCGCCCATGATCGAGTCCGGTCGCGGCGGACATCTGGTGAATGTGGCCTCGGCGGCGGGTCTCTTCGGGCTGCCCTGGCATGCTCCGTATTCCGCGGGCAAATTCGGGTTGCGTGGGGTCTCGGAGGTACTGCGGTTCGATCTGCGCCGGCACGGGATCGGCGTCAGCCTGGTCTGTCCCGGCGCGATGGCGACGCCGATGGTGGACAGCGTCGATATCGCGGGCGTCGACCGCCAGGCCGAGGCGGTGCAGAAGGCTGTCGCTCTGTTCATGCGGCACGCCGTCACCCCCGAAAAGGCGGCGCAGTCGATCGTGCGGGGCGTCGAGCGCAACAAGTACATGGTCTTCACCTCGCCCGATATTCGAGTCGGCTACCTGGCGCAGCGCTACTTCCCGCCGTCCTACACCCTTGCGATGCGCGGGATGAACTGGGCGATGGGCCGCTATCTCGACAGGGAACCCGCCTCGACCAAGGTCTGACGAACAGCCCATAGCTCGATGGGCAGCAAATCCGAATCTCCTCCCGTACTATCGCGATCGGAACACCGGCCGGGTAGATGAAGGGGGACGGTGTGGGGATTCGCCTACCGGCGACCATGCGCAATGGGGGTGCGTGGTTACGGCGCCTCGCCGGGACGACTCCGGGTGCCATCGGCACGATTGCCCTCGTATCGGTGGTGTTGTGTGTGCTCGCGGGGTTGACCTCGGCTGATCAGTTGAGCGGCAAGATCACTCGGCGCGATGCGGTGCTGGAGCGCACCGAACCGTTGGCCTATGCCGCACAGACTTTGTACGTCGCGCTCTCGGCCGCCGACGCGTCGGCGGCCACCGCCCTCCTCTCCGGCGGCATCGAATCCCCGGAGGTGCGCAGGCAGTACCAGCAGGCGCTGGCCGACGCGGCCTCGGCGCTCGCGGACGCGACGACCGGTGCCGCCGATGAGCGGACCAGGACGATCGTCGCGCAGATCGTGGCCGACCTGCCCGCCTACACCGGGGTCGTGGAAACGGCGCGGGCGAACAACCGGCAGGGCTTCCCGGTCGGCTCGTCCTACCTGCACGAGGCGTCGCTGCTGATGCAGAATTCGTTGCTGCCCAACGCCGAAAAGCTCAACGAGGATCGGCTGGCGGCGGTGCGTCAGGACCAACACGATATCGGCGCGTTGCCGTGGGCGACCATCGTGTTGCTGTTGCTGGTGCTGATCAGTTGTGGCGTCGGAACTTTCGTCCTGCTGGGCCGGATGAATCGCCGGATGAATCTTGGGCTCGCGGCCGCCGCGGGCGCGACCGCGCTGACACTGCTGTGGATCGTCGCCGCGACAACTGTCGCCGCGACCGCGCTCGACACCGGAAAATCCGGGGCGACCAGCCGCTTCGAGACCCTCGCCAAAGCCAGGATCCTGGCCCAGCAGGCGCGCACAGATGAAACCCTCGAGCTGATCACCCGTGGCGATATCACTACCGCCGAAACCGATTTCCGCAAGCACACCACCGAACTGGCCGATCTCCTTGCGGCCGTGACCGGATCCGACTCCGCGGCTTCGCGGGGGCTGCTCGGCTGGACGGCCGGACATGCCAAACAACGCGAGGCCTATGAGGCGGCGAACTATCCCGCGGCCGTGGCGCAGGCCATCGGCAATGGTGCGGACAGTTCGGCGACGCGTTTTGCTCAACTGGATCAGACATTGCGCGACAACCTCGGTCAGCAACGCGGGCAGCTGCGCGACGGAGTCGACTCGGCGGGTGCGGCATTGCGCCTCAGTCCCGCGGGGACGCTGGTGCTGATGCTGTTCGCCGCGGCCGCGGTCGTCGCCGGGCTGTGGCTGCGGCTGAAGGAGTTCTTGTGAGGCGGCGAATTCCGCTGCGGCGGCAGGGTTTTTCGCGGGGGCGGCTGCTGGTGGCCGCGGTGCTGGTCGGCACGAGCGCGCTGGTGACCGCGTGCGGCTCCGGTACCGAGGTGCCCAAGACGACGAGTGTGGCCGCGGTCGACCCGAAGCCCGACCTGACCGAGATCACCACGCCGCCGCAGTCCGAAACCGGCGGCAATTGCGATCCCGAGGCCACGCTGCGCCCCGGCCCGCTACCGAGTTCCGGTGCGATGCCGCCGGGTTCGCCGATGGCGGCCATCGTCGCCAACGGCAAGCTCCGGGTCGGCGTCGATCAGAACACCTACCTGTTCGGCTTCCGCGACCCCACCACCGGACAGCTCGAAGGCTTCGACATCGATATCGCGCGTGAGATCGCCAGGGCGCTGTTCGGCGATCCCGACAAGATCGAGTTGCGTTCGGTCACCGCGGCCGATCGGATTCCGGCACTGCGGAACAAGCAGGTCGACTTGATCGTGCGCACCTTCTCGGCAACCTGCGAGCGACGTCGCGACGTCGACTTCTCCGGTGTCTATTACCGTGCGACACAACGCATTCTGGTATCGCGTAACTCGGGTATCCGGACCGGCGCCGATCTGGGTGGCAAGCGCGTATGCGTCACCCGCGGCACCACCTCGCCGGGACCGCTGTTCGCGCTGCCCAAGCGGCCGATCGTACTCGGGGCGTCCAACTGGACCGACTGCCTGGCCGCGCTGCAGCAGGGGCAGGTGGACGCCGTCAGCGGCGATGATCCGATCCTGGTCGGACTGGTCGCGCAGGATCGGAATATGGCGATCGTCGGCGAGGTGATCGGCACCGGCGCCTATGCGGTCGGCATCGCGCAGGGCAATCCGAATCTGGTCCGGTTCGTCAACGGCGTACTCGAGCGCATCCGCGCCGACGGCACCTGGCAGCAGATCTACAGCGCCAGACTCAGCGCGCTCGGACCGTCCCCGGGGCCACCGGACCTCCGGTACAAAGACTGAGAGCGGCGACCATGCAGCCGCTCACGCTCACCGAGATCGACGGTGAATTGGCCACCCGCGCAACCGAACTCGACGCCATCACCGCCACCCTGCTGGAACTGGACAAACATCCGGGCCACACGCTGATGCAGCGCTATCCGCCGACCGGGCTGACCGAACAGCGCTGGCTGCCGGTGCGCGCCGCGCTGGCGCTGATGTGGGAGGATTTCGGCCGCCTGAAAACCATCCTGGATTCGGCGCACAAGGTGCGCGGCATGCGCTCTCGGCTCGACGATGGCGAACGTGCCGAACTCACCCGACTGTTGCGCGGGCGGCCCTATGAGGCATCGCGCACGCCGATACCGATGGCGCAACGTTCACTCACCGGTCCCGCCGAACAGGTCCTGTTCGTCGGACTCGCCGATACCGTTGATCGCATGCGGGCCACCTTCCCGGAGATCGCCGAATTCCTCGACTCGGTCGATGCGGTGAACACCCGGGTGATCTCGGGACTGGCCCCGCTGCAGGAGACGCTGGACAAGGCGGGCACGGCCGGCGGCGAGACGGCCGCATTGCGCACGGTCGGTGCGAGCATCGCCGAATTGTTGCGGCGTTCGGCCACCGATCCACTCGCGCTCACGGTGTCGGAGATCGATGCGCGGATCGCGGAGTTGTCGGGGGAGCTGCGACGCGCGGCGACCATCCTCGCCGAACTCGATGCGGTGGTGGCGGATTGGGCCGGAGCCCTCACGCAGACGCGCGAGCGCTTGGCGGCACTGGTCCAGACCAGGGCGCGCGCGGCAGCCGCCAAGGCACAGGTCGAGGCGAAGATTCTGGCGGGACCGCTGCCGGTGCATCCCGACAACTCCGCCGCGCTCGGCGCGGAACTGGACGCGCTGTCGGCGAATCCCGGTGCGGCTGCTGCCCTGGTGCGATTGCGCGGGCAGATCGCCGACGCCACTGCGGGAGCGGCCGCCGCCGAGGCGTTGGCCCAGGGTCTGCTGGATCGGCGCGTCGAATTGCGCGGGCGGCTGAGCGCCTATCAGGCCAAGGCGGCCCGACTCGGGGTCAGCGAGGACCGAGAGGTCTTGGCGTCCAACCAAATCGCGGCAGGATTGCTCGCGCGCAGACCGTGCGATCTGGCGGCCGTCACCCGGGCGGTCGCCGACTTCCAGCAGATCATCGGGGAGAAATCGGGGCGGGGATGATGACCTGTAACGAGCTGGCATGCGGCGGCACGATCGAGGACGGCTACTGCGTGGTCTGCGGCACCGCACCCGCGGAGGCGACTACGGCGTCGGCGGAAACGCCAGTCGCGCAGCAGAATTCGCATGAGGGGCAGTCCTGCGCGGAGCCGGGATGCGGCGGAACCATTGTCGATGGCTACTGCGACGCCTGTGGCACCGCACCCGCCGAACTCGCGGCGACCTCGGGACTATCGGCCCGTTCTGCCAGTACTCGCAGTTCCGGACGTTCGGTGCGGACCGGGCGGTCCTCGTCGAAATCGAGTGCGCGCGGTCGGTTGGGCGCGGGCATGGTGGATGTGCCGCGGATACCACGCATCGACCCGGCCACCGCGGTCATGGCCGATCCTCAGGTCGCCGAGGGAAAACGGTTCTGTGGTAAATGCGAACGGCCGGTCGGGCGCGGCCGCGACGGTGTGCCCGGCCGGACCGAGGGCTTCTGTCCCAACTGCGGCACCCAATTCTCCTTCACACCGAAATTGAGCAAGGGGGATCTGGTCGGCGGGCAGTACGACGTGGTCGGCTGTCTGGCGCACGGTGGCCTCGGCTGGATCTATCTGGCCACCGACCGCAATGTCGGCGGCCGCTGGGTGGTGCTGAAAGGTCTGCTGAATTCCGGTGATCTGGACGCGATGGCCGCCGCCGTGGCCGAGAAGCGGTTCCTGGCGGAGGTCGAGCATCCGAGCATTGTCAAGATCTACAACTTCGTCGAACACCGTGGCGCCGACGGTGTCGCGGTCGGCTACATCGTCATGGAGTACGTGGGCGGCACGTCGCTCAAACAGATCCTGCGAGCCCGCCGCGACGCCGACGGCGGCTACCTGCCACCGCCCCAGGCCATCGCCTACATCCTGGAAATACTGCCCGCGCTCGGCTATCTGCATTCGCTCGGCCTGGCCTACTGTGATTTCAAGCCCGACAACGTGATGCAGACCGATGAGCAGCTCAAGCTCATCGATATGGGCGCGGTCATCGCCATGGACGATAAGGACAGCCCCATCTACGGCACCATCGGCTATCAGGCGCCGGAGATCTCCGAGGACGGTCCGACGGTCGCGACCGAGGTGTACACGGTGGGCCGCACGCTCGCGGTGTTGATGATGCAGGTGCCGCAGGAGGGCGGGCATTTCGGCGCGCTGCCGACAGCGGAAACCGAACCGCTGCTGGCGAAGTACGACTCGCTGCACCGCTTCATCGAGCGCGCCACCGACCCCGGTTCGGAGGTGCGGTTCTCCTCGATGGAGGAGATGGCCGATCAGCTGACGGGGGTGCTCCGCGAGGTTCTGTCCACCGATGACGGTGCGCCGCGTCCGGGGATGTCGGCGTACTTCGGGCCACCGCGTGGCGTGTTCGGTGTGCGGGAGGATCCGGCACCGGCGAGTATCGTCGCGGCACTGCCGGTTCCGCTGGTCGATCCGAACGACAGCGGTGCGGCCCTGCTGGCCACGACCGGTGGGACGACGCCGGCGGAGCTGGAGAAGTCCTTCGAGGCCGGGCTCCGGTCGGTGCTCACCACGCGCGGTGCGTCGGTGGAGATCCCGCTGCGGTTGGTGCGGGCCGCGCTCGAGGTGGGCGATCCGGCCGATGCGCTGCGCCGTCTCGACGAATTGGCCGCCACCCTGCCCGGGGACTGGCGGGTGGCCTGGTATCGCGGCCAAGCCGAGTTGCTCGCGGGTGACTTCGATTCCGCCTACGCCGAATTCGACGCCGTGTACGCCGCGCTGCCCGGTGAGTCCGCGCCGAAACTGGCGCAGGCCGCCGTCGCCGAATTGGCTGGTGCGGCACCGGATAGGCAGCAGGCCGCGCGCTACTACGACACGGTCTGGCGCACCGACCACACCTTCGTCAGCGCCGCATTCGGCCTGGCTCGGCTGCGCAACGCGGGCGGCGATCGCGACGGCGCGGTGGCCGTCCTCGATCAGGTGGATTCGGCCTCTGCGCAGTACACCGAAGCGCGACTCACGGCCGTGGAGACGATGCTGGACGGTCGCACTCCCGACGAACTGTCCGAACCGATCCTGCGCGATGCGGGCGGGCGCGTCGAGAGCTTGCGTATCGATTCGAAAAGCCGTGGCGCGCAGGTCAGGATGCGCGTCCTGGACGCCGCGCTGAACTGGCTGCGAGCGGGCAAGGCACCGACAGCGCATACGCCGCTGCTCGGCGCGACCTTCGATCAGGACGGAGTACGAACCGGTTTGGAGCGCTGCTATCGCGATCTCGCCCGCGAAACCGAGGATATGTGGGCCCGATTCGAACTGGTGGATCGGGCCAATGCGATCCGGCCGAGGACGACGCTGTGACGAATTCAGCGTCGCAGCGCGACTCGATGAGCGATGGTGGCCGGGCGACGGATGGGCCCGATACCGCTGTGCAGTTGCGCTGCCCGGCGTGCGCGGCTCAGGTCGGGACGGTCGACCGGTTCTGCGAGGCCTGCGGCCGGGAACTCGGCGCCCGCCGAGTCGCGCTGCCCCGGCCCGATCCGGACGCGACGCCGATCTGTGAGGGCTGCGGCGGTACCAGCTACGACGCCGACGGTTACTGCCGCGGCTGCGGGCAGTTGCGTCCGGAGCCGGATCGGTTCGAGGCGGATCTGGACGCGGTATACGTGGTAACCGATCGCGGTATCGCGCACGCGCGCAACGAGGACGCGGTCGCGGCCGCCGTGCTGGCGAGCGCGGACAAGCGCCCCATTGCCACGGTGATCGTGGTGAGCGACGGGGTGTCCACCTCGCAGGATCCGCAGGCGGCCTCGGGCGCGGCGGCGCGCGCGGGTGTCGAGGGCTGCCTCACCGCACTGGCCGAATCGCGCTCCGGCACAGCGGTTGTCATGGCGGGGCTGGCGGCCGCGGCACAGGCGGTCCGTGAGATCGCGGTCCATGAGGGCCACGCCCCGTCGTGCACCTATGTCTCGGCCATCGTGCGTGGCTACGGGGGCGATGGCGTGGAGATCACCGTCGCGAATGTCGGTGACAGCCGAGCATATTGGCTGCGCACCGACGGCATCGAGCCGATCCTCGACGGGAATCAACCGTCGCGGCGGCTGACTGTGGACGATTCGTGGGCACAGGCCCTCGTCGACGCCGGGGCGATGGATGAGCAAGCCGCGATGCGGGATCCGCGGGCGCATATGCTGCTGCGCTGGCTCGGTGCGGACAACGAGGCCGAACCGTGGTCGAAGAAATGTGTGCAGACCTTTCACACCACGGGGCCGGGATTTCTGCTGCTGTGCAGCGATGGACTCTGGAATTACGTATCGGATCCGGACGCGCTCGCGCGGATGGTCAACGGGGCGGCGCCGAGGGAGGCGGCGCGTGGCCTCGTCGAATTTGCATTGCGGTCCGGGGGGAGCGACAACATCACCGTCGCGGTGGCGCCGATCGGTGTCCCCGCCTCCGTCGGGCCACCGGTCGATGTAGGAGAAGCACAGTGAGTTCGATTGCAGACAACGGTATTTCGGTAGCGATCGACCAGAACGAGTATCTGGCCGAGGGCGCGGGGACGGTCGACGCGGTGGTGACCGTGGAGACCGGCGCGGATTTCGTAGCGGCCGGAGCGCCGCCGCAACGGCTCGAGGTCCTGATCATCGATTGCTCCGGATCGATGGCTACTGGCAAGAAGTTCGAGGGCGCGCGCCGGGCCACACTGGCCGCGCTGGACGTGCTGACCGACGGCACCGAGTTCGCGATCGTCGAGGGCACGTCGATGGCGAGGTTGGTCTATCCCAGCGATAAGCCCTCGGTGCCCGCGAACCGCGATACCCGCGCCGCCGCGCGCCGCGCGCTGGACAAGTTGCGGCCCAATGGCGGTACCGCGATGGGCACCTGGCTCGGGCTCACCCGGCAGCTGGCGAAGAAGCATCCCGGCGCGATGGTGCACGCCATTCTGCTCACCGACGGCAAGAACGAGCATGAGGAGCCCGCGGCGCTGGCTGCCGAGATAAAGCAGTCCGAGGGAGTGTTCACCTGCGACTGCCGTGGCGTCGGAACCGATTGGCGGGTGGACGAATTGCGCACCATCGCCTCGGCGCTGCACGGCACCGTCGACATCGTCGCGAATCCGGCGAACCTGGCCGCGGATTTCGCCGCCATGACGCAGACCTCACTGGCCAAGGCGATTCCCGAACTGACACTGCGGGTCTGGACGCCGGCCGGGGCGACCGTGCACTTCGTCAAGCAGGTCGCGCCGACGATCGAGGACCTGACTGCCCGCCGCACCGACGCCGGACCGCAGCTGGGGGAGTACCCGCTCGGGGCGTGGGGTGCCGAAGACCGCGACTACCACGTGCAGGTGCGGGTCGAGCCCGCCGCGCCGGGCCGAGAGAAGCTGGCCGCCCGGATCAGTGTGGTCGCGGGCGACGAGGTGGTCGGGCAGGGGCTGGTGCGGGCGGTGTGGACCACCGAGACCGAGTTGTCGGCCCGGATCAGCAGGCGCGTCGCGCATTACACCGGTCAGGCCGAACTCGCGCAGGTTGTGCAGGAGGGGTTGAGCGCACGTAAGAACGGCGATGTAGAGACCGCCACCGCGAAGCTGCGGCGCGCGGTGGAGTTGGCCGCGGAATCCGGGAACGAGGGCACCGCGAAACTGTTGCGCGGGGTGGTCGAGGTGGATGAGCGCAGCGGCACGGTGCGGTTGCGGGCCAAGGTCGAGGCGGCCGACGAGATGGCGCTGGACGCACGGTCGACCAAGACGGCGCGGGTGCGGAAGGAGGGGTGATGGCGATTGCCACCTGTCCGGACGGGCATCAGTCCGTCGCGACGGACTATTGCGATGTCTGCGGTTCGCCGATGGGGGCGGCGGTGCCGGAGACTGTCGCGGCCGCACTGTGTCCGTCCTGCGGGTCGCCGAGCAGCGGCCGCTTTTGCGAAGTCTGCGGGTTCGACTCGGCGCTGCCGACGCCGGTGGCCCGGACACCGGAGGCCGCGCCGACCGAGATCGTTGCGGTGAGTGGCGATTCGGCGGCGACCGAGGTTTCGTCGCCCGGCCCTGGCGTGCCCGGTGCCGTGGCGTGGGTCGCCACGATCACCGCCGATCGTGAATTCTACGACCGGGTGCAGGCCCGCAAGGGCCCCGACGCCGATCAGGTGGAATTCCCCGCCTTCTATCCCGAACGCCGAATCACCTTGCGCGGCACCGACATCCTGATCGGCAAGCACAGCGTCTCGCAGGGCCTGCAACCCGAGATCGATCTGGGTATCGCCCCCGCCGATGCCGGCGTCTCGCGCGCCCACGCGACCATCCGCATCGCCGACACCGGCATCACCATCACCGATCTCGGTTCCACCAACGGCACCAGCCTCAACGGCAGTGACGATCTGATCCCGGTCAAGGTCGCCGTTCCGCTACAGAGCGGGGACCGAATCCACCTGGGCGGCTGGACAACCATCGCCATCACGGCAGAACCGATCTGAAGTTACCGCTGTGCCGGTCGAGCGGTCGGCTCGGCCAGGATCGCATCTGGTCCCGGCAGCAGGGCTACTCTCCCCAGACCGAGGAAGCGGCGGCGAACTCCAGACTGGTCACGCCGTCGGCCCGGCGTTCGCGCAGCAGTTCGCCGCCGATCGAGTAGCGGGGGCCCGCAGCGGCTGACCGGGCAGCTCGCTGCACGATCGCGTCGACGAGCGAACGGGCCATGGCGAGGCGGGGATAGCAGGCGTGGATCCGCTTCTCCCACCCGGAGACGATCTCCGCGTTGCGCCCGAAGTCGATGCCTACGCCCGCGCGAGTGAGGTAGGCCAGCAGGCCGCGGCGCTCAGCTATGCCGGGAGAAGTGTGCAGGGCGATCGCCTCCCACACGCGGTCGATGTCCGCCCCGGCGACGCGGTGCTCCCGCAGCAGGTCCGCCGCCAGATCCGCGCCTTCGACCTCGAAGCGAGCTTCGCCCGTCGCGAGGTCGCCGGTGCCCAGATCGTGCAGGACGGTCGCGGCGAACAGTAGATCACGGTCGTAGGCGGCGTCCTGCAGGCATCCCTCGTGGGCGGCGAGGAGTTGAGCGAAGAAGAAGCTGCGCACGCTGTGGTTGACCACCGACGGGGTCTCGGAGGCACGGACGGTGGAGAGGATGGCCTCGGCCAATGGGCCGGTGGGCAAGTCGAGCGAGAAGTCCATGTGCGCAGGCTACGAGCCATATCGCCGTGCTCGACAGTGGCACGCGAGCCAGGTATCGCTACAATCGTGCCATGTCGAGCCGAGATCGGCACCGAGTCGCGGTGCTGGTACTTCCGGGAGTGCTCCCGCTCGACCTCGGCATACCGGCGCAGGCCTTCGGCACGGACCCGCACTACCAGGTCACCGTCTGTGCCGATCTGTCGGCCGGGCCGGTCCACAGCGGCGGGTTCACCGTGGCCACGCCTGCCGGGCTGGAGGCGCTGCGGGACACCGACACCGTCGTCGTCCCCGGCTACCAGGCCCCGGGCGCCCCGGTTCCCGCTGCGGCACTGCAGGCAATCCGCGCGGCGCACGCGCGTGGAACGCGGCTGGTGTCGATCTGTACGGGGGCGTTTGCGCTGGCGGCCGCCGGGCTGCTGGACGGGCGCCCCGCAACGACCCACTGGCAGCAGACCGATCTACTCCATCGCCTGTACCCGCGGATCGACGTCCGGCCGAACCGGCTCTACGTCGATGACGGCGACATCCTCACCTCGGCGGGAGTGACCGCGGGTATCGACTTGTGCCTGCACATCATTCGAAAGGATCACGGTGCCGCGGCCGCCAATGCCCGCGCTCGGGCACTCGTCGCCCCGCCCCAGCGCTCCGGCGGTCAGGCGCAGTTCATCGAGCGCTTCCGGCCGGCCGCCCGCGGTGATGGCCTCGCGCCGATCCGCACCTGGATGCTCGACAACCTGATCCGCCGTCAGACCGTCGACGAACTCGCCCACCGCGCGCACATGTCCCGCCGGACATTCATCCGGCGCTTCCAGCAGGAGACCGACACTTCGCCGATGGCCTGGCTGACAGCCGCCCGCATCGACTGGGCCCGCGAACTGCTGGAGACGACCACAACCCCCGTCGAACAGGTTGCCCGTCTCAGCGGCCTCGGTAGTCCCGCAGCCTTCCGGGCCGCCTTCCACCGCCACGTCGGCACTTCCCCCGCGAACTACCGAACCACCTTCCAAGCGGCTGGACAACCATCGGCAGAACCGGTCTGAGGTTTACGGCTGTGCCGGATAGAGCCGGTCCAGCCATTCGTCGAAGGTCGGCCCGGCCAGGATCGCATCCGGTCCGGGCAGCAGTGCACCGTCGGCCTGCGGTTCGTGGTTCGGATCGTCAGTGTCCACGATCTCCTCGACATGCGCCGGATTGCCCCGCCGCGCAGCCAGTTTCGCGGTAGCGGCGGCCAGGTTGAGCTCCTGCGGCCCGGCGATCTCGACCCGCTCGATCCCGGCTTCGTCGACGACGAGTTCGGCCAGCTTCTCGGCGACGGTCCGCGCGGCGACCAGTTGGGTCCGTGTTTTGGGCACATAAGCCGTATCCCCACGGGTCGTCCAGTCGAGCATCATCTCAGTGAACTCGTGGAACTGTGCGGCGCGCATAATCCGCACCGGCACCGGGCCATCCTGATAGGCCTGCTCTTGTGCCAGCTTCCCGGCATAGTGGCCCGCGGTGAACGCGTCGATGCCGATAATCGACACCAGCACAATCCTTTTCGCCGCCACCGCGGCCGCCGCACGCTGCACATTGTGCGCGATGGTCCGGAAGAAGTCCGTCACCGCGGCGGTTTCGGTGGTCGGGGCGTTCACCGCATCGACTACTGCCTCCACACCGGCCAGCGCCTCGGCCAGCCCTTCCCCGGTGTAGACGTCGACCCCGGCCGCCCGAGTGATCCCGATGACCTCGTGTCCTTGGTTCTTCAATACATCGACCACTTCGCGGCCGATCCGTCCACTGGCTCCAACTACCGCAATCCGCATCACTACCTCCTGAGTCTCGTTCATCGAGTAGACGAAGCGCCGAAGCGAAGTGTGACAGCCAGTCACCGACCTGTCGGTCGGTTACTATGCGCGTAGTATGTGAGTATGGGGTTCGAGTGGCCGGACTGGGCGTTTGCGCACTTGATCGGCATCGGACCCCGGGAGGTACGCCAAGTCCTCGAAGGCGCTCGGCGCTGGCCGCGGATCGCCGATGACGGGAACGTCACGGTGTTGTCGGTCTGGGGTCGCACTGGTGCCGGTCGGCCGTTGATCGTGGCGACGCGCCGGCAAGACCAGTGGACCTGGCTGATCATCGGCGCCCGCGCAATGCGCGACGACGAACTGAAGATATTCGAGGAGTGGGAACAGGAGAACCGGTGATGAGTGACAGGGATTTCCCGTCCACCCCGGACGAAGTGGCGGCGTTCATGGATCGGCTGACCTTCAGCGAAGCGCCGGTCCCGCCCGAGCAGGCACCGCCACCACTTGCCCCCGGTGACGACATCGTGGTGACCAGCTCGATCCGCATGCCGCTGGAGCTGCACACCCGCGTCAAGCAACTGGCGGACAGCCGTGGCATCGGTATGTCCACACTCATCCGGGAATGGATGGAGGCGGCCATCGCCGACCTCGACGGCGACCAGCTCATCTCCCGCGCCGACGCGGTGCGCGCCCTGTCTCGGCTGCACCCGATCCACCGCGCGAGCTAGCGGGACGGCAGCGGTTGGCCTGCGATCATGGCGGATATGGAAGCCGCCGTCTACCTGATCACGGGCATCCAAGCCGCCGGGAAGTCCACGGTCGCTCAGGCGCTGGCGGAGCGGTTGCCGCGCTCGGCGCATGTGCGTGGAGATACGTTCCGCCGCTTCATCATCGGCGGCCGAGCCGAGATGAGTCCGGAACCGTCGCGGCGGTGTATACCCGGGCGATGACCGGCGGGATGTTGCGCAGCGCCGGTGTGCGCTCGAAGACCGGCAGCAGCACCGCCAGCGGACCGCGCGGCGGCCCGAAGTTGCCCACCTCGACGTTCGTGATACGCGGGCTCCAGTCACGCAGTACCGCCGGGAGGTCGTCGCGCTTGATGCCCCACGGCATCGGCGGGGCAGTGTAGTTCCTGGTCTTGGCGAACCCTTTCATCGTCTCGCGGGAGAACCACGGTCCCGTTGTCGCAGCGCTGGAACTGGGTCTCCAGTCCTGCCCCGAGTTCCACGACCGTCCCAGCGGGATATTCGGCGAGCCAGCCACGCACGGCGTCGTCGAAGATTCGGGCGCGTTGGGCATCTGCCGTGGGGAGGCACGTGGCTAGTCACGTGGCGTCGGCGAAGTCTCCGTCGATGAGCGCGAAGAGCTTTACCTCTCCTCGGCTGCCCCCGGCTCCGTCTGATCGAGCAGAGTGAGGTACGTGTCGAGTTGGGCCGCGCCGGCGAGAAGGTTGCGGCTGCGCGTGGTCAGCCGGTCCTGCCAGGAGTCGAGGAAGGCGCTCAACGCGTCCGCCCCGCCCGCCTCGCGCAGCGATTCGATGAACTGCGCGACCTGGCGCAGCAAGTACCCGCCTCGGCGCAGCTGCCGCGCGATCTCGGCGTCGCGCACGCAGTCCGGTCCGTATTCGCGGTAACCGGTTGCCCGGTCGCGTTCGGGGCGCAGGATGCCCTCGGTCTCCCAGGTGCGCAGCGTCGCCGGGTGCACGCCGAGTCGACGCGCGAGTTCGCCCACGGTCAGCGGTCGACCGTTGACAGGGGTGGGTGTCGTGGTGGACAGGCTGCCAAGGGCTGTCGCGACCTCGGTGCGGGTGTCGCGTTCGGCGAGCAGCGTGACGTGCGTGGCGTCGATGAGCCGGTAGGCGGACTCGGTGTCGCCCCGGTTGGTCGCGCGCATGATCTCCATCGCCTGCTGGTGCCCGTGGCCGCCGCGCAGCGCGAGGAAGGTGCGCAGGGCCTGCGCGTGCAGGGGCGTGTAATCCCGGTAGCCGGTCTCGCTGCGCTCGGTCGGCGGGAGGATGCCCGCGTCCTCGTAGTTGCGGATCGCCTGTGCGGACAACTCGTGTTCTCGGGCGAGGTCGATGGGTCGCAGCTTGTACCTCCGTTTGAGGCTTCGATCTGTCAAATGCAAGGAGAAGTCGCAGAAGTTTCAATGGATTCTTCAACGATATTGTCGAGGGTAGTTCTTTCAGAAAGGGGTGTTCATGTTCACTGCCGCATCGCTGCATGGGATCGGCCGCCAACTCGACGACCCGGCAAGCCTGGGCCGTGCCCTCGACGAGCTGCTCGCCGCGCGGACCGAACCGCCGACCCTGCTCGCCCTCGGCGAACCGACACACGGGATCGAGGCGTTCCCGTTACTGCGCAACGAACTCCTCGGTCACCTCGTCGAACGGGGGTACCGGTCGATCGTGCTGGAGACCGATGTCTTTGCCGCGTCCGTTGTCGACGACTACGTGGCCGGGGGAACAGCGGAGATCGACGAGGTGCTAGCGACCGGGTTCAGCCACGGGTTCGGCGCCGTACCGGGCAACCGTGAACTCGTCGAATGGCTCCGCGCGCACAATGCCGGCCGCGCACCGCAGGATCGGGTTCACTTCCATGGCTTCGACGCGCCGTTGGAGATCTCCGGTGCGCCGAGCCCGCGACGCGCGCTGTCCTCGGCCAACGACTACCTGCCCGCGGCGCTGCGGCCAGAGTCGGTCCGCGACCTCGACGCGCTGCTCGGCGAGGACGCGGACTGGACGAACGAGGCGGCCATGTTCGATCCGGCAGCGTCCATCGGCGCCTCCGACCCTGTTCGCGCCCTGCGCATCGTCGCAGACGACCTCGCCAGCACGCTACGCCGCGCGGCACCCGGTCTGCGCCACGCCGACCCGACCGGCTACGCCCACGCCGTCGCGCACGCGCGCACCGCCCAGGGCCTGCTGCGCTATCACGCGGCCATGGCCAGCCCCGCGGCCGATCGCATCGCGACCTTGCTCAGCCTGCGCGCCGAGATGATGGCCGAGAACCTGCTCGCGATCGTCGCGCATGAGCAGCGACGCGGGCCAAGCCTGGTGTTCGCGCACAATGTGCACCTCCGGCATGCGCAGTCCCACATGCCGGTCGGTGAGGACGAGGTGAGCTGGTGCAGCGCTGGCGCGCTCGTCGGGCTCACCCTCGGCGAGCGCTACGCGTTCCTGGCAACCGACGCCAACCCCCACAGCGACCCAGGCACCCTCCAAGGCGTGTTGGCCGAGGCGACCACCCGCCGCGCCCTGTTCCCGACACCGGCCCTGCGCGCCGCGCTTCCCCCGTCGATCGGCACGGGCGAACCGATCGTGCCCGGCCATCTCCCGCTGAGTCCGGCAGAGTTGGACGGCGCCGACGCCGTCATCTTTGTCGCCGACACCGACGGAAAGCGGCATCAGTACTGGTAGCGGCACATTCTGACCATCCACTGCCCGCCGAATTGCACACGCATCCGTCTGCGGAGCGGTTCGGCGAACAACAGCCGTTCCGGCAGCGGCTCGGCTACCAGGAACTGCCCTACCGACCTGGTCGCCAACGGTCCTTGCTGCCATGCCAAACCCATTGGTTTCTCCCTTCGTCGATCGAGCTGGCCACTGTGTCCCATGCCGGCACGCTCCCTGGAGGCGAATTCGCGCGATGTGGGGCATTGGTGTTCTCCTGGTGAGCGCCCGGGGGGGCGGCGTAGGTCAGCTCGTGACGGTCACGCTGCTCATGAAGTCGCGGATCAGTTCGGCGACATCGTCGCCGGCGCTCTCCAGCAGAAAGTGCCCGCCACCGAGCAGGTGGATTTGCGCGTCCGGTACATCCTCGGCGAACGCGCGGGCGCCTTCCGGCCCGAAGATCTCGTCTCCTTTGCCCCACACCGCCAGCAGCGGCGGGTGGCACCGGCGCAGATACTCGTGCAGCGCCGGGTACATCGGTGGGTTGGTCGCGTAGTCGCGGAACAGGGCAAGCTGGACGGCGTCGTTGCCCGGCCGCGACAGCAGCGTGAAGTCGTGATGCCAGGTATCCGGGCTGACCAGACTCTCGTCGGCGACGCCGGTGAGGTACTGCCACCTCGTGGCCTCCAGGGTCAGCGCGGTGCGGATGTTGGCCTCGGTCTCGGGCGTCTGGGCGCGCTGGTAATCCCACACGGTGGTCCAGAAGCTGTCCACGAAGCCGGCATCGTAGCCGTTGCCGTTCTGCGTAATGATCGCGGTGATGGCCTGCGGGTCAGCCAACGCAAGGCGCCAGCCGATCGGGGCGCCGTAGTCCTGAACGTAGATCGCGTAGCGCGTCACACGCAGCTGTTCGAGCAGCCCGGCGGTCAGGTCGGCCAAGGCGTCGAAGGTGTAGTCGAACTCGTCTACAGACGGAGCGGCGGACAGTCCGAACCCGAGGTGATCCGGCGCGATCACACGATACCGGTCAGCCAGTGCGGGGATCAGGTTGCGGAACATGAACGAGCTGGTCGGGAAGCCGTGCAGCAGCACGATCGCCGGGGCGGCGGCGGGGCCGGCCTCCCGATAGAACAGCCGTTGGCCCTGCACGGTCGCGGAGCGGTGATGAACAGCGGTCATCTCTAACTCCTTTTACATATTATGGTGGTTAGAATCCACTGAAGCACCGTGTGACATAACCCGTCAAGTGGCCCATGACAAGTCGGACGACATCGACGAACGACGAACCGCGCCAAGACACCGTGCACGGCGAAGACTCGATCTGGCGGTCCGTGAAAGTGGCGTCTGGCAGTAGCGTCTCCTGGCGGGTTCGGTTACGAGCGTTCCCCCGTTCCCTCGCCGCTGTTGCGAGCTTCGACGGCCTTGACGGTCTTTTCGAGCGCGTGTCTCAAGACGGGCTTGCCGACCGTCCCGACCACCACGCCGAGCACCCGGCCCTTGAGGTTCTTCCCCTCGCGGACCACGACAACATCCACATCGGTCGTCCCGTCGGGCCGGCGAGTAAAGGTGTATGTGTGGCCCGAGTGGCCGCCCCACGTGTTGGAGTCGGTGGTCGTCATGACGACGCGATTGGGGTCCGACCAGTCGTAGTGCAGGCGTTCCCAGATGCCGCGCGAACCCTCCGTTACGTCGGCCTCGCCGGGGCCCCGGGCGTGTACCTCGAGGTATTCGTCGGTGCTGTTGCCGAACAGCTGTGCGCGGCCAGGCCCGAAGTCGGTCAGCGCCGCGACAAACTGCTCGGGCGTCGAGTTCGTCGTCTCCTTGAAGTGAATGGTGGACATGATTGCTCCTTTGCTTTGGCGGGGATGTCCTTCGAGCGTGAAGCGATTGCGCGGCACCGTCACCGCGGTGCCCTGCGATGGCGGGGTACCCGCGTACCCCCTTCTCGTGGGAGCGCGCTGTGTTCTTCGATAGTGATGGCACCTCCTGAGCCTGCGGTCGCTCGAGAACGGCGGCGGGGTTTCGGCTACCCAGAACACCAGTCGGGTTCGGTCCACGCGGTGGGTTCAGGCCCCTAGTGCTCCCGGTCGGCACTGACGGCGTAGTTCATCGAAAGACAGTCGGCAAAAGCATCTGGCCGACACCCTCTCCGGGGTGTTTGCTGCCCTATTTCTGCCCGGCCCACCTGTACCTGGTCTCGATCAATTATCTCCCCTGCGAGGATGGCGCCACACCTTTTCGCTATTCAGCTATTCGGATGCGGGCCACCACCTGCCAACCGGCACCCATACGGTGGCCGACCGCCCAGGAATCGCCTCTCGGCACTCGACTGCAGTTGTCGAGCGCGGGGCGGGACACGTGCTGCGCGGAAGGCACCCGTCACCACCGAGATCGTTGCCTCTTCTATCGGATTATGTATCCGTCAGCGCGATTGGTAGTCGATGGGCGGACTCGGGTCCGTGCTCGGGCGCGGCCTGCAGTTCGGACGCGGCGGCGGCCAGCAATGCGTCGCGGTCGCGGCTCAACGGAGGATAGATACGCCGGGTGTTGATGGCGCGTTTGGTGTTTTTAGCCTCCTCGCCGCACGAGACCACGTGGCGGTCCCAGCCCTCGGTATAGACCGCGCCTGCCGGTCCCAGATCGAGAACCGTTACATACCAAGGGATCCGCAACGGCTTCACGGGCTTGCCCAGAAGATCGCCGATGACGTTGTAGCCGGCCCATCGGCCCATCGGGCGGCTGTGCTGGCAGGACATCACCGACATGTGCTCGTCGTCCATTTTTGCGGCGGCGACGTCACCGGCGGCGAATACCCCGGACACACCGCAGACCCGCAGATAATCGTCGACGGGGAGTCGACCCAGCCGGTCACGGTCGACCCCGAAGTCTGCGGTCAGCGGGTTGGCCCGCATGCCGGCACACCAGACGACGGTGGCGGCGGTCACCACTTCACCCGAGGAGAGCCTCACGCCGCGCTCGTCGATGGCGAGGACCCCGACGCCCAACTTGGTCTCGATCCCGGTGTCGGCCAGCGCCGCCTCGATGACCGGTCGCGCCGATGCGCCCATATCCGAGCCGACCAACGGGTTGCGGTCGATCAGGATGACCCGCGGTACGACGGCACGCGCGGCAAAGGCGTCGGCGAGCATCGCGGGCAGCCCAGTCGCCTCTTCGATCCCCGTCAAACCTGCCCCGACGACGACTACTGTCGCGGCCGCCGGGTCAGCGGGGCCCTCGGCAAGCCGGCGCAGGTGGGCTTGCAGTCTGGTCGCTGCATCATGGGTGTCGATATCGAAACCGAACTCCCGCAGGCCAGGGATATCGGGCTTGACCACCTGGCTGCCCAACGCGAGCACCAGCCGGTCGTAGCCGTGAGCGCCCGCGGTGGATTCCACGACCCGCGCCAGAGCATCGATCGCCGTCACTTCACCGATGATGTGCTCGATTCCGACTGGATCGAGAAGAGCGCTGAGCGGGATGCGGGATGTGCTCAGATCGGTCTCATAGTCGCGCACGCGGATGTCGTGGTACGGCGTGGAACTGATCATCGTGACATCGACGGTTCCGGCCGCTGCACCGAGTTCGTCAAGCCGCCGGGCCGCCGCGAGCGCCGCCCACAGACCCGCAAACCCGGACCCTAGAACCACGACACGCGAAGGATCGGTCACTGCAGCGCGCTGCACATCGCCATTCTAACACGACAGTTGTATTTCGTTGTGCTGCAAGCGAGTTGGTTCTGGGGTAGTTTGGCGCGGGTGCTGGATGATGTTGTGGCCGAGGATGTTTCGGCTTGGCGAGTGGGTTTCGATGAGGTGTTCGCGCGGGTAGCGGGGGTGTTCTATCGGACTGAGCCGCGGCGGTGGGCGCGGGCGTATCTGACGGGGTTGTTGGCGCCGGTGGAGCGCAAGAACTCCTGGCAGTTGGCCGATGCCGCCGGCGTGGTGGAGCCGGACGGTTTGCAGCATTTCCTGAACAGGTCCAGGTGGAGTGCTGATGATCTGCGTGATCATGTGCGCTCGTATGTGGCCGAGTCATTGGCCTGCCCGGACGGTGTCCTGGTGCCGGATGAGACCGGGTTCGTCAAGAAGGGCACGAAGTCGGCCGGGGTTCAACGCCAGTATTCCGGCACCGCGGGCAGGGTGGAGAACAGTCAGTTGGGGGTGTTTTTGGCCTACTCCGGCCGCGCTGGGCGTGCGTTGATCGACCGGGAGCTGTATATACCCGAATCATGGATCAGCGACCGAGACCGCTGTAGCGAAGCGGGAATACCCGAAAAGCGTTGCAGTGAAGGTGTTTTGACCAAGCCGCGACTGGCCGAGGCCATGATCGAGCGGACACTGAGGGCCGGGGTGGTCGCGGGGTGGGTGGCCGCTGACTCCGCCTACGGCCGTGACGGGAAGTTCCGGGCATTCCTGGAGGCTCGTCGGATGTCCTATGTCCTCGAGGTGCCGGTCAAACAGACCGTCACCGATATCGACGGGCGTCGTCGGGTCGACACTCTCATCGGCCGTGCTCCCGCCGAGGCATGGCACCGGGTTTCGTGCGGACCTGGGGTTCGAGGCGAGCGCGTCTACGACTTCGCGTGGGCCACCCTGCCCGGCTTCGGTGACCTCCCGGCCGGGTTCGTGCGCACCCTACTCGCCCGCCGATCGGTCGAGGACTCCACCGATATTGCCTACTACCTGTGCTTTCACCCCGACACCGTGACTCGTGAGCAGATCGTCGCTGTCGCTGGAGCCCGGTGGGCGATCGAGGAATGCTTCCAAGCCGCCAAAGACCAATGCGGCCTCGACCACTACCAGGTACGCCGATGGGACCCCTGGTACCGCCACATCACCCTGGCCATGCTCGCCCACGCCTTCCTCGCAGTCACCGCCGCCACCGACCCAAAAGCCCACGCGGGCTGGGCCCGATCACAGTCGCCGAAATCCGCCGTCTCCTGGCGATAGTGCTCCACCCAGCCCGCACCCTCACCCACGCACTCGCCGCCTCCCGCTGGCGCCGACGCCACCAAACCCGCGTCCGACAAACCAGATACCATCGACAACGACTGTGACACAACGAAATACAACTGTCGTGCTAATACTCCAGCCGGACTTCATGATCGTTGATGCTGCTGGTCGCGGCGCTGGAAGTGGGGTGGCCACCGCGTGGTCATGTTGTGTTTGTGTGGGGCGCAACTGAATTGGTGGTGGCCGCGTTCGACCCTTCAGTGTCATGGTCTGCAGTCGTTGCCCCGCGCCGGGTGGCAGTAGAAGCCCGTCGGGGGCAGCAGCCATGCCGCCTCCTTTTGGGGTCGAACCGTTGAACATGGGGCATTGGGCGCATACCCGGCATCGGCCGGATCAATCGGGGGCGGAGTGTATGCCCGGAAAACGCGGGTATGCGCCACTTGTGAGCGTCGGTGTTCGCGGTGGCCCGGGTGATCGCACCGTGGCGCTGGCGCAGGGCGAGCGACGCGGACGGTTGAACCGAATCCGAAGACACGGCACACCAGCGATATGGCCTTAATCCCTGGTGTAGCCGATATCCGGGCATCGCGCACGGTCACGCCTCATACTTGCGCTGTGAGAGAGAGTGGGTCGGTTTCACCCGAGGACGCGCTGGCGTTGGGTCGGGTCATCGGCATGGGTAAGCCGCAGAGTGTCGGCACCTTCCAGTTCCGGTTCGCCGATCAGCGGTGGGAGTGGTCCGACGAGGTCGCGGCGCTGCACGGTTACGAGCCGGGGACAGTGTCGCCGACCACCGAGCTGCTGCTCTCGCACAAACATCCTGAGGATCGGGCGCAAGTGGCCAACGCGTTGGCCAAGTCCATCGAGAACGCGGACCCGTTCTCGAGTCGCCACCGCATCATCGACACCGCGGGCGATGTACATCACGTGATCGTGGTCGCCGATCGCCTTGTCGACGAGACCGATACGGTGATCGGCACCTGCGGCTACTACATCGACGTCACCGACGCGCTGGCCGAACGTCAGCAGGAGACCCTCGACGACGCGCTGCCCGAGCTCTATGCGGCGCGGGCAGTGATCGAGCAGGCGAAGGGCGCGCTGATGCTGGTCTACGGCATCAGCGCCGAACAGGCGTTCCGGGTGCTGAGCTGGCGCTCCCAGGAGACCAATGTCAAGCTGCGGACCTTGTCCGAGCGGTTGGTCGCCGATCTGAACTCACTGACCCATTCGGTGGGCGATCTGCGCACGAAATTCGACCATCTGCTGTTGACTGCGCATGAACGGATCGACGCCGACTGATCCGCTGCCCCGATGTTTCGATCGTGATCGGCCGGGTAAGTCGCGAGTGGTCCCCGACCCGAAGGCACGTTCCGGTCGGCTCGGAGGAATAGGTGGTGATGGGTATGGGGGAGTCGACTTCCCAGTCCGCTGTGGAGCGGACGACGACGATCGGGGTACGAGTACCCGCCGAGCTCGAGCAGCTGACAATGCTGCGCGCACTCGCCGAAACCGTAGCCCTGATCGCGGATTTCGCGATCGACGAGGTCGTCGACATCCGGCTCGCACTCGACGAGGTGGCGACCTCGCTGATCCTGGACGCCGTACCGGGTTCGACACTGGATTGTGAATTCACCTACAACGAGAACGAAATGTTCGTGCGCGTCGCCTCGGCGGCAGTGTCTGAAACAGTAGTGGGTCAAGCCGGATTCGGCTGGCATATCGTGCGCACACTGACGCAATCGATCGCGGCGGTACAGGAGCCGTTCGACAGTGCGGTCTCCGGATATCCGACCGTCGTCGACTTCGCTTGGGCGCGAGGTGGTGCCGATGGCGGCTGAGTCGAGATCACGCGGCGACAGCTACGACAATATCGAGCCGCTGTTCGAGAAGATCGCCGCCCTGGATTCGACCGACCCCCGTCGAGGACCGTTGCGGGAGGAGCTGATCGGCCGGTGCCTACCGCTGGCCGAGCACATCGCGCGCAAGTTCTCCGGACGCGGCGAGAATTTCGACGATCTGCTGCAGGTGGCCCGCTTGGGCCTGGTGCAGGCCGCGGACCGGTTCGACATCACGCACGGTTCCTCGTTCTTGTCCTTCGCGGTGCCGACCATCATGGGCGAGGTCCGCAGGCATTTCCGGGACAACACCTGGGCTGTGCGGGTGCCCCGGCGCACCAAGGAGATCCAGCTCAGCCTCGGCCCCACCATCGAGGCGTTGTCCCAGCAACTGGGCCGCATACCCAGGGCACGCGAGATCGCCGAGGAGCTGCGGGTGGACCTCGTCGAGGTCACCCAGGCGCTGATCGCGGGCAATGCCTACCAGTCCAGCTCACTCGACGCGGTGGCCGGCGATGATATCGAGAACGCGCCGCTGCCGCTGCTGGACAGCCTCGGCGTGGAGGAGTCGCACTACCGGTACGTCGAGGATTACCTGGCGGTCCAACCGCTGATCGAAGAGCTGCCCGAGCGCGAAAAACAGGTCCTGATCATGCGCTTCTTCGAGTCCAAGACCCAGTCGCAGATCGCCGAGCAACTCGGCGTCTCGCAGATGCACATCTCCCGCATACTGTCCAGAACGCTCGCGAAGTTGCGTGACCAAGCGCTGCGCGATTGACCGGTTCGGGGAATAGGTTGTCGCCCAATGTGTTTCGCTGTGATCGGATCCACTGTTTGCCCGACGCAACGCGCGGGTACGCGAAGGGCAACCGGATAACCGATGCCGACGCGCAAGGAGGTCGTCATGAACGATCAGCGACGACCGGGCACCCGAGATCCGTACATCGGACCGGGGGCTTCGAGGTCGCTGAAAGGTCCGCTGGAATCCACTTCCCGCGTCGAGGGGGCGCAACAGGCCGGCCGCATTCTGGTCACCCGCAATCATGACGTGATCCGGCGCTGGGCGGAGCAGCGCGGCGCACGTCCGGCCACCATGCCCGGCAGCGAATACAACGGTCGCCTCGGCGTGCTGCGGTTCGACTTCCCCGGCTATGGCGGCGCGGTACTGCGTGCGGTCGGCTGGGACGAATGGTTCGCCACCTTCGACGCACGTCGGCTGAGCTTCCGATATCAGGAGCGCAGTGCCAACGGCGGGCCGAGCAATTTCAACCGGCTCGAACAGTCTCAGCGCGATGATTGGTGAGCGCAGCAAACTGTGACCGCCGTCATATGCAATTTGCGCAAAACGGGTGTGCGCACCAGGGTGGAGTAGCCGGACGCCGACCGACGGACCGTGACCAGCCGTTTACCGAACAGTTGATCGGGGTATTCCGTCAGTTGGCAAAGGTGCTCCAAGGCGGACTGTCGCGTCGGTTATGGGTACGCGAGTCTCCGCGTCGCGCGTCCGCGTGTCTGCAAGGGATGAGGGCTTGACCGCAAACCTGATGATCGTTGACGACGATGAAGTGGTGCGGGGCGCACTGCGCTCGGCCATGGAAGACGAGGGTTACGACGTTGCCGAAGCCCACGAGGCCGAGGACGCGCTCACGTATCTGCGCAACAACGACGCCCCCGATGTGATGATCGTCGAGCTGATGCTCGGCGATATGGACGGGTTCGACTGCATCCGGGAGATCCGCCGCGACCACGACGTCCCGATCATCGTGGTCAGCTCGCGCGACGACACCCACGATGTGGTGGCCGCGCTGGAGGCGGGCGCCGACGATTACGTCACCAAGCCGTTCGAGATCAAGGAGATCTCCGCCCGCATGCGCGCGCTGCGCCGGCGCGCGCGCCTCACCATGGAGCGGGAGACACCTCGAGAGGCCGTGCTCGACGCGCACCCCGACACGCCACTGATCCTGGATCGTGACGGCGGCGCCGTGCGCCGCGGCGAGGACGAAATCCGGCTCACCATCACCGAATTCAAATTGCTCTGCGAACTCGCCGAATCACCCGGCCGGGTGCTCAGCCGCACGGTGTTGCTCGAAAGAGTTTGGGACGACGGCTTTTTCGGCGATGAGCGGATCGTCGACGTGCATATGCGTCGCCTGCGCACCAAAATCGAGCGTGATGCCTCGGATCCGCACATCGTGGTTACCGTGCGCGGCCTTGGGTATCGGCTCGATCTGCAGCGCTGAAACATCAAAAAGTGTGACCTAGCCTGCAGTTGTGATCTTTTCGTAACACAACCGCAAAGAGATCGACTGGTTCACCTCAAAGTAGCTTCGTAAGCCTGGATAAGTACTGCAGACCCGACCAGGGAGATGTATGTCACTGCACACCTTGTCCACCACGAATGCCGATCCATCGGTCACCGAATACCCTGCGGCCGTGCCGATTTCGGCACACGAGCGGCCGGTGCTGCGGCCGCCACGAGTAGGCGACGCGGCCCAGATCTGGCGTGTCGCCAAGAATTCGCGGGTTCTCGATACCAACTCCAGCTACGCCTATCTGCTGTGGTGTCGCGATTTCGCGAGTACCTCGGTGGTCGCCGAACTGGGCGGACGGGTCGTCGGATTCGTGATCGGCTACCTGCGCCCGCAGGCACCGGAGACGGTCTTCGTGTGGCAGGTCGCGGTCGAGCACGAGCAGCGGGGACGCGGTATCGGTGCCGCGCTGCTGGACACCCTGCTCGACACCGCCGCCGACGCCGGGGTTTCGGCGTTGGAGACGACTATCGCACCGGACAATCCGGCGTCGGTCGCGATGTTCGCCGCCGTCGCGCGCCGCCGTTCGGCGCATATGACCAAGCAACCCCTATTTGAACCCGATCACTTCCCGGACAGCCACGCTGCCGAAGACCTCTATCTGATCGCCCCCACCGCCCGAAAGCAGGAGGTTCGCCGTTGACTACCGTCGAGACGACCATTTTCGAGGAACTGGAATCCAATGTCCGCGGCTACTGCCGTGCCTGGCCGACGGTGTTCACCACCGCATCCGGCACCTGGCTGCGTGCCGAGGACGGGAAGGAGTACCTCGACTTCTTCGCCGGTGCTGGTGCGCTGAACTACGGCCACAACAATCCGGTGCTCAAGCAGCCGCTGCTGGAGTACATCGCCGGTGACGGCATCACGCACGGCCTCGATATGTCGACCGTCGCCAAGCGGCGGTTGCTGGAAACGCTGCGCGACACCGTCTTCGCGCCGCGCGGCCTGGAGTACAAGGTCCAGTTCCCCGGCCCGACCGGCGCCAATGCCGTCGAGGCCGCACTGAAACTGGCCCGCAAGGTCACCGGGCGCGAGACCATCATCAGCTTCACCAATGCCTTCCACGGCATGTCACTCGGCGCACTGTCGGTGACCGGCAACGCCGCCAAGCGCGCGGGTGCCGGTGTGCCGCTGGTGCATGCCGCGCATATGCCCTATGACGGCTACTTCGACAACACCACCGCCGACTTCCAATGGATGGAGCGGGTGCTCGACGACACCTCCTCGGGCTTCGACCGGCCTGCCGCCGTGATCGTGGAGACGGTGCAGGGTGAGGGCGGCGTCAATATCGCGCGCCCGGAGTGGTTGCGGCATCTGTCCGAATTGTGCACGGCGCGTGGCATTCTGCTGATCGTCGATGATGTGCAGATGGGCTGCGGCCGGACCGGGCCGTTCTTCTCCTTCGAGGTCGCGGGCATCACTCCCGATATCGTGACGCTGTCGAAGTCGATCGGTGGGTACGGGTTGCCGATGGCGCTGGTGTTGTTCAAGCCGGAGCTCGACCAGTGGGCGCCGGGTGAGCACAACGGCACCTTCCGCGGGAACAACCCGGCCTTCATCACCGCACAGGTCGCGCTGGAACACTTCTGGTCCGACGGCACGCTGCAGGCCTCGACCGAGGCGAAGGGCCAGCGGATCGGCGCGGCGCTGACGCAGTTGACCGAGTACTTCCCGGGTATTTCGACGCGGGGTCGCGGACTGGTGCACGGTGTGGTCTTCGACGATCCCTCGCAGGCCAGCAAGGTCTGCCAGGTCGCCTTCGAGCGCGGCCTGCTGGTGGAGACCTCCGGCTCACTGGACGAAGTAGTGAAATTGTTGCCGCCGTTGACGGTCAGCGATGAAGAGGTCGAGCACGGCCTGCGGTTGCTGACCGGCGCGGTCGGCACCGTCTGCGGACAGGAGAGCTGAGATGATCGTGCGCAATACCGCGGAGATCACCGACACCGAACGCGATGTCGCGGGCCAGGGCTGGCGCAGTAAGCGCATCATCCTCGGCGGCGACGGCGTCGGATTCTCCTTCCACGAGACCACCATCGAGGCTGGGACCGTGCACGAGTTCCACTACCGGTATCACGTGGAGGCGGTCTGGCTCATCGAGGGCGAAGGGACGCTGACGGATCTGAACACCGGCGTCACCTACGAACTGGCGCCCGGCTCGATGTACCTGCTCGATGACCACGAACGCCATCGCCTCGAGGTGCGCACCGATATGCGGATGATGTGTGTGTTCAACCCGCCGGTCACCGGGCAGGAGGTCCACGACAGCGACGGCGTCTATCCGCTCGTCGCGGCCCAGGTCAGCTGAAAGGAGGCGCAATGACGTTGGTGCAGACCAGCGATCGCTACCCGACCCGCCTGCACGTGGCGGGGCCACATCTGGACCGGACCGATCCGACGGTGTGGGGTTCGACCGACTCCGAGCAGCTATCGTCCTTCGACGCCAATGGCTTCGGGATCGTCGACCAACTGCTGACACCGGCCGAGGTCGCGGAGTTCAGCGCCGAAATCGACCGTCTCGCCGGTGATCCGGCACTGCTGGGCGACGACCGGGTGATCGTGGAGAAGTCCTCGAACCGGGTGCGCTCGGTCTTCGAGGTGCACCGGCTCAGCGCCGCGATCGCCGAGTTGGTGCGCGAATCCCGGGTCGCCGGGATGGCCAGGCAGGTGCTCGGATCCGAGGTCTACATCCACCAGAGCCGGGTCAACTACATGCCCGGCTTCCGTGGGACCGGCTTCTACTGGCATTCGGATTTCGAGACCTGGCACGCCGAGGACGGCATGCCGGCGCCGCGCGCGGTCAGCCTGTCGATCGCCCTGACCAACAACTACCCGATCAACGGCAGCCTGATGGTGATGCCCGGTTCGCACCGCACCTTCGTGCCGTGCACCGGCAGCACCCCAGCCGAGCATTACCGGGAGTCGTTGCAGGAGCAGGAGATCGGCGTACCGACCAACGCCGATATCTCGGCGCTGGCAAACCGGTACGGCATCACCCAGTTCACCGGCAATGCCGGTTCGGCCCTGCTGTTCGATTCGAACATCATGCACGGCTCGTCGAACAACATCACCCCGTTCCCGCGCTCGAATATCTTCCTGGTGTTCAACAGCGTCGAGAACGCCTTGGTGGAGCCCTTCGCCGCCCCGGCCCCGCGCCCGACGTATATCGCCAGCCGGGATTTCACTGCGGTTTAGCGCGGTCTGCCCGCGTGCATGGACTGCAAACATGCACGCGGGCACCAGGTCTCAGCCGTAGATGTCCAGCGTGACGGTGAGCGATGCGAGCTGGGTGAACAGGCCGAGGTCGCGGGCGTGGCGTTCGATATCGGTGCGCTCCTCGGCGGGCAGCTTGGCCCAGAGCTCGCCGAGACGGACCTGGGTGTCGGCGTCGGTCGCGGCGAGCACCCGCAGCAGGGGCGACCACAGACGGCCCTTGGTCGCGATCAGCGGGAGTGCGGCCAGCGTCGGTTCGGGCAATTCGATCAGCTGGGCGCTGGTTCGGCGTCGCACCTCGACGTCGGTGCGCTCGACCAGCGCGAGCAGGCCGCGCCAGAGCACGGGGTCGGTGACATACGCGACAGCGGCGACCAGTGCCGACATCGCCGCCCGGTCGGCGGTGATCGGATTCGCGGCCAGGGTGTCCAGAGCCGATGGGCTCAGTGCCGCGGTGAAGCGGAGCATGTCGTCGATCGCGCCGTCCGCGATGAGGGTGGTGGCGAGATCGGTGACGGCTTCGGGCGCACCGATCTCGAACAGCACGTCGCCGAGTGCTTCGATCACATCCTCGTCGCAGCGGGCGAAGGCCGATATCGCCGCGAGCCGCAGCTCGGTCGAACCGGCCAGGATCGTTTCCAGGATGCCCGGTATCCGGTCCAGCGGGCCGGTCAGCAGCTGGCGCACGATCGCGCTGATATTCGGGGCGGAGTAGGCGTAGGCCGCCGACATGATCAGCCCGGCGTCATCCGGGACGCCCGCCTCGATGGCGCGGATGAGCGGCGTGGTGGCATAGGCGAGCAGGGGTCCTATGGTGACGTAGTCCTTGCGGCGCATCAGTTCGTTGGCGATCCGCACGATCGGTTCGGGCGGCGCGACAACGGCGAGTTGGCCGACGGTGTGCGGGTCGATATGCGGCGCGCAATCGGCGGCATACTTCGGATTCAGCATCCCGACGGCTTCCGCGGCCTTTTTGGGATGAACGACGCCGACCGCACCCGCCGCACGTCCGCCCATCATCGGTGGCACGATCCGCTGCACCAGCGGTATCGAAATGCTCAGCGGGATGATCGGCACCAGCATGCTGAGCCGTTTGAAGGTCGCGGCGTGCTCGTCGAAGATGACGCGCGCCATGCGCTGTTGCAGGTCGTGCAATTGCGCGGCGCCGAGCCTGTTCAAATGTGTCAGGCGTTCTGCGGGAACATGCAGTGTGCGGGCAAGCAGAATCAACTGTGCCCTGGTCACGAGGTCGGGCCGACCCGGCTCCCGGCCACCACGTTCCATCGAGTCGCTTCGCGACGCTGAGTTCGTCATCCGAGCCGATTCCCGAACATGACTTTCTTGGCCGCCGTGCGCAACGGCCATGGCAGTGCACCGACCAACCTGTCGACCGCCGCGGTGAGCCCGGCCGTCTCGGCGGCGCGCGCGTCGCGGAACATACTCAGCAGGTCGGCGGCCTCCGTATCGGAGAGCTGATCGAGGGCCGCCACCGGGCCGCCCAATTCGTGTTCGAGGTCTGCTCTGGCGGTCATAGGTGCTCCCCGTTTCCCAAGCTTTGCGCAATGACGGTGCACGAAGGGTGCTAGATCACATTGTGCAGGCAGCCATGGCCTGCGGGAATCTGTTCGCGAGCAATGGATGTCCGGCAATCCTCCGGCAAGCGACGGGCACTTGACCTATGTGTTACTGCTGGGTACAAATGCGTAACAGCGCCGTCTCGGTCACCTTGATTCGGCCCACGAGAAATGCATGCAGTTGGTTACCGACGTCATCAATGTCGATGCGGAGTTCGAAGTCGCACGCAAACCCCTGTGGGATCTGCTCATGGACCCGCAGACATACGCCCGGATGTTCCCGGGAATCGGTGTATGCGAACGAGCCGAGACATCGGACATACACCCCGTTCTGCTGTTCCGCGGTGGCTCGGCGGCGATATCCATCACCGCTCCGCCCATCCGGCTGGTCGTCGGCAAAGAGACGGAGACCTTCGAACTGCAATGCCCCGGCCTGGGCAGCTTCGTCACTGTGCGGTTGCGCGGCGCCGCCGAAGCCGACCGGACCCGGGTCACGGTCACCTATTTCGGTGCCGGCCGGATCCATTCCGCCATCGCCGAATACGACAATGCCGACGTGGTCACCTGGACCCACGCCGCACTCGACCGTGTCGCCGACGCCATCAACGGCGCGCCGACATCGGTGCTCGTCAACGGTGAGGACTCCACGGTCGGCCATCAAGTGGGCACTCTCAAGCAGATGATGACGACCGGTGTGTTACGCACCTACCGGCCCGACCGTGCGTTCAAACAGATGGGCGGCCTGGCGAAATGGGGTTTCACGCTGGCTGGTGGCTACGCGGCCGCCGCCGGGCATTCACCGAAACGGCTCGCGCTCGCCGACGAGTACGCGGCCTACAGTTTCGCCGATATCCACGCACGCTCACACCGGCTGGCCTCGGCGTTGGCGATGTTCGGGATCGGTGCGCGCGACAAGGTTGGGCTGCTGTCGCGCAATCGGGTGGCGATGGTCGAATGCATGGTCGCCACGGGCAAACTCGGCGTCGACACGGTACTGCTGAATACCGGGCTCTCGGCGCGGCAGATCGAGGATGTCGCGGACCGGCACGGGCTCTCGGCGGTCTTCCTCGATGATGAATTCGAGCCGCTCATCCACTACATCGCCGCGGAGGTACCGCGCTTCTCGACCGGACGGATCAGCGCCGCGCAGCGCAATACGGTCGACGATCTCATCGCGCTCGACGCGCCGACGTTCACCAAGCCGGCGCAACCGGGCAAGCTGATCGTGCTCACCTCCGGAACCAGCGGAACGCCCAAGAGCGCGCAACGCCCGCAGCCCAAGGGTTTCCATACGGTCGCCGCGCTGCTGTCGCGGATCCCGATGCGGATGGACGAGACGATGCTCATCCCGTCCCCGCTGTTCCACACCTGGGGTCTGGCCGCACTGCAGATCAGCACCGCGATTCGGGCCGGCGTGGTGCTGCCGGAGCGCTTCGATGCCGAGGACTGCCTGCGCCTGATCGACCGGCACAAGGTCACCACACTGATCGTGGTGCCGCTGATGGTGCATCGAATCCTGGAGCTGCCCACCCATATTCGCGATCGCTACGACACCTCGAGCCTGCGGGTGGTGGCCAGTTGCGGTGCACCGCTGGCGGGCACCACGGTGCAGCGGTTCCTCGACACCTACGGCGACATCCTCTACAACGTCTACGGTTCCACCGAGGTGTCCTGGGCGACCATCGCCGATCCGGTGGATCTGCGGGCCGCGCCGACCACCGCGGGGCGGCCGCCGCTGGGCACCAAACTCGCTGTGCTGGACCAGGATCTGCGTCCAGTGCCGCGCGGGGTGACCGGGCGGATCTTCGTCAGCAACCATATGCTCTTCGACGGCTATACCGATGCCACGCCGCCGACCGAATCCGGGGGCATGCTCGACACCGGCGACCTCGGTTATCTCGATGTCGAGGGGCGGCTGTTCGTCGCGGGCCGCGATGACGAGATGATCATCTCCGGTGGTGAGAACGTCTTTCCGCGGCCGGTGGAGGAGGCGCTGTCGTATCTGCCGCAGGTCAGTGAGGTCGCGGTCGTCGGTGTGCCGGATCCGGAATACGGCCAGCGGCTGGCGGCGTTCGTGGTGACCAGGGAAGGGTTCGGCTTGGACCGGGATATGGTGTGCAACTACATTCGCCACCGCCTGAGCCGGTTCTCGGTGCCGCGCGATGTCACCTTCCTGGATGCGCTGCCGCGCAACGCGACCGGCAAGATCCTCAAACGCACGCTGATCCAACCCGGGTGACGCGGTTCAGCGGGCGACGATGCGGCCCAACGCGGCGAGATCCTGCTCGAGCATCCGGAACAACCAGTAGATGGCGACGAAGGCCAGCGCACTTCCGACACAGAGCACGCGCAGCGCCACGATGACGGCCGGAATACCCGCGGCGGGAATGAAGGTCGCGCCCGCGACGCCGAGCAGCGGGACGGCCGCGGCGATGGCCAGAAAATAGGTGCTGCGACGGTCGAGTTGCCGCAGCTGCCCGGCGTCCTCGGCGCCGAGTCCGCCATGCGGCAGGAATATCGGGTAGATGCAGCGCACCGCGTAGAAGCTGACCAGGAAATACGGGTAGGCCATCGCAATGGCGCCGCAGACGATCTGGGTGATGAAGAAGTGCACGTAGGCCTCGGCGCTGAGCTGGTTGCCGGAAACCTGCACCGAGACCGGGACGACGACACCGGCCACGACCCATAGAGCGAAGCAGGTCAGCACATTTCGGCGACCGAGTTGCAGGGTGTCGGTGCGCGCCCGAGCCAGCGTCGGCGCGTCATAGGACTTGCCCTTGTGTAGTCCGCGCGAGATCGACCAGAGGTTGGCGAGCAGCACGTTCGTGACGATGAATCCGATGAGGAAGCAGATGCCGTGCGGTCGCCGCCGGTCACCGTCTCGTCGTCGAAAGGTTTACTGCCGGTGAGCAATTCCCACAGCATGACGGCGAGCGCGTAGAGATCGCTGCGGGTGTCGAGGTCGGCGGCGGTGGTCGACTTGTCCGGGTGTAGGGCCGCGAGCTGCTCCGGCGACATGTAGGCCAGTGAGCCGCCGAAGTAGGCGACGGGGCTGTCGCCGGAGACATTGCCACTGAAGCTGATATTGAATCGACCTCGGCGACCCCGTTGCCGCGCGAACCACCCGGCGATCGGTCCGGAGCGGCCGTCGCCCCCGGTACCGGCGGAGCGGGGTGCGCCATCTGCGCATCGTATCCCCGCCGATACCTCGGTGGCGGCTCAGTTGGGCAAGTGATTTGCTAGCTCAATGCCCGGTAGAGGGTGAGCCAGCGGTCGGGGGAGACCAGGCCGACCGGTTCGTCGAGGGCGATCGTGGCGGTGGCGCACGCTTTGCGTACTTGGTGAATTGGAAAGGCGCGGCGAAGTGAGGCCGCGAGGGATCCGCCGACGCCGGTGAAGCCGAGTTCGACGAGACGGTGGTAGTCGCGCAGAGCGTTGGGGTCGAGTAAGGGCTGTCGTCGTCTGTTCAGACGCAAGACGGCGGCGTCGACCCGGGGCATCGGATGGAAATGGCGTCGGTCTACCAGGGTGCCCAATGTCATTGTCATGGCGGGCCATTGGGTTACGGTGAGCTTGGTCCAGCGGCCGTAGTCGCCGGTGTGTTTGCGGGCGAATTCCCGCTGGGTCAGCAGGGTCGCGGCGGTGAGCTGGGGCGCCGCGAGACACCAGCGGACGATATCGGTGGTTGCGGCGAAGGGGATATTCGCGATGACGACGAACGGCCGGCACGGTGGGGTGATGTCGCGAATATCCGCGTGGTGTATGCGAATTCGGTGCTCGTCGGAGTATCGCCTGCGGAGTCGCGCGACGTAGTGGCCGTCCTTTTCATAGGCCAGAATCTGTCGCGCGGTTGCCAGCAGATGCCGGGTCAGCATGCCATCGCCGGGGCCGATCTCCACAACGAGGTCCTCGGCGCGAATACCGGCTGAACGCACCAGCATGCCGGCAACGCCGGTATCGGTGAGAAAGTTCTGCGACAGTTGTTTTCGGGTGCTGCCGGTGCGAATGCGGGTATCGCGGGCGCGCGGCAGCGAACGATTGCGGGACATGGGTGTCCTCCGAACGGAGTGGTCGAATCAGGAATGTGTGATTCGCCCGGACCCATGCCGGAACATGCCCCAAGCTGGGGCGCAACCCATCAGGGCGCAGCGCGGTCGCTCAGCGACCGGACGCGAGAACCTCGATCAGATCGATCGGGTGATGGGAACGGAGTGCACCGGCAGAATCCAGGCCTCCGCGCGCAGCCGCACGTAGTACGCGCCGACCACGCACGCTCCGTTCGAGCCAGGACTGCCTCCCATACCGGCCAACCTAAGGCACCCGCTCACAATCCGCGAACGATTTATCAAGTCTTACCGACCACGATGACCGAGTGGCGTAGTTCGCACTCGCGTGGCTGCACGAAAATCAGGGCGAATTCGACAAGGGAGTCCGGATATCGTGTCGCAGGCCGGGCGGGGTTGTTGCTGTGAGATGTGGACGTAGGCGTAAAGGGCACATTAGGCTGGGGAAACGCGAAATGATCGCGTGTTTGCTCGTGCCGACCGCGCTGTGTGGTGCGGGCCGACGCCGTTCGCCTATCTGAGGTGATCGACAGGCGCCGTTGCTGGGTGCCGTGTGGTGATCGGTGATGTGCTGCGGTGGTTTTCTGGTCGATGCGGGACAACGCCTGCGTGCCGCCAGCCGGGGGAGCGGGACGGAAAGGTGGTGGTGCGGTTGTGAGCGACGTCGATTTCCGTCGGTTGTTCGAATCGGCGCCGGGGCTGATTCTGGTTCTCGATCCGCGTCTGCGCGTCGTGGCGGTGACCGACGCGTACGAGCGGGCGACCATGACCGAACGCGCGCAGATTCTCGGGCGGGACGTCTTCGAGATCTTTCCGGACAACCCCGAGGACGCCCAGGCCGAGGGAGTACGGAACCTGCGGGTGTCGCTGGAGCGGGTGCTGCGCGATCGGGTCACCGATGCGATGCCGGTGCAGCGCTACGACATCCGCCGTCCGGACGGCACGTTCGAGGAGAGGTTCTGGAGCCCGTTCAACTCCCCGGTCATCGACTCGTCCGGCGAACTGCAATACATCATCCACCGCGTCGAGGACGTCACCGAGTTCATGCGACTGGAGGCCTCCGACGCGGCTCAGCAGCGGGAGGCCGCCGCCCTGCGCGCCACGACCCGGCAGATGGAACAGGAGGTCTTCGCCCGCGCGCACGACGTGGCAGAGGCCAGCCGCCAGCTCAAGGAGGCCAACGCCGAACTGGCCGATCTGTACGCGCGCAGCAAGGAGCTCGACGAACTCAAAAGCCAGTTCTTCGCCAACGTCAGCCATGAGTTGCGCACTCCGCTGATGTTGATCCTTGCGCCCGCGCAGAAACTGCTGGACGCGAGTGCCGACGACGACTCGAGCCGCGCGGACCTCGAGCTGATCATCCGCAATGCGCAGATGTTGGTCAGGCAAGTCAACAATTTGCTCGACGCGTCCAAACTCGAGGCTGGTGCAGTCCAGCCCGATTACGTTCGCGTCGACGTTGCCGAGCTGGCGCGGCTCAGCTCGTCCTACTTCGAATCCGTGGCTGTCGATCGCGGGGTCGGATTCACCGTCGATGCCCGGCAGTCGATCACTGCCATCCTCGATCCCGAGCACCTGCAGCGGATACTGGTGAATTTGCTGTCCAACGCGTTCAAATTCACCGAGTCGGGCGGGACGGTGCGCTGTTCGGTGTCAGCGGGTCGAGATGATCGAGTGATCATCGAGGTCGCCGACAGCGGGCCCGGCATACCGGTGCAGCAGCGGTCGGTCGCATTCGACCGGTTCCGGCAAATCGATGGCGGGCCCACCCGCAGGGTCGGCGGCACCGGCCTTGGTTTGAGTATCGTCCGCGATCTTGTCCGACTGCACCGCGGTGAGGTCACCATCACCGACGCGCCGGAGGGCGGGGCGATGGTGGTCGTGGATCTGCCTCGGACAGCGCCCGCAGGCACTCCGGTCCGGGCGGCGGCGCCGGACGCTGAGCAGGAGCGGCAGTCCCTCGATCCGGTCGCGGCGATCGCGGAACTGACCACCACGGCTGATTCGCCGACGGGTCGGCCCTCGGTCGCTGCGCCGTCCAGGCCGGTGGTAGTGGTCGTCGAAGACAACGCCGACCTCAACGCCGTTATCCAGCAGGCATTGTCGGGACGCTACCGGACGCTGGCGGCCTCCGACGGCCGGTCCGGGCTGGAGCTGGCGCGGTCGTGCCGTCC
Source organism: Nocardia sp. NBC_00565 (assembly GCF_036345915.1). Classification (NCBI taxonomy): domain Bacteria; kingdom Bacillati; phylum Actinomycetota; class Actinomycetes; order Mycobacteriales; family Nocardiaceae; genus Nocardia; species Nocardia sp. NBC_00565. Next base: position 2,760,573 of record NZ_CP107785.1, read on the forward strand.
GGACCTGATCATCTGCGACATCATGATGCCGCTGTTGAGCGGAGATCAGCTGCTCGCCGAGGTGCGGGCCGACCAGGTGCTGGCGAACACGCCGGTGCTGATACTCAGCGCCCGCGCCGATGACGAGTCACGGCTGGCGCTGCTGCAGGCCGGCGCCAACGACTACCTGCCGAAACCGTTCACGCTCAGCGAACTTCACGCGCGCGTGGACAACCTGGTGAACCTCCGGCTCGCCGAAGCCCGCCTGCGGACTGTGCGGATCGCCGGCGAGCGCGAACGGATAGCGATCGAATTGCATCGCACCGTGATTCATCGGCTGTTCGCGCTCAGCCTGCAGCTGAGCGGGATACGGTCGCTGGTCCGGCGACCGGTTATCGCCGATCGGCTCGACGATGCGGTCACCGAACTCGACACCGTGATCGACCAGATTCGGTACACCATCAACGAACTCGAGCCCGTCTCCGAGGACGGCGGGTTGCGGACACAGCTGCTGGACCTGATCTGCGAGACCGCCGAGACGCTGGCAGCGCACTCCGAGGTTTCCTTCACCGGGCCGCTGGACACGATCGACGGAACCCTCACCGTCGGCGTCTACGACGCGGTACGACACCTGATGTCGGTGATCGTCCGCCACGGCGCAATGACCGAAGAGATCGCCCTGCAGGCCACGCTGGATGCCGATCTTGTCGTGACGGTGAACGAAAAGGCCGATGCCGCAACAGACCCAGCAGCAGACCGTGGTGACCCGGAACTGCTGCCCGAGCGTCTCGCCAACCATGCTGCGGCGCTCGCCATCACGACACCGGCCCCCGGTGAAACCACGTGGACGTGGACGATACCCAGACCCTGCACAGATTTCGCGCACCAGGACCGATGAGAGCCCACTTGCGACCGTTCGGGGCAAAACGGCACGCCGACAGACACATTCACGTTTGCCGATCGCGCGGTGGGTGCGGGTGCGGCTCAGCTGGAATTGACCGATTGATCGGGTTCCGGCGAAGTCTCCTCCGCCGCGCACGCGCGCCACACCTCGGCCTCGGCATGATTGCCCTGACGCTGCAGAAGTTCGGCGAGCCCGACCATGGCACGAGATTCCCGCCGGTCGGCGGCGGCCCGCCACCAGTGTTCGGCATCGCCGACCTCGCCGCAGCGAAACCGGACCACACCGAGGTCGTAGGCCGCCCCCGCATGCCCGGCATCGGCCGCCTGCGCCCAGAGCCCGCAGGCCTGCTCCTCCTCACCACGTCTGAACATGGCGACGCCGAGATCGTAAAGCGCACCACGGTATCCGAGGTCCGCGTCCTCGGCCGACTGCGGTTCGATCTGCTGTCGGTCGAGCTGTGGCGGCGCGACCGAGGCGCGCACACTCGCTGATCCGGGCACCCACGCCGCCAGGAACCGATCCTGCGCGGAGTCGGCAGACGGCGTTCGGTGGGGTTCGGAGGGCTGCGTTCGTTCAGGATCCGCGGCTGCGAACGACTGATGGTCCAACTGTTGCGCTGGTAGTGCAGTGTGCCCGGGGTCCGCGGCTGGTGTTCGCCGCGGTTCTGGGACCGGAGACCGCGCGGGATGTGCAGAGTGCTCCGACTGTGGATAGGGCGTCCACGTGGGTTCCACGGCCGGACGTTGTTGTTGCTCTGACCGGGTGCGCTCGGGCTCGGCGGTTGCCGTGTGCGGTGGCTCCGGGAGCCGGGTCCACCCGGCGGGGGGCTGCTGTTGATCCAGTTGCTGCGGCTCCGACCTCCGAGGCTGCTCGGCTGTCGTCTGGTGCGGCGCTGAGAACTGAGCGAGTGCCGGGTTGGCGGTTGTTTGCTGCGGTGGCGGGAGCCTGGTCCATTGGGGGTCCAAGGCGGCGGGCTGCTGTGGCTCTGGGAACCGAACCGGCTCAGGGGTGGTGGATCGGATTCGGAGCGATTCGAGGGGTTGTGTCGCCTGCATGTCCGCGGACTGGGCCTGTTGACGCTCAGGCGATGGCGTCGACGGAAAGTTCGCGGGGGCCTGCACCGGATCAGGCGGTTGGATCGGCTGGGGCGGGGGTGCCGGTGGCGCGAAGGCTGGTGGCGCGGATACGGCGGGCACATTGGCGGTGTCGACTTCGACCACGAGGTTGGCGAAGTTCGGTGGGCCCTCGCCGACGCTGCACCAGAGCACGAGTCGGCCGGTCGGGGGTTGTTCGATGATGATGCCGTAGTTGCCGGTCCAGGATTTCTGCGCGCCGTAGCCATCCACCCACACCGGAGTAAGGGAGAACAGTGCGCCCGGGTCGGTGGGAATCACCTCGAAGGTGACGCCCGCGGCGAGCGCGTCGCTCCACACATCGACACCGGCGAGCAGTCTGCCGTCGATACCGATATGTCCATCGATCACCGACAGTCCGATGCCGTGCCCGCGCAGGCCCGCGGGCGGCGCCGCGGACAGCAGCGTCATGGTGACCAGGATCGGTGCGGGCCCGACCTGTTCGGTGTACATCGGATAGATGAGGCTGCCGTTCCAATTGATCGGGTCGGCGGATTGATAGCGGGCGGCCAGCGGTAGGTTGTCGGGCGAATTCTGGGCATACCAGTGCGAGTACGGCTGATTCATATCGCGCCCCGACTTTCCACCGATGCTTCCTCGCCCCTGTCTACGCGGTCCGGCCGGATATACCGTACTCGTCTCGGATTTGGTCGGCGCACCGATGCGGTGCGGCCCACACCAACTGCGCAGTATGTCCGGAGTTGTTTCGGGCGCAGGTATTTACATGTAACTCACGGTTACATGTAAATCAGGTCTTGCGGAATTGTGTGCCAGAGCGGCGATCTGTTTATCGTACTCGGTGCCGGGCCGCGCTGTGACGCGACCCCGAAATTCGGGGTCGCGTCCAACGTAATCCGCGAGACGAGTTCCCAAGCGTCAGACGCCGACCGCTTCTTCCATCTCCGCTGCGGCCTCGCCCGGTTGCCGCGACCGCACCGGGGCGGCCGGGGCAGGGGAGTTGCGCCGTTCGTGTCCGGCGGCCACCACCAGCAACACCGCACCGAGGGCCAGCCACCCGAACAGACTCGCGATCCGGCCGGCGAAACCCGCTCCGCCGTCGAAGTACAGCAGGCTGCGCGCACCCTCCACGAAACCGGCGCCGTTCCAGAACGCGTGCAGTGAACCGAAGAAGCCGCTCTGCAACTCGGGGCGGTAGATGCCGCCCGAGGTGGTGAAGTTGAGCATCACGAATAGCGCCATCAGCGCGAGGGTGGTCCAGCGCTTCAGGAAGGTGTGCAGGCCGATGCCGACGGTGATGATGCCCGCCGAGTACAGCCAGCCCATGGCCCAGATCGCCACGTAATCGTGGTCGATGATGTGGAAAACGGGTGCGGCGACGGCGATCCCGATGATACTGACGACGAGCGAGGTGACCAGACCGATCAGCGCGCGCACCCGCATCGACAGCCCGGCACCGGCCGCACCGATCGCGGCGACGCTGCCGTAGGAGCCGATGCTCAGCGCGACCAGTAGGAAGAACAGACCCTGCCCGGTCGGATCGCCGCTGGCGGTCGGGGCGATATTGGTGACCGTCATCGGCACACCCTGCTGTCCGGCGACCTGCCGGAACACCAGCTCGACGGCCATTGCCGTGGTATCGGAATTCGCCTTGGCCACCAGCAGTTCCGGATGTTGCGTGTCGGGAACATAAGCGCCGGAGAGTGTGCGGTCGCGCAACTGCGCGGTGGCCTCATCGCGCGAGGGCAGCGTGACCACCTCGAGTGCGTCGCCCGCCTTGTCCTTCATGGTCTGCGCCAGCACCATGTCCTGCGCGCTCGTGCCGACCACGGCCACCTTCAGGTGGTTGGGCTCGGGCTGATGGAACGCGCCCAGGTAGGCGAGCGCCATGCCGAGGCACATCAGCAGTGGGGTCAGCAGATGTCCGGCGACGTGCCGGAGCTGGTGCGAGCGCATGAGATCAACTCCTGATAGTTGGTAAATACAACTATTGCAGTTGTAACATACAACTGATGTATAGTGCAACTATGACTCCGGAACCGCGCACGTCGGCAATCCGCACCATCCAGCGCGAGCTGACTGCGTTCGCCCGGCGCGCCCGCGGCCGCGCGTCGGAGCTGCATCCGGAGTTATCGCTGGTCGCGTTCAGCATCCTGGATCTGGTCATCGAGCGTGACGGCTGCCAGGCCACCGATGTCGCGGATCATTTCGTCCTCGACAAATCCACGGTCAGCCGACAGGTGGGCGCGTTGGAGCGGCTGGGGTATCTGACCCGCGAGGTCGATCCGGATAACCGGCGCAACCACATCCTGCGGCCGACGGCGGATGGGCGACGGGTCGCGGGGGAGGCCGAGCGGCGGCGCCACCGCGAGTTCGCCGAGCGTCTGACGGGGTGGGACGATGCCGATATCCGGCGATTCGCCGAGTATCTGGTTCGCTATAACACCGCCAAGTGACACCGCGAATCCCATAGTCCCACTGTGTAATTGCGCTAATCCAGGTCACCAAACCAAGCGCTTGCTACGCTCACTCGATGATCCCCACGATCGTCTGGGGCACCGGCAATGTCGGCCGCGCGGCCATTCGCGCTGTCGTGGCCAACCCGGCGCTAGAGCTCACGGGCGTGCTCGTCCACAATCCCGATAAGGTCGGCCGCGACGCGGGCCCGCTGGCGGCGCTCGACTACGACCTCGGTGTCACCGCCACCGCCGATATCGAGGCCGCGCTCGCCGCTGGGCCGCGGGCGGTGGTGTACGCGGCCTCCGGCGATATCCGCCCGGACGACGCGCTCGCCGACATAGTCAGGGCGATCGAGGCGGGGGCGGTGGTCGTCACTCCCGCGCTCTACGCGCTCTACGATCCGCGCAGCGCTCCACCCGAGGTGCGCGATCCGGTGCTGGCCGCCATCGCGACGGGTGGCGGATCGCTGTTCGTCTCCGGTGTCGATCCCGGTTGGGGCAATGATGTGCTGCCGCTGCTGATGAGCGGACTCGGCAGCACGGTCGACGCGATCCGCTGTCAGGAGATCTTCGACTACACCACCTATGACCAACCCGATTCGGTCCGGTACCTGGTCGGTATGGGTCAGCCGATGGACTACCTGCCGCCGATGGTGGCGCCGGGTATACCAACCATGGTGTGGGGTGGCCAGATTCGGTTGCTGGCGCGGGCGCTGGGTGTCGAACTCGACGAGATCCGGGAAACCCTGGACCGGCGTGCGCTCGACGCCACGGTCGGCACCGCGCGGATGGGTGATTTCGAAGCGGGCACACAGGGTGCGGTGCGATTCGAGGTGCAGGGGATCGTCGAGGGTGAGCCTCGGATCGTCATCGAACACGTCACTCGGATCCATGCTTCCTGCGCCCCGGACTGGCCGATGCCGCCCGACGGCGAGGGCGCGCACCGCGTGATCATCGAGGGCCACCCGCGCATCGAGATCACCATCGAGGCCTCCGACGAAGACGGAAACCGTTCTGCCGGTGGCAATGCCACCGCGGTCGGGCGACTGGTCAATGCCATCGACTGGCTCGTCGACGCCGAACCCGCACTCTATGACGCGCTCGATGTCCCACTGCGCCCCGCAGTCGGCAAGCTCGGAAGGAAACAGCCATGATCATCGATATTCCCGAGGGCAAGGACCCGATCGGCTACGTGTGGGGCGAAATGGTGCCCGGTATCGGCCTGGCCGCCTCGAACTTCTCGTTATCGGTGTACTCGCATTCGACCCTCGGGCTGCGCGAATTCGAGGCGGCGCGACTGAAGATCGCTCAGATCAATGGCTGCATCTTCTGCCTGGACTGGCGCACCGAGCGCGACGGGCAGAAGGTGGAGCCGGAATTCGCGGACGCGGTGACCAATTGGCGCACTACCGAACTGTTCGACGAGCGAACTCGGCTGGCCGCGGAATACGCCGAGCGCTACGCCACCGACCACCACAATCTGGACGAAGAGTTCTGGGATCGCATGCGGGCGCAGTACAGCCAGACCGAGATCGTCGAGCTGAGTATGAGCATCGGGTCCTGGCTGGCGTTCGGCCGGCTCAATCACGTGCTCGGTCTGGATGCGGTGTGCGTATTGCCCGGACATTCGTCGTAGGCGAATAGCTCAGTCGCCCAAGGGCTCCCACTGGACCCGGTCGAGTCGGCTCCACTCGTCGCCGGCCCAGTCCCAGAGGAGCTGGGCGACCGTCGCGCCGTCGGTCATCGTGGTGCCCAGTCGTTGGCCGCGGAGCGGGTGGTGCAGTTCGAGGGTGTAGTCGCTGGGGGAGTTGCGGTGGGTCCGAATGAAACTGTCGGCGGCATTCCGTTTTTCCAGGATCAGGAATGGAGTGGCGACCAACAGATGAAGTTGCCGGACCCAGTCGAAAACATCGCGTTGGGTCAGCGAGGAATATCTGCGTTCACCGCCCATGTCGACCGAAACATAGCGACGAATTTCCGGGCTGGTCAAGGTATTCGTTCGCGCATCGTAGAGTTCGTACGGGAAACCAGTGATGAGCGCTTCGATGAACTCGCGAATGCGCGGCGCCGCGTAATCCATCGCGGATCCTCGGGTTCGGCGCCGGTCCACGCTGTCGGCGGCGGTTACCCGCACGGAATCTCCGGCGGCCTCGATCCGCAGCCTGGCGTGTGGTGCGGAGGCCGGAATTCGGCTGTTCCATCCGTGTAGTCCGGCAATGACCGTGCGGTACAGATCGTCATCCGCGGGCTGTCCGCGCCGCGATCGAAAGTAGGCAAGTACGTCCCCCGGCGATGCTGCCGCTCCCGCGGGCAACACCACGAACTCATAGCTCATTCACCCAATCTAGCTCGGGCTCTGCCATATTCGCCGCACGGCAATTCTAAGCGGCCGGACTTGATAGGCAAGTAGATACTTGCCTATAGTGAGTAGGTGAGCACCGGGGCGGCGGGCGGCGATGTCTTCAAAGCGTTGGCCGACCCAACGCGGCGCGCGATCCTCGACGAACTGGCCGATCGCGACGGTCAGACGTTGTTCGAGCTGTGCACCCGGCTCACCATGGGCCACCAGCTCACCTCGAGCAGGCAGGCGGTCTCGCAGCATCTGGACGTGCTGGCGGCCGCCGGTCTGGTGACCACGCGCCGGGACGGCCGGTACAAGTTCCACCATCTGAATCGAGAACCACTGCGGCGGCTCACCGACCGCTGGCTTCAGGAGGAATCATGATCCGCATCAACATCACGAGTGTGCTCGTCGACGACCAGGCCAAGGCGTTGCGCTTCTATACCGAGATCCTCGGCTTTGTGCGAAAGAACGATGTTCCGCTCGGTGAACATCGCTGGCTGACGGTCACGTCGTCGCAGGAACCGGACGGTGTCGAACTGTTGCTCGAGCCCGATGAGCATCCGGCGGCCGGGCCGTTCAAAAAGGCGCTGGTCGAGGATGGGATTCCGTTTACGTCGTTCGCTGTGGACGATCTGTACGCCGAGCACGAGCGCCTGCGGGGGCTCGGCGTGCGGTTCACCCAGGAGCCACTCGACCATGGGCCGGTGGTGACCGCGGTGCTGGACGACACGTGCGGCAACCTGATTCAGCTCGCCCAGCAGAAGGCCTGAGGTTCACGCCGCCTGGTGCGTGGGGAGCAGGGCGGCGGCGAGCAGGTCCAGTTGGCGGTCGGCGTCGAGTGAGCCGATGCGCAGCACCAGGTGTGCCGCACCGGCGTCGAGGTAGCGGCCGAGCCACTGGGCGCATTCTTCGGCCGACCCGCCGAAATAGGCTTGGATCATGGACATTTCGGCCAAGGAACGGCGGTAGTACTGGCGGACGTAGCCGTCTAGTTCGGCGCGTGCGGCGGCCGGGTTCGGGTTGATGTTGATGGTGGCATAGAGGCCGGGGGTGATAGGGCGAGTGGTCTTTTCTCGGATGCTGGTCCAGGCGCGGGCGTAGGCATCGGGATCCGGCAGGAAGGGCAGCCAGCCGTCGTAGTGTCGGGCCACCCGGTCCAGGACGCGCGGCGTGTCGCTGCTTGCCAGCCAGAGTGGGGGACCGGCCGGGCTCGCGGCGGGCAGCGTGCGGGACAGGTCGTCGAGTTTCCAGTAGCGGCCGTCGAAATCGGTTGCACCGGACCAGCTCTGCCGCCAGATGGCGACCGTCTCGTCGAGTCGGCCGACACGTTCGTCGAACTGCGCACCGAGAGTGGTGAATTCGTCGCGGCTCTCGGGCACCGGGAATCCCGCGCCGAGGCCGAGGATCAACCGGCCATCGCTGAGTTGGTCGACCGTGGCGGCGGTGTGCGCGCCGAGCAGTGGGTGACGCAAGGTCGCGGTGTACGCGGCGGTGCCGAGCTGTACCCGCGAGGTGGTCGCGGCGACCGCAGCCAACAGCGGCAGCGGATCGACCCTGGTTCGCGCCAGCGGGGAATCACCGATCCACACCGAGTCGAACCCGGCAGCCTCGGCGGCGCGCGCGAACCTGACCAATCCGGCGGCATCGTGGGCGCCGGTCATCCAGGTTTCACGGCTGGGTAGCAGGACGCCGATCTGTGTCATACCGGCGATCTTCGGTCCGTGCGAGGTTCGGGGTCAATTACCTCGAAGGTAAGGACGCTAACGCGGTTCGAGCTCGGATTCGACGAGATCGTCGGGGAAGGCATACCGGCGGAACGCCCAATACCGGAACGCCATCGCGAGCAGCACGCCGAGGATCTGGCCGGTAATGAAATTCGAGACGGCCTGGGTGACCGGACTGACATCCGGCACCCGGATATCGAGCACATACAGCGCAACCGCCTGTGGTAACAGGGTGACACCGATACCGAGCGCGCTGATGGCGAAGAACAGTGCGGCCTCGTGATGCCGTTCCCGGCCACCCCTGGTACGGAACGACCACTCCCGGTTGAGCACATACGACACGATGGTGGCGATCAGCACGCCGAGCACCCGCGCGGTGAGCGGCTTTTCGCCGAGCACGGTCAGTTTCAGCGCGTACACGATGCCGGTATCGATGAACCAGGTGATCCCGCCGACCACCGCGAACTTCAGCAGCTCACGGCGCTCGATCAGATACGAGCGATACGGCTCCGGAATGCGGTCCAGGACCGGCTGGACGAACGACACGCCCCGCACCTTATCCAGCAAATGCGCCACCTCACGTTTCCAACGGACAGTCCAACTGCCCTAACCCAAGCATGCCTGCGATCATCGCGCCACGTAAGGCGCCGTTACCTGCGCTCCACCCGCACCCACTGCGACGCCTGTCCGACCGCATCCACCGACTCATCCCCGCGCGAAATGGCCTCAGCGGCCCCTGCCGACAGCGGCACCTCCGGCAAAAACCGTCGCATCCCTCCGTAGGTTCGACCGCCACTACCTTGAGCCCCTCGCTCGACCCGAACGAACTCGCCTATCAAGCATCCAGCTTTCGAACATACTCAGTTGTCCCACGGCATCGGCCTCCGACGCTGCTCGACCGAATGACCGAATTGCGCTGAGCTACTACAGAATCCACGCGTCAGCGGTGATTACAGTTCGGAACGAGCGCGAAGGCGGATTTGATACCGTGACGGCTCATCTCAAAATGTGGAGGATCTCATGAGCCGTGCCATGCTGAAGGTCATTGCCGTCGGAGCGATCTCTCTGGCAATTGGTGTACAGCCCGCGATCGCGGCAGCCGTCCCGGACGTGATGCCGCTGGAACCGGCACTCACCGCCCGAACCGAGACGACAGCCCCTTTCGACCCCATCTGCCCTCTGTGCTTCCTGCGCGAACTGATCGAGAGCGGATCCTCCCGGTAATACCGCCCCGGGTTGGTGATGGCACGGCCCGGTCGCTGACTGGCAAAGGCGCTGAAGGCGACTGCGAAAACTGGCACCAGAATATTCCGTCGACAGGAATCCGCCTGCAGCCTTACCGTCGCCCATGTCCCAACGCCGAGTCACCGACAGCGTGCTCCTACGTACTCTCCGCGCTTCGGATGAGCGTGTCGTCCGCGCGGCACATGCGGCGATGGCGGATCACGGCTTCGACTTCGCACTCGGGCTCGATCCTGGAATGACTTGGCCGCAATACTTGTCGACCCGCGCAAACCGCCGCAGCGGTACCGACTTGCCACTGGGCATCGTCCCGGAGACTTATCTGGTCGCCACCCTCGGCGAACAGATCATCGGCAGAGCCGCGATCCGGCACAACCTCAACCCTGAGTTGGCGCGCCGTGGCGGCCACATCGGGTACGCGGTCCTGCGTCAATACCGCAGTCGCGGATATGGCACCGCGATCCTGCGCAACAGCATTCCCCTCGCCCACGAGCTCGGCATCAACCGAATCCTCGTCACCTGCGACGACACCAACGCCGCCTCCGCGCACATCATCGAGTCCTGCGGCGGCGCGCTCGATTCGATCGAGGCCTGGAACGACGGCAGGTTGATTCGTCGGTACTGGATCGGGTGAATTCGAACGCAATCGCGTGGGTGTTCGATGGTGTCGGTCATCGTTACCGGTCGCACCGTGGCACTGTGTCGTAGTGGACCAGTTCACCGCCGGAGGAGCGTTCATGGCTGATCAAGGCAATTCCACTGTTTCGCTGACTGCGGGGAAGGCGGAGCTGACCGTTGATCCGCAGAACGGCGGGCGGCTGACCAGCCTGCGGATCAGTGATCTGGAGCTGTTGCGGCAAGGGCCTCGCTATGGCGCGTTTCCGATGGTGCCGTGGTGTGGGCGGATGGAGCTTGGCCAGTTCCGCAATGGTGGCGCAGTCCACCAAATGCCCATCAACGCGGAACCACACGCCATCCATGGCACCGGCCGCGACGCGGCTTGGCGTGTAGTCAGCGTCGACGAATCGTCCGCCACATTGACCGTCGACCTTGCAGAACCGTGGCCCTATCCCGGCCGAGTCACCCAATTGATCGAACTCACCGAGGACTCGCTCACCCTCACCATGCGCGTCGAAACTACCGGACAGCCGTTCCCCGCGCAGGTCGGCTGGCACCCCTGGTTCCGCCGAAACCTCGACTCCGGCAACGAAATCCAGCTCGACTTCACCCCCGCCTGGCAAGAAGAACGCGGCGACAACTACCTCCCCACCGGCCGTCACATCACCCCGGAACCCGGCCCGTGGGACGACTGCTTCGGCATGCCCGACGGCACCACCGTCACCCTGACCTGGCCCCACGCGCTGGAACTGAAGATCACCAGTCCCGCCCAATGGGTGGTCGTCTTCGACGAAAAACCCGAAGCCGCCTGCGTGGAACCCCAATCCGGCCCACCCAACGGCCTCAACACCCACCCCCGCCCGGTAACCGCCGGCGACCCGCTGGAGCTCTCCACCACATGGAGTTGGCGTCTGCTCGACTAGTCCTTCCTGGAACCGACGCGTGAATGCCACCCCACCGGGACTGTCTGAGATCTTGTGGGCGGGACGGTGATCGGAGAGGCTGAGGCGGCCTGTCTCAGCGGAAGGGATCATCGTGTCGGAGGAGTCGACGCCGGCGGCCGGGGAGCGGTCGGCAGCGGACGGTCTGGATGTCCGGATCGCACAGGAATTGATCGATAAGGCGCGGAAAGAAGGGGTGTCGCTGGCCGGGCCAGGTGGTTTGCTGTCCCAGATCACGAAAACCGTTCTGGAGACGGCTTTGAATGCTGAAATGGACGAGCACCTCGGATATTCCAAGGGTGCGCAGCCGGTCCGTGGGGACGGGAATCACCGTAACGGGCGGTCGCAGAAGACGGTGCATACCGATGTCGGGTCGGTGCGGATCGATGTGCCGCGGGATCGTAATTCGGAATTCGAACCGAAGATGGTTCCGAAGCATTCCCGGCGGGTGGAGGGTTTCGACGAGTCGATCATCTCGTTGTATGCGAAAGGATTGACGACCGGAGAGATTCAGAAGCATCTGGCGGAGATCTATGATGTGGAGGTCTCGCGGGAGTTGATTTCGAAGATCACCGATAAGGTGGTCGATGAAATGAATGAATGGCAGTCACGGCCGTTGGAACGCGTGTATCCGGTGGTGCTGATCGATGCTATTTTCGTCAAGATCCGGGATGGTCGAGTGGTGAATCGGCCGGTCTACGTGGCGGTCGGTGTCACCTTGGCCGGTGAGCGGGACGTGCTGGGCCTGTGGGTCGGCACCGGCGGCGAGGGGGCTAAGCATTGGGCCGGTGTCCTCGGCGAACTGCGTAATCGCGGGGTCGCCGACGTCATGATCGTCTGCTGTGACGGGCTCAAGGGACTGCCCGAGACGATCAATGACACCTGGCCGTTGGCTGATGTCCAGCAGTGCGTGGTCCACCTCGTGCGGGCGAGCCTCAAATACAGCTCACGAAAATATTGGAGCCAGATCACCACAGAACTGCGCGCCATTTACACCGCACCCACGGTTGAGGCTGCCGAATCCCTTTTCGCTGAGTTCGCCGCTGAATGGGAGCCAAAATATCCGGCCATGATCGCTGTCTGGCGCAACAGCTGGGAGCAATTCACGCCGTTCCTCAGGTTCCCGGCACCGATTCGGAAACTCGTGTACACCACGAACGCGATCGAAAGCCTGAACGCCAGGTTCCGGCAAGCGACCCGACGGCGTGGACATTTCCCCAACGAGCAGGCCGCGCTCAAAGTACTCTATCTGGTCGTCAGGAACCCACTGAAAAACAGGCAAAATATCACTGGAAAGATCAGCGGATGGAAGGATATACTCAACACGCTCGCCCTGTTCTACGGTGAGCGAATAACCGGAAACTAGCAGGACAATTCACCGTTCTGCCCACAAAAATTCCGACACTCCCACCCCACCAGCCGTTTGTGGATGAGATGCGGATCGATGTCAGCCGGAGCGTGGCGGCGATTGTCGATCGGATTTATGAGGATGTTATCGGGGGTGGGTGAATCCAGCGGTGGTGCATAGCAATTGGAGACCAGGGGTGCACTGGGGTGCGGATCAGGCAGGGGTGGGGGTTTGGAGGTGGGTGAGGGTTTCGAGGGCGGCGGTGGTTGCCGAGGCGGAGGCGGAGAGGAGGGGGAGGCGGACGGTGGGGGTGGGGATGCGGCCTTGGGCGGCGAGGGCGGATTTGATGACTGCCGGGTTGGGTTCGGCGAAGAGAGCGGCGGCGAGGGGGGCCAGGCGGTGGGCGAGTTGGCGGGCTTCGGGGAGGGGGCCGTTGCGCCACAGGGTGATCAGGGTGGCGAAGGCGGAGGTTGCCAGGTGCGCGGAGGCGAGGATGGCGCCGGATGCGCCGAGGGCCAGGAGCGGGGCGGCGTGCAGGTCGTCGCCCGCTAGGACCGAGACCCCGGGTGGGAGGGTGCTCATCAGGGTGATGGTAGTGTCGTCGATGCCGCCGACGGCGTGTTTGAAGCCGATGATGTTGGGGGTGCGGGCGAGTTCGTGGAGGGTATCGGGGCTGAGTGTGCGTCCGGTGCGGTGCGGAACGTTGTAGACGATGAGGGGGATCGGGCTGGTGGCGGCCAACTGGCGGAAGTGGGCCAGGACGCCTGCTTCGGAGGGGCGGGTGTAGTACGGGACGACGGTGAGCGCGGCGGTGACGGTGGCACCGAGGGCGGCGAGAGCTTCGATCGAGGCGGCGGTGGAGTTCGTGCCGGCAGCGGCGATCAAGGGGGCGTTGCGTTCTCGGCAGACGGTGGCGCAGATGTCGAGGACGCGGCGGCGTTCTTCGGGGGTGAGGGTGGCGGTTTCGGCGGTGGTGCCCAGGGCGACGATGCCCGTGGCGCCGTCGTCGAGGACCTCGTGGGCCAGGCTCGCCAGCGCGTCGGCGGCCAGCTCGCCGCTGGCGGTGAAGGGCGTGATCAGGGGGACGAAGAGGCCGGTGAGCGTCATGATTCTCAGGATGTCGCGCGGCGATACTTCAGGTCCAGTTCACGTTTCTTCGGGTGAGCATAAGCTGAGCTGATGCTCGATGTTCGGAAGCTGCGGCTGTTGCGCGAACTGGCCCACCGTAAGACGATCGCGGCGGTCGCGCAGGCACTGTCCTATACGCCCTCGGCGGTCTCGCAACAGTTGGCCGCGCTGGAGCGGGAAGCCGGTGTGCCGCTGCTCGAGCGGACCGGGCGACGCGTCACGCTGACGCCCGCGGCACTCACGCTGGTCGATCACGCGGAGACGATTCTCGCGTCGCTCGAGCAGGCCACAGCCGACCTCGCCGCCTCTCGCGCCACACTCACCGGAACACTGCGCATCGGTGCCTTCCCGACGGCGGTCGCCACGGTGCTGTCCCCGGCCTTGGTCGCCCTCAGCCATGCCCACCCGCGACTGGAACTGCTGGTGACGGAGCTGGATCCGGCCACCGTCCCGGATGCGCTACGGACCGACAGCCTGGATGTCGCACTGGTCCAGGAATACGACTACGTGCCCGCGGAGCCCGATCCGGCCCTGGACACCGAACCACTCCTGGAGGAGACGATCTACCTGGCGGCCCTGACCGCCACCCCATTGCCCGAGCATCGCGATGGCTCCTGGATAGTCGGCACGCCCGGCACGCTCTGTCACACCATGACGATCCGAGCGTGTCAGGCCGCGGGATTCACACCGCGGATCCGCCACCACGTCGACGACTTCAGCACCGTCCTGGCTCTAGTGGCCGCCGGACAGGGCGTCGCGTTGGTTCCGGAACTCGGCGCACTCACCCCACCGCCGAACGTCGTGTTGACAGCACTGCCGACCCGACGCAAGACCCACCTCGCTTATCGGCGCGGCACCGGTGGTCATCCCGCCGTCGTCGCGGCCCGCGCAGCCCTTCGCTCCTCCGCCACAACCCTTTCCGCCACGCTCGCCCACCACCCGACTGGTTAAGACCAGGCTGATCGACAACCGGTGATCGGCGCAATCCCCAGGCACACGCACGCGCTTACGACACCGACTTCCGCAGCGCCGCCAATTCGTCCGCCCGCGGATTGCTCACGGGCGCCGATTTCGGACTATCGAAGATCTGCACCAACTGCGTATCCGACTCGTAGCGCGGCCACCCAGGATCACCGTGCTCGGCGAAAGCGACCCACGCCGAATGGATTTCGTCGGCCAGCGACTGCGGCGGGTTTGGCCCGGTCAGCGCGTGCGCACCGGCGAGCGCGTCGAAGACGAACGGCACCTCGAGTACGTGACAAGCACCGAGACCATCGATCCCCGACGGCCACGCGAACTCATACGCGTAGGTCGGTGCGCCCGCGGCGGCATTCGATCGTGCGAGGTGCAGAGTGTCGGACCGGAACGCTCGGTCGGTGATGATCGCGGCGAAGACGTCCGCGGGCGTCGCGGCCGGACGATTCGCACCGTAGATATCCGCGAGCGCGGGGTCGATGCCATAGCGAGTGAGGACGAAAGGCAATGTGTCCGCGGTGATCCCGGCAGCGATTCCGGTCGGAACCGTGAAGAACCGGAATTCCTCGGCAGTGCAGCCCACGATGAAGGGCACGGCCCGGTCGGGTTGCGCGGCAAGCACATCGACCGGCCTGTCCTCGAGCACCTCGCCATCGATCACCGGCAGCAGACTCATGATGCCCAACCCGTTGGCGATGATCGAGGCACCCCAGCGCGCGGGATCCGGATCGCTCATCAATTCGAGCGCGAGCGCGTCTTGCGCGATACGCAGCTGATCGGGCCCGAGGCGTCCGAAATCGTCCGCCGTATCGCTGATCCCGAGCCGACCAGCCAACTCACCGGCGAGTTTGCGGGCATCCTCGACCCGCACCGCCGCGGATCCGTTGCCGCTCTGCACAATCGCCTGCTGGAACAGCCCCTTGGACAGCGGCGAAGCCATCAGCGTCGCCACGCTCATCCCGCCCGCGGATTCACCGAATATCGTGACCCGGTTCGGATCCCCGCCGAAGGCTTCGATGTTCTCCCGCACCCACCGCAGCGCGAACAGTTGATCGTGCACTCCGCGATTGAGCGGCGCGTCCGCCACCGCCGCGAATCCGGAGATCCCGAGCCGATAGTTGATCGAAACCAGCACGACCCCATCGCGCGCGAACCCCGCGCCGTCGTAGATGGCCCTGGCGTTGGAACCACGAGTGTACGCACCGCCGTGAATCCACACCATGACCGGCAGCCCCGAGCCGCCGGGATCCGGCGTCCACACGTTGACGTTCAGATATTCATCGCCCGGTATCCCGTCACTGCCGATCAGCGCGTGGATCGGCGGGGCATAGGGCGACTGGACACAGGTCGCGCCATGGGTGAGCGCATCGCGCACACCCGGCCAGTCCGGCACTCGCGTCGGCAGCCGGAACCGCGCTGGTCCGACCGGCGCGGCCGCGTAGGGCACTCCGAGAAATGCGCTCACTCCGGCGGTCGTCCGGCCGCGAATCTTGCCGCCGGTGACGGAAACAATCGGTTCCATGAGACTCCTTCGTCCGACTCGATTGTCTACGCCCCGCCGCCGAAAGACCATGAAATCGAGCACGTCGCAGACCTAAGGCGCCTGTACCTCCAGCGGACCGCGCGGCGCTGTCGCGGACCGACCGCGAGATCGGCGCGGCCACCATCGGTTGGTTGGACGCAAGGCGCACGCAAGTCGACGCAAGACTGCCGCAATTGCCGGGCGGCAGAGTCGGGTTCATGAACGAGACATTCGATGTGGTCGTCGCCGGTGCCGGACCGGTCGGGCTCATACTGGCGTGCGAGCTGCGCCTCGGCGGCGCACAGGTGCTGGTCGTCGAACGGCTGACCGAACCCGATATGACCCTCAAGGCCGGTGCGATCAATGTGCCGACGGCGCAGGCCCTCTATCGCCGCGGGCTGCTGCCCGACCTGGTCGAACAGCAGAATGCGGTGGTCGAGCGCATCCGGGCCGCCGGCATGTTCCCGCCCGCACAGACGGGCAACCAGCGCTTGCCGATCGCCGGTCATTTCGCCGGCATCATGCTCAGCATGCCCGAGATCGACCGGGACGACCCGGTTTTCGCCGATCTCGGCCCGGCCGCCGAGGCGGTGCTGGTGCCCCAGCAGGGGATCGAAGCGATCCTGACCAGGCGTGCGGTCGAACTCGGGGTGCCGATTCGGCGCGGCGTCGAGCTGACCGACTTCGACGACGACGGCACCGGCGTCACCGTCCACTTCGGCGACAGCACGGTGCGCGCGGCCTGGCTGGTCGGCTGCGACGGCGGCCGCAGCACGGTCCGCAAACTGACCGGATTCGACTTCCCCGGTCTGGACCCGGAGATCACCGGACATCAGGCGATCGTCGAGATGACCGGCGCCGAGGCGCTGCAGCCGGGCTGGAATTGCACCGACACCGGAATCTATGTCAACGGCCCGACACCGGGACGGGTCCTGACCGTGGAGCTCGACGGCCCGCCCGCCGACCGCACCGCCCCGGTGACCGCGGCCGAGTTGCAGGCCAGCCTGCGCGCGGTATCGGGTGTGCCGGTGGAGATCACCGCCGTCCACTCCGCGACCCGGTTCACCGACAACACCCGCCAGGTCACCGAATACCGCAAGGGCCGGGTCCTGCTGGCCGGCGATGCGGCCCATGTGCATTCGCCGTTCGGCGGGCAGGGCCTCAACCTCGGCGTCGGCGACGCGGTCAACCTCGGCTGGAAACTGGCCGCCGTGGTGCGCGGCGTCGCGCGCGAATCCCTGCTCGACACCTACACCCTGGAACGGCATCCGGTGGGCGCGTGGGTGCTCGAGTGGACCCGCGCACAGATCGCGCTGATGCGACTCGACCAGCGCAGCAAGGCAATACGGGCCGTGGTCACCGATCTGCTCGCCACGCGGGAGGGCAGCACCGAGATCTTCAAGAAGATCTCCGGCGTCCTGCACCGCTACGACCTCGGCGCCGGACACGACCTCATCGGTGCGGCCACACCGGATATCGAGCTCTCCGACGGCAGTCGGCTCGGCGAGCACTTCGCCGATGGTCGGGCCGTCCTGTTGGATCTGGCCGATTCCACGGAACTCCGGGCGATCGTGGCCCCCTGGTCCGATCTCGTTCGCGTGGTGACAGCGAAACCGGTTGCGCCACGGGAGCTTTCCGCGCTGCTGGTCCGGCCGGACGGTTATGTGGCCTGGGCTGCGGATTTCGGCGCGCGTGACGGACTGAGCGACGCGCTGCGCCGCTGGTTCGGCGAGAAGTCCTGAGCAAACCGATATCCGGTTCAGCGCAGTGCTATCGGCCGGCCCGAACGCGGGGTCGGGCCGGCCGCATTCCCTCGCGCAGCCGCTACGCCGCCTGGCGATATAGCGCGAGTACCGGAATCAACCGGGATGTCTTCGCCTGGTACTCGCCGAAGCCAGGCATGATCTCGACCATCCGCGCGTACAGTTCGTCGCGCTCGGTGCCGATCACCACCTCGGCCTTCGCCGGGTAGCTCTCGGTGCCGATCTCCACGGTGAGCTCCGGATTCGCGCGCAGGTTGTGGTACCAGGCCGGATGCTTGTCGGCCCCACCATTGGAGGCGATGAGCACGATGCGCTCGCCGTCCGGGAGATACACCAGCGGGCTGGTGACCTGGCGGCCGGACTTGGCGCCGGTCGTCGTGATCAGCACCATCGGCGCGTCCTCGAACATGCCGCCGACCTTGCCTTCGTTGGCGCGGAACTCATTGATCACCTGCGCGTTGAAATCGTTCATTGCACTCCCATCCGTGTTTTCCGCACCAACCACCGCGCCGCGCTCGAAATTCCTGACCTCTTGCCCGAACCGGGACATCAGGAATACCGTACGTACGTACGGTTTGGTTGAATCGACTTGGAGCTGCCGATGTGGGATCCCAAGAAGTACCTGGCCTTCGATGACCATCGCTCGCGCCCGTTCTTCGATCTGCTGGGCCGCATCGCCGCCGAAAGTCCGCGCCGTGTCGTGGATCTCGGATGTGGACCAGGACATCTCACCGCATCGCTGGCCGAGCGGTGGCCCGGAGCGATTATCGAGGCTTCGGACTCCTCGCCCGAAATGGTCGCCGCGGCAAGGAGTCTCGGCATCGATGCCACGCTCGGCACGGTCGAGGATTGGCGTCCCGCGCCGGACGCCGATGTCGTCATCACCGTGGCTGCCGTTCCGCCGAATCTTCGCCGTAGCGCGGAAGACGGGCTGAGAGGGCAACGCCTTAACGCCTGGTTATACTTTCCGGCTATATCTCGGTGGTGTTCTCAGGCGGCAATCCCTACTTCGGAGAGGTTTTGCGATGGTTCTGCCCTGTGAATGTGGTCCCAGTTGCCAGTGCGGCTGTCAGGCGGGCGGATCGTGCTCGTGTGGCGGGGACAAATGCCAGCACGAGTGACCAGTTGAACGTTGCGCTGTCGAGGCTCCCGGATCTGGGAGCCTCGATGCGTTTCAGGCAGTGCCCGGCGCGACGAACATGAAGCTCTTCTCCTCCACGCGCCGCTGGATCCGCCATTTCCCCTCGATGCGCACGAAGGTGTCGAGATACCAGAGTCCGCACAGCATCAGGCTCTGCTTACCTTCGCCGGTGGCAACCAGCATCGGGTTGTGGCACATCGTGCGCCCGGTGGCGATATCGCCCTCGACCGTGATCGAGGAGTTGCTGATCAGATGTTGGAACGCCAGGAAATTCGGCATGACAGTGGCGAGGAACTTCTTGGTGGATTCGAGATCCCCGACCGCACCACCCATGGCCGAGTAGTCGATATGCGCGTCCGCGGTGAAGATCTCGTCGAGCAGATCCCACTGCTGGGTGTCCACCGCGTGCGAGTAGCGGACCATCAGGTCCGTTATCTCCAGGCGGTCCGAAATCTCCTGCAGCGACAGCATGGTGCCTCCGAATTGCCGACACATCGTTTCTGCGGGTGCGCAGAACTGAGCGTAATGGGAGCAGGATTCGACCGTGCAAGCAAGAGCAGGGTCCGCAGCGGGAGGCCCCACGCCGCGATGGCGCGGTGTACGGCGAGGAATGCCGGGCCGCCGATGCGGATGCGGTGGTCGAGGCGGTGGCGCTCGGCAAACTGATTCCGCGGACGCCCGAGTATTAGCTGAGGGCGTCACGCACCAATCCGTCTGCGTCACGCAGTAGTTCGCGGGCCCCGGGGGCGTCGACTCCGGCCAGTCGCATGACGATGGCGGTCTTCACGTGGCCGTCGGCGGCCTCCAGCAGTGCCGCGGCCGTCGCCGAATCGGCTCCGGTCGTCTCGGCGATGATGCGGCGAGCCCGGTCGACGAGTTTGGCGTTGGTGGGCCGCACATCCACCATCAGGTTGCCGTACACCTTGCCCGCCTGCACCATCGCGGCGGTGGAGAGCATATTGCACACCATCTTCTGTGCCGTACCCGCCTTCAATCGGGTCGAGCCGGTCAAAACCTCGGGGCCGGTATCGATTTCTATGCCCACGTCGGCGTGCGCACTCGCTTCGGCAGCACGATTGCACGAGATCGCGACCGTCGCGGCACCGATCGATCGGCTGTGCCGCAATGCGCCGATGGCGTAGGGGGTGCGTCCACTGGCGGCCAGTGCGATGACCACATCGTCGGCGGTGAGCCCGACAGCGGATAGATCTGCGGCGGCACGGGCGGGATCGTCCTCCGCGCCCTCGACCGCCCGCATGAACGCGTCCGGTCCGCCCGCGATGATCCCGAGCACCTCGCCGGGATCGGTGCCGAAGGTCGGCGGACATTCCACCGCGTCGAGCACACCGAGTCGGCCGCTGGTGCCCGCGCCGATATAGATCAACCGTCCGCCGCGTCGCCGCGCCTCGACGATCAGCGCGACCGCTCGCGCGATGTCCGGAATCGCTTGCCCCACAGCCGAAGCCACGCCCGCATCCTCGGCGTTCATGGTGCGCAGTAGCTCCTCGATCGGCATCGAGTCGAGTGCGGTGGTGCGCGGATTCGCCGCCTCCGTTGTCAGCGAACCAATGTCGTTCACCGTGCTACCGCTGCCGCGCGGCATGACGAAACCCGAGGGTGTTTCATTCGACCTCCTTGGTTCGACGATCGGCCACCGCCTCGTACGTACGGCGCAGGGCTTTTGCCGCCGACGGCGTGCGTTGCAGGACACCGACATACAAGGCGTCGACGATCAAGAGCTGGCTCATGCGACTCGCCATTGCGGCAGAACGGAATCCGTCTTCGCGTCCGGCCACGAGGACGGTGCTTGCGGCGAAGTTCGCGAGTCGGGACTGCGTTCCGGCCGTCACGGCGACCGTCGTCACGCTCGCGTCGGCGGCCCGGCGCACGGCTTCGACGATGGCGGCGGTCTCCCCGGAATGCGAGAACGCGACGACCGCATCGCCCGGCTGCAGCAGACTCGCCTGTACCAGCGCGTCATCCTCGGATGTGCATGCGCCACACCACATCCCGATCCGGGTGAGCTTCTGCGCCATATCCATCGCGACGAGTCCGGACGCGCCGATCCCGACGAGGAGCACGCGCCGTGCGCACACCAGTGCGTCGACGACGGCCTCCATGGTCGCCGGGTCGGCGAGTTCCGCGGTCGCGACCATCCCCTCGGTTTCGAAGGCGGTGAGTTTGTGCAGCACCTTCGACAGTTCGTCGTCGGCATCGATATCGGTGGCGAAGACCGGCACCCCCTCATCGCCGCCGACCGCGGCCAATGCCAGTCGCAGCTGCGGATAGCCCTCGTAGCCGAGCGTTTTGGCCAGCCGCACCACTGCGGAGGTGCTGGTCGTCGACCGTTCCGCGAGCTGACTCACCGTCAGTTGCGCGGCGGCGGCCGGGTCGTGCCGGATCACCTGCGCGACCCGCAGCGCGGTCGGCGTGAGCCGCGGCAGTGCTGCCAGCAGGCGCGTGCGGACGTCGTCACCTTCGGGCATGGTTCACCCGGCCAGCGTGAGTCGTCGGGGCAGGGTGGCGGGGGCGGCGGGCAGGGTGAGCCCGACTGCTCCGGGGGTGATCGACCCGAGCACCGTCGCTCGGGTCGCTCCGGTACACGCGGAGTGGCTGCCCGCGAGGCCGTGCGCGGTGAGGAAGCCGAGCACGGCGAATGCGGTGGCCTCCTTGGCCGCCGCGGGCAGACCGAGTTCGTCGGAGGTGCGCAGTGTCGCAGACCGCAGTTGCTCGCCCAGCATCGTCATCAGCGTGGGGTTGCGGGTTCCGCCGCCCGAGGTGATGACCTCGGTGGGGTGCAGCGGCGCGAGTGCGTCGGCGATGGTGCGTGCGGTCAGCGCGGTCACAGTGGCGACAATATCGTCGGCGGATATCGCACGGCCGCGCAACACGCGCTCCAGGTAGGCGCGGTTGAACAGCTCCTTCCCCGTGGTCTTCGGTGCCGCCGCGCGGTAATAGGGCTCCGCGAGAAGGACTTCCAGCAACTCCGTGTCGATCGTCCCACGGGCGCCGCGCAGTCCCGACCGATCGAAATGCTCAACACCATTGATGCACATATCGGCAGCGGCGTCGATGAGCGCGTTCCCCGGGCCGGTATCGAAGGCGACCGGCTGCGCACCGGTGACGGTGACATTGGCGATCCCGCCGATATTCAGCGCGGCCGCCCGCCCGGGGCGCCCGGCCAGCCACAATACGTCGAAGAGGCCGACGAGCGGGGCCCCTTGGCCGCCCGCCGCGATATCGCGCGAGCGGAAATCGCTGACGACCGGCACTCCGGTGCGCTCGGCGATCCATGCGGGCTGACCGAGTTGCAGCGTGCCGTGGGTCGTACCGTCACGCACCCAGTGGTACACCGTTTGTCCATGCGAGGCGATGAGATCGGCACTGCCACTGAAGAACTCGTGCACCGCCGCGTCGGCCGCCGCGGCGAAGGCCTGACCGATGGCGGTATCCAGACGGCACACGGTGCCCATGTCGACCGACCCCGGCGGCAGGGCAGCCACGAGTTCGGTACGCAGCCCTTCGGGATACGCTCGGCTGAGCTGTCCGACGATTCGCACGTGAATTGTGCTGTCCCGCAGTATGATCTCCGCACCGATGGCGTCGATCGCGTCGTGCGACGTCCCGGACATCAACCCGATGACGCGCACTACACCACCGCCTCGATCGGTTCCGGCTCCTCCGGTGCGGCCGCCGGATGAAACAGGCTCGCGATCCCGCCGACGACGAGGGTGACGATCACCCCGATCGGCACGAGCCACTGTGCGGCGATACCCTTTTCGACCGTCTTGCCCGCGACCGTGACGTCGATCTTGATGACCCGCACCACGAACGTCATCACGATCACCGTGGCGATGAACGCCACGATCGCGTCGAACTGGTTGGCGCGCGCGACAAGTCGCCCGAGCAGGAACGCCCCGAGTAGCGCGCCGTAGGTGTACCCGGCGATGGTGAGCGCCGTCAGGTACACATTGCCCGTCGTCGCACTGAAGCCCATCGCGAACAGCGCCATCAGCGCAGCCCACACGAGTGTCATCACGCGCGCGAGTCGCAGCAGGGTGGCGTCGGCCAGGGTCCGGCGCGAGAAGCTGCGGATGATGTCGGCGACCGTCGAATTCGCCATCGAGTTCAAGGCAGAGGACAGCGAACCCATTGCCGCACCCAGGATTCCGGCGACGAGCAAACCGGAGATCACCACCGGCAGCCCGTGCAGAATGAAGTTGGGGTACAGGCTGTCCGCGCTCGTCAGCCCGAGTTCCTTGGCCGTCTTACCGCCGTTATAGGACCACAGCAGCACCCCCACCAGAGAGAACGCCGCGAACTGGATGGCGACGAAGACGCCAGAACCGATCATCGCCTGCTGACTGTCACGCAACGACCGCGTCGCCAGAATGCGCTGCACGATCAGTTGATCGGAGCCGTGGGATGCCATCGCGAAGATCGCGCCGCCGATGATCGCGGTCGGAAGCGCGAAGGAATTGGTAAGGACATGCGCGACGCCGAAATCGGTATCGAAGATACGGAACTTGCCCGCGTGCAACGCATCCGACCATCCGGAGGCCCCGACGTGACCGGTGAGCACACAGATCGCGATGAGCGCACCGGCGAGGTAGAGACCCATCTGCAGTGCGTCGGTCCAGATCACGGCCTTGATGCCGCCGAGGTAGGTGTAGATGACGGTCAGCAGGGTCAGCGCCAGGATGATCGCGTCGTAGCCGAAGTCGAGCCCGAACTCGCTGAGCAGCAATTTGATCGGAATCGCGGAGGCGAACAATCGCACGCCCTCGGCGAGCAGCCGGGTGAAGACGAAGGTCACCGACGCGACGCCCTGCAGGTAGCGGCCGAAGCGCAGTTCGAGGTACTGGTAGGCGCTGACGAACCCGCCGCGCTTGTACAGCGGGATCAATACGATTGCCACGATCGTGCGTCCGATGATGTATCCGATGGCGAGCTCGACATTGCCGAATGCCTGATCGGTGTACGCGCCGCCCGGCACCGAAATGACGGTGAGCACACTGGTTTCGGTCGCTACCACCGAGAAACACACCGTCCACCACGGCATTCGGCCCTCGCCGACGAAATAGTCGCTGCTGGACTTCTGCTTTCCGGATAGGCGAAGACCGATCCATGCGACGGCGACGAGATAGACGACGATGACGGCGAGATCGAGTGCGTTCAACGCAGCTCCCCGGTGACGCGACGGACGGAATGCAAGTAAGTGTCAGATGTCACATCACTTCTGTCAATGATTGTCAGACGATTCGGGTGACCAGCACCTCGAGCGCGGTGGTCGGGTCGAGGGCGAGTAGGGCCGCGCCGTCGATGGGATCACCGAGCGGGTCGCGGCGATTGATCACATGCCCGATCTGTTGGTCGAGCGGCGCCAACAGCGGTGCACCGAGTTCGGTGAGTCCGCCGGTGATCGCGTAGGGTACCGGCGGGCTCATTCCGGACCGCTCGATGGCGGCATGGACGGTGCGGGCCAGCGCTCGTCCGGCAGCGGCCATGATCGCCGCCGCGATGGCGTCCACTGCGGCGGCCACGACAGGAGCGAAGCTGGCCGCGACCAGGGCCGGATTATCCTGTTCGCCAAGGTATTTCGGCAGCGCATCCAAACCGATCCCGTAATGTTCGCCGACCTTGTCGGCCAGGATGGTGTGTGGACCACGACCGTCGTGGCAGCGCAGCGCGGCGCGCAGGCCTTCGAGGCCGATCCAACCACCGCTGCCCTCGTCGCCGAGTTGCGGTCCCCAGCCGTCGACTCTGGTGAACCGCCCGGCATCGTCGACCGCCGTCGCAACGGCTCCAGTACCGATCGTCAGCACCACGCCCGGCGATCCACCGAGCGCCCCGGCATGCGCGGTCACGGCATCGGAGGTCACGGCGACCGCGGCCGCCCCCGGAAGTTCGGCCAGCCGCCGGGCCAGGAATGCGGCGGCTTCCGGGGCCGATGCGGCACCGGCCGCCCCGACCGACAGCGTGAAAGGTGCTCGCGCCGGGGTCATCTGGTCGATGACCGCGCGGATCGCGCGTTCCGCCTCGGCGACACCCACGGCATGCGCCAGCCCCGGCGCACCAGGGGCTTGCGCATAACCGGTCTGGCTGCCGTCGACACGCAGCGAGCCACGACAACCGGTCTTGCCGAGATCGATCGCGAGCACATGGCTGGTCATGGAACCATCCTTGCCGATGACCAGCGACCGGACCGCCGAAAGCACGGGCCCCGCTCGAAGTCACCCGCGCTTGCGGCCGGGTGCCCAGCAGGCGATCGGCACCGCGCCGACCAGGACCACACAGCCCAGCACGAACGCCGCCTGCGAAATGCCGTGGACGAAGGCGGCCTCGGCGAACTCACGGAGTGGTTGTGCGACGGGACCCGAGCGATCGGCCAGCTCCAGTGCGGCGGCGAAGGATTCGGAGACGGGGCCGCGAGCCGGTTCGGGCAGCCGGGGGAGCGCGGGCTCGATGCGGGCGCGGTAGCCGGCGGCGAGCACACTGCCCGCCACCGCGATCCCGATCGCGGCGCCCAGTTCGCGGGCGGCGTCATTGACCGCGGCCGCGACCCCCTGCTTCGCCATGGGCGTATCGGTCATGATCAGAGCGGTCGGTGGTGCCATACCGAGCCCGATTCCGACGCTCATGATCAACAGTGGCCAGAGGACA
Organism: Nocardia sp. NBC_00565; assembly: GCF_036345915.1. Classification (NCBI taxonomy): domain Bacteria; kingdom Bacillati; phylum Actinomycetota; class Actinomycetes; order Mycobacteriales; family Nocardiaceae; genus Nocardia; species Nocardia sp. NBC_00565. The sequence continues at coordinate 2,786,415 of NZ_CP107785.1, forward strand.
TCCAGATAGGTTGCTCCACCGTCCAATCGGCTGGCGGCGAACAGACCGCCGGCGAGAATGACCATGCCTGCGGACATCACCACCCGCGGCCCGATCCGATCGGCCAGCCAGGGCGCCACCACCGAAATCGCCGCGAGCGGAACGATCATCGGCCCCATCGCAGTGGCCGCCTGCAGTGCGCTGTAGCCCAGCACCAACTGTAGATACTGCACGAGCAGCAGGAACACGCCGAATATCGCGAGGAACTCAATGGTGATGGACGCGGCGCCGGAACCGAATCCGCGCAGCGCGAGCAGCCGGATATCGAGCAGTGGATGCTCCGACCGCAATTCGACCAGTACAAACGTCACCAGGGCCACCGCGCCGCCCGCGAACAATCCGAGCACGCCGACATCCAGCCAGCCTCGCAGCGGCGCCTCGATGGTGCCGACCACAGCCAGTCCGAGACCGACTGCGACACACGCGGATCCGATCGGATCCAGCGGCGGCCGGTCCGCTTCCCGCGACTCCGGCAGGGTGAACGCGATCACCAGCAGGACCGCTCCGGCCCCCGCCAATGCGGCGAAAATCGAGTGCCACGACCACCATTGCAGCAACGCCCCGGACCCGATGATGCCGAGCACACCGCCACCGCCGGCGATGCCCGCCCAGATGCCGACCGCGCGACCGGTGTCCGATGGCGGGAAACCTGCGGTCATGATCGACAGTGTCGACGGCATGATCAGGGCCGCGCCGACACCCGCGCTCGCGCGCGCCGCGATCAGCACAATCGGGTCCGCCACCAGCAGCGGCAGCACCGAGGCGACACTGAACACCAGTAAGCCGACGATCAACGCCCGGCGCCGCCCGTACCGATCCCCGAGCGCGCCCGCGGGCAGTACCAGACACGCCAGCGCCAGGGTGTAACCGTCGACGATCCAGGTCAATTGCGCCTGACCGGCACCGATATCGACCGCGATACTCGGCAGGGCCGTGTACAGCGCCGCCATAGACGCGATCACCAGCGCGACTGCCAGGCAGGACACCGTGAGCATCCACCACAGGGATCGGGGCAGTCGCGGTGATTCCAGGACCTCAGCCGTGTCCATCGCGCACTCCTCTCACGGCAAAACGATACTATCGGTATCGCTACGCTACTATCAGTAGCATATGGCCATCGTGTTGCGATAGACTCCGCTCGCCATGCCCGACCAGGAACTCGAAGATCCGCGAAAGATACGGTCCCGCAACCGATTGCTGGATGCGGCGGCCGAATTACTACTGTCTGGCGGCATCGATGCGGTCACCATCGATGCGGTGACACGCGCCTCGAAGGTCGCCCGCACGACTCTCTATCGCCACTTCGACAGCAGCACCCAACTACTCGCCGCGACTTTCGACCGGCTACTGCCACCGCCCGCGGCCGCACCCACTAACGGACCGCTGCGCACCCGGCTCATCGAATTGCTGCACCACCAGGCCACCCTCATCGACGAGGTGCCGATGCAGCTCACCACGCTGGCCTGGCTGACGCTGAGCGCCGAGGCCACGAATCAGGACTCCGCGGTGGCCGCCCTGCGTCAGCGTTTCATCGAACAGCATCGCGCCCCATTCGACGAGATCCTCGGAAACCCCGATGCCGCGGCACAACTCGGCGACTATGACCCCGACCTCGCACTGCTGCAACTCGTCGGCCCGATCCTCACCGCCAAGCTCGCCGGCCTCAAACGCATCGAACACGCCGACTGCGCCCGCATCGTCGACGACTTTCTGACGGCCCGGCAGGCCTCGCAATAGGCGCTGTACAGACTGTCATGAATACAGAAATATCTGTATCGTTAGAACCATGGCCATACTGGTGCACAGCGACGCGCTGTCCCGCTTCGGATACGCCCTGTCGGATTCGACGCGCTCGCAGATCCTGCTCGCCCTGCGCGGTGCGCCGAGTTACCCGTCCGAGCTCGCCGACCGGATCGGCGTCTCCCGCCAGATCCTGTCCAACCACCTGGCCTGCCTGCGTGGTTGCGGGCTGGTCGTCGCCGTGCCCGAGGGCCGCCGCAGCCGCTACGAGCTCGCCGATCCGCGGATCGGGCATGCCCTCGACGATCTGATCGGCCTGGTTCTCGCGGTCGATCCGGCCTGCTGCCCGGAGTCCGCGGCCGAGGCGTGCTGCTGATGACCGCGCTGCCGATCGTCACGAGCACGCCGACTCCCGAACGGCGACAGGCTCTTTCGCGACGGATCCGGTTCCTCGTTGCCGCGACGATCGGCTACAACGTGATCGAGGCGGTGATCGCGCTGACCGAGGGAGCGCGGGTCTCCTCAACGGCGCTGATCGGCTTCGGCCTCGACTCGGTCATCGAGGTGTCCTCCGCGGCGGCGGTCGCCTGGCAGTTCTCGGCTCGTGACCCCGAGGCGCGGGAAAAGCTCGCCCTGCGGATCATCGCGTTCTCGTTCTTCGCGTTAGCGCTGTATGTCGCCGTCGATGCGGTGCGTGCGCTGCTCGGGCTGGGTGCAGCCGCACATTCACCGATCGGAATCGGTTTGGCCGCGGCGAGTTTGGTGATCATGCCTGCGCTGTCCTACGCGCAACGCCGGGCAGGTCGCGAACTCGGCTCCCGGAGCGCGGTCGCCGACTCCAAGCAAACGCTACTGTGCACCTATCTGTCCGCGGTCCTGTTGGTGGGCCTGTTGCTCAACAGCTTCTTCGGATGGTCCTGGGCCGATCCGATCGCCGCACTGGTGATCGCGGCGATCGCCGTCAAGGAAGGCCGCAACGCCTGGCGCGGCGACACATGCTGCGCGACACCACTTGCCGCGGCGGCGCCATCCGAAGCCGTTGCACACAAGTGTGATTGCTGCGACTGATGGTGGATCCCCCCAGCCACTGTCAGTCCAGGTCCAGGACCGGACACCGAGTGGATCAGATGGCAAGACGGGCAGTATGTTCCGGCTTTTGGTCAGCACCGCGGTGGTGCCGGTCATCGTGGTGGCCCGTACCGGCCCGTTCCACCCACGCCAGCCGCCGCAACTCGCGATGGTCTGGCTCTCGACGCGCCCGTCATCGAACCGCGCGGTAATGGTCACCGCCGTGGCCGGATGGTCACGTATCGGAGATCTGCCGAAGTAGTGAGGAGTTCACGGACCTCCGACGCAACGACCATGCGCTTGCGTCGGGCCATCGTGCACGCCTCCTCGACCGAGCAGAATAGGATTGCGGGGGACCGGCGTCGTACCGAATCAGTTGTGCGACCAGTCACAATCGGAGGTGCGATGCGGCTGAATCCGCAGACAGCCCGGGACCGGTTCATGGCCGAACGGGTAGCCCGGCTCGCCACCGTTTACCCGGATCTGCGCCCACACCTGGTACCGATCGTATTCGCGGTCGCCGACGACACCATCTACACCGCGGTCGACGCGAAGCCGAAGACCACGACCGCCCTGCGCCGCTTAGCGAATATCGCCGCGAACCCCGCCGTCACCGTCCTCGCCGACCGCTACCACGACGACTGGACCCAACTGTGGTGGACCAGAGCGGACGGCGTCGCCCGCCTCGCAGGCAACTCCGAGGCGGAACGAGCCCTGCATCTATTGACCGCCCGCTACCCGGTATACCGGACCCAGCTCCCGCCAGGTCCCGTGATCGCCATCGACGTCACCTCCTGGTCGGGATGGACCGCGAGCTGACTACCGACCTCGACATCGGCGCGGTATGGAAGCCGACGAGCACATGGTTTTTGTTCGCGATTGACGGGTAGCATGTAGTTGCTGACAGATTGCCAGAAGTTCTCCGAAGTGTGCGGTCGGCTGCACGGTCGGGTCGAGCGATGAAGGAGAGCCGACATGTCCTTTGCTCCGATTCTTGCCCAGGTCGTGAATCTCCCACCGGAAACTCCACCGCTGTCGGAGCGGTTTATCGCTTTGCTCGGGTTCTTCACCTGGATACACCTGCTGGCCACCCTCGCCGGTGTGGTCTGTGTCTGCGCTCAGGTCGCCTGGCAACGCGGCCGCCGCACCCCTGTCGGCTACCTGACGGTGCTGCTACGCGCCGCACTCGCCGCCGCTGTGGTGGTGGCCGCCGGGGTGTTGCTGGAGTCCACCATCCAGTAGCCGATCGTCAGCAGGCCATGCCGGTGCGGTGGGATCTGCGGCAGGTTTCGGTGGCGCGCACCGCGGCGGCGAGCGCGACTACCGGTGGCACCCAACGGGATTCGCCAGGCGAAATCCCCCAGCAGGCCGAGCCGGTCGACAGCCTGGTCGGCGGCAGCGGGATGCTAGCGCCGTCGACGTGGACGATCGCTCCGGCACCGCGCAGCGCTTCGATCGCCATCGCGGCCCTGGCAGCGCCGACAACCAAGTGGATCTCGCGGCGCTCGGCACCCGGAATCTCGATGACCGGACCGGACAGGTTGTTCGCCCGCAGGAACCTGCGCACCCCGGCGGCCAGCGCGCCAGTGAGCTCGACGGCCTGTATCCGCTGGTCAGTGATCAGACAAACGCCATTGGCCGTTTCGGTGACCGTCCACCCGGGGTAGTCCTGCCCGGCATCCGGTGTCGGCACCGTGACGGAGCTCGGAAACGTCGCGCGCACAGTCTTCTCCATTCCCGGGTAGCTCTAGATCTCGCAACTACCCTCACATCGGCACCTGTGCATCAAATCCGTTGCCGCTGAGAGTTTCCCTACAGAATCCTTGCAGTGACGACCGCACCAGAGATTCTGCGCGGTTCCCCCATCCATGGCATCGCCCCGTGGTCGCTACTCGGGTCCTACTTTGGTCGGATCCGTTCCCCCGCAAACCCATCCGTGGCACCCGGTCCGCGCACCACGAAACGAGAAAGGCTCACGCTCTGGGTGAGCATGAGCCTTCCATCGAGTAGATGCCTCGCTCAGGTGTTCACCGATCGCGCAATACCGCGAGCACGGTGTCGGCCAGCTCCGGGCGGCAGATGAGCAGGTCGGGTAGGTACGGGTCGGGCTGGTTGTAGCGTAGCGGCGACCCGTCCAGCCGGGACACATGCAGGCCCGCTGCCGCCGCGACCGCGACCGGCGCGCACGAATCCCACTCGTACTGGCCACCCGAGTGGGCATAGACCTCGACATCACCGCGGACCACCGCCATTGCCTTGGCCCCGGCCGAGCCCATCGGCACGGTCTTAGCGCCCAGCTTGTCCACCAGCAGATCGACACATGTCGGCGGCCGGGTGCGCGATACCGCCAACCGGATCGGCCCTGTGCTCACGGGCGCGGGCCGTGGCGGCTCGCCGGTGTGCAACACCAGGTCGGCGGCGGGCAAGGCGACTGCGCCGACCGTGGCGACACCGCCGACCGCGAGGGCCACGTGCACCGCCCAGTCCTCGCGCGGGGGTTCACCGTATTCGCGGGTGCCGTCGAGCGGATCGATGATCCAGACCCGGTCGCGCTCGAGCCGGATCGGGTTGTCGGCGCTCTCCTCCGAGAGCACCGCATCCTCGGGCCGCAGCTCGGCCAGCCGGCGCAGCAACAGCGCGTTCGACTGCTGGTCACCGGCCGCACCGCCCTGATCCCGGATCCGCAGCAACAGTGCTCCCGCCTCGGCCGCCAAGCACGCGGCCACCTCGTGATCGTTCATGACGGTCATTGTGGCGGTCCCGAATCGAGCACACGCGCTCGGCGCAGATACTCGACCACCTGCTCGGCCGACACCGCGCCACCGGTATCCAGGCGCAGCTCCGGCGACTCGGGCACCTCGTAGGGCGAGTCGATGCCGGTGAAGTTGACCAGCTCGCCTCGTCTGGCCTTGCGGTACAGGCCCTTTCGGTCGCGTGCCTCGGCCACCGCCAGCGGCACGTCCACGTGGACCTCGATGAACTCGCCCGGGGCGAGCAGTTCCCGAGCCTGGCGCCGTTCGGCGCGGAACGGGGAAATGAACGAGGCCAGCACGATGAGACCGGCGTCAGCCATCAACTTCGCGACTTCGGCGATGCGACGGATGTTTTCCACCCGGTCGACAGCTGTGAAGCCGAGGTCCTTGTTCAGGCCGTGGCGAATGTTGTCGCCATCGAGCAGGTAGGTGTGGAAACCCCGTTCGTGCAGACGCTTTTCGACCAGGTTCGCGACGGTGGACTTGCCTGCACCGGATAGGCCGGTGAACCACACCACCGCCGGTTGTTGGGCTTTCTGCCGGGCGCGGGCCGGCTTGTCGACCTCGACCGCCTGCCAGTGCACGTTATCTGCCCGACGCAGCGCGAAGTCGAGCATCCCGGCGGCCACCGTGGCATTGCTCAATCGATCGATGAGGATGAACCTGCCCATATCCCGGTTGTCGGCATAGGAGTCGAACGCGATCCGCCGGTCGAGATTCAGGTCGCACACGCCGATCTCGTTCAGGGCGAGGGTGCGAGCCGCGGAGTGTTCGAGCGGCTCAGATGATTTGTGCGGTGGGGAGGATGGTGATTTCGGTGAGGTTGACGTGCTTGGGGACGGTAGCGACGAAAGCGACGGTTTCGGCGACGTCTTCCGACCGCAAGACATCGATCTGGGCGATGAGCTCGCCCGCATCGGTCGCGCCACCCGCGCCGATCGAAGCCGCACCGGCCGCTGTCCCATCCGAGCCGATCAACATCCAGCCGACACCGGACCAGATCTGGCCGATCGCACCCGCAGCGCCACCCCGCACCCCGCCCAGAACCGCCTCCGCACCCACAACCGAAACCACGGACCCGCCGGAACCGACCGACTCCACCACCGCCGAGTCGCCCACCCCAACCCCGACCACCGTCGGTGCGCCGGATGGCAACTGGCTCTTTCCCGGTGAGACCCCGCCACCACCGTTGGACGCTGATCCCGAGGTCGTCCGCGCCTGGTGGGATAACCACTGGATGTTGAAGGAACGCTGGCTCCGCGGCGACTAGCCCGCAGGGATGTCGAGACCAACGCCACGGCGAGCAGTCGGACTCGTCAACTCGACACGAGGGCGGCCCGACTCCGTGTCGCCCCGCCGACGACTTCGAACCGGCTGCAGGCAGTTCGAAGCTGCATCGGATGAAACATTCTGTTGTCGTGCGTGATTCATCGCCCAGCCGGAAATGGGTGGACCGGACGTACACGCCGATACCTTGCGGCCTGGGCTGGGCGGGAATTTCGGGCGTCGAGTGCCAGACCACCGACAGTTTCTGCACTTTTGCAGACGATACCTGCGCATTTCCCTATTGCCTGCACACAAGTGGACACCAATACTGACCAACCGAGCCTGTGTGCGGTGCGTCACATGCGTGCGGGCAGCGTGCGGAAAGAAGAGGAACAACTGGATGACGTCCACGATTGAAGAAGCCAGCTCCGAAAAGGGCCTTGCGCGGGTTGCGCAATCGCTCGCCAGGTGGACGGAAAAGTGGTTCCCGGATGCCTACGTCGTCGCACTCGCAGGCGTATTCATTGTGGCCGCCGCTGCGCTGGCCAACGGTTCGTCGCCGCGAACGGTCGCAAACGCGTTCGGCGATGGCTTCTGGGACCTGACCGCTTTCACTCTTCAGATGGCCATGGTGGTTCTCACCGGATATGTCGTCGCCACGTCCCCACCTGTTGCCCGGCTGATCGACCGGCTGGCCACCGTGCCGCAAACCGCCAGCAGCGCAGTGAGTTTCGTTGCGTTCCTGTCCATGTCGGTATCGTTCCTGAACTGGGGACTCAGTTTGGTTTTCGGTGGTCTGCTGGCCCGGGCGATCGCCCGTCGGACCGATCTACGCGTGGACTATCGCGCCCTCGGCGCGGCGGCGTTCATGGGGTTGGGCGCCGTGTGGGCGCTGGGAATATCCTCCTCGGCCGCGCAGCTACAGGCCACCGCCACCTCATTGCCGCCGGCACTGCTGAGGATCACCGGTGTCCTCGACTTCGGACACACGATCTTCACGTGGCAGTCCCTGCTCATGTGCGCGATCATCATGGCGCTCACCGTGGTGATCGCGCACTTCTCGGCGCCGAAGGACGCAGCAATAAAGACCGCCCAGGAGCTGGACGTCGATATGGATGACCAGCCCGCGGAAGTGGCACCGCGCTCCCGGCCGGGGGAATGGCTCGAATACAGCCGTATCCTGCCGATCCTGGCCGGCCTGATGACGGCGGGCTGGTTGATCTCGCAGCTCTTCGCCAAATCAGTACTCACCGTTGTCAGCAGCCTGAATGGTTATCTGCTCGTCTTCCTCATATTGGGCTTGGTGCTCCATGGCACCCCGCGCAAGTTCTTGCAAGCCGTCTCCCTCGCCGTACCCGCCACGGCCGGCATTCTCGTTCAGTTCCCCCTGTACGCCGCCATGGCCGCGATCCTCACCAAAGCAAAGGGCAGGGGCGGTCTCACCGTCTCTGAGCACCTCGCGGAGTTCTTCACGAGCATCGGCGGCGGTGGCAGCTTCGCCATAGTCATCGCCATCTACACGGTGGTGCTAGGCGTCTTCGTCCCGTCCGGCGGCGGAAAATGGCTGGTCGAAGCCCCCTACGTCATGCAGGCGTCGACAGATGTCCACATGAACCTCGGCTGGACGGTCCAGATATACAACGTGGCCGAGGCACTGCCCAACCTCATCAATCCGTTCTTCATGCTGCCCCTGCTGGCAGTACTCAAACTGCGGGCGCGCGACCTCGTCGGTTTCACGTTCCTGCAGTTCATGTTCCACCTGCCGGTGGTACTGCTTCTCGTGTGGTTGCTCGGAATGACGTTCGAATACGTCCCCCCGATCTTGCCCGCCACCCCATGACCTCAGCGCCGAAACAGACGTCGGATGCGCCCGCGGATACCAGAGGCGTCCCGCGGTGCCGGAGCGGCGGTTTCGATGGCCGCCTGGGCCGAGGTCGCCTGGGCCAATCGCATGTGCAGTTGTTCGCGGACTTGGTCCGGGGTGTAGGCCCGCCGGCGGCGCTCAGCGCGCACGATCACCACACCGGTGGCGACCACACCGGCCGCACCCGCCAATCCCACTGCCTTCCACCACCTCATACCGCATAGGCTACGGCCATGACGGGTACGGGCATCAGTCTCGACCGAGCGCTCGCGCTCACCAGAACTGGCGACATCTGGCTGTTCCGTGGACATTCGGCCGTCGACCGGGCGATCCGGATGACGACGAACAGTCCGGTGAACCATGTCGGGATGTCCGTCGTGATCGACGATCTGCCCGCGCTGATCTGGCATGCGGAGCTTGGCCGATCGCTGCCCGATATGTGGTCGGGAGTCGCGCACCGCGGCGTCCAGTTACACAATCTGCGCGATGCCGTGCTGGTGTGGACGCACCGCTACGGTCAGCAGGCTTGGTTGCGCCAGTTGAACCGTCCGGCCACCCGAGAGATGGAGGACAGCCTGCTGCGCACCATCGCCCGCCTCGACGGAACCCCGTTCCCATCCACCGCCGGTCTCGCCGGACGCTGGCTACGCGGCCGGGCGCGCCTCCCACGCCACAAGTCGCGCCGGATAGCGACACAAGAATTCGAGAACGCGTACTGCGCGGAAGTCGTGGCCGCGACATACCAGGACATGGGACTGCTGCCGCAGCACCGCAGCCCCAACTGGTATGACCCCGGACGGTTCTGGAGCGGAGACCGACTACAGCTGGGTGGCGGTTACGAGCTGGGTGGCGAAATAGCCGTAGAGACGCCGGCCGGGACCAACTCCTGACCACCCAGTTCCGCGACGTCACATGCCGAATCCGCTGCAGCGCTGGTCGGGATGTCGAGAACGGCGATTCGCGGCCGGCGACGCCTTGCGTCGCGTCCCGTGTCGAAAACGCCTATGGCGCATAGTGATTACCAGTGGCCCATGGTCGCGGTTCAGCAACCGGCGTCGGGGGAGTGGAGGGTCGAGATCGATCGGCTGCTACCCGGACGGCTGCGAACGTTTTCGCCGAAACACGAAGCCGCCGATAACAACAGCCGCCTTCACCAGAACAACCACAAGAACGAGACCGATGGCGCTGCGCGTCCAATTCTCGTTCGTCAGCGCGGCTGCGCCGAGCCCGAGATGTATGGCAAGGGCCACCGCGGCAACGATCGCAGGCAACGCGACAGCCAAGAATCGACGGCGATGAGTTCGAGGGGTTCCAGCCGCAATGCCGGGCACCGGGGTGGTGTCGGTCGTTTGGATTCGCTGCCAGTCGACGCTGGTGCCCTCGCGCCGGGCGTACCGATCGAGGTTTCTGCCGATGATGCCTTGAATCCTGGCCAGTTTGTCCTCATCGGCGCCGTCCACGCGTGCGGTCAACGCCTCTGTTTCGGCGCGGACGACGCATCGACCCCATGCGCCGAAGGTGATGACCCCTTCGCTGTCGGAGGATTCGATGGTGACCCGCACCTCGTCGGTGACGGGTCGGTGTCGGCCGATCCGGTGTCCTGCGCCGCCGCCCATCGCGGCGGCATGTTTGAGGAGTTGGGCGAGATACTTGCTCGCGCTTGCGGTTTCGATCCGCGCCTCGGCCGACAGTATGGTCATCGGTTGCCTGGTTCCTGTGCTGCCTGCCTGGTGACCGACACCAGCCAGGCCCGGATGCCTGCGGGATCGATCTCGATCTCGATGGTGGCCGGTTCGATGGAATCGACCCGCCACCCCTGCTCGAAGGCCGCGATGATCTCGGCATGGGTGAGCCGATGCGGCCCGCCCTCGCCGGGCTGGCGGTCGCTGAAGCCGAGCATGAAATAGCGTCCGCCCGGGCGGATCACCGACCACAGGCCGCTCACGTAGGCGGCGCGGTCGTCGCCGTCGAAGAGATGGAACAGCCCGCAGTCGAGCACCGTGTCGAAGGACTCGTTCCACTCGGCGAGCGCAAGCGCGTCCTGATGCAGGAACCGCGCCGTCAGGCCGCGCTCGTCTGCTTTGCGTCTGGCGGTATCGAGCGCGTTGGTTGCCAGGTCCACGCCGGTGGCGTCGAGGCCGCGTCCGGCGGCGAGTAGTGCGTGCTCGCCCGTTCCGCAACCGATGTCGAGCACCCGGCCGCCGATCGCACCTGCGTCGGCGAGTGCCACGAAGGCGGATTGTGGTCGGTCGATGTCCCAGGGTGGGCGCTGCGCGTACAGCTCCTCCGGGGCGGTGATATCCGGGTGGAAGTCGCTGTGTGAATGGGTCATCTGGTTCTCCGGTCTCTTGCTTTCAGATCCACCGAACCGATTTTGCGATACATTGTGTCTCTAGTCAATAGAAGATGTTCACAGTATGGCCGTCGCGTATGATCAGTGGGTGCCGAAGCTGTGGAACGAGACGATCGAGACCCATCGCAGGGAGGTGCGCGCCGCGATCATGGACACGACCGCCGCGTTGGTGTTCGAGCACGGACTTCGGGCGGTGACGATGTCGCAGATCGCCGATGAGACCGGTATCGGGCGAGCGACGCTCTACAAATACTTCCCGGACGTGGATACGATCCTGCGCGCCTGGCATGCCCGCCAGATCACCGGCCACCTACGCCAACTCGCCGAAATACGCGACAGCGCAGACACTCCCGCCAAGCGCCTGCCCGCTGTGCTCGCCACCTACGCCCACATCGCCCAGCAGACCCGAAGCCACGACACCGAACTCGTGAAGTTCCTGCATCCCGACGAGCAGATCGCCGAGGCACAGCAGCAGCTACACGGCATGATCCGACAGCTGATCGCCGACGGCGCCCGCGATGGCGAACTCCGCGACGACGTCGCCCCCGACGAACTGGCCAACTACTGCCTACACGCCCTCACCGCCGCAGCCACCCTGACCACCGAGGAGGCGATCGACCGCCTCACTGCCGTCACCCTCGCCGGCCTGCAACCTCCAGGGGCTTCATCCCCCAGTCGGCGGTAGTCCGCCGGGCCGCAAATGGCGGTCGCACCGCACGGCGCCCGAGCCCGTATCTGATGACGGTCGTCGGGGCTTCGGGACGGTGAGGCCGAGCAGGTACGCCATCGTGTCGTCGTCGAGTCGCGCACGGGCGATGAACTCGAGGACCTGCGCGGAGAGGTTGCGGTCGCGGCCTTGCTCCAGGCGCAGGTAGTAGTCGGCCCCGATGCGGGCATGCCGGCCTGAATCTGAGTACACCTGAGTTGTTCATCGTTGGGGACGGTCCCGACCACCGGATTTGAGCGCGGGACCGACCGCCTGGCGGGCCCGTCCCAGCCGGCACTGTGGGTTCTTCATGAATTCGGAACAGAGTTGCAAACGAGCAGGTAGGGACATGTATTCCGAGCTGTCCGCCGACGAGGTCGCGCCCCGGCGATGTGTCCTGTGTCATAGTCCGAATCAGCTGTGACGTATTGACCATCGACGATCCGTCCAGCATGGTGACGGGAGGTTAACAAGCGCTCAGTAACTTGCGTGAAAGGTTCATAGTCATGCCCGAAGCCGTCATCGTCTCTGTCGCCCGGTCACCGATCGGTCGCGCTGGTAAGGGGGCGTTGCGAGACCTGCGGCCCGACGACTTGGCGGCGCAGATCGTGCAGGCCGCGCTGGCGAAGGTGCCGGCCCTCGGCGCGAACGACATCGACGATCTGATGCTCGGTTGTGGCCAGCCCGCCGGTGAGTCGGGCTTCAATCTCGGGCGAGTGGTTGCGATCCTGGCGGGCCTGGATCTGGTGCCCGGCACAACGGTCAACCGGTACTGCTCGTCGAGTTTGCAGACAACCCGGATGGCGCTGCATGCGATCCGCGCCGGAGAGGGCGACGTCTTCATCTCCGCCGGTGTGGAAACCGTGAGCCGCTACGTCAAGGGCAATGCCGACGGCCTGCCCGACACCGAGAACCCGGTGTTCGCCGACGCGGTGGGTCGGACCGCGAAATTCGCTGCAGGAGGCGATATCTGGACCGACCCGCGGACGGAGGGTCTGCTGCCCGATATCTATATCGCGATGGGACAGACCGCCGAGAACGTGGCGCAGCTGTGCGGTGTGACCCGTGCCGAACAGGACGCTTTCGGTGTGCGCAGCCAGAACCTCGCCGAGGTCGCCCTCGCCAACGGGTTCTGGGAGCGTGACATCACACCGATCACCCTGCCCGACGGCAGCGTTGTCTCGAAGGACGATGGCCCGCGGTCCGGAGTCACCCTGGACAGGGTCGCCGAACTGAAGCCGGTATTCCGGCCCGACGGGACGGTGACGGCCGCCAACTGCTGCCCGCTCAACGACGGTGCCGCCGCGGTCGTGATCATGTCCGACACCAAGGCCGCCGAGCTGGGCCTGACGCCGCTGGCTCGGATCGTTGCGACCGGAGTCAGCGCGCTGTCCCCCGAAATCATGGGTCTGGGGCCGGTGCAGGCGTCCAAGCAGGCGCTGGCTCGTGCCGGGATGACCATCGACGATATCGACCTGGTCGAAATCAACGAAGCATTCGCCGCCCAGGTCATTCCCTCGGCGCGGGAGTTGGGTGTCGACTTCGACAAGCTCAACATCAACGGCGGCGCGATCGCGGTCGGTCACCCGTTCGGCATGACCGGCGCCCGCATCACCAGCACGCTGATCAACTCCCTGCGGTTCCACGACAAGCAGATCGGTTTGGAAACCATGTGCGTCGGTGGGGGTCAGGGGATGGCAATGGTGCTCGAGCGCCTGTCGTAGCCGCACACCTTCTTCAAAAGGACCTATTTGTGAACAGATTCGAAGGCAAGACCGCGATAGTCACCGGCGCCAGTCGAGGCATCGGGCTCGGCATCGCGCAGCGCTTGGTCGACGAGGGGGCGAGGGTCGTGATCACCGCCCGCAAACAGGACGCCCTCGACGAAGCGGTGAAAGTACTGGGCGGCCCCGACCGGGCGCTGGCCGTCGCGGGTCGCGCCGATGACGTCGACCACCAGGCCGAGACCGTCGCGCGCGCGATCGACACGTTCGGTAGCGCCGATCTCCTCGTCAACAACACCGGCATCAACCCGGCTTTCGGGCCGATGGTCGATCTGCCGTTGGATGTGGCCCGCAAGATCGTCGAGGTCAACTGTCTGGCCGCACTGTCGTGGGTGCAGCAGACATATCGGGCCTGGATGAAGGACTACGGGGGCGCAATCGTGAACGTATCGTCGGTCGCCGGTCTCAAGCCCGCACCGGGCATCGGCTTCTACGGCTCCAGCAAAGCGATGCTCACCCACATCACCCAGGAACTCGCGGTCGAGCTCGGCCCGAACCTGCGGGTCAACGCCGTCGCCCCGGCGGTGGTGAAGACGAAGTTCGCCACCGCTCTCTACGAGGGCAGGGAGGACGACGTTGCCGCGGCCTACCCGCTGAAGCGGCTCGGTGTGCCCGAGGACATCGGCAGTGTGGTGGCGTTTCTGCTCTCCGACGACGCGAGCTGGCTGACGGGGCAGTTGCTGGTCGTGGACGGTGGCATCACTCTGACAGGTGGGGTCTGACATGGCGCGGATGACGGCATGGCGAGTCCACGAGCTGGGCGAGCCGGGCGCGGTGCTCCGGCTCGAGGACGTGGACCGTCCGGAGCCCGGCCCGAACCAGGTTGTCGTGCGGGTCGCCGGCGCCTCGGCGAACTTTCCCGATGTACTGATGTGCCGCGGCCTCTATCAGGTCCGGCCGCCGTTGCCGTTCACCCCCGGCGTCGAATTGTGTGGCGAAGTGGTGGCGGTCGGTGCCGACGTGACCGGGATTACCGTCGGTGACCGGGTGCTCGGCGGCGCGGTGTTGCCGCATGGTGGTTTCGCGGAATTCGCCGTGCTGGATGCCGCCCAGACCTTCCCGGCGCCGCCGTCGTTGGATGACGCCGAGGCGGCCTCGCTGTTCATCGGCTACCAGACCGGCTGGTTCGGGTTGCATCGGCGCGCTGGATTGAAAGCGGGGGAGACCCTCCTGGTGCATGCCGCGGCAGGCGGTGTGGGCAGCGCCGCGATCCAGCTCGGCAAGGCCGCCGGTGCCCGGGTGATCGGCGTCGTCGGCGGTGCCGAAAAGGCAGCCTACGCCGAGGATTTGGGTGCCGACGTAGTCATCGATCGTCAACAGCGGGACTTCGTCGAAGTCGTCAAGGACGTAACCGGCGGTCGTGGTGCCGACGTGATCTACGACCCGGTCGGCGGCGAGGTCTACCAGCGGTCCACGAAATGCATTGCCTTCGAAGGCCGCATCGTCGTCGTCGGGTTCGCCGGCGGCGAGATCCAATCGGCCGCACTGAATCACGCGCTGGTCAAGAACTATTCGATCGTCGGTCTGCACTGGGGTTTGTACAACACCCAGGATCCGGGCGCCGTCGCCGAATGCCACCGCGCGCTCACCGCACTTGCCGCCGACGGTGCGATCCGTCCCCTGGTCAGTGAACGGCTGAGACTGCACGACGTTGCCGACGCCGTGCAGCGGCTCGCGGACGGCAAGACCGTCGGCCGCGTGGTCTACACGCCCTGAGACCAGCAGTTTTCACCGCAATTACATCTTCGAGGAGTATTCATGACCAATCCGACACAGCGGACCGCGGTTGTCACCGGCGCCGCTCGTGGAATCGGCGCCGCCGTCGCCCGGCGGCTGGCCGGTGACGGTATGGCAGTAGCCGTGCTCGACCTGGACGAGACCGCCTGCAAGACGGTCGTCGACGAGATCGAATCGGCCGGTGGCCGCGCGCTCGCGGTCGGTGCAGATGTTTCCGACGAGGCCGCGGTCATCCAGGCGGTCGATCGCGTGGCCGCCGAACTCGGCGCACCGACGGTGTTGGTCAACAACGCCGGGATCCTCCGCGACAATCTGCTGTTCAAGATGAGCGTCGACGACTGGGATGCCGTCCTGAACGTGCACCTGCGCGGGTCGTTCCTGCTGGCCCGGGCGGCGCAGGCGCACATGATCGAGCAGAAGTGGGGTCGCATCGTGAACCTGTCCAGCACGTCGGCACTCGGCAACCGTGGCCAGGCCAACTACGCGGCCGCCAAGGCCGGGCTGCAGGGATTCACCAAGACGCTCGCACTCGAGCTCGGCAAGTTCGGCGTCACCGCGAACGCGGTCGCCCCGGGTTTCATCGAGACGGAGATGACCGCAGCCACGGCCGCCCGGATGAAGATTCCCTTCGAGGAGCTGCAGAAGGCCATGGTCGCCCAGATTCCGGTCGCCCGTACCGGCACTCCCGCCGATATCGCGCACACCGTGTCGTTCCTGGTGAGCGAGGGTGCCGGATTCGTGTCCGGCCAGGTGATCTACGTGGCCGGCGGCCCGCGGAACTGAACGGAGGGATGAGAGCTGTGAAGGTATTTCAGGGCCTGTCCGAGCTGGAGGCCGCGGTCGGGACCCATCTCGGATACAGCGACTGGCACACGGTGACCCAGGAGCAGATCGATCGCTTCGCCGAAGCTACCGGGGATCACCAGTGGATCCATGTGGATCCCGCGAAAGCCGCCGCCGGACCGTTCGGCACCACCGTCGCACACGGGTTCCTCACCCTGTCATTGGTGCCGATGCTGGCCGGGCAGGTGTATGCGGTGCAGGGCTTGTCGATGGGCGTCAACTACGGCACCAACAAGGTGCGATTCCCCACTCCGGTCCCGGCCGGGTCCCGGGTCCGAGCCGGTGTAGAGCTGGTCTCGCTCATGCCGGGCACGATCGGGTCGCAGGCGGTGAGCCGGGTGACCGTGGAGCTCGAGGGCTCGGACAAGCCCGGGTGTGTGGCCGAGACGGTCGCGGTGCTGGTGCCGTGATGGCCGATCAGGAGGATGACAGATGACCAATCCCGACGCGGTTCGTGATGATCTGCGCCGCCGAGTGGAAGCCGTACTCGCGGAGCATGATCCGGCCACCACCGATGCCGTGACCTTTCACCGAGCCAGGTTCGACGCGGGTCTGGCCTGGGTCCACTTTCCGATCGGGCTCGGTGGCCGGGCCGTCGACCGGGAACTGCAACCGTTCGTCGACGCCCTGTTCGAGCAGGCCGGGTCTCCGGATAACAATGCGGCGATCAACGGTATCGGCCTGGGTATGGCCGCGCCGACGATCCTCGCCCACGGCACCACGGAACAGCGGCAGCGCTTCCTGCGTCCGCTGTGGAGCGGGGAGGAGATCTGGTGCCAGCTGTTCAGTGAACCGGGCGCAGGCTCGGACCTGGCCGCGATCGCCACTCGGGCAGTGCGCGACGGCGACGAGTGGGTCGTCAACGGGCAGAAGGTGTGGACCTCGGTCGCGCACAAGGCGCAGCTGGCAATCCTGGTGGCGCGCACCGATCCCAGCCGGCCCAAGCACGCGGGGCTGACCTACTTCATCTGCGATATGACCGCCCCCGGAGTCGAGGTCCGGCCGCTGCGGCAGATCACCGGCGAAGCGGAATTCAACGAAGTCTTCCTCACCGACGTGCGGATCCCCGATGCGCACCGCCTGGGCAAGGAAGGGGAAGGCTGGCGAGTCGCCACCACCACTCTGAACAACGAGCGCGTCTCGATCGGGGGACGTGCACTACCCCGCGAGAGCGGAGTACTCGGTGTCGCCGCCGGCCTCTGGCGAGAATTCCCGGAAAAGCGCACCCCCGAACTGCAGCACCGATTGTTGCGATTGTGGGTGGATGCCGAGGTCTCCCGGCTGGCGGCAACCCGGCTGCGTCAGCAGGTGGCCGGCGGCCAGCCCGGGCCCGAAACGTCCGCTGTCAAGCTGTCGTTCGCCCGCGTCAACCAGCAGGCTGCCGGATTGGAGGTCGAACTGCACGGTGAGTACGGCCTGCGATACGACGATTGGACAATGGTGCGCCCGGACCGCGTCGATTTCGCCGGTCGGGGCGCCGGCTACCGCTTCCTGCGAGCCAAAGGCAATTCGATCGAGGGCGGAACCTCGGAAATCCTGCGCAACATCATCGCCGAACGAGTCCTCGGCCTGCCAGGCGAACCCCGCGCGGACAAGGACATCGCCTGGAAGGATCTGAGCCGATGAGCGACATCCTGCTGCTCGACACCGATGTCGAGACCTCCTTGCGGAGCGCGGTGCGTGACCTGCTCACCACCCGATGTGATCCGTCCGCGGTTGTGCGGGCCTACGAAGGCGATCGGACACTGACCCGGATGCTGTGGAAATCGATCGCTGACGACCTCGGGCTCGCTGGTCTGCTCATCCCCGAGGACCGCGGCGGGGCCGGCGGTACGGCCCGTGACGCCGCTGTCGTACTCGAGGAGTTCGGGCGATTCGTCGCACCGGTACCGTTTCTGACCAGCAGCGTGATCGCCGCGACCGTCCTGCTCGCGGGCGACTCCGCGCTGGTCGGTCAACTCGGCGACGGTGAATGCAGCGCAGCGCTGCTGACGCCGTTCTCCACTGCGTCGGTGACACAGATCCCGACGCTGACGGCTGATGCGCAGGGCCGGGTATCCGGCCGCGTCACCAGCGTCGCCGGTGCGCTCGACGCCGATGTACTGCTGGCCGCCGTTCAGACGGCGAACGGTACGGAGGTGCACGCGTTGGCGGCCGCCGCGGTGACAATCGAGCCGGTGGTCTCCCTGGACATGACCCGTCCGCTGGCCGATATCATTGTCGACTCCGTGCCCGGCCGGGTCGTCGTTGCCGCCGAATCCGGTTGGGCGGCACTGCAATCCGGCTTGACGATCGGCGCCGCACTCCTGGCGTCCGAGCAAGCGGGGGTGGCGGCCTGGTGCCTGGAGACAACCGTCGAGTATCTGAAGCTGCGACGCCAGTTCGGCCGGGTGGTCGGCGGATTCCAGTCGCTCAAGCACCGCCTCTCCGACCTCTATGTCGAGGTCGAGTCGACCTCGGCCGCCGCGCGATATGCGGCGGGAACATTCGCGGCGGGCGACCCCGACAGCGTGATCGCCACCGCCGTCGCCGCGTCCTATTGCAGCGATATCGCGGTGCGGGCCGCCGAGGAGGCCATCCAACTGCACGGCGGGATCGGCATGACATGGGAGCACCCGGCGCACCTGTACCTCAAACGCGCCAAGGCCGACCAGATCGCGCTGGGAAGCCCCGGCCACCATCGGAGATTGCTGGCAGACCTCGTCGGGCTGCCATTGTAAAAAGGCTGAATCTGCCTAATTCCGAGAACAACCGAATGCAGAGGAGTAACCAGTGCCCAATCCGTATGTGGTGGTAGCGACCATGATTGCCAAGCCGGGACAGGAGGAACTCGTCGAGCAGACCCTGACGGCCGCGGCTGCGGCAGTGCACGCCGAACCGGGCTGCCTTCTGTATGCGTTGCACCGGAAGGCGGGGACAACGGCCCATTTCGTCATGATCGAGAAATGGGCGTCGAAAGAGGCCCTGCATGCGCACGGTCAAAGCGCCGCACTGCGCCACATCGGGGAAGCGCTGGGCAACGCACTCACCGGCCCGGCCGAGATCCTGGTCTTCGACCCGCTTCCTGCCGGCGACCCGGAACTCGGCGCACTCTGACCGGGTCTGTGCGGCGAATATGTTTCGGTGAAACCTTGAACATGCTGTTCACCGGTGCCAACACCGCCAAACTCGTGCTCGCCGTGTAGAGCCATACTGTCCAGGTGACCGATACAGAGGACCGCTCGCGCGCGGACCAGACCCGAGCGCGGCTGCTCGACGCGGCGGTGGTCGCCTTCGCTGAACGGGGCTTCCACGGCTCGACGACCCGCGACATCACATCGATCGCCGGAGTGAGCACGGGGGCGATCTACGTGTACCACCGTTCCAAAGAAGAGTTGCTCTACCAGATCTCGCGCACCGGTCACCTGGACACCCTGGAGCGTGTCCGCACTGCCATCGCTTCGGCACAAGACCCCGCCGACCAACTGATCGCGTTGATGCGGGAGTTCACGATCCATCACGCACGCGCCCACACCGTGGCCCGGATCGTCAACTATGAGCTCGCCGCTCTGAGCCCGGAACATCAACAGGAGATCAAGGAAACCCGGCGCGCGATCGAAGCAGAGGTCCGGAGCTTGATCGAGCGAGGTGTCGCCACCGGGGTGTTCGAGAACTCGAATTCCCAGATGGCCGCGACCGCCCTGCTTTCGCTGGGCATAGACATCGCGCGTTGGTATCACGACGGTGGTTCCTGGTCACCGGAGGATATCGGCGACTATTACGCGGAGCTTGCGCTCCGGATCGTGGGCGGTCGGAGATCGAGGCCGCCCGAGCCCGCTCGATCGTGAATATCACAAGGGTGAAACCACTGAAACCGGCGTGCGGAGGACCACAGTCCAGGTCGACGGCGAAACGGCCAGTTACCTGACCGCAGGGCAGGACGGCCCGGCCGTGTTGCTGCTGCACGGAACATATTGGTGCCGGGTGTGGCTTCCGGTGCTGGGCCGCCTCGCGGCGAGGGGGCTGCGGCCCCTTGCGGTCGACCTCCTCGGACTGGGGTGCTCGGGCGGTGAGCTCACCCTGGAAACGGCCACGGTCCCGGCCCTTGCGGATTGGGTGGCGCGATTTAGTAAGTAGTCCCGGCGGAAAGTCTCGTCGCCGACTCCACCGGCTTTCTGCGTGCCGTTGATCCGATTGGCACAAAATACGGAGCGCACTATCGCAGTCCGTGACGGTATCCGTGCGGTGGGTAGGGCGTTGTTGATTGGAGCCGAGGCCGCAGACTGGTTGGTAATGAAACTGCCTGAGCTTCCTGATCTACCGGTCCGTGGCGTGCTCGATCGTATTGTCGAGACGTTGGCCGAGCGCGAGACTGCTGTGCTGGTCGCGCCGCCGGGGACTGGGAAGACGACCTTGGTGCCGTTGGCGTTGGCGGCGGGAACTGCGGAGCGGGTGCTGGTGGCTGAGCCTCGACGGTTGGCGGCTCGAGCCGCAGCTGGGCGGATGGCTGCTTTGCTGGGGGAGTCGGTGGGGGAGACCGTCGGGTACTCGGTCCGAGGGGATCGGCGAGTAGGGCGCGACACTCGGGTCGAGGTCGTCACGTCGGGGTTGCTGGTGCGACGGTTGCAGAGCGATCCCGAATTGGCGGGGGTTGATGTGGTTTTGCTCGACGAGTGTCATGAGCGGCATCTCGACGCGGATCTGTTGTTGGCGTTGCTGCTCGATGCTCGGGCTGGGTTGAGGCCGGATCTGCGGGTGCTTGCTACGTCGGCGACTGTTGCGGCTGAACGGCTTTCGGCGCTGTTGGGTGGGGATCGTGCGGCGCCGGTGGTGCAGGTCCAGGTGCGGACCTATCCGGTGGACGTGACGTATGTTCCGTCGTTGCCGCGGGAGCGGGTCGAAGCGCAGGTGGCGCGAGCCACCCGGGCCGCGCTCGCCGGAACCGAGGGGGACGTGCTGGTCTTCCTGCCCGGAGCAGCCGAAATCCGCCGGACGACAGCGCTGCTGGCCGACGTGGACGGCGTGGATCTCGTTCCGTTGCACGGCAGACTTTCCGCTGTGGGGCAGGACACGGCGTTGCGGCCCGGGCCGCGGCGGCGAGTGGTGTTGTCCACGGCGGTGGCGGAGTCCAGTTTGACGGTGCCCGGGGTGCGGACGGTGGTGGATTCGGGACTGGCTCGGGTGCCACGCATCGATCGGGGGCGGGGGCTGTCCGGACTTGCGACAGTTCGAGTTTCGGCGGCGGTGGCCGAGCAGCGGGCCGGGCGGGCCGGGCGTGAGGCTCCGGGGCGGGTGTGGCGATGCTGGCCGGAATACGAGCACGGCACGCTGCCTGCCTATCCGGAGCCGGAGATTCGGACGGCGGATCTGACGCGGTTGGCGTTGGAACTGGCGTGTTGGGGCACGGCTGATGGTCATGGCCTCGCCTGGTGGGATGCTCCGCCGCCCGGTGGGTTGGCTGCCGGCCGGGATGTATTGCGCGCGTTGGGGGCCGTGAACGGAGACGGTGATGTGACCGACCGTGGGCGGCGCATCGCCCGGATCGGGCTGCATCCTCGGTTGGCGCGGGCGTTGCTCGATGGGGCGGCCGAGGTCGGTGCGCGGGCGGCTGCGGAAGTGGTCACCGTCCTCGACGACGACACCCTTGCGTCCGGAGTCGATCTGACGGCCGGTCTGCGTGTGCTGCGGCGCGAGCGGCCGGCGCGTTGGCGGCGGGAGGTAGAGCGGCTGGCACGATTGGTCGAGGCGTCGGACGGGGTCGACGATCCGGCTTTCGTTGTCGCACTGGCTCATCCGGAGCGGCTGGCGCGACGGCGCGGCCCGGGTTCGGCGAGCTATCTCATGGTCGGCGGCACCGCGGTGACGCTGCCGCCCGGCTCCGGAATAGGTGATGCGGAGTGGCTGGCGGTCGGCGTTGCGACGCGCGATCCGGGTCGTTCCGACGGGTGGATACGATTGGCTGCGGTCGCCGATGAACAGCTGGCCCGCCGTGCCGCATCGAACCTGCTGACGACCGTCGACGAGGTCGATTGGATCGACGGCGATGTGGTCGCCCGGCGGGTCGAACGACTGGGGGCGATCGTGTTGTCGGAGAAGCTGATTCGTGACCCCGATCGCCAATTGCTCGGCGCCGCGGTGCGTCGCGGACTGAGTTCGACCGGTCTCGGCCTGCTGCGCTGGAATTCCGATGCGATCGCCTTACGTCAGCGCCTCGACTTCCTACACCGCACCCTCGGCGCCCCCTGGCCGCCGGTCGATGACGAGTCGCTGCTCGCCGCCGCCGATACCTGGCTCGGCCCCGAACTCGCCGCCGCCCGCCGCCGCACCGACCTCGAACGCATCGACGCCGGACAGGCACTGCGTCGTCTGCTGCCCTGGCCGGACGCCGCCCGTATGGACGAACTGGCGCCGGAACGCTTAGAGGTCCCCTCCGGCAGCCGCCCCCGCCTCGACTACTCGACCGACCCGCCGGTGCTCGCGGTCAAAGTGCAGGAAGTCTTCGGTTGGACAGACGCACCACGCCTGGCTCATGGCCGCGTCCCGATCGTGGTGCACCTGCTCTCGCCCGCCCAACGCCCGGTCGCAGTCACCGCGGATCTGGCATCCTTCTGGCGCACCGGCTGGCCCCAAGTCCGCGCTGACCTCCGCGGCCGCTACCCCAAACACGCCTGGCCGGAAGACCCCACCACCGTGCCTGCCCACCGCGGCACTGCCCGCAACGCCGGAAGACCCCCACGCTGACCCCCGTTTCTCCAGCTGTCCACCAGTCACCAGCGACAGCCTTTCAGATTGGGACTTGTCAGTCGCTAGCTACTTGCTGCGGAAATAGTCCCTGGGGTGCGGCCGACTCGGACGTGGCCCGCCAGTTCCTCGCGGAATTGGCTGGGCGTGGTGTCGAAGCGTCGGCGGAAGATCTTGCTGAAGCTGCTGGCCGAACCGAAGCCCAGGTCCGATGCGATATCGCTGATACTTCGATGCTGGTAAGCGGGGCTGCGCAGGCGGTCGCGCGCCAATTGCAGGCGTTCTTCCCGAATGACTTCGCTGGGCGTGGTGCCGACAGTGCTGAACGCCAGTTGAATTTGACGCAGTGACCAGCCGAGCGCACCGGCGACGCGCGCACCGGTGAGATCCGGATCTCCGGCATGGTTGTGGATATATCGGCGGGCGGTCGCTTCCACATCCACGAGCTGGGTGGGGGAGTTCGCCGGTTCGCCGAGGATCTGCATGCAGAGCAGATCAACCAGCCGTTCGGAGACGGTGTCGAATTGGCGGTCGGTGAGTGCGGCGCATTCGGTATACAGACCGCTGACCAGCCCGTCGGTCACCCGCCCGAGCCCGGTCGTGAGATCCAGCGGGTGGCTGGGCGGCGCGACGCGGTTGAGGCGATGCTGTATCTCCTGCCGCGGAATGGTGATGATCAGTCCTTGCGTGCCGTCGGACATGGACATGGTGTAGGGCCGGTCGACGGCCACCAGGCACATGGTTCCCGGGGTGAGGATCCCGTGCCCGGCGTCGGAGCGGAAGGTCAGGTGCCCGGCGAAAGGAAGAATCAGCCGGTAGTCGTCATCGGGGTCGTCTCGGATGTTCTTCGGGCTGCGAAGGTAGGTGACGGCGTTCGATTTCCACCCGACGAGCTGGTAGGCGTCGGTGCTGCGCACTCGAGTGTGCCCCTGGAAGTCGGTACGGCTCGGAAACTTGTAGCTCAGCCGACATTGGTACGTGCTGATCAAATCGGCCCAGTAGTCGGCCCGCTCATGTGGATCCACCACACTTGTCGTGGCGGAGGCGGCGATAGCCGCTTGACTCATGAATACCGCCTCCCGACTCGACGATCATCGGTGGCCCAGGCGCCGACCCAATTCGAGACGAAGCTTACGACAGAATTGCGCGGGTCACCGCCGGAGCAGCATTGCCGGTTGTCGAGTTCTGCGCACTCGGACAATGCTCATGCGTTCCGGGACAAGCGGGGAGGGGCGGGCGGCGGCTACGGTCCGGATAGTTGATGCCCGGATCGGCCGGCGCGGCTATCGGTGCCGACCCGATTCAGCTGGTTGCGGACGATAATCAGGAGTTCATATGCGCAGAATCGTGGTCGGCGACGACGGAACCGGACAGGGGCGGGTCCTGGCAGACGACAGTGTCGACCCGCTGACATTGGCGCTGTTGCCCGGCGCCGAGATCTATCGGATATGGGAACTCGACGAGCTACCCGATCTGCCGGTCGACCGGATGCCTTCGCAGACCGATACGCGCTACTTCCCCGGTCCGGGCGGGCTGCGTTTCGGATTCATCTCCGTACCTCCGGGGCTGACCTACGAGCCCGACGCCGACCTCTCCGAGGAAGCAATGGCGGCCGTCACCGCAGAAGCGGAGACGAAACTACCAGGGATGATGGCGGCCTTCGACCCCGCCGCGCCCGGCATGCACAGCACCGCGAGCATCGATTTCATCGTCGTGCTCGGCGGCCAGGGCCGCATGCGCCTCGGCGACGGTGTCGATGTATCGCTGCGATCGGGCGATTGCTTGATCCAGAACGGCACACCACACGCATGGTTCAACGACGGTGCGGTGCCGTTCGTTTTCTGTTACACCCTCTGCGGCGTCGCCGACCGGAATGCGACGACGAAACCATGACTCACCTCCAGCAGCGTCCATGGTGGAGGTCCCCTGGATGAGGGGCGTCGGAAGTCGTTGGCACAGCTTCGAATACACGCTGGTGGCGGCCGGTCCGTGCGCCGTCGCTGTCGACCCCTGGGCGGTAGGGGTGGCACAGACGTTCTTCGATTGCCTGGTAGTGCGAGTCATCGTCGAACCGGGCGATTATCCCTTGACCGACGAGGCCGTTCGCGCGATCCGGTACCTGTGCCTCGTCAGCGAGGCGGCCTACATCGTCATCGCCGGAACTCCGCACTGCGCGACGCCGGGTAGTCGGTTCACGCCGGCCTCGAATCCATTCGATGTCCTCACCCACGTTGCCGACACACTCGACGTGCTTTCGGATCTCGCCGAACAACTGGAGAAATACGGGGAACGCGTCCACTTGATGCCGTTCGGATGGAGTGTCGCCTGGCGCGCCGAAAAATCCGCGCGGCGATGGGATTTGCCGTCCATCACCGTATCCGCCTCCGGGAACGTTCACGTGGCGCCGGATTCAGTCGGAATCGGTCATCGGGCTCGAGCGTGCCCTGTTCGTTGACGACCAGGTTGTAAACGCACTGCGCCCGCCGCCTATTCGGCGAGCGCGGGCAACATGGCTACCGGGACAACGCGGAGCCTCGGCCTCACGCGTCGCGAACGCGGGGCGTGTTCGTCGTCTTGCGACACGCCAGGTTTCGATTCCGTATGTTTCTATCGGTCGTAATCCCCGGGACAGCTTGGAGTCATGGATGCGAACATTCGCATATCGAGACGTCGGCGATCGGAGGTCGGTTCGCATGACTGTGACCGATGACTACTCGAGCAACAACACTCGCTACGCACAGCAGTTCACCGGGCCGCTTCCGCTGCGGCTCGTCGCTCGGCATTGCCGCATCGGCGTCACCACCTGGCGATCTCACGAGTGGGTATCCGGCCTCGGTGATATCGCGGCCCTCATTAGCATCGATGCCGCGAACAAATCGAGGAAATCCGAGGACCTGTGTTGACTACCGAACAACTTGACCGCTGGAACGCTCAGGAAGCCGCCGCGGAGGCGATGATTCCCATCATTGGCACGTTGTATCGGGGGAAGGGCGTGACGATCCTGCTGCACAGCCGGTCGCTGGTGAACAAGTCGGTGATCAGCATCCTGCGGACACACCGCTTCGCGAGGCAGATCGAGGGCGAAGAGTTGTCGGTGGACGAGACCCTTCCCTTCCTGCAAGTGCTCAGCGAGCTGGATCTGGGGCCCTGCAAGATCGATATCGGTCAGTTGGTCATGACCTATCGCGCTGACGATCGCGGACTGTCGATCCGCGAGTTCACCGCAGCGGTCCTGGCCGAGGTGACCAACGGCAACAAGGCTCGGTCACCGGGTCCCAAGGATGTTGTCCTCTATGGCTTCGGCCGCATCGGTCGTCTGGCCACTCGCCTGCTCATCGAGAAGGCCGGATCCGGCAACGGGCTGAACCTGCGTGCCGTGGTGGTGCGCAAGGGCGGCGACGACGATCTGGCCAAGCGTGCGTCTTTGCTTCGCAGAGATTCGGTGCACGGCCACTTCAACGGCACGATCAAGGTCGATACCGGCAATGACACGATCACCGCGAATGGGAACGTGATCAAGTTCATCTACAGCGATGATCCGACGACGATCGACTACACCGAGTACGGGATCGAGGACGCGATCCTGATCGACAACACCGGTAGGTGGCGTGATCGTGACGGGCTGTCGCAGCATCTGCGCCCTGGCATCGCGAAGGTCGTTCTCACCGCACCCGGTAAGGGCGACGTCCCGAATATCGTGCACGGCGTCAACCACCGCGACCTGGACCTGTCGCAGCAGATCTTCTCGTGCGCCTCGTGCACGACCAACGCGATCGTTCCGCCACTCAAGGCCATGGATGACGAATACGGCATCATCCGCGGTCATGTGGAGACGGTGCACTCGTTCACCAACGACCAGAACCTACTGGACAACTATCACAAGGCGGACCGTCGCGGTCGGTCCGCGCCGTTCAATCTCGTGCTCACCGAAACCGGTGCCGCGTCGGCCGTCGCGAAGGCGATGCCGGATTTCAAGGCCAAGATCACCGGCAACTCGATTCGTGTTCCCACCCCCGACGTATCGGTCGCGATTCTGAACCTGCAGCTCGAGCGGGAGACGACGAAGAGCGATGTGCTCGCGTATCTGCGTCAGGTATCGCTGTCCGGGCCGTTGAGCCGAAGCCTCGATTACACCGCCGCCACGGACGTGGTTTCCAGCGATTTCATCGGATCGCGCGCAGCGTCGATCATCGATGCCAATGCCACGATCGTCGACGGTGACACCGCGATTCTGTATGTCTGGTACGACAACGAATTCGGCTACTCGTGCCAGGTGGTGCGGACGGTGCAATACATCTCGGGCATCGAGTATCCGACCTACCCGCAGGCCGGCGCGGCGCTGGACCACGCTCCCGACCCCCGCGTGCTGACTGCGACCGACGCGCGGTAACTCGCGCGGCCGATGGATTCGGTGACCTGCCCTTTCGTGTCATGTGTGGGTGCCGCCGCGAAGCCAGTCGGACCAGGGGATGCTCCAATCGCCGTTCTGCCAGATGTCGAGGGGGTCGCCGCCGGTGTTGCGGACCTCGACGACGTCGCCGGGGATGACGAAGTCGTAGAACCATGCGGCATCGTTGGGGGAGATGTTCAAGCAGCCGTGTGAGACGTTGGTGTTGCCTTGGGCCCACATGGTTGCGGCCAGTTCGTGCACGAAGATTCCGTCGTGGCTGATGCGGACCGCGTGGTTGATGCTCGTGCGGTAGCCGCCGGAGTTGGTCGGCAGGCCGTAGCTGGCGGAGTCCATGATCACCGGGTCGTTTCGGTCCAGCACGGTGTAGATGCCGGGGCGGGTCCAGAACGACAGGTATCTGCTACCGACGACCGCGGTGCCGCCCTTGCCCATCGATGTGGGCATGGTGCGCACCAGGTTCCCGTTGTCGAAGACCTCGATCTGTTTGGTGTCATCGTCGGCGATCGCGACGTGCGCGGGGCCGATGATCACCGACACCCGTTGGTTGCGCAGGCCGTAGCGGCCCTCGCCGAACGCGAGCCCGAAGAGTTCGGCCTCGATCGTGATCCTGGTTCCCGGCGCGTGATAGTGCTCGGGTCGCCAGTGTGCGTTCTGATCGTCGAGCCAGTACCAGGCACCGGTGGTGGCGGGCTGGGTGGTGACCTTCAGGTGGCGTTCCGCGGCCGCCCGGTCGACGGGTTCGTCGAAATGGGCGACGAGCACGAAACCCACTCCGTAGGTGTCGTTTTCGGCCAGCTCGACGAGATTGGCGGAGCGCAGGGAGACGTCTATGAGCTGATCGGGGTGCACCGTGGTGCAGGTCGTCGTCGCGGTGATGTCGCCGGTTTCGCCGTGTGCCACGGCTTTCGCGGTGTAGGTGTGTCCGTAGCCGAGCGGTTCGGCGCTGGTCCAGGTTCGATGATCAGGTGCCGGTGCGCCCGGCAGTGATCTGCCCGTTTCGTCGATCCATTCGACCGACCGCAGTGTCCCGTCGGTGACCGTGACCGTGCCGGGGCTGCGCGCATCGACGCCGTGGGTGCCGGGTGGGGGATCGAATCGGAGTGTGGCGGGTTTGGGGGGCGCGGGTTCTCGCTCACATCCGGCCAGGGCGAGGCCACCCGCACCGGCGAAGCCGATCAGTAGCCGACGACGTCCCAATGCCACCGCGTATCTCCCTTCACTGGGTGCAGCAGGGCCGAACTCTGTCCGCCAGCATGTGGTAGCTACGCGCTTGCTGGGACACCAACGAGCGGAATCTCCACCGATCCGTCGCACAACCGACACCGTTCCGCGATCGATTCGGGTTCTCGGGCAAAACGGGCATGGGTGGTCTGCAAGACCCGGACGGTCACATGCTTCGCTGGCGCGAACTGTCAGCCGAGAACCGGCTCAGGGCCGTACGACGGTGACAAGGTTGATCAATGCTCGGCGGCCGGCGTATGGCCGAGGTCGCGGATGTAGTCGTTGAGGTAGACACGCTCGCCGGTCCAGCCGCGGTCGGTGAACCACTCGGTGGCCTCACCGCGGGGGTCGTTGTAGATCAACCGCACCCAGTCCGAGCCCGCGTCACCGTGCTCGGCCATCGCGGTGGCACCGCAGCGGGCGCGCCTGTCCTTACTGGCCCATGGTGATCACGCTTGCGTGGCTGCGAGCAGCCAGGCAAGGACGGTCACTCGGGTTGTCGGAGAGGACCGGGGGTGGTGCCGGGCGTACCGTGATTCGCAGTTCTCCCGAACTCGCCGGTTCCGGACAACACAGTTGTCAGCATCCGAACCAGTTCGGCCTGTCGATGCGTTCCGGTCTTCTCGAAGGCGCGTTGTAGGTGTGTGCGCACGGTGTTCACTGAGACCGCGAGTTCCTCTGCGATCGACCGCAGCCCTTCGCCGCGTAGTGCCGCCATCGCGACGCGCGCTTCGGCTCCGGTCAGCCCGTACAGTTGCCGCAGCGCCGTTGGCCCTTCCAGTATTTCCTGATCCGGGTCGACGATGACGACGAGCGCCGCCGACGTGCGCTCGTCGCGGCACCCGGCCTTCGCATCCAGCCGCAACACCAGCAATGCGTATGAGCTGCCGCCGCTATGCCGGGGAATGAGCGCGCGCCTTCCGACGTACGGCCCGTACTCGCGCAGTGCCGAATCGATGATTGCCCGTAGCCCGACCGCAGATCGGTTATCCGATGATTCGAGGTGGCCGCAGCGTCCCATACCCAGGCCGTCTCGCGATTCCAGGATCGACAAGGCCGCTGGGTTCGCGTAGCTGATCACCCCGCAACTCGACACGATCACCAGCCCGTGCCGATGCACGTCGAGCACGGCGATGACTCGGTCGCGCTCGGTCCGGACGTCTGTCAAACAGGACTGGACGTTCAGTGCATGCCGCAGATGTGGGAGCAGGAGGCGCATTGTCGATGTCGCCTGTGATCGGTCGAAGTCGTGGCCCGGATCGGGATACACCCCGATCCACGATGTCTCGGCGCCACTGGTGAGAAGCGCGAGCATCCCATTGCCGAGCCGGTGTGGAGCCATCCAGTCGCGGAAGAATGGATGCCGGCGCAGGTAGTCCGGCCCCAGCAGCTCTTCGCATGTCGTGATGACACCGGCGGGTTCGTGTTCGAGCGCCCTCGCGATCGGATCGATACGCCAGAATCGGGCGTTGTAGCTGTGGCGCAGATCGTCCGCCCCGAGTGAACAGGCGGTCATCTGCCGGCTACTCGAGCCGGACACAACCAAACCGCCGTGGTCCGCGCCCAGCGCCGTGACGATATCGTGCACCGCCTGCGACCAGTCACGGGGATGCAGCGCCGCGCGGTTGATTCGCGCAACGATCGCGGAAAACCTCTCGATTGTCATCGCCATATGAAATGACCTGCGGCACAAGAGAAACGGCAATCATCCAGAGTCGAACAGAGGGTGTTCGGGAGGCGCGTCACACGAGTAGTTCAATACCTGATTCTACTCACCTGAATTCATCGACAGGGCATGCGTTCTCATCCGTTCAGATGAGGAACCGCGTCACGAGCCCTGCTCTACTCGGTAGGGCAACCGCATCGTTACAGCCGGGCAGCGCATCCCGGATCAACCCCGACTCCATATCGAACGGCGGCGTCGCCCCGCATCTGCACTTCGAGTGGCATCGGCACTCCTGGGCACCGCCCGGATCGGACCGCCTCGACCCGTTGCCGCGGCTGGCCGAAGCCGTGGACCCGCCGTCCTCGACCAATGGAGGTTCCCTCATGTCGACGGCAGTTGATTTCGCCGCACGTTTGATCGATCCCGCGGCCATCAAGGCAGCCGGTCATAGTGCTGTCCTGGTCTACGTATCACCGAGCAGACCCGGAGCCGGTCTCGGCGCCAAGCCGGTGACCAAGGAATACGCCGATCGCCTCAAAGCCGTTGGCCTCGAGATTGTTTCGATATGGCAGTACGGCAAGCCCGGTAATGCCCAGGCACCCTCGGACTGGACCACAGGCTACGACGGCGGGCATCGGATGGGCCGTCAGGCCAGGGAAATCCATTCCGCTGCCGGCGGGTCCGACCGGTGCCCGATCTTCTTCGCGGTGGACGAGGACATCGGGCTGAACGAATGGAACGACCGGGCGGTCGACTTCTTCCGGGGTGTCAACGACTCGATCGGGCGGGAGTGGACCGGCATCTACGGCTCGTCGAAGGTGTGCGCCTGGGCCATCGAAGACGGCGTGATCGGCCGGACTTTCGAGGGCCGGTCCTGGGCCTGGCAGACCCGCGCATGGTCCGGCAACCGGCTCGATACCCCGGAAGCCGTCCTCTATCAGCGCGTCATCGATACCCCCTCCAATCCGGGCCCGCTCATCGACGGCAGCTCGGTCGACGTCAACGACATCTTGGCTGCCGACTTCGGGCAGTGGTCCATCGATCGCGCTGCGACGCAAGGAGAACCCATCGTGAACGCTCCCGAATACACCGAACTCGACAGGTTCGGAAACTCCCACTCGGACCGCTGGGGCGCTCGAATCACCAACTTCGTGCTGCACACCCAGGAAGGCAACGGCACAGCCGAATCGCTGGCGGCATATCTCAACAACACGGCCAACGGCGTCTCGTATCACTACACGCTCGCGGATGGGATCGTCTGCGATGTCGTCGATACCGATTACGCGTCGTGGTCGGTCCTGGATGCGAACAGCCATACGATCAATCTCTGCTTCGCGGGCAGCCGGGCGTCCTGGTCGAGGGACGAATGGTTGGCCATCGAAGAAGATCTTCGGATTGCAGCTTGGTTGGCCGTTCAGGACGCGAAGAAGTATGGCTTCGCCACCGATGTCATCGCCCCGCCGTATACGCGCAGGGACGGTATCACCGACCATAAGTACGTGACCGAGTGCCTCGGGATCGGTACTCATATCGACGTTGGCTGGAACTTCCCCTGGGGTGTCTTCGAGAGCCACGTCCGAGAGTTCACCGGTGGCGCGCTGGTAGCCGGAGAAATCGGTGCGAAGGCGGCCGAATCGCCCTGGCTGGGCCCGCGGCTGGGCCCCGAAGGCGAAATGAAGACAGCCGACGGTGTGGGCCGCTTTGTTCAGTTCGAGAACGGATACATCTATTGGCATCCGACCACCGGTGCGCATCCGATCCCGGAATCGTTGTTCGAGAAATACGCGGAAATAGGTTGGGAAGCCGGGCCTTTGGGCTATCCGATCACCGATCACACCGTGTTGCGCGACCCGAAGGACGAAGAATGGGGCGAGGTGCAGGGCTTCCAGAACGGGGCTCTCTACCGGCGTAACGGTCGGCCGGCGTACTGGGTGCATGGCGAAATCCGTGAGCGATGGAACCGGAGCGGATTCGAGAACGGGCCACTCGGCTGGCCGACATCCGACGAAATCCCCTTCGACACCGGGACCTACCAGGAGTTCGAAAACGGCCGGATCTACTGGACACCGAAACCGACGCTCGCCCTCCGGACGACCGGCGGACGCGACGAGCCGCTGCTCGATACTCCCTGAGCGCGGCTCGGGTGGCCCTCGCGTCCGTCGGGGCCTGTCCTCGTCGTGTCGGACCGGAGTCCGGCAGATCCTGTTGCAGGCATTATTGCGGCCGGGAGTTGTTGGGTGCCAACGGCACTCGCCCGTTGACTCGGCGCCTACAGGTCGGACGGGGGTTGCAGACTGATGCGGTCGGCGAGGGCGTCGACGGAGTCTGCGTCGGCGTATGCCTCGGTGGTCAGTTCGAGGAGGGCGGCCCACCGGTTGATTCGGGGTGTCCAGCGTTGGATGAAGGCGTGGGCGTGTTCGATCTCGCCCAAGGTGCCGTGTTGCTGTGCGCGAACTGCGGCTTCGGTGGCGGCTTGCGCGGTGTTCTGGGCGAGCGCTAGTTGTTCTCGGCAATGGTCGGGGTCTGGGACCTCTTCGCGGACGGTGTCGGCCTCGACTCGCAGGTTGAGGATGAGCCCGGCCAGACGAGGGTCGGCCGGCCCCGACCGAGGGGCGGAGGTTCCTGCGGCGATGGCTTTGTCACGACGTTCGCGTCTGCGCCTCTCGTGCTTCTCGGCCAACACCAACTGCTTGCGGTAGGCGTCGGTGTCCTCGACGGTGACTACGGGATACGTCAACGTTGCTGTGGTCGAAAGTCTTTCGACGCCGTTGCCGTCCCGGACGACCAGGGTTAGCTGTTCCAGGGGTGGGGCAGGGTCTGGCTGGCCGTCGAGGCGGGCGTCGAGTACGTCGTTTCTGTATTCGATCAGGGTGTCTTTCCCGACACGGTCGAGTACTGCGGTACCGACCTCGATGTGGTCACCACACGTGCGGCCGGTGCACGGGTCGGGAGCACCGAACTCTCCGATGCCGGTATCGACAAGGGATTCCCCGTGCGGACCGCGGCCCACGATCGCCCAGCTGTAGGTGCTGGACTGCCCTGCTGCGGCCCGCGCCGCATGGCTGTCAGACATGGCCCGACCGTACTTCATAACTCTGATGAGAATCCGGCTGTTCGTCGACGGGTCGGGTCGACGATGACGGCCGTAGTCCTCGACGTCACGATGACCACAACGGTGGACGAGGTTGAACTCCGGGGTGGGTCGCACGCCCATCCCAGAGTTTTGTCGTGCGTTTGTCGTCGATGCGCCTGCTCGATCAGGCGGCCTCGATTCCTCGCCGGCGTTTGGGCCGATCACGTCGATCAACCGGTATCGGTCATACCTCGGCCGCGTGTCGGCCTGTCACGAAGATCGGTGCGCTGCGCCCGTCGCCACCCCAGCCGGCGGTGAGGGTGTTGGCTGATTCGGGTGGGAGGGCGCCGCTGCCGTGTGGTTCAGCAACTTGTACGTCGCGGCGATGCCGTGCTGTCCGAGGTAGGTCAGGGGCGGGGAGGATGAGGGTGTCGGCGCGCGGGTCGGCGCGCACCGTGATGAGGAACTCCTCGAGGGAGCCGTAACGATTCAGAACACTGTCCAGCAGCCGCGCTGCGGCGTTGCTCGGTCCCATGCCGTACATATGCCCACCCGACGTCTGGTTCAACCCTGCCAACTTCCGGCGTCATGCATGGTCAGCATTATCACTGGAAGCAGCCACATTTGTCATCCGTTTACGGCGGATTGGTCAAGCAGGGACCATCGTCTGCGGTCAGATCCGCTAGTTGCCGGAGAATGTCTGAAAATTAGCGAGTAGAACTGTTCACAGCGGCCGCCCTGTGGTGGCCCGGGCCACCAAGGTGGGCTGCACCATCACCGACGACACCGGCAGCCGGTGCACCATGGCGAGCATCGTCTCGGCCGCGCGCATACCCATCTCCCGGATCGGGCAGCCGACGGTCGACAGCGGCACCGTCAACTCGCGGCTGATCGGAATGTCGTTGTAGCCCAAGACCGATACCTCACGGCCCGGGGTGAGCCCGCGCTCGCGCAGCACGCCGAGCACGCCCATCGCGCAGTCGTCGTTCATCGCGAAGATCGCGGTGGGGGCGTCGGGACGGTCCAGTAGCCACTGCGCGCCGCGGCGGCCCGCCGCGACATCGAAGCCTTCTTCGTAAATTCGTTCCGATGGCAGCACCACCCCGCCGGCGGCCAGCGCGGCCCGGAGTTGCATTACGCCGCTCGCGGGATCAACGGCCCCATCGGCGATCTGCTGTTCCCGATCCACCACGGCATCCTCTACTACCCGGGCATCGAGGTGCTGCCGCCGTTCGTGCTGTAC
Source organism: Nocardia sp. NBC_00565 (assembly GCF_036345915.1). Lineage (NCBI taxonomy): Bacteria > Bacillati > Actinomycetota > Actinomycetes > Mycobacteriales > Nocardiaceae > Nocardia > Nocardia sp. NBC_00565. Next base: position 2,820,902 of record NZ_CP107785.1, read on the forward strand.
GGCACCGACCGGATGACCGGCGAAGACTACCCCGACGTCGCCAAAGCCTGGGAGCAGCGCTTGCTCACCCTGGAGTCGACCGAGCCGATCGAGTTTCGGCGGCAGAACTTCGGCGACTACGAGATCCCCTCGCTGCACCTGAAGCAGGGACTGGAGCCCGCGGGCCGCACGGGTTTCGGGCTGCACGTGCGCGGATAATCTGATGCGTGGCTGACAGCCGGGTGATCGCGGTGTCGAACAACACCGAATGCCCGGCCTGAGCTGCTTTGACTCCGAGCCACTGCCAGGTGGGTCTTGCCGATGCCGACGGTCCCAGCAGGATCACGTTCCCGGCTTTGGGGACGAACGCGGTAGTTGCCATGTGCGCCAACACGTCGCGGCGTGACCACCGAGACCGTAGTTCTGCTCCTCGCGTGTATGGCCCTGCGTCTTCGATCCCGTGCGGCCGGCGAGGATCACGCGGCGACGGACTGGGCGATCCTCGAATCGGCGATCTTCGCCACGCCGGTTGTCTGTCTCGCCTTGTTCGGCATCTACGCATTGTTCTGGCCAGCGGCGATGGCGTTCTACTGTGCGGTGCTCGCCGCGCCGGTGGTCGCCCTGTCCATGGGCTACTTCCCGATCGCTTTGTTGCGGCGCAGCCACGCGGACAAGGCCGTTGGCGCCGTCCAACCGGTCGGCGCAATGTAGTTGCACTGCTGTGGATTTCGCGCCAACGAATGGCTTCGACCTATTGCCGAGGCACGGTAGTCGGCACGACGGATCACTCGAGTCGTTCGTTGAGAATCCGGGCGATCTGGGCGACCGCCGCAGGCTCGGTCATTGCCAGGTGCGTCGAATTGATGCAAAAGTTCGAAATCTGGCCGCGGACAAAGGGCACCCATCCCCGGTGACCGGCGGCCTCGGATCGCCTTTCGATTGTCGCGGTGAAGTACAGCAGGTCGCTGTCCAAGACCGGGGGCTGCCAGTCACCGACGGCCCGGATCGATAGGTTGTAGGTGTCGGTCAGGCGTTCGATCATTGCGGCGTCGATATCGACACTGTCTCCCAGGCGCCCTCCGATCAGCTCGGCGGCTTGTTCCGCTGTCGCGTCAGGACTCACGAAATCGATTCCCATGACCGGGCCGAGGTTGCTTATCAGCTCCCCTGGTGTGACCGAGCGGGTACTCGAAGCGTCGATACCGTCGGCTTCGGAGTCCAGCATCGCCAAGAGAGCGACCTGCTCACCGGCGGCGCGCATCTCGACGGCGACGGCATGCGCGATCAGCCCACCCAGCGACCAGCCGAGAAGGTGATAGGGGCCGTGTGGCTGGACCGTTCGGATCTCGTCGTAGTAGCGCTTGGCGATTTCTTCGATCGATATCGGACCGGGGTCTTCGCCGCCGATCTGCGGCGCCTGAATGCCGTATATCGGTTGACCGGCGGATATGTACTGGTCGAGTGTGTAATAGCACCATGCCAGTCCCGAAGCGGGATGGATACAGAACAGCGGTGGTCGCCGGCTGCCGGTCCGGATCGGTAGAAGTATGTCGAATCCGAGGGCGGTCCGGTCGGTGACGTCGTGACCGAAGCGCATGCCGAATTCGATCCGCTTCGCGAGGTCGGCGGGACTCGGGTCCGACAACATCCAGCGAACCGGAACCTCGTAGTCGAGTACTCTCTTCAACTCGCTCACCACCTGCACCGAACGCAGTGAGTTACCGCCCAAGGCATAGAAGTCGTCGTCGGCTCCCACTCGCTCCACGCCGAGCACCTGTTCAAAGGCTCGGGCGACCTCCCCTTCGAGCCATGACGAGGGCTCCCTGAACTCTCCTACCGCGATCACGGGATCCGGCAGCCCCGTGCGGTCCAGCTTGCCCGACGCGGTGAGTGGCACAGTATCGAGTACCACCATCGTGGTGGGCATCATATATCCGGGCAGTTCGGTAGCCGCGTGTGCCAGAACCTCGCCGGTGTCGATCGTGGAACCGGCGGCGGGGACGAGGTAGCCGACGAGGCGCTCCACCGCACCGGCGGAGCGCACCACAGCGATCGCCCGGGCGATGCCGGGGTGCTCGGCGAGTACTGCCTCGATTTCACCGAGTTCGATGCGCAGGCCGCGCAGCTTCACCTGGAAATCGGTGCGGCCCAGGTATTCCAATTCGCCGGTCCGGCGCCAGCGCACCAAGTCGCCGGTGCGGTACAGGCGCCGTCCGTCACCGTACGGGTCGGGCACGAACCGTTCCGCGGTGAGGCCCGGACGTGACTGATAGCCGCGCGCGAGCTGGGTGCCCGCCAAGTACAGCTCCCCGGCGACACCGGGCGGTACCGGATGTAACCGGTTGTCGAGTACGTATGCCCGCGCGTTCCATACCGGTGTGCCCATCGGCATGGTCCCGCTGTCGGCTTCGGTCACCCGATGCGCGGTCGCACACACGGTGAACTCGGTTGGCCCGTACAGATTGTGCAACTCGACCCCGGGCACTATTCGCCGCACCGCGGCCACCACCTCGGGGCCGAATGCCTCACCGCCCACCAGGAGCGTCCGCACCGATTCCAGCGACTCCGCAGGCGCCGCGTCCGCAAATACCGCCAGCATCGACGGCACGAGCGCGGTGATCGTGACCCGCTGGGTGGCAATGGTTTCGGCGAGATAGGCCGGGTCGGTATGCCCGTCGGCTCGCGCGATCACCAGCCGCGCCCCCACCGCCAGTGTCGCAAACAGCTCCCACACCGACATGTCGAACGTGGCCGGGGACTTCTGCAGCACGACGTCATTCGGCGTCAGTGCGTAGGTCCCGCTGACCCACCGCACCTGGTTGACCACCGAACAATGCGATACCGCAACACCTTTCGGTCGCCCGGTCGACCCCGAAGTGAAGAGCACGTATGCGACGTTGTACGGTCGCAGCGGTGCGAGCCGATCGGCGTCGCTGACCGGCGCGTCATCGAATCCGGACAGCTCCAGCCCATCGAGGGATGACAGCTCCAGCACCGGTGCGGCGGTCGTCAGCATGTACTCGATGCGTTCGGCCGGATAATCGGGATCGACCGGTATGTACCCACCGCCGGCGGCGTGCACCGCGTACATGGCGGTGACCTGGTCCAGTGAACGCCGCATCCGCAGCGCCACCAACGACTCCGGACCCACTCCGCGGGAGATCAACCACCGCGCCAACCGGAATACGCGCGACGCGAACTCCGCATAGGTCAGCGACTGTTCACCGAATATCATCGCGGGCCGGTTCGCGTGCACTTGTGCCGAGGAGACGAACATCGACGCGAGTGTCTCGTTCGGAACGAGTGCGTGATCGGTCGAATTCCACTGCACCAGAACGGCTTCCCGTTCGCCGGTGTCGAGCAGGTCCACGTCGCCGACCGGTTGCGCGGGGTCTGCCACCACCGCGTCGAGCAACCGCAGCAGGCGATCGACGATGGTGGTCACAGTCGCCGGGTCGAACAGGTCGGTCGCGTAGATCACCCCACCGGTGATGCCGGCCGGGGCGCCGGCGGTGTCGTAGGTATCCGATACCGTGACCTGCAGGTCGAACAGCGAAGTACCGGTATCGGCTTCCATGGCAGACACCGACAGCCCCGGCAACTCGAAGTCGGTCCTGGCGAGATTCTGGAACGCCAGCATCACTTGGAACAAGGGGTGGTGCGCTTGGGAGCGTACCGGGTTCAGCTCCTGCACCAGCCGTTCGAAGGGCACGTCCGCGTGCCCGAACGCGGCCAGATCGGTGCCCCGAACCTGCTCGAGCAACTGTGTGAACGACATTCCGGAAGTCAGACGGGTCCGCAATACGAGGGTGTTGACGAACATGCCGACCAGATCGTCGAGTTCGGGCTCGCCACGGCCCGCGTAGGGAGTGCCGATCGCGATGTCGTCGGTACCGGTCAGGCGAGCCAGCGTGGCAGCCAATGCCGCGTGGAAGACCATGAACAGCGTCGTATTGTGCGATCGCGCGATCCGCAGCAGTCCCGCGTGGAGATCGGCGTCGACAGTCATCGGTATGCTCGCACCCGCATAGGACTGTGTCGGCGGACGCGGTCGGTCGGTCGGAAGTTCCAGCAACGCAGGCAGATCCGCCAGCTGCGTCGTCCAGTAGTCGATCTGCGCACGCAGCAACGATTCGGGGTCGTGTTCGGTCCCCAGCACCGTTCGCTGCCAGATCGAGTAGTCCGCGTACTGCACCGGGAGCGGTGGCCAGGCCGGCGTCTCGTCCTGCAGCCGTGCCGCGTAGGCGATCATCATGTCCCGCGCGAGTGGGCCGAGCGACGACCCGTCGCCGCAGATGTGGTGCATCACAACGGCCAGAACCCACTCGTCCGGCTCGAGCTCGAACAGGCGTGCCCGGAACGGCACCTCGACCGTCACATCGAACGCTGTCGATACGAGAGCCGACACCGACTCGGCCAGTTCGGGTTCCGCGAGCGGGGTCACGGCCATCGGCGGAATTGCCTGCGCGACGGGCAGAACGACCTGCGCCGGATCACCTGCCACTTGCGGGTACACGGTCCGCAGCACCTCGTGCCGGGTCACCACATCGCCGATCGCCGCGTGCAGCGCGTCGATATGCAGCTGTCCGGACAGACGTATCGCGATCGGGATGTTGTAGGCGGGCGAGTCGGGCTCGAACCGGTTCAGGAACCACATCCGCTGCTGCGCGTACGACAACGGGATATGGCGCGGGCGCGGCTGTGCGGTCAACGCCACGCGGCCGGTGTCGGCGTGGGATTCGGCGCGCGCGGCCAATCTTTCGACCGTCGGCGCCTCGAAGATCATCGCTACCGGGACGTTCGTGTCGAGCGCGGCGCCGATCCGGGCGGCCGCCCGGATGGCTACCAGGCTGTTGCCACCCAGTTCGAAGAAGTCGTCGTCGGCGCCCACGGTGCCGTTGACGCCGAGCACCTCGGCGAACACACCCGCCACGATCTCCTCTACCGGTGCAGCCGGGGCCCGGAATCGCTTGGTCTGGGCGACGGGTGCGGGCAGCGCCTTACGGTCGAGTTTTCCGCTCGGCGACAGAGGGATTTCGTCGAGGACCATCACGGCGGCGGGCACCATATACGACGGCAGCACCTCGGTCAGTGCCGCACGCAACTCCTCGGCCGACACGGTCGCCTCCGCAACCGGCGCCACGTAAGACACCAGCATCACAGGACCTGCACCCGCACGACGCGGCACTGTCACCGCGAACGCCACCTCCGCGCGCGCCCCCAACACCGCATCGATCTCCCCGAGTTCGACCCGGAAACCGCGGACCTTCACCTGAAAATCGTTACGTCCCATGAACTCCAAGGCGCCGACGGTATTCCACCGCACCACATCGCCGGTGCGGTACACGCGGGATCCCGGTTCCCCGAACGGGTGTGCCACAAACCGCGCCGCGGACATGCCCGCCCTGTTCACGTACCCGCGCGCCAGCGCCGGGCCGGCCAGATACAACTCTCCGCTCACCCCTACCGGTACCGGCTGCAACCGGGTATCCAACACCAGAGCCTGAATTCCGGGCAGCGGAGCGCCGATCGTCGGCGGGTCGCCCGGTCGCAGCCGCTCGGTCGCAGTGGCGATTATCGTTGTCTCCGTCGGTCCGTACAACACTCGGAACTGCCTGGTCCCGCTGATATCGGTGCCCGCCCAACGGTTCACCAGGTCCGCCGGGACCTCGTCACCGCCGGACATCACGACCCGTAAGTCGTCCAGCCCTGCCGGATCCACCGAAGCCAATGCGGCAGGGGTGACGAATGCGTGCGTGATCCGCTGCACGCGGAGGAGCTCAGCCAGCTCGTTTCCGCCGCGCATCCCCGCCTGCGCCACCACCAGTGCGGACGCACGACTGACTGCCAGCAGGATCTCCAGCAGTGAGGCGTCGAATGAGGTCGACGCGAAATGTAGTACCCGGGACGTGGGCCCGAGGTCGTGGTCGGCGCGCTGCGCCGAGACGTATCCGATGACGCCGGAATGTGTGACGGCGACGCCCTTCGGCACTCCGGTGGATCCCGAGGTGAAGACTACCCAGGCCACATTCGAGGTCCGCAGCGGCCGCAGCCGCTCCCCATCACCGATCGTTCCTCCGGCCAGCGCATCGATCCGCGCTACCACGGTGGTGTCGTCGAGCACGATCCAGTCCACAGAATCGGGCAACGCGGCGCGCGCGGACGATACCGTCACCCCCAGTACCGCACCCGAATCCGACACCATCTGTTCGATCCGGCCTGCGGGATAGCTGGGATCCACCGGCACGTACGCCGCTCCCGATTTCGCCACCGCCCACCATGCGACTACGGACTCCACCGACCGCGGTGCCGCCATGACAACCGCACACCCCGGTCCGGCCCCGAGGCGGATCAGGTGTCGCGCCAGCCGATTCGACCGTTCGTCGAGCTCCGTATACGACAACTCGGTATTCTCCGACACCACGGCCACACCGTCGCCGTTGTCCCGGACGGCCGCGGTGAGCACCTCCGGCAACAGCACCGGTGACGCCGCGGCTTGCGAGCCCACCCGCGAAAGCAGCTCCACCCGCTCGTCCGCGTACAGCCAATCGATATCCCCGGTCGCCACCGCCGGATCCTCGGTGATCGCTTCCAGAACCCGCACCAATCGGCGGACGAACCCCGTTACCGTCACCTCGTCGAAAAGATCACGCGCATACATCATCATTCCCGAGATACCGTGTGTCACACCGGCTTTCCCATACGAATCGGATATCACCAGTTGCAGGTCGAACTGGCTTGTCCCGGTATCCAGATCCGCCCGTGACACCGCGACATCGGGCAGCACGACCTCAACCGTCGGCATGTTCTGGAACGCGAGCGCGACCTGGAACAAGGGATGCTGCGCCGCTGATCGCTCCGGATGCAGTTCCTCCACGACACGCTCGAACGGTACATCCGCATGCTCGAACGCCTGCAGGTCCACCTCTCGAGTCCGCTTCAGTAGGTCCGCGAACGACTCGCTCCCATCAACTGGAGTTCGCAGTGCCAGTGTGTTCACGAACATCCCCACCAGATCATCCAGACCTGGTTCGCCGCGACCCGCGACCGGGGTTCCTATCACCACGTCATCGCTGCCGCTCAACCGCGCGAGTACCACTGCCAATGCGGCATGCACCACCATGAACAGCGACGCCCCCCGCGATCGGGCCAAGTCCAATAGCCGCCCGTGCAATTTCGGACCGATCTCGACCGGCACCCGTCCACCCGCCTGCGATGCCACCGCCGGACGGGCGTGGTCCGTCGGCAGATCCAGCCGATCCGGCGCGTCGGCCAACGTCGACCGCCAGAACGCCAACTGCGCGGACATCAAGGAGGCCGCATCATCTGCCGCCCCGAGAACCTGCCGCTGCCACAATGCGAAATCCGCGTACTGCACTGCCAAGGGTTGCCATACCGGCGCATGTCCGGCCACCCGCGCCGCGTACGCCACCATCACATCACGGGCCAGCGGCCCCATGGACTGTCCATCACCGGCGATGTGATGGACAACCAACACCAACGTGAACTGCTCGATGCCACCGTCGGCCTCCGGTTCGACCTTGAACAATCCCACGCGCATCGGCACCTGCGCGGTCACATCGAACCCGGCCCGCACGAATTCGCCGACCACATCGCGGACCGAACTCGCCTGCACCCGCACCGGATCCACCGTGACCCCCGGCTCATCCAGAATCACCTGCCGTGGCTCGCCGTCGGTCTCCGGGTATATCGTCCGTAACACCTCGTGGCGTCCGATGACGTCCCTGATCGCTGCCCCGAGAGCCGCGAAGTCCAATCGCCCGGACAACCGCAGCATCACCGGGATGTTGTATACGGCCGACTCCGGCTCGAACCGGTTCAGGAACCACATCCGTTGCTGGGCCAGTGAGAGGGGCACCGGATCGGGCCGCACCGCCGCTGTCAACGGCACTCGGCCCCCACCGCTGAGCGATCCCGCGAGCTCCGCGAAGCCCCCTACGGTGGGCGTCTCGAACAACGACCGCACCGGTATCCGTACATCCAAGGCGGCCCCCACCCGCGCCACCACCAGCGACGCACTCAGCGAATCACCACCCAGTGCGAAGAAGTCGTCATCGACCCCGACCCGGTCCACGTGGAGCACCTGCTCGAACGCCGTCGCGACGACTGCTTCCACCCACGACGACGGGGCCCTGAAAACCCGAGCAGCGAAAACGGGCTCCGGCAAGCGCTCGCGATCCAGTTTCCCGTTCGAGGTCAGCGGAACGTCGCCGAGCACCATCACCACGGCCGGCACCATGTACGCGGGCAGTACCTCGGTCAACGCCGCACGCAACTCCTCACCCGATACAGTCTTCCCCGCCGACGGCATCACATAGGACGCCAACGTCACCGGCCGCCGATCGTCGCCACGCGGCACGGTGACCGCGAATGCCACATCCGAACGCGCACCGAGCGCTGCGTCGATCTCACTCAACTCGACCCGAGCGCCGCGCACTTTCACCTGAAAATCGTTGCGCCCCAAGAACTCCAAATGCTCGTCCGGGTTCCGCCGCACCATATCACCGGTGCGGTACATCCGGCGGCCCGGTTCCCCGAATGGACATGCGACGAACCGTGCCGCACTCAACCCCGCGTTGCCGATATACCCGTCGGCCAGACCTGGGCCGAACAGATGGAGTTCGCCCGCGACGCCCAGCGGCACCGGCCGCAACCAGGTATCGAGGACCGCGGCTGCGACGGCGCCAACCGGCCTACCGATCGTGATCGGAGCGCCGGGCCTGAGCGCGTCGGTTCCGGTAGCCCAGATAGTGCTTTCGGTCGGCCCGTAGAGGTTGACCATGGTGCGATCCGGCGCCCACTGGTCGACCAGTTCCGGGCCGACCGGTTCTCCGGCCGTTGCCAGCACGCGCAGCTCGGCGAGGCCGTCCCGGGGGACTGTCGCCAGTGCCGATGGCGTCAGCACCGCGTGCGAGATATGTTCGCGCCGCATCAGATCCGCGAGCTCGCGGCCGCCGTACACATCTGGTGGTGATACGACCAGCCGTCCGCCCGAGCCGTGCGCCATCAACAGCTCGAATACCGAGGCGTCGAAGCTCGGCGAGGCGACCTGCAGTACGGTCGATGTGCGGTCGACGTCGAGTACCCGGCGCTGCGCCGAGACGACATCGGCCAGGCCACGATGACTGACCAGCACCCCCTTGGGTGTTCCCGTCGATCCGGACGTGTAGATCACATATGCTGTCCGATCTATCCGAATCGGACCCCCACGTTCGGAATCGGTGATCGGCGCGGCAGAAACCGAGTCCATACCGCGGAGAGTCTGTTCGTCATCGATGATCAGCCAGTCGATGTCATCGGGCAGATTCGTGGAGCCGGTGACAGTCAGCCCTAGCGAGGCGTTCGAGTCCGACACCAGGAACTCGACACGCTCGGGCGGGAGGATCGGATCGATCGGCACGAAGGCGGCGCCTGCTTTCGCGACAGCCCATATCGCGACAATCCCTTCCAGGGAGCGCGGGAGCGCGCAGGCGAGAACGGCCTGCGGCCGACCAGTGCGCCGAAGCACGATTCGAGCGAGCCGATTGGACCTCTCATCGAGCTGGCGGTAAGTCAGGGTGGCACCGCCATATGCCGCCGCGATCGCGTCGGGTCGGCGGGCAGCGGATGCCGTGAGTATCTCGTGCAACGCTCCCGGGCTGAACTGGTCATCTCTGGTAGGAGGCCACAAAGGACCAGGTTCGTCGTTCAGTGCGATCGCGCTCGGCCGACCGGCCGGATTCTCGGCGATCCAATAGACCAACTCGACAAACCGGTCGAGGATTTCACGCGCCCGAGCTGGGGCGAATTCGGGCTCGAGGAATCGGAGGGTGATCTGCAGTCCCTGCGCGCCGCCGGGCTCAGCCTCCTGAGGCGCGACGACGAGGCTCAGCGGATATGGGGTGGCGTCGATACCGGTGATGTCTTCGACGTGCAGGCCCGCCGAATCGACCAGTTGCTGCAACGCTGGCCGGTCGAGGGGGAACGACTGGAAACCGAGTGCGGTGTCGAAGAGTTCGGATACTCCGGCACTGCGGTGAATGTCGGGTAGACCGACGTAGTGGTGGTCCAGCATGCTGGCGTGCTGCGCCTGAATTCGGATCAGCAACTCCCGCACCGATACCGCGGGTTCGAGCCGGACGCGGACGGGAATCGTATTCAGGAACATGCCGAGCGTTTGGTCCACCATCGGCAACTGCGGTGGCCGGCCGGACACCGCGGAGCCGAAGATCACCTCGGTCTCACCCGTCAGTATGCGCAGATTCAGTGCCCAAGCCGCAGCCAGGACGGTGTTGATGGTGACAGCTGCGTCCGCTGCCGCCGCACGCAGCTGTCCGAACCGATTCGCTGACAGCTCGACGCTGACCTCGGCGGCCGACGCGGAGTCTGCTGGGCCGGCTCCGCGGGCCACCCGGGTGGGTGAATCCACATCCGAATAGGCCTGCGCCCACGCGGCTTTGGATGCGGCGAGATCCTGTTGGCGCAGCCAGATCAGGTAGTCGCGGTAGGAGGGCGCAGGTCCGACGGCTTCGATACGTGACGGTGATCCGTAGTATTCGAGCAGGTCTCGCATCAGCAACGGCATCGACCAACCGTCGAGGATTACATGGTGATTCGTGACGAGCAGCCGGAAAATGTTCGAATCGACATGGATCAGCGTGAATCGAATCAGCGGAGGAGCCGACAGGTCGAATCCTGCCGCCGCGTCCGCTGCCGCGAAAGCGCCTATGTCGGCGGGGAGTTCCGAATCGCCGATGTCGGCTAGATCAACCTCCCGGAACTGAACCTCGGCGTGGTTCAGCACGATCTGGCACGGTCCCGCGGCCGTTTCCGCAAATGCGGCACGCAGGATATCGTGCCGGTCCACTACCGCCTGAGCGGCACGCCGCAGGCGTTCGGCGTCGATCTCTCCGGAGAATCCGATCATCGTCTGAACGGTGTAATTGTCCGAGGTGTCCGGGTCGAACATCGAGTGGAAGTGGATCCCGGATTGCATCGGCGACAGTGGCCACACGTCGGACAAGGCGTGATACTGCTTCTCGAGTCGCTCGATGTCCGATTGTGTGAGCGCGACCAGCGGGAAGTCCGACGGCCGATATGCGCGGCCCTCGGCCCGGACCCCCGCCTGGAGGCCGGATTGTTCCTCGATCGGCACGGGTGCCCGATCGCCGCGCGCTATTGCCGCGAGGGCGGCGACCGTCTTGCCTTCGAACACATTTCGGGGAGTGATGTCGAGCCCGGCGGATCTCGCCAATGCCACCAGCCGCATCGAGAGGATGCTGTCGCCGCCGAGGGTGAAGAAGTTGCTCTCCGCCGAGACATTGTCCAGATGCAGCACATCGGCGAAGAGTTGCGCCATGACCTGCTCCGCAGGCGTGGACGGCGGCCTGCCACCCACACTCTCCGATTCGAAGGCGCGCTCCCGCAGTGCATTCCGGTCGATCTTGCCCGTGCGGGTGAGCGGCATCGAGTCGAGTTCGATGATCGCGGTGGGATTCATGTAGTAGATCAGCGTGCTCGCGAGATCATCGTGCAGTGCCGGCACATCCAGAGCCACACCCGGGGCGGAAACCACATATGACACCAGAACCGGTTCGCCGGCGGGCCCTTCTTGCGCGACGGTGGCGACGCTCGCCACAGCGGCATGCCGTGCCAGGTGGGCATCGATGTCCCCCAGCTCGATCCGCAGGCCGTGAATCTTGACCTGTTGATCGTTGCGTCCCAGGTAGTCCAACTCCAACCCTGTGCGACCCCGCACCCACCGTATGGAATCGCCGGTGCGGTAGATCCGCTGCCCGTGTCCGGACACTGGATCCGCGACGAAGCGGGACGCGGTCGCGCCCGGTCGATCGAAGTAACCTCGGGCAAGTCCGGGCCCTCCGATATAGAGTTCGCCGGCCACCCCGACCGGCACCGGCCGCAGCCACATATCGAGAACCGCCACCGACACACCACGGATCGGGCTCCCCATCGATACCGGTTCGCCGGGCCGCAAGACATCTGAGCCTGTTGCCCAGATCGTGCATTCAGTCGGTCCGTAATGATTCATCAGCCGACGCCCGTGCCCCCACCGGTTCATGGTGTCCGATCCGGTCGCTTCGCCCACGACTGCGACCGATTCGAGGGAGCGAAGCCCGGACGGATCCATCGTGTTGAGTACGGAGGGGGTGATGATCGCATGCGAAACCTTCTCCGTCCGCAGCAAATCCGCGAGATCGCTTCCGGCGTACACCTGTGGCGGTGCTACCACGAGGCAGGCGCCGCTACTGTGTGCCAGCAGCAACTCCGACAAGCACGCGTCGAACCCCGGCGAGGCGACCTGCAACACCACCGAATCGGCATCCGCACCGAAGGCTTCGGCTTGCGCGGCGACGAGGTCGGCCAAACCTCGATGACTGAGCTGAACCGCTTTCGGTTTGCCGGTCGATCCGGACGTATAGATCACATACGCCGTATGGTCTGGCAGCAGCCTGCCTGCCACAGCGGGGGTGCTGGCCGAGCGAGACAGATCTTCCTCGGCGTCGGGGACCAACCAGTCGACTGTGTCCGGAAGGCGCGGTGCGCCGGCGCTGGTCGTCACGCCCAGCCCGCAGCGGCAGTCGGACAGCAACTCCGCGAGCCGCTCGGAGGGATTATCCGGATCCAGCGGGACGAAGGCGGCGCCTGTCCTTGCTACCGCCCAGATCGCCACGACCAGTTCGACAGAACGAGGAATGGCCAATGCGACGAACGACTCGGGGCGAGCGCCGCGGCCGATCAGCAGCTCGGCGAGCTCGTCCGCGCGACGGGCGAGCTCACGATAGGTCAATGCGGTGTCACCGCAGCGGACAGCCGCCGCGTCCGGATACCGGCACGCGGTTTTCCACAGGATCTCGCGGAGCGTGAGCTCCTCGACCGGTGACTCGCTTCGGGCCGAAAGTAGTTCGGTGCGTTCGGAATCCCAGCACGACGAGATCGCGGCGGTCTTCTTTGCGGGATCGGTCACGATCTGCGTGAGGATCGATTCGAATCGTTCGAGCAGCGTGCGGGCATCCTCCGAACCGAGCCGGTCGGTGGAGAATCTCAACGTCACCGTGAATGCGTCCGGCTCGCTGGTATCGGATCGCCCGTCGCGAATCGGCCGCGGTGGGGTCACTTGCAGACTCAGCGGGTATGGCGTGGCGTCGTGTGCTCGGAGATCGACGAGCCGCAAACCGGCGTCACCGAGAGTGCGTGCCAGCCCATCCCGATCCAGCGGGTAGGACTCGAGCACTGTCACTGTATCGAACATATCGGCGAGCCCGGTCGCCCGTTGCAACTCCGCCAGGCCGATGTGCCGGTGATCCAGCATTGCGACTTGCTCGGCTTGCACCCGAACGAGTAGATCGGCGACAGTCTCGTTGGGGTCGAGCCGGATTCGTACGGGCACAGTGTTGATGAACAGGCCGACCATCTGCTCCACACCCGGGATCTGCGGTGGTCGGTCCGACACCGTGTTGCCGAACACCACGTCCGACCGGCCGGTCGGGACCGTGAGCAGCAATGCCCACGCCACCTGCATGGACGTATTGGCGGTGACGCCATGGGAGCGGGAGAGACCGATAACCGCAGCGGTGGTCGCGACGTCGAGGTTCAGGCCGACTTCGCCGTTGTGCGCGGTGACAGTTCGATCCGGCTCGCCCATGACCCGCGTCGGACTCTCGATTCCGGCGAGCGTCTGACGCCACGCGGTTATTGCGGCGTCACGATCTCGAGTGTGCAGCCACTGTAGGTAGTCCCGGTAGGACCGAGGGGGCGCGAGCGCGGCCGTATCGCCCTCGGATATGTACAGCGAGAGCAACTCGCCGATCAGCAAGGGCATCGACCAGCCGTCCAGCACGATGTGGTGGTTGGTGACCAGCAGCTGGAACTCATCGGCGCCGATACGGACGAGGTGGAAACGCACCAGCGGCGGACGAGCCGGATCGAACGGCTCCGAGGCTGCCGCGGCGAGTCGCTGGAGTTCGCGCTCGCGAGCACCGGCATCGCGGATATCGGTGATATCCGATTGACGCCAATCGACCTGGGTGTCGCTCAGCACGATCTGGTGTGGCCCGTCGGTGCTCTCGACAAAAGCGGTCCGGAGGCTGTCGTGCCGGCCGATCAGCGCCTGCGCAGCCTGCCGCATCCGTTCGGCATGAACCTTGCCGGCAAGCGTCAGCGCGGCCTGGACGATATAGCCGTCGACGCCGTCATCGTCGTAGATGGCGTGGAACAGCAGTCCGGACTGCAACGCAGTGAGTGGCCACACATCGGTCATCGACGGGTATTCCCGCAACCAGCGGTCGATTTCGTGCTGCGATGCCACCACGAGCGGGAAGTCCGAGGCAGTGAATCCGCCAGCGGTTTCGGATCGGACGTGTCGGGCAAGCGCCCGCAACGCCTGCGCCCACAGCCCGGCGAGCTCGTCGACATCTGCGGTGCCCAGCACCTGAGCGGCGAAATCCCATGTCGCGTCCAGTTCGATCCCGTCGGAGCGCTGTTCGGCGATCACATTGAGATCGAGCACGGCCGGCAGTGCCATCCGCGGGTCGCTCGTCGCGGTCAGTGCGGTGAATTCCGTCGTCGGGGTCCATGCCCCCGAGTGTTCGCGGGCACTCACCCTCCCCAAATAGTTGACGCTGATCTGAGGTTCTCGCGAACTCCCGAGCTCGGCGCGACCCACGGGATCGAGCCGGCGCAGCATTCCGTAGCCGATACCGTTGTCCGGCACCGCTCGTCGCTGCTCCTTCACCTGCTTGATCGCGAGTCCCGCGGCTGCGCCACCGGCGAACGCCTCATCGAGATCAACGCCTCGCAGTTGGATGAAGACCGGGAACCGTGTAGTGAACCAGCCCACGGTGGCGTCGAGTTCGGCTCCCGGCACAGCGTGTTCCTCGCGGCCATGCCCCTCCAGCGAGATCACCTGTCCGTCGGCCACCATGCCGCGCCTTCGCCGCCACAGTCCCAGTGCCAGTACCAGCGCCGCCAGCAACGGGTCATTGGCACTTCCGTGAAAGCGAGCCGGAATGGTCGTGAGAATCGCCTCTGCAACATCTGCCGGGATACGCGTCCGGATCCGGTCCCCGGTCGCCGTGACGTCACGATCGGGATCCAAATGCCGCGACCCGAGTAGCTGATCTTCCTGCTCGAGAACGTTTTTCCACAGGTCGAGTTCCGTCGAACGCCTGCCCGCCGCCTGCTCGACCAGACCGTGAACCCAGCGCCGGACCGAGGTCGTGCCCGAGCCGAAGTGCGGGTCATGGCCATCGCAGACGTACTGCCAGGCCTGCGCGAGGTCGCTGAGGATGATCCGCCACGACACAGCGTCGACAGCGAGGTGATGAACGACAAGCCACATCAGATCAGGGCCCGCGCCCGCGTCATCTTCCATCCAGACGAATTGAACGAGAACACCGTTGCTCGGGTCCAATCGATCGGCGGCTGCTTGCAGATGCCAGTCGACTTCTGCGGCATCGCGCCGTTCGAGCCGAACCCGGACGAGGGCCGCGTCGGCATCGACCGCTGCCGGATCGGGTACATCGAGGTACTGATCAACCGACTCGGCGCCGCACAACACCGCGCGCAACATATCGTGGCGGTCCAGCAGCGATTGCAGTGCGCGCACGAGCCGCACTCGATCGACCCGCTGCGGAAGTTCAACGAGAGCGGCTTGCGCAAACCGATCGAAGTGTCCTCGCTCGAGCATCGCGTGCGTGATCGGCGACAGCGGCATCGACCCCACGCCGCGGCCGGGCAACTCGACAAGCTGGGGCTTGTCGCCGGCCTGCGTCGCTGTGGCGGCCAAACCCGCGACGGTCTTGCGCTCGAACACATCCTGCGTGGAAAAAGCCAAGCCAGCGGCCTTGGCCCGCGCCACCAGCTGAATCGACAGAATGCTGTCGCCGCCGAGAGCGAAGAAGCTGTCGTCCGCTCCGACCTGCCGCACTCCGAGCACCTCGACGAACAGCCCTGCTACCAGGCTTTCCCGGGGTGTGGCCGGCGGACGACCGACCGGTGCGGTCCCGAAAGCAGGGGCAGGCAGAGCGCTGCGATCGAGCTTGCCGAACGAATTCACCGGCAGGCTGTCCAGCAGCACGACCACCGCCGGGACCATATGGGGCGGCAGGGACTCGCCGGCGAAGCGCTCGAGTTCGAGCGGATCGATCCGACGACCGCGAACGGGGACGACGTAGGACGCGAGAACGGTCGCGCCGGCGTTGTTGCGCACCGGCATCGTGACGGAAAGATCTACATCATCGTGTCCGGTGAGCGCGGCGTCTATCTCGCCGGGCTCGATCCGGTACCCGCGAATCTTGATCTGAAAGTCGCTGCGCCCCAACAACTCCAGCCGCATACTGGAATCTCCGCTCGCCCAGCGCGCGATATCGCCGGTCCGATAGATCCGCGCACCCGGACCGCCGTAGGGATCGGCGACGAACCGGGCTGCGGTCTCCCCGAATAGATGACTGTAGCCTCGCGCCAAACCCGGTCCGGCCAGATACAACTCACCCGGGGTCCCCTTGGGCACCGGTTGCAGTGCGGAATCGAGAACCATGGCCGATACACCACGTATGGGGCCGCCGACGGTGCGACCACCCTCGGGACTCATCGCGACGCCCGCGGCGGTCACAGTGGTTTCGGTGGGCCCGTATTCGTTGTACACGGACCCTGTACGCATCCACCGCTCGATCACGTGCGGTGGACACACGTCACCACCGACCACGACCACGCGCAACTCGGTCAGCTGGTCCGGGTCGACGGTCGCCAGCATCGCGGGCGTCAGCGTCAGGTGGGTCACACCCTCGTCAGCGAGTAGTCGGGTGAGCGGCTCACCGCCGATCACATCGGGAGGGGTGATCACCAGCGTGGATCCATTTGCGAAGCAGGTCAGGAACTGTTCCATGGAGGCGTCGAAACTCGGCGACAGTGCGTAGGACACGCGGGCGGTCGTGTCGACACCGTAGGCTTCGCTGCGGTCGGCGATGAGGTTCGCAAGTCCGGTATGTGTGACCTGGACGCCTTTCGGCCGTCCGGTGGATCCCGACGTGTAAGTCACATACGCGAGGTTGGACGCTCGCAGCGGCCGGATCCGCTCATCGTCGGCAATCGGCCCGTCGGCTGCGGCATCGCATTCCCGCAGGGCCGCGGCATCATCGAGAACCACTCGGCGCACTTGCCTCGGAAACCGCCCACCATAGGCGCTGATGGTGATTCCCACTCGCGCGCCACTGTCAGCGATCACGTGCTCGATACGCTTGGGCGGGTACTCCGGGTCCACTTGCACAATCGCGGCCCCGCATTTCGCTACCGCCCACGCCGCGATGATCGACTCGACCGAGCGTCTGAGCACGATCGCTACCGCCGTGTCCGGACCGCACGCCAGAGCTATCAGCTGGCGGGCCAATTGGGAGGATCTGGTGTCCAGCTCGCCATATGTCAAGGTCCGGCCGGCCGAGGCGATCGCGCTCGCACTACGGTAGCGATGTGCGCTGTCTGCCAGGATGTCGGGTAGCAGCTGTGTTCCGGCGCTGCTCGGTCCCCGCACGGGCACCAGCGCGGATCGTTCCTGTGCCTCGAGTAGCGGCAGACTGCTGACCGGGCGTGCCGTTCCCCCGGCGAGGAACTCGTGCACGAACATGAGGAACCGCTTGTGGTGACCAGCGAGTTCTTCGGGGCTGTAGACATTCGGATTCCCCTGGAAGTCGATATGAGTACTGCTCTTACCCGCTCCCGGGTAGATATTGACAAACAGGTCGGCGGTAGGCCCTGACGTCAAGACGTTCAGGCGTCCTGTCGTATCACCGAGCACGACTTCGTTCTCGATCATCATGAGGTTCACGGCAGGTCCGAAGGACGCGGCCTCATCGCGCGCGATCCCCATATCGCGGAATATGTCCTCCTGGCGGTAGCGCTGTCGCCGAAGGGCACTCGTCAACTCACTTTGAGTGGCAGCGATCAGCTCACCAACGCTGCGGAAGGCGACCCGCACTCGCAGCGGAACCACATTCGCTACCATCCCCCCCGAACGTCGCAGCACGGCGGAGTGCCGACCCGAAACCGGCAGGCTCAGAAGCACTTCATCGCTTCGGGTCATCCGGGCGAGATAGGCCGCGAACGCCGCGACGATGATCGGAGCTACGCTGGTGCCGCGCTCGCGCACGACGTTGTCCAGCAGACGCGCGGTCTCGTCCGGCAAGGGCGCGCTGACAAGCGCCGGATGAATGGTGGGCTTGCTCACTCGACCGGCCAGACTGACGACGGGCGGCGCGCCGGCCAGGTGCTCGGTCCAGTATTTGCGGTCGTTGTCGAAACGCGCCGAACCTCGGTACGCCAGATCCTGATCGATGATGTCTGCGAGGCTGTTCGCCGTCGATGGCGGGGCCTGTTCGAAATTGACCCAAGCGTTGTACAACTCGGTTATCCGGTGCAGCATTGTCACCGCGGCGTATCCATCCAGCGCGATATGGTGGGCCCGCAGATACCACAGGAAGTGATCCGATCCGACCTGGAACACAACACTTTTCATTAGGAAGTCGTTCAGCAAGTCCAGCGGGGCGGAATAGTCCTCAGCCATCAGCCGGTGGGCAGTCGCAACAGGGTCGGCATACCGGCGCAAGTCCATGACCGATACCGGAGAGCCGTCCGCTTCATCGATGAACTGGCATGGTTCGCCGTCGATTTCGATCAGGCGCACATGTCCGGATCCGAACTCGCGACTGGCGGTATTGCACGCCTTGACGAGCAATTCGGGTTTCAATTCACCAACGATCTCGACATACTGGGCCACAGATATCGGTGACGTGCCGGCGAGATGCTGGGCGAACCATATACCCCGCTGCGCCGCAGACAGCCGAAGAACGTCGAAGGGTGGCGAACCTGCGAACTCCTTACCGTTGTGGGGAGTGCCGGAACCACTACCGGAAACCTGATGCCCGGGAAACGTGGATGAACCGATCTGCGATGAAATCGACCACTTCGAATCGCTGCCAGAGTCACGCTGGGGTTGGGGCACCTGACCTCCAGGGAATGCGTCGATTTCAGAAGCCGACCAATGTCACTAGGCCGCTCCTGCGCGGGGTCGGCACATCGCTCAGCGATGTGTACCAGATTCCAGCCGAATGGCGCCGAATGCCGTTCAGGCGAGCAATGTGTATCGCCATGAAGACAGCACGACTCACGGCGCGCATGACACTCACAGCGGAGCAACCAGGCCTGATGGGGATGGAGGCCCTGTGAGCGACTGCCCGCAATCTCCGGTCACGAGGGGACCGTCGCAAAGTATCGATTCGAGTGTCTAAGACGAATTCGGCGTTTTCGGACTCGGTGTTCGGCCGACGTTGCGCGGACGAGGAGTCCGAAACAACCAAATCGGTTCGGCCCGGAGTCGGGTTCGGCGAGCAGGAAGCGATTATCGTTTGGGTTCATCGGTTGCACCACACAGCCGTGTGAGACGTTTACGTCCTCGTCGTACGAGTTCGTTTATTAGCCGCAATGTCGACAATTAAGAGAGTTACTTCTTGCCGACTTGCCGCCGCGGCAACCCCGATCAGCAGTCGTCGAAACGCATTCGCGATGTCGACGACCAGTTTGAGAGAGTAAGCATAACGAGGAGGAACGCGGTCCGCAACGGTCTTCGAGCGTCTACATACTGCAGAGGTGGCGACATCGCGACACCTGATCCGATACTTTACCCTCGACACAGAGCGTAGGTATGATTCGGCCCGGTCATAATCGAAACCGCCGACGGGCGAACCGTTCCTTGGTAAAATAAGCACCCGCGCCAACGAGGATTGTAACGCGCCGCGACAAGGTCGGCACACGACCAGAAATAGGCCGCCCAGGATAGGCCAAAAGGACCGTACCTCGCGTCGCGGAGCGGACCAGAATTCTCGGTCGGCATGTCCTATACGGCTACCCCGAGACATCGACAGTCAACCCTGCAACCCGCCAGCCCCGCGCGATACCGAATCGACAACGCAGATTTGCCGAATTCGCGTTCGCCCACAAGCGTCGCTGCCCATCCACGCGTCGGTCAGCTCCGAATCAGATCGGTAGGCCTCTACCCAGGAATGAGGTAGCCCATGGGCGCACACGGCAAGCCCGCCGCTTCGCACCGCTCCTCCGCCCTGCGCCCCGCCATCGTCCTGCTGGGTGGTGCCGTGTGCGCGGCGGTGGCCGGGACCACACCCGCCCTCGCCGACGGCCAGCCGATTAACGCGCCGGTCGGACAGCTCCCCGTCACCCTCGCCCTCTCGGAGGCGGCGGGTCCCGGCGCGGGCCCACTCGGCGTTATCCCTTTCGGCGTTCCACCAATCGATGCCGGACAGCCGAACTCGCCAGGCGACGAGCCCGCGCGGATCGTCAGCACGGCGCTGGGCCTGACGCCCGCGGTCCCCGCCCACGCACCGTCGGCCGGCGGCGAGTCGAGCGATCCGGTGCCCGCCACAACGCCGGTCGCCGATCCCGAGCCGGGCGCGCCGACGCAGGCGAACCGGATCCGCATCGGCAGCGTCGAATTCGTCCGCCCGAGCATCGTGGCGCCGGAGCAGGCGGCACAGATCAACGCGGGCGCGGCGGAAGTCGAGGACGCGCTGTCCGACGTGCTCAACAGCTCCGGCGTGGAGCAGGCGCGCTCCGACAAGGTCGCCGCACGCATGATCGGTGACGCGGCGATCGGCGCGGTCGTCGGCGGCGTGGTGATCGCTCCCGTCGCCGCGACAGTGGGCGCAATCGTCGGCGGTGTGGTCGGGTTCGTCCTCGGCATCCCGTTCCTGCCCACGGGCCTGGTCGTGGGGCCGGTCGTCGGCGCGATCATGGTCGGCGCGTTCGTCGTTGCCCCGGCCATCGTCGCGGGCGCGGTGATCGGCGCGGGCGTGGGTGCGGTGGAAGGCTGGAATGCACCGCTCGATCCGCCATCGGTGGGCTGAGCGTGAGCGGCAGGGTGCGCGTCGACGGTACCCACGCGGCCGTGTAGCGAGTTTCCCCGGTCGTGCGCCTGCACAAAAGAGGGCGCTGGGTTTCCCCAGCTCTCGTTAGCGCAAATAGTGAGCTAACCGACGTCAATCACTACATCCAGGAAGACACATCCGACACGATCAGTCGACGCTTCGAGTGATCACCGGCGTGTTGACGATCGGGAGTGCGTCCGGCGCGTCGCGGAAACGCACGGACAACCGTGCCGCACGAGGAACTGCCCGCCCCGAGTTTGTCGAGGGCACCGAATCACATCGCCCAGGACCGCGCGTGTCGTACCGCGTTCGCCGCGGGCCCGCCACGCCCGGTGAGTGCGCCTTTGCGTACCCGTGGAGTGCGCCGACCAGCGCCTTGGAGTTATCGTTGAAGTTCCCACTGGAGGCCGAGATCGAGAGGCACATAAGGCGCCCCTCGACCAAGGCCTCGGGTACACGACATGCACACACTGACCGAATCGCTCGCCGACAGCCTCCGCACGCTGCCGCTTACGCAGCCTGTCGCGGCGGTTGATCCCAACGCGGTACTGGTGTCCATCGCGGCGGATCGCGAACTCACCTACGGCAAACTGGATCGCTGGTCGGGTTGCCTGGTGCGACCGCCGCTTCGGATCGGTGCCGACCGGCCGGACCGGGTCACGCTCGCAATCACTGCGCAAACCGAGTCGGCCGTCGCCCAGCAGACTATCGTCAAGATCAGCGGTATGCCGGTCCCTGCCGATCCCGACCGGTCGCTCACCCGGAGTACCCCGCCCGGGCTGACGATGAGGACGCGGCGGCCGGAGTTTCCCGTGATGGTCGAGTGGCTGGTGCTGGACGGCCGTTCGCCGTTGCGGCCTTACTGCGCGGGCTCGGACGCACCGGTGACCCGACCGATCTTCCGTCGGCGCGAGCGTCGGCCTGATCCTTGCTCCGCTCGGTCCGGTTGCGCGACCCGGGTCCCGAAATGCTCGGTTCGCACCATGTCGGCGATTCGACTTCAGCGCGCGTCATGCCAGCTCAAAACGAAACTCGGCACTACCACAACCGCAGTAGCTAACTGGCGTTAACTGACCCGGGTGGCTACGGGCACGGTCAGGATGAAGGTCTCGTTATGCACCAGTCTTCGGCTTCACCAACCGATACCGGTATCGGCCTGCTCGAGGGGGCGTTCCCCCTGTCGGCAGCGCAGCGCGGAATCTGGTTTGCCCAGCACATCGCAGGCGACATCCCGATCTCCATCGCCCAGTACGTCGACCTGGCCGGACCGATCGACCTCGACCAGTTGGCACCGGCAGCGCGCCAGGCCGGGCGCGAGTTCGGTACCGGCTACCTGCGCCTGATGGAAATCGACGGCTATCCATTCCAGTGTGTCGACACCACTCTGGACGACAGTGCACGCATCGTCGACTTCCGGCGTGAGCGCGAACCGGTAGGCGCCGCGCACGCCTGGATGCGCGAGGAATACTCGGCACCCCTTGATCTGATGAGCGATCGGCTCGCCTGTGTCGTCATGCTGCGGATCGCCGACGACCGCTGGTTCCTTTATTGGCGGATTCATCACATCGCGCTGGACGGCATGGGCGTGTCGGCCATGGCGCGACGCACCGGCGATCTCTACAGCGCGGCGATCGAGGGGAGGCCGCCTCCCGCCGCGCAAGCCGAGGATCTCAGGAAGATCGTTGACGTCGACCTGGCATACCGTAGTTCCGACCGCTTCGCGGCCGACCGGGAGTACTGGCTCCGACACCTCGACGGGATGCCCGACCCGGTGAGCCTCGCCGGCCGCACCGCCGACGTCGACGCGCACCCGAGCCGCGTCGAGGGTGCGCTGGCGCAGGACGCGGCGGAGTTGCTGGAGACAGTCGCGAAGGCGGCCTCGTCCGGTGTGGCGCCCACGGTGGTCGCCGCGTTCAGCGCCTACCTCGCCACGACGACCGGTGCACCAGAGGTGGTATTGAGCCTGCCGGTTTCTGCGCGGACGACGGCGACCATGCGGCGCTCCGGTGGCATGGTCGCCAACGTCGTCCCGCTGCGCCTTACCCTGGATCCGACCACGACAGTCGGCGAGTTGATCAGGGCCGCACAGGGCGAGCTCACCGGTGCGCTGCGGCGGCAGCGCTACCGTCAGGAGGACATCTTCCGCGACCTCGGCTGGCCGATGGACGAGGTCGCGACGTTCGGTCCGTCGGTGAACCTGATGATGATGGACACCAGGGTCGAACTCGGCGCTGTCACGGGACGAGCGCATGTGCTGACCTCTGGGCTGATCGAGGACCTGTTCGTCAATCTGTATCCCGGTGTGGGCAATCAGAGCACCCACATCGATTTCCAGGGCAACGCAAACCTGTACAGCGACACCGAATTGGTCGCGCACCACAGCAGGTTCCTGCGGTTCCTGCACCGGTTCCTCGCTGCCGGACCGGACGCGGCGCTGTCCACAGTGCCTGTCGTATCCGACGCCGAGCTGGCCGAGCTGGCGCCGGCACGGGGACCGGCGAGCGTCCCGCCGCGTACCCTGCCCGAAATCCTCACCGCCGGTGCGGAACTCGATCCTGATGCGATCGCTGTTCGCAACGGGGCGACCTGTCTGACCTACCGCCGGGCCGACGAATACACCAATCGGCTCGCGCGCGTTCTGATCGCCTCCGGTGCCGGGCCGGAACGCAGTGTGGCGATAACGATTGCGCGCTCGATCGATTCCGTGCTCGCGATGGTCGCGGTAGCGAAGACGGGCGCCGCCTTCGTGCCGATCGACCCGACCTATCCCGCCGACCGGATCGAGCACATGGTCGACGACAGCGGGGTCGTCGTCGGCCTGACCGTGGCCGCCACGCGAAAGCTGTTGCCGGACCGGGTGAACTGGCTGGTCCTCGACGAGGAGGTGACCGGGCGGAGCGTCGCCGAGCAGAAAGCGGCACAGGTCGACGACACTGCGCGGCCTTGCGCGGTGCACCTGGATCAGGTCGCGTACATCATCTACACCTCCGGGTCGACCGGATTGCCCAAAGGCGTGCTGGTCACGCATCGGGGTTTGGCAAATCTGGTCGCGAGTTCCGGCCGCGGCTTCGGTATCGATGCCGATTCCGTAATGGCACACGCCGTTTCGCCGAGTTTCGACATCTCGGTCGAGGAGATCCTGGTCACCCTCGCCGCCGGTGCGACGCTTGCGGTTATCCCGCCGTGTGCGTACGCGGGCGAGGAAATGGCGGAAGTCCTACGCGCGCAACACGTCTCCCATCTGGATGCCACGCCGGCAGTAGTGGGATCTCTCGACCCGGCGATGCTGCCCGACCTGCGCACCATCATTGTCGGTGGCGACGCATGCCCAGCCGAGCTGGTGGCCAAGTGGTCCGGCCGTGTTCTTCTCAACGGATACGGGCCCACCGAAACCACTGTCACGGCGACGTTGAGCGACGCGTTGACACCAGGTGCGCCGGTCACGATCGGTGGCCTGGTTCGCGGTGTGTCCGCGGTTGTGCTCGATACATGGTTGCGCCCCGTGGCTCCGGGCACTATCGGTGAGCTCTACCTCGCCGGTGCCGGCCTGGCGCGCGGCTACCATCAGCGCAACGGCTTCACCGCAGGCCGATTCGTCGCGAACCCGTACGCGTACGGCGAGCGGATGTACCGCACCGGGGACCTGGCATGCTGGACCGAGAGCTCCGGCACGTTGGAGCTGGACTACCACGGCCGCAGCGACTTCCAGGTGAAGGTGCGCGGCTTTCGCATCGAGCTCGGCGAGATCGACGCCGCCCTGCAACGGCACCCGGACATCGACTTCGCGATCACCCTCGGCACCGAGACAGGTTCCGGCACCACCGCACTGGCGTCCTACGTGGTGCCCAAGCCGGCTGCGGAGGTGCATCCCGAAGCACTGAAAGCGGCTGCCGGTGAATCGCTTCCGGCATACATGGTGCCCGCCGCGATCGTGGTGCTGGACAGCATCCCGCTGACACCGCTGGGCAAGGTGGATCGAAAGGCGCTGCCCGAACCCGATTTCGGTACCCACGTGCTCATGAGCCGACCGCCCTCGACTCCGCGCGAGGAGGCGCTGGCCGCGTTGTTCACCGAGGTTCTCGGGCTGGACTCGGTGGGCGTCGACGAGAGCTTCTTCGCACTCGGTGGCGACAGCATCTTGTCCATCCAACTGGTCTCCAGGGCGAAGACCGCTGGGATCGGCTTCAGCGCACGGGATGTGTTCGAGCGCAAGACGGTTGCCGCGCTGGCGGCAGTGGCAACCGAGGTGCGTGCCCAGGTGGTACACGAACTGCCCGGCGGGGGCATCGGTACCGTCGAGCTCACGCCGATCGTGTACGCGATGCTGGACCAGGGAGACACCTGGCGCCGGTTCGGCCAGGCCGTCTTGATCGGTCTTCCGGCCGACGTCGACCGCGCCCGGCTGGTCGCGGCCGTGCAAGCACTCCTCGACCACCACGACCTGCTGCGCTGCTCGTTGCGTAACCCCGACCACGGCTGGGAATGGACTGTCGCCCAACCTGGTTCGGTCGAGGCAGACACCCTGGTGGACGTCGTGACAACCTGTCGTGACGTGGACCAGACCTACGAACACGAATTGGAGCGTGCCGCAGACCTGCTCGACCCCGAGGCAGGAATCGTCGCGCGCTTCGTGCTGATCGAACGAGCGGACGCCGCTCCGCTGTGCTGGCTCGTGCTGCACCACCTCGTGACCGACACCGTCTCGTGGCGCAACCTGCTGCTGGATCTGGCGACCGCGGCAATGGGCGGCACCCTCGCTCCCGTCGGCACCTCGTTCCGGCGTTGGGCGCACGGACAACTCGAGCACGCGGCCGGACGCGATACTGAACTGCCGGTCTGGCAACACATCCTGGCCACGCCCGATCCGCCGATCGGCACGGGCACCCTGGATCCGGCCGTCGACGTCGCCGCCACCGTGGCGACCCGGCAGACCACCATCGCGTCGGACGTCGCAGCCACGGTACTCACCATGGTGCCGGACCGATTCCATTGCAGCGCCGACGATGTGCTGGTGACAGGGCTCGCGATGGCGGTGAGCCGCTGGCGCGACCGAAATACATCGCTGTTCACGCTGGAGGGCCACGGGCGTGCGGAGGCCGTCTTGCCCGGCGCCGATCTCGCCCGGACGGTGGGCTGGTTCACCAGTGTGTGTCCGGTGGCCGTCGATCTGACGGGCATCGACCTCGGCGACGCATTTGCAGGGGGCCCAGCGGCGGGCGCCGCGATCAAGACCACAAAGGAACAGCTGCGGGTGGTGCCGGACAAGGGCATCGGGTTCGGCATGCTGCGCTACCTGAACGCCGGCACCGCGGCGGCGCTCGCCGGCGCGCCGGCACCGCAGCTCAGCTTCAACTATCTGGGCCGGGCGCCGACCGGCGGCGAAACCGGTGCCTGGCTGCCGCGACGCTTCGCGGCAACGCAGGACGACCGAGCACCGTTGGCCGCGGTCCTCGACATCAACGCCATGCTGACCGATACCGGTTTGGAAGTGACCTGGGCCTACGCTACTCGGCTGCTCGATGCGGCCGACGTCGCAGAACTCGCCGATCTCTGGGCGGACGCGCTGCGGGCTCTGGCCGACCACGCCGGGACCGCGGGCGCGGGCGGACACACGCCGTGCGACTTCGACCTCGTCCCGGTGACCCAGCGGCAGATCGATACGTGGGAGCGCACTTATCCGAATCTCGCTGACATATGGCCGCTCTCACCATTGCAGTGCGGCCTGTTCTTCCACGCGATGTACGACCCCGACACCGCCGACGGATACACGGTGCAGTCTTTGCTCACCCTTGCGGGCACCGTCGACGCCGCGCGGCTACGCACCGCCGCGGAGGCAGTGGTGGCGCGGCACGACAACCTGCGGGTCGCCTTCGTGGAAACCGACGACGGGCCCCGCCAACTCGTCCTGACCGATACCGACATCCCCTGGCAGGAGGTCGACCTCACCGGAATCGCCGATGCCGAGGAACGGCAGCGGCAACTCGACCAGGTGATCGCCCTGGACGCGAGTACCCGATTCGAGCCGGCCCGTCCGCCGCTGATGCGCTTCACGCTCGTGCGTACCGCCCCCGACCGGTACCGGTTCGTGCTGACCAACCATCACCTCGTGCTCGACGGCTGGTCGACCCCCCTGCTGGTGCGCGAATTGCTGACCCTGTATGTCACCTCTGGCGACGCCTCCGCCCTCCCGCCCGCGCACTCCTACCGCGAGTTTCTTTCCTGGCTGCGCGAGCAGGACCATGCGGCGTCGACCGCCGCATGGGCACGATCCCTGGCCGGCATCGACACCCCAACGCGGGCGATCCCGACATTGGCCGGGATCGGATCGGTCGAGACCGGGATGGTGTCCGCCGACCTGACCTGGGACACGGCCAACCGGTTGGAAACGGTCGCGCGCGATACGGGCATCACGGCCAACACGATGGTGCAGGCGGGCTGGGCGATGCTGCTGGCCATGCTCACCGGCCGAACCGATGTGGTGTTCGGCGCAACCGTGTCCGGCAGGCCCCCGGAACTGGCCGGCGTCGAAGAAATGGTCGGGCTGTTCATCAATACGGTGCCGGTGCGCGTGCGCTTGGATCCCACGGAGAAGGTGGTCGACATGCTGGCCCGCCTGCAGAGCGAGCAGGCGCGGCTGATGGATCACCAGTATGTCGGGCTCGCCGCCATCCACAAGGCCGTGGGTCTCGCCGAATTGTTCGACACTCTCACCGTCTTCGAGTCGTACCCGATCGACCGGGAAGCTTTGTCGCAGGCGCTGGACATCGCGGGTATGCGGGTGCTCGACATCGCCGGTACCGACGCGACGCCGTACCCGTTGAACCTCATGGTTATTCCACTCCGCGGCAGCGATGGGCACCACATGCTGCGGATCACCCTGAAGTTCCTGACCGACCAGCTCGCGCCGGAGTCGGCGCGCCCGCTGCTGGATCGCTTCGTCCGGCTGCTGACGCAGCTCGCCGACAACCCACACGCCCTGGTGTCCCAGCTACAGTACTGCGGCGACGCGGAACACGCGGCCCTGCTGCCGGTTCGCGGACCGAAGTCCGCGCCGCCGCAAACTCTGCCCGAAATCCTGTGTGCCGGAGCGCGAATCGACCCCGACGCGATCGCGGTGAGCGCGGGCGAACGGATGATGTCCTACGGCGAACTCGACGCCTGGTCCAACCGCCTCGCCCGGATGCTGCTGCGCCGGGGCGTCGGGCGCGAGGTGGTCGTCGTGCTGGCACTCAACCGCTCACTGGAATCGGTGGTCGCGGTGTGGGCGGTGGCCAAGGCCGGGGCGGCGTTCGCCCCGCTGGACCCGAACTACCCGGCGGAGCGCATCGAGCACATGCTCAGCGACTCCAAGGCTCCGATCGGCGTGACGGTCACCGCGACCCGCGAGATGCTGCCGGACACCCTCGACTGGCTGCTGCTCGATGACTTCGATACGACCCGTCAGGTCATGACGGTGTCCGATGCGCCGATCACCGACGGGGAGCGCGGCGGCCCCATCCATATCGACCAGATGGCCTACCTGATCTACACCTCGGGCTCCACCGGCAAGCCGAAGGCTGTACTGCTCAGCCATCGCGGCGTGGCGAATCTGGTGGCGGCCCAGAAGGAGTCACTAGAGCTGGATCCGACGGCCAGCGTGTTGCATGTGGCCTCACCGAGCTTCGACGCGTCGGTGTTCGAGCTGCTGACCGCGCACGGCGCGGGCGGCAGACTGGTGGTGTCGCCGCCGGATGTCTACGGCGGCGGCGACCTGGATCGGCTGCTGCGCACCGAAAGGGTCACCCACGCGGCGGTCACGCCGTCGGCGCTGGCCACGATGGAGCCCACCGGCCTCGACCACCTGCGGGTGCTCGCCGTCGGGGGCGAGGCCGCGAGACCGGAACTGATCGAGCAGTGGTCGACTGGGCGGCGAATGGTGAACCTGTACGGTCCGACGGAGTTCAGCACTTGGGCGACCGTTCTCGGCGAACTCGTCGCGGGCGAGCCGATCACCATCGGTGGGCCGATCCGCGGTGCCGCGAGTATGGTGCTCGACACCTGGCTGCGCCCGGTGCCGGTCGGCGTCGCCGGTGAGCTGTACCTGGCCGGTCCCGCACTCGCATGCGGCTACTTCAACCAATTCGAGTTGACCGCGGGACGATTCGTCGCCGACCCTTACGGCGAGCCGGGCGAGCGGATGTACCGCACCGGCGACATGGTGCGCTGGGTCAGCGGGCACGAGGGCGCATACGAGCTGGAGTATCTGGGCCGCAGCGACTTCCAGGTCAAGATCCGCGGCCTGCGGATCGAACTCGGCGAGATAGATGCACTGCTGTCGCGCGACGAACAGGTCGACTATGCGGTTACGGTCGGCCGCACCGGACCGGCGGGGGAGACCGCGCTGGTGTCGTACGTGCTGCCCACCGAGAACGTCGAGTTCGACGTCGCACACTTGCGCGCCGTCGCGGCCGACACCCTGCCTGCGTATATGGTCCCATCCGCCTTCGTCGTGCTGGACGCGATCCCGCTCAACGCGGTCGGCAAGCTCGACCGGGCAGCGTTGCCGACACCGGAATTCGCGGCCGAGCAGACCGAGCACCGAGCACCCTCGACACCGACCGAGGAAACCCTCGCCGCCATCTACGCGGAGCTGCTCGGTCTCGACAAGGTCGGTGCCGACGATTCCTTCTTCAACCTCGGCGGCGACAGCATCATCGCCATCCAACTCGTGTCCAGGGCAAAGCAGCAGGGCCTCAACTGCACCCTGCTGCAGGTGTTCGAGCACCGCACCGTGGCCGCACTGGCCGCGGCCGCCGACACCGCGCGCGCGATGGTGGTGGTGCTCGACGAGCCGTCGGCTGTCGACGCCGTACCCCGCGGACTCGGGCTCGACGTGGTGTTGCCGATCCGGCTCGGCGGCACCGAACCTGCGCTGTTCTGCATCCACCCGTCGTCCGGAGTGTCGTGGACATACCTGGGATTCGCCGACGCGCTGGCGCCCGGCCGCCCGATCTACGGCCTGCAAGCGCCGGACCTCACCGGCCCCGAAGCACCGGCACGCTCGATCGAGGAGTTCGCCGATCGGTACATACGCGAGATTTGCGCCGTGCAGCCCACCGGGCCATACCACCTGCTCGGGTGGTCGTTCGGCGGACTCATCGCGCACGCGATCGCGGCGAAGCTGAAAGACGCGGGCGAAACCGTAGGCGTCCTCGCACTGCTCGACACCGATACCACAGACACCGGCGGTGACAGCATCGAGCAGCTCACCGCTGGCGCTTTCGTCAATACCTTTGGCCCGATCTTCGGTATCAACGATGTGCCTGCCATGGCGTCCGCACAGGAGACCGCCGATCTGATCCGTGCACGGCTGGGCGGTGTTTCGCTGATCGACGCAGGCACCATCGAGCGGATGGCCCGGTCGTACAACGCAGGGACGCAGTCCAGAACGGGATACCAGCGTCCCGTATTCGACGGCGACATGGTGTATTTCAGCGCGACCGTCGACACTTCCGATATCTTCGGTCCGGTCGGCTGGCAGCCCTATGTAACCGGCGACATCATCAACCACGACGTTGAAGTCACCCATGACGAACTGACCGCACCACGTGTGCTGCCGATCATCGCGCGCGTACTCGACGAACATTTGGATGGTCGAGGATGAGTTCCGAAAACCATCTTTCCCGTCCATCGCGGCAGTGCGATCCGCGGCTGCCGTAGCGGAGGAGGTGAAGCGGTGGATCCGGGAGTTCGAGCAGGACGTCGCGCTCCTCGCACACGCGCGTTAGCTGCTGTGGGAGGAGCCGACCCAGTGAGCCTCTGTATTCCGCGCTCGATTGTTTGACGCGAGACGTCGACTCGCCGAACGCCTGCAGGCGCTGTCTGGATCCGATGTGGTGGTCCTCGGCCTACCGCGTGGCGGTGTTCCGGTCGCCTACCAGGTCGCGGCTGCGCTGCGCGCCTCCCTCGATGTCGCGGTGGTACGCAAACTGACCGTCCGGGATCGGCCGTGGCTGGTGTTCGGTGCCGCGGGTGAGGACGAGGAGTGCGTCATCGACGACGACATGGTCGCTCGCACATCAGTTTCCGAGCCTGGAAGGCTCGTGGTGACTCGCGAGCAGCGAGAACAGTTGCGCCGCAGCGTCGCTCGCTCCCGCCGCTGCGGTTTTGCGGCATTGGACGACGCCATCTGGCGCACCGAGCTCGACCTCAATCTGCTCGCCGCTGTACGCCTCGACCGGATGATCGTGCCGTCGATGCTCGCCGCCGGCCGTGGAGCGATCGTGCATGTCGCCTCCATTCAGGCACGTATGCCGCTGTGGAATGGCACCCTCGCCTACGCCGCCGCGAAGGCCGCCCTGCGCACCTACAGCGCCGGTCTTGCCAATCAGCTGGCGCCGCACGGCATCCGTGTCAACACCGTGTCACCCGGTGGCATCCGCACGGCCGGTGCCGACGATCTCATCGAACGGCTTGCGGCTCAGTTCGACGGTGACCGTCAGGCGGCACGTCAGTCGCTCATGGACGCGCTCGGCGGAGTCCCTCTCGGCCGGTTCGCTGAACCGCACGAAGTCGCCGAAGTGGTCGGTTTTCTTGTCTCCGACGCTGCCGCCAGCGTTGCTGGAGCCGACTATCTCGTCGACGGCGGCACCATTCCCACCATTTGACCACCTCATCCGGCGAGCTGATCCCTTGCCGATTCTCGGAAGGACATTCGTGATGACGAATCGCATGCTGGCCGATTCCCCGGACGCTGTGCGCGCCTACATGAACCTCACCACCGATGGCGATCGCACCGCCGCGATCGTCGGGTTTGCCGATACCGCGCACGTTACCGACGACGGGCGCGAATACCACGGCGCATCTGCAATCAGGACATGGCTCGACAAAGCATCGGGCAACTACACATACACGACCACACCCTTGGCCGCACGAACGGACGCCACAACCGACCACACCGTTGTGACCTGCCGACTGGAAGGAACATTTCCTGGCGGCCTCGTCGACCTCGACTACCACTTCGATCTCGATGGCGCGCAACGGATCTCGCGTCTGGAGATCGTCGTTCACGAACCCCGATCCGGCACCTGAAGTTTGCGACGACGAGCACATCACTGTTTCTGCTTCTGCGCGCACTTCCTCGCAACCATCGCTCACCCCATTCACCGGTGTTGCGACGACCATTGGAATCCGAGCCGACGAGGGCGAGCTGTATCTGTGCGCGGTCAAGGACGCCCCCCAGCGACAACACTCCCAACAGTCGGTATGCAGTCTCGATGGGGTAGCCGATGTATCAGGCTGTCGAGTTCTGAGTCGTCTCGGCACGGCGTATCTGCCGTGTTGCCCTGAAAAGCTCGACAATAGTGCCACCGGCTTGGGGCCACCTCGGATGCGCAGTGTCTTTTTTCGACATGCTCGGCTCTCTCTTCGGCGTGTCGCTGGAGGTTTGCCATAGATGGCGCTTGGATTCAGCCTGGCTGGTCGACGAATGCCGCGAACAACCCGTGGAGGTCAAAGTCGTGACTCGTCCGTTTCTTCCTTTCCTCGGCAGCAGGCGCAGCGGTTGGGCCCCCGTCCTCGGCGCATTCGGCGGTGCGGCACTCGCGCTGCTGCTGGCGACGACGGCAACCGCGCAACCGCTGTATCCGCAACCCGATCCGGACCCGTTCTACGCCGCCCCGGCGGATCTGGGAGCGCACCGATCCGGTGACGTGCTCGACGTGCGGGGAATGCCGCCGC
This sequence comes from Nocardia sp. NBC_00565, assembly GCF_036345915.1. Taxonomy (NCBI): domain Bacteria; kingdom Bacillati; phylum Actinomycetota; class Actinomycetes; order Mycobacteriales; family Nocardiaceae; genus Nocardia; species Nocardia sp. NBC_00565. Next base: position 2,853,547 of record NZ_CP107785.1, read on the forward strand.
TGCCGCTCTTCCCCGGCGCCGCCGTCACACTGGTCAAATTCCGGTCCACCGACTCGCACGGTGCGCCGATCGCGGCGACCACCACGATCCTTACCCCCGCCGGCCATCAGCCCGACGGGCCGTTACTGTCATATCAGCATTTCATCAATGCGCTCGGCACCGGCTGCGCGGTATCGCACACGCTGTACAACAGCGATCTGAATCTGACGGCGACGGCGCCGCTTTTGAACGCGGTGCTGGCGCAGGGTTGGAGTGTCGCGCTGCCGGATCATCTCGGACCGCAGATGGCCCTCGGCGCCGCGCGTTTGGGTGGCCACATCGTATTGGACGGCATCCGGGCGGTGAAGCGGCTGCCCGAGCTCGCCGTGCAGCACAGCCCAGCGGTGATGGCCGGCTACTCCGGTGGCGGCCTGGCCACCGCGTGGGCGGCAACTCTGCAGCCGTCGTACGCACCTGAGCTGCAGCTCGCGGGCGCGGCCATCGGCGGCATCCCGGCGAACCTGGTGGCAATGGCGCTGGCGCTGGGCCTCGACCCGCACCCGGCCTTCGGGCTGGCCATGGCAACGGCAATGGGCCTGGAGCGAGAGTACCCGGACCGGGTGCCGATCAGCTCGTACCTCAACCTGCGTGGCTTCGCGGTCCGTGACGCCATCGCTAACAGCTGCACCAACGGTATCCTCGCCATAGGCGCCAACAGCAGCGCTCGTGACTACCTCACCAGCACCTCGATTTTCGACAGTCCCGCGGCCCGGTCGGTGGTGGAGGAGAACAGTCTGGAACTCTACGCCGGGGTGCCGGATATACCGATGTTCGAATGGCATTCGCCGAGCGACCCGCTGATTCCGGTCGACGCCATCAACAACACCGACCGCCGCTGGTGCGAGGCCGGGGTGCAATTGCAGACGATGCAGGTGTCCGCGCCCGAGCATTTGTCCGCGGCGGCAGAGGGTGCCCCCGCGGTACTGTGGTGGCTCGACGGCCGGGTTCGCGGAGAGCCTGCGCCCATCACCTGCTGATATCTGACGGGGATTGTCACTGGTATCGGCTTGGTGCGAGCGCGGCGTTGGTGGCGTGGTCGGCAGTCGGCCAGCGCAGCCGGATGGCTTCGATAGCCACGCAGAACGCGGTGGTTGCGCCCTTCGAAGAACATCGGGCAAAGCTCCTGCTGGCCGTGGAGGTGCTGCTACAGCGGTCCAAAGCCGCCGGGGCGGTGCGGCCCGAGGTAGAACTGGCCGACATGGGAGAATTCGCGCTGGGCATAGGTTTCGTACGCGGTGCGCTGCGCCATCTGGTCGAGGAAGATTGAACCGCGTAGTCAAATCTCTCGTAGCGTGGATTTCAAGCGAGGTTTTCGGTTGTTGGATTCTCGCGCAGCGGAATCCGCAGCGGGCGTGGGCGGAGTGGGCGACGGGAGCTCAACTCAGCTGCGGCGTTTCTCGGCCACTTCGGTCATGCCGTGCATCAGTTTTTCCAGCAGGCCGATGAAGATTGTCTGCTCTGGTTTGCTCAGGGCGTTGGCCCAGGCGCGTTCGCGTTGGTTGTGCTCACGGAATGCATCGGTAATGGCGTTGCGGCCGCCATCGGTCAGGGTGATTTGAACTGCGCGGCGGTCGTGCTCGGCCTTCTCGCGAGTGACCAGGCCGTCGCGTTCCAGGGTGTTGACGAGCGCTGACACTGCCGCGCGGCTGTTGCCGGAGAGCTCGGCGATTCGCTTGCCTTCCAAAGGGCCGGCCAGCCACAGGACGAACAGGATCCGGAAGCCGGGCCAGCTCCAGCCCCGGGGCCGGTGCACCGAGGATTCCAGGTCGTAGACCAGGGCGCTGGTCACCCGGTGCAGGGTCAGGACCAGCCGCATGGCCGTCGAATCCACCTGGGGGAGTTCACGATTCGCCTTGTCCACGGCGTAGTCGACAAAGCTCAGATAGTCGAGGATGCCCTCGGACTGCGGCGTCGTGGTCATGTGCACAGGGTAGTGACACCCGGCCCGTCGTGCGCGCACCGGCGGGGATCTTCCGTTGCTGTGTGGCGCGGGCTACACTCGTTCGAAATTGATCAAGGCTTTTACTAAATGGAGGTGCTCGTGAGCACGAAGGCATTCGCCTCGTCGGCGGATCTCGGCGAGAAGGTGCAGACCCTCGAGGTGCTGGCCGACGGCGTTTACGCGCTGACGGCGGAGGGCGATCCCAATATCGGCGCGATAGAGGGCGAGGATTTCGTCGTCTGCTTCGAAGCACTCGCGACACCGGTAGCGGCGCGGCAGTGGCTGGCGAAACTGCGTGAGCACACCGACAAGCCGGTCAAATACCTGATCCTGTCGCACTACCACGCGGTGCGGACCCTCGGCGCCAGCGCCTACGACGCGGAAGTTGTCATCGCGCATGACAACACCCGCAAGCTGATCGCCGAACGCGGACAACAGGACTGGGAGTCCGAATACGGGCGTATGCCACGGCTTTTCAAAGAACCCGAGACCATCCCCGGACTGGCCTGGCCGACCCAGACGTTCTCCGACTCGGTGACCATCCAACTGGGCGGCGACCGCGGCGAGCTGCAGTTGAAGTTCCTCGGGCGCGGACACACCGAAGGCGACGTCGTCGCCTGGCTGCCTCAGCACAAGATCCTGTTCGCCGGTGACCTGGTAGAGGCCGAGGCCGCGCTGTACACCGGGGACGCGTTCCACCGGGAGTGGGCGACCGGGACTCTCGACGCCGTCAAGGCGCTCGGCGCCGAGCAGCTCATCGGCGGTCGCGGCGCGACCGCGACAGGGCGCGAAGCCTGCGAGGCGGCGATCGAGCAGACTCGTCACTTCCTGCAGGTCATGCTGGGTGAGGTCGGCGCGGTCCACCAGCGTGGGGGAACTCTGAAGGAGGCGTTCGAGGCCACGCACGCGGCGCTGTCCGAGCGTTACGGCCACTGGCCGATCTTCGAGCACTGCCTGCCGTTCGACGTCTCGCGTGTGTGGGACGAGCTGTCCGGCATCGAGCGGCCGGTCATCTGGACCGCCAAGCGTGACCGTCACGTCTGGAACCAGCTGCAGGACTGAGGAATTCGACATGACAACCGACAAGACGGTGGCCGTCATCGGCAACGGTCCGGTGGGCCAGACGACCGCCCTGCTGCTGGCTCGCCGGGGCATCCGGGTGATCGTCCTCGACACCCGGCCGCAACGCGACATGATCGGCTCCAAGGCGATTTGCCAGCAGCGCGATGTGCTCGACGTATGGGAAACCGTCGGAGCCGGAAGGCAGATCGCCGAGGAGGGCGTCACCTGGACCACGGCGCGCACCTTTTACCGCGATCGCGAACTGTTCTCGTATGACGTGCCGGATTCGGGCCGCTCGGCATTGCCGGCCTTCGTCAATATCTCGCAGACCCGAACCGAGCAGATCCTCGACGAACGCATCGCCGCGTCCGAATTGGTCGACACCCGTTGGGGGCACACCGTCACCGGCATCGAGCAGGACGACGCCGGCGTCCGCCTGCGCTGCGCCACGCCGGACGGGGAGATCACCGTGGCGGCGGCGTACGCCGTGACCTGCGCCGGTGCACGCGGCGACAGCGTACGGGCCGAGCTCGGCGTCGGCTTCGGCGGCGAATCGTTCGAGGACCGGTTCTTGATCTGCGATATCAAGGTAGATCGGCCCGGCTGGGCACGGGAACGCCGCTTCTACTTCGATCCGGAATGGAATCCTGGGCGGCAGGTGCTCATCCACCCCTGCCCTGACTCGACGTTCCGCATCGACTGGCAGGTGCCCGGCGATTACGACCTCGAGGCGGAGCAGGCCAGCGGAGCGCTGGACGGCCGGATCCGCCGCATCATCGGCGACGCCCCGTACGAGATCGTGTGGAACTCGGTGTACCGCTTCCACTCCCGCGTCGTCGACCGCATGCGAGTGGGTCGGGTACTGCTGGCCGGCGACTGCGCGCATCTGGTGTCGCCGTTCGGTGCGCGCGGATTGAACTCCGGCGTCGCCGACGCCGAGAATGCGGCCTGGAAGCTGGCGTTCGTGCTCAACGGCTGGGCACCGAAGCAGTTGCTGGAGAGCTATCACGACGAAAGGCACACTGCCGCACTGGAGAATATCGAGGTCACCACCGACACGATGAACTTCCTGGTGCCACGCAACGAGGAGCAGCGCCGGATCCGGCGCGACACCTTGGAGCGCGCTGCCGCGGATCCGGCCGCCAGCGCGGCGGTCGATTCCGGACGGCTGTCCGAGCCCTTCTGGTACGTCAGCTCGCCCGTTGACGACGCCGGATGTCGGTCGGCCCTTCCATGGCCGGCCACCACGCGGCACCGTGCCGCTGCCCGCACCCGGCGTCATCGTGCCCGATGCGCCCGTCTCGCTGCCGGACGGCGGGCGTGGACGACTGCGAGAACTCGCCCGCGACGGATTCCTGCTCCTGGCCGCGCCGGGCGCGGACGTGCAGAGCCTGGCCCGGTGCGCGGCCGCCGCCACACCCGCACCGATCCGCGGGCTGGAGATCATGGCCGTCGACTCCGACGGAGCACTCGCCGCCGCACTGAAGTCCGAGCCCGGTGAAGTCTGGCTGGTGCGGCCCGACGCCTACATCGCGGCGGCATTGGTCGAACCGAGTGCCGACGAGCTGGCCACCGCGATCCGGCGTGCCGTCGGTGCGACGGCAGAGGTCACCGTGGCAGCCTGAAAGGGCGTTGCCTCCATCGACGGTCGTCGTTTCTCGCGGGTGGCCGATCGGGACGAAAACTAGTCAATGCATTGACTACAATCGAGGAGCTACGACATGGCGCACTACCGCCGGGTGGGGCAGATCCCACCCAAGCGACACACACAGTTACGCAGTGACAGCGGCGCACTGTTCTACGAGGAACTGATGGGGGAGGAGGGCTTTTCCAGCGACTCCTCCTTGCTGTACCACCGGCACATTCCCTCGGCGATCCTGGAAGCGACCCCTTGGGAGCCGGGCGAGTTGTCGCTGACCCCGAACCGTCCGCTCATCCCGCGCCACCTGCGGCTGCCCGACCTGTTCCCGGGCGAAGAGTGGAAGTCGCTCGACGTGGTCATGGGTCGCCGGCTGGTACTCGGCAACGAGGACGTCCGCATCTCCTACGTCTGCGCCGGTGAGCCATCGCCGCTGTATCGCAACGCGATCGGCGACGAGTGCGTCTACGTCGAATCGGGTGCGGGCACGGTGGAGACGGTCTTCGGCACACTGCTCGTGCGGACCAGCGACTATGTCGTCCTGCCGCGGGCGACCACCCACCGCTGGCTGCCGGATCCCGGAGAACCGTTGCGGGCCTACGTGATCGAGGCCAACAGTCACATCGCGCCGCCCAAGCGCTACCTGTCGCGCTTCGGTCAGTTGCTCGAACACTCCCCGTACTGTGAGCGCGATCTGCACGGTCCCGCCGAGCCGTTGCTGTCCGAGCAGACCGACGTCGAAGTACTGGTCAAACACCGGGCGCCGGGCGGGGTCACCGGTACCCGGTACCTGGTACCCCATCACCCGTTCGACGTCGTCGGCTGGGATGGCTGCCTTTACCCGTACACCTTCAATATCTCCGACTTCGAGCCGATCACCGGCCGCGTGCATCAGCCGCCGCCGGTGCACCAGGTGTTCGAGGGGAACAACTTCGTCGTCTGCAATTTCGTGCCGCGCAAGGTGGACTACCACCCACTGGCGGTGCCGGTGCCGTATTACCACTCCAACGTCGACTCCGACGAAGTGATGTTCTATTGCGGCGGCGACTACGAGGCCCGCAGGGGGACCGGAATCGCACAGGGATCGGTGTCACTGCATCCCGGCGGCCACGCGCACGGTCCGCAGCCCGGCGCGGTCGAGCGCAGCCTCGGCAAGGAGTTCTTCGACGAGCTCGCCGTCATGGTCGACACCTTCCGGCCGCTGCAGCTCGGCGAGGCCGGCCTGGCTTCTGACGACGGCGTCTACGCCCGCAGTTGGTCGGGGGTGACTCCATGACCAGTCTGCTCGACGGGCTGGTCGACGATGCCGGGCTGTTTCCGCCGACCGCACTGAGCATGCCTGACGCTGTCGCCCGTCATCGCGCCGACCGCCGTGCGGCCAGCTCGATACTGACTCATCGATTCCTGTGCCGTGCGAGCCGCATCGCCGAACTTCGCACCCAGCTCCAGCCGGGTGATCGCATCTGCGTCAGCCTCATCGCCGACAACCGACAGGCCGGATTGACGGAGACGCTCGCGCAGATCGAAAAGGATTCGGCGCTGGACCTCGCGGTGGTCGAATTCTCGCCCGTTGGAATGGATGTCGCGGTCGCGGACGTGATCGCCGCTCTGCCCCAGGGCATCCCGGCCTTCGTCGAGCCCGCGGCCTACGCCGACATCGCCGATCTGGTGCCGGAGCTCGCACGTCTCGGGGCCGGGCTGAAGCTGCGCTGTGGCGGGCTCCGGCCGGAACTGTTCCCGTCGGCGGCGGAACTAGCGGACGCACTCGCCACTGCGGCCCGAGCCGGTATCCCGGTCAAGGCCACCGCGGGCCTGCATCACGCGGTGCGCTACACCGACACGCATACCGGGTTCACCCATCACGGATTCCTGAATCTGGTGCTCGCGTCAGCGGCCGCCGCCGGTGGCGCCGCCGTGGCTGCGATCGAGTCCACCCTGCTGACGGACGACGCACTACGACTGGTGCGAGTGGCTACCGTCCTTGACGGGGACGCGATCGCGTCGGCACGCGCTCTGCTGACCAGCTACGGCTCATGCAGCACGACCATCCCGGTAGCCGAGGCCCACGCCTTCGGACTGATCGACACGGAAGGGATTCGATAGTGACCAACTCCTGGGCGCCGGTACCTGAGGGTTCCGGCTTCGGAATCAACAACTTGCCCTACGGGGTTTTCTCGCCTCCAGGCGGACGCGCCCGCGTCGGCGTCCGCATCGGAGATCATGTGCTCGATCTGCGAGCCGCACTGGGCGACCAGGTATTCGAAAGGGCGTCGCTCAACGACTTCATGGCCCAGGGGCGGGAGCACTGGACGGCGACCCGCCGCCGGATCATCGACCTGCTCACCGACCCGACACAACGAGCTCGCGCGGACGAGGTGTTGCATCCGGTGGACCAGGTCACTTTGCACCTGCCGATCGAGGTCGCCGATTACGTCGACTTCTATGCCAGCGAGCAGCATGCTACCAACCTGGGCAAGATGTTCCGCCCGGATTCCGCTGCGCTGCTTCCGAACTGGAAGCATCTGCCCGTCGGCTACCACGGCCGGGCGGGCACGATCGTCGCCTCCGGCACACCGGTGACTCGTCCCCGGGGCCAGCGCAAGGCGCCGTCGGATCCGGAGCCGGAGTTCGGACCGTCGGTCCGGCTCGACATCGAAGTCGAGGTCGGCTATGTGGTCGGCACCCCGACCGAACTCGGAGAGTCGGTGTCCACCAAGGAATTCGCCGATCATGTCTTCGGCGTGTGCCTGGTCAACGACTGGTCGGCCCGGGACATCCAAGCCTGGGAATACGTGCCGCTCGGGCCCTTCCTGGGGAAGTCGTTCGCCACCTCGATCTCACCATGGATTGTCCCGCTGGACGCCCTGGCCGCCGCGCGTGTGCCGACGCCGCGGCAGGATCCGGCGCCGCTGCCATATCTGGAGGAGGCCGAGCCGTGGGGCCTGGATCTACGGCTCGAGTTCGCGCTGAACGGGCACACCGTGTCCCGGCCGCCGTACGCGGAGATGTACTGGTCTCCGGCGCAGATGCTTTCGCACATGACGGTCAACGGCGCGAGCCTGCGCACCGGGGATCTGTTCGCATCCGGCACCGTGTCCGGACCGGGTGCGGACGAGCGCGGCTCGCTGATCGAGCTCACCTGGAATGGCGCCGAGCCCCTGAGCCTGCCCGACGGTGGTACCCGTACCTTCCTGGAAGACGGCGACCTCGTGACGCTGAGCGGATCCGCGCCCGGCCCGCCCGGTTCGCTGATCAGCCTCGGCGAGGTAACGGCTCGTATTCAGCCGTCGGTGAATTCTTAGCGGGTGCTTTCGCCGCGCGTGTTCGGCGGCGGGTACAAGGTCAGTCCCCGGTACCCTGCACCGCTCCGAGCCCGCGAATGGCCTGGTCGACGAGTCGCTCGGCGAGAGCGTCGTCGAGGGGTCCCAGGTTGAACAGCAGATGCATATACATCGGCGAGTAGATCATCTCGGCCGCATAGGTGAGGCGTTTGATCTACCTCGAGCTCGGGATCGAGTTACCTGCGAACACGGCCACCCTGCCGCGAATCCCCGACCCTCACTGCACTATTCGCCCGGTCATGTCCTACGTCGCATACACGGAAGCGCCACAAGGTTCTGTTCTGGTGCCGGTTCGATATCCCGCGTCGGTCTGGTCTCATCACAATGATGCGCACGGGAAGCAAACCCATACCGTCGCAGCGGATACCGAACCTGATCCCCAGATCATCGAAAGCGCTGACGCCGTCACCCCATTCCACCGAACCTGCGCTGGCGTGGGCCAGGGAGATGATGGCCACGTATCCGGGTGCGCGACTCGCGGCATCTACGACGTCGACGGGATACGTCGCTGTCGATGCGGACGGCAGAGTCTTCCGGGCAGCCGCTCAAGATCGCACTCCGATCGATGTCGCGATAGTTGCCTCTGCGATATACAGCTGTCTTGTCACCGTCGGTTTGCCCGCGATCCCGTTGACGGTCCGCGCCGGGACGACCGCGGTCGAGCTCATGTCAACGATTCCGCCGGTATGCGCCGTAGACGTTGGGTGAACTCCTCGGCTCGGCTGGTACCCAGCTGCCGAAAGACTTCGACCAACCGGCGAGCGAGGCACCGACCACGTCGGGATCAGCCCCGGTCCAAGAGCGGCCAGGCCCGCTCGATCGAGAAGTGGGTTTCGCCGGCGCCCGGTGGGCCGGCCAACCGCTCGTTTGTCGACCCTGTGTCTGAATATGCGCCGTCGGCGCCAGCTGACTGCATCGCGAACCACGTCGGTACTGCCAGATGTGGTCAAGAGTTTTGTCGAGACTTCTGCCACTGAGGCGCATCTCCGTACCCATGTGTTCGGCGAAAGCCCGCGGGGCGGCGGTGCCTTGGGGGTAGTGGTGCAGCCGAACGAAATCCGGCGCTAACGCCGTGATGCCCCGGGCGTCGATCCCCGGGAGCATCACGTTAATCGGACACGTCGGTCAGCTGGCCAGTGGTTGCCGTACCGGTGGATCAGCGGCGGGTAGCAGTTCGTGGGTTCGGGTGGTACGCGCGACTATCCGGCCCGATTTGATGACGTAGCAGCGGTCCGGGCGGTCGAGTAGGGCGTCGGCGACGCGATGGGTGGACAGGACGACGAGGTCCGCGGCGGCGCCGGGGCGGATGCCGTAGCGATCGGCGATCCCGATGACGGCGGCGGCCTGGGTGGTGGCCATGGTCAGGATCCGGGTCAGCTCGGCGGGAGTGGAAAGGTGGCTGGTCTGGGCCAGGAACAGGCCGATGTCGAGGAGGTCGGCGTTGCCGTAGGGGGTGAACGCATTGCGAATGTTGTTGGAGGAGTACGCGGTGGTGATGCCCGCGTCCCAGAGCTCACGGATCGGTGCGATGCCACGGCGGATATTTGTGGTATCAGCGCGGCCGCCGAGATGTATGTCGGTGGCGGGCAGCGGGACGACCGCGATGCCTGCTGCGGCCAGACGGTTCAGGGTTTCGCGTCGCTGCCTCGGTGGCTGTCCAGCCAGGGAAGTCATGTGGCCCAACGCAACTCGGCCTCGCATGCCGGTGCGCTCGGTGACCTCGGCGATGTAGTCGGCGAGCGCGAAGCGGGGATCGGTCGCGTCGTCGGCGAAATCGGCGTGGATATCGATCGGGACGTCGAATTCGGCGGCCAGTTCGAAGATGAGATCGATATGGCGACGGCAGTCGGCGACGGTCGCTTCGTTGTAGGCGCAGCCGCCGATGACATCTGCACCGCGACGCAGGCTTTCGCGCAGCAGGTCGATGGTGCCGGGGGCACGCAGGATGCCTTCTTGCGGAAAGGCGACGATCTGCAGGTCGATTCTGCCGCGATACTCGTCGCGCAGGTCGAGTAGTGCCTCGACGCCGAGCAGCCCGATGATCGGGTCGACGTCGGGGTGGGCGCGAATCGTGGTGGTGCCGTTGGTGATCGCCAGGTCGAGAATGCGCCGCGCTCGGTCGCGGATCGACGCGCGGGTGAAGGTGCGCTTGAGCTCGCCGGTGACCGCGATCGCCCCGGCCAGGGTGCCATCGAGGTTCGGTCGTTCGCGATCGAGCAGTGCCTTGTCCAGGTGCAGGTGTGATTCGATCAGTCCCGGGATGACGACGCGTCCGGCGCAGTCGATTTCGTGGTCGGCACGCCCGGGCGGTAGGTGGTCGAGCTGCGTGATGATGCCCTGGTCGATGACGATGTCGACCAGGGCCGCGTCGTCGGCGATGCGGGCGTCGCGCAGCAGCAGATCCGCCATGGACAACCTCCGGGAGAAGAACGGGACAAGGATTGTATACGACCCTCGTGTTTCGTTCAGCCGCGAGAAATGCGACGTCTGGGTTACGGATCCTGTTGCGCCGCTGGATCGGCGGCGCGGTCGCGGCGCCGGTATGCCGAGGTGGCGTGGGCGATATGTGCGGCGACCACCTGGGTGGCGCGCTCCGGATCGCTCGCGTCGAGTGCGGCGCAGATCTCCTCGTGCTCGTGCCAGGAATCTTCGGCGCGCCTGGGCAATTCGACCGCGTATACCCAGGCGATCTTCCAGCTGAGCTGGGTGATCAGCTGGCTCAGCAGGGTGCTGCCCGAGGCCTCGGCGAGTACCTCGTGGAAGCGGCTGTTGAGTCGGGTGAGCTCGTCGAGCCGTCCGTCGAGCACGGCGTCCTGGCCGAGTGCGGTGAGTTCCTTGAGCCTGCCGAGTTGCTCCGGGGTGCGGCGTACGGCGGCGCGGCCCGCGCACAGCGGTTCGAGCAGGGCGCGGATTTCGAGCAGGTCGGCGGCGTCGGCCTCGGTCAGTTCGGCGACGAAGGTCCCGGCGTAGGGGCGCGACCAGGCGAAACCCTCGGCCTCCAGGGTGCGTAGCGCCTCGCGCACCGGAACTCGGGATACTCCGTAGTTCTCGGCGAGGGTGTCCTCGGTGAGGCGTTGGCCGGGCGCGAAGAGGCCGCGGATGATGTCGTCGCGGATGGCTCGGCACACTTGTTGCGGAGTCATTCGCCGGGTGGTGCTGCTCACATGGCTCCCACAGCGCGCTGGGTGGTTGTTCCGAGCGACCTGCAAGCAGTCGCTAGCCGATCTTTTCCAGCGACCTGCGGCAGTCGCTAGCGGTGGCGGACGACCGATAGCAGTGGTTGTATACGATCCACTGCTCAACCGTCGGATCGGATGCCATGAATTTACTACAGTCGCGTGCCGGTGCCTGCTCCACAGACGTATACCTTCCCGCGGATCCCGACCAGATCTCCTGGGGACTGCTGCCGAATTCCCTCGCCCAGCCGGTCATCACGGTGGATTCCGGTACGGCTGTGTGTTTGGACACCATCAGCCACGAAGGCATACTCGAGGACCAGGGCCGGGATCCTGCGGCCTTCTTCGCGGCGAGTGGGATCACGGAGATCCTGGCTGACACCGCCGAGGTGGCGCGCTCGGTCGTACACGACCCGAGCGTGCACGGGCCGCATGTGGTGACCGGCCCGATCGCGGTACGCGGTGCGCGCCCCGGTGATGTGCTCGAGGTCGAGGTGCTCGAACTGCTGCGGCGCGTGCCCTACGGCGTCATCAGCAATCGGCATGGCAAAGGTGCGCTGCCGGGCGAATTTCCGCAGCGGGGGGACCATGATCCGGATGGGCCGGTGCCGCCGGTGTGCACGATCGCCACCGTCGATGCGGCCGAGCGCGGGGTGATTGATATCGGTGACGGTCGTGCGCTGCGCTTTCCGCTCGACCCCTTCCTCGGCATCATGGGCGTGGCCGCGGCCACCGTACAGCCTGTGCATTCGGTGCCGCCCGGCCCGCACGGCGGGAATATCGATGTGCGGATGCTGGGAGTCGGTGCGCGGCTTTACCTTCCGGTTCAGGTGCCGGGCGCGATGTTCTACGCGGGTGACCCGCATTTCGCCATGGGCGACGGTGAAGTCGCGCTCACCGCCTTCGAGGCCCCGCTGCGCGCCACCGTGCGACTGACACTGCACGCCGATCCCGGGGCGCGGAAAATGGCTGCCGCCCTGGCTCTTCCGTATGCGGAGACCGCGACCGACCACCTGCTGCTCGGCCTGGACACCGATCTGGACGAGGCGGTGAAACAGGCCACCCGCAATGCCATCACGTTCCTCGGTGCGCGCTATCGGATACCCCCGGCCGTCGCGCTCGCGTACCTCAGTGCCGCAGCGGATTTCCGCATCTCGCAGGTCGTGGATGTGGTGAAGGGCGTGCACTGCTGTATCAGCAAGAGCCATTTGGAGGGCCTGTGAGCGAGTGCATCCGGTTCGCCGCGTCCGAGCGCGCCGCGGTGGCGTCGTGAACGGATTCGTGCCCTGGTTGCCGGTGGACTCGGCACCGGCCGGACAACGTCTGGCGGTCAAAGATGTCATCGATGTGGCAGGGATGCCGACAGGTGCGGGCCACCCGACATGGCTGACCACACATGAGCTGCCCGCCCATGATGCGGTCGCGGTCGCGCGGTTGCGCAGCGCGTTCACGGTGATCGGCAAGACGCACACCGACGAACTCGCCTACAGCCTGGCCGGCACGAACCACCACTACGGCACACCGGAGAATCCCGTGGCGCCCGGGCGGGTGCCGGGTGGATCCTCCAGCGGCAGCGCCGAGTCCGTGGCCGCGGCCCGTGCGACCCTGCGCGCAGCCACTGATCGGATCCTGCACGAATTGGGAGACGACGGGCTGCTCGCAATGCCGAGCGCACCCGCTGCCGCACCGCCGATTCCAGGCTCGGGCGAATCACCGGACGAGCAGCCGAACATTGGGTCCAGGACTGCATCACCGGCCGAGACGTTGTCGGTCGGATCGTCGATACCGGCCACTGGATCCGTGGCGACCACACTGCCGGACGGGCTCGGCCCAGCCGATCGGGCCGCCGTCGCGCGGCTCACCTGTCTCGCGCCGGTCTGCGGTGCTCCCGCCTTGAGTGTGCCGGTCGCCGCGATCGACGGGCTACCGCTGGGACTGTCCCTGCTGGCGGCTCCAGGTCGGGACGAATCTCTGCTGGCCACTGCCGAATTGCTGGGCTGATCGCCGGAGTCTCGCGCCGCGCCGCTCATTTCGGCCGCGGCCGTCTTCGCGGACCCTTGGAAGGACTTCATGGATGGATCTCCCACATCTGGCCCTACTGCTCATCGCGGGTTTCGGCGCGGGGGTATGCAACGCCATTGCCGGGGGCGGCAGTCTGCTCTCATTTCCCGCACTGCTCGCCACGGGACTGCCGCCGGTCGCCGCCACGGTGACCAATTCGGTATCGGTCTGGCCCGGCTATTTCGGTGGTGCGGCGGCGCTGCGGCGGCGACTCGACGACTATCGCGCGCTCGTCCCGCGTCTGGTCGCGACCGGTGCGGCCGGTGCGGTGGGCGGCGTGATCGCCCTGCTCGCCGCGCCGCCGCAGATCTTCGCCGCGCTGGTGCCCTATCTGATTCTGTCGGCGACGGCCCTGTTCGCGGCCCAGCCGTTGGTATCGCGGAAGTTGACCGCGCGCCAAGGGGATTCCAAGAAAACCCTGTTCCTGGGCGTATTCCTGGGCGGTGCGTATGGCGCGTATTTCAACGGCGGTATGGGCATCGTCGTACTCACCGCACTCGCCCTCGGTATCGACGCCACCATCACCAGCCTGAACGGTCTGAAAAGCCTGCTGACCCTGACCGTTTCGACGACCGCCGTATTCGCCGTCGCATTGTTCGGCCCCGTGCACTGGCTCTCGGTCGCGGTCCTCGCACCGGCCTGCCTCGTCGGCGGCATCGCGGGCGCGAAGCTCGCCGACCGGCTGCACCCCAACGCTTTCCGCGCCGTGGTCATCATCTTCGGCGCGGGTGCGGGGGCAACGATGCTGCTCACCTGACTGCTCACCCCGAATACCGAGAGGACCTCAAATGAACAACCTGCTGCTGCGAGGCGGACGCCCCTGGATTCCCGGGCTGCCGATCGACACTGCGGATATCCTCATCGTGGACGGACGGATCGCGAAGATCGCGCCCGATCTGGAAGCGCCGGACGGCGAGACCATTGATCTGGCCGGCGCACTGGTACTTCCGGGCCTGGTCGATGCGCACTGCCATCTGGACAAGACGCTGTTCGGCGGCCCATGGGTGCCCAACACCGGCGGCCGGACCCTGCCCGGGCGCATCGCGAATGGTGCGGGCCGACGGGCCGAACTCGGCCTGCCCAGCGCGGACTACGCCGCAAACCTGTTGGACGCCATGATCAGCGGCGGCACCACGCAAGTGCGCAGCCACATCGATATCGATCCGGAGGTCGGTTTGGGCGGCGTGGAAGCGGTGCGGGAAGCCGCAGCGCGGCACGCGGATCGGGTGGATGTCGAGTTGGTCGCGTTCCCCCAAGGCGGGCTGCTGACCCGGCCGGGGACCGCCGAACTGATGGCGTCGGCGCTCGCGGACGGTGTCGAGGTCGTCGGTGGTCTCGATCCGGCGGGCTACGACCGGGATCCGGTGGGGCAGCTCGATGTGATCTTCGGCCTCGCGGAACGCCACGGTGCGAAGATAGACATCCACCTGCACGACGGCGGCGCCCTCGGCGCTTGGGAATTCGACCTCATCATCGAGCGCACCCGCGCGACCGGCCTGGCCGGGCGGGTCACGATCAGCCACGCGTATGCGATGGGGTCCCTCGCACCCGATGAGCAGCGGCGAGTCGCCGAAAACCTCGCCGAGGCAGGTGTTTCCATGGTGACGTGCGCGGTCGGCGAGGCGCCCGTCGTGCCGGTGCGGGTCATGCACGACGCGGGCGCCACCCTGGCGCTGGGCAATGACGGCGTGCGGGATCTGTGGACCCCGTACGGCGACGGCGACATGCTGCGTCGGATCAACAGCGTCGCGTATCGGGACCGGCTGGTCGCCGATCCCGAGATCGAGTTGGCCTTGCTCGCCGGAACCTACGGTGGCGCAAGGGTTCTCGGGCTCGATGACTACGGGCTCATCGCCGGAGCACCGGCCGATCTGCTCGTCGTCGACGCACCGACACCGGCGGCCGCGGTGGTCGCGCTGCCGCTTCGCAAACTGGTGCTCAAACGTGGCCGGATCGTCGTCCGCGACGGTGTGGTCGTTACCGAGAAATAGATTGTATACGAAACAGGCGCGTAATCGCGCCGACCGCGTTCGGCAATCACCCGCCGATAGAACTGGTTCATGAGCACAACGGCTTCTCCAGCGTCGACGAGTCAGGGCGCATCCGCGTATACGACCGCTGCCGACCGCAGTCCTGCGGATACCGCACCGGCCCTTGCGTTTCGCGACGTATCCCTGACCTTCGAGAACGGCACCCAGGCGCTCGCCGACATCGACATCGCTATTCGCGGTGGTGAATTCGTGTCACTGGTCGGCCCGTCCGGCTGCGGTAAGTCCACGCTGCTGCGGCTGGCCGCCGGTTTCGAGCGGGCCACCGCGGGCACTGTCGACGTCGCGACGGCCCAGCTCGGCTATGTATTCCAGGAGTCGACGCTGCTGCCGTGGCGCAGTGTGCTGCGCAATGTCGAACTGCCCGCCGAACTCGCGGGCGTGGACAAGGCGACCCGGCGGGCGGCCGCCCGCGACGCCATCGAGCGGGTCGGTCTCGCCGGGTTCGAGAAGCACAAGCCCGCACAGCTTTCCGGCGGCATGCGGATGCGCGCCTCCATCGCGCGCGCCCTCACCGTGCGGCCGGAACTGTTCCTGTTCGACGAACCCTTCGGCGCACTGGACGAGATCACCCGCCAGCGGCTCAACGAGGAGGTCGGGACGCTGTTCCGCCGTGATGGTTTCGCCGGGGTGTTCGTCACCCATTCGGTGGCCGAGGCGGTCTTCATGTCCACCCGGGTCATCGTGCTGACCGGGCAGCCGGGCCGAGTGTGCGCCGATATTCCGGTACCACTGGGCTTTCCACGCGCACCGGAGCTGCGGTATACGGCCGAGTTCGCCAATATCGCCGCTGATGTGTCCGCCGCGCTGCGCGGCTCCGGACAGGCGGTTGCCGCATGACCGCCGCCACCGCAGATCCGGTCGCGGCGGCGACCGCGAGCGAGATCGAACCGGCCACTGGGAAACGGCACTGGCGCATGCCGATCGCACCGATTCGCATCATCGCCCCGATCGTCGTATTCGTCCTGGTCATCGCGCTGTGGTCGATCGTGAGTCACTTTCTGCTGGCCGAAGAGTCGCGGTTCCTGCTGCCCGCACCCGAGGCCGTCGTCTCGCACGGTCTGCTGGATTCGGTGGCGCGCACTGAGATTCTGACCGCGCTGTGGTCGACGGTGCAGGTAGCGCTGGTCGGGCTCGGCATCGCCATCGTGCTCGGCGTGGGGTTCGCGGTGCTCATGAGTCAGGCGCGGTGGGCCGAGTATTCGTTGTATCCGTATGCGGTGATCCTGCAGACCATTCCGATCCTCGCGGTGGTGCCGCTGTTCGGTTTCTGGTTCGGCTACGAATTCGGTAGTCGGGTGATCGTATGCGTGATGGTGGCGTTGTTCCCGATCATCACCAACACGCTGTTCGGCCTCAAATCGGTGGCCGCGGCCGAACACGATCTGTTCACCCTGCACGGCGCCAATCGCTGGCAGCGCCTGCGGAAACTGCAACTTCCCGCGGCGCTTCCGGCCATGATCTCCGGGTTCAAGATCTCCGGAGGGATGGCGGTGATCGGCTCGATCGTCGCCGACTTCTTCTTTCGCCAGGGCCAGCCCGGCATCGGCCGCATGATCGACGTCTACCGCCAGCGCCTGGCCACCGAGGAGTTGCTCACGGCGCTGCTGCTGTCCTCGCTGGTGGGTCTGATCCTCTTCTGGTGCTTCGACTTCCTCGCCGGGCGCGTCGACCGCGCACATGGTGTCCGTCGCGGCAAGTAACGCCGACTCGCTTCGCTCTGCTCCGAACCCGCTCGACCCCAAGGAAATCCCGTGAAGAAACGCCTCCTCGCCGCTGCCGCACTGTCCGGCACCGCACTGCTCACCGCCTGTAGCGGTGCCACCTCGACGCCCGCGCCGACCGGCAAGGGCGAACTCGCGGGCGTCTGCCCCTCGACCGTCGTGATCCAAACGGACTGGTACGCAACACCGGAACGCGCCGCCGCCTTCCAACTGGTCGGACCCGATGGCACCGTCGACGTCAAGAAGGGTGCCTACTCCGGCCCACTCGGCGATACCGGTGTCAACGTCGAAGTGCGCCTGGGCGGTCCGTTCCTCGGTGGGCAGCCGGTTCCGGCGCAGATGTATCAGGACCCCAGCATCACCCTCGGCATGATCCCGACCGACGAGGCACTGCAGGCGCGCGGAAAGTTCAATGTCACTGGCGTTTTCGCCGCTCTCGATATCAATCCGCAGATCGTGATGTGGGATCCCGCGAGCTATCACGTCGAGTCCTGGAACGACGTGGCCGCGACCGGGGCGCCCGTCGTGTACAGCGAGGGCAAGATCTACATGGACTACCTGATCGCCAAGGGCTACGTGCGGCCCGAACAGGCCGATGCCTCCTTCGACGGGACGCCGAGCCGGTTCGTCGCCGAGCGCGGCAAGGTGATGCAGCAGGGTTATGTCTCCAATGAGCCCTACCGCTGGGAACACGATGTCAAGGGCTGGCTCAAGCCGACGAACTACCTGCTCGTGCACAAGGCGGGCTACGAGATCTACCCGCACCAATGGTCGGTCCGCAGTGACAAACTCGCCGAACTGAGTCCGTGCCTGACCAAGCTGGTCCCGAAACTGCAACAGGCCGAGGTCGATTACGTCACCAACCCGGAGCCGACGAATCAGGCACTGCTGCGCATCGCGCAGACCATTCCGGACGGTCCGCCGATCACCGCCGCGGGCAATGCGAACTCGGTCAAGGTTCAGCTCGCGGAGAAGATCGTCGGAAACGGAACCGATGACACCCTCGGCAATTTCGACACCGCCCGGGTCGCCCGCGTCATCACGGCCGTGACCGATACGCTGCGTGGTCGTGGTCAGCAGGTTCCCGACGGCGTCACCGCCGCCGACCTGGTTACCAACCAATTCATCGACCCCGCAATCGGTTTGCGGGCCCAGTAGTCCGCTCAGGTCGCCTCGGGTACGGGGAGCCCGAGGCGGGCGACGATCCAGGGGAACGACGAGGTGAACGCGGCCGAGGCGAATTGCCGATCCTTGCCGGGTGGTCAGGCCGGCCCTGCTGCCGTGGGCTGCGACCAATGCCGGTAGTGGTGGGTCTGTGACCGAAGGGCTGGGTGAAAGCCATTGACCGCCGCTACTCGGACCATTCGTTGGTGCAGTTCGCGAGTGGCCTGATCGGCGAGCGGATGGGTCGAGCGGCTACCGGCCCATGCGCAGTGCCCGCCGACGTACACCGCACGCAAGTTGCGTGTCGAGCAGGCCAAGACGTAGGTGGCGACCGGATCCCAGACTGGTCCAGTGTCGGGGTCGAACGGGTCGACGATGATGAAGTCCGCGTATTTTCCGACCTCCAGCGAGCCGATTCGGTCTGCTGCGCCGATGGCCGATGCCGCGCCGAGCGTGTGTAGTCGGAGCATCTGTGCCGGTGTCAGGATGGCTGCGTCGCTGTGCAGCGCGCGTTGGGTGTACAGGCCGGTGCGCATGTTTTCGAAGGGGTCGGACACGTCGGTGCACGATTGATCGTCCAGCCCGATCCCCACACGCATGCCGGTGGCCAAGATCCTTGGTATATCGGCGATACCGGATCCGAGGCGGCCGTTGGACATCGGCTGCCACACCATGGCGCATCCGGTCTCGGCCGCGCGGTCGATCATTCGGTCGGTGGGATGGACGAAGTGGCCGAACGCGAAATCCGGGCCGAGGACTCCGGCTTCGTCGTACCAGTCGAACTTGGCTTGCTGGATGTCGAGTTGTTCCGCGGTTTCGACGAAATGGGCTTGGTTGGTGACGCCGTGACGGTCCATCATGGCGCGTTCACGCTCGGCGGTGGCAGGTGAGGTCGACCACTGTACGGATCCGTAGACCGAGCCCCCCAGGTAAAGATTCGGCGGCACAGTCGTTTTCGCGTAATCCATCACCGCACCGAAGACCCCGAGCGCTTCGTCTTCGGGCAGTTGCTCGTCGTCGAGCCGGACGCTGGCGACGAATCGGATGCCCGCGTCGCTGGTGGCGTCGATCTGGCGGGTGAGAAACTCGAGCGGCCGAACAGCGGCCGCTTTCATACTCGAGGAGGCGTAGTCGAACAGCGCCAGCACCCGGCTCTGGGTGAAGTTGTAGGCCGAGGTGATGCCATTGGCGAGAAAGTCGAACGACCCGGCTAGGGTGAGCCAGTACAGGTCCTCGGCGCCTGCGGCGAGCAGCATCTCGGTGTTGCGGGTGACCCACGGGTAGAGCGTGCTGTTCGCGGCGACACCGCGCATGCCACCGGTGTAGATATGGCTGTGCGCGGAGACGAAGCCGGGCGCGACCATGGCGCCCGCCACGTCGCGGACCTCACCACCCTCGGCAGGCGGATCTCCTTCTCCGACACCGGATATCCGGCCGTCGGCATCGACGGTCATCCAGCCGCGCAACCACTCGCGATCTCCCCCGACGGGCAGCAGCGTCGCATTCTTGATTGTCAGTACGGTCATCCGACGCGTCCGGGATCGAAGGTGCTGACCTCAGGGATGGCCTGCACCAGGGAATCGACTGTGCCCTCGAATAGTTCGGCGCCGAACGCGGCATCCGCACCGGTCGGATCGCCGATCACGCCGGACTCGGCGAAATCGTCGGCGAGCCAACCGAATCGGACCGGTTTACCGAATCCGACGTGCTTATGGCCCGCGATCGATTGCGGTACGGCGGCTTTCGCCTTGGTCATATCGACGAGATCGGGGCGCAGGTGCAGCATCATCGACGTCTCGGCCCATCCGGCGTGGATGCCGAAACCCTCCTCGGTCGGCCCCGGCCGGGCAGGCGATGCGTAGAGGAAGGTCTGCAGGTCGAATCGGCGGCGTAATTCACGTAGCGCCACCTCGAGCAGGGCCGAGTTGCCGCCGTGGCAATTGACGAACAACACCCGCCGCGCCGGAGTCGCGGCGATGCTGCGACCCAGGTCGACCACGACGCGCATCATCGTCTCCGCCTGCAACCACATCGCGCCGGGAAGATTGGCATGCTCGTCGGACTTGGTGTAGCCCAATGCGGGCAGCAACCATACATCGTTGCCCTCCGCGGCGGCGCGATCGACCGCAGCGCCGGAAACGGCCTCGGCCATCACCAGATCGGTGCGCAGCGGCAGATGTGGGCCGTGTGGTTCGATCGCTCCGGTGGGCAGCACGAGCACGGAGTCGCGGCTCAGCGCCTCGGGGACTTCGGCCGTGGTCAGATCGGCGAAGTGCCGGGTGGATGTCGTCACCGCTGCCACCTTCCTGGATTGAGCAGACCCTTCGGATCGGTGCTGCGCGCCAGCGCCCGGACCCGATCGGCGTCGAGATCGACATAGGAATGGTGCGGCGAATGGACACCGACGCCGAGCGCCTCCAGCGCGGGCACCCCCGCGAATACCTGTTCGGGATCGCGGTAGACGCCGTTGATCATCCCGAACATGGTCTGATACCCGACTTCCAAGTGCAGCATCCCGCCGTCATAGACGTCCTCCACCTCCCGCAGCCGGGTGACGAGCGCGTCGCCTTGGCATTCCATGTGAAAGTAGGTGTCCGGCACGGCTTTCTGCAGCCACCAGGTCGGGTGGTTGTAAGAGAGGGTGCTCAACCGCATCGTCTGCGCCAGCCCCTCGCGCACCGCCTCGATCCGGCCGCCACCGTCCTCCAGCACCGCAACCGTCTCCTCGAGCGCCGCGGCGTCGACGATGCCGCGGACACTGGCCCTGCCGCGCACCAACGCGGGGTCCGACGGCAGTGCGTCGACGATCGTCGCACCATCGGCGGACAACAGCCGCGGATTCGGTTCGATGGACGCGGCGCGCATGGCGGCCGGGAAGGCCTCGTGATGGGACCCGAAGCTGGCGTACACGCACTTCCAGTCTTGTAGTGGTTCCAGCCGGACCGTGGCCGAAACGATGATCCCTGCCACCCCGTAGGTATGCACCATCGGTTGTGCCGCAGCACCTTCCAGGTGGAGCAGTTCGGCATCCTCGTGGCCGTAGACGACATCGACGGATTCCACGAAACCCATGTGGTTGCGACCGTGCACGATGGTGCCCGTGCCGGCGGATCCACCGGCCAGAAATCCGCCGAGGGTGGATTGCGCGGTTGACGGGTACATCCAGAGCTGCCGTCCGGCATCCCACGCGGCCTGCTCCAGGTTGATCATCCTGGCGCCCGCCTCCGCGGTGATGGTGGTGTCGGTGAGTTCCCGGATACCGGCTAGCGAGGTCATGTCCATGACAAGGCCGCCGAAGCGGGGCACCACCTGGCCGTAATTGCCGGTGCCCTTGCCGCGCGCGGTGATCGGTACGCCGCGACGCACCGCAGCCCGCACAATCGCCGGGACCTGTTGGGCCGTCTTCGGATAACACACCGCGTCCGGCCGCCCGAGGGGTTGCTGGGCCGACAGGATCGGGCTCATCCCCGACCCGTCACGGGACGCGCGGTCCAGGGCGCGGTCGAGGGTGCTCACGCCGCGCGGGCCGAGCAGCGCGAGCAGGTCATCGACCAGGCCGTCGAGTTGCTCGGGGCCGAAGTCGGGACGATCACCGGCCTTGATCATGGCGGCGGTCACGACGCGAATCCGATCTTGGGATCGATGAATCGGTCCGTCGCGATCTGTTCGGTCGTCAGTCCTTGGGGGACCGAGACTTTCTGCTCGGTGTAGATCGGCCGGGTGATGTCGATGACCCGCTGGACTCGCGCGGTGTCGAAATCGCCGACCGTGGCATTGCCGCCGTTGCCGACCACACCGGCCTCGCGCATCCGCTTCGTCGCATAGGCTGCGTTGCCCGCGTCGTATACCCAGCCTGTGTCGTACTTGTCGACTGCCTGCACGATCAGATCGTTGGCCGTGGCTGGATCGGCGAAATAGTCGAGCTGGGCTTGCTGCATCACCGGAACGAGGCGTTGCAGGCACGCCGAATCGGCCTCCAGCTGCCCCGACCGGACCGCGAGCGCGGACTTGTACACGGGGAATCCGGCGTCGTGCAGCAACTGGTAGGCCACCGGCTTGTGCCATTGGGCGATCTTCTGCTCGTAGAGGTAAGGCTCGGCGCTGATGAACCCCTGTTGCGCCTTGGCGCCGCCGGCAGCGACGAAGTTGGCCGGTGTGCCGTCGTAGCTGCCGTCCACCTGACTCTTGTCGAGAATGCCCGCACCGGTCAGGTAGTCCATGTAGGCCGCGCCCTGGAAATACAACACGGTCGCCTTGGCGGCCTTCAGGTCGCTGATGGAGTGCACATTCGGATAGGTCGCCGGATCCCACATGATCATCTGCGGGTTGATCTCCAGCGGAGCGAAGACGCCGGTGGTCGGGTTGGTGGCCGCGGACTGGACGGACTGGTCGGTGTCGACGAAGCCGAGCATGATCGAGTCATCCTGATACATCTGCGATGTCACGGTCTGGAATCCGATCGCTGGACCGCCGGCGCGGATCTCCAGGTCCACCCCGGTGTACTCGCCGTGGGCGAATAGCGGACCGGTGACCTTCTTGCCCGCGGCGTCGATCGCCGGGTTCGGACCCAATAGTTGATAGAGGCCGCCATGTTCGGCTTCCGGGTTCCAATCGCTCTGCACCACGATCTTCGTCGGGCAGACCTGCTTCAGGTCGATCGATCCGATCGGGCCGCTGTAACCGGAAGTCGCTGTTGTGCTGTCGGTTTGGGCACAGCCGGTCAGAGCGGCGAGGCCGACGACGGTCGCGCAGACGGTCGCGCGGACCGAACGTGGCAAGCGGGGTGTTCTCATGTTTTCTCCCAAGGGGGCGCGGCGGCGGGGGGATATCAGTTGCGGGCGGAGTCGTACCAAGCGCCGACGAGGCGGCGAGACAGCCAGCTGAAGAACGCGAAAACCACGACACCGAGGCCGGAGGCCAGCAGGATCGAGGCGAACAATTCGGGCGATTGCAGCCGCGACCGGTAGTTGTCGATCAGGATGCCGATGCCGGGGTCGCCCTGCTTGAAGAAGAAGTCGCCGACGATCGCGCCGACCACCGCGAGCCCGGCCGAGATCCGGATACCGGCGAAGATGGCGGGCATCGCGGCCGGGAACTCGAGCTTGCGTAGCACCGTGATCCGGCCGGTGGCACGCAACGCGAATAGTTCCCGCAGGCCCTTGTCCACCGATTTCAGGCCGAACAGCGTGTTCGACACCACCGGGAACAGGGCGATCAGCACGCAGACGAACACCCGCGCGGTGAATCCGAAACCGAACCAGAAACCGATCAGCGGAACCAATGCCAGGATCGGAATACACTGCAGCACAACCGCATACGGAAACAGAGCAATCTCCGCCCAACCAGCCTGCGCCATCAGCACCGCCCAGACGATCCCGAGGAGCACGGCGATCACCAGACCGGTGAACGCCACGGTCGCGGTCCGCCGCAACGCCTCCCACATATCCGGCGCCGCCGGACCGAGCAGTCCCTCGGTCACCACTTCGTGCGGCGGCGGCATCAGAAACCGGCGCGACGGCGCGAGCACCGTGTAGGTCACCAGGTACCAGGCGCCGATCACCATGGCCAGGATCGCGAGCGGAGCAAGGACCGTACGCAGTTTGAACGTGCGCGCCGCAGCGGTGGCCACAACTGATTCGGATACCGTTGCGGCAGTAGGTATTTTGATGATCATGTGTGACTTCCTCGCAGCGCCTGCGAGACTCGGCTCGCGAGTGCGGTGAACTCGGGGGTGAAGCGGATATCCGGTCGGCGCGGGAAGTCGAACGGAATGTCGATCTCCTCGACGATGCGGCCCGGCCTGCCCGACATCACCGCGACGCGGGTCGAGAGGTACACGGCCTCGGTCACCGAATGCGTGATGAACAGGCCCGCGAAGCGGCGGTCGTCGAACAGTTCGGTGATCTCGTCGCCGAGCCGCTGCCGCGTGATCTCATCCAGTGCGCCGAAAGGTTCGTCGAACAAGAACAACTCGGGATCGACGGTGAGCGAACGAGCCAGCGACACCCGCATCCGCATACCGCCGGAGAGCATGCGCGGCAGGTGATCGGCGAACCCCGCGAGACCGACCAACTCGATGGCATCGTCGGCACGGCGATAGCGCTCGGCCTTGGCCATGTGATCGAGTTCGGCCAGTAGTGCAACATTGTCGCGCACCGAGCGCCATGGCAGCAGGGTGGCGTCCTGGAACACATAGCCGATCCGATTCGCGCCGACCTGGGTGTAACCCCCGGTTGCGCACTCCAGGCCGGAGGCGATTCGAAGCAGTGTCGACTTCCCGCATCCAGAGGGCCCGACGACGCTGACGAATTCACCGGCCCGGACTGTCAGATCGACGCCCGAGAGCGCGACCGTGCCATTGGGATAGGTGAGTTCGGTCGACTCGAATCCGAGCACCTGACTGCCGGGGCGGGGCGGGGCGGTGCTCATGGTTGGCATGCTGGACATCAGACCTCCAGTACTGCGAAATCGGCTGTGCGATGGTCGGTTCGGCTGATTGATACGATCGCGCCGTCGCGAATGACGATCCGGTCGGCCGGTGCGTTCGCGACGACGTCGAGCAGACTGCTGCCGCGCACGGCGAGAAACTCCGCGCGGGCACCGGGTTTCGCGCCCGCCTCCGGTAGGCCGAGCACCGCACGCGCACCGTCGGTGACCAGGTGCACGGCCACCTCCGGCGCCAGATGACCGGCCGTGATCAGCAGCGCGGCGGTTTCGAGTGCGTCGCTACGGCCGATCGGGTTGAACGGATCGCGGACATTGTCGGCCCCGGCCGCGACGGGGATGCCCGCGTCGAGCAGCGCTGCGAGCGCGGTCAATCCGCGCGGCATGGCAACCGGGTCATCCCAGCCTTGCAGATACAGATTGGTGATGGGCAGGCTGACGATCCCCACGCCGCTGCGCGCCACCGTGGCCAGCAGCGCGTCCAGCTCGTCCGCGGCCATGGTGCCCAGTCGGCAGCAGTGCCCCGCGGTGCGTGTCCTGGCGGCGGGCCACCCGGCGACCCGCTCGGCGAAGTGAGCGAGTGTGTGGTGGTCGCCGCGCAAGAACTCGTCGACGTGCAGGTCGGCGCCGACCCCGCGGGCCTCGGCACTGTCGAGTAGCCGGGTGAGTTCGGCGATCGGGTCCGGTGCGATATGCGGTGCGCCACCGACCAGGTCGGCTCCGGCGTCGAGGGCGGCGTGCAGCAGCGCGGGATCGGCCGCTGGGGGTGTCAACGCCACGATCTCGATGTCGACGAGCCCGGACAATCGCCTGCGCACGCTATCCACCGCGCGGATGCCGCGCAACGGGTCCGAGCCATCGAGGATGTCGACGTGCGATCGAATGGCGGTCGTGCCGTTGCGCAACAGGGCCGATGCCGCCGCGGTCGCCCGACTGCGGAAGGACTCCTCGGTCAGCTCGGTGCTGCCCTGGTGCCACGTGTCGATCGCCGCCCCAAGATTGCCGAAGGCCGGCGTGAGCACATCCCAGGTCAGCGCCTTGTCCAGGTGTGCGTGCGGCTCGGCGGGCGCGGTCAACAGCACGAAACCGCTCAGATCTATTGACGCTTCGGAGGTTTCGCCGATCCGGTCCGGTGCACTCGGGCGAACCGCGGTCACCAGCGAACGCCCGCCGTCGCGTCCGATGTCGAGATCGACCACCGAGCCGTCGGGCAAGGTTGCCCCGCACAGGCGCGAAACACGCTGCGGTAGCGGATGATCCATAAAGGTCCTTCGAGAGAGAAACAGGTCGTGGTGGCCCGCTCGTGGCTGGTCGGCGAGACGCTATGAATAGAGCTAATGTTGATGTGATCAACATTTAGCACTATTCAGCCGCCTTGTTTCGGATAGATGAACGAGCCAGCTACGGTCTTGTTAATTCGCCGACGTGACAACGGGTGGTCTAGCGTGCGGGTGCGCGTCCACGACGCACCTCGACGATCGGGTGGTGGGATATGAAGGTGGAGAACGTGACCAAAAAGGCGCCCGACGATGCGCAAACCATGCTCGGGGCCGAGATCCGCCGCCGCAGGCGTGATCGCGGACTCACCCTGGTCCGACTGGCCGAGCAGGCGCAGATCTCGCACCCGTTCCTCAGTCAGCTCGAACGCGGCTTGGCGAGGCCGAGCATGCTGACGCTGGCTCGCATCGCCGAAGCACTGGGAACCACCCAGGTCGAACTGATGCTGGCGGCGGACACCCGCGGCGGCGAGGACGCCGAAGGGACCGCCGAGGGCCAGGTGATTCGCTCCCATGAGGGCGTCCAGCTGCCGCGGGGTATCGCCAGATCGGGGCAGGAGGAGGGCTCGACCCGGCTGCTGGTGCACGGGCGCGCATCGTTCTACCCGCAAGAGTTCGTCGACGTACACGCCGAATTCGGCCCTTACTTCGAGCACGACGAGGACGAGTGGGTGTACGTCGTCGAGGGGGCGATAGTGGTCGACCTCGGTGACCATGGCCACGCGCGACTCGCCGACGGTGACAGCCTCTACTACACTGGCGGCACACCACACCGGTGGCGTGTGGTGGACGGCCCGCATGCCAGGCTGATTGTCGTGAAAGCGGCTGGGCGCGAGGCGGATTCCCGTGGCTGGGATCAATAACTAGGCGGGGCCCGTATTTCCTGGAGGCCCTGATGAATGATTCCGACTCCATCGCCGTCGTCGTACGCGACCGCCGCCGAGTGGCCGAGAATATCGACGAGTTCACCCTCGGCCACCCGCACGGTGACCGACTACCGCCGTGGCAGGCGGGGGCACACATCGACCTACTGCTCGGCGACGGGATCGTCCGGCAGTACTCGTTGGTTTCCGATCCCGGCGACACCATTCTCTATCGGATCGCGGTACTGCGCGAGGCGCATGGGCGCGGTGGTTCGGTCCGGGCCCACCAACTCCTGTCGATCGGCGCAATGGCCTCGATCCGGCCACCGCGCAACCACTTTCCGCTCGTGCGTGCGCTCGGCTACGTGCTGATCGCCGGAGGTATCGGGATCACGCCGATGCTCGCGCTCGCCGCCGCCGCGCAGCGCAGCGGACGGCCGTGGCGGCTGATATACACCGGCCGTGACGAGTCGGCCATGGCTTACCTGCGTGAGCTACGCGAACACTACGGCGATGCGGTCCTCCTGCATCACTCGGCGCGTGCGGGACGCCTGGATGTGGCGGCACTCCTCGCCGATTCGACGCCGGGAACCGCGGTTCTGGCCTGCGGTCCAGCAGGTTTGATCGAGGCCGCGGAAGACGCTTGCGCGGGACTCGAGGCGGTCGATGTGTTCGCCGAGCGGTTCGTCGCGCGAGATATCGCGGAGTCTGCCGCGGTCCCGTTCGAGGTGTCCCTCGCGATGTCGGGGCTGACGCTCACGGTTCCGGCGAACCGATCAATACTCGAGGCGGCCGAGGAACGCGGTGTGGTCGCGCTCTCGTCATGCCGGGAAGGGACCTGCGGTACCTGCGAGACGGGCGTGGTGAGCGGGGAGGTCGACCACCGCGACTCTGTGCTGTCGCCGGAGGAGCGCGCCGAGGGCGAGTCCATGATGATCTGCGTATCACGCTGCGCTGGAGCACGATTGGTGCTCGAACTGTGAAGCGCTGAATGTGCGGCATCGAATTCGGCGGCCCCGGCGGCACGATCGGAACGGCGGTACCGGGCCGCCAGGGCTGCCCTCATCTGAACGCAGGGGCTGCGCTTATCCAGACGCTGGGGCCGCGTTCACCCAAATGCCTGGGCGGCGTTCACCGGGGCGCTGGCGCCGCGTTCACCTGGACGCCGAGGCGAGTCCGCGGACGAGGTCCGCGGCGGTCGCGGTGAACCCGAAACATTGTCGGACGTTGTACGTCGTTGCCTCCATACAGTATTCGGGCGAGGTGGTGGCCACCGCATCGGTGAGTAGCACCACGTCGTAGCCGATGTTCGCGGCGTCCATCAATGTCGACAACACGCATTGATCGGCGTTCACACCAGCGAACAGCAGGGTGTCGACCCGCAGGTTGCGGAGCACGGAATCCAGAACCGTATCGACGAATCCACTCATTCGGTACTTGTCGACGCGAATGTCTGCTGGCGCGATCTCGAGATCGTCGACTACGTCCGCGCCCCAACTCCCCGCTTCGAGCACCGCGGTGCTCGAAGCGGTTGCCGCACTGCCGATTCCGACGCCAGTGCCGGCAGGATCGTAAACATGCAGCACACCGGGCGGCAGGTTGGCCTGGTCGGGCCGGTTGCCCCAATTCACCCACACGACCGGGATGTCGGCTCCGCGCACGGCCGGCAGCGCCGTTCGCAGGGTATCGACGGCCGCACGTGCGGGCGAGACATCCACTCCGATGCGCGCAAGCCACCCGTCGACATGACAGAAGTCGTTCTGCAGGTCGATGACGATCAACGCGGTGCGCGCGAGATCGAGGCTCACCCGTTGCGGCCGAGCATCGAGCTCCAGCGAGTGTGGCGGATGGATGGGGCGACGCAGATCCGCATGGTCGCCGGACAGCGACCAGGAGTTTCGGGACATCAGGCGTGGTCCTGTCGGTCGAAAGGTGGAATGGCGAAGGTGAGCAGGGTGGAGTCCTGTCCTGGTCCGGCCAGCAGGCACAACCCGACCGGCAGGTTTCCCGCCCGGAGATGGGGTATCGACAACGCGGGCAGTCCTGCCAGCGATGCGAGGCAGGTCAGTCGCAATGTCTGCTGCCGCACCGCTTCCACGTCCGCCGACGAGGCGTCTCGGTGTGGAGCCGCCGACGAGGTGGCGGGCAGCGCGAGGACGACCCCGGGGGGAAGTATCCGCCGCAGCCGGGTGCTCATGTCGTCGAGCAGGCTGCGTGCCTCGGTCTCGGTTGCGGCGTCGATCTCGCGGCCGACGTGGAATCGAGCGGCGACGTCGGGCGCCAACGCGGTCGGCTGAGCGGACACGAAGGTGCCGTGCGAGCGCCACGCCTCGGCGGCCTGAACCGTGCGGAATGCCACGAGTACAGTGTCGAGCCCGGCGCCGTCGGGGTAGTCGAGCGCGATCGTCTCCGGCGGTGGCAATACGTTTCCAGCGGCCGCATCGCGCAGCGTCAGTGCCTGCACCGCAGCCCAAAAAGATTCGCGTGCGGCAGGATCCAGCAGATCGACCAGTTCCGGTGCCACCACCATCCTGGTGACCGGATGTACTTCTTGATTCGGCAGCAGCGCCCCGCCCGCCTGGGCGAGCAACGTCGCATCGCGGGTGAGCAGGCCCACGGCATCGAAGCTCGGTGCCAAACCCACCAAACCCGTCCGCGCGACCACCCCGTGGGTCGTGCGTAGACCGTAGAGCCCGCAATATGATGCCGGGACGCGAATCGAGCCCGCGGTGTCGGTGCCGAGGCCGATATCGGCGAATCCGGCGGCGACCGCGGCTGCCGGACCGCTGCTCGACCCGCCGCTGACTCGGTGCGCCGCAACCGGATTCGGTGTCGCGCCGTAGTGAATATTGGAGCCCGCAAGTGAGAATGCCAGCTCGTCGGTGGTCGCGATACCCGTGATATCGGCCCCTGCCGCCAGCAATGCGGATACCGCCGCGGCGTGGCGAGACTCCACCGGCGCTGCCGCCAGCCAGGTCGGGTTCCCCGCTCCGATCGCGTGGCCGGCCACCGCGAACAGATCTTTGACGGCCACCCGCGCATCGCGGAGCGGTCCTCGGCCGCCGCGTACGAGCGGAGTCTCGCCCGGCGCGACACGCCAAATTGATGAGTCGGGGCTAACCGTGCTGCCGTCGGTTTGCGCGGGACCGCCGGACACATGCGCCACGGTGACGGCCCATCGACCGCCGCTGTCACGCTGCCAGACTTGGGTTTGGACACCCTGTGAACCGTCCGTTCGGCGGGTCTCCGCGACGATCGCCGAGGCATCGGGGCCGAGTCTGCGCACATATACCCGCACCAGGGAGCGGGTCGGTGCTCCGGCTCGCCCGGCCCGGAACTCGGCGATCGCGTCGTGGCCGACCAGCGCGGTTGCCGGATCGCTGCGGATCGGCCGAGGACCGTCGGCGAATGCGGCGTCCAGTTCGGCGAGATCGTTGGCCATCAAGGCCCTTTCATACCGCGCGAATGCCGAACGTAGATCGGCGTCGAGGTCATCGAAGGGAGAGATCACCGGTCAGACGGTAGCCATGAATGTTGATGTGATGAACATTGTCCGCGTAACACTGTCGTGAACCTTTTTCGCCGCGCCCGGTTGATGGACGGCGACCTTCGCTCCGTTCGATGGTCGGTCCGCAACTTTTACCTCCCGGAAACGCGGCGCCTCTACATTCGCAAATGTAACTGTCATCAACATTTGAGGAGCAGCGGTGGCCTCACGAGCTCCCACCTTCTGTGCCGAAGCGGAGTCCTGGTTCCACGTTCGAGACATCGGGGAGGGCATCCACCTGATCAACGAACCCGGGCATGTCGCCAGCTACCTCGTCATCGGCGGACACACCGCGCTGCTGTTCGATTCCGGGCTCGGCATCGCCCCGATATCCCAAGTGGTGCAGGCATTGACGGCGCTGCCGGTGTTGGTGGTGTCGTCGCATCACCACATCGATCACCGCGGCGGCAATGCCGACCTCGCCGCGCAGGTCGACGTTATCGACTTCGCCGCGCACCCCACGGCTACGGACCCGAATTCCGGGTGCCTGCACACCGCCGCCGATCCAGCGTTCCTTCGGACGTATGCCGCGGCCATGTCGCGGGTGGTCGCGGAGTTCGACCTGTTCGCCCAGCTGGATGCCCAGTATTTCTTCACCCTGGCGCGGGTCGGTCGGTTACGCCCGCTGCCGGACCTGACACAGTGGGCGATACCGCCGATCCCGATCAGCCGGGCGCTGGCCGACGGCGAAATCATCGACCTGGGTGGACGACAGTTCGAGGTACTGCACACGCCCGGCCATTCGCCGGACACCCTGTGCTTGTTCGACCACGCCACCGGCACGCTGCTCTCGGGTGACACGGTGCTCGCCGCCGCCCACTGGTTGCACGGCGCCGGAGCCGATCCAGTCCGGTTCGCCGAATCGACGCACCGCCTGTCGAAGCTCCCGATCACCCGAATTCTGGCCGCCCACAACCTTATCTGTGAACTACCGGCCAGCGCGGCCACCGAGGTCGCCCACGCCGCGGCGGCGATGCTGGAGGGCACAACGATCGCCGTGCCGGGCCGCGACATGCTCGGCCAGCCGGTAACCCGCCACGACTGTGGCCCGGTCACCCTGCTCACACCACCCGTCGGCTGAACCGCGTTCCGCGGCGATAGCGACATCTACCCGAAAGGATTCGATATGGCTGGGGCACCTCCCGTCGTACGACACCTCGCCGACCTGTCGGCAGCTCTCATCTCACCCGCGGACACGGTACGGCTGTGCACACTCGCTGGACCCGAACACGGCTCCAGCGCAAGCGTATTCCTCGAAATCTGGGAGCCGGGCGGTGCGCAACCACTGAACTCCCATGAGGATTCGGCCGAAATCTTCATCGTGCTGGCCGGCACCGCCCGCGCACACAGCGACACGCACGCCGTAGACCTCGGCGCGGGCGACGTGCTGATCCTGCAACCGGGATCCGAACACCGCATTCTGAACACCTCCGGCACCGAGCGGCTGTACACGATCACCGTGATGGCGGATGACGGAGGATTCGCTGATCTCGTCGACCGCGGCACGCCCACGGGGCTGTCCGACGCGGATATCCGCACTCTGGCAACAGGCTTCGGGTCCGCGCCGGGTCATTGAATTGCCGCCGGTCCGAAACACTCAGCACTGCAACGCAAATCTCGCTGCCGATAGCTGATGCCGTGTACGGTCAGCTCGAAACCGACTGTGTTGCTTGGCTCGCCGCCGCCGGCGAGACTGTAGTCGGCGCATGACCATGCGGCGCACGGCGAAAGGCAGGCTCGTCACGATCGGGGTGGAAGACTTCGCCACCCGCAGGGCGCCTCCTACGGGCACACCAAGATCGCCGGGAAACAGATTCTCCGCAAAGGGCTTTCACCCCTAGCGGCCACGATCAGCACAGACCTCGCCGCTCCGGTCGTGGCGGGTGGGTAGGCTCGGTCGAGCGGCGAGGTGCCAGTAGTTCCTGGTCCTTTTCCGCTCGACCTGTCCCCGAACCGGACGTGCCCATTATCCACGCTATGCCGAATTCGGCATAGCGGTGAGACACGTACGCCGAGTTCGGCGAGCGGCCCGCAGAAACGGACCGGTGGCGACACCGGCACCGCGGTGCGGGCCGACTCAACCAGCTCTATATCGGTCCAGATCGGTGTGGATCTGCCAAGGACCACAACGACATCCGCGACTTGTTATCCGCTACTGGAAATGCTTCCAACCGAGACGGCATACAGGTTCTGCGAGCTGAATAGGTAGTGGATGGAGATTTTCAAGTACGAACACAACGGCGGGCATCGGCATTCGGCGCTGGGCTATCTCACGTCGGGTTGCTTTTAGTTTCGGAAGTATTCCGGTAGGTCACTGACGGGGACCCCGTTGATAGACATGAGGTGGGCGACGCCCATCCAGACCGCAATCGTCAAGTTGCACCAGCCGATAGCACAGAGAATTTGGAGAAATCCGCCGAGGCGCGTTCGAGTATCGGGGAGTCCGCGGCTGATGAAGGGGGTTCCGCCCGATCGCCAGGTCATTCGCATGTGGATCAATGGGGCGGTCGCGAGCCCGCCTAGCACTATAGTGTCAGGTGCAGCGATCTGGTACCAATGGCCACCCCAAAGAGAAAGGGATTGCGCCAGGGTGGAGTAGTTGTTCATCGAGTAGGTGCCGGCCTGAATGAAAGTGATCTCCACCAGGAACTGAAGAAAGATGCCGAAGACCAAAGCCACGGCAAATCGTCGGGTGCGCCCCCAATGCTCTCGCTTGCGCAGGACCAGTTTGGTCAACATATACCCGATAAGGACTGGAATCATCATTGCTGGGTAGCCGAGTCCATTCGGTGAGAACACCGGTGTGAAAGGGTCAGGAGCAGTGATATCGGTAAGGCCCGGCATGTAGTTGAACCAGGTCGCGACGTGGATCGAGTAAGAGTTCCACTGAACGGGTCCTCCGCACAGCACGTCCAGCCACATCGTTGAGGTATAGCCGATCAGGGCGGCCGCATCGAAATCCGGGCGGCCCTGGCGACGCCATTCGTGGATGACGAAGATGATGCACACGATCGTGCTGGCTATGGTGAAAGCCTCGAGTAGTCGAAGTGCGAAGGCATTTATATTCGGTAGCGACGGTGGTCGTGAAAAGGACGGCCGCCATCGGCCGTCCATCGCCCAGCGTGTATAGACCCATGTCTGCAAGGCCACCGCAAGCACCCCCAACGTCAGCCAGAAATATCCGGGTGACAGAAGGGTGCGGAGACGGTTGGTGGATCTGCCAGGTGCCGCGATATTGTTCGTCCGATTTATAATTTCTTGGCTCATAGCGTGGGACTCCCATCCCTGTTCGAGGCAGTCGCGCGCTGGGCAGAGGGGCGGTCAGGCTGTGCGGGTTTGCGTGGTCCGTGGATGAGCGCGACAGCTGCGGACGGCGAGATGAGGCTGCGCCCGGACACCGAAAGGCTCACCAATTCATAGAAGAGACAGGCGACTGCGGGATCTGTGGCGGCCACCGCCCGTAGCCGATCTGCGGCGCGTTGGAGCAGCCTGGTTGTCAGTGACGGTTTGGGCCCTGTCGCCCCGGGATAGCGGATGTCCTCGGTTGTGCACATCCACCAGGGAAGGAGGCCGGTCCGGCAGATTTGCTTCTGCACTGCGGCGTAGTCGAGTTCGTGCGGCGGGCGTCGTTGCAGCGCCGTGCGTAGCGTCAGCGCAGCCATGGCGGCCACCGACATTCCTTGGCCGTAAACCGGATTGAAAGCAGTGGCCGCGTCACCTAATACGAGAAGGCCCCTGGGCCAGTGCCCAACGCGCTCGTAGTGATAGCGGCGGTTGGAGGTGTTCTGGTAGCCCCAAATACGGCCTGTGCGTTCGGCATCGACCAGCAGGTCGGCGATCAGCGGGTCGCGCAAGCGAAGGGCAAATTCCTTTAGGCCCACATCGTCGCGCGGTGGGTGGGCGCCGCGAGTACCCGACAGCGTGAACATCCATTGGTTCGCTTCGATCTGCAGGACGAATCCGCCCCTACCCGGCAGACCGCTGCGCGAATCGGGTTGCAAGTTGATGCATGTGGACAAGTCGCCGGTCATACGGGCCGGGAAACTCGAATAGGCCAACCCTGGATCGACAACGGTCGACTCCACCTCGGGCAAACCGAGGTCCGGTAGCCATTGTCGCGGTGTGCGGGTGGTGCGTCCTGTGGCATCGATGACCAGGGAGGCCGCTAGGTCTTGCACATGGCGACTGTTTCGGTGCCGGACCCGCACACCGGTAACCAGGCCCGAAGTGCCGAGCAAACCGACCGCTAGTGTCTGTTCGATGATGCGGATCCGGCGATGACGTTGCAGACAACTGCGGAACACGAACTCTGTCAACGGCCGGGAGGCAGCGACGATGAAGCGGGGAGTGCGGCATGGGCACATCCATCCGAGAGGCCCGTACAGGAGGGCCTCGCCCAGCGCAACCCTATTCGCGCCGTGTGACCACAGTGCATCGAGTGTCCCCGGCACCAGAGCCTCCATTGCCTCGGCGCCGCTGGACAACAACCCGTGCAGATGGCGTCCCTGGGGAACTCCGTCCCGCGGCGCCGGGGTATCTGGGAGCTGATCGCGTTCGATGATCGTCACCTCGTCAACTTGGTCGGCAAGAGCCGCGGCACTCGCCAAGCCCGCGATTCCGCACCCCAACACGATCGCTTGCGTTGTCATCGCACCGGAACCTGCGCCGCGCCGGAGGACGCCAATTCGAGGGTGGGCTCGACCACACGGGTATGCGATGGGATGCGGCGTGGAGCCTCGTTGAATTCGTCGATGTCGTGGCGGTCGAGGTAGCCGGCGAGAACACGGAGGATGATGTTCTCGGTGAAGCGAGGGTTGAAGTCGTGGCCTGTCGGAGTAGACGGGGTGACCAGGAGGGTGCTCACCATGCTGGTTTGTCCTGCCGGTTGGTCTGTGGTGGTCATCGTTGACTCCCCGCGTGTTGCAGTCCGGTGTCTTCGATTTGGGCGCGGCTGATGTCGGCGCCGAATGTCGCCGCGCAATCCGCGAGTTCTCGGGGCCATGGGCAGGGTTCGTAGTGGCCGTCGGCGTTGCGGCGGGCGCTAGCCCACATTTGTTCGCCGCGGGCGACGAGGTGGCCGCCGTCCTGGCCGGGAGTGTTGATCTTGTGGTAATGGAATTCGGCTTTCATCAAGTGCATTCGGGCCCAGAGCACGGTGAGCCGGATGGCGACGAGGTCGCCGAAGTACAGTTCGCCGAGGTATTCGCAGGAGCAGGATTGGGTGAGCATCGCGTAGTCACCGGAGATGTCGCTGCTGAAGATCGGAGCGCCGAGTTGTCCGCAGCGTTCCCGGCATTGGCCTTGCCAGTCGATGAGACGGGCGTAGTAGACGGGCCCCACTGCACTGGTATCGCCGGCGGTGATGGTGTGTTCGATGGTGAACCACGGGCGTTGTGGTTGCGGTGTCCGGAGAGCGATCTCAGGCACGAGGACGCGCCCGGTGGTCGTAGTCATATGTGCCACTCCTCGTAGGGGATGTCAGACGGAACGATGTCGACGGTGTGGATGGCAAGGCCGGTTACGGCCAGCACGGTGCGGTCGTCGTCGGTGGCCGCGACTGCCCGGCGCTGAGCGACGTCGTAGGACAGGAGTAGGCCAGCCGGATATCGTTCGGTGAGAACGACATCGGAGTCGGCGGTGTGGAGGTCGATGCGGTCGGCGGCAAGCGGGACGGCCATGATCTGGCTGCCATCGGGCTGTGGGGGGTAGCCGAAAAGCCGCAGTGTGGAATCGAGCAGCAGTGCTGGAAACGGCAGCCGCGCGAAAACGCTGTTGGGGTGGGGATGTGGCAGGCACCGGGCCTGGGCGCCGGCTGCGTCTGCGGTCGGCTGGTGGATCGTGCACCAGACCCCGGAAAGCTGGGTGGACACATCGGGCCTGACCGCTGGATCGTCGGGCAATGAAGGCATTTCGCGCGCCGCTGGCGCCGGTTGTGGCGGGGGGAGCGTGCCAAGGTGGACATCGACGCGGCAGTGCCGGTAGTCGTACACCAGGATTCGCCCATCTGGCGCCACTACGTCGGACCGCACCTCGACCCGGATCGTGCCAGGTACAACGGTCTCGGCGGTAACGCGGCATCCTGCCGTCCGCCGATCGGTGAAGAGCGGAGCGTCGATGCAAAAGTCACGGAAGCCGGTCACGTGTGGTCCGGGATGTAGGCGTAGCGCCGCTTCGGCGGCCATAGC
This sequence comes from Nocardia sp. NBC_00565, assembly GCF_036345915.1. Lineage (NCBI taxonomy): Bacteria > Bacillati > Actinomycetota > Actinomycetes > Mycobacteriales > Nocardiaceae > Nocardia > Nocardia sp. NBC_00565. Next base: position 2,890,059 of record NZ_CP107785.1, read on the forward strand.
GAGCATCATCACCGCGGGGACGACCGGTCGGCGGTCGATGAGATGCTCGGCCAGGTAGCTATCGCGTACCGAATGGGGGCGCCACGTCCAGGTTCCCATGCCGTCGCGTGCCGCGTCCGGGGCTCCGAGCAGCGGATCGACCAGATCGGGTTGGCGAGCCCGGGAATTCGGGATGCCGTAGAACGGGACCGGATCGAGCGGGCGGGGCAAGGCGAGTTCGGACAACAGCAGGTCGGCGCCCTGACCGTTGCTGATTCCGGCGAGCCCGTATTCGCGGCTGAGCTGCGCGGCGATATCACGGACCATGCCGGTGTCGGTCCACAGTCCCCAGGCTGGGGTGAACTCGGTGCAGTCTCCGTATTGGGCAGCGGCGCACAAGTATTCGTTGGCCGCGACGTAGTCGGTGTCGCCAGCAGATCCCAGCAGGGCGTTGGCCGATCCGAAGTTGCACCACAGTGCTGGCGGCGGGTCGGTGAATGCTTCCTTCAGAAAGTGATAGCCCGCCACCTTGATGTCACGGATCTCCCGGAAGTCGGTGAGGGACTTGTCGATAGCGGCGGCGGACCGGATGCGTCCGGCACCGTGGATGAGCAGATCTACTCGGCGGTGCCGTGCGTAAACAGCTTCGGCCGCGTGCATGACCTGCTCACGTTCACGCAGATCGCACACCAGGTAGTGGACGTTGTCGGTGCCGCACAGCAGCTCGAGCGTGCGTAGCGTGCGGCGAATCTCGCGGGCGCGCAGCAGCGCGTCGAATCGCTTGTTGAGGGCGATGATCGTCGCGGTGGGGTCGAGTTCCCTTTCATGTGAGAGAAATTCGGCCCGTTTCGCAGTGAGCTCGCCATCCGGCGCGTTCACCAGATCGGTGGGTACATCGTCGGCGGGTGTCGTTCCGAGCAGCCACAGCACCGGGCGAACCCGCTCGGCCAGTGCAGTTACGGCAACGGCGGTGGCACCGCGGGCGCCGCCAGTGGCGACGATGACCGGGCTGCTGGTCCACGGCAACGGTCCCGTGCGGCGCTGGCCGGGTAGCGGCGCTGGGCACAGCTGTTCGACGTAGCGCAACCCCTGGCGGTAGTGTACGACCGTCGTCTCGCGTGCGGCGGCTGCCTCATCGCCCAACTGGTCGAGCCCAGCCCCCAACGTGGCATCGGTGACCACAGCGTAGACGGTGCCGGATATTTCGTGCGCGAGACTACGCAGCAGTCCTGTGATCAGCGTCAGATGCGGGTGAATCATTGCCCGGCGCAACGGATCCAGCAGTAGCGCGGTCACTGAGCCGTCGAGCACCTGTCGCTTTCCCAGCGCTGCCGCCGCGGCCAGCGCGCACTCCTGCAGGCTGAGCAACTCCGGCGACGGTGCCAGTGGCCATCTCGATTGCTGGCCGCGAGCCGACGCCACGATCAGCACGTGCCCGATGCCGCTGTGCATCGTTGCCACCGTAGTCTCGATAGCTTCTCGCGGACCGGCACCGTTGGTAACGCTGATATAGTCGGTGGCCGAAGCCGCCGGATCAGTGCACAACACGCGTGAATTCGTAGCGCACGCAAGGGGTTCCAGCTGCTGCGCGAGGTCGGTGCGATGAGTCAGAATCAGAGTCGTCGGCGTGAGAGCGGGGCGACACACGGCACCGAGACGGGTATCCGCGCGGCGTAGGACAACTACGGAGCGATACGGTAAGGGCACACGCGGTTCAGGCTGCGGCTGCTGCTGTAGGCATTCCTGCGGGCGTGGGCAGGGTTCGGGCGGCCCGGCGCGGTGGTCTTGGATCGGAGTTCGTGGCTTGTGGGAATCTGTCCCCGCGCCGTGCACTGTGGACGTCGAATGTTCCAGCGGTGCCGCGGTATTGGCGGCGTGCGGCAGTGTCTCGATTTCCACTCGTGGTCCGGGATCCAGATTGCGCAGCACGACTGGACCGGTGTGCCCGGTGTCAAGGGCGCGGAGCACGGCGATGGCACCGTCGGCGCCGAGGTAGCAGCGCCCGGTAGCGCCGGGTACGCCGGTGTGCCGACCGGAGCGGGCGGCGTCGGTGCGGATGACGGCGCGCTGCGGACACCCGTTGCGGGCGGCGACCGACTTGCGGGTGAGGGCCAGCAGTACGGCTCCCTCGGCGAGCTCCTCGGCCGGAACTCCGGTCAACGCTGCCATCAGCGCGGTGCTGTGTCCGTTGAGCGCGATCACCAACGCGAAGTCCAATTCTCCTGATACCAGGTACCGCTCAGCAGCGTGCAGTGCGCCCTGGGTCGACGACCGGCCGCAGTCGAGGTTCATCGCGAGGCCCTTGCACCGATATCGGTTGACGATCATCGAGGCGATGATGTTGGTGAGCTGGCCGGTCATGCTCCACTCATTGGCCGCAGGCAGCCGCTGTGCCAGCGCCGCCAGTTCGTCCTCGAGCCGTCGTCTGTCCGCGGCAGTGATGCCCGAAGCGTCGGCGAGGGCCGCGCGCAGCTCGTCGGCACCCACTCGGACGGTGTAATCGGCCATACAGCGAGTAGGACCGGTATGAGCGGTGAAAACCCCCGTGCGCTCACGCATTCCGTCCCACGGCTCGCCCCATTCACTCACGAACATGTCGACGGCGGTCAGTGCCATCAGTTGGGTCCGGTCGATGCTGCGTGCGCTGACCGGCGGCATCCGCAGCTGGGGCCAAGGCGGGAGTGGATACTCAGCGCCGAACGACCGCGCCGGCGCGCCCGCGCCGGCGCATAGCCATTCGGCGATCGTCGTACCTGTCACGGCACCGGGTAGGTGAACCGAGGTGCCCACCAGCACCATAGGATCTTCCTGGGTGCCAACGGGATTCGGTAAAGCCGACTGCGGTAGGTCGGGTCCGGCGTCCGGCGCCTGCACCATCAGATGCGCGTTTGTGCCGCCGAAGCCATAGGCGCAGATTCCAGCCAGTCGGTTCCGGTCCCCGGAGGCCAGCCACGACACCGGCTCCACGGGCACCGTGACGCGGTCGGCGGGCACGCCAGCGGGCAGCGCGGTGAAGTAGCGTTCGGCCGGGATCTCGCCGTGCCGCATCGCGAGCAACGCGTGGATCACGTTGATCGCGCCGGCCGCCCACGCGCCGTGCCCGATCAGTGGCTTGTTGGAGGTACACAGCACACCGGCCGTTCCGGCGGCACCGATGAGCGTTTCCAATTCCACATCGTCGCCCACCCTGGTTCCGGTGCCGTGCGCCACAATCCAGTCCACCGCATCGGCTTTGGTGCCATTCACGGCGCGGGCACGATCGAGAGCCAGGCGCTGGCCGACCGGTGAGGACGCCACTACGCTGCCCTCACCGTCGGCGGACCCGCCGAATCCGCCCAGTAGACCCAGGATTTCGTCGCCGTCGGCGAGCGCGCGGTCGAGCAGCTTCAGCGCGACGATCGCAGCCGCGTCGGAGAACAACACCCCAGCGGCGTCGGCGTCGAACGCCCGAATCTCGCCATTGGCCGACAGCCCGTGCAGTTTCGCGAATAACACCAGGTCGCGTCGCGATCCGGTGTTGGCACCACCGCAGAACACGACGTCGCGTTCACCGGCGAGCAGGGCCTTGACTCCGAAGTCGATAGCGTACAACGACGATGAGCAGGCGGTGTCGATCACGAGCAGATCGCTGTCGCCCGGCAGCAGATCCTCGCACGCCATGCGCAGCATTCGGTCCGGAAAGGCGTCCGCGGGTTGCTCGGGCGCATGTGGGTAGCGTGCGCGCAGCTGCTCGTATACCTGAGAACGGTGCGAGCCTGCTGCGGTGGCGAGCAGGATCGCTTCCTCGAGAGCGCGCCCGCCCGGCTGTGCGCCGACATAGGCGCCGCAGCGGTATTGCGAGGGCACAGCGGCGGTATCCATCGCCTGTAACAGGCTGTGCCGCAGCAGTAGCATCGTGCGGTCGGCCCCGGCCCAGTACCCCATCGCGCGCTCTTCGGCGAGCCGGCGATGCGGGAAGAACGAATGCAGGTATCCCGTCGTGCGCACATAAGTTTTGTCCGGCACCGACCGATCGGCGGCGTACCAGTTGGTCACGTCGATATCGCCGGATTCGTGCAGTGTGTTCACCTGCTCGCGTAGCACTCGCCAGAAGTCCTGTGGGCCATTGACTCCCGGAGCGGCCAAGCCCATACCGACCACGACCACAGTGTTCGGTGACGATGTTGACGACATAGGTCACACCGCCTGCTGTGTGGCGAGCGTTTCCATGAGCCCCGCCAGCTTCGGCAACGTGCTGTAATCGCGCATGCGCAGCTGGGCCGGGGGCGTCGGCAACTGGTACTCGTCGAGCAGGCGCACCACAAGTTCGGTCTTCTTCACCGAGGCGATGCCCAGGTCGGCCTCCAAATGGGCGTCGTCGGTAAAGACATCCTCGGGATATCCGAGGGCTTCGGCGAAGGTCCGGCGCAGTCGGGCCAGCAGCACGTCCCGGTCCGGCAGCGCGTGCGACGCGAAACCATCTGTGGCCGGTCCTCCCGACACGGCGCCCGAGTCGGCGGCCGGTTCAGGATCGGTCGCTGACGGTACCGCAGCGCTCGACAGAACATCCGGCCCGGACACACCGGCCAGGACGTCCAGAATCTGATGCGCGTTCCGGGCATTCGCGGGCGGGCTCCGCAGAGTGACGTCGGGGGGCAGGCTCTCGCCGGTCCGGTCGGTCAGCACCGACCGGACTCCGACCTCGATGAATTCGCGCAGCTCGAAGTCGTCGTAGAGGGCGCGGATCGCCCCCAGATAGTCCACCGCCTCGGTCAGGTGTCGATCGACGATGCGTCGCGCGTCGGCGGCGTCGGCGACGAAACGACCGAGAATCGGGGAGTAGACCCGCGTGGTGGGATCGCCGATCCGATATGTGGCGGCCGCCGCTGCGACTTGCTGTGCTGCAGGCCGCAGCAACGGATTGTGATGCGGATACCGCACCAGTAGCCGGGTCGCCTGCACACCTGCGGCCTGTGTTACCGCCTCTAGCCGAGGCAGATCCGCCTCGGAACCCGAAATCACCGCCTGCCCAGGCGAATTAGATAGCGAAACCAGCAGCGACCACCCGCCCGCCGCACCGCACAGCTGCTGCGCGCGCTTCGCACTGGTGTGCACAGCGACCAAGCCGCCACGTTCGCCGATATCCGCGAGCGCGACCTCCCGTTCGCACAACACCCGGGCCGCATCCGATACCGACAGCGCTCCACCGGCAGCTAGAGCGGTGATCTCACCGGTGCTGTGTCCGAGCAGCACATCACCCGCGACACCCCTGGTGCACAAGGCCCGGTACAGCACATACGACGACGCGAACGACGCCAGATGCAGCAGTGTCGGTGTTTCGGCCAGACTTTCGATATCCGGTCCGGCGGGATCGGTCAGGGGCTGCGATACCGGACCGAGTCCATATGCGGCGGCCACTCGATCGATCTCGGACACGACCGCACCCAGTGGCGGCGCAGCCTCGACCATACCCGCGAGAATCCCCGGTATGTAGCTGCCCAGGCCCGGGAACTGGATAAGAACGCGATCATTCATGGTTGTACTCCCCGTCTCATTCAAGAACTGCAAGCAAGGTCGTCGGCAGATCCGCCGAAATCAGCTACTTCAATGCAGCCATCACGCTGAATGGAATTTGCGTCATTCAGCCATGATCGAGTCGAATGCGTCGCAGTGCGGTTTTCGCCGACGGGTGAAATAAACGACCGGGGCGGGAGTAATAAATATGGACTGAAGAGGGACCCGGCCGTGCGCAATCGCGCCATCCTGTGGGAGGGCAGCATCACCTCGGTCGAAACTTACGCCAGCCGCATCCGACAAGCCCTCACTGCTACTCCGCGATACATGTCGTATACGACCAGTGGAAAACCGGTACCACATGGCCATCGACGACCTCGACTTCGCCGGTTGCTTCGAAATGCAGATGGCGACTGTGGTGGTCTATTGTGATCCTCTCGGACAGCGAGGACTCGTTCGAAACGGACACGATACGCGGGAGCCCGGGAGGCCCGTCCGTCAGCACAACAATAGGGAAAGTGCCTTCCGGAGCTACTGCTTCGTGGACACGGTTCTGATCAACATTCATGACGATCACCTGCAGTTTCCGTCATTCGATACATACGTACTACACGAATCAACAACTAGTTCCATTGACTCCGCGTGCAGCGGGTTGACCAATATGAAATGCGACAAGTGCTACGCCGCTCGCGTCGATGGAATCAGCGTGAGTTTGCCATCCAGACAATACCGCATTAATCATGAGGGCTGACAGTCGATCAGAACGATTTGAGTCTGCTCCAGCATGGCTGTCCGCGCATGAGTCTATTGAAATCGATTCTGCAACATTGGAATCCTCTTTGATCGATTGTTGAGATACGAGAACCTCAAGGCGGCGATGCCCCTTCGATCCAACCTGTCACAGCGTCGCATGCAGAACACACGCCGGGGGTTCGAAACTGCGTCACGCGCGTACGTTGAGTCGACCAACGTACATGTTCAGATCCCAAGTGTTACACAAGGTGCATCGGTGCGGAAACAACAAATAAGAAATCTGACAAGAGCCCGACGTGGCATTCCTCGAAAGCCTTATATAATCGCAATCGAGCAACGATCCAGCACATTAGCGGAAGTGGCGGATTCTTGTCGTAACATCGCACAATAGTCGGTCGGAAGAACGGCCGTGAACTCGGCAGAGATCCCAGCAAATCCGCAGCGTTCCGCGAATTCACGTCAAGGGATCTGACGCGGGCACGCCGGGGCGGCTGGTTGTGCACCTCACGCAGTTCGGTATGCCGAGCATCCGATCGGTGTCGGCGTGGGCGATTGACTACGTGCCGTTTGGCCTGTGCGCCGGCGATGAGCCGCGGTTGGTGTCAGGCCGTGACCGATCCTCGCCAATCGCCTGCGACACTCAGGTACCGCCGGTCCGTACCGCCAAATGGCTTTCGGCGTCCGACGGAACGGGCTCAAGGTTCGGAATCTTGGTGGCCCCCATTCCTACTCACGTTCCCCATTCTTACTCACGTTGGAGCCCGGTCCGACGTCGGCGACGTCCGGCACACCTTTTTGCAGGTGGCGTGAGCGCCTGTCGAAGCCGCGGTGGTGTCGAGATGGCCGGGCACTACCGCACCGCACACCACCGGATAACCCGGTATTTCCGCGATCCAGGGCCCCGCAGTAGCGCGCCACGGTGGCGCAAATGCTGGCTCAATGTATCCGGCGGGTTCGGCTCAGCTGGCGTGCGGTCCGGCAACCTCCGCCACCAGCGACACCACATCGTCGAGGTGGTCCGGGGTGGTCAGGTGACCCATGCCGGGCAAGACCCGAAGGTCGAGGTTCGTGGTCCGGCGCAGTGCCGGTGCCAGTCGCCGGGGTGGCAGGAACCGGTCGTATTCTCCGACCCCGACTACACAGGGGCGCTCGGCGCGGCGGGCCAATAGCGCGGCGGGCAGCGGCGGCGGGGCCAGGGTGGTGCGGCAACAGCTGGCCATGAGAGTCATCCATTCCACCTCGGTCTCGGGTGGGTCCTCGCCGGGGGCGACGAACAACCTGAGCATCCGGCGGGTGTGTTCGGCGGTGGGACGCAGCAGCCAAACGGCCGAAGCCAGCGCCAGTTTCGGGTCCACCGTCAGCCGGATGAAACCGGCGGGTGAGACCAGCGCCCGCCCTGCGATCCGGGGCGAGTCGGCGGCCAGGGCCACCGCGGCACCCAGCGAATTGCCCACCAGCACAACACCGTCCACCTCCATGGCGGCCAGGACCTCGTCCAGCACTCGGCCATACCAGGCCAGCCGGGCCCGGTGCGGCCGATGGGGGTCGCTGAGTCCGGGCTGACCGGGCAGATCCAGCACCGTGGTCTCCCAGCGGGCCGACAGTGCCCGCAGCCACGGCAGAGCCACCGCCGCGTTGGAGCCGGTCCCGGGCACCATGACGACCCGCGGCCCTCCGGTTCCAGCCGAGGTGAGTTCGATACGGCCGACACTGGTTTCCACAGTCGAGTTGGCGAGTGGGAAGTCCGCTCGCGCCAAGGCTTCCGAACACCATTGCCGCACCGTGTGCTGCCCACGCGGGTTCTTGTATGCGGTCGGCATTGCGCCAGTGTGCCCGGCAGCGCGTGTGCGTTCAATTCGGCGATGAGGTCCTCGACCCGGGATTTGATGTCATCGCGGATCGGGCGGACTGGTCCGACGCCTTTCACTGATCCCGAACCGGATCGGACTGCTTATAGAGCGCGGTCCGTACGGCAAGGCTCGACAGCAATTCCACTGTGCGTACCCCGTAGTCCGTCAACCGCAGCAGTCCCGCGATTGCCAGTGGTTGGTCCCAGCTTCCTTCGCGCTGGGCCCGTACGAGACCCCGCGCTGCCGGTGCTCGCAGCGTGCGGCTCAGTCCGCGTCTGCGAACATGGAGTGTCGCGTTCGGTGCGGGGACGGTGAGTCAGGGCATCGAGAATTTCCACCGCGTGGCGATGGCTCACCAATTCCCGCAGTGCATCGAGATCGTCCGGCTGGCTCACGCCGTCTGCCGCCTCCTATCCGGCACACATATCGGCCAAGAACCTATTCGTGTGGTCAGCGTTGCAGCGATCGTTTTGACGCTATTTCGCGATGCTCGCCGAGAATCTTTATGGGATCTATACGGGCTGCGGAAACGGTGATGACCTGCAACGGGGTTGTCGACTTGGCTGCCCCGTCGGGGCCGAGGTAGCCGAAAATTCGACGCCGCCGAACCCCCGCCCCGGACTTACGGCCCATCGCATACGGGACAACGGACTGCAGTTATGGGTGCCCGAGGTCGGCGGTGCCGTCGATCCAGACTCCGAGGCCCACGACTTGGTGATGTCGGTGTTCGGAGGTATGAGCAAAGGCGAACCCGGATCAAGATCCGGGTTCGTGCGGCGATGGCCGCCCAAGCCAGTGTCGAGGGCCGCTTCCTCGGTGGGCGGCCTCCCTATGGGTACCGGTTGGCCGATGCCGGGCCGCATCCGAATCCGGCGAAGGCCGCTGACGGGAAGCGTTTGCATCGATTGGAAACCGATCCGGTCACCGCACCGGTCGTGCAACGGATCTTCGCCGAATATCTCGGCGGCCGAGGGATTTTCGCGATCGCGGAGGCACTGACCCGCGACGATATCGCGTCGCCGTCGGCCTACGATCCCGGACGAAACCGGCACCGTTCCGGGGTGGCGTGGTCCAAGGGTGCGATTCGGGTGATCCTGTCCAACCCCCGCTACACCGGGCGGCAGGTGTGGAACAGACAACGCAAAGACGAAATCCTCATCGATGTCGGTGATGTCGCTTTGGGGCATGAGACCCGGATGCGGTGGAACGACCGTGACCAGTGGGTTTTCTCCGATCACATGGTGCACGACCCGATCATCGACACCGATACATTCGAACGTGCCCAGCAGGTCCTGGCCGCGAAGGGGGCGGGCCGGGGGACGCGGGAACGGCACCGAACCCATCACACCTATATGTTTCGTGGTCGGTTGCGGTGTGGGCTGTGTGAGCGGCGGATGCAGGGCCAGCCAAGCCGGGCAATGCTGCTCTATCGATGCCGGTATCCCAACGAGTACGGCCTGGCGAACAAAGTCGTCCATCCCCGCAATGTGTATCTGGCCGAACGGGATCTACTCGGCCCGCTCGACGATTGGCTGGGCACATGCTTTGCCCCGCACCGGGTTGCCGAGACCATCGATACCCTCTACCAGGCCCAACCCGACCATGACCTCGACCCGTCGGCGGCGGCCGTCTCACAGGGATCGAGGATTGTGACCGGATCCTGGCGCGACACCGGGCGGCCTTGGAGGCCGGTGCCGACCCGCATCTGGTGGCGCAGTGGATGGCCGAGGTCCAGGCCCGCCGTGCCGAAGCCCTGTCCCGTTCACGTCCGACCGCGAGGCAACGGCGAATGACCAGCGAGGAGATCCGTTGTCTCATCAAGGAACTGGGAGATATCCGGCACGTGTTGTCCGGGGCGGATCCGGTGGACAAAGCCGACGTCTACCGGCACCTCAACCTGCAGATGACCTACCACCCCGCAAAACGACTCGTGCGGGTCGAGACATCTCTCGACCCGCACGGTTGGGGTTATGGATCGTGTCCGGAGGGGGACTTGAACCCCCACGCCCGATAAAGGGCACTAGCACCTCAAGCTAGCGCGTCTGCCATTCCGCCACCCGGACCGGTGATGCTCAGCAAGGTTATCGGATGTGGCCTCGTTGACCAAATCGCGGGTTTAGCTGGCGATTCTCGTAGTCGCCCGGCTGGTCGGGGGCTCATGTACCTACTATTCGGTCGGGTACTTCCGGCACGTTTGTGAACAGGTAGCGAGGTCAGGCGATGGGCGTGAAGAGATCCGGACCATACTTCTGCGGTATCGACGCGGCGATGGACGTGGTCGGCGGCAAATGGAAGTCGCTGATCCTCTGGGAACTGGAGAACCATGGCGTGCGCCGCTTCGGTGAACTGCGCCGCGGCTTGCCCGGTGTATCGGAGAAGATGCTTATCCAACAGCTGCGTGAGCTGGAGGAGGACGGGATCGTGGATCGCGAGATCTACCGCGAGGTGCCCCCGAAGGTCGAGTACCGGTTGACCGAATCGGGCCGGGCACTCAATGCCGCGCTGGCACCGCTGGGTGCGTGGGGCAGCGACCGAATCGAACGCATCGGCGCGGGCAGAGTGCACCTGTCGGCCTGACGGCCGCCGATCCTACTCGGACTGCCGGACTTCGCAGTCGTTGTGATCACCGTGATGCTGAAGCGATCGTCACGCGAATCCGCACCGTAGGCGACGCGAAACCGCAATATCGGCGGGAGGTGTGCCGCCGGGTGAGCGGCCGCAGGTGGTAGGAAAGGGTACGTGTCTGCAACTGGCGAAGTATCCGGTCCGAACACCAGGTCTCGTGCGGTGTCCGAGGTGGTCGAGTTGGTCAGCGCGCTGATCCGCTTCGACACCTCCAACACCGGCGATTTGGCCACCACCAAGGGGGAGCGCGAGTGTGCGCAGTGGGTGGCCGATCAGCTGCATCAGGCGGGGTATACGACCGAGTACGTGGAGTCGGGGGCGCCGGGGCGCGGAAATGTGTTCGCGCGGTTGACGGGCGCCGATTCCAGTCGCGGTGCGCTGCTGATCCACGGTCATCTCGATGTCGTGCCCGCCGAGGCCGCCGACTGGAGTGTGCACCCGTTCTCCGGTGCGGTGCGCGACGGCTACGTGTGGGGGCGCGGCGCGATCGATATGAAGGATATGGTCGCCATGATGCTGGCCATCGCGCGGCAGTTCAAGATCGAAGGGACGGTGCCGCCGCGCGATATCGTATTCGCCTTCCTCGCCGATGAGGAGAACGGCGGCAAGTGGGGTTCGCAGTGGCTGGTGCAGAACCGGCCGGATCTGTTCGAGGGCATTACCGAAGCGGTGGGGGAGGTCGGCGGCTTCTCGTTGACGGTGCCGCGCCCGGACGGCACCGAACGCAGGCTGTATCTGGTGGAGACCGCTGAGAAGGGGCTGGGCTGGATGCGCTTGCGCGCCAAGGCCCGTGCCGGTCACGGCTCATTCCTGCACGAGGACAACGCGGTCACGATTCTGGCGGCGGCGGTGGCGCGCCTGGGCAAACACACCTTCCCCCTGGTGCTTTCGGATTCGGTGGCCGAATTCCTGGCCGCGGTCGCCGAGGAGACCGGGTTGGCCTTCGATCCGTCCAGTCCCGATATCGAGGGTCAGCTCGCGAAGCTGGGCACCATATCCCGCATCATCGGCGCCACGCTGCGCGATACCGCGAACCCGACCATGCTGCAGGCGGGCTACAAGGCGAATGTGATCCCGCAGACCGCTGAGGCGGTCGTCGACTGTCGCGTCGTGCCGGGGCGGCAGGCCGCGTTCGAGCGCGAGGTGGACGAGCTGATCGGCCCGGACGTCGAACGCGAGTGGATCACCAAACTCGATTCCTACGAAACGACCTTCGACGGTCATCTCGTCGACGCGATGAACGACGCCATCCTCGCCCACGACCCGCAGGGCCGCACCGTGCCCTACATGCTCTCCGGTGGCACGGACGCGAAGGCGTTCGCCCGCTTGGGCATTCGCTGCTTCGGTTTCGCGCCGCTGCAGCTGCCACCGGAATTGGATTTCACCGCGCTGTTCCATGGTGTCGATGAGCGTGTTCCGGTGGACGCACTCGAATTCGGCACCCGTGTGCTGGAACACTTCCTGTTGAACAGCTGACGATCGAAAGGACCATCGTGCCCGACTACTCCTACAACCCCTACGACGCGCTCCCACAGGTACCCAGCTTCACGGTGACGTCCGAGGATGTCGCCGATGGCCAGACGTTCGACAACGATCAGGTCAGCGGGGTGTTCGGCGCCGGCGGCAAGGACATCTCGCCACAGCTGTCGTGGTCCGGATTCCCTGCGGAGACAAAGAGCTTCGCGGTCACCGTCTACGATCCGGACGCGCCGACCGCCTCCGGATTCTGGCATTGGGCGGTGGCCGATATCCCGGCGAGCACCACCTCGCTGCCGCGCGGCGCAGGCAGCGAGGGTGGGTCACTGCCCAGTGGTGCGGTCACGCTGCGCAACGACGGCGCGTTCGCCGGTTACGTCGGCGCGGCACCGCCTGCCGGGCACGGGGCGCACCGCTACTTCATCGTCGTCCACGCGCTCGACGTGGAGCAGCTCGGGATCGACGAGAACGGCACACCCGCCTACCTCGGCTTCAACTTGTTCGCCCACACCCTCGCCCGCGCCAGCATTGTCGCCAAGTACGAGGTCGTATAGCGAGAACGACTGTGGCCCTGGATATTTCGCCCAGGGCCACAGTTGTGTCGAAGCTACGAAACGTTCACCACCGACTCGGGCAGCGGCGAGATGTAGAGCGTGCCGATCTCCTCGGCGTACTTCGCCGCGATCGGGTTGCGCTTGAGCTTCATCGTCGGGGTCAGCTCATCCCCGCCCGGCTCCCACGGCTTGCCGACCACGGTGAACCGTTTGATCTGCTCGACCCGCGACAGCTTGCGGTTGCCCGCGACGACCGCGGCCAGCACCTCGTCGAGGATCTCCTTGCGGGTGGCCAGCGCGGCCAGATCGTCGGCGGGGGCGTCGATTTCCTTGGCCCGGATGGCGGCGGTGTCGGGATCGAGCACAATCAGCGCGGAGATGAACGGCTTGGCCTCACCGATCGCGACCACCTGACCGATCAGCGAGGACGCCGCCTTGACCGCGTTCTCGATATTGGTCGGGGAGATGTTCTTGCCCGACTCGTTGATGATCAGTTCCTTCTTGCGGTCCACGATGCGCACGTAGCCGTCGGCATCGATGGTGGCGACGTCGCCGGTGGCCAGCCAGCCGTCGGCGTCGAGCGCCTCTTTGGTCTTCTCGGGCTGCTTGCGGTAGCCCGGGGTGACGATCGGGCCGCGCACCAGCAACTCGCCGTCCTCACCCAGCCGCAACTCGATGCCCTCGACCGCCCGGCCTACCGAACCGGGTCGCGGCTTGGCCAATTCGGTGTAGGTGGCCACCCCGGTGGTCTCCGACATGCCCCACACCTCGCTGACGGTGAAGCCGAGGCCGAGGAAATATTCGAGGGTCTCGGGCGGAATCGCGGCGGCGCCGGACGCGGCGACCTTCAGGTTGTCCAAGCCGAGCGCATGACGCAGCTTCGAGAGCACGAGCGTATCGGCGATCTTGTACTGCGCGGACAGGATCGGACCGCGGCCCTTGCCCGCCAGATCGGCGCGCGCGGCGGTGACGCCGGTGTTGATGGCCCAGTTCGCGAGCGCCTTCTTCACCGGACTCGGCTCGGTGGCCAGCTTGCCGTCGATGCCCGCCTTGATCTTCTGCCATACCCGGGGCACGCCGAAGAAGGTGGTCGGCCGGGCGTCGGGCAGTGCGGCGGCGATCTCGCGCGGATCCGGCACGCAGGTGATGAGGACGCCGGTGAGCAGGCTGATGGCGTGGCCGGAGATGCGGTCGGCGACGTGCGCGGCGGGCAGGTAGGAGATCGCGCGATCGTCGAAGCCGACGCGCAGCGGGCCTTCGACCAGCGCGATGATCTGGGCGACCACATTGCGGTGGGTGATCTCCACGCCCTTGGACGGGCCGGTGGTGCCCGAGGTGTAGATCAGCGTCGCCAGATCGTCGGGCGTGACCGCCTGCCAGGCCGCGTCGAAATCGAAGTCGGCGGCCGGATTCGCCTCGAGGTCGGCGAGACTGACGGTATCCGCGGCCGGACCGTCGACCAGCACTATGTGCTCGAACTCGACCTCCGCGCCCTTGATGACATCGAGGAAGGCGCGTTCGGTGATCACCACCTTGTTCTCGGCATTGGTGAACAGATGGGTGATCTGCTCGGGGGAGCTGGTGTTGTAGATGGAGAACGGGGTGGCGCCCAGATGCAGCGCGGCCGTATCGACCAGATTGAACTCCGGCCGGTTGGTGAGCATGATGCCGACCGTGTCACCGTGTCCGATGCCGAGTCCGGCCAGCCCCGCGGCCAGTGTCTTCACCCGTTCGCCGTACTCGCGCCAGCTGATCTCCGTGGTCCCGCCGACCGTCCGCAACGCGACCTGTTCCGGCCGCAACTTCACGGTCTCCTGGAACGCCTCGGGCACCGTATGAACCGTCTTGCCGGACTCGTGTGCGAAACCTATTTCTGTTGTCGTCATCTTCCCGTTCCCGATATCTCTTGCGTGAACCGCGCCCGGCGCGCAACCGTGCGGTCGCACGGCCCGAGACCCGCCGCTCCTGATAAATTGCAGGCGACTCTATCTCATCGTGTCACGCGATGAAGTAGCGCCGTGTGGCGCAGCTCACTCATCGTAGTCAGACCGGGGTAATCGTGTCCGTTACTTGGACGCGCGTCCTTCGGGGCGTGGGGCACGACGACGGGTCGGCAGGATCCAACCGAACCTCGACCAGATGCGCTGGATGCGACCGTCGCGCGCGCGCACGTGTGGGGTGTCCAACTCCCAGCAAACGTCATATTTGGGGAGCAGATGGTCGCGCTGGCGACGTTTTGCGTCGAGATAGGCGGCAGCCCGTTTGCTCAGCGGTCGGGTGTGCAACGGCACGCGGGTGACTTTCAGGCCGGTCGAGCGCAGTTCGCTGACTTTGGCCGGATTGTTCGTGAGCAGCCGAACGCTCGTCAGCCCGAGGGCCTGCAGGCTTTTCGCCGCATGCAGGTAGGTGCGAGCGTCCGCGGGAAACCCGAGACTCTCGTAACTGCTGAACGTATCGATACCGCGGAGTTCACTCTCGTGATAGCCCAGCGCCTTGCTGATCAGACCGAGGCCACGTCCCTCCTGCTCCAGGTAGACGAGCACGCCACTGCGCTCGGCCCAGATCAGATCCAGCGCCTTGTCGAGTTCGGGTCGGCAGTCGCAGTCCTGCGAGTCGAGCGCTTCGCCGTACAGACACCTCGAGTGGACCCGAACCAGACAGCCATCGGCGATCGCACCGAAGACGAGCACATGTCCGCACTCCCCGCCGCCGACCACCTCCATGACACGAACCTGCAGTTCCTGCCCCTTGCGGGTGAGCCGATGAACGGTGTCATCGAGGGTGGTCGCGTTGTTCGCCATTGTGACCTCCGATTTTTGCAACCCGGACACCTGGCCTGATGCTCCTGCTCGACCACGGCGCCGCAGGCGCGACTGGTGCCATGCCAGCTGGGTTGCACGAGGTCGATCGAGCCGACATCGGCGCGCTGCGGCCACCGATGCCCCAACCGTCCGGTGCCCGAGATAGCTTGGCCACAGACGGAATCGCTAGCCGACCGCAGCGGTGATTCGATATCGGTCATTCCGAGTAGGTGCAGCAGAAGATCATCGGCCGGCTGAGCTGAATAGTAGTGCGCCGCACGCAAATCAGACTGTGTGGCCTGAATCACAGCTGCGAAGGATTTGCGAATGTGCCGGTATGCCTAGCCGAATGGGCTGTCGTGGCAATACGGAAACCCCAGCGCCGCGAGGTTGCCAAGCGTGGCGTCTGCCATGTTGCGGTGGGATTGCCCAGGAGTCGAGAAATGCAGTGGCACCGGATGATCGGCGCCGGTGCGAGAGCAAACGGGTACCACCGCCGCACCGCCTACCCGTCCCGCCGATCCACCCCCGCGTGGGCCAAGGCTCGATCCTCGGGTTGCGGTGCGCTCGCCTCGACACGCACCCGTCGGCGCGGTTGCTCGACAGTGGCCAGCACGGTCGTGGTGGTCCGTGGTCGGTCGGGCCGCCAGCGGCGGCTCGCGGGTTCGACCGACGCATCGGACCGACGCCGCATCGCGCGGTTTTCGCGCAGTTGTCGCACATGTCGCGCGGCGGATCGATCGTATTGGCATGCGCAGAGCCAGAATACGAGCAATCCGCTCGCTATCGAGAACGCTGCGGCGCTCACCTGGCCGAGGGCGAGCAGAGGCAGGGCCGTTGCCGGGATTCCGAGCAGTCCGATCCGGTTCGGGCCATCGCGTTTCCGCTCGGGCGCCGGGTGGTCGGTCGCGAGCCACACCGGGTGATCTGCCGGGAGATCATGTCCACGACGCTGCCGTTTGGCCCGCAGGTACTCGCGCGCGCGCTCGCTGCGGGGCATGGTGTGCAGGGGCCACACGGACACATCGAGCCCGACTCGCTCGAGGGCGTCCACTTTATCGGGGTTGTTGGTGAGCAGTCGCACCCGCGACAGGCCGACGGCCACCAGAAATTCGGCTGCTCGTGTGTAGGATCGCGAATCCGGCCGGAGCTGCAACCGCCGATAGCTTTCGAAGGTGTCGATATTGTTGCGTTCGCTGGTCCGGAGCCCGCGCGCCTTGTTGATCAATCCGGCACCGCGCCCCTCCTGCTCCAAGTAGATCAGAACTCCCGCCCCCGCCTGCTGGATCATGTCCATCGCCAGATCCAGTTCGGGTCCGCAGTCGCAATCGTCGGATCGCAATGCGTCGCCGTAGAGACACCGGGAATGGATCCGGACCAGACAACCGTCGGCGATATCACCGAAGAGCAGTGCGTGCCCGCCATCGTCGTCGTCCGCGATTCGCAGCACCCGAACCTCTAGTTCGCGCCCCTTGCGCGTCAACCGGTGCCCGGTCTCGTCGAGGTTCGACGGCGCAGTGGTCATGCTCCTCCGATGCATAGCCAGACGATCGAAATCCTTGCGGATGGTGCGACACGGCAACGCGTGAGAGCAAGAACTGAGCTGAGCACCGTCGCGTCGGTTCTCCCGACGCGATGGAACGAGACATTATAGCACTCGAGCCAACATGGCGACTCCGGCAACGAGATTCGCGCGACACCGGGACGATCGCTCAAGGACTGCCCGTCGCGGTCCCATTGGGCGGCAACTGCATGATGCGGTCGACCTCGCTCGCGCGCGGCATCGCGGCGGCGACGTCGCGAAACGACTGTGTCGTGCTCGCCGCGGCTGTCGCCCATTCGAAATCGTCCTGATCGGCTTGGCGGTGGTTGGTCACCACGCGATATGCCAGCGCCGCCGCGAAGGCGGCTCTGGCACCCGCCGAGTCCTCGAGCATGGCCGCCGGTGGTCGAGGAATGTCGAGATTCACGGTCGCCGAGCGGACGCGGCATTCGAAACCCTCTACCGCGCAGACATTGTGCACGCCGAGCGCGCGCAGCCGCGGCGCGATAACCCCATCGAAATCCGGTTCGACAGCCCGGTCGTCGGGGCCGGAGCTGCGGTAGATGTCGGGCACCAACTCACCCAACTCGCGCCGGGTGCCGATCAGGTAGTCGGTGATGCGCAAGTATTCATAGATGTATTGCGGCGTGTTGACCTTCGGAGTGGGCTGGACCAGTAGTTTCGGCCGGTCGGGCGCGGCGCGGATCATCGCCATCACCCGCTCGATCACCATGGGTGGCGGCTCGAAGGTCAGCAGCACCGCGTCCGAGACGGTAATCGCTGTCTGTACCTCCGGCCGACGCAGATCCTCCTGATTGAGCTTGACCTCGTCGTCTTCCTCGCGACCGATGGTGCATGCCATCCCGCTGGCGGTAATGATGACGGCGGCGACCGGAGTCGTGGTGTAGGGAACCACCTTCACCAGTTCAGTGCCGACATTCTCCCGACGCAGGAATTGGATGATGCGCCGTCCCGCGGCATCGTCGCCGACCGCGGTGATGAAGCGAACCTCGAGGCCGAGGCGGGCCGCGGCGATCGCACGATTGAGTCCCTTGCCGCCCAGGCTCTCCTCGAATCGCCCACGTGCGGAGACGCCGGGCCCCGGCATGTGGTCCACCCGGTAGGTGTGATCGATGACGGCATCGCCGATGACCGTGATCACACCGGGACGCTGCTGCGAATTCGGTAGTAGTACAAGAGGTTTCGATGTCGGCATGCCACCGTGGATAACGCCGGAAGGCAGGGCGGAGCCCGCAGCCAGATTCTCCGCCAAGGCGGTGAACGCGCGACGCTCGGGGGCCGCGCGCAGCGATCGCACGGTCGGCGCGGGCGGGATGCGGTCGGTCCACAGCGCCTCGTGCAGTGAATGCCAGTGCTCGGTCAGATACTCGCGCCGTTCACCGAGGTCGGATGCGTAGAAGCGGTCGAGATCCATACCCGTGGGCGGCTTTTCGCGCAGCAGGCCCAACGACAGCGCGGCGTCGACGATGAGCCGATCGGTCGGATCCAGCTGCCGTGCCATATCGCGCACCACGGGCAGCACCGCCTCCTCCGGCGATACCCTGGAACGGTGGGCGTATTGCTGCACGATGAGCAGGTCCAGTAGGGGGGAGACGTCGATCTCGGTGGTCCGCAATCGATCCGAGCTCAGACCCGAGCGCTTGCACAGCCGCATGAGAATGCCCCGGATGGCGACCGTGCGCTCGTCTTGCCGCACCATGGCGAAATCATCCTCCGCGTGGTTGTTGCCGATTCGTTGTGCCGATGTCGCGATTGCCCGGGTCGGCGGGTTTAGCGCCAGCGAGAACCGGCAATTACCAACCTACATCGGCAATTGACCTCAATGAAGGGCAAATGCCACACTAGGTTTGGCGATTGGATCGCCCCACCAGATGACTCGGGAGGGCCCTGGTGATGAGAGTGATTCTCCTGATACGGCAAGTCCGGCGGCGTAAACAGCGTCGGCCCGCAGCGCCCGACACCGAATTGGAGCCGAACGGCGTCACGGTCTAGGCAAGCGTCCACGCGTTCGCCTGGATGGTCCGCACCGAAAACAGCCACATTTCGTCGCCCGCTCCGCAGCACCGAGAGCAGCAAGACCACGGCCGACCGAGCACACCGGTTCGGCTCGGTTCAGTGCACCCAAAACCCGGTCAGCGGTCGTTCGACGACACTCCTGCGCCCCGTGGAGACTGCCGTGATCTACGCAAGCAGCCGGTCGATGACCAGCAACCTCACCCCCGACGAGTGGGCGTGGCAGGTGGCGGGCCGTGACGAACCGGCATGGCAACTGAGCTGGCTGCCCACTCAGCTCACCCGCGAACAGGCTTGGGCCGGAATGGAATTGCAGGAAATCCTGAGCCATCCGGACTCGGCATCGGACCACGACGCACAGACGCGGGCCGATCAACTCGGAATCACCGTGCGGCAGGCCCTGCAGCTGTTGCACCAACGGATGCTCGACAGGAGGCATTCGTGACCATTCACGTAAACCGCTGGTCGATGACCAGCGACAGCACGGCCGAATCCGCCGATCGGTTGGCGGGCACGTGGGCCAAGTCGTGGCGGCTGAGCTGGCTGCCCGACCGGCTGCTCACCCACGAACAGGCATTGGCGGGGATGGATCTCGCAGAGATCTTCAGCACCCAGGATTTCCGGCACGACCCGACGGTCCGAGCACGGGCCTTGATCTGCGCCGGGCAACTCGGAATACCCCTCGAGCTCATCGGGCTCGAACTGCTACACCGGAGGCACCCATGACCGTCAAGGCCACCGAATGGACCATGATCAGCGACATATCTCCCGAATCGGCCTACCGCGCGGGCGGACCCGGTGCCGCGGTGTGGCGGCTGAGCTGGCTACCCGACCGGCGATTGACCAGAGCGCAGGCCATAGCGGGGATGGAACTCGACGAGATCCTCAGCGACCCGGACATCGTGCACGACCGTCGTGCGCACGCCGAGGCCGGTGACCGAGCCGATACGTTGGGCATCATCTGGGAGCATGCCGTGATTCTGCTGTCCAAGCGGATCATGGCCCGGCTCGGGGAACAACACGACGGGCCCGGGCAGGGCAGCGATACCGCACCCGGCGGTGCGATCTCGTCCGGGCCGAGCTGCCGGTCGCATCGAATGTCGGTGCACACCAACAGGCCGCCGCACGTCTACGGATAGCGGTAGTGCACGCGATGCCGCGCAGCGCGGTGTCACCAGTCCTCCGAGACCATCCGGGCGATGTCGTCGACATCGGTGACGCGCGGCATGGCACCGGGAACATCGCCGAACGATTGGGTCGCGACCATCGCCGCGCACGCCCATGTGTAGTCCTCCGCCCGCGCGGCGCGCCGTGAGGGCAGCAGGCGCGACACCAGTGCGGCCGCGAAGGCCGCGTGCGCGCCCGGCGAACCCGCGAGAACAACAGGGAACGGCGGGGTTTCGACGTTCACCAGATCCGACCACACTCGACAGCGAAAATTCTCGACCGCGCACACCGCTCGCACGCCGCGTGCCCGCAGGTGCTGGGCGATGTCCGCGGTCGGGTTCGCACTGTCGGGCAGCATGCCGTGCAGATCCACTGTCGAGCCCGTGAGGTAGTCGACGGCGTCGAGGTACGGGTAGAGGTACTGCGGCCGGACGAGCGTGGGCGAGGGATGCACGATCATCAGCGGGCGGTCGCGCTGGTGGCGCACGGTGGTCAACACCTGTTCGATCACCGCGACGGGTGGCTCGAAGGTGAGCAGTAACGCATCCGAGGAAGTGATCGCGGCGTGCACGATCGGTCGACGCACGTCGTGGGCGGTGAGCCGGATACGGTCGTTCTGACACCCGATGATGGCGGGTACGCCGGTACTGGTGATCACCACTGCGGTCGCCTCGGTCTGTGCACCTGGAATCACCTTCACCAGGTCCACATCGATGTTCTCGGCCCGCAGATAGTCCAGGATCATCCGGCCGCCGTCGTCATCGCCGACCGCCGAGATCAGTCTGACGGTGAGTCCGAGCCGGGCGGCCGCGACGGCTCGATTGAGTCCTTTTCCGCCCGCGTGTGCCTCGAAATTTCCCGGCACCGCTTCACCGGGTGCGGGAATGTGATCCACGCGGTAGATGTGGTCGACCACAGCGGCCCCGATGACGGTGACCACGCCTGCGTCGGGTCGCCGATCCGAGCCAGCGGCGGCGTCGTCCGGCGACAACGAGTCGGCCATCCGCCGTCCCCCTCCGCGTACCGCAGCGATTTGTCCTGCCGCACACCAGAATAGGCCGTCGGGACCGGCGAAGCATCCGCTCGACCGCTTTCGCATCGCGAAATGGCATGGCGCGCAACGACGCATCGCGTGCCACGCGGGTGGAATCAGGTGTGCGCGACGTGCTCGGCCCCGACCGCCTCGGCGATCGAGTGATATCCGCCCGCGCGCAAGCGCTGCGCCAGGCCGCGGTGGATCTCGCGCATCCAGAACGGGCCGCCGTAGATGAAGCCCGTGTAGCCCTGCAGCAGGGTGGCGCCGGCGAGGATCCGCTCCCAGGCCTGGTCGGCGGTTTCGATGCCGCCGACGGAGATCAGTACGAGGCGGTCGCCGACGCGGCGGTAGAGGCGGCGCAGGACCTCCAGGGAGCGGTCGGCGACCGGCGGGCCGGACAGGCCGCCCGCGCCCATGGCGGAAACCTCGGCGGGGTCGGTGCGCAGGCCGTCGCGGCGGATGGTGGTGTTGGTGGCGACGATGCCCGCGAGGCCGAGTTCGACGGCGAGATCGGCAACCGCGTCGACGTCGTCGTCGGACAGGTCGGGGGCGATCTTGACCAGCACCGGGACCTCGACGCTGTCGAGTACGGCCTGCAGGACCGGGCGCAGGGATTCGACGGCCTGCAGATCGCGCAGGCCGGGGGTGTTGGGAGAGCTGACGTTGACGACGACGAAGTCGGCAAGGGGGCCGAGCAGTGCGGCACTGACGGCGTAATCGGCTGCGGCGCCGACGGGTTCGACGATCTTCGTCTTGCCGATATTCGCACCGATCGGCACCCCGCCACGGCGCGCGCGCAGGTGTTCGGCCGCGGCGGCGGCGCCGTGATTGTTGAAGCCCATCCGGTTGATCAGCCCGTGGTCGGCGGGCAACCGGAACAGCCGTGGTGCGGGATTGCCGGGCTGCGACTGTGCGGTGACGGTCCCGATCTCGGCGAAACCGAATCCGAGCGGGGCCCAGGCATCGACACCGTCGGCATTCTTGTCGAATCCGGCGGCCAGGCCGAGCGGCGCGGGAAAGTCGATGCCGAAGGCGTGGTTGCGCAGGATGGGGTCGTCGGTGGTGAGGACCTTCGTCATTACCCAGCGCGACGGTGCGAACCGGGCCGCCAGCCGCATGGCCGTGAAGGCCAGGTGATGGATGCGCTCCGGCGGCAGCAGGAACATCAGGCGCAGCAGCAGTGAATACATGGCCTCACATTCCCGGTTCGGGCTGCGGTAGTAGTGCGGTTTTTCGCCTGCGCAGCAGCACCCGCCGACTACCGTCGGTATAGGCCCGCACACGGGACAGTTCCCAACCGCCGAATTCGGCTTGGATGGCCAGTCGCATCGTCGCCGTCACCCGCGTCACCTCGGGTGGCAGCCGCAGCGGCACGTATTCGTAGTCGTCACTGGTGGTTTCCCAGCTCGCCGGTAGCGCTGCGCGCGGGTGTTGTGGCGCCATCACTGCCCTTTCTTCCGCTGGTCCGCGCGGATCCGTTGCAGACCGTCCCCGGTCGCGGAACCGACGAACAGGTCACCGGTGTGCTCGTCGATGGTCACCGAGTTCGGCTGCCGCACCGTCGGGTAACGGCCTACTTCTTTCGGTATACCCGTCGACAGGTCGAATCCGACGACTTCGTTGCTCTGCGTACACGTCACCCACACGGTGTCCGACCCCGGATCGTAGGCAAGCGCGTAAGGCGACGATCCTACCGGGAATCGCTGACGCAGTACGAGCGGTCCGGCCGTGTAGACCAGCAGTTCGTCACCGGCGGTGTCGGTGACGGTGATGCGGCCGAACGGGTCGGTGATCAGGTTGGTGGCGCCATCGCCCGCGCGCAGGGCCAGGCCGAGGCGCTCTTTGCCGAGGTCGAGCTGGGTGAGGGAGGTCTGGCGGCGGTCCAGCACGGAGACGTGGTCGCCGGTCAGGGCCAGGGCATCGGCCGAGGCGAGGCCGGATACGGTGTCGGTGACCTTGCCGTCGGGGGCGAGGACGCGGACCTTGCCGTCCGCGGTGCCGACGACGAGGGTATCGTCCTCGCGGCGCAGGACCGACCGTGCGTCGCCGTCTACGGGTACGTCGGTGACGGTTCCGGTTGCGATGTCGACGCGCATGATCCGCCCGGACCCGGGAACCAGCACTTCGCCTGGTTTGCCCTGCGCCAGACCCGCTCCGTGGGCGGGCAACAGCAGGGTGCTCATGCCCAGGTCCGGAACGCCCGACGGGTCGACGCGGGTGAGTGTCGTCGGGTCGATGACGAAAAGGATCGTGCTCGTTTCGCTGCTCGACTCCAGCGCGACCAGCTGCCCGGTACCCGTCTCGGCCAACAGCCCGCCGATCGGGTTCGCGAGCCCGGAGACATCTCCCGCAGGACGCGTACTCTCGACAGGCGCGATCGCCGCGGTGGCCGCCGGTCTGGTCTCCAGTTTGTCGCTATCGGAGCCGGCGGAACATCCGGTCATCATCGTCAGCACCGCCACGCTCGCGAGCAATGCGGGAGCCCGGCGGTGGAGCGTGACCACGGAGGGCCCCGCGAACCTCGCCCATCCAAGACAGCCACGAGGGCGCATCCACCGAACTCCTTACTATGACGAATCATCGGCTACCGCACCATCTGACCATGATGGCGCACGGTATGAGCCGACCGGGGGTGGTGGCTGACGGAGAATGTCGGTGATCGGGGTTACGGTTGAGTTGAAACAATGTCCAACTCAGGGAGATCCGGTTGAAAGCCGACCATCCGTCGGGATTTGCCATCGATGACATAACCGTTGGTCCGTTTGCTCATGGTTTCGGCACCACGGCCGATGGCAGGCCCTACGCCTTTCGCACGGTGCGATCCACCGTGGTGCTGGAGATCTACCGCGCCGACCTGGACAGTGACGTGCCCGGACCAGAGGATGTCGTCGCGATCGCGCAGGCACGGGCCACCGATATCGATCTCGACGACGAACGCAGCGTGGTGGCGCTGGTGCGGGACATGATCCCGGACGCGGAGCCGGTCGAGTCGGCCGTGGACCGTGACGTGACAACCGTGCGCGCCCTGCTGGGACGGATCAGTTCCGTCATTGATGGTATGTAGATGGTGATGCCAACCACACGATTCGCCCGTACCGCGCTGACCGCGGCCGCCCTCGTCGCCATGGCCTCGGCCTGCAGCACGGGCCCGGACGAGGCCGCGGTCGATGCCGCGCGCTCCTCGGCCAACGCGTCGCTGTCCTCCTCGGTCGCGGCCTCCTCGAGCGCCGCGCACCGGCCACTGCCGTCCGCCGCCGAACTCGACACCCAGATCAAACGCGCCCTGGATCCGGCGCTGCCCGACTCCGAACGCACCGACCTCATCGAGGACGGCCAGGCCTTCCGCGACGCCATCCCGGACATGTACCGGGCGCTGCAGGACAACCCGCGCGCCATCTACGGCGTCACCGACCCGGTCTTCGACAACCGCGACGGCACCCTGACCGCGACCATGCGGCTGGACAAGGACGGCACCGGCACCGCCGTGCGCACCACGGTCGTCCATTTCGTGCTGCTCGACGGCAAATGGAAGATCTCACGCACCGATCTGTGCGGCATCCTGCGCTCGGCCGACTACCGCACCGCGGCCTGCGGCTAGATGATCGAATCCGGTTCGCTGCGGTGGGGACAGTTCATCCACCGCCACCGCTACCTCGTGCTGGGCATAGCGATTGTGGGGGTGCTGCTTTCGGGCTGGTACGGGCGCGATCTCGCGGACAAGCTCACCCAGGAAGGCTGGTTCGACGAGAGCAGTGAATCGGTCACCGCGTCCAAGATCGCCGACGCCACCTTCGGCCGCGACACCGACAGCGACATCATCCTGCTCTACACCGCGCCCGCCGGGACAACGGTCGACGACCCGAGCCTGCGCGCCGCGGTGACCAGCATGTTGAAGCAGCTGCTCGCCGAGCACCCCGACCGGATCCTCAAGATCGACAGCTATTGGGACAGCCCCTTCGCCGCCCAGGCCACCGACGCCTCGCACACCCACGCCTTCGCCAGCGTCGGGCTGCGCGGGGAGGGCACCACGACGGTGGAGAACTACGCCGCGATCAAGGCGGA
Organism: Nocardia sp. NBC_00565; assembly: GCF_036345915.1. NCBI lineage: Bacteria > Bacillati > Actinomycetota > Actinomycetes > Mycobacteriales > Nocardiaceae > Nocardia > Nocardia sp. NBC_00565. The sequence goes on from NZ_CP107785.1 coordinate 2,915,432, forward strand.
GCTCGGCGCGGGACGCGCGGGCGGCGGGCCGGGCGGCACCACGGTGCAGCTGGCCGGATTGCAGCCCATCGTCGAGGGCATCAATCAGGGCATGCAGGACGATATCCGCCGCGCCGAGATCATCGCGCTGCCGATCGTGGCGATCCTGCTGTATTTCGTCTTCGGCGGGGTGATCGGGGCGCTGCTGCCGGTGCTGATCGGCGGTATGACGGTGCTGGGCACCCAGGGCACCATCCGGGTGCTCACCGATCACATCGATGTGAACGTATTCGCCAGTGCGGTAGTCACTTTGGTGAGTCTGGGGCTGGCGATCGACTACGGCTTGTTCACGGTGACCCGGTTCCGCGAGGAACTCGCGGCCGGGCACAGTGTGGAGGAGGCGACCGCGCGCACCGTCGCCACCGCCGGACGCACCGTGCTGTTCTCGGCGGGCATCATCGCGATCAGCCTGGCCGCGCTGTTCATCTTCCCGAACGGAGTGCTGCGGTCGGTGCCCTACGGCGGCATCAGCTCGGTGCTGCTGGCGGCGTTGCTGTCGGTGACCGCACTGCCCGCGGTGCTGAGTATCGTCGGGCGGCGGATCGACCTGTGGGGCTGGCAGCGCTTCTCGCGCACCAAGACCGAGGCGCAGATCGACGCCGGATTCTTCTCCCGGCTGGCGACGCGGGCGATGCGGCGGCCGTGGGCGGTGGTGGTACCGATCGTGCTCGGGCTACTCGCGTTGATCATCCCGATCCACAATATCGAGTTCGGCGGGATCAGCGAACGCTATCTGTCGCAGGAGAATCCGGCGCGCGTCGCGCAGGAGCGATTCGACGAGTTGTTCCCGAGCTTCCGTACCGAGCCGATCAAACTCGTTGTGGTGGGCGCGAATCCGCAACAGCTCAGTGATATTCGCTACGAGGCGAGCCAGATTCCCGGGTTGACGGGACGTTTCGAACCGGGTGCACCGACCAAGGACGGGATCAATGTGCTCAACGCCGGTCTCGCCGACAAGCGGGACGCGGATACCGTGATCGATGCGCTGCGAGCCATTCCGGAACCCTCGGGGGTGAACATCATGGTGGCCGGGGTGCCCGCGCTCGAGCGCGACAGCATCAACGGATTGCTCGTGCGCCTGCCGCTGCTGGTGGCGCTGCTGGCGGCGGCGGCATTGGGGATGCTGTATCTGGCGTTTCGTTCGATCGTGCTGGCGCTCAAGGCCGTGCTGATGAGCGCGTTGAGTCTGGCCTCCACGCTCGGGGTGCTCACCTGGGTCTTCGTCGAGGGGCACGGTGCGGGGATCTTCCACTTCACACCCGGGCCGCTGATGTTCGCGGTGTTGGCGCTGATCGTGACGGTGGTGTTCGGGCTGTCCACCGACTACGAGGTGTTCCTGCTCTCGCGCATGGCCGAGGCGCGCGCGGACGGTGCGTCGGCGCCGGAGGCCATCCGGTACGGCATCGCCCATACCGGTGGGGTGATCACCTCCGCGGCAGCGATTCTCATCGTGGTGACCGGTGCGTTCGGCTTCTCCGACCTGGTGCTGATGAAATACATCGCCTACGGCATGATCGCGGCGCTGGTCCTGGACGCGTCGGTGGTTCGCATGCTGTTGACGCCCGCGGTGTTGAAGCTGGTCTGGCGTTGAGGAGTCATCGATGGCTGTGATCAAGGGCGCGAATCTGGCCCTGATGTTCCTGTTGGAGCTGGGCGTGCTTGCCGGAGCGGCTGTTTGGGGCTTCACCCTGGACGCACACCCCATCGTGTGTGTCGTCGCCGGAATCGGCGCACCCGCGGTGTTCATCGCGGTGTGGGCGCTGTTCGCCGCGGGCGGCGGCAAGAACGCGCGCTTCCCGCTGACCGGTGCGTGGCGTTTGTTGTTGGAGATCGTGTGGTTCGGCGGCGCCGCGGTGCTGATCGGGTTCGCGTGGACGCCGGGCGCGGGGATCGTGTTCTTCGCCGTATGGGCGGTCAACGGCGCGCTCCGGTTGCTGTGGGAACAGGCCTAGCGGTGGATGCGGCGCGCCAGATCGACCGCACCACGATCCCGGGCTCGGGGCGATCATTGCGGCCGGCCAGGCCGTATTGGACTCGGCACCAGCAGAATTCAGTGCGCTGGCCGGACCATCCGGGTGCCGGTCATTGCTCGTCGAAGGTTTTGCGCGCCGAAGCGATCTCGTGTCGGTGCCGGTCGGCCCAGCCGGTCAACGCCAGCAACGTCCGATAGAGCTCTCGGGCCATGGGGGTGGCCTCGTATTCGGTTCTGGGTGGCACCGTCGGGTAGACCGTCCGGATCAGCAGGCCGTCGCGTTCGAGATTGCGCAGCGTCAAGGTCAGCATTCGCCGACTGATTCCGGTGACTTCACGCTCGAGCTCAGTGAATCGCATCGGCCGCTGCGTGGTCAGCAGCAAGATCCCGATAGCCCATTTGCCGCTGATCCGATTGAGCACTTCCAGCACTGAACACGCCTGGTCGACAGAAGAGTCCACCCGGTCGTCACCGCCGGCTGGTTCGACCTGCGACGGAACATCGGTGTGCCTCTGGGACATGAAAGTGCCTCCTTCCACTCACCGCGATCGTCACAGATCATGCACTCAGTAACAAATAATGCACCATGACAGTGGAAGGGTTCGGCCCATGACCGACATCCAGGAATCGTCGTACGAACCAGGCCGCGGAGCGGCACCGACACGGCTGTCCACCGAGAGGGTGGAACAATTCCTCGGTGTCCATCGCATGGGGGCGCTGGCCACCATCAAGCGCGATGGTCATCCGCATCTATCGACAGTTGCCTACAAGTGGAATCCGGTCACACGCGTGGTCTCGATCGGTTCCACCGCCGATCGCGTGAAAGTGCGCCAGCTCGCCCGGAATCCGCATACCGCGCTCTACGTGAGCAGCCTCGACCAGCTCACCTTCGCAGTTGCCGAGGGCGCCGCCGAAATCTCACCGGTCAGCACCGTCCCCGGCGACCCCGTCGGCCGCGAAATGCTGGCGATGTTCCCTGAATTCGACAATCCCGATGACGAAGCGACCTTCCTGAAGAACATGGTCGAGGACAACCGGCTCGTGATCAGACTTCAGGTATCCAAGCTCTACGGAGACACTCTCGTCGCCGAACACTGATCGATCGTGGCCTGGCCTGCCGGTCGTGCAGCGTGTGCACCTTGCGAGCCGTTGGGGTATGCGACTCGACCCACGATGTGGTCAGCGGCGGACCGGGAGGACCAGTTGGGCGCCGGTGATCGGATGGTCGAGGACCTCTACCGGATGTTGGTAGACGCGGGTGAGTAGTGCGGTGGTGAGGACTTTGCGGGGTGGGCCGTCGGCGGCGATGCGGCCGGATTCTAGGATGGCGACGCGGTCGGCGTAGGCGGCGGCGATGCCGAGGTCGTGCAGGACGACCACGACGGCCGCGCCCGCGGCGGCCCGGGCGGTGGCCAGGGTCAGCACCGCTTCCTGGTGGCCCAGGTCCAGGGCGGCGGTGGGTTCGTCCAGGAGCAGGGTGCCGGTGTCCTGGGCGAGCACGCGGGCCAGCGCGACCCGCGCGCGTTCGCCACCCGAGAGCGTCGGAAACGACCGCGCGGCAAGGTGTTCCACATCAGCGGCCGCCATGGCGGCGGCGATCCGCTCCTCATCGAGTTCACGCCGCTCGGTGCGCACCCACGGCGCGCGCCCCATCGCGACCACCTCGCGTGCGGTGAACGGAAACCCGACGGTATGGCTCTGCGGCAGCACCGCACGACGACGTGCCATATCCACCGGCGACCAATGCGCGAGCGCGCGCCCATCCAACTCGATCGCGCCCGCACTCGGCTCGAGTTCACCCGCGAGCGCCGCCAACAGCGTCGACTTCCCCGCACCATTCGGACCGACCAACGCCACGATCTCACCGGCGACCACATCGAAGTCGACGCCTTCGAGCACCCGCCGCGCCCCCGAAGCCCCCCGCCGATCAACGCTCACCCCCACTGCCCGCAGCGTCACCGCCCCCGGCTCCGGCGCCGCCGGCACCTCATGCGTCCGCGCGAACACCGAACTCAACCCCGCCACCACCCCGCTCATCCCCGCACCCCGCGCGGCTGCGGTATCGGCAATGTGTGCACGCACACCCGGCCTTCACCGTGCGTCCCGGAGCCCGCTGCCCGGGCGATCGCCTGCTGCACTTCGGCGCGCGTTCCCGGATCACGCTGTCGCGCGGCACCATCGGCTTCGATGCTTCGCGCGGCACCCGTCATCACCTCGGCGCTGCGGTGCAGGTCGATCGTCGATGCGTACACCGACCCGGACCGCACATGCGCAGCGCTCACATCCCCGAACGCGACACCGGCAGCGCCCCGGCACACGCGGCGAAGAGTCCGCGGCGGGCCGAAAGCCCGTCTGGGCGAAGCTGGTTCGCAGCTCATGCCCAGCCTCCGGCACGGGCGCGGGTGCGGCGCAGGAGCCAGAAGAAGAAGGGGCCGCCGATGAGGGAGGTGAGCATGCCGAGGGGCAGGTCGGCGTTGTGCACGAGAGAGCGGGCGCCGACGTCGGCGGCGAGCAGGACGACCGCGCCGACGATGGCGCTCAATGGGATCAGGGTGCGGTGGGCGGGGCCGACGAGCATGCGGACCAGATGCGGCACGATCAGGCCGACGAACAGGACGATGCCGGTGAAGGCGACGCCCGCGGTGGCGAGCACCGCGACCACGACGATGACATTGCGCCGCAAACGTTCCACGTCGACGCCCAGGTGGCGGGCGGCGGATTCACCGAGGGCGAGCAGGTCCAGGCGTGGTGCGATCAGGACCGCGGCGAGGATGCCCAGCGCGCTCAGCGGAGCGACGACGCGCACCGCGTCCCAGGTGGCTCCGTTGAGACTGCCCAACTGCCAGAACACGATCTGGTCCCGGGCAGCTGGGGAGGCGACGAACAGCAGCAACGCGATCAGTCCGCCCGCGAAGGCGTTGATCGCGACACCGGTGAGCACGAGCGTGACCACCTCGGTGCGCCCGTTCGAGCGCGACAACATATACACCAGCAACGTCGTCAGCAGCCCCGCCACGAACGCGGCCGCCGCCACCGACCATGCCGCCACGAACGCGCCACCCACCACGATCACCGTGCCCGCACCGACCGCCGCCCCCGCCGACACCCCGATCACACCCGGCTCGGCGAGCGGATTCGCGAACACCCCCTGCAACAATGCACCCGCTGTCGCCAACGCCGCCCCGACCAGCATCGCCAGCACCACCCGCGGAAACCGCACCTCCCACAGCGTCACCTCACCCGCCGGATGCGCGGGCATCGGCCCCCACGCCAACCCGATCCGGTGCAGCACACTGCCCGCCACCTCGGCGGGCGTCGTCGGCACCTGCCCGATCGCCGCCGAAGCCAACGCCAACAACACCAACGCGGCCACCGCGACCGCGAATACGATCGTGATCCGCGACCGCCCCCGCGATTTCGGCGCGACCGGATGCGGGCTGTGCGGCATCGCCGAATCGGTCGCGGTCGCAGCATTCGCCAGCACGGGCCGATCGCGATGTCGTGGCGCGTGACTCATGCGGGCTTGGCGCCGTACACGGCCTCGCTCAGGGCGGCGATGACGCGGCCGGTGTTCGGGCCGAAGCTGAGTACCACCGCGTCGGACATATCGACCACCCGCTTGTTGCGGCCGCCGGGGGTTTGCGCGATGCCGGGCACCTTTTCCAGTCCGTCGACGCCGCCGACGGACTTCAGACCATCGGACATGACCAGCAGCACATCCGGCGCGGCCGCGATCATGCCCTCGCTGGTGATCGCGACGAACGGTTCTTTCAGCCCGGCCACGGTGCCCGCGTCCCGCGCGCCGAGCGCTTCGATGAGCGCGTCCGCGCCGGAACCAGGGCCGGCGAGCATGGTGATCGCGGTGCTGCGCAGGTAGAGAAATGCGATGGTGAGCGGCTTGTCCTGGGTGGGCACCGCCGCGCTTGCCGCGGCGATTTCGTCGCGGGTGCGCTGGGCCAGAGCCTGGCCGCGGTCGGGAATACCGAGTGCCGCGGCCACGGCCTCGATCTGCGGCACCACCCCGTCCATCGTGCGCTGCGGGTCGAAGTAGACGACCGTGACCCCGGCCGCACGCAACTGCTCACGCACCTGTGGCGCGGCGCTGGTGCTGTCGGTGAGAAAGACCGAAGGACGCAGCGCCAGAACGGATTCCACGTTCAGCGAGCCGCTGCCGCCGGTGACGTTCGGCACGGCAGCGACGGCGGGGAACGCGGCAGCGGTGCTGCGGCCGACGAGCTTGTCGCCCATGCCGAGTGCCCACACCGTCTGCGCGAGAGTCCCGTAGCGGTCGGCGGCGATGATCCGGCCGGCGTCGGTCACGGTGACGTCCGCACCGTCGAACGAACGCACGGTCACCGGCAGGGTGGGTGTGGGTTCGGGGCCGATCGGTACCGGATCCAGGTTCTCCAGTTTCGCGGTCGCCGGTCCACGTCCGCCGGTCGCGGTGTCGTCGCTGTCGGTGCCGCAGGCTGCCGAACCGAGCAGCAGGGTCAACGCCAGCGCGGCCAGGAGGGAACGTGCCCCGCCGGATCGGACACGGTCGAGAAACCTCATGCAGGTAAGGCTAGCCACCGTCATTCCGTGCGTGCACTCACGTCGTCGAGCGCGGCCGCGATGGCGCGCGGGAGTTCGAGGGTTTCCGCGGCAAGCACCCCGGTGAGCTGCCCGATATCGCGGGCGCCAACGATCATGCTCGCGATGCCGGGCCGGTCCCGGATCCAGGCCAGCGCGACCGCCAGTGGCGAGGTGGCCAGCCCGTCGGCGGCGGTGACCAGGGCATCGACCACCCGGGTCGCGCGATCGTCGAGCCGGTGCCGGATCTCGGCGGCCGTCGCCTCGTCCGCCCCGCGTGAATCGGCGGGCACCCCGTCACGATATTTGCCGGTCAAGATGCCCCCGGCCAGCGGTGCGGTCGCGATCAGCCCGACACCGTGATGATGGGTGGCGGGCAGGAAATCGGTTTCGGTATCGCGAGCCAGCAGCGAATACGGCGTCTGCGCGACGGTGATCGGCGCGACCGCGGCGAGGCTGGCGACCTGCCAGGCATTGAAACCGCGCACCCCGGCGTAGCGGACCCGCCCGGAACGCACCACGAATTCGAGGGTGGCGGCGACCTCGTCGAGCGGGGTCGCCGGATCCCAGGCGGCGACATGCCAGATGTCGAGGTAGTCGGTGCCCAGTTCGAGCAGGGTCCGATCGAGCTGGCGCAGCAGCGCACGGCGCGAGGTATCCACCGCCGGGCGCGCCAGCGGTGGAGTGGGCACGCCCGGTCCCGCGGGCGCGGGCGTGCCCCGCGGCGCGACACCCGCGCAGCCGCTGAGCACCAGATCGTCGCGCGAGACCAGATCGCCGAGCAGTTCGGCCAGAATCCGTTGTGCCACACCGCCCGCGTAGGCGGGGGAGGTGTCGACCAGCGTGCCGCCCGCCTCGGCGAACGCCACCAGCTGCACCGCCGCCTCGTCGTTATCGGTGTGGGTCCCCCAGGTGTGGGTCGCCAGTCCTATCCTGGACACCCGTAGGCCGCTGCGGCCGACCGTCCGCTGTTCCATCACCGTGTCCGCGCATTCGTCACGGCGCCAAGCCTAGAGTGTGTATACCCAAACTCGATGCCCACCAGCTCAGTGGGTCGCGGATCGGCGGCGGCGAGTTCGAGCGCGAAAACCGCGCTCACCCGGCGCGAATGCGCGTGCGGTGGCCAGCAGCGCAACAGCCGGGCACGCCGCCGTGGTCTCGACACTGTACTGTCGCTGCGTGATTGCGGCGGTGGTCACGGTGACGCGACCGGCCGCCGGACCAATTGCCCAGTAGGAATACGTATTTCGGGCGGAAGTGGAGGCGGTTCGTGGTCGGCGAGTCGATGACCTGGGTGCAGGCCTTGATACTCGGTCTGGTGCAGGGGCTGACGGAGTTTCTGCCGATCTCCTCCTCGGCGCATCTGCGCATCGTGTCGGCGGTGTTCTTCGGCGACGACGCGGGCGCCTCGTTCACCGCGGTGACCCAGTTGGGCACCGAGGCGGCGGTGCTGGTGTTCTTCGCCAAGGACATCTGGCGGATCGTGCTGGCCTGGTTCGCGGGCGTGGGTGAGCGGCTGACCAAACGCGGTGCGCCCGACCTGCCGCTGCACGACCAGCCCACCATGAAGCTGCCGGTCATCACGGCCGAGCATGCGCGTGTGCTCGACGAGCGGGCCCAGCGCGAACTCGATTACCGCATCGGCTGGTATGTGATCATCGCGACCATCCCGATCGGTGTGCTCGGATTCCTGTTCAAGGACCAGATCCGCACCGGAGCCCGCAATCTGTGGCTGGTGTCGTTCATGTTGATCGCGTTCGCGCTGGTCATCGCCGCCGGTGAGTACTACGGGCGCAAGATCCGCCCGCTCGAGCAGTTGACCACCCGGGACGGGCTGATCATGGGCTTCGCCCAATGCCTGGCACTGATCCCGGGTGTGTCGCGTTCCGGGGCGACCGCGACGGCGGGTCTGTTCCTGGGGTTGGAGCGCGAAGCGGCCGTGCGGTTCTCGTTCCTGCTCGCCATTCCCGCGGTGACCGCCTCAGGTCTGTTCAGTCTGCCCGACGCATTCGAACCGGCAGGTGAGGGGCTCAATGCCAGCGGGCCGCAACTGCTGGTCGCGACGATCCTCGCGTTCGGTGTCGGCTATGCCTCGGTGGCGTGGCTGTTGAAGTTCGTCGGCAAGCATTCGCTGGACTGGTTCGTCGGCTACCGCATCGTGCTCGGTCTGACCGTCATGGGCCTGCTCGCGGGCGGGGTGGTGTCGGCGACATGATCGTTAGGCTGGTGCCATGACGGTGATCCTGCTGCGGCACGGTGTTTCGACCTCCAATACCGCCCGCACCCTGGCCGGGCGCAGCGCAGGCGTCGATCTCACCGAGCACGGCAACGCCCAGGCCCGCGCCGTCGCCGATCGACTCGCGACACTGCCGATCGAGCACATCGTGCACTCGCCGCTGTTGCGCTGTCAGCGAACGGTGGGTCCGCTGGCGGAAAAGCTCGGCCTGGAACCGGAATACGACGACCGGCTGATCGAGGTCGACTACGGCGACTGGACCGGCAAGGCGATCGCCGACCTGCTCACCGAACCGCTGTGGAAAGTGGTGCAGCGGCACGCCTCCGGCGCGGTCTTCCCCAGCGGGGAAGGGCTGGCGCAGGTACAGGCCCGCGCCGTCGCCGCGGTCCGCGAGCACGATCGCCGATTCGCCGAGCAGGCCGGTCACGACGTGCTGTGGGTGGCATGCACACACGGTGACGTGATCAAATCCATACTCGCCGACGCGCTCGGCATCCACCTCGACGGTTTCCAGCGCATCGTGGTGGAGCCCGCCTCGATCAGTATCGTGCGCTACACCCCGACCGCGCCGTATGTGGTGCGGCTCAATGACACCGGCACCGACCTGTCGGGGTTGGCCGCAACCAGACCACAACGGACCGCGTCGGATTCCTCGACGCCCACGCCGCCCGAACCGGTCGACACCTCGGGTCCGGTTCCCGGTGGTGAGCTTGGTGGTACCCCGAGTGCGGATAATGGGAATGCGGAGCTGTGAGATTCCTTGTAAACGGGTAGGTGGCGTGTTGCGGATTCCAGCACTGTGGGTAGTCGATCAGGGTCACGTATCAGGAGGTGCAGATGTCTCGCGCAATCCATGTATTTCGCACCCCCGATCGTTTTGTCGCCGGGACGGTCGGTGAGCCGGGCGATCGCGCGTTCTACCTGCAGGCCGTGCAGGAACCACGGGTGGTCAGCGTAGCGCTGGAGAAGCAACAGGTGAAGGTGCTCGCCGACCGCATGGGTCTGCTGCTGGACGAGGTCGCACGCCGCTTCGGCGCCGAGGTGCCGCCCCAAGCCGAGGACATCGCCGACAGCGACCCGCTGGTGACGCCGATCGACGCCGAATTCCGGGTGGGCACCATGGGCCTGGGCTGGGACGCCGACGCGGGCGCGGTGGTGGTGGAGTTGCTGGCGATCACCGAGACCGAGGTCGACGAGTCGGTGGTGCTCGACGATACCGAGGAGGGCCCGGACGCGGTACGGGTGTTCCTGACCCCGATTCAGGCGCGGGAGTTCGCGTTGCGCTCCACCCGGGTGATCGCGGCGGGTCGTCCGCCGTGTCCGCTGTGCGGGGAGCCGCTGTCGCCGCGCGGGCATATGTGTGTGCGAACCAACGGATACAAGCGCGGGGATATCTTCGGCGCGGCCGAGCTAGAGGAGTAGCCGGTGGCCGAGCCTCGGTGGCACACCGCAGAATTGACGGTGATCGGGCGGGTGACGACCGCGAGCAATGTCACCCTGGTCTGCGATGCGGACGGCACCACCGGGCCCGATGGCGCGCCGGTGCGGGTGGTCTACAAGCCGGTGCGCGGTGAGCGGCCGCTGTGGGATTTCCCGGACGGCACGCTCGCCGGTCGCGAGGTGGCGTCGTATCGGGTGTCGCACGCGCTCGGCTGGGGTGTCATTCCGGAGACGATCCTGCGTGAGGGCCCATATGGGCCGGGCATGGTGCAGCGCTGGGTGCAGGCGGTCGACAACCACACCGACCAGGGCAACCGGCTCGATCTGGTGGATCTGGTGCCATTGGGCGCGGTGCCGGACGGGTTCTGTGAGGTGTTGCGCGCCCAGGACGAGGCGGGCAACGAGGTGTCGCTGATCCACGCCGACGATCCTCGGCTGCAGCGGATGGCGGTGCTGGATGTGCTGCTCAACAATGCCGACCGCAAGGGCGGGCACGCATTGGAGGGCACCGATGGTCAGGTCTACGGTGTCGATCACGGCATCTGCCTGCACAGTGAACACAAGCTACGCACGGTGCTGTGGGGCTGGGCGGGCAAGCCGATCAGTGACGGACTGATGGCCGATGTCGCCGCGTTCGCCGAGGAACTGCCCGGCGTGGTCGCCGACGAGCTGGCATCGCATCTGACCGACGCGGAGATCGAGGCGCTCGCCGACCGCACGCGGGAATTGCTGGACGATCCGGTGATGCCGATGCCGCGCACCTCGCGCCCGATCCCGTGGCCCGCGTTCTGATCGACCCGCGATCGGCGGGTGATGCCGTCTTGCATCGAGTGCCGACATACACGCCACGGTTTCCGCGCATCCCGCGCCAGTACGGCAGACCGACGCTGGCGAACTGTCAGTTCAGCAGTGGGCGGACTTCTGCGCCGATGAAGCGGACGAATTCGATGAGGTCCGGGTCGTCGTCGGTGGGTTCGAGAACGACGGTGTCCGCGCCCGCGGCGGCGAAGTGGCGGACCGCGTCGGCGATGGCCTCGGCATCGCCGGCCACGCCCGCTTCGGGCGGGTGGTCGCCAGCGTTGCGTTGCTGGGCGGCGGCCAGGCGGTCGGCGGCGTCCGGGCCGGTGGCGGCGAGCAGGTAGACGATGACCCGATGCGGTTCGGTGCGTTCGGCTTTCGCCCGGCCTTCGTCGATGAGCGTGCGGGCGGCGCGGACACCGTCGGGGGTGGTGCGGGAGGTGAGGATGGTAGCGTCGGCGAGTTCGCCGGACAGGCGCAGTGTCTGCGGGCCGGTCGCGGCGGCCGCCAGCAGCGGCGGTGCGGTCGGCGGCCAGTCCAGGGCGACATCGTCGAGCCGCACGTACCGACCCGTGGTGTTGACCTTCTCACCGTTGAGCAGGCCGCGCAGCGCGCCGAGGTATTCGCGTAACAGCGTCATCGGCGATTCGACGCGGGCACCGACCTGTCCCATCCAGTCCTGCACACCGTGCCCGAATCCGGGGATCACCCGTCCCGGATGCAGCCGCAGCAGCGCGGCCACCTCCATGGCGGTCAGCGCCACGTTGCGCAGCGGCACCGGCATCACCCCGATGCCGACCCGGATCCGCTCGGTCCGCGCCAATACCGTTGCGGCGGTGGCGATTCCACCGCCCCAGAAGCAGTCCTCCCAGAGCCACAGTTCGTCGAGCCCGCTGTCTTCGGCCACGGCCGCCACGGCCGCCACATGTTCGGGGGAGATTTGGGGCAACGACACCGCACCGAGAACAGTCACTCGACCAACCTAGCGCGGATCCATCATGCGACCGCCGGGGATTTGCTCGCCGTTCGGCTACGGCGCGGCCGCGAACAAACTGGACGCCCGCGAGTGACCTGTGCCACTGAGCGCAATTCGCTCTGCCAGCGTGGAACGATTGACATCCGACTTTTGCGGCATCGGGCCAGGTCAGATCCGGGGTCGACACCAGCAAACCTACCGCTGCGGGCAGGGTGCGGCGCAATGGCCGCCGCCACACCTTTACCCTCGAATCATGCAGTCCTGGTCCGATACCGCCCTTCCCACCATTCCCGGAGCAGGGCCACCGTTGCGGTTGTACGACACCGCCGACCGGCAGGTTCGCCCGGTGACCCCGGGTCCTACGGCCACCATGTACGTCTGCGGGATCACCCCTTATGACGCCACCCATCTCGGGCACGCCGCCACCTACCTGACCTTCGACCTGGTCAACCGGCTCTGGCGCGATGCAGGCCACGAGGTGCACTACGTACAGAACGTCACCGACGTCGACGACCCGCTGTTCGAGCGCGCCGCCCGCGACGGTGTGGATTGGCGTGATCTGGGCACCCGCGAGATCAACCTGTTCCGCGAGGACATGTCGGCACTGCGCATCGTGCCGCCGCGCGACTACATCGGCGCCATCGAATCCGTCGACGAGGTCGTCGAATTCGTGCAGAAGCTGCTGGCCTCGGGCGCGGCGTACACCGTCGACGACCCCGAGTTCCCCGATATCTACTTCCGGGCCGACGCCAACGAACAGTTCGGCTACGAATCCGGCTACGACCGCGAAACCATGGACCGCCTGTTCGCCGAGCGCGGCGGCGACCCGGATCGCCCCGGCAAGCACGACACCATCGACGCACTGCTGTGGCGCGCCGCCCGCCCCGGCGAGCCGTCCTGGCCAGCTCCGTTCGGCGCCGGCCGCCCCGGCTGGCATATCGAGTGTTCGGCGATCGCGCTCAATCGCGTCGGCCCCGAATTCGACATCCAAGGCGGCGGCAGCGACCTGATCTACCCGCACCACGAGTATTCCGCCGCGCACGCCGAGGCCCTGATCGCGGGCCGCCGTTTCGCCCGCCACTACGTCCACGCCGGTCTGATCGGCCTGGACGGCGAGAAAATGTCCAAGTCCAAGGGCAACCTGGTGCTGGTCTCGAAGCTGCGCCGCGCGGGCGTCGACCCCGCCGCCATCCGTTTGGGTCTGCTGGCCGGTCACTACCGCCAGGACCGCATGTGGACCGACGCCGTCCTCACCGAGGCCCAGGGCCGCCTCGACCTGTGGCGCCGCGCCATCGCGCTGTCTTCCGGCCCCGCCGCCGAGGACACCGTCGCCCGCCTGCGCCAACACCTGGCCGACGACCTCGATACCCCGAAAGCCCTTGCCGCCGTCGACAACTGGGCCCGACAGGCCCTCGACTACGGTGGCCAGGACGCCGCGGCCCCGGCCCTCGTCTCGACCGCCGTCGACGCACTGCTCGGGGTGCAGCTGTAGCCCTCGGCCTTTGCCCGAGGTATCAGTGCGGTCGGGCCGACCAGAGCGCGGTGGGGAGCATTGTCCCGGCCATCACCTCGCTGGCCGTGGATGCCTGGCCGGCCGATCACGGTAGGAAGATCCTCGCGGCGCGCTCAACTCTCGCGTCCGCTGACGCTCACAACGAGCATGCTCGAAGAGAAGGCCAGCGGTTGCCTGCAGGTGACGCGTGGTCTGTTCCGCCAGTCATGCCGGGTGACGGCGATGCCGTCGGATCGGGAATAGGTTGTTCGTGAACTCGATCCGTGATGTTGTACACGGGTGTGCGGCATTCATCCTCGTGATCTGATCGGTAAGCGCTCACTGTTCGGGGGTGTGATCGAGTCCGGGGCTTGGCTGGCGGCCGGGCGGTTGAATGCCTCGGCCGCGCAAGACGATCCGCGCACTGTCGCGGCGCGGACGCGGTTCTTCGGGGCCGGTATCGTGGATCCGGATACCGGGGCGGTACGCGCGGATCGGGTGGTGCTGTCGTGGGTGGGGTGCACGACGTATGCGTTGGCTATGGCCGGTGCGGTGTTTCTGTTGGATGCGTGGGTACCACGGTTGACCAGCACCGGATATGTACCCGCGACGCCGCAGGATCTGGTGGATCTGGCGCCGGCGGCGATCTTCATCGGACATGGGCATTTCGATCACGCCGGTGACGCGGGCCGGATCGCCGAGGCCTCGGGTGCCCTCGTCTACGGCACCGCCGATCACGGTGTGAATATCCGTGCGCAGGTGACCGATCCGACGTTTCGGACGGTCGCGCTCGGGGACGCGAGTTCCGCGCCAGGCGAGCGGCACGAGTTCAGCGTCGGGCCGGTACAGATCACCGCGGTCCGGCATGTGCATTCCGCCCCCACCGCACCGGAGCGCCCCGGCGGGTCCGCGCCGTTCTTCCCGAGGCCGGATTGGCGTGCGCTGGTGCGGCATCCACCGTCGCCGGCCGGAGTGCTGCAGAGCGCGCCGCGCCTGCGTGACCCGGAGGGCGGTACCCTGCTCTACCAATTCCGCGTGCCCGGATTCTCGTTGGTGTGGCACGATTCCGCGGGTCCGCTCACCGAGAAGGCCCCGCAGGTCTTCGATGTGTTCGCCGACCTGCCGCCGACCGATCTGCAGATCGGCGCGGTGCAGGGCTTCAACCAGATCACCAATGGCCTGCGCGACCCCCGCCGCTATATCGAGGCCATCCGCCCGAAGCTGTTCGTCCCCAGCCACCACGACAACTGGCTGCCCGGTCTCACGGCTTCGGCCGCCACCTATGACGCACCGCTGCGCGCCGAACTGGCTCGCCTGAGCGTCGACCAGCGCCCCGAATTCCGCCCGCTGCACGATCCGCTCGACTATCTGAGCCCGCACCGATTGACCTTCCCGCTGTAATCCCCACTCAGCGAGCTGATCCGGGCGCGAGGCGGGTTGCCATGGTCGTGAGATTGTCAGCGAAGGTGAGGACGAATTCGACGCACAGGTCGATGAGTTCCTCGCGGCTGATGTCCATGCCGCCGTCGAGCCAGGCCAGCACCAGTTCGGCGGCGCCGCCGGTGATCATCAGCGAGACCGCACGCACCAGGGTGTCGCTGCCCGGCGGCGGATCCAGCAGTGCGCGTTCCTGATCGGCGACCACGTCGGCGATGGTGCGCATGGCGGCGGCGCGGCGGCGCATCAGGGTTTCGCTGCCGTGGGCCTCGGCGAAGGCGACGCGGGCGCGGCGCGGATCGTCGATCAACGAGGTCAGGATCGCGGTGACCGCCGCGCGCGTCTTGGCGGCGATACCGTCGGGTGCGGCGGCGAGGGCGTCGAGGGAACTGCGGACGGCGATATCGATGATCTCGTCGTGCACGGCCGCGGCCAGGGCGTCGAGGTCGGGAAAGCTCTCGTAGAAGAAGCGCGGGCCGACCTTGGCCCGTTCGCAGACCCCGCGCACCGTGGTGCTCGCCCAGCCCCGGGTGCCGATGATGTCGAGCGCCGCGTCCAGCAGGCGGCGGCGGCGCTGCTCGCGCCGCTGCTCGGCGGAGGTGCCGCGGTAGATCCCGGTCGCTGCCCGTGTCACAGGGCCAGTATGCCGCAGCACAATCAGGAAACAACCGTTTACGGAAACCATTGATTCCGGTATGGTAACGATCACACGATGTCGCAAGGGTGCGAGAGGACGATGATCATGATGTCCACCATTGGCCGACGGGCCAAGTCCGCCGCAGCCGCGCTGGCCGAGCGATATCCCTCGCCGATTCGTATTCTCGCCCGTCCGCCCGCGAACAGCGAATTGCGGCCGGTACTAGGTGATTACGGGCTACCGGTGATCGGGCGCGCACTCGAGGCCATGACCGACAACCTCGACTTCGCCCGGCGGCGGGTCGAGAAGTACGGTCCGGTGCAGTGGACCGGTCTACTCGGCCGCCGCGTGGTCACCGTGGTGAGTCCGGAGGGGATCGAGGAGGTACTCACCGACCGGGACAAGGTGTACTCCGCCCAGCACGGCTACGACTTCTTCATCGGCCCGTTCTTCCGCGGCGGCATCCTGCTGCGGGATTTCGACGAGCATAGGTATCACCGGCGTATTCTGCAGCACGCGTTCACCCGGCCCCGCCTGGTCGGCTACCTCGACATCACCACTCCGGCGATCGAGCGCGGCATGCGTGACTGGGTGCCGGGCAATGATTTTCAACTGTTCCCGGCTATCAAGCATCTGCTGCTCGGGATGGCGTCGGAAGTCTTCATGGGTGCGCGTCTGGGCCCCGAGGCTGCTCGGCTCGAGCGCGCGTTCGTCGACGCAGTGCTCGGCGGACAGGCACTGGTACGCACGAATCTGCCCGGCGGACTGTGGGCGAAGGGGTTGCGCGGGCGCAAGGTGCTCGAGGACTACTGCCGCAGGGAACTGCCGGCCAAACGCGCGGGTACCGGCGATGATCTGTTCAGCGTGCTGTGCCACACCGCCAGCGATGAGGGTCATACCTTCACCGATCAGGACATCGTCGACCATCTGATCTTCGTGCTGATGGCCGCGCACGACACCAGCACCATCGCCCTGGCGATGCTGGGTTATCAGCTGGGTCGGCACCCCGAATGGCAGGACCGGCTGCGCGCCGAATCGCAAGCGCTCGGCAAGGATTCGCTCGACTACGACGACCTCGACCGGCTGCCCGCCCTGGATCTGGTGTTCAAGGAGATCCTGCGGATGTACT
The DNA here is from genome assembly GCF_036345915.1 of Nocardia sp. NBC_00565. NCBI lineage: Bacteria > Bacillati > Actinomycetota > Actinomycetes > Mycobacteriales > Nocardiaceae > Nocardia > Nocardia sp. NBC_00565. Next base: position 2,932,160 of record NZ_CP107785.1, read on the forward strand.
CCCCGGTCGGGCAGCAGATTCGAGAGACGGTGCGCGACACCGCGATCCAGGGGTACTTCGTGCCCGCGGGCACCACGGTCGTCGTCAGCTCGCATGCGGCGATGCGCATCGACCGCTGGTGGCACGATCCCGATGTGTTCGACCCGGAGCGTTTCACCGCCGAACGCCAGGAGGACAAATCCCACCGCTACGTCTGGGCGCCATTCGGCGGCGGCGCACACAAATGCATCGGCCTGTACTTCGGCGGCATGACCGTCAAGGCGATCATGCATCGAATGCTGTTGCGCTACCAGTGGACCGTGCCCGCCGAATACGTCCCGCCCATGGGCTGGGCGACCGGCCCGATCCCGCTGGACGGACTCCCGATCAACCTGCGCCCCCTGGCCACCCGCGTCGAGACCCGGCGCAGCGCATGAGAATCAGCGCCGACCGCGACCGCTGCGAAGGCCACGGCATGTGTGAGGCGTTGCTGCCGAACGTCTTTCGAGTCGACGAGACCGGCACGGTGCGCGTGCTGGTCGACGAGGTGGCCGAAACCGACCTCGCCGATGTCCGACTCGCGGTCGATAGCTGCCCGGTCGAAGCCTTGGGCCTCGCGCCGGACTAGGACTGTGATGTGGGGTCAGACCTGCGAGGGGACTTGGGTGGCTGGTTCGTGGACGGTGGCGGATAGGTCTGGGGCGTAGAGCTTTTCGATTTCGGTGGCGTATTTGCTCGCGATGGGCTTGCGGCGCAGCTTCATGGTCAGGGTGACCTCGTCACCGCCGGGTTCCCAGAAGACGGGCAGGATGGTGAACCGTTTGATCTGTTCTACACGAGACAGTTTCGCGTTGCCCGCCGCGACGCCCTGGGCGATCTCGGCGATGACACCCGCGTCGATGGCCAGCGCCGCGGCCGAGGCGTCGGCCACACCGCGTTGGGCCGCATAGGGTGTCGCGGATTCGGCGTCGAGCACGATCAGGGCGGTGTTGTAGGGGCGGGCGTCGCCGACGGTCACGATCGATCCGATCAGCGGGGTGGCGGCTTTGATGGTGTTCTCGATATTGGCCGGGGACATGTTCTTTCCGGCCGCGTTGATGATGAGTTCCTTCTTGCGGTCGACCACCCGCAGGTACCCGTCCGCGTCGCGGGTGAGGATATCGCCGGTGTGCAGCCAGCCGTCGGCGTCGACGGCCTCGGCGGTCTTGCCCGGTTCCTTGCGATAGCACTTCATCACCAGCGGTCCGCGGACCAGGAATTCACCGTCCTCGGCGATCTTGGCCTCCATGCCGGGCAGCATCCGCCCGACGGTGCCCAGGCGCGCCTGGGCGGGCGGGCTGGCGCTGGCCACACAGGTCAGTTCCGACATGCCCCAGATCTCCGAGATCGGGATGCCGAGACCGCAGAAGAAGCCGAGGGTTTCCGGCGGGATCGGCGCGGCCCCCGACATCGCCCATTTCACCTGGTCCAGACCGAGTTTGGTGCGCAGCTTCGACAGCACCAGCTGGTCGGCGCGGTCCCATTCGGCGGCCAGCTCGGCCTCGACGGTGCGCCCGGCCAGCAAAACCGCGGCCTTACGCGTGGCCACACCGAGCGCCCATTGCAATGCGGCCCTGGTGGATTCGTCGGGTTCGGTAGCGACCGAGAATTCGACCGCCGCCTTGAACTTCTCCCACACCCGCGGCACCGCACCCCAGATCGTCGGCCGCGCGTCCACCAGGGCCGCGGGTAGTTGGGTGCGGTCCGGCACGACGGTGATCTGGGTGCCGTAGTACTCCTGCAGATACAGCGCGGTGAACCGGTCGGCCATATGCGCGGTCGGCAGATAGGAGGTCTGCCGGTCGCCGAATTCGACGGGCAGCACCGCGTTGAACGCGTGCGCCTCGGCGGTCAGGTTGGCGTGGGTGATCTCCACGCCCTTCGGATTACCGGTGGTGCCGGAGGTGTAGACCAGCGTCGCGATATCGTCGGGCCGCACCGCCCGCCAGGTCGCGGTGAAGTCGAAATCGTTGCGGCCCTTGGCCTTCAGCTCGGCGAGGCTGATAGTTCCGGCATGTTCGGCGTCCATGCACACGATGGTCTCGATGGGCGCGCCGCACGAGCGGACCCGCTCGACGTACTGTTCCTCGCAGATCACCACCCGGTTGCCCGCATTGGCGAACACGTGGTTCAGCTGCTCCGGTGCGAGGGTGTTGTACACCGAGAACGAGGTCGCGCCGGTGTGCTGCGCACCCACCTCGATGGGATAGAACTCGACCCGATTGCCCATCATGAGCGCAACGGTGTCACCGCGTCCGATCCCGAGCGCGTGCAAACCCGCGGCGATGTGGCGGACTTGTTCGGCGTACTCCCGCCAGGTCAAAGCATGGCCACCACCGATGGAGCGCACCGCGATCGCGTCGGGATCGATCGCCGCCACGCGCTGGAAGGCGGCACAGGAGGTATTCGGTTCGGTCATCGCACATCACAATCACTACGGCCGGATTTTCTCCCGACGGTAGGTCGCGAGATGGTTCGCGGGTGCCGTTTTCCGCCGATTTCGCGGCATGGCCCGTGTGCGCGGCACTCATCCCGTTGGCCTCAGCGCCCATTCCCGTCGCGATATCGCGGGATCCCGCTGCGGGAATGGGCGTTGGTCCACGCGCTAGGGGGCCAGTCGCCAGAGCGAGGTGACTTCTGCGGCTCGGGCAGTGTGCAGCGGGTCGGTGCTGTCTTGCGGTCGGGAATGGCGCGGCCTGGTGTCGAGCCGATCCAGAATGCGCAGCCCGGCCGCCTCGATATCGGCAAGCAGTCGCTCGCGGGTGCGCAGCCCGAGACGTTCGGCGAGATCCGAGAGGACCAGCCAGCCCTCGCCGCCGGGTTCGAGATGGTCGGGCAGGCCGGTCAGGAAGGCGCGCAGCATGGTGCTGTCGGGATCGTAGACGCCCTGTTCGACGGCCGAGGTCGGGCGGACCGGCAACCAGGGTGGATTGCAGACGATCAGCTGTGCGCGTCCGTCGGGGAACAGGCCGGGACCCTGGATGTCGACGCGGCCGGTGAGGTCGAGCCGGTCGATGTTGTCGCGGGCGCATTCGAGGGCGCGCGGGTTGATGTCGGTGGCGAGGATGTGGTCGACGCCGCGGTGGGCCAGCACGGCGGCGAGCACGCCGGTGCCGGTACCGAGATCGAACGCGGTGCGGTGCTCGACCGGTAGCGGCGCGTGCGCGACCAGATCGACGTATTCGCCGCGCACCGGAGAGAACACGCCGTAGTGCGGGTGGATCCGCGCGCCCAGAGCCGGTACCACAACACCGTTTTCGCGCCACTGGTGTGCTCCGATCGCGCCGAGCAACTCGGTGAACGCGACCACCATCGGCTCGTGCCCCGACCCGTATACCTCGGCGCAGGCCCGGCGCACATCAGGCGCGCGCCGCAGCGCCAGCGCGTGATCACGGTCCAGTTCCACGATCAGCCTGCCGAGTACGCGGGCTCGATGGCCGCGCGCCCGGCGATACAGGTGGAAGGATTCGGCCGGATCCGCGCCGGCCGGCACGGGTTTGCGATCGATGCGCCGGCTCAACGCCCGCAGCAGTTGGCGCGCGTTGTGGTAGTCACCGCGCCACAGCAGCGCGGTGCCTTCGCAGGCCAGGCGGTAGGCGGTGTCGGCGGTCATGCGGTCATCGGCGACGGCGACCCGGGTGGGTATCGGGGCCGCGCTCTCGGAATGCCACTGTGCGCAGTGGTCGGTATCTGCTTCTGTCCAGTGCATGGTGGACACGGAGTACTCCTCGTGATCGGACGTGCGTTGGCACGGAGAGCACTTCGACGAGGAGCGGGCGACCGATCCGAGGCAGCCGGATGGGCCCGAAGAGGACGGGCTAGCGGTCCCGCGTCGAAGCGCGAGAGGAGTCGCCGAGGACCATACCGAGCGTCATGAGCAGCCCTTTCACCGAATTGACCTGTCAAGATTCGCACACCCGGACTCGACGACCGGCCCCGGGGTACGGACCCGTCGGCGACCGTGTCATCGACATGCGGCAGCCCGCGAGCCTGCTGCCATCACGAGTTGGCCGTGAAAGCCCTCGTGGTTTACGCGAGCGATGCGGCACGGCCGGATTACGTTCGGCCGCTGCGGTCAGGCGATGCCCATCCATTGGTCGATCCGGTCGATCGCTCCCGGTGTGAACGCGCAGGTGATGTGGTCGCATGGCAGCAGCGACAGCGATACCTCGGCACCGGCGCTCTGCCACTGCTGTTGCAGTGCCTGCGCGCCGGCGGCCGGGACCCATACGTCGAAGACCCCGTGCCACAGGTAGATCGGCATCGTCGGGGTCAGTCCGCCGGCCTTGGTTTCCCGGTAGATCCGCTGGGTGACCTCGGCCTGGTACGGGTCGACCTTGGTCAGCGAGCGCAGCGGCACCGGCGCGACACCGAGGACGGCGGCATCGGAGCAGAGGTTCTTGCCCTCGCGCGCGGTCCGCACCCCGGTCTCGTTGAGCAGGTCCAGCGCGCCGGGCGTGACTCGGGCCACTCCCAGCGCCGCCATCAGATACAGCACCGAGGCGGGTGGTCTTCCGTCCATCGTCTTGCGCAGCAGGCTCAGGTCGGCGGGGGTGCCGCCCGCGGCGGCGCCGAGCATCCGCAGCTCGGGGGCGTAGGTCGGCTGCAGCTGCGCCGCCCACACGGTGGCGATCGCGCCGCCGCTGTAGCCGATCATCGCCAGCGGACTGCCGGCCAGCCCCGCTGCCGGAAACTGCAATGCGGCGCGGATGCCGTCGAGCACCTCGCGGGCTTGGGTCGGCCCGTGCGCGTAGGCCATCTTCGGCCCCTGGTAGTCGGTGATCACGACCGCGTAACCCTGCCCCAGCAATTGACGGGTGATATCGGGCGCCTCGATCGACAGGCTATGGGTCAGTTGGTAGGACGGATTGCATTGCAGCCCAATGCTGTCGATGGCGTAGTTGTTGCCGACGACCCGCCCGTTCCACGTCTTCGGTTTCATGATCGTGGTGATCGCGGCGATCGACTTGCCATCGGCCGCGGTGGATTTGAACCACACCTGCCAGGCGTCGAAGTCCGAGGTCACGGCCAGCGGCGGGAGGATACGCACCGATCGCGAGGACAGGATGGCGCCGTTGGCCAGGCCGTCGGTGCTGAAGTGTTGATCGAGGTATGCGTCGCCGGTCGGGTCGGGGTCGAAACCGGTGTAGTCGGCGTCGGCGGTCGCGACCAGGGTGGAGGCCGCGATAACAGTGAGCGCGAGGGCGATCGCGACGGATATCGAACGCCACGGCGACCGAGACATGGGCACGGCGCAGACGTTAAACCAACCGATGCCCGGGGACCGGGATTTCACGATCGACACCGAGATTCGCCTCCCGCGTCGAATACGCCACGCGACAGCCACCAACGGCTGTACACGTCTGAGACAGTGGCTTAGATTGCTGGGCATGAACACCATCGAGCTCGACGCGCCGGATGGCACCCTCGAGGCGATTCTGGCCCGACCTACCGGCGACGGGCCGTGGCCGGGTGTCGTGGTGATCCACGACGGCGTCGGCTTCGGCGCCGATATTCGCGGCAATGTCGAAATGCTGGCCGACTACGGCTATCTCACCATCGCCCCGAACCTGTTCGCCAACGGCCGGGTGCGCTGTATCCGCGCGGTGATGCGCTCGCTGATCCTGACCGGCCAAAGCCCCGCAGTTCGGGAGATCCTCGCCGCCCGCGACCGGCTCCTCGCCGATCCCGACTGCACCGGCAAGACCGCGGTTATCGGTTTCTGCATGGGCGGCGGCTTCGCATTGCTCACCGCGCCCATGGGTTTCGACGCGGCCGCGCCGTTCTATCCGGGCCTCTACGGCGACTACCGCGCGCAACTCGAGGGCGCGTGCCCGGTCGTCGCCAGCTACGCCCAACTCGACCCCTCGCTCATCGGTGCGGGTCGCAAACTCGATCGCGCGCTGACCGAACTCGGCGTCGAACACGACATCAAGACCTACCCGCGCACCATGCACGGCTTCGCCAACGTCTTCCCCATCGATCCGGTCCTGCGTATCACCGGCTTGGGCTATGACGAGGCAGCGACCCGCGACGCCTGGCACCGCATCTTCGCCTTCTTCGACGAGCACCTGACCGACTGACGCCGTCATTCCCCGCACCACCGCGGGGCACGCTTCTCGGCGAACGCGCGCGGTCCTTCCAGCGCATCCTTGCCGGCGAAGATCGGCGCGGCTTCCCGCATGCTCATCTCCCAGATCGGGGTGTCCCAATCGGAGCCGAACTCGTTGACGCGGTGCATGATTCGCTTGGAGGCACGGACCGATAGCGGCGCGTTCGCCGCGATGGTCTCGGCGAGTTGCACCGCGCTCGACAGCACCTGCTCGGCCGGAACCACGCGGTTGACCAGACCCCACTGCGCGGCCGCCGCGGCATCGATCGAGGTTCCGGTGAGCACCATCTCGTGCGCGATCTTGGGTGGGATCTGGCGCGGTAGCCGCAGCACACCGCCCGCGGCGGCGAACAGGCCGCGCTTGACCTCGGGCAGTCCGAGTTCGGCGTCGGCGCTCATCACCGCCAGATCACAGGCCAGCACGATTTCGGTGCCACCGCCGAGAGCGAACCCGTTGACCGCGGCGATGAGCGGTTTATCCACGAAATGCTGGACCAGCCCGGCGAATCCGTATTCCGGATGAGCCGGGTCGTGAATCCCGTTGCCGCGGGCCAGTTCCTTGAGGTCGGCGCCCGCACAGAACGCGCGCCCCGCCCCGGTGATCACCCCGACTCGCAGCTCCCGATCGGCCGCCAGCTGCTCGAGTGCCGCGCCGACGGCGATCGAGAGCGCGGAGTTCACCGCGTTCATCGCCTCGGGCCGGTTCAGGGTGATGATGGCGATGTGGCCCTGCCGGTGCAGGGTGGCGGCCTCGGTCACGTCGGTCTCCTCGTTCGGCTGTGGCTGCGAACCTACCGGGGCGCAGCGGGTGACGAGGCGGAGTTCAGCTTCGCGACGGCCGCGCCGAACATGGTGTTCTTGATCGCGCCGAGCGTGCCGGGATCCTTACTGCCCAGCGGTGCGAGCAATGCCAGCGCGGTGGCGGTGACCGCGTCCTGTTCGGCGGTGGCGTCGACGATATCGAGGGCTTGTGCGTCCACGCCGCCGAAGCGGCGACCGGTGGTCATCGAGGCGACGGCCGCCTTCGGCGTCAGCTTGGCCTGGATCAGCGCGGCCATGCCCGGGGTGAACGGGATGCGGATGTCGACCTCGGGCAAGCAGAAATAGCCGCGGTCGCCGCGCATCACGCGGTAGTCGTGGGCCAGGGCGAGCATGGCGCCCGCGCCGAACGCGTGGCCCGGCAGCGCGGCGGCGGTGGGGATGGGCAGGGTGAGCACGCGGGCGAACAGCGCCTGCACCTGGCCGGTGTACCACTGAGTGCGCTCACCGTTGGCGACCAGCCAGTCCAGGTCCAGGCCGTTGGAGTAGAACTTGCCGCTCGCGGTGGTCACCAGGCCCTGGGCGCCCTCGGCGAGCGCGGTGTCGAGGTGGGTGTTGACCGCGTCGAGAAAGTCCGGGGTGAAACGGTTTTCGTCGGCGCCGAGGTCGAGGACGGCGATCTTCTCGTGGTAGCTGAGGGTGGTCATGGCGTTCCCTTCGGTGGTGTGGACGGTCGGTCGGGTGGGCCGATGGCGAGTACGGCGCGCACGGCGGCGCGCAAGTGTTGGCGGGCAATGGGTTTCGCGAGCCGGTCGCGGCGCAGCAGGATGGCGGTGGGCAGGTCGACGACGCAGGTGGTGATCACATCGACGGCGGCGCGGTCACCGCGGCCCCACAGGGCGCGCGCCAGTCGGACCATCAGCCGCACCAGCGTGTCGTCGGTGCCCGCGAGTTCGGCGGCAACCTCGGCGGGCAGTTCGTCGCCGAGCAGTTCGCCTCGGGAGACGGTCAGCAGCAGTTTTCCCGAATCGGGATACTGCTCGGCGAATGCCACCGGTGTCTCGGCCACGGCGATGACGGCGGCGATGACGTCGCTCGCGCTGGCGTCGGCGCCCAGATGCGCCTCGACCAGTTCGGTCTGCATGGCCAGGTACCGGCGCGCGGCGCGTAACCAGCTGCGTCCGAGCAGTTCGGCCCGCGACCCGAAGGTGTGGTAGATCGCGCCGTTCGACACACCTGTGGCGGCGGCGACGGCGCGGATGGTCACCGCGGCCGGTCCCGAACGCACGGCCAGCGACTCGGCGGCGTCGAGCACGGCGTCGGGATCGTGGGTACGTGGGCGGGGCACCTCACGACTATAACAGAGCGCTTGCTCTGTAATGAGAACGCGGGCATCCGGGCCGCCCCATCGACCCCTGTTCGACTCTGCCGCTGCATGTTTCGCCCGGTCACGGGTAACTTCGGCGGGTTCGCGACGCCAATTCCTGAACTTCGCCACGTTGCAGCGAGACGGCAATACGATGAGGTACTGTCTGGTCCTCCCGCCCTGCCCGCACGAACAGAAACGGCGCCTGCGAATGTCACGAGTGGTCACCAAGGAGCAGTACTTCGACACCGCTCTGGAGGTGCTCGCCGAACTCGGCTTCAAAGGCCTCAACATCGGCGTGCTGTGCCGGCGCCTCGGGGTCACCAGCGGTTCGTTCTACCACCACTTCGGCAGCTGGCAGGGCTTCGTGGACACGCTGCTCGAGCACTGGGAGAACCGACAGGTCATCATCCTGCGCACACTGAACTTCAACCAGGGCAATCCCGACGACGACATCCGCGCCATGTCCGACCTCGCCTCCGGCCTGCACCACGCCGCCGAAGCCGCGATCCGCGCCTGGGCCGCCAACGACGAATCGGTGAATCTGGCGATCAAGCGGGTCGACGAATCACGCAGGCGCACCGTACACAAGGCGATCAAAGGTGTCATCGACGACGAGGAGACCACTGCGGTGGTCACCGCGCTGGGCATGTCGATGCTCATCGGCTACCAGCAGATCGCCGCGGGCGGTGAGGACATCTCATTGGACAAGCTGCTCGCTCAGTACGCGCGGCTGATCTATTCGCACGCGCGGCACTGATCGGTCCGACCAGCGGCACCTAACCCAGTAGCTCGTCCACATAGCACCAGCGCCACGCCTCACCCGGCTCGACACTGCGCATCACCGGATGACCGGAACTGCCGAAATGTTTGGTCGCGTGGTTGCCCACCGACGAGTCGCAACACGCAATATGCCCGCACGACAGGCACATTCGCAGATGCACCCAGGTCAATCCCTCGGCGACGCATTCCCGGCACTCATCGGGTTCGGTCGGCTCGAGCACCAGCGGCGCTTGCTGCAGATGCGCGCAGGAGTCGGTGGCCGCGGGCGCGGCGAGGGGTTCGACGCGCTCCTCCTCGGTCTCGTCGTATCGGTCGATCATCGACTCCTCGAGATCGAGCCGCGACAGCACATACTGCAGGATCTCGTAATCCACGCCGCCCGAATCCCGTACGTGCAGTACGGTTTCCCGCTCCGCGCGCAGCATCTCGAGCCGCAGCCGCCGGTATTCCGCGGTCGGTGTCGCCAACTCCGCCTCCGAGCGGCCCAGGCGTTCCCAGGCGGCGTTGGTCTTCCAGGTGACGCGATCGCGCAATGTCTCCACGACCCCCGGCGGCGTCTCGGGGGTGATGTGCTTGTCCAGCTCGGCCAATCCCGCCGCGGTCGCCTGCTGTAGCAGATTCGCCTTCTGCAGCGCGTTCTCCGCGCGACTCGGCCCGCGCACATGCAGTCGTCGCACCACCCAGGGCAGCGAAGTCCCTTGCAGCAGTAGCGTTCCCGCGACCACGATGAGCGCGAGCAGTTTGAGCACCGGCAGCTGCGGAGTATCGGCGGGCAGCAGCAGCACCGCGGCCAGGGTGACCACCCCGCGCATACCCGCCCAGGACACCACCAGCGAATGACTCAGCGGCACATCGGTATTCGACAACCCCAGCTTGCGTGAGAGCACCGACACCGGGAACACCCACAGTGGTCGCGACACCATCGCCGCCAGCATCACCGCCAGCGCCGCGACGATCAGGGTGGTGTGGTCGAGCCCGCTGTCCCACGCGCCCTCGATGATCGCGCGCATCTGCAGCCCAATGATCAGGAAGACGACGCTCTCCAGAATGAACTGGATGGTGCGCCAATTGGTGCGCTCGGCGATCCGGGAGGCCGCGCTCTGCCACACCGGGGCACCGTGCCCGAGGACCATCCCACAGGTCACCACCGCGATCACCCCGGACGCCTTGATCCCTTCGGCGGGCAGATAGGCGACGAACGGCGCCAGAAACGACAGCGTGGTGTCCAGCACCGGATCGGCGATGCGCCGCCGCAGCATCGCCAGCAGATAGGCGACCGCGATGCCCACCGCCGCGCCGCCGCCCGCGGCGAGCAGGAAGTCACCACCGGCCTTCCAGACCGATACCGTCCCAGCGGCCGCGGCGATCGCGGTGCGCACCGTCACCAGGGCAGTCGCGTCGTTGAACATCGACTCGTCCTCGAGGATGGTGACGATCCGGCGCGGCATGCCGATGCGCCGCGCGATCCCGGTCGCGGCCACCGCATCCGTCGGCGCGACCACCGCGCCCAGTGCGACCGCCACCGCGAACGGCACCGGCAGCAGCCACCACACCACCGCCGCGACCGCGAACGTGCTGAACAGCACCAGACCCACCGACAGCAGGGCGATGGTGCGCGCATTGGCCCGGAAGTCGACCAGGGAGGTGCGGATCGCCGAGGTGTAGAGCAGCGGCGGCAGGAACCCGAGCAGAATGATCTCCGGATCGGGGTGGATCTCGGGCACGTGCGGCAAATATGACGCGACCACCCCCGCCAGCGTCAACACCAGCGGTTCGGATATCCCGAACCGTCGCGCGAGCGCCGCCAGCGTCGCCGCCGACGCGACTAGAACAACGAGGCCGATCGCGACATGCACTATGGCATTCTCGCAGAGCAAACACCCGGCTCGAAAAGACCATGCGGTACGTGACATGAACACTGCGGCGGGTTCCCCGGAATGGCTGTGGCGGTCGCGTCCACGCGCGATAGTTGTCGGCACGAAGGAGGTAGACATGGAAGAGTTTGCGTCCTGGCGGGCGAGCGGTCGTCGGTACACCCACCGCGGCCACCAGATCTTCTGGCAGGACGGCGGTGGCAGCGGCGACGGAAACCTGCTCTGTATCCACGGATTCCCCACCGCGTCCTGGGACTGGCACGCCATATGGCCGGGTCTGCGCGAGCGATTCGCGCGGGTGATCGCCCCGGACATGATCGGATTCGGCTGGTCGGCCAAACCACGCAACTACGATTACCGGATCGCCGATCAGGCCGATATCCACGAGAACCTGCTGCGCGAACAAGGGATCGCACAGGTGCACATCCTGGCCCACGACTACGGCGACACCGTCGCCCAGGAGTTGCTGGCCCGCGACGCGCAACGCCGCGCCGACCGCGACGACTCGCTGGTGATCGAATCGGTCTGCCTGCTCAACGGCGGGCTGTTCCCCGAGACCCATCGCCCGCGCCCGGCGCAGCGGCTGCTGGCCAGTCCGCTCGGACCGCTGATCGGGGTGTTCGGTACCGAGCGGGTCTTCCGGCGCAGCCTCGCCGGAGTCTTCGGCCCCGATACCCGCCCCAGCTCCGCCGAGCTGGACCAGTTCTGGATCCTATGGTGCAGTAAGCACGGGAAAAGCAACGGGCACAAGCTGATTCGCTATATGAGCGAACGCAGGGCGCACCGGGAACGCTGGGTCGGCGCACTGCGCGACACGCCGGTCCCGGTCCGCTTGATCGACGGCCTGCTCGATCCGGCGTCGGGCGCCCACATGGTCCGCCGCTACCGGGAGCTGATTCCGGACCCCGATGTGGTCGAACTCGCGAAGATCGGGCATTACCCCCAGCTCGAAGCACCCGAAGCCACCCTCGCCGCGGTCCTCGATTTCCATACGAGCCGCGTCGAGTAGGAGTGCTCGCTGCCACGCGGGCGGAGTGAGGCCGTAGTACCACCGACATGGAGCGGCGGCACCCGCCCGCACGCGGTGATGCACCCGGCATCTCGGCGGCGAGCGTGACTTCGCCTGCGCGAGCACCGATCGAGACCAGCCGACCGCGGTCATCTCGCACGGTAGCCTCGCCTGCGCCGAGGCAGTTTGCCAAACGCCATGCTGTACGCGGCCCAGTTATGGGGAGTCCCATAGTATGGCTGTATGGCAGCGACACGCCGATCGAATAGCGACGGTCCGGCGCGGCCGCGTCTTCGCGATGCGCGGCGGCGCATGATCGAGGGCGCGATCGAATCCCTGCGCGTCCACGGCGCGAGCGCGACCAGCGTGGACCGGGTGCTGGCCGATACCGGCGCGCCGCGCGGTTCGGTCTATCACCATTTTCCCGGCGGTCGCACCCAGTTGATCACCGACGCGCTCGCCACGGCCGGTGGCTCGATGTCGGAGTTCATCGAGGCGATCACCCGGGACAACGATCCGCTGGTTGCCCTGGATATGTTCGTCGCCCTCTGGCGGCAAACCCTGATCGATAGCGACTATCGCGCGGGCTGCCCGATCATTGCCGTCGCCGTCGAAACCAATGACGACGCACCGGAATTCGCGGCGGCCGCCGCCGCGATATTCGCCCGCTGGAACGCCGCCCTCACCGATCTGCTCACCCGCCACGGCCTGGACCCCGCCCGCGCGCGCCGCATGGCCACCCTCACCGTCGCCGCCGTCGAGGGCGCGATCGCCCTGTGCCGCGTCGAACGCGATGTGGCCCCGCTGGAAGACACCATCGGCGAACTCCAGTCCCACCTCGCCGCCGCGATCGGCGCCTCCACCGACTAGCCGCCGCGAACTTTCGGCTCGAAATCGGTCTGACCGTGTACTTTCTCGCCGAATTCGGCAATTGCCGCCACATTCGCGGGAAAAGTGGGCTCAGACCGATTTCGGTAGGGCATCCATCAGCGCGGCTCGGCCGAATGGGGCCGCACCTTGACATCCGGATTATGGTGGAGACCATAATCCGTGCCGGGTGCGGGGGAGCTCGTTTCATCGCACCCGCCGCCGATGCGCCAACCGAGGAGACGCCGATGCCGCGAGCAACCGAGCTCGACCTGGAGACGATCGACCTGGCCCAGAGCGGGCGAGTGCTCACCGCGACGATCGTCGCGCCGCCGCTGAACTTCGTCACGCCGGCCGTCGTGCGGGATCTGGATCTGCTCACCATGGCCGCCGATACCGACGACACCGTCGGGGCGATCGTGCTCACCGGCGGTCTGCCCGGCCGGTTCCTCCAGGAACTCGCCGCGTTCCTGTCCACCGGTAGCAGCAAGGCTGCCACCCGCACCCAGGACGCCTTCTTCGACGATCTCGCCCGTCTCGGTGACACCCCGTTCCTCGCCGAGCCGAAGGCGTGGCTCGACGGCACCCGAGTCGATCAGGTCAGTCGATGAGTACCGCCACCAGCGAATGGCACAAGACCGCGTGCATTCTGTGTGAGAACAACTGCGGTCTGCTGATCCAGCTCGACGGTCGCAGTTTCGCCAAGATCCGCGGCGATAAGGAACATGTCGCGTCGGCGGGCTACACCTGCAACAAGGCGCTACGCCTGGACCACTATCAGAACGGCGGCACCCGCCTCACCGCGCCGTTGCGCCGCGAATCCGACGGCAGTTTCACCGAAATCGACTGGGATACCGCGATTTCCGAGATCGCGGCGCGACTCGGCGCGGTCCGCAAAACGCACGGCGGCGACAAGATCTTCTTCTACGGCGGCGGGGGACAGGGCAACCACCTCGGCGGCGCGTACAGCGGGGCGCTGCGCCGCGCGCTCGGCAGCCGCTACCGCTCCACCGCGCTCGCGCAGGAGAAGACCGGCGAGGGCTGGGTCGACGCACATCTGACCGGCGGCCACACCACCGGCGATTTCGAACACGCCGAGGTGTCGGTGTTCCTGGGCAAGAATCCCTGGCAGTCCCACGGGGTGCCGCGGGCCCGCACCGTACTGCAGCAGATCGCCAAGGATCCGGCCCGCACCATGATCGTGGTGGACCCGGTGCGCACCGAAACCGCCGACCTGGCCGATATCCACCTGCAGGTCCGTCCCGGCACCGACGCGTGGTGTCTGGCCGCGCTGCTGGCGATCCTGGTCGATGACGATCTGCTCGATCACGCCTTCCTCGACGAGCATGTCGACCAGGTCGACACCGTCACCACCGTGCTGCGCACTGTCGATATCGCCGCCTATGCCGAAATCTGCGGTGTCCCGGCCGAACTCCTGCGCACCGCCGCCCACCGCATCGGCACCGCGAGCAGCGTCGCCACCTACGAGGATCTGGGCGTGCAGCAGAGCCCGAACAGCACCTTGATCTCCTACCTGAACAAACTGCTCTGGCTGCTCACCGGGAATTTCGCCAAACCCGGTGCCATGCAACCGCATTCGTGGATGGCACCGTTGGCGGGTTATAGCCGCGACATCAAACGCAGTCCGGTCACCGCGGCACCGATCCTCGGCGGTATGGTGCCGTGCAACTCGATCGCCGAAGAGATCCTGACCGACCATCCGGACCGGTTCCGCGCGATGATCATCGAATCCGCCAATCCCGCGCATTCGCTGGCCGATTCGACGACCTTCCGCGCGGCATTGGACGCGTTGGAGTTGGTCGTGGTCATCGATGTCGCGCTCACCGAAACCGCCCGGCATGCCGACTATGTACTGCCCGCGGCCAGCCAGTTCGAGAAGTGGGAGGCGACCTTCTTCAATCTGGAGTTCCCACACAACACTTTTCATCTACGCGCCCCCGTCCTGGATCCGCTGCCCGGCACCCTGCCCGAACCAGAGATCTATGCCCGCCTGATCCGCGAACTCGGTACTGTCGGCCGCGGCAAGCTCGCGGTGTTGCGTACCGCCGCGAAACTCGGCCGCCGCCCCTACACCTGGGCGTTCGCCGCAATGCTGGCGCTGGACAAGAAGACCGGCGGCGCGGCCCCGTATCTGCTCTACGAAACCCTCGGCCCGACGCTGCCCGATGGCGCGCGTTCGGCCGCCGTGCTGTGGGCGCTCGCGCAACGCGTCGCCAAGGTCCACCCCGCCGCGATGCGCCGCGCGGGTCACCGCGACGCGGACGCCCTGTTCGACGCCATCCTCGCGGGCGGCTCCGGAGTCACCTTCACCGTCGACGACTATCCGGACGCCTGGAGCTACCTCCCGCAGGCCCGAATCCCGTTGGCAATCCCGGAATTACTGCACGCGCTACGCGACCTCCCCGACACCCCGGCGGCGCACACCAGTCCTGAGTTCCCGTTCGTCCTGGCCGCCGGGGAACGCCGCTCCTTCACCGCCAACACGATCTTCCGCGACAACACCTGGCGCCGCCGCGACCCGGACGGGGCGCTGCGGCTCAACCCCGACGACGCGGTATCGCTCGGCCTCACCACCGGCGACCACGCCCGCATCACTACTCGCCGCGGTACCGCCGTCGCCGCCGTGGAAATCAACGACCGCATGCAACCCGGACACGCCTCCCTGCCCAACGGTCTGGGCCTCGACCTGCCCGATGGCACCAGAACCGGTGTAGCCGCCAACGAACTCACCGACGCCACCTGGCGTGACGCCATCGCGGGCACGCCGTGGCACAAACACGTTCCCGCCCGCATCGAACCGTTGCGTGAGGCGTAACACCGCCGCGGCGGCTCACGCGGTGCCATCGGGGCGCAGACACACACCGGTCCAGCGCGCGCGGGCAGCGGATGCCGCGGTCGGCGAGTTCCGGGATGTGGGTGATGATGGCGTTGTCGAGGCGGTCCACGATCTACCCCTGCATCCGGGCCTGCATCGTCTTCGTCGAGGACTTTCCGGCGACTACCGCACCGGGTGCCGCCGCACGCCACAACGCTTGTCGCGTCTTCACCAGTGACGCATATTGCGCGGCTACCAGCTGCCGGGCCGACTTCTCGTCCGTGGTGTATGCCTTGGCCACAGTGCGGCGGCCGTTGGGGTGTGCTGTATGCGGCGGATCGCTGGTCGCTGGGCCGGGATCTCCCGATCGGACCGGTGAAATTCGCGGTGCTCCAGTGCTTTTCGAGCAAGGACGGCAGGAGCGCGTAGAGTCTGCGCATGGCGTTCCAGCTCGAGCTGCAACCTGCCCCGCCCCTGCACCTGACGCCGGAATGCGTGGTGCACACCGGAACCGTGCGACTATTCGTGACCGGCATGCTCAGCCAGACTGCCGGAGCCCCCGCCGAACAGTTCGGCTTCTTCCTCCCCAACACCCGTCCCATCGAAGCGGGTGCACCCGAACCCCGGCTCTGGGCGGAAATGCACCTGATGACCGCCGCATCCGGCGACTTTCCGTTCGGCGTCGTCCACGCGCAAGTCGCATACGTTCCCGACCCACGCGACGTCCTGCACCGCTGGCTGCACCTCACCGCCGCCGCCCACCCCGCCCACGAAGTACGCCTCGGCTACCGGGTCACCGTCCAGTCGCGATAGCACCGCACATGGGCGCTCAAGCCGAATGGCTGCTCTTGGCAACGACGTACAGCATGCACCCAGATCCGGCTCGCTCCGACGCTGGGATCGTCGACTCCAGTGTGCAGCGGCGCCGATGACCTCGGCCGGCAGCACTTCCCACGCGACGCGGGGCAGGCCGTCGCGTTCGACCGGGTCTAGGCGGCGTGGAAACTGCCGATCGCGTCCTGCCCGTTGCTGGGGGCTACCGGGTCGGTGCGGGCTGATGATCGAGATCCGCCGACGTGGACGGAACCGCCGAGGGCGCCGGAGTCACCGTGACCCAGGTGTTGTTGACCGCGGCATTGCCGGAGAGGGTGTCGGTGAGTGCTGGGTCGTGCAGCAGATTCACATTCGCGCCGGGCAGGGCGGCGGCTACCTGCCAGCCGACACCGGGTTCACGGTGGCCCCAGCCGTGCGGGATGGCGATGGTGCCGGGGCGGATGTCGTCGCTGACCTCGAGGGTCACCACGATCGAGCCGGTGCGGGAGGTGACCGCGACCGGTGTGCCGTCGATGAGGGCGCGTGCGGTGGCGTCGCTGGGATGCATGAGGGCGGTACAGCGGTCGCGGCCTTTCACCATCGACGGGACGTTGTGCAGCCAGGAGTTGTTGCTACGCAGGTGGCGGCGGCCGATGAGTTTGAGGTCGTAGCCCTCGGCGGGTGTGGTCACCGCCTTGCCGCGGCGTGCGTCGTCGAGCAATTCCCGTGCGGCCGTGACGAAATCGTCGGGCGCGAGGTGTACCTTGCGGTCCTTCGTCCCGATCAGCGCACGCAAGCGCGGTTGCAGCGGACCGAGATCGACACCCCCGGCCGCGGCACGCACCTTCGCGACGGTCAATCCTTTGCGCCCGCGCCGCAGCACACCGTAGGGACCGGTGGCCACGCCGAGCGTCGCCAACCGCATCGGACTGAATTGCGCAAGCACGGCATTGAGCGCGCGAGTGGTGAACCGGCGCGCGGGCACCGGCACCAGCTCGGTGATGATCCGCGCCATGATCTGCCAGTCCTCGAGTCCGTCGGCCGGTGGTTCGAAGACCCGCGCGTCGTAGCGCAGATTGTTCCGCACACTGAACAGCGGGAAAAGAATGTTCACATCCTCGCGCTCCAGCGGGGAGATCGGCGGCAGGATGATATCCGCGTGCCGTGTCGTCTCGGTGACGTACATGTCCACGGCCACATAGAAATCCAACGACTCCAGCGCCGCGTCGAGTGTGCCGCGCTGTGGTGTCGACAGCACCGGATTCCCGGCGTAGGTGATCATCGCGCGAATCTGACCTGGCCCCGGGGTCAGAATTTCATCGGCCAGCACCGCGACCGGCAACTCCGAACGGAACGACTTGTGGACCCCGGACCGATCCGTCCACGCCCCGTGCCCCATCGGCAGGTACTTGATGAACCGCGCCGCATCGATCGGCGGTGTCGCGAACATCTGCCCGCCCGCCCGATCCAGATTGCCGGTCACCGCGTTGATGGTGTTGACCAGCCAATGCGTCAGCGTGCCCGTCACCTGCTGACATACCCCGATCCGGGCATACAACAACGCGGAATCCGCCGCCGCGTGCTCGCGCGCCAGCCGCCGAATCGTCTCCGCGTCGACACCGGCCAACGGCGCGACCACTTCCGGAGTGACCTCGGCGACCAGTGCCCGCAACTCGTCCCAGCCCGTGCACTGCGTCCGGATCTTGGGCTCGTCACACAGGTTTTCGCTGATCAGCACCTGCAACATGGCCAGTAGCAGATACACATCACCGCCGGGCGCGATGGCCACATGCTCGTCGGCCAGCCGCGCCGTCTCGGTGCGCCGCGGATCGATCACGACCACCTTGCCGCGCTTGCGTACCTCCCGAATGCGCTGCTTCGCATTGGGCATCGTGGTCACCGACCCGTTCGACACCGCCGGATTGGCGCCCATGATCACCAGTCGATCGGTCCGATCGATATCGGCAACCGGCATCAACACATTCGACCCGAACATCCGCCATGCCACGAACTCCTGCGGAAGCTGATCGATCGACGACGCCGAGAAGAAGTTGCGCGTCAACAACACCGCACGCAACAGCCCGCCGTAGATCACCGAAGAGCTGTGCGCCGCCGGATTACCCAGGTACATCCCGATCGCGCTGGGCCCGTGCTCGCCGCGCACCTGCCGCAGCCGCTTCCCGATCTCGCCGAACGCCTCGTCCCACCCGATCGGCTCGAACCGGTCACCGACGCGCCGCACCGGCGTGCGCAACCGATCCGGATCATGGTGCAGCCCACCCATCGCCGTCGCCTTCGGGCAGATATATCCCTGCGACAGCACATCATCCGGATTGCCCTCGATCCGCGTGACCTGATCCCCGTCGACGGTCACCAGAATCCCGCAGTGCGCCTCACACAATGTGCATTGCCGAGCGATGGTGGTAGCACGCCCACCCGACGCTGTGCTCATGGGTGTTCCTCCACAACATTGAGAGAGTTACCGTCTCAGCGTAGCGGGATCATGTCGGCGGGTACACGTTTCGCAACGGGCGCCCAACCTCTGCGAGGGAGTCACTGGGTATGCGCAACGGGCCACGACTGCCGAGACCGCGTCACACCGGTGTGATCGGCAACCGTAGCGCGGCGGGCGCGGCGGCCGGAACAATCGGGTTCTTCGGCGCGACAGCATCGATGCGCCGATACGGCGCGCCCAGCGGCGGCCGCTGGTCTTGTTCACCCTTGTTCGGCCACAACGACATCGCGCGCTCGGCCTGGGCGGTAATGGTCAACGACGGGTTCACGCCGAGATTCGCCGAGATCGCCGAACCGTCCACGATGTGCAGGCCCTCGTAGCCATAGAGCCGCTGATACGGATCGACGACGCCGGTGTCGGGGGAGTCGCCGATCGCGCAGCCACCGATGAAATGCCCGGTGATCGGGATGTTCACCATCTCGGTCCAGGACCCCTGCGGAATACCGTTGATCTTCTCGGCGACCCGCCGGGCGACCTCGTTGCCCTCCGGAATCCACGCCGGCGGCGCTTGCCCCGCACCGGGTTTGGTGGACATCCGCCGGCCGAACACCCCGCGCTTGTTGTAGGTGATGATCGAGTTGTCCAGATTCTGCATGACCAGCAGCCCGATCATCCGCTCGGACCAGTGCGCCGGATTGTGCATCCGCACCAGATCCCGCCGATGCCGCACCAACTCACGCGCACCGAGCATCCAGCGCCGCTTACCCTCCTGTCCATCGACGAGCACCGTCGTCAGCAGACCCATGAAATTACTGTTCTTGCCGTAGCGCACCGGCTCGACATGGGTGTGTGCGTTCGGGTGGATCGACGAGGTGATCGCGACCCCCTTCGTGAAATCCGAATCCTGGTCCCGCGATCGGGCTGCCAGCACCGCCTCCGAATTCGTCCGCGCCAGATGCCCCAGCCGCGGCGAAATCTTCGGCAGCACACCACGATCCCGCAGATTGTGCAGCAACTGTTGAGTGCCGAGAGCCGCAGCCGAGAACACCACCTGCTCGGCGGTGAACCTCTGGCGTGCCTTGCGCAGCCAACGCCCGGTGCGCACGGTATCGACCGCATATCCGCCGCCGGTCAGTGGCCGCACCGTCACGGCGGTGGTCAGCGGATGCACCGTGGCTCCCGCTTTTTCCGCCAGATACAAGTAATTCTTCACCAGTGTGTTCTTCGCCCCGTGCCGACACCCGGTCATACATTCGCCACAGTGGGTGCACGACCGTCGCCGCGGTCCGACACCACCGAAGAACGGATCCGCGACCTCGGCGCCGGGCCGAGTCTCCTTGTCCGCGAACAACACTCCGACCGGCGTGCGACGGTAGGTGTCGCCGATACCCATATCATCGGCGACCTCGCGCAACACCCGATCCGATGGCGTCGTCGCAGGATTCGTCGTGACACCCAGCATCCGCATCGCCTGGTCGTAGTGCGGCGCGAGCTCGGACTTCCAATCGGTGATGTGCGCCCACTGCTTATCGCCATAGAAGGTATCCGGCGCCTCGTACAACGTATTCGCGTACACCAGCGAACCACCGCCGACACCGGAACCGCTCATGACGAAGGTGTCGTTCAGCAACGTCATCCGCTGAATACCGAAGCAACCCAACTTCGGCGCCCACAGATACTCCTTCAGATGCCAGGAGTTCTCGGCGAACTCGTCATCGGCGAAACGGCGGCCGGTCTCCAGCACACCGACCCGGTAACCCTTCTCGGTCAACCGCAGCGCGGTGACACTGCCGCCGAAGCCCGAACCGATCACCAGCACGTCATAGTGCGTCATGCATTACCTTCCGGTGCGAACCAGGTCGTAGTCACGGGCATCGAAATGTGTGCGCTTGTCGTACTCACTCATCCGCCCCGGCCAGTTCGTCGACACTCGACCGCTGGCCTCCCGATACCAGCTGGTGCACTTCGTCCACACCGTATGTTCGAGCCGCCCCTGGATTTCCTCGTCGAAGCGCGCCTCCACCTCCGGCTTCACCGCGAGATAACCGTCGCTGCCACACAGATGCTCGATGGCCTGACGCAGATAGCGGGCCTGGCGCTCGTGCATGTAGATGATCGAACCCGCACCGAGATTGGTATTCGGCCCGTACATGATGAACATGTTGGGGAAGTACGGCACGGTCAAGCCCTGGTACGCGCGCGCACCGTCGGACCACACCTCGCGCAGCTCCTTACCGCCGATTCCACGAATCGCCATCGGCGCCAAGAACTCCGTGGCCTTGAAGCCGGTGCAGTAGACGATCACATCGACCTCGTACAGCGCGCCGTCCTCGGTACGCACCCCGGTCGGCGTGATCTCGGCGATGCGCGAGGTCTCCACCTGCACATTCGGTTGCGAGACCGCCGGATAGTAGTTGCTGGCCATCAGGCCGCGCTTACACCCCGCCGCGTAGTCCGGCGTCATCTTCGCCAGCAACTCGGGATCGGAGATCTGCGCCGCACGATGCCGGTTCGCCCACCCGGAGAGGATGTCGGCAATGCGCCCATTGCCCTCCAACCCGGAGGTCACCAACTCGTAGAACGAATACCAGCCGAACCGCTCCGCGCGCTGGATCAGCGGGAACTTCGTCGCGAGGGACAGTTTGTCCAGCGCGTTGAGTTTCGGTGGGGCGTAATAGCTCTCGATCTTCGGGATGATCCACGGCGCTGACCGCTGAAAGACCGTCAACTGCCCGACCTTCGGCTGAATCGCCGGAATGATCTGGATGGCGCTCGCGCCGGTACCGATGATCGCGACGCGCTTGCCGGTCAGCTCGACATCGTGATCCCACCGCGCTGAATGGAAGCCAGCCCCGGTGAACGAATCCATGCCCGCGATGCTGGGCCACACCGGACGCGACAGCTGACCGACGGCGGGTACGAACACCTCCGCTTCGAGGACCTCATCGGTGGTCGTGCGCACCTGCCACACCCCACGGTCGGCATCGAAATCCGCCGCGGCGACCTCCACACCGAACCGCATGTGCTTGTCCAGGTCGTGGCGCCGCGCGATATCACGCATGTATCCGAGGATGTCGGGTTGCTCGGCGAATCGCTTGGGCCAGTGCGCGTTCGGGGCGAAGGAGAACGAATACAGATCCGACGGCGCGTCACAGGCGGCGCCCGGATAGGTGTTGTCCCGCCAGACGCCGCCGAGCCCGTCGGCCTTGTCGATGATCGTGAACTCGTCGTAACCGCGACGCTTCAGCTCGAGCGCGGCCGCGAGACCGCCGAAGCCGGCGCCGACGATGAGCACAGACGGAGTGCGAGTCATGTCGACAACTGTAGGAACGGCGACCCGGTTGCCGAGAGAGCGCCGCGGCCACAAAATCAACATTTTCGGCCATCCGAGCGCGGACCGACCCCGCCACAAACTGTCACTGTGACGATTTACGGCGAGGTAGCCGGAGGGTGAGGGGAGTGGGTTTCGCGGTATCCGCTTGCCATTCAAGGCAATTCGAGTGCGTCACCAAGGCGCCGCCGCGAACTCACGGCGCCACGGGGACCGCGTCGGGTTCAATCTTTCGATCTGCCTGAAATCCCGGAAGATACCGATTCGCAAATGGAATCAGCAACTGGATCAATGGCCCGATCCCGAACGCGTACACCACCGTTCCGACACCGACACTGCCACCCAACAGCCATCCGGTCGTCAACACCGACACCTCGATCCCGGTCCGCACCAACCGCACCGACCACCCGGTCCGCCGAACCAGTCCAGTCATCAGTCCATCCCGCGGCCCCGGCCCCATACCCGCACCGATGTACAGCACCGTGGCCACCGCATTCAACACCACTGCGGCTCCCATGGCGCCGATACGGATCGGCAGCGAATCCCATGCCGGCAACATCCACAACCCGACATCGACCGACACCCCGATCACCACGACATTGCTCACCGTCCCCAGACCGGGCCACTGCCGCAACGGAATCCACGCCAACAGCACCGCGACGCCGGTCACCGCCGTCACCGCACCGAAACTGATCGGCACCTGCCCAGCCACTCCTTGATGAAACACATCCCATGGATCCAACCCGAGCCCCGCCCGAATCATCACCGCCATCGAAAACCCGTACAACCACAACCCGACATAGAGCGCCACCAACCGCCGAACCAACATCAACCCAGCATGGCGACAACTGGCCCCTCGAAACAGAGCCAATCCCCAACCACTGGCCCCATAACAGGCCCAGACCTGAGAACCGATCCAGACCTAACCGATTGAGGGTATTTCGGCGCCTTCGGTTCGGGCTGGGCACTGCGACGATATCGGATATCACCGATTCGGGTTACTATTAACCCCGAGGTACTTTATTTCGAACTATTCCACCGCGCCGCTTCCCGAAGTGACTATATGCACTTGTCTCGGTCGCGACACCAGCGGAAAATCTGTACCGACAGTCGCCGCATTTTACGGAGGGAGTCATCACTTATCGGCCGTCACACCCAATAAGCAAGGAATATTACAATGGCTACCAAGTTTGCCGCGGCGCTCGCCGCAATCCTCATCTCCCTGTCAGTCTGTACATTTGCCGCTCCATCGGCGTCTGCCGCTGCGCCATCGCCGTCGCCCGCTGCGGCACCTGCGCCCACTCCTGCGGGTTCGGTGGCAATCTGCCTCAGCGTCCCGCTCGGGTTCATAGTCCTCAGCTTCTGCATCTGAGATCGCCGCGCCCGGGGGAGTCCCTCGCGCCACCAGCGGTGCTCATCGCGCGCGAGAGCCATCGCGGACGCGGATGATCGGGAAAGAGAACAGGCGTCTCGGGCTCGCCGGGCCGTTGAATGAATTCGGCCTCGTTCGCCACCCAGCGTCTGGGCTGCCTCCTCTCGGTCAACCATGTGTCATGGACAAAGAATTCTCCAGCCATTATCCGCGTTTCATAGGGGAATTCGATCGTTGCCGGTCATGCAATTAGTTTCGAAATCAATTATTCGCAAACGATGCGAGCGGGTTCATGATTTCAAGGGTGTGCAGAGGTCGGCGCGCGTTGACGGAATTACTGCCGCCCGCAGGTCAGCCGCACGACTACTCCGCACATTCGCTGCGGGAAGATCTGGTGGCCGCGGCGACCCTTGTACCGCAGGGGCTGGCATATGGCGCCGTTGCCGGACTGCAACCGGTTACGGGCCTGTACACCGCGGTCGGTGCGGCGGCTCTGTTCAGTCTCGTGACCTCCACCCGGCACATCGCCGTTGGCCCCTCCGCCACATTGGCGGTCCTGACGTTCAAGGCGGTGCGTGGTCCGGCCGGGGGCGATCCGGGCCGTGCCGCGATGCTGGCAGCGCTGTTGTCGATCATGGCGGGAGCGCTCTACCTCGTCGCGGCGCTGGTGCGGTTACAGGGCCTCGCGGACTTCTTCAGTTCGCCCCTGGGGCAGGGCACCACCAGCGCCGCCAATCGTCCAACGGCACCGGTTGCCTGGTGGGCCGGAACACCAGCCCACCAGGTACCAGGTTCTCCGGCTCCGCGCCCGGTTAATCCTCGGCCGCGAGCAGACGTTCGGCGAGCGTGACGTATCCGATCTGCTTCACGAAGCGCCGGAACGCCGCGTTGGTCACCGGGTGCGGGTCGATCCAGAACGAAACGACCCGCACCCGATGCACCGGCCGTTCTTCCGGGAAGAACGCCTCCGATCCGATCGCGAAATCGCCGCCGGATATCCGGACCATGCCACGCCGCACATCGGCGCGGATCGCGGTAGCCATGGACGGTCGCCTCAATCGCGCATGGACGGTCGCCTCAATCGCGCGAAAATGCCGCGGCCGCCGCCATTTCCAGGTCCTCGTACGGTTTCCCGGTCACATCCGCGACGACCTGGCGCATCGTTCCCCCGGTAAAGGGAAACGGCGACCGGTAGCGCGCGGAAACGGACTGACCGCTGTCCCGGCCCACACAGACTCCTTCCCCCACACCGGAGAAGGTGACGGGCTGGGTCCGCATGTTGTCGAGTGAGCCCACCGCGTTTTCGTCGATGTACAAGATGGCCTCGCCGGTAGGCGTGAAATTGTCGGCACGGGTGCCGTGCCGTTCGTACCGAACCCCGAGAATATGATCGCCGAGCGGTACCGGGCGGTCGGAGACGATGGTCTGTTCTTCGTCACCGAGGAAGTTGTAGATGTAGTACAGGCGCCCGTCCTGGAGGAACAGGGTGTGCCCACCAAGACGTCCGCCATGGGCGAAAAGCACTCCCTGCGCATCCGGGCTGGTGATCGTCGTCTCGGCGAGTAGCGCGAACGAACGCCCATGAATCTCCAGCGCCGCGCCCGGTCCCACCTCCGTGCTGCCCGGGTAGTAGACGTAGTTGTCCCGATCGGTGGCGTATGTCGGGCGGTAGCGGGTCAAGGCGGAGACGATGTCGAGGTCGTTGAGCGGCATTCCGTTGTACTTCGCGGCCTCCGAGAACCACAGCGCCTTCATCTCCTCCAGCTTCTCGGGATGAGTATCGGCCAGGTCGTGCATCTGGCTGCGGTCCTGCTCGATATGGAACAGTTCCCAGCGATCTTTGTCGAAATGTCCCCAGCCGGACGGGCAGGCCGCGTGAACGGTGTCGGCGAACCACCCGCGATGCCAGATGCCGCGCGTGCCCAGCATCGAATAGAACTGCGTGTCCTTGCCGGTGTCCGCGTTCGCGTCATCGAGCAGCGCCCGGAAACTGACGCCTTCCAAGGGACGCTGCTCCACATTCTTCACCCTGTCCGGGGGAGTGATGCCGAGCAGTTCGTAGACAGTGGGGGTGATATCGCAGACACTGAGGTATTGGTTGCGCACCTCCCCGCGCGCCGCCATCCCGGCGGGCCACGACATGACGCACGGGTCGGCGATGCCGCCTTCGTGCGAGGCATACCGCTTGTACAGCTTGTACGGGGTGTTGAACGCCATCGCCCAGCCAATGCTGTAATGGTTGTAGGTGGTCGGCGAACCCAGCTCGTCGAGCTTCGCCAAACTCTCCTCGATCGTGTCGATGTAGCCGTTGAAGAACTTCATCTCGTTCACCGAACCATTCGGACCGCCCTCGCCGCTGGCACCGTTGTCCGAGAAGGTGACGATAATGGTGTTGTCCAGTTGGCCGCTTTCCTCGAGGTAGTCCAGCAGTCGGCCGATCTGCGCGTCGGTGTAGGACAGGTATCCGGCGAACACCTCTGCCTGCCGTCGGAACAGCCGCTTCTCGTCCTCCGACAGCGAATCCCACGCGCGCACCGTGTCCTGCGCCGGCCACGGTTTGCCGTCCGCACTGGTGGCATTGGAATACGGGTTCATGGGCGACAATTCGGTGTTCTCCGGCACCAGACCCATGCGCTTCTGGTTCTCCAGCACGATCTCGCGATACTTCTCATAGCCCATGTCGAACCGGCCGCGATACTTGTCGGCCCATTCCTGGGCCACGTGGTGCGGAGCATGCCCGCACCCCGGGCACAGGTACATGAACCAGGGCTTGTTGGGGGCGATCATCTTCGCGTCGCGAATGAACTCGATCGACTTGTCGGCCAGATCCTTCGACAGGTGATATCCATCTTCCGGTGCGGACGGCTGCGAGACCGGATGGTTGTCGTACACCAGATTCGGATACCACTGGTCGGCCTCTCCGCCCAGGAAACCGTAGAACCGTTCGAACCCACGCCCCAGCGGCCAATGTCGCTTCGAGGCAGCCAGATTCTCCTCCTCCAGCGGCGTCATATGCCATTTGCCGACGGCGTAGGTGTTCCAGCCTCGCTCGGCGAGCACCTCCGAGCACAACGCGGTTTCAGCCGGTATACGCCCGCACATCCCCGGAAATCCATCGGTGAATTCCTCGATGGTCGCCATACCGACCGAGGTCGCATTCCGGCCGGTCAGCAAGGAGGCGCGGCTCGGTGAACACAGTGCGGTGGTGTGAAACTGCGTGAACCGGACACCACGATCGGCGATGCGTTTCATATTCGGCATATCGACCAGACCGCCGTAACAGTCCCAGGTAGCGATCCCGATGTCGTCCCACACCAGATACAGCACATTCGGCGCGCCCTGCGGCGCCGTCGGCTCCGCGTAAGGCCCCCAGTTGGGTACCGAATCACGGATATCGAGCGCGATATGTCCCTCGAATTTCTTGGCCACCATCCACCTCCAGCTGCGAGAGCTGTTCGTTCACCGTTGTCATCCTGTCGTCCGGGATTCCGGACCTCATGCCGTGCGCGCGCCGACACTCGCGGCCGTTACGACCGCAATGGACACTCCCGCCGCCGGCGATACCGCGGTTCGGGGTTCGGGTTCGGTGTTCGAGCCGACGTGCGATGGCCACATCACTCGTGGAGTGATGTCCAGAAAAACGCTGATCAGCACCGTCTGTATCCATAAAGAGTACCGACCGGAAGGGATTCCCTTATGGAGTTGGATGAAAAGCTTGGTATATCGGACACCCTCAAAACGTCACAGTGACGTTTTGAGGGTGTCCGATATACGGAGGGGGAGTCGAGGTCAACGGCCTTGAAACAGACCTCGAGCCGATCCAACGTTTATCCGCCAAGATTCGAGTTTCACCGGAATATTTCCATCGGACAAATCGTGGGCCAAGGGGATGACCACGCAAACGGAACGCACATTTCCGCGCACAGTACACGGGTAGCAGGCCAGCACTCAGCGAGCCGAAGCCCGAAACCTGGTACATACCAACGTCATACAGGTAGAGCCACCCACTCCCAGCACCTCCGTTGTAACGCCGATAATCAACATTATGTCAACTAAAGCTTCGTAGCCGCCTCAGTGCCCGCGGGCGCGACCGCCCACCCAGCGACCCCACCGCGCCCTCACTGCATCACTCGCTCGACACTCCCCTGATCACCGCGACGCATACAGCCGCCCGCAGCCCTGACCTCCCGCGAGCCGTGCTGTCACCGAAGACCCGGCATGGTCAGGTCGCCGCATGTTCAGAAAAAAGTTGGCCAAACCACTCGCGCCCGATACTTGAATGGTTCATACTTTAGAACGTGTCCACGAACTCGGAATTCGAGCGCATGCTGCGCGGGGCTTCGCTACGTGTGACAGCACCACGAGTCGCGGTGCTGACCGCGGTGCACAACCATCCCCACTCCGATACGGACTCGATCCTCGGTCACGTGCGCGAATCGCTCGGCGCGGTATCCCATCAGGCCGTATACGACGTACTACGCGCACTGACCGGCGCGGGCCTGCTCCGACGCATCCAGCCCATGGGTTCGGTCGCACGCTACGAAACCCGCGTCGGAGACAACCACCACCACGTCGTCTGCCGGTCATGCGGCGTCATCGCCGACGTCGACTGCGCCGTCGGCGAAGCACCCTGCCTCACCGCCTCGGACACCAACGGTTTCGCCCTGGACGAGGCCGAGGTCATTTACTGGGGTCTGTGCGCCGACTGCTCGGCACTACAGACGTCGCTACCACACCCGTAATCACAGCCCGATTCACTCACTCCCCCGAAAGGAATTTGCCGTGTCTGAGGTACACCCGCCCATTGGAGAGGCCAATACGGAACCCGCCGCCGGTGGTTGCCCCGTAACATCCGGTCGACTCAAGTACCCGACCGAGGGCGGCAGCAACCGCGACTGGTGGCCCAACCAGCTCAACCTGAAGATCCTGCAGAAGAATCCGGCCGTGGCCAACCCGTTCAGCGAGGACTACAACTACGCCGCGGAATTCAAGACCCTCGACCT
Organism: Nocardia sp. NBC_00565; assembly: GCF_036345915.1. Classification (NCBI taxonomy): domain Bacteria; kingdom Bacillati; phylum Actinomycetota; class Actinomycetes; order Mycobacteriales; family Nocardiaceae; genus Nocardia; species Nocardia sp. NBC_00565. The sequence goes on from NZ_CP107785.1 coordinate 2,960,758, forward strand.
CGCTGCCGTAAAGCAGGACATCGAAGAGGTCATGACCACCTCGCAGGACTGGTGGCCCGCCGACTACGGCCACTACGGCCCGTTGTTCATCCGGATGGCCTGGCACGCCGCAGGCACCTACCGCATCAACGATGGCCGCGGCGGAGCCGGCGCCGGTATGCAGCGGTTCGCGCCGCTCAACAGCTGGCCCGACAACGCGAGCCTCGACAAGGCCCGTCGCCTGCTGTGGCCGGTCAAGCAGAAGTACGGCAAGAAGCTGTCCTGGGCCGACCTGATCGTCTACGCGGGCAACGTCGCGTTGGAGTCGATGGGCTTCCCCACCTTCGGCTTCGGCGGCGGTCGCGTCGACCAGTGGGAGCCCGAAGAGGACGTCTACTGGGGTCCCGAGCAGACCTGGCTCGGCGACGAGCGCTACACCGGTAGCCGCGACCTGGAGAACCCGCTCGCCGCGGTCCAGATGGGTCTGATCTACGTGAACCCGGAGGGCCCCAACGGCAATCCGGATCCGCAGCTCGCCGCCGTCGACATCCGCGAGACGTTCCGCCGCATGGCCATGAACGACGAGGAGACCGCCGCGCTCATCGTCGGCGGCCACACCTTCGGCAAGACCCACGGCGCCGGCGACGCCGACCTCGTCGGCCCCGAGCCCGAGGCCGCCCCGCTCGAAGAGCAGGGCCTTGGCTGGAAGAGCGCCTTCGGCACCGGCGTCGGCAAGGACGCGATCACCAGTGGCCTCGAGGGCACCTGGACGCCCACCCCCACCACGTGGGACAACAGCTTCCTCGAGACCCTGTACGGCTACGAGTGGGAGAAGACCAAGAGCCCCGCTGGCGCCTGGCAGTACATCCCCAAGGACGGCGCCGGGGCCGGCACCGTGGCCGATGCCCACGACTCGTCGAAGAGCCACCCGCCGGTCATGCTGACCACGGACCTCTCGCTGCGCGTCGACCCGATCTACGAGCAGATCACCCGTCGCTGGCTCGAGCACCCCGAGGAGCTCACCGAGGCATTCGGCAAGGCGTGGTACAAGCTGACCCACCGCGATATGGGCCCCAAGGTCCGCTACCTCGGACCGGAGGTGCCCCAGGAGACCCTGCTGTGGCAGGACCCGGTCCCCGCCGTGACCAACGACCTCATCGGTGCGGCCGATATCGCCGCACTGAAGAGCCAGATCCTGTCCTCGGGTCTGACTGTCGCACAGCTGGTTTCGACCGCGTGGGCGGCGGCGTCGTCGTTCCGCGGCAGCGACAAGCGTGGTGGCGCCAACGGTGGACGTCTTCGCCTGCAACCGCAAAGTGGTTGGGAGGTCAACGAGCCCGACGAGCTCGCCCAAGTGGTGCGCACGCTCGAAGGGATCCAGGAGTCCTTCAACTCCGCCCAGACCGGCAACACGAAGGTGTCGTTCGCCGATCTCGTTGTACTCGGCGGTGCCGCGGCGGTCGAACAGGCCGCCAAGAATGCCGGATACGACATCGCGGTACCGTTCACGCCGGGCCGCACCGACGCCACGCAGGAGCAGACCGATGTGGAGTCCTTCTCCGCACTCGAGCCGACCGCCGACGGGTTCCGCAACTACCTCGGCAAGGGCAGCCGCCTCCCCGCCGAGTACCTGCTGATCGACAAGGCGAACCTGCTGACCCTCAGCGCTCCGGAGCTGACGGTCCTCGTCGGTGGCCTGCGTGTGCTCGGCGCGAACTACAAGCAGTCGCCGCTGGGCGTCCTCACCGACAACCCCGGGTCGTTGACCAACGACTACTTCGTGAACCTGCTCGATATGGGCACGCAGTGGGAGCCGTCGGGCGACGAAGGCACCTACGAGGGCAAGGACCGCAGCACCGGTGCGGTCAAGTGGACCGGCAGCCGCGTCGATCTGGTCTTCGGATCGAACTCGCAGCTGCGCGCGCTCGCCGAGGTCTACGCGACCGATGACGCGAAGCAGAAGTTCGTCGAGGACTTCGCCGCCGCGTGGACCAAGGTATCGAACCTGGACCGGTTCGACCTGGCCTGATCACCTCATGCGACGCCCCGCGAACCGACCCGGTTCGCGGGGCGTCGTGCGTTCCTCAGTCCAGGAACGACACATCCTTGGTCGCCGCCACGGCCGCCGTGCGTCCGGGCGCGGTCTGATACCGCCAATAAAGATTCGTATGCGCGATGACCTGCTCCGGCGGCGGTGCGCCCCACTCGCTCTTATCGAACGTCGTATGACCGTCACTGACGAGGGTCACGTCGTACCCACGCGCGAAAGCGCCATGGATCGTGGACCGGACACAGGCATCGGTCTCGGCACCGGTCACCACCAGACGTCCGACACCGGCCTTCGCCAGCACCTCCGACAGCCCGGTGTCCTCGAAGGAATCGCCGAACCGCTTGTGCACCAACGGTTCCGACTCCCCGCGCACCAACTCCGGCACGTACTCCCACACCGCACTACCCGGCACCAGTTCCTCATCCGAATGCTGCACCCAGATGACCGGAACCGCCTCCTCCCGGGCCTTCTCGACGAGCGTGCCGATATTGGCGACAACCGCGTCACGATCGTGCGCTTCGGCCACGACACCGTTCTGGACGTCGATCACCAGCAACGCGGTATTGCGCCGATCCGACAGCGTGGTCATCCAGATCTCCTCATCCGGTCGAACGAACTAGGACCAACGTAGGCCCAACCACCGACAATCGCGGCCCCACAGCCGAATGTCGCAGAGGGTACATCGAATTCGGCTGGCGAAGATCACCGGCGGACGTCGATAATCGAATATTCTCGGGTCTGTCCGGGACACCAACTCCGATCGAGTGAGCCGACGATGAATACGCAGCTCGGCGCTGTACCACCGGAAAACGGTGGGGATCGTGTAACGGCGACCCGGGCTGTGCTGGCACAGGCGGTGGCCGCGTTCACGGGCGCCTGGGATGCCGCGAGCGAACCACCGGAGCTGGCCGCGCACCTGCCGGCCGAGGGAGCGTTGCGGCGATCGGCGCTGATCGAATTGATCAAGGTGGATCTGCAGCACCGGTCGATACGCAAACAGGCAAGCAAACGCCTCGACGACTACCGGGCGGAATTTCCCGAACTCGACAGTGCCCCACTGCCGCCCGATCTCATCTACGAGGAGATCAGCGCGCGACGCCAACTCGACCAAGACCTGGATCTCACCGAGTACGAGCAGCGATACTCCCTGCAGATGGCGCGGATCGCCGAACGGCTCGATGCCGACCATTTCCGGACCACACTACTGACCGATCCGGCCGCCACCGCCACCCTCGACACCATCAATCCCGGTGCGACAGTTGACGATTTCGATATGTTGATACTGCTCGGCCAGGGCGCGTTCGGGCGGGTCTTCCTGGCCCGGCAGCGCTCGATGCAGCGGCTCGTCGCGGTCAAGATCTCCCACGATCGCGGCAGTGAAGGCCAGACGCTGGCCCAACTCGACCACGAGCACATCGTGCGAGTCTTCGATCAACGCCATATCACCGACCAGCATCTGAAACTGATGTACATGCAGTACGTGCCCGGCGGCACCCTGCTCGGCGTGCTCCGGTTACTACGCCGAACCGGCGTCGAGGGCAAAACCGGCCGACTACTGCTCGACGCCGTCGACGAGGCCGCCGCCAGCGGCGGGGTACTCGAACCGCAACCGTCCGGCACCCGTGCCGAACTCGCGCGCCTCACGTGGCCGGAAACCGTTGCGTGGCTCGGCAGTCGGCTCGCCTCGGCATTGGACTACGCCAACCGCGCCGGCGTCCTGCACCGCGATATCAAACCCGCCAACGTACTGCTCACCGTCGACGGCCAACCCAAGCTCGCCGACTTCAACATCAGCTTCAGCCGCCACATCCCGGGTGCCAGCCCCGCCGCCTACTTCGGCGGCTCGCTGGCGTACATGTCCCCCGAACAGCTAGAGGCCTGCCACCCGACGATGACCACCACCGCCGCGGACCTCGACACCCGCAGTGACCTCTACGCACTCGCGGTCGTGCTGTGGGAACTGCTCACCGGACGACTCCCCTTCGACGACGAACGCAGCGCCGGTGAATCGGATACCTCCGTCGAGCGCATGATCGAACTGCGCCGCCAACCCATCCCTGCCAGCTTCGCCGAAGAGATACCGCAGGACTGCCCATCCGTACTACAGCACACCCTGCTCACCTGCCTATCCCCCGATCCCGCCGACCGCTTCGCGACCGGCGCCGAACTGGCCAACCAGCTCGACCTGACGCTCGACCGCACCGCCCGCGACCTCGTCGATCCACCGTCGCGCAGCATCCGCGCCAAGCTCAAGATGCGTCCGATGCCGGTAGTGACGCTGTCCAGCGCGCTCGGGCAGCTCCTCGGCGGCCTGTATCTCTGGGCGCACAACACTCGGCTCCTCGATGATGTGCTCACCTCGGACGCGAGCACCCGACTCCAACATCTCGCGACCCTCATCGGCGCGATCGGCTACCCGATCGGCATTCTCGCGCTGCTGTATTGGTGCCGCCTGGTGTTCCTGGTCCCCGACGGACTGCGGCGCGGCAAACAATTCGACGACCAGACATTGGCGCATGCGCGCGCCGACACCCTCGCCTGTGGCGACCGCATCGCCGTGGTCGCCTTCACCGGCTGGGCGTTATCCCTGGTCATCTTCCTGGCCCAGCTGCACTACACCGCGGACCTGTCCGCGGGATTCACGATCAATCTGATCGCGTCCCATCTCGTCGCGGCCGCAGTCGCCGTCGTGTACTCCTACTTCCCCGTCACGTTCTTCGTCCTGCGCTGGTACTACCCGGGTCTGCTCGGCTCCGCGCCCGGCACCCCCGATGAGGCGGTCCGGTTGCGGCAGCTGGCTCGACGCAGTCGGATCTATCTCGGCATCGCCGCATCGGTGCCGCTGATCGGGGTCGTGGGCGGGCTGGTCTATCTCGATGCCGCCGAGCAGCAGACGGTGATCACGCCCATCGTTATCCTGTGCGTCGTCAGCCTTTTCGCGTTCGTCGGCGCGCTGCGCGTCTTCTACGCACTGGAATCCGACCTGCACGCCCTGGACCGCATCGTGAATCCGCGCTCCCGGCGCTCCCGATAGCCGCATGCAAAGACTTCACCAAGGACCTCAGTAGATTTCGTGACTACTCTCGAAGCTGTTTGGAATGCCACGGTCTCGGGGGGCGCCATGAAAGAGCAGAGGACACAGGTCTATGGATCGGTAGTGGAGTTCGTCGAGAACTACCTATCCCTGGTCTACCGGCGCAAAGTGGCCGACGACGGCCTGGCCTGGTGCCCCGAATGGTGGCGGCACGCCGAGGCCGTCGTCCGCCTGGACGCGCTCTGGCGATCCTGGGAGCTCTACCGGCGCAACGGCGATCTGGGACTTTCACTCTGGTTCCTCGACCACGCCGACAGCCATATGAGCGTGCTCTTCGATCCGAAGGGACCGTTCGCCAGATGTTCCATGCACAACGGGCACACCGACCACGTCTGGCCACTCGCGGTGCAATCCCCTCCACCCGATACGTTTTCACCATCGGGTTAGTGGCGTTTGTTTGAAATAGCTTGTGGTCAACTAACCTTCATGCGGTGCTAGGACATTCACATGCGACCAGTGGCGCTTTCGCCTGGTCGGTAGCGGCGGCGACGCTGCCCATTTCGGCGTTGGTCTATCCGGTATTACCAAGTGGTGACGCGCATCTCGGCGCGGTCGAGGTATTACTCGGGACATTTCTGACTGCCGGAGCCGCGCTCTTACCCGACGCGGACCACCCGAACGGCACGATCGCGCATGTGCTCGGTCCGATCTCCTATCACCTGTGCCGATTGATCTCCTGGATATCCGGCGGGCATCGGCACGCCACACATTCGTTCGCCTTCGTCATCGCCGTCGCGTTCGGGACTTGGGCGGGCGAGCATTGGCTCGGACGATATTTCACGCTCGGACTGGTCTTCTTCTTGCTCGCACTGGCGGTCAAGGCACTGCACCTGTGCCCCTCCGGGGACGGGATCGCGGCGTGGGGCACGGTCGTCATCCTCGCGGTCGCGGGCACGTTCGCGATGGATCACTGGATCACCGATAAACCGGCATGGCTGCCGTTCGCTGTCGGACTCGGCGCGCTGGCACACCTCTTCGGTGATTGCCTCACCGATAAAGGCTGCCGACTGTTCTGGCCGTTCTCGCTGCGTACCAGCGTGCCGGTGATCGAGCGCACCGGGAACAAGGTCGAAACCTGGGTGCTTTCGCCCCTGTTCACCTTGGCGACGCTCGCGCTGCTGTGGCACGTGTTCACCGTCAATCCATGACGTGCGGGGAGCAGGGCGACCTGCTCCCCCGAACCAGTGGAGAACGGGACGGCGATCGCACCGGCCCGGGTGTCCGGAGCCAGCCCACCGAGCAAGATCGCGTGTAGTGCGGCATCCAACAATGCCGCCTCACGGTGCACCTCGAGGTGTCTTTGCGGGTTTTTGAAGTGGTCGCAAGTTTGGCATGTGAACGAGACGGACAATTCATGCATAAATTCGTATATCCCGATAATCCAATGGATCAATTCAGCCTCCAGAATGATCCTCCCTACCAGGGCCGAAAATCTCCGAGATACCGATAGCTACGCCGATCGACTCCGCGTACCAGGACCACTCCCCACCCGCGGCAAGCTCACTGACGTGGAGACTCCCCTCCCCCTGGAAATCACACCGAACCTCCACGCCCGACTGCACCTGGCGCACAAACGAACTCGTGCGCATCGACGGATCGGCCGCACGCATGGACGCCGCCCTCAGCACCGACGTCTGCCGCGTGATCCATGACCGGCCGGGCACCTTCCTGATCAGACATCCTCCCCGTCCTATGCGGCGGCCGGCGGAGCCGGGCGGCTTTGCAGCCTTGCAATATCGGCGCATTCATGCGTAGATGCGCATATCTACGTATGGACATGTTCATTTTCGCTGCGCGGATCAGGCAGGTTGCCCCTCGGCGCAGAGCTACGCTGAGCCATGGTCGTTGGATCGACAATGCAGCCGCAGCGCTGGACACCGCCCGCTGCCCCACCTCGCGCGCACGAGACACACAGCGCCCCACGTCTCCCCCCGGTTACCCGGCTGGAACTCCCCGGCAAGGGCCCGGAAGATATCGTGCTCACCGAAGACGGCCGGGTAGTCGTCGGCGTCGACGACGGTTCGATCTACAGCATCGACCCCGCCGACGGCGCGGTCCGGCGGCTGGCGAACACCGGCGGCCGACCGCTGGGCCTGCATGCCGATGCCTACGGCTCGATTCTGATCTGCGACTTCGCCCACGGTCTGTTGCGCCTGGACAGCGCGGGCACAATCGATGTGCTGGTCGACGAGGTCGACGGTGAACCGCTTCCCTTCGCCAGCAATGTGGTTCGCGCCGACGACGGCACCATCTACTTCTCCGCCTCCTCCCGCCGCTATCCCCTCGACCAGTACATGGGCGACCTTATGGAACATTCCGGCACCGGTCGGCTGTTCCGCCTCGATCCGTCGGGCAAGCTCGAAACCCTCATCGACGGACTGCAATTCGCCAATGGCGTGGTCCTCTCCCCCGACGGCTCCTGCGTCCTCGTCGCCGAAACCGGCGGCTACCGCGTAACCCGCTATTGGCTCACCGGCCCCAAGGCGGGCACTCACGACCGCCTGATCGAGAACCTCCCCGGCTTTCCGGACAATATGGCACTCGGCAGCGACGGCCTGGTGTGGATCACCCTGCCGGCACCGCGAAACCCGTTGCTGGACCGCCTACTCCCCCTCCCCGGCATCCTGCGCCGCATCGTCTGGGCGTTGCCGGAGTGGGTACAGCCGAAGCCACCGCGCACCGTCTGGGTGCTCGCTGTCGACTTCGACGGAAAGATCGTGCACGACCTCCAGACCGAGGGCACCGACTTCTCGATGGTCACTGGCGTCGTCGAACGCAACGGCACTCTCTACCTCGGCAGCCTCACCGAATCCGCGGTCGCCGTCAGCCACATTCCGTCTTAGGACCAGCCTCGCCCGCCGAGGCGATGCGCACCTTCGACCCGCACGCCATCTATTGACCTTCCTCGCGAACCGGACACGGTGCCCGAGAACAGCTTCCGCCGACACGCGGGTGTCAGTGAACAGTTGTACACTGAGTTCATGAATGAGCCCGTGCGGCAACGACAGGCGGAGATTCAGGCGCTCGCGCGATTGGCGGGCGATGAGCTCGGGGGTGCGATCGATGGGATCGCCGCGATTCATCGCGCCGTCTCGGACCGGGTGTTCGCGGCGGTGCGGTTGGGCGTCGGGCCGGCGGCGCAGCCGGTCAAGGTGGTGCACGACACGATTGCCGATGGGGTGTATCGACTGGTCGGCGGTACCGCGGTCGCGGCAGGGGCCTTGGCCGAGCGGGCCGTGGATCTGCCAGGGATACCGGTACCGTCGCGCACGGTGTACGGGTCCGGATTCCTCGCGGCGCTGCAGGGGTTGATCGGTGACAGTCTCGAAGACGAGTGGCCGATTCTGGCCGGGCCGATGACGTTTCGGGTGAACGGCGAACCGGTCGCGCCGGGTTGGGTCGGCGATGCGGTGTCGAACCCGCGCTCGCGGATCGTGGTCTTCCTGCATGGCCTGGTGGAGACCGAGCACGCGTGGCGGCTCGGCGGCACGCCCAGCTATGCCGAACGGCTCGAAGACGATCTCGACTGCACGACGCTGATGGTCCGGTACAACAGTGGGCTGCATATTTCGGAGAACGCGCGCCTGTTGAACGGGATGCTGCAGCGTCTGGTCGAGAACTGGCCGATCGAGGTCGAGCAGATCGCACTCGTCGGTCACTCGATGGGCGGGCTGATCGCGCGCGGCGCCTGCTATGACGCCGATCGGGCCGACCTGCCGTGGGTGCGCCGGGTTCGGCATATCGTCTGCCTCGGGTCACCGCATTTGGGCGCGCCGCTGGAGCAGCTCGTCCACTATGCGTCCGCCGCCCTCATGCGGATGCCGGAAACTCGCCCGTTCGGACGTTTGTTGCGCCGTCGCAGCGCGGGCATCCGCGATCTGCGGCATGGGTCGCTCGTCGACGAGGATTGGTCCGACATGGACGCGGATACCTTGCGCCGCAGAGCCATTCGTGAGGTTCCGCTGCTCGACTGCGCCGACCACTACTTCGTCACCGCGACCGTCACCCGCAGCCCCCGCCACCCGCTGGGCCGCATCATCGGCGACGGCCTTGTCCTGCCCGCCAGCGGCTCCGGCCGAAACCGCGCTCGCCGCATCGGTTTCGACGATGCCAACGGCCTGCACATCCCCGGAGCCAACCACCTCACCCTCCTCAACCACGGCGCCGTCCACGAAGCGCTGGCCCACTGGTTGGCCGACGATACACAGCAGGAGTCCGTCCGCTGCGGTTGACAACCCCGCCGAGCGATTTCGGCGACGCCATCTGTCGGCCATGGAGCCAACCGCACCAACGACGGAGGCGTTCTGACCGCCGGACATGTCGACGGTCCAGGCAAACCGGGCAACGCGTCCGCAGGCGCTTCAGCCACGCCGGGCGGCGGGGCGAGTGTGGTACCCGATCGCCTTCGTCGATGCGGAGTTCGACACCGTCCGGTCGCGCCCACGGCTGATGCAGCTAGGTGGGCATAGATTTCGCCTCGGCGCGGTCTGCGACTACCTCGCAGACCCAGTGAATGCCTCACATGGTCTGCGAGGCGCTCACCAGGTCTGCGCTGTAATGACGCGTCCGCGGTATACGGGTCCGGTCAGAAGAGTTGGTCGGGGTGGGTGTCGGCTTCGCCTCGGACGTCGGCGGCGAATCGGGCTTCGATCTCCGTGTCGGTGCCGTCGGTGTGGACCGCGTAGAGCAGCAGGCAGCCGCGGATGCCGTCGAGGAGGTCTTCCAAGAGGTCGAGGGCGGGGCGGGTGGGGTCGAGGCGGCTGATGCGGAATTCATCAAGGAGGGCGGCGCGGGTGGCACTGTCGAGGTCGAATTTGCGGGCCTGCTCTTCGATTTCGGCGACCCTGGCCACCACGGCCCACGGTGCGGGCACATGTCCTTCGGAGACGGCCATGGCCTCGGCGATGAGATCCACAACGACCTCGATCGGGGTCTCGCCGCCGGCGAGACGCTCCAGTACCAGGGTCGGGGTTTCGACCTGCAGGGCCTCGATGTCGTCGGCCTCGACGACCACGTCGGCGGCTGACACACCCGCGAGTTCGCCCGCGACCTCGGCGGCGGCGTAGAGCCAGTGCGCGGCCGCGACGGAGGCCGATGCGGGATCGAGTTCGGTGAACAGTTCGACGGTGCCGAGTGGGTCGGCGCGCAGCAGTTCGTCGGCGGCCTGCACCTGGGCCGGTGAGACATCGGGGCGGGACAGTTCGACCGCTTGGCGCGCGCGGCCGGACAGGTCGCCGAGTTCGGCGGATTCGATGGCGGCCTGTTCGGTGCGGACCTCGTTGGCGATGGTGTCGCGCAGTATGACGTCGTCGATGGCGTGCAGGGTGCGGCCGACGCGGTGGGCGGATTCGACCACGCCGCTGTAGGAGACGATCAGGCCGTGGTCGGTCGGCAGGTTGGGGGTGCGGATTCCGACCTCGACCTCCTTGAAGTTGCGGCGCTCTTCCGCGCGTCGCCATGCTTCGCTGTTGGGGACGTCGGGATCGCCTGCCGCACTTGCCGGGTGGGTATAGGTGCGCCACTGGAAACGGGACAGGGTGGTCAGATTCGACGCCAAACTCGTTGCCTGGTCGTGGTCTATCGGTGGCAGCTCGGCCACCGTCGCCGCCAGATCGCCGCGTCCGGTCGCCCAGATGGCGACCAGTGCGTTGCGGTCGGCGTCGAATGCGTATCGGGTCACGCACGCCAGTCTTGTCGATCGGCGGCCGTTGCGCGCGCCGATCGATCGCTTCGATATCCGGTCTTCGGCGTTTCGTCATGGCACGCAGGGCAATGAGTACCTGCGAGGATGGACGTATGACTCTCGATCACGGTGATCCGGGCGACGCCCCTTCGATTCCACAGCCGACCGCGCCGGTGGTGAACCCCGCGCGACCCTCCGCTGCCGAGGAGGCCAGAACCGTTGCGGCGGCGACGAATATCGCGACATTGGCGAGTTTGAGCGAGGACGGCGGCCCGTGGGCGTCGTTCGTCACCTATGGGCTGCTGGACGGGCAGCCGGTGCTGTGCGTATCGCGGATGGCCGAGCACGGGCGCAATCTCGCGGCGGATCCGCGGGCCAGCCTATCGGTGGTGTCGCCGGAGATGCCTGCCGATCCGTTGGCCGGATCGCGGATCACGCTGGCCGGTGTGGTGGAGCGTCCGGTCGGGGATGAGGCGCTTGCCGCGCGCGAGGCGCATCTGGCGGCGGTACCCGCGGCGAAGTACTACGTGGATTACAGCGATTTCGCGCTGTGGGTGTTGCGGGTGCGGCGGATTCGTTGGGTCGGCGGGTACGGGCGGATGGATTCGGCCAGCGCCGAGCAGTATCTGGCGGCCGCGGCGGATCCGGTCATTCCGGTGGCGGGGCGGGCGATCACCCATCTCAACGACGATCACGCGGATGCGCTGTTGTCGATGGCGCAGGTGTTGGGCGGGTATCCGGACGCCACCGAGGCGAGTTGTGAGCGAGCGGACCGTTACGGGCTGGACCTGCGGGTCGTGACGCCGAGCGGGGTGGCGCGGACGCGGGTCGGGTACGCGACGCCGATCGATTCCGCGAGCGAATTACGCGCGGCGACCGTCGAATTGACGCGCCGTTCTCGCGAGGGCTGATACGCCGACGTGCCGCATATGTTCACAGACCAGGAGACGGTGAGTCGACGCGGTTCAGACTTGGTACAGCTCCAACGGCAGATCGTCCGGGTCGAAGAAGAACGCCATGGGCTTTCCGGTCACTTCATCGACGCGAAGTTCTTCGGTGCGCACGCCCTTGGCCGATAGTTCGGCCAGGGTCGCCGCGACGTCGCGCACGGCGAAGGCGAGGTGACGTAATCCGGTAGCCTCGGGCCAACTGCTGCGGGCGGGTGGTTCGGGGAAGGAGAACAGTTCGATGCGGCTCCCGCCAGGAAGGGCCAGATCGAGCTTGTACGAGCGTCGCTCGGCGCGGTATTGCTCGGCGATCACCGCGAGACCGAGTGTTTCGGTGTAGAACCGCTTGGCCCGCGGATAGTCGGAGGCGATGATCGCAACGTGATGAATCCCTAAGCACTCCACGCAGCGACGTTAGCCCACGCAGCGGCCCATGCATCCGTCCACCACGTGGGTGTGGGGCGGTGACGAACGCCGATCTGGTGGAATACGTCGACGCATATCGAGATCCCGCAGCGAATGACCATCATGCGACCTCGAACACGCTCCTCGGACGATCGAACTCGGACAGCCGAAGTCCTCACGCGCCACCGGGGGTCGCCTCGCGCACCGGCACGGTGAGCATGGCGACGATCATGTCGATGATCTCGGCGGCGTCACCGTCCGGGTCGGCGGTGCGTGCGCCCGCCTCCAGCGCGCGTTCGTAGTCGGCGATGAGGGCGAACATCACCGTCGCCATGGTTTCCAGGCGTTGGCGGCGTCGTCGGGGCGGGAGTTGCGGGAGGGCCGCGTCGAGGCGGACGGCGATGATGCGGACGGCGGCGCGGTCGGCGCCCGCTAGGCGGCGGGCGTCGGCGATCACGGGATGGGCGCGGACCACCTCGAGGAAGCGGCCGTAGTGGGTGACCCGTTGCGCGCCCATGAGTTCGAGGATCGGTGCGGCGAGCATCGCGACGAGCGTGCGGATCTCATGCGCGGCGCCCTCGGTCTCGTAGTGCGCGAGCAGCCCCATCCGGCGCTCTTCCAGCCAGTTCATGCGGCGTTCGACGATGGCCTCGATCAGGCCGCCGCGGGAGTCGAAGTAGTAGTGCACCGCGGAGTTGTTGCGCTGGCCCGCGGCCGCCGCGATCTCGCGCAGCGGGACGTCGACGCCGCGTTCGGCGATGAGTCGTTCGCCCGCGTCGAGCAGTGCGGCGCGCGGATCCTCGATGGTCATGCCAGAACTGTACTAAACCCGGGTATTGACTATATTAAGCATCAGTGATTAATTGGGGTCGTGGGAAGTGAGCGCGTGGCGGTCGTGACCGGGGCGGCCTCGGGCATCGGCGTCGCGTACGGCACCCGGCACGCGTACCCGGTAATGCGCGCGCAGGGCTTCGGGCACATCCTGAACACCGAGGACGTGGTGCTATCGGCGCATTCGGTGGCCTACGCGATGACCCGGCACGCCGTGATCGGGTCGAGCACATCGGCGCGTGTCGCGAAGCGACGTTGAGGTGATCCGATGACCATCGCGCTCGGGCCGATCTTCCAGTTGTGCTGGGTGGTGCGCGATATCGCGGCGGCACAGCGGGAGTTCACCGAGCGTTATGGTGTCGCGCAGTGGTTCACCATCCCGGACGTGCATTTCGGTCCGGACTCGTGCGAATTGCACGGCGTGCCCGCCGATTACACGATCACCGTGGCGTTGGGGTATGCGGGCGGGCAGCAGTTGGAACTGATCGAGCCGAAGTCCGGAATCAGTCTGTACTCCGAACATCTGGACACGGCGGGGTCGGGATTGCATCACATCGCCTGGGTGCCCGAGGACTTCGACGCCGCGCTGGCCGAGGCGAAGGCGAACGGGGTCGAGGTGCTCGCGCGGGGCGCGTTCGAGGGTGTCGGGATGGAGTTCGCCTATCTCGACGGGGGCGCGCTCGGATCGGCGGTCGAGCTCATGCGGCTGTCCTCGGATATGCGGGCGATGTTCGATTACCTGATTCCGAAGGGGTATTCGAATCCATGGGCGTAGGAACCGAAATCCCCCGGCTCGTTACCGACCCGATCGAGTGGAACTCGACAGTGGATGTGATCGTGGTCGGCTTCGGGATCGCCGGGGCCTGTGCCGCGATCAGTTGGGCGTTCCGTCCGATGACGGGCTCGACATTCGGCTCGGGCAGTCGGCGGGCGGCGATATCTCGCATATGGGCGGAGCCTTCATGACCGGACCTCCGTCGAGGGTGCGGTGTTGCGGGCCGACGGGTCGGCGATCGCGGGCCTCTACGCGGCGGGCGCCTGCGCGTCGAATATCGCCCAGGACGGCGTCGGCTACGCCAGCGGCACCTGTCTGGGCGAGGGCTCATTCTTCGGACGCCGTGCCGGGACCCATGCCGCGCGGAACAACAAACCAGTGAAGGACTGATATGCGATTCACCTATGCCGAGACCATGGTCGACCCGACCTACTACGTGCCGCTGGCACGGGCGGCCGAGGCGGCCGGTTACACGACCATGGTCGTCGCCGACAGCGTCGCCTACCCGCAGGACTCCGACGCCAAGTACCCCTACACCCCCGACGGCAACCGGGAGTTCCTGGAGAACAAGCCGTTCGTCGAGGCATTCGTGGTGACCGCGGCGATGGCTGCGGTGACGACCACGCTGCGCTTCACCCCGTTCGTGCTGAAGCTGCCGATCCGCCCGCCGGTGCTCGTCGCGAAACAGGCCGCGTCGATCGCCGCGATGAGCGGTGACCGGCTCGGGCTCGGCGTCGGAATCAGCCCGTGGCCCGATGATTTCGCGATGATGGGGGTGCCGTTCGAGCATCGGGGCGCGCGGATGGACGAGTGTATCGACATCGTGCGTGGGCTGACCGTCGGCGGGTACTTCGAATTCCACGGCAAGTTCTACGACATCGCGCCCATCAAGATCAATCCGGTGCCCAGCGCGCCGATTCCGATCCTCATCGGCGGGCACAGTGAGCCCGCGTTGCGGCGGGCGGCGCAGCGCGGTGACGGGTGGATGCACGCGGGCGGTGACCCCGCGGAGTTGGATCGGCTGCTGGACCGGTTGAACGTGCTGCGCGCCGAATACGGGACACGCGAGGACTTCGAGGTGCACGTCATCTCATTGGACGGGTTCACGGTGGACGGGGTGAAGCGGTTGGAGGACAAGGGCGTCACCGATGTGATCGTCGGGTTCCGGTACCCGTACACCATCGAGGCCGATACCGAACCGCTCGATACCAAGATCGCGCATTTGTCGCGGTTCGCCGAGAAGGTCATCGCGAAGACGAGCTGAGAAGGGGAAATTCACCCGCGACGAGCAGCAGATCGTCATGGCCTCGCTCGGCGTGTAGCGCAGATCCAGTGCGCGGCCTCATAGGTTCCAGCGGGTGCGAGGCGCACTGGGTGTGCGGCAGCGCGCACCGGCGTCATGTGCCCAGCGCTGCGGCGGCCGCGGCGAGGGTTTGGGTTCGGTAGCCGCCGCCGAACAGCACGATGTGCACCAGCAGTGGATGCAGTTGATGCAATGGGATGCGGGTGCGCCAACCGTCTGCGAGGGGGTGGGTTTCGGTGTAGGCGGCACGGATTCGGTCCAGGTGTGGGGTGCCGAAGAGGGCGAGCATGGCGAGATCGGTTTCGCGGTGGCCGCCGTGTGCGGCGGGGTCGATGAGCACTGCGCGGTCGGCGGTCCACAGAACATTGCCGGACCACAGGTCGCCGTGGATGCGGCTGGGCGGTTCCGGTGGGCCGGCGAGGGTTTCGATGTTCTCGATGACGCGTTCCAGCAGGCGGATTCCGTCGCGACCGAGGTCGGCCGCTGCGCGCGGCAGGTACGGAGCCAGGCGGCGTTCGGCGTACCAGCGTGACCACGGGCCGTCGGCCGGGGTGTTGTCCAGGGGCAGATCGGCGATCCAACCCGGCCAGGGCGCGCCGAACGATCCCGGCGAATCCACGTGCAGCGCGGCGAGATCGCGCCCGAATCGCTCCGCGGCCGCCGCCGTCGGCGCCACTTGCGGCAGCCAGGGCAACACCAGCATGCGCTCGTCGACGGCCAGCACCTCGGGAACCAATTCCGGCGCTCCGTTCGCCAGCCAGCGCAACCCCGCCGCCTCCGCCTCGAAGACCGCGGCTTGGTCGAGCGATGCCTTCACGAAGACCTCGCGGCCGTCGGCGAGCACGGCCCTGTGCAGCGTCCACGAATGACTCGACCCGACGTTGTTCACCTCGCGCACCGAGACGCCGAGCATCCCCGCGATATGTGCCGCCTCGTTCACCGACATGACTCACCCATGCCCAACCCCAACCCGGTCACCACGCCCCAGACAGCGCCGACAGCTGCGCTTCCCGGTCGCCGCCGCACCTTGATCAAGTCCGGCTCCCGTTGTGCACAGATCGGCACCGAGCAGCGCCGACCCGCTCGCACCGATCCTCGGCTCCCGACCGGACCCCCGCGCATCGGCCGCCTGGAAGCCTCGCGGCAGCGAGTTGCGGCGCACGTGCGAGGCGGGTGGGCACCATGTCTGCCTCATCGTGATGCCGCGGTGAGGCGCTTCTTGGTCTCCTCGTCGGCGGGGAAGAACGATTCGATGGCGAGTTCGGCGACGGTCACGTTCATCGGGGTGCCGAAGACGGTGGTGACGCTGATGAAGGACAGCTCGTGGTCTTCGTGGCGCAGACGTAATGGGACGATGGCTTGGTCGGGTTCGGGGAGCGCGAGGTCGACTTCGCCACCGGGATATGCGCGCAGTTCGTCGCGGAGCTCGATCAGTTCGGGTGCACCGGTGACTTCGATCTGGCGTGACAGCCGCTCGAAGATGTGGCCGCGCCATTCGGCGAGATTGGCGATGCGACCGGCCATGCCATCCGGGTGCAGGCTCAGGCGCAGGGCGTTCACCGGGGCGGTGAGCAGCTCGGTGTCGATGCCCGTCAACAGCAGTGCGACACCGGCATTGGCGTCGATCATGTTCCAGCTCTGATCGATGGCCAGCGCCGGATAGGGCTCGTGTCCGGCGAGGATCTGGCGCATCGCGCCGCGCACTGCATCCATGGCGGGTGTGTCCAGCGAGGGTTCGGCGTAGGCGGGGGCGTATCCGGCCGCGAGCAGTAGCCGATTGCGTTCGCGCAACGGGATCTCCAACTGCTCGCACAGGTGCACGACCATGGTGCGGCTCGGATTCGCGCGACCCGTTTCGATGAAGCTCAGATGCCGCGCGGAGGTTTCCGCGCGTCCGGCCAATTCCAGCTGGCTGAGCCTGCGCTCGAGCCGCCAGTGGCGCAACAGGTCTCCGGCTGTCTGCGTACTCACCCCGCCGATACTACGAAGCCGACGGGCCCGAGACGATTACCTCAGTGGTAATCGCGAGCGTTCGGCGTCTTACCTCCCGGGGAATCGACACGTCGGCCCCATGGAGGAAGATCGTTGACGCGAGCGAAAGGACACCACATGCCGACGACGACGAACTACGCGTTCGACACCGATACCGCCAGCACACCGGTCGGCCCGCACGAATTCGAACTCGAGCTCTCCGACCGCTGGAACACCATGGGCGGCACCGCGAACGGCGGCTACCTCATCGCCATCTGCCTGCAGGCGTTGCGCGCGGAACTGCCGCACCCGGACGTGCTGTCCGCCTCGGCCCACTACCTGCGTCCGGGCACCAACGGTCCCGCCCGTATCCGCACCGATCTCGCCCGCATCGGTCGCCGCACCGCCACGGGCCAGGCCATCCTGACCCGCGACGACCGCGAAATCATCCGCGTCCTGGCCACTTTCACGGATCTGTCCAAGGCCACCGGACAGACCGTCGTGCGCAATACACCGCCCGAGCTCCCGGCCCCCGACGACTGCGTCAACCCGCTGCGGGGCATCACCCCGAGCCCCGCCACCATCGCCGAACGCGTCGAATTCCGCATGCCGCAGATCCCCGGCTACTGGCGCGGCACCCCCGGTGGGACTTCCGCCGCCGAATTCTGGATGCGCTTCGCTGACGGCCGCAATGCCGACCCCCTCGCCCTGGCCCTCCTGGTCGACGCCGCCATGCCCGTAGTCTTCGACCTCGGCGTCCCTGGTTCCTCCACCATCGAACTCACCGTTCACATCCGCCGCCGCCCCGCCCCGGGTTGGCTCGCCTGCCGCGTCACCACGAACTACCTCATCGATGGCTTCCATGAGGAGGATTTCGAAATCTGGGACAGCACAGGCACTCTCGTCGCCCAGTCCCGCCAACTCGCCCTCATTCCATAGCCGGATCGACCGGGCGCACCCTGCACCGAGCTGCCCCGATGGGGTTGTCCTGGTGAAGACGTAGCGCTCAGGCGTCGGCGATAGCATTTGGGAGCAACGTTGTGGGCAACCGTCGAACAAGGAGGCGCCATGGCCGAAGCGGCGACCGAGTGGGGCGGTGGGCTGTGGGCGGCTGCTGACCTGGTAACCCCGATGGCCATCCGGGTGGCGGCGACGTTGCGGTTGGCCGACCACATCGCCGCCGGCACACAGACGGCCGAGGCGCTGGCCACGGCGGTGGACGCCGATCGGGACGCGCTGGAGCGACTGTTGGGCCACCTGGTGACCGCCGGTGTGCTGACTCGTGCGGGGACCGGCAGCTACAGCCTGACGGCCCTGGGTGGCCGGTAACGCACTTCCCCAGCAACGCCACACACTCGCCCGCACAGCCAACGTGGCGGCGGGCGAGTCGTCAGAACCGCCAGCGGGTCGCGCCGCCGGAGCCGATCGTTCCGACGGCCGTCGCGGTGCGCGCAGTCAGGCGGTAGATGTGCCAAGGCGGCGGGCCCGCGGAAGGGGCGCTGTACTCGGCGGTGAGCGCCTGGCCGGTGTCGTCGACGCGACAGGGCCAGCCGCCATCGGCCCAGCGCCGGGCCATATCGGCGATTACCTCGGGATCGGTGATCTGGGTTGCGGTGCCTTCGACGACCAGGTCGAATTCATGGGTGGCGACGCTCATCGAGCAGCGCGGATCGCGCGCCAGGTTGCGGCCCTTTCGAGAGTGGGCGCCGGTCACGAACCAGAAGGCGCCGTCGACCCAGAGGGCACCCAGGGAGGTCACGTGTGGGCTGCCGTCCTGGTTGATCGTGCTCAGCCAGCAGGTGTGCCGGTCGAGGCCGCCGCTGCCAGGGGCCAGTTCGATGCCTGCGTCGAGCCGCGCTCGAATACCCGACCAGTCCAGCGGCGCCAGCTCGTACAGGTCGGCGAGGTTGATTACGTCCATACCAGTAGCCAGTCCAGCGGCGCCAGCTCGTACAGGTCGGCGAGGTTGATTACGTCCATACCAGTAGGACGGTGCGCCGATCGGAAACTCACCGATGCCGGCGAATGGGTTGCCCCGGATCTCGGAACGGGCACTGCAAACTCGAACGATGCCCGCAACCGCGCGGATCGCCACAGTAAACTCCAGTAAATGAACGCGGCCCTGCCGACTGTCGGAGTGGAAGAGGAGTTCCTGCTGGCCGATCCCGCCAGTGGCGCGCCGGCCCCGAGAAATGTCGAAGTCGCCGCGGCGGCGGCCGAGGTCGGGATCGATCTGCAGTTGGAGTTGACGCGCTGTCAGATCGAGACCAATACCGAAGTCCATACCAAGACCTCGGAATTGCTCGATGACCTGCGCCGATTGCGCACGGGCGTGGCGAGTTGCGCGGAAAAGCACGGTGCGCGGCTGCTCGCGGTGGGGGTGCCGCCTGCGGTGCAGGACGAGTTCCCGGTCACCGATACCCCGCGCTATCAGCGCATCGAACGCAATTTCGGCATGCTGGCCCATGAGCAGGGACTGTGCGGCTGCCACGTCCATGTGGGGGTGCCCGCGCGCGACGTCGCGGTGCGGGTGGGGAATTATCTGCGGCCGTGGTTGCCGGTGTTGTTGTCGTTGACAGCCAATTCGCCGGTGTATCGCGCCACCGATACCGGATACGCCAGTTGGCGCAGCATCATGTGGCGGCGGTGGCCGAGCGCCGGGCCGCCACCTTTCTTCGCATCCATCGCGGATTACGACGATATGGTCGAGATGATGCTGGCCAGCGGCAGCATCCTGGATACGGCGATGGTGTATTGGGATGTGCGGCCCTCAGCGTCGTTCCCGACCGTCGAGGTGCGCGTCAGCGATGTGCCCGCGACCGTCGAGGAAACCGCGTTGCTGGCCACACTCATCCGCGCCGCGGTCGCGATGGCGCTCGAGGAGAGGCGGCCCGCGCCCCCGGTGCCGGCGGAGGTGTTGCGTGCCGCGTATTGGAAGGCCGCGCGGTCCGGCCTGGACGGTGACGGCCTCGACACCCGCACCGGACGCACTGTGCCCGCCCGCATATTGCTCGACCAGTTGATCGACTATGTAACCCCGGCGCTCGAGCAGTCGGGCGATCAGGAGTTCGTCGCCGCGGCGGTCGCGGCAGTCGCGGCGCGCGGCAACGGCGCCCGACGACAGCGCGCCGCCTTGCGCGCGCACAACGACGTCACCGAGGTCATCGATGAGCTCGCCGCCGCTACTCTCGAAGGCTGCTATTGACCGGCGGGCGGCAAGCCGAAGACGGGGCGCGGTCCACCGTCACGGACAGCTTGAACCGCGACGAGCGCCAATAGCGTCGCGCCGTCACCGAACTCATTGCGGCCTCCCACCCGAGACGTTCTACTACATAGCGTAGTTGATACGTCCGTCGGGCAAAAGGGTCAGCCGATGACGGAGTTCATGATGGTGCCCGCACTGGTCGCGATGACACCGCCGATCATCCCTCCGGCGATCATCTTCGGTGACTCCAGCGTGCCGCCGTTCCACTTCTCCCAGGCGAACCGGCCACCCGCGTAGGTGATGCCGCAAACGCCCGACAGCAGCACCAGCCAGGTCAGATATCTGACCATCTGGAGGATCTTGTCCGAGGCGGGCGGCGCCTCGGGAGTCGGGTTGCCGATTTGGGCCAGTACGGTCTCGTGCAAGGCGATCAGGATCATGGGCGCGCTCATTCCAGGTCGATGCGGACGAGAATGGCAGATAACCGAGCGATAACCAGATCGGTACCCGACAGTATGGGCGGCGGATGCGATTTTCGTGGGGCGTCCGCGGAACCTGTCTGTTATGTCCGATGGCCGCACCGCGCGCAGCGGGTGTACTATTCGCCCGAACGACCCACGCGGGAGCTCGGGCACGGCCGGGCTGAGAGGGCGGACCCCACGTTTCGCCGACCGCATGAACCTGTCCGGGTAATGCCGGCGTAGGGAGAGCGGTACCGGGATGTCTGCACCCACCCTTGATCGACGTGAAGCTCCGCTGACCCTGGACCAGCCCGCACCCAAAGTGCTGTCGTTCTGGGATCAGAGTGCGTTCTGGGCGAACCTCGGGGTCAGCTTGTTCGCGTTCTCCGGCGCGTACACGGTGCTGGCGCCCAATACCGACGGCGCGGCGCAGATCTCCATCGCCGCGGGCATTCTCGCGATGATCATCGGGACGGTAGTCGGCGGTCTCATGCTCGGACTGGCCGCGATACCGGGAACCGAGACCGGCAAACCCGCGATGATGCTGCTGCGCGGGCTATTCGGCGCAAAGCTCAGCTATCTGCCGACGGTGCTCAATATCGCGCAGCTGATCGGCTGGGGCACCTTCGAGCTGATCGTCATCGGCAACGCGGCCGAAGAGCTGTTCGACGGTGGACCGCACTGGGTCTATGTGGTCGCCGCGGGTGTGCTGACGACCGTGTTGACGATCTGGCCGCTCGGTTCGGTGCGGATGCTGCGGCGGTTCGTGACCGTCGGCGTGGTGATCGCCCTGATCTGGTTCTATCTCCAGTTCATTCGCGAGGGTCTGCCCGATCTCACCACCAACCCGGGCCCCAAGAGCAGTGGACCGTTCGGTGTCGATTGGAATCTGTTCTGGGTCGCCACCGATGCGGCACTGGCGGTTTCGATCTCGTGGGTGCCGGTGGCCGCGGACTACACCCGGCACTCGCGCAGTACCCGCGCGGCATTCGGCGCGGCGAGTGGGGCGTATGCGTTCACCCAGATCATCGCGTACGTGTTGGGGCTGTTCGCGTTGGCGCTCGCCTCCGGTGACGGCGGGGTGTACTCGCCGTTCCTGACGGTCAGCCTGGGTGCGGTGTTCTTCTTCATCTTCGTATTCCGTGAGGCCGACCAGTCTTTCGCGAATGTCTACTCGACCGCGGTGTCGATCCAGAACCTCGCGCCGCGGGTCGATCGCCGGGTGTTGTCGGTCGGTCTCGGTGTGCTGATCACGTTGCTGGCGCTGCGGCTGAATATGGAGAACTACTTCGGCTTCCTCGGCCTGATCGGCTCGGTGTTCGTGCCGCTGCTCGGCGTGCTCGTCGCGGACTTCTTCCTGCGCGCGAAGGGGCAGTGGAATACCTCGATCGACGCGCCCTCGCGGTGGGGCATGGTTTTCGCGTGGCTGGTGGGGCTTTCGGTATACCAGCTGATCAACCCGGGCGATGCTGGCGTGTGGACCGACTTCTGGGTGCATGCGCAGGAGAAGCTGCACTTCACCAAGCAGGCTTGGATGAGTGCGTCGCTGCTGTCGTTCGTCGCGGCGGTCGCGGTTGCCTGGATCGTCGGGCGGATCTCGCTGCGCAAGACCGGGGCTAGCACCTCGTAGACCCGCCGAAGTCGGCTGTGCGACACCGGCGACGCGCACCTGCCCCGGGCCGGGGTGCTGTCACAGACGCAATGATCGCCCCATCCAGGTTGCACATTGTCCGAGGCGATCACTGGGTATGCGGGAACCCTGCAGCGGGGTTTGGTGTCCGCACGGTCAGTTCACGCGACACGAACCGGGGCATTTGCCATTCTCAGGTGATCGCGAGCAATTCGCCGACAAGTGTTGGGGCATCGGGCAACTATTGTCGACGACATGACTGGGCCTACCGGACGGCCCGGGACTTCGCCGACGAGGAACTCGGCCCTTGATCCGGCGAGTTCGACGATGTCGTCCTGGACCCGTGTCCATGCGTGGCGCTGGCGGGCGCATCCCGTGCTCACAACGCGACTATCCGGAGTCCATGACGTCCTCGCCGTCGCACTGATGGCGGCGACCTGTGGGTGCGGGGGCCACTGGTGACGCCGCAGCCGAGCCGCCTATCCAGTGGGACAGCAGCACAGGTCGCGGTGTGTGGGCCGCGCGACTGTACCGCGGCTGAGGCCGGATGGGCCGAGGAGGTCGGGCGACTGCTCGCGGCGGCCGGTGCGACCGTGCTGTGCGGTGGCGGCACCGGCGTCATGGCCGCGGTCGCCGAAGGTGCCTCGCGCGCGGGCGGTCTCGTGATCGGCGTCCGCCCCGATACCGATCGTTCCGCCGTCTGCCCCGGGCTCTCCGCAGTCCTCTACACCGGCATGGGCGAGGCCCGCAACGCCATCCTCATCCACTCCGCCGACGCCGTCATCGTGATCGGCGGCTCTTGGGGCACCCTCTCCGAACTCGCCCTTGCCCGACACCGCGGCACCATCCCCATCATCTCCCTCGGCGGCTGGCAGATCCACGACGCCGCCGGAAAACCAATAGCGGCGGCACAACTCGCCTCCGATCCCGCCGACGCAGTTCACCGCGCGCTGAACTAGCAGTGCTGACCATGGACGTTGGTGACGCGTGGTCAGTGCAAACAGCGGCAGGCCCGGGGCGGGTCATGCGCTGACTATTCGGCGAAAGACTTGGCGCGGGCCGCCTTCCGGACCCGGGGCGGCCGCTTCGGCCGGGGTGAAGCCGAGGCTCTCGTAGAACGCGCGGGCGCCGGTGGCGGCGGGGTGTCCGAGGCCGAAGGTGATCACCTCGATGGTGGCAGGTGCTCGGACGAATCTGCGCACGGCATCCGATATGAGCGCGCGACCGACGCCGACCCCGCGTTCCGGTTCGGAGACGACGAGCCAGCGGACGTGATAGATCGGCGCTCGGCGCACTCCGAACAACAACCCGCCCACGACATTCGGGCCCGAAGCGGCGACCAGCGCCGTGCCGCGTCGAATGTTGTTCAGCACCGCGCCGTGGAAGCCGGGGTCCTCGACCATCGGGCCGAACCAGTGCTCGACCTGAGCTGCCAGCTCCAGAAAAGCCGGAATATCCTGCTCCCGCGCGAGTCTCACGATCACTCGGCCAGTCTGGCAGGGCGGTTCACGCCGCTCCCACCCTCCACGATCACGGCGACGAGCCGGGCGTGAGGGACTCACCGAGGCCGGAGCGCGACGGCACCGTGCGTCGCTACCCGGCCCCCTCGTCGGCAAGCCGCTGGATCCCTCCGACATAGAGGGGCACCTTCCCGCTGATATGCAAGGCGAACCGGGGCCGATTCGTCCACGCATATCATGGCCGTGCATCCCGGCATCAGCTGGACGACGGACGGGTGGGTACGGTGACGAATTCCCAGGATGGTGGCCATGAAGCGACCGCAGCAAAGCGGCGGATCGACGCCGATCCGACAGTCTCCGCCTCGACGGAACTCGCGGTCTGGCGGGAGAAAAGGTACGTCGCACTGGGTAGTTCGTTCGCGTCCGGGCCGGGTATCGCGCCCCGGGTGCCGGGCTCGCCTCGGCTGGCGGGGCGATCGCAGCGCAACTACCCGCATCTCGTCGCTACGGCCGCCGGGCTGTCGCTCACCGATGTCACCAGCAGCGGTGCGACGTGTGAGCATCTGTTGCGCAGCCGTCAGTACGGGCAACCGCCGCAGATCCGTTCGGTCAGTGCCGGTACCGATCTGGTCACCGTCACCATCGGCGGCAATGATATCGGCCTCACGCCCTACCTGCTGGCCCGCCGGCTGCCGCGACCGCTCGGACTGCTGCCGCCGATCGCGAAGTTCGGCGACGCGTCCGCGGCCTTTCGTCGGCTGGCGAATGTCGAAAACGAGATCGTCGAGGTACTCGAAGCGGTCGCCGCGCACGCACCGCACGCCCACATCCTCCTGGTGAACTACCTGTCCGTGCTGGGCCCGGAAGCCGCGACCGACACCGCGGTCGACCGTCACTACCGTCACCTCGCCGAATCCCTTGCCGCACATACCGAATCCGCCGCAACCCGCACGGGTGCCGAACTCATCGATGCGCGAACACCGAGCCTGGGCCATCCTCCAGGCAGCCCCGACGCCTGGACCATCGACTTCTACGTCCCCCTGCCCCGCCGCACCTACCCGGGCAGCCCCTGCCATCCGACTGCCGCAGGAATGGCCGCTGTCGCCGACTTGATCACCACCCGCCTCCGCACCCTCACCCCACGCCGGTAACAGCTCCACCGAACGGCGGCTGGTTCGGGATCAACGGGCATGCGCGCGGGACAGGTTCCAGCTCTGCCAGGTGTCCTCGTCGAGTCTCGCGCGGATCCGGTCGAGGACGTCGTTGCGCTGTGGTTCGGGCAGTTGGTCGAGGGCGGGGACGATGTCGGGTGAGAGGTTGCCGAGATACTGGGTGTCGAGATTCTTGCCGTGTTGCCAGCGATCGATATTCCGTTCCGCGACAAGGCCTTCCGGATTGAGGATCGCCAAGGCGAACAAGGTCGCCATTCCGGTCCCGATCGCGGCGCGTGGCAGCCAGGTGCCGTCCAAGCGGAGTACGGCCACGATCATCAGCAGGTAGACCAAGCCGAGCCAGAGTTCGCAGACCTCGACCAGCAGGCGCAGCACGGTGAATCCGTATGCCTGCTGGTAGGTCCACATGCGGCCGAGTGCGGAGGCGACGATGACCAGCGAGAGCAGGCCGAACGCGCACAGCAGAACTCGCAACCAGGCCCGATCGGTAGCGGAGTCCTTTGCGGCCCAACGCAATACGACGGCGATCACGGCGAGCGTGAGGATGGTGACGATCGACAGCTGCCAGAAGCCAGTTCGCGCGTACTCGGCGTAGGTCAGGTTCGCGGTCCGCTGAACGTAGTCGTCACCGCCGAACAGTGCGACGAACTGGACGGCGACGAAGACCGCGAACAACACTGTCAACGCGCCCACCGGCAGCGACCACTCCAGCCGTCGCAGGAACCGGCCGCTCGCTTCGCCTTCCGCCGCGGCTCGCGGACCCGCCAGCAGATATATCGCCCCCACACTGCCGAACCCTAGGACCACGAACAGGATGATCCATTGCACAACCGATCCCGCATCGATCTCCGGCGTCACCGACCTGAGCAGCTTCGCGAAGGTCGCATCGGCACCACCGAGCAAAGGCACGAACACCGCCAACAAAGCGACGGTCACCGCCACCGACACCCCGACCCGCGATGCTCGCTTCCCCTTCCCGTCACCAATCCGCCCGAACGCCGCGTACACCCACGGAATCCCCGCAACCGACTCGATCGGCACCGCGATCACGTCATACCACGCCCCGTACACCGACCGCCGCCCCACAACCGCCAACGACCCAGCCACCCCCGCCCCCACCACACACAACGCGAACAACCACCCCGCCGCCCGAAACGCCCCAACCCCCAACAGCGCCAACGCCAACACAACCCACCAAACCCGCCCCCAACTCCGCAGCAGCACCCCGAATCCCACGCCACCCGCCCCCGAACCAGCCCAACCCGCCTCAGCACCCCCACCCTCGCGCCGCGCCCCCGTAGCACGCCCCGTCCCAGCCGACCGCCCCGAATCTTGCCCCACTACAGAGGACATCCCCGATGACGGTCCGGCCGAACCTCCAGCCCGATCCGACACCGCGCCAATAGTTTCGGAGCGCGTCGAACCGCCCGTGACCGCCGGATCGCATTCCACCGACGACGATGAGGCCGCAGCGACCGACGACGGGTCCGTCACGGAGGGCCCGGCCGTGGGCAGCTCCGCCGATGGCCGTCCGGCCGAATCGTTTGCCCGACCCGGCTTCGCCTCAGCACCTTCGGACCGCGTCGAACCGCTCGTAACTGCCGGGCCCGAGTCTCGTTCCGCCACCGCAACCGCGGCACTGGTCGACGGCGATACGGTCAAGAACGGGTTGCCCGATAGCGGGACGGTCACCGCGGCTGCTGCTGAGAGCGGGCTGTCCGATGGCGGTACGGCCGGTACGAGTGGCGTGGCCGGCTGGGCATCACCTTCGATCGCGGCGGCTCGGCGGGCTCGGCGGTCGACCGTGAACACCACTGCGGCCACTATCGAACCGGCCAGTAGCCAGCCGATTCCCGGGCGGTCCAAGGGGATCAAGGCCGCGCCGGCGAGACCGGCGAGGCCGGCTGCGGGCAGGACGTCCGGTGGGCATGCGACCCGTCGCCATCTCGGCAACGGCGCCTTCCAGTCGGAGCCGGGCTTGTTCGGCGATTCCGACAACGGTGTCGGTTCGGGTTGCGGTGGGTTGTCAGGCGTGGGTTGGTCTGGCATGGGTGCCCCTCATGTCGGTGTGCGGGATCGACCCGGGACCTTGTGGGTCCGGGTTGCGGGCCTGCGGGGTGGGTCAGTGGTCGGGGAGGACGACGCGGATGCGGGAGCCGGGGTCGGCGACGGCGATGGTGCCGCCGTGGAGGTCAACGATCCAGCGCGAGATGGCCAGGCCGAGACCGGTGCCGCCGCCGTCGGTGCGGCCGCCGCGGGTGAAACGGTCGAAGATGGTGGCGCGTTCGGCGATCGGGATGCCGGGGCCCTGGTCTTGGACGTCGATGGTGAGGTGGCCGTGGTCGGCGCGGGCCTCGATGCGAACCTCACCACCGGCGGGGCCGTGGCGGGCGGCGTTGTCGAGCAGGTTGAGCAGCACCTGATGTAAGCGTGCACGGTCTGCGAAAACGCTTGCGGTGCAAGGTTGCACATCGGTGCTGAAGCGCACGCCGCGCCCCAGTGCCGCGGCCGTCACCTCCGCCTCGGCGATGACCTCGGCCAAAAGCGGTGTAACGGTGAGATGTTCACGGTCCAGTGCGCGGGCGCCGGATTCGATGGTGGACAGGTCGAGCAGTTCGGAGACGAGCAGGCCGAGCCGTTCGGTTTGCGCGAGCGCGGTGCGCAGGGTTTTGTCATCGGGTTTGGACACCCCATCGACCATGTTCTCCAGCACCGCGTTCAGTGCGGTGATCGGGGTGCGCAGCTCGTGCGAGACATTGGCGATCAGGTCGCGGCGCTGTTGATCGGCGGCGGCCAGGTCGGCGGCCATCTGATTGAAGGCCACCGCCAACTGCCCGACCTCATCGCGGGAACTGGCGCGCACCCGCCGCGTGTAATCGCCCTGCGCCATCCGTTTCGCCGCCGCCGTCATCTCCCGCAGCGGCCTGGTGGTGCCGTGCGCGAGGATCTGCGAAGTCAGCAGTGCGATCACCGTCGCCGCGATAGTCGTCTTCGGCGGCAACCATCCGATCCGCAACCGAAAGAACCCGAACGCCACCCCCGCCGACCCCAACATCAGAATCGCGAACTTCAACTTGATCGACTTCACCGGATCCAGCGGCCGCGGCAGCAGCTCCGCCACCGCGTCCGACACCACCCGCACCTGCCGCACGACAGTCGCCCGCCACACCGATGCCGCAGCGGGCGGATCCGAAGTCGGCTGGTCGGTCATCGTGCCTCCAATGCGTAACCCACTCCGTGCACCGTGCGGATCAGATCTGCGCCGAGCTTGCGGCGCAGGGCTTTGACGTGGCTGTCGACGGCTCGGGTGCCTGCGGCGTCGGCCCAGTCCCAGACTTCTTCCAGGAGTCGTTCGCGGGCAAGGACCACGCGCGGGCGACGCGCGAGGCGGGCCAGGAGGTCGAATTCGAGCGGGGTGAGCTGGGCCTCGACCTCGGCGCGCCACACGCGGCGCTGGTCGACGTCGATGCGGAGGTCGCCGACGATGATGGTCGCACCGTCGCGGTCGGCGACCCGGTCCATGCGCCGTAGCAGGGCGTGCACGCGGGCGGCGAGCACCCGCAGGGAGAACGGTTTGGTGAGGTAGTCGTCGGCGCCGACGCCTAGGCCGATGAGTTGATCGGTTTCGTCGGTGCGCGCGGTGAGCATGAGCACCGGGATCGGGCGCGCGGCCTGGATCCGGCGGCACACCTCGAGGCCATCGAAGCCCGGCAGCATCACATCGAGGACGACCAGGTCCGGCGCGAGCGTCTCGGCCGCGGTGACCGCACCGGGACCGTCGTGCGCCAGATCGACGCTGAACCCTTCGGCCCGGAGCCGCGCGGCGACCGATTCCGCGATGGTCACCTCGTCATCGACCACCAGAATCCGTCGCACCCCCTGCCCGCTGACCGCCGCGTTCTGTTCCATGAAGCGAAACCCTAGCCACCCGCTGTGGAGAGAAGCGGCACCAATTGTGGAGATTCCGTGTGCGTCCAGCGAGCGGCCGGCGATCGAAGCACCGTTGTGACAACCCAACGGAGACATCGAACCGTGTCCTACCCGCAACGAAACCGAAGGCCGAGAAGTCGCGGCGGCAGCGGACAGTTAGCGACATGGTTGCGCTGGGAAGGATCGGGATACGCGTGCTCGTGGCCGCGGCAGTCGCGGTCATCGCCTCCATGGGGCTCCCCGGAAACGCACTGGCCGAACAGCGGGCAATGCTCGGCGGCGGATCGGGCATTCTGCTCGACGGCCGATATACCTGCACTCTCACCACCGTCGGCTACGACCGCGCCGAGCGCATGGTCGGACTCACCGCTGGACACTGCGCCGAGATCGGTATGTCCGTGCAGGCCGAGGCGCGGCAGGCGGGCGTCATCGGCACCGTCGCCGCTGTCGATCACGACAGCGACTTCGCCGTCATCGACTTCGACCGCGCCAAGGTCACGCCGATCCGCCAGGTCGCGCAGACCTTCATCGACGGCATCGGCACGCCGCCACGGCTGGGCGACATTGTCTGCGAGAACGGCCGCACCTCCGGATTCAAGTGCGGTCTGGTGTGGGATACGAACCTGCGGTGGTTTCAGCACCAGGTCTGCTCGCGGCCCGGCGATTCGGGCGGACCAGTCACCATCGGCGACCGGCTGGTCGGGATGAATGTCGGACATATCGGGGTCGAGATGCTCGGTGTGAGGGTGTTCGACATCGGCTGCGAGAGCCTGATAGCGCCGCTGCACGATCCGGCCGTGGCGACACAGATCGGGATGGTGCTCGCGGCGATCGATGCGGGCGGCGGTGTGGGAGCAGGTTTTCGACCGCTCTGAATACCGCACCCCTGGCTCGAATTCCCGCCCGCCCTTCCCCGATCGTGACACTCACGACCGTGAGTTGAAGTGCCCCGGCATGTTTCGACTACCGTGGGCGGCGGCCGGATACCCGCTCAGCGGTAGACGAGGTCCTTATATGTCTGGAGGATTCCGCGGATGGAGGGCGTCACGAGCAGTTCTCCGTCCAACGGCGCCCATACGTAGCCAGCGTGTGCGGTGAGCAGAATTGGGCCGGTGGATGCCACGTCCACGGCGAAATGCAAGCGTCGGACCGGCTTTCCAGCCGGAGACAAGTAGTCGAAGTCGCCGATGTGCCGGCCGATGCCGGTGACGGTCAACCCGGTCTCGTCGCGGACTCCGCGAATCACTGCCGCGGCAACCGACTCGCCCGGTTCCACGGTGGCGCCCGGAAGCTTGCGGGTCAGCTGGATCGGCCCCGTACTGTGGGCTTCCAAAAGCAACACTTCCCCACCCCGGTCGATGATCGCGCCGACTCGCAGCCCAACACCATCACGTTCACCGCGCGGAAGCGCCTCGTCGAACATCGATACCGACATCGGCGGACTCACCAGCCTTTATTCGGGCGGACCTGCCGCGTCAATGTAAGAGCGATCGTCCCAATGTTACCGTGACATCACTGCCACATGACAGCCGGTTCCAATTGGTGTCGGCTGGTTCACGATAGATCGGCGTCGGCGATGCGGGCCAACGCCACGCACAGCAGCGGTTGTCCTGTCACTGAGCTTGTCGGAGACGTCGGGTTCCTGGAAGTTCGGTGACCGCGGCGCTGCGGTCGGGGTGGTCTCGGCCAGATGCCGTGGCGCGGGTGGGATCGGGAAGTGCGGGGCAGTGGCAGTGGCATATCAGAAGAGATGCCGTCGGTTTCGCAATCCTTCGGCGCGACACCGTATTTCACGGGGGTGCAGTGCTCGTTGAGGGTGTAGTTGTCACCGGCGGAGAGGTCGCGGCCGCTGGCGGGAACTCGATGCCGATTACCCGTGCGAGATGACGTCGCGCCGAGGTGATGGACCACCGTACTCAGCGAGGCTCGGGACGGCGGTGCAGGAAGAAGTCAGCAGACGGGTGAGTGCGGATCGCCGCTCCTGTCGGGATTCGGCGCTTGCAGCTCGATCGCGAGCGTAGTCGGCGAGCAAACCAGGCAACCGGTAGTGATGTCTGTCTACCTCCACGATCATATGCTCGTCGACCAGACGGTCCAGTTGCTGCCGGGTCTGTGCGGAGGTGAGCGCGGCCAGCGCCGCAACGGAATACACGGTGAAGTCGTCGCGGGGATGTAATCCGAGC
The DNA here is from genome assembly GCF_036345915.1 of Nocardia sp. NBC_00565. Taxonomy (NCBI): domain Bacteria; kingdom Bacillati; phylum Actinomycetota; class Actinomycetes; order Mycobacteriales; family Nocardiaceae; genus Nocardia; species Nocardia sp. NBC_00565. The sequence continues at coordinate 2,991,837 of NZ_CP107785.1, forward strand.
AACCGGAACAAACGCTGATGTACGGGGTCGAGCGCCTGGTAGGAAAGATCGAATACGGCCCGCAGGTGTCTGCTACCCCGAGCCTGCTCGTTCAGTGGGCCACCGACCTCGTCCAGTCGTTCCAGAAAGTCGGCGAAGCGCCAGGTCGAGCGGGATTGCAGCCGCCGTGCCACCAGGGCTACGGCCAGCGGAAGCCTGCCGTAGCGGGTCAGCACCTGGTCGACAGCGTCGGGTTCGGCGGCCACCCTGGCCTCGCCGACGGCACGTATCAACACTCGCCGCGCCTCATCCGCGGTGAACGCCGACAGCGACAGCGTATGGGCGCCATCCAGCCACAGCGTTCGTCTGCTGGTGACCAACACCAGATTATCCGGTCCGGCGGGCAGCAGCGGAAGCAGTTGGCTCTCGCCCGCGACGTTATCCAGCAGCACCAGCGCGTGCTTATCGTAGAGACGATCGCGGTACAGCGCGGAACGGTCGTCGAGACTGGCGGGGATCCGGTCGCTCGGCACTCCCAACAAGCGCAGGAACGACCCGAGCACGACCGCGGGCTCCGCGGGTGGCCGACTCGCATAACCTCGCAGATCCGCATGGAGCTGGATGTCACGGTAGCGTCCGTCGGCAAGCAACCGGTGCGCCATCTGCACTGCCAGCTTGGTTTTGCCGACCCCGCCCATACCGAGGATCGCACAGATCGTCATCGAGTTACTCTTGCCGGGCGCGGGCAGGGCGTCCCACAATTCCCGCAGTTGTGCCGCTCGTCCGGTGAAATCGGTAGTCGCGGGCGGCAATTGGCGATGGGCTGTGATCGGCACGACCTCCGGCGCAGCGACTTCCTGGCGCAGTATGCGGTAATAGGCGGCGGTCAGGTCCGGTCCCGGATCCGCGCCCAGCTCGTCGGCAAGGCGATGGCGCAGCGTGTCGAAAACGGCGAGCGCGGCGGCCTGTTGCCCGCCGCCCGCCAGCGCGATCATCAGCTCTCGGTGGACAGCCTCGTTCAACGAGTCGGTATCGGCCGCCCTCCGCAACAACGGCAGTGCCGCATGGTATCGACCGAGCTCGGCGGCGACCGCTGCGTACTCGACGACGACCGTCCGATATTCGTGCGCCAGCCGCACCACTGTTGGGTGAGATTGCAGAGCGTCGAGGCCCGCCAGCGGCTCACCTCGCCACAACCGGACTGCCTCGGCGAAGAGTTCACACGCCGCGCTGAGGTCGCCGTGGTCGCGGGCGGCACGGGCTCGAATCACCGTGCGGTAGTAGATTTTCAGGTCGTGCTGTCCATCGGCGACCGACAGGCGGTAGCCACCGTGAACCGCCGCCAGGATATCGTCGGATTCGGACTCCGCCCGGTTGGGCTGCAAGCGTCCGCGCAGCCGCGAGATGCGCGATTGGAGCAAATGCCCGGTTTGACCCCGTGGACATTCGCCGCAGATCATTTCCAGCAATGTGTTCCTGGGCACCGGGTGGTTCGGCGACAGCGCGAGCATGCCCAGCAGCAGTCGCTGTGTTTCCGAACCGGGGTCGACGAGTTTGCCGTGCACCCAAACCCGGAGCGGGCCGAGCACTTCGATGCGCAGGCCGACGGCACTGCCTTCGTCGACCTCGCGCAACAATTCGGCGAGTTCGCCATGGGACAGTTCGAGTACGTCCCCGAGCATGCGCAGGGTCGATCCGCGTGGGCGGGCCACTCGGCCTTGTTCGAGGTCGCGCAGGGCGCCGACGCTCAATCCGGCCGACTCGGCCGTCTCCTGCTGGGTCAAACCCGCGCGGCGCCGATACTTCCGTACCATTGCCGCCAATCGCCCACGGGGGCCACTGATTTCGTCATCGACCATGCGATCCCACACCTCAGTTGAACCCTTGCGTGGTCGATCATGGCAGAGTATTTGTGGGACGTCATTTTGAAGGCCGCATACTGCTTCCTGTCACCCCCGGTCGATCGGGCACCAGGCACCGTCTGCAGCGGAACGGCGAATCGCGTCGGTGATCCGGCAGGCACGCAGGCCTTCGGTGAAAGACGCGGCCCGGTCGGCGGCGCCGCCCTGCCCGGTGATCTGGTTCAGCACGGCGATCCACTGGTGTACCAGGGTGTGCTCCCAGCCGAGGATATGGCCCGGAGCCCACCAGGTATCCAGGAAGGGCTGGCTGGGCTCGGTCACCAGGACCGCTCGTGGTCCTGCCGTCCGCGAATCTTGTTCATCGTCACGCGTTTGCGCGATATGCAGTCGGTTCAGGTCCTCCATATCCCAGCGCAGCGACCCGTCCGACCCGAAAATCTCCACCAGCTGTCTGCCCTTGCTGGCCGTGGCCACCCGGGATGCCTCCAACACCGCGGTCGCTCCCGAGGTGAGTTCGACCAGGGCCGCATACCAGTCCTCGTGGTCGGTGCCCGGCTCGGCCCGGCGCAGACCCGCGGGCGCGTCCGGCTCCGCCAGCGTGGCTATGCTCGCGCATACTCGGGCCGGCTCACCCACCAACCAGCACAGCAGGTCGATGATGTGCGAATAGTCGGCGACGCTGTTACCGGCCACCGGATCGGCGAACTTCCAGCCGTCGCGAGCCGCGGCCGTGGCTGCCCAGTCCTGCAAATAGCTCAGCCGCACATGGCGGATGGTCCCGAGCCTGCCTTCCTTGATCAGGTCGCGGGCCAGGCGCAACGCTGGAACGAAGCGATAGTTGTATCCGCACACGGCGACGAGATCGGGCGGCACGGCCGCAGCCATTGCCGCTGCGGTAGTCGCGTCGATGGCCAGCGGTTTTTCACAGACCACATGCTTGCCCGCGCCCAACGCGGCGATCGACGGCTCCGCATGCGATTCGTTGGCTGCGACGTTGACCACAATGTCCACGCCGGGATCGTCGATGGCCGCCCGCCAGTCGTCGGTGGCGTGCTGGTAACCGAGCCGGTCCGCGGCCCGCGTGGCCCTGGCTTTGTCCCGGCTCGCTACCGTGACCAGGCGGACATCCGGCAGGTCCAGGCCGAGATCGGGCAGAGCCCGCACAGCGTGCGTGTGAGCGCGAGCCATCCAGCCGGTGCCGATCAGGGCGATCCCGAGAGTCATCGCGAGATGCCTTCCAATTCGTATTGGTCGAGCCGCACCGGAATACCGTTGCGACGACTGTGGGTCGCTGCTTGTGCCACCGAGAACGCGACGAACGCGTCGTGCACCGAACAGGGGTTGTCGCCGATACCCTCGACGTAGTCCAGGAAGCGGCCGACCTCCGATCGGTAGGCGGCAGCGAAGGTGGCCAGAAACCCTCCGTCGGAGGCGAGGACATCGGCCACCCCGTCCACGGTGGGCTGTCGGGTGGCTGAGGAAACTGTTGCGACACCTCCGCTACCTGCCAGTTCGAAGGTCACGTCATAGCCTGTCGCGCTGTGCCGAGAGCTGGTGAGCGAGACTATTGTGCCGCCGCTGAGCGTCAGAACAGTGACCGCGGTGTCGACGTCAGCGGTCTCGGCAAACCCGGCGGCTCCGGTGAGGGCTGCTCCGGTCGCATACACCGACACGATCTCCTCGCCGGTGATGTAGCGGACGATATCGAAGTCGTGCACGCTCTGATCGGTGAACAGGCCGCCGGAGCAGGCCAGGTATTCCGCCGGAGGCGGAGCTTCGTCGGCGGAGACCATGCGCGCCAGATACAGCTTGCCCAGCGCGCCTGATACGACGCGTTGGCGCAGCGCCTGGTAGCCGGGGTCACTACGCCGCTGGAATCCGATCGTCACCGGCACATCGGCGGATTCGACCAGGGTGAGCAACCGCGCCGTCGCATCGAGGGTGGTGGCCACCGGTTTTTCGCAGAAGGTGGGTATTCCCCGGTGCACTGCCTCGGTGAGGATGTCCTCGTGGGTGGTCGAGGGCGAGCAGATCAGCAACGCGTCCAGCCGGTCGCCGAGCAGCGCGGACGGAGATTCCGCGACGCGCCCGCCCACTCGCTCGGCAACGGCTCGCGCGACCTCGGCGCGGGGATCCCACAGTGTCAGCGACCCGACCCGGGATGTCGTTGCGAGCGTGCCCGCATGAAATGCACCGATTCGTCCGGTACCGAGTAGTCCTACCCGCACATCCGCTCCCTGCTGATCGCATTCTCGGTTTCCAGTGTCGGCGGCACCGCTCGCGCGACACAGTCACGTGTCCTGGCCACCACGGAGCGGCGATCGGGGGGGCTACGGGAAAACTACGGGGCAATGGATCTCAGCGGACACCGGCCGGTCGTTCACGTGACCACGGCCGCAGCATCCGCGCTAACCCGTACCGGCTCCGCAGTCGATCGGCTTCCCACCTGTGGGGCGTGTCCACGCTGCGATTTTCGCCCTGGTAGCCGCGTGTCGGCTGCGTCGTTGTCGTCAGGTGCCACTCCTACTGTCGTAGCCACCCTGGAATTCGTCAGCGTCGACCGGAAGCAGCACCCGGCCACCGGTCCGACGCACTTCCGGTTCGCGCAGCTGATCGTGACGAAGGGGCGATCCGTGTCGCACCGAGCAAGGAGAGACCGATGGTGGACGGCAATAGTGTGGGTAGTGGTCGGGTACGGGTGGCGATTGTCGGTGTGGGGAATTGTGCGTCCTCGCTCGTGCAGGGTGTTCAGTACTACCGGGACGCCGATGAGTCGGCCACGGTGCCGGGCTTGATGCACGTCCGATTCGGGCCGTATCACATTCGGGACGTGGAGTTCGTCGCCGCGTTCGACGTCGATGCCAAGAAGGTCGGCTTCGACCTGGCCGAGGCGATCTTCGCCAGCGAGAACAACACCATCAAGATCTCCGACGTACCGCCCAGCGATGTCGTCGTGCAGCGCGGTCCGACGCTGGACGGTATCGGCAAGTACTACGCCGAGACCATCGAGCTGTCCGAGGCCGCACCCGTCGACGTAGTGAAGGTGCTCAAGGACAACAACGTCGACGTCCTGGTCTCCTACCTGCCCGTCGGCTCCGAAGAAGCCGACAAGTTCTACGCCCAATGCGCCCTCGACGCGAATGTCGCCTTCGTCAACGCACTGCCGGTGTTCATCGCCTCCGACCCGGTCTGGGCCGAAAAGTTCACCAAGGCAGGCGTTCCCATCGTCGGTGACGACATCAAGAGCCAGGTCGGCGCGACCATCACCCACCGCGTGATGGCCAAGCTGTTCGAGGACCGCGGCGTGCAACTGGACCGCACCATGCAACTCAATGTCGGCGGCAACATGGACTTCAAGAACATGCTCGAACGCGAGCGCCTCGAGTCCAAGAAAATCTCCAAAACCCAGGCCGTCACCAGCAACCTGAAGAAGGAACTCGGCGCCAACGACGTGCACATCGGCCCCTCCGACCACGTCGGCTGGCTCGACGACCGCAAATGGGCCTACGTCCGGCTCGAGGGCCGCGCCTTCGGCGATGTACCACTGAACCTGGAATACAAGCTCGAGGTATGGGACTCACCGAACTCGGCGGGCATCATCATCGACGCGGTACGCGCGGCGAAGATCGCCAAGGACCGCGGCATCGGCGGACCGGTCATCCCGGCCTCGGCGTACCTGATGAAATCCCCGCCCATCCAAATGCCCGACGACCAAGCCCGCGCCGAGCTGAAGACCTTCATCATCGGCTGAAACCACTTACGGATATTTCTCCGGGAACCGACGGATGTTCCTGAGTGTGGGTACGCCATAGAGTCCGGTTCACTGCTGCACCTCACATGATCGAATCGGTCGGCAGCCGGAGGTAATTGCAGTGTCGGTCACGACGACAGAGCCGCTGGTCGGAGGGCTACTGGCGCAGGAAGTACTGGCCAGAGCCCGGACGATGGTTGAGCCGGTCTTGCGGGCTTCGGTGGATTCGCTGGGCGAACCATTGCGCCGGATGGCCGGCTACCACTTGGGGTGGTGGGATGCGACGGGCACGCCGTTATCAAGTGAATCAGGCCGGGCTCTGCGCCCGGCGCTCACCCTCGGCGCGGCCGCCGCTTGTGGCGGCGACCCCGCTGATGCCGTCCCGGCCGCCGCCGCAATCGAGTTACTGCACAACTTCTCCCTCGTACACAACGAGGTGATGGACGCCGACCCGCTGCGCCGCGGCCGCCGAACAGTGTGGAGCGTCTGGGGCATCACCAATGCAATCCTGCTCGGCGACGCCCTGCAAGCACAGTCCGTCGAGGTGCTGTCGACTCGGCTGCCCGGACATCTGACCGCCAAGGCGATCACCCGGCTGCAAACAACGGCTGTGGATCTGTGCCGCGGGCAATACGCCGATTGCGCATTCGAGAACCAGTCACGGGTCAGCATCGACGAATACGTCTCGATGGCAGCGGCCAAGACCGGCTCGCTGATGGCCTGCGCAGGCGCACTGGGCGCGCTCTGCGTGGGCGCGCACACGCACACCGTGTCGGCAATGGAGATCTACGGTCGCGAACTGGGGCTGGCGTTCCAATTCGTCGACGAGGTGATCGGGATCTACAGCGACCCAGCGATTTCCGGTGAGCCTGTGGGCAATGACCTACGCAACCGCAAGAAGACTCTGCCCGTGATCGCGGCGCTGGAATCGGGCACCGACGCCGGCGTCGAACTGGCGGCTCTGTTCGAATCGATCGAGCCGCTGACCGCCGAACAGGTGACACGGGCGGCGGTGCTGGTCGAGCAGGCCGGCGGACTGGCGCTGACGCTGCGCTACGCGCACGAACGGTTGGCAGCTGCGATGGCGGCGCTTCCGGCTGACGCCGACACCGGGGATCTCGAACAGTTGGCGCTGCTCCTCACCGAGCGAGGCAGGTGAGGCGGCATCCCACCCGCTATCCCAACGCGGCACGCTGGCACAGTCGTGCCGAGGTGACCGCGGACGCGCCACCGAGCCGGATCCGCACCGATTCCGGAGTTCGCCGGGCATAAACTGGGAGACCACAGCGCGGTAACACCGCGAACTTCCGACACAGAGCACGACATCTGCAGATCGTGGTCACCAGCAGGTCACCGGAAGGGCTGCCGATGGCCACCATGCGAGTTCGCAACGAACTCATCGAAATAGATTCCACCGCACTGCGTTTCGATGAGTCCGAGGTGAGCTCACTATTGGTCGGGATCGGCGGCTTCGACCTGGACGACACGCAGATCGCCGATCTGCGCGCCGGCACCGAAGGGTGGGTCGCCGCATTGCAACTCGTGGCCGTGTCGCTGTACGACCAGCACGACCCCCGCGCGCTGATCAGCCACCTGTCGGGCCGACATCACGCCATTGCCGATTACCTCGCCGAGAATGTGCTCGTCACCGTGGATCCGACGCTGCTGGATGCCCTGCTGAATTCCTCGTTGCCCGAACGGATCAGCGGCGATCTGGCCACCGCGCTGACCGGACAGGAGCACGGGCAAGCGCTGCTGTACACCGCACGCTGCTGTTCGGCGGTGGGCTGTAATTCGTCTCCGACATCGGCACCGCGACCCGACTGTCGCGGCACAGTCAGGGACAGTTGCGCGCCGAACAGATCGGCGATCGCGGCGAAGGCGTCGAGTTGCCCGGCGTTCCGGCGCGTCACCACCACGGCTAGCTCGAAGTCGTAAACCCCTGCCGAGGCGAGCGTTTCCATCGCCCGCACCGCCATCCGATAGGAACCGGCGCCGCGCACGGCATCGTTGACCTGCTCGGTGGCGCCGTCCAAGCGGATCTGTACGCCGATGCCATTGCTCGTGGCGAGGCGACGGGCCACCGCCGGGGTGATGCGAAGTCCGTTGGTCGCGAACTCGACTCCGACATGATGGGCGTTCGCGTAGTCGACGATGTCCCAGAAGTCCGCACGCACAGTCGGTTCGCCGCCGCCGATGTGCACATGGCACACCCGTGTCCGCTCGAACTCGGCGATCAGCGCCAGACATTCGGCGGTACTCAACTCCCCCGGATCCCGGCCGCCGGAACTCGATCGACAATAGGCGCAGGACAAATCACAGGCGTAGGTCAGCGCCCAGGTCAAGCAGTTCGGCGCCGCGACGGAAACGCCTTCCACCAGCACCTGGTTGGCAACCGGCGCAGCCGCGGCAGACGGATCGACTGCGTCAACAGCGTTATCGATCATGATGTCTCCTTTGTCCGGTTTATGGCACGGCATGACGGAAATTGTGTTCTCGCCCACGGTAATGTCATTCTACCAATGTGACAAGCACCACTCGACGCGGTCGCCCACGGGAGACGGATGCCCGGCGGCTCGAACTCAGCGCACTGCGTCTGTTCGCGACGCAGGGATTCGAGCAGACCACCGTCGAGCAGATCGCGGTCGGCGTCGGCGTCAGCAAACGCACCTTCTTCCGCTACTTCGATTCGAAGGTCGCCGTGCTGTGGCATGCGTTCGACACCGAGATCGACGCCATCCGCGCCGGACTCGCCGAAGCACCCGCGGAGCTACCGATCATCGCCGCGGTCCGCCACGGCGTACTCGCCGCCAACCGCCGTAGCAGCATGGACCTCGCCGAACTTCGCGTGCGAATCACCCTGCTGCGTGCGGTGCCCGAACTGATGGCGAGCGCGACCAGGCACTACGAGGCCTGGGCCCGGGTGATCGCCGATTTCGTCGCCCAGCGCACCGGCCAACCCGCGGATTCGCTCTATCCGCTCGCGATCGGACGCGCCACTCTCGCGATCTGCCGCGCGGCATACGACCAGTGGGCACCGCGCGCCGACCACGATCTCGCCACCTATCTCGACCTGGCCCTACGTGGTCTGGAAGCCGGTTTCGCCGATAGCGCGATCACCGCTCCCGAACCGGGGAGCGGGGTGATCGAGGTGTAGCCGAACCAACTGTGATCTCACACGTTTCGACAACTATCCCGACTAGCACGATGAGGATTCAGCACCATGAAATTCAAGAAGTTCGCGGTAACGGCCGCGCTGGTGACCACCGGACTCGGCGTCACCGCGGGCACGGTCAATGCCGCGCCCGCGCCGAGTAGCGATGACGTCAAGTTCACCACCTCGCTCACCGAGCGGTCGACGATCATCACCACCGATGCCGGCGATCTGGCCGTCGAGGATGGGGTGTTCAAGATCAAAGCGGCCGATGGGACCGTACTCGGTGGCACCGAATTGCGGTTCCGTGTCGATGATTTCGAATTCCCGATCGCCGCGGATATCGCCGGCCGCACCGCGACCCTGACCCCGCAGTTCGATATGGCACACGCGACCTACAAGCCGGTCGCACTGCCATTCGAGGATCAGGCCCCATGGAAAACCCAATACGACCGTGAACAGGCCGCTTTCGGCCGCATGATGAGCACCATCACCATGGGTGCCACCATCGGCGGCATCGTCGGCGGCCTCGGTGGCGGCGCCATCGGCTGCGTTCTCGGCGGCATCGCCGGGGCCACCGTCGCCTCGGCCACCATCATCGGCCTGTTCGGTGCCTTCATCCCCGCGGCCGCCATCGGCTGCCTCGGTGGCATCGCCGCCATCGGCGCGGTCGGCACCCTGGCCGGCCAGCTGTTCATCGCCGCCCCGATGGCGATCATGGCGGTGGCGCAGTACTTCACCACCATCAACCAGCCAATGCCGACCCCGAAATGAAACACTGAGTAACACAGGCCTTTCCGGCCATTAACCCGCCCGCCCGGCCATTCGCCGGGCGGGCTTCCGGCGCACCGTCGAGGATGCCCGGGGCGTTCTGCGCGGGCACGACGGGCACGAGTCAGGCCCGACCGGGCATCTCGAAACCGGAGACGATCACGGCGTTACTGTCGGCCGCGGCGTGACGCAGCGGTTTCGCCTTCTCGTACGAATCCGACTCATACCAGGCGCGGGCCGCCGCCACCGATTCGAACTCGAGCACAATGGTCCGGTCACCGTGCCAGGCACCCTCGAGCACCTGCGGCTGCGAGTCGGCGGCGAGCACCGAGGCGCCACCCTCGAGCAGCGACGGCCCGGCGGCACGACCGTAGGCATCCATGCCTGCCTCGTCCCGCACGGCCTCAGTGAGGATGACGTACCCCTTCGGCATCAAAGCTCCTTCAGTCGAATTGCATTGGGAGACATCCTACTCTCTATTTTTGCGAATCAAATTCTGCACGAAGAGTCACACGTGCGAGTGCCGCGCGCAGACGGCCGGACAACAGATGGCAACCTGCCGCGCGCCCATGCGGACATCAGTGTCCCTGCACCCGGCCCCATATGGTCCGTTCGGCAGCGCCGTCAACGGGCGCGAGGATCTGAACCGACGGCGCGCGCACACGGTAGCGGCGCGGCACCACGACGACCGCGCCGTACTGCCTGGCGATCCGCATGGCGAGGCCGCGCGCGCCCAGTGGCGTGTGCCGCCAGGTCCACGCACAGCCGAACGGTGCGAGAATCTGGGCCGCCTCCGCGAAATCCGCGTGCTCGATCCGTTCCGCGTTGATCATCAACCCCATCAACATGATCGAACTGGTCACCGCCGGGGGCAGCAGGCCGTCACAGACGACGTGCACGCGCCCGGTGTGGCCCGCATAGCGGGCGGCCCACTCCAGCACGGCACGGCGCCGCGCCGCGGTGCCGGTGACGAACGCGACCACGTCATCCATCTCAGGCCCGCGGCCCCGCCAGAATGGTCACCGCCGCGACGGCGGTCGGTCCGCCGACGTTGTGCGCCAGGCCGATTCGCGCACCGTCGACCTGGTTGGCGGCATCGCCGCGCAGCTGTTCGAACAGCTCGACGCATTGGGCTACCCCGGTGGCGCCGGGCGGATGGCCCTTGGCCTTCAAACCGCCGCTCGGATTCACCGGCAGCGCGCCCCCGACACTGGTGACACCGGCTTCGAGGAGTTTGTGCGCCTCGAAGCGGTCAGCGAAGCCGAGATCCTCATAGCTGATCAGCTCGACACCGGTGAAGAAGTCGTGCACCTCGGCGACATCCACATCCGCCGGTGTCAGCCCGGCCATGCCGAACGCCTTTTTGGCGGCGCGGACCGTCGCCGGGAAGGTCGTCATATCCCGTTTGTGCTGGTGCATCACCGAATCCAGGCCCAACCCGACCCCACGCACCCACACCGGACGATCGGTGTAGCGGTCCACCACATCCTCAGCAACCAGCACCAGCGCCGCCGCACCATCGCTCTGGGGAGCACAGTCATACAGCCCGAACGGGGTCACCACGGTCGGCGCGGCGAGGGCCTCTTCGATGGTGATCTCGAAACGCAACCGCGCCTTGAGATTTCGCACACCGTGGCGGTGGTTCTTCACCGCGACCATAGCCATATGCTCGCGGGTGGCCGGAGATTCGTGCAGATACCGCGCGACATGCAGGGCGAAACCGGCGGGCGCGACCAGGCCGAGGGGATAGTCCCAGGCCATATCCCGCGTCATCGCCTCCCACTCCCACAGCATGTTCTTCGACGCCGATTCCCGCAGTTTGTCCGCACCCAGCACCAGCGCGACATCGACCGCGCCCGAGGCGATCGCGAACAACGCGTTGCGCACGGCGTCATGTCCGGTGGCACAGGCGTTTTCGACGCGGGTGACCGGGACCTCGGGCAGCCCGAGGGTATCGGCGAGGATGCCGGAGGGAAATCCGTCGGTGGTACCGAGCTCACCGAACCAGGCGGCCTCGATATCGGATTTGCGCAATCCCTTGTCGATACTGGCCGCGCACTCGGCGAACGCCATCGGCACCAAATCCTTGATACCAAGGGCGAAATGCTCAGCGAACGGCGTCATCCCCGCGCCGACAATGGCAACTCTTCTCATGCCGCCACCTCCAGATCTGGTTCGAAGGCATAGCCGTAATCCGGCACGCCCGATCGCACGGCCACCCGGCGCAGCACCATACGACCACGGTCACCGATATCGACCGCGCCCGGCTCGGCACCGGTGACCTTCACCAGCGCGCGCACCCCCACCTCGTCGAGTTCGACGATGACCAGCGAATACGGGGTCTTGAGCCCCGGTACCGGCACGTGCACCGTCACACCGGTGTAGACGACGGCGGTGCGCGGCAACGGCACCAGGGTGTAATCGGTGCGCAGCGCACCGTCCTCGCCGACCCGATAGCGCGGCGGGAAATCCAATTCATCGGTGTCGGCGTGCTTGCCGGCCACCCAACGCACCTTCGCCTCGAAGGCCCGCTCATAGGCGGCCAGCGAAATCGGGATCTCGGCACCCGGCATGAACGTGCCATCGGGCTTGTCCCGGGCCGCCGGTTCCCGGCGACGGACCTCTACCGCACCGGCGGCCACCGTGACACCGGACAGACTGGCCTGCTCCACACCCACCAGCGGGCCGGTCTGCTCCGACTCCGCGATAGCGGCCAGCGCGAACAGTCCCGCACTCGCTCCGAGCGTCGGCAGTGGCGCGGGCGTGCCGACACACAGATCGACCGCTTGGTCGTGTTCGACCCCGGCCACCGCGATCGGGGTATCCAACCAGGCGACCGCCAGCGAACCGAGCAGACCACGTTCGTGCAGCAACCGGGGATCGCCGTAGTCGTGCACCACACCGGAGGCGTAGCGCGTGCGGACCGGCAGACTGCGCGCGATCCGCGCCGCGGTACGCACCTGCAGGCCACGCTCGGCGGTCAGCGCCGCAGCGGCACCGGCCGGCTCGAGGTCCACACCGATGACCAGAGTCCGCGGCCGAGCCGAGCCGAGAGCGTCCAGCGCAGCGGGCGCACCGCCGAGCCGCTCGATCACCTCCAGTTCCGGATCCAGGCCGAGACCGGCCAGCAGCACCGCGGCATTGCCGCCCTCCAGCAGCGGCAGATCCCGGCTGACCAGAACCACATGTTCCACGCCCGCGCCGGCGTCGAGCGCGGCCCGCCCGGCTTCCACCGCGAGGGTGATCGCGTCCTCGTCGTCACCGGGCACCCGCCGGTCGGCGGCGCCCCAGCACGGCAGATATGTTCCGATCGAAGCGATGAACGGCATCGGATCTCCCCCTTCGTTCTAGGTGGCCGCGCCGGCCGATTCGACCGCGAGGAGGTATCGGTCGATCCGCCCGGCGGTCGCGATATCCGACGCCTGGTCCTGAGAGCGCATCCGGCCTCCTCATCGAGGTGAAAATATAATTCTCTTTGAACGAGAACAAGCAAGCTGTCGGCGGCAACTCTAACAAAGGGACCGACGCCGCGTCACATACTTGCCGGACTTTTCGACAGCCGGTGCCGATATGGCTCGCTCGGCCCTGACGCACGTCACCAACCCCACGGTTGCCACCCAATCCTTCGCGAGAGTACGGTTCTCGTAACAGGAAGGGAGATTCTCGTGATCGAGACTACAGCACTTGGTCCAAACCTGGGAGTGTCTGTCACCGGAGTCGAGGACCTACTCGACGAAACGGCGGTCAGCCGGTGCCTGGAGGCACTGAAGTGGCGCGGCGTACTGCTCATTCGCGGCCTGCATCTCGACGACGCCGCGCAGGTGGCGTTCAGCCGCAAACTGGGCACGGTGCTCGCACCCGGCGGCCAGGAGATCTTCACGGTCTCGCTCGATCCCGCCAAGAACCGATCGGCCGAATACCTCAAGGGCACTTTCTTCTGGCATATCGACGACACCACCAGCAAAGTGCCCGCCAAGGCGACCATGCTCACCGCCCGGCACGTGGCCATGGTCGGTGGCGGCACCGAATTCGCCAGCACCTACGCGGCCTACGAGAACCTGCCCGAACACGAACGCAAACGGTATGAAGGTCTGCGCGTGGTGCACACCTTCGAGGCCGCGCAGCGGCTGGCGTATCCGGAGCCGACCGAGCAGCAGGTAGCGGGTTGGCGCAAAGTGCCCAGCCATGAGAGCGCGCTGGTCTGGCGGCGTCGTGACGGTCGGCGCTCATTGGTTATCGGTGCCACCGCCGACCACGTCGTCGGCATGGACCCCGTCGAGAGCCGCGCGCTGCTCGACGAGCTGCTGGCCTGGTCGACCCAGGAGCGCTTCTGCTACACCCACGACTGGGCCGTCGGCGACGTGGTGATCTGGGACAACACCGGCATGCTGCACCGCGCCCTGCCCTATGACCCGTCCTCGGAACGCACCATGCACCGCAGCACGATCGCTGGTGACGAGCCTTGGTCGTGAAAACCGCGGTGGTCACCGGCGGCGGTTCCGGTATCGGTGCGGCCGTCGCACAGCGCCTGCGCACCGACGGATATCAGGTGGCCACCCTCGACCTGAAACCCCCGACCGGCGACGATCACACCTACGGGGCCGATGTCACCGATCCGGTCGCGGTGGACAAGGCGCTCAACGCGATCCGCCAGCAGTTGGGTCCGGTCACCGTACTGGTCAATGCCGCGGGCCTGGACGGCTTCAAACGCTTCACCAACCTGACCTTCGCCGCCTGGCAGCGCGTGATCGACGTCAATCTCAACGGCGTCTTCCATTGCATCCAGGCCGCACTGCCCGACATGCTGAACGCGCGCTGGGGGCGAATCGTCAATATCTCCTCCTCCAGCGCCCATTCGGGCCAGCCGTTCATGGCGCACTATGTGGCGGCCAAATCGGCGGTCAACGGTGTGACCAAGGCGTTGGCGCTGGAACTCGGCCTCTCCGGGATCACCGTCAACGCGGTGCCGCCCGGTTTCATCGACACCCCGATGCTGCGCGCCGCCGAGGAGCGCGGCGTACTGGGCGGCACCATCCAGCAACATATCGAGCGGACACCGGTGCGACGGGTCGGCCGGGCCGAGGATATCGCCGCGGCCTGCGCATTCCTGATCTCGGATGAGGCCGGCTACATCACCGGCCAGATCTTGGGCGTCAACGGTGGCCGGAACACATGACCGTCACCGATACCGATCCGGTGCCGCCGCTCGACGCGGATGACGGCGCCGCGGCGAGTGGATCGATCAGCCGCCGCATCGTCGAGGTCGATGGCATCCCGATGTCGGCGCTGGTGGCCGAAGCGGCGAATCCGCGGGCCGTCATAGTCGCCGTGCACGGCGGTGCGACCACGTCGGCGTACTTCGACTGCCCGGGCCATCCTCGGCTGTCGCTGTTGCGTACCGCGGCCGCGGTCGGTTTCACCGCTATCGCACTCGACCGCCCCGGCTACGGCAGTTCGCTGCCGTACGGGGGTGAGTTGGACTCACCCGCGCGCCGCGTCGACTTGGCCTACGCGGCGGTGGACCGGATCCTGCACGACCGCCTCCGTGGTGCGGGCATCTTTCTGTGGGCGCATTCGGCCGGTTCCGAATTGGTGGTCCGGATGGCGGCCGACGCACGCAGCACCGAACTGCTCGGTATCGAACTCGCGGGCACCGGGCGCGAGCACCATCCCGCGGCGGCCCCAATCCTGGACACGGCCCATCGGAACGCGAGCGCCGCCGGCGTCCGCGATCTGCTGTGGCAGCCGCGGCGCCTCTATCCACCCGAACTCTTCGGCGGCGCGACCATCTCGTCCCCGACTCCCGCCTATGAGGGCACGGTGGTCCGGCGCTGGGCCGAGCACGACTTCCCCGCGCTCGCCGACCGGGTCCGCACCCCGGTGCACTTCACCGCCGGTACGTACGAGCGGGTCTGGCGTAGCGATCCGAGCGCACTCGCGCAGATCGCGGCCATGTTCACCGCGGCACCGCGCGTCGTGCTCAACGAGCAGGCCGACAGCGGGCACAACCTCAGCCTCGGCCATACCGCCACCGCATACCACCTGAAGGTGCTGTCGTTCGTCGAGGAATGCGCGGTGACCCGCGAAGGCGAGGGATTCAGCCGAGACGAATTCGTCTGACGAGGTCGGCGGCCGCCTCGCGGTCGAGATCGGCCGACAGGCTCAGCGACATCCGGGTCAGGATCGCGCCGAACCGCTCGACCACTCGCCCGGGCAGCTCATCCGGCGTCGCCACGACGGCGAAGGCGTCGACCATATCGTCGGTGATCAGGCCGGCCATATCCGCCCATCGGCCCGCCTTCGACAGCACGGTCAGCTCCTCGTTCACACCATCCCAGCCGTGCAGTTCGAAGATGCCGCGATAGGCCGGAGTCGAGGCATAAAAGGCGAGACGACCGCGCAGCACCGCGATCGACGTGCCCAGCTCGATGCGATCGGTCAGCTCGGCGGCGACGGCCAGCGGCAGAAATGGATCCTGGTTGAGCTCCCCCGACCACATTCCGTCGTAACCGTCGACCTCCAGCATCCGGGCCCTGGTGCCGACCTCGGCCAAGCCACCGGCTGTAGAATCACGTTTCATTCTATCGATAATATGATATCGACTGAATGTAAACATTATTCTCCAACCGCGAGGGAGTGGCGGATGACCGACGGCGAGCCGCTGGTTCTGACCGACACGTCGGACGGGGTCACGACAGTGACGCTCAACCGGCCCGCAGCACGCAATGCCTTGAGTCGGGCGCTCACGCACGCGCTCTGGGACGCCATGAACGCCGCCGAGGCCGACCCGGCGGTACGCGCGGTGGTCCTCACCGGGGCGGATCCCGCCTTCTGCGCCGGGGTCGATCTCGCGGAGGTTTCCGGCGCGGTACCACCTTCCGCGGCACCGCGATCCCCCGGCGCCGGCCCGGAGCGCGGCGCCAACGGTCTGTTCCGATTCGTTCCGGCCATGACCAAACCGGTCATCGCCGCAGTCAACGGACCGGCCGTCACCGGTGGGCTCGAGGTGGCCCTGCAGTGCACCTTCCTGGTCGCCTCGGAGCGCGCCCGCTTCGCCGATACCCACGCTCGCCTCGGCGTGATGCCCGGCGGCGGCGCGACCGTGCTGCTCGCCCGATCCATCGGGGCGCGCCGCGCCATCGAGATGTCGTTGACCGGAAATTTCCTGGACGCCGCTGCGGCGCTGCGGCTCGGGCTGGTCAATCATGTTGTGCCACACAGGGATCTGCTGCCGTTCGCGCAACAGCTGGCCAACGATATCGCCGACAACCACGGACCCGCCGTGCGGCGACTGCTCGCGCACTACCACCAGTTGGCCAACACTTCCACCCTCGACGAAGCACATCTGCTCGAGGGCTATCTGGCCGAGACCTGGCGACCGGGAACCAGTCAGATCGCCGCGCGCCGCGCCGACGTCACCGCGCGTGGTCGCGATCAGACTCGAGGTCCGAACACCTGACACGACAAACCGGATAGTATTGTCCGGTTAGGGCAATCCGCCGATCCAGTCGATCGAATACGCATCGAACAGTGGTTTCTCCGGAAACGGGATCGCCGACCAAGTGTGAGGAGCATCCATGAGCACCACTATCGACCACCGAGTGAGCCTGATAACCGGCGCCGGTTCGGGCATCGGCCGGGCCATGGCCATCGCCTTCGCCGCCGCCGGCGCGCAGGTCGTCGCCGCCGATCTCGACCAGACCAGCGCCGAGAAGACCGCCGCCGAAATCGGCGATGCGGCCATCGCGGTCGCCGTCGATATCGCCGACCAGACATCCGTGGCGAACCTGGTACAGCGCACCATCGATACCTTCGGCCGGATCGATGTGCTGTGCAACAACGCGGGCATCATCGACACCATGGCCCTGCCCGCCGATATGTCGATCGAAGAATGGGACCGGGTGCTGCGCGTCAATCTGACCGGGACTTTTCTGGTCACCAAGGCGGTGCTGCCCCATATGCTGGCCCAGCGCAGCGGCTCCATCGTCAACACCGCGTCCGAAGCGGGTATCCGCGGCGGCGCGTCCGGCGTCGCCTACACCGCCTCCAAACACGGCGTCGTCGGCATCACCAAGAACGTGGCCTGGTCATACGCCAACGACGGCATCCGCTGCAATGCCATCCTGCCCGGCCCCACCCTGACCGGTCTCGCCGGCGCGGCGGCCAATTTCGATCCCACCGGCTCGGCCCGGCTGCGGCCCATCATCTCGCTCACCGAGCGCATCGCCCAGCCAGAGCAAATGGCCGACGTCGCCGTCTTCCTCGGCTCCGACGCCGCCGCCAATATCAACGGCGCGATCATCCCGGTCGACGGCGGCTGGTCGGCGGGCTGATCGACCGCGGTCGAGATCGCCGGGGGTGCTAGATGACGCGGGATTCTCGCCCGCGCCAGTATTGCTCGCGTAGCAGCCGTTTGTAGAGCTTGCCATTGGGGTCGCGTGGCAGTTCGTCGACGAACTCGACGGTGCGCGGGCATTTGTAGGATGCCAGTTCCGCGCGACAGTGCGCGATGAGTTCGACCCCCAGGCTGATCTGGTCGACGGCCGGGTCCACGGGGCATACGACCGCCTTGACCGCTTCGCCCATCTCGTCGTCGGGCACACCGATCACGGCCACGTCGGCGACGGCGGGATGACTCGCCAGCACGTTCTCGGCCTCCTGCGGATAGATGTTCACCCCGCCGGAGATGATCATGTGGGCTTGGCGATCGGTGAGGAAGAGATAGCCGTCCTCGTCCAGATATCCCATATCGCCCAGCGTCCGCCAGCCCTTGTCGTTGGCGACCGACGCGGTTTTGCCGGGATCGTTGTGATATTCGAACGCCCGCCCGCCCGCGAAGTAGACCACACCGATCTGGCCGGGCGGCAACGGATTACCCGCCTCGCCGACGATATGGCATTGCTCCATCGGCCGACCGACCGAACCCGGATGGGCCAGCCACTCCTGCGGCGTGATGTAGGTGGTGCCGATGTCTTCGGTTCCCGAGTAGTACTCGTGGATGATCGGCCCCCACCAGTCGATCATCTGCCGTTTCACCGGAATCGGGCACGGCGCGGCCGAATGCACGACATTGCGCAGGCTCGACAGGTCGTAGCGGTCCCGCTCCCACTTCGGCAGCCGCAGCAACCGCACGAACATCGTCGGCACCATCTGCGTATGAGTGACCCGGTGACGCTCGATGAGTTCCAGACACTGGCGCGGGTCGAACTTCTCCTGCACCACCACGGTCGCGCCGATCCGCTGCCACGACATCGAGAACACCAGTGGCGCGGCGTGATACAGCGGCGCGGGCGACAAGAAGACGGCACCCGGCGCGGCGTCGGTCACGAGCAGCCCCTTGGCGATCTGCACCGGTGCCGCCGACGGATCGCCGAGGGCGGTGCCCGGCAAAGGTTTGCGCACCCCCTTCGGACGACCGGTGGTGCCCGACGAATACAGCATCTCCCGGCCCTCGCATTCATCCGCGAGCGGCAGCGGCGGCGACCCGGCCAGCAACTGCGCATAGGGCTCGAACCCGGCGAGTTCACCGGCCGCCGATACCCGCAGCGGCAGTCGAGTCAGATCGAGCCCCGCGACCACCTCGGCCGATTCCGCGCTCGCCACCAATGCCACCGCACCGCAGTCATCGAGGATGTATTGCACCTCGCTCGGGCGCAGGTGCCGGTTGATCGCGGTGTAGTACAGACCCGAACGTTGTGCCGCCCAAGCGATTTCGAGATAGGCGCGGTTGTTCTCCATGAGGATGGCGAGGTGATCGCCGACGCCGAGGCCGCGCTCACGCAGCGCCCGAGCGAACCGCAGTGACCGCTCTTCCAACTGCGCGTAGGTCACCACCTCACTGGTGGTCCCCAGCACGATCGCGGGCCGGTCGGGGGCCTGCATGGCATGCCGGCCCGGGGTCATTTCGGCCGCCGTCACCGCCGGGCACCGTTCGCCGCAAGCCGCGCCGTCCGTCCAAGAACATTGCTCTCGATCACGCAAGTTATATTCTCACCTCAAGATCGGTTCAGCTGCGGATTGCTCTGGAAATCCGCGCCCGATCCCCATCGGGCGCGCCCGCTCTTGCCGATAAGCTCGGCAACCTGTACGAAGACTAATATTCTCATCAACAGAGACTCTAATTCTCACAGAGGTGACCATGCGCTTCATCTTCCACTACCCGGAGACGAGCGGACTCGACGGCGATGTGCTCGACGCCGGGCCGCTGCGCGAGATCGCGGTCGCGGCGGAACGGTCCGGCTTCGACGGATTCTCGCTCAGCGAGCATCCGGTGCCCGGGGCCCGGTGGCTGGCCAACGGCGGCCATCAGACACTGGATCCGTTCGTCGCGCTCGGCTACATCGCCGCGGCCACCGAACAGCTGCGCCTGCTCACCCATCTGGCCGTAGCGCCGTATCGGAATCCCTTCCTGCTGGCCAAGGCCGCGGCGACGCTCGACAAACTCTCCGGTGGGCGAGTCACGCTCGGTCTGGGCACCGGATATCAGAAGAGCGAATTCCACGCTCTCGGTATCGATTTCGACGAACGCAACGTGCTGTTCGACGAAACCCTCGACACCCTCCCCCTGCACTGGAGCGGGGAACCGTTCAGCTATGCGGGCAAGCATGTCAACGCGCGCGACGTGATCGCCCGGCCGCGGCCGGTCCAGCAGCCGATCCCGGTCTGGGTCGGCGGCAATTCCAAGCTCACCCGCCGCCGCGTCGCCGAACGGGCCCAGGGCTGGATGCCGATGACCGGCGGCGCACAGCTCAGCGCCACCGCCCGCACCCCGGCCCTCGGCACCGTCGCGGACCTGGCCGCCGCCATTGCGGAGTTGCGCGCGGCGGCGAGCGCGGCCGGGCGGTCCGATCCGATCGACGTGCTGTACTCCTACCAGGGCGACGGGATCGAGGCACCGGCAGTCGACGCCGACCGGCACCGGGAGGCGTTCGCCGAACTCGAGAAGGCCGGTGTCACCTGGATCGTGGTGTCGAGCCGGACGAATTCGAACGCGGCGACGCTGGCATTTCTCGATGCCTTCGGCACGACCTATTTGTCGTGACCGACCGGAGGACAGCAGCGATGGGATGGTTCGAAGAACGCGGTGGGCTGGCCGGCACCGTCGCGGTGATCACCGGTGGTGCGGGCGGTCTCGGGGAAGCGATCGCCCTCGATCTGGCCGCCAACGGCGTACGCCTCGCCGTACTCGACATCGACGGCGAGGCAGTGGAAAACCTCCGGCGCACCCTCGATGAACAGGACTGCGACGCGATCGTGCGGCATGGCGACGTGCGGGAGCCCGACGCGCTCGCGGCCCTGTTCACCGCCGTCGACGAGCGGTGGGGCAGACTCGACACGCTCGTCAACGTGGTCGGCGGCACCTTTCGGGCGCCCTTCGTCGACACCACACCCAAAGGCTGGGACAGCCTGTTGCGGGCGAACCTGAGCCACGTACTACACGCCTGTTCCTTGGCGGTTCCCCGCATGCGCAGCGGTCGACGTGGCGGCAGCATCATCAATATGACCACCATCGAGGCGCACCGCGCGGCGCCCGGGTTCGCCGTCTACGCGGCGGCCAAGGCGGCCGTCGAACAGTTCGCGCGCACCCTCGCCGTCGAACTCGCCCCGGACGGCATCCGGGTCAACAACATCGCGCCGGACTACGCGCCGACCCCGAATCTCAGCCGGCTCTCGAACGGCGATGACGCACTGTCGAATCCGGTCGGCGTCCGCGTCGCCATCCCGATGGGACGGGTCGGGCAGGTCACCGATGTATCCAGTTGCGCGGTATTCCTGGCGTCGGGGCTGTCGACCTACATCACCGGAACCACCCTGCACCCCGATGGCGGCACGTTCGCGTCCGCGGGCTGGTTCAACTGGCCGGATTCGGGTTGGGCCAATCACGCGCCCCTGCGATTCCTGGAACGCTGACCCCCTGACGCACTACGGCTTCACATTGGGCGCCGAATTCGGCACCTGGGGTGAGCCGATGGCACCACGCGCGCCGCAGCCGGGCGAATACGACGTCGCCGTGCGGCGGATCGAGGCCGGTCCGCCGCGCCGCCGGTCGGTCAGCTCGCCGGGATCAGATCCGATGCGCCCGGCCACAGCAGCAGCTCACTGCTGCGGAATGTTTCGATATCGCCGATCGGGTCGACCGGGGCGTCGAGTGCGGCGAGCGCCTGTGCTTTGAAAGCCCGTGCGGCAACACTCAATTGGTGCTGCACCGAACCGACCCGATGATCCAGCCCGCTCGGACACAGCTCACCCCAGAGCGTCACTTCGGCCGCATGCTGATCGAGTGTGTCCTGCACGCCGCGGCGGACCCGGACATCGGATTCGTACAGATCGCCGGCGACGGCCAGTGCCCGGGGCAGCGGGCCGTGCTCACCCATCAACCGCAACGCGGATTCCAGATCGACCGCCTCGACCCCGAGAATCCGCAGCGGCCGCAGATCCTCGCATTCGGCGACCAGCACCGTGACGTGCCAGCCGGCCATCACTCGGTCGAATATCCACCCGCCGGCACTGGCCACCACCTCGGCCATGCTCGGCGCGACGACGGCAAGTCGGTGCCTCAGCGGATGGCGACGGGCGCGAGCTCGCGAGCTAGCGACCGGGTGTATCCCTTGAACACCTCGGTCAAGGGAATTGAGGGATCGAGCAGCCATGAGGTTTCCATTCCGTTGAGAAATGCGACAATCTCGACGGCCTTGACCGCCGGGTCCAAATCGACGCGGTACCGTCCGGCGCGCTGACCGCGCCGGATGCCCGCGGCCACGGCGTCGACCGCGGCTCGGTACCTATCGAGCAACCGATTGCGCAGCGGCGCATCCGGTTCCAGATTCTCGATCACAAGGACGGCGAACATGCCGACCAGATCGGGTGAGCGGTCGAATCGTTCGACGATCCGCTCGAGCTCCACGATCAGGTCGCCGGTGCGGTCCGCGTGCAATTGGTCGTCGGTGTCGCGAGCTTCGAGTATGGCGTGCAGCAACTGCTCCTTGGACTCGAAATGATGCAACAGTCCCGCCGAGGTGACCCCAGCCGCCCGCGCGATCTGCGCGAGCGAGGTGTTGCGCCATCCATTACGTGTCAACAACTGCTGGGCGACAGCCAGGATCCGCAGTTTGCGATCCTCACCTTTGGCGAGCAGAGCGTCGTAGCGCCGCGTGGTCGCGGGCCGCTGACCAGACATCGAACTCCCTCGTTCGACCAACCTACTGATGACACAGTAGGTTGGTTTGGCCGATGTGACAAGGGTCTCATTCGATATTCATCGGGACTCAGATCACAGACCGAGGGATTTGGCGATGATCACCTTCATGACCTCGCTGGTCCCGGCGTAGATGCGGGCGACCCGGGCATCGGTGTACAGCCGGGCGATCGGATACTCGGTCATATAGCCATAGCCGCCGAACAGCTGCAGACAGCGGTCGACCACCCGGCCCTGCACCTCGGTCGCGAACAATTTGACCCGCGCGGCATCGGCGCCGGACAGCACGCCGTCCACCAGATCCAGCACGGCGCGGTCGACCATGGTCTGCGCGGCCTCGATCTCCGCGGACATCGCGGCCAGCTCGAATTTCGTATTCTGGAAGGACGCAACCGGCGTTCCGAATGCCTTGCGCTGCTTGACGTATTCGATCGTCGCGGTAACCGCGGCGCGGGCCTGCGCGACCGAGCCGACCGCGACCGTCATCCGCTCCTGCGGCAGATTGTTGCCCAGATAGCCGAATGCCGCCCCGTCCTCGCCGAGCCGATTCGCCGCCGGGACTCGCACATTGTCGAACGACAGCTCGACGGTGTCCTGCACCTTGCAGCCCATTTTGTCCAGCACCCGGCCACGTTCGAATCCGGGCATACCGTCCTCGACGACGAGCAGGGTCAGACCCGCGCGCCGGTTCTCCGGATCGGTCGCGGTGCGCGCCACCACGATCACCAGATCGGCCAGCAATCCACCCGTGATGAAGGTCTTCGCGCCGTTGAGCAGGTAATCGTCGCCGTCGCGCACCGCGGTGGTGCGCATGCCCGCCAGATCCGAGCCGGTGCCCGGTTCGGTCATCGCGATCGCGGTCAGCAGCTCGCCGTTCGCGAGCCCGGGAAACCAGCGCTGTCGCTGATCGGCATCGGCGTACTCCAGGAAGTACGGGAGGATCACGTCGAGCTGGGTCCGCACCGTACTCAGGGTGACCAGCGCGCGCGCCGCTTCCTCCTGCAACACCGCGTTGTAGCGGTAGTCCCGCAGGCCCGCGCCCCCGTACTCCTCCGGGATGGCCACGCCGAGCACCCCGAGCGAGCCGAGACGGGCGAAGATCTCGCGCGGCATCTGCCCGGCCTGCTCCCACTGCGCATAGTGCGGCGCCACTTCTTTCTCGATGAATTCGCGCGCCAACTGCCGGAAGGCCTCATGGTCGGTGGAATAGATTTCTCGGCGCACCGGAACCTCCTCAGGCCGCGAGTTCGACGATGGTGGCGTTCGCGGTGCCGCCGCCCTCGCACATGGTTTGCAGGCCGTAGCGAATCCCGTTGTCGCGCATGTGATGAATCATTCGGGTCAGCAGGCCCGCACCCGATCCGCCGAGCGGATGGCCGAGCGCGATGGCGCCACCGAGCGGATTGAGCCGGCCCGGGTCGGCGCCGGTCTCGGCGAGCCAGGCCAGTGGTACGGAGGCGAACGCCTCGTTCACCTCGAAGACGCCGATATCGGCCAGGGCCAGGCCCGCCTTGCCCAGCACCTTCTCGGTCGCCGGAATCGGGCCGGTCAGCATGAGCACCGGATCCGAGCCGGCCACCGCACCGGCGCGATAGCGCACCAGCGGCGTCAGCCCCAGCGCACGCGCTTGTTCGGGCGTCGTCACCAGCAGTGCGGCGGCACCGTCGGAGATCTGCGAGGAGTTGCCCGCGTGAATCACACCGTCGTCCTGGAAGGCCGGTTTCAGCGCGGCGAGTTTCTCCGGTGTCGTACCGCGTCGTATCCCTTCATCGGCCGCGACGGTCCCGGCGTCGGTGGTCACCGGGACCAGTTGCGCGTCGAAGGCTCCCCCGTCCTGCGCGGCCGCGGCGAGCTCATGTGACTGCGTGGCGAATTCGTCGAGCCTGCGCCGGGACAAACCCCATTTCCGCGCGATCAGTTCCGCCGATATCCCCTGGTTGAAGGAGAAATCCTGATAGCGCGCAAGGACTTTGGGCCCGTACGGCATACCGTCGGCCTTCGCCGCACCCAGCGGCACCCGGCTCATGACCTCCACCCCGCCCGCCACGACGATCTCCTGCTGGCCCGACATCACCGCCTGTACGGCGAAATCCAATGCCTGCTGGCTCGACCCGCAGGCCCGGTTGACCGTGGTGCCGGGAATGCTCTCCGGCCAGCCCGCGGCCAGTACCGAATAGCGGCCGATATTGCTCGATTGGTCACCGACCTGGGATACGCAACCCCAGATGACGTCGTCGATCACCGCCGGATCGATCCCGGTGCGCTCGACCAGCGCGGTGAGCACGGCCGCGGACAGGTCGGCCGCATGCATCGCGGACAGTCCCCCGTTGCGCTTGCCCACCGGCGTGCGAACCGCCTCGACGATTACTACTTCACGCATGCACTCTCTCCCATTCGGACTAACCACGTTCGGAATTCGCGGTGGATTTGCCGGCCGCGGTTGCCGACCACAGACCGGTGAAATCGGGATCGCGCTTCTCGACGAACGCCGCGAAGGCCTCGGGCGCGTCGGCCGTCGCGAAGTTGACCGCCTGTGCCCGGGCCTCATTGGCCAGCGCGTCCCGCAGGGTCCGGTCGGCGCCCTCGTTCAATAGCGCTTTGGTCTGCGCCAGTGCGATGGACGCGCCGGCGACGAGCCGCTCGCCGAGCGAGGCGACGAACGCGTCGATATCCGGCTCGGGCACCACCCACGTCACCAGATTCAGTGCGCGCGCCTGCTCGGCGTCGATGGTTTCGGCCAATAGCGCCAACCGTTTCGCCTGCTGCAGCCCAACCAGTTTCGGCAGCAACCACGAGCCGCCGAGATCCAGTGACAACCCGCGCCGGGTGAATATCTGCGAGAACCGCGACTGCGGCGTGGCCACCACCAGATCGCAGCCGAGCGCGAGATTCCAGCCCGCGCCGACGGCCACCCCGCTCACCTTCGCGATGGTGGGGATCGGCAATTCGTGTAGCAGCAGGGCCACATCGGTCAGCATGCGCATCTTGTAGGTGGGATGGCCGCCGTCGGGCGCGGAGATATCGGCGCCGGAGCAGAACGCGCCGCCGGCGCCCGTGATGACGAGCGCGCGGACGCCGCGATCGTTGCCCGCCGCGTCCAGCGCGTCGCGCAGCGCCGTCCACAGTGTCGAGTTGATCGCGTTCTTGCGCCGCGGCCGGTTCAGCGTGAGGGTACGCACGCCGTTGTCGTCAGTACACAACAGCACCGAATCATCGGTCACGACAACCTCTTTCGTTCGTAGTCGAAATCAGCGGTAGGCCGGTCCGATGACGCCGCGCACGCGCAGCAGGGAGATCTCGTCATCGGAGAGTCCGAATTCGGCGAGCACCTCTGCGGTGTGCTGGCCGAGCGCGGGCACCGCGCCCATGGGCGGGTCGAAACCGGCGATGATCGGCGGCGGCAGCAGCGACGGGATCGGGCCCGCCGGCGTGTCGATACGACGCCAGCGATCCCGATCGGTCAACTGCGGATGCACGATCACCTCGCTGGGCAAGTTGTAGCGGGCATTGCCGATACCGGCCGCATCCGCGGCCTTCTGCACATGGGCCAGATCATGGTGCGCGCACCAGGCGCCGACCTCGGCCTCGAGCACGTCGCGATGGCGAACCCGATCGGGATTGGTCCGGAACCGCGCGTCCTCGGCCAGGTCCGGACGCCCGAGCAGTGCACGCGCGAACCGTTGCCATTCGGCGTCGTTCGTCGTGCCGAGCACCACGGTCTGCCCGTCGGCGGTCCGATAAGCGCCGTAGGGCGCCACCGCGGGCGAACTCATGCCCAACGGCTGCTGGTCCACCCCGGAGTGCCGGGTATAGGTGAGTTGGTACCCCATCACGTCGGCCATGGTGTCGAACAGGCTCACGCTGACGGCCGCACCACCGGTACCGCGCTGCCCGCGTGCGTACAGCAGCGCCACGATCGACACCGCGGCGGACAAACCGGTGCTGACATCGGCCACCGGCGGCCCGGGTTTCGCCGGTGCGCCCGGCTCGCCGGTGACCGCGCATACTCCCGATTCCGCTTGCGCGAGTAGGTCGTACGCGCGTTTACCCGACAGCGGCCCGCCCGCGCCGAACCCATCGATCTCCACCGCGATCAGATCGGGATGACGCTCGGCCAGATCGGCCGGCGCGAGGCCGAGCCGGGTGGTGGCGCCGGGCGCGAGATTGGACACCAGCACGTCGGCGCGCTCGAGCAGCCGGTGCAGCACCTCCAGTCCGGCAGTCGATTTCAGATCCAGAGTCACCGATTCCTTGCCTCGGTTACACCACACGAAGTGCGCCGCGAGGCCATTGACCACATCGTCGTAATGCCGGGCGAAATCGCCGCCGCTCGGGTTCTCCACCTTGATCACCCGGGCCCCCAGATCGGCGAGCGTTCGGGTGCACATCGGCGCCGACACCGCCTGCTCCAAGGTCACCACGGTGACACCCGCCAGCGGTGCGCCCACCGGCGCCTGCTCGGCCATCACATCACCATGCCGCCGTCCACCGGCAGCACCTGCCCGGTGACGAAGGAGGACGCGTCCGAGGCCAGGAAGACGAACGCGCCGGCGATCTCCGCCGGTTCCGCCCACCGCCGCAACGGAATTCGGGCCAGCATCTGGGCGGCGAATTTCTCGTCGGTGCGAATGGTGTTCGTCATCGGGGTCGCCGCCAGCGGCGCGAGCGCGTTCACCAGGATGTTCTTGCGCGCCAGTTCGCGGGCGAGGGATTTCGTCACGCCGATGATGCCCGCCTTGGCCGCGGAGTAGTTCACCTGGCCAAGGGTGCCGACGATGCCTGCCGAGGAGGTCACGTTGATGATCCGCCCGGTGCCATCGGTCGCCAGCTTCGGCAGCGCGGCCTGCGAACAGGTGAACGTGCCCATCAGATGGATGTCGATCAGCCGCCGGATCGAATCCTCGGTCGTATCGGCGAACATCGCCGGATCGGTCACCCCGGCGTTGTTCACCAGAATGTGCAGGGTGCCATCACCCAGCTCCGCCGCCGCGGCGACCGCGGCATCGGCCGCCGCGCGATCACGCACGTCCAATGCCGCCGAGCCGGCGGTGCCGCCTTCGGCGGTGATCTTCTCGGCGACGTCCGCGGCGGCCGCGCCGTCGACATCGGTCACCAGCACCGCCGCACCCGCGGCGGCGTAGGCCCGTGCGACAGCCGAGCCGATACCGCCCGCGGCGCCGGTGACCAGCGCCGAGCGGCCGGTCAGGTCGAAATATCGATTCTCGATAGCCATTCAGTAGCTCCTCGGCATTCCCAGCGTGTGTGATCCCAGGTAGTTCAGGATCATTTCTTGACTGATCGGCGCGATCTTCATCACCCGCGCCTCTCGGAAATAGCGGGCGACGTTGTATTCCTCGGCGTAGCCCATACCGCCGTGTGTCTGCAGTGCGCGGTCGGCCGCGGTGAATCCGGCGTCCGCGCACAGATATTTGGCGGTATTCGCCTCGCGCCCGCACGGCTTGCCGTTGTCATAGAGCCAGGTGGCCTTGCGCAATATCAGTTCCGCCGCGTCCAAATGGGTCAGCGAATCCGCGAGCGGGAACTGGATGGCCTGGTTCATGCCGATCGGCCGGCCGAACACGACCCGCTGGTTGGCGTATTTCACGGCCTTGTCCAATGCCACCCGGCCCAGGCCGAGGGCCTCGGCGGCGATCAACATCCGCTCGGGGTTCAGGCCATCGAGCAGGTATTGGAATCCCCTGCCCTCCGCACCGACTCGATCGGCGACCGGCACGCGCAGATCGTCGATGAACAATTCGTTCGAGGTGACCGCGTTGCGGCCCATCTTGGCGATCGGCCGGATATCGACCCGGCTGCGATCCAGGTCGGTGAGGAACAGCGTCATACCGTCGGTCTTCTTACCGACCTCGTCATAACTCTGGGTACGGGTCAGCAGCAGAATCTTCTCCGACTCCATGGCCTTGGAGATCCACACCTTGCGCCCGTTCACCACATAGTGGTCGCCGTCGCGTTTGGCGAATGTCGTGATGCGCGTGGTGTCCAGCCCCGCGCCCGGCTCGGTGACCCCGAAACAGACATGCAGATCGCCTGCCGCGATACGCGGCAAGGTCCGGCGCTTGAGTTCCTCGGAGCCGTGCACCACGACCGGATGCATACCGAAGATCGATATATGGATCGAGCTGGCGGCATTCATCCCGCCGCCGGACCGCGACACCTCCTCGAGCAGCAGCGACGCCTCGGTGATGCCGAGACCATGGCCGCCGTACGCCTCCGGAATGGTGATGCCCAGCCAACCGCCGCCGGCTATCGCCTGGTAGAACTCCGTCGGGAATTCATGTGCCTGATCCTTGTGCATCCAATACTGGTCATCGAACCGCTTCACCAGTTCGGCGACCGATTTGCGAATCAGTTGCTGATCCTCGCTGAGTTCGAAATTCATGCCCGCGGACACATCCACTCCTTTCACCGGAAAGATTCATCGACCGCACGCGCCCGCGAGCGGATGCTGATGTCGTGGTCGGCCACCGACGCGCGCAGCGCATCGAGTTGATGTCGTCGCGCCGCACTCGGCAACTCGTCAATCCGAGGCCGGCAGCGCCTTGGCGGCCTTGATCGTCATCGGCACGCCGTCGCAGCTCAGCTCCCCCGCACCGGCGGCGGTGCACAGCACCTCGACCGTCTCACTCGCGTCGACATAACGCTTGCCGAGCACCGTGACCGTCGACCCGTTCGCCGCGACCGGCGTGGCGGTGGCCGCGGGAACCATCGGGCTCCCACCGCAGGCGAGCACCGGTGCGGCGTCGGCCGGGATCCGGATCACCACCACCCGAGTGCTGCACACGGTGCTGGCGAGCTGGTCACCCGGACGCGGGGGTGCTGTCGTCATGATGAATCTCCGTTCCTGGCTCTCACTGATTGAAAACTAGCTTCTCATTTGAAGAGAATCAATGCTGCACCAGCCTCGAGCCGAGATGCTGAGCCAGCACCTCGGCAGCGGCGCGCGATCCGACGTCGGCGAGCCCGTCGCCAGCCGGAGAACCGGCCGGTACTCCGGCGCGCGATTGACTATCCGGCCGTCGCGTGGAAATCTTACAGTTCAAAAGTGAGAATCTAATTCTCCAACCCGAGAGGAGGGAACGATGCGTCTACCCCCGCTGCCAGCAGACCAATGGGACGACGAGGTCCAGCGCTCACTCGCCGGCATCCTCGCCCGCGAGCGGCAGAACCCGGAGGAAGCCGGCAATGTCCTGGCCACACTGGTCCGGCACCCGGCCCTGGCCAAGGCGTTCTTCGGCCTCGGCGTCCATCTGCTGTTCCGGTCGACGCTGCCGCCGCGCGTGCGCGAACTGACGATCATGCGTGTCGCACACCGACGCGGCTGCACCTACGAGTGGAACCACCATCTCGAGTTCGCGGCGCAGGCGGGATTGACCGAAGACGACATCGCGTCCATCCAACGCGGCACCGCCCCCGACGAGTTCGACAACCTCGTGCTCAGTGCCGCCGACGAACTCGACGACAAGTCCAACCTGTCCGACCAGACCTGGGCCGCACTCGGCGAGCGCCTGAACGAGCGCCAGTGCATGGACCTGGTTTTCACGGTCGGCTGCTACTGCATGTTGGCCATGGCCTTCAACACATTCGGCGTAGAAGTCGAACACTGAAAGGTAATCCGTTGCCCCACTTCACCAAACCAGCCGCGGGAAGCTGGACCAAGAACTATCCCGAGCTCGGCACCGAGCCGGTCGACTACACCGACTCGATCGATCCGCAGTTCTACGAAGACGAGCGCAACGCGATCTTCCGGAAATCCTGGCTCAATGTCGGTCGCGTGGAACGTCTTCCGCGCGGCGGCAGCTATTTCACCCGGGAACTCGCCTGCATCGGCACATCGCTGATCATCGTCAAGGGCACCGACGGCGTTGTGCGCGCCTTCCACAACATCTGCCGCCATCGCGGCAACAAGCTGGTGTGGGACGACTACCCGAACGAGGAGACCGCGGGCACCTGCCGCCAATTCACCTGCAAGTACCACGCCTGGCGCTACAGCCTGGAAGGCGAGGTGAATTTCGTCCAGCAGGAGCACGAGTTCTTCGACCTCGACAAACAGCAGTACGGACTGAAGTCGGTGCGCTGCGAGGTGTGGGAAGGGTTCATCTTCATCAACCTGGACGAGGATGCCCAGCCGCTCAACGACTACCTCGGCTCGATGGTCAAGGGCGTCGAGGGTTATCCGTTCCACGAGATGACCGAGGTGTACACCTACCGGGCCGATATCGGCAGCAACTGGAAACTGTTCATCGACGCCTTCGCCGAGTTCTATCACGCGCCCATCCTGCACATGAAGCAGGCCGTCAAGGATGAGGCCGAAAAGCTGGCCGGGGTCGGCTTCGAGGCGCTGCACTATCAGTTGGACAGCCCGCACTCGATGGTCTCCTCCTGGGGCGGTATGTCCCCGCCCAAGGACCTGAGCATGGTCAAGCCGATCGAGCGGGTCCTGCGCAGTGGTCTGTTCGGTCTGTGGGACAAGCCCGATATCGAAGGCCTCGATCAACTGCCGCCCAGCATCAATCCCAGCGGCCACCGGGCATGGGGCATCGACGAATTCGAGATCTTCCCGAATATGTCGCTGCTGTTCTGGGAGCCGGGCTGGTTCCTCACCTACCACTACTGGCCGACCGCGGTGAACCGGCACATCTTCGAGGCGAGCCTGCACTTCGTACCCGCGAAGAACGCCCGCGAGCGGCTCGGCCAGGAACTGGCCGCGGTCACGTTCAAGGAATACGCGCTCCAGGACGCGAACACGCTGGAGGCGACCCAGACGATGCTGGCCACCCGGGTCGTCTCCGATTTCCCCCTCAACGACCAGGAGATCCTGCTGCGTCACCTGCACAAGGTCGCCAAGGACAAAGTCAAGGAGTACCGCGATGCCACTGCTGCCCGCTGAATTCGCCGACCTGGAACCATTCGCCGACTGGGTGCTGGCCACCGAGCCGGAGCGGTATGCCAAGCGCCTGGCCTCCTCCATGGCGCAAATGCAGGAGTTCTACGACGCCGCGTTCCCGCGCATCGACGCGGCGATCACCTACTGCGACAAGTTCCCCTGGGGTGATCTGCCCGACGACGCCCGTGCCCTGTTCCATCTGATGCAGTCGCTGATCAATGTGACCTTCCCGGTGGAGGTGTGGAAGCAGGCGCGAGTGCCCGACAGTGGCGCCGCCATGGTCGAACTCATCAAGGAGCCGGTGGTCTGACCATGCTGACGCTGAAGGCCGCCGGACTACTCGATATCGACACCGGCGAGATCATCCGACCCGGCATCCTGCGGATCGAGGGCGATCGCATCGTCGGTGTCGGCGGATCACCCGAGGGTGAACTGCTCGACCTCGGTGACGTGATACTGCTGCCCGGCCTGATGGATATGGAGGTCAACCTCCTGATGGGCGGGCGGGGCGAGACCGGGCTGGCCTCCAGCGTCCAGGACGATCCCGCGCTGCGCATGCTGCGTGCGGTGGGCAATGCCCGCCGCACGCTGCGGGCGGGGTTCACCACCGTGCGCAATCTCGGGTTGTTCGTCAAGACCGGCGGTTACCTACTGGATGTCGCGCTGGGCAAGGCCATCGACGCGGGCTGGATCGACGGTCCGCGGGTCGTGCCTGCCGGCCATGCGATCACCCCGACCGGTGGGCATCTGGACCCGACGATGTTCTCGGCGTTCGCACCGCATGTGCTGGACCTGACCGTCGAAGAGGGCATCGCCAACGGCGTCGACGAGGTACGCAAGGCGGTCCGGTACCAGATCAAACATGGCGCCCAGCTGATCAAGGTGTGCGTCTCGGGCGGGGTCATGTCGATGACCGGCGCGCCCGGTGCCCAACACTATTCGGCCGAGGAGCTGCGCGCGATCGTGGACGAGGCCCATCGGCGCGGGCTGCGCGTCGCCTCGCACACCCATGGCGCGGATGCCGTGCGGGCGGCGGTCGAGGCCGGGATCGACTGTATCGAGCACGGTTTCCTCATCGATGACGACGCGATCGCGCTGATGGTCGAGCGCGGCACGTATCTGGTGCCGACGACTCGGCTGGCCGATGCCATGGATGTCTCCAAGGCCGCGCCCGAACTCCAGGCCAAGGCCGCCGAAATGTTCCCGCGCGCACGCACTTCGGTGCTGGCCGCCTACAAGGCCGGAGTGAAGATCGCGGTGGGTACCGATGCCCCCGCGATTCCGCACGGCCGCAACGCCGACGAGCTGGTCGCGCTCGTCGAACGTGGTATGCGCCCGCTGGATGTGCTGCGGGCCGCGACCGTCACGGCCGCCGAGCTGATCGACGTCACCGACCGCGGCCGACTCGCCGAGGGGCTGCTCGCCGATGTCATCGCGGTAGCCGGCGACCCCATAGCGGACATCACCGCAACCCAGCGGGTGCGGTTCGTGATGAAAGGCGGCAAGGTCTTTGTCCAGAACTGACGATGTGATCGAACTCGAGCAGCTGCTCGCGCGCTACGCGGTCACCATCACCAAGGGCGATATCGAGGGGCTGCTCGCGGTCTTCACCCCCGATGGCACCTACAGCGCGTTCGGCGATACCTACCCCCTGGCCGAGTTCCCCGATCTGGTCGCGGCCGCCCCGAAAGGGTTGTTCCTCACCGGAACTCCGGCGCTCGAACTCGATGGCGACAGCGCCGGCGGCACCCAGCCGCTGTGCTTCATCGACCACGCCACCCACGATATGCGGATCGGCTACTACAGCGATACCTATGCTCGCACCGATGCCGGTTGGCGGCTGCGCACCCGGGCGATGACGTTCATCCGCCGCAACGGCGACCACGATTCGGGCCGCCCGCATGCCTTCGAACGACCGAGTGTATGAATCGCACCGAATTCCGGGCCGGTCTGCGGACCTGGCTCGACGAGAACAACCTGTCCGTCGGTGTCAGTCACTCCCTCGACGAACAGGTCGCGCAACTGGCCCGGGTCCGCCGAGCCCTGTACGACGCGGGCTGGATGCGCTACGGCTGGCCCGCCGAGGTGGGAGGCCTCGGCGGGCCGGCCGTCTTCCGGGCGATCCTTGGTGAAGAGGTCGCCACCCGGGACCTCGCCGAACCCGGAATCTATTCCATGGTCGAGGTGCTCGCACCGACCATGATCGCCTACGCCCGGCCGGAACTGGCCGCGGATATGGTGCCGCGTCTGCTGAGCGGCCGCGAACAGTGGTGCCAGGGATTCTCCGAACCCGGCTCCGGCAGCGATCTCGCTTCCCTGACCACCCGGGCCGAGCAGCGCGGCGCGGATTGGGTGATATCCGGCCAGAAGGTCTGGACCAGCCTCGCCCAGTTCTCGACGCGGTGCGTGCTGCTCACCCGAACCGCGCCGGGGCATGCGGGGATCACCGCGTTCTTCGTGGATATGGACTCCCCCGGTATCACCGTCCGGCCGCTGCGCACGATGCACGGCGTCGACGAATTCGCCGAGGTGTACTTCGACGAGGTGGTCGTCCCCGCGGACCGGATGCTCGGCCGACCGGGTGACGGCTGGCGGGTCGCGATGGATCTGCTGCCATATGAGCGCTCGACCTGCTTCTGGCACCGGGTCGCCTATCTGTACACGCGATTGGACGATCTGCTGACCGAGACGTCCATACCGGACGACGCCGAACTCGGCGCCGCCTATCTCGCGCTGCACACCATTCGCTGCCGGTCCCGGGCCACCCAGCAGCGCCTCGCCGACGGCGCCGAACTCGGTCCGGAGACCTCCATCGACAAGGTCTTACTGGCCACCGCCGAACAGCAACTGTTCGACACCGTGCGG
The DNA here is from genome assembly GCF_036345915.1 of Nocardia sp. NBC_00565. Lineage (NCBI taxonomy): Bacteria > Bacillati > Actinomycetota > Actinomycetes > Mycobacteriales > Nocardiaceae > Nocardia > Nocardia sp. NBC_00565. Next base: position 3,026,319 of record NZ_CP107785.1, read on the forward strand.
GATCTGCTGCCCGGCACACTCGAACTCGACGATGTGCGCTGGCGCACGGAATTCCTGTACTCGCGCGCGGCGACGATCTATGGCGGCACCGCCGAAATCCAACGCAATATCATCGCGCGCCGACTGCTCGACCTGGGGAAGGAGTGAGCCGTGGACGATGCCGAACGCGAGCTGCTGACCGAAACGCTGCGCAAGACCATGCTGGCGGCATCGGGCCGCGACCTCTACGGGGCACTCGTCGACCTCGGTTGGCACGAGATGCTCACCGAAGCGCCGGATGTGGCTGTGCCGCTGGTGTTTCGGCTGCTCGGCGAGACCGGAGCACACGCCCCGGTACTCAATGATGTCGTGCGGGTCGCGGCGGGCAAGCCGACCGGTGGCTCGGTGCCGCTGCCGTTCGCGGGAGGTTCGTGGGTGTTGTGGGCCCACACCGACGAGGTCGGCACATCGATCGACGGCGACCTGCCGATACACCGGGTGCCCGTCGGGTATCCGGTCCCGCTGGCCGCGGGCCGTCGCGCCCTGGGGTGGTGGTTGGTCGGCGCGAGCCGCGCCATGCTGACGCTCGCCAGAACCCATGCCTTGGACCGCGTGCAGTTCGGTCGCCCCCTTGCTTCCTTCCAAGCCGTGCGGCATCGGCTCGCGGAAACGCTCGTCGCCATCGAAGGCGCGCAGGCCACACTCGAAGCCGTCACCGATGATCCGGCTGCCGACGATATGGGCGCACTGCTCGCCAAGGCCGCCGCGGGCCGGGCGGCGACGACCGCGGCCCGGCACTGCCAACAGGTGCTCGGCGGCATCGGCTTCACCGCCGAACACGATCTGCACCGGCATATCCGGCGGGTACTGGTGCTCGACGGGCTACTCTGCAGCTCCCGGGAGCTCATCCGGGAGGCCGGCGCAACGCTGCGGTCGACCGGCAGCGCCGCACGCCTGGTGCAGTTGTGACACGACAGCGACACGACGAGCCGGCGGGCAGTCCGACCGACCAGCCCGCCTGGAAGCAGCGTGCGGTCGAGCGGTCGATCAGGACCGCGAAACTGCGCGCCGAAGAGCGGGTTCAGCGGTTCCTGGACGCCGCGCAGGCGCTCATCACCGAGAAGGGCACGACGGAGTTCACCGTCCAGGAGGTGGTCGAACGTTCGCGCCAATCGCTACGCAGCTTCTACCTGCAGTTCGACGGTAAGCACGAATTGCTGCTCGCGCTCTTCGAGGAAGCGCTGACCCGCACCGCCGAGCAGATCCGCGCCGCGGCCACGGGCCAGGCCGATCCGCTCGACCGGCTGGTGGTCGCGATGCGGCTGCTGTTCGAACTGTGCCGTCCTGATCCGAGCGTGCGGCGCCCACTGTTCACCGATTTCGCACCGCGACTGCTGGTCACCCATCCCGCGCAGGTCAAGGCGGCGCATGTGGCGCTGCTCGCGCTGTTCACCGAGCTGATGATCGATGCCGATCAGGCCGGCCGGCTGCGCGCGGGCACCAATCCGCGCCGGATGGCCGCGCTGGCAATGCAGACGATCATGTTCACCGCCCAATCCAGTGGCGGCAACGACGACGCGACGGTGCGCCCGATCACCGCCGAGGAACTGTCGGACTTCTGTACCGTCGGAATAGCCGAATCCGGGTAGGAGAATTTAATTCTCATGTAGGTAGAACATCGCTTACACTCGGGACATGCCCGACCTCTGGAATGATCTCCTCGCCTGCCTAGATCTACACCGCACCGAGCCGACCGATGACACCAACGGTCATCCGTCCGCGGCCGACCCCGGCGCAACGGCCGTCTTCGAGGGGCCCAATCTGCGGCTCGAATACCGCCGACTGTTCGGCGGGCAGATTCTCGGGCAGTTCGTCCGCGCGACCGAACTCGCCTGCCCGGACAAGACCGTCAAATCCGTGCACGCGACATTCGCGAAAGAGGGCCGGTCCGGGGAAACCGTCCGGTACGAGGTGTCCCGTCACCATGAAGGACGCTCGTTCGCCACGCTGACGATCATCGCCAGGCAGTCCGCGGCGGTGGTGGCCAGCGCCGCGGTGTCCATGCACAGCGCCGAGGCCGGGCCCGAGCTGCAGAGCACCGCCGAGGTACCGGCCGTCCCGACCGATGCGCAACGGGTCGAGTTCAGCCTGCTGCCCTGGGAGACCCGCTCCGACGCCGACCTGAACGAAACCGCCGCCGCCGCACCGGAATACGAGTTCTGGATGCGCACACCGGCGGTCGGCCAGGACCTCGCCCCGGCACTGACCGCATACGCCACCGACCTCAATCTCATCGGCACGGCCCTGCGCCCGGTCGAGGGTGTGAGCCAGGGCGGCAACGGCACGGTGTTCGACTCGGCCGTGACCTCCCATACCCTCTGGTTCCACCGCCCCTTCCGCACCGACGACTGGCTGTTGCTGCGCCAGCACAGCCCGCTGCTGGCACACGGCCGGTGTTTCGGTCGCGGCGATGTGCTCACCGCGTCGGGCACCCTCGTCGCCTCCTACGCCCAGGAAGCCATACTTCGGTTCAAACCCGATGCGGCACAGCAGCTTTCCGAAGTCCACCGAGTCGAGCAGAAGGTGTGAGATGGTTCTGGAATCCACCAACCCGTCCGCAGGCAAGTACTCCGTCGTCCAGTGGGCGACCGGCAATATCGGTACGCGCGCACTGCGCGCGATCATCGAGCACCCGAATCTGACGCTGGCCGGGGTGTATGTCCACGGGCCCGACAAGGTCGGGCGCGACGCCGGTGAACTGTGCGGGCTCGACCCGACGGGCGTGCGCGCCACCAACGATATCGAGAGCATCATTGATCTCGATGCCGACTGCGTGCTGTACATGCCGCGCGAGCTCGATGTGGACGAGGTCTGCCGCTTGCTGACGGCGGGAACCAATGTTGTGACCACCCGTGGTGAATTCCATCGGCCGGACAGCATGGATCCTCGGATCCGGGCCGAGGTCGAGCAGGCATGCGCACTCGGCGATACCTCGATCCACAGCACCGGCAGCAGCCCTGGCTTCATCACCGAGGCCGTTCCGTTGGTGCTGTCCTCGATTCAGCGGCACCTGGAATCCCTCACCATCGACGAGTACGCGGATCTGTCACAACGCGATTCGCCGGGCATCCTGTTCGATGTCATGGGTTTCGGACATCCGCCCACCGAGTTCGACGAACACCGGCTCGCCCACCTGCAGGGAAATTTCGGCCCGTCGCTGCAACTGCTCGCGGATGCGCTCGGACTGCCACTGGACTCGGTGGAAGTCGATGGCGAGTTCGCCACCGCCCGCCAGAGGACGCACATCGCCGCGGGCACTCTCGACGCAGGTTCCGTTGCGGCACAGCGAATCACCGTCTCCGGGATGCGAAATGGGCGGGCGCTGCTGCGTTTCCGGGCCAACTGGTATTGCACAACGGACCTGGATCCGGCCTGGACGGTCCGCGATACCGGCTGGCATGTGTCGGTCGAGGGCGATGCGCCGCTCGACATCGACATGCGATTCTCGATACCGCTGGAGCGCATGAGCGAGGTTTCCCCCGGCTACACCGCCCATCGCGCCGTCAACGCCGTGCCCTACGTCTGCGCGGCGCTCAGCGGGATCCGAACAACGCTCGACCTGCCACAGATCATTCCGGTACTGAGCTGAGCAGCATCGTTGCCGCCGATCCGACAAGCGACTCAGATCTGTCGGATCGGCCCCACGGCGGCAGGAACTCAGTCGCCCGCCGGGCGCACGGTAACCGGTTCGGCCGGCCCTTGCTCGTCACAGATCCGCTGCAGCTTGTCGAGAGTCTCGTCCAGTCCCGCACCGAGTCCGGGACCGGGCGTGAAGTGCGCCGGAAGGTGCCGCATGCCCTGGATGACGCCGATCGTTTCGTAGTGCACGGCCCCCTCTGGGTCGCAGCGGTAATCCGGCATCCGGTCGAGTACCGCAACGAGCATCCGCTTGAAGACCGTGCGCGCGACATTGGAGCCGATACAGCGATGGATGCCGATACCGAAACTGAAGTGCCGGTTGCCCTTTCGATCCAGGATGACGTCGTTGGGCTGTGCGAACGCCTCGGGATCCCGATTCGCCATCGCCCAGGACAACCACAGACGTTCGCCCTCCCGGAATTGTGTGCCGGCGATCTCGCAATCCTCGGCGAAGGTGCGGCCGTCACCGGGCGCGGGCGTGAAGAACCGCAGGAACTCCTCCGTCGCGGAATCCAGCAGCGTCTCCCGCTCATCGCTGAGTATCGCCCGGTCCCGCGGATTTTCCGACAGCCATTCGAGGGCATGCGCGGTGAGTGCGGTCGTCGTGTCGAAACCGCCGCCGATCAGCAGCGACAGCATGCCGAGTAGCTCGACGTCGGGCGCCGCCGCACCGTCGATCCGAGCCCGGACCAGCGCATCGATCAGACCCGGACGTGGTTTTTCCCGAATCTCCACGAGATTGGCGAGCAGATCCTGCCCCATCGCCTTGCGCAGTTCCACGACTCGCGGGTGATCGGGCGAGTCCTGTGGTGTGTACACCGAGGCGTGCGCCGGCTCGTTGTAGATCGCCCACTTGTGCAACGGAATACCCAGCATCGCCAGGGTGAGCACAGCCGGAACGATATTGGCGAGGTCATCGACGAAGTCGATGACCCCTTGCTCGATCCGCTCGTCGAGACAGGCGCGCACTATTTCGTCGATGAACGGGATCCACCGTTTGACGGCGGCCGGTGACAGGTACGGATTGAGCACCTGCCGATACAGGCGGTGTTCTGGTTCATCCATTTCGAGGATGCCGCTGCGCATGCTCTCCTCGGGGGGCGGTGGCGGAATGGTGATGCCCCGATACCCGCGCCGCTCACCGTTCGGGTCGTGGTCGTTCGACACATGTGGACAGCGCGCCAGTGCGAATACCTCGTTGTTGCCCGCGGCGACCCAGTGCCCGTCGTAGGTGTCGGACCAGGCGACTGGGCATTGCCGCTGCATGTCCTGGGTGATCGATTCGAACTGGTGGCGATAGTCGGGCCGGTGCCGGTCGAATCGGTAGCGGCGGCTCCTGCGCTCGTCGGGTGCGGCGGAGTTCTCGACGTTCATAGCGTTATCCCTACTTCAGCGATGAAATCATCTGAACGTTCTGGCCGTGGCCAGTGTCGTGAGCCGGTTGTCGTTGCCGGAGTCGCGCAACTCCACCCGCCCGACACCGTCGCGCAGGCGCGCGGTGGCGACCACGGGTCCCACCCGGGCCGCCTGCAGATAGCGCAGGCCGAGAAAGCACAGGCTCTCGCCCGGCGCGAGCGACAGCACGGCCTCCTCCGCGGCGAGAGCGATGAGGCCGCCGTTGAAGGTGTTGGAGGCGTTCAGACCGTCCTCGGATCGGGGCAGCACCGCGACGCCCGGACTGCGCCGTTCGCATCCGGCCCGTTCGGCCAGCGGTTTGGTGAGCCGCAGCCCGGTCGCGGGCATATCGATGCTCAGCTGATGCGGCAGTCGCACATCGGGATTGGGCGCCACCATGAAGGAGGCCGCCGCCACCGCGACCGGCTCGTCATCGACGGTAAACTCCATCTCCGCGACGAATACCGAACGGCCCACCTTCACGGTCCGGCCGAATGCCCGCACCTCGCCCACACCGGGAGCGGGTCGATACAGGTTGACGTCGAGCTCGAGGGTCACCGGGACGCGCGGCCCCATGACCTGCGAGGCCAGCAGACCCGCCAGCGTGTCGGCCCAGGTGGCCAGAATGGAGGTCCGCAGGTGGGCGGTGCCGGGAACGTGCATCTCCGGCGTGATCACGGCGCAGGCGTGCAGCTCGTCGCCGATCTTCCTGGTCGTCAATCCCAGCTCGAGCAGGATGTGCCGACGTTCCTCCGGCTTGTTCTCGACCTGCACCGCGGCATCTCCTCTGCTCGGCGGAACTCGGGCGAGGGCCCGGACGGCCTCGACCCCCGCCAACCGAGATTATCATTCTCGCATTTAGCGATTGTAATTCTCGTCGACGAGGTGCGCCGGATAACCGATCTCGGTCAGCAATGTTTCGCTCGCGGCCCACAGGCGGGCGGCGGCCGCATCGTCCTGTGCGGCGGGGGCGGGCGCCTCTTCAGCCTTCCGATGGAAGTAGCGCCCACCGTCGCGGCCGCCTTCGGCTTCAGTGGCCAGCCAGACCAGCGTTTCGGCCGGTTCGTCCGGCGAAACGGTATCCGCGGCGGCCATATGCGCCCGCATCGCCGCATTGCCGTGTGACGCGAAATTGCTGGCCACTACACCTGGATGCATGACCTGGGCGACTATCCCGTCCCGACCCGCACGGCGCGCCAACTCGCGAGTGAACAGGATATTGGCGAGCTTCGCCTGGCCGTAGGCGACGACGGAATCGAAATCGCGCAGGCTCTGCAGATCGTCCCAGTCGAATCCGCGGCTGATGCGATGGGCGCTGGAGGACACCGCGATCACCCGAGCGGATCCGGTCGAACTCGCCGCGAGCAGCGGCGTCAGCTCCCGCGTCAGCAGAAAGGGGGCGAGATGGTTGGCGGCGAAGGTCGCCTCCGTCCCTTCGGCGGTGACGATCCGCCGATCCCGCACGCCACCGGCGTTGTTGATGAGGACATCGATATGAGCGGTGCGGGTCCCGATCTCCGCGACGACCCGCTCGACCTCCGACATCAGCGTGAAGTCACCACGCACCATCGTGAAGCCGCCACCATCGCGCACCGCTGCCGCGATCCGCGTCGCCGCCTGGGCACTGCGTTCCGGATCGCGGCCGACGCCGATTACCCGCCAGCCGAGTTCCACCAGCTTGCGCGCGGTCGACTCGCCGATTCCGGCACTGGCTCCCGTGACGACCGCGACCGGCCGTTTCGCATCGAATCGCAAGACATTCTCTCCTCGTCGTTCAGCGTGGCCGCAGGCCATCGAGCAGCAGGTGCACGGTGAAGTGCACCTTCTGGTCCAGCTCAGCCGCCGTGGGCGTGCTGCCGCTCACTATCGCGCGCACCGTGCCGCCCACCACCATGCTCATGAAGGCCGAGGCGGCGAGGTCGACATCGGTCGGCGCGATCGCCTCTGCTGCGATCGCCCGATCGAGCAGGCCCGCGACGAATTCGATCACCGGTTTTGCGCTCTGCTCGTAGTTGGCGGTGAATATTGTTGGGAAGCGGTAGCTTTCGGTATTGATGATGCGCTGCAGACGCAGGCCGTTGGGCGTCATCACCTGGCCGATGCGCAGCCGCGCGATCGCTTCCAGCGTTTCGGCCAACTCGCCCCGGTCCAACTCTTCGAGCACGTGCCGGGGCACGATCTGCCGCTCGATGGCGCGCTGCACCGCGGCCAGAAACAGCGAGGACTTGTCTGCATAGCGCGCATAGACCGTGCGCTTGGTCATGCCGACGCGGTTGGCGATCATCTCGATAGTCGCCACCTCGAAGCCGTGCGCCAGGAACAGGTCGAGCGCGGTATCGAGCAGTTCACTGTGCCGCGCTTCGGCCTGCTCACGGGTGGGCCGCCCGGCCCCGCGGCGGGTAGATGCGATCGCGTCCGTCAAGTCGGCCTCCACCAAAATTCCCTCTTGCCTGGCACCGGAACCTTCAATCATTATGATGATGACAAATTAATGAAACGCATCAGTTGCTATTTTAGCAGCAGCATATCGATGGGACGCCCCGTGAACTCAGCCACCGCACAACTGACCAGGCTGGTCGACGCCGAGGACCGCTTCCGCCACTCCCCCGCCGAACTGCGCGAAACGCAGGTGGCGGCACTGAACGAGCGGTTCCACGAGCGCAAGGACCGCATCAAGCTCTTGGGCCATCGCGCACGCGAGGCCGGCATCACCGAGGTCCGCGATCGCGCGGATATGGTGCCGCTGCTGTTCCCGCACACCGCCTACAAGAGCTATCCCGAGAGCTTTCTGACCGAGCGGCGCTGGGACCGGCTCGGCAAATGGCTGGGCACCATCTCGCCCTATCCGATCAGCCCGATCGAGACATCGGACATCGCCGATATCGACGATTGGATCGCACGGCTACAAGCCGAGGGGCACTACGTTTCCTGCTCCAGCGGGACCACCGGCAAGTCGGCGATGTTGCTCGCCTCGTCGCAGGATATGGACTGGTCGCGCAAGGACACGGTCAATGTCTTCTCCTGGGGTTCGGGCGTGCGACCCACCCGGGACCGGCGAATGTTGGGGCTCGCGCCGATCGCCGCCGTTCCGAAGAACATGATCATCGCGCAAGCGCAGCTGGCGGCATTCGGCGATCCGGCCAAAGAGCGCTTCCGCCTGCCGATCCCGCCGATCACGGTCGGCTCACTGACCAAGATGGTCGTGCTGCGCAAGAAGATCGCCGAGGGCACCGCACGGCCGGAGGAATTGGCCGATTTCGAGCGAACCTCCGCCGAGCGGCAGGAAACCCTCGACAAGGCGATGATCGCGGGCGCCGAGGAGCTCATCCGATACCGCGGCGAGAAGCTCTACATCTCGGGCCTGTGGAACGCGCTGTACCAAGTCGCCAGGATCGTGCGCGATATGGGCTATTCCGCGAAGGACTTCCATCCCGACAACTGCATCTATGTCGGCGGTGGGCTCAAGCGTGCCCAGTTGCCCCCGGATTACCAGGACTTCGTGCACCAGACGTTCAATATCCCGGCCAACCGGGACTTCCAGAACTACTCCATGCAGGAGCTGAATTCCGGTATGCCCAAATGTCAAGGGGGCGATCGCTATCACGTGCCGCCCTGGATCGTGCCCTTCATCCTCGACGAGGCGGGCGAGACCCTGCTGCCCCAGGAAACCGGCGAGATCGAGGGCCGCGCGGCGTTTTTCGATCTCTCGCTCGATGGGCGCTGGGGCGGTGTCATCACCGGCGACAAGATCTCGCTCGATTTCAGTCCCTGCGCCTGTGGCGGCGCGGGGGCTTCGGTACGCAACAACATCGTCCGCTACGCCGATCTGGCGGGCGATGACAAGATCGGTTGCGCCGGCACAGTCGACGCGTACGTGCGGGGTCTGTCATGACCATGACCGAACCCGTCGTTTCCGCACCGTTCTTCCTGCGCGGCGAATTGGTGCAAGACCAGTCCGTCACGCACCGCTCGCGCGATCTGGGCGTCACCTTCGCAACGCCGCCGATCGACCTGGACCGCGCGGTGCATCCCCGCGCCGACGTGCCGCCGCTGCTCAACGTTGCGCTCGCGGAGATCATCGATTTCCTCGTCGAGACCGGCGAGCGGATCCGCGATCCGAAGAACGCCGTAGTGCAAGAATGCATCGAGCGCATGGCCGCAACCCATGTACTGCCGCGTGCGGTGCTGGCGGCGCAGGTCGAGGGCGCGGCCGCCTATCTCGACAAACGGCTGCTGTGGACCGTGGTCGAGCAGAACTTCCCGGATCCGCGGGCGCTGGACGAATGGGTGCCCAAGCAGGATTTCACCGGCCGCAAGAGCTTCGTGCGCGCATTCGCGCCGCGACTGGTCCACGTACTGCCCGGCAACTCCCCGGGTGTCGCGGTGAAGTCCATCGCCCAGGGCGCGCTGGTGAAGGCGGTCAATCTGTTCAAGATGTCGTCGAGCGATCCCTTCACCACGGTCGCGATCCTGCGGACCATGGCCGATATCGACCCCGACCATGCCATCGTGCGGTCGATGTCGGCGGTCTACTGGCGCGGCGGCGACGATGCCGTCGAGCGGGTGCTGTATCGGCCGCAGTATTTCGACAAGATCGTCGCGTGGGGCGGCGGCGACGCGATCGACAATGTCGTCAAATACCTCGGTCCCGGTTTCCAACTGGTGTCGTTCGACCCCAAGACCTCGATCTCGATGGTCGGCCGCGAAGCGTTCACCACCGGCGAGACACTCGACATCGCCGCCGACCGTGCCGCCGACGATGTCATGGTGCTCAATCAAGAAGCCTGTGTCGCAAGCCGTTTCATCTATGTCGAGGCCGATCACGAGAACGCGGACCGCTTCTGCGAGCGGCTGCACGCGCGGATCGTCGCGAAGGCGGCCGCCTCGGGCGACACCCGGCCGTTCGATCTCGATCTGCGTGAGCAGATCGACATGCTGCGGATGCTCGACGACGAGTTCCGGATCTGGGGCAAGACCGACGGAAAGGGGCTGGTAATCCGATCCGACGAACCGGTGGACTTCCACCCGATCAACAAGACCGCCAACGTCGTTCGGGTGGACGCACTCGACGACGCGGTGCAGTTCGTCGATGTGGCGACACAGACGGTCGGCTTCTATCCCGCCGAGCGGATGCCCGACTATCGTGACCGGCTCGCCAGCGGCGGCGCCCAGCGCATCGTCCGGCTGGGCGAGGCGGGGCCGAGCACGATCGGCAACCCACACGACGCCATGTACCCGCTGCATCGCTTCGTGCACTGGATGGCACACGAAGACGGGGTCGCGCCGCAATAGTCGCCTCCCGCAGCGTGCGACACCTCAGCCGGCGTCGCGGGCCGGGGCCTCGGCCTCGGCCACCGCGGCGGGACGCAGCAGGAGATCCGCCGCGGTGTACGGATCATGGTGGCCGGCCGCCACCGCGGCGGCGAGGTCGTCCAGGTCGGGGTGGGTACGCAGGCGGGTCTGCGCCAGAGACAGGATCTGCGCTCGCGCGCGGGCGGCCCGGCGAGCGGAGGTGTCGGCGCGGTGGTGCGCTTCGATCGCCTCGATCAGTTCGGCCACGCCGGTACCGCGCGCCGCCACCAGGGACAGGATCGCCAGCCCGGTTTCGATATGCAATTCGCGCACCGTTCGCTCGGCGCCGTCCCGATCGGCCTTGTTGACGACCAGAATGTCAGCGACCTCGAGCAAACCGGCCTTGGCGGCCTGAATCGCATCTCCCGCACCGGGATTCAGGATGACGACGGTGGGATCGGCGACCGCCGCGATCTCGATCTCGGACTGGCCGACGCCCACGGTCTCCAGCATGATCAGGTCATAGCCCAGGACCGCGAGCAGCCGAATGGCGGCGGGCACCGCGGCGGCGAGCCCACCGAGATGTCCGCGGGTGGCCACCGATCGGATCAGCACATCCGGATCGTCGATATGGGCGGCCATCCGGATTCGGTCGCCGAGCAGCGCGCCGCCGCTGTAGGGCGAGGACGGGTCCACCGCGAGCACGGCGACTCGCAGACCGCGCGCGCGATAGCCGCCGACCAGCGCCGCGATGGTGGTCGACTTGCCGGCGCCGGGCGGCCCGGTCACCCCGACGACCCGTACCGGCGCCCACTCGAGCGTCGCGAGCACTTCCTCGCGGCGCGGGCTCTCGACCAGGCTCAGCAGTCGTCCTGCCGCCCGTGCCGAACCGTGCTGCGCCGCGGCGATCAGTTCCGGAATATTCATCGGCCATCAGCTATTCTGTAAGGTAACCCTAATTGACTTGAGAATGCTATTCTCACAATAAGAGAGTGATAGTAGCAAGAAGGGCAGCCGACATGTTGACCGGCACACTTACCGGAAAGGTAGCGTTCGTCGCCGGTGCCAGCCGCGGCGTCGGCGCGGCGGTCGCCATGGCGCTCGCACAGCAGGGCGCGGCGGTCGCGGTCGCGGACCGTTCCGAATGCCACGGCCGGATGCCGGACACCATCCATTCGGTCGCCGACCGGATCGCCGACGAGGGTGGGCAGGCACTGGCGGTATCCTGCGACATCACCGATGAGACCTCGGTGGAAACCGCCGTGGCCACGACGGTGGCGCAATTCGGCGGGATCGATATCCTCATCGCCGATACCGGGGCGCTCTGGCTCGGATCGATCGAGTCCACACCGCTGTGGCGCTGGCAGCAATGTCTCGATACCAACCTCACCGGGGTCTTCCTCGTGACCAAGGCCGTCATTCCGCACGTCAGAGCCCGCGGTGGCGGTGCACTGGTCGCCATGACCACCAGTGGCGGCTCGACCGTACGCGGCGCGAACGCCTTCCGGGTGTCCAAGGCGGCCACCGAGCATCTCTATCTCGGGCTGGCGGCCGAATTGAAGGCCGACAATATCGCCGTGAACTGCCTGGGTCCGTCGCGGCTGGTACTCACCGAGAGCTGGCTCACCGATAACGGCGAATCCGATCTCTCCCGCAGCATGATCGGCACGCTCGCGGCGGCCGCCACATTCCTGGCCGGCCAGGACGGCACCGGTATCACCGGGACCATCCAGCGCCCGGAAGCCCTTGCGGCGCGCCGCGCGGGCTGACGCCGATCGACGAGGCCCTGGAAGCGTTGCGCCTCCAGGGCCTCTATCTTGTTGCGGCGCAACCGAAAAGACTGAGCACCGGACTTCCGGCGCACCGCAACGGCTGGTGATCGCCTACTTCTTGCCCGCGGTGAGCCGGGCGATGGTGGCGTGGAAATCGGCGGTCTGGAACGACAGGTCCTCGGCCGTGGTCGCGAAGTCGAGGGTGGCGAGCACGTTGCGCTCCAGATGCAGATTCAGCAGCCGCTTGGTGCTCTCCACCGCCTGCCTCGGCAACTCCAGCATCCGCTTCGCGCAGGCCAGCGCCTCGGCCAGCGGATCGGCCACGACATGATTGGCCAGCCCCAGCTCACGGGCCCGCTCGGCCGGAATCCGCGCACCGGTGAGGGCGTACTCCTTCGCGAACAGCAGGCTGGTGTGCAGCGGCCAGGTGAGCGGGCCGCCGTCGGCCGCCACCAGCCCGACCTGCACATGCGGATCGGCGAGGTAGGCCGTTTCGGCGATGTAGACGATATCGCTGAGCGAGACCAGACTGCAGCCGAGTCCGACGGCAGGCCCGTTGACCGCCGCGATCACCGGGATCCGGCAGCGCGCCATACCGAGCACGATGTCGCGGCCGTGCGCGATCGTCTTGGCGCGCAGGTCCGCATCCTGGCTCAGCTCCGCGAGGTAGGCGAAGTCACCGCCCGCCGAGAACGCCTTACCGCCGCCGGTGAGCACGGCGACGCGGGCGTCGCGGTCCTCGTTCAATTTCGGCCACAGATGCGCCAGCCCCGTGTGCAGCGCGTCATTGACCGCGTTGAGGGCATCGGGCCGGTTCAAGGTGATGATCCGCAGCGGCCCGTCCGCTCGGACGTCGATTTCCTCCGGCAAGTCGTACATATCAAGCTCCCAATCCGAGAATTCGCCCGGCAATGATGTTCTTCTGAATCTGCGAGGTACCGCCCATCACGCTCTGCGCGCGGCTGTAGAGATAGGCACTCAGCAGTTCGGGGTCGCGGGTGCCGCCCACGGCCAGCGCCGCATGCCCGACCGCTTGGTCCACCCAGGTCATGAGCAGCTTGTCGAGCGAGCCGTCCGGACCATGCGATACCCCGTCGAGCTGTTCGGACAGCCGTCTGCGCACATGCAGCCGCAGCATCTCGGTCTCTACCGCCGCCCAGGCCAGCTCCTCCGGCAACTTGCCCTCGGTCCGGGCGGCCAGCTGCCGGACGAGTTTGCCGTACCTGGCCGCATAGCCGAGGGTCGAGGGTTCGCGTTCGTGTCCGACAACCGTCATGGCCAACGCCCAGCCCTCGCCGGGCGCACCGACCATCTGCTCGGCGGGTACCCGCGCGCCGTCGAAGAGCACCTGGCCGAATTCGGTGGTGATACCGCTCATCATCCGCAGCGGCCGCTGTTCCACGCCGGGCTGTTTCATAGCGATCACGAAGGCCGAAATGCCTTTGTGCCGTGGTGCGTCCGGATCGGTGCGGGCCAGCAGCAGACACCAGTCGGCGACATCGGAGTAGCTCGTCCAGATCTTGTGGCCGTGGATGACATAGGAATCGCCGTCGCGGGTCGCGGTGGTCCGCAGCGAGGCGAGATCCGAGCCGGCATCGGGTTCGCTGAATCCCTGGCACCAGCGCTCGGATCCGTCGATCATGCCCGGCAGGAACCGGCGTTGCAGTTCCCGGCTGCCGTGACGGCCGAGACCTTGCAGCAGATAGCCGAGGCTGGGTCGCGGCGGCGCACCGGCCCGGGCCAGCTCCTCGTCGAGGATGACGTCGTAGACCGGCGGCAGCTCGTGGCCGCCGTACTCCTGCGGCCAGGACAGTCCGAAGAACCCCGCCGCGTGCAGTGCCCGGTGCCAGTCACCCTGCTTCGCCCAGTATTCGTCTCCCGAGGTCGGGAACCGCCCGGCCTGCTCGACCAGCCAGGCACGCAACCGGTCCCGGAACGCGGCCTCCTCCGGCGAATCACGAAAGTCCAAGGTCGATCTCCTCCAAACGCACGGGGAACAGTTCGGTCGAGGTCAGCACTCGCCGCAGATAGACATGGGCCAGGCACTCCCAGGTATTGCCGATACCGCCGTGCACCTGCACGGACGTCTCGCAGACGGTCCGGGCCGCCCTGGCGCAGTAGAGCTTGGCGATCACCGCGGCGCGCACCGCTTCGGCCGGTGTCAGCTCGTCGACGGCCCACGCGGCGTGCCGCAGCACGCTCACCGAACCCTCGATCAACGCCAGCGCTTCGGCCAGCAGATGGGCCACGGCCTGATACGACCCGATCGTCTTCCCGTACTGCGCACGCACTTTCGCGTAGTCGACAGCGAGCGCGAGGGCACCGCGGGCCGCGCCGACCAGATCGGCACAGGTGGCGACCAGCGCCAGCGCGCGCCACTGGTGCGCCTGCGCCTCGGACAGTTCACCGACGGGTTCGGGGGTACCGACCAGTTCGGCTTCGGCTCTGGTCGGATCCGCTCCCGCGCGCGCGGTCCCGATCCCGCTCGCCAGAATCCAATCGCCGGTGATCATCAGCGCGCGTTGACATCCCATGGCGTCGACGGCCCGGCCGTCCACCGCGATCGTCCACCGCTGGGTGTCGTCGGCCAGTTGCCCGCGCAGATCGTCAGCGAGTACCGGGCCGAGGAACGGCACATCGACCAGCCCACGCCCGAATTCCTCGGCGACGATGGCGATTTCGACCCCGGAGGCTCCGTCGGAGCGCAGCGCGCGCCAGCCGGTGCTCGCGAGCGTCTTCGCCAGCCGCTCGATCCGGCCGACATCGGCCAGCTCCTGGACCGAGCCCGGACCGAGGTCGTCGGCCAGTTTGGCGGCCGCGTCGCGCAATTGCCGCTGTTCACTCGTCAGACGTACGTCCATGACGCTCCTTGACTACTCGGCGCAGCACCTTGCCGGAGGGCAGGCGCGGAATCTCGGGCACGAACACCACTTGGCGCGGCCGCTTATAGGAGGCGAGCCGGTCCCCGACCAGGTCGATAAGTTCTTGGGATGCAACCGAATCCGTCACGGTCACGGCCGCGACGATCGCTTCGCCGTCGGCCGGATCGGGGATTCCGTACACCGCGCAGTCGGATACGGCCGGATGACCGTGCAACACCGCCTCCACCTCGGCGGGGGCCACTGGGAACCCGCGCACCTTGATCATTTCCTTGAGCCGGTCGGTGAGCCGCAGCCAACCGTCGGCGTCGAGATGGCCGACGTCACCGGTGCGGTACCAGCCGTCGTCGAACGCGTCGGCCGTCGCGTCATCCGGCAGGTAGCCGGCCATCAGCGACTCCGAGCGCACCTGGATCTCACCGGTCGCACCGGGCTCGACTTCGGCTCCGGTCTCCAGCGACACCACGCGCACACGCACACCGGGCACTGGGCGTCCGACGCTGTCCAGGCGGGCGCCGTCGATCGGGTTGCAGGCGATGACGGGCAGCTCGCTGGCCCCGTACGCCGGCACCCAGCCGACTCCGGTCCGCCGCGTGACGATCTCGGCCACACTCGGTGTCACCGGCGTCGCACCCCACATGATGTAGCGCAGCGACGACAGGTCATAGGACTCGAGTTCCGGATGCGAGGCGATGGCCAGCGCGATGGGCGCGACCGCCATCTCCACCGTGATCCGATCGGCCTCGATGTTGTGCAGCATCCGGTCCAGATCGAATCGGCGGTGCAACCGCACCCAGGCGCCGGTCTCCAGTGCCAGCACGATATTGAGCAGGCCGAGGATGTGCGAGGGCGGCGTGACGACCTGGATCCGATCACGTGCGGTGAGCCCGAGCGCGGCGCGCCAGTGCCCGACGGCGGCGGCCAGGGACGCGTGCGTATGCCGCACTGCCTTCGGCAATCCCGTTGTACCCGAGCTGAATACGAGTACCGCATCGGCTTCCGGAGCGGGTGGCGGGAAGGTCGCGGACTCGACCGCGATCGGGTCGTCCAGTGCCAGCATCGGCATCAGCTCCGCCAGCACCGGATGGTCGCCCACGGCATGCGCCGGTCGGGTGGTCGCCAACGCGTGCTCGACATCGGCCCGCTTCCAGGCCGGGCTGATCAACACGACCGCGGCGCCGAGTCGCCAGGTGGCCCGCACTGCGATCACGAATTCCGGCCGGTTCGACGACATCAGCGCCACCCGGTCCCCTGCGCGCACACCACGTCGCGCCAGTGTCGCCGCCAGGCCGTTGGCCAGTCCGTCGAGCTCCGCCAGCGTGTACTCGCGCTCCTCGAAGCAGAGCGCGACCGTGTCGTTCATATCTCGACCTCATCAGGGAGCGGCCGCGCGGCACCCGACTCGGGAGACCGGCTGCACGACAACATTGAGAAGATCCTAACTTGTAGGGGAGAATAGTATTCTCCGTACATCAGAATCTTCATACCAGAAGGAGGCGGTCCATGGCGAGACCTCCCTTGTTCCAGCGCGCGACGGTGACTCGGATCGTCAAGGAAACCGCTGACGCCCGTACCTTCGTGCTCGCTCCGCACGAGGGACCGCTCGCCTACCGGGCCGGGCAGTTCTGCACGTTCCGGGTGCGAGTGGACGGCGCGGAGCTGTTCCGCTCCTACTCGATGTCGAGTGCGCCCGAGACCGACGGCGAACTCATGACCACCGTCAAGCGGGTGCCCGGCGGCAAGGTATCGAACTGGATGAACGACAACCTCGTCGAAGGCGACGAGATCGAGATGACCCGCCCGGCGGGCCGATTCTGCCTGCGCGACACTGATGTTCCGCTGCTGGCCTTCAGCGGCGGCAGCGGCATCACGCCGATCCTGTCCCTGGCCAAGAGCGCCCTCGCGAGCACCGAGCGCCGAGTGCGGCTGCTGTGCGCGGACCGGGACCAGGCGTCGGTGATCTTCGAGGCGGTGCTGTCCGACCTGGTCGAGCGGTTCCCGACCCGGCTCGAGGTGGTGCGCCACCTCGACGCCGAGCGCGGGTTGCTCGATCCCGCCACGGTGCGGGCGTTCGCGGGCGGCGACGGTCATGCGGACGCCTACATCTGCGGCCCCGAGGCCTTCATGGCAATGGTGGAAACCGCGCTACCCGGCCCCGGCCTGATCTACAGCGAACGATTCGGCGCACCGGCGCCGGTCACCGATGAGACCACCGCGGCCACCGAAACGCCCGCCGCCGCGCCACCCGCGGCCGGCACACCCGCCCAGGCCAAGGCAACGGTGACGATCATCCTCGGCCGGAAGAAAGTGTCGGTACCCCGCACCGACGGCGAGACATTGCTGGAGAGCGCGCGCCGCGGCGGTCTCACCCCACCGTTCTCCTGCGAATCCGGCAACTGTGCGACCTGCATGGCCAAACTCACCGCGGGTTCGGCGACCATGCGGGTCAACGACGCCCTGACCGACGACGAGGTCGCCGACGGCTACGTGCTCACCTGCCAGGCGGTTCCCGATACCGACTCGATCACCGTCCAATACGAATGACAATGCAGAATCGAGGATCTGAATGACCACAGCGACAGTGCACGGCCGCACGGTCGGCTATGAAGTAATCGGCGCGGGACGTCCCTGGGTGATCACACCGGGCGGCCGGTTCGACCGGCACTCGCCCGGCGTCCGCGAACTCGCCACCGCACTCGCCGAACGCGGCAACCAGGTGCTCATCTGGGACCGCCCGAATACCGGCGAGTCGGATGTGTGCTTCACCGGACCATCCGAATCGGCGATGCAGGCCGACATCCTGGCGGGCCTGCTGAAACAGCTCGATATGTCGCCCGCGGTCATCGTCGGCGGTTCCGGCGGGGCCCGCGTGTCCTTGCTCGCGGCCGAACGACATCCGGACGTCTGCGCCGCACTCGCGGTGCTGTGGATCTCCGGCGGGGTCTACGGCTTGATCTCCATCGGCAACTTCTACTACTCCGGATCGATCGAGGCGGCATGGACCGGCGGAATGGAGGCGGTGGCGGCACTACCGGAGTGGTCCGAGATCATCGCACGCAATCCGGCCAACCGACAGCGCTTCCTCGACCAGGACCCGAAGCAGTTCATCGCCACGATGGAGCAGTGGCTGGCGGCATTCTGTCTGGGCCCGGGCGAGGTCGTGCCCGGGCTGTCGACCGTGGACGCCGGCGCCATCGGACTCCCCACCCTGGTTTTCCGCAGCGGTGCCAGCGATATCCACCACCGCCGTGAGACATCGGAAGAAGTGGCCCGGCTACTGCCGAAGGCGCAACTGGTCGAGCCGCCGTGGGGTGACCGCGAATGGCAAGAACGGCAGGCGGCACGGAACAACGGCACGGCGGCCGGCCTGTTCGTCCGCTGGCCGCTACTGGCCCCGATCCTGCACGAATGGGCAAACGACGTCCTGCCCTGAACACGCAGCCGACGTGCGGGCCGCACTAGTGGCCCGCACGCTCCGGCGGTCGCTGTTCAGTGGCCGTGCTCGCCCAAATGTGGCGGCGGTCGGTAATCGGGCTCGAATCCAGCGATCCGGATCGGGCTGCCGACCAGCCGATAGTCGCCCGCGGTCACCACGGCGTGCGGGGTGTCGTCGAGAGCCTCGGGCAGGGTGCGGACGGCGGCCGCCGGGATGCCGAGCGGCCGCAGGCGCGCTTCCCAGCCGGCCGCGGTGTCGGCGGCCAGGGCCGCGGTGACCGCGGCGAGCACTTCGTCGCGGTGCGCCGACCGCTCGGCCATCGTCGCGAACCCGGCCACCCCCGCTTCCCCGGCGAAGGTCTTCCAGAACCCGTCGTGCGTGATGAACAGCGCCAGATGGCCGTCGGCGGTCGGAAAGATCTGCGCCGGAACGTAATACGCGTGCGCGCCGAACGGGCGCCGGTGCGGCCGCTTGCCCTCGTTGAGGTAGGCCGAGGCATGATAGTTCAGCTGCGAGAACATGACATCGCGTAACGACACCTCCACCTGCCCACCGCGCCCGGACACGATCTGGGCGAGCAGGCCGAGCGCGGCGGTCAGTCCGGTGGAGTTGTCGGCCGAGGAGTAGCCGGGCAGCGTCGGCGGGCCGGCCGGATCGCCGGTCAACGCCGCGACTCCGGTGGCCGCCTGGATGACGTAGTCGAACGCCGGATCGTCACCGCCGTCCAGGCCGAAACCCGTGATCGCCACACAGACGATCCGTTCGTTCCACTGCCGCAGCGCCGGGTAGGTGAGGCCGAGCCTGCGGATCGCCGAGGGCTTCAGATTCACCAGCAGCGCATGGGATTTCGCGACCAGCGCACCGAGCTGGGCCTGCCCCTCGGCGGAGGTCAGATCGAGACGGATGCTGCGCTTGCCGCGATTGAGACTGGCGAAGTAGCTGTCGCCGACCTGCCGCGAGATCTCACCGTCCGGTGGTTCCAGCTTGGTGACCTCGGCGCCCAGATCGGCGAGCATCATGGTGGCGTACGGACCGGCCAGCATGGTGCCGACCTCGAGGATGCGGATGCCGGCCAACGGCGCGGGGTCAGCGTCGGACTCCGCTGGGTCGGCGTGCTCGCCCGAGCGTCCGCGGCGAGCCTTGGCGCTTTCGCCGCGAGCGCCGATCACCGCAGATCCTTGGCGAGTTCGGCGATCATGTCCCGGGTCCGGCGCTTGGAGGCGACCAGTTCGTCGCGGTTGTCGCCGATCGGCAGCAACCGCACCGATAGATCGGTGGCCCCGGCGTCGCCGAATCGGCGCAACCCGGCGGCGATGGTCTGTTCGTCACCGGCGATGCAGATATCACCGATGTCCTTGGCATCGCCGGTTTCCAGCAGCCGCTGATAGTTGGGCGAGACCTCGGCCTCCCCCAGAATGCGATTCGCCCGCGCCTTCGCCTCGTCGACCTCGGACGGCCGGCACAGGCATACCGGCAGACCCGCCACCACCCGCGGCGCCGGACGTCCGGCATCCGAGGCGGCCTTCGTGATACGCGGGACGATATGCTCACCGACCGCGCGCTCATCGGCCATCCAGAGAATGGTGCCGTCGGTATGTTCACCCGCGATGCGCAGCATGACCGGGCCGAGCGCGGCGATCAGCACCGGCACCGGTGCGACCGGTCCGAGGTCGAGCGGATTGTGCACGGTGAAGGTCGCATTCTCGACATCGACCTGGCCGGGCCCGCCCAGCGCTACGTTGAGCACGTCCAGATAGTCCCGGGTATATCCGGCGGGCTTGTCATACGGCAGCCCGAGCATATCCCGCACGATCCAGTGATGCGACGGACCGACGCCGAGCGCCAACCGCCCGCCCGCCGCGGCCTGCGCCGAAAGCGCCTGCCGCGCAAGGGCGATCGGATGCTGCGCCTGCAGCGGCACCACCGCGGTCCCGAGCTCGATCCGCGATGTGCGCATACCCATCAGCGCGATGGTGATCAGCGCGTCGAAATCGGTGGGAATCTGCGGAATCCACGCGGTGTCCAAACCCGCTGACTCGGCCCACTCGATATCGGCCAACATCCGGGTCAGCTTGCGTGCCGCGTCCCCCTTCTCCGGCCCGATCATCACTCCGATACGCACGAATTCCTCCATTTTCCAATGCTTTTCGCGCATCCACCGCGGCGCTTCACCGCAGTCGAGACACGCTCAGGTCGGCGACGTTCCGGTGAGCGCCCTGATCTGGGTGACCAATACCTCCAGCGATGTGCCGGTCGGAAATACCGCGGCCGCACCGACTTCCAACAGCCGCGCCACATCCGCCTGCGGAATGGTGCCGCCCACGATCACGGCGATATCGCCCGCGTCCGCGGCCCGCAGCGCCTCGACGGTGCGCATGGTCAGGGCGATATGCGCACCGGAGAGGATGCTCAAACCGACGACGGCGACGTCTTCCTGTAGCGCGATCGTCACGATGTCCTCGATGCGCTGGCGTATGCCGGTGTAGACGACCTCGAAACCGGCGTCACGCAGGGCGCGCGCGACGATCTTCGCACCGCGATCGTGGCCGTCCAAGCCGGGCTTGGCGACCAGCACTCGTGCCGTCATCAGAACACCACCGGCTGCTGGAACTCGCCCCAGACCTGCTTCAGCGCGGTGGTCATCTCGCCCACCGTGCAGTAGGCATTGGCGCAATCGATCAGATAGTGCATCAGGTTCTCATCTCCTTCCGCGGCGCGGGTCAGGGCGGCGAGCCCGTCCCGAACCGCCGCGGGATCGCGTTCGGCCTTGACTCTGGCGAGGCGCTTCAGCTGTAGATCGCGACCCTCGGCATCCAATTCGTAGGTCGCGATTTCCGGGGCGGGCTCATCGGAGACGAACCGATTCACACCGACGACCGGGCGCGTACCCGCCTCGACATCCTGATGCAGCTGATATGCCTCATCGGCGATGAGACCCTGCAGATAGCCGTCCTCGATCGCGCGGACCATGCCGCCGTGACGCTCGAGATCGTCCATGATCTCGATGATGCGGGCCTCGGTGGCATCGGTCAGCGCCTCGACGAAGTAGGAGCCGCCCAGCGGATCCGCGACCCGGGTGACACCGGTCTCGTAGGCGAGGATCTGCTGGGTTCGCAGCGCCAGTGTCGCCGACTCCTCGCTGGGCAGGGCGAAGGGCTCGTCCCACGCCGCGGTGAACATCGACTGCACCCCGCCGAGCACCGAGGCCAGCGCCTCGTAGGCGACGCGAACCAGATTGTTCTGTGCCTGCGGTGCATAGAGGGAAGCGCCACCGGCCACGCACCCGAAACGGAACATCGATGCCTTATCGGTGGTCGCACCGTAGCGCTCGCGCACGATCGTCGCCCAGCGCCTGCGCCCGGCCCGGTATTTCGCGATCTCCTCGAAGAAATCGCCGTGGGTGTAGAAGAAGAACGAGATCTGCGGCGCGAACTGGTCGATCGTCATCCGGCCCCGCGCCACCACGGTGTCGCAATAGGTGACCCCGTCGGCGAGGGTGAACGACATCTCCTGTACCGCATTGGCCCCGGCATCCCGGAAATGCGCACCGGCGACGGAGATCGCGTTGAATCGCGGCACCTCGGCCGCGCAGAACTCGATGGTATCGGCGATCAGCCGCAGCGAAGGCTCCGGCGGCCAGATCCAGGTGCCCCGGGAGGCGTACTCCTTGAGGATGTCGTTCTGGATTGTGCCCGTGAGCTGTTCGCGCGGCACACCCTTCTTCTCGGCGGCCGCCACATAGAACGCCAACAGGATCGCGGCCGTGCCGTTGATCGTGAAGCTGGTGCTGATCTTGTCCAGCGGTATGGCATCGAAGAGGATCTCCGCGTCAGCCAGCGTGTCCACCGCTACGCCGACCCGGCCGACCTCCTCGGTCACCTCCGGATCATCGGAGTCGTAACCGCACTGCGTGGGCAGATCGAGCGCGACCGACAGCCCCGTACCGCCCTGCTCCAGCAGATAGCGGTACCGGCGATTGGACTCCTCCGCCGTGCCGAATCCGGAGTACTGCCGAAACGTCCACAGCCGCCCGCGGTAACCGGTCGCGAAGTTGCCGCGTGTGAAGGGAAAGCCGCCCGGCGCGGGCGGCTCGACATCGCGGTCCGCCGGTCCGTAGACCGGCTCGAGCGGGATGCCGGACGAGGTCTGAGCTTGGTCGTTCATCGATGAATACGGTACTTGCAAAAAATGAGAATGCCAATACCATCAAGAACGGACATCATTAGTCCGATATGGAATCGGCTGCGCCAGCAGGCCGCCGACGAGCCACGCATGCCGCCACTACCGAGGAGAACGATGCCGAGCCAGCAACACGCCCTTGCCGAGCGCACCCTGGTCATATCCGGTGGCAGCCGCGGTATCGGCTTGGCGATCGCGCTGGGCGCGGCCAGGCTCGGGGCGAATGTGGTTCTCTTGGCCAAGACGGCCGAACCGCACCCCCGGCTGCCCGGCACCGTGCACACCGCTGTCGCCGAACTGGAAGCCGCGGGCGGCAAGGCAGCCGCCGTGGTCGGCGATGTGCGTAATGAGCAGGACGTGCAACGCGCCGTGGACACCGCGCTCGAGCGGTTCGGCGGTATCGACTTCTGCGTCAACAACGCCAGTGCCATCGGCCTGGATGGCACGGAAACGTTGTCCGCCAAGAAGTTCGACCTCATGCAGCAGATCAATCTGCGCGGCACCTTCCTGCTCACCAAGGCCTGTCTGCCACATCTGCGCGCCGCGGCGAATCCGCATGTGCTCACCCTGTCGCCGCCGATGAATATGAACCCGCGCTGGCTCGGCGCGCACCCCGCCTACACGCTGTCGAAGTACGGGATGACCCTGCTGTCGCTGGGGTGGGCGGCCGAATTCGCCGACGCGGGCATCGCGGTGAACTGCCTGTGGCCCCAGACCTATATCGCCACCGCCGCCGTGGCGAATATGGCCGACGGCGAACGCCTGCTCGACTTGGCGCGCAGCCCCGAGATCATGGCCGATGCCGCGGTCGAGATTCTGTCTCGCCCGGCGCGGGAGACCAGCGGGAACTGCTACATCGACGCGGAGGTGCTCATCGCGTCCGGCGTCGAGGACCTGTCCCGATACGGCGGCGGCGCACACCCCACGCTCGACCTGTTTCTCGACTGATCCGATACCCGAGGGATGCCGCCCATGACCGACAACACCACCCGCCAGGAGCTCTACGCAGCCGGACTGCGGGTCCGCACCGAAGTCGTCGGCCAGGAGTATGTGGCGCGGGCGATTGCCGATATGAGCGAATTCGCCCGCCCCATGCAGGAATTGGTCACCGAATACTGCTGGGGTGCGGTCTGGACCCGGCCGGGCCTGGACCGGCGGACCCGGTCCATGATCAATCTGGCCATGCTGACCGCGCTCAACCGGCCAACCGAATTCGGCACGCACGTCCGCGGCGCGCTGACCAATGGGGTGACACCGGACGAGATCCAGGAGGTGCTGCTGCAAACGGCCATCTACGCCGGTGTGCCCGCGGCGCTGGAATCCTTCCGGATCGCCGAGCGGATCCTCGCGGAGCACTCCGATGGCCGCTCCGATGACCCCTCCGATGACGGAGCAGTCCGATGACCGACGCCAAGACAGGACAGGTCGCGTTCCTCGGACTGGGCAATATGGGCGCGCGGATGTCGAAGCGACTCCTCGACGCCGGATATGCCGTGCTGGGATTCGATCCCGATGCGGATGCCCGCCGGTCACTGACCGCCGCCGGCGGTACCGCGGCCCCGGACGCCGCGACGGCCGTGGCAGGCGCGTCGTTCGTCATCTTGATGCTCCCGAACTCCGCGGTCGTCGAGGCGACACTCGGCGATGCCGCCGTCCTCGACGCCCTGCGACCGGGTTCGATCGTGGTCGACATGAGTTCATCCGAACCGCTGTCGACCCAGCGGCTGTCCTACGCGCTGGCCAAACGGCGGATCACCCTCATCGACGCGCCGGTATCCGGCGGGATCAGCGGCGCCGAGTCGGGCACGCTCACGATCATGGCCGGCGGCACCGAAACCGCCGTGGCCAGAATCGCCGCGCTGCTCGAGCCGCTGGGCAAGCTGCACCGGGTCGGCAACACCGGTGCCGGACACGCGCTCAAGGCCATCAACAACCTGCTCGCCGCCGTACATCTGCTCGCCGGCGCGGAGGGTTTCGCGGCCGGTCGACGTTTCGGTCTCGACCCCGAGCTGATGGTGTCGATGATCAACATCTCGAGCGGTCGCAGCGCCTCGACCGAACTCAAATTTCCGCGCTTCATCCTGCCGCAGACCTACGATTCCGGATTCGGTCTGGCCCTGATGCTCAAGGACATGCGCATCGCGACCGGTCTGGCCGACGCGCTCGGCGTCGGCTCGCCGCTCGGCCAGCGCGCCGTCGAACTGTGGGCCGAGGCCGACGCCGCGCTGGGGCCCGGGGCCGACCAGACCGAGATCGCGCGCTGGGTGCTGCGACAACCGAACGCCAAACCGGCCGACACCGCCGGTTCCGACCACCATCAGTAGCGGCCACCCGCTCGGAGGAATTCGTGGAACCCCCCATCCAGTTCACCGTCCGCCAAATTCTGGACTACTACGGCAAGTGCCCGCGCTGCGGATATCCCGCGGGCGCGGCGCAGACGCTACGGTCGTTCGCCGACGACCGGGTCGAAGTCACCGTGGTGGCGACATGCGAATTACCTTGCGGCTGGCATGGTCCGGTAACCCCGACCACGATGACGGCAGGCAGCGCCGTGTCGTAACCGCCGCCGGCCTGCTCCGACAGCGCGGAACAATATTTTGGTTGCGCCGTTATGCTCTGCCTATGGGCGATGCGACTCCGAGGTGCGGTGGGTGACGGCGGGATCCGGGCAAACCGAACGGGTGCGACGACCGCGGGCCGCCGCCGATGGCCGTGCCGACAGCCGGCGTCGCACCCAGATCCTGCACGCCGCGGCCGAATTGTTCGCCTCGTCGGGCTATGCCAGGGCGCTGCTCAAGGATGTCGCCGACGCGTGCGGAATCCTGCCGGGCAGCCTGTACCACCACTTCGATTCCAAGGAATCGATCGCGGTCGAACTGCTCGAACGCTATCGTGACGCGCTCGACGCGGTGGCCGCAGCGGCGCCGCGCGGCGCCGATATCACCGCCGCCGACACCGCGTTCGAACCGATTTCGCGGTTCGCCACCGCGATTGCCGGCTGCGCGCTCGATCATCGTGCCGCACTGCAACTTTCGATCTACGAACCACATGCCGGCGCGGGCGCGGAACTCGTGCGGCTGGCCCGGCAGCGCCCGGTCGCGATCGAGAACGCGCTGCGCGAACTCTTGGACGCGGTACGGTCGGTCGGCTACCTCGGGGCCGAGATCGATCGGTCGATCCTGACCGAGCAGATGTGCGAGACAATGCTGCACACCGGATTGTCGGTCCTGCATCGCGAGTCCGCGGCCGATCAGGTCGCCACGGTGCTGTGCCGCTTGCTGTTCGAAGGTATCGCGGCGAAGCCGCCCACCGACCGCGACCTCGACCGCTCCCCCGCCATGCGGACCGCGCGGCGGATCGTGGACACCTGGGCCGAGCCCGCGGCGTATGCCGAGGACGACAGGTTGACGATGATCCGATCGGTGGCCAGGGCCGAATTCGCCCGACGCGGCTACGAGGCGACGACCATGCGCGATATCGCCGCGGCCGCCGAACTGGGTGCGGGCAGCGTGTATCGCACCGTCGAATCGAAAAAGGCGCTACTCGACTCGATCATGGGTTCATTTCACGCCGAGCTCTCCGGCGCGTATCAGGCGGTGGTCGGCACCGATTCGACATCGGTCGCCAAGCTGGATGCGCTCACCTGGATCAATCTGAGCGCGATCGAGCGGTTCGACGAGGAGTTCGCCATCCAGCGGGCCTGGTTCCGTTCGTCACCGCCCGATACGAGGGGTCTATTGTACGCGTTGCGGCAGCGGGCGCGCCAGATCCGCACGGTGATCGAGATCGGACAGCGGGCCGGGGAGATACGCCTCGATGGTGTGGCGATCAGCCGGTTGTCGGCCTGCGTCCGTGACCTGATCTGGATGCCGCCTGGGCTGGTGGCAAAGGTCGGCACGCATACGGCCCTTGCGCATTCGCGCGCCACACTGCTGCGCGGCGCCGCTCGCGCGCACCACTGACACCCCTTGTGTGGTGCCGATACACTGACGTACAGTCGCGGAACAAATATTTGGTTTTCGACCAGAATCCCTGCCTGCCGACACCACACAACGGAGCAGTCGAATGAGAACAACTTTTTGGTTTCGTGTGGCGAGGAACGCCCGCCCGGTGGCGGTTGCGCGATGATCGAGCACAGTGACGGAACCGCGACGCCGCTCATCGACGCCAGCGTCCACATCTACTTCAAGTCCAATCCCGAACTGCGGCAGTTCCTGCACGAGCCCTACCGCAGCCGCGGCATCCCCGATATCGAAATGGACTGGTACGGCGCCCCGGGCGGGGAGTTCGCACCCGGTACCGAGGGGCCCGAGGGTGTGTATCCGGGCTCGGATCCGGACGCCGTCGGCCGCCACCTGTTCGACGCCGAGGGCGTCGATATCGCGATCCTGCACGCCATGACCCGGGGCACGCTGCCCGACCGGCACCTGACCTCGGCGATCCTGGCCGCGCACAACGAGATGCTGGTGTCGCGCTGGTTGGACGCCGGCGCCTACGCCGACCGGTACCGCGGCACGATCCGGGTGAACCCGGAGGATATCGCCGGCGCCGTGCGCGAGATCGAGCGCTGGCGCGAGCATCCGCGGGTGGTGCAGATCGGCATCCCCCTGCAATCGCGCGAACTCTACGGCAAACCGCAGTTCTGGCCGCTGTGGGAAGCGGCGGCCGCGGCGAATCTGCCGGTGGCCGTGCATATCGAAACTGGTTCCGGCGTCGGCTTTCCGCCCACCCCGTCGGGCCACACCCGGACCTACGAGCAGTACCTCGGCTTCATGGCCCTGAACTACCTCTACCACCTGATGAACATGATCGCCGAGGGCGTGTTCGAGCGTTTCCCGAATGTGCGGTTCGTCTGGGCCGACGGTGCGGCGGATCTGCTCACCCCGATGATGTGGCGAATGGATACCTTCGGGCGTCCGCATCTCGAACAGACCCCGTGGGCGCCGCGGATGCCGAGTGACTATCTGCCCGAACACATCTTCTTCGTCCAGGGCAGCTTGGACGGCCCCGGCGATACGGAATTCGCCGGCGAATGGCTGGGCTTCACCGGCAAGGACCGCATGATCATGTTCGGTTCCAGCTATCCGGACTGGCAACTCAACGATCACCGCCGGCTGCCCGCCGCGCTGAGCCAGGAGCAGCGCGACCGATTCCTGTGGCGCAATGCGGCGGATCTCTACGGCATCGACATCAACACCACCGCGGCCGCGCGGTAGTCGCAGGCAGAACGGAGAAACCAATGACTCGAGCACAATTCGACATCCGTGAGCGGGTACCGAGCCCTGAACGGGTGGCGGTCCGGGTGGTCGATTCCGACGTCCACCCGGTACCCCGGCCGGGCCGACTGGCCGAGCTGTTCCCCGAGCCGTACCGCAGCAAGTACTTCCTGTCGCACCATATCGGCGACACCATCGTGTACGACGCGCCGGATTACGCGCACGCCTACGCGATGCGGGTCGACGCGTTCCTGCCCGACGGCGGGTTCCCCGGTAGTGATCCCGATATGGCGTTCCGCCAGTGCATCATCGGAGCCGGATCGGATATCGCCATCCTCGAGCCCGGTTTGCGCATGGCCCGACTGCCCGAAATCACCTCGGCGGCCGCCGCGGCGACCAATATCTGGCTCGCCGAGGACTGGCTCGACGACGACAACAACTGGCATCAGCGCTGGCGCGGTTCGATTTCCGCCGCCGCCGAGGATCCCGCCGGGGCAGGCCGGGAGATCGAGAAGTGGGCAGGCCACCCGTATATGGCGCAGATCCTGATCCGCGCCGAACCGCGTCCGTCCTGGGGTGACCCGATGTACGACCCGGTCTGGGCCGCGGCGGTAAAACACAACTTGCCGGTCGCCTGCCACCTCAGCCGCGGCAACTTCGAGACGATGCCGATGCCGCCGGTGGGCTATCCCAGCTACAACCACGACTTCATGGTCACGTATTCGCTGCTAGCGATGAACCAGGTGATGAGCCTGGTCTTCGACGGTGTCTTCGACCGGTTCCCGGCGCTGCGAATTGTGTTGGTGGAGCACGCCTTCAGCTGGATTCTGCCGCTGATGTGGCGGATGGACGCGATCTACGAGGCGCGCAAGTCCGCTATGGATATCAAGCGCAAGCCGTCGGAGTACGTGAAGGAGCACATCAAGTTCACCACGCAGCCGCTGGATTATCCGGAGGACAAGACGGAGCTGAGCCGGGCACTGGAGTGGATGGAGGCCGACAAGATTCTGCTGTTCTCCTCCGACTATCCGCACTGGACCTTCGATGAGCCCCGGTGGCTGGTCAAGCATTTGCCCGAGCATATGCGCGAGGCGGTGATGTGCCGCAACGGCATCGAGACCTACCACCTGCCCGAAACGGTTCCGGTGCTGCCCGGTCAGGTGCGGGTGTTCTGAGTTGACCACGGAATCGAACCCGGAATCGTCGAGTACACCGCGGCTGCCGCAAGGGCGCGAGCATGTCGTGGCCACCCTCGACGAAATTCCGCCGGGCGGCTTCAAACTCGTCCCCATCGGCCGGCACGGTGTGGGGGTCTACAACGTCAACGGCACATTCTACGCGATCGCGAACTACTGCCCGCACGAGGGTGGGCCGCTGTGTGTCGGCCGCACCCGCGGGCGCACCGTGGTGGATGAGAACGCGCCGGGCGACGCCGTGATGGAACGTGACAACGAGTACATCTACTGCCCGTGGCACCAATGGGGTTTCGAACTCGCCACCGGCACGACGGCGGTCAAACCGGAGTGGAGCATTCGCACCTATCCCGTCCGGGTGATCGGAAACGAAGTACTCGTCACGGCCTGAGGAAATAGGGGATGCACGAATACGGGCCGGTGCCCTCAAGTGGTGACGATACGGATCTCGCAGTTCGTTGCCGCCTCCAACGCGGTCTGGATCCGGCTTTCCGGAACCCGCGCGAGGTCGCTGCTCGCCAGGCGCACGGTAATGATGTCGAACCCCTCGTCACCGGTGATGCGCGAAACGTCGCCGGTGATCCCGAATCCGCTCAGGATTCCGTTCGCGTCGTCGTCGGTGCCGCGACTGATATAGGTCACGGCACCGGCCGTGGGGGCGGTGCCGAAGATTTCCGCGCACAGTTGTTCGGCATCGCGGCGCAGCATCGCGCCATCCGCACCGGTCATATGGAGTTGGATTTCCCGGCGATGCGCCGGCATCGTACCGACGCGCGAATCGGCGACGGCTATTCCGGCGCTGTTCGCACGCGTCACGAGCAATTCCATGCGCGCGCCGAGTTCCGGGCCCGAGAGCTCACCGGCCGGATCGATATTGATGCGGATTACTGCTGTTCGCATGAGAGCCATTGTATGCACAGGGATTTCACTCAATTGACAGAATATCGAAGGAAAAGATCATGGACGCGATCGCGAAGCTGACCGTCGGCGCGCCGCCCGGATTTTCACCGAGATTGATCGACGGCGGGTCGGTCGTCGAAGAATTGCGGGCGTATCGAGACTCCGGTGGATATGCCGCGCTCACCGATCCCGCCGGGCTCCTGACCGCGGTCACCGAATCCGGATTGCGCGGCCGCGGTGGCGCCGCCTTTCCGCTCGGCGTCAAACTCCACGCGGTGCGCGACCATTGCGGTCCGGGCGTCCGGCCGGTCGTGGTCGGCAACGGTGAAGAGGGTGAGCCCGCATCGGCCAAAGACCGCTGGCTGCTGCGTTATCGGCCGCACCGGGTGCTGGACGGCTTACGGTTGGCCGCGGCCATGGTCGACGCGGACCGGGCCTTCCTCTACCTCTCGGATCCGGCCGCCGCCGATGCGGTCGACAGTGCGCTCGCGGAACTGGACGGGACCGAATCGGTCGGGGTGCCGATTGAGGTCGTGACCGTCGAGCCCGGATATGTGGCGGGTGAGGAGAGTGCCGCCGTCCGTGCCATCAATGGCGGCCCCGCCAAGCCGACCGATAAGCCACCGCGAGTGTTCCAGGTGGGGGTCGATCGTCGGCCGACGCTGGTCAGCAATGTCGAGACCCTGGCCAACCTGCCTTTCATTCTCCGGCATGGCGCCGATGCCTATCGTGCGGTGGGCACGACGGAATCACCCGGCACCTTCCTCGCGACCGTCAGCGGCGGCGGTCGCGAGCCCATGCTCTACGAGCTGCCGCACGGCATTTCCTTCGCCGATCTGCTCGCCCTGCATCGGATCTCCCCGGACGACGTCACGGGCGCATTGCTCGGTGGCTACTTCAGCGGCCTGATCAATCGACGCGTGCTGAACGCGCGATTGGATCACGAAACGCTGCGGGCTTTGGGATCGGGACTCGGTTGCGGCGCGATCGGTCTGCTGACCCACGACGAATGCCCGGTCGCGGTGGCGGCATCGGTGCTGGACTATTTCGATCGGGAAAACGCGGGCCAGTGCGGATCGTGCTTCAACGGGACGGCGGCGATGAGCGCGGCCGTCGACGCATTACGCGACGACGTCGCCGACGATTCCGATATGGCCCGGCTGCGCCGGTGGTCGATCGTGCTACGAGGTCGCGGCGCATGCGGAACGCTCGATGCCGCGACGAATATGGCGCGCACCCTGCTCGACGAATTCCCCGCGGCGGTATCGCTGCATCGTGGCATGGGATGCGAGGTCTGCACCGCGACACCGTATTTCGCGGAACGTCCCTTCGAAGTGGAAGCGGTGAGTTTTGGTATGAGGGTCCGATTGGACCGCACCATGTGCGATGGTTTCGGAATCTGCGCCAAGCACGCGCCGGAGCATTTCTCACTCGACGACTGGGGCTATGCCTCCATGGAGGGCGACGGCTCGGTATCGGCGGAACAGCGCGACGGGGTGCACCGAGCACTGCTCGACTGTCCGGTGCACGCGATCATCGAAATGGGTTCCGAGCGCGGATAAGCACACACCTACCGATCGGAGGCCACAATGGACCGTCCGCTGGTGGCGCCGGATACCGCCGCCCCGCCATGGACTCAGGCCGAACTGCTGCGACTGATGGACGTACAACCCTGCGGCCCAGGCCGATACCTCGCCCCGGCACACGGCCCGACGGTCCGCAATGTCGCCGAAGCCGGACAGCTACTCGGCGCCGCGGTGGTGGCGGCCGCGAAGGAAGTACCCGGCCAGCGAGTCGTATCGGCGTCGATGATCTTCTCGCGAGCGGCGACGCACGACGCACCGCTGGCCATCGATGTCGACGTGTTGCGCTCGGGCCGTACCTTCAGCACCGCGCAAGTCCACATCCGACAACACGATGCACTGCGCTGCGCGGGAATCGTGTTGCTGGACACCGGCGCCCCCGATCTGATCCGCTCGGCCGCGCCCATGCCGCGGGTCGATCCGCCGCATCTGCTGCGATCGCTCGACACACCGGGATCGGTGGTGGACGGCCGGGACATGCGTGTGGTCGGCGACGCCTATGATCCGGATCCCGACGCGGTCGGCCCACCAGAACTGTTCGCCTGGACGCGGTTTCGGGACACGCCCGATCACGACTATCTGCATGCGGCGCTGCTGACCCAGTCGACGGGGCACTGGACCGTCGCCGCCGCACTGCGCCCGCATCCGGGTTTCGATCAGTCGATGGCACATTCGACGATCTCGACCGGAATCACCATGATCACCATCACCTTTCACGACGCGGCCGATGTGACGCAGTGGCTGCTGTACGCCACTCGGGTCACCTATGCCGGACGCGGCCATGCCCAGAGCGAGGGTCAGGTGTACGCGATCGACGGGAACCTTGTCGCCTCCTACAGCGTGCACGCGATGGTGCGGGGATTCCCGGCATCCGATACCGCCAGTGTCGGGCCCGCCGACACGCTGCTCTGAACACCGCCCTGATACCGGAGGACAGTATGGAACCATCGGGCTATCCGGCATGGCCGGACTACCGCGTCGACGTGCGGCGCGTCCGCAACCTGGTCCGGGTCACGCATGCGGACCGCATCCTCGGCGAGACGACCTCGGCACTGCTCGTCGCCGAACAAGATCACGGGATTGCCTTCTATCTCCCCGCCACCGACGTGCGCTTCGACCTGCTCGCACCGGACCGGTACACCTCCCGCTGCCCGTTCAAGGGCACGGCACGGTACTGGCGGTTGGCCGACGGGCCCGACCTGGTCGCCTGGGAGTACCACGAGCCCTACCTCGAGGTCGCGCTGCTGTGCGACCACGTCGGCTTCTACCAGGACCGGGTCCGGGTCGAGGTCGGCGTGGCCGATCCATCGGTCAGCGGTCAGCCGTATCCGACGGGATCGGCCGACGCCAACTGATCGAACCCCCGCCCTACTGCCCGGCCGCGACATCCTGTCGGACCCGGTACTTCTGAATCTTGCCGCTGGCGGTCCGTGGGAAATCTTCCACCACGTGCAACTCCTCCGGCCACTTCTGCTTGGCCAGACCGGCTTCGGCGAAGTGCGCGCGCAGGTCGTCCAACGTCGGCGCGGCACACCCCGGCTTCATCCGCACGACCGCGGCCACATGTTCACCGAGCCTGGCATCGGGCGCGGACACCGCCGCCACCTCCGCGATGCCCGGCAGTGCCAGCAGCACCTCCTCGACCTCGACCGCACTGATGTTCTCCCCGCCCCGAATGATCAGATCCGAGGTGCGATCGGTAATGGTGAGGTAGCCGTCGGCGTCCAGCACACCGACGTCGCCGGTGTGATACCAGCCATTGGCATCGAATGCCGCCGCGGTGAGAGCGTCATCGGTATAGCCGAGGCACAGATCCGGGCCGCGCGTGAGGATCTCCCCCGCGTCGGTGAACCGGATCTCCACCCCCGGCAACGCCTCACCGTCGGTGCAGACCCGCTTGATCTCCGGGGCGGTATGGCGCGAGGCCGTGACCGAGGGATGTTCGGTGCTGCCATAGGCGCGAAATACCGTGATGCCCAGATCGGTCATCCGCCGGGTGACCGCCACCGGGACCGACGACCCGCCCATACCCGCGTATTTCATATGCGGCAGGTGCTGTGGTCCGAAATCGGGGTGATCGAGCAGGCTGGTCATGAAATAGGTCGCGCCGCCACCGACGGTGAGCCCGTCCTCGGTCATCAGCTCGAGCACCTTGCCCGGATTCCAGACGTCGATGAGGTGCACCGCGCTGCCGTCCAGAATCGGAATCAGCAGTGCGTTCAACATGCCGATGAAATGCCCGACCGGCGCGCCGGTGAGCTGCACACCACGATCGGCCGGATAGCGGGCGGCCAGCTGACGGGTTTCGAATCCGAGCGTGCGATGGCTGTGGATCACGCCCTTCGGATCGCGGGTGGTGCCGGAGGTGAAAGCGATCAGTGCCGGCCCGGCCGGATCGGTCCCCAGCACCCCCGCCATGGGCTGCTCGGCGAGCAGATCATCGAAATCCCGACCCACCACACCCACGATCGGCACATCCACACACAGATCCGCCTGGAATTCCAGCGCGCCGAAGCGCTCGGCGGTCACGAACACCCGCGGCCGCACCGACTCGAGGATGTAGCCGAGCTCCTTACGTCCGTAGAAGTGCACGATCGGCACCACGACCGCACCGAGGAATGCCGAGGCCCAGAACGTGGCGGCAGCCTCCATCCAATTCGGCAACTGGAAGGCGACCACATCGCCGGGCCCGACCCCGCGCGCCCGCAACCCTGCCGCCAACCGGCGCGCCACCGTCTCCACTTCGCGCAATGTCCCCGACCACGGACGCACCTGCGAATGCACCTGAAATCTGGCGTCCGGGGCCGAGGCCAGACCACCGGCCAACGCGTCGCCGATCGTCTCCGATGTCCACCACCCCTCAGCCTCATACCGTTCGACCAAATGCTGAGGGATCTTTCGCATGGTGAGAGCTCCAATGCCCGACGCGGACGGCGGTCGCAGGGCTGTGCACCCGCCGCATGGCTGGATCGGATCGACAAGTCCGCTATGGCGGAGATGATATTCTCCGCAACCAAGAATATAAATATCATGTTTGGAGAATGTGGATGGTGGATCTCGAGCTGAACGATGGCGTCGCGGTCATAACGATCAATCGCCCGCAGGCCCGCAACGCCATCGCACCGGCCACGATGGACCAACTCGACAAGGCCATCGACTCCGCTGCAGGGGCGCGCACCCTGGTCATCCGCGGCGCCGGCGATCGCGCATTCGTCTCCGGCGGCGACCTCAAAGAGCTGAGCGCACTGCGGACCCTCGACGCGGCATCGGAGATGGCCTGGCGGATGCGACTGATCTGCGATCGCCTCGCGGCGTTCCCGGCTCCGGTCATCGCGGCATTGAACGGCCACGCCTTCGGCGGCGGCGCGGAGGTCGCGGTGGCCGCCGACATCCGGATCGCCGCCGACGACATCAAGATCGGCTTCAACCAGGCCGCACTGGCCATCATGCCGGCCTGGGGCGGCGCCGAACGGCTCGCGGCGCTGGTCGGTCGGGGCCGAGCGCTGATGCTGGCGGGATCCGCGACCATCCTCCCCGCGGCCGAGGCACTGCGACTCGGACTCGTTGACCAGGTATTGCCGCGGGCATCGTTCGACGCGGGATGGCGAGCACTGGCCGCGTCACTGGCCAACCCGTCAGCGGGCGAGATCAAGCGGGTCCTGGCCGGAGCCTCCCCCGAAGAAGCGGTGAACGCCTTCGCACACCTCTGGGTTTCGGACGCGCACTGGGCCGCGGCGGACAAGGCACTGAACGGCAAGAAGTGACCGAAACCGACCCTGGCGCGAACACGGGGAATATTGCTACCTTCAAAATATGAGAATATGATTCTCGTAACTAACGAAGGAGGATCTCATGACGAAGCTCGAGTTGCCGTATCAGCTGTTCGACGCGGACAACCACATGTACGAAACCAAAGAGGCCCTGACCAAGTTCCTCCCGAAGGAATACGAGGGGGCCATCCAGTACGTGGAGATCAACGGTCGCACCAAGATCGCGGTACTCGGCCAGATCAGCGAATACATCCCCAACCCCACCTTCGAGGTGGTCGCGCGCCCCGGCGCAATGGAGGATTACTTCAAGAACGGCAACCCCGAGGGCAAGAGCCGCCGGGAGATCTTCGGCAAAGCGATGCCCTCGATTCCCGCCTTCCGCGAGCCCGCACCGCGCCTGGAACTCATGGACGAACTGCAGCTGAACCGATCGCTGATGTTCCCCACCCTGGCCAGCCTCGTCGAAGAGCGCATGCGCCACCACCCGGATCTGATCCACGCCGTGATCCACGCACTGAACCAGTGGATGCTCGAAACCTGGGGCAACAACGAAAGTTTCGTCTACAAGGACCGCATCTTCAACGTTCCCGTCATCACCCTGCCGATCGTCGAGAAGGCGATACAGGAACTGGACTGGGTGGTCGAGAACGGCGCCAAGGCGATCCTGGTGCGTCCGGCTCCGGTGCCCGGCCTGCGCGGTATGCGCTCGTTCGCGCTGCCGGAGTTCGACCCGTTCTGGAAGCGGGTCGTCGAGCACGACATCCTGGTCACCATGCACTCCTCCGACAGCGGCTATTCGCGATACAACGCCGAGTGGGAGGGCAGCAATCTGGAGATGCTGCCGTTCAAGACCAACACCTTCCGGATGACCACCGAGTGGCGGCCGATCCAGGACGCGGTGGCCTCGTGGGTCTGCCATGGCGCGCTGTTCCGGCACCCCGAACTGAAGATCGCGGTCATCGAGAACGGCGCCGCGTGGATGGCGCCGTTGCTGCAGAACCTGGCCGACACCTACAAGAAGGCCCCGGAAGGCTTCGGCTTCCAGGACCCGGTCGAGGCAGTCAAGCGCAATATCCACGTCAGCCCGTTCTGGGAAGAGGATCTGCAGGAGCTGTCGAATCTGATCGGCGTCGAGCGGGTGCTCTTCGGCTCGGACTACCCGCATCCGGAGGGTCTGGCCGAGCCCGCGCGCTACATCCACGAACTCAAGGACATGGCACTCGAGGACCAGAGCAAGATCATGGGCGGCAACCTCGCGAGGTTGCTGAAGGCATGAGATGGGAGACCATCCCACAAATGGTCCTCAGCTCGGCCGACCGCTTCGGTGATGCCGAAGCGGTCGTCGATGGGCCGCTGCGGCTGAGTTTCGTCGAACTGGTGGACCGGGTGCGCAGGGCCGCGGGCGCCTTTTCGGCGGCGGGGATCGAAAAGGGCGACCGCGCCGCGATCTGGGCGCCCAACTCGGCCGAGTGGATCATCGCGGCGTTCGGTCTGCTGACCGCGGGCGGCGTGCTGGTCCCGGTCAACACCCGGTTCAAGGCGGAGGAGGCTGCCGATGTCGTCCGCCGCAGCGGAGCCGAGTTGCTCTTGGTGCAACAGGGGTTCCTCGGTGTGGAGTACACCGGCCCCGGCGCCGTGCCGGTGATCGATCTGAAGTCGGAATTCCTTTCCAGCGGTTCACCTTTCGAACGCGAGGTGAGCGGCGACGAGATCGCCGACATCATCTATACGTCGGGCACGACGGGCCGCTCGAAGGGCGTGATGATGAATCATCGGCAGACGCTGCGGTTGTATTCGGAATGGTGCGATCTGGCCGATCTGCGCGAAGGCGATCGCTATCTGCTCGTCAATCCGTTCTTCCACACCTTCGGCTACAAGGCCGGTCTGGTGACCTCACTGATCCGCGGCGCCACCATGCTGCCGGTGCCGGTCTTCGAGGTCGAGCGGGTGCTCGAACTGGTCGAGCGGGAGAAGGTGACGATGTTGCCGGGCCCGCCGACGCTGTACCACACACTGCTGGACGGGCAGGGCAAATACGATCTGTCCTCCCTGCGGTCGGCGGTCACCGGTGCCGCGGACATACCGGTCGAGCTCATCCGGCGGGTGCACACCGAACTACCGTTCCAGTCGATCATGACCGGATACGGGTTGACCGAGGCGGGCACCGCCACCGCATCGCGCCCCGGTGACACCTTCGAGCAGATCGCGACGACCGTCGGCACCCCGTGTGACGGTATCGAGGTGCGCATCGCCGACGACGGCGAGGTGCTGGTGCGCGGCTACAGCGTCATGCAGGGCTATCTCGACGATCCCACCGCCACCGCCGAGGCCATCGATGCCGATGGCTGGCTGCACACCGGCGACCTCGGCAGCCTCGACGCGGAGGGCAGGCTGCGGATCATCGGACGTAAGAAGGACATGTTCATCGTCGGCGGCTTCAATGCCTATCCGGCGGAGATCGAGGATTTCCTACTCGAGCACCCGGCCGTGGCCCAGGTCGCGGTGGTCGGGGTGCCCGATGACCGACTCGGGCAGGTCGGCAAGGCCTTCGTCGTCGCGAAAAGCCCGGTCTCGGAAGAAGAACTGATCAGCTGGAGCCGGAGCCGAATGGCCGGATACAAGGCGCCGCGGTCTGTGCGGTTCCTGAATGAGCTCCCGCTCAACGCTACCGGGAAGGTGATGAAAGACCAGCTGCGATAAAGGCCTGGTTCGGAGGCAACATCGTCGCGGGGCGGCGCAACAGCGCAACCCCACCGGCCCGCGGCGACCGGCATTCCACAGGTGCTGCTCGTCGGCAGTGTGGTGGCCGACCTCGCCGATGTGCTGCTGCAACGTATCTGCGCCCGATCTGGACCCGCGTATCCCGGTGGTGCTGTGCGACGCGCGCGATCGCGCCTCCTGCAAGACGGTGCTGATGACGCTGCTGGAACACCTGATCGAGCAGTCCGTGTCCCGCACCGCGCGGTAATCGGATCGCGCACCGAACCCCACCCGTCCGCTATCGCAGCCGTGGCCGATGGGTGTATCGTCGCAGCGGATGAGAGTAACATTCTCTATATAGGAGATCGAGCATCTCACCCAGTGGTCGGGGCCGCTTACCCCGCATGGTCCCCATGACAGCGAGGAATCACATGAATATCGATGACATGATCCTGGTCAGTATTGATGACCATGTGGTCGAACCCGCCGATATGTTCGACCGGCACACACCGAAGAAATATGCCGAGCACATCCCCCAGCTGATCACCAACGACCAAGGCATCGATCAGTGGGTCTACCGGGGCAAGCCGGTCGGAGTGACCGGTCTGAACGCGGTGGTGGGCTGGCCGAAGGAAGAGTGGGACAAGAACCCGGCCCAATACGCCGAGATGCGTCCCGGGGTCTACGACATCCACGACCGGGTCGCGGATATGAACGCCAACGGCATTCTGTCCTCGATGTGTTTCCCGACATTCGCCGGATTCAGCGCGGGACATCTGAGCCAGTTCAAGGATGAAATCACCGTCGCGGTGATCTCGGCCTACAACGACTGGCATATCGATGAGTGGTGCGCGACCTATCCGGGCCGGTTCATTCCGAACGCGATCCTGCCGCTGTGGGATCCCGCATTGGCCGTCGCCGAGATCAACCGGGTCGCTGCCAAGGGCTGTCGCGGGGTCACCATGCCCGAACTTCCGCATATCGACGGCCTGCCCTCCTACCACGACGGCGAGTACTGGGCCCCGGTGTTCACCGCGCTCTCCGATACCGGACTGGTGATGAACCTGCATATCGGGCAGGGTTTCGGCGCACTCAAACTGGCGCCGAACGCACCGATCGACAACCTCATGTGCCTGGCACCGACGGTGTCCCAGGTCGCCATTCAGGACTTGCTGTGGGGACCGGCGCTGCGCACCTATCCCGGACTGAAGGTCGCCCTGTCCGAGGGCGGGATCGGCTGGATCCCGTTCTACCTCGACCGCTCCGACCGCCACTACACCAACCAGAAATGGCTGCGCCGCGACTTCGGCGGCCGCCTGCCGAGCGATGTGTTCCGCGAGCATGTCATGGCCTGCTACGTCACCGATAAGACCTCGCTGAAAATGCGCCATGAAATCGGAATCGACATCATCGCCTGGGAATGCGACTACCCGCACTCGGACTCACTGTTCCCCGACGCACCGGAATTCGTCCTCGACGAACTGAACAGCGCAGGCGCCGACGACGCCGATATCGACAAGATCACCTGGCAGAACGCCAGCCGCTTCCTCAACTGGGATCCCTTCGCCCATACCCCGCGCGAAGAGGGCACCGTCGGCGCGCTGCGCGCCAAGGCCAAGGACGTCGACCTCACCATTCGCCCCCGCAAGGAATGGGCCGAACGCTACGCCGCGGCACGGGCCAGCTGAGCACGCCGACCGCATAAGGGAATCCCATGCAGATGATGGTCTTCTCCACCCCGCGCGCGGGTATGGAAGAGGAATACAACAAATGGTACGAAGAGGTCCATATTCCCGATCTGCTATCGATACCGGGGATGAAATCCTGCACCCGATTCCGCGGACAATCGGTCGCGGGACAACCCGCGGAGTTCGCTTATTGCGCCGTCTATGAGATCGACGGAGATTTCGACGCGATCATGCGCGAGATGCAGGCACGAGCCGCCGACGGACGCAGCCAACTCAGCCCGGCGATCGACCCGGCCGCCACGAAAGTGACTGTCTGGGAACCGTTCTGACGGCAACGGCGGCCGCGCGGCGCGGCGCCGTTTCTCGATCTGGCCCGCCGACAGTACGTTTCGCCCACCCCCGTCGCTGTCGGCGGTGCCACTGCCTCCCGCGGATCACCCCGCTGATCCGCGGGAGGCCCCTAACCATGTCCCCAGCTGCGAAGGACCGGTCCCCGGTGAACCTCGACCCAACTGCCGACCAACGGCTCTTCCAATCGACCACCCGCGAATTCCTCGCGAAATCCGTTCCGGTCGAGGCCGTGCGCGCACTCGCCGAAGCCGGTCGTGGATTCGATCGCGCATGGTGGCGCAAGGGTGCCGAACTCGGTTGGACCGCGCCGCTGGTCCCGGAACGATTCGGCGGCGGATCGGTATCGGAGGCGCCGATGGCCGATCTGGCACTGGTCGCCGTGGAATTCGGCCGCGCGTGCGCGCCCGGCCCGCTGACCACCACCAGTGCCGTGATCTCCGGGCTGGTCCTGGAGCAGGACCGCTTCGCCGACCTGCTCGCCGAGATCGTCGGCGGCGAAACCGTCGCCGTCTGGGCGCATTACGAGCCGGGACGCGGGTTAGAACCGCGCGACGCGGACACGACGGCGGTACCCGACGGCGACGGTTTCCGGATATCCGGTATCAAGGACCGCGTCGAGTCCGGCGACCAAGCCGATATCTTCCTGGTGGACGCCCACGGCCCCGACGGACCGGTACAGGTACTCATCCGGGCCGACGCACCCGGGGTGAGCGTCGCACCGACGTGGACCCTCGATGTGGTCCGGCGTACCGCACAGGTTTCCTGCACCGACGTCGCGGTCGGCGCGGACGCGGTGGTCCAGCGCGACCCGGCCGAAGCCACCGCGGCGATGCGCACGCAGTTGCGGGTCGCCGCCGCGTTGACCGCGGCGGAGATGACCGGCGCGACCGACCGGGCCTTCGAAATGACCATGCGGTGGATGTTCGACCGCTACACCTTCGGCCGCCAACTGGCCTCCTTCCAGGCGCTCAAGCACCGGGTGGCCGACTACAAGACCTGGCTGGAAGCGTGCCACGCCACCGCGTGGGCGGCGGCCAATGCCTTCGCCGACGATCCGACGGCAGCCGCCGAAGCCGTCAGCGTCGCCAAGTCCTATATCGGCGCCACGGCTCCCGGCATCGTCCAGGAGTGCGTGCAACTGCACGGCGGCATCGGCGTGACCTGGGAACACGATATGCACCTCTACCTGCGGCGAGTCACCCTCGGGCGGGCTCTGTACGGAACGCCGGGAGAACACCGGCGCCTGCTCACCGATCTCATGGAGAGGAACGCCGCATGACCGACGGCACCGCAGCCAACGACGTCGAATCCGTCGACAGCTTCCGCGACCGGGCCCGGCGCTGGCTCGAAGACAACCTGCCGCCCGCGCCGCCGAATCAGCTCGGCGAAACGAGCAAATCCGCGGCGGCCTGGACGCGGGCCAAGGAATTGCAGCGCATTCTGTACGACGGCGGCTTCGCCGGTATCTGTTTTCCGAAGGAGTACGGCGGCCTCGGCTTGACCCCCACCCACCAGCGGGCATTCAGCGAGGAATCCCGCGATTACGAAATGCCGCTGGCACTGAATATCCCGACGCTCACCATCTGCGCGGCGACCATCCTGGACATGGGCAGCGAGGAGCAGAAGCGCACCCATATCTCGGCGGTGCTGCGCGGCGAGGAACTGCTGGTGCAGTTCCTGTCCGAACCGAGGGGCGGTTCGGATCTGGCCGGGTTGACCACCCGCGCCGACCGAAAGGGCGATAGCTGGGTGCTCAACGGCGCCAAGATCTGGAGCTCGGGGGCCTATGCCGCCGACTACGCGCTGTGCCTGGCGCGCACGGATTGGGATGTGCCCAAACACGCTGGGCTGACCATGTTCTTGGTGCCGGTGCGCACGCCGGGCGTCACCGTGCAGCAGATCACCCAGGTCGACGGCTCCCGTGAGTTCTGCCAGGAATTCTTCGACGATGTCGTGCTGCCCGCCGACGCCGTCGTCGGCCAGGTCAACGGTGGCTGGGAAACCGCGAACCGGCAGTTGTTCCATGAGCGCAGTGCCGTCGGCGGCGCGTCACCGTATTCCAGTGGCATCCAATCCCATAGCGGCCGTGATGTTTCCGGCCTCGTCGACTTGGCGCGGCGCACCGGTCAGCTCGCCGACCCGCGAGTCCGTGAGGACATCGGCGAGGCCCGAGCCCTCAATATGGTGCACGACCAGCTGATCGCCCGGATCACCCACGGCATCGGATCCGGCGCTCTGCCGCCGGCCGCCGGATCGATCGTCCGCCTGTTCAGCGCCCAGAATTCCTGGCTGCAAGCCGATATGGCCGTCCGGATCGCCGGGGCCTCGGCCGCCACCGGTACCACCGCCGACGACGCGGGATTCGGCCAGGCCGGCCAGGACTACCTGATGCGGCAGGCATGGAGCCTGGCCGGCGGCAGTACCGAAATGGCCCGCAATATCATCAGCGAACGCGTACTCGGCATGCCCCGCGAATTCGCCGCCGACCGCGACATTCCGTTCAACCAGGTGGAACACGGCCACTAGATAACGATGGCAGCCGCCCCGCGCACGGACCGGCCGCCACCAGGAATACTTCGAACTAGGTGATCGCGCCCGCTGTCTTGAGCGCGATGACGCGGTCCCAGTCCATACCGAGTTCGAGCAGGACCTCTTCGGTCTGCGCCGCGAACTCCGGCCCCGGTCCCGTTTCGGGCGCGGTGACGTCGAATTGCACCGGGCTGGAGACCAATTCGAGGGTGCCGGCCTGGACCAGATATTCGTTGGCCCGGATCTGCGGGTCGGCGGTCACCTGCAGGCTGTCCTGCACCGGCGCCCACGGCCCGGACATCGTGCCCAGCCGTTCGGTCCACTCGGCGAGAGTCCGGGTCGCGAACACCTCGCGCAGGATCTTCACCGCCTCAGCGGTATTCGCGGCGATCAGCTCGGCGGTCGCGAAACGCGGATCGTCGGCCAGTTCCGGACGGTCGATATGGCGGCACACATCGGCCCAGAATTTGGTCGGCTGCAACATCACCAGCGATATGTACCTGCCGTCCGCGGTGAGGTAGAGACCCGACAACGGATTGGTCGGCGCACCGTGCGCGCCCGGCGCGGGCGCCACCATCGCCTCGCCCATATACGCCGACAGCGCGATCGTATGTCCCATCGCCCACAGACCGCTGCCGAGCAACGAGACGTCGACCACCGACGGTTCACCGGTTCGCTCACGTTTGAGCAGGGCCGCCGCGATACCACCGGCCAGATTCGTGCCGGAGATGGTGTCCCCGAACGCCGGTCCCGGTGGTGGAATCATGCCCTCGATCCCGGGCGGGGTGATGGTGGCGGCGACCGAGCCGCGGCACCAGAACGCGGTCATATCGAATCCCCCCTTATCGGCCTCCGGGCCGCGTGGGCCGAGCGCACTGCCGCGGGCGTAGATGATGTCGGGCCGCACCGCACGGATATCGGCCACGTCGATATGGAATTTCTGGCGTGTCTGCGGCAGGAAACTGGTCAGGAACACATCGGCGCCGCGGGCCAGTTCGTAGATGACCTCCTGCCCTTCCGGCACCGACATATCGACGCCGATGCTGCGCTTACCGCGATTGGCGTGTTCGACATTCGGATTCGGGTCACCCTCGACCTTGAACTTGCCGATCTGGCGCAGCCCGCGCTGCGGATCGCCGGATACGGCATGCTCCACCTTGATGACATCGGCCCCCCACTCGGCGAGCACCGCGCCCGCCGAGGGAACGAAGCCGTACATCGCGACCTCGAGGACCCGAATTCCTTCCAGCGGCCTCATGCGATCACCGCCGCATAGGTCTTGCTCTCGAGGAACTCCTCCAGCCCGGCGACACCGCTCTCCCGGCCGATACCCGACTGTTTGTAGCCGCCGAACGGGGCGTCGGGACCGAAGTAGTTGCCGCCGTTGATGCTGAAGGTGCCGCTGCGGATCCGCCGAGCGAGCGCGAGCGCACGGTCGGCGTCCGCGCTGAACACCGCGCCGGACAGACCATAGATGGAGTTGTTGGCGATCCGCACGGCATCGTCCTCGTCGTCGAAGGGGATGACGACGAGTACCGGTCCGAAGACCTCTTCCTGCGCGATTTCGCTGTCCGGGTCCACACCGGCGAGCAGAGTCGGGGCGTAGAAGAAGCCCGGATCGACCTTCGTTCCGCCGGCTACCAGCTTCGCCCCGGCCGCGACCGCGCGCTCGACCAGGCCGTGCACCTTGTCTCGCTGGCGCGCGCTGATCAACGGGCCCATATACGTTTTCGGGTTACCGGGATCGCCGTAGCTGACCCGCGCGAAATTGGCCGCGACCAACTCGACGATCTCGTCATGATGCTGCCGCGGCACCAACAGCCGCGAGGTGAGCGCACAGCCCTGCCCGGCGTGACTGCAGATGGTGAAGGCCGCGAACTGGGCCGCGGACTTGAATTCGGCATCGTCGAGCAGCACCATCGCGGACTTGCCGCCGAGCTCCAGGAAGACGCGCTTGAGCGATTCGCTCGCCGCCGCCATGATCT
Organism: Nocardia sp. NBC_00565; assembly: GCF_036345915.1. Classification (NCBI taxonomy): domain Bacteria; kingdom Bacillati; phylum Actinomycetota; class Actinomycetes; order Mycobacteriales; family Nocardiaceae; genus Nocardia; species Nocardia sp. NBC_00565. Next base: position 3,070,865 of record NZ_CP107785.1, read on the forward strand.
GGCGGCCAACCGGGGTCGAGCCGGTGAAGGTGATCAGATCCACGTCCGGATGGGTGGTCATCAGTTTGCCGGTCGCCACATCGGTGGAGGACAACACGTTCACCACGCCGGGCGGAATATCGGTGTGTTCGGCGATCAGCTCGCCCAGAGCGAGCGTGGCCAACGGGGTGTCCGGGGCGGCCTTGAGCACGACCGTGCAGCCTGCGGCCAGGGCGGGCATCAACTTGGCCAGCGCCAGCTGATGCGGATAGTTGTAGGCCACGATCGCGGAAACGACTCCGGCGGCTTCCTTTTCGACCCACCGGCGGTGCCGCAGGCCACGGGATTCGATCTCACCGAGGTCCTCGGTCAGCTGATACTCCGGCAGCAGATCGGCGTAGTAGCGGGCGATCTCGATCGGAACTTCGAGCTGATTGGCGTGGGTGAGCATGCGAGTGGCCCCGACCTCCGCGATGGTCAACTCGCGCAGATCCTCCACGTTCTCGCGCAACACCCGATGCAGCTGGTCGAGGCAGCGGGCGCGGAACTCGACATCCGTCGACCAGGTGGTGGTGTCGAAGGCCCGGCGCGCGGCGGCGATCGCCGCCTCGGTGTGCGCGAGCGTCGCGTCCGGCGCGTAGCCGTATACCTCGCCCGTGGCGGGATTGAGCGATTCGAACGTCTGCTCGGTCGCGATGAGCTGCCCATCGATGAGAAGCCGTTTGGTGACTGCCGTGGTCGCCGCTTGGTCGCCTACCGGCTCGGTGTCCTGGGATGGCATCCCGTCTCCTCGCTGAGTATGGAAATTTGATTCTCAAATTGAGAGAATAATGTATCCGACGAACGCGAACAGTAGCAATGGAACACCGGCCCGGATAGCCCCCTCGACGCCACCGGCGGACACGCCATGCCCGACGCAGCCTCCGGGCCTTGCGGACGGATACTGGACGAGAGTACGGTTCTCCAAACTGGAAGGGAGATTCTTGTGATCGACGCTACAGCGGAGGCCAAGCCATGAAAACCGCAGTAGTCACCGGAGGCGGATCCGGAATCGGCCTGGCCATCGCGCACCGGCTGCGCGCCGATGGCTATCACGTCGCCACCCTCGACCTGCGGCCGACCGAAACAGAATTCGCGCACACCGCCGACGTCTCCGACCGTACCCAGGTGCAGGCCGCGCTCGAGGCGATCCGCGCACAACTCGGCCCGGTCACGGTCCTGGTCAACGCGGCGGGCCTGGACGGCGTCAAGCGCTTCGGCAAGCTCACCTTCGAAGAGTGGCACCGGGTGATCGATGTCAACCTCAACGGCGTTTTCCATTGCATCCAGGCTGTGCTGCCCGATATGCGGGAGGCCGGCTGGGGGCGCATCGTGAATATCTCGTCCTCCAGCGCGCATTCGGGCCAGCCGTTCATGTCGCACTATGTCTCGGCCAAATCGGCGGTCAACGGGCTGACCAAATCGCTGGCACTCGAGCTCGGGCCGTGGGGCATCACCGTCAACGCGGTACCGCCCGGATTCGTCGACACCCCCATGCTGCGCAAGGCCGAAGCCGCCAACCTCCTCGGCGGAACGATCGAAGAACACATTCAGCGCACCCCGGTGCGGCGCGTCGGACGTCCCGAAGATATCGCCGCCGCCTGTTCGTTCCTGATCTCCGAGGAGGCCGGCTACATCACCGGTCAGATCCTCGGCGTCAACGGCGGCCGCAACACCTAGAAACACGCCCGCCGGTTCCGGTGGGCCGCACGACAAATATCTGAAAGGACCCACCAGTGGGACGTGTAGAGGGCAAGGTCGCCTTTATCACCGGCGCCGCCCGTGGCCAGGGCCGCAGCCATGCGGTGAAGCTGGCGTCGGAGGGCGCCGACATCATCGCCGTCGACATCTGCCGCGATATCGAAACGATCCAATATCCGTTGTCGCGCCCGGAGGACCTGGAAGAGACCGCGCGGCTGGTCGAAAAATCCGGCCGGCGCATCGTCACGGTCGAGGCGGATGTGCGCGACGGCGCGCAACTGCGCGACGCCCTCGCACGCGGTGTCGAGGAACTGGGCCAGCTCGACATCGTGGTGGCGCAGGCCGGCATTGCCGGTATGAAGGGCCAGCCGCAGTGGCAGGCGTGGACCGACGTGATCGACACCAACCTGGTCGGCGTCATCAACACCATCCATGCCGCGCTGCCGTATCTGGACGAGGGCGCCTCCATCATCGCCACCGGCTCGACCGCGGCGCTGATGGATGTGTCCAAGGTCGATCAGCCGGGCAAGGATCCCGGCGGCGTCGCCTACATGGTCGCCAAGCGCGCACTGTCGATGTTCGTCCACGAGATCGCCACCCACCTCGCGGCGCGGAACATCCGCGCGAACGTGGTGCATCCGACGAATGTCAATACCCCGATGCTGCAGAGCGAGCCGATGTATCGGTCGTTCCGCCCGGATCTGGAACACCCGACCCGCGCGGATGCCGAGCCCGCCTTCTTCGTGCAGCAGGCCATGCCGATCCCTTATCTCGAGCCGGAGGAGATCAGCAACGCGGTGTTGTTCCTGGCCTCCGACGAGTCCCGATACATCACCGGTACGCAGCTGCGCGTGGACGCCGGCGGATATCTGAAGTGGTACGACTACCACATCTGAAGGGAAGAAATACCGTGAAGGTTCAAGTCGATCCGGATCGCTGCCAAGGTCACACATTGTGCGCTATGGCCGCACCCCATTCATTCGTGCTGAGTGACATCGATGGTCATTCGTCGCCGGTCAGTGCGGATGTTCCGCCCGACCAAGAGGAACAGGTGCGCGAAGCCGCCCACTCGTGCCCGGAACGGGCGATCTCCCTTTTATGAGAGAGGACACCGCCATGAGCGTCGATAACGTGGCGACCGACGACGAACGCAAACAGCCCCGCTATTCTTTCGACCGATTCGCCTCGGAATATCGTGGCCGGTTCCTGGAAATCACCGAGGAAATGCAGGAGAAGTGCCCGGTCGCCTGGTCGGACACGCACGACGGGCATTGGGTCGCCGCGGGCAACCGCGAGGTCTTCGAACTCGCCCGCTGCCCGCACATGTCCAACGACAATGATCCTGCCGGTGAGCGTCGCGGCTACAAAGGCATCTCCATTCCCACGCCGCCCAGGGCGCGGGGTGTGCGCGGCGGAATTCTGGAAATGGACGAGCCCGAGCACCGCGAGGTCCGCGCGGCGCTCAACCCGTACCTGTCGCCGGCCGCGGTCAATCGCTGGATCCCGTTCATCGACGAGGTGGTGCGGGCCGCGCTCGATGAGAAGATCGAGTCCGGTCAAATCGATTTCGTCGATGATCTGGCCAATGTGGTGCCCGCGGTGCTGACGCTGGCGATGCTGGGCATTCCGATCGCCAAATGGACGGTCTACAACGAGCCGGTGCACGCATCGGTGTACACACCACCGGACTCGCCCGACTATCCGCGTATCGCGCAGATGCATCAGGAGATGGGCAAAGATCTGCTGCTCAATCTGTTCGAGATCAAGCAGAATCCGCGCCCCGGCTTGATCAATGCGGTCGCCAACGCCACGATGAACGGTGAACCGCTGCCCGATATGGAGGGGCTCGGCATGCTGGGCCTGCTCATCGGCGGCGGTTTCGACACCACGACCGCGCTCACCGCGCACGCGTTGGAATGGCTATCGGACAATCCCCAGGACCGCGAAATCCTCAGCCGCGATCGGGAGGAACTCCTGGATTCGGCCACCGAGGAATTCCTGCGCTTCTATTGCCCGGCTCCGGGTGACGGTCGCACGATCGCCGAGGATTGCGAGGTGATCGGCACCGACTACCGGGAAGGTGACCGGGTGTGGCTCTCCTGGGCGATGGCGAACCGGGATCCGGAGGTCTTCGAGGATCCGAACAAGGTCATCCTGGATCGGCGGCGCAACCGGCACTACGCCTTCGGGCTCGGCATCCACCGGTGCATCGGTTCGAATCTGGCCCGCACGGTGTTCAAGCGGATGCTGCTCGCCGTGCTCGACCGGATGCCGGACTACCGATGCGATCCGGAGGGCACGGTGCACTACAACACCATCGCCATCATCCAGGGCATGCGCCATCTCCCGGCGACGTTCACCCCCGGACCGCGGCTGGGCGCCGGACTCGAAGAGACCCTGGCGCATCTGCAACGCATCTGCGATGAACAGGGACTCGCGGCACCGGTGACAGCTCGGGCTCAGGCGGCCGAAATCGACTGACCTGCCGCGGTCATCGCAACGTCCGGGGCCTGCGTCATCCCCCGGATCAACCGGCCGCGCGTGGCCGTCCTCAGCCCGGACCGGCCACGCGCGGCCGTCGACACAGCGAAGTTAGGAGGCGATGTGGCCGAACCGTCGGGACGTCCCCTGCCGTTGCTCACCCAGGACAACGAGTTCTTCTGGACCTCGGGCGCCGATGGCCGCCTGCGCATCCAGGAGTGCCGATCCTGCGCGGCACTGATTCACCCGCCACAGCCGGTGTGCCGGTACTGCCGCGACCGGCGCATGGGGGCGCGCATCGTCTCCGGCTTCGCCACGCTCATCGGCTTCACCGTCAACCATCGTTTCGCATCGCCCGGGCTCGAGACTCCCTATGTGGTGGCACAGGTTGCCATCGAGGAGGATCCGCGGGTCCGCCTCACCACCAACGCGGTCGAATGCGATCCGGCCGATCTTGTCCTCGGCATGCGGATGCAGGTCGTCTTCCAACCGGACGGCGACGTGTGGCTACCGCTGTTCCGGCCCACCGCCGAACAGCCCGAACCCGCGCCCCTGCCCACCGATGATATTGCGCCACAAGAGTTCTCGCGCCATGTTCGGCCGATGGTCAGCCAGGATAAGTTCGAGGACAAGGTCGCCATCACCGGCATCGGCATGTCGGAGATCGGGCGCCGCCTCATGGTTGCCCCGCTATCGCTGACGATTCAGTCGTGCGAGCGCGCGGTGGCCGACGCCGGTCTCACCATGGCCGATATCGACGGACTGTCGACCTATCCCGGTGGCGGCAATGTCGGCGGCTTCGGCGAGGGCGGGGTCACCGCGCTCGAGGCTGCCTTGGGAATCCGGCCCACCTGGTACAACGGCGGCTTCGAAACCTTCGGGCCCGGCGGATCGGTGATCGCGGCCATGCTGGCGGTCGCGGGTGGCCTGGCCCGGCATGTGCTCTGCTTCCGTACCGTCTGGGAGGCCACCTATAACGAGCTGATCCGGACGGGCAAGATCACCCCGCCCGGCGGCCGCACCCCGAGCTGGATGGTGCCGTTCGGCGGCATCTCGGCCGCACACACCCTGGCCCAGAACGCGCAACGGCATTTCCACCGGTACGGCACCACGCGGGAGACGCTGGGCTGGATCGCGCTGAACCAGCGGGCCAATGCCGAACTGAATCCCACCGCCGTCTATCGCGACCCGCTGACGATGGAGGACTACCTCGGGGCCCGATCCGTCACGACGCCGTTCGGGCTCTACGACTGCGATGTGCCCTGCGACGCCTCGGTCGCCGTGGTGGTCTCGGCGGCCGACACCGTGCCCGATCTGGCCAAGCCGGCGATCCGAGTCGAGGCGGTCGGCACCCAGATCCTCGAGCGCATCGAATGGGATCAGAGCACACTGACCCACGAACCGCAGGTGCTCGGCCAGTCCGCGCATATGTGGTCGCGCACGTCGCTGCGCCCGGCCGATGTAGACGTGGCCGAACTCTACGACGGATTCACCTTCAACTGCCTGTCCTGGATCGAGGCCCTCGGCTTCTGCGGTATCGGCGAGGCCAAGGACTTCCTGGAGGGCGGCAAGAACATCGCCCGCGACGGCGTGCTACCGCTCAACACCCATGGCGGTCAGCTCTCGCATGGACGCACCCATGGCATGGGCCTACTGTACGAAGCCGTCACACAGTTGCGCGGCGAGGCCGGAGACCGGCAGATTCCGGACGCCCGGGTGGCGGTCACCAGCAGCGGCGGCCTGACGCCCAGCGGCGTCCTGCTCCTGACAAACGACGTATAAGGAAGTGCACGTATGGATGTCGCCGATCTCGCCCTGGCACTGATCCGACTCGTCATAGGCGCGACCATGATCGCCCACGGCACCAACCACTGGCTCGGCGGCGGCCGCATCCCCGGCACCGCCCGCTGGTTCACCGGCCTCGGACTACGCAACGGCACACTCCACGCCTGGCTCAGCGTCATCACCGAAATCAGCGCAGGCACACTACTGATCCTCGGACTCCTCACCCCACTGGCCTGCGCAGCCGTCATCTCCGTCATGCTCGTCGCCGGACTACTCGCCCACCGCCCCAACGGATTCTTCGTCTTCAAAGAAGGCTACGAATACGTCCTCGTCCTCGCCGCCACCACACTCGCCCTCGCCGCCCTCGGACCCGGACGACTCTCCCTCGACCACGCCACCGACATCACCATCCACGGCTGGACCGGCGCCGCAATCGCCCTCGGCGTCGCCGCCGTATCAACCACCGGACTGCTCGCACTCTACTGGCGACCACAGCCCGAAGAAGCCGCGTAACAAGCATATTCGAACTGGAGGTGCGCTGATGCGCGTCGGATTCATTGGATTGGGTAGCCAGGGCGGGCCGATGGCACGCCGGATCGTCGAGGCCGGATTCGAGACGACCCTGTGGGCGCGTCGTCGCGCCTCGCTCGAGCCGTACGCCGATACCGCCGCCCGAGTCGCGGATTCGCCACAGGAGTTGGCTCAGGCGAGCGACCTGGTCTGTCTGTGCGTCGGCAATGACGCCGACGTCCGCGACGTGCTCACCGGCGAACAGGGTGTGCTCGCGGGTTTGTCGGCGGGCGGAATCGTCGTCGTGCACAGCACAATTCATCCGGACACTGTCCGTCAGCTCGCCGATATCGCCGCGGCGCAGGATGTTTCGCTGATCGACGCGGCGGTGAGCGGCGGCGCACCCGCGGTCGCCGAGGGTCGCCTGCTGGTCATGGTCGGTGGTCCGGCCGATATCGTGCAACGCTGCCGTCCAGTTTTCCAGACCTACGCCGATCCGATTGTGCACCTGGGCGATATCGGCGCGGGCCAGGTCACCAAGCTGCTCAACAACCTGCTGTTCACCGCGAATCTCGCGACCGCCGCGAGCACTTTGACGTTGGGGCAGGAGTTGGGCATCGACCAGGCCCGCCTCGGCGAGGTGATCGGGCACGGCTCCGCGAACAGTTACGCGCTCGGGCGCATCCTCAATAGCACGCTGGCGACGATCGGCCAGCGCGCGGGCCACATACTGCGCAAAGATATCCAGCTGGTGGCCGATCTGGCGAAGAACACCAATGCGGCAACCGGCGTGGCGCTCACCGCGGCCGATGCCACGCTGACCCTCATGGGCCACGAGCGGTGACCGCGATGCGGATCGGATTCATCGGAGCCGGGCGCATGGGCACACCGATGGTGCGACGACTCGTCGCGGCGGGACACGATGTGCACGTGCTCGGCCGATCGAGTGAAGCACGCAGGGCCATCAAGGAATTGGGTGCGCAGCCGGTCTCGTTCGCGGCCGCCGTCGGCACCGACGCTGCAGTGGTGGTGATCTGCGTGTTCACCGACGAGCAGGTCCGCGAGATCTGTCTGGACAGCCCGCTGCTCACCACCATGCCGCCCGGGTCGACTCTCGTCATCCACACCACCGGAAGCCCGGAAACGGCCGAAGCCGTTGCCGCCCAGGCTGTTTCGCACGATATAACGGTACTCGACGCGCCGGTGAGCGGCGGTCCACACGATATCGAGGCAGGTCGGATCACGCTGTTCGTCGGCGGCGACGAGGACACCGTCGCCCGCATCGAACCCGTCCTGCGCGGCTACGGCGATCCGGTTCTGCACGTGGGGCCGATGGGTAGCGGACAGCGGGTGAAGCTCGTCAACAACGCGCTGTTCACAGCCCAGATCGGACTGGTCGCGCAAGCCGTGCGGCTGGCCGGGCAACTCGGCATCGACGAGGCGACGCTGCTGTCGGCACTCCCCCACGCCAGCTCCGCCGGTCGTGCCGTCACCAGTGTGGCGGCCAAGGGTTCGGTCGCCGCGTTCAGCGCGTCGGTCGGCGAATTCCTCCGCAAGGATGTGGCCGTCGTGCGCGCCCTGGCCGCCGAACTCGGCGCCGATATGGGCGCGCTCGACAACGCCATCGCCGCATCCACCGACGACAGCTGAACGCACTCCCGAGCCCGGGTGCCACGATGTCGCACCCGGGCTCCGGACCGGATCACACCGCGGCCACCTGATCCTGCTCGCCGACCTCGGCCCGCGCGGGCTCGGCGGGCTTTTCCGGCTCCCGGTACAGGTAGTCGTCACGTCCACCCGCAGCCGCCTGCGGTTGCTTCGAATACCACCGCTGTCCGGCGCGTCACCACTGGCAGATTTCACTGCGGCTCCTTCTCATAGGAGCGCAACCCACGACCAATATAGTTGCTTAGCAGAAACAAAATAAAGAGGTAACCCGGTCAGGCGGGCGCGGCGGTACGCAGACAGAACAGCGTCATGCGCTGCACGTCGGCAGGGGCCGGTTGCACCCGACGCTGCAGATAGTCCCCGAGTTTGCCCACGATGGCGTGTGCGACGAGCGCGGCATCGAATTCCGGGTCGGCACTGCCGAGTTCGGTGAACGGCTGATACAGCAGCGAGGCCAGCAGGACATCGGCCGACCGGAAACCGGTGGCGCAATCCTCGGCCAGGGTGCCCGCGTTCCACAGCACCGCGCGGGTGGTCGCCGCGGTGTCATCGGCGCCCTGGGCCAGAATGCCCTCGACCCAACGGCGAATCTTGCCCTGCGCGGTGACTTCCTTGTCCATCTGATGGGCCAGATAACTCAGCAGCCGCTCGGCGCCGTCCTCGATGAGGGCGGCCACCAGCGCGTCCTTGGACGGAAAATGCCGGTAGAACGCGTCGTTCGACAGTCCGGCGGCGGCCACGATATCCGCGACCCGCGGCCGTGACCCGGTACCGCGCTCGCGCATCACCGCCAGCGCGGCATCGAGCAACCGACGCACCTCATCGGCATAGTTGGCGCCCCGCCGGGCCAGTGCCCGTTGGGCGATGCGGGTCACGATATCCGTCACCGGAAGCGAAACATCATTCTCACCTATAAGAATAGTATTCTTGGGAGCGCGGGCCGACGCAACCGGTCCGGATGCGGGACCCCGCCCCCGTTGCGCCGAGGCACTCGGCCGCCCACGACTCCACAGGGAGGAGCCCGATGACATCCGCGCTGACTCGCGTGCAGGTAGCCGGCGACGAACAGGGCAATCTCCGAGTCTCCTGGCGACTCAGCGGCGACGGCCCGGTAGAACTCGCGATCGGGCCGAGTCCCGACGCCATCGATCGCGACCACCCCATCGCCCGCGTCGAGAATCGCACGCAGGTCGTGCTGCCCGCCCCCGGCCCGGGACGCCACTACGTAAGCCTCACCCCCAGCGGCGGTTCGCCGGTCGTCGCCGCCGAGCGGCTGCTCCGCCTCGACGGCGCACGCAACTTCCGCGATCTCGGCGGCTATCCCACCGCAGACGGCGGAACGACGCGCTGGGGCATGGTCTTTCGATCGGACGCACCGCATCGGTTGAGCCCGGCCGACCTCGCGGTGCTCGCCGGAGCCGACCTGCGCGTCGGCTACGATCTGCGCGCCGACGAGGAACGCGATCGGGCTCCGGCCAACTTGTCGCAGTCGGTTCGGCGCGCGCCGCTCACCATCCGCGGCCTGGCCGCGTGGACCAAGGAGAATTCCCGGCGCTTCGCCGGCGACCGAAACGATCCCGTGCCCAACGACTTCCACGCACGGATGTACCAGGCCATGATCGAAACCGATGCCGACACCTTCGGCCGACTCGTAACCGACCTCGCCGAATCCGGCAGCCTGCCTGCGCTGATCCATTGCACCGCGGGCAAGGATCGCACCGGCGTCGCGGTCGCCCTGCTGCTCTCGGCGCTGGGCGTCGGCGCCGCGACCATCCTGGACGACTATGAACTCAGTGCCGCGTACTTCACCGAGCCCCTGCTGCGCCGACTGCGCGCACGTTCGGCCGATGCGGACTTCGACGTCGAACGCCACCGCGCCCTCTACGGCGCGCCGCGCTATGCGATGGCGGCCATGCTGACCGTGCTGTGCGCTCGGTACGGTAGCGTCGCGAACTATCTGACCGAACGCGCCGGCGTCGCGCCCGAGGCGCTCACAGAGCTGCGCGTCCGCCTGGTGCAGCCGCCGATCACCGCGCGGGAACCGGCGGCCCGGCACCGATAGGACGGTTATCGACCGGCGCGCAGGGCGGCGCAGACGCCGCCGTCGACGAGCAGGTCGATGCCATTGAGGAAACCCGCCCGATCCGAGAGCGCGAAGCCGACCACGGCCGCGACATCCTCGGCACGGCCCCTGCGCCGCAAGGGAGTTCGCTGCACGAGCACGTCCATTGTCGGATGCGCCTCGGCTTCCTGTCGCCCCTGCGGCGTGTCGATGATGCCGGGCGAGACCGAGCAGATCCGGCCGCCCGCGGGCCCGAGCCGCACCGCCTCCTGCCACACGAATCGCTGCACACCGCGTTTGGCCCACGAATAGGCCAGGCCTGGATTCTCGATATCGGGTCCGAGTACCTGGTGCATGCGATCGAGGAACTGGTCGTGCAGCGGATCGTCCAGAACAGCCAGTGCGTCCGGATCCGGGGCGGCGGGGTCGAGCATCGGCGCCATCGATGCGAACACCACCAGCGCCGTCCCCTCGGTCGCCAGCGGCCGCAGCGTCTCGGCGAGGCGCGCGGTGGCCACCAGATCGACCGTGAAGATCTGGCGCCAGTCGGCCATCGTCGGCGAAATACCGGCGGCATGCGCCACCGACCGCAGCGTGCCCAGTTCCGCGACCCGTTTCGTCAACCGGGCCAGCCCGTCCGCATCGGTGATATCGAGTACGAAGGGCTCGGCGGCGCCACCGCGCGCCGATAACTCCGCCGCCGCCGCGGTCACGGTATCCGGATCACGGTCCACCATCAGCACCGTATCGACCTGCCCGACCAGCTCGCGCGCGCAGGCCAGACCCATCCCGCGACCGGCGCCCGTCACCACTGCGACCGTTGTCATCGCCACTCTCCTTCTCGCTGAAATCTACTGTTGCCCAATGGTTTCCGGATCCGCCCAGCACCGCGCCAGCCCCTCCTGCGCGGCCCGGGTGACCAGTTCGATCCGGACTCCCGACTTGCCCGTCAAGAAGGCGAAGAAGGGCGTGCCCGACACCGCGCGAGCGGCCTCCACCACATATCCGTATCGCTCCAGCTGGGCCGTATCGGCGGCCACATCATCGGACCAGAAGCCCAGGTGATGGACGCCGGAACCGGCGACCGGCTCCCACAGCGTGTCCGGAATGCTGCGCACGATCTCCATCCGCGGCTCCGTCGTGGAGAAGACGCATCGCAGGTTCAGGACGGCCTCGCCGGTGGGCAGCGTCACGGCGATGGGCCCGCCCGCCTCCGGACCCCACTGGTATCCGAACACCGACGACAGCATGGCCATCGTCGCCTCGAAGTCGGCGGTGACGACACCGATGTGGAACTGATCCTCGGCTCTCATCCCCGACCTCCTGGCGTAACAGCGTTCACTGGAATAAGAATGATATTCTTAACCATGAGAAGCATGTTTCCATCATCTGAGAGGAGGCGCAATGGCGTGGGATTTCACGACCGAGCCCGAGTTCCAGGCGAAACTGGACTGGGCCGATGCGTTCGTCCGCGACGAGGTCGAACCGCTCGACCTGATCTGGCCACATCAGCAGTTCGTGCCACCGGACGAAACCCGGCGCAAGGTGATCGATCCGCTCAAGGAGCAGGTCAGGCAGCAGGGGCTGTGGGCAACCCATCTCGGGCCCGACTTGGGCGGACAGGGATACGGCCAGCTGAAACTGGCGCTGCTCAACGAGATCCTCGGCCGCTCGTCGTGGGCGCCGGTCATCTTCGGCTGCCAAGCGCCCGACACCGGCAACGCCGAGATCATCGCGCATTTCGGCACCGAGGAGCAGAAGCAGCGCTACCTGCGTCCGCTGCTGGAGGGCGAGCTGTTCTCCAGCTATTCGATGACCGAACCGCACGCCGGCGCCGATCCGACCCAGTTCACCACCCGCGCGGTCCGCGACGGTGCCGACTGGATCATCAACGGCTGGAAGTACTTCTCCTCCAACGCCAGAACCGCGTCGTTCCTGATCGTGATGGTGGTGACGAACCCGGATATCAGCGCCTACCAGGGCATGTCGATGTTCCTGGTGCCGACCGATACGCCGGGGGTCGAGATCGAGCGCAATGTCGGCTTGTACGGGGAACCGTTGAACGACGGCTCGCACGCCCTCATCCACTACAACAACGTGCGGGTACCCCACACCGCCCTGCTCGGCGGCGAAGGTCAGGCCTTCGCCGCGGCCCAGGTCCGGCTCGGCGGCGGCCGGATCCACCATGCCATGCGCACCATCGGCCTGGCGCAGAAGGCGCTGGACATGACGTGCGAGCGCGCCCTCAGCCGGCGGACCGCGGGCAGCCTGCTGTCGGAAAAGCAATTCGTGCAGGGCTATATCGCCGACTCCTACGCCCAGCTGCTCCAGTTCCGCCTGATGGTGCTGTACACCGCGTGGGAGATCGATAAATACAACGACTACAGGAAGGTCCGCAAGGACATCGCCGCGGTGAAGGTCGTCATGCCCACCGTGCTGCACGACATCGCCTGGCGCGCAATGCAAGTGCACGGCGCGCTCGGTACGACCAACGAGATGCCGTTCTTCATGATGATCCATGGCGCCGGCGTGATGGGCCTGGCCGACGGGCCGACCGAGGTGCACAAGATGACCGTGGCCAAACAGGTGCTGCGCGACTACAGCGCCAGCGGCGATCAGTGGCCCACCGAATGGGTCCCGCGCAAGCTCGCGGCCGCGCAGGCCAAATACGCCGAATATCTCGAACACGAAGTAGGTAACCAGTGATAGACACCGCCCGCCTGGCCGATTGGATGGACGCGGCCGGGCTCCCCGGTAAGGGCGAGCCGCTCGAGGCGCGATTTCTGTCCGGCGGCACCCAGAACGAGATCTACCTGCTCACCCGCGGCGAGGAGCAGAGCGTCATCCGGCTGCCACCGGAGAACGCGCCCGCCGACCGCGATAAGGGCATTCTGCGCGAGTGGCGCATCACCGCGGCGCTCGACGGCACCGATGTGCCGCATACGCCGGCGATCGCGGTGTGCACCGACCATTCGGTGATCGGTCGCACCTTCTATCTCATGGGATATGTCGACGGCTGGTCGCCGATGGGGGCACGCAATGGCTGGCCGGCGCCCTTCGATACCGACGCCGAGGCTCGCAACGGCCTGGCCTACCAGCTGGCCGAGGGCATCGCCCTGCTGTCGAAGGTGGACTGGCGGGCGAAGGGGCTGCACGATCTGGGCCGGCCCGACGGTTTCCACGACCGCCAGGTCGCCCGCTGGACCAGCTTCTTCGAGCACAACAAGGGCCGCGAGCTGGACGGTATGGACGTGGCGACGAACTGGCTGCGCGAGAACAAGCCGCTCGACTTCATCCCCGGCCTGATGCACGGCGACTACCAGTTCGCCAATGTGATGTTCAAGCACGGCAAACCGGCACAGCTGGCCGCGCTCATCGACTGGGAGATGGGCACCGTCGGCGATCCGAAGCTCGACCTCGCCTGGATGGTGCAGGGCTGGCCCGAAGATATGCACTCCCCCGCAGCCGCCAACACCAGCTATGTGAACCTGACCGGCATGCCGACGCGCGAGCAGTTGGTAGCCCACTACGCCGAGGTCTCCGGCCGGCAGGTGGACGACCTGGACTACTACCTGGTCCTGGCCAAATGGAAGCTGGCGATCGTGTTGGAGCGTGGCTTCCAGCGGGCCGGCGACGACATCAAGCTGCAGTCGTTCGGTCCGATCGTGCCCAAGCTCATGCGCGAGGCCGCCGAACTCGCCGAGAGTACGGAGTACAAGTCGTGACCGATATCGAGAACGCCGAATTCCTCCTCGACCGGCACGGCCCGGTCATGATCATCCGACTGAACCGGCCGCAGGCGCGAAATGCGCTGACCCGCACCATGATGCAGGGGATCGGCGCGGCCGTCATCGCGGCCGAGACCGATCCCTCGGTCCGGGCGGTACTGCTCACCGGCACCGGCGACCGGGCCTTCGGCTCCGGTATGGACCTGCGCGCCTTCGCCGGTGGCACCGATTTCGGCGGTGGCCAGGAGACCGACGCCTATGGCCGACTTGCCAAGGGGCAGACCAGCATTCCGGTGATCGGCGCTGCCAATGGTACGGCCATCGGCGGCGGCCTCGAACTGCTACTCGGCAGCGATGTCATCGTCGCCTCCGCCGCGGCAAAGTTCGGCTTCCCCGAGGCCAAGCGCGGACTGTTCGCCGCGGGCGGCGGCACCTCGATCGGCACCAGGATTCCGTTGGGCATCGCCTTGGAATTGCTGCTCACCGGCGAGTTCATCGACGCCGATCGGGCGTACCAGATCGGGTTGGTCAATGCCGTCGCGGCGCCGGATCAAGTGTTCGACACCGCGCTGGCCCTGGCCGAGAAGATCGCCGCCAACGCACCGCTGGGTCTGGCGGCCACCAAGGAATTGACCCGCCTCGCGGTCACCGATAGCGACCTGGCCGAACAACGCCTCAGCAAATGGCAATCCATCGTGTTCTCCAGCGCGGACGCCAAAGAAGGCGCGATGGCGTTCGTGGAGAAGCGGTCGCCGAACTGGCAGGGCCGGTGATCGCGGATGCGTGCTGCGGTCTGCCCGGCGTACGGGCCGCCCGAGGTCGTCCGGATCGAGGAGCGCCCGTCGCCGGAGCCGGCGGCGGGCCAGGTGCGGATCCGGGTCGGCGCTGCGGCCGTCAACTTTCCGGATGTGCTGCTGCTGGCGAACAAGTACCAGATCAGCGTGCCGCCGCCGTTCGTACCCGGCAGCGAATTCGCCGGTGAGATCGTCGAATCCGGCGCTGGCAGTGCGGATTTCGCCGTCGGCGACCGGGTCACCGGCACCGGGCTCTACGGCGCCTTCGCCGAAGAGGTGGTGGTGTCCGCGGCCGGGCTCACCCGGATCCCGGACGGTGTCGACGATCGCACCGCCGCCGCGTTCGGGGTCGCGTATCGCACCGCGTACCACGCACTTCGATCCGTCGCGCGGGTACATGCGGGCGCCGAGTTGATCGTGCTCGGCGCCGGCGGCGGTGTCGGGTTGGCCGCGGTCCAGCTGGGCGTTGCGCTCGGTTTGTCGGTGACCGCGGTCGCCTCCAGCACCGACAAGCTGGATATCTCGGCGTCCTACGGTGCCCGACATCTCATCAACCATCGATCCGATGACCTGCGAAAGGCACTGCGTGCGGCGATTCCGGATGGCGCCGACGCCGTCCTCGACCCGGTCGGGGGCGAGCTCGCCGAACCGGCACTGCGCGCCCTCGGTCGGGGTGGACGATTCGTCACCATCGGCTACGCCTCGGGTGTCGTCCCGCGCATTCCGCTCAATCTGGTGCTGGTCAAAGGTCTGCATGTGCTCGGGTTCCAGTTCCAGGACCTGGTACCGGAAGAATTCCGCCGCAATGAGGACGAGTTGCGGGAGCTGCTCGTCACGAAGCAGGTGCTCCCCCATATCGGTGCCAGCTTCACCCTCGCCGAAACCGCGGCCGCGCTGCGCGTCGTCGCCGAGGGCCGAGCGATCGGGAAGGTTCTCATCGAGCCGGCCGGTACCAACTAGAGCGGCCACTCGGCCCGATGCCGACCAAAAACATCGGGCCGAGCACCGTTCGCTCAGACAGGTATGAGGTCGACGGCCGCCGAAAGACGAGTCGAGGGCAGACCGCTGCGGAAGGTCTCGACGGTGTCGATCGAATCGACCGGGACCGCGGCCGCGGCGAGAGCCTGCGCCTTGAACGCCCGCGCGGCCACGCTCAGCGGATGCTGTACCGAACCGACGCGGCGGTGCAACTCGCTCGGACAGGATTCACCGAGCACTGTGACCTCGATGATTCCGCGCTCCAGCGACTCCAATACACCGCACCGAACACGGTGATCGGATTCGAACAGTTCACCGGCCACTGCGACCGCGTGCGGCTGCGTGGGGTGCGTCGGCGACGACAGGGAAACCTCCAGATCGAGCACCGTCGCGCCCAGGATCCGCAAGGGCAGCGCATTCGCCGGATCCGCGACGATCACGGTCACTTCCCAGCCGGCGAGGACCCGGTCGAATAGCCAGCCGCCGGCGCACCGCACCACCTCGGCCACGCTCGGCGACACGACGCCGAGCCGGTACCTCAGCACGTGTCGGGGCGCGTCAGATCGCGTGCGAGTGATAGAGCGTACTGCTGGAACACTCGGGTCAGTGGAATCGAAGGGTCGAGCAGCCATGAAGTTTCCATTCCATTGAGAAAAGCGACTATCTCCACTGCCTTGACGGCAGGGTCCAGATCCGTGCGGTACCGTCCGGCCCGCTGACCGCTGCTGATCCGCTCGGCGAGCGTGTCGACAGCGGCGCGGTAACGGCCAAGCAGGCGATCGTGCAAGGGGGCGTCGGGATCGAGATTCTCGATCAACAGCACGACGAACATGCCGATCAGATCGGGTGAACGCCGGAATCTATCGGCGACATGCTCGACCGACTCGACCAGGTCGCCGGTGAAATCCGCATGCTGTTCGTCGTCGGAGTCCCTGGCCTCCAGCACGGCGTGCAGCAGTTGCTCCTTGGACGCGAAATGGTGCAGCAGTCCGGCCGGACTCACCCCGGCCTCCCGTGCGATCTGCGCCAGGGTGATCGACCGCCACCCGTTGCGGGCCAGCAGCCGCTTGGCGACCGCGAGAATTCGCTGCTTGCGCTCCTCGCCCTTGACGAGCAACGCATCGTAGGGACGCGCGGCATTCGACCGTGGTTCGGACACCGAACTCCTTTGCTGCGGCTGTAGCGATTGCTTCCAGGTCGCTGGAAAGGATCAGCAACCTACTGAACACACAGTAGGTTGCTGAGCGTAGTGTGACAAGCACCACTTTATCGGGAGATAGCGGCGATTTCGTCGGGGTGGATCTCCTTGGTCGCCACCAATCGCTCCCCGAGCTGGGCGAGATCGTAGGACTGCCGGGCCATCCAGAACCGCAGCACACCGGTCAGCGAATAACGCAGGAACAGTGCCGCGCCGACGACACTGGCCGCGACGCCGATCAGTCCGATAGCCAACGCATCACGCTGTGCCAGTGGATCGGAGGTGCCGTGCGCCATGAAGTAGGCCACGACGGCCAGCACCGGGCCCAGCACCAGCAGCGCGACGCCCACGCGCAGCCACAGTGCGCCCCGGCCGGCGGCCGGGTCCGGAATCTTCAATTCGGCCAATTCGCGTTCGAAGCGTTCAGTACGTGTTTCGGTCATCAGGAGCTTCCTAAATAGAGTGCGGCCAATTCGCGGCGGAGTCCGCCGTCCGGTTGACCTTGGTGTTCGATTCGGCCACGGACCAATACGGCCGCGTGGTCGGCAATATCGAGGACGGCGGAGGCGAACTGCTCGACCACCAGGACCGCCACCCCCTGTCGGGCTATCTCGGCGACCTGGTCGTAGAGTCGCTCAACCACCAGCGGCGCCAGCCCCATGGACAGCTCGTCGAGCATCAGAACGGCCGGATCGGTGGTCAGGCCACGAGCGAGCGCGAGCATTTGCTGCTCACCACCGGACATCGTGCCCGCGGTCTGATCGGCGCGCTTGGCCAGAATGGGGAATCGGCTGAACGCCAGCTCCTCGATCTCGGCGCGGGAGCGCCCGGTGAAGGTCATCATCAGCAGGTTGTCCCGGACCGACAGGTTCGGGAATATGCCTCGGCCCTCAGGAATCAGGCAGACCCCGGCGCGCGCCAGATCACGCGGACGCGCCCCGGTCACCTCCCGTCCGCCCAGCGACAGCCGACCGGACGCGACCGGATGCACACCGGCGGCGACCCGCAGCGTGGTGGTCTTGCCCGCGCCGTTCGGGCCGAGCAACGCCACCACCTGACCCGCCCCGACGCTCAGGTCGACCCCGTGCAGCACGGTGATCGCGTCGTAAGCCGCACGCACATCGCGCAATTCGAGTACGGATCTCATCCTTCTCCCAGGTAGGCGGCCAGCACGGTCTCGTCCTGCCGGATCACCTCGGGCGTACCCGACGAGATGATCTTGCCGAGGTCCAGCACGTACAGCTGGTCGCAGACGTTCATGACCAGGCCCATATCGTGCTCGACCAGCAGGACCGCAACGCCGTCCTCGGCCAGCGACCGCAACAGCGCGGCGAACCGTTCGGTTTCGGTGTGGTCCAGACCGGCGGCCGGCTCATCGAGCAGGACCAGACTGGGCCGCGCGGCCATCGCCCGGCCCACCTCGACCAGTCGGCCGGTGCCGGTCGGCAGCGCGTCGGCGGTCGCGTCCGCGACGTCACGCAGGCCGAGCCGGTCGATGAGCTCATCGACGGTCCGGCCGGCCGCCCGGCGGTGCCGACCGAGTTCCGCGGCGACCAAGAGGTTGTCGCGGACGCTCAACCGGCCGAACAGTTCCAGACGCTGGAAGGTACGCGACAGTCCGTGCTTGGACCGGCGCGCCGGTCCGAGCCGGGTCACATTCCGGCCGTTCATGGCGACCCGCCCGGACGACGGCCGGCGTAACCCGCAGATCACGTCGAACAACGTGCTCTTGCCCGCGCCGTTGGGCCCGATCAGACCGGTTACCTGACCCCGTTCCGCGGCCAGCCCGGCCCCGTCGAGTGCGCGGTGACCGCCGAAGGCCACCGTGACTCCCTCAACTTCCAAGTGCGACGGCACGATCGAGCACCTCCTTGTCCGCGGCGGTCCACGGCCGCCGGATGCCCCACCATTCGACGGGCACCTCCGGCTCGGCCGGCGGCCGCGCCCGCGCGCCCGCCCAGCGGGGGACGAGGACCGCGGCGATCAGCACCGCGATCGTGAACACGTACCCGTTGATCACCCCGCGCAGGTTCAGCACCCAGAGCAGGGCGAGCCCCGCCAACAGCGTCGGCAGCACGACCCGATCCCGAAGTACCGGAATCCATTCCCCGCGCATCTGGCCCAGCGCGCCCTGCCCGAGGAACCCGCCCGCGAACGCGATACCACCCACGGCGGGTAGCACCGTGGCCAGATTCTGCAACGACGGCCACAACACCGGTATCGCGTGCAACGGGCCCTGATAGGCGACGCCGGTGAACAAACCGCTGCCGACGGCGCCGAGTCCCGCGATCACCACGACCAGGAAGATCGGCAATCCGGCGACGAAACCGAATTGTTCGGCGGTCACCGAACGCAACTGCATCCCGTACAGCGCCCCGCCGAGTCCGGCTATCGATGCCGAGAGCGCGAACACCAGCATCCGCGCCAGCAGCAGGTTGCCGCCGAGCGTGGCGTAGGCGGCCTCGCTGTCGCGCAGCGCGATCAGCCGACGGCCCATCCGGCTGCGGCGCAGCATTGCCACCGCGAAGCTGGCCAACCCGAGCAGCACGGCCGCGAATACCGTGATCTGCGCCGTGCTGTCCAAGTTGACGCCGAACAGCCGGGGACCGACCAGATTCACCGAGCCCTGCTCGAACAGCGCGATCTCCACCCCGAACACATGAAATGACGGCAGGGTGAAGATCCAGCGGTCCATGACCACCGCGAACGCGGCCGTACCCAAGGCGAGATAGACCCCGGACAGCCGTAGCGCAGGCAGCGCGATCAGCGCACCGACCACCGCGGCGACCGCCATCGCGGCGAGCAGCGCCCACCATTGCCCGTTCACGCCGAGATAGGCATAGGCGACCGCACCGATTCCCGCGATGCTCAACTGGCACAACGAGATCTGCCCCGCGAAACCCGCGAGCGGTACGAAGGACAGCGCGATCACGCCGAAGGCGAAGATCTGACCGTAGGTGATCAGATCCGCCTCGCTCAGCATGGTGGCCAGCATGATGCCGACCACGACCACCACGACCGCGAAAACGGCCGAACCACGGACTGTCGGCAGATGCACCGGACTCAACCGGCGGTCCCGCCCGCGCAACCGCCCGTGCGGGAACACCAGCAGCGCGACGAACAACAGCAGCGCCGGTGCCGCCAGCCGCAACCCGGGCAGATAGTCGTTCTGCGGCAGGTAGCCGGTGAGGTAGCTCTCCAGACAGCCGACCACGACCGCGCCGAGGAAGGTCATCGGGAGATTGCGCAACCGACCGAAGATCGCCGCGCTGTACGCACTCACGATCAGCAGTGAGAGCTGGGCGGCGTCCAGTGCCACCGTCGGCGCGATGAGAATGCCGCCGATGGCCGCCAACTCGATGCCGAGAATCCAGGCCACCCGGTTGGCCCGCTGCGGATCCGCGCCGGTGAGCCCGACCAGTGCCCGATCATCGACGGTGGCCCGCATCTCCGCACCGGTTCTGGTCCGGTACAACAGGATTCGCAAAACCACGGCGACCACGATCGCGACGATCATCGTCAGCGCTTGATGCCAGGTGATCGTCACCGCCCCGACATGGAAGGGGCGCTGCTCGGCGAAGAACCTCGGCAGCGAGCGCGAGATATCCGGATTCCAGATCCACTGTGCGGTCAGCATGAGGCCGCTCAGCAGCGCCACCGTCATGACCAGCTTTTCCGCGTCACCGAGCCCCTGGGTCGGCGCGAGTGCCCACGCGAACGCCAACCCGAACAGCGGTGCGAACACCAGCAATACCAGCGCTATCGCGACCGGTACCGGAAGATCCCAGTCGACGGTGAGCTGCCAGTACACGAACGCCGACATCATGCCCGCCGCGCCGTGCGCGAAATTGAAGACACCGGTCGTGGTGTAGGTGAGCACCAACCCGCTGCCGATGATCGCGTAGATCGCCGCGGTGCTCAGACCGACGATGCCGAATGCGAAGAACTGCTCCATATTATTTGACGTCGCTCGCGCTCTTGCCGATATCGGCCAGCGTCACTGCCCGGCCGAAGTCGCCCTTGAATACGTAGGCGTTCATATCGCAGCGGTAGGGCCCGTTGTTGGGCTTGAAGTCCGCGTTCACCCAGCCCTGCGGTGTCGCTTTGACGACGTTGAAGCACTTCGGCGCGACGGTGGGACTCGACATATCCATCGGAGCCTGCAGACCGCCCGCGGTAAACGCGGTTTCCTTGCGCGCGGTATCGACCAGGCAGGTGCGGGTGAGGTCCGCACCGCAGCTCGCCGCGGACTTGGCGAACAGCAGCCACTGTGTCAGGGCGCGCAGACCGGGGTAGGTCAGCTCCGCGCCGGGGGCGTACTTGGCGAACAGGTCCTTGGCCTGCTTGACCGCCACGATGGTGTTCGCGGATTCGAGCGATGCCGTTCCGGACAGGTCGGAGAAGTTGTTCTGCGCGGTCAGCGACTTGCCCGCCAACTCGATGAACGCTGGGTTGTAGGCGTTGCTGTTGGCATCGATCCAGTCCAGTTTGTAATCCATGCTGGTGAGGATGTCTTCGAGCTTGGCAAGGCTGCGGAAGTCGCCCAGAAAGATCAGGCCCTTCACACCCTTGGTCTTGATGGATTGCGCGTACGGGGTCCAGTCCGACACGCCCGCCGCCGGGTAGAGATCGCTGTAGACCAGCGTCGCCCCTTGGTCGGGCAGGGCCTCGGCGTACTTGTCGGCCATGACTTTCGTGACCGGACTGTCGCCGACGATGATGCCCACCGCACTCGCCGAGTTCGGATACGCCTCCTTGTACAACCACTGATGGAGACCGGCGTAGACGTCGAACGGCCGAGATGCGGACGCACCGCCGCCGACCTGGAGGTCGGATCCGGTGTTCTCCGTCATCGCCACCTGAGACGGGAACTCGGGCATGGTGCACGACAGCCGATCCTTGACACCGAGCGCGTCCAGTGCGGTGAAGCCGCCGACCAGCGCGAAGTCCTGGCGGCATGCCTCGAGCATCCGCTGCCTGCCCTCCATGAGCTTGGCGTCGCGCACATTGACGGTCACCTTGCGGCCGTTGATACCGCCGTTGTCATTGCACCAGGAGGAGAAGACCTTGGCGGTATCGACCAGTTCGGTGTTCTTGGTGAAACCCATATCGGTGAAGACACCGACCTGGATCTGGTCCGCGGTGACGCCCTGCGTCGGCGAACTCGTCGCCTTACCGGGCTGGCAGACGGCCTGCAGGTCACCGAAATCGCTCGACACCGCCGCCGCCTTGCCGGGTGGAGCGCTCTCCTCGGTTCCGCTGCCACCGCGGCCACTACAGCCGGCCACTAGCAACGAAGCCGCCATCAAGGCGACAAGTATCCGCTGCGATCTCACTGAATCCTCCTAACAAAGGTCCGCCCGCCACCGGATATGCGTGGTGTCGGCGGCCGGACCCCGGCTCATCGTTGAGCGGAACGCCATTCTAATGACGCTCTCCGTCTCGGAAAACTATCCTCTCATCTGAGGAGAACTAAACCCATCGTTTTTGAGGAAGTTCAGTGGAGAATCAACGAAACAAGAGATCCATCACCATGTCGGAGACCGCACAGGACGAGTTCCTGCGCAGCCAGCCGCTGTGCCGAATGGCCACCGTCGGCCCGGGCGGGCATCCGCACACCAGCGCCCTGTGGTTCGTCTGGCACAAACAGTCGCTGTGGCTCAACTCCCTGGTGCGCAGCAAACGCTGGGCCGATGCCGGCCGAGATCCACGCGTCAGCGTGATCGTCGACGATGGCGGCGCCGATTTCTTCCGTCTGCGTGGCGTCGAACTGCGCGGCAGCGTGGCGGCCGTCGGCGAGGTCCCACGCAAAGGCGAAGCGCACGAGGCCCTCGCCACCGTCGAGCAACTCTTCGCGGACAAGTACATGGGCGGCGGACAGTTCCGCTACGACGACCGACACGCCTGGCTGCGGCTGACCGCGGACCGCATCGTGAGTTGGGACTTCGCCAAGCTGCGCAGCTGATACCGACGCGGCCTTCCCTGATGAAAATTTGGTAGTTACAATGTGAGAATACAATTCTCCAACAAGGGAGAGGTCGGCGATGCCGCCCTTCGTCGAACCGGGATCCGGCGGCTCAGCCGCCCAGGCCCGTTCCCCGAGACCGGATATCCCGATGAGCGGGCGGCACTCGGCCACGAACTGGTCTTTACGCAACACTATGTGGGCGCCTGCGTCCGCAAACCGAACCGGAGCTCGACGATGAGACTAATTCCGACCGCGATCGGCTATCTGCGCAGCGACGTGTCCGGTATCCGGCAAAGCTGGGATGAGACCCAGATCCGAAGCCTCGCTGGGCGTCTCGGATACAACCTCACCAAGACGGTGGCCTTCAGCGGCCGAACCTGCGATCCGGTGGCGCGACTGATCACCATGGCCAGGGACGCACATGCAGACGCGGTCATCACACCCGGGATCACGCACTTCGATGGCGCGATACCGGCCGAGCTGGACGCGGTCGCCGCTGTTATCACGGTCGCACCGAAGCCCGCCTCGACCTTCGGGAGATCGCGGCCCAACGAAAGCACCGCTTCCTCTTAGCGGTAATAGAGTTCACTGAATTCGGTAAGCTGCGTCTATCTGACGGCAGCCGGCCGGACAGCGCAAGGGAGGTCAGCGTGCAAACTGGTGGATCGACAGTGGTGCTCGGCGGCGGTGGCGTCGCCGGAACGGCCTGGATGGTCGGCCTCGCCGCAGGATTACGCCACAAAGGCATCGATTTGGCACAGGCGGACCTCATCGTCGGCACCTCGGCGGGTTCACTCGCCGGCACACTGATCACCAGCGGTATCGATCTCGACGATCTCGCCGAAGCCCCGAGTCCGGGTACACCGCCGAGCGTCAGCTATGAACTCAACCCAGAACTACTGGCCGATATGTCCCGCTTGCGCTCGGACACCAGCCTCGATCCGGCGGAGTCGCGCCGCCGCATCGGCGAGCTCGCCACGTCCGTGACCAGCGGCGCCGAAGATCATCTGGCCTGGATGCGGTGGATGATCGGGACGCCGGACTGGCCCGCGTCCCGCTTCTGGGTCACCGCGCTCGATATCGACAGTGGCGAACGCGTGACGTGGGACCGGGCCAGCGGCGTCGCGCTGCTCACCGCCGTCGCCTCCAGTTGCTGTGTGCCGACATTGATCCCACCGGTCCTGATCAACAACCGGCTGTACATGGACGGTGGTGCCAGCTCACCGACGAACGCCGATCTCGCCGCAGGCGCCCGGCGCTTGGTGGTCATCGACCCCATCGCCCACGTATATCCGCGCGGCCCACTCGAGCGCGAAATAGCCGCGGTCGGCGCCGACCGCCTGACGACAATCGGCCCGAACGCCGCGGCGCAGACTGCCTATGGCACCAATATGCTCGACAATACGAGCTGGCAACCGGCCTACCGAGCCGGTGTCGACCAGGTCGGCGAGGTAGTCGACGAGCTGCGCGCCACCCTCGGCTGACGACTGAGGCCCAACCGCCTACGAACGGTATCGCGGAGATCGGAGTCCACGATTCACACCGTTCGAAGCCTGCCGGGCCTCATACCATCGAATTACTCGGCTATTCGACGGGCGACGCCATCGGGGCAGCAGCGTCACCGGCGGCGTGCAGAGTGTTGTACATCTGAACAGCGCTGGCGATGCCGACCGGGATACCCACAATCGCACCACCTGCAACGGCGCCGAGGCCGCCGAGGACGCTCGCGCCGATCAGGCATCCGAAGGCCGCTGCCGGCAGAGCAATCGGCCCAGTCGGGAGTGCGACGAGGCCGCCGGTGACCGCTCCGATCGGACATCCGAGTGCCAACCCGGTGACACCGCCGACCATGCCACCGACACCGACCGCCAGGCCGAACTGTGTCGCCACGACACCGAGCGCACCGTTGAAGTCTGCCTGGGCGTCCACATCCTGTAGCGGCGCCTCGACGGGCCGCACCGCCTGCTCGGTCTCGAGGACAGCAGCCTGCTGCGGGCCACTGCCGGCTGCGTGCGTCGCCTCCGGTGCCACCGCGAACGGGCTACCGGCCAGGGTCGCACCATCAGCGTCTTTGACCTGGAACTGGTCACCGCGAGTGGTCAGCGAACCGATTGGACTATCGAGTACCACCGAGTTATCCGACAACACGCTGATGTACCGAACACCCGGCAGGATATCGACGCTCAGCGTGTCGGGATTCGCCGCTTGTGCCGGCCCCGATGCAACCGCTTCGGGCGCGGGCGCGGCAGCAGCGGTTCCGGCGGTGATCGCTACGGCGATCGCGGTCATCGCAGTGGTCGCAATCGCGCGGGTGTTGTTCTTCATCGTGAATCCTCATCTTTGTTATTGGCCGGAGGTGACAAATAGTTCGTTCGAATCTGCACGCGCAGCGCTACGCCCTCGACCCGAAAGGCAGTGGGCAACCGCGGCCGACATCTGATCAAACAATCAGATCAAATGACTAGTTCAAGTGATCCACTGCACACTCATAATCAACGGCGCCCACTCTCCTGTCAACAGATCGGGCCAAATAAAACGCTGCGTTTACGTGGCACGCCGATGCGAATTGCTCTGAACTGTCGTCCAGATCGGGATGCCGCAGGGCCATCCGGGGCCAGCATCGGCCGATTCCCGTCGGCCGATGCTCTAAGCAGTCGCTCAGGTGACAGGGCCATCGGACGGCGCGTCGATGAGTTGTAGGCCGGATAGCTATGACTCGTGCAGCGATCACGGCAGTGCCCGAGCCTGACCGATACTCACCCCTGTTCGCAGTTGAGCAACACTCCGAGATCCATGACCTCGATGCCCCGGCCACAGGCGCCCATCGATGTCGCGATGCGCTCATAGTGACCGAGCGCCTCGCGCCACGGCAGAACCTCAGGTGCCGCCCGCGACGTCATTGTCGAGTAGGACTAGCGCCGCCACGGCCGCTCCGAGACCCGTTGTCCTGGCCATCACGTCGTTGTCGGTGACCGCGAGCGCGGCCAGCGCCTCGTCACCCTTCAGCGCCTGCACCAACAGTGCGGTGATCGGGCGCCGTTCGGTCGAAGGACGCTGGTTGTGGCGTTCCCACAGCAGTTTCCACAGGAACTCGGCGGGATCGACGTCCGAATCGCCGATTCGCACCGACAGTGAAGAGTGGTTTCCGACCACGCGGCACGCCGGACTGAGCGATACCGTCCGCTTCAAGGTCTCACGATGGTCCCGTCGGCAGTGCGCACAGTCGGCCAGCCACCGTTCAGTGGGTGGTCCTCGTACGGATACCGGGCCGCCGCAGCCTCGTCGACATCGATCCCGAGCCCTGGGTTGTCGTTCGACCACAGAGCCCCGTCGCGTACCTCGGCCAGACCGGGGAACACCTCGCGAGCCCGGTCACCGAACAGGTGAGCCTCGTGAATCCCGAAGTTCGACACCGACAGATCGAGGTGCAGTTGTGCCATGACTGGTGTCGCCGCCGGCTGCGCGGGGACTCGGGTTCGCCTGACGAACATCAGGTCAACCTTCTTTCGTCTTCTGTCAGGAGTCGACTCCTGCACTTCAGCAAGCCTGAACTAAGTCGGTCGATTGACTGTGTTATAACACACATCACTACGAGTAGGTCAACCGACGAAGTCAAGCGTTTTACACAATCTCAACGACGAGTACCTCCGTGAAACAATCGCCGCTGCGCCCTCACGCCGTCGATCGGCGCACATACTTGACGCTCCCCGCCGAACCGATCTAATCTCAAACAGTCATTTGACCCAGTCATGCGATCAATAGTCGAGACGATCGAGAAATGGACGATGCACATGAGCGGCGGACTCACCACACTCCCGAGCACCACCACGATCGACGAGGCCGTCGAGGTCATCTTTCGCGATGGCGGAGTGATCATCGAAGACCTCTACAGCGAAGAGACGATCAACGGACTGCTCAAAGACCTCGAGCCGGTCCTGCAGGTTGTCCGCGCCGGCGATGACGCGGTCTTCGCCGGAACTCGGACCCGTCGTGCCGGCTCGCTCTTCGCGCGGTCCACCCACATGGCCGACGTGGCGCTCAGCCCGCTGTACCTCGGGATCTCGCGTGCGATCTTGCAGAAGCCCGTCAATGTCTTCTTCGGCGAGGACAGCACACCGATCACGCCTGATATCCAGATCGGGATGACGCAGGCAATTCAGATCGCACCGGGACAGGGCGCACAACCGATCCACCGCGACGACACTGTCTTTCTTTGGCGCCACCCGTCGTTCGGGCGCGAAGCACGCGTACAGCTCATGGTCGCCGTCACTGACTTCACAAAGGAAAACGGGGGAACACTCGTGATCCCGGGCAGCCATCTCTGGGACGACGAGCGCGAACCCACTGCCGCCGAAGCAGTCTCGACCGAGATGAAGGCCGGTTCCGGGCTCATTTTCATCGGCTCGACGTATCACGGCGGTGGCAACAACAGCTCCAACGAACTACGCACTGGCGTCACGATGTCCTACGACCTGTCAACGCTGCGCCAGGAAGAGAACCAGTACCTTTCCATCCCATTGGAGACCGTAAAAGGATTCCCCCCCGAACTGCAGCGACTTCTCGGCTGGTCGGCAGGGGAGAATTTCATGGGCTGGATCGAGATGGAGGGTCAAATGGTCGACCCGCACGGCCTGCTCGAGCGAAACGACTACCCATCTGCGCTTGGCGGACTGCCGACAGCCTGAACATCCCACGTCTGCACGGTGTACTCGGCAGCTCTTACTCTCCGTGGCGCGGTGAATACTGCGCCTCGGAGAGTATGAGACAGGGGGCAGTACTTTCGCGCGTCACCATGTCGACGAGTGTGGTTGAGCGAAAACATCGGTGCCGTTGCAGAATCCCGCACTATATTAATTACTGTGCGTGAAATTACGCTATCTTGTGGTGAATTCCGCTCGCGTTCGAAGGGGGACAATGTCCTCAGTCTCGCGTGGTGCGATGATTTCGTACCAGGAGCTCGATGGCTTCGCTCGCGAGCGCGAGCTCAGCCTTGAATCGGATGAGGTCCTGATGTGCGCACCACTCGAGAACTAGCCCGTCAAGCGTCGAGATCAGAAAGTTTGCAAGCGGTATTAATAGTGCGCGGTCGTCGCCGTCGTCGGCCGCCCGCTCGAAAGCATCGACGAACCGCCTGAGAAACAGCTCGATGATTTCCGGCGCAAGCTGAGCGTGGTCACCCTTTTGACGCGTGGCCCACAAGAATAGATCGAACTGCGCGCGGGCATAGCGTGGGTTCTCCATGTACCAGTCTGCTGAGCTGACCAAGATGTCGACCGCGGCCTTACCGAGCCCGATCCCCTCCTCGACCTCGAGCCGCTCGGCCATGCCTTCGTTCTGCGTCTGGAAGACCGCGACAAATAAGTCTTCCTTCGTATGAAAGCAGTAGTGCAGAGTCGCCAACGGCGCGTCGGCCGCGGCGGCGATGCGGCGGGTGGTCGCACCACTGACGCCGTAGGTTCCGATGACATCGACCGCCGCCTCGACAAAGTCTTGTCGACGCTGCTCGGCTGGGATTCGCGCCATCTCACCTCTCCTGATCAACGGTCTGAGTCAACAGATCATTACAATACAGGCGATGCGGAACCATACCGTGCGTCACCCCGCATGTCGGACAGTCCGTCGACGCGCACTCGCAGCAGTATCCGCGAGTGCGCATCAGGTGGTCACGGCGGTAGAGCGCTACTCCGTGGAAAGCTCGTCGTAGACGGCAGCGAACGCTTCGTGACCGCGTCCCTTGCTCTGGACCTGGCCGAGGTCCCGGAGCACAAGATCCAGGTAGGAGCCCCGTCCGACCGCCTGCAGCGCGTCCCGTGCGATCTCACTGGCCGAGATGTGCATGTCGATCGGCGCCTGGTCCGTCGAGAAGTCCCCCGATTCCACCTTGTGCACCGCGGTCTCGGTCGACTCGGCGAGGACAAGCAGCAGATCGCGGGTCGCCCTTGCCACTTCATGGATACCGATACCTTGGCTGCGCGCGTAGAGCGCCGCATCGTAGAAGGCCCCGAGGGCCGAGTGGTAGAAGCCCATCGTCACGGCGAGGTCCAGTACGGCCGGAGTACCGACGTCCTCGCCCGCATGCCACGACCGACCACCCAGGACCGACAGCGTTTTTTCGTGATTTTCCCAGACCCCCGCATCTCCGCCGTAGATCAAAGCGGTCTCGGGCCTGCCGATGCCTTCCGGATATGAGGCGATAATGCCATCCAGGTACTTTCCACCCCGGCCGAGCACCAGCTCGGACACGACGTGGGCGTCCTTCGCATCACTGGTGGTCAGATTGACGATTGTTCGGCCCTCGAGATCCACGTCATCGGCACCGAGCAGATCGACAACGCCCGCGGTGTCGAGCACCACCACCACCGTGAGTTCGGATGCTGCCACCGCCTCAGCGACGGAAGCCGCGAGTGGGAAACGGAACTCGTCCGCGGTCTTCGGTGAACGGTTCCAGCCCGTCACAGTGTGGCCGGCGGCCGCGAAGGACTCCGCCATCGCGACACCCATGCGGCCCAGTCCCACAATCGAAACGCTCGCCATATCTCTTTCCTTTGTTCGACTCATCCTTGGATTTTGTTGGCCTGCCCCGACCAGGCGGCATCGCGCAGCGCGAACTTCTGGATCTTGCCGGTGGATGTCTTCGGGAGTTCGACAACGAACTCGATATCGCGCGGCGCCTTGTACCGCGCGATCCGGGACCGCACATGCTCGATCAGCTCGTGCTCGCTGGTCTGCGCGCCACGGCGCAGAATGACGAATGCCTTGGGCCGCTCGCCCCACTTCTCGTCGGGCACACCGACCACGGCTGCCTCGCTGACAGCGGCATGGGCCATGAGAGCCTGCTCGACCTCGATCGTCGAGATGTTCTCACCGCCCGAGATCACGACGTCCTTGGCTCGGTCCCGGAGCTCTACGTATCCATCGGGATGCATCACACCGAGGTCGCCGCTGTGGAACCATCCACCCGCGAACGCGGCCGCGGTGCCGTCCGGATCGCGGAAGTACCCGGCCATAACATTGTTACCGCGCATGACGACTTCGCCCATCGTCTCGCCATCCGAGACGACGTCCTGCATGTTCGCGTCGACGACACGCAATCGCTCAGCCTGGATCATGCCGACACCCTGCCGCGCCTTACGAACTGCCAGCTGATCATTGTCGAGCCGCGCCCACGAGTCCTGTGGCTGACACACGGAATACGGCCCGTAGGTCTCGGTCAACCCGTAGACATGAACGATCGAGAAGCCGAGCGCCTCCATCTGTTCGATCGTCGCTGGGGCCGGCGGTGCGCCGGCGGTCGTCACCGTGATGGGCCGCTCCAGCGGTTTGGCTTCTGAAGCGTTGATGATCGTCGTCATGACGGTCGGGGCGCCGTTGATATGGCTGATGCCTTCGGTGCCGATCAGGTCCCAAATCACGTCGGGGCGAACCTCCCGCAAGCACACGTGTGTGCCTCCGATGGCTGTGACGGCCCAGCCCGTGCACCAGCCATTGCAATGGAACATCGGCAAGGTCCACAGGTAGACGCTGTCAGCTGTGTGGCCGGAGTGAATGATCTCGCCCAGGGCATTGAGGTATGCGCCCCGA
Source organism: Nocardia sp. NBC_00565 (assembly GCF_036345915.1). NCBI lineage: Bacteria > Bacillati > Actinomycetota > Actinomycetes > Mycobacteriales > Nocardiaceae > Nocardia > Nocardia sp. NBC_00565. The sequence goes on from NZ_CP107785.1 coordinate 3,101,337, forward strand.
TGGGTGTAGACGACACCCTTAGGACGCCCGGTGGTTCCAGATGTGTAGTTCAACGCCAACGGTGCGTACTCGTCTTCGACGGACCAGTGCACGGCACTGTCGTCGGCGGATGCAAGGAAATCTTCGTGTGTCACAAAGGTTCGGTGGTCCGACGACTCGGGCAGATCGACCGATCCCGAGCCAACCACCACCACCGTATGGATTGCCGGTGCCTCGGACAGTGACCGATGAGCCGTCGCCAGCAGTTCCGCGTCGACCACCAGCACCGACGCGCCCGAGTGGTCGAGGACGTAGCCGACCTCGGGCGCCGCGAGTCGGGTGTTGATCGCGAGCAGCACTGCGCCGGCGAGAGGCACTGCGAACTGCGCGATGAGCGCTTCGGGCACGTTGGGCATCAAGTAGGCGACACGATCTCCCGGCGCGACTCCAGCCGACCTGAGTGCCCGTGCAGTAGCCTCCGCACTCTCAGCGAATGCACGGTAGGTGAGCCGGCGGTCCGCGTAGACGATGGCGTCCTTGTCGGGCCAGACATCGGCCGCCCTTCGCAAGAAGGACAAGGGGGTCAGCTGCGTCGAGTACACGTGCTTCATCAAGTCTCCAGGGTCGTGTCCGAACGTAACCATCGATGCTCGCGCGCGAAGCCGTCTTAGTCAATTGACTGGTTCGTATGATCTGATCTAATGAACATATTGTCGCTGTCATCGCATCGTGCTGTCAATCACTCTGCAGATGTAATTTCGAAGCACCCGAAGTCGGATGTCGAACAGCACGATGCTTACCGCGGTGGAGGTTCCACGCCGGCGCTTCTACGCCCCACGTCTCACTCTGTCTGGGACCGTACGATTTTGTGAATGAGGGCAGGACGCTGGGCACTACACCAGGAGTGGTGGCTCCGTCTTGGCGCGCACTTCCTCGAGTGTGACGTTCGGCGCGATCTCGACAAGCCGTAGGCCTTCGGGCACCACGTCGATCACGGCAAGGTCCGTGATGATCCGTTGTACGACGCCGCGACCGGTGTAGGGAAGTGAGCACTCGTCGACGATCTTGTAAGAGCCGTCCTTGGCTACGTGCTCCATGAGGACGATAAGGCGCCTCGCACCCTGCACGAGGTCCATGGCGCCGCCCATACCCTTGACCATCTTCCCCGGAATCATCCAGTTCGAAATGTCGCCCCGGCGTGAAACCTGCATGGCACCAAGGATCGACGCGTCGATCTTGCCGCCACGGATCATGCCGAAGCTGGTAGCAGAGTCGACGATCGAGGCACCTCGACGCAGGGTCACGGTTTCTTTGCTCGCATTGACCAAGTCCGGGTCTTCCGCACCCTCGAACGGGTATGGGCCCAGTCCGAGCAGGCCGTTCTCGGACTGAAGGACGACCTCGATGCCGTCGGGAACGTGGTTGGGAACGAGACCCGGGATGCCGATACCGAGGTTGACATACCAGCCGTCCGCGAGCTCCGCAGCCGCCCTGGCGGCCATCTGCTCACGTGTCCAGCTCATGACTGCGCCTCGCTTTCGCTCGGCTCCGTCATGCGCGAGGCGCCCTGGCACATGATTCGCTCGCTGCGCTCGCTCATGAGGCGTTCTCCAATCTCGGACGGGTCACCAGGCGTTCGATCCGTTTGTCGGCCGCCTCTGCCGGTGTCAACTCGACGACGCGATGCACGAAGACTCCTGAGGTGTGGACCTCTGCAGGATCGAGATCACCGGGCTCCACCAGTTCCTCGACCTCGGCGATCGTTATCCGTCCGCACATAGCAACGAGCGGGTTGAAGTTCTGGGCCGACGAGCGGTAGATCAAGTTGCCATGACGGTCTCCCTTCCACGCTCTGACCAGTGCGAAGTCCGCCACGATGGCGCGCTCCATGACGAATTCTCTCGCCCCTTCCGGAGTGTCGAATACCTCCGTGCGTTTCGGGGGTGAGGACACGAGGATCTCGCCGCTCGGGCCGTACCGCCACGGAAGACCGCCCTCGGCGACCTGAGTCCCGACGCCGGTCGGCGTGTAGAAGGCAGGAATTCCCGAACCACCGGCCCGCATCCGCTCCGCGAGCGTTCCCTGCGGCGTGAGCTCAACCTCGAGTTCGCCCTGCAGGTATTGACGAGCAAACTCCTTGTTCTCCCCCACGTAGGACGACACCATGCGGCGTATCCGCCCTGCACCGAGCAACACCCCGAGACCGGCATCGTCGATGCCGCAATTGTTCGAGACGACCTCGAGATCGTGAGCGCCCTGGTCGAGCAGCGCGTTGATGAGCGTCGACGGGATTCCGCACAGGCCGAATCCGCCAACGGCCAGCGTGGTCGAGCTTCCGATATCGGCAACGGCTTGTGCCGCTGATGGTGAAACCTTGTCCATGGTGGCGCCTTGTCTCGGTTTGGGTTATGTCACAGTGACGACGCGTTGCCGACAAGCCCGTCGACAACTTCGCCCAGAACGTCGACCGTGCGGTCAACGTCCGCACGCGTGTGCTCAGTGCTGAGAAAAATCTTGCCGGTCGGCAAGAACGCGACTCCCCGCGCCAGCGTGCCAGCGGTGATGCGGTCCCAGATGTCCGCAGGAGCCGCGACTGCCGCACCGTCGGACTGTGGGACGAAGGTCGCGAAGGATCCGACCCGCCTCGACGTGGGGCGATATGGCAGGCGGTCGAAGACTGACTGAACGCCGGACTGGAAGTACGCCGAGACGTCCTCCAGGCGGTCGTAGACCCCGGGCTCGGCGAGGATCTCCTGGGTTGCTTTCACCGCGGCAAGTGCCACGGGGTTCCCGTTGTACGTTCCCGCGTGTGACACACCGTGCTGAACTTGGTCGATCAGCGCCGCCTTCCCGACAACCGCACTCTGCGAGAAGCCTCCCGCAATGGCCTTGCCGAACGTTGACAGGTCAGGCGTCACGCCGTAGCGCTCCGTGACGCCACCGCGCGCGATGCGGAAGCCGGCAATCACCTGGTCGAAGATCAGTACGACGCCGTGTTCATCGCACAACTCACGCAGTCGCTCCAGGTATCCCGGAGCAGGTGGAATCAGGCCGGCATTGCTCATGATCGGATCGATCAGTACCGCGGCGATGTCGCGCTCGCGGGCCTCTCCGAGTATCCGTTCGGCCTCCGAAATACTGTTGTATTCGGTGACAACGAGGTCACGGATCGCATTGAGACTTTGGCCCGCGGTACTCCGCATAGCCTTCTCGGCGGTGTGGTCCGCGCCCATGCTCGCGTATACCGAGTCATGCCAGCCGTGGTAACTCCTGGTGAACTTGAGAACCTTGCTGCGCCCGGTCCCGGCCCGTGCGAGGCGAAGGGCGATCTGTACGGCTTCGGTGCCCGAGTTCGTCCACAGCAAGCGCTCGGCCCCGGGCACGGCCTCGAGTACGAGCTCGGCGGCTTCGTACTCCAGGGTGTGCCCCATCCCGACCATCTGCATACGAGGGATGACCTCCATCACGGCCTCAACGACGTGCGGGTGGCTATGCCCGACGATGCTGGGGCCCCAGGCCATGACGTAGTCGATGAACTCGGCACCGTCGAGGTCCCAAACATGCGCGCCGGCGGCCCTGTTGACGAAGAGTGGATGCGGCTTCGTTGCGGCCCGCATGCCGGAACTGACTCCTCCGCCGACGCTGCGCTTGGTGCGCTCGAAGGCCTCATGAGAAGCATCCAGCGAAAGAGGGCTGCTGAGGCGCTGGTACGAACTTGTCATCAGATCGCTCCTATGGGAGGGACAACCCCCGGATCGGGCACCGGTCGAGACGATGCAGCCTCTACAGCGCGTGATAGCTGTATTCGGGCATCGAGAAGCGGGTTCTTCAGTGCGATTTCAACGGTCATAGCTGGGGGCTCCTCCGGCGGTCTCGTACGACGTGCTGGCGAACCGACGCGACCGAGTCCCGATCGCGTCCAACCCTGCCGCAATGAACTCCTGCGTTGCCTCCGCCGCTAGTTCGGCGCCCGGTCCCGAACTCGCCCCGGCGATCGCCCGGTGCGTGATGCCTTCGCCGATCACCGCCAGTTTGAAGTTCGCCAACGCTAGGTAGAAGTCCCAGTTCGGCAGGTCGCGCCCGGACTCTCGGGCATACCTCTCCGCGATCGAGTCCGCCGACGGATACCGGTCGCTCGTCCACGCGGCATTCACACCGAGTACGACATCGAAGATCGGTTGGCGATAGACGCACATCAACGCCACGTCGGTCAGCGGATCACCGAGCGTCGACATCTCCCAATCGACCACGGCAGCAACCGTTCCCGGATCACCGTCGGCCAGGATCGTATTGTCGACCCGGAAGTCGCCGTGCACGATCGACGACTCCGAACTCGCGGGAACGGCCGCGTCCAACGCATCGCGCAGGCGCTCCACATCCGGCAGATCACGGGTCTGCACGCTCCCCCACTGACGCGCCCAGGTAGCAACCTGCCGGCGGACGAAACCCTCCGGCCGGCCGAAACCCGACAATCCGACAGCGTCGTAATCGACCGCGTGCAAGCGAGCGAGCACCTGCACCAGCTCCGACGTATTGGCCTCGATATCACTGTCCGACAACGCCAGTAGATCGTCCTGCGTCCGTATCACGGTGCCGCCGACGTACTCCACGACGGTTGTCGGTGCCCCGAGAACCAGCCCCTCTGGATCGAACGCAACCGCTCGGGCCACCGGCACATCGGTCCCACCGAGAGCACTCGTCACCGCCCACTCGCGGGCCATGTCATGGGCGGACGGGGTCAGCCCACTCGTCGGTGGCCGGCGCACCACCCACGCCGAGACATCGTCGAACGCCTTGAACGTCAGGTTCGACCGACCCCCGCTGATGAGCTCGACCCTCAGATCCCCTTGCAGGTCGACGCCGTTGTCGCGTAGAAACTTCTCCAGCGCAGGTGTGTTCATCCCCTCGAACTCCCTCATGCCGAGGCCTCACGAGCGGCACGACGCGCGGCACCGACGGCCCGTTTCGCGATTGCCCACCGATGCACCTCGGACGGACCGTCGTACACCCGGAAGGGACGCACCTCACGCGACAACCGCGCCAACGGAAGATCGTCCGAGACCCCGAGTCCGCCGCACATCTGAATGCCGCGGTCGACGATGCGGAAAATAGCCTCTGCCGCGAAGGTTTTCGCGATCGACGTCTCGTTTCCCGCCTTGGACCCCTGATCCAGCGCCCAGCACGCGTGCACCAGCAGCGCCCTCGTGGCGGCGATGTCGATCTCGTTGTCCGCGATCATCTTCTGCACCATGCCCAGATCGCCCAGCTTTGCGCCGAAGCCCTCGCGCCGCGCCACGTGTGCGACGGCCACGTCATGGCCGCGGCGCGCGGCACCGAGCCAGCGCATCACGTGCGTCATCCGCGCCGGCCCCAGCCGTACCTGCGCGTACGAGAACCCTTCGTCGACGGCGCCGAGCACGTTCTCATCCGGTGCGAACACGTCGTCGAAGAACACTTCGCAGTGCCCGCCGATCATCGCCTTGTCCAGCGTGCCGATATGCCGCCCGACTTTGATACCCGCAGCGTCGGCGGGCGCGAGGAACATCGTCGCCCCACCCCGGTCACCCGGCGAACCGGACGTGCGGGCCATGACGATGAAGAAACCCGCACCGTCGGCACCGGTGATGAACCACTTGTGGCCGTTGATCTTCCAGCCGCCGGCCACTTTTGTCGCGGTCGTCGAGAGAGCCGAGGGGTCCGACCCGGCGCCCGGAGCAGGTTCGGTCATCGCGAACGCCGAGCGCACATCACCATGAGCCAGCGGCGCGAGGAATTGCTCCTTCTGCGCGGTCGACGCGACATGCGCGAGCAGGTGCACGTTGCCCTCGTCCGGTGCACCGATATGCAGGGCGATGGGCCCGAACAGCGAGTATCCGGCTTCCTCGAACACCGGGGCCCGGTCACTCATGTTGAGCCCGTGTCCGCCGTACTCCACCGGTACGTGCGGTGCGAACACACCGGCGTCCCTGGCCGCCGCCTGCATCTCCACCCGCCTGGTGTCGCCACCGGCGTCGGTGATGTTGCCGATAAACGCGTCTTCGATCGGCATCACGACCTCACGCGTGAATGCCCTTGTCTTGTCGATGAGAGCCACGACGTGCTGGTCGTACCCGAGATCGATTGCCACTGTTGGAGCCCTTCCACTGCCATCGGACGTTCACGTCTTGGCGCCGTATCTATCAGTTGATGGTGACGCCGCCGTCGACGACGATGGTCTGACCGGTGATGTAGCCGGAAGCCGGGGAGGCCAGCCAGATCGCGGTGGCGGCGAGCTCTTCGGGGTCGCCGGTGCGGCCCAGGATCAGGCGGGGTCCGATCGCGGGTGGATGGCCCTCGGGGTAGTCCTCGGTCATTTCCGAGGCGAAGTATCCGGGGGCGATCGCGTTGACGCGGATACCTTTTCGGCTCCCCCACTGCTGTGCGAGGTCGCGGGTGAGCCCGGAGATTGCTGCCTTGCTGGCAGAGTAGGCGGCCTGCGGTAGGCCGGCGGTGGTGATACCCAGGATGCTCGAGATGTTGATGATCGAGCTACCCGGCTCCATGACCCGTCCGCATGCTTGTGCGGGCCAGTAAGACCCGCTCAGGTTGATGTCGACGACCGACCGGAACTGCTCAGGAGTCTCGCGGGTGGCGGGTACCGCGGAGCCGACACCGGCATTGTTGATCAGGACATCGACTCGCCCGAAGTCGGCCATCGCGGCATCGACGAGGGCGCCGGCCTGATGAGGGTCGGCGACGTCGGTCACCACACCCAGCGCATGCGCGCCCAGCGATTCGACAAGTTTCACTGTCTGCTGCAGTTTGTCGGCGCGGCGCGCAGCGAGTACAACCGTGGCGCCGGCCTCGGCGAAACCCTTGGCATATGCGACACCGAGACCCGAGGAGGCACCGGTCACGATCACCACTTTGCCCTCGATCCGAAAGCGGTCGAGCACGCTCATCTATGACTCCTCAGCATCGGTTCGATTTCACACATCGACATTGAAGGTGTGTTCCGAATCTGCGTGCAGATCCCAGTACCTGTCGCGTAGGAGCCGGGTGACCGGCCCGGGACATTCGTCGTGCGGACGCACTCCGTCCACGGTGGCCACCGGCATCACTCCGCCAGCGGTGCTGGTCAGAAACACCTCGGACGCATCCACGAGGTCGTCGACGCGGAGGTCGCCCACGTGTACCTCGCGCCCGTCCGCGCGGGCAATTTCGATAACGGTGCGGCGTGTAATCCCTTCGAGAACACCATCTTTCGCGGTGATCAAGCTACCGTCCTGGCGAACTGCGAAAATGTTGAATCCGGCGCCCTCGGTGATATTGCCGCGACCGTCGGTCATCAGCGCCAACGTGGCGCCGCGGTCGTACGCTTCGAACAACCCGCGGGTGAGGTCGGCCCAATGGAAATTCTTCACACGAGGATCGACGGCGTCGGTGGGGATGCGAATCGTCTCCTGCGCAATGATGACGTCCACTCCGTGTTGCTGTAATTCGGGTTTGACGATCCAAACATAAGGAACGGCGTAGACATACAGCCGCTGGGTGGCCGTCCGCGGATCTCGTTCACCAGGAACGGGAATACCGCGCGTGACGACGACCTCGACAAAAGACTCGTCGAACCCGCCGCGTCGGACACACTCGACCATGAGGTCGCGGATTTCTGCCCTGGGTTTGGGCAATTGCAGGCGGAGGGTCTGACAACTGCGTTCGAGCCGTTCGAGGTGATCATCGAGCCGGAAGAACTGTCGTTTCCACACGGCCGCAACATCGTAGGTCAGATCCGACCGTGTGAAGCCGGTGTCGAGAATGGGGATTCGCGCCTCTCCGATGGGCACGAATTCGCCCTCGATCCAGGCGCAACCCGCGGCATACGGGTTGGCGGCGGGCGTAGTGGTCACAGTGTCTCCGCTCAGATGGATTCGAACTCGAGAACACCATCGTCGAACGGCGCCGTGAGGAGCTTCTTGGTGGCAACGTGGTTCTGCGGATTGATCCAGGGGGCTCGGTCGCCCTGACGGGGCAGCACGCCGTTTGCGCGTTGGAAATACCCGGAGGTGAAGCCCTCGACGAACGCCTCCCTCGGCATGGTTCGATCCTCCGGACGCAGGGTGGGCGTCACGCTCGAGGCTCCGACTTTGTCCATGTGGGTGAGCAGTCGGGCAATGTACTTCGCCACGAGTTCGGCGCGTACTGTCCACGAGGTGTTGACGTATCCGAAGGTGGACGCCAGATTCGGGATGCCCGAGTAGGCCAGTCCCTTGTAGGTCCAGCGTTGGGAGAAGTCCACCGACTCTCCGTCGACGACAAAGTCGACCTCGCCGAGTGAGACAAGTTCGAGACCTGTTGCGGTGACGATGATATCGGCCGGGATCTCCTCGCCGGACTCGAGTTCGATCCCGTTCTCGGTGAACGACCGGATACGTCCGGTCGCCACGTCGGCTTTCCCGAACTTGATGGCTTGGAAGAAATCACCGTCGGGGATCAGGCAGACCCGCTGGTCCCAGGGCTGGTACGTCGGCGTGAAGTGCTTGTCGAGGTAGTCCTGTCCGACCAGGTCCCGGATTGCCTTGAAGAGTGACGCTTTGAACTCTTCGGGTCGCGTTTGTGCGAGCTTGTACATCTGCTGCTGTCGTTTGGTGTTCCGCCTGCGGATCATCCGGTACCCGAGTCGGTCGCCGAATATCTTGCGCAGACGCAGCGCCTTCTCGTCGATGGCCTGATCGATCGCCACGTACGACGGTGACCGTTGCAGCATGGTGACTTTCTCGGCCGTTTGCGCGAGGTTCGGTATCAACGTGATGGCGGTCGCGCCGGAGCCGATGACAACCACTTTCTTGTTCGCGTAGTCCAGGTCAGCGGGCCACTGTTGCGGGTGAATCACGGGGCCGGCGAATCGGTTTCGTCCCGGAAATTCCGGGGAGAAGCCGCTGCGGTAGTTGTAGTACCCGGAGCACATGAACAAGAAGTCGGCTGTGATCGTCAGAGTTTCCCCGAGGTGGTCGACCTGGAGCGTCCACCGTGCGGCCGCGCTCGACCATTCGGCGCGGCGGACTTGATGTCCGAATTTGATGTGCCGCTTCAGGTCGTGCTCGGACACGGTCTCCCACAGATAGTCCAGAATGGAATCCCCGCTCGCGATCGCGCGTTCCTTGGTCCACGGTTTGAAGCCGTAGCCGAGGGTGTACATGTCGCTGTCGGAGCGAATCCCGGGATAGCGAAAGAGATCCCACGTGCCACCAAGATTGTCGCGCCCCTCGATGATGGCGAACTTCTTGTTCGGCGCTTCCTTCTGTAGGTGAACGGCCGCACCGATGCCGGACAGACCGGCCCCGACGATGACGACGTCGAAGTGTTCGATTCCAGGCTTGCTCACGATGGCTTCCTAAACGTCAGTGCATTCTGTTCATTCGACTTGATCAAATGATCACAGCCACCGCAGGGTCTGTCAAGAGGCGGGAGGACATTCACACAGGCGTCCGTTTGCGCTCTCAACCTTGCATTAACACTAAGTGTCCCTGCGAGACGCCTTGACAACGGGCCCGCCACGTCCGATTCTAGTCAAACGACCCAATCGGATGATCCACAGAGCCTGGGTTATCCACACCATCGAGTGGAGAGCGCACGTCATGACCGGCACCGAAACATCCACAAGTGTTGCCCTGCGCCACGTCGCGCCGACTACGTCGGTCTCGGAGATTCTCGAGATCGTCGACGCCGATGGCGCCGTGATCATCGAAGGGTTCCTCAGCCCAGACCAGGTTCGACGCGTCAACGCCGAAATCGACCCCGCCCTGGAGAAGCTCGGCGCGGGCTCGAAGCATGACGACGAGTTCACCGCCGACTTCCATGGCGCACAGACCAAACGCTTGACGAATCTGATCACCCTCAGCGAGACGTTCCGCAACGAGATCATCGACCACGACCTGCTGCACGCCCTCGGCGAAGCGGTCTACCGCGTCGAATCCGGCGACCACTGGATGACGACTGCCCAGGTCATCGAGATCGGCCCGGGCAACAAGGCGCAACTTTTGCACCGCGACCTCGAGAACAACCACTTCGCGATCGGCATGGGTAAGACCGGCCCCATGGTGATGGTCAACTTTCTGATCGCGTTGACCGACTTCACCGAAGAAAACGGTGCAACGCGGATCATCCCGGGCAGTAACCAGTGGGACGACTACGAAGACCGCGGCACCCCCGAGATGACCATCGCGGCCGAGATGAAGGCTGGCGACGTGATCTTCTTCAACGGCAAGGTCTCGCACGGCGGCGGCGCGAACGTCACCGACTCCGAGTACCGACGCGGCCTGACCATCCCACTGCAACCAGCGTTCCTGACGCCGGAAGAGGCCTACCCGTTCCTCCTCGATCTCGAGCTCGTGAAGACGTTGTCTCCGCGCGTGCAGAAGCTCATCGGGTTCCGTTCCCTGTACCCCAAGGGATCACCGGGCCTGTGGCAGAGCAACTACGAGGACATCTCCGACCTCCTCGGCCTCTGACTCGACCGCACTGAACGTCCAGAAAGGGTGGAGCGCAGAACGCGGCGTTCCACCCTTTCTCGTTCGACGAACGATTCCCAATCCATCACGTACGAAGGAGGTTTCGCCATGCTCGACGCGGACGTGCAGGCAGCTGCTGACGGCTATGTCCGGATGCTTCCCGCCCCGCTGCACACGCTGGGGGTCGCCGCTGCCCGGCAGCTGCTCAACACCCCACCGGGCATCCCTGCTCGCACCCCAGTTCACTCTGCGGAGGCCGCCACTATCCATTCCGATGATCACGACATCCCGGTCCGTGTGTACCGGCCGTCATCAGCGGAGGATCTACCGGCGCTCGTCTACTTGCACGGCGGTGGGTGGGTGCTGGGTGGACTCGACGGTGCGGACGAACTCTGCCGAACGCTCTCGATGTCAGCGGCGTGCGTCGTGATCTCGGTGGATTACCGGCTCGCACCGGAACATCCGTTCCCGGCCGGCCTCGATGACAGCATCACCGCATTCGACTGGACCGCGCGCTCTGCGCCGGACCTAGGTATCGACCGGACCCGAATCGCTATCGGCGGAGACAGCGCAGGAGCCAACCTCGCCATCGCAGTGTGCATGGAGGCGCTGCGAACAGGGAGTCCGCTCCCCTGCTTCCAGCTCCTGGTCTATCCGCCGACCGACCTCGGGTCGCAGCGACCATCGTGGACCGAGCATGGCGAGTCTCCGCTGTTTACAGCGGCCGTTGCCCGCTGGTTCATGTCCTTGTACGTCCCGGACGAGAACGACTATCGAAACCCTTTGGTATCGCCGGAGAAGGCCCCTTCTCTGGCCGGTATGCCACCGGCACACATTGTCACCGCCGAGGTGGACGTCCTGCGCGACGACTCCGAAGCATTCGCCGAACGACTGCGTGCCGACGGCGTCGCAGTGACAGCGACTCGGTACCCAGGGGTGTGTCACGGATTCTTCACCGAGGTAGGAACGTTCGCTCGCACTACCCAAGCGATCGACGACGCCGCCGACCATCTCCGCAAGGTGTGGCGCGAATCGGCTCGGCACTGATCGGTGCAACCCCGTGACGCCGCGACGGTGCGACCAACTCGAAGGCATCGGTCGCACCGTCGGCAAAACGTCGCGCATCTCGTCCGCATCGCGACGATTCGTCAGACCGCCATCCACGTAGTTTTCGTCGTAGTGAACTTCTCGAGGCCGTGGACGCTCTTGTCGCCGCCGTGACCCGACAGCTTGCGGCCGCCAAAGGGAACCGAGTAGTCGCCCTCCTCGAAGCAGTTGACCCACACCAACCCGGCATCGAGTCGGCGTGAGACCTGTGCCGCACGCGAAAGATTCGAGGTCCACACCGCGGACCCCAACCCGTAATCGGAGTTGTTGGCGATGCGGATTGCCTCGTCATCGTTCTCGAATGTCAGTACCGACATGACGGGACCGAAGATTTCGTGCTGTGCCAAGCGGTCGTCGGGATCGACTCCGGTGAACACTGCCGGTTCGACGAACCAGCCCGGCCTGTCGAGAGGTTGATCGGAACCCAGGACGAGTTGGGCCCGAGTCTGCATGCCTTTGCTGATCTCGGCCAACACGTCGTTGCGATGGCGTTGCGATGCGAGCGGGCCCATCTCGGTGTCCGGGTCGAGCGGATCACCGATCCGCAGTCCGGCCAGGTAGTTGGTGACGCCCTCGACTACCTGGTCGTGGATGTCGCGGTGCACGAGCAAACGCGAACCCGCGGTGCACATCTGACCCGAGTTGAACGAAATCGCCCAACCGGCAACGTCGATGGCCTCCTCGATGCTGGGGGCGTCCGGGAAGATGATGTTCGGGGACTTGCCGCCGAGTTCGAGCCATACCGGTTTGGCGTTGGAGTCCGCTGAATAGTGCAGCAGTTGCTTTCCTACGTCCGTCGAACCAGTGAAAGTCAGTGTGGCTACATCGTTGTCGGAGGCCAGGGCGGCACCGGTGACGGGTCCGCTGCCGGTGACGACCTGCAACACACCATCAGGAAGCCCCGCCTCGCTGGCGAGTTCCGCCGCACGCAGCACCGAGAGGGGTGATTGGCTTGCCGGCTTGAGGACGACGGTGTTTCCGGCGACGAGAGCGGCCGGCATTTTGAACGTCGACAGTGTCATCGGGAAGTTCCATGGTGTGATGGCAGCGACCACGCCCATCGGCTCGCGCGTCACCAGGGCGAGGGCGTCGTTCTTGCCGCGTGGTGATTCGTCCATGAGCTTGTCGGCCAGTTCGCCGTACCACCGAATGAGACCGATCGTGGTCTTCAGTTCGACGTTCCACGCGATGGTGACAGGCTTTCCCATTTCCAGGGCGATCAGCAGCGCCATCTCGTCGCGGTGCGCTTCGAGCAGGTCTGCCCACCGAATGAGCGTCTCGCCGCGTTCGCGGGGGGAGATGCGCGACCATACGCCGCTGTCGAAGGCCGCCTTGGCCGAGCGCACCGCACGAGCCACATCCTGCGCGCCGGCCGCGGGGAGATGGGTCAGGATTTCTCCGTCACGGGGCGAAATCAACGGCGTGGTCGCGCCGTCCTCTGCCGCGGCGGAACGGCCGTCGATCCACATTCCGGTGGGAAGACTGATGTCCGCGCGCAGCTTGAGCCAGTCGTCGAGTCGTGTCAGTTTCATCGAATTATCCAATCGGTGCGAAAGCTGAGTAGATGACCGGATTACGCCGATGCCACCGGCAGGCGGTGTTGTGCGGTGGCGACGAGCCAGTGGAATGCCGGGTCCGGCGTGACCTGCCACTCGGGATGCCACTGCACCCCGAGGACCGGGTGACCGGGGATCTCGATCGCTTCCACGACTCCATCTGAGGCGGACCCGGTCACGATAAGTCCGTCACCGCATCGGTCGACCGCCTGGTGATGCCACGAGTTCACGATCCGCGTGGGCCCGTACAGCGAATGAGCGAGGCTGCCTGGCTCGAAGGTGACCGTGTGCTCGGGCCGGCCGTCGGTCGGGGCCGAATCGGAGGGGTAGTGCTCGACGGCGGTGGGAGGGAGGTCGGGAATGAGAGTGCCACCCCGAGCGGCGTTGAGCAGTTGATGTCCGCGGCAGATACCCAACACCGGGATGGAGCGTTCGATCGCGGCTCTCAGCAGTACCGATTCGTAGACGTCACGATCCGGATCGAGTGCGAAGCCGCTCGATCGCGACGAGTCGGCGGGAACGCTCGTGTCTTCGACCGAACCGCCCCACATGGCCGGATGAACGTCCTGGCCGCCGGTAATGACCAGGGCGTCGATGCGTTCGACGGTATCCTCGCAACCGGCCTCGTACGGAAGCAGAATCGGAATGCCGCCGGCCGCAGCCACTTTGCTCGCGTAGTCGGTGAAAAAGAAGTCGATATCGCGTTCCGCATAGCGGCTGTCCATATGACCTATCACCGATGCCTGCAGGCGTCGACCGGTGATTCCTACCAGTGGTCTCATCGTGTCCTCCCCATCGCAACAACGACTCGTGCTGCCGCGCCGGCCTTCAGGATGTCGAAGCCCTTGTTGATGTCGGTCAGATCCAGTTGTTCGCTGATCATTTCGTCGAGCATCAGGCGTCCTTGCCGATACAGATCGACGTACCGAGGGATGTCGACCTTGAACTGGTTGGAGCCCATGAAGGAGCCTTGCAACTTCTTCTCTTGCAGAAAAAGCTCGGAGCCACGGATTTCGATCGGCGTGGCATCGGGGATCATCCCGATCACCGTCGCCACCCCGGCCGGGGCGAGCATCGAAAACGCCTGCGCTGCAGTCGCTGCGCGACCGACGGCCTCGAAGCTGAAATCCACTCCTGCAGCGGTGAGGTCCCGCACATGGGCGACCGGGTCACCGTCGCGGGCGTCGACGACGTCGGTGGCCCCGAATCGCAACGCAGCGGCGAGTTTGGCGGGAACGACATCGATCGCGATGACCTTGCTGGCTCCGGCGATCCGCGCGCCCTGAATCGCCATCATCCCCACTCCACCGGTGCCGATCACAGCGACTGTCGAGCCGGGCTGTACGCGTGCCGAGCGGAAGACCGCGCCCAGCCCTGTGGTGACGGCGCAACCGAGAATGCTGGCGGTGGCGAAGGGAACGTCTTCGGGGATGACAGCTACTGCGTTGCGGTGCACGGTCATTGCCTCGGCGAAGGCCCCGATTCCTGCTGTCGGGCGGACCGGGTGACCGGCGCTGTTGAGCAGACGAGGGCGAGGACGCGAATGCGAAAGTTCGTGGCGGTTTACGCACAGCGAAAGATGCCCGCTCGTGCAGTATCGGCATTGCCCACAGAACACGGACAGACAGCTCACGACGTGATCGCCGACCTTGATGTCGCGGACGTTGTCACCGACCATTTCGACGATTCCGGCCGCTTCGTGTCCGAGCAGGATCGGCGGCTCGGTCTCGAATGTGCCGTCGATCTCGTGCAGGTCGGAGTGGCAGAGGCCGGCATTGACGATTCCGACGAGGACCTCGTCCGGGCCCGGGCCGTCGAGTTCGAGGTCCTCGAAGTCGAGTTGCCCGGGCGCCCGGTTGAGTACGGCGGCGCGAATCGACGTGCTCATGGGAGCTCGAAGTAGCGGTCGGATTCCCATTGGGTGACGCCAACGTCGGGTTCGCCGCCGCCGGTGTGGAATTGGAGCCATTCCCACTCGCGGGTACCGATCCAGTAATCGATGAGATCCTGGCCCAGAACGTCCGCGAGGAGGGTGTCCTTTTTCAGTGCCGAAATCGCTTTGCTCAGGGTGTCGGGCAACCGCTCTACTCCATCGGGCAAGCACCAAGCCATGTCCCGGAACGGCTCCGGTGCGGCGATCTTGTTCTTGATCCCGGCGATTCCCCCGGCAAGGATTACGGCCAGAACGAGGTAGACGTTCGAATCTGCGCCAGGGGTGCGGTATTCGATGCGTGCCTGCTTCTGGTGGCCGACGACCGCGCGGACCGCGGCGGTCTTGTTGGCGATGCCCCACGTCGCGGTAGTGGGTGGACCGTCGAGATCGACGAGACGTCGATACGAGGTGATCATCGGCAATGCGAACGATGTCGCGGGCACGAGGGTGGCCATGACTCCCCCGATGAACTCGTCCATCACCGGCGACGGACCGTTCTCCGCATAGAAGGCGTTGTGACCGTCGCGCTCGAGCGAGACGTTGAGATGCGATGCCTGCCCGTATTCGTTCGAGTACTTCGCCATGAACGTCACGCTTCGGCCCATGGCGAATGCGGTTTCGCGCATGATCTGCCGGGTCCGCGCCCAGTAGTCGGCAGTCGAAACCGGGTCCGAGGGCGCTATGTTGAACTCGATTTGCCCGGCAGCCGCTTCGTCGTTGTAGGCCTCCCACGGAATTCCCACGGCGTCGAGCCGGTCGATTACCGCGCGCATGTAATCACTCCAGTCCTGCGACTTGGCCAGGTGGTAGCACGACCCTGCCGTGCCGCCGAGGGGAGTGAGATCACGGTAACCTTTGGCCCGGGCCTCGTGAATCGATTCTTCGAACAGGGTGGCTTCGATCTCTACGGCGGATTTCACGTCGTAGCCGAGGCCGCTGAGGTCCTGAGTCATGCGGCGCAACGCCGCTCGCGGACAGGCCGAGATGGATTCTCCGGTGGGTTTACGGAAATCACCGATGACCGATGCACGCCCCGGTGACCACTCGATCAGTGTGTCGGTGTCGACGTGCAGGTAGATGTCGAGGAGGTCCCCGCGCCAGTCGGGCATGGCAAATCCGAATTGGGGGTTGTTGGACATGTCCAAACCGAACGCGACATCGGCAAATGCGAACCCGGACGTCAAGCCGGACAGGAATTTCGCGGGTGAGACGAACTTGCCGATGAAGGAGCCTTCGAGGTTGGTTCCCTCGACCCGGACTTCGCGGATGTTGTGGTCGGCCAGCCAGGCGGCGACGAAGTCAGACATCGAACCTCATCTTGTTGAAAGCGCCGGTCATGACCGACAACTGCGGAAGTGTTCCCTGAATAGCGACGGCGCCGGCGCCCAATGCTTCGAGCAGTCCGACAGTGCCCGTGCACAAGCGGGACAGATCGTCCTCGGTGGCCACCAGTCGGTACGTCGGGAGGCCCGAACCCAGCACCAGACGCTCGTTGGTCGCGATGGATTCGAGGATCAGCTCGTGCGGCATTCCGGGCGATTCGGCTGTGCGAGACCAGAATTCGTGCGCAGCGGTCTTCCAATCCATCGACGACGTCGGATTCACCAATGCGGCAATGTCGTTGATGAGTTGTTCGTCACCGGTGGATGCCTCGACATCGACGGCCAGATCGTAGACGTCGACCATGGCTGTGGCCGTGGCCGCAATAGCGGCGCCGTGACTGATCTCGATACGGCCGTCCGCCAGAACGCAGGTCGCTGTCTGAGGGTCTCCCTTTGCCGAAATCACCACGGTCCGTTCGCCCTTGGGCGGTCCGGCCGGTATCTGTGTGCCCTGCCGGAGAGCCGATCGAATCGCGCGTGCCACTGCGCGCACGAACGGTGTCGCATCGTCCTCGATGACGACACCGAGGACGGACTGGTCTACTTCGGTCATGACGATCATCTCCTCGTACTGTTTCCAGGCCGGCCGCATCACAGGCGCTAGATCAATCCTGAGCGTTTGACTGGATCATATGATCATCGTGCGGGTCGAACCTCTGGATGTCAATCGCTGGCGCGGATTTTTCAAGTAGACGGGCATGTCGGCGATCTTCAGAAGGGTGTGCAGGGTGTCCGAAGCTCGAGGCACACGGCTGCGCAGACGAAAGGTCGATCTCGCCGCCGCAGCTCGTTGCGGCTCGCCGGAACGAGCGCCCTGGAGTGCACCAGCGCGCCGACGCCTTGTGACCTACGCGCAGCCGCGCCAATGGTCTGAATACCATTCAGTTTGTCGCCGTTGAACGAGCGGTGGCGACATCGTGCAGTCTCGGTAAAGGACTACGCACACTGGGCGCTCGAATATGAGCGCGAAAGTAATCATCATTCCGATTCAGACCGAAATCCGGAACTCGATCGGGCGACGCGACCAAGAGATCCTGGTGAGCATCACGCCGGGGCGCTCCCCTATCGCCCCAAAGACCGCAAGCCTTAGCTCACGGCAGAACGCACCTGCGCGGCAACCGATTGGGCGGCTCCCCGAGAAGCACTCACATAGGTCGAGATCATGGCGCACGCGAGCTCGACGTCACCTTGAAGTCGTGCGTCGTTCGGGTCGCTGACCCACTGCAGCGTAAGGCCGTCGATGATGCTCAGCACCACGCGTGCCAGCGGCTCGACCATGGACGGGTCGTCGTTGACTCCCACCGATGCCCGCAGTATGCGCAAGTACCCCTCGATGAAGTGGGCGTATACCCGGTTTGCCCACTCCACATCCTTGCCGTCGCGCCGAAGACCCCACAATAAGAGGTCGAACTGCACCCGCGCATAGTTGGGATGACGCGTCGACCACTCCATAGTCGCCCGGACAATGCGGGCGGCGGTGACGGCCAAATCCCCGTGGCCCTTGATGGCCTCGGCCTGGCCTTTCAGTATGTCCGCGGACATATGTTCGAACACCGCGAAGAATAGTTGCTCTTTGGTATGGAAGCAGTAGTGCAGCGTGGCGAGAGGAGCCTCCGCCGCCTCGGCAATTTTACGGGTCGTGGCCCTATCCATGCCCTGCTCGGCGATCACACGCACCGCTGCCTCGATGAAGTCCTGCCGCCGTTGCTCTGCGGGCACCCGCGCCATGAGAGACTCCCCATTCTGTCTTAGTCATAAGACTAGAACACTCTAGCTTCGATGCTCTAAAGATAGCAGAACCGAAGGCCCGGAGGTCATCGCCTGCCAGCGGCACGTCCTCCGGGGCAAATCTTCCGTTCGCATGCGTGGCGCGTCACACGTACGAACGGGCAACGACCGCACAGTCTCGTTCAACTGACCAAGTCTAGTGGGACTACGGGGGCGCCTCGGGCTTCTTCGCTCGGCAGCTGCGGCTGTCGTCGGCCTCGTCGGCTGCTCCGCCACCAGGAGTGGTTAGCGGCCCGCCATGCATACAGGGATTTGATGATGCGGTGACGATCCGCGTGTGAACGCGCGGACAGGTCGCCGACCCCCAGGACGTCGAAGTCGTGTGAATCACCGGATCGAATATGAAGTTCGGTGGAGACACCTGCCAGTCCGAGGTGGCGCGCGTACTGAAGGCATTCGTCTCGAAATATGTCGAGTTCACCGACATCGATGAACGCCGGTGCCAGTCCGGCAAAGTCGGTGAGCCGCGCGGGGGCCGATACCGGCGAGACCCGATCGGTTCCGATATCGTCGCCGCCTTCGACTATCAGCCACTGCAACTGCGGCGTACAACTTGATCTGCGATTGGCAGCGAAAGCGATGGTGCGCAATTGAATTCATTTTTCATAGTAGAGACGAATGCCTGCCGGAAGCCCGCCTACCGAACGAGCGATTGTTCCTCGACCCGTAACCACTCCGACCTGATGCGTGGCAAAGTCGCCGACAGTATCAGTGTCCGGATTTCGTGGCGGCCCACGCCGCGATTTGTGCGCGCGAGGTGAATCCCAGCTTGGCCAGGATATGTTCGACGTGCCCCTCTGCGGTGCGTGGCGAAATCACCAGCCGGGCGGCGATCCCATTGTTGGTCAGACCTAGAGCAACGAGATCAGCGACCTGACGCTCACGCTTGGTCAAATTCCCAGCCGGACGACCAGCCCGCGGGGCTACCGATTCATCGCCGAGAGCGAAGCCCACCGTAGCATCAAGACTCATCGAGGCACCCTCCTGACGGGCCGCGTCGAACACTCGTTTTCCGAGCGCTTTGTAGCAGTTCCGGGCACACTCCTCACGATAGGTAAGCAGTTTGCGAAACATGAAGGCGGAGCTGCCGGCAATATTGCCGAGCGAGTCGGCGGCACCCATCAAGACAGCTGCGCGCCGAGCATCGTTCTGCTCGTCTGCGAGCCAGGCCAGCGTCTCCGAACATGCCGCGGTTACGAGCGGGTCTGCAACCCGGCTGGACAACCGGATACCCTCCTTCAATGACTGCATGGCACGGTCGGGCTGCCCCACTCGCCACTCCGCGAATCCCATTGCCCACATCGCATACGACCGAAGCAAGGTTTCTCCGGAAGATTCGGTAATGGCAACCGCCTTCTTGATGCACACGAGAGCCTGCGCAGCATCCCCTCCTAGCGCATAAGCCCAAGCGAGCAAGACCAGGGCATCCAGCTGGAATATGACGTCGCCACATGCTTCGAATACTCCGGCCGCCTCGGCTAGGTTGTTGCCGGCGCGGGCCAGATCACCGTCCGCCGTGGTTACGGCCTCTGTACCCTCGGCTTGCGCAAGGAATGCTCTGACCCTGGGGTCCGCTGTCTGCCCGGCCAAGGCCTGCAGTTGCGCCACATAGTCGGTGGTGGCTGACAAATCACCCTGCATCGCTGCCATCTCACCGGCTACGCAGAGTGCTTTGGCCCGGTTGGCGCTCTGGCTGCTTGTGGTGTGGGTGAGTGCGCGTTCGAGCCATCGGCCTCCCTCGCTGAGCCGTCCGCGCAGGGTCCAGAACAAGTAAAGGGCAGCAGTGATTCGCAATGCGCTCTCGTCCGCCTCGGACAGCCTGAAGTCCAGCGCTTTCCTCAGGTTCGGCAATTCTCGTTCCAGGCGGGCGATCCACTGCAGCTGGTGTGGGCCGATCGATTCTTTCTCTGCTTGCAATGCCATCCGTTGGCACCAATCCCGATGCCGCCGAGCCAATTCCGGATATTCATCGTCATCCTCGGCTTTTTGCCTACCGAACTCCTGAAGAGTCTCGAGCATACGGAAGCGTACGGTGCCGTCAGTGTCTTCGCGGATCAGGATCGACTTGTCGACTAGCGCGGACAAGGCATCGAGCAATCCTGCCTCGTTCAGCCCGGTGCCGCATACCTGTTCGGCGGCGTCGAGCTCGAACCCGCTGGCGAATACCGAGAGCTGGTTCCACAATCGCTGCTCGACCGTGGTGCACAGGTCATAGCTCCAGCCGATACACCATTGCAGGGTTTGCTGCCGTTTCGGGGCACTTCGGCTCCCGCGTGTCAGTAAGGCGAATCGGTCGTCGAGCCGGGACAGGATCTGTTCGGGTGACATTGTCCGTAGTCGGGCTGCGGCAAGTTCGATCGCCAGCGGTAATCCGTCCAGCCGGGCGCAAATCCGGGTGACATTGTCTACGTTGTGATCGGTTACTTCGAAGCCCGGCACGGCCGTGGTCGCTCGTTCGACGAACAAGGTCACCGCGTCGTCGCGAGCCGCCCGCGGGGCCAGCTTGCTCGTTGGATCGGAAGTTCCCAGTGGGGGCACTGTGAACACCGACTCGCCGCCGCCGATCAGCGCCTCGCGGCTGGTCGCCAGAATCCGCACCTGCGGGCACGCCCGCAGTAGCGACTCGGCCAGTTGCGTGGTCGCCTCGATCATATGCTCGCAGTTGTCCAGCACCAGCAGCAGATCGCGCGCGGACAGGTATCCGACGAGGACCTCCAGCGTCGGTCCGGCACCCCGGTTTCGTAGACCGAGTGCGACGGCTACCACGTCGGCCAATAAAGTCGTATCGCGCAAATCACCCAACTCGACCAGCCACACGCCGTCGGTGAAGTCACGCTTGACCGTGCGGGCGACTCGCAGCGCGAGTCGGGACTTGCCGACGCCACCAATCCCGGTCAAGGTCACCAGACGTGACCCTGCCAGCAAGGCCTTGACCTCGGCCACCTGAACGCGCCGATCGACAAAACTGGTCAGCTCGAGCGGCAGGTTCCCGACAGCCTGCCCCGCTGCAGTCACAGACGGCAGGACCGGCGCATATTCGGCTCCCGGTTCGGTCCGCATTGCCATCTCGTCGACCGCGTAACCATGATGACGCTCCACCTGTCGCAGTTGCTCACCCACCATCTCAGCGGTGGGACGGTTGGACGGTTCGCGCGACATCGCCGTCTCGATTACCGCGCACACGTCCTCCGGGATTCCCTGCTCCCGTAGGTTCGGGACAGGTTGCTCGGTCATCCGCAGGAACTGTGCGACAACTTGTTCGCCGCTGCGGCGCTCGAAGGCCGCGTGCCCGGTCAGGGCGCAGAACAGCGTGGCTCCCAGTCCGTAGACATCGGAGGCTCGGCTCGAGGCGGCCCCATTCAGCACCTCGGGTGCGGTGAATGCCGGCGAACCGGTGATCGTGCCGGTCGATGTCTCGAAGCCACCGGCGATGTGGGCGATCCCAAAGTCTGTCATTGCGGGTTCGTCGTAATCGGTGAGCAGGATATTTCCTGGCTTGATGTCGCGGTGCAGAACGTCAGCGCGGTGCGCCGTTTCCAGCGCGCCAGCGATCTTCACCCCCAGATGCAGAACTTGGGGCAGTGGCAAGGGGCCGTCGCGGCGGATACGCGCATCGAGGGAGCCGCGGGCTTGGTATGGCATCACCAGGTACGGGTGACCGGTTGCGGTCTCACCGACTTCGAGGACATCGACGATATTCGGATGCCCGGTCAGCCGCCCCATTGCCCGCTGTTCGCGAAGGAAACGCCCCCGGTTTTCATCGAGCTCGCCGGTCAGGACCTTCACTGCAACCGTGCGGTCCACGGCGAGTTGGGTACACCGATACACCTGCCCGAAACCGCCCCGTCCGATCTCCTCGGCGTCGGCGAAACCGGCAGCGTTCAGCTCCGTGACGACGTCAACACCACCGTCACGTTGCGTCTCGAACGGATCGATCTGGACCATCGGCTACTCACAAACTACCCAGCGGGCATAAGCCACAGTATCCCTGCTTACCTCGTCGGGCCATGACCTTCGTGCCTTCCGAAACTGACCGTTCCGCCGCAGCCGATGTCTGACACCAGCAGCGGCCCCACGATTGCGGTCAGGTTGCTGACCGGTCCGTCGACAGGGGCGGCCCAGTCGAGCTCAGCCTGATAGTCGGTGTTGACCAATTGATCAGGATCAATGCATGGCGATGTCGCGGCGCGCAACAGAGGAGCGACAGGCGACATCGGGGGGAACGCCCGCTACGTCGAGATCACGGCGCCCACGCCAAGCGTGTCCAGATGCACCGAGAGCTCGACGTTTTATCACTCACGCGTGTAAAGACTACGTTTCAGTGCTTGACGTCACACCGTGTCGAGGCAACACTGTCACTACTTCCGTTCAAATGACTAAGTCTTCCGACCGCCTCAGCGCTTCCCGACCGCTCCCACGAACGAGTACCAGGACGAGCGGCCACCGGATCGACGACGTACCGACCACGAAAGAGCCGATCATGCCCCTTGCGGAACCTCCCGCCGACATCACGCCGAACCGGCCCTCACACGTCGCAGTCATCGGTACCGGCCTGATGGGCAGCGCCGTCGCGCGAGCCTTGCTGAACAATCGCTACCCGGTAGCGGTATGGAATCGCACCGCCGGCCGGTGCGAATCGTTGCGCGATCTCGGGGCTCAGATCGCCGACACCGCGGCCGACGCCGTCCGAGTCAGCGATGTGGTCATCTTGATGGTGCTGGACTACGCAGCAGCCCGCCAAATTCTCGACGAGTCCTCGGAGTTGCTGCGCGGCAAGACAATTATCAATCTGGTGACAGGTTCGGCGGCCGAGGCGAGCGCATTCGGCGCCTGGGTCGACGACGTGGGCGGCACGTATCTCGACGGCATCATCGCCGCCTATCCGGGTCAGATCGGCAAACCGTCCACACTGTTCTACTACGCTGGCAGTCTCCCGGCATGGACTCGATACAAGACACTGCTGACCGCATTGGCCGGTGCGGCGACCTTCGTCGGGTCGGAGCCTTCCGCTGCGAACGTCATCGACGCCGCCATGACTGCCACCTTCCACACCGTTTCCATCGGGGCTTTTCTCGAGGGATTGTCCTACGCCCGTTCGGCCGGCGTCGATCTCGACGAGATCAAACGGACCTTGCCGTACTGGCTCGATCTCCTCTCCCAGGAACTCCATGTTGCGATCGACGACGTTCAGGCGCGTTCTCACACCACCGACCAGGCAACTCTCGAGACGTATCTCGTGGCGTTGCGCACCATCAACAAATCCATGGTCGGCTCCGGCGAACGGGCCCACCTGCTGAGCGCAGCAATCGACAACCTGGAGCGGGCGTACGCCGCCGGACACGGTCAGGGGGCACTGTCCGCACAAATCCTGACAGCCCAGGCAGAACGCTGATCGCGACTCCCACCGGCGAGGCAACTCCCGAATATCCAACGCCACTCGCTTGAATCCCAGCCCACTCAGACCTTCACGCAAGGACACTGCAATGACCTCGACACCCCAGGTACGACCGGATATTCCCACCGCCGGTGCCGCCGACAACTCGAACTCCGGCGAACTGAAGGGGGCGATGACCACCTTCGACATCGTCTTCACGGTCCTCGCCTTCAACGCACCGCTCGCCGTCTTCGCCGGCTACCTCACTGTCATCATCGGCTACGCCAACGGACTCGGCGCCCCGCTCACGTTGCTGGCCGCAGGGCTGGTCGTGCTCGTATTCGCAGTTGGCTTCACGGCCATGAGCAGGCACCTACCCAATCCGGGCGCCTTCTACGCCTACATCACCGCCGGACTGGGGCGACCAATGGGCCTCGGAGCAGCGTTTCTGGCTCTGATTTGCTACGTGTTTCTGTACGTGTCGAGCTTGATCTACGCCGCCAACTCCATCAGCAGCCTCGTACAACAAGTCTTCAAGGGTCCGCTCATCGACTGGTGGATCTATAACGTGATCCTGATCGCAGTAGTGGGCGTTCTCGGGTTCTTCAGAATCACCCTGTCCGCGCGGATCCTCACTGTCGCAATGTGTCTCGAAGTCGTTATCATCGTCCTCTACAACGCCGTCGTCTTCGCACAAGGTGGTAGCGAAGGCTACACCTCCGCTCCCTTGCAACTGCACTACATTCTCGGTGGTTCGGTCGGTCTGGCTGTGCTCTACTGCATCGGAATGTTCTCCGGATTCGAAGCAACAGCTATCTTCCGCGAAGAAGCACGGAACCCCGAAAAGACCATTCCCCGCGCCACCTACATCGTCATCGCCGTCGTCGCGGTCCTGTATTCGGTAACGTCGTTCGCAATCATCATCGGAATCGGTCCCAGCTCGGTTGTCGACGCGACCGCGACCGATCCAGTCGGCTCCGTGCTCTCGTCGATCGACCACTACCTCGGTAAGACCGCACTCGACATCACCCAGGTGCTCCTGTGTACCAGCATCTTCGCCGCGGTACTGGCCATGCACAACATCATCGCCCGCTACCTCTTCTCGATGGGCCGGGATCGAGTGTTCCCCCGCAAGCTTGCCGCGGTGCACCCGACGCACGGGTCTCCGCACATCGCGTCATTCGCAACCAGCGTGATCGCAGTCGTGTTCCTGATCGCCGTACTGGTCATCGGCGCGGACGGTAACGCGCTCTACGCCAAACTGGCAGGAATCGCCCTCTACGCGTTGATCGTCCTGCTCCTGCTCACCAGCGTCTCGATTCCCCTGTACTTCCGCAAGCATGCGGACCACGGTATCGGCGCCTGGAAGACCACCGTCGCGCCCCTGCTCAGCGGCGTCGGATTCGCGGTCGCACTCGTCCTCGCCACCAAGAACGCCGCTTTCCTCGTCGGTGGATCACAAACTGCCGCAAACCTGTTGATCGCGGTCTTCATCGCCGCACTCCTCCTAGGCATCGGCTACGCACTCGTGCTCCGGAAGCAGCGCCCGGACACCTACGCACGGATCGGTCGCCAGGAAGTCGCCTGACAACTATCTCGCCTCCCACTCCTGTTGTCCCGGTCAGGTCACGACGACCTGACCGGGACAACGGGATGACCAACCGGACCGCGCACACTCGATGGGCCGACCACGCCGCCGAGATCAATTGCTCCGCAGCACGATCGGATTCGAAGCACACCTCATGACCGTCTCCACATCTGTTCCCGCGTTCCAATCCCTTTTCAGCGGAGACAAACTCGGCAAAGTCGTGGTCAGATCCTCCTAGTCGGGACCTCGCCTTCGTCGCAACCACATCCTTCGTCTGCTGTCGTCGACGCAGCCGCCAGCGTGCGGACGATGGGCGGATTTCCCGATCAGCGCCGTCGCGTGCAAAGGTGCGCTGCGCAGCTCGGACTTCGAAACAGTTCACATTCGCCCTTGACTCGGCTTCTCTGCAAGTAATAAGTTGGTCATATGATCTGGTCCTTTGATCAGACATTGCCGTGCTTGACAGGCCCACCTTCGACATCCCGTTACAGATCCGCCGACCTTGGAGTCTCCGATGACCGACACGACGACGTCCACACCGACTGCAACGATTCAGCGAGTTCCCGCTGACACCAGCCCTGCTGAGATCAAATCGATCGTCGAACGTGACGGTGGAGTAATCCTCAGCAACTTCTTCACGGTTGATCAGGTGCGACGGTTCAACGACGAGATCGACCCGTTCATGACCGATCTGGAAGCCGGCTCCCCGGACAAGGTCGATCTCTTCGAAGGATTCCACGGCGCCAACACCAAGCGCCTCACCAACGTGGTGACACACTCATCGACGTTCCGTGAAGAGATGATCCAGGATCCCCGAATACTGGCCATCTCCGACGAGTTCCTTCTCCCCGTCGCCGACAGCTATCAGATGACCGCGGCTCAGGTCATCGAGATCGGCCCGGGAAACAAGCCCCAGCCACTGCACCGGGACCTCGAGAACTGGCCCATCTTCCGTGACCTCGGACCCAGCGGATACAACGTTACGATCAACTTTCTCACTGCCCTATCCGATTTCACCGAGGACAACGGCGCGACCCGGGTCATTCCCGGAAGCAGTCACTGGGACGACTACGAAGATCGTGGCACACCGGAGAACACCATCCCCGCCCTCCTCAACAAGGGTGACGTCCTGCTGATCGATGGCAAGGTCGCACACGGCGGCGGAGAGAACAAGACCACGGACAACTACCGCCGAGCCATGGCGTGGTCCTTCACCATCGGATGGCTCACAAGCGAAGAGGCTCATGCCTTTCTCGTTCCGCTGGACCTTGTGAAGACGCTGCCTCCGAAGATCCAGAACATCCTCGGGTTCCGCTCGTTCCACAACGCCTCCAAGCAAGGTGGGACATTATGGCAGGCAAACTACGACGACATCGCGAAGTATCTCGAACTCTGAAAATCCGAACCCGCTCGCGGGCACCGTCAGCTGCGTCTTTGGTCTTGGATCTGCTGCTGCGTCAGACGGCCCAGATCGCGGAACGGATCGATCGCACCTGAGCACACTTTGAATCTCACCGAAGACGCGGCGGGACAACTGATTTCAGTGGTACTCGGGCTTCGAGCATCAGAGCTGTCGCCTCGGCCCGAGAGTTGACTCCGAGCTTTCGAAAAATCTTCGAGACGTGGAACTTCACCGTGTTCTCGCTGATACCGAGGTGATTCGCGATCGCTCGATTGCGCAGACCGGTGGCGAGGTGTTCGAGCACTTCGAGTTCGCGTGGGCCCAGTGCCCAGAGCAGGGAGTCCTCGCCGCGCACCGGTGGCGGATCCAGCGGCATGACCACCGAGATCTCCGACCCCCAGCCCGCGACCGCCTGGAGCCTCAGCTCGCCGTTGAGGGCAAGTACGCGCTGCCGCAACGGTTGGATCCGACTGCCTTCGGTTGTGAGATCGCCGGGGCCGTCGTCACGGATGTTGATAAGCAAGTTCTTGCCATCGCAGTCCCATTGCACCCGTACCCGGGTGACCCCTTGCTGATCTACCGCGGTCGAAATCGCGCCTCGCACAATCGCACGGGCGCCATGGGCGACCTCGCTCGGCAAGGCGCGCCCATCTATCGGCGGTTCGACGAACTGCACATCGACGTTGCGATGGCGCACCAGTGGTCGCAAGTCATCACGCAACCGTTCGAACGCGGTAGTCACCGGTTCTTCAGCGAATTTGCGCTGCCGATCGGTCGCGGTTCGCAGATTCACCATCGCTTCGGCGGCCATGTTGGTTGCACTCTGTCGGGCCACCCGATCGTCGAGGCCGTCCGAACGTAGCACCGCCAGTAGCGATTCCAAGGTAGTCGACTGGATATCCGCCAATTCGGCGATGGCCTCGCCCCGCACCCGCGACGCGGCCCGCGAGCCGCGTAGATAACTCGGTGAGGCCTCGCTTGCGTCCTGCTGGATACGAAGAGCGAGGATCTGCCACAAGTAGAGAACGTGTTCGTCGAACTGCTGCGCCCCCGGAGACACCACCAACAGCAATGCGCCGGTCTCGGCCAGCGCCGCCAGTACCGGACGAACCCGTCCGCCCACCGGGATTACGTCACGTCTGATGCCACCCGGAACCAACCTGCTTCTGATCACGTCGAGTTCGGACAGGACCAGACAAGAGATAACGGACTGCGACCCATGCAGTTTCAGCGGGTGGCCGACATCATCGGCAGTATGGATCACCATGGCGGTATGCGGGACGTGCGTCGCCAGGAAGGTCGAAAACTGCTTCACTATGTCGGTCAGCGGCGACGTCAGTACTGTGACCAGTCCACGCAATACCGCCGCGTCGCCGAGATCGTGCAGCGGCCTGACCGACCGCACGCCGATGGTTTTGGCAGCGCTAGCACTTTTCGATCGCGACACGGTTCCACTCTATAAGGGGTACCGAAGCTCTCCGACTACCCATCGGGGTAGTCCCGACCGTGCCGAATACTGATCCCACTACCGGAAGGGGTCGGTCAGGATTCAGGGGAACCAGGTAGAGGCACCACCGAACGACCAGTACTGAAAGAGGATTCGACGTGCCAGGAAATAGAGCTGTTGCCTACAAGGGCCCCGGTGTCGTGGAAGTAATCGACATCGACTATCCGACTTTCGAATTACATGACGGCCCGGGCGTAAACCCGGCGAATATCGGGCGGAAATTACCGCACGCCGTCATTCTCAAGACAGTGACCACCAATATTTGTGGTTCCGACCAGCACATGGTGCGCGGACGCACCACCGCACCGATTGATCTGGTGCTGGGCCATGAGATCACAGGAGAGGTGGTGGAGGCCGGCCCGGACGTCGAGTTCGTCAAGGTAGGCGACATCGTCTCTGTCCCTTTCAATATCTCGTGTGGCCGCTGCCGCAACTGCAAAGAGGGCAAAACGGGGATCTGCCTGAACGTGAACCCCGACCGCCCAGGCAGTGCCTATGGCTACGTCGATATGGGCGGCTGGGTAGGCGGCCAGGCCGAGTACGTCCTGGTGCCATACGCCGACTGGAACGCCTTGGTATTCCCGGATCGCGAGCAGGCCCTGGAGAAGATCCTGGACCTGACGATGCTATCGGACATCTTTCCCACCGGCTTCCACGGCGCGGTGACGGCGGGTGTCACAGTCGGCTCGACGGTGTACATCGCCGGCGCTGGTCCGGTAGGTCTAGCCGCGGCCGCAGGAGCACAATTGCTCGGCGCCGCAGTCGTCATCGTCGGCGATCTCAACGACGATCGGCTCGCACAGGCGCGCAGCTTCGGTTGCGAAACCATCAACGTGGGCGCCGGACGAATCGAAGACCAGCTCGAGCAGCTACTCGGCGTACCCGAGGTGGACGCCGCTGTCGACGCTGTCGGATTCGAAGCGCGCAGCCAAGGGCACGGCTCTCATGCCGAAGAAGCGCCCGCGACTGTGCTCAACTCCCTGATGGACATCACTGCCGCCGGCGGTGCCATAGGCATCCCGGGTCTGTATGTGACCGGGGATCCGGGGGCCGTCGACGAGGCGGCGAAGATCGGTTCGCTGTCACTGAGTTTCGGTACCGGCTGGGCAAAATCGCTGTCCTTCACCACTGGCCAATGCCCGGTCATGAAGTACAACCGGCAACTCATGCAAGCAATTCTGCACGACAAGGTACAGATCTCCAGAGCGGTCAACGCCAAGGCCATACCACTGGAGGGCGCACCGGGCGGCTATGCGGAATTCGACGCCGGCGCAGCCATCAAGTACGTACTCAATCCCAATGGCTACGTAACCGCTTGATACAACCTGGATCCAACCGGACCACCCGCACGATCGAAAAGTAAAGGGAGAAAAGGCCCATATGTCTGCACTGGCACGTGATGGTGTAGTCGGCGGCGGCCTCGGTGTCAGCGGTGGATCGGGTGCACAAGACCAGACCGTCGCTGACGCCGGGCTCGCGGCACTCTAGCGATCGGGCGCTACTCTCCTGCCCTCGACCCGATTCACGAACCGGGTCGAGGGCAGGTCCGAGCCCGCTAAAGAGTCTACTTTATTAGACCGTAGACGCTGAGGCGAGATGGCGACCCGTGGTCCGGAGCGCCGACCGGGATCAGCCGAATTCGTCCTCGAAGGCCGCGCCCTCGAGACGTCGCTTGATGTGGACGAGGAAGCGGGCCGCATCGGCGCCGTCGACGATCCGGTGGTCGTAGGTCAGTGCAAGGTAGACCATGGATCGGACCGCGATGCTGTCGCTGCCGATGGCATCGGTGACGACGACGGCGCGCTTGACTACGGCCCCGGTACCGAGGATGGCTACCTGGGGCTGGTTGATGATCGGGGTGTCGAACAGTGCGCCGACGCTGCCCGTATTCGTCAGTGTGAACGTCGCGCCGGAGAGCTCATCGGGCGAGATCTTGTTCGTGCGAGTGCGATCCGCGACATCGGCGATTTTGCGGGCCAGTCCGGCGATCGATAGATCCCCGGCGTCCTGGATGACCGGGACGATGAGCCCCCGGTCGGTGTCGACCGCGACACCCAGGTGCGCGGCGGCGTGATACGTCACAGTGTCGGCGTCGAGTGAGGAGTTGAGCTGCGGATACGCCTTCAACGCCTCGATCGCGGCCTTGGCGAAGAACGGCAGGAACGTCAGTTTGATGCCCTCGCGCGCGTAGAACGCATCTTTGTTGCGGGCGCGCAGCCGGGCGATCTCGGTGACATCGACCTCGACTACCGTGGTCAGCTGCGCCGAGACCCGCAGCGACTCGACCATCCGTGCGGCAATCGTGCGTCGCAGGCGGGACAACTTCTCGGTCTTGCCGAGCAACCGGGACAGCACGGTCTTGCCGGGCGGCGCGGCGGGCGTGGGCGCGGCGGCTTGGACGGCCGGTGCGGTCGGCACCGCGGCGGTGGCCTGCGCGGCGGCCGCATCGACTATGTGCCGCTTGTGGATTCGCTCACTCACACTGGTGCGCACGCCGGCCAAATCGACCCCGTGCTCCACGGCGAGCTGGCGAGCGAGCGGCGTCGCGAATATGCGCGCCGCCGCGGTGGGCCCGACCGGCGTCCACGCCGGAGCCGAATCAGGCTCCGGCGCAACCGGTTCCGGCTCGGGCGGCCGCGCAGCCATCCGAGCTGTTATCGGCTCCGCCGCGGGCACGCCACTCGACGGTGGAGACGTCTCGATCGGCGCACCGATGATCGCGAGCGCGGCACCCACCGCCGCCGTCTCGTCCTGAGCCACCTTGATCTCCAGTAGCACCCCGGCCACCGGCGACGGGACCTCGGTGTCGACTTTGTCGGTGGAGACTTCGAGCAGCGGCTCGTCGACCTCGACGGTGTCGCCGACGGATTTGAGCCACTGGGTGACGGTGCCCTCGGTGACACTCTCACCGAGAGCGGGCAGGGTGACTTCGGTTGCCATGATGTCCTTTATCAATACCGATCTGGCCGCGACGTTCTTCGACCTGCCGAAGTGCGCCGCGGCCGCCGTCGTCTACCAGGCGATCGGAAGCTCGTAGATGCCGTAGGCGAGCGAATCTTTCTTGAACCTGAGCTGGTCGAATTCGGTTGCCAGGCGCAGCGTCGGGATGCGGCGGAACAGCGTGCCGTACACCACCTCGAGCTCGATACGCGCGAGTTGCTGACCGATGCACTGGTGCGGACCCCAGCCGAACGCGTGGTGATGGCGCGCATCCCGCGTGAGATCGAGCTTCTCGGGTTCGGGGAAGGCCACCGGATCGAAGTTCGCCGCGGGCAGCGCGGAGATGATGCCCTCCCCCGCGCCGATGGTCTGACCCGCGATCTCGATATCTTCGATGGCGATGCGCCGTTGCAGCAGATGCGGGACGGTCAGGTAGCGCAGCAATTCCTCGACCGCGGCGGCGATCACCTTCCGGTCCTCGGTTTCGCGCAGGATGGCGAGCTGCTCCGGATTCTGCAGTAGCAGCGCGGTCGCCATCGTGATCATGTTCGCGCTGGTGTCGTGACCGGCGATGAGCATGATGATGCCCAGCATGATGGCCCCGGGCATGTCCACGTCACCCGCCTTGACGCGCGCGCCCAGGTCCGAGAGCAAATCCTCCTCGGGCGCGTCCATCTTGGCTTGGATCAGTTTGGCGATGTAGCCGCCGAGCGCCGCACTCGCCGCGCCGTTGTCCTCCGGCGATGATTCCGAATTGACGGCGATCTTGGCGTGGGTTTCGAAGAACTCGTGATCCTCATACGGCACGCCGAGCAGTTCGCAGATCATCAGCGACGGCAGCGGCACCGCCAACGCTTCCATCAGGTCGGCCGGGTTCGGCCCCGCCAGCATCTTATCGATGAGCTCGTCGGTGAGCTGCTGGATCGACGGGCGCAGCTTCTCCATCCGGCCGCGGGTGAACGAACTCGTCAGCAGTCGGCGCAATGCCGCGTGCTCTGCGCCGTCGGTATCGAAGATCGTCTTCGGCCGGTCATGGATCGTCTCGGCGATGGCGCGGGTCATATACGGAAACCCGGGCAGGTGGTCATTCGAGCTCACCCGCGGGTCGCCCATGATCTCACGCTGAGCGGCATGCGTCGCGATGAGCCACGGGGTGTTGCCATCCCAGGTCCGCACGCGCGACACCGCCTTTCC
The DNA here is from genome assembly GCF_036345915.1 of Nocardia sp. NBC_00565. NCBI lineage: Bacteria > Bacillati > Actinomycetota > Actinomycetes > Mycobacteriales > Nocardiaceae > Nocardia > Nocardia sp. NBC_00565. The sequence goes on from NZ_CP107785.1 coordinate 3,133,574, forward strand.
TGCGGTGTGCAGTTCACGCAGCTCGGGCGATGGGAGGAACGGGCACTTGCCGTCCCGGGGAGTCGGATATTCGGGGATGTCCAGGTTGTGGTCGGCCGCGGTGGCCACAGAGTCCGTCATGGTCGGCTTTCCTCTAGTCGAAATTTGCTCGCGATGCGGATGACCGCACGCTCATTCCTCGATACGAATCGCCATCGCCGGGCATACGGCCGCCGCGTTGCGGACGTCGTCGGCCAGTTCCGCGGACGGGTATTCGTTCAGCAACACGACGATGCCGTCTTCGTCACGCTGGTCGAACACCTCCATCGACGCGGCGACGCACTGACCGGCCGCCACGCACTTTTCTTCATCGACGACAACCTTCATGGGATCTCCTGATCGTTCAGTGGATGGCGCTCGGGGCTGTGAGCCCATCGACGACTTGTTGCCGGTGCAGGCGAACCTGTTTGGGCATATTCCAGCCGAGGACTCCGGTGACGACACCGTCGCTGCGATAGCGCGCGACGAAGCGCCGATCCGCCACGTCACCCTCGACGATGTCGACCTCGGCATCGGTGCGGATCACGCCGTGCACCATGAGCTTCGCGCCGAACTGATCGGTCCAGAAATACGGCACCGGAGCGTACGGCTGGTCTTCGCCGAGGAGCACCGCGGCGACGGCCGCGGACTGCTCGGTGGCGTTCGTCCGGTTCTCCAGGCGGATGAGCCCGCCGAAATGCTCGTGCTGCCATCGGGCCACATCACCGACCGCGTAGATGCCCTCGGCCGCGCGGCACCGGGAATCGCACACCACACCGTTGTCGAGGAGCAGTCCACTGCCTTCCAACCATCCGGTGGCCGGTATCGCGCCGATCGCGACCACCACCACATCGGCGGGTAGCACCTCGCCCGTGCCCAGTTCCACACCGGTCACCCGACCGTCCGCGCCGACCAGGTTCCGGACGCCGGTGCCGAGACGCAACCGCACCCCGCGCTCGGTGTGTAGTTGCGCCAGCTGATTCGATACCAGCGCGCCGACCTGTAGGGCCATCGGCGCCGGCTGCGGGCCGGTCATGGTCACGTCCAGGCCGAGCGTGCGCGCGGTGGCCGCGATCTCGGCACCGAGCACGCCCTCGCCGACGACGACCAGCCGCGAACAGCGCAGCAGATCGGCTCGCAGAGCCAGCGCATCGTCGAGCGCGCGCAGCACGTGCACCCCGGCCAGGTCCGCTTGCCCGGGCCACCGCCGCGCCCGCACGCCGGTGGCGATCACGATCGCGTCCGCCCGCAGCTCACGGCCGGATTCGGTGCGCACGGTCCGGGTCGCGGCAGCCAGCGCGATCGCCGGGTCGCCCAGCACGAACTCGGCATCCAGCGCCACCAGCGTCTCCTGCGTGCGCAGCGTGGCCTTTTCCGGCTCCCACGCACCGGAGAGCACCTGCTTGGACAGCGGCGGGCGGTCATAGGGCGCGTGCGGTTCATCGCCGAGCACCGTGATCGTGCCCGCGTACTTCTTGCGTCGCAGGGCCTCGACCGTGGACAGACCGGACGCCGAGGCGCCCACCACCAGCACCCGAGCCGGGGGCTCCGCAAAACTCATCTGTGACTCCCGATTGCCTCGGTTGTGCCGTGCAGCACAAGCGAATATTAGAACAATCGGTCAGTACAATCAACAGATGGTTTCCGGACTCGTCCGAACCGAGTCAGACCAACGTGTCGTCGACGTACAACCCGAACGCCCCCCTGCCGACCAATGCCAACGAGGATTCGACATCGTTTGCCGCGTGCGCACTGCCGGTATGGGCGTCACGCCAGGCCCGCTCGATCGGGTCGCCACTGCGCCGCGCCATCCCGCCCGCGGCCGCGAAAACCAGATCGATCGCCCGCACCGAACGCTCCGTGCCGCACACCTGATCCCGACGGGCACGCAACCGCAGCTCCATCGGGATGTCCTCGCGCCGACGCGCACATTCGTACAGGTCGCGGATGTTGCGAACCAGCTGCAAGGCGGCCGCGTCCACCTCCGACGCGGCGCGGGCGGCCGCGACCTGGGTGAACTGGTCGGAGGTGAGACTGCCCCCACCGAAACTGAGCCGGTTGCGATCACGCATGCGCGCCAAGAACGTCTCCAGGCAGCCTTCGGCCAGACCGATGATCGGCGCGGTCATCGCGTAGCTGAACATCGTGCCGAACGGCAACCGATAGAGCGGGCCGGAGTTCAGCTTCTGCCCCGGTCCGCGCCGGAGTGCGACATCGTAATTCCGCAATGTCCGATACTCCGGGACGAACACCCGATCGGCATGCAGGTCGTCGCTGCCGGTGCCACGCAAACCGACGACATCCCAGACGTTCTCGATGCGGTAGTCCGCACGCGGCACCAATGCGGTGGCGATCTCCACCGGCTGTCCGTGGTCGGCCATGACGACGCCACTGAGCAACGCCCACGACGCATGCGTGCATCCGGAAGCCGAGCGCCAGTGTCCGCTGAGCTCGTACCCGCCTTCGACCGGAACCAATCTTCCGACCGGCGCGTACGACGAACAGATCAGCGTGTCGGCGCGAGCGGACCACACATCCTGTTGTGCGCGCTCATCGAAAAGCGCCACGTGCCATGGGTGTACTCCGAGTACCGAGGCCACCCACCCGGTGGAGCCGCAGACACCCGCGATGGCCCGGACGACGTCGTAGAACCGAATCGGATCGGTCTCCAGCCCGCCGCACCACTTCGGTTGCAACATCCGGAAGACGCCCACGTCGATCAGCTCGGTCATCGTCGAACCCGATATTTCCCCGGCCACATCGACACCCGGCGCCCGTTCGGCCAATCCTGGCAGCAGCCCCCGAACCGCCGCGGCCACATCATCGTCCATACGACTAATCGTGCGCCCTGACGAGCGCGCGCGATCACGTACCCCCGGACCGAGACGCACGGCGCTCGGCCGGGGGTTCGCCAGGTTGCTACCAGCCGACGAGCCGGTCCAGCAACAGGGTCGCGGTCGAAAGGTAGTCGCCGTACCCACCGCGGAAGAACAGCAGCGGGGTCTTCACGGTCTCGGCGCGAAGATCGTGCACCCGCCCGATGACCAGAACGTGGTCACCGATCTCCACGGCTTGCTCGATCGTGCAGTCGACCCACGCGACTATTCCTTCGAGCAGTGGGTTGCCCAGCGGCGACGGTTCCCAGGTCACGCCGTCGAACCGGTCGGATCCCCTGGTCGCCATCCGCCGCGACACGTGTTCCTGGTCGCCGGCGAGCGCGTTGGCACAGAAGCGCTCGGCGGCTCGGATCCGTTGCAGGGTGCTGGACGAGCGGTCCGCCAGGAAGGACACGAGCGGCGGTTCGAGGGAGACCGAGGTGAAGGTGCCGACGACCATGCCGTGCGGTTCTCGATCGTCCTGCATGGTGGTGATCGCGACCACGCTCGTAGGAAAGTGGCCGAGCACATCGCGGAACCGACGCCCGGTGATCGCATCCTGCGCAGCCCCACCGTCCCCATTCTCCGACGAACGGATGTCGCCCATCCGACCCACCTCCTAGATCAGGACCTGCATCGGCGGCGGCAACTCCAGGCCCATGGCGGCCAAGGCATTCGCGTGATAGGCGACGCCGGGAACGTGGATCATGTGCGAGAGTCCCGCGTGCGCGTCCCGCCACATCCGCTGCAGCGGGTTGTCCCGCCGGATCGCGTTGCCGCCCGAGCGCGCGAAGATCTCGTCCAGGGCCGACACCGCCCGCCAGGCACAGCGAACCTGATTGCGGCGGACATTGGACCGGTCCTCGATGCTCGCGGGCGCACCGGACTCGAGCTTGTCGTAGAGCCGGCTGATGCCGTCGATCAGCTGCACCCGGGCCGCATTGATCTCCGAGGCCGCTTCACCGGCGGCGTAGAGAACATACGGATCGTCCTTCACCTGCACGCCCGTCACGGCGACCCGATCGCGCTGCTGGCTCAGGTGCAGCGCCAGCGCACCCTCGCAGATCCCGATGACCGCCGCGGTGATGCCGAGCGGGAACATCGCCGCGAAGGGCAGTTTGTACAGGGTCTCGGTGAGCCCGATGCGTTCAGCGGCGGCCCCGGCCTGGACATCGGACTGGTTGATCACCCGATGCTCAGGAAGGAACGCCTCGCTGACGACGACATCCTTGCTGCCGGTGCCCGACAGGCCGATCACGTCCCAGGTGTCGTCGAGAACGGGCGCGTCCGACCGCGGCAGCACCACGTGCAGCACGTTGATCGGCTGCGCGGGCTTACCCTTGCCGTCGCCGAGCAGCGCGCCGAGGAAGTTCCACTCGCAGTGGTCCGATCCCGACGAGAACGGCCAACGCCCGCTCAGCTTGTATCCACCCGCTACCGGATCCGCGATACCGTTCGGCATATAGGGCGAGGCGATCCAGGCGTCCGGGTTCGTGCCCCAAACCTCCTGTGCCAGACGGGGATCCATCTGAGCCAGCTCCCACGGGTGGACGCCGACCACACCGCACACCCAACCGGCTGCCCCGTCATAGCGGGCGACCGCCATCACCGCTTCCGCGAAGTCCCGCGGATGCGCGGTGTAGCCGCCGTACTCCTTGGGCTGCAGGAGGCGGATCACGCCGGCCGACTTGAGCAGCTCGACGCTCCTGTCGCTCAGCTTGCCGAGCTTCTCGTTCTCCTCGGCGAGTCCGGCCAGTTCCGGCCCGAACTCCTCGATGCGGTCGACTACTTCGTGCGCCACGTCGAGCACCTCCTACATACTTTGGGGAAATTGCCGCTGTGGCGGCAGAATTCGCTCATTGTCATTTCTTTGTCCAATCGACCACGCCGCGCTCTCCGCTGATCGGGAAGAGCGTGCGCGGTGCATCACGCCTGCGCGACAGGCGTCTCCCGGGTCAGGAATTCCGTTGCGACCCGCTCGAAATCGGCTTTGCGCTCCACCTGCACCCAGTGCCCGCAGCGGGCGAAGGTGTGCAACTCGATGTCGGGCACCATCCGGTTCGCGAAGTGGGCCCCGTCGTAGGGGAGCATGCGATCGTCGCGACCCCACAGCATCAGGGTCGGGGTGGTGAAGGTCGCGGCCCGGGTCCACAGCGGGGTGTATGTCGCCTGCAGCTTCGGGTTGAGCAACGAGCCGAATATCGCTTTGGCTCGGTCCATCGCTCCATCGGCCGCTACCGCGCGCATGCGTTCGTCGACGAGTTCATCGGTGATGATGCTGTGGTCGTACAGCATCGCCTTCAGCCACTCGACCATGCCCTCCCGGGTCGGATCGGCGATGAAGGCGAACAGTCGTTTGAAACCCTCACTGGGGTCCGGCGCGAACGTAGCCACCGACAGCCCACCGCCACCCATGGTGACCAACCGTCGCACCCGGCCGGGTTCCAGCGCTGCCAGCTCCGCAGCGACGGCGCCGCCCATCGAGTTGCCGATGAAGCCGGCCGACTCGATGCCCAGATGGTCCATCAGCCGCGCGATCCAGCGAGCCGCGACGACGAAGTACATCTCGTCGATTTCGGGAAGCTGCGTGCCGCCGAAACCTGGCAGGTCGGGCATGATCGTCCGGAATCGCTCGGCGAACACCGGCAGGTTGTACCGGTAGTTCGCCCAGGCGCTGACACCGGGCCCCGACCCGTGCAGCAAGATCAGCGGCTCACCCTCGCCCGCCTCGTGATAGGCGAACTCGAGCCCCTCGACGTCCTTCGTCACTCGCGTCGAGTCATAGGTCAATGCAGTCATCATCGTGCCCCTTTGCGGCAGGGTCGACGCGCCACCAAGGGCTGTGCCGAACGGATCATTCCTTGAGTCCCGCTGAAGGTGTCGTGGACAGGAACGCGCCGCCGGGGCCGACGTCCAGCGCCTCGCCGTACCACGTCTGGCCGTACTGCAACTCGGGGATCTTCCACTCGATCGCCTGCCAGTCCGGATCGAAGATGTGGTATCCACCGGAGTACAGCTCGATGCGGTGGCCGGAGCCCGGATCGTGAATGTAGAGGTACATCGCCTGGCCGATGCCGTGCTTGCCCGGACCGTGGCCGTAATCGATATCGAGATCGCGGATCTCGTCCGCGGCACGCAGGATGTCGTGATAGTTCTCGATATTGAAGGCGATGTGGTGGAACGCCCCGTTCTTCTCCTCGCCGTTCACGCCGATCGCGATGTCGTGCACCTGCGGCGTCACCGACAGCCAGGACGCCATGACGGTCTCCGGGAACTGCGGAATCATCGCGAACTCGCGGCGCTTGAAACCGAGCGCATCACGCAGCCAACCCTCGGCATGGTTCACCGTGCTGGGGCTGCACTGCACATTCAGATGGTCGAGGCGGCGTACACCGAATCCGCGCCGGCGCGAGCTGTTGCTCGGCAGCTTCGAGCGCAGGGATTCGGGCGCGGTCGGCTTCTCGATGTCGTAGTACAGCTCGAACGGGTGCTCACTGCCCGGCACCAGGAACCGGATGGCCTCGCCGCGGCCGGTTTCGTGACCGGCGGGCAGCTCGATCGTCTCGATCTCCTGCGCGGTCAGCTGCTGGTGGAACAGCTCGACGTCCTGCTTGCGCTGCACGCGGAAGCTGTAGGTGTTCACGCGCGCCTCGGACTGCTGGGTGAGCACGAGCGAGTGATGTACGAGCTCCTGGTATCCGCGCAGGTAGGCGACACCGTCGGCCTGCGAGACGACCTCCATGCCGAGCAGATCGCGGAAGAATCCGAGCGAGCGCTCCAGGTCCGGCGTGCCGAGGTTGATTCCACCCGCGTGGGCGATCTGCGGCCCGGGGTCGTAGTCATGAGTCATACGGGGCTCTCCTTTGAATCGATTGACCGACCGGAACGCTAGTTCGAGTAGCGCCCGTCACATCTCGGCCTTCCCGCACACCGGGACAGGTTTGGACCGGGGTTCGGCGGCGGGCGTCGACATCCGAGACAGCGGGACCGATCGCGCCGATCTCGGTCGACTCACGGCACGATAAAGAGTCCACCTATTTAGGGAATCCCCAGTCCAGCACGGTCTACAGCGAGATAAGCTGTCCGCTGTAGTTCGAGTCTCCGAAGGAGGCGCTGGCATGGTCTCAGTGTTGAGAGATGGCGGGTTGAGTGGAAACCCGGAAGCGGCGGGGTTGCCCCCATCGATGGTGGAGCGGATGACGCTGATCATGGACGTCTTCGGCGGTCCACAGACCCGTCTGACGCTCGAGGAAGTCACCGGCCGCACCAGCCTGCCCCGTTCCACGGCCCACCGGATTCTGGAACAGCTCGTTCGCCTGCGCTGGCTCGAGCACAGCGCCAGCGGCTACGGCCTCGGACCCCGCGCCTTGGGGCTGGGTGGCCGCGAGGCCGGCCACGGCGCACTGCGCGCCGCGGCGTTTCCGCTGCTGCACGCGCTCGCGGTGCGCACGGAGATGGTCGTGCATCTGGCCGTACTGGATGGAACCGATGTCTACTACCTGGACAAGTTCGGCGGCCGAGCCGCGGTCGAAGTTCCGTCGCGGGTCGGCGGTCGGGCACCCGCGCACTGCACGGCAGTCGGAAAAGCCATGCTGGCTTGGTTGCCCGCCGAACAGCTCGACATCCAATTGCAGGGCGCTCTCGATAAACGAACCACGCGCAGCATCGGCGACCTCGGCGTACTACATCATGAATTGAGCCGCATCCGGACCCGCAACGGCCTGGCCTTCGAGCGTGGTGAGTGTTATCCGCAGATCGCGTGCGTCGGTGTCGCGGTGCGCGGCCCGGATGGACCGATCGGCGCGATCTCGATAGTCGGCGACGCACAAGCACCGCTCGAACGGCTGGCACCCCTGGTCGCCAACACCGCGCACGCGATATCCGAGAAGTTGCTGGGCGAGGACGCAGCGCAGAAGCCACGGGCACGCCAGGATCCGACCCCGCCGCGCACCGCGCCGAGCGAGGCACTCGGACAACTCCTGGCAATGGGCGAGCGCGGCGAGTGGTTCTGAGTCCTCAAGTCCGGCCATGACCTCGATCCGGCAGAGATCCGACCGGGCCGAGCGAGGCCTCCGATGCCCCGAACCCGGCCCGGTCGGATATAGGAAGCACGATCCGCTAGTCCCATGGATCGTGCTTCCCGTCATTTCGCGCTACCGAGGATGTCGAGTACCGCGAGATAGGCGAAGGCCAGCGATGAGCCGATCGGTGTGCCCGCACCCGGGTACACCCGCCCCGACATCGCGGCCATCGTGTTACCTGCCGCGTAGAGACCCTCGATCGGCTGACCATCCGCACGTACCACGCGCGCGTGCTCATCGGTCTTCAGCCCGCCCTTGGTGCCGATATCGGACAGCACGATGGTGGCGGCGTAGAACGGGCCCTGGTCCATCGGCTGCACCAGCGGATTCGGCCATTCGCTCGTGATCGGTACCAGGTAGTTCAGCGTCGTCCCCGACGAAGCGTTCCCCGGCTCGTAGGAAAAGCCGACCACGTGCTGGAACATCTGGTCCCAGGGAGTCTCGCCGCGATGGAACCGTTCGTCGACGCCGCCCGGTGCGTAGCCGTTGAACTCCTCGACCGATTTCCGCAGGTTCTCCTGCGGTACACCGATCAGCTCGGCCAATTCCTCGAGCGTGTCGGCCTTCTTCAGCGCACCCGACTCGAACCACTCGGGTCCGACCGGCAGCTCCGGGTCGCCGCCGAAGCTGTCCCGGTCCAACTGTCGCTGATCGAACACCCAATGGACGCGAGTGTGCTCGACACCGGTGGTCGTGTGCAGGCGGCGCATCTCGTGCCCGGCCCGATCGTAGGGCTGGATCTCGTTCATGAAGCGCTCGCCCGCACCGTTGACCCAGATCCCGCCGCGGGTGCCCGTGTGGAAGACGGGCAGGCCGTCGGGCTGTACGAGGCCCGGGACGTGCCACGCCTCGTCGAGCAGATCGGTGGCAGCACCGATCGCGGCCCCTGCCTGGATCGCGTCACCGGTGTTTTCCGGTGCGCCATGCGACCGCTCGCTGCTGGAGGCCACCCCGTGCTTCTCGCGCAGCTCGCTATTGCGTTCGAACCCACCGGCAGCCAGCAGTACGCCCCGGCTAGCGCGGATCGTGACCGGTTCGCCCTCGCTCACCGCTTGGACGCCGACGACCCTGCCGTCTTCGACGATGAGATTCTCCAGCGCGGTGTTGAGGCGGTAGGAGCCGTTGCCGGTCTCCACGAATGCCTTCAGTGCCCGGCCGATCAAGGCACGGCCGCCATTGAGCACGGGGCCTTCCTCGCTGCCCCAACGTTCTTCCGGGATGGAGCGCCGCACGAGCGCGGCGAGTTCCCCGAGTTCGGCGACCGAGACTGCGGGCGGAAAGATGGTGTGACCCGCGGGCGAGGCGCCAGGACTGGCCGCGAAGTATTCCGGCACCGGACTGTAGAAAAATGACTGGAACAACGGGTTCTGCTCGAGTTCGTCGATCAGCTGCGTGCCCGCCTGCAAATAGGCGTCCTGCAGCGACTCCCGAGAGCTGTCCGCGACGACGCTGCGCAGGTAGGTCCTGGCATCCTCGACACCCTCGACGCCCGCCCGCGCCAGCGGGGCACTGCCGGGACACCATATGCCTGCCCCGGAATACGAGGTCGTGCCACCGAAGAGGGCGGTCTTCTCGATGACCAGAGTACGAAGGCCGCGGGAGGCGGCGACGTAGGCTCCGACCAGGCCACCACCTCCGGAACCGACGACCACGACGTCGAAGGTTTCCTCGTCAGCGGGCATAGCTATCTCCTTGCTGCTTGTTTTCTCTTATTTCAGAACCACAGGTACAGACCGCCCGAAGCGAATCGGAATCCCGATTCGCCCGGAGTTCGCCGATCGGCATCATCTGGTATGCGCATGGCCGATTCGACGGTGGTCCCGCTCACTGGGACGGCCCTCGATCGCTCGCCGGCGACGCGGCCCCGCGGCCCACTGAGCTGTAAGTCGACTTCAACGTCGTGTCGCATCACAGTTCTCCTCCGAATCTCACGTCCGCATCGTGTAGTGACCTGGGTCACGACGGGAGGGAGGACCCCAGTGTGATGGTTGCGGCTCCTCAATCACTGCCGGGTTTCCGCTCAGCGGGACGCCGATGCGACCGATCGGAGGTTCACCTCGGTATGGTGCGCTAATTGAGTGCACTAATCGCCATCAGATCGGGCGCGAGTCCCCCATCATCGCCGCGCGAAACGAGGCACTCGACAGTCGGAAGCCAAGGAGGTCGAAATATGTCCGACGCCCCATCGAGGATGGTCGATCGAGTCGTCCTGATCCTGAACGTCTTCGAACGATCCACGGGCGCGCTGACGCTCGGGCAGATCAGCGTCCGGAGCGGATTGCCGACCTCCTCCGTCCATCGGATCCTGCAGCAGCTGGTGACCGCTCGCTGGCTCCAGCGCGACGATAACGAGTACACACTCGGCCTGCGGATGTTCGAAATGGGCAGTCTGGTCGGGCAGCGCCGGATCAGCGACGTCGCAAGGCCGTTCATCCAGGAGCTGTGCACGCGCACCGGTCACGTCGTACACCTCGCCCTGCTCGATGAGCTGGACGTGGTGTACCTGGAGAAGGTCGGCGGCGCGCTCGCGAGCGAATTGCCGTCCCGAGTCGGCGGCCGCCTGCCCGCGCACTGTACGGCGGTGGGCAAGGTGCTGCTGGCCTACGCGCCGCAGCCGGTCCTCGACCGGTATCTCGCGAATGGTCTGCGCGGGCGAACCAGCGCGAGCATCACGACCGAGGCCGCCCTCGAGGCGGCGCTCCGCAAGATCCGCGACACCGGATACGCGATGGAAAGCGATGAGGCGGTACCCGGCGTCGCCTGTGTCGGAGCGCCGATCTTCGAGTACGGCAATGCGGTCGCGGCGCTGTCGGTCTGTGGACACCGCAAGCTGATTCGCGTCGACGACCTCAAACAACGGGTCATGTGGACGGCAGCCGAAATCTCGCGACGACTGACGGTGCCGGCGCGCCCGGTCGCTGTCGGCTGACCGACCGGCATCCGCGATCACGAGTGCCGCCCTGGTCACCGATTACGGTGACCAGGGCGGCACTTTGTTGTCTCAGGCGGCGGCCGCGGCGGCCGCACATGTAAGCACTACGAATTCGCCGGCTCGGCCTCGCTGGCCGCCTTCTCGGCGAGTTCGGCTTCCTCGCCCTTGATCGCCTTCAGCAATACGAGCGGCGTGGCGATCTTCCAGACGAGGTAAGCGAGCGCCGGAAGTCCTTGGGCCAGGATCCCATTCCACGCCAGCGGGCCTGTCTTGTTCAGGAAGACGAAGGCGCCCGGAATGAGCAGAACACCCAGGAGCATGCTGAGGTGCGCATACCAACGCGGGAAAATCGGCTTGGCTCGCTTATCGAGGTAGGAAGCGAGCCCGATCGACCACACCTGCAGGACGAAAATGCACGCGTTGCCGACGTACATCAACCAGAAGATATCTGTCATCGCCGACAGAACATCCGGGGAATGGCTTTCCGGCCGATACGCGGCGGCCGCCAGAATCGCCAGGGGGTAGAAGAAACCGGTCGGCGCGACGACGCCGGTGGTCAGCTGGACCATCGACAGCCAGCCCCAGCCGCCTTCGACCCGCTTCATCTGCATGCTGGTCACAACGACGTACGGATATTCGAAGGGGACCGTCAGCACCATGATGGCCACGCAGATCAGAATCCCGTGCTGATTCTTGATCAGGAAGTCGACGACCTCGCCCTGGCTCATCGTCGGGCTCATGGGTGAGAGCAGGTCGCCGATCCCGTAAGCGATCAACATGGCTACGAGAACCAAGAATCCGCTCCACGCCGACCAGCGTTGCAATCTGAAATGAACTGATTGTTCCATCAATGGATCTCCTTCGATCTCATTCCTCATCGCTGTCGGGCAATATCGCCCTGAGGCGAAAGCCCACCTAGTGTGATCAGCCACACTCATTTGCGACGATGCGTTTCCGCTGAACGGGACAAAAAGGATCCGCGGCCGAGCAGCCATCGTGGCAAGTCCCGTTCAGCGGCGGCCGTGGGCATGCGCGCATACCCACCCGAACACGACAGTGCCCGTGCGATGGCATCGCACGGGCACTGTCGTAGCTGCTGGGACTCAGGAAATGCCGTCTCGCAGAACGCGTTTCAGCACCTTCCCGGACGGCGTGCGCGGTAACGTCTCGACGCGTTCGATCTCGGCGGGCACCTTGTATTTGGCCAGCCGGGTGCGACAGAAATCTTTCAAGCCATCCACGTCGAACGCGCTGCCCGCGCGCAGCACGACGAATGCCTTGGGCACCTCACCCCAGCGCGGATGGGGTATTCCGACGACTGCGGCCTCCACCACATCCGGATTTTCGTACAGCACTCGCTCGACCTCGGGAGTGGCGATATTCTCCCCGCCCGAGACGATCATGTCCTTCTTCCGGTCCTCGATATAGAGATAGCCGTCTTCGTCGAGACGGCCGAGGTCGCCGGTGTGGAACCAGCCGTTGCGCAGAGCGGCTCGGGTGGCCTGCTCATCGCGCCAGTATCCCGCCATGACCTTGGGGCCGCGGATGACGATCTCGCCGAGCATGCCCGCCGGAACGGGTCCGTCGTGCTCGTCGAAGATCGCGACCTGGACGTGCGCGACGGGGCGTCCGACCGAGCCGACCTTCGATCGCATATGTTCGGCGTCGTTGACGGTATCGCCGGATACCGTCTCGGTCAGCCCGTACGCATCGGCGAACCAGGCATTCGGGAAGGCGGTGGCGATGCGGTCGAGCAGCGGTATGGGCATCTTCTCGCCACCACCGGTGATGAACCGGATCGATGAGGTGTCGCGCTCGGCCAGGTCCGGCAGCTGCAGCAGCGCGTTCATCATCGATGGAGCCAGCCACACATTGGTCGGGCGCAGTCGTTCGATCGCGTCCACGACCGCGGCGGCGTCGAAGCGCCGAAGCAGGCTCAGCCGTCCCCCGGTATGCAGGGTGGCCAGGCCGGGCAGATCCATCCCGCCCACGTGATACAGCGGACCGCACACCAGGGTGTTGTCCTCGGCGGTGAGCGAGAATTCGAGGATATGGGCGAGGTTTTTCCAGATCAGATTCTGATGCGAGATCATCACGCCCTTGGGACGTGAGGTCGTCCCCGAGGTGTACATGAGTCGTTGCAGCGCATCGGGTTCGACATCGACCACCGGAATCGACCGGCACCGGGAGCTCCGCAGCAGCGTGTCGTATTCCAGCCACGAAGGATCCGCAGCGGCGTCCAGCGTCACCTTGTGCCGCAGCCGGGGCAATGCGGGGACCAGCGCATCGATACCGTCGACGAACTCCGTCTCGGTGACGATCGCGACGGCGTCGGAATGCTCGATGATGTACTGCCATTCCGCCGGGGACAGCCGATAGTTGAGCGGCAGAATCGCGGCGCCGATCCGGTTGGCCGCCAGCATGGTTTCGACGAATTCGACGCGGTTGTACAGCAGTACCGCGACGATGTCCCCCGAGTTGACCCCCAGGTCGCGCAACGCCCCCGACAGCGCGTTCACCCGGGTGCGCACCTGGGCGTACGTCAGTTCCCGATCTCCCTCGGACAGAGCGATCTTATCGGCGTACCGGTGCGCGTTCCGCTCGAGCACCGAGGCGAAGTTGAACATTGACGGGCCTCGCTGTTGGGTCGAGGAAGAACCTCGAAGTTTTATGTACCGACTAGACTAATAAACTATGGTGTCGCTGACAACCACCTGATCACGGCAGCGAGTAGCCACCATCGACGACCAGGGAATGCCCGGTGACCCAACGGGATTCATCGCTGGCCAGATAGATGACCGCACCGGCGATATCGTCCGGGGCGCCGAAGCCGAGCGGATGCTTGGCCTCGATCGCGCTCATCGCCTCGACGGGCAGACCTTCGTGCACGGCCGTGGGAAATGTGCCGGGACATACGGCGTTGACCCGTATCCCCTCCTTGGCGTATTCGAGCGCCGCGACCCGGGTCAGGTGGATCACCCCGGCCTTCGACGCGCAGTAGGGCGCCGCATACGCCCACGCGGTCAGACCGCTGACCGATGCGATGTTCACGATGGCGACATTTCCGCGTTTGCGCAGCGCACGCGCGACCGCGCGGATGCCATGGAAGGTTCCGGTCAGGTTGACCGATACGGTGCGCTCCCAATCCGCAGTGGACAGATTGTGGATTCGCGCGTTGGGCGAGACGATGCCGGCGGTATTCACCAGCACATCGACCGCGCCGTACCGCTCGACAGCGGAACTGATGAGCGCGTCGAATCCGTCGCCGTCGGCGACATCGAGCCGCTGCGCCGTCGCGGTGACACCTTTGTCGCCCAAGGTGCGCGCCAACTCCGCCATCGCATCGACGTTCAGGTCGGCGAGGACGAGATTGCGGGCGCCCTCCTCGGCGCAACGCAGCGCGACAACAGATCCGAGCGCGCCGCCCGCGCCGGTCACCACGACGGTCTTTCCTTCGAGCCTGGAACCCATGTTCGGCCTCCCTGATGGGATTGTAACGATTTATTCGAACAACCGGTATAAGAAACCATCCGGACAATTCTGTCAAGATGTGTCTCTGCATGGGCTCACCCGGCGCCGGCTATACGCGCGCACGCCGAATCGAAAGACGCCGACGGAGGCTTCGGCTCAGATCTTGTAGGCCTCGACCGCCGACTCGAGTGCCGCGAGATCACACTTGCCATCGGCGAAACCGTTGAACAATGTCGCGCAGTAGGTCTTGGACAGGAATTTCGCATCCCATTGCTGTCCCGGTTTGACCCACTGGTAGGTGTGATTGTGCATATTGAGAAATTGCAGCATGGCCAAGGTCGGATCGGACTTGCGGAAAGTTCCGTCCTCCATCGCGTCCGTCAGCAGCGACCGCACGATGTTCTCGAATTCGTGACGCCGCTCGAGCATCCGAGTGAGATTCGCCCCGGTCAGCTGGCGGTAATCGTGTTCGTACACCCAGATATGGTCCAGGCGCTCGAAGATGAGATTCAGTAACTCCTCCGAGAGCAGGCGCAGCTTGATCGTCGGCGGCGCGGCCAGATCCTGGATCTTCGCGGCCACGGCCAGCAATGGGTCGAGCACCCGCTCCTGAATTTCGACGAGCAGGTTTTCCTTGGATTTGATGTAGTAGTACAGCGCGCCCTTGGCCAGACCGACCGTATCGCCGATCTCGGTGATCCCGGTCGCGGCGTAGCCCTTCTCCGCGAACAGCGCGGCGGCGGTATCGATGATCTCCTGCCGCTTGACCTCGTATCCCGGTCCATGTCCTGGTGGTCGAGCCATCTGATCCCTCGGGTCGTCGAAGTCGCGTGAGAGGGCAATTATACGCAGAGTCGAACAGTCGGTCGAAACTAGCGTGCTTCGGTGTGTCGCGCACGCCTGTCACGAGCGGGTGTCGAGCGTTTCGCGGATCGCGGCCTCGATACGCGCCTCATCGGGCAGCCAGATCTTCTCCAGCGCCGGAGTGTAAGGCGCGGGCGTCGCACCGGCGGTCACCCGGATCACCGGTGCGTCGAGGTGCCAAAACCCTTCCCGCACCGCGCGGGCCGCCAATTCCGCGCCGACGCCGAACTCCCCGACGGCCTGATGCACGACCACCAGCCGGTTCGTCTTCTGCAGCGAGGTCAGCACGGTGTCGAAATCCAGGGGACTGATGGTCCGCAGATCGATGACTTCGACCGAGATACCCTCGGCGGCAAGGCGATCGGCGACGGCGAGGCAGTCGTACATGGTCTTGGAGTAGGACACCACGGTCACGTCGGTGCCGGGCCGCCGCACGATCGCCTTGCCGAGCGGCACCAGGTGGTCGGCCGGCGGTTCGGCGCCTTTCATGCCGTAGAGCAGACGGTTCTCGATGAAGATCACCGGATTGGGATCCTGGATCGCGGCCCGCAGCAACCCGTAGGTGTCGGCCGGTGTCGACGGCATCACGACCGTCAGGCCCGGAATATGCGCGACCAACGCCTCCAGACTCTGCGAGTGTTGACTGCCCGAGGATTTGCCCGCGCCGAACTGGGTGCGAACGACCAGGGGCATCGTCACCGCGCCGCCGGTCATGAAGCGCAACTTCGCCGCCTGGTTCATCAACTGGTCCAAGCAGACGCCGATGAAGTCGAAGTACATCAACTCCACGACGGGACGATAGCCCGCCATCGCCGCGCCCACCGCGGTACCCATGATCGCGCTTTCCGAGATCGGCGTATCGCGGACGCGACCCGGGTACTGCTCGGCCAGACCACGGGTCAAACCGTAGACATTGCCGCCCTTTCCGACATCGATGCCCGCCAGGAAGACGGTCGGATCGTCCGCGAGTTCCTTGGTCAGAGCGTTCGTGACCGCGTGCATGATCTTCCACGAGCCCGCGGTCGGAGTCGCCGGTTCCGGTATGGCCGCACGCGGGGTTATGACGTAGTCCCCCGCCGTCTCCTCGGCGGGGTACGGCGCGGCGACGGCCTTCTCGATGGCGCTCTCGATCACGGCGTCGACCTCGCGCTCGATGGCTGCCAGGTGTTCGGCCAGACCCTGTCCGCGCATGGTGTCGCCGAGCACGGTCAGCGGGTCGCGTTCTTTCCACGCGGCGAGTTCCGCTGCGTCCCGGTAGCTTTCGGGATCCCCCTCGTAGTGTCCGTGCCAGCGGTACGTGCTGGCTTCGACGATCACCGGTCCCGCTCCGGCGCGCAGGCGATCGACGAGCGTGCGCTGCAACGTCGCCACCTGCACGACGTCGTTTCCGTCGACCTGGTGGAACTCGACACCGTAACCCGCCGCGCGTTCACGCAGCGTGGCCCGGTGCTGGTCGACCGCGGCGGAGAATTCTGAGTAGCCGTTGTTCTCGCAGAAGAAGATGACCGGCAGGTCCCAGACCGCGGCCAGGTTGACCGATTCGTGGAAGACGCCCTGTGCGACGGCGCCGTCACCGAAGAAGGCGACGACCACGCCGCCGCTGTCGCGCAACTGGGCGGCGGTACCGGCACCGACGGCGATGGGTAGTCCGGCGCCCACGATCCCGTTCGCGCCGAAGATCCCCTTGCGCGGATCCGCGATATGCATCGAACCGCCACGGCCCCGGCAGGTTCCGGTTTCCTTGCCCATCAGTTCGGCGAACATGCCTTCGACGTCCAGGCCCTTGGCGATGCAGTGACCGTGTCCGCGATGGGTCGAGGTCACCACGTCGCGGTCGTCGAGCGGCCAACACGCGCCGACCGCGGAAGCCTCCTGGCCGATGGACAGATGCAGGAACCCGGGTATCTGGGTCGCGCGATAGAGCCGAGCGGCGTGATCTTCGAACTTCCGGATCGTCAGCATTCTGCGATACAGCTCCGTCAGCGTCACCGCGCCGCCGATAGCCGTTGTGTCCGAGTTCGATTCAGTCATTGTCATAGGTCTCTGCCGATCGGTTCGTGGAGTCGCACTCGACCCGCCGGTTGACGTGGAGCATCGACTGTCAATATTATACCGGTTGTTCGAAAAAACAAGGCGTCGCGTCGGCGACGGATGCACAGGACGGACTCGACATGGACCTAGACCTGCCCGCCGAGGCAATCGAGCTGCAGAAGTTGTGCCGCGATTTCGCCGAGAAGGAGATCGAGCCGCACGCCGAGTCCTGGTCTGAGCAGGAGCGATTCCCCAGTGATGTCTTTCTGAAGATGGGCGAATTGGACCTCACCGGACTGCTGATTCCGCAGGAATACGGCGGCACCGACGCCGGGTACGTCTCCTACGTCGCGGCCATGGAGGCCATCGGCGCCGCCGACCAGTCCTTCGCCGCCGCGTGGAATGCCCATTCGACGATCGCCTCACTCCCCTTGGCTGCCTTCGGCACCGAGGAACAGAAACACAAATGGCTCACGCCGCTGGCGAAGGGCACCCACATCGGAGCCTTCGGACTGACCGAACCGACCGCGGGATCGGATGCCGCGGGCATTCGGACCACGGCCCGCCAGGACGGCGACGGCTGGGTCGTCAATGGCACGAAGATGTTCATCACCAATGCGGGCACCGTGATCAGCCTCGGGGTCACGATCCTCGCGGTGACCGGCACGAACGACGACGGCACCAAACGGTTCGGCACGTTCTATGTCCCGACCGGCACGCCGGGATATACCGTTAGCCAGCCACTGAAGAAGATCGGCTGGCACGCGATGGATACCCGCGAACTGGTCTTCGACAATTGCCGGATCCCGGCCGAGAACCTGATCGGCGAGGAGGGCAACGGCCTGCGGCAGTTCCTCGATGTACTCGACGGCGGCCGCATCAGCGTTGCCGCACTTGCGCTTTCGCTCGCCCAACAAGCCCTCGAACTCGCGGCCCAGCACGCCGGCCAGCGCGAGCAATTCGGCAAGCGCCTTTCGGCGTTCCAGGCGGTGCAGCACAAACTCGCCGATATGGCCACCGAGGTCGAGGCGGCGCGCAGTCTGGTCTACCGAGCCGCTTGGCTCGCCGACAATGGCCGGCCGTTCGGCCAGGCGGCGGCCATGGCGAAGTTGTACGCCTCCGAGGTGGCCAACCGGGCGGCCAGCGCCAGCGTCCAGATCCACGGCGGCTACGGCTACATCCGGGAATCGAAGATTTCGCGCTTCTACGCCGATGCCAAGATTCTCGAGATCGGCGAGGGCACCAACGAGATCCAGCGCAATGTGATCGCGCGGCAGGTAATCCGTTCGGCCGGAACATAATTCGATATCCCGGTCACGACTACCCGACGGTGGCCGACCTAGTCGGCATTCGAGTTCGCGAGGAAACGCTGCCAGACCGCATGGTCTGTGCGAGGTCCGCCGGGAGTGTCCGCACCGTATCGGGCGATCTCGGCCGCGATATCGAGCGGCACGGACGGCGCGGTCATTTCGCTCAAGGCCTGCTCGATCGCCGAGTCGGGCACCAGCCAGCACACCTCGAATTCGATGCCGTCGGGGTCGGCTCCGTATAGCGCCTTCGTGCAAGCGTGATCGGAGGCGCCGGTCAGCGCCCCGGCGGCCCGCAGCGCGTCCTGGACCCGCCGCAGTTCGCTCAGCGTATCCACCTCCCAGGCCAGGTGGTACAGACCGACCCGTCCGGTGCGGTGCGGCACGGCCGGATCGGGTGACTGGAACAGCCCCAGGTCATGGTCGTTGGCCGAATCCGCCGCCTGCAGGAACACCCCGCCAGGCATACCGCCGATCCGCCGGAATCCGAGGACCTCACCATAGAAAGCGGCCGAGCGCTCCACATCGGAGACGAACAGGACGGCATGGTTCAGTCGCTGAATAGGCATCGAAGCGGCTCCTTTTCGGTTGGTCTGCGCGTACGAGCCGATCACGACCGTGCGCCCGAGACAAGCGAGCGACCCGCTGGGCGGGCGATATCGGCGAACTTACGAACGGGCCGAGCGGTCGATCACCGCCCGGCCCGTATGTCGTTGTCTCCGATTACCTCCACTGGTGACCTATCACGGGAACGGTGAGAAGAAGCCGATCGCGGCACCGATGGCTGCGCCGATGGCGCATCCGACGATGGCTCCGACCAGGAAGAACCAGATCCCGATCAGAACGCCGACCGCACAGCCGATGGTGGCGCCGACGGCGATCGAAATCGGTCCCCAAGCCTGCTGCACGCCGGGCATATCCTGTGACGCGACAGCTTCTTGTGTCGGCCCGCTGACCGGTGTCAGGGTCAACTGCGTGCCGGAGCTGTCCAGCCACGGTGTCACCGCGAGATTCTGTCCGGTCTCCGCGCGCAGTGTCGTCGGGATGGTGCCGACCACCGCACCGTCGTTCGCGAGGACCGTGACCGCGTCGGGGGTGATGACGAATCTGCCGGAGGCGAGGGTCACCAGTGCGCTCGAGTGATCGGCCGCGAGGCTCGTCGTATAGGCGAGCGGGCCGTCCACACCGGTGACGTCGACATTCGCCAACGTCGCCTCGCCATGCGCTGTCACGGTGGCTATGCTGGTCGCCGCGACTGCCATGAACGCGGTTGCCATGAACTTGGTGATGAACATTTGACCTCCAAACATTGCCGGCACCTTGACATTCCCCCGACGAATGTTCTCCGGATAGGTACAATCATGCACCGATGAATTGAGCAATGTCGATGGGGTATTCGGTTACCAAATTACCGAATTGCTGTCTGTTTTCACCCCGGGGGAAATGCGTCTGAATCGGATTTCCCGTCGGTTCAAAGGCACCAGGTAGTTATTGTTTGAATCTGCCGGCGAATCCGCGGAGCGGGAGGTCGGCGCTGGTGAGGATGCCGGGGGGCGCGGCGACCACCGATCGGATCGAGTTGAGGGCGGGTAGTCCGGTGACGGTCATGCCGATGGATGCGAACGATGCCGGGTCCGACAGATCGGTGCCGCGTTTGGGGAGGATCATATGTTTGCTGTAGATGCTCGGGTCGCCGGTGATCTTGGTGATGTAGCAGCCTTTCACATTCCATTTCGGATCCGTGTGAGGTGTCATCTGCCATTCGAGGTGGGACTCGATCCTGGGTTCGCCGTCCACGATGCCCTGGTATTTGATGTAGTTCGCACCCAGCGAGCCTTTGGGCAGGACATACCAGCCGAGATCGACGTCTTCGGTGCATGCGCCTAGTTCGTAGGTGAAGGTGACGTCGTCGAGTTCGAGTCCGAAGCAGTCGGCCATCATGTACACCGAGTCGGCGAATACGCGGGTGAACTTTTCCAGTGATGCCGGGATGGCGGGATCGTCGACCGGGCGGCCGTAACCGACAGCTATCCAGGTCTCGGCCGAGTGATGGCAGGACACGTCGACGGATTCGATGACGGTGACATTCTCGATATCGGCGACGTCGCAGGAGTGGGTGATCCCGAGGATCTGGCACAGGCCGGGATTCATGCCGGTGCCGTAGAAGGTGGAGCCACCGCGCCGGCACGCCGCTTGCAGCACCTCGGTGACCTTTTTCCCCGAGGGGTGTGGGTGGTTCTGGTCGCGGTGGTGGCCGGTGATCCAGTCAGCGGTGGTCACGACATTGATACCGGCTTCGAGGACGCGTTCGTAGAGGGCTTCGTCGGGGAAGACCCCGTGGAAGGTCACGACATCCGGTTTCGCGGCGATGATCTCCTCGACCGTGCCGGTGGCCGCCACTCCGATCGGCGCCAGGCCCGCGATCTCACCCGCGTCGCGGCCGATCTTCTCCGGGGTGTAGCAGTGCAGTCCGATCAACTCGAGATCGGGGTGGTTGCCGAGGCGTTTGATCATCTCGGTACCGACATTGCCGGTCGCGACCTGAAATACGCGGATCTTCTGCTGGGTGTGCACGTCGGATATGGCCTTCCGTTATCGCAGCGTCGGGGTGATAGCTGGGTCGGGGTAGAACTGAGCTGCCCAGTGCCGCAATGCCTTGAATCCCTCGAATTCCTTCTGCGACAGGCCGGGCGGGTCGGAGTAGCGCTGGTGCGCCCAGATATGGATGTCGGCCTCGAATTGCTCGATGACAGCGTGCGCCAGTTGCTGAGCCTTGGCTGCGGCGTTGGGCCGTTCGTCGCCGGGCGGGCGGCCGATCCACACCGAGAAACGAACGTCGGAGGTCTCGTCGTCGACGGGTGTGACCGCGGACAGCGTGCGGTTGTCGATCATTCCCCAACTCTTGGTGACCGCCGCCCCGAGTCCGGCGTTGATGGCGTGGACGCCGCTGTTGATTTGCCCGGCCGCGGTCGTGTCGTCGAAGGCGATCGTGAAATCCACATACGACACCGGCTCGTCGAAATCCTGCCGGGTGAAGGTCGGAATGATCGGGACTTTGTGGACGTATTTGAAGTGGGCGAAGTCCACCCCGTTCTCCATGATGTATTGCGGGTGCAGTTCCAGCCGCTGCCGATACAGCGTGGAGTGCGGATAGGCCGGGAAGTAGTCGGCGGCACTCATCCCGTCGTCGAATCCGGTGAACACGTCAGGGACCTCGAAGAAGGGCGGCCGCCCTTGGACATCGTGCCAGATCCAGATCGACTCATTGCGCTCCACGACCGGATAGCTGCGGATACGTCTGCCCTTATTCGGATGCTTCTCGTACGGAACGCAGACGTTGCGACCTGCACGGTTCCACTCCCAACCGTGGAATGGGCACACGATTCGATCCCCTTCGACGCGCCCGCCGAAACCCAGATGCGCCCCCAAATGCTCGCAGTAGGCGTCCATGACCGCGACCCAGCCGTCCGCCGAGCGCCACGCGATCATCTCGCGACCGAAGTACTTCATCCGGTGCACGTCACCGACACCGACCTCGGCAGCCCACGCGACCTGGAACCATCCCGTCGGGTGCATCGATAGCGGCGGTTTGGCCATGCCGACAGTCCTCTCATCCGATATGCAGTGGAGAGCACTTATGGTAGAGACTTCTTTGAAACTATGCAAGAGACCTCTGTCAAACTGGAAATGGTTCTGTCCCAACGTGTTTGCGGCTGTTCGGAGGACCGAAGGGAGGGCGTCTAGGATTCGTACAATGACCGACGCGGGTACGACGGGCAGGCGTAGCAACAAGCGGGGCATCGCCACCCGCGAGAACATGCTCGAGGCAGCGCTCGAGGCACTGGCCACCGGCGACCCCGGCGCGGCATCGGGCAACCGGATCGCCAAGGAAATCGGCGCCACCTGGGGTGTGGTGAAGTACCAGTTCGGCGACATCGATGGACTGTGGGCAGCGGTGCTGCACCGCACCGCTGAACGCCGAGGCGACCTGCCCGTACGGATCGATCCGGCCGCATCCTTGCGCGAGCGCGTCGCCGGCATCATCGACTTGATGTACACGGGGCTGAGCTCGACCGATTCCCGCGCCATCGAGACGCTGCGCGCGGCGCTACCCCGTGACCACGCCGAATTGGAACGGCTCTACCCACGCACCGCCGCGGAACTTGCCTCGTGGCAGCCGCTGTGGCACGACGCCTGCCAGAAAGCGTTCGCCGATCTGGACATAGACCCAGCCCGCGTGCACGAAATAGCCGCACTCATCCCCGGCGCGATGCGCGGGCTGGTATCCGAGAAACAACTCGGCAGCTACTCCGACCTCGACGAAGCCCGCCGGGGCCTCATCAACGCCATCGTCGCGTACCTCGAACACTCCCACTAGGAGCCGAACAGCGGAAGTGCCGAGAATGTGTGGCCTTGCCACAGTCGGCGGGATTTCTCCTCGGGATAGCGCACAACCGTCGGCTCCGCGTCGAAGATCCGCGTCGGTCGATGTTCGGGATCGTAGGCGGCCCAGCCGGTTCGCCGGTCGCGGCGAAGGTGCACGTCGCGCGGATGTAGGCCGAGAGCGCGTGTTGCGGCTAAGGCGAATCCGACGGTCCGGCCGAATCATTCTCGTCGAGGCCGGAGGTCGATCGGCGGTGCGCGGCGCGCAACTGGTGCTCCGCCTTGATGGACATCGGATGGTCCGAACCGAGGGCGCGCAGGCAGCTGGCGTGGGTTGCCATATACCAATAGAGCGCTTCGTCCTGCTGCCCCGACGCCCAGCACGCATCGGCAAGTACCAGCTGGGCCCCGAGCGTGCGCGCATCCTCCGCGCCGAACGTGTCGATACATTGACCGACCTCCCACCGGCACTGGGCGACATCTGGATTCGCCGCCGGCGCGCGTTCCGCCGCCGCCGTTCGCACGCCCAGCCGGTTGCCGAACCGCCACGCGAGGACGCCGGCGACCCCGGTCGCCGCATAGGCACGCCAGTAGCCGTTGTCGGCAAACCACGATCCGACCGCGAAGATCGTGCAGTACACGGCCACCCCCGCCCCAATCCTGCTACCCCAGAACCAGAACGCCGACCTACGCATTGATCTCCTTCGCAACGAATAGTGCGTACTAGGCATCTGTTCGTAGCCGAAGGGGTTCACGATTGGTGCGCGCCCGCACCGATGTGCCGCCGGGTGGGGTCAGGCAACTTTGCGGCCGGGGTCCGCACCGATCGCTTGCTCTCGCAGCGTGTCCAGCGTCCGGGCGAGAATGCGGGAGACCTGCATCTGGGAGACGCCGAGTCGCTCAGCGATCTGGGTTTGGGTCTTGGCTTCGAAGAAGCGCATGATCAGCACCCGACGCTCACGTTCGGGCAGTGCGGCGATCAACGGACGCACCGACATCGCGTCTTCTAACAGTCGATAGCACGGCTCAACGGCGCCGAGGGTATCGATGACCGAGGGTCGAGTGCCTTCGTCGTCGTGGCCGACACCGATATCGAGCGAATTGGTCCGGTAGGCATCGGCCGCGATCAGCGCCTGCGTGATCTCGCCGAGTTCGAGCTCGAGCGATCTGCTGCAAGTCCTCGAACTCCACACCGCGGCCCGCGAACTTGCGAGCGATGTGATCGGCGAAGGGCAGACACCGCCGCACGATCTCCTCGCGCACGACCTGCCGATGGGAGTCCCCGGGCTCCAGGGCAGCCAACTTCTCGAACCATGGCTCGATGTCGTCGTAGCTGTCGCCGGCACCGGTTGCGTGTCGGGATTCTTCGTTTCGAACTGTCGTTCTACTCATTCGAGTTCTCCCTCACTTCACTATGAAGTTCGATTTGAGTCGAGTACCCCGATTTGCGTAATCGAAACGTGACCAAATGGCATCAACCGCCCGAATCGACGCTACTCGAGTCCCGGACCAGCGGGCGATGCCCATGTATTTCGCGCAGCCATACATGACTTGGCGGTACGTTTGACGTTCGGACAACTGGACAGTCGTTCGATGGAACCGAGACCTCAGGAAGTCGCATATTTGACTATTGGCAGACGAGGAGCGAGATGTCAGATCCAAATTTCACCACTGACGACGCCGGGATTCCGGTACCCAGCGACGAACATTCGTTGACCATCGGGCCCGATGGTCCGATCCTGCTCAATGACGCGTATCTGATCGAGAAGATGGCCGCGTTCAACCGGGAGCGGGTACCCGAACGTCAACCGCATGCGAAAGGCGGCGGGGCGTTCGGCACCTTCGAGGTCACCAACGATGTCAGCGCCTACACCAAGGCCGATCTGTTCCAACCGGGTCGGAAAACCGAAATGCTCGCACGGTTCTCCACCGTTGCCGGCGAACGCGGCAGCCCCGACACCTGGCGTGATCCGCGCGGGTTCGCCCTGAAGTTCTATACCGAACAGGGCAATTTCGATATGGTCGGGAACAACACACCCGTCTTCTTCGTCCGCGATCCGATGAAGTTCCAGGATTTCATTCGATCGCAGAAACGCCGCGCCGACAACAATCTGCGCGATCACGATATGCAGTGGGATTTCTGGACGCTGTCACCGGAATCCGCGCACCAGGTGACCTGGCTGATGGGTGATCGCGGCATCCCGCGCACCTGGCGGCATATGAACGGATACTCCAGCCACACCTATCTGTGGATGAATGCGGCGGGCGAACGGTTCTGGGTCAAATACCATTTCAAGACCGATCAG
Source organism: Nocardia sp. NBC_00565 (assembly GCF_036345915.1). Classification (NCBI taxonomy): domain Bacteria; kingdom Bacillati; phylum Actinomycetota; class Actinomycetes; order Mycobacteriales; family Nocardiaceae; genus Nocardia; species Nocardia sp. NBC_00565. The sequence goes on from NZ_CP107785.1 coordinate 3,158,843, forward strand.
GGCATCGAGTTCTTCACCCAGGACGAGGGCGATCAGATGGCCTCGATGGATACCGATTACCACACCCGCGATCTGTGGGAGGCGATCGAGGGCGGCAACTTCCCGAGTTGGACGCTCAAGATGCAGATCATGCCGTATGAGGAGGCCAAGACCTATCGGTTCAATCCCTTCGACCTGACCAAGGTGTGGCCGCACGGCGACTATCCGCTCGTCGAGGTCGGTCGGATGACCCTCGACCGCAACCCGGCCGACTACCACACCGAAATCGAACAGGCCGCGTTCGAACCGAGCAGTTCGGTGCCCGGCACCGGGCCGAGCCCGGACAAGATGCTGTTGGGCCGCTGGTTCTCCTACCCGGATGCGCATCGGCACCGGATCGGCTCGAATTACAAAGAGCTACCGGTCAATTCGGCGCACGCGAGTGCGGTACGGTCGTATTCGAAGGACGGCGCGATGCGCCACCATAATCCGGGCGATCCGGTATATGTCCCCAATTCCAAGGGCGGCCCGCATGCCGACCCGGCCGTCGCGGGCGAACCGGCGGGCTGGTACTCCGACGGCGAGATGGTGCGACAGGCCTACACCCTGCGGCGCGACGACGACGATTGGGGCCAGGCGGGCACCATGGTGCGCGAGGTGCTCGACGACGCGGCCCGAGATCGCTTGGTGGACAATATCGTCGGCCACCTGCTCAATGGCGTCAGTACACCCGTACTCGATCGGGCCTTCGAATATTGGCGCAGCGTCGACAAGAACCTCGGCGACCGCATCGAAGCCGGAGTACAAGCCAAACAGCACGAACGCGACCCGAAGGCCGCCGAGCAGCGCAACCCCGCCCGCTCCTCGGCCCAAGACAAAGCCTGACGGTCGCACCCCAGGGGTGGAACAGCGACTACCCCTGGGGTAGCTGGGAGATCCCTGAGGTCCCTATTTCTACGGGCCCGGAGAGCCGAGAGTCATAGGTAGCACCTAGGACAGTCTCCGACCCGAAGGAACTACGTGATCCAGCCGAGTTACGTTCAACACGTCAGGCAGCAAGTTTCCGTGTATGGGGACACCAGGTCGTATACCTACCTCCGGGAAGTTGGGCGCGAACTGAGCGAGGAGACCGTCACCTATCGCGAACTCGATCGCGATGCCAGGGGTGTTGCTGCCTGGCTGGCCGGGCGTCCGGAATCGGCGCAGCCGGTGCTGTTGCTCTATCTCGATGGCATGGAGTTCCTGCGCGCCTTTCTCGGCTGCCTGTACGCGGGTGTGGTCGCGGTGCCAGCACCAGTGCCGCACGACGAGCGCAGCACCAAGCGGGTGGCGGCCGTGATCGCCGACTCCGGTGCCCAACTGGTACTCACCACCGCCAGCGTCCAGCCACTTGTCGCGTCGGCCACGGATGCGGCCGTCATCGCAACCGACGGTCCGCTCGGCGACCCGGATGCGTGGCGGATGCCCGATATCGACTCGGGGACGATCGCCTTCCTGCAGTACACCTCGGGATCCACCGGCACGCCGAAGGGCGTCGTCGTCACGCACGGCAATCTCATGCACAACGAGGCCGCCATCGTCGCGATCGGCTTCAACGATGCCGGAATCGGCGTCAGCTGGATCCCGCAATTCCACGATATGGGCTTGATCGGTTCGCTGCTCGGAACCATCTACGGCGGAGCGAACTTGGTGTTCATGTCGCCGACGACATTCCTCAAGCGCCCGGTCCGCTGGCTGCAGGCCATCGACAAGTACCGCGCGACCTTCACCGCCGCACCGAATTTCGCCTACGAACTGATCGCGCGGCGCGTCACCGACGAGCAACTGGCCGAACTCGATCTGTCCACTCTCGAAGTCGCGTTGTGCGGTGCCGAACCGGTTCGCGAACAGACCATGGCGGCGGTAGTGAAGCGGTTCACATCCGCGGGTTGGCGACCGACTGCGTTCCTACCCTGCTACGGTCTTGCCGAGGTGACGCTGCTCGCGAGCCACACCGCGGTCGACACGGTGCCCGCTGTCCTCGACGCCGGTCGCGACAGCCGACTCGTCAGCTGCGGACGCGCGGCCCGTGGTCTCGATATCCGCATCGTCGACCCGCACACGCGGCGGCAAGTGCCGGAGGGCACCATCGGCGAGATCTGGGTTCGCGGCGACAGCGTTGCCGCCGGTTACTGGAACCGGCCCCAGGAGACGCGCGAGACCTTCGATGCCCACATCGGCGCCGAAGGGCCGTTCCTGCGCACCGGCGATCTCGGTGTGCTGCACGACAGTGAACTGTTCGTCGCGGGCCGCCTCAAGGATCTACTGATCATCAACGGTCGCAACGTCTATCCCCAGGACATCGAGGAAATGGTGCGCGGGCTGCATCCGGCGCTCGACAACCCCGGTGTCGCCGTCTCTGTCGACGCCGGAGGCCGGGAACGACTCGTCCTGGTACAGGGTGTCAAGAAGGCACTACAGGGCGAGACCACGCTCGCCGAACTGACCTCGGCGATCAAGCTCGCGGTCGCCCGCGGTTTCGACGTACCCGCGCCGAATGTCGTGCTGGTAGCACCCCGATCGGTACATCACACCACCAGCGGCAAGGTCCAGCGCAGTTCGATGCGAGCGGCGTTCCTGCAGCATCGCGTCGAAGGTGTCCTGCACGAAGATCTCGAACCGGCACTGAGCCGATCACTCACCGTCTGACCGACCTGTATCGAGCCGAGGAGACCACATGTTCAGCACCGCCGCCACTCACCCGACGACGATCCAGGGTTGGCTCGTGCAGCGCGTCGCCGACTACACCGATCGCGCTCCGCACCAAGTGGATCCGACGGTGCCGCTCGCGGAGCTCGGCATGGACTCGGTATCGGCGGTGAACCTGTGCGGTGAGATCGAGGACCGGTGGTCACTCGATATCGACCCGACCCTGGTCTTCGACTACCCCACCATCGCCGATATCGCCGCCTATCTCGCCGCCGAAGTCGCCGTCGCCGCATGACCGATATCGCCATCGTCGGTCTCGACTGCCGATTCCCGCAGGCGCCCGATCCGGCCGCGCTGTGGCAGTTGCTGATCGACGGACGTGACGTGATCTCGGAGGTGCCGTCGAGTCGCTGGAACGCCGACGACTTCCACGATCCGGCCGGTGCACCCGGCACGATCAACACCCGCAGTGGCGGATTCATCGACGATGCGGACGCGTTCGATCACGACTTCTTCGGTATCACACCACGCGAGGCGGAGGCGATGGATCCGCAACAGCGATTGCTGATGCAGGCCACCTGGCGCGCCTTCGAGGATGCCACCCTCGACCCGCGCGCCCAATCCGGTTCGCGGACCGGAGTTTTCGTCGGCGTGATGGCCAACGAGTGGGCGAATCTGCAGATGAGCGATTACGCCGCGATCACTCCGCAGCACGGCTCCGGCAACGGGTATTTCATGACCGCCAACCGGCTGTCCTACCAGTTCGATCTGAAGGGCCCGAGCCTGGCGGTCGATACCGCTTGCTCGTCGTCGTTGGTCGCGGTCCACCTCGCCTGTGCCGCACTGGCTTCCGGCGAATGCGATCAGGCCGTCGCCGGTGGCGTGAACCTGGTGCTGACCCCGGCGGTCGGGGTGTTCTATACCCAAGCCGGTCTCTCCGCGCCGGATGCCCGGTGTAAACCGTTCAGCGGCAATGCCGACGGGATCGTTCGCGGCGAGGGGGTCGCCGTGCTGGTGCTGCGCCGGCTTGCCGACGCACAAGCCGCGGGTCTGCCGATCTACGCCGTGATCAAGGGCAGTGCGGTCAATTCCGATGGGCGCAGCAATGGCATCACCGCGCCGAATCGGTGGGCGCAGCAGCAGGTGATCGGCGAGGCGTATCAGCGGGCCGGGGTCCGGCCCGAGGATGTCGACTTCATCGAGGCGCACGGCACCGGGACGGTGCTCGGCGACATGATCGAGGTCAAGGCGCTCGGGCAGTTGCATGCGAAGAACCGGGGGAAGGCCTGTGGAATCGGTTCCATCAAGGGCAATCTCGGGCATACCGAGGGCGCCGCGGGCGTGGCGGGGCTCATCAAGGTCGCGCTCAGCTTGCACCACGGTGTCGTTGCGCCGTCTAGGTTTGCCGAGCAGGAGAACCCGCAGCTGCGGATGGCCCAGCACGGCCTGCGCTTACTCGCCGAACCGATGCCGCTCGAGGGGCCCGCGCACGGTGGCGTCAGCAGCTTCGGCATCGGCGGCACCAATGCGCACATCGTGTTGGCCAGTGCACCCGCGATCGAAGCTGCCGCGGTGACAGTGGCTCCCTCGGCGAGCGGGAGCAGCGTGCTCACACTGTCTTCGGACAACGCGGAAGGGCTGCGGCGCAACGCACTTCGGCTGGCGGATGTACTGGAATCGGTAGCACGGGATCAGTTCGCGCAGCTGTGCTGGACGAGCAACCGGGTCAAGTCGTCCGGCCGCAGTCGGCTCGCCATCGTCACAACCGATCGCGACGATGCGATCGCGCGGCTGCGCGACGGCGCGGAATCCAGTGTCGCGGCGCCGGTCAGTGTCGGTTGGATGTTCACCGGCCAGGGCTCGCAATTCCCTGGAATGGCAAAGGCATTGGGCGCGACGAGCCCATCGTTCCGGCGCGCGCTCGCGACGGTCGACGACACCATGACGGCCCACCTCGGTCGCTCGGTGCGCGATCTGCTGCTCGACGAGAACGCCGACATCGACCGCACCGAACTCGCGCAACCCGCGATCTTCGCGATGGAATACGCATTGGCCCAGTCGCTTGCCGACGCGGGTGTCCGGCCCACGTGGCTGATCGGGCACAGTATCGGCGAATTCGCGGCTGCCGCGGTGGCAGGGGTGTTCGGCCTCGACGACGCGTGCAGACTGGTTGTGGCGCGCGGGCGGCTGATGCAGCGGTTGCCGGAGGGCGGCGCGATGCTGGCCGTACATGCTACTACCGCAGAGGTTTCCGATCTACTCGCCGACGAACCGGAGGTGGCGCTGGCCGCCGTCAACGGACCGAGGGACCTCGTGCTCTCCGGTACCACCACGGCGATCGCACGGATCCGCGCTGCACTCGAGTCGCGTCGGATGACAGCGAAGGCACTCAACGTGTCGCACGCGTTCCACAGTCCCTTGATGGCACCGATGCTGGCGGAGTTCGAGGCCATTGCCCGCGAATGCACCTACAGTGCGCCCAATCTGCCGATCTACTCGACCGTGCGTGGACGACTGCTGTCCGCGCACGATGCGATGGATGCGGCGTATTGGACCGAACATGTCCGAGCCACTGTCCGCTTCGGCGACGCCATCGAGGCTGCTCTCGGCACCGAACCGACGCATGTCATCGAGGTCGGACCGCGCCGCGTCCTGGCTCCGCTGGTCGGCCGGATGTGGCCCGACCTGGCGGGGCGCTGCCTTGCGCTCAGCCCCGGGCCCGGTGCGACAGGCCGCGAACTGGCTGATGCCATCGCCGCGATCTACCGCGACGGTCTCGACCCCGACTGGGACCAACTCTACGAACCGGAGCAGCGTATCCGGCGTCGCCTGCCGGTGTACGAGTTCGCCACCGAGCACCGGTTCTGGGTCGAACCACCCACTCTCACAACGCCTTCCATCCCCTCAGAGGAAACCACCATGGACCAGTTGATCGCGCTCTTCCGCGAGCAGAACGCCGTGCTGGCGAGCTTCGTTGCGGCTCCGACCGAGCGGCGCCTGCCGCAGGCCGGTGCCGCGCAGGCGGTCGTCCCGCAGCCTGTTGCCGCGCCGGCCGCCCTCGCCCCGGACACGGTCGCCGGTATTGTGCACGCGGAACTGGCCAGGGTGAGCGGATTCCCGATCGACCGGCTCCGCGAAACCCAAACCCTCAGCGACGGACTCGGATTCGACTCGCTCATGCTGACCGACCTGTTCGCCGGGCTCATCCGCAAGCTCCCCGGCCTGACCATCGACCCGACCTGGTTCACTGCCGCGACGACACTCGGCGACGTCGTCACCTATGTCATGAGTCGGCTCGCGGACGCGCCCGGCGGCACCGGCGGCACGCCTGCTCCCACCGCCATGCCCGCTACCACCACTACGGTCGCTCCCAACACCGGCGCACCCGGTCCCAACACGGGCGCACTCGCTGGCGTCGGTCGCGCGACTAGTCCCGCCACCGGCATATCTGATCCCATTCCCAATGCCGCCACGCACATGTCGGCCGCCGCACCAAGGCCGACGGCTGTCGCACCCGAGTACCAGATCTCCGCGTTCGCCGAGGTCAAGGCGATCGCCGATCGACTCTCCGGTGCCGAGGCGCTCGGCCTGTCCAACCCGTACTTCCTGATCAACGACGGAGTCACCAGAGACACCTCCGTCATCGACGGCACACCGGTAGTCAACTTCTCCAGCTACAACTACCTCGGCATGTCCGGCCACCCGGCGGTCGTCGCCGCTGTCCAGGACGCCGTGGCACGCTACGGCAGCTCGGTCTCGGCCAGCCGGGTGCTCTCCGGTGAAAAGCCCGTGCACCGCGAACTGGAGGCCGAACTCGCCGCACTGCTCGGCACCGAGGATGCGATCGCGCTCGTCGGCGGACACTCCACGAACGTCACGATCATCGGCCACATCGTCGGACCGCAAGACCTCGTGATCCACGACAGCCTGGCGCACGACAGCATTCTGCAGGGCTGCAAGCTGTCGGGCGCGACCCGACGGCCGTTCCCACACAACGACCATGCCGCGCTCGACGGGCTGCTCACCGAAATCCGGCATCAGTACCGCCGGGTCCTCATCCTGATCGAGGGCGTGTACAGCCAGGATGGCGACATCCCCGATCTGCCCGCGATCATCGAGATCAAGAAGAAGCACCGGGCACTGCTGATGATCGACGAGGCGCACAGCATCGGCGTGCTCGGCGCGACCGGCGGCGGGATCGGCGAGTACTTCGGCGTCGACCGGTGCGATGTCGAATTATGGTCCGGCACAATGTCGAAGGCGCTCGCCGGTTGCGGCGGCTATGTGGCGGGCAGCGCGGAACTGATCCGCTTCCTCAAGTACACGACGCCCGGATTCGTCTACAGCGTCGGCATGACACCGATGAACGCGGCCGCCTCACTGGCCGCAATGCGACAACTGCGAGCCGACCGCGAGCCGCTCGAACGCCTGCGGCACAACTCGCAACTGTTCCTGCGGCTGGCCCGCGACGCCGGAATAGACACCGGCGACAGCAATGACACCCCGGTCATCCCGTGCATCATCGGCGACTCGCTGAAGACGCTGAAACTGTCCAACGCGCTGCTGCGCCGCGGCATCAACGTCAACCCGATCATCTACCCTGCGGTCCCGGAAGATCTTGCGCGCCTTCGATTCTTCGTCACCGCCTGCCACACCGAGGACCAGATCCACGAAACCGTCAAGACCCTCACCGAGGAACTCGCCCTGGTCGCGTAGCACCGACGCCGCCACAGGATCAGGTTGGTGGATCCGCGGATGCGCCACGCGCCCAAGAGATTCCATCGAGGTCATCGCCGTACGCGGCGACCTTCCATCGGCCGCCGTCTTCGACCGCCAGTCCGGTCTGGTCGGCCAACACCGGATTGACGCCGATCAGCAGCAATTCTCCTAGGGAGTGAAATCGGAGAGCAGCAGGGTGTAGGTCAACGAGCGCCACGAGCCCGCTACCAATCGGCCGTCTGGTGTCGGCCCGGTCTGCTCGGCGAACGTTGTGATGAGCGCATCCTTCACACCGAATACGCAATCCGAATCGATGTACGCACCACCTTGCACGAAAAGGCGCCCCCGGGACAATGCCGTCGAGATACGTTTCATGGCGTCGGGCACCGGTCCGACCTGGTGGTCTTCACACCGGCCTCGGTCTCCCATTCCGCGATGAGTGGTCCCCGATGGTCCGGGCCTCCCCGATGCCTGATCGCCCGCTGTCGGGCCGGGCACCGTCAGACCAGGATGCCGGAGTCGATGGCAAGGTCGGCGGCGGTAGCCGTGCGTACCTCATCGACGGTGATGCCCGGTGCCGTTTCCACCAGCAGCAGACCGTGTTCGGTGATATCGAGCACCGCCATATCGGTGATGATCCGGTGTACGCATCCCAGGCCGGTCAGTGGCAGCGTGCACTGTTCGAGGATTTTGGGTTCGCCCTTGCGGGAGAGGTGTTCCATCATCACGATCACGCGGCGGGCGCCGTGCACCAGATCCATGGCGCCGCCCATGCCCTTGACCATGGTGCCGGGGATCATCCAGTTGGCCAGGTCGCCACGGGCGCTGACCTGCATGGCGCCGAGTACGGCGACGTCGACTTGGCCGCCGCGGATCATGCCGAAAGACTGCGCGGAGTCGAAGTAGGACGCGCCGGGCAGCACGGTGATGGTTTCCTTGCCCGCGTTGATCAGTTCGGGGTCGAGTTCGTCCTCGGTCGGGTACGGGCCGACGCCGAGGACGCCGTTCTCCGAGTGCAATACCACGGTGATGTCGTCGGGCAGGTAGTTCGGCACCAGCGTCGGCATGCCGATGCCGAGGTTGACGTATTGACCGTCCACGAGCTCCGCGGCGACGCGGGCCGCCATCTGTTCGCGAGTCAGCTTCATGAGCGCACTGTCCTGTTCTCGATTCCGACCGCGACCTTGCCGACATGCACCACGCGCTGCACGTGGATACCGGGGGTGTGGATCTCGTCCGGGTCGAGTTCGCCCGGCTCCACGAGATGTTCGACCTGGGCGATGGTGATACGGCCCGCGGTGGCGGCGGGTGGATTGAAGTTGCGGGCGCTTGCTCGGTATACGAGGTTGCCGTGTCGGTCGCCCTTCCAGGCGTGTACCAGGGCATAGTCGGTGACGATGCCGCGTTCCAGCACATAGGTGACGCCGTCGAAGACCCGGGTCTCTTTCGGCGGACTGGCGACCGCGACGCCGCCGAGTCCGTCGTAGCGCAATGGGAGTCCGCCGTCGGCGACCTGGGTGCCGACACCGGCCGGGGTGAAGAAGGCCGGGATGCCCGCGCCACCGGCCCGCATGCGCTCGGCGAGGGTGCCCTGCGGGGTCAGTTCCACCTCGAGCTCTCCGGCCAGATACTGGCGCGCGAACTCCTCATTGGCGCCGACGTAGGAGCTGACGGTGCGCCGGATCCGGTGCGCGGCCAGGAGTACACCGAGCCCGAAACCCTGTGTGCCGCAATTGTTGCTGACCACTTCCAGGTTGCCGGCGCCCTGCGCGAGCAGCGCGTTGATGAGCGCTTCGGGAACTCCGACGAGGCCGAAGCCGCCCACGGCCAGCGCGGCGCCGTCCGGGATATCGGCGACCGCGTCGGCGGCCGTGGCAATGACTTTGTCCATCACGAGCACCACCATAACCGAGGCTGTGCGTATTGTGAACAGCTATCCGCATCGCGAACATTTGGACTCCGGAACGTTGCTCGGATCACACGCCGCGCTCTATGCTGTTCGCATACCGCAAAGATGTCCACATTCCGAACGCGAGGTCCCGAGCATGCTCTCACTACCACCGCGGTACCGCGGGATCGAGAAGGGCGAGGAGGCGCCACTCGACTTTCCCGATTACCGGACGACCGCACTGCGCCACCCGAAGCAGCCGCTGACCCTGCTACCGCAGCGGCTCGGCGAGCTGACCGGTCCGGTGCTCGGCGAGGAGCGGGTCACCGCCTCGGATGCCGATCTCACGCTCGTCAATCGGGGCGAGGCGAGCGGGCAGCGGATCGTCGTGCACGGTCGCGTGCTCGACAGCGACCGAAAGCCAGTACCGCACACTTTGCTCGAGATCTGGCAGGCCAATGCCGCCGGACGGTACCGACATCAGGGCGATCAGTGGCCCGCACCGCTGGATCCGCACTTCGACGGGGTCGGGCGCGCGATCACCGACGCCGACGGCCACTACTCGTTCACCACGATCAAGCCAGGCGCCTACCCGTGGGGCAACCATTACAACGCGTGGCGACCCGCCCACATCCACTTCTCGCTGTTCGGCCGGGCATTCACCCAGCGCCTGGTCACGCAGATGTATTTCCCGGACGATCCGCTGTTCTTCCAGGACCCGATCTACAACTCGGTGCCCGACGGCGCGCGCCAGCGGATGATCAGTGTGTTCGACTACGCGGCCACCACCGATAACTGGGCGTTGGGCTTCCGCTTCGACATCGTGCTGCGCGGCCGCGACGCGACCCCGTTCGAGGAGGACGACCACGATGAGTGACAACCGCTTCGCACCCCGCTACCCCGTAGTACCCGGCGACTTCACCACCGTCGATTTCGGGCCGACCCCATCCCAGACCGTTGGCCCCTATCTGCACATCGGGCTGCCATGGCCGGACGGACCCGAGGTGGTCACGCCGGGCGCCGATGGCGCGATCACGATCTCGATCACGGCGCTCGACGGCCGCCGCGAGCCGATGGCCGACGCGCTCGTCGAGATCTGGCAGGCCGATGCCGATGGCGTCTTCGCGCATCCGGATGATCCACGGCCGCAAACGAATCCGGCTTTCCGCGGGTTCGGGCGCTGCCCCGCCGACGCGACCGGCACCGCCCGGTTCAGCACCGTCAAACCGGGCACCAACCCGACCGGCGACGGCGGGACCGAGGCGCCGCACCTGAACGTATCGCTCTTCGCGCGCGGCATGCTGAACCGGCTCGTCACCCGACTGTATTTCCCGGACGAGGCCAACGCCGCCGACCCGGTGCTCGAATCGCTGCCGGAATCTCAACGGCCGAAGCTGATCGCCACCGCGACCGCGGAGGGCTACCACCTCGACATCATCGTGCAGGATCCGAATCCGGACGGCGACGAGACGCCGTTCTTCCACTTCTAGGAGCCCGCGTGTCACGAGGAGAGCTGTTCGATCCCCTGTTCGGCGCGACCGCGGTCGGCGCCGCGCTGTCCGACCGCGCCTGGATCACGGCGCTGTTGGATGTGGAGGCGGCGCTGGCCAGGGCCGAGGCCGAACTCGGCGTCATCGAGCCCGGCCACGCGGACGTCATCGACGTGACCGCGAAACAGCTCGCCGACCGCATCGACCCGGCCGAATTGGGGCAGGCGGCGGTGGCGGGTGGCAACCCGGTGATCCCCCTGGTCGGACAATTACGTGCGGCCTGTGCTGCGGCGGGGGTGCCCGCGGCCGCCGTGCACAAGGGCGCCACCAGCCAGGACATCTCCGATACCGCGCTGATGCTGCTGGCCCGGCGCGCCGGTGTCCTCGTGATCACCGATCTGCGGGCCGCCGCCGACGCCGCGGCGGCACTGGCCCGCACACACCGCGACACCCCGATGGCCGCCCGCACCCTCGGGCAGCAGGCCCTGCCGACCACCTTCGGCGCACTGGCCGCGACCTGGTGCGCCGGCCTGGACCGTGCTGCGGGCGGACTCACCGCCGTGCTGGCCGAACTGCCGGTCCAATTCGGCGGCGCCGCAGGCACGCTCGCCGCGCTGCACCCCAACGGACTGGCCGTCGCCACCGAATTGGCCGCCGCCCTCGGACTGGCCGACCAGGGCATCCCATGGCATGCCGAGCGGACGCGGATCGGCGAACTCGCCGCCGTGCTGGGCGTCGCCGCCGGTGCGATCGCCAAGACCGCCACCGATATCATCGCGCTGGCCGCGACCGAGATCGGCGAGGTCGCCGAGGACGCCCCCGGCGGCTCCTCGGCAATGCCGCACAAGCGCAACGCGATCGCCGCGATCACCGCCCGCGCGGCGGCCCGCCGGGTCCCCGGACTGGTCGCCGACGCGCTCGGATCGATGGATCACGAATTGCAACGCGCGGCCGGAGCTTGGCATGCCGAGTGGGAGACGATCACCGATCTGCTGCGACTCACCGGCGGCGCCGCGCATCGCTCGGCGCAGAGTTTGACCGGCCTGCACGTGTATCCAGCGGCGATGGCCCGCAATCTCGCGGTCACCAAGGGACTGCTGCTCGCCGAACGGGTCACCGGAGCCCTCTCGGCGCATACCGACGACGCGCGGGAAATCGTCACCGCAGCCGCCATCAAGGAAAATCCGGAACTGGCCACCGATCCCGCCATCACCGCATACCTCGGACCGGACCGATTGCACGAATTGCTCGACCCCGCTGACTATCTCGGTCACGCTCGCGAAATCGTCGACCGAGTGCTGACCGAGCGCGGCGGTGTGGTGGGACTCGAATCCCCCACGGCGCCAGCAAATCCAGGACCGATGGAGCCCTCGTTATGACCGTTGAACTCGCCTACGACCGCATAGGACCGGACGGCGACGCCCCGGCCGTGGTGCTACTCGGGTCTCTCGGATCCACGCGGGCCATGTGGGATCCGCAGGTCGCCGCGCTGTCCGCAGCACATGAGGTGATCGCCGTCGACCTGCGCGGCCACGGCGAATCCCCCACGCCCGCAGGGCCGTACAAGATCGATGAACTGGCCGGCGATGTCCTCGCGCTGCTCGACCGGCTCGGCCGCGGCACGGTGCACCTGGTCGGGCTGTCGCTCGGCGGCGCGGTCGCGCAGTGGCTCGCCGCGCACGCGCCGACCCGGGTGCGGTCGCTGACACTGCTGTGCACGGCCGCGAAATTCGGTGCGGCGCAAGGATGGCTCGACCGCGCGGCGACGGTCCGGGCGGACGGCACTGCCGCGATCGCAGATGCGGTGGTGGCCCGCTGGTTCACCGATGGGCTCGCCGAACGGGATCCGGCGCTGATCGAGCGCAGCCGGACCATGATCGAGAACACCGACGACGAGGGCTACGCCGCCTGCTGCTCGGCAATCGCGAGCTGGGACGGCCGCGCCGATCTGGCCCGGATCACCGCACCCACCCTGGTGATCGCGGGCGCGCAGGATCCGGCCACCACTCCCGCGGATCTGCGCCTGGTCGCCGAGGGCATCGCGAATTCCACACTGCACGTGCTGGATCCGGCCGCCCACCTGGCCAGCATCGAGCAGGCCGGGCCGGTCTCGGCACTGATCGCCGCGCATATCGCCGGGCCGGTACCGCGCGCCGAGACGAGCACCGCGACCGCATTCGACGCGGGGATGCGGGTGCGTCGGGCGGTGCTCGGGGACGCGCACGTGGATCGCGCGGTCGCCGCCACCACCGAATTCACCGCGCCATTCCAGGACTTCATCACCCGAACGGCTTGGGGCGATGTGTGGCAGCGCCCCGGACTCGACCACCACACCCGGCGGCTGCTGACCCTGGCCATCCTCACCGCGGTCGGCAATACCCACGAGCTGGATATGCATATCCGCGCGGCACTGCGCGCCGGTGTGGACCCCGCCGAACTCGCCGAGGTGTTCCTGCACACCGCGATCTATGCGGGTGTGCCGAACAGTAACCTCGCCTTCGGACTCGGCAAAGCGGCGCTCGCGGAGGGCGTCGGGCCAGTCGAGGCCGACACCGAGGAGGAACCGCACCAACCATGACCGAACCATCGCCGGATTATGTGCAATCGCTCGGCCGCGGGCTGGCCGTCATCCGATCGTTCGACGCCGAACACCCGCGTCGCACCCTCAGCGACGTCGCCAAGGCCACCGACCTGACCCGAGCCACCGCCCGGCGCTTCCTGCTCACCCTGGTCGAACTCGGCTATGTCCGCTCCGACGGCGCACTGTTCTGGTTGACCCCACGCGTGCTGGAACTCGGCTACAGCTACCTGTCCAGCATCACACTGCCGGATGTGGCCGGGCCGCACCTGGAATCGCTGGCCAAGCAGGTACACGAGTCGACCTCGGTGTCCATCCTCGACGGTGCGGACGTGGTGTACATCGCGCGGGTTCCGGTCAGCCGGATCATGACGGTATCGATCAATATCGGCACCCGCTTCCCGGCGTACGCCACCTCGATGGGCCGGGTGCTAGTGGCCGGGCTGTCCGATACCGAACTCGACGACTACCTCGCAACCATCACGCTGGCCCCGCTCACCGGGCGGACCATCATCACCGTGGACGGACTGCGCAAGGAACTGGCCAAGGTGCGCGCCGACGGCTACTGCGTCGTCGACCAAGAACTCGAGGAGGGGCTGCGATCACTGGCCGCGCCCATCCGCGACCATACCGGCACCGTGACCGCCGCGGTCAACATCTCCACCCAGGCCGCCCGCTACTCGGCCGCCGCCGTGCGCAAGGATCTGCTGCCCCCGCTGCTCGCGACCGCCGAGGCCATCCACCTCGATCTCACCCGCGTGCAGACGCAAACCTGAATCACCTACCACCGCAAAGGAACTCCCTCATGCCAGACGCAGTCATCTGCGAGCCGCTGCGCACCCCGGTCGGCCGCTTCGGCGGCGTTTTCAAAGACATTCCGCCGGCGACCCTCGCCGCAACGGTGATCTCGGAACTGTTGTCCCGCACCGGAATCAACGGCGACCAGGTCGACGATGTCATCCTCGGCCAGGCCACCCCCAACGGGGAGGCCCCCGCCATCGGCCGCATCGCCGCACTCGACGCCGGACTGGGCGTCGACGTGCCCGGCCTGCAGGTGGATCGACGCTGCGGATCCGGACTCCAGGCCGTCCTCCAGGCCTGCATGCAGGTCAGCACCGGCGGCAGCGACCTGGTGCTCGCGGGCGGCGTCGAATCGATGAGCCGGGCCGAGTTCTACGCCACCGGCATGCGCTGGGGCATCAAGGGCGACGGCGTGGCACTCGACGACCGACTGGCCCGGGCTCGAATCACCGCGGGCGGCAAGAACTTTCCGGTCCCCGGCGGCATGATCGAGACCGCCGAGAACCTACGCGCCGAATTCGCCATCAGCCGCGCGGATCAGGACGCACTCGCGGTGCAGTCACACCTGCGCGCGGTCGCCGCACAGATTTCCGGCCGGTTCGCCGAGGAGATCGTGGGAGTCGCTGTACCACAACGCAAATCGGATCCCATCGTGATCGACACCGACGAGCACCCGCGGGCCGACACCACCATCGAGGCCCTGTCGAAGCTGCGCCCGATCCGCGCTAGCATCGACCCCGAATCTACTGTCACTGCGGGCAATGCCAGCGGCCAGAACGACGGCGCCGCCGTCTGCATCGTCACCACTGCGGACAACGCCCGCGCATTCGGTCTGCGTCCGCTGGCCCGGCTGGCCTCCTGGGCGGTTGCCGGAGTTCCCCCGCGCACCATGGGCATCGGCCCGGTACCCGCGACCGAAAAGGCCCTCGCCCGACTGAATCTCACCCTCGACGATATGCACGTCATCGAACTGAACGAGGCCTTCGCCGCACAGACGCTGGCCGTCCTGCGCACCTGGAAAATCGAACCCGACGACAGTCGGTTGAACCCCAACGGTTCCGGTATCTCCCTCGGCCACCCGGTCGGCGCCACCGGCGCCCGCATCCTGGCCACCCTGCTGCGCGAACTGGACCGCCGCGAAGGCCGCTACGGACTGGAAACGATGTGCATCGGCGGCGGACAGGGCCTCGCCGCGGTCTTCGAACGACTGGCATAGCTCAGATCGCGAATCCGGAGCAGGTCGAGGTCGCCCGGCCGCGTCGGCGAACTACCTCCCGGCGAGCGAGGTCTGACGCATCTGAGCGGCGAGGCGGACGGCGGCATTGGTCTCGCCATAGCCTTGGTAGTCGCCGACTCGTTGGACGACCTCGAAGAACAGGTCGGCGCCTACGGTTCGGGTGAACAGGTGGAAGAATTCGCCGTCGCCGTAGGCGTCGTAGAGGATACCGTCGGCGCGCATGCGGTCGAGCAGGTCGGGAGCCAGCTCGAAGCGGGCTCGCAGGTCCTCGTAGTAATTGCCCGAAATCGGCAGCGGCACATAGCCGTTGGCGCGCATATCGGCGGCCGTGGCGAAAATATCGGTGCACGAGAACGCGATGTGACCGATGCCGCCGCGGCGCGGTGCGGGTAGGTCGGCGGTGCCGGAGACGCTGCCCGGCACCATATTCAGCAGGATGCGCACGGTGCTCTCGCCCGGCCCGGAGGTCAAGGTCAATGCCTGCGAATGGATCAGGCCCATCGCATCGGCGACATCGAGGCCCTCGTGCGGCTGCATGCCGAATACCGAACGCAGCAGCAGCATGATGCCGTCCCAGCTGTCGGCGGGCACCGCGAGTGCGATGTGGTCGACACCGGTGAGCAGCGAACCCTGCCCGCGCCACCACTGCTCGTGACGCGGATAGATATCGAACGCCGACAGCCACGCCGCCGCGCTGGCCGGACCGCGCAGATCCAGCGACGTCGCGTCGGTCACCTCGAGTCGCACCACATCCGAGCCCGGACCCTGGTCGGCGCCGGGCAGTTCGACGTCGGATACGGGCACCGCGAGCGCCCGGGCCCGGCGCGCCCATGCTTCCGGATCGTTCGAGCGAATGCCGATCTGGGTGAGGGTGGGTAGATCAGCGGGAATACCGGGCGCGGTCCACACCGTCCCCGGGGTCGCGTCGACCGCGATGGTGAGCGCGCCGTGCCGCCACAACTGCAGATCGTGGTCACGGTGTCGGCCGACCAGATGAAACCCGATGTGCGCCAACGCCGTGGACAACTCGGCCTCCATACCGGGCCCGGCCGCCAACCGCAGCGACACCACCCCATCGATCGGCGCGCGCGGCGGTGGATCGAACAGGTCGAGTCCGCGCGAAGGCGATTCGGCGGCCTGCGTGCGGGCCACCTCCTCTTGCAGGTGCAGCAGCGAGCGATGCGCGTCGACGGCGGTGCGCCCGGTCGCCGCCTGCCGGAATACATCGTTGAACACCTCGAGCGACCACGGACCGGTGTAACCGGAGGCCTGCACGTGCGCACCGAAGGCGGCGAGGTCGAAGTTGCCCTGTCCGGGGAA
This sequence comes from Nocardia sp. NBC_00565, assembly GCF_036345915.1. Taxonomy (NCBI): domain Bacteria; kingdom Bacillati; phylum Actinomycetota; class Actinomycetes; order Mycobacteriales; family Nocardiaceae; genus Nocardia; species Nocardia sp. NBC_00565. Next base: position 3,175,543 of record NZ_CP107785.1, read on the forward strand.
GTTACGGTGATGGCGGCTCCAGGACAGCACATCCAACGACAGCCGGGGCGCGTCGGCCAGTTGCAGGAAGAAGATCTTCTCGCCGGGGATGTCGCGGATGCCGCTGGGATCATCGCCGCGCGAAAGGATGTGGAAGCTGTCCAGGCAGGTGCCGAGGGCCGGATGGTCGGCGTCGGCGACGATACGCCAGGCGTGCCGATAGGTGTCGACGTGCGCGCCCCACGCGAGCGCCTCGTAGGCGATGCGCAGTCCGTGCCGATACGCCCGCCCCGCCAGCTCGTACAGCTGTTCGGCCAGCCGCGCGTCATCGCGCACCGCCGTCGGCAATGGCGACGAGCAGACCAGCATGGTCTCGCAGCCCAGCGCCCACATCAGATCGAATTTGCGTTCCGCGCGGACGAGATTGCGCAGAAACTGGTCGTGGTCCACCGAATCCAGATCGCGGAACGGCTGGTACAGATCGATGCTCAAGCCCAGATCGGTTGCCCTGGAGCGCAATTCGACCGGTGTCAAGGCCGAGCTCACGAAATCCGGCTCGAATACCTCGAATCCGTCGAAACCCGCCTCGGCGATGGCGGTGAGCTTGTCCTCCAGCGAGCCGCTCAACGACACCGTCGCCACCGAGGTCCGCACCCGCGCCGGGGGCGCACTGCGCATCGCATCGCCACGCTCTGCTCGATTCATCGGACCGCCTCCAGTTCCTCGCGTCGCACCAGGTCCGTCAGGTGCGCGTACATTCGGTCCGCGTCGGGTTCGATGCCGGTGAAGAGCCGGAACGCGTCCACCGCCTGATACACGGCCATCCCGCCGCCGCCGAGGGTGCGGGCACCGACATTCCTTGCGGCCCGCAGCAATTCGGTGTCCAATGGCCGGTAGACCACCTCGGCCACCCACAGGTCCGGGCGCAGCAACGCCGCGGGCACGGCGGACCCCGGATGCTCGGCCATGCCCATCGGCGTGGCGTGCACAAGGCCGTTGGCGTCGGTCAGGAGTTCGGGCAGGTCGGCCGGATCGGCACTATCGATGCGAGCCGCCGGGAACAGCACCGCCATGGCGTCCGCCAACCGCCGTGCGCGGGCGCGCTCGTAGTCGACGATCACCAGATTCCGGGTCTCGCGGGTCGACATCGCGTAGGCGACCGCCGCACCAGCCCCACCTGCACCGAGCTGAACGACCCGATCGACGCGGGCACCGGGCAGTCCGCGGTCGAAATTTCGGCCGAATCCGGTCCAGTCGGTGTTGTAGCCGATGGTCCGCCCCTCGTCGAAGAGCACCGTGTTCACCGCACCGAGCCGCGCCGCGTCGGGTGCGAGTTCATCGAGGCATTCGATGACCGCCTGCTTGGCAGGGTGGGTGATATTGAGGCCGCGAAAACCGAGGTCGCGCGCGTCGCGCACCAGCCGGGGCAGGTCGGCCACCGTCGATCCGAGCTGATCGAGGTCGATGCGCCGGTAGGTGTAGTCCAGCCCCTGTCGCGCGCCCTCCACCTCATGCAACGACGGGGTGAGCGACGGCCCGATACCGGCCCCGATCAGACCACAAACCACGGAATCGGTCACGGAATCTCCTGGGTGTCGACCTCGAGCTAATGTACGAACTAGTGAGTTAATTAACGCGCACAGTGCCGCACCCGTCAAGTCACCGAAGGTCCGGACAACCCCCGGCTCGCTAGAGTTGACCCATGCCTGCGAACGACACCAGCCTCGACCAACCGGCCAAACGCAGGCGCAACAGCGATCGCACCAAGGAGAACATCCTGGAGGTGGCGACCAAGGAGTTCGCCGACAACGGCTACGCCGGTGCGCGGGTGGATCTGATCGCCGAGCGCACGCACACCACCAAGCGGATGATCTACTACTACTTCACCGATAAAGAGGGGCTCTACCAGGCCGTTCTCGAACGGTCCTACGGTGCGATCCGGGCACTGGAACGCGAACTAGATATCGCCGGCCTCGGCCCGGTCGAGGCGATCCGAGCCGTCGCCGAGTTGACCTTCGACCACCACGAGCAGCATCCCGACTTCATTCGGCTGGTGGCCAACGAGAACATGCTGCACGGTGAGCACATCCGCCGGTCCGAGGTCCTCAAACGACTCGGCGCACCCGCCGCCGACCTGCTGTCCACCATCCTCACCGAGGGGCAGCACGCCGGACTGTTCCGCACCGATGTCGACGCTCTCGATGTGCACATGATCATCAGCAGCTTCTGCGTGTTCCGGGTCGCCAACCGCCATACCTGGCAGGCACTGTTCGGTCGCGACATGATCGCGCCCGAATCGCGCGAGCACCAACGCCGCATCATCGCCGATATGGTCGGCGCATTCCTGCGGCCCGCCGCCGACTGAAAAGCCCCTCGGTCAAGACCTGTACACAACCGGCTGCCCCCGATGAGCAGCCGGTTGTGGCATCTAATGAACTATTTGGTTAATACTGTTGATCCGACTCCGTGACGTGAGTTACATTCGTGTCGCCGCAATACGTACAGCCGTTCACTATCCGAACATTTGCGGTGGCAGAACAGCAGGAGACGACATGACCGCCAGCACGCTGGACGCGCCCACCCCGGGCGCTGAGCCACCGGCCGACACCACCAAGGTCAAGCGGGCCGCCATCGCCAGCTTCCTCGGCAGCATGCTCGAGTACTACGACTTCTACATCTATGCCTCGGCCGCGGCGCTGGTGTTCGGCAAGGTGTTCTTCGCAAAATCCGATCCCGCGATGGGCACCCTGCTCGCGCTGGCCACCTTCGGCGTCGCCTATATCGCCCGGCCGATCGGCGCGGTGCTGCTCGGTCACTTCGGTGATCGGGTCGGGCGCAAGCGGATCATGCTGCTGACCCTGGTGCTGATGGGACTATCGACCTTCCTGATCGGTTGTCTGCCGACCTACGCGACGGTCGGCGTCATCGCCCCGATACTGCTGGTGGTGCTGCGCGTGTTGCAGGGCATCTCCGCGGCGGGCGAACAGAGCGGCGCGAATTCGCTGACCCTCGAGCACGCTCCATTCGGGCGCCGGGCCTTCTTCACCAGCTGGACCCTGACCGGCACCCAGGCCGGATTCATCCTCGCGACCGTGGTCTTCCTCGCCGTATCCAGGTTGTCGGAATCGACGCTGCTGGCATGGGGCTGGCGCGTGCCGTTCTGGTTCAGCCTCGTGGTCGTGGTGCTCGCCTACGTGGTGCGCCGCCGACTGGAGGAGCCGGAGGTGTTCCAGGAGGAACAGCAGGCCCACCAGGTCGCGAAATTCCCCGTGGTCGAACTGTTCCGCACCCAGGCCGCCGACGTGGCACGGGTGGTGCTCTGTGCGCTCATCGCGGTCTGCAGCACGGTATTCGCGGTGTTCGGCCTGGCCTTCGCCACCAGTCACGAGGTCGGGATCAGCAAGACCACCATGCTGTTGGTGGCGGTCTCGGCGAACGTACTCGCCCTGATCATGCAGCCGTCGCTGGCGCTGCTGGCGGATCGGATCGGCCGCAAACCGGTGTTCATCACCGGCGTACTCGGTTGCGCCGTCATGATTTTCGTGTACTTCCAGGCCATCATGTCCGGCAACGTGCCGCTGATCTTCCTGGCCGCCCTCCTCCTCATCGGCGTCTGCTACAGCGCGCCCAACGCGATCTGGCCCTCCTTCTACGCCGAAATGTTCAGCACCAAGGTGCGCTTCTCCGGGATCGCGATCGGCACCCAGATCGGCTTCGCCGCAGCGGGTTTCGCTCCGACCATCGCCTGGACCCTGGTCGGCGACAGTCGCACCCACTGGTTGCCGGTGGCGCTGCTGGTCGCCGTCTGCTGCCTACTCGCCGCGATCTCCGCGACGACCGCACGCGAAACCTACCGAGTCCCACTGACCGAACTCGGTAAAGCCTGAGCGGACAGGTGCCGCACGCCGCGGCTCGGCCGAGGCGCAGCGCGAGCTCCCGTCGTCGGACGACCGTGGTTGCGGTGTCCCGCTGCTGCGGAGCGCGAGCCGTCGCCGATCAGGGGCGGTCATGTCCCCTCAGCCAGCCGACGTAGTCCGGTACGGCCAGGATCGACGTCAGGAGCCGAGGGATCGTCGAATTCCCTGTGCGGCCACTTGAAGGGCGGCGAGGTAGCGGTTGCGATCGCGCCGGAGGTTGGCGACGACGATGCCGATCGCGGCTATGACGGTGTCATCCGCGCGGCGCACCGGGACTGCGATAGAGCAGGCACCGAGCGTCATTTCTTCGACGGTGGTGGCGTATCCGTCGCGCCGTATCTTGTCCAGCTGCTGCCGAAGCCGATCGGGCTGGGTGATCGTGTACGGGGTCAGGCGCGTGAGGTTGGCCAGTACATGATCCTGTACGTCCGGCGGTGCGTGTGCGAGCAGGACTTTGCCGACTCCCGCAGCGTGCATCGGTAGGCGGCCCCCCATGTGGCTCACGACCGGCACCGATGCGCGCCCGGACAGCCGTTCGAGGTAAAGCGCCTCCATCCCGTCGCGGACCGCGAGATGCACGGTGGCGAGAGTGGCGGCGTGGATGTCGTTGAGGAAGGGAGAGGCAACTTGGCGCAGCCCGGTCTGCACCGAAGCGAGCAACCCGACATCCCAGAGTCGCCGACCGACGATGTACTTGCCATTGGGCCGACGCAGTAGTGCTCCGCCAGTGACCAGCTCACCGACCAGCCGGTGCGCAGTAGGCGTCGGGAGGTCCGCACGTCGGGACAGCTCGGTGAGCGTCAGTTCACGATGCCGCTCGTCGAACGCATACAGCAACGCGAGCGTGCGTGAAACCACCGAGGCACCCGGGGTAGAGGTATTGCCGGCCACTGCACATTCCTTCCGCTCAGCGGAAGCCTAGTCTCGCCGCGGACACAGGTCGCGACAGACCATGCTGACGTGAGCAACAAGCCCGTGCACCGCATCGTCTCCACCACCACCGTCGGCATCATCGGCGGCGGGCCCGCCGGTCTGATGCTGTCCCACCTGTTGCAGCTCGCGGGCATCGAGTCCGTGGTCATCGAAACCAGATCGCAGCAGGAGATCGTGCACACCCACCGTGCGGGGATTCTCGAACGCGACAGCGTGCGGCTGCTCGTCGAGTCCGGGGTCTCCGACCGCGTGCTGCGCGAGGGACACGAGCACCAAGGCATCGCGCTGCGCTTCGACGGTGTCAGCCACCGCATCGACTTCCAAGACCTCGTCGGTGCCTCCACCTGGCTCTACCCGCAGACCGATGTTTTCACCGACCTCGCGGCGGCACGCGAACGCGATGGCGGCGACGTGCGCTACGCCGTCACCGACACCGCCGTCGTGGACGTCACCAGTGACCGCCCCGCGATGCGTTTCACCGACAGCGATGGCGTCGCGCACGAAATCCACTGCACCGCGCTGGTCGGCGCGGATGGCTCGCGCAGCATGACCCGCGCTTCGGTGACCGGCCGCAAGGAGTACTTCCGGCAGTACCCCTTCGCCTGGTTCGGCATCCTGTGCGAAGCGCCGCCGAGTGCGTCGGAGCTGATCTACTGCCGCTCCGACCGCGGTTTCGCACTGATCAGTCGGCGCACCGACGCGGTCCAGCGCATGTATTTCCAGTGTTCCCCTGACGAGTCGGTCGACGACTGGTCGGAACAGCGGATCTGGGCCGAGCTGCAGACCCGTCTGGCCGGCGCGGATGGCTTCTCCCTGACCGAGGGACGGATTCTCAGCAAGTCGGTTCTGCCCTTCCGCTCCTACGTCTGCGAACCCATGCGGCACGGCAACCTGCTCCTCGCCGGAGACGCCGCCCACACGGTGCCGCCGACCGGCGCCAAGGGGCTCAATCTCGCCTTGGCCGATGTGCGAGTACTGGCCGAAGTGCTGGAGCGGACCGTGCGTAAGAACGACCGATCGGTTCTGGACGAGTACACCGACCGCGCGCTCAACCGCGTCTGGAGGGCACAGCACTTCTCCTACTGGATGACCACCATGCTGCACTCGCGCATCGACGCCACCGATTTCGACGCTCGCCGCCAGCTCGGCGAGCTGGCCGCGGTTGTCGGATCGCAACACGGCAAGCGCTACCTCGCCGAGGCCTACACCGGCTGGCCGCGCTGACCCAGGGAGCGGAACCCTGTCAGTGGGCTGCCATCACCGTCCTCCGCGCAGTCCGAGCAACTGGAGTGCGTTCTCCTTGAGCACGAGCGGTATTACCTCGGGCTTCATCTCCAACTGCGCGAAATCGGCCAGCCAGCGGTCCGGCGCCAGGACCGGGAAGTCCGACCCGAAAAGCACCTTGTGCTTGAGCAGGCTGTTTGCCTGCCGCACGAGCTGCGGCGGGAAGTACTTGGGCGACCAGCCCGACAGGTCGATGTAGACATTCGCCTTGTGGGTCGCGATCGAGATCGAGGAGTCGACCCACGGCACAGACGGGTGCGCCAGGATCATGGTCAGGCTCGGAAAGTCGGCGGCGACGTCGTCGAGGAGCATCGGGTCGGAGAAGCGCAGTTTGATTCCCCGCCCACCGGGCAGGCCGGCCCCGATGCCGGTCTGCCCGGTGTGGAAGAGCGCGACCACACCGAGCTCCGCCAGCGTTTCCCAGAGCGGGTAGTAGGCCGGGTCGTTGGGGACGAAGCCCTGCAGGCTGGGGTGGAATTTGAAGCCTCGAACGCCGTACTCCTCGACCAGCCGCCGTGCCTGCGCGACCGCCGCCGCCCCTCGGCGCGGATCGACCGAGCCGAAGGGAATGAGCACGTCGGCATGCTCCGCGGCCTTCTCGGCGATGTCTTCGCTCGACAAGGCGGATCGACCGAGGCTGGTGGTGGCGTCGACCGTGAAGACAACCGCGGCCATGGAGCGTTCGCGGTAGTAGTCGGCGACCTGGTCGATGGTCGGGGTGCGCGGGTGTTCCGCGCGGAAGTACTTCGCCGACGCGTCCATCAGCTCCTGGTCGAGGGAGAGGTGGCCGTGGGCGTCGGACTCGATATGGGTGTGGACATCGAGCGCGACGATCCGATCGACATCGATGCGGGGGGTGTAGCGGGTAGTCATCTCTCTTCTTTCAGCCATCAAGGAAGTGCGGTCCGCAGCGCCTTGCGTTCGAGCAGCTCGACCAGGAGTGCGTCGCGGTCGGCGACCAGCCGGCGCTGGTCGATCCCGGCCAGCTCGTCATCGACACCGCGGACGAGGAGTTCGGCGAGCCGCGGGGTCAGTTGGGGCTCACCGAGGTCGTCCATCCATGCCTGGGTGGGCGGGCCGAGGTGCTCCAGGATGTGAGCGAGGCCGCCGTCACCTCCGGAGAGGTGCTGGTTGACCAGCGGGCCGAGCAGCGCCCACCGCAGGCCGGGGCCGTACGAGATCGCGGTGTCGATGTCGGCGACCGTCGCGACACCGCGTTCGACGAGGGAGTACGCCTCGCGCCATAGCGCGGCCTGGAGCCGATTGGTGACGTGCCCGGGAACCTCGTGCCGCACCAAGACCGGCCGCTTGCCCATTGCGGTGTACAGCTCCATCGCCACCTCGACGACCCGGGAGTCTGTTTCCTTTCCCGGGACGACCTCGACGAGCGGGATCAGGTATGCCGGGTTGAAGGGATGCCCGACGAGCACCCGCTCGGGATGTCGCCCACACATCGCCTGCAGCTGCGATGGCATCAGCCCCGAGGAGCTGCTGGCGATCGGTGTCGATGCCGGCGCGGCCTCGTCCAGCTCGGCGAACAATCGCTGCTTGAGCTCTACACGCTCGGGCCCGCTCTCCTGGACGAACACCGCGTCCGCGACGGCCTCGGCAGCGCTCGATGTGAACCTCAGCCGATCCGTCGAAGCGCCGTCGGCGAGTCCGAGACGGATGAGCGTCGGCCATGCCTCCCCGACTGCCGACCGCAGCGCCTGCTCGGCCGCGGGAGCAGGATCGAAAGCCATGACATCGCGGCCTCGCGCCAGGAACAGCGCGGCCCACCCGGCACCGATTACGCCGGTGCCGATCACCGCGATCGGAGCATCGGCGGTCATCACGAACCCTGCCGTCCGCGGGCGTACTCGACAAAGGCGTCGAGCGCGCTGGGGTCGATGAGTGCGCCGGGCGAGGCGACATCGGCCGGCCGTGCGCCCCGCAGGATCCGCTTCACCGGGATCTCGAGCTTCTTGCCGGTCCGGGAGTACGGCACGGCTGCCACGGAGACGATGCGGTCGGGGACGTGACGTGGGGAGAGCGCGGTGCGGATCTCCGCCGCCAGCCGACGCTCGAGGTTCTCGTCGACGACGACACCCGGGGCGGGTACGACGAACAGGATGAGCTCACCCATCCCGCCCGCCGAATCCTCGAGGTGGACAACGACGCTGTCGACAATGTCGTCCACATCTTGCAGGACGCGGTAGAACTCGCTGGTTCCGAGCCGCACGCCGCCCCGGTTGAGAGTCGCGTCGGAACGGCCGGTTATGACGCACGACCCGACGGCCGAGAACCGGCACCAGTCGCCGAAGCGGAACACGCCCGGGTACTCGTCGAAGTACGCCGCACGCAGTCGAGTGCCGTCGTCATCGCCCCAGAACCCGACCGGCATCGACGGCATCGGTGACGTGATGACGAGCTCGCCGACTTCGCCGGTGACGACGTGACCGGTTTCGTCGAAGGCCTTGACGTCGACGCCGAGGCTGGCACCGGACATCTCGCCGGCCCACACCGGTTGGAGCGGGGAACCCTGGACCAGACCGGTGCAGACGTCCGTGCCGCCACTGCCGACGTTGAGCAGCACGCGGCTGCCGAACTCCTCGGCCACCCACCGGAAGCCTTCCGGTGGGAAGGGACTGCCGGCGGCCCCGATCTGCCGGAGTCGGGACAGGTCGAACTCCTCGGCGGGATGCAGTCCCTCCTTGCGGCAGCTCATGAGGTAGCCGGGACTGGCGCCCATCAGCGTCGCGCCGGTCTCCTGGGCGAGCCGCCACTGCGCCCTCAGGTCGGGATAGAGCGGGTTGCCGTCGATCATCACGATCGAGCTGCGGACCAGCAGCGCCGCGATCAGTGCGTTCCACATCATCCACGCGGTCGTGGTGAACCACAGCAGCCGGTCCCCCGGGCCGAGATCCCAGTGGAAGGCGTGGTTCTTCAGATGCTCCAGTAGGAGCCCGCCGTGCCCGTGCACGATCGGCTTCGGTTTGCCGGTCGTTCCCGAGGAGAAGAGCACACAGAGCGGGTGTTCGAACGGCACCGGATCGAAGGCCAGCGGTTCCTCGGTCACCGCCGCGAGCTCGCTCCAGCCGAGCGCACCGTCGATCGTCAACGGCCCGTACGGGACGTGCACGATGTGCTCGACCGTCGGCAGGCAGGCGCGGATCTCCGCGACCTCGATCCGCTTATCGATCTGCTTGTCGCCATAGGTGTAGCCGGCGACCGCGATGAGCACCTTCGGCTCGATCTGATCGAACCGGTCGACCACGCTGCGCGGACCGAACTCGGGTGCACAGCCTGCCCAAATGGCACCCAGGCCGGCGGTGGCGAGGAATGCGATCAGGGCCTCGGGGCAGTTCGGGAGATAGCCGACCACGCGGTCGCCGCGGCCGACACCCAGCCGACGCAGACCAGCACGGACCCGCCGTACCTGCTCCGACAACTCGGCGAACGTCAGCTGCACCGGCTCCCGGGTCTGGGAGTACGCCACCACAGCGGTCTCGGTGGCATCCTCGGGCGAGCCGAAGCAATGCTCCGCGTAGTTGACGGTGGCACCCGGGAACCACTGCGCGCCCGGCATTGTGCGATCAGCGAGCACCGCGTCGTACGGCGTTCGGGACCGCACTCCGAAGTACTGCCAGACGCTCTCCCAGAACGCCTCCAGCTCGGCGACCGACCACCTCTGGAGCTCGTCCCAGGTCGAGACCTCTGCGCGGCCGTTCTCCGACAACCAGGCCATGAAGCTCCGAACCCGGGGGGTTCGGTCGGATTGCGGCAGGTACAGCAGCTCCGGTTCGGCGCCTGTCGCGGCGGTCATCGGGCCGCCTCGGCATCGACCTTCGCGGCACGGCCTTCGAGGAACGCATTCATCCGGTCCTTGGCCTCCTGGCTGCTCTGCGCGACCGCGGCCATGAGGGACTCCATGAGCAGGCCGACCTCCGGTGACGCTTCCGCGATCCGCGGGAGCGCCTGGATGATGGCGTAGTTGGTGACCGGGGAGTTCTCGGCGATCTTGCCCGCCAATTCGAGTGCCTTGTCGAGGCCTTCGCCGTCCCCCACTCGGTAGTTGGCGAGGCCCGCGGCCGCCCCCTCGTCCGCGCCGAGCACTCGGCCGGTCAGCATCATGTCGGTCATACGGTGCGTCCCGATCAGGCGCGGGATCCGCACCGATCCGCCACCGCCCACGAAGAGACCGCGCTGCCCCTCGGGCAGCGCGAAGAAGGTGGAGTCCTCCGCGACCCGCAGGTGGGCAGCGGCGGCAAGCTCGAGACCACCGCCGACGACAGCCCCCTTGAGGACCGCGATGACCGGAAGGGCACCGGATTCGATCCGCCGGAAGGCTTCATGCCACGTCCGCGAGTGGTGCAGCCCGCCGACGGCGTCTCGGTTGCCGAGCACGCTGAGGTCCAGGCCCGCCGAGAAGTGCTCACCGGAAGCCGCGAGGACGACTGCCTTCGCCCATTCGGGCGGGGCCTCGAAGAAGGCGGACAGTGCCCTGATCGTCGGGTCATCCAGGGCATTGCGTTTGTGGGCCCGATCCAGGGTCACCACCGCGATCTGGTCGCGCTGCTCGACCGCCACGGATGGTGGCAACTCCTGTTTCACGAGGCTCATGTTCCGCTCCTTCTTGCCATCGAATCATCAGGAACCTTGATAGTTGTAATAGTTAGCCATCATCAGGGTTCCTGTCAATTGAAGCTGGTCGGGATCATACTCGTCGCTCCGCATCCGCAGGCAGATCCGCGAGGTTCCCTTCCGAAAATAGGTATGCGACAAGTAATTTCGCGCGTTCACCGGGCTCCGCCCACCAGGCAGGCGAAGACGGACCAGCAGGGCCAGCCCGACTGGCCGGATCGAAGCGCCCGCGGAGGGCCACTACCCGACCCCTTCGCCCCGCTTGCCTACGCGGCGGCGGTCACTATCCCCCGCCGCTGGCCACCGGCGTCTGCATCCTTCCGCAATACCACCCGATTCAGCTGGCCAAGATCTGCGGAACGCTCGACACGGTCGGGTGGCTGTGCGAGGAATTCCAGGCGGAGGTACATCTCACCGCAGCCCGAATCGAGGACCTATCCCCGACCGGAGAGGGCCGATTCGCTCGGCGTGGGTGGGCCGATCGTGAACGATGCGCTGCGTCCGCGCGCATCCAGTCGGCCATCTCCCCAGCTCGCGCTGCCATAGGCGTCGACCTCGATGGCGTACTCGCCGTCGGCCAGCCCCTCGGGCAACCGCACCGACATTGCCGACCGTCGGTCCACGATGTCCAGATATATCCGCCGCGGATCACCGCCCAGCGGCACCAGAAAGATCCGCGCGCACGCCAACTCCGTGGGCGCCGCCGATGCGAACGACCATCCGACGCCGAGCGATCGCCGCAGGGTATCGGAGAATTCGACGTCGACCCGCAGCGTCGCCACCCCCTCGACCCGATCCCGCACCGCTTCCTCCTCGAGCGCCCGAACCCGCCGCGCGCAGGACGCACCGGCCAGGCTTTCCACCTAGGTCCAGGCTGGCACGGACACTCCCCGACTATCAAGGAAGGCGACGAATCCCCCTAGCCGAGGCTGACCCGCAGCATCTCCGCGCGCTCGACGACCTTGACTCGCTCGCGTCCCGCACGCGCACCTCGCGCCCGCTCATGCGCGTCGAGGCGATACCAACCCGGCCAGGTCGTGAACGGAATGCCCTTGGCCGTCAGGAAGGCGATGACCGACTCCGGCGCGGGATCGACTGCGCCCGGGCAGCTTTCGCGATCGAAGGCACCAGCAACGATCGGGCGTGCACGAATCCCGCGAAATTAACTTCCCCTTGTGACGTCCCATCGATTAACGTATCGTTATATAGCGGCACATTAATTGGCGGGAAGATAGCTCATGGAGATCACAACTAAGTTCTGGACAGTGCGCCGAGTGGTGGTGGCGACGCTGATCAGCATCGCACTGGTGATGGTGACGATTGCCTCACCCCACCTTTTCGCGGCCTCGGCCGGACCTCGGGATTCACACAGCCCCGGGGGCGGCCACGGCTACGGATCGGGATCGCGCCCCAACAGCAGCGACCACAGTCAGCAGAACGGCGGCTACGGCTACGGAGTGCGCTCCAAGAGCGACAACCACGATCAGTACCGAGGCCGCAACGAGAACCCTTGCCAGTACACCCCCACGGGGACGTGCGGAGCGCGCTGACAACGAGGTCGACGATGCCGGTACCGGCCGACGATGCCGGAGGGCGCGGCGAAGACGCCGGGTGATCAGCGGCAAGGCTCGTGCGATTACCCGGCTCGGCCGCGATCACCGCCGGGATCGCATTCGCGATCCTTCCGGCGGCCGCCACGATGGCGGCATGGTTGCGGTCGCCCCGGCGGCTGGTGGGCCGGATATCCATCAGATATGAAGACTCGCCGACGATTTCGACGTGGTACGAGCCGCCCGGCTGGGGTTGCGGCCACGCCGGGTACAGATACTCGCGCAGTCGCGTGATGTGCTCGATGACGATCACCAACTGGTCCCCCACTATGGCGCGCACCGCCGCAAGGCCACCCTCGGGAATAGGTCCGGCCGCGACATCGACGGACTTTGGCGCCGGGACGCGCTCGTAAACCTCTGTAGTGGCGTCGATTTCGACACCCAGACCGGCTGCCAGCTGCTGGATCGCGGGACCCCAGGCCGGTATCAGGATCCCGGGCCGCAGCAGCATCGGCCCGTCGTCGAGCGGTTTGCCGAACCCATGACATCGACCATGACGATCGCGCCGCCGTAGGTGAAGCATGCCCGCGCACCGAGGAGCACGAGCTCGAGTTCGCCACCGCCTGAGATCAGGCCGACTCGACGTTCGACGCCACCTGCGCTTCGAGGCATTTCTCGATCCGTCCTTGCGCACGGTCGCAATCAGAACTATGTTCCGAACATCTGTCCAGACATATTATCGGCAAGCTTTATGAACGGTGTTGTCTCTACGAAAGGCCCCAGGGCTGCGCCCGCACGACCCGGCTGCTGGTACCGCGCGCCGCCTACGACGATGCCAGCGAGGTCACGAAATCAACAGGTAGGACAGGGTTTTGGACAATTCAGCACTGCACGCGAAGTTCGAGTCGATGGCCGCCGAGTTCGCCGCCGCCGGAATACGCGTCAACGCGCTGGCTCCCGGGTCGGTCGACACCGATATGGTCCGGAACAATCCACCCGAGTTCGTGCAGGCCATGGAGACCGCCTCGCTCATGCAGCGCATTGCCGAACCCGACGAAATGGTCGCTCCGGCATTGCTTCTGGTGTCCGACGCGGGCAGCTTCATCACCGGTCAGACCCTGATCGCCGACGGTGGAATGGTGGCGCGCTGATGTCTTCCGCGTTCACCCTCGAACATCTCGACGACGGTGCCATCGTCGTGCTGACGATCGATCGGCCACGCCGCGGCAATGCGCTGGACTCGCAAACTCTGGCCGAATTGCACCGAGCGCTCGACTCGATCAACGGCGATCCCGCGATCCGTGCTGTCGTGCTCACCGGCAGCGGCACGGTGTTCTGCGCCGGGGCCGACATCAAAGCCACTCCAGCTGATTTCACCGATGTCGACGCCACCCCCTACGCGTCGCTGCAGGCGCGTTCGGCCGCGCCCATCGCGATCACGATGGCCGCGCAGGAGCTGATGACATCGGCCTTCGAGAAGATCCACCGGTTACGTCAGCCCGTTATCGCGGCGGTGAACGGAGCCGCCGTCGGCGGTGGCTTCGCAATGGCGCTGGCGTGCGACATCCGCTATGCGAGCACCGGCGCGAGCTTCGGTGCGGTCTTCATCCGCCACGGTGTGTCCGCCTGCGATATGGGCACCAGCTATCACCTGCCGCGGCTGGTGGGCGCCTCCCGTGCCGCGGAGCTGATGCTGACCGGCCGGGTCTTCGATGCCGCCGAGGCCGTGGCCATCGGCCTGGTCCTCGAGGTCGTCGACGCCGAGGTCCTGGTCGACCACGCGATCGCCAAGGCCCGCGAAATCGCCTGTCACTCACCGCTCGCGGTGTGGATGACCAAGGAAACCATGTGGCAGAACGTCGATGCCCCCAGCCTGCGGCACGCTCTCGACATCGAGAACCGCACGCAGGTCATGTGCACGTTCACCGGTGACCTGACGAATTCCTTCGCGGCGTTTCGCGAGAACGGGGCCGCAAGCGGAACCGATGGCAACGCCGATGCCGCCACCAGTTCCACGTGATCAACCGATCAGATGGTTGAGGGCGAGTTGGTGGAGTCGGACGAAGCCGAAGTCGCGTTCGGCGGCCTTGTTCGGGTCGAAGTCGTCTGTGGTGGAGAGGAATTCCGCTAGTGTCTCGCCGGCGGCGAGGGTGGGTTCGGCGAGATCGAGGATGCCGGAGTAGGCCATTGCCTCCTGAACTCGGGGGTCGGCGCGGAACGCTCGGGCCTTGTCCGCCAGCAACAGGTAAGTAGACATGCATGCCGCGGCCGATTCCCAGACTCCCTGCAGGTGCTCGGTGCGGGACGGTTTGTAGTCGAAGTGCCGTGGACCGGTGTAGCGCGGACCGTCGGGATATCCGGGGAAACCGTTCTCGAGCAGGTCGACGGTGAAGAACGCCGAGACCAGGTCGCCGTGTCCGAAAACCAGATCCTGGTCGTATTTCAGGCCGCGCTGGCCGTTGAGGTCGATATGGAACAGCTTGCCGCTCCAGAGCGCCTGCGCCAGGCCGTGGGTGTAATTGAGGTTGGCCATCTGCTCGTGGCCGGTTTCCGGATTGAGGCCGACGATATCGCCGTGCTCCAATTCCGCGATGAAGGCCAGCGCATGCCCGACGGTGGGCAGGAAGATGTCGCCGCGCGGTTCGTTGGGTTTGGGTTCGAGTGCGATGCGCAGGTTGTATCCCTGCGACTTGATATGCGCGGCAACGGTATCCACGCCCTCCCGGTAGCGTTGCAGCGCGGCGTAGAGGTCCTTGGATCCGTCGTATTCCGCGCCTTCGCGCCCACCCCACATCACGAAGGTGGTGGCGCCGACCTGGGCGGCGAGATCAACCGCGCGCAGGATTTTACGCAGGCCGAAGCGGCGGATCGAGCGGTCGTTGGCGGTGAGTCCACCGTCCTTGAAGACGGGGTGGGTGAAGGTATTGGTGGTGACCATCTCGATGGTCAGACCCACCCGATCGGTGGTTTCCTTCAGCTGGTTGACGATCCGTTCCTTGGTCGCGTCATCGGTGTCGAACGGAAAGACGTCGTTGTCGTGGAAGGTGATACCCCAGGCGCCGAGTTCGGCAAGTCGTTCGGCGTAGTCCCAGGGGGCGAGGGTCGGCCGGGTGGCGGCACCGAATGGATCGACACCCGTCCATCCGACCGTCCACAGGCCGAAGGAGAACTTGTCCTGAGCAGTGGGTTGGCGAATCACGGCACTCCTTTGAATCGCTGATGGAGTGAACGTAATGCCGCACGTGGCCGGAGGTCTCGAGTTCAACGCGAACACGCTGCCCTCAGATGCGTTAGCGGCGGATGCCGGAGGCTCGGTCGAGCGGCTAGTGCTGCGACGACAGCATTGAAACCCCGCTGGACCACGTGGTGATGAATTCGTCGGTAACCCACTGTGCGACACCCGCGGGGTAGGGCGCCGGCAGGCCGAGAACGATGTGCTGGAAGCCGGCCTCGATCGCTGCGCCGATCGCGTCCTGAGTGCCGCCGGGCTGGTCGTAGGAGATCGGCAGGTGGATCGAGCGGGTGATGGAGGCGGGGTCGCGACCGATGTCGGCACAGTAGCGGTCCAGCAGTGCGCTGCGGCGGACGGCGTCCTCGATATCGCCGCCGGGGATGTTCCACAGGTCGGCGTGCTCGGCGACCACGCGCAGCACCTGGGCCGAGCGTCCGCCGATAAGGATCGGCGGGTGCGGGCGCTGGATGGGTTTGGGGTTGCAGAACGCTCCGGTGAGTTGGACGTGGGTGCCGTGGACGTCGAACGGTTCGGTCTCGGTCCACAGCCGCCGGATCACTGTGCACGCTTCGGCGAGGCTTGCCACAGCATGGGCGGCGTCGTGGAAGGGCAGGCCGTGTGCTTCGTACTCGCGCCGAGCCAGCGGGTGGCTGGGTCGTGAGCCTGCGCCGATACCGAAGTCGAGCCGTCCGCCGGAGACGATGTCGACGGTCGCGGCGATCTTGGCCAGCATCGCGGGTGGTCGGAAGCGGTTGCTGGTCACGAGCAAGCCGAGCCGCAGTCGTCGGGTCTGTGCGGCGAGGGCTGAGAGCAGTGTCCAGCCTTCGTGGGTCGGTCCGTTCGGGTCGCCGCCGATCGGCATGAGGTGATCGAACAGCCACGCGTGCTCGATCTCCGGGATTGCGTCCGCCTCGCGCCAGACCCGCAGGACGTCGTGGTAGTCGACCTGCATCGGAGCGGTCATGATCCCGAAACTGGGCCGGGGTGTTCGTGACATGGTTCCGTTCGTCCTTTCGGTCCGGGGTGGGCGATCAGCGACGTCGCTGCGCCGCGTCGAGCAGGGCGGGAGGTGTGTCGTGCTTCTCGTGTGCGGCGAGGTCGACGCCGGGAGCGACGATCGCGTCGATCGCGTCGAGCACGTCGGCGGAGAGCACGGTGTCCGCGGCGGCGAGCTGAGAGTGCAGGTGGTCCATGGTGCGGGGCCCGATGATCGCGCTGGTCACGGCCGGGTGCGCAGTAACGAATCCGAGCGCGAGCTGGATCATCGTCAGACCGGCCTGGTCGGCGACTTCGGCCAACTGCTCGACCGCGTCCATTTTGGCCCGGTTGACGGGGATGGCGGTATCGAAGCGTTGCGGCATGAATGTCGAACGGCTGGTGGTGATTTCGCGGCCCGCACGGATCGCGCCCGACAGCCAGCCCGACGCCAGCGGGCTCCACACCAGCACACCGAGTCCATACTGCTCGGTCACGGGCAGGACGTGGGTCTCGATCCCGCGCTGCAGGATCGAGTAGCCGGGCTGTTCGGTGACGTACCGGCTCAGGCGATATTCGCGGGCGGCCCACTGGGCTTGCACGATTCGGTACGCGGGGAAGGTCGAGGAGCCGAAGTAGCGAATCTTTCCCGCGCGCTGCAGGTCCGTCAGCGCCGACAGCGTCTCCTCATCGCTGGTGGTCGGGTCCCACCGGTGGATTTGGTACAGATCGACATGGTCGACACCCAGTCGGCGCAGGCTGTTGTCCAACTCGGTGATCAACCAGCGGCGCGAGCTGCCCCGGTGGTTGCGCTCCTCGCCCATGGGCAGGTACGCCTTCGTGGCCAGCACGATGTCGTCACGGCGGCCTGCGATGGCTTTACCGACCATCTCCTCCGACTCGCCGTCGCTGTAGGCGTCGGCGGTGTCGATGAGGTTGATCCCGCCCTCGAGCGCGGCATCGACGATAGCGGTGGCCTCGTCCTGGGTGGTGCGCCCGATCCTGCCGAAGTTCATCGCGCCGAGCACGAGGGTGCTGACCTGCACACCGGTGTGCCCCAAGGTGCGGTACTGCATGACTGTCCTCCTCGAGAGGTGAAGCGAGTTCGCGACGCGTGGCTTGGTTTCGACTCGCCTGTTCTGGCATCCTGAAAACGGAGCGTTGTTCCGATAACTAACATACGGAACATTGTTCCGTTTGCCAAGTGGCGTGAAGGAGGTAGCGGCGCAGTGGTCGACATCGACAGTGGGTCAGGGTCGTCAGCCCCGCGGAAGCGGGCCGACGCCCGACGTAATGAGCAGACACTGCTGGACGCGGCCGCCGCGGCTTTCATCACTTCCGGCGTCGATGTGCCCGTGCGCGATATCGCCGCCAGGGCCGGCGTCGGCGTCGGCACGATCTACCGCCACTTCCCTACGCGAGCCGATCTCATCGTCGCCGTCTACCGACACCAGGTCGAGGCATGCGCGGCGGCCGGCCCGACATTGCTGGCGAATAGCAGCACACCGCACGCCGCCCTGGCGGGTTGGATCAACCTCTTCGTCGACTTCCTGGTCACCAAGCACGGCCTCGCCGAGGCGTTGCAATCCGACAACGCCACCTTCGAGACTCTGCACGCCTATTTCCTCGACCGCCTCCTCCCCGTGTGCGCCCAGCTGCTCGACGCGGCTGCCACGGCGGGTGAGATTCTCCCCGATATGGATCCCTACCTACTGCTGCGTGGCGTCGGCAATCTCTGTATCGGCGGGGACAACAACCCCCGCTATGACGCACGTCGCATGGTCGACCTCGTGATCGCAGGACTGCGGCTCCACTAGGCAGAGTCAGCCGGGTGGGTGCCGAATATTTTCGGAAGCCTCGCGGATCCGATTGCGGGTGCGTTGCTTGGGGCGGTCTTGTCGCGCTTTCTACTAGTGTCGAACCGGGCTGCTACATGAAATTCGACGTAGCCCGGCTTCCGCTCGCAGGCAGTCTCCTCCATGTGAGATCCCGAAATGGAAGGAAATCTGATGAACCGCAGCAGCTTCGCAATAACCGGACGGCAGCTCTGCGCTGCCGTGGCCTTGAGCGCAATCGCTGTCGCGGGATGCCTGTGCACACCGGGCTCAGCTGTCGCCGAACCGATTCCGGTGCCCGACGCGGATCCTTTCTATGCGGCGCCGCCCGACCTTGCCACCCTCGACAACGGCGCCATCGTGCGATCGCGGGAGATCCAGCCCTATCAGCTCACTGTGGGCCTGCCCATCAAGACCTGGCAGGTGCAATACAAATCCACGGACGGAACGGGCGGTCCGACGACCGGAGTCACCACGGTCGTGGTGCCGACGACACCATGGACAGGACCGGGAGAACGGCCCCTGGTCAGCTATCAGATAGCCGAGGACAGTCTCGGAACACGTTGTACCACTTCGTATTCCATCCGAGCGGGACTCGGCGCAGGCGGACTGCTCACGAACAACACCAACTTCGAGGCACCAATCACCGCACTTCTACTGCAACGGAATTGGGCCGTCGTCCTGACGGACTACCAGGGCCCCGAATCACACTATCTCGACGGCATGCAGGCCGCCCACGGTGTACTCGACGGAATCCGAGCGGCCCTGGCATTCGGCCCGGCAGGCCTTTCACCCAAATCTCCCCTCGGCGCAATGGGCTACTCGGGTGGGAGCTTCGCGACAATCTCGGCAGCAGTGCAACAGCCGAACTACGCACCCGAACTCCACTTGGACGGGATCGCCGTGGGCGGTGTCGGCACGGACTACGGCCACGCCCTGCGGGTTACCAACGGCAGCTACTACGCCGGTCTCGGACTGCTGGTGCTCGCGGGGCTCAATCGCAGTTTCCCCGAAGCAGACATCCCGTCACTGCTCAACGACCGCGGCCGCACCATGCTCGCCGAGAACTCCCAGTCCTGCGGTACGGAGTTCCTGGCCAAATACATGTTCGCGAACTTCGACCAATACACCGCGGACCCGAACATCGACATGAACCCCCGAATCGCGGCGTTATCCGAACAAGCACGCCTGCAGCAGGAAGTCCCGGCCGCACCGACCTATATATGGCACTCCATCGGGGACGAGCTCCTACCCATTGTCGATACCGACGCCCTGGTCCAAAGCTGGTGCGCCGCAGGCGCGACCGTGACTTATGTCCGCACGAGCGCTCCGACCCACATCGGCGCCGCGCTCGCCGGCACTCCGGGAGCGATCGACTATCTCGGCCAGCGATTCGGCGGCGTGGCCGCACCAACGGGTTGCGGATAGCGGCGTTGCCCCGCGCGCACAGGAGATCCTCGGAGTGCAGCATCCGAGCGGCGGTGGATCCGTGGAAATACTGTCGATACCGCGCGTCGCGCCGGTATGCGGCGCGTGCGTTCGATATTCCTGATAGGAAGTCTCGATGGATTGCCGCCGTTCGTTGCGTTGTTGGCTGACCATGGCCGCGGTGTCG
Organism: Nocardia sp. NBC_00565; assembly: GCF_036345915.1. Classification (NCBI taxonomy): domain Bacteria; kingdom Bacillati; phylum Actinomycetota; class Actinomycetes; order Mycobacteriales; family Nocardiaceae; genus Nocardia; species Nocardia sp. NBC_00565. The sequence goes on from NZ_CP107785.1 coordinate 3,195,486, forward strand.
GTACTGTCGGCCGCGGCCTGTCTGTCGGCCGCATCGGCGTCCCCCGATCACGGCGATGCTCGCCGCCCCAATGTCGTGATGATCCTCGCCGACGACCTCGATGCGATGACCACGCCGGTGTGGCAGGCGATGCCACGCACCGCCGAGCTGATTCGTGACCGTGGGATGGATTTCTCCAACAGTTTCGCGCCGATGCCGATCTGCTGCGCGGCCCGGTCGTCGATTCTGACCGGCGAATACGGGCACAACACCGGCGTCCTCACCAACAGTGGCGAAGTAGGCGGCTTCGAAACCTTCCGCGCCAACGGCAACGAATCCCACACCATCGCAACACATCTGCATGACGCCGGCTATCGCACCGGAATGGCCGGTAAATATCTCAACGGCCTCGAACACGACCCCGACCACATCCCGCCCGGCTGGGACGACTGGAACGCAGGCATCGACAACTTCCTCTACGCCGGCTACAACTACACCCTCAACGAAAATGGCACCCACGTGAAATACGGTGTCGCACCGAAGGATTACGAAACCGACGTCATCGGTGACAAATCGGTTCGGTTCATCACCGACGCCGCCACCACCGGGCAACCGTTCTTCTGGTATGCCGCTTCCACGGCCCCACACTTCCCGATCCCACCCGCACCACGGCATCTGGCCGAGACCACCCCGACCGCGGCGCCGCGGTCACCGAACTTCCAGGAGCCCGACGTCTCCGACAAGCCGAGTTGGCTCGTCGACACCGCGGCCGCTCGTGCGGCGACGATCGCGGCGACCAATGACATCGACTACACCAACCGGCTCGGTGCACTGAAATCGCTGGACGAAATGGTCGCCGCGATCGTCGATACCCTGGACCGCACCGGCCAACTCGATAACACCTACCTGATCTTCACCTCCGACAACGGCTATAGCCTCGGCGCCCACCGGCTCACCCAAAAGATGGCCCCCTACGAGGAATCCATGCGCGTACCCCTCGCGGTCGCCGGTCCCGGTGTCGGCCACGGCAGCACTGATGCGATGGGCCTGTCGATCGACCTCGCACCCACCATCCTCGACTGGGCCGGTGTCGCCATCCCCGACCGGATGGACGGTCGCTCACTCACACCGGTGCTGCACGGTGACACCAGCGGCTGGCGCACCGACTTCGCCGCCGAGTACGGCGGCCCGGGCGGCAACGGCCGCAACGGCATTGTTCAGGAACAGATCCCGGGCACCGAGACACCAGCGATATATGCTCTCGACATGCCGTCCTGGATCGCGGTGCGCACCGAGCGGTATCTGTATGTGCGCTGGTACGAACGCGAACGCCCGCTCACCGACCGCGAATACGAGCTATATGACCTCGCCACCGATCCCTTCCAACTGACCAACCTGATCAAGACACCGACCGGCCGAGCCGAGCACGCCACCACCGTCACCGAACTCGACCTTCGCCTCACCGAACTGACCACCTGCGCCGGACTCGCCTGCCGCTAGGCCCCGAATCGATCAGACCTTGTCGACGGTCGCGAGGAATTCCTGGAGGTATGCGGTGATCGCCGCGGGCTGTTCCAGGGTGCTGGAATGGCCGCAGTTCGGGATCGGGTGCAGGCGGGCGGACGGGATCAGTTCGGCGATGCGTTCGGATCGCGGTGGGGGCGTTGCCTTGTCGTCCGCGCCGACGATGACGAGGGTGGGCGTGGTGATGGCGGTGATCTCCCGGTCCACCGGCGCGCGATCGGCCACGGCGAGGACCGCCTTGCGAACGGCGGCACGGTTGCTGCGAGCGAGGTGGGTGGCCCACTCAGCGATGACGGCCGCATTTGCGGTGTCCGCGAGGTAGTCGGGGCCGAACAGGTGCGATGCGACCCGGCCGAGGATCGGTTTGGCCCCGAAGAGCCGCAGGACCAGCGCCAGCCGCTTGTACTCACCGATCTTGCTCGGGTCTTCGGGCTCGGAGCTGGTGTCCAGCAATGTCAGTGAGCGCAGCAACTCACCGTGGCGGGCCGCGATGCGCTGTCCGACGAAGCCGCCCATGGACAGACCGACCCAGTGCACCGGAGCGATCCGGAGGCCCCGAATCACCTCGACGGCGTCGTGGGTGAGGGTGTCCATATCGTAACCGCCTGCGGTCGGCGGGGTTTCGCCGTGCCCGCGCCAGTCGATCGCGATGCACCGGTACTGCTCGCGCAGGACATCGATCTGCGACCGAAACATCCAGCCGCCGAACAACAATCCGTGACCGAATACGATCGTGGCCGCATCCGGGCGGTCGGGCGGCGTTCCGGTATCGGTGTAGGCGATCGGCGTACCGTCGGCGATCATGGTCGGCATGGGTCTCATCCCCTCCTGAAAGAGTTGCGCTACACCGAGATCGACAATGTCGCCGGACCGCGCACGTTGATCCGGCCGTTCCAGCGCAACTCTTCGATGACGGCGTCCGGAAAACGCTCGACGAAGTGCGTGAAGGCGACTCGGGCCTCGAGCCGGACCAGCGCCGCACCTAAACAGTGGTGGATGCCCGCGCCGAACGAGAGGTGCTGAGCCGCGTTCGCCCGGTCCAGGCGCAGTTCGTCGGCATCCGCGCCCCAGAAGTCCGGATCCCGATTGGCCGCGGCCACACAGGCGATCACCAAATTGCCGTCGGGGATCTCCGCGTCGCCGATGGACAGGGATTCGACGGTGATCCGGCGCATCAGCTGCACGGGGGTGTCGTATCGGAGAATTTCCGCCACGGCATTGTCGGCGAGTTCGGGCTCCTCGCGTAGGCGTCGCGCCTGGTCGGGATGGCGCAGTAGGGCGAGGATTCCGCCCGCGAGGTGATTCACGGTCGTTTCGTGACCTGCGATATAGAGCAACATGACCTGAGCGATCAACTCGTCCTCGCTCAGTACATCGCCCTCGATTTCCGCGGTGATGAGCCGGGTCAGCAGGTCGTCGCCGGGAGCGCCACGTTTCCAGCGGATCAGTTCGCCGACCATCGCGAACAGTTCCTGGTTGGCCGCCCGGATCCGAGCCTGCAGGTCCGGATCGGCGAGCGGTTCGAGGGCGAGCACCAGCACCGCGGTGAGCTCGCGCAGCCGCGTGTGTTCCACCACCGGGACGCCGAGCATTTCCGAGATGATCGCGAAGGGCACCGGAAATGCCAGTTCCGCAACGATATCCGCGGTGCCGGCCTCGGCAATCCGGTCCAAGGCGGCCCCCACGAGCTTTTCCACGCTCGGCTGCAATGCGTCGAGAGCTCGGGGGGTGAAGGCTTTGGCGACGAGGCGGCGCAGCCGGGTGTGATCGGGCGGATCCCGGTCCAGTATGGACAGTCCGCGCATCATGCGGTTTTCCTTGCCGAGCCTGCTGCTATCGCTTTTCCATGCGGGTAGGCGCGTCAGATGCTGCTCGTCGACCGATTGCGATGAGCGCTGTAGTCCGGCCACATCCTGGTACTTCGATACGACCCAGAACCCGAGTGGATGCTCATGCGTCGGCGCGGTAGCGCGCAACTGCGCGTAGTGCGGATAGGGGTCGGCGGCGAATCCGGTGGCGAACGGATCGAAGACGAATGCCTCGGGGCTCATGACTACTCTCGGCTCAGGAGTTGAACAGTTTCACGTTGCGCATGGTTACCAGCGCTGTGGCACAAAGGGTTTCGTCGTCGCCATCGACGGAGAAGACGTCCGCGGCGGCGATCGTGATGAGTGCGCCCGGTTTGATCACCCGGCCGCGGGCCACGACATTCGGGCCCTTCGCCGGGGCGAGGATCTTCACCGTGTAGTCGATGGTCATATTCACCCATCCCGGCGGCAGCAGGGTGCCCGCCGCGGAACCGGCGGCGAAGTCCGCCAGTGCGCCGAGCACTCCGCCTTGGAAGAATCCGTCGTGCTGGGTGAGTTCCTTGCGATGTGGCTGGATGATCTCGGCCTCGCCGGGCGCTATCCGGCCGAACTCGAAACCCAGGTGCTGAGCGGCGGGCATGCTGAGTACCGCGCCCTTCACGGCCGGTTCGAAATCGGGGTTCGTTGCTTGCCAGGTCTGCACGTTGTCAGCTCCTCGGTCGTTCTGTCAGTTCTTCGGGTGTGCGCGGCATCCAGGTCTCGAATTCGCCTGCCAGATAACGTTTTCTGGCCGCCGCCCGCATGATCTTGCCGCTGCTCGTCTTCTGCACCTGGTCCGGCGCGGTCAGGACCACCTCGGCGACCGCGAGTTCGTGCTCCTGCAACACCGCCGCCCGGATCGCACCCGCGATATCGGTGGCATCGGCATCCGGCGCGCAGTCGCGCCTGATCTCCTGGACGACAACCAACTTCTCGTCGTCGCGTCCCGGCACCGAGAACACCGCGCCGCTGCCGACCCGCACCGCCGGATGCGCCTGCTGCACCGTGTGTTCGATATCGTGCGGATAGTAGTTCCGGCCGCGAATGATGACCATATCCTTCAGTCGGCCCACCACATACAGCTCACCGTCAACGACCACGCCGAGGTCGCCGGTGCGTAGATAGTTTTGTGCCGGCTCGTCCGCGCGGCGGGCGCGGAGAATCTCCGCCGTCGCCGTGGGGCGCCCCCAATAGCCCTGTGCGATATGGTCTCCCGCCACCCAGATCTCACCGATTCGATCCGCCGAGCACGGCTGCCCGGTCTCGGGATCGACGATGCGCACATCTTCGCCGGGTAGCACGCGCCCCGAACCGACCAGCGTGCGGCCCTGGCCCTGCGTCGCACCGACATAGCGCCGACGGCCGAGCGCTTCGATATCCGCATCGAGCATGCGCGGGCCCCGGCCTTTCGCACCGCCCGAGACGAGCAGCGTCGCCTCGGCGAGGCCGTAGCACGGATACAGCGCCTGCTCGGCGAATCCATGCGGTGCAAATGTTTTCGCGAACCGCGACAGCGTCTCGGGACGAATCGGCTCGGCCCCGTTGAATGCCACCCGCCAGCTGCTCAGATCCAATTCGGGCATATTCCCGGCGACCGCGCGCGCGACACAGGCGTCGAAGGCGAAGTTCGGGCCGCCGCTGGTGTGCGCGCGGTACCGGGAGATGGTCTCCAGCCACAGCAGCGGCCTGCGAATGAATGCGATCGGCGACATCAGGATGCTGGTCGCCCCCACATAGAGCGGCTGCAACACATTGCCGATCAGACCCTGGTCGTGGAAGAAGGGGGCCCAGCCGACCACCGTCGAGTCCCGGTCGTGGCCGAAGCCCTGCCGGATCATCTCCTCGTTCGCGATCAGGTTCCGATGGGTGACCATGACGCCCTTGGGCGCCGAAGTGGAACCGGAGGTGTACTGAAGGAACGCAACGGCATCCGGATCGGCGGATGTCGGCGTCCAGCCGGTGTCGGCCGCGGGCATATCGTCGACGGCGAGCCAATGGCGGGCCGAGCAGATCGGCTCCAGATCCGGCCGCAGCGTCTCGATCATCGCGCCGATCGTGAGCACCGCGGCGGGGCGGCAGTCACCGACAATGGATCGGGTCGCCGCCTGAACTCGGTTGCGGCGCGGCGGATTCACCGGCACCGCGATGATATGCGCGTAGAGGCAACCGAAGTACGCGACGATGAAGTCGAGGCTCTGCGGAAACACCAGTAGAGCGCGATCACCGGGCGCGCACCGGGACCTGAGTTGCTCGGCCACGGCGAGCGCCCGGTCGTGCAGTTCGCGGTAGGTCAGTGTGGCTGTCTCCGAACCGGTTTCGTCCAGGAACACATATGCCGTGCGGTCCGGCTCGTCGACGGCCCGGTTCTGGAGGATATCGGGAAGCAGAGTCGATTGCGGCACGTCGGTTCCTCACTGCAATGCTGCGGTCATCGTCGCCGCGATGGCCACTCGATGCCGATGGTGGAAGAGATGGTCGCCGGGGAATTCGTAGCTCGCGAAGGCACCGTCGGTCAGCTCGTGCCAGGCCTCGATCTCGGCCGGATCGACCACCGGATCCTTGGTTCCGTGGAAGGCGGTGATCGGGCAGCCGAGCCTGGGCAGCGGGTGGTAGCGGTACTCCTCGGAGAGCTCCAGATCCGCTCGGGTGAGCGGCAGCGCATAGTGCAGGAAGGCGGAGCTGCGGCCCGCCGCGCCCCACGCACCCATCGCGGCGAGCGCTGCGGCGAAATCGTCATCGGGTAGGCGGTGCAGCGGCATCCGGCTGGCGGGCAGCTGCGGTGCCCGGCGGCCGGAGACGAACAGGTGTACCGGCGGCCTGCCAGCGGCGACGAGTGCGCGGGCCAGTTCGAATGCCACCAGTGACCCCATGCTGTGGCCGTATAGTGCCAATCGGGTATCGCCCGATCGCGTCAGCTGCGGCAGCAACCCGTCCACCGCGTCGCCGACGCGGCGCAGCGCCTGTTGGTGCGAGACATCCTCGCGGCCGGGCAACTGGACCCGGACCGCGGCGATATCCGGCGGGAAAAGGCCGAGCCAGCGGTTGAACGATGACGCGCCCGCGCCGGCGTGCGGAAGACAGATCAGCCGCACCGCCGCGTCGGCAGGCTCGCACCGCAGCCACGTCTTCGTGCCCGTCATCCGGCGTTCCGCAATGCGATCGGCAGGCTTTTCAGCCCGCGGACGATGAAACTGTGGTCTTGCCAATCGAGTTCGTCGGTTCGGAGCTCGAGGTTCTGCGAGTGTCGGTAGAGGTATTCGAAGGCGACCTCGGCCTGTAGTTCGGCGAGCAGCCCGCCGAGGCAGCCGTGCATACCGTGGCCGAAGGCGAGGTGGTCCCCGGCCGCGCGGGTGAGGTCGAACTCATCCGGCCGGTCGAAGACCGCGGGGTCGCGGTTGGCTGCCCCCAGACACACCAGCACCTGATCACCCGCCGATATCCGCTTGCCATCGATATCGAGATCTCGGGTGGCCAGGCGCTTGGTCAGCTGGAGCGGGCAGTCGTACCGAAGGGTCTCGGTGACCGCGGCCTTGCTCAATTCGGGACGGCGATGCAGCAGCGCGGCCTGGTCCGGATGCCGCAGCAGCGCGAGCACGCCATTGCCGATAAGGGATTTCGTGGTCTCGTTGCCCGCGACGAAACACATGATGCAGACGAAGACCACCTCCTCATCGCTCAATTGGTCGCCACCCGCGGTGCACGCGGCGAGCAATCGGCTGATCAGGTCCGGGCCGGGACGGGCGCGGCGCTCGGCGAGTACGGCGTCCATGGCGGCGGCGAACTCCTCGACCACCGCACAGACCCGCTCGAAGTCCCCGGCCTTGATCAGCCCCGGCTCCAGTAGGAACCGGATGTCGTGGGTCCAGGGACCGACGCGCGCACGCACGCCCTCGGGCAGCGCCATCCACTCGCACAGGACCGCGACCGGCAGTGGCGCGGCCAGATCGGTGATCACATCCACGCCACCCGCACGCCACGCCTGCCGCATCAAGTCCTCGGCGATCCCTGCGACCAGCGGGCGCAACTCGGCGACGGCGCGGGCGGTGAACACCCGGTTCACCAGTCCGCGCAGTCGCGCATGGTCCGGATTGTCGGTGAATACCAAGGACTTTCGGCCGAGCCGCTCGATTCGCCCGACCTCGTGCTGCCCGAGCCGCTCGGCCTGCTCGCTGACCAGCCGGGGAATCAGCCCCGCGCTGAACGAGCGGTCGTGCAGGACGCCGCGCACATCGGCGTGTCGGGTCAGCACCCACATACCCAATGTCCGGTGCACCGGCTGCGCCTCGCGCAACTGCTGGTACTGCGGGTAGGGATCACGCCGGAACGCCGCGCTGAAGGGGTTGAACCGGACCCGCGCCGGGGTCGGATCGTGCGACTGGACCGTCATCGGGCCCGTACTCGATCGGCGAAGAATCCGGTGCCGTACGGCACCAGCACGAGGCGCAACAGGCCGATTTTGCCCATCCGGAAACCGAGCGCGGACAGTTTGAGGTAGCGCTCGTAGCGGGCGACCACCTCATTGCCGACGATCTCGGCGGCCTCGGTCCGGTGGGCACGGAGCCTGCGTGCCCACTCGGCGCAGGTCCACGCGTAGTCGAGGCGGCCGTTGGTGATCGAGCGGACCTCGAAGATGCCCTCGGCCGCGGCCGTGATCTCCGCGAGCGTAGGTAGGTCCGCATCGGGGAAGATCTCCTGCTGCATGAAGGCGCTCGCCTGCTCGCGCGCCATATTCGCGTAGGCGATCGTCTGCAGCGACAGCACGCCGTCCGCGTGCAGCCAGTCAAGGCAGCGGGTGAAGAACTCCCGGTACACGCGGATCTTCTCGGCCGCCGAATCATCCGGCCTGGCAAAGTGTTCGAAGGCACCGATGGAGATGATGCCGTCGAAACGGGTGTCCGGCTCGTAGTGCAGCCAGTTCTCGGTCCGCACCTCGACGCCGGGATGGGCGCGGGCCCGCACGAACTCGGCCTGCTCGGGGCTGAGGGTCAGCCCGACGGATCTGGCAACGCCCTGCTGCGCCAGGCGCTGCAGGATCGCACCCCATCCGCAGCCGATATCCAGCACGGCGCGGGCCTTGTCCGCGCCGATGGCATTCAGATGGAACCGGAGCTTGCGGTCCTGGGCGATTTCCAGTGTGTCGTCGGCGTTTTCGCGCAACGCGCAGGAGTAGGTCAGGGACGGGTCCAGCCAGAGCCGATAGAAGTCGTTACCCGCGTCGTAGTGATGCCGGATCGCGGCGGCCGCGGCGGCGGCCCGATCGGCCTCGATCGATGCGGACACGGCTAGGCCACGCTTCGCGGGCTCTGCTCATGCAGATAGGCGGCGATGGCATTGAGGTTAGGGTTCTCGAACAGGTCCTCCGGCGCCAGATCGACGCCGTATCGGTCCTCGACCTCGATCAGCAGCGCGACGGCGAGGGCGGAGTCGATGCCGAGCCGGTCGAAATCCGCGGCCGGATCCACCGACTGTGGTGCGATCTCGAGCAGGTTTCCGAGGTACTCCTGGCACCAGATAACGATCGCTTCTTTACTCGTATCCACGATGAGAATTCCTTAGGCTGCGTGACTGGCCTGGTCGGTATGTGCGGAAATACGCTTGGCCGCGATTCGGTCCGCGGAGGGAACCTTGAGGTCCCGTGCGAGACCGCATACGGCGAGCAGCTCGATAAGCCAGAACCCGGGGTCGAGGCGATACCAATTCAAGCCGAAGGACGGCGATTCCGGGAAGGCGTGATGATTGTTGTGCCACGACTCCCCCAGTGTCGCGAGCGCGAATATGCCGCCGTTGTGGCTGTTCTCGCGGGATTCATAGGGGCGGGTGCCGAACATATGCAGGAATGAATTGATGGCCCAGACGATGTGCTCGAGTACGAAGATCCGCACCAGACCGCCCCACAGCAGCCCGCTCACCGCCCCGGTCCAGCTCAGCGAAACCAGCCCGCCGATCACCGTGGGAATCAGCAGACCGAGCGCGACCCAGTAGTAGTACAGCCGGGCGATCCGGACCAGGTCGCGGTCCTTGATCAGATCCGGCGCATAGTGCACGACGTTCGGATACTCGTGGCGGCGCATCCACAGAAAGTGCGAATGCGCGAGCCCGCGCACCGCGCCGAGGAAGCCGCCGCCCGCGAGATTCGGCGAATGCGGATCGCCCTCGCGATCGCTGTACTCGTGATGGCGGCGGTGCAGCGCGACCCAGGAGACCACGCCGCCCTGGCCCGCCATGGAACCGAGGATCGCGAGCAACCCGGCGACCCACGGCACCGCCTTGAACGTGCGATGGGTGAACAGCCGGTGATAGCCGACGGTCACGCCGAGCCCGGTGACCAGCCACATCGAGAACAGCAGCACGAATTCGGTGATACCGAACGGATGTACTGCGAGAAACGCAAATGCGCCAACCGTGCCGAGAATCGGCAGAACATCGAACAGAAGGAAATGCCGACGCTGCAGCCGATGAATGTAAGGACTACTGATCGTCTTCCTACGCGGCTCTGGCAAGTCGCCATTCGGATCACTAATCATTCGACTACACCTCATCGGTCCGAGACCCGATTCGCCAGCGGGACCTCTCGACCGTAACCTCGGCGTCAGAACCGCCATCGCAGGACCGAGACCTGCCGATCGCAAGATCGAAATCGCTGATCGCGACGCCGATGCCGCGACTGCGCCACAATATCCGCGCAACTGTCGCGGGCTTCAGCAAACGGATTCGCGGCGTTCGCCGTCCCGGTCGACCTCGCCGAACCCTTAACGATTGCCAAGTGCGCACCGGCGTGACCGGCCATGTCGCGGCCGCCACCGCATGATCGTCGCGAGACACATTGCGGTCAGGGCGATTCCGCGGGGCGCAGCTGTCACGCTGGACAGCCAAATGTGCAGCGCGGCAACGGGAGTGCATCGAGTGGGGTGCGGCCCGAGCACCCCACTCGATACCTGAGGGGTTATCCCCGGGTGCGGTTTTCACTGCTGAGCATCCACGCCTGCTTTTCGAGCTGGTTGATGATGGCGTGCAATAGGTCGGCCGTGGATGGATCTTCGGCGTCGGTGTCGTCGTGCACCGCGCGCACGGTCGCCACCGCGGTGCGGATCTGGGTGGTGACCAGGTCCACGATGACGGAGGTGTCTTGTTCACCGGCCGGAAGAACCGGCAGGGCGGTGGTCGAGGCGACTGTCTGTGGCCGACCATCGGGAACGGCTTCCAGTGCACGCATCCGTTCGGCGATGGTGTCGCTCGATTCCCTTGCGGAGTCGACGATTTCGTCGAGTTGCAGATGCAGATCACGGAAGTTGTGACCGACGACGTTCCAATGCGCCTGCTTGCCGTTCAAGTGCAGCGCGATGAGGTCGACGAGGACCTGCTGCAGGTTACTCGCCAGTCGTGACGAGGCACGCAAACCGGTATTCGATTCCATGTGAGTGGTCATGATGCTTTCTCCTGATTCTGTCGGGGTGGTGGACTATTCGGGCCAAGAGTTGGATTCGATGACCTCGACGAAATCCGTCCGGGTGAAGCCGGGCAGGAAGTGTTCGAGGACGTCGGCGTTGACGGTCCCGAAGGTAGTGTCCGGGCGATCGGCAAAGCCGTTGGTGAAGGCGGCGAGGATCTGCCGTTTGAAGTCCGGCCGCGGATGGGCCGCAGTGACGGCCGCGATATCGGCGGGATCGAGATCGTCGTATCCCATGCCGAGCACGTCGGTCTCGACACCCGCGGTCACGCAGGCGATCTCGGGGCCCATATGTTCCGGGATCCCCGGGGTCGTATGCAACGCGATGGCCGTCCATACCCGTTGCGCTGCTTCGTCATCGATGCCGTGGATGGTGAGGAAGCGGCGGGCTTCCTCGGCGCCGTCGACCTCGAACCGCTGCGTGGTGGTGCGGTAGATATCGGTGAGTCCGAGATCGTGGAACATCGCACCGACATACAGCAATTCGGGGTCGGGCTTCAGGCCGCGCACCTGCGCTTGCAACATCCCGAACAAATAGACGCGGCGCGAATGATGGAACAGCAGCGGTGGCGCCGCGCCACGCACCAGCTCGGTAGCCTCGGCGACCATGCGACTGTCGGGGATTGCGATGCCTGCGATCTGGTCGTTCATGACGATCTCCTAAGCGAAATAGGTTGATGGGTAAGTGGAGTCACGCATGGGCCGGGACCGGCAGGCCCGCTACGCGCGCGCACCGTTTGTCAGGGTCATTTGTCGTCGGGATCGAGTGCGAGGAAACGGCCCCCGCGGACAGGAGCCCAGCGACGAGCTGGGCGATCCAATAACCGACCGCCCTGCGCAGCCCGATCCGGTATCGCACCAGCACCGCCAGGGGCACGGCGGGGTTGTCGCGACCGCCAGAGATGTGGCCCCCGGCCTAGATCGTCACCATCAGTGCCGCGCCGATGGCCAGCGGGGGCGAACAGGCTGCCACTAGCGGCGGCGGTGCGGACAGTGAAACCCAGGAAAAACGTCCCGATCAGCGCTACGGCATAGGCCGGGTCGAACCGGTGCGCGGCGGTCGTCACCGCACCGGTGTCGGCGCGGGTTGGTTCTCCAGTGATTTCCTGCGATGTGACCATGTCGCGACTCCTCGAATTACGCTGTGGGACTTTCAGAATCGCCCCATGCGGCCTAGATGTCGGCAGTGCTGGCGGCCGTTGCCCATGCCCGCCAGCCACACACCGCCGATACCTGCTAGCTGCAAACCGCCCCCGGCGGCGCGCATGGAAGCGCCGCTCGGACCAGCTCGAACGCGTTGCGGATATGCTCGAACCGGACCAGCCAGGAGGTGACCGAATGGAGCCGACCACGGCCGGATCGGACGGCGCCCGCGCAGCCGAACCCGACCACGCCACGACCGGATTGCGGGTGATTCTGGTCGAGGACGATGTCCTGCTGCGCGAGGGATTGGCGAGCCTGCTCGAGCGCTCGGGATTCGATGTCGTCGCGCAGGCAGGTGACGCCGTGCAACTACTGAAACTGGTCCGGGACCAAGCTCCCGAGCTCGTGGTGGTCGATATTCGGATGCCCCCGACCCACACCACCGAGGGCCTCGACGCCGCCCGCGCGATCCGCGCGGAATTCCCCGAGACCGGCATCCTCGTCCTGTCCGCCCATGCCGATGTCGAACATGCGATGGAGCTGCTGGCCAGTGGCCGCGGGATCGGCTACCTGCTCAAGAGCCGGGTCACCGACGTGGAGGATTTCGTCGACACCCTGCATCGCATCGCCAAAGGTGCGTCGGTCGTCGACCCGGCACTGGTCACCGAGCTGGTCTCCGCGCGGCGGCGCGACGATCCACTCGCCGCACTGAGCGCACGGGAGCGAGAGGTCTTGGCGTTGATGGCGGAAGGCCGTTCGAACGCCGGGATCGGCCGTCGATTGTGGGTCACCGAGGGCACGGTCGAAAAGCACGTCCGCAGCATTCTGACGAAGCTGAACCTGCCTGAGACCGGTGACGATCACCGCCGGGTCCTCGCGGTGGTCAGGTTCCTCGAGGCGCGCTGAGCGGACCGGCGCCGCGGAGTAGATCGCGGATGGCGGCGGACGACAGCGCGGACTTGGAAAGGAAGCCCACCGCCCGGCTTGCCGCGATCAGATCGGCGAAGTCCTGCTCGGAGTGGGTGGAGATCAATATGACCGGCACGGCGAGGCGCTCGGCGAGTTCGAAACCGCTCTCGGCACCGAGATCGACGTCGACCAGAGTGACATCGGGTCGCAGCTGCGTGACCCGCCGCAGCGCTTCGACACCGGAGGAGGCCACGCCGACGACAATGACTCCCTGCTGCTCGAGCAGACCACGAGCGGCAGCGAGGAAATTCGGGCTGTCATCGACGATGAGGCAGCGTAACGGCATAACCCGCGTCATCACGCCAGCTTGCCCGTCAGCGCCGCCGGTCCGCATTGCTGCTAACCGGAATCGCTGTTTTTACCGCTGGCGCGGATCTCGGAAGTACCGCTGTCCGGTAGTGACGATGGCCGCCAGCAGTGGCGACATGGACGCCACGGCGCGCGACAGTGGTCTCCATGAAGACAACAACATTGGGAACCAGCGGCCTGCTCGTCTCCCGAATCGCCTTCGGCACATGGCAACTCGGCGGCGAGTGGGGCTATTTCGACGAAACGGCGGCGATCACCGCGATCCGCCGCGCCCGCGAGCTCGGTGTCAATTTCTTCGACACCGCGCAGGCATACGGCTTCGGCGCGTCCGAACAGCTGCTGGGCAAGGCCCTGCGGCACGAACTGACCACCGCCCGAGACGAACTCGTGATCGCCACCAAGGGCGGCCTACGCCGTACCGAGACCGGGATGGTCCGCGACGCGAGTCCCGACTGGCTGCGCCGCGGCGTGGATGCCAGCCTGACCGCACTCGGCCTCGACCACATCGACCTCTACCAGGTGCACTGGCCCGACCCCGCCGTACCCGCCGCCGAGACCGCGGGCGCGTTGGCCGAACTCATCGCCGCGGGCAAGATCCGCCACGTCGGCGTCTCCAATTACGACGCGGGGCAGGTTGCGGAATTCTCCGCGACCCTGCCGGTCGAGTCCGTGCAGCCGCCGTACCACCTGTTCCGGCGCGAGGCCGAGGACGAACTGCTGCCCTATTGCCGCGCGCACCACCTCGGTGTGCTGGTATACGGCCCGTTGGCGCATGGCCTGCTCACCGGAACACTCAGTACATACTCCATTTTCGCCGACGATGACTGGCGCAGCAGCAGTTCGGTCTTCACCGGCGACACCTACGAACGCAATCTGGCGACGGTACAGGCGCTGCAGACCTTCGCGGGCGAACGCGGAATCACGGTGAGCCAGTTGGCGATTGCGTGGACGCTGGCCAATCCGGCCGTGCATGTCGCCATTGTCGGCGCCCGCAGGGCCGATCACGTGCAGGACAGCCTCGGCGCCGCGGACGTCGCATTGAGCGCGGACGATCTCGACGAGATCGACAAGATCATGGCCTGGGCCACCCCGGTCGCCGGACCATCACCGGAGAGTGTCCGGTGATGGCGTCGCTCACCGACGGACCGGCCGTCGAAGTCGTCATGGCCGGCGCAATGCTGCTGCGCTGGTACGAGGCCATCGCCGGCGGGCACGGCGGCGATGATGTCGCCTCGGTGGTCACCACACCCACTGCGGACCTGGGACTCGTGCGCGGGTAGCCGCGTCCGCAGGCCGACTACGATCAACATCGATGTGTCGTGGACACCCGTCGACAGTCGATCCGAGTTCTGCATCATGAGGCGGAAGCAGTCCCGAGTACGCGGCTGGCCGGCATCCACGCCAGGCGCGGTCACCGCACGCCACCGCACCGATATCGCGCCGACCTCGCTGCGCGCGCGATTGGTGTCGTTGTCCTTGCGCCCGACGACGCCGCCCTGCTGGCTCGGGGTCGCGGTTGCCGCGGCGTTCATCGCGGCGGAATCGGTGCTGGTCTACTGGCTCAAACAACTCTCCCCCGGGGACGCGTTCGGTGTGGTCTACCTGCTCGGCGTCTTGGTGGTGTCCACCATCTGGGGACTCGGAGTAGCGGTGGCGACCTCACTGGCCAGCGCCATCGCCTTCGATTACTTCCGCAACTGGCCGAACGCCTTCGTCCCGGATGCCGATGATCTGGCGGCCGTCGCCGTATTCCTGGTCGTCGCGTTGCTGGCCAATACGCTCGCGGGCCTGGCCCGATCCCATGCCGCCGAGGCGGACAGACGACGAGCCGAGGCCGATCTCGTCGCTGAGCAGCAGGCCGCGCTGCGCCGGGTCGCCACGCTCGTCGCGCGCGGGGCGACCTCATCGGAGGTGTTCTCGGCGGTCGCCGAGGAATCGGCCCGCTGCCTCGGCGTATTGAATGCGACGCTGCTGCGCTACCAGCCCGATGGCTCGGGCATGATCGTCGCCGCCCGCGATGAACCCGGACTGCCGAAAATGCCGGTCGGCGAACGCCTCACGCTGGAGGGCGAAAATATCGCGGCGATGGTGCTGCAAACCGGCACGCCCGCCCGCATGGACAGCCACGACCATGCCTCCGGCTCCGCCGCCGCGCGCATCCGGGAGCTGGGGCTGCGCGCGGGGGTCGGCGCGCCGATCGTCGTCGACGGCCGACTGTGGGGAGTGATCATCGCAGGCACATCGCGCCGCGAGCCGCTGCCATCCGATACCGAACCGCGCTTGGCCGAGTTCGCGGACCTGGTCGCGACGGCCATCGCGAACGCCGAAGCGCACGCACAACTCACCGCCTCGCGCGCGAGGATCGTCGCCGCCGCGGACGAGGCCCGGCGACGTCTCGAACGCGACCTCCACGACGGGGCACAGCAGCGCCTCGTATCGCTGGGGCTCACGCTGCGCACCGCCGAATCCGCCGTCCCACCCGAGTTGAGCGCCCTGCAAACCCAGCTGTCGGAGGTGGTGGCGGGACTGGTCGACGTCTCGGCGGATCTGCGCGAGATCTCGCGCGGAATTCACCCGGCGATCCTGTCCAAAGGTGGACTCGGCCCCGCACTCAAAGCACTGGCGCGCCGCTCATCCGTCCCCGTCGAACTGGATCTGGACCTAACCGACCGGGTACCGGAGTCTGCCGAAGTAGCCGCGTATTACGTTGCGGCAGAAGCACTCACGAACGCGGCCAAATATGCGCAGGCATCCGGTATCCACATCCACGCCCGAACCGAAGGCCCGCACCTGCACCTCGCTGTCCGCGACGACGGCGTCGGCGGCGCCGAACCCACCGAAGGGTCGGGCCTCATCGGCCTGACCGACCGCGTAGAAGCCCTCGGCGGCCAGCTGCAGATCACGAGCCATCCAGGATGCGGGACAACCCTCATCGTGCGAATCCCGATCGTCACCGAGTCGCCGACGACCTCCTGACACCATCTATGCGGTAGCGCTACGGCGTCGTCCGGCCGTACAGGTCGGTGACGAACGCGATGTCGGCATCCGCGTGACCGGTCGCCACTGCCTCATAAAGCTGCCGCACCACCTCGGCCGACGGCAACTCGACACCAGCGGCACGTGCTGTTTCGATCGCCAATCCAGCATCCTTCGCTCCGAGGACCACGGTCCACCACCCCTCGGGAGAGCCGGCCAGCACGCTGTCGAACCGGTTCCGTAATCCGGGCGCCACGCTCGTGGCGAGCAGATCTCGCAATTGATCGTCCCGCAGTCCTCCCGACCGGCCGACGGCGAACGCCTCAGCCAGCGCGACAACTCCGGAAAGCAACAACATGTTGTTCGTCAGCTTTGCGGTGAGGGCCAGCGGCGCCGTGTCGTAGCGCCGGACCGTCTCCGACAGCGAATCGATCATCGGACCGAGCCGGTCGATCCGGTCGGCTGCACCGCCGACGAGCAAGACCGCTTGCCCCGCACTAACCGCAGCGGGACTACCGAGGACCGGCATAGCGACGAACCGATCCGCAAACCCCTCGCTCAGCGCACCACTGAGGGCAGGCGACACCGTCGAGCAATCGACATAGACGGTCGCCGAGCCCATCAGCGGACGCAACTCCCCCAACGCCACCGCCCTGACCGCGGCGTCGTCGGCCAACATAGTGACAACGACATCCACACCATCCACAGCCGCGGCGATACTTTGCGCCTCCTCAGCGCCCGCGGACACGAGTTGCCCAGCCCTACCCTTCGTTCGGTTCCACACCCGCACCCGGTGCCCACCGTCTATCAGCCGCCCGGCCAGCGCCCGCCCCATCTTTCCCATGCCCAACACCGCGATATCCATACCGGCCTCCTCGGCTCTCGAATTCGTTGTGACAAGACATCTCCGTCAACAGATTGTTCGCACCACAACCCTCTCGCACACCAGACGGATACGTCATGGCCGCTAGCCAGACAGTGCCGACTCCCGCTAGCAGCATCCCTGGAGCCATGCTGGATGCTCGCATCAGCCTTGCCGGGCTCGGTCCTCCAGTGCCTGATAGCCGGCGTTATAGCCGGGAATGAAGCTGATGGCGGGGCCGCCGTGGCAACCGGCGCCGCCCAGATATAGGCCCTCGATCGGGATGGGGAGGTCGAGGTAGCCGCGTGGTCCAGGACGGTTCATTCCGATCTGATCGGGGTGCAGCAGCCCGTGACAGAAATCGCCGCCGGGCACTCCGAACATTCGCTCCATGTTGTGCGGAGCGAAGATGGTCTTCCGAATAATCAGCTCCTCGAAGTTGGGCGCGTATCGAGTGATCTTCTCGATCACCCGGTCCGCCATCGCGGCCCGTAGACGTGCGTAATCACTTCGGTCGGCCTCCACCGGGAACCACAGGGCGAAGGCGCTCGCCGCGTGTTTTCCGGGCGGGGCCAGATCGGCGTCGAGCCCACTGGGAATCTGCAGCGCGATGGACGGGTCCTGCGGAACAAGCCCGCGACGACAATCCTCCCATTGTTGTTGCAGCTCTTCGAGCGTGCCGAACAGTCCGATGGACTCCTGCATCCCGGGTTCGTTCAGTAACTCATACGGCGCGGCGAACTCAGGCCGGCCGGCCAGGGCGAAATGCATCTGCAGATATGAACCGCGGTGGTCGATCCGGGATACCCGCGCCGCGAGATCGGTGGGCAGCCTGCTCGAATCCAGCAGGCCGGTCAAAGTGACGTCCGGCGACAGGTTGGAGACGACGATCGGCGCGGTGATCACCGATCCGTCCTCCAATCGAACCCCGCAGACCTGGTCATTGTCGGCGAGAATGTTGCTGACCTTCGCCCGCAACCGCAGCTCGCCGCCGTGCTCGGTGAACATCAGGCGAAGGTGGTCGGTGAGCGCGCCGACACCACCGACGAATTTCGTCATCATCGGCATCGAGTCGGGTGGCGAGGCCAGGCCGTACGCGAGACCGGCGGCGCTGCCCGGGGTGGCCGGACCGCGATAGGTGGTGTTCACCGCGAGGAATGACAGCATGGCACGCAGGGCGGCATGCTTTTCTTTATCGGGCAGGAACCGGTCGACCACGTCGGCCACGGAGCCGAAGAGCATATCGGTAATCGCCTGCCGCTCTTCTTCATTGGTGGCGCAGGCATACATTTCGTCATAGGTCTTGGGGGGCTTTCGAACATCGAAGCGGCCCAACGCCCGAGCCGGAGCCTGTGCCCAAGCGAATATCGCGGCCATTCCGGCGACCGCCTCGCCGCCGTGCACCTCGTTGAGGTGGGCCATGAGCCGCATGGGATCTCGATAGAAGATCAACGGCTGCCCGCGGCCGTCCGCGATGTTGGTCGACATCACCTCGGGCTCAACCGTCGGCAGCGTGTCGAGGCCCAGGTCTTCGCGAATGGCGCTGGGCGTCGGGAACTGCACCGAACCGGCGATCTCGAAGCGGAATCCGTCGATGAGCTCGACCGACGACGCCATTCCCCCGGAATAGTGATTCGCTTCCAGACATATCGTCCGCGCTCCGCCACGCTGCAGGATTGCCGCCGCGGTCAGCCCGTTGTGCCCGGCTCCGATAACGATCGCGTCGTAGTCGCTCATGGCATCTGACCTCGGAGACGTTCTGGCATGCAGTCCGATCGGGTTGCACGCAAGAGCGACAGTGACAGCATCCCGACTGAATGTCAATATTGACGAAACATGACCCTGAAGCTTGTCGCCTCACGATTCGAGACGAAGAATCAGCCCGCTTTCGAGCGCGGCCAAGGCGCGGGCACACAGGCGGGCCAGTTCGTCCAGGCTCTCGTGTCGACCACGCATCCACACCCCCATCGCGGCGAACACCGCTGCCGCCACGCAGTGCGCGGTGACCGACGTCAGCAACAGATCGTCGGCGCTCTGTTCGATCCGGTTCGTCGCCGACCGCAGCAGATAGTGCTCGATCTCGGCCGCGAAATCGGCCTCCACCTGGCGGATGTGGCGCTCGATGCGTTCTCGGTCGAGCTCGACTTCACGCAACGCGGCCACATCAGCGACCATCGAGTGGTCAAAGGGAAATTTCTGCACGGCCCGCTGCACCGATCGCGTGATCGGCTCGTCCGGACCACTCTCCGCGAGTGCCTCCCGAAACCAGCTCAGATGGGCGTCGTAGTCGGGAAACAACAGGTCGTGCTTCGAGGAGAAGTGGCGGTAGAAGGTCCGCAAGGTGACGCCCGCGTCACCGGCGATCTGCTCTGCCGTCGTCGCGTCGAAGCCCTGCGCGATGAAACGCACAAGGGCAGCCCGCCGCAGCGCATCACGAGTTCGCTCACTGCGAGCTGTCTGCGGGCGTCGGGCCATGCGCCCAGGTTAACCACGCTTCCCAGATGTCAAAATTGACAAACCAACCAAGAGGTCATAATGTGACCCGAGTCACAATGCGGTCTAGGAGTTTCGGTGATTGCACTACTCGTCCACGCGATCCTCGGACTCGTCGCGATCGGCACACTGATCAGGCTCAACCGATCCACCTTCCGCCGGCCGACCGACGGTCCGCGAGTAAGCGTGATGGAAGCGTTGTACGGAGCGATCGGTGTCGTTTCGGTCGTCCTCGGCTGGTATTTCAATGTGCGGTTTGTTCAGCACTATGGCGGCCGCAATCCTATTTGGGGTGACGGCGCGAGCTGGACTCACTACGTATCGCTCATGTTCACCAACGATGCCGCTCGCTCCGCGTCGCAGGACTACACCATCGCCAACGTGGTCATTTTGCCCCTGTGGACGATCATCGACGGGCGTCGGCGCGGCATCTCGTCGCCGTGGCTCTACTTTGTGATCAGTCTGTTCACCAGCTTCGCCTTCGCCGTCTGCGCCTACCTGTTCACCCTCGAGCGGCTCGATCGCCACCACAAGGCAAGCAGCACAAGCGAACCGGCCGCCGCTGCCGGTTGATGGCCCTTATCTGACAGCGATGGTTATAGCCGCCGCATCGGCCGAGCCCGGCATCACGGCGCCCGGTAGGCTCATTATCGATGGCAAATCTGCGCGCATCGAGCGGGATCGTGTCCGCCGGGGCGGCCCTCGGTGTAGCCGAGCTGATATCGGTCCCGATCGGACCGAATAGCGCGCCGTTCAACGCTTTCGGCTCCGTTGTCATCGATTCCACACCGCAGCATCTTCGTGAATGGGTCATCGGCACCTTCGGCACCAACGACAAGGTCTTGCTGTACGCGGCGATGTTCCTGGTGGCGATCGGCGTCGCCGCGTTCGCCGGATTGCTCGAGCGGACCACTCGGCCACTCGGGTCGGCGCTGTTCGTCGCCTTCGGCATCGCAGGAGTGATCGCCGCATGCACCAGGGCGAACGCGTCGTGGACCTACGCCCTGCCGACGCTACTCGGCAGCGTTGTCGGATTGTTCGCGCTGCGGATGCTGATCCGACGCGTCGACGCGGCCCCGCCCGCGAAACCCCGGCGGGCATCGCGCGAAAAGAGCGCTGCCGCTACCGAATCGGCCAACGCTGCGCCCCCATCGGAGCAGCCGGCACGGCGCCGGCTCCTCGGCGGAGTGGTCGGTGTCGGAGTGCTCGCGCTGGTGACCGGATTGACCGGACGACAACTCGCCGCGCGCGCCAACGACGTGTCCGCAAATCGGGCGGCGGTCCGCCTGCCCGCCCCGGCCGACCCGGCGGCGCCCGTTCCGGCCGCCGCCGAACTGCGGGTTGCCGGGCTGACACCATTCATCACTTCGAATTCCAGCTTCTACCGGATCGATACCGCGTTGACCGTGCCGCAACTCTCGACCGATGACTGGAACTTGCGCATCCACGGCATGGTCGACCGCGAAGTCACCCTCTCCTACGCCGATCTGGCCGAACGCACGCCGATCGAGCGGATATTCACCTTGACCTGCGTGTCGAATCCCGTCGGCGGCGACCTGACCGGCAACGCGCGGTGGCTCGGCTATCGGGTCGCCGATCTGCTGGCGGAGGCAGGCGTGCGCTCGGGCGCCGATATGGTCCTGTCCACCAGCATCGACGACTTCACCGCCGGAACCCCGCTGACGGCACTGACCGACGGCCGTGATGCGCTGCTGGCGATCGGGATGAACGGGGAACCGTTGCCTGTACCCCACGGCTATCCGGTCCGCCTCGTCGTACCCGGGCTCTACGGATACCTCTCGGCAACCAAATGGGTGATCGATCTCGAGGTGACCAGATTCGATCGGGCGCGCGGTTATTGGGCTCGGCGCGGCTGGTCGACCCAAGGGCCGATCAAGACCGAAGCCAGAATCGATACGCCGAAATCATCGACGAAACTATCGACCGGCCCGGTCGCGATCGCCGGCATTGCCTGGGCTCAGCGTCGAGGTGTGACAGCGGTCGAGGTCCAGGTGGACAACGAGGATTGGCAGCCCGCGCAACTGTCCGAGGAGTACTCGATCGACACGTGGCGGCAATGGGTCTATCAGTGGGACGCGACGCCCGGGCCACACACTGTGCGCGCCCGCGCGACCGACGGTACCGGTGCCGTGCAGACCGCTGAGAGAAAGGACGTGGTCCCCGACGGTGCGTCCGGCTATCCATCGGTGTCCGTGCAGGTCGGGTAGCCGGACGAGGCCGGCCCGCCGACTACCGCCTCCGCAGACCGACACCCGCCAGGAAAAGACCTACGACGACCACGATCAGGCCGATGACGACCCACATCGCCTGCCCGTTCATACCACCGGTCTGCCCAAGCAGGTTCAGCCCCTGCAGCGTCCACAGACCACCCATCAACACGAGCAGTACCCCGATGATCAACCACACCCAGCGCATCGCCGCTCCTCAGCTTCGGTCGCAAGCAACCTGGAGCACCCATCGTGCCACGGAAGCAGCTGCCGCCGTAGAGCCGATCACCGGTGGGACGCAGCCGCGACAGGACAACCGCCCGGTCCGGCCGCAGCACCCGCCGAAGTTCACCCGCCCGCTGTACCGCCGGTTCGAAATCCGGTCGACGCGTCCGGAGCCGTCCCCGCACGCGCATCCGGAGTTGGATTTCGAGAGCCAGTCGAGCTGCTGCTGACCACCGAATGGTTGGCGAGTCCGGCAGCGTAGTGCGCCAGTCCGCCCCGTGTATCGTCCGGATTCATGGGTGACCGGGGAGGGCGCTGGCGGGAGTTGAACAAGGCGTACTGGGACGAGCGAGTGCCCATTCATCTGGGCGCGGCCCTCTACGACGTGGCGGGGTTCCATCCCTTCAGCTTCGTCCTCGACGACGAGACCGGAAGCACGGTCACGCACGACTACTTCGATGAAGGTCCGGAAGCCTCGGGAGGCTCCGGCACCTACGCCGACGAGGCAGCGATGACCGAGCACAACGAGACCGTCGAGTGGCGGCACAGTCTGTCGACCGTTGTCTCGGCGATCGCTGGAGCTGGGCTACGGATCCAGTTCCTGCACGAGCACGACCACACCTTCTACCTCCAACGCCAGTCGCTCGAGCGCCACGACGGCGACATCTACCGGCATCCTGAGGGCACTCCGCGCATCCCTCTCACCTATTCGATCCGCGCCGAGAAGGCTTGAGCCAGCGCGGATCGAGTATGCGGGCCCCGTGCTCGGACGACGTCGAGGGACCCGGGGACGGTAGCCCGGCGCAGGGGGTTCCGGCATGGGTGCTGTCCCGTTTGGTCCGGCGGATGCGGTGGGCGAGCACGCGGCGGGTGAACCACAACGGGTGCCGGCGGCCGCGGGGTGCGTCCTTGCGCCAACTCTCCTCCTGGTAGAGCCGCAGCCAGACGAACACATCCGGGGAGGCCGGCAGCTGCTGAACCTCACGAGATCCCTTGCGGGGCACCGCGATCAGCTGCGGGCCAGGGCCTCGTCGCCCGGGCGCGCGGACAACAGTTCCTCGGTGCGGGCGCCGGTGGGCACCCAGAATGGCAGCAGCGCGTGGTCCCGGTTCGATTTCAGCGCGGCGAACCGCGTTGAACTGCCAGTCGTCGCATCCTATTTCGACCACCGTGTGGCCGAGTGTTGGGATGGTCTGGGTCCGAAACACACCGAGCCGCGAATTGACCGTCCCGGCACGGGTTTTCGTCGTTTGTTGGTAGCATTCGGGCGGCAGCCGGTCACTACGTCGGCGGCAGGAAAGGGGCGTCGATGGAAGTGGAGGACGTCCACCATTCATATGGCAGGCGGTCGGTGCTGCGTGGCATCGACATCGTGCTGCCTGCGGGGGCGCTGGTGGGAATCGTCGGTGAGAACGGGGTGGGCAAGTCGACGTTGTTGAAGGTCCTCTCCGGAGGGCTGCGTCCGGACCGGGGGGTGGTCCGACACAGTGGGCGGTTCGGTTACTGCCCGCAGCAGGTGGTGTTGAACGACGCGTTCACGGTTCGTCAGCACCTGGACTTCTTCGCCGCGGCCTATGCGATCCCGGACCTGCGGCGGGCCGAGGAGACCATGGAGATCTTGCGTTTCGCCGACTATGCCGATGAGCGGGTGGCGACGCTGAGCGGCGGTACGCGGCAGAAGCTCAACCTGACGCTGGCGGTGATGCACGATCCGCAGGTTCTGCTGCTCGACGAGCCGTACCAGGGTTTCGACTGGGAGACGTACCTACGTTTCTGGGATCTGGTCGCAGAGTTCCGTGACACCGGACGGTCGGTTCTGGTTGTCTCGCATCTGGCCCACGACACCGACAAGCTGGATCAGGTGTGGCGGTTACACGACGGTGTCCTACACAGCAGACAGGAGAAGGCCGGATGAGCGAGGGTGTACGACTGTTCCTGATCGCCACGCGCTACGGCCTCATCGAGCATGCCCGTAACCGATTCGCCATGCTGTTGGTGGCTGTCTTCCTCCCCATATTGATCACTCTGGTGCGCGTGGCCGTCACCGACATTCAGGTGCCGTTCCGGCTTCGAGACACCGGTCTGGTGTTGCGCGCCAACGGCAATGAACTCGCTCAGATCAGCGGCGCCCTGATGGCGGTCTGCCTGATCATCGGGTTCATGATGTTCGCGGCGACTTTCAGCAGCGGAGCATTCGACCGGCGACTGTCGATGGCCGGATATCCCCGGGTTGCGCTGGGTCTGGCGAAGATCGCCTGCCTGGTGGTGGCCTCGGTGATGGTCAGCGCATACGCCACCGCTGTCATCTGCTGCTACTGGTCGCCTCGGCAGCCTGTCCTGCTCGCTGCGGCGCTTTTCGGAGCGGCAATGACCTACGGGGCGCTGGGTGTCGCCCTCGGTGCGCTACTGCGCCGCGATGTGGAGGGCATGTTCGCCATCGCGATGATCAGCTGCTTCGACATGGCCGTGCAGAACCCCATCGCCAGCGCTGGAGCGGACAGCGAATTCGTGCGCTGGCTGCCCTCCTACGGGGCCATGCAAGCTTCGACCGCGGCCAGTTTCTCCGACACCACTCCATTCGCGGGTTTCGCTATGCAACTGGCCTGGTTCACCGCGAGCACCCTGCTCGGGCTGGTCGCTTTCCATCTGCACACCCGCTCGTCCCTTCGACCCACGATGTGGATCCGCCTCCCCGGACCTCGTATCCCAGGATTGACGAGGTCCGGACAGCCGGCGAAGCACTGAGAGGGTGTCCCGCGCGACCACCACGGTGGATCGCGCGGGACACACCCTGCTTTGCCGACTGCGGCGGCTTACGACGCGGTAGGAGCCGGTTCGGCGGCCGGGTAGTAATAGATCTCACGGCGCAAGCGTTCCAAGTCCGGCGCTGCCGAAGCGGAGGTTTGCTCGTACCGATCGCTCTCACGCCCCCAGAGCCCCACGCTCGCTATGTTCACGTACATCTCCGCGTAGTCCTTCCCCCGGCCCGACAGGCCGGGAAGCACGCGCAGGAGCGCGGGGACATAGTGGATCACCGCCTCGAGCTGGGCGCGCTGATCCGCCACTTGGCGCTGCACCTGCTCGACGGCTTCGCGGCGGGTGCAGCCGGTCTCGTGACGGACCGCCCGCACCAGGTTGTAGGGGACGTGGTCTGCCTCGTCCTGATCCAACCCCACCAGGTCGTTCTCCACGAAGGTCACCCAGAAGGCCAGTTCCTCGAGACGGCGGATCACAGGGTGGTTGCGCACCTTCGACGGCAGTTCCCGGTCCTGGTACACCTCCATGCAGGCGATGGCGGTTTCGATCCCACTGGTCGACATCCGCAGCGGCAGATAGTCGGCCGTGGCGGGGATGTAGCCGTTGATACGATGGTGCGCTTCGCGTTCGGCGGCTTCGAACCACTCCTCGATGCCGTCGAGGAATCGCTCCTGCCAGCGGGTGGTTCGGCCCTCGCGCAGGCGCGGCCACAAACTCGCCCAGGCCGTCGGGATCGCCCCTGACCTCCACGGTCTCTCCGGGTCCTGGCGCAGCATTGCCACCATGCCACGCCTCAGCGCGGTCACGGCTTCCGGATCCCTCAGCTGCGGATCCTCGAAGAGGTCGTCCCACGCAAGGACCAGCACGGCCATGCCGTAGGCGGTCTGTTCACGGGCCGCGTCCGCTGCTGGGGCCAAAGTTTGTGCCGGGATCCGGATCGCTCCTGTCCACCGGTGGTAGTCGGCCTCGGCAGGAGTGCGGGCAAGGCCGGTGTCCACCAGCCAGCTCCGCAACCATTGCGCGAGCTGCGGCGGGAGCCCACCACCGTGGGCTCCGGATGGCCGTACCGGCTGCCGGAGGACCGCGGGACCAGGAGTTCGCCGATCGAGTATGGACCGGACGTAGGCGGTCATCGCGTGGCGGACGCTCGGGTCAACGGGCACAGCGGCGAGCTGACCGTCAGCCTGGTCCAGGAATTCATCGGCTCTCGCCCGTGCTTCGTCCACGGCGCCGGAGGCGATGACGAGTTCGCGGGCACGGGCGGCTTGCTCACTCGTCATCGCTCTGCGCAGCAGGTTGGCAAGGTCCCGGTCGCGAGCAGCCGCACGGATCACGGGAAGTGTGTAGATGCCCTCGGGCAGATCCGCATTGATGGGCTTGCCCATTTCTTCGGCGGTCGAGGTCAGATCGAGGATATCGTCATACAGCTGGTAGGCCAGCCCGAACTGTCGACCGAACTGGGCCAACGCCTCTTCTTCGTCCTCGGGCCGGTCGGCCTGCATCGCGCCCACCCGGCATGCCAGCGAGAGCACCGCCGCTGTCTTGCCGTCGATCGAGTCCAGATAGGACTGCTCGCTGCGCGAGGCCACGTAGAGGTCGGCGGCCTCGATCACCATGCCCGCACACATCTGCTCACCCGCGATCGCCCCCGCGAGAACTTCACGCCGGCCGAGTTCGGCCAGCATCCGCACGCTCGTGAGCATCACGGAGTCCCCACCCAATACGGCCATATGCGAGCCCCACACCACGTTCGCACTGGGGCGGCCTCGACGCTCATACGCATGATCGACGACGTCGTCGTGGTAGAGCGAGCCCAGATGCAGCAACTCGACGGCGGCAGCGGCGCGCACCACCCGGTCCTCGGCCGGGACGGCGGGATCGGTGAGTAGGTAGTACGACAATAGGGTCAAAGTGGGACGCACCAGGCGGCGAGAGGTGTCGGGCCCTTCGTCTGTGAGTGCGGTCAGTTCGGGCCTGCCTTCTAGTCGAACGGGTCCGAGAACGTCACGGACGCGGTCCAAGTCCGCATCCAGATGCGGGAAGACAGCCGAATCGATTTCACGTGGCACGCGTGCACTCCTGACTGGTTACATCGGTCATCTACAACACCGCCGATCCATGGCAATTTGACACCATCACCACGCGGAAGATGTTGGTATCGGCCAATTTTGACGTCACCACAGCCTCAGCCGGGTAGCTTCGATGGTATCGAATCATGCAGATCATGGCGTGTCCATGCCACTCTAACCAGCCCAAAGACGTTGTGGCACATGCACCTCCGATAGATCCCTGCGGCTGGCCCCGTGCATTACGCGACATCTCCGAACCGGCCGCGCCGACCACGCACATCATCCACCGGCACCAGACAGATGCACGATAACCGGACTCCGCGATCGAACACATACACAGTTCGTGCGGATGATCGACGCGGTAGATCCGTTGCACATCACCACCATTCGCGTGTTCACGCTCATCTCCAGCGACTCCGACTTCACCGGTCTGGACATACGCCTACGCGAATCCGGCTGTTATATCTACGGTTTTCGCACGTCGTATCGGGCAGCGCGGCGTCGATCGCTGCATTGATCTCGGCGCCTCGGGTTCGGATCAGTCGGCGCTGGTCGTGGGCCGATTCGCTGTTCTGGATCACCGATGGCGGTCTGGAATCACGTCGTCAACCGGCCAGGTACTCGATCATCGCTGCACAAGTCGACTCATCATCGAGTACTTCTTGGAAGTACGCACCAGCCCGCCGTGGGTGCGCCGATTCACCGACATCTGGCTGCTCGCCCGCTGCGCCGCGGCACTGGCCATATGCCTGCGCTGAACACCTACTGCAAGGGACACTAGCCGCGAGCGCGGCGGCGCCCGCCATTCGGTTACGCGGCAGCAACAACGTATCCGCCTGTCGGCACGACCGAGAAAACAGATCTGCGAACGACAGCCGGGGCGTACGTGACATACCGGATTGCCGATCACCTCGGTGAACGCCCGGGTTCAACGCGAAGCCTCGGCGGCACGAAGGAAAACCCATCATGCCGAGCACCCAGTCTTGCTACCATCTAGCAATCATCGCGTAGCGGGCGCCCTGCGAGCTGGAGAGGCGTATTGCAATGATTCCCACATGGTGTCGATGGGCCGGGGCGGTAGCCATATTGGCTGCGGCGACCACAGCATGTTCATCGGATAAAGACGGAAAGCCGGCGTCGCAGGGGACGACAAGCGCCGCAACTTCGAGCAAGGTGGCGGACACCGGAAAGTTCGTGCCCAAGTACGAGCGTGCGATGGCTTCGGACCTTGCCAAAGAAGGCAAGCAGGCCATTCAAGACAACAAGATCCTCGAAGAGCTTACTGATGCCCTCGAGACGATGTACAAGCTACCCAAGGACATTCCCGTCATCGCCAAGGAATGTGGCGAGTTCAACGCGTACTGGGACCCGAAGAACCAGTCGCTGATCCTCTGTTACGAGATGTTCGCGGTCGCCGAGAGATACGCGAAGATGCAGGCTGCGGATCCTGCGAATGCGAATTACATGGGAACTACTGACATTTTCAACCTTTACTTCGACGGCGTAACTCGCATGATCACCTTCCACGAGTCCGCACACATGGCGATCAACCTGTATTCGCTCCCCGCGACAGGACGTGAAGAGGACTCCGCGGACCAGCTCGGCGCCCTGGTCCTATTGACCATCCCCGGTCCCCTCGGTGCCGGTAGCGTGGCCGCGGCGGCCGACTTCTGGTTCGACGTCTCCGATGATCCGGCAAGTCTCGATGCGCGCACCTTCGCCGACGAACACTCGTTGAGTCAGGTACGCGCCTACAACCTGGAGTGCTGGGCCTACGGCTCCCAACCCAACGTGCTGGACGCGCTGGTGAACAAACCGGGTGAGCCAGAGAAGAAGGGGTTCCTGCCATATCAGCGTGCTGCCGGGTGTCCCGATGAGTACAACCGAATGAAGGCCGCGTGGGAGACCCTTTTGAAGCCCTATATCGAGACCGGCCTCGGCGTCCCCGCCACCGCTGGCAATACCCCGAGTGCGACACCTTCTTCGACTACCCAAACGCATTCCACCACCCCTACGCGCTAGGCGAGTCGTCTTCCCGCTGTCTCTACGACAATGGACGCGGTTGACGTCGCAGGCGGCCACAGCGCTCACCTTCGGGGGCGAATGCCCGCCTCCAAGGGTGTGGGTTTGCTCCACCTCAGGTGTCTATTTCCTGCCGTCGTATGCCCGGACCATAGATCACGAGCCATTGGTACCGGGAAGTCCAGACGTGGATTGGCCCATCCACAATTCGACGACAGAGACCCATGGAGGGCGAAAATTGTCACAGGAAAACCCATTCGAAGACATCATGAACCAGCTTGGCGGAGCCGCGGGTTGCGGTGGCGCCACGACGGATCCGCAGGATACGACGGCACAGCTGAGCCAGGGATTCGACGACATCATGAATCAGCTGGGCGGGATTCCCGGTCTCGAACAGCCGCAGGGGCCGATCGAAATTCCCGGCCTCGAGCTGCCGGTTGACCAGCAACCGGTGGATCAGCAGCAACCACCTGTGGATCAGCAACAGCCTGTCGATCAGCAGGCACCCGTCGACCAGCAACCGATCGACCTGCAGTTCCCCATGGACCAACAGCCGCCCATCGATCAGCAGACACCTGCCGATCAGCAAGCACCCGTCGACCAGCAACCGATCGACCCGCAGTTCCCCATGGACCAACAGCCGCCCATGGACCAGCAGGCACCTGCCGATCAGCAACAGCCCATCGACCAGCAACCGATCGACCTACAGTTCCCCATGGACCAGCAGCCGCCCATGGACCAGCAGGCACCTGCCGATCAGCAACAGCCCATCGACCAGCAACCGATCGACGAGATGTCCATGGACGACGGCCTGCCGCCCGATGACCTCTACAACACGGGTTCCGACGGCCTCGGCATGGGCGCTGGGACGGAAGACATGTTTTCCGAGGGACCCTTGGCCGATATCGGTGACACCATCGCCGACGCCATGGACATGTTCTGAGCATGCGAGCCGATCAACTACCGACGGGCGAATCGGCCGCTGCCGTCCCGCCCCTGTTCGATTGGTTGATCCGACTCGCACAGTCGGCGCACCGGGAAGACCTGCTCGGTACCCTCCAATCCGTGCGACGCCGATCCGCCGACGCTGCCCTGCGGGTCGCTGTTGTCGGATTGCGCCAGAAGGGCAAGAGCCAGCTGATCAACGCCCTGCTGAACGAGCAGGTCTGCGTAGTCGGTGACCGTCGAGCCACCTCGGTGGTCACCGTCGTCCGGCACGCGGACGAACCGGTCGCGAAGCTGGTCGTCGAGATGCCGCACGCCGAAACTCCCGTCGCAGCTCTACTACCATTCGGTGAACTGCAGTCCGATCTGGCGAAGTCCCCGCGCGCGCGAGGCGGCCAGGTGGTGTGCGCGGAGGTCGGCGTCGATACCGCGACGCTGCCGAAGGGTCTGGCCCTCATCGACACCCCCGGTGTCGGCGGCGTCGGCCAGCAGCATGCCCCGCGAGTATTGAACGAGGTGGCGCTGGCCGATGCCGTCGTCATCGTCACCGATGCCGGCCAGGAGTTCACCGAACCCGAATTTCGGTTCGTGCGGCAGGTGATCGGGCTGTGCCCGACGGCCGTCGTTGCGTTGACCAAGGTCGATATCTACCCCGAATGGCGCCGAATCGCGGACGCCGACCGGCGCCACCTCGCCGATGCCGGGGTGGGATGCCGAATCATTCCGGTTTCGTCGACGCTGCGCAGCCACGCGGTGCGCCTGCGCGACAAGGAACTCAATGCCGAATCCGGCTATCCCGACCTACTTGCGTTCCTGCGCACCGAGGGACTCGCCGACGTCGCAACCAAGCGGCGCGTCCGCATAGCGCGGGATCTCGAGTCTGTCGCGCACCATCTGACCGTGCCGTTCGAGGCGGAATTCAATGCCTTGCGCGACCCTGAGTTCCGCCAACGAATGGCCGACGAGGTGAAGGCTCGCAAAGAGATGTCGGACGCGCAGGTCAAGTCGGCGCGATCGTGGCAACAAGTATTGAACGACGGTGTCGCGGACCTCAATTCGGAGATCGACCATGACCTTCGGGAACGGCTGCGGAGCATCAACAAGCACATCGAGTCCGAGCTCGCGGACGGCGATCCGGACAAGAAATGGCCGCTACTGACCGAGTGGGTGCAGGAACAGGTGAGCGCAGCGGTCGGCGACAATTTCGTCTGGGCGTATCAGTCGGCTCAGGCACTGGCCGAGCGGGTGGCGGCATCGTTCGCCGTGGACGGCATCGGTATCGATCTTCCCGCGCTCGAGGCCATCTGCGCGGGCGACCTCATCGACCCTCGGCTGCAGATCGGCGAACTGCGCGATATGAAGGTTTCGCTGGCGGACCGGGGCCTGACCGCGCTTCGCAGTGGCTACAGCGGCGCGATGATGCTCGGCATGGGCGCCACCATGATCGGCGCGGCGATGATGAACCCGATCACGATCGGCGCCGGAGTCGTCATCGGCGTGAAGGCCTACCAGCAGGACCGCGCCGGACGACTGGCGCGCCGCCGCAACGTAGCTCAGCTCACGCTCCGAAAGTACGTCGACGACGTGTCCTTCCAGGTGCACAAGCTCTCCCGTGACCGCCTCCGGAACATGCAGCGGGAGCTGCGCGATCACTTCAAGGAATCTGCTGATCAGGCGTTGGCGTCGCTACAGAGTTCGATGAAGGCAGCACAGGACGCAGCCGGCATGGAGTTCGCCGAGCGGGAAAAGCGTGCCGCCGAGGTCGAGCAGAATTTGGCCGCGCTGGCCAAGATTCGGGAGGGTGCCACCCGCCTGCGGGCTGTGCATTCGCAGGGAATGTAGTCGTCGCTGCCACCGCTGCAGCGATGTCCCTGGTTCCACCTTGGGTGAACGAACCTCACCCCGTCAGGTGGTCTGGTTCAGCACTTGGGGAGCTGGCCGACAATCCGAATGTGAACGAGATTTATATGCGCGAGTAAGAACGAGTTCAACCGAGAGGTGTGTATGTCCGGAAGTCTTGGCATCAAGATCGGCACGGCCGGTTTCGTCACTGCAGCTGATGCGGCGTCCGCGACGACCGCAGGTTCCGGGCGATACGCCCGACGTCTCCGGACGACCCAGCACCAAGCGACGTTGATCATGACCCGAGGCATGGCGCCGACACTGTCTCCGCTCGGCAGCGGCGCCGGTCCGGTGCACCCGGGACTGGTGGTCACCGGGTTCGTGGACCGCGTCGGTGACCCGATCGATCTCATCGCCGCGGACGGTTCCGCCCATCGACCGGCGGATCTCGTCGCCCGCGCCGTCCAGTACCTGACCCGGTATTCGGCCGGTGCGTTCGCCGGACCTCCCACAATCGCGGCGACCTATCCCAGCTACTGGAAACCACAGGGCGTGCGGGCGCTTCGCGAGGCGCTCGACCAGATGGACATGACCGGTGTGGCACTCGTGGACGAGGTTGGATCGATCCTCGCTCAAGTCGAGTCCACACGTGGGCTGCCATCGGACGGCGCCGTCGTGGTGTACGACCTCGGCGGCAACGGCCTCAGCGTTTCGGTGGCCCGCGGTACCGAACAGATCGGCAGGACCGTCCGGAACTCGGAATTCGGTGGTAAGCACATCGATGACGCCATTTTGCGGCAAGTTCTCCGAGGTCTGGATGGGGAACTCGGAGACGTCGATCTCGCGGCCCCTGCTCTGCTTGCGCCGCTCAACGAATTGCGACGGCGCTGCCAGCAGGCCAAGGAGACACTCTCCACCGAAACGGCCGCGGTGGTCGAGGTGGAGCTGGGACGCGTGCGTCACGATGTGCGACTTGTCCGCTCCGAACTCGAGGACCTGATCAGAGAGCAGGTTGTCGGGTCAGCCGGACTTGTCCGAGAAGCCTTGCACACCAACGAAATCGATGCTCGTGATGTGCGAGCGGTGGTGTTGGCCGGTGGTGCGGCGGCAACCCCGCTCGTCGCCGAGGTGTTGTCCGCGGAGTTCCACGTACCGGTGATAGCGGAACCCGATCCTGGCCTCACATCGGCGAATGGCGCCGCTCTGCTCGCACGTTCTTCGGTGCGTGCCACCACATCGGTGCCGGTGCCGCCGCCATCGATGTCGGCACCGACATCCGCTACCGCACCGCAAGCTCCCGAACCGCCTCCCTCCACCGACCCGGTCGCGAGCAAGCCGCCGGTGGTCGTCGCACCCGCGAATACGGTGGCGCCGGGATCAACCGGAGGTGGCGAAAAGGTCGGCAGTCGGCGTCGTAAACGAGCATTTCTTGCCGCGGCGGCGATTGCTACGCTCGCAGCGGCAATTGTTGGCATTGCCGCGCACAGCGTGCCGAAGACCGAGCCGCAGCCCGCGGTAAACGAGCAGGTGCACGATCCGGCTCCACCAGCCGTGACCACCCCCACCCCACTCCCATACCCCACCAGGCATGTTTCATGAGTTGGTTCTATCGAACACCCCGCCGCAACTCGCTCAGGATGCCTTCGGCGCTGCGTGCCGCCACAATGCAGGCGTTGGCTGTGAACTGATCCGCGAGTGGGTGCTCGGCACGGAATCGCCATCGTCTGATTTCCGCCAATGCGACGTCCTGGCCCACACCGGCGACCGCGAACGGTTCGATTCCCAAGCGTTCGGCCGGTCCGGTTCCGCGACCGCCGATCACCCGTTGTAAGTCGGTGAGTTCGTGTTCGGACAACACCGTCTCGGTCGAGCGGAGCCGACTGAGAAGACGGAGTTCTTCGAAGCCGTGCACATTCGCGAGCAGTGTCGCGACTTCCCGGTCGAGCGGCGCGGCCTGCGCGGCCGGGTTGGCGGCGAATATCTGCCGCAGCATCAGCAGAGCGGTATGTGCCTTCAGTTCGTCCGCACGCTGGCCGAACTGAATGTCGATTACGCGCTCGAGTTCGCCGATACCACTGCGTGCGATCAGTTCGTCGACCAGCGCCGCCGAATTGGCGGTACCGGCCCGTAATCGAGTCAGTGTCAGGCGAATTCCGAATAGCCCCAGACGTCTGACGAGATGCTGTCGGGCCGAGGAATCAATCGGCAGATGGTCGGCTCGCTGGAATCGATCGGCCGAGAGCATGGCCGATTCCAGGTCGGCCGGTGCAACCGTGGCAAGCAGGCGAAGGACTACGAACTCGCTCTGTCGAAGAGTTTTCGCGGTAAAGGCGAGCAAACCCGCAACCGGTACGGCTGCCTGACAGAGGCCCGTCATTTCCAACTCGCGAGTGAAGTCTTCGGCCGCCGCGCGGGCAGACTGCATTGCGTCCGGATGGCCCGCACCGAGTTCGTCTGCCCGCGAGAGGACGCCGACGATTCCGAGCGGACCAGCGCTGCCGCCGACGTGGTCCCCGATATGACGAATCAGTGCGAGGTCGGAATCGTCGAGCGAACGAAACAGATAGACCACCGCATCGGCTCCGGCGGAGCCGGTGTCCGGAGTCAGCAGGCGCAGCGTGCGCGCGGACACGTCCCTCGACAGTGACGTGGTTCCGGGTGTGTCGATGAGCGTTGTGCGCGCGAGGCGGGGCACTGGCCAGTGGACGTCGATTCGATCGACCTGCGCTGCCGTATGTCTGCCGAGGTCGAACGTCAGACCACCCTCGGCTCGCTGTATCGGCACATACTCCGACTGGCCGCTCGCGAGCCGGGCGATAACCGTCGGCGTGGCACCGTGCCGGTACCAGGTCACGACGCGGGTGCACTCGGTGGCGTCGGTAGGGGCGATGTCTTGCCCGACCATTGCGTTGAGCAGCGTCGACTTTCCGGCCTTGACGGCACCGGCCAATGCGATTCGCAGCGGTTCGTGCAGTCGTCGCGCACCTACCTCGAGGCAATCGGTAGCGGCACGATTACCGAAGTAAACGCGATGGGCTCCCTCGATGATTCTGTCGACCCTGGCGATCGGCGCCGCGGTGTTCATATCGGCACCCGGGTAATCCGCTCCGGCTGCGTCGAAACGTCGCCCAGCATGGTTTTGCCCATACCGAACATCATTGCGCCACCGAATCCGCAGCGCGGGCCAACACTTCTTTCTCTCCGATAAATAGCATGCTGATCGCGAGGTCGAATGCGGATCAGCACCATCGAGCCCGATCAGTGCAAGCGGACCACGATCATCGGGACCTCCACCGAATGCAGGAGGGAGTTGCTGGTCGATCCGAGCAGCATGCTCGAGAATCCGCCGCGGCCGTGGCTGCCGACGACAACCAGCTGGGCGGTCCCGGATTGGTCGAGCAGTGCGCGAACGGGCCTGTCCGCCACGGTGATCCGGTGCACTGCTACGTCGGGATAGCGTTCGCCGAAGCCTGCGAGGCTCTCCGAGAGCAGGGCCTCGGCGATGTCGTGCGCGGCATCCCGGCCCGCGACGGGCAGGTCGATTCCGCTGGTGTCGCTCCAGGCGTGCAGGGCGATCAAATCGACCTTGCGGCGGGAGGCCTCCTCGAAGGCGATTTCGACAGCGGGCACACTGTTGGCGCTGCCTTCGACGCCGACCAGCACCGGCCGCATCGCCGACACCGCGTCGATCGCCGACATCCCATGGATCACCGCGACCGGGCAGTGCGCGTGATGGGTCACGGCAGTACTGACCGAGCCGAGCAGCCCACGCTGGAACGCGCCGACGCCTCGGCTGCCGACCACCAGCATCCTGGCATGCGCGGAGCGCTCGATCAGCGTTGCCGGAATCAGCTCGAACGTCACCTCGGTGGTGATGGCGAGGTCCGCGCCCGGCGCGGCGGTGCGCGCCACGCTGGTCGCCTCGGTAACTATGCGCTCGCCGCTTCGACGC
The DNA here is from genome assembly GCF_036345915.1 of Nocardia sp. NBC_00565. Taxonomy (NCBI): domain Bacteria; kingdom Bacillati; phylum Actinomycetota; class Actinomycetes; order Mycobacteriales; family Nocardiaceae; genus Nocardia; species Nocardia sp. NBC_00565. The sequence continues at coordinate 3,231,075 of NZ_CP107785.1, forward strand.
AGCGACTCCGTATCGTCCTCGGTCAGCAACGCACCCGGCCCGAAGCCGGTGGGAATCGCTACCGAGGTGAGGATATGTAGCGGCCTGCGGTGCAGCGCGGCTTCGACGGCCGCCCAGGCCGCGGCCTGGTATGAGCTCGCCGACCCGTCGACTGCCGCGAGGATCGGCTGGTCGAGTTCTGTTCTATGCACAGCGGATTCGCCTGTCATGTGCATTCCTCTCCGACCGGGCTACCGAGGTGCCGCCACTGCCGGTCCCGTCCGGTGTTCCGATCTCGATGCAGCAGCCGGCCCCCGCCGAGCAGCAGCAGCCATGCGCTCGACCAGACACCGGCCAGCACCGTCACGCTCGCACCGAGACCGGCCAGTACAGCCGTACCGGGGCGTGGTGGCGCGGATGTGGGAGCGCCGTCGGGTGCGAGCCACACCGGCACATGCTTGCCGAGGGCCGCGGTACGGGCCACCGGGACGATCGCGGTGCCCGCTCGGCCTTTCTCGCTCCATTGCACCGTCGCCTCGAAACGGCGGGCCGGAGTCCATTGCGGCGGGGTCGTGATCGTTGCGCTGACCACGGATTTCGTCGTCTGCTCGGTCCGGATGCGGGCGGCCGCTGAAGTGTAGGCGGCGGCGCTGATCGCTCCCGCCACCGGCACGGCGGCGACCACAGCGAGCGCCACGACGATCCGCAGCAGCGCTCCGAATCGATCCGATCGACGCATCAGCGCATTCGAACTCCACGGCTGTGGCAGCCACAGCCGGACCAGGCGTATCCACAAGTCGCGGATCGGGACGGCGGCGCTCTCGGACATCTGGGAATCACCTCTTTCGACGGCGTTACCACCGACTTCGAGCATCTCGCACGGTCCGGTCCGCGGGCAGAGAAGAAAGTCATACACCGTGGGGGTCATCCGACCCTGTATCAAGGTCCGCCCGGAAGGCCTCGATCGCGGTTGGCAGGGTCGGGTAGAGGTGCTGGTCGCCGATTTTGTCGGTCAGTCCGGCGGCGTCCAGATCGTCGCGCAGATCTTGTTCGATGCGCGCCATCGCGAAGACGATGCCGTGCGCCGCCAGCTCAGATCGGAGTTGTTCGACCGCGTCGAGCGCTGTGAGGTCCACCTGCACAGCACCGTTCCAGCATTGTGCGCCGCGGACCCCGATGCGACGCCCGAAACTCACCGGGGCTCCCCCGACGTCCGAAGGTCCTCCGGCAAGCGTCGGTTCGGCCCTGGTCGACGGCACCGTCCGCCCGTTGGCGGTATTCACCTCCACCCAGTTTCCGCGGCACGAGGAGACCGACATGCTGGCGCGGGTCATCTACGAAACGATGTTCGGCAAGCTCGCCCGTTCAGCAGGCGGTGACCTCGGTGGTGTCGAAGGGATCCAATACGTCCTCGACCGCCCGGCGCGGTGTGACGGGCAACTGTTCGGCGCTCGTCGGTGCCCAACCGATTCTGATCACGGCCTGGGGATAGCCGTAGTCGTCGAGGACACCGACGCGAACCCGGTGCCGCAACGTCGGGATTTCGAGCGGTTCGGTCATCAGACAGGTGGCCAACCCGACATTCGTCGCGGTCAATAGCACCGCGCTCAACGCCTCGCCTGCACACAGTCGCGAGAGCCGATCGTCGGCCGAGGTGCCGAGCACGAGCAGCTCGGCGTAGTCGGGTTCGTGCGACTCGTCGACCCACTGTGGGCCGGCGAACGCCCGTGCCAGAAGCTCGTCTTCGGACCGGGATCGCGCAGTGTTCCTGGCGGGCACACCATCCGGCGTCCCGTGCCTGCCACTCCACTCGGCCAGCTCGGGTCGATATCCCGGGTCCCCCGCGTGCCGTTCCGCCGCCGCTCGCATCGTCTCGACCAGGCGGTCCCGCGACAGGTCGGTCGCCTGCCGCACGATCGCCCCCAGTATCGCTGCGCGCTCGGTGACCAGCCCGAGGTATCCCGGCGGCACCGGCCACGAGGTGAAATGCCGGCGATCGGTCCGTCTACGGGTGATCGCGGCGCTCAGCTCGATATCGTAGGGAGTCGGCCGATGCCGCACTAGTTCGATCGATGCCAGGTGATTCGGTTCCGCCGGATTCGGCAGCCGGTGCACCACAGCCGACCAGCCGAGTGCCGCGAACGCGACCCGCAGATGATGCAGCGCCGCACCACAGCTCAAGACGAGATCGCGTTGATCGGAGTCGGTCGAGGGCAGCGCCCGGGTCGGATCCATATACAGGTGCACGCTGCGGTCGCCGATCCGCCACCGCCACGGCTGGGTGTTGTGAACCGAAGGCGCCCGCACCGCGAGCGCTAGCGCCGCCTTCACGGTGTGATCATCGAGCAGTCCGCGGTCCATTGTCATCGTCCTTCCCCTTACGTCTCGACTCACGTTCCCACCGCCACGGTTACCTCGGTAAGAGCAGGACGACCCCTCCTTGCGGGACTTCGGACGCCGCTTTTACCCCGATCCGCCGGACGGTCCGGAAGTCCCGCCACATCAATGACCTTTGGCCATCACGCCGCGGCGCTCGGTACGAAATCCTGAGTGCATCGCGTGAACCCCTGCGTGCGTCACCAATAACGGAGGTTGGCACCATGCCCGAATTCCATGACCGAAGCGCCGTCGTCACCAGCGGCGCTCCCGGCATCGGCGCGGCCATCGCGCATACCCTTGGCAAGCGTTTCGGTGAGCCGGAAGAGGTCGCGGCGATGGTCGGTTTCATCGTCACCGAGGCCACCTTCTCGACCGGATCGGAATTCGTCATCGACGGCGGCGCCACCGCGGCCATGACACTCGTCGGACCTGCCCGAGCGCAGGGAACACGGCTATGAGCGCGGCGGCTCCCGCGCAGCTGCGGGAAACCCACACCGGCGTCGACCGGCGACTGTCCAACATCCTGGCCGACCCGACCGTGCGCGGATCGGAGCTGTCCGCGCTGGTCCAGGTGCTGACCCTGTTCCACCACACGGCACGGCGCGGCCCGGAGATCGATCGTGCCGGAACGCCGGAGGAACTGCGGCGCCGCTGGCGCCGGCTGCTGCACAGTCTCGCCGGACAATCCGCCGATATCATCGAACCAGCACAACTCGCGCGGATCGATGAACTCGCGATGCGCTACATCGACGGCCGAAATCCGTTGCTGGCGAACAGGATCGCGGTGCGCCACCTCGAACAGGCGGCGGTACGGCTGGTACTCGTCGGTGGTCTGCCGGGCACCGGAAAATCGACCGTGGCCACCAACCTCGCGATAGCCACCGGCGCGGTCGTCATCGCCAGCGACCATGTGCGCAAGCAGCTGCTGGCCGGGCACGAGCTGACGGGCTCGATCGGCACCTACGGCGCCGGCGCCTACGCACCGGCGGGCAAGGCACGCGTCTACGCCGAGATGCTGAGCAAGGCCCGTGCACTGCTGGGATCCGGTGTGTCGGTGATCCTCGACGCGAGCTGGATCGATGCGACCGAACGACAGCGCGCGGCCGCACTCGCCGAAGAGGCACACGCCGACCTGGTCGAGCTGCGATGCGTCTGCCCGCGCGCGGTGGCCAGTGGTCGGATCCGCCAACGTGCGGTCTGCGAATCCGATGCGACACCGGACATCGCCGTGGCCATCGCGGACGCGACCGTCGCATGGCCGGACGCGATCACTCTCGACACGACCTGGCCGCCGGACCACACCGCCGCCGCCGTGCGCGCATGGCTGCGGACCGAGCCGCAAGATCAAGGGACTTACGTCACCGATCCCGCCTATCTCCGACATGCCGAGCCTGATCGCTCAGTAGGCTGAAATAATCGTAGAGCGAGGTGACCTGATGACACGTGTCTTCTTGGTCGATGACCATCAGATCGTGCGCCGTGGTGTGAAGGATTTGATCGACTCCGAGCCCGATCTCGATGTGGTCGGTGAGGCGGGCAGCGTATCTCAGGCGTTGGCGCGCATCCCCGCATTGCGGCCGGAGGTCGTGGTATTGGATGTGCGACTCCCGGATGGCAACGGCATCGAGCTCTGCCGCGAACTGCTCAACCAGCACCCCGAGCTGCACTGCCTGATTCTCACCTCGTTCACCGACGAGCAGGCCATGCTCGACGCCATTCTCGCCGGGGCCAGCGGATACGTGGTCAAAGACATCGGCACTCTGGAACTGGTCGAGGCCATTCGCGAAGTCGGCGCGGGCAAGTCACTGCTCGACAACCGTGCGGCCGCCGCCCTCATGGCGAAGCTGCGCGAGGAAACCGAGGCCAAGACCGGGCCGTTGGCGACCCTCACCGAACAGGAACGGACGCTACTCGATCTGCTGGGCGAGGGACTGACGAATCGGCAGATCGCGAGCCGGATGTTCCTGGCGGAGAAGACTGTCAAGAACTATGTCTCCCGACTGTTGACCAAACTGGGCGTCGAGCGACGGACCCAAGCCGCAGTGCTCGCCTCGAAACTCAACGCGCCCACGAAGCAGGAATGAGCATCACCAGCGGTTTCGCTATCCGACGCTGCGTTGAGGCATACTCTCGCGTGCAAAGATGGCTTGTATGGAAGGCGAGTCGGCCCTGTCCGGCCGGATCCCGGTGACGGAAACTCTGTCGCAGCTGCGTTTGCGTGAGTTGCTCGGTGAGGTCCAGGACCGCATCGCGCAGATCCGGGGCGTGCGCGATCAGATGGACCGTTTGATCGAGGCGATGCTGGTGGTGACCGCCGGACTCGACCTCGACAACACCCTGCGCTCGATCGTGCACACCGCCATCGAACTCGTCGACGCCGAATACGGGGCACTCGGCGTGCGCGAAACCGATAAGACCAGCGACCTGCTCGCCGAATTCGTCTACGAGGGCATCGACGACCGGACCCGGGTCATGATCGGCGATCTGCCGCGCGGTCACGGTGTGCTCGGCCTGCTCATCGAACAGCCGAAACCCATTCGGCTGACCAACCTTTCGAACCATCCGTCCTCGGTCGGCTTCCCCGCCCACCATCCGCCGATGCACACCTTCCTCGGCGTTCCGGTCAAGGTCCGCGACGAAGTGTTCGGCAACCTCTACCTCACCGAGAAATCCGGCGGCCAGGAATTCACCGAGGACGACGAGGTCGTGGTCCAAGCCCTGGCCGCCGCCGCGGGCATCGCCATCGCCAACGCCCGCCTCTACGAACAATCCCGGATCCGCCAGCAATGGCTCGAGGCCAACCGTGATGTGGCTACCGAACTGCTCGCGGGCGGCGAACCGGGCGCCGCACTCGATTTGGTCGCCGATCGGGCCCTGACTCTCACCCAGTCGGCTTGCACGTTCCTCGCCCTGCCCGAAGACCCCGAGACCCCCTTTGAGGACGTCACCGAACTGGTGGTCGCCGCCGCCGCGGGTGTCGGCGCCGAGGAACTGCTCGGACAGCGCATCCCGATGAGCGAATCGCATTCCGGCGAAACATTCCAATACGGCCAGGTCGTCGCGGTCGACGAACTGAACTTCAGCCCGATCTTCGACGAGCCGGCCAAATACGGACCGGCGCTGATCCTGCCGCTGCGGGCCGCGGACGCCGTCATCGGTGTGCTCGCGACCGTGCGGCCCACCGGCACCCAGCCGCTGGACGCGGCCGGGCAATCGATGATGGTCGCCTTCTCCGACCAGGCCGCGCTGGCGTTGCGGCAGGCGACCACGCAGCGGCGGATGCGTGAACTCGACGTACTCTCCGACCGCGACCGGATCGCGCGCGATCTGCACGACCACGTCATCCAGCGACTGTTCGCGGTCGGGCTCTCGCTGCAGGGCACCGCCCAGCGTGCCCGCGTCCCCGAGATCAAATCCAGGCTCACCGACACCATTCAGGACATCCAGTCGATCGTGCAGGACATCCGGCACTCGATCTTCGACCTGCACAGCAGCAGCACCACCGCGGACGCACCGACACTGCGCAAGCGCCTGCACGGCGTCATCGCCGACATGATCGGAGAAAGCGGGCTGCGCACCACGATTCGGCTCGCGGGCCCGGTATCGGTACTGGCACCCCCACTGTCCGAGGACGTCGAAGCGGTACTGCGCGAGGCGGTGAGCAACGCAGTGCGGCACGCGCATGCGACAACCATCTCGGTCCAGCTCCGCGTCCGCGACGACGTCACCATCGAGGTAACCGACGACGGCATCGGCGTGCCCGACGACATCACACGCATGAGCGGATTGGCGAACCTCGCGGCACGCGCCGAACAATCGGGCGGTAGCTTCAGTGTCACGAAAGGCGAGGACAGCGGCACGGTACTGCGCTGGTCGGCACCGTTGCCCTGAGCTGCCTTTACGGCATGCGCGGTCACGCCAGGAGGCGGCACGCAAGTGTGACAACGCAGCGCCGCGCGCATACCGAATCAGACACAACAGGAGCGGCCTTTGTGCCTCGCGGTTCGGGACCAACGCCAGGCGTGCCGAACCGCCCCGGATTCCTAGTCTTCAGGTAGCTGATCTGTCGGACCTGAAGGGACACCGCCCATGACCACCCAGCACCACGATGATCCACACCGGCTGGCTTCGGCCGAAATAGTGGTCGGTATCGACGGATCGGAAGCCGCCGACCTCGCTGTCCGATGGGCCGCGGAGACCGCGTCACAGCGCGGCCGCAGCCTGCGGATCGTGCACGGCCTCGACCTCGCCGCCGCCGAGGCCGTCTACGGGATCTACGACGTGATCACGCCACCGGTAATCGACGCGATCCGCTGCGCAGGCGTGGACATGGTGCGCACGGCACGCCGCCTAGCTCATCAGGTAGATCCCACACTGATCGTGGAAACCGAAGTCTCCGAAGCCAATCCGGCACGCCTGTTGATCGAGCTGTCCGAAACCGCGCATCTGGTCGCGATCGGCGCGACGGGTGCGGGCGGCACCCTCAGCCATCTCGGGTCGACACTGCTCGCGGTCACCAGCCACGGTCGCGGCCCGATCGTGGTGGTGCGCGACACCGGCACCGAACAGCAGACCCGGCGCGTCGGCCCGGTCGTGGTCGGCGCCGACGGCGGACCGGTCAGCGAAACCGCCGTGGCGGCCGCGTTCGCCGAAGCCAGCGAACGCAACACCCAACTCGTCGCCGTGCACGCCTGGAGCGATCTGTACCACGACCGCTTCGCCGGACTCCCCTACACCATCCCCGACCCCCACGCCGAGACCGCCGGACAGGCGATCCTCGCCGAACAGCTCGCGGGCTGGCAGGAGAAGTACCCGGGCGTGCAGGTCATCCGCAAGGTGTACCTGTCGGGGCCGCGTCGGGGGCTGCTCGAGTGGTCGAGGTCCGCGCAGCTGCTCGTGCTCGGCAGCCGGGGTCGCGGCGGATTCCGCGGACTACTGCTCGGCTCCACCAGCAATACGCTCATGCAGACCGCGCATTGCCCGGCCATGGTCGTCCACCCGCAGTAAGCACCACTGCAGTCACGCAGAAGGACAACGAATTCAACTGTCCGCCAACGCCATCAATCCCCCGTGCTCGTCGGTATCGACGGCTCCGAGGCTGCCGCCGAGGCCGTGTGCTGGGCCGCCGTCGACGCCGTCCGCCACCGCGCGCCCTGTTTTCCGCCGATCACGATCACTCCGCGGAATGCGGGCCCGCTCAAACAGTTCCACGATTCCGTGCTCGATGCCCTCGGCGATGATGGCAATCCGACTAGAGTCCACCGCGACCACACTCGGTCCTCGAGGTAATACGTGGTCGATCACCCGTCCCTCACAGGTTCTACAGGAGGCGTCCGGCCGCCGACCTGACTCGGCGTTCACAAGGCCAGCGCAACCACCGGCGCCTGCCCAACATTGCGTTGAGCGCGCTCGATGTTCCCCTGGACCAGCAGCGTGGCCGACGAGCTGCTCGCCGGTCCGCGACTACTCGCCTCCCGGCAATCTCAGATACAGAAACTGATACCGAACCACCCCAGCGGGACGGTAAGGCACACAGTCGCCGAACCAAATGTTTCGGTGGTCGGCACGGGTGCTACTGGAGCGGCCGACGCTGAAGGAGCGCCGATGGCGCCCAGGGACAGAGTGATGGCGATCGCGGCGATCGCCGCGGCAATCCTAGTGGTCATTTCAACGTTCCTTGGCTAAGCGAAGATGATGAGACCCCGACCCGGTAATAGCTACATCTACGATCGTCCGCTCATGCCATCCCGGCTACAAGACCCTGACGAGCCGGCGTTGACGACATTCAGCGGAACGCGGAGCTGAACACATCGACATGACGCCGCGTGGCGCAAGGGCACCCGGTGACCAGGTGCCCTTGTGCGAAGGTCATTCCTCCTCGGGTAGCGGCCGGTTTGCGACGACGGGGAATTCACCGGTGTAGCCGATGCGTTCGCGCGCAATGGCCATAACCCGGTTGCGAACCAAGAACCAGCCGATGATCAGCGCGGGCACGATCACGACAAGGGTGGCGACCGTCCAGCTGCCGATGGGGTGGTCGAATGCCATCAGGACCACGACGCCGAACAGGAACGCGAGCGTCGCGTAGCCGGTGTACGGGGTGCCCGGCAGTCGGAAGGCGGGCCGGTTCACGATCCCTCGGCGCGACCACCGGTACAACTGGATCTGGCAGATGACGATGGCACCCCAGGAGGCGATAATGCCGAGGGCCGACATGTTCAGCACGATCTCGAACGCCTCCCCCGGCGCGATCGCATTGAGTGCGACACCGAAGAGGGTGATCGCGCCGGTGAGCAGAATGCCGCCGTAGGGAACGCCGTTGCGTGACATGCGCGCGGTAAACGTGGGCGCGCTGCCGTTCATCGCCATCGACCGCAGGATCCGCCCGGTCGAGTAGAGCCCGGCATTCAGGCTCGACAATGCGGCGGTGAGCACCACGATGTTCATGATCGTGCCCGCGCCGCCGAACCCGATCTTGGAGAAGAAGGTGACAAAGGGGCTCTCGCCCGCTTTGTAAGCGGTGTATGGCAGCAGAAGAGCAAGCAGCACAAGGGATCCGACGTAGAATACGGCAATGCGGGCGATTACCGAGTTTATCGCGCGCGGCATGATCTTCGCGGGATTCTCCGTTTCGCCCGCCGCAGTGCCGACGAGTTCAACTGCGGCATAGGCGAACACCACACCGGAGGTGACGATCACCAACGGGAAAACTCCGGTCGGGAAGAGCCCGCCGGATCCGGAGATGACGCCGAAACCGGTGCTCTGCCCCTCGATATCGAACCGGCCCGCCAGGAACACCGTGCCCACGATCAGAAAGGTCACCAGCGCGGCGACTTTCACCAGCGCTGCCCAGAACTCCAACTCGCCGAACAGTTTTACCGATATGAGGTTCGTACCGAGCACGATCGCCAGCGCGATCAGCGCGATGGTCCACTGCGGGATGGCGCGGAAGGCACCCCAGTAGTGCATATAGGTGGCGATCGCGGTGACGTCGACGATCGCGGTCATCGCCCAGTTCAGGAAGTACATCCAGCCCGCGACGAATGCGGCCTTCTCCCCGAGGAATTCGCGCGCATAGGAGACGAAGGATCCCGACGACGGCCGGTGCAGCACCAGCTCGCCCAACGCACGCAGGATCAGGAAGACGAAGAAGCCGCACACGGCGTAGATCAGGAACAGGCCGGGTCCGGCACTGGCCAGCCGCCCGCCCGCGCCGAGGAACAGGCCGGTACCGATCGCGCCGCCGATGGCAATCATCTGCAGCTGCCGAGGCTGCAGCCCCTTGTGGTATCCCTCGTCCTCATGAGCGAGAGCTGAGTTGTCATATGTCTGCGCGGGTGTTGCAGTCATGGTGCCAAGTCCTTGCGTCGGGTCATCAAAGCGTTGACGTGGGCAGGATTGCGCCGAGGTTATCGACCGTTTTCCCTGCGAGAGTTAGCTCGGTGTAACAAGTGGATGACACGGCAACCGGAATGCGGCCGGATTGCTTCAGATCCGCGGCACCCGATCGCGCTGGCGTCGCAGGCACTCACGGTCCCCGCAGTGGGTGCGAACCGATTCACCCTGGGCCTGGGACCGAGCCACCCGCCGGAATCGAAGGAAACGGCTCCCTTCCGCGCCGAATGGCAGACGGCTGAGGAGCCGGTATCGTCGCGGCGGATCCTCCCGGTGGTAGTCGCCGTCGAGCCCAGCACTATCGCAGTGTCTGCAAACGCGCGGTCCAAGCCGCTATCTGCGCCCGCGACGAGTAGCCGAGTTTGCAGAGGATGTTTTCCAGGTGACGGTCGACGGTGCGCGGCGACACCACGAGCCGTTGGGCAATCTGCCGATTGCTGAGACCTTGTGCGACGAGCTCGGCTACCTGCCGCTCGCGGGCCGTGAGCATAATGTCCCCTTGCTCGTCCGGCTCCTGGGCGGTCTGGCTGGGGTCGAGTGCGTACATGATTGCCTGGGTGTGGTCCAGCGCCGCGCCGCGCGTTCTTTCCGCGCGCTGCACTGCCTGTGGCAGCGACCGAGTCAGGGTGTGCTCGCAGGCCGAGTGCTGTGCTCCCAGATGCGGTCCGAACGCCGCGATCGAGGTGCCGATTCGCCGCCACACCGATCCGACCGCTCCCAGCAGCCGCGCCGCCTGACGGTATTCGCCGCCAGCGGCGGCGATCCAGGCCAGCGACTCCATCATCAGCGCCGCGCCCACATGATCATTGAATTCGCGCTGGATCTCCAGTGCGGCGCGAGTCGACTCGGCCGCCTTGTCGCATTCGCCACGGACGTACTGGTCATAGCCGAGAGCCCAGAGTGAACACGATTTGGTCCACCGCTCGCCCCGCTGGTCGGCCAACTCGATGCCACGGCGGGCCGTCGCACCCGCGCGGCTGTCACCGGCGTGCACTTGTGTCATGGCGAGCTGGAACAAGGTCATGCGGACAACGTCTTCGTCGTCCGAGTAGTCCTCGACGGCCTGTTCGAAGGCCGCGGTGGCCGATGCGAGATGCCCGGGGAACAACTCCGCTGTGCCGCGCAGACAGCACACCCAGCCCAGCGCGTGGCGGTCGCCCACCGCCGCCGCACCCGTCGCGCATTCGTCGAGGGCTGCAGTGGCTGCTTCGAGGTCGCCCTGCAGCAGCCGCACCCATCCCGCCACCCACAGCGCGGCGATCCGCTCCGGGCAGGTTTGGCCGGCAACACGCAGCGCCTTATCGATCCACCGCCGTCCCTCACCGAGGAACCCGTCGGCGCACCAGTGATAGCGCAGGGCGGTGACCAGCGCCAGCGCCTCGCGGGAGCCAGTCGGTGTGCTCGTCGCCCAGTCCAGTGCCGCTTGGAGATTGTCGCGCTCGGCGCGCAACTCGGCCAGACCAGCCGCTTGGCCGGGTCCGTTCCATTCTTCGGCGATCCGCTCGGCGTGTGCGAGGTAGTGGTCACAATGCCGCTTGCGCAGGGCGTCGGTTTCGTCCCGCTCGGTCAGCCGATGCCACCCGTATTCACGGATCGTTTCCAGCATCCGATACCGCGGCGGGCCGCCGGTCGGTGCGAGCGCCAGGATCGACTGCGCGACCAGATGGTCGATCAGGTCCAGAATGCGCTCACGCGGCAGGTCGGGACCAGCGCACACGCCCTCGGCCGCAGCGAGGGTGAATCCGCCGGCGAACACCGACAGCCGCGCCCACAGCAGCCGTTCAGCCGGCTGGCACAGCTCATAGCTCCAGTCGATCAGGGCCCGCAGCGTCCGCTGCCGCGGCGCAGCGGCCCGCATACCGCCGGCCAACAGCGCAAACCGGTCCTCGAGTCGGTCCAGGACCGCAGGCAGCGATAGCGACCGCAGCCGGGACGCGGCAAGCTCGATGGCGAGCGGAATCCCGTCCAGACGCTCGCACACCTGCACCACCACATCCACATCGCGTTCGGTCAGGGTCAACCCCGGGCGCACCGCCCGGGCTCGCTCCACCAGCATGGTCGGCGCGTCGTAGGCAGCCAGCACCTCGAGCCTGACCGGATCGTGTGGGTTGGGCATCGACAGCGGTGGGACCGTGTACACGTGCTCGCCCGCAACGCCGAGCAACTCGCGACTGGTGGCCAGAATCCGTAGCCCGGCGCAGGATCTCAGCAGCAGGCAGCACAGCTCTCCGCACACATCCACCAGGTGTTCGCAGTTGTCCAGCACGACCAACGTCTGCATATCGGCGAGGTGCTCGATGAGCTGCTCCTCGACGGTCCGGTTCGATACGTCCACAATTGCCAGGCTGGTCAGTACCGCCTGCGCCACGAGATCGGCATCGTTGATGCCGGACAGGTCTACCAGCCACGCCCCGTCCGGAAACGACCGGCCGGAAGCGGCCGCGGCCTCGCTGGCGAGCCGAGTCTTTCCGACACCGCCTACACCGGTGAGCGTGACCAACCGTGCCGTGGCGAGCAGCTCCCGGACCTCGCGGATCTCCCGTTGCCGTCCGACGAAACTGGTCACCGCGAACGGCAGGTTACCGACCACGCGAGTGGGCTTGCTTCGCCCCATGAGACCCAATCTAGCCGTGCCAGGAGCTCTATGAGGGCCCGGTTTGCGAAGGTCGTCCCGGAGGTGATTGCTACCTGGTCGCCTCGAGCGCGCGGGATGCAGTTGGTACCCGCGGAGGCGGACTCGGTCCGCTCGCACCATGTCGGTCCCGTGGCGGCCGGCGCCGTCGAGTGCCGTCCATAGGTGCGTCCGAATGCGGGCTCAATGTGCACGAGCTGCGGATATGGGTGCCCGAGTGGGTGTTTTTACCCATGTACGCAGGTGCCGGATCTGTGAGGCTCATGCAATCAGTTGTGAGCAGGAGGTCGATCTTGACATCTCACCGAGCGCGCCCAATCGATGAGGGTCGCCAAAGGCACGAACTATGCACACGACAACGGGGGGTCGCAGATGAATGACGTGTGTCGAACCGAAGTCGATGGACTGCGCGTGACGTGGCGATTGATTCAGAATCACCTGATCTCGATCGTTGCCGTGCAGAACGCGTCCGACGCCTCGCCGGTTCTATCCTTCACCCCCACCGCTTGTCCGGATCTCGCGCAAGCACGAGAACTACATCCGGGACTGACGAAGCTGTGGGACGCGGTGCGCCACGACTTCTGGACCACACTCATTCCGCCACGCCCGAGTAGGGCCTGACGAAGACAATGGTCGTGACAGCCATTGCGCAACCCGAACCGCACCCCGAAGCATCGTCACCGATCGTGGAACGATCCAACCCGGCAAGTATCGGAACCCGAATCGCCCATCCGCTCTTGCGCGGCACAGTCGGGCTCGGGTTGGCAAGTCTGGGGCGGATAGGCGGCTACCGCCCGCTCGAGCAAGTGTTCCGGCTCGGCCGTCTCATCGATCTACCGGCTGTCGCGCTCGTGCCTCCGAACGGCACCGAACGCAGGACGGTTCAGTTGGGAACCTTCCGCGCCGAATGGTTATGGAACAACAATCTGGCCGACCCGCGGCGACGACAAGATTCGGCACTGCTGTACTTCCACGGCGGCGGGTACATCAGTGGCGGCCTGAATACTCATCGGCGCCTGGTCGCCAAGATCGGACGTGCCAGCTGGATGCCCGCGTTGAATGTCGACTATCGACAGTTACCCAGCGCGCATTTCACCGAGACTCTCGATGACGCCGTCGATTCGTATGAATACCTGCTCGAGCAGGGATTCCAACCCGAGCGGATCATCGTATCCGGCGACTCGGCCGGCGGCGGCCTCGCCTTCCGGCTGGCGCTGGCAACCCGGGAACGTGGGTTGCCGATGCCCGGCGGCATCTCCGCGATCTCACCATGGGCGGACTTCGACTCGACAACCCGCAACGCCCACCCGAATCGGCACCGCGATTCCTACATACCCACCCGGGTTCTGGACATAATCGTGCGGCGAGGCCTTGCCCGCGACGGCCAACTCGACCCGACATGGTCGCCGGTCAACCACGACTTCACCGGTCTACCACCGGTCCTGATCCAGGTCGGCTCCACCGAATGCCTGCTGCCGGACGCCGAGATGCTCACCCGGCGCTGCGTCCAAGCGAACGTCCCGGTACGGCTGCAGATCTGGGACCGCGCGCCGCACGTCCACCACGCCGGCTCGGATCTGCTCGCCGACGCCCGAGCCGCGATCCGCGACCTGGGGCAATTCCACCGCCAGATTGTGGCTTGACGCGCGCTAGCCGACGTGCGGCAGGAAGCTCGTCACGAGCAGGGAGTCGTAGTTCGGCGGGCATATCGAGGTCGAGGCGCGGCTGCGCGACCATCTGACGCTGATCGGCAACACCGGATACGACCCGGAGCGTGAGCTCGAATTCGTCGGCGCCTTCGCCGACTCGGGCATCGACGGCTTGATCGTCGTGGGCGGCGCCAACGGTGCCGCGACCGCGAAACTCTGTGCCCAAGAACCGGATTCCTATCGTCTGGGTGCACAACAACAGAGGCCACGTCGATGCGCCCGTGTACACACAGCGCTGCCGACGCCGGCGGGAGCCCCGTGGCCATCGAAGTCCAGCTCGATCTCGGGGAGACGTGCGGCTGCCGGCCGCCGACGTCCTCGGCACAGTAGTCTGGATCACCGCCAACATCATCGACGCCAGCGCAGGCACGTTTCCGAACCCGGCAACGGGACACCGAACCGTGAACGCCTGGAGGCGGCTGACGTGCAGGAGTAACGTTAGCGGTCCGCTCTTCCTCCCCCGAGCCGAGGTTGTCGTGCACGAAATGGCGATTACCCAGAGTGTCATCGACGCCGTGTGTGGGCACGCGGCGGGTCGAACGGTGCACAGCGTCACCGTTGCGGTCGGCGCGCTCTGTGCGGTGGTTCCGGACGCGATGCAGTTCTGCTTCGAGCTCGCGGCCGAAGGCACGGTCGCGGAGGGGGCGCGGCTCGAGATCGAGCAAGTACCGGGCCGGGCGATCTGCCGGTCCTGCGGCGCGGACTTCACGCTGACCGACCTGATTGTCTTGTGTCACTGCGGCAGCGCCGACGTCGATGTGATTTCCGGGCGGGAACTTCGAATCCGGTCGATGGAAGTGAGCGAAGTATGTGCGCAACCTGTGGATGTGGTAACGACACAGCAGCCGTGATCACGGTCCCGCACGATCACGCCGACGGTCACGATCACGAGCACGGCGACGGTCACGCACATGATCACGGCGCCGATCATGTGCACCTGCCGGTGACCGAGACGATCACCCTCGAGCAGAAGATCCTGGCGAAGAACGACCTGTTGGCAAACCACAATCGCGAATGGCTCGAACAACGGAATATCGTGGCGTTCAACATGACCAGCTCGCCGGGCGCGGGCAAGACAACGCTGCTCGAGCGCACCATCAGCGAGCTGGGTGATGTGCCGATCGCCGTCATCGAGGGCGACCAGGAGACGCTGTTGGATGCCGAGCGGATCAAGGCGACCGGCTGCGCCGTGGTGCAGATCAACACCGGCGCCGGTTGTCACCTGGACGCCGACATGCTGCGCCACGCGTGCGATGCCTTGGCGCCCGCACCGGGCACCGTGTTGTTCATCGAAAATGTCGGCAACCTGGTCTGCCCCGCGCTGTTCGATCTGGGGGAACGCAGCAAGGTCGTGATCATCTCGGTGACCGAGGGGACCGACAAACCACTGAAGTACCCACACATGTTCGCGGCCGCGGGGCTCGTCATTGTCAATAAGACCGATCTGCTGCCCTATGTCGACTTCGACGTGGACGAATTCCGCGAATACGCCCGCTCGATCAACCCCGGCGTCGAGATACTGCCGATGTCGGTGACCACCGGCGACGGCATGGCGCATTGGTATCACTGGCTTGCGAAGGAGCGTGGCGCCGTCGCGTCTGCCAGTCTTGATCATGTTGTCGGGCAAGCCTAAACTCGTGTGATCAGGGTCACATGCAGGTGACGTTCTTCAAATTGGGCGAGACCGTCACCAGGTGTCCGGACTCCGGAAGGTGGCTTTTGTGCCAACTCAGGAAGCAGTCCGTGCCGAAGAAACGTTGATCCATGTCTTGTGGATCAATGCCGGCCTCGGTTGTGACGGTGACTCGGTGGCTCTGACTGCGGCCACTCAGCCGAGTATCGAAGAAATCGCACTAGGGGCACTCCCCGGCTTGCCGAAGATCGCGGTCCATTGGCCGCTCATCGATTTCGAATGCGGCCCGACCGGTGGTGCCGATGACTTCCTCGAATGGTTCTTCAAAGCGGATCGCGGCGAATTGGAACCGTTCGTGCTGGTCGTGGAAGGTTCGATACCGAACGAGCGACTGCACGAAGAAGGCTATTGGTGCGGGTTCGGCAATAACCCCGCCACCGGTCAGCCGATGACGACCAGTGAATGGCTCGACCGCCTCACACCCAAGGCGACCGCTGTTGTCGCGGTCGGCACCTGTGCCACCTACGGCGGCATCCACGCGATGGCAGGCAACCCGACGGGCGCCATGGGCGTGCCGGACTATCTCGGCTGGGACTGGAAGAGCAAGGCGGATATCCCGATCGTCTGCGTTCCCGGTTGCCCGATCCAGCCGGACAACCTGTCGGAGACACTGACGTACCTGCTCTACATGGCGACCGGCCAGGCGCCGATGATCCCGCTCGACGAAGCGTTGCGCCCGAAATGGCTGTTCGGCGCCACTGTGCACGAGGGCTGTGACCGGGCGGGCTACTACGAGCAGGGCGACTTCGCCACGGAGTACGGTTCGCCGAAATGCATTGTGAAACTGGGATGTTGGGGCCCGGTAGTCAAATGTAATGTACCCAAACGCGGTTGGATCAACGGCGTCGGCGGCTGCCCGAACGTGGGTGGCATCTGCATCGGCTGCACCATGCCCGGTTTCCCCGACAAGTTCATGCCGTTCATGGACGAGCCACCAGGCGGGAAGCTCTCCTCCACCGCATCAGGGCTCTACGGGTCGGTGATTCGCAGCTTGCGTCACATCACCGGCAACACACTCGACAAAGAACCCCGCTGGCGACACAAGGGGCAGAAGCTGGAATCCGGCGCGTCGCGCACCTGGTAGGAGAATCTTCGATGACACAGATTATCCCGGAGCCGTCGCACCGAAAGATCGATCCCGACAGTCTCGTCGAAATGGCGTGGGATCCGATCACCCGAATCGTCGGCAGCCTAGGCATCTACACCAAAATAGATTTCGAGAATCGTGAGGTGGTCGAGTGTCACAGCACCTCGTCCATCTTCCGCGGATACTCGATCTTCATGCGCGGCAAGGATCCTCGTGACGCGCACTTCATCACCAGCCGCATCTGCGGAATCTGCGGCGACAATCACGCCACCTGCTCCTGCTATTGCCAGAATATGGCGTACGGAGTGAAGCCGCCGAACCTCGGCGAGTGGATCGTCAATCTCGGCGAGGCCGCCGAGTACATGTTCGATCACAATATTTTCCAGGAGAACCTCGTCGGCGTGGACTTCTGCGAAAAGATGGTCGCCGAAACCAATCCCGGCGTGCTGGCGGTGGCGGAGACGACACTGTCACCACATTCCGGCGAACACGGTTATCGGACCATCGCCGATATCATGCGGGCCCTCAACCCGTTCACCGGCGATTTCTATCGCGAGGCGCTTCAGGTCAGCCGCTACACCCGCGAGATGTTCTGCCTTATGGAGGGCAGGCACGTGCATCCGTCGACGCTGTATCCCGGCGGTGTCGGCACGGTCGCGACGATTCAGCTGATGACCGACTACATGTCTCGGCTGATGCGCTACGTCGAGTTCATGAAGAAGGTCGTGCCGATGCACGACGATCTGTTCGACTTCTTCTACGAGGCACTGCCCGGCTACGACCAGGTGGGCCTGCGTCGCACGCTGCTCGGCTGCTGGGGTTCGTTCCAGGATCCCGAGGTGTGCAACTTCGACTACAAGGACATGGAGGCGTGGGGCCGCAAGATGTTCGTCAGCCCGGGCATCGTGGTCGACGGCAAGCTGATCACCACCTCCTTGATCGACATCAACCTCGGCATCCGAATCCTCTTGGGCAGTTCGTATTACGACGACTGGACCGATCAGGAGATGTTCGTGAACACCGACCCGCTCGGTAATCCGATCGATCGTCGCCACCCGTGGAACCAGCACACCAATCCCAAGCCGCAGAAGCGCGATATGGACGACAAGTACAGCTGGGTGATGTCACCTCGTTGGTTCAACGGCACCGAACATCTCGCGCTCGACACCGGCGGCGGGCCGCTGGCCCGGCTGTGGGTGACGGCGCTGGCCGGCCTTGTCGACAACGGCTATGTGAAGTCGACGGGGCACAGCGTCCAGATCAACCTGCCGAAGACCGCGCTCAAAGGCCCGGTGACCTTCGAATGGAAGATCCCCGCCTACGGCAGCAACACCATCGAACGCAACCGCGCCCGCACCTACTTCCAGGCCTACGCGGCGGCGAGCGCGCTGCACTTCGCCGAGCAGGCTTTGGTGGAGATTCGCGCGGGCCGCACCAAGACCTGGGAGAAGTTCGAGGTGCCCGACGAGAGTATCGGCTGCGGCTTCACCGAGGCTGTGCGTGGTGTGCTGTCGCACCACATGGTCATCCGGGACGGCAAGATCGCGAACTACCACCCGTATCCGCCGACGCCGTGGAACGCCAACCCCCGTGACAGCTTCGGCACGCCCGGCCCCTATGAGGATGCGGTGCAGGGGCAACCGATCTTCGAGGAGAACGATCGGGAGCATTTCAAGGGCATCGACATCATGCGTACCGTGCGCAGTTTCGATCCGTGCCTGCCGTGCGGTGTGCACATGTATCTCGGCAACGGAAAGACGCTGGAGAAGCTGCACTCCCCGACACAAACGCTCACCGCTGAGTGAGCCGAACCGGGCGACGCGACAGGAGACGACAGTGGACGATCGCCCGGGGCAACAGCACGCCGCTGCGGCGTACGAACCAGAGCAGGCGGAATCGGGTCGCTGGCGAGATGCGGGCGAGCGCATCGAAGCCCTGCTCGAAGCCAGCGCCGTCGGCGGCACGACGGCGCGCGAACGCGCCGAGCAATTGGTGCGTGAGGTCGCGGATCTGTACGGCGCCGCGTTGGCCCGCGTATTGCAGCTCGTCGACGGCCCCGCCGTCGATCGGCTGGCGCGTGACGATCTGGTGGCCAGCCTGCTCCTCGTGCACGGCCTGCATCCGCACGACCTGCACACGCGAGTGCTGACCGCGTTGGACAGTGTGCGGCCCTACCTCGGGTCGCACGGTGGGGATGTGGAGTTGCTCGGTGTCACCGACGGGGTGGTGCGGCTCGAATTCGCGGGCAGCTGCCGCACCTGCCCGTCGTCGTCGGTCACGCTCGAGCTGGCGGTGCAGGACGCGGTGCGTGCGGCCGCACCGGAGATCGAAAGCATCGAAGTCGTTGCCGCGCAACAGGAGTCGGCGTCGAGTCTGATCTCGGCCGACTCGTTGTTCGCCCGGGTGCACGCGCACGAATCGCAGTCGGGCAGTTGGATCGCCGTGCCAGAGCTTGCGCAGTTGCAGCCGGGCGAGGTCGGTGGGTTCGCCGTCGGCGGGCTGCCGATCTTGGCCTGCCGGGTCGGTGACGGCCTGCTCGCCTATCGGGACCATTGTCCGGCGTGTGGGAAATCGCTGGCGGGCGCGGCATTACAGCGCCGGGTCGGGTTCCCGGTCGGCGACGCGGTGCTGCGGTGCCCGACCTGCCTTGCCCATTTCGATGTCGTGCACGCCGGTGCCCGAGTCGACGGTGACGGGCACCTCGATCCGCTGCCCGTGCTGGTACGCTCCGGTGAGTTGTCGGTGGCGGTGCCGGTGGGGGTGCGCGGGTGACGACACCGTTCCATGTACTGCAGCGCATCACCGCCGATCGGAGACCGGCAGTGCGGGCGGGCGAGCGGTGTGAAATGTGCGCCGAACCGATCGCCGATGTCCATCAGCACGTGGTGGATATCGAAGGCAGACAATTGATGTGCGTCTGCCGAGGCTGCTACCTGCTGTTCACAGATCGCAACGCCGCGCTGCGGTACCGGGCGGTGCCCGACCGCTATCTGTTCTTCCCCGACTTCACCATCAGCCAGGGTGAGTGGGACGGGCTAGAGATCCCGGTCGGCCTGGCATTCTTCTTCCGCAATTCCGCGCTCGGCAAGACCGTCGCGTTCTATCCGGGTCCGGCCGGAGCGACGGAATCGGAACTGCCGCTGGAACAGTGGCGCTCGGTGCTGGAGCGACATCCGGAACTCGACGTGCTCGCCGCCGATGTCGAAGCATTACTGATTCGCGTGCCCGAGCGCGGCACCACCGACGCCGTATGCCTGCTGCTGCCGATCGATGCGTGCTACGAATTCGTCGGCCGGATGCGGATGCTGTGGCGCGGTTTCGACGGCGGCCAGGATGTTCGCCGCTATATGGACGAATTCTTCACCGAGATGTCGGCCCGTGCCCGGCCAGGTGGCGCGCGATGAGCCCCGTCTACTCGACGACCTTCGCCGTCCTCGAGATGAAGCCGGAGCCCTACGCGGTGGCACCGACCCTGTCCGCGCGCATCGGCATCGCCTCGCTGGGCGAGGACCCGGTGCACGCGATCGCACTGCGCGCGCAGGTGCGCATCGAGCCGTACCGGCGTGCCTATACCGACGAGGAGAGCGCAGGCCTTGTCGATCTGTTCGGTCCACGTGAGCGGTGGCAGGACACGCAGCGGTCGTTTCTCTGGATGCATTGCACCACCATGATTCCCGGGTTCAACGGCGGCACCGAGGTGGACCTGCCGATGCCGTGCACCTACGACTTCGAGGTGACCGGGTCCAAGTATCTGCACGCGCTGCGCGGCGGGACCGTGCCGTTGATCTTCCTGTTCAGTGGCACCGTTTTCATCAAGGGCCAGACCGGTTTCGCGATCCAGCAGATCCCATGGGACCGCGAAGACAAGTTCGATATGCCGGTGTCGGTCTGGCACGACCTCGTGGCCGCGCACTTTCCGAACTCCGGCTGGGTGCGCTTGAGCAAGGACACCCTCGACGCGCTGGCCGCGTATAAGTCCGGCCACGGCATGCTCGGCTTCGACGACGCGGTCACACACCTGCTGGCTTCCTCGAACGAGGAGATCCCATGAGCGCCGCCATATCTCCCGGCGCAGCGCGGGCCCGTGCGGTCGCCGATGCTGTGCTCTACGAGGGCTATCTGCTCTACCCGTATCGGGCGAACTCGCGTAAGAACCAGTCCCGTTGGCAGTTCGGTGTGCTCGGGCCCGAGGGCGCGGCGCAGGCGGGCCTCGGCGAGGAGGCGAGCCTGTCGGCGCAATGCGTGCTCACCGCGGGTGATGGGGCGTCGATCACGCTGACCGTCCGTTTTCTGCAATTGCAACACCGCATCGCCGAGGACGCCGATGGCAACTCGGTCGACGAACTCGTGGTCGGCGCACGGTCCTGGATCACATGGGACGAGGCCGTCGAGCGTGAACTGACCTTCGGCCCACTTCCGGTCGCCGATATGACACAGCCGGTCCACATCTCCGGTGGCTTCGATGTAGAGGAAATCGCCGACGCCGAGGGCGCCGCCGCGGGCCGATTGGTGCGCACCCGTCTGCCGGTGGAAGGCCGACTGGCGATGTCGGTGCAGCGCGACGCGGGCTACCTGCGCCTCACGGTCGAGGTCGGTAATGTCGGCCCGGCCGCGACCGACAAGGACGACGCCATCGCGCGATCACTGATCGGCGCTCATGTCATTGCACAAGCCGATGGCGCACAGTTCATTTCGCTGCTCGATCCGCCGTCGGACGCGATCGATGCCGTGGCACACTGCCGCCAGCATCGCTGCTTCCCGGTGCTGGCGGGGCCTCCCGATGACGACAGCCTGATGTTGATCTCCCCGATTATTCTCTACGACCACCCCGAGATCGCCGAGCAGAGCGAGGGGCCACTGTTCGATTCCACCGAGATCGACGAGATCCTCACGTTGCGCGTGATGACGATGACCGACGAGGAGAAAGCGCAGGCCCGCGCCACCGATGCGCGTGCGGCACAGATCATCGATCGCTGTGACGGCATGACGCCGGAGGCGATGCAGTTACTGCACGGTGTGCTGCGTAACCCATACTTCGGGCAACCGGATCCCGGTCCATTGGACTTCGAATCGGGCTCGATGCCACCGCGGCTGATACCAGAAATCCCCGAGGGCATCGACTGGTGGGATCCTTTGGCGGACAACGCCGTTGCGCCGGAATCCGACGCGGTCTCGGTTCAGGGGGTTCGGGTGAGCCGAGGCAGCCTGGTCCGGCTGCATCCGTCGCGACGCGCGGACGCCCAGGATCTGTTCTTCGACGGCAGGCGCGCGCGCGTCACCTCGGTGCACGAAGACGTCGACGGTCAGGCCCATATCGGGGTTGTCATCGAGGACGACCCCGCCGCCGACCTGCACGAATGGTACGGCCGCTACCTGTATTTCGCACCGGAGGAAATCGAACCACTCAGCAGCCCGGAGAATGGAAAGGAAGGTCCGCCATGGAAACGGTAGGAGTGATCGCGACGGGGGTGGTCGCGCTGATTGTTGTGGGCGGCCTGTACCTCGGTGTCCGGTCGATATCGGATATCAAGCGCTATTTGAAGATTCGGCACATGTAGCCGACCGGAAGCGCAGCGGGAAAGGAGTGAGCTGACGGCCAAGGTGCTGGTCGCCGGGATCGGCAATATCTTCCTCGGCGACGACGGATTCGGACCGGAGGTGGTGCGGCGGTTGCCGCAGCATCCCGAAAGTGCTGTGCGCGTGGTCGATTACGGAATCCGCAGCCTGCACCTCGCCTATGACCTGCTCGACCCGTGGGACGCACTGGTGCTGATCGACGCCGTGCCCAATCGTGGCACTCCGGGTTCGCTGGTTGTCTTTCACGCGGAGTCCGAGGTGACGAGCGCGGCGCAACTCGATGCCCATGCCATGAATCCGGATGCCGTGTTCGCCGGTGTGCGGGCCCTTGGTGGGACAGTGCCGCCGACGGTCGTCGTCGGCTGCCAGGTCGAGTCCGTTGCGGAGGGGATCGGCCTGTCCGGGCCGGTCGCCGCTGCGGTGGACGTGGCGGTGGACACCGTCGATCGGGTCGTCGCGGACCTGCTGAACATTCGACAGGAGGTGTGAACGATGTGCCTCGGTATCCCGGGCCGAGTCGTCGAGATTCTCGACGGCTACCACAATCAGATCGCACTGGTGGACGTCTCCGGCGAGAAGCGCAAGGTGAATATCGGCCTGCTCGAGGATGATCCGGCGCAGCCCGGCGACTGGGTGATCATTCATATGGGCTTCGCGATCGAGAAGACCGACGAAGCAGGTGCGGGGCAGGCATTGGACGGACTTCGCCTGCTCGGCAGCGGTGGCGAATCATGACCGGCGTGCGGGCGCGGCGGCGGCTGATCGTCCGCGGTGTGGTGCAGGGCGTCGGCTTCCGTCCGTTCGTCTACACCACAGCGGCCGAACTGGCGTTGTCCGGCACCGTGTCGAACGACAGTTCCGGTGTGATCGTCGAAGTCGAAGGCGCGCCTGCGGCTCTGGACGAGTTCGCGCGCCGAGTTCGATATCGTCCGCCGCCGCTCGCGGTAGTCGAATCGGTGCACGAGATCGCTGTCGCGGTGCGCGGTGGCACCGGATTCCACATCGCGGACACCACCCGTGACGGCGGCGGGCGCACCCTGACCTCGCCCGATGTCGCGATGTGCGCGGACTGCGCTCGCGAACTGCGTGATCCGCACAACCGCCGCTATCGTCATCCCTTCATCAACTGCACCAATTGCGGTCCACGGTTCACCATCATCGCCGGTCTGCCGTACGACCGCGCACAGACCTCGATGGCCGATTTCGCCATGTGCGAGCGCTGCGCCCACGAGTACGCCGATCCGGCCGATCGGCGTTTCCACGCTCAGCCGATCGCGTGCCTCGACTGCGGTCCGACCCTCGACTACTTCCACGGGACCGCGAATGTTCGCGTGCCACATATCATCTCGGACAACGTGCACGGTCGCCCGAGCGACCCGTTGACCGCCGCAAGGGATTTGCTCCGTACCGGTGGGATCCTCGCGGTGAAGGGCGTCGGCGGCTACCACCTCGCCTGCGATGCCGGGAACGAGGCCGCAGTAGCCGAGTTGCGCATCAGAAAGCGCCGCGGCGACAAGCCTTTCGCCGTCATGGTTGCGGACCTGGCCTCAGCGCGCTCGATCGTCCACGTCGACGAAACCGGCGCCGCCCTACTGACTTGTCCACAACAACCGATCGTGCTGCTGGCCCGCGGCGACCGCGCGCTCGCCGAGTCCGTCGCGCCGCGCAACCCCGACCTCGGCGTCATGCTCGCCTACACCCCGCTGCACGTACTGCTATTCGGCCTGCCCGGCGATCCACCCGGCCCGCAGGCGCTGGTGATGACCTCGGGCAACCTCGGCGGCGAGCCGATCTGCTACGACGACGCCGATGCGCGCGACCGGCTCGCCGATCTCGCCGACGGCTGGCTCTCGCACAACCGTCGCATCCTCGTGCCGTGTGACGACTCGGTGGTGCGTCTGGTCGACGGGGTCGAACTGCCGATCCGGCGCTCGCGTGGCTACGCGCCGATGCCGTTGGCGCTTCCGGTCCCCGTGCCGCCCACCGTGGCGGTGGGCGGCGACCTCAAGAACACCTGCGCGGTGGCCGACGGCCGTTACGCGTGGCTCAGCCAGCACATCGGGGATATGGACGACCTGGCGACCCTGCGCGCGTTCGGCGCTGCCGAACAGCATCTGGAGGACCTCACCGGCGTCCGCCCGATCCAGCTGGCGGTCGACGCGCACCCGCTCTACCGGTCGACCGCGTGGGCACAACAGCACGCCGGTGACCGGCCGGTCAGGACCGTTCAGCACCACCATGCCCACATCGCCGCGGTAATGGGCGAGCACGGTCTCGGTGAATCCGCGACCGTCGTCGGTTTCGCCTTCGACGGGACGGGGTTCGGCCCCGACGGGGCGGTCTGGGGAGGTGAGGTGCTGCTCGCAGGCTACAAGGGCTTCCGGCGACTCGCGCACCTGAAATACGTGCCGCTGGCCGGTGGCGATGTGAGTGTGCAGCGGCCGTACCGGATGGCGCTGGCGCACCTGCGCGCGGCCGGCATCGAGTGGTCGCCGTCCATCGCGTCGGTCGCGGCCTGCCCGGTGAACGAAAGAGGCGTGCTGTCTCATCAATTCGAGACCGGCCTCGGCTGTGTGCCGACCTCGAGCATGGGCCGGCTGTTCGACGCGGTGTCATCGTTGGCCGGCGTTCGGCACATCGCCGATTATGAAGCGCAGGCCGCGATCGAGCTGGAAGGTCTGGCCCGCAGCGTCGCTCCCGATGCCGCGGACCCGCACACCTACCGGTTCGCGCTGGATCACGACGTCGAGCCCGTCGTGATCGACCCGGCACCGGTCGTCGCCGCCGTGGTCGCCGACTCGATCCGTGGCGTCGCGGCCGCGGTGATCGGCGCGCGATTCCACCGGGCCGTCACGCGCCTTGTCCTCGAACTGGCGCTCGCCTACCCGAGTGAGTCGAGGACCGTCGCCCTGTCGGGCGGGGTCTTCCAGAACGCCTTGTTGTTGTCGCAGTCGCGAACTTCGCTGCGGGAAAACGGATTCCACGTCATCTGTCATCGTCGGCTGCCGCCGAACGATGGCGGTCTCGCGTTCGGGCAGATACTCGCCGCGGGCGCGGGCTGAGCGAAAGGAGAGCCAACGATGTGCCTGGCAGTCCCAGGAAAGGTGCTCAGCCTTCAGGAGCGCGACGGCACGCTGATGTCGGTCGTCGACTTCGGCGGCGTGCACAAAGATGTGTGCCTGCAATACATTCCGGACGCAGCTGTCGGTGACTACGTGGTCGTTCACGTGGGCTTCGCCATCCAGCGTCTCGACGAGGAGTCCGCGCTGCGGACCTTGGCCGAATTCGAGCACCTCGGCGTGCTGAACGAGGAATTCGGCGACGGTTTCGCGCTGGCCGCCAGACAATCAGGCCTCGCCGATCCCACGGCCGAAGGAGCCGAACCAACCAAACCGCAACACGACCCAGAGGTGGCGCCATGAAATATCTCGACGAGTTCAGCAATCCGGAACTGGCCAAGAACCTACTCGACAAGATCCGCGGTACCACCACGCAACGCTGGGCCATAATGGAAGTCTGTGGTGGCCAAACCCATTCGATCATTCGGCACGGTATCGACCAACTGCTTCCCGATCAGATCGAAATGATCCACGGACCGGGCTGCCCGGTCTGCGTGACCCCACTCGAAGTGATCGACAAGGCGTTGGAGATCGCCGCGCGACCTGGTGTGATCTTCTGCTCGTTCGGCGACATGCTGCGGGTGCCCGGCAGCAAGAAGGACCTGTTCCACGTCAAAAGCGAGGGTGGTGACGTCCGAGTGGTCTATTCACCGCTGGACGCGCTGCATATCGCCAGGGAGAACCCGGATCGCCAGGTGGTGTTCTTCGGCATCGGATTCGAGACAACGGCGCCTGCCAACGCGATGACCGTCTATCAGGCGAAACGGCTCGGCATCGAGAACTTCTCACTGCTCGTTTCGCACGTGCTGGTGCCACCCGCGATCGCCGCGATCATGGAGTCACCGACCTGCCGGGTACAGGGGTTCCTCGCGGCCGGGCACGTGTGCAGCGTGATGGGCACCGAGGAATATCCGCCGCTCGCCGAGAAGTATCGGGTGCCGATGGTTGTCACCGGCTTCGAGCCGCTGGACATCCTGGAGGGCATCCGCCGCACCGTACTTCAGCTCGAGGAAGGCAGACACGAGCTGGAGAACGCATATCCTCGCGCGGTGATGGCCCAGGGCAATACCGCGGCGAAAACGATGCTGCGCGATGTCTTCGAGGTCACCGACCGTGCCTGGCGTGGCATCGGGATGATACCGCAGAGCGGGTGGCGGCTCTCGGAGCGATACCGCGACTACGACGCCGAGCAGCGGTTCTCGGTGGGCGACCTGCATACCGCGGAATCGTCGATCTGCCGCTCCGGCGAGGTGCTGCAGGGCCTCATCAAACCGCACGAGTGCGCCGCGTTCGGTAAGGAGTGCACGCCGCGAAACCCGTTGGGCGCCACCATGGTGTCGTCGGAGGGCGCGTGCGCCGCCTACTACCTCTACCGGCGCCTCGATCAACCCGCGGAGGTGGCTCATGCCTGACCACCTCGGAGTGCCTTCGCCGGCTCCGACGATCGACATGGAGAACTGGGTGTGCCCGATGCCCCTGCGGGACTCGCCGAACATCGTGATGGGGCACGGCGGCGGCGGCGCGATGTCCGGCGAGTTGATCGAGCATCTCTTCCTGCCTGCCTTCGGGTCCGCCGCCGAAGCGGGCATGGGCGACTCCGCGGTGATCACACTCGGCGGCGCCCGGTTGGCCTTCTCGACGGATTCGTTCGTGGTGAAGCCGCTGGTGTTTCCCGGCGGTTCGATCGGCGACCTCGCCGTCAACGGCACCGTCAACGACCTGGCGATGGCCGGTGCGCGGCCGATGGTGCTCTCGACCGCGTTCATCCTCGAGGAGGGCACCGCGCTCGCCGATATCGCGCACATCGCCAAGGCATTGGGCACAGCGGCGCTCGCTGCCGGGGTCACGCTCGTCACCGGCGACACCAAGGTGGTCGATGCCGGGCACGGGGACGGAATCTTCATCAATACCGCGGGGATCGGCATCGTCGACGAAGGCGTCGACATCCGGCCGCAGCGGGCCGCGCCGGGCGATGTCGTGCTCGTCAGCGGTGATATCGGCGTGCACGGGGTTGCGGTGATGAGCTGTCGCGAAGGGCTCGAGTTCGGGACCACTGTGGTCAGTGACACCGCGCCCCTCAACGGTTTGGTCGCCGCGATGCTGGCGACCGGCGCGGATGTGCACGTGCTGCGCGACCCCACTCGGGGTGGTGTGGCGGCGACGCTCAACGAGATCGCGGGCGTGGCGAAAGTCGGTGTCTCACTGGACGAACGGAAACTTCCCGTGCCCGCGGAGGTGCGCGATGCTTGCGGCCTGCTCGGACTGGACCCGATGTACGTCGCCAACGAAGGCAAGCTGATCGCGTTCGTCGCACCCGGGGACGCCGATCGGGTGCTGGCCGCAATGCGCGACCATCCGCTCGGCGCGCGGGCGGAGGCGATCGGAGTGTGTGTCGCGGAGCATCCCGGTATGGTGGTCGCCCGCACGGCGTTGGGTGGAACCCGGGTGGTCGCACTGCCGGCCGGAGAGCAGCTGCCGCGGATTTGTTGAGAGGGGCGGCGATCGCCGCTGGAGAGTTAGCGAGGTCCACGTCATCGTTGCGATCACCAACTATCCGAGGGCGCTGCGGCGTGCGTGGATCGGAATGGACCGGCGGCAACGGGGCAGCATTGCCGGAATGGTCTGCACTGTCGTCACCTTGCACATCGTCGGCTGGGTGACGTTGTTCTTCCTCGTCGTCCCGAACAACTATGTGGTGCAGGGCACGGCATTCGGCGTCGGGCTGGGCGTCACCGCCTATACCCTCGGCATGCGCCACGCCTTCGATGCCGACCACATTGCCGCGATCGACAACACCACTCGCAAGCTGGTGGCCGAGAAGCAGCAGCCGCTGTCGGTCGGATTCTGGTTCTCGCTCGGGCATTCCACGATCGTGTTCGTCCTCGTGGCGCTGCTCGCGCTCGGTGTGAAAGCGCTCGCCGCCAATATCCAGAACGAGAACTCCGAGCTGCAACAGTGGACCGGCGTGTTCGGCACCGGCGTCTCGGGCACTTTCCTGATCCTGATCGGGCTCCTGAATGCGGTGTCGCTGGTCGGGATCTGGCGCGTCTTCCGCACTATGCGCCAGGGCAGCTACGACGAGGCGCAGCTCGAAGCGCAACTCGAATCCAGGGGCGCACTGAACCGGCTCTTCGCACCGATGATGCGTGCGGTGCGCAAGCCGTGGCAGATGTATCCGGTCGGGCTGCTCTTCGGCCTCGGCTTCGACACGGTCACCGAAGTCAGCCTGCTGGTGATCGCGGGTGGCGCCGCGGCGACAGATCTGCCGTGGTACTCGATTCTTGTTCTGCCCGTGCTCTTTTCGGCGGGCATGTCGCTGTTCGACGCGTTGGACGGGACATTCATGAACTATGCCTACGGCTGGGCGTTCGCCAGCCCGATCCGCAAGATCTACTACAACATCGTCGTCACGGGACTGTCGGTGGCGGTCGCCCTGCTGATCGGTGCGCAAGAGGTGATATCGATCCTCGCCGACAAGCTCGATGTCACCACGGGTCCGCTGGCCTGGGTCGGGAACCTCGATCTCGGTGCGATGGGCTTCATCATCGTCGGACTGTTCTCGCTCACCTGGATCGCGGCCTTCGCGGTGTGGCGCATCGGCGATGTCGAGCAGCGCTGGCAGTCCGGCCTGGCAGGGAAGCCGGAAGGGTAATGGACACCCCTGGCACCGACATGTTCGCGCGATACACCTACGCGCCCAACCGGCTCGGCTACTGCGGTCCTGCGGAGGCGGCGGCGTTGCGCAACGGTTCCAGTGCCGAAATACGGGCGGTCGCTGCCCGATTCTCCGGTGTGTGGCCCTACCTGCGGGTGATGTCCCGGCTGACCGGGATCGACGATCCCCTGGATCATCGACTCGTCGAATCGTATTGGCTCGGTGGCGGAGTCGCCGCTCATCTCGACTCCGACGAGTTCATGTTCGAGCTGCTCGCGGTGATCGGTCCGGTGGCGGGCTCCTACTGGACACACCTGAGACCGGAGCTGGCCGCCGAGGCCGCCGCGAACCATTGTTTCCATGTGTTCGGTGTGTACCCGTGGTCCAGACTGCTGGGCCGTGGCATGGACGAGCACCCCGTGAGTGTCCTCGATAATTGCCGAATCAATTGGGGGACAGTGGTTTCCCACGACGAGACGGGCGTCGCCCTACGCTGTCGGAGCCTGGCGTGGAACGGACAGCTGCTCGAGCTCTCCACACCGTCGATACAGCGTGCGGATGTCTGGGCCGACGGCTACAGCGCGCTGCCGGACGTCGCGGTCGGGGATGAGGTCGCTGTGCACTGGGGTCGCCTGTGCGGCCGCCTGTCACAGGGCCAGGTCCAGGACCTCGAGGTGAGCACCGCACGTCAGTTGGAAGCCACCAATCTCCGGCTCGCCGCATCCGTCCGGAGGGAACCGTAGCCGTTGAATGCCGGTAGCTCGAGCAGCGATTGCCCGCTCGGAATGCGAACGGGCGCTTGATGGTTCTTCAAGTTCCGGGTGTTCTGATCTTGGACCGTTGAGGGTCCCCCCTCCGCGCCTGAACCGGCTGTACACGGCCGGATAGCGAGTGCGGGCCGAACGGTTCATGGAACCGTGCGCCGTAGGACATCGGCATGGCCACGGACCGCCGAGCCTTAAAACTCACCTTGCGCGAAACCCTGTCCACGGCTGGGTGAGGCGGGAAAACTGGTGGGGCACAGGGGAATTCCATTCTTCCAGGGAGAATCCGTGACTGTCGATGCCAGTGCATTTCTCAACAACGTCAACATCGACGCTGTCGGCGGCCTTGTGGGGGCAATCCAGGCCGACCCGGTGAAGGCCCAAACCACCTGGGCGGCCCACGTGACATGGAAGGGTGCGTTCGCCTCGGAGGCGAGTATCCGCACATTCGCTCCTGTCCCTTCGGATGAGCCGGCTGCCCTCGGCGGAGCCGACGGTGCCCCGAATCCGGTAGAGCAGCTCCTCGCGGCGCTCGGGAACTGCCTGGCCGTCGGGTACGCAGCGAACGCCACGATCGCCGGTATCCAGCTCAACGACCTGCGCGTCGACCTGAAGGGCGATATCGACCTGCACGTCTTCCTGGGGCTCGCCGAGGGGCACGCAGGCTTCGAGTCGATCACCGCCACCGTGACGATCGACGCCGACGCCTCCCCGGAGCAGCTCGAACAGTTGCACGCGAAGGTGCTGGCCAGTTCGCCTGTGGGACACACGGTACGCAACGCGGTGCCGCTCGAGGTCGTCCTTGCCTAGCCCGGGACCCGAGGGTTCGACGGTTTCGCGCCACAGTGAGACGGGTGTGCGGCCAATTGTCGATCGCGAGTACGGTTTCCGCACCCGGGCGATCCATGCGGGCAATATCCCGGACCCGGTCAGCGGCGCCCGCGCACTGCCGATCTACCAGTCCGCGGCGTTCGTCTTCGACGACACCGCGGACGCGGCCGCCCGCTTCGCATTGCAGAAGTACGGCAACGTGTACTCGCGTCTGTCGAACCCGACCGTGGCCAGTTTCGAGGAGCGGGTCGCCAGCCTGGAAGGCGGGCTCGGCGCCGTCGCTACCGCAACCGGGATGGGGGCGGAGTTCATAACCTTCGCCGCACTGGCCGGGGCCGGCGACCACATCGTGGCGAGCGCGCAACTCTACGGCGGGTCACTCACCCAGCTCGATCTCACGCTGCGCCAGTTCGGTGTGGAAACCACGTTCGTCACCTCCGCAGATCCCTCCGCATACGCCGAGGCCATCACCGACCGGACGAAGCTGGTCTTCGCCGAGACCGTCGCAAACCCCTCCGGGCAGATCGCGGATATCGAGGGTCTCGCCGATGCGGCACATGCCGCCGGAGTTCCATTGGTCATCGACTCGACCATTCCCACGCCCTACCTCAACCGGCCCATCGAGTGGGGCGCCGACATCGTGATCCATTCGGCCACCAAATTCCTCGGCGGTCACGGCACCACCCTGGGCGGGGTGGTCGTCGAATCAGGCAGGTTCGACTGGCGTAATCCGCGGTTTCCCCTGTTCGACGCGCCGGTGCCGCACTACGGCGGTTTGACCTGGAACGGCAACTTCGGCGAGTACGCATTTCTCACCCGGCTGCGCTCCGAGCAGCTCCGCAATATCGGTCCCACGCTGTCTGCGCAGTCGGCATGGCAGCTCGCGGTGGGCGTCGAGACGCTGCCGTTGCGTATGCAGAATCATGTCGACAACGCCCGCATCGTCGCGCAGTGGCTCGAGGCCGACCCGCGGATCGAGTTCGTCAACTGGGCCGGACTGCCCAGCCATCCCCACCATGACCGAGCGGCCAAGTACCTGCCGCAGGGGCCGGGCAGTGTGTTCAGTTTCGGCATCAAGGGGGGCCGCGCGGCCGGCCGGGAGTTCATCGAATCGGTCGACCTGGCCAGCCACCTGGCCAATATCGGTGACACGAAGACCCTGGTGATCCACCCCGCCTCCACCACCCACGCCCAGCTCAGCGAGCAGCAACTGGCGCAGGCGGGTGTCGAACCGGGACTGGTGCGGATCAGCGTCGGGATCGAGGACGTCGAGGACATCATCTACGACATCGATCAGGCCCTGCACGCAGCGGTGAAATCGACGGAGGCGTGATGAACAGTGAGAACGGTGCGGCCGCGGTCGTCAACACCCAGCTCGCCAACGGCCTCACGGCCGCCGTGCCCACCGACTCTCCGCGCGCCCGGCTGCTGCACAGCGAACGCACCTGGTTCGGCCCCACGGCCAAAGAACGTCTCCGCATCCTGCGGCGCGCACGGTCGATCGCGATCGTCGGGTTCTCCACCAACCCCGCCCGTGCCAGCTATTTCGTGGGCACCTATCTGGTGCAGTCCACCGATTACACCGTCTACTTCGTCAATCCCAACGCCGCCTGTCGCACCGTCCTCGGGCAGCCGGTTTACACCTCGCTCGCCGACCTGCCCGAGACTCCCGACATCGTCGACGTATTCCGCAAGGTAGCCGACATCCCCGGCGTCGTGGCCGAAGTGACCGCCCTGACCTCCCCGGATAAACCATCCCCGGTGCTGTGGATCCAGCTCGGAATATGGAACGAGCGTGCCGCCTACGACGCCGAGGCGAACGGGCTCACGGTCGTGATGGATCGCTGCCTGAAGATCGAGCACGCCCGCTTCCACGGCGGCCTGCACCTGCTCGGCTTCGACACCGGCCAGATCACCGCCCGTAAGACCGTCCGATGACCACACCGATCGTCTCAACCCCGTAAACACACATCAGGAGGCATCGCCATGACCGCTCCCACCGTCGACAACGGCGTCAACGTGGAACACCTGCTCGGCGCCCGCGCCGCGCTGGCCGACAATCCCGAGATCGCCAAATTCGAATGGCGCTCGACTGTGAGCTGGGTCCGGGGCACCCACAGCCGCACCGAAGTGGAAACCTTCTACGGACTGGGCGCCGAGCAGCAGCACACCAAGAAGTTCACCTTCGACGCCGACCACCCGCCCCAGTTCGCCGCCGAGGACCACGGCATCACCCCCGCCGAGTACGTCCTGGTCGCGCTGGGCAGCTGCCTGACCGCAGGCGTGGCCGCGGTCGCCCAACAGCGCCAGATCAAGCTCAATTCCGTCCAGGCCACCGTCAAGGCCGACTTCGACCTGCACGGCATCCTCGGCGCCGACCCGAACGTCCGCAACGGCTTCACCAACATCACCGTCGACTACCAGATCGACGCCGACGCCGCACCGGCCGACATCGAGGCGATCGTCGCGCAGTCGCAGAAGCGGTCCGCGGTGTACGACGCCCTCACCAATCCGACGAACGTCAACGTCAACGTCAACGCCTCCTGATGCCGGCCACGGCCGCCGTCGTAGTCGGGGCCGGGCACAACGGCCTGGCGATCAGCCGCCACCTGACCGAACGCTCGATCGACCACATCGTCCTCGAGCGAGGCCAGGTGGCGCACTCCTGGCGCACCCAGCGCTGGGACTCGCTTCGCCTGCTCACCCCCAACTGGATGACCCGGCTACCCGGCCACAGCTACGAAGGTGACGACCCCGACGGCTACCTGACCGTCGCAGAAGTGGCCGACTTCATCACCGCCTACGCCACGACATCCTCGGCCCCCGTCGAGACCGACACCACGGTCACCACCGTCCAGGCCGCCGAAGACGGGTTCACGGTCACCACCGACCAAGGCGACTGGCAGGCCCGCACCGTTGTCCTCGCCGGGGGCATCACCACCTCCCCGCTCCCTGCGCTCGCCGCCGCCCTCCCCGACGACATCGAGTCGATAGCCGCGCTCGACTACCGCAACCCCGACCGGCTCCCCGATGGTGGCGTACTCGTCGTCGGGGCCGCCGCGAGTGGCATCCAGATCGCCGAGGAGGTCCATCGCTCCGGGCGCCCCGTCACCCTTGCCACCGGCGAGCACGTGCGGGCACCCCGCCGATACCGCGACCACGACATCCTGTGGTGGCTCGATGCCACCGGCATCCTCGACCAACGATGGGACCAGATCGACGACATCGTCCGCGCCCGCAATCTCGCGTCCTTCCAACTCGTCGGCGGCCGGCGCACTATCGACTTCAACACACTGCAGGATCAAGGCATCCGGCTCGTCGGCAAGCTGGCCGGCATCCGTGACGGCATCGCCCAGTTCTCCGGCTCGCTGCGCAACGTCATCACCCTCGCCGACCTCAAACTCAACCGATTACTCGACACCATCGACGAGCACACAGGCGAACACGGTGAACGCCTCGAACCCACCCGCGTCCCCGACTCACCACTGTTGCTCGACCTGACATCGGGAGAGATCCGATCGGTCGTATGGGCCACCGGCGTCGAACCCGACCATTCCTGGCTCGAACTGCCCGTCTTCGACCCCCGGGGCAGACTCCGCCACAACGGGGGCGTGGTCGACTGGCCCGGCCTCTACGTCACCGGAATGCCGGTATTACGCCGCCGCAGATCCACCTACATCGACGGAGCCGACGCCGACGCCGCTGACCTGACCACCCACCTCGCCGGCTACCTCCGCGGCAGGCACCCCGACAACACCGGCCACCGGAACCAGGCCCACACCTACTAGAGGGCTTCGCACGAGGTATAGCCGACTCCAGGAAGGCGGTCGGATTTCACCTGCGCGCATACTTGCAGCAATTGCTTCAGCACCGTTTTCGCTGTTCTCGTAACCGATGGAGATCCACCGAGTGCGGAGGTGACAACATGGGTGTGCCCGATCGCCGAACAGTTCTTGTCGGCGCCCTGACCGCGACAACCGCGGTGCTGGCGGGTTGCGGGGGAGATCAGCCATCGAAGCAAGTCCATACCGCGCAGGCGCCGCCGCAGACCTCGAAGGCCGCCTTCGACAGGCTGATGGCAGGCAACCAACGCTGGATCGATGGCAACCTGGACCACCCCGACCGCGATCCCGAGCGACGCGAGCTGCTGGCCCAGAATCAGCAGCCGTATGGCGTCGTACTGTCGTGTATCGACTCGCGCGTCCCGCCGGAGCTGGTGTTCGATACCGGGCTCGGCGACTTGTTCGTGATGCGCACCGGCGGGCTCGCGGTGGGTCCCGTCGTGATCGGTTCCGTCGAATACGGCCCGATGACCAGCGCCACCCCGCTGATCATGGTCCTCGGACACCAGCGCTGCGGTGCGGTCGCCGCGGCATACAAGGCCCTGCAGGAGAGCACCCCGCTGCCGGGCAATCTGCAGTCGATCGTGGAGGCATTGCGCCCGGCATACGAGCGGATGGATTCACCGGGCGACGACCCGGTCGAGACGATGACCCGCATCCAGATCGAGTTGAC
The DNA here is from genome assembly GCF_036345915.1 of Nocardia sp. NBC_00565. Classification (NCBI taxonomy): domain Bacteria; kingdom Bacillati; phylum Actinomycetota; class Actinomycetes; order Mycobacteriales; family Nocardiaceae; genus Nocardia; species Nocardia sp. NBC_00565. The sequence continues at coordinate 3,266,410 of NZ_CP107785.1, forward strand.
CGCGCAAGACCTACGGCGCAACAACGACCTCGCGCCGGTGGTGGAGCGTGGCGCTCTTTCGGTCGTCGGCGCCTACTACAACCTCGACACCGGACGGGTCGAAGTGCTCGACGGAGCCCCCGCCTGATACCGCCTCTTGCACATGACCGACCGGGCGGGTACTCCGGATACCAGGAGGTGTTCGATGCTGCCCTCCGCATCCGATCCGCTGACGCGGACAGAAGAGGTCATCGTGTCGTCGGAGTCCATCCGGCTGACGGGGATACTGGCCGTCCCGCAGAACTCCACCGGTCTTGTCGTCTTCGCACACGGCAGCGGTAGCGGCCGACACAGTCCGCGGAATCGGCTGGTCGCCGATGTACTGAATCGAGCGGGACTCGCGACGATGCTCGTCGACCTGCTGACCGCGCCCGAGGAGGGCGACCGTGCGCGTGTTTTCGATATCGAACTGCTCGCCGATCGTCTCGTCGAGGTGACCCGCGCGCTGCGCACGCGGTCGGTCCTGTGCGGCCTTCCGACCGGATATTTCGGGGCGAGCACCGGTGCCGGTGCCGCACTGTGGGCGGCCGCCGAACCCGGCGCCGAGATCGCGGCGATCGTCTCCCGTGGCGGCCGCCCCGACCTGGCCGGTCCGCGGCTGGCGCACGTCCGCGCACCGACGCTGCTCATTGTCGGCGGTAACGACCGGCGGGTACTGGAGCTCAATCGCGAGGCCCAGTTGCGGATGTCGTGTCCGAGCGAGATCGACGTCGTCCCCGGTGCGACGCACCTGTTCGAGGAGCCCGGTGCGCTCGAGCAGGTGGCGGATCTGGCCCGCGACTGGTTGCGCCGCCATCTCAGCGTTGTGCGGTCTTGAACACCACCGGTAGGTCGTCGGGCCGCGATGCGACCCGGGTGCCGAAGTCGCGACTGATGTGCTCGATCGTCTCGCACAGCCATCGAGATTCGTTGTGCGCGGCCGATTCCAGGCGCATGCGCCGGATCCGCAGCGGAATCATTCGCGTCTCTATCGCGCCGGGCTCGATGGACACCAGATACAGCAAGCGAAGATCCGGGCGGTACCGCTCATGGCCGCGGATGCCCTCGTAATCATCGATGACGTCACCGCACCCGTACAGAATCGGTTTGCCCCGATAGATCTCGATCGGCCGCGGATGGTGTGCGGAATGCCCGTGCACGAGGTCGATTCCGGCATCGATCAACCGCTGCGCAAACTGCCTTTCGCTCAGCGACACCCCGTAGCCCCAGTTGGGCCCCCAGTGTACGGAGACGATTGCGATATCGTCATTGCGCTTGTGCGCCAACACTTCTGCCGCAACTTCGTCGGCGGCGCGAATATTCGGCGCATCACCGATCCACCACAGCCCCGGCCGATCGCGGCGAGCCGCCCAATGGTGCGGAACCCCACTCGATCCCGCACCGACCGAGACAATTACCACTCGTCGTCCGTCATCGAGTTCCGATATCGCCGGGACCCGGGCATCATCGAAATCCGCACCCGCCCCGGCGCGCTGGATGCCCGCGGTATCGAGTGCTGCCACAGTGTCGGCCAGCCCTCGAATACCGAAATCGAGAATGTGATTATTGGCCAGCGCACAGACGACCGGCGCGATCGCGGTCAACACCGGCACATTGTCCGGGTTCATGCGGTAGTGGATGCCCTTGACCGGTGCGAACGCGCCATCGGCGGTGATTGCGGTTTCCAGATTGATCAGTCGCACCTGCGGGGCGAACCGAACAAGAATCGGCAGGACGTCACCCCATGGGTGGCCGAAATCCACGGGACGGGCGAATTCACCGTGCATATGCTCCGCCAGCTCCGCATACGTTCGCGCATCCTCGACATACCGTTCGTGCAGCGTCGGATCACCGGGGTGCGGGAGAATCTGGTCCACACCGCGCCCCAGCATGACGTCGCCGCCCAGCAGCACCGTCGCCATACCACCATTATCGATCATTTCCGTCACATGATGACGTGGACGATGAAATCGACAGTACTGACAACCTTGCTGACAGATTGACAATGAGTGTAGCGATGTAACACACTCTCGGGGTTTGCGGTCATCGGAAGAGAGGCTGGCCAGTGACCGATAACGCCCGTGCGGCGCTGGAGTTGGTTCGTGATTCGAGCCAGTTCAAGTGGTATGTGATCCCGCTACTTCTGATCGTCGTCTACGTGTATGCCACCGAGGTGGAGCGCCGGAACTGGAACGTGCTGTTCGGTGGGCTGGCGCTATGGGGGATGGACTGGTTCAACGAGATCTGGAACGCCGCGGTCTTCCACGTCACCGATCGCGCGCCGGTGTGGGGCGCGACGGGGCCGACCGCCTATCAGATCCTGATCGGGCTCAATATCGAGATCTGCTTCATGTTCGCGATCATGGGTGTAGCGGCCGCGAAGCTGTTGCCGCCGCGCGAGATACGCGTATTCGGGCTGCCCAACCGCCCGGTACTGGTGGCGGTGAACGCGGCGCTGGCCGTTGGCGTCGAGATCGTGCTCAACAAGATCGGCGTGCTGACCTGGGACTGGTCCTGGTGGCAGGCGGGCTTCCCGCCGCTGATCTGGCTGATCGGCTACGTGCCGTTCTTCACGGCCTGCTTCTGGGTGCACGATCTGCCCACGGTGCGCGCCAAGGCCGTCGTCGTCGGCGCGATCCTCGGACTCGACACGGTGGCTCTCATTGTTCTCGGCTCACTGGGATGGTTGTGAAAACTCTCGCTCGTTTCGCGCTCACCACCGCACTCACTCTCGTCTTCACCGGGCTCGAGGCCGTCGCCGTATAGGTCGCGGCATGAGGTGAGGTCCTGCAGCACGAAATAGATGTCCGTGCGCATGAACACCATGAACTGAAATGGCAAGGGTAGTAATGCGATCACCGCGACCGCGGCCGAAATCCGTTGGGGCGTCGTGGCCTGGGCTGTCGCAGCGGCAAGCATGATCGCCAAGCCCGCGACCGAGAAGTTCGTCGACATACCCAACCCGTATTCCTTGCGCGGTAAGCCCACCGCTGCTGCGATCCGAACTTCGTTGTCACTGAACCTGTGAGCTATTCGCCGTCGCGCGCCGTCCGGCACCTTGCGCCAGTTTCGTTTACTCTTTGGCAACTCGCGCGTCCGGTTACTGCGCACAGATAGGTACCGACCGGTCTTCGGCTGACGATGGGAATCCCATGCATCTATGGAGCTACATCCGAGGACGGGGCGAGCTTCTGGCGTTCCTGACGTATCAGCATGCCTCCCTGGCATTTCAAACGGTGCTGGTCGGGACTGCCGTCGCTGTCCTCATCGCGATGGCGGTCTATCGGCTTCCGCTGTTGTCCGCGCTTTCGCTGACCTCGAGCCGGGTCGCGCTGACGATTCCTTCGCTTGCGCTGTTGGCGCTGCTGTTGGTCCCGTTCGGACTCGGTGTGGTCCCGTCGTTCGTCATGCTGGCGTTCTTCGCGGCATTGCCGGTGATCGGCAATGCGATCGTCGGCTTGCGGTCGGTCCCTGCTTCGGTCGTCGAATCCGCTCGCGGGATCGGTTTTTCGCGATGGCGCATTCTGCTGACCGTCGAATTGCCGATTGCCTGGCCGGTGATTCTCACCGGCATCAGGGTGTCCACCCAGATGATCGTCGGTGTCGCCGCCATCGTCGCCTATGTTCTCGGACCCGGCCTCGGATCGCTGATCTTCAACGGCCTTTCGCGGCTCGGTGGCGCGAACGCGCTCGAAATGGCGCTGACGGGCACCATTCTCATCGTCATCATCGCGTTGGTGTTCGACGCGCTCCTCGTCCTGCTCGGACGCCTCACGATCGCAAAGGGACTGTCATGACCGATGTGACCAGCCAACCCGCTCCGACCACAGCGGAGCGCAATGTCACCGGTGCGTCCATCGAGTTGGATTCGGTTGTCAAGCGCTACAAGGGCCAGCAGAAACCGGCGGTTGAGCGCCTCGACCTGGAGATCGATGCGGGCGATATCGTCGCGTTCGTCGGCCCGTCCGGCTGTGGCAAGACGACCACACTCAAGATGATCAACCGGCTGATCGAGCCGACCGAAGGCCGGATCTTGATCGGTGGTCGCGATGTCACCAGGGAAGATCCCGACAAGCTGCGGCAGTCGATCGGATATGTCATCCAGTCCGGCGGGCTGTTCCCGCACTGGTCGGTGGCCAAGAACGTCGGCGCCATCCCGCGGGTGCTCGGGTGGGACAAGAAGCGGATCGCCGAACGCACCGAGTATCTGCTCGATCTGGTCGGCCTGGACCCCGGCACCTTCGCCGACCGGCTGCCGAAGGATATGTCCGGCGGACAGCAGCAGCGGGTAGGGGTCGCCCGCGCGCTCGCGGCGGACCCGCCGGTGCTGCTCATGGACGAGCCGTTCGGCGCGGTCGATCCGATCACCCGGGTTCGCCTACAGGACAGCCTGATCGCGATCCAGCACGAACTCGGTAAGACCATAGTGATCGTCACGCACGATTTCGAAGAGGCCACCAAGCTCGGCGACAAGGTGCTCATCCTGTCCGAAGGCGGTCACGTCGAGCAGTACGCGCGCCCGGAAGAGATCCTCACCGACCCGGCCACACCGTTCGTGGAGGAGTTCGTCGGATCCGGCGCGAAGCTGGCATATCTGACCGTGTCGCGGGTGCGCGACGTCGCCTACGAGGAGGTGATCACCGCTCGGGTCGGCGAGTCGGCGCGGGGTGTGATCGAACGTGCGAAGGCCGCCGGACACACCTGGATCGTCGTCGTCGACGAGGCCGGGCGGCCGCGATCGTGGCCTTCGCTCACGGAGGTGGCGACCAAACCGGAGGTCTCCGACTTCCTCGATCGGCGGCTGCCCGTCGTCGCACGATCCTCGACCCTCAACGACGCGCTCGACGCCATGCTCGCGGCCAGCCAGGGCGCCGCACTCGTCACCGACGGCCGTGGCGCGGTCGTCGGCTCGCTCAGCATCGGCTCGGTGACGGAAACGATCCAGGCCAAGCTCGCCGACGTGCGTGCCGATGAGGCAGACCACTCGTACGCGACATACATCGACGGAACCGATCCGGCGCCGACCCCGGTGGTCGCCGCCGACGAACCCGGATCGGCTGGGTAGTCATGAATCGTTTGCGCCGCATTCCGATCGACGTATGGTTCGAACCGATCATCATCGGTGTCATCGGTATCGGTTACGTCATCTGGTATAGGTCGACCACGTTCACCGCGACGGAGAAGGCGTCACTCGGCTGGGCCAACCTGCAGACCACGATCCTCGAACACATCAAGCTGACCGTGGTGGCCACGTTGATCGTGGTCGTCCTCGCGATTCCATTGGGCATCGCGCTGACCCGACCCGCGTTGCAGCGGTTCGAGCCCATCGCCGTCAATATCGCCAATATCGGCCAGGCCGCGCCCGCGGTGGGTCTGCTCGTCTTGTTCACCTTCTGGTTGGGCACCGGATTCCGCACGGCGATAGTCGGTCTCGTCGTGTACGCGATCCTGCCGATCCTGCAGAACACGATCGTCGGGCTGCGGCAGGTCGATCAGCGCACGATCGAGGCCTCGCGGGGCATCGGGTTCTCGGGCACGCGGACGCTGTTCCAGGTCGAGCTCCCGCTCGCGGTGCCGGTGATCCTCAACGGTGTCCGCACCGCGCTGGTCATCCTGGTCGGTACCGCGACGCTGAGCACCTTCATCGGCGCGACCAGCCTCGGCACGCTGATCACGACCGGCGTCACCCTCTTCCTGCCCAAGCTGCTCATCTCCGGTGCGATCCTCGTCGGGCTGCTGGCGTTGATCATCGACTGGCTGGGCAGACTCGTCGAACTGGCCGCGACTCCGCGAGGTGTCTCATGAGATCGCCACTGGTCACGCTGGTTTCCACACTCGTCGCGACGACAGCCATGCTCGCCGGGTGCGGTCTGGTGAGCTCGTCCGGAACGTTCCACGACGCGGAGCTGCCCGGTGGCGAGCGGCCGCTGGACGGTGCGAAGGTGACCGTCACCTCGAAGAGCTTCACCGAGGGTGTACTGCTCGGCAAGATCACCGCGACCTACCTGGCCGCGGCGGGCGCCCACGTCACCGACCTGACCGGGGCGCCGGGTTCCGCATCGTCTCGACAGGCCCAGCTCAACGGCGATGCCGATGTGCTCTGGGAGTACACCGGCACCGGTTGGGTCAACTACCACAACGAGGCCGAGACGATCTCGGATCCGAAGGAACTCTGGCAGCGGGTCCATGACGTCGAGGAGCGCGACCACAATCTGGAGTGGCTGCCGCCGGCCAACTTCAATGACACATACGCATTCGGCGCATCCACGCCGAATGCCGAACGCCTGCAGGTGAAGTCCCTGTCCGAGGTGGCGGCGCTACCGGTCCCCGATCGGACGTTCTGCGTCGACGACGAATTCTTCAGCCGCTCCGACGGTTTCATTCCGATGCTGCAGAAGTACGGGATCCCCTACAACGATCCGAACGGTGTCCCGTCCGGCAATGTCACGCGCATGGACGCCGGTGTCGTCTACACGGCGACGGCCAAGGGCGCCCCGTGCAATTTCGGCATGATCTACACCACCGACGGTCGGGTCAAGAACCTGAATTTGGTCGTACTCGACGACGACAAGAAGTTCTTCCTGCCCTACAGCGGCACCGCGGTCGTGCGCGGCGCCGTCCTCGACCGCTACCCACAGTTGCGAACGCTGCTCGGCACGATCTCCGAACACCTCACCGACGAGCTGATGCAGGATCTCAACGGCCGCGTCGATATCGACGGCGAGGATCCCGCCGACGTCGCCTACGACTGGCTGAAGAGCGAGAAGCTGGTCGAGTAGCTCGCGTGTCGATGCCGACCTGTACTGGCGCCGAATCACCTTGCAACGCAGCAATACCAGAGGTCGACCAAGAACATCTCGTGCTCGGGCTGATGTGGTTTTGCTGGGGTTCTCTCGCCGACGATCAGTACGACAACTTCGACTGGGGTGACCGGGACAGCCGGCTGCACGGGGTGATGCGATCCATGCGGGCGGTTCTCGACGACGCACATCCCCCCGGCGGGGCGTCGAATCCGGTGATCGCCGGATTCGCCGATTTCTGGCCACGCCTGTGTGCTGACCTGTCCGTACGCGGCAGTTGCCGCGCTCCGATTTGCGATAGCGATGATCTGGTCCCAAAACAATGGTCATCTCTCCGGCGCTTCTTTCGGCGTCCCTTCTACCGCGGTGATGATCTTGATCACCGCGGCAACAAGCCGGCCGTCGGGCTCGATGAGACGCGGCAACGATCTCCGATTTACCAACAGCGATCCAAGAGTGAGATCTACCAGTTCAGCACCGACCTGCTCGGCAGATCTACGCCCTTCCGGCTCGAACCACGTCCACGCCCATTGCGCGGCACCGAAGATGAGCAGGCTCCGGATACTTGTATCGACAGGCCGGAACTCACCCGACGCAATACCCGCATCGAGCACGCCGTGCAGGATTCCGATGTAATGCCTTCGTAGCTTGCGCCCGTCGGAACTCTCATCCTCCTGCGCGAACCGCGCGACCTCGCGCTGGAATGCGACAGTCCGATTTCGATCGTGCACCTGATAGAGCATGGACGCGTACAACAGCCCGGCAAGCCGTTCGGTCGGCGTAGAAAACTCCGACACGATGCGCTCTGCCTCATCGATCCGCCGCCGCATATAGGAAATATGCAGAGCTTCTAGCAACCGCGCCTTCGTGCCGTAATGATGCACGATCAAGCCCTGTGAGATGCCCAGCTCACTTGCAACACTGCTGAAGCTGGTCCCGTCGTAGCCCTTCTCGGCAACATGGCGGGTGAAAATATCGAGAATCGCACCCGACTTGCCCGGTCCCGCCGCACGCCCACTCACCGATCCCACCCCTCCTCGTCCTACTTTCCCGCGCACTCTAGCATCCGCTGACTGCTCAACCAGTCATTGACTGAGTGCGCAGTCAGTACTAGCATTATGCGCCGAGTCACGGCGGTGCACTCTCTTCATCAACCATTCATCGCGCAAATATTCGAGCAATCAACTATGAAACAGCACGCCCGTCCCGCTGAGGCCGTCATCGAGCAACGAGCCTCCGAACTCCACACCCGCGTCCGCGGCCGGTGGAACCTGCGCACGACAAGTAGCGACCACCGTGCCGGCGTCGCCGACCAGCGGTACGCGCCGCCGACCGAAATCCGCAGCGATCGCTCACGCACATGCTCGACAGCACCATCCGATCTGTGCTTCGCATGACCGGCCGCTCTGGCGACGCCACCAACATCTCGACGCGCATCGCCCGAGGCGGCGACCACTACGCCATCACCAGCCGCAGCGGGTGGTCCCCACGCGCCACGAGCCTTCCATGCCAGCTGGTCACCATCCACCGCGTTACGGCCCCTGAGTCCGAGCAGACAACCCCGGCGAAGTCCACAACTTGGCCGTCACCAACAACGAACTTCGTGGCCACACAACATGATTCGCTAGCAACCCGGCTCCTCGACCGTGACGGCCTGGCGACGAAGGACCAGCTGGCCTGCCTGAAGCGTCAGCCCGCGATGAAGGGTCTGTGATCACCCATGGACGCGGATACGGCGGCGGCGCAGGGGGATCCGGCGATGGATGCGGCAGCACTGCTGTCGCCGGATCAACTATTGGCCGCGATCGCCGGGCGGCTCGCCGAGCCGTTGCCGCTGATCGCGTGGGCGAGAGAACTGGGCGATCTACACGCCGCCCTGATTTCGGCGGTTTTGAATCCTCGGCGGCCTCCACCCGACGTCACCGAGGCGGCCCTCCATGCGGATATCGCGAAGGTCATCGACAAGATCAACTCTTGGGCGGTGTTCTACGTCCGCCACAGCCGGTGCGCCCGCCGCCACACTCACTCCTTTGGTGAGGTGATCAGTCACGTCGCAAAGACCTACGCCGAGGCGTGGTGGACGGTGCTGCACGCCGACTGCGAGGAGCTTCGGCACTCGGCGTGGGTCCATCTTGGTGAGGTCCGTGAAGGCTACGCGCAACTCATCGGCGAAATCCGGGCCGGCCGCGTCCAACTCCCACTGGGATGGCGAGGCATCCGACATACCCGACAAAATGACAGCTCTTTCACAAAACCGGAAACCGACGCAGATGAGGAGCATCACGGCACGCAGTAGCAGGCAGAACGGCAAGGTCGAACACTCCCGGCCGACTTCTCCTGGCCTGCGTTGCCGCCAACCCTGATCAGTCAGACCGTGAGGATCATGCGGTACCGGGCCCGTCCCTGTTCCATTGCGGCATATGCCTCGGCGGCCTGATCGAGCGGCCGTTCCTGGATTCGCGTGCGCACGCCGGATTGGACCGCGAATTGCATCGTTTCCTCGATATCGCGCGCAGTGCCGGAGGCGTGGCCGGTGACGCTGAGTCCGGGCCCGATCAGCTGCATCGGGCTGATCGGCAGTGGCTCGGCGGTGACACCAATGGCGATGAGCTCACCGCGCGGTAGCAGTCCACCGGCCGTTTCGGCCATGGCTTTGGCGCTGCCCACGGTCCCAAGAACGACCGACGCACCGCCGATCCCCCGCAACGCTTCGCTGACGTCGCCGGCGGTCGAGTCGATGTAGTGGTGGGCGCCGAGCGCGTGGGCGTCATCGGCTTTGTCAGCGCCGCGGCCGATCGCAATTGTTTCAAAGCCCATCGCGCGGGCGAACTGCACGCCGAGGTGGCCCAGGCCGCCGATCCCCAGAACGGCGACGCGGTCGCCGGGCACGGCCCGGGTTTCGCGAAGCGCGTGGTAGGTGGTGACTCCGGCACAGCCCATCGGCGCGGCCTCGGCCATGGAAAGCTCGTCAGGGATGCGAGCCAGCGCATTGGCCGGCACGGTCACCGACTCGGCGTATCCGCCGGGGTACTGCCAGCTGGGGACCTGCATGTTCTGGCAGTGGATGAAGTCGCCTTTGCGGCATGGGGCGCACTTGTTGCAATGGCCACCGAACCAGCCCACAGCGACGCGGTCACCGACGACGTAGTTGTCGACATCGGCGCCGAGTTCGGCGATTGTGCCGGCGATCTCATGCCCCGGTGTCAGCGGCCACGACATATCCGGGAACGCGCCGCTGACGAACGCACGGTCGGTGCCGCAGATCCCGCACGCTGAGACCGCGAGGCGCACATGGTCGCGAGGCGGTGAGGTCGTTTCAACATCGACCAGTTTCAACGCCGCACCGGCGGACTGCACGTGAACAGCCTGATGAGTAGACATCGGTATCCTCGCTTTCCCTGGGGAGCGGCGGCGTCGGGGACCTCCCCGCAGCGGACCGAGGCAGCGGCGCCGGCAATTCTCGAACGGTAATTGGGACCAGATGAAACATCAGTTCTCACGGTTTATCTTTTGTTGCCTTCGGCAACCCCGGATGCCATCGACGGTGCTATCGCATTCAACAACGGTGCCAGCGGCACCCTGGTCACGCCCGTAGAACTTGGTCGTACCACTTTGCAATGGCCAGCCGACGGGTCGTCATCCATCATGCGCGGCGTCGCACGCCCTAGTGCAAAAGGCACCGGCCCAAAACGGTGCGGTGAGAATTATACGTTCGCCGAGGCGGTACCGAGGTGCAACGCGATGTGTGTGCTTGCAGTGCCCCGTCAACAACCGTCGGTATGTAGCCGGATGTCGGATCTATGAGCCGACTGCGAAGTCGCGGACGGCTTGGTGTGCTGGTTGCGCCAGGCTCAGGAGCGCGGCCCAGCAGTCGTCGAACCGACGCGCGTTGCTTGCCCGGCGAGTCTCGCCATGCACCATCACTGTTCCGCCTTGTCGCCAGTGAGTGTGCGTCGACGGGGGGTCTTGCCATCAGGTGAAAATCATCGATGCGAGGGCTTGCATGAACGCGTGCATATCCGCGAGCGTGTGCCCGGGCATCATGATGTCGCAGTACGGCAGGGCCGCCGCCATCGCACCGGTGGTCGGTTGGAATCGGGAGTCGCCCGCACGGGGATTGAGCCAGATGACGCGCCAAGCCCGGCGACGGATCCGGGCCATCGCACGGGCGAGGACATCGGGGGTGTCGCTGTCCCAGCCGTCCGATGCGATCACGACGACGGCGCCGCGCACCGCATTGCCGGACGGAGTTGCGAGCAGCGTGGCGAGGCACCGCCCGATGTGCGTGCCGCCGTAGCGGTCGACCACCTTGTCGTTGGCCCGGGCCACCGCGGCATCCGGCGAACGGTGCGCCAGCACCGAGGTCAGCCTGGTCAGCGAGGTGGAGAAGGCGAACACCTCGGGGCGATCGGGCGAACGGCGCTGCATCGCGGCCCGCATCAGATGCAGGTAGATCGTCGAATACGGCTGCATCGAGCGGCTGACGTCGCAGATCATGACGATTCGGCGCGGGCGGCTACGGGGACGGGTGCGGACCAGCACGGCCGACTCCCAGCCGGTGCGGCGGGAGTTGTTCATCGTCGCCCGGAAGTCGATCCGCTTGCCGTGCGGATGGTTTTCGTAGCGCCTGCTGCTGCGCTGCGGCCAGAGCGCGGACGCCTGCTCCAGCCAGGCGCCGACCGTCCGCAGATCGTCCGGATCGAAGCGAGCGAAGGGTTCCTGTGCTCGTGCCGCGAACCGGCTCGGCAGCACGTCCGGTAGCGCCACCCCCTTGTCGGTCGATCGGTCGGCACCGGCCGCAGATTGTAGTGTCGCCCAAGGGACTTCACCGCCATGCCGAGACTGCCCCCGCCCGCCCACACCCGGCGCCGACGCGCGTTCGGTCGACAGTCCGTGCGTTCGGCTCGCCGGGTCCACACCCAGCACCGCGTCGGCGAACACCATCGCGAAGACCGCGTCGAAGGCGGCGAGATCCTGCATGCGATCGACGAGCGTGAGCCGCGTAGCCCAGTAGAGCTCGGTGCGCGTCCGCGGCGCCATGCGACGCAAGGCTTGCACGAACAGCGCGGGCCCGCTCGGCGCCACCGCGACGCCACCACGCCGCAGCCGCGCGACCACCGCAACGGCGAATGCGGCCAGATCGACGCCGCGCAGCAGTACCGCTCGTGTCATCGTTTCCCGCGCATCTGCCTGCGTACCAGGACAATTGCGAGCGCGGCCGCCAGCACGAACGCAATCGCCGGCGCATACTTCTTGATCATCGCGGGCCCGACCAGATCGACGAGGTCGAGCGGTGCCGGCTCGGGTTGTGCGACCGGTTGCGGGCGCATTCCTCGGCTGTCCGGCCCAACTATCGCCGCCGCGGCGGCCGAATCGCCCCCCGCAAGTTTCGCTTCCAGGGATGTGACGAATTGACCGATCAGTTTCTCGGACACCTGCTGCAACATCCCGCTGCCGAATTGGGCGAGCTTGCCGACGATCTTGAGGTCGGTGTCCACGGTGACGTGGGTCTTGTCGCCGTCTTCGCGGAGTCGGGTGGTGATGGTCGCCGCTGCGTTTCCGGATCCGCGTGAATCCCGGCCACTGCCGTTGATGACGGCGCGATGGTCGTGTTCGTCGCGTTCGACGAAATTCGCCCTACCGGTGAATTCGCTGGTCACCGGGCCGACTTTGACCTTCAGTTTGCCGAGGAAGTCGTCTCCCTCCCAGCCGACCATCTGTGCGCCTGGCATGAGCGGGACCACCTGTTCAAGATCGGTCAGCACCTCCCATGCCTGCTCGACGGGCGCGTTGACGGTGAACTCGTTGGCGATCTTCATCGGAGTATCCCTCTCATCCGGTAGCCAGGCTTTGGGTGTATTCGACGAATGCCGCCTGGACGGTGGCGCGGTCGTCGGGAGTCTTCGCCAGTGCGCTCAGCGCGGCGACCGCCTCCGGCGCGGTGAGATCGGCGACGTCGAGCATCGCCAGCGCGGCGATCCAGTCGATGGTCTCGGCGACGCCGGGCGGCTTGTCGAGATCGAGATCGCGGGCGCGGCCGACGAATCGGGTGGCGTGCTCGATCAGCGCGTCGGTTGCCCCGGGCACGGTGCGTCGCACAATCGCCACCGCGCGGGCCGGCTCCGGGTAGTCGATCCAGTGGTAGAGGCAGCGCCGTCGCAGCGCGTCGTGCAGGTCGCGACTGCGGTTCGAGGTCAGCACCGCGAGCGGCGGATGCTCGGCGACAAAGGTCCCGAGCTCGGGAACTGTCACGGTGGCCTCGCCGAGGAATTCGAGCAGCAGCGCTTCGAATTCGTCGTCGGCACGGTCGATTTCGTCGACCAACAGCACCGGCGGCGTCGGACCGCGATATCGCACACAGCGCAGGATCGGGCGGTCCACCAGGAATGCCTCGGTGAACAGGTCGGCTTCGGTGAGGTCGGCACCGCGCGCCTCGGCGAGTCGGATGCTGAGCAGCTGACGCTGGTAATTCCAGTCGTACAGCGCTTCGCTCACGGTGAGGCCCTCGTAGCACTGGAGGCGTATCAGCGGTACACCGAGCACCGTGGCCAGGGTCTTCGCCGCCGTCGTCTTGCCCACTCCCGGTTCGCCTTCCAGTAGCAGCGGCCGACCCAGCGTGGTGGCCAGATAGAAGGCGGTGGCGGTCCCGGTATCGAGCAGGTAGTCGTCGGCGTCGAATCGTCGCACCACGTCCTCGATATCGTCGAACGGCGACATCATGGCGACGTCGCGGCGCGCAGGCGCTCGTAGTCGTCCCAGGTGTCCACGTCCAGGGGCATTGGTGCGTCGACGTCGAGGCGGGACACCGGGATGCGGCCCGACTCGATGATCTTCCACACGGCCTTGTCGCCGTGCAATCGGGCCACCTCGCTGAATACGCTGCGTCTCAGCCAGAATGGATGCCCGACACCGTCGTGGTAGCGGCAGACCGTGATCGCGGCGGTCGTTCCCTCGGCGATCAGTCGGTCGACGGTCGCCGCCGACAGACCCGGTTGATCACCGAGCATCAGCACGATTCCGGTGGCCCGGGGATGCACCGAGCTCAGGGCCGAACGCAACGACGACGAACAGCCGGCATCGAAGTCGTCGGCCATGGCCACATCCAACCCGGCGAGATCGACCTGCTGCCGGACCGCCGCGGCTGCGCCGCCGAGGGTGACGATGATCTGATCGAAAGCGCAGGATCGCACCACGTCGAGGGTGGCGCCGAGAACCGTCGTATTCCGATACGGCAGTAGCTGTTTCGCAGTGCCGAGACGCCGTGAGGTTCCTGCGGCGAGTACGACTCCAGTGACGAACCCGATTGTCATGAGCCCGTCTTCGCCGCGGCAAAGGAGGTGCGGCAGCCGGAGCTGCAGAACCAGTAGTCGACATCGTCGATAGTGAGATGCGGTGTGTCCGGCCCGACGGTCACGGTCATACCGCACACTGGATCGAGCGCCTCGAATACGACGCTCGCCGGGCGGGGTGCGACGACCAAGCCACCCTTGCGGATCGCCTGGATCAATTGCGCGACAATCGAGACGGCGATCTCCGCGGAGGTCTTGGCGCCGATCGGCAAGCCCACCGGGGTGCGCACGCGCGCACGCTCGGCGTCGGTCGATCCGAGCTCGTCGAGAATCGACGCACCCCGAATCCTGCTGGCCACCAATCCGATATACCCCACACCGGCGTCGAGCGCGGCGCGGATCATCTCGGCTTCCGGACCTCCGTGGCTGGCGATCACCACCGCCGTCGTATCGGCCAGCGAATCCAGCGAGTCGGCTCCGGCAACACTGCGCTGGACCCCGAATCCCACCAGTTCGCACATTTCGGCCAAGGCGTCCGCGATGGGTGTCGCGCCGCAGATGCGCACCAGCGGCGCCGGGATCTGTGGCTCGAGGAATATCTCCAGCGCTCCGCCGGACAGACAGGGATTCACCACCACCGCCGCGCCGGGCGCTTCGGGAAACTGCAGATCGCCGTCGGGTAGCACGCGCAGCAGCACACTCTCGTGCGACTGCAGGGCACCCAGCGCCGCCTTGCGGACCGAGTTCTGGGCGCACTGGCCGCCGACGAATCCTTCGATCGTCCCGTCCAGCAACAGGATCGCCTCGTCCCCGGCGTGCGCCGAGGTCGGCTGCTGCGCGCGCACGACGGTCGCGTGCACGAACGGAGTCCGGGTGCGGACCAGCTGCTGTACTCGCTCGGACATCTTCATCGGTGGTCCCATCGCTCGCACCCACTCAGATAGGCGGTGTGGCCCGGCCCTGCATCGCTTCCCACACCCGCGACGGCGTCAGCGGCATGTCGGCGTGCCGGACTCCGAACGGCGCCAACGCATCCACCACCGCGTTGACCACCGCTGCCGGCGATCCGACCGTGGCCGATTCGCCGATGCCTTTCGCACCGATCGGGTGGTGTGGCGAAGGGGTGACCGTGTACCCGGTCTCGAGATGCGGAACCTCGAGCGCAGTCGGGATGAGGTAGTCCATCAGGGATCCGCTGAGGCAGTTGCCGTCCTCGTCGAAGGCCATGATCTCCATCAGCGCCATGCCGATGCCGTCGGTGATGCCGCCGTGCACCTGCCCCTCGATGATCATCGGATTGATCCGGGTGCCGCAGTCGTCGACAGCGAGGAAGCGCCGCACCTTCACCACGGCTGTCCCCGGGTCGATGTCGACGACGCAGAAGTACGAACCATACGGGTAGGTGAGATTCTCCGGGTTGTAGCAGATCTGCGCGTCGAGTCCGCCCTCGATGCCCTCGGGCAGATCACCGGCGCCGTGTGCTCGCATCGCGATCTGCTGGATCGTCACGGCCGCGGACGGATCGCCCTTGACGTGGAACGAGCCCTTCTCCCATTCGAGGTCGGCGACCGAGACCTCGAGCATGCCGGAGGCGATGATCCGCGCCTTGTCGCGCACCTTCCGCGCCACCAGTGCGGCAGCGGCGCCAGAGACCGGTGTCGACCGGCTGCCGTAGGTGCCCAGGCCGAACGGAGTCTGATCGGTATCGCCGTGCACCACGTCGATGTCGTCGGGCGGGATGCCGAGTTCTTCGGCGACGATCTGGGCGAACGTCGTCTCGTGCCCCTGCCCCTGGGTCTGAACCGATATGCGCACAACGGCTTTGCCGGTTGGATGGATGCGCAGCTCGCACCCGTCGGCCATCCCGAGTCCGAGGATGTCCATATCCTTGCGCGGACCCGCGCCGACGGCCTCGGTGAAGAAGGACATCCCAATGCCCATCAACTCGCCGCGAGTGCGCTTGTCCTGCTGCTCCTTTCGCAAAGCGTCGTAGCCGATCATGTCCATCGCCAGGCGCATAGTCTTCTCGTAGTCACCGGAGTCGTAGACCCAGCCGGTCTTGCTGGTGTACGGAAACTGATCGGGGCGAAGGAGATTCCGCAGCCGCAGCTCGGCCGGATCCATCTTCAGTTCGTAGGCGAGGCAATCCACCAACCGCTCGACGAAGTAGACGGCCTCGGTGATCCGGAACGAGCACGCGTAGGCGACGCCGCCAGGGGCCTTGTTCGTGTAGACCGCGGTCATCTTGCAGTAGGCGGCCTCGATGTCGTAGCTACCGGTGAAGACGCCGAAGAAGCCGGCCGGATACTTCAACGGCGCCGCCGTGCCGTTGAAGGCGCCGTGATCGGCGAGCACGGTCGACCGGATGGCCAGGATCTTGCCGTCGGCGGTGGCGGCGATCTCGCCGACCATGATGTAGTCGCGGGCGAATCCGGTGCTGGTGAGGTTTTCGCTGCGATCCTCCATCCACTTCACCGGTTTGCCCAGCAACAGCGACCCGACGATGGCGCAGACGTATCCCGGATAGATGGGCACCTTGTTGCCGAACCCGCCGCCGATATCGGGTGAGATCACCCGGATCTTGTGCTCGGGCAGTCCGGCCACCAATGCGTAGAGCGTGCGGTGGGCATGCGGCGCCTGGCTCGTCGACCACAGCGTGAGCTTCCCGGTCACCGGATCGAGATCCGCGACGGCACCGCAGGTCTCCATCGGGGCGGGATGCACTCGCGGATAGACGATCTCCTGCTCGACTATGACGTCGGCGCGCGCGAACACCGCCTCGGTCGCGGCGGCGTCGCCGGTCTCCCAGTCGAAGCAGTGGTTGTCCTTCTTACCCTCGAGATCGTCGCGGATCACCGGCATCTCGGGCGCCAGAGCGGTCCGGGCGTCGATCACCGGATCGAGCATCTCGTACTCGACGTTGATGAGCTCCAACGCATCACGCGCGGAGTAGCGATCCTCGGCGACGACGAAGGCCACCTCCTGGCCCTGGAATCGGACCTTATCCGTCGCCAGCACCGCCTGCACATCGTTGGAGAGCGTCGGCATCCAGGCCAGTCCCTTCGCCGCCAGATCCGCACCCGTGACAACCGCCTTGACCTTCGGATGTGCCTGTGCCGCAGAGATATCGACGCTCACGATCCGCGCGTGCGCGAACGGGGAACGCAGGATCGCCATATGCAGCATGCCGGGCAGCGACACGTCGTCGACGTAATTGCCGCGCCCGCGAATGAACCGCGGATCCTCCTTGCGCAGCATCCTGCCGTGACCGCACGGCTTGTGGTCGTTGTCGACACGGTCTTCGGGCCGGGACTCGACGGCGGTCATGACGCGCTCCCGACCGGCGTTGGCGTGGCGGCGGGTTCGGGCTCCACCGCTTCGCCTCGTTGCTTCGCCGCGGCCCACTGGATCGACCGCACGATGGTGGTATATCCGGTGCAGCGGCAGATCTGGCCCGAGATCGCCTCCCGGATGGTCTGCTCGTCGGGATTCGGGTTGCGGTCGAGCAGGGCGCGGGCGGTGATCAGCATTCCGGGCGTGCAGAATCCGCACTGCAACCCGTGACACTGCATGAACCCCTCCTGCACGGGATCGAGTTGGCCGTCCACCTCGAGCCCCTCGACGGTGCGCACCGAACGTCCGCCGGCCATGACGGCCAGCATCGTGCACGACTTCACCGGTTCGCCGTCGACCTCCACCACACAGGTGCCGCAGTTGCTGGTGTCACAGCCCCAGTGAGTTCCGGTGAGCCGCAACTGATCTCGCAGGAAATGCACGAGCAGGGTGCGTGGCTCGACCTCCGCTGTCACCGGCTCGCCATTGACGGTCATGGTTACCTGCATGGCTAATTCCCTTCCAGCACAGGATCATTCAGTACGCGCTCGACCGCGGTGCGCAGCACGCGAATCGTCAGTTCGGACGCGAGATGGCGCTTGTAGTCCGCGCTGCCGCGCGCATCGGAGGCAGGTGAGCACGCCGCGCTCGCCCGGCGGCCCGCCTCCGAGAAGACCTCCTCGGTGGGCGGCTCACCGAGCAGCACGTCGACCGAGGAAGCGATCGCCGCTGGATCGGGGTTGACTGCCGTCAGACCGATCCGCGCGGCCGCGATCGTGCCGCCGTGCAGTGTCACCGTTGCGCCGGCCGCCGCGATCGCCCAGTCGCCGACCCGGCGCTCCACCTTCGCGTAGGCGCTCGATGTCCGATGCCGCACGGGAATTCGGATCTCGATCAGAAGTTCGTTGTGCGACATGGCGGTTTCGTACGGACCGATCAGGAAGTCGTCCATCGCGATCTCCCGGTCGCCGGACGGTCCGCGTACCAGGCAGGTGGCGCCGAGGACCGTGCAGACGGTGCTGAGATCTTCGGCGGGATCGGCCTGGCATAGCGAGCCGCCGATCGTGCCGCGGTTGCGCACAACCGGATCAGCGATCACCCGCTCAGCGTCGCGGAAGATCGGGCACACCGCGGCGAGATCATCGGACTCGAGCATATGCCGATGCCGGACCATCGCACCGATTCGCACCAGGGTCGGATCGGTGACGATGTAACCCAGTTCGGCAGCCAGGTCGTTGATGTCGATGAGATATTCCGGATTGGCCAGACGCAGCTTCATCATCGGCAGCAGGCTGTGCCCGCCCGCGACGATGCGCGCCTCCTCCCCCAGCCGGTCCAGTAGTCCGATGGCGTGATCCACGCCCGTTGCGCGCTCGTATTCGAATGGCCCAGGAACTTGCATGTGATCTACCTCACATCAATGGGAACAAGCTCAGCCTCTGCCCCACCGATGCAGTCGTCAAGACCGAGTTAAGGAATCACTTAATTCGCTGTTCACGCCCGGTGTGTGGTGAATCCGGCCGCCGGTTTGGGCCAGTGCGAGGCCGTGTCCGCCCCAGCGTCGCGCAATGATCTCGGCCGCGATGGACACCGCCGTCTCTTCCGGTGTCCGACCGCCCAGATCGAGCCCGATCGGGCTGGAAAGTCGGGCGAGTTGCTCGGCGGTGAGGCCGGCCTGTCGCAGCCGGGTCAGCCGCTCGTCGTGCGTGCGGCGCGACCCCATGGCGCCGACATAGCCGATCTCCGGCGCGCGCAGTGCCACCTCGAGCAGCGGAACGTCGAACTTGGGATCGTGGGTCAGCACGCAGACCACGGTCCGCGAATCGACCGCGCCGGCCGCGATCTGTGCGGCCAGATAACGGTGCGGCCAGTCGACCACGACCTCATCGGCGGTCGGGAACCGGGCGGAGGTGGCGAAGACCGGCCGCGCGTCGCATACCGTCACCCGGTACCCGAGGAACGATCCCTGCTGGGCGACGGCGGCGGCGAAATCGATCGCCCCGAACACCAGCATCCGTGGCTGTCGCGCATAACTGGCGACGAAAACCGCCATACCCTCGCCGCGGCGCTGCCCGTCCGGACCGTAGGACAGCACCTCGCTGCGGCCCGTCGCGAGCAGCCCGCCTGCGTCATCGATCACCGCATCGTCGGCGCGCGCCGACCCCAGCGTGCCGTGTGCACTGCTCGGCCGGATCAGCAGCCGCCTCCCGACAAGGGCGGAGTCGGGGTGCTCGATGACGGTCGCGATCGCGACCGGCCGGTGCTCGGCGATATCCACGGCGACCTCGCCAAGTTCCGGAAACGTCTCCCGCGAGATCGCCTCGACGAAGATGTCGATGATGCCGCCGCAGGTGAGACCGACGGCGAATGCGTCGTCGTCGGAGAAGCCGTACCGCTGCAGCACCGGACGACCGGTCCGGACGACGTCGGTGGCGAGTTCGTAGACCGCGCCCTCGACGCAGCCGCCGGAGACCGAACCGCCGACCGTTCCGTCCGGGGCGACGACCATGGCCGCACCAGGCGGTCGCGGCGATGAATGGAACGTCCGCACGACCGTTGCGACCCCAGCCGTGCCCCCGGCGTTCCAGGTTGTCATCAGATCCGTGAGCACATCCTGCATGATGTGTCCTCCAGGCACGATGCGACTGTCGGCGCTACATCCACCTCCAAAGTAGACTCGAATTGTGACGCCCGCCCAGCTTCGGGCCTACTCGACCGTGGTGCGGCTCGGCTCCGTCCATGCGGCGGCCAGAGAGCTGGGGATGTCCGACGCCGGTGTCTCGACGCACATCGCCCAGCTGCGTAAAGAGCTCGACGACCCGCTGTTCACCCGCACGGCGGCGGGTCTGGCCTTCACGCCCGGTGGGCTGCGCCTGGCCAGCCGGGCGATCGAGATTCTCGGACTGCAGCGCCAGACCGCCATCGAGGTGAGCGAGGCGGCGCACGGCCGACGGCTGCTCCGCATCGCGGCATCGAGTGTGTTCGCCGAACATGCCGCGCCCGGCCTCATCGACCTGTTCGCGGCGCGGGCAAAGGATCTGTCGGTCGAGCTGAGTGTGCATCCCACCAGCCAATTCCGCAGTCTGATCGAGACCCGCGCGGTGGACATCGCGCTGGGGCCCGGGCCGAATGGCACCGACACGACCATCAGCGCCCGGCCGTTCCTGAAGTATCAGGTCATTTCGGTCGCGCGCCCCGACAGCCCGCTGGCGGATGTCGCACCGCATCCGGCGCTGCTGCGGGAGCAGCAGTGGATGTTGGGCCCCAGCGCCGGCAGTGTCGACGGGCACATCGCGACGATACTGCGCGAGTTGGCCATTCCCGAATCACATCAGCGGATCTTCCAGAGCGACGCCGCCGCCCTCGAAGAGGTCCGCCGGGTCGGGGGCATCACCCTGACGATCGGCTTCGCCGTCTCCGCCGACCTCGCGACCGGTCGGTTGAGCCACATCAAGGGACCCGGCCTTCAGGCATCCGATGAGTGGTGCGCGACCACCCTGCCACCCGACACCCGCCAGCCCGCGGTGTCGGAACTGCTGCGGTTCATCACGACCCCGCGATGCATCCAGGCGATGATCCGCGGGTCCGGCGTCGGCGTCACTCGGTTCCGCCCGAAAGTGCATGTGACGTTGTGGAGTTGAACGCGGGCACTGCGCGGAGCAGCTACGCGCCCCGGGTCGCACCTGCCTCGGCAACGCGCGCGCCGCCGCCCGTCCACAATCTCGAGTACCTCCTGGCCACCGCAGCGCGCGAACCGGACGACGGAATCCGCAAAGGCTCAGTGGGATGTCGTGGGTCCCAGCGGTTGCAACGACCAAGGCATTGCCTCGACCGGGACTGCCGCGGCAGATCTGTCCATTCGGCTCGTCTTGGATCCGGTCGTGAATTCGGGATCGGTCCCCATAATGACGCGGCCTTCGCTATTGACCAGCACTACCCGCTGACCGAATGCCTGGAATCGCGGAAGCAAGATCTCCTCGATCGCGGCAACCGGCACATCGGCACCGGCGATTCCGAGAAATGTTCCCGATGTGGCCGTGACCGGTATCGAGAATGTGCAAACGTACTCATCGGTGCACGCGTAATCGAGGTGCGGCCCCTGTACCCATCGCCGACCCTGCTCGCGCGGAACCGTGAACCAGTCCATTTTGGTGTAGTCGTAGAAGTACTCACTATCGGGATTCAATTCCAGCACCAGGCGTTGCGCGTCCGGAAGCCACCATTCCAAGTGTCGGGGGCGATCGGTGAGAACGCCGTCGGCCATCACTACGCCTGCTCCGGTGAACAGCTTTCCGCGCCGCTCGAGCTCGCCGATAGTGGTCTCGCGCAGCGGTGCCAGATCAGTCGACTGGGGAGCGGACCGCGGCTTCTCGGTGAGACCATCCCAGAGGGTTGTCAGCGCGGTCCCGATGGTTGTCAGCGACAGGTAGACCTCGTCGGCCAGTTTCGCGACGGAATCAGCGAGCGACTCGATGGTCGCCGGGACCGGAAAGTTATCGGTATTCCTCATCGATCACTGAGCTCCAAGCGTAAGGCGACGAGGCGGCGGATGCGTGATTCGGTATGCGATTCTGCCAGTTCTCTCGCCCGGGCATCGTCTTCTCGTTCGATCGCGTCCACCAGATCACGATGGACAGTCCCCTCAGCCGCCGGGTCCAGTTTCAGCCTCGGCAGCCAGAGCAGGGCGGATAGCTCGGCCTGCAGTCCGACCTCGGCGCGGGTCAGCCGGGTGGACTGCGCGCACACCGCCATCTCGATATGAAAGCGGCTGTCGGCCCGGCGCGCCAAGACGAGGTCGGTGCTGTCCTTCAGCCGGTCGGCCAGGGCTCGGAGCCGGACTATGTCGGCCTGCAACCCGCGGCGCGCGGCAAACACAGCAACCGCTCCGGTGACGGCGAAGTGCTCGTCCCCCAGATCGCGCAGTTCCTGGATGCTCATCTGTTGCAACCGTGCCAGCGAGGTGTTCTCGAAGACCTCCGCCGAAGCGCTGATGAAGCTGCCGCCCCCGCGCCCGCGCTTGGTGTGGACGATGCCCTGCTGCCGAAGTACGACCAGCGCCTCCCGCAGAGTCATCGTCGATACACCCAGCTGGTTGGCGAGATCGGTCTCACTCGGCAACTGCTGGCCGTCGACCATCACACCGAGGCTGATCGCTGCGGACAGCCGCTGCACCACGGCATCGGTTTTCGGACCGCCGCCCTCGAGCGGTGACAGCACGGCGCCGAGCGCGGTCAATCCGATCCTCTTCTGCTGGGGCAACACGACTCCTCGGGTGGCGGGGACGTAGCACGATTCTAGCCAACTAACACTTGAACTATGAACTATGAAGTTAGATGTACACCGGTTCTATTCCGCACTCGGGGCTTAACGCGATCTTTACCGACGGACGTCTTGAACTATGAAATCTAATGTCTTATGTTCAGAACTATGTGAATACCCCGACACCTTGACGCGCCGGCGTCACGATCGAAGCAGGAATTTCCCCATGTCCGAGAATCCGACCTGGCCCAGGAAGCACCTCCGGTGGTGCACCGGTGGCCGTGCTGAGTTGCTAGCCGAGATGGCGGCGCATAGCCGACTGCGGCCGGTTGACAGTGGTCGCCAAATGCACGAGGTAAGCGTGCGGCGACGGGGGGTCGAAGATGGATGAGGATCTTCGCCGAACGGAAGTCGACGGCTTCTGTGTGACGTGGCGCTTCGTTCAGCATCATCTGATCGCAATTGTCGCCGTAGACAACGCATCCGACGCTTCGCAGGTAGCTTCCTTCTGCCCGAGCAACTACCCGGATCTCGCGCGGGCGCGAGAGCTCTTTCCGGAACTGGCGAGGCTGTGGGATGCGGTCCGCCACGAATTCTGGACGAAACTCATTCCGCCGCTGCCCCTGGCGGCCAGACGGCGAGTATTGGCATAACGTCGCCGAGGGCCGACCGTTCCGAAGCTGTATGCGGCGTTGTAGGGCCGGATACAGATCTGGCTTGTCGGATCATGCACCTGCGGCGAGGACGGCTGTGATGGCGCGACTGAGTCGATGAGCTTGCCGATCTCTGTGTCGGTCAACTAAGGCGTTCTCCGCTAGGCGGGAGAGCAGAGTCTCCACCGGATCCGGGACGGCTCACCCTCCCCATCACGTCGCAGCAATTCCGGGCTTGCCGATACGACCGACAAGGTGGTGGGCTATTTGGAAACGCCATAACACTCACGTCCCCGATCCCGCTCGCAGTTCGGTCGAGAAGAAAGGCGGTACACCAGGCAATCGCGTGGAGTAGCCGGCCAGATTTCAGCGCCGAGATGATGGAGCAACACATGGACGACGACATCGAACGCACGCCGCGGCCCACGGCGTTCCCGCGCATCGACGACTACGGTTTCATCTCCGACTGCGAGGTCACTGCGCTTATCGCCCCCAGCGGAGCCATCGAGTGGATGTGTCTACCTCGTATGGACTCCCCCAGTATCTTCGCAGCCATACTCGATCGTTCCGCAGGTTCGTTTCGGTTCGCCCCCGCCGACTTCATGGTGCCCACCGATCGCCGCTACGTCCCTGGCACGATGGTCATGGAGACGAGTTGGCGCAGCGGCGACGGGTGGGCAACGGTTCGCGATGTGCTGCTGGTCGGGCCCTGGCGGCACCAGACACCCGGCCGCAGCGCCCACCGTCGAACCCCCACCGACTACGACGCCGAGCACATTCTGCTGCGGACGGTGCACTGTGAGACCGGGCAAATGCAGTTCGGGCTCGACTGCCAGCCGTCCTTCGGCTACGGCAGGCATCGCGCTCGTTGGGAGTACCTCGACAGTTACCACCTCGCGCAGGCCAGCGCTGACGGGATCGATCTGCAGCTGACGCTGAGCACCGACTTGCGCTTGGGGCTGGAAGGTACGCACGCGCTTGCTCGCACCCTACTGAAGGCGGGCGACACACGCTTTTGCGCGCTCTCCTGGGGTAGTCGCGACGCGCCCCGCGCCGTTGACGAGGCCGATGAACGGCTGCTGCGGACAATCCACCATTGGCGGCACTGGTTGGCCGGCGGGCGGTTCCCGGACCATCCGTGGGCTGCCCAGCTCACCCGCAGCGCACTGACCCTCAAGGGCCTGACCTTCGCACCCACCGGCGCCATCAGCGCCGCCGCCACCACGTCATTACCCGAAACCCCAGGTGGACAACGCAATTGGGACTATCGCTACTCGTGGATACGCGATTCCGCCTTCGCTCTGTGGGGCCTGTACACACTGGGTTTCAGCTGGGAGGCGAATGACTTCTTCTCCTACATCATCAACTTGACCGAAAACGTCCGGGACATGCAGATCGTCTACGGGATCGGCGGCGAGAGCGACCTCACCGAGCAGACCCTCACCCACCTGCGCGGCTACGAAAATGCCGGCCCCGTGCGCATCGGCAACGACGCGTACCGGCAACGCCAGCACGATGTGTGGGGCGCTGCGCTGGACGCGGTCTATCTCTACGCGCGCAACCAAGACCAAATCGACGCACGAGCCTGGCTGGTGCTGAGCCGGGCGGTCAAAAGCGCCCTCACCTACTGGCGCCAGCCCGACCATGGCATTTGGGAAGTACGCGGGGAGCCGCAACACTTCACCTCCAGCAAGGTGATGTGTTGGGTTGCCGCCGATCGCGGCGCCCGGCTTGCCCGCATCCACCAGGACGTCGAACGCGCGGATCGCTGGCAACAGGCCGCAGACGAAATCCACGCCGACATATGCGCTCATGGGGTCGACTCCCGGCAGGTGTTCACCCAGTACTACGGCAGCACGGCGCTGGATGCTTCGAACCTGCTCATCCCGCTGGTTCGTTTCCTGCCCCCCGACGACGACCGAGTACGCAACACGGTGTTGGCCATCGCCGACGAACTGACCGAGGACGGCCTCGTATTGCGGTACCACGTCACGGAAACCGACGATGGATGCGCAGGGGAAGAAGGTGCGTTCACGATCTGCTCGTTCTGGCTGGTCTCGGCGCTGTCGGAGATCGGCGAAAAGAAACGAGCCAAGCAGCTGTGCGAGAAACTGCTTGCCTACGCCAGCCCCCTCGGCCTCTACGCCGAGGAGATCGACCCCCGAACCGGCCGGCACTGGGGCAACTACCCCCAGGCGTTCACCCACCTCGCCCTGATCAACGCCGTAATGCACGTCATCCAGGACGAACAAGCCATACTGCGGCAGGCACTCGGCGGGGAATCGATCGCCCCGCGACTGGACGATGCATCATTCACACTGGGATACATGCACCGCTGACCCTGACGCTGGGGACTACAACAACTCGACGATCCGTTCGGTGGTCGCTACGCGGTGGCACGGTGTGACCGTGTGGCGGTCGCCGACGTGTTTCGCAGAAGCGGCTATTCGACGGTCATCTCCCCCATTTCGGACCAGTCGGTGGCGTCGATGGTCTGGCTGATGATGCGCGGGGTCTGGGCGAGGGCTGCGGGAAGTTCGGTCATCGCGGACTTGAAGTGGGAGCTGCCGACATGGGCGGCGCCGGCGGCCTGGTCTCGGAATGCCTCCACGAGGACGAATTCGGACGGGTCGTCGACGCTGCGAGACCAGTCGAACCAGAGGTTGCCCTCCTCGGCTCGGGTGGCCGCGGTGAATGGGCCGACGAGGTCGAGCCATTCGTCCGCCTTTTCGGGCTTGGTCTTGAATTTGACGACGATGAAGATCATTGCGCGCCTCCTACGGTGGGTCGGGCTGCCACGACACAGCCCGACTCCCGCTGGTGTCGGGCGGTGATCGTTGCGAACATCCCATTGTCGGACGGTCAGCAAATGTTGGAGGGCCGAACGAGGCCCTCGGCCAGATCAGTACGACGGCCGAACCGTGCTGAGCGGATCGTCTGCTGCCTGCGACGCCGCGGGCAGCAGGGCGAAGAGCTGACTGTTGATCGGTCGCAAGGGTGCAGTGTCGTCGCGGTCCAAGGCGGCGTAGCCCTGCGCGATCAGACGATCGGCGTGTAGCGGGCTGCTCATCTCGGCTCGGCGGGCGGCGAGCTGGTGAAAGAGCTCGACCTGCAAGACACCTGCGCGATCGAGCACCTGACCGATGAGGCGGCCGAGGTCGTTCGTGTGCTGGCGCAGCGCCGTCGAGTCACGTGTGTCGATCGCGTCTTCGATCGCGAGCATCGTTGCGCGCATCGCGACGGCGTCGTCAGCATTCCCATGCGCGGCAACGATATCGGTGGCGTCGGCGCAGGCCGAACGAGCCTTGGCGACAAGTTCGGGCCATTGCAGCGCGTCCTCGGCTTCGTCGAGGGCGACGTGCAGCTCGCGCACCAGCGCGTCGCAACCTTGTGCGGCATCGGTGTCGTCGAGGGCAGCGGCGAGCCGTTGTTCGACCGTCTCGGTTCGGCCCGCCGCATCGACCTGCATGAGCACCATGCCGGCGACCGGATCGCCGGCCTTCACCTGACGAGATCGCAACGACGCCAATCGTTCCCGGATCTCACTCACTCGGCCGAGGAGTTCGGTGTGGGTGGGCACCGTCTCGGATTCGAGATCGGCGACCTGGTCGAACTCCTCGTCCAGCATCGGCACGTAGGCACGTGCGGTCACCAGCCGCGACGAGTCGATCTCCACGATGAACTCGATATCCGAGCCGAGGGGTAGCGGCCGCGAGATGTGCTGGGCGCGCACCTCGAGGCAGCCGACCCGCCGATTCCGATCCGCCCTCGGCTGTTCGCCTTCGAGAATCGGAATACGGATCACGCCGCTCGCGACGCCGGGCGTGACGGTCGTCGTGGTGTGTAGCTTGGCGCGGCAGCGCACCGGCAAGGTGGCGCCTTTAGGAGCGAGCGACAGCAACGTGTTGTCCGCGAGGCCGATTCCGATGGAATGGATCAGTGGTTGCTCGGCCTGCACCGCGCCGACGGTGTATGTGAACGTGTCGGGGCCAACCTGGTGGCGGTTACCGAGCGCATCGCTCAACCACACTTGAAACGTGTTGAGCCGCCCGCGCTCTGCGAGCACCCGCGTGGCGAACGTGCCGCCCGGCGCGACGGGAACGCGGCCGCTGCGCCACGGCGGGCGGGACTCGGGATTGCCGAACTCGATGGACAGACCGTGGTCGGCCGGTCCGATGCTGCCGCGGATCAACGGGTCGGGGTCCGGCCCGGCCGGGTGGTAGTCCAGTGTGAGCGCAAAGCCACCGTGCGCGACCGGTGGTGCCGAAACAGCTTCGTAGCGTTGCGTTCCAGCGAAGATCGCGGCACCGCGTGCGACGACCGTGAGCGGATCCTCGGTGTGATCGAGCGCAATGCCCAGCCCGGATTCCGGGTCCGCGAGATACTCCCGAACAAACGGTGACAGCGTCGGCCCGCCGACGAGGATCACGCGTTCGATATCGCCACGGCCCAGGTTCTTCTCGGCCAGCGCTCGCCGGCACAACTCGACCGTGCGCGCGAGCACCGGGGCGGCGAAGCGCTCGACTGGCGGATCGTCGAAGTCGTCGAGCACGGGCCGAATCGCTGTTGCGACCTCCGCACCGGCCAGCCGCTCGTCGCCGGATGCCATCCGCACGGTCGCGCGCACCTGATCCGCGGCCGCCGAATCGTCCCCACGTTCGACCGCGCGGGCAAATAGGGCGGCGTTGACCGAAACCAACAGCGCGGGCAGCAGCCGCCGCAACTGATCGACGAAATCGGGACGGATCTCCGGCTCGTCCAACTGCAGAATCCGGTCGCGCACATAGTCCCAGCCCGGCTCTTCGCTGACAGCTTCATGCCAGAGCCACCGCACACCCGCCCAGTCGACAGCGTCCGCTGGACCGGCCAGGGCCCTCGCGTGCGCATCGACCGCGCGATTGTGCGCATCGTAACCCGGCCAGTGCCAAAAGAATTCGTCGATGATCCGGCGCATCGGGTCCCCCAGTTCCCGACAGGCCTCGGCAATCCGCTCGTCGCCTCGCGCCTGCTCGGCGCGTCGCCGGACCGCACGAGCCGATGCCGTGACGTCCAGTCCGGTCACGTGAAAACTATTGCGCTGGTATATCTCCGGGCCGACGAAACGGCGCAGCCCGGTCTCGTAGCCGGGCTCGATCATTCGGCTCATCGCGTTCCCTCGAACCTGGCCCATCGCCACCATGTCGTCATCGACTCCACGATCGAAATCGGATGTCATTCGGATCGCCGACCAGTGCCCGCGACCGCTGCCAGTTGCCGATGCGGGTGATGATCACCGCCGCGCACGCCCCGGCAACCACCATCGACAGCGCCACGGCAGCGGCCCGTGCCGGCGATAGGAAGTCGGAATCGGTTGGCCAAAAGAGCACGGTCCACGTGGCCAGCCACGCCAACCACCACACACCGACCAACAACCCGCCCGGACGCCCACGGAGATCCGGCGCATCCGTCGGTGTCCGCGGATCACTGGCGCGCAGCACGTCGGTGAGGATCGACGCCGGAAACCACGTGTTGACCACGGGGCAGAACCAGCCGCCGACCACCCACCCGATCGGTAGCCGATGCCGCGCCGCACACAGCGCATCGGCATTGCTCCGGGCCTGCCGCAGCCACGCCATGAACACGATCCCCGTGCCGACCAACGCCATGAGCATGATGATCATGGCCGAACCGACGACCATGGACCAGTCATGAAACTCATTGCGGGCCTTGGCATTCGGATACTCTCCGTGATAGCTGTCGAGCGCGCGATAGCCCAGCGCCTCGGTGCTCACAAAGACGAGCAGTGCAGCCGTGGTGCAGCCGATCAAACCGATCGACCAACGCCCGAGCGCATCGATCGGTCGGACGACCCGCAGCTTGCCGACCGCGGCGACGGGCGTGACCGACGCAGACACCTGGCCCTGATTCTGCTCGGGTTCGGCCCGGCGGCTAGCCGAGTGCCGCGAGCCGTCGTTTTCCAGCCAACGCGTCGTGGCGGCGGCCACAGTCAATCCGATCGTGATGACCGGGAAGATGACCCCGACCGTCACCAGCACCGGACTGCCGACCAGGATCAGCTCGTCGTCACTCGCGGCAACCGCCTTCACGATCGCGAATTCGACTATCCCATAAGCGATGTCGGCCGTGCAGGCGGCGACGATGAACGTACGGCCGGCCCGGCTTCCGCGAAGCAGCTGAATGGCGCCGACGAGCAGCAGCACGCCGACCACCGAGAAGATCGGAGCCGAGATCAGCAAGGTCGTCCGCATCGGGCGATCCGCCTCGCGAAGCAGTTCACTGCCCGTGCCGAGAAATATGAACAGGCCGACCGCCAGCACTGCGCTCAGCAGCCGATGCGCCGCGCCGAACAAGGCGAGCACACCCGCCGCGATCGCAGTGCCGCCACTTGGTCGGTGTCCGTACTGCGGATTCGGTCGGCCATCGGGATACGGTTGGTATGTCATTTTTCGTCCGTTTCCCATGGCTGCGCCGGACGGTAATCGAGCCAGCGCTTGGTCGCCGGAACCGCGGCGAGAATGAGAGTGATCATCGCCGGGGTCTGGACGACGAGCGTGGCCAACACGGAAGGACCGATGTCCAAGCTGATCGTGCTGTCATCGCCGAATCCAGCAATTGCCAGGTACGCGAGCATGATCCAGCCAACCGAGACGTTCAGCGTGTAGGCGGCCAGCACTTGCGCCCGGCCTACGAGCCTTCTGCGGAACAGCTGGACAGCTCCCGCAGCCAACAGGACTCCGACGGTGAGCCCGAAGAGACCGATGAGGATGAGCACCGGTTCGAACCAGTACGGCCACTCGCCGTCCAGTCCGGCATCGGCTGGTGTCGAGCCGAGCACAAGGCCAACGAGAATGACTCCGAGCAGATGCGATGCGGCACCGAGGCTGGCCAACACACCAGCTGTGATCGCAGTGAAGCCACTCGGCGGATTGTCGGAAAGCTGGGGAAGTGTTGCCGGATACGGTTTCATGCATCCCTCAACTCCGTGATGGGCCGAACGGTTGGTCACGTTTCGTGCCCAACTTTTTCGGGCACCGACGTGTTGTAGTTCGGTAACGGCACAGAAAGGCGGTTCGGATGAGCACGGCAGACAATGGCGATTGGGTACGTGACGTTGCGCTCATCGCGCTGCTGGGCGCGGTCCTGCAAGACTGTGCGAGGGAACCGCTGTCACTGCTGGCGAGCGCCCCTGAGACGTCGGTGATTCGGATCGGGCGTGGCGGCGTTGATTCGGTGCGGGCGTTCGACGACCTACTGATCGAGGCGTACGAGTCGACCAAGGACATGCTGCTGGCCTCGGTGACCAAACAGGTCGGGAGCCGCACCGACGCGGAAGACATCGTCCAGACCGCGTTCATGCGCGTCTACGCCGCGCGTCCCGGTATCACCGACGCCGAGGAATTGCGCCGCTATATCTGGACCGCCGCAAAGAACCTGACCCGCGATACCTGGCGACGAGCCGCTAACGATCGCGACCGCCTCGATCCCGACGGCGAGACGCGGATCGCGCAGCTGGCAGACAGTGCCGGACTCGCCTTCGACGATGTGATCGCGTTGCGGCACACGCTGATCGCCGCGCTGAACGCCGTCCCCGCCCGCGAACGCCAGGCAGTGGTTGTGCGCGCCTTCGAGGGAAACACCTATGCCGAAACTGCCGCGATCATGGGCGTGGGAGACGGGACCGTGAAGGCCTACGTGCACGCCGCACTCAAACGGCTTCGGGCGAATATCGAAGCGGCTTGATACACAATCGAATTCAACGCTCGAGCGTCAGCCGCTCGCGCATGGTGGCTCGGTGTCGACGCCGCGCGGGATCTTGTCGCGTTCGGCGTCGGTGTAGTCACGATTATTGATCGCGCACAGCCGTTGTTGAATATTGTTGTCGTCGAGGTTGATATAGAGTGGCCCCTGGTCGGACAGGCCGATCAACGTTGCTCCGATGAGCGTCCATACTCGAATAGATCCTGGGACCGCGAACTTGGTGCTCGTCTGAGTGCGGGTGTCCCATACTTCGATCTCTGACCCGCCGGACAGGACTATCGTGCCGTCAGATGACCACCCCGCCATTTGAAAGTCTTCTGGAATCGCGGCAAGATCGACCTTAGCACTTTGGTCCGTGATGGAATTCCAGCGATACACGCTTCCCGCTTGGTCTTTGACGAGCACTTCCGCATCCCGTGGATTCATTTTT
The DNA here is from genome assembly GCF_036345915.1 of Nocardia sp. NBC_00565. Lineage (NCBI taxonomy): Bacteria > Bacillati > Actinomycetota > Actinomycetes > Mycobacteriales > Nocardiaceae > Nocardia > Nocardia sp. NBC_00565. Next base: position 3,297,950 of record NZ_CP107785.1, read on the forward strand.
ACATCGAAAATGCGGTTCAGAGCCCCGGGACTGAACGAACGTACCCGCACTCCGGTATCCAAATCCCACAATTGCAGTTCGGCATACCCGGCCCGCACAATCACCGAAGAGCTATTCGAATACCCAATTAGAAATGCGGTTCGTACACTATTTTGCAGATCTTCGGCGTTGTCACTTATTTGCACCGGATTGCCGATCTGCCGACCGTCGCTGATCCGCCAGCGGGTGATGACACCCGCATACAACACAGTGGCTTCGTCGTTATTGCCGACCACGATATGTGTCGCACGTTCGCTCGCAGGAAACGCGGTACCCAGATTCGGCGGAACAGGTAGTGTTATACGACGCTCGACGGTTAGGTCGGGATTGTTCAAGACCAGAAGTTCATTCGTGCGCGTCCCAGTGAGGACGTGCCGATTGTCCGGCGTGAACGCCACCCGGGTGTTCGGGGCGCCCGTCAACTCCGCGAGCTTTCTGCCCGCCTGGGCAACTACCCGCCTCGACTGCAGATCGACCAGTACCGAGACTCCGCCACGCACGATCTGCGCATAGCGGCCGTCGGGACTCCAAGATGCGTAGTTGTTGTTGTCCGGCAGGGCCGCTTGCCAACTCGATTTGTCCAGTTCTGCCGCGACCCCGTACCGCTCCAACCCATCATAAGTTTTCATCGCCACGACCGGACCATTCGGCGTGATCCCCACGGTCGCACGTCTGCTAGTGCTATCGTTCGGAATTTGGACATAATAGCTGCGGCCGGTGTCGATCTGCACGATCAGCGCGATTGCGAACGCATCCCGATACTTGCCAGTGTTGATAACGGCAAATTGTTTTGTGCCGTCAAGAATGGTGCCGAGCGGACAGCTACCGACATTCATGTGGTAGCGCTCGGTACCATCCATTTCCCTAACCGTCAGCACCGCAGGATCCGCGCCGCAGCCAACTATCAATCCGCTGGAACTGAAATCACCACCTGCCCACTCCCCGATCTCACGTCCGGTCCCCAACTCTCGAACGACCGAGCGTTGCTGCCTCGAGGAATTCATTTCCCAGAACCACGCAGCGGCGCGGTTCGGATCGATTCGAACGGGTAGGCGCCACGCCATCCCGTCCGCAGAAATACCCGACAACTGGCGAGGTGGTCCTGCGACATCATAGAGTTCTATCACGTCGGGATCGCCCATTTCGCCGCCGGTTTCTCGTTTCGGATCGAATGACACGATCAGCGATCTACTATCGTCGGAAAACATTTCCGAGACCGCAAAGCGTCCCACGCCCGTTGGGGCGTCCATACGAACCGTCATCGGACCGCTTCTAGTTGGGATGTCCCACAGCGAGATACCACCGCGACTGTTGACCGCAACTAGCTTCCTCCCGTCCGGACTCAGCTCGATCTCGATAAGGTCCGCAACGAATCCGAGTCGCCAGCGCGACGGCTCACCCACAAAAAGTTCGCTCACAACGATGATTTCGCCATTCGTCTGGGCGACTGCAAGGACGGACCCGTCTCGACTGTCGGATGTGTCTATCGCATTCGACCAGAGGCCGGAGTAGCGCGACTCCAACGAGCCCAGCCGAACCTGCGCCAGCAGTTGAGCAGCGCGAACCTCAGGGTTGTCTGGAGCGAATTTCCCTGCTGCTTCGACAAATTGGAGTGCCTGGTCGGCATCTGTGTCACCGACCACCTCCGACTGGTGAGCAAGGTTGGCCCCTGCCTGCTCGCGCAGCTGAGCCGTCCGGGCTTGACTGGTCCGATAGGCAACGACAGCTGTTCCCGCGGCGACGAGGGCGAGTACGGTCACAACCGCGGTGACGGTCCACAACCGCCGGACCGCGCGTCGACGGAGCCGACGGCTGGCACCGATGTATAGCCGATGCGCTGCAGGGACTTCGGGTTTGCGCTTGTCGACCCAGTCGAGCGCATCCTCCAGCGCCCTGCCGTGCAGTAGCGCGCCGTTGTCGTGCTCGGACAGCTCCCACTTCTGGCGGTCCCGCTCGAGTTGCTGCTGCCAGGCGCGGAAGTCGCGGTCGTCCTGCAGCCAGCCGCGCAGCCGCGACCAGTTGTCGATGAGGGCCTGGTGAGCCAGTTCGACGGTGTCGGTTCCGTGCGAATCTCGCCCCACGACGACCAGCCGATCGCGCGCCAATCGTCCAGCGACACTGCGCAGTTCAGGAAAGTCATCCATCGACACCACGGACCGGACGAAACCCCCTCCGCTCGAAGTGGGAGCGGCGAGCAGCTTCAGCAAGCGCTGCACGTCGAATGCTTCGAGCGGGTCGGTGAACTGGGCCAGCACGTGGTCGGCCCGGTCGGTGAAGAAACCTGTTGCGCGGCCGGCTCTTTCGTAGTCCTCGACGGTAATCGACGCGCCGGCGCGTCGATCCCACAGTTGCGTCAGCGTCGACTCGAGCAGTGGCAGCGCGCCCGGCTCGCCCACCGTGTCGTCTACGAGACGCTCGACGAGCGCCGGCTGCAGATCGACGCCAGGCGCACGGGCGGCGGGCCGCTGGATGGCGTCGCGGAGCTGGTCACGACCCATCGGCGCCAGCGCCACCGTCGCCCCGTCGAGAAATCCGGCGAGCTCTGCGTCGATCAGGTTGTTCAGCGCATCCCACCGCAACGTGAGCAGAATTCGGATGCGCCCCTCGGTATCGGCGCGGGTGAGCTCCATCAGCCATTGCAGCACCGCGCGCGCCCGCTCCGGCGCGGTCGCGGCCAGATCCTCGAACTGATCCGCGAACAGCACCAAGCCCTCCGGCGGCACGCGCTCGAGCAGCCGCGCCACCGAGTCGTCGACGGTCCCCGGATCACGTGCCGCGTGCTCCGCCAGCAGCGTCGAGAGCTCGCCGCCGTCCGGAAGATCGAATCGTGGGGTAACCGCACGGACGACCGGCGTGGCCGCATCGCCCGGCGACACATCGCCGGCGAGCCGGAAGCTCGCGATCTGCCGCCCCTGCGCGCGGAGCCGGGGGATCACCCCCGCGCGGATGAGCGACGATTTGCCGGTGCCGGACGGTCCCGCTACCGCGACGAGCGGTCGCTGCCGCAGTGCCGACAACACACGCTCGATGTCGTCGTCTCGACCGTAGAAGTAGTCTGCGTGTTCCTCGTCGAACGGCTCCAGCCCACGATAGGGATTGGGGACGAACGAGGGGTCCATACCGAGCACGTCGGCGATCGGGATCATGAACGCGGTCCCGGTGTACCCACGCGGGTCGGCAACCGCTGCCATCCCCACCACCGCGTCTGTTCCGCTGTCCCATACCGGTGCACCGCTGAACCCCCGCGTGATCGGCTGGCCGCCGACCCGCTGCAGCTGCAGCCAGCCGGTGCCCTGCCGTTCCCGGAACTCGCCGGAGGCCCAGACACCGTCGGGCAACTCCGCCGGAAAACCGAACATCCGGAACTCGCGCCCCCACGGGTCATGGGCACGCCAAAATGGCGGCGGCGCAACCGAATCGCCCACTGCGCCGTCCAGCTCCAGGATCGCGACATCACCCCGACCGTCCCCGGCGATCGGGGTCCACCGGCGCACACGCGCACGCCGCGGCCCGGCCGAGGGCAGCAACGGAAAGTCCACCGCCACAATCGAGTCCGGCGGCTGCACGGCATTTGGGTCGGTACCGGTTGCGTATGCGATCACGTGCGCACACGTCGCGACGACGTTCGGGCCCACCAGAAACCCCGCGCCAACGACCTGACCTGTGGTCGTGCAGATCCGCGCATGCGCCGAACCGAATCGAGCGACAGCGCTCGAACCACCTGCAGTCATGGGCCCTCTCTCTGTACCCGAACGAACATATCGCGGTACAACAGAGCTCGAGATCGAAAGCGAGATGGTCCGTTATTCACCTCGCCGCGTTTCGACAGCCTTCGCCTCGTCTACCGGTCGGTATCCAAGTGTTACGAGCACCAGTGTTATTGGACTCCTGTTACCGGCGTCGGCGAATCGCGCGCCGCAGCTTGGGGTTTCGTACCGGAGGCCACCGTCGTGCACAGCCGAGAGACGGGGATCGGCAAGTCGCGCATCGTCTTCCGGCAGACCACGAATGCACTAGCCCGACCATCGCGACGGCCACGGCAACCGCGGCGATCGTGACGGCGGCCGCGGCGACTGCCGCCATCAGCCGTGGGGCCACACGCCGGGCACGCCCAACCGGGATCAAGATCTGCCGTTGAACCGACACTCCCTCGAGGAGGTCGTTTGAAGCGGCGGCAGATGGCCTACGTGCCGGATCAAGCGGCCAGGTTCGGCCCGCAGCTGCTCATCGCCTCCGCCCGCGCAACATGGTCAAAAGTTGCCGCTGGGTTCGCGGAACCTCGAATCGTCCTGGCGAGAATCGGTTTCGAGGGGTACAGCCGCCGGGCTGATAGGTTCGGTCGGCAGCCCCTCGAACGGATCCATCCCGAGGCGACCGACCTGGAGCGTGCGTTGGAGGTCGCCGAGCGTGCCGGAGTGTTCTCCGGATGCAGGCGGATGGAACTCCCGGCGGGCGGGTGAGCGAGAGCGTGTCTTATATGCGGGTCCAGGTGATGCCGCGGGCAGGACGACGGCGGCGGGGCGAGGGAGCGGCCGAGCCCTGCCCGCGCGTGGCGCTGAGCTCGGGCCCGGCACGCGAGGCTGGCAGACTGCCGTACGCGCAGCAACCGCGACACTCCCTGAGTCGAGATCGGAGCGATTGATGAAAGCAGTCCGTTTCAACCATTTCGGAGGCCCGGAGGTCCTCGAGATCGTGGATCTCCCCGATCCGCATCCGGGTCCCGGCCAGGTCCGGATTGCGGTGCGCGCGGCCGGTGTCAACCCGAGCGACTGGAAGAAGCGCAAGGGCCTGATGGATGGGGCGCTCCCGCAGACCCTGGGCTACGAGGCGGCGGGCGTCGTCGACGAGCTCGGCGAGGGCGTTGCGGACGTGGCGGTCGGTGATCGCGTATTCGGCTTCTCCGCCGAAGGGGCGGCCCAGGCCGAGCTGGCGGTGCTGTCCAACTATGCGCCGATCCCGCGGTCGCTCGACTTCCCCGGCGCTGCCGCGCTGCCGGCCGCCATCGAGACAGCCACGCGCGCGCTCGACCAACTCGGCATCGAGAGCGGCAGCACGCTGCTCATCAACGGCGCCTCCGGAAGCGTCGGTAGCGCCGCGGTTCAGCTCGCCGTGGTGCGCGGTGCACGCGTGATCGGCACCGCCAGTCCGGCGAACCACGAGTACCTTCGCTCGCTGGGGGCCGAGCCCGTCGCCTACGGCGCGGGCCTCGTCGACCGGGTTCGCGCGCTCACGCCCGACGGCGTCGACGCCGCGCTCGACGTCGCCGGGAGCGGCGTCCTGCCCGAGCTCATCGAGCTCGCGGGCGGCCCGGAGCACGTCGTGACGATCGCCGACTTCGGTGGCGCACAGGAGCACGGGGTGAGGTTCAGCAGCGGGGACGCCGGCCGCGCGGTCCACGCGCTCGCCGAGATCGGCGAGTTGATCGAGTCCGGGCGCTTCTCGCTGCTGGTCGCGCAGACCTTCCCGCTCGCCGAGATCGCGCAGGCGCACCGCGTCAGCGAGGACGGTCATGTGCGCGGCAAGCTCGTGCTGGTGGTCATCCGCCCGGCGCCACCGGGGTAGCCCAATGTGCCGAGCTGTTCGAACAGTTGTGCGGCGATGCCGCCAACCAGGTCGACGGTGCGCGAATCGGCCTGGCGCACAACGTCGGCGGCCCGACCGCGGTCGCGGCGGTGACCATTCTGGCGGGCCGCAGGCCGGAGAGAACGGAGCACGTCGCGCAGAGTCTCAGTCGCCGAATGTCCAAGGTCCTGTTGCGTTCGGCCGCCTTCCCGGCTCCTGCTCCAGGTACTCGGCGCTGATAGCCACCGACGCGCGGGGCGCGGGCCTAAAGGGTTGACCACGATCGGCTGCGCCAGTTCGCATCGACCGAATTTGGCCCTGACTCGAATTTGGCCCTGATACAGCAACATATCAGCATCATCAGTTTGCCTGAGTCGTCCGTGCGCAGTGGCGTGACCGGGTGCAGCCGTTCGAGACAAGCTTGCACGACGTCACCGGCATTTCGGGTTACAGATCGGTCTCCATTGCGTACTTCTGCTGAATTGCATACCAGCACTGCCGGATTCGGAAGCAGCAACCTCGATCCCGTGCGAGGCTGTAGGCCCCGGGGCTCGAGCCGGGGAACGATCGCAGTGTTCGAAAGGGCGGACAATTATGACAACGACCGACAACTGGGCGCAGACCACCGACGACGCGGCCGCCACCGAGGAGGAGACGACAGCTACCGAAGACGACGTGGCGGTGACCGAGCCGGAGACAGCCACCGCAGCCGAGGTGGAAACGCTGGCCGCAGCGGGCGAAGCGGCGGCTGAGAGCGAAGCGGCGGTTACTGAAGGTGAAGCAGCCCAGCAGACTACGGCATCGGCGGCTGAGGACGATGTGGTTGCCGAGTGGGAGCCCGCTGCGACCGAGGGTACCGAAACGCCGGAGGCTGAATCCGCATTTGCTGAGAGTGAAGTGGTGGCGGCTGAGGATGAGACCGTCGCCGATGCTGAGGCGGAACCCGTAGCTGAGGCTCCCGACGTCAGTGAATCCTCGGCCGCCGAGAGCGGTTCGGTTGCCGAGGGTGAGGCGGTCACCGAAGCTGCGGAAGCCGAAGATGAAGATGAAGTGCCGCAAGCCGACCCGACAGTCGAAGCCGAAGCCGAAGCGGTCGACGCGGCCGAGGAAACGGAGACAACAGCCGCCGAAGACGAAGCTACTGCGGAAGCTCAACCTGGTGCTGAGGCTGAAGTTACGGCGGCAGTGGAAGCCAGTACGGTTGCCGTCGAGACCGAAGCGGGAACGGCATCCGAAGATGAAGGGTTGCAAGCCGACCCGACAGTCGAGGCCGAAGCCGAGGTTGCCGACACGGCCGAGAAAACGGAGACGACAGCCGCCGAAGACGAAGCTACTGCCGAGGCTCAACCTGACGCTGAGGCCGAAGCTGTAGCGCCGGTGGCGGAAGCCGATGCTGTTGCCGCTGAGACTGAAGCCGACACAGCAGGCGAAGATGAAGTGCCGCAAGCCGAGGGGGCAGTCGAAGCCGACGGAGTCGAGGTCGCGGATGCGGCTGCGGAAACGGAAGGGGTGGCCGCCGAAGACGAAGTTGCTGCCGAGAATGAGGCCGCCGAGGCCCAACCTGACGCTGAAGCAGAAGGATCGGCCGAAAGTGCGGAGGCGGTGGCGGAGACCGCTGCCATTGCTGCGACCGAGGCGGAAGCAGTCGCCGAAGGTGAAATGCCGGAAGCCGAACCGGCAGTCGAGGCCGAAGCCACAGTCGAGATCACGGAGGACGCCGATACCGGCGAAAGTGGGGCGACGGTGGCGGAGGAGGACATAGCCGGTGCCTCGGGTGAGGAGGCGGTAGCTGAAGGCGGTGCGGATGTCAGGACCGAAACACCGGCCGGGGAGGATGTCGCCGCAGAAGACAGCGATGCAGTAGTCGCCGAGGCTGAACCGGCCGTTGCGGAGGCGGCGGAGGCCGAAGGGGACCAGGTCGCTGCAGCGGAGGTGGCCGCTGAAAGCGAGGAACCCACAGACGGCGAGGAGGTGGCCGAGGCCGAAGTAGTTGAGGCCGAAGCAGCCGGCGTGACAGAGCTGGCGGTCGAGGCAGCTGCGGCGGAGCCACCCGTTGCCGAGTATGCGGAGGTCGTCGAAGCGGCTGAACAGGAGCAGGTAGTAACCGAAGGTGAGCCAGCAGCGGAGGCTGTAGCCACAGCGGAATCTGCGGTGGTGGGTCTGGAAGCAGCCGAGGAAGACTCAGCAGCTGACGATCAGGAGGAGGTCGAGACCGAAGCCACCGCCGAGGTGGTGGCCGCCGAAGGCGAGGCGCCCACTGAGGACGAGACGGTGGCCGAGGTGGGTGACGTCGAGGTAGCTGAGGAAGAGGGCGCGGCCGAGGCCCCCGAGGCGGAAGTGGCCGCCGAAGTACAAGCGGTAGCCGAGGAAGCGGAAGTGCCTGTGGTTGTGGAGGCTGAGGTCGAACCGGAGGCCGTAGCGGTGGCGGTTGCGGAACGTGAGGAGGTAGCCGAGGGCGAAACCCCCAGTGAGGTCGAGCTAGCGACTGACGACGAGGGCAGTCCCACCGAGCGTGACGTAGCCGAAGATGCGGCAGCGACCGACGATGAGACAGCCGTCGAGTCCGAAGAGGAAGTGGAGTCGGTCGCGGTCGGAGCAGAGGACCTGGTGACCTATTCGAGCTCGGTCGCCCTGGCCACTGACAAAGCGGCTTCCGCCGGTGAGGGTGCAGCGGCGAGAATCAGCGATCAGGCAGCGATCATCAGCGATCAGGAGAGGATCATCGCGAAACTTCGACGAAGGGTGATGGTTCTCGAAACCATGGTCAAAGCGCAGGAGGCCCAAGCCAACTCACTGGTCGGACTCGCCACGACCTATAAGAACGAATTGACCAGTCTCGCAGCCGATCTCATGGATCTCTGACCCGCCACCACGAAACACCGGGAAGTGCCTGCACGCTGGAAAGCCCACGGCGCTTCCCGGTCTGTTCGACCCGGGACCGAGCAATCCTCCAGTAGCAGGCCCGGGTCGAGAAGGCCGGATTTGGATCGCCGGCACCGAGCCACCGGCATCCGGCGACGCGGAGCCGGCTCGCAATCCGGCCAGCATCCGCACGTCCGGGCGCTTGTCAGGTCCGGTCGCCGGAGGGCCTGTTCGGCTGTCGCCGAATATCTTGACGACGACCCACCGTTCGAGGTGAACTTCGGCGACTCGACCACCGTCTCGACCGAAGACAGATTTCGAGAACCAGAGATCTCTCGTCGAATCGCGCGGACCGGGAGGCAAGACGCGCAGCACCACGATTCAGCGCACCGCGGGGGCGCTGCTCGCACCAGAATTGCGCGGAATTCGGATCAACGCGAGCGGGATCGGTCACCAATGCCACCGGGGTTGTTAGCGTCGGCCGGGTGGATCTGAACCTGGACGGAAAACGCGCGATCGTGACCGGCGGTAGCCAAGGGATCGGGCTGGCCATTGCTCGCGGACTCGCGACCGAAGGCGTGGATGTGGTGATCGCGGCGCGCTCAGCCGAACGACTCGAGGTCGCCGCACGGACATTGGCCGACGAGACCGGCCGACGAATAATCGCGATACCTACCGATACCGGGGACGACGGCCAGGTCAAAGAACTCGTCCAGCGCACTGTCGCCGAATTGGGCGGTGTCGACATTCTGGTGAATTCCGCCGCGACGCCGTGGAGCGCCGGATCCCCCACCGATCTGACCGCGACCACCGACGACATCGTCCGTCGCGAGATCGAGATAAAAGTGCTCGGTTACCTGCGCACCGCACGTGCGGTCGCACCGCACTTCATCGCGCAAGGCTGGGGCCGGATCATCAACATCAGTGGACTGGGTGCGCGGCAGGCCAATTCCATCACCCAAACCATTCGCAATGTCAGCGTTTCCGCATTGACCAAGAACCTGGCGGACGAACTCGGCCCGAAGGGTATCAATGTGACGGTCGTGCATCCGGGCCTGACCAGAACCGAACGCCTCACCGACCGTTTGACCGCACAAGCCGAGGAATCCGGAAGTACGCTCGCCGAACTCGAAGCCGGGCTCACGAGGAACTCGGTACACCGGGTCATCGACGCTCGGGAGGTCGCCGACGTGGTGACCTTTCTCGCATCACCACGCAGCATCGCCATCACCGGCGACGCTATCGCGGTGGGCGGCGGCGTCCCCGGCCCGGTCTATTACTGAGCACAGGTTCTGTGCGGCAGCGGCTGTCCGGTCACGCGACACTCCTGCGCTGCGCCGGATCGGCGATGGCATCCGAAATCTTGCCGGTGTCGCGGTCAGCGAAGACCGTTCCGGGCGCAACGATCTCATCGATGCGGTCCAGCACGTCGGCGGTGAGAGTGACCTCGGCCGCGCGTAGGTATGCGTCGAGATGCGCCTCGGTGCGTGGGCCGATGATCGCCGCGGTCACATCCGGATGCGCCAGCACGAAACCGATGGCCAATTCGATCAGGGTCAGGCCGGATTCCTCGGCCAGCACCGCGAGGGCGTCGGCCGCGGCGAGCTTCGCCGCGTTGGCGGGCGATTCGATATCGAATCGGCCCGCAATGAGATCTGCCCGATACGATTGCGGCTGCGGCGCACCGATCCGGTACTGCCCGGAAAGCCACCCCGCCGCCAGCGGACCGTAGGTGAGTACCCCGAGCCCATACTTGCGGGCGATCGGCAAGGTCTCGCGTTCGATACCGCGGATCAGCGGTGAGTACGGAACCTGTTCGGTGGCAGGTCGATTCAGCTTCCGCCGGTCGGCGACCCACTGCGCCTCGACCAATTCGGCGGGTGCGAATACCGAGGTTCCGTAGTACCGGATCTTGCCCGCGCGCACCAGATCATCGAGTGCGCCCAGGGTTTCGTCGATCTCGGTCACCGCCTCCGGACGGTGAACCTGGTAGAGATCCAGGTGGTCGGTGTCGAGTCGGCGCAGCGAATACTCGACGGCGCGGGTGAGCCAGCGCCGCGAGTTGCCGCGATGGGTCGGGTCGTCATCGACGGCGTTGTGGAATTTGCTGGCGAGGATCACCTCATCGCGACGGCCGCGCAGTGCCTTGCCGACAATGGTCTCCGACTCACCGCGCGAGTAGGTGTCGGCGGTATCGATGGCATTGACACCGGCATCGAGCGCGCGGTGCACCAACGCGATCGATTCCTCGTGGGAGGTCCGGCCACGAGCACCGAAATTCATGGCGCCCAACACGAATGGACTGATACGCACCCCGGTACGTCCCAAGATGCGCAGGTCGGACAGGCTCATCGGCGCGCCCCCACATCGGTGCGACGGCGGGTGGACGGATCGGTGAGCGACGGGGGCAGGTAGCCCTCATCGGCCGAGCTGATCGTCACGCCGGGCGCGACGATCTGGTCGATGCGGTCGAGCAGTTCGGCGTCCAGTCCTACATCGACCGCACCGAGCTGGGTCTCGAGGTGTTCGAGCGTTCGCGGCCCGATGATCACACTGCTGACCGCCGGATGCTGCAGCACGAACGCCAGTGACAGATGCACCAGCGACAGCCCCGAGTCGTCGGCGAGCTTGGCCAATTCCTCTGCGGCGGCACGCTTGCGCCGGTTGGCCTCGAGCGCCGGATCGTGCCGATGTGGTTGCCTGGTCAGCCTGCTGGATTCGGCCGCGCTCTCACCGGCCCGATAGCGGCCCGAAAGCCAGCCGCCCGCAAGCGGACTCCAGGTCAGTACGCCGAGACCGTACTTCTGGGCGATCGGCAGTGTCGCCCGCTCGGCGGCGCGGGCGAGTATCGAATACGGCGGCTGTTCGGTGACCGGTCGCTGCAGGTTCCGATCCTCGGCCACCCACTGCGCCTCGACCAGCTGATGCGGTTCGAATGTCGTTGTGCCGTAATAGCGAATCTTGCCCGCCGCGACCAAATCGTGCAGTGCGCGCAGGGTTTCCTCGATCGGCACCGCCGGATCGGGCCGGTGCACTTGGTAGAGGTCGAGGTGATCGGTGTTCAGCCTGCGCAGGCTGTCCTCGACGGCGCGGATGATCCAGCGCCGCGAATTGCCCTGACTATTCGGATCGGTGCCGATCTGGCCGTGGAATTTGCTGGCCAGCACCACCTCGTCCCGGCGACCGGCCAGTGCCTTGCCGACGATCTCCTCGTTCTCACCCTGCGAGTACACATCGGCGGTGTCGACGACATTGATGCCAGCGTCCAACGCGCGGTGGATGATTCGCGCGGCATCGTCGTGGTCGCGGTTGGCCCACGCCCCGAAGTTCATCGCCCCCAGGGTGAGCGGGCTGACCAGCACGCCGGTGCGGCCGAGATAGCGGAATGTCATGGTGCGGGTGGTCACTTTCTGCTGGCGGAAACGGTTTGGCGGGCAAAGGAATTCACCGGCTCGGGCAGGCCGAGATGGGCGCGCAGTGTGGTGCTCTGATACTCGTGGCGGAACAGTCCGCGCCTGCGCAGCTCCGGCACCACCTGATCGACGAAATCGGTCAGGTAGGCGGGCAGCACCGCCGGGATGATGGTGAAGCCGTCGATGCCGCCGTCGCGGAACCACAGTTCGATGTGGTCGGCCACGGTTTCCGGGGTGCCGATCACGACACGGTGGCCGCCGAGGAATTCGGTCAGCAACTGTCGGACGGTGTGGCCGGTCTCGATGGCGTAGCGGGTCACCGATTCGAAGAAGCCCTGCGGGCCGATCCGCCCTTCGGGCAACCGCGTCAACCGCTGCGGCAGTGGCGCGTCGAGATCGAGCTCCACGTCCGGATAACCGAGCCAGCGCACGAGCGACCGCACCGGCGCGCTATCTGGATGCAGGCGGCCCTGCAACTCGTCGAACCTGTTGCGCGCCTCTGCCTCGGTCGCGCCGATCACGGGGACCAATCCGGGCAGAATCCGGACGACACCCGGATCGCGCCCCGATATGGCTGCGGCCGAACGTATTTCGGCGGAGAATTTCCGCGCACCCGGCAAACTGAGCTGGGTGGTGTAGATCGCCTCGGCGTGCGCGGCGGCGAACGCACGCCCCTGGGGCGAGGAACCGGCCTGCACCAGCACCGGTCGACCCTGCGGCGAGCGGGTGACATTCAGCGGCCCCGCTACCGAATAGAACTCGCCGCGATGATCGGTCGCGTGCACCCGGTCCGGATCCGCGAACCGTCCAGCCTGCTGGTCACCGATGATCACATCGGCTTCCCAACTGTCCCAAAGTTTTTCGGTCAACTCCACATATTCCGCGGCCCGCCGGTAGCGTTCGTCGCGCTCGGGCAACTCGGTGATCCCGAAGTTGCGCGCGGCATTCGGCTCGAAGGTCGTGACCACATTCCAGCCTGCCCGTCCGCCGCTGATGTGATCGAGCGACAGAATACGACGCGCCAGGTTGTAGGGCAGATTCAAGGAGGTTGTCGCGGTGGGGATCAGCCCGATCCGGTCGGTGGACACCGCGAGCGCCGAGGTGAGCAGGATCGGATCCAGGGTGGCGGCGGGCGCACGGGCGATGCTCGGTTGCTGCACCGGGATATCGGGAAACAGCAGTGCGTCCAAGGCACCGCGCTCGGCGATGGCGGCGACACGCTGGTAGTGCTCGAGCCGGATGAACGCGTCTGCGGGCAGTTCTGGCTCCAGCCAGGCCGCCGGATGGTATCCGGCGCTGCCGACATTGACGAAAAAGTGCAAACTGCGGGCCATCAGGCCGCTCCCTCTTCTCGTTCCCGAGCGTATCCCGGCACAGGCAGCCCGAGGTGGGCGCGCAATGTCGTGCCCGCGTACTCGGTGCGGAAGACGCCGCGTTGCCGCAGTATCGGCACCACGCCGTCGACGAAATCGTCGAAGCCGCCGGGCAATACGTCGGGCATCAGGTTGAAGCCGTCGGCGATGCCCTGGTCCACCCAGTCGATGATCGAATCGGCGATCTGCTCGGGCGTGCCGGTCACGATGCGATGGCCGGCGCCGCCGCCCAGCTTGCGCAGCAGCTGCCGCACGGTGAGGTTCTCCCGGCGCGCCAGGCCCAGCGCGATCTTGTAGAAGGTCTGCGATCCGCCCGCCGCGTCGGGATCGGCGAGCAGATGCCATGGCAGCGGCGAATCCAGATGCAGGACTTCAGGATCGACACCGAGCTGACCGGCGAGGCGCTGCACCGCGTATTCGGGGGGAACCAGTTCGGCGAGCAGTTCCCTGCGTTCGGTGGCCTCCGCCTCGGTCGAACCGATCACCGTGGACAGGCCCGGCAGCACCAGCACATCGTCGGCGCTGCGACCAAAGACCACCGCACGCGCCTTCACGTCGCGGTAGTACTCCCCCGCTTCGTCCTCGGTCTGCGCCGCGGTGAAGATCACCTCGCCGACCTTGGCGGCCAGCGCTCGGCCGTCCTTGGACGCCCCCGCCTGCACCACCACCGGTTCACCCTGGGGCGAGCGTGGCACATTCAGCGGTCCCGCGACGTCGAAGTGCGTGCCGTGGTGCGCGGCCGGATGGATCTTGTCCCAGTCCGCGAAGCGGTGTGCGGACTTGTCACCGACCAAAGCGTCCGGCTCCCAACTGTTCCAGAGCTTGCGCACCACCGCCACGAATTCAGCGGCACGTTCGTAGCGCGCGCCGTGCTCGGGTTCGGCGTCGAAGCCGAAGTTGCGTGCGGCATCCTCGCCCGCTGTCGTGACCACATTCCAACCGGAGCGCCCACCGCTGAGTAGATCGAGTGACGCGAATCGGCGCGCCACATCGTAGGGGTGGTTGTAGCTGGACGACAGCGTCGCGATCAGCCCGATATGGCGGGTCGCGGCGGCCACCGCCGCCAGGATCACCGACGGCTCCAGGCTGTTGAAGGGACGGAACCGCAGGTCCTCCCGGATCGCCGGGCCGTCGGCCAGGAAGATCGCGTCGAACTTCGCCTCCTCGGCGCGCTTCGCGATCCGAAGGTAGTGCTCGAGGGTGAAGCTCGCGGCCGGATCGGTGCCGGGGAACCGCCAGGATCCACCGAACACTCCAGCATTCAGGATGTTGACGTTCAGGTGCACCTGTCGCCGGGTCATGGCTGTTACTCCTCGTGCTTCCCTGTGCCATTTCGCATTTCAGTATCCGAACAGCCACACCGCCGAACAAGGCAGGCGGCCTACACGGATTGTTTAGATTTTCTCGATTCACGACGCCAATTGCCGCGGGCGCGCAACGGTGCGCAATGCCCGGATGGCCGCGCCGATCGCGGGCCGTTCGAGTGATGCCTGCCGGTAGGTCACTCCGACCTGGCGCGAACCGTTCGTGATAGTGCACGCGATCAGATGTCGGTGCTCGTCGGATACCGACATCTCCGGGACAATGGTGACGCCGAGACCGTGTTCGACGATTTCCGCCATACCGGCGAAGCTGCCGCTGCGGTGTTCGATGCGCGGCGCGAATCCGGCCTCTCGACAGGCGTACATCACCGAAACGATGGACGGCGCACCATCGCGCGCGGCGATCCAGTTGGCGTCGCGCACCGCGGTGAGGCCGTGTTTGCTGGCGTGCTCCCGCAGCCCCGGCGGTGCGAGCAGCACGAGCGGATCGCCGAACAGGAATTCTGAGGACAGGCCGAGCGGCAGATCACGAGCGCGGAACGAATAGGAGTAGGTGATTGCCAGATCGACCTCCTGCTGCCGCACGGCCGGAACCGAATCCACCGGCATCAAATCGACCACCCGCACGCGCAGGCCCGGATTCTCCGCCATCAACCGCGCCGCCGCGGGCAGAGCCAGGCCCGCCTGGGCGGTGCGGAAGGTGGCCAGGGTGAGCACCCCGGTGACTGCCTCCGCGGTCGCGGCCACCGCGCTCTCGGCCTCCTCCAACGCCGTGATGATCCGCGACGTGTAATCGACCAGTACCCGGCCCGCGTGCGTGAGCCGTAACACCCGGCCTTCGCGTCGGGTGAGCACCGTGCCCACTTCATCTTCCAGAATCCGCAACTGCTGCGACACGGCCGAGGTGGTGATGCCGTGCAACTCCGAAACCGCCGTCATAGTGGTGCGCTCCGCGAGGTCGCGCAACAGGATCAGGCGTCGAATGTCGTACATGAATCCCTCGCTTCGACTGCTGGCATCCGGTACTCATCATCGACACCGGCAACGTTCGAGGAAATCCTTACGATCAGAACGATTCTGTGCAGTTCGCCTTGGCGGCGCTCAGGCGCCCACCAGTTCCGGTGCGCCGGGCACCGCGGACAGCAGGCGACGAGTGTATTCGGCCGCGGGCTCGGCAAAAACCGCTGCCACCGGCCCGTTTTCGACCACCTTTCCGGCGCGCATCACCGTCACGTCGTCGGCGATCAACCGCACCACACCGAGATCATGGGTGATGAACAAGTAGGTGAGTCCCTGGTCGTGCTGCAGATCGACCAGCAATCGCAGGATCTGGGCCTGCACCGAGACATCGAGCGCCGAGACCGCCTCGTCGAGGACGAGCACCCGTGGGCGCGCCGCGAGGGCGCGGGCGATGGCCACCCGCTGACGCTGGCCGCCGGACAATTCACCGGGTTTGCGGTGCCGGTGGCCGCGTTCCAGCGCCACCGCGTCCAGGAGTTCGGCCACCCGATTTCGGCGCTGCTCGCGGCCCGACAGCAGTCCGAACGCCACCAGTGGTTCCGAGATGATCTCCTCGACATCGAATTTCGGATCCAGGGAGGAGTACGGATTCTGATAGACGAACTGGATCTCGCGGCGCACCGGACGCAATTGCCTGCGCGACAACCCGCTGACCCGCTTGCCGTCGAACCACACCTCGCCCGAGTCGGGCACGGTGAGACCGACCGCGATCCGCGCGACCGTGGATTTGCCCGCGCCCGACTCGCCGACGATGGCATGGGTGCTGCCCGCGGTCACCTCGATCGACACATCGTCCACCGCGGTATTCGTCCCGAAGGCCTTGGACAGTCCGCGCAATCGCAGCAGTGGGTCACCGGATTCGGTTGCCGCCGAAGGTGTCTCGCCCACCGATGGCCGTAGCCGTGCGCTGTATCTCGACGGTGCTGCCGCGACCAGCCTGCGGGTGTATTCCGCCCGCGGGTCGGCGAGAATGGCCGCGGCACTTCCCTCTTCGACGATGCGACCCTGCTGCATCACGATGAGCCGGTCGGAACGTTGAGCGGCCACGCCCAGATCGTGGGTCACCAGCAAGACACCGAGGCCGAGCGTGGACCGAAGGTGCGCGAGATGATCCAGGATGACCTTCTGCACCGTCACATCCAGCGCCGAGGTCGGCTCGTCCGCGACCAACAGCGCGGGATCGTTGGCGAGCGCGATGGCGATCAACACACGCTGTTTCATACCGCCCGACAGTTCGTGCGGATATTGCCGGTACACCCGTTCGGGCTCCGGTAGACCGGCAAGTTCGAGCTTGGCCAACGCCAGCTCTCGAGCCGGTCCGGATGCGATGCGCCGGTGCAGCCGCAACGCCTCCAATACCTGCAGGCCAACCCGCTTCACCGGGTTCAGCGACGTGCCAGGGTCCTGCGGTACGAATCCGACGAACGGCCCGCGCAGCCGGGCCAGCCGACGATCGCTCCAGGACGAGGTGTCGTGCCCGTTCAGTTCCAACACACCCGCGCGTACCCGCGCGGACGCGGGCAGCAGGTGCAGCGCCGCATGCACGGTAGTGCTCTTTCCGGAACCGGATTCGCCGACGATCGAAACGAATTCACCGCGACCGACCGCGAGCGATACCCCCTCGACCGCATATCGGCCCGCTTCTGCGCGCCGCGAACGGTACCGGACGCCGAGATCTTCGATCCGGAGCAAGGCCGCATCGGCACTCATCACGAATCCCCTAACGCTCGGCCGATTCTGTTGGTGGACAGCACGACTACCGCGATCAGCACGCCGGGCATGATCGAGATCCACGGATAGGTGGCCAGGAAGTCGCGCCCCTCGGCCACCGCGAGACCCCATTCGGGTTGCGGCGGCGGCGCACCGTATCCGAGGAAGCCGAGCGCCGCGACGGCCAACACGGCGGCGCCGCACTCCAGCGCGGCGAGTGACACCACCGCGGGGACCGAATTCGGCAGCACATGGCGCACCAGCACCCGCCCGAACCCGGCTCCCGAACCGTAAGCGGCCTCGACATAGTCGGTGCCTGCCACCTTGAGCACCTCCGAGCGCATCACCCGCGCGAAGGCCGCGACGGCCGAAATACCAACGGCAACAGCGACGTTCATGGTGCCGTAGCCGACGGCCGTGACCACTGTCATGGCCAGCAGCAGACCAGGAATGGCGAGCAGCACATCGACGAAGCGCATGATCACCGAATCCGCCCGGCCGCCGATGAAGCCGCTGAACAGCCCGATCGCGGAACCGATCACGAACCCGAGCGCCACCGCGAGCAGGGTCGCGCTCACGGTTGTCGAGGTCCCATAAATGGTGCGCGCCAACAGATCTCGCCCGAGCCGATCGGTGCCGAACGGGTGGCCGAGGCTCGGCGGACGGAAACTGGCATCCGAATCCCCCTCGAACGGCGACCGATCGGTGAACCAGGACGGAACCAGCGCCCAGCCGAGGACCATGGCGATCACCAGCCAGGAAATCGTCAAACCAGGTGCCGTGATCAGCGCACGCAACCGGCTACGCGCGTTGGCCGTTCGTGCGGGCGCGTCGATCGCCGGCGCGGGAATATCGATCGCGGTCATACCGAAGTCCTTGTCCGCACACGGGTCCGCAGCCGGGGATCCAGCAGCGGATAGACGAGATCGACCAAAAAGTTCACGGTCACGAAGACGATGGCCGCGAACACCACCACCGCCTGCACCAGCGGCACATCCTGGGTGCGCACCGCGGTTTCGGTGAGCCGCCCCAATCCCGAACGGGAGAAGATGGTTTCGACGATCACCGCGCCCGCGAGCAGATTGCCGAAAGTGACACCGGCGATGGTGAGCGCGGGCAACCCCGCGTTCTTGAGCACGTCGCGCACCAGCACCCACAGCCTGGTCGCGCCCTTCGCCAGCGATACCGTCACATAACCCGCGCGCAGACCCGCATCGAAGTTCTTGATCAGCAACTGGCCGATCGGCGCCGACACCGGGATCGCCAGCGTGACGGCGGGCAGGACCAGGGCGGCGAACCCGTCGTTGCCGGTCGGCGGGAACCAGCCCAGCTGGAACGAGAACACCTGCAGCACAGCGAGTCCCACCAGAAACACCGGAACCGATACACCCGCGGCCGGCAGTGTCGCGACCAGATCGGCCAACCACCTGGTGCGGGTGTAGCCCGCCGTCAGCGCCACCGCGAAGGCGATGAACACCGCGAGCACCAGCGCGAATCCGGCTAGCAGCGCCGTCTGCGGCAACACCGACAGGATCAGCGGCCAGACCTGCTCACCCGTGCGCGTGGACGCGCCGAAGTCGCCGTGCGCGGCATCGAACAGCCGGTGCAGATACTGGCCGACCAAATTGTGGTCCAGTCCGTAGTAGACCCGTGCGTTCTGTTTGTCCTGTTCGGTGACCAGATCGCCCTGATTGGGATCGAACAGCAGGTCGACGGCGTCGTACGGGAGCACGTACAGCAACACGAAGGTCACCGTGTACGCACCCCAGACCACGAAAATCGCCTGTCCGAGCTTGGCGAGCACATACCGCGCCATCGGGCTACCTCGACTCGATCCAGGTGTCGTAGAAGACATTCCGCGACTGCGCCTCATACCCGACGTTGTGCACCTTGGGACTGGCCGCGGTCACCTGCGCCGGGTTGTAGACCGGTACGGTCAGCACCTGCTCGTCGAGCAGGAACCGCTGCGCCGCCTCGGCGGCCTTGGCGCGCTGGTCCTTGTCCAAGGTCTTGCTCACCGCACTCAGCGTGTCGATCGCCTGCTGATAGATCGGATCGCCCTGGGCCAGCTTCGACATATTGGTGAACTGCGGTGAATACACCTGCTCCAGCACCGCCACATCGGCGCGACTCTGGTTGGCCACCTGGATATTCCAGCGCTGCTGCTGGGTCGAGGCCGCAGTGTAATCCGGGATCGGCAGCACGTTCAGCTTCAGGTCGATGCCGATCTTGCGCAGGTCCTGCTGAATCAATTCGTAGGCGGGCTTGTTGTTGACCAAGTTGTTGATGCCGAGCAGCGCGAGTTCGAGCCTGCGCCCGTCCTTATCGACGCGGATCCCATCCGCGGCCTTCTTCCAGCCCGCGGCGTCCAGGATCCGCTCGGCCTGCTGCTGGTCCTGCTGCAGATCCTTGGAGAAGTCGACGTAGCCGGGGACCCGCGAGGAGAGCACCGAGCTCGAGACCTTATAGCTCGGCGTCAGCACCGTTTTGGCCAACGCCTCCCGGTTCCAGCCCAACTTCACCGCCTCCCGGACCGCGTGGTCGTTGGTCGGGAACAAATCGGTCTTGAGGTCCAAGGCGATATCGCGGCCCGGGATCAGCTGCGGCACAATGCGATAGCCCTCGCGGGTCAGCGGTGCCTCATCGGTGTTGTTCACATCGAGGATCGCGTCCACCTTGCCCGCGCGCAGTGCGCCGGTCCGCACACCCGCCTCCGGGATCACCGAGATCTCCACCGTATCGAGGTAGGCCTCGCCATTGTGTTTGCGGCTGGCGGGCGCCCAGTTGTAGCCCGGACGCTTCTTCAGCACCGTCTTCTGCTGATAGATGTGCTCGGCGACGGTGAACGGACCGGTCGTCACCAGGTTCTGCGCGAGACTGCGCTGTTCCTTGGGCAGCTGCAGCGTCGAATGCCCGAGGATGCCGGAGAAGTACAGCGAAAGTGCCTGCAGGAAACCGGCATTCGCGCGGTTGAAGGTGACCTTTACGGTCGTCGGGTCGAGCACATCCGTACCGACGTAGCCCACCCAGTACGCAGTGACCGGCACGATGCCGAGCTGCTTGTTGCCCAGGCCGAGCAGGTCGAAATTTTCCTTGACCGAATCGGCGGTGAATCTGGTGCCATCGCTGAAGGTCACGTCATCGCGCAGATGAAAGGTGAACTCGGTCAGTCCCGGATTGATATCCCACGACTTCGCCAGCCACGGTTCGATATCACCGGTCGCGGGATTCTGATAGGTCAGCTTGTCGGTGATATTGCTGGTGATCAACGATTCCGGATACGAACTGCCCGAGTGCGGATCGAGGTTCGCCGGCGCGTCGAGCACCGCGAAGCGCAATGTGCCACCGGAAACCGGCGGGCCGGTGTCGTCGCCCGGCGCAACGCGGTTACCGGATGCCGAGCATCCGGTCAGCACCCCGGCGACGAGGGCGGCGACAACGAGAAGCGTCGCCTTCGAAAATCTGCTTGGCACCTGAGACTCCTGAAGAATGACCGACGCCGCTGGCGCACAGTACGAATGGACACCGACCATGACGACCGTCCCGCGGCGGGCACGTGCGGCCACGGCGGCGGGCGAGCTGCGCTCAGCGACAACAGCGGGCGGCAGCCCGAACAGCACGCCGAGACACCGAGCGGCCGCATATCGAGGACCGAATGTTCATACACCGCTCCCTTCACCGCTCGACGAACCATGACCGCACCCGCGATCCACCGTGAAGTCTGCACAGCCGGAAGGGCCGGAACAACCAAGCTGTGCTTCGAGAATCGTTCAGTTTTCGTAAAGCAACGCGGACACGTCAGCGGCGAGCCCGGCGGGCCGGGTCGCCCAGGCCGACGTTGAAGTACAGCTACACCGAGGTTGCAAGCAATCTTGCCGATCCAAACTCGTGGATTGCCCCGCTGCCAGGAATAGCCTGACCTGGAATTCTTCCCCACGAGCGAACCAGTGGTGGTACCGATGACAAGCACTGCAACACAGCCGATTTCGTCCGAATCGACCATTACCGTACTACCCCAGTCGGGCTACACCGGCGCCGAGATCGCGGGGGTCGATCTGGCGAGCGAACTGTCCGACCAGGTGATAGCCGACATTCGTCGAGCCCTCCTGCAATGGAAGGTCGTATTCTTCCGCGATCAATCGATCGGCCATGCCGAGCAGATCGCTTTCGCACGCCGTTTCGGAAAAGTCACACCGGCGCATCCGTACGAGGAGAGTCCGCCGGAGGGGTTCCCGGAGATCCTGCCGATCGACAGCAGGCGTTACGCCGAACGGAACGGCCGCAAGCGCACCTCCTACGACAGCAGCTGGCACACCGATGTCACCGCGCTGGTCAATCCGCCCGCGTTCTCGATCCTGCGCGCGGACACGCTCCCGCCGTACGGCGGCGACACCGCGTGGACCAATCTTGTTGCCGCCTACGAGAATCTGCCCGCCGAGGTGCGCGATTTCGTCGACATCCTGGATGCCGAGCACACCTTCGAGAACCGCGGGACGCAGGGCAGCACGCGGACCGAGCTGATCGCACGTAACCCACTGCGCACCTTCCACCCGGTCGTTCGGGTGCATCCGGAGACCGGCGAGCGAGCGCTGTTCGTCAGCCCGGGGTTCACTCGCAAGCTGAAGAACCTGCGCGGACTCGGACCGCGCCTGAGCTCTCATATCCTCGACGCCCTCTGGGAGGAGGCGACCCGCACCGAATACACCGTCCGATTCCGTTGGCAGCCGGGCAGCGTCGCGTTCTGGGACAATCGCGCCACCGCACATCTGGCCATCTCCGACGCCGGACATCTCGGCCACGACCGCGTCCTGTACCGGGTCACCCTCGAAGGCGATATCCCCGTCGGCGTAGACGGACGGGCGTCGGAATCGGTTGCGGGAGAACCATTCTACGGTTCCTGATCGAGATGCCGAACATCATGAGCCGACCCCGGCTGTTGCTCAACGCATCCACCATGAACACGGTCGGAGGATTGTCAGTATGACCGCCCTACATGTCGAACGCGGATCGCTCGCGGCGACAGCGGATTCCGGGCTCACCGTGGTGGGCATTCGCGCCGCGATCAGCCCGGTCCTGCGGCGACTCGGCGACACCGCCACGGCACGGGAGCAGACGCGTGACTACGCCTTCGCCGAGGTCCGCGCGCTCGCGGACGCCGGAATCGCGCTGGCCGGAATCGCGAAGCAGGACGGCGGCGCCGGTGGCTCGTTGCGTGCGGTGACCGATGTGGTGATCGACGTGGCACGCGCCGATTCCAGTGTGGCGCAGGCACTGCGCAGCACCTTCCTGATCGCCGATCAGGTGGCGGGCCGAGCCGATCTGCCGCACCGCGCTCGCATCCTGACGCGACTGCGAAACCGGGACCTGTTCGCGGGAACCGCGAACGAGCGCACCGGAGGCGCGAGCGGACAGATCAACGCCACGGCCCGGCGCGAAGGTGCCGCCTGGGTGGTCAACGGCGAGAAATACTACTCGACCGGTGGCCTCTATGCGTCCTGGTTCTCCACACAGGCGCTTGCCGAAGACGGTACGGTGGTGCGCTTCACCGTGCCCGTCGACCGTGCGGGCGTCGAGCGACTCGACGATTTCGATGCCGTCGGCCAGCGTCTCACAGCCAGTGGCACAACACGTTTCACCGACGTGCGGGTATCCGATGACGAGGTGACCAGCCTCGGTGCGAGCCAGCCGGACAATCCGTGGACCGGCTCCTTCGCACAGCTGTATCTCGCGGCGGTGCAGGCCGGCGTGGCCGCGCGAGCTCTCGACGACGCGGTCTGGTACGTCCGGGAGAAGGCCCGGCCGATCAAGCACAGTTCCGCGAACAAGAGCGTCGAGGATCCCTACGTGCGGCAGACGGTCGGCGAGATCGCCGCACGTGCGCAGGCAGCACGAGCCGTCGTGTTGTTGGCGGCCGAAACACTAGAGGACGTCCGGGGTCACACCGCACCCGCCGCGCGCGACCCCGGTGCCGCTGCCGCGGTGCACATCGCGCAAGCGGGTGCGGTCGCCATCGAGTCCGCGCTGAAGGCGGCCGAGTTGCTCTTCGACGTCGGGGGCGGCTCCATTACCAACCGCGATCTCGGCTTCGACCGGCACTGGCGCAACGCGCGCACCGCCGCCAATCACAACCCGCGACAGTGGAAGTATGCAGTCGCGGGGGCATATCACCTCACCGGCGAGGAACCACCGACTACCGGCCTGTTCTGACCACTGCCCACCGAACCAACGATCCGGACGGAAGAAATAACACCGATGGCCTCCAGCCCCTTCGATCTGACCTACGCCGCCGCGCAGAATCGCTACGAGAAGGTCCCGTATCGCCGCAGCGGTAACTCGGGCCTCGATCTGCCCGCCTTCTCGTTCGGCCTGTGGCAGAAGTTCGGTACCGACTACGCGTTCGCGACCCAGCGGGAGATCATCCTGCACGCGTTCGACCTGGGCATCACACACTTCGACAACGCCGACCGCTACGGGCCCCCGCACCGCGCCGCCCAGAAGAATTTCGGTGCGGTGCTCGCCAAGGACCTCGCCCCCTACCGTGACGAGCTCATCCTGTCGACCAAGGCGGGCAACCCGATCGGCCCGAGCCCCTACCTCAGGGGCGGATCACGCAAGTCGATCCTCACCTCGCTCGAACACAGTCTGCGCGACCTCGGCACCGATTACGTCGACATCTTCTACCACCACCGCCCCGACCTCAGCACACCGTTGGAGGAGTCGGTCGGCGCACTGGTCAGCGCAGTGCAGCAGGGCAAAGCTCTGTACATCGGCATCTCCAACTACCTGCCCGATCGGACCCATGAAGCTGTCGGCCTGCTCCGGCAGGCGGGTGTCCCACTGCTCGTTCACCAGGCCCGCTACTCGATCTACGACCGGCGACCAGAACAGAACGGACTCCTGGACACCGCCCGCCAGGACGGGTTCGGCCTGATCGTCTACTCACCCCTCGCCCAGGGCCTGCTGACCGACAAGTACCTCGAGACGATTCCCGCGGGCGCACGGGCGCAGAACAGCAGCTTCTTGTCACCGGATGTAATCGATGACAGCTACCGGCAGCGCACATCCGAGCTCAACAAGATCGCCGCGGCCCGCGGCCAGTCACTCGCCCAGCTGGCGCTGCAATGGGTGCTGCGGCGACCGGAGATCACCTCGGCGCTGATCGGTGCGAGTTCCACCGAACAACTCGACCACAACATCGCGGCACTGGACTTCCCAGCACTCACCGACGAAGAACTCGCACTCATCGAGGAGCACGGCGTACACGGAACCGGCCTCAGGCTCTGAGGCCGAATAGCTGGATGACGACCGGATAGTGGGTGCCTGCGCGCTCATTCGCGCAGCAACGGCAGCAGCTGATTGCCCTGACGCTCGATCTCCGGCAGGTACGGAGTGTCGGAGAGGACGAAGTGGGTGATGCCGAGGTCGCGGTATTTGCGCAGCGACTCGGCGACATCATCAGGCGAGCCGACAAGCCAGGTGGTGCCCGCGCCACCGCCACCGAATTTGCCCGGTGCGGTGTACAGGTTGTCGTCGAGTACGTCGCCGCGGGCGGCCAGGTCGAGAAGTCGCTGCTGTCCCACCGCGGTCTGCCGGTGCGGGTTCTGCGCAGGTGCACCCTGGTTTTCGGCCATCTCCGCCACCTTCGCCTCCGCCTCGGCCCAGGCTTGCTCAGTTGTGTCCCGAACGAACGTGGTGATCCGCAGACCGAACTCCAGTGGCGCGTGCTCCCGACCGAGTTCCTCGCTCAGCGACCGCAAGCGCTCGATCCTTTCTCGCACCCCCTCGAGCGGCTCACCCCAGAATAGTTGGACGTCTGCCTCGGTCGCCGCAACCCGCTCGGCGGCTTCGGACGCGCCGCCGAAATAGAGCGTCGGATGGAGCCGGTCTCCGCGTGGCGTAATCCGCGGCGCCACAGTGGAATCGGTTACCTGGTAGTGCTCACCACGGTAGGTGACATTCTCCTCGGTCCACAGCTTGCGGACGAGCTGAATGAACTCTCTGGTGCGGGAATAACGGTGTGCCTGATCGCTTTCGGTCTCGCCGTACGCTCCGAGGTTGTCCTTCCCGGACACGATGTTGACGCGGACCCGACCACCGGACAGATGGTCGAGACTCGCCGCGGCGGACGCGAAGTTCGCAGGTCGCCAGTAGCCGGGACGGATCGCGATGAGTGGCTCGAATGTCGTCGTCCTAGCGGCAAGGGCGGTGGCGACGGTGACCGTATCCGGGCGACCCCAACCGGTGCCGATCAATGCCCCCTTCCAGCCGTGGTCCTCGAGCGCCTTCGCCTGGGCGCTCAGGGTTTCCAAGCTGTTGTGGTCAACCGTGACGGCGTCGCCACGGTGTCCCGGCGTCACCTGATTGGGGATGTACCAGAGAAACTCGAGACTCGAGAGGTGCTTGCTGTTCGGTGCGAGGCCTTCCGCGGCTGCCACAGCCGGGCCGCCCGCCACATTCGCCACTGTCATTGCGTCCCTTCCGTATTCCGCGCCGAGGATGCGGATCACTCGACCGACGATGATCAGCATCCGGACATCGCGATTATCAACCCCGGCTGTCGCCGAAAGCCGTTCACGACGTACGTCATACACGACAAGAACAGGGCCTGAACTGGGATATTTCGATGCGATCAGAGATAAATTCGTCCAGATTCCAGAACAACCAGTGCGACCACTCCCACTGGCGGTTCAGTCGGCGAGGGGCACGGCCACGGCCACTGACTGGCCACCGAATTCAGGACCACGCCTCCTACCAACGCATCCCGCGTGCTAGACGCGAAGCAGGATATAAGCGGCCGTTCCCGAGCCGATGACGGCGGCGCCGTAGCAGGCCAGGATGATCAACGCGCTGAACCGCTCGAGCCGCAAGCCGTCGTACAGCATGTACCGGAAGCGGTGTGCCCAATGGAATAGCGCCAGCACACAGAGTCCGAAAAGGACCAGCCGGGTGACAGGATTGCGCAACACCGAGAGCAGGTATGCGTGGTCGGGCGCGGGAAGCCAGCCCAGTGGGAAGGCGAGGCCGAACAGGAACAGCAGCACCGGTATGAGCAGTGCAGCCGCCATCCCGCCGGCGCTGAACAGCAGCCACCCCAACGGTTCCACGGACTTCCGTTTCGTCATCGCAGCACCACCAAAAGCACGGTCGCCGTCAGCAGACCCCACAGCAGGTAGTGCAGCCCAAGGATCACGACCGGTGCGATGCGCCGGTTCCGCACACGCACCACCATCGCCTTGGGCGCAAGGTTGAACCAGGTGACCGTGTGCAGAAGCACGAACAGCAGGGCGATCATGTTCAGCGCGACCACCCCCGGGCCGGCGCTCCAGTTCAGAAACCGTTGGTACTGCTCGCTTCCGGAACTGACCGCGTTGACCAGAAGCAGGAGGTATACCACGAACCAGGCGACGAACACGCTGCTGAGTTCGCGCAGGACGAAGATCAGGTATGAGCGGCGTCGCATCCACCAGAACGTGGAGATCGGCTTTCGGTACAACCGGGGTGTCGTGGTCATCGTGCCCGCCAAGGCATGAGGAAATCTCGGAGCGATTGCGTCGCCTCGGTCAGTTTGTAGCGTTGGATCGCGCCGGCCGGGTCTACCCCCTTGGGGCAGGCGGTGGTGCACTCGCCGACAAAGGTGCAGGACCAGACGCCCTCGGCGGACGCGAGAACGTCCCGCCGATCTCCGGCTCCCTCATCGCGCGAATCGAGGTTGTAGCGTTGGGCCAGCGCGATCGCCGCCGGACCGAGAAACACGGGCTCGAGCGCGTAGACGGGACAGGCCGAGTAGCAGAGCATACAGTTGATACACATGCTGTACTTCTTGTAGTCGTCCATTTCGGACGGTGTTTGCAGGTACTCACCGTCTTCGAGTGGCCGCTGTTCCTCCCTGATCAGCCATGGCTTGACCTCGGTCAGCTTGTGCATGAAGTCGCTGATCTCTATGACGAGATCCCGGATCACCGGGAAGTTGCGTAATGGCTCGATCCGCACCGGCCCCGGCGCGTAGTCGGTCAGGAAAGTGGCGCAGCTCAGTTGTGGCTCGCCGTTGACGGTCATGCCGCAGCTACCGCAGATGCCCATCCGGCAGGACCACCGGTAGGACACTGTTCCGTCGAGGTAATCCTTGATGTAGTTGAGGCCGTCGAGCACCGTCCATTCCTTGCGCAGCGGAACCTCGTACGACTGCAATACCGGTTCGTCCTCTCGATCCGGTCGGTAGCGCGCGACCTGCAGGGTTATCCGGTCTACCATCGCCATCACCTCCCGTATACGCGTTCGCCGGGAGGCCAGCGAGTAATCGTTACCGGGAGGTACGAGATACGGCTCGAGCCGTCCGGCTGCCGATGGATCACCGAATGGGCCAGGAATCGCTGGTCGTTCCTGGCGGGAAAATCGGTCCGTTGGTGCGCGCCCCGGGATTCCTCCCGCGCCAGCGCGCAGGCAATGATGCATTCCGCCACATCGAGCATGCACGACAGCTCCAGCACCGCCACCAGTTCGGTGTTGAACGCCCGGCTGTGGTCATCGAGGCAAGCGCTGCCGAACCGATCGCGAAGCTCGCGCAACTTGTCGGCCGCCTCGGCGAGGGAGTCGCCATCCCGGTAGATCCCGGCACTGGTCTCCATCGTCGTCTGCATCTCGGTGCGGATGTGCGCGATGCGTTCGGATCCCTCGGCGTGTCGCGCAAGGTCCTGTTCCAGGCGCTCCTGTTCGGCGCGGCCCAGCGCCAGGACCGCCGACGTCCCGCGGGCCGTGGCCGAGCTCGCGTACTCGGCGGCGGAACGACCGGCTCGCGCACCGAAGACCAGCAACTCGGGCAGGGAGTTCGACCCGAGCCGGTTGGCGCCGTTGATACTGACGCAGGCGACCTCTCCGACGGCGTACAGGCCCTCCATGGGTGTCGCGCCATGGATGTCGGTATGGATGCCGCCCATCATGTAGTGGACGACGGGGCGTACCGGGATCAGCTCCCGGACCGGGTCGATGTTCTGGTACTTCGAGCACAGCTCGCGCACGAACGGCAGTTTCGTGTCGATGAGATCCGCACCGAGGTGGCGGATGTCGAGGTGGACGACGTGTCCGTACGGTGTGCCGACGGTCCGGCCCTTATCGAGTTCGTGCACGAAGGCCTGCGAAAGCCGGTCGCGTGGCCCGAGCTCCATGCTTCGCATCACCGGTGCCGGTGATGGCGTCCCGAGGTCGTAATCCTGCAAGTATCGGTAACCGTCCTTGTTGAGCAGCCAGCCGCCCTCCGCGCGCGCTGCCTCGGTGATCAAGATGCCCGTGAACGGAAGGCCGGTCGGGTGGTATTGGACGAACTCCATGTCCTTGAGCGGCGCGCCTGCCCGGTAGGCCAACGCCATACCGTCGCCGGTGTTGATATTGGCGTTGGTGGTGAACGGATACACCCGGCCGCAGCCACCGGTGCACATGATGACAGCGCTGGCGAGAATGGTTTCGACGCGTCCGGTGGCCAGTTCTATGGCTACGACGCCGCACACCTTGCCGTCGTCGACGAGCAATGTGGTGGCGAACCACTCGTCGTACCTGACGATGTCCTGATAGGACAATGCGGTCTGGAACAGGGTGTGCAGCAAGTGAAAACCGGTCTTATCGGCTGCGAACCAGGTGCGGTTGTTCGTCATGCCGCCGAATGCCCGTACCGCGATGTGCCCGTCCGTCCGGCGGCTCCACGGGCAGCCCCAATGCTCCAGCTGGAGCAGCTCCCGCGGTGCTTCCTCGACGAAGGCCTCGACGGCGTCTTGGTCGCAGAGCCAATCGCTGCCGGAGACCGTGTCGTATGCGTGCTCGTCGAGGCTGTCGCCGCGACCGGCGACTGCGGCGGCGCCACCCTCGGCGGAGACGGTGTGGCTGCGCATCGGATAGACCTTGGAAACGATCGCGATACTCAACCGTGGGCTGTGTTCGGCGATGGCGATGGCCGCACGCAGGCCCGCGCCGCCCCCGCCGACGATCACGACGTCGTGAAAAGCGGTCATGGTGGCACCACCCGGGTGTCGTCCGTCAGGCCTCGAAGTCGGCGCTGCGTTCGTCCATCAGGACCTTGCCGTTATGGCGGACGATTCTGATCCGAACGCTGCCGTCATGGAATTCATGCCGAATCCGGCAGCAGCCACAGTCGTAACGCAGATCGTCGATGATCAGGCCCGCATCGTCGTCTTCGCGGTGGCGAGCCCCGGCCCTCAGTTTCCCGCACGGGGCGCGTTCCCTGCTGAACTGCTCGGTGGCGCTGAGCATTTCCACCTCCTGGCAACCCGGTGGCATACCCGGCTGATAGGTGTAGGCAACTAAGCGTACGCGCATTGCGCCCAGGCCGCAGGAGGGTGGTTCTCGCGTCACAACCACTCGTGCAGGACCTCCGCGATACGCCGGAGCGCCGCATCGGTGGTCATCCGCCAGTGCGTCGTGGCAATCGGATGGTTGTGCACGGAACCCGCCACTGCGGCCATCCAGGTCGCGGCGCCGACGGAGCCCGTCGGATCGTCGTGGGCAGCGGTGAAGTAGACGACGTCCCCGTCGAAGGAACGCGCACGATATGCCGCGCTGAGAGCCGCCGAACCGATAGCTGCGCTCACGACCCGTTCGATCCGCGCGGCCCCGAAGGATGCGAACGGCTCGGGGAGCGTGCTCAACCGCTGTGCCAGCTGGGTCAACTCCACGGTTTCGTCCAGGCCGAATTCCGCGGCCTGATCGCCGAGCAGTCCACCGAGCAGTTCCGGCGCCGTTACCTCGATCCCCGCGAGAGTGGATTCGGCGGCGGTGTCGAGTAGTCGACTGTCCATCATGCCCAGCAGCGCCACCTGCGCGCCCTCGTCCTGGAGTTGGACGGCCATGGCATGCGCGAGCACACCGCCGAGTGACCAGCCGAGCAGGTGGTAGGGACCCGCCGGTTGCACCGCACGAATGTGTTTGACGTATAGCCGCGCCCAATCCTCGATCGAATCCGGCAGTGGGGCCGCCGAACCCAGTGCGGGTGACTGCAGTCCGTAGATGGGCCG
The DNA here is from genome assembly GCF_036345915.1 of Nocardia sp. NBC_00565. Lineage (NCBI taxonomy): Bacteria > Bacillati > Actinomycetota > Actinomycetes > Mycobacteriales > Nocardiaceae > Nocardia > Nocardia sp. NBC_00565. The sequence goes on from NZ_CP107785.1 coordinate 3,328,270, forward strand.
ATCCGCATCGAGGTGGGCTGCCAGCCCGGCGAACGACCACGCGATGCCCCCGATCGGATGGATGCAGAACAGCGGCTCAGCGGTGCCAGAGGTCCGCAGCGGCAACAGCACATCGAATGCCGCGTCGGCACCGGCACCCTCTGCGCCGCGCGCACGCAACTCCGCGACGATGCCCGCCGGGGTGGGGGCGGTGAACGCCCACATCACCGGAATCGTTTGGGCCACCGCCTCGCTCAACCGAGCCGTCAGCTTGGTCGCGATCAGCGAATTTCCGCCGAGTTCGAAGAAGTTGTCATCCAATCCGATGCGATCGAGACACAGTACATCCGCGAAAATCTCGCAGACCATGGTCTGCAGCGCTGTCGTCGGTGCGCGGTAGGCGCGGGTCCCGAGTTCCGGTTCCGGCAGCGCCGCGCGGTCGAGTTTGCCGACCTGGGTCAACGGGACGTCGTCGAGGACCACGATCGCTGCGGGCACCATATGCGACGGCAAGGTCCGCGCGGCCCAGTGGATCAGCCGATCTGGCTCGATCATCCGGTCCGGGGCGGCCACTACGTACGACACCAGAACCGTTGCCCCAGCGGAATTCTCCCTGCCGACCGTGACGGCGAAATCCACTTCCGCATGGGCGGCCAGTACCGCGTCGATCTCGCCGAGTTCGATTCGGAAGCCACGAATCTTCACCTGGAAATCGGTACGGCCCCGATAGTCGAGTTCGCCGTCGGCATTCCATGCCACCAGATCACCGGTGCGATACATCCGGGCACCCGGCTGAAACGGGTTGGCGACGAAACGATCCGCCGTCAGGTCAGCGCGACCGAAGTAGCCCCGCGCCAACTGCACTCCGGCCAAGTACAACTCACCCGCGACGCCGACCGGAACCGGCCGCAACCGCGAATCCAGCACGTACACCTGACTGTTCCACGCCGGCCCGCCGATCGGCACGACCGGTTCATCGAACCGGCCCACCTGATGGCTGGTGATCGACACCGCCGCCTCGGTCGGGCCGTACAGGTTGTGCAGCGACGCCTCGGGCGCCGCCGCCGCGAACCGGCGCGCCAGCGCGGCAGGCAGGGTCTCGCCGATGGCCAGCACCCGGCGCAACGAGTCCGGCAGCCGACCCGTCAGCAATGCGTCCAGCATCGACGGCACCGCGTGCAGCGTGGTCACGCCCGCACGTGTCATCAGTTCGTTCAGGTACGCCGGGTCGCGGTGGCCATCCGGCGCAGCGATCACCAGGCGGCCGCCGCAGACCGCGGCCGACCAGAATTCCCACACCGACAAATCGAATGTCGCCGCCGTCTTCAACAACACCGCGTCATCGACAGTCAAACCGAATTGCGCTGTCTTCCAGACCAACTGATTGACAATCGCACCGTGTGAGACCGCGACACCCTTTGGGCGACCCGTGGAACCCGACGTGAAGATCACATAAGCCGCGTGCTCGGCGCGCAGCGGCGCAATCCGCTCTCCGTCGGTGATCGGGGCCGCGTCCACCGCGGACAGGTCCAGTCGATCCAGCAGCACCACCGGCGCAGCGGAGGTCCCGAAACCCGCATCGGCATTCGTCAGCACACAAACCGGTGCCGCCGTCCCCAGAATGTAGTCGGTCCGCTGCGCGGGTTGATCCGGATCGACCGGCACGTACGCACCACCGGCCTTGCTCACCGCATACATCGCGACGACCAGATCCACCGAACGCCGAATAGCCAACGCCACCCGCGACTCCGGGCCCACACCCAATGAAATCAAGTACCGCGCAACCTTGTTCACGCGTCCATCCAGTTCACCGTAGGTGATCCGAGTGCCATCGGCAGCGACCAGTGCCGTGGACTCTGGTGTGGCAGCGACCGTCTCGTCCAGCAACACCACCAGTGTGGTGGCCGTATTCAGCTGGTGCGCGGTGTCGTTCCACGCCGTCAGGATCCGTGCACTTTCTTCGGCCGCGAGCAGATCGATCGCACCGACCGGTACCTGCGGATCCGCGATCACGGCATCCAGCACCCGCACGAACCGCTCCACGAAACTCTGCACCGTCGACTCGTCGAACAGGTCCGTGGCGTAGGTGAAGAAGCCGCCGATACCCGTCGGCACACCGTCCTCGTCGTAGCTGTCGGCCACGATCACATGCAGATCGAACTGCGACAGCTGTCGATCCGTTGCCAACTCCGCGACGGTCAAGCCCGGCAACTCCATCCTGGCCGGGGCCAGATTCTGGAACGACAGCCCCACCTGGAACAGCGGGTGTCGCGCCGTCGAGCGCACCGGATTCAGCACTTCGACCAACCGCTCGAACGGCACATCGGCATGGGCGAACGCTTGGACGTCGATATCACGTTGCCGCGCAAGCAACTCCGTGAAACCCACACCCGCATCCACCCGGGCACGGAACACCAGGGTGTTGACGAACATACCGATCAGATCGTCCAGTACCGCCTCGCCCCGACCCGCTATCGGTGTACCGATCGCAATATCGTCGGTGCCCGACAATCGGGCCAGCAGCACTGCCAACGCGGTATGCACAACCATGAACAGCGTCGCGCCCTCGGCCCGTGCCAACCCCGCCAGCGCCGCATGCGCACGCGCATCGATGCGCAGCTCCACTCGGCCGCCCGCGAACGACTGCACCGCCGGACGCGGCCGATCTCTCGGCAACTCCAGCTGATCCGGCAGGTCGGCAAGGGCCCACCGCCAGTAGGCGATCTGCTCGGCCGCCATCGACCCCGGCTGGTCCTCGGTGCCGAGCAACGCACGCTGCCACACCGTGTAATCCGCGTACTGCACGGCCAGCGGCGACCAATCCGGGGCCTGCCCCAGCGCACGAGCCGCGTATGCCGACGCCAGATCACGAGTAAGCGGACCACCGGAGTAGCCATCACCCGAGATGTGATCGACGACCATGGCCAGCACGAATTCGCCGTCCGCGACCCGGAACAGCACGGCGCGGACGGGCACCTCGGCAGTCACGTCGAAAGTCGTCGAAACCAGTTCCAGTACAGCCGATTCCACCTCGGCGGCACCGACGGTCCGGACCTCCAGCCGCGGCACGTCGGAGTGTCCGGGCGCCAGGATGACCTGCACCGGATCTGCTGCACCCGAGTCACCCACCCCCGGCTGCGGATACACGGTCCGCAGGATCTCATGTCGCACGACGACATCGGTGAAGGCCTGGCCCAGCGCAGCGATATCCAGATCGCCCGTCAAGCGGATCGCGACAGGAATGTTGTAGGCGGTCGACTCGGTATCGAACCTGTTGAGAAACCACATCCGCCGCTGTGCAGGCGACAGCGGAATACGGTCCGGCCGTCGGCCTGCCACCAGGGCGCGGCGACTCCCGGAACCGGTGAGCTGCGCCACCTCCCGCGCACAACCCGCAACGGTGGGCGCCGTGAACAGCACACGCACCGGAACCCGGGCATCCACCGCCATGCCGAGGCGAGCTGTCACCCGCGTGGCGAGCAGCGAATTGCCGCCCAGCTCGAAGAAATTGTCGTCGGCGCCGATCCGCTCGATGCCGAGCACTTCGGCGAAGACGTCGGCTACGGCCCGCTCCGTTACCGTCGACGGTTCCCGGTAGGTGCGCGCCGCGAACTGTGGTTCGGGGAGGGCATTTCGGTCGAGCTTGCCGACCGCGGTCAACGGGACCTCGTCGAGCACCACGACCGACACGGGGACCATATGCGACGGCAGGCTCCGTGCTGCCCACCGCACCAGTTGATCCGGATCCAGCGCCCGGCCCATCACATACGACACCAGAATCGTGGCCCCGCTGGGGTTTTCGCGCCCCAGGGTCACCACGTAGTCCACGTCGGGGTGTGCGGCGAGCACCGCGTCGATCTCCCCGAGCTCGATGCGGAAGCCACGGATCTTGACCTGGAAGTCCGTGCGGCCCAGGTACTCCAACTCCCAGCCGGTAGCTGCGGCATCCGGTACCTCGACCCATCGGACCAGATCGCCGGTCCGGTACATCCGGTCGCCCGGCGCACCCCACGGATTCGCGACGAAACGTTCCGACGTCGAGCCGGAACGCCCGTGATAGCCGCGCGCGAGTGCCGGGCCCGCCAGATACAGCTCACCGGTGACACCAGGGGGCACCGGGTGCAACCGCTCATCGAGCACCGCCGCCCACCCGCCGGGTACCGGACGGCCGATCGTGACCCGTTGTCCCGCAAGCAGAGTCGTATAGGTGGCGCCGATCGTCGCCTCGGTCGGACCGTATCCGTTGATGAAGCGGCGACCCGGCTGCCACCTGGCCAGCAGTTCGGGAGTGGTGGCCTCGCCACCTGCCGACACCACCTCCAAGTTGTCCAGGCCGGAAGGATCGACAGTGCCGAGCAGCGCCGGGGTGATGATCGTATGCGTCACCCGTTCGCCGCACAGCAGGTCATGCAGTTCGGTGCCGCCGACGATCTCCGGTGCGGCGATCACCAGGGTGGCGCCGCTGTAGAAGGCGCTGGACCACTCCTCGACCGATTGGTCGAAACTCGGCGAACACACATGCAGCATCCGATGTTCCGGCCCGAGTCCGAGCATGTCGACGGTGTGGCCGATGAGTCCGCCGAGCCCGGCGTGGGTGACCGCGACCCCCTTGGGTAATCCCGTCGACCCCGACGTGTAGATCACATAGGCCGGATGCGACATGCGCAGCGGCGCACGACGGTCCGCGTCGGTCACCGCGGCCGCCGAGTGGGCGGCGCAGCGAGCGAGCACGGCAGGATCATCGAACACCAGCCAGTCCACCGCGTCGGGTAGACCGGCCTGCCGAGCGACCGTAATGCCCACCACCGCACCGGAATCGGCCACCATGTGCCGCACCCGGTCCACCGGATAGGTCGGATCGATCGGCAGATACGCGCCACCCGCCTTGGCAACCGCCCATACCGCGGCGATCATCTCGTACGAACGTCGCATCGCCAGCGCCACCACCGTCTCCGGCGCGACACCTCGATCGATCAGTACGCGCGCCAGACGCGACGACAGCTCGTCGAGCTCACCGTAGGTGAACGCCCGCCCCGCGTCGCGCACCGCGACTCGATCACGCCCGAAATCGACTCCCCGGGCCAGCAGATCCGGCAGCAGCCCGACGGCAACCGGGGCGCCGCCATCCATCCGGGTCAGCCACTTGTACTCGTCGTCGGCCAACAGCGGCAGATCGCTCACCCGCGCCGTGGGCTGGTCCACGATCGCCGCCAGCACCCGAACGAACCGCCGGGCAAACATTTCCGCTGTACCGTCATCGAAAAGATCACGCACGAAAGACATCTCGCCGCGCATCTGGGCCGAGTCACCATCGGCGGCCGAGATGGCCAGTGCCAGATCCCCGACCGCATCCGACGGACTCTCGAACGACAGCGCCACCTGGAACAGGGGATGCCGACCCGGCGACCGCCGCGCTCCCAGCAGATCGACCAACTCGTCGAATGGAATACCGGCGTGCGCCAAACCTTGCAGTTCATCCTGGTGCGCGTCCGGTAGGAGGTCGACGAAGCGAGCGCACCGATCCACGCGGGTACGCAGTACCAGCTCGGCTCGGTGGCCGCCCGGCATCGGTGTCCCGATCGCGATGTCGTCGGCGCCTGATAGTCGCGCGAGCACTACCGCCAATGCCGTGCGCACCACCGCGGACCATGTCACGTCCGCCGTGCGCGCAAGCCGTCGTAAACCCAGGTGCACCTCGTTCGGCACCGAGAACTCCACCCGCCCACGGACATCGGACCGCACCGCGATGCGCGGCCGCTGCGTTGGCAGCTCCAGCCGATCGGGCAGGCCCGCCAATGCGGTGCGCCAGTACCGGGACCTGGTGATCGGGTCGTCCAATTCGGCGTCGAACAGCAGCGCGGTATCGGCCGCGGTACGGTCCGGTGTCGCGAGGAGATCGCCGAGCACGCGGCGAAGCCGATCGGCCACGGCCTGCGCTGTCGCGTCGGCGACGATATCGCGCCGGTACTTCACCTGCACCAGCGTGCGGGTATTCAGGAAGACGACAACGGTGATCGGATAGTGCGTGAAATCGGCCCCGCGCATTTCCTCGATCCGCAACCCGTCGATGGCGCCGCTGGCCTGCTGCAGCCCCTCGGCGTCGACTGGGTAGGACTCGAAGACCAGCATGGTGTCGAACAGTTCACCATGGGGGATGGCAGCCGACGGAGCTTGCGTAGTCGGCGGGGTGGGTGAGCACGGCGGGATGGCAGCCGACGGAGCTTGCGTAGTCGGCGGGGTGGGTGAGCACGGCGGGACGGCGGCCGACGGAGCTTGCGTAGACGGCGGGGTGGCGATGCGTTGGATCGCGCCGAGTCCGATGTGGTGATGTTCCAGCAGCGACGCCTGCTCGGCCTGCAACCTGTCCACCAGGGCCCGCACCGTCGTATCCCGATCGAACCGGATCCGCACCGGGATGGCATCCACGAACAGGCCGATCATGTCGCCGATGCCGTCGAGTTGCGGTGGTCTGCCGGAGACGGTCGCGCCGAATACGACATCGTCGCGTCCGGTGCTACCGGCGATGACCAGACCCCACGCCGCCTGTATCACCGTGTTGGCGGTGACCTCGGCCGTAGCCGCGTACGCGGTGAGCGCCGAGGTCTGTGCGGTCGACAGATCGAATTCACAGAGGCCGAACCCGTCGCCGGCTGCCGCGGGCCACGCCAGTTCAGGGGCGAGCATGGTGGCGGTGGCGCCTGTCAACACGTCCGACCAGGCGCGTACCGCGGCCTCCCGGTCTTGCTGCGCGAGCCACCGCAGGTAGTCGCGGTAGGGCCGTACCGGCGCGAGCAGTGCTGTGTCGCCGCCGGTCGCGTACAGGACCAGGAGCTCCTTCATCAACAACGGCATCGACCAGCCGTCGAGCAGGATGTGGTGTCCGGTCAACACGAGGTGGCTGTGCTTACCCACCCCGCCGACTCCGCCGTCTGCCATCCCCGAGTGTCCGGAGTCGGTGGTGTACACAGTGAACCGCAGCAGCGGCGCCACCGCCGGATCGAATCCGCGGCGGCGCTCGGCAACCAGCAGGTCCGGCAGCTCGGCATCGGACACGCCGTCGACAATCTGCCACGGCACCTCGACCCCGTCCACCACCAGCTGCACCGGCGTCCCGTCGACCGTGGGTACGAAGGCCGACCGCAGGTTCGCGTGCCGGTCCAGAATGGTCTGCGCGGCTCGGCGCAACCGACCCATATCCAGCTCGCCCGTCAGCCGCGCCGCCAGCTGGATGATGTAGGCGTCGACCGAACCGTCCAGTAGCTCGATAAGCACCCGCAGCGAGCCCTGCAGCGGCGACAGCGGCAGCACATCCGACAATCCAGGATGGTTCCGCCGCCACTGGTCCAACTCGACCTGGGCGACTCGCACCAGCGGCACATCCGACGGAGTCAGACCGCCGGCAGCCGGATCCGTCGAGTGGGCGGCAATCGCGGTGAGCGCGGCCAGCCAGTCCTCGGCCAGCTCGCGCACCGCCGCCTGGTCGAGAATCGCGGCGGCAAAGGTGAACGACGCCACCATCCGCGGGCCGTCCGAGGTATCGCTGACGATCGTGTTGATGTCGATCACCGCGGACAGTGGGAGGTCCGGATTCGGCTCTGCGGCAATGGCTCCCAGTTCTCCAGTCGGCAACCAGCCCGCATCCGACAGACCGTCGGCCACCGCACCGGCGGAGACGCGGCCGAGGTAGTTGAAGCTGATCTGCCCGAGATCACCGGCCAGCGCGTCGGCGGTATCGGGATTCAGATGCCGAAGTAGGCCGAAACCGATGCCTCGATCCGGCACGGAAAGCAGTTGCTCCTTCACCGATTTCAGCACCGCGGCGGTCGCCTCGCCACCGGCGAGGGCGGCCGCGGTGTCGATCCCGGACAGGTCGATAGCCACCGGACTGACGCTGGTGAACCAGCCCACAGTGCGGGTCAGGTCAGCCCCGGGCACCGCGTCTTCCTCGCGACCGTGCCCCTCGATCCGCAGCCGAGTGACCGGAGCATCGATACCGCGCCGCGCCCGCCAAGAACGCACCGCCATCGCGAGCGCCGCGAGCAGACTGTCGTTGGCACCGCCTTGGTACAGCGCGGGAACCTTGGTGAGCACCGCGTCGGCGACCTCGACCGGAACCCGGATATCGAACACGCCCCTGGTCTCGAAGGCATCGGCGACCGGGTCCAGGGCACGCGCACCGAGCAGCGGATCCGGCGTGGCCAACACCCGCTGCCAATAACCGACCTCGGCGGCACGGTCGGCCGTGGCGGCCGCTTCCACCAAACCGTGCGCCCAGCGCCGGAAGGAGGTGCCGACGGTGGGCAATGCCACCGGCTGCCCGGCGGTGCGCTGCGCCCACGCCAGCACCAGATCCGGGATCAGGATGCGCCACGACACACCATCGATCACATAGTGATGGACCGCGACGGCTACCGCATCGCGCGCATCGGGCCTGCGCAGCCACGTGAAGGTGATCATCCGGCCCGCGGCGGGATCCAACGCGGCCAACGCGGAATCCATGGCCGCGTTGGCAATTCGGTTCAGCTCGGCCTGGTCGACACCAGCGGGCACCTCGACCTCGGCTACCGGCGCATCGGCCTCGACGGCAGCACGCGCCAACACCTCGAACCGCCACGACCCGTCCACCTGCCACACCCGCGAGCGCAGCACATCATGATGATCGAGCACCGCGCCGACAGTGGCCACCATACCCGCGCGATCGATCCCCTCCGGCAAGCCGAGCACCATGCTCTGGGCGAACCGACTGAACGAACCGTTGGCGAGGAACCAAGCAAGCACCGGTGTCAGCGGAACCGCGCCGACACCACCGCCGGGCAACTCCGCCAACACCACCGCCGCCGACTCGTCACCGACCACGGCAACACGAGCCAACCCAGCAACTGTCTTCTGCTCGAACACATCTCGCGCGGTGAACACCATCCCCGCTGCCTTGGCCCGCGACACCAACTGGATCGACATGATGCTGTCACCACCGACCGAGAAGAACGAATCGTCCACCCCGACCCGCTCCACACCCAGCACCTGCGCGAAGAGCTCGGCAAGGCGCGACTCCACCGCACCGACCGGAGCACGCGACACCGTCGACGTGAACACCGGCTCCGGCAACGCTTTACGGTCCAGCTTTCCATTCGAAGTCAACGGAATCCGGTCCAGCACCACAATCGCCGCGGGCACCATATGCGAAGGCAGAATCCCCGCCGCATACTCTCGCAGCCCGACCGGATCCACGACCCGCCCCGGCGCCGCGAGCGCATACGACACCAACGCCGTTGCACCACCTGGCATTTCACGACCCAGGGTGACCACGAAATCGATATCGCCATGCCGGCCGAGCACCGTATCGATCTCGCCGAGCTCGACACGGAAACCGCGGACCTTCACCTGGAAATCAGCGCGACCGACATAGTCGAGCTGCCAATCCGCCGACGGAAGGGCCACATTCCCCGCCCGATCCTCGGGTGCCGCGTACCAGCGCACGAGGTCGCCGGTGCGATACATCCGCGAACCCGGCCCACCCCAGGGATTGGCGACAAACCGATCCGCGGACAACCCGGCACGGTTCCAGTAGCCACGAGCCAACGCGGCACCGGCCAGATACAGCTCACCCGCAACCCCGGGCGGTACCGGATTCAACCGCGAATCCAGCACGAACGCCGAGCTACCCAGAATCGGCTTACCGATCGTGATGTGCTGCCCCGCAACCAGTTCCACATTCGACGACATGACCGTCGCCTCGGTCGGACCGTAGGCGTTGAACAACCGGCGGCCCGGCTGCCACTTGGCCAACAGCTCCGGGGTCAGGACATCCCCGCCCACGAACAGCACTTCCATCTGGTCCACACCGGCCGGGTCGACCGTGCCGAGCACCGCGGGGGTGATGATCGTGTGCGTCACCCTCTCGGTCCGCAGCAACTCACCGAGTTCGGGTCCGCCCAGGACAGTCGACGGCACGATCACCAACCTCGCCCCGACCGAGAACGCGCACATCCATTCCATCACCGACGGATCGAAACTCGGTGAACAGACATGCAGGTACCGATGGTGCGGCTGGAGGCGGTATTGACCGACCGAATGTTCGACCAAACCGCTCAACCCGCCATGGGTTACCGCGACCCCCTTGGGCAAGCCCGTCGAGCCCGAGGTGTAGATCACGTAGGCCGGATGCTGCGTCCGTAACGGCGCAATCCGCTCGCCATCGGTCACCGTGTCGGTGGACTTGCCAGCGCACAACACCGCGGTCGCCGGTGCATCCAGCACCAGCCAATCCACCTCATCGGGTAACCGGTCGACATAGTCCGACCCGGTAATGCCCAGGGCCGCACCAGAGTCCGTCAACATGTGCCGCACCCGATCCGCGGGATGAGCCGGGTCGACCGGCAGGTGCGCACCACCGGCCTTGGCGATCGCGACTGCTACCAGCACCATCTCGTAGGAACGGGGCAGCGACACCGCGACCGGCAGTTCGGGACCGACACCCCGATCGATCAAGACTCTCGCCAACCGCGAGGACTGTTCGTCGAGTTCGCCATAACTGATCGACCGACCCTGGTATCGCACCGCAACCCGGTCCCGCCCCAGGGCGACTCCACGGGTCAGCAGATCAGGCAGCAACCGGGGCGACCGCACATCATCGTCGTGGACCTGGGTCAGCAGGGCCAGTTCGTCGTCGCCGAGCAACGGCAGGTCACCGATCGGGTCCCCGGGGCGGTCTACCGCGGCTGCCAGCAGCCGGAGGAATCGCTCGGCGAAAACCTCCACGGTGCGCCGGTCGAACAGATCGGACGCGAAAGAGAGGTTCGCGGCGATGCCCGCACCGTCTCGGTTCTCCCGAATGTGCAGCGACAGATCGAGCGACCCGCGTGCGACGGGAGTCCGATCACCGGCGGACAACATCGTCTGTACCAGCGGGTGACGCGCATCCGACCGGACCGGATCCAGTAATGCCACCAACCCGTCGAAGGGCAGGTCGGCTCGTGCGAATGCCTGTAGGGCAATGTCTTTCGCCTTCGCGAGCAGATCGTCGAAGGAGATTTCACCTGGCACTCTGGTGCGCAGTACCAGCGTGTTGACCGATCCGCTCGTTTCCGCGGGGGTGCCGATCGCGATGTCATCGGTACCCGATAGTCGCGCAAGCAGTACCGCGAAGGTCGCGTGTACGACGGTGAACACCGTCGTGTCACGTGTCCGCGCGACATGGTGTAGTCGGTGCTGCAGATCCGCACCGATCTCGAACTCGACGCCGGACTCCGCAAGAGAGGACGCCGCAGGCCTTGGGCGATCCGTGGGCAGGTTCAGCTCATCCGGCAGCCCCTCGAGCGCGGTGCGCCAGTAGCGCGTCTGCGAGATCAGATCGCTGCGCTCATCGAAGATCCGATTGATTTCCGCCGGCGTGCGCTCGGGCGTCGCCACGAATGCACCGATCAGCACCCGCAACCGGTCGGCGAGCGCCTGCGCGGTCGCGGTGGTGATCATGTCGTGCCGATGTTGCACCCGCACATGCAGTTGGGTGCCCATCTCGACCTGGACAGCCACCGGATAGTGGGTGAAGTTGCCACCTTGGAGATCGACGACTTCCAGCCCGTCGATCGTCCCCTGGGCCTGCCGCAAACCATCGGTGTCGACGGGATACGACTCGAAGGCCACGAGAGAATCGAACAACTCACCAGCACCAGCGGCCCGCTGAATATCGGCCAACCCGATGTGATGACAGTCGAGCAGCGAAGCCTGTTCGGACTGAAGCCGAATCAGCATTTGCCGCACCGGCGCATCGGAGTCGACCCGAACCCGAACGGGGATGGTGTTCGCGAACAGGCCGACCATTTCGTCGACCCCGTCGACCTGCGGCGGCCGCCCGGAAACCACCGCGCCGAACACGACATCATCGCCACCGGCACAGGCCGCGAGCACCAGACCCCATGCTGCCTGGACCACTGTATTGACGGTGACCTCGGTCGCGGCGGCGAACCTCAGCAGCGCCGCTGTCTCCGCGGGTGACAGATCGGCGGCGCAAACCCCGTGGCCATCGGCGGTCGTCGCGGGCGGCGGCATGGTCGCGGCCAGCCGAGTCGGCGTCAGACCTGCCAGCGCTTCGCGCCACGTCTGCATGGTGGCGTCCCGGTCGTATCGCGCCAGCCAGGCGAGATAGTCCCGATACGGCCTGACTCGCGGCAGCGGCGTCGTAGCGACTGCTTGCGGGTCGCTCGAAAGGGTCGAATCACCGTCGGCCGCATAGGAAACCAGTAGTTCCTTCATCAGCAACGGCATCGACCAGCCGTCCAACAGAATGTGATGCGCGGTCAATACCAGATGTACGCGTCCGGAGTCCGTGCGATACACCGTGAATCGCAGCAGTGGCGCCACCGTCGGATCGAATCCGAGGCGCGCTTCGGCGGCCAGTAGCGACGCCGGATCGGTGTCCGGTACGTCGACGATCCGCCACGGGACCGCCAGACCCTCGGCAACGATCTGGACCGGGGTGCCCTCGGCCGAAGTACCGAACGCGGCCCGCAGGATCATATGCCGATCCAGCACCGCTTGCGCCGCCCGACGCAGGCGATCCAGATCGATCACGCCGGACAACTCGACCGCCAACTGCAGCAGATAGGGATCTGCCGAATCGTCCGAAAGCTGTATCAGGAAAAGCAATCCGAGCTGCAGGGGCGACAGCGGCAGGACATCGACCAGTCCCGGGTGCTCGCGCTGCCAGATATCGAGCTCACCCTGGGTGATCCGCACGAGCGGGACATCCGCCGGCGTCAGGCCACCGGCCGCGGGATCGTGTACATGTCCGGCAAGCATGGTCAGTGCGGCCACCCAGTACTCGGCCAGCTCCCGCACGGCGGCCTCGTCGAGGATCTCCGACGCATACGCGAACGACGCATTCATCTGCGCGCCTGCGTCGGTATCGGTCACGATCGCGTTGATATCCACCACGGCGGGCGCGGGCATCGCCCGATCTTGGTCGGCCTCCGGTGCGCCCCAGTCGGCGGTCGGCAGCCAACTCCGATCCGTCAGCCCTTCCGGCAAGTCGCCCGCAGAAATCCGACCGAGATAGTTGAAACCGATCTGGCCCAACGCGCCGTCGAGCTCATCCGCGACCTCGGTGTCGAGATAACGCAGCATGCCGAAACCGATGCCTTTATCCGGCACCGCGAGTAACTGCTCCTTCACCGCCTTGAGCATCGCCGCGGTCACGTCGCCGTTGTCCCATGCTGCATCGGCGTCGATGCCGGACAGATCGAGCACCACCGGATACATGCTGGTGAACCAGCCGACAGTGCGGTTCAGATCGGCGCCGGCAACGGCGGTTTCTTCACGACCGTGCCCCTCGAGCCGTACTCTTGTCGCCGCGGCATCGACACCTCTTTTCGCCCGCCATGAGCGCACCGCCAGCGCCAATGCCGCGAGCAGACCGTCGTTGGCTCCACCCCGGTACAGCATCGGCAGCTCGGTCAGCACCGCATGGGTGACCTCGGCCGGCACTGCGACGGTGAAATGCCGCACCGTTGCCGCGGTGTCGACGCCCGGGTCGAGTGCCCGCGTGCCCAGCAGCGGATCAGCGACGGCCAGAACCTGCCGCCAGTACGACAGCTCGCTGGTACGGTCCGCGGCGGTGGCCGCCTCGACCAGACCGTGCGCCCACCGCCGAAACGACGTGCCGACGCCGGGCAGGGCGATCCGGTGCCCACCATCGCGTTGCGCCCACGCGGTCACCAAGTCCGAGATCAGAATGCGCCACGACACGCCATCGATCACGTAATGATGCGCGGCGATGATCAGCGCATCCCGGCCGTCCGGTCGAGACAGCCAGGTGCACGCGATCATCCGGGCCGACGCCGGATCGAGCGTTTCGAGGGCGGAATCCATTGCCGCACTGGCAGTTCCGCACAACTCATCGATGTTCAGACCCGCGGGCAGGTCGATCCGAGTGAGCAGCGCGTCCACGTCCACCGCACCCGGCGGCAGAGTTCGGAGCTGCCATCGCCCGTCGGCAGACCACACCCGTGCGCGCAGCATGTCGTGGTGGTCCAGTACCGCGGCAAGCGTGGCCACCACACCGGCTCGGTCGATATGCTCGGGTAGTGCGAGCACCATGTGCTGGGTGAACCGGCCGAACGACCTCCCGCCGGCCAGATAGGCAGCCAGCACCGGCGTCAGCGGAATCTCCCCGATACCGCCGCCGGGAAACTCCGCGAGCCTCGGCACGGGCTCGGCACCGACCACCGCGACCCGCGCCAACCCGGCCACGGTGCGCTGCTCGAACACATCCTGGGGGGTGAACACTATCCCTGCCGCACGGGCCCGCGACACCAGCTGGATCGACAGAATGCTGTCTCCACCGGCGGCGAAGAACGAGTCCTGCGCCCCGACCCGCACACCGAGCACTTGGGCATACAACTCGGCGAGTCGAGATTCCACGGCGCCCACCGGGGCACGCGACACCGCCGCCTCGAACACTGGCTCGGGCAACGCCTGCCGATCAAGCTTTCCATTGGAGGTCAAGGGGATCGCGTCGAGCACAACGATTGCCGAAGGCACCATATGGCCGGGCAATGCGGCTCCCGCGAAGCGCAGGAGTTCTCCGGCATCGATGGAAATGCCGTTCCGCGGCAGCACATAGGAGACCAGTACGGTCGCGCCCGAGGGCGCGACCTTGCCGAGCGTCGCGGCATATTCGATATCGGGGTGATCGGTCAGTGCGGCGTCGATCTCACCGAGCTCGATACGGAAGCCGCGGATCTTCACCTGGAAATCCGAGCGGCCGAGATATTCGATTGCGCCATCGGCGATGCGGCGCCGCACCAGATCGCCGGTGCGATACATCCGCACACCAGGGGAACCGGCTTCCCCACCGAATGGATTGGCCACGAATCGTTCCGCCGTGAGCGCCGCCCGCCCCAGATAGCCCTGTGCCAGCGCGGGACCGGAAAGGTAGAGCTCGCCGGTCACCTCGGCGGGTACCGGCCGCAACCGCGAATCCAGCACCACCGCGCCGACACCCGCGAGGGCGGTGCCGATGGTGATCGGCTGCCGAGGCACCAACTCGGCGCTACCAGTGGCGAGAATGGTGACCTCGGTGGGCCCATAAGCATTGTAGAAAGACCGCCCCGCGACCGCCCACCGCTCGACCAGCCCGGGGCCGAACGCATCACCCGCGACGACCACGACCCGCAACGCGTCGAGTCCGACCGGATCAACCGACTCCAGCGCCGCGGGCGTGATCAGCATGTGCGTGACCCGCTCACGACGTAACAGGTCGGCGAGGTCGGCGCCGCCGAACACCGTTGGCGGGGACACCACGAGCGTCGCGCCGGAACTGAAGGCCAGCAGCAGCTCGAGCACCGATACGTCGAAGCTCGGCGAACAAACGTGCAGCACCCGCGAATCGCCATCGACCGCATAGCGCTCTCGCTGCGCGTTGACCAACATCGCAAGACCTGCATGGGTCACCACGACGCCCTTCGGGCGACCGGTGGAGCCGGAGGTGTAGATGACATAGGCCGGATGCTGTTCGGTCGGTGTGCGCACCCGATCGACGTAGGAGATCGGATGTGCGGGTCGTGCCGCGATCCGCTCCCGGTGCAACGGATCATCGATGTCGAGCCAGTCGATCCCGGTGCCGAGCCGCGAGCGATGCGTCGAGTTGGTGAGCCCCAGTACCGCCCGAGAGTCGGCGATGATGTATGCGCTGCGCTCGGGCGGCAGGGTGGGATCGACCGGCACGTAGGCCGCACCGGTCTTGGCAATAGCCCATACGGCCAGTACCGATTCGATCGAGCGGGTGAAGCCGACGGCAACGATGTCACCGGGGCCCACGCCCCGATCGATCAGTTCCCGTGCCAGTCGCGATGACGACTCGTCCAGCTCCGTGTAGGTGAGTTCGCACTGATCAGCCGGTTCGCCGGTCGGGTTGTAGCTGATCGCAATCGAGTCGGCCGCGGATTCGACCGCGGCGAGCAGCAACTGCACGAAGAGCGGGCTACTCGATCTGCGACGAATTCGACCCCGAACACTGCGACGAACCCCATCCATTCGAGTACTACGTTCCTCTCGCATCGAGCCCGCAGGTTGTGCCGAAACCCACGAACCCGGCTGGATCCCGGCACACCGTTGGCGGACCAGTGTCGAACAAAGCGCGAAGGAATCGATTTTGGAGCATTTGTGCCCTATCAAATCACAGGCAGCGGCGCCACGACGTCACAAGGGCTTCCGTCCGAGGCAGAGCACTCACCAGTTGCTGAATCATAGCTATCTTCGCCGCGACCTGGAGGCCCGCCTGGAACCGGGTAGTCGACGACTAGATCGCTACGGTCTGCAGGGTGAAACGCACCGCCAAAGGCCGGGCCACCAAGCAGTGGATCATCGAGAGCGCGGGACTCGAATACTGTGCCCGACACCAGCACTGACCCCGTGCCTGTCCGCTGTTCGGTAACATCGCTTGCCGTCCGAATTCTGTATCCGCCTGTCCGAGAGGAGCTTTCATCGTGTCGATCGCTACCGGCGGGGAATTGCGGACCGATCTCTACAACGCGAACATCAATGGATTGCGGTACGGACCCTCGCCCTGCGGACTCATGGGTTACCGGTGGCCAGGCCGGATTGGATGCGGGCTGGTCGTAGGCGATGATCGGCCAACCGGACGGCGGCGGGGTACCGGCCGGGATGTACAGCGCTCCGCTAGCCGGCTGGGTCGTCTCATTCGAGCCGCGCATCCAGTACTCGATCACTGCCCCATCGGCATTGGATATCCCGCGCCTGCCGTCGGGTAGCGGGTACTCCGCGATCAGGGTTCCCGGGGTTTCTGCATGCGCCGGTGCGGTATGCATCAGGAGTGCGGCGCGCTGCACGAGTACGCACAAACACGGATGGAGCCGGTATCGAGCCTGGGCGACCACCTGGCACGTACTGAATCGTGTGTCAGGTCGTGATGGAGACGGCCGGGGGTGTCCAGCGGCGGGAGCGCGAAAGTGTGGACGAAACACCGAACTCCGGCTTGAGATGGTCCGGGATGGCGTACTGCATGACGCGGCCGCGGGTGAGGGAGCTGAGTTCGAACAGGGTGGTGAAGTGGCCGAGGCGATCGAGGGCCCAAGCGCCCAACGGGGATTTGTCCTCGATCGTTTCCAGGATTCCGAGCAGGGTGGGCGCGGTCTTGACGGCGGTATCCCAGGCGGTGCGCGGCACTTGCAGCCAGTCGGCGCAGGTGTCTCCGACGAGGTAGCGGATCAGTGCGGAGACGATAGGGTCGAAGAAGGTGCCGGGTACGACTTCTTCGTAGAGGTCGATGAGCTGTCGGGTGAGGCGGACGCCCTCGTCGCTGGGGCCCATATGGCGGGTCATATAGAGGTCGTGGAATTGCCGCGCGGACTCCACATCCTTGGGTGCCTGCTCTTGGTCGACGCCGAGCATGGCACCGACCACACGCCAAGCGTAGAAGTACGCCTCCGCGCCGTCGACGCTCATGTGGATGTTCAGTCGGTGCAGGCTGTCGAGCACGAGGAGGGAAAACAGCAGCTGGCCGCCGATCATGTCCTCCTGACAGATGGGAGTGCCGAATATGTCGGTGTCCCATCGGTTTTCCTGGGAGAGGTGGTGACGGATGGCCGCGTGCAGCAACCGCACTTTCTGGACCGCGGGTATGAAACGGCTGCCTGCCTCGAAGGCATCGGGCTGCATCAGGTAGACGGTGAACTGCCCGGTCTCGGCCATGCGTTTGGAGGGGTACTCCAGCGAATGCGTGGCCGACAGCAGTTTCGCGACGGGCGGCAGAACGTAGCAGGCCGGCATCGCGGCAAAAGACAGTGCGGTGGAGATGTGCACGTTGTTATCGATGAAGAACAGCCTCGCCTTCTCCATCTCGTCCCAGTCCACCCATGCTGGGGGAGCAGAGGTTTCGTGCAGATAGTCCCGGGCAACGTCGGGCAGACCGTCGGGCAGGGGCGCGCCCGCGGTGGAGACATAGCGCATGAGCGTGTTGAACTTGCCCACCTCGCCGTGTTCGAACAGCGTGGCCACGGTGGCATCGGCGATTTCGTCGCCGTACTGCCGCAGTGCATCCAATGACGTTTCGGTGTAGGTCATCTGGGCTCCTGGTTATCACGCGAGGGTTAATGCCGGCGTGCGGTCGCCGCGTGGGCGAGTTCGGTCAGTGCTCGGGCGGCGTGTGCCGCAACGTCGACGCCGCCCAGTGCGGATGTGGCCTCCTCGACCCGCGCGGTGATCATTGCTTCGATGCGGGCAGGAGCCCGGACACGGGTCATCAAATCGCGGATTTCGTGCAGATCGTCATCGCTGGCGTCGCGTCGATTCAACAAGCGCCGCAATTGTTTACGCTGTGAGTGGTCGGCGGCCTGCCAGGTCTCGGCGAGCAGGGCGGTAGGGCGTCGAGTGCGGAGATCGTCGAGGTTCGCCTTACCGGTCCGGGCCGGATCGCCGAACAGGCCGAGCAGGTCATCGCGCAGTTGAAACGCTTCACCCAGCGGTAATCCATACGCGGAGAACGCCTTCAGCAGCCGGGGGTGAGCGCCGGCCAGTGCGCCGCCGATGAGCAAGGGCTGCTCGACGGTGTACTTCGCGGTCTTGTATCGCACCACCTTCAACGACTCGGCGATGTCCGGTGCCGCACCGGTGCAAAGGATTTCCAGGCACTCCCCCGCGATCAATTCCCGAGCCAGCGACGCCCACAGCGGCCGCGCCCGCGACAGGTACGCCGAGGGCAGGCCGCTGGCGACGAAAAGCTGTCCGCCCAATGCCATCAACATATCCCCGACCAGCATCGCGAGCGCCCGGGCGGACGATTTGGAGCTCGGCCGATCCCGCAGCGCTTCCCGCAGCGTGACGTGCGCGGTGGGCAGACCGTGCCGCAGCGGACTGTCATCGATTATGTCGTCGTGCACACTCGCCGCCGCGTGCACCAATTCCATTGCCGCCGCTGCCCGCACGAGTGCGTCACTATCCGGTTGTCCGGCCGCCCGCCAACCCCAGTAGCAGAACGCCGCTCGCATCCGTTTGCCGTG
This sequence comes from Nocardia sp. NBC_00565, assembly GCF_036345915.1. Lineage (NCBI taxonomy): Bacteria > Bacillati > Actinomycetota > Actinomycetes > Mycobacteriales > Nocardiaceae > Nocardia > Nocardia sp. NBC_00565. Next base: position 3,347,265 of record NZ_CP107785.1, read on the forward strand.
CGTGGTCGCCACCACGATCTGATCGGCTACCGGCCGCAGTTGCGGGTCGATGGCCAGGAACTGGTCGCTCTCCTGCCCGACGAACTGTTCCAGCGCGGCATCGACGCGAGCCTTGAAGGCGCCCGGATCGTAGCGATCAGACATCGCCGGAAGCGCCACGTCGCGCCACGACCTGCCGGGCGAGGATTTCCAGATGCGCTTCGGGCACAGTGGCATACCGGTCCAGCGCAAGCCGTCCGCGCGCCTTCAGATCCGTCTCTACCTCACCCGCCAGCCCCGCCAGGTCCGACCGCCGCAATAGCCCCCGAAGCCGGTCCACCGCAGGCCCGACCCGGCTCAGTGCCAGATCCGCGAGTCCGGCCGCGAGCAGTACGGCGTCCTCTCCGCGGCCACCGGGGTGATTCGAATTCTGCGACATGCGATCACACTCCATCCATACGTTCGGCGCCGGGCACTCGTGCAGTTCCGACCGGCTGGAATCGGCCTGACCCGCCCAGTGTGGCAGCAAGCCCACCTGGACACGCCGAGAACCTGCTGGAGGCTATGGCATCTGAACGATCTCGGAGTGCACCAGGGACGGCCGACCGGTTCCGTTGATGATCACAGACGAGACCCATTGGCGCAGAGTGGCGTTCGATGTTCCAGGCATCGATTGAACAACGATGTGATAATCCCACCGGGGCCGGGGATACGATCCCATCCGATACGGAAGACCCATCCCTGGGATTCTCTGGAGGGGTTGACCTTTCGGCGCATCCAGTCGGCAGCAGCGTGGCCGGTCCGAACAGCGCGCAACGCGGTAACGCAGGATGTTGTGTACTACAACGATTCTCGTGCTTTCATGGCCAAGTCGGCGACGCCGCGATTCGCTCGGGAGAATTCCGCCCGTTCCCGAAGAGTCTACGCGAATGGGCATCTGCGTACATTGACGGACAGGGCTTCTCCGCCTGGCCTAGCATGTCCGGATGCAGAACGGGGACGGTCCCGACAGCGGGCAGTTCGGTCTTCTCGACCTCAGCGTCGACCTTTCGGTGCCGGAGGTGTATTCCGGCACCGATTTCACTCTCTACCTCCACGTCAAGAACCCCTTTCCGTCCCGGATCTGGATCCGCTCGGTCGAACTGAGCCTTCCGACGCAACTGAAATGGCGTCCGTCGGCGAAGTTCAATGAGACGGTTGCCACCAGGAAGCGCTGGTGGCGATCGGCCATAGCGGCCCGGCGGCAGATCCGATCGATCAAGGAGCGCATTAATCACCTGTCGGCCGAACTTGGCGCTCTCAATCCTGATCAGCACGCGAGAGAAGCCGAGATCAGGAGTGAGCTGCAGGCGCTAGACGCCATCCTGCGGAGGTCGCAGCTCGAAGTCGGGTCGGTCATCGAAGCCGGCGGAGACGCCTCCATTTACATCGAGAACGCGCAGACCTCGGGAAACGTGATCCTCGCCGCCGAGGGCCAGGGGCGCATCCATATCGAGAGACTCAACGCTGGGAGCGTGGGGCCGGAGCGTGTCCCGCTGCAGGGGTCGTTGCCGAAGGGAGCCTCGCTCGAACCCGGGTGCACGGATGTATGGACGATCAGGCTCGGCAGCGCCAGGAGCCCGTTCTTCATTCCGGCTCAGTACAAGCTGCAGATGACGGTTATCTACAGCACAACTCCGCCGAAGCCCGAGCAGGTCGGAAGAGACGGGCGCCAGGAGGGCATGGAGGCCGTTTCCGAGCAACTCTATTCGAACACCACGGCCTCCACTGTGCAGGTGAAGGCCGCGTTGTGGGCCGTCATCACAGGTGGGGTGATCGGCGGGATCATCGGGTCGGCTGGGAGGTCCCTGCAGGACGCCAAATCCTTCGACGTCCTTTTCGGGGCGAGAGGCGGGGCGTCGATGGGGGCGCTGGTGCTCGCCGTCATCTTGAGCGGAGCCGCCATCGTGTTCGCCGCGCGGAAGTCGGACGCGCAGGCATTCATCTCGGTGGAGGATTTCTGGGGTGGACTGCTCGTCGGCTTTCTGATCGGCTATTCGGGGACGGCGGCCTTCAGCAATATCACGGGTGTTCCCACCTGAGAGGTGGTGGCGAGGCCGTTGAGGACCCGATGACAACACCGTCAAGCGGGTCTGTGCGAAGTCAGGCCGCGACTGACCGGATAGCTTCGACGACCGCGGCCAAGGCCATCAGCCGGGAAGCGGAGTGAGCGGGCATGGTGGTTCATTGGCCGTAGGAGTAACGGAGATCGGCGAAGAGTATTTGATTGAGGCGGCGGCGGAGGTGCCCGGTCTTACTCGGATCCGGTTCGTCCTGCGCGAGCAGAGTGAACCTCAGCGATGTGCCCCCACTCCCGTCGGCGGTCAGGTCCAAGCGCACCTGAACGTCGGGAATGCTGGGCCACAATGAGGACCACACGACTGTCGCGGGTTCGTCGGCACTCGAGATCGTGGGTTCGACTTCGTCGGGGAGCAAGTTGAGCCAGGGGCGAGTCCGGGGCTGTCGGGGTTGCGCCAATGATTTCCAGACCGTGCGTGGGGGCGCGGGCAAATTCCGTGCTCTCGAACCGATCTCGATCATTCCAGCAGCGTATGCCTTGCCGGATGGTGCGATTGCCCGAAAGACGTGTCATGGACAGGCGCTACATGGCGGAGCGCTGCGGATGTGTCGCGCGGTTCACCGCGCATCCTCACTTGGCGTCCGCGTAGCACTCCACCACCGCAGTCGTGAAAGGGAACCGCACCGGTGTCAGCCCGAAGGCGATCCGGCCGGCGGTCTCTGCCGCGGTTGCGATCGCTTCGGCGACCGTTGCGGCCTCCTCCGCCGGGCAATGCACGATGACCTCGTCGTGCTGAAAGAAGACCAGTTCGGCGCGCAGCCCCGCGCGGGTCATCGCATGACGCAGGCCCGCCAACACCAGAAGCGTCCAGTCGGCGGCGCTACCCTGCACGACGAAGTTTCGTGTAAAGCGGCCACGAGCACGCGCCGCGGGGGTGTTGCCATACCCGTCGGAATACTGCTGCTCCTGGTCGGATGATGCGGCGGGCGGCGAACAGGTGCGGCCGAACCAAGTGCGCACCAGGCGGCCCTGCTCACCAGCACTGGCCGCATCGTCGACATACGCCACCGCGGCCGGATAACGGCGACGAAGTTCGGCCATGTGGGTGAGGGCATCCCCGGAGGTCTGGCCGTAAATGGCGCCCAATAGTGCGACTTTGGCCTGTGCGCGATCGCCACCGAAGGCGCGGACCGCCAGATCCGCGTACAGATCTTCGCCGCGCCCGGCCACCTCCATCAGCCCCGGATCGCGGGAGATCGCAGCAAGCACGCGTGGCTCCATCTGGTCGGCGTCGGCGACCACCAGGCGCCATCCCGGGTCCGCTCGTATCGCTTGACGGATCACCTTGGGGATCTGCAGGGCACCGCCGCCGTTGGTGGTCCAGCGGCCGGTAACCGTGCCGCCCGGCAGGTATTCGGGACGAAAGCGGCCCTCGTGTACCCACTGCTCGAGCCAGGACCAGCCGTGGGCGGTGTACAGGCGGTAGAGCGATTTGTAGGCCAACAGTGGCGCTACCGCAGGATGATCGATCTCCTGGAGTTCCCATTTTCGGGTGGAGGACAACGAGATCCCGACGCGGGCAAAGGCTTTGATGATGTCGTTGGGTAGGTCGGGCCGGACCCGCACGCCTTCCCCGAAGGCACGCGACACTTCGTCGGCCAGCTCCACCATCCGGCGCGGTTCCATTCCGCCCGAAATACGTTCACCCAGCAGAACGTCGAGCAACTCCCGGTGGACGTGCGCGTGCCAGGGGATCCCGGCTCGGGACATCTCCGTGGCCACCAGCATGCCCGCCGATTCAGCGGCGAGGAGCAGCCGCATTCGCTCCGGATATTCGGTCTCGGACGTGCGGGCCACCTGTCCCGCGTAGACCTCCAGCAGCGCGGTGAACTCGTCCGTGCCGGGTGGTAGCGGCACCGGGCCCGACTCGAACAGGGACGGCTGGGTCTCGGCGGCCCGTACGGGCGCGTCCGGCGGGACAGGCAGATTGTGCAATCGTGCCCAGGAGGCGGCCAACGAGTGGGCCTGTCCCGACTGGCCCTGCTCGTGGCCGATCAGTAGCGCCTCCGCGGCCTCCACGTCGTAACAGCGGTCGACCCGCACACCGGCCGCCAGCAAGTGCCGATAGATCTCGGCAGTCGATCGCCAGACCCACCGATCGACCTCTGGGCGTGAACGCACCGCCTCGGCGAGTGAGGACTCGCACAGCACCGCCCCCGCGGGCCGACCGTCCTGATCGAGTGGACACAGCCGGGCACCGCCCTCGCCAGTTTCCGCCACCGCCCATCTCATGTCCCCGAGTCTTGCAGCGGGCACTGACATCGCTGACACACCCGCCACCGTGGCGGGTTCGAGTCGACTTCGCCCACCTAGGAATTCGGCCGACCCGACAACCAGTGGACAGGAGGCTGAGCCACGCTGACCTACGTTGCTGCGGAATGGGACGCATTCCTTGCGGGCGCGGAGTCAGGCCGGGGTGCACAGCTATCACGAACGGACTCTCGCCGATATTCCGATAGACGGGCGGGCGGTTGTCGTGCGGGTGCGGGTTCGGCGGCTGGCCTGCTCAACACTGAACTGCTGCATCACGTTTCGTGAACAGATGCCTGGGTGTTGTGGAACGTTACCAGCGGCGGACGGTTCGTCTGACTCGGCCGGTGCGGGCGGCGGTGTGGGAGCTGGCCGGACGGGCGGCCGGCGGTGCGGTTGTCCCGCCGAGCCACAGCGGGTTCCGCCGGACATAGTCGACTGGTTACGAGAACTGGTCGAGGCATGCGACCTCGTCGGCGTGCAGCGGAGTGTCGTGATCGAATCCGGCCAGCGATATATAGCATTTCCGCATCAGCGCCATGGTCTAGACCACCGTGTTCGGATTGATCCACTGCACCAGGACCAAGGCATGCCCGCGGGTAACAGCCGGTCCGACCGCATTAGACGTACCTGGGGATACAGAAAAGAGGGTTCGACTCCGGGCACTGACATCTTGCGGATCGGCCGGTAAGGGCCGCCGCGTATCGGAGCGTTTCTCGCTTTAGTCGTCAGCGCCGTAGAAGTGCCGTCGGCGCGTACTCGTCGAAAGGTTTGCGCGATGACCATCATGTTCTCGACGGCGCGGTGTCTCGGGTTGGTCATGTTGCTGCTGGGACTGGCCACACCGGCCGCGGCGACACCGACGGCTCCGGAACTGGGGCACGCGGGTCGCTGGCTTACCGACAAACAGGGCCGGGTGGTCACCTTGCACGGCGTGAATATGGTCTACAAGTACCCGCCGTACTTCCCCGCAGCGGGAGGTTTCGGGGAGAACGACGCCCAGTTCCTGGCGGAGAACGGTTTCAACGCGGTCCGGCTGGGTTTCGCATGGAACGCGGTCGAGCCGCGGCCCGGCATTTACGACGACAACTACATCGCGCAGATCGAGCAGACCCAGCAGCTGCTGGCCCGGTACAACATCTACAGCCTTGTCGTATCCCATCAGGACGCGTTCAACGAGTCGGTGGGCGCGAGTTGGAGTGGGTTCCCCGACTGGGCGACGTTCACCGACGGGTTCCCATTGCAGCCCAACCCAGGCTTTCCGTTGGTCTACTTGACGAGCCCCGCACAAAATCAAACGTGGGCGAACTTCTGGCACGATCACGCCGCGCCCGATGGCGTCGGACTGCAGGAACACTATGCGGCCATGTGGGCGCATGTCGCGCAACGCTTCGCAGACGAGCCGTACGTGCTGGGCTACGACCTGATCAATGAGCCGTGGCCCGGTTGGGAATACCCGACCTGCATTCCGCATGGCTGCCCCCAGTTCGAGCGCGGTGCGCTCGCGACGTTCGAAGCGAAAGTGATGAACGCCATCCGCCGAGTCGACCCGAAACACCAGCTGTTCTACGAGCCGTCCATGACCAACGACTTCGGTACGCCGGTCTGGATGCCGAATCCCACCGGCGATCCGAACGCGGGGTTGAGCTTTCACGACTACTGCTTCGGCCAGAACGACAACTGCCCGAGCAACGGATTGGATCGCGCCGCCGCGGACGGCGTTGTCGGGCTGGTGACCGAGTTCGGCGCGACCAAGGATTCGGCGAAGCTGACTCGTCTCGCCGATACATTCGACGACAACATGGTTTCCTGGCTGTTTTGGTCCCAACCGCAGAATCAGACACCTCGTCATCCCCAGGAGCCACCGACCGGACCCAACCTGATAGACCCGGCGATCATCCGGCCATATCCACGTGCAATCGCAGGCACCCCGCTGCAGTGGCACTACGACAGCGCGACTGGGACGTTCACCATCCGATACAACGACCGCCGCGCCGATTCCGGGCAACCGTTCCCCAGTGAAGCCCGCACCGAGGTATATCTGCCGCAGAGCAACTACCCCGACGGCTACCAGGTCGAAATCCAGGGCGCCGACGTCGTGTCGGTGCCCGATGCCCAGCTACTTCAACTCACCACCAGCCCCGGACAGGACACCGTGCAAGTGACGGTGACGCGACGGTAACCGGCACCGAGGCCACCTGAGGTTCTCACCGACAGCGTTACCGGTTCCTGAGCAGTCCGAGCGCGTCGCGGGCCACGTCCCAAACATGTGTCAGGTTCCTTGATATTCATTGGCTATGACAACCCCTCATGATTTCGAATTCGAAGAAATCTACCGAGGTACCGGCGGCCCGTTCGGGCCGGGCGTCAAGCCGCCGTGGAGTATCGGGGAACCCCAGCCGGAACTCGCCGCGCTGATCGAGCAGGGCAGATTCCATGGCGATGTCCTCGATGTCGGATGCGGGGAAGCGGCGATCTCGCTGCATCTGGCCGAGCGGGGCTTCACCACCGTTGGCCTGGATCTGTCGCCGACCGCGGTCGAGCTGGCCCGCGCCGAGGCCGCCAGGCGTGGCCTGGTCAACGCCTCCTTCGAGGTCGCCGACATCGCCTCCTTCACCGGCTACGACGGCCGCTTCGGCACCATCGTCGACAGCACCTTGTTCCATTCGATCCCGGTCGAGTCACGGGAGGGCTATCAGCAGTCGATTGTGCGCGCCGCCGCGCCGGGCGCGGCGTATTTCGTGCTGGTGTTCGACCGGGCCGCCCTGCCCGAAGTGCCTGAACCGGGTCCATCGCCGGTCACCGCCGACGAGCTTCGTGAGGTGGTGTCGAAGTACTGGGTGATCGATGAGATCAGGCCGGCGCGAATCCATGGCGATCTGCCTGCGGTGTTGCCGGCGGACACGGGTTTCCGGTTCGAGGGTATGCGCGACGAACCCAGTGGCCGCAAGTCGGTTCCGGCCTGGCTGCTGTCGGCCCATCTGGACTGATCCCGCCACACGGGATCGTGGGGTGCGTTGCCCGGGCCGGATGCGTCGGGTGTCGGGTGTGGCTCTCAGGCATCTGCCTGGTGTGTGGCTTACTTCGATTGGCCGCCCGACACCCCTCGCCGATTCGGCTGTTGATTGAGCATTGCGAACCAGTCGCTGTGTAGGGATTAGGACAGCGAGGTCGTCTGTGGTGCAACAGGTTTGGTGAGCTCGGTGTACTCCGGAAGCCGCTTGATCTGCTGGCCGTAGAAGTCCAAAATGTTCCAACGCAGCCACCTACCTCCGACCCATGCCCTAGACAGCGGTTGTGTCATCCGAGTTGAGGGAAACAAGGCCGCAGTAGCCCAGATCTGCGCCCGCCTGGACGGCTTGCCCCCTCGCGATCGAGTTGGCCGCCGCACGCCTGCGCTCTATGTCGCCAGAACAGATCCTGCGACATCTCGATGACCGCTACTCGTTACTCACCCGCGGAAGTCATAGTGCACCGACGCGGCAGCAGACGCTGCAATGGTGTATCGACTGGAGCTATGAGCTGTGTGCCCCGGCCGAACAGCGGTTGTGGGCTCGCTTCTCGGTGTTTGCCGGCAGCTTCGAACTCGACGCCGTCGAGCAGGTCTCCGGCGCGGACCTGGCACCGCAGAGTGCGCTCGATGTGCTGACCTCTCTAGTGGACAAGTCGATCCTGGTCCGGGCGGACACGGTCGTGCGCTTCCCGCATGTTCGAAACACTGCGCGACTACGGCCGACAGAAGCTACAAGAGACTGGCGAATACCAGCACCTGCGCCGACGGCAGCTTCGCCCTCATCCGCGGCAACGTCACCCGCGCATGCTCCTCTCTCGAGCGCGCGGTTCTCTCGAGCGCGCGGTCGAGATACTCCGCTTCAATCTCCAGGCACTGGCATGGGTAGTCAGGGATGAAGCCAACGACGAGCGCTCCGCCGTATTGATGGGAACCGCACAGAGTCTCTGGCCGACAGCAAGCGACGCAGCAACAATCTTCCCCAACATGTCACCGTTCCACGAGGAATAGGAGCGAAGGGATTGCCCCCAGTTTGGTTGATTCCTTCTCCTCGGGCAGGTCAAGGAATCAACCAAACCGGGGGCAATCCCGTTGTAGATCTGTGCTCGAGTCCCCTCTCGCGCATGGATTCGCAACAAATCTGTCATTTTTCAGTGCGATGTGTGCGAGTGCACTGAATGACAACATTGTGGCGAAGACAAAAGTCGTCGCAATGGTTGACGAAACGATGCTAATCACAGCAAATAAGCAGGCTCCGGATGCATGTCCTCAGCAGTGACAAAAGCGGTATGCTAAATCCTTTCGGTGTCGATGACATCGAAATGCTACTGAGCAAGCAGTAGCAGGCGACAGCGACCAGATGCCAAGGCGACCGAATGCCCCGCGCCAGAGGATTGTCAACTGAACAAAGCAACCGAGGAGCAGCACCATGACAGTCGTCCAGAACTTCATCGACGGCAAGCTCGTCGACTCGGTCGGCGGTGCGACGACGGCGCTCGTCGACCCCACCACTGGCGATCAGTACGGCACCGCCCCGGCGTCTAACGAACAGGACATCGACAACGCGTACGCAGCGGCGGCCAGGGCGTTCTGCGACTGGAAACGCACGACGCCGTCGCACCGCCAGAAGGCGCTGCTCGATTTCGCCGATGAGTTGGAGAATGTCGCCGACGCGCTTGTCGAGGCCGAGGGCCGCAACACCGGCAAGCCGAACCACCTCACCTTGGCCGCGGAGATCCCGCAGATGCTGGACCAGACCCGGTTCTTCGCGGGGGCGGCACGGGTTCTGGAGGGCAAGTCGGCCTGCGAGTACCTGGCGGGCCATACCTCGTGGATCCGCCGGGAGCCGATCGGCGTCATCGGGCAGGTGACGCCCTGGAATTACCCGATGATGATGGCAATCTGGAAGTTTGTTCCCGCGATCGCGGCGGGCAACACCGTCGTGATCAAGCCGAGCGACACCACCCCGGTTACGACGGTGATGCTGGCCGAGCTGGCTTCCATGCACCTACCGCCAGGCGTGCTCAACGTGGTCACCGGTGACCGGGTGACCGGCGCGGCGGTGGCGGCGCATCCGACCCCGAAGATGGTGTCGATCACCGGTTCGGTGGCCGCGGGCCGTGCGGTCGCGGAGTCGGCCGGAGGCCGCCTGAAGCGCACGCATCTGGAGTTGGGCGGCAAGGCGCCGGTAATCGTGTTCCCCGACGCCGATATTGCTGCTGCCGCCAAGGGCATCGCGGCATCGGGCTATTTCAACGCCGGGCAGGATTGCACGGCGGCCACCCGGGTGCTCGGTCACGCGTCGGTGGCCGATGATTTGACCGCGGCGCTGGCCGAGCAAGCCGGCAGTGCAACAACGACATTCGGCAAGGCCGCCGATGACGAGACCGCCTGGGTGCCACCGGTCAACAACGCCAACCAACTACAGCGGGTGCTCGCCTTCCTCGATGAGGTGCCCGATCACGCTTCGGTCGTGGCCGGCGGGCACCGGCAGGGCGACCACGGGTATTACGTCGAGCCGACGGTCATCGGCGGGCTGCTCCAGCATGACCGGCTGAGCCAGAACGAGATCTTCGGCCCGGTGATCACCGTGCAGTCGTTCACCGACGAAGACGAGGCGATCCGATGGGCCAACGGCGTCGAATACGGGCTGGCGTCCTCGGTGTGGACCAAGGACGTGTCGAGGGCGCTCCGCGTGTCGGCCGCGCTCGACTTCGGCTGCGTGTGGATCAACACCCACACCGCGCTGATCGCCGAGATGCCGCACGGCGGGTTCAAGTCGTCCGGGCACGGCAAGGACCTGTCGATGTACGGGCTGGAGGACTACACCCGCGTCAAGCATGTGATGGCCAAGATCGACTAGCTGGCCTCGGCCGATCATTTTCGCGCTGACCGGCCGCTTTCGTGCAATATCATCGCCGGTTTCGCCGCGCCCAGCCTGCGGATGCAGTACGTGGCGGACGCGCGTACTGCATCCGCAGTACGCGCAACGGCCTCCACTCGCACGATGCCGACTACAGAGCCGTCGAACGACCATGGCGACATGGCGAAATTCCTGTACCGGCTCGGTCGGTTCGCGTTCGAGAAGCGGCGGCTGGTTGTCCTGCTCTGGCTAGGGGTTATGGCCGCGCTGGTGGCCGGGGCAGCCAATGCGCCGACGGCCCCGCCGGATACGTTCTCGATCCCGGGCACTGAATCCCAGCAGGCATTCGATCTGCTCGGCGAACGTTTCCCCGGCACCAAATCCGATGGCGCACAAGCACGAATCGTCTTCGTAGCACCTGATGGCCAGCAAATCGGTTCCGAACCGAACAAGGCGGCGGTCGAGAGGATCGTCTCGGACGTGGCGGGCGGTGCGCAGGTGACGGGCGTACTCGACCCGTTCCAGACCGGTGCGGTCAGTAAGAATGGCACGACGGCCTATGCGACCGTGAGCTACGGCGTGACCAGCGACAACCTCGCCGACGCCACCAAGACGGCGCTCACCGACGCGGTCGACACCGGCAAGGCCGCCGGGGTCACCGTGGAGATCGGCGGGTCCGCGCTGCAGGCCAAGCCTGAAATGGGTGCCGCCACCGAGGTCATCGGCATCGCCATCGCGGCCGTCGTACTGATGATCACCTTCGGTGCGTTCGCGGCCGCCGGTCTGCCCTTGCTCACCGCGCTGGTCGGGATCGGCGTCGGTATCGCCGCGATCGTGGCGATCGGCATGTCCACCACGACCACCACCCTCGCCATGATGCTCGGGCTCGCGGTCGGTATCGACTACGCGCTGTTCATCGTCTCCCGCTACCGGACCGAACGCGCCGAGGGATACAGCGCCGAGGAAGCGGCGGGCCGGGCCGTCGGCACCGCTGGATCGGCAGTGGTTTTCGCCGGACTCACCGTGGTCATCGCACTGGCTGGACTGGCCGTCGTTGGTATCCCCGTCCTCACCAAAATGGGTCTGGCCGCGGCGGGCACCGTCGCCGTCGCCGTCGCGATTGCCCTGACGCTGCTGCCCGCGCTGCTCGGATTCTTTCAGCGGGCGGTTATGCCGCGGGCATTCCGCAAGGCCCAAGCCACTGATGCGCAGACACCGGCCGACGGAAATACGCTGGCGGCCAACCCGATTCAAGCGGAAAAGCCCAGTATGGGCACTCGCTGGGCCGAGTTCGTCGTCCGCCGCCCGGTGGCAGTGCTGCTGATCGGCCTCCTCGGTATGGGCGCGCTCGCCTTGCCGGTGCGCAGCCTCGAACTCGGCATGCCCGGCGACGAATCGCAGCCGACCTCGACGACACAGCGCCGTGCCTACGATGCGCTCGCCGCGGGGTTCGGTCCCGGATTCAACGGGCCGCTCACCATCGCCGTGGACGTGCAGGGCGTCGGTGACCCGAAGGCCGCGCTGGCGCAGGTATCCAGGACCCTGGCAGCGACTGAGGGCGTCGTATCAGTATCGCCCGCGATGTTCAATCAGGCAGGTGACGCCGCCATGCTCACCGTGGTGCCCGCCACCGGTCCATCGTCCACCGAGACCAAAGATCTTGTGCACGCACTACGCGGTGAGGCTGGCGATCTGAAAGCATCCACCGGTGCGACCATCCTGGTCACCGGCGCGACCGCCATGAATATCGATGTCTCACAGAAGATGGCCGACGCACTCCTGCCGTACCTCGCGGTGGTGGTCGGGCTGGCGATCCTATTGCTGATGATCGTGTTCCGCTCGATCGCGGTACCGATCAAGGCGGCGCTCGGCTTCCTGCTCTCGGTCGGTGCGGCGTTCGGTGTGATCGTCGCGGTGTTCCAGTGGGGCTGGCTGGCGAACCTGATCGGAGTCCACCAGACCGGACCCGTGATGAGCATGATGCCGATCTTCCTGATCGGCGTGGTGTTCGGACTCGCGATGGACTACGAGGTCTTCCTCGTCACCCGGATGCGTGAGGCCTTCGCCCACGGGGAGAGCGCGATCGACGCTATTGTCACCGGATTCCGGCACAGCGGCCGGGTGGTGGTGGCCGCGGCGGCCATCATGATCGCGGTGTTCGCCGGATTCATCGGCGGTGGGGAACCGATGATCAAGATGATGGGCCTCGGGCTCGCGGCGGCGGTCTTCTTCGACGCATTCATCGTCCGAATGACCCTGGTCCCGGCGGTGCTCGCGCTGCTCGGCGACAAGGCCTGGTGGCTGCCGCAGTGGCTGGCGAAGATCCTGCCGAACGTGGACGTGGAGGGCGAGAGCCTGAACCGTACCGAGGCCGTCGAACCGGTGCGGGAACTCGAATCCGCCCGCGCCTGAATGGAAACGCACTGGTAGGCCGTCCCGGGTGGGCGGCCTACCGGTCACTTCGGGACCTGCCGATTAGGGTTCTCAACGACAAGGAGGAACGCACATGACCGCCGAATGGTCGCAATGGCCGCGTCGGCACAGCCGCGCCGTCGATGTGGTCATCGCCATTCTGCTGTGCGCTCTGGCCACATACGCGAGCCGGTTGGCCGATGACGGCCACGGGCAGGGTCCGGTGGTGGTCCGTCCGGCGTCGCTCGCGGTGTTCGGATTATCGGCGATGGCCTCGCTCACGTTGCTGTGGCGGCGGCGGTTTCCGCGTGCGGTGCTGGTGGTCACCACCGCCTGCGGTATCGCGATCGGTGCCTTGGGTTTCGAGGTCTCGATCTTCAGTGCGGGTGCGGCCTTCGTCGCGGCGTACTCGCTCGGGCTGTGGTCATCGGATCTACGCACAGCCAAGATCGCACCGGTGATCTCGGGCGGGGCTTTGTTGATCACCTCCCTCATCGAGAATTTCACGCCGGTGCTGACCGGCGGACGCATCACGCTGATCGCCGGAGTGCTGGTGGCGGGCGCGTTCGCCGAAGCCGGGCGCAGCAGACGCAACTACCTGGCGGCCCTGCACGCGAGAGCCGAACTGGCCGAACGCACCCGCGAGGAGGAGGCTCGGCAGCGAGTCGGCGAGGAGCGGCTCCGGATCGCGCGCGAACTGCACGATATCGTCGCGCACCACATGGCCCTCGCACACGCCCAAGCCTCCACTGCCGCATATCTTTTGCGTAGCCAACCGGATCAGGCGCAGGAGATGCTCGATCAACTGGCCGGCACCACCTCCGCGGCACTGCGGGAACTCAAGGCCACCGTGGGACTGCTGCGTGAGGACGACTCCGACGCTCCGCTGGAACCGACGCCGGGCCTGGCTCAATTGCCGGAACTGCTCACCTCTTTCGAGCGGACCGGCCTGACCCTGTCGCTGTCGATCACCGGGGTGCCGCGTCCGCTCTCACCCGGCGCGGACCTGACCGCGTACCGGATCGTCCAGGAGGCGCTCACCAATGTAACCAAGCACGCGGGCACCGCGGCGGCGACGGTGCGGCTCGTCTACTCCCGGTTGCTACTGACGATCAGTGTGGCCGACGACGGCGGCAAGGTATCCGAACGTGCTCGCGGCGAACAGGATTCGGAGAGCCAGGGCTACGGCCTGATCGGCATGAACGAACGAGCCGTCTCCGTCGGCGGCCACCTGCACGCCGGGCGCAGGCCCGACGGCGGCTTCGAAGTCACCACCGAACTTCCGCTCGAGCGACCGGAAACCCCTGACCACGAGGACAAGACATCATGACCATCCGGGTACTGCTGGCCGACGATCAAGCCCTGCTGGCCGGTACCTTCCAGCTCCTGATCGATTCGGCCGATGACATGGAGGTGGTCGGCATCGCCGGAAACGGCCGTGCGGCAGTCGAACTGGCCCGAGCGACCAAACCCGACGTGGTGGTCATGGACATCCGCATGCCCGGCGTCGACGGCCTGGCCGCGACCCAGGAGATCTGTGCCGACCCAGCCCTGCGCGAGACCCGCGTCCTGATCCTCACCACCTTCGAACTCGACGAGTATGTGGCGCAGGCCCTTCGCGCCGGGGCCAGCGGATTCCTCGGCAAAGACGTAGGCCCCGAAGAACTCCTGCGATCCATTCGCGCCGTCGCAGCCGGTGACGCCCTGCTCTCCCCGACCGCGACCCGCACCCTGATCGCCCGCTACCTCGCCCGCCCCGAAAGCCGTATCAGCGCAGCCGAATCCCTCGAGGTCCTCACCGCCCGCGAACGCGAAGTCGTCGCCATGGTCGCCCAAGGCCTGTCCAATGAGGAGATCGCCGAGAAGATGTACGTCAGCCCACTGACTGTCCGCACCCACGTCCAGCGCGCCATGTCGAAACTGGGTGTCCAGAACCGCGCTCAACTCGTGGTAATCGCCTTCCAGTCGGGGCTGGTACGCGTCGAGCCGCCACGGGAGGACGGCACCCGCCACCTCGGATCGACCCGGTAACCCAGTGCACGCATCTGATCGATGAATTGACAGATCAACGGCGGCGCGGGGTCGATCTCCATTGAGGCGAGGAAAATCGAGGCCTCCCACACACCAGCCTGCTCACCGGAGCTACACGACACCAACACCCCGAACCACACCCGATCATCGGCGGGCGGATACTCGGTCAAACACGCCGATGCCACCGCTGCCGCATCCAGCACACCTGCTTCGGCGACAGGCGTAACAGGCATCGCTCATGAAAAGCAGCTGACCGGCACCGGATTCCGCGCAGTCAGTCCACGACATCGGCGGCGGTGATCCGACCACCCTTATCGGAGGTATGAAGCGTGAAACGACCGCCACGAATTGACCTGTGCCCACTCCACAACAACCAATACGTCCGGTCGAACCGCTCCGCAGCTCCGCGCTTTGTAAACGGCCGGCCTCAGCACTCCAAGAGGGCGCCAGTGACGGCGGCCGCCAGACCCGCTCGGCGCCAATTGGATTCGCCCGCAACTGTTTAGCCAACGTCGGCTTGCTGCCCGAAGGGTCGCACGCCCGGGGCACGGCCTTTCCTTTCGCCGGTTGGGCACGACCGGCTCGGCATGTGGCATTTCAGCGCGTTCGCACAGTCAGGGCTACCGACCTGGCGATAAACCCAACCATCTGTGGGAGCCTGCCATCGGTTTGACGCAAAACAGGGTGCCGCTCAGTCCTGACACTCCCCCACCAGGTGAGCGGGGAGGGGCCCCGGCCGATGATGGGGATGGACAAGCGGGCGGCAACGGCGTAAAGCTGTTGATGAAGTGCCGACTACCCGATCTGAGCGATCCACGACCCTCGGTGCGAGAGCCGGGATCAACTTCGAGGCGAGCGACGATGGGTGAGAATTTCGGCGCGAGCACCTCCAACCTCGGTGGCGTCCGCGCGACGGCAACGCAGACCGCGTTGACGACCCTGGTTGCCCAGTTCGCCGAACGCTGGCACTCATCGAGCGAACCGCCCAATCTGTCGATTCACCTGCCGGTCGAGCCCGCACTGCGGCGAACCGTGCTGATCGAGCTGATCAAAGTGGATATGCACGAACGCTGGCAGCGCAGCGACGACGCGCTGCGCCTTGCCGACTATCGCAAACAATTCCCGGAACTGGGCACTGCTCCGCTGCCGCCGGACCTCATCTACGAGGAGATCAGCGCCCGCAGCTGCCGCAACGACGTCGACCTGACCGAATACCAGCACGACTACCCGACCCAGATGGCGCGCATCACCGAGAGTTTCGACCTCAGCGGCCCGCGTACCACGCTGCTGGCCGACCCCACCGCGCTCGATGCCATCGACACCATCGCCCCGGGCGTCACTGTCGACGACTTCGACCTGCTGCTGCCGCTGGGCCGCGGCGCCTTCGCGCGCGTATTCCTGGCTCGGCAGCGATCGATGGGCCGGCTGGTCGCGGTGAAGATCTCCCACGACCGCGGCACCGAACCACAGACCCTGGCCCAGCTCGACCACGACTACATCGTCCGTGTCTTCGATCAGCGCCAGATCACCGAACAGCATCTGAAACTCATGTACATGCAGTACGTTCCCGGCGGCACTCTGCTGGGCGTGCTGCGACTGCTGCACCGCACCCCACCGGCCGAACGCAGCGGCAAACTGCTGCTGGCGGCTATCGACGCCGCCACCAGGAGCGGCGGCGTGGTCGAGCCGCAGCCCTCGGCCGCGCGTGCGGCACTCGAACGGCTCACCTGGCCGGAGACCGTCGCCTGGCTCGGCAGCCGCCTCGCGACCGCCCTGGACTACGCCAACCGCCACGGTGTGCTGCACCGCGACGTCAAACCCGCCAATGTGCTGCTCACCGCCGACGGTCAGCCCAAACTGGCCGACTTCAACATCAGCTTCAGCCAGCATCTGCCCGGCGCGAATCCGGTTGCCTACTTCGGTGGCTCGCTGTCCTACATGTCGCCCGAACAGCTCGAAGCCTGCCACCCCAGCCTGGCCACCACTGCCGCGGATCTGGATACCCGCAGCGACCTCTACGCGCTGGCGGTGGTCCTGTGGGAACTACTCACCGGACGGCGACCGTTCAACGACGGACCCGGGGCCGGTGAATCCGAGCAATCGCTGCAGGCGATGATCGATCGACGCCACCGGCCCGTGGACGCGCACCTGCAGGCCGAGCTGCCCCCCGAGTGCCCTGCGGTATTGCGCGATGCACTGCTCACCTGCCTTGCGTCCGACCCCGCCGACCGTTATTCCAGCGGCGCCGAACTGGCCCTGCGGCTGGAATTGAGCCAGGATCGGGCCGCACGCGACCTGGTCGTCCCACCCGCACACAGCCTGCGGGCACGACTGCGCATGCGGCCGATACCGGTGGTGATTCCGGCGGGCATGTTCGGCCAGGTCGTGGCCGGACTGTACCTGTCGGCGCACAACGTCCGGCTGATCCAACTCCAACTGGGATCCGAGGCCGCCGGGCGGTTGACCCATCTGGGGTATGTGGTAATCGCGATCTCCTTCCCGGTCGCGACCGCCGGGCTGCTGTACTGGTGCCGCAACGTCTTCCTCGTGCCCGACGGCCTGCGCCGGGGCAAGCGCTTCGACGAGGCCACCCTCGCCCGGGCGCGCGCCGACACCCTCGCCTGCGGTGACCGGATCGCTGCCGTCGCATTCATCGGATGGATCCTGGCCATAGGCATCTTCCTGGTGAAGCTGCTGACGCTCGGGCCACTGCCGGCCGGATTGCTGGCGAATCTCATCGCCTCGAGCCTCATCGCGGCCGCGGCGGCGGTCGTGTATACGTACTTTCCAGCCACATTCTTCGTCTTGCGCTGGTACTACCCGGGTTTGGTCGCCGCCGGGCACACCTACCGCGACGACTCGACCCGGCTACACCGGCTGATCCTGCGCAGCCGCCTGTATCTCGGTGTGGCGGCTTCGGTTCCGCTGATCGGTGTACCGGTAGGGCTGATGTTCCTGACTCCGCACCAGCAGCATACGGTGATCGGCTCGATCGTAGCCTTGTGTGTCGGTGGGTTTCTCGCCTTCGCTGTCGCCCTGGCCACCTTCTACGCTCTGCAACGGGATCTGGAGGCCCTCGATCACATCGTGGATCCCCATCCCCACTTCTAATACCCGCCAGCTGCACTGACGGGACCTCGTGGAACCATCCAGCTCGTGGCGGACCGGCGCCACGACCAGACCTGCTTCGCAAGCGAATTCTCTCGAGCTGAGGATTTCGGTATTCGGTGGCTGAGGCAGCGGTTTCGCCTTTGCTGCCGGCCTTCAGGCACTGCCGCCCAGGCCGAGTTGGTGCCGCATGCCGGCGGCGTCGATCAGCGCCCAATGCTCAGCGAGTTTGCCGTCTCGTATTCGAACCATGTCGATTCCGGTGACCTCATACCGTCGTCCGGACGCCACCAGGGTGCCGCGGATGGTGTAGCGGTTGACCGAGAACTCGTTCGAGGAGAGGTTCTGCTCGATCGTCACCGAGACGTCCCGAAAGCCGTCGTCCATGTGTTCCCATTTGTCCTTCCAGGCGTCCAACCCGTAATGGTCACCGGAAACGCCGCCTCGATGGTCGACGACATCGGAGGCTATCAGCGCTAATGCTTCCTCGTATCGCCCTACACCGGTCAACTCGACGATGCGCCGGTGCACCTCGGCGACCCCCATCCTGTCCGTGGTCGGTTCTGTCACGGCGATCCTCCATAGTCGATATCCCGCTAACCAGGGAGCTCCCCAGTTATATCTTCCGGTACGGTAACCAGGGAACTCCCCGGTTAGCAAGGAGAGATATGCCGTCGTTCGGCGATCAGGTAACTGGCCGAGGGCCGCGCCGTGGCCTCCGGGCGGATGCACAGCGCAACTACGACCAACTGGTATCCGCCGCCCGGGAGGTTTTCGCCGAGCATGGTGTGGATGCTCCATTGGACGAGATAGCGCGTCGTGCGGGCATCGGCAACGCCACGATGTATCGACATTTCCCGACGCGCCGTGAGCTGATCATTGCCGCGTACGCAGACGAGGTGGCCGCGCTGTGCGCGGACGGTACGGCATTGTCGGCAGCCGAGTCCGCGGATGAGGCGCTCTTCGAGTGGCTTCGCAGTTTCGTTGCGCATGTGGCCACCAAACGCGAGCTTGCGCTTGCCATCCCACCCGATCGGGACGATCAGCGATCGACGTTGTTCGACCGTTGGCATGAGGCGATGCGCGCGACGGCATCGACGTTGCTCACGCGAGCACAGCGTGCCGGCACCGTGCGTGCCGACGTCGCAGTCTCCGACCTTCTGACGCTGGTCAACGGGATCGCTGTGGCCAGCACCGATCCCGAGCAGATCGAACGCTGTCTCACGCTCCTGCGCCGTGGCATCGAGGCGTGACCGATCACGCGCTCCCATCCCAGTTCGTGCAATCGAAACCGGGCGATCGCTGAACGTCACCTCGTTTCTACCGGGACCTATGAGGGACCGGCAGCAGGTCTGCACAAGCCTCGGCCGCATTTGGCATATCTGGGGTACACCTGCTCTCACAGTCGGGTGTAGTCCTGCTGGTCCTGCTCGAACGCGCTCAGGATTTCCGGTGTCAGGGTCGGGCGGGTTTCGGCGACCGCAGTCAGGTAGTCCTCGGTGGTCGCGGGTTCGCGGGTGTCGTCGCGCATTGCGCGTTCGAACGCGGACTGCGCGCCTGCACGGGCCGCGTATTCGATGTCGGCGGGGGTGAATTGCGCTGTGGCGCACACCAAATGGTCGAGGTCGATGGTTTCGGCCGCGGGGCCGAGATATCGTCGCCAGATCGCGTTCCGTGCCAGTGTGTCCGGCGGGCCGACCGGAATCACATAGTCGAATCGACCGGGCCGCAGGAATGCCGAGTCCAATGAGCGGACCGAGTTCGTTGCGCAGATCAGCAGGCGACTGTAGTTTTCCCGGAACGTCGGTATCAGCTTGAGCAGCTCGTTGGTGACTCCGTGCGCAGGGCTTGTCGCCGTACCCGAACGCGTGCCCGCGATCTCCTCCACCTCATCAATGAACAGCAGCAGCTTGTCGAGTTCGGCCAGGTCGGCGAATACCTCGCGCAGCGAGGCTGCGAGCCCTCCCGACGCCGCGGCGGCCAACCGGGAGGGAAACAATTCGACGAACGGCCAACCAAGCCGGGACGCGACCGCTTTCGCGAAGCTGGTCTTGCCGGTCCCCGGTGGCCCGAACAGGATGACGCTCTTGGGCGGCAAAACCCGATAACGTTCGGCCACATCGGGATTCGCCAAAGGCAACACGACCCGGCGTTCGATGATCTCCTTCTCTCGGTCCATCCCAGCCATCGACTGCCACAGTCCCGGTGGAAGCAGCCGCCCACCCAGTTCGGTCAGCAGGGTGGACTGCGCGGGGGCCAACGGCTCCAGCAGCTCGTAGTAGACCAGGCCGGCGCGGCGCAAGTACCCGGAATTCTCGAACGCCACAGATCCGGTGGCGCCCTCGGGTACGAGCGTGCAGATCCGCCGCACGCCGTTCGCCCTCAGCCGCCGCTCCAGTTCGGCAAGCAGTGCGCTGCCGATACCGCGCCGCCGCCACCGCGCCGCCAGCGCCACCAGCAGGACCCAGGCCCGCTCGCCATGGATCTGGGCGACCGCCATCCCGACCATATCGCCGCCGACCTCGGCCACCACCGCCGACTGACCCGCGCGCGCGGCCGCCATCACCTCCGCCAGCGCGAAGACCGGCTCGCACGGCTCTGCTCCCAGATCTGGATCCCCTGATCCAGATCTTCGTCACGGAACTCGCGTAGTCGCCATACCGGCATACATACCTCGAACGGCCATCGGCGAGTCTCGGAGAACTCGGCCGTCCTCTCAGTAAATACCCTGGGCAAGCCGCCCGCCATGACGGGAACCAGTCTGTCGGTGCTCTGGCGCATCATCGGCTAGATGAGTGCGCACGATCGCATCAACGCCGCCAACGCCGAGGCAGCCCGCACCGCCGGATGGCCGGTGCTCACGGGCACCCCTGCACAAATCGGGTGGGCCAGCACCATCCGCGTCGACAAGATGCGCGAATTCGACACCGCCGCCGCGGCGATCACCGACTCCGACCGGGGCCAGTTCCGGGAGGTCATGCTGCGCGAGACCGCCGCCGGCGTCTGGATCGGCGGTCGCTGCGCGCCCTGGCAGGCGATGCTCGTCACCCACCTGACCGACGATGAGCGCGCCGCCCTCGTCGCCAGGCCGACGGATCGCCCCTGATGCGGTCCGTCGGCGTCAGCAGTCCGGCTGGAACCGATAGCAGCCCGCCGGAAACCGCGGCTGTGGGGCCGGAGCCTCCTCGGCGGGCGGTGGTGGTGGTGAGGGTGGTAGCTCCTGCGATGTTGTCGGTGGCTGGATCGTTTCCTGGTTCGGGATGCGGGACGTCCACCAACCGCTCCTTGGCTCTGAACGCCCGTCTCCGGCTGGTTGTTCAGTCGCGTGATGCCTGTTCGCGCAACGAGCTCAGCAGTCTGGCCAGGATCCGAGAGACCTGCATCTGCGAGACGCCGAGGGATTCGGCGATTTGGATCTGCGACTGAGATTCAAAGAACCGCATCATCAGCACTTGGCGATCCCGCTCGGGAAGCGCGGCAATCAACGGTTTCACGACAAGGCAGTCCTCGACGGTGCGGAACTCCGATTGCTCGGCGCCCAGGGTGTCCAACAGCGACGTCGGCGCATACTCACTGTCGCCGCCGGTATACGCGTCGATCGAGGAGGTCCGATAGCCATTGCGGGCGATCAGCGCCTGGGTCACCTCGACCAGGTCGACGCCGAGTTCCTCGGCGATCTCCGCGGCTGTTGGCGTGCGCCCCAACCGCTGCGACAGCCTGTCCATTGCCGGAACGATGGTCTGCTGGATTTCCTTGAGCCGCCGCGGTACTCGCACCGACCAGGTGTGGTCGCGGAAATGTCGGCGCACCTCGCCCATGATTGTCGGCACCGCGAAAGCCAGGAACGACGCGCCATGATCCGGGTCGAAACGGTCGACCGCGGCCACCATCCCCACCCGAGCGATCTGCAGCAGATCGTCGAAGTTCTCACCGCGCCCTGCGAACTTGCGGGCGATGTGCTCGGCCAAGGGCAGACATCGACTGATCAGCTCCTTCCGCAAGGCAACTCGATGCGGGTCGTCGGTGTCCAGCTCCGCGAGTTCGGTAAACAAGGGTTCGATGTTGTCGTAGCTGTCGGTGCGGCGGCGCGTGCGTTGTGCCCTCGTCGGGGAAGTCAGTGTTGACTGATAGCTCATCGGTGCTGCCTCGGATCAGATCCAGATGAATCGACAATGGCCGCGAGCCCGGAGACCGCAGTGCCGTAGGGGGTTTGGGCCGGGTCGATCGAGTTAGGTGAGTCTCGCCACGACGCACCGACCGAGACTGGCTCGGCCCGGAGCGATATCGGATGCTGCAACCAGGCAGACTTCGACATCTATCGTGGCGTCTTGTCAGGGGCTGGGTTGGGGCAGTTCGCAGTTGTTCACTTTGGGGTTGACGCCTGCGTAGTTCAGCGGACCGGCGATCATGGTCACCGCGATGGTTCCCAGGCTTGCGCAGTTCTGTTCACGGTCGGTGAAGTAACCTCGTTGACCGGCGGCGATCACGCCAATGATCAGCCATACGAGCACCAGCAACGGCACCAAACGCACCATCACTACCTCATTTCTTGTGGATCGAGATCGTCTCGATCCGGTAGTCGAATATCGGACATCGCGTCCTGCTCTGAATCGGGTTGCCGCGCAGACGAACCGAGCGGTGCGGCCGGACCTCGATCCGGCCGCGCCGGGATCGGTCAGTAGTAGTGGCGACGACCGCCGACCGCGTGGCCCGCGGTCCCCGCGACCCACAGCGCCGCTCCCATGAGCAAGACGATGACCCCGACGGTGACGAGCAGAGGGATACCGAGTAGGAATCCGGCGATCAGGAGAATGACTCCGAAAATGATCATGAACTAGAACCTGATTTCTGAAATATATTGAGATGTCATGAGATAGAGGCAGACTGCGCGGTTACCGGCGTTCGCGCCTCGGGGTGTGTCGACCGGCCCGGGACCGGCCGACCTATCTCCGAACAGCTGGCCACGGCTCGCATCGACGGGGCGTAGGCCAACTTTCGGATCCCTGCCCGGCGGCTGTGCCGGATGCATCGGCCGCGGCGGCATTGCCGGTATGGCCGGTGTGAACAGGGGTGTCTGGTGCGCCGAAGGGCTGCGGCCCGCGCCATCGCCCGACGCGGACGGAGCTGGGTTGAGTGGGGTTCCCCGCGGGGCCGAGATCGCGGCGGGCGGTGCGACTCGAGACACCCGAAAGCGTATTCGGTTCGGCCAGCCCGATGGTGATGATCATGGCGATCCTCGACGCCTTCGCTCGGATCTATTGCTCATTTAAGTAGACGCTGCCCAGCACGTGATGTCAACACTGTAGGTCTACATTGGTGAACTACAGCGGTTCATCCGACGAAAGGCCGATCAGCCGCCCACCGAATACGCCATCGACACAATCGGACGTGACCCCATGGGGACCTACCTCGACTCCCCCGGCCGCCACCAGTCCAGCTCGCGACCTCGACGATGCCGCCGCGAACCGCGTCGAATATGAACTCGCCGGAACGACTCGTCTTCTACCCGCTTCCGACCTGGATGGCCGTCACCGGCGCTGGCATCGTGCTCAGCCCCTCCGAGGTGCGCTACGACGGCGCGCCCCGTCCCTCCACGGGAGTTAACATTGTATGTCTCTAATGTAGGCCTACACTGTTGACACCACGTTCTGGGCGGCGTCTACTGGAGATCCACAGATCCAATCCGACCGCTCGGGGTTCCCCATCATGGTCATCGTCATCGGCATGTTCGTTCTGATCGCCGCCATCATCGCCGGGGCCGCCGCCTTGCTCTCCACCGGCGGTGATGCCCACGCGCTGACCGGAGACGTGACCTTGTTCGGCTATCACGTCACCGACACCGCAGGCGTCATGGTGATCTGGGGCATCGCCGTCGGCGTCATCGGGCTCGTCGAACTCAGCCTGCTACTGGCCGACACCCGGCGCACGCACCTCGCGCGCCAAATCCCCGGCCGGTCCGGGAACCAGTCCACCCCACAGGCAACAGACGAGGCGAAAGGCCTCCTCCAACACTGAGTCTCGCCACCGGTGGACGCGCCCGCCCGCGGGCCGACTAGGCCTACCCGATGTTGTTCTGCCCCATACTTATTCACTGAAACCAGGTAGCCATCATGACCGTCCTGATCCTCGGAGCCGCCCTGCTCGTGACCGGGTTCCTGCTCGGCATTTCCCTCCTCGTCACCGCGGGGATCGTGATCCTCCTCATCGGAGCAGTACTGATGTTCATGGGAGTCGGCGGCGGATCCGGGCGCGGCTGGCGCCACTACACCAGCCGACCCCGCCGTCGTCGGCGTCGGGCCCGGCAAAGCTGGTAGACCAGCGCCCTGACCGCGGCCACCCAAGCTGCCAGATTCGTCTCCGGATCGAACTCGCCGAATGGACCTGCTGTGCGCGAGCGGGCTGGTGCACCGTCAGTCGACACTCCTGCTGGGGCTGTTCTCGATCACCGTATGGCCGACCATCGACCGCAACGCCAAAGACGCGTTACGCCAACCACTTCGGCAGGTACTGCTCGACCGACACCGGCCCGACGACCGCACCCCTCGCGTTGATTTCCCTGCCACATGTGGTTCACGCGCTACCCGAACAATGCCCGGGTTGGCAACGTCGCGGCATCGACGAACGCGTTGCCGACGGAGAAGTTCGCCGCGGCCGTGCCCTTCCCGAAGCGGCTACTCGGCGTGCGGGCGGAGTACGCGGCGCTCGCGCAGCATCTTCCAGAAACTCACGGGGACCGGCGGGTTCATCCGCAGCGATTCCTTCATCACGAGGTCGATCTCGATCATTTCCTCGAGTTCCGCATGGGTGAGATTCGGCCCGAGGTCGAAGGCGCGCTGCCGGGCACGGTGCTGCCACTCGGGGAATCGGCCCATGTTGTAGGCGATGGTCGTCAGTGTGGTGGTCGAGGTGTCATGGGCGGCGAACAGTAGGAAGATCATGTGGCTGACGATGTCCTCGTCGGTGAACGAGTGCTGATCGTCGCCCACGGTGTGGCACAGCACCGAGAACAGATCGGGCGTCAGTTCCTTACGTTTCTGCGGGATGAGCCCGTGGAAGAACTCCTCCAGTTCGCGACGGCTCTTGCGGCCCGCCGCCCATTTCCCACCCGGAATCGGGTACCGCACCAGGGCGTTCAGACTTTCCAGGCAGGTGATGAAGGCCCGATTGATGCGGTCGGCCTCGGACTGGGGCAGCTCGACGCCGATGAATACCTCGAGTGCGGTACTCAGCAGCATGGATTTGAACTGATCGGCTAGGCGGACCGATCCGACCGGGAACCGCTCGATACGGTCGACGATACGGGGCTGCAGTTCTTGCAGGTAGGCTTCCAGCCGCGGCCGGGTGAACGCCTGTTGCAACAGGCGGCGGTACTGAGTCAGCTGTAGAACAATCCGACGCGCTGGCCCTCGCGAATGAGCTGCCCCCCGAGTTCGGTATCGGCGGTGGCGGTGCGCTGGAAGGCGGTGACGGGGGTGGCCCAGCGGACGATCTCGTCCGGGGCGGTCCGGGGGCGCTGCTCTTTGTACAGTTCCCACTGGTCCGGATTGTCGACGAACGCTTTCATCCCGTGGGTGATGGCATTGCGGGTGGTCTCGTTGCCCGCGACGGCGAGCAGAATCACGAAGAAGCCGAATTCATCGGAGCCGAGCGCTTCGCCGTCGAGGTCGGCATTGACCAACTGGGTCACGATATCCTCGCCCGGCTCGGCGCGCCGCCGCTCGGCCATGTTCCAGGAGTAGCCGAGGATCTCCACCGAAGCGTTGGTCGAGGCGTCGGTGGTGACGGCGTCACCGTATTCGGGGTCGTCGTAGTTGAGCATCTGGTTGGACCAGTCGAACAGTTTCCGCCGATCCTCCTGCGGGACTCCGAGTAGTTCGGCGATGGCCTGCAGTGGCAGCTCGCTGGCGACCTGTTCGACGAAATCACCGCCGCCATCACGTTTGGCGGCGTGCACAATGCGTTCGGCACGTTCGGCCAGTGCGGCGCGGAGCCCTTCCACTCGCTGCGAGGAGAACAGGTCCGATTTGCGTGAGACCTCTTTGATGTCCTCGTGTCTGCTCACCACCCAGTAGCCACCGTCGCGGAAGCCACCGGAACTCTCGTCGGGCTGCTCGTTCCACCACACTGGTGCGGTACGGCGCAGTTGCGCGAATTCCTCGACGGGGTTGCGGGTTTCCCATAGTGCCGGATCGATGAAATCGAATCCGGCGGGCAGAGATGGCGCTGACACAGCTTGCTCCTGACGGCCGACGTCGTTGTGGACTGAGGGTGTCGGGATCACCGCCGCCGACGGCGGTAGCGGACGCGGCACGGCTGGGCCAGCTGCACCACCATCTTCGAATGGTCGTTGTGATAGGTATCCGATGGCTGCGCCAACTCGAACTCCCAGTCCCGCAGCAGGATCGAGAAGATCGCCTTCAACTGCATGAGCGCGAACGCCGCGCCGACGCAGCGGTGGCGGCCCGCACCGAAGGGAATCCAGGTCCAACGGTTGACCAGATCTTCCTGGCGCGGATCGAGGTAGCGACCGGGATCGAAGGTGTCGGGATCCGGGAAGTCCTCCGGAATCCGATTCGACACCGCGGGAGTCGCGGCCACCATCTCACCGGGGGCGATGCGGCGTCCGCACACCTCGAATTCGTCACACGCAATGCGCATCACGATGATCAGCGGCGGATGCAGACGCAGCGTCTCCTTGAGGGTCGCCTCCAGATTCGGAATCTGGCGCAGCGCATTGTGACTGACCTCGGAACCGTCGGCATAGAGCTCGTCCAGCTCGGCCACCACACTGTCCAGCAGTTCGGGATGACGCAGTAGTTCGATGATCGTCCACGCGGCGGTGCCGGAGGTGGTGTGGTGCCCGGCGAACATCATCGAGATGAAGATGCCGGTGATCTCACTGGCCGAGAATCGCGGGGTGCCATCCTCGTTCTTGACCGAGATCAGGATGTCGAGCATGTCGCGGTCGTCCTTGCCCGCGGCCGGATTCGCCTCACGCTGATTCATGATGCCCTGCACCAGTTCCACCAGTTGCGCGCGCGCCTCGTCCCGGCGGCGGAAGCTGTCGATCGGTGCGTAGGGGTCGACGTAGGCCAGCGCGTCGGTCCCTTGCTCGAGTTCGTGATACAGGTGCGCGAAGCGAGGATCGAGCTGGTTGCGGAATTTCACGCCGATCAGGCAGGCCGAGGAGGTGTAGATGGTCAGCTCGGCGAAGAAGTCGAGCAGGTCGATCTCGCCCTCCTCGCCCCAGTGCGCGAGCATCTGCTCCACTTCGCTCGCGATGGTGCTCGCGTGACCGCGCATGTGCTCGGCGCGCAGGGCCTGGTTGTGCAGCATCTCCTTGCGGCGTTCCGGCGGGGCGTCGAAGACCACGCCCTCCCCGAAGATCGGCTTCATGAAGGGGTAGGCCGCCCCCTGGTCGAGATCCTCGTCGCCGGCACGGAAGAAGAACTCGTTGGCTTCGGCGCCCGACAACAGCACTACATCGCGTCCGGCGAGTTCGAAGGAGCCGACATCGCCGCATTCGGCGCGTACGCGGCGCATGAGGCCGATCGGATCGGTGCGGAACTCCTCGAGGTGACCGTATTCGCCCCCGCCTCCGGACACTTGCTGTGGCTTGACCAACGTCATGGAAATCCTTTCAGGAAACCTGTCCAGACTTCGTATGGACATTTGTCCAGACAGTACTATGATTGATAATTCGCAACAAGGGTCGCAGTTCAGTCAGGCCAGAATCCGAAGGGCGCACGTCTCCAGCCGGTCGGCGACCTGCTCGTAGGACAGATGACCCATCCCGCCCGCCGCCGTGGTCAGGCGCTCGACAGTTTCGACCTGCTTCTCGGTCAGGCGACGCCGTGTGGATTCCGATCCGTTGGACGCTTGAATGGACATATCTCCGCCCCCTCCTGCCGAGAGTCGCGTCCTGGCTCATCGACTGAGCAACGCTTCGAGCCGATGATCGGGATCGCAGGAGGCCCGCGGTCGACGAAACGAAAATCTGCGCCGGTACAGGCGTTGTCCTTCTCGGGGTTGCGCACGGTCAGTGGTCGCCTTCGTCGATGAACAGCGCCTGGTTAGGGCAATACCGCACCGCTTCTTCGACGGCCGCGCGGACCTCGGGGCCGGGCTCGTGGTCGAGGATTTCCACCTTCCCGCGACGGGGAACGGTAAATACGCCGGGCGCTTCGGTCGCGCAGACGGCATGCCCCTGGCAGAGATCGAAATCGACGGAGATTCTCATCGGTGGCTTTCGGATCAATTCGCGCGCACGCGCGCCTCGGGTTGAACTTCGGTCAGCGAAATATGGGCACCGCGTGGTGCCGTAACGACCGCCACAACGGCGGCGGCAAGGTTCGCGGCACGCAACATTTCGGGATGGCGTGCGAATCCCCATGCGGTCCAGTCCTCCAGGACCGGGCCAATGATCTCAGCGGTGGTGTCCATCCCCATTCCGGTCATCGTCGGCCCGGGTCGGACCAGGGACGCACGAACCCCGGTGCCCTCCAGCTCCATCCGCATCTGCCGAGCCATGATTTCCAGGCCGGTCTTCGCGGCCGGATAGGCACCCATACGGGGGCGCGGGTTGCCCGCGGTATCGGAACTGATGATCACGAAATCACCGCGCGCCCGCTCGATCATGCCCGGCAGGATGCGATGCGCCAGTCGCTGCACACCCACCAGATGCACGTCGACCTGGCGTAGGAACTGATCGGGGCTCATCTCGTGCACCAGTGAGAATACGAGGTCACCCGCTCCGGAGACCAGGATCTCGGTAGCGTCGTAGGCATCTTCGGCGGCGGCGGCGAAGGCGTCGACGCTCGCGGTGTCGGTGACATCGAGGTGATGGGCGAGCGCTTCGCCGCCGTTGGCACGGATCTTCGCGGCCAGTGCCGCGCATTGCTCGAGGCGGCGTGCCCCGAGCACGACGGGATGGCCGAGTTCGGCCAGGGCTTCGGCGGTGGCGGCACCGATTCCGGAGGATGCGCCGGCGATCAGCGCTGGGCGGCGCTCGGGTTGCGGTGCGAAACGTGGCATCAGCGGGCCTTCGTGATTATGGGGAGCCGGGCGAAGCCACGGACATTGGTCGAATGCACGCGCTCGATGCCGGATTCATCGAGTGCGTACGCGCTGACCCGGGTAGCGAATTCGCGCAGTGCGATGGTCGCTTCCAGGCGGGCCAGGTGCGCGCCGAGGCAGAAGTGCACGCCCGCACCGAAACTGGCCAGCGCCCCCTTCTCCGGACGATCGATACGGAAGGTGTCGCCGTCGGGAAAGGCCGCGGAGTCGCGATTGGCCGACCCCATGAGCAAAAGCACCTTCGCACCGGTAGGGATGGTCCGGCCGTACATCTCGATATCGGTAGCAGCGCTGCGGGCCACGATCTGACTGGAGGTGTCGTAGCGCAGCGTCTCCTCGACCCAGTCGGTTACCAGCTCCGGGTCGGCAACCACCTTGGCGTACTCACCGGGATTGCGGGCGGCCCAGTACAGCGCATTGCCGAGCAGTTTGGTGGTGGTCTCATTGCCGGCGACCACCATGAGGAACATGAAGCCGATGATCTCCTCCTCCGAGAGGCGATCACCCTCGATCTCGGCGTCCAAGAGGGCGGAAGTCAGGTCGTCGGTGGGCTTCGCACGGCGCTCGGCGACCATGTCGCCGTAGTAGGTGATCAACTGCAGTGCGGCTACGATCGCGCCGATCGGCACATCGAGCACACCGTCCTCGCGATGTACGACCAGATCCGCCAGCCGGCGGATCTCTGCGCGATCCGGTTCTGGGACGCCCATGAGTTCGGAAATCACGTCCATGGGCAGCTTGCCCGCGAAACCCTCGATCCAGTCGAAGGATTCACCGGCGAGGGCGGGCTGAAGATGTTCGAGGGTCAATTCCTGGATGCGGTCGGTCATATCGAGGACCCGGCGCGGGGTGAACCCCTTGAAGACCAGTCGGCGCATGCGCATGTGCCGCGGATCGTCCATCGCCAGAAACGACATGGTCTTGTGCGCGTGTGGTCCCCAGGCGGCCGGATCGAGGGAGACGCCGTTGGCACTGGAGAGCCGCACATGGTCCCGAAACCCCGTGATGACATCGGCGTGCCGCGACAGCGCCCAGAAATCCAGGTCCGGATTGTGATACAGCGGCGCATCGGCGCGCAGTCGCTCGTAGGTGGGGTACGGGTCGTCGTGGAACCGATAGTCGTAGGGGTCGAAGGTGAATGGATCCAGCGAGACCGGAGTCATCACACGTACCTCGATTTCGATCGCGTGCACCGGTCGGTAGCGCAGGAGCCGGTTCGCAAAGACGCACAACTGGACATGTGTCTGGACAGTAGCACCGACATCGGCTCGCCACAATGTCTAGTTTTGAATCTCGCCCCCGAGCAGGCGAACTGAACACGTTGTGCGACTTCCCGAATCGCCCATCGCAAACCATGTCTTGCATTCGCGCGTGAACCCGAACTATATTCCGAACACCTGTCCAGACATGTATCGGGAGCTTGCATATGAATGGACTCGTCCCCGCCGAAGGCGCGAAGGTGGTCGTCGCCGATCTCAACGCCGAACGCGGTGAGCAGGTGGCCAAGCAGATCCTCGCCGACGGTGGCACCGCCGTCTACCACCGCGTCGATGTCGCCGACCCGAATCCGCCACGCAGCTGGCCGAATTCACGGTTGCGGAGTTCGGCGCGATCAACCACCTCGTCAACAACGCCGCCAGCTACGGCGACATGAAACTCGACCTGCTGCTCACGGTGCCATGGGACTACTACAAGAAGTTCATGAGTGTGAACCTCGACGGCGCACTGAACATGACCCGTGCGGTCTCCCGGATTCCCATCGAGCGCATGGGTACACCGGAGGATCTGGTCGGCGCCTGCCTATATCTGCTGTCCGATGAGGCGAACTGGGTGACCGGCCAGATCCTCAATGTCGACGGTGGCCAGATCATCCGGTCATGAACCACGTTATGCCACACGAAAGGAAGCATCATGATTACCACCGGCAACACCGACTCCGCCGGCGAAACTCGCCTACGTGGACTGGCCAAAATGAGCGAGGTCTACGGCTGGGACTTCGCCGACGGACCCGGCGAACACTTCGCCGTCACCGCCGATCACCTCTTCGCCGACATCTGGTCACGACCGGCACTCACAGTGCGCGACCGACGGCTGCTGCTGCTCGGTGCGCTCACCGTCCAGGGGCTGTTCGATGTCGCCGAGATCCAGGTCGGCGCTGCCCTGCGCAATGGTGAACTCGACGAAGCACAGCTACGCGAAGTGGCACTGTTCCTTTGCCACTACGCGGGCTGGCCGGCGGGCACCCGCCTGGACAATACCGTCGGCACCGCTGTCGAACAGCACGAAAAGAGTTGACACTGATGCGGTTCGGGATCGTCCTGTTCACCAGCGACCGCGGCATCCGGCCCGCGCTGGCCGCTCGGGCAGCCGAAGAGCGCGGCTTCGCCTCGTTCTTCGTGCCCGAGCACACCCACATCCCCATCAAGCGGGAAGCAGCCCACCCGTCGACCGGCGATGCTTCGCTGCCCGACGACCGCTACACCCGGACGCTCGATCCTTGGGTGTCATTGGCCATGGCGGCGGCGGTCACCGAGCGGATCGAACTATCCACCGCCGTAGCACTGCCCGTCGAGCATGACCCCATCACCTTGGCCAAAACGGTCGCTACGCTGGACCATCTCTCCGACGGAAGGGTGACACTCGGAGCCGGATTCGGTTGGAACACCGACGAACTCACCGACCACGGGGTGCCTCCGAACAAGCGGCGCACGGTGCTGCGCGAGTACATCGAAGCGATGCGGGCACTGTGGACCGAGGAGGAGGCAAGCTATCACGGCGATCACGTGTCGTTCGGACCGAGTTGGGCGTGGCCCAAACCTGTCCAGCGCCACATCCCGGTACTCATCGGTGCGGCGGGCACCGAGCGCACCTTCGAGTGGATCGCGCGCAATGGAGACGGCTGGATCACCACACCGACCGAAACCGATATCACGGCGCGACTGGGACTGCTGCACAAGATCTGGGCCGATGCCGGGCGCAGTGCCCAACCACGCGTGGTCGCACTGGATTTCAAACCCGACTCGGCCAAGTTGACGCAATGGGCCGGTGCCGGGGTAACCGACGTGCTGTACGGGCTACCCGACCGCACCGAGGCCGAGGTGCTGCATTACCTCGACCGGCTCTCGGCGAAACTCGCCGACCTGACCGCGCTCTGACCCGAGGAAGTAGATCCCCATGCCGATGAGACGGCCGGCGAACCTCGACTCCCCCGCGGCGGCGCGAACCGCCGCGCGGTGCTCGCCCGGGTCGCGACAAGTACCGAACGACAACGACTCTGGCCGCTACTGACGGATCGTTATGCCGATTTCGACACCTACCAATCCTGGACCGAGCGTGAGATCCCGGTGCTGATCCTGTCATCGGCGAAGAACTGATCTGCAACTGTCGA
The DNA here is from genome assembly GCF_036345915.1 of Nocardia sp. NBC_00565. NCBI lineage: Bacteria > Bacillati > Actinomycetota > Actinomycetes > Mycobacteriales > Nocardiaceae > Nocardia > Nocardia sp. NBC_00565. The sequence goes on from NZ_CP107785.1 coordinate 3,379,501, forward strand.
TCGGCGTCCGATATGCGGGGCCGGGTTGTTTCCAGCCCGGCCCGCACTTCGCTATCGAGCACGTGCGGTGTCGACCATGTCCTGGACCCGGGTGAACTTGATGCGGGGACGGCCCGCCGCGGCGCCGTTGGCGCGTTCGGCGGCGTCGATCAGCGCCCATCCGGACCGGTCCACGAGATTCGGGCAGCGGCTTGACAGGAGTGCCAGTAAATCTTCACGGTCGCGCCCGGGGGAGGCCAGGCGCCCGGCAGCGAAGTCCTCGACAATCCCGGCAACGGTCTGCTCCGCGTCACCGCGGTTGGTACCGATCACACCGCGCGCCCCACGCTTGATCCACCCGGCGACATAGACACCGGGCAGCACGGTGCCTGCGCAGTCCTGCACGCGGCCGCCATCGTTGGGGATGATGCCCGCGCCGGGATCGAACGGTACACCGGGTACCTGCACGCCGCGGTAGCCGACGGCACGCAGCACCAAGGAGGTCTCGATGGTTTCGATGCGCTCGGTCGCCACCGCCACCGGCCCCTGTTGGGTGTTATGAATCTCGTTGTGTGCGACCTGGAGTGACTCGACTCGTCCCCCACCGTCAAGCGCGACAGGAGTGACACGGAACCTGAAGTCGACGCGCCGGGGCGCGCCGGTGGCACCGCGCGCGCTGTACTCGTGCGCCAGGGTCAGCTTGAGGCGGGTCGTCGGATCGGTGACCGGATCCGACAGTGCGGCGGCCACGTCGTCATCGATATCGGCGGGATCGATGACGATATCGGTATCGGGCAGTTGCCCGAGCGCGAGGAATTCCGGGCCGGTGTAGGCGGCTTGACGAAGGCCACGTCTGCCCAGCAGCAGGACTTCGCGGATCTTGCTGTGCCGCAACGCTTCCACCGCGTGATCGGCGATATCGGTACGCGCGAGATGCTGGGGATCAGCGGTCAGCACCCGCGCGACGTCCAGCGCCACATTGCCGTTGCCGACAATGACCGCCCGCTCGCCGGACAGATCGAAGCTGTGGTCGGCGTAATCCGGGTGCCCGTTGTACCAGGCCACGAATTCGGTGGCCGAATGGCTGCCTGGCAGGTCCTCACCGGGTATGCGCAGTTGGCCATCAGCGGATGCGCCGACCGCGTAGATCACCGCGTGGCAGTGCTCGAGTAGTTCGCCATGCGAAATATCTTGCCCAATTTCGACATTGAGATGGAATCGGATCGAGTCGCGTTTGAACGTCGATGCGAACATGGCGGTGACGCCGCGCGTCTCGGGATGGTCGGGCGCGACTCCGTACCGAGCCAGCCCCCATGGCGTCGGTAGTCGGTCGAACATCTCTATCTCCACATCGCCACGGCCGAGCAGGTGCTCAGCGGCGTAGCACGCCGCGGGCCCGGTACCGACGATCGCGACACGCAACCGGCCTGCCTCGCGCGGGAGTCGGGCGGGCGCGGCGCTGGCGGCGATATCGGTTTCGAGCGGATGGTGCTGGAAATAGGCGGCATTGATCTCGGTGTACCGCAACAGGTTCACCGGCAGGTCGTCCGCACCGTAGATCGCGTCCACGGGACAGGCATCCATGCAGGCGCCGCAGTCGATGCAGGTATCGGGATCGATATGCAGCATCTCGGCATTCGCGAAATCGGGATCTTCGGGTCGCGGCCGGATGCAGTCAACCGGACACTCCGCGACGCAACTCGCGTCGTTGCAGCATCGCTGTGTGACCGCACGGTTGCCCGGCCCATACGTCCATAGTACTGTCCAGACAGGTGTACAGCCTTATGCCCGCGCCGTAGAGCGATGACGTGGCCGACATCGAATGCCCGCTCGAAGATCGACGAAGGAAGCCACCGTGCGCGTCGCCCTGTTGTCCTACCGCAGCAAAACCCACTGTGGTGGACAGGGGGTCTATGTCCGTCGGCTCAGTGCTGGGCTGGCCGATCTCGGCCATCACGTCGAAGTGTTCTCCGGTCAGCCCTATCCCGAGGAACTCGATCCGCGCGTGCGCCTCACCGAGGTGCCGAGCCTGGACCTGTACCGGGAATCCGACCCCTTCCGCACACCCCGGCCCAGTGAGATCCGCGACCACATCGACCTGCTGGAGCTGGCCACGATGTGGACAGCAGGCTTCCCTGAACCCAGGACATTCAGCCTGCGGGCAGCCCGGTTGCTACGGAGCCGGATAGCGGACTTCGATGTGGTACACGACAATCAGAGCTTGGGCTACGGGTTGCTCGACATTGCCCGCGATCTGCCGGTAGTGGCGACCATCCACCACCCGATCACCCGCGATCGCGAGGTGGACCTGGCAGCCGCAATATGGCGCCGAAAACCGCTGGTACGCAGATGGTACGGCTTCCTGGGCATGCAACAGAAGGTCGCAGGCCAGATCCCCGATCTGGTAACCGTGTCCTCGTCCTCGGCCGCCGACATCGTCGACGACTTCGGGGTTGTCCCCGAGGCCTTGCAGGTGGTGCCGCTCGGTGTGGACACCAGCCTGTTCCAGCCCGGTGACGGCCCTCGGGTGCCGGGGCGCATCGTGGCGGTGGCCAGCGCGGACAAACCGCTCAAAGGTATATCCCACCTCCTGCACGCCGTCGCCCGCCTGCGCGTCGACCACGAGATAGAGCTACAGCTGGTCGCCTCGCTGGAACCCAACGGCCCGACCGCGAAATTGATCGCCGAACTCGGTCTGACCGACATCGTCGTCGTCGGCAGCGGCCTGTCCGACACGGCCCTCGCCGCACTGCTCCGTTCGGCCGAGATCGCCTGTATCCCTTCACTCTACGAAGGGTTTTCACTGCCCGCGGTCGAAGCCATGGCGAGCGGCACTCCGCTCGTGGTCAGCCGCGCCGGAGCCCTGCCCGAAGTTGTCGGCCCGCCAGGGCTGTGCGCCAACCTGATCGACCCTGGTGACGAAGCCGAACTCACCCGAGTGATCGGCACCCTGCTCGACGCGCCGGACCGCAGGCGACGGATGGGCCGGGCCGGGCGCGAACGTGCCCTCGAGCGGTTCAGCTGGGAATCGGTGGCCGTGCAAACCACCCGCGTGTACGAGCAGGCCATTGCTCGACATGCCACTGAGTCCAATCACACGGACCGAGCAGAAACAGGAGATTTCACATGCTGACAGTCGATTTCGATCGGCTCGGGATCGGGCCTGCCACCCGGGTCATCGATATCGGATGCGGGGCGGGCAGACATTCGTTCGAGGCATATCGCCGCGGCGCCGATATCGTCGCCTTCGATCAGGATGTCACCGAACTCGCCGGGGTCGAGACGATGTTCCAGGCGATGGCCGCCGCGGGCGAGGCCCCACAATTCGCGACCGCCACCGTGACCGCGGGCGACGCCCTCGACCTGCCTTTCCCTGACGACGAGTTCGATTGCGTGATCGCCTCGGAGGTGCTCGAGCACATCCCCGCCGACGCCCGAGCCATCGCCGAACTCGTGCGCGTGCTCAAACCCGGCGGCCGGCTGGTCGTGACAGTGCCACGCTGGCTCCCGGAGCGCGTGTGCTGGCTGCTCTCGCAGGAGTATCACAGCAACGAAGGCGGCCATGTGCGCATCTACCGGGCGAGCGAGCTACGCACACAGGTCTGCACCCGAGGGGTGCGTTACCTCGACAGCAACCACGTCCATGCCCTGCACGCACCTTACTGGTGGCTGAAATGCCTGGTGGGCGTGTCGAAGTCGGATCACTTCCTGGTTCGCGCATACCACCGGCTGCTGGTGTGGGACATGATGAGCAAACCCCGGCTCACCCGCGTCGCGGACGCGGTACTCAACCCGTTGATGGGCAAGAGTGTCGCGCTGTACTTCGTGAAGCCGGCGGTGCGATTTGCCCAGCTCTGACCTACCCGCGGTCCCCGGCGTGATCACCACTCGCCAGACGTTGCAGACCGCCCGATCCATCGCGGACGCGCAACAGAGCTCAGGTGCCATTCCCTGGTTCCCCGGTGGACACACCGATCCGTGGGACCACATCGAATGCGCGATGGCGCTCACCGCCGCCGGCCTGCTCGACGAGGCCCGGAGCGCCTACACCTGGTCAGCACAGACCCAACGACCAGATGGCTCGTGGCCCAGGCAGTTTCGCGGCGACACGATCGAAGATCAAGCCACCGACACCAACTTCTGCGCCTACATCGCCACCGGTATCTGGCACTACGTGCGCAGCACCGATGACCTTGCCTTCGCGCGGCTGATGTGGCCGATGATCTCGGCCGCGATCGACTTCACGATCAGCATGCAGCGCGGTCGTCAGGGCGAGATCTTCTGGTTGCGTGACGATGACGGCGTAATGACCGAGGCATTGCTCACGGGCTGCTCGAGTATGTTTCACAGCATCGGCTGTGCGCTGGCCCTTGCCGAGGGATTGGGCATTGCACAACCGGCATGGGAAACCGCGAGAACACGTCTGGGCCACGCCATTGCGCAACACCCCGAAGTCTTCGCCGACAAGAACCGGTATTCCATGGACTGGTACTACCCGGTTCTCGGCGGGGCGGTTCGCGGCGCTGCCGCCGCGACCCGAATCGCCGATCGCTGGGCTGATTTTGTCGTCGGCAGCATCGGAATCCGCTGCGTCGCAGATCAACCCTGGGTCACCGGCGCCGAAACGTGCGAGCTGGTACTGGCCTTGGACGCTCTGGACGATCACGAGCACGCCCGCCGCCTCCTGGCGGCAATGCAGCATCTGCGCGAATCCGACGGATCCTATTGGACCGGCCTCGTCTTCTCCGATGGCAAACGCTGGCCCGAGGAGCGCACCACCTGGACCGGCGCCGCCGTGATCTTGGCCGCCGACGCACTCTCCCGAACCACCCCCGCCAACGGCATATTCCGCGATCTCGCGGCGACTGCTCAGCCGCGCGCCGGTATTCGACCGACCGTGCCCGCGACCCGCTCGAGTATCCGCAGCGAACCCGTCGCCCAGACGTCCCGGAATTCTCCACTCTCCAAAGCTCGCTGGTAGATCTGAAACGGTGCCCGACCCCCGTCCCGGGGGTCGGGAAACACATCATGGATGGCAAGGGCCGAGCCGATCGCGACCCAGCCGGCCCAGCCCTCGAAGTCACGATGCGTGGCTGGTTCGGAATGCCCGCCGTCGATGAACAAGAACTCGATCGGCGTGCGCCACATCCGCGCCACGCGCGCCGACTCCCCCACGATCCCGATCACCGTGTCGGACAGACCCGCCCGCACGATGGTCCTGCGGAAGGCCGTCACCGTGTCGAACCGTCCCGTCACCGGATCGATGAGCGAATCATCGTGATACTCCCAGCCGGGCTGATGTTCTTCCGAACCGTGATGGTGATCGATGGTGAAGACGGTCGAATTTCGCTCACGTGCTGCCGCGCCCAGCAGCACCGCGGACTTACCGCAGTACGTACCGATCTCGACTACCGCTCCGCCGCCCGAAAAATGCAGGGCCGCTTCGTACAGTGCCCGCCCCTCGCCTTCGGGCATGAAGCCGCGCGCAGTACCAGCGAGATCGAACAGCTCCGATACCGACAACACATCCGAATCTGCCTGGACCATACCGTTACCGCCTTTTCGAATGGGCTCGCCCGCCATGTCGTTGCGTCCCCCTACAAGAAATGGACACCTGTCTGGACGGTACTACAGCACAGTGCTCACCACAACGGCGGCCACTGCCAGACGGTCCAGGTCACCGCGCAGCCGCTCGCGCTGGTCGGGATGTTCGATCAACGCGCGCAGTCCCCGGCGATACTGCTGCTGGTCGTATCGTGTCCGGCCGTCGCGATGATGACGTAGTACGACATGGTGTCGACATCCGACAGCGGCTCCCCGTCGAAGCGCGCGTTGGCGGCTTTCGGGCTGAACCAATCCGCGGCGATCGCACCACGACACGATGCTCCGGCTCATCCAAATGAATCAGGGTGCGAACCCCGCTGGCCGCCTGCAGCTCATCCCGGCCGCGGTCGTCAGCACCGGGCGAGGCCAGTTCGTGAAGGCCCGGTTGGCCCGTTCGACCGCCATGACGTCGGCGTGCTCGGTGATCGCCCAGAGATAGGCGGGACGACCGCCGCCTACTTGCACAACCGCGGCGACTATGTGCTCGCGGTGCGGCACGCGATTGCGAACAACGCCCGCGATGCGTTCGGACGCAAGCACATCCGTGCCACCCAGCGCCGACGAGTCAGCCATCGCCGATGGCTTGTTCGCGAGCCCACCGATAGTCGGCCTTGCCCACCGGGCTACGACTGATCGCGGGCCGGAACACGACCATTTTCGGCAGCTTGTACCGCGCGATGGATGCCGCGGCATGCGCGATCAATTCCGCGGCATCGGCCGTATGTCCGTCGGCCAGCGCGACCACCGCGACCTCCTCTTGGCCCCACCGCTCACTCGGACGGCCCGCCACCACCACATCGGCGACGGCCGGATGCGACGAGATCGCCATTTCGACTTCCTCGACGAAGATCTTCTCGCCGCCCGAGTTGATCGTGACGGAGTCGCGCCCCAGCAATTCGATGGACCCGTTGGCCAAGCGGCGCGCACGGTCGCCGGGTAGCACGAACCGCACACCATCGATGATCGGGAAGGTCGCCGCGGTCTTGGCCTCGTCCCCCTTGTAGCCGAGCGGCGTGAAGCGGCGTTGTGCGAGCCAACCGATACCGTCGTGGCCTGCCTCGAGGACCGAACCGAAATCCTCCGCGACTACCGCGGTATCCATGCCCGCGGTGAATGTGCCGGTCGATACGAATCCGGCCGCCGACACGTGGTGCAACTGCGTGCCGGTCTCCGAGGACCCGACACCATCGAGAACGGCCAGCCCTGGGATCGCGGCGACCCATCGCTCCTTCACCGCCGGGCTCAACACAGGTCGGAAGGGGTTTCGCCCCACGAGCCCGAGGCTCGGCACGCGTGAACCGGGACCCGATACGCGATATCAACGAATCCAACTCGGCCACAATCCATTCCAACAACGGGGCACTACGGTGAGACACGAAGACCTCCGACAGGTGAGTGCGTGCCCAGACAGCTCGCACTTCACTCGGAGGTCTTCGTCATGTCAGCTCGCCACGCCGTCACCGACGTACGTGGGCAGTAGAGCTACCCGCTGGAACCGGTGGGCAGGCAGATCGAACCCGAGCATCCGCTGGACCCCGGTCCCACCGCGATACCGGCAGGGTTGCTCAGACCGCTGGCGACGACAGTGGGCGTGCCGCCGGTCGTCGGCAGCGAAACCACCTCGCCGGTACTTACTGTGATGTACAGCGTGGTGTCCGACACGGCGATATCTTGGCCGAGGTTCAGGGTGGCCAGGGTGGTGGGTATGCCGCCGGTCGTTGGCGCCGAAACCACGGGTCCGCCGCTTTCGGTGACAAAGAGGGTGTTGCCGGACACGGCGACCGCGGTGGGGTTGGGCAGGGAGACCACGGTTGTGGGCGTGCCACCGGTCACCGGCAACGAGACCACCGCACCGGCGGCAGTGTTTTCGGCGATGAAGAGGGTGTTGCCGGACACGGCGATACCCTGCGGATTCGGCAAGCCGGTAGCCAGGATGGTCGGCGGGCCGCCGGTCACCGGCAACGAAACCACGTTACCGATGCTCTCGGTGACGTAGAGGGTGTTGCCGGACACGGCAATATCGAATGGGCTGGTGCCGGGCAGAGTGGCAATGGTGGTGGGGGTGCCGCCGGAGGTCGGCACCGAAACGATCGTGTCGTTGCCTGGCACGGCGATATAGAGGGTATTACCGGAGAGCGCCAATCCATAAGGATGGTCCAGGCCCTGGGTCAGAGTGGTGGGCGTGCCGCCGGTCAGCGGCAGTGAAACCGCCGTGCCGTTGCCATTCTGCGCGATGAAAAGCATATTCGTTGCGGGCGCCGCGGCGGCGGGGCCGCTGGCGGTAACCGCGATAACTGTCATGAGCACCAACAGGGTCGTCGCGGCCGCAGCCAGCATCCTGCTCGCTGACCTCACTGCGGCGGCGAGACGTCGCCCACCCAGGGCTTGACGGAAATGCAGGTTCAACTCTATCTACCTCAGTTCTGTTGTCCTGGAAACGGTTCAGAGGCGCAGCCCTCACTCTGGGGCTACGACACGCTGAGTCATCGACTACGGATCGGGTCACACAGCGACCCGATGTGGGGACAGCGAGAAACTCTCACCCGTCGGGGCGGGCAATGCGCGTACGTTTCGGCACGACGTCATTAGCCCCCGCACCACCAGGAGTGACACATAGACAAACGTTGCCCGCTACAGCAGGCAAACTTGCGCACCACGGTCAAGCAGATCTCGCGGAGGATCCGCGTACAGTGCCGCGCCAGCATATCCATGTCATCAACGAAGTCAACGTAGAACGATCCCTGCGTGTCAGGCTGAGTTGAGTCCAGCGGTTCACAGCCAATCGGCCTGACGCCGGGCGAACGATTCGACAGCGCGGTCAAACGAGATTGGGAGAATCGGCGGACAGGCTCGAAAGCGAAGCCCTATGCCCGCGCCTCAGTTCTATTTCGCCGCAACCGATTTCCGTCACCACGAGACATCTCATAAGCTTCGCGTAGCCATCGGTGTCCACGATATATCGCTGGTTGACCAGCGCTTTCCCACGTTGTGGACGGCATCCGGGCTGATCGGTTTCGAGCGTGAGTTCAACCATGGCGCCCGACCGCAAGTGGCTCCGTGGCGATTGCAGGTAGCTGCTATCAGAGGGGTGGTACGGGCCGGGAGCCTCGATTGATACAGGCACTGACGACAACAGCCCCTGGGTAGCGCCATGCTGAAAGTCCTAGGTGTGAATGGATTTCAGATCGACGCAGCCCTGAAATGGTTGCCTGCCCAACGTTTTGTGTATGCGCTGGACTCATCGCAGGCCTCGCCGTTGTCGCCGTTCGCATTCAACGCCCCACAACACGTGATATCGCCGTCAACCGTGCTCCGGCGATCACTTCATCCATAGAACCGAGAGGTGCGGATAATGACCAACCTAGAGCCCACGCCGACGAACGGTGCCGTGATTAGAGTGCTGCCCTCATCATTACCGATGACTGGCAGTGTGAGCAGAGCCTTGGCCATGCGGGAGATGCAGCTGAATGGTCGGTCTGTACTCGTGACTGTTGGTCAGCCGCAACGGATTCCGTCCAATGATACTGGACGGAGATACCTGTGCCGATCCCGGATCGAGGGATTGCGGCCGTCGCCGGTAGGACTCGAAGCAATCGGCTCGGACCCGGCGCAAGCCCTGGTGGCTGGGCTGATCGAGGTCTGCACACGGTTATCCGTCACGCTCGTCGACTTTCTGTCGGAGGCGCGCATCGGTGGAGTGCTCATCCCAGATTTCGGCTAGCGCGAGGGGGTCGCGGGAAATCCGACCGTCACGGACACCCCTCGCGGTCAATTTACGGGTTTACTCACCCGACGATAGCGTTCCGTATCGAGTTCGGTGGCATCCGCGAACCCCATTGGCACCCAACGGTTTGCGAGCTGAACTACGTCATTTCCCGGACGGCGAAGTGGACCATCCTCGGCATCCCGCCTCGGCGTTGAACATCATCCCTACCGATATCACCCTGGGCGTCAGCACTACCGGCACCATGATCGCTGCGATGCTGATCCGCGCGGATTGTCGTGCCGATTCGCCCGGAGACGACGCCATCGCAGGCTGGACCCCGCCGCCAGCCGGCGATGCTGGCGGCCGCGCCGACGCCGAACCCGCACAGTCGCTCATCGACCGACCTCATTGCCAACTGTCGTCAACTGCTACCAGCCCCAGGCCAGGGCGAGTCCCATCCGCGGTCCCATCCGGGACCCCGGCCACGGTCCCAGCCAGGATCCCGGCCGCCGTGGAAGCCGCCGCCGTGGCCGGCTCGGACGGGATGGGCGCCAATGGCGGTCGGCGCGTTGGTGGTAGCTGCCGACGGAGCCGAAAACGGGATCGGCCTGGGCTGTCGGCGCCGCGGCGATAGCTATTGCGGCGGCTCCCGCCACCAATACTGCTGTGATGTAGTTTCTGATTCGCATGGTTGCACTCCTTGGACGGCAATTTCTGAACTGATTCAGAATTGCGCGTCAACGAACCCGACGTCTCGAATCCTGAGCTGGAGACTTCCGCTGTCGGTAGTGACATGCACTTGCACCTCGGATGCGTGTGCGTGTTTGGCGGTATTGGTGAGCGCCTCTGCCACAACGTAATATGCGGCTACTTCTACGGAGTCCGGCACCGAACGGTGTAGGTCCAAGTGGAGGTCGATCGGGACAGTGGAGCGGCGGGCCAGTGCTTTGAGCGCCGGGCCGAGTCCGCCTTTCGACAGGATCGCCGGATGAATTCCGCGGGAGATCTCCCGGAGATCTGCTGAGACATCTGCCAATCCCTGTACGACGTCGGAGATCTGCTTCTCGAGGTCGGGTCGCCGCTCCGCCATTCCAAAGACCGGTGGAAATTCGACTGGTCGCTGGAAGGGGTGGCGCACAGTCAAGTGCCGTGGATCCGGTCCTCAGCCGCCTGCTCGGCCAACGGGCTTGTCATCTCCCTTTGACGCCACTGGCCAGGCGGAACTCCGTGGTGGCGCCGGAACGCCGCCGCGAAAGCGTAGGGCGAGGCATAGCCGGTGCGTGCGCCGATCTGCGCGAGCGTCAACTCGCCGGCACGCAGATGATCTCGTGCCAGCGTCATGCGCCACTCGGTCAGGTACTGCATTGGCGCCTGACCGAGCGCGAGCTGAAAGATCCGTGCGAACGCAGCGCGTGACAGCCCGCTGACAGCTGCCAGCTCTGGCACCGTCCACGCGCGGGCGGCGTCGGCATGCATTGCACTCAAAGCTGGGCCGAGCCTCGGATCGGCCGAAGCCTGGTACCAGCGAGGCGCATACTCGCTTCGCTGGAAACACGCGCGAATCGCGAGCACCAGCAGGACATCCAGAAGTCGGTCGAGCACAGTCTGTTGACCGGGCGCGGAGGCGGCGAGCTCGGATGACAACAGATCGATGACGTCGTGCAGCGGGTCATCCGCCGCGGCCGACAGACTCAGGATCGGTGGAAGAGCTTCCAGTAGCCCTCGGCCGACGTCCCCTGAGAGCACGTATGCCCCACAGAGGAACACGTTTGCGCCATGAGCCGAGGCGCGCTCGTCATGTGCGTGGCGTGCCTGGAACTGCTCAGGCGGCAGGCAAGCGGCGTTGGGCTTGTGAGCTACGAAGTGATCGGGGCCGCCGCGGACGAGCGCCACGTCACCGGGCGCGAGCTCCAGCGCGGATCGCGGATCGTCGAGCCATAACCACATACGCCCCTGGATGACCGCGTGCACGGCCAGCTGGATCGTGCCAGGTAGGCGTAGGCCCCATGGAGGTTGTGCGACCGACCGCGCGAAGACGCCGCCCGAGGCGCGAGCCCTCACAAGATGAGCTTGCAGAACATCCACCATATGAGCGTTCTACACAATGAATAAAGCGTCAAGCACATTGATTCGCTTCCATGGACCCTGCACAGTCGAGATATGACGAACGTTCCTTCCGGCACCGTCGTGCTTGCGGGCACAGGCAAGACTGGCTCTCGGCTCGCCGCGAAACTCGCGAAGCTCGGTCTCAGCGTCCGTACCGCCGCACGCATCGGCGCCGATGTCCACTTCGACTGGGACGATGCAACGACCCATCGGCCCGTCATCGCCAGCGTTACCGGAATGCCGATGAAGCACAACGACATCGACCGCGACGTGTGGATCCAGGGCAGCGTGGCGGCCGGCGTGCCCGCCGAGTACGGCGAGATGCTGCAGATGTTGACAGAAACCGTCGCCTCCGGAATGGGCTCCCGGCCTAACGACAACGTCCAGAAGGTTACTGGGGCACCGCCGATCAAGTTCGCTGACTTCGCCCGGCGAAACGCCGAGGCGTGGATATAGACGGGGCCTATCATGACGACGACGATCACCGACCTCGACGACTTCAAGGCGCTCGACCCGTTCTTTCGCATCATCGAGAAGGGCCTCGATGGCATTGCCGATGGTGAGCACTTCTTCGACCTGCTGGCCGAGGACGTCATCTTCGACTACATCATCACGACTCCTGGCTACCCAAGGCGCGTCGAGGGCCGCAAGGCCATCGCCGAGCTCTACCGCCCTTACGGCACCATGATCGTCCTGGACCGATGTCACGACCTCGCGGTCCATCACGACATCAAGACCGGCGTCGTGGTCCTCGAGTACGCCTCCGAAGGCCGAGTCGTTCCGACCGGCGCCCCATACACCAACCGGTACATCTCGGTACTCACGATCACCGATCGCAAGGTCACTCACTGGCGCGATTACCTCGACCCCGTGGCGGTCTTCGACGCGCTCGGATGGCCGTCATCTTGATGGACGGCGCAAGCGTCTTGGAGACGGTCCCAACCTGCTACTTCGCCGCGGAGTGTCGTCGCGTGGTCCGGTCAACAGGTTCCTTTGCTGATCGCTACTCCGACGCCAACGGCCCGCCGGCGACGGCATTCAGCAACTGCTGTGGGTCGATGCCGAAGGCCGCACTGAGAGTGAGGGTTTCGGCCATTCCCTCGACCATGAGACTCAGCCAGTTGCTGAGCGCGATGCCGAGCCTGCTGCCGTCGCCGATACGTTCGAGCCAGAGTGTTCGTTGGCCGAGAGCGCGGAAGATCGGCTCGACCAGCGGCCGGACCGGACGTACGCCAGAGGCGGGGATGAGCAGCTCTCCAGCCCCGGCGGGTCCGGAACTGCCGACTACCGGGGCATCGATGAACAGGATGTTGTTCCGGATGGCGAGGTAGGCGAGACGAGCGCAGTATTCGAGCCCGACAGTGCTCATCTGGATCCAGATCGCTCCGGGAGCAAGAGCGGACAGTGCACCGCCGGGCCGGGTCATCACCTGTTCGACGGCGGCGCCGTCGGCGAGCGTGGTGATCAACACGTCGGCGGCGGAGGCGGCGGCTGCGATGCTGGAGACCTGGTGTGCTCCGGCGGCGACCAACCCCGCCGCCTCGACCGGGGTCCGGTTCCACACCAGCACGTCGAACCCGGCGCGTAGCAGCTTCCGCGCGATCGGTGCGCCCATCGTGCCAGTGCCCAGTACAGCGACGGTGCGCACCGAACAGGTCATCACACCGTCTCCGGGGACGGTCCGGCAACCGGCGTAGCACTGGCCATGATCTTGTCGATTTCATCGAGATCCGCACCGCCGAGCGAGACCTCCGCCGCGGCGAGGCTGTCGGTGACGTGACTCGGGTGCCGGGCACCGACGATAACGGCATGAACGGCGGGGTTGGCCAGTGTCCAGGCGATCGCCAATTGACTGACGGTGATGTCCCGCTCGGCTGCGAATGTCTGCAGGGCATGCACGGTCATCAGACTGTGCCGGTATGCCTCGACGTGCAGTCCGCTTCTTCCCAATGTTGTGGTCTTCATATCGGCTACTTTCGCGCCGCATGGCAAACTTGTCGCCACCGCTGGCGCCAATCAGTCGTTCCCGCCAGCCGGAATCGCGCCGGTCTCGGTCGCTGCAATCAGACTGCTGAGCAGTATCTTTCCCGGTAGCCGGAATGTGCGCCGCCCGCTGCTCGAGCAGCGATCTGGACCCCGCCGACATCCGCGCCGTGACCACTGCTCATCCGCGCCCCGACTTCAAACGACAGATCCTCGCCGCGTTCACCCACGGTTTCGCCGACCGCCCCGAGACTACGTTCGGCACCGTCAACGCCGACGTCCTGGCCCACTTTCTACCCGGCTTCACCCGAACCGACTTCGTCGAAGTGATCGAAACCAATCCTGGCCCGAATGACCCACCGCTCGAACTAGCCCGGCAGCCCCGAAGGAACGCTGCCACGGCGGGGCTTCGAGTGATCCGCGCGAAGGTCAGTGCTGTCCCGCGGCGTACCGGTCGAACAAGCAGCGGGACCGCATTCGGTTCGCATCCGTGAACCCGCCGCCGGGCGAAGGGCGCGCCACGGTCGAAAGGGTTGCGATTCTCCACCAGCAGCGCGGATTTACGTAGTGGGAGCGGATCGGGCTGCCGCAGCGATCACAGCAGACCGAGCAGGTGCAGGTCGGTGGCGTACTTCAGGATGATCGCCGTCGAAATGTGCGGGATGTCTTTGTCCGGGCCGATTTTCGCCTCCTGAACTGCTGCGTGGAACCGCTCCGTGGCTGCGAGGGACCCGCGGGTCGGCTGCTGCGGTCGTTGATAGTTGTGCAACAGCGGAAGCAGCGAGTATTTGCGTTGTCGATCGGGCAGGGCACGCATGGCGGTCTCCAACCGTCGCAACCACGTGTCGTAATCGGGAAGGCGCTCGATGAGGTATCCGGCGTCGATCAGCCAGTCGACGAACTCGTCGAGCCCGATACCGTCGTCGTAGGGGTTCATCACGTGGTAGGTCGCGAATCCGTCCACCGGCCACACTCCGAGTGTGGTTATCGCTTCGGCAATGAAACCGACTGGTAGCCCATCGTAATGTGCCCGTCGTCGGTTGCCGTCGTGATCGAGCTCGTAGAACGAGGCGGGGGCGATGCCGGTGGCGAGGAGACTCAGCATCAACCGGGTGAACATGTCCGGCACGTTGAGCTGGCCCGCATATGTGGTGTCGGCCAAAATCATGTCGCAGCGGAACACCGCGACTGGTAGTCCGCACAGGTCGTTGGCCTCGCGTAGCAGTACCTCGCCGGCCCACTTGCTATTGGCGTAGCCGTTGGCGTAGCTGTCGTCGATCTCGCGGGTGGGGCTGATCACTCGGATGTCGGCGTCCTCGGTGAACGCGGATGGTTCGATCTGGTCGGCCACGCCGATGGTCGACACGTAGGTGAACGGCTTCAGCTTCGTGGTGAGCGCGATGCGGATCAACTCTGCGGTGCCTGAGACGTTGGGGCCGAACAGCTGGCTGTAGGGGAGCACATGGTTGACGAGTGCCGCGCAGTCCACAATGAGGTCGACGGTGTCGGCCAACCGTTGCCAGGTCTGCTGATCCAGACCGAGCTGAGGTTGTTCCTTGTCGCCGGCGAGGACCTCTAGATGTTCGGACGCCAGCTCGCGGTAGTGCCGCACCAGCTCCGGATCGCCGCTGTCGAACGTCGTGTCCAGCCGTTCCCGAGCCCCCGCGCCGTCCTTGGCCCGGACCAGGCAGATCAGCGTCCCGCCGACGAGCGACAGCCGCTCGAGCCACTGGAGCGCCAGGAAACGGCCGAGGAAACCCGTCGCCCCCGTCAACAGCACCGCGCGGACCGCCGAACTCGGCTCGGCGAGCGTGGGTGCTACGGCCAGCGTTCCGGTATCGATGAACTTGTCCAGGGTCAAGTCACGGGCGCGCACCTCGGTCGCGTCACGACCGTGCACCGAGTCGAAGGCGGCCCGTTCGGCGCCTGGCTGTTGCCGCGCAGCGATGTATTCGGCGAGGGCCTGCAGATCGGTGGCGGGGCTGACGATGATGCCCACCGGCACGTCGATCCCGAAAATCTCGCGTAGCAGATTGGCGAAAGACAACGCGGACAACGAATCTCCCCCTAGATCTGCGAAGTGCGCATCCGGCCGCAGATCGCCGGACCCCGCGCCGAGCAGCGCACCGGCGGCCCGGCTGATCGTCTCCAGCACCGGCCGGTCCTCGCCGCTTCGGCGCAGCGCGCGTAGCTCGTCGGCCTGTCCCTCGGCCAGCTCGGTGTAGAGCTGCTCCAAGCGATCGCCGTAGCGCTGCTTCAGTCTCGGCCGCGCCAGCTTGCGAATGCCGGTGAGCAGACCATTCTCCGCCGTGAACGGTGTTGTCTCGACGATGAAGTCGCGGGGGATCTCGTAGGCTTGCAGTTCGGCAGCCCGTGCGACGTTCTGGAGAGACTCGCTGATCAACGGCTTCAGCGTGGCCACATCGTGGCTCGAAAGCGCGGCCTGTGTGGGCACGACGACCGCGAGCAGGTAGGAGCGGGCGCTGTTGCCGTAGACGTAGATCTGGCGGACCAGCGGGCTGTCGGCGAACACCGCCTCCAGCTTCGAGACCGCTACGAACTCGCCCTGCGCGAGCTTGAGCACGTTGTTGCGGCGGTCGAGGTAGACGATTTGATCGGGGCCGACTTCCGCCACGATGTCACCGGTGCGGTAGTACCCGTCGTCGTCGAACACCTCGGCGGTGATCTCGGGCCGTTTGTAGTAGCCGGGGAACAGGTCCTGCGTCACGACGAGCAGCTCGCCGCGCGGATGGGGCCGATCGGTGTGGAAATAGCCGAGAGCGGGGACATCCACCAGCTTGTAGTCGATCACCTGTGGGCGCCGCACAAGTCCGTCGACGAACACCACGCCGCACTCGGTGGAGCCGTAACCATCCACCAGATGCAGATCGAGGAGGGTCTCGACCCACGTCCGCATCTCGTCGGAGATCGGCGCCGAGCCCGTCGCCGCCGAGACGAACCGTCCGCCGAGCAGGTTCTGCCGCAGGTCGGCCATCACTTCGGCGTCGACGGCGGCATGATCCGAGTCCTCGGTGTGTCGCCGGTCCACCTCTGCCCGAAATTCCTGAAACAGCATGTCCCAGATACGAGGCACGAAAGCCAGCCGGGTCGGCCGCACCAGCGGGAGGTCGTCCATCAGCGTGGACAGATCGCTCGTGGCCGCGAAATACGCCGTGCCGCCGTTGCAGAGTGTCGCGTAGAGGATGCTACGTCCCATCTCGTGACTCATCGGCAGGAAATTGAGCGTGATCCACGGCAGTGCGCTCGTCTGGTCCGCCCAGACCGCGGCGGCCGACGCACGCCATGTATTGGTGACCCGGTGCTCCAGGTACATCGCCCCCTTCGGTGCGCCGGTGCTGCCCGAGGTATAGATCAGCAGTGTCAGCGGGTCGTAGTCGGCGGCGAGCAACGGCTGGACGTCCGACAGTGCCGGGGCGCGCTGCAGAACATCGGCCAAGGTTTCGACAACCACCGGGCTGCCGGCATGTTCCAACCGAGACCTCGCGGATTCGAGCCCTTCGCGCTGATCATCCACCTCGAAGTGGAAATCGAACACCACCAGTCGCACAGGAGCGTGCGCGGTGAGCACCAATTCCACAGCGTCGTCGAGGCGGTCGACACTGGAAGCGATCACGGTCGGCCCGGTCTCTACGACAATGGGTCGCAGCTGGGCGAGCGGCGCGCTGGTTTGCAGCGGAACCGAAACCGCGCCGAGCTGCATCAACGCCATATCGATGACCGTGTAGTCGACACTGGTGAAGCCCAGAATGCACACGCGGTCACCCGGCCGAACCGGATCGTAGGCCAGGGCACCGGCGAATGCGCGGACGCGATCCCACAATTCGCGGTAGCTGATGGTCTCGAAGCTGGGCAGTAGTTGGAGCGACGTCCGGCCGTTGCCTTGCTCGGTGACGAACTGCACCGCTCGCTGTCCCAGGGCGGGGCGGTCGGCGTATCCCTCCATGACGGTACGCACGATCCGCAGTAGTCGCCCTGGCTGGTCGACCGCAGCGGTGATCGCCTCATTGGGCCAGGCCGCGGCGAACTGCGGATCGTTTGCGGACAAATCGGCGATGCGGCGTGCAAGGCGCATTTCACGGGTGTCCATAGCGGTTCGGTTGCGTGTTTCGCTGTTCATGCCGACTCCTGAACGAGTTCCTGACGGGCGGGGACCGCGGCGGCGAGGGTGGCCAGAATGCTGGGCATCGTGCCGGCGATCTCTCCGTCGTCCGCGGGATGGATGGTGGCGAAGCGGGTTCCTGCTCGCGGCACCGACAGCCTCACGTCGTCGAGCACGCTCGCCCCAGCGATGCGCGCTGCTTTGCGAACGTCTTCGTGAGCCCGCACCCCGCCGGAATGCCCGCCGGAAGTACCGATGACAGCCACCGGCTTTCCAGTGATGGCGCCGGTTCCGTAGGGGCGGGAGATCCAATCAATGGCGTTCCCGAGGGCGGCGGGGCTTGTGCCGTTGTATTCGGGGGTCACCACCAGAAGCGCGTCGGTCGATCGAACCTCGGCGCGAAGCCTGTCTGCCGCAGCGACGGCACCCGGGCGATCGATGTCCTCGTTGTAGAGGACCACGTCCGCGAGGCTGTCGAAGATATCGACCGCTATGCCGTCCGGTGCGTGCTTCACGGCCGCCTGCGCGAGCTGCCGGTTGTACGAGGCGGCGCGCAAGCTGCCCACCAGGACCAGAATTCGGGTGCTCATCGCAATCTCCTCTGGAAAGTTCTCGTGGATAGGTGAACGGCGCCCTCAGCGCGTATCTCCGAATGTGCTTCGGGGCCGGTTCCCGAGCGATTCGTCCCTTTGCTGTGATCTTCATGCGGCGCTCCAGACCTCGGAAAACGTCGTCCTTAGAACTGTGGCTCTGCAGCGAGGGGTTTGTCGCCACTGCTGCCGTCCATCACCTCTTCCTGCCAGCTGGAATCTTCGTCGCAAGACGCCGGGTGGAAGAAAGGCGGCCGTAGGTCACGCTGGTCGATGTCGGGAGGTCAGCGAGCCTCGAGGAATGTGACGACCGCGAGGACGCTGCGATGCTCCGCCATCAAAGCGAGTACCTCGCGCTCCCGCGCACTGAGCACGGCAAGAGGATCGTCGCGTCGCCGAGCGGACACAAGCTCTTGAACGAGGGCGGGGTCGACGACCGAGGCCCCCGCGGCCGATCTCGTGCGCATCCTCGAACCCCGCTGCGGCTAGCTCCGCCGCGATCGGCGGAACAGGCTCATGCTGCGTTGTCAGCGGACCGAATTCAGCCATCCTCGACCCCGAAATTCCCGGCAGCACTTCAACGTACCCATCCCAACACCCCTGGGCTTACTGTCCCCCAGCATACCGTCAGCACATCGCCGCTACATGGTTGCGGCGATGGGTGAACGTCGGCGAATCGATCCGGCCGCGACACGATCACCGCGCTGGAACCGGCGGGGCGTCCTACCGGCGTGCCGAGGTAGCGGGTCATATGCTGTCGAGTGCTGCGGCGTAGCTGCTCACCCTGTCCGCGTTGCGAACGGAGGCGTATGTCAAGCGATTCTGAATCCGAAACAACGGGAGTCAACCGGCGCGCGGCGCTCGGTACCGGCGCCGCCGCACTGGGTGGTGCCGCGCTGGGCGCGGGACTGGTTGCGGCTACAGCCTGCGCCGATACGGTGGCGAGTCAACTGCCGAACACCGGTGAGGTCGTCGAGAACCTCCAGAACTCCTCGCACCTGTTCCATCTCACCCGCGCGGATCCGCAACGCTTCGATGGCGGGACGCTCCAGGGTGCCCATGAGGGCAGCTTCCCGGTGCTGGCCGGGCAGAACGGATCGGCCTACTTCGTGCGTTTGGAGCCGGGCGGCATCCGCGAGCCGCACTGGCACCCCAGTGCCTGGGAGGTGAACTACCACATCTCCGGAACCGCGAAATGGACCATCCTCGGTACCCACTCCGACGGCAGCTACCGCACCGAGGCTTTCGAGGCGCACCCGGGCGATCTCGTGTTCGCGCCACAGGGCTTCTTCCACTACTTCGAAAACGCCCGCACCGACACACCCCTCGAGGTCCTCATCGTCTTCAACACCAGCGCCGCGGAGACCAACGACGACATCGGCATCCTCGCCGCGATGAACTCCATCCCACGCTCGGTGCTGGCCACCGTGCTCAACATCCCGGAGTCCGCCCTGGCGGGCATACCTACCGAGGTCAAACCGGTTGTGGTCACCAAACGGCACTGACGGTGATCGATCCCGGCAGCCTGCCGTCGGGTGTCGTGTCGACCATTCGTGGGTGCCCGCTCAGAGGCCCTACGGCTTGCGCAGCTCACGCACTATCGCCCACACGCGGCAGGCAGTGGCTTGCCCAGCAGCGCCACGATGATGCCGATGATCACAACGACGACCACGAAGAACGGTGCACTACGCGGAGCGGTCGAATCGGACGACAGACGCGCGCAGCCGGGCTGAGCTTCCTGCACACCGGTGCCCCCAGCGCCGACCCCGAATGGTTGCCGTTCACCGCGTCCAAGCCCTTCGTCCGGCACCTGGGTGTAGTCGGCTGAGTTCACCCCTCGTGACGGACAGCGGTGACCGATGCTCACCCTGGCGGCATCCTCACCGCCGACAACCGCACCACTGTTGCGCCCGACCGTGGTCGGAAGCTTGCTGGAGGCAGCCTTCTCCGACATTGATGCCTCCAGGCTGTGCTGTTCGCTGGTGTACTTCACCCTCTGACCCAAGAACAGCAAACTCCCGACGACCAACCTCGGACACACTTCACCGAGTTACTCGAAACCGGCGCATACCCAGCGTCGAATATGAACATCGCTCATGGCTGGTAGCGCCTATTTCTTCTTTAGTCCGTTCAGAGCCTGCTGGGCTTGGTTTTTGGCGATCGTATCGAGATCGTCCCGATTCACCGGAGGTTCGCCTTTTGCGCGCAGGACGGCGACTTCTACTCGCACCGAGATGTTGCTGTCCTGCACGCCCACGATGTAGGTCATTCCGTTGCTTTTGTCCGTGGTCGCGGTGTGCCAGTAGCCCTGGGCTCCGATTCCGGTGACCTCGCCCGAGGCCAACCCCGACCCGGTCGCGGTGGTGTCGGTCTGTTTCCAACGGTCGTAGGCGGGGGTGGCCTCGACGCCGGTGAACTGGACCTGGAGGCCGATGCCGGCTTCGTCGACGGTGGCGTCGTCGGCGATGGTCGAGGGGCTGGTGTAGCGGATGGCGCAGTACAGGTTGCCGCCGTCAGAGGAATTCGGTGGGAATTGCTGGTGCTGGGGGTCTTCCCTGGGCGTGGACGACCACCTGCGCAACGGCGTGGGATCGACAAGGTCACAGGCATTGGTGATCGCGCTCATCGAATAGATCCCCGGCGCAGCTTCCCGGCGCAACGTCGTCGTGGCCGGGGCCGCGCTGGACAAGGCCAGGGCGCTGGACGAGGCCGGGGCGGCGGCGGAATTGCCGCCACTGTCGCCGCCGCCGACGAAGATGCCGATCACCACACCGATACCCAGCACAACCACCAGCCCGAGAACACCAGCGATGATCAGACCCGTTTTGCCACTACCGGTCGGCGGTGGCTGTGGCGCCGGTACCCCTGACCAGGTTGGCCGTATCCGCTGACGGGCTCACCGGGGGCAAACGCGGGCGCAGGCACAGGCGTATAGGTGCCCGAGCCCGGGACGGCCCCCGCACCCACTGGCGGATTGTATTGCTGCACAGCGGGATCGGTGTTGCCTGGCGTCGGCTGATCGTCAGGTCCGCGCTGGGAGTAGGTCATCCCCGTAGCCCCTCCAGTTCCGCAACGGGCTCCCCCGTCGAACATCGACTCCGAACCGATCGTATTCCCGGCGACGTCGAGCTGTCATCCGCACCGTCGCACCCGAGTCGAGGACCTCTACTTCTCCCTCAAACCGTCCAGCGCCCTGCGGAGTTGGGGCCTGGCAATCGAATCGAGTTCGTCCCGGCTCACCACAGGAGAACCCTTCTCACGCGTGAGGGCGATCTTTACCCGCGCCGAGACATTGCCGTCCTGCACACACACCACGTAGGCCATTTCCGCGACGAGGTTGCCGGTGACTTCGGAGTACCAGTAGCCCTGGCTGCCGATTCCGGTGACCTCGCCGGAGACCGACCCCGGTCCGGGAGTGGCGATGCCGGCGTGTTTCCAATGGTCGTAGAAGGGCGGAGCCGTCCCGTCGGTGAACTCGGCCTCGACGCTCATTCCGGCTCTGTTCATGGGGAACTCGTCGGTGGTCGAGCTCGCGTAGCCGACATTGCACTTCAGACCGCCGCTGTCGTGAGCGGACGGCCGGGTTTCCCGATGCTCGGGAACGCTTTTCGGCGTGGACGACCACTTGGTCAGCGGCGTGGGATCGACAAGGTCGCACGCATTGGTAATCCCGTTCATCGAATAGGTCCCCGGCCCCCCTGCCTGCCGGGCAGTGGCCGAGGCACCAGCGGACTCACTGCCGCCGCGGACGACGACACCGATCGCCACACCGATACCCAGTACCACCACCAGCCCGAGAACGCCAGCGACGATCAGACCCGCTTTCCCGCTGCCGGACGGCGGCGGGTACGACGATGGCGGCCCGTACCCCGGACCAGGTTGGCCGTACCAGGGCGAGTCGGCAGCCGAGCCCGCGGCAGCGGGACCGAATAACGCACGTTCCGCGTTGGCTGTGGCACTGCCCGGGCCGCCGGGTGGGTTTCGCCCGCGCCAGCATCGTCACGGTCGCACCTACCGTGCGAGAAAGTGCCAGCCGACCCATGCCCACACGAGCACAGCGGCAACCCTCGCCACCCGAGTGCGCGTGAGGTACGCAATCGTCTCCCCCACGGGCGCGACCAGATCCCGGCGCACATGCGTGACCACGACCACGCCGAGCGCGACCACCAGCACCAGCACGAACCCGACGATGACGATCACCCGATCGCTCATCTCGACACCAGCCACCAGCCGGCACCCAGCCACACCAGCCATCCGGCGAACCGCAGCGGCCACTGCTCCAATGCCGGATCCAGCAGCGTCGACAAAGTCGGGTGTACGTCGCTCGGCCGCGTCCAATCCGATTGCCGCGCAAACGCATACACCTCCCACACCGACGCCGTGACCAGCAGCATCGACCAGACAGCCACTCCGCGCCGCAGCCGGGCCGTGCGTGGAATCTGCTCGGGCCTCGCGCGGAACGCCAGCACCGACACCACGACCACCGGCACCACCACCAGCACGGTTGCCGACCAACTGAACGGTCGGGTGGCGGCCCCACCCAACGCCAGCACAGCACCGACGGCCAGCAGCACCATCCGCCGCCGAAATGGTCGCGCCGAGCGCGCCGGTTCCCCTGTCACACGGGCAGAATAAGTCCCTGAGCACCGGATTCGGGCATATATCGGTGGCAGATCCGCAACGTCGACCCGACGAATCTCGCCACGCCCTCAGACTCGCTCGAGACATGACCCATGTAACCGCGCCTGGAGTCAGTTGCCCAATCTGCTGGGCTGAACGCCACAATGAGATCGAGCCCCAACAGGAAGAGCCCATCAGGAGATCCACCGCGATCCGCTGCACGGGGACGGACGGAACGGGCATGACCTCGTATCGCTCCCACTTTATTGCGGGCTAAATGCCGCGTTTACCTGATCGCGGTATTCTTTTGTGCAATCTCGACCGTTGAATTCAGAGGTGCTGTCCCTGGCGGCGGGTGCGCTGCCGTCGATGCGCTGCGCTAATTCATCCAGGTACGTCCGGCCACGGGCCTGATATTCGCTGCGCTCATCGCTGTTGAGCTTCAGCAAGAATGTGTAGCCAATGAAACTGAGGTTGCAATTGACATCCAAGAACAGGGAATCACCATCTTGAAGCAGGTACCAGGCACCATCTTCGCCATCGATGATTTTCATGATCCGTCCTTTCCGTGACTCGCAGAGTTACACATCAAGGTTGGCTTCCCAATTGAAGCACGTTTGGATGTGCACGCGAGTTGGGTTGTCGCCGAACCCGAATCGGACGGGACACTGCACATGCCGTGGGTCAGATCCGCCCGCCCCCACGGAGCGATGAAGAACGGTGGCGGAAAGTGGGTGAAGATCCGGGTTCCGTCGATCCCCTCCCACAGGAAGGTGTGGATCCGGTAGCCACGCTCAGCCTGTTCAGAGTGAACGGACCCACTCGAGTCGCCAGTGCAGACGACTTCGGACCTTCACAACACGGCGCCGCAGCCAACCGGGCACCAGCACACGAAGGTGCAGCCGTCGCGGCGCTAATCCCGCCAGACGGGTGGGCGCTTCTCCAGGAAGGCCGCCATTCCTTCCCGAGCGCCGGGCAGTTGAGCGGCGCCGGCCATGACTTCCAGGGCGATGGTGTAGGCGTCGGCTTCGGGGCGGTCGAGTTGCGCGTAGAGGGTGCGTTTGCCGAGGGCCTTGCTGGCCCGGCTGCCCCGAGTGGCGCGGGCGAGCAACTCGTCCACGGCGGTATCCAACTCGGCGTCGGGCACCGCTCGGTTGATCAGGCCCCACTGTTCCGCGGTGCGGGCATCGATCGGGTCGCCGGTCAGGGCCAGTTCCATCAGGCGTTTGCGGCCGACGGCGCGGGCCACCGGCACCGCCGGGGTATGGCAGAACCAGCCGCCCTTACCACCCGGGAGCGCGAAGCCGGCCGACTCGGCGGCGACGGCCAGATCGCACGAGGCCACCAGCTGGCAGCCGGCGGCCGTCGCCAGACCCTGCACCCGCGCGATCACCACCTGCGGCACCGACTCGATGGTCGACATGAGCTCGGTGCACAGCGTGAGCAGCTCCCGCATGCCGAGCAGGTCACGAGCGGCGACGTCGGCGAAATCGTGTCCCGCGGAGAACACCGGCCCGCCCGCCCCGAGCACGATCCCCGTGGCGCCGGTCTCGCCGGCGGCCCGGAACGCGACGAGCAACTCGGCCAGATGTTCGCTCGACAGCGCATTGCGCCGCTCCGGCCGATTCATGGTGATGCGCACGGTGTCGCCCTCCCGGGCGACCAGCAAATGCCGATACTCCAAGGTGGTCATACCTCCACGGTAGATCTCCGCGCGCCGCGGGGTGCCGCCGATCAGCGCGATTCCGCTGTGGCAGCGACGCAACACCGATCACAGCCGATTCCCGCTCGTCGCCCCGGGCCGGCCGGGAGGCGTACGGCCGCTATCAGGCGTGGTTCGTGGCGGTGCTTGCACGGTTCGAGGGTGGCTGACTACCGGTAGCAGTAGGAGTCGGAGGAGGCGTCGCCGCCCTGGAGGCGCACCTGGTGCACCCGCAGACCTCGAAAGTCCTCGTCGTGCGGGAAGAACGACTCGTCGATGGTCATTCCGCCGTCGGGATCGGTGTGCATCACGGCCATCCAGGCGCCAACCCCGTCCGGGTAGAACTGGTCGTCCCACGCGCCATAGAGCGAGTTGGTGACGTAGACCCGACGACCGTTACGGCTGATCTCGACCATCTGGGGCCCGCCGGCAAGCGGCTGTTTCGGCGCGGCCGGGTGGGCGGTGCGGCCCACGATCCCGCCGAGCCGGACCGAACCGGTCTGTTTCGGGTTAGCCGGATCGCGCACGTCGAACTGCTCGAGCTCCCCGGTACCCCAGCACGAGACGTAGAGGTATGCGTCGTCGACCGACAGGTCGATATCGCTGACCAGCGGCGGCACCGCGCCGAACGGTTTCAGTGCCGGCGGCAGCAGGTCGGGATCAGCCGGCTCGGCCGGGATGGTGATCACCTTGTCGACCGCCCACACTCCACCATCGCGGTGCCAACGCCACACGGAGGCCGACAAATCCTCGGTCGAGATCACCACGCCGACGAACCCCCAGGTGGCGTCCGGATCGTGCGAAGGGCGCAGCTCGAGTGGCATCTGGTACTGCTCCCCGAGATCGATCCGCTGCTGGTGCCGACCGGCGGTGAGGTCCCAGAAGTGGATCGCGTGGCCGTACTTGTTGGCCAGCAGCAGCTCCGGCTTCAGCCCGTCCTCGATCATGGACGGGGTGCCCCACTCGCTGCTGATCAGCGTGTTCTGGTTGAGATGCCACCAGGCGTCGTACGCGAGGTATTGCGGCCCACGGTCGGTCTCCCATTGCCGCAGCACATCGAACGTGCCGTGATCGAGCAGCGCGATCCCGCCCGGCCCGTCCGATCCGTCTGCCCCGCCGAGGCAGGTCATGAACACACCGTCCGGCCCGCAGTGCAGCGTGTGCGGACGGGAGTAGCCGGCCCTGGCCGCGAGCTCGGAGCTGTCCACGACCTTGGACAGGGCGGGCTGGCGTGGGTCGGGCTGGGTGTCGAACACGTACAAGCGCGACGAGCGCAGACCCGGCACGATCAGGTACCGCCGAGCCAGCCCCTCAATGTGGTGGCCCTCGTGCTTCAGTGCGCTGCTGCAGGCGTTCCAGCCGAAATGGTGCAGCTCATTGCCCAGGTGGGGTACCTCGGTCCAGCCCACCACCCGGCCGTAGGTGTCTGAACCCGGATCCACATCGATTACTGACAGCGCATCCGGCTTCTGTGCCGCGCGGTCGAACGCAACGACGTATGCGAGCCGCTCCGGTGGCGCGGCAGCCGCCTCCGCTGCGCTCCGATAGAAGGTCGGGTCCATGTCCGAGTGATTCATTTCCAGCCTCCTTCATGTCGATGGGCGGAGACCCACACACTTCGCCCGATCCGGCAGGTTCCGAGGTGGGCACTACCCGTGTGGTCACGTGCCGTAATGGCGTGGGCGGGCACTAACCAGTCTCGGCCTGTCGACGTAGATCCACCAGCCACCGCTTGGCGCGGTGGCAGAGTGCGCGGTAGGGCGCAGTCGTTTTCCGGGAAGACTGGAAGGGCGAGTAGGTGACGGGAGTCGAACAGCAAGAGAAGAACGACAAACCGAATTCTTCGCGGAGATGCGCGCCAATTGGTGGAACAGGCAAACGATTCAGACCTGCCCTGGAACGACTCGACCGAGAAACAACAGGGCCAGAGCATCCGCGGCGTCCTCGAACGGCTCCAAATACTCGACGACCACGACCCATTCATCAAGGGCGCAGGCGAATTCCGATTCAAGGCAAGAGTCCACACACGCATCAACGGAGACGTTCACTCCGAGACTCGATTGCCCGAGAACGGGCGCTACCACGTATCAGACAAGCCGGGCCGCAACACGGTGCACATCAACCTACTGCTGTTCGAGGGCTTCGTGGAGAATGACATCGCCATGGAGATCACCGGTATCGAGATGGACACATTCGATCCCGACAACAAGCTGCGACCGTGCCGCCGCGTTTTCACCGGCTTGCTGGCAGAATGGTTGGGTTCGATCGGACCGGGTGCTGACCCTATCGAGCCCGAGGACCTCGGCGACTGGCGATTGCGGTACCTGCACAACATTTGACTTCGCGACTCGTCGTAAATCGATCAGGTTCGGCAGCGTCCGCCGGCCCGACTACAGAGGGAGCATCAGATGACCGAATCCGGCCCTGCTGATCTCAAGACGCGGCATCGCGCAATGTGGGCACTGGGCGACTACCCGACCGTCGCCACCGAAGTCATCCCTGGGCTGGGTCGGCGTCTCGTCGAGGTCTGCCGTATCGGCCCGGGTCAGCGCGTGCTGGACATTGCGGCCGGATCCGGGAATGCAGCGATCCCGGCCGCGGAGACCGGTGCGGACGTCGTTGCGAGCGACCTCACGCCGGAGCTGTTCGACGCGGGCCGGCGTCTCGCCGCCGCCCGGGGCGTCGACCTGCAGTGGCAGGAAGCCGACGCCGAGGCATTGCCCTATGCCGATGCCGAATTCGACGCCGTGATCTCATGCGTGGGCGTCATGTTCGCGCCGTTCCACCGGGCGGCCGCGGACGAACTGGTGCGCGTCACCAAGCCGGGTGGCACGATCGGGCTGATCAACTGGACACCCACCGGATTCATCGGGCAGATGTTCGCCACGATGAAACCGTTCGCTGCGCCGCCCCCGCCCGGTGCGCTGCCGCCACCGATGTGGGGCGACGAGACGCATGTCCGGTCGCTCTTGGGCGACCGCGTCACCGACCTGGAGCTGCGGCGCGAAAACGCGGTCATCGATCGTTTCGCCGACGGCGCCGAGTTCCGCGACTTCTTCAAGGCCTACTACGGACCGACGGTCGCCGTGTACAAGGCCATTGCCGCAGAACCCGACCGGATCGCGCGGTTGGACCGGGAACTCGCGGATCTCGCCTCCCAACACGACCTGGGCAACGGGCGGATGGAGTGGGAGTACCTCTTGGTCACCGCACGCCGATCGGCCTGACCTGGTCATATGGCGTTGGCCGGACCACCGCTTCGACCTGCGGACGGGAACGACGACGAACAGGCTCGATGAGACGAACATCGAGTTCCCCAGTGTCGACTCCCGTATGATGGGACGGCCGCACCGCTACTCCTACAACATGAGCTTGGGCAACGAACCCACCCTGCTGTTCGACGGACTGGTGCGGTTCGACTCGGCAACAGGAGCCAAGCAGGAACACAAGTTCGGTCCAGGCCGCTGGGGCGCCGAGGCCCCGTTCGCGCCACGCGACGGATCGACGAGCGAAACCGATGGTCGCCTCAGGCCCGCTGGCACGAGTATTGCTGCCACAGCGCGTTCCGTCCGGCTTCCACGCCTGCCGGGTACGCGATGACCAGCTCGCGCAGGGGCACACGCGCTGAGGGCCGCACCCACCCCAAGTGCAACCCAGTCGGTGGCGCAGGTCGAGCACATCCCCATTGCATTCGATGTCCGCGGCCACACCGGGGAAGTACATGGAATGTTCCTGCGCACATCGACGGCGGCCCCGGTGAGCATGACGATTAGACCGTATGGCGACAGTGTTCTGGACCACACAGAAGGAGTTCACGATGCCCACTACCGCATATGGCGCCACGACCACAGCGGCCGAGATCGTCGCCGACGTCGATCTGCACGGCCGCCGTGCCATCGTCACCGGCGCGAGTTCGGGGATCGGCACCGAAACCGCCCGTGTGCTGGCCTCGGCCGGCGCCGAAGTAACCCTGGCGGTGCGAAAGATCGAGGCCGGTAGGAAAGTCGCAGACGAGATCGCCGAGAAGCTGCCTGCCGGGACGGGTGCGGTGCACGTGGCACGGCTGGATCTGGCCGATCCGAGGTCGGTGGCCGATTTCGAGCATGCCTGGGCCGGACCGCTGCACATCCTGGTCAACAACGCCGGCGTGATGGCCCTGCCGCAGCTCACCCGCACCCCGGCCGGGTATGAAATGCAATTCGCTACCAATCATCTCGGTCATTTCGCATTGACTACCGGCCTACACCGGTGGCTGGCCGACGCCGACGGTGCCCGAGTGGTGAGTGTCGCCTCGATCGGACACCTCTTCTCCCCAGTAGTCTTCGACGACCTGCATTACCGGTTCCGTCCCTATGACAGGTGGACGTCCTACGGTCAGTCCAAGTCAGCCAACGTTTTGTTCGCCGTCGGCGCCGCACAGCGCTGGGCCGACGACGGCATCACCGTCAATGCGCTCATGCCCGGCAACGTCGCCAGCACCGAACTCGCGCGGCACATGAGCCCCGGCGATCTCGAGGCCTTCGGAGAACAAACCGAACTGGGGCTGCCGCCGGTGAAGACCATCGAGCAAGGTGCCGCCACCTCGGTGTTGCTCGCCGCCAGCCCCGACGTGCAGGGCGTCACCGGTTGCTACTACGAGGACTGCGCTCCGGCCCCCCGGGTCAGTGAACGTGCTGGCCACACCGGTGGGGTCGCGCCCTACGCGCTCGACCCGGACAACGCAGAGCGCCTTTGGCAGATCTCCGAGGAACTCACCCGATGACTCGAGGTTGATTTGAGATCGCCATGCTAATGGCGGTATCCCGCCCGTCGAACGGTTCGTGCCAAAAGGCAGTCAACTGGGTGCTGTGCGCAGGCGTTGCGATCGTGTTGTGCACCACGATGGTGATCGCCGCCAGCGAGCACGTCGCACACCGCGAACACACGTTTCACCGCCGCGTCACACGCACCTGGGCCGTCCTGACCATTGCCTGCGCTGCCCTCGGCGTGGCTCGGCCGGCACCTCTGGTCCTCGGCTTGATACTGGTCGCGATCCTCGGCGTCCCGTGGGGCCTCGCAGTAGCCCATCGAATCCAGGAAGGAATGCCCATGCGTATGCACAAGGTGGTATCACCGGCAGAAGCCGCCGACCGCTTGGCTATCCGCGAACTGTTCGACGCCTACGCCCATTGCGCCGACCACCGCGACGCCACAGGACAGCTGTCGCTGTTCACCACGGACGCACGGTTGATCGTCTACATGGACGCCCGATCCGACCAGCCGACCCAGGACCTCCGTGGCCATGAGCAAATCATGCCGGTCTTCGAAAATCTCCGGAGCTACCGGACCACAACGCATTTCAACGGTCAAAGCACCATCCACCTCGACGGCGACCGGGCCACCGGCGAGTCCTACTGCCTGGCCCACCACCTGTACGACGTCGACGGCCAGCGCACCCTGATGGTGGCCTCCCTCCGCTACCTCGACCAGTTCGCCAAACAGGCTAACGGCTCATGGATGTTCGCCGAACGCAGGCTGATGGTCGACTGGACCGAAACGCGCCCGTCCAACCCCTGAATCGGTGGACCCCCACCTCTCACCCCGGTGGCTGTTTCGAAACGCCCGGGACGCGCCGAAGAGCGCGAGCTAGCCGATTTCGACGACTCGCGCCCACGCCGGTGGTCTGTCCGGAACGTAATCGGAATCGCCTTCGCGCCACGAAGGGGCCCGGCGGAACAAGCCCACGACAGTGCGGCACCACGGCTTGGTCTCGGGCCAGGGCGTCTGACCGTCGGTGAGGACCACGACGACGTCCGGGCGGGGTTGGGCGCGAAGGGCGGTGGCGAAGCCTGTGCGTAGGTCGGTTCCGCCACCGCCCACCAGCGGTATGCCCTCGGCCGCGCACAGCGGGTGCGCGATCCGGGCGGCCGCGTCGCAGATCAACACGGTGAGCAGGTCGCGGCGGCCGCTTGCCGCGCGGCTGATGGCAGTCACTTCGAGCAGGGCGCTGCCGAGTTCGGCGTCGCTGACCGAACCGGAGGTATCGATGATCACGCTGACGCGGGGCGGCGTGCGCCGCAGGCTAGGCAGGATGACGCCGGGCACACCGGCCGCGCGTCGCGCGGGCCGGCCATAGGTGTAGTCCTCGCCGACCCCGGGCGCGGAGACGGCCGCGCGAAGTGCCGCGCCGAGCAGGTCGCGCCACGGCTGCGGTGGATGGAATGCTTCCTGCGCCCAGCGCCGCCATCCTTCGGGCACGTTGCCCGGGCGGCCGATGATCCCCTGCGCCACCCGGAAGCGCACGCCGTCGCGTTGCTGTTCGCTGAGTCCGTCCGCGCCGAGCGGCCCCAGCTCCCATTCGCGTTCCAGGCCGTCGGCGCCGCTGCCGCAATCGAGCCACGCCATGCCCGGGGTGTAGGTCCCGAACCGGAACTCCCGCAGGTACTCCTCCATGAGTTTGCCTGCGGGCAAGTCGATGTCGGCGGGCAGGATCGCGCCCTCCGGGCGGACCAGTCCGTCGCCGAAGATGTCGTCGTTGATCTCGAAGTCCGCGGCGATATTCATGCGCAGCCGTTCCCCAGGGCCGCTCAGTTCGTGCTCGCGGGCGAAGCGCTCTCCGCGGCCGTGATGGTCGCGCAGCAGGTGCGAGACCTCGTGCACCAAGACCCCGGCCAATTCCTCGACGGGCATGCTGTCCACGAACGCGGGCGAAACGTAGCAGCGCCAGTACCGGTCCACACTCATCGTCGGGACGCGGCGCGATTCGACGATGTGCAGAGCGAAAAGGGCGGTCGCCAGGTAAGGCCGGACTCGGACGGCGTACAGCCGGGCGGCGAAGAGCTTTTCCAGATCCAGTTTCTGATCCGCTGCGGGCACAGTCATCGGCGCGCCTGCACGAGATCGGCGGCGCGATCCGCGCGCTGCGACACCGACACCACGCCCGCCAGCTTCTCGATCGACGCCGGCACCTCCCAATTCTCCTGGCGCAGTGTGGCGAGCGTGGTCGCGGGGACGACCACCAGATCCGGCGCCCCGGTTTCGATCGCCCTGACCAGCAGCACCCACGCCGCATCCCAGCGGGATCGCTCCGGGCGCTTACGCACCGCCGCGACCACACCGTCGAGCGCGGCCTGGCGCAGATCCCCGCGCTCGGGCAGCTCAGCGCCCGCCGGATCGCCCAGCAGCGTCTCGGGGTCCGGGAGGTCCATCCGGTCCAGGCTGGTCAGCAGCTCGAAACCCGGGCCATCCCCGACCGCGCCCCGGACCAGCAGCGACAGCACATCCCTGGACGACCCCGCGGCGGTGGCGAATGCGATCAACCGCAGCGTCATCTCCCAACTGCGAGGCGAAGCCCAGGCGCCACCCCGGCGCGCTTCACTGCTCGGCATCTGATGCACGAGCTTCGGGCGCGCCGCGAGCAGCACACACACCGCGCGACGCGCGAACGCCACTGCCTCCGTGAGCTTTTCCGGGTCGAGCCGCGGCAGTGTCGCGTGCGGCCAGGTACCGCCGAGACCCCGCACGACCACATCGTGATCGTGCACCCATTGCAGGTGCACGAACCGATTGGCCAGCGGCGGGCTCAGCTCCCAGCCATCGGCCGCCGACGAGCGCGGATTGGCTGCCGCCACGATCCGGACGCCGGGCGGCAGCTTCAGTGAACCGATCCGCCGCTCCAGCACGAGCCGCAGCAGGGCAGCCTGCACGGCGGGCGGCGCGGTGGACAGCTCGTCGAGGAACAGCAGCCCCCGGCCCGCCCGGACCAATCGCACCGCCCAGTCCGGTGGAGCCATCGGAACACCGTGCTCCGCCGGGTCGTCGCCGACGATGGGCAGACCCGAAAAGTCCGACGGCTCATGCACGCTCGCGATCACCGTGGTCAGCGGAAGATCCAGGGATTGGGCGAGTTGCGTCAGGGCCGCGGTCTTACCGATTCCCGGCTCACCCCACAACAGCACCGGCAGGTCGGCGGCCACCGCCAGGGTGAGGGCCTCCAGTTGGGTGTTGGGCCACGGTTCAGTGGTGGCCTCGCCGAGCAGGGTCAGCAGATCGGCGGCGATGTCGAGCTGGGAAGCGTGATCCGCAGCGGTGTGAGCCGCGGGGGCAATGAGTGCAGCAGACATATGAATCACCTTGTGTTGTAGGAGGATTAACGGACTACGACGCGGGAAGTCGTCGTGCGGATGCGAACTGTTGGGCGGTCGTGCGCAGCAGTCGCAAGCGCAGGAAGAAGTCCCGCCGGAGACACTGCTCCGGCAGGGTCAGGACCTCGTCGCGTTGCGCGGGTGCGCGCGGCGATCTCGTGAACGGCGAACGCCGCAGGAGCCGGGGGCGAGTTGCGGTTTGGACAGGCCGGATCGGTAGAGCCCATACGTGATTCGCTGTTGCGCGGTGGCTTCCAGTTCATCCCGGAGAGCGCCGACACGCAAGATCGCTTCGGGACCGAGCAGGTTTTCGACGATGGCGAGTGCGCCGGCGGTGTCGCCGTGGGCGAGACGTTCGCGAACGCCTGTGAGACAGTCCGGTTGGCGATGTGCCTGATCGATGGCCTGCAGGCAGGGCAGCGGGGTGCCGGTCAAGGCGGCCAGGAGTTCCTCGCGCCGGATCTCGGCCGGGTCGTGGTCCAGCGCGGACAGCACACCGTCGACCAAACCGATTCGGTGTTGCTCGCCGTTGCATTCCACCAGGTGTGTTCGCTCCGGCCGGGGTGGCCCCGAGGCGGACTCGCTCGGCGAATAGTCCGGCACCAGCGCCGCGGCGACCATCGGATGCAGTCGATCAGGCGAGATCATGCCGGTGCGAAGCAGTTCCAGGTCGGGTGATACCCAGGTCGCGGCGTCGGGCAGCACCGGAAGCGCGGAGACGGCTCCAGCCGGATATGCCGCCGCCATCCGCAAGCCGGCGGGCCCCAATTCGGCAATCACCCGTCGCCGAGCCCCCAACCGCACCAGGAACGTATCGCCTTGTCGCCCTTCGGAATCGAGCAGGATTCGCCCCTCGGCACCCCAGCGATCGACGGCGTAGCCGCGATCTCGCGGCGCGATGTCCAGCAGGGCCGGGTCCAGCGCCGTCCGGTCGGCGCCGGGTTCGGCTCCACACCGCACGCGCAGCTCATCGGCCCTGCGCGCATCCCAGAGGTGACGGTGCAGATCCATCCGGAAACGGCGGTCCGGCCGGGGATGTGGATGCAAGCCCACCGCGGTCCCGGCCCCATCCCACAGCGCGATGCCGACCCGCTGCCCGGCATCCGCCCAAGCCGGCGCGGTACGAACCATCAAATGTACGAAACCAGCTGCACCCCAAGGGTAACGAGCAAGCGTGATCGTCAGCCCCGGCCGGAGCAAACCATCGGGAGCAACCCTCGGCAGGTGCCAGCGCAGCAGATCCGGGGCTAAATTCCGGAGATCGGATCGGACGTCGGCCGCCAACTCCCCGCCGTAAGTCCTTGCCACGGAACATAAATCGATATCGACATCGAAACCCGCT
This sequence comes from Nocardia sp. NBC_00565, assembly GCF_036345915.1. NCBI lineage: Bacteria > Bacillati > Actinomycetota > Actinomycetes > Mycobacteriales > Nocardiaceae > Nocardia > Nocardia sp. NBC_00565. The sequence goes on from NZ_CP107785.1 coordinate 3,413,376, forward strand.
GCGGCACAAGAACCCGCCCAATCCCCGGCGCGACGCCGAGCGGTAGCGGTTTCGATCATGGAGGGCGGCACGGCGAAATCACGCACGCGCGGCCAGAAGGAAAGGCGGGAATCGTCCCCATTCGTCTTCACAGTGAGCATCAGCACTCACCTTGGACGGACGGGACCCCCAATCTGCGATCAGAAGAAGCCATCATCGCGTCGAGCATAGACCGCATCGCCGGAACTCACCAAACACGGGCCGGGAACCAAGCTTCGCTGAACACGGCTTCGCCGCCGTGTCCGCCGATGAGATAGTGGCCGCCGTGGGCCTGACCCGCGGGGGAAGTTCCTTGTCGCGACGGCCGCCGTCAGGCCGGCTCGGCAATGAGGTGGAGGTATGCGGTGTCGAGGGGGAACAGCTGGCGCGCGGCCCGCTCCAACATCAATCGAGTACTGAGAGAACGCTTTTCGTGGTTTCCTCGGGACACGCTCCTGCTGCATTACCGCCAGCCATCAGCGGCTACCACGAACGTCGATGAACCGGCAACAACCCCAACCACCCGCGTGCGGGTCCTGATCATGCGCGCGAATAGCCTTCGAGTGTCGAGTCATCGACCTCGGGCAGGTTGACGACGATGTTGTCCGGAGTACGGCACGTCAGCCACACCAGTTCTTCGGTGGTGCTCATGTTCACCTCGATGTGTGGCATGAAGGGTGGGACGAAGACGAAGTCGCCCGCTTGCATGTCCAAGTAGCGCTGGTAGTTCTCGCCGAAGTAGATCCGCGCCACACCAGTCAGGACGTAACCGCCGGTCTCGGCCTCGCCGTGGTGGTGAGGCAGCGAGCGGTATCCGGGTTCGTTGGTGACTTTGCCGTACCAGATCCTCGTGGCCGGAGTGTGTTGCGGACTGACGCCGGATACACGCACCGCGCCGCCGGACTGCGCGGTGTCGGTGTACTCGTGTCCGCCCCGCGTGAGGATCGGTACTGCAGTGGTGTCGAGTTCGGTGGCCATGGCCTGTCCTTTCTTTCCCGCGGTGCGGGTGAGCTAATGCGTCGACGGAACGGTGATGCGATTACGCAGCACCCCAATCCCTTCGATCTCGGTCTCCACCACGTCTCCGCCACGCAGGTACCGGGGTGGTTTATGTGCGCTGCCGACTCCGCCGGGCGTACCGGTCAACACGACATCTCCGGGTCGCAGTGTGGTGAAGGCGGAGATGTAGGACAGCAGTTCGGGTGCGTCGAAGACGAGGTCATCGGTGGAGCCGACCTGCTCCTCGACGCCGTTGACTCGACAAGTGATGCGCAGTCCGTCAGCCGGGTCGATTTCCTCGGAAGTCACCAACTCGGGCCCGAGGGGGGTGGTGGCATCGAATGCTTTGCCCTGCAACCACTGCGGTGTCCGGCGTTGCCACGTCCGCACAGAGAAGTCGTTGGCGACGGTGTAACCGGCGATCCCAGCGCGGGCGGTGTCGCGATCGGCGCCGCGCAGTTCGGCGCCGACCACGACAGCGAGTTCGGCTTCCCAGTCGAGCATCACCGACTCGGCGGGACCGGGAAGTGCGATGTCGGAATCCCAGGCGGTCAACGTGTCGGCAAATTTCGCGAACAGGGCCGGGAACTGTGGAGTCGGATGACCCATCTCCTCGATGTGCGCCCGGTAGTTGTGGCCGCAACACACGATCTTGGCCGGAGCGACAACCACTGGCGCCACACGCTGAGGAATCCGCCCGGCCACCCATACCCCCGACGTCGTACGCCAGTCCGGCCGCATGAGCAGCGTTGCGACGTCAAATGCGGCACTGGTATACCACTCGCCATCAATCCGCATCTGGGCTCGACTGTCGCCGTAATCGGTGAAGACTGTTCGCAAACGCATATATGCCTGCACTCCGCATTCCCCCGGCTCGAACCGGGTGGGACGAACACTCAGCCATGATATGTGGTGTTCGATTGACGGTAGAAACATTAGCATCATATGTTGGCGTGAACCACAGGTCCGATCCGGACCAATTCACCCAAAGAGGCACCCATGACCATCGAACGCATCAACCCGCCCGCCTTGCCGAAACCCTCCGGTTTCGCGCACGCGACCCGCTATCACGACATCGTCCATCTGGCCGGGCAGACCGCCCTGGATGCTGAAGGAGAGATCGTCGAGGGCGGAATCCTCGCCCAGTTCCGCCAAGCACTGTCCAATCTGCTCATCGCCCTCGAAGCCGCCGGTGGAGCGCCATCCGATCTGCTCAGCGTCACGATCTACCTACTCGACATCCCCGACTATCAGGCCAACGGCAAGGAAATCGGCCGAATCTGGCGCGAACTGGCAGGCACCGACTACCCCGCCATGGCAGGCATCGGCGTGGTGGCGCTGTGGCAACCGGACGCCCTGGTCGAGATCCAGGCGGTGGCCGCTGTCACCACGCAGGCCGACTGACCACACCACCGCCCACGCCGCAGCAACGCGCAGGCTTCGAGTGTTAATTATTATGACCGAACAGCAACGGTCGTCAGATTTACACGATACTTTTGAGGTGCAGGCTTCACGGCCATCTCCACCACCCGAAAGGGCAGACCGATGCTCACTCCCTCAGCGCATACGGACACCTTCTGTCGGGACAACCTCCCCCCGCAGGCACAGTGGCCCGAGTTCGCGTCCGAGCTGCCCGCGCTGCAGTACCCGGCTCGACTGAACATCGCTACCGCACTGTGGTTCCACCGCCCGTTCACGTTCGACGACTGGCTGCTCTACGTCCAAGACGCCGTCGCCGACGACGCCGGACGCGGCGTCGGGACGGGACGTTTCTTCACCCGCGAGGGGCCTCCACATCGCTACCGTTCTGCAGGAAGGCATGATTCGCCCGCCCTGAGCGCCCTACGGCACGGGCACCAGACCTGACGTATGGTGCAATCATGACGGCAGAGTCTCAAACGAACACTAGTAACTCTGGCGGCCGAGACGCTCGCCTCGCACACCTCATCATCACCATCTTCGGTCTGTGCGCCCGCGCAGAGGGCAACTGGCTCTCCACAGCAGCCGTGGTGGCTCTGATGGCCGACCTCGGCACCGAGTCCCAGGCCGTGCGGGGGTCCATCTCACGGCTCAAGCGCCGCGGCGTGCTCATCAGCTAACGCAATGACACCGCCGCCGGCTACTCGCTCGCCGACGCCACACTCGAGGTGCTCGCCGAAGGTGATGTCCGAATCTTCGAACGCACACGCGCCCGCGATGACAACGAATGGGTCGTGGTGGTTTTTTCCGTACCCGAGTCCGAACGCGACAAACGCCACGCGCTGCGCGCAAGCTTGACCCGCTTGGGCTATGGCACCGCCGCACCCGCAGTGTGGATCGCTCCTGGGCTGCTGGCACGCGAGACACGCCAGACTCTCGAGCGACGCGGACTGGCCGACTATGTCGACATCTTCACCGGGCAGCACTTCGCCTTCGGCGACCTTCGGGCCAAAGTACCCAGCTGGTGGGACCTCGATGAACTCGCCCAGCTCTATGCCGACTTCCTGGCGCGCTACCGCCCCGTGCTCTATCACACGACCAAGCAACGACCGACACCCCAGGAAGCATTCGCCATCTACGCACCAATGCTCACAGAATGGCGGCGACTGCCCTACCGCGACCCCGGTCTACCCCTGTCGCTGCTGCCTCACGCATGGAAAGGCGAGGCCGCCGGCACCCTGTTCGACGAACTCAACGACGCTCTCGCCCCACTCGCACAAAAGCACGCCCTCGCGGTGATTCACGGTCAACCCCAGCGCCGCCCACGACGCACCGCCGACCCCAGCTGACCGGGACCTCCAACAGCGGCGCCGCCGACTTAACCAGACTTTTATATCGTAACTGTATTCCTGGTCACAATTACGCTATTGTCTGGGCATGGCAGAACGACACGTCAAAACCAGCGCAGCGACCTTGTCCGTTCACTCGGACAACGGACTCATTCACGCACGCGGCATGCGGTACGGAACCGCCGAGCGGTTTGCCGTCGCCCAACCTCCCGATCCCGAAGAGCTACATCAACGCGACCGATGACCCAGCGCTCCCTCCCGGAGAATGGGGCTGGCACCCCCGCATATCGAGCAGACTCGGCATCTACCGACTGGCCCAGCTGCCGGGCAGTCATGAAGTGATGTTCACCAACCCGGAACTGCTGGCAGCGAAGATCGAGGCGGCCGTGACTGATGGCCGACCAGATCCGCATGACCGCGGCGAAACGTACCACTCAGACCGTGCGTGCCGCTGCGACATTCCGCTGTGACGGCGTTTGCCGAATCTGGTTACACCACAACAAGATCACGAAACTGCCTGCTGCCCAATCAGAATCAGATCCGCAACGGCGACGATCGCGATCGGTGTGCTCCGCCGGGATGTTCGTACAACGTGATCCCACTCATGATTGGCGGCGCCGACGAACGTCACCCGCGCCGTGCGGGGATCCGCGGGCTACGTGGATAAGCGGGCCCGCGGCGAGACCAAGGAAGTAGATGTACGACTTCGACAGCGATGTCCACGAGGCGCGTTCGGCCGGATCCGTCGGCAGCGTGCCCGGTACTGCGGCGCAGGCTCCTGCGGATCGCCTCGGATTACGAACGTTGCGTGACACGCTGGCTGGGACCGCGGTCGCCAATGTCGGCACGCTCGGGCGAACGATGCGCTCAGCGGTGGAGGCGACAGCGATCGCGAGCGTCGACCTGATACGCGGTCGATTTCAGTGGCGCGAAACCCTCGCGCAGGCATGGTTTCTCATCAAGGTGACCGCGATTCCCGGTGTGCTGATGGCGATTCCGTTCGGCGTGATCGTGTCCGTTCAGGTCGGCAACATGGTCGATCAGCTCGGCGCGGATTCGCTGATCGGCGCTGCCGGTGGGCTGGGTGTGATCAAGCAGGGCGCGCCGCTGGCCACCGGCCTGCTGCTCGCGGGTGCCGGCGCGGCCGCCGTCGCCGCCGATTTGGGTGCGCGGACGATACGCGAGGAAGTCGATGCGATGCGCGTCATGGGGATTGATCCGAGGCAGCGGTTGGTCGCCCCGCGTATCGCCGCCATTCTGCTGGTGGCGCCGTTGCTCAATGTGCTGATCATCGTCATGGGTGTGGTCGCCGGGTACCTCGTCGCCATCGCGGCGCTGGGGGTGACGCCGGGCAGTTATTGGGAATCGTTCGGCGCGTTCACCGGTGGCGTGGACGTCTGGGTCTCGCTGGGCAAGTCGATGATCTTCGGCTATCTGGTCGTGAGCATCGCATGTCAGCGAGGACTCGAGGCCAAAGGCGGTCCCCGCGGCGTCGCGGACGGGGTGAATGCGTCGGTGATCCTGTCGGTGGTGACGATTGCGGTGGTCAACGCCGTGATTACTCAGGTCGCGGCCATGTTCCTGCCGACGGAGCTGGCATGACGACATCCAGCTACACGGTGAAAGGCCTGCGTTGGACGCGCACCGCGCGGCGGCGGGTGTGGGCTCCGATCGACGGGCTCGGGTTCGTGCTCGGGTTCCTCTGGCAGGTGCTGGCATCGATTCCCTTCGTGCTGAAGCACTACCGGGCGCAGACCATGACGCTGATCACGGATATGACGTGGGGCCGTGGCGCAGTGATCGTCGGCGGTGGCACGGCCGCGGTGATGGGGGTCATGGGCGTGGCTGTCGGTGTGACGACCGGTATCGAGTCCTACAGCGCGCTGGATCTGGTCTCGCTCGGCCAACTCACTGGTGTGGTCTCGGCCTTCGCGAATACCCGCGAGATCGCGCCGATCGCCGCCGGTATCGGGTTCGCCGCACAGGCGGGCTGTCGAATGACCGCCGAGATCGGGTCGATGCGCATCGCGGAGGAGATCGATGCGATCGAATCTTTGGGCGTTCGATCGGTGCCTTTTGTGGTGACGACCCGCGTTATCGCGGGGCTGGTCGCGATAGTGCCGACCTTTCTGATCGCGCTCATTCTGAGCTATGTGGCCAGTGCGGCGATCGTCGTACGGCTGCACGGCGAGGCGAGTGGTGTGTACGACCACTACTTCGACATGTTCGTGGTGGGCTGGGATATCGCGGCCGCGGTGATCAAGGTGATGGTGTTCGCGGTGGCCGTCATCGTCATTCACTGCTATCAGGGCTTTTTCGCGACCGGCGGACCTGAGGGGGTCGGTATTGCGTCGGGGCGGGCCATCCGGGCCAGTCTGGTGGCGATCATCGCACTGAACATGGTCATGACGATGCTGCTGTGGGGATTCACCGCACCCGTCCGGTTCGCGGGGTGATCGGCGTGCCAGTGTATGGACTTCCCGGAACAGCGGTCGGTGCGCGTGGCGCGCGCTCGATCGGCGTAGTCGCCGCCGCCATCTCGGCGGCACTGCTGATCACCTTGGCTGCCCGGCCGCAGGGCGATGACGGCACGATATCGGTCGCTGTCCTCACCGACGAGATCGGCACCGGTATCCAGGTGGGCGATGACGTGCGCCTGGACGGCGTGCAGGTCGGTCGGATCGAGGCGATCACGTCTGCGGACCGGCATCAGCGGATCACATTGGGGCTGCGGCACAGTCAGGTGTCCGGGCTGACCGATGGACTCGGCGTGGATTTCACGCCGGGCAATCTGTTCGGGGTCTCCGAGATCGATCTGCAACGCGGAACCGGCGGTCGTCCACTCGGTGCGGACGCCGTCGTCGATCTCACCGGCCCGCAGGCCGGGCGTGCTCGTGACGCGACGATCTCGACGTTGTTGAACCAGGTCGGCTCGTTCAGCAACGACGTCCTTTCCCCCGAACTCGTCTCGGTGTTGCAGCGAATTTCCAGCGGCACAACGGCATTCACGCCACTGGTCGAGACGATCATCGCGCTCACGCGATCGATAGCCGACACCCAGCGGCTGCCGAGTTCCTTCCTGATCGGCCAGTACGGCTCGATGCTGGGCGGGCTGCCCTCCACCGTGGACGGCCTACTGCAGTTGCTGGGGTCGGCCTACAACTCCGAATACATGCGCAGCCCCGACCACATCCAGAAATTCGACGCGAGTGTGCACATGCTCGAAAGCGAGCTGATTCCCAGCACCGTGACGTTGTTGACAACCAGCGAAAGGTATTTCGCCGGCACGACAGCAGCGCTGGTGCCGGTACTCACCATGCTGGCCCGGACCGTGCCGACTCCGGATCGGTCCAGCCAGGAGTTCGGCGTGCTGCTCGACCGACTCGGTAGGGCGATGCCTGATACACCGAATGGCCCCGTTTTGAAGGTAAACCTCGACCTGCGCGGTGTGCCCGGTTTGGCCACGCCGTTGAACGCAGCGCAGAGTGCTGAGCGGGGGGTGCGGTGAACATCAAATCGTTGATGCTGCGAGTGGTGCTATTCGCGGGCGTCATGGTGCTTGTGCTGATCGGCGTCTTCCAGGTGATCGATCGACCGGTGACCGGCGATATGGACACTTACACAGCGGAATTCGCAGACGCCAACGGTCTCAGAACAGGCGACGATGTGCGGCTGTACGGAGTGCGGGTCGGCAAGGTCGGTGAGATCCGGTTGGCGGGTACCCACGCCGCGGTCCGGTTCACGGTGCGCGACATCTACCCGCTGTTCGACAACAGCACCCTTGCCATCCGCTACCAGAATCTCAGTGGGCAGCGGTATCTCGATATCCAGCACGCCAATGATCCGGGCGCACGACGTGACCCGAGTCAGCGGATCGGCACCGACCACACCATTCCATCGTTCGACATCACCACGGTGTTCAACGGCCTGGAACCGGTACTGGCACAACTGACTCCGGCGGATCTGAATCAGTTCTCCACCAGCATCTTGGCGGTTATCGAGGGGTCAGGTACCGGATTGGGCCCGGCGCTGAGCGCCATCGACACACTGAGCAACTACGTCACCAACCGGCAAACGGTGATCGCGACCCTGGTGCGCAACCTGGGCCAGGTCTCGCAGCAGATCGGTGGAAAGTCCGGCAACACGGTCCAATTGCTGAGCCAGCTCACCGCCATCTTCGTCAATATGACTCAGCGGATCGGTGGGCTGGTCGACTTCTCCCAGCAGATTCCGCCGGTTCTGCTGCCTACCGACCGCCTGCTCGCCACCCTCGGGCTGACGCCCTCGCCGAATCCGGACATCGACCAGTTGCTGCGGACGGCCTTCCCCGACCCCGACCGGACAGTCGAGACATTGAGCCGTCTGCCCGCGGTCCTGCAATCGCTGTCCGCATTGATCCCCAGCACTGTGCCTGGCCTGCAACCGGGCTGCACGCACGGTGCCGCGCAACCGCCACAACCCCTTCAGCTCCTCATCGGTGGACAAAGGATCTCGCTGTGCAACAACTGATTCGGAACAGACCGATACGCGGGCGCCGCGCGCGGCCCCCGCTGACCGACGCCGCACGCAAACGAGCCGATGTCCGCTGGGGAGTGGTCGCGCTCGCATCCGTGCTGGTGCTGGCCGCCGCACTCGTGTGGGTCGACCGCGTCGATTTCGGTGCACGAACATACACGGCGCATATGTCCGATGCCGGTTCGATCCGGGTCGGCGACGAGGTCCGGCTGGCTGGAATCGGTGTCGGCACAGTGAAATCGCTGGCGGCCCGAAAAGGCGAGGTCGAGATGCGGTTCACGGTCGAAGGTGACGTCTTCGTCGGCGCCCAGACCACGCTCGACGTGCGGATGCTCACCATCGTCGGTGGCCACTATGTGGCCTTGATCCCCGGTGGCAGTGCGCCGCTGGGCGCGGCGGTCATCCCGGCTGACCGGGTGGTACTGCCCTACAGCTTGCCCAAGGTTTTCCAGGAGGCAATTCGCCCGATCCAGCAGGTGGACGGAGACACGCTGCGCCGCAACGTCGCGGCGCTGAACTCGTCGATTACGCGCAGCCCCGAGGCGGTAGGCAGCACATTGACGGCGATCGAGAGCGTTGTCGACATCATGAACCAGCAAAACGCCGAGATTTCGCGCTCGCTGTCGCTGGCCGATGAATACCTCACCGCGCTCAACGGCAGCAAACAGGTGCTCATCACCTTGATCAGCACCCTCCGGACGCTCGAGACAATCGTGGAGAACCACACACTCGAGATACACGAGGCCCTCATCGTTCTCGCTCGGGTGCTCGACCGGCTGGTCCCTCTCGGGCAGGCATGGGAGACAACACTGCGGCCGATGGCCCAGCCGCTGGCCGATGCGATCCAACAACTGGATCGCATCGGCGAGAAGATGCGCGATCTGCTGGAATCGCTGCACACGCTGGAAAGCCGACTGAGTCAGATCGCTTCGCCGGACGGGCTCGCCATCGATCACTCCACCACCACCTACCAGGGGCCCGGTATCTGCGTGCCGGTGCCGGGAAGGGTGTGCTGATGCTGAAGCATTTGTTCACCTCGCGTGGATTTGTCTCCGCCGCAACAGTTCTCGCCATCGTCGCAGTGGCCGTAGTCGGCTACCGGATCGCCCAGCCGACCCCGCGGATGCGCTCCTACTGTGCACTCATGCCCGACAGTATCGGGCTCTACACCGGCAGCGATGTCACCCTGCTCGGGCTGCCCATCGGACGGGTCACCGACATCCGGCCCGAAGGTACCGGCGCGCGCGTCGAGTTCGAGATTCCAGCCGACCGGCATATACCCAGCGATGTGGGGGCCACCACGGTGTCGGACACCCTGGTCGCCGACCGCAAACTCGCCGTTGTCGACATCGCGACATCGAGCGGGCCGGACTGGGATCCGGCACGCTGCATCACCAAGACGCTGACGCCCAAGAGCATGACCGAAACATTCGATGCGCTCGGCGATCTCGCCGATGAACTCAACGGCGGTGACCACCCCGACCAACCGGATCTGCTCGCGCAGGGCTTCACCGCGCTCGACGGCGCGACCACCGGACGCGGCCAGCAGATCAACGCCATCATCCACAAAATGGGTTCGGCGCTGAACCCCCCGGACACCGCCATCGGCCATCTCGGCGCCCTGATCGATGCGTTGGCCGAACTGGCGCACAGCGCCGCGAACGGCTGGTCCGACATCGAGAACATGCTGACTAGGCTGACCGCGAGCCTGCAGGCCGCCAACTTCCTTGTGGTTCCGCCGCTCGTCGATGTGTTCGACGGTCTGCGCGATGTGCTGCCGCCCGCCAACGAGGCGATCATCGCATTGGGTGGTCCACTGTTGCGCAAGCTCGACGCGGCGGCCGATCAACTCCCCTTGCTCACCGCGGGATTGGGCTCGCTGCGCGACCTGATCGTGATGCTGCCACCGCTGGTACAAGCATTCACGACCGCGGCGGACCCGCAGACCGGACAGCTGACACTCACCTACGCGCCGCCTGCCGTCGCGATCCCGGATGCGGCCGCTGCGCAGGTGTGTTCGGCCATCAACGCGCTCGCTCCCGGTCGGTGCACCGACGCCGCGGGCGGGCTGGTGTACGCGCAGATCGCGCAGCTGGTACTCGGATCAGTAGGTGCCCGATGACCTTTCGTGGCGTCTTGATCACCACAGCGGCGTTGGCTCTGGCGGCCGGTGGGTGCGGATTCGACCCCGCCACGATCGAAGTACCCGGCACACTGGTCGGCGGGCAAACGTATCAACTGCACATCCAGTTCGCCGACGTCCTCAATCTGCCGCCCGGCGCGAAGGTATTCGCCAACGGGGTGCTGGTGGGCAATCTCGACAGCGTGCGGATCGTCGACCCCGGCCCCGACGCTCGACGCACCGGCTACGCGGTAGTCACCCTCGATATCACCGATTCGGTGAAACTGCCCGCCAGTACCATCGCCGAACTGCGGCAGGCGACTCCGTTGGGCGACATGCACATCGCACTCACCTCGCGCTCTGACGACGCGGGGCCCTTGCTGGCCTCGGATGCGACTATCCCGATCCAACAGACCAAGCAGACCCGTCAAGTGGAGGACACCCTCGCCGGACTTGCGACCGCGATGGGCAGCGGAGCCATCCTCGACCTGCAGAACGTTGTACGCCAGCTCAATGCCGCTTTACCGCCCGACGCAGCCGACACCGCCCGCATGTTCGGTGTGCTCGGCAACGACCTGCGTGACGTCGCCGCCAACCTCGGCGATGTCGACTCCTTCCTCAACGGACTGGATGCCAACGTGACCACGATCCTCCAGGACGGGCCGCTACTGAACCAACTGCTCGACGATTACGGCGTAGCGCATGTGACGGCCGTGGTCAGCTCGATCGTCGGGGTGCTGTACATCATGTCCGCTCTCGGACCGGTCGCCACCCGAGCGGCCTGGCTCGCCCCGACCATCGCCGGCCTCGACGATGCGGCCCACGCAATGGTGCCGCTGCTGTTCACGAACCGGCCGCTGGATCTGAACGCCCCGTCGAACCTGAGTAAGCTGACCGCGCTGATCCGGGAGAAGATCATCCCGTTCACCGAGCACGGCCCCAAGATCGACATTGTTGGTGCGACCGTCGCCGATGGCGCGGCACCGGACATCCCGCGGGAGGACAAGGTACAAGACATCCTCGCGACGCTGCGCATGATCGGAGTCGTGCGATGACCCGAAGTGCGCGCTCGATCAAACCTGGGTCGCTGCTGTCGTCGGCGGCCATCGCCGCCGTGCTACTCGCCGGGATCGGCTACCTGAGTTTCGGCGTGCTGCATATGGATCCGATGCGCGACCACATCACGGTGCGCATGCTGCTCGCCGATTCCGGCGGGGTGGGCGCGAATTCGCCGGTGCTGCTCAGCGGCGTCCGGGTCGGCGAAGTCGCCACGGTCGATACGGTGCCCGCCGGTGTCGAGTTCCGGCTGCGTCTGGACACCCGATACCGCGTCCCTGCGTCGAGCACGGTCCGCATCGAAGCGGTGTCGGCGCTGGGTGAGCCGTATGTGGAGTTCGATCCGCCCGGCCAGACCAGTCCATATCTGAGCGACAACCAACTGCTGGACACCCGCGGGATGCCGATGTCGATGTCGATCCCGCAGGTCTCGGTCCGCGCTGTACAACTGTTGCGCCAATTCGACCCCGCCACCATGAAATCCCTGATCGGCACGATAGATACGGCTATCACGGGCACGAGCGGCGAAATGCCACGCCTCGAGCGCGCGAACACCCTGCTTGCCGCCACCATCCTCAGCCGCAGCGACCTGCTGCACCGGCTGCTCACCGACATGCAGACGATGGGCGCGGACATGTCCTGGGCCGGGCCGAGTCTGCAGACCTCCGGTCGGGGGTGGCAGCAGTTCGGCGTCAGTATCGACCAGTTGATCATCGCCGCGTCCGGTCTGTTCGAAATCGACAACTCACCAACCGACTACAACACCGGCGACGGGATGGTGCCTTTCCTGCAGCGCCTCAACAGCGTGGTCGGCAAAACGGGGCCATTGGTCCAACAGCTGAACCCGATGCTCGAACCGCTGGCCGACACCGCGGTACACGCGGGCGCGGACATCGACATCAGCAGTCTCATCTCGCAGGCCTTGGCCATGGTCGGCGACGACAGAGCGGTGCGCCTGCGCATCAACGTCAAATAGCCGATAGGAGAGATCAGTGAACACCCTGACCGACGACGAACTCGACGAGCAACCGAGCCGTGCCCACAACGATAAGGTGAAGACAACTCCTCAAAAAGTGCCGCGCCGCTTCACGATTCGCCTCTCCACCGCGATCACCGTGATGCTGAGCGTCCTCGCCGTGGCCTCGATCACCGTGCTCACGGTACTGCTGGTCTCCGCGCGCGGTGAACTGGCCGACCACGACGCCCACGCCGCTGATGAGGACCGCAGCAAACAGGTCGCGATGGACTACGCGGTCGGGGCCTCCACCATCGACTATCGCGATACCAAAGCCTGGTACACCAAGCTGAAGGCCAACACCACACCACAGTTGGCCGGCCGATTCGACGCCACCGCACCCCAACTCGACCAGATCCTGCTGCCACTGCAATGGACCTCCACCGCCCACCCGATCACCGCGGTCGTGACCTCCTCGTCCTCGGGCATCTACAAGGTCAACGCCTTCCTGAACGTCACCTCGACCAGCGTGCAGACCCCGCAGGGCGGACAAACCACCGTCACCTACTCGCTCACCATCGACAAGAACTCCGGATGGAAGATCACCGAGGTCGGCGGCCTGGACGGCGCCCTGCCGATCAAATGAGCACTTAAGGGGAGACATCCGCCACATCCGCATCGAATCCAGCGCACTCACCTTGGATTTCCAGGGCACCGCCGAGCAGATCGGTTGCATCACCGTCGATGACAACGTCGGTCACAATCTGCTCGCTCTGCCATGCGCCGCGCTGTGGAAATAGCAACCCCACCAACCTCTGGAACCCCCCGCTCTTCGCCGCGTCCAAGCCCCTGCCCTGCCGCATACGCGGCCCGAATGAGACAACAACCAATTCGGGCTCTGGAGGCATTCGGCTCGATCGACGTGCTGGTCAACAACATTGGAGCCGACCCCGTCGTCGGATCGATATTGGCACTGGATCTCATCGCGGCCGGCAAGGCGATCGAGGCGAACTGTTTCGCCGCGATCTCGTGGGTGCAGCACGTGCACAAGGCGTGGCTGGGCGAGCACGGTGGTGTGATCGTCAACATCGCGTCCATGGCCGGGCTCACACCGACGCCGGGGCTCGCGTTCGAAGGCGCGACCGCGGCGATGCTGGTCCACCTCACCAGGGAACTCGCCGTCGAACTCGCCCCCGATATCAGAGTCAACGCCGTCGCCCCGCCTATCACGCGGCCTCGCTGCGCCGCGGCCGGTGTCAGTGGGCGGGCGACTCGGACAGGCGAACTCGACGAATCCGGAGAGATCAGCAGTGTCGTCGCGTTTCTCGCCTCCGCGGAGGCAGCGCGACTGACCGGCCAGGTAATCGCGGTTCAGGAGCAGCCGTGGTGACCGGGCGTCGTCGCGAAATCAGGCGTGCTCGAATTCGGCTATCGCGCCGAGGATCTGGAAGAACATCCGGCCGACCGCGGTGGAGGTGTCGATGCCTTCTCGCCCAGATCGCCGATATTGCGGTTCAGCGACTATGCAGGACTCTGGTGACGGTGCCGTCGGGATCAGACCGGAGCGTGCTGAGCCTGCGCCACGGCATCGGCGACGGGGCCATGGAACGGGTCACCGTGGCCCGGCAGCACTAATTCCGCCTCCACAGTGGCCAACACTTTCAGCGACTCTCTCGCCTGCGCCGTGTTGTGTGTGAACGTCGGGCCAACGATCTGTGGCCCGGTGCCAGTGCAACCAATCATGCCATCGTGAGTGACCAGCGCATCCCCAGTGAATACCATTCCCTCTGCCGGGAGGTGGAACGCCACGCTGCCAGGTGTGTGCCCCGGTATGAGGATTGCCCTCGGCCGCCCTGGGACATCGAGAACCGCGTTGTCCTCGAAGGAGTGGGCCTCCGTGACGGCCGGCGTGCGAAACGCGCCCAACCGCGCCCATCGAACAGGCGACCGCAGCGCAGTGGGGTGCCGGAGGAAATAGCTGGCCAAGCTCTTCTCGGGCTTTACGTCGGCCGGTCGCTCGAGCGGGTGAGCTAGGGCAGGTACCTCGAGGGTGTGCGCCCAAACGGTCGCGCCGGCTTCTTTTCGCAGTCGCTCGGCCAAGCCGAAGTGGTCGAGGTGGGCGTGGGTGATCACAACTGCCCTAATGTCCAGCACAGATCGCCCGATGCCTTCCAACAGGGCGGCCAGTTCGTCGTAGTGCCCGGGGAACCCTGCGTCCACGAGGGTCACGTCAGTACCCTCGACCAGGACGTAGAAGTTCATCGCACCGTCGCCGACTCGGTACACGCCAGGTGCCACATTCGTCATCATTTCTACCTCCTAGATTTCGGCCATCGCGACCAAAGCCGTAGACGCGCTACGCCCTTGCTGATTCGATTAGCGTCCAGACGCCGACAGCGGCTCAGGACTCACGGCCTACGAACGCTTCCTCAGCCACTCGGAGCGTGACCAGCTGGTCTACTCCCACCGCAAACTCGATTGGGAGGCGTTCGCCGGTAGCGGCCGGGGTTGCAGCACGACCGGAGCGGATGAACTCGATCCAAATCTGACGGAGTTGTTTGCCCAGGTGGTCCACAGTGGCCCACTCCTCCGTACCGAGCATCGGTGAGCCTTCCCACGCTTCGGCATTGCCGAGAACCAGCGGCAGTTCGACGCAATGGGTCGAACCGAACGGCGAGCCTTCAGGGCGCCAATCCAAGCGGTATCCGGTGACAGTCCCGCCGGCAGCCTCGTACGCCTGGGCTCGCTGTTCCCACACCGCAGCGAACCTACGGTCAACCACGGCGGGGAGAATGTCGGCCGGAACGCCGAAGGCCGAGCTGTCATCCCGGTTCCATCCGACGAGCAGGTCGATTGCGGAAGCGGGCGGCGGTTGAGTACCTTCGGGCTCCGCGGGCGGGAACGGCGCTGCGTCAACGACTGGGAGGAACGGAACCGATTCGAACCCATTCCGCTCGCGATGGGCAGCAAGGGTCGCCGTTTGCGCCTGGATTATCTGCTCAATGGATGCGGTGCGGGGGTCCGTACCGAGTTTCGCCGAGAAGACAATTGCGTCCTCAACAGTGTCGCTTCGTACAGGCCGACGGGCCTTGATCGGGGCGCTGATGATGATCGCTCGCTTGATCAACTCAGCGGTACCCGGAACGGTAGCCAGAGAGTCGATCGAGTACCCGCCCGCAGACTGCCCTGCCAAGGTGATGCTGTCCGGATCGCCACCGAAATGGGCGATGTGGTCACGCACCCACTGCAATGCAACGATTTGGTCCAGCAGGCCAAGATTTCCCTCGCTGATACCCTCCTGAATCAGGAAGCTGAGGGCACCCACACGATAGTTGATCGAGACGACGACGAGATCACCTTCGCGGGTCAACGCCTCCCCGTCGTACCAGTCGAGTACTCCACCGCCAGTCTGGAACCCCCCGCCATGAATGAAGACCAGTACTGGCCGGCGGCCATCATCGATCGCTGGAGTTGTCACCGACAGGAAAAGGCAATCCTCGCCTTGAACTGGCTCGTGAGGCTGCGGACCCATGACGGCCTCGAGCCGGGAGACCGGCTGCGGGCTGATTCGTACGGCGGTATGAATTTCCGGGGTGATTGAATCCGTCGGCGTCGGCGCGGCGAAGCGCGTGGCGTTCGCGTAGCGGATGGGCGCGATTCGGATCATAGTTGTTCCCTTCTGTAGCACGGTGACTGATGACCATCGATCTCAGAAATCGGTTGCTTGACTCCTCCGAGACCTACGAGCCCGGTGCACGTCCCTGACGTTGACTCACAACGGCCCCGGTCACCGCAGGGCCGCCGTCTGGTCGACTTGGCGCAATCGGCGGATGCCGCTTACCTGCCCGAACCTGACTCACAAGCCGACCTACACGGCCGGCTTCACGTTCTGGTTGAAGTGGAGCAGGTTGCCAGGGTCCATTCGAGCCTTCAACTGGGACAGGCGATCGTACTTGGCGGCGCCGTACAGTGAACGGACCCGTTCTGGACCGTCGTCGATGGAGACCATGTTCACGTAGACACCGTCTAGAGTGAATTTCTCGATCTGCTTCGCCCAGTCCTTCGCCCACTTGACATGTTCCTCACGCTCGGACGCATCGCTCCAAGCCGCTAGGATTTCAAAGGAGTACTGCGCGTCGCGGGAGCTGAAGGCAGTGTCGTCCTCGCCCACGTCGGTGATGGCCCCGCCAAGCGAGAAGGTGCTGATGAGGCAGAAGGGCGACGGCGCACTCGCCAGGTGCTTAATTGACAGGCTGACCAGCTCGTCGGGAACGTCATTCAGGTATCCGGCTTTCATGTACCACCGAAGCGAGAACGTTGTGAAAGCGTCGCCTTCAGCCTGAAGTTCGCGATAAGTTTTGGTCTCCACCGAGTCGACAATCGGCTGCAATGCCCGCAGTGGGCGCAGCACGCGCTCGCCTTCTGCTGAATCACCGCTCCAGGCGATAAAGACTCCCAGATACGCCTGTCCGTCACCCAGCAAATGCTCCGGCAGTTTCATCGCGGGGACTTGGAACTGGATGATCGTACAGAGTTCTCGTGGGGCGTCATTCGCCACATCGCGATATGTCTGCATCACGGTATTGGCCTGATCCTGCGGGAATACCAACCAACCGGAGTACACGGAGGTCAGCGGATGACTCTTGTACGTGAACTCGGTGACGATGCCGAAATTGCCGCCGCCGCCCCGAAGGCCCCACATGAGTTCGGGGTCGGACTCGTCATCGACGTGCAGTACCTCACCATCGACGGTGACAAGTTCCACGGCAATCAAGTTGTCGCAGGTGAGGCCGTGCTTTCGCGAGAGGTAACCGAAACCACCGCCCAGGGTGAGCCCCGCGATGCCGGTGTTGGTCACCTGCCCGGCCGGAACCACTCGGCCGACCTCCTGCGTCTCGCGGTCCAGGTCTCGA
This sequence comes from Nocardia sp. NBC_00565, assembly GCF_036345915.1. Lineage (NCBI taxonomy): Bacteria > Bacillati > Actinomycetota > Actinomycetes > Mycobacteriales > Nocardiaceae > Nocardia > Nocardia sp. NBC_00565. Next base: position 3,430,722 of record NZ_CP107785.1, read on the forward strand.
AGCAGCAGTCCGGCCTCGGCCTTGAAAATACCCGTCTCGCGATCGAAATTGGCGCCGCGCAACCTCGAGAGGTCGATGACGATTCCGTCGTCACACACGGAAAGCCCAGGCATGTTGTGCCCACCAGAGCGGACTGCAATCTCCAGCCCCTGACTGTTCGCGTACTTGACAGCCACGCTCACGTCGGCGGTGCTTTCACACATCGCAATGACCGCCGGTCGGCGATCAATGTCGAAGTTCCACACGCGGCGCGCCTGCTCGTATGAGTCGTCCCCTGGGAGGATGACCTCACCAGCGAAGGTGGTGTCACGAAGCTCGCTGTGTACTGACATTTAGCACTTCCTTGTTGAGGTACGCCAAATCGAATGGCGCGAGGACTCTGCGCCCCATCCGAGGCAACAACATGTCGTTATTTTGTGTTCATCAGAACTACGGAGTACCAATTTCTCGCGGCCAAGATTCCTAGGATGCGAACGTTGGACGTCCGACCGGAAATCCTCAGCGGCGGTGAGCACTCCGTCATTGGTTTACTGGGCTTGAAGCGTCCGGCCAAAGAGCGCTTCGAGCTCACGGAAATGACGTTCAGCCGCGGCCTCGTTGTACACCGCCGCCGAATCGGACATCGTGTAGCCGTGCATCGCGCCTTCGAACACTTCCGAGGTGTAGGTCAGCCCGGCCTCGTCGAGGGTCTTCTCCATCACGGCGATACTTTCCGGCGTGTTGAAGGGGTCGTTGTCGGCATGACCGATGAACAACTCGGCGCGGACGTTACCGATGACGCGGTGCGGAGAATCGTCGGCGTCGGTCACGGCGTCACCCGTGTGGAACATTCCGACAGCCACGACCTCATCGGGCCGCGACCCAGCTGCGCGGAGTGCGAGCCGTCCGCCCCAGCAGTAGCCTGTGGTCCCGATCTTCCGACCGCGTACGCCGGGCAGCGCGAGCAGCGTATCGATGTAGGCGTCGGCATCGATGCGTGCTTGGTCCGCAGTGTGCTCGTCGATGATCGGCAGGATGAACCCGAAAAACTCCGGGATGTTTGCCATGTTCGACAGATCAGCCTTCGGTGCGAGCTCGGCCACCGTACCTGCGCGATACAGCTGGTTCGGCGCGAGCACGATGTAGCCCCACGAGGCGATCCGCTCGACCATTTCCGCAATCCGTGGCCTCAGCCCGATTGCGTCGATGTAAAAGATCACGCCGGGATATTCACCCTCTTCCTCGGGCCGGCCGACATAGGCCTCCACGACACCGTCGGGCGTTTTGATTTCGATCTGCTCAATGCTCAAGATTGCAGTCCTTTCTAGGAGTCAAGCGGGATCGGTGCTCGTTGACACCGACAGGGAACGGTGGGGTCATGCGGACGGATGCATATTTTCGGTGGCCCATGTACGGAATCCGGTGGTGGTGAGCCCGAGGTTGTGGGCGTACTCAGGCCTGGCCGGACTGTCGACCTCGTTGAGACGTTGCTGCGAGTTCACGGCTCCGGCCGTGAGTCCTGCTGCGACTGCTTCCTCCGGGGAGAGCGAGGGCGCGTCGATCTTCGCGCCGAGGACTTCGGAAAGAATTGCGGCGATTTCGGGCCACGTCAGTTCATCGCTAGCGAGTTCCAGCTCCACTTTGTTGAACTTTGCGGGGTCGTTCATGGCGGCCGCCGCGGCGCTAGCGATATCCTGCACCGCTACCAGCGACACCACCGTGCTGGGCGCGATCACACTCACAAGGCGATTCGCGTCAATCGCCAAAGGCCGGAGGAAATTCTCCATGAAGTAGCTCGGCTTGAGCAGAGTCCAGTAGGTGAATCCGGTGTCTCGGACGAGGTCCTGTGTATATGCCTTGCTTTCCCAGAAGTGCCGGTTCCATCGGCCTTCTTTCCAGCCCGGCGCGTTGCGGTGGAATTCCCCGGCGCCGGCAACCGAGGAATGCACGAACTGCGCCACACCTGCGGTCCTCGCTGCCTCGACCAGGTTCTTGCCTTGGAGCATCTCCGAATCCGAGCCGGGATCGGCCGGATCCGGGGTCTGAATCGAAAACACCGCCCGCGCCCCACTGGCAGCAGCTATCAAAGAGCCCTTGTCGTTCAGGTCCCCGGTAACCAACGTGGCGCCAAGCGTTTCGATCGCAGACGCCCGAGCCGAGTGTGGGTCCCGTACCAGGGCGCGCACGGGTGTCCCCTCGGAGAGAAGTGCCCGGGCAACGGCACTGCCCTGCTTCCCGGTCGCTCCGGTCACCAGTACGGGTTCGGAAGTTGTCATCAAAGGTACTCAATCCTGAAGGAAGTCAGCGGGGATTCCGGAATCGCTACGACTTACATGTCGAGTTCGAAATTTGGCGCTTGGAACACCACGTTGCCGTCGACCATCGTTGCCAAGACGCGAACACTGGACAGCCCTTCTGCTTCGACCTCGTAGGGGTCGGTATCGAGCACAACGAGGTCTGCAAGCTTTCCAACAGCGAGTGACCCGATCTGGTCCTCGACGCGCATCGAGTAGGCACCATTTATCGTGGCCATACGCAGCGCCGAATCCAGTGGGACTACCTCCTCAGGCTGGAGAAGCCCCACAGAGCTGATCTGGGTACAGGCAAAATCCAGTTGCGCGAGAGGGTTATCAATTGTCGGTCGGCTAGCCGGCCAATCACTGCCCAGCGTGACCGTAATCCCAGCGTCGGACCACGACTTGATTGGAAGCCCCCACTCCTCGATAACGCGTTGGAACCCTTCGCTCTTGTGAACTGCCCCAGGTTTGACAAGGCCCAGTTTGTCCATTTCAGCGCCCATGCTCACGGTTCGGGCCGCGGCGGCGGAGCTCAGGGTCGGCTGGCAGGAGATGATGACGCCCAAGTCTGCAATTCGGCGAATAAGGTCGGGATCGAACAATCCCAGACCGTGCTCCCACGAGAACCGCCGAGTCGTGATGTCACGTTCCTTATTCGCCAACTCCAGGATCTCGACCAGCAGAGAGTTCACCTCGTCGGTATCGCCCGATCCGGCATGGAAGGCGAGATCCCATCCACGCTTGTTCGCCTCCAAGACGATGTATTGAGCCTTGTCAGCAGAAACCGACTGCCAACCATCGCTCTGGATGATCACCTTCACACCTGCGATGCGCATCCAATCATCGATCACCAATCCGTGGAGGCGTTCATAGCGATCGAGCGTGGGAGCAATTTCGTCTTTGGTCAGGTAGTTCGCCGGCAGCCCGATGGTGACCTCCGTTCTGCAGGTCGCAGTTCCCGTCGAAGCCACATGGGCGTAGGCGTCAATTTCTTCCTCCGTGGCGCCCAGATCGCGAAAACTGGTGATTCCCACAGAGTTGAACTCGAGCATTTGCAATTTGATCGCACGAACCGCGTCATCGAAGCCCAGATGCGGGAACCCGAACAAGCGAGGCGGCTTGCCCATGAGTTTCCACCACTGAGCCTTCCCCACGTCGCCACCACCAGCAATCAGGTGACCGGTTGGCTCGCCGTTCTCGTCACGGACGATTCGACCTTCCGCACCGTCGGGAATTCCGGTCGGATCGGGAGTGTCCCGATCTATTCCCGCCATCCCGAGCGCGAGCGAATTGACAATGATATTTCTTCCAGACTGCGCGACGAACACAGGATGATCTACAGTCGCCCGATCGAGATCCCAACGATTGGGCATGCGCCCTTCCTCGAGCGCCACCCGCGGCATCGCGGTGGTCATGATCCACTCTCCCGGCGGAGTCGTCTTGGCCCGCTCAGCGACCCGCGTGACGATCTCCTCGACGCTGCTCACACCCGCCAGTTGAACCCCGATCCCCGTCAAGAATGCTCCGGCGATCAGCGCGTGCGTATGGTTGTCGATCAACCCCGGGATTATGGTCCTCCCGCCCAAGTCAACAACCTTGGTTTGGGGACCAGCGAAAGCAGATGCGTCCGACTCGCTACCAACCGCCACCAGACGTCCAGCCCGGATGGCCAATGCCGCCGCTCTCGGAAGCCCCTCGTCCACCGTGATGACATTGGCATTGCGCAGGATCAGGTCTGCTGGCCTGTCGTCATTCTGTGTCATTGCTATCTCCGTTCTTCTGAGTCTGGTGAGACAGCAAGACTCAACGCGTCCAGTTGTATTCGCTGGGCTCGAACGTTTTAGTCATATTCCAGTAATCAACAAGTCGCCACGGCAACGTCGACGTCACGCGACCCGCGGCATTCCTGTACCAATTGTTAACCTTGACGTTCGACCAGACCATGCGCGAGTTCTGATCGTCGAGCCGCTTGTTGTACTCGTCGTGCACCGACTGCTGGCACTCGACGGATGTGTAGCCTTCCTCCAGCAGTACCCGGATCGCCTGAAGCAGGTAGTTCAACTGACACTCGGCAACGAAGACGAAGCTACCGCCGTGCGCGAGAGCGCTGTTGGGACCGAACAACGTGAAGAAGTTCGGCAGGTGCGGAATGGCCGCGCCCAGATACGCACGCGGATCATTGTCCGCCCAAAGTTCCCTTACGGTGACCCCGTCCCGGCCGATAACTTCGTACGAGCCGAGCATCTGTGTCATGTCGAAGCCCGTTGCGAAGATAGTGACATCAACATCATGTTCGACACCATCGGCGGTCAGAATGCCACGATTGGTGAAACGCTCGATTGGCGATGTAACCAAGGAGACGTTCTCCCGACGAAGCATCGGAAACCAATTGTTGTAATAGAGCATACGCTTCGTGAACGGAAGAAAGTCCGGCGTGACGGCGGCGCGCAAGTCGGGTCGATCTTTGAGCTCATGCTCGATGAATGTGGTCAACATCCCGCGCAGGGCCTCGATTTCCGGCGAGTCACTGTGCATCATGGGCCACGCACGGTCGAATCCGGCCCACATCACAAGGAATCTACGCCACGACGCAAAGTACGGAACGTTCTCGGCTGCCCATATTTCACCCGGTGTGCGATGTTCGTGATAGGCCGGATCGGGAGCCGACCAGTGCGGCGACCTCTGAAACACGCGGAGGTGCTCTACAATTGGAGCAATAGTCGGCCCCGTCTGCATTCCGCTGGCACCGATTCCAATCATCGCGACTCGGCGGCCGGTAAGGTCTGCTTCCTCATTCCACTGCGCGGTATGGAGAACTTCTCCGGAGTACTCCTCGAGCCCCTCGAATGCAGGCACCTTGGCGTTGTTGAGTGCGCCAACCGCCGAAATGACGATGTTGGGCGTCAGGGCGTGTTCGACACCATCCTTGGTGTATTCGACCTGCCAGCGCTTCTTGTCTTCCAAGAACTCAGCCTTCGAGACTTTTGCACCCGAGACGATGAATTCTTCAAGTCCATGGGCAGCAATGGTCGACTGCAGGTAGGCAAGGACCTCATTGCGCTTGATATAGGGGCCTGTCGTGGACTTGTTGGGGTAGAAGGTGTACTGATAGGTGTCACTGGGGGTATCGAGACCACACCCCGGGTATTTGTTCTCCCACCAAGTGCCGCCCGGGGCCTCGTTCTTGTCGAGGATGACAAACGGGATCCCAGCCTCGCGAAGCCGTACTCCGGCTGCGATCCCGGATACTCCGCACCCGATCACCACGACCGAGAAGTCGCGGAGGAGGTCAGCCGGATCCTTTGTCCAGGCAAATGGTTGACGGTACTTGTGTTCGATGTCCAGGTGGTTCTCGCTCAGGCCCATCGGGACGTATTCGTGCGGAACTTCTTCACCGGCACCGATATTCATGATCTTGTGGAGTTCAGATTCGGCGAGGTCGGGAATGGAACCGCCCCTTGCGAGATCACGCAGGACCCCGATCAGCTGCTCAACAGCCTCTTCATGCAATGACCGTGGGACCCGCCGTCCATCCGGGGAAGGCCCGGTGATGTATTCCTGTGCACGCTCGAGGAGCGTCGAGTCTCCCGACAAATGCGCGAGCACCATCAGGCTCGTGACAGCGTCCGCGTCGAGCAGCGCTGCACGCAATGCCGACTCATCCTGGACTGCACTAGCAAATGCGTCGCGGGTGGTCTCTTCCATAAACACCGATCCTTGTTGAATGAGCCGGACACCTAGTCGCGGATCCAGGAGATATCGAGCATTGCTACAGCGTTGCGCCCGGCCATAGCCACAACCAATGCCCGGTGATGGCGCCTCACGTTCGCACGCCTCGAAGTCATGCCCGAGGGGGCGAGACTTCGAATCTGTTCGCCAATACTCCCCCTTGGTGACATGTCTTACCAATGCAAGTTTCAACACTTGCCATGCCTTTCAGGGCATGTGTCGATTGACTGTCAGATGCGCGTTGGTGCAGCCCTCACTGCACCGTTGGTGCAGGTGGAGCTTGAAGGCATCGAGCAGACCGCGGCGGCGTCCGGTGCCGTTGTTGACCAGCAGTTCCTCGACGAGGCCGGCTGGGCGCAGCGTCCCACACGCGAGGCCGAGGCGTTTGCCGATGCCGCGCAGACTTCACCCTCGGCGATCAGTGCGTGAATATCGTTGTAGCGCTAGCGGGTTCGCATCGCCGTTCGGTCGGTGCGCTGTTGCGGTGACAGCACGGCCATCGGCGCGGCCGGGTCCTGATCGCCGCGACCGTGTTGTTGCGCGATGCCGCCCACGATCAAGCTGGCGATCTCGCGAATCGTGCGATCGCGCCCCGGTGCCTGCTTACCCGCCGGACACACCCAGCCCTCCAAGACGACCAAGCCGATGATCATGGGGAACAGCACCGATCGTCGCGGGGTTCTTTTCTCCCCCAGCAGGCCGTATCGCGCGGCGATACTGCCCGAGGCGTCGTGCACCACCGCAACAGCTCGAGCACTCCGCATCCCGAGGCTGAACCCGATATTCCGGAACGTGGGCGCCCCGCCACGGTCACGCCTACCTTTGGACCGATTCGTGTTCAAGTGCTTGAGTAAGCGCGGTTGCTTCGACTCGGAGATGTTCGAGCAGGGCCGAGGCAGGCGCGATCAGGGGTCTTTCGGTGGCCCACGACACGCCAACGACTTGTCGGACCGACTTCAGCGACGTCCCGATGAACTTGAACCGTTCCTCTTGCAGTGCGATCGATGCGGGTAACAACCCGATCAGGTCATTCTGTACGAGAAGCTGCCACATCGTGAGCACCGCAGGACATTCGATCCGATCCCTGGGTATTGCGACGCCCGCAGACACAAACACTTCCTCGAGCTCCCAGCGGAGGGCGGTTCGGTCGCTCGGAAACACCCATGCGTATGAAGCGAGTTCGCTTAATGTTGGATGGACCAGCGCGTGCGCAGGGTGAGTACTCCGGGCGACTATTTTGATCGGCTCCAAGTAGAGCTGCTCTTGGGTCAGTCGGGGCGGCGGTGCCGCGAGCAGGCGTCCGACCGTCAAGTCGATCTCGCCAACGAGTAAGTCGGCTTCCAGAACGTCAGGCGTGGCTTCGACGACGACCACGGTCAACAAAGGGTGGCTCGATTTCAGAGCGGCGATGGCCCGAGGGAGAAGAACGTTTGAGCCGGCGAGGTAGGTACCGACGGTCACTGTTCCGAGGTCCGAGGACTGCAGCAGCGAGATCTCCTCCCCCGCGTGCCGGATTTGAGCAAGCACGGCTCGAGCATGATCCACAAAGGACTTCCCGTAGACGTTCAGCGTCACCCCACGGCTATAACGGTCGAACAATGGAACACCGAGGACTTCTTCCACTTCCCGCAGGCTGCGGGTCACGACGGGTTGCGTCACATGCAGAGCCTCGGCGGCGCGCATGATGCTGCCGTGCTCTGCAATCGTCACAACGAGCACCAGATGCCGCAGTTTGAGGCGCCCATCAAGCAGCTTTTCGGTGGCCTTAGCGTCCAACACCATGTGCGCACCCTATGCCTAGAAGGGCATGTCCACAATGCGAAAGGCTGAGGCAAGGGCATATCCTACGCCGCGGCTCGCCCGCAATAGTCCGGACGACTCCACCGAATCGCACGGTAGGCATCGAGATATTGCGAAGCGGGGTAACCGCGAACTGTTTCAAGTACCGACCCAAACTTCCATAGCCGTGCGGGCATATCTAGTACGCCGATTGGCATTGGATTGGCATGCCATTGTGCGGCAGTCTTGGGCAGGTGCAGCGATGCAGGCAATCACCCGGGAAGAGGTGGTAATCCCTTGGCTCCGCGAACAGTGCGAAACTTCATCGGCGGGCAGGCTATCGAGGACGGAGCGGTCGCGTCGTTCTTCGACAAGATCGATCCGGTAAGCGGATCGGTCAGTGCAAGGGTTCAGGAGGCTGACCGGAGACTGGTCGACGATGCTGTGCGCGCGGCCCGGCGGGCCGTCGAGGGAGCCTGGGGTGCAACGCCGGCGGGTCAGCGATGCACACTGCTTCGCCGCGTCGCCGACCGTATCGAGGAACGATTCGAGGACTTCGTCGCTGCCGAGATCGCTGACACCGGCAAGCCGGTCACACAAGCGCGAGAACTCGATGTTGCGCGAGCAGTGCTGAACTTCCGCTCCTTCGCTGACACGATCGCCTCAGCCGGGCAAACGTCCTTTCTGACCGACCTTGCGAACGGTCGCCAGGCCCTTAACTACGCGATGCGCAAGCCTCTCGGTGTGGTGGCCGTCATCGTGCCCTGGAACCTTCCCCTGCTGCTTCTCACCTGGAAGGTGGCACCTGCCCTGGCGTGCGGCAATGCCGTCGTCGTCAAGCCGAGCGAAGAGACCCCCTCGACGGCGACCCTGTTGGGTGAGGTGCTGACCGAGGTCGGTATCCCCGACGGCGCCTACAACGTCGTGCACGGTTTCGGCGCAGGCTCGGCCGGTGAGTTCCTCGTCGGACACCCCGGCATCGACGGTGTTACCTTCACCGGCTCGACTGCGACCGGCTCTGCGATCATGGCTGCGAGCGCGCCTCGAGTACGTCCCATCTCGTTCGAGCTCGGCGGGAAAAATGCGGCCATCGTGTTCGACGATGCCGACATCGAGTCAACGTTGGACGGGCTGACTCGATCTGTGTTCGCCAATACAGGCCAGGTCTGCCTGTGCACCGAGCGGATTTACGTCCAGCGCGGAGTGTTCGAGGAGATCGTCGAAGGTCTGGCCGCCCGAGCGCGAGCGCTGACGCTCGGCAACCCGTACGCGGAAGGGACGACGACCGGTCCGCTGATCTCGACGGCGCATCGGCAGAAGGTGCTCGCCTACTACGCGCTCGCCGAGGAATCCGGAGCCAAGACCATCGTCGGGGGCGGCGTGCCGACCCTGGCTGATGATCTCAACGGGGGCGCGTGGATCGAGCCGACCCTGTGGACCGGCCTGACGAATGCCGATCGGCCCATGCGCGAGGAGATCTTCGGACCGGTCGCGGGTCTGGTTCCCTTCGACACCGAGGAGGAGGCGATCGGCCTCGCCAACGACACCGATTACGGACTCGCGGCGTCGGTCTGGACGACCAACCTGTCCCGAGGCCATCGGGTCGCGCAGCGGATGAACGTCGGCATGGCTTGGGTGAACACTTGGTATCTGCGGGACCTGCGCTCGCCCTTCGGGGGTGTCGGGCTCTCCGGCATCGGCCGCGAAGGCGGAACGAACTCGCTGGACTTCTACACCGAGCAGACCAACGTCTGCGTGCAGCTATGACCATGGTCGGTGGGCAAGAAGACATGATCCTTGATGTTGCGCTCACCATGGTCAACGCGCGAGAGGAAGCATCGTCATGAGCACTTCGATCTACTCATCAGCGTCCATCGAACTCGACGATGCGCAACAGCATTCGACCGCGATACCGCAGCTACCGGAAGGGCTCGACCTCGAATCGGCCTATGGGATCCAGCATGAGCTGATCGCGCGGCGCTGCGCTCGTGGCGAGCGGCTCGTTGGTGCCAAGCTGGGCTTCACCAGCCGGGCGAAGGCGCTCCAGATGGGTGTCTCCGACGTGATTGTCGGCCAGCTCACTGATGCGATGCGAGTGGCGGATGGAACTGATGTCGACCTAACGAGGTTCATTCATCCTCGAATTGAGCCCGAGGTCGCGTTCAGGCTCGCCCGCGACGTCGATGTCAACGATGCACTGACCGACCTCGGTGACGCGGTTGACGCAGTGGCGCCGGCGCTGGAGATCATTGACTCCCGCTATCGTGACTTCCGATTCAGCCTGCCTGACGTAATCGCTGACAACACGTCCGCCGCGGCCTTCGTGATCGGCCAATGGCAGCCATTTCATGTCAGCCACCGAACCGATGACATCGGCAATCTCGCCGTCGAGCTGCGCATAGACGGTGCTCTGGCCGATGTCGGATCCACCGCCGCAATCCTCGGCCATCCACTCCGAGCGCTGCCCGCGCTACTCGCAATGGCTCGCCGAAACAAGATCGAACTCCGCGCCGGACACGTCATCTTGGCCGGCGCGGCAACTGCTGCGGCGCCCTTCACGGCCTCCGTCGTCACGGCCCACATTGCGCGACTCGGCACAGTCACCGTACGAGGCGTGCGGCGCTCACATGGCTGATCACACGGTGCAGGCCCGACTGGTCTCGGGCAAGGCCAAGCCTCGTGGCCGATTCCCCCACGTCAAGGTGGTCGGTAGCTTCGCGTTCGTCTCCGGGACCTCAGCGCGAAGGACCGACAATTCGATCGATGGGGCAGAGGTAGACGACCTAGGAACGACGTGCCTCGACATTCGCGTCCAGACTCGCGCGGTGATCGAGAATATTCGCGACATCCTGCGTGACGCCGGCGCCGATCTCAGCGACCTGGTTCAGGCCACCACGTACCTCGTGTCCATGAACGACTTCGGCGGCTACAACGAGGTCTGGGCCGAGTTTTTCGACGAGACCGGACCAACTCGAACCACCGTCGCGGTGCATGCGTTGCCGCACCCTCATCTGCTTATCGAGATCCAAGCCGTCGCATACGTGCCGCATAAGGAGACGACGTGAATCAGTCACCGGTACCGCCGACCATCAATTTTGCCGGGTGGATCGCGGACAACCAGCACCTGCTGAAACCGCCAGTGGGTAACAAGACAATGGCACTCGGCAAAGACTTCATCGTCCAGGTCGTCGGCGGACCGAACCAGCGCACGGATTTCCACGTGGACCCCTACGAAGAGTGGTTCTACCAAATCAAGGGCAACATCCACGTCAACATCATCGTGGCTGGGAAGCTGCAGCGAGTAGACATCGCCGAAGGCGAGACGTGGCTCCTTCCCGGTGACATCCCGCACTCGCCGCAACGACCCGAGACCCGGTCCGTGGGCTTGGTCATCGAGCGAGTTCGCGAAGAAGGCACGCTCGAGAAGTTCCAGTGGTATTGCCTGAACTGCTCGGCGCTGGTCCACGAAGTCGAGCTTCAGGTGCGTGACATCGTCGCTGACCTGCCGCCGGTGTTCACCTCCTTCTACGACGACGGCGCCGCTCGCACGTGCACTAATTGCGGCGCCGTGCATCCCGGGAAGGGCTGAGTTCTGAACGATGAACGACATCATCGACGTGCACACCCACTACATACCGAGAGGCTGGCCCGAGCTGCCCTCCTCGAATGGCATCGACGTCCCTTGGCTCCGCATGGAGTCCGAACGAGACGCGATGGTCATGGTGGGATCGGCCGAGTTTCGCCGAATCCAAGCCAACTGCTGGGACGCAGAACAGAGGCTCGCAGACATGGACTCCGACGGCGTCACTGCGCAGGTCGTCTCGCCGACCCCGCTTTTCTTCGCCTATGGCAATGAAACCAAGGACGCGACGGCAATCTCACGAATCTTCAACGATCTCGCCCTCGAAATTTGCGAGCCTGCACCGTCTCGATTGCTCCCGTTCTGCCAAGTCCCACTGCAAGATCCGGACGCGGCATGCGCAGAGCTGGAACGGTGCCTTGAAGCCGGGCACGTCGGCGTGGAGATCGGCAATCACGTAGGCGACCGAGATCTCGACGACGAGGGCATCGTCACTTTCATGCAGCATGCCGCTTCACTCGGCGCACCAATCTTCGTCCACCCCTGGGACATGGCCGACTCCCCGCGTCTGCGGCGCTGGATGGCGCGGTGGCTCGCCAGCATGCCCGCGGAGACACACCTATCGATCCTGGCGATGATCCTCGGGGGTGTCTTCGATCGTGTAGGTCCAGAGCTACGCATCTGTTTTGCCCATGGGGGAGGGTCATTCCCATTCTGGGTCGGGCGGATGGACAACGCCTGGCGCGAGCGCAACGACGTCATCGGCACTTCGGAGTTGCAACCGTCGGACTATCTCGGTCGGTTCTACGTCGACTCGGTAGTCTTCGACGACCGGGCGCTCCGCCTCCTCGTCGACACAGTCGGAGCGGACCGCGTCGTCGTAGGAAGCGACTACCCCTATCCGCTCGGCGAACGACCGGCTGCCGGATTGGTGCGCTCATCCACCGTCCTCGACGACGCCACCCGGACGAAAGTCCTGTCGAGCAATGCCCGCGAATTCCTCGGCCCTGCGGCTTTGAAGCGGATGGAGCCGGCTACTGACTTCCCGCCGCCTTTGAGAACACAGGCGAGTAGGCACCGGTCCGTCGCCGCACCAAGCTGGCCAAGGTACCCGACTGTTTCTCGAGACTGACGCGGATGCCGCACGCACATTGTGGAGCTACAAGATAATGCAAGTACGGACATCGTCGAACGGCCGCGTCGGCTGGGATATTTCGGTGGAGAATCCGGTTCTGAACGGCGAACTGCCCGAGGATCTGCCCTCCCAGGACGATATCCAGGACGCGAAGAGCCGCTTCACCCTCATGGTGAATCCGGCTCGGCGCGAACGGCATAGGCTGTGGCAGCTGATATTCCGGACCGAATCTACCGAGACCACGCTGCGCGGGCACTACGGCCTGACCTGGGTCGGTAACCACTCCTCGGCGACAGCCGAGGTCGTGGTCGCCGGATGACTCGCGATTGCGTTCTTTCCGTCAACGCGGTCACTGGTGACCGCGCCGACGGCTGGGTGCGATATCTGCTGCGGCGCTGCGCATCCCATCGGCGGACGGCGCTCATAGCGGGTATCGGCTCGGTGTTGTCGGGAGTTCTGACCGCCATCCTGCCGCTGCTGGTGCGACATGTGGTCGACACCCTGACGGTCACCGCAGCATCGGTGCTGCCGTGGGTACTGGTGCTGCTCGCACTCGGGTTGGTGCGTTTCGTCGCGAGCTGGGTGCGCCGGGTCGAGTCATCCCGGTTATCCCTGGATGTGCAGCACGATTTGCGGCGTGACCTGTTCGCCTCGCTGCTGCGCATGAACGGGCGGCAGCGCTCCGGTCTCTACACCGGGCAGGTGGTGAGCCGTGCTATCACCGACGTGACGCTCATCCAGATGTTGCTGCAGTTGGTTCCGCTGGTCGCCGGCAATGTGGTGATGCTGGCCGCGTCGCTGATACTGATGACTTCGATGTCACCGCTGCTGAGTGTGGTTGCGCTGCTGGTGGTTCCGGCGCTGTGGCTCGTTGTCTCGCGCAGTCAGCGGGAACTCTTCCCCGCCAACTGGGATGCCCAGGCCCGGGCCGCCGATGTCGCCATGCGAGTGGAGGCCGCGGTCGCGGGCGTGCGGGTGGTGAAGGGCTTCGGCCAGGAATCGCACGAGCTGGACCAACTGGCCGCCGCCGCACGGAACCTGTACCGGTCCCGGCTGCGCATTGCCCGGATCACCAGCCGGTTCACCCCCGTCATGCAGGCGGTGCCCGCCGCGGGGCAGGCGCTCATCCTGATCGTCGGTGGTCTGCTCGCGCTGCGGCAATCCATCACGCTGGGCACCTTTTTGGCGTTCATGACCTACCTGGGATCGTTTGTCGCTCCGATTCGCATGTTCGCGATGCTGCTAACGGTCAGTCAGCAGGGCAAGGCGTCATTGGATCGGGTGCGCGAGGTGATCGAGGGTTCGACCGCAGTCGAGGGGCCGTTGCCGGATACCGATCCCGTGCACCGGCCGGACAGCCCGCCGCGCATCGAATTCCAAGGTGTGCGTTTCGGATTCGACGGTCAGCCGCCGGTGCTGGACGGCCTGGAGCTCGGTGTCGAGCCTGGGGAGACCATTGCGATCGCGGGTGCGGCCGGTTCCGGGAAGTCGATTCTGACGCTTCTGCTGCCGCGCCTGTTCGATCCGGATGCGGGGCGGATCCTGCTGGACGGCACTGATATTCGCGAGTTGCGGGACCTGCGCTCGCGGGTGGCGATGGTCTTCGAGGACACCTCGCTGATAGCGGATACGGTGCGCGCCAATGTGTCCTACGGTTATCCGGACGCGGATGACGAACAGGTCTGGCACGCTTTGCATCTGGCCGCCGCCGACGAATTCGTCGCCGCGCTGCCCGAGGGTTTGGACACCATGATCGGAGACCGTGGGCGGCGGCTTTCCGGCGGCCAGCGCCAGCGCCTCGCCCTGGCCCGGGCGCTGATCACCGACGCCCCGATCCTGGTGCTCGACGACGCCACCTCCGCCATCGACGCACAGGTCGAGGAGGAGATCTTCGCGCGCATCACCGTAGAGGTGCGGCGGCGCACCACCATTGTGGTGGCACACCGGATCTCGACGCTGGCGCTGGCGGATCGGGTCGCGGTTCTGGACGGTGGCCGTGTCGCCGAGCTCGGCACGCTGCACGAGCTGCAGAGCTCAGCCGAGTTGTTCCACGCGCTGTTCACCCCGCCGGATCCGTCTGGTTTCGCCGAGGATGCGGGCGTAGCGGCCGAGACGGTACCCACGGCCGAACTGTGGGCGGCGGCCGAGGCCGACGGCGACGAGTCGCGCACCCTCGAACAGATGGCGAAGGCGTTCTCGCAGCGGGCCGCGGCCTCCCCGCACGCAATAGGCGGCGGCGGGGTATCGAGCGCGCCGCCCTCTGGCGATGTGGGCGCGCTGATCGACCGGCTACCCGCGCTCAGCGGCGAACCCGAAGTGCCCGAAGACTTCTCGCACACCCCAGATTCGGATTTCTCGCTGGTCCGGTTGCTGCGGCCGTTCGCACTGCCGCTGCTGGCCGGACTCGGCCTGGTACTTCTGGATGCGCTGGCCCAGATCCTGATTCCGGTCCTGGTGCGCTACGGAATCGACCGCGGTGTACTGGCGGGCGCGCGGGACGTGCTGCTGATCGCCGCCGGTTCGGCGTTCGTTATCGTGATCGTGGACTGGGCTATCACTGTCGCGCAGGTGCGCGTGACCGGGCGGGCCGGCGAACGCCTGCTCTACGGATTGCGGGTCAAGGTATTCGCGCAATTGCAGCGCCTGGGTCTGCAGTTCTACGAGCGAGAACTAGCCGGCCGCATCATGACTCGCATGATCACCGATGTGGACGGACTGTCGGCATTCCTACAGACCGGGCTTTCGGTGGCCTTGACCAGCACACTCACCATCGGTGGCGTGGTCGTGGCACTGGTCGTCATCGATGCCGGGCTGGCCCTGGTGGTACTAGCGCTGATGCCGGTGCTGGTGGCTGCCACCGTCGCCTTCCGACGGGCCTCGGTGCCCGCCTACAACCTGGCGCGTGAACAGGTCAGTGCCTCGAATGCCTATCTGCAGGAGAACGTCGACAATATCGCGGTCACCCAGGCTTATCGCCGGGAAGCAGTGAACCAGCGGGAATTCGAGCGCCGCTCCTGGGGCTATCGTAATGCGCGGATGCGCAGCCAGACCTTGGCGTCGCAGTTCTTCTCGTTCATCGAGTTCATGTCGGTCATCGCCACGGCCGCCGTACTCGTCTTCGGTGTGCACCAGCTGCGTGAAAGTATGCTCACCGCAGGCACATTGATCGCCTTCCTGCTCTACACCGATCTGCTCTTCTCACCCATCCAGCAGTTGTCACAGGTTTTCGACAGCTATCAGCAGGCGGTCATCGGTGTGGAACGGCTCGGCGGGCTGATGCGTGAACCGGTGGCGACGCCGGATGCTCCCGACGCCCGCCCGGTGCGGAGTTTGACGGGTGCGATCGAATTCCGTGATGTCGGCTTCGCCTACGATCCGACGGGCGCGCGGGTGTTGTCGGGCATCGATCTGCGTATCTCGCCGGGGCAGAAGGTCGCAGTGGTCGGGGAGACCGGTGCGGGTAAGTCGACGCTCGTGAAACTGCTTGCGCGCCTGTATGACACGACCGAGGGCGCGGTGCTCGTCGACGGCGTCGACATCCGGCACTATCGCCTGCGGGACTTCCGCAAACGATTGGGTGTGGTGCCGCAGGAACCCTTCCTGTTCGGCGATACCGTGCAAGAGGCCATTGCCTACGGCAAACCCGATGCGGCCCCCGCCGATATCGAATGGGCCGCCCGGGCAGTGGGTGCCCACGAGATGATCGCCGCCCTGGAACACGGTTACCGGCAGCCGATCGGCGCACACGGTGGCAGTCTTTCGGCGGGCCAGCGTCAGCTTCTCGCCTTGGCGCGGGCGCAATTGGTAGAACCCGACATCCTCATACTCGACGAGGCCACTGCGTCGCTGGATCTGGCGACCGATGCCAGGGTCCGTGCGGCCGTCGATCTGCTGACCGCCGGCCGCACCACCATTGTCGTGGCACACCGCCTGGCCACCGCCGCGGACGCCGACATGATCGTCGTTGTCGGCGAGGGCCGTCTCCTGCAAACCGGTCGTCACGCCGACCTACTCACCACCGACGGCCCCTACCGCCGTCTCTGGGCGGCATACGTCGGTGACGAGGCCGCAGCCAGTCTCGAGTAGCACTGACGACGGTCGGCCTGACGAGATCTGTTGGCATCTACGAAATCTGACGTCGATGGCGAGTGCGTCCGGATGCCTGGGCGTGTCCGGCCTGCGCACGGAAAAGTCGATTTCCGTGCGCAGGCCGACCGAGTTTCGGTTCTCGAACAGGGTCACCCGACAGAGTCGCGCGTGCGGCTGTCACCGTTCGAGGGGACCGAGGCGATCGATGGAGATCGCGCTCGGACCATGCACCGAGGGTCCGGCCGGCCGGGTGCAACGATCGGGACTCAACTCATTGAACTCCAAGTCCCGATCCCAACCGACTACTCTCCTAGTACCAAGGCCGCGCAGTTAACGCGTGAGCTGGTGTGTCAAGCGGGGTGGGGTGGTGAGTGGGGACAGCGGAACTGTTGGTAGAGAGGTGTTGTCCGCCAAGACAATCCGCTCGATCGAGGAGTTCCGCTGTCAGTTCAGTGTGTCATTGATCGTTCCTCGCCGGTCGCGGAGGGTGTGTTCGCGCCGGGGCATCTGGGGGAACTGACCCGGATCGTGTCGTTCGACCTGGTCGACGCGGCGCTGGAAACGGCCGGTGCCGTGCGGTCACGAGTGCGGCTGCTGCCGTCGCGGGTGGTGGTGTATCTGCTGCTGGCCGGAGCGTTGTTCTCCGATATCGGGTATCGGCAGGTATGGGCGCGGTTGTGTGCCGGGCTGCCCGGCGGATCGTTCGTGTGTCCTGGTTCCCCGGCCTTGTCACAGGCGTTGCGCCGCGTCGGGGTCAAACCCCTGAAGGCGTTGTTCGATCTGCTCGCCGGCCCGGCCGCCGGGACCCGGCGGTGGCGGGGACTGCTGGTGTGCGCGATCGACGGCACCAGTGTGTTCGTGGCTGACAGTCCAGGCAACGTGGCCGAGTTCGGGCGTCACGGCGGCGGTCACGCCCAGGCTGGGTATCCGATGCTGCGGTTGCTGACGGTGGTGGCGTGTGGCACCCGCACCGTCGTCGATGTCGTGTTCGGCCCGTTGCGGATCGCGGAAACAGCCTATGCACCACAACTTTTGGGGTGCCTGCGCCCGGGCATGCTGTTGCTGGCCGACCGGAACTTCGCGGTTACGGCGTTGATCGAGCAGATCACCGGCACCGGAGCAGATCTGCTGATCCGCGCCAAACTCAACCGGCGCGTCCCCGCGATCGCGCGGTTGGGTGACAGATCGTGGCTGACCCGCACCGGTACGGCGACCGTGCGCGTGATCGACGCCGAGATCGCCGTCAGCTGCGCCGGCGGGCCACGCCGGGTCGAGCGGTACCGGCTGATCACAACCCTGACCGACGACAAGCGTTATCCAGCAAAGGAATTGGTGGATCTCTACCATCAGCGGTGGGAGATCGAAACCAGCTATTTCGAACTGAAATCGACCATCCTCGGCGGGCGGGTGCTGCGCGCCCGCACCCCGGCCGGGGTCGCCCAAGAGGTCTACGCCTTGTTGATCACCTACCAGGCGCTGCGCACCGCGATCGCCGATACCGCGCTCGCCACACCGAGTTTCAGCCCCGACCGCGGCAGTTTCACCATCGCCGTGCACACCGCCCGCGATCAGCTCATCCAGGCCACCGGAGTTCTCGCCACCACCACGATCAACCTGATCGGCACCATCGGCCGCGCGGTCCTGTCCAGCCCGATGCCACTACGACGCCAACGCTCCAGCCCCCGCATCGTCAAACGTGCCATCTCCAAACACCGCGCCAAGGGCGAGGTCGACCGCAACATCTACAAAACCCAGATCAGCGTTCATATCCTGCCCGGTTGACAACCGAGCAGAAACCCAAACTGCGCGGCCTTGCTCCTAGCACGACAGTTGTATTTCGTTGTGTCACAGTCGTTGTCGATGGTATCTGGTTTGTCGGACGCGGGTTTGGTGGCGTCGGCGCCAGCGGGAGGCGGCGAGTGCGTGGGTGAGGGTGCGGGCTGGGTGGAGCACTATCGCCAGGAGACGGCGGATTTCGGCGACTGTGATCGGGCCCAGCCCGCGTGGGCTTTTGGGTCGGTGGCGGCGGTGACTGCGAGGAAGGCGTGGGCGAGCATGGCCAGGGTGATGTGGCGGTACCAGGGGTCCCATCGGCGTACCTGGTAGTGGTCGAGGCCGCATTGGTCTTTGGCGGCTTGGAAGCATTCCTCGATCGCCCACCGGGCTCCAGCGACGGCGACGATCTGCTCACGAGTCACGGTGTCGGGGTGAAAGCACAGGTAGTAGGCAATATCGGCGGGGTCCTCGACCGATCGCCGGGCGAGTAGGGTGCGCACGAACCCGGCCGGGAGGTCACCGAAGCCGGGCAGCGTGGCCCACGCGAAGTCGTAGACGCGCTCGCCTCGAACCCCAGGTCCGCACGAAACCCGGTGCCATGCCTCGGCGGGAGCACGGCCGATGAGAGTGTCGACCCGACGACGCCCGTCGATATCGGTGACGGTCTGTTTGACCGGCACCTCGAGGACATAGGACATCCGACGAGCCTCCAGGAATGCCCGGAACTTCCCGTCACGGCCGTAGGCGGAGTCAGCGGCCACCCACCCCGCGACCACCCCGGCCCTCAGTGTCCGCTCGATCATGGCCTCGGCCAGTCGCGGCTTGGTCAAAACACCTTCACTGCAACGCTTTTCGGGTATTCCCGCTTCGCTACAGCGGTCTCGGTCGCTGATCCATGATTCGGGTATATACAGCTCCCGGTCGATCAACGCACGCCCCGAGCGGCCGGAGTAGGCCAGAAACACCCCCAGCTGACTGTTCTCCACCCTGCCCGCGGTGCCGGAATACTGGCGTTGAACCCCGGCCGACTTCGTGCCCTTCTTGACGAACCCGGTCTCATCCGGCACCAGGACACCGTCCGGGCAGGCCAATGACTCGGCCACATACGAGCGCACATGATCACGCAGATCATCAGCACTCCACCTGGACCTGTTCAGGAAATGCTGCAAACCGTCCGGCTCCACCACGCCGGCGGCATCGGCCAACTGCCAGGAGTTCTTGCGCTCCACCGGCGCCAACAACCCCGTCAGATACGCCCGCGCCCACCGCCGCGGCTCAGTCCGATAGAACACCCCCGCTACCCGCGCGAACACCTCATCGAAACCCACTCGCCAAGCCGAAACATCCTCGGCCACAACATCATCCAGCACCCGCGCCAAACTACCCCAGAACCAACTCGCTTGCAGCACAACGAAATACAACTGTCGTGCTAGGTAGAGCTGGCCCGGCGGCTTTGAAGCGGCTAGCGCCGGCTGGCAGAGACCTGCGCGGGGTCTCCGGCAGCGGGCTTGCGCAACGCTTCGCAGTCGATGGTCACACCCTGTTCGGCCCACCCGTTCGAGGACCGTCAGCCGATTCACTGACCATGTCGAATCGCATTGTGGTGGGATTTTCCCCGGCGTAGCGCTCCCACTTCGGCAGCGCGGCATGGTTGGGATCTCCGGTGCGAACGAAGGAGATCCAGGCCTGGTGCATCGCAGTGCACAAACCGTCGCGGTCCGGTGATTCGATGCCGTCCGTCAGGAGCGCGAGCGACCACTTGTCGAAGTTGTCGAAAACGAACGGCAGGTCCAGGCAGTGCGCGGCACCCAGACGACCGAAGTATGCGGGGCTTTGAAAGTCGAAGCGGTACGCCCAGACCGGTCGCCCGCGCGCGGCCCGCTGCTCAGCCACCTCGATGGTGGGTGTGGCGAACAACTCCTCGGTGCCCAGGTCCATGAGGACCTCCAAGGGCGTCGCGCCCGGACGTCGCGCTTCAAAGGATGCGTACGCTTCGGCAGCACCATCACCGAAGGACTCCTCGTAGCGGGCCAGAACTTGCTCCCGGGTTACGTCGGCGTACATCGGGTTGGTAGGAAAGTAGGAATTCGCTTCCTGGTTGGTCCACCCGATCAGCACGTCGATATCGAGCGCGGCATCGTCAAGGAGATAGTGCACAGGATCGCCGATCAGGCTCACACCGTCCATCACCGGAGGGAAGGGCACCGTCCAGTGGCCCCACTTGAAGGTGCGCTCGAACATTGCGGACCACGCGTCGATCAGAGGCTCCCAGGGCAGCTTGCGGAGCTCGTCGATATTGTTGACGCCGAGGATGTCGAGGTAAGTGTCGGTGATTTCCCGCGCCTCGGCACGATCAGGCATAGGCCCGTCGAACGGCGAGCTCTGCACGATGGCACGGTGGAACAGGCTGCGAGAATCCGGGTGCGCAGCGAGCGCAGCCGCCGAGAAAGCGCCAGCGGACTGCCCTGCGATGGTGATGGCGGTCGGATCTCCGCCGAACGCGGTGATGTTGTCACGCACCCAGCGCAGCGCAGCGATCTGATCGGTGATCCAGAAATTGGCGGATTGCGCGTCAGGTCCGTCGCTTTCGGACCCGGAATAGAGGAAACCCAGCGGCCCGAGACGATAGTTGATCGTCACCACGACCAGGTCTCCGTCGCGCGCGAAAGTATCGCCCGAGTAGATGGCCAAAGACCCGGATCCCGTAACGAACCCACCCCCGTGGATCCAGATCACGACCGGCCGGCAAGCACCGTCGGCGGCCGGCGTCCAGATGTTGAGTGTGAGGCAGTCCTCGTCGAATGGCGGGAAGCCGTGCCCTCCCAGGATTGGCTGTCCACCCTCCACGTAGGGCTGCGGTGCACTCGGGCCGAATTCTGTGACGTCCAGAACGTCGACCCAACCAGAGTGGGGCACCGCCGGGCGCCACCGAAGGTCGCCGACCGGGGCCGCGGCGTAGGGAACGCCTTTGAAGACCGCGAGCCCGTCCTGATGTATGCCTCGCACGGGGCCACTCGTCGTGGCGACCGAAGTCGTGGCCGTGGAGCCCATACTGCTTCCTTTCCTACGGTGTTCGCTGTTTTTGAGACCGAACGTTGAGTGAAGAAGGTTTCAGCGCCCGGTAAATATGGGCTGCTTGCGTTCGAAGCTGGCGGTGAGGCCGATTGTGAAGTCCTCGGTGTCTCGGAGTCGCTGTTGCTCGGAGGCTTCGTGCTGGACTGCTGTCAGCACGCGATCAGGCAGTCCACCCCGGAGCGTCTGTTTGATCGATCGCACCGCCAACGGTGCCATGGCGGTGAATGTGCGGGCGAACTCGATTGCGGCGCTTTGCATTTCGCTGTCTTCGGCGAGAACGTCCACGAGCCCGATTGCCAGTGCTTCTTGACCTGTCAGACGTTGCGAGGCGCACATGATGTGCAGCGCGCGCTGCTGCCCGACAATCTGCGGCAGGGTCTCGCTGAGTCCGAAGCCAGGGTGAAAGCCCAGCTGCGAGAAGTTGCAGTGGAACCGTGAGCTTTGAGATGCGACGCGGAAGTCAGCGGCACAGGCCAAGCCGAGGCCGCCGCCGACCGCGGACCCCTGCACCGCGGCGACGATCGGAATCGGCAGTTCCAACAGCCGTATTGCCTCCGTGTACAGAAGTCGTGCCGTATCCACACCCAAGTCCCTGCGTGTGAAGTCGGCGCCGGCGCAGAAGTGCTTTCCCTCCGAACGGATCACGATGGCGCGGGTGTCACCCGCTGCCAACTCCTCCCCGGCATCAGCAAGGCCCCGCACGAGATCGAGATCGAAGAAGTTGTTGGGCGGGCGCCGCATCGTGAGCACTCCGACGAAGCCATCAAGCGTCTCAACAGACAGGTCAGCGGTCATATTATTCGCCTTTCAAGTTGCTCAGGTGCGGCTGGTCAGCTGTCACCAAATGCGCGATCGAACTCACGCCTGCTGCGCCATGTCCGATCATCTTCGAGAGCTCTGACACGGTGCCGAACTCTGACCGCCACGCTTGCAACCGACGCGTGTATCGATGCAGGGGATATTCCTTCGTCATACCGATAGCGCCGTGAGCCTGATGAGCTGCCCGTACGGCATGTTCAGCGTTCTCCGAGGTCACGAGCTTCGCGGCAAGACACTCGAACACCCCGTCCGCCGATGACGCCGCGTCCGCCGCTCGCTCCACTGACAACTCCGCCATCGCCGCCATTTGTGCCAGCACGACGAGGTGCTCCTTGACCGCGGGGAAGGAGTCGATGGATCGACCGAACTGGTGCCTCTCGGAGGTGTACTTCTGAGTGAGAGCTGAGGTCTTGTTCATCGCTCCGACCATCTGCGCCGCACGGACAAGTCCTGCACGTGCGGTCAGCTCGACACGACTCACAGAGACCGGCACGACCTGCACGGGCGCTTCCCGGAACACGAGTGTGTCCCTGGGCTGATTCGCATAGTCCGATCCGTGGCGGATCGTGGCGGTCGCAGGGTCGAGCAGAACAACCTTGTTCTGGCCCGTCCCTTCGGACTCCACGAGCCCGACTACAACGCTCGCTCTTGACCCCCAGGGCACATCCTCGACGACACCCGTGGCTCGGCCGTCCACGACCTCGAGCGACAGGGGGCTCGTGGAAGGTACGACCGTCGCGGGTCTCGCATCGATCGTCAACCCTGCCGACGCGATCAGCCACCCCGCCAAATATTTCTCGGCGATAGGTAGCGGTACCGCGTGCATCCCGACGGCACGATGGACTGCCAGAGCGTCTTCAAGACTGCCCCCGGATCCACCGGCCTCCTCCGGAATTCCCACGGCTGTGAAGCCCAGCTCTTCAGTTGCATCCCACAGGTCGCTCGGCATGCCTTCACGTTCGGCAACGCTGACAACCTCAGTGGTGCAACGCTGCTCGAAGAAGCGATTGACGATCGCTTCGAGTTCAGCGTCCGCCCGGCCAGCCGTGGCGCTCATGCCTTGATTCCTTTCGCGACAACGCTTCGAAGGACCTCGGTGGTCCCGCCGCGGATCGTCCAGGATGGGGACACAAGCACGGCGCGGGCCAGCAGGGACTCGTACGGGTCCTCGGACATCAAGTCAGGTGCTCTGCCGAGGTGCTTCACGACCGTCCGGACGCAGTCCTGCTCGAACCTGGTCGCCATTTCCTTCACCAAGGCTGCCTCTGTCACAGGCGACTCCCCCACGTCCACCATGCGGGCAATCGAGAGCGACATACCTCGGAAAGCCCACAGTCGCGCGACGATCGACCCGAGATCGAACACCGCGTGTCCGCCGGCCGAGGGGTCTACCTGGAGGGCCGCCCAGTGCGTCAGGATCGACATGCACGACATCCAGCGGTCGACACCACCGCGTTCGAGTGCGAGTTCACTTGTGTTCTGTGACCAGCCTGCCCCGACCTCACCGAGGCGGCAGGAATCAGGTACGAAAACATCGACGAATACAACTTCGTTGAGTTCCCAAGTGCCATCGAGGAACTCGATCGGCGAGATCGTCATCCCCTCGGTCTTCGTGTCGACGATGAACTGTGTGAGCCCATGGTGGCGATCGTCCGACGTGCGCACAAGTGTCAGGATGTAGTCGGCCCCACCTGCATACGAAGTCCAGACCTTGGTCCCGTTGAGAAGCCAGCCACCATCCACCCTGGATGCCCGAGTCTTGATCGATGCGAGGTCCGAGCCCGAGTCCGGCTCGCTCATCCCGATAGCGAAGCACAACTCGCCACGCGCGATGGCTGGGATGAACGCGCGCTTCTGTTCCTCTGTACCGTTCTGCGCGATGTTGGCGCCGGACTGCCGGTCCGCGGTCCAGTGATACCCCACGGGCGCACCGCGCGCCAGCAACTCCTCGACAACGATCAACCGCTCCACTGCCGAACGACCTCCGCCCCCGTACTCTTTCGGCAGCGACATCCCCAACCAGCCCTTGCTGCCGAGGTCTCGCGAGAATTGCGGGTCGGCGGTGGCGGCCATGCCAAGCCCGAGCGGATAGCTGCCGACAGGCAGTCGCTGATCGAGATACGAGCGCACATCGGACTGCAGGTCCAACTCTTCGGCCGTCAGCCGGGTCGGTACCAGTCTCATTTGGAGGCGCCATTCGACACCGAGGCCGACAGCCATGGATCCCCTTGCAGGGCCGCCAGCACTTCGGCTGTGTGCTCACCGATCATCGGCGCCAACCGCCGTACTCCTCCCGGCGTTGACGAGAAGTTCGCCATCTGGGAGGTGAGGTGGAACTCGCCGACCACCGGGTGAGATACGACGGGTAGCTCGGCAACCATCTCCTCGAGCGTGACGACCTTCGTCACGGGGACCCCTTCTGCCTTGCAGAAGTCGAGCCACTCCTGCGTGGTGCGCGTCGCACACGCTTGACGAACATCGCGGTAGAGCGATTCCGCGTTCACGATCGTGGCACGTGTGTCCACATAGCGAGGATCAGTCGCGGCATCGGGTCGCCCCACCGCCGTGAACAGCGCGACGTAGTGCTTGGGCAGGTACGGCAGCATATGGACGAGGCCGTCCTTGGTCGGGTGCGCCCGACGCTCCTTGGACAGCACCCGCCCATAGCCGGCGACACGCTCTTGGTTCGCCTCTGTGTGGACGGCCGAGGTCGCACCACCACCATGCTCGGCCAACATGAACGCCTTCATCGCCTGAACCATCGGGACCTCGATGTGTTGCCCCTCACCGCTCCTCTCACGACGGAACAGCGCGGCCGTAACGGCCTGCGCCATGATCAGGCCGCACGCCTTGTCAGCGAAGATCGTGGGCATCAGAGCGGGCACTCCGAACACCCTCGACATAATGTCGCAGACGCCCGTAGCAGCCTGGATGATGTCGTCGTAGGCAGGCTCATTCGCTTGCGGGCTAGCGATCGAGAACCCCTGAGCCTGGCAATAGACGATGTCCTCGCGATACTGGCGAAGGCTCTCGTAATCAAGACCCAAACGCTTGAGCACATGTGGCCGCATCGTCGTGACGACCACATCGCAGGTAGACACAAGACGGTGAACAACCTCCATCCCCTCCGCGGTCTTGAAATCGACCACGACTGAGCGCTTGTTCCGGAGCAGATTTAGAGCAATACCCGACAATTCCGGATGCGGCCCAGAACCCATCACACGATTCGTGTCGCCACTCGCAGCCTCGAGCATGATCACTTCCGCGCCCTGATCGCCCAAGATCTGCGTCGCCAAGGGGCCCATGATCACCCGCGACAGATCAAGAACACGCACCCCTTCAAGCGGACCAAATCCACCGTCCACCTCAGCCGAGCTCACCTTGCAGTCTCCGTCCCGATGCCCCGATGCATCGCGTCCAGTTTGTTGTCTCGTTGCGGTCGATCTACCTGGGTCACGGACCAGGACTCAACTCGCTGAGCCACGAGTCCCGGTCCCAACCTTTCGGTCTTCCCTCCTAGGCGATTTCTCCCAGGCCCTTCTTGATGGGAGTCAGGCCGGACAGCCCATACCAGCCGAAGTAGATGCGGTGTTTGGTGATCTTTCGGCCGGCAATCTCCATCACCTCGACCATCTCGTAGGAGTCGCCGTCAGGCGTGTCGCGCTTGTACTCCCAGATGAGGTTGTGCCCGTCGAATTGATATCCGGTGCGGTAGAAGCGCACCTCGTGGAGCTTCATGATGGTTTCTCGGGTGCCGAAATTGGCTTCCATGAAACGGCGAATTTCAGCCTTGCCCGGAAGCACACCGCTGTCCTGCTTCAAAAGCAACCTGGCCATGAAGGTCTCCAGGACAGCATCGTCGGCGTACAGGTCCAGCAACGCCTCGACGTCCGAAGTCGTCACTGTCCGATGCCATTCCTCGTAGACAAACAAGGCATCTTCGGCGGACGCGGTCTCAATCACTGTTGCACCTTCAGGCATAGAACGTCTCCCTTTACATGGGTATGAAACGCCAGGATTCTGGGTTTGCTGCCCTATTGTTCCTCCACCGAAGCATGCCGTGCCAATGCCGTTTTGAAGCCAAACCATGCCCGTTAGGGCATGTGTCGATTGACTCCGTCTCCCGTTCATGGGACCTTGCTGAGCGGCATTGCCCAGTTCCCGCACCTGCCCGAGGCGCCTTGCCGGGCTCCTTCGAGTCTGCTGCACGAGTCGGCGACAGGCTCGCCTACCTGCGCTGCGGACCGTCGCGATGCTCGATGCCGGAAACCTCGACGTTGCGGATTCGTTTGACGGCCCCGTCAGCATCACCCAATCCGAGGAGGCGCCCGATGCGAATCGGCGTGGCGACGTCACCAAGCGGCGCCCTGATGCTTGTGGTCGAAGATCTGCACGCGCTGCAGACGCCTGTTCTCGACGTCGGCGATCTCTCCACCTTGCTGGATCGCCCAGTCTGGCCGGAAAGACCGCGCACTGATAACGACGCGCCAATGCACAGCAAGCTTCGCCGTTCGAAGGCCGCAATATGAACACAGACGGCACCTGGAAAGAAGCGAAACCGAGGCGGGCCGGCCCACCATGTGAGCACAAGCCGCAGCGCGCCTTGAAGCTGATAGTGCAAGCCCTTGCCGCTGTGGGCGGATGCTGGGGCGGTCATGTCGCGCCGATCCTTGCGACGTCACTAGAATGTCATATCTGGGGGATCCCCGCCGTCCCGCAGAAGTCGAGCCACTACTGCGTGGTGCCTTGCATTCTCCGTGCCGATGCGTCGTTGCGTTCGGTCTACTCGGGTCACGGACCAGGGCTCACGACTCAACTCGTAAGTCCTGGTCCCGACCCATTGATCTACTTTCCTCGAGTAAGGAGGCGCTGCAGGCCGGACAGTCCGTGCCAACCGAAGTAGATACGGTGCTTACTGATCTTTCGGCCAGAAAGCTCCAGCACTTCGCTCATCTCGTGGGAGTCACCGTCAGGCGTGTCGCGCAAGTACTCCCACGCGAGGGTGTGCCCGTCGAATTGATATCCGGTGCGATAGAACCGCACCTGATCGAGCTCCATAACGGATTCGCGGGTGGCGAAATTGGCTTCCAGGAAACGGCGAATTTCACTCTTGTTGGGAAGCAAACCGCTGTCCTGCTTCAAAAGCAACACGGCCATGTAGGTCTCCATGACAGCGTCGTCGGCGTACAAGTCCAGCAACGCCTCGACGTCGGAAGACGTTGCTGCCTGATGCCATGCCTCGTAGACGAACAAGGCATCCGCGGCGGACGCCGTCTCAATCACTGATGTGACCTCGGGCATGGAACGTCTCCCTTTACATAGATATGGAAAGCCAGGATTCTGGGTTTGTTGCCCCTATTGTTCCCCCGCTGAAGCATGCCGTGCCAATGCCATTTTGAACCCAAACCATGCCCGTTAGGACATGTGTCGATTGGCCGCCGCCTGGTATCAGTTCGAGGATCTCGATCCCCATTGCGCGAGATGCGGCGTCGGCAGCAAACATTTCTCTCGCGATCGGGCATAATTCGAGCGCCCCGGGGGTGGAGGCGTTGGTCATCTCTGTCCTCACGTGTCGAACGGTCGAAGCGCTTCGGCAGTCGGCGCGCTGAAGGACCGACTCGACGGCACCGCGGCCACGCCCTGGGTCTTCGATGGTACGAACCGGATCGACCGGCCCAACGAGAACGGGGTAGTCGACCTCACCAAGTGACCTTTCGAGCCGGGCAGTCGCGCTGCCCGGCTCGAACAGGGACCTATCAGACCGGCTCCACTTCACCCGTCTGGGCTTTAGCCGTATCGGTTTCCGACGCCATCTCCGCCAATTCGCGCGCCACCATCTCGTCGTGCTCCTTGGCTTCCTGCGCGGCCTTCTTCGGGCTCCAATGTCCGGCCATCAGGAAGACGAACGGCAGGAAGGCGATCTGCGCGAGCAGGCAGATCCACCACCAGCGCTTCCACTGCTCGGGTGAATCCTGCGCCGCCTGCTGTACTTCCTTGCCGTGCGCGGCAAGGAAGGCCTGATCATCGGCGGGGATGGCGCCGAGGGCCTGCAGGCGCGCGGCGGCGTCCTCCAACTTCGGGCCCACGGTGGTCAGGACCGTGAGGTCGGCGACCGGAATCTGCTGCAGGGCCTGCAGGCGTGCGATCGCCTGATCGATCGGGATACCGAGATTCTTCGAGACCTGTCCGACCGCGGCAAGTCCGGCATTCGCATCGGCGGGGTTCGCCGACAGCGTCGCGAAGGTGGCCTTGTCGATCGCCTTCACCGTCGCCAGTTGCTCTTTGTACTGCGTGCTCAGCACGAACGTCTGCTGCACTTCGCCCGCGGTCGCTCCGGTGAGCTTGGTCATCGCGGTGACCTGGGCAGCTTGATCCTGGGGATCCTTCTGCAACGCTGCCAGCGTATCGGTGCCGACCGTTTGGATGGTCGCGAGCTGAGCACCATAGGCGTGCTGGATCTCCCCGAGCCGCGGCCCATAGTTGACCAGCGTTCCTGCCGCATTCACCACAACCAGCAGGCCGAGCAGCACCACGGTGATTACACCGCGCAGCGTGCCGCCCCATACCGCGAGCCCGACGGCGGTCGCGGCCGGATTCTGGGCCTCCACCGTCTCGGTGAAGCTGGCCATCCACGTCGAGTAGGCGATGCCGGTGCCGAGCGCGATCACCACGAACGCCGCGACGAAGGTGTAGTAACCGGTGTCCGGTTTATCGGTGAAGCTGTTGAACCAGAACATGCCGACGCTGCTGATGAGTGCGCCGACGATCATGAACGGTTTACGGACCTTGATCTTGTCCGAGACAATGCCCGCCAACACCAGGGCTATCGCATTGGCAGACCAAAACCAATTCCCGAGCCCATTCGCCTTGGCCGGACTGTATCCGAAATTGGTCGCCATATACACCACGAGAAAAGAAGCGATTGTGTAGTAGAAGGCGAGGAACATGCTGATGCCCAACGCCGATCCTAAGATGTTGGGGCGCAGCATCTGTCGCCATTGCCCCTTTTCCAACTCGTTCACATTCAGGCCGAGGGCCCGTGCCTCGATCAGCGCCTTATCGCGCACTGACACCATGATCTGATCGCGTAACTGCGGGCTCAATTCGCGCAATCCGATGACGGCGATGACCGCGACCACGATGCTGATGATGCCGCAGACCCGGTAGTGGTACTGCCAGTCCGGGTGCGAGTCGAGGGTGTGGGTGGAGATCGCCGTGGTCACCAAGGCGCCGATGACAGGTCCGAGGGTCCAGAATCCCATCGCCGACGCCCGGCCCAGCTGCGGGGAGAAGTCGCGGATCAACGCCGGTGTCGCCACCAGTACCGCGCCTTCGACGATGCTTACCAGGATGTAGACGAGCAGGAATTGGCCCTTGGTGGTCGTCGCGGGCGCGGCGAACAGCGTGAGCAGCGAACAGATCACCACGCCGTATGCGACGATATTCGCCCGGCCCCACCGATCGAGCGCGCCTGCCAGTACCGAGGCGACCGCACCGAATGCGGCGCCGATGATGAAGATCCAGACGAAGTAGGCAAACGATAGATCGAAGTAACCGATCAGCTCATTGGCGACTGCGCCGGTGACGAACAGTTGGTAGTACAGCGCGATCGACGTGATGACGACGACGGCGAGATACCAGGAACGAGCGGGGGTGTCGGGATAATGGGGGAGTTTGCGCTGCCACAACCCCGTGATCAGGGTCGGTGGTGCCTCGGTACGGATCGAGCTCATGGATGATGCCTTTCTAGCCACGGCATTTCGAAAAGGACCTGATCCATAGCGGCCAGGACCAGTTTGCCGGTGAAAATAGGCTAGTGAGCGGATCGCGTTACCGCACGTGTTTCGGAATCAAAAGACCGATTGTTTTCTTATTGGAAACAACGGTGCCGGCGTGCGGGATGATAATTGCACGAAAAGGGTCCGTACCAGTTCACCCGTTAGGTACGGACTCTTTTTCGATCGATGACATTGTCGATTATGTTTCTTTATTCGATAAGGGCCTTGGTTGCGGTTGCCGCTTCTGATGATTTCTCTGATATGCCTAATTCGTGTTGCCGATATGCCTAATTCGTGTTTACGAACTCAGCGACCTCCGAAAGTCGGCTGCCGCTTGTCCAGGAAGGCGGCGACAGCATCCCGGTGGTCGTGGGACGCCCCTGTGAGGTTGATGCCCTCGAATTCGTGCTCCAGGGCATCCATGAGAGTGTGGCCAGCGGCGAAACCCACCGCCTCCTTGGTGGCGCCGTACGCGAGAGTCGGTCCGTCGGCGAGGATACGTGCGAGCGCGGTTACCGTCTCGTCGAGCTCCTCGTCGTCGACGACCTTTGTTGCGAGCCCCAGCTCGAGGGCAGCCTCAGCGTCGATCGCTCGGGGAAGCATCAGGAGCTCGATCGCCTTCGCGTGACCCACCAGGCGCGGCAGCGTCCACGACGTGCCGTTATCACAGGACAGCCCGATACCTGAGAACGCCAGACGGAAATACGCCGAGCGTCCAAGGACTCGAAAGTCGGCCGAGAAGGCGATGCCAGCTCCTGCCCCGGCGGCCACACCGTTGACAGCTGCAATCACCGGCTTGCGGATCTTGCTTATCAGCGCCACGGGAGAGTCTGTTACGTCGAATTCGATTGGCGGGCTGATGTCCCCGGCAGCGTTCCTCTCCGCTTGAACCTCCCGCAGGTCCCGTCCAACGCAGAACGAGCGCCCGACGCCGGTGATCACCAGCACGCGGACAGCGTCGTCGTGCGCGGCGACACTCAGAGCGTTCAGCAAAGCGTCCTTCGTGGCCCGGGTGATCGTATTCATCCCGTCGCGATGATTGAAGACGATCCTCGCGATCCCGTCCTCGACGACGTATGTGAGTCGCGCTGACTCGGTCATAAGGCTTTCCTCCAACTCACGGCGCCGACGGGATCGGTACGCCGCCTGGCGTTTCCGTTGTGCGAGTGTTCTCGGCCGACTGCATGTCCTGCACAGTCATATGCCTTCTCGTTGACGGCCGACAGAAGATCGACCCATCCTGCCTCAGTGACGAAACCATAGCGGCATCTAGGATGTCAACGGCTGTCACGAAAGTCGGCCCCCGGTCTCGAGCAGCGCGCAACCAGCCTTATCGTGTCGCAGCTTGCTGCCGTTCTACGAGGCGAATGCTCGAACTTCATCGAAGGCACTGACATTCGATCTCGCCGAAGCCGTTCGACTCGCCTACGACGGCGTCGTGCTACCGCGCCGAACGAATGACGCGCGCGACATGGTCGGCACACCTACCGCGTCGTGGCCGACCAGATTGAGATGCGCGAGCGGGCGACTACGCCCGAGGAGTACGTCCAGCTGGTTCGACACCGCCATGGACAGATCCTCGCCAAGCGCTGTTGAGCGACAAGGCGAGCTTCATCACCGGCAGTGTGCATCTGGTCGACGGCGGATGGCGCACGCCCTGACCTGTGACGGTCGTCGGCTCGGTCAACAGCCCACCGCCACCGTCCAGGCTGCGGAGAATCCTCCCGCCTCAGGAGTGCCACGCCACCGGATACTCCCGCCTTCTTGTCTGTGCACTTCCCAATCGGAAGGCGATCGCGTGGGCTTCCACCACTTATAGCGTATTCACAGTTACCGATACTGAACCTCGATAGATAAATCCGGGAAAACTCTTCAGAGCGCCTTTGGATGCGCCACCGAACCATCGCTTCCGTACCGCGAGCACTTCGCGCAGGAACCCCTCCCAGGCTATTGAACAGCACGTTCATACCCTCTAGAGCAGGCTCGGGCACCGTTCCGCTGGCCTGCCGTCGGCGCGTAGCGATGCGGTAGCACAGATCTCGCGAAAGATGGTGCTTCAGTTACGGTCGACACATTTTCGGAATAGTGCTACCTTTTTCCGATGCCTGAACGACCGCCCGGAAATACCGCTCTTGACCCCGTCATGCAGTCGGTACTGGAGGGCTTCCTCTCAAAACTCACCAGCGAGTTCGACCTCGAAGGACACCGCCAGATGTTGCTGGCGGTGCAGCCGCCGCGGGAGGCCTTGCCCGAATTGCGCATCGAGAACCGT
Organism: Nocardia sp. NBC_00565; assembly: GCF_036345915.1. Lineage (NCBI taxonomy): Bacteria > Bacillati > Actinomycetota > Actinomycetes > Mycobacteriales > Nocardiaceae > Nocardia > Nocardia sp. NBC_00565. The sequence continues at coordinate 3,463,030 of NZ_CP107785.1, forward strand.
GCGATCAGCTACGGGGACCTCACCGACATTCCCGTGCGCATCTACTGGCCCCCCACCGAGCAGCAGGAAAATCTGCCCATCGTGGTGTTCTATCACGGTGGAGGGTGGGTGCTTGGGTTCGCTGATCTGGACACTCACGACATGGTGGCGCGTGATCACTGCGTTGTCGCCGACGCGATCGTGGTGTCGGTGGACTACCGCCTCGCACCCGAGCATCCGTACCCGGCCGCGGTCGACGACTCGTGGGCGGCGTTGCAATGGGTGGGTGAGCACGCGGTCGAACTCGGCGGCGACCCCACACGCATCGCGGTCGCGGGCGACTCCGCCGGCGGCAACCTCAGCGCCGTGATGACACAACTGGCCCGCGACAACGGCGGACCCGCACTGGTGTACCAGCTGCTGTGGTACCCGGCGACCACCGCCGATCTGACACTGCCGTCAGCGCTGGAGAACAGCGACGCACCGACCTTGAAGAAATTCCAAATGGAGGCGGCGTACAGCTTGTACGCCCCGGATGTCGATCTCAGCGAACCCTCCAGGGCGCCGACGACTCTGGCCCCTGCGAACGCCACCGACTTTTCCGCACTGCCGCCTGCGTACATCGCCACGACGCAATGCGATCTGCTCCGGGACGACGGCTACCGCTATGCGGATTTGCTCTCCGCGGCAGGAGTTCCTGTCGAATTCCACAACTCGCAGACCCTGCCGCACGGGTATGCCAATTTCGCGCCGGTTGTCCCGGCCGCCGCCGAAACCACCCTCCTCGGATTGCAGGCACTGAAGGCCGCGCTGAAGGGTCGGTAACTCGGCAACGGGCGCTCTACCCACACATACCGCGGGTACGACCGACAACTGCAGAACGTGGCTGGAGATCATCGACGGCGCATCGATCACGGCCGCACATCCGATGCTCACCGGCCAGGAGATTTTGCTCCCCATCGATCCCAACGGCAGGCCAGTACTGCTGGGGTCTCGACCGAAGGAACGAAGACCCGACCTGCATCCGATCCCAATACCTCGACCCACCCGCTCTACGGAAGCGCCATGGATGTACTGACTATCTCTCTCATGCGAAGCGGCGTCGGTCCCTGCGCCGGAACGACGACCACGCCAGGTTCCCGCAATCGACCCAGCGCGGTGATGCCGGACGAACCGGTCGAACCTTTCATCCACGACACGAGGGTCACCGGCGTCTGGCCGGCCCATCGAGTAGGCGACGCACCCGCCACGTTCACCGCGTCGAGATCCAGCACTCGCGCCCGGACCGACTCGCGAGCGGAAAGAGTACCTGGTGACTGTTCAACGCGTGAATGATCCCGTCGGTGACGCACACGAGGGTCGCCGCACAGTCAACTGGTCAGCTTCGTTCACCGGTGTTCGCGCGCGCGTTCTGGCCATCGCGCTGATCCCCAGCATCGTGTTCGCCGCCGCTCTCGCCGCCGCGGGGATTCACCTGGTTGACAAGTACCGCCAGGACCAGGCGTGGGCCGAGATCATTCGGCGCTCAGCCCCTCACTCGCTGGCCTTCACCGAAGCCATCCTGAACGAACGCCGACTCACGATGCTTCTAATCGCGCACGTCGATGTCGATCGCACCGAATTGCGTATCGAACGCAGCCGCGTAGATGCCGGCGGTCAGGGTCTGGCCGAAACAGGGTCGTCGTTGGTTCGCAGTAAGCCGGGCGCGTATGACGAAAAGAATAGCCAGTTCAGCGGTGTCCTCAAAGGGCTGACCCCGTTGCGCACCCGTGTCGATACCGGCTCTGTGAGCGTGGACCAGGCATACCAGGAATACAGTCGGCTGACTTCTGTCGCAGTGCTCACTGTCGACGCCTTGGCACCAAATGCCCCAGATGTCGAGAGCGCCGTTGCCTTGAACAACTCCGCGATGTTGCTTCGTGCGGCCGATTCCATGTCGGCGGCGTACGCACTCCTAGCCGCTGCTGGTACCGGATCCGCACTCGACCGTGTTGCCTTGCCAGCATTCGTCGGAAGAGTCGGCGCATATCACGCCGCGCTCGACGCACTCACCTCCAACGGTGATTCGACTGTGCGCCAGAAGATTTCAGAACTCACCAGCAGCGCGGCGTGGCTTCAACTCACCGAGTTCGAGAACTCGATGGTCTCCCACGGGTCGCAGACCCCAGAGGTCATGGCCACGAATCCCGGCACATCTCGCGGAGATCTCCCGGCATCTCGGAACGCGGACTCGGTGACGGCACAGCAAAGTCTGCAGCAGTTCGTCGACGACCTGCTGAAGCTATGGCACATCAACGTTTTGAACCTCACGCAACGAACGACCGATATCGCCAGCGACGCGACATGGAACTCGGTACTGGGCGCCGCGGGCATTTCTGCGATCGCGGCTCTGACGTTCCTGATCACCTCATGGCTGGCAAACCGGCTCATTCAGCGGCTCCGGCGCCTGCAACTGCACACATTGGCAGTCACTAACGACCAACTTCCGGCAATCATGGCCCGCATACGTGACGGTGAACAGATCGACTTGAACGCCGAACTGCCTCCGGGGGTCTTCGGTGAGGACGAGATCGGCCAAGTCGCCAAGGCTTTCGACGCCGCCCAGCGAGTAGCGGTGTCGGCGGCGATGACCGAAGCCAAGACTCAGGGAGCAGTCAACGCGGTCTTTTTGAACCTCGCGCACCGCAGCCAAACGATGGCTCATCGGCAGCTGGAAGTATTGGACGCCGCCGAGGCTCGTGAAGAGAACCCGGCGCAGTTGGAGGTACTGTTCCAACTCGACCATCTCGCCACACGCGCGCGCCGGAACGCGGAGAACCTGATCATCCTCGGGGGTGAACGCCCCGGGCGGCAATGGCGAAGTCCGGTGCCGCTGCGGGACATCGTCCGAAGTTCGATCTCGGAAACTCAAGACTACGCCCGCGTGCGGGTCACTCGGTTTCCAGAGGTCAATGTCAGCAGCATGGTTGTAGCCGATGTCATTCACCTGCTGGCAGAACTCATCGAGAACGCTACCTACTTCTCGCCCCCAAATTCGCGAGTCGAGGCATCGTGCAGGGTTGTGGGCCGAGGGGCTGTCGTAGAGATCATCGACCAAGGGTTGGGAATGGTCGCCAAGGATCTCAGTCGAGTCAACGATCTGCTCAGCAGCGCACCGGATTTCGGCGTCATGCAACTGTCGAGCGACTCACGTCTCGGGTTGATCGTGGTTTCGATTCTGGCCGGACGCAACGGGATCATGGTCCGTCTCATCGAATCGGACTACGGCGGGATCAAGGCGATCGTTCTCATTCCGACCGCCTTGTTGGAGGATCATTCCAACTCTCAGCCACCTGTAAACGATCTCGATCCTTCGAATCCCTCTTCCGGCACCATGCCGGGGAAATCGCGCGCGATATCAGCGGGAACGACCGGGAATTTCTCTCCGGAATCTTGATACACGACAGGGTGACAGCGGTGATGAACTGCAGATTGGTTCGACGAAGTAGTCGATTTCCCAACCCCCACGAATCTACGGATCAAATGTCGCCGAACGAGAACTAGTCGGAGCCGGTCGCCTGCCACCGAAGGCCGCCGGACGGAGACAAACAATGAAATGCCATATAGCGGTGACCTTCCCTGGCTGGTCCCCACTTGACTTCGCCGCAGAGCGCGACGCAGCCGTGGCGTTCGCCATCGCCTTAAGTCACCGAGTGCACATAACGATCGACGAAGAAGTTCGCGAATCTATGCCACTGCTGCCGTGCGAGCGACTATGGCGGCAGGTCTGACATCACCACGCCCGCAGCACTTCCACACCGCGACGATCAGAGGCCGGCGTTGAACATCGAAAGGACAATCATCCACTCCGGCCACAGATCAGCGCGCTGCGCGACCGACACGGCGAGATGCCGAGCCCGGTCGAGGGCCATCATCGGCACGCGGACGCGAAATTGCTGCCCTGGTGCCGGGCATAGGGCGAGGTGAGGTACTTGGATGCCGATCAGCGCCGTCAGAGCTTCGAGCTCCTTGCCGACACGGTCGTGGAGCCGCTGCGTCGGTACCTGGCCCGGCGCACGGATCCGGCCACGGCAGAGGATGTGCTCGCCGATGTCCTGCTCGTGCTGTGGCGCCGGTTGCACACGGTGCCCGCGCAGTTATTGCCCTATGCCTACGGTGTCGCCCACCACTGCCTGGCCAACGCTCACCGCAGCGCACGCCGACAACAGCGCGTGGCGGCACGGATCGCAGTCATGGATCCTCCGGCAGCCTCGCGTGCACACAACGACGAGCCGGATGAGCGAGTCACAGCAGCCTTGCAATCACTGCGCCCGGCCGAGGCCGAGCTCCTGCGGCTGTGGGCCTGGGAGGAGCTGGGCCCGAGCGAGATCGCCGCGGTCCTGAACATCACCGCCAACGCCGCGGCGATCCGGTTACATCGAGCACGCGAAAAATTCAAGGAGGCAATCGGAAAGGTTTCAGGCGGCACCGGACATGAGCTGACAGATGAAGGGACAAGGCTATGACGAGCAGCGACGACGACTTCGACACAGACGAACGGACCCGTCAGCTTCTACGCGCACTCGACCCGGCCCGGGTCCCTGTCGCACGTCGACGCGCACGCGTTGGCCTCGCTTCTGGAGGACACCATGAGCCGGACCCACACCGCCCCGCTTCCGCACCGCGTCGGATCGCACACGGGAGTCCTGCTCGCCTGCGTCGCGGTCGGTGCCGCACTCTCGCTCGCTGTTATCGCTTCGCCGTGAAGGCATGAACGCCCGAATACCGAGATCGTGCGGCCTCCATATGAGGGCCACCCGCCCTGCGGCGAAAATGCGCGCGGAGCCCCGGGGGGCAAGCATCTTCGCCGCAGTGCAGACGGCATTCAGGGTGGTCTTTCGGAATGACGAGCGGGGCTTGTCGAACCGACGGTCAGGCGGTGTCCAGGCTCTCTGTGCGGGGTGAATCGTCCAACCACTCGAGGATCGCGGGCCAGTGCGGTTGCGTGGTGTCGATCAGCGGGTGATGCGTCACGCCCTCGAGCTCGATGTAGTCGATGCTCGCACCGGCCTCTTTCATCGCCGTGGCGTAGTCCCTGCTGTGCTCGACCGGTACCCGCTCGTCAATGTCACCGTGGATGAGCAGTATCCGACGCGAAAGAACGTTCAACAGTGGCGAGGCACTGTCGTACGCGTGCGGATCGTCGATGCTTCGGCGTTGCATGAATTCCAGCGCTGCACCTTCGCCGAGTTCTTCGCGCTCGGTGCGGCGCATGTCGGTGACCGGCGCGAGCGCGACCACTCCATCGAGGAGATCTCCCGCGAGCAGACCGAGCTGTCCGCCCGCGGAATGACCGATCGCTACGGCCACCTCGATGTCGCCCAGGACGTCGGCCTTTCGCACGTACTCGATCGCCGCGCGGACATCGTTGCACGCTACGGGCCACTCCCCACCGGTGCCCGTGCGGCGGTATTCGATGTTGGCCACCGCCCACCCATCGGCCACGAGCAGATCACGGACCCCGGTCATGAGCGAGGCGGAGAACTTCGAACGCCAATAGCCCCCGTGGACCAGAAAGATCAGCCCACGAACAGCGCGAGCGGAAATCGACAGCTCCACGTGCTGCTCAGGGTCCTGGCCGTAGTTCAGGACCTCGACACGAGCAGATCGGTGCTGGCTTCGATCAGCAGCTTCGAGCTCGCTCACGCGCCCTCGATCGCGCCCACCGGCAGGAAGTCGACCTCACACTCGGCGGACAGGCGCACCACTTCCTCGGGATCGGTGACCTTGTGCAGCTTGTCGAACAGCTCGGCGAGGCGTCGCGCCGGCGACACCCAGAACAATCCACGAGTGGGGACATCGCCGCGGTTGTAGTAAGCGTGGGGCAAACCCTTGGGCATGCGCACGGTGTCGCCCGGACCGGCTGTTTCCCACGCCCCGTCGAGATAGAGCGTGAACACGCCCTCCAGGACGTAGATGTGCTCGTCCTGGGTGGGGTGGATGTGCGGGGGCACGCCGGTGCCCGGCGGGTCGTAGGTCTCGAAGGCGAAGCTCGATTCGCTGTTGGCCTTCATCTGGTAGGTGTGCCCGAGCACGTGCCATTCCCGCGCGAGTTGGGGTTGGCCTGCCAGCGTGATGCCTTTGGGCAGGTCACCGACGACGATTTCTTCCCACATGTCATGTCTCCGTCTCGTACAGCGATTCACTGGCTCTGTTCAGATGCGCCGCGTTGCACACACCGCCGTGCTGGTGTTCGGTGCGCTGGATCGGCGTCGAGTGCGTGTCGAGCGAACTGGCCATCGGCCCGGCGGTACCGAACTCTGTCCGGTTTCGGTGGAGGTGGGCGCGTGCGGGCGAGGCCGATCGAGGGTGGTGAACCGAGTCTGTCGACATCGGTGCCGTGTGCCCTTCCAATCGGAATACGACCGCATGATTTGCCTCATGCCGATTCCGTGACCTGCGACAATAAGTAACTACATATCGGCTGTCAAGAGCAAGCGTGGCGCCCTGCACCGTCGACGCTGCACGGGGTCCGATCCGGGCGGGGCGGCAGGGCCGGTCCGAACGTCTCCTCAAGGGGGACAAACTGCAAACATATCCCATCTGTGACCGCGCGCGAGGCCCGTGAGCCTACCGATCCCGGTCTCCGGGAGACGGTGTGGGACACCAACCCTGATAGCATGTTGTCATCTAAACGGCCGACACAAATACAGAATAATGCTACGGTTTTGCCATGTCTGAGCAAAACCCTGAAAAGGCCCCCATCGACCCCATCTTGCAGGCCATTCTGGATGCGTGGACGTACGAGTTCACCAGCGAATCCGACGTCGAAATTCCCCGCGCGCAGCTGCGGGCGCTCAAGGCGCCGCCGGAGCTGCTTCCCGACCTGCGCATCGAGAACCGCACCATCAGTTACGGGGACATCAAAGACGTTCCGGTGCGTATCTATTGGCCCCCCACCGAGCAGCAGGAAAACCTCCCTGTCGTGGTCTTCTACCACGGCGGCGGATTCGCGATCGGTGACCTGGACACCCACGACCCGACGGTGCGTGATCACTGCGTTGTCGCCGAGGCGATCGTGGTGTCGGTGGACTACCGCCTCGCACCCGAGCATCCATACCCGGCCGCGGTCGACGACTCGTGGGCGGCGTTGCAATGGGTGGGTGAGCACGCGGTCGAACTCGGCGGCGACCCCACACGCATCGCGGTCGCGGGCGACTCCGCCGGCGGCAACCTCAGCGCCGTGATGACACAACTGGCCCGCGACAACGGCGGACCCGCACTGGTGTACCAGCTGCTGTGGTACCCGGGGACGACCTTCGACCGGAGCCTGCCGTCGGTGACCGAGAACGCGAACGCGCCACTGTTCGACCGGGTCAAGTACGACGCGTTCGTCAAGTGGTACGCCCCCGATTTCGAGGGCATCGATCCCTCCGAAATACCGGCCACTCTCGTTCCCGCGAACGCCAAGGACTTCTCCGGCCTGCCGCCCGCCTACATCGCCACCACGTCGTGGGACATCATCCGCGACGACGGCTACGTCTACGCCGACCGGCTCCGGGGCGCGGGAGTTCCCGTCGAGTTCCACAACGCCGAGACGCTGGTGCACGCGTACATCAACTTCACCCTGGTCGTCCCCGCAGCCGCCGACGCCACCGACCTCGGACTGCAGGCACTGAAGAAGGCGCTGCACGCTTAAACAAACCCGCGGCGAGCGTGTCGGCACACGCCCGCACGACGCCGGAATCAACAGTGCCCGAAGCACTGTCACGACACGGCGAGCAAGACCTGGCACCGGCAGGACCCCCTGCGCTGGTGCGAAGACCACCCGTTTCGAGGTCGCAACAGCGCTCCCCTGCCATGCCGTACGGATCGCCGCGCCGCCGTCGTCGCCGACGCTGCCATTCGACCACTTCACAGACCACTAGGAAAAATCATGTCTCCCAAAACAGCAGTCGTCACCGGCGCAGGCGGCGCAATCGGCTCCGCGATCGTCGAAGCACTGGTCGCCGCCGGAGCCCAAGTCCTTGCCGTGGACCGCAACAAGGACTCGCTCACCCAATTCGACGGCAACGACCAGGTCCGCACCCATGTCGCCGACGTCACCCAGGAAAACGAGGTGCGAGGCTATGCCGAGGCCGCCGCGGAATGGGGAGGCGGACACATCGACTGGTTCGCCAACAACGCCGGAGTCGGCGGAACCTACGCACCGGTCCAGGACTACGGCACCGCCGACTTCGACCAGGTCGTCGCCGTGAACATCCGCGGAGTGTTCCTCGGCATGAAGTACGTGCTGCCGCTGATGACGCCCGGCAGCGCGATCGTCAACACTGCCTCCACGCTCGCCTTCCAAGGCGCACCGGGCACCTCTGCCTACGTCGCCAGTAAGTGGGCGGTGGCCGGGCTGACCAAATCCGCCGCCCTGGAACAAGCCACCAACAACATCCGGGTCAACGCGGTGGGCCCGGGCCCGATCGCAGGCCCCATGATCGAGCAGGCCGACGCGGTGGCGTTCGCCGGCAGCGGCATGAGCATGAAGAATTTCGTGCCGATGGGCCGCCTCGGCCTCGGCTCCGAAGTCGCCGATCTCGTGGCATTTCTGTTGAGCGACAAGGCTTCCTTCATCACCGGCAGCGTGCACCTCGTCGACGGCGGGTGGGGCACACCCTGATATTGGATGGTCGTCGACTCGGTCAACAGCCCACCGCCACCCTGTGGCACCGTCCAGGCCGCGAGAACCTCCCCGCCCGGACGGTGCCACAGCACCGGAATCGACGCAGTACACGCCCGGTCCGGACCTGCGGCTGTAGCAGGGGCCTGAGCATGGGTGAGACCGCTTGGCACACAACCCATCTCGCCGTGGCAGGGACACACTCGTTTTGCGTTTTCAGGGGTGTTCGGGGGCCACACGCAGCGCCCGGTCGGGCGCACCGATGAGCGCCGAGGCGGCGTGCGTTGCCAGCACACCCGAGACGATCATCATCAGGGCGTGCATGGCTCGTTCACGCGTGGCGATGGGGTCTTGCGCGCCGGCCACGACGAACCCGGCTTCTATGGCACTGCTGATCAGCAACTGCGCCAGGATGGGGATGTCCACGTCCACCAGTCGGCCCGATTCTCGCGCCGCGATCGCTTCCTCGATCTCGGCGCTGTTCTCGCGTTCCACCTGCTCGAGCACCGCGATGAGCAGGCCGCGCTTGTCGCCGTAGTGATAGTGCAGCGCGCCGCGGGTCATGCCCGCGGCGGCCACTATCTCATCGGCGGACACGTCCGCGAAGCCACGTTCGGCGAAGAGCTGGCGTGCGGCCCGCTCGAGCTTCAATCGGGTTGTGCGATAACGCCTTCTGCGCATCGCCAGGTTGTTCTCCTGTGCCCTATCGTCGTTCATCAGCTGCTGCCATGAGCGTCGATGAACCGGCGAAAATCCCAACCACCCGCGTCGGGGTTTGTGATCATGCGCGTGAATAGCCTTCGAGTGTCGAGTCATCGACCTCGGGCAGGTTCACGACGATGTTGTCCGGAGTACGGCACGTCAGCCACACCAGCTCTTCGGTGGTGCTCATGTTCGCTTCGACGTGCGGCATGAAGGGGGGAACGAAGACGAAATCACCCGCTTGCATGTCCAGGTAGTTCTGGTAGTTCTCGCCGAAGTAGATCCGGGCCACACCGGTCAGGACGTAGCCGCCGGTCTCGGCCTCGCCGTGGTGGTGAGGCAGGGACCGATATCCGGGTTCGTTGGTGACTTTGCCGTACCAGATCCTCGTGGCCGCAGTGTGTTGCGGACTGACACCCGATACACGCACCGCGCCACCGGATTGCGCGGTATCGGTGTGCTCGTGTCCGGCCCGGGTCAGGATCGGGACCGCGGTGGTGTCGAGTTCGGCTGTCATGGGGTGTCCTTTCGTTTCCGCCCGTGCGGGTGGGTTCTTATGTCGAGGCAGCGGTGATGCGATTACGCAGCACCCCGATCCCTTCGATCTCGGTCTCCACCACGTCTCCACCACACAGGTACCGGGGTGGTTTATGCGCGGTACCGACTCCGCCGGGCGTCCCGGTCAACACGAGGTCTCCGGGTCGCAATGTGGTGAAAGAGGAGATGTAGGACAGCAATTCGGGGGCGTCGAAAACGAGGTCATCGGTGGAACCGACCTGCTCCTGGACGCCATTGACCCGACACGTGATGCGCAGTCCGTCAGCCGGGTCGATTTCCTCCGGTGTCACCAACTCCGGGCCCAGCGGGGTAGTGGCATCGAATGCTTTGCCCTGCAACCACTGCGGAGTCCGGCGTTGCCAGGACCGCACGGAGAAGTCGTTGGCGACGGTGTAACCGGCGATCGCGGCGCGCGCGGTGTCACGATCGGCGTGGCGCAGTTCGGCGCCGACCACGACGGCGAGTTCGGCTTCCCAGTCGAACATCACCGACTCCGCGGGGCCCGGAAGTGCGATGTCGGAATCCCAGGCGGTCAGGGTGTCGGCAAATTTCGCGAACAGGGTCGGGAATTGCGGAGTCGGATGACCCAGTTCCTCGATGTGCGCTCGGTAGTTGTGGCCGCAGCACACGATCTTCGTAGGATTCAGGACCACCGGCGCCACACGCTCGGCAGATCCCGCGCCCACCTGCCCTCCCAGCGTCGATCGCCAGTCCGGCTGCGTGAGCAGCGAGGCGACCTCGGAGGCGGAGCTGGTGTACCACTGACCGTCGATACGCACTTGAGCGCGAGACTCGCCGCTATCGGTGAAGACTGTACGCAAACGCATGGGATGCCTGCACTTCGCATTCCCCCGGCTCTGACCGGTCAGGACGAACACCAAAAGATGTATGTTGCTCTAATGACGGTAGCGACATTATCACTATATACTGACGCGAGCTGCCAGCTGGTCCCGTGCAAATTCTCACCTGGGTAGCTCCCGTACGAAATCAACTTCGCATGACCACCGAACGACGCTCGTCATGGTTACAAAACAGCGACCGCGCACTCCCTGTTAGCGACGCAGTTCACCGGGCAGGCTGTCCTCCGAAGCGCCTTGCAGCATCCCGATTGAGCCGAAGGTTTTGCGTTGTCGCAGGTCGCGATGGCGAGACCTCAGCGGCGAGTCGAATTGGCCAGGCCGAATACCGCAGCCAACCCCAGCACCGATTTGGGTTCGTAGGCCGTGCGCCGCTCAGCGACGGCTCCGCCACACCGTTCGCACCGTCACGCAGGTCGACCTCACCGAGAGGGACGTCGGATCCGTTGGTCCACACCAGGTTTCGCCGAGCGGAGGCGAGCCCGTCGGTCGCGACTGTGCGAGCGAGTGTGGCGGTGGCGGTACTGCTGGTCGATTCGGCCAGCAGGTGCGCGTAGTCGGTGCACCACGCGCGGGTGTGGCGGATACGTTCGGACAGCTCCGGCGTGGCCGTCGCGGTGGCATCGGCGAGGATCTGTCTCAGTGGCTGGGAAGTGGGGCGGGTCCCGCCTGCTTGCGGGAAATTGACGGTCATGTCGGTGGGTTCTTCCGATGATCGTGGAGCGTGAGGTTACCGAATAGGCCCACAGGCATCGGGCGTCGTTGCTCGAGAGTTCCGATTCCGTTCGGGGGCAGCGGTTTTCGATCGTGTACGCACGGGTGTGGGGTTGGTACGCGTGCGATTCCGCGATTCATGTGGGATCCGTGATCGAAGGTGTCGTGCGAGGCGAACCGTGCGCACGCGCGGTGCCGCGGGGCATCGCGGTGGGCGGACGCGTTCGGTTTGCCGATCAGCACCGATGCTGGGCAGCGAGAGGTGAATTCGTGGTGGCCGTCTCGGCATGGCCGGTCGTGGTGGCGTCGAGGACGAAGATCTCGCCCGGGCGCGACAAGGCACAGACCGCCCGAGTCCCGACTCCGACCGGGTGGGGCGAACACTTCGATTTAAGTGTGCCGCTTGGTTGACGATGGCTACATTATCACCATAGATTGATGTGACCCAGGTTTCGGCCGAAACCGAGTCACCCACCAAGAGGCACCCATGACCGTCGAACGCATCAACGCCCCCACCTTCGCCTTGGTCAAACCCTCCGGCTTCTCGCACGCGACGCGCTTTCGCGACATCGTGCACCTCGCCGGACAGACCGCACTGGACGCCGACGGCAAGATCGTCGAGGGCGGAATTCTCGCCCAGTTCCGCCAGGCGCTGTTCAACGTGCTCGTCGCCCTCGAAGCCGCCGGCGGACAACCATCCGACCTGCTCAGCGTCACGATCTACTTGACAGATATCCCCGGCTATCAAGCCAACGGCAAGGAGATCGGCCGGATTTGGCGAGACCTGGCCGGGGCGGACTACCCGGCCATGGCCGGCATCGGCGTCGTGGCGCTGTGGCAACCGGAGGCGCTGGTGGAGATCCAGGCGGTCGCCGCGATCACCACCCGAACCGACTGACCGCGAGCGCCGTTCACGCCGCGCCGACACCGGCACCCGTGTTAACTTCTTATGACAGACCTCTAACGCTCGTCAGTTTTACGCGATACTTTGGCGGTGCAGGCCTCTCGGCCATCTCCACCATTCGAAAGGGCAGATCGATGCTCACCCCCTCAGCACATACGGACACCTTCTGCCGTGACAGACTTCCTGCACTGGCGCAGTGGCCCGAGTTCGCGTTCGAACTGCCCGCCCTGCAGTACCCCGCCCGATTGAACGTCGCGACCGCACTGCTGGACGCCGCCGTCGCCACCCATGGCCGTGACCGGGCCGCCATCCACACGTTCGACTGCACATGGACCTACGGGGATCTGCTGGACCGGGCCAACCAGATCGCGGCGGTGCTGACCGAGGATTTCGGGCTCGTGCCAGGCAACCGGGTACTGCTGCGGGCACCCAATACCGCGTGGCTGGTCGCGTGCTGGTTCGCCGTCATCAAGGCAGGCGGCGTGGTCGTCACCACGATGTCGCTGTTGCGGGCACCGGAACTGTCGAAACTGATCGACACGACCTGCCCGAGTTTGGCCCTGTGCGACCGCCGACTGCTCGAGGACCTCAAAGCCGCCGACCCCACCCTCGGGATCGTCGCGTTCGGCACCGACAATGACGAGCTGGCGATCCGGGCCGCGACCAAACCGACCACGTTCGCCGACATCGACACCGCAGCGGACGACATCGTGATGCTCGCGCCCACCTCGGGAACCACCGGGACACCCAAGGCCACGATGCACTTTCACCGCGACGTGCTCGCCATCGCCGACACCTTCTCCGCGCAACTGCTGCGCCCGAACGCCGACGACGTATTCGCCGGATCCCCTCCCCTGGCGTTCACTTTCGGCCTCGGAGCACTCGTGATCTTCCCGTTGCGCGCCGGCGCAGCGGTCGTGCTGCTCGAGCGCCCAGACCTGGATTCGATGCTCGGGGCCATCGAACGGTTCAAGGCAACGATCCTGTTCACCGCGCCCACCGTGTACAAAGCAATGATCAAGCGGCACGACCTGCACCACCTCACGACGCTGCGACGCTGCGTCTCGGCAGGAGAACACCTCCCAGCGTGGGTCTCGGACTCCTACCACCGCCGCACCGGCATCAGGATCATCGACGGTATCGGCGCCACAGAGCTGCTGCACATTTTCATCTCCGCCGTGGACGCCGACATCCGCCCCGGCGCCACCGGAAGGGCCATACCCGGGTATCAGGCCGAGATCCAAGACTCCCACGGGCGCCCTGTCCCCGACGGCACTCCGGGACTGCTGGCGGTCAAAGGACCGACAGGTTGCCGCTACCTGGCCGATCCCCGCCAACTCGACTATGTCCGTAATGGGTGGAATATCACCGGCGACACATACCTGCGGGATTCGGACGGCTACTTCTGGTACCAGGCCCGCAGTGACGACATGATCGTCAGCGCGGGATACAACATCGGCGCGCCCGAGATCGAGGCGGTCCTGGAGTTACATCCCGATGTGCTCGAAAGTGGCGTGTTCGGCATACCCGACGAAGACCGCGGCATGATCGTGCACGCCGCGGTCGTGCTGCGGGCCGGGGTGCCCGCCGACGCGGACAAGGTCCACGAACTCCAAGAATTCGTCAAGAACACCGCCGCACCCTACAAATACCCCCGCAGCATCGAGTTCGTGACCGAACTCCCCCGCAATCCCAGTGGCAAGTTGCAGCGCTACAAGCTGCGTGAACCCCGGAATCGCGCATGACCGAGATCGTCCTCGAGCGTTGCGTCGATTGGCAAGACACCGATGCCGCGGGCCACTATCACCACAGCACCGTCATCCGGTGGGTCGAGGCCGCCGAAGCCGCCTTGCTCGAGCGACTCGGACTGCAATGGCTGTTCGGCTTCATCCCGCGCGTTCGATACGAGGTCGACTATCTGGACCGATTGTGGTTCGGCGACACCGCCTCCATAGCCCTGTCCATCGCCGAGGTCGGCCGGACTTCGCTGCGCTACAGCTTCGTCGTCACCCGTGTTCCACCGTCGGACCGACAACCTGCCGAACCGTCGTCGGTGGCCGCGCGCGGTGCTCTGACCGCGGTACACGTTCCCGCCGGAGGGCGCGAAGGTGCCGAGCCTTGGCCGCCGGCCATAGTCGCGGTCCTGCGCGGACACGACCTGACCCGCTACGCCTTGAATGCGGCCGGGGACCCCGACCTCGCCCGCCTATCGAGTCCCGACCAGAAGATGTGAGGCTTCCAATGCGTATCGCAGTAGTCGGCGGAGGACCTGCCGGGCTATATTTCTCCGCCCTCATGAAACAACTCGACCCCACCCACGAGGTCACCATCTGGGAGCGCAACGCCCCCGACGACACCTTCGGATTCGGCGTCGTGTTCTCCGACGAGACTCTCGGCGGCATCGAGCACGCCGACGAACACGTATACCAGGCGATGAGCGAACAGTTCGCCCGCTGGAGCGACATCGACATCACCTACCGAGGTCAGGTTCGCACCTCGGGCGGGCAAGGGTTCGCCGCCATGAGTCGCAAACAGTTGCTGCACATCCTGCAGACTCGATGCCTGCAACTGGGGGTACGAATTCACTTCAGCACCGAGGCGCCCGACATCGAAGTACTCGCGGCCACCCACGATCTCGTTCTCGCCGCCGATGGCCTCAACTCCGCCGTACGCACTCGCTTTGCCGACGTTTTCCAACCGAGCCTGGACCGCAGGCACAACAAATACATGTGGCTGGGCACGGACCGCGTCTTCGAAGCGTTCGAATTCATCGTCGAGCACACCCCCTACGGCGTCATGCAGGTCCACGCGTACCCGTTCAGCGCCACCGAGAGCACGTTCATCGTCGAGATGCACGAATCTGTGTGGCGCGCCGCCGGTTTCGACAAACACGCCACCGACGACTTCGCTCCCGGGCAAAGTGACGAAGACTCGATCAATGTGGTGCGCGGGCTGTTCGCCGACCATCTGGGCGGACATGCGCTGCTGGCCAACAACTCCCGATGGATCAACTTCACCACCGTGCGCAACCGGACCTGGCGCCACGGCAACATCGTTCTCATCGGCGACGCCGCCCATACCGCACATTTCTCCATCGGCTCAGGCACCAAACTCGCGATGGAGGACGCCCTCGCGCTCGCGGCGTGCCTACACGAAACCGACTCGGTCACCACAGGACTCGACGCCTACGAGACCGAACGCCGACCCGTGGTGGAATCGATCCAGCGCGCGGCCCAAGCCAGCCTGGAATGGTTCGAGTCCATCTCCCAGTACACCGACCAGGATCCCCACCAGTTCGCATTCAACCTACTCACCCGCAGCCGCCGCATCACCTACGACAACCTGCGACTGCGCGATAACGACTTCGTCGAGGCCATCGACGGCTGGCATCTCGCCACCCAGTCCACTTTCGCTGTCCAGCCCGCCGATACCCGTCCGCCCATGTTCTACCCCTTGCGGCTCAAGGGCATCGAGCTGGTCAACCGGATCCTGGTCTCCCCCATGGACATGTACTGCGCCGTCGACGGAGTACCCACCGATTTCCATCTGGTGCATCTGGGTGGCAAAGCGCTCGGTGGTGCCGGGCTGGTGATGACCGAGATGGTGTGTGTTTCCCCCGAAGGCAGGATCACCCCGGGCTGCGCGGGTCTCTACACCGAGCAGCAACAGCGGGCATGGGCCCGCATTGTGGACTTCGTGCACGGCAGCTCCGAGGCGAAGATCGGTGTCCAGCTGGGGCATTCCGGACGCAAAGGTTCGACGAAAGTCATGTGGGAGGGCATCGACGACCCCCTCGAGACCGGAGGGTGGGAGACGGTGAGCCCGTCTGCGATCCCGTATGGTCCCGACAGCCGCACACCCCGGGAGATCTCGACAGACGAACTCGACACCATCACAACACAATTCGTGTCCGCGGCAGCCGCGGCGGCCCAGGCCGGGTTCGATGTGCTCGAACTGCACTGCGCACACGGCTACCTGCTCTCCTCGTTCCTCTCACCATTGACCAATCAGCGCACCGACGAATACGGCGGTTCGCTCGAGAACCGGCTCCGGTTCCCGCTACGGGTGTTCGACGCGATCAAGGACGTCTGGCCCTCGGATCAACCTGTATCGGTACGCATTTCGGCCACCGACTGGGCCGAGGGCGGCAACACCATCGACGACGCGGTCCAGATCGCTCGCGCGTTCGCCCAGCACGGCGCCGACGTGCTGCACGTCTCCTCCGGCCAGGTCGTCAAACACGAGAAGCCAGCCTTCGGGCGCAGCTACCAGACACCTTTCGCAGATCGCATCCGTCACGAGGTCGGAGTGCCGCTCGGTGTCGCAGTCGTCGCGGTCGGGGCGATCTCGTCCTACGACGATGTCAATTCGGTCCTGCTCGCCGGCCGCGCCGACCTCGTCGCCATCGGCCGCGCGCACCTGTGGGATCCGCAATGGACCCTGCACGCCGCCGCCGAACAGGACTATCGAGGCGACGGAGCCCAATGGCCCACCCCCTATCGGGCCGGTAACCGCAAGCCGCCCACCGCCCGTACCGACGGTCCCCCACCGCGCCTGGAACTCGTTCGCGCCGCACACCGATCAACACCAACCCGCCGCCGGTGGCAGCCCACCGGGTGGGCCACCGCCGGGTGATGACCGTAGCAACCCCTCGACGCGACCGCCGGAGACACACATGACAATCCGTACCGCAGCGACATCGGCGATATTCACCGAAGCCGTCACGCTGACCCCCGCCAAGGCGACCCGTTTCGACCTCGCCTTCGAAGCCGTGACACAGCCGTGCCCGTGGCCCAAGGCCTACGGCGGCGACCTGGTCGCGCAGGCCGCGACCGCCGCCATCCATTCGATCGCGGAGGAGAAGGCGCTGCACTCGATGCACAGCTACTTCCTGCGCCCCGCCGAGATCGGGGCGAGCGTGCACTACGAAGTCGAAAACCTCCGAGACGGCCGCGGTTACAGCACCCGGCAGGTGCGCGCTTACCAGAACGGCAAACCGATCTACGTCTGCCTGGCGAATTTCGCGGCCGGGCACAGCGGCGGGCGATTTCGCGCCGAGTTCCCGTTTTCGTTTCCGGGCCCGGAACAGTTGCCCAGCGCGGCGGAGTACCTCACCGAACGCAGCGGCGGGACCATGACCGAATTGTCGAAAAAGTACTGGTCGACCGGGCGCGGCTTCGACATCCGTCATGCACCCGAACCGGTGTATCTCAGCACCGATCCACACCACTCTCCCCGGCAAGCGGTGTGGGTCAAGCCGTTCGATCCACTGCAGCCCGTCGCCGGCCTCACCGCCGGTCAACGAGACACCGCCGCGCTCGCCTACGTGTGTGACTACACAATCCTCGAGCCGGTACTGCGGGTGCTGGGCCACGCATGGGCCGAGCCGGGGCTCGTGACCGCCAGCCTCGATCACGCGATGTGGTTCCATCGCCCGGTCACGTTCGACGACTGGCTGCTCTACGTCCAGGACGCGGTCGCGGCCGACGCCGGTCGCGGCGTCGGCGCAGGTAGTTTCTTCACCCGCGAGGGCCTGCATATCGCTACCGTGGTGCAGGAGGGCATGATTCGCCCGTCTTGAACGCTTGTTGCCCCGCCACGACACCCCCGCTGAACCTCACAGATGACGTATGGTGCAATCATGACGGCAGAGTCTCAAACGATCACTACCAATTCCGGCGGCCGAGACGCTCGCCTCGCACACCTCATCATCACCATCTTCGGTCTGTGCGCTCGCGCGGAGGGCAACTGGCTGCCCACCAAAGCCGTGGTCGCTCTGATGGCCGATGTCGGTGCCGAGTCCCCAGCCGTGCGATCGTCGATCTCACGGCTCAAACGCCGCGGCGTGCTCCTGAGCGAACGCAACGGCACCACCGCCGGATATGCACTGTCCGAAGCCACCCTCGACGTGCTCGCCGAGGGTGACGTACGAATCTTCGAACGCACCCGCGCCCGCGATGACAACGAGTGGGTCATGGTGGTGTTCTCCGTGCCCGAATCCGAGCGCGAGAAACGGCACGCGCTGCGGGTGAGCCTGACTCGTTTGGGCTTCGGCACCGCCTCACCCGGGGTGTGGATCGCTCCGGGTTCGCTGGCCAATGAAACACGCCAAACTCTCGAACGGCGCGGATTGTCCGACTATGTCGACATCTTCACCGGACAGCATTTCGCCTACGGCGACCTGCGGTCCAAGGTCGCGCAGTGGTGGGACCTGGACGACCTCGCCCTGCGCTATGGCGACTTCCTGGCACGCTACCGACCAGTGCTCTATCTCACGATAAAGCAGCGGCCCACGCCCAAGGAAGCATTCTCGATCTACGCGTCGATGCTCACAGAATGGCGGCGACTGCCCTATCTCGATCCCGGTCTTCCGCTCTCGCTGCTGCCCCGCGCCTGGAAAGGCGAGGCCGCCGGCACCCTCTTCGACGAGCTCAACGACGTTCTCGCCCCCCTCGCGCAGAAACACGCCCTCGCGGTGATCCACGGTCAAAGCCGAAGCCGCGCAGGGCACAGCGCCGACCCCAGCTGACCAGGCCCCGTACCGACCGGTGGCGCGCGTCTCACATATGATGTAATCATTTTTCTAGTCACAGTTAAGCTATTGCCCGCCGCAACCAGCCGTCCCCGCAGAAGGTATGGCAATTTAGACATACCTCACGAGTGTTTTTGCATTTTTCCAGCATGTGCTGGTAGTGAAGTATCAACCCATGACATCGACCGAACGCTGGTTCCGCAACTTCGTGGACGGCACGTTCGTCGAACCTGATCCGGGCTACTGTTTCGACAACATCGACCCCGCGACCGGTCTGGTGCTCGGTTTGGTCCACGAAGCCGACCAGACATTGGTGGACAATGCGGTGCGGGCGGCGCGGCACGCACTCGATACCGGCTGGGACGACACTCCGGTGCGTGAGCGTGCCAACGCGCTGATCCACGAGGCGGATCTGCCGCCGGTGTTCACCAAGTTCTATGACAGCCTCGAAACCCGCATGTGTGAGAACTGCGGAACGCTGCACCCCGGTCGGGGGTGAGAACCATGAGCGGAATGATCGACGTCCACACCCATTACGTGCCCAACGGATGGCCGGACCTTCAAGATGACGCCGGGCCCGAGGCGCCGTGGCTCAAGGCCCACACCGAGATCGAAGCCTCCATCATGATGGGCACCCGGGAGTTTCGCCGCATCCAGGCCGACTGCTGGAACATCGAGTGGCGGCTCAGAGACATGGACGCCGACGGCGTATACGCACAGGTGGTTTCACCGACCCCGGTGTTCTTCAACTACGGGCGATCCCCCGCCGAGGCGACCCGCATCGCGCGCATCTTCAACGATCTCGCGTTGGAGATCGTCGCACCCGCACCCGATCGCCTGATCCCGTTCTGCCAGGTGCCATTACAGGACACCGATGCGGCCTGCCGCGAACTCGAACGGTGCCTCGAACAAGGCCATCGAGGCGTGGAGATCGGAAACCACGTCGGCGACGTCGACCTCGACAGTGCAGGCGTCGTAACCTTCCTTCAGCACTGCGCATCCCTGGACGTCCCGGTTTTCGTGCATCCCTGGGATATGGCCGACTCGCCGCGCCTGGATCGCTGGATGGCCCAATGGCTCACCGCCATGCCGGCCGAGACACATCTGTCCATCCTGGCCATGGTCCTGGGTGGGGTGTTCGACCGCATCGACGACCGACTCAAGATCGCGTTCGCGGGCGGCGGATCCTTCGCGTTCTGGCTGGGACGCATGGAAAACGCCTGGCACCGCCGCAACGACGTGATCGGCACCTCCAAGTACCCGCCGTCACACTACCTGGGCCGCTTCTACGTCGATTCGGTCGTCTTCGACGAGCGAGCCCTGCGACTGCTGGTCGACACAGTTGGAAAAGACCGGGTCTTGGTCGGCAGCGACTACCCGTACCCACTCGGGAAACGACCGGTCGGGGAGGTGGTACGCAAGAGCGACTTCCTCACCGACGACGTATCGCAGTTGATCCTGCGTGGAAACGCCGAACGGTTCCTCGGCCTGTCCTCTACGAACTGACTCACCAACCCACGACCGGGACCTCACATCCTGCTCGATCATGCGCATGCTTCCCGCACGCGTAATCCGGAACGCTTCCTCGATGGATCTCGCCGATGCCCGCCGTGAGCACGGCATGGGAGATACGGCCAGGACGGCATCGGGTCCTGAGTGTGTCGCGCTGTCGTGTGGGCGTGACACCTTGCCCGGTAACGCCGGATCGCCGTCATGCCAGCGGGCCCCCGAGCGCGTCGTCGGCTCGAGGTCTCGCGGTGCCGGGAATCGAAGGTCCGCTACGAGATCCGGTCCGCCGCACGCCAATACGCGGCACCGTCGGAGAAATCGACCGAATTTGATCATCGAATTCGCATGCGGAATGAAGATCAAATTGTGTTACCTCCGCAAAATGTACTGTTTGCCAATTGTTAACGGTGATTATTACCACAATAATAGAAGTGGATTTTCAGATTTCTTCTTCATAACATTTGTGGTGTACGCCGTGATGGCGTCGTTATCCATCTGTGAAAGGAAACTCCGTACATGGTCTCTCGCAAGGTCTTTGCTGCCGCCGCCACCATCTCCGCCGCCGCCCTGTTCTTCGGCCCGGTCGCGGTGGCCTCCGCCGCCAACCCCGCCGCTAACTCCGCCGCCACCGGCTCCGCGGGCTCGGGTTCGGCCGACGGCGGCTCATCCTCGGGTTCGGCCGGATCGTCCTCCGGCTCCGCCACGCTCGACTCCGGCAGCTCGGCCCTCGACGGCGGCACCTCCGCCATCCTCAACATCATCAATTCGATCACCGGTATCAGGGACCTGAACCAGCCCAAGCCCGCCTCCTGATTCGGTCTCGGTAGATCACCACTTCGTCCGTGTCGCCCCTCGGGGCCGGATTTATTTTGTGTCGCTGCGCTACGCAGCGGCGAGTACGAGCTATTGCAGTAAATTTGCCAGAATCAAGCCGGGCCATTCTTCGTGTCGAGTTACCACGGCGGGTGAACTCTGACGATTCCGATTGCCTGCCAACGAGATAGCTCTTCGCGCTGTGCGTCCGGGGCTTCCTTGAACACCGGGTTTCGTGCCGTTCGAAGACCTCGCCGGACGGCACAAAACTTCCGGGAGTTCGAAACGCAACCCGTCGTGGCGGCAGTGCCGTGGGACGCGCGACCCTCTCAGCGGCGCCTCCGCGCCAACCGCCTACAGGGTTGACCGCGCCGAGACCGCCGGGCCAGGTGGGGCGATGGGCAGCGAAGAGGAGCGCGTGCTCGACCGAAACGCCTTCATTGGCAGCCGCAGTGGCCGCAGCATCCCAAATCCTCATCGATGCTCGCTCTTGAACACCTCCACCGAGACCATGCAGTACTCCGTGACATTGCCTGCGAGTAGATGCGTTGCCCGACAACGGGTTAGACGGCTGCGGCTACCGCGACTCAGGGTTACTCAGCCACCCGGTTGAACGCTCTGAATGCGGCATAGAAAGACGTTCTGTGACACCTACGGCTTGGCCCGACGAGGTGATCGGCGGTCCGGCCGGGGCCCCGGAGTCCGGCACCCCTGCGTAGTCGGGCAGCTCGACGCCGTTGATCGCGCGCTCGACCAGTTCGGTGAACCATTCGCTGTCGAAATCGATGCTCGGCTCGGCGTCCGGCCCGGGGACGTCGCGGCTGCGCGCGTTCAACCGGCCGATCTCCTGGTTGGCCTCGACGAACGAGCGCATCCGCCCCTCGTAGCCGGCGAACCCGGCCTCCGGGTCCCACCCGGCGGCCGCCAGCTCTCCGGCCAGCAGGTAGGCACCGACCAGGGCCAGCCCGGTGCCCTGCCCAGACATCGGCGACGAGCTGAACGCCGCGTCCCCGAGCAGCCCCACCCGTCCGCTCGACCAGCGGTCCATCACCACCTGGGCGACCTGGTCGAGGTAGAAGTCCGGGGTGTCGTCCAGGTGCGCGAGGATGTCCGGGGTCAACCAGCCCAGGCCGGCCATCCGCTCGCGCAGCAGGCGCTTCTGGGCCTCGACGTCGCGGTAGTCGACGTCGAGGTCGGCCGAGGGGAAGGAGAACATGGCCATCGCCCTGGTGGCGTCCTGGATTGGCCGCAGGCCGGCGGAGCGCCCGGCCTCCTGGTAGTCGATCAGCCAGCGGTCCAGCCCGAACTCGTTGGGCACACTGTAGAAGGCCAGCACGTGCCCGAGGTGGCGGACGAACCGCTCGCGCGGCCCGAACACCATCGCTCGCAGCGCCGAGTGCAGCCCGTCCGCCCCGACCACCAGGTCGAAACGCCGCCGGTCGCCGCCCGCGAAGGCCACGTCGACCCCGTCCGCGTCCTGGGTGAGCTCGGCGATCCGGTCGCCGAAGACGTACTCGACACCGTCCCGAGTGTCGTCGTAGAGCACCTGGGACAGGTCCCCGCGCAGGATCTCGATCTCCGCGATGAACCCGTCACCACCGTCGTCATCGGCGCGGTAGGTCTCCAGCACGTTCCCGTCCACGTCCACGGTGTGCGCGCCAGCGGTCTCGGTGCGCGCCGCACGCACCGCCGCGTCCAGCCCCATGCGCCGGATGACCTCCTTGGCAACCCCGCGCGCGTCCACCGCCTGCCCACCGGGACGCAGCTCGGGGGCCCGCTCCACCACGGTCACCTCGGCCCCCCGCCGACCCAGCCAGTGGGCCAGCGCGGGCCCCGCGATGCTCGCCCCCGCCACCAACACCCTGGTACCGCTCACTGCGCCTCCTGCTCACCCGTCCGGATCACGTCCGGATCGTTTGCTCCTGCTCTGACCCACCGCTGTCGGCGTATCCAGAGGTATCGACGACTGATCCACACAAAATTCATCGGTGCAGCCGAGATCGTGTACACGCTCGTGCGAACGCCCTGGACTTCGGCAGATGCGGACGTTCGTGAACGCGCGGGTCGCGGTAGAAGCGGATGTTCGCGGCGAGACGATGCTCTCCGTCTGACCATTGAATGTGTTGGTGCGCCCGCAGTGGGTGGTGTCAGGAATGCTGAAGGGTCGCCCTGATGCTGGAGATGGCCCCGTTCCGGCGCTGGGCCGTTCACCACCGGGTCACTTGATCCGCTCGGCCAGCGCGACGAGGATGCCTGCGGGGCCGCGGAGGTAGCAGAGCCGGTAGCTGTTCTCGTACTGCACCAGCTCGCCGAGGAGTTCGGCTCCGTGTGGCCGCAAGCGGTCGAGGATGTCGTCGATGTCTTCGACGGCGAACATGATGCGATGCATGCCCAGCGTGTTCGCCGGAGCGCGCGGGTCACCGTCTCGGGTCGACGGCGTCTGGTACTTGGTCAGCTCGAGCCGTCCGTGGCCGTCCGGGGTGCGCATCATCGCGATGTCCGATCGGACTCCCGCGAGCCCGACGAGGCGATCCACCGCGCTGCCCTCGACTGTCGCCTCGCCCTCCAGCTCCAGTCCCAGTGCGAGGAAGAACGCCGTAGCAGCCGCGAGGTCGTCGACGACGATGGCGATGTTGTCCATCCGCTGGATTGTCCCGCGCCCGGGTTGGGGGCCTCGCTGGTTGGTGTCGTCCATAATGATCTCCTTTCGGGGCCGGCCGCCGGGTTCGGCAGCGCGTGTGCGTGTTCAGGCGCGCTGGCGTTCCTTCTGTTGCTGCATGAGCTCCTCGATGGCGGTGGGCAGGGTTGTCTCGAAGTCGATCAGCTCGGCCCAGGTCGGCTTCACCACGACCCGGACCATGCCGTCGTAGAGCGACTTCACGCCTTCCTCCCACTCGGCCCGTTGCTCGGGCGTCATCTCGTAAGTGCCGTTCCACTGGAGGTACTCGTCCGGGATGCCGTCGACGACATCCAGCTCCGCTTGGCCGCGGATGAGCAGGACCTTCGGCGGGTGCGACTCGGTGTCGATCGTCAGCGCGACCGCGGGATTGCGGCGCAACGCCGGGAGTTTCCGCGCGTTCGTCGCGGTGCACATGACGATTTCCGTGCCGTTCCAGACAATTCCGATCGGGATCGACCGCGGGGTGCCGTCCCACCCGATGAAGGCCAGCCTGGCCAGATCACGGGCCAGCAGTTCCTGGCTGAGTGGGCGGTTCAGTACCTCGTCGATGGCGTGCTGGTCCATGGTTCGAACTCCTCAGTTGTAATAGCGGCGGGCGCTGGACCCGACGCGGGTGATGTCGGTGCCGTAGATGTGCAGGCTGATGGCGGTCTCGTCGCCGACGTTGCGGATGCGGTGGATGTCGCCGGGCGGCGCGAAGCCGCTGACCTCGCCGGGAGGGTTGTCCCACGCGCCGATGGGATCGAGCGCTTCGTCGAACAGTTCCTCGTGCTCGATGCCCGACAGCACGCCCACGACGCACCAAGTGATGTGGTCGTGGATCCGGGTGGTCTGCCCGGGGCGCCAGACCAGGCCGAGCATGGAGAACGCCCCGTCGGGCTCGGCGTGCAGCAGGTGGCCCGCGACCCGGTCGGGTCGGCCGAGACGCTGATCGGGCGTCAGGATCTGGGGGCCGGGCAGGTGCGCGCGGAGCTGATCGGCGACCAGTTCCGCGGTGTCCGTCCAGCCGGTCCGCACGTCGACCGCCTGGCGCACGGCCGCAACGAGATCGGTGAGCGTCGCCAGTGAGCGGGTCATGGCCGTGTCCTCCTTCGCAGAGCGGGTTTGTCCCCCTCAGCGTCCCGTGCGCCGACTCATTCGTCCAATGACAATACTTGGGCGAACTCATGCGTATTCTTTATGCATGCTGGATATCCTGCGGTTACGGGTTCTCGCGGCGATCGCCGCGCAGGGCTCGGTCACCAAGGCCGCCAAGCACCTGAACTACTCCCAGCCCGCCGTCAGCCGTCATCTGGCCAGGCTGGAGGCCGAGACCGGGGCCAGGCTCGTCCAACGGGTCGGCCGGGGCATCCGGCTCACCCCGGAGGGCGAGCACCTGGCCCGCCGCGCCACTGAGATCGTCGGCCGGGTCGACACCGCCGCCGCGGAACTGTCCGCGATGGTGGGCCTGCGCACCGGCCGCGTCCGGGTCGCCGGCTTCCAGTCGGCGCTCGCCGTGCTGGTGCCGCACGCCGCGGGCACCCTGCGCCGCGAGCACCCCGGCATCGAACTGCACCTGATCGAGGCCCACCCGCGCGTGGCACTCGATCTGCTGCGGGCCGGGCAGGTCGACGTCGCGATCGTCTTCCGCTACGACGACACGACCCCGGACGACATCCGCGTCACGCATCTGTTCGACGACCCGATGTACCTGCTCAGCCTCGAACCCGGCCAGACACTGGCAGGCAACCGCGACTCCGCCTGGATCGCGGGTTGCGAGAACTGCCGCCGCGAGTTCCTCGAGGCCTGCGACCAGGCGGGCTTCGTCCCGCCCATCGCGTACACCAGCGACGACATCATCGTCCAGCAGGCACTGGTCGCTGCGGGCATGGGCGTGACCACCATGCCGGGGCTGGCACTGCGCACCCACCGCGCGCCCGGAATCGAGGCCAGCGTCCTTCGCGACTTCCGGCGGCACGTCTACCTGGCCACCTATGGCGACCCGCCGGATCCGCCCGCGACCACGGCCTTCGTCAGCGCACTGCGCCACGCCGTGCAGCAGGTTCGACTAGGCGAGCCGACCCCACCCACGTAGGGTCCCGCACTCGACGAGCACCAAGGAGGCGACAGAAGATCCACCGAATCCACAAAGCCATCCCAGACGTCCGCTGACCGAGCCTTCCAGATCGACACAGGCGAGTCCCAGCTCAGTGAGTCGACCAAACGGCCGATAGTCGGTCGTGCTCCGCACGGCCTGGTTGCTACCGTGCAGCCATGAAGGTCAATTCACGAATCGCTGCCGCGGCCGCACGAGCTCTCAGCTCGCCGGTCGCTGCCGCCTGACCTCTTTCTCCCATGCCGGCGACCGGAAACGGTCCGCTGGTGTGCGTCGGTCTTGTTGCCGGACTTGCCATGTGCGGTCGCTTCCGGTCGATTTCACATCGATGGAGCAACCACCGTGATCACAACAGACCAGACCGTTCAGACCTTCCTCGACTTCTTCCGCGAACGCGGGCATGAACTCACGCCGGGCGGATCGCTCATCCCCTCACCGGGGGATCCGGTGCTGTTCACCACCTCCGGGATGCACCCGTTGACCCCATATCTGATGGGCCGACCCCACCCGCTGGGCCAGCGGCTCACCAGCCTGCAGCGATGCTTGCGCACCACCGATCTCGAGGAGATCGGTGACGACACCCACCTCACCGTGTTCGAAATGCTCGGGTCCTGGTCACTCGGCGACTACGGCGGCCCGCAGAGCCTGCGTTGGGGATTTGAACTGCTGCGCGACGGCTTCGGCATCGACCCCGGCCGGATGTACGTCACGGTGTTCGGCGGTGACGAACACCTCGAGCCTGACCACGAGTCGTGGCGCACCTGGGACGGTCGCGGTCATGTACTCCGCCGTTTGATCCGCCGCACCCTGACCACGCTGTGGCGCGACGATCCGACCCGCACGCTGTCCGACCTGCCGATTGAGCTTGTGGAACACACCCTCGGGCACTTCCGGCAATCTGTTCACTCCCGCGAGGTGCGCACCATCCTGCTCGATGAGGAACGCAAATTCGATCTGCTGCTCCAGCGCGGACGAAAGGTCTTGTCCCACAGCCGTTTCACCGGACCCTTGACCGACGACGACTACCACTACCTGCACGACACCCACGGCCTGCCCCGCGATCTCGTGGTGTACCTGAACACCGAAGCCGGTGTCAGTTGACATGTCAGGCTGTGTCAGGCCGTGGCCGATCCGATCAGCGCCGTAAGCGGCTAATAGCGTGCGTCCGGCTGGAGTCGGATGTCCGCAGCCCGTTGATCTTCCGAGGTGCCAGGCAGCCGGTCCGGTCAGCGCGGGATGCGGCTGATCAGTACATTCGGGAGACCCGGAGGCATCCATATCTCGTGTGCGTCATGTGTCAGGACTCTGCGATCTTGACCAGCTGCTTGCCGAGGTTACGACCCTCGAAGACGGCACGCAACGCGCTCGGCGCGGATTCCAGTCCACTGCTGACGGTCTCGGCAATGGTGATCGCTCCCTGGGCCTGCCAGTCACGCAATGCCATGAAGGCTTCCGGAAAACGGTCGAGGTAATCGAGGAAGATGAACCCTTCCATACGCGCCCGGTCCAGCGCCAGCCTCATATAGTTCCGCGGCCCACATGCCGGATCGGCGCCCTGATACCCCGAAGAGATGGCCCCGGCCAGAACGACACGCGCACGACAGGCCAGGTGCGCCAAACCATGCTCGAGGATACGGCCGCCCACACCGTCGAAGAAGACGTCGACGCCGTTGGGGGCAAGACGGGTCAAACAGGCATCGATATCATCGTGTTTGTAGTCGAGGGCGGCATCCAGACCCGCATGCTCGGTGATCCAGGAGCACTTATCCGGGCCGCCGGCGATACCGATGACCGTGCAGCCCAAAACCTTTGCGATCTGCCCCGCGATAGACCCGGTGACACCGGCCGCCGCCGAAACCAGCACCGTCTGGCCGGGCTCGGGACGGCCGATATCGGTCATACCGAAGTACGCGGTCAAACCCGGCGCTCCGAACAGACTCAGCATCGACGTAGGCGGCACACCGTCGGGCACCACGTTCAACCCGAACAACCCGCCCGCCGACCAGACGACATAGTCCTGCCACCCCACCATTCCCGCGACCCAGCTACCCACTGGACAATCCGGATCGTTCGAGCGCACCACCTGCCCGACACCACTACCACGCATCACCGCGCCGACCGGCACGGCGTCAATATAGTTGTCAGCCTCATTGAGCCAGCCCCGCTGGGTGGGATCGATCCCCAGCCAATGCACCCGAATCAAGGCCTCCCCCGACCCAGGAACCGGCACCGGCACACTCCTCAACTCGAAATCCTTGTCCCGCAGCGCCCCTACCGGCCGCCGCCCCAACACCCACTGCCTGTTCACCACATCCACCACCAGGCGATACTAGATCGCCTACACCCCGCCGCTCGACCCCATTTACTCCCGCGCGAAAACGCACGACATTCGGCATTCTCGGACGTTCCACGCGGACGCCAACGGCCCGAGATAGCCTCGGGCCGTTGATCTTCGGACTGTCGCATCTGGCCCGCAGGCAGGGGTGCCGACAGCATCCTCGATGACGAAATCCAGCTGGGGACTTCGAATATGCCGCTACTTGACCGAGTTGGCCAACTGATCGGCATATGGGGCAGTGAATTTTCCGACGATGGGAAGCTCCGCGCGGACACCGCCGGTGTTGTTCGCCTGGACCATGGCCATGATCCAGACGACGACCGCGAAGACCGCGACTGCGAGTCCGGCGAGGCTGAAGATGATCCCCAGGACTCCGAGGAGCGAGCCAACGATGCTCAGAACAATATTGACCACCGAGACCGCCCCGAAGAAGACGATCGATTGCGAGGCATGGAATTTCACATCGGGATCTTTCTTTCCCACGAACAGGAAGATGATTCCGGTGAGCCACCCCAGTGCGTACGACAGGATCGCGCTGGTCTTTTTGTCCAAACCGGCGGACTGCGGTTGGTTCGTGGGAGGTTGAGAAGATGTCATGGGGCAAGTAGATGCCGCGCGCGCCACCTACCGATCCCAGGTTTCAGCCCGAACCCACAGGTCCGGGCCAGCCGGCGACCGGGATCCCGGACGTGGTTCTCTCGACGAGACGACTGCCGACGACCTCGAAACGCCTGGGTGATGGCTCATTACACAGGGCGTTGCAGACGACATGTGACGACGAACGATAGTTGGCCAATCAGAGCGATAGTTGGCCGCGGCGTTCGAGGCGGCACGCAGTCAGTGCGACCCCCAGCGACAGATGGTGGTTCCCAGGTCTTGCTGGCGGCTGGGACTCAGGGCACGCTCGGTAATGCCGAAGGGCGCGTGTTCATTCGGCCACTGTTCAGCGCAACCGGCCGAGCAGTCTCGGTCTGTCGACCGGGTACCATCGAATTGTCGGGTCGGTCGTGGTCGTGATGGCGGTGCGATGACATCATCACTGCGCCAACGGTTTTCGGACGGCTGAGTCCGGAAGATCGGTCGAGAATGTCAGGGTGCCCTGGCAGAGTGCTCGACATGACTGGCTCTGACCCGAAATCGGACCTGCACCGCTATCTGCGCGTTGTCCGCGAAGCCATGCTGTGGAAGCTCGATGGCCTGTCCGAGTACGACGTGCGTCGACCCATGACCCCCACCGGCACAAACCTGCTCGGCCTGGTCAAACACCTCGGCACCGTCGAGTTCGGCTACTTCGGCGACACCTTCGGCCGCCCATACGACGAACCCATCACCAAACAGGATTTCGAGGCCGATCCCACTGCCGACATGTGGGCCACCGCCGAAGAATCGCGTGCGGACATTATCGCGTTCTATCGTCGGGCCTGGACACATGCCGACGCCACGATCGACAGTCTCGACCTCACCGCCGAAGGCTCGGTCCCGTGGTGGTCAGAGGACCACCGAACCGTCACTCTGCACCAGATCCTGGTGCACGTGGCCATCGAAACCAACCGGCATGCCGGACACGCCGATATCATCCGAGAGCTCGTCGACGGCGCCGCTGGCCTGCTCGCCGACAACGACAACATGCCCACCAGCGACCCGAACTGGTGGCAGCACCATCGAACCAAGCTGGAGCTAGCCGCGAAGCAGGCCGCCGGACTCGGCTGACCGATGAGTACTCGTATTCGCTGCTGCGACAAAGGACGGAGCGGCATCGGCACGACAAACGCACGATGCTGCCGTATGGGTGCGTTATCGAACCATCCTGGAGGGACTGTAAATACAACGGCTCTGTCCCACATTCGGCTCTGTCCCACATGCGGTGGTGGCTGGTCTGTCCCAGCGGGATCCGGTGCCGGAGCAGGGGAAACCCTGCGCGGCTGTCCCGTTTGCCGTTTGATCAGCTTGGTTTTAGTGCGAATTTCGATGACAGCAGCGCCGCTGTCAGGCGGTCAGTGCATCGTAGGCAGCGATCAGGATGCTCAGCGCTCGCATATTGTCGTCGGTCCACAGCACCTGGTTCATCACATACGACACCGTCATCCGGTGCTCGAAATCGACCAGGACCAGGGAGCCGCCCCATCCGCCCCACGAGCAGGTGCGACCCTCGAGGCGATAGCCCATGCCCCAGCGGATCGGCCGTTCCAGGACACGGTCGCGGCCTTGCGATCTCCGCGCGCCGCCACGTCGCAGTGTTGGCGTCGGACACTCCGACCGAGAATCCCTCGGGGCGGTCTCCCTCGGGCGCGGGGATGAGCGCGGCGACGCGGTGATCGTGTTCGGGGGCGAGTCCTATGTGGAAGTCCGCGCCCAATGGCGCGGCCACTTCCTCGGCGAAGAATGTGCCCACGCTGCGTCCGGTCACCCGGGCGATGACCTCACCGACGAGGAAGCCGAAGGTGATCGAGTGATAACCCCCTTCGGTGCCCGGTTCCCATTGGGGAGCCTGTCCGGCAAGGCGCGCGGTGACGGTCGGCCAGGAGTACAGGTCGGCGGCCGCGACGGGGTCGTCCCATACCGGCAGACCCGCGGTGTGACCGAGTAGGTGCCGTACCAGCACATCGTGTTTGCCCGCTGCCGCGAACTCCGGCCAGTACCTGGCGACCGGCGCATGCAGATCGAGTTCGCCACGGTCGGCCAGTATGAGCGCGCACAATGCCACCATTGTCTTGGTCGTCGACCAGACGTTGACGATGGTGTCCGCCTCCCACATCACGGTGCGCTCGACGTCGACATATCCGCCCCAGATGTCGACCACGGGTTCGCCGTCGACGTACACCGCTGCCGACGCGCCGACATCGTCGGCGTCCAGCGATGCTACGAGTGCCTGGGCGACACCGACGAACCGCGCGTCGTAGGAACCCCGTACATCGGTAGTCACAGGCGCACCCTAGACCGCGTTCACCGTGCGGCACCAACGATTTTCACGTTGGCCGCGCAAGCTTTCCCTACTTCCACCACATCATCCTGGGATAACCGGCACCACCGAAAGCGGGACAGAGCGGAATGTGGGATAGGGCCGTTAACTAGACAGACCCGAGTCCGGCTTGGAGTTCCGAGTGGCCAACTATCGCTCTTCATCGTGGCCAACTAGCGATCCTCGAAATGCCACGCCGGCAACCTACCCGACACCTCGGGGCCAACTATCGCACTTCGTCACACGACAGTTGTCACCGATTGCAGATCGCTTCTGTCGCCGATTCCCCGGCCGTCTTTCCATGCCTGCGGGCTCAGGCAATCACCGCAACACTCTCGACCCCACTATCCGCGTATACGCCGGACTCGCCGCCTGGGCGCCGAGCGCTCAGCTCGCCAACAGCGCCTCGCGCAGAACCGCGTCGAAACCGGTCGGCTCGCGGCCGATCAACTGCGCCAACGTCGGGTCGACCGTGGCGAATTCACCGGCCCGGCTAGCGGCGAAGATATCCACCATCATGTCCGCCTGCGCGGCCGGGACGCCATAGCCCAGCATCTGGTGCCGGAATTCCTCGTCGGATACGGTGATGCGCTTGATGGTTCGGCCCGTGAGCGTGGCCGCGAGGGTGGCAATTTCGTCGAAATCGATGGCCTGCGCTGCGGTCAATGGCGGTGTGGGACCGTCGAATCGGCCTTCCTCGGTAAGGATCGCCGCGGCCGCGTCGGCGAGGTCGACGTGTGCGGTCCAGCTCACCGCCCCATCCGCGGGCAACACGAGCTCTCCGGTCTCGGCTGCCCGCCCGAAGAACCGCACTGCACTGGCAGCGTAGAACCCGTTGCGGAGCGAGGTGAACGGAACACCGCAGGCCTGCAGCACTTCCTCGTCGATGGCGTGGTCGCGACAGGGCTCGAACTGCGAGTCCGGGCTGGCACCCATATGGCTGGTGTAGAGGATGCGGCGTGCGCCTGCGGCGGCGGCTCCTTCGATGGCAGCCCGGTGCTGTCGGATGGCCTCCGCGCCGAGCTTGTCGACCGAGACGAGGAGCACCTGGCTAGCGCCCTCGAAAGCGTGGGACAGGCTGTCCGGGTCGGTGAAGCTGCCCTGTCGCACCCGTGCTCCACGGTCGGCCAAGTCCTGCGCCTTTCGCGGGTCGCGGACGCTCACACCCACCTGGTCGGCGGGCACTCGCGTCAGCAGACTCTCGACAATCCGACGGCCCAGCTGCCCGGTGGCTCCGGTCACGATGATCATGCTGTTACTCCCTGATTCCAGCGGAAACGCTAATGCGTTAACAGTGATACTTCCGCTGGAAACAGTCAAGCTATATCGTTGATTCATGACATCGCCCACGCCACACAGGAACGACACCACCGTCGAACCCGACGGCACGGCGTCGACTCGCGAACAGCACCGGCAACGCGTCATCGAAGCCGCCGCCGACCTGCTGGAGCGTGCGGGTCGCGATGCGGTGACAACTCGCGCAGTCGCCGACATGGCAGGGTTGCAACCACCGGCGATCTACCGGCTGTTCGGTGACAAGGACGGGCTGCTGGAAGCGGTGGCGGAGTACGGTTTCGCGAAATTCGTCGCCGGCAAACACGTCGACCCCGACCCCGTGGACCCCATCGAAGACCTCCGGGCCGGGTGGGACCTTGCGGTCGAGTTCGGTCTGTCCAACCCCGCGCTCTACACCCTCATGTACAGCGAGCCCGCCGGCACCGAGTCGGCCGCATTCCGGGCCGGACTGGAAATCCTGCGCGGACGGGTCCGTCGCCTCGCCGCGGGTGGCTGGTTGCGTGTCGACGAACAACTTGCGGCCGGGATCATTCACGCCACCGGCCGGGGTGCGGTCCTGACCTGGCTGTCCTTCCCGGAAGCCAACCGTGACCCGGCCCTGCTCACCGCACTCCGAGAGGCCATGGTCACCGCGGTCACCAACGAACGCCCGGCCATCCAAGACACCGGCCCGGCCGGCGCGGCCCGCGCCCTCCGCGCCAACCTTCCTGAGGAAACAACGCTCACCACCGCCGAACAACACCTCCTCCGAGAGTGGCTCGACCGTCTCGCAGATGACCACTGACCCCTCGACGCACCGGCAAGCCGCCCCGGAAGGCTGGTGACAACCAGCGCGCCTGCATGTATCGGCACAGCTTCTGGGCTCCGATTCTGTCACCGACACCCTGGCACGATTCGAAAGTGCGTTCTATCATCGGTTCCGTCGACGGCTGATGAGCGAAAGAAGTGGCCGAATTGGCTGATGAACAGGTGGACCCGACGGCGGACGAAGATGACTACGACGTCAACTTGGAGGAACCCGTCATCGACTCTGCTGTGCCGACCACTTGGCAGGAATTCGCCGAGGATGCCCGGACAGGACAGTCCGGCAACGTCGCGTACGTGGCCATAGAGGGTTGAGTATAATCCGGAATCCCCACCACTGCGTGTCCACGCCGACTTGTGGATCGCCCTGGATCTGGGCCAGTTCGGCTTGGGCTTGGTGCCCAGCTTCGATGGCTTCGGGGGTGGGCCGGGCCATGTCCGGCGGAATGTAGAGGACGCCCGGCTCTGCGGTGCCTTCGTCAACGGTTTGCGGATCGGAGCCTTGCTCAACAGACATAGCGGTGTCTCCTTGTTCATAGACTGCCGTCAGCGCCATGGCGTGGTTAGGCGCGCGAAAACCAAGCCACAGCGGTGATACATTGCCGCGGAAACGCTCATCGCGGCGATCAGAACACGCACCGGATCCTCAGGTCCAGCACCCCAACTCCACCAATAAGCATGCCTTGCAACAGCTTTGCGCACAGCCGATTCCTAAGAAACCCGTCCTCGGCACGCAACTACTCGGTCAGCATCCCCAGCTCAGGCGGGGGAAGCCGTGCCAAGAACCGATCGTTGTCGACATCGAGGAAAGGGCCCTTGCCCATCGGTTCGTGCCGAGGACAGGCGCCAACGACGGTAAAGCTCCCAATATGCGCCTATTGGCAGCCGGAGCAGGCGCGATCGACGTTCTGCCGAGACCGATCAGCTGGCCGTGCGCTGGTCATCGGGACTGGGTGACGGAATGGACGAACGTCCGGTAATCAGGCATGTGCGCGCGTTCGCTGGTGAGTCGACCTGAGCGCAGGCCGTAGCCGGGCTTCGGCGCGCGCCAGCGGCGTGAGCGGATGCCGCGGGGTTTTGTGAGTCTCGCGTCGTGTCCAGGCATCGCTCAGCTGGTTTCGGGCCCGGCGAGGCTGGCGTAGGGCACGGTCCGGTCCCGAGGCCGGGACAGATGCAATGCGGCATGGTAGTAGCCCTCGGCCTCCTTTCCCGTGGGGTCGGCGCCGGTCGCGGCGACGGCCGCGACGGCGTAGCGCTGTTCGTCGGGATCGGTGAATCGACGTTGAACGACCGTGCGTTCCGAATCGACCTCGGTGACCAACCCATGCTCGGCCAGAGCGTCGGCGATGGGCTGGTAGGAGCCGGTGCGCAGCACGAACGCGGCGACCCACACCGGCTCCTTTGCGGCGTACAGCAACTGGTGGATGGTGCGGGCGGTCAGGAAGCTCGCGCCACCGGTCACGGTGATCAAACCGGCGGCTCCGGCCGCGCGCAGCAGGGCCGCGGAAGCGGTGTCGGTCTCCAGATTCTCGGAGAAGCCGGCGTCGAGCAGACCCACGGCCAGCGCGTAGTCGATCGCCGGGGCGGCGATATCCAGCCCGACCACCGGCACGGCATCATCACGGCGACGAGCGGCGTAGAAGTCTTTGTCGGACTCGATCAGTTCGGCCGTGTCCAGCGCGGCCACCCCCGGGCAGGTATAGCGGGCGTACAGGTCGGCGAGGGTCAGGTGGTGGTTGAGCAACGCCGCATTGATGCCGTACGAGCAGCACAGGTCCAGCACCGTCACCGGTCCCGATCGTGCGCGCGCTGCGGCCAGACGGCGGAATACCCGTTGGGCATGCTGCGGGGTCTGGTAGTCGAACCGGCCGAGACCGCCGAAGAACCCCCGCGGGTCCGGCTGGTCATAGATGTCGTCGAAAGGTGTTCTGCCTCCACGGATTTGCGTCATATCTCGATGTTGGCACGGCAGGCGGCAGCAGGTGATCGCAAATGGATTCGCCACACTCGAGCAGCAGACCGGCATCACCTCCCGAATCCACAGTCGCCGACCGGTCCCATCCTCGGCCTCGGCCCTGTTGAGGTGGCGGCCCAGCGTGCTCCCCGATCCACATAATCAGCTCGCGGAGGTTGACCAATCTGTCATCACGGGCGAACCCGCGAGCCGCACGGGCTCCGTCTATCGACGGCTCTGGCTGCTCGGACATCGGCAGATGCGGACGTTCGTAACCGCGCGCCCAGCGGCATGTGCGGACGGCCTGCTTGTTACACGTCGACAAGGTCGTCGCTATCGTGAACGAGAAGGTCACCATTCAGTCGCAACTAGACCGACGTGGCCTAGTCGACTCGCGGATCGGAAAGAGCGGCGTCGGATCATGGCAGAGGACCTGACCGTGACTCGGGTGCTGGTGATACCCGCGTCCGAGTTACGCGAGCGGTTCTCACGGTCGTCCGGTCCGGGCGGGCAGCACGTCAACACCACCGACAGCCGGGTAGAGCTGTCGTTCGACCTCGCCAACTCGCCCTCCGTGCCGGAGTGGCTGCGCACCCGGATGCTCGACCGCCTGGCCACCCGCCTGGTCAACGGGGTGCTCACGATCGCCGCATCGGAGCAACGCGCACAGCTGCAGAACCGCGCGGCCGCCCGCGAACGCCTGGCCTCGTTACTGGCTGACGCCGCTGCCGCCCCGCCACCCGTCCGCCGCGCCACCAAGCCCTCGCGCGGAGCAAAGGAACGGCGCATCTCCGCGAAGAAACGGCGCGGCGTCACCAAACGCAACCGCCGCGCCTCCCCCGACGACTAGCCGACGGCATCGCCACAGGTCGGGGTATCGGCGGCACAATCGTTGTCGAACGGGCCCGTGCTCGCAAGTACCCGTCTGCATCTTCTCGTCGCTGGCAGCGGCCTAAGCAGGCACACCGACACACGCTATTCGGCCAGCCCGGGCCAGAACAGCGCGGTATGCGGCATTACCGCTCACTCGCGCAGACTATCGCCAGGGTGGTGCGCTTTTCCGGACCGCGCTCAATCCCCGAACTCGTCTTCGACCATGTCGTTGCGGACGGGGCAGTCGGGTACGAGGTCCGGATCTGCGCCCCGCCCCCTCGGTCTGCGGTGCGCGTCCGCTATCACACCGCAGTCCGATTCCATGTCATACCAAGGGACTACATCGAACGAGAATCCGCTCGATAGCTTCGAATCGTCACCGCCGCCCCGACCCACCGAGCAGTTCGCGCTGAAATCAAATCTCCGATCGACATCGACCGGCCGGCATCGAGGACGGGCGAAGGTGGCATCGCCGATCCAGCTCTCAGGAAGATCTATGACGACACCGGCCTTGGTTTCAGAGTCATTTCCACGATCATCGCGGCGCGGCGGCGGCGTCGGTGATTACGCCCGTCTGTTGCGCCGGGTCTCCGACGCAGGACTGATGAACCGGCGTCCCCTTTACTACGCGGTCCGGCTCAGCCTCGTCGGGATTGCTTTCGCGGCCGGCTGGGCGGTGTTCGTCCTGATCGGCGACTCGTGGTGGACGCTCATGGTCGCGGCGTTCATGGCCGTGACGTGCGCTCAGGTCGCCCTCGTCATGCACGATGTCGCGCACCGCCAAGTCTTCCGGTTGCGGCGGGCGACGGAGGTCGTGGGCAGACTCGTCGGCAACGTCGGCATCGGCCTGGGCTACGGCTGGTGGCAGGACAAGCACACCCGGCATCACGCCAACCCGAACCACGAGGAACTCGACCCCGATGTCGCGCCCGACATTCTCCTCTGGTCACAACAGCAGGCACGGGCCAGCCGTGGCGTGGCTCGTCTCATCGGGAGGGCGCAGGCATTCCTGTTCTTCCCCCTGCTGATGCTGGAGGGCCTGAACCTCCATATGGCCGGCGTACGTGCGCTCAGAAATCGATCGGTCAAGCACCGCGGATTGGAGGGCGCGCTGCTCTTCGGCCATTTCGCCGCCTATCTGGGCGCACTGTTCGTGGTTCTGCCCGCCGACAAAGCCTTCGTGTTCCTGGCTGTCCACCAAGCGCTGTTCGGCCTGTACATGGGCTGCATATTCGCGCCGAACCACAAGGGCATGCCAACCTTGACCGGTGCCGACCGCCCCGACTACCTACGCAGGCAGGTGCTGACCTCCCGTAACGTGCGGGGTGGCGTGTTGATCGACCTCGCCCTCGGCGGGCTCAACTATCAGATCGAGCACCACTTGTTCCCGAGCATGCCGACGCCGAATCTGCGTCACGCCCAGGTGATCGTCCGCGACTACTGCGCCGAAATCGACGTGCCATACCACGAAACCGGGCTGATCTCCTCTTACAGCGAGGCGCTGAAGCACCTACACCACGTCGGCGCGCCCCTCCGCACCACCGACCGACACCAGGCCACCGGTTGAACCCCTTTTGGCGTTGCTCCAAACCGCATGTCACAAGGCTCCTACCGGTCGAGATCCGGCCATTTGAGCGGCGAATGGGCAGTATTCGAACGTGTCAGATTCGCCGCTCGTTGGATCCCGTGCGCGGCAACGGTTCTGGACGCGGAGCAACGCAGCTCGCTCGATTCGGTCCGCGCGCCCAGCGGCATTACAGGATGTTCGAGCGACGATGGTAGCGCCGTTCGTGCGGTTACGGCGGTGTGAATCCGCTTGGCCATTGTGTAGTACTGCCATAGGTAGCGCCGCTGAGGTTCGCATCAACGAGGTACGCGCCGTCGAGGTACGCGCCGAGGAGGTTCGCGTCAGTGAGATCCGCGCCAAAAAGGTTCGCGCCAGCGAGATCCGCGCTGCCGAGGTCGGCAGGTCTTATGAAGGTCCAGTGGGACTGCGTCGCGACTGACGTCGCGACGTCCGATAACAGTCACTGCGGCCTGAATGTCCTCTGGGACCTTCGTGAAGCGAGCCGTCAAGGTCGCCAGCTCGCATGCGAATGCGTTCGTGTGGCCGCGCAGGAACGCTGATCGCCTTGCCCAGTCGCTGACACCGCACGATGGCTTCTCAGCTCCGTTGTCCGTCAAATCTGCGCGGGCCAACAAGACATCGCTCGCGCAGAGATCGAAGAAGATGATTCGCCGCCACGTCCAGAAGTCGGGCGGATCACACCCGCATGCGCGGGCAGCACACCACCGCGCAGCGCGACGCCTGCATACAGCGAGGATCATCCCTGCATGCGTGGGGAGCACTCAAGGACAAGCGTAAAGCGCATTGACACTGCGCCGCGGCGGCAGTGGCTGTTGCCGGTGACATATCTGGTGACAACCATCGCATGTGGGTCGCCGCCCGATCCTGTCCGCAAGATCGCGCCCGCGCTCGCCGCAGGCTGCACCATCGTGGTGAAACCGGCACCCGAAACACCGTTGACCATGCTGCTGCTCGGCGAGATCCTGCGCGACGCCGGCCTGCCGCGCGGCGTGCTGTCGATCCTGCCGACCTCCTCGGCGGCGGCGCTGGTCGACCCGATGCTGGCCGACGACCGACTGCG
This sequence comes from Nocardia sp. NBC_00565, assembly GCF_036345915.1. NCBI lineage: Bacteria > Bacillati > Actinomycetota > Actinomycetes > Mycobacteriales > Nocardiaceae > Nocardia > Nocardia sp. NBC_00565. The sequence continues at coordinate 3,501,895 of NZ_CP107785.1, forward strand.
CAAACTCACCTTCACCGGCTCGACCGGTGGCGGTAAAGCGTTACTCGCCAAGGCTGCCGACCGAGTGCTGCGCACATCGATGGAGCTCGGTGGCAACGCACCGTTTCTCGTCTTCGCCGACGCCGACCTCGAGGCGGCGGTGGACGGCGCGATGGCGGCCAAGATGCGCAACACCGGGCAGGCATGTACCGCCGCGAACCGGATTAACGTCGAGAACTCCATCCGTGGCGAGTTCACCGAAAAGCTGACCGCACGAATGCAAGCGCTGACAAATGGGCCGAGGAGATCTCGAAGGCACCCAGGTTGGCCCGCTGATCACCGAGCAACACCGGGCTCGCGTCGCCGAACTCGTCCAGGACGCGGTGGACACCGGCGGCATTCTCATGACCGGTGGCGCGTATGGCCCAGGCGACGGCTACTTCTATGAACCGACGGCACTGTCCGACGCGCCGCACGCCGCACGAGTGATGCGCGAGGAAATCTTCGGTCCCGTCGCCGCCGTTTCGGGTTTCGACGACGAGGATCAAGCCGTGGCAATCGCCAATGACACCGAATTCGGTTTGGCCGCATACATTTACACCGAGAACCTGAATCGCGCCTGCCGCGTTGCTTCGGCGCTGCAGGCCGGGATGGTCGGCGTCAACCGCGGGATCGTCTCCGATGTCGCCGCACCGTTCGGCGGCGTCGGAGCCTCTGGCATCGGCCGGGAAAGTGGTTGCGAAGGCATCGAGGAATTTCTCGAGACCAAGTACATCGCCCTACCGTGATCGGTCGGCTGCTCGCCCAAGCGCGAGCCCGAGAACGACTGTCATTCTTGGCATCTCGCACCACCAAGTTCGCCGCCGAGAGATTCACCCAATCCATCGCCGAGGAACTCACGCCGGTCCGAGTGCACGCCACTAATGGCGGCATGATTCCGTGCCCGGGGTCGAAGTAGCTAGGCCGCATTGTCGGGCAGCGCGCTGGCAACGATGCGCAGGGCCTCCCGGATGGCCCCGTCGAAGGAGTGGCCGGCCACCTCCGACTCGTTCCAGGCCCAGTATTCCACCGCACCGGTCAGCGCGGCGTTGAGCACCGTCCCCTGGACCACCATCGGCAGGCTTTCGGGGTCCTGACCGGTACGGGAGGCGAGGATCTGAATGAGTTCTCGCGTCGCCTCGTCGTTTCCCTGGAGCCAGACCGCGCGCAGTCCCGGCTCGGTCCGCGTCAGACGGATCAGTCCCCGCAGCGATTCTTGTCCATCCGGGACGGAGAAAGTGCGGGTCGGGCCCGCGTTCATCGCCTCAAGCAATGGCCGGTCGGTGGGCCACTCGCGCAGTTGTGTGACCAGTTCCTCGATGCCTGCGGTGAGTAGTGGCCGGACGCACTGTTCTTTGGTCGGGAAGTAGCGCCACAGGCTCCGGGTGGACATTCCGGCTGCGTCGGCGATCTCGTCGGCGGAAGTCGCTGCGACGCCCTTGCGCGTGAACAGACGCACTGCCTCGTAGGCGATCTCCAGCTGGGTGGCACGCCGACGGCGCTCGCTGAGCCGTGGGCGACCGGGCCCCGGACGGTGTCCGCGGACGGGCGTCGCGGGCGCGGTATCGCCACCATCCATGTCCGGCTGCCTCGCTGTCATCACATTCCCATCGTCCATGTCTGGTTGCCTCGCTGTCGTCGACTTCCCCACTTTAACATTTCTGTCTATACGCGACATTATTGTCACTTGACGCCATAAATGGTACGGTTCTATCCATCGGGGCAGATCGCCCCATCGCACGGAAGGAGCTGACATGCGTGCACTCCGGCTCCATGGCGCCAAGGATCTGCGCCTGGAGGAGGTGCCCGAGCCCGAACTGCGCCCGGGCACCGTCAAGATCAAGGTCGAGTGGGCCGGAATCTGTGGCACCGACCTGCACAACTACACCCACCCAATGGTCCCGGACGACTACATCCACCCGCTGTTCGGCGAGCACGGCCCGCATGTGCAGGGCCACGAGTTCTCCGGCCGTATCACCGCCGTCGCGGACGACGTCCCCGATCTGCCGGTGGGCGCGCTGGTCGCAGTGGAGCCGCTGATGTCGGATGGGACCTGTCCTGCCTGTCTGCGCGGTGACTACAACCTCTGCGAGAGCTTCGGATTCGTCGGCATCATGGGTGGTGGCGGCGGGATGTCCGAGTACGTCGTTGTCCCCGGCCACCGCATTCACCTGATACCCGAGGGGATCTCCGCCGAGACCGCCGCGCTCATAGAGCCGCTCTCCGTCGCCTGGCACGCCGTGCGACGATCCGGCCTCCAGCCGGGAGACAGTGCCGTTGTGATCGGCGCCGGCCCCATCGGCCTGGGTCTGTTGATGGCCGCCAAAGCGCAGGGGGCGGGCTTCGTCGCTGTCAGTGAGGTCAGTGCCGCCCGTAAACGCCTCGCCTCCCAATTCGGGGCGGACGCGGTCTTCGACCCGACCCGCGACGATGTGGCGGCCCGGGTGCACGCGGCCGTCCCCGGGGGCGTGCGCGCTTCCTTCGAGGCGTCCGGCGCAGGCACGCCGGCCGTCCAAGCGCTGTTGGGCGTCCTGGCCAAGGGTGGAACCGCCATCACCGTGGCGTCCGGCCATCCGGCCGAATTCGACCCGAACGCCTTGATGACCACCGAGATCAACTACACCGGCAGCTTCGGATACAACGCCTCGGACTTCCCTGGCGTCATCGAGGCCATCCGCGACGGTCGCATCAGGCCCGACGCCTTGGTCACCAGCCGTATCTCCCTCGAGGACGCGCAGCAGCAGGGGTATGAGGCACTGCTCAACCATGGTGACGCGCAGGTCAAGGTCCTCGTGCACCCGTAGCGGGCCGCTACAGCGTGGCGTCGTTCCGGGTCCCGCGTCCGGGTGACGCCTGGTCCGGCCTGCCCGCAGAACGGTCTTCGGCCCGCTCTCGAGGGCGCTCGACGCCTCTCGGGCACCGAGTCGCAACCCTGAGTGAACACCGTTAATTAATTGTTGCAAATAGTTTGGGCGCCGCTTTTGCGCCCGTGTCACGAGTCCCAACCTGCCCTCGAAAGGGCATCACCGGAGGTATTGCTGTGAAGATTGATATCGATTTCGACAAGTGCTGCGGCGCCGGCCAGTGTGTGCTGGTCGCCCCCGACGTCTTCGACCAGCGCGACGAGGACGGCATCGTCGTCCTGCTGGAGGAGAACCCGGCCGCGGAACAGTACGAGAATGTGCGCCAAGCCGCCGCGGTCTGCCCGGCCGCCGCGATCAGGGTGGAGGAATGAGCGCCCCGTCACGGATCGCCGTCGTGGGCGCGTCGGCAGCCGGCCTGAGCGTCGTGGAGGGAGTGCGGCGCGCGGGCTACGCCGGGCGGCTGACCCTCATCGGCGAGGAACAGCATCTCCCTTACGACCGGCCGCCGCTGTCCAAGCAGCTGCTGGCCGGCGAGTGGGACACCGAGCGCCTACTACTGCGCGCCCCCGAGGCCATCACGACACTTGACCTGGATCTGCGACTCGGCAGCGCGGCCGTCGCCCTGGATACCCGCGCCGGCGAGATCAGCCTGGCCGACGGCAGCCGGGTCGGCTACGACGCCCTGGTGGTGGCCACGGGCACCCGGGCCCGCCGCCTGCGCGGTACCGAGGGGGTGGCCGGAGTGCACGTTCTGCGCACCCTGGAGGACGCTCTCGCCCTGCGCGAGGACCTGGCCGCGAGGCCGCACCTGCTGGTGGTCGGTGGTGGGTTCGTCGGCGCCGAGGCCGCCGCCGTGGCCCGCGGCCTGGGCTGTGAGGTCACCCTCGTCACCGACACCGCCCAGCCCATGAGCGACGCCCTCGGGGACGACCTGGGGGCCATGCTCCGCGCTGTCCACGTCGAGCACGGCGTACGCATCGAGTCCGGTGTCCTGGTCGACCAGGTTCTTACCGCCGACTGGCAGGCCACCGGGGTCCGTCTCGCCGACGGCCGCACCATCGCCGCCGACGCGGTGCTGGTCGGCATCGGTGCTCAACCGAATGTGGAGTGGCTCACCGGCAGTGGCGTCCCGGTCGGCAACGGGGTGGAGTGCGACGCCACCCTCTACGCCGGTTCCGGGGTGTGGGCGGCCGGCGACGTCGCCTCCTGGCCGCACCCGCACACCGGCGAGCCGAGGCGGATCGAGCACCGCACGAACGCCGCCGAGCAGGGTTTGGCTGTCGCCCGCAACATCCTCGCCGGGCCGGAACATGCGACCCCCTTCGACTCGGTGCCGTACGTCTGGTCCGACCAGTACGACCTGAAGGTCCAGATCTACGGCCGGACTCGGGGCGCCGACCAGGTGCGGATCGTCGAGGGCAGCCTCGAAGATCGCAAGCTCGTCGCGCTCTACGGCAAGGGCGGCCGAGTATGCGGCGTTGCCGGCGTGAACCTTCCGCGCGCGACCCGTACCTACCGGAACGCGGTCGCCGAAGCAGTCCCTTTCGAAGAAGCGAGTGTGGCATGACGAACCAAATGAACCTCCGGGCCGGTGTAATCGGTCTGGGCATGATCGGCGGCGGGGTAGCCGTCAGCCTGGCCCGCCGCGGCCGCGTCCCGGCAGTTTACGACGTCCGCCCGGACGCCTCGGCGAATCTGTCCGGTGTCCCCGATCCGCTGGGCTCCCCTGCGGAGGTGGCCAAGGAAAGCGACGTGGTGATGGTCGCGGTCGTCAACGCAGACCAGGCCCGCGAGGTCATCGGCGGCGAGAACGGATTGCTGTCCGCCGCCCACCCGGCGCTGACGATCGTCCTGCAGGCCACCGTCGCGCTGCCGGTCGTGCACGAGCTGGCCGCCCTGTGCGCCGCCAGCGGCGTCGGCTTCCTGGACTGCGGGGTGACTCCCGGCGACAAGGCGGCCGAGAACGCTATGGTCGCCATCGTCGGTGGCGACCGGGCCACCGTGGACGCGGCACGGCCGGTGCTGGACGATTGGGCCAAAAAGGTCGTACATTGTGGCCCGCTCGGTGCCGGCATGGCCACCAAGATCGCCCGCAATGTCATCACCTACGGCAGTTGGCGCACCGTCGCCGAGGCGGGCGCCCTGGCCCGCGCCGCGGGCGTGGACACCGCGCGGCTCGCCGAGGTCATCGACACCGCCGACCCCGAGGGCCGCACCCTGCTCCAGCTGCTGCGCTCGCAGGACCCCGAAGGGAACCTGCCCGAAGCGATGGGCCGCAAGATCGAGCCGCTGATGACCAAGGACCTGGCTGCCGCCCGCGATCTGGCCGCCACCCTCGGTGTCGAAGTTCCGCTGGTCGAGGTCGCCCACACCCGGGCCCAGCAGACTCTGCAGCTGGACCAGGAGACCGCCCCCGCCAAGCCGGACGACCTGCACCAGTTCGGCCTTCAGATGATGGACCAGGTCTACGGTCCCGGCTTTAGCGCGGGCGTCCAAGGGAGCAGCGACCCGTTCCTGGACCAGACCATCGACTACCTCTTCGCCCAGGTCTGGGCCCGTCCCGGCCTGTCGGTTCGGGACCGCAGGCTGCTCACCCTCGGCGTCGCCGCCACCGTCGGCCGCGCCGAACTCATCCAGATAATCGCCGGCGGCGGCCTGGTCAACAGCGAGCTGACCCCCGACCAGCTGCGTGAGGCCGCTCTCCACCTCGCCACATACACCGGCTGGTGCAAAGCCACCGCGACCCACGCCGGCATCACCGCCGCCATCGATGCCCACACCGACCCGAAGGAGCAGAAATGACCGAGAACCTCATCGACCAGCCCGTCACCCGTGACCCCGGCAACCCCCTCGACCCGCCCGCGGAGTACACCCAGCTGCGCGAGAATCAGCCGGTCGTCAACGTACGCTTTCCCAACGGCCTGACCGGCTGGATGGTCACCCGGTTCGAGGAAGGCAGCGCGGTCTTCACCGATCCCCGCCTGACCGCGCTGCGCCCCCGGCACGACACTCCTGAAGGCGAGGTCTCCGAGCCCGGCGAGGACTCTCCGTTCGACGCCGGATTCGTACACATGGACGAGCCCGACCACGGCGCCTATCGGCGGCTGCTGACCGCCCGATTCACTCCCAAGGCAGTCCAGGCCAAGCTCCAGCCTTATATCGACAAGATCGTCGATGAGCACCTGGACGCGATCGCCGAGGGACCCGAGACCTTCGACTTCGTCGAGGCCATGTCGCTGCCCATCCCGTGCTTGGTGATCTGCGAGCTGCTCGGCGTTCCCTACGCGGATCGCGACGGCTTCCACGAAGCCACCGTGGATCTGATGGACATGGGCAAGCCCCGTGAGGTGCGCGACAAGGGCGCCCACTGGCTGATCGACTACATCACCGGGCTGGTTGCCGACAAGCGCCGCACCGGCTCCACCGACGGCATCCTCGCCGAGCTGATCAACAAGGCCGAGGGCGAGGACGCGATGCTGACCGAACGACAGCTCATCGGCTTGGGAGTGCTGCTGCTGTTCGCCGGGCACGACACCACGGCCGCCATGATGGGCCTGTCCACGCTGACCCTGCTCACCCACGACCAGCAGCGCAAAGACCTCATCGAGCACCCGGAGAAGATCGGCAACACGGTCGAGGAGCTGATGCGCTACCTCACCATCGTCCAGTTCGGCCTCGGCCGGGTGGCCACCGAAGACCTCGAGATCGGTGGCGCTCAGATCAAGAAGGGCGACCTGGTCGTGGTTGCCATGAACGCCGCCAACCGCGACCCGCGCGCCTTCCAGGACCCCGACACCCTCGACATCGACCGCAAGATGGCCCGCCACATGGGCTTCGGCTACGGCGTCCACGCCTGCCTCGGCCAGAACGTCGCCCGTGCCGAGCTGAAGACCGTCCTGCCCAAACTCTTCCAGCGCTTCCCGAACCTGCGCCTGGCCACCCCGCTCGAAGAAGTCCCGATGGACTTCACCGGCACCAACTATGGCGTTCGCAAACTCATGGTTACCCGCTGACCCTGGGTGTTGCGCCGACGCGACACCCCTGGTGCCACTGCGGCTTCGGCCTTATCGCCGCTGTGGCACCAGGGACGATGGCATCGTGTTCCAGCGCTTTCGATCCGGCTCAGCCGGCGGGTCAGACTGATCGCCTGCGATTACCGCGGCCGATCCTGCATGTGGACGAGCCGAGCGCGACGAGCCACGGAAACCTGGCAGTGCTGGAAGAGGAGATCTTCGGGCCCATCGGGCCCGTCGAATCGGCGCAGGCGGCAGTCGACTACATCAGTGCCGGGGACAAGCCGCTGGCGATGTATATATTCGACGCGTCCGCAGCCACGCGGGAACTGTTCGTGAACCGGACTTCGGCAGGCGATGTCGGCGTGGACGTCACCTTCCTCCAGGCGGGCGTCCCCAGCCTTCCGTTCGGTGGTGTCGGCGGCAGCGGCATGGGCGCCTATCACAGTGAATACTCCGTCAGCGCGTTCAGTCATCGCAAACCGGTGCTGCGCAAGCCGCTCTTCGTCTTCGACGCCCTGAGATTCGTCCAGCCGCCCTGCACTCCGATCAAACGGCGCATCGCCGCGATGACGGCCAGCGGGAATTCGAAATACACACGGCCATCAGGTCAGTAAGAGGTGCAGTTGTACTTCGCCGATCACTAGGCCCAGGACGGCTCCGGCGGTGATCAGTTTCCATTCGTCTTGTTTGAATGCGGGGCGTAGTAGACCTTCGAATTCCGCGTCGGTCATGAGTTTCATCTTGTCCGCCAGGAACTCCGGCAGGTTCATGGCCGCTGTGGCGTAGTCGGCGAATTCGTCGGTGCGTTCGAGCATTCGGCGCACCGCGGTGTCGGCGGCGATGCGCTTGAGTTCGGAGTAGCGGGTGCCGAGGGCGATCTGCATGAGGGTTTTGGCCGGACCGGCTTGCGCGTCGATCGCATCCTGGATCTCGTGGTCCAGCATCGACAAGAAGCGGTCCGAATTCGGGCCGGTGATGAGCTCTTCGAGGACATTGGCCGGGGTGAGGAGTTCCTCGGCGATCAGCCTGGTGTAGTCCCTGGTCACCTCGTCGCGGCGTTTGATGAACAGGCCCTGCCAGGTGAATATGCCGAGGTAGCGCGTGGGACGGACCGGGCGGAAGATCATCTGCAAGGCCAGCCAGTCGGTGGTGAAACCGGTGACAGCGCCGAACGACGGCATGATCAGCGGTGAATGAGTGGCGGCCCAGGCGCCCGCCTGCACGATGCCGAGAACGAAGCCGAACGGGATGCCCACCCGGACGATGAATCGCATCTCATTGCTTCCGATCGTCCGAATCATCTTGACCAGCAACGTTTTATCTCTGATCAGCGCCTTGATGGCGAGCATCCGGATGTCCAGCACGACATCGACATTGGCGCGCAGGTCCGCGATATAGGTGTCGAGCATCCCGGGCACCGCGGCCTCGACCCGCCCGATCACCCGGTTCTGCACGACCTCTGGCAGCGCCTGCCACAGGGTCGGCTGCAGTGCGTTCATCAATTCCCGGGTGACCTCGGCGACCATCGTGTGCATCGGATCGGCGAGGCGCTTCATCAGATCGTCCAGGTCGATGCGCTCGATGATTTCCTGTGGGTCGAGCAGCTTACCGAGCATCAGGTCCACCGAGGCCGCGCCCATCCGGGCGGCGTTTCGCGGAATGACGCCCTGCCAGCCGAGATACGGTGGGATGCCGAGGAATTCGATCGGGCGGAACATCATTTCCACCGCCACGAGTTTGGTGACGTAGCCGATCAAGGCGGCCACCAGCGGCATCATCGCGTAGACGGTCCAATTGTCCGCGATATCCTGCACTATCGGCACTGGGTGAACATCCGATCTCTTCGCGCGGTCGAATTCGTAGCGCGCTCGCCGCACGTCATCGGGGGACGGCCGACCATGCATACGCCGCCACGAGTTGTTACTCGCCGATTACTATGTGCGGCACATCTGCTTGTCGCTCACGATTTTAGCAGGTAGAGGCTGCGCTACGGGCCGTTGATCGGCTATGATTCCCTAATTAGTCAATTGCCACTAACATCGATGTAACTGTCGCGCACACCCGGAGGTCGGACCATCAGCGAGCAGACAACCGCCGAGACCGAGCCACCGACTCGCGTCCGAGACCCCGCGCGCAAGGACCGAATCCTCAACGCGGCGGCGGACCTGGTCGCCCGCAAGGGTTTTCATGCCGTGTCGATGTCGGATATCGGCGGCGCGGCGGGGATCACCGGGTCCGGCATCTACCGCCACTTCGGCAGCAAGTCCGCGGTGTTGGTCGCGCTGTTCGACCATGCGATCGACAATCTGCTGCGCGATGAGCACCGGATCGTGGAGTCGGAGCAGGATCTGAAGCTGGCGCTCAATCGCCTGATCGACGGCCAAGTCGAGTTCGTGGTGGCCGATCGCGAACTGGCGCAGGTCTACCACAACGAGATCAACAATCTACCCGAGGACGACAGCCGCAGGCTCCGGCGCAAGCAGCGAATGTACATCGAGGAATGGGTGCATCTGCTCGACGAATTGCGCGACGATCTCACCGACGCGGACGCGCGGGCGGTCGTGCATGCCGCGATCGGCGCGATCCAGTCGACGCTGTTCCACAACACCGGTCTGCCCGAGGAGCGGTTGCGTCAGCTGCTCGCGCAGGCGGCCCGGGATGTGCTCGGAGTGTGATCGCCTACGACGGACTCTGGTGGACGAACGGCAATACCGGACGGCATTCGGGGGCGTTCGCGTGACCAGGGTCCAAGGCGTTGCGAATCAGGCGTTGCACGTTCTCGTCGTAGGAGAGTTCGTTGTGGTCGGCCAGGTCGGCCGGGCAGAGATCTTGGATGACCAGGTTTGTCACGTTCGGCGCCGCGGGCAGTCGTGACTCGGCCACCTCGACCACCATATCCATTCGTGAGCTGATAGTCAGATAGTTCACCTCCGGTCGGATCATTCCGCCGGACGCCGTCTCCGTCACGAAGTCCGAGCCTGCTGTGCCATCCGCCACCGCGGGAACCATGGAGTCGACCGCATCGCGCAGCGCCGGATTCACCGCGATCGCGTTCAGCAGGCCATAGGCGCTGAGCCCGTTGGGAAATGGCGCGAGCCCGATCATGGTGGCGACCTTGTCGGCGCCGCCGAGCCGGTTGATGAAGTACAGCGAGACCAATCCGCCTTCCGAATGGCCAACCAGATCCACCTTGTCCGCTCCGGTTGCCGCACGCACCTTGTCGACGAATTCGGCGACTTCCCGTGCGGATCCACGCAATTCGCCCGTCTGGTGCAGACCGCCGGTATTCCCGTAGTCGAGTCCGAAGACGCAGTATCCCTCACTCCTGAGCTGCGGGGCGAGCAGCGACCAGTTGGCGTAGGTGCTCTCGAATGCCCCGTTCACGAGCACCACCGGGTTCGGGTGCGCTGTCGCGGGTGTGCACGAAAAGTCGTTCAGCCCTAATGGAATGACCGAGGGAAACATAAGCGAGTAGGCCATGGCCGCCGACCAATTGCCCTGGACCGGTGCGGGCTCGGCCTCCGCTGGCGAAGAGAACATCAGCGTCGCAAGTGCGCCCAATGCCAGCGCCTTCGAAATCCGTTGTCTCGCAGGGCAGCCGATCCGGACGCTCACCGCTCGACGCGGGCGGCCGCGCGATGGGCCGGTGTGACCGCGCGACCGAGCCAGTCCAGTAGATCCGATACGACATCCGCACGGTTGGTCTCGTTGAACAGCTCGTGTCGTGCGTCGGGATAGTTATGGAATGTGAGGTCTTCGATGCCCGCGTCGCGCAGCCGCTGGAGGAGAACGTTGACCAAGAGCATGTCCGCGTTCACCGGATCCTTCGAGCCGACCGCGATATAGATCGGCAGGTTCGAGCGAATCTTCGCCACTTCCTCGGCATCACCGAGCCGTCGTGCGGCAGCGAACATCTCCCTGGTCGAGGCGCGGTCGACCCCGAAGCCGCACAGGGGATCCACGAGATACGCGTCGACGATCGCCTCGTCGCGTGTCAACCAGTCGAAATCGGTGCGCGCGGGCACGAACGGCGCATTGAACATCGCCAAGTCCAGGTCCTGCTCCAAATCGAGCGCGGGCTCCAGCATGTCGAGCGCGGCGGTTCCGGTCATCGCGACAGCGTCGACGCGTCCGCTGTTGTCGAGCAGGAACTGCTGGGTCGCGAACGAACCCATGCTGTGTGCGACCAAAACGAGCGGAATATCCGGATGGTCGGCCCGGACCTTGTCGACCACGGCACCGATATCGGCGACCAGCGCGGACCAACCGCCGGGCCCGAGGTCGCCGCGCTCGGTCCCGGAGACTACCGAGGCGCCGTGCCCGCGATGGTCATACGCGAAGACGACAAATCCGGCTCCGGCCAGTGCCTCGGCCGTCTCCGCATAGCGCAGGGCATGCTCACCCATACCGTGGATCAGCACGATCGCGCCGATCGCCCGGCCTTGCGGATCCCATCGGTACCCGGCAAGCCCGAGGTCGTCGCTGACGGGACAGGTGAACTGTTGGTAAGACATTCGACATCCTCGACTAGAGATACTGGGCGCGGAGCTTGGCCTTTTGCAGCTTGCCGGTAGGTGTTCTCGGCAGCTCGGTCACGAAGTCGATGCTGCGCGGCACCTTGAAATGCGCGATGCGGTCGCGCACGAATCCGATCAGTTCGGCCTCGAGTTCGGGGCCCTGGGCGACGCCGGGGGCAGGCTGTACGACACCTTTCACCTGCTCGCCGAACTCCGGATCGGGGACGCCGATCACCGCGATGTCGAATACCTTGGGGTGCAACGTGAGTACGTTCTCGATCTCTTGTGGATAGATGTTCACACCACCGGAGATGATCATGAACGCCTTGCGGTCGGTCAGGTAGAGGTAGCCGTTGTCGTCGACCCGCCCGATATCACCGCTGGTGGTCCAGTTCGGATGTTCGGGATGCTGCGCAGACTTCGTCTTCTCCGGATCGTTGTGATATGTGAAGGGCAGGGTTTCGCGTTCGAAATAGATCGTGCCCACCTCCCCCACCGGAACCTCTTTGCCGTCGTCGTCGCAGATGTGCAGAATGCCCATGCCCGCCTTGCCGACCGAGCCCGGCTTGTTCAGCCATTGCGGGGAATCGATGAGCGTGATCCCCATCCCCTCGGTGCTGGCGTAGTACTCGTGCAGGATCGGGCCCCACCAGTCGATCATCGCCTGCTTGACCTCGATCGGACACGGTGCTGCCGCGTGAATGGCGACACGCAGGCTGGTGAGGTCGAAGCGATTGCGGTCCGTATCGGGGAGTTTCAGCATCCGGACGAACATCGTCGGCACCCATTGACTGTGCGTGACACGGTACTGCTCGATGGCCCGCAGCGCCGCGACCGGATCGAAGCGGGGCAGGACGACGACGGTGCCGCCGAGCGCGTGCACCCAGCCGCCGAACCGGAACGGTGCGGCATGGTAAAGCGGTGCGGGACAGAGGTATACGGTCTGCTCGTCGAATCCGTACATCTTGCCGAAGACCGCGACGTACGGATCGCCCGGCTCGCCGAGGCGACGCTCGGGCAGCGGCTGTTTGATCGCCTTCGGCAGTCCGGTGGTTCCGGACGAGTACAGCATGTCGCCGCCCACCCGGTCGTCCGGCACCGGAATCGCCTCGGTCGCAGCCAATTCCGTCTCGAAGTCGGCGTGGCCGGGCACCGCGCCGTTGAATGCCAGCCGCCCCTCCACCTTGGGCGTCAGGTCGACAATCACCTCCGCCGCCACGGACTTCTCGGCGGAGACCAGCAAAACCCGTGCGCCACAATCGTTCACGATGTAGGCGATCTCGTCCGGGTTGAGATTGTGGTTGATCGCGGTGACATAGAGGCCGCTGCGCTGGGCGGCCCAGTAGGCCTCGTAGTAGCGCGGACTGTTCTCCGAGAGCAGGGCGAAGTTGTCGCCGCGGCGCAGCCCCCGGTCATAGAGCAGGCGGGCCAGCCTGGTCGATCGGTCCTCCAGCTCGGCGAAGGTCAGCGTCTCGCCGGTATCCGACATGATCACCGCAGGTCGATCGGGTGTCCGCTCAACGTATGCGCCCGGATACATGGGGGCCTCCTCACGAGCCATCCGGCGCTCACATCGTCGATGCGCCGTAATTAGAGCGTGCCCCAGATCACACCTGGAGTCAACCCTGACTGTCGCTCAAGTCAGAGTTGACTGCCGAAGCCCGCGCGGGAGTCACTCGGCCAGCAATGCGCGTGCCATCTCGCGCCATTGGGCCAGGTGCGGATCCCGGCCCGGCCGACGTGGATCGAAGCCGTAGGCCAGCGAAGCGCCGCGCATACTGGACATCAGAATGTCGACGGTTTGCCGATAGCGCGGCCGCGCCGCCAGTACCGGGCCGAACATGGCATCGACCGTTTCGCGGATCGCGCTCTGCAGATTACGCTCCGCGGGCCGTAGCGCATCGCGCAATGCCGCGTTGTGCCGCGCCGCCACCCACAGTTCGATGGACGCCCAGAAGAAGGGCTGATGGTAGTTCGTCCACATATGTGCGATGGCCTCGTCGACGCGCGCCGGATCATCATCGGCCGCGGCGATCCTCGCTCCGACCTCCTCGCGCAATTCCGCGACCCGGCTGGCGGCCAGATGTTGCACGGCCCCCACGAGCAGCTCGTCACGGGACGGGAAGTGATGCAGCAGGCGGCCGCGCGAGATCCCCGCCAACTCCTGAATCCGCAGCGTCGAGGCCCCGGCGTAGCCGAATTCGACGAGACATTGCACTGCGGCGTCGAGAATCTGCTGACGGCTGGCCCGGGTGCGCTGCTCCTGCTGTTGCAGATAGCTCTCGGCTCGACTGGCGGTCATGCCTTGATAGTACGACCCGACACAGAGGTACAGTCAGAGCTGACGGTCATGGCAGTGGGAGGTTGTTGCGATGCAGGTGGACGCGAATATCGGCGGATCGATCGATGGCACGGGTGGCGGCGATCTGGCCGTCATCGACGATCAGGTCGGATTCGCCGATCGCCTGGGCTACGACGGCGTCTGGTCGACCGAGGTGGGCCGGGACCCCTTCCTGCCACTGCTCGCCGCCGCCCAGCGATCCTCGCGGCTCCAGTTGGGCACAGCCGTCGCCGTAGCCTTCGCGCGCAACCCCATGACCACGGCCACGGTGGCCAACGACCTGCACGCCTTCAGTTCCGGGCGATTCATCCTCGGCCTCGGCTCCCAGATCGAGGCCCATATCGTCCGCCGGTTCAGCATGCCGTGGTCGGCGCCCGCGGACCGGATGCGCGAATTCATCTCGGCGCTGCGCGCCATCTGGCGCAGCTGGCAGCTCGACGAGAAACTCGACTTTCGCGGCGACTTCTATCAGCACACGCTGATGACGCCGATGTTCCGTCCCGAGCCGAATCCGTGGGGCTCGCCGCCGGTCCTGCTCGCCGCGGTCGGGCCGAAGATGACCCGGGTCGCCGCCGAGGTCGCCGACGGTCTGATCCTGCACGGCTTCACGACCGAGCGATACCTGCGCGAGGCGACGATTCCGCTGATCGAATCGGGACTGAATCAATCGGAGCGCGCCCGCGGCGACTTCACCGTCAGCTACCCCGGATTACTCGTTACCGGTGCGACCGATCAGGCATTCGAGCAAGCGATGACCGCGGTGCGCAAGCAGATCGCCTTCTACGGAGCCACTCCCGCCTACCGCCCCGTGCTGGAACTGCACGGGTGGGGTGATCTGCATACCGAACTGCATCGCCTGTCCAAAGCCGGTGCGTGGTCCACGATGACGACACTGATCGACGACACCGTCCTGAACACCTTCGCCGTGGTCGGCGAGCCCGGCGTGATCGGCACCGAGATCATGCGCCGATTCGCCGACATTGTCGACCGATTCACGCTCTACACGCCCTACCCGCTGGACGAGTCGGTGCGGCGCACGATCATCGACGACCTGCACGATCCGGCTCATACACCGACACCGTCGCGCTGACCGGCCACCACCACCGGCTCGGATCGACCTCGGCCGATCACAACCGGAATGCATTGTGCGGCAGTGTGAATCAGGACCAACGCAGCGAAGATGCTGAGAACTGAGGCGAGCGCGACGAGTGCCGACGAGTGCCGCTCCAGGTGCAGTGCGATGATCACGGGCGCACCGGCGCCGAAGTTGGCCATGAAGAACGTGCAGGGAAAGAGTAGAAACAGCCCGAGTAGGTGGCGGGGCCGCGTCGCCCGGTCGCGCAGTATCGCCGCCACGACCGCGAAACAGACCACCTGCGCCGCCTCCAGTACGCCGATGACCAGCGGGTACTGGAAGATCCGGAACGCATGCGGACCCCAGTATTCGTAGGCGCCACCGTTGATGCCGACCATCTCGAACACCGATGACATGGCCAACTCGATACCCGCGAAGGCATACAGACCACGGGCTGTCAGTGTGCCGCGTCCGATTGCCCGCGCGATATATATCGCGGCGCTCGCGTACAGCACCGCGTAGCCGCTGTGTGTCCAAATCGGCTGTGGCACACCGAATGCCGTGAAATGGGTGAACATGCCGTCGGTCGAGTAGAAGTACAGACTCATTCCGGCGTCGTAGAGCGGCTCGGCGAACGCGGCCACCATCGAAGCAAGCACCATCAGCACGTAGAACGGTGTCCGCTCCCGCAGCCCCATCCGGACTGCGAGCGCGAGCAAGACCAGGGTGAGCCCCCAGCTGCCGTAGGTCAGGATGGCTTGCATCGTGAGGTTCAGGGGATGATCGATCGGCTGTGTCGGCATTGGACGCTCCATCCGAAGTGCTTGTCCATCAAGGTGGTTCAGTCGGTGAACTCCGTGCGATCGAACCTATGGCGTCGGTCATAGCCGCACGCTATCCCTGAGGAGGACATCCATCATCCAGACGAGGGATCCTCGGCTCCCGAGGCTGCCGCGTCAATCCGCCAGCGCGAGCACCTCATCGAAGCCCTCGCGCAGACACCTCGCGAACGCGGTGATATCGGATATCGCATCCGGATCGAGATTCACTCCGACACAACAGGTTCCCTCGTAGGACACCATCGTCACCATGGCAGCGACGCCCGGGCGTGGACCGATCGGGTAGACGTGGGAGACCCGAGTTCCGGCGAGATAGAGCGTGCGGTCGATCCCGCCCATATTGGATGCCTGCAGGTCCGATCCGCCGGTCATATCGCCGGCGATCTCGGTGAGCACCGGACCGGGCAGGCGGCTCAGGATCGGCGCGATGAGGTCGAGGAATCCGATCGCGGGTTCGGCGCGCGCCTCGGCGATGACGCCGTGTATCTTCCTGATCCGCACCCGCGGATCGGGCTCACCCACCGGCGCGGAGAACCGCGCACCGGCGAATCGGTTGCCGCCCAATGGATCATGATCGGTGCGCAGACTGACGGGTATCGCCATGGGAATGTGCTCGACCACAACGCCGACATGCTCGTGATAGCGCCGGACCGCACCGAGTAGCGCCGCCAGGAAGGCATCGTTCACCGATCCTGCGGCGGACTTACCGGCCGCCTTGAGCGCATCGAGCGGCACCGTGTGGGTAAGGATTCGGTAACCCGTTCCGCCGTCGCGCAATACCGGCGAGCGCCCGGCCTCCGGTGGCGTCAGGACGCGGCGCAAAGAGTTCCCGAACCGCATGGCCCCCGTTGTCGTACCGATCGGATCGGCGACGAGGCGACCGACGGCATCGGCGGAGCGCCGCAGCAATTCGCCTGGAGCGGTGACCAACTGCATACTCAGCCGATTGACGAGCAGTCCGGTGGGTGACTCGCGGCGACGCGGAGTCGGCATCGATGTGCTGTCGAACTCCTGTGGTTGCGGGCCGTGGCCGTGTGTGAGATTCAGCAATTGGAGCATGCCGAGACCGTCGCAAAGGCTGTGGTGCAGCTTGAGCAGGTAGGCGGCCCGGCCGTGCGCCAGACCACCCACCAGCACCGCCTCCCAGGGCGGCCGACTCGGATCGAGCGGCCGCGCCGCGAAGGTCGCCGCCAGTTCGTACAGCTCGTCGAGAGCGCCCGTACGGGGTGCGCGCACATGCTGCAAGTGGTATTCGAGATCGAAATCCGGATCCTCGGACCACGCGGGCGATACCAGCGGCACCAGCGGTTCCACGACGCGTTCGCGCAAGCGCGGAATCCGCCGGGTCAGCCGCCTGTGCGCGAGAACCATTCGCTCCCAGTCGGGTTCGGCATCGAGAAACTCGATCACCACACCCGCCGATCGGGTGCGCTGGTCGCCCTCGGCGCGCCACATGAGCGCCTCCCAAGCACTCAAATCGGGTGGCCCACCCCAGGAGGACAGGGCATCGTTTGCTGTGGGCATGGAATTACCAGCCTTTCCCGTTCAATTCGTGACCGGGTGCGGCTCGCAGCAGCCCCCGGTAGGCCACCGCGGCCGCCGCGCCGTGGTTGATGACCGCGTCGACCTCGCGAGCGATCGGCATCTCGACTCCGGCGCGCTCGGCCAGACCGCGCACCACCCCGGCGGCCCGCACGCCCTCGGCAACCCGCGACATCCCCGCGAGCACCTCCTCGATCGTCCGACCGCGCCCGAGCGCCTCGCCGACCCGGCGGTTGCGGCTGACGGGGCTGATGCACGTAACGATGAGATCGCCGTTGCCAGCGAGGCCGCCGAAGGTCGCTGGATCGCCGCCGAGCGCCTCGCCCAATCTGCTCATCTCGCGCAGCGCGCGCGTGATCACCATCGCCTTCGTATTGCAACCGGCGCCCGCCCCGTCGCCCATGCCCGCCGCGATGGCGAAGACGTTCTTCAGCGCGCCGCACAGTTCCACGCCGACCACATCGGTACTCGAGTAGATGCGATAGCGGGACGTGCGGAACAACTCGGCCAGCCTCGCCGCCGATGCCTGGTCGGGCATGGCGATGGTCGCCGCCGCCGAATACCCTGCGAGGATTTCACAGGCGATATTGGGACCGGCGAGCACTCCGGCCGGATGGCCGGGCAGCAGTTCGCCGACGATCTCGGTCATCCGCAACTCGGTCCCCTCTTCGAGACCCTTGACCAGGCTGACGATCGGCACCCACGGCCGCACGAACGGCGCCGCCGACTCGACGGCCCGCCGAAACCCGTGCGAGGGCACACCGATCACGATCGCGTCCGCATCGGTGACGGCCTCCGCGAGCGAGGACGTCGCGCGCAGATCCGGCGGCAACGCGGTATCGCCGACATATCGGCTGTTGCGCGAGTGCGTGTTGACCTCGGCGGCCACTTCGGCCGAGCGGGCCCACAATATCGTCGGCGCACTCCTTGCCACGATCGCCGCGACGGCGGTCCCCCATGAGCCCGCGCCGAGGACGGCGACCCTGGGCTGTCTGTGCATCATCACCACACCTTCCCGGCCTGCGCTCGCTCAAACTATAGGATCAGATTGTTGGATATCCAACAGTATGTGACCAAAGTTTCGTGTTATCGTTTTCCCAGTACATGACCTGCATCGGCGCGGGGCTTTTCGTTCACTTGGTGGAGACAAGGAGTCACCATGGCCTCGGTCGATGACGTCGTCGCAAGCATCAGATCCGGCCCGTCCGGCCCGAAGGTCGCAGCGATCTTCGATTTCGACGGCACCCTGATAGACGGCTACTCCGCGCAGGCGCTGTATGCCCATCGGGCCAAGAATTTCGAGATCGGACCCGAGGAACTCGTCCGTACATTCCTTGCCGCACTGAGGGGTCCGCTCGACGAGGTGGGCTTCACCGACCTCATCGAGCGCGGTGTGCACGGCTGGGCGGGCCGGACCGAGCAGGAGTTGCGCGAGCTCGGTGAGCGACTCTTCGCCGAAGAGATCGGCGGGACGCTGTTCCACGATGCGTGGCGTCTGGTGCGTGCGCATCAGAATCACGGCCACACCGTGGTGATCGCCTCCTCGGCCACCCGGCTGCAAATCGCGCCGATGGCGGACGCGCTCGGGATCGAGTACGTCCTGTGCACGGAACTCGAAACCACCGAAGGTGTTGTGACCGGCCGGATCTCGGGTCGGCCGCTCTGGGGTGGCGGCAAATCCGCCGCGGTGTGGACATTCGCGCAACGGCACGACATCGATCTCGACGCCAGCTACGCATACGCGAACGGTGACGAGGATGTGCCGTTCCTGTCGATTGTCGGGCAGCCGCATGCCGTCAACCCCCAGTCGGGCCTGGCCCGGCACGCGGCCGAACAGGGGTGGCCACACATCGCTTTCGCAACCAAACCGGGCATGCTCGACCCGCTGCCGGCCCTGCGCACCGCGGCAATGTACGGCAGCCTTTTCGCCACCGCCGGTGCGGGTTTCGTCGCAGGCTTGCTCACCAACAACCGCCGCAACGGGATGGACCTGGCCACTACCCTTTTCGGCGATATCGGCGGTTGGCTCGGCGACATCAATGTCGTGGTGCGCGGCGAGGTGCACCTGCGATCACATCGACCGGCCGTATTCTTCGTCAACCACCAGAGCACCCTGATCGACGCCCTGGTCACGGCACGACTGCTCCGTCGCGGATACACGATGGTCATGAAGGCCGAGGTGCGCGATATGCCAGTCATCGGGCAGATATTCGATCTCGCCGGTGTCGCGTTCGTGGATCGCGCCAGCACCGCCGAGGCTATCGCCGCCTTGCAACCGGCGGTGGAAAAGCTGCGTTCGGGCACCTCGATCGCGATCGCGCCGGAAGGCACCCGATCGATGACACCGCAGGTCGGACCGTTCAAAAAGGGCGGGTTCCGGCTGGCCGTCGACGCGGGTGTCCCGATCGTGCCGATCGTGATCCGCAATGCCGGGGAGATCATGTGGCGCAACGCCGTGACCGCCCAGTCCGGCACCATCGAAGTGGTTGTCCACCAACCGGTTCCGACCACCGGGTGGACGCGATCCGATATCGATGAGTGGCTGCCCAGAACGCGACAGCTGTATGTCGACACCCTCGACGACTGGCCAGGTACCCATGCTGGGCACCAGTGGTCCAAAGCGATCGCCAACGCGACGGAAGCGGAGGCATGACATGGGCCGCTTGACTGCCGTCATCACGAACAGCGGGCTGGCCCTGCGGCGGCTCACGGTAGTGGGCCGGCGCGCGGTACCGACCGGTGAAGCCACGTTGTCCCGCCCGACCGACCTGCCGGAAACCGTAGCCCTCCTCAATTCGACCGCATTCTCCAGCGCGACAACACAATTAGCGGCACAACTCGGCCGCGACACCGCGCCCGTCCGGGCCGAGGCCGCCGGATACGTGCGCGAGATGGCCGCCACCCACCATCCGTCCGTCGTGCGAGCCTGGCACCGCATTGCCGCCTGGCTCGTCCGCGGCTACGACATCATCACCAATGAGGAGGAATTGGCCGAGCTGCGCAAACTGGACCGCAAGCACACGCTGATCTTCCTGGTATCGCATCGGTCCTACCTCGACGAGTTCGCTCTGCCGCCGAGCCTGGTCAAGGCGGGCATCTCTCCCTGCTTCGGCATGGCGGGCGCCAATCTCGATTTCTTCCCGTTGGGCACATTGGCCCGGCGCAACGGAATCGTCCATGTCCGAAGAGCTTCCGGAGATATGCCGGTCTACCGGCTCGCGCTGCGCGCGATGGTCGGCCGGATGGTCGCCGATGGGAATAACCTGGTGTGGTCCATCGAAGGCGGACGCACCCGCACCGGCAAACTTCGCCCGCCGCGCTACGGACTGTTGCGCTACGTCATCGACGCGGTCGACTCGGTCTGCGCGGAAGATGCCCTCATCGTTCCGGTGTCGATCATGTACGACCAGCTGCCACTGCACGAGGTCGAACTGATGGCATCCGAATCGCGCGGCTCGCACAAGCAACCGGAGAATCTGCGGTGGCTGGTCGGTTACGCGCGCGGGCTGGAGAACCGGCTCGGGCGGATCTATCTGGACTTCGGCACCCCGGTCCCGGTGTACGAGCGATTGCTCGCGCTGCGCGCCGAGGGGCTGGACGACCGGCAGGTGGTCGAGCGCATCGCACTCGACACCTGCCACCGGATCAATCGAACAACACCCGTATCGGCCACTGCCGCGGTCTGTGTCGCACTGTTGGGTGCAGACCGCGGTCTCACGCTCTGCGAGGTCTGCGCGACAGTAGCGCCACTCGCGGACTATCTGTCGGTGCGCGGATGGCCGGTGGCGGGCGCCACCGATCTCACCGATCGGGCGACCGTCGCACGGACGCTGCAAGACCTGGTTCGCTCCGGCGTGCTGACCCGTTATGACGGCGGACCGGACACGGTCTGGGCCATCGGCGACAACCAGCACCTGATCGCGGCCGTATACCGCAACAGCGCGGTGCATGTGCTGCTGGTCCGGGCGATCACCGAGCTCGCGCTGCTCGCCATCATCCGGACCCCGAACGGCGATATCCGCACCGCGTGGCAGGAGGCGTTGGCGCTGCGCGAGCTGTTGAAGTTCGACTTCTTCTTCGCGGGCCGTGCGGAATTCGCCGAGGAATTGTGGGACGAGGTCGCGATCATGGCGGGCAGCAAGGACCGGCCCGCAGCGGTGTCCAGATCCGACGCGACGGCATGGCTCGCCGACAGCGCACCCCTGGTGGCGCATCTCGTACTGCGTCCGTACATCGACGCCTACCGAGTGGTCGCCGAGGGATTGGTGAGCCTGGACGTCGACGACGCGTTCGACGAAGGCCACTTTCTGGACTCCTGCCTTCGACTGGCCGGGCAATGGCAGTTGCAGCGGCGCATCGCCAGTGCGGAATCGGTATCGCGGGAGATGTTCGGCACGGCGCTGAAGATGGCGCGGCATCGCGGCCTGGTCCCGGACGACCCCGGCGGTACCGATATCGCGCCGCGGCGCAGAGAACTCGTCGGTCAGCTCGATCTGATGCAGCGGTCCATCGAGATCCTCGCGGCCGGAATATCGCCGCCGGTCCAGCCCGATTCCTACGCCGGAAATGGGGCTGCGAACTCGGCGCTGGCGTGAGTTCGACCACCTACAGTCAGTCTTGACTGTAGGTGTCTCGTTGGGATACCTTCGGTTGACCACACAAGAAATGTGGCTACCGATCACCTGCCCGGACCGGACCGTTCGACGTCCACACATCCGGGCCGTACCGCGGCCGACGCATGCACGTCAGATCCGTCCGCGGGCTTCAACGAGGAGAGCCCATGCCGAATCAGGCAATCGTGTACGAGGCGATTCGCACGCCCCGAGGCAAGGGGAAGAACGGTTCGCTGCGCAGCGTGAAACCGATCGACCTCGTGATCGGCTTGATCGGCGAACTGAAGGTCCGCTTCCCCGAACTGGATCCCGCCTACATCGACGATGTCGTCCTCGGCGTCGTGACCCCGGTGGGTGATCAGGGCGGCAATGTCGCCAAGGCGGCGGCCCTGGCGGCCGGACTGCCGAATACCGTTGCGGGCGTTCAGGTCAACCGGTACTGCGCCTCGGGTCTCGAGGCGACGAACCTCGCCGCCCAGAAGGTCCGTTCCGGATTCGAATCCCTGGTGCTCGCCGGCGGCGTCGAATCCATGTCGCGCGTCCCGATCAGCACCGACGGCGGACCTCTGTTCAACGATCCGGCCACCGGTTACGACCTCCATTTCGTACCGCAGGGCATCGGCGCCGATCTCATCGCGACGATCGAGGGGTTCACCCGCGAGGATGTCGACGCCTACGCGGTGCGCTCCCAGCAACGCGCCGAATCCGCCTGGTCCGGTGGCTACTTCGCCAAATCGGTGGTGCCGGTCAAAGACTTCAACGGCATCACCGTGCTCGACCACGACGAACACCGCCGCCCCGGCACCACCGTCGAATCGCTCGCCGCACTGAAGCCGTCGTTTGCCGCACTCGGGGCCAAGAGTGGATTCGATGCCGTTGCGCTGCAGAAGTATCCGTTCATCGAACGCATCGAACATGTCCATCACGGCGGCAACAGTTCGGGCATCGTGGACGGTGCCGCGCTGGTGCTCATCGGAAATGCAGAGGCGGGCAAGCGATTCGGCCTGACACCGCGGGCGCGGATCGTGGCGACCGCGGTATCGGGCGCCGACCCGACGATCATGCTGACCGGACCGCGACCGGCCACCGAAAAGGTGCTCGGTGTCGCGGGGCTGACCCTGGACGACATCGACCTGTTCGAACTGAACGAGGCCTTCGCCTCGGTGGTGCTGAAGTTCCAGAAGGACCTGAAGATTCCGGACGAGAAGCTGAACGTCAACGGCGGGGCCATCGCCATGGGCCATCCCCTGGGTGCGACCGGGGCGATGCTCGTAGGCACCGTAATCGACGAACTCGAACGACGCGGGGAACGGCGCGGACTGGTGACGCTGTGTGTCGGCGGCGGCATCGGCATCGCAACCATCATCGAACGGCTTTGAGCGGAAACGGGATTCAACGATGAACCAGATAAGCACCATCCGTTGGCGGCGCGATGACGACGATATCGTCGTGCTCACTCTCGACGACCCGACGGCATCGGCGAACACCATGAACGGCGCGTTCCAGCAGTCACTGGCCTCGACGCTGGATCGCCTGGAGGCGGAGCGCGAATCCATCAAGGGCGTCGTGCTCGTCTCGGCGAAGAAGACGTTCTTCGCGGGCGGCAACCTGGCCGACCTGATCGCCGCGACGCCAGCCGACGCACAACACTTCAGCGACTTCTGCGATGACATGAAGCGGCAACTGCGCAGGCTCGAGACGCTCGGCTGTCCGGTCGTGGCGGCCATCAACGGCGCGGCCCTCGGCGGCGGTCTGGAGATCGCGCTGGCCACCCATCACCGCATCGCCACAGCCACCGGCGTGGTTGTGGGGCTGCCAGAGGTCGGTCTCGGACTGCTGCCCGGCGTCGGCGGGATCGTGCGGACGGTGCGGCTGCTCGGCGTCCGGTCCGCACTGGACAATGTGCTGCTGTCGGGCACCCGGTTCAAGCCACGAAAGGCATTGGAAATCGGCCTGATTCATGAGATCGTGCCGAGCGTCGAGGATCTGATGCCCGCGGCCAAGGCATGGATCGAGGCCAACCCCAGCGCCATGCAACCGTGGGATGTCAAGGGATACACCATTCCCGGCGGTAGTCCGGCCGATCCCGAATTGGCCACCGCGCTACCGGCATTGGCGGCGAATCTGCGGCGACGACTCAAGGGCGCTCCCCTGCCCGCCCCGCGCGCCATCCTCGCCGCGGCGGTCGAGGGCGCGCAGGTCGATGTCGAGGCGGCGTCGGTGATCGAGACCCGCTACTTCATCCCGCTGGTCACCGGCCAGATATCGAAGAACATGATCCAGTCGGCGTTCTTCGATATCCAGACCGTCAAAGGCGGGGCGAGCAGGCCTGCGGGCGTTCCAAAGTTCGCGGCCACGAAGGTCGGCATTCTCGGTGCCGGAATGATGGGTGCGGCGCTCGCGTATGTGTGCGCGAGCGCCGGACTCCAAGTGGTTCTCAAGGATGTCACGCTCGATAATGCCCTGCGCGGCAAGGGATATGCCGAGGGGCTGGAAGCCAAGGCGGTCGCGCGGGGATCGACCACCGAGGCGGCGTCGAAGGAACTGCTCGACCGGATCCTGCCGACCGCGGCCCCTGCGGATTTCGCGGGCGTCGACTTCGTGATCGAGGCCGTATTCGAGAGCGTCGAGCTCAAACAGGCTGTGTTCCAAGAGATTCAGCACATTGTCCGGCCGGACGCCGTGCTCGGCTCGAACACCTCGACACTGCCGATCACCACCCTCGCTGAGGGTGTCGAGCGGCAGGAGGACTTCATCGGCGTGCACTTCTTCTCCCCTGTCGACAAGATGCCGCTGGTCGAGATCATCACCGGAAAGTGCACGTCTCGCGAGACGTTGGCGAAGGTGTTCGATTTCGCCCAGCAGATCGGCAAGGTTCCGATTGTCGTCGGCGACAGCCGCGGCTTCTTCACCAGCCGGGTGATCATGACCTTCCTGGATGAGGCCGTCGCCGCCGTGGGCGAAGGCATCGATCCGGCAGTGATCGAACAGGCCGGTGCACAGGCCGGGTATCCCGCGCCGCCATTGCAGCTCATGGATGAGCTGACCTTGACGCTGCCGCGCAAGATCCGAGACGAGAAGCGGGCGGCGATCGAGGCCGAGGGCGGGTCGTGGACCCCGCACGGGTCGGAAGCGGTGGTGGACACCATGATCGACGCCTACGAGCGTAGCGGCCGCTCGACGGGCGGCGGTTTCTACGACTACGACGAATCCGGCAAACGCCTCGGCCTGTGGACCGGGTTGCGCGATGCATTCCGATCGGCGGCCACCATCCCGTTCCAGGACCTCCAGGAACGCATGCTGTTCGCGGAGGCCATCGAAACCGTGCGCTGTTTCGACGAAGGTGTGCTCACCTCGGTCGCGGAGGCGAATATAGGTTCGCTGTACGGCATCGGCTTCCCCACCTGGACCGGTGGTGTGCTGCAGTACATCAACGGTTACGACGGCGGGCTGCCCGGCTTCGTGCGGCGCGCACACGAGTTGGCAGCGCGGTACGGTGAGCGGTTCGCTCCCCCGGATTCCTTGGTGGCCAAGGCTTCTCGGGGCGAATCATATTGTTGACCGCGCCCGTCACAATGGCGCCCGTCACAATGGCGCCCGTCATAATGGCGCCCGTCATAATGGCGTGAGCACCTCGGTGAGGAATGCCTCCGGCAACGTGTCCACGCGTCCGGAGGCTTCGTCCTCCGCGAGGGCCCGCAATACTGTGCGCACTGCTGGATCGCCGTACCGCAGCAGACCGGTGAGTCCCTGTTCGGCACACTGCCGTGCCACCGGGAGCAGCAGCTGTCCGGCTTGCTCGAGCTCGCCGAGTTCCGCGGTGCACACGACCAGGAGCAGGCGCGCTTGCAACAGCGCCCGAGGACGTCCCTGCGGCGTGATGCGGTCGACGAGCCGCTGTGCCCGGGTGCGAGCCTCGGTGATCGACTCTCGCGCCAGCAGTTCCCGGATCGCCGAAGCTTCCTCGAGCTCCGCGGTGCCGAGCAGGATGCCGTCGGCGGCGGCGTCCGGATCGAGCGGCGCGCGGTATCGCGAATGGTCCGCTGCCGGTACGACAATCCCCACCCGGATGCTTTCGTTCCTGATCCGGGCGCCGAGGCGCGGCAACGATAGTGTGGTCGCGATCCGCCACCCGTCGGTCAATCGCTGCCGGGCGGTTTCGAGATCACCGCGCAGCGCCTTGATTCGTGCGCCCGTGCCGTAGGTGGCGAGCATCGAATCCACGATTCCGCCCTCACGGCCCAGTTCGTACCCCTCGTCGAGCAGCCGCTCGGCCGCATCGATATCACCCTTGTCCAACAGCAGCGCACCGAGCAGTGCGCTCGCGATCCGCGCGGCATGCGAACGCGAGCCGCCGGTCTGCATGGCAACCCGCAGCGCAGTACGGAAACTGGCCTCCGCCGTGGCGATATCGAGTTCTTCGTTGGCGGCGATACCGTCGAAACAGTGGCCGTACATGACGCTGAAGGGACCGGTCGTCTGCCGGTGATAGGCGGCCGCCCATACCTGCCATCGGTGGGCCGCGGCGAAGTCGAATCGGTAGATCGCGGCGAAGGTCGCCATATCGGCGGCCGTGGTGACCACCCAGGGGTGCAGCCGCTCGGGCCGGGCCAGGCAATCCGAGATCAGCTCGGCCACGCCGTCGATGCGATCGGCGGTGACCCGAGCGGCCGCTTCGACCACGGCGGCCTCCGTCGCGAGGTCGTCGGCGGTCCCGCCCTGGTCGTGTTCGAGCAACGAATGCACCTGCACCAGGGCGGCTTTCGCTGCCTCCGGATGCTGCAGCAGCAGATTCGCCCACGCCGTGGTGATCTGCAGTCGCAGGCTCGACCGCACCGCCTCCGGCGGCAGCTTCGCGATGAGCGCGAGCAACGTCGACATCTGCGACTGCTCCAGCAATTGCGTGCCGTCGCTCTCGATCAGCGCAACGGCCGTGGCCGAATCGCCCGCCGCCAATGCGTGATCGACGGCCTCACGCAGGAAATGGTGGTCGCCGAACCACCGGGACGCTGCGCGATGCAGATCGGGGATCCACTCCGAGTGGTCCCGTTCCAGGCGCCTGCGCAGAAAGTCCGCGAACAGGTGGTGATAGCGGAACCATTCCCGGTCGGCGTCGACTCGCCTCAGGAACAGGTCACGGGACTCGACCTCGTCCAACCGAGCCGTCCCGTCGGGTATGCCCGACAGAGCCGATGCGAGATCGCCACAGAGCCGATGCGTGATCGAGGTCCGCAGCACGAATTCGAGCAGCCTGGGCTCCAGGCCGTCCAACACATTCTCGGCGAGGAAGTCGCCGATCGAATGGTGCCGTCCGGACATGTGGCCGATCAGGACGCTGGGATCCTCGGCGCCGCGCAGCGACAGTGAGGCCAGTTGCAGCGCGGCGACCCAACCGTCGGTCGATTCGGTCAGATCAGCGATATCGGCTGGCTCGAGTGCCAGCCCGCCGACGCCGGCGAAAAACGAGTTCGCCTCGGCGAGGTTGAAGCGCAACGCATTCGAGTCGATCTCCACCAGTTCGTCGTAGACGCGCATCTTGCTCAGCGGCAAGCCCGTATGGGTACGGCTGGTGACGATCACCTGCAGATGGTGGCAGCCATGATCGAGCAGGTAGCCCAGCGCGGCCACGGTGGGCGCGTGGGTGACCCGGTGCCAGTCATCGATGACGACGGCGACACGTTCGCCGCCCGTGTGGATATCGTTGATGAGCGAGGTGAGCACATAGGGCTCCGCTTCGTCGCCGTGCAATTCGAGCAGCTGCCCCAGTTCCGCGGCGAGCGTCGGCAAAACCTGGCGCACGGCCTCGATGAGGTGCGCGAGGAACCACACCACATTGTTGTCGTCGTGGTCCACACTGAGCCACGCGACGTGGACACCGTCCGCCGTCAGAATGTCGCGCCACTGCGCGGCCAGCGTGCTCTTGCCGAATCCGGCGGGGGCGTGGATCACGATCAGTCGCCGCCGCTGTCCCGCCCGCAGCACCTCGATCAGCCGGTCCCGCATGACCAGCGGGCGGGTCGGCGTCGGTGGGCGGAACTTCGTCGACGCCGTGGGCGGGGTGTTGATCGCGGCCGCCATCTTGCTCGGATGCCAGCTCGACGTCGAGATCTCGCCCGCGCTCGGTTCGGAATTGTCCACTGCGCCTGCCGATTCCGTCGGCAGTGCCATCTGATCGATCGGAAGACCATGGCGTCGTTGGATTTCCATCAGCTCACGCCCGAATGCCGCCGCCGACGCGTAGCGGTCGGCGGGATCCTCCGACATCGCACGCTCGATCGCGGTGCAGACATCATCGGGGATCTCCTGCGCGCGCAGATTCGGAATCGGTTCGGAAGTGATGCGCAGGAACTGGGAGACCACCTTCTCCCCGGCTCGGCGTTCGAACGCGGCGTGGCCGGTGATCAAACAGAACAGCGTCGCGCCGAGGCTGTAGATATCCGATGCGGCGGTCGGCGGATGGCCCTTGAGCACCTCCGGCGCGGTGAAGGCCGGTGAGCCGGTGATGACACCGGTCGTCGTGACGAATCCACCGGAGACATGAGCGATACCGAAATCGGTGAGCTCGGGCTCACCGTATTCGCTCAGTAATATGTTGCCCGGCTTGACATCTCGGTGCAGCACCCCGCCGCGATGGGCCGATTCGAGCGCTCCGGCCATCTTCACCGCGACCCGCACCGCACCGCTCCACAGCAGTGGCCCGTCGCGTTGGATGGTGTCTTGCAACGATTTTCGGGTATGGAAGGGCATGACGATGTAGGGCCGACCGGCCGAGATCACGCCGCTGAACAGGATACTGACGATATTCGGGTGCCCGGAAAGCTTGCCCATCGCGCGCTGCTCACGTAGGAACCGCTCCATATTCTCCGGATCGAGGTCCGAGGTCAGCACCTTGACCGCGACTATCCGATCCAGTGCGGGCTGCTCGCAGCGGTACACGACCCCGAAGCCGCCATGGCCGATCTCGGCGGCACTCTCGAAGCCTGCCAATTTCAGGTCCGACGCAATGCTTATGGTGAGATCACCCTGCGTCCGCAGCGAATCGAAGCTCACCATCGACGGGCCCTATCTCCCGACCTAGCATCTAGTCAGCATACCGCGATACCCGGCCCGAGCGGGCCGATCGCGGCCTACGCCGTCGATCGCTCATCGAGCGGGGCCGCGGCAACATACGCGCCCTTGTGATACAGCAGTGGCGCATGTGATCGATCGCCGTCCTCATCCCAGTACACACGCATCACCCGGCAGATCGCCAGCACCGAGTCACCGGCCGGAATCAGCTGCGACACCTCGCTGTGAATCCAGGTCGGCGTGCCATGCAGCACCGGTTCACCGGTATCGAGCGGCGACCAGAGCGATTCGTCGGCGAATCGGTGCTCGGCACTGCGCGAAAACCGTTGCGCGAGCGGCAACTGGTGCGCGCCGAGCAGGTGGACCACCACCGATTCGGCCGCCTGCAACGCGTCGATGCTCGATGAAGTGCAGGTGATGTTGAACGATACCAGCGGCGGATCGAGGGACAGCGAGGCGAACGAGGTCGCGGTGAAACCAACCGGCCCGCCGCGCGAATTGAGCGTGACGATGGTGACGCCCGCCGGATGACGCCGCAGTGCCGCGCGGTATTCGATGGCGCTGACACTGTGGAACCTGTTCGGGCGAGCCGACAACTCGCCGGTGTTCTCGATCGAGCTCGACATCGATTCCTCCTTGAAATATCCGATCCGATGATCTAGGCCGACCGGCGCTCACCAGCGGTGTGCAGGTCGGTGGCGCACTGCCGCAGCCCCCGGCGCCGGACGTATTCGACTTGTTCTCGCGCCATCCGGACGCCGATGGACTCCAGCCATGGCAGGGTCTCGAAGGCGATGTGCCCCAGCACCTCTGGGAGTTCCAGCGGTAGCAGCGTGACGCCGTCGGCGACGTGGACCGCGTGGATGTCGGCGATCAACCCGGCCAGTCCCGTGGGGGTCCCGACGTAGTGGATCGATCTGGGCACCCACGGGATGTCGAGCATTTCGTCCAACCGTGCCATGCGCTGACGCGCGCCGGGGGCGTCAGCAGCGATGATCACCTCGATGTCGACGAGCACGCTGATGCCCGCCGGGTCGCGGCCCGCTACGGCCGCGGCCGATTTGATCCGCGCGGTCTGCTGTTGGGCGGCGCGGAGATCGGCGGCCTGGATGCGAATGAGCGCTGCCTCGGCGGGCTCGGTCACCTCGACCCACACATCAGAGTCCGCCGCCGTGCCGATGGCCGCGGCCGGGTGGTGGCCCGAGCCGGACAGTTCGATCGCGATTCGCGGCGCGGGCTTGGATCCGATACCGAAGCGGGACATGTGATTTCCTTCCTGGCCGCCGTCGCGCGGCAAGCGGTCGAGCCGCTGCCGCGCGACGGATGGCAGCGGCTAGGCGACCGGATCGATGACGATCGCGAACGCCTTGTTCTCGATTCCGCCCGACCGGTCGAGCGAGATGAACTTCTGCTCGGTGTACTCGTCGAGCGCGTCCGGACCGCCTTCGCGCCCCAGACCGCTCTCCTTGTAACCACCGAAGGGGTAGGCGGGATGGATGACATGCCAGTCGTTCACCCACACCATGCCCGCGTCGAGCTGGCGTGCCACCTCGAGCGCGCGGCTCTCTTCGCCCCACACACCGGCCGACAGGCCGTAGCTGGAGTCGTTGGCGATCTTGATGGCCTCGTCCACCGAGTCGTAGGTCAGCACGGTCAGGACCGGACCGAAGACCTCTTCACGAGCGATGCGCATGTCGTTGGTGACGTCGACGAAAATTGTGGGCTCGACCCAATAGCCCTTGTCGAACTCACCACCCACCGGCACCCCGCCGCCCAGCACCGCGGTCGCGCCTTCTTCCGCGGCGATCCGGAAGTAGTCGACGATGCGGTCACGCTGCACCCGGGAGGCGATCGGACCGATATTGGTCGCCGGATCGAGCGGGTTGCCCAGCCGCAACGTCGAGGCGCGCGCGACCAGCCGGGTCACGATCTCGTCGCGCTTGCTCGCCGGGATCAGCAGCCGGGTACCAGCCTCGCAGGCCTGCCCGTTGTTGGCCATCGACGCGAACAGCGCCCCGTCCACCGCCATCTCGAGATCGGCGTCGTCGAGCACGATGTTGGCGCCCTTGCCTCCTAGTTCGAGGGTGACCCGCCGAATGGTCTGGGCCGACTGGCGCAGGATGCTCTTGCCGACGACGGTGGAACCAGTGAAGGCCACCTTGCGGACATCGGGGTGTCCGCTCAGATAGGCGCCGACCGGGTCACCGTCGCCGGTGATGACGTTCAGTACGCCCGCGGGCAGTCCGGCGGCCTCGAACTCCTTCGCCAATTCGAGGGCCAGCAGCGGCGCGTGCTCATCGGGCTTGAGCACTACCGTATTTCCGGCCGCCAGGGCGGGCGCGATCTTCCAGACCGTTGTCAGGAGCGGGATGTTCCACGGCACGATGGCCGCCACCACGCCGAGCGGTTCGCGCCGGACGATGCCGACCGCCGGAATCGGACCGATCTCGGGTCCGTTGGTCTCCCACTCGTAGTTCTCCGCGAGCGAGGCCAGGTACTGCATCTGCGCCACCGACAGACCGACGTGCAGCGCGCCGGTGATCCGGATGGTCGCGCCGTTTTCCTGGGTCTGCAGCACGGCGAGTTCGTCGACCCGACCGGCCAGGCGGGTGGCGACCTCGTTCAGCAGTGCGGCGCGTTCGGCGGGCGAGGTGCGCCGCCAGCTGCCCTCCTCGTGCGCGGCCTTGGCGGCGGCCACCGCGAGATCGACCTCGGTAATGCCGCCCTTGGCAACCGTGGCCACCAGCTCTTCGGTTGCGGGACTGCGAATTTCATAGGCATCGGCGGTGTCGATCCATTTGCCGTCGATGAACATCGAATAGTGTGGGGTAGTCATCGGTTGCTCCTCATGTGATGTGAACCGTCGGGATGCGGATGCGGCCGCCTCATCCGATCTGCCGTTCTCGCCCTTGCCAATACGGTGCGCGGATCGATTTCTTGTCGACCTTGCCCGCCGGATTCACCGGCACGCTGTCGACGAATTCGATCGACTTCGGGGCGGGGACGCTGCCGAGCGCGGCCTTGACGTGGTCGATCAGTTCGCGCTCGGATACCGCCGCGCCCGGTTTGGTGACCACGACGGCGTGTACGGCCTCGCCCCACTTCTGGTGTGGCACACCGATAACCGCCGATTGCGCCACCGTGGGATGGGTCGACAACACGTCCTCGACCTGGCGCGGGAAGACATTGAAGCCGCCGCTGACGACCATGTCCTTCTTGCGGTCGACGATGTAGAGGAAGCCGTCCTCGTCGAGGCGGCCGATATCACCGGTATGCACCCAGCCGTCGCGCAGCGCCTCGTGATTGCGGGCGGAATCCAAGTAGCCGAGCATCTGGCCCAGTTGTTTCGAACAGACCTCACCCACCTCGCCGACGCGGAGCGGTCGATCATCCTCGTCCTGAATCGTCACCCGCACCTGGAACATCGGCCGACCAGCGGAGGCCAGGCGCTTGATCCAGGTGGCGTCGTCGACGCGGTGCTCGTTCTTGCGCAGGCACGAGATGTATCCCGGCTCGGTGCCCGCATAGGTCTGGATGAAGATCGGGCCGAGCGCGTCCAACGCCTCGCGCAGTCGTTCCGGCGCGATCGGCGCACCGGCGTAGATCATCGTCTGTAGTGACGACAGGTCGTATTCGGTGCGGAGCGGATGATCCAGCAGCAGGTAGATGATGGTCGGGACGACCGCGGTCGCCGTCACACCGTGGCGTTCGATATTGGCCAGCAGACCGTCGACATCCAGGCCCGGCAGCATGACGTTCGTGCCGCCGCGCACGAACGTCGGCATCACGAAGATCTGTGTGAAGTGCGTCAACGGCGCGCCGTGTGCGAACACCTCGCCGAAGCGGATGTCGCCGATCTCCAATCCGGCCGAGATGCTGTACTGCGCCCAGGTGAAGTGCGAGTTCACCACACCCTTGGGCTCGCCGGTGCTGCCCGAGGTGAACAGCACGTACGCCTCGTCGTCCTCGGACAGCTCGATCTGCGGACGGGTGATCGGCAGACCGCTGAAGAGGTCCCGGTAGTCGAGTGCGTCGTTGGGATTCGACTCGGCGCTGCCGCCGAGCCGGATCAGGTTCTGCAGCTTCGGTAGCGTGTCCCGGATCTCGGCGACGGCATCGTCGAACTGCGCGTGATAGATCAATGTGGTGGCGTCGGTCTGTGCCAGATTCGATCGGAACCCCTCTGCCGCGGACCGCGTCGGCAGTTGCACGAGTACGCCGCCGGCCGCCCAGATGCCGTGCTGGGTCGGGATGAACTCCAGACAGTTCGGCAGCAGCAGTCCAACGCGCTCACCCTTCTGCACACCGAGGGCGAGCAGGCCGTTGGCGATTCTGTTTCGCCATTCCCCGAGCTCCCGGTAGGTGATCGACCGTTTACCGTCGATGATCGCGACAGATGCGGAGTAGTAAGTGCACGCCCGATCCAGGACGTCCGGCAACGTACCCCACATATCAGGAACCGACGAGAGCGGACGGATCGAAGCCTTCGACCCAGTATTCGGGGGTGATGATCGGAACGCCGAGCTCCTGCAGGACGGGAGTGTCGTTCCAGTAGGTGGTCTCCCTGGTGATCTTCCCGCCGGCGTCGAGCTGGTGCCAGGTAATGCCCTCGGTGGTCAGCGTCTTGCCCCGGGTCGGAACGCCGCGGTAGGTGTCCAGGCCCGTGCCGGTCCAGTTCCAGCGGAGCACGACCGCCGGGTTGCCGCCGGTGCCCGCCAGCGCGAAGCTCTCGAAGACATCGAAGCGGTGGGTGCCGACGCCATTGGTCGAATCGGTGTTCGCGAACGGGGAAAGCCGCGGGGCGAGTTCGTCCTTGGTGATCGCCGTGGACAGGACGTGGTCGCGGTCCGCATGATCGTCGTACACCAGGTCATCGGCGTACAGATCGAGTGCGGCCGCGGTGTCCGTGGTCAGCGCCGTGGTCCAGCGGCGAGCGTGTTCTTCGTGCGTGCTCATGGTGTTCGAATTCCCTTCGGAGAGTGCGCTGTTCAGACGAGGGCGGCCGATTTGGTGACCGATCGCGGTTCGATCGGCTGGCCGAGTTCGGCGACCGCGGTGGCGACATCCCACAGGCTCGCCTCTTTGACGATGAGCCCGTCTTCGTTGTAGACGTGGAAGGTGATGCCACGGCTGCCCGGCACTTTTCCGTTGGCCGGTACGCCGACGAATGCCGTCGCCGTCGGCGCTTCCCAGGTCCACCGGTAAATCGCCGACTTCTCGTCGCCGACGACCTCATCGATGCGGAAGTTGTTGATGCCGATGCCGTTCTCGGTGTCCTTGTTCGCATACGGCGCGAACACACGCAGCAGATCGTCCTTGTTCGTGATCGACTGGCCGAGAATGGGGTCCTCGAAAAGGAATTCATCGGCATAGAGCGCCACAACAGCCTCGGGGCTCTCGCGGAATGCTTTCAGCCACTTGACGGCAAAGAAATGACTCATGGAAGTTCGCTCTCCCTCGGTTCGTCAGGTACGCATTCAAGGTATTGCGGGGCACTCGGGCGATCGACCTCCTCTCGGAGGAAAACCACTGCTCTAAGGGGGGATACCGACCCACCACCCCCGCCCCGGCCGCAGGTCAGCGGGCGAACCGGTCACCGGCTCCGGTTTTTCGCCGGCGTCGGTGCGCTGGGGGCACCAGGTGCCACGGCATGCGGCGGCGCCCGCCGATAGACTCCGTCACCATGTGCGAAGGAGGAGGATCGTGACGAAGCGCGACTCGACGGAGCCGACGCTCGATTCCGATCCCATCGAATTCGTCCGGCAGAACTGGGCGAAGGCAGGCCAGCGACAGACGGAGCAATTCGCCGCGGCCATTTCGATATTTCGCATGCACCAGCTGATCTCCGCGGAATTCGGGCGCACACTGAAGCCGTACCGCATCAATCGCACGGCCTACCACGTGATGTCGGCGCTGTTCATGTCCGCCGAAATGACCCGGCCGCTCGGGCAACTCGGCAAGAACGTGATGGTGCATCCCGCGACCCTGACGCTCATCATCGATCAGCTCGAAACCCGCGGACTTGTGCGACGCTCCCCGCACCCCACCGACCGGCGAACCACCCTCGCGACGCTGACCGAGGCGGGCGCCCACCTGGTCGGCGAGGCCTCCGCCGCACTGGCCGACGCGAACTTCGGCTTGGCCGAAACCACCGACGACGACGCGCGCAAGCTCAACGATTCGCTGCGGCGTGCGCGGAAGTCCCTCGACGACACAATCGAGTAGTACGCGCCGTTTCTCCCCCTTCGTTGGTGCTAAATCCCTCTTCCGAGAGGTGTGGGCCCGGTGTCCCGGTTGCCAGACTGAGCTGCGACACGCACCGGAAGCAAAGGGTCGTTCTATGAGTGAGCGCAGCGAGCGAACAATCAACACAGCCACATATGTGGTCATGCCGGAGCCGAGCGACAGCGAGGCGCAGGCATGAGCACATTCGCCAATGCCGACGAGGTCTACACCTACATCGGCGGAATCTTCGACATCGCCACCAAAGAAAAGTCTTTTATCGATGCGACAGCGGGCACCGGGCTCGTCGTGAAATTGATCCAGACTGATCCGGACGCGGTGATCGTTATCGATTTCCCCGGGCAGAAGGTCACCACCGGAGACGCCGCGCAGAGCATGGATTCCACTGTGCAACTGCGGATGTCGTCGGATAACAGCAACCGATTCTGGCAGGGGAAGCTCAACTTCACGCTGGCGATGGCGCAGCGGAAGGTCAAGCTCGACGGCAAGCGTTCGGTGGCGCTGAAACTTCTTCCGCTCACCGCCGGATTGTTCGATGTCTACAAGAAGCTGCTCGTCGACAGCGGCCGCGAAGATCTGCTGATCCGCTGAAACGCAGTTGCCCCCAATACTTCTCACACAGAATCAAGGAGCAGACATGCTTGATCCCGACCTGACCGATGAAGACTTCCAGCCGTATTTCGAGAAGGCACAGGACGTTTCGAAGTTCTTTCGCGAAATAGGTCCGAAGTACGACACGGAAAACACCTTCGCGTACCCCTCGATCGAGGTGTTCAAGAAGTCCGGGCTCGGCGCGCTCCCCGTGCCGAGGGCCTTCGGTGGTCCGGGCGGCAGCCTGCTGCACACCTCGAAGGTGGTCAGCGAACTGTCCAAGGGCGATTCCGCGATCACCCTGGCCTACAACATGCACTACATCATGGTCGGCATCGCCGGCAGCCTGATGAGCGAGGAGCAGAACAAGTACTGGCTGGGTCGGGTCGCCGACGGCGATCTCATGTTCGGTCCGTTCTCCGAGCAGCGCGCGGGATTCAGCGGCCTGGCCGATATGAAGGCGGTGCCGCAACCCGGGGGCGGCTGGCGGCTCTACGGCAAGAAGACCTGGGGCACCCTGTGTGAGGCCGCGGACATCATCACCACCAACGCGACCATTACCGACGCCGAGGGCAATCTGCCCGAGGACTTCCAGGAGCGGGTCAACGCCGAAAGCTTCTTCATCGGCGAATTCAAGGTCGACGAGAACGGCCAGGGCGACGGCATCCGGATCGAAAAGACCTGGGACGCGCTGGGCATGCACGCCACCGGCACGCAGACCATCCACTTCGAGGGCTACTACGTGCCCGAGGACGGTTTCATCTGCGAATGGCGCTCCGGCGCGTTCGGTGTGCTGGAGTGGGCCTCGCTGATGTTCGCCAGCATCTATCTCGGCATGCAGTACCGCGTGCTCGAGGAGGCCCGGGCAGTGCTGTCGAAGAAGACTCTCGGCGCCACCTTCGGCGCGGTCGTCGCGGCGGACACCAAGGTCGCCAACGTCGGTCACATCATCGATGGCATCGGCGATATGGCCTCGCGCGTCGAGGTCTCCCGGCGGGTGCTCTACCAAACCTGCCAGGAGCTCATCGACGGCAAGGACGACGACTGGCCCATCGAACTGCGCTTCCCCTACATCGGCCTGGCCAAAACCTTCATCGCCGACAACGTCCTGCACATGACCCGCCACGCGATGAGCCTGGTCGGCGGCTCGTCCTTCCGTAAGGGCACGATCTTCGAACGCCTCTACCGCGACTCCGCCGCCTCCATGTTCCAACCCCTCAACGGCGACCAGTCCCGCACCTACATCGGCGAATACCTGCTCCAGCCGGAAGAGCTCAACGACTGACCCGGGTCGATCACACCAAAGGAACCCCCGGCCTAGATCTTGGGTTCACGCGATCGTCGCAACACTCTCGATTTGAGAGGTTGCGGCGATCGTGTCGTTTCAGGAGGATTTGGCCCGGTTCGGTGACCAGTTGGCGCGGCTGGTGGATTCCGGTGTGCCGGTGAAGGATGCGGCGTTGGCGCTGGGGATGACCCGGCAGCGCTGTTATGCGATTTTGCGGGCGAGGGGCTGCGGTGCGGGCAAGACTCGACGGGCTCGCCGAACTGTGGATTCGCAGGTGATCCGGTCGGTGTTCGAGTCGAGCGGGTCGGTGAATCAGGCAGCCAAGGCGGCGGGGGTGTCGTATTCGGTCGCCCGCCGGATCTTGGTCGAGGCGGGACTGGTCGGTGCGGGCAAGAGGGCGCACGGCAAACCGGAGGCTAAAGCGCGGTTCCTCGAACTGGTCGAGGCCGGCTGGTCGACCGTGCGTGCTGCTCGCGAGGTCGGCGTGCATGAACGCACCGGCCAGGACTGGCGTGGTGGAGTACGCCGGGTCCACCACGGCGGCACCAACGCACGGATTCACCCCGACGGAACGGTCGTGGACTATGCGACCGGGACCCGCTACACATCTGCGGTGACCAAGATCAGCAATGGTGCGCCCGCGGCGATCAGCGACCGCTATTTGTCGCTGCGAGATCGGCTGGCGATCGCGGACGGCCTCGTGGTCGGGCAGTCGTTGACCCAGATCGCCGCCGGGATCGGCAAGCACACCTCAACGGTGTCGCGTGAGGTCCGCGCACACCGGATCGATGGGCTTTACCTGCCCTATCAGGCTGATCAAGCCGCCGCGAGCGACCGGGCACGACCGAAGCAGTCCAAACTGGTCCTCAACCACGCCTTGCGGGAGGTGGTGGGTGAGGGTTTGTCGAAGCGGTATTCGCCCGAACAGATCTCCCACCGCCTGCGCAGGGACTTCCCCGACGACGAGAGTATGCGGGTGAGCCACGAAACGATCTATCAGGCACTGTATTTTCAGGCCCGCGGCGGGCTGAAACGCGAAGTGGCCCAAGCCCTTCGGACGGGCCGGACCAGACGTATGCCACGCCGTGCACCCGATCAGCGCACCCGCCGGTTCGTCGATGAGATGATCATGATCAGCGACCGGCCCGCCCAAGTCGAAGACCGTGCGGTGCCCGGCAACTGGGAAGGTGACCTGGTGCGCC
Source organism: Nocardia sp. NBC_00565 (assembly GCF_036345915.1). NCBI lineage: Bacteria > Bacillati > Actinomycetota > Actinomycetes > Mycobacteriales > Nocardiaceae > Nocardia > Nocardia sp. NBC_00565. The sequence goes on from NZ_CP107785.1 coordinate 3,540,112, forward strand.
ACGAGGCGCTGTTGAACCGAGTGGAGGTGAAAGACCTGCACCGTTGTGCTGTCGCAGCAGCATAACGAAGCTGGGGGCAACCCGAACCGGGAGACGCCGGGGAGGGTGGCAAGCAGCCCCGACAACGACGGGACGGACCAGTACTACCGGATGGTTCGGGTCCGGCAAGCATGAGGAGAAGGTGTACGCGAGGAACCAGTGTTCTAACGCCTCTCAAGTCTCCCGCCAGCTCCAAACCCGGTGGATTCGGGCTGGTCTGCGATGCGCACCAACACCTTCCGGCGTTGGGAACTCCGGGGTCGGTTTAGGTCGTCGGCCCCGGAGGCCACGGTGAAGGCCTGCGGCGTAGCCGTGGCGATATCGCAGGGGCATAGCTGGGCACCTCACTCCTCGAGCGGTTAGCAGTGAACGTGGGAACCACCGCGAGGCTCCCGAGTATCGGCCTCTTCCCGAGGTCTGTAGTTCGGGTTGACGCGTCGTCTGTCGATGGCCACGCGGTGGGGCGGAGGGGCCGTAGTAGTCCGAGCGAGGGAAAGCCTCGTGCATGGCGAAGGGCCCCAGCGGAATTGATGCAGTGAGCACGACACGAACGGAGGCACTGGTGAATACCGGTGAGCTGTCATGGCCCGATCCCGATCGGGCGGCATGGCGGGTACGACAGATGCAATGCAAGCTGCACCACTGGGCGGTCGAGGATTCCGGCCGCCTCTTCGATGACGTGTTCAACCTCGTCTATCACCCGGATTTCCTCACCGTCGCGTGGGGCCGGGTGCAGGGGAACAAAGGTGCCCGCTCGGCCGGTGTCGATGGGCTGGCACCGGCGTCGATCGTCGGGGATGGCGAGATCGTGGCGTTCCTGGGTCAGGTCCGAGAGCAGGTGAAGACTCGGACGTTTGCTCCACTTCCGGTGCGGGAGAGACTTATTCCCAAACCGGGTAGTAGCAAGCTCAGGCGACTCGGTATCCCCACCGCGATGGACCGCACGGTGCAGGCATCGTTGTTGCTGGTGTTGGAGCCGATCTTCGAGGCGGACTTCGAACCGGTCTCCTACGGTTTCCGCCCGAGGCGTCGCGCTCAGGACGCGATCGCCGAGATTCACGCACTCGGGACCCGAAGCTATCACTGGGTTTTCGAGGCCGACATCGCTGCGTGTTTCGACGAGCTGGCCCATCCGGCAATCATGGATCGGGTCCGCACTCGGATCGCCGATAAGCGTGTCCTGGCCCTGATCAAGGCGTTTCTGAAGGCGGGCATCATGTCCGGTGACGGGATGGTCAGGAACTCCGATACCGGCACACCCCAGGGCGGCATACTCTCACCCTTGCTGGCCAACATCGCTCTGACGGTGTTGGACGCGCATTTCGTCGCGAAATGGGAGGCCCACACGACTTCCTATCGGCGGGAGGCGCACCGCAAACGCGGCGGGGCCACCTATCGAATCGTCCGCTACGCGGACGATTTCGTGATCATGGTGGCCGGGGCCAAAGCACACGCGGACGCGTTATGGGACGAAGTCGCGCAGGTTATCGCCCCGTTGGGGCTGAACCTGTCTGTCGGGAAGTCCCGGGTATGTCATCTCGACGAGGGGTTCGATTTCCTCGGGTTCCGCATCCAACGGCGCCGGAGGAAGGGAACCACCAAGATGAGCGTTTACACCTATCCGTCGAAGAAGGCGTTACTTTCAATCACGGCAAAGGTGCGGGCACTCACGAAGAAGGCACGTCATCATGGCCTCGCTGACCTGCTCGGACGCCTCAACCCGGTGCTCCGAGGATGGTGTGCGTATTTTCGCCACGGTGTGTCGAAAGCGACGTTCGGGTATCTCGATTCCTTCGCCTGGCATCGAATCACCCAATGGTTGCTCAAGCGACACAAGCGAATCACGTGGGCGGAACTCTATCGGCGTTTCCTGACCGGCAGGCCAGGAAACCGTCCGGCAGTGGACGGGATCATCATGTTCGACACCACCACCGTCGCGGTCACCCGCTATCGGTGGCGAGCGAACAACATCCCCACACCCTGGTCCAGCACCGCGGGGGCCGCGGTTCCCGCATAGCAGTGGCAGTCCGTGGAGCGCCGGATGCGATGAGAGTCGCACGTCCGGTGCGGAGGGCGGGCCGGGGAAACGGACCAGGAGCAATCCTGGCACCGCGCCCCGGTCCGACCCCTACATCACCGGCGAACACAACAAGACCGCGATCGCCACCCTGGTCGAACGCAGCACCCGCTACACCATGCTGGTCCACCTGCCCGACAGCCACGATGCCGAATCGGTGCGCGACGGTCTCATCAAGACGATCTCGACGCTGCCTGCGCATCTGCGTGGGTCGCTGACCTGGGACCAGGGCAGCGAAATGGCTCGGCACAAACAGTTCTCGATGGCCACCGACATGGCTGTCTACTTCTGCGACCCTGCCAGCCCATGGCAGCGCGGCACCAACGAAAACACCAACGGTCTACTACGCCAGTACTTTCCGAAGGGCACCGACCTGAGTGTCTACGGACCCGAAGACCTCGAACACGTCGCACAGGAACTCAACGGACGACCACGCAAAACGCTCGGCTGGGATACCCCAGCCGAGCGCTTACGTGATCTACTCACCGCCTAACACCAGCAGTGTTGCGACGACCCCTAGAAACCAAGGATCTCTTGGGCCGGGGGTTCCTTTGCAGTCTCGCCATCGAGGTGGAATCGGGCACCCCCGACGGGGGGTCCCCGACCTGGCTAAGCCGGCGGCAGATGGCCTCGGATGAGCAGCCAGGCTATTGCGGAGACCAGGCTTTGGATGGGGTCTACAAGGTCGATTGTCATGGGGTCCTTGCTCGGAATCGGTTGTCAGGCAGAGAGTTCTACGGGTTCGGGGTCGAGGAACTCTTCGATCGCGACCTGGGCGTTGCGGGGCAGGGTGTGCAAGATTTGGCGGACGCGTTCCTGGCGGCGGACAGCGGCCTGGCGGAAGGGCATGCCAGGGGTCGGCTGCATCTGGGGGATGATGCCGTCGATGTCCTCGACTCCGCCGACATGGTGGCCCGCGTCGACCAGGGCCTGTTCGTGGGCCATCTGGGCCTCGTCCTTTTCCTCGCTCATGCCGATCGGGCCGATCATGCGGCCGTTGAGGAATTGGCGGACCACGGGTTCGTCGCTGGTGAGCAGCACTTCGCGGGGGCCGAACATGACCAGCTCGCGGCGGAACAGCATGCCGATATTGTCGGGCACCGTGCGGGCCAGGTTGATGTTGTGCGTGACGATGAGGAACGTCGCGTCGATCTGGGCATTGATGTCGAGGAACAATTGGCTGATGTAGCTGGTGCGGACCGGGTCGAGGCCGGAGTCCGGCTCGTCGACCAGGATGATCTGCGGGTCGAGCACGAGTGCACGAGCCAGGCCGGCCCGCTTGCGCATACCGCCCGAAATCTCGCCGGGCAGTTTGGCTTCCGCGCCGGTGAGGCCGACGAGATCGAGTTTGTCCATGACGATCTTGCGGATCTCGGACTCGGATTTCTTGGTGTGCTCACGCAGCGGGAAAGCGGTGTTGTCGAACAGATTCATCGAGCCGAACAGCGCACCGTCCTGGAACAGCACGCCGAACAGCTTGCGGATCTCGTAGAGTTCCTTCTCCGAGCACTGCAGGATGTCGGTCCCGTCCACCAGGATCGAGCCGTACTCGGGACGCAGCAGGCCGATCAGCGATTTGAGGAACACCGACTTTCCGGTACCCGAGGGCCCGAGCAGCACACTGACCTCGCCCGCAGGCAGCGTCAGCGATACATCACGCCAAATCATCTGGGAACCGAACGATTTCGTCAGTCCTTCGACACGGACTTCGACACCACTCATGATGAACTTCTCCTTCTTCCGAACTCGATAGGGTTGGGCGCACCGAACTTCGTTGTCAGAACAGCGGGTCGAATCGATTGACGAGCCAGCTGCCGTCGACCTTCATCAGCCCGACACGCAGCGCGTTCTGTGACTGCGACGGCGCGGGATTGCCTGCGACAGTGGTGGTCTGGTTGATGTAGACGATGACGGTCGCCTGATCCCTGGACGCCGATTCGACCGCGGCACCCGCGGGTGTCGCCTGCATGGTGACCCGCTTCTCCTTGGCAGTCGGGCCGACAACTGTATTCGCCAACTTCGCGTAGGTGTCCAGAAAGTCACCGGTCAGCCTGGCCTGGGCCGCCACCAGATCCTGGTCGACGGTTTCCGGCTGATAGGACAGGATCGCTACGGCAGCCTCGGTCGCCGTCTGTGCGACAGTCCCCCGAGCCGACTCGAGTTCCCGGTCGGCCGGACGCTGCATCAGCAGTTGCAGCGAAACCAGCGCGGCCAGTGCGAGAATCGGCGGTGCCACAGCGAACAGCGTGCGCCGGCTCGCGCTCGCCGTCGCATCGGTAGGCCGTCGGCGTCGCACGGCGTTGCGCATCACATGCCCCGCCGCTGCCACGATGACCAGGCCGCACACGACCTCCATCCAGAGGGGATAGCCCAGCATCGATGTGATGGCGAAGGTAACAGCAGCGACAATAGCCGGGGGCAGCAGATCGACTGCGACAGTGATGATTCCGCGTGGCGAGAGCACGGCCGATTGCTTGGTGATCATGGTACGAACCCCACCTTCGAGAGCTTGAATTTCCCGCCGACCTCGGTGACGTCGACACGGATCTGGTACTGCTTCGGCTCGAGTCGCACCCGGGTATCGTCGGGTTGCGGTGTGGCACCGGCCGATACCGGCACCGATGCCTCCGACGTCGCGGCGACGAGTACGGTAGCGCTGCCGTCATCATTGCGCCGTTCGATACCCGCGGCGATACCCCGGCCGGTGATGACTCCGCCCGACGCCTGCATGGTGTCGAGGACCGAACGCTTGCGGGCCTCGAATTCGTCGTGCCATGTACCCGTCGCATTCGCCAGGACCCGGTCCACATAGCCTCCGGCGTCACCGGAGTTGGTCGAAATCAGCTCCGCCACAGCGTCCATCGAGAAATGCAGCAGCTGATCGTCGTTGGCGCTGTCCCGAGTGACGGTGTGGTGCTCGGCCATCGACCAGCCACCGACGCCGAGGCCCCCGACAGCGATCGCCGCGAGCAGGGCAAGGATCACGCGAAATACGCTCATAGCGGCTCCATCGTCGCGATCAACCACTGATCGCCGGTCTTCTCGACGCGCACCCGCACACTGCTGACCAGGTAGGTCGGATCCGGTTTCGCGTTGTTGGTTGTGACGCCGCGCAGGAATACCAGCGCCACGCCGGAATCGGGACCAGCGGATATGACCGAGCTGCCACTGACCTCCCAGCGGGCCGCGACATGCGACTGCGCGGCCTGCGGAATGATGGTGTCGGCGGCCAGTTTCGAATACGAGGCCAGGAATTCACCGGTGAGGTGCGTCTTGGCCTGCTGGACGTCCGCGTCGACCGTGTCGGCCTTGTATGTCAGTACGCCAGCGGTCAGCTTTCCGGCCTGCTCGGCGACCACACCGCGGACATCCGCGGTGCGCTCATCGGCCACTGTGTAGTGGAAATACGACACGGCCGCGAAGGCGAGGGCCGCAACAGCCAGCAGTGCAACAGCACCCAGCGTCCGTGTGCGCCGATCGAGGAAGTCCAGCGCCTTCCTCATGGCACGACCTCGACCTTGGACAACTTGTACCTGCCGTCGATTTCGACGATCTCGACGCGCAGACGCCAGGTTCGGGGATCATCCTTGGCACCGGCCGCATTGGTCACCTTCGATACCGCCGAGACGAGGACCGTCGTACTGCCGTCGCCGTTGTGCCGTTCGATTCCGGCACCGAGGATTTCACCGACGGATTCGGTTTTGGACTCGCTGATCGCACCGACGAAACGATCCTTCGTGCCCTGGAATTCGGTAAGCCATTGTCCAGTAGCGTCTTTCGCGATGCGGTCGGCGCTGCCGCCCGGGTCCTTGACGCTCGGCGAGATGAGGTTGACCACCTCCTGCCGGACGGCGCCGAGAAGCGCGAGATCTCGATCGCCCGCCGCGTCGCTGTCGCGGTGGGCCGCGGCCAGCAGAGTGGCGGACACCGCCAGTGTGACCAGTACGAGTACCGACAGCGCCGCGATCAGCAGCGCCGCACGGGGTCGCTTGCTTGCTCGCGCCCCATCGGAATCCTTTGTGTCGACCGACTTTTCGCCGACATCGTCCTCGGCGGCCAACTCTTGGACGTCCGGCTCATCGGCGGCCGACTGTTGGACGTCCGGCTCCGCGGAGACCAGGTCGTCGATATCCGGCTCAGCGACTTCGTAGACAGTTCGATGTGTCATCGGGTGTTTGGCGCGGACACTCCTTCGTTCACGGGGGAGAGGAAGCGCCATCCTCCTTCCAGTGGTTGGGTTGCAAGGATGTGTCGGTGGTGTCGGTTAGATTGCCGGGTATGACCGAGGTGGTGCGTTACAGCTACCGACTGCGCCCCGGCGTGCAGGCGGAGCGGGCGTTGGTCGCTGAGTGGGATCGGTGCCGGTTTCTGTGGAATGAGGCTGTGCATCAACAGAAGTCGGGTGGGCGTGTCACCTTCTCCAAACTCGGGAAGTTGCTGACCGAAGCGCGTGCCCGGACCGCGTGGTTGCGCGACGGGTCCCAAGTCGCCCAGCAGCAAACCCTGCGCACCTACGCCCGAGCCCTCGACCAGTCGTTCAAGGTCAACCGGCGCGGCAGACCGAGGTTCAAAGCACGGAAGAAGGCATTGCCGTCGCTGGAATACACCGTGCGCGGGTTCAGCATCCGTGAAGGCAGGCTGCTCCTCCCGAAAGGGGTGAGTATCCCGGTGGTGTGGGCGCGAGAATTGCCGTCCGATCCGACGTCTGTGCGGATCACCCGCGACAGTTTGGGGCACTGGTATGCCTCGTTCGTCGTCCGCCGGGAGGTGGAAACAGTGCCGGTGGCAGCGGGTGGTGTCGGTATCGATTGGGGTGTGAGTACCACGGCCACGACGACCGACCCCGAGTTCGACTTGCCTTTTTTGGGGCACCGGAAGCGGTGTGCGGCGGAGCTGGGGAAAGCGCAACGCCGTATGGCGCGGCGGTACAGCGGTAAGCGTGGCCCGCAGTCGCGCGGTTACCAGCGGGCCGCCCGGCAGGTGGCGAAGCTGCATAAGAAAGCGGTCCGGCAAACCCGGCATGATTCGCGGGTGTGGGCGAAACGTGTTGTGGCCGAGCATGGGTTGATCGCGGTGGAGGATTTCCGGCCGAGGTTTCTGGCGAGGTCCACGATGGCGCGTAAGGCGGCGGATGCGGCGATCGGCGCGGCGAAGCGGGAGTTGGTCGAGTGTGGCGTGCGGGCCGGCTGGAGGGTGGTGTTGGTTCAGCCCGCCTTTACGTCGATAACGTGCAGTGAGTGTTTCGCGAGAGCCAAGCGACTCGAGTTGTGCGAGAGAACTTTCCGATGTACCGAGTGTGGTTACGCTGCGGGTCGGGATCGGAATGCTGCCAGGGTGATTCTGGTTGTGGCAGAACGCGGCCACAGCAGTGTTGAGGATGTGAGACAAGCGGGTCACCTCCTTCGGGTGGGTGGTTCGGTTGCGGTCTGAGCTGTGAATCTCCTGCCTTCAGGCAGGAGAAGCGTTAACAGTGGCCTCCTGTCAACAGGGTCTGCAGAGTCGGCGGACCCTGCACGCTTCCGGGCACCAGACCGGGCTGCGAATACGCGCGCCCGTCACTGCCCACATATGAACCCGAGCCGGGGTCATAACTCGCGGTGCCGACCTGGGGCGTCGGCTCCGGTGTCCGCGCATCGGCGGGAGCAGCCGGACCGCCAACGGCCGGAGTCGGATTCTCCAGCCAGGGATTGGTGCCCTGCGGCACGTACTGCTCGTCGCTCTTGCAGATATCCACCGTCGGTGCACGCTTTCCCGGCACATCCATGCATGGCAGATTTCGAGCGCCACGACTGGCATTGGGCGCATCCGCCGGTATCGCACAGAAGATGGGATCGGGCGTGCGAGTGGGGGCATCGACGGACGAACCATCGCGGCGCTCGGATCCCGGCAGGAATCCGGTGGTGCACGGCGGCGGGGCATTCAGATTCAGCTTGAAGTCGAGGAACGCGCGGTTGGTGCCGCCCGAGTCCGGGACGTTGATGGTCTTGAGTGCACTGACGCTCGCGGGCAACAGGACCAGCAGTTGTTCGATCGACGCGTTGTAGGTGACGGCCACCTGGCCCAGGCTCGTCAGGTTCGCGACCAGCAGTGGTGTCGTCAAGTGCAGTCGCTGGAACAAGTCGCTCGCCTCGCGGGCGGCCCCGGGACCGGTCGCGAGAATGTCCTGGATGTGCTGGTCGTTGGCCTGCGCCTGCTGTACGGAGTTGGCTAGGTGCGCCACCCATTCGCGCATCGCCGGGCTGCTGACCTGCTGCGAATCGAGGAACGACGCCGAATCATTGATCAGGGTGGTCATCGAATCGGTATCCGCGTTCGCCTGATCCAACACTCGGTCCGCACCGTTGAGGAGGCGCTGCAAAGCGTTGCCGGTGCCCCCGAACGCGTTGTGCGTCTCCTCGATCAGGGTGGTCAGCTTGTCCTGGGGAATGGAGGTGAGGCTCGCGTTGAGCGTGTCGATCAGCGGGGCGATGTCCTGCGGCACCGTCGTCCGCGTCACCGGCACCACATCACCGTTGTGCAGGAACGGCCCCTCTGATGACGTGGGCACGAAATCCACATACTGCTCGCCGATGGCCGATCGGCTGTGCACATTGGCCTTGGCCGACACCGGAATTCGTGCCGAGCTGTCCATATTCAGCGTCGCCACCGCACCGGCCGCCGTCGGTGCGACCCCGGTTACGATCCCGACCGTCTTGCCCCGATAGGTGACGTTGGCGCTGTTGTACAGCCCGCCGCTCGTCGCGAGTTCGATCGATACCGTGTAGCGGCCGACGCCGGCCAGCGAGGGCAGGCGCATATAGACGATACCCATGATGACCAGCGCGATCACCGTGAGAATGGCGAAGATGACCAACTGGATCTTGACGAATCTGGAGAGGATCATTTCCCACCTCGGATCGCGACCGAGTCCAGGCCGGCGGTCAACGGATTCTTCGTCGATAACGCCGGGACGCGATCGACAGTTCGCCCGAGGGCCGTTTCGGCATTGGTCAGCAGACCTTCGAGCGCAGTCCCCTGGAGCAGTCCGCGATCGAGCCGCCCGAGCGTCAAATCGACCGTGCCGCTGAGATTTCCGGCATCGCCACGGAAGAACTTCGGGATATTGGCCAGCGGCCACGGATAGGTCGGCAGCAGACCGAGCGCGTTCGGCAGATCGGGACCCGCGTCGGCGAGCGCGCGCATAGCGGGCTCGATATCGCGCAGGTTCTGCTGCAAATCCGCGGAGCTGGCGGTGACCACCCGGTTCGCCGAATCGGCGAAGCCTCCGAGCGAAAGCAAGGTATCGGTGAGCCGCTGCCGCTGCTCTTGCAATATCACCAATGCGGGCGGGATCCGGTCCAGTGCCCCGGCAAGGACGTCGTTCTGCTGCCCGACCGTCGCGGCGAGCCGGTCGAGTCCCTCAGCGGCCGTGAGGATGTCGTCACGCTGGCCGTTGAGGCTCGCGCTGAAGGTGTCGGTCCGGGTGAGCAGATCGCGAATCTCGGACTCGTGGCCGGACAGCGACGCGTTCGCCTGGGTGCTGATCTCCTGTATCTGCGCGAGCCCGCCGCCGTTCAGCACCGTCGACAATGAGGCCAGGGTCTGCTCGGTCGTCGGGTAGGTGCTGGCGTGTTCCATCGGAATGACGCTGCCGTCCTTCAGTTCTCCCGACGCGGGTTCGTTCAGCGGTGCGGCCAGCTCGATGTGCAACGAGCCGAGCAGACTGGTCTGACCGATCTTCGCGGTGGCATTGGCGGGCAGATGCACATCCCGGTCCAGTCGCACCGTGACAAGTGCGTGCCAGCCCTCCAATTGGACGTCGGCGACATTGCCCACCGTGACGTCATTCACCCGAACGCGCGAATTGCGTTGGATGGACATCACATTCGGCATCTGGATCTTGACCGCGTACGCACCGGCCCCGCCGCCCTCGGTGCCCGGCAGCGGCAACGAATTCGGCCCCTGCCAGTCACATCCGGACGCCATGGTCAGGCTGCCGATCAACGCCAATGTCGCGATACAAGAGCGCTGCTCGAACCGCATTACCGACCACCTCCTTGGTTCGGGATGCCGAGCAATCCGGGCAGACCGGCGGCCGCGTCCACCGGTTGGGTGGCCGTCGGAGCGGGTGCCGCACCGCGCAGCCACTGTTCGCTGTAGTCGATCTGCTCCGGGCGCGTGGACAGGCCTGATACCGGATTGATGCCTGCGGGCGGGTAGTTCATCGTGAGCAGTCGCAACACCGGTGCCAGCTGCGAAACGCACAACTTCGCCGCCTCGGCCGCGCCGAGTTGGCTCGCCGATTGGATTGCGCCACAGATGAACTGGACCGGATTGCGGAACTGCGTGACGGCCAGCGCGCCGGTGAACGAACCCTGTGCCGGGTTGTAGATGTTGTAGAAGTTCTGAATCGCGGTCGGCGCGACATGCAGCAGCTGCTCGATATTCGGTCGAACATCGTTGAGCGCCTTGGTCACCGCCGCCAGATCCTCGACCGATTTGGTGGCCCCGTCTCGGTTGTCGGTGACGAACTGCTCGAGTCGGCTCGACATCGCGTCGACACTTTGCAGCGCGCGACCGAGCTCCTGATCGGAGTCGTCGAGCGCGCTCGACACCGAGGCGACATTCTGGTTCAACCGGACGATCTCGGTGTCACTGGCCGACAGTGCCGTCATGAACGCCTGCAGATTCCGCAGGGTGGCGAAGAGATCGTCACGCCCGTCCGACAGCGTCGACATGGCATTCGACAGCTTGGTCAGCGTGTCGTTGATCTGATCACCTCTGCCGCTCAACGCATTCGCCGCCGAGTTCACGAAATCGCCGAGTGCACCGGCCTTGTTCTGCTCCGTCGGATTGATCGACTCGGCCAGCGACTGCAACTGCTTGCGCAGGTCGTCCCATTCGACCGGGACCGCGGTGCGCTCGAGCGGGATTTCGGCGCCGTCGGGCAGCTCGGGACCGCCGGTATAGGCGGGTGTCAACTGGATCGCCCGTGCCGATATCAGGCTCTGTGCAAGGACTACCGCCTTGGCCTGCGCGGGAATCCGGTAGTCGGAGTCGTAGTGGAACTTCACTCGCATCCGGTCGCCGCGCGGATCGATAGCGTCGATCGATCCGATATCGACGCCGAGCATCTTGACGCGGTCACCGACGAACAGGCCGTTGGTGTTGTCGAAGTAGGCGATCGCGGATTTCGTGGTGACCTGGTCGTATACGTGCCAGCCCAGTCCGGCGGCCGCCGCCAGCATCACGGCGCTCACGCTCAGAATCGCGATTCTGGTCTTGGTCGACCGGCCTTTGATGATGGATCGCAACACGGTCATCCTCCCAATCCTGGAAGCGGCGGCAGCCCGGGCAGCGGGGGCAATCCCGGCAGCGCCGGTGCCGGCGCGGGTGCGGGTGCCGGGTCGGTCGACTGCCCGGTCAGTGCGCCGGGATCGATGCCGGCGTCCTTGAATGCCGCGTCGATGAACGGCTGCAGGAACTGTCCCGGAAGCAGATTCATGATGTAGGCCTTGAAGAACGGCCCGGACGCCACCGATTCACCGAGCGAGGTGATGTATTGGCTGGCGGGCAGGATGGCCTTTGCCAGATCGTCCTTGCGCCGATTCAGCAGGTCGGTGACGCCGTTGAGTTGCTCCAGCACCGGGCGCAGCTGCTGCTGGTTCTCGTCGATCAATGCCGCGATATTCGACGTCACGGCCGAAAGGTTGGTCAGCAGGGTCTGGATCGCCTGTCGTCGCTGATTCAGCGCGCCGAACAGCGTATTCGCGTCCAACAGCAATTTGTTGATCTGGTCGCTGCGGCTGCCGAGCACCTTCGTCAGGGATTCGGCGTTGTGGAACAGGTCCTGCACCATCCTGTCCCGCGATCCGACCGAATCCGACAGTCGCGCAACGCCGTTCAACGCGGCGCCCAGATTCGGCGCGGTCTGGTCCAAGGTGCGGCTCAGCGTATCCAGCGCACCGGTCACCTGGCCGAGATCGAGGTTGCTGACGGTTGTCGACAGATCCCCGAGCGCGTCGGTCAGCAGATACGGCGTCGTCGTGTGCTCGATCGGAATCGGCCGATCCGGCGGCAGCTCCTTGTCACCGCGGGGCGTGACCTGAAGGAACTTCTTGCCGAGCACGGTCAACGTCTTGATCGACACCTCGGTGTCGACGCCGAGCGCCGGACCGTCGACATCGAACTTCATCAGCACTTTGTCGCCGTCGAGTTCGACCTTCTCGACCTTCCCGACCTGAACACCGGCCAGAAATACCTTGTCCCCCGCCACCACTCCGCCGGTGTCGCCGAAGTACGCCGAATAGGTGGTGGCCGAACCGAACCAGGAGGTGATCGTGTCGAAGCTCACCGCGACGACGACGAGCGCGATCACGACGAGAATGCCGATCAGGCCGGTCCGTGCGGTCTGCGATTTCTTGATGTTGCTCATCAGGGTGTGCACCTTCCTGCCCGCTGCCCGATGATCGGGATGTAGACCGGATTGCCGCCGGGGCCGTTCACCTTGAGCTGCACGTCGCAGAGATAGAAGGTGAAGAAGTCGCCGTAGAGGCCCAGCCGCGACAGCCGGTTGTACGCGTCGGGCAGACTGCCGAGCGCCCAGTCGACGTATCCCTTATCGGCATTGAGCACACCGGCGAGCCGACCGGCCTCGGTGATATCGGATTTGATGGTGGGCCGCGCGTTCGTCAGCAGATCCGATACCGACCGCGACGCATCGTTGACCCGGACGAGCGCGTCGCCGATGGGATCGGACTGCTCGGCCAGACCGCTGATCAGCTGCTGCAGTTTGTCGATGCCGTCGTTGAATTGGGCGTTGCGCTGATCGACGGTGCCGAGCACGGTGTTCAGGTTGTGGATGACCGATCCGATCAGCTGATCGCGGTCGGCCAGCGTCGAAGTCAGTTCTCCCGCCTGCTGTAGGACGCCGTTGATCGTTCCGCCCTGCCCCTGGAGCACGGCAACCAGCGAGGTCGACAGCCGGTTGACCTGATCGGGTTCGAGCGCCTTGAACAGCGGACGGAATCCGTTGATCAACGCATCGAGATCCAGTGCGGGTACCGTGCGGTCGGCCGGGATGGTCGAATGCTCGGGTTGCGGTGTCGTCGAACCCGGGTTGTCCAGGAGTTCGAGATAGTGTGCGCCGACCAGGTTTTCGTAGCGCACGGCGAGTTTGGTCGACTCGGTCAGCGGCACATCACGATTGAGCGCGAACTCGACCAATGCGGTGCCCTTGCCGACCACCTCGACCGACTTCACCTTGCCGACCTCGACGCCGGCGACGCGGACGAATTCCGCGGACTTCAAACCCGATGCGTCGGAGAATTCGGCTTTGTAGGTCCGCTCCGAGCCGAACCGCATCTGTGCGAACACGATGACGACCGCGGTGGTGAAGAAGAGCATGACCACTGTGAAGACGGACAGCCTGATGATCGTTCCGGATATCTTCATCGTTGCGCAGGCCCTCCCAGGATGTTTCCGAACAGGTATTCCGCGAAGTACGGCGATCCGATGCGGGGCGCGGTCGAGTTGACGATGTTCGCGCCGGTATCGGTGACGAGCACCGGAGCCGGATACATCTCCCGCGTGATCATCGGGTAGCAGCCCGGCTGTCCACCCGGACCGCCGGTAGCGGCTACCTTCGGCAGATTCTCCGGATACCGGTAGGGATCGGCGCCGCCGAGGAATCCGATATCGAGATCGGCGGAATAGCCGGTATTTCCGCCGAACGAGTGCAATTGCGCGTCCCGGGCATCGACGCTCTGGTGCAGCAGACAGGTCAGCTCCGGGCTGTACTTCGACAGCAGTCCCGCGGTGGGGACCAGCAGTCGCATCGAATCGACCAGACCGTGCTCGAGATCGTTGGTCAGCCCAGCGCCCTCCTTGCCGAAGGTGACCGCCGCCTGCAATATCGACACCAGTTCGGATTCCCGCGCGACGACGGAGTCGGCGGTGGTCGTCGCGTAGCCGAGCATTTCGAGCAGCCGTGGCGCGATATCCGCGTAAACACCGGTGACGTCCGCCAGATCGGTCAGGTCGCGCTGGAACTGCGGCAGCGCCGGATTGAGCCGGACCAGCATCGAATCCGCTTTGACCGCAGTGTCGCCGAGCTCCTGTCCCTTACCACGCATGCCGTCCGCAACGGCCGAGAGCGCCGCGTTGAGTTTCGCGGGGTCGATATGCCGCATGACCGATGCGAGGTTCTCGAAGACGGTATTCACCTCGGTGGTGACATTCGTCGATCGCACCTCGGCACCGGCCGCGAGCGGCCGCTGCTGTGGTGCCGACGATGTCTGCAGAGCAACGTATTTGGAGCCGAACGCGGTTGTCGCCTTGATCTCGGCACTGGTGTCCGCGGATAGCAGCGAGAACCGTTTCGAGTCGATATCCAGATTCAAACGCGCCCGGCCGTTACCCTGTGCGACATCGCGGACCCGCCCGATGACGACGCCGTTCAGCTTGACCTTCGCACCCGGTTCCAGGACCAGCCCGGAGCGGTCGGCGACTACGGTGATCGGCACCGTCCGCTTCAGGTTACCGTGAAATGTCAAGGTGCAGAGCAGGATTGCGCCGAGTAGCCCGGCGGTCATCGCGAGGCCGGCCCGCACCAGCGGCGGTTTCTTGTAGTGGTTCTTCCTACCCGTACTCATGGCCCGCGTCCCCTATCCCGCCAGATCGAAGTTGCCGGATACGCCATAGATGGCCAGGGATGCGAACAGCACGACCATCACCACCGCGGCGAGCGACGTGCGCACTGCCCGACCGACGGCCTCCCCCACGCCTGCCGGTCCACCGGCGGCGTTGTACCCGTAGTAGCAGTGGATCAGCATGACCACATTCGCCATCAGCAGCGCCTGCAGAAAGGACCAGGAGATATCGCTGGGCCGCAAGAAGGTGAAGAAGTAGTGGTTGTAGACGCCCGAGGATTGACCGTAGATATTGACCGTGGTCACCTGTGCGGCAAGGAAAGACATCACAACCGCCATCGCGTACAGCGGCACGATCGCCACCATCCCGGCGATCACCCGCGTCGACACCAGATACGACATCGATCGGATTCCGGTGACCTCGAGCGCGTCGATCTCCTCGCTGATCCGCATCGCGCCCAATTGCGCGGTCGACCCGGCGCCGATGGTCGCCGACAAGGCGATCCCGGCGGTGATGGGCGCCATGATGCGCACATTGCAGAACGCGGCGAAGAACCCGGTCAGCGCCTCGACACCGATATTTCCCAGCGAATTGAAGCCTTGGATGGCGGCCAGCGTGCCGCCCGCGAAGGTCATGAACCCGACGATCGCGACGGTGCCGCCGATGACAGCGAGTGTGCCGGTGCCCATGCCGATTTCGGCGATCAGGCGCAGTGTTTCCCGGTTGTAGGCCCGCAGCGCGTGCGGCGCGTAGCGGGCGGCCTTCCAATAGAACAGCGCTTGGTCACCGAGGGATTCCAGGGTCCGGCGCGGTGTCGCGAAAGATAGTGTGGCCATGGTCATTTCCCCGTTCCGTACTTGACGCCGACCGCGGTCGCGACGACGTTCACGGCGAACAGGGCCATAAACGCATAGACCACTGTTTCGTTCACCGCGTCTCCGACGCTCTTCGCCCCGCCCTTCACCGTGAGCCCGCGGTAGCAGGCCACCAGACCGGCGATCAGACCGAAAATGCAGCCCTTGGTTTCAGAAATGACGACCTCCGGCGTACCGGTGACGAAGGTCAGCGAGGATACATAGGCACCCGGCGTGACGTTCTGGAAGAAGACGGAAAAGATGAATCCGCCGACGATGCCGATGGTGATGACCAGACCGTTCAGCAACAACGCAATCAGGGTCGAGGCCAATACCCTTGGCACGACGAGCCTTTGGATCGGATCAATGCCGAGTACCCGCATCGCGTCGATCTCCTCACGGATGGTGCGTGCGCCGAGATCGGCGCATATCGCGGTCGCACCGGCACCAGCGACGACCAATACGGTGACCAGGGGTCCGATCTGCGTCACCGCGCCAAGGGCAGCGCCGGCGCCGGAGAGATCCGCCGCGCCGAATTCCACCAGTAGGACATTCAGCGTGAACACGACCAGGACCGTGAAGGGCACCGCGACGAGCAGTGTGGGCACCAGCGATACCCGGACGATGAACCATGCCTGCAGCACGAATTCGCGCCATTGAAATGGCGGCTTGACCATTGCCCGAAACGTCGCGGCACACATCTCGAAGAAGGCGCCGATCGGGCGCAGTGTGCTTTTCACCGGACAAACGTATGACGCGAATCACCGTGGCCGCGATATCCCTTGGGGGGAAGCGGACCATCCGACCGGGGGATATCCCGAGCGGGCAATCGCTGCCGATCATGCGCGCCACCTGGCCTTTTCCACCGATGCGTGTCAACGGATATCGGCCGATCGGCGAACTACACGACCACCCCGCCCGCGTCGACCTCCCCATTAGGAGGGGGTATCGCCTCTCCGGGGAGGATGTGCTGAAAGTCGTGGCCCCGACATGATGTTTTCGTAATCCGCTTTCGCTGCCGAATTTTCGAGCCGGGCGGAAAGAATACAGAAGGGTGAGAAGCGATGTCGGATCCGATTTCCGTGATCGCCACTATCGTGGCGGCCGCGACAGGGGCGGTCGATAACTCCGAACTTCCGGACGATGCCAAAGTATCGGTGCGGGCGGCGGTCCAATCCGGTGGCGATGCGGCGATGTCGCTCACCGTCCAACTCGACAATGCGGTCGCGCAGCTGCCCGAACCGGCACAACAGGTCGCGCGGCAGGGAATTGGCGACGCCATCGATCGGGTCGCGGCCATGGTGCCGTCGAATGTTCCAGTGACACAACCCGATACCAGAACCGTGTTGCCCGAAGCCGAGGCCGACACCTATGACAGCCAACCCCTGCCGGTTGCGGGTATCACGACGCCATCGTCGAATCCCACCCAATATGCGATCGGCCCAGCACATTTCGCGACCGTGCCGGTGAGCAGTGCCTCGGCAGTGCCCGTGGCGAGCGGTGGGAATATCGCCACGTTCGTGCCCTGGTTCCGGCAGGCAGGTGGTTTGTGCCCGGGTATCAAGGCTCCGACCCTGGCGGCGCTCTATGCGGCCGAGAATGGATTCCGTTACGGCCCAACGGCACCGGTGTCACCGGCCGGGGCACTCGGGCCGGGCCAATTCATGCCCGCCACCTGGGCGATCTACGGTAAGGACGTACACGGCGACGGGATCGCGGACGTCTTCGACGTCGGAGATTCGGTGATGGCCTCCGGTCACCTGCTCTGCGATACCTATCGGGAGATCGAATCCTGGAAGCTGAGCGGGCTGGTCACCGGGGACACCCTCGATCTCACCCTCGCCGCCTACAACGCCGGAGCCGGAGCCGTGCTCCGGTCGGGCGGAATGCCATCGGGAAGCCCGGATTACGAGCATCAGACCAAACCTTACGTCGCCCGGATCCGCGCCACCGAAGAGCATTACGGCTGGCTGCTGGCGCCGGAAGACAGCCTCCGGCACGCCGAGGACAACCTGCACCACGCCGCGGATCTCGGACGCCGAATCATCGATCAGGCGATGAAATATCTTGGCATCCCCTATGTTTGGGGCGGCGGCGGCAGCAGCGGCCCGACCCTCGGCGGCTTCGACTGCTCCGGACTCACCTCCTTCGCCGTGCACGCGGCCTCAGGCGGTGCGGTTTCCCTGCCACGCACATCGCAAACCCAGTGGCAGATCGGCACCGAAATCCCGCTGTCCGAGGCGGCCCCCGGCGACCTGCTGTTCGGCAATTGGGGTCCCGGTGGTCCCGGACATGTCGCCATCTACCTCGGCAACGGCCAGATGATCCACGCCCCCACCCCCGGCGACGTGGTCCGCATCAGCCCGATCATGAATGACATGCAGGCCCGCCGAGTGCGCTGAACGGTGGAGTTGGTTGCCGCGGCACCCCCAGGAAAACGCACCGGGGGTGCTGCGACCTATTCAAGGAAAGCATGTGTGCCGCAACGGCCGCGCCGTCCGCTGGGGGGATTTCGGCAACCCGAAAGGGTGAAGTGCGCTGGGAGCTCACTGTCCCCGCAGCGACCACGCGATGGCCTGCGACCGATTCGCCGCGCCGAATTTGCGCAGAATATGTTTGACATGCGACTTCACGGTGCCCTCGGTGATAACCAGCTCTTCCGCGATCGCGCGATTGGTGGCACCGGCGACCATCAGCCGAAAGACATCCGCCTCACGCTCGGTGAGATCTCCGGTATCGCCGTACGCTCCTGGTGCGGTGATCGACGCGGCTTCCTGCCGTGCGCCCGCACTTTGCCGGGCTAGCTCGACTCCCGTTTCGCACAGTTCGTCCATGCGATCCACGGCGGCGCCGACGAGTTCGCGAACCTGATCACGTTGCCGCCGAAGACGTTCCAGCAGCACCGTCCGCTCATAGATGTGGCTGAAGCCATCGGTGAACGCCCACAGCACATCTCGATCGCCCTCATCGGTGCGACGCGTCAAGGGATAGTGATCGGCGTGCACGAATCCGACGACATCCTCGCCGTGCACGATGGGCGCCACGACATAGGACTTGGACCGACCGGCATCGACGATGATGGGCCGGTATACCGGGGCGTTCGAGGTGTCGTACACCAGCGACGGCCGACGTTTCGACATCAGCTGCGTCTCCGGCGCGCGGGAGTCGAGGGGGATGCTGTGATTGATCCAGTCCACGAACCACGACTCCGCTTCCCGTTCCGCCGAGAAGTGCGCCATCCAGGGCCGCCACGATTTGCCCTCGACCCGCGACAGCACCGCCCGCTGGAATCCGCAACGCAGCACGATCTCCTCGCAGGCCACGTCCAGCAGCGCCGTCGTATCCGGAATGCCGCGCAACCGGCTCAGCCCCGCCGCGCAGTCGGCGAGTCGCTGACTGCGCTGACTCGTATCGTGCAGGTAGAGATCCATTGCGAGCTGCTGCAATTCAAGGATCAAACCGCACAGCCGCTCGGCGGTTTCGATGTCGGTACTGCGCGTATTCCGCAGGCGCGCGATGCAGAAATGGATCAGGTTCGCGACCACCTCCGCCGACCGCCACGGTCCGTCCCACGCCACTCGTGGCAGCGTCGTTTCCGCACCGGCCGTCTCGAATACCGCGTCGCGCAGCACCGCGAGTCGGCTGATCAGATCGCCTTCCCGTCGCCGCCAGCCCTGCCGGAGGCGGCCGGTCGGACTGATACCGATGCCATCGGTTGCCATTGCTATCGCCATTGTCAAACCCGCCGCTCGTTGTTCTCGGCGCGCACATAGCGCGCTATCGCACTGGCGCGATTCGGTGCGCCCATCTTGTGCAGGATGTGCTTGACATGGGATTTCACGGTGCTCTCCGCCACCGTGAGTTGATCTGCCACTTGGGCATTCGTGGCGCCGCTCGCCAATAGCGCGAGCACTTCCCGCTCCCGGCCGGTGAGCTGCGAAAGTCCTTCGCGCACCGACGGTTCGGTGACCTCCGCGGCAAGCAGCACCGCGGGCTCGACATCCGGTATCGCGACCGCGGCGCGAATGGCGGGGCCGGGCAAGTGAACCGGCGCCTGCGCGGGACCGTCTAGTATCCGCTCGGCAGCCCGGAAGGTCTCGGCCAAGCGTTCGCGCTGTTCGGCCAGGCGTGATTCGAGGACCGCCCGTTCGTAGATCAGCCCGACCCCCTCCGCGAAGGTGCGCAGACTATCTCGATCGGCCGTGGCGAGTGGGCGTTGCGACAGATAAGCGTCGGCATGCAGCAAGCCGATCACCGCACCGCCGACGACTATCGGTGCCACCACGTACTCCTGTGTTCGCGACGCCGCCATCAATGGGCGGAAGGTCCGCGGCTCGTACTGCGCGTCCTGCACCAGGGCGGGCAGCCGCCGCCGCACGATCTCCGCTTCCAACATCGGCGATGCCAAGGGGATCTGCAGGTCCGAGATGTAGTCGCTCAGTTCACGATTGAAGCCGCTGTCCTGACCATCGGACAGGAACAACAGTCGCGGCGCCCACATCGAACCGCGCACACTCGAGATCATCGCGCGATCGAATCCACCAGCCGCGCACAGTTCGGCGGGCGCGATGTCGAAGACCTCATCCGGAGTGGTCTTCCTGCGAACGCGCCCGAGCGCCTCGAAGATGCGTCCCGGCGCGTAACTGGGTTGCGCCAAGGCGTGTTTGCGCAACGTGGACTGCACGGCGCTGACATCGGTGAGGAGCTCGCACAGGTCGGTGATATCGGGCGAACCCGCCTGGACGGCGGCCAGCCGCCTGCTCGTTCGCTCGATTGTCAGACCGAGCAGCTGCATGTACGGACGGTTGGCGCCACCACCGGCGGCCTGGCGCGCCAGCTCGTTCACTCGCTCGTTCAGGTCGGAAATCCGCGCCAACAGTTCAGCAAACCTTTGGCCCGGTATCGCTGCCTGTGCCCTCATCATTCCTCGAGCTTCTGCTACCTCGCCGACGAAAAGCCCACTCGGCGTTCCGGATTGACGTCGGGCGTGGCCCGACTTCCGGTCCAACGATCGCGCCACGTTAACAATGTGTTGCACGATTTACTTTCCCGCCCATAATCGGTGATGCAGGTCACTGTGTCAAGGGGTCGCTATCAGCTTTTCTCGCTGTACATCGACGCAGAAACGGCCGATCGGCCGCCAACCGCTCCCAGGACAGCGGCGCTGCTGCCGTTTCTTAGTTACTCGTGATTTACTTTGTAGATGGCTGTACCCGACACCCTCTCGAACCGATTGACGCTCCCGGCCATCGCCGCGCCGATGACCAGCGTGTCCGGGCCTGATCTCGTGATCGCGGCCTGCCGCAACGGCGTGATCGGCGCATTTCCGACGCACAACGCGGCCACCACCCGGCAACTCGATGCCTGGCTGCGGGATATCACCGCGGCACTCAACCCTGACGGCACCGCTCGGATCGCCCCGGTGGCCCCGAATCTGGTGGTGCACCGCACGAACGATCGACTGCGCGAGGACCTCGACTGCCTGGTCCGGCACGGTGTCGAACTGGTGATCACCAGCGTCGGATCACCGCAACCGGTGATCGCGCCGCTGCACGCGATCGGCTGTCGCGTCTTCGCCGATGTCTCGAGCATGGCCCACGTGCGGCGCGCACTCGACGCGGGTGTCGATGGGCTCGTGCTGCTCACCGCGGGCGCGGGCGGACAGACCGGATGGGCGAATCCGTTCGCGTTCGTACGCGCGGTGCGACCACACTTCGACGGGCCGATCGTGCTCGCGGGCGGCGTCAGTGACGGCGCGTCGATGCTCGCGGCCCAGGTGCTCGGCGCCGACCTGGTGTATCTCGGGACCAGGTTCATCGCCACCACGGAGAGCTCGGCGGGGGACGACTACCGCGCGGCGCTGGTCGAATCGACACTCGACGATGTACGGCTGTCCACCCGGGTCGGCGGCATCCCCGCCAGCTTGCTGACCGCCTGGCTCGCACTCGACGACGAATCGCCGCCGGCGATCGCGGCCGAGGGCTTCCAACAGGACCGGCTACTGCGCAATCGGACGGCCTGGAGTGCCGGACACAGCGTGGCGGGCGTCGACGCGATCACCTCGGTCGACGAGCTGGTCCGGACCCTGACGACGCAGTACGAGCTGGCCAGGAACGCGCTCGCGGGGTTCGGACGGCGGCCCGCCGCGGATCTCATATCTGCGGATGCGAACCATGGCCTTTAGTTACTCACAAATCGCATAATCAGCTGCCCGCCGAACTGCCAGTCGCTCAGCTTCCAGCTTTCCCCAGCAAATCGGCAAAGACAAAGCCACTTCCGTGTCCGCAATTTTTGCGTTAGTGTATGGCCATTCACTAACTCGTACGGCTCCAGTCTCCGCGCAAGCCGTGATCGCGACACTCGAATCGAAAGGCGTACGGATGCCCGTACTCAAGTCCGAGGTCGACACCACATCGTCGACGTATCTCGACAACCACCGTGTGCAGTCGGCCGCCATCGGCGCCCTGGAGGAGCAACTCGCCCTGGTCGCCGCGGGCGGCGGCGAGCGCTATGCCAAACGCCATCACGATCGCGGCAAGATGCTTGTCCGCGAGCGGATCGAGCTGCTGATCGATCGCGACGCGCCCTTCATGGAAGTGTCGGCGCTTGCTGCCTGGGGCACCGAATTCAATGTCGGTGCGGCGATCGTGACCGGTGTCGGGCAGGTGTCCGGCGTCGAATGCATGATCATCGCGCACGACCCGACGGTGCGCGGCGGCACCATGAATCCGTACACGCTGCGAAAGAACCTGCGGGCGTTGGAGATTGCCCGCGTCAACCGGCTGCCGGTGGTGTACCTGGTCGAATCGGGCGGCGCCGACCTGCCGACGCAGGCGGAACTGTTCGTGCACGCCGGTCGGATCTTCCACGAGCTGACCGAACTGTCGTCGATGGGCATTCCGACGATCGCCCTGGTATTCGGCAATTCAACCGCCGGTGGGGCCTACGTGCCGGGCATGTGTGATTACGCGGTCCTGGTCGACAAGGGCGCCAAGGTCTTTCTCGGCGGCCCGCCGCTGGTGAAGATGGCCACCGGTGAGGATGCCGACGACGAAGCGCTCGGCGGCGCGGATATGCACTCCCGGATGTCGGGTCTGGCCGATTACTTCGCCGTGGACGAAACCGATGCCATCCGCATCGGGCGCGATATCGTCGCCCACCTGAACTGGCGCAAGCTCGGGCCGGGGCCGACCATGCCCGCCGACGAACCGTGCTACGACCAGGAGGAACTGCTCGGCATTGCTTCCGGCGATGCGCGCGTGCCGTTCGACCCGCGCGAGGTCATCGCCCGCATCGTCGACGGCTCCCGCTTCTCCGAGTACAAACCTCGCTGGGGCACCAGCATCGCGACCGGCTGGGCGTCGATCCACGGCTTTCCGGTCGGCATTCTCGCCAACACCCGCGGCGTGCTGTTCAGCGAAGAGGCCAAGAAGGCAACGGAATTCATCCTGCTGGCCAACCAGACCGACACGCCGCTGATCTTCCTGCACAACGTCACCGGGTTCATGGTCGGCACCGAATACGAGCAGGGCGGCATCATCAAGGACGGCGCCAAGATGATCAATGCCGTTACCAATAGCGACGTCCCGCACATCAGCATCAATATGGGTGGCTCGTTCGGCGCGGGAAACTACGGAATGTCCGGCCGCGCCTACGATCCCCGCTTCATGTTCACCTGGGCCAACGCCAAGCTGGCGGTCATGGGTGCCCAACAGCTGGCCGGTGTGCTCTCCATCGTCGGCAAGGCCGCGGCAGCCGCCGCGGGACGCGAATTCGACCTCGAGGCCGACGCGCAGCGAACCACCGCCATCGAGCGGCAGATCGAGAACGAATCGCATCCGTTCTTCGTCTCCGCCCGCATCTACGACGACGGCGTGATCGATCCGCGCGATACCCGTTCGGTGCTCGGCATGGCCCTGTCCGCTGCCCATTCCAATACAGTCGCCGGACGCCGCGGCTTCGGCGTTTTCAGGATGTGAGTACTGCCATGCCTTCGATCACCAAACTGCTCATCGCCAACCGTGGTGAGATCGCGTCGCGGATCATCCGCACCGCGCGGCAGATGGACATCGCCACCGTGGCGCTGTACTCCGACGCGGACCGCAACGCGCCCTATGTGCTGGCGGCGGACGAATCCGTCCATCTGCCCGGCACCGCGCCCGCCGACACCTACCTGCGCGCTGACCTGGTTCTCGCCGCCGCGCAGCGCACCGGCGCGGACGCGATCCATCCCGGCTACGGATTCCTTTCCGAGAACGAACAATTCGCGCGCGACTGCGCCGCAGCCAGGGTGACCTTCGTCGGCCCGAGCCCCGAGGCGATCGCCGCGATGGGCTCCAAGATCGAGGCGAAGAGCCTGATGGCCGCGGCCGGTGTGCCGGTCCTGCCGGGTGCGACCGTGGCGAACGCGGCGGATACCGACCCCGAACGCCTGCAGGCGGCGGCGCTGGAGATCGGCTTTCCGATCCTGGTGAAGGCGGCCTTCGGCGGCGGTGGGCGCGGTATGCGGATCGTCTCCGAGCAGAGCGAGCTCGTCGAGGCGGTGCACAGTGCCCGGCGCGAGGCCACCTCCGCGTTCGGGAACGGCACGGTCTTTCTGGAGAAGTTCGTCGAAGCACCGCGGCACATCGAGGTGCAGATCTTCGGCGATAGCTTCGGGACCGTGGTGCATCTCGGTGAGCGCGAATGCTCGATTCAGCGCCGTTACCAGAAGATCATCGAGGAATCACCGTCGACCGCCGTCGACGATGCGCTGCGTGACGAACTCGGCCGCGCCGCGGTCGCGGCGGGCAAGGCGCTGTCCTACGAGGGTGCAGGCACGGTGGAATTCGTGATGGCACAGGATGGTTCGTTCTACTTCCTCGAGGTCAACACCCGGCTGCAGGTCGAACATCCCGTCACCGAACTCGTTACCGGCATCGACCTGGTCCGTGGCCAGCTACTCGTCGCATCGGGTGCGCCGTTGCCGGAGGAGATGCTCGATGCCGCGCCGAAGGGGCACGCCGTCGAGGTGCGTCTCTACGCCGAAGACGTTGCGGCGGGCTTCATTCCGGTATCCGGCACGCTGACGACGCTGGAGTTTCCGGTTCTCGACGGCGTCCGTATCGACGCCGGATTCACCTCCGGTTCAGAGGTCAGCACCTACTACGATCCGATGCTCGCCAAGGTGATCGGCTACGGCACGGACCGCAACGCGGCCTGCGACGTGGTCGCCCGTGCACTCGAGGAGGCCCGAGTGCACGGTGTGACGACAAATCGGGATCTACTCATCGGCATCCTGCGCGAGAACGAATTCCGTTCCGGCGCCATCGATACCGGATACCTCGACCGGCACGACCCGGCGGGACTGATGGTTCGCCGCGGGGTCACCGAATCGGTTGTCGCGACACATGCGCTCGTAGCCGCCTTGGCGGCGCAAGCGGACCGGCGCGGCCGATCCGCGATACTGCCCGGTCTGCCATCGGGTTGGCGAACCCTGCCGAGCGCGCCTCAGTCGGTCTCGTTCACCTCCGGCGACGAGCACGTCGATGTGGAATACCGCTTCGACCGCACGCGCCTCACAGCCCGGGTCGGTGACTGGCAGCCGCAGACCATCGAGGTGAATGAGGCGACAGCCGAACTTGTCGATGTGGTCATCGACGGTGTACGCCGCAGATACCGCATAACACGTTCCGGGCCACTGCATTTCATCGATAGCGCGCTCGGCGCGACCGAGCTCCGCGAGGTCGAACGGTTCCCCGATCCCAGCGATATCCAGGAGGCCGGGTCGCTGCTCGCACCCATGCCCGGGACTGTCGTACGCATCGAAGTCGCTGAGGGCCAATCAGTTTCGGCCGGAGATCCGGTACTGGTACTCGAGGCGATGAAGATGGAACACACAATCCGCACACCCGCCGACGGCATTGTCACCAAGATCCCGGTTTCACTGTCCGCGCAAGTCGACGCGGGCCAGGTGCTGGCGATCGTGCATGACGGACAGGCGGCGGACGCATGACCAATGAGGTGCTCTACGAAGTTCGCGATGGTGTCGCGTGGCTGACCATCAACCGGCCCGACGCCCGCAACAGCCTCAACAAGGCGGTCCGGGACGGCCTGTTCGAGGGCGTGCGCCGATTCAACGATGACGACCTGGCCAAGGTGCTCGTACTCACCGGCGTCGGCGACAAAGCGTTCTGCGCCGGTGGCGACCTCAAGGAGATGTCCGAATCGAAGCTCACCATCCCGCCGATCGATTTCGTCCCACAGTTCGGGCGCAATATCGAGGTCGACAAGCCGACGATCGCCGCGGTCAACGGTGCGGCCTTCGCGGGCGGATTTCTGCTGGCGCAGACCTGCGACCTCTGCGTCGCCTCGACCACCGCGACCTTCGCCATCTCCGAAGTGAAGGTGGGACGCGGATCGCCATGGGCCGCACCACTTCCGCTGATGATACCGCGACGCGTCGCCATGGAGATCGTGCTGACCGGCGCACCGATGACCGCCCAGCGGGCGCACGAGATCGGATTCGTCAACCTGCTGGTCGCACCCGACGAGTTACACAGTCGCACAAAGACTCTCGCACAACAGATCGTCGCGAATGCCCCGCTGTCGGTGCTGGCCGGCAAGCGAACCACCACATTGAGCGCCGAGTATCCGTTGCGCGAAGCCTTCGAGCGCGCCGAAAAGATCTGGGCACCGGTGTATTCGAGCGAGGACGCACAGGAGGGCATGTTGGCCTTCGCTCAGAAACGTGCTCCGAAATGGCAGGGGAAGTAATGGCTCTGGACTACACCGCGTTACTGCGCGACGTCGAACAGGAATCGGATCGACTGATCGACGGCCTGTACTCATCGTCGGCCGACGCCTGGGAAACCCCGACCCCGGCAGCCGGATGGGCAATCCGAGACCAGATATCACATCTGGCGTTCTTCGACGATTTCGCACACCTGGCCCTGACCGACGCCGACCAATTTCGACTCGACGCCGCCCAATTGATGGCGCGCGGAACGGATTTCCCCGATCGAGTGGCCGAAGACTACCGGCGCCTCTCCCCTACCGAACTGCTGAATTGGTTCACCGAATCGCGCAACCGGCTCATCACCGCGTTCGCCACGGACGATCCACGGCGTCGGCTGCCGTGGTTCGGACCGGATATGAGCGTGGCCTCCTCGGCCACCGCGCGGCTGATGGAGACCTGGGCACACGGTCAGGACGTCTACGACGCTTTGGGCGTCGGTCACCCGCTCAGCTCAGGGCTGCGCAGCATCGCGCACCTCGGTGTGAGCACATTCGCCTTCGCCCACCGCCTCAATGGCCGCCAGGTACCCGAGGAACCGGTACGCGTCGAACTGGACGCACCCGACACCAACGAGATCTGGACGTGGGGACCCGATGATGCGATGAACCGGGTGACCGGGCCCGCGGAGGATTTCGTCCTCGTGGTCACCCAGCGCCGCCATCCGGACGATACCGACCTGACCGTCGAAGGTGATATCGCGGCGTCGTGGCTGGAAATCGCGCAGGCCTATGCGGGTGCGCCCGGGCGCGGACACGCTCGCCGAATCGCCGCTCATTGAAGGGAAATGACTCATGACGGAGACGACAACTCCGCGTCGACCGGTCCGCATCGGTAACGCGTCGGCGTTCTACGGCGACCGGATCGCGTCCTTCGCGGCGATGGTCGAAGGCGGGCCCGTCGACGTGGTAACCGGCGACTATCTCGCCGAGCTCACCATGTTGATTCTGTGGAAGGCCGAGCAGAAGGATCCCGAGACCGGTTATGCGCGAACGTTTCTGACGCAGTTCGCCCAAGTCGTGCGAACGTGTGCCGAACGTGGCATCAAGGTCGTCGTCAATGCAGGCGGACTCAACCCCGCGGGATTGGCGGCGCGTGTTCGAGCCATCGCCGAGGAAGCGGGCGTCGCGCTGTCGGTCGCGCACATCGAGGGTGACGACATCTCGCAACGCCTGACCGAACTTCAGGCCGCCGGACACCCGCTGCGCCATCTCGACAAGGGGCTGACGCTGGCCGAATCGGGCGCCGAACCGATTTCGGCGAACGCCTATCTCGGTGGCTGGGGGATCGCCGCCGCGCTGGCCCAGGGTGCCGATGTGGTCATCACGCCGCGCGTGACCGACGCGGCGCTGGTGCTCGGTGTGGGCGCCTGGTGGCACAACTGGCGGCGCACGGACTTCGACGCACTGGCCGGGGCGGTGGCGGCGGGTCACATCATCGAGTGCGGACCACAGGCGACCGGCGGCAACTACTCGCAGATGCACGAAATCACCGACCGCCGTTATCCGGGTTCGCCGATCGCCGAGCTGGCCCACGACGGCAGCTTCGTGATCACCAAGCACGAGGGGACCGGCGGATTGGTATCTCCCGGAACCGTTACCGCGCAACTGCTCTACGAGGTCGACTCCGCCGTTTACCTGAACCCGGATGTCGTCGCGCATTTCGACACGCTCGAGCTGATCCAGGATGGCGCGAACCGGGTCCGGGTGTCCGGCGCCACCGGATCCGCCCCGCCCTCGACACTGAAGGTCGCGATGAACTACATCGGCGGCTATCGGAACACGATGACCCTCGTGCTCACCGGGCTGGACATCGAGGAGAAGGCGCGGTGGGCGACCGAGCAGCTGTTCGAAATCCTTGGCGGGCGTGACTCTTTCGACGAGCTGGATGTGCAACTGCTGCGCTATGACGTGGCCGACCCGGTCCGCTTCAGCCAGGCGACCGCGCACCTGCGGGTCACCGTCAAAGATCGTGACCGCGCCAAGGTCGACCGGGCCTTCTCGAATGCCGTGCTGGAACTGGCGGTCGGCGGCTACGCCGGATTCCACACCACGACCCCGCCCACCTCCGCGTCGGAATTCGGGGTGTACTGGCCGACGGTGGTACCGGCCACGGAAATCGAACAGGTCGTCGTGCACGCCGATGGCACGCGCGAGAACATCGCGCACTGTCCGCAGACCGACGACCGTTTCTCGGCGGTCGCCGCCAGCGACGAATACGACACTGTCGCCATCGATTTCGGCCCTACTGCGCGCCGTCCGCTGGGTTCCATCGTGGCGGCTCGATCCGGCGACAAGGGCGGCAAGGCGAATGTCGGAGTCTGGACCGACACCGACGAACGCTGGAATTGGCTGCGGTCACATCTGACCACCGAGAAGTTCACCGAATTGGTCTCCGACGCACAAGGACTCGAAGTGCGCCGCCACGAGTTCCCCAACCTGCGCGCCCTGAACTTCGTCGTCGTCGGCTTCCTCGGCGACGGGGTCGCCTCCTCGACCCGAACCGACCCGCAGGCCAAGGGACTCGGGGAATTCCTTCGCGCGACCTACACCGACGTACCCGACAAACTCGTAGGAGCCCACTGATGGACTTCGCCGAATCGACCGAACAGCAAGAACTTCGGCGGGCAGTCGGGGCGATCACCGACAAATACGGGCCGCAGTACTACGCCGAGCGGGCAGTAGCGCACGAACCGACCACCGAGCTCTGGAAAGACCTGGCCGACCACGGTTTCATCGGGATCAACTTCCCCGAGGAATACGGCGGTGGCGGCGCCGGGATGACCGAATTGGCGATCGTGTGCGAGGAGACCGCCGCACACGGCTGCCCCCAGTTGCTCCTGCTGGTCTCGAGCGCCATATCCGGCGAGTTGCTGACAAAGTACGGCACCGACGCGCAGCGCCGGGAATGGTTGCCGCGCATGGCAGCCGGAACGACCAAGGTCGTCTTCGCCATCACCGAGCCCGATGCCGGATCGAACAGTCACCAGATTTCGACGATCGCTCGGCGCGATGGCAGCGACTACGTGCTCAATGGCACCAAGTACTACATCTCCGGCGTCGACGAGGCGGGCGCACTCATCGTCGTGGCCCGCACCGGCCGTGACGAGTCCAGCGGTGCCGCGCGCATGTCGCTGTTCCTGGTGCCCACCGACACACCCGGTCTTCCAACATCGCGAAGTACGCGGCGGCCGAAGCCGCCGTCGCCGCCGTCGACCAGGCAATCCAGATCCACGGCGGAAACGGTCTCAGCGCCGAGTACGCGCTACTCCCCCAGTGGGGGCTGGCCCGCTTGCTTCGCATCGCCCCGGTCAGCCGAGAGATGATCCTCAACTATGTCGCCCAGCACAGCCTGCGACTGCCCAAGTCGTACTGAACCTCACCGATGTGGATACGAACCCGACCGCGCCACCCTCAGCTATTTGCCCGGTGGCCGGTACTCCGTAGTGCGGTGCACCGCGTCATCCACCTGTTCCGGCGTCAACAGCGGCACGGACTGCGACCGCGCCGCACCGGAAGCGGCCGTCTGAATCGCAAGCACCGCAGCCGCTTCCTCATCGGGAACCGTCCCGATTACGAACAAATCCCGCGCACCCAGTGCGAAATAGCATGATTCGACGGTCCCGCCGATACTTTCCACCATTCGAGTTATCGCGTCACGCCGGGCAGAACCACCCTCCGCCAACAGCCCACCCGCACCCGCGGACGAATAGGTGACCTCCCACAGAAACCTCGGCATATCACCCTCCATACATAGACGAAGACGATGTCCAGCAATCGTTCACTTACGACAGCACAGATGCAAGCCACCACCCCGCGCAGCAGCGGCGCAAGCGTCTGCAGTGACGGAACGCCCGCGATCCGCGGCCGCCCGCTATGGACAGGCCCATGCGGCGCACTATTTGATTCGTCCTGATCAAATACTCTTCGGCGAATCGTCAGCGAAATTTCTACGCGAGATCCGCCAACGATTCCAGACCGGGCAGTTCGAGCCCGCCGCCGGCGCGTGCCGCACGCCCGAGCAGTTGCTGCAGCCGCGCATTGAGCGGGGCCGAAACGCCGTGCAGGCGAGCGAGCATGGCTATTTCGCCATTGAGGTAGTCGACTTCGTTCGAGCCGGCCCCGCGCGCGAAGCTCTGCCAGGTGGACTGTTGGCCGGGCGATACGCCGACCTGCTCGATACCGGCCTGCCGCACGCTCCGGACCAGTGCGGAGGGCTCATGGTGTGCGATCCCGGCCACCGCGAGCACAGCCCGTGTCTCCGCGACCAACGCGGCACCGACGGCATCCTTGACCGTGCGGTCACCGGCCAGCACCTCGAGGCCGTTCTTGACGCTGAACAGAATCTTCGCCGCCTTGTAGGCCCCGATATCCGGCACCGATTCGACCAGGAAATTCGCGGCCCGCACGTCCTCGACGAAGGTCTTCAGCGCGCGTTCCCCGGACGTCGGCGCACCCGCGGCGACCCCGGCGATCACGCTGCCCACATAGGGGCTCCCGCCGACCTGCACCTCGCCGAGCCGCACGTAGTGTGCCGAGATCAGGAAGGTGGCGCCGATGACGGTCGTGAACCATCTGGCTGCCGCGCGCTCGGCGTCTAGGCCGTTCTGCAGGGTGACGACCGGCAGGTGATCGGCGGCGACGCCCACCACTTCGCCCCGCGCATCGCGAACCTCGTGCCAGGCGAGCGCCTGCGCGGCATCGCGCACATCCTGCGTCTTCGACGCGAGTACCAGAATATCGTCGTGAGCCAGTTCGAGATCGTCGGTGATCGCCGCGACCGGCAATCTGATCGCCCGCGTGCCCGCTGCCGTCCGGTAGGAGACCGGGTGCAGCGCGAAGTGGCGCAGCGTGTCGCCGCGGGCGATCAGGCAGACTCCGTGCCCGCACGCACCCAGTTCCGCCGCCAGGCTCACGCCGACCGCCCCGGCGCCGACGATCACATAGCGCGTCATCGGACCGCGATGTCGATCGGCGCGGCGGAGCGACGCCCCGGAATCGCGTCCAGTAGACGTTGCGTGTACGCATGTTGTGGATCACGGAAAACCGCTGCGGCCGAACCCGATTCCACCACTCGCCCCTTATCGAACACCGAGACCGTATGCGCGATCCGCCCGACAACGGCCAGATCGTGCGAGACGAAAAGATAGGTGAGCCCGAGCCTGTCCTGGAGTTCGGTGAGCAGGTTCAGGATCTGCTCCTGCACCGAGACGTCCAGCGCCGAAACCGGCTCATCGAGCAAGACCACCTCGGGTTCGAGCGCGAGCGCCCGCGCGATTGCCACCCGCTGACGTTGGCCGCCGGAAAGTTCTGCGGGCCATCGATCGAGAAAGGTGCGTGGCAGTGCGACCTGATCGAGCAATTCTATCGCCCGCGCCCGGCGACTGGTCCTGGTGCCGATCCGAAACGACACCAACGGCTCGATTACGCTCTCGCGCACCGTGAATCGCGGATCCAGCGAGGCGAACGGATTCTGGTGCACCAATTGGAATCTGCGCCGCAGCGGTCGCACGGCGCGCCATGACAGGTGCGTGATATCCGCGCCACCGAAACGCACCGTGCCGGAGCTAGGTTCGGCCAGTGCCATGGCGATCCGCAGCGTTGTGGTCTTCCCCGAACCGGATTCGCCGACGAGCGCGTGCGTCCGCCCCTTGGCCACCCGGACGGATACGTTGTCGAGCGCGACGAACCGTGCCCGCCGCCCCGCACCGCGGGACCGGAAAACCTTGGTCACCGAATCGAGTTCGAGAATCGGATCGTCCACCTCGATCGCATCGGGCGACAGCACGAATCGTGGCTCGATGACGCCGCCGTGGGTCAGCGCGGGAGCGGCGGCGATCAGCTGGCGGGTGTAGTCGTCCGTCGGATCGACGAGAATGTCGGTGGGAGAACCTTCTTCGACGATCCGACCTTCGCGCATGACGATGACGCGATCGGCACGATCCGCGGCGACGGCCAGATCGTGCGTGATGATCAAAAGGGCGGTTCCGGTATCGCGCACCAATGATTCGAGGTGATCGAGAATGCGTGCCTGCACGGTCACATCGAGCGCGCTGGTCGGTTCGTCGGCGATGATCAGCTCGGGCCGCCCGGCCAGCGCGATGGCGATCAGCACCCGCTGACGTTGCCCGCCGGACAGTTCGTGCGGATACCGCCGGACGCGTTGCTCGGGATCGTCGAGCCCGGCGGTGCGCAGAATATCGAGCACTTCCGTATCGACCTGTGGGCCACGAATCCCGCGCTGCCGCACTGCCTCGGCGACCTGGGCGCCGATGCGCTGGGTGGGGTTGAGGCCGACCATCGGATCCTGCGGTATGAGGCCGACCGTCGATCCGCGCAGTGATCGAACGACTTTCTCACTCGCGCCGCCGATCTCGACCCCGGCGACCCGGATGGTACCGCCGGTGATGCGTCCCGCCTCGGGCAGCAGCCCGATGACGGCATTGGCGGTCGTGGTCTTTCCGGAGCCGGATTCCCCTACCAGAGCGACGATTTCGCCCGCGCGCACGCGTAGCGTCAGATCGTGCACCGCGGGAACCACGACACCATCGCGGGTGTACCCCACAGCCAAGTGATCGATCTCGACAATGGCTTCGGATGCGCTCATCGTCGCAGCTCCTGCAGGGTTTTGGCGAGATGGTTGAGCGACAGCACGGTCGTCGCGACGACCAACCCGGGCATCAATGACACCCATGGCGCGGTCACCAGGAAGTTGCGCCCGTTGGCGACGAGCGTGCCCCATTCGGCCTGTGGCGGCGCCGCGCCGAATCCGAGGAAGCTCAGCGCCGCGACGGCGATGACCGCGGTGCCGAAATCGAGTACCGCCAACACCATGACCGGCCCCCACGAGTTGGGCAGGATGTGCCGCAACAGCACTCGCGTCCAGGACGCGCCACCGGCCCGAGCGGCCTCCACGTACGGCAGCGTCTTCACCCGCAGCACCTCCGAACGGGTCGTGCGGGCGAATCCGGGCAGGATCCCGATGCCGACCGCGATCGCTACCGGAACGGTGCCGAAACCGAGCGCGGTCACGATCGCCAGCGCGAGCAGCAATGCTGGAATCGCCAGCAGTACATCGACCGCGCGCATGATCACCGAATCGGCTATGCCGCCGAAGAATCCGGAGAGCACACCCAGCGCCAAGCCCGCCACCAGGGCGATACCCACCGCGATGAGTGCGGCCTGAATGGTCAGCGTCGAGCCGTAGAGGGTCCGGGCCCACAGATCTCGGCCCACATCATCGGTCCCGAAAAGGTGTGTTCCACTGGGAGCTTGCAGTCGTTCGCTGGGCGAGGTCGCATACGGGTCATAGGAGGTGAAGGTCGACGGCGCGAAGGCGGCCGCGATCACGAACGCGACCACGGCGCCCGTGAGCAAGAACAGTGGCCTGCGGATCAGCCGGACGGCCCGCGCCCGCCGCGGCGCCCATTTGCCGGGTTCCACCGTGGGGCTCGGTGGAACCGATACGGTGGCAGTCGGTTCGATCAGCGTCTGCACCATGTCAGCTCACCTCGGCTCTCGTGGTGTGGGTGATCCGGGGATCGAGCAGCGGATAGATCAGATCGATGAGCAGGTTGACGACGACGAAACCGGTCGCCGCGATCACGACAATCGCGAGCACCACCGGAACGTCCTTGGCGAGCACCGCTTCCTGGGCGAGCTTGCCGATCCCGTTACGGTTGAACACCGTTTCGACGACGATGGCGCTGGTCACCGTGACCCCGACCAGCAGCCCGAAGATGGTCAGCGCGGGGAGTGCGGCATTGCGGAAGGCATGGCGCAACTGCACCTCGCCGCGCGAGAGCCCCTTGGCTCGCGCGGTCACGATGTACTGTTCACGCAGCGTTTCGTGGAAGCTGCGCGTCAGCACCTGCGCGAGTTGGGCGGCCGCGGGGATCGCCATCGTGATCACGGGCAGCACCAGGTGCCGCCAGCCACCGGTACCCATCGACGGCAACCAGCCGAGGTCGAAGGCGAAATACTGAATCAGGACCAGCCCCACCAGGAATGACGGCACCGCGACACCGAGAGCGGGCAGCCGATCCAGCAGCAGGCGCAGCGGCCGATTACGCACAAACGCAGCGAGATAGGCCAGACCGGTGCCGAGCACGACGGCCAGCAGACCCGCGAGTGCGCTGAGCGTCAGGGTACCGCCGAGCCTGACCCCGATCAGGTCGGTGACCGGCACCTGTTTGGCGATGGAGGTCCCGAAATCGCCGTGCAGCGCACCGGACAGCAGCGAGAAGTACTGCTCCAACACCGGGCGGTCGAGCCCGTACTTCGCCTTCGCCGCCGCCAGCTGCTGCGGGGTCAGCGAATCGGTTTCGATGCCCGCGGCGCCGAGCTGAATGGAAACCGGGTCGCTCGGCAACAGGTACAGCACGATGAACGTGACGGTGAAGGCGGCCCAGAGCACCAGGATCGCCTGGGCGACCCGGCCCGCGATATATCGGGTCATCGTCGCGGTTCCTCCTTCCGAGAGTGCGCGGTCGGGGCTACGGCTGGATCCAGGTGTCGTTCAGGGCGAGGAAGCTCTCCGAGGTGAGCCGGAATCCGTTGACCTTGTTGCTGATTCCGGCGTATTGCAGCCGTTCGAACAGCGGGAATGTCACACCCGCGTCGATCAGTAGGTTCTGCAGCTCGCCGTATGCCTGCTGGCTCTTGGTCTTGTCGGTGGCCTGCACGGCCTGCTGGAACAACTGCTGAACCCGGGCCGCGGTCGCCGGTGTCTGCGCGTTGCGGGCCAGCGCCTTCGAGTTGGCCAGCTGCTCGACCAGAATGAACTGCAGCGCACCGGGATCAGCCCTGGTGAAGTAGGTTTCAGCGAGATCGTAGCGACCGCCGGTGATGACACCGGGCCGCTCGGCGGCGGTCACTACATCGATCCGCAGCTCGATCCCGGCCTTGCGCAGCTGATCCTGGAACAATTCCGTTCCGGCTCCGGATTGGGTGGTCAGCAGCGACAGGGTCAGTCGTTTGCCGTCCTTGGCGCGGTATTGCTCACCGGGCGCGAGGCGCCACCCGGCGGCGTCGAGGATACGCCCGGCCTCCTGCGGGTCGTAGCCCAGTTTGCCTGCCTGCGAAACGAAATACGGTGTGGTGCTGTCGAAGCCGCCGCCGACCACCGGGTAGTCGGCACCGTATACCGTTGCCGCATAGGTCTTTACGTCGGTGGCACGGTAGAGCGCCTTGCGCACCTGATCGTCGGCGAGCGGATGCCCCTCCGACACATTGGGGAACAGCGCGAACGACACTCCGGGCAGTGGGCGCGAGCGGATGTATCCGCCGGATCGCTCGATGAGCCGCTGGTCTTCGACTGTGAACGGATTACGCGGCCAGGCGATGTCGATCTGACCGCTGACCAGGTTGCCGGTACGGACGCTGTCCTCGGCCACGTAGGTCACCTGCACTTTGTCCAGGTAGGCCTCGCCGGTGTTCTTGCTCAGCTTCGAACCCCACTGGTATCCGGGCCGTCGGCTCAGCGAAACACCCTGTCCCGGCGTGTATTTATCCAATACGAACAGGCCCGAGCCGACAATGTCGCCCTGGCAGCGCTGCTGGGGCGTCTTCTGGAAGGAAGCGGGCGAGAGCAGTGCGAGATTGGTCGTCGACGTCGCCTGCAGGAACGACGAGTTCGGTTGGCTGAAATGGAATTTCACGGTCTTGGCGTCGAGGACCTCGGTCGACTCGAGGCCGACGATATAGCTGGCGCCGAAGGCGCTGCCGCCGGTCTGGCGCACCAGGTCGAGGAACGCGTCGAAATTCGTCTTCACCGCCGCGGCATCCAGCGGTGCACCGTCCGCGAAGGTGACACCGTCACGCAGAGTGAAGGTGTAGTCACGTCCGTCCGGGCTCACCTGCCAGCCGGTGGCCAGCCACGGGACGATCTCGCCGGTGTCGGGATCCTGATCGGTGAGCGAGTCGGCGAAATTGCGGATCAGGGAACGGTGTTCGATCCAGTAGACCTGGAACGGGTCGACGCACGCGAAGGCCGCGTTATCGGGCCAGAAGGCGATATCGAGGGTGCCGCCGCGCACCGGGTCCTGGCCCGCGCCGGATGGGCCGCTGTCTTTACTCCCCCCGCCGCAGGCCGTCGCTACCAACAGCGTCAGCGCCGCGACAGCGGTTGCGGCCGTGCGTCGACCGGATCTGGCGCGCACGGCATGGAACATCTTCGACATCGTGGGGTGATTCCTCATCGTGAGTCCGAAAGCCGTTGCCCGGCTCGGTACTTGGTTGGTGGGTGGGCGACTATTCGCCCGGCCGCAGCACGGCCCGGCCCGCGGCCAGTACGGCGGCGTCTTCCTGTGGTGGATGCACCCGCACACACAGCACATCGCGTAAGTGCCGCTCCAACGGATTACGGCGGGTCAGGGCCGCGTTGCCGAGAGCGGCGACCGCGGTTTCGACCGCCGCGATCACTGATCTGGCGATCAGCACCTTCACCGGAGACAGTCGATTCGCGACGTCCGGTTCGTCGGCAGCCAGCCGCAGCAGCGTGCCGTACAGCAGCGTTTCGGCCTGAATGATCTGTGTTTCGATCTCACCGGCCACGGCCTGGATGCGTTCGGTGTCGGCGATCGGGTGGCCGAGCGCGGTCGGCACCCTGGTTCGGGCGTACTCGACGAATGCGGTGCGGGCCGCCCGAGCCACGCCCACATAGAGTGCGGCGTGTCCGAACGACGAGGGACCGGCGGTCGCCGCCGGATCCCGGTAGACGCCGTCCTGCTGCGGTATCTCCAGGAAGTTTCCGCGCGGTACGGCGACATCGGTGTAGCTGACATCGTGGGTGTTCGAGGCGCGCAGACCCAGATGGTCCCAGGAATCGCGCCAGGCGATACCGTCCGCATCGGCGGGCACGATGAAATGTCCTACCCGCAAGGGAGTTTCGTCGGTCACGGCCCACACGAGGTGGTAAGCGAGTGCCCGTCCGCCGGTGGCGAAGGTCTTGTGCCCATTGAGAATCCACCCGGACTCGGTACGGCCGGCAACGGTGGCGGGCAGTCCGCCCCGAGCGGGTGCGCCCAGTTCGGGCTCGGCCCGGATCGCGTTCACCAGCGCCGGACCCTCGGCCGATCGGCGCAGCAGCTCGGCGTACACGTCCTCCGGCCAGCCACCGGCTACAGTCTGGATCCGGTGTGCCGCAAGATTATTGGCGGCGATCAGCGCGACCGACGGATCGCCCTCACCGAGTGCCACCAGGATTCGCACCACCTCGAGCGGATCGAGCTCGGGTCCGCCATAGCGCGCGGCCACCGTTGCGGTGAGATAGCCGCCGCGATGCGCGGCCGCCAGACCCGCGGCCGGGATCTCGCCACTGCGGTCGTAAGCGGCTGCAGTGGCGGCGATTTCGGCTGTCAGCGCGGCAAGCGCGGCAGGCGAGGTATCGGGAACGGTCAGGGTGACCGGCCCGGCCGATACGGTGGTCACGACCGCCCCGCCGCGGCCAGCGCACCCGGATGCTCGGCCTGCAGGGTGCCGCGCCGCCCGGTCGCTTCGCGATGCGCCAATTCCTGGCGGACCAGCGGCAATACATAGCGGCCGTAGTCGATAACGTCATTGAGGGTGTCGTAGCCGCGAATAGATACCAGATCAGCGCCGAGGTCGATGTAGTCCACGATCGCCGCGGCCACCGTCTCCGGGCTGCCGACCAATGCGGTGGACGCACCGGCGGCATTGGTCGCCGCGGCCGTGCGGGTCCACAGCGCGCGATCGTAAACGTCTTGGCGACTGGCGAATTCGAGCAGACGCTGCGACCCGACGTTCTCCGGCTTCGCTCCCGCATACTGCTTGCGCAGCGCACCGGTCCGGAAGGTGTGCTCGATCCGAGCGACGTAGTCGTGGGCCTTTGCCCAGGCGAGTTCGTCGGTTCGGTCGATGATCGGACGGAAGGTCACCCAGATGCGCGGGCGATCGGTGCGCCCGGCCGCGGCCGCGATCGCGTGCACCCGTTCGATCTGACTCTTGATATCGGCCAACGGTTCGCCCCAGAAGCTGAATATATCCGCCTTCCGGCCGCCGATGCCGAACGACGCGTCGGAGGAACCGCCGATCGAGATCGGAATGGATCCGGCGTACGGAGCGAATCCGGGTCCGAACCCGTCGAACCGGTAGTGCGCGCCGTCGTGCGAGAACGGCTCGGTCTTCGTCCACGCGTCGCGCAGGATGTCGATGTACTCGTCGGTGCGGGCGTAGCGCTGCTCCTTCGACAGGTAGTCGCCTTGCCGTGCCTGCTCGGCGGCATTGCCGCCGGAGATCAGATGGACCACCGCGCGGCCCTCGGTGAGCTGGTCGAGCGTGGCCAACTGCTGTGCGGCGACGGTCGGGAACACGGTGTTCGGCCGCAGCGCGACAATGGGCTTCAGTCGCTCGCTGAGCTGCCCGACCGCTGAGGCGAGTACGAACGAATCCGCGCTGGCCGACGCGTAGGGCAGCAATGTCAGATCGAAGCCGCCGTCCTCGAGCGCCCGGACATAGCGGCGCAGGAAGGCAAGATCGATGCCGCGGCTGGGTATCGGGTTCAGTTCGGTGGCGGGGTTGAGGTGCGTCAGGCTGATGAACTCCACCTTCGACGCGGCAGTGGCGGGCACCGAATCCCCTGGATCGACTGTCATGCTGGTCCTTCCCGGTCGGCGTGGCGCGGGCGCGCGGCCGTACCGAATTCGCTAGGGCTCGACGGTGGGATGTCATGGTAGGGAGCAGCTGCGCGCCGAAACCAGAGTTTCGATCATGGTTTTCGATCTATATCGCCGATCGGAACCGATAGCCCGGATACCCCCGCTACCAGGATGTTCCGATCTCACAGATTCAAAGGGTGCGCATTTCGGGCCGAATGTAGTTGCGTGGTGCCATCCGAATGTCGAGGCGGAGGCAGGTGGGCGCGCAATGGCAGATCCCTTGGACTTGGTGCATCTACAGACCCTGGTGGCCATCGCCGACACCGGCGGCTTCCGGCGGGCGGCCGACGCACTGCATTTGAGTCAGCCGACCGTCAGCCAGCATGTGCGGTTGTTGGAGCGTCGGCTGAAGCGAACGCTGGTCGAAAAGGACGGCCGCGGTTCACGTTTCACCGTCGACGGCGAACGTTTCGTGGTCGAGGCGCGCACGCTGCTCGCAGCGCACGACCGGCTGCTCGAGCGCTTCGTCGTGACGGATCCGAATCGGATCACCATCGGGTCCACCGAACACGCCGCCGATGGACTGCTGCCGGAACTGCTCGGTGTATTGCGTGGTGCGTATCCGGATGTGTACCTGCACTTTCGGATCGATCGATCCACCAGCCTCACCGAATCGGTGACCAAGGGCGCGCTCGATCTCGCGGTGGTGCTCGGCGGTAATGCCGAACCGGTCGGTGCGGAGGTCGGTGAACTCCAGTTGCGCTGGGTCGCCGCCCCGGGATGGCAGTTGGCCCCCGCCCAGGGCCCGATTTCCCTGGTTGCTTTCGAGGAACCGTGTAGCTTGCGCAAACGCGCCCTGCACCGCCTGGCCGAGTTGGGCTACGACGTCTCGGTCGCCGCCGAATCCGGGAGTCTCGACGGTGTTCTAGCCGCCGCACAGGCAGGCCTTGGTATCGCGCTGCTGCCGTTCCATGCGGCCGTCCCCCGCGGTCTCGCGGAAGTGACCGATTTGCCAACGATGGGCTGCATCGACGTGCGACTGGTCGCCCGACGTGGACTGGGCCCCGATATCGAACTAACCGCCGTCGAGGCGATCACCACGCATTACCGGTCGATGACCGGACGTCAACTGAGGGGAGTCGCGTAATGGGCGCGCACACGGACACACTGATCACCGTCGCGGAACTGGCCGACCTGATCGACGCCGCCGAACCGGTCACCATCCTGGATGTGCGCTGGCAGTTGGGTCGGCCCGACGGCCGCCTCGCCTACGGGGACGGCCATCTTCCCGGCGCGGTCTACGTGGATCTGGAAACCGAGTTGTCCGATCATTCGGCGCGAGGGCGCGGTCGACATCCACTGCCGAGCGGATCCGCCGTACAGGCCGCGGCGCGGCGCTGGGGCGTGCGCGCCGGAGTTCCGATCGTGCTGTACGACAACTGGAATCGAGCAGGCTCGGCGCGGGCCTGGTGGGTGCTGCGGGCCGCGGGTATTCCCGACGTTCGGATTCTCGATGGTGGACTGGCCGCGTGGGTTGCGGCCGGGCGGGGACTCGCGACCGGTGGCGAACATCCACACGATGGTGATATTGAAGTGCCGCACGAAAACCTGTACACCGGAGCGCTTCCAACATTGACCGCCGCGCAGGCCGCCGCCATCACGAACAGCGGCGTGCTGATAGACGCTCGCGCACCCGAACGATTCCGCGGGGAGTCCGAACCGGTCGACCTCGCCGCCGGACACATCCCCGGCGCGCGCAACGTGCCCAACGGCGCCCTCCTCGACGATCGTGGATTCTTCCGCCCCGCAGCGGAACTCGACGCAGTGTTCACCGCCGCCGGCGTCCGCGACGCGGCCGCAGTGGGTGCCTACTGCGGGTCCGGTGTCACCGCGGCGGTGGACATCGCCGCACTCCGGATCATCGGCATCGACGCGGCACTGTTTCCCGGATCGTGGTCGGAGTGGAGCACGGACCCCACTCGTCCGGTCGCGACCGGCCCGGCAGAGGCACGCGCCTGACCGATCATTACACCTTCCCCGGATTGAACAGCCCCGAGGGGTCGAGCGCGGCGCGCACCGCACGCTGTACGCGTAATGCGTCCGGCCCCAGTTCGCGCTCCAACCAGCGCCGCTTGAGCACGCCGACCCCGTGTTCGCCGGTAATCGTGCCACCCAATTCCAGTGCGGTTGCGAATATTTCGTCGGCGGCGTCGGACGCACGCCGCTCGGCCGACGCGTCCTCGGGCGGTACCACGATGATCGGATGCAGATTGCCGTCACCCGCATGGCCGAAGGTGTAGATCTGACTGCGGTGTCGCTCGGCGATCTCGGTGATACGGCGAACGGCATCCGCGATCCGAGTCCTCGGCACCGCGATATCCTCGATCAGCACCCGGCCGTACCGTTCCAGCGCGGGCAGCGCCGAACGGCGGACCGCGAGCAGTTCGTCGGCCACATCCGGATCGTCACCCACCAGGACGCGAGACGTGAACTGCCCAAAGGTGGATTCGATAATCCTGGCCTCCGCGTCGGCACCGAATCCGTCGGTCTGCGCGACCACGAACGCACCAGCCGACTGCGCTCGAACGCCCAAGAAGTCCTGCGCTTCCCGCAGGGACCGCTCATCGAGCAACTCGAGCAGCGACGGCCGCACGCGCGCGGACAGCACCGCGGCCGTGGCCGCGGCGGCCTGCTCGACATCGGCGAAGTAGGCCGCGACGGTCACGGTGCGCACCGGAATCGGGTGCAGCCGCACCGTCGCCGACACGATCACGCCCAGCGTGCCCTCCGATCCGGTGAACAAACTGGTCAGATCCAGGCCCGCAACACCTTTCGCAGTACGCCGTCCGGTGTGGATCAGTCGGCCATCGGCGAGCACAACGCTCAACCCGAGCACCGAATCACCGGTGACGCCGTATTTGACGCAGCGCAGCCCACCGGCATTCGTGGCGATATTGCCGCCGATGGTAGAGATGGCGACGCTGGCCGGATCGGGAACGTAGCGCAGACCGTGCCGCCCGGCCTCGGCGTCGAGTTGTGCCGCGCTGACACCGG
Source organism: Nocardia sp. NBC_00565 (assembly GCF_036345915.1). Taxonomy (NCBI): domain Bacteria; kingdom Bacillati; phylum Actinomycetota; class Actinomycetes; order Mycobacteriales; family Nocardiaceae; genus Nocardia; species Nocardia sp. NBC_00565. The sequence goes on from NZ_CP107785.1 coordinate 3,582,156, forward strand.
CCTGCACCACCGCGAGCTCATCCGCGGGTGCGATCTCGAGTATCCGATCGAGACGGCTCACATCGAGAATCAAGGATCCCGCACCGGCACTCGCGCCCCCGGCCAACCCGCTGCCACCACCCCGCACGACCACCGTCAGACCGGCATCGGCCGCGAGAATCACCGCCCGCCGCACATCGTCGACGTCCGCGGCGACGACCAGCACCTCTGGCGCACTCGACGGCACATAGCCGGAACGGTCGGTCCGGTAGGCGACCGGGATGTCCTCGCCGACATAGACGGCACCGGAGATCGACTCCGTCCAGGTGGTCGAAACAGACATCGAATGGACTCCCTACTTCAGTGGCGTGGGCGGCACGGAAACCGACCATTCATCATGTCCGATCACGGCGCGTACCGATAAGCCAGGAATGATCGAACTGTCCGATAAGTGCCGTCCAATCCCGCGCTGCTGGCCGCGGTCCACGGGTCTCGGTACTGCCACCGTGCCAGGTGTTCAATGGGAGCACCCGGATCTGTCGTACCGCGGACGCACCAGCGACAACGGCCATCACCGCACCGGCCGCGAGCGCTCCGGCCGCCCCTGCCGACCCAAGTCATCAGTGTCACCGGTGTGCCGGCGGGCTGTGATTGTTCGGGTGGGGCCGACTGGTCGGTTTTCTGGCTGGTACAACTGGTCAGAACTGTCGCAGAGGCATTTTCCGCGCCGGCACACTCCGAAGTCCGCGGTGTAGAGGACTTAACGCGATACGACCTCTCAGCCGATGTACACACCCCATCCTCATCTGTCAGTCGGCGAGTTGGTATGTCGCGACGATGCCTTTGTGGTCGCTGCCCCACTGCGCTGGCGAGGCGAGGAAATTGTCCTGGGTTGGTTCCTGCGCTCGGGTATCGCGCACGACGGACCCGCGCGGGCCGATGATGCCGACCGCAGACAGACACAGCGCGGCACCATGAGCGAAGATGTAGTCGACTCGGTCGCGTTCGTCGGCCTCAGGAGCCCAGGCGAGTTCGGAGACATCCACATCGACGTTGTCCGACGGCCAGGTGAGTCCGGGATGGGTTGCCGGGTCCGGATACATCGATCGGTACGCATCGATGAAACCGGCTTGTTGCAGGCGTCGAGTGGTCTCCCACGCCAACACCACACCGTTGTGGTCGAACAAGTTCGCTGTGGCGGGCGTCCAATCCAGCAGGGACGGCTCGTTCAGGTCGCCACCCATGATGACCGAAGACCCGTCGGCGATCTCGGCTTTCGCGTCGGCGAGAAAGTTGCTGATGACCCCGGAGCGGCCCGAAGCCGCGTTGATGCGCTGGATCACGGCAAGGTCGGTCACTGGACCGTCCGGCAGCTTGTTCCACTCGTGCTCGGCGAACTCGCCCGGCGCCGGGGCTCCGGGTCCGTACCCTCGGGGCAGGTTGCAGGCATACCAGCGATACTCCAGATGCGCGGAGTAGACGGTGAGGAGCTTTCCGTCGATGTTCAACCGCGCCTTGACCATCCATTGCAGATCGGCGCTGTCCTGGACCGGAAACACCGACAGAATTCCCGTGTCGTGCGAGGGGACGGCGTTGAACTCGCGCCCCCGCCGCACCAGTTCGGCCGCGACGGCCGTGGTCGCTTCGGTTGCCTCCGAGAGCAGCACGATCGAGGCCTGTGTCGAGATGATGAGATCGGTGATCAGCTGAATACCATTGGAGATTTTGCTGCCGCTGTGCCACGTGTTCAATGCGAGCACCCGGATCTGTCGTGCCGCGGGCACAGCAGCGGCAATGGCCATCACCGCACCGGCCGCGAGCGCTCCGCCCGCCCCTGCCGACCCCAAGTCATCATCGCTTCGCGTCATCAACCCATCATGGCCTCCATCGAGATGCCCACGATTGCGAGCAGTGCTGCTGCAGCACATCCAGGCTCAGGTGAGGGCCTACCGGCTGTCGCGCCGGAAGGATGGCCGTGCTGTTCGACGGCTCACTGGAACCCGCGAAGCGGCATCTCCGGACGGCCGCGAACGCATGGCCGTGCCGGCTCATACGGCTGTCCTGGGGCGGGGACATGCCGATCGGGATCGTGCGGCCCGCATTGCAATTCCCCGATCAGCGCGTCGAATCGGTGACATGATTGGCTTCAGTTTCCTACATCTACCTGCCTAGACTCGAGTCCTGACCACCGGCAGTGCGGTTCCCGCGTGCGCGGTCGCCATTGTTGGCACGTGGCCTATGCCCGGACATCGAGTTCCGCCACCGGGCCTGGTTCGTCGCCCGGCTGGTCGACGGCTTGCAACCACCGGTCGATGCACTCCAGCAGTTCGTCGGGGTCGACGGGTTTGGTGATGTAGTCACTGGCGCCGGATGCCAAGCTCTTCTCCCGATCGCCCGCCATGGCCTTCGCGGTGACCATGATGATCGGGAGCCGGTCGAAGCGGGGCATTCTCCGTATCGCTGCGGTCGTGGCGTGTCCGTCCATCTCCGGCATCATCACGTCCATCACGATTACATCGACACCCGGGTTGGCCTGCAGTGTTTCGATGCCTTTTCGCCCGTTGGGCGCGTGGTCGACCGACATCCCGTTCAGTTCCAGCACTCCCGCGATCGCCAGGACATTGCGTGCATCGTCATCGATGATCAGAACCTTGCGTCCGGCCAGTCTGGGCTGCCCTGCCTGCCGCGCCGGTGTTTCGAGCTCCGTCCGGTGCGGATGGGTCAACAACAGGATGAACCGTTCGCAAAACTCATCAGGCGAAGCCACCAGTTCGACCCGATGGTCGCGGGCATCGGACTCGATAAACCGTTCCTGATCGGGACCGAGTTCACGGACCGGATGGGCAAGCAGCGGAATACTTCTCGACTCCGTGCCCTCGCGCAGCTCACGCAGGAACTCCGCCGTGCAGACGCCCGGCAGGCTCGCGTCCAGCAGGACACACCGATATGGATGGGCCGGCAATGCCTCGAGTGCTTTGTCGGCGGTACCGACGGACTCGATGCGGACCGTTCCCGCGGTGTCCGCAAGTGCCCCGACGACCCCACGGACCAGCCGGGTCAGCGGCCTGCGGCTCTGGTCTTCAATGACAAGTACGGAACGATCGATCGGCTTCGACCGCATCCTCGACTCGGCCGCGACCTCCAGTTGCGGTGTCACCGAAATATAGAGCGTGAACGTACTCCCGACGCCGAGCCGGCTTTCGGCACGAATCTCGCCACCGAGCAAGTTCGCCACCTGCCTGCTGATCGACAGGCCGAGGCCGGTACCGCCGTATCGCCGGCTGGTGGTGCCGTCGGCTTGCTGGAACGCGGTGAAGATGGCCTCCAGGTTTTGCTCTGCGATACCGATTCCGGTGTCGCTCACGGAGAACGCGATGCGGTCGTCCTGCCGCCACACCCTGAGCCGGATCATGCCCTTCTCGGTGAACTTGACCGCATTGGACAACAGGTTGCGTAGCACCTGCCGCAGCCGCTGCTCATCGGTGTTGAGGTGGGTGGGAACGCCCGGTTCGACATCGACGTCGAACTCGAGGCCCTTCTGGCTGATGAGTGGCCGGAACGTGGTCTGCACGTATTCCAGCAACTGCCGCAGCGGCACCAGCTCCCTTTGAATATCCATCCTCCCGGCCTCGACCTTGGACAGGTCGAGAATATCGTCGATCAGCTGCTGTAGATCCTTGCCGGCGGACTGGATCACATTGGCGAATTCGACCTGCTTCGCGGTCAGATTCCGGGTTGTGTTCTGCGCCAATATGCCCGCCAAGATTAGCAGGCTGGTCAACGGTGTGCGCAGCTCGTGCGACATGTTCGCGAGGAACTCCGACTTGTACTTCGACGCCAGCGCGAGCTGTTGGGCACGCTCCTCGATCTCCCGCCGGGCCTGTTCAATTTCGAAGTTCTTGATTTCGATATCGCGGTTCTGGCGGACCAGCAGCTCTGCTTTTTCTTCGAGTGCCGCATTGGACTGTTGCAGCTCTCCCGCAAGTCGCTGCGATTCCTCGAGTAGGGCGTCGGTGCGCGCGTTGGCCATGATCGTGTTGGAATTCACGCCGATGCTTTCCATCAGCTGTTCGAGAAAATCTTGCTGTACCAGCGTGAACCGGCTGAAGGAGGCCAGTTCGATCACACCGAGCACCTGGTCCTCGAACACTATCGGCAGCACGATCAAGTTGACCGGTCGCGCGGCCCCGAGACCGGAGCTGATCTGGATGTAGTCCGACGGTGTCCGGTCGACCACGATCGCCTTTTTGGTCAGCGCCACCTGCCCGACCAGCGACTGGCCGAGCTCGAATACGACGTTGTCCTCATTGCGCCCGTAGCCCGCGATCAGCCGCAGCTCAACTCGGTTTTCTTCGGATTCCATGAAGAAGAACGCGCCGTACTGAGCGCCGACGAGCGGGGTGAGCTGGTTCATGATCAGCTGGGCGACCGCGCTGAGATCCCGGTGTCCCTGTAAGCGTCCGGACATCCGCGCCAGGTTGGTATTGAGCCATGCCTGCTCTTCGTTGGTGCGAGTGGTTTCGCGTAGGGACTGCACCATTGCATTGATGTTGTTCTTGAGTTCGGCGACCTCACCTTGCGCCTCGACAGAAATCGATCGGGTGAGATCTCCGGTCGCCACCGCGCTCGCGACCTCCGCGATGGCACGCACCTGACGCGTCAGGTTGCCGGCGAGCTCATTGACGTTCTCCGTCAGCCGCTTCCAGGTTCCGGATACGCCCTCGACCTCGGCTTGTCCGCCGAGCCGGCCATCCTTACCTACCTCGCGTGCCACCCTGGTCACCTCGGCGGCGAACGCCGACAACGTGTCGACCATGGTGTTGATCGTGGTCTTGAGCTCCAGGATCTCCCCGCGCGCATCGACGTCGATCTTCTGCGAGAGGTTGCCGCGCGCCACGGCCGTGGTGACCTGGGCGATGGACCGAACCTGACTGGTCAGATTGCCTGCCATCGAGTTCACATTATCGGTGAGGCTTTTCCAGGTACCGGCGACATTGGGCACGCGCGCCTGCCCGCCGAGGATGCCCTCGGTGCCCACCTCGCGCGCAACGCGGGTGACCTCATCGGCGAACGACGACAAGGTGTCCACCATCGTATTGATGGTCTGCGCCAGCGCGGCGACCTCGCCCTTGGCTTCGACGGTGATTTTCTGCGATAGGTCGCCGCGAGCAACCGCAGTGGCGACCTGGGCGATCGACCGCACCTGATCGGTCAGATTGTCCGCCATCACATTGACGGACTCGGTCAGACCTTTCCAGGTGCCGGATACGCCTTTCACGTCGGCCTGGCCGCCGAGCCGCCCCTCCGTACCAACCTCGCGGGCGACGCGGGTGACCTCATCGGCGAACGAAGACAAGGTGTCGACCATCGTATTGATGGTGTCCTTCAGCTCGAGGATCTCGCCCCGGGCATCGACCCGGATCTTCTGCGACAAATCCCCACGAGCAACCGCAGTCGTGACCTGGGCGATCGACCGCACCTGATCGGTCAGATTGTCCGCCATCACATTGACGGACTCGGTCAGACCTTTCCAGGTGCCGGATACGCCTTTCACGTCGGCCTGGCCGCCGAGCCGCCCCTCCGTACCAACCTCGCGGGCGACGCGGGTGACCTCATCGGCAAACGCCGAGAGCTGATCCACCATCGTATTGATGGTGTCCTTCAGCTCGAGGATCTCGCCCCGGGCATCGACCCGGATCTTCTGCGACAAATCCCCACGAGCAACCGCAGTGGCGACCTGGGCGATCGACCGCACCTGATCGGTCAGATTGTCCGCCATGAAGTTCACCGACTCCGTCAGGCCCTTCCAGGTGCCCGAGACTCCCAGCACCTGGGCTTGGCCACCGAGTTGACCTTCAGTACCGACTTCGCGGGCGACGCGGGTGACCTCGTCGGCGAACGAAGACAAGGTGTCGACCATCGTATTGATGGTCGACTTCAGCTCCAGGATTTCGCCACGTGCATCCACGGTGATCTTCTGCGACAGGTCGCCCTTCGCCACCGCAGTCGTCACCTCCGCGATCGACCGAACCTGCGCTGTGAGATTGCTCGCCATGATGTTCACCGATTCGGTGAGGTCCCGCCATGTTCCCGATACGCCGGGCACCTGCGCCTGGCCACCCAACCGTCCTTCATTGCCCACCTCTCGGGCGACACGGGTCACCTCGTCGGCAAACGCCGAGAGCTGATCCACCATCGTATTGATGGTGTTCTTCAGCTCCAGCAGCTCTCCTTTGACATCCACGGTGATCTTCTGCGACAGGTCGCCCTGCGCCACCGCTGTGGCTACACCGGCGATGTCGCGGACTTGAGCGGTGAGGTTGTCCGCCATTGCATTCACCGACTCGGTCAAATCCTTCCAAGTGCCCGAGACCCCAGGCACCGACGCCTGGCCGCCGAGCTTGCCCTCGGTGCCCACCTCCCGGGCGACGCGGGTGACCTCGGTGGTGAATAGTGAGAGCTGGTCCACCATGCCGTTGAACACGGTGGCGATCTCGTCCAGCAGCGGATCACCGACCTTGGGCAGGGACCGCCGGAAGTCACCATCGCGTACCGCTTTGAGCCCATCCAACAGGGGCTGCAGGCGTTCGTCGTTGTTGCTTACTCGATCCATGCTGGCAGTGTCTTGGACCATAAGCTGTACCTAACCTAACTTCGCCTCTGCAGCCAGTCAGTGTCCGAGGTCGACGTCGAAGTAATCGTGGCCGGCGGCGACCTGCCGAATGGCGTCCAGTAGGTCGTCGAATACTCCAGTCTTGAGCACCAGGCCAGCACCACCCGCCGCGATCACCCGATCGACCATGGATTGGTTCGCATCCCCGGTAAAGACCAGGACCCTGGTATCCGGGGACACGGCGCGCAGCCGGTCGATCGCATCGATCCCATCGCCATCGGGCAGCCGACGGTCGAGCAGGATGACGTGCGGATGGTGACGGCTCGCAGCACCGATGGCGTCCTCGACCGACCTCGCTATTTCGATGACCTCGATGTCGTCGACGAGCTCGAAGGCGGAGTCCAACGCCATCACCACCATAGGGTGATCTTCCGCCACCAGTAGCCGAGTATGACCAGGGTCGACATCAGCCGACATAGCTGTCAGTCTACATCGACGCCTGTTCGTTGCTGCCAGATTTATACGAGTCGCACTTTCTCATAGAATTTCATGATCTTAATTGACTAGACACAATATTTATCCCGAACTGCGATCCGGATCTCAGGAAGGTAATCAAACCTTCGGAAATCTGTTCATGTCGGTGCAATACCGCTGCAGCCTACCGCCGATACAGCGGTTGACACAGGTCTAGTCGTGATTGATGCCGCATCATCGTATTTCCACAGATCGGAGCACACCTTTATCAGCGGCAATCCTCGTCACCACACCGCGAGTGGAGCAGCATCGAGCTTGCCATCCGCTGATGTCACTGCGACGCTCGGATAACATGCTATTGAGGGCACATGCGGCGGGGCAGCCTTCGCGCTTCACGTGATGGTTATCGGCACCGGGGAGACAAAATATGCGGGGAATATACGACATACACATATCCGGCAATGGGTTGATGGAACGACATCGGACGGTCGGGTGATATATTCAACAATCGCGACTGTCTGTCGATCACTCGAGACCGGTCATCGGTCCTCGCCAGCCAGCGTGCGAGCGTAGTCGCGTAACCGGGTCGCGTCGTGATCAGCCTGGGACGTGCCGAAGTGTCTTTGGAGGATCTGGGTGACTGCGCCGTCTTCGGCCTCGGCCCTGCGGTGCCCGCGTTCTGGCAAGAATCGATGCCGCCGAAGTGTCCTCGGCAGCACCGCCGGGCGTGCGAGCTAACTGCCCACCGCACGCAATGCCTCCAGCACCGCGACCAGCCCCCGGCTACGCGGTTTGTCCCGCCGGATCACCAGCGCGATCGTCCGATGCAGTCGCGGCGTGAGGGTTCGGACGGCCACGAGCGCGTCATCCGCCGGTATCGCCATCCTCGGCAGTACCGCGTATCCGAGCCCGGCACCCACCAACTCTTTGATCGCTGCGACGCTGCCGAGTTCCATCACCGGCTTCACCGTGATGCCCGCCTTGGCGAACCACTGGTCGACGAGTCTGCGGGTATTGCCGCCGGATTCGAACAACACCAGCGGGCGGGCGGCGAGCGTCGCGGGCGTGATCCTGGCAGGTAACCCATGATCGTCAGCTGCGGCGACCACCACGAATTCGTCCTCGAGCACCGGCGTCACCTCGAAGGCGCGCCCTGGTGCGGGCATGGTGATGAACCCCAGATCGATCCGGTTCTCTTCCAGCGATTGCAACAGCCGATCGGTATTGCCGGTATGGACGACCAGTTCCAGCGACGGAAAGCGGCGGCGCAGGTCACGCAGGATCGGTGGCAACAGGTAGACGCATGCGGTCTCTCCGGTGCCGAGCCGAACGCGCCCCGTCGTGCCCTCGGTATACGCGGCAAGGCTTTCCACCGCGGCCACCACGGCGCCCTCGATGCGAGCGGCGTGTTCCAGCAACTCCGACCCGGCCGCTGTCGGCACGACGCGCTTGCCGACCCGTTCGAGCAGCAACACCCCGAGCCGCTGCTCCAGCTGATTGATTCTCAGGCTCACCGCGGGCTGCGTGATGCCGATGCTTTCTGCCGCCGCCGAAAAGCTGCCGTGCTCGATGACCTCGGTAAAGGCGTGCAGCTGGTCGAGATTCAGTTCGGACACGTCTAAGTATTCCTTATGGATTCCATGAGAAATATTAGCACTATTTATACTCGATTTCTCTGATAGACCGGTGCGGGGAGAAGTCGCTGTGGTAGTCGAATGTCGTGCGCGCAAGAACAGCGCCGTTCCCCGCCGGGCACTGCTCTGCCTCGGTATCTCGCAGATGGTCTGCTGGGGTGTCACCTACTATCTGATCGGCATCTTCGGCGACCGGATCGCCGCCGACCTCGGCTGGTCGAGCACCCTTGTACAGGGCGGGTTCTCGGTGGCCCTGCTGATCATGGGCCTCACCTCGGCCGTCACCGGCCGGTGCATCGACCGTTACGGCGGTCGACCGGTGATGGCGGCGGGTTCGGTCCTCGCCGCGTTCGGTTGCGCGGGAGTCGCCGTCGCGACTACTCCGATCGGATACTTCGCGGCCTGGGCCTGTCTCGGATCGGCCATGCGCTGCACGCTGTACGACGCGGCCTTCGCCGCCTTGGCCCGGATCGGCGGTCCGGCGGCGAAACAATCGATGTCGCAGATCACGCTGCTCGGCGGGTTGGCGTCCAGCGTCTTCTGGCCGATCGGCCACGGCCTGGCCGAACTGCTCGGCTGGCGTGGCGCACTGCTCTGCTACGCCGCCTGCGCACTGCTGACGTTGCCACTGCATCTGGTGCTACCGAATAGCACTTACGTTCAACAACTTTCGACGGATGGCGTGGTTACGCCCGCGCCAACGGCGGACGGTCCGCGCGATCGATGGATCGCGGGCGGGCTGTACGCGGTGGTCGTGGCCGGGGCCGGGTTTCTCGCGTCCGGGCTGTCCGCGCACCTGATCGGCATCCTCACCGGCCTCGGACTGGCCGCGACCGCGGCGGTCTGGGTGTCGACTCTACGCGGCATCACCCAATCCGTGGCCAGGCTCTTCGATGTGCTGTTCGGTCGACGTCGACACCCACTCGATCTCAATGTGATAGCCGTTGCGCTGCTGACACTTTCGTTCCCGCCGGGATTCGGCGGCGGGCAACTGGTGATCCTCGCCTTCGCCTGCACCGCCCTCTACGGCGCGGGCAACGGCTTGGCGACCATCACCCGCGGCACCTTGCCGCTCGTCCTGTTCGACCACCGGGACTACGGCTCGTTCACCGGGCGGCTACTGTTGCCCAGTTTCGTCCTATCCGCAGCGGCACCGGTCACCTACGCTGTCATGATCGAAAACTATGGCGCAACAGGCGCTTTGGGTCTGTCGACCGCCGTCGCCCTCGGAATGCTCGCAGCGGCCGTGATACTGCGCGCACGATACCGAGTGACGTCATGAGCGCGATGCTCAGCCGGCCCGATCCGCGAATCCGGGCTTCTCGAGTCCAGATCAATATCTTTCGCGGAAATCCGAGACCACCGGTTACATCGTGCTGGACTCCGGCGGCCACTGCGGTGGTTCGCCAAAGCTAACGCAGTACCGGCACACCCGCGAGTAGAAGGCAGGGATCGCACGTTTGCACAGAATTAACGTATAGAGCACACGATCGCGACCGACAGCACCCCGCCGATCACTAAGCTCAATGACGCGTCTTCGACACCGACATAGGCGTCACCGGAAGAGCGGAGCGGCTCGAACCGGTTCTCTTAGCGCCCGCAGATACCGACAGACCGTAAATGCGTCGCGGCACCAGCGCACCGCCCGTTGAACTGAATCGGCAGTCTGTCCTGACCCAGCGACAACGCGGAGACCCCATGTCCCACGCCGACCTGAAAACCGCCCGCCACCTGGACGTCCGCATCATGACGCCGGGCCAACTCGACAGCGGCACATCCGCTGACCGAGCGACACCTTCGCAAAGAATTCCGCTATCGGGCGACAACGGACCATCCCGGCAACTCAGCTCGCTCGACGTCGCGCTGCTCGATGCCGAATCACCCACCATGCTGCTCCACGTCGGGTCCGTCACGCTGCTGGAACCACCCACCGCAGGTAGCAGCGCGTTGGACATCACGGTAGTGCGGCGGTTGATCGCGAGCCGACTACATCTGATCGCACCCCTGAGGTGGCGATTACGCACCGTCCCGTTGGGTCTGGACCTCCCCTATTGGGAAGACAGCGACACCATCGACCTCGGGTATCACGTGCGCGATACGCGCCTTCCTGAAGGTTCGACCGACTTGGCGCTGGCCGATCTCGCCGCCCGCCTGCACGTGCAGCCGCTCGACCGAAGTCGACCACTGTGGGAATGCCACCTGATCTCGGGGTTGGCCGAAGGTCGCCAAGCCATCTACACCAAGGTGCACCATGCATTGATCGATGGCGTATCCGGGGCCGAGGTCATGGCCGCACTCTTCGATATCGTGCCCGAGCCCCAGCCCGTGCCGCCACCACCCGACGGGGTCCAGTTGGGACGAACGCCCAATCCCGCCGAAATACTCGGCCGCGGCATCGCACACACGATGACCCGCCAGGCCGATCGGGTGCGCCTGCCGCTGCGCCTGGGACCGATGCTGCCGAACGCACTCGCCGACATGCGCAAAGTGAATCCCACGCTACCGGGCAACGGCCCCAACGGCACCGACCGGTCCTTCGCCTTCGTCTCGCTATCGCTCGACACCGTCAAACAGGTCAAGAACAGCTTCGGCGGCACCGTCAACGACGTGGTAATGACATTGTGCACCACCGCATTTCGCCGCTGGCTACTGGACCACGACGCACCGGCCGACGACCCGGCCGTGGCCGCGATCCCAGTATCGGTACGCACCCAGGAGCAACTCGGCACCGCAGGCAACCAGTTCTCCATCATGCTGTGCGAACTACCGATCGGCGAACCCGACCCACAACACCGCCTGAAACTCACCCACGCCGCAATGCTGGCCGCCAAGGACCGCTTCCAAGCCACCCCACCGGCCCTGCTGCACTACGCCACCGCGGCCCTACCGCAGATCCTGCACGGCCTGGCCACCCGCCTACTCCTGCGCGTCGCCGCCCCCGCACTCCCACTGGCCAACATGGTCGTCTCCAACGTGCCCGGGCCGCAGATACCGTTGTACGCCGGGGGAATTCGGGTCGCCGGGAGCTACCCCATCTCCGTACTCACCGACCTGTCCGGCCCGCTCAACATCACCGTCATGTCCTACAACGGCCACCTCGACTTCGGCATCCTCGCCTGCACCGACACCATCCCCGACGTCTGGAACATCGCCACCTACCTCCGAGACGCACTCGCCGAACTAGTTCAATAGCCGCTCACCCGGACCCAGGCATCCACTCGAGCCAAAGCCCCGTGCTGACAACTATCGACAATCAGGATCCTGACAACCCTCACCTACGAATCCTGCCGTCAGCAGGATGGTCTTATCAACCCACCTCGACACGGGTGGCATCAGCTGCTTGGACCGGTCACGCAACCCGTTCACACCCTCGGACCTCGTGGCAACGCATCCGCATTGCAGCGGGACAGCTACATCACGTACTGGAGAATTATCGCGGCGCCGAGAGCGGCAAACGTATCCGAACAACCCACCGCTGTTCTACGAATTGGCGCTGAGAATGGCTGAGGTGCGTCCAACAACGTAGCCGCACTTCATCCAGTGGCACGCAGCTGTCCATTCTGGACGAACTGGCGCCCCCGAAGAACGACAGCGAGGGAGAGCTGTTCACCGTATTGCCCGATGCCGCTCAATCCGCGATACGTTGCAACAGCGGACGACACGAAAAGCGCTGTTGTATCGGGGCGGTGCATGCTGGTGCACCAGCCCGGTCAGACGACCGCGTACGGGTAGGCCGCGGCGCGTCCCTGGAACGAGAGAATCCGTAGATTCTGGACCCGGCCCTCGCGAATCTCGATCGCGCGCCGAATCGTCTCGTTGCCGTCCCAGGCGTCGGGACCGGACATAACGATCGGCAGGTACTCCAGCAGTGCCTCGGAGTTCTCCCAGGTGGCGGAGTTCCACAGGTATGAGGGGGTGTGGTCGACGCCGTAATAATGCAGGTCCTCGCCGAGACTGAACATCGGGTCCGCGAACGAGGTCGGACGGGCCCACTCGAAGCCCATGCCCTCGTCGCAGGAGACGTCGACGAACAGCGTGCCGGGCGTGAACAGTGGCAGATCCTCGTTGAGCACGAACATCAGCGGCTCGTCGGTGTCCTGGAGGATGCAGTTGACGACCACATCGTACTGGGCCAGCATCTGCGCGAGCGGTCCCGGTTCCGGCGCCTTCAGCGCGAGGATCCGGCCGGTGTTGTCCGGGTCGCGCTCGAAATGCTGCATCCGCACCGACGCGAACGGTGCGGCAACCGCTGACACGCTGCGTTGCGTCAGCACCGTCACGTCACTGATGCCGAGCGCCGAGAGGGCACGGACCGCACCGCGGGCAGTGGCGCCGAAACTGATTACAGCCGCCCGCAGCCGCCGCCCGTAGTCCCCACAGGAGCCCCGCAGTTGCAGCGCGTGCAGGACCGAGCAATAGCCGGCCAACTCGTTGTTCTTGTGGAAGACGTGGACGCTGAAGTTACCCTCCTTCGTCCAGTGATTCATCGCCTCCCAAGCGATCAGGGTCAGGCCCCGGTCCACGGCCAGCTGCGTCAGTCGCTCGTCCTGAACACAGTGCGGCCACCCCCACACGACCTGCCCGGGCCGCAGATTCTCCAGATCTTCGGCCGACGGCTTGGGCAACAGCAGCACATCACATTCGGCGAACAACTCCTCGCGCGTGCGGTGCCCAGCGACCAGCGGCTCGAGGCGTTCGTCGGAGTAGCCGAACCGATCGCCGTAGCCGTGCTCCAGAAAGACCCGACTGCGAAGCTTCGGATCGATCCGGTCGACATGCGCCGGATGGATTGCCAATCGGCGCTCATCCGCCTTGCGGGAGGTCCCGATGACACCGACAGTTAGTTGCTTCACCAAACGAGCCTACGCGCAGCAAACGCGCTGCTGCCCCGTAGAGCGCGCCGCGAAGATGTCAGCAATGTGTCAGCTCGCCGGGCCCATCGTGATTGTGCGAATCCTGTTTCGGGCCTCCTCCGCCGCCGCGCTGTTATCGCTGGCGCCGACGACCTCGATGAAGGTCCTTGATCCCTGCGACAGGCAGGTGACCAGCACCGCGACCCCGGATCCGTTGAGGTCACCGGCACCTCCGATGTGTGGGTCGGAGGTGAAGGTCACCGCGAGGCCCTACGACGCGCGTCCCGGACATTGCCAGGGCACGTCTCGAGGGGCCGGATTCGCTTTCGCGATCGTCTTGAATTCGCTGGATCGTGACACGCTGACGACGGCGGAATCGGTGCAGTCCCGCCGCCGTCTATTGCGGCAGCTCCAATAGGTTTGCCCAACTTCGAATGTCGAAATTCCGGTGCAATGGACAGCATCGTCGAAACAGGTAGCGGCCTACCCGCGTCGATATGTCGAGCCGGGGACAGACTGGCTTCGGGACACGAATCCTCGGAGTCTCCATCTCGGAGGGATGACATGAAATGCGACGCACGAGTATTTCCCGTCGTGGTCGCCGCGGCGGCAGTGCTCGGCGTCGTATCGGTGTCGATCGCGGCGGCCCAGCCGTCGACAACCACACCGGTCTCGCCGACAAAGCCGAGCGAAACGACAACCCCGACATGGACGACCTCGACACCGAAATCACCCGGTAGTTCTTCCACGCCCCCGGGATCGACCGGCAATCCCGAGCCCAACTTCAAGCCCACCCTCGAGGCCGTGCCGCCGACTGCCGAACGTGGCACCCAGATCACCGTTCGCGGTAACGGCTGGCCTTGCGACACGGTAAGCATCGCGCCGGACTGGTCGGCACCGGTGACCAGGTACATCGACCAGACCTCGTTCGATACTTCGGTCGAGGTGCCCGCCCGGGCCGCACTCGGCGCACATTGGATCTCGGTCACCTGTGACGCGGGATCGAGCTACCTCGCCCGAAGGACGTCCGTCGAGTTCATCGCCGCACCGGTCACCACCGAAACCACCGAGCCGACAACCCCGCCCGTTACGCCGACACCTGTCTCGCCACCCGCTACGCAACCACTGACCGCGGCGCCACCGGGCGGCAATGACAAGCGGGACAACCACATCGACGACATATTGGGCCTCAGCGCCTTACTCCTCGCCATCGGCGTGGCGACATTTGTGCTACGTCGGCGGGCCACGCGTCCGACTGAACCGGAGCACTCACAACGCCTGCCGCAGGTACGCGTGCAGGTGGTCGAGGATATGAGCCCCGCTGTCCGCATCCGCGAAGTCGCCCGCGCTCCGGCCGTACGGGTTTGGGTGTGCGTCGGCGAGCCACAGCTACACATCAGAGAGGTTCCCCGATGACGAATACGACGACGATCACGACGCGGGGGATTCTTTTCTACGGAAGCACCCGTGAGTCCGGGCTGAACGAGTTGACCGAACATCTCCGCGAGCGCGGTATCGAGCAGTTGGCACTGCGTCGCGCACCGGCTGTCAGCGCCCTGTTGCGATTATCGGCACTGCACGAGGTCGCCGAGGCGGTCGACGGACTGCTCCAACTCGACCTGGGCGGCATCACGGTCGCAGGTTGGCGTCGTTACGAACGACTGCGCAGCGCGGCGATACGCACCCACTCGGGAGGTAGCGAGCAGGTCGAGCTGTTCGAACACGAAATCACCCAAACCTACTGCCCCCGGCTCGATGTCACCATCGACGGAAACCGAGTGGGCGAGTTGAACCTCGAACTCTGCGTCGCCTTACTGCTTCAGCCGCTCACCGCTACCGTCCGCGATGGCCTGCTGGTCGCATTGGGGCCGGGTGACTGCACCATCACGGTATCGATCACCGTGCCGGAACTAGGGCCGATCATGGAGCGCAAACGTACGCTCCACGTTGCGACCCTGGTCGATCTGCGGCGACCGATACCGCTCGTCTACCGCCAGCCCGCGGCACCCACCTCACCGATCGGTCGCACGCAGCGGTATTCGCCGGCCACTCGGGGAGTCTCGGAACAGCGGCGGAGCTGAGCGCGGACCACCTCCCGGCACAGGATGCCGATCTGGTCTGTCCTGGCAGAATGTGCAACCAGTTGACCAGGACGGTGCTCGTCTCGGGGAGTTCGACGAGATTTGCCGAGGGTGTGGCCGGCTCATGCGGGGCGGCGGGCCGTGCGGGTCGAAGGTTGCCCGCGCCGCGGTTCGTCGGCGAAGGGATCACCGGCGGATCGATCGCGCTGTCAACGCGGCGAGCACCTGTTGGGTCTTGGTTTCGCCGGTCTCGATGTGCAGACCACGTCGACGGACTGCGGTCTCGAATCTGCGTTGTCGGTCGATGGCGCGGTTTCGTACTTCGGTGTGTGACTCACTGTGTTCGGGAGTGACTCTCAGTGACAGTTCGAGCAGATCGAGGTCGGCGATCCTCCAGCGTTCAGCATCGACCTCCAGATCCCCTACGCGCACCTCCGTCCACTTCGTCGACGAGATGGGGCCCATGGCCGAGAGGCGGTCGACCGCTACGCCCGGTGGTGTGCAGCTCACCAGGAACTGGCGCTGGGCCGGGTCCAGGGCGGTGGTGACGTCGGCACCGAGCATCGTGGCGTCGTGCAGGGATCCGGCCGGTCGCTCACTGACTGCCGAGGCGGACAGCACCCGGCGTTCTGAGCTCCAGTCTTCTTCGATGCGGTACCGCAGTGCATCGTCGGTGAAGGGGGTGGTCCATCTGCCGACCAGTTGCGAGTGCAGGCAGGGGCGCAGTTTGACGGTGAGGTCGTCGTTCTCGCCGCTGCGTAGCCGGATGACGATCCGGCTCGACAGCAATGTCGGCGCTGTGTCGGGACCGGCGGGGCGGGGCTCGGCGAACCAGATGCGACGGTCGATCGCTGGACGGCCCGTACATTCCAGCCGGGTCAGTGCGTCCGCGACGTCCCCTTCGAGGTTGACCTTGATTTCGATCGGAGTGATCACCCGAGCGCCCTTCCTGTTGCTCGCCGCGGGTGCCGCCCGCGATCGGGTAGCACCATCGAAGACAGCGTCGCCCGATCCGGGGCGGACCGGCGCGCGTACCGCGCTACCCGATTGCTCGGCGTCGGCACCCGCTGCCGCATTACGTCGACGGCGTCACAGCGATACGGGGAGCAACAGCCCGGGTTGCTCGCAATCGAACGGCGCGCCCGCGCGGGGAGGTCGTCGCTACGGAATACGTCGCTCCCCCAGGACTGGCACTTCTGGTGTGGCTATCGGTGTTTGGAGTAGTCCACTACCCGCGACGGGGTGTCTTCTCGCCCCGGAGACTGGGCATTCGATTCGATCTTGTGCGCGCCGCAGCTCGCGCCAGCCAACTGGAGGTTCTCGATGGTCAGGGCAAAGTCGATGATTCCGCCGCCGGTGACCGCTACGCCGCCGCCTCGGTCGGCCCGTCGCCTGTCGCCCGTGGCCCGCTTGTTGGTGGCGGTTGCCGAGGCGCTCGACCGCGGCGTCGGCTGGTTCAGGTTGCCCACCCCGGTGGGGTTGGCTGTCCTTGTCGGCCTGCGCAGTCGGCTGCGGTCGGAGAATCTCTTCGACACCGGTGCCCATCCGGCCGGGCCGCTGCCCACTGACGGGTCTGCCGTCGATGAACACCTGCGTGCACGTACCGTCAACGGGACCTACAACAGTCTCGACGAGCCCCGTGTGGGTTCAGTCGGCTGCCGGTTCGGGCGCAACGTCCCGCTGAAATACACCTACCCGGAAGATTCCGACCGGGTACTGGAACCCAACCCGAGGCTCATCAGTCAGGATCTGTTGACCCGCGACCGATTCCAGCCAGCGACCACCTTGAATCTATTGGCGGCGGCCTGGATTCAATTCGAGGTCCACGATTGGCTCAGCCACGGCGAAGCCGACACCGAGCCCTGGACGGTTCTGCTGCCCGATCGTGATCCGTGGCCGGCGCCGTCGATGACAATCCCGCGCACCCCCACGGTCCCCAGCCCTGAATCCGGCGGCCCACCGACCTACACGACCGATGACACCCATTGGTGGGATGCCTCCCAAATCTATGGCAGCACAGCCAAATTCGCCGCAGCGCTACGGACCGGGGAGAAGGGGCGGCTCGAGGTCGACGAACTGGGACTACCGCCGCTGGATGTGGAGGGCCTGCTGGATCTGTCCAGTGCGGCGGCCAATGCCTGGGTCGGACTCGCTTTGCTGCATTCGCTGTTCATGCGCGAACACAACGCGATCTGCGAGCGCCTTACCCGCCGCTACCCGGACATGAGCGACCAGCAACTCTACGACACCGCACGGCTGGTCAACTCGGCGTTGATCGCCAAGATCCACACCATCGACTGGACACCGGCCATCATCGCCCACCCCACCACCATCGCTGCCATGCGCGCAAACTGGTTCGGTGTCCTCGGTGAGCGGATCGCTCGCAGGTTCGGTCGGCTCAGCAGCAACGAAGTGCTGTGCGGCATACCCGGATCCGCCATAGCAGACCACGGGATCCCCTACTCGCTGACCGAGGAATTCGTCGCCGTGTACCGGATGCATCCCCTCATCCCCGACACCTTCGTGGTCCGCAGCCTGATTGACGACAGTGTCCTCGCCGAGCACCCCTTCCCCGATCTAGAAGTCGCCCACATCCGCGAGCGCCTCGCCGAGACATCCATGGACGCATTGTTCTACTCCTTCGGCCGCGCCCACCCCGGTGCTCTGACCCTGCACAACTATCCGGGCCACCTACAGAAACTTGCTCGCCCCGGCCACCCGCTGATGGACCTCGCGACCGTGGACATCTTGCGGGTCCGTGAACGGGGAGTGCCGCGCTACAACGAGTTCCGCCGCCAGCTGCGCCTACCACCCGCCGCTTCGTTCGAGGAATTGACCGACAACCCGGGGTGGGCGCGTGAACTCGAGCGGGTCTATGGCGATGTGGAACGTGTCGACCTCATGGTCGGGCTCTACGCCGAGCCCAAACCACCTGGATTCGGCTTCAGCGACACCGCATTCCGGGTATTCGTGCTGATGGCCTCGCGACGGCTGTCGGGTGATCGGTTCTTCACCACCGACTTCCGGCCCGAGATCTACACCGAGGCCGGTATGGCGTGGGTACGCGACAACACCATGCGCAGCGTCCTGCTGCGTCACTTCCCCACCTTGGCGCCCGCTCTCGACGGTGTCACCAACCCCTTCGCGCCGTGGCACAGCGTCGACCCGCCGCAGGAGCAGGAAAGGAAACGACCGCGATGACCGACGTGGCAGCACCACACACGACCACCCGCACCTACCTTCGCTACCGAGACGACCTCGAACAACCGCGCCCCGACGAAGAACAGGACATCGACAAGATCATCACGGTGCTGCGGAGCAACAACGAACGCGCCTACCGCAAATACAAACACGGCCTACGCGACGCGCACGCCAAAAGCCACGGCATCCTGCGCGGCGAACTCACCGTCCACCCCAACCTGCCACCCGAACTGGCCCAGGGCCTGTTCGCCACCGCCGCCACCTATCCCGTCATCGCCCGGCTGTCCAGTACCTCCGGCGTGATCCGCAGCGACCAGCTCCGTGGCGTGCGGGGCCTGGGAATCAAGGTGCTCGAAGTAGACGGGCCACGCGTGCTGCCCGGCGACGAGGCCACCACGCAGGACTTCATCATGGTCACCCACCGTGAATTCCTCTTCGCCGACGCCCACGCCTACCTCACCCGGGGAATGCCCACCGCGTGGGTGCTGGCCCGCCTGCCCGACCCCGTCCTGAGGACGGGCAGCGCGATCCTTTCCGCGCTCGACAAGCACGTGTTGCGGCGTATCGGACATCCCCTGCCACCCAACCTGAACGTGTTCGTGCGACCCAACACCCACATCCTGGGCGAAACCTTCTACTCCTCGGCGCCTCTGCGCTACGGCGACTACATCGCCAAACTCCTCTACATCCCGGTCTCACCGGAAGCCAGCGCATTGCAGGGCCAGCCGGTGGGCCGCGACGCGGGCATCAACGCCCACCAGGACATGGTCGTCGACTTCTTCGCCTCCCACAGCGCCGCATATGAGCTTCGCGTGCAGCTGTGCACCGACCCGGACACCATGCCGATCGAGGACGCCACCGTCGCCTGGCCCGAAACCGAGTCACCACACCGCACCGTCGCTACCATCCGCTTCGACATCCAAGACCCCTACACCCCGCAACGACGCGCGTTCGGCGACGACGTACTGTCCTTCAACTCCTGGCGCGGCCTCGACGCCCACCGGCCACTGGGATCGATCAACCGGCTCAAACAACGCGTGTACGAGGCATCCAGCAACTACCGCCACAATGTCAACAACGCCCCCCGCCTCGAACCCACGCCCGACCAGCTTCCACAATGACCACCGCACCGCCCCGACACCCGCACCGGTCATACCCGGCGCAAGACTGGGCCCGCGCCGACGCAGGGCGCTCGCCAGCGAAAACTCGTCGCCGCGGCGGCGGACAAGATCTACACTTATTGCTCATGGGGGACCGCTGGCAGCTGCTGGATCGCCCCGCCGAATACGAGGCGGTTCGTACAGCGTTGACGAGCAGTGACATCGGCGGTGTCGTACTGGTCGGTGCCGCCGGCGTCGGTAAGACCACCCTCGCCCGGCTCGTCACCTTGGCGCTTGACTCTCCCGTGCGGTGGGCGGCTTGCACCGAGTCATCTCAGGCCATCCCCTTGGGTGTATTCGCGCCATGGATCGCCCCGTCGGCCTCGCGCGATCCCATCGCTCTGCTGTGCTCGGCGCGGGAAAACCTTCTCGCCCAACAAGGCACCGTGATAGGAGTCGATGACGCGTATCTGCTCGACAAACTCTCTGCGACCCTGCTGCACCAGATCGCCGTCGACCGCAGCGCTCACATCGTGGCTACCGTCCGCACCGGTGAACCCGTCCCCGACGCAGTCACATCGTTGTGGAAGGACGGCTACCTCGAACGTCTCGAACTGAAGCCGCTGACCAAACAACAGTGCGTCGGCCTCGTCGAGACGGTCCTGAGCGGCATCCTCGAAGGCCTCAGCGCTGACGTCATGTGGGAATCCTCGGGTGGAAACCCTCTGTTCCTACGCAACATGGTCGAAGGTGCGGTCGAGGCAGGCACCCTGACGGAAGTCAACGGGGTCTGGCAACTGCGAGGACCGACCGCGGTGCCCTCCGGGATGGCCGCACTGCTCGACGGGCGGCTCGCCCGCGTGAGCGAGCCGGTCCTGGACGCACTGAAGATGCTGGCCCTCTACGAGCCACTCGACATCGACGTCCTCACCGACCTCGTCGGCGAGGACGCCGTCGATGCCGCCGAGATCGCCGGCCTTATCCGCACCAGCCGTGACGGCTGGTGCGTCAGTGCCCGGTTCAGCCACCCACTACTCGGTGAGGTAGTGCGCCGACGGATCGGCACGGCCGCTGCACGCACGCGCCGGGGCCGCATCGTCGAGATGTTGCGCGACAAGGATCTCAGCACCGCCGCCCACCGGATCCGATTGGCACAACTATGCGTCGACAGTAGCCAGCCCATCGACAACGAACTGTTGATCACCGCCGCCAAAGACGCTGTCGCCCTGTCCAACCTGCCGCTAGGCGAACGCCTCGCGCGCGCCGCCTGTGACCGCGGCGGCGGGCTACCCGCAGCCGAACTGCTCTCGCGGGCCCTGCTGTGGCAGGGCAGGCCGCTCGAAGCCGACGAGATCCTCGCAGACTTCGATCCCGATCGACTCGATCAACTTCAACTCGTCCAATGGGGTATTCCGCGCGCCAGCCTGCTGTTCTGGTGCCTGGGTGATGTCGAACGCGGCCACGAAATATTGGACCTGCTCGGCGACCGCGTCGAACATCCCGCGCTGCACCTGATCGTCGATGCCGCGAACGCGGCAATGGCGGTACACGAGAACAAGATCGCTGCCGGTATCGAGGCCGCCGAAAGTGTGCTCGATGACCCGAACTCGCCGAAACAAGCTATCGACTGGGCGGCGTTCGCCCTCGGCCTTGCGATGCCGGTCGCCGGGCGCGGCGCAGACTTCGCGCCGATAGCGGCCCGGAGCCAGGCCCAGCAGAAAGCCACCGACGGCATGATCCGGGTGATGGTGCGCTACGGCGACGTGCTGGCACTGACTATCATCGGCGAACTCGACCTCGCCGAGCAGCGGGCCAACGAATATAGCGAGTTCTCCTCCGCCGCACAGTTTCTCGGCTGGGCGATCGCCAAAATCGCCGGCGGTGTCGTAGCCACGTACCGCGGCCGCTTCCGGGAGGCGATCACCGCCCTCGAACAGGCACTGGCGGCACTCAACGCCGAAACCTCACTACCGTGGAAACTGCCGGCGCGCCTATTTCTGGCCCGTGCCTACGCGGCGCTCGGCGATATCCGACAAGCCGAACGGGTCATCGGAGACGCCGAGGAACATACCGGACCACACCTGGCCTTGCACGAGCCGCAACGCATGATCGCCCGCGCATGGCTGGCGGCCGGGTCCGGCAGTCAGCATTCTGCGGTCGAACTGGCTCGCAAGGCCGCCGACATCGCTCACACTGCGGGCCAGTACGCGCTGGAAGCCGAAGCGCTGCACCACGCCATCCGATTCGGCGACCGTACCCTCGCTCCACGGCTGGCATCACTCGCCAGCCGTGTACAAGGGCCCGTAGTGGCGATCTACGCACGCCATGCCGCCGCCTTCCAACACTCCGACACGCACGCGCTCTGCACAGTCAGTGTCGAGTTCGAAAACGCCGGACTACTACTGGCGGCCGCAGACGCTGCCGCGCAAGCGGTACCGATTCACGACCACGCGGGACAACGCCGACTCAGCGCGCAAGCCGCAGCCCGCGCCCTGGACCTCGCAGCCCGGTGCGACGGAGCGACCACGCCCGCCATCGCCTCCGCTGCCCACCCCTTGCCGATCACCGAACGCGAACGTGAGATCACCGCCCTCATCGCGCGCGGACTGTCCAACCGTGAGATCGCCGAGCGGCTGTGTGTCTCGGTCCGCACCGTCGAGGGCCACATCTACCGGGCCTGCACCAAACTCGACGCCGCCGACCGCGAACAACTCGCCAAACTGATCTGGGGCGACGTCAAACGATAGCCGCCATGCGTCGCGAGAAACCGCGACGGCGATTCGGAGGCGTTTGCCCGCCGGTACGTCATGGCATCACAGCCACGTGGCACGTGCTGATGTCGAGGACACGGAGGTTCGCTCGATGGGGCGAAACCGCGCTCGAAGCACGACGATCTCGAAGCTACACAAACTACCGGCCCCTACTCAACGAGGTGATCCGGAAGAATACAGACCAGTTGAATACAAGCCCTTACCCAATGGTCAGTCCTGAAACCCCATCTACAAATTCGCACACATCCCAGTACCAACCCACTGATCCCGCAGACCCCGTCGGCACAAACGGCTACCCGGTCGATGAGCCGTGTTGCGACCGTGAACGAGTCAAAGTCCTCCCCAACGGCGCCACGCCAGGCCGCGGGCCGCCGACGGTGTCGCTGCCAGCTGACGGTGTGCGACGGCTCTGCTTCGGGTGAGGCTGGAGCGTCTGTCTATTCTCTTGCGGCAGAATGTGTTTCGGTGATTGAAAGGCGCGGTTCACGGTGGTGAACGCAAGCCGAGACAGCCCGATGTGGACGCTGAGGCGGGCACATCCTGGTGATGAGGCGCGGTTGCGTGCACTGCGGATACAGGCGCTGCTCACCGACGGGTCGGCGTTCCTCGAAACACTGTGCGAGGCAGCGGCATTGGACGCTGCTGCCTGAGAAACCCGCATAGCCCGCTACAGCCGTCGCGGGCACCAGGTCCTGGTGGTCGCGGAGGACCCAGGCAACTCCTCGTGGGTGGGAATGGCGGGCGCTTTCCTGGATTCGGAGCGCGACAGCGATGAGTTCGATCATCCGCCGGTTGGTGCTGGTGCGCCGTCCCTTGCCGCGTGACGCCGGGACAGACCCGCATCTGGACTTCGTCGACGAGACCGGCATCCAGCAGGGCGTGCATGAGGCTCGAGCTCCCCCACAGCCAGATGTTCTTGCCGCTCTGCTCCTCGAGCTCCCGGATGGTGGCGGCCGGGTCGCGCGTCACGGTCGCGGCGGGAAAGTCGCCGCAGGGGGCGTCATCCAGTTTCGACGAGGCGACGAACTTGGTGAGGTTGTTGAGCTTCTCGCCGTACTCGCCCTGTTCATCGGCGTACGGCCAGTAGTCCTTGGCCTGGGCGTAGGTATTCGCGCCGAGAATCATCGCGTCGACCGAGTCGATGACCCCCATCACGCTGTCCTTGAACGCACTGTTGGTGGTATCGGAAAAGGGCTCCCCCCGACACGAAGCTCAGTCCGCCGTCTTCCTCCGCGGCGAGCTGTCTACGGTAACCCACCGCTGGACTATGAGCTTTCGCATAGCGGTGATTCTCCTTCGTCGCGCGGCTCGTTATGGCCGCTCTGTCCCTGGGACGGAGCCAGCGCTACGTTCTCGACATCCGCCAAGCGTGACAAGTGAACGGCTGCGAAAAATCCGGATCGCCGCCGCCGCGATCGTCCGCGATCTCACTACAGCCGCCTATCGCGCGTTCGGCGAACGAGACACGTTGCGGCTCAAAACATCCGATATTGCCGATGAGCGAGCGGTCGGTCGCCGGGTAGATCCTGCGTGTCAGCGCTCTCGCTCCAGCTGGGCGAGCCGGGTGAGGGCGGGCAGCGCGGCGGCGAGTGCCCGACGGTGTGCGGGGCTCAACTCGGAGACCATCGGAACCAGGTACCGGACCCGGTCGTCGTGGCGGGTTTGCCGCACCTGCCGGCCTGCCTCGGTGAGGTGCACGATGACGGCCCGTCCATCGCCAGGGTCACGGCGGCGCAGCACAAGCCCGTCGCGCTCCAAGCGCGCGATGAGTTGAGTGATGCCCGGCTGGGTCAGGTGCTCGGTCTCGGTCAGATCGGTCAGCCGCGCGGGGCCCCGGTGAGCCAGGGTGTCGAGCACCGACAGTGTGGTGAACGGCAGCTTCTCCTGTACCGGGATGCGGATGTAGACGCGGTTGAAGTCCTCGATTACCGCGGCGAAGGCGTCCACGTCGAAATCGTCGATGTCGTCCACACGAACAACTATATCCTGGACTTATATAAGTTGCTTAAATAAGCCACTTATATAAAGTGGGACACCAAACGGCTCAGGAGGCCAGATGAGCGACAGAACCCACGATGCCCGACCGTTCCCCTTGACGCCGACGAAGATTCACGTCCCCGACAGCGTGCTCACCGACCTGCGGCAGCGCCTGGATCTGACCCGCCTGCCCGACGATGTCGGCAATGAAGACTGGTATTACGGCGTGCCTCACAGCTATCTCCAGGAGCTCGTGGACTACTGGCGCAGCGGATACGACTGGCGCGCAGCCGAAGCCGAGATCAACACCTACCAGCATTTCAAGGTCGAAATAGACCGTGTACCAGTGCATTTCATGCGCAGGCCCGGCGTCGGTCCGGATCCGACGCCACTGATTCTGACACATGGCTGGCCCTGGACGTTCTGGCACTGGTCCAAGGTCGCCGACTTGCTGGCGGATCCGGGGGCGCACGGCGGTGATCCGGCCGAGGCGTTCGACGTGATCGTGCCCTCGTTTCCCGGCTTCGGGTTCTCCAGCCCGCTGGAGAACCGCCCGGATGTGAACTTCTGGAAGGTCGCCGACCTCTGGCACACGCTCATGACCGATGTTCTGGGCTACGAGAAATACGGTGCCGCCGGCTGCGACGTGGGCGCGCTGGTCACCGCGCAGCTCGGCCACAAGTACGCCGACGAGTTGTATGCCATCCACATCGGATCCGGACTGAAACTCACCCTGTTCAACGGCGATCGCGCCTGGGACTTCAGCGGCGGACTGCCGATTCCCGACGGCCTGCCCGCCGAGGTACGCGCACGAATCGTGGAGCTGGACAAGCGTTTCGCCGTCCACCTGGCCGCACACCTCCTCGCCCCCAGCACCCTCGCCCACGCCCTGTCCGATTCCCCGGCGGGCATGCTGGCATGGATCCTGGAACGTTGGTTCAAATGGAGCGACAACGGCGGCGACATCGAAACCGTGTTCAGCAGAGACGATCTCCTCACGCACGCCACGATCTACTGGGCCACCAACACCATCGGCACCTCGATACGCCTCTACGCCAACCACAACCGCTACCCCTGGACGCCTTCCCACGACCGTCTCCCGGTCGTGCAGGCCCCCACCGGCATCACCTTCGTGGGCTACGAGAACCCACCCGGCATCAGCACCGCCCAACGCGTCGAACACTTCCGCGCCAGCGACCGCGCCCCGTGGTACAACCACGTCAACCTCACCGTCCACGACCACGGCGGCCACTTCATTCCCTGGGAAATCCCCGACCAATGGACCGGCGACCTACGCCGCACCTTCCGGGGACGGCGCTGACACGCAACAAACTCAGCACCAGGCGAATACCCGCTCATGGCTCCCCTCTCGTGTCAAGGCACGGTCGGCGGGACCCGGCCGAGGAGCGTGGATAGCGGATAACATGCGGTGATGGAGTGCGACTGTGGCCAGGAAGCAGACCAGGGCACGGAAGTATCCCTGGGCGCTCCGGGCGACGGAACGTGGGCTCGGCTGTGGAACCGGGTCGACCCTTGGGGCGATGACTCGATCCAGGTGTGCGTTCAGATCGGGGCTCCCGGGCTACTGGCCGCTGTGCACCAAGTGACACTGACCGTTATGGGCGAGAGCGATCTGGTCTGGTTCTTCGACGACCTGGCTGGCAACTTCACTGGCTGGGACGGTGCCCGCGTCTGGGAGAGCATGGACCACGACCTACGGGTTGAGGCGGTCTTCGCCTCTCGGGGCTATGTAAGCCTGACGTGGACAGTCACGCCGTGGCGGCAAAAGGACGGCAACTGGACGGCCTCGACAACCGTTGTACTCGAGGCGGGTGAACAGATGCTGCAGCTTGCCAGGAACCTCAACCGGTTCCTGGGCCCACCTGCCCCAGGGGAGCTCAGCCCCGGCACGACACGTTGAAACGCCGATCAACCGTTTCTACGGCGCGACGAAGCTGCGCAGCAGCACGGCGAGCACGATCATGATCAGGACCGCTGGAACACGATTGTGCAGTCGTGCGTCATCGCATCCTGGAAGTCGGCGGCCAGCCCATCGCTCGAAACCGTTGGCGCACCTACCTGACTCACGCCGGAGACCGTGGCGAGTACCAACACGGTAGGCGGTGAGCTGGTCGTTTTCGGGCGGCGCCGGTTGTCGAACGCAACAGCACTTGTGACGGCTGAGTGGCACCCGCAGGCAGCCCTTGACCAGTTCCTTGTTATAGCGCGTTAACGCCGGATCCCGCATCGCTACACCACCACCCGACTTGCGGTGGGTGTTAGGAGATCTTGCGGCGGTAAGTGTTCATGGCGAAGAGGTAGGCGACGATGAGGATGCCGACACACCAGGCCAGGGCGGTCCAGATGCCGGTGCCGACCGGCTGCTGTGTGAACAGGTCGCGGATGGTGTTGACGATGGAGGTTACCGGTTGGTGTTCGGCGAAGGCGCGTACCGGGCCGGGCATGGAGTCGGTGGGTACGAATGCCGAGCTGATGAACGGCAGGAATACCAGCGGGTAGGAGAACGCGCCCGCGCCGTCCACGGACTTCGCGGTGAGACCGGGGATGACCGCGAGCCACGTCAGCGCCAGGGTGAACAGGCCCAGGATGGCGGCGACCGCGAGCCAGGCCAATACTCCCGCGCCGGAGCGGAAACCCATGAGCAG
Organism: Nocardia sp. NBC_00565; assembly: GCF_036345915.1. Classification (NCBI taxonomy): domain Bacteria; kingdom Bacillati; phylum Actinomycetota; class Actinomycetes; order Mycobacteriales; family Nocardiaceae; genus Nocardia; species Nocardia sp. NBC_00565. Next base: position 3,609,505 of record NZ_CP107785.1, read on the forward strand.
GGCAACGAGCACGACGACCACGAGCGAGATCAGGTTGGCGACCAGCGAGGTCAGCACGTGCGCCCACAGGATGGACGAGCGTGCGATCGGCATGGACTGGAATCGCTCGACGATGCCGTTGCTCATATCCATGAAGAGCCGGTATGCGGTGTAGGAGATGCCCGAAGCAATCGTGATGAGCAGAATGCCGGGCAGCAGGTAGGTCACATACGAATCCGTCCCTGTGTTGATCGCGCCGCCGAGCACGTAGACGAACAGCAGCATCATGGCGATCGGCGTGATCGCGGTCGTGATGATGGTGTCCGCGCTGCGTGTGATGTGGCGCAGGGATCGTCCCAGCAGGTATGCGGTGTCGCCGAAGAAATGCGTGGTCATCGTTGTTCCTTGCTCATCCGTGCCGATGCTGCGGCATCGCCGTCCTTGCCTTCGTCACCGACGATGGCGAAGAAGACGTCCTCGAGGGTCGGCTGCTTCTCGACGTACTCGACCTTGGCCGGCGGGAGGAGTTGCTTGAGTTCGGCGAGGGTGCCGTTCACGATGATCCGGCCCTCGTGCAGGATCGCGATCCGGTCGGCGAGTTGTTCGGCCTCGTCGAGATACTGCGTCGTGAGCAGCACCGTGGTGCCGTGCTCGGCGAGTTCCTTGACGGTCTGCCACACCTCGATGCGCGCCTGGGGGTCGAGCCCGGTCGTGGGCTCGTCGAGGAAGATGACCGACGGATTCCCGATGAGGCTCATGGCGATGTCGAGGCGGCGGCGCATGCCACCCGAATACGTCGACACCTTCCGCGTGGCCGCGTCGGTCAGCGAAAAACGCTCGAGCAGGTCATCCGCGATCCGGCCCGGGTCCTTCAAGCGCCGCAAGTGGGCGATCAGCACGAGATTCTCACGCCCGCTGAGGATTTCGTCGACGGCGGCGAATTGTCCGGTGAGGCTGATGGACTCCCGCACGTTCGCCGGTTGCGTGGCGACGTCGAAGCCGTTGACGCCTGCCGTTCCCGCGTCGGCACCGAGTAGCGTGGACAGGATTTTCACGACCGTGGTCTTGCCCGCCCCGTTCGAGCCGAGCAATGCGAAAATGCTTCCCCGCGCCACATCGAAGTCCACGCCGCGCAGCACATGCAGCTCCTTGTAGGACTTCTCCAGACCCTGCACATGGATCGCCGGAGCTTGCCGTGTCGTCATCGACCGGCCCTGCCTTCATTTCCGGTGTCTTCTCCGGCTGCCCGGTCGATGGCGCTGATCAGCCGTTCCCGTTCGCGGTTGATCCACGACTCCTCCTGGTAGTTCCGGGCGAACGCCTCGATGAACTCCACAGGGTCCTCCCCGACGACCGCGCGGATCGGGGTTCGGTCCGCCGCGCTCTGCTCGAACAGATCGACAAGGTCCTCGAACAGCGAAACGCCGCCACCCGATCCGAAGTAGTTCAGGTACCGCTCGCAAGCATCGACTGCCGTGCGATAGCTCTCGGGAAGCTGTTTCGCGCGCGCCTTGTACTGCCACCACCGCCGCTTGTCGCCGATGTCGCCGATCACCTTTTCAATGAACATGATTATTTGCCTCCTTCGTGGAGCTGTTCGAGCCGTTCGGAGAGGAAGCTCCAGGTCCTCCAGAACTCGTCGAGATATTCCTGTCCCTGCGCGTTGAGGGAATACACCTTGCGCGGCGGCCCCTTCTCCGACGGGACCTTCTCCACGTCGACCAGGCCCCTTTTCTCGATCCTGACGAGCAGGGCGTAGACGGTGCCTTCGGCGATGTCGGAGAAGCCCTGATCCCGCAGCCACGCCGTGATTTCGTAGCCGTACGCGGGCCGCACGAACAAGATCGCGAGGACGATGCCTTCCAACGTGCCCTTGAGCATTTCCGTTATCTGCTTGCCCATGGACCACCTCCTTGCGCTACTCAGTGCTACTGACTACTGGTAGATAGTAACACTGAATAGTGGCGGCGCAAGCTGGTTGTCATGAATTCCGACATCGGTTCGTCCATCTCGGTTCGTGGTGTAGAGGGCGGCGCTGCCGTTGGTGGCGGCCTTGTGGGGCGAGCCGGTGGCATCAGCGGCGGCCATCAGCGAGACGGCGCCGTACGCGGCGGTCCGCAGGGTGGTCTTGTTCTGGTCGGTGAGGGTGATGGACATGGTGATGTGCTCCTTGAAATCTGTTGTGATTGAATCGAATTGAACGGACGATGGTGGAACGCGGTCGGGTTGGTGCCCGGGGTATTCAGATCGACGAAACCTCCTGGTCGAGGGCGGCGACCTCGCGTGCGGCGTCGGCGACGGCGCGGAAGTCCTTGCGCAGGATGTGGTCGTGGTTGCTGGCGACCTTCGCGCTGATCTGGATGTTCGGGTTGCGGACAGTCACCGCATCGAGGCCGGCGCGAATCCGTTCCTGCTCATCACCTTTGCTTCCGAACGACGACCCCGAAGCAACCACATACCGCGCCGGGACAGCGATGTTGTCCAGCACCGGACCCAGCTCGCTCTCGCGGGCGAGCCAACCGAGCTCGATGTTGCAGTCCGCCTGCTGCGCGGCGCTCAGCCGCGGGGTCAGGCCCGTCGGGCGCAGCAGCGGCGTGAACCAGCCCAACCGCTTGAACAGCTTCCGGATCCGCGCCTCCATGGCCTCGTCCATCCAGTCATACGGCTGCGCGCCCTCGACCAGGACCGCGCCCACGGCACGGTCAGGATTGCGGCTGGCCCAGTGCGCCGCGACGAACGCCCCGTAGGACCAGCCCACCACCAGCACCCGGTCCACCCCCTGGCCGCCAGAACGGCATCGACGTCGCGCACGCACGCCTCGAAGGAATAGTCGGCCGAGGTCTTCGACTTCTTGCCGCGGGCCCGCTCGTCGTAGGTGATGTGCCGAAAGCCGGGACCAAGCTCGGCGATGACCTTCCGCCAGTACCCCTGAGTGGCGAACTGGCCATTGAGGTAGACCACCGGGATGCCGGAACCGCCGGTGTCGGTGACGGCCAGGGCCGTATCGTCGACCGACACCATGCCGGTCCAGGTCGAGCTGGTCGAGGAAGTGCTGTTGTTCGTCATGCCAGTAACTATCAGCGTCTGGCCTGACACCACCCTGTCACCGACCTGACACGACCACTGAGACGGTGCACTACCAGATCACCAGGCGGGAGATATTGTCAAGAACCTGTGGATCGGCACGTTTCAGGCGACCTCCGTCCCGGAGATTTCGGTCGGGTATTTGAAGAACTAGAGCAGCACGTCGAGACAACTACTCCCCGCCAGGATGCGAACCCGTTATGCCTCTTCGTATTTCGCCGGGACTGTGCTCCTCGCGCGACAGGTCTCGCCGGTTCGAGGACTGCAACTGCCATGGCACGCTGGTCACCATCACGCCCGGTTCGAACAGCAGTCGGGCTTTCAATCGGAGCGAGCTCTGGTTGTGCAGCAGGTTCTCCCACCATCGGCCGACGACGTATTCCGGGATGAAGATACTGATGACATCGCGGGGGCCGGCCTTACGCAAGCGTTTCGTGTAATCCAGGACCGGGCGCGTGATCTCGCGATACGGCGACTCGACCACTATCAGCGGAATGATCACGTTGTGGCGCTCCCAATCCTGGCTCAGCAGGCGGGTTTCGGCGTCGTCCACGTTGACGGTGATCGCGGTGAGGGTATCCGGTCGGGTGGCACGCGCGAACTGCACGGCACGCCGCGACGCCTTGGTCCAGCCCGATACCAGCACTACCGCATGCACCCGGGGTGGCAGTGTTTCCTCGTCGCCGTCCTCGACGGTGAGTTCGGCGCGAACCCTCGTGTAGTGGCGGTGGATCAGGTACATCAGCACGACCAGGACCGGGATTGCGATGACAACCAGGTACGCGCCGTGGGTGAATTTGGTGATCATGACGACGACGAGGACGACACCGGTGAAGCAGGCCCCGAACGCGTTGATCGCCCGCGCTTGGTGGATACGCCTGCGCTCGGCAGGTGTTGTGGCGTCGGCTAATTCGCGGTTCCAGTGCCGGACCATGCCAGCCTGGCACAACGTGAACGAGGTGAACACACCGACGATGTAGAGCTGGATCAATCTGGTCGCCGAACCATCGAAGGCATAGATCAGCGTCCCCGCGATGACGGCGAGCAAGATGATGCCGTTGGAGAATGCCAGCCGGTCGCCGCGGGTGTGGAGCTGGCGTGGCATGTACCGATCCTGCGCCAGAATCGAATTCAGCAGCGGGAACCCGTTGTAGGCGGTGTTGGCCGCCAGGATCAGGATCAACGCGGTCATCACCATGAGGTAGTAGAAGGCGATGCTGTTGCCGCCGAATACCGCCGCCGCGATCTGCGCGATCACCGTACGTTGTGGATCGGTGTGGCAGTCACCGGGGAAGCCGATCAGATCGCAGGCGTTCTCCGTGACACGGGTGTGGGAGATCATGGCCAGTGCGGTCACACCGGAGAACATCGCGATCGAGATGAGCCCCATCGCCGACATCGTGCGGGCCGCGTTGAGCGCCTTGGGTTTGCGGAACGCGGGCACACCGTTGGAGATTGCCTCGACACCGGTCAGGGCGGTACATCCGGAGGAGAACGCACGCAACACCAGGAAGGCCAGCGCCGCGGTGCTGAGGCCGACCTGCTCGGCGCGGATCTCATAGTGGGCGCTTTCGGCGACCGGTGCGTCCCCGAACAGCGCCTTGCCGAGACCGACGACGACCATGAGCATGACCCCGGCGACGAACGCATACGTCGGCACCGCGAACGCGCGACCCGACTCCCGTACACCGCGCAGGTTCATCGCGGTCAGCAACGCGATGAACCCGATATTGATCGCGACTCGATGCGCATTCAGGTCGGGCACCGCGGAGATGATGTTGTCCACTCCTGCCGCGATCGATACCGCCACGGTCATCACGTAGTCGACCAGCAATGCCGCAGCCACCACCAACCCTGGGATCGGTCCCAGGTTCTTCGCGACTACTTCATAGGAGCCGCCGCCGGACGGATATGCCTGCACGACCTGCCGGTAGGACAGCACGACAACCGCGAGCAGGACGACGACCGCGCCGCCGACCCACGGTGCCATATGGATGTAGGCGAGCCCACCCAAGGTGAGGATGAGCAGAATCTCCTGCGTCGCATACGCCACCGACGACAAGGGGTCACTGGCAAAGATCGGCAGCGCCAGTCGCTTCGGCAGCAACGTCTCACCGAGCCGGTCACTACGAAACGGGCGCCCGAGAACAAGACGCTTGACCACGTCGACCGGTGAAACCACGATAAGCGAGCCTATGGCCGACTCGTGGAATTCGGCCTACTCAGTGCCGTAGAGATTCCGTAAAGAAACTAGCGGAAATCCGCAAAATCGCATCAAGAACCGGGCCAGTCAGTGAATGTGCCGCTATTTTCCGCTATTTGATGTACGCCACGACGAGGAGGCCGCCTCGATGAACGACGGACCCGCGGACCTTACGAGCCTGCGCGCGGTGGTGAACCACCGCCACGTCGTGGAGATCCTCAGCGCGCACGGCATGCGCTATCTCGCCGCGGCGGCCCGCGACGGCAGCGCTCAACAAGGCGCTCGTGCAGGGTCGGTTCGACAGGGGCCAACCAGCCTGGCGGGTATCGCTGGCACTCGGGTTGCTGGTGTTAGTCGCCGCCGTCACCTGGTTCGGACATCTCGGCCGCACCCTGCTCGCCGTGCTGACCATGTTGCGGGGACCTCGTCCCAGGACAAGACGGCGCCACGGAACGGCGGCAGGGCTGGGGGCAAATGCCCGGGAACCGTATGCTGGCACTATATCGCGCCTGATGACATCGCATAGCTGATCACCTAATTCGCGGGTTTCAGCGAAGAGTTCTGCGCCCATTTGGTTGTACCGTCGGGCGCGTTGAGCGCGTCGATCAGCTCCACGGCCGAAAGCACCAGGACCGGTCCCCCGGCAGCAATTGTCCCCAGAATGCCGCCGATCCCCGCACCGGCGATCGCGGCAGGTATGCAGCCCACCCCGAACAGGGGCAAACCGACAATGCATCCGGTAACGCCTCCGATGACCAGGCCGATCGCGGTGCCGACGAATGTGCCGATCGTGGCGGCGAGCCCGAGCCGGGTCGAGAACTCCGCCATCGCGGCCTGGTTCTCGACCGGTGATGCGACCGGCGACGCGGCCGGCGCGGCGGGTCGCAGCTCACCGGGCGTCAACCACAACTCCTTTGCGTCTTTGCCGAGTGCGGAGTCGACTGTGAGCACCTTGTCGCCAACGGTGAATCGCGTTGGCACGACCATCACGGGTGCGCCGCTCTCATCGCGAATCGTGAACGAGCTGTGATCGTGGTCGAGCACGAAGGTGCCTCCCGATAGCGTGGTTGTCACTACACGTTCCACCGAGGTGATCTTGTACTCGATGTCATGTTCGGCGGGTGCTTCCGCGCGGGCGGTTACCGGCGCGATTGCTGCAACGCATGCGATACCGATCGCCGCGATGCGCGAGGTTTCGATCACGAAATGTCCTTTTCTATTTCATGGATTCTATTTCACGGACCAGGCAAGCGAGACGGACCTACTGAAGGTGCGCGGCCGTAGACCGGTGGCGATGAGCCAACACAAAACCACAGCCGCAATGTTCTGACCAGCTTCACTGCGAGAAATAGGTGATGGGTGCGGGCAAATGTCGGGAGATCAGGCAACGCACATACCGAAAGCGCGCTTCCCCGCAAGCGTCCGCTGACATCGGATTGCGATATGGGATGGCATCGATGTCCGCGCCTCAGTCGCCATCGTGCCCGTCCGAGAAGTAACTGGGGACGCACGCACGATCCAGCCGGGCGGGATAGGGGTCGCCCAATCGGACCGGTAGGTGACCCTTTCGGTATGCACGGTCCACGTGGATCTGCGATAGCGGTTCGGACCCGAGTGCCCGGAACTCCCACCGTGTTCCCGTGGAATCCGGGTGCCAACCGCCCGGGTCGATCGCGTATACCCGCTGGACCAGTCGGTCGACGACAACGATGGCGTAATGGGCGTTGCGTCTCGCGGCGCTGCTCACCCGCCACCATCGCCGATCTCGCTCGTAGAGCGCTTCGGGAGACCGGAGGGCAGACGGCCCGGCATCCGGCCACGGCTGCGAGATGATGAGCGCAATACGTTCACCGACCGCGGTGAGGGCGCCCCAGCGCTGATAGGTATGCGCCCGGTCCAGGCCCGTGACGGAGGCGACGTCGCCCAGCCCGGCCGTATGGTCGAGGGCGGCGGCAGCAGCTTCAAACATCCCGGCGTCGATCTCGTTCGCGAGCACACTGTGCACTCGCAGCAGGGCTAGTTGGAACTCACGCGCCTCGACGAATTCCAGCTCACCGTCTTCATAGCGAGTCCATGCCTGTGGTCCGAGCCCGCTCAGTTGGCCGGCGAGTCCGACGAGGATAGTCCGCACGGACCGTGACAGCCATAACCTTTCAGTTGCCCACATATCGCGCGCAAAGGCACACTCGCCGCCGTTTACTTGTACATCAGTCATAGCCAAGGACTCTAGCGGCGATATATGCCCAGTTCAAAGATTTACCGGATCGATCTTAATTAAACTTCTTCCGTGATAGCTAGACATTATCCACATGCCCAGTAGTTGGTTCGCAGCTATCTTCTGCTCAATTTCGAGGACATCAGCCGAAACGGTCTTCCGGTCCACGACATCCGCTCGAACAAGACCTGGACCCCAGATAGCAGACCTCGGGCAAGGCGAATGCCCGATGCCCTCCCCCAACCGATCGGCCAGCGTAACGATATGGCGTCCCGCCACCGACGTCTGGGCATATGCGCCTTCCGCGAACACTGTCGATGCTCGAAAAGGGAGTACACACTCATTGCGACACCGACGAATTCAATGACGTCCACGTCCGCCGCCGAACCCGCCGCCACGGCCGACCGGTTCGATTGGTCGATCAGCCACGCCGACGACATGCTTGTGGTGACGTTCGGAGTAGATCGCGCCGGAATCGAGCTACCCGCTCCGCTGCGAATCGGGGTGGAGTTGTTTTTCCAAGACAACGGCCTGTCGGGACCCACCGTCGCTATCGGTGGTCCGGTCGGGCGCCATATCCGGCTCGTCACTGGCATCAGCAAAGCCGATCGGGCCATTGAGTACCTCCAACACTGCGGGGCGGTGCTCCACGTCGGCCGCGCCGCATGGCCCCTGCCCCCCGTTTCGGGACTCGGCCTCGCATGGTCGGCGGGCGGCGGCCACGGCCATCGCATACCCCCGCTCGTAGCGGTCGCCGCCGCGGTTCGAGCGGTACGTCTGTACACCCCCGACTGACTCGAGCAACTCCCGCAGGCGTCACGAACGAATCGTCGCTGACCGCTCGGAAGATGCCGATTCGGCTGCGGCCGAGCAGCATTCGACCTGCGGCCACCACATCCGACGGCGGCTGGCCCGGATGCGGGATCAAACCGTCGAGTTGACGGGCAGCACGCTCGGCGACATCTTCGGTATCTGCTGGTTCTGCACGATGTGGGCGACGCGCATACGGGCGAGTTGGCTGCGTTCGACCGCGATTCCGGCGTCGACCTGGTGGACGCGGCCACCGCGAGCTGCGCGCTGCCCGGGTTGGTCCCCACGCACTCAACGGCACCCGCTACATCGACGGTGGCGTGCCCTCTCCCGACAACGCCGACCTTGCCTCGGGCTATGCGAACGTCGTGGCGCTCTCGCCGTTGGGCGGACGGAGCCGGATGGGGGCAGGCCTGGCAGGCCAGGTCGAGGGCCTGCGCAGGCAGGGCAGCCGCGTCGAGGTGATCACACCGGACGCCGATTCCCGAGCGACATTGGGCACGAACCTGATGGATCCGGCGACCCGCATCCCCGCCGCCCGTGCCGGTTTCGCCCAGGGCAAGCAGGAAGCGACCCGCGTGACGTTCCTCTGACGATGGCACGCCGCCACCCTCCCGTACCCGAACCCCGACCCTGACGTCGGAATTCACCTGGAAATACCTGGTAAACCGTCAGAAACTGAGCACCACACCCGGCAACGGCTCGAGATGATCCAGAATCACCTGAAGCTCCTCCGGCAACACGGTCCCCGCATGCGCGGTCGGCACCGTCGGCACATCCGCCAACCGGTACAGATGCGCCTTCTCCGCAGCATCCAACGACAGCGTCCGCGCCACCGCATTCAACACCTGCACACTGACATTGATGCTGCGCCCTTGTTCCAGCCAGGAGAACCACGGAAAGGGGTACAGATGGACGGACGGATCAACCCACCGCCCAGCAGCTTTAAATCACCAGCTCAGACGGCGTCTTGGTCTTCGCTGCACAGTCCGTGCACGTCCCACAGCACGTATATGATGCTCGACGCCATCCTTCCTTCCCACGGATAACTGTTCGTCGGCGACTCGATCTAGCAACAGGTCGTTCAACGCGATCCCGACGGCTCACTCGTTCCGCATGCCGACCTTTCCGTTACATCCGACAAGCCCTGGAACCACACCACGATCGACGACGGCGCGATGTCCGACTGGCCGCACTCCGGTGTCACGGCGACATCAGCACCGAGGACACGAACGGTCGCGACGCAGACGTGCATCTCAGAATGACAGGATTTGAACCTGCGACCGCTTGACCCCCAGGGAACCGGGATTCGTTGTGGAGAGCCCGGCTAGTGTTCTCCCGTCCAGGTCAGAGGCTTTTCGACGTCCCGCCTGTACCGCTATGTCCTGCCTGTACCGTCCGGTCTTAGCAAGCTCTAGGCACGCTGGATATCGCCTACTAACTGCACTGTGGGCATAGGGTCCGGCTCGACGGAATTCGCAGTGTCGAGCGCGCCGTCGTGCCGGACACCTCCAGTTCTAGCTTGATTTTTAACCTTTGCGGCGAGGCCGCGGTCCGGCGGGTTTCGATGCTGTCTGATTGCTGACAGCCACACCGGTTTCGGGATCGCGCCCGAGGGCAGAGGGCCGACGTCGAGGCGGATCACGGTGCCCTCGATCACCGGTACGTACATCTCACAGGCCTTGCCCTCACGGCTGTTTCACAGGCTCGGGCGTTCGGTTGCGCACCCGCCCGAACGTCATCCGGTAGAGCACGCCGTCCCGGACCACGAGCGTGTGCCACAGCACGCCGGCCAGGTGCGCGGCGAAGGTGAAGTACAGGACGTAGGCGGCGACGATGTGCGCCCACAGCAGCGCGGCGAACACGGTGATGTTCGCCGGCGCGATGGCCGGTAGATACCATGATCCGAACAGGACGATCGGCTGCCCCGACGCCGAGACGAGTCCCCACCCGAACAACGGCTGCAGCACGAGCAGTACGTAGAGCAATCGCTCGGAGTACTTGGCCACCAAGCGGTCCAGTCGCGTCATGCCGGGCGGCCACGGCGGCGGCGTGTGCCGCAGCCGCCAACCGATCCGGATCAGCGCGAATAGCAGGATCGCGAGGCCCAGCGGTTCGTGAATAGTGACAAGCAGGTGGAAGTCGCTGATCGAGCCGACCATGAACACCCCGATAAAGAGCATGGCGATCACGAGCACGGCCATGAGCCAGTGCAGGCAGCGTGCCACAGCGGTGAACCTGGCATCACTGCTCATCGTCGACCGCCGCCACGTTGACCGCGCTGGGAGTGTGCGGTTCGCGGGTCCGCCGCTGGTAGGACTTCGCGTACACCGATGACCGCGCCGCAAGCAGCGGATCGTCGGACGCGTCGATCCCGGTCGGCAGCACGAGCGGGTCGAAGTTGTTGTCGCGGGCGTTGCCCGGCGCCTCGGTCGACACCGAGTCGATGCTGAGCGTGCCGACCTCGACCTGTCGCCGGTTCGCAGGCCAGGCCTGCGTCGCGTCGTTTGTCGGGTCACCCGGCTCCGCGACCGTGACCACCAGCCGCCAGCGCACCGGCTCCCGCGCGACCCGCTCTATCAACGCGTCGAATAGGTAGTCCCGGCCCGCCCCCTGCGTACCCGCGACGAACGGGTCCTCGGCACACAGGCTCCACCGCACCGGCACCGTCGTGCCCGCCGCGTTGGTGAACCGGAACGCGTTGAGCCCGTGGAACGGGCTGTTGAAAAACCCGCTCGACGGCGGCGTCTGGTTGACGACAGCCATCGCGCGCGCCGTCTCCGGGTATTCGGCGAGGAACGCGGCAAGCTTCGCCGGGTCCGGTCGGCCGGTCGCGGCCACCGGCTTCGTGGCGAGCAGCCGGTCGTAGAACCCCTGCGGCACGCGGTCGAGGAAGACCGGGATGTTCACCATCGCGGTGCGCCACTGCTCGCGGTTGGCCAGGTGGAACAGCACCGCGAGCCCGCGCACGGTCGCGTTCGCGTTCGCGTCAGAGACCACTGGCATACCGCCGGACAGCGAGAACCGCGCCGTCACCGGCGTGGCCCCTGGCCGGAACACCGACGCGCTCGACAGCGCGACGCCTGCCCCGTTGCTGGTGAACGTGCCCGAAGCACTCAGGCCCTTGGCGTGGTTGCGTCGGAAACCGTCATGGCGGCCGTAGACCCGCTCGAACCGGTCTACGAACCTCGACGGGCTCAGGCTCTCCGGCGTCAACCAGCCGCCCGCCCACAGGAACGCGCCGACGTTGACCACGGAGATTCCGCCCACCGCGGCCATGCCCACCAGCGCGCCGCGCCGGGGCAGCTCACGTCGCCGCAGGTCCTGACGCTCGGCTGATGGTGCGGGGTCGGGCTGTGTGTGGTCGTCCACACTCTTCTCCCTCGCGACGGTGACGCTGGAAGTATGTCCCGTTGGATGCTACGCAGTGCGCACGCCGACGCGGGCCACGCAGATGGTGACGGGCCGATGCGGCTGCGTGTCGTTCGAGGGGCTCGTCATTCAGCGGCGTTCCAGGCGGGTGCCAGGTCGCAGTGGTCGTAGCGAGTCTGCTTGCGCTGGGTGTAGGACTTCACACGCTACGGATCGGCGATACCCAACTGCTCGGCCAGGTACACGACCACCTCCGCCGGAACTTCGAGTGGGTCCGGGCTGGCGGTAGCGGTGCGGTTTCAGCGCTGTCGATGTAGATGGCCGCTTCCGGCCAGCGGCGGCGCAGGCGGGCGGCAAGGGCTGGACCGCGGTCGATGGCGGCGGTCCCATCGGCCCGGTTGCTAGTCCGGTGCCGGCACCGAGTTCGACGACCGGTGTGCCGCGACGCAGTAGCCCGTCGTCGTGGAGTCGTTGCCATAGGCGCGGCCGGGCAGGGCGGTCTGGCGCGATCGTAGACCTCGGCGTTGGCATGGAAGTGTGCAGCGGTTCGAGCACCCGGGCATCGTAATCGGTTCGCTGTCAGACGGGCCTTTTATGCAAGATGGCCCGGCCTCCGAGTGGTGCTGGACGGCCGGCTTCACGAAGTTGGTCGTATGGCTCAGAGGTACGCTTGACTTGCGACAGGTTTGTTGGCGGATTTCTGACACGATCCGCGCACTCGCACCGGTGGCGGGGCAGCGCCCCGCCGCGTACTTGTCGGCACGAGGATGGCTGGAAATTCGCGCGCCGACGATAGCGCCGACTACTCGGCTGTCTGGCCTGGCTAAATCAACTAGTGTGGGGCTGCCCGCTCGGGCTGGGGTTGGAATGCAAGCAAGTACACCGTTTACCAGTCGGGTGGTTACGGGACGGCACAATGGATGACACGGCAGTGAGTGGCGGGGACGCCACTCGGGGGTCAGCGGAGACGTTCGGACGCTATCGGCTTCTTTCGCTGCTGGGTCAGGGCGGCATGGGCCAGGTGTGGCGGGCGCATGATTCACTGACCAACCGGGTGGTGGCGCTCAAGGTGTTGCCCGAGCGCTTCGCCGATGACGAGCAGCTGCGCGAGCGGTTCCGCCGGGAGTGCCGGGCGGTAGCGCAGTTGACCGAGCCGCATGTGATCCCCATCCACGACTTCGGCGACATCGACGGTCGGCTCTATCTGAATATGCGCTTGATCGAGGGCACCGACCTGCGCAAGGTGATCGCGCAAGAAGGGGCCTTGTCGCCGCAGCGAGCAGTGGCGATCATCGCACAGGTGGCCGGCGCGCTGCAGGCGGCCCACGATGCCGGGCTGGTCCACCGCGATGTCAAACCCACCAACATCCTGCTAGGGGCCGATGAGTTCGCCTCCCTGATCGACTTCGGGATCGCCCACGCCGCCGACGACCGTACGCTGACCACGATCGGCGAGACCATCGGCACGATCGCCTACATGGCGCCGGAGGAGATCGGCGCGGAGATCAAGGCCGATGCCCGAGTGGACGTATACGCGTTGACGTGCGTGCTGTACGAGTGCCTCACCGGCCGGCCGCCGTTTGCGAGCTCAGCGGGGGTGCAGGGTGTGATCGCCCATCACCTGCACACCCCGCCGCCGCGTCCCAGCGCCACTACACCCGACGTACCGCCTGCGTTCGATGCGGTCATCGCCAAGGGAATGGCCAAAAACCCCGACAAGCGTTACCAGACCGTGCGCGAGCTGGCCGCGGCGGCCTGCGCCGTGGTAGACGGTTCCGCGGTCAGCACCACCGGGGGCGTGGCCGCGCGCTATACGCGGCGAATCAGATTGTCGCCCAAGACCGCCGGGCTGCTCGCCGCCGCGGTCGCGGTTACGGTGGTGGCCGCCGTAGCTGTCTTCATCGGTGTCCAACGGGAATCAGGCGGCGGTGGCAGCTCGCCCGCACCTATCGCCTCGGCCTACTCGTCACAGATTCCGCTGCCGTTCACCGGCGTCAGCCTGCCCACCGATGTGGCGGTCGACACGGCGGGCAATGTATACGTCACCGACATGGGTAACGATCGGGTGGTGAAACTGGCGGCAGGCGCGTCGACGTCGACCCCGCTGCCGTTCACCGGCCTGAATAATCCCCAGGGGGTGGCGGTCGACACGGCGGGCAATGTATACGTCACCGACACGAGTAACGATCGGGTGGTGAAACTGGCGGCAGGCGCGTCGACGCCGACCCCGCTGCCGTTCACCGGGCTCAAAGATCCCCAGGGGGTGGCGGTCGACACGGCGGGAGACGTGTACGTCGGCGACCGGGGTAATGATCGGGTGCTGAGGTTGGCGGCGGGCGCGTCGGCGCCGACGACGCTGCCGTTCACGGGGCTCCAAGATCCCCAGGGGGTGGCGGTCGACGCTGCGGGCAACGTATACGTCACCGAATTGAGTACCGAGCGGGTGCTGAGGTTGGCGGCGGGCGCGTCGGCGCCGACCACGTTGCCGGTCATTGGGCTCAAAGATCCCCAGGGTATGGCGGTCGACACGGCGGGGGACTTGTACATCGTCGACTGGGGTAGCCAGTGGGTGGTGAGGTTGGCGGCGGGCGCGTCGACGCCGACCCCGCTGCCGTTCACCGACCTGAAGAATCCCCAGGGTGTGGCGGTCGACACGGCGAACAACGTATACGTCACCGACCTGGGCCCCAATCCGGTGGTGAAACTCCCGGTCGGCTGAACCCACGTTCCGCGTAATTCGGGGGTTCCGGAGATCCTGTATGCAGGCGTCGCACGGACCGAGTACTCGACAAGTCATCGGACATCCGATTCGTCGTTGTGACAGAACATGTCTCAGCAGATCGGCCAGTTGCTCACGACCAACCGTATTCCGGGTGGGACCGGCGAGCTCGAGTTTCGGGAAGGGTGTCCGCTTACTCCGGAGCAGATCGCGGTGGAAGTTGTTCAGGATCATCGCTGGCCCGTACGTCCACAAACTCGGCGCGACGATCTTCCACCGCTACCCCTGGGGCTGGAGCGGCCGAGCCCGACCCGCACGGTCACTTCGGCAACGGGCCACTGTGAAGACGACCGGATCGGGGCCGCCACTCCGCCGCAGCGTCGCCCAGATCTCCCCTGCAGACAGCGAGTTGGTGAGTGCAGGCCGAGGCAGCCCGATGTGGATGCTGAGGCGGGCACATCCTGGTGATGAGGCGCGGTTGCGTGCGCTGGCGCTGCTCATCGACGGGTCGGCGTTCCTCGAAACACTGTGCGAGGCAGCGGCATTGGACGCTGCTGCCTGGGAAACCCGCATAGCCCGCTACAGCCGTCGCGGGCACCAGGTCCTGGTGGTCGCCGAGGACGAATTGCCGACTCCTCGTCGAGGGCCTTCATCAGGCAGACCACATTGCCAACGAGATGTGTCTGGTCGTATTCGTCGACATCGTTGGCCGCGTCGGGACCGGCCATGGCCACGCTGGTCCGGAGCCACCATACGGTAGCCGGCGGCGGCGAGGACCTTGATCTGGTGCCGCGACAAGTACCAAAGGGTGGGGAAGCCGTGGAGCAGGACGACGAGCGGGCCCTCCCCCTTATCGACATAATGCAGGCGTATTCGATTGACCTCCGCGAGGCAATGATTGAACTCCCCCGGATCGTCAACGTTGGGCATGCTTGCGGTCATTGATCGCCTCAGCTCACGGTCACTTCGGTCTTGTACACGCCGGTCCACTCGTAGCCGTTCGGGTTCCAGTAGACCGAGCCGTCAAGCGGCTGGCTTCGGCCGAGATAGTCGAGGGCCCGCGACCAGATCTGGTGGACGCCCGGTTCGAGCGTGGTGCGCGTCGTCCACTGGTACCAGGCGAACGGGCTCTCAGGGGTCTCGAACTCGGCCGACTGCCAGCTACGGCCTTCGTCGAATGAGACCAGCACCGACTCCAGGCGCGCCTTCCCGTCGTTGTACGCGACACCGCTGACCGTGACCTCGCCCGTGCCTAGGGTCGCACCCTGCTCGGGATCGAGGATGTAGCTCATCAGGCGGATGTCCCACGTGGGCCTGCTGTTCTCCAGCGTGAACCGGAACCTTTCCCCCGCTTTGACGGGCGACAACGGCACGCGGTACTCGGTCGCGTGGTAGAAGCACGTCGACTCGGAGGTCTCGAACCGCAGCCGTGACAGCCATTTCAGCTGCATGGTCCCGAAGAACCCTGGCGTCACCAGACGCACCGGCCCGCCATGGATGCCGGGCAGCGCTTCTCCGTTGAGTTCCAGGGCAAGAATGCTCCGCTCCAGGACGTCTCCCACGGGGAGGCTGTGCTCCATGTCCGGCAGCTCACGTCCCGTAGGCAGGTCCCGACCTTCCGCGGTCACGAACTTCACCTGGGAGTCGATCGTAACGTTGTGCTTCTCGAGCACGGCCGAGAGCGGCACACCCCTGAACCTGACGTTGCCCACGCCGCCCTGATTCCACGGGATCCCCGGGATGTCGCGGTACTGCGACCGTCCGTTGCCCGAGCACTGGAGGACCATCTCGTACTCGACCTGCTCCATCTCGAGCAGCTCCTCGGCATGAACGACCAGCCGCGAAGGCTTGATGAGTCCGGCCAGCTCGATCTCCCAACCTTCGACGGGCAGGGGGGCGAGCGTGAGGCCCTCTTCGAGGTCCTGGATGTTGCGCACAAAGAGGGTGTGGGTGTCCGTGATCCGGTGCCCGGCGAGCATGCTGGTCGGGGTTGCCAGGACAAGAGGTCTCTCGGAAAGTACCTCGAGGCACCTGTCCTTGCCCTCAATCCACATCGGACCGTCGCGATCGGTCTGAGCGTCACACATTTTCTCTCCGATGATCGCTGTCGTCTGCTCCCAGCATCAGGATGATTCCGAGATGGCGGTCGCTGTTCCGACGACGGCAGCGATGCGGGCTCACGCTGAACGGTTCGTCAGCTCCAGCAGCGTTCATGAATCAGCTCCGATCGGCGGCTAGATATCGGCCACCTCCAGGTGTATGCCCAGTCGCGCCCGGTGTCCCAGGTCGTCACCGCCCAGATGACAACTACATCCAGCGCGATGATCAGGACCGACCACCACGGGTAATACGGCAGCCACTGGAAGTTGGCAATGATCGACAACCCCGCGATGACAATCGCGACAACGCGCGCCCAGGTCGCACCGGCGACCAAGGCAAATCCGATGACCGCGATAAGAACGCCGAGCGCGAGATGGATCCAGCCCCGCGCCGTGACACTCCAGTTGTAGGTATATTCCACGCCGATGACGATGATGTCGTCCTTCGCCAGCGCAATGCCCTGCACGACCTGGAGAACGCCAACGGTGATGAGAAAAAACCCCGGCAACAATAGCGGTACCCGCGGAAAAACCCTGCTTTACGCTCGAACCCTCGGTCACGACGGTTCACCTCCGCATATTCAGGTTATGGTTCTTCCAGTATGCGCATCGCCGCGTGACCAAGTAGCAGGATAGCGATATCGCCCGAGCACCCGACTCATCGCCCCAACGAGGCATCCCCCGCTCAAAGAATGCGATAAAACCACTGGCCAATCCCCTTCAGGATCGGCTTACAGGATCGCGATCCATGAAACGGGCGACGCTTCTGCTATGCACCAGACGCGAACGACATCCACTGGATTCGTAGGCGCAGACACACTCGTCGGCCGCGCACCGACCAATGGGGCTGGTGGGCGTCTATCCCGAGAGACTGATCGAGGATCCAATAATTCCTGTCGAAAGCGGGTATTGGGTGGAACTCGCGGGCCATTTCATATGTGCACAACATCGTTTGCTTCGGGCAGTCTGACGGCGTCCCATGGCACCCATTGGCGCTCGGGCAAACCCCTCTTCAGCCATTCCCGGCACGGCACCCGGCAAGATGCAAGCCATGTGAGAGCCATACCAATGACACAGGCAGGCAGCCGATTTGGGGGCATCTCACCGGTCACCTGGACCCGATCCTGGCCGGGATCGAGCCCTACCACCAGTCTCTAAGTAGCCGATATGCGCGCACTGACGCCGCCGCCCGAAGCAGCCTGGGGCGACCGCTCGATCCTGTGGGCGCAAGCGTGCTACGTGGTTAGCGGGTGGCGCCGAACGGGATCGTGTTGCGTGCCTTGCGCAGGATCGATGGCAGTCGTGAGGCTTGTGTGATTGCGCGGAACTGCCAACTGTCTTCTGCGGGAACGATTCCTGCCGACTTCATAGCGTCGAGTAGGTCGAAGAGGGTCTCGCCCTCGTACATGCGGCCGTCGGGGGTGAAGTGGTAGCGGTCCACGGCGGTGCATTGGACGAAGGTCCCGACACCATGGATCGCGGGCGCGGACTCGTCGTAGGGGTAGAACCGCAATGGTCCGTCGTGGTGTCCACTGCCGATGTAGCGGATGACTATTCGGGTTTCGCCCTCCGGTGTGATGTCGATGTAGACCTGCCCCGGTAGCGGGTCGTAACGCCAGTCCGGGATGGCGTCGAAGAACGCGAAGTTGTATGTGACGAACTCCTCCTGGCCGACCATCACACGACCGAAGGTGGTCGGATCCTTGTATCGGAGGTCGTCGGTGTACAGCTCGTCGTTGCGCGACATGTCCCGTGCCAGCCAGCTCCACCAGTACTTCTTCGCCCATTCCAGCATCCAGGCGATATCGACACCGAAGGTCTTGTAGTGCTGGATCTTTCGTTCGAAGTCGGCGAACCATTGGCGGGTCATGGCATTGAGCTCGTCCTCGGTGAGCACCGGGACCCGGCCGCCTGCGCGGTTGCCTGCCAGAAACTGCGGTAGCGGCTGCCGCAGGCGCGGTTTCGCCAGTGCCTGCTCGAATAATGCTTCGTCGAACATGTGCCGACTCCTTCTTCATCGGGTGAACCGCCCAACAGGAAACGGCCGATTCCAGTTCATGATGGCATGGCATCGGACTAGAATCAACCGTTTCCAGTTGGCGTTCGGGAGTCGATGTGACAGAAGAAGGACCAAGCGGCGGAGCCGATGTGTCTTCGCCCCCTACCGTCAGGCAGTGGCGCGGCCAGTCCTTGGCCGACCGCTCGCTCGTCCGCCGACGGCAGCTGTTGCAGGCCGGATACGAACTGCTCGGCGGTGGCGGAGTCACCGATGTCACGGTGCGGGCGGTCTGCCGACATGCCCAGCTGAGCCCGCGCTATTTCTATGAAAGCTTCACCGACACGGATGAATTGATCGTCACCATCTACGACGAATGCAATAGCGAAATCGCGTCCGCTATCGCCGTTGCGGTGCCGCGGGCAGATCTCACGGAGTCTGTGCGGGCCGCGATCGATGCCGCAGTCCAGTATTTCGAGACCGACATTCGCCGCGTCCGGATCCTGCTGCGGGAACCGTTGACCAGCCAATTGCTCGCCACGCGGCGAGCGGCCGTGGCGCCGGCTTTCCTGACCTCGATCATGGCGGCCGCTGGGATGACCGACTTGTCACCCCTCGGCGACGCCGAACTCGCCATGTCCGCCAGTGCGCTGTCCGGCGCGCTGGTATCGCTGATGCTCGACTACACCGACCAGCGTCTCGCTGTCACCGCCGCCCAGGTCGCTGACTATGCGACCCGACTCGTCCGGGCCACCGTGCTCGACCTGTCGTTGCCGAAACGGACCCCGGACCCACATGGCATCGGCTACGACAAATGACGATCGAGCCGCAAATCATCCGGTGGCCGCTTCCCGCGCGGTTCGCAGCGGCCACACGGCGCGTCCCGAAGGTCAACGGCCCGAGATTATCTCGGGCCGTTGGTGGTCGGCGGAACTTTGAACTGCCGATTACACGACGTTGGCGCTCGGCGAGTACGGCGGACAGGAGAGCTCAGGTCCACTCGCCGAGCCACTCCCAGCCCCTGTCCTGCGCCCGTAATCGTCCTAATCCCTCGGTGAGGCACTGGTCGAGACTTCGTGCATCCACGCGAAGGCTTGTCGTGAGGGGACGCCTGAACCTATTCATGCACGGTAGCCGTCGGTTCCGGCCCGCGACATGACGATGTTCGGAACCACGGCGCGGGCGGACAAACGCAGTAGCGAGTCGACCATCTCGACCACGTCGTTCACCATCAGCATCTTCTCAGGTGGGATTCGGTCGTGGATCCAGGCACTCATGTCGGTGTCGACGTAGCCGGGGGCGATCGTGGTGGCGGTGACGCCGCGACCGGATTCCTCGGCGTTGAGTGTCGCGACCAGTGAGACGAGTGCGGCTTTGGCCGCGCCGTACATCGACAGGCCGGCTTCGGCGTACACCCCGGTGATCGAGGACAGTGCGATCACCTTCGCGCCGCGGGCGGGTTCGGCCGCCGCCGCAGTCCGCAGCAGTGGGAGCGCGTCCTGGATGAGTTGCAGCGGAGCACGCAGGTTGACGGCGAAGGTTTTGTCGAACCGGCGCATGGACGCGTCCGCGACCGGTTCGGCGTAGCCCACTCCGGCATTCATGATCAGCGCCGACAGCACGCCGAAGCGACGGGAGTGTTCGGCGAGTACTCCGGCCACACCCTCGGCATCGGACATGTCCGCAGCCACGGCGGCGACGTCCACGGCGCCGCCCTCGCGCAACCGGTCTGCGACCGTGTTCAGGCGGTCGGCGTCACGTGCGGTGATGGTCAGTGAATATCCTTGGCGGGCAAGGCGGTCGGCGATGCCCAATCCGATTCCGCGGGATGCGCCGGTGATCAGGGCGGTTCTGTTCGTCTTGGTCAACTCCGGTCTCCTTTCAAGGCGCGCAGTCCGGCTGCCATGAATTCTGGTGTCGCCTCGGCCGCGCGCTCCGCAGCTGATCCGGCATCGGATCCGCGGCGAGCGCGGTGGGTGATGCCTTCGGCAATCACCCCGAGTTTGAAATTGGCCAGTGCGAGATAGAAACCCCAATTGTCCAGAGCACGACCGGATGCGGTGGCATACGCCTGGGCGAGGGTGTCGGGGCGCGGTAGCCGTTCGCTGGTCCACGCCGCATGCGTGCCGAGCACCAGGTCGAATGCCGGGGACCGGTATACGCACATCAGCGCGACATCGGTGAGCGGATCTCCCAGCGTGGACAGCTCCCAGTCCACGACAGCGCGAATCGATGCCGGATCCGACGGGTCCATTCTCGATGAAGGCATTGTTGCGGCGATCACCGAGGAGGGCCTGCCCCACGACCACACACATGTCGCCGGTCGGGCAATCGCAACCATGTGTACCGCACTGCCACAATGGTTTCGACTCGATGGGCCCACTTCACCCGAGCAGATCGCAGCACAGTACGCCGATTTCGCCTTGGGATTGCTCGGACTTCGTCCGGCACTCACACACGCACGATGAAGTGCAACCCATCCGCGGTGTACTGAGCCTCGATCAGAACGTGACGAACACAGACTTGGGCTCGGTACACGAGTGATACCAGTCGAGTCCGAAGTCGCGACCGATGCCCGACTGCTTGTAGCCACCGAAGGGCATCCGAGGATCGAGCTTGAAATAGTCGTTGACCCAGACTGTTCCGGCTTTGATACGCCTCGCGACCGTGTGAGCGCGACGTATGTCGCTAGTCCACACAGCGGCAGCAAGGCCGTATTCGGTGTCGTTGGCCAACCGCACAGCCTCTTCCTCGTCGTCGAACGGAATGACGGCGAGCACTGGGCCGAAGATCTCCTCACGAGCGATCCTCATGTCGTTCGTGACTCCGACGAAGACAGTCGGCTCGACGAAGTAGCCGGTACCGCCGCACGCATTTCCTCCGACAGCCGCGACAGCGCCCTCGTCCTTGCCCAGCGCCAGGTAGGTCGAGACCTTGTCGAGCTGCTGGCGTGATGCCAACGGCCCCACTGCGGAAGCGGGATCCAGGGGGTCACCCACCGTCAGTTCAGACACCTGCTTCACCATCGCTTCGACAAAACGATCGTGGATTCCCCGCTGTACGAACAGGCGGGTACCGGCAAGGCAGACCTGCCCGGTGATCGACACGAAGCCGATGAGTGACGCAGTGACAGCTGCGTCGAGATCGGCATCGTCGAACACGATGTTGGGCGACTTGCCACCGAGTTCGAGCGAGACTCTCTTGAGGTTGGACACCGAGGCGGCCAAAATGCGCCGGCCGGTAGGGGTGGAACCTGTGAACGCGATCTTGTCGATGCCCGGATGCTCGGAAATCGCGCTTCCGGCAGGGTGACCGAGGCCGGTAATGATATTGACGACGCCCGCAGGTAGTCCCGCTTCCACCAGCAGCTCACCGAGTCGCACAGCTGTCAGCGGCGTTGTTTCCGCCGGCTTGATGATGAGCACGTTGCCCGCCGCCAGGATCGGCGAGGACTTCCAGACGAAGTTCGTGACCGGCGAGTTCCACGGAATGATCGCTCCGCATACACCGATCGGATCCCGCAGTGTGTAGTTGAACGAACCGGGGCCCGTCTGCGGGGTGTCACCCTTGATGTGCTCGGCACCGCCCGCGAAGAAGCGGACGGTCTCGGCGGCGTCAGTGATCGATGCAACGGCGGTGGCCAGCGTCATACCGTTGTTCAACGACTCCAGGTGCGACAACTCCGCCCTATGCGAGTCGATGAGGTCGGCCCATTTTCGCAGAATCTTCGCCCGATCGAGTGGTCCCATGAGAGACCACGGTCCCGATTCGAATGCGGCCCGTGCCGCGATGACAGCCTGGTCGACGTCGGCGGCCCCGCCTGCCGCAACACGCCCGATCACCTGTTCGGTGGTCGGATCCAGAACATCGAGTACGTCACCGGATTCGGCCGGCACCCATTCCCCGCCGATGAAAAGCAGCTTGCTCGAATCGCCAAGGAATGCATCGACTTCGGCGTTTCGCGTCCGCTGGGGAGTATCGGATATCCGATCCAAGGTCATCTGTGTCTCCGTCATCTCGAAGTCGGCATCGCTACGCGGCTCGACACCGAGCTCTGCGCCTGGGCGCTGACCGGCTCAAGGTAACGCACGTCACAGTGCGTCGTCAATATTGGAGCCAAACTTACATCCATCTCGCCTGCCGCACAGAGAACGACACGAAGGAGCTTGACCGACTTGTGGTTGCCATCACAGTCTGCTGTGCTAGTTTGGCAACTAAATTGTATCCAGTTTCACAGAACCCGAGTTTCGGCGAATCCGAGGTCGGCGTACTGCTCTACTGCAAAAGGAACGGCGTGGACGATCGCACAATTCTTGGCGCCCTCATCGCATCCGACACGAACGCGCCGGGTGAGATCCGTCTTCGTTTGGTGGGCGACCGCGGCTACACGGCCGGCGAGATACTGGCGAGAGCGGCAAAACTCGCGGGATTGCTCACCAACGTCGGTGCGACGAAGGGCGATCGCATCGCCATCATGATGTCGAACCGCATCGAATTCCTCGACACCTTCTTCGCGGCAGCACACATCGGAGCCCTGTCCGTTCCACTCAACACCAGCCTCAAAGGCCCGATCCTCGAACATATGCTCCGAGACTCCGCACCGGCTGTTCTCGTCATCGACGCATCGTTCGCCGAGGTGATCGGACGAGCTCTCGAGAACACCGGTACCACTGCGCGCGTGCTGGTAATCGACCGTGTTCCGACACCGTTCGCGATGGAGACGCTCGACTACGCGAGTTCGCTCGAACACGCTGCGCCGATACCGTCGGCCGACGTCACAAGATACGACGATGCCTGCATCCTGTACACGTCAGGCACCACCGGACCGTCGAAAGGCGTTCTGCACACTCATAATTCGATCATCTCGTTCGGCGAGAAATCCGACTGGCTGTTCGGATACACGGCGACCGATGTCGCGCACAACTGCCTACCTCTGTTCCACGCGAACGCCCTGTGCGTGACGTTGCTGCCAGCTCTGCGCGCCGGCGGAACCGTCGTTTTCGGTCAGCGTTTCTCCGCCTCCGGGTTCTGGCAGGAGATCCGCGACGAAGGCGCGACCGTCATCTCGATTCTGGGCGCCATGGTTCCGATTCTGTGGGGTGCGAAGCCGCGCGACGATGATGCCGAAAACAATGTGCGGGTCGCCCTGTGCGTTCCTACCCCGTCGTCCGAGATCTACGACTCGTTCGAGCACAGATTCGGCCTGCGTCTGGTGTCGCAATACGGAATGACCGACACGTCCTCGATCATCGGAACACCTCCCGACAAGCCCGGTCGTCCGGGATACGCAGGGGTGGCGCACCCGGACTTCGAATGCGTCGTGGTCGACGAGCACGACGTTCCGTTACCCGATGGAGTCGCCGGTGAACTGGTGGTACGGCCGCGTAAGCCGGAAATCATCATGAGCCGCTACTGGAACAACGCACAAGCGACCATGGAAACGTGGCGCAATCTGTGGTTCCACACCGGTGATGTACTCGTTCGCGAACCGGACGGGTGGTTCAAGTTCATCGACCGGCAGAAGGACGCCATGCGTCGATTCGGCGAGAACATCTCGTCATTCGAGGTCGAGAGTGTCGTCGCGATGCATCCGTCCGTGCACGAAGTCGCCGTCTATGCAGTACCTTCCGAGCTGTCGGAGGACGAGGTCATGGCGGCAATCGTGCTCGTTCCGGGCGTCGACGACGATCTCAGCGACATCGGGCGCTACTGCGACGAGCACCTTCCCTACTTCGCGTCGCCGAGATATCTGGTCTCGGTGGAACAGCTCCCGAAGACGAAGAACGAGAAGGTTCTCAAAAACGAGTTGCGCCGAATCGGCATCACCGATCGGACCGTGGACCGCGGAGCCCGCGGCAGGAAAGCCGCAGCGGCAACACAAAACTGACGACATCACTCGCCACGACTGCTAGTACAGAGGAGCCTTTCCATGTCCCCGGAATACGCCACACGGTTCAAGACTGCCGCTGTGTCCATCGACGACCTCGGAGTGCTCACCATCAGGTTGCATTCGCGGGGCGGCCCGCTCGGATGGAACGGACTCCCCCACCGGGAATTACCGGAACTGTTCGCGAATGTCGCCGCCGATCGCAATGTCCGGGCAGTCATCCTCACTGGAACAGGGGACAGATTCATCGACTTGATCCCATCCTTCGAGGAAGGAGTCGCCCGCGGTGAAGCAACCGCGGCGATGATGGACGAGGGTCTGTTCGAAGGCAACCGATTGATGTCCGCGCTGCTCGGTATCGAGGTCCCGATCATTGCGGCCGTCAACGGTCCGGTGGACGTTCACGCCGAACTCGCCCTCCTCAGTGACATCGTGCTGTGCACGCGGGACACGTACTTCCAGGATGCGGCACATGTGCCGCTGGGCCTCGTGCCCGGTGACGGCGTGCAGGTTGTGTGGCCGATGTTGCTGGGCATCAACCGCGCCCGCTACTTCCTCCTGACCGGTCAGAAGATCGCTGCCGCAGAGGCTCTTCAGCTCGGTGTGGTGTCGGAAGTCGTTGCTGCCGAGGCTCTCACCGATCGCGCCGTTGCCCACGCCCGCCGGTTGGCGGTCTGCAATCCGGTCTTCGTACGAAACACGCGCTTGGTCTTCATCCATCAACTCCGCAGGGCGATGGCGGCCGACTTGTCGGCCGGTCTCGCGCTGGAGGCCGTCGCGTCGCTCTCGGGCGCCAATTGGGACGGACCGTCCGCACCCGAGCCGATCGACACCATCGCCACGACATGACCACCCACACAACGTCGTACGCCGCGGGTCGACGTCAGTGAGAACCGTGCTGTGCGCGGAAGGGCCGGTCGAGCCGCAAGCCGCAATCGAACGCTTCCTCGAACTCCATCCGCCGACTCCGCAGGACCCTGTTCATCTGGTATTCGGTATGCGGCGATCACCACCGACCCTTCCGTTCGCCACCGCGGCCGACGGCTTCACGGTGGGATCGTTCCTACCCGGTCGCGGTTTACGGAACATCGAGCAGCTGACCTACCACCGTATGTCGTACAACCAGATCTGCCGGTCGCTCGCCGATGGCTCGTTTCGCCCCGACGTGCTGATCGCCTGTGCGACAAGTCCCGACGAGCACGGACACCGATCGCTGGGCGGTGTGAACGGATACTTCGATTCCGTCTTGAGGACGGATCCGGCGGTCTTCGTCGAGGAGGTGCCGTGGCTGCCGCACATCACCGGTGCCACCACGCTCACGAGAACAGATGGCGTCGTTCCCAGTCGTGTTACCGACAAGGACACGCAACCCCACTTCTCCGCCTCGTTCGACGAAGTGGACGAGGCGGTGGCCCGTGAGGTGGTCCGACTCCTCCCCGCCAACCCGCGCCTTGCCCTCGGCATCGGGCGGGTGAACGACGCCGTCGCTCGCCAACTCGCCGGTCGCGGAGACGTCGACGTGCTCACCGGCGTCGTCACCGATGCCGTGCGCTGGATGTACAACAGTGGCGCCCTCGGCAGCCGAACGATGCGGGCCATGTCCGTCATCGGGTCTCCGGCGCTGTTGAGGTGGGCATCGTCGTGCGGTGACGTTGAATTGCTGCCGTCGACTCAGATTCACGAACCGAGCTGGTTGTCGGCCCACGACCGTTTCGTCGCAATTCTCGGTGCCATCGATCTGGACCGCTGCGGAAACATCAACTCCGAACGAGCCGGCGGTATAGCCGTGTCCGGAAAAGGAGGTGCGCCGGACTTCGCTCGCGGCGCGCACGACAGTGCGGGCGGCCTGAGCATCGTCGCTCTGCGCAGCAGCGACAAACACCACCGGTCGAAGCTGATCGGACACCGAGAAGACCCGAGCATCAACGGTTCGTTGATAGATGCGGTGGTCACAGAGAAGGGCTCTGCTCTAATCGCAGGTCTGGATGCCGAACAGCGCGCACATGCCCTCGCCGACATTTTCTGACGAGACCGATTTCGGTCCGGAATACCTCGATTGCCCCCTCCCGGACCGTCTCGTAGGATCAACGCTGTGATGACCGCCAATTTTGCCGACGATTTTGCCTCCGACACGCCTGGCGGTGCGGTCGTGCGCGCGGCAACCGACATCCGCGAACTCATCCTTCAGCGCGTGCTTCTGCCCGGTGAGCAGGTACGACAGGAAGACCTGGCGAGCCGACTCGGTATCAGCAGGGGTCCGATCCGCGAAGCACTGCAGGTGCTGGCGGTCGAGGGTGTTGTGCGGTACGAGCGCAACCGCGGCTACTTCGTCACTCGCTTCACTGCCGAGGAAATGCGGCAGCTGTATTTGATTCGCGACCTTCTCGAATCAGAGGTGCTTCGAAGTCTTCCTCCGATGTCGGCGAAGAATCTGAACAGTCTTCGCAAAATCAACAAAAAGATCCAAGAAGATAACAACTCCAGCAGCATTATCCGCCTGAACCGTACATTTCACGACACCCTCACCGAGCATTCCCCCCTCTCGTTACTCAAGAGCGAGCTGGCACATATCGGACGCATGACGACGGCTTATCAGTCACTATCGATCAATTCGCTCGCCAATCGACACCTCGTCGTATCGGATCACGAAGAGATGATCACAGCGCTCGCCGCGAACGACAACGATCTCCTGGTGATCATTTCGCGCCGCCATCGTGAGGCGTCACTCGACCGGCTCACTCCTATTCTGGGATGATCTCCCGCGGCCCGGCCAGCGCAGCGGGGATCTCGACCATACGACTCGCCAAGTACTCGCCAAGACCCTTGCCTTGAGGGTCGATGCGAGTACACGCGGACACACCGTCGCCCAGGTACTGGTAGATCATGAAATTCATCCCGCGCAGATTCGAGAACACATACCGCTCGACACGAAGATCCCCCAGCTCCGGCATCAGCGAGCGCAGCCGGTCCACGGTCAGGAAGTCGTCGAGCCATCGGAATGTCTCGTCGTCACGCGCCCACGCCCCGAGGTTCGCAGATCCCGCTTTATCGCCGGATCGGGTACCGATGATCGAACCCAGTGTCGCCGTGACGGTTCCACTGTCTGCCGACACCGAGTGAACTACGTGTGGGCGACGGCCTTCGGCAACCGGATAAGGCTCGTCGGCAACGCCGTCGATCACCGGCCACGCCACCGGCACCCCGGGCTCCTCGTCGATCAGCACCGATGTGTGCACGAGCTTCTTCTCGATCAGCGCCGGCCATTGGACTCCGAAGAGACGCTCCGACTGCGGCGGAGTCGTCATATAGAAACCCGGAACACTCGATGTCGCAATGGAAACGACTCGGCTCGAGAAGTTGGCACGATCGACGCGCTTGCGATCCCTGTCTCGTACCGTCAGGATCAGCCAGGCCGTCGCCTCTTCGAAATTCCCGTGGATGTCGGCCGGACCGACAGTGGACCAGCGGCACTCGTCGAATGTCTCGGGCTTGCCGATCTCAGCCTCGATCTGTCGGCGCACCCACTCGGTCTTCGCAGCCAGATGAGTACCGGTGAGACCGATCGTCATGGTATTGCGGTATCCGCCTTCGAACGTCAGCGACAGCTTCGCGGTCGACGTCGGCGCAAAACCTACCGTGCCTGAAATACGCACCCGATCCGGGCCGACTCCCTCGACCCGCACGCTTGTCAGATCGGTCACGACGTCGGGGTTCTGATACGCATGACCGTTCACCTCGTAGAACAGCTGTGCCAGAACGGTATCGGCGGTGACCAGACCTCCACTGCCGACACTTTTGCCGATGATCGCAGAGCCGTCGCTGGAAATGTCGGCCAGCGGCATTCCCGGTAGGCCGAGGTCGCCGTGCTCGGCGAAGTAGGAGAAGTTTCCGCCCGTCGCCTGAGCACCGCACTCGATGATGTGCCCCGCAACCACGGCGCTGGCAAGCTTGTCGTAATCGGTTGCCGACCAACCGAATTTCCACGCGGCGGCGCCCACCAGGAGCGACGCGTCGGTGGTACGTGGACAGACCACGATGTCCGCACCTCGCTCCAGGGCCGCCACGATCGGCCAGGCACCCAGGTACGCGTTTGCCGTCAGAACCCGGTGCTGTGACAGGTCGAGCGTCTCATCGGTGTCGATGTTGACCAACTCGAGGTCGGTGTGTTCCGCCAGAACGGTTCGCACATCGTCGCCGACGACGGCAGCGACGCGCAGAGAAATCCCACGCGAGGCGCAGAGTTCTCTGATCGCCGCGGCCAAACCGGGGGCGTCCAGACCTCCGGCATTGGTCACGACTTTGATACCGCGTCGGGCTATTTCGTCGAGATGCAACGCCAGGACGTCGACAAAGGCCGAGACGTATCCGTGGCCACCACGTTGCTCGTTCTTATGCAGTACCAACATGGTGAGTTCGGCGAGGTAATCGCCGATGAGTACGTCCACGTCACTGTCGAGCAACTCGGCCATACCGTCCGTACGGTCACCGTGCCAGCCGGTGAACTGACCGACGCGGAGAGTGTCGCCAGTCGTGCGATACTTCGTTTCGATTGTCATGGGTCAGTAGCTCTTCGGTAGGCCGAGGGTACGTTCTGCGATGAAATTCAGAATCATCTGGTTGTTCACCGGTGCTACTCGCGGAAGTCTCGACTCGATCCACTGACGTCCGATGTGGTACTCCCGCGCAAACGAATAGCCCCCGAAGACCTGCATCGCCGCATCGGTGGACGAGACTGCGGCTTCGCTGCACAGATACTTGGCGGCATTCGCCAACGCGCCGATAGCGGCTCCACCCTTGATGTCGTACTCGTCGACGGCTCGATAGAGCACTTCGGCGGCGGCAAGAAGATCGAGATAGCTCTTGGCCAGCGGGTGCTGGACGCCTTGGTTCTTGCCGATCTGCCGGCCGAACACGACGCGGTCGAGGCTGTACTGCGTCGCCGCTGCCAATGCCCACCTGCCTAGTCCGATGGTCTCCGCCGCGACGAAGAGTCGCTCGCTGTTCAGACTGTGCATGAGATGGTAAAAGCCCTGTCCCACTTCACCGATCACGTCTTCGTAGGCGACCTTCGTACCCTCGAAGAACACTTCGCACGACGCGACCGCGTTCCGGCCGATCTTCGGGATCGGCCGTATCTCGACCGACTCGGCGTGCAGATCGGCGAGGAACAACGTGATCCCCAGCCCGCGACGCTCAGTTGGCCCCGGCTCGGAGGTACGTGCCAGCAGCAATACCTTGTCGCCCCGCAGCGCACCGGTGTTCCAGACTTTGGTTCCGGTGATCCGCCACGAGTTTCCGTCGTCGACTGCCTTCATCGCGATCCGGGTGGTGTCGGTTCCCGCGTCCGGCTCGGTCACTCCGAACGTAGTGTACAAATTTCCTGCGGCGATCTTCGGAAGCCATTCTGCTCGCTGCTTCTCGGTGCCGAATTCGAGGATCGTGGGTGCACAGAGAAGTGGAGTATGAATTGTGCTGCACGCGTTCAGCCCACCACCGCTGGCACCCACTTCCTCGAGGATCGCCACCATATCGGACGTCGATCCGCCGCCGCCCCCGTACTCTTCGGGAATGAGGGTGCCGAGGAATCCCGAGTCCGCGAAGTCCCGGAAGAAGTCCTCGGGGAATTCCTGATCGGCGTCCTGCTGATCCCAGTACGCGACGTCGTACTTCTTGCACAGGTTGCGGACGGCTCGTCGCAAGTCCGCATCCCGGGCCAAGTGCGGAAAGTGGTCGTCGATCGACATTTCTTCTCCAAACGGCAGCAATGCCAATTCGTCGGCAGTATTGTAGCCAATCTACGCGGATGCCTTCCGTTTCGTCAACAAAAAGCAGGCAGTTTTGGATACAATCTTGACGCCAACTCGGCCCTGTGTTCGAATGACCTGGTCACGCTGCCTGCACACAGTGCAGGTTGTAGGACCACTCGGTAGCGGTACAACACCGGTCGATCGTCCGAGAACAGGAACGGCGGATCCATGTCATTGCAGAACTACGAGAACCTACGAACCCACTCCGAGAACGGGATCGCGACGATCACGTTGAGTCGGCCCGGAGGCCGAAACGCGTTCAACACCAACTTCTACGCGGAACTCCGTTCCGCCATCAGGGAAGCCGACGTAGATCCGGGCGTTGCCGGCGTCATCGTGGATTCGGCAGCGGAGCACTTCGCCGTCGGCGGTGATCTGAAGGAGATGCTGGGATACCTCGAGGGTGACCCACCATCGCGGGACCTGTGGAAGTTTCGTGACAGTCTGCCGTTCGAGGCGATCCGGGCGTGCCGCAAGCCGACGATAGCGGTGGTCGACGGCATATGCTGCGGCGGCGGGTTCGCCACCGCAATTTCGTGCGACTTCATCATCGCCTCGCCGGGTTCGCGTTTCGGCACACCGGAGACCAAAGTCGGGCTTATCGACGGGCTGGTCGGTCCAGCTCTGTTCGGTCAGGTGCCGCTACCGGTGCTGAAGTATCTGCTGTTCTCGGGTGAGCTGATCGACGCCGAGTACGCCCGGAGCGTCGGGCTGGTGTTCGAGGTCCTCGAGGCCGACTCACTGCACGCGCGAGCTCAGGAGTTGCTGGCCTCGTTCGCCGCGAACGGGCCCGAGATCCTCGCCGAGTACAAGCGAACTTTCCGTAGCTACGAGCTCCCGGTGAACTACGAAGACACGATGCGCAATCTCTACTCCGACGCGGCAACCCAGGACCGGGTCCGCGGATTCTTCACCCGAAAGAAGTGATCCCCATCGACAACGGAACAACCGAGAACTCGACCCCAGCGCAGACCGCACTCGTCACCGGCGGCGCCAGCGGGATCGGCCGATCGACGGTGCGACTGTTCCTGACCCGAGGATGGTCGGTGGTCGCTGCCGACCTCAACGAATCCTCCGGCCGAGCCCTCCTCGATGAACACCCGAACGAGGTGGCCGCAGGCCGCCTCGCATTCGCCCGAGCGGACGTATCGAGCGAAGAAGACGTCGAGCGGGCCGCGGCACAAGCGGCGTCGCTCACGGGCCATCTCGCGTGCGTAGTGAACAACGCGGGGATCGGAGGCGCGTTCGGACGGATCACGGAAACGTCCGTCGAGGATTGGGACTACACGTTCGCAGTGCTCAGCCGCGGGGTCTTTCTGGGTGTCAAACATGCCGCGAAGATCATGCAAGCGCAGGGAACCGGCGGGGCGATTGTGAACGTCGCCTCGCTTGCCGCGCTCACCGGAGACGCAGGCCCCCAGGCATATTCGGCCGCGAAGGCGAGTGTCGTACACATGAGCCGCGTATTCGCGACCGAACTCGGGCCCCACCGTATCCGGGTCAACTGCGTATGCCCCGGAGCAATCGCGACCCCACTCAATCCATCCGCTTCGCGAGGATTCGACGGCAGTGAGCTGGCACGCGCGCAGCCACTGCCCTTCGTCGGTGAGCCCGAGCATCTGGCCAGCGCTATCTACTTCTTGGGTTCGAGCGAATCCTCCTTCGTCACCGGTCAATACCTCGCGGTAGACGGTGGACTCGAGGCGGCGGGTCCGCGTCTCGGGCAGTACCTCGGGACGGATCCTCGCTACGGCTCCCTGGTGGGCGTCAATAGAGGCAACACCGGTGTCAAGTCCACCGTCCACGGGAAGGCGACCCAGTGAGCGAGGACGTGTGCCTGGTGCGGCGCGAGGGCCGAGTTCTTGTGGTCACCCTGAACCGACCAGCACAGCGCAATGCTCTTAATGCCGAACTGCGGCAACGCCTTCGGGATGCATTCGACGAATTCGAGGCCGACGACGACCTGCGGTGCGCGGTCCTCACCGGAACCGGGAAGACGTTCTGCGCAGGCGGTGATCTAAAGGAGATGGCCTCGCAGTCCGTGCAGATCCCTCCCGAAGAGTGGGGCCTGCTGCTGAGTTCACGTGGGCACGTACCCAAGCCGGTGATCGCCGCGGTCAACGGACACGCCCTTGCGGGCGGCTTCAGGCTCGTTCAACAGAGCGACCTCTGTCTGGCAGCGGACACGGCAGTCTTCGGCATCAGCGAGGTCAAGCGCGGCCGGGGTGCACCGTGGGCGGCTCCACTCATCGACATCGTCTCCAAGCGCGTGATGATGGAACTGTTGCTGACCGGCGAGCCGATGACGGCACAGCGGGCGTACGAGGTGGGGTTCGTCAATCGGGTCGTCCCCGCCGACCGCCTGCTCGACGAAGCACTCTCGATGGCACAGACGGTGGCCGCCAACGCACCGCTGAGCATCGAAGCAGGCAAGAAGCTCGTCGAGATCTCGACCGAGATGGGCTCGACGCTAGCAACGGAATACGCGAACACACTGTACGAGAAGGTATATCGCAGCGACGACGCCATTGAGGGCCCGCGCGCATTCGCTGAGAAACGAGAACCCGTATGGATGGGGCAATGAGCGCACGCTACGACGAGGCACACAAAGCCGCCCTGTCCGACCCGGAGCGGTATTGGGCTCGGCACATCGATCTGATCGACTGGGTGACACCGCCGACGATCATGCTCGATTCGTCCGAGTCACCGCTGTACAGATGGTTTCCCGACGGAACTCTGAACACCTGCTTCAACGCCGTCGATCGACACGTCCTCGCCGGCCACGGTGACCGCACCGCCATCGTGTACGACAGCCCCGTCACGGGAAACTCGGCGTCCGTAACGTACGCAGAGCTGCTCGACAAGGTCAGCGCCGCCGCCGGCGGCCTGCGCGAGTTGGGGGTCGACGCGGGAGATCGTGTCGTCATCTACATGCCGATGATTCCCGAGGCAGTCATCGCGATGTTGGCATGCGCCCGACTCGGTGCCGTTCATTCGGTGGTCTTCGGTGGTTTTGCGCCGCGAGAGCTCGCGGCGCGTATCGACGACGCCCTGCCGGTCGTCGTGATCACCGCCTCGTGCGGCATCGAGCCAGGGCGGATTCTCGACTACAAGACGATGGTGGACGAGGCTCTCGACCTCGCTACGCACGAGCCCGATGCGCTGGTGCTGGTGCAGCGACCTCAGTTGCCTGCCCGCCTCGGCGTTGCGCGCGAACACGATTGGGCCGATGTTCTTCGTCGCGGAGCGGCAGATCCCGCCGGTCCCGTCACCGTCCGAGCAACCGATCCGCTGTACATCCTCTACACATCGGGAACCACCGGCAGGCCCAAGGGTGTGGTTCGCGACAACGGCGGGCATGCCGTCGCAATGGCCTGGTCACTTCCCAACGTGTACGACATCCACCCCGGACAGGTGTGGTGGTCGGCGTCGGATATCGGGTGGGTGGTGGGCCATTCGTACATCGTCTACGCCCCACTCATCAACGGCTCCACCACAGTTCTCTACGAGGGCAAACCCGTCGGCACGCCCGATGCCGGCGCCTTCTGGCGGGTCATCGCGGAACACTCCGTCGAGGGGTTGCTCGCCGCGCCGACCGCAATTCGTGCGATCAGGAAAATGGATCCGGATGGACAGTTGGTCGCCGACCACGACGTGACGTCGCTGCGCAACCTGTTCCTCGCGGGAGAACGACTCGATCCCGACACCTATTCCTGGGCAACGGATCTCCTCGGCAAGCCGGTCGTGGACAACTGGTGGCAAACCGAGACCGGCTGGCCGATAGCTGCCAACCTTCGAGGGTTCGATCCGATGCCGATCAAACCTGGATCACCGACTGTCCCGATACCCGGTTTCGACGTTCGAATACTCGACGAACACGGAGTGCAGGTCGAGCCCGGTACGGACGGAGCGATCTGCATTCGCCTGCCACTGCCACCGGGAACCTTGCCGACGCTGTGGGGTGACGACACCCGATTCGTCGAGTCCTACCTGTCGGCTTTCGACGGGTACTACCTGACCGGGGACGGCGGCCACATCGATGAGGACGGGTATCTCTTCGTCATGGGACGAACCGACGATGTCATCAACGTTGCTGGGCATCGTTTGTCGACCGGCGCCATAGAGGCGGTGCTCTCCGGACATCCTGCCGTCGCCGAATGTGCCGTAATCGGCGCCGCGGACGGTTTGAAGGGCCAGATCCCACGCGGGTTCGTGGTACTGAAGTCCGGTTCGCAGCATGACCGAGAGCAGCTCGCGTCCGAACTGATCGCCTTGGTGCGCAAAGAGATCGGCGCCATCGCGACGCCCAAGGACATCGTTGTCGTAGACGGTCTGCCCAAGACGAGATCTGGCAAGGTCCTCCGCAAGTCGATGCGTGAGATTGCCGACCTCGGCACCACCACCGTGCCGGCAACGATCGAAGATCCGGCCGTTCTCGAGAGCATCCGGTCGGCGCTAGGACCGCTGCGATGACACCGAAACGAGAACAGCGTCAGCCGATTCGGCTGACGCTGTTCTCGCCTTCGTACTGTCTGCTTCCACATCGAAGCCGACCGCCGGTCGTCGTCACGGTCGCAGCGTCACCGGCAACGTGAGAAGCGAACGCAGGATGGCATTGTCGGCGTAGCGAGGCTCGAAGTCGGGGTCCGTCAGCTGTATCGACCCGAATCGGTCCAGTAGGGCATTGAGCGCAATTCCAGCTTCCAGCCGTGACAAGGCAGCACCCACGCAGAAGTGAATTCCCTTGCCGAACGAGACGTGCGCTGCCGGCCCGCTCGCCAGGTTGACTTCGTCGGGGTTCTCGAATTGAGCCGAATCACGATTGGCGGCACCGATCATGACCATCACGCGGGAACCGGCAGGAACCGGCACCCCGTTGATCTCGCTGTCGACGGTCGCCACCCGAGGGAAGCCCTGAATCGGAGACTGCAGCCGAAGGGCCTCCTCGATCGCCGACGGGATCAGCGATCGGTCGGCCCGTACGCTCGCCATCAGATGTGGCTCCTGCAAGAGCATCAACAGGACGGATGACACCAAGTTGACGGTCGTCTCGTTGCCGGCGACCAGGACCACATACGCGATCGCGATTATTTCCTCGGTAGTCAATCGACCCTCGTCCGCCTCGACGAGTGCACCGAGAAAATCGGAGGTGGGAGTGCCACGACGGTCTTCGGTACGTTCTGCAAAATACTGGAGGAGTTCCTGCAGCGACGTGTTCACCTCGATCTGCCGCTGTTCCGACAGGGTGCCGCCGAGCACCTCGGCGGCGTCGTCGGACCACCGCTTGAAGATCGCGAGGTCATCCTTGGGCACGCCCAAGAAGTCGGCGATCACGATCAGCGGTAGCGGCTGCGCGAAGTCGCGGACGAAGTCGACCTGCTCGACCTTCTCGATCGTGTCGACCAGCGCTGCGACGGTATCCGTGACATCCAGCGCGAGTGCACCGAGACGGCGCGGGGTGAACGCGCTGGCGACGATGCGGCGGTAGCGGCGGTGGGACGGCGGATCGTTTGTCAGGAGAGTGCGAACAATTCGATGGCCCTGCGAAAGAACAGCTCTTGCTGCCGGTGCCTGCCTCTGACGAAGACCGGGGCCCGCCTTGGACGAATAGACGTCGGGGTTCGTGAGAACTTCGACGCAGTCGTCGTAGCCGAGAACGAGGTACAGGTCGTCATCCGGGACCTTGTACACAGGGCCTTGCTCCTGTAGTTCGCGGTACCGCGGGAACGGGCACTGAACGACGTCCGGTTCGAACAGTCTCTCTGTCATGGCGACTCCTCAACTCTTTCTCTAGTTCTAACTTAGATTAGAGTGCCATACAAGCCCCGGGCGCCGATAGTCTGAGCGCATGAACGAGGCTGCGAATCCACAGGGCGCCCCAGCTACGACGACCCGAGGGGAGTCGACGAGAGAGCGGATCATGCAAAGCGCGGCACGGGTGCTCGCGAGGAAAGGCTATGCCGCAACTACTTTGGCAGAGATAGCCGAGGGCGCGGGAACGAAGGCCGGCAGCATGTACTACTACATCGACAACAGAGAGGGCCTGATCCGAGGACTCATGACCCGCGGCATCATCGAGACCCACGCGTACGTCAAGCATGCTGTGGAGAACCTCGGTTCGGACGCGACGTCCCAAGACCGACTCGGCGCGGCAATCGGAGCACACATGCGCTTCATGCTCACCGAGAACGACATCGCCCGGGCGAGTATCCGAACGCTGGGTCAGGCACCACCGGATGTACAAGGTCCGGCAATCGAACTACACCGCAGATACGGACACTACTTCTCGAGTTTGATCGAGGATGCGAAGAGTGACGGTTTTCTGGCCACGGACGTAGACGCCCGCTTACTCAGGCTTCTGATCATCGGCGCTGCGAACTGGTCCACCGCCTGGTACCAAACAACAGGCGCTAACTCGGCTGACGACATCGCCGAATTGCTTGTCCGTATGGCCCGTGGTGACTTACTTCCCCCGGGAGACAGCAAGTCCCGGGGCACTGACAACGCGTGAATCCACCTTCGAGAAAGTGACATCGGACGGCGCTGACTGATCAGGACCAGTCGGGTTGATTGGGCACGCCCAAAGGCGATGCCAACGAGACCGTCACGAGTCTGCTCACTGACGCACCGACTTTCATCGGCGCCAGCGACCATTTGGGCTTCGCCACGGGCCGACACTTCTGCGTGCGCGCGCAACTGACGAAGGCCGAGATCGAGAGTGCGATCAGCACGATCCTCTGCCGGTAACGCTGAGGCAATCCCATGTAAGTTGGCAATATTGGCTACAATATTGCGCTCGATGACGTAGCCAGTTACTGTACAAACAGAGTCCTTGTGACGCAGGTCTCATGTCACGTGTAGTTCGTACACGCCCGAGACAGTCAAATTCGGTATTCCTTTCAATCACAACAAGATCGAGGTCGTAGAACATGGGCACGCTGGACGGAAAAGTTGCACTGATCACCGGAGCAGGGCGCGGTATGGGTGCATCCCACGCGAAGGTGCTGGCGCAAAAGGGGGCAGCCGTAGTCATGCTGGACGGCCCCGCGCCAGTTCCCACCGCGGAATACGCGATGTCCACGGGTGAGGCGCTGAAGGCCGTGGCTACCGAAGTATGCGACAAGGGTGGCCGCGCGCTGGCCATCGAAGGTGATGTGCGATCACAGGACGATCTCGACGGTGCCGTGGCGAAGGCGGTGTCCGAGTTCGGCAAGGTCGATCTGCTCGTGGCCAATGCCGGTATCTGGGGCGAGCTTGCACCGATCTGGGAAATGTCGGAGGAGGCATGGCTCGAGACCATAGATATCAATCTTTCGGGACCGTGGCGCACCGTGAAGGCAGTCGCTCCCCGGATGATCGAGAACGGCGTGGGGTCGATCGTGTTGATCTCCTCTGTCGTCGGCATCGGTGAGGGACTGCCCGGATCTGCCAACTACGCCGCCGCCAAGCACGGTGTGATCGGCCTACTGAGAACTGCTGCAATGGAATTAGGTCCGCTCAACATTCGAGTCAACGCAGTGTGCCCGGGGTTCATCCGCACCGGACTTCACGGGTGGCAAGGGGCTGTCGACCTGATGGCCGGCCACCCCGGCGGCACGGAAGAGGATCTGATCCAGGCCGGCCACCACTACGGCATCCTGAAGGGACGCGGCCCCCTGGAGCCCGGCCACGTCAGTGAGATGGTGGCCTTCCTGCTCTCGGACGACGCTTGGGCAGTCACCGGCAGCATCGTTCCTGTCGATGCGGGACACACTATTCTCCCGCGTATCAACCCCGCACCGGCGTATTGATCACCCATCGTGGGGACATCTCCAGCAGGGCCGGCTGAATCGCCTGTAAGTGTTGGGCCCGATCCAGCCCGGCCGCGCTGGTAGGGAAGCTCGCTTCGCCGACCGCGGCACCGGTCGAGGCGGTGACGACCGATATCGCGTGGTTTGCGGCATGGGTGTCGACGCCGATGACGAGTTCGTACTGCTCTGAGACGATAGACATTGACGGCGGAAGTCCTTCCGATGGGCGACGTCGTTGGTCGGCGTCGGCCCGGAAGGAGAACTTCGAGGCAGGCCTGTAATGGGCCACGATCCCGCGGCAACGGGGTCGGGGCAGGCTTCTGATCAAGCCACCGAAGCAAGACCGGGCTGGCGCCGCCGCCACAACCAGTGGACAGATCCCGGCAAGTGCACTCGAGGGCAAAGCGATTCACGAGTCACACCGGAGGGACTGCCCCGACTTTGGATGAGTCAACCAAACCGGGGGCAGTCCCGTTCGCCCAGCGTCGATGTGGTGGTGCCCCTTGGCGTGGAGACCGCATCCGGTTCGACAGACGGAATCTTCGCCAATGGAGCCGTCACCGACCGCAACGGAGCACCGATCGGCGAGGTCATTCTATGGGGCGAGCACGGCAGGCTCAGTGGAATCGAGTACGCCTGTACACGGACGTGCGTCCACAGACGCTGCCCGAGCCCACGCAGATCGAGGTCTCGTAGTCCATCTAGATGTGACGCACCTCGAGGCAGGATTCGCTGACAGAGTGTCGGTGCCCCGTCGTCGGGCCACCACGTTGCCACTCATGAGACCACCGACAGCTGGCCGGAAGTGAAACGGGTTATCGCATTGCCGATTGGCGGACGCCGCCTCCCCAAACGGCCGATAGGCGGCTACTTAACACTGGTGCCAGGGCTGGATCCCGGCCAGGATCTGGTCCAGGTGCCCGGTGGGACGCTCTCCCAGTTCACGTCTGCCCTCCACTCGACGATCCGAACCCGTCCGGCACACCGATCTCACAGCACCGTTCCGAGATATCAGCTCATTCCATCATTCTCTTGCACTGTCGAACACCGCTATATGCCAAGTGACGCTTCGCTTCTCGCATCCCGGTCAGTCGTTCAGAGTCACCGTGACGGAAGCTCGACCGCACAATGCTGCAAGCTTCATGGGCAGGTCCCGTGAGGGGCGGTCGAATGCTCTCACCTCGGCACGAAGGCCCGGTGTCGGAGATCAGCGTGTCGAATCCACCGGATACACGCAATCGCCTGCGGCACTGGGCGAGACGACCGATAGTCGTTTGAGTGCATCGTGCTGTCTCCATCTATGGACCCCTGCGACGGGAGAAGTGTTGTGACAAGTCTCGACAACGACCAGACCAGCCACCGCGACACGGTTACCGACAAGCCGGAACCGCCCGGCGAACGACTCACGCACCTTCTGGCTGGGCCTCACGGCCTGGGCACCGAACTCGCCGCACGCTTCTCGACGATGACCCGGGCCGAGCCCGAACCGGCGGCACCACCCGCGCCCGGCGCGATGCCGGCGGCCACACTGCCCAGTGCCGGCTTACGGCACCTTCGCGGCCCTGGAACTCCACTGGGCGAGAGCGCGTTTCGGATACCGTCCCGGCACGCGACGGCCGAGATCGAGCCCTACCGAGAACTTGCCTGGGGTAACGGTTCCGCGCCGCCACTGTACTGCCCGCCCGCCACCCGGATCGACGACAATCTCGCCGACCGGATCGACGATCGCCTCACCACGTGGGCGGAGTCGATCGGGTTCACCGACGAGGAGCTCGAGAAGCTGCGCCGGACCGGCTACGGACGGCTGGTCATGCTAACCCACACCGATTCCGACGACCCCGACCGACTGCTGGTCCCGGCCCAGATGAACACCGCCTGGTGGATGGCCGACGACTACTACGCCGACGATTCGGCGCTCGGCGCGGACCCGACCCGGCTGCCGCAACGACTCACCTTGGCGATGGCGGCCTTGGATCCGTTGCCCGACGCGGGCGAGTTCACCACTCCGCTGGAGGAGGTGCTGCGGGAAGACAAGGTGCTGCGTGCTTTCGGTTCCGCGATCGCGAATCTGCGCGCCCACGCCACCCCGGGGCAGGTGCAGCGCGGCTGCTACGCGACGTTCACGATGTTCGTGTCCTGGACCGCCTACGCCGCCTGGCGACACACCGGCGAATCACCTTCCGCGTGGGAATATCTCGCCGCCCGCCAGCACGACACCTTCTACACCTCGATGACCCTGATCGACCCCGTCGCCGGGTACGAGCTGCCCGCGAACCTCTTCTACGACGATCGGGTCCGGCAGGCCGTGTTCCGCGCGGGTACCGCCGCCGTCCTGGTCAACGACCTGTTCTCGATCAAGAAGGATGCCGCC
The DNA here is from genome assembly GCF_036345915.1 of Nocardia sp. NBC_00565. Classification (NCBI taxonomy): domain Bacteria; kingdom Bacillati; phylum Actinomycetota; class Actinomycetes; order Mycobacteriales; family Nocardiaceae; genus Nocardia; species Nocardia sp. NBC_00565. The sequence continues at coordinate 3,649,837 of NZ_CP107785.1, forward strand.
GACGAAGTACCCGTCAGCAATATGGTGCTGCAGATCGCCGCCGATCGTGGGTGCTCGCTGGCCGAAGCGACCGAGGTCACCGTCGACCTGCACAACCGGATGGTGCACCAGTTCGAAGCCGACCATCGCGCCCTGCGCGCCATCCCCTCCCCCGAGCTCCAGCTGTTCATGCGCGGCGTTCGCGATTGGATGGGCGGCTCGTTCGAATGGCACAACACGAACCCGCGCTACCGCTAGGTGGGTCATGCCCTGGCGGTAGCCTCCTGATATCGCCTGGGCGGCTCATATCGACCAACCCACCGAGTCCGCCATCGCCTCACTTCGGGTGGCCCTGGCGCAATGGTTCGGGACGCGCCCGAGCGGACCGGTAGGACTGGTCGTCCAGCAGGCATGGGCCGACCTGTCATCGGCTACTTAAAGACTGGCGGTAGGGCTCGATCCCGGCCAGGATCGGGTCCAGGTACCCGGCGGGAGGCTCCCTAATCGGCTGCCCCCGTCGGTATTTGGTGTGGCTCGCTAATGGCTTGCGTCTCACCGGTTGCCGTGCGGGCGTGGCTGGAAAGGGGTTTGCCCTGGCTCGAAGTAGCGGTGCCTTCCCGCACGGACATCCTTTTCCGTTCGGACTCTGGAGGACGCCGGTGACGGTCATCATCGGGATGGACCCGCACAAACGCTCGGCCACCATCGAAATCATCGACCACCGTGCCACAGTGCTGGCCACCGGCCGGTACGGCACCGATACCGCTGGCTACGATGAAATGCTCACTGCGGCAAAGTATTTCCCGGATCGGGTGTGGGCGGTCGAGGGCTGCAACGGTATCGGCCGGCACCTGGCGCATCGGCTGGTACTCACCGTGCTCCGACCATACAGACAGATGTGTCGATGGGCGGACGCTCCGTTTTAGGGACGACTCACGACTCTCGTATCGGAAGTCACATATCAATGCAACTGTCTGCTGGAACCGTCGTGCTAATACTGGCGTTCGTCGTTTCCATGTCGGTTATCTGCGGTCTCGCCGCCGCAGTCGTGTCCATGGCACGCGGACGAACTACGGGCGAAGCCATGACGGGGGCCTTCCGCACGACCTGCGTCGTACTCACCCTCCTTCTGGCGTTCGTCACGGTCGCGGTCCTACTTCTGGTAACCGACTTCAGCTACCGCGACACAGTCAGCACCAACCACCGCTCCATGACTGAGGAGTACAACGTGAACGTTAACTTAGAACCGCTGCGCGACTGCTGAGCGCTACGCACGAAGAAGCCTCAGCCCAGGGCGCGCGACCCCGCAGTCCTGGGCTGAGACTCCGGCAGTGCCCGACCACAGCAGCGTCCACCTCGGCGAGAATTGATCGCAACCACCTGGATGCTCGCACGGGCCGGTGACTACCGAAGGGCGCGAGTAGCATTGCGGCGTGAGTAGTTCTGGGGGGGGGGATACCGAATCCAAGTCACGGGCTTTCCGTCGTACCTGACGAAGTCATTGAACTCGGCCAGCACATGTCGGACCTGGTTCAAGCGCTGAGGTCGGCTCTCGATATCGCTACGCGGGAGGTGGATGGCCTAGCTGGCAGCTGGACTGGAACAGCTGCGGACGCGTTCGGCGAGGGGTGGAGCACCGTCCATGAAGGCGGGACTCAGTTGTTGAACTCCCTTGCTGCTCTGGCCAGTTCGCTCGGCGTGGCAGCAGGTAGTTACCAGCAGCAGGATGGCGCGTCCGCTGCGAACCTTGGCTCGACAAGTCTGGATCTATGAGCAGCCGGTTCACCGTCGATATCGATTAGCTCGAGCAAGTCGCAACCCAGTTGAGCGGGCTGGCCGGGTTCATCGAGGATCAGCTCGATGGACTCGACAGCAGAGTCGCCGCGATTCTTTCGAGAAGCTGGAACGGCGTCGCCGCGGGAGCGTTCGACGATGCGCATTCCCAATGGGTAGCTGAGGCAAAAGAATTCGTCGACAGCATCCGTACTGCGAGCAGTGCGGCGCAACAAGCTCGGGATCGCTACATCGCGGCCGCTGACCTCAACCGCCAGATGTCATAGCGGTCGAGTATGGGCTGGGACATCGATGCCAAGGATTATGAGCGGGCGGCCAAAGAGTGCCACGATCTAGCGACGACGGTGCTCGTCCGAGTCGGCGCGCTGCACAAGGAACTGACCAGATCGTGTACAGGAATGGCCGGTGACTACTCTACGACGCAACAGTGGATTTCGGCGTATGAATCCGCTACCGTGCAATGGATTTCGACGGGCACCCTCTTGGCGGATGCGCTGACTCGATATGGCGATGTGCTCGCGGCCATGGCGTACAACTGGGATGTCTCGAATCAAACTTTGCCGCATCCCGATAGTCCGGTTCCCTCTGCGCCAAGTGGAAACCCCTACAAGGAACCGCACACTGCCAAGGGAGCTAATGGTGCGGGGATAGATATCAAGGGCGTTGGGCTGTCGAAAGTCGAGCCGATCCCAAATGGTGACACCGATAAACTTCGGAGAGCAAAAGATCGAGCCTGGCTTGCGCACGCTCTGAATCCCGATCTGACTGATGCCGGGGATCGGATCAAACGGATCGGGTACAACTTCGACCATTCCACCGAAGTCAATGTCGACGACATCAGGAAACGGTTGAGGACACTTCAAGATGCGGCTATCAGCATCGCTGATGCCTCGAAGAGCATCGAGTTCTCCGTCGGCGACTATTGCGACACTCTGGAGACGTTGCGGACCTCGATCAAAGAGCGCCTGGAAGAGAAGATTTCGAGTGTGACGGTCACAATCGACCTGACCATGGTGGTCATCAAGTGTGCCGCACCGATCTTCAGCAAGGATCTTGAGGATCCGGTGTACATGACAGTGACAACCAGCAGATTCTCGGTCGTGGTGAGCAGTCTGCCGTTCACCAAATTGCCCCCTCTCGACTTCCATGCTTCGCAGTTGCGCGATATCATCGCGCTACCCATAGTCTTGATGGAGGAAAACTCCGGCACGGGTGGCCAGCCCAGAAACGGAAATAGTATCCCCGCACCGGACCTGACTACTGCGAGCGAGAAATATGTGCGGGACAAGCACTATCCGGGTGGCCCGCTGAATACGGAGCGGAAGAGTACATTCTACGCAACCGAGGATCCCTATGCACTCGTCGATGCTGCGAAGAACAGCCCGCCGATCGATCAAGGCGACGGCACCTATCGGCGGGAAGTTACAGTGCCCGACCGATACATCGGAAACGAGTCGAACATGCGGGGTGGCGCAGCGACGCAACGGTATATCGTCGTTCACGACAGGTTCGGGGCGGTAATTACGATGCACCCCGCAGGAGATGAGTAGGGATCAGGTGGCTTTAGACATCGTTGTACAGGACATCAACCATGCCGAGAAACACCGCTTCGGTGACGATGCGGACGAAACGCTGTACAGGCTGTGCGCCGGCCAGCCCGACACCAGTTTGGTACGGGGTATCTACCGGTACGGCGACACCATGTTCAACCGGTACCAGCTCGGCCTGATCCTGGATCAGATCGAGGGGATCGAGGTACGGACCGATGCCGAGCGACAGGCTGTCGACCTGCTGAGGCGGGCGTCGTCGATCGCGCTTCGCGCCAACGGATATCTCCTGTTCGTCGGCGACTGACGGGTAGGACTGGCCAGACATCGGGCGAGCATGCAGCGTGGGCGACGGATCGTATTGCGCCAGCAGCAGGGCGATATACCCAAGGTCGTGGGAAGTAGGCAGCCTGACCAGACATCATCATCGCCCGCTCATAACTGCCCGCCCAGAAACCGCAGGTCGTCCCCGTTATCATGCTCAACACGCCCCATCCGGGGCGCAATCGAGTTGGGGACCGGTTGACCAACTTCCGCAGGGCATCGCGATCCCTCAGACAGCATACGTACCCACGATGACCAGGCGTTTCTCAGTTACCCATGTTTTGTGCGCCCTGCCGAGGACCGGAGCCTGCGACGCTCTATGAAATCGTCACCGCCACAACCAAATTCATCAGCATGATCACCACAACGTCACCCCCTCTCGACTTCCTGCCCGCTGCCTCCAGAAACACCGGCAGGACTTCCCCGAAGGCCAGCCTTGTTCGGGAAATGCCGATACAGCGCACCCGCGGTGATTCCGACCTCCTCGGCGATCTGCGCCATCGACACATTCCATGGTTTCGCATGTGCCTATATCGGCTGACCGACAGGCGATAGCGCGTACTCTCGATCGGATCAAAAGCAACGCGCATCAGGAGGTTCCGATGCCCGCACGCTTGCTCGTCGCGTCGATGCTGACGGTTCTCGGGATCGGTGGTGCGCTCCTCGGCGGTGCCGTGACGGCGGATGCCGCGCCCCGTCCGGATCCGTGGGTCCAGGGTCAGATTGATGGACAGAGCGAGGATGTTCCCGGATTCCTGCGCTCCATCGAATTGTCGGGCGTGGACCGAGGTGGTATCTCCGATGCCAATCTCGTGATCAAGGGCCACCGGATCTGCAACCAGATCTACAGCGCACGTGGCGATCTCAGCAGCGCAGCGCTGCCCAACACCCGTGCCGACGACTTCCACGCGATGGAAGTCGTTGCAGGAGCCAGTATCAAGTACCTGTGCCCGCCAGCCGCCGAGTTCGCCTCGGGCCTCGCCGAGATGGCCCCATAGGCGTCACTTCTCCAGCAGGACGTCATGCAGGCCCCGAAGGTTCCGCTGTTCGGTACTCGTGCCAACGACAATCGCAGGAGTTGGCCGACGCGCTCGCCGAAAGCCAAAGACTCCGAGCGCACTTGGCGGGCATGGGAGGACTGGAGGTCACCAAACTGCCGCGCCTGCGCGACCAGCTCGCGGCGCAGATCACCGAACCCCAGACGCTGCTGGACAGCTTGCGAACGCAAGTGATCGGCACTTGAGAGGGGCAGGGCGTAAGGCCCCGAACTGGCGGCCTCATACACGGTGTGGTGCCCGGTCGACGTGTTGGTTGCTGCTGGTCCCGACAACAGATCTGCACGATTCGCTTGCGCGGGTGCATTACAGCCTTCTTTACCTCGGCACTACGCCCCATACCCACCTCAGTACCGACAGTGCTTGTGCTGTAGAACGACCTGGAGTCCACTCCAGGCAGGCCTTGTTCTCGCGTGAATGCGAAGGTCCGGTACGGCTGGACGCGACCGGTGCGCATGGCCGACCATGGCTGACATGTTGCTCACGCGCGAGGCCGATCTGTTCGAAAGCTCCAGGGGCCGCCTGGAGGCGATCGCCTACCGCTTGCTGGGCTCGGCCGGCGACGCCGAGGACGCGGTGCAGGAGACGTATCTGCGCTGGCAGGCCGCCGACCGCGAGTACGTGGAGACGCCCGAGGCGTGGCTGACCAAGGTGCTCACCAATCTCTGCCTCAACCAGCTCACCTCGGCCCGCGCGCGCCGGGAAACCTATGTGGGGCAATGGCTTCCGGAGCCGGTGCTGGCCGGCGACCCGATGCTGGGCCCGGCCGACACCGTCGAACAGCGTGAATCGGTGTCGATCGCCATGCTCACGCTCATGGAGCGGCTCACCGCCAAGGAGCGCGTGGTGTACGTGCTGCGCGAGGCCTTCGGCTACCCGCACCACGAGATAGCCGACCTGCTCGACATCACCGAATCCAATTGCCAGCAGGTCTATCGCCGCGCCAAACAGCACTTGGCCGTGGAACGGGCGCGCATCGAGGTGGACGAGGCCGCCGCCCGCCGGATCGTGGAGGAATTCCTGACCGCGGCGGTCAGCGGCCGGACCGACGAGCTGGTGCGGTTGCTCACCGATGACGCCGCCATCATCGGCGACGGCGGCGCCTTCTTCGCCACCTTGAACAGGCCGCTCGTCGGCGCCGAGCGCATCGCGCTGTTCGTGCGGCTCGCCATCAAACCCTCGGGCGCCAAGTGGGACAAGCTCGGCGGCAAGCCCACGCCGTTCGCCGCGATCGTCAATGGCAGGCCCGCGCTGGTCCTGGTGGCCGAGGATCGGATCGTCGGCGTCGTGGTGCTGGAGGTGACCGCCGACGGCATCGCCGCCGTGCACGCCCACGTCAACCCCGACAAGCTGGCGCACGCCAATCGCCAGTGGGCGACGTACGCACCGGGAGCGCCCCTGCCCGATCTATGGTGACCCACATCACAGTCAGCTCCTGTCAGCATTCGTGCGGCTGTCCGGTTCAAGTTCCGAACCCACCGAGATTAGGAGCAACACCATGAAGCACCGCATCGTCGTCCTCGGAGCCGGGTACGCCGGAGCCACCGCCGCCGGCCGCCTGGCCAAGCGACTGCACCGCGACGACGTCGAGATCACCCTGGTCAACGCCGATCCCGACTTCGTCGAACGGGTGCGCCTGCACCAGCTCGCCGCCGGGCAGGACCAGCCGGTCCGCCCACTGCGGAAGATGTTCGCCGGCACCGGCGTTCAGGTGCGCATCGCATGGGTCGATTCGGTGGACGCGGACCGCAAGACCGTCGAACTGATCGGCGAGCAGGGGGCCGAGACCCTCGCCTACGACACACTCGTCTACGCCCTGGGCAGCACCGTCGCCGATTTCGGCGTGCCCGGCGTCGTCGAGCACGCCCACCAGGTGGCGAGCAAGCAGGCCGCGCTGCGGCTGCGGGAACGCCTGAACCAGCTGCGGGCGGACGAGACCGTGCTGATCGTGGGTGGCGGCCTGACCAGCATCGAGATCGCCACCGAGATCGCGGAGGCGCGCCCGGATCTGAAGGTCGCCATGGCCGCGCGCGGCGGTGTCGGCGACTGGCTCGACGAGAAGGCGCAGAGCCACCTGCGCGGCGCGTTCGAACGCTTCGGCATCACCGTCCACGAGCACGCCGACGTCACCCGGGTCACCGAAGATGGCGTGGCCACCCGGTCGGGCGCGGAGATCCTCGCGCAAATGACCGTCTGGACAGCGGGATTCGCCGTGCACCCGATCGCGGCCGCCAGCACGCTCACCGTCTCCGAGGCCGGGCGGATCGTCGTCGACGCCACCCAGCGCTCGGTCTCGCACCCGGACGTGTACGCCGTCGGCGATGCCGCGCACGCCGCGGGAGTGGGCGGCAAGACGCTGCGCATGGGCTGCGCCACCGCCTCCCCGATGGCCTGGCTGGGCGCCGACGCCATTGCCGCCCGGCTGACCGGACGTGAAGTCCCCGATGCCCCGATCGGCTACAACAGCCAGTGCATCAGCCTCGGCCGCCGCGATGCCATCGTGCAGAAGGTGACCAAGGAGGATCAGCCGACCTCGAAGGTCGACGTGGGCCGCAAGGCCGCCCGCGTGAAGGAGCTGATCTGCTCGATCGCGGCCTGGTGTGTGAAGCACCCGACCCTGCTGGCGCCGAACCGGCGTCGCCGGGTCGTCGAGACCGGCGCGGCGGCTCCGGTCACGACCGTCTGAGCGCGCGGGTGCGGAACCGGCACAGGTCCGCCCCAGCCGGAACGAGCTGGGGCGGACCGGGATGCGGCAGACCATCAGTGCGCCTGCGCGGCACCTTGTTTCGGCAGCCCGTACACCACCGCGAACGACGCCGCGGTGAGCAGTACCGCCACCCGTGACGATCTGCATGGCGCTCAGGGCGACCGCCGGGCCGTCACCGAGCGCGAAACCGCTGAAGAACACGGTCCCCAGAACGGCTACGCGGGCGCGCCAGGACGGCAGCTACGAAGACGAGATGCGCAAACTACACCGCACTGAACTGAGCGAGCCGGTCCGGACACAACTTCGGGGCTGTGCGAAGGTTCGCACAGCCCCGGGTGGTCGTCACCTACAAGTACCTGGCACCCTCGTCTCGAGTCCGACGGCATTGCCCGGTTGCTCGGAGGCCAGTTGTCACGGCTGCCCCGGCAGCAGCCGCAGAAAGAGCGCTTCGGCGTCGGCCAGCGTCTCGTCTCCGTCGAGCAGGCTGCCGGTGATCCAGGTCTTGCGGCCCTCGATGGCGTCGATCGAGGCCGTCACCCGCAGTGGCCGCCCGACGGGGGTGATCTTCCGGTAGTTCACCTTCAGAAAGGCCGTCCGCGACCCTGGCTGCGCCGCCGTGCTGACGAAAATCCCGAGCACGTCGTCGAACAGCAGCGGGATCATCCCTCCGTGCACCGCACCGTTGCCACCCAGATGAGCCTGGGTGAACGTGACAGTCGCAGTCAGCCTGCGATCGTCGGACTCGTCCACCCGATAGGGAATCAACGACGGATGTCTCCCGCCTCCGGACGGACCCGGCCTGCGCGCCAGACGCTGCTTCTCGTCCGCACCGAAAGCAGTGAGACGCTCTGTCGCAGAACGAAACTCCGCACTGAGTGCGGCAGCGATATCGGGGGGTGGCGCCGATGCCGCAAGGGCCGACTGCATATCCCGGAACGCGTCGACGAGTTCGGCATACGCCGGAGGCGCCGAAGTCGGGACTTGCCCCACCTCGGCGGTGGTCTCGCTCATCGCTGGATCAGCCGTTCTGCCAGTACCGTCACGTCACGACGGAAATCCTCGAAACTTCGGCTGGCAGGTTCGACGCTTATCCAAGACACCCCGGCATCGGCGTAATCGTCCAGTTTCGGCGCGAGCGCGGAACAGAACGCCTCCGAATCACCGGTGCGGAGCAGGTTCTTCTCGAACGGAACGAACGACACGTCGATCGCTGACTTGTCGAGGTCGGCTCGGCTCTTGTTCAGTTCACCGATCTGCTTCGCCAACGATTCGATGTCTTCCAATGGAGGAGTCTTCGTGATCGCGGCCATCTCGGCGGACTGCCCGATCGGCATCCAACCGTCGGCGAGCTCGGTCACACGTCGGCGTGCGGCCTTGCTGTTTCCCCCGATCCAGATCGGGGGCCCACCCTCGGTCGCGGGCAGCGGCAGCGAGAGGTGATCGCGTACGCCGAATTCCGGCCCGTCGTGCTCGGTCCCCACCCAGGTCGCCCGCATGGCTGCGATCGCCTCGTCGAGCAGCTTGCCGCGCCGGGTGAAATCTGCTCCCAGCGCGTCGAATTCGGACTTCAGGTAACCCGCCGCTATCCCTAGCGTGAACCTACCGCCCGACAGCAGATCGAGACTGGCCGCCGCCTTCGCGCCGAGGTATGGACTGCGATATCCGGCGACCATGACGTACGTGATCAGCCGAATACGCGACGTCGCCTGCGCTGCCATACTCAACGCTACGAACGGATCGAAGGCATGGTGGCCGCCGGTCGACAACCATTCCTTGTCCGGATACGGATGTTCGCTCATCGCGATACCATCGAAGCCCGCATCTTCGACCAATCGGGCGACCTCGCCGAGACTGCTGTCGCCGATCCATCGTGTGTAATGCTTGACCGCGCGCATCGGGAATATCAGATTGAACCTCATGTGTTCGCTCATTTCAACAGCTCTCGGGCGATGACGACGCGCTGCACCTCGGTGGCGCCCTCGCCCAGACGCTTCACCCTGAGGTCGCGGAACCATCGCTCCAGCGGAAGCTCGTCGGACAGCCCGAGCGCTCCGTGTATCTGTATGCAGCGGTCGATCACGTCGTAGGCCTTCTCGGTGCCGTACATCTTCGCGATCGATGCGTCGACCTTGACGTCCTTACCCAGATCGGCGTTCCACGCCGCTTGGTACATGAGCAGGCGCGCGGCGCGCAATTCCACCTCGGATTCGACCAGCATCCACTGAATTCCCTGCTTGTCGGCCAACTTTCCGCCGAACACGTCGCGATCCTTGGCCCATCGGCACGCCATGTCGAGTGCCAGCTGGGCGATTCCGATCGGCCCTGCGGGGTAGATGATTCGACTGTGTACGAGAAAGTCGCTGGCCAACGCGAAGCCGCAGCCTTCTTCGCCGACGAGATTGCCTACCGGAACGCGGACATCGTCGAAGTGCAGTTCGTACGGCGAGAACGAGGCGACCACGCCGATGCGGCTGAAAGCCAATCCGGGAGAGCCGTTCTCGACGATGAAACACGAGATTCCGTCGCGGCCTTCGCCGGTGCGGGCATAGACGACGCCCCAGTCCGCGTTCTGCGCATGCGAAGTCCACATCTTGCTGCCGTTCAGCACGTAGTGATCACCGTCGCGAACAGCTTTGAGCTTGATGGCGCGAGCTGGGTCGGAGCCACCGGATGCCTCGCTGATGGCGGTGTACGCCTTGGTCATCGTGCCGTCGATGATCGGCCGCGCGAACTTCTCGAACTGTACGTCGGTCGCCTTGAACATGATGTTCGGAGGGTTGCCGCCGAACGCCCCGAGAGCTGGAAAGAAGGCTCCCATACGACATTTCGCCGCTTCTTCCGCAACGACTGCCTGACCCAACACACTGAGTCCGGCTCCACCGAACTCTTCGGGAGTCTGTAGGGCCCACAACCCTAGAGCACGCGCTTTGGCCTGCAACGGAAGAAGCTGTTCGCGCGGCAGGCCTGCGACGTCGTGCGCCAAGGAGTCCTCGAGTGGACGTACCTCGGTGTCCATGAATCGGCGTACCGTCTCGCGGAGCAGCCGAAACTCCTCCGGGAGCTCCCAGGCACCTGTGACGGATGTCTGTTCGATGGTCGTCATCGACGCGGTATCTACGCTTTCGCACCGAAGCGGCGGGCGCGAGCGTTCTCGAGCTGTGGATGATGGTTCGCGTCGTACTGGGCGATCCAGTCAGCAGGCAGTTTGCCCCACGCTTCGCCGATGCGCAGACGCTGGCCGTCGTTGAGGATCTCCGACGCCACGACGTCACCGACGAAGATCGAGCTCTCCTCGACGTCGAGCGTGCCCATTACGCGAGCCTCGACGTAGCTGTGCGCGTCGAGCAGGATCGGAGCTCCGGTCGTCCCCATCTTGGTACGAAGCTTGCCGATCTTGTCACCGTCCCGCCCCGAACTACCGCCGAGCGTCATCAGAATCTCGAGTGACTTCTGCATCTGTTCTTCTTCGGCGCTGAGCATGTGCATGACGAAAATGCCCGAGTTCGAGACCATGTCGTGGGTCTTGTTGTACTTGGTGAGGCTGATCGTCGCGCGGGGCGCCTCGGGAATGATGCTCGCCGAGCCTGCCGACAGCGACATCAGACCGTTGGCGAATCCGCCGTCGACGGTGGTGATGGCAACGGGAAACGGGCGCAAACCGGCGAGTACACGGTTGGCGACCGCGGGATCGTAGGACATTGGAATCTCTTTTCTATGGATATGATTCGGTCGATTCGAGGGCAGCATCGAGATAGTCGAGGAGGTTCGCGGTGAAGATGTCGTTGTCGTCTCCGGCAACCATGTGGCCCGCGTCTCGGACATCCACGATCTGCGCATGCGGAATCAGCTCGCGCATCTCGGCGACCCCGTCGTCGGAAACGACATCCGACTCCTTGCCCCGCACCAGAAGCACGGGACCGGCGATCCTTCGAGCAGCGCGCTTGGAGCGTTCATAGATGGCGGCGCTGACCGGGGTGTCGAGAGTGTCCAGTTCAACGTTCATCGAGTCGCCCCTCTCTCCGGAGACCAGCCGAGATGATCACTTCGTCGCCGCAGGAACCCGCAACACGATGGCGCCTGCTTGGCCACCACCCGCGCACATCGCCGCGACGGCGTATCCGCCACCGCGGCGTCCCAATTCGTACATCGAGCTGATAACCATTCGAGCGCCCGACGCGGCCACCGGATGTCCGAGGCTGCAACCACTGCCGCTCACGTTGACGATCGATTCATCGATGCCGAGCTTCTTGCACGCCGCGACCGGCACCGAAGCGAACGCCTCGTTGATCTCCCACAGCGCCACGTCGGCGACGGTGATACCCGCGCGATCGAGGACCTTGGGAATGACATCCAGCACGGCCAGTCCCGTCAGCGCGGGATCGATCGCCGTTGCGGCCCAGGCCTCGACCGTCGCCAGCACCGGGAGTCCCTGTTCGGCAGCGAGGTCACTGCCGACCACCATGACAGCGGCAGCCGCGTCGTTCACACCGCTGGCATTGCCCGCGGTGATCGAGAAGCCTTCGATCTCGGGGTGCAGCACCTTCAAGCCCGCAAGCTTCTCGAGGCTGGAGTCACGCCGAGGATGCTCGTCGACGGCGAACTCCTTGCGGGTGCCGTCGGCCTGGAGTACCCGCACGGGCACGATCTCGTCGACGAAAGCACCCGCATCGATCGCGGCGATCGCACGCTGGTGCGACCGAAAAGCCCAGGCGTCCATCTCTTCCCGCGTGAGGTCGACTTCCTCGGCCGTGTTCCAGCCGACCGTGATGGACATGTCCATATTCGGTGCTTCGACCGTGTTCGGGTGCGTCGGCGGCATCCACTTCTCGGTGACCTCGTCGACCCGCCCCGGCGTACGCCACGTCTGGATCGGGCTCGTCGATGTCGATTGCGTACCACCGGCGATGATCACCCGCTCCGCACCGGAGATGACCTGGCCCGCAGCGTTGCCGATCGCGGTCAGCCCACCGGCGCAGTGTCGATTGACGGCTTGGCCGGGCACCTGCGACATGCCGAGTACCACAGCAGCGTGCCGGGCCATGTCACCGCCGCCGTAGTTGGACTCGGCGAGAATGATGTCGTCGATCTGAGAGACGTCGAGCCCGGAGCGTTGTCGCACCTCGGCGACCACGATCTCAGCGAGTTCCATCGCGCTGGTGTCGCGCAGCGTGCCACGGAACGCAGTGCCGATCGCGGTGCGCGCACCGGCGACGATGACCGCATCGATCTTGTCAGCCATAGTTGTATCCTCCGCAGTGGTGATGGTCAGCCGAGCGTGAACGGATCGCGGGTCGCACCGGTGAGTTCCACCCAGATGGCCTTGGTTTCGGTGAAATCCTTGACCGCGTCGATGCCGTTCTCCCGGCCGATGCCGCTGGATCCGACGCCTCCGAACGGCACACTGGGCGCGACCGCGCGGTACGCGTTGACCCAGATGGTTCCCGCGCGGAGCCGACCGGCGATCCGGTGCGCGCGATGGACGTCTTTGGTCCAGACTGCCCCCGCCAGGCCGAATTCGGTTCCGTTCGCGGCGGCGACGGCCTCGTCCTCGTCAGTGAACGTGGAGACCACGAGCACCGGACCGAAGATCTCCTCGACGACAGCGCGCATGTCCGAGGTGACGTTCGTCAGCACCGTGGGCTTGACGAAGTATCCGCCGAGTTCGCTCGAGGCCGCACCTCCGTAGGCAATCGTGGCGCCCTGCTCCTTGGCGGATTCGAAGTGCGAGAGCACCTTTCGATATTGTGGCTCGTTCGATACCGGACCCATCTCCGTCTTCGGATCCTTCGGGTCGCCGAGCACGATCGTCGAGGCCCGATCGACGATCTTGGCGACCAATTCCTCGGCAACGCTTTCGTGCACCAGCAAGCGGCTGCCGGCGAGGCAGGTCTGGCCGGTAGCGGCGAAGATTCCGGAGATCACGCCGTTGGAAGCTGCGTCGAGGTCCGCGTCGGGAAAGACCACTTGAGCTGATTTTCCGCCGAGCTCGAGGGTGAACCGGGTCATGTTCGCCAGAGCGGCGTGCCCCACTTTGATTCCGGTCCCGGTCGATCCGGTGAACGCGATCTTATCGACGTCAGGGTGCGCGGCCAGTGCGGCCCCGGTCTCGGGTCCCCAGCCGGTGACGACGTTGATCACGCCAGGTGGGAAGCCGGCCTCCTCGAACAGCTTCGCGAACGCGACCGTCGAGGCCGGTGTGTGATCGCTCGGTTTGACCACGAACGTGCACCCGGCAGCGAGGCCCGCGGCCAATTTCCAGCTCAGCAACAGCAGCGGCGAATTCCAGGGCGTAATCGCGCCGACGACGCCGACCGGTTCATGCTTGGTGTAGACAAGGTAATTCGGTTTGTCGGTCGGAACGACCGCACCCTCGAGCTTGTCGGCCATGCCAGCGTAATAGTAGTAGTAATCCGGCAGGCTCTTCATCTGACCGGACATCTCACGCAACAGTTTTCCGCCGTCGCGTACCTCGAGCTCAGCCAAGTTCTCGGCCTCACGCGCGATGATGTCGCCGAGTTTCCACAGCAGTTTGCCGCGGGCCGTCGCCGTCAGCCGACCCCACGGACCATCGAGCGCGGCACGGGCGGCCCGGACCGCACGGTCGATGTCGGCGGCCGAACCGTCGGACACTCTGGCCCACGGCACCGCCGAATACGGGTCGGTGCTGTCGTAGGTACGCCCGGAATCCGACTCGACGTCCTCTCCACCGATCAGCAACGAGAAACGAGCGAGCTCGGTCTCGGCGGGGACGGGGTATCCACTACTGCTGCTCAATTCGAGCCTCCCTTGAATGACATCACGCATGTCGATACTCAACGGAATCGAGGTGCGCGCTTGGTCTTGCGCGAGTCGGTGCGACCTTCCCCCGGATTGCCGATCTGCGTGTACGACAGTCCGTGTCGCTTTGCCATCGAGGGGCTCATATCGATCGACTCCCAGATCGCGCGCACGGTTCCCTGAATTGCCTCGGGCCGACGAGCAGCGATCTCGGTGGCCAGCCGATGCGCACGGGTTCGCAGTTCCGAAGTCGGCGTCACCTCGGTGACGATCCCGGCCCGCAGTGCCGTGTCCGCGGTCATACGTTCGTCGCTACCGAGCAGCGCCCATCGCATCACCTCGCCGAATGCGACGCCGCGAGCGAGCATTCCGATCGGCTCCAACGAGGAGACCATGCCACCATTGGCGTGCGGGTCGAAGAACGTCGCGTCCTCGGAACAGATCACGATGTCGGATTCGTTGATGAAGTACATCGCCCCGCCCGCGGCCATGCCCTGCACCGCGCAGATCACCGGCTTCCAGACGCGATGGTGCCGAGGCCCGAGCGATACGCCGGGATCTTCCTGATTCCACCGGTTGCGGTCGGCCCACCACGCTCCCGCGCTCAGATCGACTCCGGTGCAGAACGCGCGTTCTCCGTTGGCGCGCAGCACTGCCACGTGGATGTCGTCATCGTCACGAACTCGCGCCCACACCCGAATCATTTCCCCGGCCATGGCCTCGTTGAAGCAGTTCAGGCGATCGGGACGATTCAACGTGATCGTCGCTATGTGCTCGGCCACCTCGAATTCGATGGTGGTGAACTCGGTGCGGGCACTGTCGGAGGTCATGGCTGCCACCTTCTCGTCGTACCGAGTGAGTGTGTATCGCTGTCGCAGCACCGGTTTGGAGATCTTGCCCAGTGAATTGCGGGGAATGGCATCCACCACTTCCACCTGTTCGGGGAACTTGCGAATATTCAAGGTCGTGGTCCGTAGGTAGTGCCGCACCGACTCGAGTGTGGGTGTGTTGCTGTGGTCGGCCGCAACCACCACCGCGCACACCCGCTCCCCCGATACCGCATCGGGAAGGCCGATCACGGTGAGATCCGCGATCATCGGATCACCGATCAACGTCTCCTCGACCTCACGTGCGGAGATGTTCTCCATCTTCCGCACAATGATGTCCTTGATCCGTCCCGTCACCGCGAGCCGACCGTCGCCGTCGACATAGCCCAGATCGCCACTGCGAAAAAAGCCGTGCGCGTCGATTGCACCCGCGTCGAGCGCACTGTCGACGTACCCACGGAAGAGTTGCGGCCCACGGACGCGGATTTCGCCGATCTCACCGGTGTCCGCCACCCGCTCGCCATCGCAGACGATCCGCACCTCGCCGCCTTCACCGGGGATGCCCTCGCATTCCGCGTGTTGGACGGCGGTGTCATGTGGGGTGCCCCACGTGATGTAGGGGCACTCGGTCATCCCGTAGCCCGAGATGATTCCCACGCCTCCGAGCAACTTCCTCGCCTGGTCGCTGAGGGACCGGGGCCTACCGGAACCGCCCCCGAGAGTGGCTCGCGAATCCTGGAACAGTGGGGCAGCTCCGCGTTCCTCGGCTATCCGCAGGTACTCGTTGGTGAACGGCAGCCCCGACCCCACCAGAGTCACGCGGGCCTCGATGAGTTGGTCGGCATTGCGTTCCGGATCGAAGACCGCGCTCACGATCAGCGAATGCCCGACGAGGAACGCATGCAGCAGGTGTGCGATACCGCCGACGTGAGCGATGGGCACGAAAGCCGCGCAGCGATCCTCCGGTCGGACCTCGAGGTTGGAAACGAATGTCCTTGCCGCAGCGATCAATCCGCGATCAGTGTGTTTGACCCCCTTCGGAGCGGCTGTAGTCCCCGAGGTGTAGAAGATCCAATCGATCGCGTCCTCGCCTCGATCGGACCGATCGTAGGGCGGAAGTTGTGTTGGATCACCCAGTTCCCAGGCGTCGTCGACCACCAGCACCTCGAGCCCCTCGACGGAGGCCTTCACCCGTTCTGCCATGTCGCCGTGCGCGAATCCACGGAACTCGCGGGGAACGATCAACAGCGAGGTGTGTACCTGATCGGTGATGAACTCGACGTCGGCGTCGCGCAACATCGGAATGATCGGGTTCTGAATCGCACCCAGACGGGAGAGCGCCGCGACCATCGCCATGGTGTCGATGCTGCTGGGCATCTGCCACGACACCACGTCGCCGGGCCGAACCCCCTTGGCGTACAACGTCGCCGCGATACCCTCGGACAGTTCGCGGAAGCCACCGAACGTGCAGTGCCGACGGTGCTCGTCCACGGCGAATTCCGCCTCGCGACCGACCTCGGCTCGACCGGTGACCAACTCCCACACCGTCGCCGCGCTCAGCATCTCGCTGGGCCCCGCACCAAGGCCGTCCACCATTTCCCTCGTCATCGCCGGGCCCTTATCCGGCTGCTACTGCGCGAAGATCGTCGGCGATGACGCGCTTGAGAATTTTGCCGGCCGGACCCAGCGGAAACTCGCTTCGGAACACGAAACGTCGAGGCTGCTTGTATCCGGCGAGCTCGGACCGGCAGAGCGCGGTGAGTTCGGCAGTGACCGCCTCGACGTCGATATCGCCGCGTGGTACCACCACGGCGACAGGAGTCTCACCCCACTCGGGATCCGGAACACCTACGACCGCCACCATTTCCACGGCACCGTGGTGCCCGATGACGCGTTCGATCTCCGCCGGATAGACGTTGAATCCGCCCGAGATGATCATGTCGGTCTTCCGGCCGGTGATGTGCAGGTACCGCTCGTCGTCGAGGAACCCGAGATCGCCGGACCACAGACCCGTGGGCCGGAAGGTCTGCGAGGTCTGCTCGGCTCGGTTCCAGTAACCGACCGCGTTGGCATCGGATTCGATGACGATCTCACCGATCTCACCGGCCGGGAGTTCCGCACCGTCGGCGTCGACGATGCGAATCGAGACCATCGGCGTCTCCTGACCACAGGAGGTGAGGATCGACGTCTTGCCCGCGACCATGTCTCGATGGTCCTGCGGCGTGAGAATCGTTGCTTGGCCACCACATTCGGTGAGTCCGTACCGCTGTTGCAGGTCGCAGCCGAGCAGGTCCATCGCCTTGCGCGCCAAGCCGGGAGGGACCGGTGACGAGCCGTAGCTGATCCGGCGCAGACTCGACATGTCGCGAGCGGGGCCGTCCTCGAGGATGCGCAGTGTGCGCTGGAGCATCGTGGGAATGAATGTGGTGAAGGTGACTCCGCTGCGCTCGATCTCGTCGATGACCGCCTGCGGGTCGAACCTCTTGTGGATCACCATCGTCTGTCCGAGATACGTCCACGACACGGTGCGGACCATCCCGCCCGCCGTGAAGAACGGCGTGGTGGCCAAGAAGACATCCGACCGGTTTCCCTCGGTGACCAGGTTGGTGTCGACCGCCTGCGCGAGCAGTGCGCGGTGCGTGTTCACCACGCCCTTGGACCTGCCCGTGGTGCCACTGGTGTAGAGCACGAACAAGATGTCGTCCGGGTCTACCGACGGCAACACGGCGTGCTGCCCCCGGTACAGGGCGGTGTCGTATTCTTGTCCGACAGCGGAATTCACGTCGTCATCGCTGCCGATCCTGACGATCAGGTCGAGGTCGACGAGCTCAGCGCCGAACCGCTCGATCTGGTCGGTGTGCACGATCGCCGCGCGTGCCCCGGAATCGTCGCGCACATGGACCAACTCGTCGGGCGCCAGGCGTATGTTCACCGGCACCGCCACCAGTCCCGCCTTGGCCAACGCGAACGTCGCCTCGGGCCACTCGAGGCAGTTGCGCGCGATCACGAGCACGCGGTCGCCCTTCCGCAAGCCTTGGTCGACGAGATAACGGGCCAACCGACCGGCCCGCTCGTCCACCATCGACCACGTGTGCGTGCGTCCGCCCTCGACCACTGCGGTCTTTTCCGGATATCGCCGCGCGTTGTTCCGCGGAATGTCGCCTACCAGCACAGTTCCTCGCAAGTATTCTCGGGAAGGTTCGCACCTTCGGTGTATCGGTCGGTAGTCCGTTCAGATCAGGAACGCGAGAGTGTCGAGCGGTCCCCCCGCACCGACGAGATGCACTGTCTTGGAAACGAGTTCGAATCCGACGTCGGTGCGGCGCACGGTATGGATCACGCGTCCGGCCCAGATGCGTTGGGTGTGGCGATACTCGAACACCACGAAGTTCGAACCCACCGTCACCGTGTCCTCGGTGGTCTCCAGGACCTCCATGTTGCTCAGCATGCGTCGCATGACCGACGGTGGCGTCTGCGAGTGCCGATTTCCGGTATTGAGCTGCGCGACACGAGACTTGATGCGTCGACGGTTGTCGTAGATGTAGGACAGTTGTGTCCGCGGATCGGTATCCGGATGCATCGGCACCCAGTAGAGTGCGTCGTCGGCCCACAGCAATTCCCACTCGGAGTACCGTCCCTCGTCTGCCAGGCGGGACTCCAGATACAGGAAGCCGGCCACATCGGCGTCCGGCGCGGGCAGCGGTGTCAATGTGCTCGCGACATCGGCCGCGGCTTCGGTGCCGGTGTCTTCGGTGGTGGTCACAGTCGGATCTCCTGTCCCACGACGGCGGCCCACTGACGGTAGAACCCGCGCTGAGGAGTTTCCGCACTCTTGTCGCTGTTCACGATGCCGGTCTCGTCGGTCTCGTCGGTCTCGAGGCCGCGCGACAGGCGAAGCCATTCGGGATCCCGCGCGGCGAGCCCGGCCTGGTTGCGCATCCCGATCTCGCCGTCGTCCGCTATGAGGAATCCGGCGGGCCCCATCGCGCCTTCGGAGCGACGCAGTGTGCGCTCGTTCAACCTGTCCTGTCCGGGGATCATCACCGCGGTGGTGTACGCGATCGTCCGGTCCACATCGATGGGCTCGACGTACATCACGTTCATCTCGGCCAGGAAGAGATTCGGCCAGATGAGGGTGTGCGCGGGTCCCACCACGAGCGCGTCGTGCGCCTTCTCCGCGCCGTGCGCCTGCTCCAGCGCGGCAACGTATTCCGCCAGCTTCTCCCGCGGCGTACGTCCGTACCAGACGAATTCCTCGTCCAGCTTTCGGTATTCGGCGGAGTAGTCGATCTCGGAGTGTCCGTCGCCGATATCTCGTACCACCACCTCGACCTTGGAGGGAATGTGCGAGACCTTCGCTGGCTTGATGGCGTCGTAGACCGACGCGTGTGTGAACAGGGCGTGATAGCCGTCGACGTTGTTCTCCACCACCATCTTCCAGTTCGCGTGGTGCAGGTGCTTCATCCAGTTCGACCGCAGGTCGATCGTGCCGGTGGGCGACAAGTCCAGGACGCGGTCGATCGCTCTCGTGGCACCGCCGAGGTGTTCCTTCAGCGACACGCCGTCGGCGGACAGGGACGCGAAGAGGAAGCCGCCGTAGCTGTCGACGCGCGGAGCCTCGGCCATGCCCAGTTCCGAGCGCACCTTCTTGAACGCGTCACCGTAGCCGTTCCGCATGGGAACCGCCGCCAGCGAGCCGTCGTTGGAGAAGGTCCAACCGTGGTAGGGGCACCGAAAGTTGCTGGCGTTACCCGATTCCGCGTTGCACAGCTTGTTGGCACGGTGCGAGCAACGATTCAGCAGGACGCGCACGACGCCGTCCTTCCCGCGCACCACGACGACGGGATCGTGGCCGATGACGCGAGTCAGGTAGTCCCCCTCCTCGCTCACCTCGCTCTCGTGGGCCACGTACACCCAGCCGGTGCGGAAAATGGTGTCCATCTCCCGCTGGAAGATCTCCGGAGAGGTGTACACCGATCCGTGTACTCGGTCGCCTTGCACAACGTCTGCGACGTCGAACGTGTCCGAGTTCTGCGCAGCGTGCAGCGGCGCCGAACGAGCCACCGTCGGTTCGAGTGTGGTCATGGGCGGGCCTCCGTATCGAGTGGAGCGGGATTGATGCGGGCAGCAGGAATCGAGACGCCGCCGAGTGTGCGAAATCCGATGAGCACGGCGTCACCGATTCGCGGCGCCGTCGAAGTGGGGTCGATCGTCGTCATGATCAGCCGGTGACCACCGGCCAGTTCCACATCGATGATCGGGTACGGCGTGGTCGCCGTGACCAATCCGGCTTCGAGACGGTGCATCAGGGTGGACGAGTGGACAATTCCCACGAGTTCGGTTGATCGCCAATCCTTTTCGAACGAGCCGCACCGATCACACACCTGTTGTTCGAGATCGAGCGGGACGTCGCAGCGGACGCAGAAGGGCAGCACCAACTCGCCGCGAGCCGCTCCGTCGTACAGCGGGGCCATCGGATCCCCGTCGGACTGTGGCGCCAGCCCGTCATCGAGAAGCCAGTCGGTCGCCGTGTCGGTTTCGGTGGTGACGGTCATGCGGCACGCTCGAGCACGAGTGCGGCGTGGTGGTCGACGCGGCCACCGATGCCACCCACCAAGGCGGTATTCGCACCGTCCACCTGACGCTCGCCGCCCTGGCCGCGCAGTTGCACGACAGCCTCGGACAACGGCGTCATCCCCTGAAGGTAGAAGCCGGAGAGCTGGCCGCCGCCCGTATTGGTCGGCAGTACACCGCCCGGGCCGGTTTCGCCGGCCCGGACGAAATCACCGGCCCTGGCACCGCCGGTCAGGTCGTACTCCTCGAGCAGCATCAGCGTCACCGCCGAGAAGGGGTCGTAGAGCTGGGCGGCGTCGAGATCGCCGCGGGTCATTCCGGCTTCGGCCAACGCGTCGTCCACGGCACGGCGACCACCGCCGAACCAGGATTCGCGGCCGGACCGTCGGTGACGAACCGGGTGATCACGCCCGACTCCCCGAATCGTGACGCGTGGGCCGGTGCCGATCGCCGGGTCCGCGGTGACGACGACCGCGACAGCACCGTTGACCGGTCGTGCGCAATCGAGTCGGCGCAGTGGTTCGGCGATCATCGGGCTGGCGTAGTACCCGTCACGGTCGAGCGGGGAACGCACGACGGCGTCGGGGTTGCGCTGCGCCCAGTCGCGGGTGGTGGTGGCGACGGCGCAGAGATCGTCGGCGCTTCCCCCGCTGGTGTGCATCCAGCGGTTGGTCAGCAGCGCATAGGTCGGTACGGAGCCGAGTACGCCGGACGCGCGTTCGAGGCCGCGTGCACCGCTGCGACCACCGCTGTGCGCGTACGTCGAGCCCGCGGCCTTACCCACGGTGAGGGGCGCGTCGGCGAACACGCAGACCACCGCCCGAGCCGCTCCGGACGCGACCGCGCCACGCGCGTGCTGAATCATCGCGATGGTTGTCGCGCCTTTGATTTCGATGTGTTCGAGCAGTCGTAGGTCGCCGAATCCGCCCTGACCGGCAAACGCCACTCCGAGACGGTCCGGGCGAATGCCCTGTGACGAACCAACCAGCAGGCCGTCGATGTCGGAGAGGTCGAGACCAGCGTCGGTAACCGCCGAGCGAGTCGCGGTGCAGGCGAGCACCAGTGGAGATGCGCCGGGTGTCAACGACATCTGGGTCATTCCGAAGCCCACGATCGCGGGAGTGGTCATCGGACGGATCCCCGGATCGGGCCCGAGGACCGATCTCGACGCTCATCGCGATAGTTGCCCACCCGGATCCATTCCTCGCGATCCTCGGGTGTGGCGAGGCACAGACTTGCCAACTCGAGCGGCGACAAGAAGACGTGGTCGCCGGTTTCGGCATCCTCGACCAGCAGGCGCGGACCGTTGCCCGTGTCATCCAGCGAGACGCGAACCACCGCGAACTCGTTGGACAACTGCGCCAGGTGCCGCCGCCTGGCCGGGCGGCGAACCGTTACTTCGTCAGACATTGACCTCAACTCTTTCGATGACCAGGCGGGCGGTCGACCAACTCACGCAGCGGCATGCCGATCGAGGTAACCACCCTCATATGCACATCGTATGCGAGTGTCAGAAACAATGCTGTCGATCGACGGGTTTCATCCAACCCATCGGATACTCTCCCAGTTCAGCGCGTTGGACTGATGGGCTACGAAGATGCACACTATGAATAGTTTCGCATCGAACGGGTACAGAGCGTCAGACCACATCGACCGCTGACGGCGAACTCGGCAACACGGAAGGCTCCCGATGACAGAGACCACGACCGCCGCTCCAGCCACACCGGACTCCGTGGTGGGCACCGTCGACTACCAGAGCATCTGGGGCTATCTCCGCGAGCTCGAGTTCCGTCAGGGCTTCCTCGTTGTCGACAACGTCAGGACCCGATACGCCGAAGCGGGTTCTCCGGACAAGCCGCACGCGATCCTGCTGCACGGCACCGGTGGGCACTGGGAGACGTTCGCACCCAACCTTGCCGCGCTCAGCGAGCACTATCACTGCGTCGCAGTCGATCTCGTGGGCAACGGCTTTTCCGACAAACCAGACTACGACTACGAGATCGCCGTATACGTTCGCCAAATCGTGGCTGTCATGGATCGATTCGGTATGGACAAAGCTCACTTCATCGGCATGTCTCTCGGCGCGTGGGTATCCGCCGCCGTCGCTGTCGAGCACCCCACTCGCGTGCACAAGCTGATTCTGATGTCTCCCGCGGGGCTGGTCGCCACCGCGTCGAACATGGCCAGAATTCGCGCCGAACGCACTGCGGCCGTCGAGAATCCGACATGGGAGTCCATTCACAAGGTCTTCGAACATCTCATCGCAGACGAGTCGCGCCGCCTTCCGGACCTGATCGCTCTGCGCCAGGCCATCTATCGCCGCGAGGACACGCGCGCCTCGATCGAGCACCTGCTGATCCTGCAAGACGCGGCGGCCCGCGACCGCAATCTGATCCCGGAGCAGAAGTGGGCGACCATCACCGCTCCGACCATGATCGTGGCGTCGGGCAAGGACCACGGCGAGTACCAGAGCACCGCGCGAACGGTCGCACGATTGATCCCGAACTCCGAGATCTTCGAAATGGCCGACGTGCGCCACTGGCCGCACTTCGAGGATCCGGACAGTTTCAATCCGGCGGCTCTCACATTCCTCGCGAAATCCGCGCAAGCCGATGGGTGAGACGCTGGGCGAGTCCGCCGTCGCCGACACCGCGGCACGTCTCTACGACGCCGAGAAGACCCGTTCGGCCATCGGGCAACTGTCGCTGCGGTATCCGGCCATGACGATCGAGGACGCCTACGCCGTGCAACGCGCCCTCGTCGATCTGAAGATCGCGGACGGACGCGCCGTTCGGGGACACAAGATCGGACTCACCTCCAAGGTCATGCAGCGTGCGGTCTCGATCTCGGAGCCGGACTACGGCGTGTTGTTCGACGACATGTTCTTCGACGACGGCGGTGTGGTCCCGGTCGGACGCTTCATTCGTCCGCGCGTCGAGGTGGAACTCGCCTTCGTGCTCGGCGAGACACTGAAGGGCCCGGGAGTCACCCTGTACGACGTACTGCGCGCAAGCGAATACGTCACCCCGGCCCTCGAGATCCTCGACGCACGGGTCCAGATGAGCGATCCGGCCACCGGCCATCTCCGTACGATCGTCGACACCATCGCCGACAATGCCGCCGATGCCGGAATCGTGCTCGGCGGCAACGTCGTTCGCCCACTCGATGTCGACCTGCGGTGGGTGGGGGCCCTGCTGCTGCGCAACGCCGCGATCGAGGAGTCGGGACTGGCGGCCGCCGTGCTCAATCACCCCGCGAACGGTGTGGCCTGGCTGGCCAACCGCCTGGCGCCGCACGACGTCGCGCTGCAAGCGGGCGAGATCATCCTCGCGGGGTCGTTCACCAAGCCGGTGTTCGCCGAGCCCGGGGACACGTTCGTGGCGGACTACGGCCCACTCGGAACGGTGTCGATCTACTTCGAACGCGAGGGCCGATGACGCCGGCGAACCGGTGGCGCGACGCACTCCAGGGCGCTGCGCCGCAAATCGGCATGTGGATCGCCTCCGGCAATGCCTACAGCGCCGAGATCTGCGCGGGGTCCGGGGTGGACTGGTTGATGCTCGACCAGGAGCACGTGCCCAACGACCTACGTTCGACACTCGCCCAGTTGCAGGCCGTCGCCGCCTATCCAGTCGAGGTCCTGGTGCGGCCCGCATCCGGCGACCCGGTCGTGATCAAGCAACTACTCGACATCGGTGTCACCAACTTGATCGTGCCGATGGTCGAGTCGGCCGAGCAGGCCGCTGCGCTGGTGGCGTCGACGCGCTACCCACCGAACGGCATCCGAGGGGTCGGCAGCGCTCTCGCGCGCGCCTCCCGCTGGAATCGCACTTCTGACTATCTGACCACCGCGGACGACAGCATCTCCCTGACCGTACAGGTCGAGTCCGTCGCCGGACTCGACGCGGTAGAGGACATCGCGTCGATGCCGGGAGTCGATGCGGTGTTCATCGGACCTGCCGACCTTGCCGCGTCAATGGGGCATCTCGGTAGGCCGCAGATTCCCGAGGTTGTCAACGCCGTAGAGCAGGCTGTTTCAGACATCGTCGCCTGTGGCACCGCGGCCGGGGTCAACGCGTTCGACGAGACGATCGCCCGAAGGTACATGGCGGCCGGAGCTCGGTTCGTTCTCGTCGGTGCCGACGTCACGATCCTCGCCCGTGGCAGCGAGGCGCTCGCGCAGCGTTACCGCGACACGGAAGACACCTCGTCGAATACTTCAATCTGACACTAGTGTCACTTATACTCGTGTGTAGACGGACTGCGGATCGCACACGATTCGCCGCTATGGAAGGCCCGAAGATGGACTTGGACTTCACGAAGGAGCAGGTGGAGTTCCGCGACCAGGTACGTACATGGTTGGACGAGAACAAACCGCGCGAGGTGCGCCCGCGCGACAGTGCGGGGATCCGTGAATACGACATGGCATGGCAACACACGCAGTGGAAAGGCGGTTGGGCCGGCATCTCTTGGCCCACCGAGTACGGCGGCCGCGGCCTGACACTGTTGCAGCAATTGATCTGGTACGAGGAGTACGCCGCCCGTGGATTTCCGGGCATCGACGCGAACTTCGTCGGACTCAGTCACGCCGGGCCGACGCTGATCACCCGCGCCCGCGAAGACCAGAAGGCCTTCCACCTGCCGAAGATCCTCAAGGGTGAAGTTGTCTGGTGTCAGGGCTTCTCCGAACCGGAAGCCGGATCGGATCTGGCCTCGCTGAAGATGAAGGCGACCGTGGACGGCGATTCGCTCGTGGTGAGCGGGCAGAAGATCTGGACGAGTTTCGCGATGAGCGCCGACTACCAGGAGTTGCTGGTACGGACCGATAACACCGGCAGCAAGCACAAGGGCATCACCTGGGTGATCTGCGACATGAGCAGCCCCGGCATCGAGGTGCGCCCGATCCGAACGATCGAGGGTGGCGAGGAATTCTGCGAAGTCTTCTACGACGACGTCCGAATTCCCCTCACCAACATCGTCGGCGACATGGGATCCGGATGGAGCGTAGCGATGTCCACGCTTTCCTTCGAGCGCGGAACAGCATTTACCGCCAACCAGGTGCGCCTGTCGAAAGTCGTCGAGGACCTGATCGAGTTCGCCCGCGATCACGTTGGCCCCGACGGGCACCGCGCCGCCATCAAGGATGACGAGGTATCCCGTCGTCTGGCCCGAGCACGGGCGTCGGTGGCCTCGCTGCGCGCGATGACCTATGTCGGCATCTGCGAGAACCTCGAGTCGGATACGCCAGGCCCGCGGGGCTCGATGCTCAAGCTGCACTACGCCGACCTGTGCAAAGAGGTGGCCGCTTTGGCAATGGACATCGTCGGAGTCGACGCGTTGCGGGATTCGTCCCGCTGGGATCGGAACGGGTGGGTGGGCTACTACCTGTACTCGTTTTCCCAGTCGATCGGTGGAGGAACGTCGGAGATTCAGCGCAACATCATCGGGGAGCGCGTCCTCGGTCTCCCACGATGAACGAAAGAAGCGACCATGAACCTACTTCCCTCGGCAGAGCAGCTCGAAATCATATCTGCTGCTGTCGATTTCGTTGATTCTCGAATGCCATTGTCCGGCATTCGAGATCGTGCCGAACTCGACAACGCGGTGGATCCCGACGTCTGGCGTGAAGGTGCCGAGCTCGGGCTGCTCACCCTCGGGCTGGACGAGGTGCACGGCGGCTCCGGTCGACAACTCGACGACGAAGTGCTGCTGTTCTCGGCGCTGACGAAGCGGTTGGCCACCGGACCGTTCCTGGCGTCGACCCTGGCAGTGCGGATCGCCGCCCGGTGCGGCGACACTGAGCTGACCGAGCGAATCGGTAGTGGTACAGCGATGGTCGGCCTCGGCGAACTTCGTGGCGACGGCGCTTTCGATGCCGACGGCTTCAAGGGATCGTTCGATCTGATCGATTGTGTCGGTGCCTCCCATGTCCTGCTGGTCGCTCGGCACGGCGCGGCGATCGTCGAAATCGGCGAGTTTCCCGACGTCACAGCCGTCGCGGCGATCGACCCCGGTGTCCGGTTGTCCACCTCGACGGTGGTCTCCGGACGAGTCGCGCACTGGCTTCCGGACGACGCCGATCTCATCTGGAGTCGGGCGCAGGTCCTCGCCGCGGCGTCGCTGGCAGGGCTCGCCGAGGCGGCCAGGGACATGGCCACCGAACACGCGAACACGCGAATCCAGTTCGGCAAACCCATCGGTGTCAACCAGGCCATCAAACATCTGTGCGCCGACATGGCTGTCTCCGCTGACGCGTCGATCTCCCAGACCCTGTTCGCCGCGATCGCACTGCAGTCCGGCCGCGCCG
Organism: Nocardia sp. NBC_00565; assembly: GCF_036345915.1. Classification (NCBI taxonomy): domain Bacteria; kingdom Bacillati; phylum Actinomycetota; class Actinomycetes; order Mycobacteriales; family Nocardiaceae; genus Nocardia; species Nocardia sp. NBC_00565. The sequence goes on from NZ_CP107785.1 coordinate 3,676,728, forward strand.
ACCGTACGTTCCAGATCCTGTCCGCCAAATCGGTCGCCACACGCGCTGCGATCGACAACGCGGCACACGGAATTCAGGTACACGGCGGTATGGGCTACACGTACGAGCACAACGCACATCTTGTTCTCAAACGCGCGCACATCTACGCGCACCTCTTCGGTGAGCCGACGGAAGTGCTCGCCCAACTCCTCGAGGAAGGCGCGGCCCAGTGAGCCGGAAAGTAGCCATCGCCGGCGTGGCCCTGTCCGATGTCGGCAGAGTCGACAGCAAGAACGCCTACGAACTCATGGCGCAAGCCAGCAGGCGAGCACTCGCCGAAGCCGGACTTCGACCCGAGGACATCGACGGGCTCGGATCCACCAGCCAGGGCACGCTGCCGCCTACCGACGTCGGGGAGTATCTCGGTCTGCGACCGCGGTGGATCGACTCCACCTCCGTCGGCGGTGCTTCCTGGGAGGTCATGCTCGCGCATGCCTCCGATGCGATCGCCGCCGGACACGCCGATGTGGTGCTGTTGACCTACGGTTCCACGGCCCGGGCAGACATCCGAAAGGGCTTGCGCGGCGCCAACATCAACTGGGGATCCCGCGGCCCGCTGCAATGGGACGCGCCCTACGGGCACACGCTGATCTCCAAGTACGCCATGGCAGCTCGCCGGCACATGTACCAGTACCGCACCACCATCGAGCAGCTGGCCGAGGTGGCCGTCTCGGCCAGGTTCAATGCCGCGGACAATCCGGAGGCGATGTACCGCGATCCGATCACCGTCGACGACGTGCTGTCGGGGCCGATGATCGCCGACCCCTTCACCAAGCTGCACTGCTGCATTCGCTCCGACGGCGGTGCGGCGGCGGTGCTCGTCGCCGAGGACCGGGTCGAAGACCTGAAGTCCGAACCTGTCTGGGTACTCGGATCCGGCGAAGCCACCTCACACATGCTCACCAGCCAGTGGGATGACATGACCGTCGGTCCCGCCTCGGTCACCGGACCGCTGGCGTTCCGACGGGCCGGACTGAAGCCCGCCGACGTCGACGTCGCCGAGATCTACGACGCCTTCACCTACATGCTGCTGCTGACGATGGAAGACCTCGGATTCTGCGAGAAGGGCGAGGGCGGGAAGTTCGTCGAGTCCGGAGCACTGAGATTGGGCGGCGACCTTCCGACCAACACCGACGGCGGCGGCCTGTCCGCGTGCCACCCGGGCCAACGAGGTCTGTTCCTCATCGTCGAAGCGGTGCGGCAGTTGCGCGGCGAGTCCGGGGTCCGTCAGGTCGAGAACGCGAAAATCGCCTGTGTCAGCGGAACCGGTGGATGGTTCTGCTCCAGTGGCACCGTCCTTCTGGGATCGGAACAACCGTGACGACATCCATTCTGAAGGGCGACTCGTTTCCCGACCTGCGGCTCGGTGTGGTCGCCACCGCCCCGGCCGCACCGGAGCTGATCGAGCGCACCGCACAGCTGATCGGGGTACCGCTGGTGGTGCGCTACGCGATGACCGAGTCACCGACGGTGTGTGGGACCGACATCGGCGATCCTCCCGAGGTGGCCCTCCGCACGGTGGGAAAACCTCAGTCCGGCATGCACGTTCGCGTCACCGATGACGAGGGCACGCCATTGCCGAGCGGCCGAGTCGGCCGCGTGCGCGTGCGGGGCGGCTGCGTTATGCGCGGTTATTGGAACAATCCGGCCATGACCCGGGACGTCTTCGACGACGAAGGGTATTTCATCAGCGGCGACCTCGGCAGCTTCACTGCCGAGGGCAACCTGACACTGGCCGGACGTATCGGAGACATGTACATCCGCGGCGGATTCAACGTCCATCCCCTCGAGGTCGAGCATGTCCTCGCTGACCATCCCGCGGTGAAAGCCGTTGCTGTGGTGGGACATCCGATGCCGGTGATCGGCGAGATCGGAGTGGCGTTCGTGGTGGCCAACGATGAAGCCTCGCCGCCGACGCTGGCCGAGCTGCGCGCATGGGCCGAGCAGCGACTCGGTGACTACAAGGCACCTGATCATATGGTCGTCATCGATGCGATCCCGCTCACCGCCATGTCCAAGACCGATCGAACACGGTTGCGCGAACTCGCCGCCGCGCACCCTCCGGCGGCTCGATGAGTCACGAAACCGTCACCGATACCGATACTCTCGCCAATCTGCGCGACGTCGGTGGACTGCGATGCCTCGACAGCCGCGTCACGAAGACCGGAGTGCTCTATCGCAGTGACGCTCCGTACGTGGGTGATACGAACCCGCTGACCGTAGAGCAGTGGCCGCCGACCGTGGTGGTCGACCTTCGGTCCCTCGCCGAGGTGAACCGGAATCCGTTCGATTGGTCATCGGAGACGGTGCGTCATCACCTGCCGCTGCACGATGGCGCCGCTCCCACCGAAGAAATCCCCCCGGACCTGGCGGGCCTGTACGGACAGATTCTCGATTCCGCACCGGATCGAGTCGCCTCGCTGCTCGGTATCGTCGCGCATGCCGACGGCCCGGTCCTGCTGCACTGCGCCGCGGGTAAAGATCGCACCGGTATCGCGGTCGCAACATTGCTGTTGGCTGCCGGCGTCGAGCCGGCGGCGGTGATCGCCGACTATCTGCTGACCGCGGCCCACATGCCCGCGCTCGGTCGACGTTGGAAGGCCAAGGCCGACAAGAGCTCTCACGGGCGTCCGCTGCCGGCGGCGTGGTTGACAGCTCCCGAGGCCGCGATCGTCTCGGTCGTCCGGCGACTGGCCGATTGGCCGGGCGGCGCGGGCGGATGGCTCGTCGACCACGGTGCGACACGTTCGGATCTGAACCAGTGGCACAGCCGACTACTGACATGAAACACGACGGAAGTAAAACCATGCGAATACACATCGAACTCGATCAGTGCGAGGGCCACGGACTCTGCGCGGCCACTGCGCCCGATCTGTACGACCTCGACGCCGAGGGATACGCCGCCAAGGCCGATCTGCACGTTCCCGAAGGCATGCTCGACAAGGCCGAATCCGGCGTGTCCGCGTGCCCGATGCGGGCCATACGGCTCATCACCCAGTAGCGCTGACCAGCTCGGAAAGCTCTATCCGGACACATTTCTCCGACCCATCGGTGCCGAACAAGGAGTACACATGGCAGGCCGCCTCGAAGGAAAAGTCGCGTTCATCACGGGAGCCGCACGCGGGCAGGGCAGAAGTCACGCCGTGCGTCTCGCGGAAGAAGGTGCCGATATCATCGCCATCGACATCTGCGAGCAGATCGATTCCAACCCCTATCCACTCGCGACACCGGAGGATCTCGCGGAGACCAAGCGGCTCGTCGAGAAGCTCGATCGCCGGATCGTGACGGCCAAAGCCGACGTCCGCGAACGCACCCAACTGCGCGAGGTGATCGACGCCGGAGTGGCCGAACTCGGCCGACTCGACATCGTTCTCGCCAACGCCGGCATCCTGCCCATGGCGATGGGTGATCCGGATCCGATGGATTTCGTCGACGCCACCGACGTGGACCTCGTCGGCGCCATGAACGCAGTCGCCGTTGCCCTTCCGCACTTGCCCGACCACAGTTCCATCGTCATCACCGGTTCCACCGCGGCGATGATTTCGGGCGCCACCGACAACCCGGCGATGGGCCCCGGCAGCGCCGGCTACGGCTGGGCGAAGAAAACCCTCATGGGGTACGTCGAACAGATGGCGTTGCATCTGGCACCGAAGTTCATTCGCGTCAACTGCGTCCATCCCACCAACGTCAACACTCATCTGCTGCACAACGATGGCCTGTACAGCATGTTCCGGCCCGATCTCGACAACCCGACGCGCGAAGACGTCGAACCCGCGTTCACGACATTCCAGGCGATGCCCATCCCCTATGTCGAACCGGTCGACATCTCCAACCTCGTGCTGTTCCTCGCCTCCGACGAAGCGCGCTACATCACCGGCCAGCAGATCCGCGTCGACGCAGGCTCACTGCTGAAGTTCCCCCAGGGACCGAGCTGATCCTCGTCGACGGGTCGCGTCGGCACGGGTCCGATCAACACCGACCGCCGTCATCCGTCACAACGAGCAATTTGTGCACGAATCGAGTTCGTGCACAAGCTGCTCGTGTCGTTTCGGACGGTCGAATCAGCTCACCGGATAGCTGAAGGTCTTGGTCTCGAGGAAGTCCTCGAGTCCTTCGACACCCCATTCGCGTCCGAGACCGCTCTGCTTATAACCACCGAACGGTGCGGTGATGGAATCGCTCGAGGTGTCTGCCGCGGAAACCCTCACGGCCACCATCGATTCGGCGGGGATCGAACGGCTCCGCCAAGTCCTGGCCGACGAAGCCGCCGCCGGCGACTTCCGCGAACGAACCGTCACCGTGCACACCGAGATCGCTCGCTTGACCGGCAATTCCGTACTCGAATTGTTCATCCACGTCGGCAACAACCTTGCCCGACTGCACGGCCTCGCCCCCACCGAGAACGAACGCCGATGGCTGCACGAGCGGCAACACGGAACTCGTCGAATCCATCGTCGCAGGCGACGCTCTGGCGGCCGCCCGCACGGTGCGTAGGCGCCTTCGAGCGATGACTCGTCGCGAAGCCCTCTCCGCGACCAGAAACCCGACAAGGAAAGCAGAGACACGGCCATGACCGAACCGAACGACGCGCTGGTACTGATCGAGCAGCGAGGCCACACCCGAATGCTGACGCTCAATCGGCCGCATGTTCGCAATGCGTTGAGCATCGCCCTGAGCAACGCGCTCGTCGCCGAATTGCGTTCGGCGGACGACGATGTAGACACCCGGGTAATCCTGCTGACCGGGGCGGGCGGCGCCTTCTGCTCCGGCGTCGATCTGAAGGACCTATCCGAGAACGGATTCGACGGGGAGAATTCCGTCGACGGTAATTGCCTCACACATTTGGCGGCGGTGCGCACGCCCGTCGTGGGGCTCGTGTCGGGACCGGCCGTGACCGGCGGCTTCGAGCTGGCACTGGCGTGCGACTTTCTCATCGCGACGCCCGATGCCCGGTTCGCCGACACGCACAGCAGGGTCGGCATCGTTCCCGGCGGCGGGCTGACGGCACGACTCAGCGAGGCCGTCGGGGTACGCCGAGCCCGCCAGATGAGTTCCACCGGCGCATATCTCGATGCCGCCACCGCGCTCGCCTGGGGTGTCGTCAATGAGATCGTGCCGGCCGCGCAGCTGTACGACCGCGGATGGAGTATTGCCGAGGCGATGCTCGCCGCGGACGCGCGGACGCTCGCGGCGGTGTGGAATCTCTACGATGCCGTCTCCGCGGACGGCATAGCCACCGCCGTCGAACGCGAAGCGGTCGTCAACCGAGGATGGAGTGTTGCCGCGGAACAGGTAGCGGGCCGCACGAGCTCCGTGATCGCGCATGGGCGCAGCGAATCCACCGGCCGCTGAGCAGATCTCCTGGTCGACCTCCGCGCCCTTGCCGTCGGTCGGTCGGCCGAACGATTCGCCCGAGCAGCTCCGCAGTCGATCGCCGACACCGACGCGGTCGGTCAGCGTGGTAAAAACACCTCGTCCACGACCGCGCCGATGACAGCCCCGGCTCGGCGATCGCCTTTCACGTCAGCGGGCACACGCCTCCGAAGACCATCTCGGCTACGCCGCTGTCCGGCCTATCCGCCCATGCGCAATCCGGGCGCCCGGGTGCCGAACACGTCGGTGGCGAAGACTCCCCCGAGTTTGTTCGCGTCCCAACGCTTTCCACCATTGGAGACCACGGCTGCCGGGGCCCAGGCTGTCAGCAGCTGAATATTCTCTCCGAGCGCTTTGATGACCTGGCCGCTGACGTGTCCGGCCTCCGGACTCGCCAACCATGCGACCACCGGAGACCCGAGCGAAGGGTCCTTGGGGTCGAACTCGTCCTCGCCACGTTCGTCCGGTTCGATGGCGGGCGCGCTACCTGCCATCGTCGCCGACATCCGAGTACGTCCGCCGGGGCTGATCGCGTTCACCGTCGCACCGATCGACGCGAGTTCGAGAGTCTGATCACGATGCGACGGGACGGAAGACCGTGGCGTCGATGTCGTCGGTGATCGGCCGGAAGAAGACCTCGACGGCCATCCCCACTTCGAGGTCATCCGGGGTGACGCCTTCGATGTTCGTCATCAGGCGCGGCCCCTCGTCGAGTTCGACCATCGCTGCGATATAAGGCAATCGCGATCTGAAGGGATGCAGATCGTTGACGTACACGGTGGAGTACGTATACAAGGTGCCTCGACCGCTCGCTTCGGTTGCCACGATGTCCTCGCTCCAGCAGAACGGGCAGAACGGACGCGGGTAATGGTGCACCTTGGAACAAGCGTTGCACGTCGCGATCAGCAGGGTGCCCTCTTTCGCCGCGTCCCAGTACGGACGGCTGGCGTCTTCGATCGTGGGGAGATCGGCGCGAGGCTTGTCGGCTGGAGGCTTCGGAGTGACGTTGTCAGCCATAGTCGTTCACCATCCCAGGTAGTCGGCGGGGCGCTTCTGCACAAAGGCGCGCACGCCCTCTTTCGAGTCGTGCGCATAGGACTGGATCTCCTGCGCCATGGCCTCGGCAACGAATGACGCGCTGCGATCGGAATCAGGCGAGTCGTTGAACAGCCGCTTGGTCAATGCGATCGCACTGGTGGGAGCGACAGCAAGCCGATCCGCGAATTCGGCGACGGCCGCATCGAGTTCGGCGACCGATACGACTCGATTGATCAGTCCGAGGCCGAGTGCTTCGCCCGCCGTGAGCTTCTCACCGAAGAACACCATCTCCTTGGCCTTCTGCATGCCGATTCGGCGTGGCAGCAGGTACGCACCGCCGCCATCGACGACCAGGCCGCGCTTGACGAAGGACTCGGCGAAGTAGGCAGCATCGGTCGCCACCACGAGATCCGACGCATAGGCCAGATGCGCGCCGATCCCTGCGGCGGCACCCTGCACCACGGTGATCACCGGTTTACCGCAATCGAGCACGGAGGCAACGAGTTTCTGCGCTCCGGTCATGATCGTGCGCATCGGACCGGTGACACGCTTGACGTTCTTGGCGTGACCGTCGGCGAGTGTGACCACATCGGCGCCGGCACAGAAGTGACGACCATTGGCTCGGAGCACGACCACCCGGACGTCAGGGTCGACGTCCGCATCCGAGAACAACTGGATCAACGCATTCCGGTCGTCCGGGCGGATCGCGTTCGCGGCATCCGGCCGGTTGAGGGTGATCGTGAAGATTCCGCCGGATAGCTCCGACAGAATCGCTGCGTCTCGGCTCCGGTCGGTAGCCGTCCCAGTCATCGCAGTCTCCCTACCGCGCCGGTCGAGCGAGCCCGCCGATTACCAATATCTGACATTCTCGTCATATCAAGCGGCTCGCCCGGCACTGTACGTCACCCGGAGATGCTTGATGCCGTTGAGGAAGTTCGAGCGCAGCATGACCGGCTCCCCCACTGCGCGGATGTCCGGGTAGCGCGTGAACAGCTCACGGAAGGCAACGTCCAGTTCGAGCCGCGCCAGGTGGGCGCCGAGACAGAAGTGCGGGCCCGGCGCACCGAAGGCCAAGTGCAGGTTGGGATCCCGAGTGATATCGAACGTGTGAGGCGCGTCGAACACCGACTCGTCCCGATTGGCCGACGCCGGACGAAAAGTCCTCCGGTCGACGGCTGACGTCGAGTATGTCGGAGTGTCGCGTCAGGGCGTAGAAGCCCTTGGCGGGCCCGGTGCCGGGTGCGCCTACCGGGACGAAGACCCGGGAATGGTTGCGTCGCAGATCTGCGAACACCTCGTCGCGCTCGGCAGGATTGTTCTGCCACCAGTTCAAATCGTTGAGGGGCGTCGCGACCTCGTCGGTTTCGATCATTGGAACCGCCTAGTACTGTGATCCAGGTAATCCACCCTCGTGATTCTGGCAGTTGTGTCACTATTTGGCAAGCGACCTGAACAGGTGGTTAGGGAATCTAGATAGCGATATTCGATCGAACAACTGGCTCTACCGTCACGTCGAGAACCGACCGGCGAACCACCTCGATCCGAAAGGCAACAGCCTCGTGAGCAACACGCCCTACGCGTCACCGGCTCTGATCATCAGTGAGTGCCAGCGCGGCATCCTCGAACCGGGCCGATCCATTTCGGCCGAACTCGCAGAGCTGGCTGCCGCACGCCGGGTGGTTCCCCGCACAGCCGAGTTGGCGCGCGAATTCCGATCCCGCGGACTACCCGTCGTGCACTGCATCATCGAGCACCGCGACGACCAGAAGGGCATGGTGGCCAACTCTTACCTGGGCGCCATGGCACTCAGGAACAGATCGATGACGGCCGGTACGACCGACGTCGAGATCCCCGCCGAACTCGGTCCCGAGCCGGGCGATATCGTCAGCTCCCGCGCAACCGGACTGACGGCCTTCTACGGGACCGATCTCGACGCCATGCTGAGGCTCCAGCGAATCGAGACGCTGGTTCTCGCTGGGATCTCCACCAACATCGCACTGCCGGGGTTGGCGCTCGAGGCCGTGAACCGCGGATACTCGGTCGTGCTCGCGGAAGACTGCACCGCCGGATCTTCGCCGCAGACGCACGAATTCATGGTGGCGAACATACTGACACTGCTCACACGCGTCACCCCGGCAGCCGACATCATCGAACGGCTACCGGGGTGATCTGCGAGACGAGGTGATCAGCCGACGGCGACCGCGGCTGCCTCCTCCGCGTCCTGGACGGCGTCCCCGTTGATCGAGAAACCGCCATCCACGGTGACCAGCGAACCCGTCGCGAACGCTGCTTCGTCCGAGACGAGATATGTTGCGGCATAAGCGATATCCATTGGGTTGCCGATCCGAGTCAGTCGTCCACCACCGGTGTGATGTCCCGAGTCGCCCCGACCTGCGACCACTCGACCGACCAGGATGCAGTTCGCCCGGATTCCGTCGGAACTGCCCTCGACCGCGAGCGACCGGGTCAACGAGTTGACCGCGGACTTGGCTGCCCCGTACGCGCCGAACCCTTTGAATCCGGCGACAGACTGACCTGACGAGATGTTCAAGATCGACGCACCTTCCGCCGAAACCAGATGCGGCCAAGCATATTTCGACGCCCAGAACACGTTTCCGGTAACAGTCCCGATCATGATCGACTGCCATTCCTCGTTCGAATACTCGTGAATCGGCTTGATCGTCGTCGCCACTGCCGCCGTAGGGGCAGCGTTGTTCACGAGAGTGGTCAGCGAACCGAAACGTTCGACCGTCGACTCGACCACGGAACGAATACTCGCTTCCGAGGTGACGTCCAGCGAAAAGAACTCGGCAGCTCCGCCCGCGTCCCGTATCCGGGCGACGACCTTGTTTCCTCGGTCGGCACTGCGCCCGGTCACGGCTACTTTCGCACCCTCCGAGGCGAAGTGCTCCGCCATCGAACGGCCGATGCCGCGAGTGGATCCGGAGATCAACACCACCTTGCCGGCCAGTCTCGTTCCCATATGCGTGCTTCCCCTCGCTTCTCTCTCGCTCACAGCGAATCCTGAAGTGCCTGCATGGCGATCAGGCGACGTCGGTTCATCTCGATCGATGCAGCGATATTCGAGTCTTCGGCGCGGGATTCCAAGTCGCTCAGACGGTTTCGGGTCGATTCGATTTCCGCCACCAACCGTTCACCGGCCTCGTCGCGCGTCAACAGATCCTGATCGGTCCAGTCCGCTGCGTCGATGTCCTTGTCTGCGGCCATGCCGACACCATTGCTTTCGATCGAGGCCGGAACGCGCCGCCAGCCACGTCTCGCACGACTCCAACTGGGGCACGACAGCCTGTTCACCTGACTAAATCTGACACTCATGTACGCTAGTGACAGCTGTCACAGCTGTCAATGCGATCCGCCTGCATCCACATGTCGTCGCGCGGCTGCGGCGAATGCGTCCTCGATTCGCCGATGCCGCGCTCTCAGAGACTCGAGCGAGTCGGGATGCGTCACGATGTAGAGGTCGCCTCGCTCGACGGCGTCGGCAACGATCTCCCCCACCACCTCCGCCGCCATGATTCCGCTCGGTTGCCGACGCGTGGTCCTCACGGGCTGGACACCTGGCCGATTGCGTTCACTGTCCGCGATGTCGGATCGCACCATCGCCGGTACCAGCACTCCGACCCCCACCTGCGAATTACGTCGGGCGAGTTCATCACTCACCGTTTCCGTCAGCGCGACCACGCCGAACTTCGATACTCCGTAGGCGGCCAGGCCCGAACCCGTACGCAGCCCGGCGATGGACGCGGTGTTCACGATGAATCCCTGACTCGACGTCGATTCGATGATCGGCAGGAAGACGTTCATTCCGTTGATGACACCCCACAGGTTCACGTCGATCACCCAGCGAAAATCGGCAAGGGTCAGATCGGCGAACGGTGCGATCTTCGCGACGCCGGCGTTGTTGATCGCGATGTCGATGCGACCGTGTCGGGCGAGCACGTCGTCCGCGAGGCGCCGCACGTCTTCGATCCGGCTGACATCGGCGACGATTCCGGGAACGCCGAGTTCTGCCGCGGCCGCTTCGAGCGCGTTCACCTGCACGTCTGCGATCGTCACCGCGGCTCCGCGGGCGATCAGGGAGGCGGCGATCGCATAGCCGATGCCAGCTGCACCACCGGTGACAACCGCACTCCGTCCGGTCAGATCCGGTACACCCACAGCCATGGTCGGCCCTTTCGTCATTGCCGAGTCCGCTTGCCAGAACCGGCTTTCACCGATTCGACGCGCAGCCCGCCGAGGACGAATTCACTGATCCAGTCGATGTCCTCGTCGCTCGGTGCCGTCGAATCCCACAGGTAACGGCGCATGGCGCCGAGTACGAGATCGGAGATGCAAGCCCCATCCCGCACCGTATCACCCCCGAGCGCCTCGAGCGGAGCGGTGAGCAGATCGGAGATCGGCCTGAGCAACTCGTGCTGACTACCGTTGGGGGCTACAGAGCCGGACTGGCTCAGGTGACCGAGCACGGTGCGACTCGTCTTCGCCGCCTCGACGTTGCTGACCTGACGTAGAACTCCGCGTGTCCATGCGGAGATTTGCTCCTTGGGGTCGGCCAGACCGCTCATGCGTGCGTCGATGACCTCCACCACCCGCGCGACTCCCTTTTCCAGGACTGCCAGCACCAGATCGTCCTTGCTCGGAAAGGAGCGATACAGAGTGTGGTTCGAGATCCCGGCCGCCGCGACGATATCGGACACCGATGGCATTGCCGGAGCGGACTTTTCGATCAGCCCCAGGGTGACCTCCAGCAGCCGATCGATTTCGTCTTCGGCCGACTTGCGTTGCCGCTCGGTACGCCGGGCAGCGGCCTGTGCGGCGCGGCTACCCACTGCCGGCGGCCGCGAAACTGATGTATCGTTCTGCATCATGAGTAATCCGATTCTGTTCCTAGGACACTTGTGAGTACCATTATGGACGACAGCACCCATTCCGCGGATGCCGACACCGGCTCCCCGTTCGACCTGTTCAGCCTGGCCGGAAAGATCGCACTGGTGACGGGCGGCAGTCGCGGCATGGGCCGAGAGATGGCTCTCGCGTTCGCCAGAGCCGGCGCCGACGTCGTCGTCGCCAGCCGCAAATTCGAGAACTGCCAAAAGGTCGTGGCCGAGATCGAGTCGATCGGACGCAGCGGTCTTGCCTACAGTTGCCATCTCGGCCATTGGGACGAGATCGAAGGCCTCGTAGACGCGGCATACGACACCTTCGGCACCGTCGACATCCTGGTCAACAATGCGGGCATGTCACCGACATACGACAGCATCACCGACGTCACGGAGAAGATGTACGACAGCGTTCTCGGACTGAACCTCAAGGGGCCGTTTCGACTCACACAACTCGTCGGAACCCGCATGAAGGCACAGGGGTCGGGCAGCGTCATCAACGTGAGCAGCACAGGCTCGCTGCGCCCGATGGGGTCGATCATCCCGTACGCCGCGGCCAAGAACGGACTCAACGCGATGACGGAGGGTTTCGCCGATCTCCTCGGCCCCGAGGTGCGGGTGAACACGCTGATGCCCGGCCAGTACCTGACCGACATCGCGGCGGCATGGGACATGGAGCACACCCTCGAGGCGTCCAAGCGGCTGCACCTCGAGCGAATCGGGCAGCCTCCCGAGATCGTCGGCGCCGCACTCTTTCTCGCCAGTAGGGCATCGAGTTACACATCCGGCACGATCGTCCGTTCGGACGGCGGAATTCCGTGACAGAAGGCGAGTGCCCCGGCAGCGTTCGTTCAGGTGCGGTCGAAGTACTCGGCGAGCACCTTTGCCAGCAGCTCCGGCTCACTGATCATCACGTTGTGACACGTATCGATTTCGACGACGTCCTCGACGCCACCGAGATTGTCGATGTGCGCCCGCTGTTGGTCCGGTGTGACAGCACGGTCCTGACCGGTGATGATCCAGGATCGAGGAATCGACATCGGCATACCACTGCGGTCCACCGGCGTCGTGGCCAGAAGGGCGCTGTCCGCACACAACCCGGCAACACTGAACTCGACCTGTTCCGGAGTCATCCCGTTGCAGAACATCCGCTCTGCGAACTCGCTGGGGAACGGCGCCGGTTCGCCCGGGTCCGCCACCTTCTCCGTCACATCCTGCTGTAAGTCACCGACCAGATCCTGCAGGACCGACTCACCGCTGGGCGGCATTGCCGCCGCGATGAACACCATCCGTGATACCCGCTGTGCGCCAAGGGCTTCCGCCACGCCGGGCACGGTCACACCGGCCATGGAATGGGCGACCAACATCACCTCGTCCGCCCTGATTCGTTCGACGTCGGCGACCACCGAGGCAACACAGTCCGCGATCCCCACGGTCCGAAGATCTGCCGGGTTGGTTCCGCGCCCTGGCAGATCGACAGCGAGTACCTCGATGTTCGGTCGCAGAGCAGCCAAGGCCACGACCGTCGGAGTCCAACACGTCGACGAATGTTGTGCGCCGTGCACAAGCACGATAGCTCTACTCATGATCTTTTATCCTTGTCATTTGTCCAATGCTCCAACAGAATTCCTTCGAGCGGTGGAGCCGACGATTCGCTCTAGTGCGTGTGAGTTTCCCTCGGGCGAGCGAGTGATTACTTCGGCAAGGCCTGCATCATGCCGCCGTCGAGTTCGTAGGTGCTGCCGGTGATGAACGTCGCCTCGTCGGAGAGCAGGAATGCGACCAGATCCGCGACCTCCTGCGGACGCCCCATCCGTCCGAGGGGAATAAGTGAAGCCCACTTCTGCTGTAACTCATCGGGATACGACAGGATCCCGGATGTCGCAATCGTTCCCGGTGCGACGGCATTGACGCGAATGTCGTCCAGCGCGTAGTCGATGGCGGCATTGCGCGTCAGTCCCACGACCCCATGCTTCGACGCGACGTATCCGGGCATCAAGTCAGCGTTCTTGAGCCCGGAACACGAGGTGATGTTCACGATCGATCCACCGCCGTGTGCGACGAAGTGGGTGAGTTCGGCACGCATGCAGAGGAATGTTCCACGGAGATTGACCGAGACGGCCAGATCGAAAGCCGCCGGATCCACTTCGTGAATCCGCTTCAGCGAGTGCGCGATTCCGGCGTTGTTCACCGCGAGATGCAGGCCACCGAACGTCTCGACGGCATGCGCCACCAAGGCCTCGGTATCGGCGCGATCGGATACCTGCGCGTGGACATACGACGCCTGCCCACCCGAATCGGTGACCTCCGAAACCACACGCCCGCCCGCTTCGTCGTCGATGTCAGAAACCACGACAGCCGCACCCTGGGCCGCCAGCAGCTTGGCGCATGACTCACCGATTCCATTACCGGCCCCGGTGACCAGAGCAACCTTGCCATCGAATCGCATGATGCCGTCTCCAAGAATGTGAACAGAGCCACCGGCCGGTTCTCCAAGGCTCGCTATCTGACAGAAACGGACAGTAGTGTGAGTCACACCATATGTCAATAACATGCCTAGCACTGCGCATTTTCAGTTCGGATAGGCTCGATTGCACGAGACATGTCCACACGCTGATCGATTAATTCTGGCATCTATGTCATCTTCTGTCGAACGGCAATGTTCGACTTCGCCGCCGCCGACTCCGACTCCGACGTGACGTTTTCGGTGGATCGCACCGAAAACCGCACAAGTGACGTTATTGTCAGATTGTCGAAATTCACCCGAACGGAGTAGCAGTGATACTCGGTGTCGGACGCAGTTCGAAAGGGCCGGGGCTGCTCGTCACCGCGCTGTCGCACGCCACCGCGATCCACGATGTCGTCCGAGCAGCGCGCAATGGAGATCTCGGTCGAAAGTGGGACAAGGTGGTGCTCACCGGACATTCGTTCGGCACACTCGCCGCGCTTATCGAAGCATCGGTGTTCCAGGATGTCGACGGCATTATCGCCAGCGGAGCCTCGCACGCCCCTGGGCCGCTCGCGATAGCAGACGTCGTCGGCTCCGTCCGTATCGCCGAGCAGGACCCGCTCACCGCGAACGACGTAACCCCTGGTGACGTCACCTATCTCAGTACAGTTGATCTGAGAGCCGCCGAGTTCCACGACCCCGCCGATAGCGATCCCGCAGTCGTCGCGGCGGATGAAGCCGATCGTAAAGCCGGAACCGCGGGCATGTTTCTCACAATTCCAGCGTATATCCCTGCGACACTGAACATTCGAGTTCCGGTACTTCTCGCCAATGGGAGTCGCGACCGGGTGTTCTGCGCCCAGGGCGCGGCATGGTCGCTCACCGACTGCTCGAGCGCCGACAGTCTCTATCGGTCGGAGAAGCCGTTCTACCCGAACGCTGATGTCGAGGCGTACATACTTCCTGGCGCCGGACATTCGATTGATCTCGCCCTCAACAACAAGGACTTCTTCGCGCGCGCGACCGAATGGATCGATGCGCGTTTTCACTAGGGAACCGGGTGCGGAGGAGGTGGAATGGGTTCGGCAGACACCTCGCCGGACCCGCACCGCCGCGGCCGAGAGCGTGGGAATGCCAGGTCCGCGATTCGCGGACCTGGCATTGGTCGAGCCCCGACCATTGGTCGAGCCCCGACTTCGCTCACTCAGCGTCCACCGGACCAATAGAATCTGGACGAGGCGACCCAGGTGTTACCGATTGGTCCCGGTGTCGAGAATCGGATCACACCGTGCGCGCCTGCCTGATATCGCTCACTTCGCCGGAGCGGGTAGGGGCTGGTTGATCGTGGTGAAATACTGGGCCATCGACAAAATCGCCACCGGGGCGGTTACCAGCAGCTGACCAGCGAGGGTTCCCAGCGCGCCGATGGCGAGGATGCCGCCGAGGCAGCCGACCGCGGCAGCGGGAATGAACGGACCGAACAGACCGACGATGGTGACGGCGGCGACCGTGGCACCCGCGATACCGCCGAGGAGGCAGCCGAGCGCGCCGCCACCGATCCCGCCGACGACAGTGCCGACAGTGGCGCCCATGGTCATCGTGCTCGTCATGCGTGACCAGGCAGCCTGCTCACGGTCGTACGGGGTCTTCCACGGCGCAGTATCCTCGTACGGCAATGCTACGGGCTTGTACTGCGCATGCTCCAGGTCGAACAACGGTGTGAGCGTCGCGGTGCGGTCGGTGACAGCGGCCGCAATCGGAAACACGAAATCGTCTACCCGGAACGACAATTCGGTGCCGGCGAGCACTGTTCCGTTGGCGGCCTTGATCTTGAACACACCGTCTTCGACCGCCAGCGACCCGGCATCGGTGCTGACGATCGAGGCCTTGTCCGTGCTGGTCGCCTGATAGTTCACCGCTGCTTCGGTGGCCGAATCGGCGCCAGCGGGTCCGGCGGCAATGCCGAGAGCCGCGGCCAGCAGGGTGGATGTGGCAGTGATCGTGACGCCACGTGCCTTCCCAGATGTGCGTGCGGATCGTGTTTCATCCGCGTTGTTTTTCCGCATTTTGTTCCCTCACTCATTTATTGCAACTCTCGGCCATGGTCGGCCGAGAAGATTCCGCGGGCAGATCGAATCCGCCCGCCGTCATTTACCGCCGCCGCGGAATTCCTCGGGAATC
This sequence comes from Nocardia sp. NBC_00565, assembly GCF_036345915.1. NCBI lineage: Bacteria > Bacillati > Actinomycetota > Actinomycetes > Mycobacteriales > Nocardiaceae > Nocardia > Nocardia sp. NBC_00565. Next base: position 3,692,709 of record NZ_CP107785.1, read on the forward strand.
TGTAGGCCGACGATTCCGAGTTCTCCAGCCGCTCGGTTCAGTTCACGCGCGACCATCCCGGCCTTCTCGAACTCGCCGATGCGCGGGGTGACGTGCTCACTCCTGCTTGTTGCTCGTCCAGTACCGGTCCAGCAAGATCCTTTTGAGCAACTTTCCGGTCGGAGTCCGCGGCAGGCTCGGCTCGAACGAAACTGTTCTGGGACACTTGAACCCGGCCAAGGTCATTCGCGTGTAGGCGATCAGTTCGGCTTCGAGTTCTGCACCGCCGAAGAATCCGCTCTCGAGCTCGACGACCGCCTTCACCTGCTGGCCGAATTCGTCGTCTGGTACTCCGACGACGGCTACATCGAGGACTGCGGGATGCTCGGCGAGCCGGTCCTCGATCTCGGCGGGATAGATGTTGACGCCGCCGGAGACGATCAGATCCACCCGGCGTCCGTCCAGGTACAGGTAGCCGTCGTCATCGAGATACCCCAGGTCGCCGAGTGACGCACGGCCCTCGGAGTCGAAGACCCCCGCGGTCTTCTCCGGGGACTTGTGGTAGCTGAAGCGCGGCGCGTGATCGAACCAGACACCGCCTCGGACGTACGGCGGTACCGGAGCGTGATCGTCACCCAGTACCGAAATCGTTCCCGGAGCGGGCTTTCCGACCGACCCGGGATGCTCGAGCCACTCCTGTGGTGAGATGAGCACCATTCCGACGTTCTCACTGCCACCGTAGAACTCGTAGAGGATCGGCCCCCACCAATCCATCATCGCCTGCTTGACCGTGACCGCGCAGGCGGCTCCGGCGTGAATCACACACCGGAGACTGGACACGTCGTAGCGGGCCTTCACCTCGGTCGGCAGTCTGAGCAACCGGACGAACATCGTCGGCACCACGCTGGTGTGCGTGACGGAGTGACGCTCGATCAGCCGGAGCGTCTCTTCGGCCTCGAATCGCTCTGTCAGAACCAGCGTTCCGCCCCACCGGATCACGGAGGTACAACTCTGTAGTGGGTACGCGTGATAGAGCGGAGCCGAGTTGAGCCAGACCGATCCTTCATCGAACCCCCACGTCGCGGCGAACGCCGCAGTCAAGGGATCGCCCTGCGAGAAGGAGACATCGGGCATGTCGCGGAGAATCCCCTTGGGCTTCCCGGTGGTACCGGAGGAATAGAACATGAACGCGCCCTGTCGATTCCCCGCCGTCGAGGGTGTGCCCGGCTCTACTACATCGCAGTAGAGCCGGTCGAACTTGTCGGCGAGTGGCGAATTGTCGCCGTCCGCGACCAGAACGGCTTCGACGGCCGGAGCCGATGCCACCGCGGCGCCGACCAGATCGACGTAGCGGGCGGTGGTGACCACCAGCCGAGCGTCCGAATCCGCGATGACGTGCGCGACCTCGTCGAGCGTCAGGTGTATCCCGACGGCCACCAACCGCACGTTGGTTCGCAGAGCCGCGATCGCGACGACGAGATAGTCGGACCGGTTCTCCATGACTATCGCCACGCGGTCGCCCGCGACTATCCCGCGATCGGTCCAGTTTCCGGCCAAAGCCCGGGATTGTCGCGCGAGCTCGGCGTATGTCAGCGATGTGCCGCCCGGGACCAGGACTGCTATCCGATCGGGATCGCGCTCGGCCCAGTGATCCGGCGTCAACGACGGCGCCTCGGTGGTGACGGACATGGGATCTAATCCTCGGGCTCGTGGGTCCAGCCTGCGACGTGGCTCGCGGCCTTCGTGAGCGACGACCAGGGTGGCAGCCGACGCGGAAGGGGCAGCGGGATCTGTTCCGCGCCATGTTCTTCGAGAAGGGCGGCGAACAATGCCGGGTCACCCGGGAACGGCGCGCCCTCGCCGGCAATGAATCCGTACAGTTCGCATCCGTCGGGTCCGGCGACCCACGGCCCGAACAGATCGCCGTATTCGAGCATGATGTGGCTGCCCACACCGCACACCCCGTCCTTGCTGCGAATCTCCCCCTGGACGATGAAGTTGATGTGATTGCCGTGATGCCCGTGCTGCGGCGTCATCGCACCCGGGTCCCATCTGTTCCAGAACGCGACGTAGTCGGGCGACAGCTCGATCCACTTCTCCCAGATCGATGCGGTATGTCCGTCCTCGAATCGGAATCTCAGCATCTCCTCGGCAGGCACTTCGTCCAGATGTTTGATGCGTGGACCGCCGTACATGATGAGTTCCTCCGCTCGATCCTCGCTACTTCGGCAGAGCTGGCATCATTCCGCCGTCGAGTTCGTAAGTGTTTCCGGTGCGGAAACGACTCCTCGTCGAAGTGCCGCACCGATTCGATTGCCCGCCCCGGTAACCCCAGCAACGTGCCGTCGAATCGCATAGATGTCGTCTCCAGGAATATGTGCGCAGAGCCACCGACCCGTTTCCTCGGTCTGCATCTGACACTAATGGACAGTAATGTGACCCATACCACCTGTCAAGATAGGTGATCTATGGTCACGTTCTGACAGATTGTTCCCGAAACACCGCCAAAAACCTTAAAGTGACGATATTGTCAGATGTATGTCCTTGCCCGAGAAGCATGCGAGAGAGCTCGTCGACCTGCCGGCGCCCTAGGCCGGCAGGTCGACAGCTCCTACCGCATCATGAGGGTGCCGCCGTCGACCGGAAAGACCTGACCGGTCATGAAGCGGGCACCGTTGCTGGACAGGAAGGCGAGAACGGGAACGAAGTGCTCCTCGACGTCACCAAGCTTGCCGCCCAAGGGAACCGCAGACGCCATGAACGCGTCGTGCGCCGCTAACTGCTCGGGTGTCATCGACGCTCGAGTCTTGTCGTACATCGGAGTCCAGATCGCCGGAGCGATCGCATTCACGGTGATGTCGTATCGCGCCCACTCGCGCGCGACGGTGCGCGTCCAAGCCACCACCGCACCTTTGCTGGCCGAGTAGGCGGCCTTGTTGGGCAATCCGTGCACACCGGCAGCAGAGGCGAAGTTGAGAATCTGCCCGCCCGAGGCCCGCAGATGTTCGAAGGCACCCTGATTGGTCAGGAACGTCCCCGTCGCGTTGATGGACATCACCTTCGACCACGTGTCGAAGGTGATGTCCTCGGCGGCGCCGCCCGGTGCGATTCCGGCCGCGTGGATCAGGACGTCGAGCCCTCCGAGGAGTGACACTGCCTGCCCCAGTGCGCTTTTCACCGACTCGGCTTCGGATACGTCACACGCCACGAACTCGGCGCCCGCGTCCTGCGCGATCGAGGCGCCCGGATCCTCCACGAGGTCCATCGACACGACGTTCGCTCCCAGTTTCGGGAATGCCCGTACCAGGCCGGCACCCATACCGCTCGCACCGCCGGTGACCACCACGCGACGGCCGGTCAGTGCGATCGAGTTCTCCTGCACCGTCATCGCTGTCCCCTGATCCCGAGCTCGGCCTCGGCCGCACCGAGTTTGGACGGAATGTGTTCACTGGGCCACAGGGAGTCGATCGCCGTGTACCCGGACAGCACTCCCCTGGCGACCTGGCGCAGGTGTACCTCGGTGGGCCCGTCGACGAGACCCATCACCGGCGCGCTGACCCACATGTGCGCCAACGGGGTGTCCTGGCTGACGCCGAGTGCACCGTGCACCTGGATGGAACGAGAGACGATGTCGTGCAGCACCTTCGGCGTCAGGAACTTGATGGCGCTGATGTCCTTGCGGCACTTCGAGTAGTCCTGGGTCTTGTCGATGAGCCAGGCGGTCTGCAGGACGAACAGGCGAAACTGTGCCAACTGAGCGTACGACTCCGCGATGTAGGTCTGCACGGTCTCGCGCTCGGCGAGCGGCTTGCCGCGCGTGGTGCGACTCAGTGCGCGTTCGCACATCATGTCCAATGCGCGCTGGGCCATACCCACCGTCCGCATGGCGTGGTGGACGCGTCCGCCACCGAGGCGCACCTGGGCCACCTCGAAGGCACGCCCTTCGTCGCCGAGCATCGCGGTCGCAGGCACACGGACATTGTCGTAGTGCATGTACGCGTGCGAACCCTCCGCCGCGGGCTCGTGCATCAGCGCAACGTTGCGTTCGATGACGACGCCTTCGGTATCGGTGGGAACCAGGAACATCGACATGCCCTTGTGCGGGCCCGCGTCCTTGTTCGTGTACGCCATGACGATGCAGAACGTCGAGTACCTCGCGTTGGACGAGAAGTACTTGTAGCCGTTGATGATCCAGTCGTCACCGTCACGAACCGCGGTGGTCTCGAATTGTCCGACGTCGGCGCCGCCCTGCGGCTCCGTCATCGAGTAGCAGGAGAATATCTCTCCGGCCAGCAGCGGAGCCAGGTACTCGGCTTTCTGCTCCGCGGTGCCGAAATGCGCGATGATCTCGGCGTTTCCGGTGTCCGGGGCCTGCGTTCCGAAGATGACCGGCGCCCAAATGGATCGACCGAGAATCTCGTTGAGCAACGCGAGTTTCATCTGACCGTAGCCTTGGCCGCCCAGGGCCGGTTCGAGATGACACGCCCACAGCTGCTGGTCACGAACCTTTTGCTTCAGCGGATCGACGATGCGGCGATGTTCGTCGTCGAGTGGTTTGTAATTGTCGTGTGGCCACACCAGATCGAGTGGCTCGATCTCGTCGCGAACGAACTGAGCCGCCCAGTCCAGTTTCTTCTGAAACTCGGGGTCGGTCTCGAAATCCCATGCCATGAATAACTCCTCGTTTGCGATTACCAGAAAAAGTTCGACTCAGCGGTACGAGGTGGTCCGCGACAACGATGCGGCGAACTCCATCAGTTCGAGTGCGATGGGTCCGAACCGCGCGACGCGCTCGTCCGCCTCGCCTTTGGCGTGCCGAGCGACGCTGGCCTCGAGCACGATGGCGAGCTTGAATCGAGCGAGGATGACGTAGTAGTCCACGGCGGACACGTCGCGTCCGCTGACCGTCGCATAGTGCTCGAGCATCGCCGCACGGGACGGCATCCCGGCGTAGTCGAGGTAGCGGGCGTGTTTCATCGCGTCGCCCTCGGGCGGCCAGCCGACGAGGACCCAGCCGAGGTCCAGCAAGGGATCACCGATCGTCGCCATCTCCCAGTCGATGATCGCGGCGAGTTCGGCGGGCTTCCCGTGACGGTACATCACGTTGGCGAACTGGTAATCGCCGTGCATGATTCCCGGTTCGAAGGTGGACGGGATGTGCTCACTGAGCCACTTCGCCGTCTCGTCCAGACCAGGTAGTTCACGAAACTTGAAGCCGGACAGGTGCGAGAGCCAGCGATCGACTTGCCGTTCGAGAAATCCTTCCGGCTTGCCGAAACCCTCGAGACCGCGGGCCTTCCAGTCCACACGCGCCATCTTCGCCGCGCCGTCCACCAGCTGGATCGCCAGTCCGCCACGGGCGTCGAGGTCGGTATCGAAGGGCGCGATCCAGCCGGCGCCCATCGGGCTCCAGCCGTCGACGAGATCCATCAGGTAGAACGGGCTGCCGATCACCGACTCGTCATCGGTGACCCCGCGCAGCGCCGCGTGCGGAACATCCGTTCCGGCAAGCCCTTTCAGCAGACGGGCCTCCCGCATCAAGACCTTCGCGCGACCTTCGACGCCGTAACTCGGGGGTCGGCGAAGTGCCATCTTCTCGCCGCCACGGGTGATCTCGAAGAGTTCGTTCTGCGACCCGCCCGTCAGGGAACGTGCCTGGGCACGCTCACCGGCACCGGGGAGACCTTGCGCGTCCATCCATCGACTCAGCGATTCGGTGTCCAACGACGGGGTGGTCACTGCTTGATCGGTCATAGTCAGAACATAATGACTCATTTTGCAGAACGCAATTACTCTAGAGAGAAACCTTCACATATTCGCAGGTGGGGAGTCACAGACTGCTCACAGGAGAGGAAACGATGAGCCCGACCCACGCGATGGGCAGCACAGGAGCACCGACGATGTCGGCCGCCCGAATCCACCGACTCGGCACCCCCGACGCGATCGAGATCGACACCGTCGACGTGCCCACACCCGGCCCCGGCGAGATCCTCGTCGAGGTGCACGCGGCCGCCGTGAACTTTCCCGACACCCTGATGATCGCGGGTAACTACCAGACCCGGACTCCACTGCCCTACATCCCCGGACACGAGGCCGCGGGCATCGTGAGCGGCATCGGTGACGGCGTCGACGGCCTCGTCATGGGAGACCGAGTCGCGGTGCTGGCGCCGGGTGCGTTCGCCGAATACCTCGTCGCCCCCGCCGAGGTGGCGACTGCGATACCGGACGGCCTCGACTTCGCTGCCGCGGCGGCGACGTGGGTCTGCCACCTCACCGCCTATCACGCGCTACGTTCGGTTGCCCGAATCTCCTCGGGCAACACGGTTCTGGTCCTCGGAGCGGGTGGTGGCGTCGGGCTCGCAGCCGTCGAGATCGCCGCCGCGATGGGCGCGAAGGTGGTCGCGGCGGCGTCATCTCCGGCCAAGCTCGAGGCCGCCAGATCCAAAGGTGCCCGTGTCACGATCGACTACAGCTCAGGGGATCTGCGCGACAAGTTGCGCGGCACCGTCGGCCCCGGCGCTCTCGATGCGGTCATCGACCCGGTCGGCGGCCGCCACTCCGAGCCCGCGCTGCGCGAAATACGCTGGGGCGGGACGTTCGTCACCCTGGGCTACGCAAGCGGCGAGATCCCCCGAATTCCGGTGAACCTGATACTTCTCAAGGGCGCGGTGATCAAGGGGCTCGAGATCCGAACCTTCGCGCAGCACGACCCGGACAGTGCTTCTCGGGACCGCGCGGAGTTCGCCGACCTGTGGCGCACCGGCCGCATCCGCCCGACCATCCACGCGCGCTATCCATTGCGCGACACCCGCGAGGCACTCGAAGAGGTCGCACAAAGACGGTCGATCGGCAAGACGATCATCGACGTACGTCCCGGGCATCGCTAGGTCGACGACGAAGGGCTGCCCCGCGAAATGCCCCGTGGGGCGCCCTGTCGACGATCGGCGTTTCAGCTCACACGCGGGAAGTGGTACAGCTTTCGCGCGTTGAGTTCGACGATCTTGTGCGCTTCGTCGTCCGGCACCTCGGCAAGCAACTTCTCGGTGAACCGACGGCTGTTGGGCCAGTTCGAATCCGAGTGCGGGTAGTCGCATTCCCAGGTGATGTTGTCGACGCCGATCTGGTGCCGACGCGACACACCCTCGAGGTCATCGATGAAGCAGCCGTAGATGTTCCTCCGGAAGATGTCGGACGGCCGCACTTCCTTGTTCACATTCTGGTACCAGCGATGCTTCTCCCACGTGAGGTCGATACGCTCGAGAAGATAAGGTATCCAACCGATTCCACCCTCGGACAAAGCGACCTTCAGGTTGGGGAACTTGTAGAACACCGGCGAGAACAACAGATCGGCGGTCGCGTACATCGAATTGGTTCCGAACAGCGCGATCATCACAGCCATCGGCGCCTCGGGTGAAGTCATCGGAGCCTTGCCGGAAGATCCGAAGTGCATGCACAACGGCATCTTCGTCTCCTCGGCCGCGCGGAAGACCGGGTCCCAGTGATCGGTGTAGAAGGACGGCAGACCGAGCCCGACAGTGTTCTCCGGGAATGTGATCGCCTTGGCGCCCTTGGCATGACAACGGTAGATCTCTTTCGCCGCCTCCTGCGGATCCCACAGCGGCAGAATGATGAGCGGGATGAAGCGATCGGGGGCGGTGGCGGCCCACTCGTCGAGATGGAAGTCGTTCCACGCCTGAACCGAGAGCAGCGCGAGCTCACTGTCCTTGTGGTCGATGAAGACTGTTCCGGCGAAACGCGGAAACGACGGGAAGCACAACGCAGCCTGAACGCCGTCGATGTCCATGTCGGCGACACGCGCCTTGGGGTCGTAGCAGCCGGGCAGCATGTCCGAATACCGGGTCGGGTCCATGCCGTATTCCTGCGGCTTCTTGCCGGCGACGGCATTGAGGCCGATGTTGGGGTAGACCTTGCCTTCGTACGACCAGACCTGGGCGACCTTGGCCTGTGCTGCACGACCACCTTCACCACGTGCGGACGCGAGCAGCACCTTGGACAGACCTTCGTCGCCGCCGCTCTTGCTCATATCCATCTCGATGATCCGCGGCCCCTCCGCATGGAACTTCTTCGGCAGACGATCCGTCCACACGTTCGGCGGTTCGATGAGGTGATCGTCCACCGAGATCAATTGCATATGGTCCTGAAGCGGCACTGTGGCTCCCTACGTGAATTGGATGACGGCTCTTGGGCGCCGCGCCATCCGATGTGTCAGCATCCGAGGCATGAACAACGGTCAATCTGACATAGTGTCATCGTAGTGATGGCCATCACGAAGGTCAACGCTTGTGGATCTCTACCTGCTGATTACGTTCCGTTTGCCATGGAATCGAACTATTCGATCCTGCCCCGACATCGGTGTTTGTCATATTTCTGACGCTTCGTACATATTACCGTTAAGCCCCATAGCCGTCGTCGCGGTCGAACATCGCACGGTCCTCGACCTCCGGGTCAGTCGACGCGTAGGGGTGTGCATCCCGCTTCGGTCATGCTCAGACTCGTTCTGCTGCAACGGGATCGACGAACGCACCGTGGTGCGGCCCTCAGTGTGACGTTTTACCCGCGTACCGCACATCGAAAATGCTGGTGAAGTCGGACTGCCCAAGAGTGTCCATCCCGACTGTGTGGGACGAATAGGCCGCCATGGTGGGAACGCCGCACAGATAGACGTCGTACGCGTCGTCGGCAGCAACCGAAGAGGCACGCGTCAGCAATCCGGTCCGCTCGTCGTCGGACACAGCGGGATCGAGGCTCCGTAGCACCGCGTTGGAGAACTCGGCGGACGGCGGTGTCGGAAAGCGGTACGCGGCCATGTAGTTCAACAGCAACGACTGCCCGGGCAGCGGGTAGGCCAACCGTGAGTTCAGCAGTGCCTTGTGGCCCCGTTGAAAGGTTGCCTGCGCATCCACAGCCGGGATGGGCTGGAGCCGCACATCGACCCCCACATCCCTCAACTGTGCCTGCACAGCGGTGGCCATCTCCTGCTGTGGCGATGCGCCGGCGACAAAGATCAGGTCGATCGACAGGTCGTCGGGCGCGTTGGCTTCGCGGAGCAACCGCCGAGCCCGGTCCGGATCGAAGGTGTACAACTCGGTTCTGGAGTTGTCGTGGCCGACGACTCCCTCAGGAAGGGGCTGCGACAGCGGCGGACAGGTGCCGTCGAGCAGAGCGTCATTGATTCCCTTGCGATCGATCGCATAGTTCAACGCCTGCCGGACTCGACGATCCTCCAGCCCGGGGGTGCCGATGTCGAGTTGGACGGCGTAGGACTGGACGACCGGATACTGGTGAAATTCGAATCCTCGCTGGCGCAGCACGTTCTGCGCCTCGTCGAACTGATCCGGATCGATCTTGATGGCGTCGACCTGGCCGGACCGGAATGCGTTGAGCCGCGCGTTGTCGTCCGCCAACCCGATCAGCTCGAGGCGTGCCGATTTCTGCGCTTCCGGATCCCAGTACCCCTCGTGCCGGGTGTAGGTGAAGCGATCACCCGGGCGGATCACGTCGAACTCGTACGGCCCGGAACCCACATCGGTAGTGGCGGGATCGGATCCGGCGGCGATCGCCGCCACATCGACGATCGCCGCCTCGGTGGTGGACAGTGCGGATGACAGGTCGATTGCTGGCCGGTTGGTCGAGATGCGAACCGTCCAGGTATCGAGCGCTTCGACATTCGAGATCATGTCGAAGCGACCGGCCACCCTCGATCGCGCGGGATCTCGGGCACGGTCGAGACTGGCGACGACCGCGGCCGCGTCGACCGGCGCACCGCTGTGAAACGAAACATCGTCTCGCAAGAAGAAATCCACCGACGAGCCATCGGGTGCGAACTCCCACGATCGCGCCACCATCGGCGCGATCGCGGGGCCCGCAACCGCCTGTGTCAGTCGGTCGTACACGGGAGACAGGAACGGAAAATCGATTTGATAGTTCCCGGACTGGTGCGGATCCAGGTTGTTGGGGACCACGTTTCCGGCCACCCGCAGCGTTGCTCCACGATCGACCGACCGGGCCCCCTCCCGCGCCTGATCCGGTGTCCCACAGGACGTCAGCATCAACAGACAGATCGAAACCGCGGCCACCCGGGCCACTGTGCCGGTGTTCATCGTCTACGACGTCTTTCCGACGTACCGGGTGTCGACAATGCCGGAGAAATCGCCTTGACCGGCTTTGTCGATACCGAACACCTTGTCCGTGAACGCAGCCTGCGTCGGAATGCCACAGATGAACACGTCGTAGGCATCCTTGGACGCGATCCGCGACGCGGTGGTGTACAGGCCGATCCGCTCCTGGTCACTGATGTTCGGGTCGAGACTCGCGTTGACCGCGTCGGTGAACTCCCGCGAAGGAGCAGTCGGGAACCGCAGCGGCACGAGGTAATTACTCTGCAGCGACTGTGCGGGTGTGGGGTAGGTCAGCCGCGGGTTGAGCAGCGCGTATTTGCCCGTGCCCATTCGCAACTGCGCATCGGCAGTCGACAGCGGGACGATGTCCAGTCCGACACCGACCTCGGCCAACTGCGCCTGGATAGCGGTCGCCATCTCCTGTTGCGGAGAGAGACCGGCGACAGTGATCACCTTCAGCCGTAGATCTGCCGGCGCTTTGGCCTCGGCGAGGAGTTGACGCGCCTTGTCCGGGTCGTAGGTGTATCGGCCGTCGGATTCTTGATCGGTTCCTTCGATCCCCGGCGCGATCGGCTGCGAAATCGGTGCGCACTGATCTTTCAGGAGAGCTCCGTTGATTCCGTTACGATCGATGGCGAAATTGAGCGCCTGACGGACTCGCGGATCTTGGAGACCCGGCTGGCCGATGTCGAGTTGCACCGCATAGTACTGAGCGGCCGGGAAACTGTGGAGTCGATACTGCGGCAGGCGCAGGAGGGTGTTCAAATCATCGGCCTGCCCGGCCTTCGCCAGCATGACGTCGATCTGTCCGCTACGGAACGCATTGAGCCGCGCGTTGTCGTCGGTGATACCGATGATCTCGAGCTTCGCAGCCTTCTGCGCCTCCGGATCCCAGTATCCGTCGAAACGGCTGTAGGTGATGCGGTCGCCACGGCGAACCTCGTCCACGACGTACGGCCCCGATCCTGCCGTTTCCACCGACAGGTCTACGTTGCCGTCGATTGCGGCAGGATTGATGATCGCGGCGACGGTGCTCGACAGCGCTGCCGGTAGGTCGACCGCGGGACGAGACGTCGAGATCCTGACAGTGGTGGGGTCGATCTCTTGGATGCCGGTGATCAACGTCAGCGCGCCCGCCGCACGGGCACGCGTCGGATCAGTCGCTCGTTGCAGGCTCTTCACCACGGCGGCGGCGTTGACGGGGGTACCGTCGTGGAACTTCGCGTCGGTGCGCAACTTGAAATCCGCGGACCTGCCGTCCGGCGCGAACGCCCACGATTGGGCCAACATCGGCGCGATCGCCGGTCCCGCGACCGCCTGTGTGAGTCGGTCGTACACGGGCGAAAGGTAATTGAAATCGATCTGATAGTTCGCCGACTGGTGCGGGTCGAGATTGTTCGGTCCCACCGTCCACGCGTACCGCAGCGTGGCATTGAGATTGACTTTGCTCGGGTCGGCGCCCCGCCCGTCGGCGGTCGACGAAGTACCACCGCCACCGCAGGCCGCGGTGACCGCGGCAACCATTACCAGACTTACCAAAACCTGTAAGCCGAACCGAGTTCGGTTGTGAACCTTCATGACTGTGTCTGTTCCTTTTTCGCAGGGCAAAGGCCGAATTGTCGCCGGAGTGGAGCGGATTCGATCGGCTACTTTCTGATCTTGGGATTGAGGTAGCCGTACGACATGTCGACCAACAGGTTGCAGACGAGCACTACCAACGCACTGATGATGACCACCCCCTGCACCATCGGCAGGTCACGTTGCACCACGGCGGTGTAACCGAGCATTCCCAATCCGGATATGGCGAAGACGAATTCGACCGTGACGGCACCACCGAGGATGCGTCCCATCTGCATACCCAGCACAGTGACGATGGAGATCGCGGCGTTCTTCATCGTGTGCTTCCACAGGACGCTGCGTGCGCTGAGACCCTTCGCCCGCGAGGTGCGCACGTAGTCCTTGTTCATCGCATCGACGATCGAACCGCGTGTCTGACGGGCCAACTCGGCCGCCGACACCGCGGCGAGCGCGATACCCGGCAGAATGAGGTGCCGTGCCCATTCGATGATTCCGCCATCGGCGATCGTCACGTAACCGGTGGCCGGTAGCCACGTTCTGGTGATGGCGAATGTGATGACCAGCAGCAGTCCGAGCACAAACGGTGGAACCGACATCAGCAGTGCTGCAACAGTAGTCACCGCCCGGTCGACGATCGACCCCTGTTTCACCGCTGCCCACACACCGAGCGGAATCCCGATGACTACGGTCAAGATGATCGCCCACAGAGCCAGGGACCCGGTAATCCAGACCCGCTCCATGAGAGCATCGGTCACGGCCTGACCACTGTAGAGGGATGTTCCCAGATCACCGGTGACAGCTTTGCCCACCCACTCCACATATCGGACGATCATGGGCGAGTCGAGATGGAGATTCTGGCGGATCATTTCGATCTGCTCCGGGCTCGCACCGTCACCGGCGATACGAGCCGCCGGATCGGTACCGCGGTTTGCCAATTCGAGCAGGGCGAAGGACAGAAAAGCCACCAGAAGCAGCAACGGTACCGACGCAAGAATGCGGCTGGAGACTAGCTTGAGCATGGACCCGACTCCTCGGTCGCGTGCAGTGTGGTGGTAAGAGACAACTTCGTCATGACGCCGCCAATGCACGGCGCGCGGCGCGTTTTCGTGGATTCATCACCGGAATCGCGGACAGCAGATCCTTGGTGTAGGCATCCTTCGGGTCCTCGAATATCCGCTCGGTAGAACCGGACTCGACGATTTCACCGCGACGCATGACGGTCACGTCGTGAGCGAACATCTTCACCAGAGCCAGGTCGTGGGAGATGAAGAGGTAACTGATCTGGCGCTCCTGCTGCAGGTCCTGCAGAAGATTGAGGACCTGAGCCTGGATAGAGACATCGAGCGCGGCGACGGGCTCGTCGCAGATGATGAGCTCGGGCTCGGTCGCGAGTGCACGGGCAATGGCGATCCGCTGCAGTTGTCCGCCGGAGAACTCGTGCGGATACTTCTCCATCTGGTCGACTCGCAGTCCCACCCGCTCGAGCAGTTCTGCCACCTTGTTCTCGCGTTCCCGACCCCGCAGATCGGTATGCAGCGTCAGGGGTTCCGCTACGGACTGCCCGACGAGCATGCGGGGATCGAGGGAGTTGAACGGATCCTGGAAGATCATGGTGGCCCGACGCCGCAGTCGCCGAACGTTTTTCGACGACATCTGCAGAATGTCGTTACCGAACAGTCTGATCGCGCCGGTGTCGGGCGTCTCCAGTCGCAACGCCATTCGGCCGATCGTGGACTTCCCCGCACCGCTCTCGCCGACGATCGCGCGAGTGCGACCTTTCTCCACTGTGAAGGAAACGTCTTTGACCGCGTGCGTGCGCTCGGTCGCGATACCGAACACGTTGCGCTTCTTGACGAACGACTTGACGATGTTGTCGACTTCGAGAACGGTGGTCATCTCTTGATTCCTTCCAACGCGAGCGCGTCGGCCCGCGCGCAGCGGACCCGGTGCACGTCGGCACCGGTCAACGAGACCGCTCCGCTGTCACAAAGTCCGGCCTGCGCATAGCTACAGCGAGGGTGAAAACGGCAGCCCTCGGGCCAATTCCAGGCTGCCGGAACAGTTCCGGGAATCGCGTACAGACGCTCGGCACGCACCTGAGCGTCCGGAGTCGATGCCAGCAGACCTTCGGTATAGGGGTGCTGCGGGTCGTAGAAGAGTTCCTCGGCTCCGGTGCTCTCCATTACCTGCCCCCCGTACAGCACCGAGACACGGTCGCAGGTCTCGGCGACGACACCGAGGTCGTGGGTGATGAACAGGATGCCCAGCCCCATCCGTCCCTGGAGTTCGGTGAGCAGTTCGAGCACCTGAGCCTGGACCGTCACATCCAATGCGGTCGTCGGCTCGTCGGCGATGAGCACCACCGGTTCGCAGGCCACCGCCATGGCCAGCATGACCCGCTGGCACATCCCGCCACTGAACTGGTGCGGGTACTCGTGCGCGCGAGCGGCCGCATCGGGGATCCCGACGAGTTCGAGCATCTCGACCGCGCGGGCCCACGCCTGACCTCTACCGACACCGTCACTGTGCCGACGGACGACTTCGGCGATCTGGTCTCCGACGGTGAACGCCGGATTGAGCGATCGACGCGGCTCCTGGAAGATCATCCCGATGTCTTTGCCGCGCAGCGCATTCATCTCACGATTGCTCAGCCCGACCAGTTCGCGGCCTTCGAGCTGGACCGATCCGGTGATCTTCACCCGTGGCCCGCTGAGCAAGCCCATGATCGCCAGTGACGTCACCGTCTTGCCGGAACCGGACTCACCCACCAAACCCAAGGTTTCACCACGACGGAGGGTGAGATCGAGATGGTCGACAACCGTCGACCATCCGTGCTCGGTCTTGAACTCGATACACAGGTTCGAGACCTCGAGCACAACCCCACCGATGCATGCGTCGGAACCGCTGCCGCGCAATGTATCCGGTGTCCCGGGCGAGTTCGTCGTGATGTTGTCAGCCATGTGCGCCACGTCCTTCGAAAGCATCGCGCATACCGTCTCCGAAGGTGGAAAGGGCGAGCACGGTCAGCACGATCGCCACCGTCGGCACGATCATGAAGCTGGGTGAGGCATTGACGTTCTGGAATGCGTCTTGCAGCATCGATCCCCAGCTCGCCTGCGGCGATTCCACGCCGAGGCCGAGGAAGCTCAGACTGGCCTCGACGATGATCACGATTCCGGCGCCGAAGGTCAGCTGAATCATCAACGCGGAGCTGGCATTCGGCAGAACATGGCGCCACAGCAAGCGGAAGTTCGAGCACCCCACGCTGCGGCACGCTTCGATGTAGGACTCGCCCGCCACCGCCTGCGCTTCGGATCTGGCCACACGGAACAGTCGGGGAGCCAGCAGCAATCCGACGGCGATCATGGCATTGGTCAAACCCGGCCCCAGGACACTGACGACGGCGAGGGCCAGGATCAGCGGCGGAAGCGCGAGCAATGCTTCCGCGATCCGACTGAGCACCGCGTCGACAGGTCCGCCGACCAAGCCGGCCAGAAGCCCGAACGGGATACCGACCACGGATGCCAAGGCCATCGCCTGCACTATCGCCAACACCGCGATCTGCGTGGCATCGACCAGCCGACTGAACGTGTCACGCCCGTAGCCATCGGTACCGAACCAATGCTCTCCACTCGGCCCTTGCAGTCGTTCACCCAGCGCCTGGGCGTTGGGGTCGTGCGTCATCAGCAATACCCCGAAAACAGCGACGAGCACCAACAGCACCAGAAATGCCAGCGATACCATCGCCGCACCGTTGGACCTCAGCGCGCGCCACTTGCGGCCGCCGCGGAACCGCTTCTTGCGTGAGAGCGGATGCGGCCGTTCGGTCTTCGCTGTACCCGCCGCGGGATCGGGCGACGGCTCGGGGATGGCGGTCATCAGCTGTCCCTCCGTAGCAACAGGCAACCGGCCTCGGGTCCGCCGCCGACTCCCACCGCCGCGATCTCCACGTCCCTGGGGATCTGTCGATCTCCGCCCTCGCCCCATAGTTGGACGCAAGCCTCGTGCAGGAATCCGTAACCGTGCAGTCGACCGGCCGACAACTGTCCGCCGTGCGGGTTGATCGGCAGGGCGCCGTCGAGTCGGTAGCGCTCCTCGTTGTCGAGGAACTGACCGACTTTGCCGTGGTCGGCGAACCCGAACGCCTCGATCCATTGCAGGGTCAAATAACTGAAACCGTCGTAGAGCGTGGCGAAATCGACGTTGTTCGGCGTCAGATCGGTGGTCGCCCACATCGAGGCGGCAGCGTCGAACGGCGCGGTAGTGGTGAAGTCGGCGCGCTGATCCCAGTTGTGGCGCTGGTAGAGACCCGCACCGGCCGCCTCGATGGCGATCGGTGTGTTCTTCAGGCCCTTCGATGCCTCGCGGCGCGAGACGATAATGGCAGTGGCGCCGTCACAAGGCACATCGCAGTCGTAGAGGCCCAGCGGGGTGGAGATCATGCGCGCGCCGAGGTAGTCCTCCATCGTCATCGGAGTGCGGTAGATGGCATTGGGGTTCAACCCCGCGTTGCGGCGACTGTTGATGACGATCTTGCCCAGCTGTTCCCTGGTCAGCCCGAACTCCCACATATACCGTTGGGCGAACATTCCGATCCAGTTCGCCGGTGAAGCCGCGCCGAAGGGCATCCGGAACTCCGAATGCCCGGACGCGCGGGCCATTTTCGAGGTCAGTGCGGCTGCGCGTCCCGACGCCTGAGCGGTCGCCTCCCAGACCGAGCGGAAACAGAGCACGTGGTCGGCCCGCCCCGACGCCACCGCCGCTGCCGCGTCGAGCAAGGTACCGATCTGACCCGAAGTCTCGACGCCGCTGACATGCCACCGCGTTTCGAGTCCGAAGGCGTCGCGCACGTCATGGGTGGTCGCTCCGACGAACCCGCTCTCCGCCGCTACCGGGCCGGGGTAGCTGGCCACCCCGTCGATGTCGTCGAACGACAAACCGGCGTGCTCCACCGCACGCGCCGAAGCCTCGAGGGCGAGAGCGATTCCGGTCCGGCCGATTCGACGACCGATCTGAGACTGTCCGATACCCGTGATCACCGCACGGTTGTCCACGAAGGTCATGCCGTCACCGGCCGGAAGAAAGGAATTGCCACGTCGTCGTGCTCCTCGAAAACGACTTCGACCGCCATACCGATGTCGACCGAGTCGATGTCGACCTCGACCAAGCAGGTGGTGAGGCGAACGTCCGGTTGGTCATCCAGTTCGACGGCCGCGATCACATACGGCGGAGGGAATGCCGGCAGCCATGGGTGATGGTTGACGGTGAACGCCGCGACCTTGCCTCTACCCGACGCGACCTCGGGGGCGACGTCGAGACTGCGGCAACGCCAGCAGGCCCCGACGGGTGGATGGATCCACCCTCTGCACGCTCGGCACCGGGTGATGCGGAGTTCGCCGTCGAATCCACCGGTCCAGAACGCACGGGACTCTTCGGTCACGTCGGGGAGCACTCGACCCGAATCGTTTGACATGTACATCCTCCAACTGCCTTCTGTTCGGTGCCGACGCGGCTGATGATCCATGCCACCCTCGAGGCTGCGAGTGATTCCGGTCACCGTGGACGAAGACTAACATCTGATGGTCGTGTCATGTAAGTACCCGAACATCACCGCACATGACTGGCTTTAGTGTCGAGTAGAACCCACATCAAAGCCGCATACTCTGACATGTGTGTACACATTCAGGTGCGAGAGGTCGTCAGCCGCACACCCGAAAGCGCGCCCTGCGGGATAACCCGCCGCAATATGCATAACAACGTCAGATACAGCGCTCCGCTTACGCAGGGGCCACGCGTCGCGATACTAGCTCTCGCGCGGGCGCCTGACACGAAAAAGCACCACTCTTCGCCACACCGTTGACTCGAACCCCACCCGCCACATCGCAGCAAGGCTGGCATATATCCAGCTCACGTTGCGTATCCAGCTCACGTTGCGCAATTGCCATCGGCCCTCCGGCTTTACCCGCCCTCGCGACGACGATGCATCGAACCCTTGTGACCGTGACCACATACAGCCGGATCTGTTATGTACACTAAGTCAGATGCTTCTCAGCAGCTGGCATCCGAACAGCCCACGGCGCCTGCGCGCACGCGTTCCGATCCACTGCTCCAGCTCTTTCGAAAGGATGCTCTCTCGTGGTCGGTGTAATGAACGGAATCCGAGTCGTCGAGGTCGCGGCGTGGACCTATGTACCGGTGGCAGGCGCGATCCTGACCGAATGGGGCGCTGACGTGCTGAAGATCGAGCATCCCGAGACCGGGGACCCGCAGCGTGGCCTGGTCAGCTCCGGGCTCATCCCCGCCGGTGGCGTGAACCATATGTTCGAACTGCCCAATCGCGGAAAGCGCAGCGTCGCACTGGATTTGAAGACCGAGGAGGGCCGCGACCTGTTGATGAAGATCGTCGCCACCGCGGACGTCTTCCTCACCAACTTCCGCCCCGGCGCCCGTAGGAAACTCCGCATCGATGTCGAGGACGTACGCGCACACAACGACAAGATCATCTACGTCCGTGGATCGGCAGCCGGGCAGCGGGGCGAGGAGGCCGAACGTGGCGGGTACGACATGACCTCGTTCTGGGCCCGCAGCGGCGCCGCCGACAATGTCAGCCCCGACGAGCTGGGATACGCGGTCACCATGCCGGGACCGGCATTCGGAGACACCCTCGGCGGCCTGACACTCGCGGGGGCGATCTCCTCGGCCCTGTTTCATCGTGAACGCACCGGCGAGGCACTGACTGTCGACGGTTCCCTGCTCGCGCTCGGCGCATGGGCAATGGGAGCGACGATCGCAGGCTCGCACGCGTTCGGACTCGATCGATACCCGAAGACCGTTCCCACGACCGCGGCGAACCCGCTCGTCAACAGCTATCGCACCGCCGACGGCCGATCGATCGCGATCGTCATGCTCGAATCCGACCGATACTTCCCGGAACTCATGCGCGTGCTCGAGCGTCCGGAACTGATCGACGATCCACGGTTCGCCAGCCACGCACTGCGCGGGCAGAACCACCTCGCGCTCGTCGAAGTGCTCGCCGCGGGTTTCGCCAGGAAGAGCCTGGAGGAATGGCGGTTCGCGCTGAAGGACATCGATGGTTCGTGGTCGGTCGTACAGACTCCTCGCGAGGTGGTCACCGACCCTCAGGTCGAAGCCAACGACTATATCGCCGACGTCACCGATGCCAACGGAACCGACTTCAAACTCGTCTCGGCGCCAGTGCAATTCGACGAGAAGCCCGGTGACGTCAAGCGCGCGCCCGAACACGGCGAACATACCGATCAGGTACTCGAGGAGATCGGACTGTCGATGGACGAGATCGTCGAACTCAAGGTGAGCGGAGCGGTCCTCTGACAGCCGCCGACGCCCCCACCCGTGCCGTGACATACAACCGGCGCTGATCGGAACATGTTCGGACTCCGCCCGGCCGCCCTGATATCGACAACCATCCTCAGGTCACCTCCGGTGATGACAGACGATATCGGGGCGACCAGCGGCGCGTGCACCTGTTCGTCGCGTCGACCGTGCTCACCAGGACTGTCGGCCTCGTGATCCGGGCACGCACGTACTTCAGGTGGTCGGAGCGGACGGGCTCATCGCCGTGGGTCCGGTGGTGTCGGCAGACGTGCTGTGATCCGGGCGGGTTCGCGGCGACGACCTCTCCCGCTCTGTGTTTCCGCTGAAGGTTCACCGAGTCGCAGCGACGGCGGGACACAACCGAAGAGCCCTGCGGCTTCCGACAGAGCAGCGGCAGGGGCTCACGAGTCCGGTTTCGACTACGCCGCGGATGTCTCCGCAGCGGTGTAACTGAGAACGCCGCGGATGTTACGGCCGGCACGCATGTCGTCGTATCCGTCATTGACCTTCTCGAGCGGGTAGGTCCGAGTGACCATCGCGTCGAGGTCGACCGAACCCGAACCCCACAGCTCGAGAACCTTCGGAATGTCGCCACGGGGGTTCGCCGAACCATAGAGACTTCCCACGATCTGCTTTTCCTGCAATGTGAGATCCATCAGATTCGCGGACACCTCACGCTCGAGCATGGGATGGATGTTGGTGACGACCAACCGGCCACGCTTGGCGATCATCGCGAGGGCCTTCGATACCAGCGCACCTTCACCGACGCCCATGGCGGTGATGAACTTGTCCGCACCGCGATGCCAGGTAGCCTCTGCGACAACAGCTTTGGCCTCTTCCCAGGATGCCGCGACATGAGTGGCACCCATCTTCAGCGCCATCTCCCGCTTGAACTCGTTCGGGTCGATCGCCGTGATCGTGCGCGCACCGGCCAGTCTCGCACCCTGGATCGCCGCGGCGCCGATGCCACCGACACCGGCCACGACCACGGTTTCACCGGGCCGGACGTCCGCGGTGTAGACCGCGGATCCCCATCCGGTGATGAACCCGCATCCCAGCAGGCACGCGCGGTCCAGCGGGTGGTGCGGTTCGATCTTGATGCAGCTCGCTTCGTTCACGACGGTGTGTTCGGCGAAGGAGCCGATACCACAGGCCAGCGCGAGATCGTGCTCCCGGATGTGGTGGCGCGCTGTCCCGTCCTGAATCTGCTTGCCGCTGTAGATCTTCGCACCGAGATCGCACAGGTTCTGATGTCCTGTCGAACACGAGGGACACCGTCCGCAGGACGGGATGAAACTGAATACGACATGGTCGCCCGGCTCGATCCACGAGACGTGCGAGCCCACCGCTTTCACGATGCCCGCACCTTCGTGTCCACCGATGCAGGGCAATGCGAACGGCATGTCACCGGTCACTATGTGCTCGTCCGAGTGACACATTCCTGACGCGTGCAACTCGACGAGCACTTCCTGTTCCTTCGGCGCATCGAGTTCGATCGTCTCGATCGACCAGGGCGAATTGCGTTCCCACAGAACGGCTGCCTGGGTCTGCATGAATGTCCTTCCAACGAAAAGGTGAGGTGAATCAGAGAATGATCGATCGAGGCTCGACGAAGCCGTCGATCCCTTCGGGACCGCCCTCGCGGCCGATGCCAGACTGCTTGAATCCTCCGAAGGGAGATCCGAAATCGATGGGCCCCGCAGAGTTGATGGACACCGATCCGACGCGCAGTCGTGCCGCGACCCGCGCAGCGCGCGCACGATCGGCCGACCACACTGCCGCGGCGAGTCCGTAGTCGGAATCGTTGGCCTGTGCCACGGCGTCGTCGTCGTCTCGATAGGCGATCACCACCGCCACCGGACCGAACAGTTCCGCCCGGGCGATCTCGGCACGATTGTCGACATCGGCGACGATCGTCGGCGCGACGAACCATCCCGAATCCAGCCCCTCCGGTCGGACGCCGCCGGTGACTACGCGCGCACCGTCCGATCGTGCTCGAGCGACAACGTTCTCTATGCGGTCGCGTGCAGCACGATTGATGACCGGGCCGACCTGCGTCGCTCGATCGGCGGGATCGCCGACCTTCAGCCGTCCTACAGCGGCTCCCAGAGCGTCGACCACTTCGTCGTACCGGGATTCGGAAACCAGAATGCGAGTCTGAGCGACGCAGATCTGGCCATTGTTGGCCATCACACCGGTCACGAGCCCACCGACCGTTTCGTCATCGAGGACCACATCGTCCAACACGACGGCCGCGGATTTACCGCCCAGTTCCAGGACACACCGACGAACATCCGCTGCACAGGCCGCACCGATCCTCTTGCCCGCCGCGGTGGATCCGGTGAAGCTGATCTTGTCGACACCGGGGTGCGACACCAGCGCTTCGCCTGTCTCGATGTCGCCGGAGACGATGTTGATCACGCCGTCGGGCAGGCCCGCTGCCTCGATGGCCTCGGTGAGCATCGACAGGGCGAGAGGAGCTTCGGGGGATGGTTTGAACACTACGGTGCAGCCAGCGGCGAGCGCGGGCGCGAGCTTGAGCGCGGCGGTGAACAACGGTGCGTTCCACGGAAGAATCGCACCGACCACGCCCACCGGAAGCCGCTGCACCAGTACCTGCCCGCCCACGGCGGAGGGACGGGTTTCCTCGAAAACGAAGTCTTCGGTGATCTTCTCGTAGGTTCGCAACACACCGACGGTCACGCCGATTTGGCCGAACGAGGCCCACTTTCGCGGTGATCCCACCTCCGCGGACACGACATCAGCCAAGACACTCGAGCGTGCCTGGATCTCGTCGGCCAATCGACCGATCGCGACGGCACGCTCGGCCGGAGTGGTCCGTGTCCACGGCCCGGTGGTCCCCGCCTGGCGCGCCGCGTCGACCGCGGCGTCGACGTCGTCTGTGGTCGCGGCGGTGACGTGGCCCAGGACGGAGCCGTCCGCGGGAGAACACACCGCTATCCGTTCACCGGTACCTGCCCGCCATTTGCCGCTGATGTAGGCGCCGTCGTAGTCGTGCACTTGCGATACCTCTCAGTCGGCCACGGTGGCACCTACAGCAGCCACCGAACCTCGATTCTGGCAGTAATGTCACTTTACGGCAAGGGTCGCCCCAGGACGGGCGCCGACAACGTCTTCGAGTTGATCCGGGGTGCTGCCGTGCAGAACCAGCTCGTCCGCGCCCGAGTCGCGATACCGCTCGAACATCGCCCAGCATTCGCTCGGAGTCCCCAACGCCGCAGCACCACGAACCCACTGCTCGGGCAGCACACGAGCGACCTCGACCAGCTGATCGCGCTCGAGTACCGAATCGGCCGCGCCGCGAACACCGGCCAGGAGTGGATGGTCACGAATGTCGGCGAGCCGCTGCACATCCCAGCCGTTCGCCGTCGCCAACTGCTCGCCGAAAGTAGGAATTTGGTAGTAGGACACCGCACGACCACCGACGACGGCTGCTTCCTCCTCCGCGGACAACCCGGACGCCACGATGACGGTGGCGTAGATCCGCACCGACTTCGGGTCCCGCCCCACGGCGGTCGCGGCAGCACGCACCACATCTGCCGAGCGACGAACGGCCTCCGGCGTCAGGAAAGGATGCAGCAAGACCCCGTCGAAGTGGCGGCCGGCGAGTTCGAGCCCCTTGGATCCGATGGCGGCGAACACCAACGGTGGAACAGGTGCCTCCGGCACGTCGGTCAAGCGCAACGATGGGTATGTTCCCGCAGGTCCGTCGTACTTCACCCGCTCGCCACGACACAGCCGACGAAAGATGTCGACGGAATCGACGATGGATGCGTTGGTCGACTTCGGCAGCCCCACCGCGCTCCACATCTTGTCGACCGACCGACCGATGCCGAGTACGACGCGACCATCCGACAGTCCCTGCGCAGTCATCGCCAACGACGCGAGCAGGGCAGGGTGTCGAGACTGAAAATGCGTTATGCCCGCACCGATCTTGATCGTGCTCGTGACCTGACTGAACGCGCCCGCGAGCACGCCGAAATCCTTGGTTCCCCAGCGTTCACTGAGCCACACAGTGCTCATGCCCAGACGCTGCGCCGCGATGGCCTGCGCGATCGCCGGTCGCGGATCGGGTACGCGACCGGGCAGCGCGTAGCCGCCCAACGCCAAGTCTGTCGGTGCGGATGCGGCGGTCGACTGGTCGCTCAGCGCTGCCTCGCGGGTGGATCCTTGGTGATTCATTCGTCTATTCTGACAGTATTGGTCACATACTTCTGCAATAGTCGGGAACCGGTGGGCGGTTGCGATCACGTGTCGGCCCGGAGGCCATATGCCGCAACTGACGTTCGGAGTCGAGGGAGCACATGGGTTACACGGCGACACGAGGGCAACTCGCGGGCGATGTCCGCGCCATACTCGAACAGTGGTTGCCCGACCGATTGACGGCGGCCGCTCACGCCGACTTCGAGATATCCGAGTTCTCCGCACCGGACGCCGGCTACTCCGGAAAAACAGTGTTCTTCACCGCGTCGTGGACCGATGCCGCCGGTGTGCGCATCCGCCGCGACCTGGTGCTGAGATTGCAGGCTGCCGACCATCAACTTTTCACCGAGCCCGACGCGGTCCGGCAGGCCGAGGTGATGCGGATACTGGGTCGCCACCCCGGTGTGTCGACGCCGACGATCGTTCTCATCGAACGAGACTCGACGGTGCTCGGCGCGCCGTTCTATCTGATGGAGCGGGTCGACGGCCGCACGCCGTCGGACGTCCCGAGCTGGCACAAACGCGGCTGGACCGCCGAGCTCACCGCTGATCAGCGGAAAGTAATGTGCGACAACGCATTACGTGCACTGGTTGCGGTGCACCGGATCGACGATGCCGACGATCTCGCTTTCCTGCGCGGACCCGACACCGGCGCGACACCACTCGAGCGCTACGTCGAGAACGTGCGGCGCTGGTACGAACAGCGTCGCGACGATCTCCTCGTGGGCACCGAGGAACTCGCATCAGCGATGACGGAGTTACTCGACCACGCGCCACACACCGATGCCGAGACCGTGGTCTGGGGAGACGCCCGGGTAGGCAACATGTCCTTCGCCGAGGATCTGTCGGTGTCAGCACTCTACGACTGGGAGACAGCGTCGACCGGTCCGGCGGACATCGACCTCGGATGGTGGTTGATGTTCGAGCGTTATCTGTGCGAAGCGCTCGGCTTCACCAGAATGCCAGGAGTTCCCGACGACGAGGAAACAGTGCGCCGTTACCTGAGCTTCGGTGGTCGACTCATCGGCGACATCTCCTACTTCCAGCTACTGGCTGCGGTGGTACTCGCTCTGATCACCAATCGTCTTGCCCTGCTGCTCATTCGCGACGGCCTCGAGGAAACCACCGCTCGCAGTTATCCCGCGACGGCGGTCGCGCTCGTCGATCGCTACCGCACCGATCGCCTTCAGCAGAGGAGACGCCTGGCCATGACGACCGAGTCCCCCACTCCCGCACCGGTCGGCACGGTGGGCGATAGCTGGGAAGTATTCATCGAACGCGGCAAGATCCGCGAGTTCGCGGCCGCGATGCAGTCGGACAATGCGGCCTACCAGGGACCCGAAGCCGTTGTTCCGCCGACATTTCTGGTCAATGCCGTGCAGTGGGCACCGCCGGGCGCACGTATAACAGTGGGATTCGAGCGCAAACGACTACTGCACGGCGAGCAGGAGTACATCTTCCACGGCGAACTCCCCCGAGCCGGTGACAAACTCGTTGCGCAGGAACGAGTTCTGGACCGATACACCAAGCCCGGCAAGCGGGGCGGCGAGATGACCTTCGCCGTCGTCGCCACCGAGTTCCGCTCCCCCGAGGGCGCGTTGATCGCCGAGGCACGTGCCACGTTCATCCAGACAGCCGCCCGAGGTGAGTCGAAATGACCGAGACCGCCGCGCGAATCACGGTCGGAACCACAGCGCCGCCCCGCGCTTTCGGCCCGCTGACCACCCAGATGTTCGTTCGATACTCCGGCGCGTCAGGTGATCTGAACCCGATGCACTATGACGACACCATCGCCCGAGCAGCAGGAAATCCGTCGGTGTTCTCCCAAGGAATGCATCAGTCCGCACTCCTGGCCACGTTCGCCACCGACTGGCTGGGCGCGACCAACCTTCGTCGGTTCAGTGTGCGGTTCAAAGAACAAGTGTGGCCCGGGGACATTCTGACCTGCACAGGCGAGGTCACCGACACCGAGCCGACCCCCGACGGAAAGCAGCTCGTCACCGTTGCGCTGACCTGTACACGTCAGACCGGTGGCGCGGCGATCACTGGCACCGCCGAATTTCGGGTCGACATCGGCGCGTAATCCAGGCACACACACCGTGGCGTCGGTTCGCTATGCGGGGCCATCTCATCATAGGCTGTTCATCGATGTCAGATAATCCGATAACCCGTCGCGCAAGCTATGGCCCATCGAGTCCTGACGTGGGGACCCGGGGCGCGAACACGCGCAGCAAAATCGTGGATGTGTCACTCGAGTTGTTCGGCGAGGTCGGATTCTTCAACACCTCGGTCGATACCATCGCGAAGGGTGCGGGAATCTCTCGCGCCACCTTGTACCAGTACTTTCCCGGCAAGGACGCGATCTTTCTCGAACTACTCGAGGAGTGCGGCCGCGCCCTCTTCCGCGTCGCGCGTCGGATCGGGCCGCTGGGTCCCACAGACGTGGGGTTCGACAACCTGAACTGGTGGCTCGGCGAATGGAGCTGGGTTTTCGAGAAGTACTCCACCATGTTCGTGCAGTGGACGGGGGTCGCGTCCTCGGACACCGCGGTACGTCCGGAGATCAACCGATTCGTCGGCGGATACAACCACCGAATCGCCGATCGTCTGGTGTCCTCCGGACTGGTCGGCATGGACGCCGACGCCGCTGCCGCGACGATGACAGCGGTCGTGCACAGGATGAACCTGTTCATTCACACCGACCGCGCTTACGGCCGCGACACACAGCCGGTCGTCGACTCAGTGTCGGTCTTCCTGCAGCTCATGCTGTTCCCCGATACGCCCGACTCGGTGCTGAGCGGATTGGGGCTCAGCGCTGTGGGGCACGAATCCATAGATGTCCCTCCGATGCCCGAGGTAGCGGGACTCACCACGCAAGATCGCACCGCCGGATTGAGCAAGCGCGCGATCAGAACGGTGCAGTCGCTGATGGATGCGGGTGCCGTCCAGTTTCGTGAGCGGGGCTACCACCGCACGAGCGTCGACGACATCATCGAACAGGCAGGCCTCGCCCGCGGCACGTTCTACAAGTACTTCAGCGAGAAGCAGGACCTCCTGGTCGCGCTGAGTACCGAAGCCATCGCATCGACAGTCGATTTCGCCGATCGGATCGTGCGGATCGACCCGATGGCATCGGACGACACCGAATTCCGTCAGTGGCTCGACGAATACCTCCACTTCTCGCTGCGCTTTGCCGGGACCATCGACGCCTGGACCGAGCACAGCACCGACAGCGACATCGTGCAGCGTCTGGGGTCGTTCGGGCAGGCGAAGATGGACAGCTCGTTACTGCGAGCCGTCAGATCTCGTAAGCGCGACTACCCGTTCGATCCGGTGATGGCGGCACTGATCTTCCGGGCCGTCATCGCTCGCGTGCCACAGGCGACTCAGGAACTCCCCACGCCCCTCTCGCGCGACGAAGTTCTCGATCTCCTGATCGCGTGCGTGCGACGGGGCTTCTTCACCAGAGCGAGCTGATTTCAGCCGAATCTGACAGTTCGTGTCGTATTGGAATGCGCTGGTGCACCTATACGAAGGCAAGTTCTTGAATATTTCTGACGTTTGTGTCATTTTGACAGGAAGGGCCGGTGCTCGCCGTCTCGACCACGAGCGCCCCCTTCACGACACTCGCGCCAGGAGAGGATCCATCACATGGACATCAGCACAGCGTCCGCGCTCGTCACGGGGGGCGCAGGTGGCCTCGGCGAGGCGACCGTCCGTCAACTCGTGGCCAAGGGCACCGCGGTCGTCATCGCCGATCTCAACGACGAGAAGGGGAAGGCACTCCAGGCCGAACTCGGCGGGAAGGTCAGCTACGTCAGCACCGATGTGATGGATGAGACCAGCGTCAACGCCGCGCTGGCAGTCGCGAACGACCTCGCTCCCTTACGGATCGTGGTCAATGCGCACGGCGGCGGCGCCGGAGCGTCGCGGGTGGTCGGCAAGGACGGCGAACCCGCGTCGTTCGAGCAATTCCAGTGGTACATCAACCTGTTCCTCAACGGCACATTCAACGTGCTGCGACTCGGCGCCGCCAGCATGGCCCGGAACGAGCCCGCCGGCGACAGCGGCCGCGGCGTCATCGTCAACACCGCCAGCATCGCCGCCTTCGAAGGCCAGATCGGTCAGACCGCGTACTCGGCCGCCAAGGGCGGAGTCGTCGGCCTCACCCTGCCCGCCGCACGCGATCTGACCAAGCTCGGCATCCGCGTCATGGCCATCGCGCCGGGGACATTCTTCACCCCTGCTTTCCGGATGGAACGCGAGGAGGCCGAGAAGTTCTGGGGGTCGAATGTTCCGTTCCCCAACCGCATGGGCAGCCCGTCCGAATACGCCGCACTGGTGCAGCACATCGCCGAGAACGACTACCTCAACGGTGAGGTGATCCGGATCGACGGCGCGCTGCGGTTCTCGCCCAAGTAGATCTCGCCGAGGGCCGCATCACGCACAACGGTCCGGTTCGCTCGGAGGATTCCGAGCGAACCGGACCGTTGTCGTTACTGGATACCAACGTCAGAATCAAGGCATTTCACTCAGATCACCGAAGCATCGCGAAGCCGTGCGATCTCCTCTTCGGACCGGCCCAGACCGGCAAGAATCGACCGGGTGTGTTCTCCGAGTCCGGGAACCGGGCCCATCCGAGCCTCCAGACCGCCGAGTGATGCGGGTGGCAGGAGCGCCGCGATGGAGCCGCCGGGTGTGTCCACGTGGCGCCATCTGTCGCGCTCTGCCAACACCGGGTGATCCCACAGTTGATGCATGGTGTTCATCCGAGCGTTGGCGATCGACGCCTCGTCCAGGTTCGCCGCCAATTCGTCTGCGGTGAAACGCTGCACGGCTACGGCGATGATGGATTCGAGTTCGTCTCTGTTGACCACTCGCGCCGGGTTCGTCGCGAACCGCGGGTCCTCGATCAGTTCCGGTTGTCGCAGAACGTCGGTGCACAGCCGACCCCATTCTCGTTGGTTCTGGATCGCCAGCAGGACCGAACCACCGTCGCCTGCGACGACCGGGCCGTACGGCGCGATCGTGGCATGGCGAGCACCCGTGCGCCGCGGGCTCGCTCCGCCGTACTGCGTGTAGTACGCCGGCGAACCCATCCATTCGGTGAGTGCCTCGAAGAGGGACACCGACACCGGCCTGGCCTTGCCGGTGGTCGCCCGAACGTACAGCGCGGTCATGACACCTGCGAACGCGAAGCTCCCGGCGGCGATGTCGGCAACCGAGATACCGGCTTTGGCAACATCTTCCGGGGAACCTGTCACCGAAAGCAGACCGGCCTCGGCTTGCACCAGCAGGTCGTAGGCCTTTCGGTTTCGCCACGGCCCGTCGGCGCCGTATCCGGAAATGTCGCACACGATCAGCGACGGGTGGCTCTGTGCCAGAGCGTCTGGCCCGAGTTCCATTCTCGCCGCAGCACCCGGGCCCAGATTTTGGACGAATACGTCGGCCCTGTCGAGCAACTCGCGCAACAGCTGCCGCCCTTCGGGCGCCTCGAGGTCGAGGGTGATCGATTCCTTGGATCGATTGAGCCACACGAAGTAGCTCGACTGGCCGTGCACGGTCGCGTCGTAGCCGCGGGCGAAATCTCCGGCGTCCGGACGCTCCACTTTGATCACGCGCGCACCGAGGTCCGCGAGTTGTCGGGTGGCGTACGGCGCGGCGACCGCCTGCTCGAGGCTCACGACGGTGATGCCGTCGAGTGGTAATTCGGTCATGGTTCCGCCCTCTGATTCCGATCGGTGCATCAGCGGGTGAGGGGATCGCGGGGAAGTCCGAGCAGGACGCCGGTCATCGAAGTTTGTGACCTTATGTGTCAGATATGGGCTATCCAATCCGGATGGTATCCGACAGGCAAATCCGTGGAACAGTCATGCGACGATGCGGGTCACGATCTCTCTGAGCAGTTCAGCGACCATGTTCCGAGACAAGTCACCGGTCGATCGCTCGATCATCGCCCGATTGTGGACAAGATGTCAGAAGATGACCTATCGTGCTGGGAGCAGTGAAGCACGACACACCAGGAGTGGACAGCCGCCCATGAGCATTTCCCTGATTCTGGAGATGGCGGTCTCGGGCAACCCGGACCGCATCGCACTCTCCGTCGAAGACTCTTCACTGACCTACCAGCAATTCACCGAGTTGGTGGCGGGCGTCGGCAGTGTTCTCATCGAGTCCGGAGCCAAGAGCGTCGTGTTCCTCGGCAGCTCGGGCCTCGAACTCCCCACCCTGCTTTTCGCTTCGGCCTACGCCGGTATCCCGTTCACCCCAGTCAACTACCGGCTCGCTGCCGGGGCGCTGCAAACGTTGATCGCGCGGGTCGACGGAGCGGTGGTCGTAGTCGACCGCTCGTACGCGCAGTCGGTCTCCGGAGTCGAAGCACCGGTCGTGCGCACCGACGAACTGTTCGCGCACGGACGCGAGCGCGTATCCGCGCCGTTGCCCGCCGTCGACGTCGATCCGGAGTCTCCGGCGATCGTGCTGTTCACCAGCGGCACGACCTCCGAACCCAAGGGCGTCGTCCTGCGCCACAGCCACCTGCTGAGCTACGTGATGAGCACGGTCGAGTTCGGTTCGGCGGACGAAGCCGACGCCGCCCTCATCAGCGTCCCGCCCTACCACGTGGCCGGAATGGGCACGATCGTCAGCAACTTCTACGCGTGCAGGCGAATGATCTACCTCCCCAACTTCGATGCCGCGCGATGGGTTTCGCTCGCCCGCGCGCAGCATGCGACATCTGCCATGGTCGTCCCGACCATGCTCGACCGCATCGTCGACCATCTGGGCACCGCACGGGTCGACATCCCGACGTTGAAATCACTGTCCTACGGTGGCGCTCGCATGCCACGGCCCACTCTCGAAGCCGCGCTACGTGGGTTTCCCGGCGTCGGATTCGTCAACGCCTACGGCCTCACCGAGACCAGCTCGACCATCGCCCTGCTCGGACCCGAGGACCACCGAGACGCGCTCGACAGCGACGACCCGGCAGTCGCCGCCCGCCTCGGATCGGTCGGGCGCCCGGTGCCCGGAATAGAGATCGAGATCCGCGACTCCGACGACAACGCGGTTCCGCCCGGCGAACAAGGCGAACTCTGGGTACGCGGGCCACAGGTCTCGGGCGAATACATGGGCTCCGGATCGGTGCTCGACGCCGAAGGATGGTTCCCAACGAAGGACCTCGCCTACCAGGACGCCGACGGGTTCCTCTTCGTCGTCGGACGCAATGACGACACCATCATTCGTGGTGGCGAGAACATCGCGCCCGCGGAGATCGAGGATGTACTCGTCGCGCATCCACTGGTCAGATCGGTTGCCGTCGTTGGTATTCCGGACGACCACTGGGGCCAGGCGATCGTCGCGATGGTGGTACTGAAATCCGGTGCCATCTCCGGGCAGGAGCAGCTTCGCGACTTCGTTCGCGCAAAGCTCCGCGGCTCGCGGACGCCGGATCGCATCGTCTTTCGCAGTGAGTTGCCGAGCACCCTCACCGGAAAAATTCTGCGGAGGAACATCGTCGCGGACATTCTGGCGTCGACCGAGGCCACATCGGCCTGAGGCCGGGCCGAAGTTCACTGCTTTTGTGCAAGAGATTCGAGGAGAGCAAGAATGTTGAAGACCGGAGCCAGACTGCAAAGTCAGGTATGCAGCACACAGGTGATCATCGTCCGTGCGGGCAGTGCCGACGTCGCTCTTCAATGCGGTGGATATCCCATGCTCGAGCTGTCCGAGACTCCCGCCGAAGGCCTCACTGCCGCAGCGGGATTCGCCGAGGGAACCGCGATCGGCAAGCGATACGTCAATGCCGACGGCACCGTCGAGGTACTCGCCACCAAGGCCGGAGCAGGCTCGCTCGCACTCGACGGCACGGCATTGACGCTGAAGGCGGCCAAGCCTCTGCCCTCCAGCGACTGAGCGCGTGGCTACCGACAGCGCCGGCCGCGCCGGTCCGCTGACCGGGATTCGTGTCCTCGAACTTGCCGGAATCGGTCCGGGTCCGCACGCATCGATGATGCTCGCGGATCTGGGCGCGGATGTCGTCCGCATTCAGCGACCGGGCCAGTTGCCCGTGGCCGGAAAGACGCCCAGCCAGCAGTCGCGCGGTAGGACCATCGTCGAGGCCGACCTCAAGAAGCCGGCGGACGTCGAGACCATCCTCGGGTTGGTCGAGCGCGCCGATGTTCTCGTTGAGGGATTTCGTCCCGGCGTGACCGAACGCTTGGGACTCGGGCCGGACGTCGCACTCGTGCGTAATCCTGGCCTGATCTACGGCCGGGTCACCGGCTGGGGTCAGGACGGACCGCGGGCACAGGAACCCGGTCACGACCTCAACTACATCTCGACCACCGGTCTCTTGCACGCGGTTGGCCGGAAGGACGAACGCCCGGTACCGCCACTGAATCTGTTCGGAGACTTCGGTGGTGGATCGATGTTCTTGGTCGTCGGGGTGCTCGCGGCGCTCGTCGAGCGGCAGTCCTCCGGGCTCGGACAGGTCATCGACGCCGCCATGGTCGACGGCGCCCCCGCACTCGGACATTTGCTGTGGTCGATGCGCGGCACCGGCCAGTGGTCCGAAGATCGTGGCACGAACGTCTTCGACGGCAGCGCACCGTTCTACGACACGTATGAGTGCGCGGACGGAAAGTACGTGGCCGTCGGGGCGCTCGAACCGCAGTTCTTCGCGGAACTGCTCCGCGTACTCGACATCGACGCGACAGGCTGGACGCCTCAGCGCGACGAGAGTGGGTGGCCGCAGATGCGCGCGGTGCTCACCGAGCGATTCGCCACTCGGTCACGCGAGGAATGGTCAGCGCTGTTCGGCGGGGTATCAGCCTGTGTCACACCAGTTCTCAGCTTCGCCGAAGCCGCTCTCGATCCGCACATGACCGCACGAAACACCTTCGTCGATATCGACGGTGTGAGCCAACCGGCGCCCGCGCCGCGGTTCTCGAGAACTCCGCCCGCCGTGCCGCTCGCGCCACCACGGCACTCGGTGTCTGCTGCCCGAGTATGGACATGACCTCCTCGAGATCGGAAGGCAGTCTCGCAGGGCTGCGGGTACTCGAGATCGCCAATATCGGGCCCAGTTCTCATGCGGCGATGTTGTTGGCGGACATGGGAGCCGACGTCATCCGAGTGCAGCGCCCGGGTGAACTCGACGCAGATGCCACCGGTCACCTCTCGCGAGGGAGGGTGGTCATAGAGGCCGATCTGAAGACATCGGCCGGAACCGACCTCGTCCGCACCCTGGCCGAGCGGGCCGACGTCTTCATCGAAGGTTTCCGGCCCGGAGTCACCGAGCGACTCGGCATCGGGCCACAGGACATGCTCCGCCTTGCTCCGCGGCTCGTGTACGCGCGTGTCACCGGCTGGGGGCAGGACGGGCCGAACGCGCGGAAGGCCGGGCACGACATCAATTTCCTGGCCCCCACCGGCATCCTGCACGCGATGGGTCGCGTAGGCGAACGGCCGGTCCCTCCGCTGAATCTCATCGCCGGTTTCGGGGCCGGTTCGATGTTTCTCGTCACCGGCATCCTGGCCGCGCTCTGGGAACGACAGTCGTCGGGGCAGGGGCAGGTGGTGGACGTCGCCATGGCCGATGGCGCCGCGCTGCTCGCGCAACAGGCATGGTCCATGCGCGCCACCGGCGCCTGGTCCGACGACCGAGGACACAACCTCGTCGACGGCAGTTGCCCTTTCTGGGATACCTACGAGTGCGCCGACGGCAAGTACATGGCGGTGGGTGCGTTCGAGCCGCTGTTCTACGACAGGTTGCTCGCCGCACTCGACCTCGACCCGAAACATATGCCGCCACAACAGGATCAGGAGCAGTGGCCGACGCTCCGCAGCATCATCGCCGAACGTTTCGCCTCGGACACACGTGAGCACTGGGCCGAAATATTCGAGGACCTCGATGCCTGCGTCACGCCGGTGTCGAGTTTCGCCGAGGCACCGGACAATCCGCACTTTCGGGCCCGAGGCACCTTCACCACGATCGACGGCGTCGTACAACCCGGCCCGGTCCCCGCCTTCTCCCGTACCCCGTCACCGGTTCCCACACCACCCCCGCGCGCGCCCGCTCCCCCCGGCACGACCTGGCAATGAGACAGACCCGAACAGCAGAAGGAATTCGATGTCGGAAACAACGACCACGGCCGATGCACCCGCGTTGATCGAACGTCGTGGGCACGTCATGGTGATCACGCTGAACCGCCCACAGGCCCGCAATGCCGTCAACGCCGAGATGTGCGTTCGTGTCGGTGACGCACTCGAAGAAGCCGATAACGATGCAGATGTCCGCGTCGTCGTCCTGACCGGTGCCGGCGACAAAGCATTCTGCGCAGGCGCTGATCTGAAGGCCCTCTCCCGCGGCGAGAGCGTCATCCCCGCAGGGCGCGAGAAGTGGGGACTGGCGGGCTATGTCTCCCATGCCATTTCCAAGCCGACGATCGCCGCGGTGAACGGGCCCGCGCTCGGGGGCGGTACCGAACTGGTGCTCGCCAGCGACTTGGCTGTCGCCGCCGACACCGCGGTGTTCGGACTGCCCGAAGTCACGCGCGGGCTCATCGCGGGCGCGGGTGGGGCCTTTCGACTGGCCCACGCGCTGCCACCGGTCGTGGCTATGGAACTCTTGCTGACGGGTGACCCGATCACCGCGCAGCAGGCGCTCGAGTTCCACCTGATCAATCGGGTCGTGCCGGCTGATCAGTTGCTGGACACCGCGCTCGGACTGGCCGAAAGAATCGCGGCCAATGCGCCACTGGCCGTCCAGGCGCACAAGCGAATTGCCTTGCAGCAGCATGCCGATGGAAGTCGTCCCGGCGAAGCCGCCGGATGGGCGATGACCAGCGACGCACTCCGTGCGATCGCGCACTCCCAGGATGCGAAGGAAGGCCCCCGCGCGTTCGCTGAGAAGCGCACACCGGTCTGGCAGGGGAAGTAGATGGCCGTGAACACTTCGACACCGACCCGCACTGCCCTGGTGACCGGCGGCACCGGCGGCCTCGGTTCGGCCGTCACCACGCACCTGCTCGAGACCGGATGGCGCGTCGTCGTGCCCTGGCTCGTCCGAGACGAACTCTCCAGGCTGGGTGAACATCCGAATCTGCGTCTCGTTCAGGCAGACCTCTCGGATCCCTTGCGCTGGAATACTTCGACGATCACATTCGAGTCAACGCACTACTCCCGTTCGTAATCGATACGCCGGGCAATCGTGCGGCGATGCCCGATTCGACGCGCAAGGGTTGGGCGAAGCCCGCCGATATCGCGCGCGTCATCGAGTTCCTCCTCTCGGACGACGGTGCGGCGGTAACCGGTGGATCGATACCCGTAACCGGCGTGGACTGAAATCGGTCGAGCGCGGGCGCCGACATGGGCGCTCGCGCTGGGAGGTGTCAAGTCGGCAATGGACAGCGAGAGCTGTTACGAGAGCGTGCTTCTCGCACTGTGTGAGCGTTCGACAGCAAATTCGGACCAACGGCGTCTTACCGCATCGAGCGGGCGGAGAGGCCGCCATCGAGCGCTACTGAAACGCGAACAAAACTGCACTGACTGTCAGATAGTTGCGAGAACGCGTCCGGCAGGTACCGAAATACTCGAATCCGAAGCGGCTAGACGGACGCGGCGACCGCCATTCCGGTGATCCATTCCTCCACCGGCTGGTAGACCATCGCGTCGAGGGACTTTCCGCCACCGGCAGCACCCGCGGCAAGCCAGGTGCGCACTTCATTGGCTCCCGCGCCGGCAGCAGCGTGTGCGTTGTCGCTCAATTCGGCCAACGCTTCGCGATCCCATACGGCAAGGGCATCCAGGAACGACCTGTCCCACTCGGGCTTGATCTTCTTCCGCGCGGCGGGCGACCCCTCGGCGATTATCCGAGCGCGATCCTCGTCGCTGATGTCGTAGGTGTCCACTTCGAGACTCGGCGGCGAGTGCGAGAGA
This sequence comes from Nocardia sp. NBC_00565, assembly GCF_036345915.1. Taxonomy (NCBI): domain Bacteria; kingdom Bacillati; phylum Actinomycetota; class Actinomycetes; order Mycobacteriales; family Nocardiaceae; genus Nocardia; species Nocardia sp. NBC_00565. Next base: position 3,727,919 of record NZ_CP107785.1, read on the forward strand.
CCGCCGGTGCCGATCACGAGAACTCGGCCGTCGGTTCTGTCGAGGTAACGCGAGACGGCATCGCCCAGCGCCAGCACCCTGTGCGCGCGGGGCAAAGGCGCTGTGGCGCAGTTGATCGGAATCGGGATGACGGGATACCTGGCCAGGCCACCGGTGAGGTCACGCAGCGGCTGAGCGAAGGCGTGGTCGAGTTCGATATCGCGACACACACTGACGTCGATGTCGGACGCGAGGAGATGCTCGGCCAGCTCGCGGGCGCGGGCCTGTGGCACGTTCAGACGCGCAGCCGGGAATCCGGCTTCGGCCATGATGCCAGCAGACTGGGCGATAGCGAAGGTCGGCATGATCGTACGAAAGGCGCGCCGATGATCCCCACCGAACAGAACGATGTAATCGGGATCGAAGTCGAGGACCAGCTCGCGCGCACGCGCCAACGCGGCACGGAAGTCCGCGCCGAAGACTTCCTCGACGTCACGGTCCTTGCCCGGGCTGTGACTGGCGCACACCACGAGGCGATCGGGCTCCGACATTCGATCCTCCTGACATTCACTATAAGTGACACAAACGTTAGAACCACTCGGTGGCAAACACAAGGGTCGTCGTTCGCTCAGCGCAGATGACCGTTTCGTGATGTGACGGCCACACCCGAATGCGTCGTTGCCCGGCTGGGGCACGCGCCTCACACGGAAGATCCGGCGCCAGCGCCTGGAAAACCGAGTCGCACCACCCGCCCCAAGGTCGAACGCAAGATCGGCCACCTCATGCGCCGCCGCCACGGCGGTCGCCGCGCACGCGTCCGAGGACGGGTGAAGGTCGCCGCCGACTTCTCGCTGCTTGCCGCGGCGGTCAACCTCGCCCGGCTGGCCGTCCTCGGAATCGACTCCACGACAGGACAACCCGCCGTTATCGCCTGACCGACACACCGCCGCGCACACAGACCAGTCAGCCCCGCCATCACACAGCAGTCACAGCCGAACCTGGTCGATCGGCACGGCGTCTGGATGGGGTGGTTCGATCTGGGGCACATAACGATGATGCCTGTCATCGGAGACTGTCCCAGGGTGGGACACGACCAAAGGTGTCGACGCCATAGTTGGTCGGTAGTCGGTAGAGGAACCCCCGCTTGGCCGGAGGGCCCTCCGGCCAAGCGGGGGTTCCTCACGGCGAACTTCCGCTGCCACATCTGGTGGGGACTGCCCTGGCTTCGGTTGACTCCTGATCTGAGGAGACTGATAGGTCTTCTCTGTGAGAGGATGCGTCACCGTGCCGAAGCCCTACCCCGAAGAATTCCGTCGTGACGTGGTCGCCGTGGCCCGCAAGGGCGAGACGACACTGCGGCAGGTCGCGAAGGATTTCGGGATATCGGAGAGCTGCCTGGCCGGCTGGCTCAAACAAGCCGACATCGAGGACCGACACCGCGCCGGGGTAACCCGTGCCGAGTCGGACGAGCTGCGTGAACTGCGTAAACGCAACAAGCTGCTGGAACAGGAGAACGAGATTCTGCGGCGGGCGGCAGCGTTCTTCGCTCGCGAGCTGCCCCCAAAATGACTCTTCTATGGGTGTTGTCAAGCCATGGCGTGTAGTTGTCGGAACACGGCTCGGCAGACGTAGCGTTTGAGGTTGCGTCTTATCTCGCGGGGTGATTTGCCTTGGGCGCGACTGCGTTCGGCGTAGGCGCGAGTGTCGGCGTCGAAGCTGAGCCGGGTGCGGACGATGACGTCGAAGGCACGGTTGAGTTGGCGGTCGCCGCCGCGGTTGAGGCGGTGGCGGACGGTGTTGCCTGAGGATGCTGGTCGTGGGGCGACGCCGGCCAAGGCTGCGAAGGCGGCTTCGGAGCGTATCCGGCCGTGGTGGGAGTAGGCGCAGATGATGATCGCTGCGGTGACCGGTCCGATGCCGGGCACGGATTGCAGTCCAGGAGAAGTCTTTTCGGCGAGCTGACCGAGCATCGTATGGTTGCCGCGGAGCTGTTTTGTGTGGTCGATGATGCTGCGGGCCAGGCGCTGAGCTTCGGCGCGGGCGATTCGTTGAAGGGAGCCGTCGCCGGTGGTGCGCCAGGCCGCGATAGCAGCGATCTGTGCGTCGGTGACGGGGCGACGAACGTCGACGCCGAGGTCGATGGTGCGCAGCAGGGCGGTAAGTGCGTTTCGGTCGGCGGTGCGTTGCTGGTCGAGCAGTCGGCGGGCGGCGAGCAGTATCCGAAGAGCGGCGCGGTCGCCCGCTGCACGTGGTGAGGCGACGCGTGATTCGTCTTGGCGGAGAACGGACCTGGCAGCGGTTTCGGCGTCGATGGTGTCGGACTTGCCGTCGATGGCTTGCTGCGCGCGGGAGGGCGGGCGGACCTCACCGACCGGTATTCCGGCGTCGAGCAGCGCGGCGGTGAGTTGCGCGCCGTAGGAGGAGGTGCCTTCGACTGCCGCGAAGACCGAGCCAGTTGTGCGGTTGCCTATCCAGGTGATCGCGCGGGCGGTGCCGGCCCGGTGGGTAGGGAATTCGCGCGAGTCGGCGACTGCGCCGGTGCGGGTTTCGATGATGGCGAAGGTGTGGGTGCGGGCGTGGGTGTCCACGCCGATCACATACTCGTAGCGGTCGGCGATGAGCGCCATGTGCTGCTGTTCCTCTCGGGTGGTCGGACCGGCGGGTGGCGCCGGTTGGGGGCACTCGGAGGCAGCTCTGTAACGGGTCACGCCAGACGTGGCGGACAATCTTCTGATCAAGCCATCCGGGTGGGCAGACCGACGCCCGACCCACCACGCGGACAAGTCATTTTCAAGACACCCGTCAGGGGTCGGATATACCCGGAGTCACGCGTGATGAGCCGAAGCGTCAGCCTGCCAGCCGATCTCGGATCAGCCACGCACCATTACAGACCTACCCGCTGGTCCTGGACCTTGCCGCTGACCGAATCCCGGTGGCGGTGGCCTGCCGGGTGTTGGGATTCTCGAAGCAGGCGTTCTACAAGTGGTGCAAAGAACCTGTATCCCAGCGTGATAGGGATGACGCGCATCTGATCAACGCTGCGCTCGATATTCACGCCGACGATCCGGAATTCGGATATCGGTTCATCGCCGACGAGCTCGCCGACCTCGGTTTCGAGGCCGGTGAGAACCGGGTCCAGCGTTTGTGCTCGCTGCAGGGCATCTACAGCGCGTTCGCCAAGAAACGCGGCCTGACCGTCCGGCCAGGCCCGCCGGTCCACGATGACCTGGTTCGCCGTGATTTCACCGCCACCGGCCCGAACCGGCTATGGCTGACCGATATCTCCGAGCACCGCACTGGCGAGGGGAAGCTCTACATCTGCGCGGTAAAGGACGTGTGGTCCAACCGCATCGTCGGCTACAGCATCGACGACCGGATGACCGCCGAACTGGCGTGTTCGGCGTTGCGCAACGCTATCGGCCTGCGGTCACCGACCGGCACCGTTGTTCATTCCGACCGGGGCAGCCAATTTCGTTCCAGGAAGTTCGTAACCTTGTTGTCCCGCAACCGATTGCGGGGCTCTATGGGTCGGGTGGCCGCATGCGCGGACAACTCGGCCATGGAGTCGTGGTTCGCGCTGCTACAACGCAACGTGCTCGACCGGAAGCGGTGGGACACAAAGGAAGAACTGCGTCTGGCCATGGTGTGCTGGATCGAGCGGACTTACCACCGTCGGCGGCGCCAGCGAGGGCTGTCCCGGCTGACTCCGGTCGAGTATGAGACCCTGAACCAGGCCTCACTCGCGGCCTGAAACCACCACAACCCGCGAGTCAATCAGATCCGGGGCAGTCCCGGTTGAGTTTGGCGCGGATCAGCAGATCTGCTCCGGTGCCGGTGATCTGCTCGATCAACGCCGTAACCGCGAAGTTCCGGTCGGCCAGCAACAGCATGCCCGGGCGCAGGCACCCCAAAAGTTGTGGTGCATAGGCTGTCTCCGCGATCCGCAACGGGCCGAACACGACATCGACGACGGTGCGGGTGCCACACGCCACCACCGTCAGCAACCGCAGCATCGGATACCCAGCCTGGGCGTGACCGCCGCCGTGACGCCCGAACTCGGCCACGTTGCCTGGGCTGTCAGCCACGAACACACTGGTGCCGTCGATCGCGCACACCAGCAGTCCCCGCCACCGCCGGGTCCCGGCGGCCGGGCCGGCGAGCAGATCGAACAACGCCTTCAGGGGTTTGACCCCGACGCGGCGCAACGCCTGTGACAAGGCCGGGGAACCCGGACACACGAACGATCCGCCGGGCAGCCCGGCACACAACCGCGCCCATACCTGCCGATACCCGATATCGGAGAACAACGCTCCGGCCAGCAGCAGATACACCACCACCCGCGACGGCAGCAGCCGCACTCGTGACCGCACGGCACCGGCCGTTTCCAGCGCCGCGTCGACCAGGTCGAACGACACGATCCGGGTCAGTTCCCCCAGATGCCCCGGCGCGAACACACCCTCCGCGACCGGCGAGGAACGATCAATGACACACTGAACTGACAGCGGAACTCCTCGATCGAGCGGATTGTCTTGGCGGACAACACCTCTCTACCAACAGTTCCGCTGTCCCCACTCACCACCCCACCCCGCTTGACACACCAGCTCACGCGTTAACTGCGCGGCCTTGGTATTAGCCGCCGAACCGCTCTCGATGGTCAGCGATGTACTGCTCGACCGTCACCGCGGGCTCACCTGTCACTTGTTCGACGTCGTTGGTGATGCGGTTGTACCGGTCGGCGCGGTGCAGCCGCGCCATGGTCGCGATGTGCTGCTCGATGTGCGACGGCAGGCCCGCGGGTTTCAAGATCTGCTCGACCCAGTCGTCGTAGGGGACGTCGACGGCCGTCACCGGAAACCGCAGCGCCCGGGAGAAGCTTCCGGCCAGGTGGTCGATGTCGAGGATCTGCGGCCCCGTCAGTTCGTAAACATGTCGCTGATGATCCTCTGGTGTGCGAAGGATCGCGGCGACTACGCGGGCGACGTCGCTGGCGGCTATGGGTGAGGTCCGGCCGTCGCCGAAGGGCAGCACCAGGGTGTGGCGATCACGGACCGAAGGTGCGTTGAGGAACGTGAAAAGTGGGTTGTCGATGAACACCGTGGGCCGCACGTGGGTGACGGGCAAGCCGGACCAATCCATGACTTGTTCGGTCAGCCAGTGCAACCACTGCTGGTGAGACTCGTCAGTGCTGGTCAACGTCATTTGGGAGACCGTCATCTGTGACATGTTCACGACCTTCTCGAGCCCGCCGTTTTCACGGCCGGCGGCGCAGACGACGGCCGCGGCTTTCAGATAGGACTCCGAGACGCTCATGTTGAAGAACATCCGCTGCACGCCCTGCATCGCGGAGACCACGTCTCGGGGTTCGGTGAGGTCGCCGACCACCACTTGCGCACCGAGTGCGCGCACCGCGTCGGCCCGCTCGTCCTGGCGGTGGACCATGGCTCGTACGCTCGCGCCATCCCGGATAAGTAGTTCGACGACCGAATGGCTCACCCCGCCGGTGCCACCACCAGCGCCGGTGACCAGATAGTCAAGGTTATCGCCCATCATGTCCTCCGCGTCGACAATCGAGTCCCGGTCGAGATTCCGCTACAAATGCTGAAAGCCGAAGCCGCCCTTCTCTGTTGGTGCACGCCAGACTGACGTAGTGCGCGAAGGTCATATTTCGCAGCGGGGAACCGTGCATCCTTTGTGGGTCGACGGCACCGGGCTATGTTTGCAGGAACGCCAGCAGATCAGCGTTGATGGTGTCGGCATGCGTGGTGGGCATTCCGTGCGGGAAACCTTGGTATGTCTTCAGTGTTCCGTTCTGCAGAAGCTTCGCGGATTTCGGACCGGCGGCGACGTAGGGGACGATCTGGTCATCTTCACTGTGCATCACGAGAACCGGCACGGTGATTTTCTCGAGGTCCTTGGTGAAGTCGGTTTGTGAGAACGCCACGATGCCGTCGTAATGGGCCTTGGCTCCACCCATCATTCCCTGGCGCCACCAGTTTTCGATGATCGCCTCCGAGGACTCCACACCCGGCCGGTTGAACCCGTAGAACGGTCCCGAGGGTAGTGCGCGGTAGAACTCCGAGCGGTTGGCGGCGAGTTGGTGCTGAAGATCGTCGAAGACGTCTTTGGGCAGGCCTTCCGGGTTGGCGTCGGTTCTGACCATCAACGGTGGCACTGCGCTGATGAGCACAGCTTTGGACACCCGGCTCCGGCCGTGGCGCGCCAGATAGCGCACCACTTCACCGCCGCCGGTGGAGTGCCCGACATGGATGGCGTCTTCGAGGTCGAGATGGGACGTCAACGCTGCGAGGTCATCGGCGTAGTGGTCCATGTCGTGGCCGTCGCCGGTCTGGGTGGACCGCCCGTGGCCGCGACGGTCATGGGCGATCACGCGGTAGCCATGCCGCAGGAAAAACAGCATCTGGGTATCCCAGTCATCGGCGGACAGTGGCCAGCCGTGGCTGAAGACGATCGGCGGACCCGCTCCCCAGTCCTTATAGAAGATCTCGGTGCCGTCAGCAGTCGTAATTGTGCCCATGTCGTGCCTTTCTTTTGGTGATCGGCTCTGCACATCGACTAGCGGTCCACGAGTTCGTCGCGAGTAACGATAAACGAGTCGGACAGGGTGAACGGGAAGTTCGACAGATCGTCGAGCCCACCTCGGAGTCGTTGTTTCGATAGTGCTTAGACCTGGAAAGGCGCTGGCTGGTGGAGTCGGCCAGCAAGTCCAGGGAGATGTCGACGATGAGGTCTTCTTGTCCGCCGACCAGTCCTCGACGTCCCACCTCTAGCAGGATGGTGCGGACGTCGATGTCGTAGCGCTGCGATGCGGCTTCGGCATGGCGCAGGAAGGACGAGCAGACCCCGGCGTATCCGAGCTGCGCTCGCCAGACCTGCCGGGAAGCGAATCGACACGTCACTCGTGGCAGTCCTCATCGGCATCCCGAACACACTTGGACGCCAACTGCTCCAAGCCGATCCGGCAAATGCCGGCGAATCCCTCCGAAACTGGCTGCGCAGCACCGACATCGACAACCCCACCGAACTGACGCGAATCTCAAACTTCCTCGAAGTCTCGAACCATCTCTCAGACATGCCTATGCCCACAATCCTTGCCCAACTGGCACTGGTGCGTTCCTTCGTCGCACGAGAGCTCGAACAATCACGGCGCCGCTGAAATCGGCTCCGCTCAACCTCGCGCCCCGTCCCCAGCCGCTGTGATCAACCGCTCGATTGCCAGCCGATGTGTGCTGCGCCTGGCCCGCGGCCTCGCCGTCGACCTCGTCGTCCATGGAAGAAACGAACTGCCCCGCAACGACTTACACCAGCACGGGTCGGCGGGGGTGTCGGAACCTGCGCACACAAGCAGCCTGTCCCGCCACCACACCGAAACCCACCCGCCCCGGACCAGGACGGGCCCGAAAGCCACCGAAACCAGTACCCGCCCCACGCTACGACGTGCACATCAAGACACCCAGCAACCAGCAAGCTCCCAAACCCGCCGGGCCGCGACCACACCGCACGGGTTAAAACTCAAGCTAGGCTCCCCAGACACCGACAGCTTCATCAGGTGCTCAAGGGAAGCAGGGCGCTCCCCACTGGCGTAACTCATCGGCGCCCCTGGTCATCGCGGCCCGCCTATCAATGCGCGCCGCGATAGGCGGGGTCGGCGTATGACGCCTTCTGCTTCGCGGGCCGCCCACCAACAGCGTGGTGACCGACACCGCGGCCAGCACGTCGGTGCGCAGGTGCGGGTCGCTGAGGTGCGCGATCAGCATCGTCTTCCCCTTCGCCGCCGTATGTAATTCCCGCAAGACCTACCAGTAATCCGTTGCCACGTCGGTGATTTCGCTCGCCGGAGGCGTAACTCTGGCCCGGTGGCGTGCATGCGGGTAGGAGAAGGGAATGGCTGTCGAGGACGCTCTGGATGTGGTGTTGGCCGAGCGCGCGTGTGAGCGGTTGATCGTGGAGTTCGTGCGGCGCCTGGACCTGGGTGTGCCCGGGGATGTGGCCGAGTTGTTCACCAAGGACGGTGTGTGGGAGTGGCCCGAAGGTGGCCGCCGGGTGCATGGCCGCGCGGCGCTGCGGGACTATTTCGCCTCCCGTCCCGCTGATCGGCTCTCCCGCCGGGTGTCGACCAACATCCTCGTTACCGTCGACACGCCGGTGTCTGCGTCGAGTACCAGTTACTTCACCCCCTACCGCGTCGATGGGCACACCGGCGCGATGGTGGCGGGCAGGGCGCCGGTCAATGTCGGGCACTACGAGGACACTTCGCAGAATCGAGGGCACGTGGCTGCTGGCCACCCGGACCACCGTCATCGCTTTCGGCGGACCGACCGAGAACCTGAGATCAGTCGGCGAGGCCGGCCGGTGACCGGATCCCGGCGCGCGTGAACGGCGTGGTTCCCGGATAGGTTGTCCACGGGGGCAGTTCGGGGAGGGGATCGTGTGCCGGTCGATGATGTCGCGCGATCGCGTTCTCGGTACCCGTTGTTGGCGGTGCCGGGTTTCGGATGGTTCTGGTTCGCCGACGGTGTGTCGATCTTCGGGACCTACATCACCGCCCAAGCCCTGCAACTACTCGCGCTATTGACCCTCGGTGCTTCGAGTTTCGAGCTGGGGGTGCTGCGGGCGGCTCAGTGGTTGCCGTACCTGTTGTTCGGGTTGATCGCGGGGGTGTTGATCGACCGCTACCGGCGCAAACCGGTCGTGGTCGGCGCGGATTTCATCCGGGCCGCGGTGCTGGCTCTGATCCCGTTCTCGGCCGCGGTAGATGTGTTGACGATGCCGCTGCTGATCGGCCTGGTGCTGGTTTTCGGTGCGGTATCGCTGGCCTACGACGTCGCGCACCAGTCGTTACTGCCGAGTCTGGTTCCCGCACCGTTGCTCACCCGGGCCAACGCCCGCCTCGAACAATCAGCAACCCTCGCACAGATCGGCGGTCAAGCGGGCGCGGGGCTGCTGATCAAACTGCTTGGCGCGCCCACGGCGATTCTGATCGACGCACCACCCTACCTGATCTCCGGTCTCGTGATGGCCCGATTGCGGGTCGCGGAACGAACGATCCCACCGCCACCGCAGGCCCGCGACATGGGCAGCGAACTGCGGGAAGGAGTGCGGTGGGTATATCGGCATCGGATGCTCAGCCCGCTGACGTTGGCGACGCATGCGTGGTTTCTGTGCACGTCGATGGTATCGGCGATCTATGTCGTGTTCGTCGTCTCGGACCTGGGATTCGATGCCGCGATGTACGGCTGACCCTCGCCGTCGGTGGAGTCGGCGCTGTGGCGGGTTCCTCGGTCGCGGTCGGGGTCGGAACCCTGCTGGGAGTCGGGCCGGCGATCATCGTCGCCCGCTGGCTGGCCCCTGCCGGATACGCGCTGATCCCGCTGGCACACAGCGGAAGTGGCGGGATCGCGGTGTTGTGTGCGGCGCAGTTCGTGTTCTGACTCTCGGTCGGAAGCGACTCTCCACTGGAGATGGGATATTGCCAGTCGGTGACCCCGAACCGGCTGCTGGGCCGGATGCGCGCCACCATGCGGTCGATGAACCGCGCCGCGGTGGTGATCGGCGCACCACTGGGCGGTGCACTCGCTCTCTGGTGCGGCCAACGCACCACCGTTTGGATCGCGGTCGCAGGACTCGCCGCAGCGGCACTCGCCCTGACCGGATCCAGATTTCGGCACGCCCAGCTCGAAGTCCAGTCGAGGAGCCGATAGTAGAACGGGTGTCGAGCGTGCCCGGACCGGCCTTGAGCCACTGCAGGTACCGGTCGCGTCACCGGCGGGACCGACTGGAAGAAAGACGACTACGAACCGCCCTTTGGGACCAATAACCATCCTTGGGCAGCGCAAAGATCGGCGCCCAGGAGTGAAAGAGTCAACCGGAGCAGGCGTAGAGCGTATTATAGGCTGAAGCCGCTGATGCGATGCTTTGCTTGATAGCGGGAATCGTTCCTATCAAACCAACGCGTGCTCGGCCAATTTGGATGAGATCCGAGCAGAACGTGCGCGGCAGTCGAGGTTATGCCGATAACAAAAATCGACTCCGGAAGCCAGCCGTCGTTGGTGTCGAGCATCTGCATGTTGACAATCAAGTTAGTGGAGTCGATGCGCTGCTTAGACACGTCGAACCGGTAGCTGTCAGTTCGGCCTTGTGCTCTGTCGTCGTGCTTAAGGTCGGGGAAGCTGAGCTCGAGTACTCCCCCTCCCCCCTGCCTTTCGATTTCGAGCTCGAAGTTCGCATCCGAGCCCGCGTTGGTTTCATTCTTCGTTGTGTGAACCACAAATATAGTGTTGACCTGGACCATCGCCTTCTCCTATCTCGTATGAGATTGTCGTCACCATTATTCGTTTGGTTTTCGTCACCATCGCGAGTACTCGACTACTCGATTGCGAGCGCGACAGAAAGGAGGATTTCCAGTGTGAAGCCGGCGGTTGGATACACGGATGGCGGAATTCGGCCGCCTGCGGTATCAGCCTCTCGGTGAGCGCGTACATCGCCGCCTGCCGGATCAGGTGAGGCCCGCACGACCGTCGACGAGTCGATCGCACGCTGGCGGGCCGAGCACTGCGAACCGACTCCTGAACAGGCCGCTGCCACTGAGGCTCGGGCGCGGGCATTGTTCGACCACGCCGACGCCCGACTGCGCGGCCACGGTGCTGCGTGAGGCCCACCGCCGCCGGGACCATCCTCGACGCATCGGCGTCGACATCACGGACGAATCCTTCTGCGTCCCTGGCAATTCTGCGCACTGTAGACGATCTCACGGAGCAAGTGTCGGCTATCGCGCAAACGGCACGGCGACGGTACACCCTGGTTACCCTGAGGTGATGCGATTCCGGTTTCGTCGGTATGCCCTGGCTGTACTCGCCGCCGCCGCGTCGACTCTGCTGCCGTGTACGCACTCTCAGGCGGCGCCGCCGATTCGGCCGGCCGCTGCCATAGCGCCGGTGGACCCGGGCTTCCTCTGGGGTGTCGCCGCATCCGGCTTCCAATCCGAAGGCCATGCGCCCGACAGCAATTGGACGCGGTACATCCCTTCGCACCACGACTACGACGCCCTCAACGATTCGGTCGACTTCTATGACCGCAACGCATCGGACGTCGACTTGGCTGCCGCGCTCGGCGTACGGGTTTTCCGGATCGGGATCGAGTGGGCACGATTGCAGCCCGCGCCGGGAGTCTGGGACGAGCATGCCTTTGGCTTCTACGATGCCGTCATCGCGAATATCGTGCGGGCGGGGATGCGTCCGATGATTACTCTCGACCACTGGGTGTACCCGGGCTGGGCGGTGGATCGCGGCGGTTGGCGCAGTCCGGGCATGGTCGAGGATTGGCTGACCAATATGCGTGCGGTGGTTGATCGCTATGCCTCCCGCAATCCGCTGTGGGTCGCGGTGAACGAGCCTGCCGCATATATCTCGCACGAGGTCCGCAGGGGCGCCGCCGACGCGGGCGAGATGCAGGATCGGATCGCCCAGGCGCACAACGCCATCTACGACTACATCCACCAGGTCCAGCCGGGCGCGCAGGTGACCAGCAACGTCGGCTACGTCGCGGGCGCGGAGGCGGAGGTCAACGGGGGCTTCCTCGACCGCGTCGCGAACCGGCTCGACTATGTCGGCATCGACTACTACTTCGGTTACGACCCGGTGCAGTCATTGCTCGGATCCATCACCAGAGCCATTGGATCGTCGCTTCCGAACTTGCCTGGCCAGAACATTTGGGATCTGCCCTTGCGTACAGAGGGCATCTACTATGCGCTGCAATACTATTCGCGTCGCTTTCCGGACAAGCCGCTGTACATCGTCGAGAACGGCATGCCCACCGAAAACGGTCGCCCCCGCAGCGACGGTTACTCCCGCAGCGATCATCTGCGCGACACCGTCTATTGGATCCAGCGCGCCAAGGCCGACGGCATGAATGTCATCGGCTACAACTACTGGAGCATCACCGACAACTACGAATGGGGCAGCTACACGCCACGTTTCGGCCTCTACACCGTCGACGTGCGCACCGACCCAGCCCTCGTTCGCCGCCCCACCGACGCGGTCGGCACCTACACCCAACTCGTCAACGAGGGCGGTGTCCCCGCAGGCTATCGCCCCACCCGCAGCCCAGCCCTCTGCATCCTGGTCGACCCCCCGACCAGCTGCCTGACCCCGGTCGCGGTGCGGTAGACACGTCCCGGCCGGAGACCGTCATGCTGGCTTCGCCGAGGCAGACACGAGCTGCGTGCCCCTATCCGGCAAGACTTGCGTCCCGTCATCTTTCGTCTGTAGTCAAGAATCGGTTCCTCTGCCCCAACTCGGATGCTGCGCAGTTCGATTCGGATCAGTGAGGCTACGCGGGTTGCTGCCGTCGCTGTTCATCACCCAGACCCAGGCTTTGCCCGTGGCCGTCGCCAGATCACGGGTGAAACGCGTGAACAGGATCGTGCCGTCCGGGGCGAACGACGGATGACCCATGGCGTCATCGGTGAGCGAGCGGACCTGATCGCCATCGACATCCATCATGTAGATCTCCGACCGATCCTTCCCACCCCGGTTGCTGGTGAACACGATCTCGGCTCCGTCCGGGGAGAAGACCGGCTCGGAATTGAAATATCCATCCGTCAGCAGCTGCCGTTGGCCGGTTTCGTCGGATGCCATCACCCAGATCGTGTGGGCTCTGGTGAATACGATCGTCGAACCATCCGGCGAGAACGCCGGATGCTGTAACGATCTCAGGTCGGGGCCGGTTGTGGTGCCGGGGGCGGTGAGTTGCTTCAGCTCGCCGCCGTCGAAGTTCATCACGTAGATGACGCCGCCGCGAACGAAGGCGAGCCGGGCGCTATCGGGGAAAACGTTGGCTGGTATCCGCCGTCGGCGAGTTTCGTGACATTGCTGCCATCTGGATCCATTATCGAGATGGAACGACCACCGACGACGATCTTCGAGCCATCAGGGGCAAAGTGCCGCACGAGATCTGCACGGGATTCGCGGTCTCAATGCGCATCCGCGCATGGTATGGCTGGGTAACGTCTCCTTCGCCTTCTACTTGATCCAGTTCCCAGTAATGGTGCTGATCACCCGAAATCTACTCGGCGGCAAGCAGTTCGGCATTGTCGGCTGGGCCGGGTTCGCGGTCCTGAGCCTGATCGTCTCGACCGCCATCGCCGCAGTGCTGTACCACTGGGTGGATCTGCCCATCATGCGCCGCTTCGCTCGCGTGAAACGAACCACTGAGCCGCAGCCAACGCCGGCCTGAACCGGCGCGCCTCAATGGCTCCCTCTTCGGGTGGCCGTCCTCGCCGGTCACCTGTTCATAGACGATGGTGCGGGTGCGGGTGCGGGTGCGCCGCCAGCGGCATCAGGGTCGGCCGCCACTGTTGCTGCCGCAGCAGATCCAGGCGATCCTTGACGGCTGCGCGGTATTCGATCCGTCGACCGGTGAGTGGGCCGGGAACCTGTGGGACCGGTTGTTGTTCGCGCTGCTGGCCGAGACCGGGATGCGGCTGGGTGAGGCGAGGCAGGGGTCTCCGCAACCACGCGGTTCCTCTGTTGGCGGCGGTTCAAAGCTGCGGGCGGCCTTCAGCGCCGTATGTACCGATGTCGTCTCCTCTAAGGTAGGCCGCGTGTTGTGCGTCGGCGCGGGAGGCGATCTCGGATGCGATCCTGCTTTATTCGAGCCACCGAACAACCGCCACCGCAGGTACCACCACCACGGCCAGGATGACGCCGCCCACGATGTTCTGGGGTTGACTGTTGATCGCGTTGCCGATCGCAACAGCGGCACCAGCCACTACACCAGTCCGCGTGCTGCCACGTCGCCGAAGCGGATGCCAGAACAGGCGAACAGGACCAGAATCGCCCCGGCGGCCGGTGTGCCGCCGACGCGCCGCTGCGCCGCGGTGACCGCCGTTCAGGGAACCGCGCTGCGCGTCGCAGCGGGTCGGCGTCGCAGCGCGCCGCCGGGGCGCTCTTGTCGATGGTGCATGGTTTGAGTATCAGTCACGCTGGTGGACAACGATTCTCACGATCGAGACTGGACACCCGAGGAACTCGCTTACCTCGACAAAGTGTCCGAAGAGCTGGCCGGTCCACTGACCGAACGCCAACTCACGCTCCTGCGACGTTGGTGGAACGGCGGCTACCGCACGTCAGCCGACTAGTACCCGATCACCACCTAGAACATCCACATCCGATGTCGCACAGACCGCCCGGCGCCCATCGTGCCAACGCCCGACGCCATCTTTCGGCCTCCTATGCGCGGCGGCAGGCGCGGAACCCTCCCCGCCCTATCCCGCCGCCACGTGATAACGCTCGCGATGCTCGGTCCAGGGACGCTGCCGCTGCTCCTCGGTCATCGCCAACAACTCACGCAACTTCACCCACGCCAACTCATCAGTCGGCGTATACACCTGCATCCACGCATGCGGCAACGACGGCAAACTCATACTCGTCAAAAACATCTCCAACTCCCCCACCGCCAAATTACGGACCTGCTTCGTCCGACTCGCCGGCACCGCCACATCATTCCGCGCCCACAACGACGCGAAATCCTCACTCTCACCACACAATCCAGTGATGAAATCCTCCCAACCCGGATCACCGAGGTTCTTCGCGTAAGCACCACGCAAATAACCGACCATCCGACGCAGATCATCCCAATTGTGGTGATAAGTGTTGCAACACTGCGGAGTCAGGAACACCCGACCAACGACATTGCGCTCACCGAGCAGAAAACCCGGACACAACGCCTCATACGGCTTGTTATGAGCCAACACGTCATAACGCGCGCTCAGCACGACAGCGGGCAGCGGCTCGAGGTGGTCCAGGATCACCTGAAGCTCCTCCGGCAAAGCGGTTCCCGCATGCGAGGTCGGCACCGTCGGCACATCCGCGAGCCGGTACAGATGCGCCTTCTCCGCGGCGTCCAAGGAGAGCGTGCGGGCCACCGCGTTGAGCACCTGCACACTGACATTGATGCTGCGCCCTTGTTCCAGCCAGGAGAACCACGGAAAGGGGTAGCCATGAGCAACGTCGCCACAGAAGCGTAAAGACGCAGCTCAGACGCATCTTCCGCGTGGATGCACCCCTGAGTCCGCCGTATAGCGGGCTTAACGCGACACCAACACTCAGGGGCGCAGTTCCTCCGCCGAGCTCGCCAAGGGCAGCATCCTCGACATCCTCCGCACTATCGCAACCGCTCCCCGGCAGCATCGGCGACTCAGACTTACCAACGACGAGATCGGCCATGCCGTCACCAGCTACCTACTCACGACGGTGGTCCTCGCCCGCGTCGGCGATCGCCTCCTTGGAGCCTCCATTCGGACCACGCCCTGCCTGAGTTCAACGAGACGACGAAAAGTAGGTGTCAACCGTCAGTTTGAAATAGTGGATTTGGCCCAATTTTGCTGATCAAACGCGTGTCGATCGTGCTGGGGCGCAGACTGATCGCTTATAGACGCGAGTCGTGGTGTTGGTGGATGTCGCGAGAACCGTTGTCGGCCTGTTATTTCCGCATCTGACAAACGTTCCGGTCGATGGTGTCACCGCGACGAGCACGGCGATCCGGTTCGACGCGTCGACATTCGCTCCGTCAGCCGAGCGTCCCCTGTGCGGGTGCCCGCCTGCCAGGATGCACAGTCGTTACGTGCGTCGGATTGCGGACCTGGCCGTCGCGGGTCGTGAGGTGGTAGTCCGGCTGGTGGTGCGCCGGTTCAGACACGTGGAATCGGGCTGTCCGCGAAGTATTTTCAGCGAGCAGGTCACCGAGGTGGTCGGACGGTATCAGCGGCGCAGCCCAATATTGAGTGGAGGTGTCGGCGCGGATCGGGCTGGCGCTCGGTGGGCATGCCGATGCGAGGCTGACCCGGCAGCTGGCGGTGGAGGTATCGCGGTCGACGCTGTTACGGCGAGTGCGTGCGATTCCGTTGCCGGCTATCGGTCACCTGGTGGACGTTGGTGTCGATGACTGGGTCATCCGCCGAGGTCACGTCTACGGACAGTGGTGATCGACAGTGCGTGGTCCTCGCCATCGAGGGTGTGCCGAATGCCAGCGGTATGCCTGCTATGCGGCACAATTGGACGCGGATGAAGGTTCGACCAGAGGTCAGTCATGAATATTCGCAAGACGCTGCTAGTTTCAGTGCTGGCACCGTTGTTGGTTGCCGGCTGCGCACATGAGGGCTCGAAAACCGTCGCGCACGCGGTGATTCAGCCCCCTGCCGCGAGACAGACCTTGCAGGTGCCGGTCGGTCCCGGTCCCTCTGGCACGTACACGGTACAGGCGCAACCGGCTGCGGGCAGCTGCCACTACCGCAAGTCCGGCGACGGGCAGCCACTGCCCGATCCCGCGTGTACCCCGGGAGCGGTCAATCCGAAGGTGGCCGCGGACAGCCTCGGCGACACCATCTGCAAGGGCGGATACACTTCCTCGATCCGCCCGCCGGCCAACATCACCAACCGCGAGAAGGACGCCGACGCGAAGTCCTACGACTACACCGGCCCATTGCATGACGCCGAGTACGACCACCTGGTGTCACTGGAGCTCGGTGGCGACCCGAACGATCCGCGCAACCTGTGGGTGGAGCCACCGTCACCCGATCACAAGCCGGGTGCGGGGCCGAACAATCCGAAAGACGCTGTCGAGAACACGTTGCACGCGCTGGTGTGTTCCGGCAAGGTCGCCTTGACCGACGCCCAGAACGCCATAGCCGCCGACTGGACCATGGCCCTGGTCGTCGTCGGCCACCCCGACGGCAAGTAGACCACCCGCCGTATCGGTTGCGGTGTAACGGGGTTTCCGGTTTCGGCTGCTGGTCGAGTGGAACGATTGTGCTGGCCTTGCCGACGGAATCTGCACGAGAGCTCGGGGTCGGCCGCCGACGTCCTCGCCCATGCCGCACACTGCCTGGTCGAATCGGCCGCCTGGCCAAAGCCCAGCGGCAACGGTCCCACGCCACAACCATCTCTTACTGTCGTGGCGGTCAGAGGTATGGGTCCAGTTGGGTGGCGGCTTCGACCGGGTGTCCGGCTCGGATGGGTGCGCCGAGCGCTTGGAAACTGCCAGACACCCTCGGCGCGACGGACTTTCGCCACGACCATGCCGGTGTGGGCGCCGCCGACACGCAGCTTCGCGCGCGCGAGTTCGGTGTTGGTGGCGTCGTCGACCAGCCGCCAGAACGCGTTGCGGACCCGCTCGAAGGTGTGCCCGGCATAAGAGGTGACGACGAAAACCACCGCAGTCACGTGGGCGGGGAGGCGGGTGAGGTTCACGGCGATGACTTCGTCGTCGCCTTCGCCTTCGCCGGTGAGGTTGTCGCCCTGATGACGTACCGCACCGTCCTTCGAGGTCAGTTGACCGTAGAAGGCGGCGGCGACGAGCTGGTGCTCGGCGAAGATCAACGCCGAGGCGCCGAGATCGATTTCGGCTTCCCGCCCACGCACCCGGATCGGATCCCAGCCCCAACGCCATCTTCACATACGACAACTCCGGACCACCAGGCTTGCGCAACCCCACCCCACCCCCGTCGGCAGACGCGGTCACGTCGGGCAGCTCGATGCGTGGAGCCGGGCGCTGCTGTTGTTGCCGGGGTGGTGTGCTCGGGGAGCCATCAACTATCACGCCGTGGGCGGTGACCAGAGCGGTGAAACCACTGCGGTAACCGTGGCCGAGAGCACGGACCAGCCACCGGTCTCGGCGCGGTCCAGATCCACCGCGACCACCGTCGCCTCACCACCCAAACCCTCGATCACGCACTCGTACAACACGTTTCCGGCACTGTCAGCGATCCACACGAGCGGTGCCGGATAGTCACCCAAATGGTCTTGCTGATCATCGAGGGCAATAACCACCCGGACATAATCGATCCCGACCGGCACCATGTGCAGGGCGATCTCAAGCGGGCTCGGCCCGCCGGGCGAGCCCGCCGCCAGCCGCACCCCCGGCCCGAGCGGCTGGTTGTAGAAGACCAAACCGGCAGCATCGCGGACCCGGCCCTGCGCGGTGAGCAGCAACGCAGACAGCTCGACCGCCGCGGTATGTCGCACCGACACCATGATGTCCTCGACATCGACCACCGCGGACTGTCCTCGCATCAGCTGTAGCGCTACCCGGCCCACCCTAAGTCGACAAACGATCGCCCCTGGGCAATCCGATACGGGTGGCGGGGCGCGACGCCCGGCGATACGTGGCAGCCGGCGCCGAGGTCCATCCCGACCGTTCGCGACGTGAGGCTCGACGCCGTCGTGTGGTGGTCGACATGTCCTATTCTCGTGACCGCGCTGACGATCCCCGCGATCCGTTATCGAGGTGAAGTCATGCTGAGCGCCCAGATCCCGTGCTGGCGGGCTGGATGCCCAGCTTCCCCGACTACCTCTATCTCGCCTACACCAACGCGACCGCCTTCAGCCCCACCGACGTCATGCCGTACACGATCCGCGCCAAGATGATCATGATGCTGCAGTCGGCGGTGTCGCTGATCACGATCGCATTGGTGATCGCCCGCGCGATCGGCCTGTTCAAATAGGCCCCCGCCGAGGGGATGGCGACAGATCGACTGAGAGCGTGGTCAATTCGGGCGCCTCAGGGGCCACAACCGGTGAGGATGAGAGTTGTCGCCGCAAGCTCGACACCCACCACTACCTGAGCGGCACCGCACACGTGGTGGTTCAGCGCTGCCGTGGAGATGGATCGGAGCGTGCTGACCGCTACCCCTGATCGGATGCGAGGATACTCGGGCGGTGGCCTACGAGCAGATTCCGTTGACAGCGTTCGGTGTTCTCGACTCCTGGCAGTGGGATTGGTCGACAACCATCGTCGTCATCGGGTTGGGGTTCGGCTATCGGCGCAGTAATGCGGCCGCGGGCGTGTCGCACGTTGGTTCCGCTGCCCCACGCGACCGCGTTCCACAGCAACCGCAGCGCGCCCGCGGGATCGGCTAGCGCGTGCTCCGCGAACGGCTGATCGACGAGGCCAGCAACCGGTCGGAAAGACCCTGCGCAGCGAATTCTCTTGCTCACCACCGGTGGTCGACATCAACTCCATGCCCATCGATGTAGCCGGGCACATCAACGGCCGCGGCGAACTCGCGCAGCTCGACCGGAACAGCCAGCGTGGACAGGTCGGTCGCGCTCATCCTTGCTGCCAACGGAATCGCCCGTCACTGGCTACGTCGCACACCATGTGTTTGCCGGTCTTGCTGGTTCCGGTCGCTCCCGCCGGGCTGCAGAACGCGCCCGGAGGTCACCGACTTCACAGGCGCTGCCACTGAAGGCGCGACAGGCGCGGGCGCCACCGGAGGCGCGGGGACAACGGTCGGTGCGTCAACCGACTGCGTGGGCGGCGGTGCCGGCACCACGGTCGCGGTCGGTGACGGCACAACCACGATGGTGGAGGTCGGCGCGACTGTCGTCGTGGCGGATGTCGACGCAGTCGTGCCGCTGCCAGGCGACACCGCCCTCACACCTGGGCGACTCAGCTCACCTATAGGACACGCGCCCGCAGGTGTTACCACCGCTTTGGCGGCCGCATCGGACTTGGAGCCGATCTCCTGACATCCACGCGTCAAGCCCCGTGGGCTCCACGGTGATTCGGATCGCGCAGCGACGGTGACGGTGACAGTTGAGTTCCAGCAGCCGTGGACGCTGAGAGTGCGGATCGGAAAGTAGGAGTCACTGGATAATGGCTTCTCTTACCCTGCGGTGACGGCATACCTGCGTTTCGATCTCGGCTCGAAGGGAAACTGTCGCGACGAGCGCGCTCGATACTGTCACATCGACGCAGATCACGTCCGCAAATCACCTGCTATCGAAGCGAATTCGGCACACACTGCGTGAATCGGACACAGCGATGACGCGCAGGGTGATCGCCGACTCGGGGGTCGGAACCGACGGCAGATCGGGCGCAGCCCCGACGGTCGCCGCCGATCGCTTCGGCGGCTTCGTCGCACTCGCGGGCACAATCAGCCGCTATCAGACATGCTTCACAAGGAGCAGGCAATAACATGGCAATTGGTATACGCCATCCAAATAAGGAACTCTGGATATTTTTCAACTACGCGCAGCGAAGCGCTGCTGCGCAGTTTCACACCGAACCCGGTGTTCACCCGGCTCGGTCGAGGCAAGCTTGTCGGGATAGATTTCGACAAATATCCGAGAAGTTCACGCTTTCAGATCTACGGCAACGCGATCGATATCAGCTACGGCACACTGTTCAATCGCCGCAGTGCGGATCTCCGATCGGGTTGGCGGCGCGTTGCTCTGCGGCCTTTTCCGCCCACTTCTGGTAGTCCAAAATCGCTTGTCGCGCCTTTTCCCGTGAATCTGGCTGAGGGTTCGACACCGACACCGCGACAGTGGACATCATGTCGTCGAGATGGCGCTGGTTCTCCGTCGAGATCGCGGACCGGTCCACCAGGCTCAGCTTGAAGTCGGTGTTGCACTCCGCCTGCCGGGCCGTTTGCACTCCGGCGTACACGGTGCTCGCCAGACTCAGCGCAGCAATAACAATCAGCACATACGCGTGCTGCCTGTCAGTATGTGGCACTGTGGGCGCAGCGAAATGTCGATCGCCCAGACTATATTCACGCCAGCCCAGACTCAGACCGGCGAAAAAGCCGATTCCGATGCAAGCCGTCCCGAACAGGAATTGCAGGATCACGCTGTTCACTGGGATCCGCCTTCTTCCGAATGGGCTCCCTTGTTGCGTGATACCTGATACCGTGCGGCGCCCAGGAGCCCGATCAGTGCGCCCATTACCCCATTGGCACCAGTGTTACTCGTGTATCCATCGATCACGAGAGGTGCGAGAAGATTTATCGCCCAGGCCAGCGCCACGATGTACACCAGCGCCGTCAGGGTTCGCGTCGACACGCCGTCCTGCCCGGACATTCACCCTCCTCATCAACACACCCGGGAGCGGTTGCGGCCGGGCACAAAATTCGAGAGGCGCTGCTACCCCGTCTCGTCGGGTTCGGGCCTTCCCACCCGAGCAGGTGTGACCGCTTGCCGGATCAACACGCCCGCGATGATCGGGCTGATCGCGGCATAGCCGGTCACCGCGGCCTCGATCCAACTCGTATCGGTCTGGTGGCCGACGAGCAAAGCGATGACGCCAGTGACGGCAACCAAGATCGACCGGACGAGTGCTGGTTCAGGGATGCGTTTCATTTGGCCCCTTCGATCTCCGCCAGTACAGCCTGCGCACCCGCATCACCCCGCGCGGCTTCCCGCTTCACGAGGTCGACGGCCCAGCCGACACCTTTCAGCGCTTCGCGTTCGACATGCTCCTCGTGGATTCGAGCGTCGATGTTGAGGATGAACCCGACGAGCGTGTCGACCAGGTCGTCGTTGGCACGGTATTTCGACCGCGATCCGAACCGCTTGCCGAGTTCTTCATCTGCCAGGGACATGAGCGCCTCCGATATCGTTGTGCCGTTGTTGATCTCGAATGCCCGCGCGATCACGATGTCGTAGGGGAAGTTGGGGCCGGGGTCCCAGTGGTCGGACTCGTGGAACGCAGCGGTGATGTCGATGTGGCCGACGATCCCCCGCACTCCGTTGGCCGCGTCAGCGGCGCTGATCTTCACGAGTGGGATGCCGTACAGGCGACTCCATTCCGCATACCGCATCGCGGTGCGCTCGAGCAGCTTTCCCTCTTGCTGCCACCGGTCACGCGCCCACTCGGCTCGGCCCATCGCGCATACATGCAGGCCGCGGCGGTTGCCTTGCTCCATCGCTGCCCACGCCTGCTTTTTGTCGGACACCATGCGCACTTCTTCGCCGTCGAAGTCGATCATCGTCTGGTAGGAGCCGTTGCCGGTTCGCTCCAGGTAGCCGATGACCGAGGTGTTCCCGCTCTCGCTCTCGGTGCTGTGCTCAACGATCAGCTGCTTGGTGTTGTCGGCGTCGTTCCACAGCCCGTTCATTTGCTCGCGATATGGAACGAGATCGACTCCAAGCGGATGCCCGCCGGCGCTATCTCCGCCTGTCGCCACAGCGGACCACTGCCCGTAGTCGTGTTCGAGAGTGATGTTCACGTCCACTCCGACGCCGCCGACCGTGCGTTGGTCGATTTCGATCTGGTGAATGTGAGCGGCGGGATGGTCGCCGTTAATCGATGGATCGCCGGACCAGTTGTGCTGCCAGAACCAGGTGGCGACGCCGTCCTCGAGCGCCCAGTCGATGCAGCGCGCGTTGCCGTACATACCGGTCCACTCCAGGCCGACCACCGACGCCCAGCCGCGCAGGAACGGTGCGATCTGCGAATTCCACTCTTGGAGGGAAGGGTTCGAGTCGACGGGCGCGTAGATCGGCCGGTTGCCAGGCCCGCCCGCCTCGGTGTGGTACTTCAGGGCGATCTCGGCGTGCCGGACGCCGCCATCGAATCCGCCGAGCCAATCCGAAGTAGCGCCCTTGCCGTACTGGTAGTTCGAGACGATCTCCAACCCCAACGCGCGCAGGCGATCGCAGTAATCGCGCCGCAGCGGCTTCGCACCGAAGTTCGCGCCGGGCCGTGAGTCCGAGAAGTAGCCGATGACACCGTCGTATCCCGCATAGTTGATGGCTTGCGGGTCGATCAGACTCGCAGAGAAGTCCAACAGTTTCACTGCCTCGCCTCCTCGATCTTGTGGTGAGTGCTGCCGAACCATCGCCTCAGGCAGGGAACGCGTAGTCTGCCCAGGGCGCGGTTCAGCGTCATCCATTGCCCGGGCGTCAGCCGCCCGGGCGCCCGGTCAGACGTAGGTGTAGGACACCCCGTTGCTGGTACCACCCGAGCCGGTGACGGTGACTTGCACCGCGCCCGTCCCCGGGGGGGCGATCGCGGTGAGCTGCGTGCTGGAGTTCACGGTGAAGGTGGTGGCGGTGGTGCCGAACTTCACGGTGAGGGGGCCGGTGAATTCGGTGCCGGTGATCGTGACACTGGTACCGCCCGAGGTGGGTCCCGCCGTCGGGGAGATGGACGTGATGGTGGGTACGACGACATAGGTGTAGGTCGCCCCGTTGCTGGTTCCGCCCGGGGCGGTGACGGTGATCTGCACAATGCCGGTTCCAGCAGGAGCGACAGCCGTGATCTGGGTGTCCGTGACGACCGTGAAGGAGGTTGCCGCCGCACCATCGAAGCTGACTGCGGTGACACCTGTCAGATTGGTGCCGGTGAGGGTGACCGTGTTCCCGCCAGTGGTGGGCCCCTGAGTGGGACTCACGCTGGTCAGGGAAGGAACCGGGAGATAAGTGTAGGAAACACCATTACTGGTACCACCACCCGACGTGGTGACGGTGACCTGCACCGTACCCGACCCCGGAGGGGCGATGGCCGTGATCTGCGTGGGAGAGTCCACCGTGAAAGTCGTCGCCGTCGCGCCGAACTTCACGTTGGTGACAATAGGGACGAACCCGGTGCCGGTAATCGTGACACTGGTATTCCCTGAGGCGGGCCCCGAGGTCGGAGAGAGGGAAGTGATGGTTGGCATGAGTATCTTCTTTCGAGAGTCGATCAGAGCCCCGGCCCGACCCTGGAGCCGTGGGCCGGGGCAGATCGTGGTGCTGGTGAGAGCCAGCCCAGACAGGGGCACGAGAGCATAATTTAGAATTGGCTACATTTCCCTCGCAGAAATTTGACTGGACATAAAGCCATCCACAAACATACGTCTACGGAAATCGTGGCGCAATAGTCTTTTTTGAATACAAGCCGCTAGTCAGAGCAGGTCAGCGGTAGTTTTGGTGGATTTCTCGCGAATTCTGACGGCGTTTTATCATGAATGCCGACGGCGTTTTACCGCGAATTTTGACGGCGTTTTGCCGCGAATTTTGACGGCGTTTCAGGTCGAGTTATTCGCGAATTCTGACGGCATCAGCGATGCGTACCGTTTCTGAATTCGGAACGTTTGTTTCTCACATACGGTCCGGGCCATCCGATGGATCCGAAGCGTGGGCGCCGACGAGCCGCTTGTTGAGCAGACGCAGCGGCAGGCGCGACGGTATCGTCGGCGTGAGTCGGGGCTCGGGTAGGTCAGCGGGTTTGTCGGTGGGTTCGGTTGCCTTGGCATGGGACCCGCGATAGCTGTGGGTGCCGGTCTCGATGATGTTGCCGCCGAAGGTAAGTCGGTCGATGATGGCGGCCGGGAAGTATTCGCGCAGCGCGTGGCACAGCCGCTGCATGTGACGGGTCCGCTCCCAGATCAACGTCTCGTGGGCGCGGCTCAACACCTTCACCGCTTCGACCTCGGCGATATCACCGGCGACGGCGCGCAGTTGGTGCGCGTCGGTTCGCACTATATCCGCCAAGATATGGGCGTCTGCCGCATCGCTCTTCGCCCCTCAGACGCTGCGGCGGTCTCGGTAACGTGCCGCCTCTGCAAGGGGTTCACCGCATAGACCGTATAGACCGTATAGCCTGCCGCCACCAGCGCGGCCACCCAAGGACCGCGATCGGTCTCGATCGCGCTCAATACCTCCGATGACTCGGCGTCGGCACCGTGAAATTCAGCAATTAGCTTGTGAAACTCGACGATTCCAGCTAGACCTTCCGGCAGCTTGGCTCGAGCTTTGGTGCGCCCGTCGGTGCCATCACCTCGATGTCGTGATGGTCCTCCGCCCAGCCGTCGCCGATGAAGAGCAACCCGATTCTCCGTCCTGTCGTGTCAGCCGACCACCGCAGTCATGCGGGAGAAATGTCGCGACCTAACGAACCAGTGCTCACGCCACAACGGGCACGGCATCCCATCAGCGATCCGTATCTTCCGGCTCGCCGGTGAGGGCACTGTCTTTCTGCAGGACTCGGGGTCTCGGTGCTCCGTGTGCTCACCCACCGGCGACTACCGCCTGGAAGCTTAGCTTCCCAGGACCCATTAGGTGCTCCAAAACCTCGATCAATTCAACCTTTGACAAGTCGAATTGTTGGAGTTCAGAGCACCTTTCGCCATTCCAGGGGCACCTCACCGGCAATTACCATGACCGACCGAGACTAGAGCGAGGGAACCCGGCGGCCTTGATGAGCCGTTCGGAACGGCGACGGGCTGTCACCTGTTCCGCCTGTAGCTGTGGTTTGCGTTCGCGGACATAGGCACTGACTCGCTGATACGACACGTCCCGCACGCCATGCTCCTCGAGCAAACGGTGATAGATCCGGGTCGCCGTGTGACGTTGCCCAGGAGGCACATCCAGATCGGCGCGCAGAACATCGTCGATGAACGGCTTGTAGGGATCCAGCTTCTGTGGTCGCGGCGGATACCCCTTACGCGGCTCGGGCCACAGCGACTCCGTCGCGCTGGCCACCGTACGCCACCCGACCCTGTGCTTGCGCTCGATGGCACGCTTGGATAGGCCGGCACGAAGATCCTGGCGGATAGCCGCGTACAGCTCAACTTTCGATATGTCAGACAACGGCAGGCTCCCCTCGCCCCGCAACCGATAACTACACTATAACCGCTGGTGCTGCCTAAATCCGTGACTCCGCAACGCGCCCGCTAGGATTCGTGAGCAACCGCCGTCACGGTTGATGAACAGGAGACGGGCCCGAGGTGGACCTCGATACCGTCCCAAGTAGTGGCAGGTCGTGTTCGGCCAGGCAGGTCGATGCGTTGCTGCTGCGGCAGCGACGCGGCGAGTCACCACGTACCAGCCATGCGCAACAGTGGGAAACACACCGCTACCAACACCTCGCCGCTTGAACCGTCTGGCGAGTCCGGAGACTGATGTGACAGCTAATCCGAGAAGATGAACCCTCCCGAGTTTCGTGCACACTCTGCCGGGCGGAGCGGCAGACTAGCTGCTCCGATTCGCACGTACATTTCAATATCCTCGCGCAATGCCTGCGTACGTGCCTGACAGCGATCTACTGGATCTGCGCGAGTACCTCTTCGTCGACGAAGCCTGGGGGGAAGATGCTCGTCTCCCAGCTGCGTGCCGCCGCACCCGAGCGATCGACCTTGAAGAGCGTGCGATCACAGCGGCTTCGGCTGGGACTGAAGACTTTGGGAACCGAACATGAGAAGGACCGACACGAGGAAGACACGCTGGCTATCAGTAACCTTTTCGTCTCCATGCTTGATGAGGACGCGGAAGCGCTCGGCATGCTGGCCGACCGTCCGAACGCCAACCGGCGAAAGTTCTCGCTGCTTGGCGGCAAGGGTTACACCCCGCCGACGACATAGGGTCTGACCAGAGACAGATGGTCCAGGACGGTGGAAAAGGAGAGGTCGAGCACGGTGCCAGCGTTATCGAGAAACGCAGCGACTCGGGCGGATTCGACAGCATCGGTGATGTTGAGTTGAGCTTCGCGGGCCCATTGTCCAAACGATCCTGCGGCGCTCGCTCGGTCGGATTCCCGTAGCATCCGGCCCAGTGAATCGGGTGTGCCGATGAGGGTAGCCACCAACACAGCCAATGCGTCGGTGTTGTGCGGTTCGGCCGCGAGCCGAGCTCGCACCACGACGTAGATGTTGAGGAATCGTTTTACGCGCCGCGGAGTCGTCGCCACCAGTGGGGCCATCACCTCGAGCGTTGCAAGGTCGTTGTCGGACAATATCAATGCCTCGGCGAGCCGCTCGTCAGCCGACGTCTCAGAAACAGGTGCGGCTATCACGCTCGCGGTGGACCCACCGTCGTCGATCGAGGTTTCAGGATCGGTGCTGTCGGTCGCCGGGAACAATTCATTGCTCGGCCATGATTCAGGGCCGGGATAGCTTGTGACGGTATGCGTCCCGCCACGACTAGCTACCTCGCGGAGGATCGTCTGGCATCCCGCCAGAGTCATCGGCTGCAATGTATAGGTCAGTTGAAAGATTTTCTCGAGGTAGGCCCATGAGGAGGGGGCTTCGTCGCCGGAACCGAGCATCTCCGGAAACGTTGCGCGCAACGATCGGTCGAGACTGCGTGGATCGACACCGACCACGACGACAAACAGTGGCAGCGCAAGGAGCAGATGCACGACTTCCAGCACCTCGACGACCACGTTGGGCGCGCATCGGTCGAGATCGTCAATGTAGAGAACGATCCGTTTGATGCAGACGGATGGGTCCGAAGCCGCGTCACGCAGGTGGCCGCCGAGTCGGCGCAGATCGCGGTGCGCCATTCCGACGACTCCGAGGTGCTCGGCGTACTCGCCGCTGGCAGCCCGGTTCGCGATGTAGTCCTCCAGTAGTCGCGCTGGGGTCAACTCATCGCGCGTTCGGCGGGCAGCATCGAGATCCTCGACAGCCGCAGCTTTTTGTTCCCGGGCAGCGTCGAGCTCGGCGCGCGCGACGGCGGCCTGGGCCTCAAGCTTTTTCAATTCGGCCGCCTGTTTGACGCGTTCCTCTTCAACTCGCTGCTCGATCTGGCATTGCAAACGTTCTGCCGGTCCGAGGAGGCCGCGGGCCAACGTCGATTGCCGCACAATCCACGCAGCAGCGCCCGACCCGGCGGTCGCCAAAGTCGCCATCAACGCAGCGATCGTGTGGAAGGTATCCGGTGACACCGCCGCACCCAGAGTCGTGATGGCTCCGACCATCACGGCGATGAATCCCGCCGCCGCGAGTGGCGACGAGTACCAATGTTTGCCTGCGGTGGCGAGGAACTTGACCTTGGACACCAATGCAATGACCGTGCGGGTCGAGCCGAGGAGCTCGCGTGTGCTGTTGATGGCGGCCGGGATGTTCAGTTCCGCTGCGACTGCCTGAAACTGTTGGCTCACCTCACCATCTGAGGTGATCGCCGCCCAGATATCTCGTGCACGTACGGATTTCAGCGATTCCAGCGTATCGTCATGACGCTCTCGCGCCGATCCGATCTCAGCGGTTATTTCGTCGATTCGCAGCTTGGTAGCGTCGACCCGCTGGTCGGCATCTGCGAGGGCTTCTTGGATTACGGGGATACTCGCAGTCAGCTCCACCAACATCTGATCGGCTGTCGAATCCGGCGGGCACAGTGTCGTGAAGACGTGCTCCAGCAGACTGGCCCACAAATTGCCGCGCGCGTAGTGCCACGCCCCGAAGCGGATGTGCCGCACTGCGGGCTCGAAGACCGTGCCGCCCGGGTCACGCGCAGTGAGCCGGTCGATATTGGCTTCTATCCGACGCATGAAAAATGTCTTGCCGCTGCCCCACTCGCCATAAACCGCAACCGCCAACGGCGGAACCAACCGCGTGGACGCTATCAGCGCGGCCAGCGCGGCAGCGTCCGCATCCACCCCCAAGCTGTCGGGACCCGAGGTCTCATCACCGGCAATACCTGGAATGAGCATCTGCCCCGACCGCAACGCCGGGTGCACGTGCGCGGGTACTGGATTCGCACCGGGCCGAGCCTGATTGTGCACAAGCCACGTCGGTTGCATCTGGGAGTAGCTCGAGTAGTTGGGGATTTGCTTCGGCGCGAGAGCTGGCCCCAGAGCGGCTACTACATCACCACAGGTGAGGCGGGCTCCCGCGTCCGGAATGCCCTCATCGAAGATCTTGACGAGTGCTTCGCTGAATTGGGCCGGCCCGTATGCCGGTCCCTCCACACTTGCTTGTAGAACCTCGACCGGCGTCGTCGCGCCCCTTCCTAGCAGCTGAGCCAATCCGCGCGGCGCATCGCATGAGTCGATCAGCAGAACAAGACCTTCGAGGTCCCCCCGATACAACTGTTCACGCAATCCGTTCAGAAGATGAAAAGCACTGGCCGAATCCGGCTGACTCTCCGAATCAGTGACCAGCAGGTAGAAGTCGTCGGCAGCGGTCGCCGTGGCATGTCCGATAAAGCTGATCATCAGGGTGGAATCGGACTCACGTGCGGCTTCGAAAGCCGACGATATCGCCGCACGCATCTCCGCGAGCGTCGGATCGAGCAGGGGCCGCCCCGTCGCCGCCGCCGACTTCCATTCCCCGTGTGCAGCCAGCGACTCCTCCAGCCGCAGAGCGACTTCGACGATATCCCCCAAGCTTGTCATCGCTCTGCATTGCGAGGCGATGTTCAGTACGAGCCGACCTGCCACGACACCACTATCGCCCACGACACGGTGCCCGTGCGGGGTTCTTACCATTCCCGCCCGCAGCTACCGCGCGACGCGACCAACACCTGCTGCTGTACTGGATCCACCACGGCCGCATCGGTGTCGTATCAGGCATCGAGCGCTTCGACGGCAACGCAGTGCACTTCGTCGACCGCACCGCGCGCGAATACAACACCATCGTGTGGGCCACCGGCTTTCACTCCAGCGTGCCGTTCGCCGAACGCGGTAGGACGCTGGCCCATCCGGCGATTGCGCCAGCACAAGGATCCGTTCACCCTCATCCATCACACCCTCGACAACCAGCGGCTAGCCCCGAAAACACCACACCAACAGCAACATTCACTTCAGGCACCGACGCATCGTGCCCTTACCGAGACTGACCCTGCACCCGAGCAGTTGTTCTTACAGTCCCGCACAACCAGGACCTCTGGGGTGCAACGCAACCCGACGAATCCGCATCCGTCGGATCCGCGTTAAGTTCAACCGGACAGCGGTTGACCTTGCACCTGCCTCCGGGCAGTAGCTGGCGCAGTTGGTCGTGGCCATGCTTCCGCGATCCGAGCTGATCTGATCGCCTACTGTGCACGGCATGAAGATTGCCCGCCGCGCCGTTGACAACGTTCGTGCGTGGACCGGCGCCCACATCATCCGAACGATCGTCTACACAGCTGCGCTGGTCATCTGAGGTTCACCCCGAATAGTGGACAGGGGTTCAAGCAGCTTTTGCTGCGTCTGTCAGGGATTGCTCGTAGCGTAGGGGGCTGAGCATCCCGAGGGCGGAGTGCCGTCGCTCATGGTTGTATCTGTGTATCCAATTGTCAACCGCAGCAACGAGTTCGGTCTTGGTGGCGTAGACGTGGCGGTAGTACGACTCGTGTTTGTAGGTCGACCAAAACGATTCGGCGGGACTGTTGTCCCAACATTATCCGGTATCGCCCATCGACCGTTTCAGCTGGTGGCGGTGACAGGCGTTGACTGTCATCGCCGCGGTGAACTCGCCCCCGCGATCGGAATGCAGCACGGTCCCGTCCACCGGATGCCCACGCACTGCTACGGCCTCGTCGATGGCTCGGCACACCACGTCGGCGCCGATGTGATCGGCCACGACGTGGGCGAGCACGCGGCGGGAATGCCCGTCACGGATGGCGCACAAGTACATGTCGCCCTGTCCGCAGGTCAGATAGGTGAAATCGGTCGTCCAGACCGCGTCGAGGCGCCCTTGATCGAAGTTGCGGCGTACCAGGTCCGGCGGGAACGACGCGGCAGGATCGGTGATCGTGGTGCGGACCTTGAACGTGCGTGGGCTGATGCCCTCGATCCCGATCCGGGCCATGATCGCCGCGACGGTCTTGGCGCTGACCACTTCACCCCGTGCGCGTAGCTCGGCAGTGATCCGCGGAGAACCGTAGGTACCGTCGGACTCGGCGTGGACGTCGAGGATCTTCACCGTCAGATCGGCACGACGCTGCTGACGTAGCGTCGAAACCGTTGCCGTGCAACGTTTCACATACGCGTAGTAACCCGACGTCGACACTCCCAGCAGGCGCGCCATACGACGGATCGAGAATCGTTGCCCCTCGGGGGCGCTGGTGCCCGCGGTCTCGGCGATGTCATCGGGGCCGGCGTACTTCACCATCAGATCGAACCGGGCCGGTTGGTCTGCATCGCGGCAAAGTACGCCGAATTATGCAGCTCGGCATAATTCGGCTTATGCCGCCCGGCGGGTTATGCCGCCCGCTGCCTGAAAGCTGCCGGTCAAGACACCTTTCTGTCGGAATTTTCTCATGTCCGGGTCCAGGCTGGATGGGTCGGTGAGTCCTTCAGGCGGGAGGTTGGTCGTGAGTGTTCAACGGGATTCGGTTGTCGTCACGGTGGATTCGGTCGTAGCGGATTTCCGTCATTGGCTGGCGTGTGAGCGGGCGCTGTCCCCGGCGACGGTGGAATGTTATGGCCGCCAAGCCCGAAGCTTTCTGTCCCGCCTGCCCGCACCACTGGAGCAAACGCTGGCGCAGTTGGATGCGGCTCAGGTGATGGCGTTCATGCTGGACTTCTGTCCGGAACGCAACACGTGGTCGGCGAAGGCGATGGTGACCTCCTTGCGGGCGGTGTTGCGGTTCCTGCACGTCAGTGGCCGAACCCGGGTGGCATTGGCTGGGGCTGTTCCCGCGGTGTCGGGGTGGCGGCTGGCGTCGCTGCCACGAGGAATCGACGCCGCGACCGTGGCACAGATCGTTGCCGGCTGCGACCGGGGCACCGCGCTCGGCCGGCGTAACTACGCCGTGGTGATCATGCTCGTCCGTCTGGGACTACGCAGTGTCGAGGTCACCCGTCTTCGGCTGGGTGACTTCGATTGGCGCGCCGGCGAAGTCACCGTTCACGGCAAAGGCGGCCGGGTCGACCGGTTGCCAGTGCCCGTCGAGGTCGGTGACGCCGTCACGGCCTATCTGACAGCGGGCCGGCCGGTCACCGAGTCGCGTGCGGTGTTCTGCGGGTTACGGCCACCGTTCGGGCCGTTGGCGGCGTGCACGATCTCCACGATCGTCGGACATGCCTGCGATCGTGCCGGGGTCGAGAGGGTGTTCGCTCACCGGCTCAGGCACTCTCTAGCCACCGATCTGTTGCGGGCCGGGGCGTCGTTGCCGGAGATCGGGCAGGTGTTGCGGCACCGCGACATCGCCTCCACCAGCATTTACGCCAAGGTCGATGTCGAGGCGTTGCGTCCGCTGGCGCGGCCGTGGCCGACCGGGGTGCTGTGATGACCGGGTTGGGTGAGGCCGCCGAGGACTACCTCGCGATGCGGCGGGCTCTGGGTTTCACGCTCGTCGGCGAAGCCCGGTTGCTGATGCGGCTGGTCAACTACTGCCACGCACGCGAATGTGAGCATCTGACAACAGAATTGATGCTGGACTGGGCAACCGAACCCGGCCCGCGAGCACATTCGGCCGGAACCTACTATCAGGGCCGCAAGCTGGCGGTCGCGCGGAACTTCGCCCGACACCTGCAGATCCTGGACCCCGTCACCGAAGTCCCGCCCGGCGACCTGCTGACCGCACGCGCGCCGAAACTGATCCCGCACCTGTTCACGCCCGAACAGGTCCAAGCACTGATGCGGGCAGCCGCGCGAATAACGCCGCCGCTCAAGGCAAGTACCTGGTCCACCCTTATCGGGCTGCTCGCGGTGACCGGCATGCGCAGCGGCGAAGCCTGCCGACTCGACCATGACCACGTCGACCTCGACCAGGCCACACTGCTGATCGCGAACACGAAATTCGGCAAGACCCGGCAAGTATTCCTGCATCCGAGCACGATCGCGGCGCTGCGCCGCTACACCGATCTGCGCGACCGTTGCTGCCCGAACCCGGCAACCTCGGCGTTCTTCGTATCCGCACGCGGCGGCAGACTCAACGTGTCCCAGGTCGCACCGTTGTTCGCCACGCTGCTCGACGCCACAGGAATCACCGCCGCCCCAGGCCGGCGCCGGCCGCGCCCGCACGACCTGCGTCACTCGTTCGCTGTCGCGACGCTGATCGATTTCCATCACGACGGGGCACCGGTGGAGCCGCGGCTGCCGGTGCTGTCGACCTGGCTCGGACACGTCGACCCGAAATCCACCTACCACTACCTGCACGCCGCACCGCAGCTGCTCACCCTGGCCGCGCAGCGGATCGACGACCACGAAAGGAGCCGGTCGTGACCGCACTCGCACCGGTGCTGCAACGGTTCTTCACCGAACGGCTGATCCGGCAACGCCAAGCCAGCCCCAATACCATCGCCTCCTACCGTGACACCTTCTCGCTGCTGTTGCGGTTCACGCAATCGCGCACCGGGATCCCGCCGCACCGCCTCGACATCACCGACCTGGACACCGAATTGATCACCGCGTTCCTGCAGCACCTCGAGGAACAGCGAACCAACAGCATCGCCACCCGCAACACCCGGCTCGCAGCGATCCACTCCCTGTTCCGCTACGCCGCCCAGCACACACCTGAACACGCCGACCACATCAGCCGCGTGCTGTCGATCCCGCCGAAACGACACGACCGGACCATCGTCTGCTTCCTTACCAGCGAAGAAACCCAGGCTCTGCTCGTCGCACCCGACCGCACCACCCAACTCGGACGCCGCGACCACACCCTGCTGCGGCTGGCCTGCCAAACCGGACTCCGCGTCTCCGAACTCACCGCACTGACCAGAGACGACATCCACCTCGACACCGGTGCCCACGTCCGCTGCCACGGCAAAGGACGAAAAGACCGCGCTACCCCCATCACCCGGCCCACCGCGGCCACGCTGCGAGCATGGATCACCGAAACCGGCTGCCGGCCCTCAGCCCCGGTCTTCACAACCCGGCAAGGACACCGGCTATCGACCGATGCAGTCGCCCGCCTGGTCACCAAACACGCTGCCACCGCAGCCATCTCGGCACCGACGATCACCAGCAAACGAGTCACCCCACACACCCTTCGCCACACAGCGGCAATGGCGCTGTTGCACAGTGGAACCGACACCGCCGTCATCGCGCTCTGGCTCGGCCACGAAAGCCCCTCCACCACACAGATCTACCTCCACGCCGACATGAGCCTCAAGGAACAAGCCCTCGCCCGCGTCCGACCAATCAACACCAGCCCCGGCCGATACCATCCACCCGACCAGCTACTTGCATTCCTCGAAGAACTCTGACCCGACCCGCCGGATTATGCCGACAAGAATCCTTCGGACGCACCAGCTTTCAGGCAGTGATCGGCATAACCCGCCGGGCGGCATAAGCCGAAGCTTTTGCCAAGAACGCATTGTCCTTCTCCAGCTCGCCGACTTGCCTGCGTAAACGCAGCAACTCGGCTCGCTCGGCCGCGTCCAGAGGTTTCTCACCACCGACCTCGGCCGCGGCGATCCGGCGCCGCTCGTCTTTGACCCAGGTACTGAGCACGGTCTCGTGAATACCGAGTTCACGAGCGACCACAGCGATCGAGCGACCGGAATCGATCACCCGATGAGCAGCCTCGACCTTGTACTCGGCCGTGAACGACCGACGCTTGCGAGGAGGCATAACGGACATCCTTACCAGCAGAACCATCGATCCTGCTAACTCGGTGTCCACTTCCAGGGGTGAACCTCAGGGCGAAGCTCGAGCCGCGAAGCTCAGGGGCGATACAAGCACGGTAATCGGCACTACCGCGCCAACCACTTGCCAGCAGCGTGTTATTCGCGTCGGTCAGCCTAGGCCGGAACCGGGCGGGTCCGGTCGGTAACTAGTAGAACGGCGACGACGCCGAGCATTGTGCCGGTGACCCAGCGTTGTGCCCGCATCCAGAGCGGGCGGCCGGTCAGGAACACTGCGATTGTGGCGGCTCCCATCACGATCAAGCCGTTGACCGTCAGCGCGATACCGATCTGCACTGCGCCCAGCAGCAGGCTCTGCAACCAGACTCGCCCCTGTTCTGGGGTCACGAACTGCGGGATCAACGCCATGTAGATGATCGCGATCTTGGGATTGAGCAGGTTGGTGACCAGCCCCATGCTGAAGAGCCTGCGCGTGGAGTCGGCGGCCAGATCGGAGGGCTCGAACACAGAGATGCCGCCGCGCAACGTCTTCCACGCCAAGTACGCCAGATAAGCTGCGCCGGCCAGCTTCATGCTCAGATACAACCCCGGCACCACCGCGAAGATCGCGGTAATCCCGACGATGGCGGCCACGAGATACACCATGAACCCGACGGCCACACCCGATAGCGATACCAGACCCGCTCGCCGTCCCTGCGATATCGTGCGCGACACCAGATACATCATGTTCGGGCCCGGCGTCAGCACCATTCCCAACTCGGTCGCGGCCACTCCCAACACCGCCGTGGTTTCGATCATGCTCTCATCCTGGGGTTCAGCTGGCTATTTGTCGCGAGCCAGTTCCGACGCACTGGAACCGTAACCGTTGCTGTCGGGAGAACCCGCCGTTGAAACATCGCGGAATCGGCAGATGCGGCCGTTCACGACTACGCGCCCAGCGGCATGACAGGATGCTTCGCGCTGCAATGCTTCTCGCGAGGAGCCGCTAGCCTGCAATCCTGTTTCCGGGATCAGTGGGGGCGCTCACGTTTACGGCTCTGGGGGTGGTCAGGTATTCGATCGGTTCTGGCAGGCAGCAGCTGCGTCCAGGATCAGCTCGGAGAACTCCGCTGGCCGCGCGAGTGGGAAGTAGTGCCCGGCGCGGGGAATGACAAGCGGCCAACCGCGGCAGCGACCGCACGCCGGTCCGGTCCGTCGCCGCCGGGTCGTCGTCGGTGACGGCCGTGGGCTGCCGCCCCCGGCCGTCGCGCCGCACGCGCGCATCAACCACATTGACATCCGGCCGGGACATCGGCCCACGTTTGACGCTCAACGAACCGGCAACCGGGAACGGCGTTCCGCCGATAGCCGGGACCTGGCCGCAACGGCACGCTCCGAACGCGTCCCGGAGCGTGCCGTCCTGCCTCAGCTGGTGCCGTCCTGCACCGGATAGTGGATGATGACCGCACCGCCGGTGGCGTAGTTGACGACATCGGCGGCCACCCGCTGGCCTTGCACCGACGACCGCGCCGCGGCCATGGCGGCGGCGTCAGCGAAGTCGGCTTCGAAGACCGCGAAATACGGCGCTTCTCCCTTGGTCGCCGCCACGTCGAAGCTGTAGCGCCACGCAAGCAGGCCGGGCCAATTCATGACCAGCGGAAGGTGGTTGGTCACGTAGTAGTCGCGGAAGTGGTCAGGGTCGGCGGGTTTGGAATACAGGACCACCAACTTATGCATGACTGCCTCCTGCATCGCTAGGTGTGAGTGCGATGTCCAGTACCGCGGTCAGTTGAATCGTCATATGCGCAGGTTAGGGCTTGATGTGTGGTCGAGGGAAAGACCGGGACGCGATAGACTCAGAACGGATCGTTATCAATCGACAGAGAGGGCATGTGGCGCCGGATACGGTGAGCCTGCGGTACTTTCTGGTGCTGGCGCAGGAGTTGAACTTCACCCGCGCGGCCACACGGATCGGTATCGCGCAGCCCGCACTCAGTGCCCGGATACGCCGATTGGAGGCGGAACTCGGTACGAGCCTGCTGGTTCGCAACACGCGTAGCGTCGTATTGACCACGGCCGGTGCGGCTTTGGCGGAGTCCGCGCCGCCCGCGCTGGCGGCGCTGGAGCGGGCATGGGACACCGCCCGGAATGCGGGGGCCGGTGAACTGGGCACGCTGCGCATCGGATACAGCCTCAGCGCGGGGGCCGAGACGGCACCGGCCCTGGTGGACAGGCTCATTCGCAGCAGCCCGGGACTCGAGGTCAGCGCGGTCCCGATGGCGACACCGGAGATCTCCCCCGCGGTCGCCGACGGCCGCATCGATGCGGGGATCACCCGCGGTGAACAGCCGGGTCGTGGCGTGCGCCGGTTCCTGCTGCGGCGTGTGCGCATCGGGGTCCAATTGGCACAGCATCATCCGCTGGCCGAACACCCGGAGATCGAGATCGCCGATGCGGCCGCGTATCCGCTGCGACTCCCCGACCGTACGGCCAACCCCGTGATCCACGATCAGCTGTCCGCCCTGTTCCGCGACACCCGGCCGAACCCCCGATTCCACACGCCCGCAGTCTCTTTCGACATGTCTCAGCGCGACCTACGCGACGGGCTCACCCTCGCCCCGGCCGGTGAAGCCGCGGTCACGACAACAC
Source organism: Nocardia sp. NBC_00565 (assembly GCF_036345915.1). Lineage (NCBI taxonomy): Bacteria > Bacillati > Actinomycetota > Actinomycetes > Mycobacteriales > Nocardiaceae > Nocardia > Nocardia sp. NBC_00565. Next base: position 3,764,546 of record NZ_CP107785.1, read on the forward strand.
CGGCCGGTCTCACGTGGCGACCGCTGCAGGGCGCACCCACCTTGACGATCCACCTGGTCCTCCCGCGCGTGCAGTCACCACTACACCGCCGCATCCGTACCGTCGCCAAAACCCTGGCACACGAGCTGCACTGGCTGCCGGACTGACGCGCAGCAGGTCACGCGAGACGGACGTCGGCGGTGGCGAGGCCGACCCGCACGGGGCGATCCCCTCCTCCCACCAGGCCCGCGCGTCACCGAGGCTATCGACCCAGCGCAGATGATCGATCTGCAGCCGATAGTTGGCCCACGACGGCCGCGGCGCGGTCCGCTTCAACCGGTTGTAGTCGCTCTTGGCGCCCGGACCGCCCGCTGTGACGAGCATCCGATCCAATCCGGCCACGCCTGCCGGGACGATGCGTTCGACGACCAGCGCGAAGATCGCCGAGTTGACCTCCTCGCGGATCGCCGCGGCCGCCACCGCCCGGCGTGGATCGCCTGGTTGTTCGAACACGCCAGCGAACAACTGGCACGGGCGGAATATCAGATGCACTACTCCCTCGACCACGCCGGGCACCCGGACCGGCGCACCGCTGATGAATGGTTGATCACCCAACGCGCTTACCACGCCGAGTGCGCCGCTCGCGCGGTCGAACGCGCCCGCCGATTCCACAGCGACCGCCCCAGTGTTGTCGCGGCTCATGCCCCGAGTTGCCCGACGACGGCGAGTTCTACGCGGCGCTGGCCGCCAGCCGGGAATGGACCGGCCACTGGTACTCCCGCGACCCGATCCAAGCGTGGGAACTGTCCAGCAAACCGGTCTGATCCCGCGCCGCCTGGGTCGCGGTGATCTCGCCGACCGGCAGCAACGATGTACCAACGAACCCGAAGCAGACTTCAGCATCACCTTCGTCGACGAAGCCCAAGGCGAGGCAGTCGCCCCGCAACAGGCCAACGTCTTCCTTGAGATCGCACGACGGCAAGCGGGCCAGCAAGACGACGGAACCACCGCCTACAACTCATAATCGGCTTCGATCACCAACTGCCCACCCGAAAACCGCAGGTCGTCCGCGTTCCCATGTTTGACACGCCCGGCCCGAGGCACGAACCTGCGGCAACCGGACCGGAACCGTCACGCCACTGCTATTTGCCGATGACCAGCAGTTTTCGGTGTCGTAGGAGGTTGGCGTACTGGTCGATACCCCCTACCGACATGAACCCCTGGCGCACCCGCCTCGGTGAGCCAGCAGCCGAACGGACGTCCCAAGTGCAGGCGAATCGCGTGGCAGACTGCTCAGATCAATAATTCGAGGCCGAAACCAACCCGGGGCATCAAATGGATCCAGAAGGACCAGCGGTCATCCCAACCGAGTACGTCACTCGCCAGTCGACCCGAATCATCGCGAACGGGCACAGAGACTACAGAGCCGCCAGCATCGCGGAGCCCGACGACGCCTTCGCGTACCCGTTTCCGGATCGGGGCAACCCGATGTTGGAATACCTGGTCCGCAAGGCGAAGGAACTAGAAGACGAGGAAGGTCAGCCACCATACATCTGGTTGGCAGTACACGCCTGGTACGAAGGAGCCCTGCAAACGCTGGCCTCGACGCCTCCGACGCCGAATACCCCCGCCGAATAGCAGCCCCCTCCCCCACGACCGGCGCCACCATAGGACATGAATCGGGCGACGCCAGGGGCGGATGCGTTCGCCGCCCTCGAGGACGGCCTCGATGGCTGCGCCGCCGGATGAGGTGCGGCCCGCTGCCGATCATGGCTTTGGTGCGCTGGTGCAGGTATGTTCCAGGTCAGCGAGGGTGCCGGGGGTGTGGTGGTGCAGCCGTAACGCGTATTCGAGAGTGGTGACCACGACAGACCATTCGTCGGAGTAGGAGAAGGAGACGGTCGGGATCATGCTGAACCGGCCAGCTGCTCGGCCGCAAGATCGACCCGAACCATGTGGCGCACTTCAAGACAGCGCACGGTAATACCGCTGGTCGCGGTTTCTATGCGCGAGATCGATTGCAGCTCAAGCCGTCCTGCCATGGCCCGACTGTGCACTGTTCGCTGAAGGGCGCGGGAAGGCATGCGAAGTCCAGACACCTGCGGCGTCATGACCCGGCCCCCTCCAGCAGCTGGAACGGGTCGGCTGCCATCTGGCTACTGTTGATCCGCATGACGCACACCGAGCTCGAGATCACCGCCGAGTTGGTGCGGGATCTGCTGCGTGCGCAGCACCCCGACCTCGCCGATTATCCTGTGCGGCTCGGCGCGCGTGGCTGGGACAACCAGCTATGGCGGCTCGGCAACGACCTCGCCGTCCGGTTGCCCTGGGCGACCGAGTCCGCGGACGCACCGCTACACAAAGAGCACACCTGGCTGCCTGTCCTCGCCCCGCACCTTCCTCTGCCAGTTCCCGTTCCGCAGCGGATCGGTGAGCCCTCCGAGCGGTTTCCGCGGCCCTGGATCGTCACCACCTGGGTACCGGGCTCGCCTGCCGACCGCGCCCCCGTCACGCACGCTACCGAGGCGGCCGCCATCTTGGCCGCCTTCCTGACCGCACTTCACCAACCCGCCCCCGAACAAGCACCACCGGCCGGAACAGCGGAGGGCCGCTGACCGACTATTGCGAGGGGTTCGCCGAGCAGCTTGCCTCGGCCACCGAGCTGGGGCTGATCCCCGATCCAGACGCCGTCCGCGCGGTCTTCGAAGACGCCGCGACCCTGCGCCGCGCCCGCGGATACGCGGTGCTGCGCGCCCTCGCCGGCATCTTCATCGCAGACGCCGGCGTCCACGGACGCCCCGGCGGCAAGCCCACATGGGGCTCACCCGCCCACGCCGCACTGCGACGCCTCACCGCACCGACCCATCACTGATCAAACGCTTCCGAGCAGAGGGAGCCGATCTCCATAGGTCAGGCCGTAATGCAGGTCCCGGCTGTTCTATGCGCAGTTGGGCCACTCGGGCGCCGATATGATTCGGAGCTAGGTTGATCATCTATACGGATCGTCGTGAGCAAGCCTGAGCAGCAATCGCTTTGGGCTTGCATCATGATCGAGGGGTGTCATATGAGCGCTGTCTGGGCAAGCGTCGTTGCTGTTGTCGGCACACTGCTCGGCTCGTTTACTACATACGGGTTTCAGCGACGAAATGCCATCAGAGCAGAGGATATTGCACGCGCTGTACGTCTTCGGCATGAGCGGATAGCTGCCTACAGTGAGTGCGCGGGAGCGCTTGCGGACCTGAGGCGAGGTCTGGTGACTCTTTGGCTCCGAAAGTCCGACTCCGGCGATACCGCTGCGGCGTACGGAGAGGTCGACCGGCTCGGCAGTCTCGCACACGCCGCGAAGCTGCGCCTGGAGCTGGTGTCCGCGCGTCCCGAGCCACTGCTGGACGCGGCGGCAGCCCAGGTCAACGATCTGATCAAGGCCGAGAATTTGACAGAACTCAGATCCCGGGAGCGCGCGGTGGAGGGTGCCTTGTCCGCGTTCATAGCAGACGCGGCGGCGCGACTCCAGACTGATTACCACGGCGGCGTAAGCAGGCGCTGAACGGCCGCTTACCGAGCGGTTTTCCGCCGTTCACAGCCTGCGCGAGATTCGGCCGGACGGTCAGCTTCTGAGACAACGGCTGCCCCGCCGGACGACGGACAGCCACCAACGGGGCGACGGATACAGACAAGCGGGCATGTCGACGGCTTCTGATAGTCGTATCCCGTACCAACCGTCAACGACGTCTCACAGCATGAGGACTTGACTCAAGGGACTCAAACGCCGTCTGGCCGACCATGTTTGGCGCATCATGATCGCCGACGAACAACACCACACGATCGGGGCGGGCTCCGCAGGACAGTCGAGGGCGACTACGAAATCCTGCGCGGCCGGCTCAACCCCGCACACCAACACTTCGGATCAGTCACTTCCGGAACCCGCCACCGAACAGGCTACGACCAAACCCGCTCCAGCAGCTTGACAAACACAGAGGAACGAACCCCCGCCTGGCCAGGATCGGCTTCCCCGGTGCCCGGCAAGTTCTCGAAGTCGAGCGCACCCGAACCAGCGGCCGCAAGATCAGCGGGGCGAGATCATCGCCCAACTCGAGGTGCCGACGCTAACCGATGGCACGGTAGACACGCTTGGCGCACGTGCGCTCACCTCCGAACACACGCTACTGCCCACTGTGCTGCAGCAGATAGCTCGCGGACGAAGGGCACAGGTGCACTGGTCAATCACTCGCACCCGAGGGCGCGGTCATCAAAGCAGCGGCGGCGTCACCACATCGCGGGGCCCTCTCGCACTCGTGTGCAACGGCGATCGCATTCGCCTCGATGTACCCAACCGCACCGTTGATCTCCTCGTCGACGATGAGGAACTCGACATACGCCGTACCCGACCTGGTGCTGCACCTCCAGCATGATCGGGGGGAGCGATGCGACCGGACGCGAAACCCAGCCCAGCCGGGGCGTCAGGGGCGGGTTGAGTTGATGGGCGCTTGGGCGGCGTCCGTGCCCCAGCTGGCCAGGAGACACAGCGCCTCCGCCGACGGCGAGCCCGGTTCCGCGTGGTAGACACACAGGTACTGCTCCGCGTCGTCCGGGAGGTACAACGTCTCGTACGCCAGGGTCAGCTCACCGACCAGAGGGTGCCGCATCCGCTTCACACCATGCCCCTTTTCCTTCACGTCATGCGTGGCCCACAGCCGCCGGAACTCCTCGCTCTTGACCGATAGTTCCCCCACCAGCGCCGACAGCTCCGGGTCGTCCGGATGCTGGCCCGCGTACAGCCGCAGATAGCTGACCATGTCGGACGCCTTGGAATCCCAGTCCAGGAACAGCCGCCGGTAGTCGGGAGAAAGAAAGGTCAGCCGCGCCCAATTGCGTTCGGCGGGCGGCAGCTGCCCCCAGTCGCCGAAGAGCGCCGCCGCCATCTGGTTCCAGGCGAGGATCTCCGACCGCGCCCCGGCCACGTACGCGGGCATCCTGTCCATCGACTCCAGCAGTTGCTGCAACGTGACCCGCACCTGCTGCTGCTTGGGTGCCCGATACTTGCGCCGCAGTTGCTTGGGCTTGGCGAGGTGGGTGAGGTGCGCGTGCTCGGCGTCGGTCAGCCGCAGGGCGCGCGCGATCGAGTCGAGCACCTCCGCCGACACATTGCGCCCGTTGCCCTGCTCCAGCCGTGTGTAGTAAGCCACCGAGACCCCGGCCAGCTGAGCCAGTTCCTCGCGACGCAGGCCCGGCACCCGCCGGTGCCGCCCTTGCCAGGGAATCCCTACGTCACCCGGCTCGAGCCGGGCCCGGCGCGTACGCAAGAACTCGCTGAGCTCGGCGCGCTGGTCCAGGCCGTCGGAGTGGGCGGCCTGAGCGTCGTCCGGGGCAGGATTGTCGCTCATGCTCTCCAGTATTCCCGGTCGTACGACTACGAGCCTGATCCTGTCAGTGGTAGGACCACTGGACGTACGCAAAGCATGGCCTAGGCGAGTGCCGGTTCGTCCAGCACGCTGGAAGCCATGACCACCACTGTTGCCGCATATGCCGCGCCCAGCGCCAAGGCTCCGCTGGAGCGCACCACCATCGAGCGCCGCACGGTCGGCGAGCACGACGTACTGATCGCCATCAAGTTCGCCGGGATCTGCCACTCCGACATTCACCAGGCCCGTGCGGGCTGGGGTGAGGCCATCTTCCCGATGGTCCCGGGGCACGAGATCGCCGGCGTCGTCGAGGCGGTCGGTTCCGGTGTGACGAAGTTCAAGGTCGGCGACCGCGTCGGCGTCGGCTGCATGGTCGACTCCTGCCGCGAATGCGAGCCCTGCCGCAACGGCCAGGAGCAGCACTGTGTGCAGGGAAATGTGCAGACCTACAACGGCATCGGCAAGGACGGCGAACCCACCTACGGCGGCTACTCACAGAAGGTCGTCGTCGCCGAGGCATTCACCGTACGCATCCCCGAGGGCCTCCCCCTCGACGTCGCGGCGCCGCTGCTGTGCGCCGGCATCACCACGTACTCCCCGCTCAAGCACTGGGGCGCCGGCCCCGGCAAGAAGGTCGCTGTGATCGGCCTGGGCGGCCTGGGACATATGGGCGTCAAGATCGCCCACGCTCTCGGCGCGGAAGTCACCGTCCTGTCGCAGTCGCTGCGCAAGAAGGACGACGGCCTGAAGCTGGGCGCCGACCACTACTACGCCACCAGCGATCCGAAAACGTTCGAGGAGCTGGCCGGTTCCTTCGACATCATCCTCTCCACGGTGTCCGCGCCGCTGAACTTCGGCGCCTACCTGAGCCTGCTGAAGACGGCCGGCGCGCTGGTGAACGTGGGCGCTCCCGAGGAACCCATCTCGCTGAACCTGTTCTCGCTGATCGGGGGCGCCAAGATCCTCGCCGGCTCCATGATCGGCGGCATCGCCGAGACCCAGGAGATGCTCGACTTCTGCGCCGAGCACGGCCTGGGCGCAGAGATCGAGCTGATCGAGGCGAGCCAGATCAACGAAGCGTACGAACGGGTCGACAACTCGGACGTGCGCTACCGCTTCGTGATCGACACGGCCACGATCTGATCGACACCTCGTTGGTCGGGGGCGCACTCACCGTGCCATCGGCCTGATCCCACGGGTAATCGAAGCCCTCCTCGGGCTCCGGCAACATCGCGCACAGAGAGATCGCCGGATCCCAGGAGGGCTCGCCATGTCCGCGGACGCTTGGTTACGCTTCGTCCTCCCCTGATTTCTCGTCTTTCTATGCCGCACATAGGGCGCACCGAAAGTCGGCTATGCGCTATCGGATGCCCTGGATCACTACACCCGCCGGCCCATCCGAAGAATCCGATACAAACCAGAATGCAAACCGTGGGGTTTCCGCGGGGCTGGGCCAAATAGAAACAGGTCAGGACCGGCACAATACTGGTCCTGACCTGCTATTTTGAGTGGGCCTAACGCTTCACAACCCGAACACTTTGACGGTCGAAGGGCCAGCGATTCTTATCAGGCCGATAGGCACCCGGCGGGTATGAGCGGTCGTAACCGCTACTCGGCACCGAGTCAGTGGCACGGCGGCGGCACGATCCGGTATCTGGTGTCCGATGTGGCTGGGTCGTCGCAACAAGGCTTGCTGATGGGATGATTTACGCGGCTGCGCGGTCCAACACGGCTTCGTGAAAGTGACTCGCGCGTCCAATCATTAGGCGCGTGATAGAGATCCACGCGACAAACTTCCCCGACACCGATCACCCGGGCGTCGAGCAGGGACTCAGTAGGCAGGTCCGTGCACGTTCCGCACTGGGTAGCGCGATGGCGACGAACTGCCGTTCCTACAGCCGTGGAATGCAATCGCAGAGTCGATGTGCAGTGCAGACGTGTCGTGCGAAGTACCGTCACCATCACGTCCTAGCGATGAGAGCACATCGATTCATGCGCTCTCGAGTGGCCCGGGACAGGCCCGCTTCAACCAGTGGGGAGGGGGCGCAGTGGCTGGCACTGACGCAAGAGGGAGACGATGCGGGAGCCGTGGATACGCTTCGCCATGCATACTCGATGGCACCGGAATTCGTTGGTCACATGCCCTTGGCCCACACACTGACCAACGAGCTACTGACCCGTCAAGGTAGGCAACCGCTGGATGTCCGGTGCGGCCTGCCCTTCCGCCTTGTCTTCCGCTGTTGTGTCGTCCGATCTCGATTCCACCGCTCGGCGTCCTCCCTTCCGGTCGTGATCGGAGGACAGACGCGAAGAGCGCTCGGCGGCCCTAGCCCACCAGCCCTGGGTGTCCACCCAAGCGTCACCGCACTGGAGAAAGACGTTCGCAACTGGATCGATCAGTGGAACGCGAACCCGCGGTCGGTCCGTATGGCGCAAAACCGCCGAACTCGACTCCCTCATTCGATACCTTCAACGGATTTCACACCGGTAATCTCGCATTGACGAGCCGCTAGCCGTGAGCCACAAGCGCGGGGCCGAACATCCGGGGATAGTGTGCGCTGACGGCAACTCGAGATCATAGGCTTTGGTGAACGTGTCCGCGCCGAAGGTGAAGATCAGCCGATCATCGAGCAACAGTTCCAGCGTCTGGACATCCCCGGCCAGCTGCGCAGCCTGGAGCCGCCTTTCTGCCTCCCGTAAGGTTTTTTCCATGACACTTACCTCGCCAGATCATCATTGTCATAGTCCTCCCATTTCCTTAAGGCCGGGCGAGGATCGTCGGTACGATTGCGGGGGCCGAAAACTCGACTGGCTTCTATAGCCACCGGTCCCGAAGCGGTGACCGCCCAGTTGATCGTGCGCCGTGTCCGCGATGCTGCTCGTCAGGACGAATTGTTCCCGGTCTGGCGGTATCACCCGTTCTTCACCGACTCGACCGCACCAGTCATGGACGCCGACCTCACTCACCGCCACCACGCCGTCATCGAAACCGTGTTCGCCGACCTGATCGACGGCCCGCTGGCCCAAATGCCGTCCGGGCGTTTCGGCGCGAACTCTGCCTCGGTGCTGTGTGCGGCGATCGCCCACAACCTGCGCCGCGCTGCCGGCGTGCTCGCCGACCAGCATCTGGGCCGTGCTCGCGGGGCAACCCTGCGCCGCAGGATCATCAACATTCCCGCTCGTTTCACCCGACTGCGACGCAGACCCGTCCTGCACCCGCCCGCGCACTGGCCCTGGGCGCAGGCCTGGCGGCCGGTTATGACACGCCACCACCACTTCACTCTCGACCGCCTGAACACCGCGAAACGCCCCCTACGACCAGAAGTAACAGTGGAAAGGCCGAGCAGACCAGCGGCTACCCGCCACCCAAAAGCCAGTGGGCCGCGCACCTGAACGCTATTGAATCCCAGCTGATCCGATCGGATGTCAAAAAACGAAAGTAAAAGCGCAGAAAGACATTCCGGCACTGCCGACCCAGCCGACGGCCCGGTCGCCGGGCCGTACCACACCTTGCTCGAGCGCCGAAGAGATCGCGGCGGGCACCGACGCGGACACGATGTTGCCGGTCCGGTCGTACACATGGTGGACAATCGAGCCCAGCCCGGCCTTATCGGCCATACCCTGCCAGTAGCGTTTACTGGAGGCGTGTGTGAAAAGCGCCTTCACCTCGTCCAACGGCACCGTGAGCCGCTCGAACACCGCGTGCGCCTCGGCCGCGCCGAGCTCGTGCATCTCGAAGCCGAAGGAGGTGAAGGAGCCGACGCCGTTGGCCGCCAGCTTATCCGACGGATCGCAGAAACCCTCGTACCCTTCGAGGGTCACATTGCACAGCGGCGCGAGGTCGGGCCGGGAGGCGAAGTGGAACTCCCAAGGCTCGTTGCCCTCGGCGGTGAGCACAGTCGCGGTGGCGGCCTCGCCGAGGGTGTAGGCGGGGAAGGCCGACTCCAGTACGTCGAGCCGCGGCATGCGCAGCAGCTGCGGGAACACCGCGCCACCCCAGCGCAGGTTGAATTCGGCATTGACGATCAGCGCATTGCGGAATTGTCCGGTGCGGAATAGGGATTCAGAGACTTGCACCGCGCGGGTCCAGCTCATGCACGCGTCGATGATGTCGAAGCAGTGCGCGTTCCCGAGCCCGAGCGCCGCGGCGCAGTGGTAGGCGCCGCCCGGCTCGATGAAACCGCGACCGATACCGGTGTAGATCAGCAGGTCGATGTCCTCGCGGCGCAGCCCGGCCTGTTCCAGGGCCTTGTTCGCGGCCGTGCGCAGCAGGTCGATGGGCCGCTCACCCTCATCGAGCCACTGCCGGGTGTCCGAACCCGAGTACCTCAGGTAGTACTCCACCTTGCGCAGGGCGTCGACAAGATCGCCGTCGAAAGTATCGGCGCTGTGCTCGGCGATGAGCTCGATGATGTCTGAATTGCTGATCGTGCGCGAGGGCAAGCCCGCGATCGCGGATCGAATTTTCATATCAGTGCGCTCCTACCGCGGGATCGCCGGCCGGAGCGTCCTGCCCGGCGGCGGTGATGTGCTTGGCTATCGCATGGGTCATCGCCGTGATCGACGGCGCGTCCCAGATCAGTTCCGGCGGGAAACGTTTGCCCGACCATTTCTCCAGATGCTCCTGCAAAGTCATCTGATTCACCGAGGTGAGCCCGAGTTCGGCCGGTGACCGGTCGGCGTCGACCGTCCGGCCCTGGGGCACATGATGGGCAATACATTCGAGGGTCTGCGCCAACAGGCCCTGCGTGACCAGCACGACCATCGAAGGCAATCCTGCGGAGGTGGCTTCGGTCGCCGGCGTGCTGCTTTCGATCGGTACGGCGTCTTCCCAACGGTAGACCTCGCTGAGCGAACCCGCGAGGAAGTCGGACTTGCAGCCCTGGCGGCGCAGTTTGCCGCTGGTGGTGCGCGGCACGGAGCCCTGCGCGATGAACACGATCGCGCCCGGCGCGATTCCGTGGTTGCGGGCCACGGCGTCGCGGATCACCGTGATCAGCTGCTCGGGATCGCGATCCTCGGCACGATGCTCGGCGGCGATGACCAGGCTCTCCTGGTCATCGCGGTCGACTGAGAACGCGAGAACTGCTCCGACACGCAGTGATTCGTCGCTGTTGACCACCGTTGTCTCGATATCCTCGAGGTAGTGGTTGACGCCGTTGACGATCATCAGGTTCTTGATGCGGCCACAGACATAGAGCTCACCTTCGTGCACGAACCCGAGATCGCCGGTCCGCAGATAGGCGCGGTCATCGTCGGATCCGGTAATACGGGCACGAAACGTTTCCGCGCTGACCTCCGGACGGTTCCAATAGCCGGGCGAGACGATCGGGCCACTGACCCAGATCTCACCGACCTCATCCGCGGCCAGCTCCAAGCCGGACTCCGGTCCGACGATGGCGATTTCGGTCGGCAGCACCGGGGCGCCACAGCCGACCAGTTCGGTCGCTGGGGTCGTATCGGCGACCACCACCTTGCCCCGGCCGAGCGCCTCGCTGTCGAACCGTGTCGAGACGAAGGCTGAGCCGGGGATATCCGAGGTGACCTTCAGCACCGCCTCGGCCAGGCCGTAACCCGGAGCCAGCGCGGTCGGGCGTAGCCCGTGCGGGGTGAAGGCATCGCGAAATCGGTCGAGTGCCGCCCTGCGGACCGGTTCGGCGCCGGCGCTCACCAATCGCCAGCTACTCAGGTCGAGACCGGCTCGCTGTTCCGGCGTCGTCTTTGCCACGCAGCGATCGAACGCGAAAATCGGTGAAGCGCTGTGGGTACCACGATATTTCGAGACTGCGGACAGCCACAGGATCGGATTCTTCACGAAGGAGGACGGTGCCATCAGTATGGCCCGGATACCCGAGAACACCGGCATCAGCACGCCGCTGATTTGCCCGAAGTCGTGGAAGTGCGGCAGCCAGGACACCACGACGCTGTCTGAGTCGACCTCCCAGGTGTACACCAGCTCGGCGCACTGCTGCAGCAGCATCGCGGAGGTGATAATGACACCCTTCGGCGACGATGTGGACCCCGACGTATATTGCAGATAAGCAATTTCGGAAGTATTCGGATGAATCTCCGGCAGCGGGTCCGGGCCGTCTTCTATCGAATCCGAGGCGATTCTCGGCAAAGATTCCACATATGTCGTGCTGCGCAATTCTCCCATTTCGGCAATCACGGCCGACGTGCTGATCACAATGCTCGCCGCGCTGTCGAGAGCGACTTCGTCGACATTTTCAATTCGCGAACGCTGCGGCGGAAAGAGTGGTACGGCGATAACGCCGGCATACAAGCAGGCATAGAACGAGACCACATAGTCCAACCCCGGCGGGTGTAGCAGCAACGCGCGGTCTCCGCCGGATACATTGACTTTGCGGGTCATCTCGTACGCGAGCACCCTAGCGCGCCTGTCGAGTTCACGGTAGGTGAGCGCATCGACCTCGCGACCCTCATCGTCGAGAAAGACGAAGGCAATATCCTCGCCTTTCTCGGTGACGCGCGCGCTCAGCAGTTCGAGCCAGTTCTCGAACACTGCGGGCGGAAACGGTACTGAGTCCTTCATGAGCACAACCTGGGATTCTACAGGGGCACACGGGAGAAACCTTCCCACCTGAGAATGAACTCTCCCCAACACTGTTCACCGCTGACGTCGATCTTTCGACGGGCCCGCGGCCAGGCGTGGTCGGGTTCGGATCGGGTTCTCGCTGACAGTGGGTCGACTTCTGCAACCGCCACGCCGTCGTTGCCGAACCGGGCACGGTGTCGACAGTCGCGCACGGCCCGGCGATGACGGAGCGGTTCCTGGTCATACCCCGGCCTACACCCACACCATGAACCGTCGATGCGCGGTCGGCACGCTCACCCCGAACGACGGCGGCAGATGCCGCCACGCGCATCTACTGGTCAACACAAACACCACCGCAGTGAGCACCGTCCGTTCAGCCACCGGTGCGGTGCCGCCGCCCTGCGGCCTGGGCGTGAACTCGGGTGGTAGCGGATTTGCGAGGTCCCATAACGCATCCGGGACCAATTTCTGAGCAAGCCTGTCGACCAAGGGTCACCCGATGCCGGACAACGAATTACACCCAGGTAAGATGTCCTCTCAGCTGATCGTGATCGTTTGCGCCGCGTCCGCGGTATCGGCCCCCACGATGACGGCGGTCACATTGAAACCCATGCCGACGTTGACCAGTAACCCGTATTCACCGGGCGACATCAGCTGATTGTCCTGAATGTGTGCGAGGTTGGCGAGCAGGTCTCCAGCACCGAGATGGCCTGTTTCACTGCATAATTCGAGTGGACGAGGAAGTCCTCTCGGTAGTGCGGGATAGTAGACCCGGCGTAGCAGGGTGCTGCCCAATCTGCTGAACGCGACCAAGCGGATCCGGGGATCATCCGGTTCGAGTCCGGTGGTGCTCAGGACGGCGGCGACGGCGGTTGATATCGCACTCCGCATGGCGGGGACTTCGGCAGGGTTCAGAATCTGTTCCACGGGTTCCGAACCAGACGTCGCGAACGGCTGGGAGAACTGTAATCCGGTGTCCGGCCGCCCCGCCGAGGCGATGGCCTGGACCATCAACCGGCGCGGGCGCCGGTCCAGTACCGCGGCTGTCGCGCCGTCGCCGAGCAACATGCCGTGGCTGCCGTGGCGCACCCATTTCGTGTGCGGGTCGTGGTCGAATACGTCGCCGGTCGCCACCAGTGCCGTCCGGTACCGGCCGCTGTTCAGCATTTCGGCGGCCAGTTCGAGCGCGATGGCGCCACCGCCGGATTTCTGCTGGATACCGATGGTCACCGCTTCATGCGAACCTATCAGCTGTGCCAGCCGGGCATGCGGAATGGGCATGGCGTCGCCTTGATCGTAGACCCAGGCATAGATCACGAGATCGATCTGCGATGGTTGATAGCCACCGCGCCGTAGGGCGTCTACCGCGGCGGGTACGGCGAGATCCGTCACGGGATTCCCGTCGCAGACGGGAATCCGCCGGTAGCCTTCCAGGTCGCATATCGCGGCATCGTCCTCGTCGATTCCGCTGCCCCGTGCGGTCTCGCGCCGGTCGGGCAGGCAGGTAGTCGCGGCGGCGATCCCAACCGGAAGGGCCATTCTCGCCGGAGTCTGCGTAGCGGGTTCAGCTTGCGTGGATCTGGTTATCGCAGCGAGTAGTCCCATTAGACGTGCGTGCCCGACGATGATTTCGTGACGATCTGCGCCAGCTCGCCGACGGTCGCTGCCCCGAAGATCGCTTCGTCGTCGTCCAATACGATCCCGAAGTGGTCTTCGATACGGGTGAGGATCCGCATGAACCGTACCGATTCGATATTGGGCAGCTGCTCGATGACGTCATCGAGCTGAACTTCTGTCTTCAGTTCCTCCTTGAACAGATCACACACGGCGACGCCGGTTGCGGCAGCTGTTTCGGTGGGGTTTGGCATAGTCGACTCCCTAGGTCAGTTCGATTGGAGCTGTGGGTCCTGGCGCATGGACTCGAAGCGGCGGCATGCCAACTCGATCCGGTTGGTATAGCGGCCGATCCGGTCCTGCGCTTGCCTTCCGGCTGGGCCCAGGTCTGTCCGGTCGAGCAGACGCAGATGGCGCACGTATGGGTTGATGACCGAGTCGATATGCATCCGGCTGGTGTAGACGCCGGCCTTCTTGAATTGCTGCGACAACGCGGTGAAATCGGGTATCTGCTGGGCGGGTCCGCCGAAAACGGTGATCACATCGCAGAGCGCGACCATCGCATCCTCGGGATCGATTTCGAGTGCGGCCTCCACCAGATTCCGGTAGAAGATCATGTGCAGATTCTCGTCGGCTGCCAGTCTGGCCATAATGCGGTCACAGATCGGGTCGTTGCTGATCATTCCGGTACTGCGGTGAACCACCCGAGCTTGTAATTCCGACATGCTGAGCATCATGATGGTGCGCAGCACCCCGTCGCCCTCGTGCGCGTTGACGTACCCATTCGCCATATGCGCCATCCGTGCCCGTTCCAGCGCGACCGGATCCACTGCCCGGGTGGTATGCAGATAGTCCCGCAGCACCACGGAATGCCGGGCTTCTTCGGCGCACCATTGACGCACCCATTCGGCCCAGGCGCCGTTGTTTCCGTGAGCGGACAGGATGGTGAAGAAATAGCTCGGCAGATTGTCCTCCCCGAGCAGCGCTACGATAAGGGATGCTCGTGCGTGTTCGGATATTCTGCTTTGACCGGGTTCCCATGGGTCGCCACCCAGTGGTCCGTCGAAGTTGGAGCCCTCGCTCCACGGGACGAATTGATGCGGGAACCATTCCTTGGTGAGGCCGAGATGCCGGTCCAGATTATCCGCGACGACCGGCGCCAAATAGGTCATTATGCCGAGTTCATGCTTTTCCGTCTTATCTGTCATTATGGCCTCTTCTACATACCCGGTCGAGCGTTTCATCCGCGCAGTGCGCGAATTATCTTGTCGGTAATCAGGTGTGACCCGCGTCGGGAAGTCGTGCGGCAGCCGCAAGGCGCTGCCATTTTCCGCTGGTGGAGCGGGTGAGAAAGCCGGGCGAAACCGGATGCACCCGAACTGCGGAAAGATCGAGTTCGGCGGTCACCTGTTTGCGAACCCGCTCGATCAGTGCTGGGTAATCTGTTTCTGGACAGTCGGATTCGACGATCAAGCCGACATATTCTACGACCCGGCCGTCCGCGGTGTGCTCAGTGTCGGCGAACGCTACCGCTCGGCCCCGGTAAACACCCGGCACCGTGCGAGCAACATGTTCGGCGTCCGAGGGAAAGTAATTACGGCCGTTCACGATCACCATTTCCTTACGCCGGCCGCCGACATAGAGTTGACTCTCGTGCCAGAATCCGAGATCTCCGGTTCGCAGCCAGCTGCCGTCGAATAGTTCGGCGGTGGACCCGGGATCTCGGTAATAGCCGGCCGTCACCGCGGTGCCGCGGATCTGGATCTCACCCAGTTGATCCTCAGCACACTGGGAGCCGTCACCGGCAGTGATACGCACTTCCAGACCGAGCACGGGCCGCCCGGTGGAGACGAGACCGGTAGCCGCAGGATCTCCAGCGGTCAGCGTATGCACCACACCGCTTTCCGCCAGAGTATTGCGGTCGGCCCACAGGGTGGCGGGTCGGCTGCCCGGCTGCGAGAATGTGATGGCCAGGGTGGCCTCGGCCATTCCATAGGCTGGAAACATCACCGACGGTCCGACACCCGCTGGTGCGAGTGCGGCGTCGAAGTCTTCAAGAGTTTGCGGCGAGAGCACCTCTCCGCCGTTGATGGCCAGTCGCCATCGGGAAAGGTCGAGTGCCGCAACCAGATCAGGGTTGGCACGGGCCACGCGGGCGATCAGGTCATACCCGAAATTCGGGGCAGTGGTGATGGTGGCGCCGGTGTCGGCGAGGACCTGCAGAAACCGCTCCGGCCGCCGGATGAAAGTCTGCGGGGAGACGAGATTGACCTGCATTCCGGACAGCAGCCCGGACATCATGCCGAAGAGGCCCATATCGTGGTAGAGCGGAGTCCACTGCGTCCAGACGTCAGCAGCCGTCATCTCTCCTGAGCGCACGATCCCCGTCAGGCCGGCCATGATGTTCGCGTGGGTCAGCAGGACGCCACGCGGCGCCCGGGTGCTGCCCGATGTGAACTGCACGAACGCGGGGCTGTCCGACTGCAGACCCGGCAGCGCTCCGGCACCGGGCGTGCTCTCCGCGACAGTGATGAGCCGCAGACCTGGACAGACCTTCCGCAGCTCACTCGCCACGGATTCGTACTCCGGCCCGGTCACTACGGTCTGCAGCCCAGCCACGTCAACGAGCTGTTTGAGGTGTCGGGCTTGCTTCGCCGGGTGGATCGCAGTCACCGGGAGGACGGTCGCCGCGCTCCCAGCGCGGATGACGGCGAACCACGCGATGAGAAACTCGGGACCCGGCGGAAGCAGAATCCCCACCACGGCACCAGGTTCAGGACCGGATAGCAACCCATGAGCAAAACGCTTCGAGGCGCCTGCCAGCTCGACCAGGCCGATCCGCTCGCCACCGCGCGGTCGGTCGGGGAAACGGATATCCTGGCCACGTGATTCGGCACTCGCAGCGAGGGTAACCAGCGCCTCGCCCAGGGTGGACGCCTCGCCCAGGATGGAATTGGTCCAGACCGATGATGCGGTCATGTCATCGCCGCCCACACCAATTCCGTTGTCCCGCCACCTGCTCGGCAACCGACAGGACAGCGGCTGGCCACTGCGCTGTCGATCCGCTGAACTGCCCCATAACGACCACCTTGAGCACGCCGAGCCAGCCCCGTCTTTGCGGCTGAAATTGACTGGCCCGATCGTACCATTGCTTGTCTAATGACATTGAATTACAGTCTATTTCGGATTTCGGGTGGCCGTGTATGCGCAGCTGGAGCTTCGGAGTAAGCGGGAAGACAACCGGCAGCGACGCCAGCGCGCGATGGAACGGGCCAGGACGCCAGCCGAGCTGCCCCGCCGGGAATGCGAGCCCGAGTTCCGGCAGGGCGTCCAGCAACTGATCGATCGCAGCGGCCGCAATCAGCATCGTCGGCGACTGTGCGGGACAGCAGTGCGGGCCCGAACCCCAGGCGAGATTCCACCGATAGTTCAGCCTCGAACCACCGATCGGTTACTGGCGGGTTGGGCCGGCGTGAATAGAAAAACGCTCTTTGAGCAGCAACCTATCCCTCGACTTGCGCTGCGGGCGGCGTGCACAACGGAGAGGCAGGGGCGCTGCCATTGGCCGGGCGCACGTCGTTGGAATGGGTGAGTCTGCATTCGTAACTCGGATTGGCACCGCCCAGGTCGACTGCCGTGTCTAGCGCGATCAACCGTGGCACGACCACCGTCCCTCGACGACAATCGACAGCTCCATCGCAGCCACGCGGCATCCAGGGCGGTTGGTCAAGACGATTGCTATCGAATCCGCCGGTCCGGTCTCGGTGGACACAGCTGCACACGCGACCGCGTCGATTTCGGCAAACAGGATCTAGTACTGCAACGACACTCAGGTGAGTGGGTGGCCGCGGCGTCGGTAGTGGGATAGGCGGGCTTGGTGTTGTCGGCGGCGCCGCCATCTCGACCAGGCCCAGATACGGTCGGCCCGGTGGTGGGGGGGTGAGCACGAAGGCGATGAGTAGGCGGCGGATCTCCGGTAGGGTGAAGGCGATCATGTCTTCGTTGGTTTCGGCGATTCCCCTTTTGCGGCAATGGTTTTCGACGCTGCCAGCCAGGCGAGGGCGAGCATCGACAGGGTGATGTGGGCGTACCAGGCGCGCCAGGTACGGACCTGGTAGTGGTCGAGCCCGGCCTCGCCCTTGGCCTGCTGAAACGCCTCCTCGATATGCCACCGGGATCCAGCGGTCCAAGCCAGGTCGACCAGTCGGGAGGCATGCGGCCCGTAGCAGAGGTAGTAGGCGATCTCGGTTGGGTTGCTGATGCTGCGGCGCGCGAGCAGCCAGTGCCCGCGCCCGCGGGCCCAGGTGCCGTCGATGGGGCGCCGAGCCCAGTCGTATTCGCGCGGCCCGTGCGCGCCGGCGCCGACCGACAGCCGCTGCCATGCCGACGCTGGTAGTTCGGCGATCAGTACATCAGCGCGTTCGATGCGGTCTGCGCGGGTACATACCTGTTGGTCGCAGCGGGTGGCCACCACGTAGAACACGTCGCGTGCGTCCAGCCAGTCGCGCAGGTAACCGGCTTGGCCGTAAGCCTCATCGGCAGTGAACCACGCGAAGGGCACCCCTGCGGCCAGGGCTCGCTCGAGCATCGTGATCATCAACCGCGGCTTCTCGGCGAACCCGACCTCGTCGGGGATCCCGGCGGCTCGGCAGCGGTCACGGTCGCCGGTCCACGAGACCGGAACATACAGTTCACGATCGATCAGGGCATGCCCACGGGCCGAGGCGTACGCCAAGAACACCCCGACCTGACAATTTTCGATACGACCGGCCGTGCCCGAGTACTGGCGTTGCACCCCAGCAGATTTCACGCCCTTCTTCAGGAAACCGGTCTCGTCACCGGCCAGCACCGCCTCCGGGTCACCGAGATGTTCGACCACGTAGGCCCGTACGTCATCACGCACCCCGTCGACAGCCCAGTCAGCCTTGCGCAGCAACCGCTGCATCCCCTCCGGGCCCGCCTCACCCGCACGCTCGGCGAGTGTCCACCCGTTCTTGCGTTCCAGACCAGCCAACAGCCCCGATACATACTCACGCGCCCGAGCCCGCGGCTCCGACCGCGCGAACCGGACCCCGATCCGCGACATCAACGAATCAAACTCGGCCACAACACGATCCAACACCACACGTCAGATCTACCAGCATCAACTCATGTAGGTGTCGTTGCAGTACTAAAGGCAAGGCCGCGCAGTTAACGCGTGAGCTGGTGTGTCAAGCGGGGTGGGGTGGTGAGTGGGGACAGCGGAACTGTTGGTAGAGAGGTGTTGTCCGCCAAGACAATCCGCTCGATCGAGGAGTTCCGCTGTCAGTTCAGTGTGTCATTGATCGTTCCTCGCCGGTCGCGGAGGGTGTGTTCGCGCCGGGGCATCTGGGGGAACTGACCCGGATCGTGTCGTTCGACCTGGTCGACGCGGCGCTGGAAACGGCCGGTGCCGTGCGGTCACGAGTGCGGCTGCTGCCGTCGCGGGTGGTGGTGTATCTGCTGCTGGCCGGAGCGTTGTTCTCCGATATCGGGTATCGGCAGGTATGGGCGCGGTTGTGTGCCGGGCTGCCCGGCGGATCGTTCGTGTGTCCTGGTTCCCCGGCCTTGTCACAGGCGTTGCGCCGCGTCGGGGTCAAACCCCTGAAGGCGTTGTTCGATCTGCTCGCCGGCCCGGCCGCCGGGACCCGGCGGTGGCGGGGACTGCTGGTGTGCGCGATCGACGGCACCAGTGTGTTCGTGGCTGACAGCCCAGGCAACGTGGCCGAGTTCGGGCGTCACGGCGGCGGTCACGCCCAGGCTGGGTATCCGATGCTGCGGTTGCTGACGGTGGTGGCGTGTGGCACCCGCACCGTCGTCGATGTCGTGTTCGGCCCGTTGCGGATCGCGGAAACAGCCTATGCACCACAACTTTTGGGGTGCCTGCGCCCAGGCATGCTGTTGCTGGCCGACCGGAACTTCGCGGTCACGGCGTTGATCGAGCAGATCACCGGCACCGGAGCAGATCTGCTGATCCGCGCCAAACTCAACCGGCGCGTCCCCGCGATCGCGCGGTTGGGTGACAGATCGTGGCTGACCCGCACCGGTACGGCGACCGTGCGCGTGATCGACGCCGAGATCGCCGTCAGCTGCGCCGGCGGGCCACGCCGGGTCGAGCGGTACCGGCTGATCACAACCCTGACCGACGACAAGCGTTATCCAGCAAAGGAATTGGTGGATCTCTACCATCAGCGGTGGGAGATCGAAACCAGCTATTTCGAACTGAAATCGACCATCCTCGGCGGGCGGGTGCTGCGCGCCCGCACCCCGGCCGGGGTCGCCCAAGAGGTCTACGCCTTGTTGATCACCTACCAGGCGCTGCGCACCGCGATCGCCGATACCGCGCTCGCCACACCGAGTTTCAGCCCCGACCGCGGCAGTTTCACCATCGCCGTGCACACCGCCCGCGATCAGCTCATCCAGGCCACCGGAGTTCTCGCCACCACCACGATCAACCTGATCGGCACCATCGGCCGCGCGGTCCTGTCCAGCCCGATGCCACTACGACGCCAACGCTCCAGCCCCCGCATCGTCAAACGTGCCATCTCCAAACACCGCGCCAAGGGCGACATCGACCGCAACATCTACAAAACCCAGATCAGCGTTCATATCCTGCCCGGTTGACAACCGAGCAGAAACCCAAACTGCGCGGCCTTGGTACTAAAGGACACCGGGACTTGAATCCGGCGCGTCTAGCCAGTTCCGCGACACTCCTTGCCGCTCATCAGCATGCATTCCTCGGACACCATTTTCGCCACCCCCCTGACCGCATCATCAGGCAGACACACCAGCGCGACGCACCGAATCAACCCCGCCGCAGTGCATCTCGTAACTTGGCGCGATGATCTTCCACCGCTGCCCCTGGGGCTGGAGCGGCCGAGCCCGACCCGCACGGTTACGGTGACGACGGGCCACTGTGAAACGACCGGATCGGGCCGCAACACCACCTCAACGTCTCCCCGATCTCCCCTACCGACCGCGACACCAATAGTTGCTGGCGCGCATCTACAGGGCGGCAATGAGGCTGAATCACCCGCCCATCGAGGAGCGCACATCCACCTCGAATCCCGGTTCTATTACCACAGAGGATGACTCACGGATAGGACCGTGAATCAAGGACCGTAACTTGAACCGGAATCACTAATCCTCGCTGCTGTCCATCGAGACGACCACCTTGTCCCGAGCATCAACCGATCCCGCACCGACAGTTCAGCGACGGCAATCAATCATCCAAACAACACCGATCCGATCGCCCTCAGCTTCCGTAATCGCAAACCCGCCAGGATGATTCGAGAACGCACGGGACACGCTCCGCCGGACAGCCCAAACTTGTTGTGGCGCAATCACCGAAAACACGCTTTCATGGAACTGGGATGACGTGCGAATCGGCACGAAAGCGATCACTCATGTCTCCGATGCCCGCCCCACACCGAGCGGCCCAGCCCCGACTCATGGCTCCAACACCAACCTCATGGTCAGTCGTTGACAATCCGCCACTGGCGACCACAGCACCATCTGCGCCCTGAATGCCAGTCACACCGGTGGACAACGACTCTCACGATCGAGACTGGACACCCGAGGAACTCGCATACCTCGACAAAGTATCCGAAGAGCTGGCCGGTCCACTGACCGAACGCCAACTCACACTCCTGCGACGTTGGTGGAACGGCGGCTACCGCACCTCAGCCGAGTAGTACCCGATCACCGCCTCAGGACATCCACATCCGATCTCGTGCGCACCGCCCGGCGCCCATCACTTCCAACGCCCGACGCCATCTTTCGGCCGCGTATGCCCGGCGGCAGGCGCGGGAACCCTCCCCCGCCCTATCCCGCCGCCGCATGATAACGGTCGCGATGCTCGGTCCACGGACGCTGCCGCTGCTCCTCGCTCATCGCCAACAACTCACGCAACTTCACCCACGCCAACTCATCAGTCGGCGTATACACCTGCATCCACGCATGCGGCAACGACGGCAAACTCATACTCGTCAAAAACATCTCCAACTCCCCCACCGCCAAATTACGGACCTGCTTCGTCCGACTCGCCGGCACCGCCACATCATTACGCGCCCACAACGACGCGAAATCCTCACTCTCACCACACAACCCAGTAATAAAATCCTCCCAACCGGGATCACCCAAATTCTTCGCATACGCGCCACGCAAATAACCGACCATCCGGCGCAGATCGTCCCAATTATGGTGATAGGTGTTGCAACACTGCGGAGTCAGAAACACCCGACGCACGACATTGCGCTCACCGAGCAGAAAACCCGGACACAACGCCTCATACGGCTTGTTATGAGCCAACACGTCATAACGCGCGCTCAACACCACCGCCGGGAGCGGCTCGAGATGATCCAGAATCACCTGAAGCTCCTCCGGCAACGCGGTACCCGCGTGCGCGGTCGGCACGGTGGGCACATCGGCGAGGCGGTACAGATGCGCCTTCTCCGCGGCATCCAGCGACAACGTCCGCGCCACCGCATTCAACACCTGCACACTCACATTTATGCTGCGCCCTTGTTCAAGCCACGTGTACCAGGTGATCCCGATGCCGGCCAGCTGCGCGACCTCCTCGCGGCGCAGGCCCGGCGTCCGACGGCGCGGGCCGGGCGGCAGTCCGACCTCGTCGGGGGTGATCCGCGCTCGCCGCGACTTCAGGAAGGCGCCTAACTCGGCGCGGCGCGCCTTGCGCACCGCGCGAACGTCCACTAGATCGGCCATCCTGAGATGATCCCTCAAACCGCTAGCAGTATCCAGGTGCTGCCAGTACCAGTTTTGGCGTGCCGTCAGCGCCAGTGCGGGCGGCGCGCGGTGTCGACCAATCGCCACTTCTCCGGCGGCGCGGTGTCGTCGTAGTAGTAGACGGTGTTCGGCAGCAGTGTTTCCGAGAACGCGCCGGCCTCGGCGGCGAAGGTGGCTCGGGCGGCCTCGTGCAGCACGTCCGAGTCGGCGCCGAGGCGCTTGCGCGCGAGCTCGGCGAGGTAGTCGAGGGCATGGTGGCCCATGAAGCTGTCGTAGGTCAGACTGCCGATATGCGGCGCCGGGACCGGCAGATCGTTGCCGATGACATTCATCGGCGGTAAGGGGCGGTCCAGCCCCTGCTGTCGGCGGATCTCGGGGTCGACGTAGACACCGCAATCGCGATATCGCACTTCGACCTCGCGCGCGTCGAGGGTGAACGACACCAGGGCGTTCTGGCCGTGCGGTTCCAACAGGCACCCTGTCGAGATGGCCGTGCGCACCCACAGGCGAATCATCGGCGAAATTATCCGGTCGGCGATGAACGTCTCCGCCCGAACACCGCTCACCTCGACCAACTGTTCGAGCAGTGTCGGATCTTCCGAGGCTCGAATGTCGTTGCCGTACAGGGCGAACAGCGGCACCGTATAGGTGCCGCCATCGAAGGGCGGAGCGTCACGCACCACGAATCCCCAAGCGTCGCTTCCGGATCCGAATACACCACCGCATACTTCAGCCAAACAGGGAGCGTTCAGAGCTGCAAGCTCGTCGGCCACCCACAATTCCAACTCGATCATGGGCTTGCGCAGCCGCCGAGTGAATCGCGATATCCGACGCGGATAGTGCAGCTTGAGCTGGTGGGGTTGTACCGCCGCGCCGTCGATCGTCTCGACGAACACCGTGCGCGCGTTGGCCAGCGGCACCACTTCGAACAGCGGCCCCGGCGCGCAATCGAGCAACTCCGCGCGTCCGACGAGGTCAGCGGATGCCAAGGCATCGGGATGCACAGGAAGCAGCATGCGCTCACCATCGTGGTACAGCTGCGGCAGTGCCGACGCGATGCTGTTCGTCTGAAGCCCCCCGAGCGTCTCGGGAACCCAGAAGCTCGGCATCGTGAACGACCGGGTGCCCCACTGCGGGTGGAACACCGGCGAGATGTCGGTGATATCGGCGTACTTGCTGTACGTTCGGGTGCCGCCGCCGAGGTAGCGCTCGGCGGCATGCCACCACTCGATCGGATCGGCCGCCGCGAGCAGGTGCATGCCGATCACCCTAATTCAGCGGGAGCTGTCACCCTGGCGGTGACGCAAGTCCCGCAGCACATCTCGGACCCGGTCGAATACGGCCAGCGGCGGGCTCATCACCAGATTCGCCAGGCCGGTTTCACCAGCGTGCGGATGCGGGCGAGTCGGTGCGAGCCTTTCGGCGGCGCGCACCATTCCGGCCCAGCGTTCGAGCTGATTCACCGAGAACTGCTTACGCAGGAACGGGAATTCCTCACTCTCCTCCTGTGCGGCATGCGCGGCGAAGGCATCGGCGAAATCGGAGAGCTTCTTATCGAAGTCGGGATGGTCGACGCCGAGATCGTAGAGTTCGGCAAGGCCACGCTTGACGTGATTCTCCTCGTCCAGCCTGGGCCGCACGATGTCATCGGCGCCGAATGCGGCACGCCGCGCCACCGGATGGACCACTTCCTCCTCGGCGGTTTCGTGCACCGCCAGCAATCGCACCAAATCGGTGAACAGTTCCCGCTTATCCGCCTCGCCCGTTTTCAGCTTGTCGAGCAGGTGCCGGATCTGCTCGTGCTGAGCGGTCAGGAGGTCGATCACATTCTCATCCAGATTTCCCATCGTGCACCTCACTTCTGCCGCGACGGCATGAATGAATACATCCTCCCTCGCGAGCCGACCCACGCGCCACGTTTCCGCGCGCAAGCTCCCGGCGAACCACGACCGGGCCGTTGATCAGCGGCGATCGCGACATCCCTTGACACCGGCGCACCGTAAAGGAATCATGTGATTCTATTGGAATCGGATGATTCCTTTGAGGCAACGGCGCTCGTCTCGTTCGCCTGATATGCGCGGTGCGGACTGCTGGTCCGCGGCGAGGAGTGCGGATGGATCACCCAACACCGGAACCCCGGGCCGAACATCTGCCGATCGTCGTCATCGGCGCTGGATTCGCCGGAATCGGGTTGGCGGTGAAATTGCATGCGGCCGGATTTCACGACTTCGTAATCCTCGAACGCGGCGCCGATCTCGGGGGCACCTGGAGCGCCAATACCTATCCGGGCTGTGCGTGCGATGTGCCATCGATGCTGTACTCGTATTCCTTTGCCCCGAATCCGAATTGGTCGCGCCGCTACGGCACCCAACCGGAGATCCTCGACTATTTGCGCGGTGTGGCCGAGAAATACGGTGTGCCGCAGCATATTCGATACAACACCGAAGTGCTCGACGCGAAATGGGAGGAGTCCGTTGGACGGTGGCGCATCCGCACCGCACAGGGGTCGCTGACTGCCGATGTTCTGATTTCGGCGATCGGGCCGTTCAGTGAGGCACAGATCCCCCGACTGCCCGGTAGCGCGAATTTCACCGGAGCTCAGTTCCATTCCCTGCATTGGGATCACGAGCACGATTTGACCGGTGAGCGGGTCGCGGTGATCGGCACCGGCGCGTCCGCGGTGCAGTTCATTCCCGAGATCCAACCCGCGGTGGGGCGACTGACGGTGTTCCAGCGCTCGGCGCCGTGGATCGTGCCGCGCATGGATTGGGCGACCAGTCCGATCGAGCGCACGCTGCTGCGTCGGATGCCGCTGCTGGGCAAGACGATCCGCGCGGCCTACTTCACCGGCATCGAGGGGTTCGGCCTGGTCGGGTTCGTGGACAAGCGCTTCCGGCATCCCTTCGAGGCGCTCGGCCGTTGGCAGTTACGACGACAGGTTCGCGATGCGGCGCTGCGTCGGAAGCTGACGCCCGACTACATGATCGGCTGCAAACGCGCGATCTTCTCCGACGCCTA
Source organism: Nocardia sp. NBC_00565 (assembly GCF_036345915.1). NCBI lineage: Bacteria > Bacillati > Actinomycetota > Actinomycetes > Mycobacteriales > Nocardiaceae > Nocardia > Nocardia sp. NBC_00565. Next base: position 3,789,881 of record NZ_CP107785.1, read on the forward strand.
CTACCCCGCCCTGAGCCAGCCGAATGTCGAGGTGGAGACCTCCGGCATCGCCGAGGTGCGGCCGCGCTCGATCGTCACCGCGGACGGCACCGAACACGAGGTGGACACCATCATCTGGGGTACCGGATTCGGCGTGCCACCAGGGATATTCGAGGCCATTCACGACACCGGCGGGCGCACGCTCGCGCAGCTGTACCGCGACCGCCCGCAAAGCTATCTCGGCACCACGGTCACCGGATTTCCCAACTTCTTCACCACCCTGGGCCCGTTCGGCGCGGCCGGGAATCAGTCGGCGATCTTCATGATCGAGGCCCAGATACGCTATATCGTGGACGCGGTAAAGAACATGCGCGACAACAATCTTCGCCGGATCGAGGTGCGCCCGCAGGCGCAGCAGGCATTTCTGGACGAGATGGAGCAGCGCAGCCGCGACACCGTCTGGGTGACCGGCGGCTGCCGCAGCTACTACCAAACCGCCGACGGACATCACAACGCCGGCCTCTATCCGAACTGGAGCTTCGAATACGCCAGCCGCACAAAGCGATTCGACTCCGACGCCTATCATACCGAGGCATCATGAACCTGCTGAAATTGCTGCCCACCAACCCTACGTTCGACGTCGAAGACAAGGTGGCCATCGTCACCGGCGCCGGACGCGGCATCGGCCTCGAATTGGCGCGGATCCTGCACCGGCGCGGCGCGACCGTCGCCATGCTCGACCTCGACGAAGCCGAAGTCCACACTGCCGCAGCACAACTGGGGTCGCACGCGATCGCCCTGCGCGCCGATGTCGCCGACCGGGACAGCATGGTCGCGGCCATCGCAGCGGTCCGTGAGCGCTTCGGCCGCATCGACGTGGTGGTCGCCAATGCCGGTGTCACCCCGGTGCCCGCAACGTTGCGAACGATGGACCCGGCCGACTTCGACCGTGTGCTCGGGGTCAATCTCACCGGGGTCTTCAACACCGTCCGGCCCGCGCTCGACGATGTCATCGCCGTCGGCGGACATGTCGTCGTGGTCTCCTCGTGCGCGGCATTCGCACCCGGTATGGGCGGCTCGCCCTACATGATCAGCAAGGCAGGTGTCGAACAGCTCGGCCGCGCCCTGCGGGTCGAACTCGCCGCATCCGGCGCCAGCGCGGGGGTCGCCTACTTCGGCATCGTCGACACCGCCATGACGCATCACACGCTCGACGACGACGAATTCGGTCGCGCGGCCGACGCCATGCTCCCCTGGCCGCTCAACCAGCGCATCAGCGCCGCCAGCGCCGCGGCGACCATCGCCGACGGCATCGCCCGCCGCGCCGCGCGCACCATCGCGCCCCGTGTCTGGGAGCCCTATGCCCTGCTGCGCGGCGCGATCAACGTGCTCATGGATCAGTACCTCAGCACCGACGAACACGCGCGGGACCTGCTCCGCAAGCTCGAACAACGCGCGGGCAAGCGCCCACGCAGCGAGTCCACGCCGACGTGACATGATCGAATCCGTGAGTTCGTCAGCCACCACGTGGCGCGGCAGCACCATGGCAAGCCGCAGCGCCGAGCGTCGCGAGCAGCTCGTGCGGGCCGGTTCCGCGCTGCTCGGCGGCGAAGGCGCGGCCGCGACCACCATGCGGGCGGTCTGCCGAGAGGCGGGGCTGAGCCTGCGGTATTTCTACGAGAGCTTCCCCGATCGTGACGCCCTGCTCATCGAGGTCTACGACCAAACGGCGCGCGGGCTGGTCGATGCCGTCACCACCCGCCTCGGCAATGCTCCGGCCGACCGAACCGCCCGCGTCCGAGCGGCTTTCGACGCCGCCGCGCAGTACTTCGCGGACGACCCGCGTCGCGGACGGATCATGTTCCGCGAAACCCTCGCCGACGACACCCTGCGCGCCCATGGAGCCGATGCGCTGCCGACCTTCGTCACGCTGGTCGCCACCCAACTCGCGCCGGAGCGGGCCGAGCGGCTGCGCGCCGACACGGGCCGAATTCCTATGCCGGTCAGCGCGATATCCGGTGCGCTCGTCGCCTTGTTCCTCGATTGGCTCGACGGCGGTGTCGAAAACAACCGTGACGAAGTGGTCGACTATGCGACCCGCCTCACCATCACCATCCTCGATCTCGCCTGACCATTACACCAGAGCCCGCAATCGCAGATCGGCCACGTACTTGTCGATGAGCGCGGGCGTCAGGTGCGGAATGTAGTTATCGGGACCGATATTCGCGGCTTGAACGGCGGCGGTGAAACCCTTGGCCGGGATGGCCGAGCCACGCCGGGTGAACATGTCCGGGACATTGAGCTGGCCGCCGAATCGACTGTGCGCCAGGATCATATCGGATCGGAACACCGCGACCGGCAGCCCGCACCGGTTGTGCGCTTCCCGCAGTAGGACCTCGCCCGCCCACTTGCTGTTGCCGTAGCCGTTGGCGTAGCCGTCGTCGATGGCTCGCGCCGGGCTGATTTCGCGGATGTCGCCGTCTTCCTCGAATTTCGACGGATGGATCTGGGCGGCGACCGCGACGGTGGACAGATAGGTGACGGGTTTGATCCGCGTGGTGATGGCCAGGCGGATGACTTCCGCGGTACCAACGACATTGGGGCCGAAGAGCTGGTCGTAGGGCAGCACATGGTTGACCAGTGCGGCCGGGTGCACGATCAGATCCACGGTGTCGGCCAATCTATTCCAGGTCGCGTCGGCCAAGCCGAGATCCGGCTCGCCGATATCCCCGGCCAGCACTTCCAGGCGGCGGTCGGCCAGCTCTCGGTAATGCCGGATCAGCTCAGGGTCACCACTGTCGAAGGCGTCGTCGAGTCGCTTGCGGGCCGCGTCGGCGTCCTTGCCGCGGACGATGCAGACGAGCGTGGCGCCCGTCTTGTCCAGTCGTTCCAGCCATTCCAGGCAGAGGAAGCGGCCCAGATAGCCGTTGGCACCCGTCAGCAGGACCGTCTGTGTCGCAGTCGTGCTCGGAAGCGTTGTCGCGGTGGTGATGGTTTGCGCGTCGATGAACTTGTCCAAGGTCAGTTCATCGGCACGCGCGAGCTCACCGTGCGTGTGCACCGACGCGAATGTGGGCGTGATCGATCCGGCTGCTTGCGCCGATTCGACATACTCCGCCAGCTCGCGCAGACCGTTGGCAGGGCTGACGATAACGCCCACCGGTACGTCGATGTCGAAGATATCGCGGAGCAGATTCGAAAACGACAGCGCGGAAAGGGAATCGCCGCCCAGATCGGTGAAATGCGCGTCCGGTCGCAGATCGGTTGTCGCGCAACCCAGTAACGCCCGGGCGGCGCGACTCACCGTTTCGAGCACCGGCAGGTCGGCGGCTTCGCGGCGCAGCGCCAGCAGTTCGTTCGCCTGCCCTTCGGCCTGCTCCGCGTACAGCTCTTGCAGCCGCTCGCCATAACGTTCAATGAGCTTGGGCCGCAACAACTTACCGATACCGGAGAGCAAACCGTTCTCGGCGGTGAAGGGTTCGGTCTCGATCAGGAAATCGCGCGGGATCTCATAGGATTTGAGAGCGGCGTCCTTCGCGATCCGCTGCAGCGAATCACTCAGTGCCGCCTTCGAATCGGCGCCGCGTAATCTGGGATAGGCGCAGTCCGGGTTCTCGCATCGCGGCGAAGATCTCCGGCATCGGTTGCGCATCCCGAATGTCCTGATGGGCGGCGTACAGGTCGGTAATCCGACGCATGAGCCGTTCCATCCGCGTATTACTCATCATGGCCAGCCTCCCGTGATTCGCTCCTCAACCGTCGGTCGTTCCGTGCACAGATAGATGGCGCCTATATTCCTACTAATACGTTAGCTTGCCTAAATATTCCAGATTCGGCAATGAGCCCCGCCAGATCATTGTGCCGCCGCTCACCTTGCGATCCTGAGACCATGACGATCTCCCTCCCCGACCTGGTCGAGGCCCTGCTCGACGGTGTGCGTCCGCTGCCCATCGTGATCGCGGGCGATCCCGTACTGCGAAATCCGGCCGCACCATACGACGGTCAGCTGACAGCCGCACAGTTGGACCGATTGGTGCTGGCCATGCGCGAAACGATGCATGCCGCGCCAGGTGTGGGATTGGCCGCGCCGCAGGTCGGCATACCGCTGCGGCTCGCGGTGCTGGAGGATCCGGCCGAAGTGACCGACGAGATTCGCGCGGCTCGCGTCCGGGTGCCGCTCCCGTTCCGGGTACTGGTCAACCCGACCTACGAACCCATCGGCGCGACCCACGCCACGTTCTTCGAGGGCTGCCTGAGTGTCCCCGGATGGCAGGCAGTCGTCGCCCGGCATGCGCGGGTGCGGCTGCGCGGTCAGGACGAGCGGGGACGCGAGTTGGACGAGGAGGTGACGGGATGGCCCGCGCGGATCGTGCAGCACGAGACCGACCACCTCGACGGGACGCTCTACATCGATAGCGCTGTCACTCGTTCGCTGACTTCCACACAGGCCATGGCCGAGCACTGGTCCCAGCCGACGCCCGCCGCGGCTGGCAAGGCGCTCGGATTCGACTGGCCCTGAACGCTTTTCGTCCGAACTCCGATCGCCGCGCCTACATGTGGGTGCCGCCGTCGATGCGGATCTCGGTGCCGGTGATGAACGCGCCGTCGTCGGAGGCGAGCATGGCGACCACGCCCGCGACCGTCTCCGGGGCGGCGAAGCCCTGGCCGATGGCGGGGATCAGCTTGCCGAACAGGCTGAAGTCGGCGTCGGCGGGCAGGCCGGGACCGCGGCCGTCGGTCATATCGCTGGAGATGGAACCGGGTGCGACCGCGACGACGCGCAGGCCCTGCTTCGCGTACTCGGCGGCCAGCGCGTGGGTCATCGACATGATGCCGCCCTTGGAGGCCGCGTAGGCGGACATGTAGGGGTGGGCGAAGAAGGTGGAGGTCGAGGCGAAGTTCACGATCACGCCGTGCGCGGTGGCCAGCAGTGCGGGTAGCGCCTCGCGGATCATCAGGAAGGTGCCGGTCAGGTTGGTCGTGATGATCCGGTTCCAGTCCGCCAGGGCCATCTCATGGGTGTGCGCGGAGCGCAGGATGCCCGCGGCGTTCACAAGAACGTCCAGGCCGCCGAGGTTTTCGACGGCAAGGGCGACGCCTTGGCGCACCGAGTTCTCGTCGCCGACATCGATACGAGTGGCGCTCAGGCGCTCGCCCACACCCTGATCGGCGGCCTGCTTCGCGGTCTCCGCGAGACCCGCCTCGTTGATATCGACGCCGACGACCAGCCCGCCCTCGGCCAGCACCCGGTGCACGGTGGCCCGGCCGATACCGGATCCGGCGCCGGTGATCAGGACGCGGCGATCGGTGAAACGCTCCATTGCGAAAACCTCCTGGCAAGTACTTTAGTAGCTCTCGCGACACGTTACGCCTATGTGGCACGATGTGCCACATAGGCATTCTGGGCTAGGCTCGAGTCGAACAACCCGCACAGGAGGTGGCGATCGTGCCGACTATCAGTGCCGAGTCGATGGCGCGGCGGCCCTCGCTGGCCGAACGCCGCAAGACGCAGACCCGCTTCGAGATCGCCAAGACGGCGGCGAAACTCTTCGCCGAACACGGCACCGCCGATGTCACCGCCGACCAGATCGCGGCGGCCGCCGGCATCGGACTGCGCACCTTCTACCGGTACTGCCGCACCAAGGAAGACGCGATCGAACCGATGCTCTCCGCCGGTGCCGAACGCTGGCTGGCCGATATCGAATCCGGCCCCCGCCGCCTGCCGACCCTCGAGGAACTCGAGGCGGCCGCGGTGCGCGCACTGACACCGGACACCGACACCGAAGACCTGCGCATCACCCGCGGGCTACTCCAGGCGATGGCCGATGATCAGGCCCTGCGGTCGGTCTGGCATCGCATCAATCTCGACGGCGAGGACGCGCTGTACCGAACGCTCACCGGGTTGGCCGGCGCTGACGCAGATCCGTTGCGATTGCGGCTGATCGCCGGTGCCACCGCGGGCGCGATCCGCATCGCGCTCGAACAGTGGGCCGCAACCAATGGACCGACCAGCGGCCCGGGGTCCGCCGCCGATCTCGTCGTCCGCTGCATCAGTGAGCTCACCGCGGGGTTGCGCGACTGACGCCGGTCGGCGCGGGAGGCGTCCGTGGTCAATACCGAAGCGAATCCTAGTCCGCCCGGTCCGATTCGGCCGCTGGCTACGTGGCCGATTGAGCCCGGTTCACGGTATCGGGTGCACTCGCGAAACCACCGGTGTGCGGCGGTTCTAGGCATGGCAGGTACTGACCACCTCCGGTCCACCCGGCATCTTCGGTGTGGTCAGCGCAGATGCGCGAGGGAGGATTGCTGTGGCGACGTCACGCCCGATGCCAGCCGCACTCGACGGCGACAACGCGCAAGGTTCACCAATCCTCAACCCTTCCGGGGCATTTCGACCGGTCTGGTGAGTTGGCCGACCGCATGCAGGTGACGTAGCGCCTGGGCGTAGGAGTCCAGGAGGCTGGTCTCAGCGTAGGGAACCCCGATCTCGGTGCAGAACTGCGCGACCATCGGCTGGGCGCGGCGCAGGTTGGGCCGCGGCATCGACGGGAACAAGTGATGCTCGATCTGGTAGTTCAAGCCGCCCATGGCCGCGTCGACGAATCGGCCGCCGCGGACATTTCGAGACGTGAGCACCTGACGGCGCAGGAAGTCGGTCGAGTCGCCCTCGGCGAGTACTTCCATCCCCTTGTGGTTCGGCGCGAAGGTGCACCCCATGTAGAACCCGAACAGGCCCTGCTGCACAACGATGAAGGCCACTGCTTTGCCCGGCGACAGGACCAGGAATACCGCGGCGAGGTATCCGGCGGCGTGCGCGGCAAGCAGCACCGCCTCCCAGCCACGGTTCGGGATCGCCCAGCGCAGCACCGCCCGGACACTCGCGTAGTGCAGACTGCCTGCCTCCAGGAACAGCATCGGAAAGAACAGCCAGGCCTGGTAGCGGAAAATCAGCCGCCGGAAACCCCTTCCGGTCCGTGCTCGATCGCCGGAATGGGCCAGCACCCCGCTGACGTCGGGATCCGCACCCTCGGTATTGGGATGGGCGTGGTGCCGGTTGTGATTGCTGACCCACCAGCCGATGCTGAGCCCGATACCGAGATTGCCCGCGATCACACCGAACAGATAGTTGGCCCGGCGCGAGCCGAAGATCTGCCGGTGCCCGGCATCATGGCCGAGGAAGGCGAGCTGGGCGAACACCGCCGCCAGGAATACGGCGGTACCCAGCTGCCACCACGAGTCGCCGACAAAGACGAACGCGGCCCACCCGGCCACCAACGCTCCCCCGGTGACCGCACTCCGCCAGCCGTAGTACCGCAACCGCTGATCCAACAGTTCCGCCTGCCGCACCCGACGCAACAACACCGCATACTCGCTGCCCCGCGCCACAGCAGGCAGCCCGATCTTCCCGGTCGGGAGTTCTATCACCACAAGCGGCCTACACATCCTGTTGTCATTGATCGTCTGGGCTCTGATCGCCGTTCTTCGAGCCTTGTCCGACTGTAGGCGCCAACTATAGAAAGTCGGCAAACGGCGGCCCCTTCTCGACAAAAGGATGTCGCGATGAGACCACCACCAGGTGAACAGGGGTGCGGATCGGCACCATATCTACATGACGATCGGGAACAATGATTCATGAACTCCCGCCAGCCAGGTGTTGCCAATACCAGTGTTGTTGGACTCCTGTTACTGGTATCGGATCGGTTGCAAGCTCTATGACATGACTCAGACCTTGCAGCCGACGAACGCAGCGGCCACGCCGACCGCTGCGGGTTCGGCGGTTCAGCCTGCCGCGCTCGGTGCGCGGCGCACTATCGCGGTGCTCGCGGTGCTGCTCACCGGACAGTTCATGGCGGTGCTCGACGCCGCGATCGTCAATGTCGCCATTCCTTCTATTCGTACCTCGTTGCACACCAGCGGATCCGCGCTGCAGCTGATCGTCGCCGGGTATGTGATCGCCTATGCCGTATTGCTGGTTACCGGTGCGCGATTGGGCGATCGGTTCACTCAGCGGACCACCTTCATCACCGGGCTCGCGGTATTCACCATCACCTCGCTGGCTTGCGGGTTGGCGTGGAATGAGTTCTCGCTCATAGTGTTCCGATTCTTGCAGGGTGCGGGTGCGGCGGCCATGATCCCGCAGATCATGACGATGATCCAGCGGAATTTCACTGGCAACGCCAGGGCCAAGGCGCTCAGTATGTACTCGGCGATCATCTCCGGCGGTATGGTCGTCGGCCAGGTGGCGGGTGGATTGATCGTCAACGCCGATCTTTTCGGCAGCAGCTGGCGGGGTGTATTCCTGGTGAACGTGCCGATCGGCGCGGCGCTGCTGTTGATCGCGCCGAAGGTACTGCACACGGCAACCGCACGATTCGCCCGGAAGCTGGACCTGGCCGGTCTGACGATGCTCACCGTCTCGGTGCTGTTGATCGTGCTGCCGATGGTACTGGGACATGAGCAGAACTGGCCGCTGTGGACCTGGATCGCGTTGGGCGCCAGTGTGATCGGCATCGGACTGTTCGTGGCGATCGAGCGCGCCGTCGCGGCGCGCGACGGTGAGCCGCTGTTCGCGCAGCGGGTGCTGAGATCGCCGGGCCTGGCACTGACCGCGGCCACGCTGTTCACGATCATGGCCACCTTCGGCGGCTGGATGTTCGTGATGGCGATCCACCTGCAGAGCACCCTCGGCTACACCGCACTGCACGCGGGCCTGCTGTTCATCCCGATGGGCGTGACGTTCGCGCTGGCCAGCCTGAACTGGGAGCGCATCCCACAGCGCTACCACGCCATCATGATTCCGCTCGGCCTGGTGGTCGGCGCGTCCACCATGGTGATGCTCGGCGCCATGCTGCGCAACGACGCGGACTTCGGACCGCTGCCGCTGGTGGTATTCGGCATTCAAGGCATCGGCTTCGGACTCGCGTTCAGCCCGTTGATGACGCGGACCCTGGCGAAGATCCCGATGGCGTTGGCCGCCGATGCCAGCGGAATTCTGGTGACCAGTGTGCAGCTGGGCGTCGTGGTCGGCATCGCGGTCTTCGGCTCGGTGTTCCTCGGCCTCGTCGGCAGTACGACGCTTTCCGCCGCACATGCGTTGGGCGGCACCGCGATTGCGGAGGGCGTGACGGTGCTCGTCGCGGCGGCGCTCTCCGCTCGCGCGGCGCGGTAAACCACCGCCGCGCGATTCGGCCCGCGCAGCGCAGTAGGCCATACAAGATCCAGGATCCCGGGTTCGTTGCGCAACGGACCCGGGATCCTGCTGTGGGCGCCTCAGGAGGCGGCGATAGCGGCCGTGGCTCCCGTCATCACGCCCAGGATCGTGGACAACGACATCGCCGAACCTCCTTGTGCCGCAATGGGCGACGACCGTGCCGAACGCGAATTATTTCAGAGTTTGCGTGCTGCTGCCGGTACCAGCAGGGGGCGCGCGAAGCGGTAGATCTCTTCGGCCGCATCGAATTCCAGCGACACAGCACTGTTCGGACCGCCTGCCCATTCGTCCGGGACCGGGGTACCGGGCCAGGTGTGGCCGCCGTCGAAAACCGACCATGCGCTCACCGCGGCGCCGCCGACGCCACCATCGACGGTATGACGATTCGACTGGCCGGTGCCGATGGTGGCACCGTCGCCGACGCAGCTGTCGATGGCACGCCAGTGCGCGGCCGAATCCACCAATCCTAGTGTCCGGCCACGTAATTCACCGCTCGTACCCACTCGCCGTGAATGGCCGCCGGTGATCGGTACGAGTTGGTCGGCGGTCCCGTTCATCAGCATCGCGGAGACCGCATGGGTCGGCCGGTGGTTGCGCAGCGCGGCGGGCAGCCCCCCGGCGACCGCGGCGAACACCGCGACCTGATCGCTGGCCTCGAGTGCCAATCGGTGGGACATGAACGCGCCGTTGGATATTCCGGCGACGATGGTCCGATCCGGGTGGGTGCCGAACCTGTCGGCACACCAGTCGATCAGGGCACGCAGGAAGGTGACGTCGTCGACCCCGGCCTCGTCGGCCGCGGTCACGCCGCGTCCGTCCGCCCAACATCCTCGGCAGCCGTCGGGATATCCGACCGCGATGCCCCATTCGTCGGCATGCGCCGCGAAGCTGGTCCACTCGTACATCGAGAGGCCCGGGGACCGCGGATCATCGCCGGACAGATTGCCGTGCAACACCAGCACCAGCGGAACGTCGCGATCACGGGGCGGACGCACGGTGAAGGTGCGAATACGCCCGTCGATCGTCAACTCATCCGCCACCAGGTCATCGGACATCGGCCAGCCTTCTCGCACGAGATCCAGCATAAGCGCCTCGATCTACTTGACTTGGAGTGCACTCCAGCACTTAGCGTGTCGATGAAGGGGATTCGACATACGACAGGATCGATTGATGGAACTCGGTTTTCACATTCCGATATTCGACATCGACGGTGGGACCACGGCCATTGCCGGTGAGCTGGCCAGGGTGGGCGCCGCGGCGGAGGCGGCCGGTGCGACCTGGTTGTCCTTCATGGACCATTATTTTCAGATCGAGCCGACGGGCTTGCCTGCGGAATCGAACATGCTGGAGGGCTACACCACGCTCGGCTATCTGGCTGCGCATACCTCCCGTATCGAGCTCGGCCTGCTGGTCACCGGGGTGACCTACCGGCATCCTGGCCTGCTCGCCAAGATCGTCACCACCCTCGACGTGCTCACCGGTGGGCGGGCCGCGCTGGGTGTCGGCGCCGCGTGGTTCGAGCGCGAGCACCAGGGGCTCGGCGTGCCGTTCCCGCCGATCGCCGAACGATTCGAGCGGCTGGAGGAGACGCTCCGCATCTGCCTGCAGATGTGGGACCCACAGGACAACGGACCGTTCGAGGGCAAGCACTACCAGCTCGCCGAGACGCTCTGCTCACCGCAGCCGATCAACCGGCCCAAGGTGCTCATCGGCGGTAGCGGCGAACGCAAGACACTGCGGCTGGTCGCGCAATACGGCGACGCGTGCAACCTCTTCGGTTCCTCGCCCGAGGATGTCGAGCACAAGCTCGACGTGCTGCGACGGCATTGCGACGATGTCGGGCGCGACTACAATGAGATCCGCACGACCATCATGGCCAACAACCCGAGGCCGAATCCGGACAACCGCGACGAGTTCGTTCGGCAGATGGCCGATTACGCCAAGCTCGGCGTGCACACCGTCATCATCACCCCGACCACCGGATCGCCCGCCGCGTGGATCGATGGCATGGCGCCGACCGTGCCACAACTCGCCGAACTCGGCTGAGCCGGTTCACGATCGCGCCGACGTGATCCGCCTCCGAGATCCCCTGGCCTCACGGGATCTCGGGGGTCGATCCACCGGTCAGCGCTCCTGTTGTGGCCAGAATCGTCCGCGCGACCAGCTTCGGGTCATCGATCATCGGCACATGCCCGACACCGGGTAGGACCTCGAAACGCGCCTGCGGGATGCGCTGGCGGGCAATGCTGCCGTTGACCTGCGACGGCAGAATTGCATCCCGGCCGGACCAGGCCAACGTGACCGGGCACGGCAGTTCCGGCACCGTCGCTATCTGTTCGCGGGTGGTCAAGAGATCCTCGGTGACAGCGCAGCCGATCAGATCGTCGGCCGCCGCCAGCGCTTGTTTCGGCGTCAATCTGTCGGCGCGACAGGCGATATCGCGCATCGACACCCGCCGGATCAGGCCCGAGCGCAACGCCAACGGCTGAATTCGGCGGGTCAGTCGAGTGAGGCCGGCCATTCTGCGCAGCTTCCGCACCCCGGCCGTCTGCGCGTGGCCACCTGCGTCCCAGAATCCGGCGGGCGACAGCGCGCACACGGTCAGCGCCCGCCCACGCAATGCCAGCTCGATGGCCATCCACCCGCCCAAGGAATTCCCCGCGAGGTGGACGCGCTCGAGCCCGAGATCGTCGAGCATCCGCTGCGCACCGTCGACCAGATCGGACACGGTGGCCGGGTGCCGCGGCACCGGCGGCCCGCCCCGATGCCCCAGCGCCGTCAGCGCGACCACCTCGTGATGGGCGGACAGCAGCGGAGCGACATCGTCCCACGCCTTGGCGGACATGGTGACACCGTGCAGGAGAACGAGTGGAGATTTGCCGGAGGCCATGAGCGAGTTCACCACACTCGGTACGTAACCGTCGACGGGTGCCACCGGTGGTGCGGTCGACCAGGACAACGGCCGTTGAGCGATAGTTCCGATCACCGCGACGCAAACAATGGCGGCGGCGGCCAAGTTTGACGATCGTCATACCTATGACGGTGACCAGAAACGTCTTCGCGGTGGGCATCGAACTGGACGGCGCGGGATACCACCCGGCCGCCTGGCGGCGTGCGACGCACGAGCCGGACCAGCTCCTGACCGGACGCACCCTGCACAATCGAGTCAGCGCAGCCGAGAACGCCGGTTTCACGCTGGCAACCTTCGACGATTCGATCCTGCCGCCCGCCGGCCGGGCGGCCGGGCGGATCGACGCGATCACCCGCGCCTCCTACGTCGCGGCGACGACCAGCACCATCGGACTGGTCGCGACGGTGGCGACCACCTACGCCGAACCGTTCCACACCTCCTCGCAGCTGGCCACCCTGGACTACGCCTCCCGTGGGCGTGGCGGCTGGATCGCGACCGCCGACCCCGCCGCCGCCGCGACCACCTGGGGTCGACCGGCGCGCACCACCGAGCCGGAACTCGCTCGGGAACAACGGGATTCGATCGAGGTGGCGCGCCGCCTGTGGGATTCGTGGGAGGACGACGCCGCCGTGCGCGATTATGCGGCGAGTAGATTCCTCGATCGCGACAAGCTGCACTACATCGACTTCAGCGGTGAGACCTTCTCGGTGAAGGGACCGGCGATTGTGCCCCGGCCGCCCCAGGGTCAGGTGGTCGTCTTCGCCGACGGCACCACCGAACCCGGCGAGGCGGATGTGATCCTGGTATCCGGCCCGGATCTGGCCCAGACCCTGGCCGCCGCGGATCGCGCCCGCGGCACCGGTGCACTCGTCTTCGCCGAACTCGATATCGCCCTGGACATCCCGGCCGCGACCGCCGCCGAACGGCTCGCGGAACTGAACGAGCACACCCCCGCTGATCCCGGCTCGCGCCTGAGCTTCGAGGGTGCACCGGCCGATCTCGTCCGGCTCGTCACCGAACTCTCCCACCACGTCGATGGCGTGCGGCTGCATCCGGCCGTCATCGACGAAGACCTTCCGGCGCTGGCCCGCTACGTCCTGCCCGCACTGTTCCGGTCCGGAGTGACCCATCGCCCGGTTCCCGGTTCGACCCTGCGCGCCAATCTCGGCCTGGCGCGGCCGATCAATCGATACGCGAAGGATCAGCACTGATGAATACAGCATCGCGAAGCGATTCAGTGCGGGGTGGCGCTCGGGCGACGGGTGGGCAAGTTCCGTTTCCCGACGCGCAGGTCCATTTCGGCGTCTTCTTCCAGGGTGTCAACCACTCCACCATCTGGTCGGACCCGAGCAGCGGCTCGCAGATCGACTTCGAAACGTTCCGGCGCACCATCACCACCGCCGAACGCGGACTGTTCGACGCATTCTTTCTCGGTGAGGGCCTGCGGCTGCGCGAACAGAACGGCAAGCTCCTCGATACCGATATCGCGGGACGACCCGATGCGATCGCCCAACTCGCGGCGCTGGCCGGGATCACCCGCCATATCGGCCTGGTCGCCACCCAGAACACCACCTACAACGAGCCCGCCGACCTGGCCCGCCGACTGTCCGGCCTGGATCTGCTCTCCGGCGGCCGCGCCGGCTGGAACGCGGTGACCACCGACAATGCCTGGACCGGCGAGAACTTCCGGCGCGGCGGGTTCCTAGACCACGCGCAGCGCTACGAGCGCGCGGGCGAGTTCATCAGCGCCGCCCGCGAGATCTGGGATGCCTGGGCCGACCACGCGATCGCCCCTACACGCACCGGATCCGATTGGGCCGCACCGGATTCGATCCGCACCGTGGCCCGCGAGAACGAGCACTTCCAGGTCGAGATCACCCCGACGCTGCCGCGCAGCGCCCAGGGGCATCCGGTGATCTTCCAGGCCGGGGACTCCCCCCAGGGTCGCGATTTCGCGGCGGCCAACGCCGATGTCATCTTCTCCAGGCACGGAACGCATTTCGACGCCGCGCTGGCCTTCGCGAACGATATTCGCGACCGGCTCGAAAAGGCGGGCCGCCCGGCCGACGACATCAAGATCCTGCCCGGCACCCAGATCGTGTTGGCGGAGCGGGAATCCGAGGTCGAGGAGAAGGCGCGCTGGGTGCTGGAGGGTCAATTCACCGGTCAGACCGCACTTTCGCTGGTCGGCCAGGTATGGGGTCGCGATCTGTCCGACCTCGATCCGGATGGCCCGCTACCCGCGCAGGATCCACAGCCGCGAGTGATCTCGGGCGAACGCGGTGCGCAGCGCGACGGTCAGGATCCGGTGGCGATCGCACGCGAATGGCGCGCGCTGGCCGAGGCCAAGAACCTCTCGCTGCGCCAGGTCGCCATCGAGACCTCCCAGCGGTCCGGATTCGCCGGTACACCCGGTCAGGTGGCCGACGAACTCACCCGCTGGGTGCGCAACGGCGCGACGCACGGATTCAATATTTCGCCGTATCTGGTGCCCACCGGACTCGATGAGATCGTGGACTGGCTGGTCCCCGAACTACAGGAGCGTGGCTCGTATCGCGCCGAGTACACCGGTACGACCCTGCGCGAGCATCTCGGATTGCGCCCGCCGCTCACCAGGCGCTGACCGAGACCGCCACCGGTCCGATCGGCGAAAGATAGCCGGTTTTGTCAGGAAAACTGACCCCGGACCGCGTCCTACTCGTATGTTTGCCATACGCAGTGCAGATCGGAGTGGGACAGTGCAAGCAGGGGTTACCGCGGACTATGTAATCGTCGGCGCTGGGTCCGCGGGCGCGGTGCTGGCCAACCGGCTCAGCGACGACCCGAATGTGACGGTGGTGCTGCTCGAGGCGGGACCGCCGGATAAGAACAAATACGCCCATATTCCGGCGGCGTTCGCGAAACTGTTCCGCTCGGAGGTGGATTGGGATTACCTCACCGAACCCCAGCCCGAGCTGAAGAATCGGCAGATCTACTGGCCGCGCGGCAAGATGTTCGGCGGGTCCTCGTCGATGAACGCGATGATGTGGGTGCGCGGATTCCGCGCCGACTACGACGAGTGGGCGCTGCTGGCCGGGGACGAGTGGGGGTTCGCGGCGGCGGTCGAGCAGTTCCGCAAGATCGAGAGCGTCGAGGACGCCCAGTATCCGGATGAGGGCGCGACCGGGCCACTACACATCTCGCGCCAGCGCAGTCCGCGCGCGCTGACCGCCGCCTACCTCGCCGCGGTCCAGGAATCCGGGTTCCTGGTGGAGCCGCCGAACCGGCCGCAGCCGGAGGGGTTCAGCCAGACCATGGTCACCCAGCACGGCGGCCGGCGGTGGAGCACCTCCGACGCGTATCTGAAGCTCGCGATGCGCCGCCCGAACCTGATCGTGCAGGCCGAGGCGCTGGCGTCGCGGATCATCTTCGAAACCTCACCGACCGGAGCGCCGCGCGCGGTGGGTGTGGAATACCGCCAGGGCGGGGTCACCCAGACGGTGTCCGCGCGGCGCGAGGTCGTGCTGTCCGGTGGCGCGATCAACAGCCCGCAGCTGCTCATGCTCTCCGGTGTCGGCGACGAGGACGAGCTTGCGCGCCACCACATTCCGGTTGTCCACCATGCGCCGGAGGTGGGCGCCAATCTGCAAGACCACCTGGTGGCGGCGCTCGGCTACGGAGTCGAATCCGATTCGCTGTTCACCGCGGAGAAGCCGCGGCAACTGCTCGACTATCTGATCCGGCACCGTGGCATGCTCACCTCCAATGTCGGTGAGGCCTACGGCTTCATCCGCAGCCGGTCCGATCTCGAACTACCCGACCTGGAGCTGGTCTTCGCGCCGGCGCCGTTCTACTACGAGGGGCTCGAGGATCCGACCGAGCACGGCGTCGTACTGGCCACGGTGCTGCTACGCCCGCACAGCCGCGGTCGCATCTCACTGGCATCGGGCGAACCGACCGACAAGCCGGTCATCGACCCGCGCTACCTGTCCGACAGCGGCGGCGCGGACCGTGCGGCGATCATGTCGGGTCTGCGCGTCTGCGCCGAACTCGCCGCCGCGCCGTCGATGAAGGCCGTCCTCGGCCCGCTCATCTACCCTCCGCAGGCGCCCGCGGAACTGGAAGGCGCGATGGAACTGACCCTCAACGGTTATTCGCACACGCTGTACCACCCGGTCGGCACCTGCCGGATGGGCACCGATAGTGGCAGCGTGGTCACGCCGCGGCTGGAGGTACGTGGGGTGCAAGGGCTTCGCGTCGCCGATGCGTCGGTGATGCCGCTGCTCATCCGCGGGCATACGCACGCCCCGAGCGTATTCATCGGCGAACAGGCGGCGCAGTTCATCCTGGGCTAGCCTCAGAGCCGAATGTGCTCGACGCCCACCAGGCTCGGCGCACTCGGCCGCGCGACTCATCATCGGTCTTCGGGTTCAGCCCGCACGATCCGGCTATGCGCTCCGCGACCTGTCCGATCGAGATGTCGTCGGTGCGGATGTATTCGGCGAACTCGGGCTGCCCGAGCCGGTCCAGCCGAAACCGCGGGACCAGATGGGAATGGGCAGACCAACTCCCAACGATGGGCTCTCGAGCGCCGACATTGGGCTCGAAATGGCATGCACTGCAACGTTGCACGTCATGCGTATACGCAGAAAGTGCTGTGCGGCATCGAATGTCAAGCATGCACGCTCCTTCGGCGTGACCGTTGAAATGGTCTGCACACCCAGTCTCGTTGCCGCACACCCGCTCTACTGGGCGCTTGCGACGCCGGGCGGGTGGCTACGGAAACGGTGTCGGCGATGACGGATGCCCAGCGGCGAAACGGGTGGGCGGCAAATCGGATCGCGGCGGTCAGACGAGTGACGGTCGGTCATCGCGCCGCGCCCGGGTGCGCGGTCAGGATCAGGCGAAGGCGAACAGGCCGAGTGATGCCACGGCCAAGGCCAAGTACGGGAGAGGGTGAGTGATGTGGGAGTACCACTTGGCGCGCAGGATGGTGAGCACCGCGCCGAGGAAGAACAGGACCAGGCAGATGGCGGCGGTCAAGCCGAGGGGTGGGATGGCCAGGCCGATCAGCAGGCCGAGTCCGCCGAGGGCTTTGAGGACGGCCAATGGGGTGAGCGCCCATTGCGGAATGCCGTAGCCCTTCATGGTTTCGCGCACCTGGTCCGCCTTGACGACATCGAAGCCCGCGGCGACGAATGCGCCGAGGGCGGCGAGGATGGTGACGACGACAGGTCGCCACTCTCGCGCTGGTCAACGGCACGGTCGGCATCATCGTCGCCCCGCGTGGCAAGCTGCTGCTTGCCCTGACCGTCACGGTCGAGCACAACCGGATCGCCGCCTACGAAGTGATCGCCGACCCGACCCGGCTGCGCGAACTCGACCTCGCGATGCTGCCCGAATCACCGTGAGCTGTCGGCCCATCAATCGCAGACGGCTCCGTAGGACGCGGAACCGACCAGCTTCGAATATTTGGCGAGCACGCCGCGGGTGTAGCGGGGCGGCAACGGTTTCCAGCCTTCGCGGCGGGTGGTGAGTTCGTCGGCATCGATCAGCAGGTCGAGCGTGCCCGCACCCACATCGAGGCGGATCTGGTCACCATCGCGCACGAAGGCGATCGGACCGCCGTCGACCGCTTCCGGGGCGACGTGTCCGACGCACAGTCCCGTGGTGCCGCCGGAGAACCGTCCGTCGGTGAGCAGCAGCACGTCCTTGCCGAGTCCCGCGCCCTTGATGGCTGCCGTGATCGCGAGCATCTCGCGCATTCCCGGGCCGCCCTTGGGACCCTCGTATCGGATGACCACCACGTCCCCGGCCGCGATCGTGCCGTCCTCCAGCGCGTCCATCGCCGCCCGCTCGCGATCGAAAACCCTTGCGGTGCCGGTGAATACGTCGGAGTCGAAACCCGCCGACTTGACCACGGCGCCGCCGGGCGCGAGCGATCCGGCGAGAATGGTGATGCCGCCGGTCGGATGGATCGGCGATGTCATGGCGCGGACCACCTTGCCGTCCGGATCCGGCGGCGCGATATCGGCCAGATTCTGCGCGACGGTCCGCCCGGTGACGGTCAGGCAGTCGCCGTGCAGCAGCCCGGCATCGAGCAGCACCTTCATCATGACCGGGACCCCACCGATCCGGTCCACATCCGTCATCACATGTTGCCCAAAGGGTTTCACGTCCGCGAGGTGCGGCACCTTGCGACCGATACGGGCGAAATCCGCCAGTGCCAGATCCACCTTCGCATCGTGTGCGATCGCCAGCAGGTGCAGTACGGCATTGGTGGAGCCGCCGAATGCCATCACGACCGCGATCGCGTTCTCGAAGGCCTCCTTGGTGAGAATGTCGGAGGTGGTGATCCCCCGCCGCAGCAACTCCACCACCGCCTCGCCGCTGTGTCGCGCATAGCCGTCGCGACGCCGATCGGTCGCCGGCGGCGCCGCACTGCCCGGCAGCGACATGCCCAATGCCTCGGCCGCGCTGGCCATGGTGTTGGCGGTGTACATCCCGCCGCAGGCGCCCTCACCCGGACAGATGGCCCGCTCGATGGCGTCCACGTCCGCGCGGCTCATCAACCCGCGCGCGCACGCGCCGACCGCCTCGAAGGCATCGATGATCGTCACCTCGCGCTCGCTGCCGTCGGAGAGTTTCGCGATACCGGGCAGGATCGAGCCGGCGTACAGGAACACACTCGCCAAGTTCAGCCGGGCCGCCGCCATCAGCATGCCGGGCAACGATTTATCGCATCCGGCGAGCAGCACCGACCCATCGAGCCGCTCGGCCTGCATCACCGTTTCCACACTGTCGGCGATCACCTCTCGCGATACCAGCGAGAAGTGCATGCCCTCATGCCCCATCGAGATGCCGTCGGAAACCGAGATGGTGCCGAATTCCATGGGATATCCGCCGCCCGCGAACACGCCCTCCTTGCACGCCTTGGCGAGCCGATCCAGCGACAGATTGCACGGCGTGATCTCGTTCCAGGACGAGGCCACCCCGATCTGCGACTTCCCCCAGTCCCCGTCGTCCATCCCGACCGCGCGCAGCATCCCACGAGCCGCGGTCTTCTCCAGACCATCGGTGACGTCGCGACTGCGCGGCTTGATATCCGGACCGTTCGCATCATTCGCCATGCCCACATCATTCCCCGCCCGAACCCCCACCGCCGCCACCCACGCCGATCCCGCCCGATCGAGCCCAGTACAGCCGGGCATGCGCCTGGACCGACGCATTCCTACCCGCGGTGCGATAGCCACTCAGGCGTTGCGAATTCGCGGATCGATCTCGGCCATATGTACTTCGGCCCACTCACGCGGCGATGACCGACATCGTCAGCGAATAGCGAATAGCGACGATGCCCCGCCACGTGTGACTATCCCGTGATGCTCGCGAAGCCCATGGGTGGTGTGGGCGATGGGCCGGTGCGCAGCACCGGGCGGAAGTCGGGTAGCGCCGGCAGTATGTCGGCATTGCGGGCCGCGTAGCAGCGCACGCGCGGTAGCGCCCGGGTGACCTCCGCGCGCTCCACCGGCTCGGCGTCGATGAACCCGATGGTGTCCAACTCGAGGCCGAGCGTGTGTGCGATCCGGACCAGGGACGACGACTTGCGGCCCCAGCCGATCTCGATGGCCGAGAACATGTCGTAGAGCCCGTAGCGGTACAGCTTTTTCAGGGTGAGGTCACGGTCGCTCCGGCTGGCCACGGCGTGCCAGATGCCGCGCTCACTGAGCAGGTGCAGCGAGCGCAGGGCGTCGGGCCGTGGCGCGCCGCTGGTCGCATCGCATACGACACCATTCCAGAGGGTGTTGTCCAGTTCCCAGACAAGACATCTCAGAGCCGGTGCCATCGCCTGCCCCTATCGGTTGGTCATCGCTGCCTCTCCTGCCGCGCCATCGGCAGATGGGTACTAGCACACCATCCAGCGAGCGGCACGTGCCGGACAAGCCCCCGCTGCCATGGGAGCCCGTTCGGCCGAGGTGATACTACCGACACCGCTGACGAATACGCCCATGCCGTCGGCATCGCAGCATCGCTGACCACTGTGACCACTCACAAGGACATGCCGGCCCGGCTGGCGCACTCTCACAGAACCATGCGAACCGGTCCAAAGCTGACCTTGGACAGTTACCGTGAATGCGCTACACAGCAACATCGGGGGCAGAAGGAGACGCCAATGTCGGTCGACAATTCGTCCCGGCCTACCCTCACCCTCTCCGGCAAACCGATGTCAACCTCGCTCAAGGACGTTCGCGCGCTGTCCCGGCAGATGGTCGTCCACTTCGTGGACAACGTCATCCCGTGCGGCACCCTGCCCGGGGAAGCGATCAGCGGTGATATCACCGCCAGCACTCGGGTCTGCCTCGAGATCGCGGTCAGCATGCTCGACGGCAAGGACATTCCGGAGAAGCTGCGGCGCCTGGAAGACCACGCGGCGGGCTGGGCGCGCGAGGGCGTGCCGATCGACACCATCCTGCACTCGATCCACGAGGGCTTCCAGATGGGCCTGGACCTGGTGGTGTCCAGTGCGACCAACAAGGACTACGACAATCTGGTCGACGGCGGCAAGATGATCATCGAGCTGCTCGACAAGCTCACCTCGGCGATTTCGGTCGCCTATATCCGAGAGCTGCGTTCGGTCGTCAGCGAACACCACACCGCCGTGCACACCCTCACCTCCGCGCTGCTCGGTGGCCACAGCACCTCCACCATGGCCCGCGAATGCGGCATCGCCATCGCGGAGTCCTATGCCGTACTGGCCGTGGCGATTCCGCCACATCGCGATGAGCACAATCCGATGGTCGACGCCCAGGTGGTGGCCCGGCGCAAACTGCGCCGGGTGCAGGCCGAACTCGCGATGCAGTGCGGCGCGAGCGCGTTGTCGCTGCTCAGCGTGGACGGCGGCACCGTGCTGATTCCCGCCAATCGCTTCGATAACGATCAACTCGACGCCGTGGTCGCCAAGCTCACGCACGCCGCGCAGGTCGGGATCACCTCGACCATGGTCGCGGCCACGCCGGAACTGATCCCGAACGCCGCCGACCAGGCGCACGAACTCCTCGATATGGTGCAGCGCCTGCAGGCGGTGGCCGGTCTCTACCGTTTCGACGAACTCGCCCTCGAATACCAGCTCACCCGCCCGGGCCCCGGTCGCGAATACCTCGGTTCGCTGCTGGATTCCCTGGACGAACACCCCGAACTGCTGGAAACTCTGCAGCGGCACATCGGCAACAACCTCAACCGGCAGCGCACCGCGCGGGTACTGCACGTGCACACCAATACCGTCGACTACCGCCTCAAACGCATCGGACAACTCACCGGCTTCGACCCGTCGCAGCCGTCGGGCCTCTGGTATCTGCGTTCGGCACTGGTCGCCCGCACCTACCGCACCTCCTGACCAACCGACGACACCCGCCGGCCGATCGCAGGGGATCGGCCGGCGGGTGTGCACCGATACCCCGATGCCCACCGAGCGGGCTGTGCGGACGCCGCTCGGTGGGCACACCGCTACGCGCCTCACGCGGGCCGGGAAACAGAGGCGGGGTAAGAATCTGCTTCACCGGCACGGGTTCGCGCAGCGGTCGGCGCACCCGCCGAACAGGCCGGAGGATTCAAGTTTCGTCCTATCCGGCGGGTGCACGGCTATGTGGGCGGCTTACAGCGATCCACCACCGCCGATCACCCAGGTGACCAGATTCTTCACCTTGTCCGCACCACCCTCGAACTTGGTGTACCAGTTGGCCATCGAGCCGCCCTGGGAATGCGCGACGATATCCACCTCGGGCGCTCCGGTCGCGGCCAGCACCCGATCGACGAAGGTGGCCAGTTGTTTTGCCGAATCCTGGATGTAGCCAGTGCCCATCACACCGGGCAGCACTGAACCGAGGCCGCCGCCCTGCGCGATATTCGAGCGACCGTAGTTGAAGGTGAACACGCAGAACCCGGCGTCCTTCATCGGCTGGCTCATATAGGCGAAGCCGTTGTAGGCGTTCATCCAGGTGCCGTGCACCGCGACGACCGGTCGCGGATGTGCCGCGGTCGGCTTGCAGTTCCACTCGTTGGTGCCCGGCGGCGCCGCGTCCGGATTGAGCAGGCCGTAGCCGAAGGCGGCCAGCCACGAGGTCATCGGCGGGCCGTAACCCTTTGTGTCACTGGCGTATCCGCCCGACAATCCGGAGCTGCTGCCGGAGCCGCCGTAGCAGTTACCCGACCCGTTGCCCGATCCGGCGCCGCTGCCCGAGGTGCAGGCCGACCCGGTACCCGCACTGCCCGAATTCGCGACCGGCTTGCGGCCCGCGGCGATGAAATCGGCCAGGGCCTGTTCCGACGCTTGTTCGGTCGGCGTCGGATCCGGATTCGCGTTCGCGGCGACGCCGGTCATGCTCATAGGTTTCCCATAGAGATGCGACACAACGGGCCGTGACGGCCACAATTCGATCATGCCGAATCGGTGAATTGTCCAGACAACCAAGGAATCACGAGGAATTCGCGGAAATCGGGACAATCATGGATCCACGTTTTCGCAATCGGCGGCCACACCGAAAGACAGGAGCGAATATGAATGACAACGTCATCGACGCCGTTGCCCAACCCGCCGCCCAGGCCCGGGCGCTGCTCGAGCACCGATACCGGTCACCGGTCAGCTACGAGATCGAGCGCGAGAAGATTCGCGAATTCGCGCACGCGGTACCGGATTTTCATCCGGCACACTGGAATGAGGAGGCGGCAGCGCAACTCGGCTTCGACGGCTTGATCACGCCGCGCACATTCGCCTCGATAATCATGCTGCGCGTCCACCGCGAAATACTCGACACGCTCATCACCGGCTATGACCCGGCCCGTGTTCTGCATGCCGATCAAGTACTCGACATCGGCCGACCGTTGGTCGCGGGAGACCGGGTGACCTGCGATGTCTATTTCGAATCGTTCCGGCATTTCGCGGATTACGACGTGCTGGCGATCAAGAGCGGTGCAAAGCCACTATCGCCCTGGATGCCAGATCCCACGGCCGTAGGCTTTTCGGCTACGCCGCCGCCGAAGTGCGGTTCCCCGTACCGGATTGAGCCACCTCGAGCAGTCGCGCGAGCCTGCGATGCGAATCCAGCCGCGCGGTTCGATCGTAAGTGCTGGTGTGCACGAGGATCTCGTCGGCACCGGTCCGAGCGACCAAGCCCGCCAACGCCTCCGCCACCTCGTCCTCGGTACCGTGAATGTGATCGCGCAGCGCCTCGCCGAAGATCCGGCGTTCGCGTTCGGTCATCGTCATGATTTCGATCGCTGCGGGCGGCATGAGCACCGGGAACTCGCCACGCGTGCGCGAATACGCGGTCGACCACGCCTCGGGCAGCAGCAGCCGATGCGCTTGCTCGGTGGTGTCGGCGATCACTACCGCACCGGAGACGACGACATACGGTTCGGCACCCCACGGAGTCGGTTGGAACTCGGCTCGATATCGCTCGATCGCCTCGACCATCCGGTCTTCCCCTGCGATCGAGGCGATCACCAGCGGCAGCCCGAAACGCGCCGCCCGCTCCGCACCGGATCCGGTCGCCAGTAGGAAAGCGGGCACCCGCAGCCCTTCGGCCGGCCACGCGTGCACACCCGACTTACCACGCGCAAAGTATTCGAGCACGTCGGCGAGCTGCTGATCGAAATCATCGGCATCGCTCTTGCCATGTCCGAGCGCCCGCCGGACCCCATCGGTGAATCCCACCGACCGCCCGAGACCCATATCGATCCGCCCCGGATACAGCGACTCCAAGACCCCGAACTGCTCGGCCACCACCAACGGTTGATGGTTCGGCAGCATCACACCGCCGGTGCCGATCCGAATCCGCGAGGTCGCCGCCGCGACCGCCGCCGCCAACACGGTCGGCGCCGACCCCGCCACACCGGGCACGCTGTGATGTTCGGCGACCCAGAACCGGTGGTAGCCCCACCGCTCGGCCAACCGCGCGAACTCCACCGTCTCGCGCAGCGCCTCGGGATGGCTCTGGCCTTGTCGAACGCGGGACCGGTCCAAGATCGAGAACCGAACCGATCCGAGCGGGTTTGCCGCGTGCACCGAAGTCATATCGGAGTCAACGCGCGTACCTCCGACGCATTCCGCGCTCGCACGACACTGCTCCCGCACTGACCGCTGTCCGGCGTGCTCGATGCCAGAATGGAGCCGCACAACTGCGAGAACCGGTCGCGATAGTCGACGCACGTCGCGGCTCGGCACGTTCATCCATGCGCGATGTGGAGGTGCGAATGTCCGCGATTGCCCCGATCTTCGAACGAGCACGTCGACGCACCACGATTGCGCTGGTCATCGTGTTGGCCGCGACGGCAGCATTGTTCGCGGGGTGCCATGCAGGTCCGGTGTCGAGCGAGGTATGCCCCGGTGACGGGTCGGCTTCGACGCCGGCGTGGGCCCCGTCGAGCTCGCAGGTGGACGCGCCGATCGACGCGCATCCGTTCGTCGGCAATGGCTATCTCGGATTGCGGGTTCCGCCGCGTGGCATGGGCTACACCGCGACGAACGAGATGACCGGCTGGCCGCTCTACACACCCGCATACGACGGCGCGTTCGTCGCCGGCCTGTATGCGCGCACACCCGGTGTGGCCGATGGCCGCGAGGTCGCGGCGGCCATTCCGAACTGGTCCGCGCTGCTGGTCGGCGTCGGCGAGCACACCTATTCCCCCACCACGCCGTCGGCGCAGATCACGAATTTCGCACAGACACTGCACCTGCGATGCGGACTCGTGCGCACCCGACTCACCTGGACCACGCCGGATGGCAAGGCCACCGACCTGGTCTACGACGTGCTCACCGACCGCACCGATCAACACGTCGGCGCGGTGCATCTCACGGTCGTGCCGCACTGGTCGGGTGAGATGGTCGTCGCCGATGTACTCGACGGGGCCGGCGCGCGGCGGCTGCGCCAGACCGATGTGGGCGCGCGCGACGACGACAGCATCCGGGTCGGCTTCCGCACCGACGGGACCGATGTCGGCGGCGATATCGTCTCGGTGTTGCGTCCGGGGCAAGGCGTCCAGTCGAATGCGATTCAGCAGCTGCCACCGGACCGCGATCTGAGTGCGCGGCAG
Organism: Nocardia sp. NBC_00565; assembly: GCF_036345915.1. Lineage (NCBI taxonomy): Bacteria > Bacillati > Actinomycetota > Actinomycetes > Mycobacteriales > Nocardiaceae > Nocardia > Nocardia sp. NBC_00565. The sequence goes on from NZ_CP107785.1 coordinate 3,815,047, forward strand.
GAGGTTCGGTTTCCGGTGCGGGACAGCGATTCGTACCAGATGACGAAGTTCGTCGGCGTCGACACCACGCGCACCTCCCCCGATCCGGTGGCGACGGCCTTCGATGCCGCACAGCGGGCCGTTCGATCCGGGTGGGCGGCGCTGCTCGCCGGTACCGCGACCGCGTGGCGTTCGCTCTGGCGTGGCGACATCGAGGTACCCGATCAGCCGGACGCGCAGACCTGGGCACGCGGTGCGCTCTACTCGCTCTACTCGAGCACGAATTCCCTGCAGGACAACAGTATTTCGCCCGTCGGACTGAGCAGCGACAACTACGGCGGCACGGTGTTCTGGGATGCCGACATCTGGATGTTTCCCGCGCTACTGCAATTTTCGCCGCAGTTGGCGAAATCCGTTGTGGAGTACCGATATCGCACCCTGCCCGCGGCACAGGCGAACGCGCGACGGCTCGGCTACCGCGGCGCGTTCTACCCGTGGACCAGCGCGAGCAGCGGCGATCTCGACGAATGCCACAGCTGGGATCCGCCGCACTGCCTGACCCAGATCCATCTCCAAGGCGATGTGTCGCTGGCTGCCTGGCAGTACTACACCGCCACCGGCGATAACGACTACCTGCGCGATCGCGGGTGGCCGATCATGCGCGGGGTCGCCGAATTCTGGGCGTCGCGGGTGACGCGCAACGATGACGGCAGCTACTCCATTCGTGATGTCGCAGGTCCCGATGAATACAGCAACGGGGTGAACGACTCCGTTTACACCAATGCGGTCGCCGCACTCGCCCTACGCAATGCCGCCCGGGCCGCCGAGATTCTGCACGAACAGCGTCCGCCCGAATGGACCACGATCGCCGACGGCCTGCGCATGCCGTTCGATGGCGCACAACGGATCTTCGTCCAATTCGACGGATACACCGGCACTCCCATCAAACAGGCCGACACCGTACTACTGATCTACCCGTTGGACTGGCCGATGCCGCCGGACGTCGCGGCTCATGTGCTCGAATACTATTCGGCGCGAACAGATCCTGACGGCCCGGCAATGACCGATTCGGTGCACGCCATCGACGCGGCGAAGATCGGCATGCCGGGCTGTGCGGCCGACACCTACCTCGAACGCGCCGCCCGTCCCTTCGTGCGCGCACCCTTCGGACAGTTCGCCGAGGCGCGCGGCGAGAAGGCCGGGGCCAAGGACCCACTGGCCGGCGCACCCGCCTTCACCTTCGTCACCGCCGCGGGCGGTTTCCTGCAATCCTTCACCAATGGACTGCTCGGACTGCGCTTCGACACCGACGGAATACGTATCGCACCCACACTTCCGCCCGAACTGCGCCAGGGCCTGACTATCCGTGGAATCCACTGGCAGGGGCGAACTTTCGACGCGGCCATCGGAGCGGACGAGACGACATTGACGCTGACCGATGGTCAACCGATGCAGGTCCGAACGGACTCCGAAACTCGCCTCCTCACCGAGGACGCCACGTTCGGCACCCGACGCCCCGACCTCACCCCGACCGATAATCTCGCCCGCTGCAAGCCGGTCACCACCACGTCCGACGAGCCGGGCAAATACGCCGACGCCGCAGTCGACGGTAGTACCGCCACCGGCTGGGCGCCCAACGGTCCCCAAGGTGCGCTCACCGTCGACCTCGGGAAGGAAACCCCCATCGATCGAATCGTGCCGCACTGGACCGAACCCGCCCCGGCCACAATCACTTTCACGATCTCCGCAGACGAGCACACCTGGACCCCCGTCACCGTGAATCCGGCAACGGGAACCCTTCCCAGCGCGGTCTCGGCCCGCTACGTGCGTATCGAACTCACGGCAACGAACCCAGCCACGCATCCCGGCGTCCGCGAACTCGAGATCTCCGGCCCCCGAACGTGATCCGTGGTCAATGAAACTCAGTTCGCCGCAGCCAACATGCCGTGAATCCTCAGTCCTGCACCTTCAGCGCCTGCCGAATCGTCAGGCGGCCTTGGGTTTGCATGAGGGAGCGACGATAGATCTTCTCCGCGAGTACGACGATGCCGTAGGACGCGACCGCCATCAGAACCAGCGCGACCAACGGCTCCCACCAGGAGGCCGTGCCTTCGGCCAACCGGCCCGGCATGGCGACGATGGACAACACCGGGACATAGGACGCAACCACGCGACCGGGGCCGGACAGGAAGATTCCGGCGAACAGCACCGCGATGATGAGCAATGACAGTGGTGTGGCAGTGGATTGGATGTCCTCGCTGCGCGTCGCGAGCGAACCCGCGACCGCCCATAGGCTGGCCAGTGCGAGGAAGCCGACAACGAAGAAGACGATGAACCAGCCTGCGGCACCGGCGATCTCGGTGACCTGATCCCCCTTGCCGGTGAATGCCAGGCCGATCAGTCCCGCGCTGACGAACAGTGCGAGCTGCCCGAACGCCATGATCGTATTACCGATCACCTTGCCGATCAGCAACTGCCGCAACGGAATCGCGCTGGCGAGGATTTCAACGATACGGTTCTGCTTCTCCTCGACCACGCTCTGCGCGATGGACATGCCGAACAAGAACGAGGCCATATAGAACAAGAACGCGAAAACGAAGGAGACGACCTTGGCCAGACCGGGATCGACGGCGGTCGGGTCGAGCAGGTTGTAGGCGACGGCGCTGCCTCGGCTCAACGCCTCCATCGAGGTTCCGGCAGCAGCGGCATTGTGCTGCACCGTGATCTGCCGCACCGCGGCCGTCACATAGGTCGCGGCATTGTCGTCCTCCCCGGCCTTGCCGAGCAGCCGCCATTCGCCCGCCGCGGCGGGCACCAACCCGACATCCACGGCGTCATCGCGCACCTGCTGTTCGACAGCGGCCACGTCGGCCTCCGCACGCGGGGTGAAAGTGACGTTCTTATCGGCACTTTCGGCGAGACTGTTCGCGATCGCGATGATCTGATCGGCGCCCGCGCCGGTGATCGCCACATCGATCTTGTCGGTGCGACCGCTCACGAACCCGCTGATGACCAGCGACGCGACAATGGCCACGATCGTAATGATGGTCGAGATGAGGAAATTGCGATCGTGCAGCTTCACCGCGACCTCACGCGCGGCGACAATGCGCCATACCCCGCGCGGCGCTGATCCGGTCTCGGTCATGCCGTCACCTCCCGGTAGATCTCCGATACCGACGGCCGCACCTCGGCCAACTCACGTACCGAACCCCGTGCCAGCGCCTCGGTGAGCAATTCGTCGGTGGTCGTACCGGTCAACTCCAGCAATACACCCGAGCCGTTGCGCTCGAGCACGCTGACTCCAGCGAACCCGCCGAGCCACTCCGTATCCCCGCCGAACACCAGCCGGTACCGCTTCCCACCAACACCACGCAACTCCTCGACCGCCCCCTGCCCGACCACCCGACCCGCCGCCAGGATCACCAACTGATCGCATAATCGCTCCACCAGATCGAGTTGATGTGAGGAGAACAGCACCGGCACACCCTGCCCGGCATACTCCCGCAGCAACTCGGCCATCGAATCGACCGCGACCGGATCCAAACCGGAGAAGGGTTCGTCCAGAATCAGCACATCCGGCTCCGCGATCACCGCCGCCGCGATCTGCACGCGCTGCTGATTCCCCAGCGAGAGCGACTCCAACTTGTCCTTACCGCGATCCTCCAGCGCGAACCGCTCCAGCAGATCGGCCGCATGCCGCTTGGCCTCGGCGGCGGATTGCCCACGCAACCGAGCCAGATAGACCAGCTGATCGAGCACCGGCTGCTTCGGATACAGTCCGCGCTCCTCGGGCATATAACCGAACGACCGCCGATCCACGACCGTCACCGGCCGCCCCCGCCACCGGACCTCGCCACCATGGATGGCCAACACACCCATGATCATTCGCATCGTGGTGGTCTTGCCCGCGCCATTGCCCCCGACGAACCCGGTCAGCGCTCCCGGCCGCACCGCGAACGACACGTCGTCGACCGCCACCTTGTCCCCGAATCGGCGCAGCAGATGCGCGACTTCCAGCATCGAAATCTCCCCTCCGTCGACTTGCCCTCACCCTACCGACGCGATATGCCGAGACAAGCCGCATCAGCTCAGGAGTGTCGCGGAGTCACTGCGGTGCGGGCAGCCCGAGCGCTGGGGCGAGCACCCGCCAGGCACGCGGCAATTGGGCCTCGAAATCGGGCCAGGTGTGCATACCCGCCGGGCCATAGTCGACGGTGGCGGGAATGTTCAGCTCGGCGAGGCGGGCGGCGAAGCGCTCGGTGCACGCGCGCGCGCCGGCCTCCAGTGCAACGCCCCCTCCTGCCGTCTTCAAGGCTTCGACGAGGTTCGCAGCGTTCGAGACGGCGACCAGGTCGGCGTTGGTCGGCAAGCCGGTGGCCGCGGACAGGTAGATGGCGGTGCCCCGCAGCTCGGATGCCTTCAGCACACTGTCGTGCGCACCCCACTCGGGCGAATCGGGTGGGCCCCAGAGATTTTCGACATTGCCGCCCCGCGACGCAACCGTGATCGTGGTGACCGCGCGGCCGAGTTCATCTGCCGTGGAATAACATCCACTCATCCCCGCGACAGCACGATAGCGACCCGGATACCGCTGAGCCAGCATCATGGCGGCCTGCGCTCCCATCGATACGCCCGCGATCGCCCGCCGCCCGTCGGTGCGCAGATAGGACTCGATGATCGGTGGGAGTTCGGAGATCAGGAACGTCTCCCACCGATTGATTCCGAGCGCGGCGTCGCGACGCTGCCAGTCGCTGTACATGCTCCCGGTGCCGCCGCTGGTCAGCACGACATCGACCGGCTTATCGGCGAAGAATTCCGCCGCACCTCCCTTGCTCAGCCAACCCGAGGTCGCCTCGCCGTCAACGCCGTCCAGCAGATACAGCAGCGGGTGCGGCCCGGAACCGCTGCCGCGCAAAACATCCACCGTGATGACCCGGCGCATAGCGGCCGAGGCGATCGAAAAGCGTTCGTGGCGTGGGCCGATGGTCTCGATACTGATCGTCCCGGTCCGTGTCATGGCGGGATCCACGGCAGGCGGTGCGGGGGGCGGATCGGCCAGTGCGGGCGCGGGCGCTACCACGGCGATGAGGGCCATCGCCGCCGCGGTGATCGGTGCTCGCAGACTCATGACGCGGTGGCGGCTCGCTCTGTGTGTCTGGCGGCCGCGCGGTCGCGCAGCTCCTCGAAACGTGTTGCCTTGATGGCCAATTCGTCGAGGTAGACGGCGATTTCGTCGCGGGCGCGGGCCCCGTCGCCGGAGAGGTCGGTGCGCTCGAAGACATTCCAGGCGCGCAGCATCGGGCGCAGCACGATGTCCAGATGCTGGCGCAGATCATAGATGCCGTTCTTGGCCAGTACCACCGCATTACGGCGGAAGTTAGGCTGGGTGAGCCCGGGCATCTGGAACCCGGTCACGACATCGGTGATCGCGCGCAGGGTCTCGTTCGGTGTGAGGTCGAGGGCGGCGGCACTGAGGTCGCGGTAGAAGATCATATGCAGATTCTCGTCGGCGGCGATGCGTTGCAGCATACGCTCGGCGATGGGCTCATTACAGGCGATGCCGGTATTTCTGTGACTTATCCTGGTAGCCAGTTCTTGCAACGTAACATACGCGACCGAACGCAGGAACTGCGGCCCCTTGTCAGGTTTCTCGACACCCGTTGTCATATGCGCCATTCTGGCCTGTTCCAGGGCCACCGGGTCGACCGCGCGGGTCACCACGAGATAATCGCGCATGACGATCGCATGGCGATTCTCCTCCGCTGTCCAGCGCCCCACCCAGGTCCCCCAGACCCCGTCCAGCGAGAACGACTCCGAGATCTCCCGGTGATAGGAGGGCAGATTGTCCTCGGTGAGCAGGTTGGTGACCATCGCCGTGCGCGCGACCTCGGACAGCTCCGATTGTCCCGGCTCCCAATCGATGCCACCCATAGCCGCGAAATTGCGGCCGTCGTCCCACGGCACGTAATCGTGTGGTTGCCACGCCTTGGCCTTGCGCAGATGCTCGTCGAGATTGCGCTCGGCGACGGGCTCCAGTTCGCGCAGAATATCGAGATCGGTCAAGGCGGTTGTCACACGTACTCCTTCGGTCAACCCCGAATCGACGATAGGGACACTCGTTCAGGCCGAACGGGTGATTCGGTGATCGTTGGGCGTAGTGACTACCGGTCGCCGGGCCTGCTGGAGCCCGTCACAAGCGATCGCCTCCGGTAAGTCGGCCAGTTGGTACAGACCGGGCGGGCGGCCCGCGGCCTGCAGACCGGCGAGCAGTTCGTGTGCCAACGCGGCCAGTTCGGGAATCCGAGCGGTGTCACCGGAGGTCACCACCGCGGTCAACGGCACCTCGGCGGCCTCGCTCACCAGGTCGAGCACCTCCGGGGTCAGCGCCAACGGTGTCATGGCGGAGATCTCGTCGATTGGCACCAAGACGGTGCCACCCTCGTCGGACAGCAGCGACAGGGCACGAGAGCCCAGCGGATTCGCCAGCGCCGCCTGGATTCGGCGCAGCTTGCGGCGCGCCGCGGACGGCGCGCCCATACCCGGTCTTCGCTCGTCCGGATGCGCGGGAATCGCGACGGCGACAACCTGATATGACGCGGCCACGGTGAATCCGGCCCGACGCGTCAGCCGCGCGACGCCGTGACCGCTGAGCAGCGCCGATACCAGCGACTGCGCGGTGGTCTGCTGTTCCCGCGCGACCTGACGATGCTCGTCGAGATATGCCGTCGAGGTCGCGGTCGTCACCATTTCCAGCACGCGCACGATCAGCCCGGCCGCCGCCGCCACCTGATCGGCATTTTCGCCCGCGGCCTGCTGGGTCAGGAATTCCAGTCCGACCCGGACGCCATCGTGATACGCGTCCAGCACAGTTTCCAGCGCAATCCCCTCGCGGGCCCACCGCGCGGCCGATCCGGTGATCGCCGCAGGCTGCGCCACGACCGGAACCAACCGCGGCTCGAGCACTCGCGCGGCCTCCGCCAGACAGCTGCGCGTGATAGTACCGAGATCTTCCCGCCGTGCGCGCCTCGCCTGGAAAGTCAAATATTCGACCAGTTTCGATTCCAAGCTCTTGACGCCCGAATCAGCCTGTTTACCCACCATGACTGTAAAAGGCTAGCCTTGTTTCGCACCGAATTGCGTGCCCGACCACGGAATTAGGAAAGTCATCACCTCGCATCGACGACCTTGGGCGAAATCACAAGCAGCGGACCGATTCTCGGCCGCAATATTCCGGTCATTCAGATGATCAGATCGCGGCGGCGAGACCGCCCCGCCCGGCGGGCGGCAGCAGCTGCGGACGACGGCTGTAACGACCGTCGCAGATCTACCGACCCCATCAGTGGGCAACCCGCCGGTACCCACGCGCGTGGTGGTTCAAACCAGAGCACACCCAGCGAACCTGTGAGCTGTCCCATGGCTAAGGTGGGAGTTCTGTGCTGCGGGTCATATGCCCGATAGCATCGAGCGTCTTGTAACAGTTCGGTCAACCCCGGGTCATGCACGACGACATTCGAAGGATGGCATATCCCCCTATGAGCGGCACGCGAGAGAAGCTGGAGGAACTCCGGGACATCCTGGAGCTTGCCGAGGAGCCCGCCGGTGAAACCGGCATCGCGAAGCGCAAGAGCAAGGGCATACCGAGCGCGCGCGAACGCGTGCGCATGCTGCTCGATCCGGGCTCCTTCGTCGAGATGGGTGCGCTCATGCGTGCGCCCGGATCCGACGGCATGTACGGCGACGGCGTGGTTACCGGCCGCGGCTACATCGACGGCCGGCCGGTGGTGGTCATCGCGCACGATCAGACCGTGCACGGCGGTTCGGTCGGCGAGATGTTCGGCCGAAAGGTCGCCGCCGCCATGGAATTCGCGCAGGAGAACGCCTGCCCGGTGGTCGCGATCAACGATTCCGGCGGCGCCCGCATCCAGGATGCGGTGACCTCGCTCGCCTGGTACGCGCTGATGTGCCGCCGCCAGGAGGACCTGTCCGGATTCGTGCCGATGGTCGCGGTCATGCTCGGCAAGTGCGCGGCCGGTTCGGTCTACGGACCGGTGAATATGGACGTGCTGGTCGCGACCGAGAAGTCGTACATGTTCGTCACCGGCCCGGAGGTCATCAAGGCGGTGACCGGCGAAACCGTGAGTGCGGAGGAACTCGGCGGCGCCGCGGTCCAGGCCGAGATCGGCACCATCCACCATGTCGCCCCCGACGAGCAGGCGGCCTTCGACTGGGTGCGATCCTACCTGAGCTACCTGCCCTCGAGCTGCCTCGAGCAGCCGCCGGTGCTGAATCCCGGCCTGGAACCCGAGACGACCAGCCACGATCTGGAGCTGGACTCGGTCATACCGGACGCGGACAAGGTCGGCTACGACATGCACGAGATCCTGCTGCGGATCTTCGACGACGGCGCCTTCCACGAGATCGGCGCCGCCACCGCGCAGAACCTGATCACCGGATTCGCGCGGGTCGACGGCCGCAGCGTGGGCGTGGTCGCCAACCAGCCGCAGGTGCTCGGCGGCGCGCTCGACGCGAAATGCTCGGACAAGGCGACCTACTTCATCCGGTTCTGCGACGCGTATGGGCTGCCCGTCATCTTCGTCGTCGACACCCCCGGCGTCCTGCCCGGTGTCGAGGAGGAGCGCAACGGCGTCATCAAACGCGGCGGCCGGTTCTTCCGCGCGGTGATCGAGGCGACCGTGCCGATCGTGACCATCGTGACGCGCAAGGCCTACGGCGGCGGCTACGCCGTGATGGGCTGCAAGCAGCTCGGCGCAGATATCAGTCTGGCTTGGCCGACCGCGCGCATCGCCGTCATGGGTGCGGAGAGCATGGTCGGCATCATCGGCCGCAGGCAGCTGGAGGCGACCCCGGCCGATCAGCGCGCCGCCGCGCGCCAGCAGATGATCGACTTCTACAACGCCACCATGGCCACGCCGTGGATCGCGGCCGAGCGCGGCTATATCGATGCCGTCATCGAGCCGTCGCAGACCCGGCTGGAGATCCGCAAGGCCCTGCGGCTACTGCGGGACAAGGGCGCGGTCAGGAAGCACACCCCCCGCAAGCACAGCCTCTTCCCGATCTGAGCGGGATGTCCGGCCGAGGCGGCTACGCCTGATCCGGACGCGTGCCGTGATTGCCCCACATGCGTTCCACGGTGGCCCATTCGGCCTCCCAGAGCCGCGCCCGCCGACGATCGAGCCCGCGCCGCAACAGGGCGTAGCCGCAACCGAAGCAGACCATGATCGCGAAGACCAAGCCCGTAGTGATCACCAACGCCTTGCTGAACGCCCGCGTACTCGACGGCGGCTCGCTGACCCGGCCCGCGCCATCGAGCCAAATCCGCACGGTGGCACCGGCTTTCAGCACACCGGTGGCCTGATAGTCACTGGTGTGCGTGGCACCCTGCGCATCGCGCCACTGCACCCGGGCCGGCGTGATCGGCGCGTACAACGGCGCCTTGCCGACCTCCAGCACCGTCGCGTCGACCTGGTGCAACTGCGCGGCCTGGGCTTGCGCGATACGGTCTTCGGTCTGGTAGATCCGCCCACCGACCGATATCGACAGCAGCGGAGCGATGATCAGGAACAGCAGCGTCAAGGTCGCGGCGACCGCCAATTGCAGGCGATCTTCGCGGCGGCGCATCGGATTCCGATCCAAGCCGACACGGCGGCAGGTGCGGCGAACAACGCTCGGCGACCTGGTTGCTGCGGTCATGACGATGACACCTCGCTCTGTAATTCAGCGGTCAGCCCGATAAGGGTGTCGAAGAACATATCGATGAGGTCGGGCAACCCGTCGGTGTCCGAACCCGCGCTCCAGGCCTGCAGGGCGGCGATGAGCAGTCCGGACCCGGCCGCGACGGCTACCTCCGGACGCCGGTCCACGGTCGGATCGACATCGAGTCTGGCGGCGATGATCCGCACCGACTCACGCTGTCCGTCCAACCGGATGCGCTGATAGCCAGCGGCCAGCGTCGGCTCGTCCTCGAAGCGCTGGAACAACGCCAAGCGCCGGGCCAGCCGCGCGGCCTTGTCCCCGGTATATTCGGCGGCCAGCCAATCGTGCAGGGCATTGCGGTAAGCGGCCAGTGGCGGCTCGCCCACGGGGCGCCGGCACAGGGCCTCGTTGAACAGATGCACGTCCTGGTCGATTTCACCGAGCACGGCCTCCTCGATGGAGGAGAAATGACGACTGAAGGTCCGCCGGGTGACCCCGGCGCGCTCCGCGATGTCCTCGACCGCCACCGAACCCAGCCCACGCTCGTTGAGCAGGTCGAATGCGGCACGGGACATGGCCGCGCGACTGCGTAGCGTGCGCAGCCTGCGTCCGTCGAGGTCGACTTCGTCGTCGATACCCATACCGGCAGTCTACGCCCTATTGTCCCATCGGGACATTAGTTCGGGATTATCCGATTCAGGGCTTTCGGGCCAGCCCCGTCACGATGAGCTGCTCCCATACGGTCAACTCCCGGCCGCCGGCGCCGATCTCGGCGGCGGGGGCCGGATCCGGACGCCATTGCGCCGACGGAACGATCGCGGGTTCGAGGAGTTCGAGGTCGCCGAAGAGGGCGCGGATCTCCGCGTGGTCGCGCCAGCGGCCGCGACCGAACGTGGCCTGCAACTTCCGCTCGGCCGCGGCGGTCTGCTCATTGTGGCCGGAACAGAAGTGCGTGATGAAAACGTGACTGCCGGAAGGGATCTGATCGGTCCAGTAGCGCACGGCGGCCGCCGGATCCTCATCATCGTTGAAATGGTGCAGGATCGAGCTGAAGATGACGCCGACGGGCTGCTCGAAGTCGATCAACCGCGCGACATCGGGATGGTTGCGGATCGACTTCGGATCGCGGGCGTCGGCCTGGATCACCGCGGTGTTGTCGTCGGTGGCCAGCAGCGCGCGGCCGTGCGCGAGCACGATCGGATCATGGTCGACGTAGACCACCCGCGCGTCGGACGCTTGGCGCTTGGCGACCTGATGCACGTTGTCCGCGGTCGGCAGACCGCTGCCGAGGTCGATGAACTGCCGCATGCCGTCGCGGGCCATATCGCGAACCGCGCGGATCAGCGCCTGCCTGCTGCTGAACGCGATCGCCACCGAACCGGGCAGATTCTCCTTGAAATGATTACCCACCTCCTGGTCGACGAGGTAGTTGTCCTTACCGCCGAGCAGGTAGTCGTAGACCCGAGCGATACTCGGTTTGCTCTGATCGATCTCCCGACTGAGTCGAGTTCCTGGCGCAACGTCGTCGGTCATGGTCAACACCTTCGTCCACAGGACCTGTGTGGCTCCTATCGTAGGAGACCCGGCACCGCACAGTACACACTCGACGAACTCGGCATGGTCACCGGTGCCGCGAGTTCACTTGTGTCTCAGCGGAATCGGCGGCCGCGGCAGGGTGATCGACCGTTTCCGGATGCCGTTCGCACAGGGCGCGCAACAGTCCCGGGGTGTACTCCGGCGGCGCGGCATGGACCGATAGCTGATTCGCCACCGCGCGGTACGCGTCGAGGTCGGCGCCCTTGTCCAGATACAGCGCGCTGGTCAATTGCTGCAAGTAGACGATGTCGGGCAGATCGGCCTCGGCGAAGCGCAGCATGGTGAACGCGCCGTCGGCCAGCACCGGTCCGCCGACATGATCGGGCAGCACCTGCAGGGTGATATGCGGCTCGTCGGCGACGCGCAGCAGGTGCTCGAGCTGAGCCCGCCACACCGTCGACCCGCCGATCGGCCGACGCAGCGCCGCCTCCTCGACGATCAGCCACAGCTGCGGCGGGTGCGGGCGGCGCAGGATCTCCTGGCGGCGCAGCCGCAGCGCGACCCGCCGCTCGATCGCCTCCGACGATTCGGCGGAATGGGCCAGTGCCAGCAGCGCCCGCGCGTAGTCGGCGGTCTGCAGCAGTTCCGGCACCGCCCTCGGCTCGTAGCAGCGAATCAGCTTGGCCGCCTGCTCGAGGCCGAGGTAGGTGTCGAACCACTTCGGCAGCCAATCGCTGTCGCGATGCCACCAACCGGACGCGTTCGCCTGGCGTGCGAGTTCCTTGAACTCCTCGCGCTCCTCGGGATCGACGACCCCGTAGAGCGTCAGCAGATCGACCAGATCGCGTTCCCGGAAACCGGTGCGGCCCAATTCCAGTCGACTGATCTTGGAGTGCGAACCACGGATCGCCTCCCCCGCATCCTCGCGCGAGATCTCACAGGCCTCCCGTAGCCGTCGCATGCGGCTGCCGAGCATCATCCGCAGCACGGTGGGCCCACCGTCGGCGGCAGGGTTGTTCCCGGAAAATGAATGTCGCACTTCCGAAGCACGCATTCACTGAGTCTGCCACGGAATTGCCACAACTAGCTAGATCCAAAATGCCCCATTTCCACAAACACTCGTACATCTGCATGTGCATTTCGGATCAGCGCAGCAGCACCTCGGCGGTGGCCCGGCCGAACAACTTGCGGCCCTCGGAGATCGCGGTGAGCGCGATGGTCGCCGCCCGCCGCCGCGGATCGAGAGATTTGACGCGGCCACGGAATTCGATCTCGGTGTACCGGGTCGCGGAGACCGGCGCGAAGCCGGAGAACCGCACCCCGTATTCGGTCACCGCCGCCGGATCGCCCAGCCAGTCGGTGAGATAGCTCGCGCCCAGGCCCATGGTGAGCAATCCGTGCGAGACCACATCGGGCAGGCCCGCGGTGTCCGCGACGTGATCGCTGAAGTGGATCGGATTCGAATCACCCGATACCCCAGCGTAATTCACCAGATCGCCGCGAGACAGCGGTACGACGCGGGTGGGCAGTTCCATGCCGACCCGCAGGTCGTCGAACGTCGGGACGCCGCGCGGCACCCGGACCTGTGTCTCGTCCACCGTGGCTTCGGGTAGCACCTCGTCGAGGCATTCGATGATGCCGGTATCCACGGCACGGCCCCGCGGTCGCTCGGTCGCGCTCAGCCGATGGGTCAGCGCTTGGCCGCTCATGATGACGCCGTCCACCGCCGTCACCAGCTCGGTGGCGACCTCGGCGCCGGTCCGCGCGACCACGGTGGTGTACGCGGTCTGCAACAGCTCTTTGTGCTGGTTGGTGAGCACATTCCGGGTGACCATGAAATCCATGTCACCGAACTGCCGGAACGATTCCACGAAGGAGTCGCAGTGCAGGCGGTCGCCGGCGACCAGCGGGCGGTGCACCGTGATGCTCTGCTCGGTCTGCAGCACCTGGCTGATGTCATAGCCGGTCAGCACCGAATCGAACATCTTGCGCTGCACCAGCAGCCAGACGATCGAGGAGAAGGTCAGCGGCGCGATCAGCGCGTCGTAGCCGAGGTCCCCTGCCGCGTCCTCGTTCCAGTGCGCGGGATGGAAATCCCGTACTGCCCTGGCGAATTCGCGAATCTTCTCGCGCCCGACCTCGTAGTGATCGGCCATCCGATAGCGACGGCCGACCATCGCGGCAGCCTGTTCGGACCCGCTGAGTGGTGCCGACGCTGGTTCTGCCACAGCGGTGGTGATGTCGTTCATATGCCTCTTTCCCGAATCCGGCCTGTTACCCCGCCCGGACCGGCCCACCGTAGGCGATACGGCGGGCAGCGCTCGACGCGCTCGACGGCAAGTCCGGGTACAACAACAACTGAGGAGGATGGATACCGTCACGTGTCATAGATCGCGGCCGCGGCGCCGAGCGCAACCACCACGGCGGATCGCCAGAGGATCCTTAACATTCATCGGGTGCCGGGACACCCTGCAGACGCTGGTCCAGCCAGCTCATCGCCTCCGGATAGCCGAGACCGCCGGCGATGATGTGCTCGCCGAGCACACTGCGATACACCGCGGGCACGCCGAGACCGCATTGTTCCTGGTAGAGGTTGCGGGCGCCCTCGGCGGGGATCCAGAACTCCTGCTCGCCGTTATAGATGTAGAGCGGCGTCGCCGACTTCATACCCGCCATCCGCGTGGCTGTGTAGATCTCCGAGGCGACCTCGGAGTGCAGTGGATCGGGGATGTTCGCGGCGATATCGATCGGCAGCATGAGCACACCGACCGCCCCGAACACACTGCCGCAAAGATCCTTGAGCGGTGACGTCGCCGCCCACTGCGCCAGATTGTTCATACTCGCCAGGATCTCGGGGCGTTCGCGGCCGACACCGAAGGTCGCGGCGATGAACACTCCCGAGGCGAGGTTGGCGTTCATGCTGCGCGCGAGGATCTCGTAGTCGGCCGGCACGCCGCCGAGTGCGGCGCCGACAATCGATCCGGCCAACTCCGGTGCGTAGCTGTCGATCAGCTTCACCGCACCATGCGTGGCGATGGCGCCGCCGGAGTATCCGGTCATGCCGAATCGGCTGTCGCCGAACTCATCCGAGCGCAGCCCGCGCACCGCTCGAATGGCGTCCAGGACGGCGTGTCCCGCGACATATGGCTCGGCATAGGCCATCCACGGGCCCTCATGGTCCGGAATCAACACGGCGTATCCGCGCAATGCCGCCAATTGTGTTGTGGGCGGGAGGAAGTCGGTGATGCTGGTGTTACGCGACCAGCCGTGCGCGAAGGTGTAGCCGGGCGTGCAGTCCCGGCCCAGTGCGTCGATCGGTAGATTGTTCACCACCACCGGTCTGGTACCGGGACCGGACCAGGCCGTGGCCGGAATGATCAGTGTGGCAGTGGCATACGACGCCGCGCCGCGCGAATCGGTGGTGCGGTACTTCAGCAGCAGCGCCTGCCGGATCGGCACCAGCACCAGGGGTGCGGCCGTCGCGCTCACATCGCGGACCTCGACGACCTCGCCCGCGGTGAAACTCTCCAGATTCTCCGGCCACGCGTCGAAGATCGGATCGCCGATCGGGGTCGGCAGCGCAGCCGCCCGTAGTGCGGCCAGTCCCGGAGTGAGCGTCGTTGCCTCCATCATGGGACCTGATGGATGCGGCGCGGCGGCGATCGGCGGTGGCGGGATGACGCTGTCGATCCACTGCTGCAGATCGGGCAGGATCGAACCGGGATCGGTCGGGATCGGCAGTTGGGGCAGGCCGGGAATGGCGGGCGGCGGTTCGGCGGCCGCCTCCCCCATCGCCATCGGACATACCAGGACCAGCGCGAACAGGGTGACACGCAGGCATCTCATGGCACACGCCCCAGGGTTCGACGTCGGGTTCCCTGACGCCCGGGAAAAAATGGTGCCTTCGACCCCGAAATACCCCTTTACCGAGGCCAGAAAGTCAGGCTAACCGACCACGCCCGGCCGGCGACCCCGCCGTGCCCGAGTTGTGTGTGTCACGTCGCCGAATCGCAACAATCCGAGCCGAATCCCCTTGTCCAGCAAAGCGGATTCGGCTCGGTTGGCTCCGGCGGTGCGCCGGAGCTCACCACTGTGCCCGTATCAACAGTTGCTCGGCGCCGCCTCCCCACGGAATCGCGCATCCAGCCAGGTCAGCGCGGCTGGGATACCGAGCACCGCCGCGGTCAGATGATCGGGGACCGGGATCTGTTCGGACTGCACCCGTGCTCCGGCCGCGCACCAGCGCTTATCGGTATTGACCACCGCATCCACCGGAATCAGTCCGTCGATCGGCGAATGCCATTCGAAGATCGGCGTTTTCGGCACACCGTCGTAGAGTTCGAGGCTGTTCTCCTCCACTACCCGGCGTGCGGTGGCGTCGTTGATCATCGAGGTGGTCTTCGCGAAGTCCAGCGCGCCGCGGCCCGCGCCCGTGGCCAGAATGTCGTTGGTGCAGCTGTTGGCGATCGCGGCACGGGCGGCCAAACCGCGGTCGTTGAGTTGATCGCTGAGCGGGAAGCGGTCCGGATACTCCCGCTCCAGGCCGAGTCCCGCCGCCAGCGCGAGGCCGAACACCGGATGCGAGCCGAGGCCGAGTCCCTCCAGCATCTTCACCAGATTCATCGGAACACCGCCCATCGCGGCTCCGGCGATCTCCAGCTCCGGGGCGTACTTCGGCGCCAGCGCGGCCGCCCAGGCGGTTGCCATACCGCCGCCGGAGTAGCCGACCATCGCGACCGGACTCTTGCGGACCTGCAACTCGGCGACCTGCTTGACCGCCCGGATGCCGTCGAGGGTGATGGTGCCGCCCAATTTGGCCGCGCCATAGGCGAAATTCGGACCGAGATGGTCCGGCAGCGCGACACTCCAGCCGCGCGAGAGCAGGACGTTCCAGCCCGGCGCCTCGCGCACGATGAGATTCGGATCGCCGGTGTAGAGCACCCGCGATACCGAGCACTCCGCGCCGAGGCCGTTGATGATGTGCTGATAGGAGAGCAAGGGGCCGTCGGCGGCGTGCGCCTTCGGGGTGAGCACCGTGGTGGTCGCCGCGATCGGCTGCCCCTCGGAGCTGGTGGACCGGAACCGCACGACGGTCACGGTGGTATCCGGGAAGATCAGCAGCGGCGGCATCACCCGCGTCGCGATCACATCACCGGGCTTCTTATCCGCCAGATTCGGCGGTGTCGCATAGAAGGGGTCGGGGTCCGGGGCGGGATAAAGGGGTGTGGTGTGGGCGGTGCCGGCCGCTGCCAACACCATCATCAGACCGGCTGCGATCGCACCAATTTTGCGCATCGGTCTTCGTAGGGCCTGTCTCATCGACGTATGCCTCCAGAGTGTGGTCCAACTTGCGAACATCGTCGGCGGCAATCGTTGCGAAAGGCAGTCCTGGAGTCAAACATTTGGATAATTCACAAGTCTCGGAGGCATCAGCTGTGATCGCCGGGTGGGGGCAATCGTGACTGTCTCCCAAGGCGAGGTGTCGTGTCTGTGACATGTCCAGCTGATCAGCCCGAACATGTTCCGCACCATGGTGCGCGACTTACCGTCACAACTATCGACAAAGTGAGTCGGGTCGGGGACTGAGGAGACGGTGGCATGGACGGCACTGCACGAGATTCGGTGTATCCGACGGACATCCAGGAGTTACCGACACGACGGATCACCGTCTACTTCGACGGTCCCACACCGGAGGACGCGCTCATCCTGGAATACGCGGCCACCCGCGCCGAGGCATGGGAATTCACCTCGGCGGCCCTGAACGACGGGCTGACCGTGACGGTGGATGGCAAGATACGACCGGGATTACGCCGCCTGCCGTGCCGATCACTGTGGCACTGACGGCATTACGCCAGCACGCGGCGCAGGAAGGCCAGCGCGTCCGGTAGTGCCTCGGCCGCCGCGCCGAGGTGATCGCCCGGATAGACGCCGACTTGCAGGTCGGCTCCGCCGGATCGCAGATCGGCAATCAGCTTGACGCTCAATGGAGCTGGCACTTCCAGGTCGGTCAGCCCCTGACCGATGAACAACGGCACCGTCTGCCCCTCGATCGGGATCCGCAGCATCGATCGCACCACCGCATCCAACGCGGGCCCCGACAACTGCCTGCTCAGCATCTGCCCGATGGCGATGTCGTGCACCAGCGCGTCTGCGTCGTTCACACACTCCGACTCCACCATCCGCAGCACCTCCTGCCCGATCGATGTGAGATAGCCGTCGATATCGAGTTCCGGTGCGGTAGCACGCAATCCGGCCAGGATCAGCCCGAAGTAGGTGGTGGTCTTGCGCAATGGCAGCCGGGGCACCCACGGCCCGGCCACCGTCACGCCGTACTCCAGATTCGACGGCGCACCGGTGGCCACCGCACCGCGCAATTCCAGTTCCGGCGCGTCGGACGGTCCGAGGGCCGAGGCGAACAGCGCGGTCTGCCCGCCCTGCGACTGTCCGAAGACCGCCCAGCGCACGCCGAGGGCCGGTGTCACCGCACGGGCCGCGCGTACACCGTCGATCACACTGCGTGCCTGCGACGGCCCGTCGAGGTACGGGTGAGTGCCCGGCGTGCCGAGCCCGACATAGTCGGAGATCACCACGGCGAATCCGGCGTGTAGCAGCTCCGGATAGACCGTCTCCAGGTAGAACGCACGCGGCTGGAGCGTGAACGCGCACTGGTCGGCGATGCCCACGGTGCCGTGCGCATAGGCCACGATCGGCCAGCCACCCGGCGGCGGCGGGCCCGGCGGCAGATAGATCGCGGCCGTACTCTGCATCGGCCAACGCGGCCCGCGCGACCAATAGGTGATCCGCTCCGCCAGCGCCGCACCGTCCACCCGCAGCGCGCCGGAGAGCTCTACGGTCTCGGTGACCACACCGGGGGCGTCGCTCCCCTGCGCCGCCGCGGGCGCGGACAGCGCGACCGCCACCGCGACCGCGCCGGCGATTATCCGAGCCCGCGCCATCGACCGACTATCGCCAGCTCGCCCACTGGTCGGCAAGACACCACAATCGGTGGCCCCAGCGACGGGCCGATCCGGATGTCCATTGCACCGCCGCGCGATGACTACCCTCGAGGACGGACAACCCTGCGAGAGGATCGATAGTGACCCAGCCGAACCCAGGTGCACCGGAGCACACCGGACGACGTCCGGGTATGCGGTGTCGCACGACGACCGGCAAGGGGTCACCCGCGGTGCGCTTGGGAGTAGCGGTGCTGTGCTCCGGACTCGCCGTCGTTGGATGCGGCTCCGAGGAGTCGCCATCCACCACCACAGCCGCACCGACGACAACGACGACCGCGCCCGCGAGTACGACCGTGGCCGGGATGCCGACCGTCGATCCCTACGCCGGTATGCCGCTCATCGACCACACCACCTGGACCGAGGCCGCCGACGGCCCGCGGCTGCTGGTCTACCCGACCCAGGCCGGTCGACTCGAGGCCTTCCCCGATACCGATGAGCGGGCCTGGCAGGAGGTGCTCGCGCAATCACCCGACGCCGACACTCCCGGCATGCGCGACCAGTTCGTCTGTCACTGGGTCTGGGCCCGGATGGTGCAGCCGAACAAGGAGAGCTGGAATCTCGAGCCCTGGCGTCCGGCGGTGGGCTACCAGGCCACCGTCCAGGCCTCGTGTAATCCCGGAGGACCCGAACGCTGACCAACTAGAAAGGACCCACCCATGCGCGTCGTCATCGCAGGTGGACACGGCAAGATCGCATTACTGCTCGCCGAAATACTCACCGGTCGCGGTGACCGTGTCGACAGCCTGATCCGCAACGCCGACCACACCGACGAGGTCGCCGCGACCGGTGCGCAAGCGGTCGTCTTCGATCTGGAACACAGCACAATCGCGGAACTCGCCGCCGTCGTAAAGGATTCCGACGCTGTGATTTTCGCGGCCGGTGCGGGCGCGGGCAGTGGTGCGGCGCGCAAGTACACGGTGGACAAGGGTGGTTCGGTGCTGTTGGCCGATGCCGCCGAGGCGGCCGGGATCCGCCGGTTCGTGCAGATCTCTACCATGGGCGCCGGAAAACCGCCCGCGCCCGGCACCGACGAGGTCTGGGCCGCCTACCTCGACGCTAAGACCCAGGCCGAGGACGACCTGCGCGCACGCGATCTGGATTGGACCATCCTGCGCCCCGGTCGCCTGCTCGATGCGGCCGCGACCGATCGGGTCACCCTGAGCCCGCCGCCGGTGCCGCACGGCAGCGTCACCCGCGCGGATGTCGCCGCCGTCATCGCCGAAATCCTGTCCGCCCCGCACACCGTGCATGCCACACTCGAGCTCGTCGCAGGCAACACACCGGTAACGCTCGCGGTCTCCAATTTTGGTAGCCAAATAGTCGCCGAAAGCGGTGCCGCAGTTACCGATTGACCTTTTTCGCCGCTGGAATGGAGAACATTACCGTGTTCAGTCGCATCATTTCCCTGAAGCTCCGACCCGGATCCCGGGAGGAATTCCTCGCCGCGGTGAGCCGCAGTGCCACCGCATCGGTGCGCGAGGAACCCGGTTGCCTGCGATTCGATGTCTGCGCGGACCGCGTTGATCCGCACCGGTTTTTCCTCTACCAGGTCTATGTTGATGACGAGGCCGCCGAAGCCCACCATTTCACCGAGCATTTCCTGGCCTGGCGCTGCGCTGCCGACCGTTATGTCGAGCCGGGCACTCAGGTGCACTACAGCACCGACGTTCTGGTCAATGCGAAATGATCGGGCCGAAACAACCCCCTGTCGGCGCCGGTTCGCGGATGATTAGCAGATGCGAAAACCCAACTGCGAACACATAATCGATCGTGCAGATGTGCTTGCATCTGAAAGGCACACCGACCTAAACTCAGTCCCGCAAGGCTTTACAGGGGACAACCAGGGGAGGCCGCGTGGGTGAACCAAGGGCCGATGTCGCCATGGGTTTGCTGCCGCCAGACGTCAGGGGCGTTCGAATGGACCAACCACTTCACGGCGGCCGGCTCGGGATCGCCGAAGCCGCACTGGCCGACCAGCCAGCGAACGGTATAACAACTATGAGCACACCGTCGACCCGAAGCGGTCAGCGCAGTACCGCGTACTCGCGAGAAACCGCAGTCGCTTTCGTCATCGATGCCGTCGAGTCCACCGGTGCGGCCACTCGACACGATTTCGACATCGACCGGATCGTCACCACCGCGCACGCGATGGCCGACGACTGGGATCTCGAGGCGCTACAGCCGGATACGTTCTGGCGCATCGCCTCCAGCTTCATCAAGCAGTGACTCAGTCGCCAATGATGTAGCGGCGCAATCGAATTGCGTCACGTCTCGGTCGGCGATGCCCACTGCGACGTGTAGGCACGCAATGCGATCTTGGCCTCGCGCAACAGATTCGGGTCACCATCCGGGTCGGACCGGAATGCTTCCTGCATGACCGCGTCGCCCATCAGGTGCGCGGCGCGGCACGCGATATCGAGTCCCTCGATATCGGCGACGGCGCCCTGTGCCAGCATGACATCGCGCAGCAGCACCGCCATCCGTCGTTTGTGTTCGCGGTCGGCGGCCCGAGCGGCTTCGTTGAGGTCCTTGCCGAACCAGAGCGCACGGAAGCCGGGCTCGTCCCGGTACACCTGCGCGAAAGCGTCCACCAGCACGCCGACCGGATCGTCCCAGCGCTCGCGGCGTGCGATATCGAGCAGGAGGGCCGCTTTGGCCTCGAGTTGCTCGAGGTAGGACGCGGCGAGGGTCTCGATGACGGCCTCGCGATCCGGTAGGTACTGATAGAGCGAGCCGACCGAAATCCGTGCCTCGGCAGCCACTCTGATCATCGTCAACGCCTCGACGCCCTCGGTAGCGATCAGTCGGTCCGCCACCTCCAGCACGCGCGCCAGTCGCTCCCGGCTGCGCGCCTGAATGGGCACGCGACGCAAGCCCGCTTCGGGAAGAGCGCGGCCGACCGGCACGGATTACCTCCGAACAGTAATGTGAATGAGATTCAGGTTTTCGGTAGAGTATGCCGGATGACCACCATCGCGCCAATCGAACGCGCCGAGGTCGCCGCCGCCTGCCTGCGCCTCGCCGAGCAGGGACTGCTGATCGGCACCGCGGGCAACGTGAGCCTGCGCTTCGGTGATCTGGTCGCCATCACCGCCACCGGCGCGGTGCTCGCCGAGGTCTGCGCGGACGATGTCACCGTGGTCGATCTCGCGGGCACCGTGGTCGCCGGCCGCTACGCGCCGACCTCCGAATTGGGTTTGCATCTCGATGTCTATCGCGCCTACGCGACACAGGCGATCGTGCATACACACGCACCGAAGTCGACGGCCATTGCCTGTGTGCTCGACGAGTTGCCGGTCATCCACTATCAGCAGCTGCTGTTGGGCGGTTCGACGAAGGTCGCGCCGTTCCACCCGTTCGGTACCGCGGAACTCGCGGACGCGGTGCGAGAGGCCTTGCGGGGCAGGCAATCCGCGCTGCTGGCCAATCACGGTGCCGTCACCCTCGGCATGTCCATGGACAAGGCGGTCGAGTCCGCACTGCTGCTGGAGTGGGCCTGTGCGCTGTATCTCGACGCCATGGCCCTCGGCACGCCGCGCGAATTGTCGGCGCGGCAGCAGGCCGCGGTCGTGGAGGTGGCGCTGCGCACCGGATACGGCACCCGCAAACCACTGGAGAAGGACACGCCATGAAGGTAATCGCCCTGGGCGCACATGTATTGGACATTTTGGTCCGACCCGTGGCGGCCATCCCCGAGGGACAGCAGACCGCACTGGTCGAGGATATCCGCGTCACGGCGGCGGGCACCGCCGCGGGCACCGCACTCACCCTCGCCAAGCTCGGCGCGGACGTCCGGACCGCAGGTGCGATCGGCGCCGATGCCTCGGGCGATATCCTGCTCACGCTGCTCGCCAAGGCGGGCATCGACACAGAACTGGTGGTGCGCAAGGAAAACCAGCCCACCTCGTCCTCGGTGCTGCCGATCCGCCCCAACGGCGAACGCCCCAGCCTGCATCTGTTGGGCGCCAACCCGCTCTACACCGTGGACGATGTCGACTGGGCCGCGCTCGCCGACGCCGATCACCTGCATCTCGGTGGACCGGAGCTGATCGGCGCGGTCAACGCCGCGCGAATCCTGCGGCATGCCAAGGAGAACGGCGTCACCACCTCGGTCGATCTGATCGCGCCGGGCGCACTTGGCAGCCTGGACGCCATTGCCGCGGTACTCCCGCATACCGACTACTTCCTGCCCAACGACGAACAGGTACTCGGCTTCACCGGTGCCACCGATCTCACCGCAGGTTGCGCGGTGCTGCTGGATGCGGGTGCCGGCGTTCTCGCGATCACTCGAGGCGCCGACGGCACCTTGCTGGTCGACCCCGACGGATATCACGACATTCCCGCCTTCGCCGTCGATATCGTCGATACCACCGGCTGCGGCGACGCCTTCTCCGCCGGATTCATCCGTGCCATCGCCCTCGGTCGCGGCCTGCGCGATGCCGCGATCCTCGGCAATGCGGTCGCCGCACTCGTCGCCCGCGGCCTCGGCAGCGACTACGGCGAATTCGATCTCGCCGCCGCCGACGCCTTCGCCGCCGTAACCCCGACCCTCGCCGCCGAACCGGGCATACCGAGTCGATAGGCGGGAATCACCACTGCCGCAACGGCACTCAGGATTCCTTGGCGTATTCGGCGAGGATCTTCAGCGACTCGCCGGGCGGCTCGGCCTGCACGCTCAATCGGTCCATGACCGAGAGGTACAACGCCAGATCCTGCTTCCGATCGAGGTACAGCGCACTGGTCAGGTGCTCGAGATAGACGATATCGGGCAGTTCTTCCTCGGCGAAGCGCAGGAT
This sequence comes from Nocardia sp. NBC_00565, assembly GCF_036345915.1. NCBI lineage: Bacteria > Bacillati > Actinomycetota > Actinomycetes > Mycobacteriales > Nocardiaceae > Nocardia > Nocardia sp. NBC_00565. The sequence goes on from NZ_CP107785.1 coordinate 3,838,088, forward strand.
GCTGAACGAACTGCCCGCCGCCGCGTGCTCACCCGCCGAGTACGGCAGGACCTGCACGGTGACGTTCGGCAATTGCGCGAGCTCGATGAGGTGTTCCATCTGCTCCCGGTGCACGCGCGGCCCACCGACAGGGCGATGCAGCGCGGCCTCGTCGATGATCGCCCAGATGGTCGGCGGATCGGCGCGGTGCAGCACCTCTTGCCTGCGGATCCGGACCTGAACCCGCCGATCCATATCGGCGTCCTCGTAGCCGAGCGACATTACCGCCCTGGCATATTCGGTGGTCTGCAACAGCCCGGGCACCAGGTGCGCCTCATAGGTACGAATCTTGCTGGCGGCCTGTTCCAAGCCGAGGTAGGTGCCGAACCAGGACGGCAGCAAATCGCTGTAGCGATGCCACCAGCCTGGCTCGTTCGCCTGCTTGGCCAGATCCAGGAACCGTTGCCGCTCCTCGGCGTCGGAGACGCCGTACAGGGTCAGCAGGTCGCGGATATCGCGTTCCTTGAAACCGGTGCGACCCAACTCGAGACGACTGATCTTGGCGTGTGAACCGCGAATGTGGTCACCTGCGGCTTCCCGGGTGATACCTCTCTTCACCCGGAGGTCGCGCAGCTGACCACCCAGCGCGATCCGCAATACCGTTGGACCACGTTCCACGACAACCGATTGCACACGACCGTCGTCATCGGGTTCTGCGATCATGAAGTCATCTCCGATACTCGGGTTTGACCACAGTGTGTCACAAATACCACGTTTCGAAACACACCGCACCGATCGCCAATGTTACCGCTCAGCTAGTCAGGTCGTCGAACTCCCCGGCTTTCGCGCCGCGGACGAATGCGTCGATCTCCGGTCGGGTGTAGAAGAGCATGCCACCTTCGGGGTCACGCGAATTACGAACGGCGATCAGACCATCCGAAGCCTCGGCGACTTCCACACAGTTACCGCCGGACGGACCGCTGAACGAACTCTTGCGCCAAGCGCCCTTGATCTTGTGTGTACCGGTGTTCCACATCTTTCCCACTCCTCGGCTACTTGCAGTGTGAGATGTACGCTCGAGCGGCCTTGCAGATGCGCGCTCAAACGTTCTTGCATTTGCACCTACATCTGCAAGATAGCATGAAGTCCACCCCTTGCGACACAGAAGAATTCAGACCTGCCGGTTCGCTTCGTGACCCCTGTTCGACCGGTTACGGATGTGCCGCGTGTGCCGTCTCCGACCGAAGCCCTCTCGACGGAACGGACGCCGAGACCATCGCCGCACAGCGCCGGCAATGCGCACCGCGCGAGCCGGCCTCGTCGCCGCGAAAAGACGTGATCAACTACTCGATCCACCGGATCGGTCGAATCGAATCTTGTACTGTCACAGTGCACATCGGATGTGCCGGCCATTCGCGACACCGCCGCCGGAGCAATCCGGGTTACCGCATACCGTTCGCCGAGGAGTCCAGTCCCATGTCCGACGATCACAGCCCGCTCATCCGTACCGATATCCCCCATTCCGCGCGAATCTGGAATTACTGGATGGGCGGCAAGGACTATTACGAGATCGATCGGATCGCCGGTGACGCCGGCGTCGAAGTGGACCCCGACATCACCACCATGGCGGTGCAGTCACGACAGTTCCTCATTCGCGCGGTGCGCTACCTGGCGGGCGAGCAGGGCATCCGGCAGTTCCTCGATATCGGCACCGGCCTGCCGACCATGCAGAACACCCACGAGGTGGCCCAGGCCGTAGCGCCCGAGTCGAAGGTCGTTTATGTCGACAACGATCCGCTGGTGCTCGCCACCGCGCGGGCGCTGCTCACCAGCACCACTCCGGAGGGCGTGACCACCTACGTCGACGCCGACTTCCACAATCCAGAGCTGATCATCTCCGACGCCAAGAACGTGCTCAATTTCAACGAGCCGATCGGGGTGATGTTCATGGGCGTGCTCGGTCACGCCAAGACCTACGACGAACTGCTGCGCATCGTGCACACCGTGCTCGATGCCGTACCCGCGGGCAGCTTCCTGGTCATGTGGGACGGCACCGACGACAGTAAGGACTACGTCACGCTGTGTGAGAACTACACCGGCACCGGCGGCGTCCCCTACGTTCCCCGCCCCCAGGCCGAGATTCGCGCGATCTTCGACGGTCTGGAACTGGTGCAGCCCGGATTCGTCTCCATCACCCAGTGGCGCACGGATCAGACGGAAGTGGGCGAGGCCCGGCCGATCTCCGCCTATGGCGCGGTCGCGCGCAAGGCCTAAACGCCAAGCGGCACAACGGCGGTCCTCGGCCATCCGGCCGAGACCGCCGTTCATATTTCTATTGGTCGTTCGTGCAAATGTACTTGCATCTGCAAGCTACAACAGCTTAAACTCAGAGCCACAATCGGGGAGGTACGCAGGGAGTTCGCGCCTCGCGTCACCATATTCATCCTCCCCAACGGCAGACGCGAGGGGCGATCGAGATGAGTACGCCATTCCGAACCCAGCGTGGGGCCGCGATCGCCGGAGGTTCCGGGATCGACACCCTGCGGCAATGCACGGCGCCGGATTTCGCGCCGCTCGATTGTGCCGCCGAACCACCCGGTCTCACCTATCGCCAGGCCCGCGAGATCCTGCATCTGCACGAGGTGCACGGTCCGCAATGTCGCCAGTGGCTCGCCGCCGCGGCCTACCTATCGGCCGGACTCGACGACGAATAACGTTCGGCGCCAACAGCTCCGCAATCGTCCAGCAGCCCCGTAGACCCGGCTCGAATCGGACAAGCCCCAAATCACTTCGCACGCACCGATGTTCGTGCGGATGTGCTTGCATCTGCACGAGACACCGCTCTAGACTCGTGTGCGACAAGTAACCAGGGGATTCGCATCCGGGAGCCAGTGCCATCGTCGCCACCAGGCCTTCTCGGCGCCAGAGGCAACAGGGGCGTTCGTATGAACAGACAGCACGCTGCCGGCCGGCTCGGAATCGCCGATGTCGCCGCCGCTTACGGCGCCGAAGCGCTGCAGCGGCGCATCGCCGAATTACGGGCCAGTGGCCAGCACTACGCCGCCATCGCGATCGAGCACGAAATCCGCAGTGGCGCAGTGGCAGACGATACCGATCTGCGCAATCAGCAAGGCGCGGCCTAGATTCCGCCGCCCCCGCCGATGAACCAAGGGTTGAAGGCACACACCAGATTCGGATGATTGTTGATCGCCCGCCCGAGCGTAGCCATGCCGAGCAAAGTGGTGCCGTGATGGGTCGAACCGAAGGTGACCAGTCGCGCCACTTCGCCCTCGCCCCCTTCGAATTTCAGGTACTGGTCGGCCTGATGAAATCGGCGAGCCCCTGCTCTGTCGGCGTGATGGCAGGTTCCGCCCCCGCAACCCCTGGACCGAAACCGACCGCCAAGACGGTGGCCCCATCGATCACCGTGCAGGACAATGCTTTCCGACTGATCGTTTCGAGCGACCTGCAAGCAGTCGCAAGCGGCAATCTCCGATGAATACGTCGCGTCATTTCGAACCTTCCTGGGCTGCCGACAACCGGCCCGGCGACGCAGGCGAACCGCTCGCAAACACCGAATCCGTCGCCAACGTTAAGGCGGCTGGTCACGGGATTTCGGCGACTCGCGGCGGCGCTGGAGCTTCCCACCACGGCACATGGCCCGTTTGTGCACAACGCACAACGATGCGGGCCCGCAATGGATCTAGCCGAACCTTCCCCGGGTTCATAACCTTTTCGTATAGTGATGCAACGATTCGGACGCAGATCTATCACGTCCGAGGTGGCACTGGAGTAACGCGAATGACCTTCTCCGCCCTGGATCTGTCCGTCGAAGCTACGGACCCTGTCCTAGAGATCGGCGGGCAGCCCGCGTCGATACCCTTGATGAACACCGACCGCGTGGCCTCGCGCATGGTCGGCTACTTCGCCACCTGTATGGCGCCATGCCGCACGCTGCCCGGCGAGCAGTTGCGCGGCGACGTCACCAAGTTGACCCGCAGCTGCCTGGCACTGGCGGCCGAAATGTTCGACAAGCGAACGGTTCCCGGCGATGAGCAGCTCGGCGAGGTCCGCGAGGCGGCCGCGCAGTGGGCCCGCGAGGCGGTGCCGCTCGGCACCATCCTGCGCGCCTATCACGAGGGACTGCGCATCGCGTTCGGACTGGTGACCGCACGTGCCAAGGCCGACGATATCGATGAACTGCTCGTCGCCACCGATCTCATGCTCGAACTCCTCGAGGCGATCACCGTGGCGGTCTCGGACGCCTATGTCGAAGAACAGCATCTGGTCGCGAGAGAACACCAGACCGCGACGCAGACCCTGGCGTCGGCGCTGTTGAGCGGACGCGGCAGTTCCGCGCTCGCCCGCCAGGCCGGCATCCCGATCGCCGACTCATATCAGGTAGTGGCGCTGTCGGTTCCGGAACATTCCGACGAACGCGATCCGCGAGTCGATTCCCAAGTCGCGGCCCGCAGGAAGCTACGCAGGCTGCAGTCGGAGCTGGCCACCGTCTTCGAATCGCGGGTGCTGGCGCTACTGAGCACCAAGGGTGGGACGCTGCTCGTCCCGATCGAGGACGGTGCGCCGATCCTGACCACCGAAACACTCGGGCTGCTGGCCGAATCCGCTGAGGTACCGCTCACCGCGACGCTGGTCACCAGCGAGACCGACCAGATACCCGATGCCGCGGATCAGGCCCACGAGCTACTCAATCTGGTGCGGGTGGGCGGGCGCAATCCGGGCCTGTACCAGATGGCCGACCTGGCCGTGGAGTACCAACTCACCCGTGGCGGTCCCGCCACCCGACGCCTCGCCACCATTCTCGACCCGCTCGACGCCCATCCCGAACTCTCCGACACCATGCGCGCATACCTCGGCAACGATATGAACCGCCAGCTCACCGCGCGCCAGCTCTACGTGCACCCGAATACCGTCGACTACCGGCTGCGCCGCATCGCCCAGTTGACCTCGATCGATCTGGCCACCTCGGCCGGCATCTCACAGGCGGCCATCGCCCTACTCGCCCGTGATCTCCACCGCAGCGTCGCCCGGCGGCTGTGAATCCGCGTTCCAGCTGTACTATGTGCCAGGTCTGAACTGTCGACACCTCTGAACATCTCCACCCTGATACGGATTTGTGCTGGTCACGAGATCACGAACGAGTCATCCTGGAACTGCCGCGACATCTGGATGGTGGACTATGCGAATAGCGGAGATCTTACGCAGGAAGGGCAGCGACGTGGCCACGGTCACGCCCGAGACCACGGTACGCACCTTGCTCGCCACGCTGGCCGAACACAATATCGGGGCGGTGGTGGTATCGCCGGACGGCAACCGGATCGTCGGCATGGCCTCCGAGCGCGATGTGGTGCGCGGTCTGCACGCGCACGGCTCCGATCTGCTCGATATCCCGGTCTCGGAGATCATGACCGTCGATGTGCACACCTGCGCGCCCGATGACCGCGTCGACAGTCTGCGCGGCACGATGACCGAGCACCGCATCCGGCACCTGCCCGTGGTCCACGAGGGCCGCCTGATCGGCATCGTCAGCATCGGCGATGTCGTCAAGAGCGCGATCTCCGAACTGGCCACCGAGCGCCAGCAGCTCGTCGAATACGTGCAGGGACAGTACTAAGGGGCCCCGGGTACCTGCGGCTTCCGAAATACGTTGTCCACGAGAACCTTCGAAGTTCGCAGCCGACCTTTTCCAGCGACCTGCAAACAGTCGCTACGGTAAGTGCGTATCGTTGGTGGCGTCCATGGCGTTCTCGGAAGGGAGCGGCACCTTGGTGTCACCTGCGTCCGGGACGCATCTAGCCCGGCCATCCACCACCCGGCCGCCGGTCTCGGCCCCGCGGATACCGGAATCAGCACCTTCCGCCGCCACCGTGCGCGGACTCTTCCCGGCGCTCGCCGAATCCACCGAGGTCTATCTCGATAGCGCGGCCACCACGCAGAAACCGCTGCCGGTCATCGAGACCATCCACCGCTACCACACTTCGCGCACCGCCAATGCCGGTCGCGGCACCTACCCGTGGGCGACCGATCTGACCACGCGCTTGGCGCGGGTCCGGGCTCGCACCGCCACTTTCATCGGCGCGCGGCACCCCGAGGAAGTGGTTTTCACCGGCGGCGCGACCGCGGCACTCAACGCGGTCGCGCTCTCCTGGGGTCTGGCCGTGCTCGAGGACGGCGACGAAATCCTCTACAACCCGCGCGATCACGCCTCGAATGTCCATCCGTGGCACCACTTACGGCAGGTGCTGGCCCGCTTCGGCCGTCACATCGAACTGGTCCCCTATCGGGTGACCGAACTCGGCGAAGCCGATACCGCCGATATCCTGGCCAAACTCACCCCGCGCACCCGGCTGATCACCACCAGCCATCTGCATCACGTGTTCGGCGGCCTCACCACGCTGGAGGAGTTGCGCGGCAAGCTCGATCCCGAAATTCTGCTGTGCTTCGACTGCAGCCAGAGCGGCGGACACCTACCGGTGGATGTCACCGAACTCGGCGCCGACTTCGCGGTTTTCGCCGCGCACAAGATGTTCGGCGCCCCAGGCACCGGAATCCTCTACTGCCACAGCAGGGTTCACGATCGGCTGCTGCCGTTCCTGCCCGGCGGTAATACCGGGGTCAGCCTCACCGATACCGGGTTGGCTCCGGCCGGTATGCCGGAACTGCTCGAAGGCGGCACCCAGAACATTCCGGGCATCCTCGCTCTCGGCAGCGCGCTGGAGGTGCTGGAGTCCCTGGATGTCGGCGTCATCGCCGCGCACAATCGCGCACTCACGTTGCGGCTCATCGACAATCTGCGTCCGGTGCCCGGCCTGGAATTCCTGCCCGGGCCCGCACACGCGCCGTGTGCGATCGGCTACGGCATCGTGTCCTTCACGCTCGCGGGCATCTCCTCGACCGATCTCGGATTCGTGTTGAGCGAGTTGGGTTTTCTCGTTCGCACCGGCTTACACTGCACGCCCGGGGGTGATGCCGACAGCACGGATTCGGTGCGGGTCAGCACGCACATCTACAACACCCTCGACGAGATCGACCGCTTCACGACATGCGTCACGACGATTGCCGAGGAGGTCATGTGAGAATGGACGACACCCCGCGCTACGACCGGCGGGCCGCGTCCCGGGTGCTGGCGGGGCTCACCGAACCCGGACTGTTCGCCACCCCCATCACCATCCCTCCCGCGCGACATATCGAATACACCTGCGCCGCACTGCGTCCCGAGCCCAATAGCCACCTCACCTACTCGCAGCGGCTGTATCTGCAGCGATTCATGCGCCCGTGCCAGCCGTACCAGGTCACCAGCGCATCACACCGGATCGCCTGGACCGACAGCGATGGCATCCCCAACACCGGCCACTTCCGCGCGGACGGACTCGGGCCGCTGGTGCCGATCGCCATGCGCGAAACCGTCCTGGTGCTCTGGCATGCCCTCGCCGCCGATTCCACACTGGCCCAACGTGTCGACGGCCTGGGCTCGCGTGAGCACGCGGTGCTCCACGGCACCACCACCGATCATGATCCGATCGAGATCTTCCGCGTCGGCATCGAGGCGGCCGGGCGCGCACTGGCCCAGCACGCACTGCTGGCCCGGCAGACCCAATATCGCAGCGCGGCCGAATTCGCCAGGGGCATACATGATTCCGGCATCTTCGCGGCGGTGGCCACCCGCTGGTACTGGGAGCTCCAGGCCTCCACCTATCGGCGTGGCATGATCCCGGTGACGCTGGCCGCCCAACCCGACGGCACGGTGCGCTACACCGCCGACACGGTGGCGACGCTGCGCGCGATGAAGGATGCCACCATCGAGGACGCGCACAATGTCATGCGGCGGGCCACGCGGGTGGAGGGTTTGAGCGTCGACGCGGCCATCGCGAAGTATCACGACGACCTCGACCTCATCTCCCGTCAGTACGCGCTGCTGCCGTCGAATACCCGGCCGGCGTGCCTGGCCGCCATGCCGCATCATCTCGGCGGCGGCCACTACACCTTGCTGCCAGTGGTGGTGGACCAGTTCGTCGCGATCTTCGAACAGCTCGTCGAGCGGATCCGGATCACCGAGGTGAGCGCCGATCTCGACGAGTCGACCGCCGACGCCCCCGCCGCCGCCGAGGACCAGATCTTCTATGTGCCCGATATGAGCTGCCAGCACTGTGTTCGCACGATCACCGGCGCGCTGGAGTCGATGGGCATCAAGGTGATCGAGATCGATCTGCCGAGTAAGCGGGTGGTGGCGGAGTTCCGAAGTCCGCGCAACCGGGCGCGCGCGTTCGAGACGATCCGCGATGGCGGTTACAACCCGGTGGCCGAGAAACCCGTGTCGGGCGCGTTGGCGGCCGCGGAGTCTCAGCCCACGGAAACCGCGGTATGACGGCACCGCTACCGGCGCTACCCGCGAAGATCCATCCGCTGGTACGCGCGTTTCTCGATACCCGCGACGCCGTCGAAGAGACGCTGATTCGCTTCGGATCCCCGGTCCACCTCTTGTTTCCGCAGGTCTACGCGGAAAACCTGAAACGGTTCCGCGCGGTGCTGGACACCAGCGGCGCGCGCTACCGAATCTGCTACGCGCACAAGGTGAATCAATCGCGCGCCTTCGTGCGTACCGCCGAGCACGCCGGCATCGCGATCGATGTCGCATCGGCACCTGAGCTGGCCAGTGCCATCGGCGCCGGATTCGGGCCGATGCGCATCGAGGTGACCGGGCCGAAAGGGGAAGCGTTCCTACGTGATCTGATCGATTGCGGCGTCACCATCAATGTGGACAATCTGTGGGAGTTGCGGCGGATCACCGAACTGGCCGGTGATCGCGCGAGAGTTCCGGTGCTGCTGCGGGTTTCCGGCTTCGACGACGCTTCGGTCAGCCGGTTCGGCGTGCCGCTGGCACATATGGATCGCGCCTTCGATCTGCTCTCGGCCAATCGTCGGCGAATCGCTTTCCTGGGCTTCGCCTTTCACATCGATTCTGGCGAGCCCGCGGAACGTATCCGGGCCATCGACGCCTGCCTCGAGCTGGTCGAGCGCGCATATGGGCACGGACTCGGCCCGTCGGTATTGAATATCGGCGGCGGCTTCCGGCAGGTGTTCACCGCCGACGCGGATCGGTTCGACGGGTATGTGCGCGCGTTGCGCGAGTCGCTGCTCGGCCGCGGCGAACCGATGAGCTGGTCGAACAATACCTTCGGCTATCACGTCGATAATGGTGCGGTGCACGGGATTCCGGTGTTCCACAAGTACGCGAACACCGTACCCGCGACGCGCATGCTCGACGATCTGCTTGGCGCCGCATTGGAGCGTCACGGCGGTCGCACGGTGGCCCAGGTAGCTGGGGACAATATGCTCGACATCTGGCTGGAGCCGGGCAAGGCGTTGGTCGATCATGCGGGGGTGACGGTGGCGCGGGTGGAGTTCATCAAGGAACTCGCCGATCGCACGGTGCTGGTCAATCTCGATCTCAGCCGAGATCAGGTGACACCGGCCGATCAGGAGGTCATGGTCGATCCGGTGATCTTGCCGAGTATCGCGCATATGCCGAGCACCGCACCCGGATCCGACGGTGCCATCACGGGGCCGCCCAGCAACGGCGCCGACACCATGCCGACGCTGCGCCCGGTAGCCGGATCCGGTCCGGTCGGTGCGTATTTCGCCGGACGCCTGTGTCTGGAGCGCGATCTGATCACCAACCACAAGGTCTGGTTATCCGAGTGCCCGCGCCAGGGTGATCTGGTGGTCTTCCCGAATACCGCCGCCTATCACATGGATCTGTCCGCGGCGTCGGCATCGATGCATCCGCTGCCTGCGAAACTCGCCGTCGTGCATCGTGCGGGCAGTTTCCAGGTGTACCGCGATACCGATTACGAACCGCTCATTCCGGTCGGCCTGCCGCCCCCGCGCCGCACGACCCCGCGCGGCCCGCGCCGTCCACCACAGCCGCGCCGATCGTCCCCGCCCCGATCCTCCGGAGCGCCGTAATGCGCTACGACCACATCACCGACCTGATCGGCAATACACCGCTGCTGCGCTTGGATCCGGCCGTGCACGGACTGACCAATGTCGAGCTGTACGCGAAACTGGAGTCGCACAATCCCTTCGGCTCGGTCAAGGACCGGGTGGCCTGGGGCATGATTCGCGATGATCTCGATGAGATCCGCGCGGGCGGGCAGCGGCTCATCGAGGCCTCCAGCGGTAATACCGCCAAGGCGCTGCGGATTCTGGGCGCGGTGCACGGCATCGGCCTGCGCGCGGTGACCAACCGGATCAAGGTCGCCGAGGTGCGAGATCTGCTGCAGCTGTTCGGCACCGAGATCGTGGAGCTACCCGGTCTGTCCGAATGTCCGGATCCGACCACGCCGAACGACGTGTATTCGGTGATCGAGGCGACCATGGCCAAAGATCCGGGCGCCTACTACCACCCCTCGCAATACACCAACGAGAAGAACATCGAGGCGCATCACCACGGCACCGGCCGGGAGATCCACGAGGATCTGGCCGCGGACGGCATCACCCGGGTCGACTATCTCGTCGGCGGGCTCGGCACCACCGGCTCTACCCGCGGCACCGCCACCTACCTGCGCAAGCACAATCCCGAATTGCGCACCATCGCCGTGGTTTCCGATCGCTCGGACTTCATTCCCGGCATCCGCTCGGAGAGCGAGATGTGGGATGTCGGGCTGTTCCAACCCGACTTCTACGACCGCATCGTCACCATCGACTCCGCCCGCGCGGTGGACGCGACCCTTGCCCTCGCCACCGGTTTCGGCATCCTGGCCGGTCCCACCAGCGGCGCGAGCTATGCGGCTGCCCTGGAAAGCCTCGGTGAGCAAGCTGCTACGTCGGATGAGCCGGTGGTGGCGGTCTTCATCGTCTGCGATCGACTGGAACCGTACCTGTCGTATATCAAGAAGCGCAGGCCCGAACTCTTCGACCGCGCCGACCGTCGCCGCGCGCCGACCACCGCCGAACTCGCGGCCGTCCCGGCCCTTTCGCCCGATGAGCTGGCCGAACTGGATCGCACCGACCGGCCCACCATTGTCGACACCCGCGGCGCGATGGCCTACCGGATCGGCCATGTGCCGGGTGCGATCAATATCCGCGACGACCAACTCGACGATATGTTCGCCCAAGGCATCCCGTTCTCCCGGTCGCGGCCGCTGGTGTTCGTCTGCCCGGTCGGCGAATTGTCGCTGCGCTTCGCCGCGATCGCCAGGCAGGACGGGTTCGAGGCCACCAGTCTCAGCGGCGGGATCGTCGCATGGCGTGATGCCGGATATGCGATGGAACGCGGGGGCTGAAATCCGGGCATCGCCTGCGTAGTCCTGCCTTGACGGCCAGGCATTAGTGTGAGCAGGTGCAGACAGACCAGGAATCAGACGACGATGCCGGTCCCCGCATCTGGGGCGGAACGACGCTCACCGAGCGCAGGGAGGCCCGCCGTGCCGCACTGCTCGAGGCCGCACTCGACCTGATCGGGGAATCGGGCGCGAGCGGGGTCACCATGCGCGCGGTATGTCGGCAAGCCAACCTCACCGACCGGTACTTCTATGAAAGCTTCACCAGCCGCGACGAGCTGCTGGACGTGCTCTACCGCCAGGTCGCCGACGAATTCCTGGAGCCGATGACCGCGTTCGCGGCCGCGGATCCCTCCCGTGACCGCGAACTGTCGGAGATTCTGGTCGACAAGGTGCTCGCCGATCCGCGCAAATCGCGGCTGTTCCTGGTCGAGCCGTATTCGAGCACCGGCCTCGGCCAGACCACCATCGCCGTGATGCCGGTCTTCACCCGGCTCATGCAGGATCACCTGTTCGCCCATATCGAGGATCCGGTGCGGCGCAGACTGGCCGCGGTCACCATGGCCAGCGGCAATGCGGGCATGTTCTCCGCCTGGTTGAACGGATCGCTGCGCGCCACCCGTGAGCAGGTGATCGACCACTGTACGGCGACAATCACCGCCTACCGCGCGATGTATCAGTCCTGACCCGATCCCGGCCGGGTACGACAGATTCTGTCGGACAACCACATTCGCACCGCGCGGTGCGACCGCGCTCACAGTCGGGTTGCCAACTTCGGGGGGTCGGGTGTTTACTTGCCAGCGCAAGGTGCCGATCGTTCGCTGAGGCTCCTTCACGGATACAGGCCAGCGACCCCGAACGTCGAGAGACGCCCCGGGTCAGGACAGATCTCCCCGGCTTAAGGGTTGATCCCGATTGGCTCCCGAATTGTCGGGTTCACGCCGTGAAGTGCCAAAGGTCTTACGAGGAGGGGTCACCACCGGCATGTTTGTCGGATTCCTCCTGGCCGCTCTGCGACGATTACTGATGGCGCGCGGTTGTGCCGTGCGCATGATCGGAAGAAGGAGGTGAGCCGGATGCCCGGCGGGAATAGTACGAAACCCATGTTAGCCAACTATTCACTCGGCGACACCTCCAGTGCGCGTGCCGAACTCACCGGGGATCAGCGCGATGACCGGCAGATGGAATCGGCGGTCAGCAGGCTGAGCTTGGAGCCGTCGGTGACCAGCGTCGGCTGGCATATCTCGGTCGACGAGACGGATGGGGCGCGGGCATGACCGCATTGCGTTCGTTCCCGTCCCGCGACGCCCTCGATCGGCCACGCACTCGGGTGGCCGATGTGGTGGTGTTCGCCGGTGCGGCGGTACTCATCTGGGGCGTCATCCGGATCTCGTCGAGCGTCGCGGTGCCGTTCGACCAAACCTCCGCGCCCGCAACGGTTTCCACCGATGCTGGCGAACTGCCGTACTACGCGGCCCGGTCGCTGCTGCGGATGTTCGTCGCACTCGGACTCTCGATCGTGTTCACCTTCGTCTACGCGACCGCGGCCGCCCGACTACGCCGGGCTCGCACCGTCCTGCTGCCCGCACTCGACATCCTGCAGTCGGTGCCGATTCTCGGCTTCCTGTCCTTCACCGTCGCCGGATTCATCGCACTGTTCCCCGGCTCGGAGCTCGGACTCGAATCCGCCGCCGTCTTCGCGATTTTCACCTCGCAGGCCTGGAATATGGCCTTCGCCTTCTACCACAGCCTGGTCGCCCAGCCGCGCGAACTGGACGAGGCCTCGCGCAACCTGAGACTGTCACGCTGGCAACGTTTCTGGCGGGTGGATGTGCCCAGCGGCATGATCCCGCTGGTCTGGAACGGCATGATGAGCTTCGGCGGCGGCTGGTTCTTCCTGGTCGCCTCGGAGGCGATCAGCGTGAACAACCACAAGTACGCGCTGCCCGGCATCGGGTCCTATGTCGCGACGGCGACCGCGAACAGCGAACTCGGCAAGGTGTTCATCGCGATCGGCGTCATGATCCTCATGGTCGTCGGCGTGAACTTCTTCTTCTGGCGTCCGCTCGTGGCCTGGGCGCAGCGGTTCCGGGTCGAGGATTCCGAAGCCGCCGAAGCACCGCGCAGCATCATGCTCGATCTACTTCGGCGCTCACATATTCCGGGACTGTTCGGCCGGATCCTCGGGCCGCTGGTCGCACCGCTGGATCGGCTGATGAGCGTATTCGGACTCGCCGAATACCCGCTGCACACCCCGGTTTCCCGGCGGCGCGTCGGTGATGTGGTGTTCGCGGCGGTAGTGATCGCCGCGATCGGCTACGGCGGCTATCGCGTGGCCGCCTACATCGAATCCACCGCGGGCTTCGGCGAAGTCGGGCATGCGTTCGGATTGGGTTTTCTGACGTTGCTGCGCGTCATTGTGCTGCTCATCGTCGCCACGGCGATCTGGGTGCCCATCGGGGTCTGGATCGGGTTGAACCCCAAGGTATCCCGGATCGCCCAGCCCATCGTGCAGGTGCTGGCCAGCTTCCCGGCGAACTTCCTGTTCCCGCTGGTCACCGCAGCGCTCGTGTGGAGCGGTGCGAGCCTGAACTGGGCGGGGACCATCCTGATGGCGCTGGGGGCGCAGTGGTACATCCTGTTCAACGTCATCGCCGGCGCCAGCGCGGTGCCCAACGATCTGCGCGAGGCGGCCGCGAATCTGCGACTGCCACGGGCACTGTGGTGGCGCAAGCTGATCCTGCCCGCCATCTTCCCCAGTTACGTGACCGGCGGTATCACCGCGGCGGGCGGCGCATGGAACGCGTCGATCGTCGCAGAGGTGGTGCAGTACGGATCCACCACGCTGGTCGCGGCCGGGCTCGGTTCGTATATCGCGCAGGCGACCGAGGCGGGCGATCTGCCGCGCATACTCATCGGCGTCCTCGTAATGAGCATCTATGTCGTCGGCATCAACCGGCTGTTCTGGCGGCGCTTGTACGCCCTTGCCGAGCGGCGGTATTCGCTATGACAACTGTTTCGACAGGAGGTCGATCATGACCGCGACAACCAATGGCGAAGTGCTGCTGGACATCTCCGGTGTGAGCAAATACTTCACCGGCGCGGCGGGCGACGAACTGCGCGTGCTCGACGGTATCGACCTGCAGCTGCACAGCGGTGAGATCGTCGCGCTGCTCGGCCGTTCGGGTTCGGGCAAGTCGACGCTGCTGCGCATCATCGCCGGGCTCATCGCGCCGACCAACGGGCAGGTCCGCTATCGAGGGACCGAGCTCAAGGGCGCGAATCCCGGTGCCGCACTGGTCTTCCAATCCTTCGCGCTGATGCCATGGCTGACCGTGCAGGGCAATGTCGAGCTCGGCCTCGCCGCCCGCAATGTGGCGCCCACCGAACGCACGCAGCGCGCCCTGGCCGCCATCGATATGATCGGCCTGGACGGCTTCGAGACCGCCTATCCCAAAGAGCTTTCCGGCGGCATGCGCCAACGCGTCGGCTTCGCACGGGCATTGGTGCTCGAGCCCGACCTACTGCTGATGGACGAGCCATTCTCGGCCCTCGACGTGCTGACTGCGGAGAACCTGCGCACCGAACTCGTAAACCTCTGGGCCACAGATGGTTTCCCGACCAAGTCGATCTGCGTGGTCACCCACAACATCGAAGAGGCGGTACTGCTCGCCGACCGCGTGGTGGTCCTCGGCGCGAATCCGGGCCGCATCGTCGCCGAGATCACGGTCGACCAGCCGCGCCCGCGCGATCGCCGCACCGCCGCCTTCGAGAACCTCGTCGACGAAATCTATGGACTGCTCACCGGTCGCGATATCCAACCCGCCACGCCCGCACCGGATATCGCGACGCCCACCGCACGCCCGCTGCCCGACGCCTCCGTCGGCGGCCTGGCCGGTCTGGTGGAACTGGTCTACGCCAATGGCGGCCGCGCCGACCTCCCGGATATCGCCGACGAACTCAACTTCGAAATCGACGACCTGCTCCCCCTCGTCGACGCCGCCACCCTGCTCGGCTTCAGCACCGTGGAATCCGGCGATGTGCTGCTCACCGAGATCGGCAACCGCTTCACCACCGCCGATATCCAGCAGAGTAAGCAGATCTTCGCCGAACAGGCCCGCCACCGCGCCCCACTGGTGCGCACCATCTGCAAGGGGCTGGCGGGCAGCCGGGACGGCACCCTGCGCGCCGGATTCTTCCTCGACCTGCTGCGCCGCGGCTTCGGCCCCGAAGACGCCCGCCGCCAACTGGATATCGCCATCGATTGGGGTCGCTACGCCGAACTGTACGACTACGACACCGATTCCGACCGGATCACCGCCGACCCGGCCGCTGATCTGTTCGACGCCCGACCAACGCGATCCGCTTGACCGAAAATATGGCGGCTTTCACTGCTCGATCAGAGTGAACACGAATTCGAAGTCACCGATGCGGACCGTCGCACCGTCGCGCAATGCCACACTGTCGACGATGCGCACGCCATCGATGTACACACCGTTCGACGACCACAGATCCTTGATCACGAAGCACAGCCCGTTGTCCACGACCACGGCATGCTGGCGGCTGACCTTGCCGTGCTCGAGCACGATGTCGTTATCGGGCAGCCGCCCGATCCGCGTCACACAGCCCGAAAGCGGGTAGACCTCGCCCAGCTGGTCGCGCAGTTCGGCGCGCGCACCGGCGGAACTCTGTTCGTCGTCGAGCGCGGCGGCGTAGGCGTCGGCGAAGCCTAGCCCACGCACATCCGCCAGCACCGGGCCCCGCCATTGGCCGAGCGCACTCGACAGCGATTCGCTGGCCGCGGCGAATCGACCAGCCGACAAGGCCCGCACTCCTGACTCCTTGCGCGCTCGGAACCGCTGGACATCGCACGTCCCGTCGGTCACCGAGATCCGATAGCCTGCACCGACCTGGGCGAGCAGGGCACGAGCGTCGAGTCCCGCGGCACGCAGCGGTTTGCGCAGGTTCGAGGTGATGGTGTGCAGGCTCACCCGCACATCCGAGGGCGGATTCTGCTCCCATACCGCCTGCGCGAGCGCGTCCACCGAGACCGGATGATTGGCGTTGATCAACAGATATGCCAGCACCGCACGCTGTTTCAGCCCGCCGACCGGCTGCGCAACGCCATCGATCGACAGTTGCACCGGCCCGAGCACGCCGAATTGCGCCCGCATATCGGCCATCGCCGCACTCCTTACGACGGGGCCGTCGGTCAGGCGATGGCCCCGCAAGAACAGTATCGCCGCCGCGGGCCCACTATCCGCCGGATCGGGCGCGCCAATATTCCAGGTTGCTGCGGGTGAGCAGGGTGTGCGGATGGTCGGGGCCGAGGACCCGGATCTGGTCGACCAGCAGCAGTTCGTATTCGGTGATGGCGGTGCCGACATCGCTCGCTTCGCCGTGGCAGCCCGCCAGGCAGTTGCGCGTGTGCAGAGTGTCTGGATGATCCGGGCCGAGAACGCGCAGCTGATCGGCGAGCAGGGTCGCGTATTCGGTGATGGCCCTGGTCGTTTCGCCGCTTTCCCGACGCCAGCGCGCCACGCTGATGCGGGTGCGCAATGTCTGGGCGTCATCCGGGCCGAGGACGCGGATCTGGTCGACCAGCAGCAGCTCGAATTCGGTGAATGCCCGCGCCAGCTCACCCGCCATGGCCCGTGAACGCGCGAGATGCAGTCGGGTGCGCAGGGTTTGCGGGTCGAGCGGGCCGAGGATGCGTTGCTGATCGGCGATCAGCTGTTCGAATTCGAGCACCGCGCGGCGCAGGCTGCCGCGTTCGCTGCGCCAGTAGGCCATGCTGTTGCGGGCGCGCAGCGTCCAAGGGTGATCGGTGCCGAGAATCCTTGTGTGATCGATGACGAGTCGTTCGAATTCGGCGACGGCCCGCTCCAGCTGACCGGTGTGGCCGCGCCAATCCGCGATGTCGTAGCGGGTGGTCACCGTATCGAGGTCATCGGCGCCGAGCACGCGTGTCTGGTCGCGGGCCAACTCTTCCAGCGCATCGACTGCGGCGGCGAAATCGCCGCTGCGGCCGTGGCAGTTCGCGAGGTGGTTGCGCACCAGCAGTGTGACGCGATGGTCCGGGCCCAGGGCGGCGGTGAAGCTCGGCAACCAGGCGGCCCACAGATCCCGATTGTCGACCACGCGTGGGGTTTCCAGCGATTCGAGATAGCCGAAGGCGGCGGCCGCGTCGCCGTAGGCCAGATAGTGCCGGACCGCCGCGCCGCGCGCATACGTGGCCGCACGATCGGTGGTGCCCGCTTCGATGGCCGCGATCACGGCCCGGTGCGCGTCTTCGATATGGACGCCGAGCCGGTCGCATTCGTCGGTCAGACCAGGGATCAGGGCCGCGTGGGTGATGCCGAGCGATTCGTCGTCGGTGCCCGGACGACTCCGGGTGACCAGCACGCCCAAACCCGCTGTGAGATCCCGGATTCCAGCGATACTCGCGTCGGCACCGAGCTCACGCATGGCCACGTCGAGCAGTTCCAGCGGCAGCACCGGACCGACACCCGCCGCGACCAGTACACCGAGCAGCGCACCGATGGCCCAGGCATCGGTGGTATTCGGCGCGATATTCGGCCCGTCACCCGCCGCCGAGCGCACGGCGGCGGTGACCCGCAGCGCCACCAGACCGTCGACACCGATATCCTCGGCCACCACCCGATCGGTGACCTCGGTGGCGACCTCGGCCAGCAGCCCGGCCAGCAGCCAGCCCGCCGCGGCCGCCGGGGAATCGGCACGTGCCGTGGGTGTTTCGGCGAGCCGCGCGTCGATCCAGCCGACCCACTCCTGCTCGTCGACGGCGGCGCGCGCATATCCCGACGATTCCACGATCGCGGCGATATCCTCGGCGACCGGCTCGGCGACCACGATCCGGTGCATTTGCGACAGCGCCGGATCGTCCTCGAAACCGAGTCCCTGCCGGATCCCGGCGATTACCCGGACGTGCGCGAGCTCGGGTCGACGGGTCAACTCGGCGACGGCGGCGACCAGCAGCCGCTGGGTGCCGCGCTCCGGTTCGTTCAGTCCGTCGACGACGATGGTGACCCGGCGACCCCCGCCGCCCAAATCCGCCAGCGGTTGTCGCACTTCGATATCGAAGACATCGAGTTCGGTGGCGCTGTGTTCGGCGCGCGCCCGGGCGACCGCTACCGCGGCGCGAAATCCGGGCAGCCGGGTGCTCAATTGCGCGGACAGTTCCGCGGCGACCGCCTCGACGGAACTGCTGACTGTCAAAAATACGGCGGCCGTAATGTATTCGGGTGCGACCGGGAGCGTGTCGACCAGGCTGGGTCGGATCAGCATCGCCAGCAGCGTCGATTTGCCGACACCGGGCGGTCCGATCACGCCACGCAACCGGTAGCTGCCGGATCCGACGATATCGTCCAGCGTCTCGCGCACGGCCGGGGTCAGCAACAGTCTGCGGGTCAGGTGATCGACGAAACCCGCTGCCGGACGGCCCGCTACGGCATCACCGCGGCGCGCGATATTCGGCACCAGCCACAGGCCGGGATCACCGCCCTCAGCTGCGGATACGGTGCCCGAAGTGAAGGACAGATGCTCCGGCTGCTGCCGCGTACACGCGGCGGCGATCGGATCGACCAGATCCGACGGCAGCAGATTCTCACCGCGCGCGGGCAATCCGGCCGCGAAGGTGGACAACAGCGTCCGGGTGAAACATCCCGCATAGGCAGGCCCGTCACCGGCCGCGACCAGCAACTCCATCCGACCCGACGCCCGCGACAGCAGATCGGTCCAGCGCCGGGCCGCGCCGAGCACACCCTGCTCGGTCTCACACGCGTCGACCAGTACCACCAGTCCGTCCAACGCCGATTGATTCAGTCGCTCCCGAATCTCCTGCGTCAGATGGAATGCCGTATGCGAGGTCGGTACCGCGGGCGAATCATGGCCGAGCAGAAAGAAATCCTCCGCACTGGTCGCCGTGCCGTGCCCGACGAATCCGATCAGCAGCGTCGCCTGCTCCCGCGCCGCCGCCTCGAACGCCTCGTCGACCGCCGCAACCAGTTGCGCCACCGTCGGATTCAGCACCGGCCCGGCATTCGCGGTCGCCGCCCGCCACCCGCCGGCCGCGGTCAGACTCCCGTACAACCCCGCGGCCAGCTCACCGGTGAACCCTAGGTCCGCCAGCGCCGCACACTCCGATCCGACAATCAGGGCGAGCCTTCCTCCCATGCCAGCACCACCATTCCCACCATCGACTCCCTGACGACCCTCGACACCCCGACGCCGTAGCGACTGCTTGCAGGTCGCTCGAAAGGGTCGGCCACCGCGCGTGGTAGGAAGGTACCCGAACACGACATCATGGCAAGTGACACGGGGGCGGCTGATGGCGGCGATAGTGCTGGTACACGGGATCGCACAGGAGCAATACGGTGCGGATCTATTGGAGGCCCAATGGCTTCCGGCCCTAGCGGCGGGGGTACGCACGGCCGGGCACGCCGAGCTGGCGGATCAGCTGTGGCGCGGGCAACGCCCCGGTGTGCTCGAAGTGCGAATGGCGTTCTACGGCAATGCTTTTCTGGATCCCGGCGCACAAGGCGGCGGTGCGCCGGTCGGCGAGGAGTCCGAACTCACCGAGCGGCTTGCCGAGGCCTGGCTGGCGATCGCCGCCGGGCAGGCGGCCGATCAGCGAGATCGACTCGAAGCGCAGCGGTACCTGGACAATTCGGCGCTCGGCGCCGAGGGCGCGCAGGGTTTCGGGCGCAAGGCCAGGCCAGCGGCGAATGCGCTGACCAAGCTGAAGTGGTTCGCGCCCTTCGGTTTCGGTATGGCGGGTAAATTCGTCAACCAGTCGCTGACACAGGTCAGCAAATATCTGGCAGAGGATACGGTGCGCGAATTCGCGCAACGGCAAGTGCTCGACCTGATCGGTCCGGAGACCCGGCTCGTCATCGGACATTCGCTCGGATCGGTGGTCGCCTATGAAGCGATGCATCGCACCCGGCAGCCCGCGGCATTGGTGACGTTGGGTTCGCCGTTGGCGCTGCAGTCCATCATCTATCCGCTGCTACGACCGCAACCGCCGACCGTCCCTGCCGCGCTCACCCGTTGGGAGAATCTGGCCGACCGCGACGATATCGTCGCGGCCCATCTGGATCTCGCGCCCTATTTCCCGCCCGCACCCGGACATGACGTGGTCCCGACGACCCATCCCGAACTCGACAATGGTTCGAGTCCACACGATGCGGCGCACTATCTCACCAAGAAATCGGTCGGACGGATCATTGCCGAGTCCCTGTCGTAACCGGAGCGCGCCGGGATCGCGCGTACGCTGACAACTCTGGCGCCGAGTGCGAGGAGTTCACCGCGATGACCGACCCCGCGCAAGGTTTGACGGGTACGCTCACCTCGCCGATCCGGGGCGCCGGAACGCTCGGCGAAGTATTGGTTGCGATTCGCGGGGGCACGGAGATATATATCGCACGGGCGGCCGAGCCGATCTCGGCAGGGGAATCTGTCTTGATCATCGCGGTACATCCGGGCCGCATCGTCGACGTCGTGCCCTGGATTCCGCTGGTGCCCGCGCAGACCGACGAAATGTGATATCGCGACCACGATCTACGAAGTACGAAACTGTTATGGAGGCACTGTGCTGGGTTATCACGTTCCGGATCCTGACGAGGCAATGCTGGTCAGCGGCGCCAAGAGCAGGGATAACGCGCCATTCGGCGTTGTCATCGGGCGCGGCAAATGGGTGATGCCGTTCTTCCGCAAGGTGAGCTATCTGTCGCTGGCGATGTTCGAGGCGGAGATCAAGGAGCGGTGCGTCACCAAGCAGGCCATCCAGCTCGAGGTGCGCGCGGTGATCGCGTTCAAGGTCGCCAATGACACCCAGTCGATTGTCAATGCGGCCCAACGCTTCCTGTCCGAACAGGAGCGGGAAATGTCGGTGCTGACCGGGCGCATCTTCTCCGGACATCTGCGCTCGATCGTCGGCTCGATGACCGTCGAGGAGATCATCCGCGAACGCCAGCGGCTGGCCGACGAGGTGCTGGTGGCCTCCAAGGTGGAGATGAGCAATATCGGCCTGTGGGTCGATTCGTTCCAAATCCAGTCCATCGATGACGGCAATCTCGGGTACATCACCGCACTCGCCGCACCGCACAATGCGGCGGTACAGCGGGATGCGCAGATCGCACAATCACAGGCCGCACAGGTCGCCGCCGAGGCCGAACAGGAATCGCTGCGCCGCCGAGCCGAATATCAGCGCGAGACCGCCATTCTCAAGGCGCAGTATCAGCAGGATATCGACAAGGCCAATGCCGAAGCGGCACAGGCCGGTCCGCTCGCGGAGGCCAAAGCGCTGCAGGAGGTGCTCACCGCGCAGGCCGAACAGGCCCGCAAGGAGGCCGAACTGCGCGAACAGCAACTGCAGGCCGAAGTCGTGAAACCCGCACTGGCCGAAGCAGAACGGGTGCGCATCCTCGCCGTGGCGGAAGCGGACCGGACCCGGATCCAGGCCGAGGCCGCGGCCTCGAACAACCGGATCGCGTTGGATCAGTTACTGATCGAGCAGCTGCCCGAAATCGTCAAGCAGGCCTCCAACGGACTGGCAAACGCCAACCTCACGGTGCTCAACGGACCGGACGGTGTCGGCGAATTGGTCAACGGAATGGTCGGTCAGGGCCTCACTGTTTTCAACTCGTTACAAAAGGCGCTTTCATCCAACGACGGGGATAATGCGGGCTAAAGTGGCCGAGTAGCGACGGCGCGAGGAGCAGGTGTTGGTGTCCATCGGGAAATTGGTGTCGTTCGACAGTTCGCGGGGATTCGGGTTCATTCGGCCCGATGATGGTGGCCCGGATGTGTTCGTTCATGTGAACGACATCGGGCTGGACGAGGACGAGTTGCGCCAAGGCCGGGTGTTCGAATTCGATGTCACCGAGGGGGATCGCGGGCCGAAGGCGGTCAACCTGGCGGTAGTGGGCGGTCAGCCGATTCCACCGGCGCCACGGCACAAGAAGGACAGGTCGTCCTCGGGCCAGTTGACCGCCACCGAACACAAGCGCCTGATCACCGAGCTACTACTCGACGCGAGCCCAGCCCTCACCGCCGGTGAAATCCTCACCATCCGCGACCGCCTCACCGCCTTCGCCGACCAGCACGGCTGGCTCGACTGAAGTTCACGATCTTGTCGGTCCGCAGATCTACGATCGAGCCGGAGCCCGCACCGATGAATCCATGTCGCCCGCGACGTCGACATCGGTGAGGACACGACCCGAGGAGGATCCTGTGGACCTACCGGTGATGCCACCCGTGCGGCCGATGCTGGCGAAAACGGCGCCGTCGGTGCCACGCGAGCCGGGGTTGAGTTACGAACCGAAATGGGACGGTTTTCGCTGTGTCGTGTTCCGCGACGGCGATGAGGTGGAACTCGGTTCGCGCAACGACCGTCCGCTCACCCGCTATTTCCCGGAGGTCGCCGAACTACTGAAGGCGGCGCTGCCGAATAAATGCGTGGTGGATGGCGAAATCGTGGTGGTCACCGATGAGGGACTCGATTTCGATACCCTGCAGAACCGACTGCATCCGGCGGCCTCGCGCGTCAACAAGCTGGCCAAGGAAACCCCCGCGAGTTTCGTCGCGTTCGATCTGCTGGCCCTCAGCGATAAGGACCTCACCGGCGAACCGTTCGCCGAACGCCGGCGGTTGCTCGAAACCATTCTCGATACCGAACTCGCCCGCGTACATCTCACGCCGATCACCCAGGATCCCGATGTCGCCGAGGACTGGTTCACCCGCTTCGAGGGCGCGGGTTTCGACGGTGTGATGGTCAAGGCCGACGATCTGTCCTATCTGCAGGACAAGCGGGTGATGCTCAAGGTCAAGCACGAGCGCACCGCGGACTGTGTGGTGGCCGGTTTCCGCTGGCACAAGGACGGCGAGGGCGTCGGCTCGCTCCTGCTCGGACTGTTCGACGACGAGGGCAATATGCATCATGTCGGGGTGGCGAGCAGTTTCACGGCGGCCAAACGCAAGTCGCTGGTGGACGAGCTGAAACCGTTGCGGGAGAACGCATTGGCGAACCACCCGTGGCGGGAATGGGCGGATGCGGCCGCGCAGGCGAAGGCCGACGGCAAGATGCCCGGCGGGGTGAGCCGCTGGACCGGCGGCAAGGATCTGTCCTGGGAGGCCCTGCGCCCGGAGTTGGTCGCCGAGGTCCGTTACGAACACGTGCAATCCGGCCGATTGCGCCACGGCGGCAGGCTGGTTCGCTTCCGCGCCGACCGCACACCGGAGTCGTGCACCTACGCGCAGCTCGACGAGGTCGCACCGGCCGAGTTGAGCGCCATCTTCAGTGAAGCCGGGGGCAAGTAATGGGTGCGTCGATCGATATCGAGGTCGACGGCAGAACCGTCGCCATCAGCAATCCCGATAAGGTCTATTTCACCAAGCGCGGTGAGACGAAACTCGATCTCGTGCGGTACTACCAGGCCGTCGCCGTACCGTTCCTGAAGGTGGTGGGCGATCGGCCACTGCTGTTGGAGCGGTATCCCGATGGGGCGTCGGGGAAGTCGTGGTTCCAGAAGCGGGTGCCGAAATCCGCGCCGGACTGGCTGCACACCGTCGAGGTCTCCACACCCAACGGCACCACCAGCGACGCACTGGTCGCGCACGATCTCGCACACATTCTGTGGGCGGTGAATCAGGGCTGCCTCGGCTTTCACGTCTGGCCCAATCACATCGACGATCTCAGCATCGCCGATGAGCTGCGCATCGACCTCGACCCATCCCCCGGCATCACTTTCGACGATCTGAAGCACGCCGCTGTGCTCACCCGGGAGCTGTTCACCGAACTCGGCATCGACTCCTGGATCAAGACCTCAGGTTCGCGCGGTCTGCACATTTACGTTGCGCTGGAACCGGAGTGGGACGGCTACCAGGTCCGCGCGGCCGCGGTCGCGCTGGCCCGTGAGCTGGAACGGCGACATCCGGACCAGATCACCGCGCAGTGGTGGAAAGAGGAGCGCGGCAGCCGCGTCTTCATCGACTTCAACCAGAACGCGCCGCACAAAACGGTTTTCGGTGCGTGGTGTGTGCGGCCGAAGGTCGGTGGACAGGTCTCGACACCGATCTCCTGGTCCGATCTGGACACCGTGGTCCCCGAGGAATTGACCATCGCGACCGTTCCCGCGCGGCTGGCCGAACTCGGTGATCCGTGGGCGGAGCGCCCGGCTCAATCCATCGAGCCACTGCTGAAAATGTCGGAGCGGGATATGGCGTCCGGGCTCATGGACGCACCGTGGCCACCGCAATATCCGAAGATGCCGAACGAGCCGCCGCGGGTGCAGCCGAGCCGGGCCAAGAAGGCGGAGTCGGAAGGCTAGCTACCGGAGGGCTATTCGGTCCACAGCACCCATGCCTTGCCTTCACACGTGAGGGCGCGCCCGTCCGCCGTGCGGGCGCTCTTCGTCGAACCGTCGCATTTGGTCCCGGCCTCGGCCGTGGTTCCTCCGATGGTGTACGGGCCGTTCCACTGGTACACGCCGCCACTGGCCAGGCACAGCAGTGTGGATCCGTCCGCCCCGGTGCCGATGCGCCCGGGATCGGTACACACCGTGCCCTTCTTCGGCGTCACCGCCGACGCGGTCGTCGTGACCGGGGGCGGCGCGACGGTGGGCGCCACCGTCGGCTGCGGCGCCACGGTCTGGGCGATGGTCGAGGGCAGCGAGACACTCGATACGGTCGGGTTCCGGGTCGCCCCGGATAGCGCGTCGGAGAAGTTGCTGCCCGACAGTACGACGAACCCGGCGATCCCGACCACCTCGATCACCCCGAGCAGCAGCGCACAGGTCGCCATCGTCTTACCGCGCGGATGACTGAAGGCGATGAACCCGAACACGATCCCGACCGGGAACAGACCGAGCAGCGCGGCCACGAGCGCGACGACGGCATACGGGTTGACGATGGGCGGGATCTCCACCCGTAGTCGACCCGCGCGACGGCTCCGGTTCGGCGGCTCGGCCTCCGGCCACCGGTCGGTTTGGTCCGGCTCCGGCCAACGGCCGACCGACCCCACCTCCTGCTCGTACTCTTCGGCCGGTGCCTCCGGCCAGCGCTCGCGCTCACGGTTGTCCGTCCGTGCCATCCAGGTCCCTCTTCCACACCACCAACCGCGCCGGAACCTCGAACTGCCCGGACCGCCCCGATATCGACAAAGGATAGGGGGCAATGGCCGCAACATCATCCCAAACGGCCGATCAATCGTCATCAAACCGTAATCGCGAATGCCGCCATGTCAACTCCGACCGTACTCGACCGTGCCGAACCAGGATTCAGCGGCGGGCAACTCGAGCACCGGAGTAACAACCCGGCAAACGGCACTCGCGTGTCGCGGTGGCGAGGTCCATGCTGGTGGCGACAACGTGTGACCCATGCGTTGCCCCTTCAGCACAGGAGGATCCATGCGCGGCAAAGCCGATTCGACAGGACAAGGCGCTCGGCCGTGGCATTCCCATGCGGGCGACCTACTCGGTGACGACTACAACATCCCCGGCATCATTCTGTGCGCACTGGGCATCGTCGCCATGGCGTGCACGCTCACCGCGGCCGGATACGGCTTCACCGGCTGGACGCAGATCGGCGCGATCGCCACGGCCGCGCTCTGGATCACCGGCATCGGCGCGCTGCTGGTGGAGCACCGCCGCGAGGAAATCATCGAGTTGAAGTACGGCCGGGGCGGGCACGCGCCGGGACACGTGCGCCCGGTGCGTTACAGCGCCACCGAGCGCGGCTTGGCCGCGGGCGCACCGCCGACCGAATTGACGGGTTGACCCACCAGCCGCAGCTGGACACCGGGTCAGTGGCCACGGTCCACCTTCGGCATGGTTTCGGCGATCAGCGTCATCAGCATGTCGGCCAGCAGCACATGCACCTGGACGCGGGTGAGCGTGCCGCGGGTGATCCATTCCCGACCGGCGACTTTCACCAGTCCACCGAAGGCGCGGACCAACGCGCGCAACTCCGTGCTGTGGGCCGAGTCCGCGCGACCGACCATCAACAGCAACCGCTCGGCGGCCGCGTCGTCGGCCTGGTCCAGGATGTGCTGTACCTCGGGATCGTCACCGACGCCCTCGTGGCTGGTCACCTTGACCCAGGTGCTGCCGTGTTCGGAGATCACGTCCAGCAGCCAGTGCACGCTGGCCTCGACGCGCTCGCGATCGGTCCCGGTCGGCGCGACCATATCGTCGAGGCGCGGCAGCGTGACCATCCGGCGCACCACCGCGAGATACAGATCGCGCTTGTTGCCGAAGTAGTGGTTGATCAGACCGCGCGCGACCCCAGCGCGCTGTGCGAGCTCCGCGGTGGAGACCGCCGCGTACGGCCGCTCGCCGAACATGTCGATCGCGCATTCGAGGATCTGCGCGCGTCGCTCGTCCGGTTCCAGTCTGCGCCTGCGCGGTTGCGCCTCCTCGGTGACCACCGAGGAGGTGTTGTCGCCGACGATCGCCGGACAGTCGCTCGCGGCGATCTCAGAGTGACCGGGCAATGAGATCCTTCATCACCTCGTTGCTACCCGCGAGGATGCGCAGCACGCGGGCGCCGGTGTAGAGCTGGGAAATCGGGTACTCCGTCATGTAGCCGTAGCCGCCGAACAGTTGCAGGCAGCGATCGACCACAATACCGAGTTGATCGGTGAGCCAGTACTTCGACATTGCAGCAGTGGGAATATCGAGTTCGCCGCGCAGATGCTTGACAATGCAGTCGTCAAGGAAGATTCGGCTCACCTTGGCGATGGTCGCGCATTCGGCCATCTCGAATTTGGTGTTCTGCATCGCGAACAGCGGCTTGCCGAACGCCTCGCGGCCCTTGGTGTAGTCGACGGTCAGCCGCACCGCCTTTTCCATCATGGCGACCGCGATGAGGCCGGTGACCAGGCGCTCCTGGGCCAGCAGCTGCATCATCTGATAGAAGCCCTGGCCCTCGGCCTCGCCCAGCAGATTCGACGCGGGCACCCGCAGGCCGTCGAAGAACAGCTCTGCGGTGTCCTGGGCCTTGCCGCCGATCTTGTTCAGGATTCGGCCACGTGTGAAGCCGGGGGTATCGTCGCCGACCTCGGCGAAGATCAGTGAGACGCCTGCGGCGCCCTTGGTCGGATCGGTCTTGGCGGCGATGATGATGCCGTCGCAGAGCCAGCCGTTGGTGATGAAGATCTTCGAGCCGGTGATGACGTATTCGTCGCCCTCGCGGACCGCGCGGGTCTTGATGTTCTGCAGATCCGAGCCGGTGCCCGGTTCGGTCATGCCAATGGACAGCACCATTTCACCGGTCGCGGCCTTGGGCAGTACCCGCTGCTTGAGGTCCTCGGTGCCGAAGTGGTGGATGTAGGGCGCGATGATCGCGCTGTGCACCGGCATGCCGAGTGCGCCGTCACCCGCGAACGCCTGTTCCTCGATGATGGCGGCCTCATGCGCGAAGGTGCCGCCACCGCCGCCGTATTCGGTCGGGATCGCGGCGCACAGCAGGCCGAGTTCACCGGCCCGGTTGTACAGCACACGGTCGGGATGCCCCTGGGCGACGAACTTCTCCTCGTGTGGGACGACTTCCTTCTCGAAGTAGGTTCGCGCCAGTTCCCGTACCGCCTCGACCTCGTCGTCACTCCATGCGGCGCGTGCCATCGCAGAATCCTTTGCCTATCGCGCGAGCCTCCGCACCCGCGTCTCGTCATCAGACTGGCGCACTATTGGCATGATGTCAACAAAGCGGCACACAGCAGGTCGAGACGGGTTCATGAGGCTGAAATGCGGTCGAATGGCAGATGACCCCGCACACCGAGCCGCACTGGAACGTCCAGGGCTGCTATATCACCGAGACCTGCCGCTGCGGGCCTTCGCGGGCCGCTTCAAACAGTAGAAGATTCCAGGGCGAAGATGCCGGGCCGGGTGACGAGCGGGAGATCTAGCATCGTCCGGATGCCCGGTTCGGCCGCCACCACTGCGGGGATCGCATTCACGATTCGCCCGGCGGCCGCCACGATGGCCGCGTGGTTGTGGTCGCCCTTCCGGCTGGTGGGACAGATATCCACGAGGTACGAAGGCTCACCGACGATTTCGACACGATAGGACCCGCCCGGCTGCGCGGGCTGTGGCCAGTCCGGGCACAGGTCCTCGCGCAAGCGCGTGATGTGCTCGACCACGATCACCGGCCGATCCCCGACCATGCCGCGCACCTCGAAACGCAGCGCCGCGAGACCACCCTGCGGAATCCGGCCCGCCGCGATATCGAACGCCTCAGGGGCAACAACGCGCTCGTAGCCCTCTGTCACCGCATCGAGCTCGATGCCGAGGCCCGCCGCCAGTTGCCGGATCGCGGCACCCCAGGCGATGCTCAGGATGCCGGGCTGCAACAGCATCGGCAGCTCGTCGAGTGGTTTGCCGAACCCCATCACGTCGAACATGACGATCGCGCCATCGTAGGTGGCGTAGTCGGCGATCTCGGTGCAGCGGATCTGCTCGACACGCTGGCAGGTACCCGCCAGCGCGAACGGCAGTAGATCGTTGGCGAAGCCCGGATCCACACCCGTGACGAACAGACTCGAATTCCCCTCCTTGGCCGCCTGTTCCACCTGATCGATGTACTTACCGGGCAACACCTTCCACGGATACTGCAACATTCCGGGAGCCGATCCGACGACGTCGACGCCCGCGGCCAAGATCCGGCGGCAGTCTTCGATCGCCTCCTGGATGCGAGTGTCGCCCATCGCGCAGTAGACGACACATTCCGGTTCGGTCGCCAACAAGGCATCGATGGTGTCGACCGCTGCGATACCGGTCGGCGCGTCCAGCCCGGCGAGATCACCGGCGTCCCGGCCCACCTTGCCCGGCGTCGAGACGCACACGCCGGTCAGCTCGTAGCGGGGGCTTTCGATCAGACCGGCGAGTGCGAGCCGGCCGACGTTCCCGGTGCCGATGTGGGCTACGCGAATGGGCATGAAAGTTCTCCTCAAAGGCAGTCCTGAAGCGACCGGACCACAATTTGGTCCATAGTCCATTCATATATCCAGACACTAGTCTGGATAAGGTTCCGATCACATGCTAGCGTGGCGACCATGGGACGTGTAGACGGCAAAGTGGCACTCATCAGTGGCGGCGCCCGTGGAATGGGCGCCGCACACGCTCAACTGCTGGTGGCCGAGGGAGCACAGGTCGTCATCGGCGACGTGCTCGCCGACGAAGGCAAGGCGATTACCGAAACACTCGGTGACGCAGCGCGTTTCGTCCACCTCGACGTCAGCGATCCAGCGGACTGGGACGCCGCGGTCACGCTGGCGAAGCACGAGTTCGGCACGCTGAACGTCTTGGTCAACAATGCCGGGATCGCCAATGGCGCACCGCTGCAGAAGTTCGATCTCGACAAGTGGCGCCGCATCATCGACGTCAACCTGACGGGCACCTTCCTCGGTATGCGCGCTGTCGTCGAGCCGATGATCGCCGCGGGCGGCGGTTCGATCATCAACGTCTCCTCCATCGAGGGCTTGCGTGGTGCACCGTGGGCACACGGCTACGTCGCCTCGAAGTGGGGTGTGCGCGGCCTGGCGAAGTCGGCGGCGCTGGAACTCGCCCAGCACAACATTCGCGTCAATTCCTTGCACCCCGGCCTGATTCGCACACCGATGACCGCAGGCATCCCCGACGACATGGTCACAATCCCACTCGGGCGTCCCGGTACTTCTGAAGAAGTCGCGACCTTCGTCGTCTTCCTGGCCAGCGACGAATCCTCCTACGCCACCGGATCGGAGTTCATCGTGGACGGTGGCCTGGTCACCGGGGTGCCACACAAGACTTCCTGAACCCCCGGGGTCGATTCGGCCGACCGCTCCCAAACCCCTGCTAGTTCGGCTGCCTCGTTGCTCCGGACATCCGCTCGGCCCCGTACCGCGACAGTGGGGTCGTCCTGATCGCGGTCCGGGGCCGAGCGCCTTCTTCTCCCACCATCAACAACCCCGCAAAAGGTGGTCCTGATGACCGAGGTCGTCCGCGGTGTCATCGCCCGCGAAGTCGGCGCGCCCGTCGAGGTGGTGCCGATCTGCATCCCCGATCCCGGACCGCACGAGGTGATCGTCCGTGTGCTGGCATGCGGTGTCTGTCATACCGATCTCACGTATCGAGAAGGCGGAATCAGCAACGAATTTCCGTTCCTGCTCGGCCATGAGGCGGCCGGCATAGTCGACCGTGTCGGTGACTCGGTCACGTCTGTTCAGGTCGACGATTTCGTGATCCTGAACTGGCGGGCGGTCTGCGGACGCTGCCGCGCGTGCCGCCGCGGCCGACCGTGGTACTGCTTCGACACGTTCAACGCTGAGCAACGAATGACGCTGGACGACGGCACCGAGCTCACACCGGCACTCGGCATCGGCGCCTTCGCCGACAAGACCCTGGTGCACGAAGGTCAGTGCACCGTAGTCGATTCCAGCACCGATCCGGCCGTGGCGGGGCTGCTCGGCTGCGGTGTCATGGCGGGCTTGGGCGCCGCGATGTATACCGGCGGCGTGGGGCGTGGCGACAGCGTGGCGGTGATCGGTTGCGGCGGCGTCGGTGCGGCCGCGATCGCCGGTGCCCGGCTCGCGGGCGCGACGACCATCATCGCGGTGGACCGGGACGAATCGAAGCTGATCACCGCCGTCGACCTCGGCGCGACCCATACCGTCGACGCGGACGAGCAGGACCCGATCGCCCGAATCCAGGAGTACACAGCGGGTTTCGGCGCCGACGTGGTCATCGACGCCGTCGGCCGTCCGGAGACCTGGCAACAAGCGTTCTACGCACGCGATCTGGCAGGGACCGTGGTGCTGGTGGGCGTGCCGACACCCGAGATGCGCATCGATATGCCACTGCTGGACTTCTTCTCTCGCGGCGGCGCCCTCAAATCGTCCTGGTACGGCGACTGTCTCCCAGAACGCGACTTCCCAGCCCTCATCTCGCTCTACCGGCAGGGTCGACTACCGCTCAGCGTGTTCGTCACCGAACGCATCGGCCTCGACGATATCGAAGACTCTTTTGCCACCATGAAATCCGGGGAAGTCTTGCGGTCGGTCGTCACTATGTGACCGCTGCACTGGTTGTCACGGTTCCTCGTTTCCCAGTCCAGCTGTTCGGGGAACTCCGAGTCGAACACGTGCCGTCCGGGTTGCAGCGACATCCCTTGGTAGACAAGCGATCCACCGCCGACACCGGCTGCACACAGTACGGTCATGCGCTCGCCCGGCACGGCCTCCAACAGTCCTGGATAGAGGTCGAAGGCCACCGGCTTGCCGAACAGATTCGGCGCCGACTTGTACCAGAGCCCCCGTTTGTCGGGCGTCGCCGCGCTCGGAAAGGTGTCGGCGTTCGGACCGGTCGGCCAGCGTAACCCTCGTTCGAGCACCAGAACCGGCACCCCGGCCTCGGCCAGCCGCAGCGCGGTGACCCCGCCGCCGATCACGATCACGCGATGCTCGTCGCGGACCTGGCGGACGCGGCGCACCTGGGCCGCGATCCCGGCTTGGGCTAGCGGCACAACCATTGCCGCCGCCGCGATCCCGGCGGTGGCTCCGACCAGCAACGACCGCCGGCATCCGGAGATGCCGGTGGCGGACGGCCCGAGTCGGGTCGTGAGTTACCGCCGCCGGCGGCGGTAACGGACGCGGCACGGCTGCTGCAGCTGCACCACCATCTTGGAGTGGTCGTTACGGTAGGTGTCCGACGGCTGGGACAGCTCGAATTCCCAGTCCCGCAACAGGATCGAGAAGATCGCCTTCAGCTGCATGAGCGCGAACGGCGCCCCGACACACCGATGCCTGCCCGCCCCGAAGGGAATCCAGGTCCAGCGGTTGACGATGTCTTCCTGCCGCGGATCGAGGTAGCGGCTCGGATCGAAGGTGTCCGGCTCGGGGAAGTCCTCGGGAATCCGATTGGAGACCGCGGGCGTGGCCGCGACCATATCGCCGTCCGCGATCTGGTGCCCGCACACCTCGAATTCGCCACGGGCGATGCGCATCACGATGATAAGCGGCGGATGCAGCCGCAACGCCTCCTTCAGCGACGCCTCCAGATTCGGAATCTGGCGCAACGCGTTGTGGCTGACTTCCGAATCGTCGGCGTACAACCCGTCGAGCTCGGTGACCACCGCGTCCAATATTTCGGGGTTACGCAGCAATTCGATGGTCGTCCACGCCGCTGTGCCGGAGGTGGTGTGGTGCCCGGCGAACATCATCGAAATGAAGATGCCGGTGATCTCGCTGGCCGAGAATCGCGGCGCGCCGCTCTCGTCCGTGACCGACATCAGCACGTCGAGCATGTCGCGAAAGTCCTTACCGGACGGCGGATTCGCCGCGCGGCCGTCCATAATCGCTTGCACCAGCTCGACGAGTTTCACGCGGGCTTCGTCGCGGCGGCGGAAGCTGTCGATCGGGGCATACGGATCGACGTAGGCCAGCGCGTCCGTGCCCTGCTCCAGCTCGTGGTAGAGATGCGCGAACCGCGAATCGAGCTCGTTGCGGAACTTCAGCCCGATCAGGCAGGCCGAGGACGTATAGATCGTCAGCTCGGCGAAGAACTCGAGCAGGTCGATCTCGCCCTCGTCGTCCCAGGTCGCCAGCATCCGATCCACCTCGGCGGCGATGGTCGCGGCGTGCCCGCGCATGAAGTCGGCGCGCAGCGCCTGGTTGTGCAACATCTCTTTGCGGCGTTCCGGACTGGCGTCGAATACCACGCCCTCGCCGAAGATCGGTTTCATGAACGGATAGGCAGCACCCTGGTCGAGGTCCTCATCACTGGCCCGGAAGAAGAATTCGTTCGCCTCTGCACCCGACAGCAGCACAACATCACGCCCGGCGAGCTCGAAGGTCCCCACGTCGCCGCATTCGGCCCGAACACGCCGCATCAGCGCGATCGGATCAGTGCGGAACTCCTCGAGGTGCCCGTGCTCGTCGGCTC
This sequence comes from Nocardia sp. NBC_00565, assembly GCF_036345915.1. Taxonomy (NCBI): domain Bacteria; kingdom Bacillati; phylum Actinomycetota; class Actinomycetes; order Mycobacteriales; family Nocardiaceae; genus Nocardia; species Nocardia sp. NBC_00565. Next base: position 3,871,305 of record NZ_CP107785.1, read on the forward strand.
CGCCGGATACCCGCCGCGGCTTGACCAGTGTCATTGGGAAATCCTTTCCGCATGCCTGCCCAAACATGTGATGGACACATGTCCGGACACTACTACGGTTGGACATCCAGTACAAGACCACGGCCGTATTCAGCCTGGGCCGACGATGGCCGAGTGTGCGCACGGCAAATCGATTGGCGGCCTTCATAATTTCGGGCGTGTTCATGGTTCGCTAACCGCTGCCGCAGGTTCGCGCGGAGTTCGGCGACACATCTGCGGCTATGTGGCGCGCGTCAGGCGCCGAACTGCATCGCGCCCCGCCCCGCCGGCTCAGCTCAGCAGGCGCTTGGCGGACGCCGCCAGCAGATCAGCGACCTCCGAGTAGGACATGTGCCCCATCCCGCCGCGCAGCAAAGCGCCGGAGTACAGCAACTCGAGAATGTCGAGCGATTCCTGATCATCCGTGCCGAGCCCGAATTGGATCCGACGGCGAATCTCGGCCCCGATCCGCACCCGCAGGTGCTTCACATCGGGATCGTCACCCAGCAGCGCATTGCTGACCGCCGCAGCCAATGCGGGCTCATCGGCAAGGAGCATCGCTATCTGGCGCAGTATCGCGTCCACACGCTCTACTCGATCCAGTCCATCCATCTCGGGCAGAGGCGTGGCGGCCAACCGGCGCCAGTACACCTCGGAAATCAGATGTTCCTTCGAGGAGAAATACGTGTACGCCGTGGCCGTGCCCACCCCCGCCTCCGCAGCCACGAGCCGTATCGTCGTGCCCGAGTACCCTTCACGAGACAACACCTCGACGACCGCGATCGTAAGGCGGTCGACGGTGTCGGCCTGCTTCTCGGTCAGACGTCGCCGAGTGGCTTCGGCTCCGGAGTACGCAAGTTCAGACATATGTCTGGACATTACTACGGACTGCCGAACTCGGGCAATTGCCACGCCGTGAATTCGTCGATCGCCGTACCGATGCGCCTGTCGAATTCGTCGGTCAGCCACGCGCGTTGGTCGGGGAAGCGGCAGAGCGCCCAGATTCCAGCTGGGCCATAATGAATTCCGCGGGGTCGCGCCCCTGCCTGATTTTCGGATCGGCGGCGCTGAAGAGATTGTCGGCGGCCTTGGCCACGGCCTCGCGGTCCGACTCGGCGATGCTTTCAGCGGATGAATTCGGTCACCACAGCGGCGTCGGGCCCGCGCCGATCTGGTACCAGCCCGGCAGCGGATCGCCGGACACCGAACGCTTGATGCGTTTCTGCATGCCGTCGGACAGCGCATTGTTCGTGATCATCTCCATGAACAGGGCGCTGACATTGCCGAAGTCGAAAAAGTCGCGCTGCCAGGACCATTGGAAGTTGCCTGCGTAGCGGAACCAGCTGCCGCCGATACCAGCGGGCGAATAGTTGGCGCCGTCGGCGCGCTTTGCGTCACTGATCTGCTCCCACAAACCGATGATGTTGCCGCTGCGGTCGTCGATGACGAAGTCCCGATAGGTGTAGACCCAGCCTTCTAGGCCCTCCATCTCGGTGCCGAGCGCCCACTCGCGGATCTCTTTACGGCCGACGGCCATGAATTCCTGGGTGGGGCCATAGTTCCAGCCATAGGTCGCGTCTTCGGTGTAGAACTCGGCGAGTGGGCGCCAATCGCCTGCGGCCTCGCAGTCCTTGTTGGCCTGCACCCAGCGTTGCACCATATCGTCGAGTTCGGCGCGATCGAAATCAGTCACAGCAGTGGTCCTTTTCCAGATCAGCGTGAATCTTGGCTGCCCGGGGGTGCCGAAGCGGCGGAGCGAGTAGCGCGCACCACAGGGCACGAGCTGGATGGACATTCCAGAGAGACACGCAGATGGACATTTGTCTGGACAGTAGCACCGACAACTGTTCATAACAATGCTTGCACTGCATCGCCGGGCCGAACTATATTCCGAACAACTGTCCAGACATCATATCGGAGACCTATATGAGCGGTCTTGTTTCTGACGAAGGCACTTCCCTGCTGATCGGCGGCAAGCTGGTCCCCGGCGGATCCGGCGTCTTCGCGACCATCAATCCCGCCACCGAAAAAACTCTCGGCCACGCCGCCAACGCTTCGGCCGATGACATGGACGCCGCCATCGCCGCCGCCCGGGAAGCTTTCGACGGCACCGACTGGTCCCGCGATCATGCGTTCCGCGCCCACTGCGTGCGCCAACTCCGCGACGCTATGCGCGCGCACATTGACGATCTGCGCTCCATCACGGTCGCCGAGGTGGGCGCACCCGTCATGTTGGGCTTGGCCTAAACCGGTGCAGTCGCATATCCCGGTGCTCATCGGCGCTGCCGGGACCGAAACGACCTTCCAGTGGATCGCGCGCACCGGCGACGGCTGGATCACCACGCCGACCGAGACCGATATCTCGGCGCGGATCGCGTTGCCGCGCAAAACCTGGATCGCGGCCGACCGGGTGGGCCGGCCACGCGTGGTCGTGCTGGATTACAAGGTGGCATTGCGCGGCGCCGTCTTCCGCCGCCACGTGCACACGAACCCGAGGAGCCGGAACATGACCGAAGAACCGATGCTGTCCGGCAGAGGTGCCGTCGTGATCGGTGGTGGCAGTGGTATCGGGCTCGCGGTCGCCGAGTTGCTGGCCGGCCACGGCGCGGGCGTCGTGATCAACTCGAGAGATGAGTCCGCGGTACAGGGGGCGGCGGAAACCATCACGCGCGCAGGCGGAAACGCGGTGGGCGTCGCGGGATCCGCTGCCGATGAGGCGGTCGCCGAACGCCTCATCGCCACCTGCACATCCACTTACGACAACATCGATATACTCGTCAACTGCGCTGGGATCGCCGAGCCTGCTCGGTCATCGATCCTGGATGTGCGCACCCGCGATTGGCGGGCACTGCTTGATTCGCATATCACCACCGTGTTCAACACCTGCCGCGTCGCGGCGCCGGTCATGGCCGCGCGTGGCTCCGGCTCGATCATCACCACGGGATCGTTTGCTTACCTGGGCGATTACGGCGGCACCGGATATCCGGCAGGCAAAGGCGCGGTCATCAGTTTGACCCTGGCCATTGCCGCCGAACTGAGGCGATCCGGCGTGCGCGTCAACGCCGTCTGCCCCGGAGCCAAGACTCGGCTGTCTACCGGACCGGACTACGAGGCCCATATCCACGATCTGCACGACCGTGGGCTACTCGACGAAATGACTATGCAGGCATCGCTCGACGCTCCACCGCCCGAATACGCCGCGGCACTATATCTGTATCTGGCGTCCGATTTCGCCCGGCAGGTCACAGGTGAAATCTTCGTCACCGCAGGCGGATTCGTCGGTTCGTTCCCCCGTCCGGCGCTGGCGCCGATCGGATATCGCGATCATCACAACGAGCCGCCCTGGTCTGTTGCCGAACTCCATGCGCTGATCGAGAAGCGGTAAGACGTTGGAGGCCGGCCACTTCGGCCCCACGCTGCTGTCAGCCCTGACGCGCAGTGGCCACCATATGCTCCGTGCGGGTGAACTTCACCCGTGGACGGTTGGCCGCGGCACCGTTGGCGCGTTCGGCGGCGTCGATCAGGCCCCAGCCACTCCGGTCGACGAGATTCGGGCATCGCTGCGCCAACAGCGTCGACAGATCTGAACGCCCTCGTGCGGGCCGTGCCATTCGACCAGCCCGGAAATCGTCGACCAGCGCCGCCATAGCCGACGGCACGCAACACCAGTGTCGTGTCCAAGTTCTCGGTCTCATTGGTGGGCACCGCGACCGCCGAGCCCGGTTCCTCGTGGATTTCATTGCGTACCAGCCGAATCGAGTCGACGCGATGCTCGCCGACCCGCGGGCAGCACGAGCTTGGTGCCGACCATGACGCCGTAGATGTTCACGTCGAGGATGCGGCGGGTGATCGCGTCCGCCTCGTCCACGAAACGCCCGACCGGCATGATCCTTGCATTGTTGACCAGCACATCGGTGGGCCCCAGGTCTGCTCGACCTCGTCGAGGAACACGCGGAACGAGCTCAGGTTGGTCACGTCGAGTGCGAGCGCGGCCGAGAGTCGAAGATCAAAGCATCATGAGTCGAATATTGTGCTCGACACTAGTCTGGAATAGTATTCGGACACATGTACGGTCCCATGTCTGAAGCGGGCCCCTCCGCTGATCCCCACGGTGATCGGGCCGACGGGCCCGATCGCTTGCTCGATGCGGCCGCGACAGTGGCGGCAACACCGGGCCACGACGGCCTGACCACCCACGCCGCAGAGGCAGGCGAAGACCAGCCGGGTCATGCGGTGACAGAGCCGATACCAGTTCGGCGCAAGGGATTTCAGGCCGACGCCGCCTACCTGCAACTCCTTCGAGCCCAGACGGCGAGTGTGGTCCGGGCCAGGGTTCGCGCCGCACTCGGTCCGCGCGCGAATGCCGCCGCCGCCGAACAACTCGAGGCCATCTACACGGGAGCGCTGCTCAACGCCGGCCTCGGATACGCCGCGAGAGGTCGTAGCGCACCATCAGCCGATCAGGTTGTCCAGAGCATCCTGAACCGGCGCTGAGGCTCAGACGTGGAGCGTGCCGTCGCGCGGGCCGCGCCACCCAACCCGCCTGGGCCGCCCGCGATGTCGGCGAACGAGCCGATATTCTGCGCGACGCCGTGGCGATCATCTCAGCCCGGCGCGGAGATATCGCCGAGACCATCCGCACGGAGACCGGAAAGCCACACGCCGAGGCGCTCGGCGTGGAAATCGTGCCCGCCTGCGACTTCGTCAACTACTGGACCCGCCGCGCCCGCCGCGACCTGCGACCACACCGGCAACGACTGCACGGCTACCTCCGCCCACTGAAGAAGCTGTACATCCGATACCAGCCGCTCGGCGTCGTCGGCGTGATCACGCCCTGGAACGTCCCGTTCGCCCTCACGCTCAATCCCGTTGTGCAAGCACTGCTCGCGGGCAACACGGTGATCTGCAAACCGTCGGAGGTAACGCCGCGGTCGGGCGAATGGGCGGTGCGGGTCCTGCCCGAGGCGGGCGTGCCCGAGGAGGTCGTCCAGGTACTGCACGGCGACGGGGAAACCGGTGCTGCCCTGGTGAATTCAGATATCGACAAGGTGAGCTTCACCGGCCGCGCGGGCCTGAGCGGTCGCGGAAATCCGTCAGCACGACAGCAATTCGACGAGGCATGGAGTTGGACAATAGTGCGGTGCGGTGGTTCTCGGATGGCGCGGCTGCGACCGTCCAAACCGGTCATGGTGCTGGGCGCGGTACTGCTGGGAGCGGGGACGCGCACCGGCGCGATACGCTTTGCCCGCGTCAGCCGAACAGCCGGCGAGCGCACGCCTGCAACAGATCGGCGACCTGCTCGTAGGACAGCAGCCCGATCCCGCCCTGCAGCAGCGCACCGGCGTACAGCAGCTCGAGCATGTCGAGGCTTTCCCGATCCTCTGCGGCGAGGGCCGTCGCGAGCCGACTACGAATCTCGGTGCCGATACGCACACGCAGATGCTTCACATCAGGATCGTCACCGAGCAACGCGTTGCTGACAGCCCCTGCCAGCGCGGGCTCATCCGCCACCAGCATCGACACCTGTCGCAGCACCGCGATCACGCGGGGGACCTCGTCCAGGCCCGCCATATCGGGAACTGGCATGGCGGTCAGGCGCCGCCAGTACACCTCCGAGATCAAATGTTCTTTGGACGAAAAATACGTGTAGGCGGTGGCCGTGCCGACACCTGCCGCTGAGGCGACCAGCCGTATCGACGTGCCCGAATACCCTTCGCGGGCCAGTACTTCCACCGCCGCGACAGTCAGGCGATCGACGGTGTCGGCCTGCTTCTCGGTCAGCCGCCGCCGGGTAGCTTCGATTCCGGTGGACATATGTATGGACGGTACTACAGAATAGAGTCCGAGACCACTCGGACCTGGGCCGGAAGGCGCCCTCAGTCGGCAGGGCGGCCGTGCTGGAGATACGAGACGATTGCATTGACCAGGCCGCGGCGAGCCTCGCCGAGGTCGGCGTAGGTGCCCAGTTGATTCTCGCCGCGTACGTGAAATGGCGGCACTCATCCCCGGTGCGATGCGTGGGCTGGTATCACGAGCCGGACTAGCCTTCGCTCGATCTCAACCCTCCGGACGATCGACCATCGAGGTCCTCGAAGAAGTCGAACTCGCGCCGAATCCATTTACTACGTGCAGGTTCGTCCGTACTCGACGACGATCGGCTCGAGCTCGTCCGGGGTGGCGCCGTGCGGTGCAGATCTGGGAGGCGGTCTGCGATCCGCGCGCCAATACCCGGATCGCCTCGTTCACCGCCGTCGCCGGTCCGAATCTCGATCACGTCGGAATCACGTTGCGCGAGTTGGCATCCCAACCGCGACGGGCCGTGCGGCTGGTGGCCTCCACCGACCAGCGGCCGAATTGCGACCGGAGGTGATCCGCGCCTGCGGTCCTGTGCACGATCGGCTGATCGGCGCGTAAGTCTCACCAGCCGTGGTCAACTCAGCTGGCCGGGAAATCGGGCGAGATGGTACTTTGCGGGCCATGACCGGACCGGGGGAACAACACAATCAACCCAACGACGCCTGGTGGGCGCGCGAACAGGCGCCACAGGGGCCGCAGTATTCACAATCGGATCCGACGATGGTCGGGCAGCCGGGTCAGTTGCCACCGCAGCCGGGAGTGCCGGCCGCGGACCAGCAGGTCGGCGCTGCGGGGCAATCGGCCGGCGCAGTGCAGCAGCCCGCTGATCCGACGATTCTGCGGCAGTCATTCGATCAGCCCGGGGCCGCGCCCGCCGGCTATCAATCCGGGACCGGGTATCAGCAGCCGGGGTATCAGCAGTCGTCACCGGGATATCCGCAGCCCGGGTTCCAGCAGCCCGGGTTCCAGCAGCAGCCCGCGCCAGGATTCCAGCAGGAGCCTGCGCCCGGGTACCAGCAAGCGGGATTCCAACAGTCAGCGCCGGGATTCCAGCAATCAGGGTTCCAGCAACCCGCGCCGGGTTTCCAACAGCCGGGGTTCCAGCAGGCAGGCTTCCAGCAACCGCCACCCGGATACCCGCAGCCACCCAAATCCGGTGGCAAGGGCTGGCTTTGGGCACTCGGCGCGATCGTGGTCACCTCCGCGGTCTGGGCCGGAGCCATGTTCGCGATCGGTGCCTTCGATGCGGGCAAGGCCGATATCAGCACGGACGCCGACCTGCGCGGCTACAAATACGTCGACAATCTCTGCGACCTCACCGACACCTCGCCATATACGAGCGCGGGCTTCGCGCTCTCGAAGAGCGATTCCTCGGGCGACACCTACCCCAAGCACAAGGGCTCCAAGCACGCCGCGGTCGATTCTATGGGTTGCGATGTCCGCTTCACGCCGTCGGGGTCGACCGAGAAGTACGACTACGCCGCCATCTACACCAGCGCCCAGGTGCACAAGCAGACCAACCCGGGCCCGGAATTCACCGCGACCTATGAGACCTGGTCACAGACCGAATACGGCAAGGACGCGAAGATCGACAAGATCTCCGGGCTCGGCGACCAGGCGTACCTGATCACCGGCAAGCACAAGGCCGACGATCCGACGGCCGACGTCTCCGTGGCCGTGCGCGATGGCTGGACGACCTATCACATCAGCTGGTCGCAGTACTCCTCCAGCTCGTCGAAGTCTCCGGGAAAGATCCTCAGCGCCGCCGAGGCCACCGAGTTGCTGAAGAAGACCGCCAACTCGACAATGAGCAAGCTGCGCAAATAACCGGCGTCCGGTCGGCGTCGGCCCGCCCGCGCCGACCGGTCAGCACCTCGAATGCGACAATGGGTGGGTCAACCTCCCTGTTCACGAAGGACAAACCCGCATTCCGATGGCCGAGAACACCGCGTCGACGATTACCGCACCAGCGCCGAGCGACCGGGTCATCGACCCCGATGAGTTGGCGATCTGCCTGCGGGTGCTCGACCAGGCCGGGCAGTTGGACAGGGACGATCCCGATTCGATCGCCGTGCAGCGCGCGGTCGGCCACATGTTCAAGAAGCTCAAGCAGCGCAGGCGAGTCGAGGCCAGGGACGCGGTCGCCGAAGCCGATCGTGCGGTGGTCGCGTCGACCGCGACCGGATCGCCGAATCGGATCGATGACGAGACCGCGGGTATTCCGCTGAGCTCGAATGCCGCGGGCGCCAGCGCGGGCACGCTGATCCGGCCGCGGCCCTGCTACATCTGCAAACAGCGCTACACCCGCGTCGACGCGTTCTACCACCAGCTGTGCCCGGATTGCGCCGCGAGTAGCCACACGAAGCGGGACGCCCGTACCGATCTCAGCGGGCGGCGCGCGCTGCTGACCGGCGGTCGCGCCAAGATCGGCATGTATATCGCACTGCGGCTGCTGCGCGACGGCGCGCACACCACCATCACCACGCGGTTCCCGAACGATGCCATCCGCCGCTTCGCCGCCATGGACGACAGCGCCGACTGGCTGCACCGGCTGCGCATCGTCGGTATCGACCTGCGCGATCCGGCGCAGGTCGTCGCGCTCGCCGACGATGTCGCGGCACAGGGACCGCTGGATATTCTGATCAACAATGCCGCCCAGACCGTGCGGCGCTCCCCCGGCGCGTACAGCGCGCTGGTCGATGCCGAATCCGGTCCGCTGCCCGCGGGCGTGCTGCCGGATGTGGTCGCCTTCGGCAAGACCATGCAGGCGCACCCCACCGCGCTCACCGCCTCCCTGACGCCGACCCTGACCTCCGCCGACGTCGCCGAACTCGCACTGGTCGCGGGATCGGCTACGCCGGAACGCATTTCGCGCGGTATCGCGATCGATGCCGGTGGTCTGGTGCCGGATCTGGCGCATACCAACAGCTGGGTGCAGACCGTGGCCGAGGTGGATCCGACCGAACTGCTCGAAGTCCAGCTGTGCAATTCGGTCGCGCCGTTCATCCTGGTCTCGCGGCTGCGCCCGACCATGGCCGCAGCCGGGGCCCGCCGCAAATACGTGGTCAACGTCTCCGCCATGGAGGGCCAGTTCTCCCGCGCGTACAAGGGCGCGGGCCATCCGCACACCAATATGGCCAAGGCCGCGCTGAATATGTTGACCCGCACCAGCGCGCGGGAGATGTTCGAAGAGGATTCGATCCTGATGACCGCCGTCGACACCGGCTGGATCACCGACGAACGCCCCCACTTCACCAAGGTTCGGCTCGCGGATGAGGGCTTCCACGCCCCGCTCGACCTGGTCGACGGCGCGGCCCGCGTCTACGACCCGATCGTCCAGGGCGAGACCGGCACCGACCTCTACGGCTGCTTCCTCAAGGACTACCAGCCCGCCCCCTGGTAAACCGGACAGCCGACTGCCGGGTTCGGGCGCGGCGAACCGCCGTGGCCTCGGGTGGGGCGGCAGAATCGCCTGTATGGCGAAGAAGAGTGGGCTCGGGGCCCAAATACGTGATCGGATGCCGTTTCTGCGCTGGTCGAATATTCGTTTCGCGCTCGGCAGTCGCAGTGTGCTGCGCACCGGCCAGGTAGGCGACGGCCGGGAACAGGCCCTGCGCGATCACGTCCTCGCCCATGCCGCCAAGGGCGATCCGGCCGGTGTCATCGACGCCATCGACGATTTCGCCCGAAACCGCAGCATGCTCATGAACGTAGGCGACGAAAAGGGTCTGCTCCTCGATGCCGCGGTCCGCCGCGCCGATCCGAGCCTGCTGCTCGAGCTGGGCGCGTACTGCGGCTACAGCGCGGTGCGCACCGGCCACACCATGCCACCAGGTGCGCGCCTGGTGTCGGTGGAGGCCAGCGCCGCCAACGCCGAAATCGCCCGCGCCGTCATCGAACATGCGGGCCTGGCCGACCGGGTCAGCGTCGTGGTCGGCAAGATCGGCGATGGTGGCGATACTATGCGGCGGCTCGCCACCGAATACGGATTCGCGGACGGCGCATTGGATTTCGTCTTCATCGACCATGAAAAGACCGCATACCTGCCGGACTTGCGGACGATTATGGCGGCCGGCTGGCTGCACCCGGGTTCGATCGTGGTCGCCGACAACATCAAGGTGCCCGGCGCACCGGGATATCGGCACTACATGCACGAGCGCGAGGGCACCGAGTGGCGAACCGTCGAGCACAAGACGCATGTCGAGTACCAGTCATTGCTCGCCGACCTGGTCCTCGAGTCCGAATATTTGGGCTGAGACCCACACAATCTTTGTGCTGATGCCCAGCGCCACGGCACGCGACTACCCTGGGCATATGCTGTACCGCCTGCTCGCCGACGCCACCGCCATCGCGCATTTCGCGTTCGTGGCGTATGTGGTGGTGGGCGGGTTTCTGGCGTGGCGGTGGCCGCGCACCATTTGGCTGCACCTGATCGCCTTCGGGTGGGGGTTCAGCACGGTCCTGATCGGATTCGATTGCCCGCTCACCTATTTGGAGAATTGGGCGCGACATCGAGCGGGTATGGCCGGGCTCCCGTCGAGTGGGTTCATCGACCACTACCTGACCGGAGTCATCTATCCGGAGGGCGCGTTGGGTTTGGTGCGCACCCTGGTCGCGGTGTGTGTGGTGGTGTCCTGGGTGGGCTATGTGTGGAGGGTGCGGGCGATGAGGTCGGCGACCTCGGCGACCTTGTCATCGAGATAGAAGTGCCCGCCAGGAAAGACCGCGTGCTCGAAGGCGCCGCTCGTGTGCTCGCGCCACTGCTCGCCCTGCCCCGGAGTCATCGTGGGGTCGTCGGTGCTGACCAAGACCGAGACGTCACAGGACAACGGGGCGCCCTCGCGATAGCGGTAGGTCTCGATGGCCTGGTAGTCGCTGCGCACCGCGGGCAGCACCAGTTCCGCGAGGCCGGGTTCATCACGCAGGATCTTGACCGACGCGGGATCGGTTGCCAGCCGCTCCAGATCGCCGATCAGGTCGTCGTCGGAGCCGAGGTGCAGTCGGCGCTCCTCGACGAAAGTCGGTGCGGGACGGCCGGATACGAACAGCGTCGTGATCGGCTGACCTTTACGCTCCAGACGGCGTGCGGTTTCGAAGGCCACCGTCGCGCCCATGCTGTGACCGAATAGTGAAAGCTGCTGCACCGGGCCCTGATCCAGCACCTCCTCCACAATCCGATCGACGAGGGCGTCCATGTCATCGATCGCGGGTTCACCGAGCCGGTCCTGCCGACCCGGATACTGCACGGCCACGACCGCGACGCCACCGTCGATCCGCTCGGCCAGTGCGCGATATACGGTGACCGCGCCCCCGCCCGGCGGGAAACACAGCAGCTGGTGGCGCGGCGCGCTATGCGCCCGCAGCACCCGCAGCCAGTCCGTCCCGACGATGGCTCTACCCACAACGATCTCCTTCTCCGTCGAAAGTCCCACCCCCGACACCGTTATCGGTGCTGCCACCGGTGCGTTTCAGTCGAGATACTCGCCGTACCAGTCCAGGACCCGACGCCAGGCCTCGGCGGCGGCGGTGGGGTTGTAGCGGGGGCCGGTGTCGTTGAAGAAGGCGTGGTCCGCGTTCGGGGCGACGTAGATCTCATGGGTGAGTCCAGCGCGGTCCAGCGCCGCTTCCGCGGTGGGGCGCGAAGCAATCACCCGCTCGTCCTTGGCGGCGTAGATCCCGAGCACCGCGGCCTTGGCGCCGGACAGGTCACCGTTCTCCGGGAACGGACCGTAAAACGGTGTCGCCGCCGCGAGATTCGCCGTGCCGGCCGCCAGCAGCAGCCAGACCAGACCGCCGCCGAAGCAGAACCCGGTGGCGCCGACCTTCTTACCCGGCACCCGGCGCTCCAACTCCGCGATCCCGGCCTGCAGATCGCCGATGAACTGCTCCGGCGCGATCTTGCCGAGTTCGGCGGTGGCCGCGGCCGGATCGGTGAACGCGGCGGTGCCGCCGAGTTCGGACAGCAGGTCCACGGCCAGCGCGGAATAGCCGGCACCCGCGAAACGCCCTGTCACCGAACGGATATGGTCGGTGAGTCCCTTGTTCTCGTGAATGACGAGCACACTGCCGCGCGGCTGCGGCGCGGCCGCCCACGCGGCCTGCAACGTGCGGGCGGCCGGCCCGGCGAAGGTGATCGCGGTGGCGGGCACGGCGTCACTCACGCCCGGCGGTGCCGGCGCGGCCGAGCCGGACGGCGTCGAGCCACTGGCCGTCGGTCCGGAACTCGACGGTTCGCCGCCACTGGAACAGGCCGCCAGCAGCGCGACGGCGGCGGGAGCGCCCATGCCGAGCAGGCCGAGTCGGCGTAGCGCTTCGCGCCGGCCGAGCAGGCCGTCGGCATGATCGGTGGCGATTTCTTCGGCGATGTAACGCTGAAGCGGCGTCATGGCACCGACCCTAGGCCGCGGCGGACGGGGGCGCACCCGTTCCAAACAGAAATTCCGCATTAGCCCCGCACCGATGCGCGGGCCCGCGACACGTGAGCGAATCGACACCGGCCGCCACCGAGAGCGATCACCGGCCACCGCGCGCAGACTATTACTCTGGGTGTGGTGATTGCGCACGAACAGCTGGTCCGCGACTACGAAGCCGGAGTCGGTGTCACCCCCTCCGATGCTCCCCCTTCCGCCGATCCGGGCAGCTGTTTGGCTGCGACACTGCCGGTTTGGGCGCTGGCCGCCGGATCGGTGGCCGCGGTGACGGCGGCGGCGAACCGAATACGAGACGCGCACCAGCTGAATCCCGTGCGGCACCGGCTGGATCCAGATCGGATCACCGCGGCGTTCTCCAGTGAGCGCCTGCTGCGTATCGGCGGTGCGCCCGCCACGCTGTTCGCCGATCTGTCCGGGTTCTTCCCCACCTTCGACGGCTGGGTCCGCACGCACGCCAACTATCCGCACCATCGCGCCAGGTTGCTGGCGTCGCTCGGACTACCCGATGACGCACCCGTCGATCTGGCGGTCGCGCAGATGGCGATGCGCCGAGCCAGCGATATCGAGGAGCTGGCGGCCGCGCACGGCGCCATCGCCGTGCAGGTGCGCACCGAACAGGAGTGGGCCGCGAGCCCACAGGGTGAGGCGGCCGCATCGGGGCCGCTGGTGGCGATCGAGACCCGGGCCGATCGCGGCGAGATCGGCTTGCCGGTCGGCGCGGCGCCGTTGCAGCCGTTGCGCGGTGTCCGGGTGCTCGATCTGACCCGGGTGCTCGCCGGACCGGTGGCGACCCGAACGCTCGCGCTACTCGGCGCCGAGGTGCTGCGGATCGATCCGCCGCAGCTGCCCGAGATCCCGTGGCAGTACCACGACACCTGCCAGGGCAAGCGCTCCACGCTGCTGGATCTGCGCACGCAGCTGCCGCTGGTCAACGACCTGCTCGCCTCGGCCGATGTGTTGATCACCGGCTATCGGCCCGGTGCGTTGGCCCATACCGGACTCACCGCCGCCGCGCGTCCCGGCCTTGTGCACGGTCGGGTTTCCGCCTGGGGCGAGTCCGGCCCGTGGGGCGAGCGGCGCGGCTTCGACAGCATCGTGCAGGCCGCGACCGGTATCTCGATCGTCGAGGGCGCACCCGCTGTGCCGGGGGCGCTGCCCGCGCAGGCCCTCGACCACGCCTCCGGCTATCTGCTCGCCGCCGGCGTAATCGATGCGCTCGTCGCCCGCGCGTATGACGGCATCGGACGTGACGTCCGAGTCGCGCTGGCGCGCACCGCGTCCTGGCTTCTGCACGTACCCGGCCGCACGCCGCGCCACCCGCAGGCCGCGATGCCGAGCCCGATGGCGGCGATCACGCACGGCAGGGTGACCACTGCCGCACCGGCGCTCGCCGAGTACCCCGACTACACCTGGCCCGCACCGCGATACGGCGCGGACCGACCCGCCTGGCCTCTCCCCGCGCGATAGGTAATCCGCGTGGCGGCATGACCCCTCATCGACACCACCGCTGCGGACGGATCCCGAACCGTGGATACCAACCTGTGCCGGTCCACGAGTGAACTCGCCGAGCCGCTCGCGGGAGTGGATCGGGCTCGGGGTGCTCGCACTCGCCGTACTGGCACTTTCGGTGCTGCAGCTGCAGCGTATCCCGGCCGGACTGGAACCGGATCGGTCCTGAGTCGTCAGGAATCGCCGGCCAAGGCAGCTATGGCCTTGGCCAGTCGCGCGCCGTCCGGGAGGTTGCCGCCACGGGTGATCGTCCACAGGATGCCGAGTCCCTGGGTCAATACGAAGTACAGCTCCCCAATCGCCTGAGCGGTGTCCTCATCGAGGTCGGGATGCGCTTCCCGCACGGCGCGGCCGAGGTCTGCATAAGCGCCGGAGAGGCTTTCGGCCATATACGTTTGCGACTCCGGTGTACGCGCGACGCGCACCAGATTCTCCAGACTCGCCAGCATGCCTTCGCGGTTGTCCTCGAAGATCTGCGGCATGCCGTTCCACAGATGCGCGAATGCCTCCAGTTGCGGCTGACCGCTGCCGTCGCGGACCAGCGCGTCCATCCGGTCGCCGATATCGGTGCCGAGCGCCTCGGCCAGCGCCTCGGTGATCAGCCGATCCTTGGAGCCGAAGTGGTAGCCGATCGCGGCCAGGCTCACCCCCGCCGCGGCGGCGATATCGCGGGCGGTCGTCTTCGCGACGCCGCGTTCGATGATGGCCTTGCGCGCTCCCGCCAAGAGGTCTTCACGGTTTCCCATGACCTCAGCCTACACTCGTCTGAGACATTCGTACTAGACGCCCGTGCCAACCGTGTGTTAAACATTTGTCTAACACATTCGTTCTACAGATTGGCCCCGGTCATGAGCACAAGCAACTCCCTCCACGTCCTGGTGAGCGGCGGCGGCATCGCGGGTAACGCCGTCGCGCTGCAACTGCTGCGCGCGGGCATCCGAACCACTGTTGTCGAGCGCGCCGCCGCGCCGCGTCCCGGCGGACAGGCAGTCGACCTGCGCGGACCCAGTCGCGAGGTGGCCGAGCGGATGGGGCTCATGCCCGGTATCCGCAAATACCAACTCGACGAGCGCGGCATGGCCTATGTCGAGGAGAACGGCCGGGAATTCGTCCGCATGCCGGCGGAGATGTTCGACGGCAAGGGTCCGGTAGCCGATATCGAGATCACCCGCGGCGATCTGAATCAGGTGCTGCTCACCGAAGTCGCCAGCGCGGCGGGCGAGCTCGACTACCGCTACGGCGAATGGATCCAGGCGCTGACTCAGGACGACGCCGGGGTCGATGTCACGTTCGCGTCCGGTCGCACCGAACGCTTCGACCTGGTCGTCGGCGCCGATGGCGTGCACTCCGCGACGCGGCAGCTGGCCTTCGGGCCGGCGGAACAGTTCGTCACCTACCTCGGCGGCTACATGTCCTTCTTCACCATGCCGACGCCCGCCGGGACCGAACCGGGCTGGTTCAAGATGCACACCGTGCCCAGCGCCGCGGTCGCGATTCGCCCGGATGCCGATCCGGCCACCTCGAAGGCGATCGTCACCATGCGCACCGAGGCCGATCCGGCGCTGCGCCGCGATGTGGCGGCACAGCAGCGGCTCATCCACGACATGCTGGCCGAGGCGGGCTGGGAGACACCGGCCGTGCTCGACGCGATGACCACGACCCCGGACTTCTACTTCGACATGCTGGCTCGCGTCGATATGCCGTCGCTGTCCACCGGCCGGGTCACCCTGCTCGGTGATTCCGGCTTCTGCGGCTCCCCGATGACCGGTATGGGCACCGCCATGGCGATTGTCGGCGCGTATGTCCTGGCCGGTGAAATCGCCGCCGCGCCGAATGATCTCCGGACGGCGCTGACCCGCTATGAGGAGATCGTCACGCCATTCCTCGACAAGGCCAAGGAACTGCCCGGCGGCGGCATCAAGATGATGCTGCCCACCTCGCGCCTCGGCACGCGGATGGCGCGCACCAGCATGAAGCTGATGACCTCGCGGCTGATGCGGCCGCTGATGCTCAAGATGATGTCCAACACCGACGACTACGTACTCCCGACGTACTGAGCCGTCGGCGGGTCTGGAACGAACCGGCGAGACCGGCTCGCTAGGCTCGACCGGTGCGGCAAAGGATCATCATGGACGTCGATACCGGGATCGATGATTCACTCGCGCTGCTGTATCTGCTCGCCTCCCCGGAAGCCGAGATCGTAGGGATCGCCGCCACCGCGGGCAATGTGCCCGCCCCGCGGGTGGCGGCGAACAACCTGGCTTGGCTGGATGTATGCCGAGCCCCCAACATCGAGGTCGCGCTCGGCGCCGCCGAACCCCTGGCAATCCCGTTGCGCACCACCGAGGACACGCACGGGCCGCAGGGGGTCGGCTACGCGGAATTGCCGGAATCCGCGCGCTCGCTCTCGGATCGATCCGCCGCGCAGATGTGGGTCGACCTGGTGCGCGAGGCACCGGGCGAGATCATCGGACTCTGCACCGGCCCACTGACCAATCTGGCACTCGCCCTGCGGCTCGAGCCGCGGCTACCGCTGCTGCTGCGACGGCTGGTGATCATGGGCGGGGCGTTCAATCATCCCGGCAACACCACCCCGACCAATGAATGGAATGTGCACGTGGACCCGGAAGCGGCCAAGGAGGTCTTCGACGCCTTCTCCGCCGCACCGGCCGAGCGGCGACCGCTCGTATGCGCACTCGATATCACCGAGACCATCGAAATGCGGCCCGAGCATGTGGCACAACTCGCCGAACGCGCGAAAAGCCTTCCCGTCGAGATGGTTTCGGAGACAGACCCGCCGGAGGCCAGGTCGACCACGAGCAATCCCATCGTGCGCCACTTCACCGATGCGGTGCGGTTCTACTTCGACTTCCACAAGCTCTATGACCAGGGCTATCTCGCACATATGCACGACCCGTTCGCCGCGGCCGTCGCACTGGATCCCGGACTCGCCGGCACGCGACCCGCGACGGTCGACGTCGAACTCCGCGGCACCCTCACCCGAGCCACCACGGTGGCGGACTGGGCGGGCATGTGGGGGCGGGAACCCAACGCCGACATCGTGATCGGCACCGACCCGGACGTGTTCTTCGATCGGCTGATCACCAGGGTCGGCGATTTCGCCCGCTCGGTCTATCCGCAGGAGGACGCTCGATGATCGGCGACAGCGACGACAATACTTATCTCGCCGACTTCCGCACCCGGCTCGATCTGCCCGGAATCATCGACGTCCATACCCATTTCATGCCGGAGCAGGTAATGGCCAAGGTGTGGGCGTACTTCGATTCGGCCGGTCCGCTGGTCGGCCGGGAGTGGCCCATCGCCTACCGCGACGATGAACAGGTCCGGTTGAAGACGTTGCGCGGCTTCGGTGTTCGCGCCTTCACCTCGCTGGTGTACCCGCACAAAGCGGATATGGCGGCGTGGCTCAACGAATGGACCGCCGACTTCGCCGCGCGCACCCCGGATTGCCTGCACACCGCGACGTTCTATCCCGAACACCACGCAGCCAGCTACGTGGAGGCGGCGATCGAGCGCGGAGCGCGGGTGTTCAAGGTCCATGTGCAGGTCGGCGATTTCCATCCCGGCGACCCGCTGCTGAATCCGGTGTGGGGCATGATCGAGGACGCCCGGATACCGGTGCTGATCCATTGCGGCTCTGGCCCGGCAGCCGGTGAATACACCGGTCCGGAACCCATTGCCGGTCTGCTGCAACGCTTTCCGCATCTGCGGCTGATCATCGCACATATGGGCACACCCGAATATTCCGAGTTCCTCGATCTGGCACAGGATTACCCGGGCGTACACCTCGACACGACCATGGTGTGGACCGATTTCACCGAGGCCACCGCACCCTTCCCCACCTCGGAGCGCGATAGGTTGCGCTACTTCAGCGACCGGATCCTGTTCGGCAGCGACTTCCCGAATATTCCGTACTCCTATGGACATTCGATCTACGCACTCGAACGTCTCGACCTGGGCGACGCCTGGCTCCAACAGGTCTGCTACCGCAATGCCGCCCGCCTGTTCGGCATCACTTGATTCAGGCGGACGCGACGGTGAAGCGGGTTCGGCGGTGGGTGGGGCGCTCGGCTTCGTCGAGGAGCGCGACCGCGAAGTCCTCCATGGAGATGGTCGAGACACCGTCGTCTCGGGTGCGGAGTTCGTCCGCACCGAGGCGGTAGACACCGGTCCGCTCCCCCGGCAGCAATTCGGCGGGTGGGCTCAGATAGGCCCAGTCGGTGGCAGTTTCGGCGCGGCAGAGCGCCAGCTGGTCGGGGCTGCCGCCACCGGCCCCGCTCAGCTGTCGAACGCGTCCAGAATCTGCTCCGCAGCCAACGCCGCAGTCAGCGTCCCATCACGCACCTGCTTCTCCACTTGCGCGCGAATCGCTTTCACATTCGGGTTCTCGGCGAGGCGACGCAGCAACTGATCGTGCACCATGGTCCAGGTCCAATCGACCTGTTGGCGACGGCGCTTCTCCGCGAATTCACCCGCCTCGGTGAGCACCCGGCGGTGTTCGAGGACCGTGTCCCAGAACTTGTCCAGGCCATGGCCTTCCAGCCCGCTCATGGTGAGCACCGGTGGCCGCCAGAGCGCGTCGTGCGGGTGGATGAGGCGCAGCGCCCCGGCCAGTTCGCGGGCCGCGGCCTTTGCCTCGATCTCGTGTTTGCCGTCGGCCTTGTTGACCGCGACCAGATCGGCGAGTTCCAGCACGCCCTTCTTGATGCCCTGCAACTGATCTCCGGTGCGGGCCAGGGTGAGGAAGCAGAAGACGTCGACCATATTCGCGACCGTCACCTCGGACTGGCCGACGCCGACCGTCTCCACCAGGATCACGTCATAGCCCGCGGCCTCGAGCAGCACGATGGTCTCACGGGTCGCCTTGGCCACACCGCCGAGGGTGCCCGCGGTCGGCGAGGGACGGATGTAGGCGTTGCGCTCCAACGACAGTCGCGCCATGCGCGTCTTGTCGCCGAGGATCGACCCACCGGTGCGGGTGGAGGACGGGTCGACCGCCAGCACCGCGACCCGGTGACCCTTGCCGATCAGGTCCATGCCGAGCGCGTCGATGAATGTCGATTTGCCGACGCCCGGAACACCGGTGATACCGACCCGATTCGAGGTGACCGTATCGGTGGGCGGGGTCAGTTGCAGCAGCAGTCGCTGTGCCAGCTCCCGATGGTCGGCCCTGGTCGACTCGACCAGAGTGATCGCCCGCGCCAAGGCGGCCCGCTCCTGGGAGCGGACCGCCGCTGCGAGTGCGTCTACATCAATGGCGCGCGGACGCCCACCCGTCGCCCGACCACCACCGCCCATCGAATCGCTGCGCGATGCTGCATTCATTCGGCGCTGCCGCCACCGATCTCGTGACCCAGTTCCGAAGCGAGCTTCTTCAGCAGGTCGATCGCGGCGTCGGCGATCACGGTGCCGGGCGGGAAGATCGCCGCCGCACCGGCCGCGTACAGCTCCTCGAAGTCACCGGGCGGGATGACACCGCCGACGATGACCATGATGTCGGGTCGCCCGACATCGGCCAGTGCCTGCCGCAGGGCCGGCACCAGCGTGAGGTGGCCTGCCGCCAGCGAGGACACACCGACGACGTGCACGTCGTTATCGGCCGCCTGCTGCGCCACCTCTTCCGGGGTCTGGAACAGCGGGCCCACGTCGACGTCGAAGCCGAGGTCGGCGAAGGCCGTGGCGATCACCTTCTGACCTCGGTCGTGCCCGTCCTGGCCCATCTTGGCGACCAGGATGCGCGGCCGACGGCCTTCCGCGTCGGCGAACTCCTCGACGAGTTCGATCGCCTTGCTGATATTGGTCACCTTCCCGGCCTCGTCGCGGTACACACCGGAGAGCGTACGGATTTCGGCCTGGTGGCGGCCGTACACCTGCTCCAGCGCATCGGAGATCTCCCCGACGGTGGCCTTGGCGCGCGCGGCGTCGATGGCGAGCGCGAGGAGGTTGTTCTCCATGCCGCCCTCCGAGGACGCTGCCGCGCGGGTCAACTCGGCAAGAGCGCGCTCGACCTCGGCCGAATCACGTTCGGCCCGAAGGCGTTGCAGCTTCTCGATCTGCTCGGCGCGCACCCGTGAGTTCTCGACCTTGAGGACCTCGACCTGCTGGTCCTCCTCCACCTGGTACTTGTTCACACCGATCACCGGCTGCTGGCCGGTGTCGATGCGCGCCTGGGTACGAGCGGCGGCCTCCTCGATGCGCAGCTTCGGAATGCCCTCGCCGATCGCCTGCGCCATACCACCGTGTGCCTCGACCTCGGCGATATGCGCACGGGCACGGTTGGCCAGCTGGTGGGTCAGCCACTCGACGTAATACGAACCGCCCCATGGGTCGATCGGCCGCGTCGTATTGGACTCCTGCTGGATCAGCAGCTGGGTGTTGCGGGCGATGCGCGCGGAGAAGTCCGTCGGCAACGCCAGCGCCTCGTCGAGGGCGTTGGTGTGCAGCGACTGGGTGTGGCCCTGGGTCGCGGCCATCGCCTCGATGCAGGTGCGCGCCACATTGTTGTAGGCGTCCTGTGCGGTGAGCGACCAGCCGGAGGTCTGCGAATGTGTCCGCAGCGACAGCGATTTCGCGCTCTTCGGCTCGAACTTCGCGACCAGTTCGCTCCAGAGCAGCCGTCCCGCACGGAGTTTGGCGACCTCCATGAAGAAGTTCATGCCGATGGCCCAGAAGAACGACAGTCGCGGTGCGAACTTGTCGACCTCCATGCCCGCGGCGATACCCGCGCGGATGTACTCGACGCCGTCGGCGAGGGTGTAGGCCAGTTCCAGGTCGGCCGTGGCTCCGGCCTCCTGAATGTGGTAGCCGGAGATGGAGATCGAGTTGAACTTCGGCATCTTCGCGCTGGCGTAGGCGAAGATATCGGAGATGATCCGCATCGAGGGCTTGGGCGGATAGATGTAGGTGTTGCGGACCATGAACTCCTTCAGAATGTCGTTCTGAATGGTTCCGGCCAGCTGTTCCGGCGCGACGCCCTGCTCTTCGGCCGCGACGACATACAGCGCCAGGATCGGCAGCACCGCGCCGTTCATGGTCATCGACACACTGACCTGATCCAGCGGAATGTGGTCGAAGAGCTGACGCATGTCGAGGATGGAATCGATGGCGACACCGGCCATGCCGACGTCACCCTGCACACGCGGGTGGTCGGAGTCGTAGCCACGGTGCGTCGCCAGGTCGAAGGCGACCGACAGGCCCTTCTGGCCCGCCTGCAGATTGCGGCGGTAGAAGGCGTTCGAGTCCGCGGCGGTGGAGAAGCCTGCGTACTGGCGGATGGTCCACGGCTGGTTCACATACATCGTCGGGTACGGTCCGCGCACGAACGGCGCGATACCGGGGACGCTGTCCAGCGGATACCCTTCGGCCGCAACGGCATCCCGATCGGCCTTGGTGAAAACCGGTGGCACTTCGATGCCTTCGGGCGTGGACCACACCAGCTGTTCGGGGGTGTAGTTGTTCGCCTCGGCAGCCGCGCTCACGTACGCATCGACCTGCGCGGCGTTCACCTCGGCGGGCTCCGCCGGCCGCTCGGCCAGCGGCACGTCGGCGAAACTACCGATGATGTGCTCGATTTCACCTGGCTTATCGATATCACTCAGTGTCATCAGGCTCCCACTTTCTCCAGCAGGCCGGACAGCGCCGCGACCGCGTCGATGCGGGCCGCGAGGTATCCGTCCGGGCGCTGCGCACCGCTCAGGTCGGCGACCGCCTGCTCGGCGCCGGCCAGCAGCACTGTCTCGATCCCGGCGGCACGCAACTGGTCGACCGCCGCGCCGGCCACAACGCCGTAGCGCTTGTCCGAACCGCATAGCACCGCGATTGTGGCACCGGATTCCGTTGCCGCCGCACCGATTCCGGCGATCTCCAGCGGACCGGGGTTGATCGACTCGATACCGCCCGAGGCCAGCAGATTCGCGATGAACGTGACCCGCACATTGTGCTCGGCCACCGTCCCGAGCGGAACCAACAGCGCACGCGGGCGAGCACCGTTGGCGGCGAGGTAGGCATCCGAGCGGTTGCGCAGCGCCTCGAACGCCGCACCATAGCGAGCCACCTGCCCGGCCTGGCGCGCCGTGTCCGTCAGCGGCTGCTCGGCCAGATTCGGGAATTCGTTCACGCCGGTGACCGCCGTCTTGCGGTGTGCCACATCGGCATCCCGCGCCGCCCTGGTGGCCGCGATGCGCTCGGCGAGCAGACCGGACGCCAGCGCGGCCGAATAACCGCCCGCCGCCTCGATCTCCTGCATGAACTCCCACGCCTTGGCGGCGAGCGCGGCGGTGAGATCCTCGACGTACCAGGAGCCCGCGCCCGGATCCTGCACGTGACCGAGGTGCGACTCCTCGAGCAGCAGCAGCTGGGTATTGCGAGCCATCCGGTCCGCGAACGACTTCGAGACGCCGAGTTCGCCCGGCGGCAGCGCCGAATCGAAGGGCAGCACCGTCACGGTGTCCGCGCCGCCGACGCCCGCGCCGAAGGCGGCGAGGGTGGTGCGCAGCATGTTCACCCACGGGTCGCGCTGGGTCATCATCGCCGCGGAGGT
Source organism: Nocardia sp. NBC_00565 (assembly GCF_036345915.1). Classification (NCBI taxonomy): domain Bacteria; kingdom Bacillati; phylum Actinomycetota; class Actinomycetes; order Mycobacteriales; family Nocardiaceae; genus Nocardia; species Nocardia sp. NBC_00565. Next base: position 3,893,679 of record NZ_CP107785.1, read on the forward strand.
CACCGCATGCTGGGGTGCGTCGCCGAAGGCGGGTGCTCCGCACACATGCGCGACGCGAGCCCAGAGCTGGCGGGCCGCACGGAATTTCGCGACGGTGGCGAACTGGTCGTCGGTCGCGGCGAAGCGGAACGCCAACTGCTCGAAGGCATCCGCGATGTCCTGCCCCTCGGTGAGCGCACGCAGATAGGCCAGGCCCGCGGCGACCGCCGCACCGAGCTCCTGCGCGTCCGAGGCGCCCGCGTCGTGAAAGACGGTGCCGTCCACCGTGATCGCGCGGACGGTCTCCGACCGCGTCGTCGCCTGCCCGGCCAGCGCGACCGCCTCGGCCAGATCCACATCGGCGGCTCCGGCGAAGCGACTGGTGAGCGGGGCCGCACCGAGTGCGACCTGGATACCGGACCGGTCGGCCACCTGGTAGCCGTCGAGCGCCGCGAAGACCTCTTGTGCCGCAGCGGAAACCGCGCTTCCGGCATCGAGGGTCAACGGCGCGAGCTCGAACAGGAGGCCCGATAGCGCCGCCGGCAGTTCGGCCACCGGCACACCGCGCTCGCCGACACCGAGCCACAGTGCGCTGATCCCGTTCTCGAGACCGGCCAGGAGTTCGCGATTCGCGGCGGCGCCGTCGCGTGCGCCGACGTAGGCACTCACGTACCAGCCGCGATGCACGTCCCGGGTGGCGTCGCGACCACGTACGAACGGATATTCGCCGGGTAGCGGCAGTTCGGCCCGCTCGTCCGCGCGGGTGTACAGCGGGGCGATGGTCAGACCGTCGTAGGTCTTCTCCTCGAGCAGCTTCTCGGGCTCCTCTGGAAGCTCGGCGACGTCGACCCTGCGGGCTTTCGCCAGCACCCCGGCCACGCCCTTACGCCATGCGGCGTAATCGGGCACCGGCTCTGAAGCAATCGGCATAGCTGCTGTTCCTCTTCCAGTCGACCACGGGCGCACGCGCAGTGTGCGTCCGAAACCGTTGCATTCGCCCAGCTCAGCGAGCACATCAGTTAACGAGCATTCGTCCCGTTTCTTCTGATGCTAGCGGCAGCTACGCAGCCGGTTCTCCCTGGCCGCCACTACCAACCGGTAACCTGGCGCGGTGACCAGGCTGATCCGCGACCCACGTATCGTCGCCCTGCTCGTCGGCGGCGCGGCGCTGTTCGTCGCGGCCATGCTCGTCCCGCTACCGACACCGCAACAGATGCAGGACTGGGCCACCTCCGTCGGCCCGATCTTCCCGCTGCTGTTCTTCGTCGTCCACGCGTTGGTCACGGTGGCTCCGGTGCCGCGCACGGTGCTGACGGTCAGCGCGGGTGTGCTGTTCGGCCCGGCCCTCGGCATCGTCTTGGCCGCCTCCGCCACCACGGTCAGCGCGGCGCTGGCCATCCTGCTCGTGCGCGCCCTCGACCGCGACCGAGTCGCCGCGCACCTCACCCACCCGGCGGTCCGTGCCATCGACGAGCGCCTCGAACGCCGCGGCTGGCTGGCCGTCGGCTCGCTTCGCCTGATCGCCTTCGCCCCGTTCTCGGTGATCAACTACTGCTGCGGCCTGTCCTCGATCCGCTTCTGGCCATATCTGATCGCCACGATCATCGGCATCCTTCCGGGCACCATCGGCACCGTCATCCTCGGCGACGCGCTGACCGGCAATACCCATCCCGGCATGCTCGCGGTCTCCGGAGCGCTGATCGCCATCGGCATCATCGGTTTGGTCGTCGACGCCCGCTGGTCACAGCGGCACGAGCCGGCCCCTGAGCAGGTCTCGGTAACCGGCTGACGCTGCCCCACAGGGATCGCGCAATCGCGGGACGGCCGCCATCCGCCGGATACATCGTCCTGCGGAGACGACCGAACCTCAGTCCACGGTCAATTCGATAGGCACGGCGAAGACGTCGACCATGGCACCGTTGCGCAGCACGGTCACCGGCATCGACACCCCGATCGCGTCACCGAACAACTGGCGTTGGATGCCTTGTGCGTCACCAACTTCCGAACGGGCGACGCTGAGCACGAGATCACCGCGGCGGAGTCCGGCGTAGTCGGCGGGACCGCCGCGGACCACCTCGACGATGCGAACACCCGCCTGCTGGCCGGTGCGGGCGGCGACCGTGGCCGGCAATGGGGCGGGGACGCCGACAAGGCCTAGGTAAGCGCGGCGAACTCTACCGTCCTTCAGCAGAGTGGTGATGATGCGGCGCGTGGTCGCATTGATCGGAATCGCAAGGCCGAGACCGACTCCCGCGACCGCGGTATTGATGCCGACCACTCGCCCCACCGAATCCGACAGCGCGCCACCGGAATTACCCGGGTTCAATGCGGCGTCGGTCTGGATCACGTCCTCGATCACTCGTCCGGCGCGCCGCGAGGCGACCGGCACCGCACGCCCCAGCGCGCTCACCACGCCCGCGGTCACCGAGCCCGCCAACCCCAACGGGCTCCCGACCGCGACCACCAACTGACCGACGACCAACTTGTCGGCATCACCGAGTACGACCGCACCGGGAGCGCCGCCGCGGGCCCGCAGCACCGCCAGATCCGAGAGCGGATCCACGCCGACAACGTCGATGCGCGACTCCACTCCATCGGCGAAGACAACATCGCCGCTGCCAGTCGAGCCGACGACATGGGCGTTGGTCAAGAGGAATCCGTCATCGGTGAAGACCACCGCGGATCCGCTCCCCCGCCGGGTTCGCACGCTCGCCACGTGCGGGGTTACCGACGCGGCCACCGTGATGACGGTGCGCGAGTACGCGTCCATCGCGGATTCGTCGAGATCGTGTTGTCTCGTGGCGTCGTCATCCACGCTGACCACCCACCCTGCTCATCGGGCGCGCTCGATTTCGAGGGCGCCCTCTCCAGCATGCCCCACCGCCACCGTCGTCGCACCGTGTTCGCCACAGGCGCAACCAGATTCATCCGATATCTGCGATATCGTCCATGCTGACGTCGGGGCCGTGCTCGGCGAGCGCGCGAAAGTGGCGTCCACGAGCTCGCCGCGCACCTTCTCCCGATGCTCGCGCCAGCGTTCGGTGCGGGCGTCCGGGCGCAACGGGCGTGCCACGCGAACTCCGACCGGCGGCCGCCATGGTGTCATGGTATTCGATACCGTCGGTACCGGCCGCGACCAGCGGCTACCCCACGCGATCTCCGAACGGCGGGCAGAGTGCGGGCACGATATCGGGACTACGCCCCGGGCACCCGATCCAGGAAGCCGTGCACACCGATGATGCGGCCGTCCGCGGCCAGGGTGATCACATCGGTTCCGGCGACCGGCGCGCTCCCGTCGGCCGCCGAGACCAGCTCCCAGGAGAACCGGGCGGTGTTGTGATGGCCGTCCACCGCGCCGAGCTGCCGGAACTCGAAACCGGGGAACTGCTGATGCACTCCCCCGATGGCGGCGGCCAACTGCTCGTGACCGGCGACATCGGCCAGCGGATCGGTGTAGAAGCCGTCCTCGAGCCACGCGGCGGCCACCGCCTTGGCGCGCACGTCATCGTCGGTGGCGTTCCACGCGGTGAAGTACCGGTCCACCGCGTCCTCATATTGCGACATAGCGAATCATCCTCTGCTGGAAGGTATTTCGGTCATCCGCCGGAGGCTCCGATGCGGATGACTCCACCTTGCCCGCTACCGGTCACGGAGTCGATTACGCGCGAGGTAAGGATCAGCGGGCGAACCAGCGCGGCCACTGATAGCCGCGTTCCCAGACCCCGTCCCCGCAGACCACGACCAGGTCGCAGACCTCGGTGACCGCGCGCCGCGATGCCCAGATGTGCTCTCTGCTCGGCACGATGACCGCATGCGCACCGCAGCGCGCGATCGCCGCGAGCAGCCGCGCGACCGGGTCGCCCTGCGGACCCACCTTCATCGAGACCAGGTTGTAGTCCCGTCTGGCCGCGCAAGTCCGGATGGCCCGCACATCGTAATCCACCAGCGATCCCGAAATATCCCACCTGACGAAACCGATCGCCCACGGTTTCGTCGCCGCCCCGTTGCCAAGTGCCGATGTTTCGCTTCGCAACAGTTCGACAACCTCCCATGATTCGGACCCATTCATCGCCCACACCTGTCTGCCAGCACCTAGCACAACGGTAGGAAACCGGATGGGCTCGGCACCATGGTTTTGCGGGGATTTGCGGGAGCTGTTGACCCCCGTGGCGCTGACCGGCGACGATTATTTACAGCCAGCGCAATTCTCCACGCGAGACGAGGCCACTCTCATGCGTATACAACTGCTCGGCGGACCCACCAACAACACCGGCTCACCCCGGCTCTGGATCGATGAGGATCGACATCAATATCTCGTCCAGGGCTACCGGGTGGCCCATCACGCCAACCACGTCGAAATCCCGCACATGCTGCTGGGCTGGCTACAGCCCGGAACCTTTATCGGCGCTCCCCTGCACGACTCCGGACACGGCTCGTTCACCCTGGCCGGTCAGCCGGTCACCGATCCGGATGCCCTGGCGCACATGCGGATTCCCGAACACGAAACCGCAGTCGCGGTCCCGGTCGGACAGAGCCCGTGGGAATGGTAATGCAATGCTCTTCTTCACGATCGAGGAAACCAACGATCTCATTCGCGAAACCCGCAGCGACGCTTTCCATCTCGAGGTGTCCGATGATCACTCACAGGTCTCCGACGAAACCGAGCCGATGCGCCGGGTGCTGGCCGGGCTCCCGCCCTTCGAGGAGCAGTCCTATCCGCCGTCCTGGCGGGCCTGGGAGGAGCTCACCAGCGAGGTCGCCGGACGCGGGGTACCGATCCGGCGCGTTCGGGTGGTGTCCGAGCCGCTCACCGACTATGTTCGCTTCCTGCACGCACTGACCGACCGAAATCAGCGCTACGGCGAGGATATCCGCTGGCTGCCACGCCATCTCGCCGATCCCTCGGAGTACACCGACGACGAGTGGTGGCTGCTCGACGAGACGGTCGCCTTTACAATCTTCACCAAGACCGGCGACCTGGCGGGCGCGGCGGTTACCACCGATCCCGTCCTGGTCGAACGCTGCACAACAGTACGAGATACGCTGTGGAACAAAGCAATTCCGCACCACGACTATATGCCCGGCGGGCGGAGTGGATGACCGGTGTCGAGCAGTCCCGGCAAGCCTTCGGGGCACGTTTACGTGAACTGCGCAAAGCCGCACATCTGACCGGTGTGCAGCTCGCGGCCGCTGCGGGTTGGCATTCGGCGAAGGTGTCGCGCATCGAGCACGGCAAGCAGACGCCCGGCGATCACGACCTCGCCGAGTGGTGCCGGTTGTGCGGCGCCGAGCTGCTACTGCCGGATCTGCGTGCGGCGCTGGCGAATATCGAAGCGCTCTGGCAGGAGTGGCGGCGCATCGCCGCGACCGGACATGCCCAGCAGCAACGCCGCCGCATCGAGCTGGAATCGCGCGCCAGCACGATCCGCAACTACGAGCACGCGGTCGTCCCCGGCCTGCTGCAGACCGAGCCCTACGCCAGGGCCGTCCTGGAGACCTGCATCGACTTCGTCGGCGGCATCGACGATATCGACCGGGCCGTGACGGCACGCGTTGCGCGCCAGCGGATTCTGCACCACGGCACCCATCGCGTCTGCATTCTGCTGGCCGAACAGGCGCTCTACACCACCGTCGGCGACAACGATGTGATGACCGGGCAGCTCGAACGCCTGCTCGACCTGATGCCGCTGCCGAGGCTGTCGCTCGGGATCATTCCGAGGACTGCGGAGTTCCTGTACACCACAACGTGTTTCGTGCTCCTCGACAAGCGGATCGCCGAGGTCGAGACGATCTCGGCGGGTCTCACCATCACCCAGCCACGGGAGCTCGCGTACTACGAGAAGACCTGGGCGGCGCTGCACCGCCAAGCTCGCTACGGTGAAGCCGCCCGTGCCATGATCACCGACGCGCTGAAACAGCGGCTGACGCAGCGATAATGCCGCGCACGGTCACAGTGCCGCACGGAGCTTCGCGGCGTTCTCGTAATCGCGCTGCCATTCGGGCCCGGTCGGGGCGAGGATGACGCGTTCGACGCCGGCGTCCCGGTGGGCGAGGAGCAGTTCGGTGGCCGCCGCGGGGTCCGCGGGCAGTGCCGGCGCGACAACGGTGACGGCGGGCGCCGGCCGATCGAATTGGGCGGCAAGGGTGCGCAATTCGTCGATATCGGCGGCGAGCTGTTCGAGTCCCGGCTGCAGGGTGATCCAGCCGTCGGCGAATTCGGCGGCCCGACGCCGGGCCCGAGTCCCATTGCCCGCCACCAGGACCGGCGGCATCACCGAGCCCGGCGCGAGCGCCACGTCGACACCGTGCACCGTCGCGGTCGCACCGGTCACGAGATCGGGGAGCACCCGCAGCGCATCGTCGGTGCGGCGGCCGCGGTCCTCGAATGCCATACCGGCGGCACGCCAACCGATATCGCCGTGCGCCGGATTCCCGGTGCCGACGCCGAGCAGCAACCGGTTCGCCGAGACGTACTGCAGCGTGCTGATCTGTTTGGCCGCCCAGGCCACCGGGCGCAGCGCGAGCAGCATGACATTGTAGCCGATCCGGATCCGGTCGGTGACCGCCGCCGCGGTCGCGAGCGTCACGGTGCTGTCCAGCATGGGCGCGCTCGCCACGAGATGGTCTGTGGACCAGACCGATTCGAGTCCGAGCTGCTCGGCGAGGCGGGCACTGGCGCGCACATCGCCGAGGATCGGCTTGCGGGGATCGGGTGTCGAGGTCGGGAGGATCACGCCGATTTCGAGGGTCATTGCCGGTCCAATCCGTTGTCGTCACCGGCCGAGAAATGCTCGGCCGGTCAGCACAACGTTAGGAAAGGATTGCGAGCGTTCCAATGGCCCTATTGCTCATGCTGATGTCTCGAACGCTCACTCGTCGGCGGACTCCGGCGGGGCGGACGCTGCCACCTGCGCGACAGGCCTGCGGTGCAGCCCCTTCCGGTCGTAGTACAAGGTCACCGCCGCACCGAGGACCGCACCGATACCGAGCCCGAGCAGCGCCATCCAGCTGCCGCGCGCGAGCCCCGCGGACCCGCTGGCATTGAAGTACAGGATGGCCCGCACCCCGAGGAACACCTGGTGCATCGGTTCGAACGTGGCCAGCCACGAGAAGTACGCCGGTGTCGCTTCGATCGGCACACTGCCGCCCGACGACGGTAGGCCGAGCACGATGAACAGGATCAGATTGACCAGCAACCCCGCCGTGCCGAGCGCGGCAAGTATCGACAGAGCGGTCACCCCGACCGCGATGATGGCGAGTACGCAGTAGAGGAACAGAGCGAGCGGATGATCGAGCGGCACATCCAATGCCGCTGCGACACCGAGGAATACCGCGGAGACGATCGGCGCGGTGACGATCAAGATCGCCCACTTCAGCAGCAGCGTGCGGAACCGGGAGATCGGCGCGGGCGGATAGTGGACGTACCAGGGACCGTATTCGGTCGGTAGGAAACCGAGTGCGGAGTCGGTCATCGAATGGATGATCATCGCACCGGTAAACCCGGCGAGCAGCACCAATAATGTGTAGAAGAACGCAGACAGCCCCTGCCCGGTACCGTCGGGCAGCGGCCGATACGGCGCGACCACCACCTGGATCGGATGGGCCAACATCAACTGACTGGCCCCGGCCAATTCGGGCGCCGCGCCGCCACCGGCGGGTTGTAACTGGGCCTGCACGGTATCGGTGAGCTGCTTGCCGACCGTCTCGTCGACGCGACTCAGCGCCTCATCGGCGATGCGCTGCATCACCCCTGTGGCGAAGCTGCCCGCCCGGGGGTTGGTATGCACCGTGATGATCGGCTGCTCGACCTTGCCGGGCACCACCCCGGCCGCGCCTAGAATGGCCAGCCGCTTGGTGAAGTCACTCGGGATGACGATCGCGCCGTAGGCGCGGCCCTGCCGCAGCTGCCGTTGCGCCTCGGCGAATCCGACGACCTGCAGGTCGATCTTGTCGGCGGGCAGACCGGCGATGAGGGCGTCGGTGATCTGATCGCCGACATTGGTCGGCTTGCCGCCCAGGATGTCGCCGTCGTCCTGGTTGACCAGAGTGACGCGGAAATCGTGCAGATTCTTGGCCGGATTGACCACGTACGCGAGATACATCGTGGCCAGCAGCGACATGAGCAGCGTGACCACGGCGATCGGGGCGATCCAGGCCCGTGGCCGCAGCCGGCGGGCGGCCGTGCCGTCAGTCGTCATGGGTCGCACGGTAATCCGTCGCACCTACCTTTCGGTACTGATCGGGCGCGTGTCGGTGGCTGGTCACACCGCGATACCGGTCCCCATGACCGAGACCGCGGTCACAGCTCCGCCTCGCTGGCGCTCGGCTGCGCTGCGCCCGACGGTGCTGTGTTCATGGCTCCCTCGCTGCGCTCGGTCACACCTCACCGCAACCAGCCCTTGCGTTTGATGTAGACCAGCGGAATCACCGCTGCCACCAAGGTCATCAGGGTGGTGGCGAGAAAGCCGTATTCCCACTCCAGTTCCGGCATCCAGGTGAAGTTCATGCCGTAGAACGTCGCGATCAGGGTCGGAGGCAGGAAGACCGCGGTGATGATGGTGAAGACCTTGACGATCTGGTTCTGCTTCACGTCGAGCCAGGTCATCACCGATTGCTGCAGATAGCGCACCCTGTCGTGTTCGAAGCCGGCGTGCTGCTTCACGCCGTCGATATCGGCGATCAGGATGGCGATCAGGCCCTCCAGATCACCCGCGGGCGTATCGGCCATCAGATGTCTTGCGGCCCTTGCCAATTGGAGTTGGGTCTCCTGTACGCGGGAGACGATCTCCTCCGCCGCGTTCATCCGCGACATGGTCCCGCGCATATCCGCGACCCTCGTTAACGAGCCGGCCGCACGCGCACGCCGACCTTTGTCGGATTCCATCTGGCGTCGACCGCCGACGAAGTCCCGCGATTCCGCGCCTGAGTGGTCACATGCGCTCGGGCGCAGCGATTCCCAGCAGGCCGAGTCCGTGTGCGAGCGTCCGCGCAGTCAATTCGCACAGCGCCAAGCGGTTTCCACGAACCGGCTCGGCCGCGGTGAGCACCGGGCAGCTCTCGTAGAAGCCGGTGAAGTCGCGGGCGAGGTCGTAGAGGTAGCCGCACAGGCGATGGGGTTCCAGCGTTGCGGCAACCTCGGCGACGATCGTGGCGTAGGCGTCGAGTTCGAGCGCCAGGGCCCGTTCGGCGGGCTCGGGGGTGACGGCCGGATCGATGCGCGCGGTGTGGTCTCCCGCTTTGCGCAGGATGGAACGGATTCTCGCGTGCGCGTATTGGAGGTAGACGCTGGTATTGCCGTTCAACGCGACCATGCGGTCCAGGTCGAAGGTGTAGTCCTTGACCCGGGAGGTGGACAGGTCGGCGTACTTCACCGCGCCGATGCCGGTCGGTTCGGCGATGGCGTTCAGTTCGGCGCCGGGCAATTCCGGGTTCCGTTCCGCGACAACGGCTCTGGCCTCGGCGACGGCATCGTCCAGTAGATCTAGCAGCCGTACGGTGCCGCCCGCGCGGGTTTTGAAGGGACGCCCATCCGGCCCGAGCACCGCTCCGTAAGCGATATGTTCAGCGTCGATATCGTCGGTCAACCATCCGGCCCGCCGGGCGGTTTCGAAGATGAGCCTAAAGTGCAGGGCCTGACGGGAATCGGTGACGTACAGCAGCCGCTGGGCACGCAAGGTGTGCACCCGGTAGCGGATCGTCGCCAAATCCGTTGTGTCGTAGCCATATCCGCCGTCGCGCTTGCGCACCATCAGCGCGACGGGTCGGTCGTCGGGGCCGGTGACTTCCCGGGAGAATACGACCAGGGCACCCTCGCTCTGCACGGCGATGCCCTTATCGACCAGTTCGGTGATGGTGTCGGCCAGCATGAGGTTGTAGAACGACTCGCCGACGTAGTCGTCGGCGGTGAGCAGCACCCCCAGCCGATCGTAGATATCGCCGAATGCCCGCTCCGATTCGGCGACGATCTCCCGCCACCGAGCCGAGGTGGCCGGATCGCCGGACTGCAGCGCGACCACGCGAGTACGGGCGCGATCCGCGAATGCGGGGTCACCGTCGAATACCGCGCGCGCCGCCTTGTACAACCCGTCCAGCGCCGACACCGCCGAAGCGTCGCCGCTCAGCTCATCGTGACGCCACCGCAGCTCGGGATGCTCGTCCAGATACTGGATCAGCATCCCGAACTGAGTCCCCCAGTCCCCCAAGTGATTCTGCCGAATCACCGGAGCGCCCAGAAAGCTCAGCACGCGTGCGATGCTGTCGCCGATGATGGTGGTCCGCAGATGCCCGACATGCATCTCCTTGGCGATGTTGGGCGCGGAGTAGTCGACCACTGTCCGCCGCCCGCCCTCGGATGCCGGTACACCGAGCCGGTCATCGCTCAGCCGCGCCGAAACCTGTTCCCACACAGCGTGATCGGACACCGTGAGGTTGAGGAATCCAGGCCCCGACACCGTCGCGAACAGCCCGGCATCCGAACCCAACGCCTCGACCAACTCCGTCGCGAATTCCACGGGCCGCACGCCCACTCGCTTGGCCACCGCGAGCGCGACATTCGACTGGAAGTCCGCGCGCTCCGAGCGTCGCACCACCGGATCCGCGCCCGCGACCTGCGGACGCGTTCGACCGATCGCCACACTCACGGCCCCGGCTACCCGATCCAGCAATGGCAACACCCCGGAATCACCCACGCGCAGTCCCTCCTATCGGTTCGGACCTGCGAGTATTCCAGCGCACCCGCACCTGGGCCGAATCATTTTCGCCGACCTCTCCGGGTCGACGCGGAGCATGCCGTTGCTGGTCCCGGACGTCCGCGATCGCAGAGAAGGCCGCCATCGAGCGAGCCCCGGTAGCCTTGGCCGGTAAACGCAGGGCTGGGTTCCGGAGAAGGGAGCGGATATGACCGCATTCCGCGCACGCGGCATCGCGCCGGCCGTGCTCATCGTGGCCGGACTCGCCGCGGGGTGTTCCGACACTGCGACACCGGATGCGGGCCCCACCGCCGCACCGGCCGCCAATTCCCTGTCGAACTGCACACCGCTGACCGAGGAGCAGATCAGCCGCGCCGCACAGGCCGACACCCTCACCGCCCACCACCGTCCGCCGGTTTGCGTCTGGCAGGCGCAACGCGGCGATGACGAATCCGAGCTGACCTTCACCTTCTCCGACCGTGAATCCCTGCAGCAGCGATGGCAGCAGGCCGACAGCGATGGCTTCCAGACCGAGCATCTGACGATCACCGAGCAGATCTTCGGTGCGACTGTCACCGCGACCGGCTTCTACATCCGCGACCCCCACGACCCGGGCGACTGCGCGGTCGCCGCCGCCGACAACGGCACCATCGTCTGGCGCGTCCAAAACCATTCGCACACAACGACACCCGACCCCTGTGCCACCGCGCTCCAATTGGCAACGCTGACCATAGATCTCGCGCCTTAGCAAAACGAAACCACCCCGGACTCCGAAAGACCCGGGGTGGTTGCGATGTCGCGAACTATTGCGACGGCGGCTGCCAGGGCTGGCCCTGCGGACCGTCGGGTCGGTACGGCGGCTGCTGGGGCGGGATCTGCGGTGGGATGACCGGTTGGTGCGGCGAGGACTGGGGCTGGCGGGTCACCGAAGTAACCGGACCCTCGACCGGCGCGCGGGCGTCGGCCTCCGCGGCGCGGACCGCCTGTTCGATGGCTGGATCCCGGGCCGTATCGAACCAGCCGGCGACATCGGAGTCATCCTCCGGCTTGCTGGCCACATCGTCGGCCGGGGCGGGTTCATAACGGAAGACGCCATCCTCGCCCTTGGTCGCGAAGTTCTGCGCGAAACCCTCGAGGGCCTTGCCGAAATCGCTCGGCACCAGCCATACCTTGTTCGCGTCGCCGCGCGCGACCAGCGGCAGGGTCTGCATGTATTGGTAGGCAAGCAGTTCCGGCGTCGGCTTACCGGATTTGATTGCGGCGAAGACCTTTTCGATGGCCTTGGCCTGGCCCTGCGCCTGCAGGTACGACGCGGCGCGTTCGCCCTGGGCCCGCAGGATGCGGCTCTGCCGTTCACCTTCGGCCGCCAGAATCGCCGACTGCTTGGCACCCTCCGCGGACAGGATCGCGGCCTGTTTGGTGCCCTCGGCCGTCTTGATCTGCGACTCCCGGGTGCCCTCCGCGGTCAGGATCATCGCGCGCTTCTCGCGATCGGCCTTCATCTGCTTCTCCATCGACTCCTGGATCGATGGCGGCGGATCGATACTCTTCAGCTCGACCCGCGCGACGCGCAGACCCCAGCGGCCGGTGGCCTCGTCGAGCACACCACGCAGCTGACCGTTGATCTGGTCGCGCGAGGTCAGCGTCTGCTCCAGGGTCATACCGCCGACCACGTTGCGCAGTGTCGTGACGGTGAGCTGCTCGACGGCCGCGATGTAGTTGCTGATCTCATACACTGCCGCCTGCGGACTCGTCACCTGGAAGTAGACGACGGTGTCGATATGCAGGGTCAGGTTGTCCTCGGTGATCACCGGCTGCGGCGGGAAGGACACCACCCGCTCGCGTAGGTCGACCTTCGCCCGGATCCGGTCCGCGAACGGCACCAGGAACGTCAACTGACCCGAGACGGTGCGCGAATATCGGCCGAGTCGCTCGATAACGGCCGCCTCTGCCTGTGGGACAAGGGCTATCGATTTGAAGACCACCACCACGACCAACAACACGAGGACTGCGGCAACGATCAGTACAGCCATTACGGCCCCTTCCAGACGACGGCGGTCGCGCCATCGATCTTCATGACGTACACCGTGGTTCCCTTCGGATACTCGACCGTCGTATCCAACGGTCGCGCGGTCCACTCTTCGCCGCCGATTTTGACCAGGCCGCTGTGCTCGGCCACCTGCTCCAGCACCAGCGCCTGCTTACCCATCAGCGCGTCGACATTCGTCGGGATCGGCGGCGGAGTTCCAAAGCGCCGCCGCAGAACCGGGCGCACGCCGAGCAGCAGCACCAGCGACAGCACCGCGAAGATCACGGCGTCGACGACCAGCCCGGTACCGGCCACCGCACCGACTCCCGCAGTACCGAGCGCGGCGACGCCCAGCATCAGCAGTGTGAGGTCCCCGGTGAGCATCTCCGCCGCCGCGAGCAGTAAACCCGCGACCAGCCAAACGATTGCGGCCACCAGCCCACTGTAGTTGTCCGAAGCACTTCTGTGGCGCGACAAACCAAGATCAGCACGACGGATCGGCGGACCTGTGGGACCGCGGGTCCGTTCCAGTCGGACCGCCGTAGACCCATCCCGCTGAAAACCGCTGAACCAATCCGCGCCCGCATCCGTAATCGCACAAACGTCGCGTGAGAGAGGGGCCTGGCATGTTTCGGAGATCACGTGCCGCACTACTGACCGCCGGTGTGGCGCTGACGGGCCTGCTGACCGCGTGCGGCATCGCTGGGACGGCGATTCCCGGCGAGCTCGACGTCCGCAAACTGGAGGTCGGTCCCTACCCGGTCGACAAATACCGCTACGAGCAGAGCGCGAACGGCAAGGGCACGCTACTCGAAGGCATTCGGATGGCCGACGCCGTCGTTCCCGCGGTACGCATCGATCCCACCCTGACGGCCGGCATCCATGCGGGCGTCGTACCCGACAGCGACCAAGCGATCAACGGCTTCCTCGCCAGTGTGTCGAAGCCGATCCTCGACCGCCACAAAATGGTCGTCGGCTACGAGACGATCGGCGCGGATCAACCTTTCACCACCGACCGGGGCGCGGGCCCCGGGGTCACCGTCGATCTGCAACTGCTGATGCGCTTCCCCAGCGAGGCCGATGCCACCCAGGCCGCGCGCGAACTCGAGTCCGCCGACTTCGACTTCGCACCAGGCCAGAATCGCCGACTCCAGCTCAGCGAATACCCCAACGCGCTGATCCACTGGCGGCCAGGTGTGCCCAATATCGGGACCTTCGTCGCGTACCGGGAATTCGTCGTCTTCCTGTTCATCCAACGTCCCAGCGCGGATGAACGCGACCTACTCGGCTGGGTCCGCAAAACCCTCGACAACGAAATGCCGGTACTCGAAAAATTCCGACCGACACCGCTCGACAAGATCGATACACTGCAGGTCGACCCCGAGGGCCTGCTCGCCCGCGTCGCGGTCCGCGACCGGACCAGCCACAGCCTCGACCCCGCACTCTTCAGCGTGCAGCCCGCGGTCGCTTTGGTGCATACCGCGACCAACCAGGCCGCCGCCCAACGGATGATCGACGAAACCGGTATCGACGCCTTCGCCGTGGTCGACAACAGCATCGTATTCCGGGTGCGCGACCGCGCCCAGGGCCCGAATCTCATCACCCAGCTCAGTGCCGGAGCGGGCGACGAATTCGATCCCATCGATGGGCCCAAGGACGTGCCCGGTGCGCAATGCCAGCGGCTCAACCCCCGCGGCGATACCGAGGTGCAGTACAAGAACCGCTGCTATGTCGCCTATCAGCGCTACGTCGGCTTCGTCACCAGCGATAACGAAGCCGACGTCCGGCAGCGAGTCGCGGCACAGTACGCGCTGCTCGCCAATAGTCTGTGACCGGCACGCCAACTCGGTTGCGCCGCAACCCGATGCGGCGGTGCTAGTTTCGGGCGGGTGAGCGGGCGTGACATCTATGGCGGCGACATCTTCTCCGGGCATTCGCGAGCGAAGCAGCGAACAGTACCGACGGTGGTCGCCGAGCGCGATCTCGTGGTGGAGGACGCGGCGAGTGGATTCTGCGGCGCCGTGGTGGGATTCGATCGAAGTTACGACGGCGAGTTCGTGAAGCTGGAGGACGCGCGCGGTGCGGTGCGGTTGTTCGCGTTGCGCGAGGCGGCTTTCCTGATCGACGGCGAGCCGGTCACGTTGGTTCGCCCCAAGGCCGCGGCACCCACGAAGCCGACCCGGTCGGCGTCGGGTTCCACGCGGGTCGAGGGGCTGCGCGCGCAGGTCGCCAAGACCAGTCGGATCTGGGTCGAGGGCGTGCACGATGCCGCGCTGGTGGAGCGGGTCTGGGGGCACGATCTGCGGGTCGAGGGCGTGGTGGTCGAACATCTCGAGGGTTTGGACAATCTGGCCGAACGGCTGACCGAATTCGCGCCGGGACCGGGTCGGCGCGTCGGGGTGCTGGTCGATCACCTGGTCACCGGTTCCAAGGAGACCCAGCTGACCACCGGGCTCGGTAAAAATGTGCTGGTCACCGGGCATCCCTACATCGATGTGTGGCAGGCCGTGCGTCCGACGGCGGTCGGCATCGAGGCGTGGCCGCAGGTGCCGCGCGGCGAGGACTGGAAGACCGGCATCTGCCGCCGCCTCGGTTGGGGCACACCGCAGGAGGGGTGGCGGCGGGTCTACAATGCCGTCGAATCCTTCCGCGATCTGGAAGCCCCCCTGATCGGTGCGGTGGAGCGGCTCATCGACTTCGTCACCGAGCCGACGTGATCAAGATCATTACAGGGTCCATTCGATGAAACCCTATCCCACTGACCGGAATTCGGCCCGTGCGTGTGCCGCCGAGAAGCACTCGGGTTTCCAGGTACCCGAGGTACCGGCTGTCGAATCGATGCGCGCAGCTCACCGGGGTATCCAGCATGGATGCCCCCGAGTCGCGACCCTCCTTTATGCTCGATAATTATGTGCTCTCCTAGTGCCACGCTGACGGTGTGGGCCGGCTCATGGCTGGCCGGTTGCAGCGCGCCCGACGACATTCTGGAGGCGTTGTACGCCTGGGCGCCGCGGCACACCATCGCCGCGGGCGACCCGGTGACCGGCGGTCGCGACGACCTGCCGTGGTCCTCGCGCGGGAACCTGCCGGGTACCGGAGTCATGGCGCTTCTCAAGGTGATTCGCGAGGCCATGGCGCAGCCCGGCGCCCAGCTGCGACTGGTGCTGCCCGTGCCCGGCGACGTGCGCGGACTGCCGACCGGAACGGCCTTCGCGGCGGATGCCATCGAGGCGGGTGAAGGACTGCTGTTCGGTGTGCCCGGCAGCGAGGGCACCGGACTGATCCCCCAGTGGGCCGACGACGACACCCTGCAGTGGACCATCTACAGCACGCCGATCCCGTCCGCGCCCGGCCCGGACCTGTCGCTCGGCGAAGCCGAATTCACCATGCGCGAGGCGGTGCGCGACGCCGCCGACGCCCTGATGCGCCTGCACACCACCGCGGTTGGCGCGGTCGCCGACGCCGACCCCCGCGAACTCATCGAAGCCGAACTCGCCGACTACTCCCGCCACGACTATCCGGAATCAATCCCGTTGCGCGCCAGGCGAATCCTCGACACCGCCGACCACGTTGCCGCAATCCTCACGGTCGCCCAACGCGAACCAGCCTCCTCCCCGACCTCCGCCACCGCCACCGGAGCCCAGGAAGACCTGCTACGCCCGCTATGGGATGCGATCCGCGCAGCCCGCTTGGTGGCGGTGCATGCCGCGGCCCGAGGTAGCTCCTAGAACGCCGAGACGGTCGCGCCGGGTTGTCCCAGCGGGCAGGCAAGAACAGCACCTCCCCAGACGAGCTCAGGGCAGCATCCCGAGGCAGCGCCGTCTCTAGGCAGTGAGTCCGGCATCCCCGGACACCAACGACGCCAGCATCTCGCAGCGACGTGCAAGGGCTTCTTGCCTCCGGAGGCAAGAAGGGCCAGGGCTCTGGTTGAATGGTCCGACTGATCGGCTACGTCATTCGGGAGGCGGCATGGTCCGCATAGCTCGCATTGCCGCGGTGCTGGCCGCCGCACTCATCGGCGCGGGCGCACCCGCCGCCAGTCCTGCGGCGGCGATCGTCGGCGGTAGTACCGTAGTGGCGAGCGACTACCCATGGCTTGCCGCCATCGGCAGCCCGGTGTTCCTCATCCGGCCGTCCGGACAGTTCTGTGGCGGTGCGCTCATCGCGCCCGACCGAGTGGTGACAGCGGCGCACTGCGTCAACTTGGCTCGGCTGCTCCCGCAGGCCCTGACCGTCACCTTCGGCCGTAGCGACCTGCGCATACGCGATGGAGTCACGGTGGGAGTCAAGGAGATTCGCATCCACCCCGATTTCCGGGACACCGATTTCGACGGCGAAACCGTGCACCACAATGACCTCGCGATCCTCATCCTCGATGAGCCGAGGCCGGGGCCTTACCTGGAAGTCGCCGCGCCACAGCGCGATCCGCGCGCATACGGCGACACCGGCACTATCCTCGGCTGGGGCGCGACAACCGAGAGCGACACCTCGAATACGCTCCTGCGGTCCGCCACCGTCCCCATCGTCCTCGACACCACATGCGCCGCCGCCTATGGCCCCGCCTTCGACCCCGCCGAGATGCTCTGCGCCGGATCGCCCGACGCTGATACCGCCGAATACGACAGCGGCGATCCACTTCTCGCCGCAGGCCGCCTGATCGGCCTCACCTCCTGGGGCGAGGGCAGCGCCCGCCCAGGGTTCCCCGGCGTGTATGCCCACCTCACCACCGTGAGCTTCTGACCAACCACGGAAATGCGGACACCTTTTATCGGGTTCTGCTCGGCGGTCGAGGCCCCATAGTGGACGGGTCGTCGACGCGCACGGAAACGTCTTCGTCGCCGATCTCACCAGCCGGGTGCTAGAGCTGGAGCAGGAGGGACGAACACCGCGACGGAGCTTGCCTTCGCTGGTTTGACGGGTCCGGACGGGGTCGCCGCCGGCCGGACCGGCGCCGTGTACATCGTCGACACGAACGCCGATCGGGTGCTCGTGCTGGCAGGTTGCTGACGACCGGGATCGCGGGGTGGCCGGGGCTTTGACGCCCGGGGACGCAAACCGGCGGCTCGTCGGGCTGGCTGAGGCCCCGATCGCCCCGGGTGGCAGGATCGACCGCTTCGCATGGAAAGTCGACGTCCACTTGAAAGCTAGGTTGCCGTGGCAGGGCGGCGGGGCGGGGTGCAGCAGCCGATCGCACAGGGTGCACCGTTTACGGTGCAGCCGTAACCGGTGATGTCGCCGAGTCGGCGTGGCGGAGTACCGGTCAGGTGCTCGTTGATCAGTTCGACGACCAACTGGGCGAAGCGAGGATCGGTGCCAGGGGTGGCGGCCCTGGCGAACGCCATACCCAGTTCCTCGGCCTTATCCCTGGCTTCGTTGTCCAGATCCCAGATGACTTCGAGGTGATCGGATACGAAACCGACCGGGCAGACCACGACCGCATCCACGCCCTTGCCGGACAGATCCTCGAGATGATCGACGATATCCGGATCGAGCCAAGGGATCTGCGGTGGACCGGAGCGGGACTGCCACACCAGCTCATAGTCGGTGAATCCCGTTGCGACGGCGCACAATCGGGCGGCCTCGGCGACCTGGCGACTGTACAGACGGCCCCCATCGGCAGGCGGCCCCGCGGAAATATCGGCCGATACCGGGATCGAGTGTGCGGTGAACACCAGTCGAGCACCTTCCCGGCGCTCCGCGGGAAGAGAACCCACCGCAGCATGAATCGCCTCGGCGAATGCCTCGATCAACAGCGGGTGATCGAAGTACTGCCGCAACTTCACCAGCTCCGGCGCATCCGCACCGAAAGCCGTACGCGCCCTGCTGATGTCCTCGTCGTACTGCAGACAGCCGGAGTATCCGCCCCACGCCGAGGTCGGAAACACCAACGCCGAGCCCACACCATCGGCGGCCATCCGCGCGACGGTGTCCTCCACCATCGGATCCCAGTTCCGATTGCCGAAGTACACCGGCAGCGCGATCTCAGCGGCTCGAAGTTCGCGCTCGACCGCGGCAATGATGTCGCGATTGAGCGCATTGATCGGCGACACACCACCGAAATGCAGATAATGCTGCGCGACTTCGTCGAGACGTTCGCGCGGCACTCCCCGGCCCCGAGTGACGTTCTCCAGGAACGGCATCACGTCCTCGGGTCGCTCGGGACCGCCGAACGAGAGCAGCAGCAGGGCGTCGACGGCCCGAACCACGGTGTCTCCCTTCGGATTACCTCAGTTGATCGACATGTTCTCCGGGAACCAGGTGTTGTGGCTGGCTCCGCCGTCGACGTAGATGATCGAACCCGTGGTGCCGGGCAGCCAGTCCGAGAGCAGCGTGACGATCGACTTCGCCACCACGGTCGGGTCGTCGACATCCCAGCCGATCGGCGAGGCGCCGTCCCAGTAGGTGTTGAGCTGGTTCAGCTTGGCCGCGTCGTCGGTCGCGGTGCCCGCGATGGCCTTTGCCGCGAGGGTTTTGATCGGCCCGGCCGCGATCAGGTTCGAGCGAATCCGCTTGGCGGAGCCGACCTCGCGCGCCACGTACCGGTTCACCGACTCCAGCGCGGCCTTGGCCACGCCCATCCAGTTGTAGAACGGCATCGCGGTGCGCGGATCGAAGTCCATGCCGACGATCGAGCCGCCCTCGTTCATGACCGGCAGCACCGCGCGGGCCAGCGAGGCGTAGCTCCATGCCGAGATCTCGAATGCCTTGGCCGCGTCCGGACCCGGCCCGTCCAGGAACGGTCGTGCCTCCGGACCCATCAGCGTGCGTGGCGCGAACGCGATCGAATGCAGCACGCCGTCGACGCCGTCCGGCGCCAGCTCGCGCACCTTATCCGACAGTGCGGCGAGATCGTCCTCGCTGGTCACATCGAGCGGGATGGCCGGGGCGACCTCCTGCGGCAGCCGCTTGGCGATCCGATCGATCAACCGCAGCCGCTCCGGAATGCCGGTGATGATCACCGTCGCGCCCTGCTCCTGCGCGACCGCGGCCGCGTGGAAGGCGATCGACGAATCGGTGATGATGCCGGTGATCAGGATGGTCTTGCCTTCGAGCAATCCGCCCATGGGTTTTCGGTTCTCCTCGGTCGAAGTTCGTGGGGTGTGCGTCCGCCGAGGCGACGCACCGTTTTCGGGTTGTCTCAGTGGCCCATGCCCATGCCGCCGTCGACCGGAATCACCGCGCCGGACACATAGGCCGAATCCTCGGAGGCCAGAAAGCTGATCACCGCGGCGACGTCTTCCGGCTGGCCGAGGCGCTGCAACGGAATGAACTTCTTCGCCGTGTCACGCAGATCGTCGGGCAGCTCGGCCGTCATATCGGTCTCGATGAAGCCGGGCGCAACCACATTCGCGGTGATCGAGCGCGAGCCGAGCTCACGAGTGATCGAGCGCGCCAGACCGATCACACCGGCCTTCGACGAGGCGTAGTTGATCTGGCCGGGGCCGCCGCCGAGACCGACGACCGAGCCGAGGAAGATCATCCGGCCCCAGCGCGCCCGCAGCATGGCCCGATTGGCTCGCTTGGCACAACGGAACGCACCGGTCAGGTTCGCGTCGATGACCCGGGTGAACTGCTCCTCGCTCATCCGCATCAGCAGGGTGTCATCGGTGATGCCCGCGTTGGCGACCAGCACCTCCACCGGCCCCTGCCGCTCCTCGACCTCGGTAAAGGCCGCATCCACCGATTCCGTATCCGTCACATCGCATTTCACACCGAACAGACCGTCCGGCACCCCCGACCCACGATGCGTAACGGCCACCTTGTGCCCATCGGAGAGCAGACGCTGTGCGACCGCGAGTCCGATGCCGCGGTTACCACCGGTCACCAGGACCGACCGGGATGTGATGTTCGACATGAGGACCAACCTATCTGTTCGGGTTCGTGCGCCACGCCCGGGCTACATATAGCTCGCTATGCGGTCCGAGCGTGTCGGCTACGACGACGTGGACGACTACGGCAGGCGTTGACGATAGAGCAAGCCGGTAACTACACCGGCAGCGACGAGCAACATGCCGAGCAAAAGCCACGGCCTACTCGCATCGCCCCTGGTCATCTCGTAGCCGATCTGCTCTTCGAGAGTGTCGTACACGGCGGTGAGTTCGGTCAGGCTCGAGGCGGTATAGAAGTCACCACCGGAGAGCTTGGCGATCTCGCGCAACGCATCATCGTCGACAGGGACCTTGACGCGCTGTGCGCCCTTGCCGTCCTGGTCCGGAATCTCCACGGTGCCCCATGAGGTGCCGAATGAAATCGTCGACACCGGAACGCCTTTGTTCTTCGCCAGGCGGGCCGCGGTGAAGCCGTGCCGTGGATTGTCGACATCCTTGTCGTCGGGCACGGTCTGCTTACCGTCCGACATCAGCACGATGCGTGCGGGCGGCGGCGTCTCCGCACCGCCCAGCACCGTGGCGATGGTGTCGATCGACTGCAGCGCGGTGAGAATGCCCTCACCGGTCGCGGTGCGCTCGGCGAGCTTGATGTTGTCGATGGCCGCCTTGACGGCCTCACGATTCGTCGTCGGCGGCACCATGACCGAGGCGGTGCCCGCGAAGGTGACGAAGCCGAGGTTGATGCCGGGCGGCAACCCATCGACGAATTCCTTACCCGCCTTCTGCGCCACCTTCAGTCGCGACGGCGGCACGTCGGTGGCCTCCATGGACAGCGAAACGTCCATCACCAGCACGACTGTCGCGCGATTGCGCGGCACCTTCTTGACCGCCGTCGGCCCGGCGGCCGCGATGGTGAGGAACACCAGACCGACCAGCATCAGCGCGATCGGCACGTGCCGGATCGGACTCGGCCGCGATGGCGCGACCTTCTCCAGCAGCTCCATATTGCTGAACCGCAGCATGTGCCGGTGGCGACTGCGCTGAACAAGGATGTAGCCCAACGCGATGAGCACGACGACGGCGAGGAAGCCCAGCCAGACCAGCGCGGTGAAATGCGAAATACTCACTGGCGCGGTGCCCGTCCGCTCGGGGCGCCGAACGCGTGGCGCCGGGTGGAGACGAACCGGACCACATCCGAGATCCAGTCCCGATCGGTCTGCAGGGTGAGCACCGGTGCGCCGCAACTGCGCAAGGCCTGTTCGACCTGGACGCGATGGCGTTGCGCGGCGGCCCCGAAATCGGCGCGCAGTGCGGGCGTCACGCTGAATTCGCGGGTGCGCCCGGTCTCCGGATCATGCAGCACCACATCGCCCACATCTGGCAGCGACAGATCGCGCGGATCGAGCACCTCGACCGCGAGCAGATCATGGCGCGCCGAAATCGCGCGCAGTGAACGCTGCCAGTTGATGTCACCGAGGAAATCGCTGATGACCACCGCGAGTCCGCGCTTGCGCTGCGGGCGGCGCAGCGATTCGATCGCCTCGCGCAGATCACCGCGCACGCCGTCGCGGGCGTGCGGCGTGGTCGCGATATCGCGCAGCATCGACTGTGCGTGCACCCGGCCGCTGCGCGCGGGAATGCGCACCAACTGCTCACCGGTCGCGACGACCGCGCCGATCCGATTGCCGCCACCCCTGGTGAGGTGGGTGATCGCCGCGGCGGCCGCGATCGCCAGATCGCGCTTCTGACACAGCGCGGTGCCGAAATCTAGGCTGGCCGACAGGTCGACCACCATCCAGGTCTCGAGTTCCCGGTCCGCGATCATCTGCCGCACATGCGGATGGGTCGTGCGGGCGGTGACCGACCAATCCATCTGCCGCACATCGTCGCCGGGCTGATATGTCCGAGCCTCACCCGGCTCCGAGCCGGGACCCGGGATCAATCCGAGGTGGTCGCCGTGCAGGACACCGTCGAGCCTGCGGCGGACGGTCAGTTCCAGCGTTTTCAGCGCCGCCGTCAGCTTCGGATCGGCGAGTTCACCCGATCGGAAGGACGGCGGTGCGTGCGGTGACGTCGGCACAGGTGGAACCGGATCAGATGCCGAGGTCACTTCGGCTGGTTATTGCCGGAAGCGGGAGACATCTGCGCGACCGGCGGCTGCGGCACCGCATCCTGAGGAGGTGCGGGCGGCTGCGGAATCTGCGGCGCGCCGTGCGGACCCATGGCTGCGGCGGCCGGAGCGGGCGCGGCGGCAGCGCCCGGCGCCACGGCCTGCGGCGCGACCTGCGGCAGCCCGACCGTCTGCAGCACGCGCTTGATCACATCGTCCGGGCTGATCTCATCGGCGAGCGCGTCGTAGGACAGCACCAGACGGTGGCGCAGCACATCCGGAATCACCTCGACGACATCCTGCGGCACCACATAATCGCGACCGCGGATCAGCGCGACCGCGCGGGCCGCGGCGATGATGCCGAGGCTGGCGCGCGGTGAGGCGCCGTAGGCGATCCAGCTGGCCACATCCTGCATGCCGAAGTCGGCGGGCCTACGGGTCGCCACGATCACCCGGACCACGTAGTCGACCAGCGCATGGTGCACGAACGTATTCGCCGCCACCTTCTGCAGCCGGATCAGCTCGGCGGGATCCAGGATCGGCTTGGCCTCCGGCGGAGTCACACCCATCCGGTAGATGATCTCGCGCTCTTCCTCCACCGACGGGTAGTCGACGACGACCTTGAACAGAAAGCGGTCGCGCTGCGCCTCGGGCAGCGGGTACACGCCCTCGCTCTCGATCGGATTCTGCGTCGCCATGACCAGGAACGGATCGGGCATCGGGTAGGTCTTGCCACCGATCGACACGTGCCGCTCGGCCATCACCTCGAGCAGCGCGGACTGCACCTTGGCCGGCGCGCGGTTGATCTCGTCGGCGAGTACGAAGTTCGCGACCACCGGGCCGAGTTCGGTATCGAATTCTTCCCGGCCCTGACGGTAGATCCGGGTACCGATGAGGTCGGTGGGCACCAGGTCGGGGGTGAACTGGACGCGCGAGAACGAACCGCCGACGACCCTGGCAAAGGTCTCGACCGCAAGGGTTTTGGCGATACCCGGGACACCCTCGAGCAGTACGTGACCGCGTGCCAGCACCCCGACGAGCAGCCGTTCGACGAGCCGATCCTGGCCGACGATAACGCGCTTGACCTCGTATATCGCCTTCTCGAGGGTCTGGACGTCACGCTCCAGGGTGCTGGGTGCGGGAGCAGCGGCCTCTTTCGCCAAACTTGCCCCGCTCACACCGTCCGTCGAAGTCACCAACATCCCCGCTTTCGCTTTGGTCCTGTGCGTGCTGCCACAACTATTCCAGGTAATGGCCGCATACGCCGCAACCGGACCCGAGATCACGGCAAATCAACAGGTTTGCGCGGTCGGGTTCGCGACGTAGGGCCCAGCCTAGGGTCAGGAGACGATCCGCACCGCGTACGGCATGATCCCGCCCTCGCGCACCGGGGAGACGCGGACGACCTCACCGGACTGCGGCGCCTCCACCATCTTCCCGTTTCCGAGGTAGAGGGCAACGTGTTCGCTGCCGTTCGGCCCCCAGAACAGCATGTCGCCGCGGGTCCGTTCGCCGACCGGGACCCGGGTGCCCGCGTTGTACTGATAGCCGCTGTAGTGCGGCAGCGAGACGCCGATCCCGGCGAACGCGTAGATCATCAGACCCGAGCAGTCGAAGCCGACCTTGTCGTAGTCGCCGTAGCTGTCGGCGACACCGCCGTCGTGGATGCCGAGAGTCGGCCCGTCCTCGTCGCCGCCACCCCAGGCATAGATGACGCCCAGCTGGGACATCGCGCGATCGACAACGGTTTCGACCGCGTCGGAGCCGCCGATCGAGGGCATGCTCGGCGTGGTTGTGCGCGGCCTGGTCTGGCGCGGCGGCGGCGAATCCTCCATCTGAACGTGCGGACGCTTGCCCGCGCCGGTTTGCGCAGCGCGATCCTTGGCGGCCTGATCCTGTGCCGCGCGGGCGGCGGCGGCCGCGGCGGCCGCGCGCACGGCGGCCTCCTCGGCCTTGCGCTGTTGGTCCCACGCCAGATAGGCCTCGCGTTGGCCTTGTAGCCCGGCCACATTCGTGCGCGCGATATCCAAGCGCCCCTGCGCCGACGTGCGCTCGCGTAGTAGCCCCTCCCGTTCGGCGGCCTGCTGATCCTGTTCGGCCTTCACCGCGGCGACCGCGTGCTCGGCGTCGGCCTTCTTCTGCTCGGCCTCGGCAGCGGCCGCGTCGGCGAGCGACTTCGCCCGGCGCGCAATGGAATTCTTATTGCCCTGATCGATCTGGGCGCGGCGCAGCGAATCGAGCACCGACCGCTGATTCTTCGACACCAGGGTGAACACCTGGGCGCGATCGAGGGCGACGTCCGGGGTGGCCGAGGATAGATAAGTGACCATCGAGGTCGCGGCGGGCCGGGTGTAGGCCTGTATCACGAACTGGTCGAAATTGCGCCGGGCCTGCTCGACTTGCGTTGCGGCGTCGGCGAGTTCGCGCTGGCTGTCCACCACCGCCGCCGCGGCCACATCGGCGGCATCGCGCGCGTCCTGCAGATCGACGAGGGCCTTGTTGACCTCCTCGCGCTTCTGAGCAATGGCGGCGTCGAGCTCCTGCAGCTTCTGATCCGCCGCGGCGACCTGATTGATCAGCGCGCCGACCTCGCTCACTCTGGCGTCGACTTGCGCTCCGGCGTCGGCGATCTGGCCGTCGCTCGGGTTCGGTGGAGCAGGCGGCACCGCGGCTACGGGTCCGGCCGTGACAAGCACAGCGGCAGTGACCAGCAACCCTAGAGCGACCCACAGCGGACGCCGAGAACCGGCTACGCCGTTGTTGCGCATCGCACCTCCCAAGGACCCGACTCCGGCTGAACCTCACGAGCCCCCTGCGAACCATCCCACTCAGTGGTTGACAGATAGCTCTCTCAACACTTCTTCCCCATCAGACATCATTCGAACCGTACGACACATCCGTCACCAATGAAACTCCAGTAACAGAACTACGTACGCGTAATTCGCCGATTGCCCAGAGATAGCCGCATGAGTGCGGGGATTCGGCCAGTCAAAACAAACCGACCGCTAGGAAAAGCCGCTGAACGGGTACCGCTACGCCGTGGAGTCCAGGTCGTCGTCGCGACTCGACACCCCTACCAGCACAGACTCCTCAGCCGGACGACGGGACTTCAGCCAATACAGTCCACCCACCACGAGCGCCGCGCCCACAAGCAACACACTGGTGATCGCGGTCCAGGAGAACCCCTCCGGCTGGTCCAGCCGATCGACGAAGATCTGCGCCGCCTGTGCCGAATGACCCTGCTGACTCTTGGACGCGTCCTCGGCCCACTCCAGCTTCACCCGGCTGATCGAATCGCTGTAGGTGCCGACCCAGTCGTCGCTCAGCACCACCACAGTGCCGTGCTCGGTCTTGCCGACCGCGGTGGCCAGGTCACGTAGATTGGAGTCGTGGCCTGGATTGCCGGGAATCACCACGACACTGAGTTCGATGCCATGGCTTCGAGCGTCGGCGACGACCGCCTCGAGCGCGTCCTGGTCCTTACCCTTCGGAGTGGCGACATGGTTGTCGGCGACATCCTCCTTGATCTGGGCCAAGGTCTTATCGTCGATACCAGGCGGCAACTCGGCACGCATGGGTGGGAAAGCCAAGATGCAGGAGTCGGTCATCTTCCATCCGGTCTGTCGAGCCGCATCGGCACGCGAGGCGACGGGCATCCAAAACTGCGGGGTGAACCGGCACTTGCCCACCGGCCACCCCGACTAGCTCGAAAGCACAGTACGCGACGGAGTGTCGCACCACCTCCGGACGGCGTGCAGAACGGCCCCCGTGCGTTTCACAGGACAAGCGTACTGTTAGGCTCGAAGGCGCGAGGAGCCAGCGTCCTACCGCGCTGGAGCCCTCCAAAGAGCCGTAGCGACTGCTTGCAGGTCGCTCGAAAGAACCAGCCGTAGCGACTGCTTGCAGGTCGCTCGAAAGAACCAGCCATCGGCACAGCCCCGCCGGTGGCCACCCTCACAGATGAGTGGAGCTGACGTGACGACAAGTAACGATACTTTCGGCGCCAAGGGCACCCTCGAGGTCGGAAGCAACTCCTACGAGATCTTCCGTCTCTCGGCCGTGCCCGGCACCGAAAAACTCCCCTACGCACTGAAGGTTCTCGCGGAGAACCTGCTCCGCACCGAGGACGGCGCCAACATCACCGCCGATCACATTCGCGCCATCGCGAATTGGGATCCCTCGGCCCAGCCCAGCATCGAGATCCAGTTCACCCCGGCGCGCGTGATCATGCAGGACTTCACCGGCGTGCCCTGCATCGTCGACCTCGCTACCATGCGTGAAGCCGTCGCCACGCTCGGTGGTGACCCGAACAAGGTCAACCCGCTGGCCCCCGCCGAAATGGTCATCGACCACTCCGTCATCATCGACGTCTTCGGCCGCGCCGACGCCTTCGAGCGCAACGTCGACATCGAATACTCCCGTAACGGCGAGCGCTACCAGTTCCTGCGCTGGGGCCAGGGCGCGTTCGACGACTTCAAGGTCGTCCCCCCCGGCACCGGCATCGTGCACCAGGTCAACATCGAGCACCTGGCCCGCACCGTCATGGTCCGCAATGGCCAGGCCTACCCGGACACCTGTGTCGGCACCGACTCGCACACCACGATGGTCAACGGCCTCGGCGTATTGGGTTGGGGCGTCGGCGGTATCGAGGCCGAGGCGGCCATGCTGGGCCAGCCCGTTTCGATGCTGATCCCGCGCGTGGTCGGCTTCAAGCTGACCGGTGAGATCAAGCCGGGCGTCACCGCCACCGACGTGGTGCTCACCGTCACCGACATGCTGCGCAAGCACGGCGTGGTCGGCAAATTCGTCGAGTTCTACGGCAAGGGTGTGGCCGAGGTTCCGCTGGCCAACCGCGCCACCCTCGGCAATATGAGCCCCGAATTCGGTTCCACCGCGGCGATCTTCCCGATCGACGCGGTCACCATCGACTACCTGCGCCTGACCGGCCGCAGTGACGACCAACTCGCGCTCGTCGAGGCGTATGCCAAGGAACAGGGCATGTGGCACGACGCCGAGCACGAGCCCGCGTACTCGGAGTACCTGGAGCTCGACTTGGGCGACGTGGTGCCGTCCATCGCTGGCCCGAAGCGTCCGCAGGACCGAATCCTGTTGTCGGACAGCAAGACCGCGTTCCGCAAGGACATCCACAACTACACCAGCGACGCCGAGAGCGGCCCCGCCGCCGTCACTCCGCACTCGCACTTGGACGAGGCCGTCGAGGAGTCCTTCCCGGCCAGCGATCCGGCCGTGCTGTCCTTCGCCGACGACGACGCGATCCTGCCGTCGGCCGCGAACGGCGCCACCGGCCGCCCGAGCAAGCCGGTCGCGGTCTCCAGCGAGGAGTACGGCGACTTCATCCTCGACCACGGTGCGGTAGTGGTCGCCTCGATCACCTCCTGCACCAATACCTCCAACCCGTCGGTCATGCTCGGCGCCGCTCTGCTCGCCCGCAACGCCGTCGAGAAGGGCCTGACCTCCAAGCCGTGGGTGAAGACCTCGATGGCGCCGGGTTCGCAGGTCGTCAATGATTACTACAACAAGGCCGGTCTGTGGCCCTACCTGGAGAAGCTCGGCTTCTTCCTGGTCGGCTACGGCTGCGCCACCTGCATCGGCAACACCGGTCCGCTGCCGGACGCGGTGTCCAAGGCGATCAACGAGAACGACCTCTCGGTCACCGCGGTGCTCTCGGGTAACCGCAACTTCGAAGGCCGCATCTCCCCCGACGTGAAGATGAACTACCTGGCCTCCCCGCCGCTGGTCATCGCGTACGCGCTCGCGGGCACCATGGACTTCGACTTCGAGACCGACGCGCTCGGCAAGGACTCCGACGGCAACGACGTCTTCCTGAAGGACATCTGGCCCTCGCCGAAGGAGATCGAGCAGACCATCGCCTCCTCGATCAGCCAGGACATGTTCATCAAGTCCTACGCCGACGTGTTCAAGGGCGACGAGCGCTGGCGTTCGCTGCCCACCCCGGAGGGCAAGATCTTCGACTGGGACGCCAAGTCGACCTACGTCCGCAAGCCTCCGTACTTCGACGGCATGCCGCAGACCCCGGCGCCCGTCACCGATATCAAGGGCGCGCGAGTGCTTGCGCTGCTGGGCGATTCGGTCACCACCGACCACATCTCCCCTGCGGGCAACATCAAGCCCGGTACCCCGGCCGCGCAGTACCTCGAGGGCCACGGCGTCGAGCGCAAGGATTACAACTCCTACGGCTCGCGTCGCGGTAACCACGAGGTGATGATCCGCGGCACCTTCGCCAACATCCGGCTGCGCAACCAGCTGCTCGACGACGTCTCGGGTGGTTACACCCGCGACTTCACCCAGGACGGTGGCCCGCAGGCGTTCATCTACGACGCCTCGCAGAACTACCAGGCCGCGGGCATCCCGCTGGTCGTGCTCGGCGGCAAGGAGTACGGCTCGGGTTCCTCGCGTGACTGGGCCGCCAAGGGCACCTCGCTGCTCGGCGTGAAGGCCGTCATCACCGAGTCCTTCGAGCGCATCCACCGCTCGAACCTCATTGGTATGGGTGTCATTCCGCTGCAGTTCCCGGCCGGTGAGTCGGCCGCGTCGCTGAAGCTGGACGGTACCGAGACCTTCGATATCGAGGGCATCACCAAGCTGAACGAGGGTGCGACTCCGAAGACTCTGAAGGTAACCGCCACCAAGGACAACGGTGATGTCATCACCTTCGACGCGGTGGTCCGGATCGACACCCCCGGTGAGGCCGACTACTACCGCAACGGTGGCATCCTGCAGTTCGTGCTGCGCAATATGATTCGCGGCTGATCGACTGTGCGGTAGTGGGTCCGCGCACCGCATCCGTGCGGTGCGCGGACCTCTTCACTTAGCGCACAGCCGTTTTTCGCGCTGCACAGCAGTTTCAGCCCGCTTCGCACCGCATTGCCCGCTTCGCTCGGAGGAGCCCGCCAGATGCCCAAAGTCAGTGACGATCACCTCGCCGCCCGGCGTAGTCAGATTCTCGACGGGGCGCGGGCCTGTTTCGGCGAATACGGGTACGACGGTGCCACCGTACGCCGACTGGAAGAAGCCATCGGGCTCTCCCGCGGTGCCATCTTCCATCACTTCCGGGATAAGGACGCGCTGTTCCTGGCCCTCGCGCAAGAAGACGCGAACCGCATGGCCGATGTCGCGGCCAACCAGGGGCTGGTCCAGGTCATGCGCGATATGCTGGCGCACCCCGAGCAATTCAATTGGCTCGGAACACGTTTGGAGATCGCGCGGAGGTTGCGCACCGATCCCGAATTCCGTGCGGGCTGGACCCAGCGCTCGGCCGAACTGACCGCCGCTACCCTCGCTCGGCTGGAACGCCGCAAAGCCGCTGGCGCACTGCGCGACGACGTCCCCACCGATGTACTGCTCGGCTATCTGGATCTGGTGCTGGACGGCTTGATCGCCCGTATCGCTTCGGGCCACACGAATGAAAACCTTTCGGCGGTGCTGGATCTCGTCGAAGCTTCGGTGCGCCGCAAGGAGTGAGATTCACCGCCGGGTCAGAAGTTGGCGTTGATGTAGTCGGCGGCGTGGGTGGTCCAGAGGACGTTGGTGCCGGGCATGTTGTGGCCGGAGTAGAGAACGTGCTGGCCGTCGGGCCAGGGGGTGAGGTAGCCGATTACGCCGTTGACCGCCGTGGCGTAGCGGTTGATGTTGGCGATGGGGTCGATCATCAGAAAGCGGAGCAGTTCGGCGAAGATCAGTGGGGCCACGTTGCCGATGCGGGCGCCTTCTACGAAGGAGAACGGTGAGATACCGACATCGATTACACGCAGTGGGGAGTCCCCGGGTGTCGAGGTGATGATGTCGTTCGGGTTCGCGTATTCGCGGACCTTGACGACAGCGGGCCAATCGCCGCGTTCGCCGTGCAGGCCATAGGTCGTTGCCGGGCAGAGGTTGCCGACCGATTGGCCGCGCTTGCGCAGCGGGTTGGCGATACTGACGGCGAACGCGATCTCCAGCGGTGAACCGTCGGCATTCTTGTAGATGCCCGACTTCACCCCTTCGAGGATTTTGCTCGCACAGATACTGCCGAGTGAATAGCTCAGCAGCCCACAGACATTCGGCGAGTCCTGGATCGCCTGCACACCGGCCGCGACGCCGAGTCGGATCGAAGTATCCAGCGATGGGCCCCACACGTCCGGCGTGGGACCGACCGAGGCGGGCCAGTCCGGCTCGAACGCGGTGAAGCGATGGGTGTCGAGCAGTTTGGTGACATCGCGGAGCATGCCGGCCGGTGTCCCGTTGCTGTTCCGCGGCTCGCCGGTACCGCGGAGGGTGATGATGTCGATCATCGGATTCTCCTTGTGCACCGCACTTCGGTGCGATAGCTCCAGGTTGAACCTATGACGTCGTAGAAACCCGAGTAGCGAACTACCTCATTTCGCGCCTCCCTCGAGGCTGCCGAGCAACACACGGGCGATCCGGTCGAGTTCGCGCCGGTCCTTCGCGGATAGCACCGACAACATGCGGGTTTCGTTCTCGGTGTGCGCGGTGACCACGGTGTCGATCAGTTTGCGTCCCGCATCGGTAAGCGCGACCCGCACCGCACGCCGATCCTCGGCATCGGCGATGCGCCGGACCAGCTTCGCCGACTCCAGGCGATCGAGCCGCCCGGTCATCCCCGCACGCGACAGCATCAGCGTGTCGGCGAGCACCGACGGGTTCAGCTCGAACGGCGCCCCCGAACGCCGCAGTGCGGCAAGCACATCGAACTCCCCCCGCTGCAGCCCGTGCGCGGTGAACACCGCCTCGATCTCCCGCTGTGCGACGACGAGCAGCCGGCCGAGCCGCCCGACCACACCCATTGCCTCCAACTCGAGGTCCGGTCGTTCCCGGTTCCACTGCTCGACGATCGCGTCCACCGGATCTTGTTTCATCTCACCCATGGACAAGATTCTATTCGCTGAGATATAGTTCGGTAGCGAATTATCAACAACCGAATCACTTGGAGAGCATCGTGAGCACCACCACCGACCGCAAGTTCGCCATCCGCCAACCCAACGACGCCGAGACCCTGGTGACCCCGTCGGTCACCATGCGCCTGCTCATCGACTCGAACGAGGCGGGCGGTGCGGTCAGCCACCTGGAGGTCAACATGGCCACGGGCGCGGACGGCGCCGCCCCGCACTACCACACCAAGTCCGACGAGCTGTTCTACGTCGCGGACGGTGAACTGCAGGTGCTGGCGGGCGATGAGATCGTCACCGTGGGCGCGGGCGGTTCGATCGTCGTCCCCAAGCTGATGCCGCACGCCTTCGGCGCGACCCCGGACAGCTCGGCGCGGATCCTGATCGCGCTGATGCCGGCCGTCGAACGCTTCGGCTACTTCCGGCTGCTCGACCGGTTGGTCAAGGGCGAGGCGAGCTTCGAGGATCTCGCGGCATCGCAGGAGGAGTACGACAACTGGTTCGTGGAATCCCCCGAGTGGTGGGCCGAGCGCAACGCCAACCGTCGTTGAGTTCACGCCTGCGCCACTGCAATATTGAACGCACAACCGCCAACTGCGGGCAATACAAACCGAACGAATCCGTCCGGAAGTAGCTCAACGATTGCGGGAGCTCGTTTGTGCTCACACCGAAAATCTTTCGGCGCAAGCGCATCCCGAGTTCAAATCTGGTTTGCCAGCGGCTGTGAAATCTGTCGATCCGAACCGAGCGGGACCCCTTGCGCGATATGATCCAGTTCCCGCTCGGGGGTCCTGGCAAATCGCGAGCAGATCGGAGAGCTCACTATGACCGACGCAATCCACCTCCCCGGTACCGCACCGACGGGTGACCGCGTCCCCGCGTTGCAGGGACTGCTGGTGGCCGAGTCGGAACGAGATTTCACCGTCAGAGTGACCGAAGGAACGTGGACCTTTCGGCGCGACGACGTGCTTCGGGTACTGGACTGGACCGATGACGCGGCCGCCGAGCGCGACGGCCGCCCGGTGCGGATGGATATCCGCCCGGGCGCGACCGCCGATTTCACCCGGCGCCTGCGCATCGACCTCGTCGACCGGCCGATGACGCTGTCCGCGGAACCCTCCGCGGCACTGGGAGATGAAGCGCTGCAACAACTCACCACATCCTGGGCCGACGGCCTCCAGCTCGCCGAATGCCCGGGCGTCAGCGGTGCGACCTTCACTTACTGCCAAACCAAATCGCTCGCGACAAGCGACGACGGCATAAACTGCGACAGTCTCGACTGAACGGGACTGCGTATGGCGGCGCGCCGGACAGGTTCGGTCCTCATCGTCTCCGAATCCGATGATCTGCACGGCACCGCGATGGCGGCGACGTTGCGAGAACACCACGGGCTCAGCCCGATTCAGCTCGACCTGCGCGACTTCCCGCGCGAATCCGGAAGTTTCCGGCTCGATCGGCTCGGCACCGCGCGTTCGCTCTCACATGTGATCGGACTCGATGACGTCCGTTCGGTCTGGTGGCGCCGACCGCATCCGGCACAGGTTCCCGCCGGTGTGCGCGCCTCGGACGACGCCTTTCGGCAAGCCGAATGCGATGGCTTCATTCAGGGTCTGCTGTGGTCGATTCCGGCGTACTGGGTCAACGATCCCGGCGCCGATCGCACCGCCAGCCGCAAGATCGTGCAGTTGGAGACCGCGCGGCGCGCCGGATTCGTGATCCCGGAGACGCTGATCACCAACGACCCGGACGAGGCCCGCAGTTTCGTCGAATCACGTTCGGGCCCGGTCGTTTACAAGCGAACCGGCACCGGGCGCGCCGAGTTCGCCGAAACCAGGATCATCACCAGGGCCGATTTCGGCAGGCTCGCCGGGATCCGTTCCGCACCGACCACCTTCCAGGACTACATCGATGCCGAATGCGATCTGCGCGTGGTGTGGATGGATGGTGTCGAATGGGCGGTCCGTATCGACTCGCAGTCCGGCGTCGGCCGAGTCGATTCGCGGCTGGACACCACCGTCGACTTCGCGCCCGAGTATCTGCCCGCCTCGGTCAGCAAGTCGCTGGCCACCCTGATGGGCGCGCTCGGCCTGAGTTTCGGCGTGCTGGATCTGCGCCTGGGCCTCGACGGCGAGTACTACTTTCTCGAGGTCAACCCACAGGGTCAGTTCGCGTACCTGGAGATCAAGACGGGTCTGCCGATGTTCCGCAGCCTCGCCAACCTGCTGGTCCACGGCGACGGGGCCGTACCGGGCTACTGAGCCGTCACCCGGCCGAACTCGGTACGCCGCCCGCAAGTTGCGAGCAACCTATCCAGCGGCGTCGGACGCGCTGAATCCCCGCAGTGTGGGGGATTCACTTCGCCCACACTGGGATTCAGATCCAGGAACGCTACTGGTTCTTACGGCGGTTGGCACCGCCGCGGCTGCGGAGTTGCACATGCGACTCCACCAGCACGTTGTGGATGAAGCCGTAGGAGCGGCCGGTGGTCCGGGCCAGCGATCGAATGCTGGCACCGGCCTCGTACTGCTTCTTCAACTGGGTTTGCAGACGGTCTCGTGATTTCCCCGTGACGCGTGTGCCCTTCCCCAGTGTGGACTTGACTTGTGTGGGCCTGTCGCTCATGGCTTCCTCCGAGTCGCCGAGCCGCGTCTTTCCAGGCTAGACACTCAACAGGCTGTGATCAACGGGTCTTTGTGATGAATATCACCAGATACCCGTTTCCGGGAAGTGAAAACCTACCGCCCGCAACGAAACTCCGCCCCGAAGGCACGGATCAGGCCAGCTGAATCAGCTCCAAATACTCCGCCGACCAGTGATCTTCCTGGCCGTCCGGCAGCAAGATCACCCGTTCCGGAGACAATGCCTCCGCCGCGCCCGGGTCGTGGGTGACCAGGACGACCGCACCCGCGTAGGTGCGCAGCGCGTCGAGGACCTGTTCACGGGAAATCGGGTCCAGGTTGTTGGTCGGCTCGTCGAGCAGTAGCACGTTGGCCGCCGAGGAGACCAGGCCCGCCAGCGCGAGGCGGGTCTTCTCACCGCCGGACAGGGTGCCCGCGGGCTGTTCCAGCTGCGGACCGGAGAACATGAACGCGCCGAGCAGACCGCGCAGCTCCTGCTCCCCCGCGTCCGGCGCGGCGTGGCGGATGTTCTCCCATACTGTGGCCTGATCGTCGAGGGTGTCGTGCTCCTGTGCGAAATAGCCGATCTTGAGCCCGTGGCCGGGCACCAGACCGCCCGCGGTCGGCGTCTCCACCCCGGCCAGCAGCCGCAGCAAGGTGGTCTTGCCCGCGCCGTTGAGGCCGAGCACCACGACTCGGCTGCCACGGTCGATGGCCAGGTCGACGCCGGTGAAGATCTCCAGGGAGCCGTAGACCTTGGTCAGGTTCTCGGCCATCAGCGGGGTCTTGCCGCAGGTGGCGGGTTCGGGGAACTTGATACGCGCGACCTTGTCCGCCACCCGCACCTCGTCGAGTTCGGCCATCAGCCGGTCCGCGCGCTTGGCCATATTCTGTGCCGCAGTGGCTTTCGTGGCCTTGGCGCCGAGTTTGGCGGCCTGGGCGCGCAGTGCGCTGGCCTTCTTCTCGGCGTTGGCACGTTCCCGGCGGCGGCGCTGTTCGTCGGTGGCGCGCGCGTCCAGGTACTTCTGCCAGCCCATGTTGTAGACGTCGGCCTCACCGCGCACCGCGTCCAGGAACCAGACCTTGTTCACCACATCGCCGAGCAGTTCGACATCGTGGCTGATCACGATGAGTCCGCCGTCGTGATTCTGCAGAAAGCCGCGCAGCCAGGTGATGGAGTCGGCGTCGAGGTGGTTGGTCGGCTCGTCGAGCAACAGGATGGTGTCCGAGCGGCCGCCACTGCCGTCGGAGGCGGCGAACAGGATGCGCGCCAACTCGATTCGGCGACGCTGACCACCGGAGAGCGTGCGCAGCGCTTGGCCGAGCACACGATCGGGCAGGCCGAGGCTGTTGCAGATGCGGGCCGCGTCACTCTCGGCGACGTAACCGCCGAGCGCCGAGAAACGCTCCTCGAGCCGACCGTACTTGCGCACCGCCTTCTCGCGTTCGGCGTCATCGACCACCTCGGCCATCAGCGCCTGCTGCTTCTCCATATCGCGCAGCAGCGTGTCCAGGCCGCGGGCGGAGAGCACGCGGTCACGAGCCAGCACATCGAGGTTGCCCTCGCGCGGATCCTGCGGCAGATAGCCGATATCACTGGAACGCAAAATCTTTCCGGCGTACGGCTCGCCCTCCCCCGCCAGTATGCGCAGCGTGGTGGTCTTGCCCGCGCCATTGCGTCCGACCAGTCCGATCCGGTCGCCGGACTGCACCCGCAGCGCCGGTCCAGGGGCCGACAGCAGGGTGCGGACTCCGGCCCGGACCTCCAGGTCCGTCGCGGTGATCACAGGCGTCTCCTCGCTGATCAGGTCGAGCGACCGGCAAGCAGTCGCTACGGGTACGTGGTGCTGGTCGGTAGCTACTCGATTGTGCGATGCGAATACGCACAAGAACCACTGATTTTACCCGGCTCCGGAGGTGCTTCTGACACCCGCGATCCAGGTGTGACCGCACTAACTCTCCGAGCCGTCCCAGCGAGACCGACTGCGCGGATCCCGCTCGGCACCGCCGTCATCATCGCAATGGCCCGCAGAGTACAACCGCTAGCGGCTCAGTAGCCCTTCGGTGACCGGCGGGCGTCGGCCTGCTGCACGTTCGACGTCAAATTGGAGCCGTCCTGCGCGACGTCGTAGCGGTGCATCACATAGTTCATGCTGGCCGCGATATTGGCTGTCGGATCGGTGATATTCGAGGACGTTCCGGCGACGTGGTAGCTCGAAAACGTGCCCGGGATGGTCTGCGTCAGGCCCTGCGAAGCGTGTCCGGCAGCGGCATTCGAGTCCCAATTGTTGATGGAGTCGGTGTTGCCGCCCGATTCGCGTTTGATCAGGGTCATGTACCCCTCGGTCCACTTCGCGCGGGCGGCGGGATCGGTGATGCCCAGAGCGTCCAGGGCCTTCCCGATGTATTGCCTGAGCTCGTCATCGCTGAGACGGCGGCCGTCGCCACCACCGGTTGTCGCGGTGACGGGATCTGTATACGGGCTCTTGGAGCCGGAGTAGCTGCCGCCGCCCCCGCCGCCACCTGACG
The DNA here is from genome assembly GCF_036345915.1 of Nocardia sp. NBC_00565. NCBI lineage: Bacteria > Bacillati > Actinomycetota > Actinomycetes > Mycobacteriales > Nocardiaceae > Nocardia > Nocardia sp. NBC_00565. The sequence continues at coordinate 3,930,388 of NZ_CP107785.1, forward strand.
ACACGGGATAACTCCCGACCCCTGACGGGCTGTAGTTGTTCGACGAGGCCGCGTCATTCACACCACCGGCCTGTTCGTTCATCTCGTCGTATGCTTCCGACACCGTTGTCGCCGCGTCGCCGACTTCCTTGTCGATTCCTACGATCGCATTCATCTGCAACTCGACGGTGGGGTTCAGCGGCACACCAATTTGGGGATCGAGAACCCCCTTGACGAAATCCACCAGATTCTTGACTTCGGTGTACACCGTGTTCGCCAGGTCCGCCGATTTCTGCGCCATACCCGCCATACCGACGATCTTGGTATCCAACGAGTTCAGCTCGTCCCGGTACTTCGTGGCGTCGCTCTGCTTGGCGTGGTACTTCGTGACGATGTCGCCGGACTTCAGCTGCGACTCCCCCAAGCCATCCAGGCCCGCGACCGTGATCGACTCCGCCGAGCCAGTGCCCACCGGCTTCGCCAACTTCGCCAGCGCCACCTCTATATGGCCGGCGTAGGCGTTGAGGATAGGGGCATCGGGGCGCGACGGCAGCGATGTGTCGACACTCATGCTCCACCTTCCGCCGATACCCTGTCCGGCAGCCTAACCCCGACTCGGGCGGCACCCTCGCCACTGATGTTCCCGCCGGTGAGAACAGCGGCCGCAGCCCCCGAAATTTGAGATGCCATGAACATCTGGATGATAATCGCATCAGAGCTGCGTCCCCCAGCGTCCGAGCGGCAACTTTGCCGGGTGACCTGGCACTGGCACCGGAACGGGCAGGCACGCACTACCGTCGAGCGGGTACGCCGGCGGTCAGCGATCCGTGGATAAGCGAAGGAACCGATGGGACGGCTGAGCAGGGCTGAGCAGCAGGAGATCACCCGCGGGCGGGTGCTGGACGCGGCCAAGGTCGAGTTCACCGAGCGCGGCTTCCGCGGCTCGACCGTCGACGGCATCGCGGACCGGGCCGAACTCACCCGCGGGGCCGTGTACTCGAACTTCCCCGGCAAGCGTGCCCTCTATTTCGCCGTGCTGGCCCGCGAAGCCGAACAGGCCCCGGCACCGTCGGCACACCCGGCCGGTGCGACGCCGGCAGCCGCCCTCGGAATGTTCGCGAGCACCTGGGCCGAGCGTCTGCCACGATCGAACAGGTACGCCTACACCGCATCCGAACAGCGACTCAGCTCCCCCGTCCTCAGCATCGACCTGATACCCGAGATCCAGGGCGACGAGCGAATCCGGTGGTCGTTCTCGCAGCTGATGAAACTCGACGCCATCCTGCTCGGCGCCACCCTCGGCGCGCTCGACCAACAGCGAGGCGCGCCACAGCGGTTCCTGCGCATCGCGGAGTCGGTGTTGACCATCCTGTACGGCGCGACCCAGTTGTCCTTCGCCGCACCCGATTTCGTCGACCCGGCACATGTCGTCGGATTGTGCGAGCAGATCGCATCGCTCGAATCGGTCGACGACGCTCCCGCACCGCCGCACGAGGTCACCGGCCCGCACCCTCAGTACGTGAACGAACTCTGGTCACCGCCAATCTGTTTCGACATGCTGCGAAATACGACCGCGCGTCCGGACGGCGACCGCGTCGTCACCGTCCTCGGCATGCACAGGATCGCTGCCATCCAGCACCTGATCGCGCTGTCACCCCCGCATACGGACATCACTCTCGCCCTGGTCACCGACGATCGAACCGGCGAACTCGCGCCCCTGGCCCGACTCGCCCTCGCGGACTTCAGCCGCTCGCTGCGATACGCATTCCCGGATTCGGCCCTCCCCGACATCCAGGTGATAGTCGATGAATCCGGCGCGATCCCCACCGCCTGCGGTCTCGAGTCGGTCGACGACAACACCGAAGCGGCCGTCGTCATCTCCGCAGGCCGCATCACACTCCGCGCGAGCGGACCCGATGCCTGTCACACCGCGTTCGCCGCGTCTCCCGAACGGACAAAGGTCTAGCCGATTTGCTGGTCCAGCCGATGTGCTGCCGTTCTGCCTGCCCCGCCCGGGCAGAACGGCAGCAACCGTTGAACGAAACGCTGGATTCGCGCCGCGTCCGGGCAGATAACTGCCATCGATCGAACTTCCTCAGCGGGGCGGCGGCGATGCGCTGCGGATCCGTGAGCTGCAGACGATCGATTAAGATGTTACCAACATCTGGATGATGTTGTCATCCGGAATCGCGGCGCGAGATGTTCTGCGGCCCCTCGGAGCGCGGCACCCAGCAATACCCGAGCCATTGATCAGCATCCGGCGGCCGGTGGTTTTCAATTCCTCAGGGGCACAAACATTTTCGCCACGATCGCGGCGCATGCACCCCGACCGGCCGCCCGCGCGGTCACTCTGCCGCCGTCGATGAGCAGCGCCATTTCGCTGTCGTCATCAACGGCGTCGACTCCACAAGCCCTGGCGAGATCGCCGGACTCGTCGAGAACTACCTGGATGCCGAGCGCCGGTGGTTGCGGAAATGCCGCGCGCAGGGATCGACCGAGGTCGGCGATCGCCAGCCGGGCAAGGGGTGCCACCTCGGCCGCGTCCGCCGTAACCATCGCGACGGTGATGCGGCAATTGATCGGCAGCATTCGGAGAATGATTTCGGCGGCGCCGAGTTTGTTCACGCCGAGCACCGCCACCATGCCTTGCGCGTGCAGATCGGCGGCCACGGCGCGAACCAAGTCCAGGCACGTCGGTGGCGCCCACACCTCGTCGACATCCGCGGCTTGCGTGTCCTCGGCGCGGAGCACCGGCGGCCCTGGATCATCCAGCCGCAGGTGCACCATTTGCTCGCACACCGTGGCGATCTTGGCTGGATCGACGAATTCCGGTGCGACGAAGGACAATTGGGTTGCGCCATAGAGAACCGTGAGGACGGACTCGGCAACACCGAGCCACCGCCCCGGCGGTTCACGCCCGGCCGCGCCGTCCTCCAGCATGCCCAACGAGTGCCCGAGGAGTACGGCATCGAGTTTGATCAACTGGGCGAACGGACCGCGCAACAGCTCGGTGTCCATGAGTTCGGGAACGAGATCGATGGCCAGCATGGGCGATTGCAGCTGGGACTTTCCGTGCCGCGGATAGTTCGCCGAGCGCGGCAGATGGGCGATCCAGGTGCGCGCGAATCGACCCAGCGCGACGCTCGGTGAGCGCGGCGGAGCATCGTCGACGGGAGCCGCAGCACGCTCGGCTTCTTCGGCGAGAACAGCTAGAAATAACGCCCGCTTACCGGGGAAGTTGGAGTACACCGCACCTCGGGTCAGATTCGCGCGTTCCGCGATCCCGTCCACTGTCGCCCCACGAAAACCGCGTTCGGCGAATTCGGCGCAGGCCGCCGCCAGGACATTGTCGCGGTTGCGTTGCTGCTGTTCGTTTCTACTCAGACGACCCATAGGTCTTCACCAACCACTCTGTTCGCTTCTCAGATGTGCAGATCATCTGGATGTTGCTAACATTCGGATGGTACCTAGCCGAGTAGCGGCTCGGAGTTGAAGCTGAAACCGCTTGCCCCGGCGAGCGATCTATCACCGACGAAGGGGACGCGCAGTGGGCACCACGACCGAGCAGTCCAGGTCGCGAACCGCGGCCGCCGTGCTCGGCGGGGCCAGGCAACTGGTCGAGCCCGCGTATCTGTCCTCCCTCGACCGCATTGCCCCGCCGATGCGGATGCTCGCGGGCTACTACGCCGGATGGTGGGACGAGACGGGGAAACCCCCGAACCGCCCCGCCGGCGCCGCCATCCGTCCAGCGCTGGTGTTGGCCGCCGCAAAGGCCGTGGGGGCCACCGACATTCGGCAATGTGTCAACGAAGCCGTCGCTGTCGAGCTGATCCACGATTTCGCACTCGTGCACGACGAGTTGGTCGACGGTGACCCGCGACGCCGTCCTGGTGCGGCAGCCTGGTCGATTTCCGGCCGGAACGCGGCGCTGCTCGCCGGGGAAACATTGCTCGCGGTGGCGATCAATGAGCTGGTGGACCGACCGAGCGTCACCGTACTGGCCAAAGCGCTTGCCGCGGTCTGTGATGGGCAGTGGCCATATCCCGAACTCGAATACCCGGGAACCACCGAGTTTGCTGAAGGTTCGCCGATGGCGGAGCAACGCACCCTACTATCGTGCGCCTGCGAGATGGGGGCCATCGCAGGCGGCGCGCACGCAGCGGAATACCGCGCATTGGCAGAGTTCGGACGGCATCTCGAGATGGCATGCCGGTTGACCGAACGCGCCGGCGCGGCCGAACAAGAAGCCGACGAAGAGGTTCGCGCAGCGTTGGCATGTCTGTCCGAATTCTCGGCCGACGAGAGCACCGAAGATCTGCGGCTGCTCGCGGACCTGGTCACCAGCGGGTCGGTATGACTCGCACGCTGGACTCCATTCCGCTCGCCAGGGCAAGCGTGCCGATCCTCGGTCACGGACTGCGCTTTCTGGCCGACCCATTGGGGTTCATCTCATCCCTCTACGTGAACGGGGACATGGCTCGGGTTCGCCTCGGCCCCTTGACGGTCGTGGTGGTCGGCGACCCCGAACTGACCCGGGCGGTCCTACTCGATGATCGGACCTTCGATCGCGGTGGTCCGCTCTACGATCGGTCACGGGAGTTCGCCGGTGATGGCATCGGAACGTGTCCGCACAGCCGCCACCGTCGGCAGCGTCGGCTGTGTCAGCCCGCGTTCGGGCCCGAGCGAGTACCCGGCTATGCCGACGCCATGATCAGCGCGATCGATGATGTGCTGCGGCACTGGGATGACGGCCGGATCGTCGATATCAGCACGGAGATGTCGAAACTCACTATCCGAGTGGCAGTTCGGACCATGTTCTCGACATCCCTGCCGGAACACCTATTTCAGCAGCTCGCCGACGACTTCGCGGTGCTCGCCGGGACGATGTTCCGGCGAATGGTGTTGCCGCCGATCATCAATCGGCTGCCGCTGCCGGGAAACCGGCGTTACTACCGGGCCAGGGGACGGTTGCGGGCCGTGGCTGCCGATCTGATCGAACAGCGGCGGGCCGACGGTCGCGACCACGGCGACCTGTTGTCCGCCCTGATGGCCGCGCGTGATCCCGACTCGACCGGCCACCGCATCGTGCTCAACGATGAGGAACTGATCGATCAGGTCTTCACTTTTTTGTTCGCCGGTGCGGAAACCACGGCGAGCACCCTGGCCTGGGCGCTGTACCTGCTCACCCGGAGCCCGGACGCCGCGCGGCAGGTGCACGAGGAAGTCGACTCCGTGCTGTCCCAAGCGACCGCCCACTACGACGACATCCCGAAGCTGCCGGTCGTCAACCGGGTCATCACCGAGACGCTGCGGCTGTATCCGGCCGGATGGCTGCTCACGCGGGTCGTATCCACCGACACGGAATTGAACGGCATAACACTGCCCGCGGGCACCACCGTCGCGGTCAGCCCGCACCTCATCCATCGACGCGCGGATATCTACGAACGTGCCGAACAATTCGTTCCGGATCGATGGCTCGACACAGTCCCGGACCGAATGACCTACATCCCCTTCGGCGCCGGGGCCCGACGCTGCATCGGCGATCAATTCGGGCTCGTCGAAGCCGTCCTGGCACTGGCCACCATCACCGCACGCTGGCGACTGGCTCCGCTCACCGCTCGACCGGTATCCCCCGGACTCGAACACCTACCCGCGCCGACCAATCTCGAGATGCGGGCCTGGCGACGCCGGCCGACGGCCACAGCCGCCTGACAACCCTGAAACGACCGGATCACGAAGATGGCAGCGCACGCGGCGACACTCGAGTGCCCCTGCCCTTCCCGGCTGCTGCGCGAACTGCAGATCTGCTGGTCGTTCACCCGGGGAGATCTGACCGCGACAGTACTGCCGGCCACCACCTTCGCCCTGGCCGCGTGGATGAGCGCCGCCACACCGCGGTCGGCCCTGCCGACGGTGATCATCTGGTGCCTGAGCTACTTCTGGCTCTACATCTACACCTTCGATCTTTCCAACCAACTGATCGGCATCGAAGAGGACCGGCTGAACAAGCCGCATCGTCCACTGGTGGTCGGGCTGATCACGCCACGCGAAGCATGGTGGCGGCTCGGCGTGACGACCACCGCGTTCCTGACACTCGGGGCGGCGCTCGGTGTCCTGGAATGGACCGCGCTGTGGGTCGCGGCCTGGGTCTTCCACAACCATCTCGGCGGCGCCCGGGCCGCGTGGGGTAAGAATGCCGCGATGGTGGCGGGCACCATCGCGCAACTGGCGGCCGCCTGGCAGATCGTGACTCCGCTGACGGCTGCGGCCTGGACCTGGATCCTCACCATCGCCATACCGCTCGGTGTGCTGGTATCGCTGCAAGATCTGCGAGATATCGACGGAGACTTGGCTATTGGTCGACGAACGGCCGTTGCCGTCGTCGGCGAGACGGCATGCCGATGGTTCTTCGCCGCGGCGTTCACCGGGTACCCGGTGGCGTTGTATCTGCTCCTCTACCGCCATGCGCCGACCATCGCGATGCTGCTCGGCGGAGCGGGGGCGCTGCTGTCGCTCACCATCGCCTACCGGGTCGTCCGCCTGCGTAGTCGCCGCGCCGACCACACGACCTACCTGCTCTACACCCTGTGGTATTGCGTGACCTTGGCCAGTGCGGTTTTCGCGTTGCGGTAGCGTGCCATCACATGACGACCGATCTGTTGGGCAAGAGCGCACTCGTTTCCGGAGCCAGCCGGGGCATCGGCCATGCCGTAGCGGCGGAGCTGCTGCGACGCGGCGCCAATGTGCTGATCACGGCGCGCAAGCCGGAGCCGCTCGAGCAGGCGGCGACGGAACTGCGGGCGCTCGGCCATCAGGGCGAGGTCATCGCGCTCGCGGGTAATTCCGGCGATGCGGACAGTCGGGCCGCGGCGGTCGAGCGGGTGGTCTCGGAGTTCGGCTCGCTGGACATCCTGATCAACAACACCGGCATCAATCCGGTCTACGGCTCGCTGATGGACGCCGATCTGGAGGCGGTGCGCAAGATCTTTGACGTCAATGTCGTCGCCGCGCTCGGCTATGTGCAAGAGGCCTACAAGGCGTGGATGCGCGACCACGGTGGCGCGGTGGTGAATGTGGCCAGCGTGGCCGGTCTGCGCTCGACCGGGGTGATCGCGGCGTATGGCGCGTCCAAGGCCGCGCTGATCCGGCTCACCGACGAACTGGCCTGGCAGCTGGGCCCGAAGATCCGAGTGAACGCGGTCGCGCCGGGTGTCGTCAAGACCAAATTCGCCGACGCGCTGTATTCGGCCGACGAGGAGCAGGCAGCGAGTGTGTATCCGATGAAGCGCCTCGGCACACCGGAGGATGTGGCGCGGCTGATCGGGTTCCTGGCCTCGGACGAGGCGGCGTGGATCACCGGCGAGACCGTCCGCGTCGACGGCGGGTTGCTGTCGACCGGCGGAATCTGAGGCGGCACACGGCAATCCGCTGTCAGCCTGCGGAACCGGAGGCGTCCCAACAAGTCCTATGGCCGCGCGGCGAATACCGCGCGGCCATAGGGTTTTTCGTCGCCTACACCCGCGCGGGTCGACGTAGATCGTCCAGGTCCGGCAGTGCCGGCCCGGACGGTCCCTCGTCGAATCCGAAGCGCTCGTGCAGTTTTTCGAGCGGACCCGGCGCCCACCAGTTCCAGTCGCCGAGCAGTTTCATCACAGCGGGCAGCAGGAAGCCGCGCACCAGCGTCGCGTCCACCAGCACCGCCAGCGGCAGGCCGATACCGAAGGACTTCATGAAGGTGATGTCGGAGGCCAGAAATCCCAAGAACACCAACGAGATCAGCACCGCGGCGGCGGTGACGATCCGGCCGATCTTCTCCAGCCCGTGTGCGACGGCGGCTTCGTTCTTGCCGGTGCGTTCGTACTCCTCGAGGATCCGCGACAGCAGGAACACCTGATAGTCCATGGCCAGACCGAAGGCGACACCGAAGAGCATGACCGGCACCGTCGGCGGCAGGTCCCCGGTCACGGTGAAATCGAGCAGTCCCGACAGGTGACCGTCCTGGAAGATCCACACCAGCGCGCCGAAGGTCGCGGTAAGGCTGAGCGCACTGAGCACGATCGCCACCAGTGGCAGCACCACGCTGCCGGTCAGCAGGAACAGCACGATCAGCATGACGATCACGACGTAGGCCAGCGCCAGCGGCAACGCGGAGGTCACCGCGTCGAGTGAATCGGCGCTGGCGGCCGCGATGCCGCCGACCAAAGCGGGCGACGGTGCGGGTACCGCGCGCAGATCCTTCGCGACTCGATCCAGCAGACCAGGATCGCTGGTATCCGGCGTCACCGAAAGGTATGCGGCGTCCTGGGTTTCGAAGTGCGCGTGCTGCGTCATCGGCGGGGCGAGCTGCCCGCCATGGGCGTAGCTGCCGGTGGCGGTGTCGACGCGGCCGACGTTGTCGACCTCGGAGAGTTTCCTGGCGTACGCGTCCAGTCCGGATTTACCGTCGGGCAGCACGACGAACAGGCCGTTGGTATCGGTGGCGGCGAAGTCGCGCTGGATGATCTCGGTGATCTGCCGGTTGTTCATCGATTCCGGCAGCGCCCGCTCATCGGGGAAGCCGAGTTTCACGCCGAGGAACGGGGTGCCGAGCAGCAGCAGGAATGCCGTGACGGCCAATCCGATGGGCATCGGCTTGCGCATGACGAATACCGCGAGCCGATGCCAGAAGCCCTCACCCGGCGCGGGTCGTTGCGGACGGAAGAACCACCCGAGTTGGCCGCGATCGATGCGGCTACCGAGCAGCCGCAGAATCGCGGGCAGCACTGTCAGCGATACCGTGGCGGCGATCACCGCGACCGCCAGCCCCGCATAGCCAATGGAGCGCACCGCGAGCAGTGGGAAGAACAGCAGGCCCGAGATCGCGACCGCGACGGTGACCGCCGAGAACGCCACGGTGCGCCCGGCCGAGCGCATCGTCGCGGCGACGGCCGGGCCGGTCTGGGCTCCGGCGGCCAGTTCGTCGCGGTAGCGGCTGATGATCAGCAGGCTGTAGTCGATCGCCAGACCGAGGCCGAGCAGGGTGGCGACGTTGGTCGCGGTCGCGGCGAGATCGGTGACCAGGGTGATCAGATACAGCGCGCCCATGGTGATCATGACGGTCACCGCCGCCACTACCAGCGGCAGGCTGGCCGCCACCAAACCGCCGAAAACGAACAGCAGGGCGATCAGGGTGATCGGGAAGGCGATCGATTCGCCGACGACGGCGTCCTTTTCACTCTGTTTCACGGTCTCGTGCAACAACATCGCGTAGCCGCCGACGCGCACCTCGACCGGGCCGTGCGCGCCGCCGTAGCGGTCCGCGAGCCCGCCGACCCGCTGGTCGACATCGCCTTCTTCGCCGAGGATGCTGGCGACGATCAGCCCCGACTTGCCGTCATCGCTGCGCAGTGCGGGTGACTTGTCCATCCAATAGGACGTGACACCGGCGACACTCGGTTCGTCCTTCAGTGTCTGCGCTAATTCGACTGCGGCACTGGCAGATTCGGGATCGTCGACCGAGCCATCAGTGCGCACCAGCAACACGAAGTTCGGCGGCGCCGCACCGAAGGTGTCGCGCAGAATCTCGGTGGCCCGGCTGGCTTCCCCACCGGGATCGCTGTAGCCACCGCCCTGCACCTTGTCGAACAACGTCGAGCTGAGCATCCCCATCACCAGCGCGAGCCCGGCGAATATGCCGAGAATCCACTTGCTGCGCCGCGTAGCGACTGCTTGCAGGTCGCTCGAAATGGTCAGCGTAGCGACTGCTTGCCGGTCGCTCGAATTGGTCAGCTTGGTCAGTTCGAACACCCCACACCCTCATCACTCGTTAAGCCGCGCCGCGATCGCTGTCTGACGAATCCGCGACGTGCCCGGCTCGCACCTGCCTGGTCACCACCCGCATCGGCAGATGCTTCGGGTGCACCAGGGCGCCGATCACCGTCTCTTGCACCGCGATACCGGGCATCGGGCGCAGGCGCCAGCGCCCGCCGATCGTAGCAACCTGCAGCGCAACCTCGGTGAGCGAGAACACGTTTCCCGGACACTGGCGGGTGCCCATGCCGAACGGCAGGTAGGCCCCCTTGGGCCGGGACTCCATCGCCGCGGGCAGCCAGCGGTCCGGGTCGAACTTTTCGGGGTCCGGGAAGACCGCGGGATCCCGGTGTACCGCGACGGGACACACCAGCAGCATGGCCCCCTTCGGCAACGCCTTGCCGCCGAGTTCGTAGTTCGCCGGCACATCGCGCACGGTCAGCCACGGCGAGTACACCCGCAGTGTCTCCATGACGATCCGCTTGGTCAGATCGAGCCGGCCCAGGTCGGCGAATTCAGCCGGGCGACCGATGAGAACCGCGTCGATCTCCGCGTGAAAAGCGGCCTCCAGCTCGGGATTCCGGCCCAGTTCGTGGAATACCCAGGACAGCGTCATACCGGTGGCTTCGGTGCCGCCGACCAGGAAGTTGATCAGCTCATCATGGACCTGGGCGTCGGTAAGCGCGACACCGTCCTCATCGCGGGCCTTGATCAGGGTGTCGAGCAGGTCGCCGTGATCCAGCGTCGGGTCGGCGGCCAGATCGGCGCGGTAGGCCGCGATGATCTTGCGGGTGGCCGACTTCATGCCCGCGACAAGACCTTCGAAGCGGCGGTTGCTCGGCAGCGGCAGTTTGTCGATCCAGGCCGGGCGGGTGACGCGGCGGGCGAGCAATGTCATCACCGGTGTGAGCATCTGATGGATCTCCGCGCCCGTCTCCGCGCCGAGGTCGCCGGAGAACAACGCGCCCGCTACGGTACGCAACGCCAGGTCGTGCATCTCCTCGTTGACGGCGACCAGCTGGCCGTCGCGCCATGCCTCGGCACGTTCCGCCCCCAGCTGCGTCATCACACTGGCGTACTGCGCGATACGGCCTCTTGCGAAGGCAGGGGCGATCATTCGGCGTTCCCGCTTGTGCCGCGGACCGGAGAGCACGGTGACACCCGCGCCGAGCAGTGCTTCGGCGCGGTCGATCATCGAGCCCTGATCGGAAAGGCCGACGAAGGCCTCCCGGATCAGATCGGGTTCGGTGACGACATAGGTGTCGTAGCCCGGAATCTTCACCCGCACCACGGGTCCGAGTCCCGACAGCGTCTGCAGGAAGCGGTAGGGCCCGCGAGCCAGGCGGTGCGAATGTCCGATGAAAGGTAGTGCGCCGGGTGCGGTCGGCACCGCGACGGCAGCGGTCGGGCGGCTGGTCAGCCGGGTGGTCATCATGCGAGTCTCCTAGGCGGGGATAGACTTTCGCTCGAACGCGGGGCGATCAGCCGCGGGCCAGCACGGCCTCGACGCCACCGACCTGTCCGACCCATTCGACGTAAGCGGCGAGCCCGTCGGCCGGTGACACCGTCGGCGCGTAGCCGAAATCCCGTGTGGCGGCACTGGTGTCGTAGGTGTTGGAGACGGTCAACGCGGCAGTGGTCCAACTGGACAGCGGCGGCGGGTACCGCTCCTTGATCGCGGGCACCCGCCAGATGGTGTCGAAGACCGCGATGGCGGCATCGAATATCGGTTTGGGGATGGTGCGGGTCGGTGGTGTCAGATCCAAGGCGACCGCCAGCTCGTTGACGAACTTCCACAGGTCGACGTCCTCGGAGTCGGCGAGGAAGTAGGCATTGCCCGCGACCTGGTCCGATCGCGCCGCCTGCAGACAGGCCTGTGCGGCGTGCTCGCAGTAGGTGATCGACACCATCACGTTCTTGCCACCGGAGAGGTCGGGTAGCCTGCCGGACTTCAGCTTTCGCAGCAGCAGCGTCATCCAGCCCGAGGAGCGCGGACCCCAGATCATCCGCGGCCGCAGCGCGCAGGTCACGAAATCGGGGGTGTTGGTGGCGAGGACGAGCTGTTCGGCGGCGACCTTGGTCGCCACGTACAGGCTCTTCGGATCCGTCACGTACGGCTCGGATTCGTCGACGCCGAACCGGTCGGTGTCATAGGAGGTGGCGACCGATGGGCTACTGACGAAGACGAACCGGCCGACACCCGCCTGCTGCGCGGCTTTCATCAGCCGCCGGGTGCCCTCCACGTTGGCCTCCCAGAACTGGGCGCGGCTGCCGACCTCCGCGACGTGTCCGGCGCTGTGATAGACCACATCGACGCCCTTGCATGCGGTCACCAGCGATTCGTAGTCGCCGAGATCGCCTGCCACCGTTTCGAGTTCGGACACCGTCGACAGGTATCCGAGATCGCTCGACGGCCGCACGACGGCGCGCACCTCGTCGCCCGCCCGTACCGCGGTGTCGACGATGTGACTGCCGAGGAATCCGGATGCCCCGGTGACCAATGCCTTCATGGCGTCATACCCTTTCCGGCCCATTCGGCCAGTTCCTCGCGCCCGATCTTGGCGTTGTGCCGGATATCGACCGGGAATCCTGGATGGGCGCCGAATACCTTGATGGGCCTGGTGATTTCGCGCTCGCGGGCGATGGACCATAGTTCCCGCTGCACGCGCGGGATCTCGGCGGCCGCGACGCCGGTGCGTAATTCGAAGCACAGCACCGGAACCTGCGCATCCGGCGCACCGACACCGACGAGCGCGGTGCGGTACACATCGGGATGGGTGTTGAAGATCTGCTCGCATTGGACAGTGAACAGATCCCCGGCCGCGGTGCGGACCCGCTGAGCGGAGCGGCCGCAGAACCACAGTCGTCCGGATTCGTCCTGCCAGGCCAGATCTCCGACGCGGTGCCAGCGGCGTACGGTGCCGTCCGGCCGCGTCTCATCGATCTTGTTGCGAGCGTCGGCAGCGCGGTCGCGGTGGTAGGCGGTGCTGACTTGCGCTCCGGTGGAGACGATTTCGCCGATCTGGCCCTGCGGCAGCACCAGATCGTCGTGCCAGGTGGTGATCTCGTCATCGGAGATGGTGATGATGCGAATCCGTGCCTCGTTTTCGGATACCGCACTCTCGGATTCCGGGATCGGGCGGCCGACGCAGGTGCCCGCGCCCTCGGCCGTATGCTTGCGGGTCTCCTCGAGTTCGGACCATTCGAGCGTGGTCAGCGGCAGCGCCTCGGTCGCGCCATAGGTGGTGAAGACATCCGCTGACTCACCGAGCGCGGCCCGAACACCCGCCAGCGCGTCGAGATTCGCGGGTGCACCCATGGAGATGACGCGGACCAAGCTCGGCAGTCTGGTGCCGGTCCGCGTCAGGTATTCGCCGAGCGGACCGAGCAGTGCGGGTGAGGCGGTGCCATCGGTGGCCTCGAAACTGGTGACGACATCGGCGAGCAATGCGGGATCGGCCTTCGACACCCGCACCGGATCGACCGGCCCGAGCACGACGTGCGCGCCCTGCAGCAGGTCGAAGATGCCGAACAGCGGTACCGAGGTCAGTGAAACGAAACCCGTTGGGCGACCGTGCAACTGCTCGATCACTCGCAGCGAGGCGGCGAATCCGGCCCTGGTGAATTCCACGCCCTTCGCCGGCCCGGTGCTGCCGGTGGTGAAGGCGATCATCAGCAGATCGTCGGGCGCGTGGGCGATTTCCGCGGCAGCGGCACCCGTCTGCCGGCGCATCGCGAGCAGTGTGTGCCCGCCCCAGAACGAACGCCCGGCGGTCACGTGCACCCGAACCGAGCGAAAGGTGCGCCGCGCCGCGAGCCGCACCAGATGTGCCACGGGGATGCCGATGAAGGCCTCCGCGCCGACACTACGGAAGCAGTGCAGCATTCGGCGCACGCCCATGCCCGGGTCCACCACGACCGGCACCGCGCCGACCTCGAACAGCGCGAAGATCACCGCGAACAGATCGGGATCGGGCTTGACCATCACGATGGTCTTGACGCCCTTGGTGATCCCGATGCGCTCGAACGCCGCCGCATAGGAGCGCACCCGCGTGCCGAATTCGGCGAAGGTCAGCACCGCGAAGCCGAGATCCGCAGCACGCTCGGCGCGTTCGGGATGCGCGACCGTCGGGTAGCTGATCGCGGGCAGGTCGGCGCGCTCCTCGATCCGGCGATCCAGGAGTGCACTGAGGTCTCGGCTCATCCGGCACCACCGCCCGGAACCGTGTAGCCGACGCATCCGGCGATCGGACCGGATCCCGCCGCGACCAACAGCAATTCGTCACCGGGCCTCAGCTCACCGGTCTCCAGCAGTTGGTGGTAGCCGATAATGAGACCCGAACTGCCCGCGTCGAGGTCGCCGGTCGCGGCCTGATGCGCACGAGCGAAACCGAATTCGCCCGCCAAGCCGGCCGCGAAGCCGGGCACCGGGTTATTGGTGACCAGCACCCGCCGCGTCTCCGGCCGATCGGCCAGATACGAGCGCACCGCGGCGCAGGCAGCGCCGGCGACCAATTCGGCGTAGTCGTCGGCGACATCGACGGTGATCGAGCGTTGTCCATCATTGCCCATCGCCTTCAGATCGAGGTAACCGGCGACACCGGGGTGGGTGCCGACCACACGCGGCAGCGGCGCGGGGATGTGCACGCGATCGAAGCCGGTGTCGGCATCGATGCCCTTGGTCACCAACAACGCCGCGCCGACCGCGGCGTAGCGGAAGTCGGACGGTGCGTTCTCGGCACCGCCGGGATGTGCGTCGCTGCCGACGATCAGCACCCGCTCGACTGTGCCGTTCTGCAGCAGCGCGCCCGCGGCCTGCAGCGCGTTGAGCACGCCGCAGGCCCCGTTGCGCAGATCGAGCGAGAAACCCGCCCGCGAGGATCCGGCCTGGTAATCCAGGTGCATCCCCAGTTCCTTCTGGATCAGGGCGGCGTTCGACGGCTCGACGATATTGCTGTCGCAGTAGACGCCCACATTGATCAGCACGTCGACGTCATTCGGGTCGACGCCCGCCCCCGAGAGGCACTCCCCGGCCGCCCGGACTGCGTGATCGATCGAGCCGAGGGTGGGGTCGGCGCTGACGGCGGACCGCTGAATAATAAATGTCATCTCATCCCACCAATGCACTGATAGTTGCCGACAAGACACCGAAGACCATTCCAGACGCCGTCGGGACGAAACAGATCTTCGCCCGCTTCGGGATCTCGCCACGCGAAATGTAGTCGTGCAGCACCAGGAAATGCGTACTTGCTCCGGTGTTGCCATATTTCTCGACGGTCGCCAGTCGTGGCGGCAGCTCGGCGCCGTGAATCTTGCTGCCGGACTCGGCGAGCTTCTCGGTGAATCCGACGCCGAGCTGGTGGAATACGATGAAGTCGAACTTCTCCGCGGCGAATGTGGTGCCGCGTTTCGCGAGAATATCGCGGTGGAATTCGGCCCAGGTTTCGCGGCGCGGCGCGGCCTGCATGGTGAGATTGTCGGTCAACATGATCATGTTCTCGCTGGCGTCGCTCGGTTTGGCGATACACAACGGCGAGTACTCGGCACAGGTCGTCAGGTCGACGTAGTGCAGCACGTCGTCCTCGTCGACCGCCGGATCCAGAATGACCGCGACCGCGGCGTCGGCGAGGGTCAGCGCGGCGAACTGTGGATCGCGCACATCGATCGCCTCGGCGAGTGCGCCCTCGGTCACCGGTGAGATCACCTCGGGCGTGACCACCATGCCGTTGCGCACTACACCGGCGCGAATCATGTTGTCCAGCAGATAGATTCCGGTCATGGTGCCACCGCACGCGTTCGCCACGTCATAACCGGACGCGTTGACCGCGCCGATGCGCCGGGCGATCTCCTGCGCGGCAGACGGTTCGAAGACCATGTGGAAACCGTCGTGCACCGTGGTTGCGCCGCAGATGATGATGTCGAGGTCGGCGGCGTCCAGGCCGGACTTCGCCAGTGCGTCCCGCGCGGCGCGTGCGCCGAGAGTCAGGGTGTCCTCGACGGTGCGATCCACCAGATATCGGTGGCCGATGCCGGTAATTCGCTCGACGTCGAACTCGCCGCCGCTCGTCATCCGACCGAGTACTTCGGAGGTGGTGTATTCGCCGGCCGGAAGGGCGGCTCCAAGGGCGCGTAATCGGGAAGAATTCACCGTAGCGGTCCTTTCGACAGAGACGGGCAGCACAAACTTCCCGCTGGCACGACAATGGCCTCGGGCAGACGGTGCGGGAATGCCGTTCCACACAATTGGGGAACAGAAGATTTCGAAATCAACACTGATTTCGGTGATCGGATCCGGATTGCCCGACCCTCGGCAATCCGACCGACAACGCCGAGCATACGGCGCACGAGAGAACGTGACCAGCCGGATCATGGCGGCTTGCTACTGGCGAGTCACATCGCTGCTGGAAAATCCGGATCTACCATGATCGCATTATGAAGAATGTCACCGTCGATATCTGTGAACTATCACCACGCAACGGGTGCAGATCCGCCCAGAAGTAAGCTCCGCACGAACGACGAACCGATCCCGCCGACCGAAGGATCCGACCTGCCCACCGCCGAACCCGCTGTGCCACACCGGCATCCGTGCCCCGCGTGGAACGCCCCATGAGCGAGCGAGCCATCGACACAGCCGCCGACATCATCGTCTGCGGACTAGGTCCCGCCGGGCGCGCGCTCGCGCATCGCTGCCTGGCGCACGGAATGTCGGTCACCGCAATCGATCCGCTGCCGGACCGGCAGTGGTCGGCAACCTATGCGGGGTGGGCCGACGAGCTGCCGCGATGGCTGGATCCGGCGGCAGTGGCGGCCACCGTGGATCAGCCGACGGCCTGGGGGACTCGGCCGCATCGACTCGACCGGCCCTACGTCGTCTTCGATTCCCAGCGGCTGCGCGCCGCACTGGATCTCGACGGCGCGCGGGTACTGGCGGATCGCGTCGTCGAACTTCGCCGCGAGACAGTGACTTTGGCTTCCGGAGCGGTGCTGAGGTCGGAGCGGGTGATCGATGCCCGTGGCGTCGCCCGCTCCCCCGAGCTGGCCGAACAGACCGCGTACGGCGTGATCATCGGTCGTGGCGCGGATCTCGAACCGTTGTTCATGGACTGGCGCGCGGACAACGGCGCGTTGCCGACACAACCGCGCTCGTTCCTTTACGCGGTGCCGCTGGGCGGCGCATCGATGCTGTTGGAAGAGACCTGCCTGGCCGGGCGACCCGCCATCGACACCACGATATTGCGCGACCGACTGCACCACCGATTGCGCTCCCGCGGTATCGAACTCACCGGCACCGAACCGATCGAACGGGTGCGTTTCCCGGTGCAGGGCGGCCGACCGGGGCGGCGCACCTTCGGCGCGGCAGGCGCATTCACCCATCCCGCAACGGGTTACAGCGTTACCGCAGCACTCACCGCCGCCGATGCGGTCGCCCTCGGCTCGTCGGCCTGGCCCGCACAGGCCCGAGCGGTGCACGCGTTGCGGGCGGCCGGTCTGCGCGCCCTTCTCGCTCTACCGCCCGCCGACATTCCCGTCTTCTTCGATGCCTTCTTCACCATGCCGCCGGAGCGGCAGCGGGCGTATGTCTCGGGCCGGACCGACCTCGGCGGCACCGTCGCCGCCATGCGGACCCTCTTCACCGCGCTGCCGCCCGAACTCCGTCGGCGCGTCGCGACCGCGACACTCGGGATGCCGATTCGCTCGCGCATTCGAATGGGTTCGGCCATCATGGAGTGATGGCACGAGCTATCTGGAAGGGCTCGATTGCGTTCGGGCTGGTAAACGTCCCTGTCAAGGTCTACACCGCCACCGAGGATCACGACATCCGGTTCCACCAGGTGCACGCCAAGGATGGCGGGCGGATCAAGTACGACCGGGTGTGCACGGTCTGCGGCAAATCCGTGCAATACGCCGACATCGACAAGGCCTACGAATCCCCCGAGGGCGATAAGGTCATCCTGACCGACGAGGACTTCGCCAAACTGCCCGCCGCCGAGAAGCACGAGATTCCGGTGCTGCAGTTCGTGCCATCCGAGCAGATCGACCCGATCCTGTTCGAGAAGAGCTACTACCTCGAACCGGACTCGAATACCCCCAAGGCCTACGTACTGCTGGCGACCACGCTGGAGCGCATCGATCGGACCGCGCTCGTGCATTTCACGTTGCGCCAGAAGACCCGGCTCTCCGCGCTGCGGGTACGCGATGGCGTGCTGGTGCTGCAGACCCTGCTGTGGCCCGACGAGGTCCGCGCGGTCGACTTCGAATCCCTCGACGGCGTCGCCGAGCCGAAGCCGCAGGAGATCAAGATGGCCGAGACACTCGTCGAGACCATGTCCGACGATTTCGACCCCGACCAGTTCACCGACGAGTACCAGATCGAACTGAAGCGAGTGCTCGACGAGGCCATTGCCAGCGGCACCGGCAAACTCGTCAGCCAGCCCGAGGCGCCACCCGCCGAAATGGACGCCGAGGTCGTGGATCTGGTCGCCGCCCTGCAGCGCAGTCTCGAAGCCAGCGGCCGCCGGGCCGCGAAGGCCGACGACGGCGCCGCGAAGAAGACGGCACCGGCGAAGAAGACCGCGAAGGCCGCGAAGAAGACCCCGGCCGAACCCGCCAAGAAAACCGCCAAGAAAACCGCCGCCCGCAAGGGCGCGTGAGGATAGCCCGCACACCGCTGGCAAACTGGGCGGCATGGACCCCGCGATAGCGATCGTCCCGATGGGCCTCGGCCATTTACGCCAGGTGCTCGATCTCGGATACGAGGTATTCGACACCACCCTCGAGCCTTACACCTCATGGTCGCTGACCTCGGTGGCCGAACATCTGGACAGCCCCGATAACGCATGCTGGGTCGCCCTCGACTCCGATCGGGTGGTCGGATTCGTGCTCGGCTCGATGGAGTTCGAACACCGCGGCGTCAGTGACGTTGTTCGTCCGGCCGAATCCGAAGGAGCCCGAACCGGATTCGGCCGACGAGGCGTTGCCCGCGGTGCCGCCGGGCGCCAAGCGGGCGCTCATCCGCCGCGGCCGACTGGCCGGTGACGGGCGGGGCGCCCGCTAGCCGGATCAGAACATGCCGTGCGGGATCCAATCGGCGTCGGGCACGGGTTGCACGACATCCCAGTGCTCGGTGATCACACCGTCGACCAGTCGCCAGATGTCCACCACCGCGCTACCGCGCGGATCGTCCTGCGCGATCATGTGGTAGTGCACGACGGCGTATTCGTCGTCGGCGATAACCCGTTTGATCTCCAGTCGGGCCGTGGCCACCGGTGAGTTCGCGGTGAATTCGATGAAGGCGTCGCGGCCCGACGGGTTGCCGGGGCTGTGCTCGATGAAGTTCTCGTGCAACAGCTCGCGCAGCACCTCGATATTGCCCTTGGTGAACTCGGCGAGGCCGCGCAGTACGAGATCCTTGTTGCGGGATGCCAGTTTGTCGTTCGTCATGGGGTAACCGTCGCAGCAGCGCGGTAAGCGTGTCGATTACCTGCCATGTAATGGCGGCGCCGGTTCGGTGTCGCGATACTGGGCGAGTGGATAACGATCGTCGCGTCGGTGCGCTGTTGCGCGACTGGCGCCTGCGGCGCAAGCTCAGCCAGCTCGAACTGTCGGTGCAGTCCGGAATCTCCACGCGGCACGTGAGTTTCGTGGAGACCGGGCGAACCATCCCGAGCCCCGCGATGATCGAGCGGTTCGCCGAACATCTGGGCATACCGTTGCGCGAACGCAATCGGCTGCTGGTCGCGGCCGGGCACGCGCCGACGTACCAGCATCGGGCACTCGACGATCCGGACCTAACGCACGCGCGGACCGCGGTCCGGCGGGTACTCGACGCCCACAAACCCTTTCCCGCGCTGGCCATCGATCGGCAGTGGAATCTGTTGTTCGCCAATGCCGCGGCAGAGGTCTTCTTCGAGGACGTGTCCGCGGAGTTACTGGAGCCGCCGATCAACATGATGCGAATTGGGCTGCACCCCAAGGGATTCGCTTCGCGGGTGCGCAATATCGAGCAGGTGCGCGGGTTCCTGCTCACCCGGCTCGCCCGGCAGGCCGCGGAGTCCGGCGATCCCGAATTGATTGCGCTGCACGAGGAATTGAGCGCATTCGGCCGTGCCGACGGACCGGTGCGGCTCGATCCGGCGGATATCGCGCTGCCGATTCACCTTCGGCACCGGGATGCCGAGCTGTCGCTGTTCAATACGATCATGCGGTTCGGCGCGGCCTTCGATGTCACACTCGACGAGATCGCCATCGAGTCGTACTTTCCCGCCGACGCCGCCACGGCCGCCTACCTCACCGAACTGGTTCCCGTGGCCGGACCGTAAACCGCTGGGACACAGTCGGTTCAGGCCTCGGCGGCCCGCGCCTTTCCCTCTTCGAAGAACTCGAGCAGGCTCGCGACCGTATTCACGTCGTCGCGCGGCCGCAGCGCGCCGAAGGACGCGTTCCAGAATTCACCGGTGCGCGGCGTCCATGGCCCGACATACGCATAGGGCCCTGGGTGAGTCGAATCTCCTGGTGATACACCGTAATTGACTTCGTTCAGCGCGCTGGACAGATCGAAATGCTCCGGCCACAGCACCGGAATGACCTCGCGCGCAGTGCGGCGTAGCGCCGAATCGCCGAGCGCGAACCAGTCCGCGATCAGCGCCGCGGCGTCGGCATCGACCACGAGCGGGTCGCCCGGTTCGGCGCCCGTGGTGTCGGCATAGACATTGGCCGGCGCCTGCGCTTCGAAGCCCGCGGCGGCCGCGACCTTCTCGAAGGTGCCCGTGAGCGGGGTCCGCCCCTCCGGCCACACCAGATCGGTGCCGACCACCGAGACCGGCCACTGCGCACCGCCGAACCCGCCGTGCGCGACCCGCAGTCGGATGGTCCCGAACCGCTGATACTGCGGGCCCGCGATCAACAACTCCCCCACCGCGTGCAGTGCGCGCCGGGTGTTCCGATAGGTGATCTCGTCCACCCGGAAATCATCTCCGCTGCGGGCCGCCACCGCCAGCGAATCGCCCGATGGGGATCAGGCCGGACGCGCGATGACCAGCAGTACGTGGGCCGGCTTGTCGTCGACCAGTTGCCAGCGGTCCCGCATGGTGGCCGGGAAGCTGATGAAATCTCTCGCGCCGAGGCGGAATCGCCCCGCGCCGACAATCTCGACCGCGAGCTCGCCGGAGACCACGTAGAGACCGCTCACCCCGGTCGATTCGAACCACTCCCCGATGTGTTGACCGGGTTCGACGCGGTATTCGATGACCTCGAGCGGACTATTCGGCCGCAGGTGCAGCGCCCGACCGATGGCAGCGTCGGGGCGGTCCGCGACCGGGATCAACGTGCCCTCGTCGGCACGCACCACCCGGACCCGCTCCGATTCCGGTGCGGGCAGCAGATCGCCGGGAGCGACGCCCAAAGCCCCGGCCAGCCGATAGGTGGTAACCATCGAAGGCGCGCTGACGCCCCGCTCGATCTGGCTCAGGAACGGTTGGCTGATTCCGGCCCGCTTCGCGAGCTCCCGCATCGACAGTCCGGACTGCTCGCGCAGCGCCCGCACCACGCCGCCGACCAGGGCAGCCAGGCTGGATTCGTCATCGGCGACGTCGGTTTCGGGCACGGCGGTAGGCTGTCCGATCGCCGACGCGGACGGCGATCCGGGATTAACCTGACCGTGACGCAGGTGCACGTTCACGACATATGGATATCAGATTCTGATTGCTGTCGCTTATCATCAAGATGTCGAAAGAGGGAGGACGCCGTGGAATTCCATGTGCCCGTCATCGATATTTCGCCGTACGTCGCAGCCGGTTCCGATGCCGAACGCCGGGCGGTGGCCCGCGCGATCGATGCGGCCGCGAGCACCGTCGGTTTCATGCAGATTACCGGTCACGCCGTTCCGCAATGGGTGCTCGACGATTTCGCGACCGCCCTCGACTCCTTCTTCGACCTCGACCCGGCAACGAAGCTGGACTACCGCAACCCACCCGAGGTCAACCGTGGTTACTCTCCACCCAAGAGCGAGAGTCTCAGCCTGAGCCTCGGCGTCGAATCTGCCACCCGGATGAACGATTTCTTCGAGGCGTTCAATATCGGCATCGCCGCGGACGCCTATCCCGGGGTCGAGTTGTCCCCGCGCGACTTCGCCGAAAACCTGTGGCCGACACAGGTTCCCGGATTCCGCGCGCCGGTCGAGGCATACTTCGCGCACGCGACCCGATTGGCCAGAACCCTCACCACCATCTTCGCCGACGCGCTGGACCTGCCACCCGGATACTTCAACCGCTTCACCGACCACTCCCTCGATGTGCTGCGCATGAACAACTACGCGCTGCCACCGGGCACCGTGGATCTCGACGGCGAACTCACCGGCATGGGCGAGCACACCGACTACGGCATCGTCACCGTCCTGTGGGCGGACCAGGTACCCGGGCTGCAAGTCCTCGGCGCAGACACGCGGTGGCACGACGTACAACCCGCCGATGACGCCCTGCTCGTCAACCTCGGCGACCTGATGTCGCGCTGGACCAACGAACGCTGGCTGTCCACCCTGCACCGCGTCATGCCGCCCATCACCAACGGAACCATCCAAAGACGCCGCAGCGCAGCCTATTTCCACGACGGCAACACCGACGCGGTGATCGAAACCCTGCCTTCGTGCGTGGGCGAGGGCAGCAAGTACGAACCGATCACCATCGCCGATCATCTCCACGCGAAGCTCGCGGGTTCCCGTGCGCTGCAGCCGAATACGAATGCGTCCCGGGAAGCGGCCCGTGTCCTCGCCGCATCGGGCTATCCCCTGAGCGGCAGCGACTAGCCTCAGCAGGGATTTGTCATGATTCCTGATCGAAGTGGATGCGTTGGATGGTGCCCATGACCGCCAGCGCGATCAAAGCCAGCACACCGTGCCCGGCGACGAACCAGAGCGCGGTATCGAAGGAACCGGTCGCCTCGACCAGATAGCCGATCACGATCGGGGTGACGATACCGGCGATATTGCCGCACGCGTTCATCGTGGCCCCCACAAAACTCATCGCCTGCGGCGGCGCGATATCGGTAGTGATCGCCCACCCCAGCGAACCCACACCCTTACCCAGAAACGCCACGACCATGATCACCACGATCACCGTGGTGCTGTCACTGAAATTCGACAACGCGATCGCGATCGTCAACACCATCCCCACCGCCGCCGGGATCTTACGCGCCACGGTCAACGATCCACCACGACGCAAGATCGCATCCGAGACGACCCCACCACCCAGACCACCCACGAACCCCGCCAACGCCGGCAGCGCGGCGATGAAACCGACATCGACCAACGACAGGCCGCGGCCCTTGTTCAGGTAAACCGGGAACCAGGTGATGAAAAAATAGGTCAACGCGTTCACCGCATACTGGAACAGATACACCCCCCACAACGGCCGAGTCGAAAAAATCCGCGCCAGAGTGCGCCGATTGAGCGGGGCACGCTCGGCCTGCACGGTCCCGCGCTCGTCCAAATCGACCAATGCGCCGCTGGCGCGGATCGACTCCAACTCCTCTGGTGTAACGCGTCGGTGTTCACGCGGGGTGTTCATCCACCGCGCCCACAACACCGCCAAACCGAACCCGAGTACACCCAACAGCACGAACACCCAACGCCACCCATAAACATGAGTGACCCACGCCATAATCGGCGCGAACATCACCGTCGCGAAATACTGCGCCGAATTGAACACCGCCGTCGCCCGCCCACGCTCAGCAGTCGGAAACCACATCGTCGCCACCCGCGCATTCGCCGGAAAAGCCGGCGACTCGAACGCACCCAACAACAACCGCAACCCGAACACCAACACCAACGCCGCCAACACCGGCACCGTGACCACACCAACCAGACTGATCGCCGCGGTCACCGCAGTCCACAACACCAGACTCCCCGCATACACCCGCCGCGCCCCGAACCGATCCAACAACATCCCACCCGGCAACTGCGCCACCACATACGCCCAACTGAACGCCGAGAAAACGTAGCCCAACTGCACCGAAGTGAACCCCAAACCCTCCTTCACCGCACTACCAGTAATCGACAAACTACTGCGATCGGCATAATTCACGGTCGTGATGACGAACAACAACCCCAACACCAGATAACGCGTCGGAACACGACGACGACCCGACGACCCGACGTCGGCCTGATCCGGGGCGCCGCCCCCGCCGACGGTCGCTACCGTTTCCCGCTTCAACATCGTCGTCCTCCTATGACCAGCGAGTGTGGTCTGCATCACCCACAACTCGGCATGCAAGGAGGCTACGACCCCTAGTTGATACCAGTCGAACACTAATTTGGTATTGCGTGATACCGAAAATGGCATCAGACCTAGTTCCGGCGACTTGGGAGTCAGCGGTTTGAGCACCGAAGGAGGTCGGGCACGGTTGACCGGTACTACTTGCGGAACTTGGTCTCCAGATCGGCCAGGGTGGCCTGCAGATCGGCCGGGTCGTTGGTCTTGAAGATGCCCTGGTAGCCGGTCTCGGCGCGGACGGCCGCCTCGACCTCCGGATCGTGGTAAAGCCTGGCCAGCGCAAGCAGTTTCGGGTTGTCCTTGTCTTCGGCGCGGGCGGCGAAGACGTTGATGTACTGCTCGAGCTCCGGTCGTTCGGGATCGTCGGTGAAGATGACCTCGTTCTTGGTGAGGCCGGCCGGGCGGGCGAAGGTGTCGTCGACGAATGCGGCATCGACGCTCTCCAGGGACTGCGCGGTCAGCGTCGGATCGATAGTCTTCAGACTTATCGTCGAGGCGCCGGTGTCCACGTCTTCGATCTTCGAATCCCAGCTCGCGCCGCCCTTCAGCACGATCAGCCCGGCGGCCGCCAGCCCGAGCAGCGGCCGGACCTGGTTGGCCGGATTGTTGCTGAGGGTGATCTGACCGCCCTTGGGGATCTCCGCCACCGATTTGTGCTTGCGCGAGTACAGGGTCAACGGGAAGATCTCGGTCGCGCCGACGGGCACCAGGGTGTCGTTGTTGCGGACGTTGTAGTTGGCCAGGTACCGCACGTGCTGGAACTTGTTGAGGTCGATCCGGCGCTGATTCAGCGCCGGATTCGGCTGGTTGTAGTCGGTGAAATTGACGAACTCGACGGCAATACCCTGCTCGGCGGCCTTCTTCTTGTACACATCCCAATGCGGAAGAGCGAGATCGTTCACACCGATGCGCACCACGTCGGTATTGCGTTCCTCCCCACACGCCACGGCACCGGCGGCCAGGGCAAACAACAACGGAATCACCAGAACACGGCGCAGCAATCGCATTGCAGGCAACCTAGACGGACGTCCAACTTGTTGCCAGTGTTTCGCTCAGCCCAATCCAAACCGTTGCCCGTCCTCTCGGTGCATCGCTTGGATTACCGGGTTCATATCGCGACGAGCAATTCGGGAGCACGAGTGAAATTCCATCGGGTACTGGCGATCCCGGTCCTGGTAGCAACCGCGGCCCTCACCCTCACGGCGTGCGGCGACGACAAAGCTTCCGCCGACAACGTAGTCCGCATCGGCACCACCGACAAGGATCACGCCTGGGACGTCTTCGAAGAGAAGGCGAAGTCACAGGGCATCACCCTGCGGATCACCAACTTCTCCGACTACAAGCAGCCGAATCTGGCCCTGTCGCAGAAGCAGATCGATCTGAATCTGTTCCAGCATCTGCAGTTCCTCGGCGCCTACAACGTGGCCAACAACGACACCCTGACCCCGATCGCCTCGACCTATATCGTGCCGCTCGGGCTCTACTCCAAGAAGCACAAGTCGGTCGCGGATCTGCCACAGGGCGCCGAGATCGCGATCCCCAACGATCCGACCAACCAGGCGCGGGCGCTGTTCGTACTGCAGGCCGCCGGTTTGCTGAAGCTCTCGGGCGACGCCAAGTCGCCGACCCCCGCCGATATCGATAAGGGCGCGTCCAAGGTCAAGGTGACCCCGGTCGACGCGGCGCAGACCGCGCTCTCACTTGCCTCGGTCGACGGCTCGATCATCAACAACACCTTCCTCGAGCGTTCCGGCATCGACCCCACTTCGGCGCTGTACAAAGATGATCCGAAGAATCCGGCGGCCGAACCGTACATCAATGTCGTGGTGTCGCGGGCCGCCGACAAGAACAACGAGCTCTACCAGAAGGTTGCCCAGCTCTGGCACGATCCGGAGGTACAGCAGGCGCACGCCCAGGTCACCAAGAACACCGCCGTCGAGGTCGAGCGGACCGGCCCTGAACTGGAGCAGATTCTGACCCGGGTGCAGCAGACCATCAAAGACGGCAAGTGAGCGAGCAGGTTCCCGCCGTCGAATTCCGCTCGGTCACCAAGGTTTTCGGCAAGGGCGCGGATCGGCATATCGCGCTCAACGATATCGATCTGCGCATCGAGCAGGGCGAGATCTTCGGTGTGATCGGCTATTCCGGCGCGGGAAAGAGCACGCTGGTCCGGCTGATCAATGCGCTGGAGAAGCCGACCACCGGCACCATCGAGGTCTCCGGCACGCCCATCACGGGGGTACGCGAGGCCGAGGTGCGCCGCATCCGCCGGGATATCGGCATGGTGTTCCAGCAGTTCAATCTGTTCCGATCACGCACGGCCGCAGGCAATATCGAATATCCGCTGAAGGTCGCGGGCTGGAAGCGCGCCGAACGCAAAGCGCGGGTCAAAGAATTACTGGAGTTCGTCGGGCTCGCTGAAAAAGCCCGCAGCTATCCGGACCAGCTCTCCGGCGGACAGAAGCAGCGGGTCGGCATCGCGCGCGCCCTGGCGACTTCGCCGTCGCTGCTGCTCGCGGACGAATCGACCTCGGCGCTGGATCCGGAGACCACCGGTGAGGTGCTGCGGCTGCTGAAGAAGATCAACCGCGAGCTCGGGGTCACCATCGTGGTGATCACGCACGAGATGGACGTGATCCGCGCGGTGGCCGATCGGGTGGCGGTGCTCGCCGAAGGGCAGATCGTCGAACTCGCCGGCACCTTCGAGGTTTTCGCATCTCCGCAGGCGCCGCCGACGCGGTCGTTCGTGGAAACCGTGCTGCACAACCGGCCCGATGCCGAGGAGCTGCGGCGGCTCGGCGAACTGCACGGCGGGCGGCTGGTCACCGTGGACATCGATGACGAGCGCGGGATCGGCGCGGCTCTGACCGTCGCCGCGCAGGCGGGTGTCGGGTTCGAGGTGGTCTACGGCGGGGTGAGCACGTTGCAGGACAAGACCTTCGGCAGTGTGACGCTCGCGCTGCGTGGTTCCGATGACGACGTGGACAAGGTGATCGACGAACTCGATCGCCGCTAGCGGCTGCTTGCAGGTCGCTCGAAACGACCCGCACGGCTTGAAAGGAGTACCGATGCATACGGATTGGGACAAACTCCGCCCGGTACTGACCGAGGCCATCGGCACCACGATCTATTTGGTGCTGCTCACATTCGTGGTGGGCGGGTTGATCGGGCTGTTCCTCGGCACGGCCCTCTACACCACTCGCAAGGGTGGACTACTGGCCAACGCACCGATCAATGTGCTGCTCAACGTCCTGGTGAACGTGGTTCGGCCGATTCCGTTCATCATCCTGCTCGCGGCGCTCGGGCCGGTGACGCTGGAGGTGGTCGGGACGACGATCGGCACCGAGGCCGCGGGCTTCGTGATGATCGTGGCGGCGTCCTTCGGTATCGCGCGCATCGTGGAACAGAATCTGGTGACGGTGGATCCCGGCGTGATAGAGGCGGCCAGGGCCGTCGGCGCCGGACCACTGCGGATCATTCTGACGCTGCTGATCCCAGAAGCGTTGGGCCCCTTGGCCCTCGGCTACACGTTCGTGGTTATCGCCATCGTCGATATGTCCGCCATGGCGGGTACGGTCGGTGGCGGCGGGCTCGGTGATTTCGCACTGGTCTACGGATATCAGCGCTTCGATTGGCAGGTCACGCTGGTAGCCACCCTCATCATTATCGCTGGTGTGCAGGGGATTCAGTTCCTCGGCAATTTCATCGCGCGGAAGGTGCTACGCCGCTGAGGCTCGCACCGAAAAGTGCGCTCTCGACGCGGATGACGTCGAGAGCGCACATTTCGATCAACTCGCGTTCGCGGTGCACTGCGAATCGACGATGCGCGGTGCGCGCGGCACGGAGCTGCCGAAGTTCAGCAACGGCGGCGGAGCGGTCGGCCCAGCGTTGGCGATCGCCTGCTGCTCGGCCTCGGCCCTGGTCGGCGCCCAGGCCCAGCCAAGGTGATCGTCGCCATTGCGGGCGACGGCCGCGCACGCGTTGGCGAACTGGACGATGATGTGGCAGCTGGGCAAGCCGCAGTGCTGTACCGCGACGCGGTCGGAATCCGCCCAGTTCGCGTAGTTGTACGCCCAGCCGAGGGTCGCATCGCCCTGTGCTGAGACCGAGATCGCCAGCGAGCCGTAGAGGCCACCGTCCGCCTGTGCCGCACCGGCCCCGACGGCGATGAACGCACCCGCGGACGCGGCCGCCAGCCCCACGGCTTTGGACGATAGTGACATGTGATGTCTCCCCAGTTCAGAATTAGCTTCGGATCGAATCCTGGTCGGCATGATCCGAATTGTCCAAATCTTTGTATCACCTGGGTCCGACAAAACGGAGTCAGCGATCCTGCAGTGTCACAGCGCCTCCCGTGCTCGGTGCGACTCGGCCCCACGGCGGCAGTACATCCCGCCAATCGGCGGGCCAATTCACCAGCGCGATAACCATCATGATCACCAGATGGATCGGAGCGGAGGTGCCCTGCCAGAACGGCGCGTCATCGATGAGATGGGTGGTCACCGCACCGGTCAGGACCAGCACCAGCATGGCCGCGCCGAGAAATCTGCTCTCTCGGCGCGGAAGCACCGGCGATGGCGGTACTGCCATTGCGGTGCGGGCGGATCTGAGTGAGCCCGATGACATCGACAAGTTGTTCGACCGGGTGGATACCGAGTTCGGTGCGCTCAACGGGCTCGTCAACAATGCGGCCACGCTCGAAACCCAACGCAGGGTGGATGAATTCGATGCCGAACGGTTGCGGCGCATCATGAGCGTCAACGTCATCGGGCCGATCCTGTGCGTGCGCAACGCGATTCGGCGGATGTCCTACGTCACCGGTTCCTTCCTCGACCTCGCCGGTGGACGATGAGTGTCTAGACCGTGAAGCCGAGGGCGCGCAGTTGTTCGCGGCCGTCCTCGGTGATCTTGTCCGGGCCCCACGGCGGCACCCAGACCCAGTTGATCTTGAGGTCTTCGACAAGGCCGCTGCGGACCAGGGCGTTGCGGGACTGGTCCTCGATGACATCGGTCAGCGGGCAGGCCGCGGAGGTCAGGGTCATATCGAGGATGCAGATCTCCTCCTCGACCGCGAGGCCGTAGACGAGCCCTAGGTCGACCACGTTGATGCCGAGTTCGGGGTCGACGACATCGCGCATCGCCTCCTCGATGTCCTCGAGGCGTTTGATGTCCTCTTCGGACAGCTGCGGCTGTTCGGTGGTTTCGGTAGGTGTTTCACTCATGACGAGGCCCCATTCGTGGACGTGTTGCTGCCCATTATCCGCTTGGCATCTTCGGCGGCGGTAATCCGGACCACCGCATCCTTGAACGCCATCCAGCCCAGCAGTGCGCACTTCACCCGCGCCGGGTACTTGGATACACCGGCGAGCGCTATGCCGTCACCGATCATATCCTCATCACCCTCGACAGTGCCGCGGCTGGAGATCATCTCGCTGTACGAATCGACGACCTTCAGCGCCTGCTGCACCGGCAGCCCGATCACCTGATCGGTGAGAATCGAAGTTGCGGCCTGACTGATCGAACAACCCTGACCGTCATAGGACACATCGGCGACGTCACCCTTGTCGTCGAGGTGGACGCGCAAGGTCACCTCGTCACCGCAGGTCGGGTTCACGTGGTGCACCTCGGCACCGAACGGCTCCCGCAGCCCGCGGTGATGCGGGTGCTTGTAGTGGTCCAGGATCACTTCCTGGTACATCTGCTCCATGCGCATGTCTTATGCAACTCCAAAGAACCGCTGAGCCTTCCGCACCGCGGCGACCAGTGCGTCCACCTCATCGAGGGTGTTGTAGACGGCGAAGGAGGCACGGGCGGTCGCGGGCACACCGAGGCGGCGCATCAGCGGCCAGGCGCAGTGGTGGCCGACCCGCACGGCGACGCCCTCGTCGTCCAGAATCTGCCCGACATCGTGCGCGTGGATGCCCTCGACCACGAACGACACCGCGCCACCGCGGTCGATGTTCTCGGCCGGGCCGATGATCCGGACGCCGTCGATCGCGGCGAGGCCGTCCAGTGCCGCACCGGTGAGCGAGTGCTCATGTGCCGCAACGGCTTCCATGCCGATCTGTTCGAGATACCGCACGGCCGCGCCCAATCCGACCACCTGCGAGGTCATCGGCACACCGGCCTCGAACCGCTGCGGCGGCGGGGCGTAGGTGGTGCGCTCCATGGTGACCGTCTCGATCATCGAGCCGCCGGTGATGAACGGCGGCGTCTCCGCGAGCAGCGCGCGCCGCCCGTAGAGCACGCCGACACCGGACGGGCCGAGCATCTTATGCCCGGAGAATGCGGCGAAGTCGATATCCAGCTCGCGGAAGTTCACCGGCATATGCGGTACCGACTGGCAGGCGTCGAGCACCGTCACAGCGCCGACTTCCTTTGCCCGACGGACCAATTCGGCGACATCGGTGACCGCACCGGTCACATTCGACTGATGGGTGAACGCGACAACCTTGGTGGCCGAAGACAATTCGAGTGAATCGAGATCGATCCGGCCGTCATCGGTGACGCCGTACCACTTCAGAGTGGCACCGGTGCGCCGCGCAAGCTCTTGCCACGGAACAAGATTCGCGTGATGTTCCAGCTCGGTGATGACGATCTCGTCGCCGGGGCCCACGTGGTACGGGAACCGACTGTCGGCGAACGAGTAGGTGACCAGGTTCAGCGATTCGGTCGCGTTCTTGGTGAACACGATCTCATCGGCGTCCACGCCGACGAACCGGCCGATATCGACCCGCGCGCCCTCGTAGGCGTCGGTGGCCTCCTCGGCCAGCTGGTGCGCACCGCGGTGCACCGCAGAATTGCGTTCGGTGAGGAACTCCCGTTCCGCATCGAGCACCGCGAGCGGACGCTGCGAGGTCGCGCCGGAGTCCAAGTACACCAACGTTTTCCCATCCCGAACCGTGCGGCTCAGGATCGGGAAGTCGGCCCGGATCCGGGCGACGTCGAGGGTACGGACCGTGGCGGTCATATCAGGCTCCCGCGGTTGCAGATTCGGGGACGGCAGTCGGCGGAGCCGACGGGGTGGGTGAGCTCTGGGTGAAGCGGACGTAGCCGTTGGCATCGAGTTCCTCGGCCAGCTCGGCGCCGCCCTCGGCGACGATGCGGCCACCGACGAACACGTGCACGAATTCGGGCTGGATGTAACGCAGGATCCGGGTGTAGTGCGTGATCAGCAGCACGCCACCGTTCTCGCGTTCCTTGTAGCGGTTGACGCCCTCGGAGACGATGCGCAGCGCGTCCACGTCCAGGCCGGAGTCGGTCTCGTCCAGGATGGCGATCTTCGGCTTGAGCAGGCCCAGCTGCAGAATCTCGTGGCGCTTCTTCTCACCGCCGGAGAAGCCCTCGTTCACGCTGCGCTCGGCGAAGGCGGCGTCGATCTCCAGTTCGCTCATCGACTCCTTCACCTCCTTGACCCAGGTGCGCAGCTTGGGGGCCTCGCCGCGGACCGCGGTGGCCGCGGTGCGCAGGAAGTTCGACATCGAGACGCCGGGAACCTCGACCGGGTACTGCATGGCCAGGAACAGACCCGCCCGCGCGCGCTCGTCGACGGACATCGACATGACGTCCTCGCCGTCGAGGGTGATCGAGCCGGAGGTCACCGTGTACTTCGGGTGCCCGGCGATCGCGTACGACAGGGTCGACTTGCCGGAACCGTTGGGGCCCATGATCGCGTGCGTCTCACCGGAGGAGATGGTGAGATTCACGCCCTTGAGGATCTTGATGGGCTCGCCGGACTCGTCCGGGTTGGCGACCTCGACGTGCAGGTCCTTGATTTCCAGGGTGGTCATCGAATTCGAATTCCTTTGTGGGGAGTAGGTTTCAGTCGGTTAGACGCCGATCGCGGCGAGTTCGGCCTCGATGGCCGCCTCCAGCCGCTCCCGGATCTCGGGGACCGCGATCTTCTGGATGATCTCGTGGAAGAAGCCACGCACCACCAGACGGCGGGCCGCATCCTCCGGAATACCGCGAGCGCGCAGGTAGAACAGCTGCTCGTCGTCGAAACGACCGGTCGCGGAGGCGTGTCCGGCGCCGACGATCTCACCGGTCTCGATCTCCAGGTTCGGCACCGAATCGGCGCGCGCGCCGTCGGTGAGCACCAGGTTGCGGTTCACCTCGAAGGTGTCGGTGCCCTCGGCGGCGGCGCGGATGAGCACGTCACCGACCCACACCGTGCGGGCATCACCCTTGGGCGAATGCGGATCGCCCTGCAGCGCACCCTTGTACAGCACATTCGACTTGCAGTGCGGGACCGCGTGATCGATGAGCAGGCGCTGCTCGAAATGCTGACCGGCATCGGCGAAATAGAGGCCGAGCAGTTCGGCGTCGCCGCCGGGACCGTCGTAGCGGACATTCGCGGTGAGGCGCACCAGATCGCCGCCGAGGGTCACCGCGATATGCCGCAGGGTCGCGTCGCGACCGAGCTTGGCGTGGTGCGCGGTGGTGTTCACGGCATCGTCGGCCCAGTCCTGGACCGCGACAACGGTCAGCTTCGCACTGTCACCCAGCACGAATTCGACGTTCTCGGCATAGGTTCCGCTGCCACGCTGGTCAATGACCACGGTGGCGACGGCGAAATTGCCGAGGCGAATCTGCAGGTGCCCATAGGCGGTCTTGCCCTCGCCGGGACCGGTGACCGTGACGACCACCGCCTCGGCGACCTCGGTCTCCGCGCCGACCGACACGACCGTCGCCGACTCGAAGCCCGAGTATGCCTGGGCGGCAACGCGATCCGACGGCACACCAGCCACGCCGAGACGAGAATCGGTGCGCGCCACCGTCTCCACGTTCACTCCGGCGACCGAGGAGACCTCGACCGTGGCCTTGCCGTCGCGGACCGCGGTGCCGTCGTGCAGGCCACGCAGTCGACGCAGCGGGGTGAAACGCCACGCCTCGTCCTTGCCCCTAGGCACCTCGAAGGCGTTCACGTCGTAGGAGGTGAAGACCTCACCCTTGTTGGTCGCGGCTCCTGCGCCCGGGTTCTGAATCGGCTTGGCCGTGGGATTCTCGCCCTCGACCGCTCCCGCGAGAGCGGAGCCTGCGGAGCGACCCAGCAAAGTACTGTCGCCAGTCGCCATCAGCCAACGGCCCCTTCCATCTGCAGCTCGATGAGCCGGTTCAGTTCCAACGCGTATTCCATCGGGAGTTCCTTGGCGATGGGCTCGACGAAGCCGCGCACCACCATCGCCATGGCCTCGTCCTCGGTGAGGCCGCGGCTCATCAGGTAGAACAGCTGGTCCGCGGACACCTTCGAGACGGTGGCCTCGTGCCCCATCGTTACGTCGTCCTCGCGGATGTCGACGTAGGGGTAGGTGTCGGAGCGGCTGATCGTATCGACGAGCAGCGCATCGCATTTCACGGTCGACTTGGAGCCGTACGCGCCCTTGTTCACCTGCACCAGACCGCGGTAGGAAGCACGCCCACCGCCACGCGCCACCGACTTGCTGATGATGGTGGACGAGGTGTGCGGCGCCAGGTGCAGCATCTTCGCGCCGGTGTCCTGGTGCTGACCGGGACCGGCGAAGGCCACCGACAGGACCTCACCACGGGCGTACTCACCGGTCATCCAGACCGCCGGGTACTTCATGGTGACCTTGGAGCCGATATTGCCGTCGACCCATTCCATGGTCGCGCCCGCCTCGGCCTTGGCCCGCTTGGTGACCAGGTTGTAGACGTTGTTCGACCAGTTCTGGATGGTGGTGTAGCGGCAGCGACCGCCCTTCTTCACGATGATCTCGACGACCGCGGAGTGCAGCGAATCGGACTTGTAGATCGGCGCGGTGCAGCCCTCGACATAGTGCACGTAGGCGCCCTCGTCGACGATGATCAGCGTCCGCTCGAACTGGCCCATGTTCTCGGTGTTGATCCGGAAGTAGGCCTGCAGCGGAATGTCGACCTGCACGCCCGGCGGCACGTAGATGAACGAGCCACCCGACCACACGGCGGTGTTCAGCGCGGAGAATTTGTTGTCACCGGCCGGAATGACCGAACCGAAGTACTTCTCGAAGATCTCCGGGTGCTCGCGCAGACCGGTGTCGGTGTCGAGGAAGATGACGCCCTGCTTCTCCAGGTCCTCGCGGATCGAGTGGTAGACGACCTCCGACTCGTACTGCGCGGCGACACCGGCGACCAGGCGCTGCTTCTCCGCCTCCGGGATGCCGAGCTTGTCGTAGGTGTTCTTGATGTCCTCGGGGAGATCTTCCCAGCTCTCGGCCTGCTTCTCGCTGGAGCGCACGAAGTACTTGATGTTGTCGAAGTCGATGCCGTCGAGGTTGGAGCCCCAGTTCGGCATGGGCTTGCGATCGAAGATGCGCAGCGCCTTGAGCCGCTGTTCGAGCATCCACTCGGTCTCGTTCTTCTTGGCCGAGATGTCGCGGACGACAGCCTCGGACAGGCCTCGTTGCGCACTGGCACCGGCCACATCCGAATCGGCCCAGCCGTAACCGTAGTTGCCCAGGGAAGCGATGGTTTCTTCCTGAGTGAGCGGTTGCACCTGGTCGGTGGTCGTCGTCATTCGGCACTCCTTCCGGAGTCGTTCGTACGTACCGCTGCGGGCTGTGCAGCGGTTGATGGAGCTGTCTTCTTATCGGTAATAGGCAGAACGAACAGCGGCACGTGGGTCGTGCACGCGCAATCGCCGTTGGCGATCGTCGCAAGTCGCTGTACGTGGGTTCCGAGCAGGTCCCGGAAAGCCTCGAGTTCGGCCTCGCACAACTGCGGGAATTCCTCGGCCACGTGCGCCACCGGGCAGTGGTGCTGGCAGATCTGTACGCCCGCGCCGACCTTGCGGGTGGACGCGGCGAAGCCGGCATCGGTGAAGGCCTCGGCGATCTCCTCCGCCTTGGCGGTGGTGATCTCCGGAGTGTGTTCGCCGACCGGTTCGATGCCCTCGACAATGGTCCTGGCCCGCTTGCGCGCGAATTCGGTGATGGCCTGTTCGCCGCCGACCTCACCGAGCTGACGGATGGCCGCTCCGGCCAGATCGTCGTAGGCGTGCCCGAGCCGTCCCCGCCCCACGGCCGTGAGCTGGTATTGCTTGGCCGGCCGGCCGCGCCCCTTCTGCTGCCACGGCGCCGAACGGCTGGCCCGCGCCTGACCGGATCCGATCAGCGCGTCCAAGTGCCGCCTGACACCGGCCGGCGTCAGGCCGAGCTTGCTGCCGATCGCGGTCGCGGTGATCGGCCCCTGTTCGAGCAGCAGTTGCACGACCGCGGCTCGGGTATGTCCCTCACCGCCCGCGACCAGGGTCGCAGGCGCGGCAGGGGACGCGGCACCGGTACGGCGACCGGTCCCTCCGTCCTCGTCGTGCGACAAACCCACGGTTTTCACAACACCAGTGTGACGGAATTACTTCCCGGAATCTAATAAGGGTGCCCTGAGTTACGGTGCCGATGACCTGCGCGGAAGCGCGGCCGCGGCCGAGAACGGGCGACGGCGAGTTCGCCACCTGCACCTCTTGCGCCGCGGGAGGTCTGCGCATCCGACGGAATTGCCAGTGCGATTTAGGCCACATATTGCTGATCTAAATCGAATCGGCGGCACACACCTCTTCTGGTGCCCGTGCATACGCTCGCCGGTTCATCCGAACTAGGCTGCGTCTCGTGGCGGTACTCGAGGGCGCACGGCGCAGGACACTGGCATTCGGGCGCCGGGCACTCGGACTCGATGTGCCCGCCGCCGATCACAGCATCGCACTGTTGCACAGCGACGAGACCGAGGTGCCCGGACTCGATCGCAAGGAGACCGCGCAACTCGACCGGATTCGGTTGCTCGGCGCGACCGGAACCGTATTGATGGCGATCAGCGCGCTCGGGATCGGCGCGCAACCCGTCCAGCAGAACCCGACCTCCGGAGTGCGGATACTCGGGATCTTCGCCCGCGCGCACACCGGATCGCTGGCGATGTGCATGATCGGCACCGTCGTGGTCGTGATGGCCTGGCTGCTGCTCGGCCGGTTCGCGGTCGGCGGTATCGGTGGGTCGCCGCTGCACCGATTGAGCCGATCGCAGCTGGATCGGACGCTGCTGCTGTGGATCATTCCGCTCAGCATCGCGCCGCCGCTGTTCAGCAATGACGTCTATTCCTATCTCGCACAGAGCGAGATCGCGGCGCGCGGGATCGATCCGTATCAGGAGGGGCCGGTCGCCGGGCTCGGGATCGACAATGTGCTGACCAATAACGTCCCGACGATCTGGCGAGATACGCCCGCGCCCTATGGCCCGCTGTTCCTCTGGATGGGTCGCGGCATCGCCGAACTCACCGGCGACAACATCATTCTCGGCGTATGGGTGCATCGGCTGCTCGCACTGGCCGGAGTCGCGCTGATCGTCTGGGCGCTGCCTCGACTTTCGGTGCGCTGCGGTGTCGCACCGGTGAGTGCGCTGTGGCTGGGCGCGGCGAACCCCCTCGTGCTGTTCCACCTGGTCGGCGGGGTGCACAATGACGCGCTGATGCTCGGGCTGATGCTGGCCGGAATGGAATTCGCGCTGCGCGCCATCGAGGACACCCATCCGTTCGATGGGCGGGCCTATGCGCTGCTGATATTCGGGGTGGTGGTGATAGCACTGTCGTCCTCGATCAAGTTCACCTCCATCATCGCGCTCGGATTCGTCGGTATGGCCTTGGCGCGCAGATGGGGTACGAGCCTGCGCACACTCGTGATTTCGGCGCTGATGCTCGGCGCGATCGCCATCGGCACAACACTTTTCATCAGTTCGGTCAGCGGGCTCGGATTCGGCTGGATCTACACGCTGAACACCGCGAGCGCGGTCCGCAGTTGGATGTCGTTGCCGACGGCATTGGGCATCGTCACCGGATTCGGTGGGGTGCTGCTCGGGCTCGGGGACAACACGACGGCGCTGCTCAGCATCACGCGGCCGATCGCGGCGGTGGTCGCGGCGTTCGTGACCGTCCGCATGCTGGTGGCGACGGGGACCGGGCGATTGCATCCGGTCGGGGCGCTCGGGGTCGCGCTGGGTGCGATCGTGCTGCTGTTCCCAGTGGTCCAGCCGTGGTATCTGCTGTGGGCGATCGTGCCGTTGGCCGCGTGGGCGACCAAGCCGGTCTTCCGCGTGCCCGCGGTCGCGTTCTCGGCGGTGGTGAGCGTGATCCTGATGCCGCGCGGCGCGGATCTCGAGGTGTTCCAGATCGTCGGTGCGGCCATTGCCACGGTGATCGTCTCGCTGCTGTTCATCATGATCACCCGCAATGCGTTGCCGTGGCGCGGTCAGGCGGGGGTGTCGGCTCCGTCACAGCAAGCCACCTCTTACGGTGTGTCATCGTGACTGCCGATTCCGGACCCGCCGTTCGCGTCGACGGCGTCGTCAAGCGTTACGGCGAGACCATCGCGGTCGACGGGATCAGCTTCGATGTCGAACGGGCGCAGGTGCTGGCCCTGCTCGGCCCGAACGGCGCGGGTAAGACCACGACCGTCGAGATGTGCGAGGGCTTCAACGCGCCGGATGCGGGTTCGGTCCGGGTGCTCGGACTCGATCCGATCGCCGACTCCGACCGGCTGCGTGCGCGCATCGGCGTCATGCTGCAGGGCGGCGGCGCGTACCCGGGTGCGCGGGCGGGCGAGATGCTCGACTTGGTCGCGGCCTACTCCGCCGACCCGCTCGATCCCGACTGGTTGCTGAAGACGCTGGGCCTGCAGGACAACCGGCGCACCCCGTATCGCCGCCTCTCCGGCGGCCAGCAGCAGCGGCTCGCGTTGGCGTGCGCGCTGGTCGGGAAGCCGGAGATCGTTTTCCTCGACGAGCCGACCGCGGGCCTGGACGCACAGGCCCGGCTCATCGTGTGGGAGCTGATCGACGCGCTGCGCCGCGACGGGGTGACCGTCTTGCTCACCACGCACATGATGGATGAGGCCGAGCAGCTCGCCGACCAGTTGGTGATCATCGATCACGGCCGGATCGTCGCCCTCGGAACGCCCGCCGAGGTCACCGCGCACGGTGCGGCCGGACAGCTACGCTTCACCGCCCCACCGAAACTCGATCTGCGCCTGTTGAAAATGGCGCTGCCGGAAGGCTTCTCGCCCCGCGAGACAACGCCCGGATCGTATCTGGTCGAGGGCGAGATCGACCCGCAGGTGC
Source organism: Nocardia sp. NBC_00565 (assembly GCF_036345915.1). Lineage (NCBI taxonomy): Bacteria > Bacillati > Actinomycetota > Actinomycetes > Mycobacteriales > Nocardiaceae > Nocardia > Nocardia sp. NBC_00565. Next base: position 3,968,513 of record NZ_CP107785.1, read on the forward strand.
TGGCGACGGTCACCGCGTGGTGCGCGCAGCAGAATGTGCTGGCGACCGATATCCGGATCGACCAGCGCCGCCTCGAAGACGTCTTTCTGGAACTCACCGGACGGGACCTACGCGGATGAACCAGTCGGATCTGGTCGAAAACCGTTTCGCCCCTGGCACTTTCACTCCCGATCCGCGCCCGAGCGGCCGCTTCGCGATGATGATTGCGCAGACCCGGCTCGAGCTGATCCTGTTGCTGCGCAATGGCGAACAGCTGCTGCTCACCATGTTCATTCCGATCACGCTGCTGGTCGGGCTGAGCCTGTTGCCGTTCGGCGACCTCGGCGACGAGCGGGTCGACAAGATCGTGCCCGCGGTGATGATGGTCGCGGTCATGTCGACCGCGTTCACCGGGCAGGCCATCGCGGTCGGCTTCGACCGCCGCTACGGTGCGCTCAAACGACTCGGCGCGACCCCGCTCCCGCGCTGGGGCATCGTGACGGGCAAGAGCGCCGCGGTGCTGATCGTGGTGGTGTTGCAGGCGATTCTGTTGGGAGCCATCGGATTTGCGCTCGGCTGGCGACCCGACCTCGCGGGGCTCGGGCTCGGCGCGGTGGTCATCGCGCTCGGCACCGCGACGTTCGCGGCGATGGGGCTGCTGCTCGGCGGCACACTCAAGGCGGAGGTCGTGCTGGCGCTGGCGAATATCCTCTGGTTCGTGATGCTCGGCATCGCGAGTGTGGTGTTCGCGTCCGATGATCTGCCATCGGCGGTGAATGTGGTTGTGCGGCTGGTGCCGTCGGGGGCGCTCGCGGTCACGCTGGAAGACGCGATGCGCAATAGCGTCGACTGGTTCGGCATCGCTGTTCTCGCCGCCTGGGGTGCGGTCTGCGGCGTCCTCGCGACCCGCTTCTTCCGCTTCGACTAGGCGGCCGCACCTGCAGGGACCACATCGCAGAACGTTTGCGCCACCGATCGCGATCTTGGCCAACGACGGAATGTAGTAGACCGGCTGCGGGCAGTGAATGCAGCCCGGCTACCATCGTTGCGTGCTGTATCGCGCATTCCTGCGACTCGTCGATCTGCTCCCGCTGCCCTCGCCGCGGGTGCAGCGCTCGATCGCCGTCGCGGTCATCGTCTCCCAGGCCGGCATCGCCGTCACCGGCGCGATCGTGCGCGTCACGGCATCGGGACTCGGCTGCCCGACCTGGCCGCAATGCTTCCCCGGCAGCTTCACCCCGACCGGTGTCGCCGAAGTTCCGGTGCTGCACCAGACCGTCGAGTTCAGCAATCGCCTGCTGTCGTTCGCGGTGACGCTGTGCGCGGCGCTCATCGTGCTCGCCGTCACTCGCGCCCGCCGCCGGCGCGAGGTGCTGGTGTACGCGTGGCTGATGCCGGGCGGTACCGTCCTGCAGGCGGTCATCGGCGGTATCACCGTGCGCAGCGGGCTGCTGTGGTGGACGGTTTCGGTCCATCTGCTGGCCTCGATGCTGATGGTGTGGGTCGCGGTGGTGATGTTCGCGAAGGTCAGCGAACCCGATGACGGCATCGAGGTGATCCAGGCGCCCGCGCCCCTGCGCTGGCTGACCGGCCTGAGCGGTATCGCCCTCGCCGCCGTACTCGTCGCCGGGACCCTGGTCACCGGCGCGGGGCCGCATGCGGGCGATAAGAGCATCGAGCGTCCCGTCGAACGCCTCCAGGTCGAGATCGTCACCCTGGTGCACCTGCACTCCCAGCTGCTGGTCGGCTACCTCGCCCTGCTCATCGGCTTGGCCTTCGGCCTCTTCGCCGTCGGTATCACCGCCGCCGTCCGCACCCGCCTGTTCGTACTCCTCGGCCTGGTCTGCGCCCAGTCCCTCGTCGGCATCGTCCAGTACTTCACCGATGTCCCCGCGGCCCTCGTCGCCACTCACGTCGGTGGCGCCGCGGCCTGCACCGCCGCCACCGCTGCCCTCTGGGCCTCGCTCCGAACCCGCGAACGAGTCTGCACACCGGTCCCGAACGCAACCAAACAGTCGGCGTAGTCGGCTGATCCATGGCCGCTGTGGCCGGACTCCCGTACACCGCTTGGCAATTGGCGCACGCCCGGCCGAGCCCGGGTCATCACCGACTCCGGCCCCAACGGCTGCGCCGCCAACGTACGCGGCCCGGCAGCGGCGCAGAGTGACATCGCCGGTGGGCGTCGAAAGGTCCGATGATCGGATGCAATTCGGTGACCGAAGCCCCGAGCGCGGCTAGCCTGGCAGGCATGCCGATCACTGTCCTTGTGCCAGATGATTACGGAGTCGGGACGGCTACGCGCGGCGCTGGATGTCACCGATCCGGAGCCGTTACCGGCCGACCATTCGCTCTGGACCGCACCGGGCTTGCTGCTGACGCCTCACGTCGCAGGCAACAGCCGAGGCGTCGTCGAACGCGCCTACTCCGTCGTCGCGGCGGAGTCGCTCGATATGCGGCCGGCGAGTTGCCGAAAAACCTGGTACGCGGCGATTACTGACAACCCGATTCAGACGTGCGCTCGCGTGCGCCCATCGATGACCTTCAGCGCCAACTCGGCCCACCGCAGGTTCTCCTGCTCGAATGAGATGCCGCGCAGCAGTGTGAGATAGGGCCCGACGCGTCCGGCGTCGGCGAGAAAGTCATCTTCGGTGCGCCCATCGAGTAGCCGGGCCCGAAGCCGTTCGTAGCGCGCCAGTTTCGCCGTCGCCCACTCAGCCCGCTCGGCGATCGCGGCCCGAACCGCCGCCGCATCCCCACTGTCCAGGGCCGAAACCTTCACCAGCAGCTCATCCCGGATCGCGGTGGGCTTGGACGGCTCAACAGTGAAGGCGCGCAACGCATCTCGCCCTGCCGCAGTGAGCGAGTACAGCCGCTTGTTGGGCCTGCGCTCCTGCTCGACGAGCCTGGCCGCGAGCAGACCAGCAGCGGTCATCCGGTCCAGTTCCCGATAGAGCTGCTGCGGTGTGGCCATCCAGAAATTGGCCACCGAGGCATCGAACCCCTTGGCCAGGTCATAGCCCGACGCCTCGCCCTCGAGCAACGCGGCGAGCACGGCATTGCGAAGCGCCATCGGCCGACCATATCACCAATATGATTATTCAAAAAATTGTCCACTCACCCATGGACACCAGCACTGATACAGCGCTACGGTACGAAGACCCTAGTCAACTAGTTGCATATGAAAGGTGGCGCGATGCATCCCTTCCGCAAGGCAGTCGAGGCGCTGGACGCGGCGGCGGTCGAGGCGCTGCTGGCCGACAATGTGGTGTTCACCAGCCCGGTGGCATTCCAGCCCTATCCGGGCAAGCCCATCACCGCGGCGATTCTGCGCGGTGTCATGCGGGTCTTCGAGGACTTCCGCTATATCCGGGAGATCGCCGATCCAGGCGGTCGCGATCACGCCCTGGTGTTCGAGGCGAAGGTGAACGGCAAGCACGTCACCGGCTGCGATTTCATCCACCTCGACGCGGACGGCAAGATCGACGATCTGATGGTCATGGTCCGTCCGCTCTCGGCGGCGACCGCGCTGGCCGAGGCGATGGGCGCGCAATTCGATCGGATCAAACAGGAAGCGATCGAACAGACTCAGCGCGAAGCCGCCGGCGCATAACCGATTTCGACGACTCAGCCCAACCGCGGCCGGGTCGCCCGCGCGAGCAGCCGGATCAGCGAATCCGATGCCAGCTGCCCGCGCTGGATGCGCAGTCCGGCATAACACGGATCACCGTTGTCGACGAGTTCGACGATCATCGGCTCGTCCAAATGCTCTGCGGCGAAGGCATATACGTGCTCGAGCTTGGGCACGATCAGTCCGTAGTCGAGGGTCCGCGCCACCCGCCCCTCCAGCGCGAGCACCGCGTTGACGGAGGAATTCGTCAGCGGATACACCTCCGGGAACACATTGCGCAGGTCGAGGAACAGCCGTACCGAGCTGCGGCGCGGGTCGGCCGACCAGCCGCCGAGCCGCCCGAACCGGCCGAGTGCGAGCCGCGGCCGCGCCACCAGCGCATGCGTGAACAGCACGCGCATCAACGTCACGTTGATCATCAACCGCTCGGCGGGCAGCTCGGCCTCGGCCAACTCCTGATGCTCCAGATAACCGGCGACGATGCTGCGATTGTGTGCCCGGTACCACGCCGTCGGCGAAGGGGCGGTGAGGAATTCGAGCCACAACCGAGCGCCGGGCGTCGAACCGTCGCGGACACCGGCGTGATGCAACAGCGCGGCTTCCAGTTTGTCGTGCAGTAGTCGGTCGTTGATCGCGCGCCACCACGGACTGCCGGTCTCGGGGTCGAATACGCCACGGGCGAGTTCCCAACGCAGGAAGGCGATTTCGGCGCGGCCGTAGGCGCGCAGTGCCGGTGGGTAGAAACCCTCGGCCAGCGCGATGCGCTGGTGCGCGTCGGCATGCGCGGCGCCGACCCGCCGAGCCGCCAGCTCGCTCGCCTTATCCGCGTTCATCGCCCCCTACTTTACGAGCCGAAAGCGGTCCGTACCCGGCACCGCAGACCCATCAGTATTTCGATGTCTCTTATTCAGGATCCTATTGGTGCTCCGATGAACGGCTGCCTAACGTTGGCATCGCGACGAACTGACACTATGGATGCGGAACGTCAGTGCGTCGAACGAATCCCCGATCAGGAGGCACAGATGTCGAAGATTCTTTTCGTCATGACCGGCGTCGACTACTGGACGCTGGCCGACGGCACCAAACACCCGACCGGTTACTGGGCCGAAGAGGTGGTCGCACCGTACGACGCATTCAAGGCGGCGGGTCACGAGATCGTGGTGGCCACACCCGGCGGCGTGGTTCCCACCGTCGACCGGGGCAGTCTCGCGCCGGAGGTGAACGGCGGCGCGGACGGTGCGGACGCGATCGCACGGACCCTCGCCGAGGCGACCGAGTTGCGTAAGCCGATCCGGCTCGAGGACGCCGATCTCGCCGAATACGATGCGGTCTACTACCCGGGCGGGCACGGGCCGATGGAAGATCTGTCGGTGAATGCCGACTCCGGCGCGCTGCTCGATGCCGCACTGGCCTCGGGCAAACCACTCGGCGTGGTCTGCCATGCGCCCGCCGCACTATTGGCGACCGCCATCGATGGCGACTCATCGTTCGCGGGCTACCGCGTCACCGGATTCACCAATGCCGAGGAGGCACAAGCCGGTTTCGCCGATAAGGCCAAGTGGCTGCTCGAGGATCGTTTGGTCGAGCTCGGCGTCGATTTCCGCGTCGGCGAGCCGTGGGCGCCACATATCGAGATCGATCGCAATCTCTACACCGGCCAGAATCCCGCGTCGTCGGCACCGCTGGCCGCGGAGATCGTCAAAGCGCTGGGCTGACCCGAGAGAGCTGGGCTGAATCCGATGGCCGCCGACCGAACCACCGATGTACTCGATGCGACGCAGCGTTGCCTGATCCGCTACGGCATGCGGCGCACCACGATGGACGACATCGCCGGTGAGATGGCGATGTCACGGTCGGCGATTTACCAATACGTGCGCAACAAGGAGGACGCGGTCCGTCAGCTCAGCGCGCGTATGCACGATCAGGCGCTGCACGCCGCACGGCGAGCCGCCGCCGAGCACTGCCCCGTCGCGGATCGAGTGCACGGAATCCTCACGGCCAAACTGGATCTCGTCTGCGGCCCGTTCGCCGACTCCCCGCACGCCGCCGAATTACTCGACGAGCAGGCCCGGGTCAGCGGCGACATCTGCCGCGACTTCACCGCCGACCTCATCGCCCTGCTCACGGAGGTCTTCGCCGAGGCGCGCGTGGCACAACCAGACGAGGCCGCCCAGATCAGTCTGGCCATCCTCGTCGGCCTCATCGAAACCGACCACACCGACCTCCTACGCCCCGCCCTCACCGCCACCATCCCCAGCCTCGCGACCGCGCCGCCCTGGGATCGAGATCAGGTGGGCCTGGTAGCGGCACCGCCCGACCAGCCCCGCCACTAGTTCCACTTGATCTTGATCCCAGCGGGGCATAGATGAAGCGGCTGATGCGTTGGCGCCAGAGGGACGGTGTGCGAACCATGCCCACTCATGGTCGCCCGGACCGCTGACGTCACGACACCGTGATACCTACTTCCCATGGAGTGACCGTATGACCACATCCACCACCGCACGTCCCGCCGACGCCTCGGGCACCTTCGCGCTCGGCGGCGATCTGACCGTCAACCGCCTCGGCTACGGCGCGATGCAGATCACCGGCCCCGGTGTCTGGGGCGATCCGAAGGATCCGGCCGAGGCGGTGCGCGTGCTGCGCCGCGCCGTCGAGCTGGGCGTCAACTTCATCGACACCGCGGACTCCTATGGCCCGTTCGTCAGCGAGAACCTCATTCGCGAGGCTCTGCACCCGTATGCCGACGATCTGGTCATCGCTACCAAGGGCGGTCTCACCCGGTCCGGTCCCGGCGACTGGCGTCCGGTCGGCCGGCCCGAATACCTGCGCCAGCAGCTGCATCTGAGTCTGCGCCACCTCGGGGTCGAGCGGATCGACCTGTACCAGTTGCATCGCATCGATGCGGCAGTACCGCTCGCCGATCAGCTCGGCGCGCTCGTGGAGCTGCAGCGCGAGGGCAAGATTCGCCATATCGGTGTATCCGAGGTCAGCGTCGAACAGCTGAAGCAGGCCCGCGAGATCGCCGAGATCGTCTCGGTACAGAACCTCTACAACCTCGCCAACCGCAGCGCCGAGGACGTCCTGAACTACGCCGAGGCCAATAACATCGCCTTCATCCCGTGGTTCCCCATCGCCACCGGCGAACTCGCGCGTCCGGGCGGACCGCTGGACACCTTCGCCAAGAAGCACGATGCCAGCCCGTCACAGTTGGCGCTGGCCTGGCTGCTGCGTCGCTCGCCGGTGATCCTGCCGATTCCGGGCACCTCCAGCGTCGCGCATGTGGAGCAGAACACCGCGGCCGCCACCGTCACGCTCACCGACGAGGAGTTCGCCGCGCTCTCCGCCGCGGTCTGAACATCCTGAAATCCGCCTTGCGATCGGCCTCGAGCAGCACCCGCCGCCCGAGGCCGATCGGCGTCCGGCTATCCGGATGGACGTCCTGACATCGGCCTTGGCCCGAGACCATCCAGCAGGCGAGTGCGCACACTTCGATTGCGCGCGAATCCCTGCTTCCCGCAATGAATCCCCGCGCGAATGGATAGAAGAACGGCGAGATCGACCTGGATCTCGCGAAGTAGACCGCAGCGGTCGGGCGGCGATCCGCTGACGGCTCGCCGCCGATCGCCGCAGTACCCCGCGGTAAGGGCCGTTGTTCCCTTGTTCGGCCCGCGCCACTCTGCGAACGTGAAACGCCTGATCATCGGCAAGCGGAAAGTATTCGCCCGTGGCATCGCTGTTATGGGTCGCGCTACCCTACGGCGCATTTCTATCGTTCGTGTTGGGTCACGTGTGGCGGTACCGGCGCGACGGCTTCCGCAGCTATACCCGTAGCCCGGAGATGGACCGCACCGAGCGATTCGGGACGATGGCATTCCGGACCGGGGTCGGCCTGGTTGTCGTCGCCCGCGTCGCCAGTGTGATCACCGCGCAGCCACAAGCTCGCCCGGCCGGTGCGATCCATGCCGTCATCATGACCGCGCAGATCGTCGGCCTCACCACTGCGGCGATCGGTGCGGTGTTGCTGTTCATCCCGGATCTGATCTCGGGTACCGGCGTGCCCGCGATCACCCCGATCGATCGCATCACCTTCCCCGCCCTGACGGCCGCGCTGCTCTCCGGTGTGTTCATCGAGTTCGGCCACGGCGAGCGCGAATATCGCAGGGCCGAAACGCTATTCGCCTGGTTCCGATCGCTGTTCACGATCGATCCGTATCCGGAGGCGATGGCGCACGCCCCGCTGATCTACCAGGCGCGCGCACTGATCCTGCTGCTGATCATCGGGATCTGGCCATATACCCGGCTGGCGGGCATCTTCGCGGGCCCGATCACGCGACTGATCCTGCGAGCCCTCCCGCGCCGTGGTCTCGACGGCGCGATCACCAGAGCGTGAACTGCTCAGTTCTCGTTGCGCGCCTTCGGAAAACGAGTCTGCCGCGCGACCCAACCGGCCATTTTCGCCCAGTGGCCCTTTCGCGGGGTGACGATCGAGGTCAGCTCACGGTCCCATTCATCGGCCTCGCTGAGACCGTCGACCGTCTCGATCAACTCCTTGGCAGTGGCCAGATCGGCGACGACACGGTCGCCGAGGATGCCATCCGAGCCGACCAGGGTGACGCGCACACCCAAACGACCGATCGGCTGCAGGACGGCGGTGGCCGAGCCGCCGTGCTCGGCGACGAATCCCTTGACGGAATCCACTAGGGAACCGGACAGCTTCACCGTGGCCGGGGCGGCTTGAGCACTCATGCCGGCTATCTTACTGACCGGTACGTTCAGGTCCACTCCCCGTGGGGTGTAGAACAGATCGCATGCGCGCTATTCAGGTTTCCGAACATGGCGGTCCCGAAGTCCTGAAATATGTCGAGGTGCCGGATCCGACGATCGGTCCGGATCAGCTGCTCGTCGATGCCGACGCGATCGGCATCAACTTCATCGACACCTACATTCGCACCGGCCGCTATCCGCAGCCGGTCCCCTACGTACCCGGCGCCGAGGGCACCGGCGTGGTGGCCGAGGTCGGCGCCGCGGTGACCGAGTTCGCCGTCGGCGACCGGGTCGCCTGGGCCGCCGCACCCGGCAGCTACGCCGAGCGGGTCGCGGTGCCGGCCGCGGTCGCGGTCAAGGTGCCCGACGGCGTCGACGCACCGGTGGCCGCCTCGGCGCTGCTGCAGGGCATGACCGCGCACTACCTGATCGAATCGATCTACAAACCCGAACCCGGTGAAACCGTGCTGGTGCACGCGGGCGCGGGCGGTGTCGGCCTGCTGCTCACCCAGCTCGCCGCGACGCGTGGCGTTCGGGTGATCACCACCGTATCCTCCGACGCGAAGGAAAAATTGTCCCGCGAGGCGGGTGCGGCCGAGGTGCTGCGCTACGGCGACGATCTCGCAGATCGAGTCCGCGCACTGACCGATGGCGTCGGTGTCGCCGCCGCCTACGACGGGGTCGGCGCGGCCACCTTCGAAGCCAGCCTGGCCTCGGTCCGCATCCGCGGCACGATCGCCCTGTTCGGCGCGGCCAGCGGACCGGTGCCGCCGTTCGATCTGCAGCGTCTCAACCCGGCGGGCTCACTGTTCGTCACCCGGCCGACCCTGGTCCACTACACCCGCGACCGCGCCGAATTGCTTTGGCGCGCAGGCGATATCCTCGCCGCCATCGCGAATGACACGCTGCACGTCCGGATCGGGGCGTCCTATCCGCTCGCCGAGGCCACGCAGGCGCATCAGGATCTGGAGGGCCGCAAGACGACCGGCTCCATCGTGCTGCTGCCCTGAGGCTCGGCACCGATTTCGAATCGTGACAGCTCATCGAGGCCGTCGGTCCCACACTTCGGTGACCGGCGGCCTCGATCATCGCTCCCGCACGCCCGTGCGCGACGGTCCTCGGTCAGTAATCGCGACCGGTGAGCCCGCGATAGATGAAGCGGGTCAGGCCCTCGATCGCCTGCTCATCGGTCAACTCGACCGTGCCGTCCTCGACCTGCACCAGCATGCTCTGGGTCATCGAGTACATCATCGCCACACTCGCGTCGACGGTGCTCGGCGGATGTAACCCCTGATCGGCGAACCCGTCGAAATGGTCGAGGACATCCGCCCGCTGCGCGATGCCGAACTCTCCGAGCATCCTGGCGAATTCTGGGCTGACGAGCGCCGCCTGGCTCATCGCGCGCAGCTCCGAGGTGTGCTCGCGGGCGAATTTCCAGTATCCGGCCACGTGGTAGCGCACACCTTCGGGATCGCTGAAATCCGCGATGTGACTCGGATCTTCGGCGCGCTGATCCCCCGCCGCCGCCATATCCTTCAGCAGCGCCTGGAGCAGCTCTTCCTTGCTCGCGAAGTGGTTGTAGAACGATCCGGCCGCCCGGCCCGCGGCCGTGGTGATGTCGGTGATCTTGGTATTCAGATACCCCCGCTCGGCGAATAGTCGCAGCGCGGCGGCCTTCAGCGCCTGTTCGGTTTCTGCGGATTTCTCCCGGCGACTCAGCGACATCGACATCACCTCCTTGACAACGAAAGGTACCAACCCAAATACTGAACTAATATTCAGTGAAAAACAATTCAGTTTGGAGCTCACCATGCACCCCCAGGTACTCATCGCAGGCGCCGGCCCCACCGGCCTGACCCTCGCCCTCGATCTGGCCCGCCGCGACATCCCGGTGCGCATCATCGATCAGGCCACCGAATTCTTCCCCGGTTCGCGCGGCGACGGCATCCAGCCGCGCACCCTCGAGGTCTTCGAGGATCTCGGCGTATTGGACGCGGTGCTCACGGCCGGATCGCCGACACCGGTGATGCGCGCGTACTTCGGCGGTGAATTCGCCGGCCAGCGGCGGATGGCCGATCCGGTCGAGCCGACGCCCGCGATCCCCTACCCCAATCTCTGGGTGCTCGGCCAGTCGCGGACCGAGGCGATCCTGCGCGACCGGCGTCCCCACTGCCCGGCGGCAGCCAGTTCCAGCTCGCAGCGCCGCTGAAGGGTGATGCCGAACCGTCGCTCGCGGTGCTGCAGGAGTTCATCGATCGCTACGCCGGAAATCCGGATATCGTGCTCACCGATCTCACCTGGGCCACGGTGTGGCGGCCGAATATCCGCCTGGCACAACGCTTCCGGGAGGGTCGCGGCTTCCTGGCCGGTGACGCCGCGCACGTGCATCCGCCCACCGGCGGACAGGGCCTGAACACCGGCATCCAGGATGCCTACAACCTCGGCTGGAAGCTCGCCGCCGCCGTCGCGGGCGACGAATCACTGTTGGACAGTTACGAATCCGAGCGCCGGACGGTGGCCGCTCGCGTGCTCGGCATCAGCACCGAACTGCTGGACAAGTTGGTCGACGGTGACGAGGACGCGATGCAGCGCGGCGAGGAAACCCGGCAATTGGACATCAGCTACCGCGATCCGGCGAATCGAGGCGCACTCGTCGCGGGCGATCGCGCCCCCGACGCACCACTCAAAGATGATGCGGGACAGCCGATTCGACTCTTCGACCTGTTCCGCGGCCCGCATGCCACGCTGCTGTCGTTCGGCGAAACCAGCATTCAGCCGGAATCGGGCGAGCGGTCGTACACGGTGATCCGCCCGGGCCAGCAGGCGACCGGCCGCTATGTGGTGGATGTGGACGGACACGCCTTCACCGCCTACCACGCGGTCAACGGCACGGTCGTTCGAATTCGCCCCGACGGCTACCTCGCCGACCACCGCTGACCCGCGTGGGCGGGCTGGGCGCGACTAGCCGAAGAAGCTGCCGATCGTGTCCCAGCCGAGCACCGAGTCCACGGCGAGCCCGCAGAACACCACGGCCAGATAGTTGTTGGACTGCAGGAACAGTCGCAGCGGTTTCACCGATTCACCGCGCCGCACACCGGAGTACAGCTGGTGCGCCATGAGCAGGAACCATGCTCCGGCCACCAGCGCGACGGCCGCGTAGACCACACCGGTCGCGGGGGCCAACGCGAGCGTGGTGAGCACGGTGAGCCAGGTGTAGATCACGATCTGTTTGGTAACGACCTGTTCGGTGGCGACCACCGGCAGCATCGGCACCCCGGCCGCGCGGTAGTCCTCCTTGTAGCGCATGGCCAGCGCCCAGGTGTGCGGCGGCGTCCAGAAGAAGATGACGCCGAACAGTGCGATCGCGGGCCAGCCGATGGTGCCGGTCACCGCCGACCAGCCGACCAGGGCGGGCATGCATCCGGCGGCGCCGCCCCACACCACATTCTGCGAGGTGCGGCGTTTGAGGCCGAGGGTGTAGACAAAGACGTAGAAGAGAATCGTCGCGACCACCAGCACACCGCTGAGCAGATTCGCCTGCCACCACAGCCAGGCGAACGAGCCGATGCCGAGCACCACACCGAAGACGAAGGCATGCGAGGTGGGCACGGCCTCCCGGGCCAGCGGCCGCTTCGCGGTCCGCTTCATCACCTTGTCGATATCGGCGTCGGCGACACAGTTGAGTGTGTTCGCGCTCGCGGCGCCCATCCAGCCACCGAACAGGGTCGCCAGGATCAGGCGGAGATCGGCGTGGCCGCGGTCGGCCAGCAGCATCGTCGGAATCGTCGCGACGAGCAACAGTTCGATGACGCGCGGCTTGGTCAGCGCGATATAGGCGAGTGGTCGCCGCAGTAGTCGGGACAGCAGGCCATCGCCGGTCAACCGGTCGGCCAGCGCCGTCGCGGAGGAGCCGTGTGCGCCATTGCCACCCGGCTGTTGCCCAATCCGCACTGTCTCTCCTCGCACGCTGTGCATCGCATCCGGCCTGGAACAGCAGCGCGCTATCCCCTGCTCGTGCTGGTGCGGCGCGGCTACTACTACAGACGATGGTAGACCCAGCCCCACAGCGTTGTTTCCATAGCCCCTCGCTCCGGCACACCGTAGAAGCGATTCGACAGCACCGCCGCGACCGGTCGGTACCCGGGCACGCATCGGTCACCTCACGGTCTGCGGCGGGAAACGAACAGCGACACGTAACCGGAGTAAGCCGGGTTCCTCACATGCCGGTCATCGGGCACATCTAGGGTGGTTGGGGTAACCCGGTTCGCACTCCACCGCTGCCGTGCGTGCATCTGAAGCCACCGTCGACGAAACCAATGTCAGGAGAACCTCGGTCGTGTCAGTCACCGACGACATCCGCGCCCTCACTCAGCCGACCCACCCGGACGACTGGACGGATCTGGACACCAAGGCCGTCGACACCGTCCGTGTCCTAGCCGCCGACGCGGTGCAGAACACCGGGAACGGCCACCCCGGCACCGCGATGAGCCTGGCGCCGCTGGCCTACGCGCTCTACCAGCGCGCCATGCGCCTCGACCCGAGCGACCCGAGCTGGGTCGGCCGGGACCGCTTCGTGCTGTCCTGTGGTCACTCCAGCGTGACCCAGTACATCCAGCTCTACCTGGCCGGTTTCGGCCTGGAACTCGATGATCTGAAGAACCTGCGCAAGTGGGGCTCACTCACCCCGGGCCACCCCGAATTCCGGCACACCGACGGCGTCGAGATCACCACCGGCCCGCTGGGTCAGGGTCTGGCCTCCGCGGTCGGCATGGCGATGGCGGCGCGACGCGAGCGCGGTCTGTTCGACCCGGACGCCGCCCCGGGCACCAGCCCGTTCGACCACTTCATCTATGTGATCGCCTCCGATGGTGACATGGAGGAGGGCGTCACCTCCGAGGCGTCCTCGCTCGCGGGCACCCAGCAGCTCGGCAACCTGGTCGTGATCTACGACGACAACAAGATCTCCATCGAGGACGACACCACCATCGCCTTCACCGAGGATGTCGCCGCGCGCTACGAGGCCTACGGCTGGCACGTGCAGACCGTCGAGGGCGGCGAGGACGTGGTGGCGATCGAGAACGCGATCGCGGCGGCCAAGGCGCAGACGGACAAGCCGTCGATCATCGTGCTGCGCACCATCATCGGCTACCCGGCACCGACCAAGATGAACACCGGTGCCGCGCACGGTGCCGCGCTCGGCGCGGACGAGGTGGCCGCCACCAAGAAGATCCTCGGCTTCGACCCGGAACAGAGCTTCCAGGTCGACGGCGCCGTTATCGCACACACCCGCAAGGTCATCGAGCGCGGGCAGGCGGCGCATAAGGAATGGCAGCAGCAGTTCGACGCGTGGGCGGCCGCCAACCCGGAGAACAAGGCACTGTTCGATCGCCTCGCCAAGCGCGACCTGCCCGCGGGCTGGACCGCGAATCTGCCCACCTACGAGGCGGATCCGAAGGGTATGGCCACCCGCAAGGCCTCCGGCAAGGTGCTCGCCGCACTCGCGCCGGTGCTGCCCGAGCTGTGGGGCGGTTCGGCCGACCTCGCCGAATCCAACAACACCACCATGCCGGACACACCGAGCTTCGGACCGGAGTCCATCTCGACCGGTATGTGGAAGGCCAACCCGTACGGCCGCACCCTGCACTTCGGTGTGCGCGAGCACGCCATGGGTTCGATCCTCAACGGCATCGCCCTGCACGGCCCGACCCGCCCGTACGGCGGCACCTTCCTCGTCTTCTCCGACTACATGCGCCCCGCGGTGCGCTTGGCCGCGCTGATGCGGATCCCGGCGATCTACGTCTGGACGCACGACTCCATCGGCCTCGGCGAGGACGGCCCGACCCATCAGCCGATCGAGCACCTGGCCGCGCTGCGCGCCATTCCCGGTCTCAATGTGGTCCGCCCCGGCGACGCCAACGAGACCACGTACGCGTGGCGCACCATCCTCGAGCGCGACAGCAGCGAGCACACCTCGCACTTCTCGGTCTCCGAGCCCGCGCACCAGGACGGCCCGTCGGCGCTCGCGCTGACCCGCCAGGATCTGCCGATCCAGGAGGGCACCAGCTACGAAGGTGTCAAGAAGGGCGGCTACGTGCTGGCCGAGGCCTCGACCGGCACCCCGCAGGTGATCCTGATCGCCACCGGTTCCGAGCTCCAGCTCGCCGTCGACGCCCGCACTACGCTGGAGGCGCAGGGCATCGGCACCCGGGTGGTCTCGATGCCGTGTGTGGAGTGGTTCGACGCGCAGGACAAGGCTTATCGGGACGAGGTGCTGCCCCCCGCAGTCGCCGCCCGGGTGGCCGTCGAGGCAGGTATCGCGATGCCGTGGCACCGGTTCACCGGTGATGCGGGCGAGATCGTGTCGATCGAGCACTTCGGCGCCTCCGCTGATTTCAAGACGCTGTTCCGTGAGTTCGGCATCACCGCCGAAGCCGTTGTCGCTGCCGCGCAGCGCACGCTGGAAAACGTGAAGGGATAAGAGGCCATGGCACAGAACGAAAATCTCGCCGCCCTGTCGGCCGCGGGTGTCTCGGTGTGGCTCGATGATCTGTCGCGGGACCGGATCCAGTCCGGCAACCTGGCCGAACTCATCGCAACCCGCGGCGTCGTCGGCGTCACCACCAATCCGACCATCTTCCAGGGCGCCCTGAGCCAGGGGCACGCCTATGACGGGCAAGTGAAAGAGCTTGCCGCCCAAGGCGCGGACGTGGATTCGGCGATCCGCACCATCACCACCGACGATGTCCGCGCCGCGTGCGACGTACTCGCCGGGGTGTACGAGGCCTCCAACGGTGTCGACGGCCGGGTCTCCATCGAGGTCGACCCGCGCCTGGCCTTCGACGCCGACCAGACCGTCGCCCAGGCCATCGACCTGTGGAAGACGGTGGACCGGCCCAACCTGTTCATCAAGATTCCGGCCACCGAGGCGGGCCTGCCCGCGATCACCCGGGTGATCGCGGAGGGCATCAGCGTGAACGTCACGCTGATCTTCTCGGTCGAGCGCTACCGCCAGGTGATGGGCTCGTACCTGGACGGTCTGCGCAACGCCAAGGGCGCCAGCCACGATCTGGCCAAGATCCATTCGGTCGCTTCGTTCTTCGTCTCCCGCGTGGACACCGAGATCGACAAGCGGCTCGAGGCCATCGGCACCCCCGAGGCGCTGGCGCTGCGCGGACAGGCGGGCGTCGCGAACGCGCGCCTGGCCTACGCCGAGTACCAGGACGTCTTCGACGGCGGCGCGCACACCTCCACCTACGCGCACCTCGGTGCCGCCGGCGCGAATCGCCAACGGCCGCTGTGGGCTTCGACCGGCGTGAAGAATCCGGAGTACTCCGACACCCTCTACGTCACCGAGCTGGTGGCGAAGAATACGGTGAACACGCTGCCGGAGAAGACCCTCGAGGCCGTCGCCGATCACGGCGAGATCCGTGGCGACACCATGAGCGGCACCGCCGCGGCCGCGCAGGAGGTCTTCGACAAGCTCACCGCGGTCGGCATCGACCTCGACGACGTATTCGACGTACTCGAGCGCGAGGGTGTGGAAAAGTTCGAAAAGTCCTGGGAGGAGCTGCTTTCCGCCACTACGGCAGAACTCGCTGCATCTGATTCGGCCGCTGCGGGGACCTCCGTGGCCACGCAAGCTACCTCCTCCGGGCCTGACGCACCGGCCGGGACCGGGAGCAACTGACCCGATGGCCGGGACACAGACGAATACCTGGAAGAACCCGCTCCGTGACGAGCGGGACAAGCGGGTCCCGCGCATCGCGGGACCGTGCAGCTTGGTGATCTTCGGTGTCACCGGCGATCTTTCCCGGAAGAAGCTGATGCCCGCCATCTACGACCTGGCGAACCGGGGGCTGCTGCCCCCGGGTTTCGCGCTGGTCGGCTTCGCCCGCCGTGACTACGCGGACGAGGATTTCGCGAAGGTCGTGCTCGAAGCGGTGCAGGCGCACGCCCGCACGCCTTTCCGCCAGGAGGTCTGGGACCACCTGGCCGAGGGCATCCGCTTCGTACAGGGCTCCTTCGATGACGACAGCGCCTTCGCCAAACTCGCCGACACGCTGGCGCGGCTGGACAAGGATCGCGGCACCGGCGGCAATCACGCCTTCTACCTGTCGATTCCGCCGAATATGTTCCCGGTGGTGCTCGATCAGCTCTCCGAGCACAAGCTGGCCCAGCCGACGACCACCGACGCCGAGGGCCGCAAGCCGTGGCGCCGGGTGGTGATCGAAAAGCCCTTCGGACACGATCTGGACAGCGCGGTCGAACTCAATGCGCTGGTCAACCGGGTATTCCCGGAGGAGACGGTGTTCCGCATCGATCACTATCTCGGTAAGGAGACGGTGCAGAACATCCTGGCGCTGCGCTTCGCCAACCAGCTCTACGATCCGATCTGGAACGCCAATTACGTCGATCACGTCCAGATCACCATGGCCGAGGACATCGGATTGGGCGGTCGCGCGGGCTATTACGACGGCATCGGCGCGGCCCGCGACGTCATCCAGAACCATCTGCTGCAGCTGCTCGCGCTGACCGCGATGGAGGAGCCGATCAGCTTCGAGCCCAAGCAGTTGCAGGCCGAGAAGATCAAGGTGCTATCGGCGACCAAACTCGTTGAGCCCCTCGATGAGACCACCGCGCGCGGACAGTACGCGGAAGGTTGGCAGGGCGGCGAACATGTGGTCGGGCTGCTCGACGAGGAGGGTTTCGATCCGCAGTCGCGCACCGAGACCTACGCGGCGATCACCATGGAGGTCGACACTCGGCGTTGGGCGGGTGTGCCGTTCTATCTGCGCACCGGAAAACGCTTGGGCCGCAGGGTGACCGAGATCGCGGTGGTGTTCAAGCGGGCGCCGCATCTGCCGTTCGACAATACGATGACCGAGGATCTCGGCCAGAACGCCCTGGTCATCCGGGTGCAGCCCGATGAGGGCATCACCACGCGATTCGGTTCGAAGGTGCCCGGGTCGAGTATGGAAGTGCGCGACGTCAATATGGATTTCAGCTACGGCGAGTCGTTCACCGAATCCTCTCCCGAGGCCTACGAACGCCTGATCCTCGACGTACTGCTCGGGGTGCCGTCGCTGTTCCCGGTGAACGCGGAGGTCGAATTGTCCTGGCGCATATTGGATCCGGTCCTCGACCACTGGGCGAGCGACGGTAAGCCCGAGCCATACGAGGCGGGTACCTGGGGTCCGGCCTCGGCCGATGAAATGCTGGCCCGCACCGGGCGCGAATGGCGGCGGCCATGATCGTCGACATGCCGGAGACCACCACCGCAGAAGTCACCAAACGCCTGGTGCGGCTTCGGGAGAGCAACGGCGTGATCACCATGGGCCGGGTGCTGACCCTGGTCGTGTGCACGCTGGACAGCTCCGAGGCCGAGGACGCCATCGACGCCGCCAACGACGCCAGCCGCGAACATCCCTGTCGGGTGGTCGTGCTGGCGCGTGGCGACCGGGATGCGCAGACGCGGCTGGACGCGCAGATCCGCGTCGGCGGCGATGCGGGCGCGGCCGAGGTGATAGTGCTGCGGCTGCAGGGTGATCTGATCAACCACGAGAGCAGCGTCGTCATCCCGTTCCTGCTCCCCGATACACCCGTGGTCGCTTGGTGGCCCCGCGGCGCTCCGGAGTTCCCGTCCAAGGATTCGGTGGGGCGCTTGGCGACTCGTCGCATCACCGACGCCACCTTCGCGGCCGATCCGCAGGCGACGATCAAGAAGCGGCTCGGCAGCTACGCCTCCGGCGATACCGATCTGGCGTGGAGTCGGATCACCTACTGGCGGGCGTTGCTCGCGGCGGCCATAGACGAGCCACCGTTCGAGCCGGTCGATTCGGTGATCGTCTCCGGACTGCGCGACGAACCCGCGCTGGATATGCTCGCCGGTTGGCTGGCCGCCCGGCTCGACTGTCCGGTGCGTCGCCGTTCGGGGGCGCTGCGGGTGGAGGTGCATCGCCCGACGGCGTCGGTCGCGATCGAGCGACCGCAGACCGGCCGGACCGCGACCCTGACCCGCACCGGCGACCCGGATCAGCGAATCGCCCTGGCGCGCCGGGAAACTCGCGACTGCCTCGCCGAAGAACTGCGGCGGCTGGATGCCGACGAGATCTATGCCGAGGCACTCGCCGGAATCGAGAAGGTGACCTATGAGTGAGCGCGGCGATTTCCCCGCGAACACCGTCGAGGTGCACGACGATACCGATGCGCTGATCGCCGCGGCGGCGGCGCGATTCGTCGAGGTCGTGGTGGCGGCGCAGGCGGCGCGCGGGTCCGCGTCGGTCGTAGTGACCGGCGGCGGAACCGGGATCGGACTGTTGGAACTGGTGCGCAAATCGCCCGGGGATATCGACTGGTCGACGGTCGATGTGTTCTGGGGTGACGAGCGGTTCGTGCCCGCGGGAGATGCCGAGCGCAATGATCTGCAGGCGCGGCAGGCACTGTTGGACCATGTGCCGGTGGATCCGTCGCGAGTGCATGCGGTCGCGACGTCCGACGGTGAATATCCGGATCCGGTCGAGGCGGCGGCGGAATACTCCGCGGCGGTGCACGCGTACCTCGCCGAGCACGGAGCTTTCGATCTGCACCTGCTCGGTATGGGTGGCGAGGGGCATGTGAATTCACTGTTCCCGCATACCGATGCGGTTCGCGAACAGCACGAACTCGTTGTCGCCGTACCGGATTCGCCGAAGCCGCCGCCCGTGCGGGTCACGCTGACGCTGCCCGCCGTACGTCGCTCTCGACATGTTGTGTTGGTTGTCGGCGGTGCCGCCAAAGCCGAGGCCGTCGCCGCGGCGCTCGCCGGTGCGGATCCGGTCGATATCCCGGCCGCGGGTGCCGCCGGGATCGACTCCACCACTTGGCTACTGGACCGCGCCGCGGCCGCCGCGTTGTCCTGACGCCGCGGCCGTGTGTTCTGCTAGGTCAGTAAGTGCTGGACGGTTCCGCCCAGGACCAGTTCGCGGACCTGCGGGGAGCGGGTGGCTCGTTCGACGGTGAGGCGGGCGATCACCGGGTCGCCGTAGGGCGCGTCCGAGCCGAAGAGAGTGCGCTCGGGAATTTCGGCGATGGCCAGGCGGACCGCGAAAACGATACTGGCGGTGGAGAGTTCGAGATACATGTTCGGGGTGTCACGTACGAGTTCGATCGCGTCCATCCAGTGCGCGCCGCCGAGTTGGGATACCACCAGGGGCACGCGCGGGTAGCGTCGCGCCAAGTCGGCCAGGGTCTGCAGATCGGATGCGGTCGTCGGCGCGGCACCGTGGACGACGACGGGCAGCCCATCGTGGTCGGTGGCGGCGCGGAGTACCGGCTCGATGAGTGCGGCCCGGTCGGGTGGCGGAGTCAGCTCGCCGATACCGCGCAGGCCTCGGCCGGCCACGTCGCGGTCGACCAGGCCAGCCACATCGGGTGCGTCGAGCGGCACCGAGGCGAAGCCGATGAATCGGTCCGGGTACGCGGTGAGTGCCGCGTCGAGTTCGCGTCGAGCGGTTTCGCGACCGAGGTGACCGCCCCCAGCGAGCGCTTGCCGCAGCCGGTCCATCTCCTTGCGCAGTTCGCTGAGATCTCGGGCCCGCTCGGGATGTGGTCGGGTCATGAAGAGCACGGTCTTGTCCACGCCCGCCTCATCCAGTAGCGCGATGTGGTCTTCGAGTGGGTCGTGCACGTGGCTGTGTGCGTCGATGATCAACGGTTCTCCTCAGGAATCGGGTGACGTCGGCGAGTGTTGATCCCTGACACCATGGGAAGGTCAAGTCGTGCTGATCGGTGAACTGGCGGGCCGTACCCGCACCAGCGAGCGGCTGCTGCGGTATTACGAGCGTGTCGGCCTGCTCGCGGCCGACCGCCGCCACAACGGATACCGCGAGTACGCCGACGACGCCGAGCAACGGGTCACGCAAATCCGCGCACTGCTCGCCGCAGGCCTGTCCACGAGGGTGATCAAGCAGTTGCTCCCGTGTACCCGCGACGGCGGTGCGCTACGGGCCTGCCCAGGCGTGCTGCCTGCGCTACATGATCGACTGGCCGAACTGGACCGCCGCGCGGCCGAACTGGATGCCGCCCGCGATCTGTTGCGGCGCACGATCGCCGAGACCGAGCAGTCGGGCGCAGCGCCACATAGGTCACGCTGATCCACGCGACCCCTCAACGCCGTGCAAGGCGCGCCCATCTCGCGCCGCCGCAGCGCCGATATGCCGCTGATAAAGCGACCGCCGCTATCGCCTCTCGCCGCCTCAGCGGGAATGCGCACCTACATCGGAGATATCCGACAAATCAGCCATTCGGGCCGGGTGATACTCGGAGAAGTTCCTTGCGGACGCTGCGATGATCAAAATAGTTACAGAATGGGGTGCCGGGAGGGGTGCACGTCGGAGATGATCGCACGGTGAGCGAACAGCGAGTCGACCTTGATGAGCGGTTTCGTGCCGAGATATCGGCGCTGACGCCGCAACCGAGCCGTCCCGTCGAGCAGCCGGCCGAGACGGGCAGACTGACCGGGCCACAGTGTCTGGAACTGTTCGAATCACAGGCGACGAGTAGGCATCTCGACCTCGCGGCGCGGCGGTTGGGCAGCGCGAAACGCGGCTACTACAGCATCGGGTCCTCCGGCCACGAGGGTAATGCGGCGGTCGCGGCAGCCTTGCGCCCGACCGATCCGGCGCTGCTGCACTATCGCTCCGGTGCGTTCTTCGTGCACCGGGCCAGGCAGGTGCCCGGTCTGGACCCGATCCGGGATGTGCTGCTCGGGGTTGTCGCCGCGGCCGCCGATCCGATCTCCGGCGGCAGACACAAGGTTTTCGGCAGCAAACCGGCCGCGGTGATCCCGCAGACCTCCACCATCGCCTCGCATCTGCCGCGCGCGGTCGGACTCGCGTTCGCGATCGAACGCGCGGCACGCCTCGGCCTCGCCTGCGAATGGCCGTCGGATTCGGTGGTGCTCTGCAGTTTCGGCGATGCCTCGGCCAACCACTCCACCGCCGCCGGCGCCATCAACGCCGCGATTCATACTGCACACCAAGGGGTTTCGCTGCCGCTGCTGTTCGTCTGCGAGGACAACGGAATCGGCATCAGCGTCCCGACACCACCGGATTGGATCGAACAGGCTTACGGCATCCGCGTCGGCCTGCAGTACTTCGACGCGGACGGTTGCGATCTCCTCGACGCCGCGCTGACCGCTGCCGAAGCCGCCGACTGGGTGCGCGAGCACCGCAAACCCGCCTTCCTGCACCTGCGCACCGTCCGCCTCATGGGCCACGCCGGATCCGATGTCGAATCCGCCTACCGCCGCCCCACCGATATCACCGCAGACCTGCTCCGCGACCCGGTAACCGCGACCGCTCGATTCCTGGTCGCCAAGGGCGTGGCCACTCCGGCCGAAGTCCTGGACCGCTACGACGATATCGGCGCACGGGTCACCGCAATGGCCGAATTGGTGTGGCGTGAACCGAAATTGAACTCCGCCACGGCGGTCGTCGCACCCTTGGCACCGCTGCACCCAGACTTGGTGCAGGCTGATGTCCTCCGTCGAAAGTCACTCGAGGCTGACAACACTGGCGCTCCTTACAGCACGGAAGCTGTTGCGGCAAGCGGTGATCCGGTGACATTGGCGCAGGCGATCAATCAAACGCTGGCGAGCCTGCTCACTCGGGACGCGGACGTGCTCGTATTCGGTGAGGATGTCGGGCGCAAGGGCGGCGTGTACGGCGTCACCAAGGGTCTGCAGAGGCAGTTCGGGACGCGGCGCGTCTTCGATACGCTGCTCGACGAACAGAGCGTGCTGGGAACGGCTTTGGGAGCCGGGCTCGCGGGATTCGTACCGATTCCGGAGATCCAGTATCTCGCCTACGTGCACAATGCCGCCGACCAACTGCGCGGGGAAGCCGCGACATTGTCGTACTTCTCCCATGGGCGATATCAGAATCCGATGGTCGTCCGCATCGCCGGATATGCCTACCAGAAGGGTTTCGGCGGCCACTTCCACAATGACAATTCCATTGCGGCATTGCGCGATATCCCAAGTCTGGTCGTCGCCTCCCCCGCGCGCGCCGATGATGCCGCCGCCATGCTCCGCACCTGTGTCTCCGCCGCCCGCGTCGACGGCCGGGTCTGCGTCTATTTGGAGCCCATCGCCCTCTACCACACCCGTGACCTGCACCACCCCGGCGACAATGCTTGGCTCGCAACGACTTCCGATACCGACCACATCGCGATCGGCCGCGCCCGCGTCTACGGCGACGGCAATGACCTCACCATCGTCACCTTCGCCAACGGCGTCCCCATGAGCTTGCGTGCGGCACAACGCCTCTCGGACCAAGGCATCCGCGCCCGCGTCCTCGACCTGCGCTGGCTCGCCCCACTCCCCCTCGACGACCTCCTGCACCACGCGCGCGCTACCGGTCGCGTCCTCATCGCCGACGAAACCCGCCACAGCGGCGGCGTCTCCGAATCTCTCTGCGCCGCCCTTATCGACGCGGGCTTCGACGGCCGCATCACTCGCGTAACCAGCCGAGACTCCTTCATCCCCCTCGGCCCCGCCGCCGACACCGTCCTCCTGCACGAGTCCCACATAGAATCCGCCGCGGCCGAACTCCTCGCAAACCGCTGACCAGCCCCGCAAACGCTCCGGTCGCGCCATCGGATCCGACACGCCGAAGCCGACTTCTGGTGAATCGGATTCGGCGGCGCGCTGCGGGAAATACAGTAGAACGGACGGTGACCAGCGGCGGAAGGGCACGCGATGACCACGATGTCCATGCTCGGCGAGGTACGGCCCGAACACCATCGGGCGATCGATCAGGATCTAGTGCTGTTGCACTACCTGCGCTCCTTCCGCATGCCCGTGCTCGACGTGTGGTCCGCCTGCGCCGAACGCCGTCAGCTGGATCGCTGGTTCGGCAAGGTATCCGGCGGCAACGGCAATCTGACCATCGAACCGATCGACGGTCCGGTCCCCGGCCCCATCGCGATCCGCGTCGATGACTGCCGCGCTCCACACGATCTGGTCATCCACATCGATGGCGGCATCCTCGAACTGCATATGACCCAGGTCGGCGTCATCACGAACGTCGAACTGATCCGCCGCCACATCTGCCCGGCCGACGCGTGCTCGGTAGGTCCGCGCTGGCAGTACCTCCTGGACCGGCTCACCGCCTACCTGGACAACCGGCCGCTCCCCACCTGGGCCGACTACCCCGAACTCACCAACGAATACCGCTGACCTGGGATCCTTCCGCCCCCTTGGTCGGGCCGGCTGTCGAGCACTGGGCTAAGCGACGACGTTCGCGGAGTTCGGGACCAGGTCACGGAGATGATCCGTGATCAACGCGTTGACCTCGTTCGTCCGTTCCAACTGGACGAGATGGCCCGCGTCCGCGACCTTGGTGACGGCGCGCAGATCCGGGACATTATCGCGGAGCGTGGCGAGGGGATCACGGCCGCTGAAGCCTTCCATATCCGGATCGCGGTCGCCGTAGAGGAAGTAGGTCGGGACGTCGATCTTGGCATCGGCGAATTCGGCGGTCAGTTCCCAGTTCCGATCAAGGGCCCGATACCAATTGAGACCGCCGGTGACGCCGGTCCGCTCGAAATCCTGGGCGAGGGTGTCGAATTCGGCGATGGACAGCCACCGCCACGGCAGCAGCGGGGCTTCCGGAAGGACGTCCAGGTAGCCGGTCCCTTCGGCGGGGAACCGCCAGGTATCGAGGTAGTGGTAGTCGGCACTGAGGGAGAAGTAGACCCGCGCCAGAAATTCCCTGGTGCGGCCCCCGAGTTCAGCGTCGGCGAGGCCCGGCTTCTGAAAGTAGTCCAAATGCAGGAAATGTCGTTCGGCGGCTTTGGCCCACAGCTGTGACGGCGGGCGAGGTGGCCGCGGGGCAAACGGGTTGTTGAGCACGATGACCCCACTCACCCGCTCCGGGGCGCGCAGCGCCAGCTCCCAGACCAGAGCGGCGCCGAAGTCCAGACCCACGAAGACCGCCTGATCGGCGCCGATGTCATCGAGCAGACCCAGCAGGTCACCGATGACGGCGCGGTTGGTGTAGCCCTCGATATCGGCGGGAACGTCCGTACGCCCGTACCCGCGCAGATCGGGCGCGATGGCCCGGTAGCCGGCCGCGGCGACCGCCTCGAGCTGTCGATGCCACATGAACCAGGTGTGCGGGAAGCCGTGACAGAAGATCACCGGATGACCTTCGCCCTGTTCAGCGACATGCATACGAATGCCGTTGCCCGTCACGAACCGATGGGTGAACTCCACTACGGCCTCCAAACCCTAGAACGTGTTCTTATTTCACGGTAGTGTCCCAAAATCGTGAACGGAATACCTCAGGTTCTCGGCGGCCGGGTCGCCGTGGTGACCGGCGCGAGCCGCGGCATCGGTAAGGGCATCGCGCTGGAGCTGGGCGCCGCAGGCGCGACGGTGTACGTCACCGGACGGTCGGCCACACCGGGGCGCCTGCCCGGAACCGTGCACGCGACCGCCGCGGCGATCGATGGGCTCGGCGGTGTGGGAATTCCGTTCGTCTGCGACCATCGCGACGACGATGCGGTCGAGCGTCTCTTCGAGCGGATCCGCGCCGAGCACGGCCGACTGGACGTACTGGTGAACAACGTCTACAACTCCCCGGCCGCCGCACGCTGGCTCGGCAAACCGTTCTGGGAGGTGCCGCCGAAAGCCTGGGATGAGACGTTCGACGTGGGCGTCCGATCACATTACGCGGCCAGTGTTTTCGCCGCTCCCCTGTTGATCGAATCGGCTGGGCTGATCGCGAACATCTCCTCCCCCGGTTCGCAGCGCTACATGCACAACGCGGTATACGGCGTGGCGAAAACCGCGCTGGATCGGCTCACCGCCGATATGGCACACGATCTCGCCGACACCGGCGTCACCGTCGTCTCGCTCTGGCCCGGCATCGTCGATACCGAACTGCTGCAACTGGTTCCGCCGAATGCGCAGGGCCGCCGCCTGGTCACCCTCCCCGGCGAAGGCACCTATGACCTCGACGACGCCGAATCCCCGCGCTTCCCCGGCCGCGCCGTCGTCGCCCTGGCCGCCGATCCGGACCGTCGTACACGCACCGGATCAGCCTGGCGCATTGCCGATCTCGCCGAGGAATACGGCTTCACCGACGTCGACGGCCGCATCCCGCGCAACGACTGACGCCGATCGGCCCCACTCAGCGTCGACGATACGGGCGCCACCGCCCCCTGCGCACGACCTACTCACGCGACGCTGAGAAAGCGCTGAACCGATCGCAACGGCGCCGGTTTCACCCGCCACGTCAGGTAGATATGCGATCGCGGCGCATCCACGATATCGACATACACCACACCGGGGTGCGGCGCACGAGTGCGGGCCAGCACGGGCACGATGCCGATACCCCGTTCCGCCGCAACGAGTTCGATCCATTCGTCGAAATTCGTGCAGGTGATGACGGTGCGGTTCGGGTCGGGCCGATCCCATGATTCGGCAGTGGTAGTACCGGATACGGTATTGGCCACCAATGGATAATGCGCCAGATCAGCCCAATGCACCTCGACCGCGTCCGCCAACGGGGAATGCACCGACACCGCCAGTACCCGCCGCTCGGAACCGATCTCACGCGACTCGAGGTGGTGTGGCAGCCAGATATCGTTGCGGTGAATGGCGATATCGATCGACCGATCGTCGAGCGCGGCCATCGGATCCTCCACGCGGCGCAGCGAGATCCGGCCCCCGAGCGCCTCGTATCGAGTGCGAGTCGCGGTGAACCAGGCATCGGGCAGCAGCCAGGAGAATCCGACCTCGACCGTGGCGCGCCTGCGCAGATCCGCCTGGACGGAATCGATATCGCCGATGATGCGTCTGGCATGTTCGAGCAGTTCCAGGCCCTCCTCCGTCAACTCGAAGCGCCGCGACGTTCGTTCGATCAATCGGCATTCGACGAACCGTTCCAACTGCTGGATGGTTCGGGTCAGCGCGGGCTGGCTGAAGTGCAGGCGGGCCGCGGCG
Organism: Nocardia sp. NBC_00565; assembly: GCF_036345915.1. Taxonomy (NCBI): domain Bacteria; kingdom Bacillati; phylum Actinomycetota; class Actinomycetes; order Mycobacteriales; family Nocardiaceae; genus Nocardia; species Nocardia sp. NBC_00565. The sequence continues at coordinate 3,994,873 of NZ_CP107785.1, forward strand.
CGGGTGTAGTTCGTCTCCTCGCAGAGTGCGAGGTACGCCCGCAGGTGCCGCAGCTCGATATCCATGCGTCAAGCGTATACATCGTGCGCAGAAAGTATTTCATAGCGTCGACGGCGGACCGTACCGTCGGAGGTTGTGACCGCATCAGCACTGCTCGACACCGCGCGCCGCACCCTCGCACCGGCACTCGCCGCAGGTGCCGGCCTGGCCGGCGCGATGGGTGTCGGCCGCTTCGCCTACACCCCACTGCTGCCCGCCATGGTGGACGCGCACCGCATCGACGCTCACGATGGCGCGCTCATCGCCGCCGCCAACTACGCGGGCTACCTCGCGGGTGCCGTACTGCTGACGCGGCGACCGAACCTCAACAGTCGCACAGCATTTCGCGTTTCAGCCGGCATCCTGGTGGTCAGCGAGGCGCTGGTCGCGCTGCCCGGCCCGATCGTGCTGCCCGCACTGCTGCGATTGATCGCGGGCCTGGCCAGCGCGGTGTTGTTCGTCGGGTGCGCGGGCGCGATCGCCCGGCTCGGCGGCCAGGGGCACGGGGCGGGCATCGCCTTCGGCGGGGTCGGTTTCGGTATCGCCCTCACCGGGTTGGCGGCGCTGGCCGCGCGACCTGTGCTGCCCTGGCAGGGTCTGTGGCTCGGCGCCGCAGGACTGACCGCCGTGCTGCTACTTCCCGCCCTCCGACTCGATATCCACCCGGGCCGGCACAGCACCGGAGTAGTAGCCCTGGCTAAACGCTCGAGCACGGCTTGGCGCGCGCTGCTCATCGCGTACACCCTCGAGGGCGTCGGGTACATCGTGATCGGCACATTCCTCGTCGCCGCGGTCGGCGCGCACAATGCGGCGCTGGGCTCGGCGATGTGGGTGATAGTCGGCGTAGCGGCCGCGCCGGCGGTGCTGTGGAGTATGGCCGCGCGGCGCTGGACCCCCACGACCGCCATGGTCCTCGCGCTGCTCGCCCAATGCGCGGCAGCGGCGCTACTCGCCGGGTCGACGACGACATGGCCCGCGATCGTCGCTGCGGCGCTATTCGGCGGCACGTTCATGGGCATCACCATGCTCGCGATCCGACTCGGCACCGAGTTGACCGACCACCGGGCCGCGGCGACGCTCACCGCAGGCTACGGCGCCGGGCAGATGCTGGGTCCACTGCTGGTCGCGCCGGTTATCGGCGACGGCTATGCGGTGGCCTTCGGGATCGCGACCGTGGTGCTGGCGATGGCAACGGCAGCGGCCGTCGTCGTCGCTCGCGACGGCCAACTCAAGCGAACTTGATCTCCAGGCCGATGCCGAGGATGGCGATGAGCCAGATCAGACCGGTGAAGATGGTGATGCGGTCGAGGTTCTTCTCGACGACGGTCGAACCCGACAGGCTGGACTGCACGCCGCCACCAAACAAGCTGGACAGACCTCCACCCTTGGCGCGGTGCAGCAGCACCAGCAGCACCAGCAGCACGCTGGTGACGATCAGGAGGATATCCAGGAACATCCGCATGCCGGACAGTCTATGGGGGTACATCCGTACCTGCATAATCAGCCCAGCCGAACGCTTCCTAGGGCGGCTCCACCGCGACCAGGTGGGTGGTGGTGTCCGCGCCGATCATGAACTCCGCGACGGCGCGTTCCCGCAGTTGATCCTGGGCGGTGAGCCGCACCTGATGCTGATGCATGTGCTCGGACCAGGAACGCACCACGAACGCCTCGACATACCGGTCGAGGATCCCGACATCGCGATACAGCCGCCACTCCATCGCGCCGGTGCGCTGCATGGACCGTCCGACGAACACCATCGCCGCCAGGAATTCGTCGACTTTCTCCGGCGGCACATCGTAGGTGCGCAGTACCAGCACCGGTCCGTCCTCCGGATCCGGCTCGACCACGAGTTGCGGTTCGGGCCAGAAGGCGGTCGGGCTCAGGTCCAGTTCCTCCGCGTTGTGGCGGATCGGCAGCCACACCGAACTCAGCGCGGAACCGGCCAGCAGTACCGCGGCGGCGAGCAGCGCCGTCACCGAACTCACCGCGCCCGCGACCAGACCCCACACCAGCGATCCGATTGCCTGGCCGCCCATGAACACCAGCATGTACACCGAAAGCCCGCGCGCCCGCACCCAGGCCGGCAGCAGCAACTGCATGGTCGAATTCATCGTCGACATCGCCAGCAGCCACGCGAATCCAGCGCCGACCAGCAGCACCAGCACCACCGGCATGCTGTGCAGCACCGCCGCGCCTGCCGAGGCGATGCCGAACAGGATCGCGGCCGCGGTCAGTCGCTGAGTCGGTGTCAGCAGTGCCCGCACCCGCGACAGGCCGACGGCACCCAGCACCGCGCCGAGCCCGAGCGCACCGAGCAGCAGACCGTAACCGGATGAGGACTGCCCGAGTTCGTCACGCGCGATGACCGGCAGCAACGCCCACACCGCGCTCGCCGGAGCGATGAACAGGATCGAGCGCAGTAGCACCCGGCGGATCGCGGGCGCGGCGCGAATGAACCGGGTGCCCGCCTGCAGCGCCGCCAGCGGACGTTCGCTGGGCAGCTTCCGTTCCTTCGTCGGTCTGCGCCAGATGAGCAGCACCGCGACGATGCCGCCGAATGACACCGCGTTCAGCGCGAACACCAGCGTCGGCCCCGACAGTGAGACCAGCACACCCGCAATGGCGGGGCCGACCGCGCGCCCGATATTGATATTCATACTGCCCAACGCGGCGGCGGACGGAATCTGTTCGCGCGGAACGAGTTCGGGCTGAATCGCCTGCCAAGCGGGTGCGGTCAACGCTTGACCGCAGCCGAGCAGGAACAGCAACGTCAACAACACCCCCGGGGTGGTATGCCCGGTGGCCGTCGTCACCGCGAGCACCCCGGCCAGCACCGCCATAGCCGTCTGCGCGCCGAGCAACAGCCTGCGCCGATCCAGCAGATCCGCCAGCACCCCCGACGGAATCGACAGCAGCATCACCGGCAACGTGGTAGCGGTCTGCACAAACGCGACCAACGTCGCGGCATTCGGTTGATCGACCAGAATCCACTGTGCCCCCACCGTCTGCATCCAGGTCCCGAGATTCGACACCAGTTGCGCGATCCACAGCGCCCGATAGATCCGCGACCGCAACGGCGCCCAGGTGGATAGTGGAGTCGCAGCATCTGCAGTGGTCACGGCCCCGAGCATAACCACGGGAGCTGTACGAGCCGCTGGCGTGGGAGCCCCGGCCTGGGATGTGGTGGCAGCCAAACGTACACGAGGAGTGCGGTTTGCGAGGTCCCACTCGTGGAGCTGACGCTCTAGCAAGTCGGCTCGAAGCTGGGGACGGATACTGGGACGGTGCGAATGGCACTACTCCGACGCGGCGTACAGATGCTTTGCAACCACTGCCATTCGGCACTAGCAGCCATGTCGTCTACTGATATATATGGATTCTCATAAATAAACCCGCTGAAGCTACTCGATGGCACAGCTGAACGTGGAGCGCCACATGGCCAAGCGGACAGTGAACGATGCTGCGGGACAACGGTGTAGAGATCATGGCGCGGCGGGCAACTCCGTCGAGAATGAGCGTTCAGCGCGGGCGGAGTCCTCGGCATCATGGCCCACCGCATCCCACCCCGGCTCGACTATCGGGGCGGCATTGTGGGCCTGGACGGCCCTACTCGTCCCGATTGCGACCATCCGGGCTGCTGCCGGAGCAACCGCTTAGGAAGACGACATCCGGCTACAACGCTCGCAGTAACCCCGGGCCCGGCGGCTAACCCTGCGGGAACCGCTGGGCAGCATCGCGGGCGCGACCGGTGCGATCCTGCTGCGCGGCGCTTTCGGGTACGGCACCCGCAAGATCGTGCGCGCCGCCCTGCGCACCGACGCGAATCCCACACTGCGCGATCGTCAGTATGCCGGGTGCCTGACAGGTCTGGTGCTTCGGTGGTGCCGCGTTGCCACGGAATCCGGGTCAGCACCTCACTGGAAGGCGATAGGGATGGCGCCGACGATGGCCGGCCTCCATGGAGGGGGCACGGAGGCCGGCTGTCGCTCAGAACTTGGTTATCGCCGCTGCGGCGACAGCTTCCTGGAACAGGATGTTGCTGAGGACCAGAGTGCCGATTGCCGCCACCGAGGCGGCCAGACGTTTGATGCCCATGATGTTCTCCTTGACGTTGGTCCGCATATGGTGGCCTGCGGATTCGAATTCTCCGACACCAGAATTTTGTGTTGCTCGCAATCCACGTGCCAGCCGGGGAACGGAAACTTGAAACAATCTTAAGACTTACCGTAGCCGGGAATTTACATACTCATCTGCATTCTTCGACCTGAGCGCGAGCTGGAGTGACCTCAGCCCGATGCGCTACCAGCGAATTCGAATGATTTTCAACGCTCTGACCTCCTGCGAATGCGAAAACGTCAGCTAGGAGCGCAGTACCCGTAGTTAAAGAGCAAGCTAAGAAATCTCTGGTGTGCACCGAGGACGTTGAGCGTGGATTGCGGCCTCCACCTGGGGTTTTGCGGGTTTCTGGTATCTGTTTCCTTCACGATCGAGCATTGTTTCGGGATTTCCGATGGTCTACCGTCCTCGCTATCGGTTTCGAGATCGGAAGGTAAGCGATGCTGTTGCTACGTGACGATGGCGCTCGCGCCAGCATGATGGCGTTGGCGGAACGTCACCTGGCAACCATCCGGGATGTACGTGCCGGGCGTGGCGACCTGCGTGCACTGCATGCAAGGAAGCTGGTGGACACCCTTGCGGCGGCGGCTCATTCGAAGTTGTACGCGGACTCTTTGAGTGAATGGCGTGATGACACGGTTATCTTGCAGGCCAGGCGGATTCCGGCCGAGGAACTACTGTATAAAACATTTTCCAGCCTCCCGATGCTCGACCGGGGCGAGCTGCGGAAACGTTCCCGCGATGCTTTCACGCGCGAGATCGACAGTTTCGTGCATTACTACGAATCGTCGGGCACAACGGGTGACCCGGTGGCGGCGCCGAAGGCGGTCGACGATCTTGTCGTGAATACGGTAAATATCGGGGAGATGTGGGCGCGTCTGATCGGTCCGGGGGATTCGGCGCTGATTTTGATCAATGGCCCGTTCGCGCCGGCTGGTTATCAGTTCGAGAAAGTGCTCGAGTATGTGGGTGTGATGTCGTTACGGGTTTGGGTCGACAACGTTACGGGAGACTACACCCGTGTTCTGCGGTTGACCCGCGAGCTTTCGGTGAACACCTATGTAGGATCCGCGTCACGGCTGCTCGAGTTGCTACATTTCGCGCTACGCCACGGTGCGCCGATGCCGCGTTTCGACCAGCTGTTGCTGATGGCCGAACAGACCGGTCCCGACTTCTTGCACCACCTCGAGAAACTCACCGGGGCGAAGGCATATGTCGGCTGCTACGGCTCATCCGAAACCGGGACGACCGCGGTGACATGTGAAATGGGAAGCCTGCACCTTCAGACGCAGAGTTTTGTGTTCGAGCTCCATGACGAGCGGGCCACCCGGTTGGTGGACGGCGCCGTCGGCGATACAGGCGAATTGGTGGTCACCACACTGGATTTACCGGCAAGACCTTTGGTGCGGTATCGGACCGGCGATCTCGTCGAAGTGACCGGCATCCCCTGCGTGTGCGGGCTCGCGACGCCGGTGGTGCGGACACTAGGGCGCGAGCAGGACGTATTGCGGCTCGCGGGCGACGGGGTACGGCAGGAGGACTTCGAAGCGGTGCTGTGGAGCGACAACGACGGGCCGACGGTATTGAACTACATGCTGGTCCATCGGGGAATCGACGTCGTGTGTCTGGTCACCACCGATCGGGAGCCGGATAAGGCGTGGACCGCGGCGGCGACCCAGCGGCTCGGCCCCCTGTTCGATGGGCACCGTTTCGCCGTAGCGACGGTGGACACGCTGCCACCGCTGGCCGCGCAGGGGTCTTATGTCGGGTGGAAGCTGTCGCGGGTGCTGGACCTCGATGACAGCGGCATGTGGGATCGGCTGCCACCCCCCATCGACACTGTGGTCGCGGCGACGCTCGCCGATATCGAAGCGGTAACCGGGTTGCGGCCCGCCCAGCTGACCAAGGCCAGAGAAGGAAGCTGATTCACTATGGCACTCACCGATCCGATGTCCGATGCGGAGAAGACACAGTTCGTGCTCGGCGTCTACTTTCGCACCCAGGCCGCCATCGAGCGGTTTCTCGGCCCCGCAGCACTACCGCAGTGGACGGAGCACGTGGCGGCCATCAATGCCGAGGCCACCCGTAAGCGCCTGCCGGACCGCGCCGGTCATGCCCGCGACCTTTTGGTCGGCCTGGCGACCATGCTGGAGGTCTACGACTCGGAGACGACCTGCACACAGGACCCCGACCAGTTCGGCCTCGAGGTCCATCGTTGCGGCATCTACGACTACCGGGAACGCGCACAGCGGCAAGGGGTCGAGCTGACACTCGCGCGTCCGTGCGAATTCTGTGTCGACATGCACCACCGCACGGCCGACCACCTCGGTATCGCGGTAGAGCATGAACTCGGCGAGCGCAGCTGCCGATGGGTCACCCACGTACCAGCCGAAGACGGGAAGCCGACGTCGTGACCGCGAATTCCACGCTCCCACTGCCGTACCGCCGTGATCCGAGGAGCCCCATCGATCCCGATCAGGAATTCACCCGGCTGCGCGCCGAGGAACCGATCGTCCGTGTACAGCTCAACAGTGCGGACTGGGTGTGGCTGGTCACGCGGTTCGACGACGCCCGGCAAGCGCTCGGCGATCCGCACTTCAGCAGCGAACTCACCCCGCTGGGCATCGTGCTACCCGAACCCGAGAACCGCACGCTCGCCGAGGAACTGCGCTCCCGACAACCGGGCACGTTCATCGAATGCGACCCACCCGAGCACACTCGACTACGCCAGATGGTGGCAGGGGAGTTCACCGCGGCACGGATGTCGCGGCTGCGACCGATGGTCGAAGAAGTCGTCGACACCTGTCTGGACGCGATGGCGGCCGCTGGGCCTCCCGTCGATCTCATCGACACCTACGCGCTGCCGGTGCCATCGGGCATCATTCGCGACATGCTGGGCATACCCGCCGACGAGGAATTCGACTTCGCCGGACTCACCGCGATCATGACCGATGTCATGTCGGACCTGGAGACGCTGATCCCGGCACGCGACGCCCTCCGCTCCGGAATGCGGGAACTGGTAACCCGAACCCGCACCGACCCTGGCGACACTGTGCTGGGTCGGATCATCACTGAATACCGTGACAGCGTCACCGACGAGGAACTTGTCGGCATCGGCAATCTGCTGCTGGTGGCCGGCCACGAGACAACGGCGAACATGCTCGGCATCGGCACCCTCGCGCTCCTGCAGCACCCCGACCAACTCGCGATGCTGCGCGACGGGCACGTGGATACCGACGACGCGATCGACGAACTCGTACGCTACGTATCCATCCCCCAACACGGAGAGATCAGGACCGCCACCCAAGACGTCATCATCAACGGAACCCTGATCCGCAGAGGGGAACAAGTGCTGGTGGCGATACCGTCGGCCAACCGCGACGCGACCCGGTTCCCCGACCCGGACCGCCTCGACCTCGCTAGGGCGCCCCGCACCCACCTCGCCTACGGCCACGGCCTGCACCACTGCGTCGGCAAATCACTGGCCCGCCTCGAAATGCGCATCGCCTTCCCCGCCTTGCTGCGCCGATTCCCCACCCTCCGACTGGCCGCCCCGGTCGACGACATCCCCTTCCGGCGGTCCAACGTCACCTACGGGGTTCGCGCCCTACCGGTCACCTGGTAAGCCGCCCATGTCCAACATCACCGCAGTGATAGCCAGGGTCGTCGTCGCCGACCTCGACCAAGCCATCCCGCTCTACCAGGGCCTCTCCGGCTCCGAGAAGGTCAACCGGTTCGGTTTCGCCGGTGTGGAACTCGCAAGCATCGGCCCCTTTCTGCTGCTCGCGGGCCCAGACGCCGCCGCATACGCGAACCGGACGGCGACGTTGCTGGTCAAACAGATCACCCCGGTTATCGATGAGATCGAGCGCGCAGGCGGCCAGATCCTGGAAGGCCCGGCTCCCGGTCCCAACGGCGACCGGCTGATCGCACGCAACCCGGATGGGGCGATCTTCGAATACATCCAAGTAACCGCAGCCGCAGAAACAACCCATCATGGGGAGTTGAGATGACAACAGACCTGACCTCCGCCGCCTTTCTCGACATCTTCAACCCGCAGTTCGACTTCGACAGTCCCGAAGTAGCGCGGGCACGAGAGCAGAACTGGTACGCCGACAGCCCCATCGGGCCGATCGCATTACGGCATCGGGAAGTATCCGCGCTGCTCAGGGATTCCCGGTTCCGGCTCGGCGGCGAGGCCTACATGGCGCTGCACGGCATCACCGAAGGCCCACTGTTCCATTGGTGGATGAACACCTTGATGAGTGTGGACGACGACAGCCACACCCGCCTGCGCGGGTTGGTCGGCAAAGCGTTCACCCCCCGCGTCGTCGAGAACCTCCGCCCATTCACCCGAACGACCGCGGCCCGTCTTGCCGACCAGATCGCTGAACAGGTATCGCTCGACTTCGTCTCGGCCTTCGCCGACCCGCTGCCTGCCTTGGTGATATGTGAGCTGCTCGGCGTGCCGACCGAGGACTACGACCAGTTCCATGGATGGTCAGCAGATATCGGTCTCGCGTTCGCGACCGGCGGACTCGATGGCGAGGTGTTGGACAGAGTCGATCACGCGGTCACCGAGATGAGTACCTACATAGCGTCGCTCATCACGCGCCGCCGGGCAGCGCCCGGCACCGATCTCATCTCCGCCCTGATCGCCGCGCAGTCCGACGGCGGCTCGCTCAGCGCCGGGGAGCTGCACAACCTCGTCCTACTACTGGTCTGGGCAGGCCAAGACACCACCTCCCGCCAACTCGGACGGGCACTCGTCGCCTTCAGCGAACACCCCGATCAGTGGGAACTCCTGCGTGCCGACCCGAGCCTGGTACCCCACGCCGTCGCGGAGATCTTCCGCTGGACGCCACAGGCACGAATGATCCAGCGGTTCGCGAATATCGATTGTTCCCTGGGCGGCCTGGACTTCTCCGCGGACAGCGTCGTATTCAGCTGCATCCCAGCCGCCAACCGCGACCCACGCGTATTCGAGAACCCCACCTGCTTCGACATCCGCCGAACTCCTCAACCACGCGAACTCGTCTTCGGCGGTGGCACCTACCACTGCATCGGCGTGGCCCTGGCACACTTGGAAATGGCCGAAGGATTGACCGCTCTGGTCAATCGCCTCGGGCCCCCCACAGTGACCGGCCCCGTCCACTGGCGCCCCCATCTCGCCATGATCCACGGGCCGGACTTCCTACCGATCACCTTCAGCGGGTAGGAGTTCCGGCCGTCGCGGCGGGCGGTCACCAGTGGGAGAGCCGACGATCGGTGCGTCAAGAACGCCTCAGGCGAAGCATGAGGGCCACAGTGCGCGGATGCGCGACTTCCATCGACTGGGAACTCGCCGCGCCTCGGCGGTGTCGCCGCTGGGTATGAGCGTGCATGCGCCTCTTTTAAGAGAAGGTCAAGAGCTATTCCCCGACTGGCAGCACCCAATGCGTGGAACACACAATTGCCGGTGTCGGAGAAACGGATCTGCGGGGCCTGGCCTGGATCCCCAACAGAAAGGAAACGACGAGATTGCGAGCTTGACCACGGTCGCCCGGATCGCCGTTATTGCCGCGGCGGGCACGGGACTGGCCACAGTCGCGACCGGTGTCGCCAGCGCGATCGTCGATAGCGATAGGACGATAAAGCGCGATTTCGCCATGGTGGTGTGGGACCACTGAGAGTGTTCGGTCTACATCGGGGCCGGCGTGGTCGGGCGCCGGCCCTGCAGATCCCGTCCGATTCCGCGAGCGAGCCGACGCTGGGCCACTCGATGAACGGGCACGATATCCTCGGGGAAGTCGTGAAACTGCCGATCAGCACCTGGCGGTACGAATGGGAACCGCCAGACGTGCGCCACGTGGGGCCGATGGCCCAGGATTGGAAAGCCGCCTTCGGGCTCGGCGATAGCGACAAAGTGATCTACAACGTAGACGCGAGTGGTGTCGCCCTGGTCTGCATTCAAGCCCTGCAACGGCAGATCGTCGAACTTCGCGCGGAAATCGACCGGCTCCGGTGACCATCGATCCGGGTCGAACGTGTTCGGATCGGCGAACAGCCGCGGATCTCGTTGCACCACATACGGACTGATGATCACCGATGCGCCAGCGGGAATCCGGTGTCCCGTTAGTTCTACCTCCTCGGTGGCACGGCGGGTGATTATCCAAGCAACGCAGCGCCTCGCTGATCACCTGGGCGGTGTAGGTCAGCTGCCTGGCGTCGGCATACTCGGCGGGCCGCCCCTCGAGCACCTGGTCCACCTCGGCATGCAGCCGCTCCTCGATGTCCGGATGCTCGGTCAGTACGTGGAACACCCACGACAACGCTGCCGCCGTGGTCTCCGATCCAGCCATCAGGATCGCCATGATCTGGTCGTGAATCTCATTGTGCGACATTGCTTTTCCAGTCTCAGTGTCGCGCGCATCGAACAGCATGCCAAGTAGGTCGGGTTCGCCGGTGTCGCTACCGCGATAGTCGGCGACGACCTTGTCGATCATCGGGTGCAGCCGCGCAAGTAGTGCCGCGTATTCCCGGTTGCGTGCGAGCGGGAGCCTGTTCAGCACCGGCAGACTGGTCAGCCGCTGGTGAATCAGGTCGAAGCAGCCGAAGGCGTCCGATGAACTTCTTCAACGCCCCCTTGAATCTGTCGTCCTTTATTGTTCCGTCGTCTTCATCCGCCCAGCGCCGCTGGGCGCGCCGGAATGACCTGGCAGCGGCGCGGTCTGCCGCAAACGGACCCGAACCGGATCGACCGTCCTACCGGTTGCCCGCGCAGCGCGGGCTGGCAACCCTGCGAACGCGACCTGCATCGTCAGATCTCGGCCACGTCCCTCACCGCGCAGTGACCCGATGTCGAAAGTCAGTTCCTCCTCGGCAAGGGCAAAGGTGAAGTTGGTGGTCAGTGTGTTGAGGTAGGCACCCATCCGCGCGAACCCTTCGGCTACTGTCGGCGCCGTCATGAATAGATAACCGGTGAGGCCCTGGCCCCGGGGATCGTGGATTCGCCCGACTTGTAGTGCGAAGTCCGGATCGTCGAGCTTGTGCTCGACAAGTTCCCACGCCCGCAGGCTGCGGCCACTCGGCACAACCGCCCGGCTGTTGGACAGCATCCATTCGGGGATGTCGGCCTCCCCGGCAAGCTGCCGCCGCACCGATTCGGGCAGCCCCACATTGTCGAGGGCAAGTCTGGGCAGCAGGACCAAATCTTCCGTGTCCATCTTGACGTTTCTCAGTTCTGTCTTTCCCCGGCTGCCCAGCGCCGCTGCGCGCGTCGCAATGCCCTGGCATCGGAATAACCGACTTGGCGTGCTATCTCGATCCTGCTCATCAGAAGTTGCAGATTCGGGTCCTCCATTCGCGCACAGCGGGCACGATCGAGTTCACGCCGCCAGGTAGTTCCCTCCTCCGTGAGCCGTCGCTGCAGGCTGCGCCGACTCGTGGCCATTCTCCGTGCAGCGTGGTCCAGGGTGATAGGGCCGTCGCCGAGCATCTTCAGCAATTGATGGTGCAGTTGGTCCGACCACGACGTGGGCGGTGGCGGCGCCGTCGGCAGAGTCTGCGCGTACCGGAGCAGCATGTCCGCCAGCATGGGGTCGGCAGTTACAAGCGGCAGTGCCAGATCCGCGGTGCGGAAGGTGAGTTGGTCTGTCGGAGCACCGAAATCGACCTGGCCGGTACCGAAAGCCTCGACGAAATCGGCCTGCCGCCGAGGCGCTTTCTGTTGAAGACGGACCCGCACCGGATAGACCGCCCTGCCGGTTGCGCGCCGTGCGCGTTCGGGCATCCCCGCGAGTCCGACTTGTATCGTCAGGTCTCGGCCACGTCCTTCACCGCCGAGCGACACCGTATCGAATGTCACTTCCTCTTCGGTCTCCTCGGCAAGGGCGAAGGTGAAGTTGGTGGTAAGGGTATTGAGGTACGCACCGGTCGTGGCGAACCCTTCGCCCAGCGTGGGCGCCGTCATAAATAGATAAGCGTGCAGGCCCAGACACCGCGGGTCGTGGGTCAGCCCGACACGCAGTGCGACATGCGGGTCGTTCAACTCGTGCTCGACGAGTTCCCACACCCGCCGGCTGCGGTCGCTCGGCACAGCAGCCGCGTTGCCGGCCAGCATCCAACCGGGCACGTCGGCCTCATCCGCAAGCCGCTGGCGCACCTGCTCGGACAGCCCTACGTTGTCGAGGGCGAGTCTGGGCATCAGGATCGAATCCACCGCATCCATATACACGCAATCCTGATTGAAAAAAAATGGCGCGTTCGAAGCGTACATCGGCGCGTTCGGTGCGTATTCCTAAGTGTGACAATCGAAACACCGCCACGGTCGGCGCCGATCAGTCTCACTCGGGCGGGCATTGTGTCCGGCCCATCACCCCACCCACCTGCAGCCATTCCGGGCCTGTACTCGCCCGGCCGCAGTAATCCCGACTTGCAGCGACATTGGCACATTCGGAGCACATTTCGGCACATTCGGTCCTTCTTCCCAACCCCGGCGCCGGGAATCATTTTGCGTACCCGGTGGCCTGCGGAAATCATTCGCAGACCTGCTGGTCATCGAGATCACGGTCAGGAAGGTGAGACATATGCGGCTGATCATGATCGACGATGACGACGACAGCGGTGCCGTGGCGAAGGCACTCGAGCTCCAGGGCCACGAGGTGGATCGCAAGCGTCGAGGGGCCGACCTATTGCTGAAACACCGCGGCTATGACGCGGTCCTACTCGACCTCTGCCTACCGGATATGGATGGGCTGCTGGTGGTGCGGAAGCTGCGTGAAGTCAGCTCGGTGCCGGTCGTGATCCTCGCCGCGCGCACCGACGAGCGCACAATCGTGCTCGGGCTGCGCAACGGAGCCGACGACTACGTAGCGAAACCCGCGCGCATCGAGGAACTGACGGCCCGGCTGGAAGCGGTCACACGACGCGCCGACCATCGGCAGCCCACACCGAGCGCGCTGATCGTCTCCGGAGACGTTCGCGTGGATCTGGCGGCACGGCAGGTCGAAGTGGCTGGGCAGATGGTTCCGCTCACACGGCTCGAGTTCGAGCTGTTGCGGGTCCTGATCCAGCGGCCCGGTGTCGCGGTCAGCCGTCAGCAATTGATGGACCGCGTCTGGGGCGACGCATTCCTTGGGGTGTCACGGACGCTGTACGTGCATATGGCCGCTCTACGTGCCAAGTTGAACCGCCCCGGACTGATCACGAATGTCCGTGGGTACGGCTACCGCTGGGTCCCGGATCCATACACGGCAAAGGCCGGGCCGAACATGCTACGAGCAGGATAGGCATGGGCTTGCCATGACACTGAATGCATCCGAATTGGCATAGCACCGGGAACCCGCCGCCGCCTCGGTTTCACCGCCTGATCGGTCAGGCGACTTCACGCGTCGCGGTGCTACGTGGGCAAGCCCGGGGGAATCGGGGGCCCGACGTTGACGGCGCTTTCATGGCCTCGGCACGAATAACGCAAGGGCGTCGGCCATCGAGATGTCGCGCTGGAGGGTCGCCCCGCAGAGCACAGCGATTTCGGCGGCCCGCCACCGGCCGATCCCGGCCATGACATGTCGCCGGCGTACCCGGTTGAGAACATCCAGCGCGGACTCGGTCAACTCGGTAATACCTCTGTCGTTCGGGACGGGGACAGCGACCGCCGCCGCGTCCTCGTCTCGTTGTCGGTTGGGCTTGTAGAGGTACTTCTTCGCCACCATCAGGTGTGCAGCCGACAGCCGCGCGTTGAGCTCCAGTAGCAGGTAGCACTCACCGAGGGCCGGATACCGACGCAGTTTGTTTGCCAACTCGGAGTCGGACGCAGTGGCCACGTCGACGGTGGACAACCCGGCCTCGTCCAGCAAGACCTTGGGTAGTGAAGGTCGTGTGGCCGCGTCGGTGACCAGCTGTCGCTCGTCCGCCAGCAATCCGGCGTGGATCCGCTGGACGTGGCGGGTATAGCCGGGCAGGTCGATTCCGGTCATCAGGTCGCGCACGATGAATTGAATGTCCTGCGGGCCGCTGGGCGGGACATCATCGTGATCCCAATGCACCGCGTACTGGCGAAAGACATCGACGAAGTGGGGCACCGACAGTGTCCCGCGCTCGTCGCCTCGATGGAATTCCAGCAACAGCCGCCGAACACCGGCCAGCATCAGTCGAGCCGTAGCGAATCGCTCGGCGAGCTCATCGCTACTCATCGCGGATGTCCCACCGGCCCAGATCGGTTGCAGGGCTTGGTTTGCGGCCAACTCGAGGGTTTCGCAGCGCTTGAACAGCTCGATGATCAACGTTTCGCCGATCTCGGCGGTATAGGTGCGAATACGACCGTCGTCGAAGACGCTGGGTAGCGTGCAGATGCGGCTGCTGCCCAGGTATGCACTCATCTCCGGCGCGTTCCACCGGATGAGAGACGCATAGGCATCCCGATCCGGGTGTCCCGTACCCGAATGTGCGACAAGGGTGCTGAAATAGGCCCGAAACGGTGTTCCCCGTTCGCCGACGCGCAGTAGTTCCAAGCCACGTCCAGGGTCGCGGCCGGCCAGGTCGAGGTTCTCCCGCTGGCTGTAGCTGGTAACCGAGGAACCGACAATGCCCAACTCGACGATCAGTCGCCGCGCCTCGCATGGATCGTTGGTGGCCGCCGACGGCAGGTGGGCAAGTGCCTTGTTCGCCAGACCGGTGAAGCCAGAGGCAGTTAGCGTGCCTTGGACGACACGCGAGCCAAGAGCAGGAAGCACATCGCTGACCCAGGCCGAGAACGTGCCGCCATACGCTGGACGCGGATAGGGCTGTTCGGACACCGATCGACCCACCACGCCACTTGTCATCCAGGAATCGGGCAAGATCATCACCGGTTCCGATGCGCCACAGTACCGGCCAACGCGACCAAGTCCTCGACGTCCGATCGTCCATGTAGCGTCTCGATCGCGACCAACGTCCTGCGCTCGGCCTGTTGTTGCGCATATCGTCTGCCCCCGGCGGCCTCGACCAAGTTTGTGGCCCGAATGACATCGGCTGTGGTCATTGGTGTTTCGGATGCGTAGAGTGCCGCCAACTCGACAGCCGCATCGCATTCCGATGCCAGCGCGGACACCACGGGCAGGGAATGCTTGCGCCGGGCCAGATCATTGCCGACGGGTTTGCCCGTGACGGCGGGGTCGCCCCAGATTCCGATCAGGTCGTCCGCGAATTGGAAAGCCAATCCGAGTTCACGGCCGAATGTGTCCATCGCCGATACGGTCTGCGCGTCCGCGCCGGCGCAGAGGGCACCCAGCGCACAGGCAACGCCCATCAGTGCCGCGGTCTTACCGGTGGCCATCCGCGCATAGTCTTCGACGCTTACCTGTTTGCGGGTTTCGAATGCAGTGTCCTCGTGTTGGCCCGCACACATTTCGACCACGGCGCCGGCCAACCGAGTGACCGCCGCACCCGCCATCACCTTCGGCAGCGTTGATATCAGCACCGGCATCGCCAGGGCGTGCAGGGTCTCACCGAGCAGGATCGCGTCGGCAGTTCCCCAGACCTTCCACACGGTCGGTCGTCCCCGCCTGGTGGGGTCGGCATCCATGACATCGTCGTGGATCAAGGAAAAGTTGTGCACCAACTCGACTGCGGCAGCCACATGCACAGCACCGCCGAGGCGAAGGCCGTACGCCTCGGCCGCGCCGATCACCAAGGCTGCCCGGAACGACTTACCGGAGTCAGCGCAGGCTGCGATTCCGTCGGCATCCCACCATCCGAAGTGGTAGCCGGCCATCCGGCGCAAGGGCTCAGGCAGCGTCCCTACTGTCTCTCGCAGCACCGGCTCGCAGGCATCCCGAGCCCGAGCCAGGACCGTGCCGGCCCGACTGTGATCGGTCGCCGAGGAAATTGTCACCGACAGTGCACCGTATGTATTCAATGGCGGACGATGAGCCGCATGCGGAGATCCCGGGCGCGCAGCACTGTGCCTATCACCGGACGCGGGTCTATGCCGGGGATAGGACGCAGTCGCCAACGAGCAGCGATTGTCGCCAGCGCGAGAGTGGCTTCGGTGAGGCCGAAGGTGTCGCCGATGCATTTGCGGGCGCCTGAGCCGAAGGGGATATATGCCTCTCGTCGCACCGGCGTCTGATCGTCGCTCCATCGGTCGGGGTCGAAACGTTCCGGGTTTTGGTATTGGTCACTGCGATGGTGGATGAGGTATGGGCTGTAGATGACGGTGGTTCCGCGCGAAAGCGAATATCCGCCGAGCTCGGTGTCGGCGGTGACGGTACGGGTGAGCATCCATACCGGCGGATACAAGCGGAGAACCTCGGCGATGATCTGCCCAGTGAACGTCAGCTCAGGCAGCCGGTCCAGAGACGCGGTGCCACCATCTGGCAGGACACGGTCGACCTCGGCGTGCAGGCGTTCTTCGATGTCGGGATGGTCGGCCAGAAAGTGCAGAGCCCACGCCACGGCGTTTGCTGTCGTCTCGGAGCCAGCGATGAAGAAAATCACGACCTGGTCGCTGATTTCGGCGTCGCTCAATCCCCGGCCGTCGGTGTCCCGGGTGGTCACCAGGGTGGACAGCAGGTCACCGTGTTCGACGCCCTCTTCCGCACGGCGCTTCGCGACGTAGGTATCGAGCATCGCGCGCAGGCCGGTGCCCGCTTTGCGGTAGCGCCGGTTGCCGGGCGTCGGCACCCGGTCCAATACGGCTGGCCTGACCGTTCGCGCCAGAATTCCGTCGGCGATGATCGGGACGGCGTGCAGAGCCAGCTGCATGTCGGTCGGCCCGAGTTCTCCGGAGAACAGCGTCTTCATGACGACTCGCGTGGTGATCTCCGACATCTCCACCGGAACGTCGAGAATTTGTCCGTCGGTCCACCTGCCGACCACGGTCTCGACCTGATCGGACATGGCCTGTGCGTAGCTCGGCAGCCGATGGCGGTGAAAAGTTGGCTGCACCAAGCGCCGCTGCCGGCGATGCTGGCCGTGCGGACAGGTGACCAGATTATTGCCGATTACCCGTCGACCGCTGATGAACAGCGGTCCGCCTTTGTCGAAGGTGCGATCGTCACGCAGAACCTGATTGCTGAGGTCCGGATCGCAGACGACGACCACTGCCAGGGGGCCGAGGCGGACCTGCACCAATCCGTTGTCCAAGGCTGCCAGCGAATTCAGAAACGTGAATGGATCACGCAATACCGGCAGTGCGTGACCGAAGAGTGGCAGTCCCGCGGGCGCGCACGGAATCATGCGCTGATCAGTAGTTGTCTGTTGGCCCGCACGTAGCGTCATGATGCCAATTCCTCTATCAGTTGAGTGTGAAATTTTCCCACGCGTGCCAGTATCTGGGTGTCACGCGGTGCCATTCATAGCTTCCAGCCATCCATCTATCCACCCCGCGGATCAGCGCCTGGCAGGCAGGGCTGAGCTCCGGAATTGTTTCCTCCGCGAGCAGCCAGAAATCATCGTAGGCTCGTTGGGCGCGTTTGCCGGTTTCGGTGACCGCCGCTGACATGCTCATGCCTCGAGCTTGCAGCATCAAGGGATAATTCCAGAATACCAGTTGCTCTTCGAGTTCCATCGGCAGACTGAAGATGTCGTTGACCCACGATATAATATCGTTTGCCAGTTCGAGGAGGCGTTGGACGTCAGCCCGATACCATTCCTCATCCGATACGTATCTGCTCGAGCTGCACTCTACGAATATCAGCGCCATCGGCACTCCGGATATTCCGCGGCGCAGAACCTCGTACTGCTCGGTTTCCGGAACAGATCCGCTCGCACGCATCGCACTCTGCGCCGGCAACGCTTCCAGAAATCTTATGGTCGCCTGCTCGAATCGACCACCGGATCGTCTTCCGTGCTCCGCTTCCAGCCGTCGTACCAGGTCGATGCATGCCAGTTCCGGGCCGCTGGTAGGAGTCCTCGCACAGCGTGCCACGGCTACGAAGTGTTCTACGATCGGGGTGACGATCTCGGGTCCGTCTTCGGCCTTGTCGATGATGATGTCATCGATGAGCCATAACCAATGGAAAAAATCGGATATGAGCTGCATGGTTACCGAAGGGGTTTGCGGACCATGCGTCAACCCGCCGAATGCCCCGAATTGTGCGGCGACGACTTTCCGGCGAACGACTTCATCTGTGATCAGTTGAAACCCTTCGGCCCACAGCACCGAATTCGAAGTGAGATCGTCGGCCCCCGGATGCGGCTCGGCGGCGGTTCGATAGATATAGGTGATAGCGCCATACAGCGAGATACCTACAGCCAGGTAGGCCAACAGGGAACCAGGGCTCACAAATTCAGTCATCTTTCACATTCCTGACAGGCGTGTGTCTACTATGGAATGCCCCGGAGTTAATGGTTCAATCCGTAAGCGTCCATAGCGAAGGCAGGTCCGAATCGGCGGTGATAACCGGATCTCGCCTTTGCGCGAAACTTCAAATTGGAGCGATGTAGCAGTCGGCGCAAGACATGCCGTTATCGTGACATGACGACCTCGGCACCCACAATTCGGCGGGCACTACTTGACCATTACTTGACTTTGGGGCGCCGAGCGCTTGACGAGTGGGCGGTCGACCCACTGTCGAACCGCACGGCTCCACCGATCGTCATTCCGCTATTTATCGCGCCATTGTATGGCGGTACATCACAGCGGTTCATGTACCCGATCGTTGCCGTGCTGAGCACCGACAGGGCGGCTGCTACTGCCGCGTCAAGCAACCTTCGGTTGGTAATCGGGTTGCCGGATCTTGGCGTTGACGCGAACTCGCGTTTGGGCTGGGCGTGCTGGTTGTGCCAGCAGATGTAGGTGCCGATGGCGGCGTCCTGTTCGCCGTGGCTGCGGTGGTCGGTGACTCGACCGGCGCGCAATCAAACTCGGTCAAGGCTGGGTCGCGCCGGTGGAGTTGCCAGCGCAGCTAGCCGAGCACACGGCCGACGCCGAATTGTCTGCCGCCGACATCGAGCACTTCCGGTATCGCCCCGCCGACGATAGGTGCGAGTAGGTGTCTCTCGACGGGGTCCACCGTCGCATCGGCGGCATTACTCCTGGGCGCGTGGGGGTTTGGCGTAGACGCGCAGCATGTCTTCGATCGGCGGCGGCATGGTGGTGCCGAGGTCCGAGCGGGCCGGGGCCGCGCTCCTCCCGGGTCGGCGTGCTGGCGTCGCTCGGCATGCTGGTCTGATACGTCCGAGTTGAGTGGTTTCCGCCGGTGGCGGCCGTACGATCGGCTACATGTCGGCAACAACGGTGCGCGTCGGAATCTTCCTGGCCATGGTGGCCGGCCTGATCGCCGGTTGTTCGAGCGGCGATAAGGACGACAAGCCGGCGGCCACACCGATGGGACGCACCTTCGTCTCGACCGCGGTCGACGGCCCGCAGATTCCCGGCGGCGGTCCGCTGACGCTGACCTTCGCCGACGGCAGGATTTCGGCCAGTTCCGGTTGCAATACCGCCGATGGCACCGTCGACTTCACCGACGACACGCTGCATGTCGGCACCCTCGCGAGCACCCTGATGGCCTGCCCTGGCGACCGCGGCGAGGCCGACAGCTGGCAGGACAAGCTGCTCACCGCACTGCCGAAGTGGCAGCTCGACGATGGCACGCTGACGCTGACCGGTAAGGATGTGACAGTCACCTTGCTCGACAAGAAGCTCGCCCAGCCGGACAAACCGCTGATCGGCACCACCTGGATCATCAGCACCCTGATGACGCCCGACGCCCAGATCCGGTCACAGACCCTGGACTACGTCAAGCCGACACTTGCCATCGCGCCCGATGGCGCGGTGTCCGGCAGCGCCGGATGCAACCGCATGACCGGACACGCCACAGCCGAACCCACCGCCAACGGACCCGATGTCACCTTCCAGATCGGCACCACCAAGATGCTGTGCGCTCCCGAGATCATGGAGGTCGAGCAGTCGGTGCTGAAGGTCCTCGACGGCAAGACCACCGCCACCATCGACGCGGACACCCTTATCCTGCGCAATACCAACGGCTTCGGTCTTACGCTGCGTGCGCAATGACCGAGCGCACGCTGCCCGTGGACCGAAACGACTTCCCCGCACCGGATTTCAGCGCTCCGGCGCTCGAGTTACGCACCGTGATCGATGACGAGCTGGTGGGTGAACTGCACGCCGCGGCCGGTACCGATGACGACCTCGAGCAACTCCGCGAGCAGCTGAGCGGCCCGCATTTTCGCGGCGTGGTGATGGCCCGCCACCGAGATCGGGTCATCGGCTGGGTCACCCTCGTCGACCCCGGCGGTCCGGACAACTACCTGATCGCGATGCCGGTGGTCGAGCCCGGATACGTCGACCTGTACCGGACACTGCTCACCGCAGCGCTCGAGGCCGCCGACGCGGCGAGTCATGCTGGCATCCAATGGATCGCCCAACACCGTGACGGCGAACAAGTCGCCGCCGAACTGCGTGCGACCCGGCACCAAGATCTCGATCGCGCCTGGCACATCGAGATCGGCCCGTGGCCCGAACTCCCCTCCGCACACGTCGAGAAATTACCGGTACCGCCGTCACCGGTAACCCTGGTCCGATACGCCGAGCTCTACACCGCCGCCGGACTCACCCGCTGTGACGGCACTGACTGCACCGACCACTGGGATGCCTCCTCCGTCACGGCCCTGCTCGCCGACCGCGACGAATTCCTGCGCACCACTTTCTCTTTGGGTTACATCGACCCGGACGGCGCACTGCTCGCGGAGTGCTCGGTCGGCATCTCCGATGCGACGGCCAGGTTGTCCATCGTGCACGCCACCGAGCAACCCGCCGAGCTCGCCGCCCTACTCCGCGGCACTCTGTACCGATTACACGCGCACTACCCGGATGTGCGGACCGCCGAAGTCGCCATGAACCCGCACGACGAACCACTCGAACTGGCACTCACCGCCACCGGCTTCACCGTCTGCAAGCACACGGTCGAATACCGAATCCCGGTGCCCGACAAGCTATAAGCGCGTCACTTTCGCCGAGTCAAGACCACCCGGTCGGCGATCCGCTCCGGTTCACCGGGCGGCGCGAAGTAGATCTCCATGGTCGCCTGATCCGCCGATGCCAGCTTGATCACCGTCCGCATCGGAATCGTCTTGCCCACGAACTGCGGACCGAGCACACCGGGATCGGTGAACTCCCCGGCCGTCACGATATCGGCGTCGCCGCCACTACCTTTGGCGCCCTTGTACGACATCGTCATCGGCGTCACGCTGTCCACGGTCGACCATTCGTACCGATCGTCGGCGGGCGAATATCCGAGAATGCCGAGCCGGTAGTAGTGCTTGCCACCGAAGGTGCCCTCGGCCTCTTCCTGCATGAAATTGGCGCCGGTCTTGGTGATCCACTGCCAATGCGACACGATGTCGCTCTTGATCGGGTCATCGGCGGTGCCACCCGCGATGAAGGTGGACTTCTCGCCGTTCCACTCCCCCACGAGCTGATTCAGCTTACGATGCCCGCCATCCTGCGTCCCCGGATCGACCGCTGCCGCCCGTGGCACTCGAGGATGACCGCACATCGGATCCGGACGAATCGTCGGAGCACCCGACGCCGAACACCGCGGCGACGACGAGCACGATCGGCAACAGCGACTTACTTGTTCTCACGGGAAAGTCCTTGTCCAGCTGACTGATCGGAAGCCGGACCAGCATCGCATACGAAAAGCCGGACACCGTATCAACGATGTCCGGCTCTTCGTGGCACAGAAATCAGGGCAGCGGACCGCCCGCGGCGATCGCCGACAGGGTGGCGAATTCGTCGCCCTTCAGCGACGCCCCACCGACCAGGGCGCCGTCGATATCGGTCTGTGAGACCAACTCGCCGACGTTCTTGGCGTTCACCGAGCCACCGTAGAGCACCCGCACGCCCGCCGCGACCTCCGGGGAGGCCAGTTCGATGAGCTCCTTGCGAATCGCGCCGCAGACTTCCTGCGCGTCGGCGGGCGTGGCGACCTTACCGGTGCCGATGGCCCAGACCGGCTCGTAGGCGATGACGATCTTCGAAATCTCTTCGGCCGTCAGACCTTTGAGCGAACCGCGCAGCTGCTCGATGTTGTACTCGACGTGCGTCTTCGCCTCGCGGACGTTGAGCCCCTCGCCGATGCAGACGATCGGGGTGATCCCGTACTTCAGCGCCTGCTTGGCCTTGGCCAGTACCGTGGCGTCGTCCTCGGAGTGGTACTGCCGCCGCTCCGAATGCCCGACGACCGCGAAGGTACAGCCGAGCTTGGCCAGCATGGCGCCGTTGATCTCGCCGGTGTAGGCGCCCGCGTCATGTGTCGAAACATCCTGCGCACCATAGGTGAGCAGCAGCTTGTCGCCCTCGACGAGAGTCTGCACGCTGCGGATGTCGGTGAACGGCGGGATGACCGCCACATCGACCTTGGCGAAGTACTTCTCCGGTAGTGCGAACGCGATCTTCTGCACCAGGGCGATGGCCTCGAGGTGATTGAGGTTCATCTTCCAGTTGCCCGCGATGAGCGGTTTACGTGCCATGGTTCAGTCCTCCAGCACCGCGATGCCCGGAAGTTCCTTGCCTTCCAGGTATTCCAGCGACGCGCCGCCGCCGGTGGAGATGTGCGAGAAACCGTCATCCGGCAGTCCGAGCGCGCGCACGGCCGCAGCCGAATCGCCGCCGCCGACGACAGTGAAGGCACCCTTGCCCGTTGCGGTGACGATCGCCTCGGCCACACCGCGGGTACCGGCGGCGAAGTTATCGAATTCGAACACACCCATCGGGCCGTTCCAGAACACCGTCTTCGCCTCGGTCAGCAGCACCGCGAACCGGTCCACCGACTCCGGGCCGATGTCCAGGCCCAGCCAGCCGTCCGGAATCTCGTTGGCGGGCACCACCTTCGAGTCCGCGTCGGCCGCGAACTTATCCGCGACGACGATATCGCGCGGCAGGTGGATGACGTCCGCGTAGCGCTCGAGCAATCCCTTGCAGGTATCGATCATCTCCTCCTGCAGCAGCGAGCTGCCCACCGAAAGACCCTGTGCGGCAAGGAAGGTGAAGCACATGCCGCCGCCGATCACCAGGGTGTCGACCTTCGGCGCCAGCACCTCGATGACGGCCAGTTTGTCGGAGACCTTGGAGCCGCCGAGCACGACCGCGTACGGCCGCTCGGAATCCTCGGTCAGCTTGGCCAGCACCTCGACCTCGGCGGCGACCAGCGTGCCCGCGTAGTGCGGCAGCAGCTGGGCCACGTCGTACACCGAGGCCTGCTTGCGGTGCACCACACCGAAGCCGTCGGAGACGAACGCGCCGTCATCGCCGACCAGCTCGACCAGCGCCGCGGCCAGCTTGGCCCGCTCCGCCTCGTCCTTGCTGGTCTCGCGCGGATCGAAGCGCACATTCTCCAGCAGCAGCACGTCACCGTCGGTGAGGCCCTCCGAGCGCGAGAGCGCGTCGTAGCCGACGACGTCACCGGCCAGCTGGACATTGCGGCCGAGCAGCTCGGCCAACTTCACCGCGACCGGAGCCAGCGAGAACTTCGGATCCGGCTCGCCCTTCGGACGGCCCAGATGGGCCGTGACGACCACCTTCGCGCCGGCCTCGACCAGCGCCCGCAACGTGGGCACCGAGGCGATGATGCGGCCCGGGTCGGTGATCTGTCCGTTCTCGTCGAGGGGGACGTTCAGGTCGGAGCGCACGAGCACGCCCCGACCCTCGACACCCTCGTTCAGCAGATCCTGGAGTGTCTTGACTGCCATGCGCGTCAGAGCGACTTGCCGACGAGACCGATGAGGTCGGCCAGGCGGTTGGAGTAACCCCACTCGTTGTCGTACCAGGAGTACACCTTGACCTGGTCATCGATGACCTTGGTCAGCGGCGCGTCGAAGATCGACGAGTGCGGGTCGGTGACGATATCGCTGGACACGATCGGGTCGACGCTGTACTTCAGGATGCCCTTCAGCGGGCCCTCGGCGGCCGCCTTGAACGCGGCGTTGATCTCCTCGACCGTTGCCTTCTTGGCCAGATCCGCGGTCAGGTCGGTGATCGAGCCGGTGGGGATCGGGACGCGCAGCGAGTAGCCGTCCAGCTTGCCGTTGAGTTCGGGCAGCACCAGGCCGATGGCCTTGGCCGCACCGGTGCTGGTCGGCACGATGTTCAGCGCGGCGGCGCGGGCGCGGCGCAGATCCTTGTGCGGGCCGTCCTGCAGGTTCTGGTCCTGGGTGTACGCGTGGATGGTGGTCATCAGGCCCTTGACGATGCCGAATTCGTCGTTGAGGACCTTCGCCAGCGGACCGAGGCAGTTGGTGGTGCAGGACGCGTTGGAGATGATGTTCTGGCTGCCGTCGTACTTGTCGTCGTTGACGCCCATGACGATGGTCAGGTCCTCGCCCTTGGCGGGCGCGGAGATGATGACCTTCTTGGCGCCCGCGGCGATGTGGCCCTTGGCCTTGGTCGCGTCGGTGAAGATGCCGGTGGACTCGACGACCACGTCGACGCCCAGGTCACCCCACGGCAGCGCCGCCGGGCCCTCCTTGATGGCCAGCGCCTTGATCCGCTGCTCGCCGACCACGATGGTGTCGTCGCCGTCCAGCGAGACGTCCTGCGGCAAGCGGCCCAGGATCGAGTCGTACTTGAGCAGAGTGGCCAGCGTCGCGTTGTCGGTGAGGTCGTTGACCGCGACGATCTCGATGTCGGTGGTGCCGAGCGCCTTCTGCGCCTCCACCGCCCGGAAGAAGTTACGTCCGATACGACCGAAGCCGTTGATGCCTACCCGGACAGTCACGTTATCGCTCCTCAGCTTTCAAGCGGATTCATTCCGATGCACCGTCCACACTAATGCCCGGGCTGTGTTGAATTTGCAGCGCCTCCGGCGCTGCGTGTTCGCGGCCCCCCGATGTCTCGCGTCCGAGCCGTCGAGACTCGCGACTGCGTCGCATGCGCTTCGACGGCTCGGACGCGAGACGGGCCGCGAACGGTCGCTCGTAAGACTCGCTCCGTGGTGGTGACCGAGATCGGAATTCACGGAGCCATTCGACGCAAGACGCATTGAATGTGGCGTCCGGTCGAAACCAATCGCCGCCCCGATCTCGGGACGGCGATTCGGCTCACGCCTCGTCGAGCAATTCGGCGGTGACCGCCGATTCGGTGTCGGGAATGCCCAATTCCTTGGCCCGCCGGTCGGCCATCGACAGCAGCCGCCGAATCCGGCCCGCCACCGCGTCTTTCGTCATCGGCGGATCGGCCAGCTGGCCCAGTTCCTCCAGCGAGGCCTGGCGGTGCTGCACGCGCAATTTGCCCGCGGCGGCCAGATGGTCGGGCACATCCTCGCCGAGGATCTCCAGGGCGCGCTCCACCCGCGCGGCAGCGGCCACGGCCGCACGGGCCGAACGGCGCAGATTCGCGTCGTCGAAGTTGGCCAGGCGGTTGGCCGTTGCCCGCACCTCACGGCGCAGCCTGCGCTCCTCCCAGACGATCCTGGTGTCCTGCGCGCCCATCCGGGTCAGCAGTGCGCCGATCGCCTCGCCGTCGCGCACCACGACCCGATCGGTGCCGCGCACCTCGCGCGCCTTCGCGGTGATGCCGAGTCGCCGCGCCGCACCGACGAGGGCGAGCGCCGCCTCCGGACCGGGGCAGCTGACCTCGAGCGCCGACGAGCGACCGGGTTCGGTGAGCGAGCCGTGCGCGAGAAACGCGCCACGCCAAGCGGCTTCGGCATCGCCGATGCTGCCGCCGACCACCTGCGCGGGCAGACCGCGCACCGGACGACCGCGCACATCGAGCAGACCGGTCTGTCTGGCCAGCGCCTCGCCCTCTTTGGACACCCGCACCACATAGCGCGAGGTCTTACGCAGGCCGCCCGCGCCCAGCACGTGCACATCGGAGCCGTAGCCGTACAGCTCGAAAATCTCGCGCCGCAGTCGACGCGCGATGGAGCCCATATCGACCTCGGCCTCGACGATCACTCGCCCGCCGACGATGTGTAGGCCGCCCGCAAACCGCAGCAGCGCAGACAATTCCGCCTTGCGAGAACTCACTTGCGAGACCGTGAGCCTGCTCAGTTCGTCCTTCACTTCGGCTGTCATCGCCACGAGACGCGCTCCTTTCCACCCAACCCGGAACGCACATCCTGACCCATGTGCCGTCCCTCGACTCGAAGCCCTGCCATGTGTGGCCGAGGTTGCCGGATCAGCTGATCCAGTGCGGCGGCAAGCTTTCCGGGGTGATGCCGGTCGGTTCCCGCTTCGGCGACATCGGAGAAGGTTACTCGTGCCCGCAATTGTTCGGCAGCCCTGGCCACATGTTCTCTTTCGCGACCTTCCGGCACCGACCCGGAATCGACCAGTACCTCATCGACTACGAATTCCGGTGCGTGCTGGGACAATACATGCAGATGGCGCTCCGCGGAGAAACCCGCCGTTTCTCCGGGCTCCGCGGCCAGGTTCAGCACCAGAACCTTGCGCGCTCTGGTATATACGAGCGCGTCACGCAATTCGGGCACCAGCACATGCGGAATCACGCTGGTGAACCAGGAACCCGGGCCGAGCACGACGACATCGGCGTGTTCGATGGCCGAGGTGGCCTCCGGGCTGGCGGGCGGATCCGACGGAATCAGCCGCACCCGCCGCACCTTACCCGGTGTGGTCGCGATGGCGACCTGACCTCGAATACAGCGGCTCACACGCGGATCCGCTTCCAGCCCGGACACATCCGCTTCGATATCGAGCGCGATGGGCGACATCGGCAGCACCCGGCCGGTGATGCGCAACATCTTCGCGACCTCGTCCAGGGCCGCGACCGGATCGCCGAGCACCTCGGTCAGGCCGGCGAGGATCAGGTTGCCGACGGAATGTCCGGCCAGCGCACCGGTGCCGCCGAAGCGATGCTGCACGGTGCGGGTCCACACGTCGTCGCCATCCGCGGCCAGCGCGGCCAGGGCCATGCGCAGATCACCGGGCGGCGGCACGCCGAGTTCGGACCGTAGTCTGCCCGAGGAACCGCCGTCGTCCGCGACCGTCACCACCGCGCAGATCTTCCTGGTCAGCCGCCGCACCGCGGTGAGCGTCGCATACAGGCCGTGCCCGCCACCCAGCGCAACGATGGCGGGATCGGATTCCCACCCCGTCATTCGCGCCCCAGATCCCGATGCACGACCCGGACGACATCGGCGGGACCGGATTCTGCCCCCTGTAGTGAATTCAGCACAGCCGATCCGATCAGTTCGCCGAGCGCTTCGGCTATCGCCACGCTGCGGTGTTTGCCGCCGGTGCAGCCCACTGCCACCGTCATGTATCGCTTCCCCTCTTGGCGGTAACCATTCGTCGTCAGGTCGACCAGGTGGTGGCAGGTGCTCAGGTAATCGGCCGCGCCGGGGCGCGACAACACATACTCGCTGACCACGGTCTCCTGTCCCGAATGTTCCCGGAGTTCCGGTATCCAATGCGGATTGGGTAGAAAACGCACATCCAACACCATGTCCGCATCGAGGGGAACCCCATACTTGAAACCGAAACTCTGCACCGTCAACTGCAGCGCGGTCGGCGCGCCACCGCCGTAGGCCTCCTCCAACTTGCGGTGCAGTTGATGGATCGACAGCTCGGTGGTGTCGATGACCAGGTCGGCGGCGGTTTTCACGGATGAGAGGCGAATCCGCTCGGCGGCGATGCCCGCCGAGAGCGTCCCGTCGGCGCTCTCGCTCTGCAGCGGATGCCGCCGCCGCGCGAAGCCGAAGCGCCGGATCAGCACATCGTCGGAGGCCTCCAGGAACAGCAGTCTGGTGCGCACACCCGAGGACCGCAGCTGTTCGGTGACCACCGAGAGATCGCCGGTGAAGAACCGGCTGCGCACATCCATGACCAGCGCGAGCCGGCGGATCGGCGGATCGGCGGACGCGCCGAGTTCGACCATCCGCCCGATCAGCTCCGGCGGCAGGTTGTCGGTGACATACCAGCCCAGATCCTCGAGCACGCGGGCCGCCGTACCGCGCCCCGCGCCGGATAGGCCCGTCACGATGACCACTTCGACCCGCGGCGGGGGTGGACTGCCGTCGCCGCGTTCGACAGGTGCGCCGACGGTGCCCGCGGGGCCGGTCCGCCCAGCGGTCGACCGCGGGCTGCCCGCACTGTTGTTCGATTCGACGCGTGTCATGTCCTACCGGATCTGTGTCTAGGGTGCCTGTTGATCATCCCGCACCGGTTCCGGTATCGGGCGCAGACACACAACGTAGCTGTCTTATTCCTCCCGCAATGCGGCCAGCACCGCCTTCGCGGTAGCCACACCGATACCGGGCACCTCGGTGATCTGCTCGACGGTGGCCTCCTTCAGTTTGGCCACCGACCCGAAATGGGTGACCAGGGCGGTCCGGCGGGACTCACCGAGGCCGCGCACCGAATCCAGTGCGGACGCGGTCATCCGGCGGGAGCGTTTGCTGCGATGGAAGGTGATGGCGAAGCGGTGCGCCTCGTCGCGCACCCGTTGCAGCAGATAGAGCGACTCGCTGTTGCGCGGCATGATCACCGGATCGCTCTCCCCCGGCACCCATACCTCTTCGAGCCGCTTGGCCAAGCCGATCACCGCGACATCGGTGATACCGAGTTCGTCGAGGACCTCCGCGGCAGCCGCAACCTGGGGCGCGCCACCGTCAACGACATAGAGATTGGGCGGATAGGCGAATTTCCGCGGGCGGCCGGTGCGCGGGTCGATACCGGCGCGGGAGGTGAGTTCGAGGTCGTCGTCGATGGTCGCGATATCGGTACCGGGCGCGCTGGACTCGGGAACGGCATCTCCCAACGACGCCGCCTCGTGGCCGTTCTCCCGGCCGGACGCCATATCCTGTGCCGTCAACTCGTCCCGTTCACGGCGCAGACGATAGAACCGACGCCTGGTCACCTCGGCGATGCTGCCGACATCGTCGGAGCGGCCGTCGCCCGCGGCCTCCTTGATGGTGTAGTGGCGATACTCGGACTTGCGCGGCAGGCCGTCCTCGAACACCACCAGTGAGGCCACCACATCGGTGCCCTGCACGTGGCTGATATCCACACACTCGATTCGTAGCGGCGCGCTGTCCAGATCGAGCGCGTCTTGAATGTCTTGCAGCGCAGCCGATCTCGAGGTGAGATCGCCCGCGCGCTTGAGCTTGTGCTGGGCCAGCGCCTCCATCGCATTGCGCTGCACGGTTTCGGCGAGAGCCTTCTTGTCGCCGCGCTGCGGCACCCGCAAGCGCACCGCCGAGCCGCGCAGCTTGCTCAGCCACTCCTGGACCTGTTCGGCGTCGGCGGGCAGTTCCGGCACCAGCACCTCGCGCGGCACAACCGTGGCAGGCTGTTCCTCTTCACCCTGTTCGGCCAGCGCCGCCTGCTCGCCGTAGAACTGGGTGAGGAACTGCTCGACCAGGGCGGCCACCTCACTACCGGCCTCCGGCCCGTCGATGGCATCGCCGGATTTATCGACCACCCAGCCGCGCTGGCCGCGCACCCGGCCGTCGCGGACGTGGAAGATCTGCACCGCCACCTCCAGTTCGTCGACGGCGAAGGCGACCACATCGGCGTCGGTGCCGGTACCGAGCACCACGGCCTGCTTCTCCAATGCGCGCCGCAGCGCCTGGACGTCGTCGCGCAGCCGGGCGGCGGACTCGAAGTCCAGTTCCTCGGCGGCATCGTGCATGCGGCGCTCCAGATCGCGCACCATGCGATCGGTGCGCCCGGCCAGGAAGTCGCAGAAATCCTCGACGATCCGCCGGTGCTCCTCGGCGCTGACCCGGCCGATGCACGGCGCCGAGCATTTGTCGATGTAGCCGAGCAGACACGGCCGCCCGATCTGGTTGTGCCGCTTGAAGACTCCATTGGAGCAGGTGCGCGCGGGGAATACCCGCAGCAGCAGATCGAGGGTCTCCCGAATGGCCCAGGCGTGCGCGTACGGCCCGAAGTACCGCACGCCCTTCTTGCGCGCGCCCCGGTAGACGAACAGCCGCGGATACTCCTCGTTCAATGTGACGGCCAGTACCGGGTAAGACTTGTCGTCCCGATACCGCACGTTGAAACGCGGATCGAACTCCTTGATCCAGTTGTATTCCAGCTGAAGGGCTTCCACTTCGGTGGAGACCACGGTCCACTCGACACTCGCCGCCGTCGTGACCATCTGCCTGGTACGCGGATGCAGCGACACCACATCGGCGAAGTACGAATTCAACCTGCTGCGCAGGCTCTTCGCCTTGCCGACATAGATCACACGCCCGTGTGCGTCCCGGAATTTATAGACGCCGGGTTCAACGGGAATCGTGCCCGGCTTCGGCCGGTAGGTCGCGGGATCTGCCACGAATCCAAGCCTATCGACCGGCTCCGACACATCCGCACGGGCGCGGCTCTCGCCCGGTCGGGCTTAGGCGAAGCGCCGAGCGCTGGCGATGATGGCATCGCAGAGGGCCTGCTCCGGCGGCGATAGGCGGGTGCGACGGCGCATCAGGACGAACTCCAGCTTGCCGAGGTCCGGGAGGCGGGGATCGGACAGGACGACGAGGCCGTCCGGCAGCAGAGTTTCGGCGTGCACGATCACGCCGAGTCCGGCGAGAACGGCGGCGCGCAGGCCGAGTTGACTATCGCTGGTACAGGTTATGCGCCAGGTGCGGGCGTCACGTTCGAGGGCCTCGAGCGCGATGCGGCGGGTCAGGCTGGGTGTCGGGTAGGTGACGAGCGGGATCGGGTCGCCGAATTCGGTTGTGGCGCAACGGCCCGCCCAGACGAGCCGGTCGCGCCAGAGCAGTTCGCCGTGCCGTTCCCCGGGGAGGCGCTTGCCGACGACGAGGTCGAGTTCGCCTGTCGCCATGCGGGTTTTGAGGTTTTCGCTGAGGCCGACGGTGAGTTCCAGGTCGATACCGGGATGGGTGCGCTGGAATTCGAGGAGTACGTCGGGGAGTTCTCGGGCCATCACGTCATCGGATGCGCCCAGACGGATCAGGCCGGTGAGTGTTGAGCCGGAGAAGTAGCGCTCGGCCTGGCCTTGTACATCAAGGATGGTGCGGGCGAAACCGACCATCGCCGCACCGTCGGCGGTCAGCGCGAGGTTACGGGTGTCACGGCGGAACAGTTCACGGCCCGCTGCCTTCTCCAGGCGGGCGATGTGGCCGCTGATGGTGGACTGGCGCAGGCCGAGGATCCGACCGGCGGCGGTGAAGCCGCCCGCGCGTTCGACGGCCAGGAAGGTGCGCAGCAGTTCGGGTTCGAACACGCTTCAATTTATCACCGATCGCGTTTACAGATATCAATCCCAACGCCTACCGCGATCAGTAGTCCGAGCCATATTGTCGACGGGTGAAGTTCCTCGCCAAGCTCCGTATCGACGCGTTCATGCTCGGCATGCTGGCCAGCGTCGCGGTGGCCGCGCTGCTACCCGCGCGCGGCGGTGCGGCGGATGCGCTCGACTGGATCACCAAGATCGCGATCGGCGTACTCTTCCTGCTCTACGGCGCTCGACTCGAACCCCGCGAGGCGCTGGCCGGATTACGCCATTGGCGGCTGCACTCGTCGGTACTGGCCGTGACCTACCTGCTGTTCCCGCTGATCGGTCTGGCACTGCACGTGCTGGTGCCGTCGGTACTGACCGACGACCTCTACACCGGCGTGCTGTTCCTCTGCCTCGTGCCCTCGACCGTGCAGTCCTCGATCGCCTTCACCTCGATCGCCCGCGGCAATGTGGCGGGCGCGGTGGTCAGCGCGTCGCTCTCGAATCTGATCGGCGTCTTCGCGACCCCGCTGCTGGTGATGCTGCTGATGGACACCACCGGCAGCGCGACGGTCTCCCCCACCGCGATCCTCGCGATCGTGATCCAGTTGCTGCTGCCGTTCCTGGTGGGTCAGTTGCTGCGGCCCAGGATGACGTGGCTGCTCCGGCATACCGCGGTAACCAGGGCCGTCGATCGTGGCTCGGTCTATCTCATCGTCTACGCCGCCTTCAGCGCGGGCATGGTCGAGCACATCTGGAGCGGTATCGCACCGCGGGCGCTGCTGGCGACCGTCGCGGTGTGCGCAGGTATTCTCGCTGCCGTACTGACGATCACCACATTCGGCAGCCGACTACTCGGTTTCTCCCGCCCCGACCAGATCGTCGCCATCTTCTGCGGGTCGAAGAAGAGCCTGGCCACGGGGCTCCCGATGGCCTCGGTCCTGTTCGCCGGACACCCGGTGGGCCTGATCGTGCTGCCGCTCATGGTCTTCCATCAGATCCAGCTGATCACCTGCACGGTGCTCGCCCAGCGCTATGCGCGAGCCGCGACGCGCGAGGACCGGACCGATCTCGCTACCGCCGGGCAGTCCGCGCAACCGGCCTGATCTCACGCGGCGGCGGCGACTCGAATATCGAACCAGGCCTTGGCTTCCGGCCGCCGCAGGTGACAGACGATCGTTGCCGACGCACCCAGTGTGAACAGGACGACGATCAGTCCGACCACGCCGGGAACCGCCTGGACGTGAACCCGCAGCACCGCGACAACCTGCAGAATCGCCAAGCCGATCACTGCCCGCCGGATAAGCGGACCACGGCCGAGAGCGAATACGGCGACGCCCAATATCCAGCTGCAGCCGAATTGCAGGGCGGCCGACCTGGCCACCTCGTCACCCGCGATCAGCCCGATGAGCACCGGATAGGCGAGGCCGAAACCCGCCAGACCCGCTGCGGCCCCTCTGGCCTCGCGCACCGATTCGGGAAGGCTGATCGGGCGCGCACTGTGCACGGCCGGTGAATCGAAATATGCCTCGGGATCCATGGCCACTCCCCGGTCGAGCTCGAACGCCCGCGATGTGGTGGGCGTCACAGCAAGCTAATCCACTTCCGGGATCTCGACCCGCAGGACCGAGATAGTGTGTCGCAGGTCACATTTCGACTCGCGTGCGAGCGGCTATGCCAGTTCGTGCCGCCGAAGGATGTCGAGCAGCCCTTCGGCGCGATCCGCCGTCGGCAACGGATCGACCAGGGCGAACCCGCAGCCCGCGGCCACCGCGCCGCCATCGGCCTCGGCGCTGTCGCCGACCATGAGCGCCGATTCCGCGCCCACCCCGAGCCGATCCAGCGCGGTCAGGAAGATCCGCGGATCCGGCTTGACCGCGCCGACCTCGAACGACAGGATGTGGGCGGCGATGAGCCGATCCCAGCCATTGGCCGCGAATGCCGGGCGGATATCGAAGGCGATATTACTCACCACGGCAACCGGAATATCTTGTGCCGCCAGCGTTTTCAGCACGGCACCGGTATCGGGATACGGCGTCCATGCCAGCGGGTCGAGCATCCAGGCGTAGAGCCGCTCGATGAGCGCCCGCGTCGGCACCCCGGCCTGCCGCAGCACCTCCAGGTAAGCCGTGCGATGCATCGCCGGATCCAGATCCCGCTGCTGCCATGCGATCCGGCCCGCCGCGTCGAACTGCGCGCCGTGCCCGACCGGGGTCGTCATCCGATCCAGAATCGCGGCCTGTTGGACTCGGTCCAGTGGCTCGCCATCGGCACCGACCATGTCCGCCCAGGTCTCGTCGGGCTCCAGCCGGAACAACGTGCCGGAGAAATCGAATAACACCGCCTCGATAGCCACTCGGTCAGCCTACCGACCGTGCTGATCGGAGGGTCTTGTCCGCAGCGCTCGTTCCTGCGCCGATTCTGCGGAATTCGGTCGAGAGTGAGTGGTCTGTGCGATGACGCAGAGTGCTTGCCCGCGAGGCGTTTTCAGCGCACCCGAACCCGGTTCACCAGCACTGGGAACGTACAGTGCCGGAATTCACGCAAGGCGTCGGCGATCGGGGTTACAGTGCCGTCCATGAGTCGCACGCGTGGAACCTGGGTGAGTGCCGCGGCGGCGCTCACGCTCATCGTCGGACTTGCCAGCGGATGTTCATCCGACGACACCCCCGCGAACGAGGCGTGTGCGGCGGCGCCTAACGGGACACCCGTGGTCGCGACTTCGGCGGGCGCGACACCGGGAACCACGAAAGATCTCAGCACCAATCCCGAGATCGCGACCGGCTACCGGTCGGACATGACGGCGGTGCGCACCAAGACCTACGCGGTCTCCACGGCGAATCCGGTCTCCACCAAAGCCGCCTGCGAGGTGCTGAGCAACGGCGGCACCGCTGCCGACGCGCTGATCGCGGCGCAGATGGTGCTCGGGTTGGTGGAACCGCAGGCCTCCGGCATCGGCGGCGGATCGTTCATGCTCTATTACGACGCCGCGAGTAAGAGTGTGGAGGCCTACGACGGCCGCGAGACCGCCCCTGCGGCAGCGACCGAGAACTACCTGCGCTGGGTCAGCGATACCGATCGGACCGAGCCGAAGCCGAGTGCGCGAGCGAGCGGTCGCTCGATCGGCGTGCCCGGCGTCTTACGGATGCTGGAAATGGCACATCACGACCACGGCAAGACGGCGTGGCGGGAATTGTTCGGCCCGGCCATCGGACTCGCCGACAGCGGCTTTCCGATCAGTCCGCGCCTGGCGGGTCAGATCGCCGAGTCGGCGAAGGATCTCGCCGTGGACGAGAACGCCAAGGCGTACTTCCTCAATCCGGACGGCACGCCCAAGAAGGCCGACACCGTGCTGACCAACCCGGCGATGTCCAAGACCCTGAACGCCATCGCCGCCGACGGCGCGAACGCCTTCTACACCGGCGCCGTCGCCCATGACATCGTCGACGCGGCCGGCTCCGCCGCCGGCGGGCGCACCCCCAGCCTGATCACCACCGACGACCTCGCCGGATACCAGGCCAAAAAGCGCATCGCGCTCTGCACCACCTACCGCACGCACGAGATCTGCGGTATGCCAAGCCCGTCCTCGGGCGGCATCACTGTCGCCGCCACCCTCGGCATCCTGGAGAACTACGATCTGGCCGCGTTGCGCCCGGACAATGTCGACCGCAACGGCGGCAAGCCGAAAGCCGATGCGGTGCACCTCATCTCCGAGGCCGAGCGCCTGGCCTACGCGGACCGGAACAAGTACGTCGCGGATACGGATTTCATTCCGCTGCCCGGTAATTCGCCGCAGACCCTGCTGAACAAGGACTACCTGAAGCAGCGCGCGGGCCTCATCGACCCCGGCCACAGCATGGGCACCGCCCAGCCCGGCGATTTCGGCCCGGTCCCGCTCGGCGTCGGCCCGCAGCCGCCCGAGCACGGCACCAGCCACATCTCGATCGTCGACAAGTACGGTAATGCCGCCTCGATGACCACCACGGTCGAATCGGCCTTCGGCTCATTCCATCTCGTCGACGGATTCGTGCTGAACAACCAGCTCACCGACTTTTCCGCCGATCCGCTCGGCACCGACGGCGCCCCCGTCGCCAACCGGGTGCAGCCGGGCAAGCGCCCGCGCAGCTCGATGAGTCCGACCCTGGTCTTCGACCGCGCCGCCGACGGCCGCGGTAACCTGACCGACGTCATCGGCTCCCCCGGCGGTGCCGTGATCATCCAGTTCGTCGTGAAAACCCTGATCGGCGTGCTGGATTGGGGCCTGGACCCGCAGCAAGCGGTATCCGGGGTCGCCTTCGGCGCGGGCAACAGTCCGGCCACCGGTGTCGGCGGTGAGCATCCCGCGATCAACACCACCGACAACGGTGACCACGATCCACTGGTGCTGCGCCTACGTGCACTGGGCCATCAGGTCGCGGTCGCCCCGCAATCCAGCGGATTGAGCGCCCTGCAGCGCGACGGCGACGGCTGGATCGGCGGCGCGGACCCACGCCGCGAAGGTGCGGTGCTCGGCGACACCCGCTGACATCGTCGGGCCGCTCTATCCGGTCCGCGGCATCGGATAGCGCCGGTCGAACCGACGTCTCAGGGGTTGCCCGTATATTTCGCGCCCAGTTCCCGAAGCTTGTCCAGCGCCTCGGCCGCACGTTCCTTGTCATTGGAGCGGATCGCCATCAGCGGCACGTAATCGTCGTCGACCAATTCGAGGCGGGCCCAGGACTTCCGATCCGGGAACGAGACGCCGCGGATGTAATCCCAGGGAAATTCGGTGTCGCCCAGGATGTTCCGCACCGAAACGCCGCGCTTGCCGACGCGTACGCGCGGTCGGGTCAGCAGCAGTACCGCGGCCGCGCCGAGCAGGCCGATGCCGATCATCGCGAACTGATCGGCGAGGCGGAAGTTGACGCCGGTCGAACCGTGGCGCAACCAGATGCCGCCCGCGGTGAAGCCGGCGACGAGCAGTACCGCCACCGCCCAAGCCGTGCGGACCGCGCGATGCGGCCGCACCTCCAACTCCCAATCGCCGCGCCCCGATTCGGCGGCCCCGTCGCCGGGGCTCCTGCGCCAGATGCGAACTACCGGCATGGCCTAGGGCCGCAGCGCGCGCAGCGTCAACGCGGCGTCGAGCGCTGCCGCGGCGGCCTGTTCGCCCTTGTTCTCGGCGGAACCGGGCATCCCGGCCCTGTCCAGCGCCTCCTGCTCGTTATTGGTGGTCAGCACACCATTCGCGACGGGTGTGCCGGCATCCAGCGACACCCGGGTCAGTCCGGCGGTCACCGCGTCGCAGACGTATTCGAAATGCGGTGTGCCACCGCGGATCACCACACCGAGCGCGACCACCGCGTCATGCGAGCGGGCCAGCTCCTGGGCCACCACCGGCAGCTCCATCGCGCCCGCGCAGCGCACCACGGTGATGTGCTCGACGCCCGCGTCCTTGGCGACCTGCTCCGCGTTCGCGACCAGCGTGTCGCAGATCTGGGTGTGCCAGCGCGAGGCGACGATGCCCAGTTTCAGATCCTTGGCATCCGACAGCTCGAAGCTCGGTACGCCGGTGCCACTCATGCCTGCGCCTCGCTGGCGCTCGGCTCCGGCATGCGCGAAGCACGCTGTGACATGATTCGCTCACTTCGTTCGCTCATGCCTGCGCCTCGCTGGCGCTCGGCTCCGGCATGCGCGAAGCACGCTGTGACATGGCTCGCTCGCTGCGCTCGCTCATCGAATTCCTTTCGTGACTGCCTGAGGGTGCAAAATCACTGCGTCAAGGTGCGATTCACTGGGCCGTCTCGCCCAGATCGAGCTCGTCAAGTCCGATCAGGTCGTGTCCCATCCGGTCCCGCTTGGTGCGCAGGTATCGCAGGTTCTCCGCGTTCGCGCGCAACGGCATCGGCACCCGGTCGGTGATCTTCAGCCCGTAGCCGTCCAGCCCGACCCGCTTGGCCGGATTGTTGGTGAGCAGGCGCATGGACCGGATGCCGAGATCCACCAGAATCTGCGCGCCGGTGCCGTAGTCGCGAGCGTCGGCGGGCAGACCGAGCTCCAGGTTCGCATCGACGGTGTCGTGGCCGGAGTCCTGCAGCTGATAGGCCTGCAGCTTGTGCATCAGCCCGATGCCGCGCCCCTCGTGCCCGCGCATGTACAGCACCACGCCGCGCCCCTCCTGGGCCACCATCTCCAGCGCGGCATCCAGCTGCGGACCGCAGTCGCAGCGCAGCGAACCGAAGACGTCACCGGTGAGGCATTCGGAGTGCACCCGCACCAGCACATCGTCGCCGTCGACGAGATCGCCGCGCACCAGCGCGACATGTTCGACGTCGTCGTAGATGCTCTGATAGCCGACGGCCATGAATTCGCCGTGCGCGGTGGGGATCCGCGCCTCGGCGACCCGGATGACCTGCTTCTCGTGCTTGCGCCGCCAGGCGATCATTTCGGCGATGGAGATCAGTGCGAGGTGGTGCTCGTCGGCGAAGACGCGCAGTTCCTCGGTCCGGGCCATATGGCCCTCGTCCTTCTGGCTGACGATCTCGCAGATGACACCCGCCGGCTGCAGTCCGGCCATCCTGGCCAGATCGACCGCGGCCTCGGTGTGGCCGGGGCGACGCAGCACGCCGCCCTCCTTGGCGCGCAAGGGAACCACGTGACCGGGGCGGGTCAGATCGTCGGCCTTCGCCTTCGGGTCCGCGAGTAGTCGCATGGTGGTGGCCCGGTCCGCACCCGAGATACCGGTGGTGATGCCTTCCCTGGCATCGACCGAAACCGTGTAGGCGGTGCCGTGCTTGTCCTGGTTCTGCGCGTACATCGGCGGCAGGCCCAGCCGATCGCAGTCCTCGCCCATGAGCGGCACGCAGATGTAACCGGAGGTGTAGCGAATCATGAAGGCGACCAGCTCGGGGGTCGCCTTTTCCGCCGCGAAGATGAGGTCGCCCTCGTTCTCACGGTCCTCGTCGTCGACGACGACAACCGCCTTACCTGCGGCGATATCGGCGACTGCGCGCTCGATGGTGTCGAACCTGGTCACGTCTGCTGTGCTCCATCTCGAAATAGGTGCCTCACTACAGTACGGCGTCAGATGTCGGCTGCCGCCGCCCGGCCGGGTCAGCCCCGTTGTTGGAGGCGCTCGACGTATTTGGCGATGACGTCGACTTCCAGATTCACCGTGGTGCCCACGGTGGCCGTGCCGAGGTTGGTCATGGACAGGGTGGTCGGGATGAGGGAGACCTCGAACCAGTCCCGGTTGCCATCGGCGACGAGCGCGTCCGCGATGCCGAGGCCCGAGACGGTGAGCGAGATGCCGTCGACGGTGATCGAACCCTTCTCCACTACATAGCGGGCGATCGCGTCGGGCAGCGAGATCCGCACGATCTCCCAGTTCTCTGAGGGCGTGCGGGCGAGCACAGTGCCGGTGCCGTCGACATGTCCCTGCACCAGGTGGCCGCCGAGCCTGCTGTTCAGCGCCGCCGCGCGCTCGAGGTTGACCCGCGAGCCCGTGCCGAGCCCGCCGATGCTGGAGCGGTTCAGCGTCTCCTGCATCACGTCGACGGTGAACGAATCGCCGTCGAGCACGTCGACGACGGTCAGGCAGACGCCATTGACGGCGATCGAATCACCGTGTCCGGCATCAGAAGTCACCAGCTTGCCGCGGATCGTCAGCCGAGCGGCGTCGGCCAACTCTTCGGTGGCGACGATCTCGCCGAGCTCCTCGACAATGCCTGTGAACATGCCTTGACTCCCTGTCGCGTCGTTTCTACGGTTGCCGAACAGCCGGGATCCGGCGACTATTCCCGTCGGAACACCGATCCCTCCCCAGCCTAACGACGCCGAGTCGTAGACGACACCGTGGTTCCATTCAGCGGCCGGTCGAAACCGTGGCTCGGCAACTCGGGCGGGAAGCAGACCGCAGGGCGCTTCGGGGCAGCACTGAGTGGGCGACAACTATTTTTGGAAGCGAAATTCCATACACTCATGCGGAAATATCGCCGTTTACGCGCCGACGTAAATTGTTCATTCCTATTTATGGAGCTACGCGGCCCGGATTTCATCCGTGGCGCATAGTCTCGAACAGGACGTTGTACCCACTGCGAACACGCTTACACCGAAACCTTGCGCGGGCAAGAAAATGGTCGCAAGATTGTTATGTAGCTGATTCCTTTCGTTCAACTTAGACCCGAGCAGTTCAGTGCGGAACGGTTCGACCCGGGCCCCCGACGCGGCCTCGGCGAGTTCGACCAGGAAATCCACCACTCGAGGAAGCCGGAAACAGCATCGTGGGTCAAAACAAGCTCGACACCATTGGGGGTGTTGCGTGACCACTCTTCTCG
The DNA here is from genome assembly GCF_036345915.1 of Nocardia sp. NBC_00565. Classification (NCBI taxonomy): domain Bacteria; kingdom Bacillati; phylum Actinomycetota; class Actinomycetes; order Mycobacteriales; family Nocardiaceae; genus Nocardia; species Nocardia sp. NBC_00565. The sequence goes on from NZ_CP107785.1 coordinate 4,034,470, forward strand.
ATTCGACGCTGGAGGTTCGCTGCGTGCAATACCGGCGCGAATTTCATATGCCCGCATCAATCGACCCGACGTCGCGCCGCATCCTGCTCCATATAGGCACCCATTACGGCGCCATCACAATGCCGGCCGATCTCGGCGAACTGGTGCAACGTCAGCTCACCCAGGCGCAGATCGCGGCACCGGTGGTCCACCACCCACGCGCCAGACGCTGGACCTTCATCACCGGCCCGGCTCGCGCCGATACGCTCAGCGCGGCCGTCTCCGCCGAATTGTTCCGGCTCTACGCAACCGTCGCCTGCACCGGCAGCCAGGTCGTGCTGCCCTCACCCGATGACGAGCGCACCGGCTATCGCACCTGGATCCAGCCGCCGGAGAACGCAACGACACTGCCACCGCTCAGTGCGGTGATCGAGGTGACGCGAGCCCTCGGCAGCCGGAAAGTGCCTGTCCGGTAAAAGATTTCGGCCGACTCAAACCGCGCGCAGTGCCGCGGCACGCTGCCGCAATGTTTCCACGGTCCCCGCCGGATCGGCCGTGTTGTAGACCGCGGATCCGGCGACGAAACAATCGATACCCGCCTCCGCGGCCGCCTCGATCGTGTCGGCGTTGATACCGCCGTCGATCTCCACGATCAAACGCAGCTCACCCGCGTCCACCAGGCGCCGCACGATACGCGCCTTCTCCAGCACCTCCGGCATGAAAGACTGCCCGCCGAAACCGGGCTCCACACTCATCACCAACAGCGTGTCGAAATCGCGCAGGATCTCCAGATACGGCTCGATCGGCGTATTCGGCTTCACCGACAACCCCGCCTTGGCGCCGGCTGCGCGGATATCGCGCGCCACCGCGATCGGGTCATCGGTCGCTTCGGCGTGGAAGGTGACGTTGTGCGCACCCGCCTCCGCGTACGGCGGAGCCCAGCGGCCCGGGTCATCGATCATCAGGTGGCAGTCGAGCGGAATGTCGGTGGCCTTCAACAGGCTTTCGACCACCGGGAGCCCAAGAGTGAGATTCGGCACGAAGTGCGCGTCCATCACATCGACGTGCAACCAGTCGGCGCCATGCACCGCCTTTGCCTCATCGGCGAGGTGCGCGAAGTCGGCGGACAGGATGGATGGGGCGATCATCGGCGTGGTCGGGCGCCTGAACGTCGAGGAGAACACAGCGCGGAGTCTAACGGTACCTAGGGTTGCTCCGGCCGGGAGTGGGTAGCCTGCATAGGATGATCAACATTTCGGCGGAACAGGGGCTCTACAGCACCCCGGTGGAGATTCGGGTGGCAGCGTCGGTGACGCAGCTGCCGATCGTGCGCGGGCTCGCCGAAACGCTGGTGCTGCTCAGCGATTTCACCCTGGACGAGGTGGCCGATATCCGGCTAGCCGTCGACGAGGTGTGCTCGACGCTGATCGCGGTCGCGGCGCCGGAGACCAGCCTGCACTGCCGGTTCACCGTCGGTGACACCGAATTGCTCGTTCGCGTCACCGGGGTCGCCGCGACGGAGGGGTTGCCCGATCAACGCAGCTTCGGCTGGCATGTGCTGCGCACCCTCACCGATGCGGTGCAGGCGACACAAGACCCGTACGACTCGGCCGTTTCCGGATATCCGACGACGGTGCAGTTCCGTCGGGTCCGGGGGAAAGCGTAGTGGCGGACGAGAACACCGTGTCCGACGCCGAAAAGGAAGATGACGTCGAACCCGTGCTGACCGAAGAAGCCGCCGAGGAAGTCGAAACCCTCAAGGCATCCGGCGCGGGCTACGACGATGTCGGTGCGCTGTTCGAGCAGCTTTCCGCCAGCAAACCGGGCACGGCGCGGCATACCGCATTGCGCGCCGAGCTGATCGGCCGATGCATTCCGCTCGCCGATCACATCGCCCGCAAATTCAGCGGGCGCGGCGAGCCGTTCGACGACCTCACCCAGGTGGCGCGGGTCGGATTGGTGCACGCGGTCGACCGATTCGATATTTCCCGCGGCTCGAACTTCCTGTCGTTCGCGGTGCCGACGATCATGGGCGAGGTGCGTCGCTATTTCCGCGACAACACCTGGGCGATGCGAGTGCCGCGGCGGGTCAAGGAAACCCACCTGCGGATCGGCGCCGCCATCGACTCGCTCTCGCAATCGCTGGGCCGCTCCCCGACCGCGAAGGAAATCGCCGCCGAACTCGATGTGGATCCCGACGAGGTGACCCAAGCCGTCATCGCGGGCAACGCCTACCAGCCCAGTTCGATCGATGCCGCATCCCTCGGTCGCGATACCGAGGCATCGCTGCTGGACACCCTCGGCGAGGAGGAATCCCAATTCGACCGGGTGGAGGAATACGTCGCGATCCGTCCGCTGCTGGCCGGACTTCCGGAACGCGAACGCCGCATCCTCACCATGCGCTTCTTCGAATCGATGACCCAAACCCAGATCGCCCAGCGCATGGGCATCTCGCAGATGCACGTCTCCCGCATCCTCGCGAAAACCCTTGCCCGCCTGCGCGAGCAGTCGGCGCGCGATTGAGTTTTACGCGTCCTCCGGTCGAACTTCCGGCCGTATCGACTACTCGACCGGTTTGCGAAGGGCCGCGAGGAACATGGCGTCGGTGCCGTGGCGGTGCGGCCAGAGTTGGGCGCTGGGGCCATCGCCGATATCGGTGACGCCGGGGAGCAGGTCGCGAGTGTCGAGTTGGATGGCGCCGGTGCGGCGGGCCGCGTCGGCGACCACGGCGACGGTCTCCGGGAGGTGCGGCGAGCAGGTCGAGTAGACGACCACGCCGCCCGGCCGCAGGAGATCCCACGCGGCGGCAAGCAGTTCGCGTTGCAGGACGACCAGTTCGGCGACGTCGGCTGGGGTGCGCCGCCAGCGGGCCTCCGGACGGCGACGCAGCGCGCCGAGACCGGTGCAGGGGGCGTCGACCAGGATACGGTCGTAGCCGGGTGTGAGTCCGCTGTCGCGACCATCGGCGACGTGTACGTCGACGGGCAGGTCGTGCACCGCCTTGCGGACGAGTTCGGCGCGGTGTTCAGCCGGTTCGACCGCGTCGACGCGGTGGCCGTCGATCGCGGCGATGGCACCGAGTAGCACGGCCTTGCCGCCGGGTCCGGCGCACAGATCGAGCCAGCGGCCATTGTCCGGACCGTCCAGTTCCGCGCGGGTGAGGGCGAGTGCGACGAGCTGACTGCCCTCATCCTGCACGGCCGCCATACCTTCACGCACCGGTTCGAGCTTGCCGGGATCGCCGCCTTCGAGGTACACCGCGTAAGGGGACCATTTGCCTTCTTCGCCGCCGGCCACCAGAGCCAATTCCTCGGCGGTGATATCGCCTGGGCGCGCGACCAAGTGCACGATCGGGCGAGCATCGTCGGCTTCCAGGACATCGCGTAGCTCTCCGGCCCTGGCACCGAGCGCGTCCGCGAACGCCTGCGCGATCCACACCGGATGCGCGAACTCGAATGCCAACCGTCCAACGGGATCTCGCGGTGCGAGCTCGGCCACCCAGTCCTCGACCGACTTCTCCCCGGCCCGCCGCAGCACGGCGTTCACGAAACCCGCCTTGCCTGCGCCGAATTCCGCGCGAGCCAACGCCACCGAGGTATCCACCGCCGCATGCGCCCCGATCCGCGTGCGCAGCAACTGATACACCCCCAGCCGCAATACATCCAGCAGCGGCCCATCGATCTCCGCGACCGGCCGGCCCGCTCCCGCCGCGATCACCGCATCGAGTAGCCCGAGCGAACGGCAGGCCCCGTACGTCAACTCGGTCGCCAACGCCGCATCTCGCCCCGAGATCCGCCGTTCCCGCAGCAGTCCCGGCAGCACCAGGTTCGCGTAAGCGTCCCGTTCCCGCACCGCCCGCAACACATCCCGTGCGACCAGCCGCACCGGATCCCCCGCCCCAGCCGAACCCTTTTGCCGCCCGTGACCTTTCGGCGCATCCCCACGCGCACCGCCGACAGTCCGACCCGAACCACCTCCGGTGGATTTCCCACGGCCGCCGGCCGAACTCCCAGTGGTCGCACGATTCGACCGACGCTCATCACCCGTCGGGGCATCCTTGCCACGGCGACCTTCGCTCCACCCCGACGAACCGGAATTCGCCGTGCCCGAACGACTCCCCCGTCGGTCACTCTCGGCGTCACGATTGTCATGCCCACCCGGTGCGGACCCGGAATTCACGGACCCCGAAAGATTTTCACGTCGGTCATCGCTCGGGCCCTTGGTCCGCGGACTGTCGTTCCGGTCCGACGACCGTCGCGCCGTGTCGCCCCGCCCGGCCGTATTCCGCTGCCCGGCATCCGCGCGACTCCCGCCGCGCGGACCTTGACCGGAACGTGGGGCGTCGCCCTTCCACTCGCCGCGGGGCGAGCTCTTGCCGGCCGGTCGTCCTTTGCGTTGCGGCGAACCTTCCCCCGGTGATGCGGACTTGCGCTGCTCGGTCATGTTCCGCCGCTCTGGTCGGGTCCGTGGCGCGTCGCCGCGGATCTGGTCGGTGCGCCACGATCGGGGCGCGTCGTCACGCTCGCGGGCCACCGTCCGCCGAGCCGGGTTCCGATCGGATTCAAAGTGCGAGTTCTTCTGCTGTGCACCACTTTTCGATGACGTGGCCCGCGCCAGCCAACCGGAGTCGACGGACTTCCCGGTGGACTTGCGCCGATCCGGTGTCGTCACTCGACCACCGCGCCGGGCTGCAGGCGGGCGCCGCGGGCCCAGTCCAGGGCCGCCATCATGCGTTTGCCCTGCGGCTGCACCTGATCGAAGCGGACCGCGGTGGTGGCGGTGCCGACGAAGACGCCGGACTTGCGAACCTCGATCGTCCGTTCGGGCAGTACTTCCTCGACCATTTCGACGGGGCCGAGCTTGAGCCGGGTGCCGTTCACCTCGGTCCACGCGCCGGGAGCCGGAGTCACCGCCCGGATACGGCGGTTGATGGCCAGCGCGGGCTGGTCCCAGCGGATGTGCCCGGCCTCGACCGGCACCTTGGGTGCGTAGGAGATGCCGTCGTGGGACTGCGCAACCGCATGCAGTGTCCCGTCTTCCACGCCATCGACGGTCCGCTCCAGCAGCAGTGCGCCACTGTCGGAGAGTCGGTCGAGCAAAGCGCCCGCCGTATCGGTCACCGCGATCTTCTCGGTCACCACACCGAAGATCGGTCCGGTGTCCAGGCCCGCTTCGATCTGGAAGGTGGACGCACCGGTGATCTCGTCACCCGCGTCGATCGCCGCCTGCACCGGCGCCGCGCCGCGCCATGCGGGCAGCAGCGAGAAGTGCAGGTTGATCCAGCCGAAGCGTGGAATGTCGAGCAGCTGCTGCGGCAGCAGCGCACCGTAGGCGACCACCGGACAGCAGTCCGGGGCCAATGCGGTGAGCTGCTCGATGAACTCGGGCTCGGCGGGACGCTTGGGTGTCAGCACCGGAATCCCGTGTTCATCGGCCAGCTGCCCGACCGGCGAACGCTGCACCTTGCGCCCGCGCCCGGCGATGGCATCGGGCCTCGTCAGCACCGCGACCACCTCGTGCCGCGCCGAATCGATGAAGCGCCGCAGCGACGGCACCGCCGGTTCGGGTGTACCCGCGAACACGATGCGCATCAGCGACCCCGTCCGAACAGTCCAGCCTCACTCGACCCGAGCGCACGCGAACTGCGCACGGTGATACCCGCGCTGAACCAATCGGATTCGCGAATGGTGCGCATCGCCTCCTTGCGTTGCGCCGGATCCAGGCGATCGATGAACAACACGCCATCCAAATGGTCGGTCTCGTGCTGCACGCAACGGGCCAGCAGCCCCTCGGCCGCGAACTCGACCGGCTTGCCATCGAAATCGACACCGGAGGCCCGCACTCGCAGCGCCCGCCGCGTGTCGTAGCGCAAGCCGGGAATCGACAGGCAGCCCTCGGGCCCCACCTGCTCCTCCTCGCCCACCACGGTGTAGGTCGGATTGATCAAATGTCCCTTGGCGTCCTCGGTGTCATAGACGAAAACCCGCAGACCGACCCCGATCTGCGGCGCCGCCATACCGACCCCACCGTCGTCGTGCATGGTGTCGGTCAGGTCGGTGACCAGCTGCCGCAGCTCACGATCGAATGCGGTGACCTCCGCCGCACGCGAACGCAGAATAGGATCGCCGAACAGGCGAACGGGCTGAATGGTCACGGCGGCAGCTCCCGAAAACGATGAACACGGTCGATTCATTCTAGTGAGCGACACCGTTCACACCGATCTCCCCGACCGAAGGGCCCAAAACTGGTAGAACTCCAGTGCGGTCCGGGCGGGGTGTCGAAACCTCCGCCCGGCCGCCCGAGCCCCGGCGATCAGGAATGTCCGGCGATGATGACCTCGGGAATGCCGGTGCCGAGCGGCACCGCACGACACGTCGGCGTGGGAGCGTGCGCCGGATCAAGCGCCTGCAGCAGCAGTTCCTGGACCAACGGGTCGTAGACCATGTGGAAGTGACCGGTCTCATCGGCCGCGCAGACATCCTGCAGCGCGATGTTCTCCACACTCGGACCGTGCAATGCGATATTGCTGAACGGCTGGATCATCTCGTCGACCCGGCTGCCGATGGTCACGTAGTGCGGGCCCGGCACGGTGTCGCCGCCCGCGTTGAGCTCGACCATCACCGGCGAACCCTGCACCTGCTGCACCGCCGCGAGCGAGGTGACCATCGAGAAGGCCTGCAGTGCACCCGGAATAGCCTGCGCCACCGGCACCAGTCCGTACATCACCCCGCCGTAGCTCGGGGACGCCAGGCCGATCCACTGACCGATCTTCGGCGCGCCGCCGAGCTTGTTGACGTAGTAGCGAGTCACATTGGCGCCCTGGGAGAATCCGACGAGATCGACCTGGGTGGCGTTGGTCGCGGCCAGCACCTGGTCGACGAAAGCGCCGACCTGATAGGCGCTCATCACGATGTCCTCGGTGCCGTAGGTGTCCTTGCCCGGCGCGCCGCCGTAGTTGAGGGCGAAGACGCAGAAGCCGAGCGCCGTGATCTGCGGCCCGATGGCCGACCAGTCGGAATAGGCCGTGGAATCGGTGCCGTGCGCCAGGATGACCGGGCGGGGATGCGCCGCGGTCGGCTTGCAGTCGAAATTGTTGGCACCGATCGGAACCGCGTTCTTGTGCGTCCTCTGATAGGTCGCGGCGGCCAGGTGGTCCGGCTGGGCGGGGCCGGGCTGGGTGGGGATATCCGGTGGCCGGTATCCGGCGATTTCCGCGCTCACCGGCGCGGTTTCGACCGGTTCGGCGCTCGCTATCGGCGCCGCGCCGGAGCCGAAGAACACGGCTCCGGCCAAGACACCGGCGGACACCACCCGTCCGAACTGTGAACTACCCCAACCCCACGACCCGCTCGGCTGTTCCATATCACAATGATCTACCCGATCGGCGCGAAAACCGCACGCTCGGGCGGCGTTTCACAGTGCCCTTACTTTTCGGGGGCGTCATCCTCGGCGAGAATGCGGTAAAGCGCCTTGCGGGCCTCGGTGAGCACCTCGGCAGCGCGTGTCGCCTGCTGTGGTGTACCCGCCGCGGCGACCTGAGCGGCCGCACCCATCAGCTGTCCGATGAGCGCCCGCAGATCCATCGCCTGGGTGCCGACGTCTTCCTTGACCTCCGCCCAGGGATCGCCGAGTTCGTCACGATGCTCGCTGACGTAGGCCTCGCCCGCGTCGGTGAGCTTCGCGGTCTTGCGACCGGCGACCTTCTCGATGAGCAGCAGCCCCTCGTCCTCGAGCTGCGAGAGCGCGGGGTAGATCGATCCCGGGCTCGGGCGCCAGACATCGTCGCTGCGCTCCTTGATCTGCTGGATCAGCTCATAACCGTGCATCGGGCGCTCGGTGAGCAGCAACAGCACCGCGGCACGCACGTCACCGCGCCTGCCCCGGCCACCGCGGCCGCGCCCACGTCCGAAACCAGGACCGAAGCCGGGTCCGAAACCAGGACCGAAGCCCGGTCCGAACTCGGGTCCGAATCCGTGCCGCCCGCCGCGGCGATGCTGCCGACGACCCGCGTCACCCTCGTCATGCGCCGGCTTGTGCCAGCGGCCACGACCTCTGAATGCTCCGTATTCGATGTTTTCCATGTCAGCCTCCTTGGGCTCTCGTATGTTTCTCACGTTATCGACGATATATCGGCAATGCATCGAGCGCAAGGGTGGCGGCCATCACGAACCGACGAGTCGGACAAACGAATGGGCCGCACATCGGCTGATGTGCGGCCCATGGTGACGGCATCGGCTAGGAACTTGTCGTCGGTACCCAATTCCCGTGGAAGCCCGCCGGAACCCGGTGCGGCAGCGGACCTTCATAGGGCCCGCGGCGCTCGGTGTCGAACATCTTCGGATGTCGCACCACATCGAGGACGATGGTGTTGCCGTCGTCGTAGGCGTTCATCGGATGGAAGACGTAGCAGGGCTCGATATCGAACCAGCGCACGTCGGCATTGTCGCCGTCTCGGGGCATCACACCGATGCGCGCCTGGTACTTCGGGTTCCAGCTGAAGGGGAGCCGGCGGTCCCTCGACACCTTGGTCACTTCTTGCGCGCGCACCGGATCCGGTATCCGAATGCGCCCGATCAAGGCGGAGAGCAAGAGGCGTACCGGAAGTCGCAGTCCGCGCGGCACCATCATCTCCGCGCCCGCGCGCGCGTCGAAGGTGACCGGCAGATCGTAGAAGACCACATACTTCTCGGTCAGCGAGAAATCGTGCATCATCGTCACGCCCGCGACCTCGATATCGACCGAGCGCCGCGCCCGTCCGTCGACCCCGATCACCGAGTATTGGACCTTGTTGCCGCGGCCGAAGGAGTACGAGACCGCATGCAATTCACCGGTATCCGGGTCGCGCTGGGGATGGGCGGTGTAGCCGCCGGTAATGGTGCCGTCGAAGTCGCAGACTCCCACGGTGTCCAGTTCGTCGGTGAGCTCATAGCATTTGATGCCCGCCTCGACCAGTGCGAGGGTGCGGCCCGCATGTCCGATCACATTCGTATTCGCGCCGATCCCGGACGGGCCCCGATAGCCGAGAATCGGCGGTTCCCCCAGCGCCACAACGGTTTCCGGGCCACGCACCCAGCGGTTGCGATACCACTCGGCTTTACCGTCGCGGATCCGGATGCCGTGCACCATGCCGTCGCCGGAGAACCAATGGTAGAGGTCGGGATCGATCTCGCCGATCGGGTTGGGGCCATTGCGGAGATACCGGCCGTTCAGATGGTCCGGGATAGTCCCGGCGACCGGCAGTTCGGTGAGCGTGTATTCCTGCTGGAGCGGGGCGAATCCGCCCTCGAGATATCGGTTGCCCATGACGACCCCTCGTCTCATAACGCTGTTATGCCTTGTAGAATAGCCCCGGTGCCGTCGATCTCCTCGTTTGCATGGTTGACGACCGTACCCGCACCGATGCCTCGATGCGGCGGGCCATCGAAACCGCTATGACGCAAGCGAATCGATCCAGCGCACCAAACGACGCCCCTCGGTGACCATCAGTTCCGGATCACGGAAAGTGTTGGTGAGCAACGAGATTCCCTGATAGGCCGCGAACAGTGCCACGGCGAGTTCCCCCGCGTCGGCGCGGCCCATTGCCGTGAACTGCAGCTCGATCCAGTCGAGCAATGCGCGGATACCAGCCGCCGCCTGATCCAGCCCGTCCATACGTTTGCCCAGTTCCGAGGCTAAAGTCCCAGTGGGACAACCGAATTGCGCCGCGCGGTCACGCTGGTCGACCCAGCCGCGCACCAGCGCCTGCAGCCGCTGCCGCGGGTCATCGTATTGCTCCAGCGCCGCAATGAGTTCCCGCAGCGTCTGCGCGTGCGCGCCGAGCGCGGCCTCGACCAGCTGATCCTTGGTCTTGAAGTAGTAGTAGACATTGCCGACCGGGACCTCGGCGGCCCGCGCGATATCGGCGATCGTCGTCTTCTCGACGCCCTGCTCATGGAAGACCTGGGCGGCAGCGGCGGCGAGGCGTTCGCGCTTGCCCGCCTTGGGCGGCGTGCGCCGACCTTCGACTGAGTTAGTCACACAACTAACTATAGACAAGCCGTCGACTCTTCGGCTACGTTCATTTAGTCAGCCAACTAACTCAGGAGTGAACGTGATCGTAGTGACCGGAGCGACCGGCAATATCGGACGCACCCTTGTGCAGCATCTCGCCGCGGCGGGCGAGCAGGTGACCGCCGTATCCCGCGGCAACCAGGACGTCGCGCTACCGGATGGTGTTCGGCATGAGCGCGCGGATCTCGCCGACCCGGGCAGCCTCTCCCCCGCAGTCGAAAACGCCGACGCGCTCTTCCTGCTCCTCACCGGACCGCAGTTGGTTACCGGCCCGGACCCGGAACGTTTCCTCGATGTCGCCGCGGCGGGCGGGGTCAAAAGGCTGGTGTTGCTGTCGTCCCAGGCCACCGGTACGCGGCCCGGTCTGGCCTCACACGCCCGCTTGCATGCGTTCGAGACGGCCATCCAGCAGTCCGACCTGGACTGGACAATTCTGCGACCCACCGGATTCTTCTCCAACACCTTTGCCTGGATCGAGTCCATCCGTGCCGATGGGGTAATTGCCGCGCCGTTCGCGGATGTGGCGTTGCCTGCGATCGATCCTGTCGATATCGCCGAGGTCGCGGCGAATGTGCTGCGCACAGTAGGGCATTCCGGCACGACCTACGAGCTGACCGGACCCGCCGCGATCAGTCCACGCGAGCAAGCCGACATCATCGCGGCGGCCCTGGATACTTCGTTGCGTTTCGTCGAGTTGACTCGGGAGCAGGCCAGGACCGGAATGCTGCGATTCATGCCCGAGGACGTCGCCGACGGCACGCTGGACATCATCGGCACGCCGACACCCACTGAGCGGCAGGTCAGTTCGGATGTGGAGCGTGTTCTCGGGCGACCCGCGACATCATATGCCGAATGGGCGCAACGCAATCGCGCGATCTTCGGCTGATCGGCGTCGACGGGGAGCGCGGTCGGCAACGCCCGCCAGGCGATCGGGGCCAGCACCACGTGGCGGCGCTGGCCCCGATCGCCGATCTGGTCAGCTCGGGCGGCTACCGATCCGAATCTGCCACTCGCCCTTACGATCTCGCACATCAGCGCCGCGGGCGACCAGCTTTTCGTCCAGTTCATCCACTACGAGCGGTTTCTTTTCGGACACCGCGCGCCGGGGCCGCTTCAACGCATCGATGGCCTCGCCGGTTTCGGGCCGCCCGTCGGTCCGACGCCTGAATTCGGCGCCGTAAGGATCATTCTCGCCGCCCCATGGAGCCGTGCTCACGGAAGGCGGCCCGCTGGCTCGGACACCGTTCGATCACCGCGCACAGGTGTGCACAACCTATGCGCGGCGACCAGTGGATATGCGCCAGCGTGGGTACGGCGCGATCAGGGGCGCGCGGCTATCCCGGCCTTTGTTGCGTGTGTCAGCTGGTGACGAAGTCGAAGACCGGGGTGGTGGCGGCGCGCAACTCGCAGGTATTGCCGAAGGTTCTCTGCCACTGGAAGTTTTGGCCGCGCCATGTACCGGCGGCGGTCGCGGTGACCGGGTCGTAGATCTTCGTGCAGAAGACGCCGGGATCACCGGCGAGTTTGTCGAATGCGCCGCCCGAGGTCGCCAGCGCGGCGCACGCCTCGACCGACGCGGGGTGGCTACCGCCCGCTGGATCACACGTCAGCGTGACCTGCTCCGCCGTCGGACTCTGCGCCTCCCCTTTGCTGACGCTCAGCGATAGCTCGGACTGCCCAGGATCAGCACCTGCCGGTGCCGCACATACTCCAGCGGCGGCAACCGCAAGGCAGATGGTCGCGACGGTGCGAAGCGAGTTGCTCATCATTGTCCCACTCAACCACAGCGCGCACCGCACCACGCTCGGCCGCCACAAGTTGGCGCATCCGCCGCAAATCGCGCAGACAAACCTCACCGAGTCGCACAGCGTCTGCCTTGTGCACGGCAACTGCTGGACATCCATCGACGACCAACGGAACGATGCAACATGACGCTGCCAAGATCAGTCGGCACGTCCGCCGGGAGTGTCGCGCAGTCAGGGCCGCGAGCGGATCTAGTGGTTTGCGGCGTGGCCTGAGGTGGGGTCAGCCGATGTCGACGGGGTCGATTTGGACGCGGAGGGGGGCGTCGGAGCGGTGGGTGCTGCGGATGGCTTGGGCGGCGGTGAGGGCGCGGGCGAGGGCGGCGCCGGAGGTGCGGTTGACGCGCAGGAGCATGCGTTCGACTTCGGCGGGGGAATCGCCGCCGTCGAAGGGTTTGCGGGCGCCGGGCGGCAGTGGGACCGGGCCGAGGAGGTCGACACTATCCGGAAGCTTTGCGGCGGAGAGCAATTCGGCGATGGACGCCGAGGTGCCGTCGATGGCGGCCATGCGAACGGCGGGCGGGAAGCCGACCTCGGCTCGACTCGCCACCTCGGCGCGGGCGTGTCCGAGCGGATCCCACCGCAACAGCGCCTGAACCGTGGGCAGCGAAGGTTCAGCCATGACGATGACCTGGCCGTGGTTGCGGACCAGAGTGGCGGCCGACATCCAGCGGCGCAGTGTGTCCTCGGCGGCGCGCAGGTCCGCGCGGCTGAGCAACGCCCAGCCGTCGAGCAGCAGCGCGACACCGTAGCCACCGGGCAGCACCGGTTCGGCGCCGACGGTCGCGACGATCACCTGCGGGCCCGGTTCCACCGAATCGAGCACCGCGCCGCCGCTGGACCCTCGGATCGGCACGCCGGGAAACGCGCGACCGAGTTCCTCAGCGGTGCGGGTCGCCCCGATCACCACCGCGCGCAGCGCACGGGAAGCACAGGCCGGACAACGGAATGCGGCCTCGGTGATGCCGCACCAGCGGCACGCGGGACTGTGCGCGGTTTCGCCGCGATGTCCGGCCCGCCCGTCCGGCAGGGCAAGTGGGCCGTTGCAGTGCCGACATCGTGCGGGCGTACGACATTTCGCACAGGCGAGCGCCGGGATGTAGCCGCGCCGCGGCACCTGCACCAGCACCGCCGCGCCTTCCGTCAACGCCGAACGCGCCGCCGCGTATCCGACGGCGGGAATGCGAACGGCCCGCGCGACGGGATCACGCTCCATCGCGATATCGGAGTCGCCCGGCGCACTGATCCGCGGCGAAAACTTGCGCACCACAGCACGGTCGGCGACCAGATCGTGCGCCCATCCCGAATCGACCACCGCCTGAATCTCCGCCGTCCGCGCAAATCCCCCCGCCACGAATGCCGCCCCGGTCTCGTGCGCCCGCAGCATCGCGACTTCCCGCGCGTGCGGATAAGGTGCACGCGGCTCGGCATAGGTGTCGTCCCCGTCGTCCCAGATCGCGATCAACCCGAGATCACGCGCGGGCGCGAACACCGCACTCCGCGTTCCGACGATCACCCGCGCGGTCCCCCGCAACGCCGCGAGCCACCGCCGATACCGTGCCGCGGGCCCCAACCCCGCCGCCAACCCCACCGCCGAATCCCCCACCAGCTGAACACATTCCGCCAACACCCGATCCAGATCACGCTGATCCGGCACCATCAGAATCGCACTCTGCCCCCGCCCGGCAACCACCGCCGCCAACTCCGCCAACCGCCGCGCCCACTCCTCCCCCGGCACCGCCTGCCAACCCGCCCGCACACCCTTCCCCTCCCCCAACGCCCCCACAAACGCCCCCCCATGCACATACCGCTCCCACGCCCCCAACTCCACCCCGGCCCGACCACCAGATTCGCCAGCGACTTTTGCCCCCTGGGCTGTACCGCTGGCGCCAACACCCGCCGTCATGGCAGCACGCGAATCCCCCACTGCCGCACCGGATCCACCCACCGATGCGCCACCAGCCCCCTCACCGAGACCGACCGAATGCACCGCCACAACGCCGCCCGAACCATCGGCGCCGCCCGCAGCATCACTCGAGCCCGCAGCCTCACCCACACCGCCAACAAAACCAGCCGGACCGCCCACAGCATCGCCCGACCCGGCCGCATCACCGGAAGCACCACCCGAACCAGCCGACCCGCCCACACCGCCAACAAAACCAGCCATGCCACCCGCGACGCGGCCCGATCCAGCCGCGCCGCCCGCAGCACCACTCGAACCCGCAGCCTCACCTACAACCCCGACGGAATCAGCCGCGTCGTCCACGGCATCGTCCGATCCAGCCACACCGCCCTCAGCACCAACCGAACCAGCCAGTGCCGCGTAATAGGAAGTCGACGACACCACCGAAGACGTCGATGAAACAGGCAAGGCCGCAGCGGATGTCGCGGTTCCGGTCACCGAGGCACCGCCACCCGTCCCGGGCCGCCGCACGACACTCACATCCTCGGGCGAATGCACTTGTGCGCTGTCCGTATCGCCACCCGAACCGGGCGCGCCATCCGCAGCACCACCCGAACCACCCAGCACAACTGCGGGATCGACGGCCAACGGCGCCGCCGGAGACGGCACTGAAACAGGCTGGTTCGCAGCGGATGTCGCGCTCTCGGTCATTGAAGCGCCGCCGCACGACCCGAGCTGCCGCCGCACGACGTCCGCGTCCTCGGGCAAATGCCATTGTGCGCTGTCCGTATCACTACCCGAAACGGTCGCGCCATCCGCACCAGCCAGCGCGACTGAGGGACCGGCCGCTATCAGTGGTACCGCCGAAATGGGCGCGGCCGCGACGGAAGTCGCGCCTCTGGTCGCCGAAGCACCGCTGCTGGACCCGAGCTGCCGCGAGTCGATGCCCGCAGCGGCCCCGGGCGGATGCACTTGCGCGCCATCCGCGTCGGCACGCACAACCGGAGCGACGGATGACGATTCCGAGGAGCACGGTGCGGCCACGACGGCCGCCGTTTCTCCGGAGCCGGCTAGTGCCGAATCGATCGAGGAACGGCCGCTCGATACGCCATGTTGAAGTGCCGCGGCGGTGTTGACGGTCGGTTCAGACGAATGCGCCTCTGCGTCTGCCTGCACAGTCGCGTTGCCAGCGGATGATCCCGACGACCGCGACGCAGCCTCAGCCACCCCAACACCCACAGCCCCGCCCGAACCGGCCGGTGCCAGATCGCCCGATCCACCACGCTCAGCCGCCTCGGCAATGGTGGCCGGATTGGGCAAATGCGCTTGGGTATCAGCCGTGTCGGCTTGCGCCGCTGTCTCGTCGGCAACAAATTCCGCGGAATATGTTGCCACTGCGGGGGCCCCGGACTCGGCGGCCGCGTGAGTACGATTCGGCGGTGCAGCGCGCGACTTTGCGGAACTGGCGGCGCGGATGTTCGAGGTCGAGGCGCGGGCAGTATCCGATTCAGCCGAGGATGTCGACGCCGTATCGGCACGCTCTGCCGCAGCTTGGGCAGAATCGGCACGCCGTGTCGACACTTCGGCCGTATCATCTTCTGCCCCTGCAGATTTCATCGCCTTCTTCGCGTCCGCACTCTCCGTGCGGGCGTGGCGGGGTGGGATGGCCAGGCGCAGGACGTCGGAGCGGGTGCCCGCGTAGCGGGTGGCGACGGTGGTGGCGAGGCGGAGGATTTCTGGAGTGAGGACTCGTTCGGGGGACACCACGCGTTCGAGTTTCACCAGTTTGCCGGTGTGGTCGCTGTGCGCGAGGCGGGCGAGGAGATAGCCGTCGACCAGGCGGCCCGCGAAACGGACACGCACTCGAACACCGGGCTGGGCGATAGCGTCCAACTCCGGGGGGACCAGGTAGTCGAAGTCGCGGTCGAGGTGCGCGGGTGAGAGCAGCGGGAGCACCCGTGCGATGGGGTGTCCCGCTGCTGTCGCCGCTCCCGCGGACAGGTCCGCGGGAGCGGCGGTGAGGTCCGCTGTGGATTCGTGCACGCGGGCCCGAATTACCTACCGGCCGACGGCCGCGCGCAGCTTATCCGCACGCATCAGGCAGAGCCTCCCACGGCAGGTCGACGTATCCATAGCCAGCTATCTCCTACAGTCCGACGGCCGCGCGCAGCTTATCCGCGCGGTCGGTGTGCTCCCACGGCAGGTCGACGTCGGTGCGGCCGAAGTGGCCGTATGCGGCGGTCGGCGCGTAGATCGGGCGCAGCAGGTCGAGATCGCGGATGATCGCGCCGGGGCGCAGGTCGAAGACCTCGGTGATGGCCGTGGCGATGCGCGCCGGGTCGACCTTCTCCGTGCCGAAGGTCTCGACGAACAGACCGACCGGCGCGGCCTTGCCGATGGCGTAGGCGACCTGCACCTCGACACGGTCGGAGAGTCCGGCCGCGACGACATTCTTGGCGACCCAGCGCATGGCGTAGGCGGCCGAGCGGTCGACCTTCGACGGATCCTTACCGGAGAACGCGCCGCCGCCGTGGCGGGCCATGCCGCCGTAGGTGTCGACGATGATCTTGCGGCCGGTCAGGCCCGCATCGCCCATCGGACCGCCGAGCACGAACTTGCCGGTCGGGTTGACCAGCAGCCGGATATCGGAAACGTCCAGCGTGGGCAGATCGAGATCGGCGAGCACCGCGTCGACGACCTTCTCGCGGATATCGGGGGCGAGCAGGTTGTCCAGGTCGATATCGGCCGCGTGCTGGGTGGAGATGACGATCGTATCGAGGCGAACCGGACGGTCACCGTCGTACTCGATGGTGACCTGGGTCTTGCCGTCCGGGCGCAGGTACGGCAGCACGCCCGACTTGCGCACCTCGGTCAGGCGGCGGGAGAGCCGGTGCGCCAACGAGATCGGCAACGGCATCAACTCGGGGGTTTCGGTGGTCGCGTAGCCGAACATCAGGCCCTGGTCACCCGCGCCCTGCCGCTCGATCTCGTCATCGGATCCGGCGGTGCGCGCCTCGTGCGAGGTGTCCACGCCCTGTGCGATATCCGGCGACTGCGCGCCGATCGCGATGTTCACACCGCAGGAGTTTCCGTCGAAACCCTTTGCGGACGAGTCGTATCCGATCTCCAGGACCTTCTCGCGAACGATCTTCGGGATATCCGCATACGCCGAGGTGGTCACCTCGCCGGCGACATGGACCTGACCGGTGGTGACGAGGGTTTCCACCGCCACTCGGCTGCGCGGGTCTTCCGCCAGCAGTGCGTCGAGGATGGAATCGCTGATGGCGTCACAGATCTTGTCCGGATGACCTTCGGTCACGGACTCACTGGTGAATAGGCGGCTGCCGGACGTGGGCACAGTTCTTCCCTCTCCCTCAACGGGTTACTCGTGTCGGGTTGCGACAGTAACGCGATGTCGCCACCGCACAACCCTTCATCTCAGACTATTCCAAACCACTGACGCGATGGGTGTTGCAGCACGCAACTGTCTCAGACTATTCGAATCATCGGCGTGTCGGGCCGGGGCTCCAGCCTCCAACACATCCAACCAGTCTGGCGCGATCAATCGACCAGCGTAGTCATCGCCTCAGCAGTGTTTTCGCATCGACGCCCAATAATGGACGCGATGCCCTACCAATCCAATCGCCACAAGGGGTCTCAGCGCAACAGCGGACCGAGCGCGTCCAGCACTCGACTCGCCAGCAACGCCTTCGACCCGTGGTCGAGCGCCTGCTCGGTGCCGTCGGCACCGAGTAGCCAGCCGTCGTTGGTATCGACCTCGAACGCCTTGCCTTCGCCGACCGCGTTCACGACCAGCAGGTCACAGCCCTTGCGCGCCAATTTGGCGCGCGCGTGCGCGAGCACATCACCTTGCTCGTCACCGGTCTCGGCGGCGAAGCCGACGATCGCGGTGCCGGGTAGCTGACCGTCGCGCCGCAACTGGACCAGTCCGGCGAGGATGTCGTCGGTCTTGGTGAGCGGGATCACGTCGGGCTCGTTTGCGCCCTTCTTGATCTTGGCGGCGGCCACCGTGGTCGGCCGGAAGTCGGCGACGGCCGCGGCCATGATCACCGCGTCCGCGCCGAGCGCGTGCTTCTCGACGGCGGTCTTGAGCTGTTCGGCGGTGGTGATGTGCACCAGGTCGACGGCGGCCGGTGCGGCCATCTCGATGGTGTTGCCCGCGATCAACGTCACATGCGCGCCGCGCTGCGCGGCGACCCGTGCGAGCGCGTAGCCCTGCTTGCCGGAGCTGCGATTGCCGAGGAAACGCACCGGATCCAGCGGTTCCCTGGTGCCGCCCGCGGTGATCACCACGCGACGGCCTGCCAGATCACGCGGAATGGCGTCGGCGCGCTCCAGCAGCAGCGTCGCGAGCCCGAAGATCTCCTCGGGCTCGGGCAACCGGCCGGGACCGGTATCGGCGCCGGTCAACCGGCCCGACGCGGGTTCCATGACGATTGCACCGTGCGCGCGCAGCGTCGCGACATTGGCGATGGTCGCCGGATGCTCCCACATCTCGGTATGCATCGCGGGCGCGAACAACACCGGACATCGGGCCGTCAGCAGCGTGGCGGTGAGTAGATCGTCGGCGCGGCCCTGTGCCGCACGCGCCATCAGATCGGCGGTCGCCGGGGCGATGACCACGAGGTCCGCCTCCTGGCCCAACCGCACATGCGGCACCTCGGGCACGTCGGTGAACACATCGGTGTGCACCGGATTACCGGACAGTGCCTCGAAAGTTGCCTTGCCGACGAACTGCAGCGCCGACTCGGTGGGGATCACCCGAACCTGGTGCCCGGTCTCGGTGAACCGGCGCACGATCGAGCAGGCCTTATACGCGGCGATCCCTCCGCCGACGCCGACGACGATCCGTGTGCTCACTACGCCTCCGGCTCGCTGATCCCCGCATATACGGGGAGAATGACGACCATCCGGGTGGTTACTACGCCTCCGGCTGGATCGTCCCCGCTGGCGCGGGGACCTCGGACTGCGACGAACACGAGCGGGTTTCCTACTCGCCTTCGGAATGCTCGAGCAGGTCGGAGTGGATCTCACGCATCGCGACCGATAGCGGCTTCTCCTGCAGACCCGGTTCGACCAGCGGGCCGACGTACTCGAGGATGCCGTCGCCGAGCTGGTTGTAGTAGTCGTTGATCTGACGCGCCCGCTTGGCCGCGTAGATGACCAGCGCGTACTTGGACGAGGTGCGCTCCAGCAGCTCGTCGATCGGCGGGTTGGTCAGGCCGATCGGAGTGTCGTATGCGGGAACGGGCTTGATGTCCGAACTGCTCACTGAGAAGGCTCCTGCGTGGCTCGGGTTCTTCAGGACTGGGGCCGAATTCGGGATCGCGGGGTCACGAACTCGAATTTGTGCTAACGAACAACGATACCAACTGCTCACAGGCGCTGGTCACCTCGTCGTTCACTATGACGATGTCGAACTCGTCACAGGCCGCCAATTCGGTCCTGGCGGTTTCCAACCTGCGGGCGATCACTTCGGGTGATTCGGTGCCGCGCGAGGTCAGCCGGGATACCAATTCCTCCCAGCTGGGCGGGGCGAGGAATACCAGCAGTGCCTCCGGGATCGCCTTGCGTACCGACCGCGCGCCCTCGAGGTCGACCTCGACGAGCACCGGTAGGCCGGCGGCGAGCCCGTCACGCACCGGTTGGGCCGGGGTGCCGGAGCGCTGTAGTCCCCCATGAATGTCAGCCCACTCGAGGAGCTCGCCCGCCGTGATCATGGCGTCGAACTCCTCCCGGGACACGAACCGGTAGTCGCGGCCGTCGATCTCTCCGGGCCGGGGGGCCCGAGTAGTCGCCGACACGCTGAAGACCAGTTGGGGAAGTCGCTCGCGGACGCAACGGACCACGGTCGACTTACCCACGGCCGAGGGGCCGACCAGTACAACCAGTCGACCCTTCCGCGTGTGTTCGACCACCTTGGTGGTCAGGCGAAGTCGAATCGGGCGAGCAGCGCCTTGCGCTGCCGATCACCCAGTCCGCGCAGACGCCGGGTGGGGGCGATCTCCAGCTCGCTCATGATCTCCGCCGCCTTGACCTTGCCCACCTTGGGCAGGGCCTCCAGCAGCGCCGACACCTTCATCTTGCCGAGAATCTCGTCGGATTCGGCATCGGTGAGGACCTGCTTCAGGTCGGTGCCGCCACGCTTCAGGCGCTCCTTGAGCTCCGCCCGAGCACGGCGAGCGGCAGCCGCCTTCTCCAAAGCAGCGGCGCGCTGCTCGTCAGTCAGCTGGGGAAGGGCCACGGTTCCTCCGTCTCATCGTTCATTGCATCAACTCCTGCCGGTAACCCAGCAGTCTCAGCGACCGTACCCACGACGTTGCTCGATTGCGAACCCACCCCCCAGGTCAGCGCATGATTCGCCGATGTCGTAGGGGCGTTCCCGGCGGGATGCGCACAGCGCGTCGATCGCTGCGGTGATCCTACCGCCGATATCGCGAAATGCCCCGCTAGCAGGGCGTTTTCATGGATTCCGCACGTTAGCGGAATGGTTGCCGCAACCAGCCGCATCGCGCCAGCAACCGGTCACTTGTCCGACCTGGAAGTTTCTAGGAATTTTCCGCGTGTCGCGTCGTCCTTGCGCGTGTCGGGGCAGGTTTCGACGGATTCCGGCCCGATTCGGGGCATCGACCGGCGGGCTCACACGACCGCGGCACCGTGTGCCGTTCAGCGTCCTCCTGGGCCGTTCCGAACCGCACGACGCAACCGGGAACGCCCCAGCGCCGCGAAATCGACGCAGCAGGGCACACAGCCACCAGACATGGGCGTCTGCGCCACGCTCAATGGAACTCCCCGCCCCGAAACGCGAAATGGACCGACGCCGAAGCGCCGGTCCATCGCAACCCGCGTCATCGCCGCAGGAAGGCGAACTCCTCCTGCAGCGCACTCAACTTGGCACGCAGTGCCGAGACCGACGGTCCGGCACCCAGCACCTCGCGGGACGCGGCCGGTACCACGGCGTGCAGCATCTGCTCGCAGACCAGGCCACGGATGGTTTCCCCCCCGCCGCCCTGGGCCCCGACGCCGGGCATCAGGATCGGCCCGTTCAGGGCGGAAAGGTCGGGGACCTGCGTGAGGGTGGCGCCGACGACGACACCCACCGAACCGAACTCCTGCCCCGCATTACACTGCGCCGCCGCGTCGACCATGGTCTGGGCGATCGTGCGACCGTCGCCGCCGTGTGCGAGTTGTACCTGCGCCCCTTCGGGATTCGAGGTGGCGGCGAGTACGAACACACCGCGGCCGTTGGCCTCGGCCAGCGTCAAAGCCGGTGCGAGGGAACCGAATCCAAGGTACGGCGATGCGGTCACGGCATCCGATCCGAGCGGACCGTCACCGAGCCAGGCACGCGCGTAAGCATCCATGGTGGAGCCGATATCGCCCCGCTTGGCATCGGCCAGCACCAGGGTGCCCGAGGCCCGCAGCACCTCGATCGTGCGCTCCAGCACCGCGATCCCACCGGAACCGTACGGCTCGAAGAAGGCGACCTGCGGCTTGATCAGCGCGACTCGGCCGTCGAAGGCCTCGACGCAGATCTCGGCGAACTTCTCGACGCCGTCGACATCGTCGGTGAGACCCCACGATTCGAGCAGGCCGGGATGCGGATCGATACCGACGCACAGGGGGCCGAAATGCCGCATGGCGTGCTGCAATCGGCTCCCGAACGCCTTCTTGTGCCCGATTCGATGCAGCATATCGGCTCCTTCGTCGGTCATCGCCGCCTCAGCCACGCAGCACCGAATGCAGTTCCTGCAGGGAACGCACCCCGATCCCGCCGGTGATGGTCGCCTCGATGCCCTGCACGGCGGCAGCCGCACCCTGCACCGTGGTGATACACGGGATGTTCACCCCGACCGCCGCAGTGCGGATTTCGTAGCCGTCGATGCGCGGCCCCGAATTGCCGTACGGGGTGTTGAACACCATGTCGACCTCGCCGTCACGGATCTGCTCGACGATGGTCGGCTGGTCGGCCGGACCCTCCTCCGAGTGCTTGCGCACCTGTTCGCAGGGAATTCCGTTGCGGCGCAGCATTTCCGCGGTGCCCTCGGTGGCCAGGATGCGGAAGCCGAGGTCGTGGAGGCGCTTGACCGGGAAGACCATGGCCCGCTTGTCCCGGTTGGCGATCGAGACGAATACGGTGCCCTCGGTCGGCAGCGAGCCGTAGGCGGCGGCCTGGCTCTTGGCGAACGCGGTGCCGAAATCGGCGTCGATGCCCATCACCTCACCGGTGGACTTCATCTCCGGCGAGAGCAGTGAATCCACGCCGCTGCCGTCGGCCTTGCGGAACCGATGGAACGGCAGGACCGCTTCCTTCACCGCGACCGGGGCGTCGAGCGGCACATGACCGCCGTCGCCCTCGCTGGGCAGCATGCCCTCCTTGCGCAGTTCGGCGATGGTCGCGCCCATGGTGATCCGCGCTGCCGCCTTCGCCAGCGGCACCGCCGTGGCCTTGGAGACGAACGGAACCGTCCGGCTCGCCCTGGGATTCGCCTCGAGCACGTAGAGCACATCGTCCTTGAGCGCATACTGCACATTGAGCAGGCCCTTGACGCCGATACCCTTGGCCAGCGCGATGGTGGACCGGCGCACCGCCTCGATATCGCTGCGGCCCAGGGTGATCGGCGGCAGCGCGCAGGCCGAGTCGCCGGAGTGGATGCCCGCCTCTTCGATGTGCTCCATCACACCGCCGAGGTAGACCTCGTCACCGTCGCAGAGCGCGTCCACGTCGATCTCGATGGCGTCTTCCAGGAACCGGTCGACCAGCACCGGATGTTCGGGGCTGAGCTCGGTGGCCCGGGAGATGTAGCCCTCCAGCGAGCCCTCGTCGTAGACGATTTCCATGCCGCGCCCGCCGAGCACGTAGGACGGGCGCACCAGCACCGGGTAGCCGATGCCCGCGGCGATCTTCTTGGCCTGGGCGAAGGTGGTCGCAGTGCCGTACTTCGGCGCGGGCAGGCCGGCGGCGACCAGCACGTCACCGAATTCGCCGCGGTCCTCGGCCAGGTCGATGGCGGCGGCGCTGGTGCCGACCACCGGGACACCGGCGTCGGTGAGGCGCTGTGCCAGCCCCAGCGGGGTCTGTCCGCCGAGCTGCACGATCACGCCGGCGACGGTGCCGGATTCGGTCTCGGCGTGGTAGACCTCGAGCACATCCTCGAAGGTCAGCGGCTCGAAGTAGAGCCGGTCGGCGGTGTCGTAGTCGGTGGAGACGGTCTCCGGGTTGCAGTTGACCATGACGGTCTCATACCCGGCCTGCGACAGCGTCTGTGCCGCGTGCACACAGGAGTAGTCGAACTCGATGCCCTGGCCGATCCGGTTCGGGCCCGAACCCAGGATGATCACCTTGTCGCGCTCGCGCTGCGGCGCGACCTCGGATTCGGCGGCGGGGTCGAGCTCGTAGGTCGAATAGTGGTACGGGGTCTTGGCCTCGAACTCAGCCGCGCAGGTGTCGACCGTCTTGAAGACCGGACGAATGTCCAGCCGGTGCCGCAGTACGCGCACGCCGGTCTCACCCGCCAATTCCGGTCGCAGCGCCGCGATCTGACGGTCGGACAGGCCGTAGTGCTTGGCTCGACGCAGCAGCGGCTCGTCGAGCACGGGTGCGTCGATGACCGACTGGCGCAGCTCGACCAGGCCGGCCACCTCGGCGACGAACCAGGGGTCGATGCCGGAGGCCTGCGCCACATCCTCGATGCTCGCGCCGAGCCGCAGTGCGCGCTCGACCTGATAGATGCGCCCCTCGGTTGGGGTGCGCAGATCCGCCAGGATGGCTTCGGCATCGGACCACTTGCCGTCGTCCTGGGTCCAGAAACCTGCGGCCTTGGTCTCCAGCGAGCGCAGCACCTTACCGAGGGCCTCGGCGAAGTTGCGGCCCAACGACATCGCCTCGCCGACCGACTTCATGGTGGTGGTCAGGGTGGGGTCCGCGCCGGGGAACTTCTCGAACGCGAACCGCGGTGCCTTGACCACTACATAGTCCAGCGTCGGCTCGAAACAGGCCGGGGTTTCCTTGGTGATGTCGTTGACGATCTCGTCCAAGGTGTAGCCGATGGCCAGCTTGGCGGCGATCTTGGCGATCGGGAAACCCGTCGCCTTGGAGGCCAATGCGGACGAACGCGAGACTCGCGGGTTCATCTCGATGACGATCAGACGGCCGTCGGCCGGGTCCACCGCGAACTGGATATTGCAGCCGCCGGTATCGACACCGACCTCGCGCAGGATGTCGATGCCGAGGTCGCGCAGCTTCTGGTACTCGCGGTCGGTCAGCGTCATGGCGGGCGCGACGGTGACCGAATCACCGGTGTGCACGCCCATCGGGTCCACGTTCTCGATCGAGCAGACCACCACGACGTTGTCGCGGCTGTCACGCATCAGCTCGAGTTCGTATTCCTTCCAGCCCAGGATCGATTCCTCGATGAGCACGTTCGCGGTGGGCGAGGCGGCCAGGCCGCCGCCCGCGATGCGATCGAGATCCTGGTCGTTGTAGGCCATGCCGGAGCCGAGGCCGCCCATGGTGAACGACGGCCGCACGACCACCGGAAAGCCCAGTTCCGCAACGGTGTCGCGGACCTCGGCCATGGTGTGGCAGACCCGGGAGCGGGCGCTCTCGCCGCCGACCTTCGCGACGATGTCCTTGAACTTCTGCCGGTCCTCACCACGCTGGATGGCCTCGAAGTCGGCGCCGATCAGCTCGACGTTGTACTTCTGCAGCACACCGCGCTCGTGCAGGGCGACAGCGGTATTGAGCGCGGTCTGCCCGCCAAGAGTCGCGAGAATGGCATCGGGGCGCTCCTTTTCGATGACCTTCTCGACGAACTCCGGGGTAATCGGCTCCACATAGGTGGAATCGGCGAACTCCGGGTCGGTCATGATGGTCGCCGGGTTGGAGTTCACCAGCGATACCCGCAGGCCCTCGGCCCGCAGCACCCGGCACGCCTGGGTGCCGGAGTAGTCGAATTCGCAGGCCTGGCCGATGACGATCGGGCCCGAGCCGATCACCAGGATATGTTTGAGATCCTCGCGGCGAGGCATCAGGCTCCTTCCATGAGACCGGCGAAACGGTCGAAGAGATAAGCGGCGTCATGGGGTCCGGCGGCGGCCTCCGGGTGGTACTGCACCGAGAACGCGCGGCCGTCGACGAGACGCACACCCTCGACGGTGCCGTCGTTCGCACAGACATGGCTGACCTCGGCCTTACCGAACGGGGTGTCGAACTGCTCCCCCATCTCGCCTTCCAGCGCGAAGCCGTGGTTCTGCGCGGTGATCGAGATGCGGCCGGTCTCGTGCTCGACGACCGGGATATTGATGCCGCGGTGACCGAACTTCATCTTGTAGGTCTTGCGGCCGAAGGCCCGGCCGAGGATCTGATTGCCGAAGCAGATGCCGAACAACGGCAGACCCTTTTCCAGCACACTCTGGGTGATCGCGACCGCGCCGTCCTGGGTGGCCGGGTCGCCGGGACCGTTGGACAGAAAGACCCCGTCGGGCTTCAGTTCCAGGATCTGGTCCAGCGAAACGGACGAGGGCACCACGTGCACCCGCATGCCGCGCTGGGCGAACATGCGCGGGGTGTTGGTCTTGATGCCGAGGTCGACCGCGACGACGGTGAAGCGCGGTTCACCGGTGGGCTCGATGGTGTACAGCGATTCGGTGCTGACCTCTTCGGCCAGGTCCGCGCCGAGCATCGAGGGCTGCCCGTTGACCCGGGCGAGCAGTTCGTCGGCGTCGGCCAGTGCGGAACCGGAGAAGATGCCCGCCTTCATCGAACCGCGAGTGCGCAGATGACGCACTAGCGCACGGGTGTCGATGCCCGCGATGCCGACCACGTGCTGGCGGTCCAGTTGATCCTGCAGAGTGCCGGTCGAGCGCCAGTTCGACGCGACGCGCGAGGCGTCGCGGACCGCGTATCCGGCGACCCAGATCTTGCCGGATTCGTCATCCTCGTCGTTCCAGCCCGTATTGCCGATCTGCGGGGCCGTGGCCACTACGATCTGGCGGTGATAGCTGGGGTCGGTGAGGGTCTCCTGGTACCCGGTCATCGCGGTGCAGAACACCGCCTCACCGAGCGTTTCGCCGACCGCGCCGAAGGCCGTGCCGCGGAATACCCGGCCGTCCTCCAGTACTAGAGCCGCTTCTTTCGGCCCTCCCGTCGCCCGACCACCGCCCCTCATCGCATCGCTGCGCGATCCTGCGTTCATTCGTCGTCTCCCGTCATCGCCCTGGCCCACGCCGGGTACACCGTCTTGTCGTCACCTCGGAAACCGGTATCTACCTCGGTTCCGGTCGGCAGCTTCCAGCGAATTACCAGCACACCATCTTCCGTCATCACCTTGCCCGCATGTCCGCGTTCGGTCCGCACGGCCGTGATGGATTCCTGCGGAATCCAGATCACCGTCGCACCGTCGCGTTCGAGCAGAATCCCCCGTTCGAACCGCGTGAGTTCCGCTGTGGCCCGGAAACCCAAGTCACCCACCGCGATCCGGTCCTGCCAGCTGGGCGCGATGGTGCTGCCGAGATAGAGTCCCGTGGTCGGTTCGAGCACCTGAGCGCCGAGATCACCCGGCACATCCGGTAGTTCGCCGATGCGGGCTGCCTGGCGCGCGGAACGATTCTGCCAGCCTCGGTACATCAGCCAGACGCACAGCGCGAACAGCGCGAGCAGACCGACCACCCACAGCGTTCTTTCCACTTACCGACCTCCCACCGCCTTGCCCTCACGGGCGGTTACCCGGCCTCGCAGCAACGTCGTCGTCACTCGAGCCGGGAACGTCATGTCCTCGAACGGCGTATTTTTCGAAATGCTGGCGAGCTCGGCGGCGCGCACCGTCCAGGTCGCATCCGGATCGACCAGCGTGAGGTTGGCCGGTTCGCCGACCTCGATCGGACGGCCGTGGCCGTCGAGTCCGACGATCTCGGCCGGACGCTCGCTCATCACCCTGGCGACACCGCGCCAATCCAGCAGGCCGGGTTCGACCATGGTCTGCACGATGATCGACAGCGCGGTCTCCAGGCCGAGCATGCCGGGGCGGGCGGCGGCGAATTCGCAGCACTTGTCCTGTTCGGCGTGCGGGGCGTGGTCGGTGGCGACGCAGTCGAGGATGCCCTCGGCCAGTGCCTGCCGCAGGGCGACGGTATCGGAGACCTCGCGCAGCGGCGGGTTCACCTTGTTGACCGCGTCGTAGGTCTCCAGGCGCGAATCGTCGAGCAGCAGGTGGTGCGGGGTGACCTCGGCGGTGATCGAAATGCCCTGCGCCTTGGCCCATTTCACCAGGTCGACGGTGCCGGCGGTGGAGGCGTGGCAGATGTGCACGCGGGCACCGGCGTCGCGGGCCAGCAGTGCGTCGCGAGCGACGATCGACTCTTCCGCGGCGCGCGGCCAACCGGCCAGGCCGAGGCGGGCGGCGGTCGGACCCTCGTGCGCGACCGCGCCCTTGGTGAGGCGCGGCTCCTCCGCATGCTGGGCGATCAGCACGCCGAGCGAGTTCGAGTACTCCAGCGCGCGGCGCATGAGCAGCGGGTCGTAGACGCAGTGGCCGTCATCGGAGAACATGCGCACCGCGCCGACTCCGGCAGCCATGGTGCCCATTTCGGCGAGTTGCTTACCTTCGAGGCCGACGGTGACCGCACCCACCGGGTAGACATCGACCAAACCGATTTCCTGACCGCGCCGCCAAACATGGTCGGTGACGACCACCGAGTCGGCGACCGGGTTGGTGTTGGCCATGGCGAAAACCGCGGTGTAGCCGCCGAGTGCCGCTGCGGCGGAACCGGTTTCGATGGTCTCGGTGTCCTCGCGGCCGGGTTCGCGCAGATGCGTGTGCAGATCGACGAAGCCAGGCAGCAGGATCTCGCCCCGCGCCTCGATCACCTCGGCGTCGGCGCCGACGTCCAGACCCGTTCCGATGGCGGCGATTACGCCGTCACGCACCAGTACGTCGACCGGCTCCCCCTCGCCGTACGGGCGAACACCCTTCAGCAGCAGCTCGCTCATGCCACCGCCTCCTGGGTGCCGACCAGCAGCCGGAACAGCACGGCCATCCGCATATGCACTCCGTTCGTCACCTGTTGCAGGATCGCCGCCTGCGGGGAATCCGCCACGGGCGAGGCGATTTCCATGCCGCGCAGCATCGGACCCGGATGCAGGACGACCGCGTGCTCCTCCAGCAGTGCGAGCCTGCGCTCGGAAAGCCCGTAGCTGACCGAATATTCGCGGACCGACGGGAAGAAGCCGCCGTTCATCCGCTCCTGCTGCACCCGCAGCATGAGAACCGCGTCCGCGCCCGGCAATTCGGCGTCCAAGCTGTGCGAGATCCGGGCGGGCCAGGTCTGCGCGCCGACCGGCAGCAGCGTGCGCGGCGCGACCAGCACCACCTCGGCGCCAAGAGTATTGAGCAGGAAGACATTCGAGCGCGCGACCCGGCTGTGCAGGATATCGCCGACGATGACGATCCGCTTGCCCTCGATCTCGCCGAGCCGCTGACGCAGCGTCAAGGCGTCGAGCAGGGCCTGAGTCGGGTGCTGATGGGTGCCGTCGCCCGCGTTGATGATCGCCGGGCCCGAGCGGCCCTCGGCCAGTGCCCAAGTATCCATCCAGCGCGCGATCTGATGGGCCGCACCGGAAGCCGGATGCCGAACGATGAGCGCGTCGGCGCCCGCCGCGTGCAGGGTCAGCGCGGTATCACGCAGCGATTCGCCCTTGGACACCGAGGAGCTGCTGGCGCTGACGTTGATCACATCAGCGCTCATCCACTTGCCCGCGACCTCGAAGGACACGCGCGTGCGGGTCGAGTTCTCATAGAACACCGTCATCACGGTGCGCCCGCGCAGCGTCGGCAGCTTCTTGACCTCGCGGCCGAGCAGCGCCTGCTCGAAACGTTGGGCCTCGTCGAGCAGTTCCGTGGCAGCTGCGCGGTCCAAGTCGGTCACCGTCAGCAGATGTCTCACGACTGCGCCTCGCTGACGCTCGGCTCCGTCGTTCGGCATGCGGCCGCTGTGTTCATGGTTCGCTCGCTCCGCTCCCTCACGACTGCGTCCCCCGAACCACGCGACCGGCACGGTCGACGCTGTAGTCCGGGTCGGGTCCGGCGAGCCGGTTCACTGCGCTTCCTCCTGATGCAAGTAGACGCCGTCGCGGCCGTCGTGTTCGGTGAGCAGAACGGAGATGTCCTCGCTGCGGGAGGTCGGCACGTTCTTGCCGACGAAATCCGCGCGGATGGGGAGTTCGCGGTGGCCGCGGTCGATGAGCACCGCGAGCTGGACGGCGCGCGGGCGGCCGAGGTCGCGCAGTCCGTCGAGCGCGGAGCGGACGGTGCGGCCGGAGAAGAGCACATCGTCGACGAGCACCACGAGCGCGTCCTCGATGCCGCCCTCGGGCACCGAGGTCCGCTCGAGCGGGCGGTGCGGGCGGCTGCGCAGATCGTCGCGGTAGAGGGTGATGTCCAGCGAGCCGAGGGCCGGGCGCACGCCGGAGAATTCCTCGATCTTGTCGGTGAGCCGCGCGGCGAGGGTGGTGCCGCGGGTGGGAATGCCGATCAGCACCACGCGCGGTGCGTCCGGCTCGCCCGAATCCAGGGCAGTCTTCTCGATGATCTGATGCGCGATGCGCGCGATGGTCCGGCCGACGTCAGAGGGAGACAACAGTTCACGTCCCGCGTCCACCCACTCCGGGGTGTGTCGCTGCGACGTTTCGGCAGCGCCGGACTTGGCGGCCCGTTCCTCGGGCACGGCCATGCCGACCTCCTTCCCCGCCTCACCGGACGGTCCGTTAAAGGATGTCTTACGGCAAGCAGCCTAGCAGCGCCGATTACACCGCTTTAACCAGCCATATCCGTTGTGAGCAGGACCACCGACCGGCGGTTGGCCGGGCCAGGCGGCGAATTCCGGTCAGGTCGGGCATTCCGGACAGCAGACTTTCGGCGGTGTCGATTTACAGCCGGGTCGCCGACGACTCATCGGATGCTTCCGGGCGTGCTCGGGACCGTTTTTCGCTAGCACATACGTTCGATAGGGCGTAGATTCGGCGGCATGTCGACACCGCTGCAGGGATCACTGCTCGACGGGTTCGGGGAGATCGAGGTCGGAGGACTCGCGCGCATACAACGAACGATGTTGAGCCATGGGGCGTGGGTGGATGTGCTGCCCGGATGGCTGTGCGGGGCGGATGTGCTGTTCGAGCGATTGGTGGATGGGGTGCCGTGGCAGGCGGAGCGGCGGCCGATGTACGACCGGGTGGTAGACGTACCGAGGTTGCTCTGTTTCTACGAGGAAGGAGCAGCGCTGCCCGATCCGGCGTTGAACGAGGCGCGGGAGGCGTTGAGTGCGCACTATCGCGAGGAACTCGGGGAGCCGTTGCGCACCGCGGGGTTGTGCTATTACCGCGACGGGCGCGACAGCGTGGCCTGGCACGGCGATACCTTCGGGCGCGGCGCGACCGATGACACCATGGTGGCCATCGTCTCGATCGGTGCGCCTCGGGCATTGCTGCTGCGGCCGCGCGGCGGTGGCGCGAGCATTCGATATCAGGTCGGGCACGGAGATCTGCTGGTGATGGGCGGCTCGTGCCAGCGCACCTGGGAGCATGCGGTGCCGAAGACGCGCAGGCCCGCGGGCCCGCGGATCAGTATTCAATTCCGGCCGCGCGGCGTCCGCTAGATCCGGCGCACGCGACTTGACCTGAACCTCGGTTGAGATAAGAAGCTGATCTCCATCAGCGCAACGACAATTCAGCCCGTGGTCGAGGACAGCACGACCGATCACACCGCCGACATTGCCGCGATCGAACAGATCGTCACCAATGTGGACCGCGGCCCGGCAGAACACGTTGGTCCCGAAGGCTCAGTGAACGACCGCAGGCGCCGCAGCAGCATCCACTGATGCGGCGCCCGCGTGATCAGTTCGGCGCAAGTGGTTCGGATGCCTCGAGCGCCGGAAGACGACGGCGACGAACGGTCGCGCCGTGCGACCAGATCGCTCGCTGTACTTCTTCGGCCGGCCCATGCCCATCGCATCGGGCGAGCACTTCGGCGCGAGCCTGACGCGCGATACTCACCTTCCGGCGGTACTGCCGGAAGATCTGCACCTCGCCGTTCCTTTCCTCGTCCAGGAACTCGTAGTCCATGCCGTAGCAGGCGTAGGTGCCGAGCGTCGCGAGCGAGGTCCCCCAGGAACGCAACTGATCGGGCGCCCCGAAGATCGTGACCAGCCCGCCGATCCGATCGACCCGCTCCCACCCGGTCGGCACATCGACGAAATGCCAGCTCCGCTCCCCCGGACCCTGCGCACGCCACTCCCGCAGCCGCGCGACCGCGGCATCCAGACCGAAGGTCTGCCAGCGCACCGTGCCCTGCGAACGATCGCGCAACGGCAGCCGCCTGCGCAGCGCCGCGGCCGCGGCACGGGTGAAGACGGTCAGCTCCGAGGGCACCAGCACAATCGGATCGGACGGCGCGGCGTCGAACGGATTCGGATCCAGATGCACCGGATCGATCACCACGAGCGTGCCCGGCCGGCGCTGATAAGCCAGACCCCACAGCAGCCGAGCCAGGACCCGAGCACCGCGCCAGTCGGAGAGCACATGCCAGGTGTCGTGAAACCGGTTGGTCGCGAATCGGACATCGTTGCCGGGCCGCAGGCTCAGCACCGTGTACACCCGGCCATCGAGCACCATCGTGCGTCGATGCAGTTTCACCATATCGTCGGCGGCCGAACCGCGGCGCGGCCGTTTGTTCTGCGCGGCCACGTTCACCTCCAGTTCTGCCTCGCGTGTATTCCAGGAGAACACGCGCGACCAGCGGCGGCAACGGATTATTTGCGCGCGACGCAGTGGCCCAGAGCACAGCGCCGAGCGACATCGCCCCGATAGATTGGCCATATGAGTAATCCCGGGGCGGGAGTTTTGGCCGTGATGCCGCTGCATACGATCAGCGAGGTCTACGGCGAATCCGGACTGCGCGAACGACTACTTCTCGAAATCGCCGAACTACCCGATACCGACCGTCTCACCGAAGCACTCGAACTGGCCACCGAACTGCACCGCGACGATCGCTACGGCCGCGAACCGTATCTGAATCACGTACTGCGGGTGGCGATTCGGATCATCAGTCATTACGAGGTGCACGATCCGGACGTCGTCGCGGCCGGACTGCTGCACGATTCCGTCGAAGATCACCCCGCCGAACTGGCGGGCACCCGTCCCGGCTCACAGACCGATGCCGCACTGGCCGAACTCGGCGATCGCTTCGGCACGCGCGTCGCCGAACTCGTCGCGGCCGTGACCAATCCCGAACCGGATCCGGCCATCGATCGGCTCGCGCAATACCGCGAACACGTGGCGGCCAACCTCGATCGCGCGCCATGGGCCCGCATCGTCAAACTGTCCGACTTCACCGATAACGGTGTCGGCATCCTGTACGCCGACGGTCCGGCGATGCGTAAGCTCGCCATCAAATATCGCCCGCTCACCGAGGTCTACCGCGAACTCGTCACCCGTCCGGACACCCCGCTGGCCGAGCACGTCAAGCGGCACATCCTGCATCAGCTCGACAGTGCCGACGAACGTTTCGACGCGATTCTGGCCCGGGACTGACTGCCGGTTACGGCGCGCGCAAGACCGATTCGACGAGTTCGCGCATGGCGGCCAGCAGTCGCTCGCCCTGCCCCTCGCGGATCATTTGCGGCACCAGTTCGCCGCCCAACGGCGCGAGCAGCAGACTGCCGACGGCCTCCGCGTCGATATCCGGCCGGGCCGCGCGCAGCATCGAGGTGATATGCGCGGCCCAGAAGGCGTGGACCTCATCCCTTCTCGGATGCGGCGGGATGGTGTTGTAGGCAATGATCAGCTCGACGTTATCGATCACCAGGCGGGTCATGGCGTCGAAGTAGGCGATTAGTCGTTCTGCGGGCGGCGCGCCGGGGCCGAGCGGCGGCGGACCGTTGGAAATATCGTCCATCAGGGTGAAGGCCCGCTCACCGAGCAACTCCCGCAGCAGACCAGCGCGGTTGCCGAAGCGGTGGAAGATGGTGCCCTTGCCGACGCCCGCCGCCGCGGCGACGCGGTCCATGGTGATCGACGCCGCGCCGTGCTCGGCGAGCAAGGTGGCGGTCGCATCGAGGATCGCGCGCCGGTTGCGCGCGGCATCCGCCCGTTCCCTCGGCCGATCGCTCGAAACACCGTCGGTCATCACACCCGCCTTCTGCACAGCATTGACAACTTGACCGGCGGTCCATATCGTCCGAATAACTGGACCGACAGTCAATTTATGGAGTTCTCGATGAAGGCAATCGTAATGACGGGCATCGGCGCACCCGAGGTCCTGGTCGTTCAGGACGTCGCGGCGCCACAGCCGGGCCCGGGCGAGCTGGTGATCCGGACCGAGGCGATCCCGGTACTGTTCCCGGAGACCAAACTGCGCTCGGGCGAGTTCCCGGTGCCAGTCGAGCCACCGCTGGTCTTCGGTTTCCAGGCCGCCGGAGTGGTCACCGAGGTCGGGGCCGACGTGGACGCGACGTGGGTCGGCCGACGAGTCGCCGTGGACACTGCGGGCTTCGGCTCGTACGCCGAATTCGTTTCCGCGCCTGCAGCTTCCGCCACTCCGCTTCCAACTGGCCTGTCGTCGGTCGACGCGGCCGCGGTGCTGATGAACGGATCGGTGGCACTACCGCTACTGGAGACGGCGGCCCTGGCCGGGAACGAGACGGTGCTGATCGAAGCCGCCGCCACGGGTGTCGGCAGCTCGCTCACCCAGCTCGCGAAGGAATTCGGCGCGGCGCGGGTGATCGCGACCGCGGGTGGGCCCGAGAAGTGCGCTCGCGCACTGGAATTGGGTGCGGATGAGGTGATCGATCACAATGCACAGGACTGGCCGATCCGGTTGCGCGAAATCCTCGACGGCGCAACGGTCGACGTGGTCTTCGATTCGATCGGCGGCACCAGCGCCCTCGACCTGCTCGACGCCATAACGCCGTTGCGGGGCCGGATGCTCAGCTACGGATGGCTTTCCGGCGCACCGGCGCAGGTGTCGGCGATGGACCTGATCACCCGCGGGCTCACCCTCGTCGGGTGCGCCGGGCCGGATTGGCTCGCCGGTGTCGCGCGGTCGCGGGCCGCGGTGCTGGACCGGGCCGCCGCGGGAACTCTCGCTCCCCTGGTCGATTCCGTGCTGCCGCTCGAGGAGGCCGCCACGGCGCATCGGCGCATCGAGGAGCGCTCCCCGCTGGGCAAGATCGTGTTGCGCCCGTAATTTGCGGGCCGAGCCGCGCTTCCAACAGCACCGCACAACTGTCCCAGACAAATTGCGCAACCTCGGCGGCCAGATCTACGCCGCGAGATCGGCTTGCGGCGACTTCGGGCATAGCAACCAAGTCCGCCATCGTCGACCGACTGCGAATCCCTCTGCCTCCATTGATGTTTCCCGTGAATCAGCGGAAATACTCTGTTTCAGAATCCGTGTCAGCAAACCGCGTGCGCGGCGGGACGGAGCCCGGCGCGACAGCACGTCGTCACGAAGATCGCCGTAACCCTAGATCGCCGGTTCGCCTTCCTCGCGGTCCATCGGCCGACCAGCCTCGACGTCACCGCGGGCTGGGGCGCCGCCCAACCTGAAGATCCGCACCATTTGTCCGCCTTCGCACCCTGTAGGGGCGCCAGGGCCGACAAAGCTGCGGGGGGGTTAGGGGCGGCGGGCGTAGTGGGGGGCGTGTTCGGGGCGGATGCCGCGGGCTAGCAGGTATGCGGGGATGCTGCGGATGATGGGGATTCGGCGGAAGACGCGAATCGGTAGCGGGGCCTGCGGGGCGGCGGTGAGGTCCAGGTCGCCGGAAAGGGTGGGGCGCAGGACGCGGGCATGAAGGAAGCGCTGCATACCTTGGGTGACGGCGGTTGGCAGGGTGCGGCGGCGTTGCACGCGGCGCAGGTCGGCGGTGCCGACGGTGCCCGAACGCAGTGGTGCGGCAAGGATTTCGGCGGTGGCGACGGCATCCTGGACGGCGAGGTTGATGCCGACTCCGCCGACCGGTGACATCGCGTGGGCGGCGTCGCCGATGCAGAGCAGGCCCTCGGTGTACCACTTGTCCAGGCGGTCCAATTTCACATCGAGCAGTTTCACCTCGTCCCAGCTGGTCAACGCGTCGACGCGATCGAGCAGCCAGGGCACGGCATCGGCCATCGTCCGCATGATCTCGCCGACGGGGCCGCGGCGCGCCGTTTCGTCGGCGCCCTTGGCGATGAGCGTCGCGCATTGCCAATAGTCGCCGCGATCGAGCAGGACCGCGCCGCGCTTGTTGCTGACGATCGGAATCGCGCCCGCGGGGTCGGTGTCGTTGCGGGGCAGGCGGAACCACCACACATCCATTGGCGTCGGCCAGCTGTGCGAGGACAGCCCCGCCGCCGCCCGCAGCAGCGAATCGCGGCCGTCGCACGCGACAGTGAGGTCGGCGCGGAGTTCGCCGGTGGCACCGTCAGTGGTGCGGTAGGCGGTGCCGACGACCTTGCCGTCGAACCGAACCAGGCCGGTCGCTTCGGTATTCATGCGCAGATGGAAGCTCGGCTCTCGCTCGGCAGCGCGGGCCAGCAAGTCCAGCAGGTCCCACTGCGGCACCATAGCGATGTACTTGTGCTTGCCGGGCAGATTCTTCAGGGTGGCCAGGGTCTGCACCGAGCCGCCGATCGGCAGTTGGATCGAATCGAGTTTGCGCGCGTGCAGTGTCGCGAACTCCGCCCCCAGCCCCAATTCGTCGAGTAGGTCCAGGGTCGTGGGATGCACTGTGTCGCCACGGAAGTCGCGCAGGAAGTCCTTGTGTTTCTCCAACACGGTCACATCGATACCGGCGCGTGCCAGCAGCAGTCCGAGCACCATACCGGCCGGTCCACCACCGACCACCAGACACGTGGTGCGTTCCATCGACCGGCCTCCCTCCGTGCGCCGGCGGGACGTCGCCCGGGCGCGGATGAATCAGTGTTCCCTGGGCCCACCTCAATCGTATGCCGCACAGGCGAGCGCCGAACCGCAACCACGCCAAGCGGTCACCGGGATTCGCCCCGCAGAACTAGAACGGCACGTCCGCGGACAACTGCGCCACCTCCGCAAGGTAGGGATCGAGTTCCCCGGATTCGAACCGGGACATGCCGATGACGTGCCAGAACTGTCCCGCGATATTGCCCTCGAATTTGTAGCGGCCGTCCGGGGCCAATGCCGCCCAGCCTTCGGGCAGGCCGAGCAGGATGGCGCGGATCGCGGGCGCGGCGTCGGGCGGCTCGGTCTCCGGGCGCGACCAGAGGATGATGTTGCCGTCGTCGCCGCCGCTGGCCAGCAGGTGGCCGGAGGGATCGAAGCTCAGCGACCAGACGCGGCGCTTGTGGCCTTCCAAGGTGTGCAGATGACGTCCGGAGGCCATATCCCACAGGCGAACCACCAGGTCGTCGCCCGCGGTCGCCAGAGTGCCGGTGTTCGGGTCGACCGCGGCGGTCCACAGTCGGCCGGTGTGCCTGGTCAGCTCGTGCAGTTCGGCCCCGGATTCGACATCCCAGATGCGGATGGTGGTGTCCCAGGAGACACTGGCCAGGCGGTCGCCATGGAAGGCGACCGCGTACACCCGATCGCGGTGACCGCGCAGCGCACGCAGGAATCGGCCCGACTGCACATCCCACAACCGGACCACGGAGTCGTCGCAGCCGGTGGCCATCAGCGTGCCGTCGGCATTGAAGGCGATGGACCGCACCCGGCCGCGATGTTCCGCGCAGACCGCGTGCAGCGCGCCGGTGGTGCGCACCCAGACGATGACGGTGTCGTCGTCGTTCGCCGTAGCCACGAATGCTCCGGTGGAGTCGAAGGCGATGGCCCAGATCGGGGCGGATTCGACGTTGATATGGCGCTCGTAGCTGTTGGTATCGAGATTGAACAGGCTCAACCGCCCGTCGTTGCCGACCGCGGCGAGCTGACTCGGCCGCACCGCGCTGAACACCGCCGATTCGAAGGTGAGCAGCCGATCCTCGCTGCCGATCAGTCGGCGCGTCAGGCGTCCGGTCACCGGATCCCACAGCCGCACCACGCCGTCGTTACCGCAGCCCGCGAGCAGGGTGCCGTCCGCGTTGAAGGTCACCGTGCGGACCTGACGGCCGTGGCCGGTCAGCGTGTGTTTACACACGCCGGTGGCGGGATCCCAGAGCCGCGTGGTGAATTGGTCGTCGGTAATGGCGAGTTGGCCGCCGTCGGGCCGGAAGACGAACGGCCAGATCGAACCGGTGTGGGCCGTGAACCGGTGTCGCACTTCCCCGGACGTGCTGTCGAACAGGCAGACCAGTCCGGCGCTGTCGCCGGAGGCGAGCCGATCACCGGCGGGATCGAAGCTCAGCCAGTAGAGGGCCGCGTTGTGTTCGGTGAGTACATTGCGCACTTCGCCGGTGTCGGTATCCCAGATGCGCAGTCCACCATCGGTATCCCCGCTGGCCACAATGGGCGAATCGGGATGGAACGCGACGGTGTACACCCGGCCGGTATGACCCGACAGATCGCGGATCTTGCGGCAGCGCAACGGATCCCACAGCGACAGCGTGCCGTCGACACCGCCGACCGCGAGCAGATCACCGGACGGGCTGAACGCGACACGGAACACCGATCCGTCCGCGCCCCTGAACTGTCCTGTCTCCCTGCCGGTTTCGGTATCCCACAACCGCACGGATCCGTCCCGATAGGATGCCGCTACCAGCGGACCGTGAACGGCCAAGCTGTAGATCAGTTCCCGGCTGCCGTCGGGCGGACGGCATTCGTGCCGCAACTCACCGCTGGGCAGGGCCCACAACCGCAATACGCCATCGGCATCGCCGGTCGCCAACACATCACCGGCTGGGCCGAGCACCACCGGCCACGGCCAGTTCTTGTGCCCCGACAGGATTCGGCGCAGCTCGCCGGTGGCCGCGTCCCAGATACCGACGGTACCGTCCCCGGATCCAGTGATCAGCACGGTCTCGGTGAAGGCCACGGCGAAGGTGCGGGCCCGGTGCGACTGCAGGGTGCGCAGCGGCCGTCCGGTCTCGGCATCGCAGATAAGCACACCGCCGTCATCGCTGCCGATGGCGAGGGTACCGCCGTCCGGGTTGTAGGCGACGGGCTGCGGAAGACGGCCGTGCCTGGCATGGAAGCCGTGCCGAACACCTATTGCGGCGGGTGCGAATTCGGTCTGCGCCGGCGTTCCGGGGACCCAGGCCGCACCGCGCAGGTCGGTACCGGTCGGCGTGCCGGTGACATCGATCAACGCGGCGCGGGCCCAGCGGCTGCCATTGGCCCTCGCACCGGTGAGATCGGTGTGCAGTAGTCGCGCGCGGGTGAGATCGGCCTCGCTCAGGTCCGCGCCGACCAGACTGGCCTCGTCCAGACGCGCGCCGACCAACCGTGCGCTGTGCAGGATCGCGCGATCGAGGTTGGTTCCGACCAAGCGGGCCCCGGTGAGATCCGCACCGGTGAGGTCGACATCGCGCAGATCCCGATACGACAGATCCTCACCGGCCAGCGTCGCACCACGCAGGTCCGCGGTCGGCGCGGTCCGCAGGCGCGTCGTGACCCGAATGGCGTTGGTACGCGGTACATCATCGACGGCCGGGTCGGCGAGCACACCCTCGGCCCAACCGCGCAGCGCCCGGTGATCGGCCAGATCGCAGAGGAAGTCGATCGACAGTTGCGACAGCGGCGCGTGCTCGAGTTGCGGCGGAGCCGTGGTGCCCGCCGCGAATTGCTCGGCAATGTGGTTGGCCACCAACCATTCCGTCACCGAGGCATGGATGAAACCGAACAGGTTGCCCTCGGTGCGCACCAGCAAACTGCCCGAGCCGATGGCGTGTGCCGACTGCTGTACCGACATCCGATTGGATCCGGTCATCTCGACCAAACCCTGTGCCACATCGGTCAACTCGGCCATCCGCAGATACGGCTCCCCCGTTTCCCAGATGCGCAGCGCGAATGCCGTAACCGCCAACCACAATTCGTGCAGCCGCAGCCCGGGCAGCGCACCCGCGCTGGCGGCGGTGCGATCCGCTTCGAAGGACAGCCAGGACTCCAGGATCTCCCGATACAGCCCCGCCGGACCGACCGCCTGTTTGGCGCCCGCCGCGGCTCGCAGCCGCCGCTCGTCGAGGTCGGCGATGAAACCGAGCATACGCGGATTATGGGCCAGTCCGAGCAGATCCTCGATACCGGTGATCAACCGCATCCGCGCGTCGGCGCGGCGCACATCGCCGCCGTAGCGGTTGGTCAGGAAGGCGTGGATCTGCGCGGGCGCGAAGTCCTCGATGCTCACGATGCGCCGATCCGGCAGCAGCCCAACCCGTTCGCCCAGTGCCGTCAGTACCTGGGCGCGGGATTCGAAATGCTGGGTGCGGCTGGCCACGATGATCTTCGCCTTGCCGACGGCGGCCTGCAGCAGCGTCTCCAGATGATCGGCGGCGAAGTCGTAGCTGATGCGGGTGACGAGTTCGTCGAAGCCGTCGAACAGCAGCACGACGCGTCCCTCGCGCAGCATGTAGCGCAACGCTTTCAGGTCGATTCGCTCCTCGCCGTGATTGGCCAGATGCGCCGCGACCAGACCGTCCACCGAATGTGTTTTGTCCAGCGCGCGCAACTCGATGAGGATCGGGATGAGCGCGGGCATGGTTTCGGTGATGCGGCGGGCCAACTCGCGCAACGCGAAGGTCTTGCCGCGCCCGAAATCACCGAGGATCAGGATGAATCGGCCATGATCGGCGCCGACCACCCGCAGCAGCTCGCCGACGAGATCGTCACGGATCAGCTGGTCGCCGTGTTCGAGCACGCGGAAACGTTGCGGCACATACAGATCCGGCGGATAGCGGCGATCGGCGCGCAACCACGCGTCCTGCTGGGCGAGATAGTCGTCGAGGTCGAGCAGACCCTGGAACTCGGTGAAGCTGCGGACCCGCAGCCCGTGGCTGGCCGCCTCCTCACGCAGCGAACGGGCCGGTGCCGCACCGCGATAGACGAGTTCGGAGCCGTATTCCGGGTCGTGGCCGAGGAAGTCCTCGATCACATCCCTGGTCATATCGCCGACATGCACCCCGATGCGCCACTGCGCGATCACCTCGTCGTATTCATTGGTGATCAGCAGATGCGGTGGCTCCACCTCGACCCGGCGGATTTTCGCGCCGGGATAACGGGTT
Source organism: Nocardia sp. NBC_00565 (assembly GCF_036345915.1). Lineage (NCBI taxonomy): Bacteria > Bacillati > Actinomycetota > Actinomycetes > Mycobacteriales > Nocardiaceae > Nocardia > Nocardia sp. NBC_00565. The sequence continues at coordinate 4,074,383 of NZ_CP107785.1, forward strand.
TCGCACACCTCGGCGACACGTTCCAACAGTCGTCCGTGCGGGTCGACGATCGACGGCGTTTCGGCGGCCGGTTCGGGGATATCGGATTCGTCGGCGGCGGGAAGTTCGACCTTGGCTCCCGACGGCAACGCCGAGATCACCTTCGACCAAAGGTGTTCCAACTGTGCGAAAGGCTCGCCCGGACGCGGATCGTGGCTGGTGTAGCGGGACAGTCCCGCCGCGGTGAGGTGGATGATCTCGTTCTGCCCCGGCCCGGCGGCCGGTAGCACGGGCAGCGTGCCGCCCAGCCGATCCAGATGCAGCCCACCGGGGCCTGGGCCGTGTACCAGCAGATTCAGTCGGCTGCCGAGCAGCCGCGACAGCGTATCGGCATCGCGCAGCAGGGCCGGATCATTCGGCGCGCCACCGGGCCCCGGGAGCGGGTCGTGCCGGAGCACGCCGATGCGCAGCCACCCGTTCTCCTCGAAGGGCCGCAGCCGCTCGGCGAACCAGGCGGCCTGCGGTTCGCCGATGCGGCCGTAGTCGTCCTCGGGCAGGTGGGTCGCGGCCATGGTCGAGTTCAATCCGGCCACCACGACCCGTAATTCGGGGATCGGGAACAATGTCCACGGCTGGCCGACGTCGAAGACGAGATGGTCCAGGCCCTGATACAGCTCGCTGAACATGCGCGCGTACTGCTCGAGCTTGGGAAAGTACGGCGGCTGAGGTTTGCGGTCGCGCGCCTCGCAGCCGAGGAAGTACGCGTGGCAGGCCACCTTCGAGACATCATGATTGCCCGGCACCACGATCAGCCGATGCGGCTCCAAACCGAGCAGCACCCGCAGTCCGGCCAGGAACGACAGCGCCTCGTCGACCTCGCGCGGGCGGCCGGATTCGGTCATATCACCGGAGACCACGATCAGATCCGGCTTCGGCACCCCCTGACCGACGAGCTGGGTGACATCGGCGTAGATCCGGGCCTGCAGTTCGCGCGCGGTGCTCGGCTCGTCCTGGCCCAGCAGACCGCGGCCGAAACGCGGTCCGGCCACATGCAATACGGAGACTCCGGTGCGATGCTCATCCTGCTGTGTGCTGCCGGGAAAGGCCGGAGCGGAAACCGGAGTTCGCCGACTCAGCGCGGATTCGACAGCGCCGGAGGGGGTTTCGTCGACATACCGGTCCGGCTGCGCACCAGCGCCGTCGTGCGGGAAACCCGGCTCGGCGCGGGGTTTCGCCCGTCCGACGAGTAAGTGCCCCACCCGTTCCAGCAGCACACGGCGCGCTTGCTCCGCCGTCGGCACGTTGACCAAATCCAGGTAGGTGATGGTGGCGAGTAGACCCTCCAGCGCACATTCCGCGATCCGGACCGGCAGCAGCTTGCCCGGATCGGTGCGAAATGCCGCCTGCCACTCCATGGTCCCGTAGTACGAGCCGAGGTAGTTCTCCGAGAGCACGACCAGCACCACCGCCGACTCACGCACACCGCGATCCATGAAGTCGATGAAATTGGTGCCGGGTACGAAATCCCAGGCTTGGATCAGGGTCCGGTAACCCGCCGTTTCCAACTGCCAGGCCAGCCAGGTGGCCCATCGCTCGTCAGCCGGGGAGTAACTGATGAAAAAGTCTCGTCGCCCGCCCTGAGTCACGCCCCCAGTATGGCCTATCCGAATAGACAAGGGAGCGAGACGAATTCCGGCCGCACGATGCGGGCGGGTGAACCGGTCCTGGCGCGCGTGCCGTGTCATGATGGCTGGTGTGCCCGGACCGGTCGATTCCTCCGCGCGGAACCCGCCGTCGAACGCCATGACGCCGACACCACCGCCCAGATGGGGGCTGAGCACGCTCGACTGGGTCCGGATCGGGCTCTTGGTGGCCGGACTGCTGTGTGTGGCGACCGGGCTGCTGCCCCGCGACGAGGCCGCCGACAATATGCGGCGCATCGGACCGCTGCTGCTGTTTCTCGGCAGCGTGATCGTATTGGCGGAACTCACCCGTCAGGCCAAAGTCTTCGACGTCATCGCGCATCGACTGGCCATTCTGGGCCGTGGCTACTATCCGGCATTGTTCCTACTGTGCGTGGCATTCGCGTCCGCGACCACGATCCTGCTCAACCTGGACACCACCGCGGTCCTGCTCACTCCGGTGATGCTGGCATTGGCGGTACCGGCGCGAATCCCGCCGCTGCCCCTGGCCATGACCACGCTGTGGCTGGCGAATACCGCGAGCCTGCTGCTGCCGGTCTCGAATCTCACCAACCTGCTCGCCGCGGACCGGGTCGCATTGCATGCCACCGAATTCGCGGCGCGCATGTGGGCGCCACAGTTGGTCTCGATCGCGGCGACCATGGTGTGCCTGTGGATCTGGTATTGGCGGCGCGGCCGACGAGAAACCGATCGGTACGTACCACCGGAGCCGATTCGGCCGGAAAACGCGAAGGAACGCACCCTGCTGTACACGACGGCGGGCGCGTGTCTGCTGTTCATCCTGGCGATCCCGGTCGTCGGCGACCGCATCGGCATCGCCGCGACCATCGCCGCCGCCATCGCGGTGCTCGCCTTCGCGATCTTCGACCGTTCCTCGCTGCGACCATCGCTGATCCCGTGGCAGCTGCTGGTTTTCGTGGTGGGGTTGTTCCTGGTGGTGCCGACCCTGAGCAGGTTCGGGCTCGCCGATCTGATGCATGCGCTGATCGGGAACGATTCCGGAGCGGTCGGGGCCTATCGCGCGGCAGGTGCGGGTGCCGGATTATCGAATGTGGCCAATAACCTTCCGGCGTACACCGCGGGCGAGGCGGTGGTGCCCGAGGAGAATCGAAACCAATTGCTGGCCTTGCTGATCGGCACCAATGTGGGGCCGATCGTGACGCCGTGGGCGTCGCTGGCCACCTTGCTGTGCCTGGAGTTCTGCCGCACCCATGGCGTACGGGTGCCGATGCTGCGGTTCGTGCTGACCGGACTCGGACTCGCGCTCGTCGCTACGACCGGTGCGGTCGCGGCGCTCTTGGCCACGGGATAGCCGACCGCCTCAGTGCTGAGGTCCGGGCAGGCCCGTGACGGTCACCTCGGCGGCGGCCTTGACCAGCACGGCGAGATCGGGCAGCATTTCGGGACTCGCGGCGATGAAATCGACCTCACCGCCGGGCAGGTCGAGGTGATCGTCGAGCGGTGCGCCGTCGAAATCGGTGATGTGGATACCGGATCCGCGAGCGAGCAGGGTTCCGGCGGGCAGGTCGACCAGGCCCGCGCGGTAACCGACGAAACCGTCGATATCGCCGCGGCTCAGCATGACCCAGCACAGCAGGGGCGACCACAGTTGGATCAGGCGGCGCGAGCCGGATTCCAGCGCGAGGCGCAGGGCGCGGGCGGTGGCGTCGGTGCGGGTGACCGGGTAGCCCTGGAGCCAGGCCAGTGTCGGGGCGGATTCGGTGGGACGGTGTGGCGGCCGCCAGAGCGGGCCGTCGGGGCCGGTGGCGCCCGCGCCGCGGATGGCGGACCAGGTCCGGTCGGCGAGTGGTTCATGGATTACGCCGAGCATCGGGATTCCGTTGTGGCACAGGGCGATACCGATGGTGCACACGGGCAGGCCGATGGCGATGTTGTTGGTGCCGTCCAAGGGGTCGACGACCCAGCACCAGGAGTCGTCGACGCCGTGCAGTCCGGATTCCTCGGCCAGGATGCGGTGGTGTGGGAAAGCGCGACGGATGTGGGTGACGATGATGTGCTCGGCGCGCAGATCCAGGTCGGTGACCAGATCGCCGCTGGCGTCCTTGGTTCGGACGGTCAGCGATCCGGCCAGCCCCGCGCGGATGGCCTGCCCCGCCTCGGTCGCCGCCGCGGTCGCGACGTCCGCCGCGGCCGTCAAGACAGTCTCGAATCGGTCGAATGGGCTCGGGATCGGGCCGGGATCGTCCGGCGGCCGAACATCCAGTGGGAGCGCCAGGTTCACTACGTCGCCTGTTCGCATCGGTCCTCCAGTTGTTCGGGCAGGGTGTGTTCCCGCAGGCGCGCCAGCACGGTCTGCGCGACGCGCCGAGTTTCGGCGGGGGTGCAACCAGTTCGGTGCACCCGATGGTCGGTGGTGGCGAGGGTGCCGAGGGAACGGTCCGGTCGGCCGTGCCGAACTTCGCCGAGCGCGACGGTCGCCGCCTCTCCTTGGACATCGGAAACATGAAAGGCGCCGTGCGGCAGGGTGTATACCTCGCCCGCGCGGAAGTGTTCGCTGGATCGAACGCGGTAGGCGACCAGTTGCGCGGTCGCGCGCACCACGTCACCGTCCGCGGCACTGTGGATTTCGAATACGCGATGGGTCGGGCGCTCCGGCGTGCTGTCCACCTCGAGGATCTTGTTGCCCACCTTCCCGTACAGCACCACGCTGAGCAGATCCCAGCTGTGCGCGTGCATGGGCGAGGTGGTCGGGTAGGCCCGCAGCCCCTCGGTCCAGACGTGCACGCAGACGCCGAATCCGTCGCCGCGCCACGCGGGAAAACACAAGAATCCCAATGGATGTCGCACCGCGATGACCTCGGCGCTGCCGTCGAGCACAGCGGTCATGAAGTCACGAGTCCAGCGACGCACCGCGGGGCCCGCCGCATCGGAGCCGATCAGCGTTCGTAGGCGGGCGTAGTCGTTCATTCAGTACGGATTCCTCGGCTGCAGTGCGCGCCGCACGACATCGGCGACGTCACGATCGGTATAGGAGGCCGGTAACGCCAGACCGAGCAGATCGAACAGCGCGCGGGCCTGGTCGACCGACGGCTCGTCGGCGAGTGCGAGCTCCTCGCTTCGGCTCAGCGGCACCTGCCTGGCCTGCTTGAAACTGGCCACCAGTTCGCGGTTGAAGTCCCGGTAATAGGGCTTGTCGCGCTCGAACATCAGCGCCGGGGTATTCGGATTGTCCTGGGTGACAATGACGCAACTCGACGAGAGGTCCCAGCGGAAGGTCGTCATCACCGCCGAGAGCCCCACATCGATGGTCAGGAAGGTGAACCGCTGCCGGTACCAGCAGGCCGCGAGCACCGTCGCGAAGGCCTCCTTGCGGGTCCGCTCGGTGGTCCACAACTCCCCGGTGCGGTCGGCCTCGGGCACCAGCGACGAGCGGAACTGCGCGTAGGTCTTGCACACCAGTTCATTGGTCGGATCCAGCACCTCCACCTGAATCCGCAGCGGGCGCTGTTCGCGGCGCGCGTTCTCCACGCATTCCCGCAGCGTGACCGCCCGCAGATAGGTTCCGGTGCCACCCTTGAAAAGCCACTGTTCGGTACCGCGACGGGCCAGCGTATGCGCGTGCCCGATCTCGGGACCGTAGAGCAGGTGCACGAAGTTCGAGTCGCGAATGGCCTTGGCCGACAAGTGCCGATCGCGCAGCAAGGTGGTCGCGAGCAGGCCGAGCACCAGCAGAATGACCGCGTTGATCAAGTCTGAATCGAATAACCCGATGTCGATCAGCGAGATCACACCGAAAATGACCGCGAGCACCAACGCGACGAGACCGTCGATGTTGTTGCGCAGCCAGATCAGTACCCGTCCCATATGTTTCGGCCTCCCCGGGGTTTTCACCCAGGATAGGTGCACCGGGCTACGGTGGCGTATCGATTCGCGGGGCCGGCTCCGTTTCGTACCGCCGCAACCGATCTCGGTGCCGCGGCGACAGCGTCGCGCACGCGGTGGTCCGGGTCACATCGCTTGACCTCGAGTGCGGTTGAGGAACCAAGATCGGAGCCGTGCTCCGGCCCGAGACACCACTGGGCCGCACACCCGAGTCCGAGAACCGTCAGTGTCGACGGCTCACGGTTCGCTCCCGCTGGGTCCGTACACCCACCAGCGGGAGCGCTGGGCTCAGGCGGAGACTGCGATCTCCCACTCGTACACGGTGAGTTCCGACGACCCGGTGGTGTGCACCGGGTCGGTGAACGCGATTTCCCTGGCGGCTTCGAGACTTTCGGCGTGGATCACGTAGGCACCACCGGTCCCGTCGGTGAATCGACCGCTCTCCACCAACTGCCCACGATCGAGCAACTCGTTGAGGAATTGCCGGTGCGGTTCGATCACGTCCGGGTCGAATGACGGCTTGCGCATCGCCATGACCAGGTACTTGTTGGTCACGCTTCCGGCTCCGGACGCGGCGCCCTGGTCGCGGCCGCGGCGGCACGCACCTGCGGAGCCACCAGCACGACCTGGCCGAGTACACCGTTCACGAACGACGGCGAATCATCGGTGGACAGCTCCTTGGCCAACTCCACCGCCTCATCGACCGCGACCACCGGCGGAACATCGTTGGCGTGGAACAACTCCCACACCGCGATCCGCAGGATGGCGCGGTCGACGGCGGGCAGCCGGGACAACTCCCAGTCCTTGAGGTAGGACTCGATGGTGCCGTCCACCCGGTCGAGATCGTCGGCGACGCCCTCGACCAACGTATGGGTGTAGGCGTGCACCGGCGCGACCGCCTGGTCCTGGGTGGCCAGCTCGACCCGCTCGGTGAGCAGGTCGGCCACGTCCACGTCGCGGGCCTCCGCCTCGAACAGCAGATCGACCGCCCGGCGGCGGGCCTTGTGGCGCGCGCCGAGCTTCTTGAAGGTGGACTTCTTGTCTACGGGCTGTTCCGCCACAGCAGTCATTATCCCTGTTCGCCGCGCGGCGATCAGGCGTTCACGCGGCCGAGGTAGCTGCCATCGCGCGAGTCGATACGCAGCTTGTCGCCGGTGTTGATGAACAGCGGCACCTGCACCTCGGCACCGGTCTCCAAGGTGGCGGGCTTGGTACCGCCGGTGGAGCGGTCACCCTGCAGGCCGATATCGGTGTGCTGCACCTCGAGCTCGACCGTGACCGGGAGCTCGACGTAGAGCGGCGCGCCCTCGTGGGTGGCGACCTGCACGGTCATGTTCTCCAGCAGGAAGCGCGCGCCGGGGCCGATGGTCTCTTCGGCGATCGAGATCTGGTCGAAGGTGTCGCCGTCCATGAAGACGTAATCCGTGCCGTCGTGGTACAGGTAGGTCATATCGCGACGGTCGACGGTGGCGGTCTCCACCTTGACGCCCGCGTTGAAGGTCTTGTCGACGACCTTGCCGGACAGCACGTTCTTCAGCTTGGTCCGCACGAATGCGGGGCCCTTACCCGGCTTGACGTGCTGGAATTCGATGATCTGCTGGAGCTGACCGTCGATCTTCAGCACGAGGCCGTTCTTGAAGTCGCTGGTGTCCGCCACTGTTCTCGGATCTCCTAGTTCATGAATGTTCGGGCAACCGGCATCAGTCGACGACGGTCAGGTCTTTGCTGGTGTTGGTGAGCAGATCCGGGCCCCCCTCGCGCACCACGAGCGTGTCCTCGATCCGGACGCCGCCGCGGCCGGGGAAGTACACACCTGGTTCGACGGTCACCGCCACGCCAGACAGAAGTGTACCGGTTCCGGTTTTGGCGATCCCCGGCGCTTCGTGGATCTGCAGTCCGACGCCGTGCCCGAGTCCGTGCACGAACAGCGTGCCGTGCCCGGCCGCCTCGATCACCGCGCGCGCCGCCGCGTCCACCTCGGCGACCTGCGCGCCCGGCTTCAGCGCCTCGCGTCCGGCCCGCTGCGACGCCTCGACCAGCGCGTACACCTCGCGGTGCCAGTCAGAGGCGGCACCGAGCACGAAGGTGCGGGTCATATCGGAGTGGTAGCCGCCGATCACGGCGCCGAAGTCGATCTTGACGAAGTCGCCGGTTGCGAGCACCGCTTCGGTGGGCCGGTGATGCGGGATCGCCGAATTCGCGCCCGTCGCCACGATGGTCTCGAAGGCGATCGCCTCACCGCCGTGTTCGAACATCGCCCACTCCAGATCCCTGGCGACCTGACGTTCCGTGCGACCGGGGCGCAGACCACCGCGTTCCAGCAGAGTCGCCAGTCCGGCGTCCCCGGCCGCGCAGGCGGCACGCAGCTGTTCGACCTCGTAAGGGTCCTTGACCATGCGCAGCTGTTCGACCAGGCTCGGCGTGGCGACGAACTCCAAACCGGTCTTCTGCTCGATGAATGCGCGATGCTGATCGACCGTGACGACATGGCTCTCGTAGCCGATCCGGCCGAGTTGCCACTCTCCCGCGAGCTCGACGATTCTTCGGGCGGTGGCCCTGGCGATCTCCGCGCGCAGGTCCGGCACCTGCTCGGCGACCTGGCTCAGATAGCGCCCGTCGGTGCCGATCACCGTGCGCTCCTCGGCATTACGCATATCCCAGGAGGTCACCAGCAGCGTGGCATTGGACCCGGTGAAGCCGGTCAGGTACCTGATGTTCACCAGATCAGTGACCAACAGCGCGTCGACCTCGTTCTCCACCAGCAGACTTCGCAGCGCGCCACGCCGCGCCGCGTAGTCGGGCCCACGGCCCGCGTGATCAGCAGACATAAGTCAAAGCTACCGCCGACACGCCGTAGTCTCCGTATAAAACACCGGCATCGACCGTGCCGTACCTGTCGTGTTCGGCACGGATAGCACTCGGCTCGAGCGAGGCGAGTGCTGTTCACATATCGATCGGTTATCCCCAATTCGGAAATCGGGGCTGAATCCGGCACCGCGGCGGACGAGGCTTGAAGCCATGTCCCCCATCGCCTTTTTCCTGCTGGTGGCCTGGTGCGCCGCACTTACCGCATTCGATATCCGGCACTGCCGCCTGCCGAATTCACTCACCGCGGCCGGTGCCGTGATCATCTTCGGATATGCGCTTTTCACAACACAATTCACCGCCGCGTCCGTCGGTGCGATGCTGCTCGCGCTGCCGTATCTGGTGGTGCATCTCGCCGCTCCGGATGCGTTCGGCGCAGGGGATGTGAAGCTCGCCGTCGGACTCGGTGCGGTGGCCGCGCTCGGCGGCGCGCAGTCCTGGGTGGCGGCGGCACTCGCGGCCCCGGTACTCACCGCGACCGCAGGCGTCGCCGTACTGACCGTGCGGCGGATTCGCGCGGGTGACGATCGCGCCGGACCGCACCCGCTGCCGCACGGACCCGCGATGTGCTTCGCGACGGTGCTGAGCCTTGCCGCGGTGCACGCCTAGTCGACCATGGTGCGGGCGCGGCGACCGTGCCCGTCATCACGGCGGGCCGTGTGCCGGAGCACCCGCGCCGACATGGGAAGATGGACAGCGTGCTGCGCTGGATAACTGCCGGAGAATCCCATGGTCCCGCTCTCGTCACCATCCTCGAGGGGATGGTGGCCGGTGTCGAGGTGACATCGGACGAGATCTCCGCACAGTTGGCGCGCCGTCGGCTCGGGTACGGGCGCGGCGCCCGGATGAAGTTCGAGGCCGACAAGGTCACCGTGATCGGCGGGGTACGCCACGGTCGCACCATGGGCGGACCAGTGGCCATCGAGATCGCGAACTCCGAATGGCCGAAATGGACGACGGTCATGTCCGCGGATCCGGTGGACGAGGCCGAACTGGCCGAACTGGCCCGCAACGCACCGCTGACCCGGCCCCGGCCGGGCCATGCCGACTACTCCGGCATGCTCAAGTACAACTTCGACGATGCCCGCAATGTGTTGGAACGGGCCAGCGCCCGGGAGACCGCCGCGCGGGTCGCGGCGGGCACGGTCGCGAGGAACTTCCTGCGGCAAGCCTTCGGTGTGGAGGTCGTTTCGCACGTCGTCTCGATCGGCACCGCAGCCAACACCACTGGCCTCGTGCCGACCGCGACGGATCTGGCCGCGATCGACGAGAGTCCGGTGCGCGCGTTCGGTAAGGACGCCGAGGCCGCGATGATCGCCGAGATCGAGGCCGCCAAGAAGGACGGCGACACCCTCGGCGGTGTAGTCGAGGTGGTCGTGGAGGGTTTGCCCGTCGGGCTCGGCTCCTTCATCAGTGGTGCGGACCGGCTCGATTCACGACTCGCGGGCGCGCTCATGGGCATTCAGGCCATCAAGGGCGTCGAGGTCGGCGACGGTTTCGAGACCGCGCGCCGCCGCGGCAGCCAGGCGCACGATGAGATGAAGCCGGGCCCGGACGGCGTGCTGCGCTCGACGAACCGCGCGGGTGGTCTCGAGGGCGGTATGACCAACGGCGAACCGCTGCGCGTGCGCGCCGCGATGAAGCCCATCTCGACTGTGCCGCGCGCGCTGTCGACGGTCGATATGACCACCGGCGAAGAGGCGGTCGCCATCCACCAGCGCTCGGACGTCTGTGCCGTGCCCGCGGCGGGTGTGGTGGCCGAGTCCATGGTCGCGCTGGTCGTCGCGCAGGCCGCGCTGGAGAAGTTCGGCGGCGATTCGCTGGTCGAGACCCTCGACAACATCACCAGCTACGTCAAGCGCGTCGGCGCCCGCCCACACGTGCCGCAATGATCGTGCAGACCGATCCGCGCGCACCGCGCGTGGTGCTGGTCGGACCGCCCGGAGCGGGGAAATCGACGATCGGCCGCAAGCTCGCCAGGGAACTCGGTGTCGAGCTCTACGACACCGACGCAGGCATCGAGCGCGAGACCGGACGCACCATCCCGGAGATCTTCACCGAGGACGGCGAGCCCGAGTTCCGCAAGATCGAGGAGCGGGTGGTGCGCCGCGCCATCCTCGCCGAGCGCGGCGTCGTCTCGCTCGGCGGCGGGGCCGTGCTGTCACCGGACACCAGGGCGCTACTGCGCAATCGCACCGTGGTGTACCTGGAAATCAGTGTGGCCGAAGGACTTCGGCGGACCGGCGCGACTACCCAGCGACCGCTGCTCAACGGCGCGGATCCGGGTGCGAAGTATCGCGAACTGATGCGTAAGCGCAGGGCGCTGTACCGGGAGGTCGCCACGGTGCGGGTGCGCACCGATGGCCGCAGCCCGGGCCGGGTGGTGCGGATGATCATGGCGAAGCTGGGCATGGATTCGGTCCTGCCGCAAGACGCGGAGCCCGATTCGACCGGCACCACGACCGACGACGCCGCGACACCGCAACCCCGGGCAGCAACAGTCCAGGCCCCAAAAGTCCAGGGCAGCAACAGGTCCCGAGCCCGGCGCGCCGCCCGCGCACGCGCGGCCGCCCGCCGACGGGCCGCCGCACAGGCCGAGAACGCCGAATCCGCGGCCACCGAACCGACGAAACCCACCGGCAAGGTCGCCAACGCGGCGGCCGAGCGGACCAAGCCCACCGGCAAAATCTCCAACGGGCCCGCTGGTTCCGAAGGAACCGGCGACACGCCGACCCCGGGCAGCCGGTCCCGGCGCACCCGGGCCCGTCGCGCCCGCGCGCGAGCGCTCAAACAAACAGCACGCACAGAATCGGAGCCAAGTACACGTGAGTGAGCGAAGCGAAACGCCGGCCGAGCCGAGTCGCATCGAAGTCCGCACCGGCAGCCCGTATCCGGTGATCATCGGCCGCGGCCTGCTCGGCGAGCTGGTCGAATCGGTCGCGGGCGCGACCAAGGGCGTACGCACGGTCGCGATCTTCTATCAGCCGCCGCTGGCCGAGACCGCCGAGGCGGTACGCAAAGCACTGGCCGACCAGGGTCTCGACGCGCACCGGGTCGAGATCCCGGACGCCGAGGCGGGTAAGGATCTGGCCGTCGCGGGCTTCTGCTGGGAGGTGCTCGGCCGCATCGGCCTGACCCGCAACGACGTGGTGGTGAGCCTCGGTGGCGGTGCGGCGACCGACCTGGCCGGATTCGTCGCCGCCACCTGGATGCGCGGGGTGCAGATCGTGCACGTGCCGACCACGCTGCTGGCCATGGTCGACGCGGCCGTCGGCGGCAAGACCGGCATCAATACCGAGGCGGGCAAGAACCTCGTCGGCAGCTTCCACGAACCCGCGGCGGTGCTGGTGGATCTGGCGACGCTGGAGACGGTGCCACGCAACGAGATCGTCGCGGGCATGGCCGAGATCATCAAGGCCGGTTTCATCGCCGACCCGATCATCCTGGACCTGGTGGAACGGGATCCCGCGGCCGCACTCGACCCCACCGGCGATGTGCTGCCGGAGCTGATCCGCCGGGCGATCCAGGTCAAGGCCGACGTCGTCGCCGCCGATCTCAAGGAATCCAGCCTGCGCGAGATCCTCAACTATGGCCACACCCTCGGCCACGCCATCGAGCGGCGCGAGCGCTACCGCTGGCGGCACGGCGCGGCCGTCTCGGTCGGACTGGTCTTCGCCGCCGAACTCGGCCGCCTCGCCGGTCGCCTCGACGATGCGACCGCCGATCGGCACCGCACCATCCTGGCCGCCGTCGGCCTGCCGACCGGCTACGACGCCGATGCCCTCCCCCAGCTCCTGGACACCATGCAGACCGACAAGAAGACCCGTTCGGGTGTCCTGCGCTTCGTCGTCCTCGACGGCCTCGCCAAACCGGGCCGTCTCGAAGGCCCCGACCCCGCCCTCCTCGCCGCCGCCTACTCCGCGATCGCCCGCGAGGACAGCCCCAACAGCGGCGCCATCCTCCTCTAGTCGACAACAATGAAGCGGCGCACCCGTCGGGTGCGCCGTTGCCTCCGACACGAATCTCGACAGATCCGCAGCGCGTCGCCCGACCGCCGTAAATGAGCGAAGGCGACCTTCCGGCCAGGATGGCCGATGAAGGTCGCCTCCAGTCGATTTCGCGAAAGGCTAGACGGGAGTCGCGGCCGCTTCCGGCTGCTGTGCAACGGGTGGGTTCGCGGACTTGGTGATCCGGCGGTCGGCGATGATGCGGCCGATGCCGACGCCGATGAGGCCGGGGATGAAGACCAGCAGGACGATGAAGGAGGCGGACGCGGTCAGCTCGAAGAGCAGGCCGTTGTCACCGAGATCGAACTTCGGCAGAAAGTCCAGCAGCCAGGAGATCGCGCCGCTGCCGAGACCAGCGCCGATGGCGGTCTTCAGCCACCGGATGGTCAGGTCGGAGCCGTGCTCCGGATCCGGATGGACCTGACGGTCCTTGCGGCCGTCCAGCACACCCCAGAAGACGATCGCCGCGACCAGTACGACCAGGCACAGCGGCCGCATCCAGCTGCCCTGGGTCGGCCAGTACACCATCGCGAATCCCAGCGCGGCACGCAGGACGACAACCAGCGCACCAAGAGCTGTGGCCCGCAACACCCAACCATTCATGGTCAACACCATAGCCTCGAGTCGGCCGGATCCAAATGAGAACCGGTTACAGTTTTATCGCCGCGGCCATTTCCGCGCGCGGAGCCGGTCGGCCGGTGAACTGCTCGACCTGCCCGTAGGCCTGGTTCAGCAGCATCTCCAGCCCGCTCACCACGGTGTGGCCAGCCCGCGCGACCGCCTGGGCCAGCGGCGTCGGCCACGGGTTGTAGATCGCGTCGAGCACCACCGGTGCCATCGCCACCGCTTGCGCGACGACCGCGGCCGCCTCCGCCGGAACGGTGCTCACCACCGCGCCGGCGTTCGCGCACACCACGCCGACCGCGTCCGCGTCGAAGCCGACCACGGCGGCGCTCATACCGAGTCGTTCCGCGAGATCGACTGCGCCGTGCGCCCTTCCGGCATCCCGGGCGACGACGGTAACCGCCTTCGCACCGAGCTCGGACAGCGCGAGCAGCGCCGGGCGCGCCGTCCCACCCGCACCGAGCACAACGGCCTCGGTGAGTTCGCTGACACCCCCACCGCGCAGCGCGCCGAGGACCCCGTCCACATCGGTGCAGTCGGCACGCCAACCGGCATCGATCCGAACCAGCGTGTTTGCCGAGCCGACCAGCACGGCACGTTCGGTGCGCTCGCTCGCGTACGCCAGCGCGGCCTCTTTACCCGGCATGGTCACCGACAGTCCGACCCACTCGGGGCCGAGCCCGTCGACCAACCCGGGCAGTTCCTCGGCCGAGCACTCGATCCGCTCATAGGTCCAGTCCAGCCCGAGCGCGCGATAGGCGGCCAGATGCAGCTGCGGCGACCGCGAATGCGCGATCGGTTTACCGAGCACCGCCGCCCTGCGCGACCCTGCCCTACCGTCCACTATCGAGAATCCCGCTCTGCCTGGCCTTTTCGATATTGCGCAGATGCTCGCTGTAACTCTCGGTGAACAAGGTGGTCCCCTGTTTGTCGACCGTCACGAAGTACAGCCAGGTCCCCGCCTCCGGATTCTCCATGGCACGCAACGCGTTCAACGACGGCGCGGAGATCGGCGTGGCGGGCAGGCCCGGCATGGCGTAGGTATTCCACGGCGTCCGCTTGGCTCGGTCGGTGTCGGTGGTCGCAACCTCGGTGCGATCCAGCGCGTAGTTCACCGTCGAGTCGAACTGCAGCGGCTGATTGACGTCCAGCCGGTTCACGATCACCCGTGCGACCTTGCCCATATCCTGCGGCAGTGCTTCGCGTTCCACCAGCGATGCGGCGATCAGGGTCTGATACGGATTCAGCTTCGTCTCGGTGCCGGACTGCAGCAGCCCGGTCGATTCGTAGCTGCGCGCGCTGGCGCTCACCACTTGCTTGAGGATCTGCTCCGGCGTCCCGCTCGGATCGAAGTCCCAAGTGCCGGCGGCGATCAAGCCCTCCAGCTGCCTGCTGCGATCGGGCACATCACGCACCCGCTGCTCGGCCCAGCTCGGCACACCGAGCGCGGGCAGATCCATGCCCGCACCGGCCGCGTCGAGCTGGTCGTAGGTGACGCACTTCTTATTGGTGCCGGTGCCGACGCAACTGGCGTCGGCGATCTTGCGGTAGATGCCGTCCTTGCGCGAGCCGGTGTTCACGTCCTGCTGGTCGTGCAGCTGTCGTCCCTCGGAGACGACCAGATTGCCGACCCGCGATTCCTTGCTGAGCAGCGCCGTCACCGCCTGTGCGGCCGGACTGTGACTCGGGATCGCGTAGTACCCCGGCTGCACCGAGTTCATATTCGAATTGCGCACGGCCGCTTGGAAGAAGGCCTCGCTGCTCGCGACGATCCCCTTCTGCTGCATCGCGTCCGCGATCTGGTTCGAGGTGTCACCGGGCTGCACCTGCACCACCACGAGCGGCCCGACCGGGCCCGCGTAATCCTCGGGCGCGCCGAACATCTTCGCGATCTTCATGCCCGCGAACGCCGCCGCGCCGATGAACAGCAATACGAACATCGCGCCGATGAGCCACAGATGCCGGCGGCGCTTCTTGCGCTCGGCGGCCTTGCGGGAGGCCATCCGCGAACGTCGGCCGCGCGAGGATCCGCCGCGCTGGCGCTCCGACCGGGATTCCGAACGCTCCTCGGCACTGCCCTCGCCGCGCTCGGGCCGGTTCCGACCGGGCCGCCCGGTCCGCGCGGCCCCGGCCCCGGCTCCGGACCGCCCGCCGCCCAACCCGTCACCGCGGGAGCGCCGGGGCTGCGAACCCTCGCCGCGTTGGGCACTCTCGCCACGTTGCGCGTTCGGCCCGCGTCCGCGCCGCGGAGCCGCATCCGCGTGCTCGGCCCGCTGCGGTGCCGCGCGACGCGAACGCCCGGCCGCGAGCGACTCGTCCTGATCATCGTCGGTGTAGCGCGGTATGACGTTGGTGTCGTCCTCGTACTGTTCCCACGCTTGATCGTTTCGCCGGTAACGCCGATCAGCCTCACGCTGTCGGAACCGTTCCTCGGCTCGCGCCCATCGATCCGTCATGCGTCGTCTCCGGACTCAGACGCCGCTTCGGCCGACCTCAACACCGCACTCCGTTCGTCCAACCATCCTTGCAGGATCGATACGGCCGCCGCCTGATCGATCACCTGCCGCTGGCCACGCGCGCGAACTCCACTGTCCCGCAATGCACGTGCAGCTGACACCGTAGTCAAACGTTCGTCGGAAAGTCGGATAGGCACCGGCGCTATGACTGCGCGCAAATTCTCCGCGAATGCGATCGCCAACCCCGCTGCGGTGCCCTTTTCCCCGCGCAAGGTCCTGGGAAGCCCGACGATGACCTCGACGGCATCGTACTCCCGCACAATTTCAGCAATTCTGAAAATATCGCTTGCCGAACCGGGCGTGCGCTTATTCGGCTTTGCGCGCGGCACCGTCTCCACGGGCGTGGCGAGGACGCCGTCCGGGTCGCTGGAGGCGACCCCGATCCGGACGCTGCCGACATCGATGCCGATCCGCCTGCCGCGACCGGGATCGGTCACGGGTGAGGGGCGGTCGGCGCCGCAGCGCTGGTCCGACGAATGGTGACTCTCTGGGTCGCCCATCACCCGGCCAGTTCGGCCACCCGGGCACGGACCGCGGTCAGGCCGACTTCGATACCCGAGGGATCCGAACCGGCGCCCTGCGCCATCTCCGGCTTGCCGCCGCCGCGACCGGCGATGCTCGGCCCGAAGCTGGCAACCAGATCGCCGGCCTTGAAGCCGAGGTCCTGCGCACTCTTGTTGACCGACACCACGAACGGCACCTTGCCATCGGCGTTGCCGAGCAGCACCACCACGGCCGGGTTGCTGCCGAAACGGCCACGAATATCGGTGGCCAGGGTGCGCAGATCACCGGCGGCGACACCCTCGGGCGCGGCGGCGGCCACCAGCAGCACGCTGCCGACCCGCTCGGCCTCGTCCACGAACTTGGCCGCCGAGGCGAGCACGGCGGCGATCTTGGTGCGCTCGAGCTCCTTCTCGGCCACCTTCAACCGCTCCACGAGCTGCTCGACACGCGCGGGCACGTCCTCCGAGGGCACCTTGAGCGAGGACGCGACACCGGCCAGCAGCGCGCGCTCCTTGGCCAGGTACTTATAGGAGTCCAGACCGACGAAGGCCTCGACGCGACGCACACCGGAACCGACCGACGCCTCGCCGAGCACGGTGATCGGGCCGATCTGCGAGGAATGCTGTACGTGCGTCCCACCGCACAACTCCATCGAGAACGGGCCGCCGATCTCCACGACACGCACCTCGTCGCCGTAGTTCTCGCCGAACAGTGCCAGCGCGCCCATCTGCTTGGCCTTGGGCAGATCGGTGACGAAGGTGTTCACCGGGAAGTCCGCACCGACCGCGTCATTGGACACGGCCTCGATATCGGCCCGCTGCTGTTCGGAGAGCTGGCCCTGCCAGTTGAAGTCGAAGCGCAGGTAGCCGGGCTTGTTCAGCGAACCGGCCTGCACGGCGTTCGGGCCGAGCACCTGCCGCAGCGCGGCGTGCACCATATGCGTGCCGGAGTGGCCCTGGGTGGCGCCACGCCGCCAAGCCGGATCGGCCTGCGCGAGTACGACATCGCCCTCGGTGATCTGGCCCTGTTCGACGGTGGTCTTGTGCACCCACAGCTTCTTGGCGATCTTCTGCACATCGTTGACGCGCAGCTTGAGGCCCTGCGCCGTGATGGAGCCGCGGTCGGCGATCTGACCGCCGGACTCCGCGTACAGCGGGCTGCGGTCCAGGATCACCTCGACGTCCTTACCGGCGGTGGCGGTCGGGACGCGGACACCATCGGCGATCAGCGCGAGGACATGAGCCTCGGAGGTGAGCTCGTCGAAACCGGTGAATTCGGTGGCGCCGCGATCGACCAGTTCCTTGTAGATGGACAGGTCGGCATGCGCGTGCTTGCGGGCCTGCGCATCGTCCTTGGCGCGCTTACGCTGCTCGGCCATCAGCGACCGGAAACCGTCCTCGTCCACCGAAAGGCCCGCCTCGGCGGCCATCTCCAGGGTGAGGTCGATCGGGAAGCCGTAGGTGTCGTGCAGGGTGAAGGCGTCCGAGCCGGCAATTGTCTTGCCGCCCTTGGCCTTTACCGATTCAGCGGTGTTGTCGAACAGGACGGAGCCGGTGTTGAGTGTCTTGAGGAACGCTGTCTCCTCACCGACCGCGACCGTCTCGATGCGCCGGAAGTCGGTGGCCAACTCCGGGTAGGACGGCGACATCAGATCGCTGACGACCTTCATGAACTCGCCCATGACCGGCTTCTCCGCACCCAGCAGGCGGGCCGAGCGCACGATCCGGCGCAGCAGGCGGCGCAGCACGTAGCCGCGGCCGTCATTGCCCGGGTTGACACCGTCGGCGATCAGCATCGCACCGGTGCGGGCATGGTCGGCGATCACGCGGAACCGGACATCGTCCTCGTGCGTGACGCCATAGGACCGGCCGGTCAACTCCTCGGCCTTATCGATGATCGGGCGCAGCAGATCGGTCTCGTAGACGTTGTCGACGCCCTGCAGCAGGAATGCGACGCGCTCGACACCCATGCCGGTGTCGATATTCTTCTTCGGCAGCGGGCCGAGGATCTCGAAGTCGTCCTTGCCGGTGCCCGCGCCCCGCTCGTTCTGCATGAACACGAGGTTCCAGATTTCGAGGTAGCGGTCCTCATCGGCCTCGGGGCCGCCCTCGACGCCGTAGGCGGGGCCCCGGTCGAAGTAGATCTCCGAACACGGGCCGCACGGGCCCGGAATGCCCATCGACCAGTAGTTGTCGGCCATGCCGCGGCGCTGGATGCGCTCGGCGGGCACGCCGACCTCGAGCCAGATCCGCTCGGCCTCGTCGTCGTCGAGGTAGACGGTGGCCCACAGCCGTTCCGGATCGAAGCCGTAGCCGCCGTCCTCGACGCTGCCGGTCAGCAGCGACCAGGCGAAGGTGATCGCCTCGCGCTTGAAGTAGTCGCCGAAGCTGAAGTTGCCCGCCATCTGGAAGAAGGTGTTGTGGCGGGTGGTGACGCCGACATTCTCGATATCGCCGGTGCGCACGCACTTCTGCACGCTGGTCGCGGTCGAGTAGGGCGGGGTCTGCTGACCGAGGAAGAACGGAACGAACTGCACCATGCCTGCGTTGACGAACAGCAGGTTCGGGTCGGCCAGGATCAGCGAGGCACTCGGCACCTCGGTATGGCCGGCACGGACGAAATGGTCCAGGAAGCGCCGTCGAATCTCGTGGGTCTGCACAGGTATCCAGCCTACCGGTGGGCCGCATCCGTTTTTTCAGCGACCGGGGTGCTGCCCGCCACCGTCCGGCCAACCCGACGAACTGGTCATCCGCTCACTGTCCCGTCATCCCGGAATGCCCTTCACCCACCAAATCGGCCAGCGAGTCGGTGACCGGCTCCTGATCCGCAATAATGCCACCCGAGACCGTCGAATCGGCCGGGCGACGCAGGGCTGCTCGAAATCGGCGGCGGGACCGTGTCGTCGTCGCTCGCAATAGCAGTGTAGTCACGGGCGCATGGTAGACCTGCCGGGTGGCGTCTATCGAGAAGCCGGTGCTCGTGATCGACGGATCCGCGTTCGATGACTTCGCCGGGTTCGCGCGCGAGTTCTCGAAACTGCTCGACGATTATCGCTGGCGGGGAAATCTCGACGCGTTCAACGACATCCTGCGCGGCGGATTCGGCACCCCCGAGGACGGGTTCGTGCTGCGGTGGCTGGATTCCGATCGCTCCCGCATCACCCTCGGCAAATCCGCGACGATCGAGTACCTCGAAGGCATCCTCGCGCGCTGTCATCCATCGAACCGCGAGCACGTCGGGGCGCGACTGGCCGCAGCGCGGCGCGGCGCGGGACCCACACTGTTCGACCTCGTCGTCGAGATAATCCTGGACCACGGACGCGACGGGAAGCAGTCCGCTGACGGGGTCGACCTGGAGTTGGTCTGACCCGGCGGCAAGCAGTCGCTAGCGGCCCCGGACGATCTTGCGCAGCTTCTCGACTCGGCGTTGGATATCGCGTTCGACGCCGTGGTCGGTGGGGGTGTAATAGTCGCGGCCGACGATTTCATCCGGTGGATACTGTTGCGCCAGAACGCCATCCGGGTCGTCGTGGGGGTATTTGTAGCCTTGGGCGTTGCCCAGCTTCGCCGCCCCGGCGTAATGGCCGTCGCGCAGGTGTGGCGGGACGAGGCCCGCTTTACCCGCGGAGATATCGGCCATGGCGGCGCCGAGGGCGGCCGGAACCGCACCGGATTTGGGGGCCGTGGCCAGGTGAATTGTCGCGTGGGTCAAGGTGAGCTGGGCCTCGGGCATGCCGATGAGTTGCACGACGTGCGCGGCGGCGACCGCGGTCTGCAGCGCCATCGGATCGGCCATGCCGATGTCCTCGCTGGCCGAGATCACCAGGCGGCGGGCGATGAAGCGGGGGTCCTCGCCCGCGCTGAGCATCCGGGCCAAATAGTGCAGGGCCGCATCGACATCCGAACCGCGGATGGATTTGATGAAAGCGCTCACCACGTCGTAGTGCTGATCGCCCGCGCGGTCGTAGCGCACGGCCGCCTTGTCCACGCTGGCCTCGACAAGATCCACATCCACGGTGCCGTCGAGCGAGGATTCCGCCGACGCCTCCAGCGCGGTCAGCGCCCGGCGCGCGTCACCGCCCGCGATCCGCACGATATGGTCCAGCGCGGCATCGGTCACCGTGTATTCACCGCCGAAACCGCGCGGATCCTCGATCGCGCGCCGCAGCACCTGCCGGATATCGGCGTCGGTCAGCGACTGCAGTTGCAGCACCAGCGAGCGTGACAGCAACGGTGACACCACCGAAAACGACGGGTTCTCGGTCGTCGCGCCGACCAGCAGCACGATCCGGTTCTCCACCGCGGCGAGCAGCGCGTCCTGCTGGGTTTTGGAGAAGCGGTGCACCTCATCGATGAACAGCACGGTCTGCTCGCCCGCGGTCAGGCGCCGCCGCGCCACATCGATGACCGCGCGCACTTCCTTCACGCCGGCCGACAACGCCGACAGCGCCTCGAAGCGGCGACCGGTGGCCTGCGAGATCAGCGACGCCAGCGTCGTTTTCCCGGTTCCCGGCGGTCCGTACAACAGCACCGACGCCGCACCCGAGCCCTCGATCAACCGCCGCAGCGGTGATCCCGGACCGAGCAGATGCTGCTGACCGACCACTTCGTCGAGTGATGCGGGCCGCATCCGCACTGCCAGCGGAGCACCGGCCCCGGTGCCGCGGAATTCGATCGCACCGCGCGAATCCGGCTCGACCGTCGGGTGACCCGGCATATCGAACAGCCCGTCGCTCATCGCCGACGCTCCGCCGCCCACACGTCGGGCCCGCGCGCCGCGCTGTGCCACGATCCGCTGCGCTCGCTCATAATTGCGACCGTACCGGCCGCCTCCGACACCGATGCAGTCCGGACGCGCGGGCAGGTCGATCCGAGTACCCAATTCTTTGCCGAACCTCGCGGAATCCGATCACACCGTCAAGGTCGACGTCACCGACCTGCCGCCCGGGAGCGGGTACTTCTACCGCTTCACCGCGTTCGGCGTGCACTCATCCATCGGGCGCACCCGCACAGCCCCGGCCGCGTCCGAGGAGGTCCAGCGGCTGCGTTTCGGCGTGGTGTCCTGCGCGAATTGGGAGGCCGGATACTTCGGCGCCTACCGGCATCTGGCCAACCGCACCGACCTCGACGCGATCGTGCATCTCGGCGACTACCTCTACGAATTCGGCCGCGGCAAATACGGTGTGCGCAGCGGCGCGGTGCGCTCGCACGAACCCGCCGACGAGATCGTCACACTCGCCGACTATCGAATTCGGCACGCGCAGTACAAGACCGATCCGGATCTGCTGGCGCTGCACGCGCGGGTGCCGTTCATCTGCACCTGGGACGACCACGAATTCGCCGACAACGCCTGGTCCGGCGGTGCGAACAACCACAATCCGGCCACCCAGGGCGACTGGCAGCCCCGCCGCGCCGCCTCGGCCCGCGCCTATCTCGAATGGATGCCGGTCCGCGCGACCAGTTCGGGCGCCGAGGTCCAGATCTATCGGCGGCTGCGCTTCGGCACCCTCGCCGAGCTGTCGATGCTCGACCTACGCAGCTACCGTGATCAGGAAGTCAAGCCGGTCGCAGGCTGGCGCGAGGTCGACAATCCGGCGCGCACCATCACCGGCAAGACCCAAATGGATTGGCTCACCGCCGGTTTGGCGTCCGCGCCGGTGCAGTGGAAGCTGATCGGCAATTCGGTGATGATCGCCCCCTTGGTGTTCCCGCCGCTGGAACCGGCCACCACCGAGGCCATCACGACCTTGCTGGGCGTGCCCCGATCCGGCGTACCCGCCAACGCCGATCAGTGGGACGGCTACACCGCCGACCGCCGCACACTGTTCCAGTCGATCGCCGACCAACCGGTCAGCGACGTCATCTTCCTCACCGGCGACATCCACTCCTCCTGGGCCGCCGACCTCCCCATCGACCCCGTGGACTATCCCGGCGGCCCCACCGTCGGCACCGAATTCGTCGTCCCGTCGGTCACCTCGTCCAGCCTCGGCGAACTCCTGAAGGCACCCCCGCGCACCGTCGCCGTCCCCATCGAGGAATCCATCAAGGCCGTCAACCGCCACCTGCGCTACGTCGAAATGGAATCCCACGGCTACGGCGTCCTGGAAATCACCCCTGCCCAAGCCCAAATGGACTGGTTCTACCTGACCGACGTCACCGACCCCGATACCCCCGTCCACCACGGCACCTCACTCGCCGTCCACCCGGGCGGCCGCCTCGAACCCCGCCCGGGCCCGGTGGCCTGACTCCCACTTCGGTCTCGTCCACCTCGGCGGCACCATCGAGCTGAGATCGGGCGGACTGAAGGACCACGTTCCCTGGTGTCGGCCGGATGGAGTCCGGCGGGTGCGTCGGGCCTTGCCACCATGGGTCACGATCGAGCCGGGATGGGGACTTCCGGGACTCCGGGCGAATCCAGGAGCAGAATTTCTCGCGAAAGGTTGTCGATTTCCGACGGGGTCGCTCGTCGGAACGAATACGACGGCCCGATCGGCGGGTCGAAGGAACCGAAGGAGCGAGATCATGAGCCAGTATTTGGTACTGATCTACGAGGACGAGAGTGCGTACGCGGCCGCATCGGAGCAGGTCATGGGCGAGGTCTACCAGGCGCACACGACCTTCCAGGAGATCGCGGGCAATGCGCTGCAGGGCGGCAACGCACTGCAGCCGACACCGACCGCCACCTCGATCCGCCAGCAGGACAGCGGCGAGTTCACCGTGACCGACGCGCCGTTCGCCGAGGCCAAGGAGGCGCTCGGCGGCTACTACCTGATCGAGGCCGCCGATCTCGACGCCGCGATCGCACTCGCCAAGCAGGTGCCCGCCCGGTTCGGCGGCGTCGAGGTGCGGCCGATCATGACGTTCGACTAGATCGATGTCGATCGACACCGATGCGGCCGACCGTGCCGCCGCGGCCGTCGAGCAGGCGCACCGTCGCGAATGGGCCTTCGTGCTCGCCGCGACGGTGCGGCTCGTCCGCGACTTCGACCTCGCGGAGGAGTGCGTGCAGGACGCCTACGCGCGAGCGCTCACCGAGTGGTCGCAGCACGGCGTCCCCGCCAAGCCCGGCGCCTGGCTCACCACCGTCGCCCGACGCCGCGGCCTCGATCTGCTGCGCCGCAACTCCACCATGCGACGCACACTCCCCAGCCTGATCACCGACCGGACCGACGACGACACCGCCGATCTCGCACTTGCGGAACTGGATTCGGCAGCCGCGATCCCCGACGACCGGTTGCGCTTGATCAGCACCTGCTGCCACCCCGCCCTCGCCCGCGAGGCCCAGGTGGCGCTCACCCTGCGCCTGGTCTGCGGCGTCACCACCGCCGAGGTCGCCCGCGCGTTCCTCACCAGCGAATCGGCCATGGCGGCCCGAATCACCCGCGCCAAGAAGAAGATCGCCGTGGCGCGCATCCCCTACCGGGTGCCCTCGGTCCGCGAACTCCCCGAACGACTCGACGCCATCTGCGCGGTCATCCATCTCCTGTTCACCACCGGGCACACGGCTCCCTCCGGCGATGCGCTGGTCCGTCCCGATCTCGTCGAGCGAGCACTTCAGGTCGCCCGCATGATGCACACGCTCGTCCCCGACGACCCATCCGTGACCGGCCTGCTCGCACTGATCCTGCTCACCGACGCCCGCCGTGCCGCCCGCGTGGATGCCGAGGGCCGCCTCTGTGTCCTCGAGCACCAAGACCGCACCCGCTGGGATCGAGCGGCCATCGCCGAGGGCATCGCCCTGGTGAAAACCGCTCTCCCCCACACCGATCGATATACGCTGCAGGCCGCGATCGCCGCCGTCCACGACGAGGCCCCATCGTGGGAACACACCGACTGGCGCGAAATCACCGGCCTGTATGTACTTTTGCTCCGCATCTGGCCATCCCCGGTAGTGCGCCTCAATTACGCAGTAGCAGTGGGCCTTTCCGGTAGCCCCGCCCGCGGCCTGGCCCTGCTCGACGCCCTCGCGAACGAACCCGCCCTGGCGACCTACGGCTATCTGGAAGCCTCCCGTGCCGCATTCCTGGCCCAACTCGGCCGCACCGCCGAAGCCGCCCTGGCCTACGAATCCGCCCTGCTCCTAACCGAAAACACCATAGAGCGAACCCATCTCGAATCCCGCCTAGCCGCCCTCACCCCGGAAACCTGAACCCCCGCCCCTCCCTCGGCGTCCCCCCGCACACCCTTGTCGTACCCGCACGGCGCGTATACCGCGTGTGCAGCCACCACGAAGGGTGTGGGGACGACCGACGGGCAGCGAACTCGGGCCGCGCGTACTCGGGGCTGGCACAGGCGATATACCTACTCCTCCCCCAATCCTCAGGCCCCCGGAACCCGGCCCCGGGCGAAACCTACTCCCCCCAGCGCTCTTCCAGCATCGCCGACACATCCTCGGCAAAATCCCCGACCGCGTCGTCGCCGGTGCACCGCGCATCCTCGGCGAGTGCCGCCCAGCGGTTGATCAGGGCTTCCGAACGCGGCACCGACAGACCGTGTTCGCGTGCGGAGGCGATGCGGGTGTGGTCGGCGGGCAGGAACCAGTAGGTGGTCAGCCATACCCAGATGAGGCGGGCCTCGAGGATCCGCTCGGCGAGCACTGTGTCATCGGCGAGTGCGGGCCACACGCCCACGACCTCCGAGCGCCACGCCTCCACCATCTGCTGTGCGCGTTCGCGGGACAGTTCGAAGTCACACAGGCAGCCGGGGAAGGACACCAGTGCGTAGGCGATGTCGAGGGTCGCGTCGCGGAAGCCACCCCATTCGTAGTCGAGGAAGCGCGCGCCTTCCTCATTGAGGATCACGTTGTCGGGGCAGAGATCCGACGGGCTGAACGCGCGGGAGCGCCCGGCGGAGAACAGTCGATTCCCTCGGACGATGCGTTCGGCGATCTCGCCGGGCACCTCGATACCGAGCTCACGCTGCAGCATGCCCGGCACCTCGGAGATCGCGGCCTCGGCCTGTTGCGCGATGCCGTCGACCCGGTGCACCACATCCACCCGGCGAAGCAGGGCGACGAAATCCGCCTCCCGCCCAACGGTCGCCGCGTGCATCCGGCCAAGCGCCTGCGCGAAGGCCATCAGCCCGTTGCGGGTCACCGGTTCCGCCCCGGATTGCAGCACCTGCGTCATCCGGGAGATGTCACCGAGATCGCTCAGGACCAGCAACCGGTCGGGCAGGCTGTGTGCGATCAGGTAAGCGCCGGGCCGGTGTTCGCGACTCAACGCGGTGGTGAACTGATACGACACCGCCTCGCGAAGAAACGCCGAATCAATGCTGGCGACGCCGGGCGCGAGACCACCCGTCGTGCGGTCCGCCGCAGATCCGCGGACCTGCTTGACGATGAGCGTCCGGGGTAGGGAGAAGGCGTTCTCTGAAACGCGCACGCGTAGGACCGTCGTCCTACCACTACCGCTGAGTTCCATCGGATCGCTCAGCTTTACCGGAGCACCCATTCGCTTTGTGAGCAACTGCTGTGCTGCGGACACGACTTCGGCGGCGCGTTCGGCCAATAGTGCGGTCATCGCTAATCAAGCTACTCGCACCGGGTCACTTCTAGCGAGCGGTTACACAACCTTTCCGCGTCGCTCGGCGTGTCTGCATCAAGGTTGCGGAACAGGCGCTGCTCGCTTGACACCATTGCACCCGTCCGGTTTTCTCATCGTCAACTGCCGTGCGCCACACCGCAAACCAGTTGCGTCGAAAGGTCTGCAGACAATGACCGACACACCGTCGCCCAAGCCGAACGAACCAGCTGGCTTGCCCGAACAAACCGGCGGCGCGCCCGAACAAACCGGCGGCGCGCCCGAACAAACCGGCGGCGCGCCCGAACAAACCGGCGGCGCGCCCGAACGAACCGGCGGCGCGCCCGAGGAGGGCGGTGGCGAACAGTTCGCGGCGCGTCCCGGCCAGCACGAAAGTCCAGACCCGCAGCCGAAGGAACCGGGTGTCGGACCGGGCAGGCACGAGATGGCCGGAACCGCCGGCTACCCACAGTTCGAGGGGCCCGGTGCGGCGCAGTACGGCAGTGAACCCGTGGAGCCGCCACCGCCGGTCGGCACCCCGTCGCCCGCGGCAACCGGTCAGCCGAGCTACGGTCCGCCGGGAACCGGGCCGATGGCGCCACCGCTCGGGTACGCGCCACCGCCCGGTGCGATGGCACCGCACCCGGGAGCGATGCAACCCGGGACGCCTCCCGGCGCGGCACCGCCCGGCGCGATGCAACCCGGGGCAGTACCCCCCGGCGGCATGCCTCCCCCCGGAGCGGTGCCCCCACCCGGCTACCAACCCGGCCAACCGACCTATGGGTACCAGTCCGCCCCCGGCGTCCCGATGAGCCTGGACGTCGGCAACGCACTGAGCTACGGCTGGGAGAAGTTCCGCGCGAACATCGGCCCGTGGCTGGCCGTCACCGCGGTCGGGGTGATCATCTATCTCGGCTTCGTGCTCGTCATCCGGGTCGTCGAACCGAATTCGCTGTTCAGCCTGCTGCTGATCTTCCTGGCGGTGATGGTCGCGATCTGGCTGCTGCAGGCCGCCATGATCCGCGGCGCGCTGTATGAAACCGACGGCAACAAACCGACTTTCGCGTCCTACTTCCACTTCGTGAACGCGGGCAATGTCCTGTTGACCGCCCTGCTCGCTTTCGCGCTCACCTGGATCGGCGCGGCGCTGTGCTTCATCCCCGGCCTCATCGCCGGATTCCTGTGCATGTTCGCACTGCATTTCGTCGTCGATCAGGAACAAGGCCCGTTCACCGCGATCAAGTCCAGCGCGACGCTGGTCATCGGCAATATCGGGCAAGTGCTGCTGCTCGCCCTCGCGGTGCTGGTGATCACTTTCGTCGGCGCACTGCTGTGCGGCTTCGGACTACTGGTCGCCGGACCGGTGTGCACGATCGCGGTAACCTACGCCTACCGGGCACTGACCGGCGGCACCGTATCCGTCTAGCACCACCCCGGAAACCCGGCCCCGCAACAGAATTCGCGGTCACTTCGATGGCAGTGACCGGATCCACATCCACTTCTTGAAACGTGCGATCGGCCCGCCCTCGCTCCCGGCGCGAGGGCGCAACGCCAACACGAGCAGCCCCGCCACCACGATGCCCGCCAGATTCACCGCGAGCTGTCCGGCCGACTTGAACGCGATATCCCACTCCCCCAAAGTCGCCGCGATAACCGCGAATCCAGCCGCGGGCACGGTCGTCACCGAGATGAACACCCCGACCAGAGCGGCGGACTTCGCGGTGACCACCGCCAGCATGCCCGCCGCACCCGCCAGCAGCGCGACCACCAGTGAGAACGGCCCAACCTCGTAGATGAAGTCGACATTCTGAACGGTTTCCACATCGGTCACCGTGATCCACCCGAACTGCTTCCACAGCAGCGTCGCCAACAGCGTGACGATCATCGCCACCGGAAACGCCACCACCAACGCAATCGCCGACCTGCGGGCGAGCTGGAAATCGCGCCGCCACAGACCCACCGAAAAGGCTGCCAGCGGTCCGAATTCCGGCCCGACCACCATCGCGCCGACGATCGTCACCGGCGAGTCGGTGGCCACCCCGACGGCGGCGAGCAGGCAGGCGATGGTGAGGAAGGCAACGAAGGTCAGGGTGAGCGAGGACTCCTCGTGCGTCTGTGCGAGCAACTCCTCCCACACCACCGCGTCCGTCGGGTCGCCGGGCGCCTCTTCGATCGCCCGCTCGCCCGCATCGGAGAGCACCGTCTCGACCGGCCCGAGAGTGATGCCACCGGTGTGCTTGATACCGAGCGAGGTCAGGTCGGCAAGCACATCGTTGGCGGCCTCACGCGCGACATCGGCCTGGATCAGGTCCCCGGCGGGCTCGACGGCCACACCTCGCGCCAAGGTCACATGGGTGACCCCGGGGTCGGCGCTCAGTACCGTCATGACCTTGTCGGTCGTTTCGGCCGGGCTGATCATGCGCAAATGCAGCAACGGATCCCCTCGTGGTCAGCGTCGGTGAGACTGACCAGAAAGTACCGTTCGAGCGGTCGCGCCGCTATTCCGCAATATGGCGCGCGCCGTGGTCGGCGAAAAGCTACTCCGCGGAGCCCTCGCCGTCCTTCTTCTTCTCCGGCTTGAAGTCCAACCCGGCTTCCTTGCGCTGCTGCGCGGTGATCGGCGCGGGCGCGTCGGTCAGCGGGTCGACGCCGCCACCGGTCTTCGGGAACGCGATGACCTCGCGGATCGAATCCATCCCGGCCAGCAGCGCGGTGATCCGGTCCCAGCCGAACGCGATACCGCCGTGCGGCGGCGCGCCGTAGGAGAACGCGTCGAGCAGAAAGCCGAACTTCTCCTGGGCCTCGTCGTGTCCGATGCCCATCACCTTGAAGACGCGCTCCTGCACATCGCGGCGATGGATACGGATGCTGCCGCCGCCGATCTCGTTGCCGTTGCAGACGATGTCGTAGGCGTAGGCCAGGGCCGAACCCGGGTCGGTGTCGAAGGTGTCCAGCGATTCCGGCTTGGGCGAGGTGAACGCGTGGTGCACCGCCGTCCACGCCGAATAACCAAGTGCCACATCACCACTCGCGGTCGCATCGGCGGTGGGCTCGAACATCGGCGCGTCCACGATCCATACGAACGCCCACGCGTTCTCATCGATCAGACCGCATTTGCGCGCGATCTCACCGCGCGCCGCGCCGAGCAGGGCGCGTTGCGCCTTGGCGGGACCGGCGGCGAAGAACACACAGTCACCGGGCTCCGCGCCGACATGCTTGGCCAGGCCCTCGCGCTCGGAGTCGCTGAGGTTCTTGGCGACCGGACCGCCGAGCGTGCCGTCCTCTTGCACCAGCACATAGGCCAGGCCCTTGGCGCCGCGCTGCTTGGCCCATTCCTGCCAGGCGTCGAGCTGACGCCGCGGCTGGCTCGCGCCGCCCGGCATCACGACCGCACCCACGTACTCCGCCTGGAAAACCCGGAACGGGGTATCCACGAAGTACTCGGCGCATTCGGTGATCTCGACACCGAAGCGCAGGTCCGGCTTATCGCTACCGAAGCGACGCATCGCCTCGGCGTAGGTCATATGCGGGATCGGGAACGGGATCTCGTGACCGACCAGCTTCCACAGCGCCTCGAGGATCTCCTCGGCGACCAGGATCACGTCCTCCTGGCGCACGAAGCTCATCTCCAGGTCGAGCTGGGTGAATTCGGGCTGGCGGTCGGCGCGGAAATCCTCGTCGCGGTAGCAGCGCGCGATCTGGTAGTAGCGCTCGACTCCGGCGACCATCAGCAACTGCTTGAACAGCTGGGGGCTCTGCGGCAGTGCGTAGAAACTGCCCGGCTGCAGGCGCGCGGGCACCAGGAAGTCGCGGGCGCCCTCCGGCGTCGAGCGGGTCATCGTCGGGGTCTCGACCTCGACGAACTCGTGATTCGCCAGCACCGCGCGGGCGGCCGCGTTGACCTTGGACCGCAGCCGGATCGCCTTACCCGGTGCTTCGCGGCGCAGGTCGAGATAGCGGTACTTCAGACGCGCCTCGTCGCCGGGCTGCTCATCGAGCTGGAACGGCAGCGGGGCGCTCTCGTTGAGCACCTCGAGGTGGGTGACGTTGACCTCGATGGTGCCGGTCGGCAGTTCCGGGTTCTCGTTGCCGTCCGGCCGCAGCTCGACCACACCGGTGACCAGCACGCAGTATTCGGCGCGCAGCTTGTGCGCCTGCTCGGCGGGCTCGCCCTCGCGGAACACCGCCTGCGCCACACCCGACGCATCGCGCAGATCGATGAAGATCACGCCACCGTGGTCACGACGCCGGGCCACCCAGCCGGTGAGGGTGACGGTCTGACCGGCGTGCTCGCTTCGCAGCGAACCAGCCAAGTGGGTGCGCAGCACGGGATTCCTTTCGACGAATGTGACACCGGAAGGGCGACCCGGTGCGCATCCATCGTAGTGAGACACATTCCCCAAGTGGAAACCGATATCGCCGCCACCCGTGCGAAGCTGTATCAGCAGGGTATGACCGAGGCGTTCGGACCACGAGAAAGCGACGACGAATGACCTTCAACGAAGGGCTCCAGATCGACCCGGATCGAGCTTCTTCCGGTGGTGGACCAGGGATGGGCGGCAAGCTGGCCCTCGGCGGTGGCGCGGGTGGTCTGATCCTGCTGGTGCTCGGGTTGTTGTTCGGTGGCGATCCCGGGTCACTGCTCGGTCAGTTGAACGGTACCGAGAACAGCCAGGTGCAGCCGGGTACCGCGGGCACCCCCGCGCACTGTAAGACCAGTGCGGACGCCAACAAGTATGTCGACTGCCGGGTAGTGCTCACAGCACAGAGCCTCGACGCGGTCTGGGCGACGCAGCTGCCGGATCAGACCGGCAAGAAATATGCGAAGCCGAAGCTGGTGCTGTTCTCCGGCGCGGTCTCGACCGGCTGCGGCAACGCGACCACCGCGGTCGGCCCGTTCTACTGCCCAGCCGACCGGACCGCCTACTTCGACACCAGCTTCTTCCAGGAACTGGTGGACCGCTTCGGTTCCAGCGGCGGCCCGCTCGCCCAGGAGTATGTGGTGGCACACGAGATCGGCCACCACATCCAGAACCTGCTCGGCGATATCGGCCGGGCCCAGCGTGATCCGCGCGGTCCCGAATCCGGCGCGGTCCGTACCGAGCTGCAGGCCGACTGCTACGCGGGCATCTGGGCCCACTTCGCCGATAACCAGAACGCCCCCGGCAGCACCCAGCCCTTCCTGAGGCCCCTGTCCGACAACGACATCCGCGACGCCCTCTCCGCCGCCTCCGCCGTCGGCGACGACCGCATCCAGCGCGCCGCCCAAGGCCGGGTCAACCCTGAGGCCTGGACACACGGCTCCTCGGACCAACGCCAGAAATGGTTCCTCACCGGCTACAAGACCGGCCAGGTGCAGGCATGCGACACATATTCCGCCACCGACCTGAACAACCCGTCGGGACTGCGCTGATCGATAAGATATCGGGCGACACCACGGCGTGCGGACCGCGATTCGGGTCCGCGCGCTGCGATGATCAAGAGCACTCGATTCGGTTATCGAGAGCAGTTGGCCTGTGACACACCATAGATGGGGATTTCATGCGCAGAACGAAGTCGGCGTTATTGTTGCTCGTCGTGGCCCTCGCTGGTAGCTGGGGCATCGCCTCGGCCCAACCGGCCACCGACGCACCACCACCCGCACCCCTGCCCGCCACCGCGCTGCTGACGCTGACCACCATCCCGGGCGGCTGGTCCGAACGAGTCGACCTGCGCCCGATGCTCCAGATCTACGCCGACGGCCACGCGATCAAGCAGCCCGACGCCGCCGCGACCACCCGCGCCGCAGACGTTCCACCGCAACGCCTCAGCGGCACCATCCCCACCGATGTCCTGAATACCGCACTGGCAGAAACCAAATCACTCGCCGCCCTCGATCTCGGCATGCCCACCGACACCGATAAAGGCACCCAGATCATCGATCTCATGCCCGCCCCACCCGACCAGGACGTACACGTACTCATGTACGCCCCGGACGCCACCGACGGCCTGACCCCCGACCAACAGGCCAACCGCAATCGCTTCACCGACCTCTACCGCAAACTCCTCGACGCCTTCGTCCAGGACCACTGAATCCTCAGCTCCACAACGCCAGTACCCCTTGGGCGAGGGTCGCTGGCGTTCGATTCCGCGAAATGACAGTGTCCCCACCCAGCAGGAACCGGGCGGGGACACTGTGGCGGTTCGGTTAGAACTGGTCCTGTTCGTAGTCCGAGCTGACCAGTTCATCGGGGTGGGTCGCGCCGATGACGTCCGGGGTGGATTCGCCGAGCGGGCCGGTGAGGTCGTCGTTGCCGGTGCGGCTCTGGTACGGCTCTACGTTGCGCGAGTGTTCGTCGTCGCCGCCGCCGCGTTGGCCGGTGGCACCGGGGCTGCCGCCCATGAAGGAGTTGCCGGCGGCGCTGGTCGACGTACCGGTGCCGAAGGATGTGCCGGACATGCCCGTGATTCGGCTGATGGGCGACACTGAGCTGCCCGGCGTGCCGGTCACCTTCTGCGTCGACGGTGAACCGGTGCTGCCCAGCGAACCGGAACCGCCCGACATGCCCGTGATGCCGGGGGATCCCGTGCTGGTGTGTCCGGAGTTCATCGATGCCGTGGTGGTGGATGTGCTCGGCGAACCGGAGGTGCTCGATCCGTCCAACAGGCCGGCGGCGTTGGTCGAGGCATCCGACGCGGCCGACTGCGCCTGCTCGAGGATCGGCTCGCCGATATTCTGCATGACCGCCTGCGCGACCTCCTGCGGCGCGGGCAGTCCACTGGTCCCGAGCAGTTGGTTCACCAAACCGGTCAGCTCGGCCGTCTTTCCGGCCAGATCACCGCGGGTGGCATTGGCGACCGTCACGGCTTGGCCCAGATGCTCGGTGGCCGACGCGATCAGCACGGCCTGTCCGGGCGGGGTGAGCGCGACCGGCACCATGGCGGTGGCCTGCGTGGCGAAGGAGCTGGCGATCCCGAGCAGCTGCGCGTTGCCCTGCTGCACCACCGCGGCGGCGCGCTGGGTGAGTTCGGAGATGTCGATACCGCGCTGGCTGGTGTCCTGCCCCTGGGTCTCGGCCGTCTTGCTCGCGGCCTGCGCTTCGCGGGAAGACTGGCCCTCCCAGAGTTGCTCGACGGTCTGCAGGCCACCCTTGCCGACGCTCACCGCGGCCTCGATGACCTTGGACGACTGGCTGAGAATCGCGGTCGGGTCGAAGGCGCCGATGACGCCGGTACCGAAGCTGCTGAGCAGCTGCAGGATCGGCTGGAACAGCGTGTCGATGCCCGGAATGCCAGGAATCGACAGGCCCTGCATCAGTGCCGAGACCGGATCGGTGGTCACATCCGGCACCGCCGCCGCGGTCTGGGTGCTCGATCCGCCGAGCGCACCGCTCAACGCACTCTGCGCGTGCTGCGCCACACTCTGCGCCGCCTGCGCCACCGGTGCCGCCGCATGGCTGATCGCGGTATTGGCGTCGGTGAGCATCTGCGACACGTCCTGCGGCACCGCACCGGAGAGAATGGCACCGGCATCGGGCGTCGAATTGCCGTTCAGCCCGGGCATCCCCCCGGGCATCGTGCCCAGTTGCGGCGACTCCTCGGTGATCTTGCGCGCCAATACGAACTCCGGCGCCTCGATAGGCGGCAGATCCGCGGGCAACTGCGGCAGGGACAAATCGGACAGACCCTGATTCGCCACGTTCTGCAGCGCGTCGACCGCGGTGTTCTGCGCCGCGATGACGGCCTCTTCGATCGCCACACTCTGGCCGTCGGGTGCGATCACGCCGGTATCCATCGGCTTCATGCCCCGCCTCCGACCTGGTCGGTGATCGCGCTCAGCACGCCGGCGTTGCTGGAGTCGGTGGTGTCGAACGCACCGGCCGCGGTGAACGCGGACTTCGACAGCTTGTCGTACTTGGCCGAGAGATCGTTGATGTCCTTGGCCTGCAATACTTGGGCCGCGGCGAAGGCCACCAGATAGTCGACGCCGATCAAACCGAATACCGGCGTGAGCGCGGCAACGTTCTGTATCGCATCGAAATTGCCCGCGCCCGCGATCTCACTCGCGACAGCGCCATTCGTCGTCGCGAACGCCCGGACCGCATCGGTCTCCACCGAGAGATCAGCCATCGAGTTGCACCCCCCAAATCATCGTGAACTGCAGTTCAGTACTCATAGCGTCGATCAACATCTACTCCCTGCCCACAACGGCAGCTCGGCTGCGATCGGGCCCCTGCGCAACTGTCGATTCCTTTCGAGCGACCTGCGAACAGTCGCTACGGCTGGTACCAGCGCCGCTGCGGTTGCGCCCAATATAGCCGACCCCACCGGCAACTTTCGAGCCCAACGCGGCCCAGGAAAGGAACTGGAACGTGTTGCAAATTAGAACAAGTTCTATATTCTCGATCACATGAAGGTCGCAGTGACCGGCGCAGCCGGGTACCTTGGCACGAATCTGCTCCGCCTGCTGGTCAAAGGAGGACACGAGGTCGTCGCAATCGACCGCGTTGTTCCGGACGAGCAGACCGACCCGAACATCACCTGGGTCACCGGCAACGTGCTCGATCCCGAATCCATGCGCGCCGCGCTCGCCGGAGCGGAGGTCATCTACCACCTGGTCGCCGTGATCACCCTGGCCGACCAGCACGACCTCGCCTGGAAGGTCAATACCGAGGGCGTCCGGGTCGTCGCCGAGGCCGCGCTCGATCTCGGCGTGCGCCGGATGGTGCACGCCAGCTCCATCCACGCCTTCAACCAGTACACCTGCGGCGGCCGCATCGATGAGGCCTCGGCGCGCTCGACCGATCCGAGCCTGCCCGTCTACGACCGCTCCAAATGGGCGGGCGAGCTCGAACTGCGCAAGGTGATCGAAAAGGGCCTGGACGCGGTGATCTGCAATCCCACCGGCGTCTTCGGCCCGCTCGACTACAGCACCCCGCTGTCCAGGATCAACCGCACACTCAAGGACGCAGCCCGCGGCCGGGTGCCCGCGATGATCGGCGGCGGCTTCGATCTGGTCGACGTACGCGATGTCGCCAAGGGCCTGATCCTGGCCTCGGAGCGCGGCCGGACCGGCGAGAACTACCTGCTCGGCGGTTCGATGATCTCCATGCTCGATCTCTGTCGCACGGCGGCGGCGCACGGCGGCAAGAAGGGGCCGAAGTTCTCGATCTCCCCCAAGGTCGTCCACGGCCTGATTCCGGTGCTGGAGCCGATCGGCAAACTCTTCAAGACCGATATCGTCTCGAAGGCCGCGCTCGGCGCGCTGGTCTCCGCGCCCGTCGTGGATCACGGCAAGGCCGAACGCGAAATCGGCTACCAGCCACGGCCGATCGACGACACCGTGCGCGATCTGGTGACCTTCTTCACCGACCCGAAACAGCTCACCGCCCCCGACGCCCGACAGATCGCTTGACACCGATTAGAACACATGTTCGACTGATGGGGTGCGGTGGCAAAGCCAAACCCTGGATGCCGATGACGGCGCCCTCCCCGGCCTCGGCCGGGCGGGTTTCGTGCGCACCGTACAAACCCCCGAGTTCGAGGGCATCACGTTCCACGAGGTGTTGTGCAAGAGCGCGCTGAACAAGATGCCGGAGGCCTCGAACCTGCCGTTCCATTGGACGATCAATCCGATGCGCGGTTGTTCGCACGCCTGCCGCTACTGTTTCGCGCGCCCCACCCACGAGTATCTGGATCTGGACGCGGGCCGGGATTTCGATTCGCAGATCGTGGTGAAGACCAATATCGCCGCGGTGCTGCGCAAAGAACTCGGCCGGCGTTCCTGGCATCGGGAACCGGTCGCACTCGGCACCAATACCGATCCGTATCAACGGGCCGAGGGCCGATATCGGTTGATGCCCGGCATCATTCGCGCGCTGACCGATGCCGGCACGCCATTCTCCATTCTCACCAAGGGCACGCTGCTGCACCGGGATCTGCCACTGCTGACGGCGGCGGCCCGCGAGGTCCGGGTCAGCATCGCCGTCTCGATCGCGATCCTGGACCTGGATCTGCACCACGGCCTGGAATCGGGTACCCCATCGCCGAAGGCGCGGCTGGAGCTGGTGCGCGCGCTGTCCGATGCCGGGTTCGACGTGAATGTCATGGTCGCGCCGGTGATTCCGTATCTCACCGACGGTCGTGCCCACCTCAACGCACTCTTCGGCGCGATCGCCGAGGCGGGGGCGGTCTCCGTGGTCGCCTTCCCGATGCATCTGCGCGGCGCCACTCGCGGCTGGTTCCTCAGTTGGCTGGCCGCGACGCATCCGGCGCTGGTGCGCCGCTACCGCCAGCTATACGGTCGCGGCGCATATGTGACGCCGGAATACGCGTCCTGGTTACGCGAGCGGGTGCAGCCACTGCTCCAGCAGCACGGCCTCACCCGCGAGCACACCCCCGAGCCCGAGACCGCGGTCTCGACACCGCTGCCGAACGACACGCAGCTGACGCTCTTCGCGTAGAGCATTTCACAAGCGATTCCCGCACACGGCGGAGTAGGTTGGCCAATGGCACCTCCCATCGGACGAGGAAGTGAAGCAGGCAGATGCCTCCACAATCGATCGACGCGGCGCACCAAAGTGATGTCGGCGCAGCGAAATTGGAAAAGGTCGTAATTCGGTTCGCCGGGGACTCCGGGGACGGGATGCAGCTCACCGGTGACCGCTTCACCCACGAGGCGGCGGCATTCGGCAACGACCTCGCCACCCAGCCCAACTTCCCGGCCGAGATCCGGGCGCCCCAGGGCACGCTACCGGGCGTCTCGTCGTTCCAGATCCAAATCGCCGACTACGACATCCTCACCGCGGGCGATCAGCCCGACGTGCTGGTGGCGATGAATCCGGCCGCGCTGAAGTCGAATGTGGAGGATCTGCCGCGCGGGGCCACCCTCATCGTGAACACCGACGAGTTCACCAAACGCAATCTCGGCAAGGTCGGCTACGCCACGAATCCGCTCGACGACGAAACATTGAGCGATTTCGTGGTCCACCGAGTGCCGATGACCTCGCTCACCCTCGGCGCCACCGAACCCACCGGCGTCGGCAAGAAAGACGGCCAGCGCGCGAAGAATATGTTCGCCCTCGGCCTGCTGTCCTGGATGTACGGGCGCCCGATCGGGGGCACCGAGCGCTTCCTGCGCGAGAAATTCGCCGCCAAACCCGATATCGCCGAGGCGAATCTGCTCGCCTTCCGCGCGGGCTGGAACTACGGCGAGACCACCGAGAGCTTCGCCACCACCTTCGAGGTGGCCCCGGCCAAGCTGCCGCCGGGCACGTATCGCCAGATCACCGGCAATACCGCGCTCGCCTACGGCCTGGTCACCGCGGGACAGCTGGCGGGGCTGCCGGTCTTCCTCGGCACCTATCCGATCACGCCCGCCTCGGACATCCTGCACGAACTGAGCAAGCACAAGAACTTCGACGTCACCACCTTCCAGGCCGAGGACGAGATCGCCGGAATCGGCGCGGCACTCGGCGCTTCGCTCGGCGGCGCACTCGGCGTCACCAGCACATCCGGTCCCGGGCTCGCGCTCAAGAGCGAGACCATCGGGCTCGCGGTGATGACGGAACTGCCGCTGGTGGTCGTCGACGTGCAGCGCGGCGGCCCATCCACCGGACTTCCGACCAAGACCGAACAAGCCGATCTGCTGCAGGCGCTGTACGGGCGCAACGGAGAATCACCGGTCGCCGTGCTCGCGCCGCGCTCCCCCGCCGACTGCTTCGCCACCGCCGTCGAGGCCGCCCGCATCGCACTCACCTATCGCACGCCGGTGCTGCTGCTCTCCGACGGCGCGATCGCCAACGGTTCCGAACCGTGGTCGATTCCGCAGGTCGCCGACCTGGAGCCGATCGATCCGGGCTTCGAACCCGACGCCGAGGAGGGCACGGCGTTCGAGCCCTACGCCCGTGATCCCGATACCCTCGCCAGGCCGCTGGCGGTGCCGGGCACCGCGGGTCGCGCGCATCGGATCGGTGGCCTGGAGAAGGCCGACGGCAGCGGCAATATCTCCTACGAGCCCGCCAACCACGAGCTGATGGTGCGGCTGCGGCAGGCCAAGATCGACGGCATCGCCGTCCCCGAGCTCGAGATCGACGATCCGGACGGGCGTGCCGAGCTGCTGCTGATCGGCTGGGGTAGCTCCTACGGGCCGATCGGCGAGGCCTGTCGCCGGGCGCGCCGCCGCGGTGTCCCGGTCGCGCAGGCGCACCTGCGCCATCTCAATCCGTTGCCCGCCAACCTCGGTGCCGTGCTGCGGCGCTATCGCACGGTGGTCGCGCCGGAGATGAACGGCGGTCAAATGGCCATGCTGCTGCGCGCGAAGTACCTGGTGGATGTGCAGCCGTGGACGAAGATCGCGGGTACGGCATTCTCCGCGCAGGAACTCGTCGGAGTGATCGATGCGGCGCTCGACGGGTCGATCGAAGAGATGGAAAACGACAAGGCCTTCGCGGCGCGGTCGCGGGCCACGTATTTGTCTGGGGGTAACTGATGACCATCGTCGAAACCTCGCTCGTCGGAACCGATCTCGGCCTCACCGGACTCTCGGGGGTGCCGGCGGCCGACGGGCCGCAGAAGGTCAAGGACTTCACCTCCGATCAGGAGGTGCGCTGGTGCCCGGGCTGCGGTGACTACGTAATCCTGGCGACCGTGCGCGGGTTCCTCGCCGAACTCGGATTGCGCAGGGAGAACCTGATGTTCGTCTCCGGGATCGGCTGCTCGAGCCGGTTCCCGTACTACCTCGAGGCCTACGGCATCCACTCGATCCACGGTCGCGCGCCCGCCATCGCGACCGGGATCGCGGTGACCCGGCCGGATCTGTCGGTCTGGGTGGTCACCGGTGACGGCGACGCGCTGTCCATCGGCGGCAACCACCTGATCCACGCGCTGCGCCGCAATGTGAATATGACGATCCTGTTGTTCAACAACCGGATCTATGGACTCACCAAGGGCCAGTACTCCCCCACTTCGGAACCGGGCAAGATCACCAAGTCGACGCCGATGGGCTCGGTCGACCAC
The DNA here is from genome assembly GCF_036345915.1 of Nocardia sp. NBC_00565. Classification (NCBI taxonomy): domain Bacteria; kingdom Bacillati; phylum Actinomycetota; class Actinomycetes; order Mycobacteriales; family Nocardiaceae; genus Nocardia; species Nocardia sp. NBC_00565. The sequence goes on from NZ_CP107785.1 coordinate 4,112,940, forward strand.
CCGTTCAACACCCTGTCGGTCGCACTCGGCGCCGAGGCCAGCTTCGCCGCCCGCGCACTGGACTCCGATCGCGCAGGCCTCACCGAGGTGCTGCGCGCTGCCGCCGAACACCGTGGCACCGCATTCGTGGAGATTCTGCAGGACTGCCCGATCTTCAACGACGGCTCCTTCGACGTGCTGCGCAAAGGCGACGCCGAATCCCGCCTCATCCCGCTGCACGACGGCCAACCGATCCGCTTCGGCGCCGATGGTGAATTCGCCGTGGTCCGAGACGGTTTCGGGCTCGCGGTGGTGCGCGCCGACGAGGTCGAGGAGTCCGAGATCATCGTGCACGACGCCTACGCCGACAACCCGGAGTACGCGTACGCCCTGTCCCGCCTCTCCGACCAGGACCTGGGCCATGTGGTGACCGGCATCTTCCGCAATGTCACCCGGCCCACCTATGACGACGCGGTCCGCGCCCAGACCGCTGTGGCGCGGGAACGCAAACCGGTACAGGAGGATTCGCTGCAAGCCCTGCTCAATGGCCCAGAAACCTGGACCATCGCTTAGCGGCGACTAGTTCGGCAATCCCAGCCGATCCGCGAGCGCGCCGAGGATGCGATGCAAGGCGGCGCGCTCGGCGGCGGTGAGGTCCGCGGTCGTCTCGGCATCGATCGCACGTGCCGCTTCGAGGCATTTGCGCAGTAGCGTGCGGCCTTGGGCGGTCAGGCTCAGAATCTGTCGGCGGCGATCCTCCGGGTCGCGCAGTCGATCGATGGCGCCGAGGGACTCCAAGTGGTCGGCCAGCGCGACGACCAGGCTCGGCGCGACTCGCAATATCTGCGCCATCTCCATCTGCGACGCGGGACCATTGGCCGCCAGGACATTCAGCATTCCGGCATGCTTCGGCTTGAGCCCGAGATCCGCCACGCCGACACTGAAGCGGTCGGTCAGGAACGCACCGAGCAGCCCGAGCCGGAAGGTGACGGTCTCCGGCAGATTCTCCGCCTTGACGTTCTTCATGGACCGCATAATACTGATCTGAAATCATTCAGTCTTTGAACGATTCTAGGAGTGAAAGATGCAGACCGAGATGCTCAGCAAGTCCGCGATCATCGTCAACGCAATCGGCGCGGGTGTCGCCATGGCATTCAGCGCCGCGGCTCTCGTCGACCCCGCCCTCGCCATAACCGGCAGCGCGGACTCCCCGGGTGTCGATCTGTACGCGCAGGCCTACGCCGCCCGCGCCATCCCGCTGGGCGCCGCCCTACTGTCCAGCCTGACCAGCCGCCGCAAGCGGGGCCTGCTTCCGCTGCTGACCGTTTCCGGGGCGGTCCAACTCGGCGATGTCGCTATCGGCGCCACCCAGGGGATCCCCGGCATGATGGTCGGCGGCACCGCGCTCGCGCTCATTCATCTCGCCACTGCCTGCCAGTTGGCCATCGGCAGGAGTCGCGACGCCGCGGTGATCGCCTGAGCCATGGATGGGCGCGATCGAACCGTCCAGTAGCTGCGCCGCGGTGATCGCGCCGCAATCCCCCATCATGTGCCGCATCCCGGACGAACCGGGAATCCGTACCTGTCAAGACAATACGAGGTCGAACCGGGTCGCTCGATCACGCGGAAACCAGGTCACCCTGTTGCGAGCAATCGTCCCAACCGGTGGCCGACGATCAGCCGCGCTTGGCGAACCCCAGGTCGATGACCGCGTCACGTTCTTGTTCGAGCTCGGCGACGCTGGCGTCGATGCGGATGCGGGAGAACTCGTCGATGTCCAGGCCCTGGACGATCGAGTATTCGCCGCTCGTGCAGGTGACCGGGAAGGAGGTGATGAGGCCTTCGGGGATCCCGTAGGAGCCGTCGGAGGGGACGGCCATCGAGGTCCAGTCGTCGGCATGGGTGCCGAGGGACCAGTCGTGGATGTGGTCGATAGCGGCGCTGGCCGCGCTGGCGGCCGAGGAGGCGCCGCGGGCCTGGATGATGGCGGTGCCGCGCTGCTGGACGGTGGGGATGAAGTCCTCGCGCAGCCAGGTCCGGTCGACGAGTTCGCGGGCGGGGCGGCCCGCGATGGTGGCGTGGGTGATGTCCGGGTACTGGGTGGCGGAGTGGTTGCCCCAGATGGCGACACGGGCGATATCGGCGGCAGGGGCGCCGGTCTTCTTGGCGAGCTGGGCGATGGCGCGGTTGTGGTCCAAGCGGGTCATCGCGGTGAAGCGCTCGTCGGGGACGTCGGGGGCGTTGCTCATGGCGATGAAGGCGTTGGTGTTGGCCGGATTACCGACCACGAGCACCTTCACATCATCGGCGGCGCTGGCATTGATCGCGTGCCCCTGCTCGGTGAAGATCGGGCCGTTGGCGGCCAGCAGATCCGAGCGTTCCATCCCCGCGGTACGCGGCCGCGCGCCGACCAGCAGCGCGACATTCGCTCCGTCGAATCCGACCCACGGATCGTCACTGATATCGATCGATTCCAGCAGCGGGAAGGCGCCGTCCTCGAGCTCCATCGCCACGCCCTCGAGCGACGCGACCGCGGCCGGAATCTCGAGCAGCCGCAACCGCACCGGTGTCTCGGACCCGAGCATCGCCCCGGACGCGATCCGGAACAGCAGGCCGTAGGCGATCTGCCCCGCACCCCCGGTCACGGCGACGGTCACGGGCGCGGTCCGAGCGGCGGTGCTCACGACGAACTCCTTGCGGTAGGCGGACACTCGATCCCCACCCTAACGACTCTCACCGCCCGCGAACCCGAGTGGTGAGCTACGTGACACTCGTCTCCACCAACCCATCCAACGCGCCCAGCAAACAATGAGCAAGAGCCGGAACAGCCGCGCGCACCGTATTCGGCATCTCCCGCGATATCGCATCGCATTCTCGCGCGCCGCGCCAATTCGCGCCCAGCCCGACACAACTCAGCCGAGTGCCGCGACTTCCTGATCGGTCAGCACGATCGGCGATACGTAATCCTTCGCCCTGGCCAGTTGCACGGCGCGATACAACGGCCGCTCCTCGAGTCCCGCGTCGCGCGCCTCCGCGCGCAACTGATGCACCAGCATGGTCGAAACCGATACCGCCGCGGCGAGTTCGCTGGTGGCCAGTGCGTCGGCGAGCTTGCGCAGACCGAGCAGGTGGAGTTCGCGCCCGCTGCCCGCGTCGGTGTACATCGCCAACGGGACGACCTGTGATTCCACGCCCGCGGTCACGCGCAGGACGATGCGGCTCAAACGGTCCGGGAAGATGAGTATCTCGACCCCGTTCGCGGCCGCGATATCCACCTGCCGCTCCCTGAACACCCGGCGCGCGTGAATCGTGGTCCCGGCCAACCACATCCGTCGCCGCCGCAGGGCGACGGCGTACGCGACGGTCGGTGCGCCGACGGCGAGTCCGATCGCGAGCGCGATCGGCCACGGCACCAAAAGCGCCGCGAGCAGCGCCGCGCCGAAACCCACTCCCACCGCGGCGAGGGCGAGTCGGCGCAGCATGGGGGCGTAGGTCTCGGGCGCGACGAGGTCGAGCCCGACCGTCGGAACCGGTTGGGCTGACCCGGGATTCGGGGGTTCTACAGGCACGGCTGCGCATTCGTCCGGGTGCGAGTGTCTCCCGGCACCGTACTATCCGACCGGACGCAGCGCGGCCGCGACGGCGGCGACCGTCTCGTCCAGTGGGATCTGGCGCTGGTCACCGGTGGCCATATCCTTCAGGCCGATGGTGTTCTCGGCGAGGTCACGATCACCGAGGACCAGGGTGAACTTCGCACCGGACTTGTCGGCGGCCTTCAAGGAACCCTTGACGCCGCGACCACCGTAGGCCAGATCGACCCGAATGCCCGCCGCCCGCAGCTGCGCGGCCAGTACGACCAGGCGCTGCTTGGCGGCATCGCCCAGTGACACCCCGTAGACCTCACAGCGGGCCGGATCGCCCGCCGACTTGCCCTCGGCCTGCAACGCGAGCATGGTGCGGTCCACACCGAGCCCGAAACCGATGCCGGACAACGGTTGTCCGCCCAGCTCGGCCATCAGCCCGTCGTAGCGACCGCCCCCGCCGATACCCGACTGCGCTCCGAGACCGTCGTGCACGAATTCGAAGGTCGTCTTCGTGTAGTAGTCCAGGCCGCGCACCATGCGCGGATTCACCACATACGGCACGCCGAGCGCGTCCAGGTAACCGAGCACCTGCTCGAAGTGCGTCTTCGCCGACTCCGACAGGTGATCGATCATCAGCGGCGCGTTCGCGGTCATCTCGCGCACCTCGGGCCGCTTGTCATCGAGCACGCGCAGCGGATTCAGCTGCGCCCTCCGCTTGGTCTCCTCGTCCAACGGCAGCTCGAACAGGAACTCCTGCAACAACTCTCGATACTGCGGACGGCAGGTCTCGTCACCCAGCGAGGTGATCTCGAGCCGGAATCCGTCCAGACCGAGCCCGCGATATCCGGCGTCGGCGATCGCGATCACCTCGGCGTCCAGCGCCGGATCATCGACGCCGATGGCCTCGACGCCGACCTGCTGCAGCTGCCGGTACCGACCGGCCTGCGGACGCTCGTAGCGGAAGAACGGCCCCGAGTACACCAACTTCACCGGCAGCTGACCACGATCGAGCCCGTTTTCGATAACCGCCCGCATGACACCCGCGGTGCCCTCCGGCCGCAGCGTGACGCTGCGCTCGCCGCGGTCGGCGAAGGTGTACATCTCCTTGGTCACCACATCGGTGGACTCGCCGACGCCCCGCGCGAACAGCCCGGTGTCCTCGAAGATCGGCAGCTCCACATGCCCGTACCCGGCGAGTCGGGCGGCGCCGATCAGGCCGTCGCGCACCGCGACGAACTCGGCCGAACCGGGTGGCACGTAATCCGGAACCCCCTTCGGGGCGGAGAAGCTGCTGGTCTTGGTCACGATGGTCCAGTTTCCACCACCACCGCCCGTCAAGTCCAACCGGTTTGTCGTCGCCATCGGATCGCTGGAAAACACAGCCGGTTTCGGACCGCCGAGGACCGCGCGCAGCGCAGCCGAATCGACCTGCTGAGCAGTCTCAGGAATAGATGGCACAATCCAGTGCCGTACGTAACGGATACGGGAGGAACATGGTAGTGCCGAGCAATGAACAGCGACGGGCAGCGGCGAAACGCAAGCTGGAGCGCCAGCTGGCCAACCGGGCCGATCGGGCGCGCAAGCGCAGGACACTCATGATCGCCGGGTCCGCGCTCGGCGTGGTCGTCGTGGCAGCGGCGGCCGTCGGTGTGTACTTCCTGACCAAGGGTGATGACAAGCCCGCCGCCATCAGCTGCGACTACCGCGACGGTCAGAAGCCCGCGGACAAACCGGTGAACAAGCCGCGCACCAGTGGCATCGAGAACACCGGCGACAATGCCTCGCTCAGCATGAGCGTGGAGACCACTCAGGGCCCCATCGGCCTGACCCTGGACAACGCCAAGGCGCCGTGCACGGTGAACAGCTTCGCCAGCCTGGCCGGTCAGGGCTACTTCGACAACACCGTCTGCCACCGCATGACCGCGGACGAGGGCCTGAAGGTGCTGCAGTGCGGCGACCCGACGGGCACCGGTATGGGCGGACCGGGCTACGAGTTCGACAACGAGTACCCGACCAACCGGTATAGCCCGGCCGACCCGGCGCTGCAGCAGCCGATGGACTACAAACGCGGCGTGCTCGCCATGGCCAACGCCGGCCCCGGCACCAATGGCAGCCAGTTCTTCATCGTCTACGGCGATTCGCAGCTGCCGCCGAACTACACCATCTTCGGCACGGTCGATCCGGACAGCATGGCCACTCTGGACAAGATCGCCGCTGGCGGCCAGGACAACTCCAACGGCCAGGGCGACGGCAAGCCGAACCTGCCGGTGACCATCCAGTCGGTTCGCATCGACTAGCCGGCCCTTTCGAGCGACCTGCGAGCAGTCGCCAGCGACACGCACGTTCCCGGTGCTCGCTTCGTTCGGGCCCGCTGCGCAGAATGGGCGGCGGGCCCGAACTGTCTCCCTGGAACCCAGTCAGGATAGGCGAGCCTAATCGTTCGGTAAGGATGCACTAATACCGGAGATCCTACGGAGGTTTCACCTACCCGCCGGAATTGTGCGATATATGCTGTTAAGCGGCACACCCATACGGTTGGTGCCGAGCTTTCTCGGGTAATCTCGAACAAGGAGACGCGTAGCGTAGTCATCCCCTTAACTGGGCGATCCCCGTCCGGGAATGCCACGCCACGAGTCCTCTGGGTGTCCACGTTTGCAGGCGGGGCGTCGCTCGGCGGATTACAGTTCGGCGTGGCGGTGTCCGTGACGAAGCACCACAACATCCATAGTGATCACTGCAGCATCGGGGAGCAGCCATGTCCGAGGAACTGGACGACATCGGCCGGGAAACCGCGGCCATGATGAGGACTATGTTGCAGCTTGCGACCCTGGTCGCGCTGCGGACCCGGGAGCGTGGTCAGAAAGAAGCCGAGGCTCGCGTCAAGGTCACCGAGGCCCGTATCAAGGAGGCCAGGGAGCTCCAGATCCGTGAGGCCCGAGACGCCAAGGCGAAGGACCCACGCAACCTCGAACTCGCACGCATGGTCGAGAAAACGGTTCCGGCCAAGGGTATTTCGTTGGAGAAGGATCGTTTCTCCGCACAGGCCGAAGCCAGCCGGATGGCCGCCACGGCCTCCGCCCAGGCCAAACCGCTCATCCGTTACGACTCCGCGGAACGCCGGATGGCCATCGCGGCACATCTGGCCCGCATCGGTATCGCACCGGAGTTGGCGGCGGTGCGGATGCTCATCGAAGTAGGCCAGGCCCAACCGCCCGAAGAAGCGGTTCGCATCCGTGACGAAGCGACCCGCGCCGCCGCGGCACGAGGCCGGGAACAGGAAGCACGCGGCTTGGAACGCGTGCGGCAGTAGCCGATCCGGCAGCAGAAATCGAAAACGCCCGCTGATTCCAGCGGGCGTTTCGACTTTTCAGGGTCTCACATACGGAAGTCACCGATGGTCGGATCGCCGAACAGCCCCTGTGCCGGGGACTTCAGCGGCAGCGGGCTCAGCATGTCCTTGTGGCCGTTGCGCACACTGCAGTACTTGAACGGCCCGCGCGGATCGAACAGCTTGGCCATATGCGGATCCGCGTGGTCCAGGAACCAGACACTCAACCCGGTGCTCGGATCCAGCCGGTAGTGTTCCCATGCCCGCCAGAGCGCGTCCAGCCGGGCCACCGCCTCGGCATGCTTCCACCACTCCGGGCACCACACCGTTTCACTGATGTCGGTGACCTGGCGCCGGTACACCAGACTGAGGTAGTTCTCGACGAACTCCACCACGTTGGTGTAGATCATGGGCTGTTGCTGCTGTTCGGTCACAGCGGCCGGACCTCCTCGACTTGGCCGTATTCAGGTGGCGGAGCAGCCTTGGTCAGATTGGTTGCGGGGAACAGATCGGCGATCTCGGTCTTGCGCCCAGGAAGATGATGCGAGATCGACTTCTTCACGTCGTCAGCGTAGTCACTCTCCCACCATGGCTGAGTTCGGATGAGCACTGCGGGCTGGCCGGAGGTGAAGACGATCGCGCGGCCCTGCGGGAGTGTGGTCAACGCGTTGACGGTGAAGGTCTTCGATGAACCGAGCGAGCGCGAATAGCTCTTGCCACCTTTGGATTCCGATACCGAGGCGGAGATGGCGTCGTATTCGCCGATCGCCTCGGAGCGGTCACGCAGGAAGTTCATATCGTCGACGCCGGGGCCGAGGACTTTGACATTGGCCGCCGACCACAAGGCGAGCATGCCCGCGTCACCCCAGCAGCGCGCACCCTGTGCCCAGGACTGCAACACCGTCATCACCACGATGCCGCGCGAACCCAGGTGGCTGTACTGCTTGGGAAGATCCTTCCAGCGCACCACGTTCGCCGCTTCGTCGAGCACGGCGAGCAAGGGAATGGGGAGGCGGCCGCCCGGCGAGCGAGACGCCTTGCGCATGGCCACATCGATGACCGCCTCGGTCAGTGCGCTCACCAGCGGCCCCGCCGAGCCGCGACCTTCCAGCGAAAGGCTGTAGAGAGTGCCGTTGTTCTCGATGAAATCCAGTTCGTCGAACGGCACCCGGTTGTCGCCGGGCAGGACCCACGAGTGCACGTACGGCATCTGCAAGCAGCGGATCATTTTCTTCGCGGTGCCGTAGATACCGCTCTTGGTCCTGGGGTCGGAGTTGTACTGCATCGCCAAACCGGCAGCGGTGTAGTGCTTGCTGGCACCGCGCAGCAACTCGATGGGCTCAGCGTCACCGGGATTGGTCACCCAGTCCCACACCTGGACGATCGGGCGACCACCGACCGCGGCGGCCAGGAACAGCGCGGCGAGTAGATCCTCGGCTTCCGGGTCGAAGAACACATCCTGCTTGTTGTCCGAACCGTCATCCGCGTCGGCGAAGTGCCCGGCCAGCCGCGCGGCCCGCCCCTCGGCACCCTCGTGGTAGGGGTCCACCCAAGCCAGCGGATCCCAGTACCAGGTGGGCTCTTCACCGGCGACACCCTGCGGATCGAAGACGAAGGTGGGACTTCCCTTCTGCTGCCGCACATCTCGGGTCGCGTCCACCACGTCCCGCTTGTTCGAGGTGGACAGCACCGGCCCGATCGCGGTCAGGATCGCCGGAATCACCCGAGAGGTCGACTTGCCCTGCCGAGGACCCCAGATGTCCAGGTGCAGATCCTCATAGGAGCCGTACAGCATGACGCCATCGGCGACGCCGACGCCGATCGGCACGCCGGGACTGTCGTTGTAACCGAGTTGTACGCCGAGCATTTCGGCCTTCGCCCGCACACCCGCCTCGGTGAGCGAGGCGATGGCACTGCCGTTGCCCATCACATCGGCCTTGTCGTCCACCGCGAGACGCCCTTTGGACCCGCGGGCCTTCAGCTTCTTTCGGATGACCAGGTAGGCGATGACGGCCGCGATCACGAGCAGCACGATCACCGTCGATGTCCGCGGCCAATGCAGTTTGCCCTTGGCGAGATCGGCGATGATCGCGATCGGGTTGAGCGGAACGTTCTGCGGTGTGACCGCCATCGCATTGCCGAGATGCAGGGCCAGCCACAGGGTTCCGAGCACGGCGAAACCGGCGTAGATCGCGTACAGGGTGAGGTCGGGTCCGACCGCGGCCGGATCCTGCACCTTCTTGTTTTTCGCCATGTCTGCCTCCTGTTAGGACCTGGCTATGCGGTTATCGCTGATGCGGGTTCACCGGAATGCGTCGAGCCGCCAACCCTCCGGTGTGCGCACGACGGTCGCGATGACCGTCGCGGGCGGCAGGGATTCCTTGCGCCCGTTCGGGTAGACGACCGTCTGCTCGATCCCGATCTTGAACTGCTGGACGTTCGGGTCGGCATTCGTGGGCGGCCGCTCCCCCGACGCGAAGGCGAAGGCCTCGATATGCGCCTGCGCCTTGGCCCAGTCCGCCCACTGCAGCGTCGCTTTCGGTGTCTCCACCGCGGTCGGCGTGCTGTCGAGCATGCGGATCAGGCTGGGACCCAACCATTTCCGCGCGCGCGACAGCGACGCGCCCTGGGCCTCGGTGGCGGGCTGCCAGGAGTAGATCTCCTTCAGCGCGGCCACCGCGACGCCGTCGGGCGTCACCGGATCGGGTGCGGGCACCCCCTCCAGCAATCGGGTCGTGGACGTGGGCGGATGCGGCGCACCGGAACCGGTTTCCCCGTCCTTGCCACCGCACCCCGCAACCAGCGTCGCAACGCTCACCACCAGCATCACCACCAGTTTCGCGCGTGCATTGTTATTCAAGGCTAGCCGCCGCGACCGACACTTGTGCGGTCCAATTGCTGCCCGCGCGTCGGCGTGTCCGCTCGGCGTGGTCGCCGTTGTCGTCACAGCACCCTCCTCCCGCGGCCGTCACCCGGCACCGCGACCTCGGTCACGCCACTGGAATGCCCGTACGCGGCGGGCACGGATTGGATCATTCGTCCATTGCCGGAATAGATTCCGACCTCGGCGGGGCCGCGCGGGCCGAACGAACTGAAGACCAGATCGCCGGGTTGCAGTTTGCTCATCGGCACCTCGGCGCCGGACTCCCACTGCTGTTCGGCGGTGCGCGGCAGCGTCACCGTGCCCGAGGAGGCCGCGAACACCGCGGCCGAGGTGAGACCGGGGCCATCGAGACCGCCACCACTCGGGCCCTGCGGACCGCCACCGCCCCAGACATAGGGCATGCCGAGCCATTCATGTGCCGCCTGGACGATCTGAGGTCCGCTCGCACCGTCCTGCGGGGTGAACCTGCCGTTCGAGCCCTGCGCGCGGTACTGCGGTTCCATCGCAAGGATATTCGCGACGTACGGCTGGGTCTCGGCGTAGTGCGCGGCCACCTGATTCGGCATGCCGCCGGAGGCGAGCACGGCGCCCTCACCGGCGTTGTAGGCGGCCAGGGTCAGCGCGACGATATCGCCCCGCACCCGGCCCTGGGACTGCCAGCCGAGGATCTTGTGCGCGATGGCGCACATATAGCGGCCCTGGCCGATGATCGCGTCGCCGTCGTCCCATACGCTCGCTACGCCGTTGCCGTCGGCATCGATGACATAGGGCCGACCGTCGTCGGGATCGATACTCGACGCCGTGCCGGGCAGGAACTGGGCCAGACCCTGTGCGCCCGCGGGCGAGGATGCGCCGCGGCGGAAACCGGATTCCTGCCTGCCCTGCGCGGCCAACAGCGACGGGGTGATCTGCGGGCAGATGGAACCCGCCCGGCGATACCAGATTTCGAGTTCCGGCGGCACCTTGCCCGCGGCCAGCGCACCGCCCGCGGTGCCGAAGCCACGGTTGCAGCGCGGATCCGCCGAGTAGGCCTGCGCGCCACCGACATCCGGGGTCGGCGCGCCGTCGAGCCAAGGCAGCGGGTCGATCTGGCGGCCGCCGGTGAAGCGCCCGCCGGGGACGATCTCGAAATGCAGGTGCGGTCCACTGGATTCGCCCGCCGAACCGACCTGGGCGATGGGCTGTCCGGCGACGACATTATCGCCGACGCGCACGTGCACGCCGCTGTCCCACATATGCCCATACACTGCCGAATAGGCGCGGCCGTTGGTGTCGACGGAGTCCACGACGACCCAGTTGCCGAAACCCGAAGCGGGACCGGCCGCGACGACGCGTCCGTCGGAGACCGAATAGATGGTGGTGCCGGCGGAGGCGGCGAAATCGACGCCCAGATGGGTGCCACCGCGCGCGCCGAAAACGTCCGAGATGGTGAAGGTGCCGGCGGCCATCGGCAATGTCCGACGGATCGGGCCGATCCCAGCGGCCAGTGACGGTGCGCCGGTGGCGGTCGGATTGGCTTGGGTGGCAGTGGGATTGCCGGTTGTACTCGCGGCGGTGGTGGTGCCGGCGACCCGGGTGTCACCCGGTGCGTAACCACCGAGTGGCGGCAGCACACTCGACGAGCCGAGCACCGAGGAGCCCTCGCACGGGTCGTCCACGGCGGGCATCACGATCACGACCACCAGGGTCATCAACCCGAGCACGCTCGCCAGCGCCAGGTACAGGACGGTCCGCCCGGTCACCGCGTCCCCGGCGGCGCCGTTCGACCATGGGCCGAGTAATTCACGTGCGACGCCGAGATTCGTTGAGGGTGTCGGCGAGGGTGCGGTTCATCTCCGCGGCGGCGGCCAATTGTTGTTGCAGCAGCGCCACTTTGCGGCGCAGCGCCGTCGCATCCAAGCGCTCCAGACTCGGTCCCTCGGCGGCGCGCACCCAGTTGCGCACCGAATTGGTGTGCACGCCGATCTGCTCGGCCACCAGCCGGCACGCCTCCGATTCGCTGCGTAATTTACCGGTAAGTGCGATGACCTGCTCGACCGCGGCCTTGCGCACCTCCGGCGACACTCTCCGATAGGACCGGTGCGGCATCATGCGCCCCACCTCCCACAGACAACCACCGGTCTCCATCTCGGCGCGAACCCCATCATGCGGCGCTCCCACTCGGGGAATCGCCACCGCGCGAAGTAGATTCGGTGAACTCGGAGAAGCGCTGATTGGTTTCGTGGATCCCACTCTCCTTCTCGGACAACGTGAATTCCATGTGGAACGGGATGCCGGGGCGGCGATCCTCACCGATCTTCAATAGGAACTTGCCGGTGCCCGGCGGTGACGGACGTTGCTGGCCGGGCTTGAGCGCCTCACCCGTCAACGCTTGCGGTGCGGACCATCCGGTCACCATCTCCTCCTCGGCGGATGTGAACGGAACCACGCTGTCGAGTCGCTTGATCTCCTCGCCGGGTAGCGCGCCGAATATCTTGGCGCGCGCTCGTTCGAGGAAGCCGAGCGCCTTGGCGATGGCGGCTTCCGATCCCAATGCTTGCAGGTCCTTGATGGTGTGGCTGATCATGATCAGCGCGGTGGCGATGGTGCGCTGCAGGCGGGTCAGCTCGTCGACCCGGTCGACCATGAAGTCACCGAGGCCGAGCACCTGCCACAGCTCGTCCATCACCACCTGGAAATACCGCTGCGGGCCCATATCCGCGTCGGCCAGCACATGCGCGGCCTCCACCGAGGCGAAGCCGTCGGCCCAGCAGGCCAGCATCACGGCGGCCTTGAGCTTCTTGTCACCGGTGGGGATGTGCGAGACGTCGATGCAGACCGCGACGGCGCCGGTATCGATCGGAACGGTGGTCTGCCCGTTGAAGATCGCGCCGAACGGGCCCTGGGTGAGTGCGCGCAGCGAACGGCGCAGACCCTTGATGGCGACCTGGAATTCGTTCGGGTCGTCGGCGCCCGCGTCGAGCATCAATTCCTCACCGCCGCCGACGATGACCTCGAGCAAATTCTCCATGATCGGCGGCTGGTCCGGAGTGTAGCCGCTGCCCGGCCGGTAGAGGATGCGCAGCGCGGTGGCGATCAGCGTCTCCTCGTAGTCGCGCACCCGCGCGCCGCGGACCAGTTCGACCAGACCGGCGATGAGGGTCACCTGGCGGGCGCGCATATCCTGCAGCACCTGAAGTTGCAGTGCGGGTAGCTCATCCAGCATCGGCACCACGGAACCGAGCACACCGGCGGCGAGCGGGTTGAGCTTGCCGTGACCGTAGCCCAGGTCGATCACCTGGCCGCCGACCAACTCGACCATCTTGCGGTAATCGGGCTTCACATCGGCCAGGATCAGCGGGGTGATGCCCTGCGCGATGCCGCCGAGCACGATCCGGCGCACCAGCGAGGACTTACCGAAACCATTGAGTCCCAAGACGAAAAGGCTAGGCGCGGTGATGAAGCTGCCGCGCAGGAACCAGTTCATCGGGTCGAAGCAGACCGGAGCGCCGGTGTGCAGATGCGAGCCGAGCGGGGTCCCGATCAACGGCGCGCCCGCGCCGACCGACCACGGCCACAGGCCCGCCACTTGCGCTGTGGTAGCACGGTATTCGACCGGGCGGCCGACGACGTTCATCCGCCCGCCGCCCGCGCCCATATAGCCGCGATCGGTGAGTTGGGCTGTGCTGCGGTCGAATCCGTCCTCGAAGACCTGTTCGGCGCGGGCCGCGTAGTTGCGACGGCGGATGTCGTCGGTGCGGATGCGGAAGGTCGCGAAGGCCGCGCGCAGACCGGTGCCTTCGCGGCTGATCTGCTCCAGCTTGGACCGGGTCACATCGTCGAGCAGGGGCGGACCGGACTGTTTACGCTTGTCCGACCTGGCCTTCGCGCGGCGGGCCGCCTTATCCATCTGGGGGGTGCCCATCGCGCGATCAGCGGTGTAGTCGACCTTGGCCGCGCGCTGTGCCTCGCGGCTCGTTCTGCCGCCATTGCGTTCCGGTCGTGCCACGCGTTCCCCCCGTACCGATCGTTGCGGTGTGCCCTCGCGCGGCGGGCGGGCGGCCCTTGCCGCGTCCGGACGGGGCCGATCGGCCGAAGTCCGCTCACCGCGAGCGTTTTCGGGCCTGGGTCGCTGCGCGCGATCGGAGCCCGACTGCGGCCGATCGGCACGGCCACCGTCGGCGTATCCGGCACCGGGACGCGCCCGTCGCTCGGCCGCCTCGCGCGACGGTCGCCGCTCCCGATCGGACGTCTCGTCCACGCCGGTCCGGTCGCCGCCGCTCACTCGCCCCGCGCCCCGCCCGGACCGCCGATCCCGGTCCGGCATCTCCTCGATGCCCGATCGTTCGACGCGGCCGCGTTCCCCCGCCGGGCGGGGCGGCCGACCCTCACCGGTAGGCCGGCCCCACGGCTCGTCTTCGGGCCGCCTCTTGCGGCCCACCGGCACCTCGTCCCGTTCGCGCACGGGTGGCTCGTAGTCACGTGCCATGTATCGCTCACCCCGCCAAGGCTTTCGGAATTGTCGCGTGTTCCGGCAGGATCACACCGCAGCCGAGCGAGGCCGCGAAGGCCGCCGACTGGTAGCGGTAGCACCGCCGGATCTTCAACCGCGCCTGCGTCGACAGGTCGCGGGTAATGGCTTCGATACGCGGCAGATCGCCACGCAGGGGCTCGGTGATGGTCACCAACGCCCCGAAGCGGGTCACACCGTGACCCCGGGCTTGTTCCTCACGGGCCTGCTGGGTCGCGCCGACCCGCAGGGTCGCCGCCGCCGAGACGACGCCGCGTTCACTCTGTTGTGCGACAAGGGCATTCTTGAAATCGTCATCGACGATCTCGGCCGCGTCGGCGGCCGAATGCGGACGGTACACGATGGCGATGCGCTTGCGCGGCACCTCCGGATTCGGCGCGAGCAACCGCTGTAGCACCCGCTCGTCCACCGCGCCCTCGGGTGCGGCGTCCATCTCCCAGGTGACCGAGCGGCCGCCGTCGTGCACCAAGTGATCCCACTTCTCGTCGTAGGAGACCGGGCCGGCATCGGCCCAATCCAGACCGTGCCCCTCGGGTTCACCCGCCGCGACCTCGAGATCGGCCTGCGAAGCAGGATCGTAGCTGCGCCGGATGAAGGAGATGACCTCATCGGCCGACATCGGCTGGGCCCGCACGCCCGCCTCGGCCAGCGCCGCGCAGATGCCGGGCAGCCTGCGGCCGATCTCGACGGCCTCCTCGGCCGGATTCTTGCGGCGTTCGGCGGTGGTCGCCTTGAAGGTGATCGCCACGCGCGGCAGCAGTTGCACGCGCTCCTGCGGCAGTTCGGTGGCGAGTTCGTACATCACCTGCTGCGCCAGTTCCGGCGCTTCCGGCCGGGTGATGGTGGCGACCTCGGTGAGCAGCCGGTTGCCGGTCTCGGGCACGGTATCGATCACCGGGACGACCGCGACGATGTCACTGGTCTGGCCGACCGAGGCGAGGAAGGTGCCCCACGCCGAGACCCAGCGATCGATGACCGGCTGGTCGACGGCCTCGTGGCCTTGCGGCCACGCCCGCAAAACTACTGTGTACTGGGCGAATTGGGGTAGGTGGATCATCCCGAAGCTGTAGCCGCCCGCGTCGATGCCCTCGTAGAGCTTGGACGGCGCCAGCAGACCCGGCAGCCGGGTGACACCGCCCGGAATGCGCGAGAACCGGCCGCCTCGGTACACATGCTCGCCGCGATTGCGCGAACGCATCCAGTTGAACATCATCAATCCGTTCTCGTATCCCGAGCGGCCCCCCGTCCGCCACACCAGTGGAACCATCACGACGACGCCGGTGCCGCCCACGATCAGACCCCACTGGAACCCGCCGACCATGGCGCAGATCAGGGCCGTGATCACGACGACGAAGCCGATGACGGTCTCTTCCCAGCGCAGACCGAAAAGGCCCGCGCTGCGCGGCTTCTGCCACAACCCGTACGAGCGGCGCTCGTAGGTATCGCCTGTCGTCATCGTCATCGCGGAATGGTGCTCCTCCCGAGGTCGGGCGAACGATTCGCCCAGCGATCGCCTGCCACGTCACCCATTGCTTGATCGGCCCGAGTCAGCGGCGCGGTCGCGGCGCGGGCCGCGCCGATCGCACCCGCCGCCCTGGACGCTCCGGACGGTACTCCCGAGCCGCCCTGTGGGACGGAGGCGCGCGGAGGTCCGCCCGCCGGGGCTCCGCCACCACCACCGCCGCCACGCGGCGGGACCGGACGCGGCGCACCACCACCGCCGCGCGCACCACCCGCGCCACCCGGCGGCCGCGGACCGGTGGAGGAGCCGCTGACATAGCCGGCTGAACCCGGCGCGGCGGTCTTCGTCGCAACGGCCTTGGTACCCATCGCGCCCAAAGCGCCCACCGCGAGCAAGGTTCCACCGGTCGCGGTGAGACCGGAACCACCGCTGCCCACGGTCGCGACCGCGGGCGTGACCAGACGCATCAGTGCGGGCAGCACGAACGCGACACTGCACAGCAGCACGATGGCGACCAGCATCCGTTGTGCCTGTTCACCTTCGGGCAGTCCACCGGTATCGGTGAGCGAATCCACATGGCCCGCGGTGGTGAACGCGATCATGTAGACGATGGCGGCCACCGGTTTCCACAGCATGAACGCGATGATCCAGCTGATCAGCTTCTGATACGACTGCTTGCCGACATTCATCCCGGAGGCGGCCGCCGCCAACGGCAGCACACCCGCCGCGATGATCAGCAGCCCCTGACGGACGATGGCGAGGATGATCTGCGCGAGCGCGCCCAGCAAACCGACGATCGCGATGATCAGCACCAGACCCGGCGAAAACGCCTGCAGCTTACTGGTTTTCACCATCAGCTCGGCCAGGTCCTTGGCGTTGCCATTGGTCGAGTCGTTGATGATCCACTCGGAGAAGCGATCCGAGGCCTGGGAGCCCGCGACGATAACCGCGCCGAGCATCCAGGAGCTGAACACGACACGGGCGAACATGCGGAACGATTCGGCCGCCTCGTTCATCGCGGCACCCCGTCTGGCCTCGGCCAATCTGGCGCCCGACAGGATCACCGAGGCTATCAAGAGCAATATCTGCGCTTGATAGGTGTAATCGTTGATCTTCACGAACAACGAGCCCGAATCGCTGGTCGCCTCGTTGGGGACCTTCATCCAGAAGGTCAGCGCGAGGATGATGGCCTCACCGAGGCCGTTCATCAGCGAATCGACGACCTTGCCGAAGGTCGAGTCCCAGGCCTTGTCCTTGACCGCGGTCGCGGCGCTGCCCGGGTGCGAGGCGGCGTTGCCCGCCTTGCATACCGCCGACGCGGCGTCGCCGAGGGATACCCCCGGCAGACCGACATTGTCGAGGGTGTCGTGCAGTTCGTTGCATGTCTCGTCGAAACCGTACGTCTGGCCGTAGGCCACCGTCGGTGTCGCG
Organism: Nocardia sp. NBC_00565; assembly: GCF_036345915.1. Classification (NCBI taxonomy): domain Bacteria; kingdom Bacillati; phylum Actinomycetota; class Actinomycetes; order Mycobacteriales; family Nocardiaceae; genus Nocardia; species Nocardia sp. NBC_00565. The sequence goes on from NZ_CP107785.1 coordinate 4,130,118, forward strand.
ATCATCACCGTGAAGATGACCGCGAGAATCGTGACTACACGCCTCACCATTGTGTCCACCCCTCGATGCTGCGCAGGGAATCGATCTGGACTTGCTGTTGTCCGCTCACCGCGGTGAGCTTCCAATCGCCTTCGCGCCATACGACTGCCAGGCGCATGCCGACCCATGTTGGTTGGCCATCAGCTGTTTCTCGGGCCTTTCTCGCAAACTGGACGATCGCGGAATCTTCGGTGTAGCTCTCGATCCGGAAGGCATCCGAAGCGAACAGCAGTGGTCTCAACTTGTCCGGCAGCCGATCCGAGACCTTGCCCTCGGCCACCAGTCGGTCATAGTCAGCCAGGTACTGCGCCGTGACCTCGACCAGCCGCAGCAGCAGATCCCGGTCGCGCGGGTTGGCATTGGTGCGCCAGTAGATCTGTTCGGCCGCGAGCGCCGCGCCCTGTGGCGTGTGAGCGAATCCGACCGCGGCCTTGCCGTCGATGCGCGCGGGGCCCTCGGAAGTGGAGAACCGCACCACCGGTCCACCGAATACGCGCTGCCATACGCCTTCTCCGCTGGCGGGCTGCGGCGCGGCGGTCTGCCAGGTCGGTGCGCCCGGCTGCTGTTGCAGCGCCGGATTCTGTTGCAGCGCAACGCCGGTGCCGTTGTTCGGGATGTCGATCCGGCGGCCGAACATATCGGCCTCCGGATTGCCGAAACCCGCCGCACCGGCATCGGGCGCGTTCTCCGAACTCGTCCCGGTCTTCGATACCTGGTCGCCCCCGGCGGCGTTATCGCGCATCGCGATAACGGTCACGACGACCGCGACCACCACGGCGAGCACCGCGCTGATGCCGAGCACGGCGAGCGGCGAACGTTTCTGTGCCGGACCCGATCCGGGCCCCAGGCTCACCATTTCGTCCACCCGTTCATGGATTCGATGTACTCGGTCTGGGTGTTGTTGGAGGTGGCGGGCTTCAGCCGCCAGTCACCCGCGTCCCACACCATGACCAGTCGCAGCGCCGCCCACAGTTGCTTGCCATCGACCACCGGGCCGCGGGCGGCGAGTTGGATGATCGCCAGATCGTCCGCGTAGTTCTCGACCTTGAACGCATCCGAGGCGACGAAATAGCGAGTTACCTTCTCCGGCTGCTGTTCCGGCAGTTTGTCCTGGGACAGCGCCTTGTCGTAGGCGGCGATCTGCTGGGCCGAGACACGCACCTGGCGGACGTAGAGGTCGCGGTCGGCGGGGCGGGCGTTGAGACGGTAGGTGATCTGGGCGGCGGCGAGCACCGCGCCCTGGGGAGTGTGCGAATAGCCCACGGCCAGACCGTCTTCGATGTGGGTGGGGCCGTCCGAGGTGGAGAACGGGACCGAGGCGCCGTAGACCCGCTGCCAGCCCTGCGGTGCGGTGGTGCCCTCCGGAGCCGCGGTCAGCCAGTCCGGATCGGTCGGCTTGCGCTGGCGCGTCGGATCCTGCGGAAGTGGTTGTCCGGCAGGGTTGTTCGGGATGTCGACGCGCCTGCCGAGGATGTCGACCTCGGGCGTCCCGAAGCCCTCCCCGGCGGCGCCGACGGTGGCGGGGGCACCGTCGCCGCCGGATGTCGCGTCGTCCCGACCGAAGTACACGAACAGACCCACGACCACGATGAGCACCACCACGGCCGCGGACGCGATGACACCGAAGGAGACGCGATCCCGCGCGTACGGCTCCTTCACACTCATGACTCCGCCTCGCTGACGCTCGGCTCCGTCATGAGCGAAGCACGCTGCGACATGATTCGCTCGCTGCGCTCCCTCATGCCGGTGCCTCCAATTTCACTATGTTCGTAGGTAATTCATCGATCGCCTCGATAGGCCGTGCGGTCGAATCGGGGTCGGGCAGCCGTAACCTCCAGTCGTTGCCGAACCACTCGACGGTGGTGTGGTTCACCGCCTTGGAGTTGTCCGAATACTCGGTATAGACGTCCACGGCGGATCTCTGGTCGGTGTAGCCGGTGATCCTGTAGCCGAGCAGTCTCGGCGCGTATTCGGTCGCGGCCGGGCCGGTGATCGACAGCTGCAGCCGGTTGACCGACCACTCGTCTCTGGCCTTGTCCGGCACGATCTCGTTGCGCACGATCTCGGGCCACTGACTGTCGGCGGCCACCGACAGGCGCACCGTGTGCACGATCGCGGCGAGGGCCGCGCCGGCCGGTGAGTGCTCGAAACCCGTTGCGGCGCCGTCGGCCAGCTTCTTGGGCCCCTGATCGGCGCTGGGGAGCGCGACGCCCTGGAACGGCTGCCACCGCACATGCGTCGGCGCGGCCGACAGATTCGGGCCGGAGTCGCCGCCACCGCCGCCACAGCCGACCGCCGCCAGCAATAGCGCGGCACCGACCGCACCAGCCGCGGGCTTGCGGATTAGTGTCGAGTTCATCCCAGGGCCGTCCCCATCCCGGTTCACGTCGGCAGGAACGCCAACGCGATCCCCGAGGCCGTGCTCGCCACCGCCGCCCCGAGCAGACTCATCAGTACGCCGTGCGAGGCGTCGTTCATCGCCAGATCGCTCCGGAACGCCATCCACAGGCGGCCGGCGGAGACGATCATCCACGCCAGGCACACCAGCAGCACGAACCAGAGCAGCCAGTTCAGCAGCTGCATCAGCGGTTGCAGCACTTCGGCGGGCATCTGCTTGTAGGCGAGCAGTTCCGCGGCCGACATTCGCACGGTAGACATCGCCGACATCAGGTCCCGATGACGGCGTTCATGATGGTGCCCGCGCTGGTCGCGACGACGCCGCCGATCATGGCTCCGGCCACCATCTTCGGCGATTCGAGCCCACCGCCGGTCCACTTCTCCCATGCGAACTTGCCGCCCGCATAGGTGATCCCGCAGATACCGGACAGCAAGACGAACCAGGTGAGGTACCGGACCAGCTGCAGGATCTTCTCCGAGCCGGGAGGCGCCTCCGGTGTCGGGTTACCGACTTGAGCGAGGACAGTGCCGTACGTGTCCTGCACGGCGAGGAGAATCATGCTCATCGGGTGCCTTTCTCGAGTAGGAGTGGTCTCAACGGTCCGGTACGTCGGTCATGGTGTGCATCATCGTTCCTCCTCGAAAGACGAACCGCTGTCCAGGTTTTCGCGTACGACCGCAACGATATCGGCGCCCAGTTCCCGAACCTCCAGCGGAACCTCGTCGAGCGGGTCGATCTTGCGCTTCTTCGGCGGTATCGCGTCGCCGGGAGTCCAGACGGGGAGCTTCTCGGGTTCGACGAGGGTCCATTCCTCGTACCACGGGATCTGCCAGAGCTGGCCCGCCAGGGAGCCGACCACGTCGCGGTAGCGGCGGATTTCGGCGGGCAGACGGCCGGGCCGCGCGGCCACGGTGACGAGGCCGAGGACTTCGCAGGAGCCCGCGAAACCCGAATGGTGTTGGCGCAGAAGATCATGGGCACGCGTGAGCCCGGCGATGGTTTCCCTGGCCACGAGAACGACGAAGGGGGACTCGCGGTCGAAGACGCCGGGCCAGCGGCGGCCCGAATCCGCCGCGGGCGCAAGCACATGCGCGAGGGTACTGGCTCCGGCACCGCCGTGCACACCTAGCAGCCACCACAGCGGCGCCCGGCCGACGCCGGGTACGGGACGGTCCCAGATGGGCGCGCGACGAGACTCCGGTGGGGCGACCACACCGGCCTGGGCGGCTTCGGATCGACGAGGAAGATTCATGGCGGCCGTCATGATGCCACTCCGGCGAGCAGCCGCCCATAGGCCCGGCGCGTCTCGGGAGCCAGCGACGCGTGGCGAACGAGTTCACCGCGCGCCAGATGCGGATCGTACGGAATCTCCCTGATATCACGCACCCAGCCGGACAGATGCTCACGCAAATGGTCGGCAACCTGCGAATCCACGCCCGACAACTGGTGCGAGACAACGATTGTGGTATCGCCGACGATGCCGCCGCCCGGCCCCTCGGCCGAATCGCCGAACTGGTCGTCGAGCCATTCGAGGGTGACCCGCAGCCGGTTCGCGGCATCGGGGCGCGCCGGAATGGCAAGTACCAGAGCGACATCCGCGTCATCGAGCAATGGCCGCAGCTGCCGTCCGGCAATCGGGTTGCCGCCGTCGTAGACCGCGGTGTACCCGGCGTCATTCACCGCGCGCGCGACTGTGAGATACGTGGCACGCCGACGCAGCGGCGCGGCATCGCGCCACAGCAGTCCGATGCCCGAACTCGCCTGCGACAGGCACTCCTTCAATGGCGCGGGTTCGTCGTCGCCGCGCCCGTACAACCACGACTGCAGGCTGATCGGATGCAGGTGCTCATCGGCCCCGCGCAACGCCAGATCGCTGCCCGCAGCCGTCGCGTCCACCGCCACGGTCGAGGTACCCGCCATGCCCAACTCCCCCGCGATACCCAAGACCGTGGTGGTGGTCCCCGCGCCACCGCAGCCGCCGACCACCAGAATCGAGCGCTGCGCCGGTTCGAGGGATTCCGTCGAACCGCCCTTGCCACGCCGCAGCCGCACCACCGGAGCCTTCGAAGGCGCAGGCCGGTTCGACGAATCACCCTCATCGGGCGCCTCGTCGAGCCAGCGGCTCCAGTCGTCTCCCATCGCTATCAGCTCTCCCTATTCATCCGGCCGCGACGCCCGTGACGAGCGTGCGACCGCCGACCACCGCCGTGGTGACGGTCTGCTTGTTGTACGTGGCGGGCGCGCCGCCGGGCCGGTACTCGGTGACCTCGACCGAATACCGGTTCTCGGTGATCGTCTGGATCCGCACACAGTGCGTGGTGCCCACCGGAATGGTGTCGATGCCGTGCTGGATCGTCGCGGCGGGCGAGATATTCGAATCCGGCGCCACCACCGCCCGAACCCGCTCGCCGGAGCGCTCCACGTAATAGGCGTATTGAAACGCCAAGATCGCATCCGGCCCGGAGTCGGTGCCACCGGGTTCGGCGCTGCGCACGATGCGGTCGCCGCGCTCGGTAGGGCAGTCCGCGATGCCGCGGGATTGGACGCTGGCCGCGGTGAACCGCATCGAGGGCACGACCGGCGCGGCGGCACCGCGATCACCGGAGGACCGTAGTAGGAAGATCGCGACAGCAGCGGCCCCGGCCAGCAGCAGTACGGCCACGATGAGCACCGCGACGACACGGGCCCGACGCGTACTCGGGTGATTGCGCGCCTCGTGACGTAAAGCGCGCGAGGCGCGGGCCGATCGCTCGGCCGGGCCGTCGTCGTAGTCGTCCTCGGGCCACGGAAACTGTACGAGTTCGCCGGCGCGCGGCGCGATGTAGTCGTCATCGGGGCCGGGGGCACGCCCGGCCACCCAATCCGACCACCCGCCAGTGAATTCGCTCTGATGGGACGCCAGATCGGCCGGAACCTCGTTGCGTGCGCGCACCTCTTCGGGATCCTCTTCGCGAATGTAGTGCGGGAAGCGGGCCGGACCGTCGTCGTCCTCCGGCACCCGCAAGCCCGATTCCCTGTGTGGTGACGGGGTCGGTGCACCGGCCTCCGGCTCCAGCGCGCCATACCAGCGTGACAGCTGTTTGTACGACTTCAACATTCCCCCCTTCCCGCAGAGCGAGGCACGTGGTGTCGCATCGTCGGACCCTCTCGGCGATCAGTTCGTGGAGAACGGGTAGGTGTTGTCGGCGGTGCCGGGTACCACGGTGGGCGGAGTCGACGTCGCGCCGCCGGATGAGGCGCCACCGGCTCCTGTCCCGAACGGAAATTGTCCCGTACCGGACGAATTCGGCGTAGCCGACGCGCCGGAACTCTCTCCGAAGAATCCAGTGGTCGGCATGGTTGTACCAGCTCCTGGGGGTGCAGCAGGTCCCTGGGGCGCGCCGCCGCCGCCGAACTTGTCGGCCAGATCATGTGCCACCGCGGCGAACCAATCGGCGACGAATCGGGTGGGCGCGTCGCCATTGGCGGTGACCGCCGCGGTGCCGTACGCGCCGTGGCGTTGCACGGTGTCCCAGTACCGCACCCAGGTCGTCACATTGAGCAGTTCGCTGTTGTCGGTGATGTTCTGCACGACCGCGTCGAAGGCTTGGGTGACCAGTCGAACGCCCGTCGTCGGCGGCACCAACTGGGTCACCGCGCCCAGCAATTTCGTGCCGAGCAGCAGGATTCCGCCGACCGGATCGGACAGACCCGCGGTGGCCAGCTGAGTGATGGTCGCGGGGTTGATGACCGCCTTGACCACCGTGGCGACCGCGTTCAGGCCGATCATGCCGACCTTCAGCAGCGCCCGCAGCGCCGCGGGGGCATCGACCGGGGTGCGCGGGTCGGCGGCGTCGGCCAGGCGCTGGGAGATCGACTTCTTCGGCGAGATCGCCAGATTCGTCAGCGAGTTGCCCTGGACATCCTCGTTGACGACCTTGGTCGCGGTCTTGATCGAGGTGTACGCCAGCGCCTGGGAGATCGAGACCAGCGAGGCGATCGGGTCGCCGCCGCTGAGCTCGGCCTGGCCCGCGACAGTGGCCACCGCCTTGAGGATCGGTGCGCCCTCCGGCGCGTCGCAGGCGAGATCGCCTGCGGCACAGAAACTGGCGACCCGGCCGGTCAGCGCGGCGAAGTTGGCGGCCCTGTCACGGTCGGGGCCGATGCCCCCACCGCTGGCGGGCTCCTGCGGCAGTGCCGCGACGGACGCGATCTGATCGCCCGAGGTGCCCGGCGCGGGATCGGGTGTCGCCTTACCCGGCGAACCCGGGAACAGCGGCGCACCGGGATTGCGGGTCGGATCGGCGAACAACGCGACCGCGGCGACCTTCTCGGGCGCGATCACACCATGCCCCTGGCCGACCTCCTGGGCGAAGATCGAGGCCACGTGCGCACCTTGTGAGTAGCCGACGATCGCCAATCTGGTCTCGGCGCAGCGGTCCGCGACATCCTTGGCCATCGAACGCAGGCGCTCGAGTCCGCCCATCACCGACTGCGCGTACGACACCGTGCCACCGGCGGTGGCGCCGCCGAAGCCGGATTCGTAAGGGACGTATGCGCGGTCGACGAGCCCGCGCTCGGGAGCCGCGGCCAGCATCGGCATGAAGACCGTCGATAGCATGCCGGTATCAGTTGTCGGCGCGGCATCCGGTGACGATTCCCCGGTGCCCTGAATTCCCAACGCGTACAGTGCCGGACAGTTACCGATGGCGAGATTCGTTGTCGGGCCAGCGGAATTCGGTTCCGCTACGGCGGTTCCGGCGGTCGCCACGACAACGGCGAATGCCACCAGCATCCCCGAGATCCGTGCCGTGTACTTCGTCATAGCGATCCGCAATCAATCCGTGTTGCCGCAGCTGAACTTAACGCCATGAAATCCAATAGACCGTAACAGATTCCGACTATTGCCGCTGTGGGCACGAAAACATTACGCGAACCGCCGAGGGACGCACGATGCTTCCCGGCGTGCCACGTGGGATCATCCGACAAGTTTCCGATCATAGAAACCGGTCGGCAACCGGTCGGCGACCCTTCGGCGTTTCGAATCACCAACCCGGACTTCGTATTCCAGCGAACGCACGCGACGCGCGCAAGCAGCTACAGGCGGGCCGCGCCTGCGCTCAGCGGGTGGCGATGAACGGCACGGCTGTTCAGCCAGCTCGACGTGCCGATCAGGTGGCCGAGGTGACGCGGTAGACGTCGTAGACGCCCTCCACGTTACGCACCACATTCAGCAAGTGGCCCAGGTGTTTCGGATCGCCCATCTCAAAGGTGAACTTGCTGATCGCGACCCGGTCGCCGTGCGTGGCCACCGAGGCGGACAGGATGTTCACCTTCTCGTCGGCGAGCACCTTGGTCACATCCGAAAGCAGTCGGGTGCGATCCAGCGCCTCGATCTGAATGGCCACCAGGAACACCGAGGACGGCGACGGCGCCCACTCCACGTCGATGATGCGCTCGGCCTGTTCGCGCAGCGAGCCGGCATTGGTGCAGTCGGTGCGGTGCACGCTGACCGCGCCGCCACGGGTCACGAAGCCCATGATCTCGTCGCCCGGCACCGGGGTGCAGCACTTGGCCAGCTTCGCGACCGTGCCCGGCGCCCCCGGAATCAGCACGCCCGCATCGCCGGTGACGCGCTGGCGGGCCGGGGTGGTCGACGGGGTGGAACGCTCGGCGAGCTCGTTCTCCACATCGCCGATGCCGCCGAGCTGTGCCATCAACCGCTGCACGACATGGTGCGCGGAGACCTGGTGCTCGCCGACGGCGGTGTAGAGCGTGGAGATGTCGGTGTAGTGCAGTTCGTGCGCGACCGCGGTCATCGCGTCCACGCTCATCAACCGTTGCAGTGGCAGCCCGACGCGGCGGACTTCCTTGCTGATCTGATCCTTACCGCTCTCCAGGGCCTCTTCGCGGCGTTCCTTGGCGAACCACTGCCGGATCTTGGCCTTGGCGCGCGGGGACACCACGAAGTTCTGCCAGTCGCGGCTGGGTCCGGCGTTCTGCGCCTTCGAGGTGAATACCTCGATGACCTCACCGTTTTCGAGCTGACGTTCCAGCGCGACCAGGCGACCGTTGACTCGCGCGCCGATGCAGCGGTGCCCGACCTCGGTATGCACCGCGTAGGCGAAGTCGACCGGAGTCGACTTCTGCGGCAACGTGATCACGTCACCCTTCGGGGTGAACACGAAGATCTCCGGCGACTTCAGGTCGAAGCGCAGCGACTCCAGGAACTCCGCAGGGTCGGCGGCCTCACGCTGCCAGTCGAGGAGTTGGCGCATCCACGCCATATCGTCGACTTCGGTGGAGTCATTGGAGTGCTTGCCGCGAGTCTCCTTGTAGCGCCAGTGCGCGGCGATGCCGAATTCGGCCGTGCGGTGCATGTCCTGGGTACGGATCTGCACCTCCAGCGGCTTGCCGTCCGGACCGACCACAGTGGTGTGCAGTGACTGGTAGACGCCGTAGCGCGGCTGGGCAATGTAGTCCTTGAACCGGCCCGCCATCGGCTGCCACAGCGAATGCACCACGCCGACCGCGGCGTAGCAGTCGCGGACCTCGTCGCACAGAATGCGGATGCCGACCAGGTCGTGGATGTCGTCGAAGTCCTTACCCTTGACGATCATCTTCTGGTAAATCGACCAGTAGTGCTTGGGGCGGCCCTCGACGATCGCGTTGATCCTGGATGCGGCCAGGGTGTTGACGATCTCCGCACGCACCCGCGCCAGATAGGTATCGCGCGAGGGCGCCCGGTCGGCGACCAGGCGCACGATCTCGTCGTATTTCTTCGGATGCAGGATGGCGAACGCGAGGTCCTCGAGCTCCCATTTGACGGTGGCCATACCCAGGCGGTGCGCCAGCGGCGCGATCACCTCGAGGGTTTCCTTGGCCTTCTTCGCCTGCTTCTCCGGCGGCAGGAAGCGCATGGTGCGCATGTTGTGCAGGCGGTCGGCGACCTTGATGACCAGCACGCGCGGGTCGCGGGCCATGGCGATGATCATCTTGCGGATGGTCTCGGCCTCGGCGGCAGCGCCCAGGTTGACCTTGTCCAACTTTGTGACGCCGTCGACCAGATGCGCCACCTCGGCGCCGAAGTCTTGGGTCAGCTGCTCGAGCGAGTAGCCGGTGTCCTCCACGGTGTCGTGCAGGAGCGCCGCGACCAGCGTGGTGGTGTCCATGCCGAGTTCGGCCAGGATATTGGCGACCGCGAGCGGGTGGGTGATGTAGGGATCACCGGACTTGCGGAACTGGTGGGCGTGGCGCTCATCGGCGACATCGAACGCCCGTTGCAGCAGGTTGAGGTTCGCCTTCGGATACAGCTCGCGATGCACGCTGGCCAGCGGCTCGAGCACCGGCTTGACCGCGGCGATACCACGCTGACCGGTCATGCGCCTGGCCAGGCGGGCGCGCACCCGCCGGGATGCGGAGGTCGGGACCGCGGCCGAGGTCCCCGGCTGGCGCGCCGGCGCGGAATTGCCGCCCGCGGGCGGCTTCGGGGTACCCGATGGCTGCGGGGTGGCCGCACCATTCGACTGCGGGGCACCTGCCGATTGCTCGACATTCGCCTCGCCAAGATGCTGAGTCATGCCACCACCTCTCCACGCCGCGGTCGGATCACCCTATCCGACCGCTGCCGCCTCACCTCCAACTCTAGTCGCGGCTGTGCCGGTACGTCCGATTCGAGGTAGCCAGACGAGATGGACAACGCAGAGAGCACAGGATCAGTGCCCGAATGCCGGGACTACCGGCTGGCGAAGAGGTCGATTGGTTGGGCAATGCGGGATGCACCATCGAAGACCGGGTCCAGTGGGGCATTGAGGAGGTCCAAGACGGTGGGGGTGATGTCTACCAGGGAGAAGCTGGAACTGGTGGTGCCCGGGGTAAAGCTGGGACCGCGGGCTATCACGAAATTGGTTGTCTCGTCGGGAGTTTGACCGCCGTGGCCGCCTTCGGGGCGGTGGCCGTGGTCGGCGGTGACGAGGATGGTCCAGCGTTCGTCCGGATTCGCGGTGGCTCGGGCGTCGACCGCCGCCACGATGCGGCCGACCAGACCGTCGATACGGGTGACGGCGTCGAGATATTGCCTGGAGCCGCCGCCGTGGAGATGGCCCGCGCGGTCGACCTGATCGAGGTGGGTGAACAGGAAATCGGGAGCGAATCTGGTGATGGCGGTGACGACCTCGGCCGCGGTGGCGGCATCGGTCTCGAACTCCTCCGGGTCGCCGGGGACCGGCGGGACGGAGACGACGACGCTGGCGCGCGGACTGCCGCTGCCCGCCATGATGGCGATCTGATCCCAGGTGGCGATCGAATGCGTCTTCAGGGCCGGGTTGGCGCGGTGCAGGCGGGTGAATACGGTCGGGTATTTCGCGAACGGGGCGGCGTCGAAGTTGTTGTCCTTGATGCCGTGCTTGGTTCCCCAGACGCCGGTCAGCACTGTCGCCCAGGACGGGCCGGAGATGGTGACGTGCGGTGCGATAGAGGTGCGGCCGAGCGCGCCATCCGCGCTGAGTCGCAACAGGTTCGGGGCCTGTACCTGTTGAATCCTGGAGTACATGAGGCCGTCGAGTCCCACGAGGACGACCTTGTCGAGCGACGTGGCGGCGGCATGCGCACGGGCGGTGGCGAGGCTGAGCGGTAGGGTCGAAACCGCCGCGACGGCAAGCGCGTTGGTGAGCAGTTGTCTGCGGTTCATGCTCTGGTGGCGCCGACAGTCATCTGCGTCGCATCGGAGCGACGTCGGGCCTGCGATTCGCTCGCTCATATCCCGAACGATCCAGTACGCCTGTGCCTTTCGATAGATCACCCAGGCAGAGTTCATGGATGTTTCATCGGTCTCGCCATCGCTGGTCGCCTCGCTGAACAACCATTGAACAGACGATAGCGAGTGGCTATACGAGCAGTTCACCGCTGGGTGTCGGTGGGGTGAACAACAGAATCCGGTTGATCCATGGCCGAACGTGTGACTGTCTGACCGCCATGTCCACCGCCGGCGAGGCCGCCCGCAACACCACGCTTCCCACTTCGGCCGGTACAGCCCACGCCACACACAACTTATGGGCACGTCACGGACCTTCGCGAAAACCGCCGGACTGTCGACGGGCAAGTCCCTCTGTGAGCTGTCAACGGGGTATGCGAGGCTGCCCCGATGCATTCCAGCTCGGCGTCGGGTGCGACGGGTGCGTGGAAAGCGTTGTGGTGCTGGGTTATTCGTTGGGGGTGAAGGCCCAGATGGCGGCGGGGCGGCCGGTGGCCTTGACGCGGCGGCGTTCGGTGGTGCGCGCGAGGCCGGGGATCGTGGCCAGGGTGCGGTTCAGGTTGGCCGGGTCGGGGCGGGCGCCCTGCAGGGCGGCGCTGAGTTCGACCGCGCGGGTGGCGGGGAATTCGTCGCCGGTCAGCGCTCGGGTGAAGGCCATGTCCTTCCAGAGCAATCGGGCGAGCAGACCGCGGGCGGCATCGATGATGCGGTTGTGGTCGAAGGCCAGCGCGGGGACCTCGTCGAACGACACCCACTGCGCCGCTCCCTCGTGCGGCCCGACCACCGCCCACATCGCGATCGATAGCGTCGGCCCGCGCGGGTCGCGATTCGGCTCGTCGAAGGTGACCAACTGCCCGACCGCACCGATCGCCGCCTCCGGCACGCCGAGCTTGGTGTGCACAGCCCGGCGCGCGGCGGCGACCAGCCGCTCCCCCCGCCCAAGCAGCACCCCCGGCAACGCCAACCGTCCGGTGAACGGCTCCATCTCCCGCACCGCGATACCCACGCTCACCCCGGCGTCATCGGCCCAGAACCGCAACGCCACCACATCAACCGACACAACGGATTGCTCCACGCCACCCGATCCTGCCCCACGCCCGAGTCCACCCGCCCAGCGGTCCAGACCGTTGGCGGTCGAAACAACCGAGAAGCCGAGTCAGCATGCCAGCCAGCCCACCAAATCTGTGACGACAAAAGCAGCGGCGACTCCCGCCTCACCAGACAACTGCGGCCACGCACCGAGCCGAGGCGCGGTCGCAGCGGTCCGGACCGTTGGCGGTCGAGACGACCGGGACGCCGAGTCGGCGTGCCAGCTGGTCCACCGAATCTGGGCCATGAAAATCGACGATGTCCCGGGCCTCGAGCTAGGGAACGGCGGCCACGCACCGGGCCGGGGTACGGTCGCAGCGCTCCGGACCATTGGTGGTCGAGACAACCGGCACGTCGAGTCGGCGCTCCAGCTGGTCCACCGGATCTGCGGCGACGAAAGATCGGCGGTGTCCCCAGCCCCACTAGGCGACTGCGGCCACGCGCTTGGCTGGGGTGCGGTCGCGGCGGTCCGGGCCGTTAGCGGTCAGGACTACTGGAGTGCCGAGTTGCTGTTCGAGCCAGGACGTCGGGTCTGTGGGGAGGGCGGTCAGGATCGGGGATGCGGTGGCCAGTAGGTCGGTGAGGCGCTGTTGGTGGTCGAGGTCTTGCCAGGGGCCTGGGTCGAGGCGGTCGATGATGCCGGTGGGGGTGGTGTATCCCGTTGCGGCGTAGTCGGTTCCGGGGTGGTCCAGGTGAGTGAGGGCCAGGCCGTCGATGCCGCCGGAGACGTCGATGGCGTAGCGCAGCAGGATCGGGTCGAGGTGGCCACTGCGGAAGGGGCCCTGGTAGGGGCCGGTGGTGTTGTGGGGTTCGGGGAAGGTCAGGGCGCGATCCTCGGTGGGGAACGGGCCCGCCCCGTGGCGGGTCATGTAGGTGCGGGTGACGCCGAGTGTGTATGCGGGAGCATCGATTTCGGCGAGTAGGGCGCGGGCGTTGTGCGGTTCGACGGTGGACCAGGTGGTGTGCGGATGGAAGCCGCGCCATTCGTCGAGCAGAACGCCTTGCGCACCTTCGAAAATCAGGCGGCCGCGGTGTGCGAACCGGGCGAGTTCGTCGCCGTCGACGATGCGTACGGCGGTGGCGAATTCGCGGTACATGTCGACCAGATCGCGAATCGGTTCGTAGCGGTGCCTGCTCGGCGCGATCAGCGGGCCGTAGTGCGCTGCCATCGCCTGCAATTTGGCGTGCAGAACGTTGGGGTGCAGGCAATCCGACACCTTCGGCGCATCGTGGTCGAGTGCGTACCGAGCCGTTTCGCCGATACCGCGGCCGCACGAACCGTGCCGCGCGGAACCCCTCGCGTCCTCGCGGGCACGGTTGGCGGCAATGTGGATCGGGGTGGTGAGCAACGCTCGCCCGTCGATGCGCAGCAGCGACAGCGGGTCCGGTACACCGAGGGTTGTCAGCCGCAGCGATTCACTCGCCAGTGCGATCGGCTCGACCAGCATATGCCGCGAGAGCAGCGTGGGGACGCCGGAGAAGGTGCCGGATCCGAACTGCGCGAAGGTGTGATGGCGTCCATCGGCGATCACATTGTGCGCGGCCTGCGCGCCGCCGTTGAATCGCACGACCGCCGATACGTCCAGGCCCGCTTCCGACGAGCACAGCCAATCGACGGTCGCTCCCTTCCCTGCGTCACCGAACCCGAGATCGAGCACGATGATGTTCGACCGAATCACCTTGCACCCCTATCTATTCCGAATTCATCACCCGACGTGTTCAGCCATGCGCAGGAACCCGCCACGGGAAGCAGCGCATGCCGGATGCACCGAGGCCCCTGCGCGGAGCTACCGCACCTAGAAGCAGCCCTACCCGACGGACCAGATCAGCCGCGACCGCGCGACAGTGCGCGAATACTCGGTCCGGCCTTGACCCCCAACGCTTTTCCCACCGACGCGGCCTCGGCCGCCGACCCCACATCGCGCAGATCCGCGAGCCCGGTGTGCATGTCGACGCGGTCTTCCTCGAGCCCGATGGTGAGCGCGATGAGTTCACACACCGCGGCCGGATCGTCGAGCTTCATGAAGTGCTGCCCCAGCAATGCGCCCCAGTGCTCGGCGATCTCCGGGTCGCCGAAGTAGCTGGACTGGTTCGGCAGGATGTAGTACACATGCCACCGCTCGGCCAGTTCCCGATAGATCGAGGCCACCTCGATATCGGTGCGCACGTGGTCGCCGATGACGCCGCGGATATGCCTGCCCGCCAGCTTCGCCTTGTTCAGTTCATCGCCGATGATGAACAGATAGCCGCGCTTGCCGCGCTTGTCCCAGGCATCGGTCGAGACATGACTGGCCATGAAATACGCTGCCAGTTCATAACTTTCGGACTTCTGTCCGCCGCCTCCGCCTTCCAGCAGGATATTGCGCAACTGCTCGTCCATCCGGTTGTCGGATTCGAACTGCCCGACCTGCAACGGCACCCGATCGGTATCCGCATCACCTATCGCACCGAACATGATCTGCGGATCCTCCGCATATCCCTTGCGCTGCAACAGTCCGTGCAGTTTGCCGAGCTTGTCCTGCATGATCCGGGGCACCCGGCCCATCGATCCGGTCACGTCGAACAGCACCGCGATCGGCAGCGAGTTCCCGTGCTCATCCGAATCCCGGCATTCCCGCACGGCGACTCCGAGCGGCTCCAGCGCCGGGTGCGCCTGCCAGCTCGCATACGGCTGCCCCTGCATCTCGGCGGTGTATCCGAAGTCGTCCACACCCCGGCTGGCGCGGAAGGTCTTGGCCGCACGGTAGGCGGTGTCGTCCCAATGTCCATATCCCATGTCGTCATTTCCTCTCGTGAATCTAGTTTTAGTGTATGAGACTAAAACTAGGCTCGTCAAGGGTCGACGGCCGGAACACCCACCGAGGCAAGATCATTGCGTGAAGCTCGTACCGCGCAACCCGGCCGAAGGCATCTACCCCGCCACCGAGGATTACGTGCACGCCATGGAGATGCGCGACGCCGAGCGAATGCTGTTCGTTTCGGGCACCGTGGGGCTGGCTCCCCAGGGCAGGCCGGGTGCGACACTGGCCGAACAACTCGACCTCATCTGGGCCAATCTGCGCACCATCCTGGCCGCCGCCGATATGACGGTCGACAATATCGTCCGGCTCACCAGCTACCTACGCGACGCGTCCTACGCCGAGGCCAATGCCGCCGCCCGCGTCGAGGCATTGGGCGGGCACGTGGTGCCGACCACCGCGATCGTCGCCGGAACCCTGGTCAGCGACTGGCTGGTCGAGATCGAGAGCATCGCCGCGGGCTGAGCCCCGCCGCGACCTCAGACATCCAGCCGCTCGCGCTTGCGCGCCTCACGCAGCAGGGCTCGATCGCGCTGTTCTTCGAACTTGACCACATCCCTGCTCAACTGCTCCAGGAACAGCCCCAGTTCCTCGCGGACCTGCTCACCACGAGCGGTGAAGTCGTCGCGCTCGAAGATATTCCATTTGCGCAGCACGGGCGAGATGACGTCTTCGAGGTGCTGGCGCAGATCGTAGATGCCGTGCTTGGCCATCAGCACGCTGTTGCGACGCCAGTTCGGCATACCCGCACCCGGCATCTGAAAATTGCGGATGACCGCCGAAATCGCTGCCAGCGCTTGGTCGGGAGCCAGATCGATGGCAGCGCCGCACAGGTTGCGATAGAAGACCATGTGCAGGTTCTCGTCGGCGGCGATGCGCTGCAGCATGCGGTCGGCGACGGCGTCGTCGCAGACGCGGCCGGTGTTGCGGTGGCTGACCCGGGTGGCCAGTTCTTGGAAGGTCACGTAGGCGACGCCCGGGAGGAATCCGTCGTCGTCCACCCCGGTCGGGTGCTGTACCCCGGTCGTCATACAGACCATCCGCGCCTGTTCCAGCGCCACCGGGTCGACGCCGCGGGTGACGACGAGATAGTCGCGCATGACGATGCCGTGCCGGTTCTCCTCGGCCGTCCAGCGCCCGACCCAGGTACCCCACGCACCGTCCTGGGAGAAGGATTCGGCGATCAGCCGGTGATAGGACGGCAGATTGTCCTCGGTCAGCAGATTCGTGACCATCGCGGCCTTCGCCAGCTCACTCAGTTGGGACTGCCCCGGTTCCCAATCGATTCCGCCCATCTCGGCGAAATTGCGCCCCTCGGCCCATGGCACGTAATCGTGCGGATGCCAGTCCTTGGCCATCGATAGGTGGCGGTCGAGGTTTTGTTCGGCAACGGGTTCGAGTTCGGTCAGCAACTCCAACTGAGTCAAGGTACGTGTCACGATCGTGTTCCTGTCATCGGATCAGGGGTACTCCTCCAGAGTGCCCCGGTCGACGCGCCGCCGAAATGCCTGACGCGGAATTCGTCCGGCCGGATCTAGGCGGCTCATCACTAGCTAATCGCGCGGCCCGGCCGACACGTATCGCCGGACACCGAATTGCCCACCCACGTGTCGCGGTTGCAAGTAGCCGTCGGCGCCGAAGGTGCTGACAACGGCGTCGACCGGCAAATTTCCAGCGAAGTCGGGTGGTTCCGTCAAGCGCAACTCACCTCGGCGGCCTGCTCGCGGCTCATGCGGTAGCGATGAGGGACGCGGCGGCCACAGCCTCGATCACGCAGTAGAACCAGTTGGGGTAGAAGGAGATTCGATCATCCAGGACGGCGGATACGATGCGCCCGAAGGCCATTCCGCCCAGTGCGACACCGATCGTCACCATGATTCCGGTGCGCAGGGGGCCATCGTGGGTCGCCGCGATCGCCAGCATCGCGGCCATCGCCAGGCCGAATCCGCCGTAGACGGCGCGCACCTCGTACCGCGCGGCGGGTTGCTCGAGACGAATCCCGAAGGGACGGATCAGCGCGGCGGGCGCCGCCAGCGCGTAGCTGCCCATCGCGAGGAAGAACACACCGACGACGACGGTGACAACTGTGGCCACGGGAGCCTCCTGTTCGAATCGAGTCAGGTCAGCATGATCGGCGCGGCAGTGCGTCCGCTTCCGTAAACGTGCGGTCCGGCTACTCCCCGCCGTAACGCAATGACCGCCAGGCCTCGATCGCCCAATCCAATTGCGCGCTGGGAACACTGATCGTCACCAGGAGCAACTCACCATTGCGGCGACTGGCGATCCCCTGCACGCCGACCTCGTCGCCGTCCTCGGAGGGCAGCCACCACCCGTCACCTGGGCCGCCAGTCACCGGCTCACCGCGGTGCCCCTCGGTCGCGTTGGCACCGTACTGCAGCATCGCCGCCGGTGGCGGACCGCTCTGCTCGTCGCCGACCCGCAGTATGGTGATTTCGATCTGCCGGATACCGTCCCAGGCCCACCAGCGATCGCCGTCCCACCCGTAGGTGAAGTCGCCGGGGATCCGCAGGCTCCAACCGGATACCGGCGCGGTCAGGACCGGGCGGCGGCGGTAGCCCAGTGGCGCGGGAAGATCCGCGCCGGCGCGCGCGGGAAGATCCGCGGGTGCGCCGTCAGCAGTTGGCGCCGACTCCGCCAGCAGCAGCCGCAATTCGTGCCAGGCCGCCCACGGCAATTCCAGGGCCGCGTCGAGGCGGTGCGCCTCGGCGAGCAGGGCGTCGGCCTGGTGCAGCGCGGGGGTGTCGTCGGCGTCCGAGGGCGGACGCCACCGCACGTCGTTCCAGATGATGCCGACCGCGGTATTACGAATCGTCGGCGCGGTCCAGCCGTCCTCCCACCACGGGAAGAACGCGCGCGCGGCCGCCTCGTCACCATCGGAGACGGCCTGGAACCAGTCGCGGGTGCGCGGTCCGAGCCAACTCGCGGCCAGCCCCTCGTAATCGAAACGGTCACTGCCCAGCGACAATCCGATCGACACCCAGTTGCCCTCGGCGGGCACCTGGGTCAGCACCGTCTCCGCAAGGGTGCGGATCCACCGCAGGTAGTCGCGTTCGACTTCCGCGCGGTCATCGGCCAGCCCGAGCGGATCCTCGGTGCCCTCGTCCCACTCGATGTCGAAACGCCTGCCCATTTCGTGCAGCATGGCGGCGACATGCCGGTGATAGCCGGGCCCGGCCGGAGCGCAACCCGCGCTCACCACCACCTGACCGTGCGCGGCGCGCAGATCGACCGGCTCGGCTGCTGGATGCAGCACGGCCAGCAGGCGGTCACCGGAGACCTCCACCGATTTCCGGAACGGCGCCGACGTCGTGGTCCAGCCGACCCGCGCACCGGCGGGACCGGTCCGTAACCACGACCCGACCTGATCGAGGAAGTCTTCGGTGGGCGCACGGCACACCCCCGCCACGTTCAACTCGATTCCCATGGATACATCCTTGTGTCCGCGGTCCGGCGGCGAAAGTCGGGACCCTACCTCCTACACTTCGGATGTGGACCCGTTGCCGCGGATCCGGGCGATATGCCTGGTCCTGCCCGAAAGCAGCGAGCGGCTGAGCCACGGCTGCCCGAATTTCTTCGTCCGGGCCAAGACCGCGTTCACGATGTACCTCGAAGACCGGCACCGGGAACCGGGAGCGACGATCTGGTGTCCGGCGCCCGAGGGGGCGCAGGCCGAACTCGTCGATGCCGAGCCCGAACGGTTCTTCGTGCCACCGTATGTCGGACATCGGGGGTGGATCGGCGTGCGGCTCGAGGTGGATCCCGATTGGGACGAGATCACCGAGATCATTCACGACGCCTACCGTAGGGTGGCACCGAAAAGGCTTGTGGCCCTGCTGGACTAATGCTCGACGAGCCTACGACAGCTCTCCCGGCCGCCGGGCAATCCCGCCGCTTCGAACCATAGGTCGAGTTGGCCGAACAGCCACAGGTCTTCGATCTCCACCAGGACCGCGAGGAACGACAGTTGGGCGGCGGACAGGTCCGAACCGGGGTAAATCGGATCAGGAAAGGCTTTGCGCAGGAACGAAATACAGTCGTCGTTCACGGTGCTCCGGTTCGCGGCCCATGCCACTTCGATCGCGGCGGGCAGCAGCGTCTCGAAATCATCGACGCGGCTGACGAGTTCGCGAATGACGTCGTGGCGCAGCCACCCGTCCTGCCCGGGGAGGTGCCGGTTGAACCACTCGTCGATGGCCTCCGGTCGCTCCAGCGCGGCCAGGAGTTCGTCGGTAGCGCACTGATCGGCGGCGAATGCGGGTGCCAATGCGGCGCAGGCGCGGACACCGGGATGGATGTCGGCGAGCAGCTGTTCCGGACGGCCGCCATGGATGCCAGAAATCCTTGCGGCAGTGGCGCGTTCGGTCGGGTCGGGCATGGTCGGCGCGATCGCGTCCAGCTGGTTGAGCAGCGCGATGCGCTTGTCGGTACAGTCCGGATGTGCGGTGAGCTCGATCATCGCGCGCAGCGCCGCGATGCGCACCGACGCGTCCGCGTCGTCGAGCAAGGGCACGATCGCCTTGATCACGCCGGGAATCACCGCGCGGCAGGCGATTTCGTCGCGTGCCCGCATCGCCGTGCGGAATTCGTTGTCGTCGATGGCGGCCAGTAGTCCCGGTGGTGTCGGAACATGCTCTACCAGCAGGGCATTCGCGGGATCGGGGCCCAGTTGCAGCAGCCCCGCGCGCCGATTCGCCTTGACCCGCTGTAGATCCTCCTCGGTGCGCCCGGCCGGGTAGGCCTCGGCGTACAGCTCCTCATCGGAGATCCCCGAACAACAGCCCTGCGCGAACACCTCCAGGTAATCCAGCAGTGCGACGCGCAATGGTCGCGGCTCCGGATCCCACGGCAGGATGTCCTCGACCGTCATCGCGGTGTGCGGACGCGGCAGCAGTTCGGCGACGATCGCGACGAACGGCGCGGTCGCGGAGTACACACTGCCCTGATGCAGCAGGGCGGCGTCAAGATAGCCGACCGCGTCCGCGCAGGCCTCGGCATCACCGTCGATCAGGGCACGCAGGTGCGCTGGAGCATCCGTCGCAGGGCCGTAAGCATGTTCCAGCTCGGCCCAATCGACGTCGGCTATCGCTTGCAACACCAAGTCCATCGCATTGATCATGCTGCAGCCGAGCACGTCGCTCAACTCGAGCAGTCCTACGGCGCCGGTTCCAGATAGTCGCCGATGAGCATCGTCCCCGGCCCCCGCCGCGCACCGGGTCCGTGCCGCCAGTACACATTGTCCGCGGTGAGCGGCGCTGCGCAGTCGCGGCAGACGACCACACCGGAGGTCGGCTGCCCGCAATCGCGATGCACCACGACCGCGGGCGGGCCCGCGGGTCCGGCGAGCCACTTATCGCCCCACGAAATGAGCATCGTCAGCACCGGATACAGATCGCGCCCCTGTTCGGTGAGCACGTATTCGTGGCGCGCCGGATTCGATTGATACATCCTGGCCTCGACAATCCCATATTGCCGCAACGCATCCAGGCGTGCGGTGAGGACATTCGAGGCGATCCCGAGATCGCGGCGGATGTCCTCGAATCGGTTCACCCCGACGAACAGGTCACGCAGGATCAGCGGCGTCCACCGCTCCCCGACCACGTCGAGCGTTCGCGCGATCGAGCACACAATGTCGGACATGGCAGCTTTGGGCACCCACCCAGCGTAGTCCATTGCTTTTTGCAAGTGACTCCGATACGTTTCGATGCGACCGAAAACCGAACGTCAAGGGGTATTTCATGTCGGACGTTGTGGCAAAGTTCCGCGAGGCGACCGAGGCCGCCGATATCGACGCGCTGATGACCACCCTCGCCCCCGATGCCGAGCTGACCTCACCGGTCTCCGGCCGCCTGATCTTCCGCGGTCACGACGATCTGCGTATCCTGCTGACCGCCGCCTACGGCAGCCTCTCCCACCTGCGCTGGACCGAACACATCGGCGACGGCACCCGCCGAGTCCTGCTGGCCGAAGCCACCATCGGAGGATTCCGAATGACCGAAGCCATGATTCTCGAACTCGCCGCCGACGGTCGCATCCGCCGCCTCAACCCATATCTGCGCCCCTGGCTCCCCCTCAGCCTCCTCGCGGTGAAGCTGGGCCCGCGCCTACTGCGCCACCCAGGCGTGATGCGGCGAGCCGCGCGCGGATAGCGAAGGCCACGCAGCGCACTACCGGACCAGGGTTTCGATCAGTCCGTCGGCGGTCAGCTCCGCTCGGCGGGTGATGCCGATGTCGTCGAGGAAGCGGGGATCGTGGCTGACGACGATCAGTGCGCCCTCGTAGCCGGCCAGGGCCTGGGTCAGGTGGTCGAGGCTGGGGAGGTCGAGATTGTTGGTTGGCTCGTCGAGGAGGAGGAGTTTCGGGGCCGGATCGGCAAGCAGGAGCATGGCGAGGGCGGCGCGCAGACGTTCGCCGCCGGACAAGGCCGCGGCCGGGACGTCGGCGTCGCTGCCGCGGAACAGGAACCGGGCCAGTTGGGCTCGGATCTGTTCGGCACGGGCATGCGGTGCGGTCGAGGCGACGTTGTCGAAGACCGTCCGTTGTTCGTCGAAGATGTCGAGGCGTTGCGGCAGTATGCGCCACGGAACTTTCGGCTGTTGCGCGGCGATACGGTGCAGCAGTGTGGATTTACCCACGCCGTTGCGTCCGGTCAGTGCGATTCGCTCGGGCCCGCAGACCCGCAATGTCACGGTCGGCCCGCAGGGCAGCTCGAGCCGATCGAGATCGATGACCTCCTGTCCCGGGTAGAGCCGGGTGTCGGGCAGGTCGACCCGGATCTGACGGTCGTCGCGTAACAGCTCCTCGGCCTGCTGGAGCTGATCCTTTGCGGTGTCCAGCTTTTCGATGTGGTTGTTGCGCAGTTTGCCCGCCGACACCTGAGCCGCCCGCTTGCGTGCGCCCATCACGATCTTCGGTTCGCGCTTGTTCTCGAACATCTTCTGCCCGTAGCGCGCTCTGCGATCCAGTTTGATCCGGGTCTCGACCAGTTCGCGCGCCTGCTTGCGAACGTCGCTGCGCGCGTCCCGGATCGCGGCCCGCGCCACCTCCTGCTCGGCTTCGATGATCCGTTCGTACTCACTGAAATTGCCGCCGAACAACCGTAATTCGCCCTGGCGCAGTTCGGCGATCGTGGTCATTCGCTCCAGCAGTTCCCGGTCGTGGCTGACGGTGAGGACGGTGCCGGAGAATTGGGCGACGACCTCGTAGAGGCGCTGTCTGGCAACGTGATCCAGGTTGTTCGTCGGCTCGTCGAGCAACAGCACATCCGGATCGCGCAGTAACTCCGCGACCAAGCCGAGCAGCACGGTTTCGCCGCCGGAGAGGGTCGCCAAGCGGCGGTCCAGTTGTTCGGTGGAGTCGGCGAGGTAGTGCAGGCCGAGTCGACCGAGCAGCGCGATCGCGCTCTCCTCGACGTCCCACTGTCCGCCGACGGTGTCGAAGTCCGATTCTTCGCCGATACCGGATTCGATGCGGTGCAACGCCTTCCGCGTCTCGGCGATACCGAGCACCGCATCGACGCGCTGACCGTCGCCGAGGCCGAGATCCTGGCGCAGGTAGCCGAGCCGCCCGGTGACCGTGATCGAACCGCGTGCGGGCGTCAGCTCACCCGCGATCAACCGCAGCAAGGTTGACTTGCCCGCACCGTTGCCGCCGACCAGGCCGAGGTGACCGGGTCCGAGCACGGCGTCGAGCCCGTCGAATACGGGCGTGCCATCGGGCCAGGAGAAAGTGAGATCGGAAAGAGACAGATTGGTCATGCGGACCCCAGAGGTTGCACGGAAACGCGGCGCGCGGGATGCGGGCCGCCCGAGTGGCTACCTCATGAGAGCAACGACATGACTCCGATCAACGGGGGTAAGACTTCTCTAGATTAAACACATCCGCGGATGTTGCGCCAGTGATATTCGGATCACACACATCACCAACGGATTAGTCCACGGCATTCCCACCTGACCCACCGCCGACTTGCTCCCCACCCACAGCGATACGTCATCCACCGGGCATAAGCAACTACCCAGCGACCCTCGCAGCCCGAACCACCACCGGCAATCCGGATTCCAGGAGCCATCAGCGAGTCGAATCAGGCGACAGCCGTGAACCCCCGCGGCCCACGTCGAAATCTAGACGCGGACCACTGAGGTCAAGGGGTAGTCGCCCTGACGATCCCGCCCATTGAGGAAGCCCAACTCCAGCACAACCGCGGCCGCGACGACTTCGGCGCCAGCGGTCCGGAAAAGATCGGCGGCGGCGGCCAACGTACCGCCGGTCGCCAGGACATCATCGAGCAGCAGAACGCGACAGCCCTTCAGCTCGACACCGTCAGCGGGAATCTCCAGCGCCGCGGTGCCGTACTCGAGGCTGTACTCACGCGAGATGACCGGCGGCGGTAACTTGCCCGCCTTCCGCACCGCCAGCACGCCGGTACCCAGCGTCGCGGCGACACCGGCACCGATGAGGAAACCGCGCGCGTCGACCCCCGCCACCAGGTCGGCATCGGGTGCGCAGGCCGCGAGGCAGTCGAGGACGGCCCGAAAGCCCTCCGGATCGGCGAAGACCGGTGTGAGATCGGCGAACCGGACTCCGGGAGACGGGAAGTCGTCGCGCCAGCGGGTGAGGCGCGCGACCGCTTCGGCGGCCTTGCCGGTTCGCTCGGCTAGAACGTCGTCTGATTCCACCGCCGCGTGCTTGCTCATCGACACCTCTCCATGATTACTCACCCACCAACACCTGTCACCGCTTCAACACCCAGCGGTCCATGTTCCAGCCGGTGCCCGCCTGCGTGGGACCGGCTATGCCGTTCTGCAAACCGTTGCCGAACGCGATGGTGCGGGGCGTGACGAACAACGGGATGCTCGGCATATCCGCCCACAGCAGGTTCTCGGCCTCGGTGCGCAGATTCAGCGTTGTGGTCGAGTTGTCGTCGCCCGCAAGCTGATCGGTGATCGAATCGTAGCGGCCATTACCGTAGCGACCGAAATTGAGCCCGCTACCTGTGCGCAACGCGCTGCTCGCCGCCACACCGGTCTGGGATCCGGCCGGACCCGGCGCCGATGCGGTGCTGCCGAGCACGGCGTCGACTTTGCCTTCGGTGAGCTGGGACGGTGTGAAATCGGCGGATCCGGCGTCCACCACATTGATACCGGCCGATTTGCACGCCTCCGCGATCAGCTGCACGGTCTGGGTACGCCGCTCGTCCGGACGCACATATCCGACCCGAATGGTGGTATTCGACCCACCCGAGGCCGCGGCGGCGGTCGTGTCGCCGCCGCGATATTTGTCGGCCGCCCCGATGACGGCCGGATAGAACAGCGAATCCTGCTGTGTGATACGAGAATTCAGTGGCGCGGTACCGAGCCCGGTCTTCGGCGCGTCCTTGGCCTTGCCGAGCTTGTCGAACAGTGCCTGCCGCGGCACACACAACGCGAAGGCGCGCCGAGCGTCGGCCGAACCGAAGACGCCTCCGGTCCCGAGCACCAACTGCTCGGCACCGCGCCCCGGCACCGACCGCACCGAAAACCCGTCCAGATTGATATCTTTCACCGATCCGGCACCGATATCGACGACCCCGACCGCATTGTCGCCGACCTTCGCCTTCAGATCCGCGGTCTTCGGATACACCACGATCCGCCCGGTCTCGGGCTTATTGCCCCACCAGCGTTCGTTGGCGACCAGGACCAGCCCGTCCTTATCGGAGAACGAATCGATCCGGTACGGCCCCGATGACGGGAACCGGCTCAGATCCACCTTGCCAGAGCCGATGGTCCACCCGTTGTTCCAGAAGTCGGCGATCCGCTGCAGCGAGGCCTGGTCACCGGACTGCACGGCGGTCACCACATTCGGCACATTCGCCACCCGCGCGGCCACATGCGCGGGCATCAACTCACCCGCGGTGAACAGGTTGCGCCACGGCAGGTAGTGCCGGTCCCCGCGGAACACCACGGTGGCGTCCTTGGAACCGGTCTGGCAATCCACCCGCTCGATATCGGCGTATCCGGCGGTGCTCGCGGCGTCGAACAACGGCACCTGCCCGCGGTCGCCGGGCTTGGTGTACCGCCCGCTATGCGCGGCCCAGGCCAGCACCAGATCATCGCACGAGGTCGGCACGCCGTCGGAGTACACACCGTCCGCGCTGAGCCGGTACTGGATCGTCTGCGCCTCGCCGGGCACCTCTTTCGCGGTGCCCACATCGGTGTCGGCGACCTGTTGACCATCCGGTCCGGTGTAGAAGAACCCGGTCAGCACCCGCGCGAACACCGCGTTCGAGCCGGTGCTCGCGCCGAGCGTGCTCCCCCCGTTGTAACTGGCGATCACCGCGTCGACGGCGTAACCGATGGAGGGCACTTGGTTCTGACTCGAGCATCCGGCCACCACCGTGGCGGCCACGGTGCCCGCAGCCACCGCTCCGATCAGACGTGCCGCTAGCGACTGCTTCATCAACGAAAACCCCTGCCGTCGGGTGTCAGTTCCGCCGCTTGGTCCGTTTCCCGCTCGGCCGCGCACCCGGACGCGGCGCCTGTCCCGGTTCGCGCACGGGGCGCGCACCCAACTCGCGCCCGGTCGCCGCGACCGCCCGGCGTTCCGCCTCGGCGCCGGCCCGCGCCGAAGCCAGCCCGGCCCGCTTGTTGAGCACCTTCCTGGTGTGCGCCGCCACCGGACCCCACCGCTCCTTGATCGACACCAGCAGCGGCACGGCGAAGAAGATCGACGAGTATGCGCCGACGATCATGCCGACCAACTGCACCAGCGCCAGATCCTTCAGCGTGCCGACGCCGAGCAGCCATACCGCGATCACGAGCATGCCGACGATCGGCAGAATGCCGATGACCGTGGTGTTGATCGAGCGCATCAGCGTCTGGTTGGCCGCGAGGTTCGCCTGTTCGGCATAGGTGCGTCTGGTCGTATTGACCACGCCACGCGTGTTCTCCTCGACCTTGTCGAAGACCACGACGTTGTCGTAGAGCACGTACCCGAGGATGGTCAACAGACCGATCACCGCGGCGGGTGTCACCTCGAAGCCGACCAGCGAATAGATACCCGCCGTCACGATCATGTTGAAGAACAGCGAGCCGATCGCCGCGATCGACATATCCCGTTCGAAGCGGATGGCGATGTAGACCATGGTCAACGCGATGAACACCACCAGCGCGATCAGCGCCTTCTTGGTGATCTGGCTACCCCAGGTCTCGCTGATCTCGGCGATGCTGATCGCGTTACGAGAAACGTTGCCGTCCTTGTCCTTCGGCTGGAAGGAGTTGAACAGGGCGGTCTGCAGCGCATCGGTCTGCGTGGCGCTCAGTGTGTCGGAGCGGACCTGAATGGTCTCCGCCGCACCGGATCCCACCTTCTGCACCGTCACCGGGGCATGGCCGATGGTCTGGGAGTAGACGTCCTCGACCTTCTGTGTGGTGGCCGTTCCCGCCGCGGGCAGCTGGATGCGCGAACCGCCCGCGAAGTCGATGCCGAGGGTGAATCCGCGAATCCCGATGCTCAGCAACGAGATCAGCAGGAAGGCCGCGGTCAGCCCGTAGTAGAAGCGGCGGCGATTGACGATCTTGAAACCGCCGGTGCCGGTGTAGAGCCGCTCGAAGATGCTGTGCTTGGGCGCGTCGACATCGTTCAGCTCGTCCGAGAACTCCAGAGTCGAGTTTGTCATCGTGACGTCTCCTTCAGCAGCGCCTCGCCGGCCCTGCGTTCCCTGGCCACTTCCTGAATCGCGCCGAGCCCGTTGACCGACGGCTTCGCCCAGAACGACGAGCGCGAGGCCAGCATCATCAGCGGCGCGGTCACCAGGTAGAGCACGATCACGTCGAGGACGGTGGTGATACCGAGGGTGAATGCGAAGCCCCGCACCTGACCGGCGGCCAGGATGTAGAGCACCACCGAGGCGATGAGGCTGACGGTCTTACCGGAGAGGTTGGTGCGCTGGGCCCGCTGCCAACCGCGCGGCACCGCCGACCGGAAGCTGCGGCCCTCACGCATTTCGTCCTTGATGCGTTCGAAGAACACCACGAAGGAGTCGGCCGTCAGACCGATACCGATGATCAGACCGGCGATACCTGCCAGGTCCAGCGTGAACCCGATCCACCGACCGAGCAGCACGATGATGCCGTACACCGCGACACCGGACGCGATCAGCGAGAAACCGGCCAGGAAGCCGAGCATCCGGTAGTAGAGCAGGCAGTACAGCAGCACGACCGCGAGACCGATCGCACCGGCGAGCAGACCCGCGCGCAGCGAGGACAGACCCAATGTCGCCGAAACCGTCTCGGCCTCGGAGGTCTGGAACGACAGCGGCAGCGAACCGTACTTCAGGGTGTTCGCCAGTTCCTTGGCGCTGGCCGCGGTGAAGTTACCGGAGATCGTGGTGCGACCGCCCTGCTGCGGACCCGACTGCACGACCGGTGCGCTGACCACCTTCGAGTCGAGCACGAACGCGACCCGCTTGTTGATGTACTCACCGGTCAGCGTGGCCCAGGCGTCGCTACCACCGGACTTGAACTCGAGGTTCACCTCGTGGCGCGCCTGCTGCTGGTTCAGGCCCGAGGTGGCGTTCTTGATCTCTTGGCCGTCGATCCGGCTCTTGTCGAGCAGCAAGATTTCCTTGCCATCGGTGGCGCAGGCGACCAGCGGCAGGTTCGGATCGTCGTTACCGGCCAGCGGGTCGGACTTGGTGCAGTCCAGTGCCGCGATCGCGGCCTGCTGCACCGTGGGATCGGTGCTCTGCCTGGTCGCCTTGGCGTCCGCGATCTCCTTCTTGGCCTGTTCCTGCGGCGTCAGACCGCCCGGCGTAGGCGTCGGTGAGGGCGGGGCCTGCGCCGGGAACACCCGCTGCTGCGGGGCCGACTCGGCCGCTGGCGTGGCCTCGGTGGGCGGCGTGGCCTCCGAGGTGGGCGCGGCCTCGGTGGTCGGCGTGGGCTGGGTCGGCACCGTCCCGTCCGGATTCAGCTGCGTGACGTCGGGAACCGTGCCCGGTGTCCCGGTGGTGCCCGGCGTCTGCGGCGTGCTCTTGCCGCCGACGGCGGGCACCGCCGTCAGCACCGGACGGATGTACAGCTTGGCGGTCGTCGCCAGCGCCTTGGCCTGGCCACCGTCGTCACCCGGAACCGTGATCACCAGGTTGTCGCCGTCGATGACGACCTCGGAACCCGAGACACCGAGGCCGTTGACCCGGTTCTCGATGATCGTCTGCGCCTGGCGCAGGCTGTCCTGGCTGGGCTTGCTGCCGTCGGGGGTGCGGGCGGTCAACGTGACCCGGGTACCACCCTGCAGGTCGATGCCCAGTTTGGGGGTGGGGGAATGATCACCGGCGAAGAACACCAGCGCATAGATCACGGCCAGCAGCACGGCGTAGACGCCGAGCAACCGGAGCGGATGCGCCGATCCCTGGGAAGGTGGCACAGTTCGTCATCTCCTAGGCGGAAGTCGAGGATGGAACAGGCGGGCACGCGCAGCCGAGGGTTGGCCCGCGGCGATTTCCGGCACGCGGGCCGGCTCTTCCGAGCGACCTGCAGGCAGTCGCCACGATAGCCGGGCCGGCCCTTCGAGCGACCTACGAGCAGTCGCCGGGGGAAGCAGGTCAGTCCTTCGTCAGCCGGGTCTCGGTCTGCTGCGCGGACTCTTCGACGGGACCGGCATCGGTCTCGTCGGTCTCGTCGGTCACGGTCTCATCCGTGACCTCGTCCGCGGTGCGCACGTCGCGGACGGCCGCGCGCAACCACGTGGTGACGACGTCCTCGGCGATCTCGAGATCGACCGTGGCGTCGTCGAGATCGACCACGGTGCCGTACAGCCCCGACGTGGTGGTGACCTGATCGCCGACCTTCAGGCTTTCCTGCATCGTGGTGACCTTCTCGGCCTCGCGCTTCTGGCGGCGCACACCGAGGAACATGGGCACGAGCAGGGCTACCAGCAGCAGCGGAAACAGAAGTTCCATCGTCGAAGTCAGTCCCTAGTCTGTGGGTGGGATGGACAAGTACCCCAACAGTCTGCCAGTTCGTGTCATAACCACCACACCGGCACACCCTTGACGTCCCTGGTGGACGCCGCGGCCGCGCACATGTGGACAACGCAAGATCGCCGAGTAGCCCACGAAAAGCAAGCCCCGCGGCCGAGACCGCGGGGCTTGCGCAACGGGGCGGCTATGCGGACTTGGTCCCGTAGTCGTAATCGTCCAGCCGGAAGTTCACCGCTTCGCGGTGCGCGTTGATGGTGCTGGTCGGGCGCAGCAACGCGGCCTCACCGTGCGGGTTGAAGTAGTAGCTGCGCGCCGTCGAGCAGTCGCCGCCATAGAACACCGACGAGCCGAGTTTGTCGGTGACGCGGTCGAGGAAGTGCGCGTTGGCCTGCTCGGTCACCTCGAAGGTGGTCTCGCCGCGGCGGAAGGTCTCCCGCAGCAACCGGCCCATATGCTTCATCTGGGCTTCGATGGTGGTGAAGTACGACAGACCGCTGTAGGAGTACGGGCTGTTGAGGCTGAGGAAGTTCGGGAACTTGGGCACGGTGATGCCCTCATAGGCCTGGAAACGGTTGTCGCGCCAGAACTTTCCGAGGTTCACGCCCTCGCGACCGATGATCTCGATGGCCGGGAAGTTGACATCCCAGAGGTTGAAGCCGGTGGCCAGGATCAAGGTATCGATCTCGGTCTTGTGGCCGTCGGCGGTGACGATGCCATCCGGTTCGATCCGCTCGATGGAATTGGTCTCCAAGCGCACATGCGCCTCGTTGAACGTCTTGAAATACTGGTTGGAGAAGGTGGGGCGCTTACAGCCGAAGTCGTAGTGCGGGGTGAGCTGTTCGCGAGTCCGCTTGTCGCGCACCTGGGTCCGCAGATGCGCCTTGGCCAGCACGCCCGCGGCCTTGTTCAGCGGCTTGGCCTGCTTGAAATGCAGCACGCCGACCACCATCAGGGCCTCCAGGAGGCCGGTGTTCACTAGTCGCGCAACCTTCTGGGTGGCGGGCACCCTGGCGAAGATCTTCTGCACCGGGGCCGGGATCGCGGTGTCGACCTTGGGCACCACCCAGATCGGGGTGCGTTGGAAGACGGTGAGCGCCGCGGCCTTCTTGGCCACCTCCGGCACCAACTGCACGGCGGTGGCGCCGGTGCCGATGATGGCGGCCTTGCGGTCGGTGAGGTCGAAATCGTCCTCCCACGCGGTCGTGTGAATGATCTTGCCCGCGAAGGTATCGATGCCGGGGAACGGCGGAGTGTAGGGCTGGGAGAGGAAGCCGGTCGCGGTCAAAAGGTAGCGGCCGGTAATGGTTTCACCACCAGCGATGGACACGATCCACTGCTCGTGCTCCTCGTCCCAGCGCGCGCCGTCGACCACCGTGCCGAAACGCATCCGGCGGCGCAGGCCGTACTTGCCGGCGATGTGCTCGGCGTACTTCTTGAGCTCCCTGCCCGGCGCGAACAGCCGCGTCCAATACGGGTTGGGCTCGAAGGAATACGAGTAGGTCACCGAGGCGATATCGACCGCGAGGCCCGGATAGTGATTGACATGCCAAGTGCCGCCGAGGTCGTCCTCGCGCTCCAGGATCACGAAATTACGCAGACCGATCCGGTCGAGCTCGATGCCCGCGCCCATCCCGCCGAATCCCGCACCGACAACAACCGCATCGAACTGAGGCGCCACGCCGAACCTCCTGCTGAGAACATTCTTCAATCAATGTGAATCGCTTTTCACGGAATGACACCTCATTCCGTTTGTGAACACAGTATCATTGTGCCCGTGACGAAGCCATCCACGCGTGCCGAGCGACGTAAAGCCGAACTCCGGCAAGAGATCATCGACACCGCGTTCGTCTGCTTCGCCGAAAAGGGCTATCACGCCACCGGCATCGCCGATATCGCCAATGAGCTCGGCATCGGCCACGGCACGTTCTACCGGTACTTCAGCAATAAACGCGAGATCATCGACGTGGTCGTCGACGATCTGGCCGGTCGGATCATCGAGGCGCTCGGCACCGACAACGCGCCGGACGCCGCCACCTCTCTTGACGAATACCGCGCCCAGATCGATCGCATCGGCGCCGCGCTCACCCGCATCCTCGTCGACGACCGCCGGGTCGCGCAGTTGCTGCTGTTCCACGCCACCGGCATCGATGACGAACTCACCGCGCGGCTCTACGGCCTGCTCGATATGGCCGACGCGCTCACGGCCGGCTACCTCTCGCACGGCGTCGAGCTCGGCTACCTGCGCGCGGACCTCGATACCAAGAACACCGCGAAGGCGGTGACCGGCATGCTGATCGCCGGCGTCGTGCAGGGGATGCGCAATCCGGACGAGAACGCCGTCAATGGACTCAACGAGGCGATCCGGCGGCTGTTGATCGATGGCGTGCGCAAGGACTGAACCCGCGCCGGGTGAATCCGGCAAATCTGCAGCGGATGCCCGCCGCTGCGGGGACTAAGGTGTGACCCAGATCGACTGTGGCCAACGGGGGCAACACGTGTTCGGCAGAGACCGCCTAGTTCGAAAAAAGCGTATTCGACTTGAGCAGGGCAGCGCCCCTGGAACAATGTCGCAGGTGACCCCTGACGACGTGCGCCGAATCCACTTCGCCATGCCACCTGTGGGACACCGCGGCTACCACGCCGATGAGGTCGACGCCTTCCTGGAACTGATCTCGGCGACACTGGACGGCCAAGGCGTACTGACCGCCGACGACATCCGCCACGTCGCATTCGACGCGCCGCGCTTCGGCGGCCGCGGCTACCAGGCCGACCAGGTCGACGAATTTCTCGACCGAGTGCGCGTCGAACTGGAATTCCGGCAGCGCGGCACCCGCCCGGTGCCCGCGGGCGGCAACGGTTCCGGCCCCGCTCCGCTGCTCACCCCCGACGATGTCCACCGCATGCAGTTCACCCAGGCCCCGGTGGGGCGCCGCGGCTACGACACCGAAGAGGTGGACGCTTTCCTGGACCTGGTCGCCGCCACCCTCGCCCACGGCGGCCCCAGCAGCCTCACCATTCCCGACGTCCGCGCCGTGCGCTTCACCGAAGCCCGCCTCAGCACTCGCGGCTACCAGCGCGACGAGGTCGACGCATTCCTGGACCTGGTCGTCACCGCCCTGGAACGCACAGCCCAACACCACCGCTAGACCGGCCGCACGGCGCGCGCTGAATCAGTCGAAGAGGTCCAGCGTCGGATGGGGCTCGCGGCCGCGCACTTCGATCGAGCCGAACACCAGATCTGGCGGTGGCACGAGGCCGAGGTGCTCCCACGCGGCGGCCGTCGCGACGCGGCCACGTGGCGTGCGGGCGACCATGCCCGCACGGACCAGGAAGGGCTCGCAGACCTCCTCGACGGTCGCGGCCTCCTCCCCCACGGCGACCGCGAGGGTGGAGACGCCGACGGGACCGCCGCCGAAGCTGCGGACCAAAGCGCCCAGGACGGCACGGTCGAGGCGATCCAGGCCGAGGACGTCGACGTCGTAGACCTCGAGCGCGGCTTGGGCGATGGGGCGGGTGATCACACCGTCGGCGCGGACCTCGGCGTAGTCGCGCACGCGCCGGAGTAGGCGGTTGGCGATGCGCGGGGTGCCACGGGAGCGGCCCGCGATTTCGGCGGCGGCGTCGCGATCGATGGTGACGCCGAGGATATGCGCCGAGCGCAGCAGGATGCGCAGTAGTTCGTCGGGATCGTAGAAGTCCATATGGCCGGTGAAGCCGAAACGGTCGCGCAGCGGGCCGGTGAGCGCGCCGGAGCGGGTGGTCGCGCCGACCAGGGTGAACGGGGCGATATCGAGCGGAATCGATGTTGCCCCAGGGCCTTTGCCGACGACCACGTCGACGCGGAAGTCCTCCATCGCGAGATAGAGCATCTCCTCGGCGGGCCGGGCGATGCGGTGGATCTCATCGATGAACAGCACATCGCCCTCGACCAGATTGCTCAACATCGCCGCCAGATCGCCCGCGCGTTCCAGCGCGGGCCCCGACGTAATGCGCAGTGCCGTACCGAGTTCCGCGGCGATGATCATCGCCATACTGGTCTTGCCGAGGCCGGGTGGTCCGGACAGCAGCACATGGTCCGGGGTACCGCCGCGCTGTTTGGCGCCGCGCAGCACCAGCGCGAGCTGTTCGCGCACCCGCGGCTGGCCGATGAAGTCCTCCAGCGATTTCGGGCGCAGGTTGGCCTCGATCTCGCCGTCGGATTTCAGATAACTTGCGGTGACCTGGGACTCGGCGTCCGGTTCGAGATCATCTGACATAACGGACTAACGATTCTTGCCGAGTGAGCCGAGGGCTGCCCGCAACGCGGTCGAGGTATCGGCGGCGGGCTGTTCGGCGAGCACCGCGTCGACCGCGGGCTCGGCCTGTTTGGCCGGGAACCCGAGTCCGATCAACGCCTCGACGACCTGCTCGCGGACCGGTGTGATCACCGGCGTCGGCGCACTTCCGGGCGGTCCCGCCTGCACCGGAACGAGATTCACCTTGTCCCGTAGTTCGACCACCATGCGCTCGGCCCCACGCTTGCCGATGCCGGGCACCCGGGTCAGCGCCGCCACATTGCTCTCCGCGAGTGCCTTGCGCAACGCCTCGGGCTCGAGTACCGCGAGCACCGCCATGGCCAGCCGCGGGCCGACACCGGAGACCGTCTGCAGCAACCCGAACAGATCGCGCGCCTCGGTATCGGCGAAGCCGTACAGCGTCATCGAGTCCTCGCGCACGATCATCGCCGTGTACAGCCGGGTATCTTCGCCGCGGGTGAGCGTGGCCAGTGTCGACGGGGTCGCATTGAGCCGGTAGCCGACACCGGCGGCCTCGAGCACCGTGTGGTCGAGCGCGATCTCCAGCACCTCACCACGCACCGACGCGATCACGGGCGCACCACCTTCCGTTGTTCGGCAAGCCGCCGCGTATACCGCTGCCGCGCCTCGGCCGCCTGTGCCTCGGCCTTGGCCATGCGATCCAGCAGCGGTGCCCGCCAACAATGACAGATCGCCAACGCCAGCGCATCCGCCGCGTCCGCGGGTTTCGGTGCGACCCGCAGGCCGAGGATCCTGGTCACCATCGCCGTCACCTGGGCCTTGTCCGCGGCGCCGTTGCCGGTGACGGCGGCCTTCACCTCACTGGGCGTGTGGAACGCCACCGGTATCCCCCGGCGCGCCGCGGCCAGCGCGATCACGCCGCCCGCCTGCGCGGTGCCCATCGCGGTGCGCACATTATGCTGGGCGAAGACCCGCTCGATCGCGACGGCCCCCGGTTCATGGGTGTCCATCCAGTACTCGGCGGCGTCGGCGACCTGCAGCAGCCGCTGCGCGAGGTCCATATCCGCAGGGGTGCGCACCACATCGACGTCGATCGCGGTCACCTTCCGCCCCAGCCCGCCTTCGACGATGCTGAGGCCGCACCGGGTGAGCCCCGGATCGACGCCCATCACCCGCACACGATCCCCTCTCGAAGACACGAACAACTGTTCGAGAGTCTAGTGGACGGGGCGGGCGCCGTTCGCCAGCGACACGGTGTCACTCGCGTCAGTCGAAGGTGTGGTAGCAGCTCACATACGCGTACGAGCCGGAGTCCGAATCCTCGACAATCACCTTGCCGTCACGCAGAATTCGGCAGCTCACCGTGCCCCCGGTGGTCCCGCTCATGGTGGCCGACACCCGACCCGAACGAACGAATCCGGTCAGCGTCACCGCCTTCGTCCACGGCAGCGGCGCGTCGTTATCGCTGGTGGTGTCGAAATCGCCACTGGTGTAGGAGATGTCGGCGGACCCGGTGCCGGAGATCTCGTAGGTCACCGAGATCTCCTTCTTCGACTCCTTGTCGATCCGGTAGGCGATGGAGCCGAACACCGCGACGCATCCGCCGACGGTGAGCACGATCGCAAGGAATACGCCGCCCAGCACCCACGGCCAGACGGGTTTGCCCTTGGGTGGCTGCGGTGGGTATCCCGGGTACCCGGGATACCCCTGGCCATAGCCCGGGTACTGCGGCGGCGGCTGATAGGTCATGTGCACCCCTCCTGAATCCTGCACGACCGACCCTTGGACCTTACCGGAGCACACCCAGGTTCGCTGAAGCCAATTCACAGGCTTTCTCGAGGAACGGTCTCGACAATGCCGTAGGTGCCCGTTGCCCGTGCTCTGCTCGCCGCGCCCGCGGCTCCCGTGACACCGCCACCACCGCCGCGGCTGCCGTCGGCGAATCTGAACCCGAACTATCAGAACACCTTTCACCATGGCATTTCGCTGCTGCACGGCTGGTTCCCGCTGACGGTGGAGCTGGTGGCGGTGGCCGCGCTGATACTGGCGATCGGCTGGCGGACCAAGCGCTGGCGGCTGGTGCTACTGCCGGTCTGCGCGCTGCTCGGTGCCGCGGGCGCGGTGGCCGCGTGGGCGTATGTGAACGATCAGGGGCTGGCGTCGGATCCGGCGCCGCTCGAGTTGTGGGCCTGTGTCGGTATCGCGGTCGCGGCGATCGCGGTGGCCGCGCTCGGCTGGCGCAGTGCCCGATGGTGGCGGCGCGGTCTCTCGGTCCTCGCTGTGCCGCTCGCGTTGCTGAGCACCGGCATCGTGCTCAACCAATGGGTCGGCTACTACCCCACGGTGCAGTCCGCGTGGAACGCCCTCACCGCCGGGCCGCTGCCCAACCAAACAGATATCGATGCGCTGGCGGCACTGCGCAATACGAACGTCACCGCGGGCAAGATTGTCCCGGTCCAAATCCCCGACGCGGGCAGCGGTTTTCCGCATCGGACCGAGTATGTGTACCTGCCACCGGCCTGGTTCGCCGGTCCGACACCGCCCACGCTGCCGGTCGTCATGATGATCGGCGGCGAATTCAACACCCCCGCCGACTGGATCCGCAGCGGCCAGATCATGCCCGAGGTGGACAAGTTCACCGCCGCCAACGGCGGCCGCGCCCCGATCCTCGTCTTCGTCGATTCCAGCGGCAGTTTCAACAACGACACCGAATGCGTGAACGGTCCGCGCGGCGACGCCGCCGACCATCTGACCCGAGATGTGCCCGGCTACCTCGAATCTCGCTTCGGAGCCTCGGCGGATCCGGCGAACTGGGCGGTGGTCGGCTGGTCCATGGGCGGCACCTGCGCGGTCGACCTGGCCGTCATGCACCCGGAATTGCTGCACACCTTCGTCGATATCGCGGGCGATATCGGCCCGGTCTCGGGCACCAAAGAACAAACGATCCAACGCCTCTTCGGCGGCGACGCCGACCGCTGGGCCGCCTTCGACCCGCTGACGGTGATGGCGAAACACGGTCCCTACACCGGTACGGCCGGCCTGTTCGACGACCTCACCCCACCCAAATCCGGCCCGGGATCCCATGGCGGACGCCAGTCTTCGGCGACCGATGACGACGCCGTCGGATTCGGCGGCCACGACGGAGTCGTCGATACCGGTGAGGTCGGCGCGGCCGAAAAGCTGTGTACCCAAGGCCGTGAGGTCGGCATCGACTGCACCATCCACACCACCCAGGGCGGCCACACCTGGCAATTCGCCTCGGCCGCGTTCACCTCGTCGTTCCCCTGGATCGTCGCCCGCCTCGGGCTCCCCGTACCCGAGGCGACCTGAGCGGACTACTGGGCCCGCAAACCGATTGCGGGGTAAATGAATTGGTTGGTGACGAGGTCCGCGGCGACGACGCCTTCGGGCACCTGCTGACCGCGACCACGCAGCACACCGGTCACGGCCGTGATGGCCCGATCGACCCGGTCGGTAAGGAGGCATCGGCCTGTTCGGGCCGCACGTAGCCCTTGGCGATCACCCGAGCGCACCGGTATGCGAGGCCGAGTTGCGTTGGGCCACATGACTTCCCTCGCCGGACAGCCACCGGGCCGGATAGTCGCGCGTACCACCCGAACCCACGAACTGCTACCCGCCGCCGATCCACCGGTACGGCAACCACTGGCCAGCTGACCAACGTGCGCCGAACAGCGACTCAGCCCAGCGAATCCGCTTCCGCACGAAATGTCCGGCGATAGGCCAGCGGCGAGACACCGATCGAATCGTGCAGGTGCTGACGCAGGGAACTGCCGGTGGCGAAACCGACCTCGCCCGCGATGCGATCCACCGTCATATCGGTCAACTCCAGGAGTTGGCGGGCGCGGAAGATGCGCTGCTGAATCAGCCAGCGCCCCGGACTCATACCGACCTCATCGCGGAAGCGACGGGCGAAGGTGCGCTTGCTCATTCGGGCCCGTACGGCGAGATCGTCCATGGTCAACGGCAATTGGAGGTTCTCCAGTGCCCAGTGTCTGGCGACGGCGGTGCCGGCCGAGGTCGACGGCGGCACCGGTTGCTCGATGAATTGGGCCTGACCACCGTCGCGCCACGGCGGCACCACACAGCGACGAGCCACCGCATTGGCGGCCGCGCTCCCATGATCGCGGCGCACCAGGTGCAAGCACAGATCGATGCCCGCCGCGGCTCCCGCCGAGGTGAGCACATCATTATCGTCGACGTAGAGAACATCGGTATCCAGTCGCACCCGAGGAAAGGTGCGCCGGAACAGATCGGCCACATTCCAGTGCGTCGTGGCCGCCCGGCCGTCGAGCAGCCCGGCCGCGGCGATCACGAACGCTCCGGTGCAGATCGCCACGATACGAGCACCCGGCCGGATCCGCGCGAGCGCCGCCGCGACCGGCAGCGGAAGCGTCCCGCCGCGCGTCATATCGATATCGCAGGCCGGGACGACCACCGTGTCGGCTGTTTCCAGCGCCCGGCTGTC
Organism: Nocardia sp. NBC_00565; assembly: GCF_036345915.1. Classification (NCBI taxonomy): domain Bacteria; kingdom Bacillati; phylum Actinomycetota; class Actinomycetes; order Mycobacteriales; family Nocardiaceae; genus Nocardia; species Nocardia sp. NBC_00565. Next base: position 4,167,887 of record NZ_CP107785.1, read on the forward strand.
CTGCTGGACGGCGATCGCGAAATCGGACCGGCTGGGCACCGGTGCGCCATCGATCGAGCAGGTGCTCACTTCGTAAAGGTCTGCGGCGGTACCGAATACCCGGCTCGGCGTGCCGAGCTCGAACGGATACACCCCCGGTAACGCGAGTACGACCACCCGATGTCGCGCCGACTGTCCATCCGAAGCACCGACCATGGCACGATCATATCGAATAATGGCAATCGTGCCATTTCCCTGGACTGCCGCCGACGGCAAGCTCGACGATATGAACGACACCACCATGCGCGCGATCAGCCAGAACGTCATCGGCGGCCCCGAAGTCCTCACCGAGGTCGAGCTGCCGATCCCGACCCAGGCCGCGGCGATCCCCCTTGCCGCTCTCACCGCCTGGCAGGCCCTCATCGACACCGCGAAACTACAAGCCGGGCAGCGCATTCTGATCCACGCGGCCGCGGGCGGAGTCGGACACTTCGCCGTCCAGATCGCCAAGGCGCGCGGCGCCCACGTCATCGGCACGGCGAGCGCGGCCAATCACGAACTCCTGCGCGAACTCGGCGCCGACGAGGTGATCGACTACCACACAACCGATTTCGCCGAGGCGGTCCGCGATATCGATGTGGCGCTCGATTCGATCGACGACGAGAACAGTCTGCGGTCCATGCGCACCCTGCGCCCCGGTGGCCTGCTGGTCTCGCTGCGCGGGTTCAGCACGGTTGATCTGGTCGCTGAGGCAGAAAAACTGGGCGTCCGGGCCATCCGCATGCTGGTGGAGCACGACCATGCCGGGATCACCGCGCTCGCGGAACTCGTCGAATCCGGAGCGCTGCGCCCCACCATCGCCGGCGTCTTCCCGCTCACGGATGCCGCGAAGGCGCATACGCTCGGCGAAACCGGCCGCACCGTTGGCAAATTGGTGCTCACCGTGCTGTGAGCGATCGGCCGCACCCCTCGGACAGCCGATCGCGGCAACAGCGGTCAGCGCTTCATGGCGTGACCTATCAGAATGTCGCCACCCCACCAGGTGAGTCGCCCGGCGATCGCCAGGTACAAGAAGATCGCGAGGTACACCAGGGTGGCGCCGTAGTCATCGGCCCAGCCCGGCATCCGGTTCACCGTCGCGCACGCGGCGATGAGCAGGATCAGTCCCGTCGCGACCGCGAGCGGGGCCAGGGTGATATTCAGGTCGGCGGAGTGGCCGGAACGCTCATCGGCAAGGGATCGACTCATGATGGCGGGTCTCTTTCCGGGTGGGCAAGTGCTCGTGAACCATGTATCAGCAATCCGGCCGCAATCGTTACGGCGAGCCGATTTGCGATTGCGACCAGCTGCGCCATATCTGCGAAAACGACGGATTTCACATAAGGTCCTGCGGCTTCAACTCGAAGCTATGAGGTCGCAGGATCTGCACTGCCCCAGAAAATACGAATAGCAAACTTTTGGCAACCACTAATCCGTCACGCCGGACATCGCCATCGAGAGACACGCCGATCCATGGCAGGGTTTCCGCAGTACAGACCGGTCGGATGGATTGTTATTGATCGAGATTGTGGCATGCGTCACACCGGACACCTACCATCCGAAGCATGAGCAATGTGGTGAAGGCAGTCCTCGAAGGTGGGCCGAAAGACCTGCCCGCTCGCATCGTGCCGATCACTCCACCGGGAATCGAGCTCAAGGTCGAATACCGGGGCGGCTATGAGCACTTCAAGATCACCAACCGGGAGGAGGACACCCCCGAAGGGCGGCTGCCGGTGTACGAGTGGAGCGATCGCACCAGAATCGCGGAGTAGCCATATGCGATCGGGGCGGCCCGCACATATGCGGACCGCCCCGAGACACCTACGAGTTCAGTCCTCCAGCTGGGCCAGGATCTCGTCGGAGATATCGACGTTGGTGTAAACGTTCTGCACGTCGTCGCTGTCCTCGAGCGCATCGACCAGCTTGATCACCTTGCGCGCGCCATCACCGTCGACCGCGACCGACATCGACGGCTGGAAGCCGGATTCGGCCGAATCGTAGTCGATTCCGGCGGCCTGCAGCGCGGTGCGCACCGCGATCAGATCACTCGGGTCGCTGATGATCTCGAACGCCTCGCCGAGGTCGTTGACCTCCTCGGCGCCCGCGTCGAGCACGGCCATCAGCACGTCGTCCTCGGACAGCCCGTTCTTCTCCAGGGTCACCACACCCTTGCGGTGGAACAGGTAGGCGACCGAACCCGGATCGGCCATATTGCCGCCGTTGCGGGTCATCGCGACGCGCACCTCGCCCGCGGCGCGGTTGCGGTTATCGGTGAGGCACTCGATCAGCACCGCGACACCATTGGGGCCGTAGCCCTCGTACATGATGGTCTGCCAGTCGGCGCCACCGGCCTCTTCACCGCCGCCGCGCTTGCGGGCGCGCTCGATGTTGTCGTTGGGAACCGACGACTTCTTCGCCTTCTGGATGGCGTCATAGAGCGTGGGGTTCCCCCCAGGGTCACTGCCACCAGTGCGGGCCGCCACCTCGATGTTCTTGATCAACTTGGCGAAGAGCTTGCCGCGCTTCGCGTCGATCCCCGCCTTCTTGTGCTTGGTGGTGGCCCATTTGGAGTGGCCGCTCATTCCCTACTTCCTCCAGTCGACAGCACGTCTGATCGTGCGCACGGTACCCGCACCGGCCGGGTAGACAACTTCCCCAGCCTACTCGTCGGGCCGCGACGACTTTCCGAGGGCACATGCGCTCGCCCCTACGACGAACCTGGCCACATACCGCGCCCGATCGGCCTATCCGGCGTCGCGAACCAGATCGACGAACATCTTGTGCACCCGCAGATCCCCCGTGACCTCCGGATGGAACGACGTAGCGACCACGTTGGCCTGCCGCACCGCGACGATCCGCCCGGCGAACGGCCCGCTCGGCACCGTGGCCAGCACCTCGACACCCGCGCCCGCGCGCTCCACCCACGGCGCCCGGATGAATACCGCGCGCATCGGGCCCCCGGTCAGGCCTGCGAATTCCAGATCGGTCTCGAACGAGTCGACCTGACGGCCGAAAGCATTGCGCCGCACCGTCATATCGATGCCGGACAAGTGCTGGGCGTCCGGGCGGGTATCGAGCACCTCAGAGGCCAGCAGGATCATCCCGGCGCAGGAACCGAAGGCGGGCATGCCATCCCGCAGCCGCGCACGCAGCGGTTCGAGCAGTTCGAAGACCTCGAGCAGCTTGCTGATGGCGGTTGACTCCCCGCCGGGCAGCACCAGCGCATCGACCGCGGCCAGCTCCGAGGCGCGCCGCACCAGCATCGGTTCGGCGCCGCACTCCGCGAGCGCCGCGACATGTTCACGCACGTCACCCTGCAGGGCCAGCACGCCGATGGTCGGCCGGTCCGAAGTCTGCTTGGCGCCCGGTACGGGCGAGGCGACCGATGCGTTCACGCCGTCGAGCTTACGAGGCGCGGCGCTGTGGTCCTGCTCACGGTCGCCGTCAACGTTGCATCAAGACGCGGTGCATTCCGGAAAAATCGGTCGACACTCGCAGATGTGATTGCTGTGTTGCCACGCAAGACGCCGGAGCCGCGTGGAGAAGCGAATACTGTGTCGTCGCGCCGGGGGTTGACGGTTTCCACCGGATTGGCGGGGCTGTCCCTCGATGCCATGGCATCGGTCTCCTACGGTCCGGAAGCGATCGTGCTGGTGCTGGCCACCGCCGGTGGCGTCGGACTCGGCATGACCCTGCCGGTGACGCTGGCGATCGCCGCCCTGCTCGCCGTGCTGGTCGCCTCCTACCGACAGGTGATCGCGGCCTTCCCCGATGGCGGCGGCGCGTACGCGGTGGCGAAGCGGCATCTCGGCCATCGCACCAGCCTGGTCGCCGCGGCCTCGCTGATCGTCGACTACATCCTCAATGTCGCCGTCTCCATCGCCGCGGGCGTGGCGGCACTGACCTCGGCGTTCCCGGTCTTGCACGGGTACACGGTGTGGATCTGCCTGGCAATCCTGGTCGGGGTCACCGCGCTGAATCTGCTCGGCATCCGTGAAAGTGCGCGCGCCTTCATGATTCCGACCGTCGTTTTCGTAGCCGGCATCTTCGCCGTGATCATCGGCGGACTGGTGCGCTCGGAACCGGCCGCCGTCACCACCGGGGTCGCGGCCGTCAGCGATATCCACACCATCGGAGTGCTGTTGCTGCTCAAGGCATTCTCCAGCGGCTGCGCGGCGCTCACCGGCGTCGAGGCGATCGCGAATGCGGTACCCAGCTTCGACACACCGCAGGTCAAGCGCGCGCAGCGGGCGGAAGTGGCGCTCGGCGCGCTGCTCGGCGTCATGCTCATCGGGCTTGCTGTCCTCATCGAGAAGTTCTCGCTGCGGCCGATCGAGGGCACAACGGTACTGTCCCAGCTGACCGAGGCCGCGCTCGGACACGGAATCGGTTACTACGTTGTGCAATTCGCGACCGTCGTACTACTTGCCCTGGCCGCCAACACTTCCTACGGCGGACTGCCCACACTCACCCGGATCCTGGCCGACGACAACTGTCTACCGCACCGGTTCGCGGTCAGCTCACCCCGTCAGGTGTACCGCTACGGAGTGCTGACCCTCGGCATGACCGCCGGCGTGTTGTTGATCGCGGCGCGCGGCGAGATGAATGCGCTCGTGCCGCTGTTCGCGATCGGGGTCTTCGTCGGTTTCACCATCGCGCAGATCGGCATGGTCCGGCACTGGTGGCAGACGCGCGTCGATGGCTGGCGCTGGCGGACCGCGCTCAACGGCTTCGGCGCGCTGCTCACCTGCGTCGCCGCGATCGTCACCACGGCAATGAAATTCACCGAGGGTGCCTGGCTGATCGTGCTGGTGCTGCCCGCGCTGGTGCTCGGCATGGAACGCATCCGCGGCGCATACACCAGGATCGGCGGCCGCCGCGGCAATGGCACGATTCCGGACCAGCCGCAGGCCAGCGGCACCGCGATCGTGGTGCCGGTCTCCGAGGTCTCCGATTTGAGCCGCGAGGCACTCTCGGCCGCCATGTCCATCGGCAAAGACGTTGTCGCCGTGCATGTCTGCCTGCCCGGCGAATCGGTGCGGGCCTTCACCAAGGCGTGGGAGGCATGGCATCCCGAGGTCAGGCTGGTGCTGCTCGAGGACAGCGACGCCACAGTGGGCGGACCCGTCGCACGCTATGTCCGGGAGAACTTCGCCGGACGGCGCAAGGTCGTTGTCATCGCCGAGATCGATCCACCGCTCGGCTGGGACCGCGTGCTACCCAGCCATCGCAGCGACGAACTCGAACGCGAACTACGTCGGATGACCGACACCGTGGTCTGCCACCTGCGCGTTCAGGTGGTGTGAGCCGCATGAGCGGCCACTCGGTCAGCGGGTGAATTTACAGCTCTGGTAGCCGCTGCTCGCATAGGTGCTGCGACCGGGGTCCAAGTAGTCCGAATCGCCCTGACCGTCGGGGCGGGAGTACAGCCAGACCGTCGCATTGGTCTGGTTGTCCAGCCCGCCCTTCCCGATGGCTATGTTGTAGGTCCGGTACTCGTCCGGGTTGTCGATCCGGTCCGAATAGCCGGATCCGTTCTGATAGGTGAAGCTTCCGACAGCCACATTCCTGCCTCCATTCTTGACGTTATGAAACCGTCGTTCCTGGTCGGCGACTTCTGCGCGGCAGTCTACGAGCGTCGTGAGACAAAACCGACCGATCGGCATTTTCCATCAATGGGAATAGCGGGCCGTTATGCCGTCAGTCCTCGCGCAATGTGCGAATCAAGCCCTCTTGCACAACCGCCGCGACCAACTGACCCTGGCGGCTGAAAATCTTGCCGCCGGTCAGTGCGCGGCCGAAGCCCGCGGACGGGGAGGACTGGTCGTAGAGCAGCCACTCGTCGGCGCGGAACGGGCGCAGGAACCACATGGCGTGGTCCAGGGAGGCGTTCTGTGTGGGCTCGTCGGGGTGGTTGACCTTCGAGGAGCCGAGCAGGGTCATATCGCTCATGTACGCCAAGGTGCACACATGCACTACCGGATCGTCGGGCAGCGGGTGCCGGTAGCGGAACCACACCTGCTGCTGCGAGACGACGCCATCGCGGGGGATCACGACCTCTTGCGGCACGGTGCGAATATCCCAGTGCTCCCACTCGCGCATCAGCCACAGCCGCTCCGTACTCAGCGTGGTGCTGGCATCGGGCAGTTCGTCCGGCCCCTGCACCGACGGCATCTCATCCTGATGCTCCGGGCCTTCGTCACCGATATGGAACGACGCCGACATGGTGAAGATCGCGGCGCCGTCCTGCACGCCGGTCACCCGACGAGTACAGAAGGATCGGCCATCACGGATCCGCTCCACCAGGTACACGGTCCGCTCTTCCGGATTGCCCGGCCGCAGGAAGTACCCGTGCAGCGAATGCACTTGGAACCGCGGCTCCACCGTCCGTACCGCCGAAACCAGCGCCTGGCCGGCAACCTGTCCGCCGAATGTGCGCGGGAGCTGGGTCTTGGTGGACGCGCCACGGAAGATGTCCCGCTCGAGCCGCTCGATTTCCAGCGCCTCTTCGATTGTCGCCATGGGGCTGAGATTATCCCGCGAGCCCACACGGGCACCGCGCGGATGGCCGGTGATCCTTCGGCAACGAACGCACCCACCGCCTAGAACGGGGTGCCGGCAGTGGACGACGACTCCGTTTGATGGGATGGTTCGGTGCCGCATTTCGATCCGATCACCCGTGACGGTCTTGTCGAACTCGTCGCGGGCCGCATCCTCGAACTCGGCGGGCGCGTGCTGATCGCGATCGACGGAGCCGACGCGGCCGAGCCCGTGGCCATCGCGGACCGCATCGCCACGGCGCTGCGTGACACCGGGCGGGCGGCCGAGGCGGTCTCGCTGCACGACTACATCCGTCCTGCCTCGCTTCGAATGGAATTCGGGCGTACCGACGAGATGTCCTATCGCACTGCGTGGTTCGATTACGCCGCGCTCGACCGCGAAGTCATCCGGGCGCTGCGTGACGACGCCCGCTGGCTGCCCGCGCTATGGGACGAGGAGCGCGACCGTTCGGCCCGCTCCCCCATCCGTGCCGCGGCTCCCGACACCGTTCTGCTGGTCGCGGGCCCCATGCTCTTCGGGCGCGGTCTGCACTTCGATTTGACCGTACGGCTCGATATGTCCCAATCCGCGCTGCGCCGCCGCACCCCGGCCGAGGAGCGGTGGACCATTCCCGCGCTCTTGCGCCACGACAGCGACAATCCGTACACCCCAACGTTTTTCATCCGCTGGGAACATCCGAATCGCCCCGCACTTCGTATCGACGACACCGCTCGTCGGTAACGTCGCTCGTAGGCAAGGTCACGATTTCCGGGAACGATCCGCCTCATCCTGAAATCCCCTCCCCTCCTTGCAATTGTTTTGCGGTGTAATCGCTTTCACGTTTGACGTAAGGCAATACATAGTTAGATGCGCATATCATAGTAACCAGATGTTTTGTGGCACTCCCCCACTGCCGAATTCAGCGAACACGACAAAGGTGGTGAGCGTATGCGCTCACCACCTTCGAATGTCGCTGCGGCCCGGCCGAACCCACAGCGGCCGGGAGCAGAGACTAACCGCAGGCCGGGGACTGCTGTCCGAGGTTGGTCAGCATGGTGCAGGCCCAACCCTTTTCGATCTTCCACTTGCCGTTTTCGGCGACGAAGGGCACATCGACGATGTTCTCCTGACCGTTGATGGTGAACTTCGCCTTGGCGTTGAGCGCGTCGCCGAAGGCGTTCACCTCGGTGACCTCGGCCTTCGCGCCCGCCTGCTGGTAGGCCTGGGCCAGCCGGCCGGGCAGCTCCGGATCCGCCTGCGCGCCCTGGACCAGATCCAGCTTCTCCGCGTTCGGTACCGACGGGTCGAGCGCGCGGAGCAACTGGGCATTGAGTTCGGCGACGGTCGGAGTCGGCGGGAGGTTCGCGTTCGACTTCGTGGTCGAGCTGGTCGCGGTCGGTGTAGTCGGTGTCTTCGAATCATCGCCGCCACACGCCGACAGGCTCAGTGCCGCCACGACAGCCAGGCCGGAAATCGCGATACGTCCGGTCTTACGAAGCTTCAACTGCTCGTCCTTTGCGTTCGAATGGGTTGCGCTGTCCCGACGGCGCTCCCACCCGGACTGCCGCCGGCACGCACCGAATCCCGAAGCTACCCAGGAACTCTGTGGCGGCAATAAGGCAACGATGAGGGCCGTGACAGCTTCTGCTACGCGACCAACGCCGAACCCCGACATTGCCGTCCTACGCACACGAGCGGGGACTCCGCTGAGTCCCCGCTCGTCACGACAATCCGCAGCTCACCAACCGCGCTCGGCCAGCCGGTGATCGACCGGTAGCTCCTCGACATTGATGCCGACCATGGCCTCGCCCAGCCCGCGCGAGACCTTCGCCAGCACATCCGGGTCGTCGTAGAAGGTGGTCGCCTTGACGATGGCGGCGGCGCGCTCGGCCGGGTTGCCGGACTTGAAGATGCCCGACCCGACGAACACACCTTCGGCACCGAGCTGCATCATCATCGCGGCGTCGGCGGGGGTGGCGATGCCGCCTGCGGTGAACAGCACGACGGGCAGCTTGCCGGTCTGGGCGACCTCCTTGACCAGCTCGTAGGGGGCCTGCAGCTCCTTGGCCGCGACGAACAGTTCGTCCTCGGGCAGCGATGACAGCTTGCGGATCTCACCGCGGATCTTGCGCATGTGGGTGGTGGCGTTGGAGACGTCACCGGTGCCCGCCTCACCCTTGGAGCGGATCATGGCCGCGCCCTCGGTGATCCGGCGCAGCGCCTCGCCCAGGTTGGTCGCACCACAGACGAAGGGAATGGTGAAGTTCCACTTGTCGATGTGGTTGGCGTAGTCGGCCGGGGTCAGCACCTCGGACTCGTCGATGTAGTCGACGCCGAGACTCTGCAGGATCTGCGCCTCCACGAAGTGGCCGATGCGGGCCTTGGCCATGACCGGGATGGAGACGGCGGCGATGATGCCGTCGATCATGTCCGGGTCGCTCATCCGGGAGACGCCGCCCTGCGCGCGGATATCGGCCGGAACACGCTCCAGCGCCATCACCGCGACGGCACCGGCGTCCTCGGCGATCTTGGCCTGCTCGGGGGTGACGACATCCATGATCACCCCGCCCTTGAGCATCTCGGCCATCCCGCGCTTCACGCGGGCGGTGCCGATGGTGTTGGTGGTCTCGGGCGTGGTCACGGCAAACTCCTGAGTCATATGCGCCAATCGGGTCGCTCGGAACTGACGACACTGATTCTAGGCGGGCCGATCAGGCCACTTGATAGCCAGTTGGACAGCACTGGCCTTGCTCCGACCAGCGGGTCTGCACGCGATCGGTATCGACTGGACCGATCGAGGGGTGCTCGGGAGGTGGCGGGCACGCGGATCCGGTGCGGAACTGGATTCGCCGGGCCGGCGCATTATTCCGCCGCCCCGGCGAACACCGGGTTTTCGTACTAGAGCGGGCCGATGACCAGCAACTGCGACCAATATTCCGCAGCGCCGGGACCCAACAACGGCAACAGGAAATCGAACAACAGGTAGGACATGTACTGCTTACCTCCACGCACCAACGGATATCTCACTGCAGTGGAATCACCACCGGAATCCCCGGTAGCGCTTCCCCATGAGCACTACCCAGGCGGCATCAATCCAGTCGCGACGCTATCACGATCGTGAAACACATCACAGGTGAAAGATCCAGGCGCGCAGGTGGATCGCAGGGGTAGTTGATGCCAAGGCACCGCGCTCAGCGGATGGAGCGCACCTCGGGGTCTGTGTCTCCGGATGCGGCCGCGGCGGCCTCGGGGAGCAGTTGGTCCAGGTGGTAGGGGTAGACGGTTTCACCGGTGTGATCCAACGCGACGATGTCCGAACCGGTGCACCACTTGTTGGCGGTGATGCTGCGACGCTCGACGGCGGTCAGATTGCCCGCCTTGGGGTCGTAGGCCGGTACCCGCAGCGCGAAGAACAGTTCCTCGGCGCGAATGAGCTCGCCGTCGAAGGGGAACACCGCGACCCGCCGCCAGATCGGCCCGCGCAGGTTCGCCGGGTCAGCGGTGTAGCCGGTCTCCTCCCACAGTTCCCGCACCGCGGCGCTGCGCAAGGTCTCCCCCGGTTCGACGCCGCCGCCGATGGTGAACCAGAAGGAGACGTCCGGAGTCTTGGGGTCGTTACCGCGCATCAGCAGCACCCGATCCTGTTCGTCGAGCAGTACGACCCGCGCGGACGTGCGGACGGTGTCGACAGCCAGACCGGTCGAAGCCGCGGGGGTGGCGCGCTCACTGATCTCGAAGTAGGTCGGCAGCGGCGCGGTACCCCCGAGGTGCAGGATGCGGACCGGACGACGGGTGCGCAGGGCGAGGGTGTCACGGACGGCGTCGTTGTGAAAGCGACGCGCGATCAAGACGCGGGCCTCGGCGTCGGCGAGTTCGGCGACCTGTTGCGGACGTAGCCGGGCGATATCGATCGCGGAAAGCGCTGCCGAGAGCTGGTTTTCGACGGTCTCACGATCGGCGCGACCCGCTCGCTCCGCGCGATCCGCCAGCGCGGCTAGACGTTTGGCCTGCTCGGACGGTGCCGAATCGGGACCCGCGATGGCGACGGCGACGGACCTGGCCACCACCGCGCGCCGGGCCAGCGCCGAGTCCAATGCCAGCCACGACTGGTCCGAACGCACGTGCAGCCGGTCGAGCCGGTTGGCGGTCGAGGCCGCCCATAGACCGATCGCGACGATCACCGCCGCGATCAGCGCGAGAACGAGAACCGCTGTCGCGGAGAAAGTAATCATCTGGAAGCCCTCACCCTCATCCGGCAGCCCGGACCCGGGTGTCCCCGACGGTCACCGTCTCGTACACGCGCAGGATCTGTTCGGCGACCACGGGCCAGTCGTATTCGCCGACCACCTGGTTGGCGGTGTGGACCAGTGCTCCGCGGCGGACGTCGTCGGTGAGCAAGGTGTCCAAGGCCGCGGCGAGGCGGGCCGAATCTCCCACCGGGACCAGCATGCCCGCCGTTCCGTCGCGCAGCACGCGCCGGAACGCGTCCAAATCGCTTGCCACCACGGCGGTTCCGGCGGCCATCGCCTCGATCAGGATGATGCCGAAGCTCTCGCCGCCGAGATTGGGCGCGACATAGACATCCGCACTGCGCATCGCCGAGGCCTTCTCCGCATCCGAGACCTGCCCGAGGAAGCGCAGATGCCGGGCGAGCGGTCCGGCCTCGCGACGCAGCCGGTCCTCCTCACCGCGCCCGACGATGAGGATCTCGACATCCGGATGCCTGCGCACCAATTGGGGCAGCGCGCCGAGTAGCACCTCTATCCCCTTGCGGGGTTCGTCGTAGCGACCGAGGAACAGCACCGTCCTGCCCACCCGCGGATAGCCCGGCAGCATCGGCGCGCGTGCGAAGGCGGGCACGTCGACGCCGTTGGGAATCTCCACCGCGTCGGAGCCGAGCGCCTCCACCTGCCAGCGCCGTGCCAGCTCCGAGACGGCGATCCGGCCGCTGATCTTCTCGTGATACGGCCGCAGCACGCCCTGAAAGGTGCTCAGCACCAACGATTTCGTGGTCGAGGTGTGGAAGGTCGCGACAATCGGCCCTTCGGCGATCTTCAGCGCGAGCATGGACAGGCTGGGCGCGTTCGGCTCATGGATGTGCAGCACATCGAAGTCGTTGCCGTCGATCCAGCGGCGAATTCTGGTGTAGGCCATGGGACCGAAGGACAGCCGCGCGACCGAGCCGTTGTACGGAATCGCCACCGCGCGACCGGCCGACACCACGAACTCCGGCAGCGGTGTGTCCTCGGACGCGGGCGCCAGCACGCTCACCCGATGGCCGCGCTCGATGAAGACCCGCGCCAGTTCCACGACATGGGCCTGCACCCCACCGGGAACATCGAACGAATAGGGGCAGACCATGCCGATTTTCATGGCTTCTTCTCCCCTTGGGCACTGTCGATCCCGGCCTGCGCCGCGGCGATCCTGGCTCGCCGCTGCGCCGAAAGGTCGTCCTCCCATTGTGGCTGCAACATGTGCCAATCGGCCGGATACTCGGCGATATTGGCCGCGAACCGATCGGCCAGGGCCTGGGTCGCCGCCGCCACGCCGCCCGAAACATCCAGCGGCGCTTCGGTCTTCATACCCCAGCCCTCGCGGCCCTCGGCATCGACGGTGAACCAGACGTGCACCGGGATCAGCGCCGCGCCGGTTTCGATCGCCAACTTGGCCGCGCCGGCCGGCAACCAGGTGCGCTCGCCGTACATGGTCACCGGCACGCCCTTACCGGTCAGGTCGCGCTCCCCCATCAGGCATACGACCTTGTTCTCGCGCAGGCGGGCCGCCAGGATGGGGAACGGCGGCTGCTCACCGCCGGTCAGCGGGAACACCTCGAAACCCAGGCTCTCCCGGTAGGCGACGAACCGCTCGAACAGCGACTCGGGCTGCAGCCGTTCCGCGACGGTCGCGAGCCCGCCGTGATTGGCGACCAGCCAGACACCGGCGGCATCCCAGTTTCCGGAGTGCGGCAGCGCCAACACCGCACCGTGCCCCTGCGCGAGCGCCGCCTCTAGGTTCTCCACCCCGTCCAAGGGGGAACTGGTCAGCGCCGCATGGTCCATCGTCGGCAGCCGGAAGGCTTCGCGCCAGTAGCGCGCGTAGGAGCGCATGCTCGCCCGGATCAGTTCATCGGGGACCTGCTCGGGCGTCACACCGGTGACGCGAGCCAGGTTGCGCCGCAACTGATTCGGCGCACCACCCGTGCGGAACGCGCGATTCGCCTTGTCCGCGGCCCGACTACCGCCCCAGTCGAACGCCCGGCGCGCCGTCGATTCCGGCAAGATCCGCACCAGGCGCCAGCCGGCCGCGTAGGCCCAGTCCGTCAGTCCGGACTTGATCCGCGAGCCGAAACCGTGGGGCTGGGAACTCACGAGGGCGACTCCGTCGCGTCCGCGGGGTTCTGCGGTTGCGCGGGCGGGATCACATCCCGTGCGCCCGGCGAGTTCCGGACCGCGAGCACCCGCTGGAACACCGTGACGATACTCAGCACCGCCAGCGTCCACATCGCCACGTGCACGGCCCAGGTCAGCCATTCGATCCCCCAATAACCGCCGATACCGGTCAATCCGGCGCCGACCAACACAATGATCAGCCGATCCGGCCGCTCGATCAGCCCGCCGTCCGCGGACAGTCCGCTCGCCTCGGCGCGCGCCTTGGCGTATGAAATCACCTGGGAGGTAACCAACACCACCAGCGTCGCGAGGAACAGCGGCTTACTGTTCTCGTGATACACCGCCCACCAGGCCAACCCGGCGAAGATGGCGCCGTCGGCGACCCGGTCGCAGGTGGCGTCCAGGACCGCACCGAATTTCGTACCGCCGCCGCGGGCCCGGGCCATCGCGCCGTCGAGCATGTCGAACATGACGAACAGCCAGATCACCATGGTTCCCCAGAACAGGTGTCCGGTCGGGAACAAGGTTGCCGCGGCCGTGACCGAGGCGACGGTACCGATCACCGTTATCGCATCAGGGGTCAGCCCGGTCTTGACGAGCGCTTTGCCCAGCGGCGCAGTCGCTTTGGAGAACGTCTCGCGGCCGAAGAAGCTCAGCACCCTACTCGACTTCCTTCCACGCCGCCGAGAGCAGAGCCCGAGTTTCGCGCAGCAACTGCGGCATGACCTTCACGCCGCCGACAACGGTGATGAAATTCGCGTCCCCGCCCCAGCGCGGCACGATGTGCTGATGCAGGTGGTCGGCCAGCGAACCGCCCGCCACCCCACCGAGATTCAGGCCGACGTTGAAACCGGCGGGCCGCGAGACCCGCTTCATCACCCGAATCGCCTGCTGGGTGAAGGCCATCAGCTCGGCACTTTCCGCAGGCGTGAGGTCCTCGAGGTTGGCGACCTTGCGGTAGGGCACCACCATCATGTGACCGGGGTTGTACGGGTACAGATTCAGTACGGCGTAGACCTGCTCACCGCGCGCGATGACCAGACCGTCCTCATCCGACATCTTCGGGATATCGGTAAAGGGATGTCCGGTCGCATCTTTCGGTGTGGCGGTGGCCGCCTCGGCGATATATGACATCCGGTACGGAGTCCACAATCGCTGCAACCGATCCGGCTCGCCCGCCCCGGTATCCACGATGCTCCCCTGCTCGGCCGAGTCCGCGTTCAATTCCGCGAGCCCGTCCGGCACCGTGCGCTCACTCATGCTCTGTCCGATCTGGTATGAGTGGGGACCCTGCGTGGTTACGCAAGCTTCCTCCTCCGGGCCCTGACCACTCATACCGTGCCCTTCACCACAAAACCCTCAGCAGTCGGTGAGGCGTTCTCCCGGTTCGCGATCCACGCCGCGATGGTGGCCACCGCCGCGGCGACCGGCACGCCGTTGACCTGGGTGCCGTCCCGGAAGCGGAAGCTCACCGCGCCCGCGTTCACGTCTCGCTCACCGGCGAGCAGCATGAACGGGATCTTCTGCGCGGTGTTGTTGAAGATCTTCTTCTGCATCCGGTCGTCACTGCGGTCGACCTGCGCGCGGATACCCGCGTCCCGCAGCTGCTCGATCACCGAATCCAGATGCGGCGCAAAGGCTTCCGCGACCGGGATGCCGACAACCTGAACCGGCGAGAGCCAGGCCGGAAAGGCGCCCGCATAGTGCTCGGTGAGCACGCCGAAGAAGCGTTCGATCGAGCCGAACAGCGCGCGATGGATCATCACCGGGCGCTGCTTGGTGCCGTCGGAGGCGGTGTACTCCAGGTCGAAGCGCTCGGGCAGGTTGAAGTCGAGCTGGATGGTCGACATCTGCCAGGTGCGGCCGAGCGCGTCCTTGGTCTGCACCGAGATCTTCGGGCCGTAGAACGCGGCCCCGCCCGGATCCGGCACCAGCTCCAGTCCGGAATCGGTGGCCACCGTGCGCAGGGTCTCGGTGGCTTCCTCCCACATCTCGTCGGAGCCGACGAACTTCTGCGGATCCTTGGTCGAGAGCTCGAGGTAGAAGTCGTCGAGGCCGTAGTCGGCGAGCAGACCGAGCACGAACTGCAGCGTGCTGGTCAACTCCGCGTGCATCTGCTCCTTGGTGCAGTAGATGTGCGCATCGTCCTGAGTCATGCCGCGCACCCGGGTCAGGCCGTGTACGACACCGGACTTCTCGTAGCGGTAGACCGAGCCGAATTCGAACATCCGCAGCGGCAGTTCCCGGTACGACCGGCCGCGGGACCGGAAGATCAGGTTGTGCATCGGGCAGTTCATCGGCTTGACGTAGTAGTCCTGGCCGGGCTTGCGGACGGTGCCGTCCTCGTTGAGTTCGGCGTCCAGGTGCATGGCCGGGAACATGCCGTCCTTGTACCAGTCCAGGTGACCGGAGACCTCGAACAGATGACCCTTGGTGATGTGCGGGGTGTTGACGAATTCGTAGCCCGCGGCCACATGGCGACGACGCGAGTACTCCTCGAGCTCCTTGCGGATGATGCCGCCCTTCGGGTGGAACACCGGCAGGCCGGAACCGAGCTCGTCGGGGAAGCTGAACAGGTCCAGCTCCAGGCCGAGCTTGCGGTGGTCGCGGCGCTCGGCCTCCTCGAGCAGGTGCAGGTGCTCGTCGAGGGCCTCCTGCGACTCCCACGCGGTGCCGTAGATGCGCTGCAGATCCTCACGGTTCTGGTCGCCGCGCCAGTAGGCGGCGGAGCTGCGGGTCAGCTTGAACGCGGGGATGAACTTGGTGGTCGGGATGTGCGGGCCGCGACACAGATCGCCCCAGACCTTCTCGCCGGTGCGCGGGTCCAGGTTGTCGTAGATGGTCAGCTCTTTGCCGCCGACCTCCATGACCTCCGGATCGTCGATGCCGGACTTATCGCTGATCAGCTCGAGCTTGAACGGCTCCTTGGCCAGCTCGACGCGCGCGTCCTCGACCTCGACCACCCGGCGCGAGAACCGCTGCGCGCCTTTGACGATCTTCTTCATCCGGGACTCCAGCTTGGCCAGATCCTCGGGGGTGAAGGGCTTGCCGACCTGGAAGTCGTAGTAGAAGCCGTCCTTGACGGGCGGCCCGATGCCGAGCTTGGCCTCGGGGAACTCCTGCTGCACGGCCTGGGCAAGCACGTGGGCGGCCGAGTGCCGGATCACGCTGCGGCCGTCCTCGGTATTCGCGGCGACTGCCTCGACCTCGACCTCGGTCTCCGGGATCCAGGACAGGTCCTTGAGTCCCTCCGCGTCGCGCACCACGACAATGGTGTCGGGCCCCTTCGTCGGCAAGCCCGCCTCGCGCACCGCGGCACCCGCCGTCGTCCCGCCCGGCACCCGGATGAGGGCGACAGGGCTGATAGGTGCTGAGGTGGTCACGGCGAGAGACTCCTTGGCGTTCTCTGGCGGGCGTGTTCCCGCACTGCTGCAGGCGGTTGCCCACGGGTCATCGGCGGAGGCGATTTTGCTCCGGCGCGACCATGCTATCGGCACCCCACCGGCCCCGCGCCGATGGACTCGCCTCCCCACCCCGCGCATCCTCCCCCACACTCACGCGAAACCCACCCCACCGCCCCACCCGCCGTTCTGGCCCCTTGATTGATCACCATGCACTCGTGCAGGCAAACATCGAGAGCGCCCGCTGATGGGTTGCGATGCCTGCGCTCCGGCACGGCAGTGGCTGTTGGCGAGTTGTGATGTCCGTGATGCGCCGTTGCGGGCATTCAGCTTTCGGCGGCGAGGTTCGCCAACAGCGCCTTGCGTTCGGCGGCGGGTCGTTTCGGGCAGCTGGTGCACATTTCGCACCGGGGCACTTCGAAGACCAGGCAGCACGAGATCCGGCGTACAAAGGTGCGGCCGCCGACGTTGACGAATCGCGGCACCGGCAGCTTGCCGCCCACCTCCTCGGCCAGTCGTGCCCCCGCCTCCGGCGCACCCGCATCGAGGGCCCTGTTGCCGATCGCGTCAGCGGCAATCGCCCACAGCGACGGCACACCCGCACCCGACACCGCCGCGACCGGGGCGATCACCGTGGCAAGAGTCTCCCGCAACGCCCGCACGCAAGCCGGCCCCAGCGGATCGCTACTGCCACCCGGCGCCCCGATACCGACCGCGCGCGACTCGTCCGCACCACCTTCGCTCGCATCAGCATGAACGCCATCGGACTCGCGGGCGACCGAGACACCGGATTCACACGGTGCGGCGGTGGATTCGGACACCGACGCCGCGGCAGGCTTCAGCGGCAGGGCGGCAACGTCGTCTGGCGCGGATTCGTCGACGAGCGGGAGGATGTGGACGCGTTCTATGCCGCCGTCGGGGCGGACTTCGCAGTCGAGGCGGTCCAGGAACGCTTCGGGGGCCGGTTCGCCGTGAGCGTAGGCGCGGGCGATTTGTTCGACCAGAGCCGAGGCCACCATGCACCACCACAGGGTGCCTGCGATGCGGGGCTGGGTGGTGCCCCAAGAGTGGCCCATCTCCGCGATGCGTGCGGCCAGCCAGTCCGGCTCGGTGAGGGTCCGGCCGGGAACGGTGTTCACTACTTCAGGGGACTGTGCAACCACTGCCATTCCACTCCGATCCAGCCGCCGAGCATCCCGAATGTTCCCAATATCCACAGTGTCGCGACGACAACCGCAAAAGTAACCACCACCGCGGCACGCGCATGGCCGGTCCCCGCGCGGAGTACCACGCCATACCCTGCCGGTACTTGCCCTGTAGCCAGCGCAATGTGCGGCGTGCCGGGGCGAATTCCGTGGCAAGGATGCCGAGTCCGGCGAACACGATCGCCCAGCCGGGTCCGGGATAGGGAATCGCCAGGATTCCGACCAACAGCACCGCGGTGCCGAGCACCGCGACCCCGATCCGATAGGCGATGTCGAGCGTAGGACGTTCCGCCACCCACGCGCGCAAGGCGCGCCATCTGCTCGGCGTGCCGAGCAACCTCAGTTGCGTCTCCGGGCTCACAGGTACCAGCCTACGAATCCCGCCATTGTCCTTCTCGCCTGGACGGACCGCGATTCGTCGCGGTCGGGCGCGAATCCGACACGAACCCGCCCGAACAAAGTCGGGCGGGTTCGGATCGCTCAGACAAGTTCCGGCGCCGTCCGCTGCCCGGTGTCATCGATGTGGGCGAGCCCGTCGACAGTGATCTCGATGACGCGCGCGCTGCCGATATCGAAGAACAACCCCGACACCGTCACGCCGCGCTCGGCGATGGCCGCACGCACCTCGGGATGCCGTTGCAGCGTCTCCAACTGCACCGCCACATTGACCATGCTCAGCTGGTCCACCTCGCCGAAACCGGCGTCCCGGGCCGCCAGCGCCACCGGGTGCCCGAGCCGGAAACGCTCCAAACTCGGATGGGCATGGGCGAGCCAGGGGCCGATCCCGGGACCGTTGTCGGTACCGGAGTACAGCGCCTTCATGGCGCCGCATGACGAATGCCCGCAGACCACCACGGACCGCACGTTCAGCTCGTTGAGCGCGAAGACGAGCGCGGCCTCCACCGAGGCATCGCCGATGACCGGCACCAGATTGCCGACGTTGCGCACGGTGAACATGTCACCGGGACCGCTGTTGGTGATGATGTTCGGCACGATCCGCGAGTCCGCGCAGGCCAGGAAGAAGGTGTCCGGATCCTGCCGATCACGCAGATCATCGAGGTGCGGCCGCACCACCTGCGCGTGCCGACGGTGGTAGGCCGCGATGCCGGAGGCCACCGGATCCGGATGATCGGTACGCCGCCATGAGCCAAGGATTTCCTCGGCCACCACCCGGCCGAAGCCGCGCGTGGGCGGACCCGCCGTCGCATGCGCCATCCGGGCGCTGCCGACCTCCACGAAATCGACTGTGCCGCCGGTGCTTTCCTGCTGCCGCACCCAGTCCTCGATGGCCTCGAAGGCGGCGTGGTCGAGGAAGTCGACGGTCATCTCGACGGTGACACCCACACCCGCGGGCACCTTCGCGAACTCCGCGGACAGTTTCGGCAACGCGAGGAAGGTGCAGGACCCGTCGATGGTGAGCAGCCACCGGTCTGATCCGGGAATCCGGTTGGCCGCCACCGCAACTCGCACTACTCGCCAGAGCAGCAGACCGAAAGCCAGTGCGAGGCCGATGATCACGCCCTCCAGCAAGTTGAGGAAAACCACACCGAGCACGGTCACCGCATAGATGAGCAGATCGCCGGTGCGCCTTGCCAATTTGATGTGCGCCAACTTCACCAGTTGGATGCCGATCACGATCAGCAGACCGGCCAGCGCGGACTTCGGGATCTGCTGCACCAGCCCGGCCAGCACCACCGCGAAGACCAGAATCCAGCCTCCGTGCAGAATCGCCGATGCCCGACTCCGCGCACCCGCTTGGACATTCGTGGCGCTGCGGACGATGACACCGGTGATCGGCAGACCGCCGAGCAGACCCGACACGACGTTGGCCGTGCCCTGTCCGATGAGTTCACGGTCGAAATTCGTGCGCGCACCGGTGTGCATCTTGTCGACGGCCACCGCGGACAGCAGGCTCTCGACACTGGCGATCAGCGCGATGGTGAGCACCATGATCGCGACCGCCGACCAGTTCCCGCTCGGCAGCTGCGGCAGGCCGATCGCGTCGAACAGCGAGCCGTTCAACACAATTCGCTCGGCTTCGAATGGCAGCACCAGCGAAAGCACCGTGCCCGTGAGCACCGCGACCAGCGGTCCCGGAATCGCACGTAGCTTTTCCGGCACGCGGCGCCAGCCCAGCATGATCGCGATCACCACCGCGCCGATGATCGCGTCATCGCCGTGCAGCGACATCAGCTGCGACGGCAGCTGGGTGATGTTGTTCCACGCCGAACTGTGCGATGCCCCGCCGAGCAGCACGTGAATCTGTTGCAGCGCAATAGTTATGCCGATGCCAGCGAGCATCGCGTGCACTACCACCGGCGCGACGGCGAGCGCCGCCCGCGCAATGCGGCTGAGCCCGAACAGGATCTGCAGCACTCCGGCTGCGACGACGATGAAAGTGGTGGTCCGCCAACCGAATTGGTTGATGGACTCGGCGACCACCACGGTCAGACCCGCGGCCGGGCCGCTCACCTGCAGCGGCGAACCACCGAGCGAGCCGGCCAGGATGCCGCCGATGACGGCGGCGATGAGTCCGGCGGCGACCGGCGCCCCGGAGGCGACCGCGATGCCGAGGGACAGCGGCAACGCGACCAGGAAGACCACGATCGATGCGGGTAGATCGTGACGTAAGAGGGAAGTCAGACGATCTGACAATGGTCCGGAACTGCGATGGCCCGTGCCCGTGTCAGCGGGCGGTCTCGGTGGTGCGGCTACAGCATTATCAATAGCCATAGTCTTCTCCTTCGCCGACTCGGCGCGAACGCCGAGGTCGGTTGACGATCAACATGTCCAGCAGGGCAAGGACCGCGAACCGGCATCTCGCGGTGAAGCAGTTCCCGACACAACAGTGTGTCGAGATGTAAATCGCTTCAAGGCTATTAGTAAAGACTTAGCAAAGCCTGAGAATTCGCCGGAAAGTGCCTGGATCGATGCCGATGCCCTCCTATGACCTGCCTCACACCACTGCGCGCGAGCTGTCGACCAGTTCGAGCCGGACTTACCGCGACGAAACCCGTTCCGCCGCCACACGATTGCCCACTTCATCGAATTCAGCGATCCCGTCGATCGTCACCTCGATCACCCGTGCGGTCGCGAGATCGAAGAACAACCCCGACACCGCGACACCTCGATCCTCGACCCCACGCCGCACCACCGGATGCTCGTGCAGCCGCTCCAACTGCAGCGCCACGTTCACCATGCCGAGCTGGTCGACCGGTCCGAATCCGGCGCGGGCCGCGGCATCGGCCACTGGATGTCCGAGCCGAAACCGGTCCAGGCTCGGCCGCGCGTGGGCCAGCCAGTCACCGAGTTCCGGCCTGGTCCGGACCCCGCGGTGCAGCGCCTCCATCGCCCCACAGCCCGAATGCCCGCACACCACCACCGCGCGCACGTCCAGCTTCTCCAGCGCATAGATCAGCGCAGCCTCCACCGACACGTCGCTGCCACCGGTCGGAACCAGGTTGCCCACATTGCGCACGGTGAACAGATCGCCGGGGCCGCTGTTGGTGATCACATTGGGCACCACCCGGGCATCGGCACAGGTCAGGAAGAACGAGTCGGCGTCGGGCCGGTTGCGCAGACCGTCCAGGTGCGGCCGCATCAGATGCGCGTGACCGCGATGGTACGCGGCGATGCCGGCCACGATGGGATCCTCCCGGATGCCGGTGCGCCGCCACGGTCCGATCACCTCATCGATGACGTTCCTGGAGCGTCCGCGCTCCGGTGGACCCGCCACCGCGGTGGCCATGCGCGCACTGCCGATCTCGACGAATTCGACTGTGCCACCAGCGGATTCGCATCGTCTGGCCCAGTCTGTGATCAGCTCATAGGAGGCATGGTCGAGGAAGTCGACCGTCATCTCGACCGTCACCTCCGCGCCGACGGGCACCTTCGACAGCTCGGCGGTCAGCTTCGGCAGCGCCAGGAAGGTACAGGTGCCATCGATGGTCACCACCCAGCGCCGCGCACTGGCCACCGGTTCGGCGACGATCGTCACCCGAACCACCCGCCACAGCAGCAGCGCGAACGACAGCACCAGGCCGATCACCATGCCCACCAACAGATTCAGGAATACGACACCGAACACGGTGGCCAGGTACACGTAGATGTCGCCGGTACGCCGAGCGAGCCTGATGTGCGCCAGCTTCACCAGCTGCACGCCGATCAGGACCAGCAAACCGGCCAGCGCCGCCTTCGGAATCTGCTGGACGAGCCCGGCCAGCGCCACCGCGAACAGCAGGATCCACACCCCGTGCAGGACCGCCGACGCCCTGGTCCGCGCGCCCGCATGGGCATTGGTGATGCTCCGGACGATCACGGCCGCGATCGGCAGGCCACCGAGCAGGCCCGACACGATATTCGCCGACCCCTGCCCGATCAGCTCACGATCGAAATTGGTGCGCGCACCCGGCCGCGATTTGTCCACGGCGACAGCCGAGAGCAGGCTCTCCACACTCGCGATCAGGGCAACCGTCACCATCGCCAGCGCCACCGCGAACCAACTGCCGGACGGAATCGCGGGCAGGCCGATCGAATCCACCAGCGATCCGTTCAGCACGATGCGCTCGACGTGGGTCGGCAGTACCAGCGACAGGAGTGTCGCGGTGACCACCGCGACCAGCGGCCCCGGTACGACGCGCACCGGACGCGGGACGAACTTCCACGCGATGAGGATGACGATGACGACAACGCCGATGAGTAGGTCACCGCGGTGCACCGACATCAATTGATGCGGCAACTGCGTGAGACTCACGAACGACGAGCTCAGCGAATTACCGCCGAGCAGCACGTGCACCTGTTGCAGCGCGATCATGACGCCGATACCGGCCAGCATGGCGTGCACGACCACCGGCGCGATGGCCAGCGCGCCGCGCGCCACCCGACTGAGCCCGAACAGTATCTGCAGCACACCCGCTCCGACGGTGATGAAACATGTTGCTGCCCAGCCGAATTGATGCACACTCTCGGCGACGATCACCGTGAGACTCGCCGTTGGTCCGCTGACCTGCACCACCGAGCCACCTAGCAGTCCGGCGACGACACCGCCGACGACAGCCGCGATCAGGCCCGCCGCGACGGGCGCGCCGGAGGCCACCGCGATACCGAGCGAAAGCGGCAGTGCGACAAGGAAAACGACGACCGAAGCGGGCACATCGTGACGCAGGACCGCTAGCAGATCATCGGAACGACGTTGGGAGGGAACGCCGGGAATCGGGTCGACGGAAGCGCTGGCGCGTGGCGACGTCCGTGGTGCGGGATCGGTGTCGGTGGACATATTTCTCCTTCGCCGAACCGGTAATCCGGTCGGTTCATCGGTCGAACATGTACTGGCATCGAAAGCGAGCGGCGGGCGAAGCTGGTCGAGCGCGAACGCTTCATGTGCTCTGCACAAAGCGACTTCGTGGAGCAGCGACCCAATGGCGCGAAGGTCAGGCGCAATAGTAAAGACTTCGCAAAGCACATGGAAAGCCCTACGGTGCCAATGGGGCCAACCGCTACCAAACTGTGACCCAAGTCACAGTAAGAAAAGGGTGATTTCCGGTCGGGGAAGGTCGATTACGGCGGGCTGTCCTGCGCCGATATGAAAGAAGGCCGGGCACTCGCAGGTGCGCCGACCTCGCTCAGTGGGTGGTCCCCGAAGGTCAGCATGCCACCGAAGACGGCCGAACCGCACGCGCCTCGCCGCGCGTGCGGTCGGATTCGAAATCTCCGCTCGGGACGATGGCAGGCCGGGCATACCCGGCCCGGACGCCCTGTTGGATCCTTCTCTACGCCCTCTACGCCGTCGCGGCCGTGCCGCTGTATCGCTGGGAGAACTCGTGCTCCAGTGATTCGAGGGTGCGCCCCTTCGTCTCTGGCAGGCACCGGCGCACGAACACCAGGGCTGCGCAGCCGAAGGCGAAGAAGATGAAGAACGTCGGCGAGATGCCGAACCAGTTGACCAGCTGCAGGAAGAAGAAGCCGACCAGGAAGTTCACCATCCACAGCAGGAAACCTGCCGCGCCGAAGGCGAATCCGCGAATCTTGGCCGGGAAGATCTCCGAGAGCATGAGCCAGGTCACCGGGGAGGTGGCGCCCTGCTGGAAGGCCAGGAAGGTAACCGTCAGTGAGAGCACGATGCAGGCGCGGCCCAGCCCCGGCGGCAGCGCCATCGAGACGACGCCGATCAGCAGTAGCGCGACGGCGGTTCCAGCAACGCCCGCGGTGAGCATCGGCCTGCGGCCGATCTTGCCGAGCAGCCAGATACCGACGAAGGTAGCGGCGACCGAGATCACGCCGTTGGCGATATTCGCGGTCAACGCCGCCTGCTTATCGAAGCCGGATTCCTCGAGAATCTGGGTGCCGTAATACATGATCGTGTTGACGCCGCTGATCTGCTGCACGATGGCGATACCACAGCCGAGCAGGAACACTCGTCGAATCCAAGGCATATCGCGCAGCACACGCCAGGTCACCTTGGTGCTGCGGCGGTCCTCGGCGACAGCCTGCGTGATCTCCTCGGCCTCGGCCTCGGCGTCGGCCGGTTCCCGGACGTCATAGAGCACCTGCAGCATTTCGGCGGTGCGGTGGTGTCTGGCCAGCCAGCGCGGACTTTCCGGCATCACCAGCATCCCGAACCACAACACCACCGCGGGCAGCGTGGCGATCACCAGCATGTAGCGCCAAATGTGGTGGTCATCGGACAGATTCGCGATGATCGCGTTGAAGGTGAAGGCCAGCAACTGACCGGACACGATCATTAGCTCGTTCTGCGTGACCAACCGACCTCGGCGCGCGGCGGGCGACATCTCCGCCAGATAAGTCGGCACCGTCACCGACGCCCCGCCGACCGCCAGGCCGAGCAGGAACCGGAAGCCGACCATGACCGCAGTGCTGGGCGCGAAGACACAGCCGAGGGTGGCGACGAAGAAGATCACCGCGAGCAGCAGGATCGTCCGGCGGCGCCCCTGCCGGTCCGACAACCGACCACCCGCGATCGCACCCATCGCGGCGCCGAAGATCAGCGAACTGGCGACCAGCGACTCGGTGAACGGGGTGAGATTGAGCTGATCGGGTTCGGCCATATACGGCAGCGCGCCGTTGATCACGCCGGTGTCGTACCCGAACAGCAGGCCACCGAAGGTCGAGATGATGGTGACCAGCCGCAGGTTGACCCGTGGTGGTCGGCGCGAGGCCCGCCGCTTGAGCGCGGCGATGGATGGGCGTGTGGTCGGCGGTGCCGGATCGGACGAATCGTCCGAGTTCGGACCCTGTGAATTCTGATAAGACGTGCTAGTCATGCCGGGGCCTTTCCCCACCCGGGCTGCACAGACCGGCGTGGTACTGACCATACGGCGCCATCATTGTGACGCAGCTCTCAGTGATTGATGCCGACGAAATTAGCATGCCTTGAATATGTATGTCCATATGTTCGGACAAATAAGTCGAAAGATCCAATAGGCCGAGCGTAGACAGATTCAGGTCAGCGCAGACGGAGTCACTGCCGAACCGTGGTATCGAAGAAGTGCCGCGAAGCCCGATACACATGCCGCCCCAGCTCGACAGGCCGCCCGGAGTCGTCGAAGGCGACGCGCTGCATGGTCAGCAACGGCGCGTTGGGGCGCTCGTCGAGCAACTGCGCCTCGGCCCTGGTGGCGCTCCGCGCACCGATTCGCTGGCGGGCGAGCGCGATGTGAACCCCCTTGGCGCGCAGGCATTCATAGAATCCTCGAGCCTCGAGCTGATCGGGCGCGGGCGCGAACTCGGCGGGCACGTAGTTGGTCATGATCGCCAACGGCTCACTGCCCGCGCGCCGCAACCGACGGAAAGTCACGAACCGGGAGTCGGCGGGCACCCCGAGCTCGGCGGCGATATCGGCGTCGGGGGATCCGAGCTGGTAGTCGAGCAGTTCGGTGGTCGGTTCCTGTCCGGCGCTGATCAGGTCGTCGTAGAGGCTGGTGAGCTCGACCGGGCGATGCACCTGGTTCTGCACCACCTGAGTTCCGACTCCGCGCCGACGTGTCAGCAGGCCCTTGTCGACCAAAGCCTGAATCGCCTGACGTGCGGTCGGCCGCGAGAGGTTGAGGCGTTTGGCGAGATCCAACTCGTTCTCGATGCGGTCACCGGGCGTGAGCCGACCTTCCAGGATGGAGTTCTCGATCGCTTGTGCCAGTTGGAAATACAGCGGCACAGGGCTGGACCGATCGATGGCGATATCCAACAGTGCGGGCATCGAAGCTCCTCGAGGCGGACAAGGCGACAGTGACGCGCCACTGCTCTCACTGTAGTACAGCCGACCATTTGCTAGTCCTACTGTCATTAAGTCAGAATGTCCTGACAAAGTATTGACAAATGTGTATGACCCAGAGCACAGTCGGAGCAGGCGGCAACGCTGACTCCCCACACCCGTCTGGAGTGAACCGTGACAGATCAGTTCGAGGTGGTGTCGACCGGCCGAATCGGCGTCGACATCTATCCTCTCCAATCCGGCCTAGGCCTGGAGGACGTCGAGACCTTCGGCAAATTCCTCGGCGGCAGCGCCGCCAATGTCGCGGTCGCGGCCGCGCGGCTGGGTCGGCGCACGGCATTGTGGTCGGCCGTCGGCGAGGATCCCTTCGGCCGGTTCGCTCGCCGCGAACTGGCTCGGCTCGGCGTCGCGGATGACCTGGTGGCGACCAACGATCGCTACCCGACTCCGGTGACATTCTGTGAGATATTCCCGCCTGATCACTTCCCGCTCTACTTCTATCGTGAGCCGAGCGCGCCCGACCTACAGATCACCCCGGGCCAGGTCGACCCCGACATCATCGGCAGTGCGCGAGTCTGGTGGGCCACCGTCACCGGGCTGTCCCAAGAACCTTCGCGCGCAGCACATTTCGCGGCATGGGAGGTCCGGGCTCGCAGGCCGCTGACGGTCCTCGACCTCGACTACCGGCCGATGTTCTGGGCCGATGAGAACTCCGCGAGCGAGCAGGTGCGACGGGCGTTGACCCAGGTCACCGTGGCGGTCGGCAACCAAGAGGAATGCCGCATCGCCGTCGGCGAGACCGACCCGCATCGCGCCGCCGACGCGCTGCTCGACCTCGGCGTCGAGCTGGCCATCGTCAAACAGGGGCCCGACGGGGTGCTGGGCAAGACCCGTTCCGAATCGGTGCTGGTCCCGCCCGTCCCGGTCGAGGTGCGCAACGGCCTCGGCGCGGGCGACGCGTTCGGCGGCAGTCTGTGCGACGGACTGCTCGCCGGCGCAGACCTGGAGACGATCCTGCGTCGGGCGAACGCTGCCGGCGCCATCGTCGCATCCCGGCTCGAATGCTCCACCGCCATGCCCATCCGCGACGAGATCGATGCCGCGCTCGCGCTGTCACTCACCGGAAAGGCTTGACCATGACCGAAACCATTGCGATCACCCCGCGATCGACGTCTCTGGCCGTCGGGTCCTACACCGAGCTGACCGAGTTGCGTGCGGCCGATCCCGGCGCCATCGCCCGTGCGTTCGCGACCCGGACCCGGCGCGAACTGGTGCGTGGCGACGGCAGGCTGATGATCGTCGCCGCCGATCACCCGGCGCGCGGTGCGCTGTCGGCCTCGGGCGACCCCTTCGCTATGAACAGTCGCAAGGATCTGCTGGACCGGCTCGTCACAGCACTGCACCGGCCGGGTGTGGACGGTGTACTCGGCACCGCCGACATCATCGAGGATCTGCTGCTGCTCGGAGCACTCGAGGACAAGGTGGTCTTCAGCTCGCTGAACCGCGGCGGCCTCGCGGGCGCGGACTTCGAAATCGACGACCGGATGACCGCGTACACACCGCGGGCCACCGCGGCGGCAGGTCTCAACGGCGCGAAGATGCTCAACCGGTTCGATCTCACCGACCATGGCACGCTATCGATGATGACCGCCAGCGCTGCGGCCATCGATGAACTGGCCGGGCTCGGGCTGATCGCGATGCTGGAGCCGTTCATGTCGCATCGCCCGGATGGTCCGGGCACCAGGGTCGTCAACGACCTGTCACCGGACGCGGTGATCAAGAGCATCCATATCGCCCAGGGTCTGGGTTCCACCTCTGCCTACACCTGGCTGAAGCTGCCGGTGGTCGAGGAGATGGAACGCGTCATGGACGCCACTACCCTGCCCACGCTGCTGCTCGGCGGCGATCCGCAAACCGCGCCCGAGGAAACCTATGCGCGCTGGGCGAAAGCCCTTGCGCTGCCTGGAGTCCGGGGGCTCATTGTCGGCCGGACACTGCTCTATCCGCCCGACGGTGATATCGCCGGGGCCGTCGACACCGCCGTGTCGTTGGTGCGGTGACCACTGTGCACAGCAAGCACTACATCCCCGCGGGCAGCGCCCATCCGCCCTATTCCGTCGCGCTCACCCCGGAGTCGGCGGGCTGGGATCACTGCAGCCTGCACGTCATCGAACTGGCCCCGGGGCAGTCGCACCGCACGCACAGCGGCCTCGACGAGCTCGTGATCGTCCCGCTGTCCGGTTCGGCCACCGTGGCCAGCGGTGGCGAATCGTGCGAATTATCCGGGCGGGACAGCGTTTTCGATGGCCCCACCGACTTCGCCTATGTCGGGCGTGACAGCTCGCTCACCGTGACGACCGCGACCGGTGGACGCTTCGCTCTGGGTGGTGCGCGCGCCGAACGGAAACTGCCCTTCCGCTATGTGCCCGCCGCCGATATCGCGCTGGAGCTGCGCGGCGCGGGCAACTGCAGCAGGCAGGTGCACAACTTCGCGACCGCCGACACCTTCGAGGCCGATTCGATCATCGCCTGCGAGGTGATCACTCCGGGCGGGAACTGGTCGTCGTATCCGGCGCACAAGCACGACGAACTCTCCGAAACCGAAACCCCGCTCGAGGAGATCTACTACTTCGAATTCGCCTGCGGTGCAGATGATCCCGACACTCAAGCACCAGCGGGATTCGGCTACCACCGGGTGTACGGGACCACGGAGCGGCCCATCGACGTGCTCGAGGAGGTCCGCGGCGGCGATGTGGTGCTGGTGCCGCACGGTTACCACGGCCCGTCCATCGCCGCGCCCGGTTACCACATGTATTACCTGAACATCATGGCGGGCCCGGGACCGGAGCGGGCCTGGCGGATCTGCGACGACCCGGCCCACACCTGGGTGCGCGGCACCTGGGCCGAGATGCCGATCGATCCGCGACTTCCCATGGGCACGAAGGAGACTCGACGATGAGTCCGATCAATACCACCGGGGGACGCGCCCCGAACACCGAGGACACGGCGCGGCTCACGGTATCCCAGGCCGTCGTGCGGTTCCTGGCCAACCAGTACGTCGAACGCGACGGCGTGCGGCACAAGTTCTTCGCGGGCTGCTTCGGCATCTTCGGACACGGTAATGTCGCGGGCCTCGGCCAGGCCCTGCTGCAGGACGAGGTGAGCGCCCTCGAGTCGGGCCACGAGCCGACGCTGCCCTACGTGCTGGGGCGCAACGAACAGGCAATGGTGCACACCGCCGTCGGCTACGCGCGCATGACCGACCGGCTGCGCGCCTGGGCCGTCACCGCGAGCGTCGGTCCCGGATCGACGAATATGCTCACCGGCGCCGCGCTGGCCACCATCAACCGACTGCCGGTACTGCTGCTGCCCTCGGACACCTTCGCGACTCGGGTCAGTGCACCGGTGCTGCAGGAGCTGGAGCTGCCGTGCGCCGGTGATGTCACCGTCAACGACGCGTTCAAACCACTCTCACGCTACTTCGACCGGGTGTGGCGACCCGAACAACTCGCCTCGGCGCTACTCGGGGCGATGCGGGTGCTCACCGATCCGGCGGAAACCGGTGCCGCGACGGTCGCTATCCCCCAGGATGTCCAGGCCGAGGCATACGATTTCCCGGAATCGCTATTCGCACCGCGCACTTGGCATGTGGCACGCCCCGTGCCGGAACGCTCGGTCATCGAGCGGGCAGCCCGGATCATCGCCTCGGCGCGGCGCCCGCTGATCATCGCGGGCGGCGGCGTGATCTATTCCGATGCCTCGGCCGCGCTCGCGGAATTCTGTGCGACCACCGGTATTCCGGTGGGACAGAGCCAGGCGGGCAAGGGCGCGCTGGCCTTCGACCATCCGCAGTCGGTCGGCGCGATCGGGTCCACCGGCACCACCGCCGCGAACGCGCTCGCCGCCGACGCCGACGTGGTGATCGGCATCGGCACCCGCTACAGCGATTTCACCACCGCCTCGCGCACCGCGTTCAACAATCCGGACCTGCGCTTCGTCAATATCAATGTGGCAGTACTGGATTCGGTGAAGATGTCCGGACTTTCGGTCGTCGCCGACGCGCGCGAGGCGCTGACCGCGCTCACCAGCGAGCTCGCGACATACCGGGTTTCGGCAGAGTACGCCACGCGGATCACCGAACTGCGAACCGAGTGGGAAGCCACCACAGACGCGGCCTTCGCCGAATCGATGTCAGGAGTCAACATCGCCGACGGCGCACCGGCGCTCACCCAGAACGCGGTGATCGGGTTGGTGAATTCGCTGTCGGAGCCACGGGACGTGGTGGTCTGCGCGGCCGGTTCGATGCCCGGTGACCTGCACAAGCTATGGCGCACCCGCGACCGCAAGGGCTATCACGTCGAGTACGGCTACTCGTGCATGGGCTACGAGATCGCGGGCGGTGTCGGCGCGGCCATGGCCTGCCCGGACCGCGATGTCATCGTGATGGTCGGCGACGGCAGCTACTTGATGATGGCCACCGAACTGGTCACCGCCGTCCAGGAGAACCTGAAACTGATCGTGGTCCTGGTGCAGAACCACGGCTTCGCGTCCATCGGCTCGCTGTCGCAGGCACTGGGCTCGCAGCGATTCGGGACGAACTACCGCTTCCGCGACGACACAGGGCGACTCGCCGGTGACGTACTTCCGGTCGATCTCGCCGCGAATGCCGCCAGTCTCGGCGTGGACGTATTGCGCGCCCGCACGGCCGACGAGTTCGCCACCGCACTGAAGACCGCCAAGGCCGCCGACCACACGACCGTGATCCACGTCGAGACCGACCCGAAAATAGCTGCGCCCGATAGCAATTCGTGGTGGGACGTGCCCGTCGCAGAAACCTCCACCCTGGACTCCACCCGCGCCGCGCGGGCCGTCTACGACGGCTGGAAACAGATTCAGCGCCCCCTCATCCGACCGACCGAAATCGAAGGAGACCCCAAATGAATTCAGCTTCGGACAGCGATTCGACGAGGGGCGGTGACCGGGTGACGGGCGGGCCCGTTATCCGCGTCGGGTCCGCACCCGATTCCTGGGGCGTGTGGTTCCCAGACGACCCCAACCAGGTCAGCCCGACCCAGTTCCTCGATGAGGTGAGCGCGGCAGGGTATCAGTGGATCGAACTGGGGCCCTATGGCTTTCTGCCCACTGATCCGGCGGAGCTGCGCGATGCGCTCGACGCGCGCGGGCTCTCGCTGTCGGCGGGCACCGTCTTCGAACACCTCCATCGACCAAATTCCTGGACCGATGTGTGGGACCAGGTCGCCGATGTCGCCGCGTTGACCGCCGCGGTCGGCGGCCGCCACGTGGTGGTCATTCCGGAGATGTGGCGCGATCCCACCACCGGTGCGGTGCTCGAGGATCGTGAGCTGAATCTCGAAGCGTGGCAACGCAAAACAAGCGAAGTCGACCGGCTCGGCAAGGCCATGTTCGAGCAGTACGGGGTGAAACTGCAGTACCACCCCCATGCCGACAGCCACGTCGGCACCCAGACCGAGGTCTTGCGGTTCCTCGCCGACACCGATCCTGAACACGTCACCCTGTGTCTGGACACCGGTCACATCGCCTACTGCGGCGGCGACAATATCGCGATCATCTGCGCCCATCCGGAGCGGATCGGCTATCTGCACCTCAAGCAGGTCGACCCGACGGTGATCGCCAAGGTCGAGGCCGAGGACCTGCCGTTCGGCGAGGCCGTCAAGCTCGGCGCGATGATCGAACCACCGCTGGGTATTCCAGAACTGCCGAGCCTGCTGGCCGAGATCCAGAACCTCAACGTGGACATCTACGCGATCGTCGAGCAGGACCTCTACCCCTGCGCCACCGACGTCCCGCTCCCCATCGCCCAGCGCACCCGGAGCTACCTGGGCGGCTGCGGTATTCCTTCCGTCCGATTCCGCTGAAGCGCAAAGGAACTCGTCATGGCTACTTCGAAGAATGCTGAGCTGCGCGTCGCGGTGATCGGTGTCGGGTTGATGGGCGCCGATCATGTCGCCCGGTTGACCGACCGGATCAGCGGCGCGCAGGTCACCGTCATCAGCGACTACTCCCCCGCCCGGGCCGCCGAGGTCGCCGCCGGTGCGCCCGGTGCCCGCGTGGTGGACAACGCGCTGGACGCCATCGCCGACCCCGACGTCGACGCCGTCCTGCTGGCCACTCCCGGGCCCGCCCACGCCGAGCAATTACACGCCTGTCTCGACGTGGCCAAGCCGGTGTTGTGCGAGAAACCGATGACCACCGATGTGCATTCGTCGCTGGAGTTGGTGCGACGCGAACAGTCGTTGGGCCGCAAGCTGATCCAGGTCGGCTTCATGCGCCGGTTCGATCCGGAGTACCGGCAGTTGAAGCAGGCCATCGACGCCGGTGACTTCGGCGCACCGCTGCTGCTGCACTGCGCACACCGCAATCCGGCCGTGCCCGTGGGCTTCGACAGCGCCATGATGGTGCGCGATTCCCTGGTGCACGAGGTCGATTCGGCCCGATTCCTACTCGGCGAGGAGATCACCGCCATCACGGTGCACACGCCGACCTCGAACAGCCAGGCCCCGGCGGGGCTGCGGGATCCGCAACTGACCCTGTTCGAGACCGAGAGCGGCAGGCTGGTCACGGCGGAGGTCTTCGTCACCACCGGTGTCGGCTACGAGGTACGCACCGAACTGGTCGGCGAAAAAGGCAGTGCCACTATCGGATCGGAC
This sequence comes from Nocardia sp. NBC_00565, assembly GCF_036345915.1. Classification (NCBI taxonomy): domain Bacteria; kingdom Bacillati; phylum Actinomycetota; class Actinomycetes; order Mycobacteriales; family Nocardiaceae; genus Nocardia; species Nocardia sp. NBC_00565. The sequence goes on from NZ_CP107785.1 coordinate 4,200,356, forward strand.
GTCGGCCTGGTCCGCAAGAACTCGAATGGAACGTGGGGAGGGCGGATCACCGCCAACTTCAAGGAGCGTTTCGCCGAGGCGTACGACGAGGAGCTGCGCGCCTGGGTCGCGGCCGTTCGGCGCGGCTTCGCCGACGGCGGCGACGTTTTCATAGCCGGTCCCGGCAGCTGGGACGGCTATGCGGCGACCGCCGTCTGCGAGGCGGGCGTGCGCGCATTGGAGTCCGGTCAGCGGGTGGCGGTGGAGCTCGCCGACCAGGCCGCCCCGGTACACGACGACATGGAGGCGCGGCTGTGAAGATCGCGCTGGATCCGACCCCGTTCCACAGCACGCACTCGCTGCTGGAGTTCCCGCGGGTGGTGGCCGAATGTGGTTATGAATACCTGCAATTGACTCCGCACAAGGACTTCATCCCATTCTTCAATCACCCCAAGGCCGATGACGATCTGGTGCGTAAGTTCCGCAAGGCGTGCTCGGACGCCGGCGTCGGCATCGCATCCGTGCTGCCGGTACTGCGCTGGTCCAGCCCGGACCCCGACGCCCGCGAGGCCGCGATCCGGTACTGGAAGCGCGTCATCCAGATCACTGTCGACCTCGGCGTGCAGCGCATCAACACCGAATTCTCCGGCCGCCCCGAAAAGGCCGAGGAATCCGAACGCGCCTTCTACCGGTCGATGGAGGAGTTGGTGCCGATCGTCGAGCATGAGGGGCTCGATGTTCTCATCGACCCACACCCCGATGATTTCGTCGAGGACGGCCTCGACGCGATCCGGATGATCCGCGGCATAAACAGCCGCAACTTCGGCCTGGTCTACGTCGCCTGCCACACCTATCACATGGGCGGCAATATGACCGAGATCATCCGCACCGCAGGCGACGTGCTGCGCCTGGTCCACGTCGCCGACACCATGGACCATCACCGCAGCAACGGATTGCGCTACATCACCAACCCGCCGGGCAATCCAGTACGCGTGCATCAGCACCTCAAGATCGGCGACGGAGATCTGGACTGGGACGAATTCTTCGGCACGCTCGGCGAAATCGGCTTCTACGACCGCGACACCGTCATGGTTTCGAGCGTGTTCGCCGAGAACGAGCGCGCCGAGGACGTGTCCCGCTACCAGCACAAGACCATGACCGACTACATCGCGCGCCACCGCGCCTGACGCCCACCACGAGGAATCATGACTGTCACCACCGAAATCGGCCACTGGGTCGACGGAAAACCCTTCGCCGGAACATCTTCGGTCACCGCGCCGGTCACCAATCCCGCCACCGGACAGGTCACGGGAGCGGTGCGCATGGCCGATGTCGCCGACGTTCGCACCGCCATCGACGCCGCCACCGCGGCGTTCCCCGACTGGCGCGACACCTCGCTGGCCAAGCGCACCGCGATCCTGTTCCGATTCCGCGAACTGCTCAACGCCCGCAAGCCAGAATTGGCCGCGATCATCACCGCCGAACACGGCAAGGTGCTCTCCGATGCCCTCGGTGAGGTCACCCGCGGCCAGGAAGTGGTCGAATTCGCTTGCGGCATACCACATCTACTCAAGGGCGGGTTCACCGAAAACGCGTCCACCCGCGTCGATGTCTACTCGCTGCGCGCTCCGCTGGGCCCGGTCGCGATCATCTCGCCGTTCAACTTTCCGGCCATGGTGCCGATGTGGTTCTTCCCCCTCGCCATCGCCGCCGGGAACACCGTCGTCCTGAAGCCGAGCGAGAAGGATCCCTCGGCAGCGCTGTGGATCGCCCAGCTGTGGGCCGAAGCGGGCCTTCCCCCAGGCATTTTCAATGTCGTGCAGGGCGATAAGACCGCCGTCGACGAACTGCTCACCAACCCGGCGATCAAGGCGGTGTCCTTCGTCGGCTCCACCCCGATCGCCCAGTACGTCTACTCGACCGGCACTGCGGCGGGTAAGCGAGTGCAGGCGCTCGGCGGGGCCAAGAACCACGCCGTCATCCTGCCCGACGCCGATCTGGACCTGGCCGCCGACGCCATGGTCAACGCCGGTTTCGGCTCGGCGGGCGAGCGCTGCATGGCGATCTCGGTCGCCGTCGCCGTCGGTGACATCGCCGACGATCTCGTCGTGAAGATCGCCGAACGCACCAGGACCCTGCGCACCGGCGACGGCCGCACCGAAGCCGATATGGGTCCGCTGGTCACCGCCGCCCACCGTGACCGCGTCAGTGGCTACATCGATGCCGCCGACGCCGACGGCGCCACTATCGTCGTCGACGGACGCGGAGCCACCGGCGACGGCGGGACCGAGATCGATGTGTCCCAAGGCTTCTGGCTCGGCCCCACCCTCGTCGACCATGTCACACCCGATATGAGCGCCTACCGCGACGAGATCTTCGGGCCGGTGCTCTCGGTCGTCCGGGTCGACAGCTACGACCGAGCCCTCGATCTGATCAACAGCAACCCCTACGGCAACGGCACCGCCATTTTCACCAACGACGGTGGCGCGGCTCGCCGTTTCCAGAACGAGGTCGAGGTCGGCATGGTCGGCATCAACGTGCCCATCCCGGTCCCCATGGCCTACTACAGCTTCGGCGGGTGGAAGAACTCACTGTTCGGCGACACCCACGCCCACGGCACCGAAGGAGTCCAGTTCTTCACCCGCGCCAAGGCGATCACCAGCCGCTGGCTCGATCCCAGCCACGGCGGGCTGAATCTCGGCTTCCCCCAGAACGCCTGAGCTCGGCCCTGGATCGGGCGGCGCCTACGCTGCGCTGGTGAACATGCGACGCGCGTACCTGATCTGGGGCTGTGGCGTCGCCGCCTACCTGATCGCGGTGCTGCAGCGCACCTCATTCGGGGTATCCGGCCTGGCCGCGGCCGATCGTTTCCAAGTCGGCCCCGCAACCCTGTCCGGATTCGTCGTACTCCAGGTGGTCGTCTACGCCGCCATGCAGATCCCGGCCGGGTTACTGCTGGACCGCCTCGGAGCCAGGGCCATGATCGGCACGGGTGCCGCGATCATGGCCCTGGGCCAGACTCTGCTGGCATCCGCGGAGCTGCTTCCGCTCGCGATCGCGGGCCGGATCCTGGTCGGCACCGGCGACGCGTTGACCTTCATCTCGGTGCTACGCCTGGTCCCGCAATGGTTCCCGGCCCGGCGGGTCCCGCTCATTTCGCAATTGACCGGCCAGCTCGGGCAACTCGGCCAGATACTGTCCGCCATCCCATTCCTCGCGCTCCTGCACTCGGCCGGATGGACCCCCGCGTACCTGTCCGCGGCCGCTGTCGGGATGCTGTTCGCGGTGCTGGCCACCGCCGTCATCCGCAACGCACCACCGGGTCAGGATATCCGGGTCGTACCCGCCGGGCTGCGCGAGATCGGTGCCCAGATCCGGAAGGTGTGGCTGCATCCGGGCACCCGGCTCGGGTTCTTCAGCCATATGGGGACCCAGTTCTCCATCACCACCTTCGCCCTCATGTGGGGCATTCCGTATCTGGTATCCGCACAAGGCCTGTCGCAGCCGGTCGCCGGGGTCTTGCTGACCGTGTCGGTCTGCGCGGCAATGGTCGCCGGACCGGTATTGGGTGTCCTCAGCGCCCGCTATCCGCTTCGCCGGTCCTGGCTGGTGCTGACGATCATGAGCGCCAACGCCACGGTGTGGACGGTGGTGCTCGCCCTCGATGACCCGGCACCGGTCTGGCTGCTCGCCTTGCTGGTGGTCGTCATCTCGGTCGGCGGTCCTGGCTCGATGATCGGATTCGACGTCGCCCGCATGTTCGCCCCGAACACCAGCCTCGGCACCGCCCAGGGGATGGTCAACATCGGCGGGTTCCTCGCCACCCTCACCCTCATCGAAGCCATCGGGCTCGTACTCGAGCACGCCGGCGGCTACGGCTTCGACGCCTTCCGCTCGGCGTGGCTGCTCCAATACCCGATCTGGGTCATCGCCGGCATCGGGGTCCTCGTCACCCGCGCAAAGACGCGCCGCCACCTAGCCACCCAGGGCATCCACCTCACCCCGCTGCGCATGGTCATCGCGCGGATCCGAACCAGAAGTCGAGACTGAGGCAGCCGCCTGAACTTCCCTCGCTAGCCGAGAGCGCGGACAGTGAGAACCAACTCGCGATGTGTTCGGGGGCGAGCAAGAACTGGTGCGCTGACCTCGCATCATCGTCGTACCCCCAGTTCTCGCAAGCGATTTCGTCGTTATGGACTAGATCTCCCGCACTGATCGCTACGAGCGCAGACTAACCGGTCTGTCTGACAGAAAAGCGCCCCGCCTTCGTCCTTGTGGCTTGGGTCCACTCGGAGGCGGGGCGCTCTCGGCATTTCAGGACTCAGCTCGGCGGCTCATGGTGCTCGGTGACTGTGCCGTCTGGATGTTCGGTGACGACCCGCCCGTCCGGGAAATGTTCGACCACCCGGCCATCGAGAAACCGGGCACGGCTCCGCACTTCCTTGAAGCGATCGCTGTCCATCGTCGCGGTCAGAACTGCTGTGATCTGGTCCGGGGCGATGCCCATGAATCGAAGTTTCTGAGTTGGGACCGAGTCCGCGTCGTCGAGGATGGCGAGCATCAGATGTTCCACCCCGACATAGCCGTCGCCACGCTCGCGGGCGATCGACTCCGCAGACCTGATCACGTCCGCGTACCTCGGGGTGAAAACAAGCCCGTCGTGGGGTCGATCACCATCGACCCCGTGCCCCGAGTGTGCCCCAACGCGCGGATATCGGCAGACAATGGCGGTCGAACACGGCGACATGTCCCCAGGTCAATGGGATGAAAATCCCCTCGACCAGGTGATATGGCGAGGGGATGGAGTGGTCCCAGCTGGTTTCGAACCAGCGACCTTCCGCGTGTGAGGCGGACGCTCTCCCGCTGAGCTATGGGACCAAAGTTGGTGTCCGACCGGCGCGGAGCGCTCGTTCGAACGAGATGGAACCTTAGCACGCACCACCGGCGTCCCACCAAATCGCCACCCCGCAGGTGCTGGGCTCCGGATTTCTCGGGTTGATTTCGCTGGCGCGCTCGGCGAATTGCCATGGTTCCCAGCGGGTCCGGTGTGCTGCACGAACCGCACATGGACGCGACCGCCGTGAGCGCGGGGAGTCGCGCACCCATGGCGCACGCAGTGACAGCCGCACCTTCATCGGGCCGTATCGGGTGCGGATTTCCGACGTCGGATGGGCGGCGTCGGGCCAACTGGCCACGATCCAGGGCCGGCGACAACCGAGCGGACCTGATCGAGGCTTCCGAACGACACCCGTGTAATTCAACTTCAGGCCGTTCTACCAGCGGATTTGTAGGTTGCGCCGAACGTCGGCTAATGTTCTGTCTCGCACCACGGAGGGCAGCGAGCCCCCGGAGATGCAAATGCGGATGTAGCGCAGCTGGTAGCGCATCACCTTGCCAAGGTGAGGGTCGCGGGTTCGAATCCCGTCATCCGCTCGAGGAGTAGGGCCAGGCAGTAATTCCAGCCTTCCCCCTTCGCACGGTGGAGTGGCCGAGTGGTGAGGCAACGGCCTGCAAAGCCGTGCACACGGGTTCGATTCCCGTCTCCACCTCGCGCGATTAGCTCAGCGGGAGAGCGCTTCCCTGACACGGAAGAGGTCACTGGTTCAATCCCAGTATCGCGCACCACCGTAGTACCAGGTTAGAGGCACTTTCTGAGGAAACTCAGAGGGTGCCTCTTCTGTTTTTCAGCCTCCGAACACACGCTCAGCACACACAAGGTTGAGTAACTCCGGGCTAGCGGGAACAACTCCGAGCTACTTCGAGCCATTCGACATGGCCGCACCGAGTAGCGCAGCGTGCGCCTCGAGGTCCTTCGGGAACAGGTCGATGTAGACCGATTCCGTGATCGCCGTGGATGCGTGGCCCATCCACTCAGCGATGTACCGCGATGAGATACCCGCCGACGCGCACAGACTCGCGAACGTGTGCCGCAAGTCGTGCACGGTGAGTTCGGTTTCGCCGTCGTCGTCGAGATACAGCCCGGCCAGCTTCCCGGCGGGGTGCGACACCCGCTTGTTCCAGTTGGTCTGCCGGATCGTTCCGCCAGTCGCGGCGGTGAACACCAGCGCGGCGGCGGGCTTGCCCTCGACGTGCACGCGGAGTTCATCGACCAAGACGGGTACGAGATCGAGAGTTCGCTTCTTGTCCCCCTTGGGCAGACCCAATACCAACTTGCCGTTGACATCGGTGTACGCCTCGAACACCCGCACGTGCAGGGCATCGAGATCGAAAGGAAGTCCGGGCATACTGCGTCCGCTCGTCCCGCCACAAGCGTTTGGGGGTTCTCCGATGTATTGCGGGTAGCCGACACGCGAGAACTGTTAGAGGCAGTCATGCAAAAGCACTGCGCTGCAACACAACACAAGACATCGTGCCGATTGCCGCAATCCCGCATCTGGGGCTTTGTCCAGCCAACCAACCAACCTTCAACCCAACGGAGCACACGAGATGTCAGCTCTACTGACCCCCGCCGAGACCGCCGCCCGCCTGCGCGTGCACCCGCAGACGCTGATCAATTGGCGGGGAGAAGGACGCGGCCCGCGCTCGTTCAAGATCGGCCGCCGCCGGTTCTACGACGAACACGACATCGACGCCTGGATTCTCGAACAGAAGCTCGCCAGCGCGTAAGGGTTCCGTTCATCCCGTCCAAAGGACCTCAGAGATTCGCTAACACGGCCGGAGCCGGATGCGCGCACACCGCACGCGAAACCTGTTGCCGCCGTGTCTACTTCATTCGTCGTAGTCGGATGGCCAGAAGATCATTGCGACGACGACGGCCAGCGGTAGCGCTATCACGAACACAAGACCGGCTTGCGTCGCGCTCATCGGCGCACCCCGCCGAGTGCCGACCAGCGGCCGAACGACGCACGCGGCGTGGCACATTCGACGTCGGCAACCGACATCAACCGATGCAGCGTCAGCGCGTCCACGTGCGCTGAGGACGGCAGCAAGACCACCTCGGCCCCCGAGGACTCGACCTGCTCGACCAGACCGAGCACGGAAGTCGGATCGGCAAACCGCAGTGGGTATCCCAACCGCCGCGCCAAACGGCGTACCTGTGCCGTGTCCCAATCCGGTGTCGGTGAACACGGGTCTATCCATCCGAGCGCGTCCATTCCCCTGCCTTCTGTCCCCTGTCGCTGGTAGGCACCCGCCGCCGAGGACCAGCGTCGACCCGGCGGCGGTGCTGAAATTGACGCTATGTGTGGACAGTTGGCGCTCCTACGGTTTCGCCGTCCACATGCGTCTACAGCCCCGTTACGCTGGAGTGGTGGAAACCGGGGCACTCATGCGTGCCGCCCGCGAGGCGGCGGGCATTTCCCTGCGCGGGATGGCGGAACGGACCTTCTACAGCAAGGCGTACCTGTCCCTGATCGAGACCGGACAACGCCCGGTGCCCGCTGGGGTGACCGCCGCCTACGAGAGGGTGCTGGGGACAACGGACCTGGGCCGCCTCACTGCCGCAACGAGATCGGCCGCGAGCGTGGACGCCAGCGCCCTGGCGGACGTCGCCACGATGCTCTCGTCTACTCGGCGGATCGAGGACGCGGCCGGTGCGCGGGCGGTACTTCCGGCCGTGCGCGGCATGTCCGCCATGACCGTGCAGTTCGCCCGTGAGGCGCGAACGGCGCGAACGGAGGCGGCGGCGCTCGCCTCCGAGATCACGCAGTACCGGGGTTGGCTCGAACACGCGGTAGGGGCGGACACCGCTGCGCGGCGAAGCCTGTCCACGGCAGTGGACCTGGCGGCGGAGTCCCGCGACCCGGACCGGCTCGTCCATAGCCTCGGTTTCGCCGGATACGTGGCTTGGAGTGCGACAGGGGACTACGGCGAAGTGATCGCCCTCTCGGACGCCGCGCTGGCCGTCCGTGGCGCGCATCCCGTCCTGATCGCCTACGCAAGGATGCGGCGGGCGGAGCTGCTGGCCGCGCGCGGGGAGACGCAGAAAGCCCGGGTGGCCCTGGCCGACGCGGACTCGGCGACCGAAGCGGCGCACGGCGTCGAACCGCCGGAAGCAATGTACTGGTGGACTCCCGGATTCGGTGCGGTGCAACGCGGTGGTGTTCTGTCCTTGTTGGGGGACACGGCCCATGCGATCGAGGAAGCCACGGACGGCCTGGCGGCGATGCCTGTAGAGCACCGCCGGACTGAATGGCTGGCATCCGCGCTACGCCGCGTCGACCCGGACATGAGCGCGGTCAGCGGGTAGGCGCGGTGCCCGCGTGAGTACAGTAGTCGGGAGTTTTCGTGCATGCATTGGCATGAGTGGTCCAGTGACCAACCTCTTTACGCGCGTACGGCTTCACTGCTCATTCTGCGGGACCGCGTCCCGCATCGAATGCTGTTAACAGGCTCTCGCATTGACGTGCGAAGAACGACCGGGATATGGGAGCGGAAGGTGCGATCAGGTCGAAGGCGTGGAAGGCGCCTGCGACGACCTCGACATCGCACTCGACACCGGCCGCGCGCAGTCGTTGGGCATAGGTGAGGACTTCGTCGTGAAACAGGTCGTAGGTGCCGACGCCGATCCAGGCGGGGGCGACGCCGGTCAGATCGTCGTTCCGCGCGGGGACTGCGAGGGCGGGGTCTGCGTCGCCCAGGTAGGACGCCCATCCCCAGCGGTTGCTTCGCGCGTTCCACAGTCGGTAGCGGTCGGCGACTTCGGCGCGAGCGACTGTCCGATCATCGAGCATCGGATAGAGCAGCAATTGCAGTGCAGGGGTGATCGGTCCGCGGTCGCGAACCAGCAGCGCGAGCGCGGCGGCCAACCCACCTCCTGCGCTGGCCCCGCCGATCGCCAGCCGCGTCGGGTCGATCTCGTGATGGCCGGCCAGCCAGTTCAGCGCGCTGTAACAGTCTTCCAGTGGTTCCGGGAAGGGGTGCTCCGGGGCAAGTCGATAGTCGACGGCGGCCACCAGGATCCCGAGTTTGTTCGCGAACCGACTGCACAGAGCATCGTCCTGCTGTGCACGACCGATCACAAACCCGCCACCATGAATCCACAGCAACCCAGGTACAGGACCCGTCGAGCGCGCCGGGCGATGCACCCTGACCCGAACCTCGCGGCTGATCGACACCACTTCTACACCGCTAGGGCGTCGCCAGCCTGACAACGCGTGCAGTCGGCGGACAATCGGCAAAGTTGCCTCCGACACAGCCTGCCGTGGCACGAATCGTGCTCGCCTGCGCAGGTTTGGATGAAACCCTTCACCCGAGAAGAACTCGCTCATGATGGATCAACCCACCTCGCTGACTGCATTGATGTTGCCGGTCATGGCTGCGGCGATCACGCCGCCGTCGACCAGCAAGTCGATCCCTGAGATGAAGGAGGCAGCCGGGCCGAGCAGGAACTCGGCGGCCGCCGCGATGTCGGCGGCAGTTCCTACGGATTTAGCATTCGAGCTCTCGATCATCGTTCGCATAATGGCACCGTGCTCACCGTCGAGTTCGGCTTGTCCCATCGCAGTGGCGATCACACCAGGGCTGATGGAGTTGATCCGCGCGTCCTTCGCGCCCCAGCTGGTGCTCGCCGACTGCACTCGTAGCTGGTTGGCGCGCTTCGCGAACGCGTAGGCGAGCGCCGGTGCCGGGAAGTTATCAGCGTTGGCGATCTCGAGCGCCAGCAACTGGTCGGCCGGCGTTGTCGCCAGCTGAAGCGCCTCGGCGGAAGAAAGGCCGGGGTACCCGTAACCAGCCATACTCGAGATCACGACACCCGCCCCGCCCGGAGCAACAACCCCCGCGAACTCCTCTAGAACTAGGGCCACTCCTAGAAGGTCCACCCTGAGAATCGCCTCGATCGGTGCCTGCACAGGCGATAGCCCCGCGGTGTGCACCACTGAGCGCACCGTGCCCAGCTCCATGGCCCGTCGAGCGAGGGCCGCAACGGATTCACGCGAAGACACATCCACGGGCTGAGCGGTCACCTGATACCCGTCACTCTCGAGTTGGCGGGTAGCCGACTCCAAGACTTCCGCACTGAAGTCGGCGATCAGGACATGTCTGCCGGGGCCGATGCGGCGGGCGATCTCCCGCCCCATGCCGCCGACTCCGATGACCACCACGACCTGCTGCATCTTCATCTCCACTTCGACTACGTCCCACCTATGAGCATTCGCGCCCGACAGAAACGTCCGGTCGCCATCGCTGGTCGACCAGTTATCCAACACTTGTTGTTTAACCATCGAGTGTCTCGCACACTACACTGCACCCATGGGTGCTCAACAGGTTTTCGACCGACGCTCGCGCCGAACGCGTGCAGCCTTGGAGGCCGCGCTGCTGTCCCTGATCTCCGAGCACCACCTGGCTCAGATCTCCGTATCCGACATCACCGCGCGTGCCGATGTGAACCGCTCGACCTTCTATGAGCACTACAGCGACGTTCACAACCTGGCCGACGCAGCGTGTACACAGATGTTCGACGAGTTGATCGCCGCCACACCGGTATTCGCGCTGAACCGTGCGGCGACCGCGACAGAGGAGCGCCGAGCGCGCGAATCTTTGGTCGACGTATTCGCTCATGTCGCGGCCAACGCCCGCCTCTACCACGCACTGCTCGGCACCGAAGGCAGCGCTCGAATGATCAACCGGTTGCATCAGAGGCTTGTGGTGGCAATCCATGTCAACGTTGCTGGTAGCAGCGCGGATACCCACGCGGACGACCCATCCGAGGTCCCCTATGACCCCGCGTCGGCGTTCCTTGCCGGAGCCTTGCTCGGCACCATCATCGACTGGCTGCAGCACGGGTGCCCAGGCACGCCCGAGTACCTGGGCGACGCCATTTGGCCCCAATTGGCTGGCGCCGCGATTGCGGTAGCACAATTGCCGCGATAGACGCAGCGAGGACGTGATGGGCGAACCATGTCATCGCTCGATAACCACCACGGTGTGACTCCCGCGCATCAGAGCTTCGAAGACAACGCCGGCAATGGTTGCCTGTCGGGCACCGTGGACTAGGACGAACCTGCTCACGGGCATCCTTTAGGAAGGCCGAGGATCCCGGCCGCTTGATCTGGGGTTGCCACCGTACGGCCCATCTCCCTACAAAGGGCTGCCGCTTCGGCGACCAGGACGGGATTGCTCGGCGTGCGGTCACCACCATAAAACTCGAGTCCAACATGGAGATGGCCGCCCTGTGCGAGCGCGGCGCGCGCAATATCGCTCGAGACCAGATCGCCGCCGACCACGGACACCGCCCACGGGATGTGGCAGCCCTCGAGCAACTCGAGGTAGACATCAAGGGCCCGAACTGTGGGCGGAAGCCCGAATGGCGCACCCAGATAACCGCGCTCAGTGGAGAAATACAGTTTGACCATCGCCCCCGGGGGAAGCTGGCCACTGCGCCACCACGCCAGCGTGGCGCGTAGGAAGCCCGGCTCGTAGATAGCCAAGCTGGGGCCGAGCTGCTCGTTACGACAGATCTCGAACGCTCGACCAATCGATGCGAAGGTATTGCTGTAGACGAAATCCCCCTGGGGTATGCCGTCGGCGTCGGCTCCACCAAGATTCACAGAGCCCGGGTCGGTAAGCCCTACCCGCATTCCTGCGGCGGCGAGTGGGACGAGGTGTTCGTAGTTGATCGACGCCCCGAAGTGGACGGTCGGGTAGATCAGCGCGTCGGGGCGAGCTTCCCACACCGGCCGCCAGCCCTCGAGGTAACGCTGCGCCGCTTCCTCCTCGCTGACGCCATAACGATCGATGTGGTTGTGGATGATGGCCGCTCCGGCCTCGATGCAGGCCAAGGCATCAGCCGCAATCTCCGCCGGCTCCGTAGGGACGTGTGGATTGACTGCCTTGGACGCGGTGCCGTTTATCGCACACTCGATGATGACAGGATCCATCGGGCGGATTCCTCTCTTGAAACTTGTTGGTCGGCAACGGAAACCAGCCGTCAGCGACGTGAGTGGCAGTTAGGCAGCACTGCCGCGATGGCAATCGCCATCCACTGGGACAGCTGTCTCGGTGATGACGTCGGCTTCAGCTCCGAGTCGCTGACTCGCTGGATTCATCGCGCGCGCAGGAACGTCCCGGCGTGCACGGTTCGACCGAAGCCGTCGGCAAACGTGCCGTACTCGTAGACCACGTGTCCGTTCACGATCGTCGCCGCGACAGCCCCGTCGTTGCGGTTCACCATGCGCGACATCCCCCCGAACTCGGGCATCGGAGTCTCGGAATAGTCGTCACCGGCCTCGACGAGCCCTGCGGGATCGATCACCGCGATGTCGGCTCGGGACCCGATCCGAAGTGCGCCCGCATCGATGCCATACCACTCCCCCAGCTCTGCGGTCAGCCGGTGTACCACTTGCGCCGTCGTCATGAAGGGCCGCCCGTTCCGCTGCGCGTCCCAGGCGCGGGCGAGCATCCGCAAACCAGAGTTGTAGAACGCCATGTTGCGCAGGTGCGCTCCAGAGTCGTTGAACCCCATCTGGATCGAAGGTGAATTCGCCACTCTGTTGAGCACCTCGGGACGATCGTTCCCGACGACGGTCCGCCAGCGCAGTTGCGAGCCGTGCTCGACCACAAGGTCGAGGAACGCATCGGCCGGGTGTACACGTCGCGTCTCAGCGATGGCGGCGAACGAAAGCCCCACAAGACTCGTATCGGGGCATTCGGTGATGTGCGCGCGACTCAGGTCCCGGTGCCAGACACGGGGGCTGAAGCGCTTGGTCATGTCCTTGCGGAAACGTCTGCGGAAGTCCTCGTCCACAAGCAGTGCTCCACGTCCGATTTCGTCGCGGATGTTGAGCGCCGCCTCTCCGGACCCGAACTCCTCGAAGACTACGAGGTCAATTCCGTCGCCATACATCAGGAACGGAACCGGCAGATGCTGGAAGCGGAAGTCCGCACCGAGAGTCCGATTCGCCATCCAAGCGCTGGCAAGTGCCGCCCAGATGGTCTTTCGGTCCGCCGAAATATCAAGAGCGGCGATGAGAGTCGTCTTCAAGGGTTTGCGGTGCAGCCGCCCCGAACTCTGAGCAAAGAACCGCGCGACCTCGGCGCGCCTAGTCAGGTTCGGTGTGCATTGGTGGATGCGACCCCACGCGCGCAGCAGGTCGTTCAGCGCCCGGTACTCCCGCCAGTCCGCGTACGTCGAGGGGAGCTGCCGCGCCGGGTGCCGGGCACCCGCCACCTTTGAGAATGAGCTACGAATAGTAGAAAGGCCGAGGAAACCGGCGTCCAAGGCTTCCCTGAGCATGGCAATCATCTGGCTGAGCTCGCGATCGGTCGGTTTCGACCCATCGACCGAGCGGGCCAGTCCCATCGCAGCGACGCGGATGTCCGAGTGGCCGATCAGCGCGGCCACGTTCAGGCCGAGTGGCCGCGACTCGATAGCCTTGATGTAGGAACGCGGATCGTCCCAGCTGCGGTGTTTCTGCACGGCACCGTGGACGGCGTCCCAGGGCAGCGCCTCGACCCGGGCGAAAATGTCGGCGCAGTCCTCTGCGTCGGCGTACACCGTCGACAACGAGCAGTTACCGATGATGACTGTGGTTACCCCGTGACGGACCGACTCCCCAATGCCCGGGCTCACCAGCACCTCGGCGTCGTAGTGCGTGTGCACATCGACCAGACCAGGAGTGACCCACTTCCCGCAAGCGTCGATCACCCTGGCCGACCCCGACACAAGGGGCGCCGCGCTGATCGCTACGACCCGTCCGTCTCGCACACCGACATCAGCCAGAGTCGGCTCATCGACCGTCCCGTCGAAGACCATGCCGCCCTTGACGACGAGCTCGTACGGCTCCATTGGCTCTCCGACTGATCGCGATCGTGAGTATCGAGAAGCATCTCGATACTGATGAGTATCGAGATTAGGTACCCCTCGTCACCCTGTCAACGGTTCAGGCGATTTCCCCTCGGTAAACTCAGCCGATGATGACGCAGGCAGACGACGCGGGGCTGCCACCTCGGCGAAGAACTCCGCGAGCTGAGGTACGCGAACGCGTACTGCGGGCTGCGGCAACCGTCTTCGCCGAACGCGGTTTCGCCGTGGCCACTATCGATGACGTCGCGCAGGCGGCCGGCTTCACCAAGGGCGCCGTCTACTCGAACTTCGCGAGCAAGGACGAGCTCTTCTTCGCGCTGATGGACCAGCAGGTCGCCGAGCGTGTGGCGATTTTCAAAGGGCTCGTATCCGAACTCGACGAGGCCCGCGATGTCGCTGACCTGATAGCCCAACATCTTCTCGACTCGGTCCCTGACAACCGCGACTGGCAGCTGCTGTTCCTAGAGTTCTGGCAACGCGCCATGCGCGATCCGGACACGCACGCGAGATTCTTGGTACGTCGCCGGGAACTGCATCAAGCCGTCGCCGACGAGCTCCAACGGGCTTTGAACTCCGGGAGCATTCGCTCTGCCGCATCCGCGCGTTCGCTCGCCTTCATCGTCCTGGGAGTGGCGAACGGCTTGGCGATCGAAGAGATGCTCGACCCGGGGACAGCGCCTCGGGAACTGGCACGTCACCTGTTGGCGGCTCTCATCGCGGACGAGCCGGCGCGCTCGAGCCTTGAACCACCCTGTTGAATTCCTGAGCGGTGTTCTCGGACTCCTTCCGCTGGATAGCAGTCGTTCGTCGGTGGACGTTTCAGCGCCGCTTCACTGGCACCCCACGCCGTGTCCTGGCCGATCAACTGGCGCGGCGCCTGCTCCGGCGGCACCGCGGCGGATCACCGAATCCTGCGCCGGTCGAATGGCGCAGGATTCGGGTCACGGTACGGCTTATTCCTCGCGGGGGGCGCCGCTACCCGAGCCGGCGTCGGTGGCCGCGGTGACTTCTACTTGTTCGTTGAGAACCTCGACGGCGGGGGTGTTGACGGTGTTGTCGGGGCCTTCGCCGATGTAGAGGTAGATCGCTACCTGGTGGTTTCCCGGGGTGATGCCGGTGAGTTCGGCCGACGGTTTGTCGGGGGTGAGGATCGCGGGCTGCAAATTTCCGTCGACCAACACGGTTCCGGACCAGTTACTTTCGTCCTTTTGCACCGATACGGCGATCTTCTCCGGGCCGCCGGTGGCGGCGGCGGAGGTGGCGGCGGCCGCGGTTCCCGGTCCGGTCAGCGCGATCACCGCGGCGGCGATTCCGGTTGCGGCGGTGGCAAGACTGAAGGTACGCATGGTTCCTTTCATCGAGGGGGCGGACGTTCGCCCCGGGCGATCACAGTACGGGCTAGATGATCTTGTCGTCCCACCAATTGTGGTAAAACGTCACCTGCAAAACGATCTTGACGTGGCGTGAGATCTTCGTGAAGGCTCCGTGAGATGTCTGATCGGCAGCATCGGGTTCGTGCCGTTCGGAGCACTCGAAACTTGGTCAACGAGGGGTGGAACGACTACGAATGCGGCGGCGCCGAGCCGTCGTGGTTCCTGCACCGCCCGGTAGGTGGTGGACGCGCCCGCCCGGAAACCTGGTGGGCGGGCGTGATTCGGGGTTGGTGTCGGTGGGCGGGGTTAGGCTTTGGCGCACAGGGTTGTGGAGCCGAGTCGGGGTCAGGGGTGCAGTGTGACAACCAGTGCGGCCAGCGGCGAAGAGCGGCCCGAGGTGGATCCCGAGCTACTCGATGACATCGAGGGGGATGTGTCGTTCGGGATCGAGGAGATCAATGAGTTGTTGGGGGAATTGATCGAGATGCGGGGGGATCGGAAGCGGCGGGATGCCGAGATCGTGGGGTTTCGGCTGGGGGTGAGCGGGGAGGCGCCGGAGACATTGGCGCGAATTGGGGCGCGATACGACGTGTCGCGGGATCGAGTTCGGCAGTTGCACACCCGGGCGGTGGCGCAGATTCTGCGGGAAGCACAGTTGAGTGGACATCGGGCGGCGGGGGTATTCGCGGCGCGGTATCCGGTGGGGGCGCGCGATCAACAGTTGGTGCGGGCGTTGCTGGTCGAGACGTATGCGACGGATACCGATCTGGCGGCCAATGAGTTGTCGTATGTGAAGCTGCGGTTGGCGGGGCACGCGGGTGCGGATGCGAAGCGGGTCGCGGGCTTCGTCATGCAACGGATCATGGCGTGGCAGAAGAAGACGAATCGGCGGTTGGCGAAGCTGCACAATGCGGAGCCGTTGGCGACCGGCGAGGTGAATTCGTGGTTGGGACAGGTTGATTGGCCGAACGATGGAAAAGCGCCCGCTCCCCTGCCGATCGAATCGGCGCGCACGCTGGACGGTGATGACGAAGGGCGCGGGCGGTTCTATCTGGACAAGGTCGGGCGTGATGTCGGGTTCGACTCCGGACTGGAGGCTCGGCTGCTGCGGACGTTGAATGCGAGTGGTCTGGTCGAGACGTTCCAGGAGCAACCGAATGCCGTTGCCTACGAGATGGATGACTCGGAACGGATCTTCTACCCGAGCATCGTCGCGCGGCTGACGGATCGCCGGGTGGTGCTGATCGATGTCCAGCCGCTGGGACATGTCGGCTTCCATATCAATCGGGTCAAGTCCGCGGCCGGCCGCGCACAGGCGCATGCCAACGGGTGGGGCTGGCTCGTGTGGACCGGCAGTCGGATCGGGATTCCGGACCTGTTGCGGTGCAAGGTGAATGGGCAAGTCGAGAACCGACTGCGGGAGCTGGTCGAGCGGGGGCCGGTGTATTGGCCCGCCGTGCAGCAGCTGCGCGCGGAGGTCGAGATGGACCTGCTCGACTTCGTCGCGGTGGTCCTGCGCAACGAATGGCGTTGGGACCGTGCGCCGTTCCGATTGATCGAGGGTCGGTGAGTTTGCGCGGAGCGGGTTGTCGCGGATAGCCCACTTCGGCACGCTCGGCGGCATATCGGCCCTGCGCCTCGGCCAGGTCATGCATTTGACCGCCATTCGCGTTTGTCGCGTGATCGGTACGCCGCACGCCGCTTGTCGCACGATCGACACACCACGCGCCGAGTGAGGTCAGCGCCGCGTACAGCGCGATCGCCTGTTCGACATCGCTGCAGGCGGCGCGGCCGAATTGCGGCTCGCTGGAAGCCGTACCTGCGGTGAGCGCGATCAGCGACGGTCATCGGGAATGAAAGCCTCGATCAGGGGTTGCAACAACACATGAAACTCGACGACGACGCTCGCGCACTCATCGGCTCCGGCGCCGATGCCACGCTTGTTACGGTCAACCCCGACGGCAGCCCGCAGGTTTCCGTGGTCTGGGTGGCGCTGCAGTCCACGCCGGACGGCGACGAACTCGTCACCGCGCACCTCGCCGAATACAAGAAGGTCCGCAACGTCCGCCGTGATCCGCGCGTCTCGGTGACGATCCTGTCCCCCGAACGCGGCGAGGTGATGCGACCGTACCTAGCGGTGACCGGGACCGCCCGCATCGTCGAGGGCGGCGCGCCCGAACTCCTCACCGAACTCGCCAAGACCATGGTCGGCCCGGGCGTGAAGTTCCCGCCGGACAACGCACCGCCCGGACTCCTCACCCGCATCCGCATCGACAAGGTCGGCGGCATCGGCCCCTGGGCATCCTGACACCCAACTGCCCGCGGCAGACGACGGCGGTCCTACAAGCGGCCCGCCGTCGCACACGCACCCCAACGTCGCGCCATGCGCGTGACGAATCCGGCCCTGCCCACGGGTCGCGCGCACCGCAGTGGATTCGTGTGCTCGGCCCACCGTGGTTTGTTCGCTGCACCGAGGTCTAGCGGACGAATATCGCCGCCGCCACGAATGTGACGATCAGCATCATCGCGCAGCAGGTGATCAGCTGCCAGTGGCCGATCGCCTGCTGCAGGCTGACGATATTGGCGCGCAGGCTGGTGTCGATGCGGTGGTGGTCGTCGAGCTTGCGTTTGACCTCAGCCAAGGAGTCGGCACGTTCCTGTGCGGATTCCTCGGTGCGTTCCAGGCGGGCGGTGAGCTTCATGATCTGCTTCTGCTTGTCCCGCACGGTTTTCCGGGACATGGCCAGGGTGGTGCGCTGATTGACCAACTCCTGGCGCTGACGGGCGATGACGCTGGCTTGCGTCTTCGTGTGGTGTTCCCAGTCGGTCACGGTGGCCCATCCTCCTGTCATCACATCGCGGTAGCCCCACGCGATCTCGCCTTGTACCCAGCCGCGCAGGAACTCGCGCAGTTCGTAGGGTTCGCGGCGCGGCACCGCGACCGCGCTGCTCGTGGCGTCCAACATGCCCAAATCGCTCCGGTAGTCGCAGGCGGGCGGCGCGAAGTCCGCGATCCCGAGGGCGGGCAGGTGCTGCACCCAGTAGCCCGAGGAGCACAGCCACAGCACGCCGTCGCAGCCGGTCGAGCGCAACCGGGCGGTATGGTACTGCGCCGACTCGCGATCCAGCGGTCCGGTACGCACCTCGATGGCGTACTGCTGCTCGCCGCTGCGCCAGAGCACATCGACCGGGATATCGCCTACTCGACGGTCCACCTCGGCGGAGTCCGCGCCGTACGCGGCGAGTCGGCCGCAGAGCCAATACTTCAGCCGCTGGCTATCCCATTGCGCGGCAGCACATTCCGGACATGTGCAGCCGTATCCCACGTTCGCCGCCGATGGACGGACCGGCGCTTCTCCAGTATCCGGCACTCGGGTGTCGGTGACGCGACTATCCGCCAATCCCAACTCGGCGAGCATCGCCCGACGCCCACACGTCCGCTCGACGCGCTGCTTCGTTCTCACGCGACCACACCCCTGCCCACAACCACCGCAGATCAGGCGACCTACGCCATAGATCAAGAGTGCGCTAGCTTTCGCGCGCCCGCTAGCCCCCTATACCCCGCGCTCGGGTGCGCCACAACCCCGGAACCACCCTCGACCAGCCGATGTGCGCTGCCTCACAAGCGATTTCGTTGCGACACGCGAGAGCATTGCCACAGTTATTCCGGTCGATTGATAGTTGCGGCCATTCCTTAGGACACGGTCGGACACCCCCGCGGAAGCGGACTTATGCCGCACATCCAACCGGACGAAAGGCCCGGTGCAATCGGACCAAAGCCGCACCGAACGGGGTGCAGGCGGTACTCGAACCGTCGCGTCTACCGATCGACGGATAGAATTTGGCGGCCACGGACGGAGTTCGGGCAATACGGGGAAGAAGGTATGGGATGGACCACGACGAGCAGGGCGGCGATTCGATCGGCGCAATCTTGTCGAGTCTCGCGACGACCCTGCGCGAGGTGAGCGACAAGCTCGACGCGGTCGCCGCCCACGTGGACGACGACCGTAACCTGGCCGGTCGCTTGGCCAAGTTGGAGGCGTGGGCATTCCGTACCGGGGAGGACGTTTCCAAGATCGGGACGCGTTTGGAGCAGGTCGAGACCGGGGCACCGGGCGACGAGCAGGCGGAGATCGCATCGGAGAGCCCGGTTGTACCCGCGACCCGGGAACGGCGCGAACCGATTCCGTCGCGTCGAGACCGCCTCGAGAACGTCAATGGGCGCGGAGCGCACGTCGATACCACCGGGCGCAATGCCACCACTGGACGCAATGACGAGGCCTCGACAGCACACGCGACCGGACGCAACGACCGCCTCAGTCCCGCGACCACGCGCAATGAAACCGCGACTGGGCGCAGCGAAACCACCACCGGACACAACGAGCGCCTGGACCCCGCGCACCGCAACGACCGCTTGAAACCCGTGACCGGACACAACGGGCGCCTCGAAACCCCCGTCGACACCGACAGCACCCCGCCCCGCCCGGCACGGACCGAGTTCACCGCGCCGATCGCCCGCACCGAACATCTCGAACCCTTCGGCCCCGCAACCCCGAACGAGCCCGTCTCCCTCCCCTCTCGCACCCCGCAGCCGGTGCCACCGGCCGTTCCCGCGACCTATCACGGCGACCCCCTCGCCGCCTCGAGCCCCCGCAGCGAATGGCTCGACTCGGCCACCCCTGCCACGCCTACCTACACCAACCGCCTCGAGCCCCAGCCCGCGACAACCGGCGACCGGCTCGACTACGGCACCCCCGGATCGAGCAACGGCCGCCTCGAACCACTCACCTCCCCACCACGCAACGGCTACGAATCCCCCGCGCCCCGCCCCGATTCCGGCATGACCTCCCCTCGCACCGACGACAACGGCGCACTCCCGCCGGGCGCGCACCGCGCCACCACCGGCGAGGACACCTCCCACGTCGACAAGCTCCAAGCCATGCTCGATGAACTCAAGCGCAACCCCAACGGCCCCTTCGGCCGCCCCGAACCCACCACATCAGCCAACGAACTACCCGGCGTAGACCCGACATTCGCCATCCGCACCGAAGGCTGACCACCCCACCCATCGGCGCACGAGTAACCACGCACACCGCGAGCGGGGATGTGCACACCCGCTGCCGCGCACTCGCCACTCGCCGAGTGGGCTATTTGGCCACCGCATGTGATGTCACCATCGCCCTTTTGGCGCATTCTGAAACAGTTTCAGATCCGCTCCTTGGCCATCCGGACCAGGTCCTGGGCCGCCAACTCCTCCGCCGAAGCCTCCACCGGCTTCTTCTTCCTCGTCACGGCATCAAGTGTCGTCATCACGGCACCTTCCCGCTGAGCATCGCTCAGCGAATCAGGCCGGAAACACCCTTAAATCCACAGTCCCCCCCGGATCGGCGCGGGTGTGGGCGGGGAGGCCGATGGCGTGGACTAGTCGGACAGCGGCAGGTCGGTGAGTGTGGTGCGGATCAGTTCGCGCAACCAGCGGTGTCCGGTGTCGGCGGTGTTGCGTGGGTGCCAGGCCATGGCGATGGTGATTTCCGGTAGTGGGACGGGGATTTCGAAGGCGCGCAGGCCGAGGGCGGTGCGTGTGGTCGCGGTGAGGGCGGCGGGGGCGGGGCAGATCAGGGTGCCGGAGCGGACCGCTAGGAGTGCGGTGGTGAGGTTGGGGACGGTGGCGACGACGCGGCGGGTGCGGCCGTGCAGGGCCAGGCGATCATCGATGGGGCCGCGGCCGCGGCGGGAGATGCTGAGGTGGGCGGCCGCGGCGAACCGCGCCACTGTGACGCGGTCGGTGATCAGTGGATGTTCCGGTGCGGCAACGCCGATCATGCGGTCGCGCAGCACGCGCTGCACGGTGGTCTCCGGATCGGTGTGGTCGATGACGCCGACCTCGATATCGACTCGGCCGTCGCGGAGCGCGGCGGTGCCCTCGCGGCTGTCCGGGAGAAAGTGCAGCGTCACGCCGGGGGCCTGCGCGCGGACGGCGGCCAACAGTGGTGTGGCCAACTCGCCGAGCACGATATCGCCCGCCTGCACCGCGAAGCTACGCTTCAGCGTGGTCGGGTCGAGCCCTCCGCGCGGGGTGAGCAGTGTTCGGCCCTGTGCAACCAAAACGCTGACCTCGTAACGCAATTCGAGGGCGCGCGGCGTCGGCACCAGGTTGCGGCCCGCGCGTACCAGCAGTGGATCGCCGAGTACCCGACGCAGCCGCGCCAAGGTCCGGCTCATCGCGGGTGCCGAAGTGTGCAGCCGCTCGGCAGCCTGAGTGACGCTGTTGGTCTCCAGCAGCGCATCCAGAGCAACCAATAGATTCATATCGAGGGCGTCCACTCCTGGATTATCTAGAATGGAAAGCCAAGTAACCAACATTGTGCTGGTGATAATCCGGCGCGGCTCCTGCCGCTGGTATGGACGGCGCCGTCCCGCCCGATCCTCGGCTCCACATCGGTACGGACGACACAGCCATGCCGAACTCGCCGGTACTGAGCCGGACCGGTTACCCCCTGAGCTTCTGCGACCTCGAAACTTACACTCGCACTTTGCAAATCAGCGCACTGCACAAGCTGTCCCGCGTCCCGGCCGCTGCGTGCCAGCCGCACCTATTACTCGTGCCAGTGGCCAGCCCACGAGACCGAGAGCCGAGATCACCATCGACGTCCACACCATCGTCGACGTCATCGATTTCACACCTGAATACGCGTCATACGCACTACGGCTCGACGCCACGGCCGAACTACGGTATGTCAGCGTCGAGGAAGCTCCGACCGATCCTGGCGCATTGCTGGCAATCGGCACGGGCCCCGGTGATCGGTCCCGGCGCATCACCAGGCGATCGCCCCGCAGCCACGGCGACCGGTCCCGCCGGATCTCGACCGACGCCGCGGTCCCCCATTGGGCCGCAATCACTCCCGACGAAAAGAATGCCTACACCACGAACAAGCGGCCGGTGTTCGTGTCATCGCTCAACCTCGCGGCCGGCACAACGAGTGTCCCAGTCCAGGGCAGCGAAGGCTGGGACATATCACGACACAGCACCATGCTGTCCGTGGCGACACAACCCATCGCCGTCCCACCGGATCCCGGCGCACAGAACGCGGTGTCCGTCGTTGCTATCGGCACCGACGCGGTCACTCTGGACGACGAGCGGCGAATGCGATCGGTCGATCCCCAACCAAGGCGCACATGGTCGACCAGACCCCTGAACTCAGGGTGTCCGCTGCTCCTCAGGGGCCGGAGCATGATCCCGCGCAGGTGCCACCGTCGCCCCCTTCGACCGCTCCGTAAGCCCGCGATACGACGACGGCCGAATCGTCCGGAACCATTGCGCCGCACGGGTTCTGCGCGGCAGCCGGAACTTCATATCGGCGAGCATCTCGTCGATATTGTGGATGGAGAAGGGCGTGATGGCGGTGCCGTGCGCGTGGTGGCCATGGGTGCGCTCATCCATCCAGCGCAGCCGCTCGTCGACTTGGGCAGCCATCTCCTCCTGCGTCGGCAGCGCGAGGCGACCCTGCAGCAGTGCGGCGGTCCAATGCGCGGCGACCTCGGCGTTCAACGCGCTGATGACCGAGGAGTTGTAGCCGACGAAACTCAGATTCGGCACGCCGATGGGCAGGATCTGGCGGTGCAGCCGGAAATTGCCGTTCTCGTCAGTGAGCTGACGCTGCACATACGGGGTGAGGAAGGGCACCCGCTGCTGAAATCCGGTGGCGCACACCACGATATCGGCCTGCAGCAGCGTGCCGTCGGCGAGCCGCGCGCCCGGGCCGTGCTGACCGGCGAACAACTCGGCGATGGTGTTGTCACGGTGCACCGTGATCAGCCCCATTCCCACCCGCTCGAAGAAGTCTTCGGTGACGGTGCCGACGGTGCTCTCGGCGATCTCCTCGAACCGCCCCTCGGGCACCAGACCGAGCTCACGCAGATGCGACCTCTTGATCGCCAGTTCTTGGATGACGTCGAGGTTGCTCTCGCGGACCGTATGCGCGGACCCGTGCAGGAACCGCTCGACCCGATTGAGCTCCTGATAGCGGAAGTGCGCCTCCCCCATCCGGGTCAGCATCAGCCGCTCGTAGTCGATCAGCCCCCGCGCCAGCTTGCGCGGCATCTTCCACAACAGCCGGCGCGCGACCACATTCGTCGAGGCCGCCACATGGCTGATCGCCTCGGCGATATCGCACGCCGATTTGCCATAGCCGACGACCACGACCGACTTGCCGCGTGCCCATTCGACATCGAGGAACTCCGAGGCATGGCCGATCTGCCCGCCAGCCTGACGGAACAGCTCGACGCCGCGGAAGTCGGGCACCGCGGGATCGCTGAACACGCCGTTGGCGATGATCAGGTGATCGCAGGAGGTCCGGTGAATGCCGACCTGATCGCGGATCTCGAGCAGCCAGCCGCTATCCACCGGATCGGCCGCGACCACTTCGGTGCCGAGGCGCAGTGTCCCGCCGAAGCCGTGGTGGCGCACATACCCGTCGAGGTACTCCTGCATCTGCTGCCCGTCGGGCACGCGCGGATAGTCCGCGGGCATCGGGAAGTCGGAGAAGTGATAGGTGTGTTTGCTGTTCTGTGCGCGCAGCCCGGGATACCGGCGCGTCGCGCTCCACACTCCGCCGAGGTCCGGCGTCCGATCGAATACCTCGACCGGAAACCCCTCCTGTCGCAATACCTTCGCGCAGGCGAGGCCTGCGATGCCCGCACCTACGATCGCGATGCGGTTCCCGCTCGTCATGGGACGGAGATTACGTCGCTTACGCGAATGCGGCAAAGCCTCGGTGCGATTTCACGAAGCTGAACGGGGGGTGACTACAATCCTCGCCTTGCCGCGC
The DNA here is from genome assembly GCF_036345915.1 of Nocardia sp. NBC_00565. Classification (NCBI taxonomy): domain Bacteria; kingdom Bacillati; phylum Actinomycetota; class Actinomycetes; order Mycobacteriales; family Nocardiaceae; genus Nocardia; species Nocardia sp. NBC_00565. Next base: position 4,224,301 of record NZ_CP107785.1, read on the forward strand.
GGGACGGTAGTGATGTTGCGCACCGCCGCGCGTTCGGGTTTCGCACCCGCGGGCGGGGCCAGGGTGTATCGGGACAGGATCTCGCGCAGCACCGTGGTCCCCTCCATCAGCGAAAATCCGGCGCCGATGCAGCGGCGCGCCCCGCCCCCGAACGGCAGCCAGGTGTTCGGTTCGACCTCGCCGTCGAGGAAGCGCGACGGGCGGAAGGTCCAGGTGTCGGGATAGTTGCGCGGGCTGCGGTGCGCGAGCAGGATCGAGCAGCTGACCACGGTGCCCGCGGGCAGGTCCCAGCCGCCGATGGTCATATCCCTGGTGAGTTTGCGGACCGCGCCCGGAATCACCGTGCGCATCCGCATGGCCTCCTTCATGACGGCCTCGAGTGCCTTGTCGTCATCGATGCGGACCGCCTCGTGGGCGTCGCGCTGTACGCCGGGGTTGACGGACAGTTCGTGCAGTGCCCAGGACAGCGCGGCGGCGGTGGTCTCGTGACCGGCCAGCAGCAGCGTGATGAGCTGGTCGCGCAGTTCGGCGTCGGTGAGCGGTGGTTCGGAGTCGATGTCGCCACCCGCCTGGAGCAGCCGCGACAGGACGTCGGTACGTTCGGCGAGGTCGGACGCGGCGCGCCGGGCCGCGATCTCGCTGTACAGCACGCTATCGATGGCGGCCATATTGTCGTGGAAGGATTTCCACGGTGGGTACTTCTGCAGCACGGGCTTCATGAGGCCGAGGTACTGCAGCGGGCCGATGGTGACGATGCGGCCGAGGCGCGGGGCGAGCGCGGCCCTGGTGCGTTCGTCGGTGACGCCGAAGACCACCCGCATGATCACCTCGAGCGTGAGCGCGTTCATCCGGTCGAGGGTTATCACGGTCGAGCCGGGTCGCCAGCGTTCGACTTCGGCGACCGCGATCTGCGAGACCAGGTCGCGGTAGCCGCGCAGGGCGGCACCGTTGAAGGCGGGCATGAGCAACCGGCGGGCCCTGGCGTGTTCGGCCTCGTCGGTCATCAGCACCGAATGCTCGCCCATGATCGGGCCGAGGATCTGGTTGCCCTCACCGGCGTGCAGGTCGCGCGGGTCGCCCGCGAAGATCTCCTTGATGTGTTCGGGGCGAGTAAAGACCACCAGGTTCTGCGCGAACGGCGGCACGTGTACCGAGAAGACGTCCCCGTAGCGGCGACGCAGCGGCGGCAGAATCTGCGCCCGGTGGCGCATATACAGGAAGCCCTGCAGAAACGCCGGCACCGGTGGGCCGGGTGGATACGTCACTGCCATCGTTTCCTCCGCGTCCGGCGCCGGGCGCACCGTTACACCCGATTCTATGCAATGTTCCATAGTTTCCGGTCGGTGCGGAAGCCCCTGGGCCGCAATGCCTGCTCGGCGGGGCCGGATCAGCGCAGGGCGGGCGCACCCGCCAAGTCGACCGGCAGATCCTGCAGCCCGCGGATGAGAATGCTCTCCCGCCAGCGCATTTCCGCATCGTCGACGGCCAGCGTCAGGTCCGGGAAGCGTTCGACGAGCCGCGTGAGGGCGATGCGCGCCTCGAGTCGGGCGAGCCCCGCGCCGAGGCAGTAGTGGACGCCGTGGCCGAAGGCCAAATGACCGGAGGTGGACCGCTCGGGATCGAAACGAGCGGCGTCGATGAAATGCCGTTCGTCATGGTTGGCCGAACCGAGGGCGACCAGCACCACTTCATTCGCGGGAATCTCGGTGTCACCCAAGGTGATCGGGGCCGTCGAGTAGCGCAGGGTCGCGACGTTCACCGGGCCGTTGTAGCGCAGCATCTCCTCGATCAGCGCGGGCACAGCCGCCGGATTTCCGTGCAGCGCACGATAGCGCGCCGGATCCAACAGCAGGGTGAGCACGGTATTGCCGATCAGATTCACCGTGGTCTCGTGACCCGCGACCATGATGAGGAACACCATCGAGATCAGCTCGTCGTCGGTGAGGCGCTCACCGTCGGAGTTGGCGGCGATCAGGTCCGAGACGAGGTCGTCGCCGAGCCCCTCGGCGCGCCGCCGCGCGATCAGCCGCTCGAAGTAGTCGGTGATGGCGTCGGTCGCGTGCCGGATCTCCGTGGGCGTCGCGGTCGACACCTCGACGACGACGCGCGACCACTCGCGGAAGTCCTCGCGATCGGCCACCGGCATGCCGAGCAGCTCACAGATGACCGTGATGGGCAGTGGAAACGCGTACTCCGACAACAGATCCACCCGCCCCGCATCGTCCGCGGCGATCCGATCCAGGAGCTCGTCGGCGATCGCGAGCACCCGCGGCGCGAGCGCGTCGATCCGGACCGGCGCGAACGCGGGCGTGACCAGTCGGCGCAGTCGGGCGTGCTCCGGCGGATCGGTGTTCAACAGGTGATAGCTGATCCGCGTATTCACCGCGCCGACGCCGGTATCGTCGGCGGGCAGACCACGCGCCTCGCGGCTCGCGTCGGTGTGCGGGTCCTTGCGGATGGCCGGATGGCGCAGCACCTCGCGGGCGGCGTCCAGGTCGACCACCAGCCAGGCGCGGACACCGGTATTCAGCTGGATGGCGTGTACGGGGCCTTCGGCGCGCAGCTCTTCATAGAAGGCATACGGGCTACGAAAGAAATCCTGCGGCAGCTGTCTCATACGATCGGCCCTTCCCCGTTGGCGAGTTGTCTTGCGCCCCTTCGATAGTGGCACGCGGCACCGATCTCGACCACTCGCGCGCCGTCGGCAGCGGCCGAATCCGACCAAAGGATGACCGCAGTCGGTCTGTCGCGCACCCCGCGTCCGACGATCGGAGGACCACGCCCGTTTCGCTCGGCACGAGGGTCGCCCGGCCGATAGTCTCCGCAGATGGGACCGATTTCTCCGGCCCTGCGCGGTGCCCGGATCGCGAATTCGTTCGCGTTCGGGCTGCAGGGCTTTTTCTTCGCCGTCGTACTCACCGAACTGCCCCAGCAGAAGGATCGGTTCGAACTGTCCGACGGGTTGATCGCCGGGTCGGTGGTGCTGGTGTCGATCCTGGCAGGCGTCGGCAGTGTGGTGGCAGAACAGTTGGCGACGCGCTGGTCCAGCCGGGCCACGGTGCGCATCGGCCTGTTGGCGATCACGATTACCGGCTGTGCGGCCGCCATGGCCCCGAATATGCCGGTGCTGCTGGCCACGCTCGGGCTGTACGGGATCGCGGTCGGCATGGTCGACGCCAGCACCAATATGCAGGCGGTGTTCATCCAGCACGGATACGGCACGGTCATCCTGTCGTCGTTCTATGCCGCGTGGAGCGGCGGCTCGATCGTCGGCGCGCTGTTCGTCGCCGCGTGCGAGGCACTGGACATCACGCTGCGAGAGTCGCTGTTGGCGGCGGCGGGCGTGGTGCTGGTGGTCGGGCTCGTGTTCGGCCCGCGCCTACTCGGCCCGCGGGAGGCGGAGGCGCGCCCGGCGCAAGCGCACGACGAATCCGAAGCATCGGGCGGGGTCGCGCTGCGTTTGTATCTGGCGTTCGGTATCGCGGCGTCGCTGGTGTTCGCGATCGACCTCGCGGTCAGCAATTGGTCGGCCATCTATCTCAAAGAGGATCTGCTGGCCAGTTCGTCCACCGCGGCCCTGGCACTGGCCGTCTACCAGGGGGCATCGCTGATCGCTCGGTTCACCGGCGATATGTGGGTGCGACGGTTCGGGCCACGGCAGGTGGTGCGGATCGCGGGTGCGATCGGCGTCATCGGCCTGGCCATCGCCGTGGTCTCGCCGGGAGTGGTGCCGGTGATCATCGGCTTCCTCGTCGCCGGTTTCGGGACCGGCGTGGTCGCGCCGCTGTGCTTCAGCGAGGCTGGTCAGCTGGCCAGCGGCCGTGAACTCGACGCGCTCATCGCCCGGCTCAATCTGTTCAACTATGCGGGCACGCTGGTCGGCGGCGGTCTGGTCGGTGCGGTCGCCGCGGGCTTCGGGCATCGGATCGGCTTCGTGATCCCGCTAGTGTTCATGGCGATCGTGATCATGCTGGCTCGTGTATTCCATTCCCGTTCCGAAGCGAACACGGCACCCACGTCGAGCGATGGTCATGCTGTACTGGACACGTGAGTGAGCGGAACGAGGCGTAGGCATGAGCAACATCCCAGTCACCGTCGACCGGGCCGGATTATGGGACGCCGAGGCCCTCAGTGACGTTGCGGCCGCGACGTTTCCACTCGCGTGTCCGCCGCACGCCACCCCCGACGATATCGAGATCTTCATTACCGAGGTGCTCTCCGGCGAACGCTTCGGCGAATACCTGACCGACCCCGCCCGGATCGTGCTCAAGGCGGTCGCGGACGGCGATATCGTCGGCTACGCGATGTTGCACTACGGCGATCCCGCCGATCCCGAGGTCGCAAACGCGGTCGACCTGCGGCCGGTCGCCGAGATCAGCAAAATGTACGTGCTGCCCGGCCACCACGGCGCCGGCATCTCGAAGGCACTGATGAACGCCTCACTCGAGCGGGCCCGCGAGGACGATTTCGCCGGAGTATGGCTCGGCGTCAACCAGCACAACGAACGCGCCCAGCGTTTCTACCTCAAACACGGATTCGAACGAGTCGGCACCAAAACCTTCACCGTAGGCACCCAACAACACCACGACTTCGTCATGCGCCTGGCATTCTGAACACAACTGGACCGGCAATCACCATGCGCTGGTGCAGGCAAACGTCGAGCGATCCTGCATGAGCGCTGGGTTATGCGGTGAAGGCCACGAGGGCGGCGTGGTACTCGGGTGATATGACGGCCATCAGGTGGTCGCCTGGGACGGTTGTCAGGGTGGCGCTGGGGAGGGCTTCGGCGAGGCGGGCGGGTTCGGCGGCGAATGGGTCGTTGTCCCCTGCCAGGACGAGGGTGGGTATCTGCACATCGGCGAGGGTTTTGATCGGTTCCTCGTCCAGACCTGTCGCGACCGCCTCGATGGCCTCGCGATCGGCACGCACGGCATCGGCGAGGATGCGGAACATCATCGCGGTCGGCGACGCACCGGCACCGTCGCCGCGCATGGCCTTGTGCAGGTCCTCGGGATCGATGACGCGGCGATCGACGCCGCCGCAGTCCAGCACCCCGGAGCCGATGCCGCCGACGGCCAGCTTCGTGATTCGCTCATCCGCGCCCGCCACCAGCAGCGAGATGATCGCGCCCATCGAATAACCCACCTGCACAACACGATCGAACCCGAGCTCGTCGTAGAGCGCGCTGATATCGCGCGCCATCCCCGCCCACGTGTACCGGGCCGGGTCGTGCGGTTTCTCGGAGCGTCCGTGCCCGCGCGCATCCAGCGAGACGACGGTGCGCCCGGCGGCCTGCAGTGCGCCGACCACCCCGGTACCCATCCAGTTGGCATTCGTATCGGCCACTACCCCGTGCTGCAGCACGACCGGGGTGCCTTCGCCCTCCCACACGCGGTAGTTGAGCTCCAGTCCGTCCCAGGTCTTGAACTTCGTCATGACCGGATCGTAGCGGCCCCACAGGTTGACATGTTCTATCTGTTCAGTCTTTACTGAACCAATCAGTCTTTACGGAACATGTCGGACCTTCTCGAAGGAGCATCATGACCACCGCCGCGATCCGCACCGAGGGCCTGACCAAGCACTACGGCAAGCATGTCGCACTCACCGAGCTGAATCTCGAGGTCGGCCAGGGCGAGGTGTTCGGATTCCTCGGGCCCAACGGTGCGGGCAAGTCCACCACCATCCGCATCCTGCTGGATCTGATCCGACCCACCAGCGGCCACGTAGAGGTGCTCGGTGTGGATCCCCGCAAGGGCGGTGCGCGACTGCGCGAGCGAATCGGCTATCTGCCCGGCGAACTGGCGATCGAGGGCCGCAATACCGCCCGCGAGCTGCTCGCCTTCCTGGCCGATCTGCGCGGCACGGTTCCCGCCCAGCGCATCACCGAGCTCGCCGAGCTGCTGGATCTCGATCTGTCCAGGAAGGTCGGCGCGATGTCCAAGGGCAATAAGCAGAAGGTCGGCATCATCGCGGCGTTCATGCACAATCCGGATCTGCTCATCCTCGACGAGCCGACCTCCGGGCTGGATCCCCTACTCCAGCAACGCTTCCTGGACCTCGTGACCGAGGCCAAGCACAACGGGCAGACGGTCTTCATGTCTTCGCACATCCTCAGCGAGGTGCAGCAGACCGCGGATCGGGCCGTCATCATGCGCGCGGGTCAACTACTCGGCACCGAGAACGTCGAAGATCTGCGGCGGCGCTCGCCCCGCTCGGTCGAATTGGTGTTCGGCCAGGATGTTTTCGTCGACGACTTCGCGAAACTGCCCGGTGTGCGGGATCTGACCATCGACCGAAATACCGTGCGCTGCACCACCGAGGGCGAGGTCGACGGCCTGTTCAAGATGGCCGCCAAGTATCCGCTGGTGAGTGTGCTGTCCACCGAACCCGACCTCGAGCAGGTCTTCTTCAGCCTCTACGACCGCTGATCTCACGCCCGAATCACTTATTGCACAGGAGAATTCGTCATGACTCGCTCGGTCTTCACCCAGACGTTGAAGGAACAGCGGCGCGGCCTGATCAGCTGGTCCATCGGCTTCGTCGTCGTCCCGATGATGTACCTGCCGTCCTACCAGTCGCTGAAGGAGCAGGGGTCGCTCGATATCAAGCAGAACACAATGTACGAGGCCATGGGCGTCAGTAATTTCGCCAGCGCCAGCGGCTATCTGAACGCCACGGTGTACTCGCTGATGGGCCTGCTGCTGATGCTGATCTTCGCCGTCACCTTCGCCGGCCGGTCGGTGGCGCAGGAGGAGAACGGGACGCTGGATCTGTTGCTGGCCCAGCCGGTCGACCGAATCACCCTGCTACTGCAGCGGTTCGCGGCGCTGACGGTGCAGATCACTGTCGCCACAGCGGTTCTCACCTCGGGTGTCCTGATCGGCGCGGACCAGGGTGGGCTGGACGTGCCCACCGGCAACATCCTGGCCGCGAGCGCCGGGCTGGGACTGCTGTCGCTGGTTGTCGGCACCATCACGCTGCTGGTCGGCGCGGGCACCGGAAAGCGTTCGCTGACACTGGGATCGGCCTCGCTGGTCGCGGTGGCCGGGTATCTGGCCAACAACCTGGGCGGTGATCTGGTCCGCAAGCTGTCGCCCTTCTATTGGGCCAACGGCGGCGCACCGCTCGTGACCGGCTGGAACGGCATGCATTTGGTGGTGCTGGCCGCGGTGGCCGCCGCTGCCCTGGCACTGGCGCTGGGTGCCTTCGACCGCAGGGATCTAGCGGTCTGAGCCAACCGCACGGGGCGGGCCGACACGGTCCGCCCCGTTTACCGCTATCCGCACCGTGAAGGGATACTCGTCCGATGGGCACCACCGAAAACGGCCAGGACACCGCGCCGAACGCGGACCAGTTGGCATTCGTGGAGGATTTCGCGCTCATACTCGAACGGATGGGGCTGGTCCGGATGACGGGCCGGGCCGCGGGGTGGCTGCTGGTCTGCGATCCGCCGGAGCAGACGTTCGGTCAGATCGCCGATGCGCTACAGGCGTCGAAGGGGTCCATCTCCACCGCGTTGAAGACGTTGGTCACGATGCGGTGGGTGGACAAGATCTCCAAGCCGGGCGATCGCAAGGACTACTACTCGATCCGGCCCGGAATCCTGCCGGAGCTGACCCGTCAGCAGAGCGGGATGTACACCGATCTGACCAATATGACCTCGCGCGGACTCGCACTGTTCGACGACCCGAACGGGCCGGACGCCGCACGGGTTCGGGATATGCACGACTTCTTCGTGTGGATGGGCAAGGAGCTGCCCGCCTTGATCGATCGGTGGTACGCGGAGCACGGTTCCTGACCGGCCCAGTTTGGGCACCACCGCTGCGTGAACGCCGAATCAGGCGAGCATCTTCGCCTTCAGCGCGGCAACATCATCGGCCGATAGCTGCAGACCGTCGCGGACGTAGTTGTCGAAGCTGCCGTAGGTCTGGTTCGCCTGATCGAACGCGGCATCCAGCCACGCCGTCGAAACGCCGTTGAGCGGATCGTTCGGGTTGGCGTTGCGGTACTGGTTGGACAGCAGGTAGTCCTGCGTCACGGTGTCGCGGTCCACGCCGAGGATGGTCAGCAGGACCGCGGAGGTCCAGCCGGTGCGGTCCTTGCCCGCGGTGCAGTGATAAAGCACCGCACCGTCTTTCGTGTCGATGATGTCGCGCAGCACCGAGGTGAATGCCTCGTTCGCGCCGGGCGCGGTGATGAACGCACGATAGAGGTCGTTGCCGCCGGTGAGGGTGGTGATCAGGGTCTGTGGCGGCGCCTGGCCGATCACATCGTCCACCTGCGCAGTGGCGCCCGGCGGAATCCGGTCCGGGCCGAGCGTGCGCTCGTAGACCGTGCGCAGGTCGTCGACGAAGCGGATGTCGCGCCGGCTCAGCTCGGCGAGGTCGGCCAGGGTCGCGTTGTTGAGCTGACCGGTGCGATACACGAGTCCGGTGCGGATCCAGCGCCCGTCGGTGGTGCGGTAGCCGCCCGCGTCCCGACCGTTCTGGACGCCCTGCAGGTTCAGCGAACGATCGACGGTGGTGTCGGCGACGCTCACCGGGTCGGCGAGGGCGACGCCCGCGACCGGCGCGAAGGCCACGGTGAGCCCGGCGGCCAGTGCCACCGGAACACGCATCGAACGATGAACCATGACAGTGCTCCAATCAACGGTCTGCACAACTAGCCCCGGTCTCACACCACCAAGTGAAACATAAATGGGTCAACCGACCATGTCGCCTACCGGTACGGATGGGGAACGAGACCTCCGTCGGGTTGGCGGCACGCGAGCTCCGTCGTCGAGCTCTACGCCGGAACCTCGAACCGCGACAGCGCCAGCAGACGCGAAATCGCGCGCAGGTACTTCTTCCGATACCCGCCACCGAGCATCTCCTGCGAGAAGATCTCGTCCAGCTTGGCGCCGGATACGGTGACCGGAACACTCGCGTCGTACAGGCGGTCGGCGAGCACGACGATCCGCAGTGCCACCGCCTGATCGGTCACCGTGTGCACATTCGAGATGAACACCGACGACACTCCGGAGATCAGCGCACCGTACTTGGACGGATGCAGCGTGCTCAGATGCTTCAGCAGCGCGTCGAACTCGTCGAGCGCGGAACCCGGTGTGGCGGCGGCCCGTTCGGTGAGCAGCTCCGGTGAGGTCGGCTCCGGCGCGGGCGGCAGATCGCGGTGCCGGTAGTCGGGACCGTCGACGCGCACGGCCTCGAAGATCGAGCCGAGCTTCTTGATCTCGCGCATGAAGTCCTGTGCGGCGAAGCGGCCCTCACCGAGCTGACCGGGCAGCGTATTCGAGGTCGCCGCGATGGACACCCCGCGCGCGGAGAGCTCGGTCAACAGGCGCGACACCAGCATCGTGTCGCCCGGATCGTCGAGCTCGAATTCGTCGATGCACAGCACGCTGTTCGCGGACAGCCGCTCGACCGCGTTGTTGAAGCCGAGTGCGCCGACGAGATTGGTGACCTCACCGAAGGTGCCGAAGGACTTCGGCGCGGGCGAACTGTGGAAGATCGAAGCGAGCAGGTGGGTCTTGCCGACGCCGAACCCGCCGTCGAGGTAGAGCCCGGCGCCGCTGATCGACTTCTTCTTGCCGAACAGGCCCTTCTTGTTGACCGCGTGGTTGATCTTGGCGACCTGCCCCGCGAAATCCTCGGCCTTGCCGACCGCGGCCGCCTGGCTCGGCTCCTTCGGGTCCGGGATATAGGAGGCGAAACTGACCTCGTCGAACATGGGCGGGGGCACCATCTGGGCGACCAATCGGTCCGCCGGAACCTCCGGATGGCGATCGACAAGGCGTTCTTGCATGGACGCAGCCTAGTGACGTGGTGTGATCTTCCTTTATGCAGCGTATCCACAATGCGATCCAGCTCACAGGACTGAACCGCGAGGACCTCGCCGAGTTGTACGCCTACCCCACCCAACTCCAGGCGCCTTGGGTCCGCGCCAATTTCGTGTCCAGCATCGATGGGTCGGCCACCAGCGGCGATGTCTCCGAAGGACTCGGCACACCCGCCGACAAGACCGTTTTCATGATGTTGCGCGAGTTGGCCGACGTGATCGTGATCGGCGCGGGCACCGCGCGCGCGGAGAACTACGGCGGCGCTCGGACCGATCCACGACTGCGGCGCGCGTTGTACGACCGCGGCATCGGCGGTCATCGCGATGGTGCCCCGCCGCCGATCGCGGTGGTCACCGCGAGCGCCGCGCTCGAGCCCGGCGCGCGGCTGTTCACCGATACCGAGGTCGCGCCGCTGGTCATCACGACCGCGACCGCGCCGCAGGATCGCAAACAGCAACTCGCCGATGCGGGCGCGCAGGTGATCGCGGCGGGCGGCGTCGCGGTCACGCCGGAGGGATTGCTGCGCGCACTGGCCGATCTCGGATTGCATCGGGTGCTGTGCGAGGGCGGGCCGCATCTGTTCGGTGAGCTGCTCGAGGCCGACGCGGTCGACGAGCTGTGCGTCACCACCGCGCCGGTGCTCGTCGGGGGTACGGCACGACGAATTTCGCTGTCCGCGCACGAGTTTCGGACGTCTATGATGCGCGCACACATCCTGCTGGATGACGACGGGACCGTCCTCACCCGTTGGACCCGCCGGTGACTCGTGCGGCACGGTCCGCTGGGCACGATGCTCGGTGACGGCTGTGGCCGGCTCGGCCCCGCGGCACACCTGTTCGGGGCGGCTTCGCCGGGCAACGTACGCCTGCTTTGTGAAACCGGCGTCCGAACCTGGCAGGCTGTAACGCATGCGCTGGACTCGGGCCGTCGTGCTGGCCTCGACACTCTCGATCATGATCGCCGGATGCGGTGCGGGACCCTCCGATCGCCCCGGCGTCGCCGTCGAGCGCGCGCCGCAGGGCGGGGCGCGCCCGAATCCGACCACGGTCACCACGCCGCCGCCCGACGCGGGTGTCCCCAAAACCGATCTGACCTGGCACGATTGCACGGCGCCGACCCTGGACCTACTCGGCCTCGGACCGGCACCGTCCGGACTGGTCCTGGACTGCGCCGAATACACGACGCCGATCGATTCGACCGGTGGTGTGCTCGGCAACTTCCGCACCGGCGCGATGCGGGCCAGGCTGGCGCAGACCCCGACCGATGTCGCGCCGCTGGTCATCACCTCCGGCGCGGACCGGTCCTCCAGCGCGACGCTGGCCGGGCTCGCCGTCGGCGCGGGCAACGGACTACTGGCCAGCCGCCCGATCGTCGCGGTGGACCGGCGCGGCCTGGGCACCTCACAGCCGATCGACTGCCTGCCCATCGACGTGCGCCGCAACCTGGCCGACAACGGCCAATTCGGGCCGGGAGCAAGCGATCCCGTCGAAGCGGTGACCGGGTACAGCCAGGACGGCACCATCGCCTGCCGCGATTTCCTGCAGCCCTACGAGGGCACCTTCGACGCGCCGCACGCCGCCGACGACATCGAGCAGTTGCGCAAGCAGTGGCAGGTCGACCGGATCGACCTGCTCGGTTCGGGCAACGGCGCGAAGGTCGCGCTCAGTTACGCGCGCAAGTTCGGCGACCACCTGGCGCGACTGGTCCTGGATTCGCCGGAGGCCGTCGGCACCGACGCGGTGACCCGCACCGAGCAGCGCGTCCAGGGCGCGGAAGCGGCGGTGACCGCATTCGCTCAGCGCTGCACCGGAATCGGCTGCTCACTCGGTGCGGACCCGCGCGCCGCGATCATCGCTCTGGTGCAGAAGGCGGGCAGCGGCGGACTCGGCGACATCTCCGCGAACGCACTGCTGACCGCGCTGTCGGGCTTCCTCGCCAGTCCGCGCGACCAGTCCGCGCACATCGCCGAACTCGCCGACGCGCTGTCGGCGGCCGGGCGCGGTGATCGCGGCCCGCTCGGGAATCTGATCCTGCGTGAATCCGCCGCCACCGCGGCCGATGGTCAGTTCGTCAATCGATGCACCGATAATCAGCTGCCGCCGAGCCCGACCAAGGCCAAGGAGCTCGCGGACACCTGGGGCCAGAAGTATCCGGTATTCGGCAGGTCCGCCGCGATCGGCATGATGGCATGCGTCGCGTGGCCGGTCAGTGCCGCGCCGCCGCTGCCGGACAAGCTGGACCTGCCGGTTCTCGTCCTCGGCGCGGCCGCGGATCCGCTGGTCGGCGACGGCGGCCAGGCCTCGGTCACCGGTTCGCTCGGCGCCGCGGGCGCGCGCAAGGCATCGATCGCCTGGCAGGGGTGGGGGCATCCGGTTTTCGCCCATTCCGGTTGTGCGCAACAGGCTCTCGTCGATTATCTGAAGGAGGCCAAGCTTCCCGCCGACGGCACCGCGTGCCCGGCCTGAGCGAGCGAAGCGAGCGCACAAAGAAACAGCCACTTAGGGGAAATGGCGAAGCCGAGCGACAGCGAGGCGCAGTCATGATCCCCTAGATGTGTGGAGTGATCCCCTAACCTCGGCGCGCCGGGTAGGTCCCGGCAACCGTCGCGAACGGATCCGGTGTACCGTGCCCCAGTGTTACTTCGACAGCTCGAGCCTCGCACTGCTCGCACCACCGCCGAGGTGATCAAGTTCGCACTCTGGCCGCTCGCGGTCATGACTGTGCTCAACCGGGTCTTCATCAAGGCCGTCAACGGGTTCATCACCGATGACTTCAAACCGGTCTACAACGCGTCACTGGCCTTCCTCAACCACCGGCCGGTGTACACCGCGAACTACGACCTGGTCGACCCGCACTACTTGTACCCACCGAGCGGCACCCTGCTGATCGCACCACTGGCGCTGATCGACCCGGAGAAATCGCGCTGGTGCTTCATCCTGCTGAATGCCGCCGCCATCATCCTGGCCTGGTATCTGCTGCTCAAGCTGTTCAAGTTCACGGTGTCCTCGGTGGCCGCGCCGATCGTGCTGTTCGCCATGTTCAGCTCGGAAACCGTCATCAACACACTGGTGTTCACCAATGTGAACGGATGCGTGCTGCTGGCCGAAGTGGCGTTCATCATGCTGCTGCTCGCGCGGCGCGATCTCTGGGCCGGTGCGGTATTGGGTTTGAGCATTGCGGTGAAACCGACGCTCGCGCCACTGGTGCTGATCGCGGCGGCGCGCGGGCAGTGGAAGGTCTTCTACACCGCGCTCGGCGTTCCGCTGGCGCTGATCGCCATCGCCTGGCCTATGTCGGCCGATCCGGACAAGTTCTTCACCAGGACCGCGCGCTACCTGGCCGACCCGCGCGACTACTTCAACAGCGCGATCGTCGGCAACGCCGCCTACTACGGGCTGCCGCTGTGGTTGACCTGGGGCATTCGCATCGTGATGGGCGTGCTGGTCGCCATCTCGCTGTGGCTGCTGTACCGCTACTACCGTCACGATGACCTGTTCTTCGTGACGACCGCCTGCGGCGTGTTGATGACCGCCGAATTCCTGCTCAACTCGCTCGGACAGATGTACTACTCGATGATGCTGTTCCCGCTGCTGATGTCGGTGGTGCTGCGCAATTCGGTCATGCGCAACTGGCCGGCCTGGCTGGCGGTGTTCGGGTTCATGTCCTACGACAAGTGGCTCTCCGACCGCTGGCAGGGGCTCGGCCGGAACCTGGAGTACCTGCGCATCACCTTCGGCTGGGGGCTGCTGCTCATCGTCATCGCATGCGTGCTCGTCGACCGGTATCTGGCGGCGCGGCGCGAAGGTCGGCTGCCGTTCGGACTCGATCCGGAGTGGATGCGGTCCGCGCCGGATTCGCGGGGTGCGGCCGAGGAAGCGCTCGCGGTCGAAACGGTCTCCACTGCGTTGGAGAGCGATACCGATGACCTGGGCGTGAACGGCAGGGCGGCCGAATTGCGGGGCGAACCGCAGGCGAGCGCGCTCAAGTAGCGACTGGTGCGCCGGAATCGGAGTTCCGGCACCAGATCGAGTAGACGCGGACGGGGCGATCCGAGGGCAGTTCCGACCGCTGGAGGGCGCGCCAGCAGCAACTCGGCGAGCGGGCCGAGCCAAGCTGTAGGTCCAGCCGGGCAGCCGAACCACGGGTAGACGCGGCGGAGGGGCAGGGTGTGCGGCGCCGACGCCGAAAACCTATTAGCGTGGAGCAATGAGTTCCGACGCCGACACGTCCCTACCCGCGCCGCGGATCCAGCTCACCCCACAGGAGTGGAAGGCCAAGCTGAATCCGGAAGAGTACGCGGTGCTGCGACAGGCCGCGACCGAACGTCCGTTCACCGGTGAGTACACCGACACCAAGACCGAAGGCGTCTATGTGTGTCGCGCGTGCGGCGCCGAGTTGTTCCGCAGCACCGAGAAATTCGACTCGCATTGCGGTTGGCCGTCGTTCTTCGATCCGGCGGAGTCCGCGGCGGTGATCCTGCGCGACGATGACAGCCTCGGCAGCCATCGGGTCGAAGTGCTGTGCACGAATTGCCACAGCCACCTCGGCCACGTCTTCGAGGGCGAGGGATACAACACGCCCACTGATAAGCGCTATTGCATCAACTCCATCGCCCTGCAGCTGCACCCCTCGGGCAGTGCAGCGGAATAATCGACTGCGGCGCTGAGCGAAAGATACAGACCGACCGGCCCGTTGCGCATGCCCCGAAATGCTGGGGCATGCGCAAACGGTCAGTAATTGCAGTGCTGACTGCACAGCGGCAGGTCGACGAAGACGCGGCAGATCAGGGCGTGACCGTTCCGCCACGCCGAGCCCACCCCCAACCCTTTATCGGCCTTCGCACCCCTGTAGGCCCTATTGGGGGCGGATTCAGGCAGTGGTTGCCCCCGAATCTGCCCGGGTGCCCCGATCGAGGGTACGAGTGCATCCATCAGCCCTACCGGACAAGCTGCCGGAACCGACATACCCACCAGCCCCATCAGGGGTGCGAATGATCCGGCGTGCCGCCGGAGTCGAGGTGAGCGCTACTGCGGCCGAGTGTTGGTGCGGCAAGTACCGGGGCTGGGCCCGAGCGCGAGGGCAGCACCAGGGCGGGCCTTGTTCGGGTCAGGGCAGAGCGGCGATGAGGTTTTCGATCTCGACGCGGGGGCCGGTGAAGAACGGAATCTCTTCGCGGACGTGCAGTCGGGCTTCGGTGGCGCGCAGGTCGCGCATCAGGTCGACGATGCGGTGCAGTTCCGGGGCCTCGAAGGCGAGGATCCACTCGTAGTCGCCGAGCGCGAAGGAGCTGACCGTATTGGCGCGCACGTCCGGGTAGCCGCGCGCGGCCTTACCGTGGTCGGCGAGCATCTTGCGACGCTCCTCGTCGGGCAGCAGGTACCACTCGTAGGAGCGCACGAACGGGTAGACGCAGATGTAGTTACCCGGATCCTCGCCGGCCAGGAACGCCGGAATGTGGCTCTTGTTGAATTCGGCGGGCCGATGCAGCGCCACATTGCTCCAGACCGGGGCGCTGGCCCGGCCGAGTTCGGTGGTGCGCCGGAAGTCCGCGTACGCCGCCTGCAGATCCTCGACCCGCTCGGCATGCGACCAGATCATGAAGTCGGCGTCGGCGCGCATCCCCGCCACGTCGTAGATGCCGCGCACCACGATGTCGCGCTCGGCCAGCCCGTCGAAGAACGCGCGCGCCTCCTTGATCGCGGCCTCGCGGTCGTCCCCCAGCACACCCGGTTGCACCTGGAACACCGAGAACATCAGATAGCGGATGGTGGAATTGAGTGCTTGATAGTCGAGTCGCGCCATGATTCCTATCGTGCCACTGCAGTGCGTCGAAGTATCCGCGTGGGCCGGTCCCGCCGCAGGCACCGGTCGAAGTGCACGCAGCAGTCTCCCGCGCGCAACATGGCTGATGCCTCGTCATCGTCCGAACATGTCTGCTACACCGCAGTCCCGACGCACCCAGGCGGTTGACGCGCTATCGGAACCGCATGGGCAGATCCGCCGCAGGCACCGGTCCGAGCACCCGCAACCCCTCCGGCGTGCAATTGGCTGGTGCCTCATCGTCGCCCGAACATGTCTGCTGCGCCGCAGTCCCGACGCGTCAATATGGCTAGCGTGTCGTCACACCGAGCAGTCGCACAGCCGCCAGTCGGTCAGGCGAACCGCCGGATGCACTGCTCGCGCACGCGGCATACAGTCGGGTGTGCACCGGATTCGGCTGCCGGCGCCATGGATACCGGCGGCGGGCACGTCGACGTTCGACAGGTCGAGCCCGCCGCAGCTGGCTCGCTTTTGCGTTCCCGACGACAACTTACGTCGCGGCACAGAGGGGAATCAGCGGGTGGTGGTTCGGGTCAGAGCGGTGGCGATGCGGTGGGCGGCGGTGGTGCCGGAGGCGATGCAGGCGGGGACGCCGACGCCGTGGAGGTAGGCGCCCGCGATGGCGAGGCCGTCGAAATTGGCTGTGGCCGATTCGATTTCGGCGATTCGTTCGTTGTGGCCAGGAGCGTACTGGGCGAGGCCGCCGGGCCAGCGCTGGACCAGTGCGGCGGTCGGTTCGATGGTAGCGCCGGTGACCGTGGCGAGGTCTTCGGTGGCGGCAGTGATCAGTTCGGCGTCGGACCAGTGCTGGGTGGAGTCGTCACCGAATTTGCCGAATGAGGCTCGGACCGCTGCGGTTTCGCGCTCGGCCAGGTGGGTCCACTTGCGGCTGGACAGGGTGAATGCCTTGGCGCGCAAGGATTCTCCGGTTGCTACCAGGATGCCCGAGTTCTGGGGCAGCGCGGTATCGCGTGGCAAGCCGAGAGCCACAACGACGGACGAGGACAGCTCGATGCCCGCGGCGGCCGACGCGGCCGCGGAAGCGAAGGGGCGCAGCAGGTTTGCGGTGACAGGCGCGGGGGTGGCGAGCACCACCGCGTCCACCGCGCCGATCGGCTCGAGTATCCAGCCGTGGCTCGCGCGGGAAAGATGGGTGGCCGAGGTTGTGGTGACGAACTCCGCGCGGGACTTCGCGGCCAGCGCGTCCAGCAGCACTCGATACCCGTCGCGCAGGCCGCCGAAGACGGGCGCGTTCGAGGGCGGGGGCATGGCGGCGACGACCGCATGGGTGAGGCTGGGCGCACCATCGTCGAGCGCCGCGGCCAGGGTCGGCAACGCGGCGCGCACGCCGATGGAGCGCGAACTGCCCGCGTAGACGCCACCCAGCAGCGGATCGACACTGCGCTCGGCGACCTGCGCGCCGAATCGGTCGGCGACCAAGCTGTAGACGTCGATATCGGCATCTGGATACCAGGCCAGCGGCCGCCGGGACTCCGCGTCGATCCGCTCGAGCGTCTCGGTGTCGACCAACCCGCGCATCGACTCGGCATCCGATGGCACGCCCATCAGGGTGCGTTCCGGCAACGGATGCGCACTCCCCTGCGACCACACCAGCGGACGCAACCCCGCCGGAACCACCAATTGCGACTCGAGCCCGAGTTCACGTAGCAGCTCCGGCACCTCCGGCCGCCGCCCGACGAATGCCTCCGCCCCGAGATCCAAAGGCTCCCCGGCCAATTCACCGGTATAGAGAATCCCACCCAGCCGCGCGGCCCGATCAATGACAACGATGTCAGCGTCCGCGCCCAGCAACCCTCGCAACCGGTACGCCGCGACAAGCCCGCTGATCCCGCCCCCGACAACCGCGATTCTCATGCCTCCGACCGTATCCCGCCCCTGAATCCACCCGCCCACGCCCTCGGTTCGATGAGCCGAATCTCACGCCAACTGCGCCGACCACGGAAATGGTCCGCGCACCCGGCCGCTGCTACTGCAGAGCCGCGACGCGCTGACGACATACGAAAGGGGCCCGGCGATGGCCCCAAGCGCTCGGCACACCCACAGCCGCCCTGCTACCGGGGCGCTCGCCGAGGGCGAGATGACGCTGAACCGTGCGCACTGCGTCCCGGTCCCCGTCGCCGGTGCACTCGCGCAGATTCGCGCCGGACGTTCCCACGGGGCGATACCAGGGCCGAACTCGCCGCAGGCGCAATTCGTCAAGCCTCGCGGGACACGGCTGGGTCCTGGCCATCGACGACGAGGTCCACATGCGCGCGGGTGTTGTCGGCGGTGAAGTGGGCGTCCTCGGCTGCCATCCATTGCTCCCACAGCGGCAATGTGTGGGCCCCGTCGCGGGCGAGACCGCGCGCCAAGCGGATCGCGCGCGGCGTATCGATCCACACCGCCAGCGACAGGCGATCACGGACAGCGGCCCGCGCTGCGGAGACGCCTTCCAGCACGAGCACTCCTCCGGGCGCGACATCGTGCCATTCGGCCAACGCATGCTGGTCCCAGTCGTAGCGCTGATATCGACCGGGGCGGCCGTGGGCGATCGGCTCGAGCACCTGCTGCTCGAGCCGAGGCCACCAGGGGAGCTCGTTGTTCCCGTCCGCGAAGTCGTCGGTGTGCACTACCCGGGCATCGCAGAGAACAGCCAAAGACGCCGCGAACGTGGACTTTCCGGCCCCGGCGGGCCCGTCCACCGCCACCAGCCGTGTCGAACCCAAACGCGGTGCACTCGCAACCGCCCGGGCGGCGATCTCCGCCACTGCGACCGCTGCCTCGATGCGCCTGCTCAACAGACCTGCCGACGCACTGTCAGAGCTCGTGCACGAGCTGCACCAACGCGGTCAGCACCCCCGGATCGGTATCCGGCAGCACCCCATGTCCGAGGTTGAAGATATGGCCGGCGGCACCCATCGTGATCGCCTCGTCTGCCTCGTGCGCGATGCGCCGCGCCTCGGCCTCGACCGCGGCGGATCCGGCGAACAGCACCGCGGGATCCAGATTGCCCTGCAACGCTTTTCCCGGTCCCACCCGACGCACCGCCTCGGTCAGCGGCACCCGCCAGTCGACGCCGACCACATCGGCGCCCGCCTCCCCCATCGCCCCGAGCAGCTCCCCGGTCCCGACACCGAAGTGGATGCGCGGCACACCGGCATCGGCGACCTCCGCGAACACTCGCTCCGAATGCGGCAGCACGAACTCGCGGTAGTCGGCCAGCGACAGCGCACCGGCCCAGGAATCGAACAACTGCACCGCATCGACTCCGGCGGCCAGCTGCGCCTGCAGGAACGCGATGGTGATATCGGTGAGCACGCCGAGCAGTTCGTGCCAGGTCGTCGGGTCGGCGTGCATCATCGCCTTGGTGCGCTCGTGGTTCTTACTCGGACCGCCCTCGACCAGGTACGACGCGAGCGTGAACGGCGCACCCGCGAAGCCGATCAGCGGTATCTGGCCGAGCGCGTCGGTCAGCAGCTTCACCCCGTCGGTCACCGCGCCCACCTCTTCCGGACGCAGCCGCGGCAGCGCGCGCACATCCGCGATGGTGCGCACCGGTGACGCGACCACCGGTCCGACACCGGCGACGATATCGAGATCGATGCCCGCGGCCTTCAACGGAACGACGATGTCGGAGAACAAGATCGCCGCGTCGACACCGTGGCGCCGGATCGGCTGCATGGTGATCTCGCACACCAGCTCCGGATCGAAGCACGACTCGAGCATCCCGACGCCCTTGCGCAGTTCGCGGTACTCGGGCAGCGACCGGCCGGCTTGACGCATGAACCAGACCGGCCGACGAGTGGGTTCGGCGCCGGTGGCAGCGGCGAGGAACGGGGCATCGGTCAACCGGCGGCGGGTGTAAGTGCTCATCACCGCCATCGTATGCGGGCCCGTGACCCGCCCACGCTCGGCCGGGTGGCGGGTCACGGAAGTACTACGTTCGCCCGGTCGGAGCGGGCACCCGGCGCGCCTCCGACTGCGTCGGGCACGCAAGGTCTACCGTCGCCTTCGTGACACCGCTCGACTTCCGCGACGGAGCCGCACCGACCGAAGGACCCAACGGCGAGCCAGCTCAATTTCGCGCCGCGGTCGATGCGATGGGCACCGCAACCGTGCACCCTCGAATCGAGCTGGCACCGATCCGCCCCCCGCAACGCCTAGCGCCCTATTCATACGCATTGGGCGCGGAAGTCAAACACCCCGAAACCCCTGTGGTGCCGGTCGATTCCGAGGGCGACGCATTCGGCAGGCTGATCCTGCTGCACGATCCCGATGGTGATGACGCCTGGCACGGGGTATTCCGATTGGTCGCCTACATCCAGGCCGATATCGATGCCGCGCTGGCCACCGACCCGCTGCTGCCAGAGGTCGCCTGGAGTTGGCTGGTCGACGCGCTCGAATTCCGCGGCGAACCGTTCACCGCCCTCGGCGGCACCGTCACCTCCACCAGCTCGGTGCGCTACGGCGATATCGCCGGACCGCCGCGCGCGCACCAATTGGAGCTGCGCGCATCCTGGACCGCGATGACCGGCGAGATGCGTCCGCACGTGGAAGGATTCTGCGAAGTGCTCGCTTATGCGGCCGGTTTGCCGCCCGCGGGAATAACTCATCTACGTCCGGAGTCGTATACCAGCAACGACCACACCTGATCGCCACGTAAAGTTCAGGTTTATGCCGGTAGCAGACGAGTCCGAACAAGGCAACACAGCGGAAGACAGCACAGCGGAACCCCTGCTCGTGCCCGCCGAAGGTGTGCCCCCTGTGCTCGTCACCGCCGCCGAGGTCGCCGCTGCCGCGACGCGCATCGCGGCGGGTACCGGTCCGCTGGCCGTCGATGCCGAACGCGCTTCCGGTTTCCGGTACTCGGCGCGCGCTTATCTGATCCAGTTGCGGCGGGCGGGCGCTGGGAGCTTCCTCGTCGATCCGATTCCGGTCGCCGACGCGCTCGCACCCCTGGCCGCCGCGATCAACGACCTGGAGTGGGTGCTGCATTCGGCGGACCAGGATCTGCCCGGTCTCGCCGAACTCGGCCTGCGGCCCGCGCGCCTGTTCGACACCGAATTGGGCGGCAGGCTGGCCGGTTTCGAGCGCGTCGGCCTGGCGGCGATGGTGGAGCGACTGCTCGGCCGGGCGCTGCGCAAGGGCCATGGTGCGGCCGACTGGTCCACTCGGCCGCTGCCCGACGACTGGCTGAACTACGCGGCGCTCGATGTCGAGTTGCTGCTCGAACTGCGCGACGAAGTCGCCACTTCGCTCGAGGCGCAGCACAAGACCGATTGGGCCGCACAGGAATTCGAGCACGTCCGGATCACCGAGCCGGGTGCGCCGAAGGCCGACCGGTGGCGGCGCACCTCCGGTATCCACACCCTGCGCCGCGCCCGCCAGCTGGCAATCGTGCGCGAACTGTGGAACGCAAGGGACAATCTCGCCCGCACCCGCGACGTCGCCCCCGCCCGCATCCTGCCGGACGCGGCCATCATCGCCGCCGCGAACGCCGAACCGCGCACCATCGCCCAACTGCGCGCACTACCGGTCTTCGGCGGACCGCGCCAACGCCGCTACTCCCGCGACTGGCTCGCTGCCGTCGACCGCGGCCGCACCCTGCCCGACACCGAACTCCCGCCCCTGACCCAGCCCTTCGACGGCCCGCCACCGGTGAACCGCTGGGAACGCCGCGACCCCGCCGCCGCCGCGCGATTGGCTCGCGCCCGGGCCGCGATGGGCGAATTGTCCACCGAACACGCGATTCCGGTGGAAAACCTCCTGTCCCCCGACCTGGTCCGCCGATTGTGCTGGGACGGACTCCCGGACTACGACCGGATAGGCGATCCAGCAGACCTGTTGGCCGCCATCGACGGATTCCTGAAGTCCGGCGGCGCCCGCCCCTGGCAGCGCGAGCTTGCCGTTCCTCGCCTGGCAGCCGCCCTCACGCCGACTCCAGACCCGTAGGAGGCCCGCTCAGCCACCGGAAACGTGGGTGCGCGCGACGTCGAGGCGAACGGCGGTTCTCCAGGTGCTCACGCTCGACTCGACGGCCAATCCGATTCCACGGACGGCCGACGGGGCGGCACCCCGACGAACCTGTCGATCACGCCCTGGCCACTCTGTTGGCCGACGTCGCCACCGCCGTCGCCGCAGCAGCTGGCCACGCCTCAAAACCTGCCGCGAACCCAGCTGCCGCTGGGCGTTCTTCGACCACTCCCGCAATCACGGCCGAACCTGGTGCTCCATGGACGTCTGCGGCAACCGCGTCAAGGTCCGCGCGTCCCACCGACGTAACGCCACGCGATAGTCTCCGCACCTGGAATCCGGCCTCGAACCGAAATCGAGCGCAGAATACAACCACTCGGCTGACACCAACCGCTCAACGACAGCATCATCGGCGACCCGAATCCGATGCAGCCCCTTAGCCGATCCGACGCCTCGACCTGCCGGCCCGACCCACGGTCCAGCGTGGCCGAAGACCCCACCGCCCCGGCACCGGAGCGACGGGCGCCGATCAGCGCTCGAGCCAGCCGGAGATGCGGCGAGCGATGTCGGGAGCGGTGAGCCCCAACTCCTCGTGCACCTGGTTACGGGACGCGTGATCCAGGAAGTGTTGCGGCACACCGAGATCCCGGGTGGGCACATCGAGTCCAGCGGTACGCAGGCGCGCGGAGACAGTGGATCCGATACCGCCGTGCAGCCCGCCGTCTTCCAAAGTGACTACGAGGCGGTAGTTTTCGGCGAGTTTGACGATGGTGTCCGAAACCGGCAGCACCCACCGCGGATCGATGACCGTGACCGAAATGCCTTCCGGCTCCAGCAGATCCGCGACTGCGACGGCCGTCGCGGCGAAGGGGCCAACGGCCACCATCAGCACATCACCGCGCTGCGCTTGCGCGGAGCCGCCCTCACGCTCGGGCAGGCGCAGGACATCGACACCGTCGAGCCGCTCGACCGCCGAAATATCCTCGGCGACACTGCCCTTCGGGAACCGAATAGCGGTGGGACCATCGCTCACCGCCAGCGCCTCCGCCAATTCCTCGCGCAGCGTTGCCGCATCGCGCGGAGCCGCCACTCGAATACCGGGAATGATCCCGAGCACCGACAGATCCCACATGCCGTTGTGCGAGGCGCCGTCGGGACCGGTGATTCCAGCGCGGTCGAGCACCACCGTCACCGGCTGCTTCAACAGCGCGACATCCATGAGCAACTGGTCGAAGGCGCGGTTCAGGAACGTCGAGTAGATCGCCACCACCGGATGCATACCGCCGAGCGCGAGCCCGGCCGCCGACGCCATCGCATGCTGTTCGGCGATGCCGACATCGAACATCCGCTCCGGGAACCGCTCCCCGAACGCCGCGAGTCCGGTCGGCCCCGGCATGGCCGCGGTGATCGCGACGATATCGTCGCGCTTCTCCGCGTGCGCGATCAGCTCTTCGGAGAACACCGACGTCCAGCCGAGCGCCTTCGGTCCACCGAGCGGGCGGCCGGTGAGCGGGTCGATCGGATCGCAGGCGTGCATCTGGTCGGCGACGTGGTTCTCGGCGTGCGCATAGCCGCGGCCCTTCTGCGTCACCACATGCACCAGCACCGGCCCGCCGAAGTCCTTCGCCCGGCGCAGCGCCGCTTCCAATGCGACGGTGTCGTGGCCGTTCACCGGACCGACGTACTTCATCCCGAGGTCGCTGAACAGCTCCTGCGGGCTCACCGCGTCCTTTATCCCGGCCTTCACCGCGTGCACCATCGAATACGCGGATTCGCCGACGCGCGGGATGCTCTTGAGGATCCGCTTGCCCGCGTCCAGCGCGTGCTCGTAGGCGGGCTGGGTGCGCAGCGCGGTCAACCGGTCGGCGAGGCCGCCGATGGTCGGCGCGTAGGAGCGGCCGTTGTCGTTGACCACCACGACGACCGGACGGTCCGGCGCGGCGGCGATGTTGTTGAGCGCCTCCCAGCACATACCGCCGGTGAGCGCGCCGTCGCCGACGACGGCGACCACATGCCGATTCTGACCGGTGAGCGCAAATGCCTTCGCCAGGCCGTCGGCGTAGGACAGCGAGGCCGAGGCGTGCGAGGACTCGACCCAGTCGTGGGCACTCTCGGAGCGGCTCGGGTAACCGGATAGCCCGCCCTGCGTACGCAGCGTGTCGAACTGGTCCTTGCGGCCGGTGAGGATCTTGTGCACGTAGGCCTGGTGCCCGGTGTCGAAGATCAACGGATCGGCCGGCGAGTCGAAGATCCGGTGCAGTGCGATGGTCAGCTCGACAACACCGAGATTGGGGCCGAGGTGCCCGCCGGTGACGGCGACCTTCCGCACCAGGAACTCGCGAATCTCCTCCGCCAGCTCACCCAACTCGGCAACAGTAAGCCGTCGCAAGTCTTCGGGCGTATCCACCCGGGAAAGCACTCCCACCTGAACTCGCTCCCTCCGGATAGCGCATCTGATCCGATCAGTCTACGGAGCCGCACCAGTAGCCCAGCACGACAATCACCCACCACCAGCCGACTTCGTGCGGAAGTGTGAGGCTCCACACGAATCGCCGGCCTATTCCCGGACACGCTCGGGCGGACGAGTGCGGCGACCGCACATACGTTACCCAGCCTAGAGTGGTCGTGTGGCCCTGCCCGAGCAGAAGGTTCCGCAAGCGGTAGATCCCGGCGTCGTGGCACGCATCCTCGCCGATGTCTACGACCTGTGCCGCGCCGACGATTCCGGGGAACTCGCCGACTACATTCCCGAACTGGCTGCGGTGCAACCGGACTCGTTCGGGCTGTGCCTGGCCACCGCGGACGGGCGAGTCTACGGTGCAGGCGAGATCGCCACGACGTTCACCATCCAGTCGATCTCCAAACCCTTCACCTACGCACTCGCACTGGCCGATCGGGGCATCGAGACGGTCGCCGAGCACATCGATGTCGAACCCTCCGGCGACGCGTTCAACGAGATCAGCTTGGACCCGGTGACCGAGCGCCCGCGCAATCCGATGATCAACGCGGGGGCCATCACCGCGGCCTCACTGATCATCGGCCGCGATCCGGCCGACCGATTCGAACGCATCCGGCGCTGCTATTCCCGCTTCGCCGGGCGCGCGCTCACCATGAACGAGGCGGTCTTCACCTCCGAGGCGCGCACCGGTTTTCGCAATCGCGCCATCGGCTACATGCTGCGCTCGTTCGGCATCATCGAATCCGATCCGGACGAGGCGGTCGAGCGCTACTTCCGGCAGTGCTCGATCGACGTCACCTGCCGCGACCTCGCGCTGATGGCGGCGACGCTGGCCAACAACGGGCTCAACCCGCTGACCCGCGAACGCGCGTTGAGCGCCGCGCTGACCGAACGCGTGCTCAGCGTGATGACCACCTGCGGCATGTACAACGCCGCGGGCGACTGGGTGACCACCGTCGGCCTGCCTGCCAAGAGCGGTGTCGGCGGCGGCATTCTGGCCGTGCTGCCCGGCCAGGTCGGCATCGCCGTCTACTCTCCTCGGCTGGATCCGCACGGCAACAGCGTGCGCGGTGTCGCCGCCTGCCGTGCGCTGTCGCAGCGCCTCGAATTGCACTTCCTGCACGTCACCCGGTCCGCACGGACCGCGATCCGGGCTGCCTACTCGGTGGCCGAGGTGCCATCGCGACTGCAGCGCACCACCGACGAGATGGCCGTGCTCAGTGCACACGGACATCGTGCCCGGGTCTACGAACTGCACGGTGACCTGTTGTTCTCGGGTGCCGAACGCGCGGTACGCGCGATCGAGGAACAGTCGCGCGAGCTCGAGGCCCTGGTCGTTGACCTGCGCCGGGTCGGTGAGGTGAGCGCGATCGCGGTGCGAATGATCGACGCGTTGCAGCAGGAACTCGCCGCTGCGGGCTGCCGCGTCGCCATCGTCGACCCCGACAGCAAATTGGGCCACCTGGTCTCCAGCCTGAATCCGGCCGACCCACGCGGCCTGGTGTTCATCGACCGTGACACCGCCGCCGAATGGTGCGAGAACATCGTCCTCGAGCACCACCGTCCCCCTGACGAACCGGCGTGTACCGCACTGCCGATCGAGGACCATCCCGCGCTGGCCGCACTCGCGCCCGACGACCGCGCCCGCCTGGCAAAGGATTTCGAGGTGCGCACCATCGCCCGCGGCGAGGTGATCGCCGAGCGCGGCAGCGAACGTTCCGGGTTGTATCTGATCCTCGAGGGCCGAGTCCGAATCATCTTCGAAGGCGCGGACGCTCGCACCCACCGGCTCGTATCGCTTTCGGCCGGAAGGTCGTTCGGCGAGATCCCGATGCTCGTCGGCACCCCGTTCGTGAACGAGGCCAGGGCCGAAAGCGCCGTCCGCGTGGCGGTATTGCGCCCGGAGCGGTTCGACGTGCTCACTCGGCAAGCGCCCGAGCTCAAGCTCGCGCTGCTGGAACGTCTGGCCGCCGGCGCGTACGCCCAGATGGACGCCGCGGTCCGCGCGATCGCGGTGCGTGGCGGCGACTATTGAGCAGCGCGAATGTCCGGCGATACCAGCCACGCTCTTGCCGCACGCGGCTCGACCGAACCGGTGCACGCCGGGATGTTCGCGCGTTACCGATCGTTCAGTAGGTGAAAACGATCCGACGAATCAGGAGAGCGCCGTGAGCAAGAAGAATTCCGATGACACCGTCGCCGCCTCGGGTACGGTCACCACCTTCGGGTACGGCACCGCCCGCGCCACCCCGGATCTGATGCGCGTCACGATCTCCATCGAAACCCGAGCCAGCAAGGTTGCCCTCGCCTACGGGCAGGCCGGTGAACGCGTCGCGGCCGTCACCAGCTCGCTGCGATCCGACGGCGTGCCCGGTCCCGATATCGCCACCAGCGGCCTGTCGGTGCGCACCGAAACCGTCTGGCTCGAGGGCGGCGGCTCCAAGATCACCGGCTACCTCGCGAGCACCGACCTCACCGTCATCTTGCGCGATATCGGCGAAACCGCTGATCCCGGCCCCGCCACGATCATCGCCAACTGTGTCGACGCGGGCGGTGACGATGTCCGCCTCGGCGGTCTCAATCTCAGCTTCGCCGACCAGGAGTCACTGCTGGCCCGGGCCCGCGACGCCGCATGGGACAACGCCCTGGCCAAGGCCGAGCAGTATGCGGGGCGCGCCCGGCGCACCCTCGGCCCGGTCATCGAGATCACCGAGAACACCGCCTCCGCACCGCCTGCCACGCCCCGGCTCATGGCGGTGTCGGCCCCGATGAACGAGGCCTACGGCGCCGCTCCGGTCCCGGTAGAACTCGGCGAATCGGAAATCTCGGCCACCCTGCGCGCCACCTGGCACCTCGCCTGATTCACTTCGACCTAACGCTTGCTTGGGTATAGTGGGGACTCGGTGTGAACATGGCTGGATAGGGGTTCGTATGTCGTTCGTGCTCATCGATAAACCGCGACCGCAAGTCGCGCTGGTCACGCTCAATCGGCCGGAACGGATGAACGCGATGGCCTTCGACGTGATGATTCCGCTGCGCGAGGCGCTGGAGGAGGTCAGCGCCGATAACGAGGTGCGCGTCGTCGTGCTGACCGGCGCGGGCGAGGGCTTCTGCTCCGGCGCGGACCTGCAGAGTGCGGGCAAGATTCCCCATACCGAGGGACTGACCAAGACCAGCGTCGCGCGGCGCTCGATGGATCTGCTCAACGACGTCATGATCACCCTGCGGCGGATGAACCAACCGGTGATCGGCGCGATCAACGGCGCCGCCATCGGCGGCGGCTTCTGTCTCAGCGTCGCCACCGATATCCGAATCGCGGGCGAGGAAGCCTACTTTCGCGCCGCGGGGATCAACAATGGCCTCACCTCAGCGGAATTGGGCATCAGCTATCTGCTGCCGCGCGCCATCGGCGCCTCGCGCGCCTTCGAAATCATGTTGTCCGGTCGGGATATCGACGCGGTCGAGGCCGAGCGCATCGGCCTGGTCTCGCGCACCGTCCCCACCGCAAAACTCCTCGACACCTGCTACGACCTGGCCGAACGGATCATCAGCTTCAGCCGGGTCGGCACCGAACTGACCAAGCGCATGCTGTGGAGCGGCATGGAGGCCGGCGGCTTCGAATCCCATATGCAGCACGAGGGCATGTCACAGCTCTACGTCCGCCTCACCACCGAGAATTTCGACGAGGCGATCCGCGCGCGCCGCGATCGTCGCCCACCGGTCTACGAGGACTAGCCGACGAGGAAGACCAGCGGATTGCCCGCGGCATCGCCGATATGAAAAGCGGCGGCCGCCCGGAATCTCCGCGGGGTCGGCCCAGGTGACGGGGTAGCTCGCGGCAGTCTCCGGACAAGCCACCTGCACATGATGGATTACCCGGCCATCGTGCCATCCTGGGGATCCGCGGGCACGATATGCGCTCGGCTTCGCTGATCGAGGGAACCGGACGACCGGTGTGCGCGTCTGAGTAGGTAAGCGCCACACTGTATTCCCGACCAAGGGTGGGGCAGCTGTCTCGATCTAAGGAAGTCGAATGATCGCTCGGCGCAACGATTTCGTCCTCTTCACCGTCGTCGCGTTCGTACTGGCCTGGGTCGCCGGATCCGGGCCGTGGATCGATGGGCATGGCCTGGAGTCGGCACTGTGGCTGCATTCGGGGGCCTTGCTGATGATGCTGACTCCGACACTCGGGGTGCTCGCGGTGTGGCGCTTGCGCGAGCGGTCCTGGCGCGAGTTCGTCCGCGAAATCGGTCTGACGCTGGGCGAACGGCCTCGGCGGACGGTGGCGCTCATCGCGGCCGCCTGGCTCGGCGCACCGCTGTTCCTGCTGGTGGGGTTCGGCCTGAGCGCCGTATTCGGTTGGTACTCCTTCGAATTCGGCCGGGCCGAACTCGTCGTCGTAGTGCTGCTCGACAGCCTGACGGTCAACGCCCTCAGCACGGTCGTCTTCGCCCTCGGCGAGGAGATCGGTTGGCGCGGTTGGCTGTTGCCGCAGCTCGCGCGGCGCTTCGGTCTCGCGAGCGGGCTACTCATCACCGGCGTGATCTGGGCGCTCTGGCACGCACCGCTGACGCTGCTCGGCTACAACTACCCGAACCTCGGCCGTTGGGCCGCACTGGCTTTCATCGGATTCTGCGTCCCGTTCGGCGCGATCCTCGGCTGGCTCCGACTGAGCGCCAACAGCGTCTGGCCGTGCACTGTCGCCCACGCCTCGCTCAATGCCGCCGTTATCCCCTTCAGTCTCTTCGAATCCCCTGTGCACCAGTCAAATCCGCTCCTGACCGGCTTCGGCCTCACCGGCTGGGCCATCCTGGCCGCCATCGCGGCCGCACTGTTCACCTGTTTCCCGCTGCGCTCGCCCAGCCGCCGCGCTCGGATCATTGCGACAGACCATCCGCAGCCATTACTGGGATGATTGCCGCAGCGTAGGCACAGCCGTGCGGATTCCCCGGCTCGCTCGCACAATGCGGGCAGACCGTAACTAGCACGCTGGATGCAGCTTTCACAGTCAGTGATGGGCCGACATCGCGAACCCCGCCCGCCGGACCAAGATCAACGAGACCTGGTGGTGGGGGCTTCTCCGGCGATGCCTCAACCATGTCCCGTTGGTCATGATCCCCGGACTCAGCGTTCGAGGAGGGCGAGGCATTCGACGTGGTGGGTGGCGGGGAAGGCGTCGAAGGCGCGGAGGGCGGCGAGGTGGTAGCCCGCGGCTTGGTAGAGGCCGAGGTCGCGGGCGAAAGAGGCTGGGTCGCAACCGACGTGGATGATACGGGCCGGGCCGCTGGTGGTCACCGCGGTGACGACTTCCTTGCCCGCGCCTGCGCGGGGCGGATCCAGGACGACCACCTCCGGCGCGGCGCTGCTGGCGTGTTCGGCCAGCCAGTGCTCGACCCGCTGGGCACGCAGGTCCAGCCAGGGCATATCCCGCAGCGCCGCAATCCCATCCGCGACCGCCGAACGCGCGGATTCCACCGCCAGCACCGAACCGGTCTGGCCCACCTGATCGGCCAGCCGTGCCGCGAACACCCCGACACCGCTGTACAGATCCCACGCCCGTTCCCCATGTCCGAGCCCGGCCCAGTCCGCGACCAGATCCGAATAACAGTGCGCCGCACCACGATGCGCCTGCCAGAACCCGGTAGCCGACAACTCCCACCGACGCCCGGCCACATACTCGACCGTCCGCCCGCTCCCACCCATCACCCATTCGTCCCGAGCCGCATGCGTCGCCGCCCGCCGCGCCGAAGCCCGCCGCCGATCCGCATCCCGCTCCCCGCCGGGGCCCCGATCCGCGCTACGCCGCTCGGCTGCGCGCCGATCCGCACCACGCTCACCACTCCGATCGGCACCGGAGCCGCCGTGTCGATCGGAGTCTCGACCACGAGCTCGGCCAGCGCCACGCCCGCCGCGCCGATCTCCACCCCGCCGGTCAGCACCACGCCCACCACGCGCCCCTGGACGTTCGCCGGCACGCTCATCACGACCCACCGCGGACGGAGCCAACTCCACGATGTGGCGCATCCCGTCTCCGTCCACCGCGATCACGAGATCCGCGCCAGGTGTCCACAATCGATCCGCGATACCGTCCATCGCGCCCGAAACCGGTTGGGGGCAGCGCAGATCGGTGATCACCTCGGTACTGCGGTAACCGTGTACCCCGGCACGGCCCTCGGCGTCGACGACCAGTCGGACGCGAGTGCGCCAGCCGCCGGTGACGTCGGCGGGGTAGCCGGCGATCGGCTGCACGGTGACCTCGCGCTCGGTTCCGGCGATGCGGCGCAATTGTTCGACGACCACCGCCGCCTTCAGCGCACGCTGGGCCGCCGGGGTCGCGAAGGAGAAATCGCAGCAGCCTGCGCCGCCCGGACCGGATACCGGGCAGGTGGCGGGAACGCGGTCCGGGGACGCCGCGAGGATCTCGATCGCATCGGCCCGGCAGAACGAACCGCCGCGGTCCTCGGTGACCCGCACCCGAACCAGTTCATCCGGCAGACCGTGGCGCACGAAGACCACGCGACCCTCGTGCCGGGCGACACAGAATCCACCGTGCCCGGGCGGCCCGAGCCGCACGTCGAAAGTGGTTCCGCGCCAGTCGGTCACCCTTGATCCTCGTAGCCGCGCCGCACCGCACCCGGCGCGTTCACCACGCCCGCCTGCCTGGCCTTGGCCGATGACGTCAGCTGCCACGGCACGCTTGTCACCATCACACCGGGCTCGAACAGCAACCGGCCCTTGAGCCGCAATGCACTCTGGTTGTGCAGGATCTGCTCCCACCAATGTCCGACCACATATTCGGGGATGAACACGGTCACCACATCACGCGGCGAATCCCGACGCACCCGCTTGACGTAATCCAATACCGGCTTGGTGATTTCGCGATAGGGCGATTCGATCACCTTGAGCGGCACGGTGATATCGCTGCCCTCCCATTCGCGCACCAACGACCTGGTATCGGCCTCGTCGACATTCACCGTCACCGCCTCCAACGTGTCTGGGCGGGTGGCACGGGCGTAGGCCAGCGCCCGGCGCGTCGGCAGATGCAGCTTCGAAACCAGCACGATCGAATGCGACCGACTCGGCAGCACGCCGTCCCACTCTTGCTCATCGAGCTCGCGGGAGACCGAATCATAATGCTTGCGAATGAGTTTCATCACCACGAAGATCGCCACCATGGTGCAGATCGCGATCCAGGCACCGGCGAAGAACTTCGTAATGAGCACGATGACCAGCACGGTCCCGGTCGCAGTGAGCCCGATCGCGTTGATCACCCGCGAGCGCTTCATCCGCGCCCGCTGCGACGGATCGGTTTCGGTGCGCAGCAATCGAGTCCAGTGCCGCAGCATGCCGGTCTGGCTCAGGACGAACGAGACGAACACACCGACGATGTAGAGCTGGATGAGCTTGGTCACCTCGGCGCCGAACACCACCACGAACGCGACCGCCGCGCCGGATAGGAACAGAATGCCGTTGCTGAACGCCAGCCGATCGCCGCGGGTGTGCAACTGCCGGGGCAGATAACGGTCCTGCGCCAGAATCGAACCCAGCACCGGGAACCCGTTGAACGCGGTATTCGCCGCGAGCACCAGGATCAGCGCGGTCACGGTGGTGATGAAGAAGAAGCCGATCGGGAACCCGTGGAAGACGGTCTCGGCCAACTGCGCGATCAGCGTCTTCTGGTGATAGTCCGCAGGCGCGCCGATCAGATCGGACTCATTGTGCGCGTACACGATCCCGACCTTCTGGGACAGGATGATGATGCCCATCAACAAGGCGATCGCGATGCTGCCGAGCAGCAGCAACGTGGTCGCGGCGTTGCGCGACTTGGGTTTCCGGAACGCGGGCACACCATTGCTGATCGCCTCGACACCGGTCAGCGCGGCACAGCCGGAAGAGAACGCCCGCGCGATGAGGAAGGTGAAGGCGAGTCCGTACAGATGTTCCTCTTCGGCATTGAGCTGGAAGCCCGCCGATTCGGCCCGCAGATCGTCGCCCAATACGAAGATGCGGAACAGCCCCCATCCGAGCATCGCGAACATACCGACGATGAAGGCATAGGTCGGAATCGCGAAGGCGACACCGGATTCCCGGATGCCGCGCAGATTGATCGACGTCAGCACGACGATGGCGACCACGGCGAACAACACCTTGTGTGTGGCCACGAACGGAATCGCGGACCCGATATTCGACGCCGCCGAGGAGATCGACACCGCCACGGTGAGCACGTAGTCGACCAGCAGCGCGCTGCCGACCGTGAGACCGGCATTGGGCCCGAGATTCGTGGTGGCGACCTCGTAGTCACCGCCACCGGAGGGATAGGCGTGCACGTTCTGCCGGTAGCTCGCGACCACCACCGCCATCACGAACGCGACGGCCAGACCCACCCAGGGCGCGTAGACATAGGCCGAGATCCCGGCCACGGACAATACGAGAAAGATTTCCTCCGGCGCGTATGCCACCGAGGACATCGCGTCGGAGGCGAACACCGGGAGCGCGATTCGCTTCGGCAGCAGGGTATGGCCCAGCGCATCGCTACGGAAAGGCCTGCCCAGCAGCACACGTTTGGCTGCCGTCGTCAACTTGGACACTGGAGCGAGCATAGATCCCCGCAGGGTGCGGCGCTGCCCCGGCTGGCCCGCCCCCGATGTTTGGTCGCCGTGCGGAGGGGGAAGTTGGGGCATGGAAACATCTGGCGGGTACGGTTCGTTGCCGGAGGGACAAGCAAACCGAACGCCATGTGCGAGTGCCTCGCATTCGCTCGGTCCGGCGCAAGGGACTGTCGACGGACTGCGTCCGACTGTGTAGGAAGATGCCAGGAACGAGGTTGCACGGTGTACGTAGTGATCATGGGTTGCGGACGAGTCGGCTCGGCGCTGGCACGCGCCCTGGTCCGGGTCGGCCATGAGGTCACCGTGATCGATCGGGACAAGAGCGCGTTCCTGCGCCTCGGCGAGGACTTCCCGGGCGAGCGGGTGGTCGGGGTCGGCTTCGACCGGGATGTGCTGACCCGCGCCGGAATCGAGCGGGCCGACGCGTTCGCCGCCGTCTCCTCCGGCGACAACTCCAACATCATCTCCGCGCGGGTGGCTCGCGAAATGTTCGGCGTCCAGCGCGTGGTCGCCCGCATCTACGACGCCAAGCGCGCCGCCGTCTACGAGCGCCTCGGCATTCCGACCATCGCCACCGTGCCGTGGACCACCGACCGTTTCCTGACCACCCTGATCGGCGACGGCGGCACCACCACCTGGCGTGACCCAACGGGCACCGTCGCGGTCGCCCAGCTGACGCTGCACGAGGACTGGTACGGGCGCACCGTGCGCGATCTGGAGCGGGCGGTCGGCGCGCGGGTCGCGTTCATCATCCGGTTCGGTCAGGGCCTGCTGCCCGAGAACAAGACCGTCGTGCAAGCCGACGACGTCGTCTATGTCGCCGCGACCTCCGGCTCCGTCGGCGAGGCCGTCGCGTTGGCCGGTAAGCCCCCAGCAAGCGAGGACTGAACATGAAAGTGGCGATCGCCGGAGCGGGTGCCGTCGGCCGATCGATAGCCAAGGAGCTATTGCGCGGCGGACATCGGGTGATGCTGCTCGAGCGCCAGCTCGACCACATCGAGCCCGAGGCCATACCCGATGCCGTCTGGGTGCATGCCGACGCATGTGAACTGGCGCTGCTCGAGGATGCGGGTCTGGAGACCTACGAGGTCGTCATCGCCGCCACTGGCGACGATAAGGCGAATCTGGTGCACAGCCTGCTCGCCAAGACCGAATTCGGCGTGCGCCGGGTGGTGGCCAGGGTCAACGACCCACGCAATGAATGGCTCTTCGACCCATCGTGGGGCGTCGATGTCGCCGTCTCGACGCCGCGCCTGCTCGCCTCGCTGGTGGAGGAGGCGGTCTCGGTCGGCGATCTGGTCCGGCTGATGACGCTGCGGCAGGGTCAGGCGAATCTGGTCGAGATCACCCTGCCCAGCGATACCGCCCTCGCGGGCAAGCCGGTCCGCACGCTCACCCTGCCGCGCGACGCCGCCCTGGTGACGATTCTGCGCGGCGGCCGGGTGATCGTGCCGCAGCCCGACGACCCCTTCGAGGGCGACGACGAGCTGCTGTTCGTGACCTCCGTGGAGGCCGAGGAAGACCTGCGGGTGGCGCTGGCCACGCATGGCATCAAACCCTGACTCCCCGACAAGGCAGATGCGGATCAGCGCATGACCTACTCAGGATGCGGCTTGTAACTGCGCGCGCAGCTTGTTCAGCGCACGGTGCTGCATCACCCGGACCACGCCGGGGCTGGTGCCGATGGCCTCGGCGGTCTGGGCCGCGGTCCACCCGAGTACGATCCGCATCACCAGCACCTCGCGGTGCGCCGGGGCCAGGATCTTCATCAGTTCCCTTGTGGCAGCGCGACGTTCGGACGCCAGCGCCCACTCCTCCGGGCCCGCGGCGGTGCATGCCATATCCGGCACCTCCGACACCGGGTACATCGGATGCAGCTGCGAGCGCCGGAACGCGTCGGCGACCTTGTTGGCCGCGATTCCGTAGACGAAGGCCAGGAACGACTTGCCCTGATCCCGGTAGCGCGGAATGGCGTTGACGGTGGCCAGCAGGATCTCCTGCACCACATCGTCGGCCGTGACGTGCAGATGGGCCGTATTGCCAAGGCGCGCACCGCAATACCGGCGCACCAGCGGGTGCACCAGCCGGATGATCTCGGCAACCGCTGCCTGGTCGCCCGCCGCTGCTGAGCCGATCAACTTATCGAGTTCGGCCGATACCCGTCGGCTCTCCGACAGGGCCGGGTTGTTGTGGGCTTGCTTCTTCGACAGTGCCGCAATGCTGTGCTCGGTAGCCAACGTCCGAGTCCTTCCTCGCCGATCGTGCTTTTTTGCTTGCACTGATCGTCTGATGAACTCGATCGCCCAACCAGGCACCCCAGGGTGCGTACTCCCCCACCTCCGGCAGCGAATTGTTAACACCCCAGCGAAATTCGGGGCGAAGCTCCCTAGACCGTCGCCGCACCGCGATGCGCTGGCAGATGCCCCGCGCGCCGCACCGCCCACACCGTCACGGCCAGCGCGACCGCGGTCAGCGGCCAGCCCATCGCGATGCGCGCGAAGGCCAGCCAGCCGGTGCGATCGGTGTCGTAGAGCTGCGACTGCACCAGGTAGCGGGCGCCGAACACGACCACCCAGGTGGTGGTCGCGAGGTCGTAGAGGCGGACAACGCGCCGATCCGTACGCCATTCGGTGCCGTGCCCGTTGAGCACACCCCAGATGACGCCGACCAGCGGCCAGCGCACCAGCATCGACACCAGGAACACCCCCGCGTACACCAGGCTGGTGTAGATGCCGAACAGGAAGAAGCCCTTCGCCTCACCCATCCGGTAGGCGATGAACGCACAAATGCCGACTCCGAGGAAACCGGAGATGGCGGGCTGGATCGGGCTGCGTCGCACCAGACGCCACACCAGAATCGCGGCGGCCACACCGAGCGCCGACCAGATGGCCACGGTGAGCCCGGCAATGGTGTTCACCGGCACGAAGACCAGCACCGGCAGGGTCGAGTAGATCAGGCCGCTGAAACCGCCCAACTGCTCGAGCAGAGTCTGTTCGGTTTCCTCGATCTCCGTATCGGTTCGGGCGTCGGCGGAGGTGGCGATCGGGTCGGCCAGGGCCGCGTCGATCGACTCATGCACCTCGGTCTCGCTTGCGGCGCGGATCTCGGCGGCGTTCTCGTTGCTCGATGGCATACGTCAGCTGTTCTCACGCAATTCGTAGTAGGGGTTGTAGATCACCTTACGTCCGTCGCGGTCACCCACCCGACCACGGACGAGGATCTTGCGTCCCGGTTCGATACCGGGGATACGCCGGCGGCCGATCCACACCAGACTGATGGCATCGGTGCCATCGAAGAATTCTGCCTGAACACTGGCGCCGACGGACTTCGGACACGCTTCGACACTACGTAGTCGTCCGAGCATCGTGGCCTCGTCACCGCGACGGCAATCCGAGGCCCGGCACGCACCCGACGCATCGGCGGATTCGGCGAGTTCCTCGGCGTCCAACTGATCGATATCCTCGGTCAGCCTTCGGCTCAGACGGCGAAAATAACCTGAGGCGGCGGATGACATGTGACGCTCTCCTGCTTGGAGCAAGACGACGTGGGTCACACGCCATCGTGGTTTTCCGGTAACGACCGGCTGTAGGCCGTATACCCGCCACTGTAGATGGGCAACCCTCCCCCCGCTACGCTCGGACCGGTGTTCGACTCCCCACACTTCACGCCGGGCCGGGCCGGTCGCGCTGCGATCGCCGTGGCGTTGCCGGGAACCGGATCCGACGCCGACTTCGCCCGCCGCGCGTTCGGACCCGCTTGTGCGGCACGCGGAATCGAACTCGTCGCCGTGGAACCCGACCCGCGCGCGGTGGTTGCCGGCTACCTGGCCGCGCTGGACGACGCCGCCCGTCGCGGCCCCGTACTGGCCTCTGGTATCTCCCTGGGCGCGGCGGTCGCGCTCGAGTGGGCAGCTGAACACCCCGAGGCGGCAATCGGCGTGGTGGCCGCGCTACCGGCCTGGACGGGGCCCGATACCGCGGCTTGCCCCGCCGCGCTCAGCGCCGCCGCCACCGCGGCCCAGTTGCGCGCGGACGGACTCGACGCGGTCGTCGAACGGATGCGCGCGAGCAGCCCGCGCTGGCTCGCCGACGCGCTCACCCAGTCCTGGCGCTCGCAATGGCCGCGGCTACCCGAGGCGCTGCAGGAGGCCGCCGACTACAAATGGCCGGGCACCGAACTGCTCGGCACCATCGACGTGCCTGTCGCGATTGTCACAGCGATCGATGACCCGGTGCACCCGTTGTCGGTCGCCGAGGAATGGGCCGAATTGATCCCGCGCTCGGTGTTGCTCCGGATCACGCTGGACGAGCTCGGCGCAGATCCGGCGATTCTCGGAAACTCCGGAATCGCCGTATTCCGCGAACCTGCCTGACCGCGTCGCGATGGGCGACGCGGTTGCCGATCAGTTCAGCCCGAGTTGCTGCATCGCCGAGCCATCCGCACCACGCCGCGGTCCCTGCGGCAGGCGCGGCGGGATCACCGGTTGCGGCCCGGCCTGGGCGGCGGCCTGCTGTGCGGCCAACGCCTGCTGCTGCGCCTCCGCCTGTGCCTGGTGCGCGGCGGCGAGTTGTTCGGCCAGTTCCGGCGGCAGCACCACGGCCAGCGGCTCACGCACCGGCATCGGATCGTCGCCGCGGCGAATCACGGTCTCGCTCAAGATCGCTCGCGCCGCCCGGACCAGCGGACTGCCGTCATCTGCCGCGCCCTGCGGCCCCGCGGCGACCAGTCGCACCATCCACCGCGGTCCGTCCACACCGATGAAGCGCAGATCCGCGCCTTCGGTGATGGCGAGCAGTTCACGGCCCCATGGTCCGGTCTCCACCGCGACGCGGGCGCCGTCCTTGCGTAACGACTCCGCGAGATCGGCTGCCACCGAACGCCATTGGCCCGCCGACTTGGGCGCGGCGTAGGCCGCCACGGTGAGCCGGCCGTGTTCGGTTGCCAGGTGTACCGCCTGCGGGGTGCCATCCGGGGTCATCTCGACCTGCAGCTGACCGCCGGGCGGCACCGGCAGGATCACCGAACCGAGATCCAGGCGCTGATCGACGACATTGTCGAGCAGCTCGGCAACTTCGCTGTAGTCGTACGGACCGGACTTGGGCATCTCCATGTCGGCGGCGTCGTCGTAGTCATCGTCGTAGTCGGGTTCGTCGTCGTAGTCCGCGGCGGCGTAAGTGGCTGGGACGATAGGGTTCTCATCGGTGATCGGGTCGACGATCGGGTTCTCATCGGTGATGGGCTCATCGTCGTAGCCCCCGGCACCGTAGTCGGTGTACTGCGCGTCGACGTACTCACCCGAGTCGTACTCCTCGGCGGCGTAGTCGTCGGCGTCATATCGGTCGTCGCGATCGCCCGACCTTCGTCTCTTTCCGAACATTGCTGTCATGCCTCCTTGCCGACCGCGCCCGCCCCGTCGGCCTGCACGGCCAGGCTCGCGTGACCGCCGCTCGACCCGTAACCGCCCGCCCCCCGCGTCGTATCGTCGAGCCCGTCGACCTCCACGAAATCGACCAGCTCCACCCGCTGCACCAGCAGCTGCGCGATCCGGTCACCCCGGCGCAATTCGATCGGGGTGCGCGGATCATGGTTGATCAGGCACACCTTGATCTCACCCCGGTACCCCGCGTCCACGGTACCCGGCGTATTCAGCACCGACAGACCGGTTTTCGCGGCCAGCCCGGATCGGGGATGGATGAGTCCCACCGTGCCGACCGGCAGCGCGACGGCGACACCGGTGCCGACCAGCACCCGCTCGCCCGGGTCCAGAATGACGTCCTCCGTGGTGCACAGGTCCACGCCCGCGTCGCCGTGGTGGGCACGCGTAGGCATGGGAATGCCGGGATCAAGCCGCAGCAAGGGTATGGGTGAAAGTGCCGTCACGACTGCGCCTCGCTAGCGCTCGGCTCCGTCGCGCCGGTGCGTGCTGTGTCTATGGTTCGCTCGCTTCGCTCCCTCACGATGGTCGAGCCTACGCGTACGGCCGCGACCTCCGTGAATTAGTGTTGAGTCGTGTCGGACCAGCCCAACCCAGTGACTATGGACGAAGAACAGCAAGGCTTCGAGCCTTACCGCGAGCGCCTGTGGGTGCCGCTGTGGTGGTGGCCGGTCGCGTTCGCCATCGCCGGGTTGCTGGCCGCCGAAATCCATATGGGCGCACCGGGTCTACGCGCCTGGTTGCCCTACGCGCTGTTGTTCCCGGTGCCGGTGTGGGTACTGCTGTGGCTGAGCCGCCATCAGGTAGAGGTGGCCCAGGATTCCGCGGGCGTGCGTGAACTACGCGCCGATCGCGCGCATCTACCGGCGAACTTCGTGGCCAAGGCGGCCACCGTGGCCCCCACCGCCAAGAGTGCGGCGCTGGGTCGCCAGCTCGACCCCGCCGCCTATGTCCAGCATCGGCCCTGGATCGGGCCGATGGTGCTGCTTGTTCTCGACGACCCGGACGATCCGACGCCGTACTGGCTTGTCAGTACGCGCCGGCCCGACCGGGTCTTGGCCGCGCTTGGCATACCTGGCCGATGAGCCGGGCGTGCCGAGCGCGGGCTTGACCCAGTGATCTCGGGCTGGAGATCACATCTCGCGCTGTCGATCAGGCTGCGCAGTCCATGCAGATCAGCTGACCACCCTTTTCGCTGGCCAGCCTGCTCCGGTGATGGACCAGGAAACAGCTCGAACAGGTGAACTCGTCGGCCTGCTTCGGGATAACCCGAACCGTCAGCACTTCCTCGGACAGGTCCGCGCCGGGAAGCTCGAACGACTCCGCGGTATCGGATTCGTCGATATCCACGACGGCGGACTGTGCCTCGTTGCGACGAGCCTTCAGCTCCTCCAGCGAATCTTCCGACACTTCGTCGGTTTCTGTACGCCTCGGTGCGTCATAGTCGGTTGCCATGTCGTCTTCCCCTCGTCCTTACTCCGTATATCCCGGACCGGGCCACTCACACCGATTCCCTCGGAATCGGAATGACCAGCGCCGCCCCGCCGGTGGTGCACGTCACACGTACACCGGTCCCCTATCAGCGCGGATCCCGCGGACCCACCTTTGATAGCGATCGGTAAACGCAGGACATGCCCTGCTTGTTCCCGCGACCGATCACCGATTTCGCCGTGGCTGATTCGATCTGGGCCGCCAGACAATAGCGGACAACACGACAAAAGTCGCAATCAAAACACAGACGATTCGAAACTGAGGGGTAATCGACACCAACTGGCGAACCCACCGAGACCTTTGCGCACACTGTATTCGCCCACCCCGGCCGACTCCGCTGGCCTGCCGTCCCCCGGCGCCGAAACATTTTCGTAGAGTGTGCACGTGGTTTCACTCATCACCGAAGGCAGCGCAACGGATCGGCGGGGTCAACCCTTCCTCCGGCGACGCAACCAGCCATGGTTGATCTTGGTCGGCGTCCTACTCCTGATCTGCACCGTGGTGTGGATCAAGGCCTTGACGACCGAGGACAGCAGCGGAACCGCGATGGCGTGCAACTCGCCGAGCCCGGCCACCGATGCCAAATCGCCGCAACCTGCTCCAGTGGGTCAGCGGGTCGGCCAGTCG
Source organism: Nocardia sp. NBC_00565 (assembly GCF_036345915.1). Lineage (NCBI taxonomy): Bacteria > Bacillati > Actinomycetota > Actinomycetes > Mycobacteriales > Nocardiaceae > Nocardia > Nocardia sp. NBC_00565. The sequence continues at coordinate 4,264,548 of NZ_CP107785.1, forward strand.
CGGCTGACCGACGTCGAACCGGCGCCGCTGGCATCGTCCAGGGTCCGCGTGCTCAACGCCAACAACAAGAGCGGCCAGGCCACGCACATCGCCTCCGCGCTCGGCGACCTCGGTTTCGCTAGCGCGCCCGGGGTGCAATTCGGTAACGATCCGGTTTACGTCAACGGCGACCTGAACTGCACCGGCCAGATCCGCTTCGGCGTGAACGGCCGACCGGCCGCCGCGTCGGTCCAGTTGGTCGCGCCGTGCGCCGAACTGGTCGAGGATCAGCGCAACGACGACACCGTTGACCTGGTGCTCGGTTCGGTATTCGGCGAGTCGCTGCGGCCGAGTCCGGATGCCGAGGAGGTGCTGCGCTCGCTGAAGAACCCGGCGCCGGGCGGGTCGCCGGCGATCGATCCCAAGTTGTTGTCCGCAGCGCGCACCGCCCGCTGCTGAGTTCAAGAAACCAATGTCTTCGCCCCGGCGTGCCGCTTCGGCATACCGGGGCGACTTGCTTTCGTGGGCTCCCGAACCATCCGCGGCCGGAACCGACAATGATCTCGCAGGTAACTGGTCGAAGATCCGGGGAAGCTCAGCGATCCTCGATCGACTCGGTCGCGCCGACGCGCCGCAGGAGCTCGCCGAGTTCGTCAGCGATGCCGGGTGCCGCGGCGACCACCAGATCACCGGCCGCGCCGAGTGCGGTGGCGGGCGGCAGGGTCAGCAGCGCACCCGCCTCCGCGGCGATCAGCGCACCGGCGGCCCAGTCCCAGGCGTTGAGCCCGTGCTCGTAGTAGGCGTCGATCCGGCCCTCGGCGACGAAACACAGATCCAGCGCCGCCGCGCCGAGACGGCGGATATCGCGAATATGCGGCAGAAGCTCGGCGACCAGCGCCGCCTGCCGGGTCCTGCGGTGCGTGCCGTAGGCGAATCCCGTGCCCACCAACGCCATTGACGCCGATCGCACCGGCGTGCAGCGCAGATGCTGCACCGCTCCGTCGGCGCCGACCCGGGTGGCTCCGAGACCCAGTGCGGCGCTGTAGGTCGCCGCATGCGCGACATCGACCACCGCACCCGCGACGGGCCGCCCGCCGCGCACCGCGGCCACCGAAATGGCGTAGCCGGGAATGCCGTACAGGAAATTCACGGTGCCATCGATCGGGTCGACCACCCAGTGCACGGTCTCCGCGTCGCCACCGCCGAGACTGCCGCCGCCCTCCTCCCCGAGGATCGGGTCGCCCGGACGCGACTCGCCGAGCAGTCGCCGGATCAGATCCTCGGTTTCGGTGTCCACGATCGTCACCGGATCGGTCGGATGTCCCTTGGCCTGCACGGCACCGGCGCGCGCACCGTCCGGACCGAACACCTCGGGCCGCCGCGCTCGCACGTGCGCGGCCGCGGTTTCGGCGAGTTGGACCGCGATCCGGCGTAGTTCGGCCTCATCTCCGGAAGGCGTTGCGGTGGGCTGGGCGGCAACTGACACACTCGTATCCGGCATGCCCCCATGCCATCACAGATCCTCGCCGAACGGGAATCAGAGCACGCCCATTACTCTTGTCGTGCACGACACAACGCCGTCGTCGGGCATACCCACCGCAGCGCTCCGACCAGCGGGGGCCCCTGTGCGGCGGTGGTTCATCACATCGGCCAGCACAGGGAACGAGGGAACGTCATGTCCGCTCGGGGGCACGCATTCGGTATCGACATAGGTGGCAGCGGCGTCAAGGGCGCCGCGGTGGATCTGGCCACCGGTGAATTGGTCCATGAGCGGATCAAGATCGCAACACCGCATCCCTCGACACCGCAGGCGGTCGCCGACGCGGTCGCCAAACTGGTCGCCCAAGCCGATTGGGACGGCCCGGTCGGGATCACGCTGCCCTCGGTTGTGTTGGAGGGCATCGCGCAGACGGCCGCCAATATCGACAAGGCCTGGATCGGCACCGACGCGCGCGCACTGTTCTCCGGAGCACTCGACGGACGCACGGTCACCGTCCTCAACGACGCGGACGCGGCCGGGCTGGCCGAGGATCGCTACGGCGCGGCAAAGGATTTCGACGGCCTGGTGCTGTTGCTGACCTTCGGTACCGGCATCGGCTCGGCGCTGCTGTTCCACGGCACGCTGGTGTCCAATACCGAACTCGGCCATCTCGAGATCGGCGGCATGGAGACCGAACACCGCGCCGCCGCCTCGGTCAAGGATCGCGATGGCCTCAGCTACGAACAGTGGGCGGCCGAAGTCAGCATCGTGCTCAGCGGCCTGGAGAACCTGTTCTGGCCGAAGGTCTTCGTCGCAGGCGGCGGCATCAGCCGGGACGCGGACCAGTGGATTCCGTTGCTCACCAATCGAACCCAGGTGATTCCCGCCCGTCTGGAGAACACCGCAGGCATCGTGGGCGCGGCGATGGCGATCAATGCGGGCATCGCGCCCTAGCGATCGGTAGCGGGTCGCTCGAAAAGGCCGGCAACCGAGATCGGTAGCCTGGGTAGGCGCGCGGAGGGTGCGGTATTACCCCTTGCTGGGATCGTGCCGTAGGTACCCTGGTTCGATCGTTACAATGGAACGTACTCCGGCCGCGAGCCGGAAACCCCGACCCGGCGCTCAGCCGGTGTAACCCGACAGACCGCTCCGCCGGAACACCACTCTGGCGTGACGCCGCACGAGACCGTCACGAAAGGGCGTACGTGGTAGCCACGACCCGTCAGACCGCCGAATCGGCCGATGCCGACTCCGCAGATGTAACCGAAGCACGGCCGGTCCGCAAGGCTGCCGCGAAGAAGGCCCCGGCCAAGAAGGCCGCGGCGAAGAAGGCTCCGGCCAAGAAGACCGCCGCGGCCAAGGCGACCAAGGGCCCCGCCAAGAAGGCGGGTCCGAAGAAGGCCGGACCGGACGGCGAGGCCGGCGACGAGGCCGTCGAGGCCGAGGATCTGGACCTGGAGGATCTCGGCGATCTCGAGGTGTCCGAGGACGACCTCACCGAGGACGCCGAGGAACTAGTGGCCGAGGGAGTCGAGGAGGAGGCCGAGGCCGACGAGCCGACCGCCGCCGACAAGGCCTCCGGCGACTTCGTCTGGGACGAGGAGGAATCCGAGGCGCTGCGCCAGGCCCGCAAGGACGCCGAGCTCACCGCTTCGGCCGACTCGGTGCGTGCCTACCTCAAGCAGATCGGTAAGGTCGCACTGCTCAACGCCGAGGAGGAGGTCGAGCTCGCCAAGCGGATCGAGGCCGGACTCTACGCGGCGGAGAAGGTGCGCGAATTCGCCGAACAGGGTGAGAAGCTGCCGGTCGCGATGCGCCGCGACTACACCTGGATCGTGCGCGACGGCAACCGCGCCAAGAACCATCTGCTCGAGGCCAACCTGCGACTGGTCGTCTCGCTGGCCAAGCGCTACACCGGCCGCGGCATGGCATTCCTGGATTTGATCCAGGAGGGCAACCTCGGTCTGATCCGCGCGGTGGAGAAGTTCGACTACACCAAGGGCTACAAGTTCTCCACGTACGCCACCTGGTGGATCCGGCAGGCCATCACTCGCGCCATGGCCGACCAGGCCCGCACCATCCGCATCCCGGTGCATATGGTCGAGGTCATCAACAAGCTCGGCCGCATCCAGCGCGAGCTGCTCCAGGATCTGGGCCGTGAGCCCACGCCGGAGGAGCTGGCCAAGGAAATGGACATCACGCCGGAGAAGGTGCTGGAGATCCAGCAGTACGCGCGTGAGCCGATTTCGCTGGACCAGACCATCGGCGACGAGGGCGACAGCCAGCTCGGCGACTTCATCGAGGACTCCGAGGCCGTCGTCGCGGTGGACGCGGTGAGCTTCACGCTGCTGCAGGATCAGCTGCAGTCGGTGTTGGAGACGCTGTCCGAGCGCGAGGCAGGCGTGGTCCGGCTGCGCTTCGGCCTGACCGACGGCCAGCCGCGCACCCTCGACGAGATCGGCCAGGTGTACGGGGTCACCCGTGAGCGCATCCGGCAGATCGAGTCGAAGACCATGAGCAAACTGCGGCACCCGAGCCGCTCACAGGTCCTGCGCGACTATCTCGACTGAGTTAGGTTTGCTCCGTGTTCCGGAGCCGGCCCGCATTCGTTGTGCTGTTCGCTGTTTCGGCAGCCGTCAGCGGGTGCGGGCAGGTGGTCACCGGCGCGCCGCAGCCTGATTCGGCCGCCCACGGCACCACTGTCGCCGGGACGCCCGCGCCGAATATCGCGGGCGCTCCGGTGCCGCTGCACTCGCTCGCCGGTCAATGGACCGGAACGTATCTGTGCGGCCAGGGCGAGACGGCACTGCACCTCACCATCGACCAGCCGACGGGCAACTCCGCCCGCACTCTCTTCGCCTTCGGGCCGCTACCGGCGAATCCGAGTGTGCCCGTTGGCAGTTTCGAGATGATCGCCGCCTATGTCGGCGGCAAGCTGGCCTTCACCGCGGGGAGCTGGATCAACCGCCCCGATGACTACGCGACCGTGAACCTGGTGGCCGATTTGATTTCGACGAGCCGCCTCAGCGGCACCGTGGGCGCGGGCGGGTGCACACTCTTTCACGCCGATCGCGATCAACACTGATCCGAACCGCTTGCGCAACATGCTCTTTCAGCGTTCCTTCGCGCAATCGACCAGCCACGACTCGGTAACCACGACAGCATCTGACCCGCTAACCAATTCGGGTTTCAATCAAACCTGAAAGTGACTGAAACCACCTCTGCGGAAACAGATTTCGACGCACAACCCGACAGAGCCGACGTATCGTCTGACCCACTGTTATTTCAATCGCCGGATACTCCGACTTCGGCAATGGGGGGCGTTGCATGCTCGACATCTACCATTTCAGCTACGGTCTGATGACCCCGCTGCTGGCCTACGCCGTATCGGTGACCGGATGCATGCTCGGACTGCAATGCGCGGCCCGCACCCGCACCGGCAAGGATCGGATCGGCTGGCTCCTCGGCGCGGCCGTCGCCATCGGCGGTACCGGCATCTGGGTCATGCATTTCATTGCGATGCTCGGCTTTTCGATCCGCGGCACCGAGATCCGGTACGACATCCCACTCACTCTGCTCAGTGCGATCACCGCGATCTCGGTAGTCGGGATCGGGCTGTTCATCGTGATCAAGCCCGAACCGTCACTGCTCGGCCTATTGCTCGGCGGTGCGATCACCGGGATCGGCGTCGGGGCCATGCATTACATGGGCATGTACGCGATGAAGTCGAGTGCCGTGATCACCTATGACGTCCGGCGCGTCACACTATCGATGGTCATCGCGGTGGTGGCGGCGACGGCGGCGCTCTGGTTCACATTGCGCGTCAAGGGTTTTCTCGCCACCGTTGGCGCGGCAGTCATCATGGGCGTCGCCGTCTCCGGCATGCACTACACGGGAATGTCCGCGATACACGCGCACACGGGGCTCACCGAGACGCCCGAGGGCGCCGGGGCGATGGAGCTGATCGCCCCGCTGATCGTGGCGATCAGCGTGGTGACCATGCTGCTGCTCATCAGCGTCAGCCTGACCGAGATCGAGCGCAATATCGAGCTACCGCCGTTGCGTATTGCGCCGCGCGCCAAGTTCGATCCGTTGCCGCCGCTGCCGCCGGTGGAGTCCGAGACACTGCCGCCCGCGACCGAGTATTGGCCGACCCGGACCGAGGTCCCGCGCGGCTAGTGGCTGTTGCGGAATCGCCTGTACAGCAACCACTCTGGACAGCGTCCCGGTACGGGCGCCGCTCGATTCCGGCCCGAATCCAGTCGGCCGCGACGCCGTCGTAGGCCGATCGGACGCACGACAACAGTTTGTGCGGCTACCGGCGAAGAACTCGAGATGACGGCTCAGTCCCGGGTGGGCCAGTATCGGGTCGGCCGCGGTCCACGCGCGCCGTCGTAGGCCGGATCCTCGACATCGGTGATGCCGATGTGCAGCAGCAGCATCATGGTCACCATGCCGACTCCGACAGTCAGTGGTGTCAGCAGTTGCATGGCGCCTGCGCCGGCGGGCGGGTGCAGGTGGTGGCCGTTCTGCACGTGCATGGCGAACATGCCCGTGTAGTGCATACCGCAGACCGCCACACCCATGACCAGCGCCGCGCCGATGGTGGCGATCGTGCCGCGCACGTGCAGCGCGAACCAGAGCGCCGCCGTCGCGGCGAACACGGCGATCACCATCGATAGCAGCACGATCCGTCCGTCGTATTCGATCACCGCATCCGACTTCATCGCATACATGCCCGAGTAGTGCATGGCGCCGACGCCGACGCCGGTGATCGCACCACCGATGAACAGGGCGAACGGCTCCAATCCGCGCTGCTGCGCGACCCAGAGCCCGATCCACACCACCGCCATCGCGATGATCGCGCTGAGCAGGGTGATCGGCACGTCATAGCGGATCGCTGCGCCGTGGATCGAAAAGCCCAGCATCGCAATGAAATGCATGACCCAGATCCCGGTACCGCCGAGCGCCACCGCCGCGGCGATGAGCCATCCGGCGTGTCCGCTACCGGCTCGCGCACGGGCCACACACCGTAGCCCCAGCAATGATCCGGTGAATGACATCAGATAGGCGATCACGGGTGTGAGCCACCCGTGGCTGAAGTGGTCGATTTCCAGCACGCGACCTCCCTCACTGGGTGACGTCGGCCGTCACAATGACAGCGCGAACATCCCCACTCGTATAGAACTAGCAGGTAGACGATTTACGGTACTACTATCCGCTAAATTATGCATGGGATGAATCCAATCAGTGAGATTTGCGCGCGATGCGGCGGCGGGGGCGGATCCGATGTCCGTACCATTCCGGCCCGTACCGTCCGGTCTGGACTACTATCGCGTCGGGCAACCGATCAGCACCGATACCACTGGGGCGCAATGGATCTCGCGCTACCCGCGATCGACGATGAGCGTTCGCACATTTGCAAGCACAAAGCGACTGCCCGCTGCCCCCACCCGAGATGTATTGCGGCCCAGCGCTGCCGAGGTCATCCGACGCGCTCGCCAACCGGGCTTGACCACTGCGCCGATGCCTCAGGTATCCCTCGCCCGAGCCCTACCCAGGACCGTCCGATACGCAACGCCGGGGCCGCCGCGACCCGCCTGAGCCGTGCCCAGACCTGGTGGCACATACCCACTGATCGCGGCACATAAGGCATACCCCTCTGCGCGGCGACCACTCGGTGTGCGCCAACGGCGACACGCGTCGCCGCGAACGGCGGTACTCGCGCGGCCGGTTCGAGAGGTCGAGGTGCCCTAGTCGCCGGTGATCGAGATGACGTCCGACGAGTTCATCGCGTCGGCGCGCGAGGTGTCCTTCAGGTCGACGCCCGATCTGCCGAGTGCGCGAGCACCGGATACCAAGCCCGCCAGCACTTTTGCGGCCTGACGGTAGCCCAGGCCCGCCGGCGGGTGGATATTCGAGATGCAGTTGCGATCGGCGTCGGTGCGGCCCGGGCGGGGCAGGTGCGTCAGGTAGATGCCGAGGCTGTCGGCCACCGAGAGGCCCGGCCGCTCACCGATCAGCACCACCACCGTCGCGACTCCCATCGCCTGGGCGATGTGGTCACCGAGGGCAACCCTGGCCTGGGTGGCGATAACCGGCGGCGCGATCGAATACCGCGGTGCCAGCTCCTCGACAAGCGCCGCGAGCAGTGCGGGCCCATGATCGGTGAGCGCACGCGGCGAGAGCCCGTCCGCCAGCACGAACCCGATCTCCGCCCCGCTACGCGGCACCTCGGACAACGACTCACCTTGTGCCACAACGAATTCCGGTAACCGACCCAGATCAGGTCGACGCAAGTACTCCGCGCGATCCCGAGCCCGGCTGCGCACCTGGACAACATCGCCCAACCCGACCGCCGCGACCCGCTCCGTCAACCCGGTCACATCCAACGACATATGCACGGCATCACGCGCCGCCGAATGCGCCGCCCGAAATTCCAGCACCCGTGCCGTCGGTAACGCATCACCGGTCCGCCCGAGCCCGATCCTGGCCTGCGTAGTCCTCCGCAACTCCTGCCAGAACCCCTGCACCACAGGATATTCGGCAACAACGGCACCACCAGCCGCCACCTCGTACGTGGCAGATCCCCGAGTTGCCCCAATCGATCTCGTCGACCCGGAACTCTCCGCCGCGACGCCACCCGAACGCTCTGCGTCCCCCGATACCCGAACGAATTCCATTGCAGACGTACGAATCTCACCAGCACCCGCGCCGGTCATTCCGGCGACCAGGCTGCGACCACTCAGCGGATCAACGAATTCCGTTGCCGTAGAACGTGAATTGTCCAGGCGCACATCAGCCGAGTTCAGCACCCCCTGACCCGCGTACGGCGTGGTCGCAGCGGTAGCCGACGACTCGGCATGCTCCGGAGCCGGCGAGGGCGAAGCCTCGGCGCTCATTGCGTACCCGCCAGGGCGCGCAATGGTGAGGACAGGGGGTCGACCGGGAGTAGTCGGCCGGTGGCGTCGATCACGCCGAGGCCGGATAACCATTGGTCGAATTCCGGTGCGGGGCGCAGACCGAGTAGGCGGCGGGCGTAGAGGGCGTCGTGGAAGCTCAGGCTCTGGTAGCCGAGCATCACGTCGTCGGCACCGGGCACGGCGATGACGAAGGCGACACCGGCAGCACCCAGAAGCGTGAGCAGAGTGTCCATATCGTCTTGGTCGGCTTCGGCGTGGTTGGTGTAGCAGACGTCCACGCCCATGGGCAGACCGAGCAGCTTGCCGCAGAAATGGTCTTCCAAGCCCGCGCGGATGATCTGCTTGCCGTCGTAGAGGTATTCCGGGCCGATGAAGCCGACGACGGTATTGACCAGCAATGGGTCCAGATCGCGTGCCACCGCATACGCGCGGGCCTCCAGCGTCTGTTGGTCGACCGGCTTGCCGCCCGCGCCCAGGTGCGCGCCCGCCGAAAGTGCCGAGCCCTGACCGGTTTCCAGATACATCACATTGTCGCCGACCGTGCCGCGCCCCATCGACCGCCCTGCCTCGTTGGCCTCGCGCAGCAACGAGATATTCACGCCGAAACCAGCATTCGCGCCCTCGGTGCCTGCGACCGATTGGAAGACCAGATCCACCGGCGCACCGGCCTCGATGAGCCCGAGCGTGGTGGTCACATGCGAGAGCACGCACGACTGCGCCGGAATATCGAAGCGGGTGCGCACCTCGTCGAGCAGATGCAGCAGATCCGCGGTGGCCTGCGGAGAGTCGGTGGCCGGGTTGATGCCGATCACCGCGTCACCACAGCCGAGCAGCAGACCATCGAGGACAGCGGCGGCGATGCCGCGGGGATCGTCGGTCGGATGGTTGGGCTGCAACCGGGTCGCCAATCGTCCGGGCAACCCCACGGTGGTGCGGAATCCGGCGGTCACCACGGCGGCACGGGAAACCGCGATCAGATCCTGGTTGCGCATGATCTTGCTCACCGCCGCAACCATTTCCGGAGTCAACCCGGGCGCGACCGCCGCCAGCACGGACGCTGGTGTACCCAGCGGACCGCAGACCGCGGGGTCGCCCGCCGCGACCGCGAGCAGCCGATCACGCAGACCACCGACTGTCAGATGCGAAATCGACTGGAAAGCACCGCGATCGTGCGTATCGATGATCAGCCGAGTGACCTCGTCGGTCTCGTACGGCACCACCGGGTCGTGGAGGAACGTCGTCAGCGGCACCTCGGCCAACGCCCACTGCGCCGCCGCCCGCTCAGCATCGGAAACTGCCGCGCACCCGGCCAATTCGTCACCACTGCGCAGCGGCGTCGCCTTGGCCAGCAGTTCGACCAACCCGTCGAATACATACCTGGTGCCACCGAGATCCTGTGTGTAGCGGGTCATTCGAGCTCCTCCGCACGAGCGAGCACCGCGAACTCCGCGTCCGGCGAGTTCGCGACCAGTCGCTGGCGGCCGTAGAGCGCGCAATAGAGCACGTACGCCACCAACGCGGCGAGCGTCCAGGATGCGGCGACCGGGTCGACGAGGAAGGCGATCAACAGACCGCCGAAGCCGCCCGCGGCGAACTTCCAGCCGGAGCTCACGTAGCCCACGCCGAGTCCGGCCAGCAGTACCCCGCCCGCCGAACCCGACCGCAACGAGCGCTTGGCCAGATAGTCGTCCCCGAACGGTGCGGGGATCGGCGCCTCGTCGATGCTCATATTTGCTGCGGACTCCTGTCTGCCGACTTTTGGTCGGCAGACCAATTCTTCGGAGCCAATATTGCCCGGGTGTGAATCGACGTTACGGCCGAACGACCAGGTCAGGTGAACCACGACACAGAGTTGGCGGGTCGGCGGACACGACGGCCCCGGACCCGGCAGACTTGGACACTGTGGTTGCCCCCACTTTGCGCCGAATCCACTCGCCCTGGACGCGAACCGTCGACATCCGCGACGAGCTCCGCGTGGTCTGGTCGTGGATACGTCGCCCGGGCCTGGCACGCCGAATCCTGCCCGAGCTTCGCCAGCATCTGTCCGGTGCACCGGCCAGTACGGCATACGCGTTCACGCTCTTCGTGACCTGGTGGACACTGCGCGGGGTCGGCGATTCGGTGGAGCGCAGGCTGATCTTCTCGGCCTCCACCAATCTCTACAACATGCAGCACAACCCGATTCAGGTGCTGGTTGCCTCGGCGTTCTGGACCCAGGGCCAGTTTCCCTGGGTCACCATCGCGGAGATTCTGGTGGTCATGGGCTTCGCCGAACGCTGGCTCGGCACCAGTCGCTGGATTCTGCTGTTCGCGACCGGTCATATCGGCGCGACGCTGCTGACCGTCACCGCGATCAGCCACGCCATCGACCGCCACATCATCTCGGTGCGGGTGCAATACGCCGCGGATGTCGGCACCAGCTACGGATTCACCGCGGTCCTTGCCGCCATGGCCTTTCACTTCCGCGGCGTGGTCCGCGTGGTGTGGGCGGGTGTCATCATCGTCGTCCTCGCCGCGGCGCTGTGGATCGGACCGACCTTCACCGACTACGGGCACATGTGCGCGGCGCTGATCGGTTTGGCGGTCGGTTTTGTGGCGTCGACCTTCTGGCGCCGCGTCGAACGCGCACGGGCCGCGAAAGAGGCGACGTCCGCTACGACGACAGATCCGCTCGCGGCTTCCGTGGACGCAACCAGGATTCCGGCGACCACGGACGGACCGACTTCCGCTGCGACACAGTCCGTATCAGGTGCTGACGGCCGGGCTGAAGCGGCGCTGCACCATACCGATGACCGGCTCGACGACGCGAGCCGCGATCGGGCCGAGCACCGCCATCAGTAGCACATACGCCGAGGCGAGCGCGGCCAGCTGACCGTCCACCGCACCCATGCTCACCGCCAAACCCGCAATGACTATGGAGAATTCGCCGCGCGCGACCAGCGCCGCGCCCGCCCGCGCCCGGCCCATCCGGCGGATACCCTGCCGGCTCGCCGCCCACCAGCCGGTCGCGACCTTGGTCACCACGGTGACCAACGCGAGCAGAATGGCCCAGCCGAGTACCGGCGGAATGGCCGTCGGATCGGTGCTGAGACCGAACGCCACGAAGAAGATGGCCGCGAACAGATCCCGGATCGGTTCCAGCAGCTTCGTCGCCTCGTGTGCGGTCGAGCCGGAGATCGCGATGCCGAGCAGGAACGCGCCGACCGCCGCCGACACGTTCAGCGCCGAGGCCAGACCCGCGACCAGCAGCGCCGCGCCCAGCAGCTTCAACAGGAACACCTCACGGTCGGCGCTGTCCACGATCGCCGAGACGTACCGGCCGTAGCGCAGCGCCACCACTAGGACGACGGTGACCGTGGCCAGGGCGAGGCCGAGGACGGTCAGTCCCGTCACGAAGCTGGTACCCGCCAGGATCGCGGTGAGGATCGGCAGATACATCGCCATCGCCAGATCCTCGAAGACCAGAATCGAGAGGATCACCGGGGTTTCCCGGTTACCGAGCCGCCCGAGATCATTGAGTACCTTGGCGACGATGCCCGAAGACGAGATGTAGGTGACTCCGGCCAGGGTGATGGCCCCGGTCATACCCCAGCCGAGCAACAGTGCGACCACCGCGCCCGGCGTCGCGTTCGCGACGATATCCACCAGACCCGCGCCCCAGGAGCGGCGCAGTCCGGTCACCAATTCGGCCGCGGTGTACTCGAGGCCGAGCAACAACAACAGCAGCACCACGCCGATTTCGCCTGCGATATGGCCGAATTCGTTCGCGGCCCCCAGTTCGACCAATCCGCCCTGGCCGAAGGCCAGCCCGCCGAGCAGGTACAGCGGAATCGGGGACATACCGAAGCGAGCCGCCACCCTGCCGAGCATGCCGAGGGCAAATAACACCGCCCCGAGCTCGACGAGGGCGAGTGCGGTTTCGTTCACGCGCTCACCCGTGCGTCAGGATCTTCGCGGCCGCGTCCAGACCGTCGGGCGTACCGACGACAACAAGTATGTCATCGGCGGCGAAGGTGAAATCCGGTCCCGGCGAGGGGTGCAGCTGCCCCGCGCGCATGACCGCGACGATGGAAGCCTTGGTGCGCGTGCGCAGTCCGGTCTCACCGAGCGTGCGGCCCTCGTACGGGGAGTCGTCGACGATGGGTAGTTGGCGGGTGGTGATCCCGGGCAGGTCGCGGTGGTCCTCGCGCAGCTTCGCGACCAACTGCGGCGCGCCCAGCAGGTTGGCGAGCACCGCGGCTTCGTCGGCGGTCAGCGGCACCTGCGCGGCGCAGGCGTCCGGATCGTCGAGTTTGGACACAATGAGATCGATGCCGCCGTCACGATGATCGACAACGCCGATCCGGCGGCCCGATCGCAGCTGGAAGTCTTTGCGTACCCCGATCCCGGGTAGGGCGGTGACATCGACATTCACACCTTCCACCCTAACCGCAAGGCCGCGCAGTTTGGGTTTCTGCTCGGTTGTCAACCGGGCAGGATATGAACGCTGATCTGGGTTTTGTAGATGTTGCGGTCGACCTCGCCCTTGGCGCGGTGTTTGGAGATGGCACGTTTGACGATGCGGGGGCTGGAGCGTTGGCGTCGTAGTGGCATCGGGCTGGACAGGACCGCGCGGCCGATGGTGCCGATCAGGTTGATCGTGGTGGTGGCGAGAACTCCGGTGGCCTGGATGAGCTGATCGCGGGCGGTGTGCACGGCGATGGTGAAACTGCCGCGGTCGGGGCTGAAACTCGGTGTGGCGAGCGCGGTATCGGCGATCGCGGTGCGCAGCGCCTGGTAGGTGATCAACAAGGCGTAGACCTCCTGCGCGACCCCGGCCGGGGTGCGGGCGCGCAGCACCCGCCCGCCGAGGATGGTCGATTTCAGTTCGAAATAGCTGGTTTCGATCTCCCACCGCTGATGGTAGAGATCCACCAATTCCTTTGCTGGATAACGCTTGTCGTCGGTCAGGGTTGTGATCAGCCGGTACCGCTCGACCCGGCGTGGCCCGCCGGCGCAGCTGACGGCGATCTCGGCGTCGATCACGCGCACGGTCGCCGTACCGGTGCGGGTCAGCCACGATCTGTCACCCAACCGCGCGATCGCGGGGACGCGCCGGTTGAGTTTGGCGCGGATCAGCAGATCTGCTCCGGTGCCGGTGATCTGCTCGATCAACGCCGTGACCGCGAAGTTCCGGTCGGCCAGCAACAGCATGCCTGGGCGCAGGCACCCCAAAAGTTGTGGTGCATAGGCTGTTTCCGCGATCCGCAACGGGCCGAACACGACATCGACGACGGTGCGGGTGCCACACGCCACCACCGTCAGCAACCGCAGCATCGGATACCCAGCCTGGGCGTGACCGCCGCCGTGACGCCCGAACTCGGCCACGTTGCCTGGGCTGTCAGCCACGAACACACTGGTGCCGTCGATCGCGCACACCAGCAGTCCCCGCCACCGCCGGGTCCCGGCGGCCGGGCCGGCGAGCAGATCGAACAACGCCTTCAGGGGTTTGACCCCGACGCGGCGCAACGCCTGTGACAAGGCCGGGGAACCAGGACACACGAACGATCCGCCGGGCAGCCCGGCACACAACCGCGCCCATACCTGCCGATACCCGATATCGGAGAACAACGCTCCGGCCAGCAGCAGATACACCACCACCCGCGACGGCAGCAGCCGCACTCGTGACCGCACGGCACCGGCCGTTTCCAGCGCCGCGTCGACCAGGTCGAACGACACGATCCGGGTCAGTTCCCCCAGATGCCCCGGCGCGAACACACCCTCCGCGACCGGCGAGGAACGATCAATGACACACTGAACTGACAGCGGAACTCCTCGATCGAGCGGATTGTCTTGGCGGACAACACCTCTCTACCAACAGTTCCGCTGTCCCCACTCACCACCCCACCCCGCTTGACACACCAGCTCACGCGTTAACTGCGCGGCCTTGACCCTAACCGGCAAAAGTGGCTGACCGGCGATGAGGCCCGCGATTGCGCTGACCTCATCGGCCGCGCGCGGAGCCCGAGGCATAGACGTCGATCCTCGGACCGACCGCGCCTCATTCCTTCGGCGGACCCGGCCACCACGCGGCGTGTGCTGTGATGATCCGGTGCGGCGGCAGTGGGAGGCGTTGTCGGCGACCGTGCAGGACGCGCTGGTCGTCGCCTTCGCGTTCGTGCTCGGCGTCGGGTTGTATCTATCCGGTCTGTTCGAGATGGCCAGCGATCTGAGCACCCACCCCACGCTGCCGGTGCGGATCGGGGTGCTGGCGCTGATCTGTGTGGCGACGTTCCTGCGGCGGCGCATGCCGGTGCTGGCCCTCGGTGTCGGGCTGATCCCATTCGGCCTCGATATCGCCCTCGGGCCGACGGTGCCGATCTGGCTCATCTATTCGGATCTGATCTATGCGGGCGTGCTGTACGCCACGCCCACACGCTCGCGCTTGGTGGTCGCGGTGGGCGGGGTGCTCTCGGTCGCGCTGACGGTACTGGCGCTGGTGTTCGGCGACTGGCGGATCGCGGTGATCACCATCGCGGCGCTGTTCGCGTTCGTCGCGACGCCGCTGTGGTGGGCGCTGTCGGTGCGCGGGCACAAGGAGATCGCGGAGGCCGAACGCAAACGCGCGCAGGCGATGACGCTGGTGGCCGAATTGGATCGGCGTGCCGCCATCGCCGACGAGCGCAAGACGATGGCGCGCGATCTGCACGATGTGATCGCGGGGCATCTATCCGCCATCGCCATCCAATCCGAAGCGGCGCTCGGCATACTCGCTCGGCAGGACACCGATCCCGCCGTCGCCGGAATCATCTCCTCGATCCGGTCCAACAGTGTCAGCGCTATGCAGGAGATGCGCACCATGATCGGTCTGCTGCGCCGCGACGACGGCGCCGAAGACGACATCGCCGCGCCGCGCAAGCTGGCCCAGCTGCCCATCCTGGTCGATGCGGCCCGTGCGGCCGGAATCACCGTGCGCGTGGCGGATTCGCTGAACGGGACGCCGTTGCCGAGCGCGGTCGACCAGGCCGCCTACCTCATCGTGCAGGAAGCGCTGACGAATGCGATGAAACATGCACCAGGACAGGAGGTCGACATCGACGTGCGGACGGACACAACGGCGTTAGCCGTCACGGTGCGCAATCCCACAGTGCCGGTGCGCCATCGACCGGCCGAGGAGGAGACGCGCCACAGCGGACTCATGAACATGCGGGAGCGAGCAGCGGCGCTGGGTGGCACCTTCACCGCTGGACCCGGTCCGGCCGGGTGGGAAGTGCTTGCCCGATTGCCGATCTCGGTGGTGCAACCGACATGAGCATCCGCGTGCTGATCGCCGACGACCACGGCGCGATCCGGGCGGGGCTCCGGATCATCCTGGAGACGGCCGAGGGCATTGAGGTGGTCGGCGAGGCCGCCGACGGCGATATCGCGGTGGCACAGGCCAAAGCGCTGCGCCCGGACGTCGTGCTGATGGATGTGCGCATGCCCGGCGTCGACGGCATCACCGCCACCGGTCGTATCACCGCCGACAGTCTGGCCAGGGTGCTCATCCTGACCACCTTCGATCTGGACGAGTACGTCTTCGGCACGCTGCGGGCGGGCGCATCGGGCTTCGTACTGAAATCCGCGTCGGGACAAGCACTTGTCGACGCGGTGCGCGCGGTGGCCGCGGGTGATGGCGTGCTCGCTCCGGAGGTGACCACCGCGGTCATCAACGCGTTCGCGTCGACCGACGCCGAGCACGGCCGATCCGCACCGGACGGTCTCGGCGATCTCACCGAGCGCGAGCGCGAGGTGCTCGACTGCCTCGGCGAGGGGCTGTCCAATGCGCAGATCGCCGGGCGTTTGTTCATCGGCGAGACGACGGTCAAGACGCATGTCTCGCGGGTGCTCACCAAACTCGGTGTGCGGTCCCGGGTTCAGGCCGCCATCGTGTCGCGCGAGGCCAGGGACCGGTAGTTCACGACGCGGGAAAGTTCGGGTCCAGCGCGGCGAAGATGCCGTCTGGACCGGGCTGGTACTCGATGACGGCCGTGACGGCGCCGACCGGCAGCGGACCGTACAGATGCGGGAACAACATCGACTCCGGATCCGTGGGCACGCCGGGCTCCCACTTCACCGGCGCGCCGACCCGGGCCGGATCGATGCGCAGCAGCACCATATCGCGCCGCCCCGCGAAAAGTCGGTTGGCCGGCAGATGTGCCTGCTGCGGCGTGGATAGATGGATGAACCCGATCTCCGCGAACGACTCCGGGCGGTACTCACCGGATTGTCGCGCGGTCAGCCATTCGGCGAGCGTGCAAATGTGAACGAGAGTGTGAGTGTCATGGATCACGGGTAATCTCCCGGTAGACAACTGGATAGGTGTTCGTGATCGTGGTCGAGTGGACCTTCGATGCGTGACCAGCGATGTTCGCCAGTAGCGAAATCCCAGGTCGTGTTATCGAAAACACACAGAATCACTTCCGGGAACAAAGCCCCCGTCCCGAACGTCTGACAAAGTAGTCATACCACTGCTGGGAAGTAGCGGTAGCGAGCCCGCGGAGTGACCACGGGCCCCACACCAGGTGAACGGACTGTAGTGCCGGGAGCCAGGACGGAGGAGTCATGCCAGGAACCCTGACAAGCACCCCACTGACCGCGGTCGATCGTTGCGACCGCTGCGGTGCTGCCGCACGAGTTCGTGCCGTATTGCCCGCAGGTGGCGAGTTGCTCTTCTGCCAGCACCACGCGAACGAACACATGGATCGCTTGAAGGAGCTCGAAGCCGTGATCGACACGGAATCAGCTCCGGCGCTCTGACCGGTCCTCGCGTCCCGACACAACAACATCGAACAACAGAACATCGCTGATAGATCCGAAAGCGGGCGACCCGGTCGCCCGCTTTCGGCGTTTGCGCAGCAGTTCCGGTGCGGTTCATTCGGCCCGCAGGTCGGCGAGGATGCCGTCCAGCAGCTTCGCCAGGCCGAAAACGAAGGCCCCGTCCGGGTCTGACGGCGCTTGATAGCGTTCGCCTACCACCGCGCCGACCCGCGACGCGAGCGGAAACTCCTCGACCGACATCACCTCGGTCAGCAGTGGACCGTGCTGCTCCCACCACTGCGCGTCGGTCAACTCCGTCGCACTGCGGATCCCGGCGATCGCCATTCGGGCATTGCCCGTAGCGAACTCCGACAGCACCGCGATCACCCGGTCCATCGCCAGGTCCGATAATCCGATCCCCTCGATCGCGGCCAGCTGACGTTCGTAGCGCCGCATCCGGCCCGGGCCGAGCACCAACCGCCACGGCGGCACCTCGAGCAGCCATGGATGCGCGATCAGTTCCGCACGCACCTGCCCGGCGATGGCGGCCATGCGATCACGCACCGGTAGGCCGGCGGGGATCAGCGCGTCCTGTTGCGCGACCGCGTCGACCATCAGCACGGTCAACGCCTCCTTGCTCGGCACGTAGGTGTAGAGGCTCATCGGGCGCAGCCCCAGCTCACCGGCGACCGCGCGCATCGACACCTTCTCGTACCCGTCCCGATCGGCGATGACGACGGCGGCAGCGATCACCGCATCGACACTGACCGTCTGCTTCGGCCCACGCCCACCGGAACGCGGCGGCACGGCATGCCGCCACAACAGACTCATCAGCTGCTCAGCCTGGCCAGCACGGGTGGCGTCGGTCACGTGCCCCTCTCGGAATCAACCCAGTACGGTGTACGTTGTTAGAATACTCCGTACACCATACGATGATTTAGGGGTTCGCGCTGCCCACGACACAGGCCACCTACCTACCCGACCGCCACATGTTCGCCCTCTGGACCTGGACCGGACACGCCCCGGGCCGCGCACCCGAGGGTGATCGAGAAACCATCACGCTGGCGGTCCCGACGGGACCGCAGGGCGCGATCGAGATCGCCGAAATCAACTGTGCGCTGGTCGATCCGGACGAGCTCCTGGACCTCGCCATCGATGACGTCGGACCATCCGTGCACGCTTGGCGCGCGCTGCTCCGAGACGGGGGTGATCCGGCCGCTGGGCAGACGGAGACCGGGGAGAACGCCACGTCGGGCCGCGTGACACCGCTACCCATCGCGGCGCATGCGGTACCCGATGCGGCCGGGTCGGCGATCGTGTCGGCCGAGCGGGCGGTGCGGGTGCTGCGTGAAACTCGTTGCGTCGCGACGGAATTGCGAACGGCATTGAAGGCGGAGTTGCGACCGTATCAGGCGCGTGGGGTGGGATGGTTGCATGAGACCGTCGCGGCGCATGGTGGAGCGGTGCTGGCGGATGAGATGGGGCTCGGGAAGACGGTACAGACCATCGGGTTTCTGGTCGGGCGGAGTGGGGGTGGGCCGCAACTCGTGGTGTGTCCGACGTCGTTGGTCGGAAACTGGGCGCATGAGATCACGCGGTTCGCGCCGGGACTGCGGCCGGTGCTGTGGCGCGGGGGTGAGGTCGTGGCCGAGGCGGGCACCGTTGTCGTGACCGGGTATCCGATGTTGCGGTTGCACGGCGGTGTGCTGGCCGAACAGACCTGGGCGACAGCCGTTTTCGATGAGGCACAAGCGTTGAAGAATCCGCGCACGCAGGTGTCGAAGGCCGCGCGGGCACTGACGGCGGGGGCGATGGTCGCGCTGACCGGTACGCCGGTGGAGAACCATCTCGAGGAGCTGTGGGCGCTGTTGAATCTGGTGGCGCCGCGACTGTTCGGACATCGCACCCAGTTCCGGCGTCGGTTCGTCCGGCCGATCCACGAGGG
The DNA here is from genome assembly GCF_036345915.1 of Nocardia sp. NBC_00565. Lineage (NCBI taxonomy): Bacteria > Bacillati > Actinomycetota > Actinomycetes > Mycobacteriales > Nocardiaceae > Nocardia > Nocardia sp. NBC_00565. The sequence goes on from NZ_CP107785.1 coordinate 4,283,653, forward strand.
TTCGGCGGCCGCGGCGGCGCGGCTACGGGATGCATTGGAACCAGTGCTGTTGGCGCGCAAGAAGGCTCAGGTCGCCGCGTCGCTGCCGGCGAAGATCCACAGCGATCTGCTCTGCGATCTCACCACCGAGCAGGAAAAACTCTACGACCAACTACTCGACAAGGCCATCGACGACGGCTTCGGACATGGCGCGCAACGGCAGAGCCGGGTGCTCGCGGCGCTGACCGCTCTCAAACAGGTCTGCAATCATCCGGGCCTGATCACCGGCGAGCTCGGTGAATTGGGCGGCCGCTCGGGAAAGCTGGACCTGTGCACCGATATCGTGGCCAATAATCTCGAGACCGGTGATCCGACACTGATATTCACCCAGTATCGCGGCACCGGTGAACTACTGGTCCGCCACCTCGACGAGCAATTCGGGGTGCGTGCGCCGTTCTTCCACGGCGGCCTCGACCAGGCCGAGCGCGCCGCGATCGTCTCGGGCTTCCAGGCCGAAGACGGTCCGCCGGTGCTCATCCTGAGTCTGCGCGCCGCGGGCACCGGCCTCACGCTGACCCGCGCCGCCGATGTCATCCACTTCGACCGCTGGTGGAATCCGGCGGTCGAGGCCCAGGCGTCGGATCGGGTGCACCGCATCGGTCAGACCCGCACCGTCACCATCACCACCCTCACCTCGGGCACCACCGTCGAGGAGCACATCGCAGGCATGCACGACCGTAAATCCGCCCTCGCCGACCTCAGCGACTCGGCGGGCATCGCCGCACTGGCCCGCCTCGACGACGATCAGCTCGTCGAGATCCTGCGACGCAAACGGGAGAGCTGATGGCAGGGTCGCTGCAGCGCAACCGGGGGCGCTTCGCTTCCCCGGTCTGCGGATACCGACACAGCACAGGAGAACCAATGGCGGACAATGAATTCGGGTATACGGCCTGGGGGATGGACTGGGTTCGCTTGGCTGAACCGCTGCGTCAGACTCGCCCCGACCCGCTGCTCCCCCGCGCCCGCAGCATCGCCCGCAACAACGGTGTACAGACCACTATCGAGGGTCGCGTGATCCGCGCCGCCATCCACCGCGGCGGCCAGGCGTCGGTGACCCATCTCGAAGTGGCGCCGCTCCCCCGCCCGGCAATCACCGCGATCGCCGAAATCATTCCCGACACAACGGTACTCACCGACGATATGCACCGAGCCTTGGTTGTCGCGGGGACCAGCCCGGCCCCCAACCTCGCTGGTACCGACTGCTCATGCACGGCCCGCACGCCTCGCTGCGTGCACGTCCTCGCGGTGTACTACGACATGGCCCGCCGCATCGACGAAGACCCCCGCTCGGCCCTCGACATCCAAGGATATTTCCAAGCGGCACAGGATGATTCGCTGGCCCGCGCCGAGATCCCGCGATGGACTCCGATCAACATCCTCGACCCCGCGGTCTACTTCGAGGCCGCCGCAGCCGCCGTCCCGAAGGGGTAGGCCCGGCAACGCCGAGGCCGGTCGGCTCCAGAACTACCCGCAATGACGGTGCACCAGAGCAGATTCGCGGGGTGAGCTAGCTGGATCGACCCGAGTGGAACGCCGGAACCTGTCCGGATCGATCCCCGATCGGCGGCAATGCTGGTGCGATGCAACCCGACCCTGTCGACTGACGGGACCGGAGCAGATGCTGTCCACGCCAACGGCCAGTCGGTGCCCGAAAGTGTCCGCTCAGGTCCACTGGGCCCGCATGCGGCCTCACTCGGGGCGGTGGGCGCGGAAGCGGAAACTGGTTGTGCCGGTTTCGATCTCGATGTCGGTGAAGCCGATGCGGGTCAGGCGGTCGGCGGCGTTCTCCGGCGGGACCGGGAGGCAGGTGTCGCCGAGATGCATCAGACGGAACATGCGGCTGTCGAGGCCGTCGCTGCCCGCGAAGACTCCGCCCGGGCGCAGGACGCGGAGGGCTTCGGCGAAGAGGGCATCCTGTTCGCCGACGGTCGGCACGTGGTGCAACATCGTGAAGCATACGACCGAATCGAATTGTCTTGGCGGCAAGGGCATATCCGCGCCGTCGCCCTGGATTACCGTCATCGCGGTGCCGTGCCTGGTGCGCAGCCGATCGGCCAGCACTGGATCGATCTCGACTCCGGTGAGCGTGCTGGTGCGCCGGCACAACGCCCGCACATTCGCGCCGTAGCCGGGGCCGATCTCGAGTGCGGACGCGCCGAGGTCGAGGCCGGACAGCGCCCACGGGACGATCTTCGTCGCGCTGGCCCGTTCCCAGAGCGCAGAGCGGCACAGGAGTTTGTGGAAGTAGTTCATCGCCATACCGCTCACGCTAGGAGCGGACGGCTATGACCACGACAGGCTACGGTGACAAGTTGTGTCGCAAAACGGTCATCCGCTGATCCAGCCGGTCCCACCCGGCGCGACCGCCATGGTGTTCGGCGCCGGTGTGCTGCCCGCCGGCTTCTGGTTCGAGACCCATGAGCACCCGCAACACCAAATTGCCTGGGCCGCACGCGGAGTCATCGCCGTCGAGGTCGCCGACGACCGCTGGGTGCTGCCACCGACCCGCGCCCTCTGGATCCCCGGCGGCACCCGCCACCGCACCGGCACCTCGGACGGCGCGGCCATGCGCGGCATCTACCTCGAACCCGACCGCTGCCCGGTCACCCTGTCCGCCCCCACCATGCTCCGGGTCACCCGCTTGCTGCACGAACTCTTCGAGCACCTCACGGCCCCCGAAACCGCCCCCACGCACCGCGAGCGCGCGGAGGCGGTGATCTTCGATCTGCTCGAACCGGTCGATGTGATCCCCATCGGCGCCCACCCACCGACCGATCCCCGCGCCGCGCACATCGCCGACGCCCTGACCAGCAACCCCGCCGATCCCCGCACCCTCACCGAATTCGCCGCCGATACCGCCACCAGCCCACGCACCCTGGCCCGCCTCTTCCTGAGCGAAACCGGAATCACCTTCGGCCAGTGGCGAACCCAGATCCGCCTCGCCGCCTCCCTCCCCCTACTCGCGGCTGGCCTCCCCATCGCGCGTATCGCGGGTCGCGTCGGCTACGCCACCCCCAGCGCTTACATCGCCGCCTTCCGCCGCACCGTCGGTGTCTCCCCGGGCCAATACTTCAGCGGCTGATCCATGATCTAGGCGTTGGAGCCGCCGTCGACGGTGAAGGTCGCGCCGGTAATGCTGCGGCCGGACGGACCGGCGAGGAAGGCTACGGTGCCGGCGATATCGTCGGCGGTGCCGAAGCGGCCGAGGGCCGACAAGCCGACCTGGTAGGGGGCGTGGTCGCCGTCGGCCGGGTTCATGTCGGTGTCGGTGGAGCCGGGCTGCACGAGGTTCACCGTGATATTTCGCGGGCCCAGTTCGCGCGCAAGGGCTTTGGTGAATCCGTTGAGGGCGGACTTGCTCAGGTTGTAGAGCGAGAGTCCGCCGAATGGGGCGCGCTCGGACAGATTGGTACCGATGCTGATGATCCGCCCGCCCTCGGTCATATGCGTCACCGCGGCCTGTGCGCCGACGAACGCCGCCCGCGCGTGGACGTTGAGCGCGCGATCGATCTCCTCGACAGTGAACTCCTCGAATGGCTTGGCGGGGAAGATGCCCGCATTGTTGACCAGCACGTCGAGTCCGCCCAACTCGGCCGCGGTCCGATGCACCGCCTCGACAACCGCACCCGCGTCGGCACTGTCGGCTCGGATGGCGATCGCGCGACGGCCCAATGCTTCCAGTTCGGCGACCACCGACTTCGCCCGCAACTCATTGCTCTGATAGGTCAGCGCCACATTCGCGCCCGCGCCGGCCAGGTGTCGGGCGATCGCCGCCCCGATTCCCCGGCTACCGCCGGTGACCAGCGCCACCTTGCCCGTCAGGTCCGACATCGCAACTCCTCAAAATTCTGTGTCGATCAGTACATAAATAGCTAAGCGCATGAGCCGCAACCGCGTCAAGGGGTATATTTAACGATCGACACAGAAAGGAGCGGGCCATGGCCGAACGCGGACGTCCCCGCGCATTCGACCGCGAGGTCGCGCTGCGCCGTGCCATGAAAGTGTTCTGGGAGCACGGCTACGAGGGCTCGTCGCTGAGCGACCTCACCTCGGCGATGGGCATCAACTCACCGAGCCTGTACGCCGCCTTCGGCGGCAAGGAAGCGCTGTTTCGCGCGGCCGTCGGCCTCTACGGCCAGACCGACGGCAACTACACCGCCCGCGCGCTGCGAGAGGAACCCACCGCCCGCGCCAGTATCGAAGCGATGTTGCGCGACAACGCCATCGCCTACACCGCCGACGACAAACCCCACGGCTGCATGGTCGTCCTGGCCGGCTCCACCTACACCACCCGCAGCGAAACCATCCGCGACTTCCTGATCGAAAAGCGCCGCGAAACAACCGAAGATATCCGCGAACGCCTGAATCGCGGTGTCGCGGAAGGTGATCTGCCGCCGGACGCCGACACCGCCGCGCTGGCCGGTTTCTACACCACGATCCTGTACGGCCTGTCGATCCGAGCCCGCGACGGCGCGTCCCACGCCGAACTCACCCAGTCGATCGACTGTGCCATGGCCACGTGGCCCGTGTCGGCCGTTGCCCACTGACATAGGCCGGTACGCCGATCGTGGGCGCTACTTCTGACGCAACGCCGCGATCCGCTCGCCCAACTGATCGGCCGTCGCCAATGCCGTTGGCGGACCACCGCATTCGCGGCGTAACTCACCGTGGATCACGCCGTGCGGCTTACCGGTCCGATGGTGATGCATGGCGACGAGGCTGTTGAGCTCACGACGCAGCTCACCGAGCTTGTCCGCGGTCGCGACCCGTTCGGCGGCCGAGGCGATCTGCGGCGACGAGTCGGCTGCCGCGGCCTCGCCACGGTCGGCCAACTGCCGCGACTGCCGATCGCGCAACAGCGCACGCATCTGATCCGCGTCCAGCAGACCCGGAATCCCGAGATAATCCGCCTCCTCGGCACTGCCTGCGAAAGTCGCGGTGCCGAACGAGGATCCGTCGTAGATCACCTGATCGAGCTCGGCATCGGCGGCGAGCGCGACGAAGGGCCGCTCGTCCTCACCCGGCTCGTCCTTCTGCTTGTTCGCGTCGATCAGCAGTTCGTCTTCGAGGCCGTTCTGCTCCCGATGCGGCTTACCGATGACGTGATCGCGCTGCAGTTCCAGTTGCGCGGCCAGATCGAGCAGGACCGGCACCGACGGCAGGAACACACTCGCGGTCTCGCCGGGTTTGCGCGCACGCACGAACCGGCCGATGGCCTGTGCGAAGTACAACGGTGTCGACGCACTCGTGGCGTAGACGCCGACCGCGAGCCGCGGCACGTCGACGCCCTCGGACACCATGCGCACCGCGACCATCCACGGCTGGGTGTTGTTGCCGAACTCCGCGATCCGATCCGAGGAGGACGGATCATCGGAGAGCACCACCGCGGGTCTCTCACCCGAAATGTGCTCCAGCAGTTCGGCATAATCGCGAGCCCGCTCCTGATCGGTGGCGATCACCAGACCCCCGGCGTCGGGCATGCCGGTCGCGCGCAACTGACGCAGCCGGGTGTCCGCGGCGACCAGCACCTTCGACATCCAGTCCCCCGCCGGATCCAGCGCGGTGCGCCAGGCCCGAGCGGTGTGTTCGGCGCTGAGCGGCTCACCGAGGCGGGCCGAGTACTCCTCGCCAGCGCTGTCGCGCCAGTGCGCCTCACCGGAGTACGCCAGGAAGACCACCGGCCGAACCACGCCGTCGGCCAGCGCCTCCGCGTAGCCGTAGGCGTGGTCGGCGCGCGAGCGCGGGAAACCCGCTTCATCGGGCTCGTAGGTGATGAACGGGATCTGGCTGTCGTCGCTGCGGAACGGGGTGCCGGTCAGCGCCAGGCGCCGGGTCGCGTCGCCGAACGCCTCGGCGGTCGCCTCACCCCAGGACTTGGCATCGCCCGCGTGGTGGATCTCGTCGAGAATCACCAGCGTCCTGCGTCTTTCGGTGCGAACCCGGTGTCGCGTCGGATGCGAAGCGATCTGCGCATAGGTGACCACGACACCGTGATAGTCGCCGGAGGTTCCACCGGTCGCATTAGAGAAGCGTGAGTCCAGCTGAATGCCGGCGCGGGCCGCGGATTGGGACCACTGGTGCTTGAGATGCTCGGTCGGGGCGACCACGGTGATCTGGTCGACGGTGCGATCGGCCAGCAATTCGGCCGCGACCCGCAGTGCGAAGGTGGTCTTACCGGCACCCGGCGTCGCTACCGCGAGGAAATCCCTCGGCTTGGTGGACAGATACTTCATCAGGGCGCGGCGCTGCCACGCGCGTAGCGAACCACCCGAGGAACCCGCGGCGCTCGATGTTTGCGAATCGCCCGGTGTTTCCGCTTCTCCCGCCACAGCGGTGCCACCCGACCCAGTCACACCGACGACCCTATCCGCCTCCCATGGCGTGTCGCCAAACCGACGCGGCGTGGGCGACGGGCATCACAGTCGCGATCACCCGCCACGCTGTGTTCACCTGCTGCCCACCGACACGATGAGCTGGCGAACCGATACATTCGACCCGCATGCGAGATGCTGTAGTCACCATGACCGACGACAGTGCCCGACCGCGCGACACCCCAGGGACCGGCGACCAGCCGATCCACAGCGGTGGTGGCGGCGCGGAACCCACCGCGGCGAGTTACGCGCACGCGGCCGCCGCGGGGCTGGCGCACGCCGCGCGACAGGGCGGCAAACTCGTCCTGCGGGTGGCGGTGAAGTCATGGAACGACTCGATTTTCGCCAAGTCCGCGGCCGCGGCGTTCTGGCAGACGATGTCGCTGGCGCCGCTGCTGCTCGGGGTGCTCGGTAGCCTCGGTTACGTCGGGGAATGGTTCGGACCCGACACGGTGGAGATCGTCGAGCAGAAGATCATCGCGTTCAGCCGGGACCTGTTCAGTACGAACGTGGTGAGCGATCTGATCGAACCGACCGTCACCGATGTACTCGGCCGCGGCCGTGCCGCCTTCGTGTCGGTGGGTTTCGTGCTGTCACTGTGGGCCGGATCCTCGGCGATGTCGACCTTCGTCGATTCGATCGTCGAGGCGCACGGCCAGAAGGATGCGCGGCATCCGGTGTGGCAGCGGATCTTCGCGCTGCTGCTGTATGTGCTGTTCCTGGTGGTCGCGGTATTCCTGCTGCCGCTGATCGCGCTCGGTCCGACGCTGATCGGCCGGGTGCTGCCGGATTCGTGGCGCGAACCGGGACTGCGGCTGATCGACTCGTTCTACTACCCGGGTGTGGGCCTGCTGCTGATCATCGGGCTCACCACGCTCTACAAGCTGGCGCTGCACAAATCGCTGCCATGGCACCGGTTGTTCGGCGGGGCGCTCGTCGCGGGCGTGTTCTTCATGGCCGCCAGCGAGGGCCTGCGCCGCTACCTGACCTGGGTCACCAAGACCGGCGTCAGTTACGGCGCGCTGGCCACGCCGATCGCATTCCTGCTGTTCACGTTCTTCCTCGGCTTCGCGGTCATCCTCGGCGCCGAATTCAATGCCGCGGTCCAGGAATTCTGGCCCGCCCGCTCGACCCGCATCGACCAGGTCAAGGAATGGCTGTCGAACCAGCTCGGTGGCGACGCGTCCGACGACTCCGATACCGACTCGACCACCGATCCCGCGCCGGACCCGGCCGTCACGCCAGATCGCGCCCCCACTCCGCAGGCCGGAGCCGACTCGCCGAACCTGGCGGCCCCCTCGAAACGCAGCCCCGGGGCAGCGCAGGCAGCATCGACACAGCGAAACCCCCGAACCCACGTGGAGTTCAGGGGCCGATAAGGCAGACAGACAGCGACGACGCCCGGGCGCGCGTCGGCGCGCCGGGCGGATCGTCACCGCACGGTCGACTCAGTCGCCCTTGCGCAGGCCGTCGTAGACCTTCTTGCAGTCGGGGCAGACCGGCGAACCAGGCTTCGCCGAGCGGGTCACCGGGAAGACCTCACCACAGAGGGCGACCACGTGGGTGCCCATCACGGCGCTCTCGGCGATCTTCTCCTTCTTCACGTAGTGGAAGAACTTCGGGGTGTCGTCGCTCGTCGTCTCGTCGGTGGTCGTATCCGGGCGAACCAGAGTGTCACTACTCACGGATTCCATGATGCCGCATCCGCGCAAGCTCGGCCGCGCACGGTCGGTGACAAGCGTGTTCGTCCGGTTGACCAGGTCATGTGCGGTCCGCCCTCGACAGTGGAAGACTCGGAGATATGCAGCAGTACGGCGACACCCCCGACGCCGACGACATCGGCAGCGGTGATCGCCCGGACGTGACAGTGCCGACACCACCACCGCGCAAATCCGCCGGTTACTTCCCTGGCAACGATGACAAACACCCGGTGCTGATCACCGAGGCGGCACCGTCGCTGGAAGACCAGCACCGCGCCAGGGTCCGCCGCTACACCATCATCATGGCCTTCCGCATCCCCTGTCTGATCCTGGCGGCGATCGCCTACAGCATGTTCAGCAGCGCCCTGATCTCCATCCTGATCATCGCCGCCTCCATTCCCCTGCCCTGGATCGCGGTCCTGATCGCCAACGATCGCCCCCCGCGCCGCAAGGACGAACCCAGCCGCTGGGACCGCCCCCACAACGCCATCGAATCCCGCCCCCACAACGCCATCGACAGCTGAGGCCCCGCGACGGTCAGGCGTGGCGGCGGATGCCCGCGGACATCAAAGCCGCTGCGGCGCAGAGGGCTCCGGCGATGTACCAGGCGAGGTTGTAGGAGCCCTGGACGTCGCGGATGACGCCCGCTCCGGTCGCCGCGATGGCGGAACCGATCTGGTGCGAGGCGAAAACCCAGCCGAAGGCGACCGGACCGTCCGCGCCGAAGAGTTCGCGGCAGAGTGTGACCGTCGGCGGGACCGTGGCGATCCAGTCCAGGCCGTAGAAGATGATGAACACCCACATGCTCGGCTGGGTATCCGGCGCGAACAGCGACGGCAGGATGAGCAGCGACAGACCGCGCAGGGTGTAGTAGCCGACCAGCAGATAGCGGGGATCGACACGGTCGGTGAGCCAGCCGGAAAAGATGGTGCCCGCCACATCGAAGATCCCGACCAGTGCCAGCAGGCCCGCCGCGGTCGTCGGCGGCATGCTGTGATCGTGTGCGGCACTGACGAAATGCGTGCCGACCAGGCCGTTTGTCGAGGCGCCGCAGATCGCGAAGCCGCCTGCGAGCAGCCAGAATCCGGGCTTGCGCGCGATCGTGGCCAATACGGTCAGCGCGCGGGACGCGCCGCCGGTCGCGGGCACCCGGAGCCCGACCGTGCTGCCCGGTTCCGCGCCGTACGCGGAAACACCCGCGTCACTGGGGAAGTCGCGAATGAACAGCAATACCAGCGGCACCACCGCCAGCGCGACGCACGCGACAATCACCGAGGGCACCCGCCAACCGTGCGCGTGCGCCACCGCGGACACCACCGGCAGGAAGATCAGCTGCCCGGTCGCGCCCGCCGCGGTGAGCACACCGGTCACCAGTCCGCGCTGGCGCACGAACCAGCGGCCGGTGATCGTCGCCACGAACGGCATCGACATCGATCCGACGCCGATACCGACCAACAGCCCCCAGGTCGCCATCAAATGCCAAGGCTGGGTCATGAATACGGTGAGCCCGCTGCCCGCCGCGACCAGCACCAGCGCGCACGCCACCACCCGGCGGATGCCGAATCGATCCATCAGCGCCGCCGCGAACGGTGAAATCAGCCCGTACAACAGCAGATTCAGCGATACCGCGGCCCCGATGGTGCCGTGTGACCAGCCGAACTCCTCGTGCAGCGGATCCAGCAGCACACTCGGCACCGAACGGAACGCGGCCGCGCCGAGCAGGGCGATGAAGCCGACAGCGGCGACGATCCAGGCGGGGTGCAGCCGCCGTGTCGGGGCATCGACAGGTCCCGCCACCGGGGGCGTCCGCAGTTCGGTCACCCCGCTGAGCCTGCCGGAATCCGGCCGTTCGAGCGAGTGGCCGCGATGCCATAAACCGCCGAGATCGTGCCAGCCGACCGAATCCGAAACCGCCTCGACAGCGTCGCGAGCTCCCCCTACTGTGTGGCGGGGATACGAGACGGGAACTCCCTCGGCACACGTGATGTGCGACACACCTGCACCGAACAGGGTGCAGGACGCCGTCGAAGCGCGGAAGGTGCGACACCATCGCACGGCGCTCTCGGCATGGGAACTCTCGCAGGAAACAGGAGACACAGCATGATTCGGTGGGTCTGGGCCTTCCTCGACCGCCCGGCACAACGTTTCGACGAATGTACGACGTTCTGGTCGACGATCACCGGCACCCAGCTCTCGCCCCGGCGCGGTGAGAACGACGAATTCCTCACTCTCCTACCGGATCCCGCACTCTTCGCGGCTGCGGGCGTCAAGATGCAGGCGGTGACCGGACTCAGCGGTGTGCACCTCGATCTCGACGTCGACGACGTCGCGGCCGCGGTCCGTATCGCACTCGACCTCGACGCCGATCTGGTCGCCAACCACAAGAGCTACGCCGTATTGCGCTCACCGGGCGGTCAGATCTTCTGCTTCACCCCGAGCGGCCGCGCCAAAGCCACACCCACACCGGCGTTTCGCGCCCCCGACGGCACCCTGACCCGCCTCGACCAGGTCTGCCTCGATATCGGCCCCACCGACCATGCCGCCGAAACCCGCTTCTGGACCATCCTCACCAGCTGGGACCTGGTGCAGGGCCGCCTGCCCGAATTCGCCCGCCTGCGCGCGAAAGAGCCGATGCCCGTACAACTTCTGCTGCAGCGCCTCGGCGAGGACCGACCGGCCGGCGCGCACATCGACCTGTCCTCCGCCGACATCGACGCGACGGCGGCCTGGCACCAATCCCTCGGTGCCTCCCTGATCGAGCGCCACCAACACTGGATCGTGATGTCCGATCCGGCCGACGCGCCGTACTGCATCACCAGTCGCGACCCGAACGGCGTCTGACCGATCGCGTGACACTCCAGTACTCGTTTCGAGTGCTGGAGTGTTGCGGTGGCAAAGTACCGGTGTGCCTACCAACCGGACGACGACCGGATCGCTGCTCACCGCGTTGTGCCCCGACCTGCGGACCGCGCTGACCCGAGTCGGCTACGACGCCGACACGCTGCTGGAGGTGCTCGGCGCGGACGTGCACGCCGCGCTCGGCCGCTCCGAACCGGTCCCGGTGCGCCGGGCCGCGCGTGCGGCCGGGGCGCTGGGCACCCTGATCCGCCTGTTGCTGCTCGGTGACCTACTGCCGGAACCGGAGGTCGCGGCGGCGCTGGCCCCGCTGGAGGTCGATCGCGCGGTGGCGGCGGGACTGCTGACCCGCGACGGCGGCGATGTGCGCGCGGCCCTGGATCTGCGCCCACTGGACGCGGGCGAGGGCACCCGCTGGATTCTGTCCGACCTCGACGATTCGATGCGCAGACGCACCCTCACCGAGGACCACGTGCTCGGTGTCGGTCACGCCTCGCTCTCGCTGCTGCGCGCCACCCCGACCCGCCGTGTCGGTTCGGTCCTCGACCTCGGCACGGGCTGCGGCGTCCAGGCCGTGCACGGCGCCGCCTACGCGGACCGGGTGACCGCCACCGACGTGAACACCCGCGCACTGTGGCTGGCCGAGGCGACAGCCGCACTCAACGAACTCGATATCGAACTGCTGGAAGGTTCGTGGTTCGAGCCGGTGACTGGTCGCCGCTTCGACCAGGTCGTGGCCAATCCGCCGTTCGTCGTCGGCCCCGCCCGCATCGAGCACACCTATCGTGACTCCGGCCTCGCCCTCGACGGCGCAAGCGAATTGGTGATCTCCCAGGCCCCGGATCTGCTCGCGCCCGGCGGCACCGCCGCCATGCTCGCGGCCTGGGTACATGTGGACGGCGAGGACTGGCGCCAACGGGTCTCCTCCTGGCTGCCCGCGCACGGCGTCGACGCCTGGGTGGTGCAGCGCGATGTGGCCGATCCCGCCCTCTATGTCGGAACCTGGTTGCGCGACGCGGGTTCGGATCCGCGCGATCCGGACGCACAGGCCCGCGCCGAACAGTGGCTCGACGCGTTCACCGCCTCCGACGTCGAGGGCATCGGCTTCGGCTTCGTCTACCTGCGCGCCATCGATGGCCCCACCGAGGTACTCGCCGAGGATCTCACCCACGGCTTCGACGACCCATTGGGCCACGAAGCCACCAAGTATTTCGCGCGCTCGGCCTGGTTGCGCCGCGCCGCCGCTGCGGAAAACCTCGCGTGGTCCGCACATTTCGTGGTCGATCCGGCCACCGCGCTGGAGCGGGTCTACCTGCACGGCGAGGACGGCTGGACGCAGCAGGTCGCGCGGCTGCACCGCGGCGACGGCCCGCGCTGGCAGCACGAGGTGGATGAGTCCACCATCGCACTCGTGGCGGGAATGCGTGCCGACGGTTTGCCGTTGGAAGAATTGATCGAACTGCTGGCGCTCGCCCACGGATCAGACGAGGTGACCCAGGAGTTCGCGGCCGACGCATTATCCGTGGTGGCCGGGTTGGTTCGCCACGGTTTGGTGCGACCGGTGTAACGAAGCGGCAACTCCGCATCGCGCATCGGACACGCACTCGACCCAGAGTCGCACTGCGGTGTGCTTCTCAGGAACTTCTCAGATGCGAGTGACGGAAACCGCAGTTCAGAGCGGTTTATCGGAGCAGTAACGGGGAACTTTCTACCTGTCGGGTCCGTTGTTCGGAGTGAGACACCACCGACAGGAGGCAAGTCATGACAAGCCCCGCCACCACTCGAGTGCGCGCCAGCGATTCCGACCTCGACGCCCAGAGCCCTGCCGCCGACCTGGTACGCGTGTACCTGAACGGGATCGGCCGTACCGCACTGCTCACGGCAGCCGACGAGGTCGAGCTGGCCAGGCGTATCGAGGCGGGCCTCTATGCGCAGCATCTGCTGGAGACCGGCAAACGGCTGTCGGCCACCCGCAAGCGCGATCTGGCCATTATCGTCCGCGAGGGCCAGTCCGCTCGCGCGCATTTGCTCGAAGCCAACCTCCGGCTCGTGGTTTCGCTCGCCAAGCGCTACACCGGCCGCGGCATGCCGCTGCTGGATCTGATCCAAGAGGGCAACCTCGGCCTGATCAGGGCGATGGAGAAGTTCGATTACGCCAAGGGCTTCAAGTTCTCCACCTATGCCACCTGGTGGATCCGGCAGGCCATCACCCGCGGTATGGCCGATCAGAGCCGCACCATTCGCCTGCCTGTGCATTTGGTCGAGCAGGTCAACAAGCTGGCCAGGATCAAGCGCGAACTGCATCAGCAGCTCGGCCGCGAGGCCACCGACGCGGAGCTGGCCAACGAGTCCGGCATCCCGGTCGACAAGATCTCCGATCTGCTCGACCACAGCCGCGACCCGGTAAGCCTGGACATGCCGGTCGGCAACGATGAAGAGGCCCCGCTGGGCGATTTCATCGAGGACTCCGAGGCCACCTCGGCCGAGTCCGCGGTGATCGCTGGACTGCTGCACCACGATGTGCGCAGCGTGCTCGCCACCCTGGACGAGCGTGAGCAGCAGGTCATCCGGTTGCGCTTCGGCCTGGACGACGGCCAGCCGCGCACCCTCGATCAGATCGGCAAGCTCTTCGGGCTCTCCCGCGAGCGGGTGCGCCAGATCGAGCGCGAGGTCATGTCCAAGCTGCGCAAGGGTGAGCGGGCCGATCGCCTGCGCGCCTACGCGAGCTGACCCTCCCGATAACTCGTGCTGGTGACCCCGGCACGTGCCCATGACGCCGGACTACATCCGAGGCCGGTCCGGCGTCCGGCTCGGTGACCTGGGAGGTCACCAGAAGCGCCGACCGGTGTCCGCGCGTCTCGTCCCCTCCGGGTTCGCGCGAGCCGGTCGGCGATTCCTTTCCGAAAAAGCGTTTCCCCCACCAGTGCTTCCCATTGTCGGCAATGGCACCGTCCGCGCGGTGCATAGTATTTCGCAATGCAGGGACCGACGCTCCGCGATGTGGCCTCCGCGGCGGGTGTGCATACCGCGACGGCCTCACGCGCACTGAATCCGAACGCTCGCGCGTTGGTGCATCCGGATACCGCACGTCGGGTACTGCGGGCGGCGGAATCGCTCGGTTACCGGCCGAATCCGATTGTCCGGAGTTTGAAGACCACGAAGTCGGGCACCATCGGGCTGGTCATCCCCGACCTCACCAACCCACTGTTCCCACCCATCGTGCGCGGCATCGAGGATGTTCTGGCCCCTGCTGGTTACAGCACCCTCATCGTTGATACCAACGACCGTCCCGACCGCGAGCAGGCTCAGATCGCCTCGCTGCGCTCGCGCCGAGCCGATGGTCTGATCATCGCCACCGCCCTGCTCGATCACCCGCTGCTGCGGGAGCTGGGCGAGCAGGGCGTGGCCACGGTCCTCGTGAACCGCCGCACCGACGGCCTCGACGTCGGGTCGGTCTCAGCCAATGACGCGGCCGGAATCGGTCTCGCCGTCGAACATCTCGTCGACCTCGGCCACCGTCGAATCATCCACCTCGCGGGCCCGCAGACGACCTCCACCGGCGTGGACCGCCTGCGTGCCTTCCGAACCGCCGTCCGCGAGCACGGTCTCGACGACTCCTGCCGAATCGTGCTGTGCGACAGATGGACCGAGGACGCCGGAGCCCGAGCCCTGCGCACCGCACTCGATTCCGGCGCACCGTTCACCGCCGTGGTCGCCGGAAGCGATCTGATCGCCCTCGGCTGCTACGAGGTCTTCGCCGAACGCGAGATCACCTGTCCGACCGACATCAACGTCGTCGGCTTCAACGGCATCCCCTTCCTCGACAAGCTCTGTCCCCCGCTGACCACGATCAATATCCCGCACCACGATATCGGCCGAGAAGCCGCCCGCATGCTCCTCGAATCGATCGCCGAACCCAACCGCACCCCCCGCTCCGTACTCTTGCCACCCTCCTTGGTGGTCCGCGGCTCGACCGCCCCACCACGCCCCTGACACGGCTCGGTCGCGCCGCTCACCCGAGGCGGCGGGGGCCGGTGTCGAAGCGGCTGGGTTCAGGGCCGAAGCGGGCTCGGGCATAGAGGATCGCTGCCGCGTTCGGGGAGGCCAGGACCGGGTCGAAAGATAGTTCGCGGATTTCTGGAAGGTCGTCGAACAGGGCCGAGACGCGTTGGACGAGTTCGGCCAGGGCCGGTTTGTCGACGCGGGGGCTGGCGGGGGTGCCGGAGAGGAGGGGGGCGGCGCGCGGGGCTTCGATGAGGGCGGTGGCCTCGTCGGCGGTGAGCGGTAGGGCGCGGTAGGCGCGGTCGCCGAGGAGTTCGATGATCATGCCGGAGAGGCCGAATTCGATGACCGAGCCGAAGGATGGGTCGTCCTGCACGCGCAGCACACAGCCGACACCCGGATTGGCCATCTTCTGGATGTGCACGGCGGGGTCGCCGCATAGCTCGACCAGGTGCGCGTAGGCCTGGCGCACCGCCTCCGGACGCCACAGATCCAGCCGGACGCCGCTGAGATCCGGTCGGCGCCGCCACATTTCGCCGGTCGCCTTGGCCGCCACCGGGTAGCCCAGTTCCTCGGCCGCCGCCACCGCCTCGTCGGCGCTGCGGACCTCGCGGAACTCGACGACGCGAATTCCGTAGCAGTCCAGCAGGTTCACGGTTTCCAGGTCGGTGAGCCAGCGTCCGTCGGAGTCGCGCATCCATTCGGCGACCAGCCGCTCGGCCCGTTGCGCGTCGATGCCCGCTGGACGCACCACAGTCGACACCGGTTTCGTGCGCCATTCCGCGTACCGGCGCACCCTGGCCAACGCCCGGGCGGCACGCTCGGGATCCGGATAGGACGGGATCGAGCCGCGCACCGCCACGCCGTTCGGACCGCGCACCGCCAGCAGGTTCGGAATGCCCTGTTCGGCAACAAAAGTGGTGAGAATGGGCTTACCCGAGCCGGGCACGGCCGCCGCGGCCTCGCGGATGGCCTCGGCGAACCCGGCCGGCGGCAGCGGTACCGGCGGCGCGAAAACCACGATCACCGCGTCGATCTCGTCCGAGCGCAGCGCGGCGACCACCGCGTCCAGATACGCGCCGGGCGTCGCGCCCGGGCCCAGACCCACCGGATCGCCGACCGACACCTCGTCCACTACCCGCTCGGTGGGGCGGGGACGGCGAACCTCCTCGGACGGCACCGCCGCGGGCAGCCGGACCTCGAGGCCCTCCCCGCGCGCGGCGTCGACGGCCAACCAGTTCAACGCCGCGCTGTTTCCGATCACGGCAACCCGGGGACCGGCGGGCAGCGGCTGATAACCCAGTAACGCCGCGCAGTCGAACAGCTCCGAAATCGAGTCCACCTGAACGATTCCCGACTGGCTGAACAGGTCACGCACGATGGACCGGTCCATATCGCCGGTCGGTTGCGCCCGCGCCGCCAGCCTGCCGCTGCTCACCGCGACGATCGGTTTGCTGCGCGCCACCCGACGCGCGATCCGGGAGAACTTGCGCGGATTACCGAAACTCTCCAGGTACAGCAGGATCACCTCGGTCGCGGAATCGGTGTCCCAGTACTGCAGCAGATCGTTGCCGGACACATCGGCGCGATTGCCCGCCGATACAAAGGTCGACAACCCCAGGTTGCGCGCCGCGGCCTCACCGAGAATGGCCGCACCCAGCGGCCCGGACTGGCAGAAGAATCCGATGCGCCCACGCCCCGGCAGGATCGAGGCGAGGGTCGCGTTCAACGACACCGCGGCATCGGTGTTGGCGATGCCGAGCGCACTCGGTCCGACCACCCGCATCCCGTGTCCGCGCGCCGCGGCGACCAACTCGTGTTCGGCGACCACACCACCCGCGCCGGTCTCCCCGAAGCCCGCGGTCAACACGACCAAACCCTTGACGCCCTTGGCCATACAGTCGTCGAGCACCGAGCCGATGGCCTCGGGCGGCACCGCGACCACGGCCAGATCCACCTCGTCCGGAATATCGCGCACAGTCGGGTAGGCCCGCACCCCGCGCACCGATCGACGGTTCGGATTGACCGGGAACACCGGCCCCTGGAACACACCCGACAGCAGGTTGGCCAGGATTACGCCGCCGACCCGCGCCGGACCGACGGTCGCGCCGATCACCGCGACCGAGCGCGGTGCGAGCAGATTGCCCACGCTGCGCGCCTCGGAGGCACGTTCACGCGAATCCCTTACCGAGAGCAGGGCTTCGGTGGGATCGATGGCGAACTCCAGATGTAGCACCGAACCGTCACGGCTGCGCTC
Organism: Nocardia sp. NBC_00565; assembly: GCF_036345915.1. Classification (NCBI taxonomy): domain Bacteria; kingdom Bacillati; phylum Actinomycetota; class Actinomycetes; order Mycobacteriales; family Nocardiaceae; genus Nocardia; species Nocardia sp. NBC_00565. Next base: position 4,300,878 of record NZ_CP107785.1, read on the forward strand.
CACCTGATAGCCCGCGTCGCGGAAAACGGTGACCATCACGGTGTTCTCGGCGAGTACCTCGGCGACGAACGTCTCGATCTTGTTCTCGGCGGCCGCCCCGGCCAGATGCTCGAGCAGGATCGAGCCGAGCCCACGTCCCTGATGGTCGTCGGCCACCACGAACGCGACCTCCGCGGCGCGCGGACCGCTGCGCTCGGGCAGCAGTTCATAGCGGCCGACCGCGAGGATCGCCTCGCCGAGCACCAGCAGCAGCCCGACCCGGTCGTGATGGTCGACGTGGGTGGAGCGGTACAGGTCCCTGGGCGAAATGCGCGGGTACGGACCGAAGTAGCGCAGATATCTGGTGCGATCCGACAGCGCCGCGTGGAACTCCTGCAGCCGGTCGGCGTCATCGGGCGTGATCGGCCGCAGCCGCACCACGCCGCCATCGGAGGCGAGCACGTCGGCGAACCAGTGCTGCGGCGGCGGTGGCGGCACCAACGGGGTGCTCGGAGAGTCCGGGACGGGCGGGTTCTCAGTCACGGGGGTCCTCCGGTTCCAGTCCGAGCAACCCGAAGGTGGCTCGGCGCGTAGCCAGTACGGCCGTATCGATAGCGCGTTGCGCGCGGTCGACGCGCGCGTCCCCAGTTTCCCCGGTACCGCCCGGTCCGTCCCAACGGCGATAGGCGATGTCACCACCATCACCCATGGTCCGTGGCGGTTCCACACTCGGGGCGGCGGCCCGGATCATCTCGATCCAGTCCAGTGGCACCGCGGTTTCCGGCGCGATAGTGCGATCCAGCGCCGTCGCGAGCAGATGGGTCCAGGCGCGCGGGACGACACGCACCAGCCCGTAGCCACCGCCGCCGACAGCGAGCCAGCGCCCCTCGGCATACCGGTCGGCCAGATCACGCATCGCGATGAAGGCGGCGCGCTGACCGTCCACCGTCAGTTCCATATCCGCGAGCGGGTCCTCGCGATGGGTATCGACACCGCACTGGCTGACCACGATCTGTGGCCGGAACGCCGCGAGCGCGCCGGGCACGATCGCGTGGAATCCGCGCAGCCACTGGGCATCCCGGGTGCCGGGCAGCACCGCCAGATTGATCGCGGTGCCATCGGCGGCGCCGTGACCGGTCTCCTCCGGCCACCCGGTATTCGGCCAGAGTGTGGCCGGGTGCTGGTGGATCGAGATCGTCAGCACCCGAGGGTCGTCGTAGAAGGCGCGCTGCACGCCGTCGCCGTGGTGTACGTCGACATCGACGTAGGCGATGCGGTCGTAGCCGTGATCGAGCAGCCAGGAGATGGCCACGGCCGCATCGTTGTAGATGCAGAAACCAGCGGCCGCATCCGGCATCGCGTGATGCATGCCGCCGCCGATGCTCACCGCGCGCCGGGTTCGGCCCTCGGCGATCTCGCGCGCGGCGGCCAGGGTGCCGCCGACGATCACCGAGGCCGCCTGATGCATCCGCGGGAATACCGGATTGTCCGGTGAGCCCAGGCCGTACGGCGGCGCGAGCGGCGAACCCGCGGGCGGCGTGGCATGTTCGACGGCCTCGATGTACTCTGCGGTGTGGATGCGCAGCAGATCCGAGGCCTGTGCCTGCGCGGGCACCAATCGCTCGACACCATCGAGTAATCCCAGACTTTCGGCCAGCGCCATGGTGAACTTCAGGCGCGCCGGTTTCATCGGGTGCTCGGGCGTCCACGCGTAATCGAGGAATCGGTCGGTCCAGACAACGGTCCCCGATCGCGACTCCACATCACCTCGGTCGAGCGGAGCGGGATGTTCGCCGCGTGGTGCAGTGGCCATGCTCGCAACGCTACGCGGGAAGCTAACAGCCCCGTTGGACGTTCGTATGCAGTAGAAATACAAGCAAGTGCGAACACGGCGACCGGCCGTGCGCCGACAGGATTCCCACAGCGCAGTCACGGGTGTAGCGCGAGAGCACGCGGCACACGGGGGTGCCGACGTGCGTGGGTAGAATTCGTGCCGACGAAGGGGTAACAGGTGAAGGATCTGGTCGACACCACGGAGATGTACCTCCGTACGATCTACGACCTCGAGGAAGAGGGTGTAGTGCCCCTGCGTGCGCGCATCGCCGAGCGCCTCGAGCAGAGTGGTCCGACGGTGAGCCAGACCGTCGCGCGGATGGAGCGCGACGGTTTGCTGCTGGTCGCCGGTGACCGCCATCTCGAGCTGACCGAGAAGGGCCGCGGCATGGCGGTCGCGGTCATGCGCAAGCATCGCCTCGCCGAACGGCTGCTCGTCGACATCATCGGGCTCGACTGGCAGAACGTGCACGCCGAGGCCTGCCGCTGGGAGCACGTGATGAGCGAAGAGGTCGAGCGGCGGCTGGTCGAGGTGCTCAACCACCCGACCACCTCCCCCTATGGCAACCCGATTCCCGGACTGGACGAACTGGGCATCGCCCCGCCCTCTACCTCCGAGGAGACCCTGGTTCGGCTGTCCGACCTGCCGCACGGCCAGGTGCACGCGGTCGTGGTGCGCCGCCTCGCCGAGCACATCCAGACCGATCCGGAGGTCATCGGCCGGCTGCGGGAGGCGGGCGTGGTGCCCGACGCGCGCGTGACGGTCGAGACCAAGCCCGGTTCGGTGGTCATCACCGTGCCCGGCCACACCGGTTTCGAGCTCTCGGACGAAATGGCCCATGCCGTCCAGGTGAAGTTGGTCTGAGGCGTGAAACTTCTGGTCACGGGTGGCGCGGGCTACGTCGGTGGTGTCTGCGCGCAGATTGTGCTCGAAGCGGGTCACGAGGTGGTGGTGGTCGACGATCTGTCGACCGGCAATGCCGAGGGTGTGCCGGCCGGAGCTCGGTTCGTCCAAGGTGATGTCGCGGTCGCCGCGCCCGCGCTGCTCGAGGCCGAACCCTTCGATGGTGTCCTGCATTTCGCGGCGCAGTCGCTGGTCGGCGAATCGGTGCAGCAGCCGGAGAAGTACTGGCAGGGCAATGTGGTGAAGACCTTGGAACTGCTGGAGGCGATGCGTCGCACCGGCACACCGAAGCTGGTCTTCTCCTCGACCGCGGCCGTATACGGCGAACCCGAACAGGTGCCGATCACCGAAGATGCGCCGCCCCGGCCGACCAACCCGTACGGCGCTTCGAAGCTCGCCATCGACCACGCCATCACCTCCTACTCGATCGCGCACGGGCTGGCCGCGACCAGCCTGCGTTACTTCAATGTCGCGGGGGCCTATGGCGGCCTCGGCGAAAATCGGGTCGTGGAAACGCATCTCATCCCTCTCGTCTTGCAGGTCGCCCTCGGTCATCGCAAGGCGATCTCGGTGTTCGGCACCGACTGGCCCACCGCGGACGGCACCGCGGTGCGCGACTACATCCACATCCGTGACCTCGCCGAGGCGCACCTGCTCGCGCTGGCCACCGCGGAATCCGGCACGCACCGCATCTTCAATCTCGGCAGCGGCACCGGTTTCTCGGTGCGCGAGGTGATCTCGGCCTGCGAACGCGTCACCGGCCTTCCGATCACCGCCCAGGACGCTCCGCGCCGCCCCGGCGACCCCGCCACCCTCATCGCCTCCAGCGACCGCGCGATCGCCGACCTCGGCTGGCGTCCCGAGCACAACGACCTCGACGAAATCGTCTCCGACGCCTGGGAATTCCTCCGCGACCTCGGTCCGCTCGCGCACAGCGCGAAGTAGGCCGTGTGCCCTACGCTCGCCAACCGGCGAGCGCGGGAACGGGCGGTCGAGCGCCGAGGCGCTCACCCACATCCTCTGTGTCAAATGGCGGCTATGGTCTTCGGTCACGGTGACCGATTGACTGGACTCGATCCGAGCGTGCCGTGATCATCTGACGACCGGGCCGAGGTCGATGCCGAGGTCGGCGGCGATGCCGAGGCCGCAGTAGGCCAGGCGGCGCAGGGTGTCGGGGCGCATTCCGGTGCGGAGGGAGATTTCCAGCAGGATGGCCATGGAGTGGGCGGGGTCGGTGTCGAGGGCGGCTTGCAGGGCGATGCCGGCAAGGGGGCCGTCGCCGCGGATGTAGGCGCTGTAGCCGAGAAGGGTTGCGGCGTCGGCGCGGTCGCTGCCGGACAGGGCGTGGGTCAGTGTGACCCACAGGTTTTCCGCGGCGGTGGCGTGATCGCCGATAGCGAGGGCGAACAGGGAGTCGCGGACCGTCCGATCACGCAGAGCCACGGCCAGTTCGGCGTATTCGGTGGCGGACAGCGATGCTCCGGAGTCGGTGTTGGCGATCTGGGACAGCACGTGTTCCAGGGCCTGCCGGTGATATCGGTCGGGATCGCCGCGGCGGACCGCGACCGCGTATCTTTCGTGCGCGACCGCGAGGGCGTTGTCGAGGTGTGCGCTCACCTGCTGCGCCAACTCCTCGTTCTGGGCGACCAGATCGGTCAGCTCCGAGCGTGCCCCGCGGATCGGGCGACCGTCGAGGACATGCGCGACCGTCACCATCGAGGTGGCCGGATCCGGCAGTGTCCCACGGTGATTCGGGTCGAGCAGACTCCACCACCGCTGGTCGGCCTCGATCGCGCGCACCGCCCACGCACCCTCGAGGAACACCTCCTGCGCCGCGAGCCGCCGTGCGAACGCGGCGATCAGCGTGCCCCATGGCCCGGCACCGGCCGCGCCCTGTTTGCGGGCGCGGCGCGGTTCACGCACCCGATCGTCGACGATCACCGCGAGCACCTCCGCCGCCCCCTCCGTAGCGCAAATATGGGCGACGCACTGCGCATACGCCGCGGCCAGCCCGCGCCGACTCCCACCGTCGGAGTCCAGATCGAACCGCACCACCGCGTCGATGATCGGACTGTGCTCCGGACTCGGCGCACCCCGCAGCACGGCCACCACCAGCGACCGCTCCGGCACGAACCCGACCATCGCGGGCACCGCCACAATCAACTCACCGGGATCATCCACGTGCAACGCGTCCCCCGGAGCTCGATCCCCGAACATCGGTGGCTGCTCACCACACGCCCCCGTCCGATGCCCCGCCGCACCCCCGAAACCCCGTGTGCAATCAGACGATTCATCATCATCGACATCCGACTCGAAGAAAGGCGCGGAATCGATTCGAGCCGCGACACGCCCTGCGGGCCACGCACGATACGGGTCTACCGCATCCCGATAGCCCGAGCGATCGTCGACACCCATTACGCGATCCCCCTGCACGGCGGCGCGCGGCTGCCCAGTGCCGCACCAATCCGCTGCCTCATCGAAACGCAGCGCACGGCCCACATCTGCGCCATTGCGTGGTGGCGAGGCAACGCGCCGCTCCTCGAGCTCGTCGGCACGCACTCCGCGATCCGTACCTGCGATGTCACCTGGCTGACCGACGAGGCGCCACTCCACCGCCTCGTCAACACCCACCGCGCGACCCACATCCGCACCGTCAGGCGGGTGGGCGGCGTCGCGACGGCCAGCCGCACACCGGTCCGCTGCATCGTCGATCCCCAACGTGTTGCCCCCATCCGGGCCGTCAGGACGGTGCGCGCTATCGCGACGGTCGGGCGAGTCACTGGTATGTCCGGTGCGGGTGGCTCGGGGGCGGGTGGGTTTGCGGAGATGAACCTTTGGACTCGAGCAGCGATCGTTGTGGGCGGAGGCACCGTCGCCGGGATCGCCGAGGGCTGGAACGGGATTCGTGGAAGTTGGCATGTGTCGAGAGTGCGCTTGCTCGCCCGTGCACCCGGAGCACTGACCTGGGGATTATTTTGCCCTGTGCAAAACGTTCGAGCTGTGGACGAATCGGCCCGTGGACGCGGAAACGGCGATAACCGCGTCGGTGCCACCTGCTACTGTCTCGGCGCGGGTTCCGGCCGCCGGGCGCACGACAGCACGTTCGCTCAGCCCATCTTCACCTTCCGTACCGTTGTCGTGAACAGTTCGTCCAACGCCGCTGTATCCGGCTGCGCATCGCTGAACGACATATAGGTCACCGTGATTCGCACATCGCCGACCTGCCCGGTCAGTGTCTGCATCGACTGTGTCAGGCCCGGTGTGCTGACCTGTGGCGCCACCGTGCGGCGCAGCGCGAGGGTGTCATCGGCGTCGATCGGCGGCGGCGCCTGCAGTTCGGTGGTCACCGTCGTGGTCGCGCCCGACCGGCTCACCCGCACCTGCCGGCACCGCTGCAACTGCTCGCGCAGAGCCGACAGCGGCTGCTCGATCCTGGTCAACTCGACGGTCATCGTGGCGCGGGTGTCGTTGTCGGTGCCCACCGTGACGGCGGTCTGATTCGGCCCGAATTGCTGAGCGGGCGGCACACATCCATCGGGCTGCACCGTCGAGCCGCGCACGATCCCGTTCAGGTCGCCCGCCGCCTGCGCAGCCGCCTCCGGTGGCAGCACCACTGCCTCGTACCGGGCCGGAAACTGCGGCGGATCGGGCAGTAACGTCGAAAGTTGTGCCGCCACATGCTGAGTCCCCGATTGCGGCCCGGAACCAACCGGATGCCCGGTCACCGTCGACGCGCACCCGGCGAGCAGCGCCGCACTCGCGGCGAGGGGAACCCAACCCGATACCGCGAATCCGAGAGGCCCCCTGCGCGTCGAATTCGGCACAGTCACTGCTCCACTGTGCCAAACTCCCCCGTGCCCGCCCGCGATGCCACGCCGATCATTTCGAGCGACCTGCAAGCAGTCGCCAGCGGATCATTTCGAGCGACCTGCAAGCAGTCGCCAGCGGATCATTTCGAGCGACCTGCAAGCAGTCGCCAGCGGATCATTTCGAGCGACCTGCAAGCAGTCGCCGGCGGTGGCGACCGGGGCGGGGAATGTGTGGAGCACCACCGATGTTGCAGCCTCTTATGGGTCGGTGTCGCCCGTGGCAACCGGTACCGGTGTCATGGGGGACAATGGACAGTGGTTGACCACCGCGAAATGCCCAGCAGGCCTAGGACCTGGAAGATCTCGGAACCGGACAGCTCGCGTCGGTGAACCGCGCAGGAAGGAGTACGCGATGGACCACGAGTCGCGAATGTACGAGTTGGAGTTCCCAGCTCCACAGCTGTCGTCCGACGATGGCTTGGGTCCGGTTCTGGTACACGGACTGGAAGGCTTCACCGATGCCGGGCATGCGGTGCGGCTGGCCACGACGCACCTGCGTGAGAGTCTCGAGAGCGAGCTGGTCGCCTCTTTCGATGTCGACGAGTTGCTGGACTACCGCTCGCGTCGTCCGCTGATGACGTTCAAGACTGATCATTTCTCCGATTACGCCGAACCCGAGCTGAACCTCTGGGCGCTGCGCGATACCTCGGGTACCCCGTTCCTGCTGCTGTCCGGTCTCGAACCGGATCTGCGCTGGGAGAAGTTCACCACCGCGGTGCGCTTGCTCGCCGAGCAGCTGGGCGTGCGTCGCAGCATCGGTCTGAGCGCGATTCCGATGGCGATCCCGCACACCCGCCCGCTCGGCATCACCGCGCATTCCTCGGACAGCGATCTCATCGCCGAACATCAGCGCTGGCCGGGCGAGCTACAGGTGCCGGGCAGCGCGTCCTCGCTGCTGGAGTACCGGATGGCCCAGCACGGCCACGAATCGGTCGGTTTCTCGGTGCATGTGCCGCACTACCTGGCGCAGACCGCCTACCCGGAGGCCGCCCAGACCCTGTTGGAGAACGTCGCCGACAACGCGGGCCTCGAGATCCCCCTCGCCGCGCTCGGTGAGGCCGCCGCGCGGGTCCGTGAGCAGGTCAACGAGCATATCGCGGGCAACTCCGAGGTCGAGACCGTCGTGCACGCGCTCGAGCGCCAGTACGACAGCTTCGTCACGGCCCAGGAACGCCAGTCGAGTCTGCTCGTCGGTGACGGTGAACTGCCCAGTGGCGACGAGTTGGGCGCCGAATTCGAGAAGTTCCTCGCCGAACAGGGCGGCTACGACGGCGACGACACCGAAGGCAACCAGCCCGGCTAGCCATCGATCACCCTGACCGGGCCGCCGACGGCAGCCCGTAGGGTGGTCGGAGTGGATCTGACCGAACTGCTCGAGATACCGGGAACCGACGCCGACGCCCTCTACGAATCCTTCGGGGCATGGGCGGCCGAGCAGGGCACCCCGTTGTATCCGGCGCAGGACGAGGCGCTACTGGAATTGGCGTCGGGATCCAATGTCATCCTGGCCACCCCCACCGGCTCCGGCAAATCCTTGGTCGCGGTCGGCGCGCACCTGTTCGCGCTGGCCCGCGGCCTGCGCACCTACTACACCGCCCCGATCAAGGCCCTGGTCAGCGAGAAGTTCTTTGCGCTGTGCGAGGTCTTCGGCGCGGACCGGGTCGGCATGGTGACCGGCGACGCTGCCGTCAATCCGGAAGCACCGATCATCTGCGCCACCGCCGAGATCCTGGCGAATATGGCACTGCGCGAGGGCGCGGCCGCCGATGTCGGCCAGGTCGTCATGGACGAGTTCCACTTCTACGCCGACCCGGACCGCGGCTGGGCCTGGCAGGTGCCGCTGTTGGAACTGCCGCGCGCGCAATTCCTTTTGATGTCGGCCACGCTCGGCGAGGTCGACTTCTTCGCTGCCGATCTCCAACGCCGCACCGGTAACCCGACCGCCATCGTCGCGGGTACCGAACGCCCTGTGCCCCTGAGCTATTCCTACGCGCGCACGCCGATCACCGAAACCATGGAAGACCTCGTCACCACCAACCAGGCCCCGGTCTACGTCGTGCATTTCACCCAGGCCGCCGCGCTGGAACGCGCGCAGGCGCTGACGAGCGTGAACTTCGCCACCCGCGCCGAAAAGGACGCCATCGCAACCGCATTGGGTGATTTCCGGTTCTCCTCCGGTTTCGGTAAGACCCTGTCCCGGCTGATCCGGCACGGTATCGGCGTGCACCACGCGGGCATGCTGCCCAAATACCGCCGCCTGGTGGAGCGCCTGGCCCAGGACGGACTGTTGAAGGTGGTGTGCGGCACCGACACCCTCGGCGTCGGCATCAATGTGCCGATCCGCACCGTACTGCTCACCGGCCTGACCAAATACGACGGTGTGCGCACCCGCCGCCTCAAGGCGCGCGAGTTCCACCAGATCTCGGGCCGCGCGGGCCGGGCCGGCTACGACACCATGGGCACTGTCGTCGTGCAGGCCCCCGACCACGAGGTCGAGAACACCCGGCTGATGGCCAAGGCGGGCGACGATCCGAAGAAGCAGCGCAGGGTGGTGCGCCGGAAACCGCCGGAGGGCTTCGTCTCCTGGAGCGAGGAGACCTTCGACCGCCTCGTCGCCGCCGCCCCCGAACCGATGGTGTCGCGCTTCAACGTGACGAACTCCATGCTGCTCAATGTGATCGCGCGCCCGGGCAATTGCTTCGACGCCATGCGCCACCTCCTCGAGGACAACCACGAGCCCCGCCCCGCGCAACGCCGCCACATCCTGCGCGCCATCCGCCTGTACCGGGCACTGCGCGATGCCGGTGTGGTGCAACAGCTTCCGGAGCCCGACGCGCAGGGCCGCCGTGCCAGGCTCACCGTCGACCTGCAACGCGATTTCGCCCTCGACCAACCGCTGTCCCCGTTTGCCCTCGCCGCACTCGAACTGCTGGACAAACAAGCCCCGAGTTACACCCTCGATGTCATCTCCCTGATCGAATCGACCCTCGAGGATCCGCGCCAACTGCTCATGGCCCAGCAGCACAAGGCCCGCGGCCAGGCGATCAACGAGATGAAGGCCGACGGCATCGAATACGACGAACGCATGGAACTGCTCGAAGAGGTGACCTGGCCAAAACCCCTGGCCGAACTGATCGAACCGGCCTTCGAGACCTACCGCGCCGGACACCCCTGGATGTCGGAGTTCGCGCCGTCCCCCAAATCGGTCGTGCGCGACATGATCGAACGGGCGATGACCTTCGCCGAGCTCATCTCGCACTACGAACTGGCCCGCTCCGAGGGCGTGGTGCTGCGCTACCTCGCCGACGCCTACCGCGCGCTGCGCCGCACCGTCCCGGAATCGGCCCGCACCGAGGATCTCGACGATATGACCGAATGGCTCGGTGAGCTTGTCCGCCAGGTGGATTCGAGCCTGCTCGACGAATGGGAACAGCTCACCAACCCGGGCGCGGAGACCGATGCGGACCAACTCGCGTTCGGCGCGGAATCGGTGCGCCCGATCTCGGCCAACGAACGCGCCTTCAAGGTGATGGTCCGCAACGCGATGTTCCGCCGCGTCGAACTCGCCGCGCTGCGCCGCTGGGAGGCGCTCGCCGAGCTGGGTACCGGACCGGACTGGGCGGAGGAGCTGGCTCCCTATTTCGATGAGTACGAACGCATCGGCACCGGCCCCGACGCCCGCGGTCCGCAATTGTTCCAGGTGGAACAACGCCCCGGTTTCTGGCATGTCCGACAGGTGCTCGACGACCCGGCGAGCGACCACGGCTGGGCGCTGGCGGCGGTGGTCGATCTCGCCGAGTCCGATGCCGCGGGCGAGGTCGTATTCGACGAGGTCACGGTAGTCGCGGGGTGATCATGGTCAAGGTGTCGTCAACGAGTTAGTTAACCGGGGCATCGCGCTGATACTCTCTCGCGCGGTGCCTGAACGACGGCCGGCCCCCCAAACGACGGAGAGTTCCCTTAGATTGATCGGTTCAAACCTGCCCGAATCGCCCTATCTGGTCATCACCCCAGAGCGAGTGCGCGAGAACTACCGCGCACTCCGGGCCGCGGTACCCGGGTCCCGAATTCGCTTCGCCGTCAAAGCGAGCCCGGTACCCGAACTCATCGGCCTGCTCGATGACGAGGGTGCGGAGTTCGACGTCGCCAGCCTCGGCGAGATCGACCTGTGCCTGCGTGCGGGCGTCGACCCCGCCCGCATGTGTTACGGGAATCCGATCAAGAAGGCCGCCCACATCGCCGCCGCCCACGCCGCGGGCGTGCGCCGCTACGCCTTCGACACCGAGGACGATCTGCTCCGCATCGCCGAGCACGCGCCCGGCTCCGAGGTGGAGTGCCGGTTCCTTTCCGCCGCGCCGCAATCGACGACACCCTTCGGCACCAAGTTCGGTTGCAGCCCCGCCGAGGCGTTGCGACTGCTGGTGCGCGCCCGCGATCTCGGACTCGTCGCGGCGGGCCCGTACTTCCATGTGGGTTCCCAGCAGACCGACCCGAAGGCCTGGCGGATCGGCATCGAGGAAGCCGGTCGCATCGTTGCAGCGTTGGCGGACAAAGACATTCGGGTGTCATCGGTGAATATCGGTGGCGGCCTTCCCATTTCCTACGTCGAGGCCGCCCCCGCACTCGACGCCGTCGGGGCCGTGATCGCGGCCGCGGCCGCCGAATTCCTGCCCGAGACCGCCGGACTCGTCATCGAGCCCGGCCGCGCGCTCGTGGGTTCGGCGGGCACCATTCACGCCGAGGTGGTCGGCGTGCGCATCGCGCCGGACGGACGGCGCTGGGTGTATCTCGACATCGGCCGCTACAACGGCATGGCCGAGACCGAGAACGAGTACATCGCTTACCGCTTCGTCACCGAACGTGACGGAGACCCCGTGGACGAGGCGGTGGTGGCCGGGCCTACCTGCGACGGCGACGATGTACTGTATCAACGCACGAAGGTCCTTCTTCCGACCTCGTTGCGAGCCGGTGATCGCATCCAGATCCTCGATACCGGCGCCTATACCGCGAGCTATTCGTCGGTGTCCTTCAATGGTTTTCCGCCCTTGACCGTTCATGTCTCGGGCGCTGAGCGAGAGTGAGTTTGCCCATGACGGCGGAATTCACCGGCTGGCATGTGCTGGCCGAGTTCGGTGGTGTCGACGCGACCCTCTGCGACGACCTCGAACAACTCGAATCGGCGTTGCGCGAGTCGCTGATCGCCGCGGGCGTCACCATCTGCGATGTCGTACACAAGAAGTTCGATCCGCAGGGGGTGACTGTCCTCGCGCTGTTGTCGGAGTCTCACGCCTCGATTCACACTTATCCCGAGTCCGGCGATATCTTTATCGACGTCTTCACCTGCGGAAGTATTGGTGCCGGCGCATCCAAGGCCGTCGAACTCCTGCGAGATAAGTTGTCCCCCAAGGACGTTCGAATGCAGGTGATCCGGCGCGGGCACGGCTCCACCCGGATCGAGGAGCCGGTCGGCAACGGACTGACCCGCATCTGGGATCTGCACGAGGTGATCGTCGACACTCATACTCCGTTCCAGCACATGGTGATCGCACGCACCGAGCAGGGCATCAGCCTGTTCTCCGACGACGATCGCCAGTCCACGGAGTTCTCCCAGCTGACCTATCACGAGGCGATGATGGTCCCCGCCTTCGCGTTGGCCGCGAAGCTGGACAAGGTCCTCATCATCGGTTCGGGTGAGGGTGTGGCCAGTCAGATGTCGGTCGCCGCCGGCGCGACGCTCGTCGATCACGTCGATATCGATCAGCGCGAGGTCGAACTGTGCGCCGAGCATCTGCCCTACGGCTACACCAGCGACGAGCTGGCCGCCGCCGTCGAAGGCGAGGGCCCGGTCAAGGTGCACTACGCCGACGGCTGGGACTTCCTGGCCAACGCGGCCGAGGCAGGCACCCGCTACGACGTCATCGTGATCGATCTGCCCGATGAGCGGGTCGAGGACGCGCAGCACAACCGCCTCTACGAGTCGGAGTTCCTGTCACGATGTCGAGCCCTGTTGGCTCCCGGTGGCGTGCTGAGCGCGCAGGCCGGTTGCGCGACGATGTGGCGCAACGAAACGTTGAAGCGGTCCTGGAAGCGCTTCCACGAGCAGTTCGGCACGGTGGTGCAGTACGGCAGTGATGAGCACGAGTGGACGTTCCTGTTCGGGTTGAACGAACGCATCGATGACCCGGTGCGGGAGATGACCGATCGGCTGGTCACGCTGCCCTACCATGCCGAAACGATCGATGCGCGAGCGCTGGTGCGTGGCGCGATCGAGCCGCACGCGTTGCGCGTGTAGTACTTGCTCCACGTCGAATCGCACCGGGTCCCAAGGGATTCCGGTGCGATTCGGCGTTGTGGGTCAGGTTGTCACGGGCGCGGGTTCGGGTTCTTCGCCGTGTGGTCCGAGGATCATTCCGGGTTTTCCAGGCGTTGCGTTCGAACATGCGTTGTAGTGGTGTGGCGAGGCAGGTGGTGACGAGGGTCATGAGGGCGAGGATGCGTCGTCGGGTCGACATCGGGCGGCAGGGGCATCGCGGGTGACGGATTTGCCGGTTCAGGTATGTGATCGCCATCACTCGCGACCGAAACGCCAATGCCTGCACAGCCTTCACCGGCCGGATACGTAAAGATGGTATCTCGTGGTGGATTACGCGATGGTCTTCGACCGGTTCCGAGGCTCGCTGTTGGGTGGGGCGGTCGGTGACGCGCTCGGATGGCCTATCGAATTCTTGAAGCTGGATCAGATTCGCGAACGACATGGCGCCGAAGGTGTGCAGGGCTTTCTACCCCAGCATGACGCGGGCGCGCCGCAGCAGATTACCGATGACACGCAGATGACGCTGTTCACTGCGGAGGGGTTGTTGCGGTGCGTACCGAACGCTGACCCGGCGCCGGCGTTGCGGCGAGCGTATCTGCGCTGGTTACAGACCCAGCGACAGGACGGGCCCGCACCCGAGGTCGACGGTTGGCTGGCGAGTCTGCCGTTTCTGTATGCGGCGCGGGCGCCGGGCAATGCCTGCATGTCCGGACTGAGTCAGCAGGTACGCGGATACGTCGCACCGTACCCGCTGGGTGCGCCCGGTCCGGTGAATCCGGGGTCGAAGGGATGCGGGACGGTGATGCGGTCGGCGCCGTTCGGACTGGCCGGCATGGGCCCCGATCTCGCGTTCACCGCGGCCGCGCGCGGTGCGCAGCTGACGCACGGGCATCCCACGGGATATCTCACCGCGGGTGCGTTCGCGGCGTTGATCGATCGTGTGGCGAACGGTGTCGAGCTGTCGATTGCGGTGCGGCAGAGCATTGCGCAGCTCGCGACGTTCCCGGCCAGTGCGCAGGCGGTTGCGGCGCTGACCCGAGCTGTCGAGTTGGCCGAGCAGCCGGCCGATGCCGAACGGGTCGAGCAGGTCGGCGCCGGGTGGGTCGCCGAGGAATGCCTGGCCGTCGCGGTCTACTGCGCCCTGTACGCGGCGCGGACCGGCGATGTGCGCACGGCGCTGCTGCTGTCGGTGAACCATTCCGGTGATTCCGATTCCACCGGTGCCGTGACCGGCAACCTGATCGGCGCCTGCCACGGTCTGTCCGGGTTGCCGATGGATTGGGTGGCCGGGGTCGAGGGGCGCGGTGTGCTGGTCCGGGTCGCCGATGACCTCGTCATGAACTACGTGCTCGGCGACCGGTCGGCACTGGGTGACCGGTACCCGTTCGATGAGGGGCTGTGAGACGCCGCGCGTTGGTTCTCAGTGTCGGAATGCGCTAGAAGCCGCAGGCGGAGTCGACGGCGGACATGGCGCTGGTGAATGTCGAATCGCTGATCACGGTCTGACGGTCGGTATCTGCCACCGCGGCCAGCCGGTTCAGCTGCGTCACCGCATCATTGAGCGCGGTCTTCACGCGGCCTTCATCGACGTTGGCCTGGGCGTCGGCGAACTTCGCGGTGAGTTCGGCCCAGTGTGGCTTCGACTGCGCCAGTGCGGTGACGTTGGAGCTGTCGATGGCGCCGACGGCGGCGCTGAAGTCGTCGATCGCGGTGCTGACCGTCGCGCAGGTGGCGGTTTCACTGACCGCGGTTGCCGGGCCCGCGACCGCGATGCCTGTCCCGATCACGCCGATCAGCGCCGCCATCGTGAAAATTCCGCCGCGCATGTGAAATCCGCCTTCCTGCTGTGTTGGCCAGCAAGTTGTACCAGCGTGCCCACGACGGCGGCAACACCGGGCACCAACACGGTGCCGGGCCTATGACTGCTTGCGCCAGTCCTCGACGTTCATCCCGCCGACACCCCAATCCGTCAGCGCGACTTCATCGATCACCACGAACGTCGTCGCTGGATCCTTTCCGAGCACATCGCGCAGCAGATCGGTTACTCCCTTGATCAACTGGGTCTTCTGTTCGCGAGTGACACCCTCGTCGGTGACTTTGATGTTGACGTAAGGCATTACGCGGTCCTGCCCGAGATGAATCCGCCGTCGACGGGGAGAATGTGGCCGGTGGTGAAGGTGGCGTCCGCGAGATACAGCACTGCCGCGGTGGTTTCGCTCACCTCGCCGATGCGATTGAGCAAAGCCAGTCCGCTGGAGGCGGTTTCGTCGCCGTCGCCGAACAGTGGCGTGCGAATGATGCCCGGGGCAACGGCATTCACGCGTATCCCGTCCGCCGCGAGCTCCGCCGCCAGGCTCGTTGTCAGCGCGTGCACGCCGCCCTTGCTGACCAGCGCCGCGGACGCCGGCAGGCCCGCCAGAGCGTGATTGATCAGCACCGTTCCGATATTCACAATGCTGCCACCGGTTTTCTGGACCCGCAGCCGCCGGACGACGGCCTGCGTGGTGAAGTAGGTCCCCTTCAGGTTGCCGTTGAGGTAGCTGTCGAGATCGGACTCGGTGACATCGACGAAAGGCTTGGCTCCGAAGATCCCCGCGTTGTTCACCAGCACGTCCACCCGGCCGAAACGTTCGACCGCGAGGCGGACCAGCTCGGTTCCCGTTGCGGGCGAACCGATATCACCGACGCAGACGGCGATCCGGTCCGGCACGCCCAGCGCGTCCGCCACCGCCGCGAGCTTGTCCGCATCTCGCCCGTTCAGCACCACGTTGTCGCCGCGCTCCACGAAGGCCCGGGCGATATCACGTCCGATCCCGCTGGAAGATCCGGTCACGATGACCGTCTTTGCGCTGATCATTTCTCTCTCCTCCTAGTGATACTTCTCGATACGACCGGTCGTCTCGGAATGGGTATGCGACTACTGAAAGAAACAACAGCTCAGATCCGGAAGTAATCGTCGAGCAGTCGGCGCAGACACTTGTGCAGCGGCTCGAGCGAGCGCTCGATCTTCATTCGGATCACCGCTCCCTCCCACGACTCCAGCAGCAGATCGGCCAGATCGGTGGCGTCGATATCGTCGCGAATCGTGCCGAGTTCCTGTGCCCGGCGCAATGCCACCGCCACCCCGTCACGCCAGGAATGCCAGGCTCCGGCCAGGGATTCGCGGAGCACCTCACTCCCCTCGAGCTCACCGCCGAGGTTCGCGATCAGGCACCCACCGGTGAACTCCGCCTGCACGAAGTCGTCCATCAGCCGCGCGAAGAACACTCGCAATCCGGCGACCGGATCCGCCGACGACCCGAGTGCCTCGGCCAAATTCCGCTGTACGCACAGCGAATGGTGGTCGATGATCGCGCGGCCGAAGTTCTCCTTGCTGTCGAAGTAGTTGTAGAACGACCCCTTCGGCACTCCCACCGCATCCAGCACCTGCTTGATCCCGGTCCCGTGGTAGCCGTGCGTCAGGAATCCGGCAGCACCCTGCTCCACCAGAAGCTGCCGAGTGTCGTCACTGCGTCGCGGTCGCGCCATGGGATTAATATATGACCGGTCGTCTTGGAATGGCAAATCGAGGCCCTCAGAGCTGCCGCCGCCATTGCGCGCACCGCAGCACGAACGCACCCAAGTGCTCGGCCGCGAAGCGATCGGCATGCCAATCATCCTGCGCGACAACCGAAGTCCACACATACGTCATAACGGAATCCGAGCCGAGCGCGACCTCACGCAACTCGTACTCGTCATCCTCGAACGCGTCGAGCACTGCCAACTCCCCCGCATCGAGCCCGGTCAGCACCACTCCCCGCGCCACCCCACCCGCGGCGGGCACCAACCCCGGATACACCTGCCCCGGCAACGCCGCCACCCGCCAGCCGGTCAGTTCCGCGGCGACCAACTCCGGACACCGCCCGATCAACTCGACCAAAACCTCGGGAAATTGCAGCGTCCCGTACACGAACAACCGATCGGCATCCCTGGAACTGTCCACCAGCGGAGATTACGCCGCAGAGCACGCGGATCGCGGCTACCGGGAAACCGCACCGGCATGGACCGTCGACTCCCCTTTCAACACGCACCCACAGCCTCCGGGGCCCGGAACGCGTCGATATTCCGTACGCACCACTGTTCGAAACTGACCGGGTCTCTCCCGAGCAGTTGCCGGACCGTGTCGGTACGGAATCCGATCGTGTCGGCGCGCATCATCGAGAACCATTCGATGATCGCCGCGGCGAGCGCGGGTGGCGCACCACCCGGATAGCGGGACTGCAGCGCCTGCTCCGGCGTGGCCGCCTCGCGAATCTTGATATCAGCGCCGATGACCCGGCTGATCGTCGCGACTTGCTCTGCGATAGTGCAGGTTTCGGTACCGGTGAGGTGGTAGACCCGTCCTTGGTGCCCGGGTTCGATGAGGGCGGCCGCCGCCACCGCCGCGATATCGGCCGGGTCGATCGGGGCGTAGCGACCGGGTCCGGTGGGATCCAGCACTTCCCCGCCGGCGCGGATGACGGGCGCCCACTCGAGGGCGTTGGTCATGTAGCCACCGGGCCGCAGCACGGTCACCGGAATACCCGAGCCCGCCACCACTTGTTCGCGCTCGTGATGCCAACGGCCCATGGCGGGCATGGGATCGATCGCCGCGTGAAACGACGACAGCTGCACGATGTGACCGATACCGGCCGCTCGCGCCGCGGCCACCGCGGCGACGGCGTGGTCCAGGCCGATGCCGGGCACCAGCAGGAACAGCGCGTCGGCACCGTCGAAGGCGGCGCCGAGGGTTGCCGGATCATCCAGATTCCCGACCACCCGTTCGGCCCGCTCGGGCAGCCCGACGGCGCGTGCCGGATCCCGCACGAGCACACGGAATTCCGCGTTCCTTGCCGCCAGCTCTCGCACGAGTTCACGACCGACATTTCCGGTGGCTCCGGTGACGACTATCATCAGATCTCCCAATCGTTAGCCGACTAACGAAAGAGAACGTTAGACGGCTAACGATCAGTCGTCAATGGATCCACGGAGGCCGACTTGCCCGAGTTCCTCGACCTACACGGCCGCGGCTCCAAGGTGCTGCGCGCCCTGGCTGACCGCGAAATGCGCACGTATGGACTGCATCTGGGCCAGAACTACGTCCTGGCCGCGCTCTGGGAGCAGGACGGCCGCACGCCAGGTGAGGTCGCGGCGGCACTGAACGTCACCACCCCCACGGTCGTGAAGATGGCCACCCGCATGACCGCGGCCGACCTGCTCGTGCGCCGCCGCGACGAACACGACAACCGGCTCGTCCGTCTCTGGCTCACCGACAAGGGCCGCGCCCTGCAGCAACCGGTCGAGGCGCAACGACAAGCCCTGGAGGACAAGGTGACCGCGGATCTCACCCCCACTGAACGCCGCCACCTGATTTCCGCCCTGCACAAGATCCACCGCACCGCGACCGAACTGCTCGGCGAACCCGTCGACCCCCTGCTCTAACCCGAAGGCCACACCCGCCGAGTAGACGCGAAACCGGCCGGCGCCGACTCCACTCGCACAGTCGTGGTGACCATAGGGCCGCGCGAAGATCGCCCTATTGCGCGCCGGGGCGTTGGGATCGAATGATTTCGGCGAGGCGTTCGTAGTCTTCGGCACGGGCAGTGGACGCACGGAAGACCAGACCGAGGGTGCGTCCCGGAGCCGGGGCGGCGAAATGTGCGGTTTCCAGTGTGCCACGGGCAGTTTCGGCCGCAACCGCCATCTCAGGGATGAGCGTGACGCCGAGACCGCCTGCGACGCACTGAACTACGGTCGCCAGCGAGGCGGCGCGGGTGTCGCCGACCGCGCCAGGGTGCGCATCGGCCGAGCGGCAGAATTCGAGGGTCTGATCGCGCAGGCAGTGTCCCTCGTCGAGCAGTAGCAGCGGGAGCGCATCGAGGGTGGCCGGGGCGATATCGGTGCGCCCGGCCAGCTCGTGGCCGCGCGGCATCACCAGCACGAATTCCTCGGCATACAAAGGGATCTCGACTAAGCCGGGAGCCTCGGTCGGCAAGGCGAGCAGCGCCACATCCAGTACCCCCGTGCGCAAACCCTCCAGAAGACGGGCGGTTTGGTCTTCGATCACCTGAGGAATCAAGGCGGGCAACACCTTGCGCAATTCGGGCAGCAGACCCGGCAGCACATAGGGAGCAACCGTCGGAATGATACCCATCCGCAGAGTGCCGCCCAGGCCGTCGCCGGTGGCCGAGGCGACGAACCTATGGGCCGCCTCGAGGGTCGCCATCGCCTGCGGCAGCAGCCGCATACCGGCGGCGGTGACGAGCACCCGACGGGTGCTGCGTTCGATCAACTGCAGTCCGAGCCCGTGTTCCAATGCGGCCAGTGCCTGCGATAACGTGGGCTGGCTCACACTGAGCCTGGCTGCCGCGGTGCCGAAGTGGCGGTACTCCGCAATCGCTACGAACGCACGCAGCTGCGACAGGGTCGGCTGATAAGTCTGATCAGTCACGCCTATCAGTGTAGTGCGACTGATCACGTTTACCTTTCACCGGCCTTTGGGCAAGATCACCAATGAGCTTTTCGATCCACTCGCTCTAGCAACCCGACTGACGAGGAGACAAGCATGGCTTTGCTGACCATCGGCGACCAGTTCCCGGCATACAACCTCACCGCGGTGATCGGCGGTGACCTGTCGAAGGTCGACGCTCAGCAGCCTGACGATTACTTCACCCAGATCACCTCCGACGACCACGCGGGCAACTGGCGCATCGTCTTCTTCTGGCCCAAGGACTTCACCTTCGTGTGCCCGACCGAGATCGCCGCCTTCGGCAAGCTCAACGAGGAGTTCGCCGACCGCGACGCGCAGGTGCTCGGCGCCTCGGTCGACAACGAGTTCGTGCACTTCCAGTGGCGTGCCCAGCACGAGGATCTCAAGACCCTCCCATTCCCGATACTCAGCGACCTCAAGCGTGAATTGGCCTCCGCCACCGGTGTTCTCAACGCCGACGGCGTCGCCGACCGCGCCACCTTCATCATCGACCCGAACAACGAGATCCAGTTCGTCTCGGTGACCGCCGGTTCGGTCGGCCGCAACGTCGACGAGGTGCTGCGCGTGCTCGACGCACTGCAGTCCGATGAGCTGTGCGCCTGCAACTGGAAGAAGGGCGACCCGACCATCAACGCGGGCGAACTGCTCGCCGCGAGCGTCTGAGCATTACCCGAAACACCTGAAAACCGAGCAATGAAACGAGGATTCGCCGAATGAGCATTGAGACCCTGAAGAACTCCCTTCCCGAGTACGCAAAGGACCTCAAGCTCAATCTGTCGTCCATCGCACGCACCACCGTGCTGAACGAGCAGCAGCTGTGGGGCACCCTGCTGGCGTCGGCGGCCGCGACCCGGTCGGCGACGACGCTGCGCGAGATCGCCGAGGAGGCCGCGGACAACCTGTCGGCCGAGGCCTACAACGCCGCCCTCGGCGCCGCCTCGATCATGGGCATGAACAATGTGTTCTACCGTGGCAAGGCTTTTCTCGAAGGTCGCTACGACGATCTGCGCGCCGGTCTGCGGATGAACATCATCGGCAACCCGGGCGTCGACAAGGCCGATTTCGAGCTGTGGTCGTTCGCGGTGTCGTCGATCAACGGCTGCGCGCACTGCCTGGAGGCGCACGAGAAGACCCTGCGCGATGCGGGCGTCTCGCGTGAGGTGATCTTCGAGTCGCTGCGTGCGGCCGCGATCGTCGCCGGCGTCGGCCAAGCCGTGCAGTCCACCGAGGCGCTGGCCACCGCGGCGGTCTGACCTCGTACGATCGCGCAACGGCCCCGTCCTCAAAGGACGGGGCCGTTGTCTTTCCGCGTCGACCGGCACATGTCAGGGCGGCTCGTTAGCCTGTCCACGATACGCACCTCGTGAACAAGGGAGAACGGGCCGATGGCTGTCCGCACGCCACCGACCGATGAGGACGTCTGGGTGGTACCCAGTGCCTGGTGGTCGAAAACCGATCCGTTCCGCGGGCACTGCCCCGTGGCCAGGGTCGCCGTGAATGTTGCTGCGGCACAGGCAATCTCCAATAAACTGGCGCGGTCGGCGGAGCGGATCCGGGCGATCCTGGGCCACCCCGGCTCGCACCGGGTGCTCGCCCAGCGTGGCGCGCAGTACCTGTCCCGTCCCGGCACCGATCCGGTCGGCGCGGCCGTCTGCGCCGCGATCGGCATGGACGCGAAGCTGTTGGATGCCGACGCCCTCGGCCGCTACTACGACAACCATGCGGATCTGGCCGATTATCTCGTCGCCACCCACGGCCTCGGGTTCGCCGTGTCGACCGTGGCCGCGCTCACCGGCCGGTTGCGACGACTCCCGCCGAGCTGGTTCCGGCGATTCTGCGCGACCCGCCATGGCAGCGACCGCGGCCGGAGCCGACGACCGGCGTAACGCTCGAAGTGCCTGCGGACGTGCGCGTTTCGTGGCACGCGGGCGAGCGGGAGAGGTGGCTCGGCAGCGTCGCAACGCTGTCCACGGACGAGGTGCGTCTGCGACTGGGGCGCGTCTCGCCCGGCAGCGACACGATCAGCGAATGGGTAATGACCGCACTCGCCCAGGTCGAGCTCGCACGAGCGGAGGTGTACCTGCGCACCAGCCACGTCAGCTCGCTGGTCTGGTCCGCCGATCCACTGCTCGGACTCACAGCCGCGCACGGTGCCGCGGTTCACGATCTGGTCGTCGACGCGGCCGTGCGGCAGCCGCGCCATCACGCCCCGGCGATCGCCCCATTCGAAAGTCCGGCCGTCGCCGCACTGGTCGCCGGCTGGCTGCGGCTGCGCTCACGCCGCCGCATCGCCCTGGACTGGCTGCACCGTCATCCCGACTATGCCGCCACCGCGTTGATCCCGGGTGCGATCGGCAAGGCGCGCAAGGCAAGACGCACGCACGCCGCTGCCTTGCGCACGCACGCCGCACTCGGCCACACCGAGGCCATTCTCGCGGCCGCGGCCGCCTACCACGCGACCGCCGCCGTGCGGGAGCTGCTCGATACCGATCCCGCCGAGATCGTGCCCCCGCGGATTGCCCCGCTGCCGCAATGGTTGTCGATTCCCGAGCTGCCGCCGATCGTGCTGGCCGGCGGACATCGGCTGCCGCACGACGCGGTCGCCAATCTCGTGACGCTGATGATGATGTCGGAACCCGGTGTCCCGCACGCCGCACTGGCGCGAGTCGGCGAGCACTGCGACACAACGACGCTGGCTGCCGCAGCCGCTGCGATCTTCGACCAGGACGGCTCCAGCCCCGCAGCGTCGTGCGACTTGGCGACGCGATCGCCCCGGAAGGAAATTAGGACATAACAGGCAAATTGGCATACTGAACGCCGATTGGTCCCAGACACATATTCGCCGAGGGATTCTGGGACCACTGTTCAAGTGCCGGTAGGCTCGCGATCATGGGTACACAAGGTGAACCGGAGGCCACGGGAACGCGGGTCGAGGTCGTGCGCGTATTCACGGACCCGGCCGGGCTGGGTGGCAACGAGCTCGGCATCGCTCGCGCGGGCGATGTCGCCGACGTGGACCACCAGGCGCTGGCGGCGAAGGCGGGCTTCAGCGAGACCGTAGTGGTCGAGGATCCCGTCGACGAGATCGCCAAGGTACGGATCTACACCCCCGTGGTCGAGCTGCCCTTCGCCGGACACCCCTCGGTCGGGACCGCGTGGTGGTTCGCCGAGCAGGGCACACCGGTCAAGGTGCTGCAGGTGGCGGCGGGCCCGGTCGCCGTCGAGCTGAACGACGGCCTCACCTGGATCAAGGCGCGCGGTGAATGGGCGCCGGAGTTCACCTTTCACCAGGTCGGCGACGTCAACACGCTGGCGAATCTGCGGCCCGACGACTTCGACGAGGGCAAGCACTACCTGTGGACCTGGACCGACGAGCACCGCGGCGCACTGCGCTCCCGGATGTTCGCCCCGTCCATGGGCATCGCCGAGGACGAAGCCACCGGCGCCGCCGCGGTCGCGCTCACCGCCCTCCTGCGGCGCGGCCTGGTCATCACCCAGGGCAAGGGCTCACAGATCTTCACCGAATGGGATTCCGACGGTTGGGTCCGCCTGGGCGGTCGAGTCGCCGCCGATTCCGTCATCGAACTATAGGCCCGAATTGCCCGATACGGCCGATTCATCCGATTGCGTGCGGCGTCAGCCGGATACGGCCGCGATCAGCATGTAGGCGGTGCCCAGATCCATCACGAGCTGGGGCACGAGTGCCGAGGACAGCGCTCGGCCGACGAGGGAACCGGCCGCCATCGAATCCGCCGGAGTTCGCACGCCGATCGGATGTCCGAGCCAACGCTGACCGCGCCCGGTACTCGCCGCGATGATCAAGGCGAACGCATCCGTGGCGAACACGGCGGCCAGGAGCAGTGCTGGTCCATGAGTGGGGCCGCCGGAATGCCCGCCCGCATTGTGCCCGGACATCGCGTACAGCATCGCGGTCGCGACCACGATGTGATATCCGAGCGCGACCATCTGATCGACCGGGAGCGCGCGATGCGCATTGCGCCACTCCAGGATTCGATCCATCAGCAAAGCGGCGAAGACGACGAGCATCGCGATCAGCACCCCGCGTAACGCCACCGGATCCGCGCCCGCCGGAAAGACCAGCATCGCGAGCATCACCAAACACATGATCAGATGCGCGGCGTCGGATTCGTGACAGGCCGCTCGCACCGAATTCGCCTGCGGCCGAGCAGGGACCACATGTCGGGCGACGTCCGCGACCGGCCGCCCGATCACATCACCCTCCCCCGCCGTTCGCCGCACCGCTGCGCCCCCGGCCGGTGCCGCCAACCGCCCGAGCACCACCGCGGACGCGAACAGAAACGCCACCACCACCAACCACCGCAAACCGGCGTACTCCCGCACGAACTCCGCCACACCCACCACCTCCGAACGCGGTGCTATCCAGCATCCATGCTCGCATCCGCCACGTCCACCGAACCCGCTTTCCCGCACCCGAAATCGCGTGCTGCCCAGGATGTCCGGGTATCAGCTCAGCACGCCGGGGTGGTGGCGGTCGATACTGCCGACCGGGTGGTTCCGTACCGCCGTGCCTGATCCGGTGCAGTTGCGCCATACGATGCGACGGATGCTGCGGAGCAGGTAGTTCTGCTACGCCGGAAGCTCCCGCAGGACGCGCTTGAGCACTTTACCGGTGGGATTGCGCGGGAGTTCCTCGACGAACAACACATCACGCGGCACCTTGAAGCGGGCCAGATGGGTCTTCACATGCTCGCGCACCTCGTCCTCGGTGAACGAATATCCTTCGCGGACAACGACTACCGCACGCAGCCGCTGCCCGTATCGGTCGTCGCGGACACCGAACGCGCTGACCTCCTCGACCGCCGGGTGCGCGGCGAGCAGTTCCTCGACCTCGCCGGGAAAGACGTTCTCGCCGCCGGAGACGATCATGTCGTCGTCGCGTCCGTCGATGAAAAGCCGTCCGGCACTGTCGAAGTGGCCGACATCGCCGGTGCACATCAAGCGCCCGATGCGTGCCTTGTCGCCGCCACCGGTGTATCCCTCGAACTGATAGCTGTTGCCGACAAAAATGCGTCCTGTCGCGCCGGGGCGCACCGCACGGTCGTTCTCGTCGAATATCTTCACCGTGGTGCCCGACACCGGGGAGCCGACGCAGCCCGGTTCGACGGCCAGGTCGGCCGGGGTGGCGATGGTCGCGTAAGCCACCTCCGTGGAGCCGTACATGTTGTAGACCACCGGGCCGAATGCCTCGGTCACCCGGACGCACAGATCGGCGCCGAGCTGGGCCCCGGCGACGAAGATGACGCGCAACCGCGAGAGATCCCGTCCGACAAATGCTTCCGGCCCGGCGTCGACGAGCCGCTGCAGCATCACCGGCACCGCGATCATGGCGGTGGCGCCGTGGCGGTCCAGACTGTCCAGCACCGCCCGCGGATCGAAGCGTCGTCGGATCACCAGTGTGGACCCGAATCCGACCGCGAGGACGGCGTGCGCGAAACCGAGCGTATGGAACAGCGGCGCCGGGCATTCGGTGATCTCGCGGGCCCGCATCGGCACCTTGCCGAGGACGGCGCCCAGCGGCGCCAGCGAGGTCGGCTCGCTGCGCGGCGCGCCCTTCGGGGTGCCGGTCGTACCGCTGGTCAGCAGGATGACGCGGGCGGTGGTGCGCGGCTTGCGCGGTGGCGTGCGCGCGGCGCCCGCGATGAGATTGTCCAGGGTATCGACCCCCGGCTTTTCGGCCCAGGCGCGGTAGCGGCCGCGCTTGGGTGTGAAATCGCCGAGCATGCCTGCGTATTCATCGTCGAACACGAGCAGATCGACACCCTCGCGGGTGACCACCTCGCGTAGCTGCGGTCCGGCGAAATCGGTGTTGAGCAAGACGATGCGGGCACCGCATTTCGCGGCGGCGAAGACGGCGTAGTGGAAGCCGCGATGGTTGCGCGCCAGGATCGCCACGCCTTCCCCATCGCGCAGACCCCGGGCCCGCCAGGCGTTCGCGAGCGCGGTGCTGTGCTCGTCGAGCTCCCGGAAGCTGACGCGACCGAGTTCGTCGATGATGGCGGCGCGATCGCGATAGCGCAGGGCGGCAACGGTTGTCAGCCCGCCGAGCAGTCCCGACCGCAGCACCGCCGCACCCATCCGAGCGATCCGATCCGGGCGCTCCGGCGTCGCGAGCCCGGCCCGCACCGTCAGCGCGGCGTAGTAGGTCTCATCGGCGGCGCGGCGCGCCGCGATTGTGGTCAGGTACCCAACTCTGTTGGCAAACTTCATGATTCGATCCCCACGTTGTCCGCCCACACGTCTGTCCGCTCCGATCCGTCGCACTTGTCGTACTGAATTATGCTTGCGCCGCACCGATTGCACCGCCTGCGGCAGTGTCGGACCGGCTGCCTCGGACCTCCTCGACGAGCACACGGCCGATCCCGCTGGTCGCACCGGTGATGACCACATAGCAGCCCGCGCCTCGATCGGCCGGCAACGGCACCCAGGCCCGGGGGCCGAGGTGCGGCTCGATCAGCGTGTTGTCCGCGTACTGCGCGGACGTCTCGAATGTCGACATCGTTGTCCACCTAAGGTGAGGGCGAGTGCCCTCAGAGTAAGGCGTGCCGAGCCAGTTCGTCGAGGGGCGACCCAGACAGCTGGGGTCGCGATGCGCGCGCTCATCGGCCGGTCCATGATGGACGGATGTCCAGCGATGTCGATGTGCAGCTGCCGAGCCATACCGAACCGCGCCCTGGATTGCGGATCATTGTCGATGATCTGTCCGGTCCCGAGGTCGCGGCCCTGCTCACCCAGCATCTGGCCGAGATGCACGACAACTCGCCTGCCTGCAGCGTGCATGCCCTCGACCTCGATGCGCTGCGCGGCCCGGAGGTCACCTTCTGGAGCGCTTGGGAGGATGGCGAACTCGCCGGCTGTGCCGCGCTCAAGGAACTCGCCCCCGCCCACGGTGAGATCAAGTCGATGCGCACCGCCACCCATCGCACCGGGCGCGGCATCGCCTCGGTGCTGCTGAACCACCTCACAGCCGAGGCAGGCGCGCGCGGGTACCAGCGGCTCAGCCTGGAGACCGGAACCGCCGACTACTTCGCCCCCGCGCAACGGCTCTACGCCCGCCACGGTTTCGAGCTCTGCGCACCGTTCGCCGACTATGTCGAGGATCCATACAGCGTCTTCATGACCCGCGTGCTCTGAGCCCGCATCAGGCCGCGTTGATCGCGGTGATCAGCGTCCGATTGCCGGCCGTCCGGGTCGTGACGATCTGGGTGAAGGTCTGCGGTTGCTCGCCGGGACGCTGCTGGGTGAGCCGGACTTCCCAATGCGCCTCGCCCACATCGCTGCCCGCACGGGTGATCTGCACGCAGTACAGGGTGCCCACGGGTACCTGGTTGATGCCGCGCTGGATCTGGTCGGCGGCGGGCACATTCGCGTCATTGGCGACGACCCCGCGCGCCGCGAACCCGGAACGCTGCACGTAATAGGCGCGTTCGAAGGCGAGGATCGCCGAGGGCCCATCGCTGGTGCCACCCGGATCGGTGCCGGAGATGACAT
The DNA here is from genome assembly GCF_036345915.1 of Nocardia sp. NBC_00565. Taxonomy (NCBI): domain Bacteria; kingdom Bacillati; phylum Actinomycetota; class Actinomycetes; order Mycobacteriales; family Nocardiaceae; genus Nocardia; species Nocardia sp. NBC_00565. The sequence goes on from NZ_CP107785.1 coordinate 4,327,814, forward strand.
CGCCGGTGCGCCGCTGTTCACAGCCCGGGGTCGCGACCGCCGACGGTTGATCGCCGGGTGCGGTGGTGCCCGGGGTGCGCCCCGCGGTGCCCGGAGTGGCGGCCGGTGTCGTCGCGGCGGCGGGTCGCTTCTGTTCACCGGACCCGCCGAAGACGAACATCACCACCGAAACCACCGCAAGCACCACACCGAGCACGATCAGCACCGCGACCACCCGGTTGCCGCCATTCGACTGCTGCGACTCACGACGCCGCGCCGGATGGCGCAGCGCCGGACCCGGATTGCCGCCGGACCGGTCGATGATGGTGGGCACCACGGAACTGGTCTCGTCGAGCGGACCGGATTCGGTCTCGGCCGCCCGAGTCGGCGTCCGGGCCTGCGCCTCCGGTGGCGGTTCGACGGGACGGCGCGGTTCGAGCCACTCCTGCCAATCCCCGGACGGCGCGGCGCGGCGCGGCGGCGCGGGTTGGTCGGGCACGTCGACCGTCGGCGTCCGTCGCTGGCCCGAGCCGCGGCGCGGGTTCACGCGGCGGCGCCGCTTCGGTGTCGCCGCTTCGGGCCGGACCATGGGCAGCCCGGTGTCGAACGGATTGCCCTGGTTCCGACTCGGGGAGCCGGAATCAGAGCTCGTCATCGTCGAATTCGCCGATCACCGCCGGCGGCACGGTCGCCAGCACAGTTGGCACGGTGACGCCGAGTTGACCGTCGCGCGGTCGGCGATCCTCATCCGATTGCTGCGGCGGCGGCATCGCCATACCACCGGTGGTACCCGGCTGATGCGTCGGTTCCGGGGCGGACGGTCGCGACGACGGCGCATCCGCGTCGGCGGCCGGGGCTTGGGGCGCCGGGGTCGGCGCGGGCGCCGGTCTCGTCGCGGTGGATCCGCTCTGGCCGGGATTCAGCGAACCGGTCCCGATATTGGGGGCGGGCTTGGACGACTGACCCGATCCGCCGCCGAAGTCGATCACATTCGACGGCTTGTTCGACGCCGAGTCGGCGCCGGTGGTCGAATTCGTGGTGCTGCCGGGATGGATCAGTTCGGGAATCGCCTTGTCGATCACCTTGTCCGCGGACGCGGCCACGGTGTCCATGGCATGTGTGCCGACTTCGGCGATCTTGTCGATGAGGTGGGTGCCGATATTGACCCCGGCATCGATGGCCGCGGTGCCGACCGATACGCCCGCGCTGATCAGCTGCTGCTGCAACTGGAGTTGGGCCGCCTGGACCGGGTCCAGTGGCGTCGTTGTCGTCACCCCGGTGGTCGTGGTGCCGAGCGTGCCGTCCGTCGTACCCGGCACGACCGTTTGCTGGGTGGTGCCGACGCCCTGCGGTGTGGTGACGGTGAGCGGACCCATCGCGTCCAGCCGCCCGGTGTGGCCATCCATTTCCGACTGCGCGGTGCTGACCGCGGTGACGGCGTCGCGCAGCGCCCGGGTCGCCCGCGCGATCACGGCGTCGGTATCCGATGACGCGCTCGCGGTGCTCAGGATCTGCTTGGCGTCACGGCGGAAGTCCGCGATGATCTGGTCCACCTTCTGCGCGGCTCGCGCACTGGTGGCATGGGCGTCGCCGAGCACCGACAGATACTCGGGTCCGCGATCGGAGATATCGCCGATCTGGGTCTGGGTGGTGCGCAACGCCGGAACGGCATCGTCGGCGGCGCGCGAGGTCCAGGTCGATTCGAGTGCGTGCAGGCCGTCGCGGTGCGGGCCCTCGGTATCGGCGACCTGTGTGGACGCGGCGGACAACGCGTCGACCACGGACTGGTTCGGGGTCGCGACACCGCTGCCGAGCGAGGCGCGCAACTGCTGCAACGGCTCAACCAGCGCGGCCACGATCGGCGGATCCACATTCGGGTCGATGGGCGTGGTGACCGGGGTTTCGGCCGTATTGTTCGCGGGCCGCCGCCGCAAGAGTCGCCTCATGACAGCTCTTCTCCTTGCCGGGCCAGGGCGCCCGCCGAATCGACGTCGATGTCCTGCATATCCGCGCTGTAATCGCGCAGCACCTGCCCGTAGGCGGCCACCAGTTGGCCCGCGGTCGAGAGGGCTTGGACATGTTCGTTCACCTTCTCGGTGAACCGGGCCACGAATCCGGCGCCCACCGGTCCGAGGTCGGCGACCAGCCGCTCGGGATCCACCGCGCCCCCCGCGACCGCCGACGCCGATGCCAACTGTTGTGACACGGTATTCGCGATCGCGGTGTAGGCGGCCATCGCCGCCGGGTCGAGCTTCAGCGCGTCCACTGTTCCCCCTTAATACGGAAACCAATCTGTCGCGTCATATTTCGACACTCCGAGCGTACTTGGGACCCGGGCAAAGCGCGCCCGATCCTGGTCTTCCGGTGGAGTCTATGCGGGCCGTGCGGTCGCTGGTGCGCCACCGGCCCGTTGCGACAGAGACCCAGGTCGGGGGTTCGGAAACGATCACTTTTACCTCGCGCCGGTCATATGATTGGCGCGACGAGGTTGGTCCTATCAATCACCCCGGCGATCCACGCACAGGGTGACCGGCAAGGGTTAGAGGGGTCAGAAACGTGAAGAACAACAAGCGTTTTCGAAACTGGTCGGTCAGATCCGCAATGCTCGTCAGCGCCGTTTCGGCCGGGCTCCTGATGGCGGGCACGGCGCAGGCCGAACCATTGTGGCCCGGCGGACCGGATATCGGCACACCGGCGATCGTTGCGCCTGCTCCGGTTTACGCACCGTGTGGCGAGACCGCACGGATGTGTATGCGCCTGTCGACGAACGAAGCATGGCTGATGGACAACGGCAAGGTGACCTACGGTCCGACCCCGATTTCGCATGGGCGGCCCGGATACGAGACGCCGCCCGGCGTCTTCAAGGTCGCCTTCAAGAGGGAAGACTTCTGGAGCACCATGCACAACGCTCCGATGAAGTGGGCCGTCTTCTTCAACGGTGATATCGCCACCCACATCGGGCCGATCGAGGAACAGTCACACGGCTGCATCCGAATGACACCCGACGGCGCCGAAGCGACCTACCGCTATCTCTCCCCCGGTGACGTGGTCGAAGTCGTCCGCTGATGCTGATTCCGTCGCTGAGCAAGGCCCGAGCGCGATCCACCGCCCGGGCCTTGCTCATTTGCGGCGCGGCCGACAAACGAGTGAACGAGTCGGGCAACTCACCGGGTTCGACCCGACCCAAGCCTCCGGGCTGTGGTACCTGCGCTCGGCACTGGTCGCACTTATCGACAGAGCTGAGATCCGGCTCAGTCCAAGGGATTTCCTTCACCGAACATAACGTGCGTTTCCGCGATATAGGCGCGCGATACCGCCGTGGTCAGGGAGTCCAGCAGATCGATGAGGAAGGCGGCACCGGCGATCGGATCGCCGAGCCCGGCCGCGTCCCTGGTGGCCTCGAGCAGTCCGAGTCCGATCCGCACGCCCTCGTGCAGCGCGTGCTGCACGGTGTCGATCGCCAAACCTTGACGGGCCCACCGCGCCGCCGCGCCCTCCAGATCCGCCAGGGTGTGCGCATCGCTGGACTCATCCAGCATCGAGATCGCCAGTTCGAGGCCGACTCGGATATTCGTTCTGAGACGCACATTCGGCGCCGCGAGCCGAGTGCGCGGATAGGGCAGGCCGAGCGAACAATCGGCCCCGTCGAGGGTGGGCCGTACCGGATCGGGCGGGTCCGAGCTGGCTGCGCTCAAGGTCGTGCCCTCCCGCCTGAGATTGTCATCGACATTCGACGGTAACCACGCCATGCCCGGCGGTTCGAGCCGAGCAGTCAACTTTGGGCAACTACGCCTAACCACCGCGTCGCATTTGTGACACCTCACATGCTCGGGCCCGGCCCCGGACCGACGGGTGACCGGTTCGCGCGGCGTATGCCATCGGTCGTGGCATGTCCGTCATCGACGGGCCAGAGCACGGCTGGGCCGAACCAGTGGCAGATCACCAGGGCGAGTTCGATATCGAGGCGATCCTCCCCGATCGAGCGGCCGCGCCGGTCGACAGCGCGTTGAACCCGATATTTCACCGAGTTGAAGTGCAGGTTCAGCTCGTCCGCCGCGGCCTTGTAGCTGGCGCCGTGCTGCAGGAACACGCGCAAGGTATCGCGCAATCGCGCATCGTTGTCGGAGTTGGTGGCCAGCAGCCCGAGGATATCGCGTACCCAGGCCCGCGCCTCGGACAGATCGCCGCCGAGCAGCGCCGCCGCCGACAGCCCCGGATCGCTCGACGCCGTCACCCGCAGGGCGCGTGGACCAGCGGCGATGGCGACGTCGCGAGCGTTCTCGGCCTGCCGATGTGAGCGGCGGAAGCCCTCGACATCGGGCAGTGGCGTGCCGAGGGCGACACACGGAGCATCGTGGCGTTCGGCGATGAAGCGACGCACCAGCTCCTCGACGGTCGGCGCGGCGTCGACACCCAATGGAATCCAGCCCCAGCCGCTGACTCGATCGGCGGCGACGAACAACGCACTCCCCTGGGTCGGCAGCGATTCGGTGAGTTCGCGCAGGAAACGTTCCAGCCGCACCAGTTCGTTGCCCACGTTCACGTCGGCGGGGTACCACAGAATCAGCGCGAGGTGAATTCGCCTGAGCGGATAGCGGATTGCGGCGGTGACCGCGTCCAGATCCACCTCGCCGTCGTCGAGCAACTCGCGGACGCGGACGGCGCGCACGCTGTTGCGGTTCTCCGACCACCGATCGCGCTCGATGTCGTACACCCCGACCGCGTGCTGGGAAATCCAATCGATATAGCGGAAGGTGACCGTTGTCATCCGTTCGTAGACATCGAGGCTCAGTCTCGGTTCGAGGTCAGCGGCGCGGATCTCGTCCAGGATCACATCGAGCAGCGCCTGCTGACCGAGCCGGTACGCCCGCACGAGCGCATTGGAGGGGACACCGTGTTGGGCCAGGCGCCGCGCATACTCGAGCGCGGCGGTCGGAGGTTCGACGCGCTCGATGGGGATGTCGTAGCGCAACGCGTGGAAAACCGTATCGATATTTCCCTCGACGCTGGCGCCCAGTAGTTCGACGAGCTGCGAATCGCCCCGCAGTTCGGAAATCTCGGCGGCCAGGATCTGCTGAATCGACCGGGACACCTCGCCGAGCCTGGCACGGAGCAGCCCCTCGATCGTCGCGGCGCTCGCGCTGACGACTGCCTCCTCGGACCGGCGCCGGTCAGCCATAACCAACAGTAGATCGCGGACGCGACGAGGGTCATCGATTTCGGTGTTGTCTTCCCGCGACAACACCGGCCGTGGACTTCGTGTTTTCGGGACGGTGCTTGCCAGATGTCCGATTCCTACCGTTGGTGCATCCCTTCGAAACCACCCCAGCCCAGGAATTGTCCATGAACCTTTCGCCACTCCCAGATCTACGCGCCACTCGCGACCCGAACGGACCGTGCATCGCCGACGATGACGTCGAGTTGAACAACGGTCAGTTCCTCGAAACCGTCCAGCGGGCCGCGGCGACCTTACGCACCCAGGGCATCGACGCCGGGGACGTGGTCGCCGTCATGCTGCCCAACACCGTAAGCCTCGTGGTGACCCTGTTCGCCGCGTGGCGTATCGGCGCGGCCGTCACCCCGCTCAGCCCGACCCTCGTGCCGTCCGAGGTCGCCTATCAAGTGGCGGACGCGGGCGCGAAGGTGCTGGTCACCGATCGCCAGGTCGAGCTGGCCGCACCCGCATTGCTGCCGGTGCGCGAGCTGACCGCCGAACCCCCGGCCACCGCCGATCCGGTCGAGCTGTCCGATGATGCCCTCGCCTTGCTGATCTACACCAGCGGCACCACCGGTCGCCCGAAGGGCGTCATGCTCGACCACGCCAATCTGAACGCGATGTGCCGCATGGTGATCGACGCGTTCCAGCTGACCAGCGCCGACCACAGTCTGCTGATCCTGCCACTGTTCCACGTCAACGGCATTGTCGTCAGCACAGTGTCGCCACTGCTGGCCGGCGGTCGCACTACGATCGCGGGCCGGTTCAGCCCGAAGACCTTCTTCGAGCGGGTCGAGCGCAGCGGCGCGACCTACTTCTCCGCCGTACCGACCATGTACACGATGCTGGCGGACCTACCCACGGATATGCGGCCGGACACCTCGGCCGTGCGATTCGCGGTATGCGGCGCGGCGCCGGCCAGCGTCGAACTGCTGGAGAAGTTCGAAAGCCGTTACGGCATACCGATTGCCGAAGGGTACGGGCTGTCGGAAGGCTCCTGTGCGAGCACCGTCAACCCGATCGATGGCAAGCGCAAGCCGGGCACGGTCGGGCGGCCGCTGCCCGGCCAGACCATCCGGATCGTCGATGCCAACGACCTCCCGGTGCCCGACGGTGAGCCGGGCGAGGTGCTCGTATACGGACCGAATGTCATGCGCGGCTACCTCAATCGCCCCGATGAGACCGCCAAGGCGCTCGCAGGCGGCTGGCTGCACACCGGCGATATCGGGCGCATCGACGAGGACGGCTATCTCATCTTGGTCGATCGCGCCAAGGACATGATCATTCGCGGCGGCGAGAACATCTATCCGAAAGAGATCGAAACCGTCATATATCAACTGCCCCAGATCGCCGAAGCCGCGGTCGTCGGTCGCGCCGACGAGGTGTACGGCGAGCAGCCGGTGCTGTTCATCTCCCTGAATTCGGGCGCGCAGATCGATGCCGAAAAAATCCATGAGCACGCGCGCGGCGCGCTGTCGAAATTCAAACTGCCCGTTGCGATCACCATTCTCGACGAACTCCCCAAGAACGCCGTCGGCAAGATCGACAAGCCCTCGCTGCGCAAATCTCTGCACCCCCAGCGTGCCTGAAACCAACTATCTCGAAAATTAGGAGTTCATCATGAGTTTCACGAAACCGGATCTCCCGGCCGTCGATCCGGAAACCTTCCTGCGGCAGCCGCTCATGGAGCGGATGCGCATTCTCGCTGTCAACTGGGGCGAGCACGGCTTCGGCTCGCCGCGCATGGTGCACACGATCTATATCGTGAAGCTGATCCTGATGTACGCACTCGGCGGCATCGTCTTGGCCACCGTAACGTCGGATCTGCCCGCGTTCTGGCATGTTTCGCAGTGGTGGGATCAGCCGATCGTCTATCAGAAGGCGGTGCTGTGGACGGTTCTGCTCGAGGCGATCGGTATCGCGGGCTCGTGGGGGCCGCTCGCGGGCAAGGTGAAGCCGATGACCGGCGGCATCCTGTTCTGGGCCAGACCCGGCACTATCCGGCTGCGGCCGTGGCGCTGGGTGCCGTTCACCGGTGGCGATCGGCGCATCTGGTTCGATGTCGTGCTCTATGTGGCGATGCTCGTATCCGTGGCGGTGCCGTTGGTTCTGCCCGGCGTGCACAGTGATTCGCTGTCGGCAGCGGTCCCGGACAACACGTCGGGGCTGGTGAATCCCGCGCTCATCGTGCCCGCGATCGTGCTGCTCGTACTCAACGGCCTGCGCGACAAGACGGTCTTCCTCGCCGCCCGCGGCGAGCAGTACCTGCCCGCGTTGTTCTTCTTCACCGTGCTGCCGTTCGTGAACATGATCATCGCGCTGAAGCTGCTGATCCTGGTCGTCTGGGTCGGTGCGGGTCTGTCGAAATTCGGCAAGCATTTCGCCAATGTGGTCCCGCCGATGGTCAGCAACAGCCCGTCGGTGCCGTTCACCTGGGTCAAGCGGGCGCACTATCGCGACTACCCGCGTGACCTGCGGCCCTCGCGGGTCGCCGACCTGATGGCCCACATCGGCGGCACCTTCGTGGAGATCGTCGCGCCGCTGACACTGTTCTTCTCGACCAATATCTGGCTCACCGTGGCGGCCGCGACCGCGATGGTGGTGTTCCACCTGTTCATCGTCTCGACCTTCCCGCTGGCGGTGCCGCTGGAGTGGAATGTGCTGTTCGCCTACACCACGATCTTCCTGTTTCTCGGCTTCCCCAACTGGGACGGCTACGGCATCACCGATATGTCGTCGCCGTGGCTTACCGTGGCGATCGTGGCCGGGCTGGTGTTCTTCCCGATTCTGGGCAACTTCCGGCCCGACAAGGTCTCCTTCCTGCCCTCGATGCGGCAGTACGCGGGCAACTGGGCGTCGGCGGTGTGGGCGTTCGCGCCCGGTGCCGAGGCCAAGCTGGACCGGGTGACCAGAACGGCGAAGAATCAGCTCGACCAGTTCATCGAGTTCGGCTACGAACCGGAATGGGCGGAGGTCACGATGCAGCAGGTGGTCGCCTGGCGGACCATGCACAGTCAGGGCCGCGGCTTGTTCTCGGTGCTGCTGAAGTCGGTGCCCGATATCGAGACCCGCACCGTGCGCGAGGCGGAATTCATCTGCAACTCGCTGATCGGGTTCAACTTCGGCGACGGCCATCTGCACAACGAGGATCTGATCCGTGCCGTGCAGGCCGAGGCGCGATTCGAGCCCGGTGAGCTGATCGTCGTCTGGGTGGAATCACAGGCGGTCGCCAGCTCGGTCCAGCACTACAAGGTGATCGACGCGGCGCTCGGGGTGATCGAACGCGGCACCTGGAAGGTCGCCGACGCGGTCATCGAGCAGCCCTGGCTGCCCAACGGTCCGATCCCGACCGAGGTGAACTGGTCGCTGACCGAACCGAAACCCGCTGCCGCACCGAAACCCGCTGCCGCACCGGTCATCCGGGATGAGCACGGGCACGGAGCACTGGCGTGAGCACCGCGATCGTGGTGGGCGGCGGGCCCAACGGGCTCGCCGCCGCTGTCACCCTCGCCGCAGCGGGTGTGCAGGTCACCGTGCTGGAGGCCGCGGACGAGATCGGCGGCGGCACCCGCTCCAGCGAGGCGATCGTGCCCGGACTGCTGCACGACCACTGTTCGGCGACCCATCCGATGGCCGTCGGCTCGCAGTTCCTCAACAGTCTCGGCCTCGACCGGTACGGACTGCAGTGGCGGTGGCCCGAGATCGATTGCGTCCACCCGCTGGATGGCGGTTCGGCGGGAGTACTGCAGCGTTCGGTCGAGGACACCGCGGCCGGGCTCGGGCGCGACGGTGCCCGCTGGCAACTGGCCTTCGGTCGCCCGGTGGCCCAGTACGACGCGCTTGCCGAGGACATCATGGGCCCGCTGCTGCGGATGCCGCACCACCCCCTGACGTTGGCGCGCTTCGGGATGCCGACCGTACTCCCCGCCTCCACGCTGGCTCGGGCCTTCCGAACCGCTGCGGCCAGGGCGCTGTTCGGCGGCATCGCGGCACACACCTTTCGGCCGCTGCACCAGCCGCTGACCTGCGCGATCGGGCTCGGCATCATCACCGCCGGGCACCGGCACGGCTGGGCCGTCGCAGCGGGCGGATCGCGATCGATCAGCCGTGCGCTCGCCGCGCTGCTGACCGATCTGGGCGGCAAGATCGAGACCGATACCCGCATTGATGCGATATCCCAGTTGCCGCCCACCGACATCACGATGTTCGATCTCGCACCCGCTGCCGTCGCCGATATCCTCGGCGATCGCCTGCCGCGCCGAATCGCCAAGGCTTACCGCCGTTTTCGGCAGGGACCCGGGGCCTTCAAGGTCGACTTCGCGGTCGAGGGCGGTGTGCCGTGGACCAATGCGGACGCGCACCGCGCCGGAACAGTGCACCTCGGCGGCGACTACGCCGAGATCGCCGCCGGTGAACGGGATATCCACGCGGGCCGGATGCCGCAGCGACCGTTCGTCCTCGTCGGGCAGCAGTACCTGGCAGACCCGCAGCGCTCGGTCGGCAATGTCCATCCGTTGTGGACCTACGCCCACGTGCCGAACGGGTACACCGGCGACGCCACCGCGGCGATCATCACCCAGATCGAGCGGTTCGCACCCGGCTTCCGGGACCGCGTCGTCGGACAGACCGTGCGCACGACAACCGAGATGGCGACCTACAACCCGAATTACGTCGGTGGCGACATCATGACCGGCGCCAAGGACATACGTCAGCTGGTCTTCGGTCCGCGCATCACATTGTCGCCCTATGGCGTCGGCGTCCCCGGGATGTACATCTGCTCGGCGGCCACTCCGCCCGGTCCGGGAGCGCACGGCATGTGTGGCGCCAATGCCGCGAAATCGGCATTGCGCCTTCTAGACGAACTCGGCTAGCAATTCGGTCGTCCGAGAGCAATGTCACCTCTGGCCGACCGGCCGCACACAACGGCCCCTGCATGTCCGCCTGCCCTGTGTCCGCGTGCCAATGAATTCTCCGGTTCTCGTCTCCACGAGACGATGATCCCGGCCGAATTCCATACGACAGTTGATTCAGCCAGCAACGGTGCGGCGCACAAGATTCGACAACTCAGAAAGCATCGACAATGACCACTTTGGACGTTCAGGAAATCCCCGGGCTCGGACTCGCCACCGGAAAACTCACCGGCCGCGTCGCCTACGTGACCGGTGGCACCCGCGGAATCGGCGCCGCGATCGCCCGCAGCCTCGCCGGTCAGGGCGCCACAGTGGCCGTGGGCTACAGCCGTAACAAGGACAGCGCCGACGATTTCGTCGCGAACCTCACCGAGCAGACGCGGGCGCACGGTGCCGGCGCTTCGGCCCATCAGGGCAATATCGGCTCCGCCGACGACTGTCGCCGCACCATCGCCGAGGTGATCGAAACCCACGGGCGGCTCGACATTCTGGTCAACAACGCGGGGATCACCATGGACAAGACGGTGGCCGCGATGACCGAGGAGGATTGGCACACCGTACTGGGGGTGAACCTGTCCGGCGCCTTCTTCCTCTCGCAGGCCGCGCTCGCGCACATGGTCGAACGGGGGACCGGACGCATCGTCAACGTGTCCTCCGTGGTCGGTGAGACCGGCAATATCGGCCAGGCCAACTACTCCGCTTCGAAGTCCGGGCTCTTCGGGCTGACCAAGACCCTGGCCAAGGAGGCCGCCTACGAGCTCGCCGAATCCGGCATGCGCACCGACTACGGCATCGGCATCACGGTCAACGCCGTGACGCCCGGCCTGATCGCCACCGAGATGACCGCCCACATTCCGGAGAAGGTGATGACCAAGCTCACCGCCCAGATCCCGGTCGGACGGGCCGGTCGCCCCGAGGAGATCGCCAGGGTCGTGCACTTCCTGGCCGCTGACGCCGCCGCCTACATCACCGGACAGGTGTGGAGCGTCAACGGCGGCATGGACATGTGACCCGCTCATCGTCGAACTACCCACCCGAGAGGAGCGATCGTGACGAATACCGTTGATACCGAACGCAATTACCCACCCACCACCGCCCGCGGCGCGGACGAACTCGCCGCGCCGCTGGACCTGCTGCTGCTCGGACCGGCCCTTGGGCTGCGGCGGCGCATGACGCCGAACACCTCCTGGGCGCATATGGCCGCCAATCTGGCCCGCAAGCCGGGCACAGTCGCCGAGCGCGGCCAGTCACTGGTCAAGGAACTCGGTGCTATCGCCCGCGGCGACTCCACCCGCGAACCGGCGAAAAACGACAAGCGCTTCGCCGACCCGGCGTGGCAACAGAATCCGCTGCTGCACCGCATCGTGCAGGCCTACCTGGCCGCATCCGAAACCGCCGAGACGCTCTACCAGGACGCGGATCTGGACTGGCGTGATGGCGAGCGGATGAAATTCGTTCTCGACAATGTGCTCGAGGGCACTTCGCCGAGCAACAACCCGCTGCTCAGCCCGCTGGGCTGGAAGGCGCTCATCGATACCGGCGGACTGAGCGCGGTCCGCGGCCTGCGCCGATTCGTGCGCGATATCGCCGCGCAGCCGCGAGTTCCCGCGATGGTCGAGCCGGATGCCTTCGCGGTCGGCGAGACGATTGCGGCGACACCGGGCGCGGTCGTATTGAAAACGCGGATGTTCGAGTTGATCCAGTACACCCCGCAGACACCGACGGTGCACACCGTGCCGCTGCTGATGGTGCCGCCGGTGATCAACAAGTTCTACGTCATGGATATCGCGCCCGGCCGGAGCATGATCGAGTATTTCCTGCGGCAGGGCCAGCAGGTCTTCGCGATCTCGTGGCGCAATCCGCGTGCCCGGCACCGTGATTGGGGATTCGACAACTACGGCGCCGCCATTGTCGAGGCACTCGACGCGGTGCGGCGGATCACGGACACCGATCGCGCGCACCTGATGGCGAGCTGTTCCGGCGGCATCCTCGCGGCCATGGTCGCCGCCCATCTCACCGATATCGGCCAGGACGATCGGCTGGCCAGCCTGACGCTCGCGGTGACCGTACTCGACCAGTCCAAGGCGGGTTTCGCCGCGGCGGCACTCGGGGAGAAGGAGGCGCACGCGGCGATCAGGATGTCCGCGCGCAAGGGCTATCTCGACGGACGCGCGCTGGCCGAGGTGTTCGCGTGGCTGCGGCCGACCGATCTGATCTGGCGGTATTGGGTCAACAACTACGTCCAGGGGCGCGCGCCGGCGGCGTTCGACGTGTTGTTCTGGAATGCGGACACCACACGCATGACCGCGGCCCTGCACCGCGACATGGTGCTGCTCGGACTGCACAATTCGCTGACAAAACCGGGCGAGGTGAGCATGCTGCACTCCCCGGTCGATCTGTCGAAGGTGACCGTCGATTCGTACGTGATCGGCGGCATCGCCGACCACATCAGCCCGTGGCAGGCCACCTATCGCAGCGCCCGCCTGCTGGGCAGCGACCAGCAGCGCTACGTGCTCTCGACCAGCGGGCATATCGCGGCGCTGGTCAATCCGCCCGGAAATCCCAAGGCGTCCTATCGATTCGGGCCGGCCGAGGCGGAAAGCCCCGACGAATGGCTGGAAACGGCGGAGCGGGCCGCGGATTCCTGGTGGCCGGATTACCTCGCCTGGCTCGCCGAGCGCGGCGGACCGGAAAAGGCCGCGCCGCAACAGCTCGGCACCGATGGCCTGCCCCCCATCGGCCCGGCGCCGGGCACCTATGTGCACGAACACTGATACCGAGGGAGGTGACGATGCGATGATCGCCGGTGCCGGCGACCACATGGTGAGCGCATTCGGCCAACGGATCCGGGTACACATCCGGCCGGGCACCGGCGTACCGCTGGTGCTGTGCAACGGCATCGGGGCCGGGCTCGAGGTGCTCACGCCCTTGGTCGACGAGCTCGACCCCGATATCCCGGTCGTGCGTTTCGATGTGCCCGGCACCGGCGAATCGCCGCATTCCCCACTCCCGTACGGGTTTCCGTATCTGGCCTGGCTGCTCGGGCGCGTCCTCGACAAGCTGGGCATCGGACGCGTCGATCTGCTCGGTCTGTCGTGGGGCGGTGCGGTGGCCCAGCAGTTCGCATTCCAGCATCCGCGCCGGTGTCGGCGGCTCGTACTGGTATCGACGGCGACCGGTGTGCTGATGGTTCCGGCGCATCCGCGGGTATTGGCCAAGATGGCGACGCCACGGCGGTTCCGCGACCCCGAATACGCCGCCGATATCGCCGCCGCCATCTACGGCGGCACCGCACGCACCGACCCCGAACCAGTGGCCGAGCTGTTCCATCGGCAGGCGCACTCGGGCTCTCGGCGCGGCTACCTGCTCCAACTCCTCGCGGGTTCGGTGTGGACCAGTCTGCCCGCGCTCTGGGCGATCCGGCAGCCCACACTCCTCATCGCGGGCACCGACGATCCGATCATCCCGGTCGTCAACGCCCACATCATGCATCGGATGCTGCCGCATTCGACGCTGCACCTGCATCCGGGCGGACATGTGGACCTGGTCACCAACGCGGCCACTTTCGGTCCGGTGATCAGCGGTTTTCTCCGATCGGACCACGGAACTACGTACGCTTCGTCGCCGACGCCGAGGCCAGCTACTCCGACGCGGGCACCCGCGAAATGAACACCCTCATCGTCGGCCGCTCGCTCACCGGCCGCAGCGCCTTCGTCTGACTCGGGCGACCACCGTTGGGGATCCGTACCGGATTGACGGCCCGGATGCGGCGCGGCGATCATGAATTATGGGCAACGAAAATATGGACCGCAGACGAATCACCCGATGTTTTCGGATGCCGATCGCCTGATACGAGCAGCTGGTGCACGACGAATCCGATGTAGAACAGGCACGCGTGTTCTACAACCTCCTCACCGCCGAGGCCGAATCCCTCACCACCACGATCGAGGCGACCATGACCAGACGCGGTCTTCCGAGGTCGACCACTGAATCACGTTTGCTGATCCGGGAACTGCGCGAGGTGCGCCGCTGCCTGGACCAGCTGCGTGCACGCTTCCCCGAGATCGCCCGATCGAAGCGGTGACCGGGCGATCAGTCGCCCGGCTCCGATTCCGCCATCACCGCTTCACCACGGGCGACCATGCCCGCCTCGTCGGAGAGCTTCATCTGCGGGATGAACAGCGCGAGCACGAAAGCGATGACCACGCCGGGAAGCAGATACCAGAACCCAGGAACCAACGCGTCGACATATGCGCCGACGATCGCGTCGTGCAGGCCCTCGGGCAGATGCTTGACCACCGACGGCACCAAGCCGCCCGGATCGAGTTTCGCGGCCGCCGCTTCCGGTCCGTGTGCGAAGAACACGTTGGTGAGCCCCTCGGTCAACCGGTTGGTGAAGATCGAGCCGAAGATCGCGACACCCAGCGCACCACCCATTTCGCGGAAGTAGTTGTTGGCGCTGGTCGCGGTGCCGATCTGGTCGGGCGACACCGCATTCTGCACGACCAGGACGATGATCTGCATGATCAGGCCGAGACCCGCGCCCATGACGAAAAGCATCGCGGAAACGACCCACATCGAGGTGTTGGCGTCCAAGCGCGTCAACCACAGCATATCCACGAATATCAGTACCGCGCCGAGCGGCGGATACACCCGGTAGCGGCCGGTTTTGGTGACCATCGTCATCGAGCTGATCAAGGTGATCATCAGGCCGACCATCATCGGGATCAGCAGCAGGCCGGATACCGAAGCCGAAGCGCCCGTCGCCATTTGGAGATAGGTCGGGATGAAGGCCAGCGCCGCGAACATCACCAGGCCGAGCAGGAAGCCGATTGCCGAGGTCAGCACGAACGTGCGATTGCGGAACAGCCACAGCGGCAGCATCGGCTCCTCGGCGCGCGCCTCCACGAGCACGAAGGCCGCGACCACCACGATGAACGCCGCGATCATTGTCACCATAACCGTTGAGCCCCAGGCGTATTGCTTCCCACCCCAGTCGGTGATCAGGATAAGCAATGTGGTCGCGGCCGACATCAGCACGACGCCGAAGTAGTCGGGCCGAGTCTTGGGCCGGTGGCTGGGGATGCTCAGATAGCGGAAGGCGATGAACAGCGCCGCGATACCGATCGGCACATTGATCCAGAAGCACCAGCGCCAGCCGATATGGTCGGCGAAGAAGCCGCCGAGCAGCGGGCCCGCCACCGAGGTGATGCCGAAGACCGCACCCATCGGTGCCATGTACTTGCCGCGATCCTTGGCGGGCACCACATCGGCGATGATGGCCTGCGCCAGGATCATCAGGCCGCCACCGCCGACGCCCTGCAGCCCGCGGAAGGTGATGAACTCCCAGAAGCTCGTCGACGCGGCGGCACCGATGGAGGCGACGGTGAAGATCGTGATGGCGAACAGGAACGGCCAGCGCCTGCCGAACAGGTCACCGAATTTGCCGTAGATCGGCATCATGATGGTGGTCGCGAGCAGATATGACGTTGCGGTCCAGGCCATATGGGAGATGCCGCCGAGGTCGCCGACGATGGTCGGCATGGCGGTGCCGACGATCGTCTGATCGAGGCTGGCCAGGAACATCCCCGCGATCAGCGCGCCGAAGATGAGCCAGATCCGCTTCTGGGTCAAGACGATCGGCGCGGGCGGCGATTCAGCCGTCGTTGGCCCACCCGTCGCCCGACCGCCACCCCCCATGGAATCGGTTCGCGATACAACACTCATCTGACATGTCTCCTTCGCCCGCCGCCCGGCTGTTCGAACAGCCGGGCGGCCATTACACCGTGTTCGCGTACCGCCGCCGCCAGCGATACGGTCGGATCCTTTGCCGAGGACATCGCCGCCCTCGACGTGATGGTCGTCATGAAACCCGCTGCCAGCCCGGCGAATTCGGGCGATACGTCGGTGCTGAGCCGCGCCGAGAGCAACTCCGCGACGGCACTCTCCAACCGGGCACCCGAAGCGACGAAGGCCGCGAGCACCCGCGGTTCGGTTTTGATGATCTCGGTCACCAGCGAAATGTTCTCGCGCACTTCGTTTTCGGGTTCGAACGCGAGCCCGAACAGCCAGGTGAGATCGTCCATCAGCACACCGCTGGGGCCGCCCGCGATGAACTCCGCACGCAACTCCGGTGTGCCGATCTCGCCGACCGGTCCGACGACGGCGTCCATTTTCGTCTCGTAGTAGTTGAAGAACGTGCGCGGGGAAACCCCGACGGCTCTGGCGATGTCCTCGACGGTCGTCGCGTCGAGCCCGCGCTCGACGGCCAACCGCCGCGCGGCCAGACAGAGGTCGAGCAGGGTCTGGCGCTTCTTCTGCTCGCGCAACCCGATCGGTGGCTCGTCGCGCTTCGCCTTGGACATGGTCGCCAAAGTAGCACAAACTGCAATTTTTCAGAAACTGCAAGTTCAGGCCGGTATGCCCGCGGGCACGACGCGGTAGGCGGTCCGCGCACCGACCCGGCCACCGCGGGTTCCGCCACCGCCCGAATCGCCGATTACGGCCCGCCCCAACGGATGTCAACCCATGAATTCATGTGGCACGCGAATCTCCTTGCGATGTAGGAGAATTCGCGACGCCTACCAAATCGAATTAACTCCCTTATAACTCAAGATTCACCGAATCGATACTCGATTCTCGATATCGTGGATCTTGCCTACAGCGAGGTGGGATTTCGAGAACTCACGTCGGTCGGGGGGAATAACGCCCGTAGGAGAACTCCAAGTGAAATATCCAGTGTGCGCTCGCGTGTTAGGTCCGTTGACGCTTGCCCTCAACAATCACAACGCCACGCCGACTGCGCAAAAGCAGCGGCAACTACTCGCTCTACTCCTGGTCAGACACGATACCGTCGTTCCGGTCACCACTCTGGTCGAAGAGTTGTGGAACGATGATCCGCCGCGCAGCGCCGTCACGGTCGTCCAGACCTATGTGCTCGGAATTCGAAAGAAGATGGCCGAGCAGCTCGGCATAGGACAGGCCGAGGTGGCGGAAAGATTTCTGCGCACCCGCAGCAAAGGATATTCGTTCGACGTCAAAGACTGCCTGTTCGATCTGCGCGACTACCAGACCATGTCCGAGGCCGCGCGCTGTGCCGCGAAGACCGGTGACGATCACCGCGCGGTCGATCTCTTCACCGCCGCGGAGGCACTGTGGAGCGGTCCGGCGCTGGTCGATGTGGAAGGCGGCATCCCGCTCGCCGCGGAGGTCTCGCATCTGGATCACCTGCGCCTGACCAATGTCGAGCTGCGCGTCGAGGCCGAGCTGCGCCTCGGCAGATACCGTGAAGCCTGCCCTGACCTGGCTCGACTCACCATGCAGCACCCGCTGCACGAGCGGCTGCAGGCGTACTACATGTTCGCGCAGTGCCGTGCGGGCCAGCGCGCCCGCGCACTGGAGTCCTATCAGCAGTTCAGCAGATCGATGCAGCGCGAGCTCGGCCTCGACCCGTGCCAGAAGCTGCAGAAGTTGCATCAGGACATCCTGGCCGCCTCGGATGTGTCGGTGAGCGCCATGCTCAACAGCCGTCACGCCGGGTATCTGATCGGCTGGTACTCCCCCGAATTCCGCACAGCCACCGCCGAACCCGCCTAGCGGTCCCGCAGCAACTCGTCCACCAGCGCGGTCGAATGCGTCGCCGACCGCATAGCGGGATGGTCGAGTACCTCCCGCAGAAAATCCCGGGTCGTCTCCACCCGTGCCCCGGAAATCCGGAATTCGGCCAGGGCTCGCCGCATGCGTGCGAGCGCCTGGTCCCGGTCCGGCGCCCAGACGATGAGCTTGGCCAACAGCGAATCATAGTGCGGCGATATGGAATAACCGGCGTGCACATGAGTATCGACGCGCACGAATGGACCACCCGGCGGTGTGAATTCGGCCACAATTCCGGGAGCGGGGGCGAAATCGTTCGCCGGATCCTCCGCATTGATACGGCACTCAATTGCCGCACCATTCAGGGAAATACGATCCTGGGTGATGCCGAGCGATTTCCCGGTCGCGATTCGGATCTGTTCGGCGATCAGATCTATACCGGTAACCATTTCGGTCACCGGATGTTCCACCTGAATTCGACAGTTCACCTCCATAAAATAGTAATTACCCCCGCGATCCACCAGAAATTCCACGGTTCCGGCGCCGACGTAGCCCGCCTCCAGCACACCGTCCACCGCGGATTTGCCCATCCGTGCCGCCAGCCCGTCCGGTAGCCGCGCTGCGGGCGACTCCTCGATGAGCTTCTGATGTCTGCGCTGCACCGAGCAGTCGCGTTCACCGAGGTGCACACCGTTGCCATAACCGTCGCACAGCACCTGGATCTCCACATGCCTGGCGCCCTCGAGGTACTTCTCCAGATAGACTCGACTGTCGCCGAACAACATTCGCGCCGTCGCGCGGGTCTCCTGGAAGGCGCGCGGGAACGACGCGCTCTCGCGCACCACCTGCATACCGCGCCCGCCGCCACCAGCGGCCGCCTTGATGATCACCGGATAGCCGATCAAATCGGCGAGCGCGTGCGCCTCGTCGGGCTCGAGCGGATCCAGACTGCCGGGCAGCAGCGGCAGCCCCGCCTTGGCCATCAGCGTGCGCGCCGACTGCTTGTCGCCGAGTTGAGCCATCACATCGGCGGGCGGACCGATCAGCGTCACCCCCGCGGCACGGCAGGCATCCGCGAAATCCGGTGACTCCGAAAGGAATCCGTAGCCGGGATGGATCGCGTCGGCACCGGTCAGCTCGGCGGCGGCCAGCACGGCCGCGGCATTGAGATAGCTGCGCTTGGCCGCCGCGGGACCGATCTGCACCGATTCGTCGGCGAAATGCACCACAGCCGACTCCGCGTCGGCAACCGAATGCACCGCGACGGTGCGCACCCCGAGTTCCCGGCAGGTGCGCGCCACTCGCAGCGCGATCTCGCCGCGATTGGCGATCAGAATCTTCTCGAACATCGCGTCCCGCACTCTCTTACGCCACCGACCGGACCGAAACCTGCTGCCGCGCACCGAACCGGCGGAACCGGGCGCGCCGCTCGGTCGCGAGGTCCTCACCGCTGCGCCCGGTCAGTTCGCGCAGACTCGCCGCCAGCGCCCGATGCAGCTGGTTCGCCGCTGCCAGCGGGGCCGACCCGACATCGTCGCCGGGTTCGGGCAGCACCGCGTCGACGACACCGAGACGCAGCAGATCGCCGGCGGTAAGCGACAGCGCGGCAGCGGCTTTCGGTGCGGCGGCGGGATCGTTCCAGACGATGGCCGCGCACCCCTCCGGGCTGATCACCGAGTACGTGCCGTTGGCGAACATCAGCACCCGGTTCGCGACACCGAGCGCGAGCGCGCCACCGCTGCCGCCCTCACCGATCACCACGCTGATCACCGGCACGCGCAGCGCCGACATCAATCGGATGTTCTCGGCGATCACGACCGCCTGGCCCTGCTCCTCGGCGGCCGCGCCGGGATAGGCGCCCGGGGTGTCGATGAGAGTGATCACGGGCAGCCCCAGCTTCTCGGCGAAACGCATGAGCCGTGCGGACTTTCGGTAACCCGCCGGTGTCGGCATGCCGAAGTTGCGCGCCATCATCTCCTTCGGCTCATGGCCTTTCTGCTGCCCGATCACCACGACCGGTTGATCACCGAGCCACGCGGTGCCGCCGACAATGGCGGGGCAATCCCCGGAAATGCGGTCCCCGCGCAGCTCGTGGAAACCGTCGAAGGCGAGGGCGAAGTAGTCCAGGGCGGTCGGCCGGCTCGGGGTGCGGGCGCGCCGGACCTGCACCCAGGGATCGCTGTCGGCGACCCGATCCGGATCGGTGATCGTGCCCGCATCGAGTTCGGTCACCGCCTCGCCGGTCGGGTCGACCGGTCCGGCGATCCGCAATAACGACCCCAGTGCCTGCCGCAGGCCCACGCGCGGCACGATCATGTCGATCAGCCCACACTCCAACAGGAATTCGGCGGTCTGGAACTTCGGGGGCAACTCCTGCCGGATGGTCTGCTCGATCACCCGGCGGCCCGCGAAACCCAGTCGCGCGCCGGGCTCGGCGATCAGCACATCCGACAGAGTGGCGAACGATGCGGCCACTCCCCCGTAGGTCGGGTCGGTGATCAAGGTCATGGTGAGAATCCCGGCGCGGTCCAACTGCTCCAGCGCCGCACTGGTTTTCGCCATCTGCATCAGCGACAGCGGTCCCTCCTGCATCCGGGCGCCGCCCGAGGCGGTGACAATGAGCAGCGGAATCCGTTCGGCCAACGCCGTTTCCGCGGCCGCGGTGATCATCTCGCCGACCGCGGTGCCCAGCGAGCCACCGAGGAAACGGAAATCCATCGCCGCGATGAGCACCGGATTGCCCTCGATCGCCGCGAGCGCGCACAGGACGGCGTCGTGCATGCCGGTGCGCGCCCGCGCGGCGGCCAGCCGATCGCGGTAGGGCTTGGTGTCGGTGAAGGTCAGCGGGTCGTCGTCGGTGGGGATGACCGCGAGCGGTTCGAAGCGGCCCTCGTCGGCGAGCTGGGCGATGCGCTGCTCGGCGGTGATCGGGGTATGTCTGCCGCATTCGCCGCAGACACCGAGGTCGCGGGCGAATCGCTTGCCGTACAGCGGAATCAGACAGGCCGGGCAGAGCACCCAGTCCGCGGCGCCGTCGAGGCCGTGTGCTGACTTCATCACGCGTGTCTCCTGTGCTGAGGGGAAAGGGGTGACCGGCCGGGACGGCGTTGTCCGGTGATCACCCGAACAGCCTGGACGCGCCCGCTAGAGAACAACTCGACTCCAGCACTCGAGTCAGGTTCGAGGTCTCCCTTCGATGCTTGATCCCACGATCGAAGGGAGATAACGCTATGAACCCCAACGCATCCGGTGGTGCGGAATGAGCCGCCGCGTTGTCGTCACCGGACTCGGTGTCCGCGCGCCCGGCGGCTCGGGCAAGGACGAGTTCTGGAAGCTGCTGTCCGAAGGCCGCACCGCCACGCGCCGGATTTCGTTCTTCGACCCCAGCCCGTACCGATCCCAGGTCGCGGGCGAGGCCGACTTCGACCCGGTACTGGAAGGGTTGTCGCCCAGGGAAATTCGACGCATGGATCGGGCGGTGCAGTTCGCCGTGGTGTGCGGGCGGGAGGCGGTGGCCGACAGCGGCATCGATATCGGAACGCTGGATCCGCACCGGCTCGGCGTCAGCCTCGGCAGCGCGGTCGCCGCGGCTACCAGCCTGGAGCAGGAGTACCTGGTGCTGTCCGACTCCGGCCGGAACTGGCTGGTCGACCAGACCTACCTCTCGCCGCACATGTTCGACTACATGGTGCCCAGCGTGATGCCCGCCGAGGTGGCCTGGAGTGTGGGCGCCGAAGGCCCGGTCGCCATGGTCTCCAACGGCTGCACATCCGGCCTGGACTCGGTCGGCCATGCGGTGCAGCTGATCCGGGAGGGCTCGGCCGATGTCATGTTGGCCGGGGCCGCGGATACCCCGATCACGCCGATCGTGGTGGCCTGCTTCGACGCGATCAAGGCGACCACCTCGCGCAATGACGACGCCGAACACGCCTCCCGGCCGTTCGACAACTCGCGCAACGGCTTCGTGCTCGCCGAGGGCGCCGCGATGTTCGTGCTGGAGGAATACGAGAATGCGCGCAAACGAGGGGCGCGCATCTATGCCGAGATCACCGGCTACGCCACCCGTTGCAACGCCTACCACATGACCGGCCTCAAAGCCGACGGCCGGGAGATGGCCGAGGCGATCCGGGTCGCACTGGACGAGTCTCGTATCGATCCGACCGGTGTGGACTACATCAACGCGCACGGTTCGGGCACCCGGCAGAACGACCGGCACGAAACCGCCGCGGTGAAGCGCAGTCTCGGCGAGCACGCCTATGCGACACCGATGAGTTCGATCAAGTCGATGGTCGGCCACTCGCTCGGCGCGATCGGCTCGGTCGAGATCGCCGCATCCCTGCTGGCCCTCGAATACCAGGTGGTGCCGCCGACGGCGAATCTGCACGAGGCCGATCCGGAATGCGATCTGGACTACGTGCCACTGGTGGCGCGCGACCACCGGATGGACACGGTGCTCACCGTGGGCAGCGGGTTCGGCGGCTTCCAGAGCGCGATGGTGCTGCGCAAACCGGCGGAGGTGGCGGCGTGATCCTGGTAACGGGCATGGGTGTGCTCGCGCCGAACGGCCTCGGCGTCGAACGCTTCTGGGATGCCGTACTGGCGGGCCGGGGCGGCATCGCGCCGCTCACTCGGTTCGACACGAGCCGTTCCAGCGCCCGCTTGGCCGGACAGGTCGCCGATTTCGAGGCGGCCGAACATCTGCCGAGTCGCCTGCTGCCGCAGACCGACATCTCGACGCGAATGGCACTGGTTGCCGCACAGTGGGCCCTGGATGACGCGAAGGTCGATACCGCGGCGATGACCGACTACGACATGGGTGTGGTCACCGGAAATGCCTCCGGCGGTTTCGAATTCACCCATCGCGAGTTCAACAAGCTGTGGTCGCGCGGCTCCGAACATGTGAGCGTCTACGAATCGTTCGCCTGGTTCTACGCGGTGAACACCGGGCAGATCTCGATCCGGCACGGCATGCGCGGCCCGAGCAGCGCCCTGGTCGCCGAGCAGGCGGGCGGGCTGGACGCGGTCGGTCACGCACGGCGCACGGTGCATCGCGGCACCCCGCTGGTGGTCACCGGCGGCGTGGATTCCGCACTGGATCCCTGGGGCTGGGCCTCGCATCTGGCCAGCGGCGAGGTCAGCACCTCGGCGGAACCGGATCGTGCCTACCTACCCTTCGATGCCGAGGCCACGGGATATGTGCCCGGTGAGGGCGGCGCGATGCTGGTGGTCGAACAAGCCGCCGCGGCCCGGGCTCGTGGCGTGCCGAAGGTACACGGCGAAATCGCCGGCTACGCCTCGACATTCGACCCACCGCCGGACTCCGGGAAGCCATCGGGCCTGCGCCGGGCCGCCGAACTCGCGCTCGCCGACGCCGGAATGGGGCCCGGCGATATCGATATCGTCTTCGCCGACGCGGCGGGCGTGCCCGACCGCGATCGAGACGAGGCGGCGGCCATCGAAGCCGTCTTCGGCGCCGACGGTGTACCCGTCACGGCTTCGAAACCGCTGACCGGACGGCTGTTCTCGGGCGCGGGACCGCTCGACATCGTGACCGCACTGCTGTCCATCCGCGATTCGGTGATCCCGCCGACCGCCTGCACCACCCTCGCCGCGGACTACCGGATCGACCTGGTCCTCGGCGCACCACGGCCCGCCACCGTCGGCGCGGCCCTCGTCCTGGCCCGCGGCCGTTGGGGTTTCAACTCGGCGGTTGTCGTACGCGCTGTCACCGACTGACCCGAACACCTACTCGATCAGGGAGCCGATCATGACCATGACCATCACCGAATTACGCCGGATTCTCGTGGAATGCGCGGGCGGCGAGGAACTCGCCGAACTCGACGGCGATATTTCGACGCTCGACTTCGAACAGCTCGGCTACGACTCCCTTGCGCTCATCGAGACCGCCTCGCGGATTCAGCGCGATTTCGGCGTGATCATCCCGGAGGAACAGCTCATCGACGTCAAGACGCCGCAGGAGCTGATCGATATCGTCAACAGTCAACTGCAGGGTGCGGCATGAGCGAGCGTAGCGAGCGAACAATCGACACAGCACCCCTGGGTGTTCATGGCGGAGCCGAGCGCCAGCGAGGTGGAGACATGAATACCCAGGTGATGAGCCACACCAAGGTGGTGCAGGCGCCGCCGGAGCTCGTCTACGCCCTGGTGGCCGATGTGACCACGTGGCCGGTGATCTTCGCACCGAGTGTGCTGGTGCGCCATCTGCACCGCGGACCCGATGAGGAGCGGTTCCGGCTGTGGGCCACCGTCAACGGCGAGGTGAAGAACTGGACCTCGCGGCGAGTGCTCGACGCGGCGCAGCGGCGCATCGTGTTCGAGCAGGAACGCAGCCAGGCACCGATCGCTTCGATGGGCGGGGGCTGGTCCTTCCGTGACATCGATTCCGGCACCACGAAGGTCACCCTCGATCACCGCTTCACCGTGGTGGAGGGCGCCGACCCGGATCTGGTCGCGGGTGCGGTGGATCGCAACAGCGAGACCGAACTGGCCGCGCTGGCCCGCATCGCGGAGCTCGGCCATCCGATCGAGGAGGTCGTGCACACCTTCGAAGACACTGTCACGCTGGAGATTTCGGCTGCCGAGGTCTACGACTTCATCTACCACAGCCAACGCTGGCCCGAACACGTGCCGCACGTCAGCCGAATCGAACTCACCGAGGACGCCGAGGGCGTGCAGCTGATGGAGATGGATACCGTTACGGCGGGAGGTATTCCACACACCACGAAGTCGGTGCGCGTCTGCTTTCCGGGCGAGCGCATCGACTACAAGCAGCTGCTGCCACCGGCCATGCTCTTCGGGCACAGCGGCGCATGGGAATTCGCGGACGGTCCCGACGGCGCGGTGGTGACGGCACGGCATACCGTGGCGATCAATCCGGCCGCCGCCCGCGAAATTCTCGGAGCCGATACCGATCTCGCCGACGCACGCACGTATCTCACCGACGCACTCTCGACCAACAGCCGCAATACGCTGCGGTGCGCGGTGCGGTATGCCGAGTCCATGAAGTCGCCGACATGACTGCCACCGAACTATCGCAAGTAGCCGGTGCACCGGTCGTGCGCGAAATCGCGGATCGGGTCTACGCGTACACGCACAGTCGCGGTGGCTGGTGTGTCAGCAATGCGGGCGTGCTGGCCGGTCCGGACGGCGCGGTCGTGATCGACACCCTGGGGACCGAGGGACGCACCCGCGCCCTGGTCGAATTCGTCGACGGGCTCGACACCGGCCCCGCCCGCACAATCGTCAACACCCACCATCACGGCGACCACAATTTCGGCAATCACCTCTTCGGGCGCACCGCGGTCGTCATCGGCCACGACCGGATCCGGCCCGAGATGATCGAGACCGGGCTCGCGCTGACCAAACTCTGGCCGCAGGTGCAGTGGGGCGATGTCCGAGTCACGTTGCCCAGCATCACCTTCAGCAGGCGGCTGACGCTGCACATCGGCGAGCGGCGCGTCGAACTCATTCACCTCGGACCGGCCGCGCACACCACCAACGACGTGGTGGCGTGGCTGCCCGAGGAGAAGGTGCTCTTCGCCGGGGATCTGATGATGTCGGGCGCGGCGCCGTTCTGCCTGATGGGTTCGGTCAGCGGGTCGATCACCGCGATCGAGCGAATGGCCGCACTGGGCGCGCAGACCGTGGTCTCCGGGCACGGCCCGGTCACCGGACCCGAGATCTTCGACCAGACGCTGCGCTACCTGCGGTGGGTGCAGGAACTGGCCGCCGAGGCCAGATCCCTTGGCCTGACCCCGCTGGCGATCGCGCTGGAGGCCGATCACGGTGAGTTCGCCGAGTTGGTCGACGACGAACGCCTAGTCGGCAATCTGCATCGCGCCGACGCGGAATGGGCGGGCGGACCGATCGGCGAGCCGCTGGACGTGCTGTCGATATTCGACGAGATGGTGGTGTACAACCAAGGGCAGGTGCCGACATGTCTGGCGTGACAGTCGAATCGGTGGCGGTCTGCGTGGTCGGCGGCGGACCCGCCGGGCTGATGACAGGCCTGCTGCTGGCCCGTTCGGGCGTGGAAGTGCTTGTGCTGGAGAAGCATCCGGACTTCCTGCGGGACTTCCGCGGGGATACGGTGCATCCGTCCACGTTACGGGCGATGGACGAACTCGGACTCGCCGCGGAATTCCTCGCGCTGCCGCACGTCGAACTACCGCAGCTACCGATGGCCACCGCGAGCGGGCCGGTGATATTCGCCGACTTCCGCGGTCTCCCGGGCGGTTTCCCGTTCGTGGCGTTCATGCCGCAGTGGGATGTGCTGAACTTCCTCGCCGAGGCGGGCAGGCGGTATCCGGGCTTCCGGCTCATCCAGGAGGCCGAGGTCACCGAGCTGATCCACGAGGACGACGCCGTGGTCGGCGCACGGGTACGCACACCGGACGGCCCCTTGGAGGTTTTGTCCCGACTGGTGATCGCCGCGGATGGGCGCAATTCGATCGTTCGCGACGACGGCCTGCTGGAGGTCGCGGCCAGCGCAGCGCCGATGGACGTGCTGTGGTTCCGTGTCAGCAAGCCCGACGGCGAACGGCTGCCGACGGTGCGCAGCGGCAACGGCTTCTTCATCGTCTGCATCGACCGCGGCGACTATCTCCAGGTCGCGTACATGATCCCCAAGGGCGGGTTCGCGACCATCAAGACCGCCGGACTCGCCGAATTCCGCGCCGCACTCGCCGCGATCTATCCCAGCCTGACCGAGCATTTGACCGGAGAAATTCGCACCTGGGATGACGTGAAACCCCTTGATGTGCGGGTGGATCGGCTGCGTCGCTGGTATCGTCCGGGCCTGCTCGCGATCGGCGACGCGGCCCATGCCATGTCGCCGGCGGGCGGGGTCGGCATCAATCTTGCTGTGCAGGACGCGATCGCGGCGGCCCGCCTGCTCGCACCCACTCTCACCACGGGCGCGCGACCGAACGTCGCACAGCTGCGCGCCGTCCAGAGCCGACGCGAATTCCCCATGCGCGTGGTCCAATTCGCGCAGCTGCGGTTGCTGTCGGATCTGTATCCGAACGCCGGACGGCCCGGTACCGACAAGCCGCTGCTCGTGCGCCTGCTGCGGCGCGTGCCTCGGCTGGCGCGGCTGGTAGCCAGGGTGATCGGGCTCGGCATCCGGCCCGAGCGCGTGCCACCGGCGGCCGATATCACCGGAAACGTCACTGCCCTAACGAAAATCAGGGAGAACTGATCGTGTCGACATATCTGCTCGTCCACGGGGCATTCCACGGCGGCTGGGTCTGGCAGCGGGTGGCGCCGCTGCTGGCGGACGCCGGACATCGCGTGCTGACCCCGTCCCTGGTCGGCCTCGGCGACCGCGCCGACCTGCTGACCCCCGAGGTCGGCCTGGACACCCACGTCGAGGATCTGGTCGGCCTGCTCACCTTCGAGGATCTCAGCGACGTCATCCTGGTCGGCCACAGCTATGCGGGCATCGTGGTGACCGCCGTCGCCGACGCCGTCCCCGACCGCATCGCCGAACTCGTCTATGTCGACACCTTCGTCCCGCGCGACGGTGAGTCGGTGGCCGACATCATGCCCGGCATGGTCGAGGCCTTCACCGCCGCGGCCGAGGCGCACGGCGACGGTTGGCGGGTGCCGCCGCAGACCGAGCCGATGGGCGACGGCGGCCTGTACGGCATCACCGAGGAGCCCGACCTCAGCTGGGTGGCCTCGATGCAGACTGCCCAGTCGCTGGTGACCTTCCAGCAGCGCATGCTGCTGACGAATCCCGAAGCGCTGGCGGCGATTCCGGTGACGCATGTGCACTGCAGCGAGGGCGGCGAGGACTTCAAGGCCATGCGCGCCGCGATGCCGCGTACCCTGCCGCCCGCCGACCTGCCGCCCGGACGCCTCCATGTGCTCCCGACCGGACACGACTGCATGATCACGATGCCGCGCGAATTGGCCGGGCATCTGCTGGCGCTGGCGCCTCGACCGGCGCCGACCAGCTGATGCTCAGTGCAGGACGCTGTAGGTCGCCGCGATGGTGAACCCGTGCGGTCCGGTCTCGCAGGTCACGGTGCCCTGGTAACCGATGCCGCAGGTGGTGCCGCCCAGCGAGACCTTATGACCTTCCGGCAGCACCTGCGCGCCGCCCGGGTAGGTGAACGTCGACTGGTCGGCGGTCAGGAAATGGGCGGGCTCCGAGGTGGACGAACGCACCTGGTTCGTGCCCGGCGGGGCGTCGATCGGCACCGCGTCGCAGCCGGCCGGGCCGTTCAGATAGAAACCGCAATCGCGCCCGTCCGGCGATTGAAAGAACACGGCGCCCTTATAGTTCGGGTCGTCGACCAGATATCCGGTGTCCTCGACCGGTATCAGTTGATCGAGCCCGCTCGGATCCGCCGCGGCCGGTCCCGCGGCGAACACCAGGGTGGCAGCGGCGAGTGGTGCGATCGTCGAGAGTGCGAACAGCTGGGCGCGGTCGAACACGGGCGAACCTCCTCGGTCGTCATCCGGACCCTATGACGTTAGCGATACGACTGCGCGATGACCATCGCGCCCTGATAACGAATGCGCGTGCGGCCCATCAGTCTTCGGCCGCGTCGTAGGCGGCGCGCGCGGCGAGCACCTCGCTGAGATGTTCGCTGGACCAGTCCACGATGCTCGAGAAGACCGGCGTCAGGGTCACCGCGAGCGGGGTGGCCTCGTACTCCACACGCGGTGGGACCTCGGCGTGGTAGGTGCGGGCCACCAGCCCGTCGCGTTCCAGCTGACGCAGACGCTGGGTCAGGACCTTGGGGGTGAGACCCGGAATGCGCAACTGGAGCTCGGTGAAGCGCAGGCGGCCGTCGTGGGTCAGCACCCAGAGCACCTGGGTGGACCAGCGGCCGAAAACCAAGTCGATCACCGGGGTGATCGGGCACGGATCGACGGTGGCAGGCCCACCCGTCACCCGGCCATCCCCCACCGAATCGCTGCGCGATGCTGCCCTCATTCGTTCTCCTGGTAAGTCACTTTCCGCTTGGTAACTACTATACTTTGGAAAGTACTGTGAAACCAGGAGTCGCGAGCGAGCCACACCGCACGCGAAAACCGAAGGGAGCACAGTCATGACGACGATATCCGTGGACGGCCGCATCGACCTGCCGCGTCGCTCCGGTGAACGACCACGCACCCGGGCGCACAATCCGCATCAGCAGCTCAGCCAGTTGGCGCCGCCGGATCTGCAGGAGACCCTGTGGTCGCGGATGACCACACTGAACGGCGTGCTGCTCGGCCGCAGCGGCGTTTCGCTGCCCGATACCCGCGCGCTGCACCTGCGGCCGACGATCGCCGAGGGACCGGGCGAGGCGTATCTGGTCGGCACCGAATTCGCGCATCTGCACGGGCACGACGACGGCAGCTTGCACATGTGCCTGCCGAAAGATATTGCGGCAGAGGCCATCGCACTGGGGTGGGCGGAGCTGCATCCGATGGCGCGCCAGCGGTTCCTGCCCGCGACGCTGGTAATGGTGTACGGGCCACGTGATCTCGACGAGCTCGAGGTCAGCTGGCGGCTGGTGCGGACCAGCCACCGGTTCGCGCGCGGGTCGGCTACAGCGTGATTAGAGCGGCGGCCACCATCGTGGGAGTCATGAATGCCACCGATCTCGTCGGAACCTGGGAACTGTTGTCCTACTACGACATCGACGAACATGACGCGATCAGTATCGGACCGCTGGGTGACGCACCGCGCGGCCTGCTGATCTACGGTGCCCACGGCTACATGTCGGTGAGCATGATGCGCACCGACGAAGCCACCGACACGCCGCCTTTCATGGGCTACGCGGGGACCTGGCGCCGCCGCGGCACGGAGCTGGTGCATGCGATCAGCGTCTGCTCCAATCCGGCCTGGGCAGATACCGAACAGGTGCGTCAAATGTCGCTGACCGCTGACGTTCTCACGCTGATCGGGGTGGCACAGGTCGGCGGGCGGATGCAGCGCCGGGTGCTGACCTGGCGCCGCTCCTGCCCGCCGACCTGAAATCCCCTGTCATTCCGGAGAATACGAGAATAAGGGCTCATCGAATTGGACCGGTTCGTTGTTTTCCTTGAGTATCTCGGTGATCACGCCGCTGGTCGGCGCGGTCACCGGGATCATCAGCTTCATCGCCTCCACGATGGCGATCTGCTGCCCGGCCGTGACGCGGTCGCCCACCTCGACGAAGGGATCCACACCGGGTTCCGGGCTGCGATAGAACACGCCGACACTGGGCGCGCGGAAGACCGCACGGGATGGCGGGTCAGCCTGTGCGGTAACGGCTTCCGAGGGAACTGCGACGGGGGCCGCAATGATCGGCGCGGCCGAGGCCTGCCATTCGGCTTCGATCGTCACCTCCCCCACCTGGAAGCGCAGGGCGCTCGGCTGGTGCGGGAAACCGGCGAGCAGGTGCAGCGCGCCGGTCTGGATGGCCTCGAGGATCCGCAGATACTCGTCGTGCCCGGTGGCGCCGCCGTTGCGCGCGCCGGTGGTGTTCTCGTCCACTGCGGTCATTGCCAAGGCCCTTCGTGCTCAGTAATTGCCAAGTCCGCCACAGACATTCAGCGCCTGTGCGGTGACCGCGCCCGCGCCCGGACCGATCAGGTAGTCGACCATCGCGGCCACCTCAAACGGCTGCACGTAGCGCCCGATCGGCACCCGCGCGCTCACCCTGGCGTGCACCTCGTCGGTATCGACACCCCACAGGCCGGAGTAGACCTCCCGAACCCGTTCGGCCATCGGGGTTTCCACGAAACCCGGGCAGACCGCGTTGACCGTGATCCCGGTCTTGGCCAGCTCGAGTCCGAGTGCCTTGGTGAACCCGACCACGCCGTGTTTGGAGGCCGAATACGGCGCACCGTGCACAACGCCCTGCTTACCGCCGGTGGAGGCGATGTTCACGATGCGGCCGCTGCCGCGCTCGAGCATGCCGCCCGCGGTCAGCACCGCCTTGGTCATCAGGAAGACGCTGTTGAGGTTGGTATTGATCACGTCGAACCACAGGTCGTCGCTGACCTGCGCGGTGATGCCGCCGCCGCTGCGGCCCGCGTTGTTGATCAGGATGTCGATCGGGCCATAGCGCCGCACGCCCGCGTCGACATATTCGCGGATCTGCGTGGCATCGACGACATCGCAGACCGTGCCGTCCACCTCGTGGCCGTCGTCCTGCAGGCTCTTCACCGTATCGGTTACCTTTTGCTGGTCGCGGGCGCAGATGAACACCGCGATGCCTTGGGCCGCCAGGCTTTTGGTGATCTCCAGGCCCATACCGCTGGTCGCTCCGGTGACCAGCGCGACGCGCTGAGTTTCCGCCATGACTCCTCCATCGGTCTTTCCGTACTCGCTGGGCTGTTCGACTTCCAGACTCGTCGCGCGTCCTATAGCCCGGGTCAACCCGCACCCGGCTCGAGCCAGCCTCGAGCACGATCGGAGACCGTTGCGTGCAGCCGCGCCCCGCCGCAACCAAGGAGCCACCATGACCACCGTCGCCAGCCGCACCGAGTTGTACGCCGAGGTCCAGCAGTTCTACGCCGATCAGATGCAGCGGCTGGACAACCGCGACATCCCGGGTTACGCCGAAACCTTCACCGAGGACGCCGAATTCGAGCACACACCGGGTCGGCCGCCAGCGCTGACCAGGGCGGGCATCATCTCGGACCTGGTCGAGTTCCACCAGCGTTTCGAGGCCGACCCGATGCAGCGCAGGCACTGGTTCAACATGATCAACCTGCAGCCGCAGGACGACGGAACCATCGTCTCCACGGCCTACTGCCTGGTCGTCAAGATCCGGCCGAACAGTAAGCCCGAGATCGCACCGAGCTGCGTCGTGCACGACGTGCTCGTCCGCGTCGAGGGCAATCTGCTGACCCGGTCCCGGCGTGTCACCCACGATTGAATCCGCTGTCCCCGACTACTTTTCGAGGAGAACCACGTGAACACCGTGCAGCCGCAGACTCTGCTCACCCTTGCCGCCGAAGCCCAGGACCTGTTGTTCCGGGAGGCGCGCACCGCGAACACCTTCACCGACGCACCGGTCACCGACGACCAGATCCGCGACATCTACGAACTGGTCAAATACGGACCGACATCGATGAATCAGCAGCCGCTGCGCATCGTACTGGTCCGCAGCCCACAGGCCAGGGCGCGACTGGTCACCCACATGATCGATAACAACAAGCCCAAGACGGCTTCGGCCCCGCTGGCCGCAATCCTGGCCGCCGACTTGAATTTCCACGAAAACCTGCCGAAGGTCTTCCCGCACGCACCCGACGCCAAGGACTACTTCGCCGACACCGACCAGCGCGCGGAATCGGCCCGCTTCAATGCCCTGATCCAGATCGGCTATTTCATCCTCGGCATCCGCGCCGCTGGCCTGGCCGCCGGACCGATGAACGGCTTCGACGCCGCGGGTCTGGACAAGGACTTCTTCCCCGACGGAACCCACAACTCATTGGTCGTCGTCAATATCGGCATGCCCGGCGTCGACGCGTGGTTCCCGCGCTCCCCGCGCCTGACCTACGACGAGGTCATCAGCACGGTCTAGCTGGAACGCCGACGGGTGGCACAGCCGGCGTCGCATCGGTTGCGCCACTCGCCGGTCTCGACCGATTGCCCGCCGCACGTGACGCACTCTGTGCCGGTGCGTCGAAACGGTCGCGGACCTGGACAACGATGGGCAAGATGCTGGCCGCGCCCCTCAGCCGAGGGCGCTGCTGAATCCCTCGACGAGTTCGTCGACCTGATCGTCTGTCATGACGAACGAAGGTGAGATCTGCATCGCGCCTTGACCTGCCGCTCGTCCCGAAATGCCGTGTTCTCGTAGGGTTTTCACGAGTGGCAG
Source organism: Nocardia sp. NBC_00565 (assembly GCF_036345915.1). Lineage (NCBI taxonomy): Bacteria > Bacillati > Actinomycetota > Actinomycetes > Mycobacteriales > Nocardiaceae > Nocardia > Nocardia sp. NBC_00565. The sequence goes on from NZ_CP107785.1 coordinate 4,360,345, forward strand.
GCCTTCGGAGGGGTCGGCGAGCTGGATGGCGGCCACCGCGCCCAGACCGCTGCGGATCTCGGCGACGCGCGGGTGATCCGCGAGTGGAGCGAGTTTGGTGTGCAGGGTGGTTTCCAGGCGCTTCGCCTCGTCCAGCAGACCCTCGCGTTCGACGATCTCGAGGTTGGCCAGGGCCGCCGCCGCGGCACCGGCGTGGCCGCCGTAGGTGTAGCCGTGCCGCCACCACACGCCGCCGCTGAAGAAGGGTTCGGCGATGTGGGGCGCGATGAAGACCGCGCCCATCGGAACATAGCCGGAGGTCAGGCCCTTGGCGGTGGTCATCAGGTCGGGCTCGAGATCGAAACGGGTGGACGCGAACCAGGAGCCGCCGATGCGGCCGAAACCGGTGACCACCTCGTCGACGACGAACAAGATGTCGTGGTCGCGGCAGATGCGGCGCACCTCGGCGAGATAGCCGTCCGGCGGCAGGAAGATCCCGCCCGCACCGATGATCGGTTCGCAGAAGAAGGCGGCGATGCGCTCCGCGCCGAGCTCCTCGATGAGCGTGAGCAGCGCCTTGGCGTCATCCCATTCGACGGTGCGGGCATCGGCCATCAGCTCGCCGTAGCCCTCGCGATTGACCGGGATGCCGGCCAAAGCCGTTCCAGCGATATGCATTCCGTGATAGGCGCGCTGACGGCCGACCACGACCGTTTTATCCGGCCGCCCCAGCTCGTGCCAGTAGCGGCGGGCGAGTTTCGCGGCGGTGTCCACCGAATCCGAACCGCCGGAGGTGAAGAAGATCTTGCTGCCCGCCACCGGCGCGATGCTCGCCAGCTTCTCGGCCAGTTCCTGGGTGGCGGGTTCGGTGAAGTCACCGAAGTTCGAATAATGCGCGACCGTGCGCAGCTGCGCGGCGACGGCGTCCGCGATCTCGGCGCGACCGTGCCCGACGTTGGTGAACCACAGCCCGGCCGTCGCATCCAGATACCTGGCGCCCGCCTGGTCGTAGATGTAGGCGCCCTCCCCGCGCGCCACGACGAACGCGCCCTCGCGTTCGACGGCGCCCATATCGGCGAACCCGTGCCACAGCGCACCCATATCAACCACCTTTACCTCGACAACCACGTCACTTCGGGGGTGCCCGCTCATCCGCACCGTGCCAGCGGCTGTTCGACTCGCCTAGCGCGGCCACCGCGAGAGCCAGAAGCCCGAACCCGATGACCAGCACTACCAGGCCGACCGCCATCGACGCATAACCTTGGTGTCGCGGATCGATGAACAGGTACGGATACCAGTCGACGATCGGCCCGCGGCCGAGGGTGTACGCGCCGTAGACGAGCGGGTGGACCAGCCGGCCCGCGATCGGCCGCCCGGAAACGCCCGACGCGACCGGTGCCGGCACCCAGTCCACGATCATCACGATAGGCATCATTCGATGCAGCACGTCATCCGCCCACCCCGGTTCGTCCCCGACGTAGATGTGCACAAGTAGCGCCGTGTGCCCGGCCAACCGCGACCGATACGCCGATCCCACCGCCCGATCCACGTCTGATCGGCGAAGTCTTCGGCGTGCTCGGGGACCGGACGCTCGCGCCCACGCTCCGCCGTCGACGCGTCGGACAGATCGCGGTCGCGATGAGCGCCGAGCACGAATCGGTCCATGCCGACCGGAAGCCGCACGGCTCCACCGGGCCTGGATCGCATCCACCGACCATCGGCATCGTGTCTTTGGCCTATGACGCCGCGCACCAGTCGTTTCTGCCGACTCTGGTGCCGCAGGAGCTGCTCACACCCGCGAACGCACGGCTGGAGCAGTCCGCGGCGGTAGCGCAGACCGGCGGCCCGGTCCTCGGCGGTTGGCTGATCCGGATCGTCGGTGCGCCGCTGGCGATCCTGGTGGACGCGGTGTCGTATCTGATCTCCGGGTTGATCGTGGCGCGGCTGCGGGTGCGCGAGCGGTCCGATCCGCCCGAGCGCGTCGATCGAAATCTGCGCGCCGAACTGCGCGAGGGGCTTTCCTGCGTGTACGGGCATCGCATGCTCGCGCCGCTGGCCCTCGCCTCGCACGGCTGGTTCTTCGGCAGTGCGATGGTGTCAACGGTGTACGCGCTCTTCGTGATCGACGAACTCGGCTTCGACGCGGCCGCCCTCGGCCTGACCTTCGCACTGAGCGGTATCGGTGCGGTGGTCGGCTCCTCCGTCGCCGATCGGGCCGGGCGACGGTTCGGTATCGGGCCGATGATCATCGTCTGCCGCTGGCTGACACCCGCGGGATATGCATTGATCCCGTTGGCGCACAATGGAATCGGTGGTCTGACACTCCTGTGCGCCGCCCAGTTCGTGTTCGGTGTGTCCATCGGCGTCGATAGTCCGCTCGAGATGGGCTACCGCCAATCGGTCACACCCGACCGCCTGCTCGGCCGGATGAACGCGACCATGCGCTCGCTGAACCGCGCCGCCATCGTGCTCGGCGCGCCGATCGGTGGCCTGCTGGCCGCCTGGCTGGGCGTCCGGTGGACGGTGTGGATCGCGGTGGGTGGGCTGTTGTTCGCGGCGGTCGCGCTCAACGCATCCGATTTCCGGCACGTCCGGTCGGTATCGGACGCTCCTGGCTGATCAGCCGGCCGGTCCGCGCCGTCGGTCGGCCAACCCGCCGAGAGCCGCGACAGCGACCGCCAAGAGGGCGAAAACCCCGGTGAGGATCACCAGGCCGATGATCAGGGAGATATAGCCCTGGTCGGGGGTCGAGGAAGGGGTAGGGGTACCAGTCGACGATGGGGCCGCGGATGAGGGTGTACGCACCGTAGAGGGCGGGGTAGACGAGCCAGGTGCCGATCAGCGCGCGGGTGATGCCGAGGGTCACCGGCACCAGGATCCAGTCCAGGACCATGACGATCGGCAGGATGCGGTGCAGGACGTCATTGATCCATTTGTCGGTGAGCATTACATCGACCTTGGCGAGCAGGACGGCGTAGACGACGCCGGTGATCAGCAGGTAGAGGGTGGCGGCGCCGCGCACCATCTGCCAGCGGCGGTCGCGGGGATCGCGGACGGCCCCGATCAGCAGGACTATGACGCCGAGCACATTGGATTCGACGGTGAAGTAGCTGAAATAGTTTGCCGTGGAGAAGGCGGACTCACCAATGTTGCGCAGCGGTATCCAGACCAGTGCGAGGATGCCGAGTACGGCAAAGGCGAAGCGCAGGATGCGAATCCACAGCGGGGCGGCACCGGCAGTCATCATCGGATCTTCCCACATCAGAGCCGCTGTGAGCGGTGCGCCGAGCGCGGTATCGCCACGACCGACGCGAGTGTGCTCGCCGGATGCTCACGCCCGCCTCGGATTCGGCGCGCCGGTTTCGCTACCCTGGTGAACGCAATGACCAGGACAGCCGACGCGAATCTCCGCGAGCTCCGGACCCGCCTGGGCGCCGTAACCCTCCGCGATGAACACCGGTTGCGCCGCAGCCTGGACCGGGCGCGCGGCGGCGATCTCACCGGTATCACGGCCGAGATCGCGGCGGCCGAGCAGCGCGTCGAGGCCCGCCGTGCCGCGGTGCCCGAAATCCGCTACCCGGAGCAGCTACCGGTCTCCGCGCGCCGCGAGGATATCGCCAAGGCGATCGCCGAGCACCAGGTCGTGATCGTCGCCGGCGAGACCGGCTCGGGCAAGACCACCCAGATTCCGAAGATCTGCCTGGAACTCGGCCGCGGCATCCGCGGCACCATCGGGCACACCCAGCCACGCCGACTGGCCGCGCGCACCGTCGCCGAGCGCATCGCCGAGGAACTAGGCACCGAACTGGGCGATGTCGTCGGCTACACCGTGCGCTTCACCGATCAGGCCTCCGATCGCACGCTGATCAAGCTGATGACCGACGGCATCCTGCTCGCGGAGATCCAGCGCGACCGACTGCTGCGCCGCTACGACACGATCATCATCGACGAGGCCCACGAACGCAGCCTCAATATCGACTTCCTGCTCGGCTACCTGAAGCAATTGCTACCGCGCAGACCAGATCTCAAGGTGATCATCACCTCGGCGACGATTGATCCGGAACTGTTCGCGCGGCACTTTGCGAAGCAAACAGATGACCCGAGCGCGAAGCAAACCGACGACCCGAGCACGAAGCAAACCGACGACCCGAGCGCCGACGAATCCGATACTCCCGCACCGATTGTCGAGGTGTCGGGCCGGTCGTATCCGGTGGAGATCCGCTACCGGCCGCTGACGCTCGAACTACCCGTGGCCGCCGATGACGAAGACGACGAGGACACCCGGATCGTGGACCGCGACCCGGTCGACGCCATCGGCGACGCGGTGCGCGAACTGTTCGCCGAGGGCGACGGCGATGTGCTGGTGTTCCTATCCGGCGAACGCGAGATCCGCGACGCCGCGGATGCGTTGCGCGACTTGAAGATTCCGCGCACCGAGATCCTGCCCCTGTATGCCCGCCTCTCCACCGCCGAACAGCACCGGGTGTTCGCCCCGCACCCCGGGCGACGAGTCGTATTGGCCACCAACGTCGCCGAGACCTCGCTGACCGTGCCCGGCATCCGCTACGTCATCGACCCCGGCACCGCGCGCATCTCCCGCTATTCGATGCGCACCAAAGTGCAGCGCCTACCTATCGAAGAGGTCTCGCAGGCCTCGGCCCGCCAGCGCGCGGGTCGCTGTGGCCGCGTCGCCGACGGTATCTGCATCCGCCTGTACTCCGAGGATGATTTCGAATCCCGGCCCGCCTTCACCGAACCGGAGATCCTGCGGACCAATCTTGCCGCCGTCATCCTGCAGATGACCGCGCTCGGGCTCGGCGATATCGAGAACTTCCCGTTCGTGGAGGCGCCCGATCGGCGGGCCATCCGCGACGGTATCGCCCTGCTGGAGGAGCTGGGCGCGCTCGCGCGGGGATCCGACGCCACACCCGGCCGCCGCGATGATGCGAAACCTGCTGCGGTGCAGTCGGATCAGCGATCCGAGGCGGCCGTGGGTGATGGACCGGCAGAACCGGTCGCCGAGCGGCGCGCCGCCGATCAGGCCGCGCTGACTCTCACCCCGATCGGGCGCGAGATGGCCCAGATACCAGTGGATCCGCGGATGGCGCGGATGCTGGTGCAAGCACATCGCGATGGGTGTCTGGCGGAGGTGCTGATCATCGTCGCGGCGCTGTCCATACAGGATGTCCGCGAACGCCCGGCGGATAATCAGCAGGCTGCCGATACCAAGCATGCGCGGTTCGTGGTCGAGGGCTCGGATTTCCTTGCCTACCTGCGATTGTGGGAATACCTCACCGATCAGCGGAAGTCGCTGTCGTCCAATCAGTTCCGTCGTATGTGCCGTGATGAGTTCCTGCACTATCTGCGGATCCGGGAGTGGCAGGATCTGCACGGGCAGTTGCGGACGATCACGCGCGGGCTCGGGTGGTCGCAGGCCGACGGTGCGGCCGGATCCGAGCAGGCCGAAAACGGCTCGCGCCGTGGGCGATCCGGTGGTCGCGCAACCGATGCCGCAGACAGCGTAAGTAGCGGCGGCGGCCGCAATGCCGACTCGACGCGGGGCTCGAACCGCCGGGGTCGAGGCCGCGGCGGGGCCGAATCCGCCACGAAGCAACCGGACGCCGGCGGCCGAGGACGTGGCCGCGATGCCGCCGCGCCGCAAGCGGCGATACTCGAAAGCGACGGCACCCCTTGGGATTCGACCGCAATCCACCAGGCACTCCTGGCAGGCATGCTCTCGCACATCGGTGTCCGCGAGGCCGAATCGCGCGAATTCCTCGGTGCGCGCAACGCCAAGTTCATGATCTTCCCCGGCTCCTCGCTGGCGAAGAAGCCGCCGCGCTGGGTGATGGCGGCCGAACTCGTCGAGACCTCGCGGCTCTGGGGCCGGATGGCAGCGCGCGTGGAACCCGAATGGGCCGAGCGGCTGGCCGGGGATCTGGTGAAACGCACCTACTCCGAGCCGCATTGGTCGTCCAAGCGTGGCGCGGCGCGCGCCTACGAGCGGGTCACCCTGTACGGCGTGCCGCTGGTCGTCAGCCGCGCCGTCGACTACGGCCGCATCGATCCGGAACTGTCGCGGGAACTGTTCATCCGGCATGCCCTGGTGCAGGGCGAATGGCAGACGCGCCACGAGTTCTTCCATCGCAATCGCGAACTGCTCGATGACGTCGCCGATCTGGAACATCGCGCGCGCCGCCGCGACATCCTGGTCGACGACGAGGTCCTGTTCGAGTTCTACGACAAACGCATCCCGGCCGATATCGTCTCGGTCCGGCACTTCGACAGCTGGTGGCGCACCGCGAAGCGCAAAGACCCAGCGCTGCTGGATTTCTCGACCGACACCGTGGTCAACGACGGCGCGGCCGCCCTCGACCCGACCGACTTCCCGGATGCCTGGCGTCAGGGCGAACTGAGCTTCCCACTCACCTACCAGTTCGAGCCCGGCAATGACGATGACGGCGTCACGGTTCGCATTCCCGTCGAACAGCTGGCGCACGTGCGCGCCGTCGGCTTCGACTGGCTGGTCCCCGGCATGCGCGAAGAGCTGGCCACCGCTCTGATCAAGACGCTCCCGAAGGCCTTGCGCCGCACCGTCGTTCCCGCGCCGGACTTCGCGGCGGCCGCCCTCGCCGCACTCACCCCGCGCGCCGAACCACTGCGCACCGGGCTGGCCAGGGAGCTGTCGCGGCTGGGTTCGGTCACCATCGCACCGAGCGATCTCGACCCCGCCGCGCTGCCCGACCACCTGCGAATGACCTTCGCCGCGGTCGACTCCGTGGGCCAGAACCTCGCGCGCGGCAAGAACCTCGCCCAGTTGAAAACCCGGCTGTCCGAGCAGGTTTCGGCCTCGGTCGCCCGTGCGACCGCGGGTGCCGAACGCGCTCCGGCGACGGTGTGGACCTCGGAATCGCTGGGCACTGTCGAGCCGACGGTCCGCAGCGAAGTCGCCGGACAGACGGTCACCGGCTATCCGGCACTCGTTCCCGAAGGCGAGGGCGTCGCGGTTCGCGTACTCAGCTCCCCCGCCGAACAGGCCGCCGCCATGCGGGCGGGCACGCGCGCGTTGGTGTTGGCCGCCATACCTACTTCGGTCCGCACCGTCACCGCGAGCCTGCCGCCGCGGGATCGTCTCGCGCTGAGCCAGAATCCGTACGGTTCGCTCGACGCGCTGATCGATGACTGCCGCGCGGCCGCCGCCGATGAGCTGATCGCCGCCGCCGGTGGCCCGGTACGCAGTCCGGACCAGTTCGACGCGCTCGTCGCGAAGATCCGGCCCGATTTCGTCTCGGCGGTGGCTCGTATCGTTCGGCTGGTGGTGCCGGTATTGGCTGGGGCGCACCAGGTTTCGTCCGCGCTCGCCGACACCTCCGAACGCGATATCGCCGACGACGTCCGCCACCAGCTCGACGACCTGGTCTTCCCGGGGTTCATCTCGGAATGGGGGACCGCGCGACTGCGCGAACTCCCCCGCTACCTACAGGCCGCGGTCGCCCGCCTACAGGCGCTGCCCGGATCCGCGGTCCGCGACCGCCAGGGCATGGTCGAGATCGATCGCGCACTCGGCGCCTACGACCGCCTCGTCAACGCCCTGCCCGAACCCCGCAGACACGCCCTCGACATCACCGAAATCTGGTGGATGATCGAAGAATTCCGCGTCAGCCTCTTCGCCCAAAAGCTCGGCACCCCCTATCCCGTCTCCCTCAAACGCATAGACCGCGCCATCACCACCATCCGCCGCTGACCCGGGTCGGTGACCATCTGTCCTGGCCGAGCGATGGGCAGCTTCAGTTGCTCCTGCCCGCCGGGCAGCTGCCGGTGCCGGCCGGAGCGCAGCTCAGCGGACGTCGCCAGGGGTCAGTCGGCGGCGGCCGCGACCGTGGCTTCCGCACGGTGTTTGCGCAGGTCGGCGATTTCGCGTTCGAAGTCGTCGGCGGAGGTGAACGAGCGGTAGACCGAGGCGAAGCGCAGGTAGGCGACTTCGTCCAGGTCACGCAGCGGGCCGAGGATGGCCAGGCCGACCTCGTGGCTGGGGACCTCGGGCGAACCCTTGGCCCGCACCGCGTCCTCGACCTGCTGGGCCAGCAGGTTCAGGGCGTCCTCGGCGACCTCGCGGCCCTGGCAGGCGCGGCGCACGCCGCGGATGACCTTTTCCCGGCTGAACGGTTCGGTGACGCCGCTGCGTTTGACCACCGATAGGATCGCGGTCTCGACGGTGGTGAATCGTCTCCCACACTGCGGGCAGGAACGCCGACGGCGGATGGCCGCGCCTTCCTCGGCCTCACGCGAGTCGACCACCCGCGAGTCAGGGTGTCGGCAGTAGGGGCAATGCATCCGAGAGATCCTTCGTCGATGCGCGCGCTCGCGTCCGAATCGGTATCCGGTTCGCCTGGTCCGATCCGGCGAGCACGTGTACAGGGGTCTAGACCTATCTGTCCATATCCGGTTCAAGGATACCCGGGTGGGGTCACCAGCCGTCTCACACGTCCCAACTACCTCGTCGGCACGCGATTATCCGAGCTGCCATTGCGCGGTGAGATCGGCGATCAATTCGGGGATGCGCGCGATCATCCGGCCGTGCGCGAGCTTGTTCCAGAAGGATTCGCCGAGCACCGCCTCGGCGAAGGGCCGGTTGCTCTCCATATCGATATGGCGCAGCACCAGGTCGCCCGTGATGTAGGTCCAGCGGGTGTCGCGGTCGGCCCAGTTGAAGTTCGGCAGCGGGGTGCGCAGCGATACGGTGCGCCCGGCGATATCGCCGCTGACGGTGGCGGGCGCGAAGACGCCGGGCGCCAGGACCCCGGGGACGGCGGGTTTACCCGCCACCGTACTCACATAGGTCAGCACCCGGCCCATCGTGCCGCGACCCGCGGCGGTGACATCCCATTGATCGGCGATGACGCGGTTCTGTTCGCGATCGGTCATCCGAATCAGCGCATCCACATAACCCTCGCGGGTATGGGAATCGATCGACTGCCATGCCGTGCGGATATCGGCATCGATAACCCCGGCCGCGTACATCTCGTCAATTCCGGCCATCCCGAGCGCGGCGTAGGCCTCGTGCATCGGGACCAGGTCGGTGAAGATGTGCTTCTGCATGATCATCAGCCGGGTCTGGTACCAGGCGACGTCCTCGGCGCTGAGCCGCGAACCATCGGTCGCCAGCAGCCGGATATCGGCGGGCACCCCGGCCACCAATTCCGGTGGGGTACCGCGCAACAGGTCGGCGACCGCATTGCCGAGCTGATGGATGCCCGGCACGTCGAGCACCATGCCGATATCGCTGAGGTCGAAGAAGCCCGAGGCGAAGGAGCCGCCCGCGATCCCGGCCAGGCCCGCCCACCAGTACTCCTGATGCTGGTTGGCCAGTCGGAAGTAATTGACGTAAACCTGACTGAACGTGCGCTGGTTGGCGCGCACGCCGAGCACCGGATCCCAGGCCGCGAGGTCGATATCGGCATTGCGGGTCGAGACCACCAGCCAATACTGGTGCAGCAGTGTGGCGTATCGGCTCGGCACCACCCCGTCGGCTCTGGCCTGGTCGAGCGCGTCGCGCAGTGTCGATTCGTCCAGTGGGAGGGCCGGATTCAGACCGCCGCCGCCCGCACCGTCGCCGTTGAGCGCGGGCAGATCCAGAAATGACTCGTAGGCGGGCGCCGCGTGTGCGGCCGGAATCATGGTGAGGCCGAAGACAAGACAGGCGAGCAACCCGGCGATCCGGGCGAGAACACGGACGGCGGGTCCGGCGGTGGTGCGATGCGTCATTGCGTGGTGTCCCGAAATCGTTCGTGGGCAGAGTTGCCTAGGTCACGTTTTCAGGCACAGTAACAACATGTTCTAGTTTGCAATCGACAATTTCGGCCACGCTTCGTGGCGGATCGACCGGTCGCCATCCGCCACACCGACTTTGGGCAACCTACTGCGGCACACCGATTCCGGCGCCGTCCGGAATCGACTGCTGCTCGACGACGGCGGGCACGGACGGCGACGTCTCACCCCCGAAAGTTCCGGCGCGCCAATGCGCCAACCCGATCAACGCCGTCACCACCAGCGCGCTCAATAGTGCGGCCACCGCGAGCACCGCGAATCCGACCTGCGCCCGTTCGACCCGCGCCATCGGATGCGGGCCCTGCGCCTGTCGTAGCCCGTGCGCTCGAACAGGACCGTGGTCGGACAGCACCACGGCGCCGCCGGGCCTACCGTCGCGCGGCCGCCGATCCGACGCGGCCCGGGCCGCGTCGAGGGCACGAACCCCGCCGCGGCGCGGGCGCCGAATGCGCGGGACGGACTCGAAACCGAGGTCGACGTCGGCCTGGAGGTCGGTACTGATATCGCTGATCGCTGTGCTCATCGGACAAACCTCCGTGAAGGGGTGTTAGTGGGGGTGATCAGGTATGTCGCGAGACGATGGGGGTAGCTGTTCGATCAAGTGTTCGAAGAACTTGTGTTCGATTTCTACCACGCTCCACCGACAAAGTCAGCAGAAAACGCCGACATGCCTCGAACAGATGTTTGATACATCGGCGTTACCGGACTAGATTCGGTAGACGAAATCAACGACAGGAAAGGGCGGTTGCGGTGAGCCACACAGACGACACGGGCGACGAGAGCGGAGTAGGCACCGACCCGTCCGGAACCGGGGCGGAGCTCACCGTGCGTCAGCGCAAGGTCCTGGAGGTCATCCGCACCTCGGTGAGCGAGCGCGGCTATCCGCCGAGCATCCGCGAGATCGGCGACGCGGTCGGCCTGACCTCCACCTCGTCGGTCGCCCACCAATTGCGTTCGCTCGAGCGCAAGGGCTATCTCCGCCGCGATCCGAATCGCCCACGGGCCGTGGATGTTCGCGGCCTCGACGAGGCGGTCCGCGCGGTGACCAGCCTGCAGACCGTCGAGGATGTCGACACCGGTCGGCCCATACCGACTTTCGTGCCCGTCCTGGGCCGGATCGCCGCCGGTGGTCCGATCCTGGCCGAGCAGGCGGTGGAGGACGTTTTCCCGCTGCCGCGCGAATTGGTCGGGGACGGTTCGCTGTTCCTGCTCAAGGTGGTCGGTGAATCGATGATCGATGCCGCGATCTGTGACGGCGACTGGGTGGTCGTGCGCCAGCAGAATGTCGCCGACAACGGCGATATCGTGGCCGCGATGATCGAGGGCGAGGCGACGGTGAAGACGTTCAAACGCACCGGCAAGGACGTCTGGCTGCTGCCGCACAACCCCTTGTTCGAGCCGATCGCGGGTAACGACGCCCGGATCCTCGGCAAGGTGGTCACGGTTATCCGCAAGATCTGACGCGGCGAAAGCCGTCGCGATGCGCGGGCCCACCGGGACCCGCGCATCGAGATCGCGTCAACGCGGCAGCAGGTCCGACCAGAAATCGGCTCGGTGGTCGGCGGCATAGGAGTCGGTGAGCCGATTTCCGGTGGGCCGCAACGACATGACCAAGGGTGCGGCCGGGTCGTAAGCGGGAATCGGCTCGAGACCCGCTGGGGACGGACGGCCGTCGATCGCGAATCGGGTCCAGTACCTTCGCATTTCGGTGGCGAGACGCTGTTGGTCCGGACTCATGACCGCGCCGTAGAGCCAGCCGAGGTCACGCAGGCTCCACAGGGATGGCAGCTCGCTGGCATGATAAGCACCGAGCGGGAAGATATTCGGCGGAGCCAATGGGGCCGGGTCGTCGAAGGAATAGGTGTAGGTGGGGTTGCGCGGGCCGAGCGCAGCGTACTCGACGGTGAGCGCGGTCAGGGTGCGGTCGGTCCACGCGCGGGACAGGGCAAGCGCGGGCTGCGGATAGGCGGCGGCCGGATATGCCTGCTCGATCTCGTCGATTTGTTCCGGCGTCAGATCGGGCATGGCGGCGGCCAGCGCATCCCGGTATTCGGCCGCGATCAGCGGCTTGCCCAGCGGCACACCGTATTCCAGGTACACCCACAATGCCATCTCGTCATTGTTCGCGCCGACGAAGGTGGGTACCGCGGTGAGCGTGCCCGCACGTAGCGCCGCCTGTGGACTGGTCGGCAAGAACTCTCCGCCGAAGACCGTCGTGATAACCGCATCGTCCACCAGTGTTTCGACCGGCAGGCCACGCAGGCAGGCCGCGGTCTCGGGTCCGGCGCAGCCCAGACGCTCGGCGTACGCGTCGCCGTCCGCCTTCGCCTTCGCGACGGACGCGCCGCTGGTGCACAGCCCGCTCTGTCTGATCGCCGCCCGGAACAACCCGCGCGAACTCGGCGCGGCCAGCTGGGTACACACCGATGCCGCGCCCGCGGATTCGCCCGCCAGGGTCACCTGTTCCGGGTCACCGCCGAAGGCCGCGATATTCCGCCGCACCCAGCGCAACGCCGCCTGTTGATCGAGGTAGCCGTAATTGCCCGGCCCGGAACCGTCGTCGAGCGCGGAGGCGGCGAGGAAGCCGAGCGCGCCGAGTCGGTAGTTGAGCGTGACGACGACGATATCGCCGTCACCCTGGGCGATCAGCGGACCTGGGCCATAGATGTCGCCGGAGCCGGTGGTGAGGCTGCCGCCGTGGATCCAGACCAGGACCGGCAGCGGGCGGGCGTCCGCTGGCGGGGTGCGCGGAGTCGAAACATTCAGGTACAGACAGTCTTCCGACTTCGTCGGGTTGGCGCCGAGCGTGCCGAAGACGCCGGTGTCCTGCGGACAGCTCGGCCCGGCCCGGGCGGCGTCGCGCACACCCGACCAGGAAGCCGCCGGAGCCGGTGGCCGCCAACGCAATTCACCGACCGGCGGCGCGGCGTAGGGAATTCCCGCGAACATGCGGTGATCGGTGGCCGTGACGCCGCGCAACCGACCGGTCTCGACGGTGACGATGTCGGAGGCGACCGGATCGGCCGGCGCCGGTCCCGCTACGCCGGATATGACAGCGGCGGTCGCGACGGTGGTTACCCAACCGCGCACGACCGGACGCGCACCGGACCGGGAGCCGGGGCCGATTCGGCATCCTGCGAGCCGGACCGCGATGAAGCACGTTTGCCTGCGCACGGGTTCACGCTAATCGACGCGATGCCGGCGCGAGTGCAGCTGCGCAAGCTAGTCTTTCACGACGGTGAATTGCGCGAGCGCGCCATTACATGCCAACTCCACCACCCGCAGACCCGCGTCGGCGAACCAGCGCGACAGGTCCTCGACCGTGCCGGACGGCCCGAACACACCCATCGCCCGCATCGCCCGGATGTGCAGGTCGAACCGCCGATTCACACCGCGCGCCACACAGCTGCCGATCAACCGCCCACCCGGCGCGAGCACTCGCGCGAGGGAGGCGATCGCGGCGCTCGGGTCGGGCATGCAGTGCAGCCCGGCGAAGCTGACCACCACGTCGAACTCACCGTCGGCGAAGGGCAGATCGACAACGTCCGCGCGCACGTATTCGATGCCGGACAACCCGGCGCGTTCGGCCGCGCGGCGCGCCGCATCCAGCTGGTCTTCGGAGATATCGGCCGCGACATAGCGGATCTGTCGACCGGGTTCGAGGCGGCGCAGCGTCACCCCGCCGCCCACCGGCAGATCCAGTAGCGCCGCACCCTGCGGCAGCTGGTTGACGATATCCATCGCCGCGTACATCCGACGAGTGTCGCAGCCCCACAGCACCTGTCCGGCAGGCCGCGCCACCTCGGGGTGGTCCAGAACGAAGTCGTACACCGGCGCACCGAGAGTCCCCCAGGCTCGGCTCTGCCACACTTCACGGACGTCGGGCATGATCGTCTCCTCTTCGCGCGGTGGGAGTCCAAGGCTACAACGTGTCTCCCAACCGTTTCGGCTGATAGACACCGCCCTTCACACCGCCCGCGCGCAGCATCGGCTCAGCAGCGATCCCGAGGTTGCCCGCCGTATTCTGGTGTGATGGCAGCGCTGGACCTGGATGCGATCGACCTGGGGCTGCTGCACGCACTCCAGGTGGACGGGCGCGCTGCCTTCAGCAGCATCGCCGAGGTGCTCGGGACCTCGGATCGGACCGTGGCCCGGCGGTTCTCGCGGCTGCGCGCCGCAGGTGTGGTCCGGGTGACCGGGGTGCCCGATCCGCGGCGCATCGGCTATGCGGAATGGGTTGTCCGCCTGCGTGTTCGGCCCGACGCCGCCGATGCGCTGGCGCACGTACTCGCCGCGCGCCCGGATACCGCGTGGGTCTCCGTACTGTCCAGTGGCTCCGAAATCGCCGGCATCTTCCGGACAGTCGGCGAGAGTCCGGCGCCACTGCCTGCGTTGGCCCGCCATCCGGCCGTCGGCGACGTCGGCGCGCATCGACTGCTCCGGCACCTGATGCTGCGCCGCTGGCAGGGCCGAACCTCGGCGCTGACCGCCGAGCAGGTCGCGGCACTGCGTTCGCCGCAGCCGCGGGTATCCGAGCCGGTCACCCTGACCGATCTGGATCGCCGCATGCTCCCGCAACTGGCGGCCGACGGCCGCACGGCCTACCCACACCTCGCCGGTGCCATCGGCTGGTCGGAATCCGCGGTCCGCCGCAGGCTGGACGAACTGCGCCGATCCGGGCTGGTGCGCTTCGACGTGGAGATCGAAGCCGCACTGCTCGGGTACTCGTTCCAGTGCATGCTCTGGCTGAACGTCGCCCCAACGCGGCTGGCCGAGGTGGCGCGGACACTCGTCGATGATCCCGAGGCGGCCTTTGTCGGCGCGACGACGGGACCGCACAATATCGTCGCCATCGTGGTCTGCCGCGATGCCGACGCGGTATTCGATTACGTCGTCGACCGCATCGGCGCACTGCCCGGTATCGAACGCGTCGATACCGCGCCGATCACCCGCATCGTCAAACGGGACGCACCGGTCCCCGCCGCATCGCCCACAGCGTCGGACCGCCATCCGGCAAGCTGATCTCGCCCGTCACGACGAATCCGAACCGCTCGTAGTAGGGGACATTATCGGGAGCGGTGGATTCCAGATAAGCCGGAATCTGTTGGGCGTCACAGAGTTCGAGACGCGAATGCATCAATTCCCGTCCGAATCCGGTGCCGCGAGTGCGCGGATCGGTCCCGATTGTCGCGAGATACCAGTGCGGTTCGGCGAGATGGTGGCGTGCGAGAGTGTCGGTAACACTCTTGCCCACCCTGATCCGCGAACCGAACGCCCGGATCAGGGCGGGCAGCATGCACACATCGGACCACAGCGAATGCCGCCAGCGTCCGGGCGGATCCCACAGTGCCGCACCGCCGATCACACCCGCATCGTCCACCGCCACCTGCACACCGCCACCGGAAAGGTGGTGGAAGTGGGTCAGCGCCGAGAACAGGCGCGCCACACCGGTGGCTCGCTTCTCGGCATCGGGCCAGAGCCAGGTCATCACCGGATCCTCGTGGAAGGCCAGGGCCAGGGTCTGCGACAGCCCGACCAGGTCGGCCTTGACGCCCGCGCGCACCGTAACAGTCGACGACATCGTTATCCTTTCGAAAGTTCCACCGGCGCAACAGCTTGTGTGAAGCGATGCGTCGTACCGCGCGGCCAGCCGGGACCGCCGGTGCGGGCGAAGCCGATCCAGCTGTCGCGGACCTCGTCGACCAGATCCGACGGGTGCTGGCCGCGTAGCATCGGCGCGTGCCGCCAGGCCGCGGAATTGCCTAGTACGAAAGGCAATTCGATGCAATGGCAGGCGCGGAAGGGGCTGTCGGCGGGATACCAGTCGAAGCTGTACAGCCAGGGCGGTGCCGCATGGGCGGTGAGCAGGCGCGCCAACCGTCGGGTGGGTTCGGTGAACATCTGCACCGTGATCGCTTCGGCGGTGGTCCGGTCATCGGGGAAGAATGCCGCCGCCTCGTCGTGGGTGGTGCCGATGAGGATCCGCACACCGTCCGCGCCGCGCGCACCGACTGTTGCCACCGGATCGGGTGCGACCAGCGTGTCGGTAACCAATTGGAACGGCGGCACCGGACTCGGGGGCTTCCGGCGCGCAACCCCGACCTGAGCCGCCAGCAGGTCGGCGACGGGCACGTCGGTGAGCCCGCAAGCCGCGCCGGGCTCGATACCCAACTCCCGCAACAGCATTGCGCCGGTGCGCGCCGCCTCATCGGGTCCGTCCGGGCGCATTCCGGCCGGTGTACTCTGCAGGATCGCCCGGTGGAACAGCCCGCGCGCAGACTGCCCGGACAGCAGCGCCAGGATCGACATCGCCCCCGCGGATTGTCCGGCTACGGTCACGTTCTCCGGATCACCTCCGAACGCGGCGATATTGTCACGCACCCAGCGCAGCGCCGAAAGTTGGTCCAGCAGGCCCATATTGCCGTCGCTCACACCCGGCAGCCGGAGGAATCCGAGCGCGCCGAGCCGATAGTTGACGGTGACCACGACAAGGTCACCGCGCGCCGCCAACTCGGCCCCGTCGTAGCACGCGAGACCGCCCGAACCACTGCTGAAGCCACCGCCGTGCACGAAGATCAGTACGGGATGACCGCTGCCCCGCGGTGCCCAGATGTTCAGCGACAGACAGTCTTCGGACTGCCGTATCTCGAAGGGCCCCATCACATTTTCCAGCCGAGACGGCGGCTGCGGCGCAGCCGGACCGGGCGCTAGCGCATCCCGAACACCCGACCAGGGCAGCGTGGGTCGCGGCGGCGCGAATCGTTGCGCTCGCGCATACGGGATCCCGCGGAAAGCGGTGACCTCCCCGACCGCGGCACCCCGGACCCGCCCGGTGGTCGTCTCGACGATCATCGCGCCGCGAAGAACAGCCCGGCCCCGTACGCATCGCGCGCCGAGACGAAGAACCCGGCGTCGGTGGTCCTGGTCGGGGTACCACCGGTCTCGATCATCGTGCGTGCGGCAGCGACATCGTCGACCTGGATCGTCATGGCGGCCAAATACGATGGCGCGGGGGCGTCTTCACCGGGCAGCACGTCCGCCGCAGCCGAGGCACGGACGAACTCCAGGCGCACATCCTTGTGCGCGAGCACGACAAGTGGACCAGCCTGCACCGGCTCGGTCTTCAGAATCCGAGCGTATCGGTCGGTGATCGCGTCGATATCCGCATCGGCGGCCACGATCAGGACCGCGATGACACCGCGTGCGCCATTCGGATGGTCGAGATAGCGCGGCTGATGTACATATTCACGGGTGAGGTGCTGGGCGATACCGAGGTATCCCTCGGGCGTCGCGCGCGGGTCGAAGTGCACTGCATGGGCCCGCATGGTCCGCATGCCTTCCTCGGTGTCGACGTCGCGCTCGAGGTCGAGCACACCGGAGACGGACAAGCCGGCTGCGGTCATGGCTTCGGCGAACGCGGCCGCATCATCGGAATCGAGATTGAGCAGCCGGAACCCCTCGTACTGATCGGCCATCGCCTTGGCATGCCAGGGATCGGGCGCCGATTCGTCGACGATGCCGAGCAGTTCGATATAGGACCCGCCGAACAGCGCGCACAGGTTCGCGGTGCCGCCCGCTTGCAACGGCGCACCGGGCCGCTCCGCGAGCATATGCCGCGAGCGCGGACTCAACGTGAATCCGAACGACCGATACGTGCGCTCCAACCCGTCGAGATCACGGGTGAGAATGCCGGTGTGGTGGATGGCGTGGATGTCGTATGTCATGGCTCCACCCTGCGCCGCCGACCCGAATCAGCCGAGGAATCCGACACCGGACGCCGCAATCCGACACCGATCCGCCCCGATGCGACGGATTCGGACGCGTGGCGGGCGCATCCGATAGTGGCGGCGCGGAGCAATTCCGTGATCGCGGCGCCGGTGCGCCGACCGCCGCCCGTTCCGGCGGGCAAGTCGCCGATTCAGCCCGCGCCGATGAGATGCGCCCGGACCCCGGATCGGGTCGGCGCGACCGCTCGCCCGGCGCGCGCCCGGAACTCCTGCGGCGGACAGTCTTTCCACCGCCGGAACGCCCGGATGAACGACGCCGCCTCGGCATAACCCAGGCGCGCGGCCACCTGCTCGGTGGTCATATCGGTGTGGCCGAGCAGCTCCTCCGACATCATCTCGCGCACCTCGTCGAGCAGGTCGCGGAAGGACGTGCCCTCCTCGCGCAGCCGCCGCGACAGGGTCCGCGGGCTCATGAAAAGTGCTGCGGCGACAGCGATTTGATCCGGAATCTCGCCCGGATTGCGCACCAGCAGATCGCGCGCCGAACCGGCGACACCGGTACGGGCGCGGCGGGCGGTGAGCAGATCGCGGCACAGTTGTTCGCAGGTCCCGCGCGCCCATTCGTTGGCCCGTGGCAGCGCGGCATCGAGGTAGGCGCTGTCGAATGCCAATTCGTTGACCGTCGCGCCGAAAACCGGCTCCACGCCGAAGACGGTGCGGTAGCGCGTCGTATCGGCCGGGGCGGGGTGGCGGAAGCCGACACGGGTCGCAGACACCCCGGCGGCGAACCGTTCCCGCCCGATGGTCTGGATACCGGTGATGACGCGTTCGGTGAGGAACGGGCGCACATCCTCCGGAATCTCCGAGTCATCGAAGACCAGTCGTGATTCGGTCGCGCCCGGCACGAAGGTCAGTCGGCCGAAGACGAAGGCGCGCTCGACATAGCGCAGTGAAACTTCGATCACCTCGCGCACCGTGTGGCTGCTCAGCAGTGCCAGACCCCATGGTCCGTACAGCGAGACGTGGTAGAGGTTCCCCGCCTCGACACCCAATCCGGACTCGTCACCGAATCGCGCGAGCAGATTCCGCACCACGCGCACCTCTTGGCGCGCGGTGACCTCGGCATCGGGACCGATCACCGCCTCGGGTAGCAGCGCCGTACCCGCGAGACACTCCGGTGGCGTCATTCCGCGTTCCTGCGCCAATTGCATCAGCACATGCATGCCGGATGTACTGCGCAGCAGATCCCAATCGAACACTGAACTGCATCCTCGTCGAAGCCGGTTCCGTCTTGCCCGTTGGCGGAACATATCAATCATTCTGTTCGATCCGCAGGAAAATCGTGAATCGGGTGCCTCGGTATCCGACACAAGATCGAGCTGCTCAGGGCAATATCGACCGCGCGACACGGAACCCGACGTCATCGATGCGGTAGGTCGGATGGCTGCGCCGCCGCACCGAGGCCCGGCAGCTCCACTTCTCGTCGGACCACCCACCCCCGCGCAATACCCGATACGACCCGTACACCTCGGCGTCGTAGATGTCCCAGCACCAATCCCAGACGTTGCCGAGCATGTCGTACAGCCCCCACGCATTGGGCCGTTTGCCGCCGACCGGATGGCTTCGGCCCTCGGAATTGCCTCGATACCAAGCGATCTCATCGAGCTCGCCATATCGCGGCCCTGTGGTGCCCGCACGACACCCGTACTCCCACTCGGCCTCGGTCGGCAGCCGGTACCCATCCGCACCGGTGTCCCACTCGACTTCATCGTCATCCACGCGATACGCGGGCGGTAAACCCGCACGCAACGACATCTCGTTGCAGAACCGAATCGCGTCGAACCACGAAACCCCCTCGACCGGCAGCCGATCACCGCGGGTCGCGCTCGGCCGCGCGTCGGTCACGGTTTGATACTGCGGCTGCGTGACCGAAAACGCCGCCATCCGATACGCACCCACCTCGACCTGCCAACCGCGCTGAGTCCGCCGATCCGACAGCGTCACCGATCCTGGCCGGATGTCGACCATTTCTATATCCGCAGGCACAAGTACGCGATCTTAGTTGCCGCCGATCGCGCTGATTCCGGCCATTGTCCGCGCGGATCCGCGGTTGCGTGACGAGGTGCCAGGCTCCCGCTGATCAATCCGGTAGATTCCGGATATCGCCGACGTCAGAGGAGGGGTTGCGCGTCATGACCGAATCCGAGCTGTCCGACCTGCGAGAGCGAGCCGAGAACGGCGATCCCGAGGCGGTCGACGAGCTGATCGGGCTCGCTACCGAGCGCGGCGACCTGGACGAACTACGACGACTCGCCGACAGCGGCAACGCCGACGCGACTGACCAACTCATCGGGCTCGCTACCGAACGCGGCGACCTGGGCGAGTTGCGCCGACTCGCCGACTGCGGAAGTACCGATGCGGCCGACCAACTGATCGAACTCGCCTCCGAACGCGGCGACCTGGACGAACTGCGACGACTCGCCGACAGCGGCAATGCCACCGCGACCGATCAGCTGATCGAGCTGGCGACCGAACAGGACAACCTGGACGAGTTGCGTCGACTTGCCGAACAAGGCAATACCACCGCCGCCGAGCAGTTGGCGGAGCTCACCGCGGAGTAGGGCGACAGGAGCACCGGCTCCTGGACGGCAGTCACATCGCGACCGACCCCAGCAGGTCAGCGGCAGGCTTCGGAGATACCGACGAGCCACTCGCGGATCGCGGCTCGGGGGTGAACGCGGTCTCACGGCGGGCGACGGCTTTGCGGGCGGGAGTCCAGGGCCTCTCGATCGGCATCGTGATCGGGTCGGTGACCGCAGCACTGTTGAGTACAAGGCCGATGTCCTGGAGTCTGCCATGACGTGAGGCCCTGCGAACCCTCACCACAGTTGGCGAGCTGGCATCCCGAGCGCGAGCCCGCGGAACATCCCGCCGGAGACAAATCGGGCCGGCCTGGTGTGCCGACAGCGAATTCACCTACGCGGGACCGGCTACGACTCGCTGACGAACAGATAGTCGAACAGTGCGAGGATTCGATCGATGCCGAACTGTTCCGGATCGTCGAGTACCAGCCGGGCCGCGGTCTGGATGGTCCCGTATACGACCTGGGTCAGGACCTCCGGGTCCACCTCGTCGGCATCGGGCTGTTCGGCCAGCCACCGGACCAGCGCGTGTGCCAGCGGCGTGCGTAATACGTCGCGCGCCTTGGTGATTCGTTCGCGCAGTACCGGCGGCACGCCGTCGATCGGGAAGTACACCAAGCGCCAGGTGTCGGGCATCGAGCGCACCTCGGTGAGGAAGCGCTCGACCATCGCAGGCAGCTGTTCGGTTGTGGCAGTACCGAAGTCGGGTGTCGTCGCGTCACCGGACGCCGCGCGTTCCACGGCAGCGGCCATCCGCGCGGTCTCGCGTTCGATGAGGTCCTCGAGCAGTTCGTCGCGGCTGCCGAAGGAGTCGTACACCACCGGCCTGGTAACCCCGCCGCGCTCGGCGACGGCCGCGATGTTGACGCTGGTGAACCCGTCCTCGGCCACGATCCGCAGTGCCGCGTCGAGCAACTGCGCACGCCGATCAGCGGGCTGGAGCCGCTTGGCGTACTTGCGCTTCGGCGGCAGCGGGCCGGCCTTGTCGCGCGCTGATTGTTTGTGGGGCGCTGCCTGTTTCGCGTTCGACATCGCTACCTCTCCCCGACGCCGGCGGCGGCGATCGCCCGGCGCGCCACCCAGCGCAGGGTCTTGGCTACCGCCTCGCGACGTTCGGCGCCGCCCTCGGCGAGCACGATCCTGGCGCCCGCTTCACTCGCGCTGATCACCGCGTGACTCAATAATTCGCTGTCGGTATCGGCCTCGCCCACTGCGCCGATCATCGCGATCAGCACTTGGCCGCGCTCGCGAATCTCCTGGCGGCCGCGGTCGACCCGATCATGGGCCGGCTTGGGCAGACCATCGCCGGGCATCAGCACGAACCGCCAGGTCCGCGGCGCGGCGAGCACGAGATCGAGGTAGATCTCGACAGCATCGGCCACGAGATCCGACGCGATCGCCGCCAGGTCCGCGTCCGCCGGAAGCACCAGAGTCGACGCGGCCGCCATCTCCTGCACGCGCTCGGCCTCACGGTCGATGAGCGCCGCGAACAGCTCGTCCCGATCACCGAATTCGGCATAGAGCGTGGGGCGGGTCGTACCCGCCGCCCGCGCGATGGCGTGCATACTGGCGCCGGCGTAGCCCTCGCGCACGACGAGATCCCGTGCCGCGTCCAGAATGTCGTCACGTCGCGTTGACATCTACTCCTCCAACGTCGGCTGACAGGCGCCTGTTTCAGATTTGGTCCCGGCCGGGCCGGTGTATGACTCACCATCGCGCGCGCCGTAGATCTCGTTACGCCGCAACGCGGCGTTCGGGGACGCCAGCCAGCAGATCGCTCCTATTCCGCTGGCACAGCACACTGCCCCTCGCTGAACTGCCCCGAATCAACCGCGGGCACAGCGTCATTCATCGTCGAGCAACACCTCACCCGCGATGCGCGGGTCGAGATCGGGATCGAGAAGGCCGCGGGCGATGCCGTCGCGGACCCACCCCATCGCCGTATCGCCATAGGCGGCCATATTTCCACTGAGCGGCAGATGACCTGATCGTCGATGGACGCGACCTCCAGCAGGATGAAGTTCACCAGACCGGGTTCACTTTCGGCGTGCGTGGCGACATCGGAGATGGGGGGTGTCCGAGCCAGCCTGTGCCGTCGCGTTCTAGCGGGAGGTCGCGGCCGGGTTCGGGCCGTAATCGACGACCTGCCAGGTGCCGCCGTCCTTCGCCACCGTCACGATCAGCAGATTCGGGACGGTGGTGGGTTCGGGCTGCTGCACGTTCTGGGTGCGCTGGGTCGCGAACACGGTGACCGCGTACTGGTCGTTGTCCTTGGGTTCGACCGCGGTGCCGATCACCTCGCCGGTCGCCACGACCTGGGTGCTGGTCATGATGTTGGCGAGGGTGTCGTGTACCTCCTGGTAGCGGTTGCGCAGGCCCACGGAGGCGCCGTTCTGTACGCCGTCGAAGAAGGCGGGGATATTGCGGTAGTCGTAGGTCAGCGACTTCAGCGTGTAGTCCTTGGCGACCTCGGCGGCCTTGTCGCGGTCGGCGTTCTGCTGACGCAGGGCGTCGAGGTCGCTGCTGGTGGACTGCCAGCACAGGCCGAGCATGGCGGCAAGGACAGCCATGAGGACTGCGGCACCCGCGAGGGCGTAGATACGGACGCTACCGCTCGTCTCGACAGACGATGGAGCAGCGTCGGCCGAGTCGATGGCCGGTAAGTCCTTCGTTATTTCGTTGTCGCTCATAGGTTTTCCTGCCTTCTCTACTTCGGGAACTCGACTCTCACCCGCGCGGGTCCACGTGCGGGGAATACGGTCGAGAGGAGGTCGATGATCGAACCGACGTTCCCGCGCACGGATTTAATCACGGTGGTCGCCGGTTTCAACACCGTGGCGAGATAGGCCAGGTCCGGTCCGAGCAGCCCTATGTCAACTGAGACGGGTGCTGGTCGTGCCCAGCCGTGGCATTCTCGTTCCATGACCGCCACCGTCTGGTACGCGTCCTACGGCTCGAATATGCACCTGAGCCGCCTGCGCTGCTACCTGGCCGGCGGCACCCCCGACGGCGGCGCGCTGGCGCTGCCCGGCTGCCGAGACCGGTCCGGGCCACTGCGCTCCATACCGATCACGCTGCCGGGTCTGCAATACTTCGCCACCGAATCCCTGACCTGGACCGGCGGGCGAGCCTTCTACGACCCGGACGCCCCCGGCGAAACCGCCGCCCGCGCCCACCTCGTCACCACCGCCCAGTTCTCCGACATCGCCGCACAGGAGATGTACCGCGACCCCGGCATCGACCTCGATCTCGATCTCACCGAAGCAATCACCCACGGCCGCAGCGCCCTTGGCCCCGGACGCTACGAAACCCTCATCTATAACGGTACTTTCGACGGCCACCCCATCCTCACCATCACCGCCCCTTGGCATTACACCGACCTCCCCGGCAACCCGCCATCGCCCGCCTACCTCCGTCACCTGGCCGCGGGCCTCAGCGAATCCCACGGCTGGACCATCGAGGAAATCAGCACCTACCTCGCCACCCGGCCCGGCGCGGACCTGCACTGGTCCCCCACCGCCATCGCCGGACTACTCACCCCTCGAGACCACGATCCCGGTGTGTCATCGGGTCCCCGCGCCGAACAACCCTGACCGATCAGGCCAGGAGAACCGCCCGGTCACCGCGCTGTCGCTCAGCCGCCGAGGATCGAGGTGGCCGCGGCCTCCAGGGCCGTCACCACCCCGGCCAGCGAGCCGATCCCGACGACCGCCTTGCCGACGGCATGCAGTAACCCGACGAGTAGATGCCGATTCGGCCGATCCTTCTCCGCCTCGGCACGAGCCTGCTCCACGGCGGCGACGATATCGTCCTGATCGGCCGATCCATCGGTGGCCCTGCAGATTTCGCCCAGCAGATCGGTCAGCGCCTCGCGGAGTTCGGGCAGACTTCCCGGCGGCGCCGCATGGCGGGGACCGCTGGTGTTGGTGACCGTCGCATCGTGTCCGCCGATCGCCGATCCCGACAGCCGCGCGTCGCCGCCGATGGTGACTCCGGTGTTCTTATCCATGGTGCCCTCCTGTGCCAATGGGTGCTCTCATCGGTCGGCCGCGCCGCCGGCCGCCGCGTTGACCGTCGTCGCCGCCGCGCCGCCGATCGACGAATTCAGTAGCGTCGCATCGCCGCTGATGGTCACGCTGTTGTTGGTGATCTGTTCGCCGCGCCGCAGCAGTTCGTCGGGATCGATGTTCTTCTCCACCAGGAAGGCGGCCAGCGTCTCGAAGACGCGCTTCTCCAGGATCTTGGTGTACATCTCTTGATCGAGCAGCTGGAAGTAGCGGTGGTAACCCAGGGACCTGCCGCGCTTGTCGGTGCGCAGATCGCTGGCGGCCTCCCGGATGCTGAGCACCGACGAATTGGTTGCCGATCAACACCAACAGCACCGCGACCAACCCCAGATCACGGACCAGATGCCGGGTCCGCGCGGCCACCGCGTGTTTGGCCACCGCGACCAGATCGACGCCGGGTGAGCGCGCGACCGATCGCAGCGGTTCTTCCAACACCTTCTCGACCACCTCGGCGGCGAGAGCACTGTCCAAATGGACAGCCGCGCAAAGATACCGGGTGGCCTCGTCACGACACAGCGGACCGGGACCGGCCCGCTGTGTCCTCCCCTCCACAGGATCCACTCGGCGCGAGCGCGCCCCACAGTTCCCGCAGAACGCATAGTCTTCGGGGTTCGCATGGTCACACTCTGGGCATTGCACCCTGATAGCCAAGCATTTCAGAGGGGGCGTTTCCTGGAAATTCACTGCGCCGTACCGCAATTCGCCTGCACTCGGTCATAGCGGGTGTAAGAACCACCCGATGAGCCCGGGTGCGGGCAAGATGTTGCTCGACGCCCTCGACCGCCGCGCGGCCGGCCGGTGTGATCGCGGCAGGCCGCGCCACCGACGCGGTCTATCGATGGTGCGGCGTGCACGCGCACTATCTGCTCAGCTGGTGCCGGCGCAACGGCCACGGCGATGTGCCGGCGCGCGAGACACCATTGGCGTCGCCGGAGAGCTACCCTCCCCCGGGTGCATAGCAGCCCGGAATTCGGCCTCGCCCAAGGTATTCCAGCGTGCAGTCTCGCCCGCCGCCGCACCGAGCAGCAGTTCGTCGAGATCCACCCGATAGCGCCCGGAATGGATGCCACTGCCACAGGCGATCAGCCGTGCGACCATTGCGCCGACGGCACCGGCCACGGCGGCCGCGGTGCCGAGCTGCGGCCAGGTCGGCAGTGTGCGCCCCACCTGGGTGAGTGAATAGCGCATGCGCGGTGTGATGCGACTGCCGACAATGGCATCGACCAACCGCAGCCGCCGCGCCGGATCGCCGAGTTCGGCAAGCGACCAGCGGGCCGCGAATTCGGCGCGGCCGTGCAGGATCGGGTACGCCGGATCCAGGTCGTAGCGTTCGATATCGACCAGCACATTGTCGCCGTTATCGGTGACCATGACGACCGGGATCCTGGCGGCCTTGGCCCGGCGCCGGATATCGAACTTCATCGGCAGGTCGTCCATTTCCTCGAGCAGCACCGCCAATCGGTCGGTGCCGTGACCACCGAGGAAGGCGTCGGCGACCTCGGGTGCGTAACCGTCCGGGAAGGCGTCGATCCGGGTGTACGGATCGATCTCCAGAGTGCGGCGTTGCGCCAGCAGCAGTTTCGGTTCCCCCAGGTCACACACCGAGGCGGCCAAACGGTTCAGATTGGTCGCGCTGAGCGTGTCCCGTTCGGCGAGGCGGAAGCGCCGCGCCCCGGTGAGCGAGCAGACCGACAGCGCCGCGGCACCGACGCTGAGCCCGGCGATGCCGATCAAGGCTTCCGACCAGGTCCGCTGCTCCCCGATATCGACCAGATATCGGTTGCGGGCCGTGCGCAGCCGCCAGAATTGTTCGGTATCGGGCATCTTCACCACGGTGCGACGCCAGGGAAAGACGACGTAGCGCGCGGCGAGTTCATCGAAGCGGAGCGCGGCAATATGATTCGCCCGTTCGACGCGGGCCTCCGGGGTGTCGGCGGCGAGGTGGAACTGGTCGAGGACGACCAGCTCGGCCAGCGAGCCGGCCCACGCGTCGACGTAGCGGAATCCCGAATCGAGTAATTCCGCGATCCGCGCGGAATCCGTAGTGGGGTGCAGGATCTCGATCATGCCGCGCGCTCCGTCCAGCGATGTTTGATATCGGTTTCGAATCCGGGTGATGCGAAGGGCTGCAGACTGATCTCCGGTTCGGCTGCCGCGCCCAGCGCCGCACGCAGGCGGCGATATTCGGTGCTGGTGCGTTCGAGCGCGTCGATCACCGCGTGCCGCAGTCGCACCTCGAACCCCTCGATCGGGTGCGCGCCTGCCCGCAGTTCGACGCGCAGCGTGAGGGTCTGCTCGAAGTGGTGGCCGGTTCTGGTGGCGAGTACGAACTTTCCGCTCACCGTTGGGGCTATATCCGGGCGTTCCAAGGCCATTCGGACGCTGTCGGGGTAGATCTCGAGCGCATAGAAGGAGGCGGCTATATCGGTGCGGCGGTGCAGCGCGAGGAACCCGCACGAGTCGGTCGAGGTCCGCACCGCCGCCGCACCGACCAGGTTCGCGAGTTCGGCGGCCGACAGCAGCGAACCCTGATCGTTGATGCGGTAGCGCACCAACGGGATCGCGGTATCGATGGTGAACAGGAAGTGGTTCTCGGCGTCGAGTTCGGTGAAGCGGTAGTCGCTGTCGTATTCGACGAAGGTCGGCTGGACCTCCCCGTCGCCGAACAGCGCGTCGCCGAGTTCCCGGTTCGCGGCGGCCGAGCGGCGCACGGCGATCGTGGTGGCGGTCTCATGGCCCATGATGCCCGCGTCGGCGGTGCCGTAGATCGAACATGTCGCGGTCGGGTCGCCGGATTTGCCGATGCGATCGAGTACCCAGTCGCGCCAGGTTTCGGTGATCGCCTCACCCGCCAACAGGATTCGCAGATCCTGGCGCCGCACCTCAGCGGGCGCGCGGTCGAGCACATCCTTGACGAACGGCGGATATCCGGCCAGCACTACCTGGTCGTAGCGCGGACCGAGGGTGGCGATGTTGTCGAGGATCGCCTCGGCATCGATGCCGGGTGCGATGACCGACAGGCGATGACCGCGCCGGCGCAGTGCCAGCGCGCCGGTGTAGGTGTAGGTGCCGCCGATCCAGTTGCCCATGGCGAAGCCGATAACCAGCAGGGTCGAGCGGCGCTGAGATGCGAAGCTCTGCCGGAAGATTCGGTCGTACAGTTCGGTGCTCTCGTCGAGGGAGTGCACATCGCGCGGCCAGTAGGTCGGGCGGCCGGTGGAACCCGAACTGGTCGACCAGGTGCCCGCCCTGGTGATGTCACCGCGCCACAGCAATTGATCCAGTGGGTAGCGGTGCAGATAGTTGTCCTTGGTCATCACGGGTACCGCCGCGAAGTCCGCGGGGGTGCGGATGGCGGCGGGCCGCACGTGGTGTGCGGCGAGGAAGTCCGCGTAGGCGGGCACTTGCCGGGCAGCGCGATGGAAGACGGCAAGCGCTCGATGGAAGCCGGGTGCGTAGTCGGTCGGCAGGGTTGGCAGCAGTATCGACATAGTGGTTCGTCCCTGATCGGAAGTGATGCTCCGCAATCGTCCGACCAGCGGTTACGCGGCGCGGAACAGTCCATACAAGGTCCATACGGCCGCTGCGCGGCGGGCTCAGCGTGTCGGACAGAGCGGTCGGGATGGCACGCCGGGCAGGTAACGCTGCCACTCGGCTGCGCTGAGACCGGTGCTCCCGCTATCGCACAGCGTCGCGGCGACGCGATCCGGATCTGCCATCCACAGCCGCACCACCTTGTCGGGACCGGCACCGATGAGCAGCTGACCGTCCAGTCCGTAGCCCGCGTCGTTCACCCGGCCGGTGTAGGCGGTCAG
This sequence comes from Nocardia sp. NBC_00565, assembly GCF_036345915.1. Taxonomy (NCBI): domain Bacteria; kingdom Bacillati; phylum Actinomycetota; class Actinomycetes; order Mycobacteriales; family Nocardiaceae; genus Nocardia; species Nocardia sp. NBC_00565. The sequence continues at coordinate 4,388,403 of NZ_CP107785.1, forward strand.
CACGACGACGCGGCGTGGCCTATCGGGTCGGCTGACGTCCCAGATCCAGATATCGCTGCCCTCGCCGCCACCGACGACGTAGCGGTTGTCGGGGCTGAAGTTCACCGTGATGACCGGATCCGGGGGTCCGTCGAGAGTGCCGAGGTGGCGCGGCTTCTCGGGATCCGACAGGTCGAACAGTCGGGCCGTGTGGTCGGTGCTGCCCGCGACGATCATCCGGTCGCGCGGGCTGAACGCCACCGAGGTGACGTCATTGTCGAAACCGGTGAGCGACGGCAGTTCCCGTGGCTCGCCGGGGCGGCGGATATCCCAGATCCGGACGACGTCATCAGTGGTGGCGATGGCGAGCAAGGTGCCGGTCGGGTCGATCGCGACCAGATTCGGCAGCGCCGATTTCAGGTCAATGGCCGCGCGGGGGTGTGGTGCGGCCGGGTCGGCGACGTCCCACAGTGTCGCGATCGGACTGTCCTGCCCGATGACCGCCAGCACGGATCCGTCCGGACTGTAGACGAGCGCGGCGACGATGCCATCGACCGCCGAGATCGGTTGCGGCAGCATCTTCGGCTGGCGTGGATCGCGGACATCCCAGAGATAGATCCGGCCGGTGCGGGTGCCGATGGCGGCGCGGGTGCCGTTGGGGGAGAACGCGACCGCACCGCAGGTCTTTTCGCCGTCGCCGACGCCGAGCCGCGGATAGCCGATCGGTGCGGCCGGGTCGGTGATGTCCCAGATGCGGGGATGGCTGTCGGTCGCGCCGGTGCCCGCGAGGAATTTGGTGCCGCCGCGATCGAACGGAGTCTGGTAAATCGTGCTCTGCGCACCGCGCAGCACCGGACCCGGCAGGGGCCACAGGTGCGCCACCCCGCTCTCGTCGCCGGTGATGACCATGCGCCCGCCCAACGCGTAGCGCACCGAAACCACGATCGCCAGATTCGGCAGGATCAGCTCGGGCTCGGTCGATTCGGTATCGGATCTCCAGATGCGGGTGCTGTGGTCCGAACTGCTCACGGCGAGTTGGGATCCGTCGGGGCTGAAGGTCAGATCGTTGATGTAGCTGTCGAATCCGCGCAATCGGGGCAACTCTGTCGGTGCGGCTGGGTCGTCGAGTCGCCAGCGCAATACTTCGCGGGATCTGCCGCCCGCGACCAGGGTTTTGCTGTCAGGGCTGAATCGCAACGCCAGCGCATGTGCCGTCGAACCGTCCGCGGCGCGGTCGTAGACCTGCTCGGCCGATGCCCCGGCGAGCCGCCATATCCGTAGTGACGCTTCGGGTCCCGCCGCCGCGAGCAGTGTGCCGTCGGGGCTGTAGGCCGCCACCGGAGATCCGGCGGGCAGTACGAGCGCGGGCAATGCGGCCGGATGGCTCGGATCGGCGATATCCCATCTGGCCAGGCCGGTCTCCGTCGTACCCGCGGCAAGTTGGCGTCGGTCCGGGCTGAACGCCACGCTCGTATGGGTGACTCCCGGAGTAGTAATGGTCGAAAGCTGATGCGGTGCGCGGTGATCGGAGATATCCCACAGTTCGATGCGACCGGTGGTGATCCGGGCGAGCACGTCGTCACCCGGACCGATCTCCAGCATCATCGGCTGCGGACCGGCCGCACCCGTGGGCGCCGGAATCCGGCCGACCTCGGTGGCCGGAGTGGTGCCGCCGTCCACCTGGTACAAGGTGACCGTCGCGTCGAGGGCGCCGATGGCCAGCAGTGTGCCACCGGAATCGGTGGCCACGACCGTGCGGCCTGCACGCGGCCCGACGAACCGAACCGGAGTATGCACCGCGGTCGAATCCAGCAGCGCCGAGCGCGCTTCCACCGTCGGGTCGACCCGATAGGCCGCCAACGCCAGTTGCGCGGACAACGCCGGATCCTTGTCCCGCAGGCGCACCGCCTGCAGCGCGACCTGCCGCGACATCGCGGTATCGCGCGCTCGAGTGGCGCTGCGCTGCTGGGTGTAGGCCGCCAGTGCCAGCACCAGAGCCACCACGGAGGCAACCGCCAACGCCGCGACCAGCCGCTGCAATTTCCGCGTGCGACGGCGTTGCGCCAAGATCGCCGCCTCCTGCTGGGCCGCGCTGGCGGCGAGATAGTCCCGTTCGCGCTGGTTGAGATCGCGTGTATGCCCACCGATGGTGGCCCATTCCTGTACCAGCGGCAGTCGCGCCGGACCGAGCAGTTCACCTGCGTCGCGACCACTGTCGTACCAGACCTGCGCCGCATGGGTGAGCCTGCGATGCACGATCAGCCCGCCGCGATCGCTGTCCACCCAGTCCGACAACCGATCCCACGCGCCGATGATCGCCTCGTGGGTGATCTCGACCGTCTCCTCTTCACAGGTCAGCAGACGCTGGGCGCAGAACAGATCGATGACGGCGTTCACATCCGCCGCGGTGTCGTCGTCGAAGAACAATTCCGAACGATGCACCCGGCGACGGGTAACCGACTCGTCGTCGATGGTCACCAAGCGCAGGAAGGTGCGCCGCGCGATCTGGCGCTGCGGACCGGTGAGTTCGGTGTATACCGCGTCGGCGCTGCGCTGGATGGCACCGGCGATGCGGCCCGCCGCGTTGTAGTCCGCGACCGTCATCCGCCGCCGGGTGCCGCGCTGCCAGGTTTGCAGGAGTGCGTGTGACAGCAGCGGTAACGCGCCCGCATCATGTGCGGCACGGGAACCGCGCGGGGCGAGTTCCAGCATGAGCAGCTGGACCAGGTCTTCCTCCACTGTCCACCCGGCCTTGCGGGCGGGTTCGACAATGACCTCACGAACACCCTCCGGGCTGAGCGGACGAACCAGCACCGCGTTCGCGGCCAGTGCGCCGTGCAATATCGACTCTTCGGCGGCATGGCGATAGAAGTCCGCGCGCAGACCGAGCACGAAAACCGTTCTGGTGCGTTGGTGATCGGCGATCGCCTCGAGGAACAGCGCCCGTTCACCCACGTCCTGACATTGGGTCCACGTCTCCTCGAACTGGTCCAGCACGACCACCTCGGCGACCTCCGCTAGCCCCGCCATCGGATGCGGACCGGGCACAACGACTTTCGCCGCCAACCCTTCTTCCGCCAGCGCGGGCACCAGCCCGGCCCACAGCAACGAGGACTTCCCGGACCCGGATGCCCCGATGACGAACAGAATTCGCGGCCGCCCCCGCGACCGCAACAACTCCTCGACCTTGCCGACCAACTCCGCGGTCAAATCCCCGCGGCCGAAAAACCAACCGGCATCATCGGATCGGAATGCCTCCAGCCCCCGATAGGGACTTTCGTCCTCCCTGCGGCGTCGCCCGGTCGTGCCGCGCACGCGCCGGACCGCGACCAGCCATGGCTCCTGCTCGAGCCGTGCCTCGACGCCACACGCGAAAAGCACTGCGCGAAACATCTTCTCGTTGGCATCGGTCGGCACATGCTGGCCCGCGAACCAGCCGCTGAGCGTGCCCTGCGGACACCCCGATCGCTCAACCACCTGCCGCACAGTCAGTTCCGCCGCGATACGCAACGCCGAGAGACTGCTCGCGAATTCCGCGCGAGTCCGAATTGTCGAGGGACCGAGCCCTCCGCCCCCAAATTCCACTCTTCGACCCTACGAATCCCACCCCCCGCGGCCGAAGGTCCGTACGAACCCGGAATTGAGTACTTTCTACTCTCTTTTCGCAGTTCACTCTGTGGAGGTCGACAATCGAGGCACGCGAATCGGGCCGCCGCGTGGATCAGGGCCGGCGCAGGTAGTCCGACGGCACGAGAGCACTTCCGGGAAGCAGGAATTCGTCGGCGACCAGCAATGCGGACCAGCTTTCGAGGAAGTTCGGCAGCCGCTCGTCCAGCGGCACCGTATCGATGATCTGGGTGTCGGACCGCAGCAGACCGATGAGCAGCGCCGACAGGACGGTGTAGACATCACCGCCGTGGCCGATGATCCCATGTTCGGTAACAAAACCGGGTTCGACTACGACCGAACAGCCATCGCCTCTGGCACGCAGACCGAGCCGAGCGAATTCGGCCGCCGCCGTGCTGCCCGCGGACCGGGTGAGCACACAGGCGCCCGATGCGCGAGCGGCCGCGACCGCGTACAGCGCGAGCAAATGCGCGGGCACCGTACACCGAAACGCTGCCAGCTCACCCCCGGTCGCGCGTGATGTCGCGGTCAGGCCGGCGGCGGACGACACCACATACGCACCCGTGTCAGCGACCGAACGACGCACTCTGCGCACGATGTGCTCCGGCACTCGCAGGGGTCCCCGAGCCAGTACGGTGCCGCCGGTGACGACCCCGGCCAGCAGCACAGTGGTCAGCACGGCCTCGGCGAGTTCATCGGATGCCCCGCGAACCGCAGCCGCAACCGCGACGCGTCCGCGCACCGGGATCGACGCGAACGGCAAGGATACCGACGTGCTCACAGCTCCTCCGGGCGGACCGTTGGCAACGGCGGCACGTTGCTGTACCGCTCTTTCACCGTGACGAGATGCACCCAGCTGTCGACTTCGAGCACCGGGCGCAAAGCGCGCAGCGTATCGAGGGCGGCGACGACGTCCGCCAGCGCGGCCGCATGCACCGTGCCGACCAGATCGAACCGCCCGATCGTCGCGGCAAGGAAGCGCAGGCCGGAAAGTTCGGCAAGCAAGGGTGCCAGACCCGCCGTGCGGCCACTGGCTCGCACGCCGAATCCGACCGCGTACTCCGTATCGCCGTGGCCCGCTCCGGACAATGCGGCGACACGGACGATGTGCTCATCGATCAGGCGCTTGACCCGCAGCCGCGCGGTGCCCGGTGAGGTCCCCGCCGCCGCCGCGAGCGTGGCGTATGACGCGCGCCCATCCTCCTGCAGTACCTCGAGCAAACGGTTGTCCAGCGCGTCGATCGAGGCCGCCGACGCCCGCTCCGGTCGGCCGACATCAATGATCAGGTCCGAATAGAACAGCGTATTGGTGTCGCGCACACCGTCGATGCTGCGGATCTGGTCGAGGGTGGCCGCGAGCTGCGGCGGGCCCTGCGTGCGGATCTCGGCGACCAGCGGATACCGGCCGCTGGTCAGTGACACATACGGAATATCGGGCAATGCGGCCACCCGCCCGGCGACCTGCCGAACCGGTTGATCGACGCTGATCGACACGTGCGCGAGCGCTTCCAGCCCGATCGTCGAGGGATGGACGATGCCGACCACCTGTGCTCGACCAGATGTGAACAAGGTGTTGAGCCGTTTGGAGATCGTCGGGCGGGATGCGCCGAGTTTCGCGGCGAGCTCGTTGCGGCCGATCCGCCCATCAATACGCAGTTCCTCGAGAATGCGGGCGTCGAGAGTGTGGGTGCCCGATATTGCGGACGCGGTCATCGGAACTTAACAATCGACTTCCAGACCATTTCTGCTTTACCGATCATCAGGTTTCCCTTTCTATGGAGAGGCTTTCGCACAACATATCTGGCACTTGTTTCCAGAACATCAAACTGTGGTGCTCATCGCTCACTTTGTCATCTGGACTGAACCTATCGCAGTTTCTATCGTTCATCTCAGTCGAACGAGCATCAATCAGCGCGGGAACGTTGACCATAACGCCGCCGCACTGGCAGGAGATTGAGCAGATGAAAAAGCTGGGACTGGTAGCCATGGGAACCGGTGTGGCGTTGCTGATCGCCGGTTGCGGGAGCGGTTCGCAGGGCAGTGCCGCCAACGGAGCCGCACCGGCCGGACTGATCCGCGGCGGTGAGATCCGGATCTGCACCGATCCCGAATACGCGCCGATGGAGTACTTCGAGAACGGGAACACCACCGACCCGGTGGGTTTCGACTCCGACGCCGCGCGCGCACTCGCCGATCTGTGGCAGGTGCGGGCGAGCTGGCAGATCACCTCGTTCGACGGGCTCATGCCCGCGCTGCAGGCTCAGCGGTGCGATGTGCTCTGGTCCGCGCTCTACGTCAGCCCGGAACGCACCGCGGTCGCCGATGCGGCGCCATTCCTCGCGACCGGACCGGGGCTGATCGTCCGCGGTGGCGAAGCCCGGATCGCCACCGCCGAGGACCTGTCCGGCAAAACCGTCGCCGTCCAGGGCGGCGGTGCCAATGAGAAAACCCTGCAACAGCTTTCGGACAGATTCAAGACCGCGGGCAAGTCCACCATCACCATCCAGGCCTACCCCAAGACCGCCGAAACGGTCGCGGCGGTGACCAATGGCAAAGCGGACGCGTTGATCGAGACCGATGTCGCGGTGGTCGATATGGTCGCCAAATCCGGCGGCACCCTGACCGCGGTCCCCGGTGTCTTCACCGCGGAAACGGTTTTCGGCGTCTTCACCAAGAAGGGATCGCCGCTGAGCGCGCCGGTCGCCGCGGCCGTGCGCACACTGACCGAGAACGGCACCCTCGCGAAGATCGCCACCAAGTATGGGCTCGATCCCGCCCGTATCCGTCCCGGAACAGCACAGTGACCTTCGATCGGGATATCTTCGTCCAGGCTCTGACCTCGGCCGAATTCCTACACGGTGCTTGGCTTTCGGTCGCACTCGCGGTCGTCTCGATGATCTTCGCCACCGTACTCGGCTTCGGTGTTGCCCTCGCCCGGATCAGCAAGGTGCGGACCCTGCGCGCCCTCGGCGGTGCCTATGTGTGGTTCTTCCGTGCCATCCCGACACTGTTGGTGCTACTGATCATCTGGAACGCCGGGCCGCAACTGTTTCCGGGACTGCGCGACAACTGGTTCACCCCCTTCATCGCGGCCTTCATCGGTTTCGCGGTGGTGGAGGCCGCCTATATGGCGGAGATCCTGCGGTCGGCACTGCTGAGCGTGGACGAGGGACAGCATCTCGCCGCCCGAGCGGTCGGACTGCGTCCGCATCAGGTGTTGCTGAAAGTCGTACTGCCGCAGGCGGTCAAGGTCGCGTTGCCGCCGACCGGCAACGAGTTCATCGCGATGCTCAAGTACACCTCGCTGGCTTCGGTGATCTCGCTGCGCGAATTGCTCACGACCGCACAGGTGGGCGTCTCGGTGACCTTCCGGTATGCCGAGTACTACACCGCGGCGCTCGTCTACTACCTGGTGATCGTCAGCGCCCTGATGGGTGTGCAGAGCCTGATCGAGCGCCGCTACCGCTGGGTCTCCTCGGGTACGCCCCTCCCCCGGAAGGACACGGTGCCCGCATGACCGGCACACCACTGCTGCAGACGATCGCACTGCGAAAGAGCTACGGCCACAACCTCATCCTCGACGGCGTGGATTTCGCCATCGCGCCGGGAGAGGTCAAGGCCGTGCTCGGCCCCTCCGGCTCCGGCAAATCCACGATACTGCGGCTGATGGCCCTGCTCGAGCCCGCCGACGGTGGCTCGATCCTGCTGCACGGCAAGGAGATCGGCGTCGAGACCAGCCGTACCGGCCATCCGGTGGCCATGCCCGAGCGGCGGCTGGCGCGCCAGCGCACCGATATCGGTATGGTCTTCCAGCGCTTCAATCTGTTCGCCCACCTCGATGTGCTGCACAACGTCACGCTCGGCCTGACCGCGGTGAACGGCCTGCGCAAGGCCGAGGCCGCACATCGCGCCGAGACCATGCTCGAACGCGTCGGCATGACCGGACATCTGCGGCACTATCCCTCGGAACTGTCCGGCGGACAACAGCAACGGGTCGCGATCGCGCGGGCGCTGGTCCTCGAACCGTCGGTGATGTTGTTCGACGAACCGACCTCCGCACTCGACCCCGAGCTGGTCAACGAGGTGCTTTCGGTGATGGAAGACCTTGCCGCACAGGGGATGACGATGATCGTGGTGACCCACGAGACCCGATTCGCCCGGCGGGTCGCCAACGAGGTCGCCCTGTTCGACTCCGGCGTCATCGTCGAACAGGCGCCACCCGAGCAGTTCTTCACCCAGCCCGAGCACGAACGAACCCGCGCGTTCCTGTCCCATGTTCACTGACCCGGAACGGATTCACTGATGCCAGCTCCGATCGCGGTCTATACCGATCTCGATGACCTCGACCCGGCTGTGGGCGTAACCCTGTTGGAGACAGCAGGTTTCGAGGTGCGGGTGCTGGAAACCCGCGACGCCGATACCATCGCCGCGGCGGCCGCCGACGCCACCGCGCTGCTGATCGGCTACGCGCCGATCGACGCGGACCTGCTGGCCCGCCTGCCCCGGGTGCGGATCCTGTCCATGCTCTCGCGCGGCTTCGACGCCGTCGACATCGATGCGGCGGCGGCCAAGGGCGTCTGGGTCGCGACCGTCGGCGACGTCGCCACCGCCGAAGTCGCCACGCACACCTGGGCACTCGCGTTGGCGGCGGTTCGTCGCCTCGACTTCTTCACATTGCACGGCCGCCGCGGTTGGCTGGACCGGCCCGCGTCGGGTCCGCGCCGACTGTCCGAGCTCACCGTTGGTCTGGTCGGGCTCGGCCGGATCGGCGCCGCGGTCGCCGAACTCGCCGCCGGTTCGGTGGCATCGATTCTCGGCCACGACCGTTCGGGACGCGCGGTGCCCGCCGGTGTCACCGCGGCATCGCTGGCGGAGGTCGTCGCCCTGTCCGATCTCGTCTCCATCCATCTGCCGCTCGATACCAGCACCGAGCGGCTGTTCGACGCCGACATGATCATGCGGATGCGCCCCGGGTCCTGGCTGATCAACGTCTCCCGGGGCGGCATCGTCGATCCAGCGGCATTGGCCGACGCACTCGACAGTGGCCACCTGGCCGGTGCCGCGCTGGACGTGCTCGACACCGAGCCGCCCGCGGCCGGTGATCGGCTCGCCGAACATCCCAATGTCCTGCTGACCCCGCATGTGGCCTACCTCTCGGATGCGACCGCACGCGACTATGTCCTGACCCAGGCCCGCAATGTGGTGCAGTGGTATCGCACCGGCCGCCCCCTGCACCCCGTCGCCGAACCTACCGCGGTGACCCTATGAGTTCAGCATCGCGCAGCGATCCGATGAGGGGTGGCGGCCGGGCGACGGGTGGGCGTGCGGCATCGCGCGGCGATTCGATGGGGGGTGGTGGCCGGGCGACGGGTGGGCATGTGCGTCTCGAGATGTTCAATTCCCTATGGGCGATGGAAGATCTGCCATGGCACGCGCCGCGCCCGTGGACCATCGCCGAACAACTCGATCGGCTTGTCGAATCCGGATTCGACGGTGTCGCAGTCGATCTCGGTGCGCGTGGGCGGCCCGAGGCCGACGAACTCGCGGCCCTGCGCGAACACCGGTTGCGCACGGCCGTCTTCGCCTTCATCCGCGATGGCGCCGATCTCGATGCCGCGTTGCGCTATGCCGACACCATCGGCGCGGACCGCATGGTGGTATGCGGCTGCCTGTTCGACCATGACCTGGCAGCGGTCTCGAAAACGGTGCTGCACTGGCACCGCAGATGCGCCGCCGCGGGTGTCGCGATGCAATTGGAAACCCATCGCAACACGCTCACCGACGATATCCGTACGACGACCAGACTGCTTCGCGAACTCGACGCCGAGGTCAAGCTGGCGATCGACCTGTCCCACTATGTGTGCGGCAGTGAGTTCCCGCTGCCGCCGACCGCGGAGATCGAAGGTCATCTCGAGGCACTGTTCGCGCGCGCCGAATCCGTTCAAGGCCGCATCGCGACCCGCTGCCAGGTGCAGATCCCGCTGGGCTTTCCGCAACACCGCGCGTGGGAGGAACTGTTCCAGGACTGGTGGATTCGCGCCTTCACGGCCATCCTGCGACGCCGCGACCACGACGGGAGCCCAGAGCCGGTGATGTTCTGCACCGAGCTGGGCACCACGCCGTACGCCATCACCGATCGAGACGGCAGCGAACTCTCCGATCGGTGGGCCGACACCCTGACCTTGCGCGACCGGGCCGAGGCGGCGTTCGCCGCGGCCGACCCTTTCGAGCGACCTGCAAGCAGTCGCTAGCCGACCCTTTCGAGCGACCTGCAAGCAGTCGCTAGCGGCGAGCGCCGCGTTCGGAGTCAGCACATCCCGAGGAGGAATACGTTGAGCGATATGCACTTTCCGCTATCCGAGCGGATGACATCGACCGGGAACGTGGTCGTCGACGGTCCGCTGCCCGATCTGCCCATCGGCCGTGCGCTCGTGCCCGCCCGCGCCTACACCGGCACCGCGGAGTTCGCGCTCGAGCAGGACCGGATCTTTTCCGCGGGCTGGGTATGGGCCGGTTACGCACACTGGGTCGACGAGCCCGGCGCGATACACCCGGTCACGATCGGCGGCAAGCCGCTGCTGATCGTGCGTGGCGACGACGATCGGATCCGGGTCTTCCACAATTCCTGTCGGCATCGCGGGATGGCCCTGACCGAGGAACCGGTGGTGGTCACTCGGCGGATCCAGTGCGCTTACCACTGCTGGTCTTTCGATCTGGACGGAAAGCTGTCCACCGCACCGTATTACGGCCGTGAGCGGCGCGCGAAGGTGGATCCGGCGATCGCCGAGCGGCTCGGCCTGCTCGCCGTCGCCAGCCATGTCTGGGCAGGCATGGTGTTCATCGACCTGTCCGCCGCCGAGACCGACCCGCAGGCGTGCGCGGACGATTTCGCACACCACCTCGATCCGATCCTCAGTCGTTGGGCCCATATCGATTTCGACCGGATCCACCTGGCCGGGGAGCGTCGCTACGATGTCGACGCCAATTGGAAGCTCGTCGTCGAGAACTTCCTCGACTTCTACCATCTGCCGTTCGTCCATCCGCAGGTCGGCCCGGTGACCGCCTCGCTCGACGTCGACGATGTGGCGTTGCATCCCGACATCATGGGCGGCACCTATCCGCACGGGGCGATCGGTAAGGCGGACAAGACCGATCGGGCCCTGCCATGGCTCGGTGACGTCCCCGCCGACCGGCTCGAACACCAGGACATCTTCTGCGTGTTCCCCAATGCCCTGTTATTCCTCGAGGCGGACTGGTTCCAGGTGATCGGCTTTCATCCCTTCGCCCCCGACCGGACGATCGAGCATATGGCGGTATTCGTCGATTCGTCCGCGGCCGGTGCGGAATACGCGCAGGCCCACGAACAACTGACCGAGGTGCTGTGGGAGGTCAACGACCAGGACATGCCGATGCTGCACCGCCTGCAGATCGGTCGTAACTCCCCCGCGGCGGATGCGACGAACCTGGTCTCGCACTGGGATCAGATCACCGCGCTCTTCCAGCATCGGGTCGCGGCCAAGGCGGACTACTGATGACCACGCTGGATACTCCGGCGACCGAACAGCGGCTGCGGCGCGAACTCGCGGCCGTGTACCGACTGGTCGCGCACTTCGGGATGACGGACCTGATCTTCACCCATATCTCGCTGCGCTTGCCGGGACCGGCCCCGCGCTTCCTGATCAACCCGTACGGACTACTATTCGAGGAGATCACCGCATCGAATCTGGTGGTCGTCGACGCGACAGGCCACCCGATAGGCGACACCGGGCACCTGGTGAATCCGGCCGGTTTCGTCATCCACGGCGCGGTGCACGCCGCCCGGCCCGACGCGCACTGTGTGCTACACACCCACACCAGGGCCGGCTGTGCGGTGGCAGCCACCACCGAGGGGCTACTGCCGGTCAACCAGATGTCGATGGAGTTCTACGGCCGGATCGGTTATCACGACTACGAGGGCGTCGCCCTTGATCTCGACGAACAGGCTCGGCTGGTCGCCGACCTCGGCGAACACCCGGTACTGATCCTGCGCAACCACGGCCTGCTCACCGTCGGATCCACTGCGGCACAGGCATTCCTGCGCATGTTCTATCTGAACCGAGCCTGCGAGATCCAAGTGTCGGCCGCCGCCGCCGGAACTCTCACGCTGCCGCCACCGCAGGTCTGTGAACGCAGCGCACGTCAGTTGGCCGGGACCGAAACCGGCGACGATTTCGCCGACACCGAGGCATACGACCTGGCCTGGGCGGCCCTGCTGCGGCTGCTCGACCGCATCGATCCGCACTACGCGGACTGAGGCATTTCCCACCCGAGAGGAGCATTCGACAATGACCACTGTCGGACCTGTCGATGCGACCGTCATCCCCCGCTTCGGCGGCCCGGCGACCTTCGCACGACTGCCGCGCATTGATCAGGTCACCGCGACCGATATCGCCATCATCGGCGTTCCGTTCGACACCGGCGTGAGCTACCGACCAGGGGCCCGACTCGGCCCGGGTCATGTGCGCACCTCGTCGAAGCTGTTACGCCCCTACAATCCGGCACTCGATATCTCCCCGTTCGACGCGCTGCAGATCGCCGATGCCGGTGACCTGGCCTGCAATCCATTCGACATCAATGCGGCGATCTCCGAAATCGAATACGGCGCGGACGCGCTCACCGGCACCGGTGCGCGACTGCTGACGATCGGCGGCGACCACACCATCGCACTGCCGCTGCTGCGCTCGGTGGCACGGCGGCACGGACCGGTCGCGGTCGTACATTTCGACGCGCACCTGGATACCTGGGATACGTATTTCGGTGCGTCCTACACCCATGGCACCCCGTTCCGGCGCGCCTCGGAAGAGGGGCTGATCGACCGCGAGGCGAGCATGCATATCGGCACGCGCGGACCGCTCTACGGTCGTGGCGACCTCGCCGACGACCGGATGCTCGGCTTCTCGACGATCACCGCGCCCGAAATCGAAATCGACGGTGTCACAGCGGCGGTCGAGCGGATGAAGGCGCGGATCGGCGACCGCCCGGTCTATGTCTCGGTCGACATCGACGTGCTCGACCCCGCACATGCCCCCGGCACCGGCACCCCCGAGGCGGGCGGATTGACCAGTCGCGAATTGCTCTACCTGCTGCGCGCATTCAGCGATGTCGAACTTGTCGGCGCGGACATCGTCGAGGTCTCCCCCGCCTATGACCACGCCGAAATCACCGGTATCGCCGCCGCCCATGTCGGATACGAACTGCTCTCCGCCATGGCGATGCGGACCTGAAACTCCGGCCGGGACGCGGTATGCGCCCCGGCCGACGTCGAAATCGACTGGGATCAGGACAGTTTCAGTGAACGCCCGATGATTTCCTTCATGATCTCGGTGGTGCCGCCGTAGATCGTCTGGACGCGGGCGTCCATATAGGCCTTCGCGATGGGGTATTCCTTCATGTAGCCGTAGCCACCGTGCAACTGGAGGCAGCGGTCGATCAGCGCGACCTGTTCCTCGGTGCTCCACCACTTGGCCATGGCGGCGTCTTCGACGGAAAGGCGACCCGCATTCAGATCTTCGATGAAGCGGTCGACCAGGACGCGCACGGCGGTGGTCTTGGTGGCGAGTTCGGCGAGGACGAAGCGCGTATTCTGCAGCGCGCCGATGGGCTTGCCGAAGGCCTTGCGGTCGCGGACGTACTGGATGGTCATGTCCAGGCAGGATTCCATGGCCGCGGCCGCCATGACGGCGATCGAGAGGCGTTCCTGCGGAAGGTTGTTCATCAGGTGGATGAAACCCATGCCCTCGGTGCCGAGCAGATTGCGTCCGGGGACGCGGACGTCGGTGAAGCTCAGTTCGGCGGTGTCCTGCGCCTTGAGGCCGAGCTTGTCGAGGTTGCGGCCGCGTTCGAAACCGGGCATGCCGCGCTCGACGACCAGGAGGCTGAAGCCCATGGCACCCTTTTCGGGGTCGGTCTGGGCGACGACGATGATGATATCGGAGTTGATGCCGTTGGTGATGAAGGTCTTGGCGCCGTTGAGGATCCAGTCGTCGCCGTCGCGGACCGCGCGGGTCTTGATGCCCTGGAGGTCGGAGCCGGTGCCGGGTTCGGTCATCGCGATGGCGGTGATGATCTCGCCGGAACAGAAGCCCGGAAGCCAGCGCTGCTTCTGCTCCTCGTTGGACAGCTCGTGCAGGTAGGGGGCGATCACATCGTTGTGCAGGGCGAAGCCGAGGCCGGAGTACTGGCCACGGACGGATTCCTCGGCGACGATCGCGTTGTAGCGGAAGTCCTTCACCCCGCCGCCGCCGTACTCCTCCGGCATGGCCATGCCCAGAAATCCCTGCTTACCGGCCTCGAGCCAGACATCGCGATCGACGATGCCCTGCTCTTCCCACTTCGCGTGATTCGGCGCGACGTGCTGATCGAGAAACTTGCGGAACGACTCCCGGAACAGCTCGTGTTCGGGTTCGAACAGTGTGCGCTGCACGCCAACCTCCTAGTGACCACACGGCCGGTCCACACCGACCCGTCGTTCCCTCACACGGTACCCGCAACGAGAACCATCGTTCACTTCTGCCCCAAAAATCCTTCCCCCACCTGCCCCAGCACCCTCAACCTGGCAATCCAATCGAGATTCCCGACAAACACCGACGAGAATGCGCTGATGCAGGGCCGACGTTCGCCTGCACCAGCGCATGGTGATCACTCCGCCTGACTTGGGAGGCTCAGGCTGGTAGGCCCAGCCCCTGGGCCAGCACGGGCCAGGATGCTTTCAGTGCGTCCTGCCAGTAGCCCCAGGAGTGGGTACCGGTGGGTTGGAAGTCGAAGGTGGCGGGGATGCCGAGTTGGTTGAGCTTGTTCTGCAAGTTGTGCGAGCAGTAGTTGGTCGCGGCTTCGAGCGCGCCGCCTACGGCGACCTGGTTGGTGAGGCCGCCGACACCGGGTAGTGCGTGCGCGCCGTTGAGGGTGTCCCACTGGCCGGGGATGCCGCTGCCATCGGAGATGAACAGGTTCAGGCCGCGGAGTTGGTCGGTGTGCACGTACGGGTCGTTCGCGGCCCACATCGGATCACCTTGCGGGCCGTACATATTCGCCGAATCGCCGCCGCCGGCCGCGACCACCGTATTGACGAAGTTGTAGCCGATGGGATCGCTGATCTGCGCGCAACCGCTGTAGGCGGCGACCGATTTGTACAGGCCGGGCGAGGCGATCGGCAGTTGCAGCACCGATGTTCCCGACATCGACAGGCCGGCGATCGCGTTGGTGCTATCGGTGCCGAGCCCGCTGTCGATGAGCGGTGGCAGTTCCTCGGTGAGGAATGTCTTCCACTTGTTCACGCCGAGCACCGGATCCGGCGCACGCCAGTCGGTGTAGTAGCTCCACTTGCCGCCGACCGGTGTGATCACATTCACATTCTTGTCGTCGAAGAACTGCGCGGCGTTGGTCTGCGCCTGCCAGGTCGCCGAATCCTCGCCGCCACCCGCGCCGTTGAGCAGGTACAGGGTGGGGCGCGGGACGGAGGTGTCGGCGGGGCGCTGCACCTGGATCTCGACGTTCTTGTCCATGGCGGCCGAGTACACCTGCAGAGTCAGGTTGCGTTTGTCCCGTACCGACACGTCGGCGACGAAGGAGCCGTCGGACGAGCGCGACGACGCGAGCAATTTGCCGGTGGAGACGACCGGATCGATGGAGCTGACCGCGGACGCGAGGAAGCCGCCCGATGCGGCTGGAAAACCTACCAAAACTGCTGCTACACCCGCTACTGCCGCTATTCGCACTCTCGTTCCAGCCATTCGGCCAAGGTAAGGAGAGTTACTGGCAATTTACTGAGAGCAGACTCAGAACAGACCGCGCAGCCTGCCGAAGAGTGTGCGGCCCGGATCCCGATCACGCTCGCTGAACAGGAACTTCAGTTCCTCCTCGAGTTCCTTGTGCACTACGTCACGCAATTCCACCGCGGCGGCGTGCTTATCGACCGCGTCGCGCCACGGCGAGGGGTCGATCGGCGCACCGGCGGAGAAGTAGAAGCGCTCGGGGCGCGGGATGGCGGTCGGGCCGACGCCGCGAATCAGCGGCGGTGTCAGCTCCCGGTTCAGGCCGAGCGCCTCTACGGCCCAGCGCAGCGGCCGCATGACCGGGTGGTCGCCGTCTACGACGATGTCGTAGGCGTCGTCGACGCCGATCATCGCGACCGGCACGATCGGCGCGCCCGCCTCGATCGCCATATGCGCGAAGCCGGAGCGGCCCTCCCACTTGAGCACGTACTTTTCGTCCTTGCGGCGCACCGCTTCGCGACCGCCACCCGGAAAGACGATGACGGCCTCGCCACGAGCCAGCAGCGCGAGGCAATTGCGGCGGTTGCCGCGCACGGTGCCGAAGTGGTGCAGCAGTTGGCGGATGCCTGGCACGTTCATCAGCACGTTCTCGGCGAGCCCGCGGATCAGTCGGCCGCGACGGCGCAGCACCTCGGGCAGCAGCAGCGGCGCATCGATGCCGCCCATCAGGTTGTGGTTGCCGACCAGCAATACCGGACCCTCGGCCGGAATGTTCTCCAGGCCGTAGAACCGCGGACTCGTCCACGCACGCAACGGCGCGAACAGGGTGTCGAGCACCCGCATATCAGTATCGGTGAGCGAAACCGACAGTGGTGCACCATCACTCAGCACCGCAGCGGCACGCGGCGAATCACCGGCCAGCCGATCACCGGAATCGGCCGAACCGGAGTGGTCATGCGACATGGAACCCTCCTGATGTCGATTCGATGACGATAGCGCAACGAAATCGCCTGTGCTCCTCCGCCTCTCACGGCGACCGGCTGCCAGTCGCTCGAAGCCGAGCAGGTCAGTGGGAGCCACCATCGGTCTCGGGCGAGCCCGTGCCGTTGGTGTGCGACGAACCGCCCGCGTGCGCGTACTGCGACAGGGCCGCGGCCAGCGCGTGCGGGACGCGAGCGCGGACGCGGGTGCCAGCCTCCTCGTGGTCCGAGGTGGTGATCCGGCCGTCCGCGTGGATGCGGGCGAGCAGATCGCCGCGGGTGTAGGGCAGCAGCACGCTGATCTCGACGTCCAGGCCGCCGAGCACTTCGGCGAGGCGCTCACGCAGTTCAGCGATGCCGGTGCCCTTGTGCGCCGAGACGTAGGCCGCGTCGGGGAGCATGGCGCGCAGCCGGGTGAGCTCCATCTGGTCGAGCGCGTCGATCTTGTTGACCACCAACAGTTCCGGCGGCGCGGACGTGCCCGACTGTTTGATCACATCGGTGATCACCTCGCGGACGGCCTTGATCTGTTCGGCGGGCAGCGTGTCGGAGCCGTCGACCACATGCAGCAGCAGATCCGCGCCGGCGACCTCCTCCAGGGTGGACCGGAACGCCTCGACCAGCTGGGTCGGCAGGTGTCGCACGAAACCGACGGTGTCGGTGAACACGACCTCGCGGCCGTCGTCCAGATCGGCGCGGCGGGTGGTCGGATCCAACGTGGCGAACAGCGCGTCCTGGACCAGCAGGCCCGCGCCGGTCAGCGCGTTCATCAAACTGGACTTGCCTGCGTTGGTGTAGCCGACGATCGCGACCGACGGGATGCCGCTGGAGTTGCGGCGCGACCGCTTGGTGTCACGTGCGGTCTTCATTTCGCGAATCTCGCGACGCAGCTTGGCCATTCGCTCACGGATGCGGCGACGATCGGTCTCGATCTTGGTCTCACCGGGACCACGCAGACCCACGCCGCCGTTGCTGCCCGCGCGACCACCGGCCTGCCGGGACATGGACTCACCCCAGCCACGCAGTCGCGGCAGCATGTATTCCATTTGCGCGAGCGCGACCTGCGCCTTGCCCTCACTGGAGGTGGCGTGCTGGGCGAAGATGTCCAGGATCAGCGCGGTCCGGTCGATCACCTTGACCTTCACGACCTTCTCCAGCGCGGTCAGCTGCGCCGGGGTCAGTTCACCGTCGCAGATCACGGTGTCGGCGCCGGACTCGAGCACTACAGCGCGCAGTTCGTCGGCCTTACCGGAACCGATGTAGGTCGCCGGGTCCGGCTTGTCACGGCGCTGGATCAGTCCTTCGAGGACCTCCGAACCCGCGGTCTCGGCGAGTGCGGCCAGTTCGGCCATGCTCACCTCGGCCTGGGTGGCGGTGCCCGTGGTCCAGACCCCGACCAGTACGACCCGTTCCAGGCGCAGCTGCCGGTACTCGACCTCGGTGATATCGGTGAGCTCGGTGGACAGGCCCGCGACACGACGCAGCGAGCTACGTTCGTCGAGCTGCATCTCGCCGACCGTGGGATCAGCGGTCCAACCCGAACGTTTCATCCGGGCCTTGTGCTCGGCCACTACGTCGCCATTGTCCTCGACGGTGGCGTCATCAGCGGCATCGAAAAATTCGCTGTCGTCGGCCGACGGGGTGAATTCAAACGTCTCATGTTTCGTCATACAGGGTCCATCGTCCCACGTTGTGGCGACCCCGCGCATTCGGATATTCGCAGGGCGAACACCGGGCGACACCCGTCCACCCAGTTCCCTGAGGTAACCGACGCGATCCCCGCAGAACTCGGACCATCCGCATGCCCTATGTCACCTGAGCGTGTCATCAGCTCCGGCATCCCCGCAGCCAGCGGCTCCGCAAGCCCGCCATCTCGGCAGGCCCAGCCCAGACACCGGACTCCCGCACAAGCAGTGAGCGCCTCGCAGACGTTGCAGCCCGTGCGAGGCGCTCACTGAGCCTGCGAACACGGTCGGGCGCGGCTGGCTTCAGCGGTCGAGCGACGCCCCTCAGAGGCTGTGCCACCAGTCGGCGGCGATGTGGCCGGAGGCCACCAGGACCGAGGGGCCGCGTAGCCAGGCGGAGCCGTCGGCGAGGCGGACTGTCACTTCGCCGCCCGGGATGCGAACGCGGACCTCGCCGGTATCGGTGGCGATGCGGAAACCGGTTTCGGCCAGGGCGGCGGCCGCGGCGGCGACGGTTCCGGTTCCGCAGGAACGGGTTTCGCCGACGCCGCGTTCGTAGACGCGCATATCGACCGAGCCGTCGACCAGACCGGTCACGATTTCGACGTTGGCACCGTGCGCGAACAGGTCCGGATCGAATCCGGGGGCCACGGAGAGGTCGAGTTTGGCGAGCGCGTCGGTGGACAGCGACGAATCGACACACGCAAGATGCGGGTTGCCGACATCGATGCCGATACCGGGGAACGCCCAGCCACCGATGGTCGCGGTGGACGAGCCCAGCTCGCGCACCTCGCCCATACCGACGGTCACCTCGCCATGGACCGTGTCACCGGCGTGCACGGTGACCGGACGAGCCCCGGCCCGGCTGCCGACGACGTAGTCCGCACGCGATTCGAGCCCCTGCGCCGCCAGATAGTGGGCGAAGACTCGCGTGCCGTTGCCGCACATCTCCGCGATCGAGCCATCAGCGTTGCGGTAGTCCATGAACCAGTCGGACTCGGCGACACCCTCGGGAATCTCGGTCAGCACACCCGCATCCCGCAGCGCACCCGCACGCGCCACCCGCAGCACACCGTCGGCGCCGAGTCCACGCTGGCGATCGCACAGCGCGGCGACCCGGTCCGGGGTCAGATCCAAGTGGACCTGCGGATCGGGCAGCACCACGAAATCGTTCTGGGTACCGTGCCCCTTGCTGAACTCGATATCAGCCACGCCTGCATTCTCCCTGCTCATCGTCCTCTGACCAACGTTCGCCGCTGCCGCGAAATTTCGTACAACGCCACCGCGGCGGCCGAGGGCGCCCCGAGCGAGCTGGCGGTGCCGCCCATCGGGATGTAGACCATGTCGTCGCAGGCCTCCTGCCAGGCCGCACTCATACCGCTGGTCTCATTGCCGACGACCAGGATGGTCGCTTCGGTGAAGTCGTAGTCGAAGACCGCGTGCGCGCCGTCCTCATCGGTGCCGACGATGCGGGTCGGGATCCCGCGCTGGACCTGCCGGTCGCGGAATTCGACCACCTGCGCGGTCCCGGCGGCACGGAATACCGGCATGGCGAACAGCGAACCCGTGGACGCGCGCACCGCCTGCGGGTCGTACTGGTCGGCACCGTGACCGGACACGATGATGCCGCTCGCGCCGAACGCGTCCGCCGAGCGAATGAGCGTACCGAGATTGCCCGGCGAGTTGGGACGGTCGAACACGACCACCACCGGTGGTGCCGCGTCACCGGGTTCACCGGGTTCGAAGGTGTCCAGCTCGGGTTGCCGGGAGATCGCGACCGCGACCAATTCCGGTATGCCGGTGGACTTTTCGCCGAGTTCGGCCATCAGCTCCGGCACCAGACCGACCTGCTGCACACCGCTGGTGTCCAGTAGTTCCCGCGCCCAACTCGACAGGTCGGGCGTGCCGAGGCGATAGAGCATCGTCTCGAGCGGCCAGTCGTTGGCGATCGCCTGGGTGATCGGACGCACGCCCTGCACCAGGAAACGACCGTCGCGGTGCCGCTTGGTGCGGTTGTTCAGGTACGCCTGCCAGACCTGAACGGAGGCATTGCGGGTACTCACACGACGTGTCACTGCGGCGTCCGTTCCTTCTCGAGCAGGGACAGCACGGTCGCGACCAGGTCGGGATCGGCGCCGTCCACCCAACGCACCCGGTGATCGCGGCGGAACCACGAGCGCTGCCGCCGGACGTAGCGCCGGGTGCCGATCAGGGTGCGTTCCTGTGCATGGTTCAGGTCGTATTCGTTGTCCAGGTACGACAGGACTTGTGCGTAGCCGATCGCCCGGCGCGCCGTGACACCGTCGCGCAGACCCTTGTCGATGAGACCGCGCACTTCTTCGACGAGACCGGCATCGAACATCAGCGCGGTCCGCTGTTCGATGCGCGCGTCGAGTTCGGCCGTCGCGCGGTCGACGCCGATGATCACGGTGTCCCAGCGCGGTCTTCCGATGGCGGGCGCCGAGGCCGCGAACGGGCGACCGGTGAGTTCGACAACCTCGAGTGCGCGCACCATGCGGCGGCCGTCGGTGGGGAGAATGGTCGCGGCGGCCGCCGGATCGGCCTGCTTCAGCGCCTCGTGCACCGCCACCACGCCGCGCTCGGTCAGCAATTCCTCCCAGCGCGCGCGGACCGCGGGATCGGTGGCCGGGAACTCCCAATCATCGAGCAGCGCTTGGACGTACATCATCGAGCCGCCCACGATGACCGGGGTGCGACCGCGCGCCATGATCTCGCGCACGTCCACGCTGGCCGCGGCCTGGTAGGCCGCGACGGTCGCGGTTTCGGTCACGTCGAGGACATCGAGCTGGTGGTGCGCGATGTCACGGCGTTGCGCGGGAAGGAGTTTCGCGGTGCCGACGTCCATACCGCGATAGAGCTGCATCGCGTCGATATTCACGATTTCGCCGCCGAGTCGTTCGGCGAGATCGAGTCCGAGGTCGGATTTGCCGCTGGCAGTGGGGCCGACGACGGCGACGGGAGTGATCACAACCCGTCACCTCTCGACCGATTCGGACGCCACACACTCACCTGATACCCAACGCCGAACGGGGCATCGCGGTACAGGGTTTCGACGGAAGGGGCCTGCGGATCGGCGGTGAACAATCCGGCGAGTACCTGATAGGCCGCGCGTCCGGACAGCACCAATTCAGCACACAATTCCGGATCCAATGCCAGCAGTCCGGCCGTATCGCCCGCGGCAAGCGCGCGGTCCAGCGCCGACTGCACATCGGCGGCGCGCTCGTCGAGATAGCCCGGTGCCCCGAGCGTCAGCGTCGCGGCACCGTCCGCGATCACCAGAACGCCTGTCGGCTCCGAAGAGCTGTCCAGGGTGGTACGCAACTCCGCGCCGATCCGGGCGCACTTATCGGCCGGGGTATCGGCGGCGACGAGCGTCATCGATGCCACCGCCTCCGGCGCGACCTGCCCACGCAACCACCCGGCGATCAGAGCGGGCAGCGGCTGCTGCGGATCCGCTGTGCCGGGCATGTGTCGCGCGCGCAACAGCGCGTCCTCGGACAGCGCGACCTGGACATCGGCGCCGAAACCGCGAAAGGTGCCGACCGCGTCCGGCCGCATGACCTGGACATCCGCGCCGACACCGATGACCGTCCAGTGCCGAGCCGTTGCGGCCAATGCGCCGACTGCGGTCAACGCGGCCGCGCGCAGCACGGCGGGAGCGTCGCCGGAATCCGCCCCGGCCGCGTGCGCGAGATCGCCGCAGAGCTCGGGCACCAGGATCGGCGGCGACGGGACCAGGGCCGCGATGGAGAACACGTCGTAACCGTAGTCGTTCGCCGAAGCAGCGATACACACTGCCGCTCTCGCGCCTAGAAGGTCCGGCTTCGAGTGTCTCTGCCGCAAACTTGGCCGAGATTGATAGTGTTCGAGGTGCTACAACCCAGGTCATCACGGGTTGATTTCCCTGTGAATCATCCGTGGGAGGGCGTTGATCGATGGTTTACAGGGCGCGGACCGGGTTCAATGGAATGAGCTAGGGCGTAACCAGGCAGCCGTGACGCGCGGCAGGGACGAGGAGCAATGAGCGAGAGCAACGGAACGGCGAAAGCGACCCCCGGCAGCACGCCGCCTCCCTCGGATGCCCCGAAGGCCGCCGCCCCGAAACCTTCCGCCGCCCCGAAACCCGCCGCGGCCCCCAAACCGGGCGGCCCGACGGCCCACCCCAAGCCGCATGCGATGCCGGGTCCGACCGCGCAACATCCGCATCCGGTCGCCGTCCCGAGCGCCAGCGATCCCAGCGCGTGGGGCCGCGTCGACGACGACGGCACCGCCTGGGTGAAGACCGCCGATGGCGAACACGTGGTCGGTTCCTGGCAGGCCGGTGACGCCGCCGAGGGCCTGGCGCACTTCGGCCGTCGCTTCGACGATCTGGCCACCGAGGTGGCACTGCTCGAAGCGCGCTTGGCCGCGGGCGCGGATGCCCGCAAGACCAAGGCCGCCGCGGTCGCCATCGCCGAATCACTGCCCACCGCGGCGGTCATCGGTGATATCGACGGACTCGCGCGGCGACTGCAGGCCATCGCCGAACACTCCGAAGAGGCGGCCGCGCACGCCAAGGAGGAGAAGGAAAAGACCAGGCACGAGCACACCGAACGCAAGGAAACGCTGTGCGCCGAGGCCGAGAAGATCGCCACTGAATCCACCCAGTGGAAGGCCGCGGGTGATCGGCTGCGCGAGATCCTCGACGAGTGGAAGTCCATCCGCGGGGTGGACCGCAAGGTCGACGACGCGCTATGGAAGCGCTACTCCAAGGCGCGGGAGGCCTTCAACCGACGCCGTGGCGCGCACTTCGCCGAACTCGATCGGGAACGGGCGGCCGCGAAGACGCGCAAGGAAGAGCTGTGTGTGCGTGCCGAGGAACTCTCCGGCTCCACCGACTGGGTCGGCACCGCGGGCGTGTTCCGCGATCTGCTCGCCGAATGGAAGGCCGCGGGCCGAGCGCCGCGCGAGGCCGACGAGGCGCTGTGGCGGCGGTTCAAGAGCGCCCAGGACGTGTTCTTCGCGGCGCGCAACGCCGCCGTCTCCGAGCGTGACGCCGAATTCGAGCACAACGCGACCGCCAAAGAAGAACTGCTGCACCACTACGAGCACATCGATCCGGCCAATGGTCTGGACGCCGCGCGCGCCGCGCTGCGTGACCTGCAGGACAGGTGGGACGCGATCGGCAAGGTGCCGCGCGAACGCATCCAGGAGTTGGAAGGCAAACTGCGCACCATCGAGAAGCGGGTCCGCGATGCGGTGGACGCGCAGTGGCGACGCACCGACCCCGAGGCCATGGCCCGGGCCGCGCAGTTCCGCGAGCGGGTCGCGCAGTTCGAGGAGCAGGCCGCGAAGGCAACCGCCGCGGGCAAGAAGCGCGATGCGGAGAAGGCACTCGAGCAGGCCAAGCAGTGGCGCGAGTGGGCCGAAGCCGCCGAGGGCGCGGTCAGCAACCGCTGATATCTACGACGGCAGCCGCACACGTTCTCGATGAGAATCTGTGCGGCTGTTCACTATTCGAGGTGTAAGCCCGCAGACGCACCGCGTCAGCCGAGCACGCGGCTGCGAATGTATCGCGCCGTTCAGGAATCGCCGCTGAGGCGGCGACGGTCACGTTCCTCGGCGGCCGCCGCGGCGATGCGGCGCTGTTCTTCCGCCTCGAGCTGCAACGCCGTGCGGCTCCACACGACGCGGATCCAGTGGAATGTCAGCACGATGATGGCGATGGCGCCGAGGATCAGGCCGAACCCGGGGCCCGCGCCGTGGTAGTTGCCGAGTCCGGGGGTCTGGCGGTGCCAGATGGAGAACACGCCGAAGACGCTGCCGATGGCGGAACCGGCGACGGCGATCCAGGCGAGCACCCAGCGGCGGGTCATCAGCGCGAGCAGCGAGAAGCCGATGCCGAAGATGACGGCGAACCAGACGAACACCCGGGACGGCAGCCCGATGTGCTCGGCGCGCGCGGCATCGGTGCCGAGCAACACGTCGAACCCGCGCGCACCACCGGCGTGCGGCAGCACCAGCGACAGCAGCAGCAGGAATACCGCGCCCGCCACCACCATGGCGCGCATACCCGGGTCGATCTCGCCGGCGATGCGGCGTTCGACGGCATCGAGTTCGTCCTTGAACTGCTCGAAATCGTTGCTGCTCTCGACCGAGTTCACTGAGCCCTCGTTTCGTTCGGCTGGTCCGTGGTTGCCCGCGTCCACTGTGCCATCACCGCCTTCGGCACCCGCAGCCGACCCACTACGTCCGGTAGTACTCGCCGAGTCCTCCGGCTCCGGTTCCGGATTCGCTCCCCCGACACGCTCACTCATGCGCCGCAACCGGTCGCGCAGCCCGAGGCGGCCGGTTCCGGTGCGGGGGCGCCGATGCGGGGTAGACCGAGGCCGACGCCGATGGGTTCGGTCTTCGGCGTGATGCCGCGTTCGTGGGCGTCGCCCGCGCGGGTACGGCGGTGGGTCTTGATCGCACCGTCGGCGATCAGATGGTGCGGCGCGGCATCGGTGATGTCGACGGTGATGACGTCGCCGGGGCGGATCTTCTCGGCCGCGCCTTCAGGACGGAAATGCACGAGCCGGCCGTCGCGGGCGCGACCGCTCATGCGGGCGGTCGCGGCGTTCTTCTTACCCGCGCCCTCGGCCACGAGCAGTTCGACCTCGGTGCCCACCAGCGCCTTGTTCGCATCGAGGGAGACCTCCTCCTGCAGCGCGATCAGCCGCTCATAGCGTTCCTGAACAACGGCTTTCGGCAGCTGATCGGGCATATCCGCGGCCGGTGTACCGGGGCGCTTGGAGTACTGGAAGGTGTAGGCACTGGTGAACCGGGCCTGGCGCACCACATCCAGGGTCTCCTGGAAATCCTCCTCGGTCTCGCCGGGGAACCCGACGATGATGTCGGTGGTGATCGCGGCATGCGGCATCGCGGCACGCACCTTCTCGATGATGCCGAGGTAGCGCGCCTTGCGGTAAGAGCGGCGCATGGCCTTGAGCACCCGGTCCGAACCGGACTGCAGCGGCATATGCAACTGCGGGCAGATATTCGGCGTCTCGGCCATCGCCTCGATCACGTCATCGGTGAACTCGGCCGGATGCGGCGAGGTGAAGCGCACCCGCTCCAGCCCGTCGATCCGGCCGGCCGCGCGCAGTAGTTTGGCGAACGCGCCACGGTCGCGCGCCTCGTCGGGATCGGCGAAGGACGCGCCGTAGGAGTTGACGTTCTGACCGAGCAACGTGACTTCCAGCACGCCCTGATCGACCAGCGCCTGCACCTCCGCGAGCACGTCACCCGGGCGGCGGTCGACCTCCTTGCCGCGCAGCGACGGCACGATGCAGAACGTGCAGGTGTTGTTGCAGCCCACCGAGATCGATACCCAACCGGCATAGGCGGATTCGCGCTTGGCGGGCAGACTCGACGGAAACGCCTCCAGCGATTCCAGAATCTCCACCTGTGCCTCGGCGTTGTGCCGCGCGCGTTCCAGCAGCACCGGCAGCGAACCGATGTTGTGCGTGCCGAATACCACATCCACCCAGGGCGCCTTGCGCACGACGGTGTCGCGGTCCTTCTGCGCCAGGCAGCCGCCGACGGCGATCTGCATACCGGGCCGGTCCGCCTTGATCGGCGCGAGGTGGCCGAGGGTGCCGTAGAGCTTGTTGTCGGCGTTCTCACGCACCGCGCAGGTATTGAATACGACGAGATCGGCCGTCGCACCCGGCGCGGCCTTCACATAACCCGCATCCTCGAGCAGCCCCGACAAGCGTTCGGAATCGTGCACGTTCATCTGGCAACCGAAGGTGCGGACCTCGTAACTGCGGGTGCCGTCCTCGGCCGAAGGTACGCGAGACAACACCTGTCCGATCGAATCCACCCATCCAGGGTACGGGGCTGGGCAACGCGCGTTTTCAGCGCATCGGCGCAGGCTCCAGGCCTCGCGGTGACTCGCGGCGGACGGTTACATCCCCGTGTCGATTCGGCGTGGCGTGGCGGTGTGTCGCCGAAACCCGGGCAAATCGCCGTTTTCCGCTTAAGGTTTTGGACCATGACCGACGATGCCGCCGCGCCCGACACAATCGGGTTGGCCAAAACCGGGGCAGACAGTTCCGACACGGGCACCACCGAGACCACCGGCACCGCCACGAGCGCGCCGATGATTTCGATGCGCAATGTGGACAAGCACTTCGGTGAACTCCATGTGCTGCGCGATATCAACCTCGAAGTCCCCAAGGGGCAGGTCGTCATCGTTCTGGGCCCCTCGGGGTCCGGAAAGTCGACGCTGTGCCGCACCATCAACCGACTGGAACCGATCGACTCCGGCGATATCGCCATCGACGGCGTACCGCTGCCCGCCGAGGGCCGCGCGCTCGCCGCGCTGCGCGCAGATGTCGGCATGGTGTTCCAATCGTTCAACCTCTTCGCGCACAAGACGATCGTCGAGAACGTGATGCTCGCGCCGCTGAAGGTCCGCAAGGTGAAGAAGGACGACGCCCGCAAGCGCGCCATGGAACTGCTCGAGCGGGTCGGCATCGCCAACCAGGCCGACAAGTATCCAGCGCAGCTCTCCGGCGGCCAGCAGCAGCGCGTGGCGATCGCCCGCGCGCTGGCGATGAGCCCGAAGGTGATGCTGTTCGACGAGCCGACCTCCGCACTGGATCCGGAGATGGTCAACGAGGTGCTCGACGTCATGGTGTCGCTGGCCAAGGAAGGGATGACGATGCTGGTCGTCACCCACGAGATGGGCTTCGCGCGCAAGGCGGGCAACCGAGTGCTGTTCATGGCAGACGGACTGATCGTCGAGGACGACACACCCGAAGTGTTCTTCACCGCGCCGAAGTCCGACCGCGCCAAGGATTTCCTCGGCAAGATTCTGAGCCACTGAACCCAGTGGTCACCGCAACCGTAAAGACTTCGGCCATCGAAACCACCAGAGGGAGAAGGAACTCGATGAGGATCAACCGTGCGCTTCGACTCGGCATCGGGGCGATAGCCCTGACGCTGGCCGCTACGACCGCCGCCTGTGGCGGTGGCGGCGACAAGTCCGCGCTCGACAACGCCAAGGACGGAAAGCTCACCGTCGGTATCAAATTCGACCAGCCGGGCCTGGGCATCCGCAACAAGGACGGCTCCTACAGCGGCTTCGACGTCGAGGTCGCCAAGTACGTCGCGGGCAAGCTCGGGGTGAAGCCGGAGAACATCACGTTCAAGGAGGCGCCGTCGGCCCAGCGCGAGACGCTGATCGAGAACGGTCAGGTCGACTACATCGTCGCCACCTACTCGATCAACGACAAGCGCAAGGAGAAGGTCGACTTCGCCGGGCCGTATTACGTTGCGGGCCAGTCGCTGTTGGTGAAGGCCGACAACACCAGCATCAAGGGCAAGGACGATCTCAAGGGCAAGAAGGTCTGCTCGGTGAAGGGCTCCACCCCGGCGCAGAACATCGAGAAGAACTTCCCCGACACCCAGCTGCAGACCAACGACACCTACTCGCTGTGCCTCGAGGGCCTGCAGGCCGGTTCGTATGACGCGGTGACCACCGACGACATCATTCTCGCCGGTTACGCCGCGCAGAGCGCCGGCGCCTTCAAGGTCGTCGGCACGCCGTTCACCACGGAGAACTACGGGATCGGCCTGAAGAAGGGCGATAAGGAACTCCGCGACAAGGTCAACGACGCGATCGAGGAAATGATCAAGGACGGGTCCTGGAAGAAGGCGTTCGACAGCACGGTCGGTGGCTCCGGCTACCAGGCACCGACGCCGCCGACGGTGAACCGGTACTGAGATTCCTGATCGGGTGGCCCGGACCGGGCCACCCGATCAATTTTCGCTACGAGCACTCCCTGTACATCGCGCGCGGAAGGACGATCTCCGGCCGCCGCATATCGACCCCGATCGGAGGGACGCGTCCGCCGTGTTCGACCTGATATCGAGGTATGACGTCCTCGGCGCCTTCTGGGTGACCATCAAACTGACCGCGTCGTCGGCGGTCCTGGCCCTGATCCTGGGCACCGTCGTGGCCGCGATGCGCGTCTCCCCCGTGCCGGTCGCCCGCTTCCTGGGCACCGCCTACGTCACCATCTTCCGCAACACCCCGCTGACACTGATCATCGTGTTCTGCTCGCTGGGCCTGTACTCCACCATGGGCTGGAAGCTGGCGCCGGAGGGCCCGAACTCGCTGGCGCAGAACAACTTCCGCTACGCCGTACTCGGACTCAGCATCTACACCGCGGCATTCGTCTGCGAATCGCTGCGCTCGGGCATCAACACCGTGCCGATGGGCCAGTCCGAGGCGGGCCGCTCGCTGGGCTTCACCTTCACGCAAAATCTGCGCATCGTGGTGCTGCCGCAGGCATTCCGCTCGGTCATCGCCCCGCTGGGCAGCGTGCTGATCGCACTCACCAAGAACTCCACGATCGCCTCGGCGATCGGCGTGGCCGAGGCCGCGACCCTGATGGCCAAGATGAACGAGAACGAGGCCGCGCTGATCACCATCGGCTTCATCTTCGCGCTCGGCTTCGTGATCCTGACCCTGCCGACCGGCCTGTTCTTCGGCTGGCTGGCCAAGCGATTCGAGGTGGCCCGATGAGCGCTGGTGCTTCGGTTCTTTTCGATGCGCCCGGCCCCAAGGCGCGCCTTCGGAACCAAATCTATTCCGTCATCGCGATTCTCGCGGTGCTGGGGCTGGGCTGGGTGTTCTACCGCGGCTTCGCCGATAAGGGGCAGTTCACCGCGGAGAAGTGGAAGCCGTTCATCGAGGCGGACGTCTGGACGACCTACCTGCTGCCCGGTCTGCGTGGCACCCTGGTCGCGGCAGTGTTGTCGATCGTGTTCGCGCTGGTGATCGGCATGGTCTTCGGCATCCTGCGGCTCTCGGACCACTGGGCGATGCGCTGGGTGGCGGGCGCGATCGTCGAGGTGTCCCGGGCGATTCCCGTGCTGATCCTGATGATCTTCCTGTTCTCGATCTTCTCCGATTACAAGGTGTTCAAGGTCGATCAGCTCGCGCTGTGGGCCGTGGTGATCGCGCTGACGGTCTACAACGGCTCGGTCATCGCCGAGATCGTGCGCGCCGGCATCAAATCGCTGCCGAAGGGGCAGACCGAGGCCGCAGTGGCACTCGGGCTGCGCAAGGGTCAGCTGATGCGGTTGATCCTGCTGCCGCAGGCGATTACCGCGATGCTGCCCGCGCTGATCTCGCAAATGGTTGTCGCGCTGAAGGACTCGGCGCTCGGCTACCAGATCACCTACCTCGAGATCGTGCGCCAGGGCTCGCAACTCGGTGCGGCCGAACGAAATACGGTGCCCGCGCTGATGGTGGTCGCGGTCGTGATGATTCTGCTCAACAGCACACTCACGTTCGTGGCCAATAAGCTCGAGCAGCGGTTGCGTTCACGTAAGCGGAAGAAGGGGGCCGCGGTCGTCGCGGCCGATTCGATTCTGACCGACGCCACTCCCGGTATGGATATCACCCAGAAGCCGTGAGTTCGGCTGCGGCATTCGAGGACCACCTGGCCACCAGGTAGACGGAGCTGCGGGCGCTCGATGCGGTGATCCGCTCGAGCGCACCGTCGTTCGCGCCAGCGCCCGGGTACGGGCTGATGCCGCACCGGACCAAGGCTATGCAGTCGTCGACCGGGTGGCCGGTGGTGGCGCTGGCCGCTCGCGGTGACGAGCATGGCTTCCGCGTCACGGACAGCCGACACAGGTTGCTGCAGCGCGTCGACCGGTGCTTGCGGGCCACGCGATTTGGGTGCGGAGGTCGTGCCGACCGGGCCACCAGCAGCGACAACCGCTGGCGCGGCCGGAGGGTTTGCAAGTATGCCGCGTCGAGCGGTAAACGGCTCACTGTTGGCAACAGCAGATCAGGACAGGTTCACGGCTTCGCTGTTGAACGTGGGCGTGGACATTGCGTCGGACGGGTAATTGGCGGCCGCGACGGATGTGGCGGCGCGGACGAACGCGGCGACGGCGGGTGAGTGGCAGTTCTGGGGCGTTGGGGATTGATGGGAGGCCGTCTCGATCAGCGGAACTTCCGTCGGGGAGCGTCCTGCCGCCGAGGTCGGGCAGGCTCAAGGTCGAGCGGGCGGCCAGCGGATCGGACGCCGCCAGCGCGACCAGGCGGGGTTCGGTCAGCAGCGACCGCAACGCCAGGCCACCCGGCACCGCGGAAGCTCAGTCGAGATCGGACGTGTCGAGCCGCGCCTGCGCGAGTTCGGCCTTCACTACGGTGAATGCCGTCGATTGGTTGTAGCCGCGGCGGGCGAGCATGCCGACCAAGCGGCGGATTGTTTTGTCGCGGTCCAGGTTCGGGGGGATGGTGCGGAGTTTGCGGCGGACCAGTTCGGCGGCGCGTTGTTGTTCGTCGTCGACGGTGATGGCTTCCAGGGCGGGGGCGGCGTCGGTTTGGGAGACGCCCTTGCGCCGGAGTTCTTGGGCGAGAGCTTGTTTGCCCTTGCCGGAGAAGGTGTGGCGGGAGTGAACCCACTGTTCGGCGAAGGCGGCGTCGTCGATCAGGCCGACCTCGGTGAAGCGGTCGAGGGCGCGTTCGGTGATGTCGGGGGTGAAGCCCTTGGCCGC
This sequence comes from Nocardia sp. NBC_00565, assembly GCF_036345915.1. Taxonomy (NCBI): domain Bacteria; kingdom Bacillati; phylum Actinomycetota; class Actinomycetes; order Mycobacteriales; family Nocardiaceae; genus Nocardia; species Nocardia sp. NBC_00565. The sequence continues at coordinate 4,418,994 of NZ_CP107785.1, forward strand.
GAGACGTTGGGCCAATTCGGCGCGGCTGCGGGCGCGGACGGCGAGCAGGCGAAGACACGCCTCCTTCGCCTGCTCGACCGTCCCGCCTTGGGAGGTGTGCTCCGGGCGGGACCGGCTCGCACCGGCGCCCGCCGAGAACTCATCCTCCTCGGATCCGGCCGCCACCGGGTCCGCCCATCGGCCATCGGAACTTTGGCAGTCAGCCGACTGGGAGTCGTTGCGCCGGAAATCCTTCCGCCGCCCGCGACCGCGCCGGGACCCAGTCGAACGCGCCCGCTGCGGATCGGGCGCGCTCGACCGAGTTCCCATGATGTCCGAATCGGCCGAACCACCTTCAGCCAACCGGACTCGTCTATTCCCCTGCTCTCCCGACCGGAACCCGGAAGCCACCGAATCGTTCTCGGACCACCGACCGCGCTCCCCCGACCGGAAATCGGCGGTCTCCAAATCCTTCTCGGACCACCGCCCTGGCTCGGACTGGCTCGATCGAGATCCGGTGTCCACCGAGTCGATCCCAGACCGCCGACCTCGTCCCGACTCGGAATTGCTCGACCGAGATCCGGTGTGCGCCGGGACAACTGGGCGACCCGAGGCGGAGAGCAGTTCGTTCAGTCGGCGCCGGACCTCGTTCACCGGGTCGGGCCGCGCCTCATCGGGCACGGGCCGACCGGTCTGTGGTGCTGGGCGCCGAGTGTTCATCGGATCAGAAATCGGCGGGGACCTCGGCGGCCGCTCCGTCCACGGTCACGTCGGCGCCGATTCCGAGCTTTTCCTTGATCTTCTTCTCGATCTCGTCGCGGACGTCGGTGTTCTCCAGCAGGAACTTGCGGGCGTTCTCCTTGCCCTGGCCGAGCTGGTCGCCCTCGTAGGTGTACCAGGAGCCGGACTTGCGGACGAAGCCCTGCTCGACACCCATATCGATGAGCGAGCCTTCCTTGGAAATGCCATGGCCGTACAGGATGTCGAATTCGGCCTGCTTGAACGGCGGCGAGACCTTGTTCTTCACGACCTTCACGCGGGTGCGGTTGCCGACCGCATCGCTGCCGTCCTTGAGCGTCTCGATGCGACGCACGTCCAAGCGGACCGAGGCGTAGAACTTCAGCGCCTTACCACCGGTCGTGGTCTCGGGCGAGCCGAACATCACGCCGATCTTCTCGCGCAGCTGGTTGATGAAGATGGCGGTGGTGCCGGAGTTGTTCAACGCACCGGTCATCTTGCGCAGCGCCTGGCTCATCAGGCGCGCCTGCAAGCCGACGTGGCTGTCGCCCATCTCGCCCTCGATCTCGGCGCGCGGCACCAGCGCCGCCACCGAGTCGATGACGATGATGTCGATCGCGCCCGAACGGACCAGCATGTCGGCGATTTCGAGGGCCTGCTCACCGGTGTCGGGCTGGGAGACGAGCAGCGCGTCGGTGTCGACGCCCAGCTTGCTGGCGTAGTCCGGATCGAGCGCGTGCTCGGCGTCGATGAATGCGGCGACACCGCCCGCGGCCTGAGCGTTGGCCACCGCGTGCAGCGCGACGGTCGTCTTACCCGAGGACTCCGGACCGTAGACCTCCACGATGCGGCCGCGTGGCAGACCGCCGATACCGAGCGCCACATCCAGCGCGATGGATCCGGTCGGGATCACCGAGATGGGCTGGCGGGCCTCCTCGCCGAGACGCATGACCGCGCCCTTGCCGAAGCTCTTCTCGACCTGAGCCAGCGCCAGCTCGAGCGCCTTATCGCGGTCGTACGCCTGTGGTGCCATATCCTGATCCCCTTTTCGACGGGTAAGTCTCGTTCTTGGTTGGCGCCCACATTAGAGGGCGGCACCGACAAGTTCTGGCGCCAAGCCTAGACGAACAAATGTTCGAGTCAAGCGACGCGCCAGACAACACGCGATCCAACTTCTCCGACCACGGCAACCGTCGCGCTACGACGAATTCGGACCGGCCCGACTCACCGCGCGAGCGATATCCGATCACTGTCCAGCAGCGTCTGCGCCTGCTTGAAGACCCGCAGGGCGGGCGTCACCTCGACATCGGCGATGCCGTCGAGCGCGCCGAGCCGCTGCGTGACATAGCGGTAGAGGTGGGCGGTATCGCGGCACATGATCGACACCATCAGATTGGTGGGCCCCGTGGTCGCGGCGACGAATACGGTCTCCGGATGCGTCGCGATCGCGGCGCCCACCGCCGCGAGATCGGCCGGACGGGTGCGCAGCCACAGCGCAGCGCGCACGGCATACCCCATGCGCTCGACCGCGAAATCGAGATCGAAGTAGAGCACCCGGGATTCGACGAGTTCGGCCATGCGGCGCGCCACTCTCGTTGGGGTCCAGTCGATTTCGGCGGCGATCTGCGCATAGGGCGCACGACCGTCACGACCGAGGATCGCCAGCATCGCCTCATCCTCGGCCGAAAGCCGCACCGGCGCTTCCGGTCCCGCATCGGCCGGTGTCGACCGCGACCCGAGTTCGCGCAACTGCGCCGCGGTGAACAGGTGGCTGAAATGCGGCCACTCCTCGTCGAGCGGAAATCGGTGGATCACCTCGTGCGCCGTCAACCCGATCACCTGACTGGCCTGCGGCAATGTCTGCAGCAGCAGCTTGTCGCGGCGTTCGACCGAGCGCGGGCGGCTCACGCAGGTCACCTCGGATCCGGTGGACAACAGAGTCACCCAGCTCAGATCAGGAAACCGGGCCAGCGATTCGGCCAGCCGCACCGCCTTGTCCGGCGTCGTCCGCAGCCGGATCGCCCAGCGCGCGTGCCCGAGCGGCACGGCGTTCACCTGACCCGACACATGCAAGATGCCGCGCTGGCGCAGCGATCGGTAGCGGCGCGCCACCGTCTGTTCCGAAACCCCGAGGATGGCGCCCAGCTTGGCGAACGCGATGCGGGCATCGCTCACGAGCGCGTGCACGATCTGCTTGTCGAGCACATCCAGGACGGAGGATTCCAACGCATCGGCGGAATGCATAGGAGGAATATAGCGCCAACTGGCGCACGACTATGTGGATATCGATGCCTAGCGCACGCTGAGCGTCGAAATCGTTCATTTTTCCCCGGAGGCTCCAGTGAAGAAATGGCTCCCCTTGTTCGCCGCGTGCCTCGGCACGCTGATGCTGCTCATCGACGTCACCATCGTCAATGTCGCGCTCCCCGATATCGCCGCCGATCTCGGTACCGGACTCTCCGGTCTGCAGTGGGTGGTGGACGGATACGCGCTCGCCTTGGCGGCGCTGCTGCTCGTACTCGGCTCGCTGGCCGATCGAGTCGGCGCCAAACGCGCCTATCTCGCCGGGCTCGCCGTATTCGCTATCGCATCGCTGATCTGCGGGATCGCTGATTCCTCGCCAAGTCTCATCGCGGCGCGGGCACTTCAGGGTGTCGGCGGGGCGGCGATGTTCGCGACCACGCTGTCGCTGTTGCACTCCACCTATACCGGTCGCGACCGCGGTGTGGCCTTCGGCGTCTGGGGTGCGGTCTCGGGTGCGGCGGCCGGAATCGGTGTGGTGCTGGGCGGCGTGCTCACCGAGGGGCTGTCGTGGCGGTGGATCTTCTTCGTCAACCTGCCGATCGCGGTGTTGGCAATCGTATTGACCGCCATCGTGTTCCGGCCGTCGCCGCGGCAGGCCGATCGGGCCGTGGATGTGCCGGGGATGCTCGCGTTCGCGACCGCGGCGACAGCGGTCACCTACGGTGTCATCCGCGGCGGTGAGCACGGTTGGACCGATGGCGTCACGGTGCTCGCACTGGCGCTCGGCGCGGCCGCGGTACTGGCCTTCGCATTCGTCGAATCCCGCAGTGCGGCACCGATGTTCCCGCTGTCGCTGCTCGGGAATCGTAACTTCGGAGCCACGCTGGTTTCGGCTTCCGGGCAGACGTTCGCGGCCTTCGCCGCCACTCCACTGATCTCGCTCTGGCTGCAGCAGCAACTGCATATGTCGCCGCTGCACGCGGGCTTGGCGATGTTGCCGATGGCGGCGACCGCCTTCGTGGTGGCGGGGGCGTTCGGCAAACTGCTGCACGATGTTTCGCCGAAGTGGACGATCGGAGCCGGTTTGGTGCTGGTCGGTGTCGGGACCGGGCTGATGACGATCGTCGGCACCGGATCATCGTGGGTCGCACTGGTTCCCGGGTTCGTGGTGATCGGTGCGGGCATCGGGATCAACTCGCCCGCACTGGTGGCGGTGGGGATGGCGGCGGTGCCGCCGCAGCAGGGCGGGATCGCCGCCGGTGCGGTGAATACCGCGCGACAGCTCGGGCTCGCGCTCGGAGTCGCGGTGCTCGGCACCATATTCAGCGGGGTTGCCGATGCCGATCGGCCGATGACGTTGGCGCGGTTCGTGGATGGGTTGGACGCGGCGTTCGCGGTGGCGGCCGGAGTGGGAATTGTGTTCGGGGTGATCTCGTTCGGATTGTTCCACCGGCGGGGTGCCGTGGTAGCGGATGATCGGGCCGAGCGCGAAGCCGTCGCCGCGTAGGCCGTGAGATATCGAGCGGTGCGTGCCGGAATCCCTGTTCCAGAAGGGATTCCGGCACATGCACGGCCACGAATGCCGAGCCCGGGACGCATCCTCCCCCGCCGCAGGTCCTGCCGCCGCAAATACCGGTGCGGGCGACCGCCTACCGCTGCGGTAGTTCGGCATCGTCCCCTTCTGGGCGCGGACCGAAGATACGGCGGTCGGCTGCATCGATGCGGACATCGTTGATGCTGGCCTCGCGCCGGGACATCAGCCCCTCCGGCGTGAACTCCCACTGCTCGTTACCGTAACTGCGCCACCATTGCCCGGATTCGTCGTGCCATTCGTATTGGAAGCGCACCGCGATGCGGTTGCCTTCGAAGGCCCAGAGATCCTTACGCAGGGCATAACTGTTCTCGATGGACCACTTTCGAGTGAGGAACTCGACGATGGCATCGCGGCCGGTGAAGAACTCGTCACGGTTGCGCCACACCGAATCCTCGGTGTACGCGGCCGCGACCCGCTCGGGATCCCGGGTGTTCCAAGCATTTTCGGCGGCAAGCACCTTGGCCTTGGCGGATTCCAGGTCGAACGGTGGCAGTGGTGGTCGCATGCGTGCTCCTTCGCTCGGAGGTTCAGGGGTTTACGGGAGAAAGTTCGGGCGGGCCCCAACGGAGCGGGCTCGCACCGGGGGTCTCGATCACTTCGGTGATCGTGAAATCGATCGAGCATTGGGCACCGACGGTGAAAGTTTCGGGGGTCCAGCTCAATTCGGTGGTTCCGGTGAGCTGGAGCGTTCCGCCGGTGGTCCAGTCCGGGATCAGAATGCCGCAGTGCGGGTTCACCGCGATGTTCCCGAGCGTCATGAACATCGAGTTGCCCTGGTAGTCGGGCCATCTCAGTCTGGTGGGTGAAAGCACCTGCAGGAACCCGGGATTCCCGCCGCGGTGGGATGCGTCGGCGTTACCGTCCGTATCGGAGGTGGCGACGAAGAAAGCGTCGGCCGCGGTGATCAGCTCTCGTTGTCGCGCATCGAGTTCCGTGCCGTGCTGCGGTGCCGGGGTATCGGCACCAGGGTGATAGGACTCGATCTGCCTGCGCGAGATGTATTTCGGGCAATTCGAATACACCTGATCGACGGTGATCCGCAGCCCCGCAACGTCGCCGGATCGGTGCGGAATCGCTGATCCGTTGACTCGCATCCGCCTGCGACGTTCGGGCTGCAGCGCGATCATGCCGATACGAGCGGGACGGGTCAGCGCATCGTGCAGTGGATCCCCAGCGCCAGGGAACGCATCCACCGCGATCGTCTCGGCGTCGACGGCGTGCACGAATCCCAGCGGTCCGACCAATTCGCCGGCCCACAAGCGACCCGCGCCGTCCGCGGCGGCAATCACGACCATCGGCTGCTCGGCCAGGAACGACGCCGCGACCGCCGGAATGTCGCCGCGAATCATCCGCCCCACCCGATCGGCGACATGCGCCTGGCCCATTCGTTGCTGCACGGCGATCTCGCCAGCATGGAAGTGGGACATCATGCCTCCTACGATGTGCTCACGCTTGGTCGACGGCGACCGCTCAGGGCAACAAGCTTCGGGCTCAGAAGAATCCACACGTCGGCGCGGCGCCACTGGGTGCGGGGGCGGACTCCGCGCCATTCGGAGCGTAGACCTCGAGTCGGATGCCATCGGGGTCGGTGAAGAAGATGCCGCCGGAGGCGACGCCCTCGCCGTGCGCGACCACACCGTCGTGGGCGAAGGTCACCGAGAGTTCGCGCAGCAACGCTTCGATCGAGCGCACCTGCTCGATAGTGTCCACCTGGAATGAAAGGTGATGCAGGCCAGGGGTATCGATGGAGAACGTGCCGTCGGACTGCTGCCAGAGGGTCACCATGAGCTTGCCGTTCGCGCCGAGGAAGGCCCAGCGCTTGTCGTCGTCGGCGCTGGCCGCGAGCTGTTCGAAACCGAAGGCGCGTCGATAGAAGTCCACCGATCGGTCCAGGTCGGAGACGTTCAGGCCGATGTGCCCGGTGACCAGCTGGGGTGTGACGGCTGGCGTCATCGCAATCCTCCTTGTAACCGCTTCAAACTACTTTACTAGTTAGAATTTAATAGGCCGCAACGAGAGCGTCAACCTCTAAAATGAAGCTAACTGGTTAGAACGGCGGTGATTGTCCTGACGACGAAAGGAAGATCGTTACCCTCAGGTATGCCCGATCCACGCCCCCACCTCGGTGAACCGCTGGCGCTCGACTTGCTGAACACCCGGTGGATCGAGGACGGGCCGCAGGATCTGCTCACCGATGTGGCGGGTCTCGGCATCTGGCTGGCCTCGGCCGGGCTGGCCGACCGCGCGAACGCCGACGAACGGACCCTGCAGGCGGTGCGCACCGCGCGCACCGCCATCTACGACGCCGTGCAGCACACCGCGCACACCGCGCTCAATGAGGTGCTCGACCACGGCCGAGTTCGGCGCACGCTGACCGACACCGGGCCCGCCGATATCGTCGACGTACCCGAAACTGCCTGGCTTCCAGGGTGGCTCGCAGCCGACAACCTATTGCGACTGTTGGCCGACGTGCCCGATCGGATCCGGCAGTGCGCCCATCCCGAGTGTGTGCTGTTCTTCTACGACACCTCGAAAAACGGCACCCGCCGGTGGCATTCGATGGCGACCTGCGGAAACCGCACCAAAGCCGCGCGCCATTACGCGAAAAAGGCCTGAGCTCAGAAGAGTTCGTCGAGCAGGCGGTAGTAGTCCAGTCGACGCCGGTCCGGCTCGGTGACACCGTAGGCGGTGTAGAACGCGCGCAGTTCTTCGGGGCCGAAGTCCTCGAGCAGATCGCGCTCGGCCAAGGCCAGGTCTCGGTATCGGTCCGCGATACCCAAGGCGCCGACGTCGATCAGCAGGCCGCCGTCGAGCACATTCGACGGAGTGAAATCACCATGTGTGACAACGAGATCCTCGTCCGGTGGACGTTCGGCCAGCAGCCGCCGCAGCAAATCCTCAGGTGCTGATCCTTGATTGGCGGCGTCGAAATCGTCGACATCGACCAAGCCCTCGAGCACATGCCGTCGCGCCTGGGCGAGCACGACATCCAGCCTGCCGTCGAACGGGCACTCCGCCACCGGAATGTCGTGCAGGCGCCGCAGCAGCGCACCCATGACCGCGCCCACCGAAACCTCGAGCGCGGCCAGACTCGGCACACCCGCGTCGGCGAGCAGCAGCACGTCCTGTTCGAACACCGCAATGTCCGGTAGCCGAATCCCGCGGCCCCGCAACCAATTCAGGCGTGCATGCTCCGCGACGGCCTTCGGGCCACGCTTCACCCAGTACGTGCCGTCGACGAGCGCGACGCCGCCGCTCTTTCCTTCGTGCTCGTCCGACCACGTGTGGTCCTCACCCAGTAGCGCGACGACCTTCGGCGGCAGCGTCGTCGGCAGGTCATCGAGGGCGTCCAGCGTGGTGCGCGTGGATTCGATCAGCTCGGCGTCGCCCTCGGCGACTCGCAGTCTCAGCGCCTCGGTCAGCAGAGCCCTGGCCTCGGGCAGCCGCCCCTGTTCGGCCAGCGCCTTGCCCAGGTGCTGCAGCGCGAACGAGAGCGCCTCCGGCGCGGAGTCGCGGGCGTGGTCGACGGTTCGCCGATACAGCGTTTCGGCCGACACCGTATCGCCGCGATACCGGTAGACATCGCCGAGGTTGATCCAGACCGAAATCCGACGGCGATCGCTGTCCGCGAGTTCGAGCGCGCGATCGAGGTGATCGAGGGCCTCGTCATAGCGGCCGAGCAGCATCAGCTCGATGCCGATCTTGCGGAAGTCGGCGAAGTCGACCGGCCGGGCCGCCGCCACCCGGGCGGCCAGCTGTGCATGATCGGTGGGGACCATCCGCAGCCGCTCATCGAAGCGGTACCCGTGCTCGGTCACCAGCGTGATCTGGGTACGTCGAAATCCGCGCAGAGCGCGCGCCACACATCCCGGGGATCAACACCCGCATCGATGGCGGCGGCGCCCGTCCGCCCACCCAATGTCGGGATGGTGTGATCGTTGAGCAGCGCATCGCCACGGTGCACACCGAACTCGGTGTGCAACAGCTCCTGGAACTCGGTCAATCGCACCGTATTCAAGATACTCGCGCCCCCGCCCCTTTCACCCACCCCCACCCTCAGCGCACGTACCACAGGCCCTATGCGCCAGGTTGGCCGCGTCGGTCCGGCTGATCGGACAGCACGATCGGTGCTATGCCCGCCGTCGGCGCCACGTAGTTGCCGACGGCGGTGAACGCGGCGGCAGCCAGGGGCGAGCGTGCGCTCGCGGGCCTCGTCGGCGGTGACGATGATGCGGTCGACGACCCGCCGGTGCTCGACGTCCTCGGCCTGGGTGCTTCGGCGCGCGCCCCTGGTCCCCGGTAGTTTCCGCGCCTACTCCAACTTCATCCGTCCCACGCCCGGCACACACTCGGTGTACGTCCCCAACGTATGCGCGGGCGCCACCCCGTATGCGCCAGCTCTGCGTGGCGGTCCTGCTCGGCGAACGGCGCGATCGCCGGGCCGGTAGGCGTGATCACTGCCATCGGTTCGCTATTGGGTTCGGACGCTGAGGATGTCGTGGCAGATGCGGATGGGATCGGCGACTTCGGTGATGCCGGAGGCCGCCTTTCGGGCGGCGGCTGCGTAGTCGGGGGTGTTGAGCAGGTCGAGGACCGCCGCGCGGACCGCGTCTACGGTGAGCGGGCGGACCAGGATCGAACCGCCTTGGCGGGCAGCGCGATTGGCCAGTTCCCATTGGTCGCCGCCGCCGGGGACGGTGACGATCGGAACACCGGCGAGCAAGGATTTCGCGAGCAGGCCGTGGCCGCCGCCGCCCACCACGACCGAGGCGTGCGTGAGGAGCTCGTCCTGGCGGCCGAGTCCGGCGGTTGCCCAGGGCGGGAGGTCGGTGGGTGGGGTGTCGAGCATCGAAATGGCCACGCGGACGCCTGCCCCGTCCAGGGCGGACAGCACGGTCTCGACCATGCCGGTGACGCCGGTGTGCGCGGTCGACGGGGCGACCATGACCAGCGGGTCGGCACCGGGCGGCGGGTCGAGGATTTCCCGGGTCGGCTCCCACAGCAGCGGGCCGATGATGTGACTGTGCTCGGGCCAATCCGGGCGCGGCACCTCGAGCGCGGGCAGGGTAGCGATGAGGCGGGCCGCTGGGCCGGGATCGGTTGCCGGCAGGCCGACACTTTCCCTGGCCTGCTCGCGCTGGCGCTGACCGTTGCGGATGGCGCGGGCAGTCATGGTGCGCAACATGCCGTCGCGGAGTCGGCCGCGCACACCCTCCCCCGGCGCGAGGCCACTACCGATGGGCGGCAATGCTTTCGACGGCAGATACAGCGGATGCGGCGATAGCTCGACCCACGGCACCCCCAGTCGCTCGGCGGCCATCCCACCGCCCGCGGTGAGCACATCCGACACCACGAGTTCGGGCAGCATCACGCTCAAGTCCGGCAGGATCTCGGTCGAAATATATGCGGCGCGTTCATGAATGCGCTGGCCGGCGTCTCCGTCGTCGTCGACCGCACGCGGCGCGAGCCCCTTGAGTCTGCGCACCGCGATGCCCGCCTCCTTGGCGGCATCGAACCATCGTGGCCCCGTGAACAACACCGGATCGTCACCAACGGCCAGGAATCGCTCACACAGCGCCAACGCCGGAAACGCATGACCGGGATCCGGCCCGGCAACAACGGCAACACGCATGCGGCCAGCCTGCCACATCGACCCTCGAATTCGGGCAGCCGCGGATCGGATTTGCGCGAGCGCCGAGACAACACGGGTAACGGGCTCAGCGTTCATTGAAACGCCACGCACGTGCAACCCATCAGGTGGCGATCAACGGCACGATGGTCTAGACCATTTTATGCCCGCCGGACGGACTCCCCGTACGCGACCAGCGGTTGAGCCACCGATCGAGAGAGTGAGGGTGACAGTGTCCGTCTCCACCGTGGACGAATTGATGGATCTGCTGACCGGATGCGCCGATGTCTGGGACATGCCCGACCGCAGCGGCGACCCGGTGGACATCCTGGACCACGACCTGCAATGCGCACAACTGCTGCGCCGATCCCATCCCGACGATGAGGAACTACAACTGGCCGGACTACTGCACGACATCGGCCACACACTCGTCCCCGGCGACGACGCGGGCCACGGCAAACACGGTGCCGACGCGATCCGCGGCCTACTCGGCAACCGCGTCGCCCGACTGGTCGAACTGCACGTGGTCGCCAAGCGCTACCTGGCCGCCACCGACACCGCCCACACCGCGACCCTCTCCCCCGCCAGCCAACGCACCCTCATCGCCCAGGGCGGCCCCATGACCGACGCCGAAATCGCCGAATTCCGAGCCGATCCCGACTTCACCGCCGCCATCGCCCTGCGCCGAGCCGACGACGCGGGCAAGGTCGTCGGCCTACCAGCCGCCCCCGTCGAAGACTGGCTCCCGATCATCGAACGAGTCGCCGCCACAGCCTGAACCCCACCGATTTCAGCCCAACCCCACTCATCCGATACCCTTGCGCAGCAACACCGGTCCGGGTGGCGGAATGGCAGACGCGCTAGCTTGAGGTGCTAGTGCCCTTATTGGGCGTGGGGGTTCAAGTCCCCCTCCGGACACAGAATTGTGGCATTTATGCCCCAAAAACCGGGTCCGGGCATCACCTGGACACTCTGTCCTTGCCGCACACCGCCACCTGCGGGTTTGCTCCGTTCGGCGGTGGTCGATGTGACCGCTGACACATTATCTCCACTGATTCCTTCCTTCGCCTCCATCGGACTCGTCGGCGGCGATGCCTCCGGAATCGGTGCCGGTCTGCCGATGGCGACCGTGGAGCAACCACCGGCACACACCGCGGTGTACAGCGTGCGGCCGGTCGACACCAACGGGCGCGTGGTCGACAAAGCCGTTCTGCGAGTACTGGATTGGCACCCCGGTGACCTGCTGTCCTGGCGGATCGCTGCGGGGCTGATCGTGATCACCCGGCCCGGCTACGGCCGCCGCGGGATCACCAAACATGGGCATCTATCCCTGCCCGCCCATGCACGGCGCGCCGCGGGCATCCAGCATCACGACAGGGTCCTGTTGGCCGCCGATCCTGATCAACGCCTGCTGGTGGTTTTCCCACCGCATGTCCTCGACGAAATGGCCGCTCGCCGCTTCTGCGAGGGGGTGGGCCGATGAGCGCGCGCAGCGACGCCGACATCGCCGCGGTCCGGATGATGATGGACCGGCTCGATCTCACCGTCGCCGACATCAGCGACGATACCCCGCCGGCCACAAACGTCCCGACCTTCGGGGACTACATCCCAGTCGTCGCCGACAGCATGCCCGCGAGCCGGACTCGCGACCACTACCAGACATACTGGACGAAGATTCTTGCCCAGCCGGGGTGGGCCGAGCGGGCATTGAACGAGCCGACTCCCGTCCAGTTGCAGGGGCTGTGCGAGGTGATCAAAACCCAGCGACTGATCCGCCGCAACGGGCGAGACGGACGTGAAGTCGTCCGCCACGTCATCGACGCGTTACGCCGTATCTACAAGCACGCCGAAGACAACCGGATCATCGACCCACGCGACAACCCCGCCGCGAGGCTGACCAAACCCCGGCGCACTCGATCCAACCGGCGCGCGCTCCCGGAAGACATCCTCACCGAGATCAACCGCGTCGCCGCCACCACCGGCAACGACCCGCAACTCGACACCCTGCTGCTGCGCCTGCACACCGAAACCGCCTGCCGCCGTGGCGGTGCACTGGCCTTGCGTCCTCGAGATCTCGATCCCGTGCAGTCGGTGATTCTCTTACGGGAGAAGGGCGGCACCGAACTGTGGCAGCCGGTCTCCCCCACACTGATGCGCGCGCTGTGCCGCCACGCTGAACAGCGCGGAGCCGCACCGAACGAGCAACTGCTGCGTACACACAACGGCAAGCCCATCACTCGCCGTCGCTACAACTACCTGTTCGAGCGTCTCGGCCGATACCTGCCCTGGGTCATCACCCACGGCATCTCCATCCACTGGCTGCGCCACACCACAACCACCTGGGTCGAGCGCCGCTACGGCGGCGCGACCGCACGCGAGTTCGCCCGCCATGGCCTCGGCAGCGCCGGACCCACCGGTGTCTACACCACGGCAACAATCAACGAAGTCGCATCCGCGCTCGCCCACCTCACCGGGGAACCCCACCCCCTAGCCACAGCGGTCACGCAGGCAGAGAAGAACCATATGACGACATAAAGACGCAGTCAGGCAGATGGTCTGCCCCGAGGCCGGCGATGGCCACTGGGACGAACTCTTCGACATTGGTCCACAGCGAATGCCGGTCCTCGGGGCGACGCCGGATGTGAGCTGCCCGATCCGGGTTTCGAGCATCATCCACCGCGCCCACCGCGGGCAGTTCACCGACGCGACCTCGCCCATGGCAGACCCGTTTCGAGCGGCGCTTCCAGCCGCGCCCAACAATCGGCCCCCAGGGCTTCGTTTCACCGATCGAGCAGGACAAGACGCAGGCCATAAGCGCGACAACATTGCGGTCTGGGCCATGTGCAGCTGGATCGCCCGAATCCGCCTCAGCCCTCAGCCCTCAGCCCTCAGCCCTCAGCCCTCAGCCCTCAGCCAGGAAGGGACACCAATGCATCAGCACGCCAATACCTCTCGACAGCGGGTCGCTGAAGGTGTTGGATACCTGACAGAGCTTTCGTTGCAGGTACCAGCACCACAAACGCGCCGCTGCAGCGCGACGGCTTGGGAGGGGGTCCCCCGCATGGACATCGACCTCACGTGTCCACACTGCCGCCAGCTCGACTCGGTTCAGAGTGTGCCCGCGTTGAATGCGGATGGTGTGTCGACCAGTTCCGGAACGGACGTCTATTCCGGCGTTGGTGTGGCTTCAACCGAGGACCCCGCCCGGCCGTGTAATTTCGCGGCTATCGGCTACAAGCCGTAACGAGGGAGGTGGCGTGGCAACTGACCGAGCCCCACGCCCCTAGCTTTGCACTGCAAGAGAGGAATGACATGCTGCCGATCTTCACCGCCGCCGAGTTCGTCAAGGCGACCCGCAGCTCACCACAACAGAGTTGCGTACGTGTAGCACGTCGCGACGGCTGGACGGCGATCTGGGACGACAAGCTCGGAAACGAACAAACCACCGGCTCCACCGCCATACCAGACAGCCAAATGCTTATCTTCACCGACGAAGAATTCGACGCCTACCAGCACAGCATCCGTGCCGGAACTACCGAACCCTGCCCACTGAGAATCGAACAGCGTCACGGCATCTTCGTATTCACCGCCACCGATCCGACGACCCAGCCGGGTGGCGATGTGAAGCTTCACTTCGACCAGGGTGAGTTCGACGCATTCGTTGACGGGATCCGCAACCACGAGTTCGCCCGCGGACGTTTCGTCGCCACCTAGCCGCGGTGCGCCGGGCCCGCGACCGCAAAGCTCGCCGGCTGCGGTTGGACCTGGCTGCTGCCGACCGCGCCCGCCGCATCCGGTACGGGGCGGTGACCGCCCCGGAACCGGCGAAGCGGCTGGACACGATGACCGCGGCCGAAGCCGATCAGGTGCTGGCCGAGGACAAGCTGAAGATCTCAAGAACGGCGGCGTACGATTCTGCGGCACTCGATTTTTCAATCGTCCGTCACCGAAACCGCATTTTGCCTGGGACACGATCTGCGGCGCTCCCTTGGAGTATCGCGAACTCAACGACGTAGGTCTGCTACGAGTTCGGCCGCGTGTCGTGCTGTTGGTTCGAATGCTGGGGCGGAATCGAATTGGGGATCGTTGAGGTCTTTCGAGCAGCAGAACAGTGCCATGAGCTTGCCCGATCTGGTGTCCAAGTCGGCACACCTTGCCCGGAATACCTTGTCAGCTAGGGCGGGAACCAACAGCGAGGCAACCCAGAGCGTCGCAGCGTCGAGGCCGCGTGGGGCAAGGCCGAGGTCTTCCCAATCAAGTATCCAGCAGTCGGGCGCGGTGAGGTTGGACCAATTCAGGTCCGCGTGGGCGGGCACCCACCGCTGATCGGTGATCGTAGTGTCGACTTGATCGGGGAAGGCCTGCTCGATCGCCTCGGTAACCAACGCCTGGGTGATTGGCTCGGTGTCCGGCGTCGCTACTCGCGTAACGCGCTGACGGGCAAGGCTATCCAGAGACCTGTTGAGTGTGCGCCACCAGTCCGATGACAGTTCGGGTTCGGTGAGCGGGTATCCGATCGGCTTCGCGGTCGGGCCGGTGATCAATGCGCATTCGTCGGCCCGCCAGATCACCCCTGTCAATTCATCGAGCCAGGACACCGCTTGGTGCCACCGTGGCTTGGCGATGCCATCCAGGAGGCCCGAGGCTTCGATGCCGTTGTTGATCTGCCCTTGGCTGGCGGCCTTGTCTAGCGGCCGGGCCTCGATCCGCACCCACGTGCTCCGATCGCTGCGCACGCCGATCGTGCGTCGCTTCCGCACCATGGTGGATTCGTCGAAACCTGTTCCAAGGCGGGCTTGTACGTCGTTGATCAGCTGCTCGATCGGTAGTTTGCGCAGGTCGCCCATACTGGACACTCGCGCCTGACCTGTCAGAGCGTCTGCCACAACTCCAACTCCCCAGCGGTAGATGTATTGGCTGAACCCAAGGACGTTTATATCGTGGCCGGTCTTGTTGGCCGCCGTCGGGTATCGGCTCGAATGAGTCCGCGGTACTGGTTGATAGCGTCGGCCGCGAGTTCGACGTCGGTCGCATCGACCAGTTCCGTGAGATGTTCTGTGTTGCTCGTTCCGGCCGCGATCCGCGTGACGGACGGCAGTTCATACGCGAGCCGAAAAGCAGCTTGCTGTGTCGAACAGGGCCGCTGTGATGTCAGGAATGCAGACAGGTTCGCCGTTCTCCACACGGTTTCGGCTGTGCTACCCCCGAACGGGCTCATGCCCCACCGCTCAGCAGCCGCGATGCCGAAAGTCTCACTTATCGCTTCCGCCGCCGCCAACACCAAGTCGGGCACGGTGAGTCCGGCGCGGACGAGCAGGATGGTTGGAAGCTGATCAGGTTTGCAGGCCGCGAGCACGCTTCCCAACGGGCGGGGGTCCCACGACGAGATGCCCCACGCCCCAGCAAGACCCGACGCCACTGCGTCGGCGAGACAGGCGCAGGCTTCCGCCAAGCGGTCGCCGCCCTCGTCTGTGGACAGGTCGGCGAGGGTGCGCTCCGGGTTGTGCAAGAACACCACGTCCGGTGTCCGGCCGAGGTCCTGAATGGATTCCTCGACAGCGGCGCGTAGCCGGTCAGGCTCCAGGCAGTGAACGGTGTGCCCGTCTCGTCCCGGGAAGAATCCGACCTTGGTAGACACGATGAATTCTTCGAGCAGGTCCCCGGCGGTCTGGGCGAGCATCCGGTGTGAGGTGAAACCGCGGTAGTTGTATGCGGTGTCCACGCCACAGATGCCGAGTTTCAGGGCGTGTTCGAGCAGGTGCCGGTCGGGATCATGCCGGTATAGCCCCAGGACAACGCCTCGGTCAGTTCGGCGCACACGCCCTCCTTTATCAAGGTTTCTGCAAGAACGGCGGCATCAATGCCCGTCGTCGCGGTCACGGTGGCGAGGTCGATCGGATGCCCGGTCAGCAACAGCCGAAGCGCCGGTTCAGCCCGTGCGGCGAAGGTCATCTTCTTGCCGGCGGCCAGCACATCGACCTCCTGGCCCCAGACTTCGATGCCTGGGGAAAAGTCCGTCAGGCACACAACAGTTTGTGGCGGGCCGAATACTGCACCGGTCGCGACGTGGCGGGGTGGCTGTCGTTCGTGCTCACGGGCGGCGAGATACGCCGAGGTCGGGTAGTCCGCGAGCAGCTGCGCCATTCCGGCTACGAGCTCGTCCTCCTGCCTGGCGCGCTCGGCTGCTGTTCCCCATCGGTGCAGATCGCGTCGGAATGGCTCGCGCTGCCTACTTCGATCCGCCACCCACGACACCCAATCGACCCCGGTCCGCTTCACGAATCCGAACGTCACGTGCAGGCTGCAGCCGGCCCCGCTGTTGGTGCGAGTCGCCTGGTGCCAGAACCCGCGAGGAATATGCATCACGTCGCCGGTCCGCATTGTGCCCGACCACACGATCTCCTCTGGCGGAACCGTGTTCGGCTCCGCGTCCCGGTACATCGGCACCGGCCTGGATGCCGCGCGCACTTCCCACGACTTCTCGCCGCCGATCTGGACGATAACGACGTCGTGGTCATCCCAGTGGAGGGCAAACCCGGCGGCATCGTTGGTGGTCAGATACGTATTCACCTGGACTAATTCGCGCGACCACCATTGCAATGCCCGGCAGGCAATCTCCATGGTCGGATCGAATGAGTCCAAGGAATCCAGCACCAAGGAACAGCCGGACTGCATGAGCTGATCCAAACGGTCCATGTTGGGTACCGGAATAACCTGTGACCGGCGAGTCACAAGCTGTGTCAGGTATGCATCGGGGTGCAGCTCATTCCCGTTCTGAAAGCAACGGAATTGAGGAGGCGACACGGCACGTCGCATGATTACATCGAGCAGCTTCTGCGGAGTCAGCATTCTGGCGCACAGGTCCGCGTCGAGCACGGTGCCGCGCGCGAACGCGGCACCGAGCCCGTCGGACCCACTCCAACCCAGCGCCTTCTCGATTGCTTGGGTCAAGTAGTGGTCCATGGATCGCGTCTTACGACTCGGGGATGTTCAGGCCGTCGCCACCCGAGCTACCGTGCCCGTCGCTGTTGGTGTCCGAATGCTCGGCGTCCAGGCGCCCGCGAACGCTCTCCAACTGTTCGACCGCGATCAACAGGTCATTTTTCGGTTCCATGTGCCGCTCCCACTCTCAATAACGTGCGCAAAAATGCGCCCATTTGTAGTCGTCGTGTTCGCGTCCGCCCCTCTGGCAGTTGAGGTCGACGACATCCACTGAGAATGCGCCATCGCCCGGCAATTCACCCGGTCGAAAGTGAGGAAACTTCCCCCTGGCTGCCTACCAGCCGTGACCAGCAGAAACTGGCTCCGCGCCAGCGAAAGCCCTCAGGTTTGGGTACAACCATCGACTCGAGCCCGGCATCACGGTCGACCCTGCGGCGACCTCACCAAACACACACCCCCGCAATCGGATTCGCTGCGGCGCCACCGCGCCAAGGCCGTCACCTAACCCTCCACAGCGAGGCGTCCGGTGCGCGCCAAGACCGTCTACCCCGACGCCGTCTTCGGCTGGTTTCGCGTCCGGAATTCACTCAGTGGGACACACTCGGCATCGACTAGCCAACCGAGGTACGTCACGGAGGCATCCTTGGCTTCTCGGAACGACTCGATACCGTCGTAAACCAGCGATACCGCGTAGCCACGGTTGTAGGCGTCGACGGCGCTGAATCGCACGCACACGTCGGCGGAATACCCGATCAGGTAGATGTGATCGCAGTCGAGGCTGCGGAGAATATCATCGAGGTTGGTGTTGTAGAACGCACTGAAGCGCTTCTTCTCCACGACGAAATCGTCTGGCTCGATTGATAATTGGTCGACAACCTGGGCCAACTCGCCACCCCGAACCAGATTCGCGCACCAGCTGTCTCCGGTGCTCCACGCTGTCGGCCAGTCGACCCGGTCCTCCCGGTACAGCGTGACGACGTGGACAACCGGTACATCCGCCTGCCGAGCGATGTCGATGATCTCGTTGCAGCGCTTCCCCAAATCCAGGCGGTCGATGTTCGGGTTCTCCACGAAGAAGAACTCCTGCATGTCGACAACCACCAGTGCGCTCTTCTTCACTATGTGCCGTCCCTCAGTTGATGGTGCATCTGAATCGCTGTGCCTATGAGCCGCAACGCGGGCTCCAGGACATCGAGTATCGCGACCGATCGTTGCGGTTCGAGCGTGTCGCCGTCCCCGATGGGGTTTTCGAATCTGAAGTTGAGATTGAGAACGCCGATGATGTCCGACGCTCCGGGTTCCGGGGATCGGATCGCCGCGGCCAGCAACGCGCCGAAGTAGCACTCATCGCGCCAATAGTCGTATCTGGCTTCGATTTCCGAGGCGACCTCCGGGGCCAGATCGTACTCGGATGCGGTGTACAGCCCGCGAAACGATCCGACGTAGTCGATGCCCCGCGACAGGAACGCATTCCCGCTTCCGCGCCACGGAGTCCCGTTCACCTGAATCGGAATCAGAGTCGGCCGCGTTGTCCGCCGGACACCGCTGGCCCACACCTGCAACCATCCGTGCTCACTCACCAACCCCTCCACGAGCGGGACCGCCGCGGTGGGTACATCCGAGTGCACTGGCACCACAACGTCGAGCCATGCAGCGTCCGGACACACCAACGTGGCGACAACCCGGTTCAATACCGCCAACAGCTCGTCGATCTCTTCGCGGTAATACGTCCCGCATTCGATGATTGCCAAACAGCACTTCACGTAGGCCGCACAGTCGCTCGCGATGTCGGCGGTCGGACTTGCGATGGCCACTGTGGAGACCGCCGGAACCCCGCCCTCCGTGCGGTGGTCATGTACACGAAGCGCGGCCCGCTCGGTGCGGGTCATCGCTTCGTAGTCCGCGAAATCCACAAGCAGATGCGGCTGCGTGCCGTAAAGCTGCGCCAGCACCGACAACGTATGCAGAGTCGGCTTGACCCCACCCACCGGCCACGCCTCGAAGTCCGAGATCCGCTTGCCGCTCATCGGCGCTTGAGGATCTCCGATCAACGCGTTGTACTCAGCAGCGACCTCGTCCTGCGTCATCCCACGCCCGTGCCGCCACGCCTGGCGCGGACGAAATCCCCACCGCACAGCGAACTCACCGACGATCTGCTCCACCGAGAAATCTTCCCGCTGCATCGCACGCCTGAGACGCTCGCGCGCCGACCTGCCACCGGCCTCAAACCCCACCAGGTCACCCCTATTTCACGACCAACCCAGGACACCATACCCAGCTGACGTCTACAACACGCCAGATCCGCTGTGTACCAACACGAATCATTCAGCGAAGGGACTGTGGATTCATCGGTGTTTCCGGCCTGATTCGCTGAGTGATGCTCAGCGGGAAGGGTCGATGATGACGACACTTGATGCCGTGACGAGGAGGAAGAAGCCAGCCGAGGCTTCGGCCGAGGAGTTGGCTGCCCAGGAGCTGGTCCGGATGGCCAAGGAGCAGGGCTTGTCGCTGACCGGGCCGAACGGACTGTTGAAACAGTTCACCAAGACCGTCCTGGAAACCGCGTTGAACGAGGAGATGACCGAGCACCTGGGCTTCGACAAAGGTGAAGCTCCCGTGGATCGGGAATCGGCCAACGTGCGCTCCGACGACTGACACGTCGATGCCCCTCGAAACGTTGTAGGAATCTCGGGCAATCCACCCGACTCGCGACGTCGAATCACTAGACGGTTGCGCAAACCGCTGTTCCTGTCGGGGCTCACGAGCCCCGACCGCACGAGATCCCGATCAAGGAGCAAGAAGTCCTGTCCTGGTTCGTCTCGTGGCGGCCCCCGGCTTCTGCTAACGACGCGCGGATGCTTGTCCCCCGGACAGAGGAGGCAGGACTTGGACGAGGCGCTCGACACGGTGACCGATCCCCTGGTCGCCGCGAGCATGCGGCAGTTGGTCAGCGAGATCCTGTTGCGCTACGGGTCGATCGACGCGTTCTGCGCGCGGCTGCACCGACTGCTCGACGAACCCACCGACCAGATCCCCGCCGTGACCGGCATCCCCTGCACGTACCCGCATGGCCGACACCGGCTGCGAGAACGTGAATCCATGGAATGCCAAGCGGGGTAAGCGGCCTGCGGAAGCTGAATCCGGGCCGCATCCGACAGCGGTGGCAGACGCGCGCCGCGCGGCCCGTCTCCCACCTTCTGAACCAATCCCGTATCAGCTCAAGATGATTCACGCCGTCCCGGATTGCGGAATGGCCACCATATTTTGCGAGCGCGAAGCGTGAGACCGTTCAGGGTGATCACGCGGCAGGGTCGTCACCGATCTGGAGTTCGTTCACCCGACTCCAGGGCGGGATGTGGGGTCAGTTGCTGATGGCGGGCATGGCCCGCCGGTAGCGGGTGTCGGTGAGCTGTGCGACGAGGAACGCGGCGATGTCGGCGCGGCTCATGGCGGAGCCGACACCGTCGTGGCCGAGGAAGCCGGAGCGGATGCGGCCGGTGGCGGGCTTGTTGGTGGGGTTGGTGATGCGGGCGATGGTGTAGTCGAGCCTCGAGTCGGTGACGGCCGCGGTCATGCCCTTCAGTTCGGCCAGCGCGTTGGGGATCGTCAGCCCGGCCATGAGGGGCAGCACCTTGTGCTTCCAGTGCGGCTTGTCCCGTGGATCGGCCAGCGACGGCGTGGCCAGGCCGATGAACCGGGCCACCTTCTGGGTCTGCATGGCCTGCACGATGGTGCGGGTTCCCTCGGTCACCGGGGTGCCGGTCGCGGACCGTCTCAGAGACGGGCCGAGCGCGCTGATCACCGCGTCCGCGCCACTGACGGCCTGCTCGACGGCATCGCGGTCGGATAGCTGCCCGGTGACGACCGTGAGGTGGGAGTGGGTGAGGCTGAGCTTGGCAGGGGTGCGGACCAGGGCGACGACCTGGTGGCCGTCGTCGAGGAGTTGCTGGACGACGAGGTGGCCGATGCCGCCGGTCGCGCCGAAGACGGTGATACGCATCAGGGAGTGCTCCTTGAGGTTGGGGTCAGAAGCTGTAGGGCCCGAAGCGGCCCCAGGCCACCAGGGCGGCCAGGATCAGCAGGACGGCGTTGAAGCCGATCGCGCCGGGTTCCTTCCGGCGGGCGTGGGTGATCGCGGCCAGCACCATCACCGCGACCAGGCCGGTCGCGGCCAGCGGGGTCAGCACAGGGGCTATGCCGGTGGCCGCGGGCAGGATCAGCCCGAGCGCGGCGGCGAACTCCACGAGGCCGATGAAGCGGACGGTGGCCTGCGAGAAGTCGGCCGTCCAGGGCAGCTGGCCGACCAGCTTGTCCTTGGGCTGGGTGGACTTCATCACCCCTGCCATGGCGAACAGGGCGGCCAGCACGGCCTGCACGATCCACAAGAAGACGTTCACGTCGGATTCCTTGGCGGAGTAGGACGGGGTAGGGAGTGAGCCGAAGCCCCCTCCCGGGAGCGGGGTGGGCCGGCCGGTCAGGCGTTGAAGACGGCCTCGGAGCGGTCTCGGCGTTCGTGCAGGTCCCAGTACAGGGGGGCGATCTGCTCGGGCGTGGCCGTCGGGATGCCCTCCGGGCCGCTGTCGCCGATCCACACGCTGATCGCCACGTGCGCGGCGTGCACACCGCTGCCGGCCAGCTCCTTGTCCAGATTGAGCACCTAGTTGCGCAGAGCTGCTGAGGCCGCGTTGACATTGCCGAGCATGGGAATGGGATCCACCGACCCGCCGCCGGTGGTGAACAGCAGGGTCCCGGCGTCGGCCTCCCGCATGGCGGGCAGTACCGCCCGGGCCGCCGTGATGGCGCCGTAGAAGAGGTACTCGATCTGCGGCTGCAGATTGTCCACCGTGACCTCCGAGGGAGCGGCCAGGGCGTGACCGGGCACCGGCGAGTGCGGGGCCGGCGAGTACTCCAGTACGTCGATGCCGCCGAAGCGGACCTTGGCCGCGTCCAGGGCATCCGTGAGTGAAGCGCGGTCGAGGACGTCGGCGGGAAATGCGGTGGCCGTGATGCCTTCCTGGCCGAGCTGGTCGACCAGCGTTTCCAGTTTCTGCTTGGTGCGGGCGATCAGGGCGATGTCGAAGCCGCGCCTGCCGAAGGTGCGGGCGATGGCCAGGCCTATGCCGGGGCCGGCGCCGACGGTGGCGATGGCGATGGCGATGGCGATGGCGATGGCGATGGCGATGGCGAGAGTAGGCACAGTCAGAACTCTTTCGTGTAGTAACCGCCGGGACATGCGGGGACCGGATGCCCGGCAGGCGTGTGGATCAGGCGTGGGCGGCGCCAGCGACCGGAACCGCGCAGCCGTCCGGGCCGCAGATCGCCGCGTCGCTCTCGGCAACGACAACGATTGGATGGGTCTCGTCCCAGACCTGGCGCAGGATGCCGAGCAAAGTGTCGGTGTCCTGCGCTCCGGCAACGGCGTACCGGCCGTCGACCACGATGAACGGCGCGCCGGTGGCCCCCAGACGCTGCCCCAGTTCCAGCTCGTCCTGCACCTGCTGCCGGAAACGGCCCTCGGTGAGCACGCGCCGGGTCTCCTCGCGCTCCAAGCCGATCTCGTCGGCCAAGTCGAGCAGCTCGTCGAGGCCGAAGATGGGCCGAGCCGCACCGAAGTAGGCCCGGAAGATCGTGTCCCACGCGAGGCGGTTCTTGCCCTCCACCGAGGCGTGGGCAAGCAACTCATGGGCGAGCCGGGTATTGCCGACCTCGTTCTCCAGCACCCGGTAGGGGCTCAGGCCCTCCCGCTCGGCCATCGCCTCGATCTTGCCGGTCGTCGCCTCCAGGCGGGCGCCGGCCAGGCCGTAGTTGCGCAGCGTGGCCTCGCGCACGGTGATGATGCTGCCGACCGGGTAACGGTCGCTCAGCGGGAACGAGCGGTGGACCACTTCCACCTCGTCGCCGTGCTCGAACCGCTGCACGGCGCGGTCCAGACGGTGGCTGCCCAGACCACACCAGGGGCAGGTGATCTCGGACCAGATCTCGACCTTCATGACGCACCTCCAATTCCTACGATTTGTGCGTAGCGCCATGATGGACCAATATGGAAGGCCGTACAAAAGGCACATTGATGTCTGTGCCGGAGGGAAATGTGCGCCATGGACACCGCAGACCGACCCGATGCCCCAGTAGGCCGGGGGCCGTGCGCCGCCATCCCCGCTGAGCAGATGGACTTCGTCCGGCAGATCTTGGACCGGGTCGGCGACAAGTGGAGCATGCTGGTGATCGCCACACTGGAGGCTGGCCCCCTGCGCTACACCGACCTGCAGCGCGAAGTCCCTGGCATCTCCCAGCGGATGCTCACCCTCACCGTGCGCCAACTCCAGCAGGACGGCTTGGTGACCCGAACCGCCTACGCCGAGGTGCCGCCGCGTGTGGAATACGCCCTCACTCCCCTGGGCCACAGCCTCCACCAGATCGTCACGTCCTTGATCACCTGGGTTGCAGACCACCATGGCCAGATCCGCGAACACCGGGCCCACATCGCCACCGCACCCTGATATCCGATCGGTCGGTTGTTTGGGGACGCGACGGCGGCTCGAGTGGTTGGTGTCGTTGCGGATCGCGCTGTCCACCAGCCCTGAACATCGGCAGAGGCAGCTTGGTCCATGGCATCAAGATCAGAAGCTGTTCCGTTAGCCGACCGGTGAACGGAACACCCCGCGTCCCAGCTTCCGGCCCGGCCTGACACTGCTCGACCCGTTCGATGAGATCCTCCGGATCCGCCGTCGACCACTCCTCATCGCGTGTACTCGGAATCAAAAGGGTCCGTCGCCCTGGCGGAGCGCCGGCATAACGTCCACAGTGAACGCGTCGTCCTGTTCTGGCGGATCGATGAAGCACTTAACCGCTCGGTTACGAATGTTTGCTTGTCGCACCAACTTTGCGTCGCTGCCTGCGGTGATACCGAGCATCGCGGTGACGTCATCTTGAACGCGCCCCAAGGCCTTCTCGGAGGATTCTCCGGGAACGCCCCAGCCCGGAACCGTCCCCGGGTCGAAAGACGGTGGAGCCCGCGCCCTGTGGCTCTACCAAGCGGTCGCGCCGCCGTCGACCGGGTAGTTGGCGCCTGTGATGTAAGACGCCCGGTCAGAAGCGATGAAGGCCGCGAGCTCCGCGACTTCCGCGGGTTGACCGAAGCGCTCGAGAAGCGTCTTTTTGGTTATCGCGTCCCGGGCGGCCTGGTTGTCGCCGAGGTCGCGGTCGCTGGCCGGGGTCAGGAAAGGCCCGGGACTGATCGCCACCGCACGGATCCCATAGCGTGCGCCTTCAAGCGCTAATTGTCGCGTCATGGCGATGACGCCAGCTTTGGCTGCGGCGTGCCCGACTATCGGGGGGATCTCTGCGGCGATCATGCCTGCCACGGACGCGACGTTGATGATGACACCGCCACCGCGCCGGACCAGGTGCGGCCATGCGAACTTCGACACGAAGAAGGGAATGTCGAGTTCGCCAGTTATGGTCGCCCGCCAGTCATCGATAGAGAAATCGGGCATCGGGCCGAAGTATTGTATGGCCGCGTTGTTGCAGACGACGTCGAGCGCGCCGTAGGCGGCGACGGCATCCTCAACCATCTTCCGCGCCTGTTCGGGGTCGGTGAGATCGATCGGCGCGATGCCAGTCATCTCACCACCGGCGCGACGTATGAGTTCGACCGTCTCGTTGTTGGCATCAACCTTGATGTCGCACCCGACAACCTTTGCGCCTTCTCGCGCAAAGGTCTGCGCCGCGACGCGGCCGAGACCTCCTCCGGCGCCGGTGATCAGCACAACCTTGTTGTCAAGTATTCCCATAGCTACCTCCTGGTCTCAACTGTGTCACCCCAGACGGGTGCTCCTGCAGGGCCTTGCCGATCGGCGTTGCGCAGGGTCGCTCGGACGAAATCTCCTCGTGATATTTCGTCACGGTGTCGCCCCTGCTACGGCAGCACAACGATCTTGCCGTTGAGGAGCCCTGTGTTGCTGGCGTCAAGCGCAGTTGCAGTTTGGGCGAGCGGGAACGTGCGCCAGATGGGGACGCGCAGCCGACGCTGCTCTATGGTCGGTTCGGGGAACTCGGACGGGAAGTCAGTCGAGCGGGATCTCGTTCTTGTGCTGGGTCAGCCAGGTGTCGAGCGGTTGGAGTTCGGGGTTGAGCTCGCGGACCAGGTCGAGGTTGCGGACGCCGGTGAAGTATTCCGACGCATCGGAATAGAACTGGAACATGTTAGCGAGTTCGACGGCGATGGGCTGCCCGGACGCCCGCATCGCGTCGGTGGTCAACGGTCGGTAGATGACGTTCTCGCCGAGGGCCGCGGTGAACGTCGCGGCGAGTTCCTCTCCGGTGGCGTGGGTGCCCGCGATGCTGACCGTCTTGCCGATGAATTCATCACCGCGACGAAAGACACCGAGCGCGGTCTTCCCGATGTCCTCGGACGCGATGAGCGCCAGCTTCTTGTCGGCCATCGGGAGGGTCAGGACCAGCTCGCCGTTGTCGTTGCGGTGCGGGCCTTGCCCTTGGAGGAAAGCCTCGTAGTAGAAGGTGGTCTGCAGGAAGGTGGTCGGCACTCCGAGCGCCGTGAAGAACGCGTTCGCTTCACCCTTGGCGTCGAAATGCGGGACCTTGTAGTTGCCCAGTGCGTCCGGGACGTCAATGCCCAGGCGCTCGAAGTGCGGCCGGGTGTCCTCGAGGGTGGACCACACTACGTGCTGTAGTTCGGCGTGCTTGGCGGCCCTGGCTGCTGCGGCGGCCTGGTCGAGTTCCATCTGGGCGCGGGTGCGGGCGTTCTCCTGTTCCGGTGTCCGCTGCGCCCAGAAGTTGGTGACCACATAGGCGCCGTATGCGCCGTCGAAAGCCTTGCGCAGGCTGGTCTCGTCGTCGAGGTCTGCCTCGATGACCTCAGCCCCTTGGGAGGCGAGTTCACACGCCCGGCCCGAGTCGGCGTTCGTGGTTAGAGCGCGCGCGGTGAAAGGACCCTCTGGGTCGGCGAGGATTGCCCTGACCAGGCCGCCGCCCTGCGCGCCGGTCGCGCCGACTACGGCAATGATTTTCTTGTCGGTCATCATCTACTCCTTTGGTGATTCTTGGGAATTGCTTCGACGAATCGAAGTCCTGGTCTCGCCTAGGCGAGCAGGTCTGGGATGAGCCGGCCCAGTAGGTCGGCGAGGTGGGCGTCGAATTGTTGCGGTGACCAGCCCCGGATCTGCACGAGGAGGTGGTGGACTTCGGGGCCGGCGAGGGCGAAGACGAGGTCGGCGGCTTCCTCCCGGCTGAGATCGGGACGCAGACCGTCCTGGCCGGCGAGGACGTCCACGACGCGGACGGCGGTGGCCCGGCGCCATTCCAGGAGGTCGCGGGCCAGACCGGCGATCTCCTCGTCGGCGCGGGCGCCTTCGCGCACCACCCGCTCGAACGGCTCCACCCGCGGCAGGGACACCGACAGCAGGGTCACCAGTCGCCGGACCCGCTGCCTTTGATCGGGATGGCCGGCGATGTCGGGCCAGGCTTCCGGGTGCTCGGGGTCGGGCAGGGCACTGGCCATGGCCTCGTCGATGAGCGCGGAGAGCACCGCCCGCTTGGTTCCGAAGACGGCGTAGACCGTGGCCGGCGCAACGGCGGCGGCGGCGGCGATGAGTTTCACGGTGGTCGCCGTCCATCCCCCGTCGATGAACTGCGCCCGCGCCGCGTCCAGGATCCGTCGCCGGGTGGCTCGAGCCTGTTCGACGCGAAGCGGTGACGAGTACGTGCGGTTCATATTCAACAGAGTAGTACTTGAATGAATATGCTGTAACTAGATCGGATAGCGCCGTTTCGGACGGCGACCCAGATGCACTGACCAGGGCACCGACAATCAATCGCGGAGGTTCCGCAATGATCCGCAATGAAGTCGTCGGGTCCGCCCGGCAACGCCTGGGGCCGTCGGGGTGTGGTTGCTCGCGATATCACCGGTACCGATCGACCAGGAGCGGCAGGCGGTCCGCCGGATCGACAAGCTTGGCTACGGCTCGATTTGGCGCGGAGAGGGATTAGGCGGCAAAGATGCCTTCGCCCACCAATCGTTGTTGTTGGCGGCGACCGAGCGGATCGTGACCGGCACCGGGATAGCCAACCTGTGGGCACGCCACCCGGCCACCATGCAAGGAGGAGCGGCCACCCTGGGCGCCGCCTACCCCGGCCGGTTCGTCCACGGCATCGGCATCAGCCACGCCCCGATGGTCGAGGCGAGCGTCGAGCCGAGGAATACCGCACATTCCGAATACGTCCACTCCACCAGTACTGAAACACCTTCGTCGCGGCGCCGTGCGCACCTACCTCGACAGCCGCGGGCACCCCTACCGATGGACGGTGACCAGCCGAGCGTTCAAGGGCGAATCCGACCCCGCTGGAATCGAGGCGACCTGGATCATCGGAGAACCGGGCTCGCGCGCGATCGCAGTACTGGAGAAATTGCAGGGCCCCGGCATCGACATCCTGTTCCGCCACCTCAACCACCGCAATAACAAGATCGTCCCAGCGATGTCGATCCAGAGAACGAACAGCCTCATCAACGAGGTCGTCAACTGGGTCAACACCTATTGCGCCGAGCACGGCAGGACCGACGGAATCCCACAGATTGCGAGCGCAACCTGGAAACTGACCACCCGGCAATTCCGTCGCACGTTCGCTTGTAAGTCGCAGAGTTGAGATCGGGCCGCGAAGGCACAAGTCGTCGGCCTGAGTTGCTGATCGACGTCGAGGCAGGACATGAGGCGGACGCGGAATCCGGATGTCCAGCATCAGCAAGGTTGCATTGTGCAGGTGATCTGTGACATCGAATCCAGACGAAGGCCAACACCACCACGATCGAGCGGCATTTCGTACAGACGAATTCCGACACGCGCGCTCGGCCAGCCGACCACCGGTTCACCGCACGTCTTCTACGTGCGGGGGGGGTGTCCCTATGGTTCCTCTCAAGCAGTGGCGGGCTGTGGAATTCGATAGGGCTGTTTGGTTTTGAGCATGGCGTAGATGACGTCGCAGCGGCGGCGGGCGAGGCAGATGAGGGCGGCGTTGTGCTTCTTGCCCTCGGCGCGTTTGCGGTCGTAGTAGGCGCGGCTGGCTGGGTCGTGCAGTGCGGCGAAGGCCGACAGGAACAAGGCGCGTTTGAGCTTGTGGTTGCCGGATCTGGCGGGGTGTTCGCCGCGGATGGAGCTGCCGGATCGGTGGGTGACCGGGGCGATGCCGGCGTAGGCGGCGAGGTGTCCGGCAGTGGCGAAGGCCGAGCCGTCTCCGACTTCGAGCAGGATGCGGGCGCCGGTCCTGACTCCGACGCCGGGCATCGAGGTCAGGACCTTGGAAAGAGGGTGGTCATCGAGCATCCTCTCGATGTCTTCGGCAAGGGTTTGTCGTTGCAGCAGAGTGGTTTTCAGTGAGTCTGCGAGTTTGGGGAGCACGATCTCCGCGGAGCGCGCGCCGGGAACGGTGACGGTCTGCTGGGGCAGCGCGGCCAGGATTTCCTCGACAAGGCGAGCACCCATGCGTGGGGCGTGCTTGACCGCGATGGCGGTCAGTTTGCGGCGTCCGGCGGCTTGGATACCGACCGGGCCGCCGCAGCGGGACAGGATCTCGAGTACTGCCGGGTGGGAGGTGCGTGGGCCCAGGACGCGTTCGAGGGCGGGATGGATGCTGGTGAGCAGTCCGCGGATGCGGTTGATGGTGCGGGTGGCTTCTCCGGCGAGGTCGTCGTCGAAGCCGACCAGGACACCGAGTTCGGTGAGGGCTTCGTCGCCGGTGTCGACCCGGCGCAGCGCATGCGGCATGGTGCGGGCAGCGTCGGCGATGATGAACGCGTCGCGGGCATCGGTTTTGGCTTGCCCGGGGTAGAGATCGGCGATGCGTCGCATCGCCAGGCCGGGCAGGTAAGCGACGTCGTGGCCGCAGGCGCGGGCGACGGTGACGGGCAGGGCTCCGATGGTGTTGGGCTGATCGACCACGATCAGTAGTGGGCCGCGGGTGGCGAGCCGATCGAAGACCGCGCGCAGCTTGGTCTGGTCGTTCGGTAATGCCTTGTCGTACAACCGTTTTCCGGCCGGATCGAGCCCGACCGCATGATGTTCGCCCTTACCAACGTCAACGCCGCAGTACACGGCATACGCCTGTGCCAATCGTCGTTCCTTCGTCGCGTCGAACCCGCACGGCCGCCCGATCTGGCGTCAACGCCCGGCACCCACGTTACGAAGAGACCTACGCTCGGCCCTGTCCCTATCAGCGGTCCGTCGACGCCACCAGAACCCGGCGACACCACCCCCCGGATCATGCGAAAGACAGGGGCAAGAAGTCATACCGGGCCTGGCGACCGTGGCCCTGGTTGCAGGGCCACGAAGAAGGTAACGGGTGAGGAGCAGTCGCGAGAAGAGTCACGGGGTTGGGTGCGGTGTAGAGCGGTTCACGTCGTAGCGCAACGCATCCCAGTCCCTAGCGTGTGGCCGGCCGGAGGGTGTTACGGCTCAAACGGCATTCTCCCCGCTGAATCTCGTTCCGCGCGTTGGGCCGGAAACCATCCTTGAATCCACAGTGCGGGCGTGAATGCAGGGGTACAGTCGAATTCCCTTGCGTAACAGCCGATCTTAGGTGCGTGTTCATGCGGACGTGGCGACGTTGTCTGGATTCGGCAGGTGTGCGGGGCGACACGGCGCGCGCCGATTTTTCGGCTGCAGCACGGTATACCCTGCGCAAGCATTTCGAGGGCTGGGGGCCGATGCAGGTCTTGGCTCCGCCGGAGAGCCTGCCGCACATAGCCGCCGCGGTGGCGTTGGCGCGCTACACCGATGACCTCTGCGACAGTGGCCCTGTCGAGGGGCGGACACAGCGGTTCGAGGAATGGGCCGACCATGTGGGTACGGCGCTGGATACCGGCAGTTCGGAGCATCGGCTGGTACGTGCGTATCTGCACTCCGCCGATCTGCTGAACCTGTCCCGCACGTGGATCGACGCGTATATAGCGGGCACTCGCGCCGACCTGGAGTTTCCCGGATTCGCTCAGGAAGCGGACTTCCAGCGTTACGTCGATACGGTTTCGCTGCCGTCTTTCATGCTCGGTATCGAGGTTGTCCCGCGCCTGGTCCCGGAGCAATCCTTCATATCCTCGGTCCGCTTGCTCTCGGAAGGGTCGCAGCGGGCGGACCACCTCACCGACGTGTTCGAGGACCTGCGCGGCGGGCGGCTGTACCTTCCGGTTTCCGACCTCGACCGACACAGGGCGACGCGTGCGGACCTGGAACAGGGACTGGACACCGCTGGAGTGCGGACGTTGCTATCGGCCACAGCGCATTCCGCGCGTGCCTCACTCGTGGAGGGCGAACGGGTCCTCGGTGAAGTCGCCCCTGAATACCGCCCGGTGTTTCGTTTTGTGATCGGCGTGTTCCACAAGCGTCTGGACGACGTCGAGTCTCGCGGGGTCGCCATCATCCGCCGCCCCTACCACGACGGGAAGGTGACGGGCCTGCGCCTGCTGGCCCGTTCTCGTCGTATGGGCGCCTCGACAAAAGCCCTGCCTGGTTACGCGGGATCGGACCCTCCGGCGGCGCAGCCGTCGTGAGCTGCCAGCAACCGCGGCTGCTGCACCACTTGGGTTGCAGAGAAGAGGCCGCTGCGGCCGGAGCTCTAATTCGATGGGCGTCAGAAACAGTTCAGTGATGTGCATTTGGGCTGGGGTCAACGTAAAGAATCAACTGTTGCGGTGTCGCTGCAGTTGCACATCGCCTGAGGTTATATCCGGGCCTGCCGGGCCAACGCCTAACGCCGCTGCCGTTCGTTCAGGTGCGGCGGCACCACCTCGAGTACCAGCAACCAAGTGGGTCACCACACTGCCCCGAGCTTCCGCGCTGCGGCAACGCCGGATTCGCAGCCGCTCTCATGGAAGCCGTCACCGTGATAGGAACCAGCGAAGGCAAGTCGATCGTCGCCCAGTTCGGCCAGCAGCGATCGCGCTTGCACGGCGCGACGATCGAATACCGGATGTTGAAAGGATGATCGACCAAGAACGGCATCGGGATCGACGTCGTCGTCGTTGAAGGTACACACGACTGGCGTGGGTGTGTCGATATTCTCCAGCATATTCAAGTCGATACTCAAACCTTTGATTTCGGACTCATGGTCTTTGCAGGACAGCGTCATCCGGATCGCACTGTGATCGTCTCTGCCGGCGGAGCGGAGCACAGAAAGGTCCGTGTGCCAGGCAAGATCCGGCTGTGTATAGCGGAATGCGCCCAGAATCGCGCGCTCTCGTATCGAAGCGTCCGCGAGGATTGTCAATGCGGTAGCCGCCTCGGTGGCGACGACCGCCTTGTCGAAGCGGTGCGTCGCGCCGAATCCGTCGCGTAAGTTGATCATGTCCGGTTGTCTTCGTATTTCGGTGATCGGACAATCCGTGTTAACAGCGTGGCACCGTCTGGCGATCTTGTCGACGTACACACGACTTCCACCGACAACGCAGAACCAATTCGCAAACCCGTCAGGCCCGATCGCCTGGTAGCGACTCAGGGTCTGCACCATGAACTCCAACGGCGTCCGGCGGAGATCGTCACTGTTCATCAGGAAGAACGGAACGGACCGTGGATAGAGGAAATGTTGGAAGAAGTATTCGGTATACCCCATCGTCTCAATAAATTCCCCGACGGTGAGGCGGTCCCGATCGGAGTCCATCGCAGCCAACACGTCGGTAGGAAATCGTGCCAAATCCGCGTCGAACCTGCTCCACAGAAGAGGTTCGATCGCATCCGGCCGCACCAGCGCACTCCGGCCGAACGGGTCGCGAGAGTTCAAGTCGTGGAATCCGCAGTCCGAACAAACAACGTCGATGGAGATCGACGCCGGTCGACGCTCGACCCCAAGTTCATCGAACAGCCGATTCAGGTTGCGGTATTCGTCGTTGAACAGGATGAACCCCACATCGACCGGGACTGTTCCACCGTCTGCCATCAGAGCGAAGTCGCGTGTATCAGCGTTGCCGCCCAGCCGATTCCGAGCCTCGAAGATCGTTACGTCGTGGGTGCCCTGCAGAATATACGCTGCCATCAGACCTGAGACCCCTGCACCAACTACCGCGACCGTCGGACGAGCCATTGCGTATCTCCGTTCTGAATGTGCGGGGTGACAGGCTGTTTTCCGCAATCCGATGTAGGCCCACCGGTCAGGTTTGGCGGTGTTTCTGCCGGATGTAGCGTTCGCATGTAAGACCGTAGGACAGCATGCCCCGCGTCAGATCCACCAGTGCCGGACCGAACAAGTTCGCTGAGCTCCCGTCCGGGTCACCATCGGGAAGGCATTGCGATTCCAGACTGCTGAGTAGTGCTTCACATTCGTCGGCAACCAGCTGAACTGCAATGTCGACAGAGACGTCACGATCCGCCGACATGACCGCGACCAGGTTTATCGGGTCTCCGGCGGCTGCTTCCTTGGGATAGGAATGCAGATCGTGGATGCATGTGTTGATCCAGATGGCCAGGTCCCGCAGAGATTTCGATTGGTCGCGCACACGAACGCCGCACTCGAGCTCGAGCATGTCGAGCACAAGGTCGCCGGCAATGGACCACGGTCGGATGCGTTCGTAGGCCAGCGGCGTCGGTGGTATACCGGCCAGCCGATAAGGTATTTCGAAGACCAGACCGCTTTGATACTTCTGCATGCTGTCGGCCACGGTAACGATAAACTGGGCGCCGCCAAGATCAAGAAACCGACTTCGTATATCGTGCAGCGCCAGCTGGAATTCATTCGGTCGTTCGGACAGCTCACCGGTATCCAGGAGCCTATTGATTGTGGATGCGCTCTCGAACATGGTGGTAGGACCGTGTCGTTCACATTTGTCGTCATAGGTGAACAGCCACCCGATGAAATCCGCCGCTACCTGGGTCATGGATGCCGATGCGTTCGGAAACGCATATGCCGCGCACCATCCGCTTCGAGTCCGTTCATATTCCTCGCTGGGCAGTCCGAAGTGTGCGGCCCATTTCTCGGTCTCATACTGCGCCTGCGTCAGGTATTGACTCGCACGCCCTGGGTGACGTTGTTCGAGATCGGCCAGAACCTTGCGAAGCACAGTCGTGCCCGGCACCAACTCGCTCAACCAGACCACCTCCGTAGCGACTTCACCATCTCCAACGCCATCTGCCATTTCGGGCGGTACCGCTCATGTCGGGGATCGCGCTGCGCTCGCGACGGGCGGCGATCGCCGCGGCCTCACCCGGGTCGTCGACGGCTTCGTCGTCACAGCTCGATTCGGCCCTGTTGTGCTCGTCTCCGTCGACGGTGTGGTCGGGGTACCGGGCGACCGGCCCGCTGGTGACGCCGTTCCATACGTACCCGGTGCCGTTGTAGCCGGGGGTATGGAAATGCCAGCGGGTATTGCCGCCGATGACATGGCCCATACCCTCGAGATAGGAGCCCATGTGCGGGCCTCGGCCGAGCGGGCCATAGAGCAGGTGCTCGCGCGCGGCGAGGAACCGGATCCCGGTCGTCTTGCGGTTGTCGGCCCGGGTCGTGGGACTATGCGTCGGGTTGTTCATCGGCTTCTTTCGGTTGCCAGCCGGGCAAGGGCGCGTAGCGCGGCGTCGGTGCCGTTGTGGGGTGGCAGGGCGTCGATCGCCGCGCGTCGGTGCCGGTCAGCGTGGCAGCGTGCCGCGGTCCGTCCGCCGGCCCGGTCGAGAAGGTCGCGTGTGTGGGCGATGTCGGTGTCGGTCATCTCCCCGCAGCGGGCGTACAGTTCGCGCAGTTCAGCGGCGTCGGCGCCGGTCGATTCCAGCGCAGTCACCACCGGAAAAGTGCGTTTGCGGCGGGCCAGATCGTTGCCGGCGGATTTGCCGGTCACCGACGGATCGCCCCAGATGCCCAGCAGGTCGTCGGTGATCTGGAAGGCCAGCCCGAGTTCGCGACCGAAGGTGTCGAACGCGGCCACGGTGTCGGTGTCCGCGCCCGCCGACAACGCCCCCAAGGCGCAGGCGCACCCCATCAGGGCGCCGGTCTTGCCCGCGGCCATGTCCAGATAGTCGGCCACCGTCACCTGCGGGCGCGTATCGAACGCGATGTCGTCATATTGCCCGCCACACAGTTGCACCGCTGCAGACTCGAGCCGGTCGACCGCCTCCCCGACCACGCCGCCCGGCAGACGGGTGAGGGTTCGGATCGCCAAGGCGTGCAGCGCGTCTCCGAGCAGGACAGCGTCATCGACACCCCAGCGACGCCACACCGTCACCCGGCCGCGGCGGATGGTGTCGCCGTCCATGAGATCATCGTGAACGAGGGTGAAATTGTGGAGCAACTCGACCGCCGCCGCAGCCGGCACCGCCGTAGTCGACACGCCGCACCCTGCCGCGACGGCCAGTGTCAACGCGCCCCGCACCATCTTGCCCGACGACGCGCCGTCGAGGTCCGACCACCCGAAATGGTGAAACGCCATGCGCTGCAACGGTTCCGGCAGCTCCACCACCGCCGCCCGGACCGCGGGCTCGACCCACAGACGCGCATCGGCAAGCACCCGGGCCGCGTCGACGCTCTTAGGCTGCTCGATATCCGATACCGCGTTCACGCGCCGTACCCCCTGTCCGCGAACCTCGGTCCCCCAACCCGTGACCCCGACGACCAGGCAACGGATCACAAAATATCGGTATCCCCGATCGACCTCGGTATCCCAAGTGAGAAGCCCACCCGAACGACTCTCAGACTACGCCACATGCCAGGCGGCAGTTGACGTTTCGGACCCAACCCCACCGTTGCTGCCCAGCTTCGAGTGTCCGCAAACGGCCGTCGGCCGACACCTTTCGGAACAGATTTCGGCTCCGTCTGTCCCATCGCAGCACCAGCGCGCGAACCTGTTCTCCACCCGGTCGTCGGAGCGGATCGCCAGGTAACCACCTGAAGGGATCCGATCGGTCAATGGTCAGTCCTGAAACCCCATCTACAAATTCGCACACATCCCAACGCCAACCCATTGAGCTCCCCGAGTTCGTCGAAACACACGGCTACCCTGTGAATGAGGCGGGCACCCAAGCTCGTGCCGCTGCGCCGGTTGCGACGCGAGTCGGCCACCTACGGTCTGGAATACGCTTCCCGCACAGCAGATGAAGTCGTCGGATACGTCCTTAGCGCGGGAATGAACCCGCCGCTGCGTTACGGGGTCCGTGCGGTGTGCGACCTGATCGCCGACGACGAAGCCAAGCACGAACCCGTGTTCTTCGACAAGCTGCTGCGGTTGGAGAACGCTGTGGCCGACCGCCGGCCGTACCTGGACTGCGCCCGGTTCTTCCATCTGATTGCCACCAAACCCGAGGCGTCAACCGACACTGCCGCCCAGATGCGACAGCGACGCGTCCCGATGGACATCACGGGCTATGAGACACGGGTGCGCACCGGAGGGTGCTTCATCTGCGAGTTCCTTACCGGGACACCTGGTTTCGAGCATGAGACCGTCTATGACGACGGCCAACACGTGGGTTTCCTCAACAAGTACCCGACGCTGCCCGGCTATGTGCTGGTGGTGCCCCGCCGACACGTCGAGGACGTCGCCCGGGACCTGACGCCGCAGGAATATCTTCGACTGCAATCCGCTGTCCACACAGTGGCCAGGGGTGTCGCCGAAGCGATGAATCCTGAACGCCTGGACCTGTTCTCGATGGGATCCAGCGACGGTAACGCGCACATTCACTGGCTTCTCTGAACTTGCATTAGTTCGTGTACCACCTAGAGACGGGCCACTCGGGCCCGTCACCGTCCGGCCAACGCTCGGGCTGACGGGTCGCATCAAAGACCTGACTTGGCTCACGTCTTGATCTTGATCGGTGTTGCGGTGCGCTGACCCTGCGGGTGCTTGTTCGGGGTCGGCTGATTTTGCGCCCTAATTGGGGCTCGTAGGCTGTCCTCTGCGACTTGGACGCCCATACTGACGCCGGTCTGCACCCTCGCAGGCGGCGAGACCATTCGCTTGTCCCGGTGCGAGGAGTTCTGGCCGGTTAGCGATCCAGTGCAGCAGTCGGAAGACCCGTTCACAAGTCTGGCTGTTGCCCAGGACAATTGCCGTCATCAGAAGCGTGCCGCCCACACTGGCCAAGGCCCTTGTGACTGCAGGACGACTTCGTCGCCTGCGTCATTGCGATAGTGGTAGGCGGTGAAACTCAGGTCATCGACAAGGTTGCAGGCATCGAAGCCGGCGTGCCTGCTGCCGCGTAGATTCATGAATTCAGTCAGTAGGTCGAACACGGGCAGATCGGGGCACCGGAGGAAGTCGTCGAGCACCGTGAGTAGATCCGTGAGGTGCGGGTCAGCCTGCGATCTGGGCTCGTGCGGTTCGGGCATGTCAGATCCTGTCCCGCGTTCCCGGCTCGGGGAGAGCGACTGTGCTGCTGGCGATTTCGGGGAACTTTGGGACATTCAGAAACACAGTGGCAGCTTGCTGCGTGCGTTGGTCGAGCTGGGCGAGTTTGTCGTTCGCGGCAGCGAGGCTGACGCGCAGGCCTTCGGCTTCACCGAGCCAGCCCTCGCGCTCAGCCTCGGTGATGCGTGTGGTGAGGTTGTCTCGAATCTGTTCCAGTCGACCCATTTGGGCCGGCCCCACCCGCAGGACCGGGCAGCGGAGCCTGCATACGATGCCCGATGCTCAACATCAATCCGAAGATGTTGCCGCGGTTGGCTGAGATCGAAGCTGACCTGGTTGGGCGGCGAGCCCGCGCCACCCACGAATCCTGGCTCGGCGAGATCGAAGGGATCGATCTGACGTTGTCGTTCTTGCGGCAAAAGCGTTCGGAGACAGAACGATTGGCACGGCTAGCACCAGCCGGACCGGTGTTGATCACCCTGGCTCCACCGCCTAAAGCTGGCGAGGGGACGGTCGCGCGGGACGGGCATAGCGTGTCCGTCCCG
Source organism: Nocardia sp. NBC_00565 (assembly GCF_036345915.1). NCBI lineage: Bacteria > Bacillati > Actinomycetota > Actinomycetes > Mycobacteriales > Nocardiaceae > Nocardia > Nocardia sp. NBC_00565. Next base: position 4,455,983 of record NZ_CP107785.1, read on the forward strand.
CGCGGCGCGCCAGGTTATCCCAGCGGGGGCAGCCACGAAACTGCATTGTGAGCGAAGCTCTGCTTGACCGGCACCAGGTCGGCATGATCATCCAACGCCGTGATCGTGACCCCCACCATGCCGGCTTCATCACCCTTCGACCCGACCGACGACCCGCACTTCGGACAGAACCCCCGGCAGATCTGCGGGAAGGTCTCGAACCAGGTCGGGGCCCCACCGGGACCGGTCCACTCGAAACCTTCCTCCGGGAAAGACACCCATGACATCACTGGCGCACCCGAAAGCCGCTGGCAGTGCGCACAAGAACATAAATGCGGGAAATCTGGGTCACCGGTCGCGGAAAACCGGATATAGCCGCAAAGACATCCGCCGGTCACATCGCTCCTTGTTGTTAGGCACCATGCGTGTATGAATAGGGTCGCTCGTGCTTGTACGCGTGAGCCACGACGCTGGCCTCAACCTCGAACAGCCTCCGCGCGGAGCAGGCGCCAGCCCACTCTGCCACGCGGTCGTTCGCCACCGTGGAGGACCGCGAGGTTGCCAGTCGTGGAATCTCCGATGGCCGTACAAATCTCCGATGGCCGTACAGAAGTGGAACAGGCTGTCGCGCTGCTGATTGGCGGATGCCGTGTTACCGAACGACCGATATGCGGCATTATCGTGCGCTGGCCGACGCTGGGGAGACGCCCGTTGTCAGCGCGGTGATTACCTCACGAGTGGGCAGGATCCGTTCGGCGAATAGTGGTCCCGTGAGATGATGTGCGGCGCGCATCAACTCGTCGCTGTATGCCGCGGTGGCATCGGTCACCAACGTGACCCGGTATCCCAGCTCCATGGCGTGGCGCGCTGTGCCCTCGACGCAGCCGGGCGCGGTCATGCCTGCAATGACAACCTGTTCGATTCCGCGCAGACGCAACTGCAGATCCAGGTCGGTATTCACAAAACCGCTCATCCCCCAATGCTCGTGGGCCACCACATCACCCTCACCCGGTGCCAGTGCCGGATACCACTGGCCTCCGAAACTGCCCTCCGCGAACAGCTGCGCCTCTACCAGCGCGGCCTGTGGGCGGGACGCCCGTTGCCAGCCGTCACCGTCACCGGGACGCCATCGGCGATGCGGGGCATACACCACCGGAACACCCACAGAGCGAGCCGTATCAAGCAGTTCCTGCAGATTTTCCCGGGTACCCACCCGTTCGACCACTTCACGCAGTCGCGGCCATACCTTGCCGCCCTCTGCGAGAACCTCGTTGTAGGGATCGACCACCACCAGTGCGGTTCGTGTCACGTCGTACTCCATCACTCGCCCGTCTTCCGAATTCGACCGTCCCGGTGACCGAACCCAACCATCCCAGCCCTGTGGTCTATTCCACGGGACTGCTGCACCGGCGCCACGTTGCGCGCCGGAACTTGATCTTTCGGCCTACCCGGTCCTGGCAGCAGCTACCTTCGGCCCCCCGGGTACCGCAAGCGCGACCTCGTACTCACTGACTGGGTGGACCCCGACCGAAGCCCGCCAGGTGTGGGAACAGCAGCGCCACGACGATCATGTGCCGTTCACCGCCCCGCCGGAGTCGGTGCAATCGCTCGCGAGAATCCCCCTGTACATGCAAATGCTGTGTAGCGCAGGAGATTCCGCCGAGGCACGCCCCGAAGTCAACGGGGCGTTTCATCTGATCGATCATTGCCTACGAACACTTCTCGCCCGCAGCGGACAACCTTTCGAGATTGTCATCAACCATCTGACGCAGATCGCGTGTGTACTCATGCCCGACGTGATCCCCGAGTCGCTGACCGATGCGGTACTGGTCCCGAGCGATCCCTCTCGCATAGATCTCGGGCGAGCTGCAGTGCCAGTTGTCGAGCAGGCGCCCGGAGGAGGAATTCGGTTCAGCCATGACGTATTCCGCGAGTATTTCCTGGCGACCCGGATCGTCGAGGAGATGACCGCGCGCGGCCGATCCGCGTCGACAGTCACCGCCTTCAACGAACTCGCCGTGCACGCCACCCGGTCCGCGGTGGTGCAAAGCGTATTCGATTTCGTCGTCTGCGCCCTGAGCGCATCTGCGCCGAACCTCGTTGAGATGATTGCTCTGGCACCATCGACCACTCTGGATGTCGCGTTGCCTATGTTGATCGAATCAGCAGCGGCACAGGGCATATCCGTCTCCGATGATGTTCTGCGCGCCTGTGCGCACCGCTGCAACCAGGCCCCGGCACGCCAGCTCGCCCGTGCGCTCCTTGCCACACCGAATCTTCCGGCAGGGCTTGCCGATCAGCACGCGCCATGGGTGATCAAGCAACTGCAGACCCATGGCTCGCAGATGTGGGAAGACATCGCCCGCCATATCGAGCGCGTCCTCGATATTCGGATCAGCACCCGCATACTCGAGCGCATCGACCTCGACCATGTGGGGGAAGCCGCCTTCCTCGCCCGCCACTTCGACCTGTTCACCACAGTCGGCCACGACGGCGGAGACTTGCTCGAACAGCTTCTGACGCATCTGGATTGGCGAGTTCGCGCCGCGCTCGCCGAAGCGCTACTCGGACACCACACCATCACCCGAGTGAACGTCGGCCGGATCGTCGACCGGCTCGTTCGCGACGACGACTACAAGGTCCGAGCAGCCGTCGCCCGTGTAGTCGGAACGTCGAAACCACCTCAGCGTTGACTTGTCTCCGAACTCTGCTCACCGACCGCAACTGGCACGTCCGAGAACGCGCACTGCAGGGAGTCCTGTCCGGAACACGAACGCCGCTACCAGATCCCACGCTCGCCAGCACCGTTATCGCCACTGCTGCCAGCGAGACCGACTGGGCTTCGCCGCCAGCGTTGGCAATGAAACTCCTGGCACGAATTCGTCTGCTGGGCACCGACAGCTGCCTCGAGGCGTCGGCAGTGGTGAACGATGCGCTTTTCGGGTTGCTCAGAGAATTGCGGACCGGCTGGATCGCGCTTCCGCCTGACCTCGAACAATCCCTCGTCGCTCGAGGCGAATCATCCGCGCACTGGCTCACCACTCGTGAGGCCCGCGCAACTCGTCGACGGTATGCCCTTCACGCGGACATAGGAAGCGTCCGCGAGCAGTACCGGCGGCGGCGCGGCTGCAGGTCCCTCCAGGTCGCTCTCGATGTGCATTCGCTCGACCGTGCTATCACGATCGCCCGAGCCGCCGTCGATGCCGGAACCGATTTCATCGAGGTCGGCGACCCTTTGATCAAACGATCTGGTGTCGCAGCGATCGCCGCGATCAAACGCGCCGCACCCGATACGACGGTCGTGGCTGAAATGATGTCCGCCGACTGGGGCCGCGACCAAGTCGAACTCGCCGCCGAAGTCGGCGCAGACGTAGTGTTGCTCATCGGCCCAGCATCCACCGCCAGCGTCTCCGCCGCAGTGACGGCCGCACGCCGCCTCGGCGTCGCACTCGTCCTCGATACACCGCGCGCTCACGTCAACGCCGCGTGGCTGCGCGACATGGAACGCACCGGAATCGACGGCTTCGTCGTCACCACCAACATCGACCTCGGCGTCGGCAGTGACCACCCGCTCGCGACGGCCAGAACGATCCGCAGCTGCAGCCAACTCCCCGTCGCAGTGTCCGGCGGATTCAGCACAGCCGACGACGAACTCACTGGCAGCACCCACTGGGACATCGCCATCATCGGCCGCAGCATCGCCGATGCCGTCGCCCCCGCCGACCTCGTATACCAGTTGACCAGCATCGTCCGAAAAATCCATGCAAAGGAGCGCCCATGATCATCACCCCTCTGCAGGTCCAGCACATCAACGACATTCACCACCTCATGGAGCTCGGCGAGCCCTATATCCACGCCCGCGGCCTGTCTGACTACTGGCTCTACGCCGAGCTGTTCTCCTCGACTTGCCCCGTCATGACCGACGAGGACAACAACATCACCGGCGCCGTGATCGCGTTCCGCAGCCAGGACAACCCGGCAGACGTCTATATCCAGGACGTCATGATCCATCCCGATCACCGGCAACGCGGAATCGCCCGAGCGCTCCTGACAAGCATCCGCACCCAAGCCGAAAAATGGGACTGTCAGCGGATGTATCTGACCTCCGAGCCGGAAAACCATGCAGCACACGCCACATGGACCACCCTCGGATTCGTCAACGTACCCGGCGACCACCAGATCGACGGTGTCTCGGTGATCACCGATTACAAAGGGCCCGGACGCAGCCGGGCCGTCTACGAATTGCTGTTGAGCCAATGAAACCGGGCTGCGCGGGATTCGCAGCCGACACACAGCCACGTGATGCGGGTAAGGGACCCATCAATCCGAACCTCGCCCCGTTGGCACCGACTTCGTCGAAGCACTCCACCGGCTCGTGGTGATGTGTTCGCCCACACGGAAAGGTTCGCCAGCTGGTGTCGTGGCTGTGCTGTTCGAGACCGGTGGCGAAATGCGATGGCTTCCACAGCGTGTAGCGAAAATGGAAGGGCTCCTTCACTGGAAGCAGCAGTGTGTCGACATGGGTCAGGGTGGTGGGTTCAAGCACAGGGGTCTTCTATGGACGCGCGCCCGAGGGTAGATCGGCGCCGGAATCGTCGACGCGGGAGGTGGTCACAGGGTCGATCCAATAGGCGGTATCGCGGCCGTAGTTCGGGGTGGTGAACGCGGTCTCCCATTTTGCGTCGGGATCGATGAGGTCTCGCCACGGCGCGACTTCGACGTAGAGGACACGCATCGAATTCAGCGCGGCGTAATGCAGTGCGGGCCCGTCGGTGCTGACAGCATCCTCGGGGACGGCGACCTCGAAGTTGTGTTCCAGGCCCGCCCGTACGGTGGCCTCGACGCACACATTGGTCTGCAGCCCAGCGACGATGAGCCGCTGGGCCCCGAGGCTGCGCAAAATCGGATTCAGCTCGGTATAGGCGAAGAAGCTGTGCCTGGTCTTCTCCAACACCAGATCGCCGGGTTCGGGAGCGATCGCATCCATCAACTGAGATCGCCACGCCTTGTCCTGCGGCGTCAGCTTCGGCACCCGCTCTGCCCGGTATCGGCGATGTCGTCCGGCTCGAGGGTTGAAGGCCAATTGCCCTGCCGGGCTGGGTATTTGACGCGAGTAGATCACCGGTATCGCTGCCGCTCTGGCCGCGGTCAGAAGTGATCGACATTCAGTGACGACCTCATCGAGGCGCCAGATCGGCGGCCACCCGAGGGCGTCCCGCACATCCTGAACCAGGTAGCTGTTCTGCAGATCGATCATCAGCAGCACAGTCGTCGGCATCAACACACGCTCCTCCCCTAGTACGACGGACATCAATTGTGCCGGTGAGAAAAGGCGCATGGCAGCCAAATCAGCTCGATATCGGAAGGCCGTCCCTGTGTGGCCGATCCGGAGGAATGCCACCGCCGAGATCACGACGTTCTCCCCGATCGCTGCGTCGTCGCCGATTTCGATGCGAGCAGGGTGGCTCCGTGACCGATCCTCACTCGGCCACCGATGACTACGGATGGCAGCTACTGGCCGGCGCTGGTGTTGTGGGACTGCCAGGTGTGGTGTTCAACGGATCACCGTCGGCGGTCCGCGGCGAATGTTGCTGCGCCCAGCGACGCATCCGAGGCTCGATCTCGTCGAAGAAGACTGACTTGGCGCGGGTTATCTTGGGTGCTCCCAACGATCTTCGGTACGTGAGTTAGGTAGCCTGCATCCTCACGTGCCTCACACCTATCTGGGGGTTTCGAGTGACGTCTGGTCTGGCTGGCCAACCGCTGGTGTTTCGTGCCGAGCGCGCCGTCTCGCCGGTGGATCGTGGGGTGCGCTGGGTCGTCGTTGACTGTCTTCTATGACTTTCACGTGGAAGCGACCGCCTACGTGGCGTCGCAGCGAGCCCGGGACTGCTCGCCGAACACTGAGCGGGCCTACGCCGGATGCATCGCGCTGTACTTGTCGATGGGGCGGGTTCGGATGCTTCCGACACCGGCGAGCGGTGTGCGTTTGGCCGACGCGGTGCGGATCTACCTCGCCACAATCACGGTGCCCAACACCCGCGCGACCTACGCCCGTGAATACGACCCGAACCGGCCGTAACCCTCATCCGTCACCGCGACATGAAATCACCTACCAGCCAGCCCCGTTCACCGAATCAGCTCACTAGCGCCGGATCTCGCGAAACTGTTCCTTCTGATCGCAATTTCATCGGATGCAGAATCCGGATTGGTTTGCATGCCATAGGATTTCGGGACGTGGCGGGGCCGCTCAGAGGGCCTGTCCCGCGCCGGGGTGAAGCTGGGCGAAGTCTATCGGCCCACGAAAGGTGATGTCTTGAAACTCGCCGCTGACCTGCCGATTTGCCTAGATGATTAGGTTTGATGAAAGATCCTTTCATCTGATGTAATCACTCTGGAGGGTGGTTGGCGTGGGCAAACAGGGCGTGGCGCCAGGTTCGGCGGCGCTTCATCTGGTCGATGGGCTGTCGCTGTTGCGGCCCGAGGAACAGGTCTTCGCCGCGATGCTCGACGGTTGGCGGAATCAGCAGTTGGCGAGGAATCTGGCGTTCTCGACGATCGGCAGCCGCGAGAAGGTGGTGCAGGCGTTCATGCGATATGCCGATGCCTACCCGTGGCATTGGACGTCGGCGCAGGTCGATGAGTGGCTGGGTGATCTGCGGGCGGTGCGGAACCTGAAACGGTCGACGCTGCGCAACTATCAGGAGGCGGTGCAACTGTTCTGCGCCTACCTGATCAACCCGGCCTATCAGTGGTCGACCGAGTGTGAGCAGCGGTTCGGCACCCACCCGATTCAGGTTGTCCACGACTGGAACACCGCCGAGCACATCGACGAGGCCGAATCCGATGCAGGCAAGCGGGCTTTCACCCGCAAAGAGTTGATCGCACTGTTCGACCATGCCGATGAACAAGTGGTGCGCATCCGCGAGGCCGGCCGCAAGGGCTGGGTTCCGGCGTTCCGAGACGCTGCGCTGATGAAAACGGCGTATGCGTTCGGGTTGCGGCGCAACGAGATTCGGATGCTCGACACCGCCGACTTCGGCCGCAACCCCGATGGTCCAGAGTTCGGCGAGTACGGGGTTACATACGTCCGTTACGGCAAGGCCAAGAAAGGTTCGACGCCGAAGCGGCGAAGCGTGCTGGCGATCTGGGATTGGTCGGCGGAGGTGCTGCAAGAGTGGATCGAGGAGTATCGGCCGATGTTCCCCACCGCTGGCTCGCCAGCGTGCTGGCCGTCCGAGCGAGGCCCGCGGATCGGACTCAGTTCGATCAACACCCGGCTCGCCGCCTACCGTGACGAGCTCGGCTTGGATCCCGCCCTCGATTTCCACTCGTTGCGCCGAAGCCACATCACTCACCAGGTCGAGGATGGTTTCGACGCTCGATTTGTCCAGGAGCAGGCTGGCCACGAACACTCGTCCACGACGTCGATTTACACCTGTGTCTCGTCGGACTATCGCACCCGAACCCTGCGGCGAGTACTCGACACTACCGTGGCGGCGGCGCTGAAGAAGACCGGGAGGACCCGATGAAACGGCAGGTCAGCTACCAGTGGCGGCTGCGTGAGATGATGGCCGCGGCCGGCATGTTCGCCGCGAACGATCTCGAACCGCATCTACACGACCGCGGAATCAAGCTGTCGTCGGTGCAGGTTTGGCGGTTGGTCACCCAAACCCCGGAACGGCTGTCGCTGCCGGTGCTGGCCGCGCTCTGCGACATCTTCAACTGCACCCCGGCCGAACTGATCGCCACCAAAGCGGAGAACCAGGCCCGCAAGGTCGCCACCGGCGAGGCCAACGTGGTCGACATGGCCACCCAGATCCGGCCCAAACGCGCCCGGATCCGCGCCGAGGAATGAGCCCCGCCTACACGCCAGAGCAGTACGAACGCTGGTTTGTTCGCGACTGCGTCCGCTGCGGGCGCCGCGCGGCCAAGGCTGCGAACTGGGAAGGCCCGATCTGCCGGACCTGCTACGCCAGGGCGGTGCGCACACACGGCCGCTGCCCCGGCTGCGGCGTCGAGCGCCTGCTGCCCGGACGGCGCGACGACCACGCACCGATCTGCCGGGACTGCGCCGCCATCACACGCGACTTCTTCTGCGCCCGTTGCGGTTTCGAAGGCGAACTACACGGTCGCAGGCTCTGCACCCGGTGCACCCTGTCCGCGCGGCTGCACCCACTACTCGACGACGGCACCGGCAGGGTTCACCCGCCACTTCTGCCGCTGGTCGATGCGCTCGTCGGGATGCCATCGCCGCTGACCGGACTGAAGTGGCTGCGCACCCCAACGGTTCGCCGCCTGCTCACCGATCTCGCCACCGGTCGCGCGCCGATCAGCCACGACACACTGCGCGACCTACCGAACCCTCAAGCGGTTGCCTATCTGCGGGATCTGCTGATGACCTGCGAAATCCTCCCCGTCGTCGACAAGCAATTGCTGCATGCGGAAGCCTTGCTGCACGGCAAGCTCGCCGCGCTCACCGACAACCCGCACTACCGGCTGCTGCGGCAATTTGCACAATGGTTTCAGCTCCCGCGACTACGGCGGCGGGCACGTCGAGGACCGGTCTCCGATGCCGGGCGGCACTACATCAGCACCCCGCTGGACCAGGCCGAACGGTTCCTGTCCTGGCTCGACCAGCATGGTCGCGGACTCGGTGGATGCACCCAAGCCGACCTCGATCTCTGGCACGCTGACGTCCTGGACCACTGCAAAAAGGCGTTGCGCCCCTTCCTGATCTGGGCGATGAACGCTGGCCACATGCCGAAGCTGACCCTGCCAGCCCTCGGCACCAGCGCCGGTCAACCCATCACCCAGTCGCGGAGGCTCGCGCTGCTGCGTCGGGTGCTCACCGACGAGCGGCCACCGATCCGTTCACGAGTCGCTGCCGCGCTCATGCTGCTCTACGGCCAACCCGCCACCCGGCTCGTCCGCCTCACCGTCGAGGACGTCATCCCCGACGGCGATCAGGTTCTCATCCGGCTCGGCACACCACCCTCGCCCGTTCCTGACCCCCTCGGCGGGCTGCTGCTCAAACTTGTTGGCAGCCGCCAGAACATGAACACCGTCAACGCGGGCAGCTACTGGCTGTTCCCCGGACGGCTGGCAGGACAACCCCTGCACCACAGCACCCTGCTCAGCCACCTCCGTGACGATCTCGGCCTGCCGACCGGAGCAACCCGGGCTGCGACCCTGCGCCAGCTTGTCCTGCAAGCACCCGCCCCCGTGATCGCCGACGCCCTCGGCTTCTCCGCACACCACATGAACCGGATCTGGACAGCCGCCGGGGGAAACTGGAAGAGCTACGCACCCGGCGATCACAGCCGCTGATCACGGTCATCGAGGCAGGAATACAAAACACTCGAATACTGGCCCCTGCCAGTCACCCCCGGCACGCCGCCGTCACCGGTTCCCGAACCGCTCGCCGGGATGCTGGTCGAAAACCGGCAGAACCTGAGCACCGTCAACGCCGACAGTCAGTGGCTGTTCCCCGGCCGCCTGGCCGGGCAGCCCCTGCACTTCAGCACCCTGCTGGGACATCTGCGCGCCGATCTGGACCTTCCCTCTCAAGCCACCAGGGCAGCGACGCTGCGCCAGCTCGTTCTCCAAGCCCCCGCACCAGTGATCGCCGATGCCCTCGGCTTTTCCGCCCACCACATGAACCGGATCTGGACGGTCGCCGGAGGCGAGTTGGAACACCTACGCACCCGGCGATCACACCCGCTGATCACTTCCTCGGAGGATTCCGACCACGTGAATACGGGTGCCTACCAGTATGCCTGCGACTTGCCCCGCTAGAGTGGGCGCTGGCCGCGACTGGCGAGGGTGGACAACCACCGGGAAGCGGCCTTGACCGGATGCGAACGTCGACCGCCTGGGCGTTTCCGTCAGCGATATCCGCTGAGGAGACCAGCACGTGGAACTGCGCTATGGAACCAACCCGCACCAGGATATGGCACACACCTCGCCGGTGACGCCCGGCGAATGGCCGGTACGGGTGCTGCACGGAGAGCCGTCCTTCATCAACATGCTGGACGCGCTCAACGCATGGCAGCTCGTGCGCGAGGCCAGCCAGACACTCGACAGCCCGGCGGCCGCCTCTTTCAAACACGTCTCACCCGCAGGGGCGGCCGTGGCCGGATCTGTCGACGAGGTCACCGCCGAGCTCTACGGCATAGCCGGTGACCAGGTCGGACCTGTGACCAGCGCCTATCTGCGTGCTCGGGACGCCGACCCGAAGTCCTCCTATGGCGACTTCGCGGCCGTTTCACACCCGGTCGACCGAGAGCTGGCCGACTTGCTGACCGGTGTGGTGTGCGACGGCATCATCGCCCCCGGCTACGAGCCGGGCACCGTGGAGCGACTCAGCAGGAAGAAGAACGGGCGTTTTCTGGTCATGGAGGCCGACGCGACCTTCACACCGCCTGCACTGGAAGAGAGGCAGGTCTTCGGCCTGCGACTGATCGAAGCACGCGACAATGCACGGCTCTCCGCCGCCCTGTTCGACCAAACGGTGAGTGGTACTTTGCCCGCCGCCGCGGTGTCGGACCTGCTGCTGGGGCTGGCGATTCTGCGCTATACCCAATCGAATTCGGTGTGCTACGTCCGTGACGGAATGGCACTGGGGATCGGCGCGGGTCAGCAATCCCGGGTGGACTGCACACGGCTGGCCGGCGCCAAGGTCGATACCTGGTGGTTGCGCCGCCACCCGGTCGTTCGCGCGCTCGCCTTCGGTCCCGGCATCCGCCGCCAGGACAGGATCAACTGGCAGATCCGCTTCATCGAGGGCGACCTCACCCCGGACGAGACCAGCCGCGTCGCCGAGGTACTGGAGGGACCCGCCGAGGAACTGACAGCCGACCAGCGCGCCGACTGGAGCACACACCTCACCGGTGTCGCCTTCGCCTCCGACGGCGCGCTGCCGTTCCGCGACAATGTCGACCACGCCCACCGCCACGGCGTCGAGTACATCGCCGAGCCGGGCGGATCCATCAGGTCCGACGAAGTCGCGGCTGCCTGCCGCGAGCATCGAATCACGCTGGCCCGAACCGGACTCCGACTGTTCCACCACTGATGACACCAGTCCTCCGGAACCGGACGAGCCGACAGATCCATGCCGAAGGTGTGCCGAATACAGAACACTTGTATACGGGCCCTTACCAGTATTCTTGCCTTGAAGTAGCGGCGCAGATTCTCGGGTTTGCGGCGGTAGTGGTGTCTTCCACGGTTGGGCCACTGACGGGCGGCGGCGACCACGGGGCGCGAGGAACATGTGTCAGCAACGTCCCTGGTCAGGGCGCCTTCTTCGCATAGGGTTTCTCTGTTGATCAGTACACGCCACATTCCACTCGAGAAGGGGTACCCATGATTCACCGAACCGCGGCCGCTGCGCTGGCCGGACTGTTCACCCTTGCCGCGCTCGGCGCCGCTGCCGGTGTCGCCGCGGCGACACCACCAGGGGCCAGCCACGTTCCGGGTGGCGGCATAGTGCTGGTCCAGGACGAGAAGGACGGCGCCAGCACGGACGGCGGCAAGGGCGGCAACGGCAAGAAGGGCGGCAACGGCAAGAAGAAGTGGGACGGCAAGAAGGGCGGCGGGAAGGGCAAAGGCAAGAACGGCCCTGCATGAGGACAGCAACGCCGAACCCGACGACAACGACAAGCCCGATCGCGACGCCGGTCGGCGATCGGCTTGCGGCCCTCGTCATCCGGGTGGAAGAACCTCTCCGGCTCACCCTCGACAACGCCGGGAACCGGCCGTACTCGACAGCGCCCTCACCACGCACAACCGCACATGAAACCACCAGCGGCGCAACGGTGCTCGGCATTCCACCGAATCAACAGAACAAAACGATCGGTCCGTCGAAACGGTTGCTAAGCGTGACCTTTCTCCTCACGCGCCACATCGCGGCGTGAGCCGATCCCGCAGCGTCTGTGAATGAGCCACTGCCCTCGTTGGAATCGGAATCGCGTCTGGTTGGGGTCCACCGTGGACCACGCCGTAGTCGGACTACTACTCGATCACCTGGACCGCCACGACCGCACCGCGACGGCGCTAGCTATGGCGTCTGTCTAAACGTGTTCAGGCGCGACGTAATCGACCTGCACCCGCAGACAGTCGAGGATGTCGTCGGTGTTCTCAACAGCAACTGCGGTGACCGGCGTAGTCGCGGTCGCGCCGAGACCGTACGCGTTCTTGACGAACTGCTCAAGGGCACCCAGCGGGAGAGACTCACCGAGTGAAGGCATTTCGAGATCGAGGCGGGAAGACGCCACGCCCTCAGCGTAGAGGCACTTGACTGCGAGTGTCCGGGCGATGCCCCGACAGGACTTGTTGCACACCAACCGTTTTCAACCACGTTGTTGGACACCGCTTCGGCGGTGTCGTCCTGGCGCTTCCCGCCGTGACAGGCCGGTGTCGATATAACGAACGTTTCCTTGACACACAATCCGGCCTCGCCGGGGCCGCAGAGGAACGACGATCAATGCTTCGGGTTCGGGCCTACAATCGAATTACGTCCACGACAGGGAGGGCAGGGGATGGGTACCAGCGCCGAATACGACAAGAACGGTCGACTGCGTTCGTTCAGCATGTACGGGTGGAGCGGCGGAACGGCTGACGATCACGCCCGCCACTATGCGAGCGCGCTACGCGCGGCGCAGCGATACGGCGCACGCCGGTCACCGTGGGTGGCGGGTTCGTTCTACCTGGTCGTCGCAGTCGTTGTCTTGTGTGTGTTGATGGTGCTCGCGCGGGTCACGCCGGTATGGTCGATCCCTGTCGTGGTGGTCGGGGGTGTTCTTCTATTGACCGTGATCGGTGCCTTTCAGCTGCGACAGGATGACCGATTGAGCGAACGCGGTTTCCTGAAACTGATGGCTATCGCGCTCGGAAAGCTCCCCACCCTCGTACGGGGGCCACGTGCTGCTCAAACCTCGGCGCACGGGGAAAGCTCAGGCGCCAGCACAGACACACCAGCAGGCCCGGGACAACCATTCCTCGGGCAACCGCTTGCACAAGGAGCGCAACTACCGCCACCACCGTGGCCGAACGTGTAGGAACGGCGAAACCCGACCCCCAGCACCCCGACCAACCTCATCGGCAGCCAAGCCGAGCACCAATCACGATGCCCCGCAGCCCGAACCGGCAACCCGCAATCACTGCTGGTCCAGGCAACTTCGTTGCTTTTCGCGCGATTACTGCAAGTGCCGCCAATCGCATAGGACGCGAACTGGCGATAGCATGCTTGCACACCGCGCTGAAAACGCCCTCCACCAGTGGGATTCAGAGGCGCTGTCGCTGGAAAGATCGTAGACCGCCCGGATCCACCGGGCGGACGGGTTCGGTCCGCTGCCGACGGTTCTTCCCCGCAGTCGCATCCGATGTGAAATTCTCGCACCGGATGCGACTCATGGAGACAGGCGGCGCAATCTCACCTGTCCGGCGTCTCAGGACGAAATACGCTGGTGGTGTGTACATTCCGTGCGCGGTGTTCCGCCGCACCCCGCTCGAACGGGCGGACCAGGATCTTGCCTGGCATCGTGATGACCAATGGTTCTTCGCGGCCGGTGCCTGCCACATCCTGGCCTACGCTTTCCTCGAAACCCACTCACACCGGTTCACCGCGAAAGGCCTGTGGCCGGCCGATACCGCCGATCCCGGACACGTCTATGTCAGCAACGGGACCTGGGCCTTCGACCACTGCGGCTGGACCCTCGAACGTGAACTGCTCGCGGTCTCCCGCACGGTTGAACCCGCGGCGAACTATCAATCTCGCGCCATCCGGATGGGGCTCGATGAGCTCTGTGCCAGGCACTGGCACCGCACCCGCGCCGAATTCCTCCACGACCCCTGGCCGCGCGCCCACGCCTACATCGCACTCGTGGACAGCAGCCCGCCAGGAAACACGTAAGGCTGGTCACCACCGTGACGTGGGCGCGCTGCACACCATTTCCGAAGCGCCCGCGGGTCCGCCGGGCGAGGTTCGAGAATTCGCGACAGTTGAATATGCGAGCCCGCCAGTCCTGCCGTACAGCAGACGCGGGAACCAGCGTCGGCGGGTCTGCTGATGGTCGGTCGAGCTGCTGAGACGCCGTTGGGGGAACCAAACTCACATACCTCACACCGCCATAACGCGGCTACCAGGACCACGGGTTGACGACCCCAGATAACGCGGGTGTAGTCGTCGTAGTCGGGATCTGCTGCATGGTGAGCGGCGAGTGCCCGCTTGTGTGCGGCGTAGCGGCGCGCCTCATCCGGATGCGCACGTAGCCAATCGCGAACGAGAACGACGAACTCGGCGAACGGGGAATCTACTCGACGAATGTGCAGGATGGCCGCCTGCTCGGGTGAACGGAACAGTCGCTTTTCGTGCAGCTCGGCGCGGGCGCTGTGGTCTGGGCGCGGGATGTCGCGGTACACGCCTGGCGAGTCCGCTCGCGCTCCGGGCGCAGGTTCGAAACCTGTTTGCGCCAGCAGATCGGCGATCGCCTCCAGCGGCGGCAGTGTGGGCATACTGACCTGCAGGTCCAGGATCGGTTTGGCGGCCAAGCCGGGCACGGCGGTCGAACCGATGTGCTCATAAATGAACATATCGGAGTTATCCAACTTCAGAAGAGCTGAGCGGACGATCTGTAGCAATCGCTCTGCACGAGCTGGCCAGTACGCGTCGTAGTCCACGATCATCACCCGGTCGAAACTACTCGGCGGGGGTCGAGGCCAGCCTCAACAAGTCGACTCTGGTTGGCCCGGTACTGGCAGATTCCGTCGCCGTCGGCCAGCTGGAGCCGTAGCTGCCGAATACTTTAGCGAGTTCACTGAATGCTCGGCGCTGGTGAAATACCGGTTGTTGGTCGCGCGGGTCACCTCGATCAGGGTGGCGTTGCTCGTAGAACCCATTTTCTCCGCGGTTTCGACTCTCCGTGTCGACCGGGGCCTACGTGGGAAAATCGTGTCGGCAACACAGAATCCCTGTATGCCTGAACTGACACCCGATGTCGTCAGCGCCCAGCATTTCACGCAGACCGCACAACCTAAGATTTCGGCTCCCAGCGGTTTGGTTTTGCGGCCGTGGTCGCATGATGACTCAGCAGTAGTGTTCGAGGCATTCCAGGACCCGATGATCCAGCGATGGCATGTCCGTGCCGCGGCATCAACCGATGAGGCGAGCAGCTGGATCGAGGCGTGGAATCGTGCATGGTGCAACGCCATCCGGGCTCACTGGGCAGTCGCAGACAGCGACGGTCGCATCGTCGGACGGGCTTCGCTCAAGCACATGGACTTGCCCGCCGGGCAGGCGGAGATGGCGTACTGGACCATGCCCGCGGCCCGCGGCTTGGCCGTTGCCCCTCGCGCCGTTGAGGCGCTGACCGCCTGGGCCTTCGACGGTGTCGGATTTCACCGACTCGAGCTGACCCACTCGGTACACAATCACCCCTCCTGCCGTGTCGCTGACAAGACCGGTTTTCTGCTGGAGGGCACGAAAGCAAGCGCCGGGCTGCACCTGGATGGATGGCACGACATGCACTTGCATGCCCGCACGAAATGACCGCCGCATACGGTGGGAACCCGCATGCACTGCGGCCGAGGAGGGATGGCCGCCGGTTGGGTACGCTTTGGCGGTGGACGACAGTGCACCCAAGGAATCTTGCGGCGTTTTCGGACTCTATGCCCCCGGCAGCCCCGTCTCTCACATGGTCTACCTCGGCCTTTTCGCCCTGCAGCATCGGGGGCAGGAAGCCGCTGGCATCGCGGTTAGCGAGGGCGACAAGATTTGGGTCGACAAGGACACCGGCCTGGTCTCAACCATTTTCAACGACTATCGTTTGCAGACCCTGCGGGGGGAATTGGCGATCGGCCACACCCGTTACAGCACAACAGGTTCCGGCGACTGGCAGAACT
Source organism: Nocardia sp. NBC_00565 (assembly GCF_036345915.1). NCBI lineage: Bacteria > Bacillati > Actinomycetota > Actinomycetes > Mycobacteriales > Nocardiaceae > Nocardia > Nocardia sp. NBC_00565. The sequence goes on from NZ_CP107785.1 coordinate 4,471,862, forward strand.
CTCAGCCGGTGTACCGGCAAGTCGGCGAACACCAGTTCGCGCTGGCCCATAACGGCAACCTCGTCAATACCGAGCCACTCGCCGCGGAACTCGGTGTCCCCGCCGATGGAATCGGCAGCGACAGCGATCTCGCGGCCGAGCTGCTGGCGCGGGAATTGCATGGTGGCAGCGGTGATCAGGACGAACTCGTCGAGGCGTTTGTCCGCACGCTCCCCCGGCTCAGCGGAGCCTATTCCTTCGTGCTCCTCAGCCAAGACGCGATCATCGGTGTGCGTGACCCGCATGGGTTTCGCCCGCTGTTCCTCGGCCGCCTCAATGATGGGGGCTGGGCACTCGCGTCGGAGACGCCGGCGCTCGATGTTATCGACGCCGCTGTCGTTCGTGAGATTCAGCCCGGCGAGATGGTTGTCATCGACGGCGCCGGTGTGAAGTCGTTGTGGCCCTTCCCTGCCGAGGCGATTGTGCCGAAGTTCTGTTCGTTCGAGTATGTCTATTTTGCTCGGCCGGATGGGAATCTGCGGGGCCAGAATGTTCATCGAGTCCGGCAGCGCATGGGCGAAGCCCTGGCACGTCAGGCTCCCGTCGATGCCGACGCCGTGGTTCCGATCCCGGAATCCAGCGTGCCCGGCGCCCAGGGATACGCGCACGAGTCGGGCATCCCTTACGTCGACGGTTTCGTCAAGAACAGATACATCGGCCGGACGTTCATCGCACCAACCCAGCAGCTTCGCCGCAACGCGGTCAAGATCAAGCTGAACCCGATTCGAGAGAACATCGAAGGCAAGCGCCTCGTCGTAGTCGAGGACTCGATCATCCGGGCCACCACGCTGCTGGAAACGATGCGCATGCTGCGCAATTCCGGTGTCGCCGAGATCCACCTGCGGGTCCTCTCACCGCCGTACAAATGGCCGTGCTGGTATGGCATGGACACCACCGACCAGTCGAAACTGGTTGCAGCGCAAATGAGCGTGGAGCAGATCAGAACCTTCCTCGGCGCGGACTCCTTGGCGTACTTGGACATCGATGCGATGCTCACCGCCATCAGCCCCGAAGACACAACCGGATTGTGCACAGCGTGCTTGACCGGCGACTACCCGATTCCCGTGCCGTCGCACGGTGACAGTGCGAACGGCCGGACCGACGCCCGATGGACTCTCCCCATCGAGGCGGTCATCCCCTAACTTCGGCAACGTCTCACCTGTGCTGGACACCAGGTCCACACAACGCAGGTGCCCGCATGACGCGGCGTCAGTCCTGGATCGCATACGGGAGCTGCGATGATGCGGCGGGCAATCCTCGCTGCGTTTGTCGCTGAAAGGCGTGCGCTGCCGCCGGAAAGCAGGCCGCGCTGGTCATCCTCCCCCAACCCGCCGACCAGACAAGGGTCTTCTCGCTGACCCTAGGTGCCGGTCGCGGTGAAGGCTCCCACATATCGCCGGGGACATCAGAAAACAGCCGCACACGACGCGCGTTGCTGTTGCGGTCCACTTCGACGGAGGTCGAGGACGATGTCCGAAAACACATTCCACGACAAACCCGCAACACCCACCACCACGGGCGCACCGCCGACCGTCGGGATTCACCCGCCAACGGCGAGCCACCTTCGACGGTTTCGGCGCAGACCAGGCCAGGGACCTAACCGCAGGAGATCGACCAGCGCCACTGGGCGAGAACGCCGTCGAGGTGGTGGCGAGCCGTGATTGCAGCTGGCGCACCGGCGAGGCGGCGGCCCATATCTTCCGACGTACACCACCACCGCTCGCGCCCAGTTCTACCGGAAGGCCGCGGTCACCGGCGCGGCCGCGGCGTGGAAACCAGCACCGGCGACCTCCAAGCGAGGGCTCGGTCGAGCTCGTCTCAACCACACGATTCGGAAAAAGGCTACGGCCGCGATGAATAGTTGGGGGCATCTGCGGTGATGGAGACGTCATGCGGGTGGCTTTCGCGCATGCCCGCTGCAGTAATCCGCATCAGTTGGGCCTGCTGCAGTTCCGGGATTGTGCGTGTGCCAGCGAATCCCATACCGGCGCGCAGGCCGCCGACCAGTTGGTGCAAAACATCCGGCAGGGGCCCGCGGAATGGGGTGCGTCCCTCGATTCCCTGGGGGACGAGTCGTTCCTCTGCGAGTACGTCGTCCTGGAAGTAGCGGTCTTTCGAGTAGGACTTGCCTCCCTCGCCGCGTCCGCGCATTGCCGCCAGAGAGCCCATTCCGCGATAGACCTTGTACTGCTTGTTGCCGACCAGCACAATGTCGCCGGTCGATTCGGCTGTGCCTGCGAGCAGGCTTCCCAGCATGACCGAACTGGCTCCTGCGGCAATCGCTTTCGCGATGTCGCCGGAGTATTGGATGCCGCCGTCGGCGATGACGGGGACTCCTGCTGGGCCGCATGCGGCGTATGCCTCGGCGATGGCGGTGATCTGTGGAACTCCGACACCGGCCACCACGCGTGTGGTGCAGATCGAGCCCGGTCCAACACCTACCTTGACACCGTCAGCGCCCGCGTCGACCAGCGCTTGGGCTCCCGCACGTGTGGCGACGTTCCCGCCGACGACATCGACCCTGTCACCAAGGTCTTTCTTGATTCGGGTAACCATGTCGAGGACATCGCGGTGATGCCCGTGCGCGGTGTCGACCATGATCACGTCGATCGATGCGTCAGCCAATGCCATGGCCCGGTTGTAGCCATCCTCGCCCACACCGATCGCGGCGCCGACCAATAGACGGCCCTGATCATCACGCACCGCCAGTGGGTAGTTGTCCGACTTGACGAAGTCCTTGACCGTCCGCAGCCCGGCCAGTTTTCCCTCTGCGTCGACGATCGGCAGTTTCTCGACCTTGTTGGCGCGCATGATGGCCAGCGCGTCGTCGGGGGTCACTCCGACAGGGGCGGTGATCAGCGGGGTTTTGGTCATGACTTCAGCGACGGGCCTCGACATGTCGCGTTCGAACCGCATATCGCGGTTGGTGATGATTCCGACGAGGAGTCCGGTGTCGTCGACCACGGGCACACCTGAGATCCGGAACCTCGCGCACAGGTCATCGACGTGCTGCAGGGTTGCATCCGGTGTGCATGTGACGGGATCGATGACCATTCCCGCCTCGGAGCGTTTCACGATCTCAACCTGTCCGGCCTGTGCCTCGACGGGCAGGTTGCGGTGCAGGACACCGAGACCACCGTGGCGGGCCATCGCTATCGCCATGCGGGCTTCGGTGACGGTGTCCATCGCCGCAGACACGATCGGCACACTCAGCACAACATTGCGTGAAACCCGGGTCGTGGTGTTGACCCCGCTCGGGATCACATCGGAATCGGCTGGAACGAGCAGCACATCATCGAATGTCAAGCCGATCGGCAGGTCGGACAGTGCTACCTCGACGCGGGTATTCATGCGGGTGACCAGCTCCTCAGCACGGTATTTGGGCGGAACGGTGGTGGGAGTGTAACAACGGCCCCTGACCTAGCTGACCGAAGGTGAATCCGAAAGTCGCTGGAGCGGAGGGAGATACCTGTGTGCCGGTGAAATCTCACGATGAGTCTAGGGTTCATGTCGACCGGAACTGTCGATGCGCCACGGAATTGAGTCGCTCATTCCATCGCCACATCGCCACATCGCCAAGACGAGCCAGAGCAAGTCCACTGGCCACGTCGCGAGATCACTTGGCGGCATGGTGAAGAGGGCGGTGACGAGCGGGTCGGCGCGAAGAGATTGTTCGTGCCGCCGAGCCAGTGCCACCAGACTGCGGTGCAACTCGCCCTTCGCCGGGTAAGGGAAGACAGCTTTCGGCCGCGACAGCACGGTGTCCGGAATGATCCGGTGCATGCTCGCACGTAGCAGCATTTTGCCTTGCCGGGATTGCGGGTGGATGTGGCGCTGGAATGGTGCGGCGAAGCACCATTCGACGATCGGGTGATCCAGAAATGGGAAGCGGGCCTCGATGGTCATGCGCATGGCGAGGAAGTCCTCGAACTGGACGATTCTGGCCACTTGGGTGCCCACCAGTAGACGGTGTGCGCGCTCGAGGGCTGTTCCTGGTTCGCGGTGCAGGACCTCCAGCACCGCGGCGTCAGCGGTGCGGCGGTGGCGCAGTACGTCGCTGGACAGGCCGGGGGCTTGGCGGGAGGCGGGTAGTCGGCGGATAAGGGCTTCGTCGGGGGATCTGATGTCGAGGATGTTGGCGATGAAGTTCGCCCGGCCGACGTAGCCGGCCATGGTCTCGTCCGCGCCTTGGCCGTTGAGCACGACCCGCAGGCCCAGGTCGTGGACGGTGCGGTAGTTCGCCAGGATGCTGACGTGGCGGACATCGTCGTTGACGGCCGCGAGGTCGCAGACTGTGTCGATGTCGTCGAGGATGATCGTGTTGGGCCGCACGTGGATCCGGTGGTCGACATCAGCGCTGAGGTGCTCGATCAGGGTCCTGCTGTATCGCGTGTCCTCGTTCACCGTCGACGGCACACCGGAGGCCGGATCTTGCGCAGCGTAGGCGATGGTCACCGCAGTGAGGGGGCCGTGGCGGGCGGCGAGCGCGGTGATCGCCGAGGAATCCAAGCCGCCGCTGAGGAAGGTCGCGACGGGCACGTCGGCAGCGAGCATCGTCTGCACGCTGTCAGCCAGCAGCTCCGTCAGTTCAGCGGTGGATCCCTGCGCCTGCGAGTTCGTCTCGGGCAGCGACCAGTACGTGGTGCTGCTGGTGTTTCCGTCGGCGGTGACTGCCAGGTAGGTCGCTGGCGGGACCGAGCGCACTCCGTCGAGTGCGGTGCGCCAAGGATCGACCTCGAGCGTTGATGAGCACAGCAGGCGGTGGCGGATGGTGTCGAGGTCGGGCCGCCGGGGAACGCCAGTACATTGCAGCAGTGCCTCGGCCTCCGAGGCGAACGAGAACCAGGAGGGGCCGTGGTGGAAGTACAGCGGTTTGATGCCGAGCCGGTCGCGCACGAGCGTCAGGCAGCGAGCCCGCTGGTCCCAGATGGCGAACGCGAACATGCCGCGGAATCGCTGTAGTGCTGCGGGCCCCCACCTCTGCCAGGCGCGTAGCACCACCTCGGTGTCGGTTTCGGACTCGAACACAAACTCCGCGCCCAGCTCCCGGCGCAGGGCCCGGAAGTTGTACAGCTCGCCGTTGTAGGTGATGGTCAGGTGCGCTCGGGTCATCGGCTGGGTGCCGGCGTCGCCGAGTCCCACGATGCTGAGCCTCCGGTGCCCGAACATAACCGCATCGTCACACCAGAAGCCACCGGCGTCGGGGCCGCGGTGAGCCAACGCAGCGGTCATCCTCTCCACATCGGCCCGACCCGGGACCGGCCCGGCCGCGACGGTGTGGACGAGGGTTCCCGCGATGCCACATCCGCTGTACATCCTCACTCGCTCCGTCCATCGAGGAGATCACTCAGTGCGGTGAGGCCGTCGCCGGACATCATCGAGAAGTGGTCGCCGGGAACGACTTCCAGACGCACCTCGGTGCGGGTGTGCTGTCGCCACAACCCGACATCGACCAACCCTGCCGCGTCCGTGTCCTGGGACATGACCACGGTCACCGCCTCGACCTGGCCGACTGGGCGCCAGGCCGCCAGTGCCGCACGGTTGGCCAGCAGAACATCGATCTGCCGTTCGAGCAGCGACCGATCCTCGATACCGAGGTCGGCTCCCGCAAGCCGCTGCACCAGTGCGGAAACCCGTTCGGGCTCAGCTAGTTCCGCCATGTCCGCGACGGCGGATGCCACTTCGTCCGAGGTGCTCCAGGGCAACAACCGGTGGAGCTGACCGGTGAGCGAGGCCGCATCGTCGGCCCCGTCCTGGGTGCTCGGCGGGTCGATCAGTGTCAGGGTGACCCGGTCGTCGCTGTCCTCGAACTGTCGCGCCATCTCGAATGCCACGGCGGCGCCGAAGGACCATCCGGTGATCGTGTACGGCCCGTAGGGCTGGATGCGGCGGATCCGCGTGCAGTACTCCTCGGCCAGTTCGGCCACAGTGGTGTTTGGGTGTGGCTCGGATTGGGGCAGCCCGATCCACCGCCACGGTGCGCCGGGCCGGGATGCCAACGGATGCGCCCAGCTGATGGTGCCGTCGACTGGGTGCATGAGGAAATGGTTCGGCCGATCCGGGCCGCCGCCGAGGGGCACCGTCGCCGCCGTCTGCTCGATCGCATCGATCATCGCGTCCAACACTGCCTCGGCGAACGAGGCGTCGGCTCGAGCCGGGTCGAGGGCGCATCGCACCACGATCGTCTGGCCGGTGTCGATCACGGTGATATCCAGCGGCGTCGGAAGCACATTGGCCGGCCCGATCCCGAACCCGGTCTCCACAGCCACCGGGGTGAGGACGTCCGTGGGCAACGACGATGAGCGCTGACCGAGGTAGTTGAAGGTGACCGCGGGCTCGGCGATCCCGGCCACCAGCGTGCCGAGTGCCGAGGTCGGCTCGAGGTAGCGGGCGATGCCGTAATTGGCGCCGTGGGCGGGAACATCGGCCAGGTGGCGTTCGACGTCCTGGGCGTCGTCGAGGAGTTCGGCGTGGTCGCCGATCGGCAGGAACACCGGGTACAGGGCGGTCAGCCAGCCGACGATCTCTTCGGCGCCGGGCAGATGATCGCGGCCGTGCCCTTCCAGCAGCACATAGAGCGGTTCCCCGGATGTGCGCTTCAGCCCCCGGGCGAGCGCGGCCAGCAGCACTGCTCGCCCGCCCGGCCCGCGCATCAGCGGCAGCTCACGTACCATCAACCGCCGAGCCAACGGGGACAATGTGCGCTCGATGCAGCGCAGAGCGCCGTACGGAGACCGATCGACGCTGTCGGCGGCGATGATCGGCGCAGACCTGTTCGCCAGCTCCTTCCAATAGTCGAGTTCGGTGCCGCTGGGCCGCAATGAGATTCGCTCCGGCACACCAGCGGCGGCCACGAGATGGTCTGCGGCCGCAGCGCCGCCGCTTTGCCGATGGTGGCTGGATTCGATATCGCGGACCAGGATGTCCCAGGAGACGGCGTCGACGATGAGGTGGTGCAGCACCAGGCACAGCCACCGTCGGCCGGACCACGCCTCGTTGCACAGCGCGATCCGCCACAGTCGACCGGCACGGATCGACAGCTGTGCGCTCATCGAAGCCAAATGGGCGCGCACCGATACCTCGGCGCCACCGAAGGCGGAGAGGGCCACGACCTCAACGGCAGGGGCGGGCGCGACATCGAGCAGTTGGGCCCGCCACTGTTCACCGATCTCGGTGAACACCGTGCGGAATGCGTCGTGGCGGGCAACGGTCGACTCGATTGCCGCCACCAGGTCGAGGTCACTGGTGCTGGGGTCGATCTCGAACAGCCGGACCTGCTGGAACTGGTCCGGGTCGGCGAAGCCTTGGGCGAAGAACCATCCTTGGATCCCCGACAGCGCCAGCGCGGCGCCACCGGCTCGTCGCGGTCGGTCCGCCGCGATCGGCTCGAGAACAAGGTTCTCGCTGATAGCGCGGATGGTGCGCGCGCGAAGGACGGTCGGGACCGACAAGTTCAGTCCATGCGAACGAGCCAGGGTCACGGCTCGGATCGCCAGCAGCGAATCACCTCCGACGGCGAAGAAGTCGTCGTCGATGGTGATGTCCCGGCGTCCCAGCAGCGTCCGCCACAGCTCGAGCAACAGGTGCTGTGCCGGGTCGGTGTGCTCGGCTTCCTCGGTTACGGCAGGTGGGCCAGTCGGGGTCGGCATGCGGTTGCGATCGATCTTGCCGATGCGGGTTCGAGGCAGCTCGTCGACGACCGCGTACACCGAGGGCACCATGTAGGCGGGCAGCCGCTCGCCCAGCCACCGCTGCAGCGCGGTGACCAGAGCGTGGTCGTGGCCCGGGGCGGCTACGAACGCCGCCATTTGCGGGGTTCCTGCCACCACATGGAGGGCGACGAAAGCGGAGGTGACCGCGGGATGCTCGGTCAGGCAGCGGGTGACCTCGCCGGTCTCGATCCGGAATCCGCGGACCTTGATCTGGTCGTCGAGACGGCCGAGGATCTCGAATTCTCCGTCGGGGCGCACGCGTGCGACGTCGCCGGTCCGGTAGGCCCGAGCGCCGGCCATCGGCCCGACCGCGATCGGCGCGAATCGTTGGCAGGTCAATTCCGGACGCCCGAAATAACCCGCCGACACTCCGGCGCCGCCGATGACCAGCTCGCCCCGCGCGCCGATCGGCGCCAGCTGCCCGCGCGGATCCAGGACGAACATCGAACTGTTCGCGACAGGATGGCCGATCGAGATCCGGTGTGCGCCGCTCGTCCGCGCCCGCGGATGCACTCGCGCGACCGAGGTCCAGACGGTTGCTTCGGTCGGCCCGTATTCGTTGTACAGGCCCACCTCTCCCAGTAGTTGCGCGTGGCGGCGCACCAGCTCGCTCGTGCACGGCTCACCGCCGACAGCGACGACCCGCAGTGAAGTCGCCCAAGGGTTTTCGAGGCTGTCGAGGAACACCGAATAGAACGAGGACACGAAGTTCAGGTGGGTGACCGCATAGGTGTCGATCAGTGCGCACAGTCCGTCGGGATCCTGGTCGGTGGTGTCGTCGCCGGAGAAGACCACCGTGCCCCCGAGCCACAACGTCCACAGCACCATCGAGGCCGCGACGTCGAAGATCGGCGGGAGCGTGACCAACGTCCGCGGCGGTGTCCACCCGAATTCGACGGTGCGCGCGTGGATGGCAGCGACCGCGTTGGCGTGCGTGGCCACGACCGCTTTCGGTGTCCCGGTCGACCCCGAGGTGAAGGTCAGATACGCCGGGGCGTCGGGCTGAATCGCTGGAAGCGGCGGCGCGATGGGCGAGGCGACGGCTTGGTCGGGGCAGATGACAGGCACACCGCAGCCGCGGAACGCTGCGACCGCCTCGGATGCGCACAGCACCGCAGCGGCCGCACTGTTCTGCACCAACGTCAACAGCCGCATCCGCGGTTGAGTGGGATCGACGGTGATATAGGCCGCGCCGCGGCGAAGCACGGCCAGCCACGCGGCGACCAGTTCCACCGACTTGCCGTAGGCAACCGCGATGGTCGCGTCGGTGCCCAGCTCGAACTGGGCGAGCACGGTTTCGAACTGGGCGACGAGTTCATCGAGTTCACGGTAGGTGATCTGGTGTTCTCCCTGGATCAGTGCGATCGCATCCGGGGCGCGGGTAATGGCGTGGTCGATACCGTCAGTGATCGTGGTGAATGCCGGTGTCGAATCCGGTCCGGTCCCGGAGGTGAGGATGCGCCGGGTCATCACTGGCCCGAGTAGATCGAGGGTGTTGATCGGGGTGTCCCAGTGGTCGGTGATCGAGGCGACGATATGGGCGAACTGGGCAGCGTGCTCCTGGGCTGTCGCGGGGTCGAACAAGGCGCTGTTGTACTCCCAAAGGATGTCGATCCCTACGCGCTGCGACCCGTCCGCAGAGGCGACCATCTCCGGCACGCACACGACGTTGACATCGTTTTTCGCCGAGCCGTTGTGGTCGATGCGCAGCTCGCCGCGCAGGCCGTCGAGTTCGAAGCGCGGACGTGGGTTGTCGTGGAAGGCGAACATCAACCCGAACAACGCATTTCGCGCGGGATCACGGACCAGATTCAGTGCCTCGACCAGGTCGACCAGCGGGAACTCCTGATTGTCCTGCGCACCGAGCAGCACCTGCATCACTCCGTGCACGACCGTGCCCACCGTGGCGGACTCCTCGACCCGCAACCGCAGCGGCAGCGCGTTGACGAACATGCCGAGCAGGCTCGCGGTCTCGGCCTGCCGGCGGTTGGACAGCGCTGAGCCGATCACCATGTCCGATTCGTTCGTGTGGCGCCACACCAGCAGCGCGAATGCGGACAGGAAGACCGCGAACCGCGTCACGCCGTGGCGCGTACACGCCGCGTCGATCGCTGACACGACCCCATGGGTGAGGCCCACCCGGACGCAGCCTCCTTCGAAGGTCTGCACCGGTGGGCGGGGCCGGTCGGGTTCGAAGCTGACACCGACCGGAGAACAGCCCTCGAGCGTGCTCGCCCAGTACTGCTGTTGGCGGCGGTAGTGATCGGTGTCGCGCCACCGGCCATACCAATGCGCGTAGTCGCGGTACTGCACCGGCAACCCCGGGCGGGGATTGGGCCGGGCGTGCTGTTCGGCGTCGTAGGCGTCGCGGATCTCCGCGAGCAGCAGCGTTGCCGACCAACCATCGTGGACGAAGTGGTGCTCGACCTGGAATAGCTGCCACCGCGTCTGTGACAGCCGGTACAGGCACCACCGCACCAGCGGCAGGGCCGCGATATCGAATCCGCTACCCATCGCAGCTTGCTTGTGCGCGGCCAGGGCGCTGCGCTGAGTCTGCTGCCCCATCGTGGAGAGGTCCACCTGCTCGATCCGGACCTGCCAGGGGGAATGGACGCGTTGCACCGGTCCCTGTGGGCCGTCATGGAAGGTGGTGCGCAGGATCTCATGGCGCTCAACGATGTCGGTCAGGGCCATCTTGAGCATACCGACGTCCAGTTCGCCGGTCAGCTCCAGGGTGCATTGAGTGTTGTATGCCAGCACCGATGGCGCCAGGTGATGCAAGATCCAGATCTGGCGCTGCTGGGCACTGAGCGGAGCGTCGTTGCTATCGCGGTCGGTCACCATCAGTGCCGGTCTGCCGATCGGGGCCGCCCGGCGCACATGCGTCGCGATCTCGCGAACGTCGGACGCGGCGAACAGGACACTCATCGGGATCTCGATATCGAAACGGGCGCTGATCGCTGCCGAGAGCCGCACATGCGACAACGAGGTGAGCCCGAACCCGCGCAGATCCGCGTCGACGGCGATCACCTCGGCGCTGGTCACATCGGCCACCATCTCGACCAGGATCCGCTCGATCTCGTCGACCGCGGTTGCCGCGGATCGGACCGGTGCTCCAGGGCGGGGAAGGTTGCGTTCATCGATCTTGCCGTTCGCGGTGCGCGGCAGCCCCTCCACGATCATCCACGCCGTAGGAATCATGTAGTGCGGCAGTCGGATCGCCAGGTGAGCTCGTGCCTGATCTACCGTCATGCCGCTGTCAGCGGCGGGTACCAGGTACCCCACCAATGTCGTGTCCGCGCCCAGGTCGGTGCGCACACTCACATATGCCTGTTCCACGCCAGGGTGGGTCATCAACGCGGTCTCGACGTGGCCTGGCTCGACCCGGTTGCCCTGAATCTTGATCTGGCGGTCGCCACGTCCGAGGAACACGAATTGGCCGTCGGCGGTGATCTCGACAAGATCACCTGTGCGGTAAGCCCTTACCTCGTTGGGCAACTCGATGAACCGGTCAGCGGTGAGCTCTGGTCGAGCCAGGTACCCGATCGCCACATTCGGGCCGGTGATAGCGAGCTCACCGATAGCCCCCGGCGCGCTCTCGATCACGGCGCCGGTGTCATCGAGCAGTACATAGCCGGTGTTGATCAGCGGCATACCGATGGTCAATGCGAACCGCTGCCCGGAAACGCCGCAATACACCCGTGCATAACTGGAGAACACGCATGCTTCGGTCGGCCCGTACTCGTTATAGAGCGAGGTATGCGGCAGCAACTGCGCATGCCGGTCGATCAGCACCTCACTCCACCGTTCGCTGCCGATCATCACCGCCGCCAGCGTCAGCGGCGGATCGGCTGAAATCCGTTCCAGAAACACCGGATACAGCGATGCCGCGTACACCAGATGAGTGATCCGCTCATCACGCACCAGCTTCACCGCGCTGGCGACGTCGCTCAACGGCATCGGGTTGACGATCAGAGTGCCGCCGCCGAGCAGTGCGTAGAACACGACGCCGGATGCGACATCGAAGGCGACCGAATGCAGCAACGGAATCCGCTCGGGCCTGTCGTAGGCGAGCAGGCGTGCCTGGGTGGAATTGAGCAGTGACCGGTGCGCAACGACAACACCTTTCGGTGTCCCGGTCGATCCGGAGGTGAAGATGACATAGGCCGGGGCCTCGGGGCCCGGCTCGACAGATGCCGATGCGGCATCGCCTGCTGCGGTGAGCTGGGCAACCGTCACCCGACGCGGCGACCCCGCACAATTCTGGCCGATTCGATCAGGGGCGGCCACGACCACCACAGGGCGTAGTTGATCGAGCAGTTCCTCGACATACTCATCCGGTGATGCTGGATCGATCGGCACATAGGTCATGCCCGCGGCCACCGTGCCGATCAGCGTCGCAACGAACTCGATCGACCGATCCAATAGCACCGCAACGATTCCCGAGTCCTGGTCGGGCTCGGTGAACGTCGTCAATCCACGCGCCACCGCGCCGGTCAGCTCAGCGAGTTCGCGGTAGGTCAGCGCGTCCTGGCCGCACTGGACCGCCATCCGGTCGCTGTTGCGCGCCGCCGAGGCGGCGAAGGCGGTCCCCAAATTCGAATCATGTTCAATCCCAATCTCGTTCATGCCATCGCCCCATCGCTGCGAGGGTCTGCCGGACGCGACCGGCGACCCGCAGGGGCGTGGCCGCCGACGTGCTCGAGGTAGTAGCCGAGCAACTCCTCGCGGTGCTCGCCGGGCCGGTCCAGGAACAAGATGTCGTGGGTCATCAACGCGCGCACCGCAAACATCGGCACCGGCGACTGCATCACCGTGAATTCTGGATTACGCACGCTGCCAACCGAACTGGCCTTGTGGAACTCACCCAGCATCAATCCGCGACGCACGAAACCGGCCCGCACTCGCGCGTGGCCGCCGTCGATAAACTTCGCCGCATCGCCCGGGTCGACATCCGGGAAGACCGCCAGTAGCGCCCCGCGCCGGAACGACTCGGGCTCATCGAACAGTTCGAAGTACGCCTCGGCCAGATGTGGGACGGTCTCGACCGCCTCCTCCAGCGTCGCATCGGCTGTTCGGACAGCGACTAGCCAAACCGTGTTCTGGTCGATCGCCGGTGCCAGGCGCGGACATACGGCCCCGGCGCAAGCGTGGATCCGGCTTGAGCACGAAATCTCCGATCCATCCGAGTGCTGCCCGGTACTGCGGGAACTGGCCGAAAAGCTTGTACGCGTTCGCGATATCGGTGAGCGAGCCTGGAGCGAATGGGGCGTATTCGACGATGCTCACCGGTCCACGCTCCCGAACGGCCGACCGGTCACCGAGTAGGAGGAAACCCCGTCTGGGCCGACAGGGATGTCGCCGACGATGGTGACACGGTGCAGGATCCGTGATCCGTCGGCGGCGTCCACATCCGCCGCGGCGATATGCGCGGTCGACCGGTTGTCCCAGAACGCAACAGTGCCCGGCGCCCACCGCAACCGAACGGTGTACTCGGGTCGGGTGATCTGCTCGTAGAGCAGATCGAGCAGCCGGCGGCTCTCGACGCGGCTCATGCCGAGGATGTGGCTGGTCCGCGACGGGGACACGAACAGCACTTTTTCGTCGGTCTCCGAGTGCACGCGAACGACCGGGTGAACCGAGACCATCGCCTTCGCGTTGACCATCTCGAGGATCGAGCGATCCACCTCGTCGTGCTCAGACATCTGATAGCCCGCCCAGAACGTGTGCTCGGCGCGCAAATCATCGACCAAGCGCCGCAGCGGTCCCGACAACCCCTCATACGCTGCGGCCAGGTTCGTCCACTGGGTGTCGCCCCCGAAGGCCGGGGCGGTCTCCGCGCGCAGGATCGATGCCATCGGCGGGTTGATGGCATGGGTCATGTCGGTGTGCCACCCACCGATCGCCGACATCCACCGGCTGCGGTAGTGCGCCTCGATGTCGCGGCCATACCGTGCGATGTCGATCGTGGGAGAGATCGTGCAGATCTCTGGGAACTCGTCCAGATCACCGCCGCTCTGCGGCCGCGGCCGTAGGGTCAGCTCACCGAATTGCCTTCCGAAAGCGATGTGTTCGGCGTGGCCGATCTTCTGGCCGTGGAAGAACACCACCTTGTGTTGGAGCAGCGCATCGCGAATCTCGGTGACGGTTTCAGCATCGAGGGGCGCCGACAGATCGACACCGTCGATGTCAGCACCGATGTGACCGGCCACCCGGGTCACGCTGATGCGCTGATAGACGTTCTGGCTCATGGGGCACCCTCCGTGTTCGACCGACGCGTCCGCGCCGCGCGCTGCTGTGACCGAGCACTTCGAGAACACCGCGAACGCCCCAGCGCCAACAGTGGTGCACTTGGTGCAATCAGGTGCAATTGGTGCAATCTGGCGGGGCTCCTGCACTAAAGTCGCGCCCATCACACCGCCGATAAGCTGGGGATCAGGAGGCGAGGCGCGGTGAGCGAGTCACAGCTAGCAGCGTCACTCGGGGAGCTGGGATGGCGGCCGGAAACCCTTGCCCACAGGCTTGTCGAGTACGCCGCATTGCACGGGCGTCGTGACCACCTCCACGAGAAAACGCCCTACAAATGGCTGAATGGGCACCGCCCCCGACCGCCCTGGCCGGAGCTGATCGCCGCCCTCCTCACCGCCGAACTCTCCAAGCCCATCAGCCCTACGACCCTCGGCTGGCCGCCTGTCGGCAAGAACGATCAGCAACCGTTGCTGCGCGCGGACAACGGACTGCAACTACCGTGGACAGCTGAGGGAGCCACGCGCGCGATGCGGGCAGTTACGGAGGCTGATCCCATGGAACGGCGGATATTTCTGACCGCGATGGGGGCCGCAATGAGCGCCCCCGCTCACCAATGGCTGTTAGCCGACCCGATCCCCCACCTCACCCGCACAGGAAAATCGCGCCGAGTCCACTCCGGCACCGTCGACGAACTCGACCTCATGGCTGCCAGCCTGCGGCGGCTCGACGACGGCGGCGGGGGCGGAGCACTGCTGCAGATGGTCCGCGCGCACCTGCGCCAGGTAGTGAGACTGCTCGAACACGGCAACTACACCGACACCGTCGGGCGACGGCTGCACAGCAACGCAGGCGAACTGCTGCGCCTAGCAGGCTGGCTCAGTTTCGATGGCGGCCAACACCCCCGTGCCCAGCGCTACTGGATGGCCGCACTGCACGCCGCACACACTGCGGGCGACCAAGCATTGGCCGCCAACACCATCGGATTTATGAGCTGCCAGGCCAAAGACATCAGACAACCACACGAAGCAGTCACCCTGGCGGAATCCGCCAGGACGGGGTACCGCGGCGCAAGCCCCCGCGTCTCAGCCATCCTCAACCTGCGCGCAGCGGAAGCGTATGCCACCAGTGGCTCAACAGTCAGCTGCCGACGGGCCATCGACGACGCCTTCACCAACCTCGATTCCCCGACGACCACCGCACCGGACTGGAGCTACTGGCTCAACCCCGGCCACGCCCACGGACAAGCTGGCTACTGCTACCTGCAACTTGGGCAGTATTCCGACGCCCGTCGGCACTTCCGCCAGGCATTACGCCTCCAGGATCCGACCGCTGCACGCGAAGGGGCATTGCGCTACACACTGCTGGCCACCACTTACGTGCGCCAAAACGATCCCGACCTCGACCAGGCCCTTGCTCTCGCTGGCCACGCCGTCGATATCCTCACCGATGACGTCACCTCCAGCCGCTGCGTCGGGCACCTGAACACCCTCCTGCGCGATCTCACCCCACACCAGCGCCGACCCGCTGTCCGGCAGCTCGCCGAGCAAGTGCAATCACTTCAATCGGCGATGTCCACCAGTTGACAACTCACAGCCAGCACACTCCTGCCGGATCTCGCGCTCATCAACCACATCGAACCGCTCTACCAGGAAACGTCGAGCGGACTGGGCACACACTGGCCCCGAGCCGGAGATTGCGCGAACTCTCCGCGGACGGTGCGCTGCATGTCACTGCCGCCTGCGGCGAGGTTTACTACAGGGCCTGGAGGGTCTCCGCCGTCGTCGAGCCCCAACACCTGCTCGCGCAGCTGCGTGAGCAAGGCTTACTGCTGTCCGTTGTGGCGGAGCGCGTGCTGCGGTTCATTCCGCCGCTCAATCTGACCGCCTGAGTGCCCAAGTCACCCAATAACCAGTAAGGGATGAATACGCCTGTGAAGATCGTCATTGTTGGTCCCGGAGGCCGTGAGCACGCCATCGCCAAGGCATGCCATCTCCCGCAGCTCCGCGTGGCCCGGTAGCCTGCACCACCGTGAAGCGCCTGGTGATCATCGGTTGCGGTGGATCGGGGAAAACGCTCCTGGCCAACCAGCTCGCTGCCCTCTACGAACTGCCCTTGACCCACCTGGACGCCGTCTACTACGACGCCGAATGGAACCCGTTGCCCACCGAGGAATTCGAGGCCGAGCAGCGCCGTCTCGTCGCCGAGCAGCGATGGCTGATCGAAGGCAACTATGCAGGCACATTGCCGATCCGACTGGCTCGCGCCGAAACCGTGATCTTTTTGGACTTGCCCCCGATCACATGCTTGTACGGGATCGCGCAGCGACGCTGGCGCTATCGCGGCGGCCAACACGGCGACGGCGTCTATGACCACATCACCTGGAACTTCATCAAATACATCTGGGGCTACCGCAAGACGATGCGCCCCAAGGTCCAGGGCCTGCTCGCCGAGCACGGCGGCAACGCCCACCTGCACATGCTGACCAGCCGCCGCCAAGCCGCGCGCTACGTCCGCGCGCTGCAAGCCGAGCAGTCCACCCGCACCTGAACCAACCGACAGCGAGGCGATACGCCCATGTCCGCCAATCCATTTACTGATTCCCGGTTGGTCGCCGAGCACCTCTACACATCGCCCGCGTGGCTCGACGCAGCGGCACGTTGCACGCTGCAAAGATCGGGGGCGAAGACGCGACCGTCACCATCGTCGATCTGGCCGCCCGCAACGCCGTCGTCACGCCGGTCGTGTGCGACATCGGTTGCGGGCGCGGCACGACCACTCTGCGATTGGCCACCCACCTGGAACCCGCCCGCCTGATCGCCCTCGACCAGTCCCAGCCACTGCTGAACACCGTGACCCAACGCGTCCACGCCGCCGGACACACCGTCGAGACCACTGCGCGGACTTCCATCACCTGCCACTGCCCGAAGCCACCGTAGATATCGCTGTCGCAGCGTTCTGCCTCTACCACTCCCCCGCATCCTCAGGTTGCAGTCGGTGAGATCGCGCGGTGCCTGCCCCGCGGCGGGCGCGCGGTCCTGGCCACCAAATCGGCGAACACCGTCACCGCGCCGGTTCCGGCCGGGCCGGTGACCTCCACCGGGAACGTGGTCGCATGCAGAACCTCCATCGCCCAGAAATCCTTCCCACTCGTGCAAGCCCTTGCCGTGCTTGAGGGCGTGGTCGATCGCGCGCCGATGCTTGGCGGTCTGGGTACAGATCAGACAACGGTTTCGAACGCTGACCAGGTCGATCAGGGAAGTGATTCTCCCTCGGATTACCTACGCGATAGCTGCTCCAACGCTCCGCTTGGCACATCCGTCGCGACCAATCCCTACTTATGCCGCCCATGCGCTCGTATCGGGGCGATACCCTTGAGCAGGGAGGACTGGCGGAAAGGAAATAATGTGGGGCAACTACGACATAGGCCGCATCACGCATAGCCGCCATGTGATCGCCCAGGGCTGATCTCCAAGCTGCCGATGTACGAGCCGGTCGATCTGGTCGATTCAGCTGAACGAACCCGCACAGCGCTCGCCACTGTCGTGGCACTGTTTTCAGAGGCTTGGGCGTCCGGGTCCCCACCAGACCTGTCAGCGTACCTCCCCCGTGAACCGGCTCAGCGGCGCACGATACTGATCGAACTGATCAAAATCGATCTCGAATACCGTTGGCTTCGTCATCACTTTCCCAAACGACTGATCGAATACCGTGCGGAATTTGCGGAGCTGGAAGATGGTCCGCTTCCAGCCGATCTGGTCTACGAGGAATTCCACGCCATGCGCCGTGGACACGCCGCCGATGCCGCTACCACGCTCGGTGATGTCACCGCCATAGAGGTCAGCTCCGAGCTCGCCCGAGTCACGAGCGATTACCGCAGCACGATGATTGCTCGCCCAAGTGCCCAAGTGGTTCTCGACGCCATTGATGTCGGCGACCGTATCGACGATTTCGACCTTCTGATGAGGATCGGGTCCGGCGCCTTCGCCCAGGTGTATCTGGCTCGGCAACAATCGATGCAGCGACTGGTCGCGGTCAAGATTTCCCACAACCACGGCATCGAGCCGCAGACCCTCGCGCAATTGGACCACGAGTACATCGTGCGCGTCTTCGACCAGCGACTCATCGCTGATGGCGAGCTGAAGCTGCTCTATATGCAGTACCTACCGGGGGGAACGCTGCTCGATGTGCTGCACTTGCTGCGCTCGACGCCTCCGGAATACCGCAGTGGACAACTGCTGCTCGATGCCATCGACGAGGTACTTGCCGATAAGGGCGAGGTTCGGCCCACGGAATCAGCGGTTCGGACACAGCTCGCCGCACTGTCGTGGCCGGAGACCGTTGCCTGGCTGGGCCGCCGACTCGCGGACGCGCTGCAGCACGCGTCGGACCGAGGGGTATTGCATCGAGACATCAAACCCGCGAACGTGCTGCTGAGCGCCGAGGGAATCCCGAAACTGGCCGATTTCAATGTCAGCTTCAGCAAAGGCATCAGGGGGACAAGTCCCTTGGCGTACTTCGGCGGATCACTGGCGTACATGTCGCCCGAACAGCTCGAAGCCTGCCATCCGGACTTCACGGCGACCGCCGCCGACCTTGATACTCGAAGCGACATCTACGCGCTGGCTGTCATGCTGTGGGAGTTGCTCACGGGACATCGACCATTCGCGGACGAAACCTCCGCCGGCGAGTCGGAGACATCGCTGGCCCGTATGCTCGAACTGCGGCGCAGCCCCGTCGAGCCGAAGGTCTTGTCGGAGCTTCCGCCGGATTGCCCCATGGCCCTGCGTCGAGTGCTGCTGAAGTGTCTGTCGCCCGACCGCGAAGACCGCTACTCGTGTGGTTCGGAATTGGCCCAGCAGCTCGACTTGTGCCTCGAGGACAGGGCCCGTGACCTGGTCTACCCGCCGCCGAACAGTTGGCGGGCACGACTTTCGCGCTGGCCCACCCTCATCCTGTGGTCATCTTCGCTGGTCGGCCTCGACCTAGCTCATATCTACGGGGCCGTGCACATGCGGGAACTGCTCGCCGACCGCCTGACCGATGCCACCATCTTGCAGCTCGTCGGGGGCGTCATCGTTTTCGAGCTCTGTGCCTTTCCCTTGTCCGTCCTCGTCTACTTGTATATATCGCGTGATTTGCTCGCGGTTCCGCGCGGCTTGCGCGCGGGCAGACGCTACGACGAGGTAATGCTTGCGCGGGTGCGGTCGCGAACACTGTTTTGGGGCGACCTGTGTGCGATGAACACTCTTCTGTTCGCGGTTTTCGGAACCGCGGCGGGGGTGATGCTCCTTGTCTGGTTTACCGACCTCCCGGCGCGGCTGATGGTCCATGCGGCAACGACTGTTCTGGTGACGGGCATCATCTCCGTTGCTTATACGTTCTTCCTTTCCACGTTCTACGTCGTCCGCTGTGTCTATCCCATCTATCTGCGCCACGGCCGCACGACGGCGGACGATTTCGCCTATCTGCGTGCGCTGCGTCGCAGAACTATGGTCTATCTCGCGGTGACGGCGTCGGTGCCGCTGGTCGGGGTGCTGGCCGGATTCACCACCCTCGACCTCGAGGAGGTTCCGCTCGTACGCGCTTCGGTTCTTGGGTTGTGCGCGGCCTCCGGGCTCGCGTTCGTCGCCGTTTATTGGTTGTACAGGAAGCTGGATGCAGACCTGCGCGCACTCGAGCGGGTGGTCTAGCAAATCAGCCGCGCCCTGCCCGCTGCTTCCTGCGCCGCATCCTCCACACCCCATCGGCAGGAACTTACGTTATCCAGGATTCGCCTCGCACCTCATGATCGTCGAGCCAATGCGAATCTCGACTCCGTCCTGTAGCACCTCATCATGGTTCACCCGCAGTCCGTTGAGAAAAACGCCGTTGGTCGATTCCAGATCCCGCAGCACCAGTCCGTTGCGACCGGGTGCAATCTCGGCGTGGTAGCGGCTCACCTTGGCGTCGTCGAGCGACAGGTCGTTGTCCGACATGCGGCCGATCCGAATGCCGGCAAGTGGCACATCGAGAACCCGACTGTCGGATAGGTGCAGTCGGCAGCGTTTCATCTTCGCGGGCGGCTCGGCGGCTGTCGTGGTCATCATGAGGCCGGCTTTTTCGGCGTGGCGTTCCCTCCTCTGTCCGATCGTCTCCTGGCGCAGCACTTGTCGTTCGAGCTGAGCCAGCTCCGGGCTCGGGTCGATGCCGAGCTGCTCGGAGAGAATTGCTCGTAGCTTGCGGCATTCCTCGAGCGCGTCGGCCTGCCGCCCCGACAGGTACAACGCGGTGATCAGCTGACCCCACAGCGGCTCGCGTAGCGGCTGATCGCTGATGAGCGACCGTAGCTCGCCAATGACGGCAGATGCCTTACCGCAGGCGATGTCGGCCTCGATCCGCGCCGACGCAGCCTGCCACCGCTCCTCATCGAGCGCGGTCGCGAACTCGTCGGCGAAGGATAAGCCGCGCAGATCCGCCAGGGCTTCCCCCTTCCACTCGCTGAGCGCCGACCGGTAAAGGCCCGCCGCGGCGGCCGGACTGGCTGCGCGGTCGCCCGCGGCTCGCGCCATCTCGAACCGCCCAACATCGCACTGCTCCTCGGTGATGTCGAGTAGGTACCCCGGGGGAACAGTCTGCAGAATTCGCTCGGCCGAGATCTTCTCCGCTCGCAGCGCTTTGCGGAGATTCGATATAGAAACCTGCAGACTCGCCCCATACGTTATTGGTGGGCTTCCCTCCCACACGGCATCGGCCAGAGCAGTCGACGAGACTGCCCGGCGTCGGTGCACCACCAACGCCGCAAGGATCGCGCGCGACTTACGCCCCCCGATCGACAACGATCGGTTGTTGACGAGCAACTGCACCGGGCCGAGCACGCGCACGTCCACGATTTGGACACTACTCCACGCAAACGGGGCCGAGCCCCGTATCTTTCTTGACCGAACAAGCGAAGTGGCCTTCACCCCCTATTACGCGAGGACGAAGGCCACTGTCGGCCAATCTCAGTATTTCGAATTGAGTGCGAGTTTTACGCTGTTGCTCGAATTGTCGAGAACAACGCCCCGCAGTCACCCATTTAGTGCGTTGCCGCCTCAGCCGCCGTTTCCGTTGGGTGCCGGTGCGGGCCCGGGATTTGGTGCAGGAGCCGGAACGGGCTCAGGTTGGGGCTGCGGAACGGGCTTCGGCTCAGGTTGGGGCTTGCCGCCGCCGTTGCCTGGGTCGACCTTGCCGGTGCCGGTGCCGGTGCCCGTGCCGGTACCTGTGCCCGTGCCCGTGCCCGTGCCGGTGCCGGTGCCGGTGCCGGTGCCGGTGCCGGTACCTGTGCCCGTGCCCGTGCCCGTGCCCGTGCCGGTGCCCGTGTCTGGCTTTTCCGGGGTGCCCGTGCCTGGCTTTTCCGGGGTGCCCGTGCCTGGCTTTTCCGGGGTGCCCGTGCCTGGCTTTTCCGGGGTGCCCGTGCACGAGTTATCCGGCGTACCCGGCTGCGGCGCGGGAACAGGTACAGGATTCGGTAGCTGCTGCGGGACGGGCCTCGGAATCGGTGCTGGAGCCGTGATCACCGCGCGATTGAACTCGAGCCGTTGCAGATCCTGAGGGAAAGCACTGAATCGTCCGATGCCGTTCTGCCCGAACAGATCACAGTTCGACGGCATGCTGTCCCGGAACGCTGTTCCGTTCACCAGAGTGACTTTCAGCGACGCCGTGCCATCCTGGACGGACTTGTCGTCGGAGCCGAGAACGTCGATGCTCCGTACCTTTTCGAACGGCAGCTCCTGGCCGCTGGACAACGGAATCGATAAGCCTGCAATGGTGCAGTACCGAACGGAGTCGGGCTGGACCGACGTTGTCGCGCCGTTGCGTTCGGTGAAGGTTGCGGTGGCGTCGGTCGAGGATTGGACCGGCTGGGCGGATGCGTTGCCTATGCCGGACGCAGCAAGGACCGTGGCGATACCGGCGGCATAGGCCACGCGGCGAACTGTCTCGATTCTGAACTTGGTCATGGGGTTCCTTTCTTCGATTGCCTCTTATCGGCTTGTCGAAAAAGGTTCGCAAGCTCCGCTAATCGCCCCCTTACCGCTGACCAACCGGTTTGTGCGCCGGACTTGCCCGCCGCCTAACTCTCCGCCTGTCCGCCGCGACGGCCACTACACGGTCATCGCCGCGACCACGGTTCCCGCCGACCACCGCGCGCCGCTGCTATTTCCCGGGCGATCGGGCCGAAAGCCACTCGGCTTCAGCGAGCGGATGCTCTCCCACGGCATCACCGCCCGCTGCGGCCGCAACACCGCCATGCTCAATCTCGCCGCAGACCTACCCGCCCGCGTTCTGGCCGACCTGCTGGGCATCCACACTGGCACCGCTGTCCGATGGACCCGCCAGGCCACCCGCGACTGGACCGACTACATCGCCCAGCGCCGCACCGACCTGGACGCCACCGAATAGAGCAAAGCGCGAGGCAGGCACCGCACCTGTATTGAAAATCAAACATGCGCTCAAATAACCCGGATTACGGCCGCACGCTGCGCCTGACATCAACGACGCCACCGAGGACTGGATGTGATACTCGGCACATATCACCCGCTACGCATCCGCGCCCCTGCTGCCACCCGAGGGGGAAATGCGCTGGTTGCGACCACTCCGAGTCGCCGCCCGCTGATCGTCCGACGTATTGACAATACCCCCGAGACGGGGTAATGTGCGATGAAAGCCTAAATCAAGGCTGGATTTGTTGTGTCTATCACATATCCTGTGAGTGATTCTTAGCAACTCACGAACAGGAAAATCATGCCGGTCAACGTAATCAGCGCGCTGCTCATCACCGTGGTCGTACTGGTGGGGATCATTGTCGCGGGAGTCACAGCGATGCTGTCGAAAATCAGCGGCGCACCTGTCGCGCGCGCGGTCCGCGATGGTGGTGTCGCTTTCGCTGGCACGGTGACGCTGGCGTTACTGCTGATGACCAGCCTGCACGACTTGTGATCTCGTACCAGGCCCCGCAGTGACGGCAACTACGGAGCGTAGCCGACCTCGGTTCAATGCTGCGCGGTCACCGACTGGACCGGCAGAGGGCGGCGATCGTCGGTTGGAAGGGGCCGAACCGGTCACCGGGTCGCGCGGTGCGTCATCTGCGAAACCAGAGTCTGGACCCCGCCGCTCGACGACCCGGTCTCGCCTGCGAGACCCGGGAACGGCGCGCGCCGCTGGCCGCCGAACACGACCTTCCGACCGGGGCCCCGATGCCGATCAGAATGCTCCGGGTCATCTCGATCAACCCCGGAGAATTCCGCACGGTTGGATTAGGTGCCTATTGCCAGTTAAGTGCGCCGCGATCCACTATCGGCCGCCGCTCGACCAGCCACAATGCGAGTGTCAGCGTCGGTCCCGGCGAAAGCAGTTGGACGAGAGCCCGATTTGATGCATCAGATGCAACTCGACTCGTCCGCCGGGACGATCCGAATCGCGCGCTCAGCGGCATTACAGGATATCGGCGATGCACAGAACCAGTTGATCTCGCTCACCCACTGGTTCTGGCCACCGATAAGGGTGTCAAGGGCCCACGTCGCGGTCGGCAAGCCCTTCAGAACGGGGCCGCAATTTCGTCTGCCTTGAGGTTGGCTCCGCCAGCACCGTTCTCGACGAGGCGGTCGATTATGTCGAGACAACGGTCAATCACTGTCTCCAATGATGCCGCGTTGTAGGTCGCCAGGACGATATTGGTGACTTCGTAGGCTTCTGCAGCGGCGTGTGTGCTGATGTCACCCGAGTCGGCGCTCGAGTGCTCGAGCCAGTCCTCGCACAGCGCAACAACACTGTCCGGTAGCTCCCCCAATCGGCGGCTGAGCCCGTCGAGCACCAACGCGGGTGACTCGTTGAACATTTTCGTTCCCCGGATCTTTTCGAGCAGGTCGGTGTAGGCCGACAGTGGGCCCTCCATGTATTGGACCACCGCCGTTGTATTGTCGCGCACCTCTTTCGACTCGTCGTTCATCAACCTGAGTAGCAGTCCTTGGCCGGGAAATGTATCTGGCTCGTCGGCGTCGTAGGGCGGCAGGCTGCTCACCAACTGGGTTAGGAAGTCGGCTACGGCGGCTCGGACATCGGTCTCGGACAGGAATTCTTCGAGCAGGTCGCGGTCGAACCCTGGCAGTTCGACGTTGTCGACGGCAAGCATCGTGGCGATCCGGGCTGCGTTGGCGCGTGCGTGGGCGGCCGGTGATGCCGCCATTTTCCGCAGGAAGGCCGCCGTCGACGCTGGATATTGCTCTCTCATCAGCCACATTAACTCGGAAAGTCGAGGGGCTTCGAAAACGGCGGAAGTTGCTGCGGCAAGCCAGCTCCCGGCTAGCGCGACAACGAGTTCAGGCGCTTCCGACCATGTTATCGCCAGCGCTTGCGGCACGAGTATCCGTACGGCTTCGGACGGGTCTGTTGTTACTTGTTCCAGAAGTGGTCTGACAATAGCCAGCCGCTCGACGCGCGTAGCTGATGGAGCGAGCAGCGCGGCAACGGTATTGAGCGCGACACCCCGCGGCTGACTGTAGGCCTGACCGACGAGGTGATCGTGCCAGACCTCGCCGTCTGTCGGGTTACGGCCGAGATCGCATATCTGGGTCGGGACCAAGACGACGTCCTCGGGCAGGTCTGGTTGGTCTGCGAGACGATGAATACACCTCGCGATCGCCATGTCGAGATCTGGATCGTGTGGTCTGCCGAACGTATTGCGGATTGCATCGTAAATTCGGACGAGGTTCGCCCCCTGCCGGAGCTCGTCGGTCTGTGGACGGGTTTCCAGTGCCGCTGTGATACCGGTCAGGACGGCCATTGTCGCCGTCGCGGGCGCGGATGCCGGGAAGTCGATCAGCAGACGAGCGAACCGGGCCGGATCTTGTTCTGTCGCAGCACGTAGCCCACGCCTCCACGCGTCCGATTGCTTCTCGTCGGTCGCGGCGTCCGGCCAGTCCGCTACCGCAGCCAGCCAATCCACGTCATCGAGGTCGGTAGGAATCGAGACCTCGGTCCGCTCGAAGAAATTGACATTGAACAGCGGCACGGGTTCGTTCACCGCCTCACCCAGGACCGCGTCGAGCGCGTCCAACCGATTACAAAGTACCTCCGGCATCTGATCGCCGGTCTCGCGGCGCAGCAGCGACAGCACGACATGCTCTTCGTCAGTCAGCCACGTTTCTGTATCGACCGCTGTCGCGTCACTGTGATCGTCTTGAATGCCGTATACAGCGGCCACGAGGGCGAATGCGCGGACACGTTGCTCGTCGCTGCCAGCGGCGGCAACCCGCCCGACCACCGACCCCCATGCCCATCCAGGTGTGTCTCCTCCGGGGAGACCGCGCACGCGCGGATCGGCGATCCATCTCGCGGCGTCATCGATGAGGGTGCCGGTGGCGTTGCTGTATGCGACAGCCAGTAGCCGGTGCGCCGCGAAGGTGTCCGAGTCGGCGAAGCGATCCAGAATCGGTGCCAGCAGATCTGGATTGCTGGACGCCGTGGCAGCGACCGCGGTTCGGATAGCGTCGTCAGTTTGGCTTTCCAGCGAATCCGCTGTGGCGAACAGCCGTACATCCTGTCGTAGACCTTCTGCCGGGTCGATGATGGACTCGGTGGGTGTCCAGCCGGGCCCGGTGCCGATGCGACGGTAGTCATCGAGCACGAAGTCCGACAGCTGTTGTACGTAGTGCAATGGTGTTTGCTCGGCACACTTTCGCAAGTTCGGGCCGTTGCGCCGGTAACTGGCCAGTGGGCCATAGTCGAAGACCGACTGCTGTAAGCCGCGGTGGTCGCCGATGCGCCGTGCCGCGTCGAGCCAGACCGTGACCGCGTCGGCAGCGACGGCCGGGAATCTGTCGATGAAGTTGTCGACGGCGTGCACGGCGCCGGAGTTCGGCAGCAATTGATCGAGTGCGGCCTCTGAGTCGGCGGGTTGCCCGATCGACCTGTCTCCATCGGACTCACGAGCGCAGATAGCCGAGATCACGCCTCGAAACAATTGCAGGAGATCGTTCCCAGTGCCTGTTCCGCCTTCGAAGCCGGCGAGATGGGTGAGGCGGATCAACGCACCGATCCACTCGTCGACCTGATCGGTCTGTTGCACGATCGGCAGGGCGGCTTGTGCCGCGCGATCCGGGCTAAACCGCGCGGCCGCGACCACCAGGTACAGCAACTCCTGCTGGGAGAGGCTCTGGAGGGCTGCGCGAACTCGGTCGTCGCCCGGTCGGTTCGTTCCGCAGTAGGTCTCGGTTACGATATCGAGCATGCCCTGGTCGGCCATGGCTTCTGCGAACGGTTTGGTTGTGAGGGTCCGGATCACCTGATTGCGCATCGGGTCTGTCTCGTCGGCCGCGATGGACAGGAGGAGTTCGATTTCCTCAACGTCCACCTCGTTTTGCGTGCCGAGGAGAGAAAGTACGGCACCGCGAATGTGAGAACGATTGCTACGCGCCAGGACTCGGGCCAAATCTTCGCGATATCTCGGAGGATCGTCACGTTCGAGCGTGAGAATCGCGCGTACAAGACCGCGCCGAGCGAGCAGCTGCGTACCTTCGGACAGTACGTCCGCAGCGTTCCGTCCAGCATTGAGGACGGTCAGTGCCACGAGGTATTCGTAGTAGGTCTCGTGGAAGAACCGTATCCGTCCCTGATCACGGACGAGTACTCCGTGATGGATCAGTGTATCAACCGAGTCACGGACGGGAGTCAGTCGATTCAGCGGCAGCGACAGAACACCTTCTTCATGCATTCTCGCCGCGATATCCAAAGTGATTTCAGCGAATCCATTGTTGCCCAGCTTCTCTCGGCATCTGTCGGCTTTCCACTGGTGGTAGCGGTCGAGCAGATTCATCCGAGACCGCGTCGCCATCAGTGAGTCCCGGTCGCTCTCGGAGCTATCTTCGAAGATCTTGATGAACAGCCCCAGGTTCAGGGGGCTTCGGAGCAGCTCCACTAGCTTCGGCGCGGCAGAGAAGGCGTCGAGTCCGATTCGATGGAGAGCCGAATTAACTTCTGCCACAGTAAGCTCCGACAGTTCGAACTGTCGTGGTTGTTCGGCCTCGCCAGATCCATCCATTCCGACCAACCGGCGCAAGTCAGCGTCGAACGTCAGATCCTCAGTTCGGCAGGCCATTATCAGCGTCAGATCACCACTGGCACGCAAGTTTTCGAGCATGTCAGCGACTGCCCACCGAACCTTGTCGCCCCGGCCGGACAGCCTCGACATCGTGTCGACCTGGTCGACAACGAGGACGCCAACCCTGTCCGCTTTCGCGCGTGAGACAACAGCGACCGGTGAGCCACCGAACCCGATGCCCTCTTGTCTGCCCAGCGCCTCAGCAGTCGAGACAGGGGCCGCGTCGTCCAACCGCAGAACGCCCACAACCACGCCCCCGTCGCGAAGGCCGGACACGACTTGCGCCAACACATTGGACTTTCCACTGCCTGGCGTACCGGTCAGCATGATCGCCGACGGGCGGTCAGCGCCGGTCACGACTTCGATGATCTCGGCGGCCTGCCTGCGCGGGATTTCGGCCAGCGAATGCGGCCGCTCCAACTCAGCGTGACGGATATAAGTATCGGCAAGTCCGGACAGTCGCCCCGCGAGATCGATCGGGTCCCCACCTCGCGGCCCATGCCCCGCCGCCTTCAACAGATCCCATAAAGCTACCGAATCCAATTCGACAGGTGCTGCATCCTTCAGACTCTGCCACAGTACCGACACCGCCACACCGGCGTCGCCTTCCATCACGTAGGGCAGCAGCTCCAATGTGAATCGTTTCAAAGCCTCGTGCCCGACGACGTTGAAGGACATCAGGCGGAGCCGCTCATGCAGCGCATCCTCGTCGAGGCCCCATTCGAGAAGCAGTTCGTCGAATGCCGGTCGCTCCTTCTTCTTGTTCAGGTCGCGAAGAAACTCGTCTCCAGCGACACGTTTTGCCTTCTCCGTTAAACTTCCCAGCACGGACATCTGCTCAGAGACGAAAACAGCACGCCATCCACGGTCGGTCATTCCCCGAAGCCCGGTCAGGAAGCCGACACTCCGCAATGCACCAAGAGTCCATGTTGTGCCATGGGACCGTTTGCATTGATGCCCCTCGATAGGTCCATCCACGGCAGGGCCGAACAGTTTGAATTCGATCGAGTCTTCGCCGGGGGGCTCTACACGCAATGTCGAGAAGGTGCTGTTGAGAACCGGTAGGACACCGCGCAGGACGGTCCAATAGCCCTCGTAGATATCGGCTAGTTTTGCTCCCAGTCCGCCGCCCGCAGTCGTGGCTCCTGCGACCGCCGAGGCATCAGCTCCCGACGAAAGGGAGCTGGCTGTGTCCGCGTCATTGCCCGTCAAATGCTCACGCCTCTCCGGCATTCCACAACTCTGCACGTACTCTGACAACACCTCACGGTCGACTCGCCACCACGGGCGAACACGCATACTAGTCAACTGTCGTGGGTCGGAACCACGCAATCGGCTACCGGACCGACCCCGGCCAACGCGACGCCCTGAACACGCTGATGGACCTGTTGAGTGGCTATCCCTTGTCGTTGAAAGTACTGCTGCCGACACTGACGTCCACACCACCCGGATGTGGGGAAGTTCGGTGGTGGTGGCGGTGGCATGGACCTGGTCGGATTGATCGCCGCCCTCCGGAGTTCATAACGAATATCCGGTAATCGGCTACTTAAGACTGGTGGTAGGGCTCGATCCCGGCCAGGATCGGGTCCAGGTATCCGGTGGGAGGCTCCCTAATCGGCTGCCCCCGTCGGTATTTGGTGTGGCTCGCTACACCGGGTGCCGTGCGGGCGTGGCTGGAAAGGGGTTTGCCCTGGCTCGAAGTAGCGGTGCCTTCCCGCACGGACACCTGTTCGTCGATCTGGAAGGACACTGATGCCGGTCATTATCGGAATGGACCCGCACAAACGCACGGCCACCATCGAAGTCATCGACGTCGACGCGAAGACTCTGGCCACCGGCCGCTACGGTACCGATACCGCAGGCTACCGAGGGGTGGTGTCCACCAGAGAGTTCTCGCGGTTGGATGCGTATATGTGGCGGCTCACCTACCGGTGGGCTCGCTTCAGTCACCCCAAAAAGTCGAAGTGGTGGGTGGTGGACCGCTACTACGGCCAGTTCAATAAGTCCAGTCAGAACCGGTGGGTGTTCGGGGATCGCGTCAGCGGTCTCTACCTGCACAAGTTCGCTTGGACGAAGATCGTCCGACATGTGATGGTCAAGGGCACGGCGTCCCCGGACGATCCGGGCTTGGCTCAATATTGGGCAGACCGTCGCCGCAGGATGACCACTCCGCTGGGACGGCATACCCTCCGGCTCCTGCATCAGCAGGCCGGTCGCTGCCCACTCTGCGGGGACTCCTCCTGCACGCCGACCACCAACCCCGCTCTCCCGCCGAATGGGAGCAGTGGATACGCACCACCCGCCGCGCAATCCGCAAGCGTCACATCGCGATCGCGGGCGGGCTCGGCGACACGGACGATCATCAACAAATCCGTCTCGCACACGCGCATTGCCTCCGGCGGGTTCCCATCGAAAAGGTAAGTAGCGCAAGCGCTTCTGCACCCGCAAGCCCACCGCGGCTTGCTTGAGCCGAGATGCCCGGAAACGGGCCTGTCCGGTTCCGAGGGGTACCGGCGGGGCAACCCGCCGGTACTACCCGATTAGTAGTCGCCGGAGTCACGCCCCACCAGGGAGGACGGGAAAGCCGTCCACAGACGGGCGAAGGAGAGCAGGTGACCGGACACCATAAGACTGGGAGGTACGCGAAATGCGGAGCGCCGAAACAGTTTTTGGGTGTCCTCCGTGAGAAATCACGGCGTAGGTCACTGGAGAGCCCGTTGCGTCGAAAGATGCACGGCGGGTTCGCCGGGAGACTCAGCTCCATCGGCCCGCCCGATCGTGCTCAAGTGTCTTGGCTGCGGAATCCGATCGCGGCACCGATGACGCGACCTTCATCGACGGCCAATCGGCATGTCGAGGAGAACAGTTCGGCATACAGCCAGTAGTCGGAATAGGTGCGTGCGGTGATGTACGGATCGCCCAGCTCCATCAGGGCGATCACCTCCGGGATCAGTGGCACACGCAATGGTTCGATGATCACGGGATACCTCGTCCAGGTCGTTATCGCGGGCGCGGGTATTGGTGACGGCCGCGAGAGAATGAGCGTACGGTCGGGCGGTTCGTCGTCGTGGAGGCGGTCATCCAGCAATCATCCGCGTGGTCCTGCGGTGGTCGGCACAAGTGTCACGAGCATGGCTGCGGCGACGACTCGCATGGCCATAGCAGCAGAGGGATCCCGCTACTGGCCGATCGCGCCTACCTACCAACCATCACCCGCACCGCGCCGGGACCGACTATCTTGGGGCCCCAGTCGAACGGCCGCAGAACTTGTTCGGCGAGTTCACGCGGTTGGCGCGCCCGGGTGGGCGCGCCAACCTGCTGTGCTACTTCTTCTTGGGCTTGCCGGACCCGTTCTTAGTCGGATCGACAGGGACGTACCCCTCGCCGGGGCGCGCCGTCGGCGGGAGGGTCTTGCCCTTCACGCCGGTGACTTCCTTGTTGGTCTTGCCGCCCCGGGGGCCGACAACACCGTACTGCGCCGAAATGGGAGCCTTATTCCCCGGCTTCAAAGGCTTCTCAGCAGACATTTGTCCTTCTATCCCCCACTACCCCTGCCATCACGCAGCCAGGCGTCGTTGCAGCGCATCATTTGATGGATCGGTCGCCGAGCGGTATGGTCAGAATCCGTTCCAAGGGAAACCTGCCCACTCCTCGGCGAAAATGCCCCGGAGTGGGCATCTCTGCGTTGTGCTAATTGAAGCATGCGTGACCGACCAGTTCCTATGTGCGACAACCTCACTGATGTGCGCGAAACATCCGGCCGCTCGCGTGAAATATCGACTGAGGATCGGATTTTGCCAGGTCAGACCCCATAGCGTACGAGTTAACGATTCTCCGCATTTAAGCGACTAGCGTGTCGCGTATCACACGGAATATGTGACCGTGGTCATAGACAGGTTCGAAACATGCTCTGTCGGGCGAGGTTTCGGCCCGACCTAAAGAGCCGAAACCTCGTCCTCTCTCGGGCAGCCTGACTGCATCGCCTGAGGACGAGAGTTTGTTCAGCTCAGCACCTTCGGAGAGACTGTCGTAGCAGATCGCAACAGCTGTGGTGCTGGATCCGCAGAGTGACGAGTTCTAGCTGCTTGCGCTCCTGGGAAAGGGCGAACCCGGAACGCCTCGATGTCCTTGATGTCAACGAGCCACCGTTGGTTCGACTTGCCGTCGCGGCGCATGACTCGATTCATCGTTTCGACCGGGACGCGGAATACGCACTCGGGCTTCGCTTTCATCGTGAATGTCACTGACCCGTCAGGCAGATATTCGTGGTGCTCAACGCTGGTGTTGCTCAGCACCACCAGCACGACCTCATCGACCTTGTCCGGATCGAACAATCCCGTCTTGCGCGGCGGATTAGGGATTCCGAGAACGCCGTCTGTGTGGTGCCAAGCGAGCTTTGCGTCCCCATAGACACCATCGCCGTGGAAGTCCCAGCTGCTCCGGCCACCCATCCACTCCGCTTCGAGGGAGTCGGACGCGACAACACCGGCGCCGACCATCTCGGCAGCCAACCAGTTCAGCGACAACAACGGACGCACCGGGTCACTGAAATCCGTTTCCCAATGCCGAAAGCCGCGATACCAACCCTGCGAGGGCGTTGTGTCGTCCATGACCGAAGGCCTACCACCATCCACTGACACCGGTGCCGTAGCCGTGGGTTCTTGCCAGCATCGGGTAGTGCATTGTTGCCGGGTGCCCGAGATCCGAATTGCTGCTGAGCCTGGATCCACCGCTGATTCTCGGTCATGAATTTGTCGGTTGAGTCCGGTTTTTGGGCGTGATGGTGTTGCTGACTTCGAATCAGCTTGTCCACTGGGTGTTTCGGTCATCGGGTTGGGGCGGCGGTGTCGGTGCGCGGGGTTCAGGCTGCGGGTAGCGCTGGTAGGGCGTGTGTGGTTTGAAAGGTGTTGTGCCAGGCGGTTTCCCATGGCCAGTGGGCTGGTAGGTGCCAGGTGATGTGGCCGCGTCCGTGGCGTGCGATGCGGGCGGCGACGGTGATGAGTTCTGTGCGGATGGTGTGGTTGCGGGCGAGGGCGTGCCGGGGTGAGGCCAGGGTGCCGATCGCGCGGGTGAGCAGGTGCGCGGTGGCCGCGAGTTGCAGCCAGGCGGCGTTGGCGTTGAACATTCCCGACGGCAGATGAGCCAGGGGTCCGTCGATGAGGTCGGCGAAGTGT
The DNA here is from genome assembly GCF_036345915.1 of Nocardia sp. NBC_00565. NCBI lineage: Bacteria > Bacillati > Actinomycetota > Actinomycetes > Mycobacteriales > Nocardiaceae > Nocardia > Nocardia sp. NBC_00565. The sequence goes on from NZ_CP107785.1 coordinate 4,504,150, forward strand.
TGTTCGATGATGGCGTGGCCGCGGTGCTGGGATTCGGCCTGGGTCAACGTGAATGGGCTGTCGGTGAACACCGCGTGGTAGCGCCAGGTCGGGAACAACTCGCCTTGCCCGTCGCGGGCGGGTTGCAGTCGGCGGACCCGACGCACGATCAACCGACCGTCGGTGCGGTGAGGTTTCTTGGAAGCAAAAGCGGTGTAACCGATTTCGGCGATTTCGGCGTCGGAGATCCATTCGCCGAGTTCTTCGTCGAAGATCGCGTTCGGGTAGGCGATCGTGGTCCAGGCGGTCTCGGCGATTTCGGCGCTCGCGGCCTTGATCTTCGGGTCCGAACCGGTGGTGACCGAGAAATGGATTCCGGCGCGACGACACGCGGCAACGAATTTGGCTGTGTAGAAGGCGGAATCGGCGCGGGCGAGGATGATCCCGCTCGCTGCGGCCGCGCGGGCCGCGCTGGCTGCTTCGGCGATTTCGTAGGCTGCGCCGTGACAGGAGGCGGTGTTGCCGGCACGCAGGCTCGCCGCGGCGACCACGGGTGCGGCGATCGGGGTGGAGATGGTCGTGACCAGGGCGTTGAGTCCGCGGACCATCACCGGTTTCGAGGCGACTTTGGTGAACCCGAACGCCGCACCCTGCTTGTCGTATCCGAATACCCGTCGTTGGACCGAGTCGATATCGAGGAACGCCACCTGCTCGGCGCCGGGCAACAGCGGTGTCCGCGCCGCCAGCTCCGCGAGCAGTCGTCGATGCACCGCGGCGAGCTGACGGACGTTGCCGTGGTCGAAGCCGCGCAGGAACGAACCCAATGTCGAGGGGGCGCGAATCCCGTTGAACACCAACCTCATTCCACCATGCCGCAGGATGTTCATGTCGTCGATCGAGTCGGCGCCAGCGACCATTCCCGCGACCAGAGCGCCGATCTTCGCCGCCGCGTTCGCACCGACCGGACCGGGCACCCGAACCCACTCACCGAGCCCGGCGGTCTCGGCCAGCCGCATCACCGGCACCAGCCCTGCCTGCGACACCAGATTCGTCTCATCGAACCTCACCGACGACCGCGTCGGGCTATGCAACAATCGCACTCGCGAAGTGCCTTTCGAATGTGTGGATGGAAGCCTAGAGAACTACCATCTTCCCAGCTCGGAAGGCACTTCCTTCGTTACGACACGGTGCCGCAACACAATTCACCGGTGGATCCAGGCTCAGCCATCCTCGCGCCGCATCCGCCGAATCCGACGGTTCTCACATACTATCCCGGGCACGTCGTCGGTGACCTCGACCGTCAGCAGGGAGGCCATGCGTGCCCGATAGCCTTTGGAGCAAATGATAGGCATGGCCGTCGATGACGGCCGACCGGGCTGGGTGCCGCGACTCGGATATCGACCGAAACATTCTCAATATAGAACGATTCTGATCAGACCCCACCGAGACACCCGTTTATGGCCCAATACTGCGACCGCTGAGCCGGTTCCGATGGACATGCCAAACTTCTGGGCTGGTGGAGCCGGAAAAAACGAAAGTTTAGTCACACGAAACATCAGTGACATGACCCCATCGCGAGAGGATCATCAGTATGGAAGCGTTAATCGTCGTCGGTGCTCGAGTTCGGATTCCGGGACTGTCGGCTCGGGCACTGATCCTCTGCGCAGGATCTGATAGCCAGTGCGTCAAAGACTTCCATCGAGAAGATGGTCGTGCATCCCTATCGAGGTAAGGAGTGGACATGACTAGTTCGACGGAAAAGACTGGATCGGCGTGGAAGATGTTCCAGGACCCTCATTTCGCGGAAGTGATGGAGAATGCTGATGTGGCCAAGTTGGTCGCCGACCCGAAGGGGTATCTCCAGAGTAAAGGGATCGATATCCCGTCCGGGGCGACAGTGACCGCGGAGGAGTTGACGGAACGCGGTCACGTATCGCCGACAAGGATCTGTGTCATTTACGGGAAGGTGAAGGTCTGCCACGACTGAAACCGGCACCATCGCACGGGTGACGATATCTCGCTATTCGGGATTGCTGAGCGGAACAAGAGCCTCGGCGAACTTGGCTGCGACGAGTTCGAATCCCTCCGGGGTGGGATGTAATTCGTTCTCCCAGTCATCTCGATACCTTTGCCCGCTCTCCAGCGTGCCACGAAGATCCACGACAGTCACATGGCCGAAGGTTGGGCGGGCGGCCAGTGCGGTAAGCATGGTGTTATATCGGTCGATGAGGTCGGTCATCATCGCGGTTCTCTTCGGAATCACATCGAATCCTTTGGCCGCGAAACTCGGCCCCATCCACGGACCTGGAAGTATCCCCCACCCCTTGAAGGCCGAGAATCCTCGCCCGTCCGGAATGGGGTAGTCATAGCCGTGGACAACGATGGGTATTTTCTTATCGAAATAGTTTTCACAAAGGCGGGTTGTGGCGGAGATCAGACGTGCCCAGGAGTTCTGTAGCCGCCCGCTGATCATCTCGTTCACGATTAGGTCGTTCAGCCCTGGACGGGCGCTGGACTGATGCTCGATCAACATGGCCATGGCGGGGCCTGCGAAGTCGTTTCCTCCGCCCGAAAGCAGGATCGCGACCGGCACCACGTTTTGCGACTTGATCCGTTCCAATTTACTGGCGAGGGCCGTCAACTGACAAGGTGTGTAGGCCATATCCTCAAGACTGTCTCCCCAGTGTGCCACCGAGACGATCTCCCAACCGGCGTCCTTCAGAATGCTGAGGATATCGGTTCCTGGGTAGTCGAACCATGAATCGCCCTCGGCGACCAGTAGACCTCGCTGCGGAGTGCGATACGCGGTGAGTTCTCGACTGCGCGCGGCAATGATCTGCTCAGCGCATTCGATGCCCAATCGGATTTCGGTTTCCACATCGTCGTGATTCATCGCGGGTCAACCTATTCTGTTCGCGGCGAGACGCCGAAGTGGCGGTAAACCCTTCCGTCAGAGCTACATTGCCGAACAGTACGTGCTGAGCAGGCTGGCACACCTACGACAGGCCGGTGCACCTCGCCGACAAAACGGAGCGGCGTGACTGCGCTTCGCAGGTAGGTCGAGGCAGATCCCTTTGGGGTCGCGCAACAGGTAACCGACGCGCCCGCCACTGCGGAGTCCACCCGGACAGCATCAGGATGACACGAACGAAGCCTCACCCTGACGCCGTTCCCGTCGTTCCCAAGAGTGGTGGGGGTGAACCTCAATGCCACAGGAACCTGAGAAGACGATCCATCGTCCGCCTTGCGGAACCGCGACTCCGCTTCCAGAATATCCCAGCTGCTTGTCCTGGAAAGTTGCGAGAACTGTTTATTCGTCTGCAGGACCTTGCAATCCCGTTGCTCAAGCGGTGACGGTCTCGTCACCCGCCTCGACCGTTATTGAAGTCCGATCTGTTTAGGATCGTATCCTGTATCTCTCGCTGCGAGAGTTGTGCGCTAGCAGAGGAGAAACAACCGGAGGTCGACAGATGACTGATTTCCGAGTTAGATTGGCGAATGCGATCGCTGTGCGTGGGTATGCTACAGTCGATCTCTGCAAGGTGCAGCGCACGCCGTTCGTGCCATTGCAGAAGGCTTTGGACTCAGCAGCATCCGGCTACGCGACGATAGTTGAGCCAAACTGGCAAGCGGCTATAAACCACTTTATCAATCTGAAGGTCTTGAATATAGATACGCTGTCGATTCGAGCTCGCGACAAGCGAATACTCTTGGTTGTCAACCGAGGAATGATTGGCGGGAATCTCGAAATTGAAGAGGCCCTGAACTACCACGCGTCAATGAGCCAATGGCTCGATACGCTCAGTTCGTACCTGCCGGACCTCGAACTGAGTGAAACAGAGGCTGCGAATGTCCATCGAGCCCAAGACTGGGTGGGCCGGTGGACTGGCCAGAACGCAGTCGGTTGGATGGCGGCGAAACTTGTGGGCGTCCTCTACAAGTCGAAGGGGAAAGGTTGTTGCGTGACGGTCCATCCAATCGGTTCGTCATCTGAGTCGTTCACGACGCGATGGGCTTCGGCCGACCTCACAACAGAGCGATTTATATCGCCAAAGATCCAAAGCTCCAATTACTTGTGGAACGTATCGGAGAATAGCGTCACACCGGGGGGCGCGAGTGGCTTCGAGAATCCGGGTGACTTCAACTTTGAGCCCTGGTCATGGGATCTGCGGTCGCTGCTCTTGAGCGTCAACGATCAGTAATCGTCTCGCACGACGCGGATTCATTGCGCGAAACGGAGATAGCATTCCCCCGGGGCTCTAACTCCGTAAGTGCGGCATAAGATTCCGATTCCTGCACGAAGCCATCAACACCACCACCCCGGCGAGCGCCTGGTTTTCCGCGTCTTCGCCGCGAGTTGCGGGAGGAGTGGTCGCCATCCGCGCCACCGGCCAGGTCCACCTTTACAACCCGGCCGGGGGTGGCCTCATTGGTGCACGAGCTGGAGGAGGCTGGTGCAAATAGCTCGATGGTGCTGTTCTGCAACACCGATCTCGATCGTCAACGCCGGTACATGTTTGGGCGTGACCCTGATGGGACGCCAGCGCAAGCATGGAGGTAGGACGATCTGACGAACTCGGACTGAGCAACCCCGCCGGCCCTCACCGGCGGTATCACAACCTATCGCATCGGCGGCACCGGTGTCGATGCGATGGTCCGCCCGGCCTGTGAACCGATCATGTCCGCGGCAGACATTGTGATGCGGGCGCAAGGATTGCCGTGCCGGCAAGCGGTGGGTGTACAGCTGCAGCGCGCCCATCTCCGCCGCTCGATGCTCACAGTTTCCGCAGGTCAAGTCGTGTGGTTAGCGCATGTGTCCCCCTCCGGACACAGAATTGTGGCATTTATGCCCCAAAAGCCGGGTCCGGGCATCGCCTGGACACTCTGTTCTGGCCGTACACCGTCACCTGCGGGTTTGCTCCGTTTGGCGGTGGTCGATGTGACCGATGACACATTATCTCCGCTGATACCTTCCTTCTCCTCCATCGGGCTCGTCGGCGGCGATGCCTCCGGAATCGGTGCCGGTCTGCCGATGGCGACCGTGGAGCAACCACCGGCACACACGGCGGTGTACAGCGTGCGGCCGGTCGACACCAACGGGCGCGTGGTCGACAAAGCCGTTCTGCGAGTGCTGGATTGGCATCCTGGTGACCTGCTGTCCTGGCGGATCGCTGCGGGGCTGATCGTGATCACCCGGCCCGGCTACGGCCGCCGCGGGGTCACCAAGCATGGGCGTCTATCCTTGCCCGCCTATGCACGGCGCGCCGTGGGCATCCAGCATCACGACCGGGTCCTGTTGGCCGCCGATCCTGATCAACGCCTGCTGGTGGTTTTCCCACCGCATGGCGTAGAAGACCATTCGTGGTCTCATTGGTCGCACGCATCCACGGCGATCCGGGATGCGGGAAGTAGATGCCCTCCGGAAACATCCCGGCCAGCAGTTCGTGGCGCGCCATCTCTGCACCGTGGTCCCAGGTCAGCGTGCGCCGGGCCTGCGTGGGGACATCACCGCCGAGCAAGGCAACGCCGACGCTCGCGACGGACACTCCCCGGAGCCGAATCGTTGCGCCGATGAGCTCCACCGGTCCTCAACTCCATTCAGCCCCAACTACGGCGACTTCTCATCCTTGAGTGTGCGGGCAGAACATCAACGCGCGCGCCGTAGCCTCGCCGCCCAGCTGGCCTGGGAACTCGACGTCGATGATGCCGCTGCCAATCGGCTCGCACACGAGGCGCCGATCAGCCGCCCGAGCGGCTACGCCGTGGCGGCCACGATGAACTTCCTGACGACGACCGATGCTATTCCCCAGTCCTCCGAAGCCATCGAACGGCTGATGCGTGATTCCCTCGTACCGGGTGGAACCATCCTCGTGCTCGGAGCGGTCGGTGGCCGCTACCCCGAGATCTATGACCAACTAGACGACCTGGCCACGGCCGCCCATCTGAATGTCCTGCCTGACTTCGACCAGCCGCTACAAGCCGGACATCGAGCCGACGAACTCGCCGAGATCCGGGACCTCACGCGGCGTCTGTGGAACAGACTGGAAACCACGGCCGGTGACGTCACCGAGGTCAAGGAAGAACTTCGGCGCTGCGGCGCAGCTGACATATTCGACATATCGCGTCCGTTCACGCTCCCGAGATTCAACGTCAGGGCCTACCGGCGAGGGATGTAAATCCGGAGTCTCCAACAGCCCTGGACATTCAGCTCGGGTAGGACCCAATCAGCTCAAGACGCTATCTGACGGAAAGCACTCGAGATCCGAAAGCGCCAGAGCCGGGCAGGATCTCCCACCAAGGCCACCTCTTCGACCGGTAGGCCATTTGCATAGCGCCACACGCGAGGGCTATCCCCAGTTCGGGCACGAAGTACTCGAATCAGCGGTCCGCGACAGCTGGGTCTGACGGCTCGTCCTCGATCTGCCAGGTGCCCCCGGAACTACTGCAGCGGGGGTGTGGGCGATGGTGATGTGTCGGGCACGAATCCTTGCGGCCAGATCGTGGATTCGGAGTACCTCACGTCGGTCAGGTCCGCTTCGGTCAGGTCCGCCCGACAGATCGTGGCGGACGTCATCACCGTGCGGCTGGGACTGTTGGCGACGTACTCGCCGGCAGTCGAGGTGGGGCTGAGATTGGCTCCGACGAGGATCGCGTCGGTGAGGTCGGCCTTGACCAAACTCACGCCGTGGCTCAGCTCGGCGTCGGTGAGGTTCGCCCCGGTCAGGTCGGCACTGCCCCGATCGACGCCACCCAGTAGTGCGCTGGTGAGGTTGGCATTCGTCAGCCTGGCACACGACATGTTCGCAAGGCGCAGATCCGCGTGAGTGAGATTGGCTTCGCACAGTTCGTATGCGGGCGGGTGGGGTTCATAGTCAGAAGTCGAAGGAAATTGCGGGTAGCGGTCTGGTGGCGATATCCCGTGCCTCGTCGCGTGGAACTCCCAGTGCGCACAGCGCGAGTTCGGCTGCGGCACATCCTGCCTCACGCCAAGCTTGGTGCCCCTCGAGCACCATCCACATGGCGCTGATCAAGGTGCCCATCAGCATCGAAGCGATACCGAGCTCCATCCCGGGAGTGACGTTGTAGCGACCGGCCTCGATACCGGCGGCCACATCATGCATAGGAGGGCCACTCATCACCTCGCGCAACGACTCGTCCGTCAGACCGTAGCGGACGATGAAACGGCCCATCGCGGGAATCTCGTGGGCGAGGCGCACCAGCATGCGCGTACCGACCGCCAGTCGCAGGGGCGGGTCCAAGTGGCCATGGGCATTCATGGCGCGCACGTTCGCGGCGTGGACATCGACGGCGAGTTGTGTCCTGACCTGATCGAACAGCTCGTCCATGGAATCAACGTTGCGGTAGAGCGTGCCGCGAGCGATTCCCGCTTCCGCGGCAAGCTCACTGATCGTCAGGTCCGTATTGCCCCGTTCCGCGAAGAGCTTCATGGCGGCGGCACTGATCCGCCGCTGGGTCGCATTCATCGGCACCCTCCTGAATTCACCAAGAGAGTACATAGCTACCCAAAGTAAGTCAATGAAGTTTGATATGACACGCCATTGACACATATTGAACATCAATGTTCAATATGTGCTATCAAAGGAAGGACAACGGAGATGAACAGCTCACCGCATGGGCACGACGCGACCCCACCGCCCGAGAAGACGCCGGTCGTAGTGGTCGGCGCCGGGCCGGTCGGATTGACGTTGGCTCTGGAGCTGGACTATCACGGCGTGGAATGCGTTCTCGTGGAACGGAATTCCACGACGACGCGGCACCCGAAGATGGACATCACCAACTGCCGCAGCATGGAACTGTACCGTCGGCTCGGTGTCGCCGACGACCTGCGCAAGGCAGCGATCCCGGCGGATACCCGCACCAAAGTGACCTGGGCGACCAACGCAGTCGGCTGGGAGTTGGCATCCTTCGAATACCCCAGCGTCGCCGAGGCTTACGAGCAGATCAACCAACGCAATGACGGGACCCTCCCACTGGAACCGTCGATGCGAGTCTCGCAGGTGATCCTCGAACCCACCCTGCGGGATCTGATCGAGTCCCGAGCGCAGCACGCGAAGGTGCACTACAGCTGGGCGCTGGACAGTTTCACCGAGGATGCCGACGGTGTCACCGCAGTATTGACCTCCGGAGAAACGGGAGAGCGCCGTACCGTCCGCGCACAGTATCTCGTCGGATGCGACGGCGCCGGCAGTCTCACCCGGCAGCAGCTGGGAATCGGGCTCGACGAGATCGACCTGCGCAAGATGCTCGTCAAAGAGCTCGGCATGCCGAAGATCGCGAAAGCACTGGCCCAGGCGTTCCTGACGAGAGGCGAACGCCCCGCCGACGGCCGCTTCTACCTGGTGCACTTCACCACCACCGACAAACCCGAAGTCCTCGCTCGCTTCGGAACGGTGTGGCATCTGCAGTCGCCCGAGGGATGGACCGTCATCTCGCAGAACGACTCCGACACATGGACTTTGCACGCGCCGCTCGGCATGGGCACCGACGCCGATCGCATCGACCCGCGCGAGTTCGTCTACGACCGAGTCGGAGCGAGGTTCGACATGGAGGTCCTGGTCGCCAACGCCTGGACTCCCCGCCTGACGGTCGCCGACTCGTTCGGCCGCCGACGGGTCTGGCTGGCCGGAGATGCCGTGCACCAAGTAACCCCCACCGGCGGATACGGCATGAACACCGGAGTCGGCGACGCTGTCGGACTCGGATGGATGCTCGCCGCCCAGCTCCAAGGATGGGGGGCCCCAGGACTACTCACGGCGTACGAGCAGGAACGGCGCTCCGTCGCCCTCCGCAACCGGGAAGCCGCGGCGCGCCACAGCGTCGTACGGGCAGCGGTGATGACCACTTCCCGATCCTCCATGTACAGCGAGCGCTGGCTCGGTGAACGCACCCGGCAGCAGATCGGCCGCGAGATCAGCGATCTGGGAAACCTGGAGAACGAAGCGTGGGGCATCGAACTCGGCTACCGGTATGACAACTCCCCCGTCATATGCGGCGAGCCCGAACCCCAAGCGCCACAACAGCGGATGGATGTGTACACGCCGGGCACCTGGCCGGGTTCCAGGCCGCCGAGCGTTCGCCTCGAGGACGGCCGAGCGATCTTCGACCTCTTCGGACGCGGGTTTACTCTTTTGCGATTCGCCGATCACGATATCGACGCATTCATCTATGCCGCTGCGCAGCGGGGTGTCCCTTTCGAGGTCATCGACATCCGCGATGCCCGCGCCCATTTCCTGTACGAGCGCGATCTCGTGCTGATCCGACCCGACCAGCACGTCGCATGGCGTGGAGACTCCGCGCCTGCCGCACCGCTGCTGATTATCGACCGCGTACGGGGCGCCCGTAATTGAGCTCGCACGTGCGCGCGTCGTCAAGGAGGCGCCCTCCATCGCCTACGGGCCGGGCGCTACCCGGCCGCTTGTCCGATCGGTAGATGAGCTGATGCGGTCACCGACCGCGCGACATCCCGATTCTGCTCAATGGTTCTGTCGTTCGGTGTGTTTTGTGATCCAGGCTGCGATCTGGGCGCGGGAGGTGAATCCGAGTTTGGTGAGGATGTGTTCCACATGGCCGTCGGCGGTGCGCGGGGAGATCACCAGCTTTGTAGCGATCTGCTTGTTGGTCAGGCCTTGGGCGATGAGCTCTGCGACCTGGCGTTCACGCTTGGTCAGTGCCCCGCCGGGCCCCGGCGCGGCAGTGGTGTCGGTGGGTTGCTCGCCGAGTGCGTAGGCTACGGCTTCGTCCATCCCCATCGCCCGGCCGCGCCGGGAGGCCATATCGAACCGGTGTGCCCCCAGGTCGGCGCGCGCCGACCGGTCACATTCGTCGTGAAAGTGGGGTGAGCCCGGGACGAAACTGGCAACGCTACCCACGAACCGCGATAGTTCCGCCGCGGCACCCATCAGAACGGCCGCGCGCTCGGCGTCACCGGTGGCGTCGACGGTCCAGGCCAGAAGCTCGATACCCAACGCGGTAACGAACGGGCTGCGCATTCGACGATTGACGCGCAGCGCTTGCTCGAGCAGCTGTTGTGCCCGTTGCGGCCGGCCTTGCTGCCATACCGCAAATCCCTTGCCCAACAGCGAGATCGAGCGAAACAGCGATTCGCCGCACGCCTCGGTGATGGAAAGCACTTGCTCGTGATACTCGATCGCCCGTTCAGTGTCGCCATGCAGGGCATGCAGCTGACCGAGCATCGCCGAAACGACAACATAGAGATATCCCTGCCGATTCGAGCTGAACACGTCGATGGCACGTTCGAGCGAGGAGGACGCGCGAGCAAGATCACCGCTATAGAGCGCCAGGACGCCATCGGCGTAAGTGGCAAGGGCCTGGGTCATGGGAGTGGGCGCCTGTTCGGCGAGTGCGCGGGCCTGCTCCACGAGGGCGGCCGCCGACTCGAGATCGCCCTGCGTCGTGGCCAAGACCGTGCCGGAATGAAGCGTCATGACGCGGTCGGGTATCGAATGCGCCTGCGGGTGAGCGAGAGTGCGGTCGATCCAGCGGCGACCTTCGCCGTGTAGACCCCGGAAGTTCCAGAACGGAGACAGTGCGCTGGCGGTGCGCAGTCCGGCTTCGGCCGCCTCGTCGGTGTCCTCGGCCAGGCAGTATTCGAGCGCGTCGCGTAGGTTGGGCTGTTCGCGTTCGAGCCGGGCGGTCCAGTAGGGTTGCCGGTCGCTGATCCATCCGGCCTCCGCGGCCAGCGCCAACTGCTGGTACCAGTCGCGGTGCCGGCGCCGCACCAGTTGCTCCTCGCCGGACTCCCGCAGCTTCTGCCGACCGTAGTCGCGGACCGTCTCGAGCATACGGAACCGCACCACGCCGTTGGATTCGTCGCGGATCACGATCGACTTGTCCACCAGCGAGGACAACACATCCAGCGGATCGTCCGGTGCCAGATCAGCACCGCAGATCTGTTCGGCGGCGTCGAGTTCGAAGCCACCGGCGAACACCGACAACCGGGCCCACAGCCGCTGCTCGGCCGGGGTGCACAACTGGTAGCTCCAGTCGACACACCACCGCAGGGTCTGCTGCCGCGTCGGCGCGGTGCGGCTGCCGCGGGTCAGCAGCGCGTACCTATCGTTGAGCCGCTGCAGGATCTGCTCGGGCGACATCGTGCGCATCCGGGCCGCGGCCAGCTCGATCGCCAGCGGTAATCCGTCCAGCCGGGCGCAGATGCGCACGACCGCGGACTTGTTCTCTTCGGAGAGTTCGAAACCCGGCACCAACGCGGTCGCGCGGTCGATGAACAATGTCACCGCGTCGTAGCGGGGCAGCCCGTGCAGCGACGGCTCCCGGTCCGGGTCCGGCACCGTCAGCGGCGACACCTGCAGCACCGCCTCTCCGGCGATATCCAGCGGCTCACGGCTGGTGGCCAGGATCCGCAGGTGTGGACAGGCCCGCAACCAGGTCTCGACCAGCTCCGCCACAGCCGCCACCAGTTGCTCGCAGTTGTCCAACACCAGCAGCGTCTCTCGCGTGGCGAGGAACTCGACCATCACCTCCCGCAACGGCCGCGCCGGGTCGCGCAACCCCAGGGCGGCGGCCACCACGCTGACCAGCAACGACGGGTCGGACACGTCGGCCAGCTCGACCAGCCACACCCCGTCGGCGAAATCCCGGCGCGCGGTCGCCGCGGCCCGCAACGCCAGCCGGGTCTTGCCGACCCCGCCGATGCCGGTCAGCGTCAGCACCGGGACCGAGGACAGCAGATTCTTCACCTCCGCCAGCTCGGTGCGACGGTCGATGAAACTGGTCAAATCCAGCGGCAAACTGCCGACACCCCGTGACTTCGCCGCCGCCGGTGGACGCCACCCATGCGTGGCGGGCTTGCGGTCCCCGCGCTCGCGGGCCGGTTCGGCGACGTGTATCGCCATCTCCTCGACGCTGAACCCGTGCCGGCGCTGCGCCTGCCTGATCGCCTCCCCCAGCGCCGCCGCCGAGGGCCGCTCATGCGGATCGCGGGCCATCGCCGCCGAGACCACCGCGGACACGTCCTCGGCGATGCCATGCTCGCGCAGGTCCGGCACCGGCTGGGTGGTGATCCGCAAGAACTGGGTCACCACGTTCTCCCCGCTGCGCCGTTCGAACACCGCATGCCCGGTCAACGCGCAGAACAAGGTGGCACCCAGCCCATAAACGTCCGCGGCCGCGGTGGGAGCCTCGCCCTCGAGCACCTCCGGCGCCGTGAACGCCGGCGACCCGGTCACCGTGCCCGTGGCGGTCTGGAACCCACCGGCAATCCGCGCGATACCGAAATCCGTCAACGCGGGCTCGCCGTAATCGGTCAACAGAATATTTCCCGGCTTCACATCCCGATGCACGGTACCCAACCGATGCGCGCTCTCCAGCGCCCCAGCGATCTTCACCCCGATCCACAACAGCGTTTCCACCGGCAGCGGCCCCTGCTCGCAGATCCGCGCGTCCAACGAGCCCGACGGGTGATACGGCATCACCAGATAGGGCCGTCCGCTCGCGGTGCTACCCGCCTGCAGCATCGTGACGATGTTCGGATGCCCCGTCAGCTGACCCATCGCCCGCTGCTCTCGGAAAAAACGCTCCCGATTCTCTGCGTCCAGCTCGGCGGTAAGGATCTTCACCGCCACCGTCCGATCCAGCTCGGCCTGCGTGCAGCGATAGACCACACCGAAACCGCCCCGCCCGATCTCCTCGGCGTCCTCGAATCCGGCCGCAGCCAATTCCTCCGTGACCGGCTCGAACACGTCACGGACTGTCCGGAACGGATCATCCTCGCTCATCAGCTGTAGCCATCCGCCAGCGCATCCCCAGCGACCAGGCAACGCGCGTTCACTGTTGGACAATCCTCAGCGTATCTCACCGATTCCCAAGGACAGGGGTTTCATCTCAGTGGTAGCGCGCCGTCCATACCGCCGACATCAGTAATCTTCCATCCCGCGCCCGAATCGACGGTGACATCGTAGGTCACCGTCATTCGCTGCCTCGGGTACCAGTGATCCAACATCACGAGCTGGTTCGCAATGCCGCGAACGCGTCGGGCACGCTGGCGGCCATCGTCATTCGTTCCAGCGCGGCCTTTCCGATGAAGCCCAGGGTCTGTAGTTCCCTGATCCATTGGAAGAGTCCGCGGTAGTGGCCGTATGGATCGAGCACGACCACGGGTTTGTCGTGCATGCCGAGGTCGGCGCCGGTCCAGATCTCGAGGAATTCTTCGAGGGTGCCGATGCCGCCGGGCAGGGTCAGGAAGGCGTCGGCACGATCGGCCATGATCTGCTTGCGTTCTCGCATGGTGTCGGTGACGAGTAGTTCATCGACGTGGATATCGGCGACCTCACGGTGCACGAGGTGTCTGGGGATGACGCCGATGGTGTGCGCGCCGCCGGCTCGCGCTGCGGTGGCGACCGCGCCCATCATGGCTACGCGCCCGCCGCCGGAGACCAATTGCCAACCCCGGTCCGCGATTTCGGTGCCCACCTGCGTGGCCAAGGCCAGGTGCGCGGCATCGATGGTGCTGGCCGAGCAGTACACGCACACCGAATATCGTCGCGCGGGCCTGTTCACCGGGTGCCCGCCGTTCTATCGCGATGGTTGTCATCGTCTGCGCCACTTCGCGCGTAATGGACATCGAATGTGTGCGGGTCATAGCTGTGCAGCGCGCCCACAGGATCGCGGGCGATCCAATGGCCGATCGGGATGGTCTCCACGCCGCGGCCTCGATACAGTTGCAAGACCGGCACCGATCGGCCGCGCGGCGGCCGCGCGTGTTCGATATGAACGAGATTCCCCGCCCATTCCGCGATTTCGGCGCCGTTGGTACCGATCCAGCGGATGGCTTCGACCGTTATCGGCCGGGGAAGGAACGAGAAGGGGCCTGCCCCCTCGATGTTGGTGTCGGCTGCGAATTCAGGCATGTGCGAATCACTCCGGGCTAGGAAAGGCGGTGGGAATCCTCAGCCGAACAGGTCGGTGAATGCTGCGTATTGTTCGTGGCCGTGCTCGGCGTGGACTTGGGCTATGCGTTGCGCGAGTTCGATCGCTACGGGTTCATCGAGGGTGATACCCGCCAGATCTCGCGGGTCGGTCTCTGTCTGCTCGCACCATTGCACGAGCGCCTCGAATCCGTTGATGGAGGCGACGAATCGCCGTTGCGAAGTGTGCTGCCAGGCCGCCGCGAACTCGTCCAACATTCCATCGCCGAGCATCCGCAGGGCCCGGTCACGGAGGCGATCGAGGTAGGTCGATTCCCCGCGCAGCTCGAGAACGCGGGCGGCGAACCGGAACGTGAACTGGTCTCTGTGCCGTGCGAAGCGGCTGAGCACGGAGATCGAGCCCCCTTCGATGACAACGCGCTGGTGGTGTCGGGTCAGTGTCTGGACGTAGTTCAACAGCGACTGGGCGGCCTCGAGCGGCGGGTAGTCACCGTCAGGGACGATTCGGTCACTCAGGTGAAATCTGTTCGCCCCGTCGGTGAATCGCGCGCTGGTCGAGGGCAGATCCACATAGCACTGGATGCGGTCGGCGACCACGACCGGCGCCTGCAACGCGTCGCCGAGTTCCATCGCTACTTCGGTTTTGCCCGATCCGGTGGGACCGGCGATCAGTAGTACATCCGCTGTCTGCGGGAAAATGCCGCTCTCCGTTGAGGTCTCGCCTCGGCCGGGTGACGACGCCGACACCTCGACGACTGATGCCGCGGCCGTTCGGCTCGATACGTGGTCAGATTGATTGTGCTCGAACATAATTCACCGATTCAGTAGTTCGGGTGCGCAAGCTTGCTCAGTGCGCGGGCAGCACGACGCACATCTTCGATTTCGATGGAACATTGCTCGATACCGAGCAGCATTCGATCAATGCGGCGCTTGCCGCACTGACACGATTCGGCGCCTTCCCCAGCCGGGAATGGTGCGCCGCCAAGCCCATGGTCTCCGCGGCACGGTGTCGCGAGCGACTCTCCCACGACTACGGCGTGCGTCTTGATTGCCCTCATGATGGTCGGCGACGTGGATGTAGTCGCGAAGTTGGGTGCGCGATCGGCGGTCAGCCATTGGTCTCGGCGGCACTCATAACTCGTGGCCGAGCTGAAGAGGGTGGCCATGAAATCTCCCGTGAGATCACGCTCGACGGCAAGCATCGCTCATCGTCGATTCTATTCTCATTATTGATGAAATCATCATGATGAAGCATGCGCCACGGCATCGTCAGTGTCAATCATCTTTGATGCTTGCAACAATTCCGATGAGGGCCGACGCATCCACACCTGACCGCTCTGGCCTCGCCGTCTCGGCGTAGCACTGAATACTGAAGGGCATGAACGACTTCCGCGGCCCGGACAATCCCCGGTCTCGCACCGCGCCGCAGCTACGACTGGTACTTCGTCGCAGTGGACTTCCGAACAGGCAAGGTGGCATGGAAGATTCGCGCAGGCAGCGGCGGAAGCTACAACGACACCTTCCGTGCAGGCAGCTTGGGCCCGAACGGCACCTTCTACCAGAACGTCACGTTCGGGATCACCGCACTCGCGGATGCGCACTGATCCCGGCACGTAATCGATGGAGTGTCAGGTCGGTGTGACGTCCGGTCGGGAAAACAGAACCGTTGTCGATTTCGGGCCGAATCGCGACGGAGCGGGCAGGAATTCGATTCGCATATTCGGGTCGGCGGCTCGACCGAGTGCGGTGAACGCCGAGTGGCTGTAGGCACGCAACCCGCTGATGAATCCGTCGTGCAGCAGCGGACGCATCGGCGGGAGGACAGCAGCCGCCAACATCGGAAGAGCCAGAATCGGAGTCAGCACAAGCCCTTTCGGCGAGGGCCTCTTGAGGTCGATGACCAGAAACCGCTTCCCTACCCGAGTCGCTTCCGCGATCGCCTTGTAGGCGATCGCCGGCGGCAGGTGATGAAACGACATCGCAAAAACGACGAGATCGTAGCTATCGTCGGGGGCATCTACCGCGGTCGCATCGATAACCTGGGTACGCACCCGCGGATGTGCACCCAATTCCCCGGCAGCGATGTTGGCGACCGAGGTGGGGTCCAGGTCACTCACAGTGACGGTGGCTTCGGGGTGGTATTCCACGATCTTGGCGGAAAGCTTCCCATGACCGGCACCGATCTCGAGTATGCGCGGCTCGGGTATACCGGAGACCACCCGCAGTGCGGCGCGCGCATTCTTCTCGTGCACCCTGCCCAGCGTCCCGACACGATCCAAGCTCGTGATGACCTTCTGTTTGAGCTCGTCGGGCACGTCGTAGCGGTCGGTGTACTCCAACACATCGGTCTGCATCCGCCGATCCAGCCACGACGCATCCGGCCCACCGCGCGGCATCAGAGCGATCGCCGACTCGACTTCACTCGCATCCACTATTTGTCATCCTCCTGAAAGTCGAACTCGTCACATAGTCAAGATTCACGCGGCACGAATAGCCTTGTGGGACTACAGGTGTGCGCCGAATACCGTCACGACATAGGCGAGGGCCAGTACACCGATGCCGATCGACGGCGCGTACTCCCCCACGCCGTCACCGACTTTCGCATGGGCGATGAGAGCGCCGATCATCAGCAGCACCAGCCCGATTCCGGCCGTGGCCCCGAGCGGCCACCAGACAATGCCGACCAGCACGCCCAGTGCCCCGGCAATCTCCAGCGCGCCGATACCACGAAACGCGGTCACCGAGAAGCCGAGTTGTTCGGCACGTTGACGTATAGGCGCCACGGCAAGTACTTTCGCCGCGCCCAGCGGCAGAAACCCGACCGCCAACAGCACGGCGAGTACTATGAATGCGACTGTCATCGACACAAACCTACTTTCCATTCGATTGCATGGCAGCACAACACTTTTCAGCCCCGAACCGTCGGCCCGGGGGTCGAGATCGATGGTCGCGGCGGTCTGGACTCAGTCCGGAACACTTTGCGGCGCTTGCGCTCCGGCCTTCAGGCTCGCGCCTTCCGCGTGTACCCGACGCTCGAGTTCGGTGCCTTCGATATCGAGGTCGGGAACGATGCGGGCGAACCAACGCGGGTGGTACCACATCCGGTCGCCGATCAAGGCCATTACGGCAGGTACCAGCGTCAGGCGCACGACGAAAGCGTCCAGGATGACACCGACCGCCAGCGTGAATGCGAGCGGTTTGGTGACCGGATTGTCGACGGTAACGAACGCGACGAAAACACCGAACATGATCAGCGCCGCCGCGGTCACCACTCGTGCCGAGTGCGCGACACCGTTCTGCACCGACGCGATGGCCTCCGACGAGCGGCTGTACTCCTCCTTGATCCGCGACACCACGAAGATCTGGTAGTCGCTGGAGAGCCCGAAGATGATGGCCAGGATGATGATCGGTAGAAAACTCAGCGTCTGCCCTGTGGTCACACCGAGAAAACTTGCACCCCAGCCCCATTGGAACACTGCGACCTGAGCGCCGAGAGCGGCGAAGACCGACAGGATGAATCCGACGATCGAGGACAGTGGTACCAGTACGGTGCGGAATGCGATCGTCAGCAGTATCAGCGCCAGACCAACGACGACGGTGAGGAAGATCGGCAGTGCACCGGCCAGTCGGCTGGAAGTGTCGATATTGGCCGCGGTAGTCCCGCCGACCAGGTAATTAGCCCCCGTGCCTGCTTCGATGGCGGTGCGATCGTCACGCAGCCGGGTCACCAGGTCCGCGGTGGCACTGTCGTCGGGGCCGGTCTTGGGCACGACCTGGATCAGCAGCAGGCCATCTCCGGTACCCGCGGGCTGGACGACGGCAACATTCGGCTCCTGCTGTAACCGGGCGATCAACGCCTGGGCGGCGTTGGGATCGGTAGCCCGGGACATATCGGCCGCCACCAGCAACGGCCCGTTGAAACCGGGTCCGAACGAACGGTCGATGAGGTCGTATGCCTTGTGTGCGGTGCTGGATTGGGGTTGGGACGCACCGCTGGGGAGCCCGAGGTGGATCCGCGTGACCGGGATCGCCAAGGTGACGAGTACCGCGACGCCCGCGACCAACAACGGCACCCGGAAGCGGGTGACGAACCTCCCCCACGCATGCCCCATGGTGCGTTCGGGCTCGTAGGCGGCGATGCGCGCGACCTCTTCCGGCCGATCGGGGTGTAGCGGCGGCGAAATGAACTTCGCGACCGATCCACCGGCCAGGCTCAGCAGCGCGGGCAGCAGGGTGAGCGCAACGAGCATCGCGGCCAGTACCGCACCCGCCGCCGTCAGACCCATGACGGTCAGGAACGGTATACCGGCGACCGACAACCCGCACAGCGCGATGATCACCGTCACCGCGGCGAATACGACCGAACTGCCCGCTGTGCCGACGGCCAACGGAATCGACTCCGCCACAGACATTCCCAGCACAATGTTGTGTCGATGCCGCGACAGGATGAACAGCGCGTAGTCAATACCGCAGGACAGGCCTAGCATCAATGCCAGTGACAGTGCCGCCGCAGGCACATCGACGAACGCCGCGATACCGAGGATGCCGGTGACGCCGATTCCCACACCGATCAATGCGGTCCCGACCGGCAGGCCCGCCGCCACAACCGCCCCGAAGGTGATCATCAGGATCAGGAAAGCGACGATGATGCCGATGATCTCCGGGGTCTCGGGCATTTCGGTGGTGAATCCCGGGTACACCCCGCCGGAGAACTCGACCTGCAGACCCGCGTCCCTGGCGGGCGCCGCGATCCTGTCCACCTCGCCGAGCGTCTCTTCACTGACCTTGCCCGCCGACTCGGAGAACTGCACGCTCCCCAACGCGACCCGCTGATCCGGGGAGATCGTTTTCGACTCCAATGGATCGACGACCGCGGCGACCTGGGGCAGCTCCTTGAAACCGGCCATAGCTCGCGTGATCTCGGCACTCGGCTGCGCATCGGTCACTTTCGCCATGCCCGGTGTGGCGAAGGTGACCTGCATCTGCGCTCCGCTGAATGCCGGCATCCGCTGCTGTAGCAATGCCACAGCATCCTGCGACTCGGTGCCAGGAATGGTGAAGTTGTCGCTGGTCTTACCTGCGGCGCCGACAGCGACAATGATCCCACCCACCAGCAGGAACACCCACAAAACAAGTACCCACCAGCGGCGACGCACCACCAGCCTGCCGAGCAGGAACAGATACCGAGACATCGGACCCTCGATTCGAGTTGAGTTCAAACCGGCACGTCAACGAAGCGTGTGGACCGCCGGGTCTACAATAACACTAAAAATGATGAAATACTCATATACGAGGCAATGCTCAGATAAGATCGCCCGCGCGAGAACCGATACCATCTTTGACATATTCATCAGTAGTGAGTGATGAATCTAGGGTTTGCTCGGCGGAGCGCCGGAGAGCCGGGGGAAAGCATGGCCGACGGCGCAGCGTCGAAACCGAATCGTTCGGAACGGCGCACAGCGAAGACGCGGGGGGCACTGGTGCGTGCGGTGCAGTCGTTCATTGCCCAGGGCAAGCCGCACGCACCGATTCTGGAGATCACCCGGGCCGCCGACGTGGGGATGGGCTCGTTCTACAACCACTTCGAGACCCGGGATGAACTCCTCGCTGTTCGGTATCTCCGCCGACGAGGCCAACGAGATCTGCCGCCAGCCGCTTGCGAATATCGACAACATTGCCGCAGGCCCGGCGGTGTAGGACAGATCCGCGGCAGCGACCTTCGTGCGGTAACCCTCACCCGACATTGGTGAGGTCCAGTCGCCGCATGAGCGGTCGGATCAGATCCTCGGCAGCATCGGTAAGCCGGTTCAGCTGCGCACCGTGCTCCCAACCTTGCAGATCGGCAACCGCGACGAACGCCTCGAGCGGCGCATTGCCCGCACCAGCTCCGATCCCGGCCAGCGAGGCATCCACGCGGGTCGCGCCCGCCTCCACGGCGACAACACTATTGGCGACCGACAGCGACAGGTTCTGCTGGGCGTGGATACCGATCTCGGTGGTCTCCTCCAGCACGGCCCGGTAGGCGCGGACGCGATCGCGCACGCCGCCCATGGTGAGCCGTCCGCCGCAGTCGGTGATGTAAACGCAGTGTGCGCCATAGTGTTCCATCAGCTTGGCCTGTGCCGCGAGCTCGACAGGGGTGTACGTATGGCTCATCATCAAGAAGCCGGAGACATCCATACCGAGTTCGCGGGCGAATCCGATGTGCCGGTCTGCGATATCGGGCTCGGCGCAGTGGGTGGCCACCCGCACCGAGCGGACGCCGAGATCATAGGCGCGGCGCAGGTCGTCGATGGTGCCTATGCCCGGTAGCAGCAGCGTGGTAAGCCGGGCATTGGTCAGCGCGTTCCCGGCGGCATCCAGCCATTCCCAATCCGTATGGCTGCCGAGACCATAGGCGAGACTGCCAGCGCGCAGACCGTTGCCGTGAGCGACCTCGATCGCATCCACACCGGCTGCGTCCAGTGCCGCGGTGACGGCCGCTACTGCGCCGGGGGTGATGCGGTGGCGCAGCGCGTGCAGGCCGTCGCGCAGTGTCACATCCTGCAGGAAGACTTCGGTCATCCCGCTCGCCTCGGCACCGGGAACGAAAGTGATACCGCGGCAATACGTTCGGCGATGCACAGCGCGGCCGAGGTCATGATGTCGAGATTTCCGGCGCAGGCGGTCAGATAGTGCGCCGTCCCTCGGACTTCGAGGAATACCGAGACCTGATGCGTGACGGGAGCATCGCCGACCAGCGTACGCAGTGCCGCATCCGGGGCGAGCGGGGTGATTTTAATGTCGTGTTTGAGCCGGTAGCCGGGCACGTATGCCGCCACCTCTGCGACCATCGATCGGATCGAGTGTCGCACGGCCGCATCATGTTCGGACTCGGGATCGTTGATCAGCGCGAGCACGGTGTCGCGCATGATCAGCGGTGACTCGGCCGGATTGAGGATAACGATCGCCCGGCTGCGGGCCGCACCGCCGAGCACTTCGATCGCCCGTGCGGTCGTCTCGGTGAACTCGTCGATATTCGCGCGAGTTCCTCGCCCGGCGGACTTGGAGGCGATGGAGGCGACGATCTCGGCGTAGGGCACCTCGGTGATCCGAGAAATCGCCGCGACAATCGGAATGGTGGCCTGGCCACCGCAGGTCACTGTATTCAGATTGACGGCGTCCAGGTGCTGGTCCAGGTTGACAGCAGGTACAACAAAGGGGCCGACCGCGGCGGGGGTCAGGTCGATCAGACGTTTCCCATGCGGCCCGAGCGCGGCGGCATTGGCACGGTGCGCACCGGCGGAAGTGGTGTCGAAAACGATATCTATCTCGTCGAAATCCGGCATGGCGATGAGGCCGCTGACACCGCGCGCACTGGTGGACACGCCGAGCCGGTGGGCACGGGCCAGTCCGTCGGAGTCCGGATCGATACCGACCATCGCGGCCATCTTCAGGGTTGTCGACTGCCGAAGCACCTTGACCATCAGGCCGGTACCGACATTGCCCGACCCGATGACGGCAACCTTGGTGCGACTCACATCCCCTCCAGCCAGTCCACGCTCGCCGGTGCGACCATGATCGAATCCGTTGGCAGAATGGTCGAATCTGTTTGCGCCGCCTTCGAATTCGGTCGCGCGGCGGTATCCGGTCGCGCGGCGGTCGACCCGAATGAGGTGAGGACCGCCTCCAGGAATGCGGTGGCCAGGACATTGAACAGTTCGGCGCGTTCCCACTGCACCCAGTGCCCGGTATTGGCCGCTAGGTACAGATCGCAGTTCGGCATCGTCTCGGCGAGCGCCCGCCCGCCCGCCGGCCGATTCACCTTGTCATCGACACCCCAGATCACCAGCGCGGGATGGGACACCTCGGATAACCGCGAATCCCGGGTGAAGTCCATCCGCCACAGCGTGCGCAGCGCCAACCGACCGGACGGCCGACGCAGCGGCGGATTCGCCATCACCTCCGGGTCGATGCTCGCCTGGAAACGCTGCTCGATGAGCTCGTCGGGCACCGCGGCCCCGTCGAACACGAGGTAATCGCGGATGAACCGGGTGATTTTCTCCCGGCTCGGTCCACTGCCCGGATAGTAATCCAGTAACGCTTGCAGCCCGTCGGTCGGCAGCGCGCGCGTGGAGCCGATGCCGCCGGGCCCGATCAGGATCATCCGGCCTACTTTTTCCGGCCGGTCCATTGCCAGCCGTAGCGCCGCGGCACCACCGTAAGAGTTGCCGACCAGGTGCGCCGAGTCGAGGCCCAACTCGTCCAACAGACCACCGATGGCCCGACCGAGGTAGCCGAAAGGATCGGACTGATCCACATCCTTCGACGATTTCCCATAGCCCGGCATATCCGGAACGATCACGCGGAACCGCTGCGCCAACGCCTCGATGTTGCGCGAATAGTTCGACAATCCGGTCGCCCCCGGCCCGCCACCGTGCAATAACAGCACCGCTGGACCTGACCCGGTTTCACTGAAGAAGATCTCACACGTGTCGACCCGGACGGTCCGCTCGGTTCCGACTCCCGCTGCACTCGCCATTGCTACCTCCACGCTGCCATTGAGTAGGGGATCAGTTACGACGAAATAATCATTCACGCGAAATTGATGAAACCATCAAAATTTCACGCAGCGAGTCCTAGAGTTGCCGCTATCCGCGCGGCCTGCGATCGTCCGGCCTTTCGAGGTCAACCGGGCGACCCCGAGGAGCTGAATCCCGTAGGCGTCTCGACGGCCAGGCGGGATGCCTGACGGGTGCGGTTGGCGTTCGTTTCGGGCTCGGTTGCCATCCTGTACCCCTTGACCTGCGGAGTCCTAGCATGCGTTCCATTGACCGGCACACCCCGTTGTCCATGATCGGTCGGGTGTCCCTCATCTTCGATGCGTTCCAACCGGACGAGGACGCGCTCGGCGTCCGCGAGATCGCCAGGCGGACCGGATTGGCGTCGTCGACCGTGTCGCGCATCGTCCGGGAACTGGTGGCGCATCGGTTGCTGGAGATGGCGGGGCAGGAGGTGAGGATCGGTCTGCGGTTCTTCGAACTCGGCGAGCAGGCGCCGCGACCGCAGCAGCTGCGTAGACTGGCGCTGGCCAGCATGTCCGACCTGCGCAGTGCGACCCGTCATACGGTGCACCTCGCAGTGCTGGATGGAACCGAGGTCGTCTACGTGACCAAGCTGTGCAGCCGCTCCGCGCCGCCGTTGGGTTCGCGGGTCGGCGGACGGCTGCCCGCCCACGCGACCGCCGTCGGAAAGGCGCTACTGGCGTTCTCGGGCAGCGATATCGTCGACCGCGTGATGGCCGCCGGGCTCCGGCGGCTCGGACCAGGAACAATCACCGATCCAGCCCGACTGCGGGCCGAACTGGCTACCATCCGCGAATCCGGAATCGCCTACGAGACAGAGGAATCCGGACCCAATGTGGTCTGCGTCGCCGCCCCGATCTCGAACCGGATCGCCGAGCCGATCGCCGGGCTGTCGATCAGCGCGCGGCTCGGCGAGATGGACGTCGCCTCGCTCGGCCTTGCCGTCCGCACCGCGGCAATCACCCTCGGCCGTCAGGCGGCCCGCATGCCGAGCTTCGCCGGGACGGCCTGGGCCGAACTGACATAACGGCCGGTCCTCCCCGCCTCGATGCCGACTGGGTGGTCATCTCCGACATCGATCCCGCCATCATGGAACTCGACGAAGCGGGATTCTGATATCTGCCCCGCGATTTCGAGTGCCTGACAAGCAGCCGCCCACGCCATAGCAGGCCGCGATACCGAGGAAGCGGGCCGCGCGAAACGGTTCCAGGTGCGCGATGCCGAACCGGCCATGACCATCATCTCCGGCGCCGCCATTTGCCTGGGCCAACTGCCGCACGACCAACCCGAACGCGACGATGCCGAGGCCACTGCGCCTGATCGGAGCCGCCGCGCACCGTGCACGCTCTCGAGCTTCGCGGACTGGGGGCACGCCGCTGACCACACGAGCCTCTCATAGAGCCCGCCCTGGAGCTACGCGGCCCGGAGCTACGCACCTGATCGCACCCGCGTCGAGGCGCATTCGACAGCGGGTCGCCAGAGTCACCACCTACCCGTTGACCGCATCGGAAAGCCGGGGCAGTTGCCGCAGCGGGCTGAGCGTTCGACTTCCATTCGATGATCGGCGTCGAAGATGTCGCTGATTCTAAATCGACTCTGATACTTTTCTCAGATATGATCCATGTGACGTTCCCGAATGGAAGAGGGACCGATGACGGCCGAACCCGTCGTGCGCAATAGAATCGACCGACGTCGCGAGCGCACCCGTAACGCGTTGCTCGGCGCGGCGCGGAAGTTCCTGTCGGAGGGTCGTTCCACGGTGAGCATCCAGGAGATCACCGATGCCGCCGACGTCGGATTCGGTTCCTTCTACAACCATTTCGAGTCGAAAGAGCAGCTTTTCGACGAGGCGATACGGTCGGCGCTGCAGGTCTACAGCGAGATGCGCGATGAGATCGTGGCGCTGTACGACGATCCCGCCGAGGTGTTCGCGGTCAGTTTCCGAATGACCGGACGGTTACAACGGCAGGTCCCCGAGATGGTGCGGATGCTCCTGCACTCCGGAATGTCGGTACTGCTGCGTGACGAGGGCTTGGCGCCGCGGGCTCGTCACGACATCATCGCCGCACAGGAAGCGGACCGGTTCGAGCCGATGGATCCGGATATGGCGATCATGGCGGCAGGCGGCGCGCTTCTCGGCCTCCTGCAGCTGTTGGACGCGCAACCGGAGGCCGATGCCGGTGCGCTGGCCGACGAGATGGCCTACCGGATGCTGCGCATGTTCGGCATGAACAAGCGCTCGGCGCAGAAACTGATCAGCACTCCGCTGCCGCCGCAGCCGCAGCTGTAATCGCGGGCTCGCCACCGGTTTCCACGGCGAGCACCCCGTCCCGACATCCGATCGGCCGCACCCGAAGCCGAGCAGTCGTACTCATTCAGCGGCGGTGAGATCCAGCGCGATGTCGACGATCATGTCTTCCTGACCGCCGACGAGGCCACGCCGCCCGGCCTCGATCAGCAGGTCGCGCACCTCCACTCCGTATGCGGCGGAAGCTTTTTCGGCATGCCGGAGGAAGCTGGAGTACACCCCGGCATAGCCGAGGGTCAGCGTCTCCCGGTCCACCTGCACCGGTTGTCGCATCAGCGGCCGGATCAGGTCGTCGGCGGCATCGGTGAGTGCGTTCAGGTCCGCACCGTGCTTCCAGTCGGACAGGTCCGCCACCGCGACGAACGCCTCCAGCGGCGTATTGCCAGCACCGGCGCCGAGTCCGGCCAGCGAGGCGTCGACCCTGGTCACGCCTTCCTCAACGGCGACAACACTATTGGCGACCGATAGCGACAGGTTCTGGTGCGCGTGGATGCCGATCTCGGTACTCTCGTCCAGCACGTCCCGGTACGCGCGCACGCGGGCGCGGACGCCGTCCATGGTGAGACGGCCACCGGAGTCGGTGACGTACACGCAGTGCGCCCCATAGGATTCCATGAGCTTCGCCTGTTCGGCGAGCCCGGCGGGGCCGTTCATATGGCTCATCATCAAGAACCCCGAGACGTCCATCCCGAGATCGCGCGCATAGGCGATGTGCTGCGCGGCCAGATCGGCCTCGGTGCAGTGGGTGGCCACGCGCACCGACCGGACCCCGAGGTCGTAGGCGCGGTGTAGGTCCGCGACGGTCCCGATACCGGGCAGCAGCAACGTGGTCAGCCTGGTGTGGCGCAACGCACCGGCGGCCGCTTCGATCCACTCCCAATCCGTATGGCTACCAGGGCCGTAGGTGAGACTGCCGCCGTGCAGGCCGTCGCCGTGCGCGACCTCAACGGCGTCCACGCCCGCCGCGTCGAGGGCCGCTGCTATGGCGGCGACCTGGTCGGGGTCTATGTGGTGACGCAGGGCATGCATTCCGTCACGCAGGGTCACATCTTGGAGGAACACTTCGGTCATCGCACACTCTCCGCGGTAGCGGCGGTCGCGGCGATGCGTTCTGCGACGCGCAGTGCGGCCGAGGTCATGATGTCGAGATTGCCCGCGTAGGCGGGAAGGTAGTGCGCCGCTCCCTCGACTTCGAGGAACACCGAGATCTGATGCGTGACAACGGCATCCACCACGAGAGTGCGCAGCTGCGCATCGGCTGCGACCGGAGCGAACTGGATGTCTTGTTTGAGCCGGTAACCCGGCACATACGCTGCCACCTCTGCGACCATGGCTTCGATCGAAGCCCGCACCGCCGCATGGACTTCCGGGTCCGGATCACCGATCAGAGCGAGCACGGTATCGCGCATGATCAGCGGCGGCTCGGCCGGATTGAGGACGATGATCGCCCGGCCGCGCACCGCGCCACCGACCGCTTCGATGGCATGCGCTGTCGTTTCGGTGAATTCGTCGATATTCGCGCGCGTTCCGGGACCGGCGGACTTCGATGAAATCGAGGCAACGATCTCGGCGTAGGGCACAGCGGTGATCCGGGATACGGCAGCGACGATCGGAATGGTGGCCTGTCCACCACAGGTCACCATGTTCACGTTGCCGGCGGCCAGGTGCTGATCCAAATTCACCGCGGGCACGACGAAGGGGCCGATCGCGGCCGGGGTCAGGTCGATCAAGCGTTTGCCGTAAGGCTCCAGCGCGGCGGCATTGGCCTTATGGGCGCCGGCGGAGGTGGCGTCGAAGACAATGTCGATCTCGCCGAAACCCGGCATGCCGATCAGACCGGTCACACCGTGCGCGGTGGTCGGCAGACCGAGGCGAACGGCACGTGCCAGCCCGTCCGATGCGGGATCGATGCCGACCATGGCTGCCATTTCCAGGGTTTCGGACAGGCGCAGCACCTTGATCATCAAGTCGGTGCCGATATTGCCCGAGCCGATCACGGCTACTTTCGTGCGGCTCATTTGTCCTCCAGGATGAAGTCGACGGCACCGAGAGTCGCGGTACCGGTGAAGAGTTCGGATCGAACGTGCACGCCTGGACGCAGCGGCGCCATCGGCCCGAGTGCGCCCGACAGGACGATTTCACCGGCACGTAGCGGGTCGCCGAAGTCGCGGGCGGTGCGGGCCAGCCACGCCAGCGCGTTGAGCGGATCACCTAGACAGGCGGAACCGGTTCCGGTGGAGACGATTTCGCCGTCGACGAACATCGACATCCCGATATCGCGCGGTTCGAAATCGTCGACAGAGAGGCGGTCGGCGCCGAGGACGAACCATCCGCTCGAGGCATTGTCGGCGACGGTATCGGCGAAGCTGATGTCCCAGTCGGCGATCCGGCTGTCGACGATCTCCAGTGCCGCGACCGCGCACTCGATCGCGCCCCGCGCACTGATCGCATCCAGCTGGTCGAAGTCGAGATCGTCGCTCAGAACGAAGGCCAACTCCGCTTCGATCTTCGGTTGCAGGAGTCGAGGTCGTTGTGACGCAGGTGTTTGCGCAACGTCCATGTCCGCGAACAGCACGCCGAAGTCGGGCTGATCCACCCCCAACTGCCGCTGCACCGCGGGCGAGGTGAGCCCGATCTTTCGACCAACGAGGCGAGCGCCTTCAGCCAGACGGCGTCGGGTGCCGATGCGCTGCACCGCATACGCCAGCTCGACATCGTCGGAACCGATGAGGTCACGCACCGCGGCGGCAGACACCCCGGTGCTCGTGGCGACGGCCAACCTCTCGGCGGCAGCGCGGACCGCCGGTGAGTCGGTCATGGTCGATGTCATCGTGACTCCTCGAATTGTCGGGTCGGGTTCGCCGATTCCGAATCCGACTGTGGAGTAACTGCACGGTCGAATCGACGTTCATGTCGGCAGCTAATTCGTCTGCCACACCGGCGGTTTGAAAAATGCGTATGATTTCGTCGTCGGTATAGACCGCGCAGGCCAGCCCGCAATACTCGGGCTCACGCTCGAGCACCAAGACACTCAGTCCACGTCGGCCGAGCAGATGCGCCAGTGAGACCGAGCCCCGCGATCACGACGTCGTAGTCAGTGGCGTTCATCGCGATAGTTCTCCTGCGATCTGCGCGACGGTTATTTCCGGTGTGGACAAACGCCGGACCGCCTGCCGGAACTGGGCGAACTTGTCCAGTACGGTCTCCCCCGCCGGCGTATGGCCCCAGATGCTGATGCCGGGGTATGTGCCAGGCTCCCAAGTGGATTCGAGTTCCGGGCCGATGACGACCGGATTCCAGCCGACCTCTATCGAATCCCGACGGCGTCACGCAGTAGTCGAAAACGGTACTGTAGTAGTTGCGCATCGCCTCCAACTCCCGCGAGGTGATCACGACATGCCCGAGTCCGGCTTCCCCCGCCACCCAACCGAAGCTGAGCATCCGCAACGGCTCCGGCGGCGTCACCGGCACAGTGAAGATTTCCTGCACAATGCCTTTCGGTCCCACGAACCGCCACAGCCGCTCGACACCGCGCAGCGCGGCCTCGGCCGGGGTCCCCTCGGTAGTCGGCACGCCGCAGTCGGCGACCCGAGCCACAATGCGGTCGAAGGTGGTGTCGTCGTCGATCTGCCAGCCGAGCGCGGTCACGTCCTCGGCCGGTCCTGGTTCGATCAGGAAGCGGCAGGTCCGATCGTCGAGGCGGAAACGAAGCACGCCGCCGTCGAGTCCATCGACGTGCAGGCCGATCGCGTCGGCACCGAAGCGGCGCCAGTCGGTTCGCCGATTCGATTGCACGACAATGTATCCAAGGTGGACCGCGCCGAATGCGGAGAAGTTGTTCATGTCGTCGCCTCGAGGAATGCGGTAGCCAGTGCGTTGAACAGGTCCGCACGCTCCCACTGCATCCAGTGGCCGGTGTTGGCCGCCAGGTACACATCGCAGTTGGGCATGGCCTCGGCGAGCAGGCGGCCGCCGCCGGGCCGGTTGACCTTGTCCTGCGCACCCCAGAGCACCAAGGTCGGGTGGGCGACCTCACGCAGACGCGAGTCCCTAGTGAAATCCATCCGCCACAGCGTGCGCAACGCCAGTGGTCCCGACGGGCGGCGCAACGGCGGATTCGCCACCACCTCGGGGTCGATGCTCGCCCGATAGCGGTCCTCGATGACCTCGGCGGGTACCGCACTCCCATCGAACACCAGGTATTCGCGGATGAACTGGGCGAGCTTGTCTCGGCTCGGGCCGTCGCCGCCGTAGTAGGCCAGCAGACTCTGCAGGCCCTTGGTGGGCAGCGCGCGCGTGGTGCCGACACCGCCCGGCCCCATCAGAATCAGCCGACCGACCTTTTCCGGGCGGTCCATCGCCAACCGCAGCGCGGCCGCGCCACCATAGGAGTTGCCGACCAGATGCGCCGAGGCGATACCGAGTTCATCGAGCAGCCCACCCACGGCCTGCGCGAGATCACCGAACGGGTCGGACTGATCCACCCGCTTCGAGGACTGCCCGTAACCCGGCAGGTCAGGAACGATCACCCGGAACCGCTGCGCCAGCACCCCGACGTTGCGCGAAAAGTTCGACAACCCGGACGCCCCCGGCCCGCCGCCGTGCAGCAGCACCACCGCAGGTCCGGACCCGATCTCACTGAAGAAGATTTCGCGATCGCCGACGCGGATCGTACGCCCGGTCTCGACCACCTTGTCGATGCTCATCGCAATTACCTCCACAGGTCTATTGACTAAATCATCAGTTACGATCAGACCGCCTGTCAAGCAAAAGTGATTAATTCATCAGAACTGGTGATTACCTCCACGGACAGTACCGGTCCGACCAGCCGATCAGACATCGCCCGGTTGCCAACGGATCCGCGTATCTCACGTAGGCGGCACGCAAGCGCGGTGCAATTACTTGGCGGCACAGGCGGTTCAGGAGCGAGACGTTCGATGTGGTGGTGGTCGGGGCGGAACCCGTCGGTCTATTGCTGGCGTGTGAACTGCGGTTTGGCGGGAGTGGCGGTGCTCGCGCCGCGGAGGACATCGTGCGTAAGCTGCGTCGCTCCGATGAGTTGGCCGCAGAAGGCAGGACCGGTGAACAAATCGCCGCCGAACCAGGGGTTCTGGCGGCGACGATGTACAACTGGCGCCGCCGGTTCGGCGGCATGGATACCGACGCGGCGAAGGAGCTCGAGGAGCTGCGGGAACAGAACGCCCGCTTGAAGTGGCTGCTGGCCGATGCCGAGCTGGAAAAGGACGCGTTGCGGGAGATCGCTGGAATATTCTAGGCTCAACGGCCAAGCGCCGCGCCGTGGACATGCTCAAAGACGTGCAGAGCCTGTCGGAACGGTTCGCGCGCAAGGTCGTTGGGCTCGCACGAGCCACCTACCGACGCATCCCGATCGTGGCAGCCCCGGCTGATCCGGAAGCCGACCTGCGGGCCTGGCTGCGCGCCTATGCCACGAAACGCCCGGCCAGGGGTTCTGGCGTGCGTGGGCCGCGCTGCGCCACGACGCAGGCCTGCAGGTGAACAAGAAGACGGGTGCACCGGCTCTGGAAAGACGAGGGTCTGCAGGTGCGGGCGCACTCACCCCGCAGACGCGCCGGCGTCTCGTCGGTACCGCGCAGCGATGCTGACGCAGTGAAAGTGGTGTGGGCGTTGGATTTCCAGTTCGACTCCACCGTCGACGGCAAGGCGGTGAAGATCGCATCGATGATCGACGAGCACACCCGTGAGTCTCTGCTGCACCTGGTGGAACGGTCGATCACCGCCGAGATGCTCGTGACCGAGCTCGAGAAGGTGTTCATTTCCCGGGGTGGACCAACCGCGACCACATCGCGACGGAACTCCTCCGGATACGGCTTCGGCATAGCGAATATCCTTCCAGCGAGGACAAATCCTCACAGATCAGGTGACCTGCCCCAGGACTTGGTTACCCGTCGGAGTGTGAATCTCAGGCGGTGACGGATAGATGTTCGTAGCGTAGTTCGTGCTCGATCGGCGACACATAATCGAGCTGGGAGTGACGGCGTTGACGGTTGTAGAAGATCTCGATGTAGTCGAAGATCGCGTTCGCCAGATCGAGGCGGGTCCGCCATCTCTTCCGGTTCAACAGCTCGATCTGCATGCTCGACCAGAACGATTCCATCATCGCGTTGTCATACCCGTCACCGATGGTGCCGAACGACGGCATCAGCCCGGCGGAGCGGATCTTGTTCGTAAACGCCCAAGAGGTGAACTGAACCCCGTGGTCGGCGTGAACGATCCCGCCCGGCACCGGCTTTCGGTTCTTGATTGCCATGTCGAGCGCGTTCACGACCAGGATCGAGTCCTGGGAATTGTCGATCGACCAGCCGACAATCTTGCGGCTGAAGGTGTCCATGACTGCGCAGCAGTAGACCTTGCCCTCTCGGGTCGGATGTTCGGTTATGTCGGTGACCCACAGCTCATTTGGCGACAGTCGGTGGAACTTGCGGCGCACGAGATCATCGGAAGTAGCAACACCGCGGAGTCGCTTCACCTTGGCCGGGCCGGGAAGACCGGCGATGCCCGCCAGGCTCATCAGCTCGGCCACCAGGTGCTCGCTGACCACGATGCCCATTCCGCGAGTCAGTTCCGCATGGACTCTTCGCGATCCGTAGGTTTGACGAGATGCGTTGTGCACCTCCCCGATCAGGCCGGTGAGCCACTGGCGGCGCATCTTCGTCGGCGACAGCGGGCGCGTCCGATATCGGTAGTAGCCGGGGCTGCTGACCCCGAGGAGCCGACAGCACACCTTGGCCGGGTGCCCGGCATCGACGAGAGTGTCGATTACCGGGTGAACCCTTTTGGGGCAGGGCGATCCTCACCGAGCAGCTTGGCTGCCTTCTTCAGGATCTCGACCTCGGTTTCGAGTTCACGAATCCGCTTGTTGGCCTTGGCCAGCTCGGCGTTGTCCGCTGTGGTCGTGCCGGGGCGTTCACCGCGGTCGATCTGGTCTTGGCGGACCCAGTTGTGCAGAGCGGCGGCGCTGATCCCGAGCTCGGCGGCGGCGGTGGTGATCTGTTTGCCGGCTCGTACGAGCGCGACAGCTCGGAATCGGAACTCCGGCGGATACGGTCGAGGCATGGATCGGAGCCTCTCAGCAAAGGCCGATCTTCACACCGAAACGGGTAACTGAACCCTGGGGCAGGTCAAGGAGTCAACCGAACCAGGGGCAGTCCCCGCAACGGATGGTACGCATCGCCGAGAAGCTGCGCGTCCAACTCACAGTCATCGAGTCGCCGCCGAAAATCGGCATCACCTGCTGACTCGGCACCGAATTCAACCGGGGCTGTTCATCGGCGCGGAAGAATCAAGGTTCGGACGTCATTCCTACGGTCGTGCGATCACCCCGTCCGGGCACGAACGTGGTGAGCAGTGCCGCGGCGATCGCCGCGGCGGCGCCGATGAGCATCGCGGTGCGGAAGCCGTTTTGGGACGGCAGCGCATGAGTGCCGAAGCGGGTCGTCAGATGAGCCAGAACGACGCCGACCACCGCTGCGGACGTGGATGTGCCGATGGAACGCATAAGGCTGTTGACGGCATTGGCGGAGGCTGTCTCCGATACGGGGACCGCCGACATGATCAGCGCGGGCATAGCTCCGAACGCGAAGCCGATACCGCCACCGACCACACATCCGACGATGATGGTCTGCCAGGCCGCGTCCATGAAGACAACGCCAAGGACGTATCCGGCGGCGATGACGACGGACCCGATGATCAGGGAGATCTTGGGGCCGCAGGCGGCCGTGACCCGCGCCGACCCGGCTGCCATCGCCATCATCACCAACCCGGACGGGGCCAGGCACAGGCCCGCCACCAGCATGGACTGCCCGAGGCCGTATCCGGTGGCGGTGGGCATCTGCAGCAACTGCGGTAGCACGAGAGACATCGCGAACATCGCGAACCCGACCATCACCGAGGCGAGGTTGGTCAGCAGCACCTGACGGTTCGCGGTGGTCCGCAGATCCACCAGCGGCGCCGCGGTGCGCAGCTCCCACCACCCCCACAGCAGCAGAACGCCAACGGCAGCGGTGAACAAGCCGTCGGTGGGCAGGCTGATCCAGCCCCAGTCGGCGCCCTTGGAGATCGCGAGCAGCAAACTGATCAGGCCTGCCGAGAGTCCGATACCACCTATCAGGTCGAACCGTCCGCCGCTGCGGACCCGGGACTCGGGGACGAAGACCAGCACCAGGGCGAACACCAGAACGCCGAGGCCCGCCGATGTCCAGAACAGCACGTGCCAGTTGGCGTTCTGGGCGATCAGCGCCGCAGCGGGCAGGCCGAGCGCGCCGCCCACGCCCAGTGACGCACTCATCATCGCCGTGGCCGAGCCGAGTTTCTCGGCGGGCAGTTCGTCTCGCATGATGCTGATACCGAGCGGAACGACACCAACGCCGAAGCCCTGCAGTGCCCGGCCGACGACGATGGGGGCCAGCGAGCTGCTGAGAGCGCACACTAACGAGCCGACCACCAGCACACACACGCTGAGCAGCAGCATCCGCCGCTTGCCCACCATGTCCCCGAGCCGTCCCACCATGGGCGTCACCACCGCACCCGCGAGCAGGGTGGCGGTGATCGCCCACGAGGTGTCCGACGCCGATGCGTGCAGCAGTGTCGGTAACTCGGGGACGATCGGCACCACCAGGGTCTGCATCAGCGACATGACGATCCCACCTAGGGCCAGCACACTGACAACCGCGCCGACGTGGGTCGACCTGGTCGATTCGGCCCCCTCGACGGGAGAGATGACTGTGGACACGGCGATGCCTCCATTTCCAATTCCATATTTAGCGTAGAACATACACTAAATAGAGACACCGGTAATCTGACAGGATGGCGAGCACAGCGACCGAGGCCGCGGGGCGAGGAAGAGGCAGGCCGCCGCGGCTGTCCCGAGACCAGATCATCGAGGCCGCCGTCGAACTCCTGGAACGCGAACCGAACGCTGGTTTGACCATCAAGCGCGTCGCCGAGGCCGTCGGCTCCGCTCAGATGGCGCTCTACCGCTACTTCCCGGATCGCGACACACTGCTCCAAGCGGTAGCCGACCACGTCGTGGCCCACATCAGGCCGCGGCCGCTGACCGGCGACACCTGGCAGGAACAGGTTCGCGACTGGATGCGCAACAGCTCGGCGCGGTTACGGCCCTACTCCCAACTCTTGCCATATATGGCCGCGACACGGCAACCCGTCGGCCTGCGGGCGCTGGACAGGCTGGCCATGATTCTGAGCCCGCTCGGTCTCGACGACGAGGACCTGGCATTGGCCGTCATCCTGATCGGCTCGACCACCATCGGCTACGCGTCGTTCGAAACGCACCGGCTGCCCGCCGAGCAGGTCGTGGCCGCGCTACGGGAAGGACTCCCGCTGCGTTCCGAGGCAGAGCGGGAAATCGTCGAGCCGCTGCTGCCACTACTTCCCACCGCGTACGCCCGCCTGTACGACACGATCCTCGACCAGACCATCGCCACGATCGAGGCTCTGAAACCCTAAGAAGAGGTCCGCCCAAGGATTCGTTCCGCTTCCACCTCCAGGGCGCAACGGTCGATTCGCGAACAATACGCAACAGGGCTATTACAGGGCGATATACTTAATCTCGAGGTATTCCTCGATGCCCTCGCTCCCGCTCTCACGACCGATGCCGGACTCCTTCACCCCTCCGAACGGGGCCGCGACGTCGGAGATAATTCCTCGATTCACACCGACCATTCCCGACTCGAGCGATTCGGCCACACGAATCGCTCGGCTCAGATTCGTCGTGTAAATGTATGCGGCTAAACCGAATTCGGTGTCATTGGCTGCGGCAACGCCCTCGTCTTCGCCATCGAAGCCGGTAATCGCGGCAACCGGACCGAACACTTCCTCACGAAGAATGCGCGCGTCGGCAGGCACGTCCGCCAAGACAGTGGGCTCATAGAAGTAGCCTTCACCGACACCACTCGCACCGCCGGTCGTGACGACAGCGCCCCTCATGACGCTGTCGGCAACGAGTTCCGCGACGCGCGCGCGTTGCTTCTCGCTGATCAGTGGACCCACCTGAGTACCGTCCAGATCGCCCGGCCCGACCTTCAGAGCCGCCATTCGCCAGGTCAGCTTCTGGGTGAACTCGGCTCGCACCGTGTTGTCGACATGGAACCGGTTGGCGGCGGTGCAGGCCTCGCCGGTGTTGCGCATCTTCGCGGCAATCGCCCCATCGACCGCGGCATCGAGATCCGCGTCGGCGAACACGACGAACGGCGCGTTTCCGCCGAGCTCCATCGAACTGCGCAGCACTCGTGTGGCCGCCTGCGCGAGCAGCGTTTTGCCGACACCCGTCGAGCCGGTGAAGGTCACTTTCCGCATCCGGTGGTCGGCGAACAGCGGGTCGGTGAGCGCCGCCGCCGCCGAGGTCGGCAGTACCGATAGCACCCCCGGCGGCAGGCCCGCTTCCTGGAACACCTGACCGAGCAGCAGCGACGTCAGCGGTGTCTCCGCAGCGGGTTTGAGGACCATGGTGCACCCGGCGGCCAAGGCAGGCGCGATTTTGCGGGTTCCCATCGCGAGCGGGAAGTTCCACGGGGTAATCGCCAGCGTCGGACCGACGGGCTGTTTGGTCACCAATATCCGACCGTTGCCCGACGGCGACCGGGTATACCGGCCATTGATCCGGACGGCCTCTTCGGCGAACCACCGCAGGAACTCACCACCGTAGGCGACTTCGCCATAGCTCTCGGCCAGCGGTTTGCCCATTTCCAGGGTGATCAGCAGCGCGAAATCATCGCGGCGCGCCACCACCAATTCCCAGGCATGCCGCAGGATTTCGGCCCGATCGCGGGCAGGTGTGGCGGCCCACGCAGGTTGCGCGGTGGCAGCGGCGTCCAGTGCCCGCGCACCGTCCTCGCTGGATGCGTCGGCGACCTGGATGAGCACTTCCCCGGTCGCTGGATTGGATACCGGGAAAGTAGCTCCGCCGCTGGCAGACACCTGCTCTCCGCCGATCCATAGTCCGGTAGGCAGCGAGCTCAACAAGGCAGCAACTTCAAGCATTGTGACGGTCTCCTTGATATTCGAGCGAGCGGCGGCGGATCAGACGGCGGTCCGGATCGCGTCAGCCAGCACGGTCAGGCCCTCGTCGAGTAGTTCCGCAGGCAGCGACAGCGGCGGTAGCAGACGGATCACATTGCCGTAGGTGCCGCACGTCAGCACCACGACGCCGGCGTCGTGGCAGGTCTTAGCGATACGACGCACCAGTTCCGCATCCGGTTCCCGGGTGCCGGGCTTGACGAACTCGACCGCCAGCATGGCCCCGCGCCCACGGACGTGGCCGATCGTATCGGTGGGCAATGCCCGCAGCCGGGGCAGCGCGATTGTGCCGATCCGCCGGGCGGCGACCACCAGTTTCTGGTCGCGGATCGTTTCAATGGACCCCAGCGCCGCGGCGCAGGCGACCGGGTTGCCGCCGTAGGTGCCACCCAGGCCACCCGGCGGGACCGCGTCGAGCAGGTCGGCCCGGCCGGTGACCGCCGCAAGGGGCAGACCGGCCGCGATGCCCTTCGCGGTGACGATCACGTCCGGCACGACACCCTCGTATTCGCAGGCGAACCAGTCGCCGGTCCGTCCGAACCCGGTCTGCACCTCGTCTGCGATGAACACCACGCCATTGCGGGTGCACCACTGCGACAGTGCGGGCAGGAAACCGGGCGCCGGTTCGATGAACCCGCCCTCGCCCTGCACAGGCTCGATCACCACGGCCGCGACCTGGTCGGCGCCGATCTGCTTGTCGATCCGGTCCAACGCCTGTGCCGCCGACTCGGGGCCGGTAAGTCCGTCACGGAACGGGTAGGAGCCGGAAACCCGGTAGATCTCCGGTGCGAACGGGCCGAACCCATGCTTGTACGGCACCGATTTGGAGGTCAACGCCATCGTGAGGTTGGTGCGCCCATGATAGGCGTGATCGAATACCACCACTGCCTGGCGCCCCGTTGCCGCACGCGCCACCTTGACGGCGTTCTCCACCGCCTCGGCACCGGAATTGAACAGCGCCGAACGCTTCTCCTGGTCGCCTGGTGTGAGATCGGCCAACGCCTCGCACACCTCGACGTACCCCTCGTACGGGGCAATCATGAAGCAGGTGTGGGTGAACCGTTCCACCTGATCCTTCACCCGATCCACCACCGCTGGCGCGGCGTGACCCACATTCGTCACGGCGATACCCGAACCGAAGTCGATATACGTGTTGCCATCCACATCGTGCAGTAGTCCCCCGTCGGCAGAGGTGATGTACACCGGCAGCGTCGACGTGACAGCGGCCGACACGGCTCGGGACCGTCGTTGCTGCAACGCGGACGAGATCGGGCCGGGAATCGCGGTGCGCACCTGACGGTGACTGGCTGGAACGCTCACGTTTGCGAGCATGCTCGGCTTCCCTGCCCCAATGGAATCGACGCTCTGTTGAATCTTCTAGATAAAATTCGACACTATGGCCATCTCGTTGCGCGATCTGACCCGACAGACCGACCTGCGATTGCGGACACTCACCGACGCGGATTCCGCGTTGGACCATCCGATTTCGTGGGTACATCCGAGTGAACTGCTCGACCCAACCCCGTATCTCGACGGCGGTGAACTACTGCTGACGACCGGATTGGCCGTCGACGACGGCAACGCCGCCGACTATGTCCGTCGTCTGGCCGACGCTCGGGTGGCAGGCATCGGATTCGGAACCGGACTGAACCACCTGCGGGTGCCACCGACACTGTTGCACGCGGCGAGCGCGGCCGGGGTGCCGGTGCTGGAGATTCCGGAAGCCATCCCGTTCATCGCGATCACCAAGGCGGTGTCGCGGGCGATGGCAGCGCAGGAGTATGCGGGCGTGGTCCGCGCTCAACAGGGTCAGCGTGCTTTGACCGCAGCCGCGGTGCGTCGGGACGGTACCGGCGCGGTGGTCCGCGCGCTGGCCGGCTTGGTGAATGGCTGGGTGCTGCTTGCGAATGCCACCGGCGAGATTCGCGAGGTGTTCCCCGCAGTCGCCCGCGGCTTGTCGGCGGAGCTGACCGCCCACCTCGGCCTCCCGCGAACCGGAACATGGCAGGGCGAGCTGGCCGGACGCGACGTCGTGATCCACGCGCTCGGCACCCGTACCGCGAGTTTCCTGGCGGTGGCCACCGTGACCCCACTGGACCCGGTCGGGCATTTGCTGGTCCAGGCCGCGGCATCGCTGCTTTCGCTGGCAGTACGGCAACATGCCCAGTCACGCACGACGCTGCGCCGCCTGCGTACTACGCTGTTCCCGCTGTTGATAGCCCAGGCGGACGGTGCCGCCGACCTGGTCGAGACCACGTTCGGTCCACTTCCGGATCCACCCTGGTCGGTGTGCATGCTCGTCGGCGGCGAGTCGACCGTCGACGCAGTCGAGACAATCTGCGACACGGCTCGACAACGGACATTCTTCGCCGAGTACGGGCCGGGTATCGCGGTGCTCGCAAGCGGCGAAGTGCCTATGACGCTGCTGGACTTGGCTCGAGTCGTTGGGCCGTATGCCGGCCTGTCCATTCCGGTGTCACCCACCGATATAGGTGCGGGTGTCCGCCAGGCAACGTGGGCCGCGGACACCGCGCGGCGGACACGAGTGCCTGCGGTTCGGTTCGCCGACCTGGCCGGTGCCGGATTGCTGGCATTGGTGGATGCCGATACCCGAGTCGCCTTCGCCGAGGCGGTGCTGGGACCGCTGCGTGAGCACGATCGGACACATCGGGGCGACCTCGTGACGGCGCTGCGGTACTGGCTGGAATGCAACGGCCACTGGGACCGAGCCGCAGCACGCATGGGCGTGCACCGGCACACGATGCGCACCCGGATCGACAAAGTAGCGGAACTCACCGGACGAGACATGGACGCCCCCGGCGTCCGAGCCGAGCTGTGGCTGGCACTGTCCGTCGGATCGCTTCGGCCGGTGCCGAGAAACATATGACTTCATATGTTAGCGTAATAACGCTAAAGCGTGTGATCTACATAACATCGAGAGGCCACCCCATGTCCGCATCCCCCGTCGCGGCGGCCGACTTGCCCAGCGAGCAGGACGCGGCCGACGCCGCCCAGCTCGCAGCGCTCGGATACCGTCAGCGACTCACTCGCGCCCTTGGCCTTTGGTCGAACTTCGCGGTCGGATTCACCTATCTGTCGCCGCTGGTCGGCATCTACTCGGTCTTCAACTATGGACTCACACAGGGCGGGCCGTCCTTCTTCTGGACTATCCCACTGGTCCTGCTCGGTCAGGGGCTGGTGCTGCTGGTTTTCGCCGAAGTGGCCTCCCAGTACCCGATCGCCGGTGGCATCTACCAGTGGGCCAAGCGCCTGGTCGGCCCGCGTTACGCCTGGCTTTCCGGCTGGATGTACACGTGGGCTCTGCTGATAACCGTTTCCTCTGTCGCCTACCCGATCGCCACCTACGCCGGTCCACTGTTCGGCTATTCGGTCACCCACACCAGCACCGTCGCCACCGCGGTCATCGTGATCCTGGCCTGCGCGGCGATCAACCTCCTCGGTGTCCGCCGACTGGCTTTCGTGGCCAATATCGGAGTCGCCGCCGAGGTGCTCGGCACCGTCGGCCTCGGGTTGTATCTGCTGTGCTTCCACCACAAGCACGACGTCACCGTCGTCCTGCACAATTACGGCGCGGGTGGCAGCGCCGGCTACCTCGGCGCTTTCCTGGCATCCTGCCTGTTCGCGGTCTGGATCTTCTATGGCTTCGAGGCGTGCGGCGACATCGCCGAGGAGGTCAAGGATCCGTCCCGCAAGGTGCCGCGCGCCATGGGGTTGACGCTGGGGGTCGGCGCGATCGCCACCGTGGTGCTTACGCTAGGCCTGATCGTGGCTGTGCCCGACTTCGGTGCGGTCATTTCGGGCGACAGCGCCGATCCACTGGGTGAGGTCCTCGACGACGCCCTCGGCGGCGTGGGCAGCAAAGTCGCCTTGGCGCTGATCGTGGTCGGCTTCGTCTCCTGCACCCTGGCCATCCAGGCCGCCGCGACCCGTTTGGTCTACTCCTTCGGTCGCGACGGAGTCATTTTCGGTGCCAAAAAGCTGTCCACACTGCACCCGACGTTCCATATGCCGCCGGGTGCGATCGCAGTGACCGCGATCATCCCCGCCGCGATCGCCTTCCTGCCTTCTGCCACGGTGACCCGCATCATTACCTTTGCGGTGGTAGGCATCTACATCGGCTTTCAGTCGGTCGTGCTGGCCGCTATCATCGGCCGAGCCCGTGGCTGGAAGCCATCCGGCGTGTTCCGCCTCGGCGCATTCGCGTGGCCGGTGAACATCGCAGCCTTGGTCTACGGGGTCACCGCCATCGTCGTCCTGTCGGTGAAGACTCCCGCGACCGGCACGTCGTTCTTCGACCACTGGATGGTACCGACTTCGGTCGCCGTGATCGCCGTCGTCGGGCTGTCGTACCTGTTGATCATGCGCCCCAAGGAGCGAGTCCAGGAGGAGGACCGCGCTGCCTAGCGACCTGTGTCGCTAGGTGACGAGCAGGGCGATCTGGGTGTCGCCGCATCGGCGGAGGCTGGTGCCGTCCCCGGTGGCGGGTTGCGCTCCGGCGGCCCACCACCCGGGGATGTCGGGGTTGCGCACCAGGGAGCCGGTGGCTTGGCGAGCGTTGGTCGAAACAATCACCCGCCCTTGGTTGTTGATCAGCGCCGCTCGCCCGCCGAGCCCACGCAGATGGGGCATCACCACGCGTTCGACGTCACGCACCTGCACATCGGCGCCCACCACCCCAGCGAAGGCACCACCGCGGCGCACCGGCAGGGTAAAGGTGAGGGTGTAGTCATCGGTGCAGAGAAAGTCGACGTACGGTCCGGTTATCTGCCGTTGGCCGGTGTCGCGCGGCACCGTGAACCACGGCATGCGGGTGTAATCGAAGAACTTCTCGCTGGTCGGGTCGAGATCGGCGATCAATCGGTTGGGCGTCCCGTCGAACCGTTTCCACCACGCCAACTCGAACTGCCGGTCGACCAGGACTCCCGGTGCGGCTACGAATCCGGCGCCGACGATGAGCCCGCCGAGCGTGCTACACGCCAACGGCGCCAGCGCGTCGAGTGCGCGAGCACCGACGCCGGACGCGGATTCCAGCATATTCGCCACGGCAGCCGGCATCGGCCGCAACGCAAGGAAGATCTCTTCGACCAAGTCCGACACCGCGACGACGGTGTCGCCGCGGGCGTTACGCGCGTCAGCCAACTCGGACCTTCCCAATGCTATGGATGCGCGCATTTTACAGCGACAGCCTCAGGTCGGTGAGCCGGTCAACGGTGTCGAAAATGTGCTTCTCAGTCGCCGCGCGGGCGCGCTCGCCATCGTTGGCCGCGACCGCGGCAGTGATGGCGGCATGCGCCTGCGCCGCGCCTGGTCCGCCACCGTGCCCGATCGGCAACCACAGCAGGCCGCCGAACTCACCTTGCAGCTGCGCCTCCGCGTTCGTGAGCCGCGGCGACTGGGCGGCGGCGGCGATCTCCAGGTGGAACAGCCGTTCGGCTCTGGCGACCGCGGTGTCGGAGGCCGAGCGCAAATCGGCGGCGGCCAGTTCCAGCCGCGCCACGTCGTCAGGCGAGGCCCGGTCGGCGGCCAACCGAGCGGCGGTTCCGGCCACAGCTGCGTAGTGGTCGCCGAGGTCGCGCAGATCGGTCAGCGACACCGCCGCCAACCGGTCGTGCCAGGTCCGGGCCGAGTTGACCGGAGCGCGCACGAAACTGCCGCCGCCACGCCCGCGCCGAGTCTCGATCAGGCCCTGTTGGCGTAGCGCCATCAATGCTTCGCGAACGGTCACGGTGGCTACGCCGAACTGACCGGCAAGCTCGGTCTCACTGGGCAGCTGCTCGGCATCGACCAGCAATCCGAGGGTGATGGCATCAACCAGACGGGCGATCACAGTTTCTACCCGGCCGTTCTGATCCAGCGGCGCGAACATCGCGGATCGGACGTTGGGAGACATCGGACTGACCATCACACCTCCTGCGTCTGTTACGGCGAGATCAATAAATTCTGCCACATCAACCATTTTTCAACTGACATATGGTTTCATATGTTTTATGGATGAACTGCGACACTTCATCGACGGCGGGTTCGCCGAACCTGAAACCGGCGAATACGCCGACGTCATCGACCCCACCACGGGGCAGGCGTATTGCCGGGCCGCGGTGGGCGGACGCGCCGACGTGAACAGAGCCGCATCCGCCGCCGCATCCGCATTCGAGCAGTGGCGCGACGTCACGCCGGCCGTCCGGCAGCGGGCGCTGTTGAAGATCGCCGACGCCGTCGAGGCGCGCGCGGACGAACTGGTGCGCGTCGAATCGGCGAACACCGGAAAGCCACTGGCGCTCACCGCGACCGAGGAACTGCCCGCCGTCGTCGATCAACTGCGATTCTTCGCGGGCGCGGCGCGGATGCTGGACGGGCGTGCCGCGGGTGAATACCTGGCCGGGCACACCTCGTTCGTACGACGTGAGCCCATCGGCGTGTGCGCGCAAGTCACGCCGTGGAACTACCCATTGATGATGGCGGTATGGAAGATCGCGCCCGCGATGGCCGCAGGCAATACGGTCGTGCTCAAGCCTGCCGACACCACCCCGGCGTCCACGCTGCTGCTGGCCGAGATCTGCGCCGAATACCTGCCGGACGGCGTGTTCAATGTGGTCTGCGGTGACCGTGCTACCGGCGGCCTCCTGGTCGAACACCCGATCCCCGCGATGGTGTCCATCACCGGATCCGTGCGGGCGGGCGTCGAGGTCGCCCGCACCGCCGCTCACGACGTCAAACGAGTCCATCTCGAACTCGGCGGCAAAGCACCGGTGCTGGTGTTCGCCGACGCCGACCTCGCCGCCGCGGCTGCGGGCATCGCGATGGCCGGGTTCTTCAATGGCGGCCAGGATTGCACCGCCGCGACCAGAGTGCTGGTGGCAGACGAGGTACACGACGTCTTCGTCGCACTCCTCACGGCGGCGGCCGAGGCCACCACCACCGGCCTGCCGGACGACCCGGACGTGTCCTACGGGCCGTTGAACAGCGCGGCCCAATTGGCTGCGGTGGCCGGATACATCGATCGGCTGCCTGGCCACGCCACGGTGCACACCGGCGGAAAGGTGGCGCGCGACACCGGTTACTTCTACGCCCCGACCGTGATCTCCGGTGTTCGCCAGGACGACGAGATATCGCGGCAGGAAGTGTTCGGTCCGGTGATCACCGTGCAGCGGTTCAACACCGAAGCCGACGGGCTGGCCGCGGCGAACCACTCGAACTACGGCCTGGCGTCCTCGGTGTGGACGACCGATCACGTGCGCGCGATGCGGCTGTCCGCCCGGCTCGACTACGGCTGCGTGTGGATCAACACCCACATCCCGCTAGTGGCCGAAATGCCGCACGGCGGATTCAAGAAATCGGGCTACGGCAAGGACCTATCGCTCTACGGCCTCGAGGACTACACGCGCCTCAAACACGTCATGACCGCGCTCTAGCGAACGGAGAAACCCCTTGTCACCCAACCTGGCCGAGGAACGGCCCACCCGCGAATCCGCGCGGACCGAGTCGAGCGCCGATGTCGAATCCGGCCCCGCGATCCGATTGCACGGCTTGGGCAAGTCGTTCGGCTCGGTCAACGCGGTCAACGGCATCGACTTGGAGATCGCGCCCGGCGAGTTCTTTTCCATGCTCGGCCCGTCCGGTTCGGGCAAGACCACCGTGCTGCGGATGATCGCCGGATTCGAACTGCCCAGCCGCGGGTCGATCGAACTCGACGGGATCGACG
Source organism: Nocardia sp. NBC_00565 (assembly GCF_036345915.1). Taxonomy (NCBI): domain Bacteria; kingdom Bacillati; phylum Actinomycetota; class Actinomycetes; order Mycobacteriales; family Nocardiaceae; genus Nocardia; species Nocardia sp. NBC_00565. Next base: position 4,547,719 of record NZ_CP107785.1, read on the forward strand.
TGAGCCGACGGGCACCGTTCGAACGCGACGTCAACACCGTATTTCAGGACTACGCACTGTTCCCGCACATGACCGTGCTGCGCAATGTCGAATACGGCCTGCGGGTCAAGCGGGTCCCCAGGCAAGAACGTCGTACCCGCGCGCTCGAGGCACTGGACACCGTCCGGCTGTTGGAATTCGCCGAGCGCAATCCCGATCAACTCTCCGGCGGTCAGCGCCAGCGGGTCGCGTTGGCCAGGGCCCTGGTCAACCGCCCCAAGGTGCTGTTGCTGGACGAGCCGCTGGCCGCACTGGATCTGAAGCTGCGGCGGGAGATGCAGATCGAACTCAAAGCGTTGCAGCGGCTCGTCGGCATCACCTTCATCCTGGTCACCCACGATCAGGAAGAAGCACTGACCATGAGCGACCGGATCGCGGTGTTCCACGCCGGCCGTATCGAGCAATGCGGCACCCCGGTCGAGATATACGAGCACCCCAGGACTGCCTTCGTCGCGGGCTTCGTCGGCACCGCCAATCTGCTCAGCGGCACGGCGGCGGAGGCGGTGCTCGGCACGGCGGGCGTGTACAGCGTTCGTGCGGAAAGGATTCGGCTGGACACCGATCTCGGCACGGCCGCCTCGGTCGGCACCATCAGCGCTACCGGTGCGGTCACCGACGTCCAGTACGGCGGCGCGAGTACCAGCTATCGGGTCTGCCTCGACGCGGGTGGACAGCTGACGGTGGTGCGGCCCAGCGGCGACACGGCACCGGCGGCTGTCGGCAGCCGTGTCCGATTGAGCTGGCGGGCCGAAGACAGCGTTTGTATTCCCGATAACTGACAAATATTTGATGAGGAGCACCACCATGTCCAGGAAAGCCACCCTCGCCGGTTTGTTCTGCGCGGTACTGACGGTTGCCGCGTGCGGCACCCAATCCACGAACTCGACCGGAGTGTTCAGCCCGCCGAAACTCGACGCTCCGACGAAGCTCGGCGCGGCCGAAGGCGCGCTGAACGTGCTCGCTTGGCCGGGATACGCCGAGAACGGCTCCAACGACTCGGCCATCAACTGGGTCGGTCCCTTCGAAGCCCAAACCGGCTGCAAGGTCAATGTCAAAACGTTCGGCACCTCCGATGAGGCGGTGAACCTGATGGGAACCGGCCAATACGATGTCGTCTCGGCATCGGGTGACGCGTCCCTGCGGCTGATAGCGTCCGGCGATGTCGCACCGGTGAATACCGCGCTGGTGCCGAACTACGCCGACACCTTCGACTACCTGAAGAACCGCCCCTGGAACTCCGTCAACGGCGTCGCCTACGGCATCCCGCACGGCTGGGGCGCGAACCTGCTGGCCTGGCGTGGCGACAAGGTGACTCCGGCACCGACTTCATGGTCGGTGATGTTCGACGCGAAGTCACCGTACAAGGGCAAGATCACCCCATACGACTCACCGATCTACATCGCCGACGCCGCTGTGTACCTCATGGCGCACAAACCGGATCTGGGGATCACGAACCCCTACGCGTTGGATGACAAGCAGTTCCAGGCCGCGGTCGATTTGCTGAAGCAGCAACGGAGCAACGTATCGGAATACTGGTCGGACTATTTGAAGGAAAGCCAGGCCTTCAATAGCGGCGACTCACTCGTCGGCACCGCATGGCAGGTGACCGTCAACACCGCAAAAAGCCAGGGCGTCGATGTCAACGCGGTCCTGCCGAGCGAAGGCGCTACCGGCTGGTCGGACACCTGGATGGTCGGAACCAAATCGCCGCACCAGACCTGCGCGTACCAGTGGATGAACTACATCGTCAGTCCGAAGGTCAACGCCCAGGTCGCAGAATACTTCGGGGAGGCGCCCGCGAACTCGAAAGCGTGCGCGGAAACCACAGACGCGCACTTCTGCGACACCTACCACGCCGCGGATGCCGCGTATGCGGGCAAGATCAGCTATTGGACCACGCCGATAGCCCAGTGCTTGGACGGTCGCACCGACGTGACCTGCGCCGACTACAGCAAGTGGACGCGGGCCTGGACCGAGATCAAGGGCTGAAACCCGATGAGCATACCCACGGCGGTCTCGAGTTTCTTCTACCGCAAGCCCCGAATCCGGCTCGGCCTGCTGCTGTCGGGCCCCATGGCCTGGCTCGGTGTGGCCTACCTGGCCGCGCTGGCCGCATTGTTCGTGACCGCGTTCTGGCGGGCCGACAGCTTCACCGGCAAGGTGATCATCGACTGGTCGATGGACAACTTCCGCACGCTGTTCACCGACAAGGTGTACCGCGCGGTCACCATGCGCACCATCGGGATCGCCGTGGGTGTCACCGTGCTCGACGCCATCATCGCTTTCCCGATGGCGCTGTACATGGCCAAGGTCGCCTCGCCGCGGGCCCGGCGCATGCTGGTGATCGCGGTCATGACCCCGCTGTGGGCAAGCTACCTGGTCAAGGTGTACTCCTGGCGAGTCATGCTGTCCGGCAACGGCGTTATGCATTGGCTGCTGTCGCCGTTCGGCTTGGATACTCCCGGCTACGGGCTGTTCGCCACCACACTCACTTTGGCGTATCTGTGGTTGCCATACATGATTCTGCCCATCTACGCGGGTCTCGAGCGCCTGCCCGACTCGCTGCTGGACGCGTCGAGCGATCTGGGCGGGCGATCGTGGCACACCATCCGTTCGGTCGTTGCCCCGATGGTGTTGCCGTCCGTCGTAGCAGGCTCGATCTTCACGTTCTCGCTAACTCTGGGCGACTACATCACGGTGAAAATCGTTGGTGGGCCGAGCCAGATGCTGGGCAACGTTGTCTACGACAACATCGGCGCAGCGGGCAACCTGCCCTTCGCGGCGACCGTGGCCTGCATACCGGTGGCGCTGATCTTGGTCTATCTGGCCGCCGTGCGCCGCACCGGCGCGCTGGACAACCTCTGAGTGCGCCGAACCAATCGCCCTCGACCACACGGACACTCGGAGCAGTGATGCGCGCATCCAAACCAACCCGATACTTTCTCTTGGCCTTCACCGTCCTCGGCCTCGCCCTGATCTACGCGCCGCTGGCGCTGATCGTGCTGAACTCCTTCAACTCCGACGCCACCTTCGGCTGGCCCCCCTCGGCTCCGACATTGCGCTGGTGGGGACGCGTGCTCGGCGACCACGGCGCATTGCAGGCGTTGGGGACCAGCGTGCTCGTCGGACTGATCGCCGCCGCCATCGCGCTGATGTTCGGCACCATGGCCGCATTCGCTTTGGCGCGCTATCGCTTCTTCGGACGCGACGCGGTGTCGCTGCTGATCATCCTGCCGATCGCACTGCCTGGCATTGTCACCGGCATCGCATTGAACAATGCGTTCCGCACGATCTTGGGGATCGACCTCGGCGTACTCACCGCGATCATCGCCCACGCGACCTTCTGCATCGTGGTGGTGTTCAACAACGTGGTGGCGCGGCTGCGGCGGCTCGGTTCCGGACTCGAGGAGGCCTCGGCCGACCTCGGTGCCCGCGGAGCGACGACATTTCGCCTGGTCACGTTCCCGATGCTCCGTTCGGCGTTACTCGCCGGTGGCCTGCTGGCGTTCGCCTTGTCATTCGACGAGATCATCGTCACCACCTTCACCCTCGGTGCGGGCCACCAAACCCTGCCGATCTGGATTCTGGACAACCTGTTCCGGCCGAACCAGGCGCCGGTGGTGAATGTGGTCGCCGCCGTTCTGATCGTGGTCTCGATAGTCCCGGTCTACCTGGCGCAACGACTCGCCGGAGACACGGCGTCCAGCGGACGTCTCTAGCCAGGGGCTGGTCGCGGATCCAATCGGTCATACCGGGGTCATTGCTGGCTTTCCACGTGTTGTGGCCTGCCACGACACCCCACCAGCCTTCAGATCTGCCACAACGTTTTGCGGCTGATCTCGCCAGTATGGTTGATACGCAACATATCCCGGAGCTCCGACAGGCTCACGCCGACCATGGCCAACCCAGGTCGCGGGGCAGCACCGAGCACGCATCTTCGGATCCGCCTTAGCCCGCCTGCCCCCCGCTCCATTTTGGACACCGTTGGCGAATTCGGTTGGGGCGTAGGTAGTTCGGCAGGATCGACACCGGTATTTCGGGCAGGTATGGTTGCGGCAGCTTCCGGCGGTGGAGTTGCTGCGTTCCCGACCCGGCACGTCTGGGGGTGGTCGGCGGATTCGGTTGCGCCGCAGTATCTCTGGTGTGATCAGCGCTCCATCGCATCCAGCCGCTCGGCGATCGGAGGATGGCTGCCGAACCAGCGGGCACGCACGGCGAGCAATCCAGTGACCGGCGGGCGGTCTCGCAACCACTCGCGTAGCGCGGCCGCGAGATCGCGTCCGTATCCGAGGTCGACCGCTATCCGGTCGGCGGCGAATTCCTCACGGCGGCTGCGTGTCGCGTTGGCGAGTGGTTCGATGGCGAACAGCGCGGACAGCAGCAGCGCGACCGGCAAGCCCGTCGTGGGCGCCAGTGCAACGGGTAGAAGGGCCAGCAAGGCCACCACGACCACGAACCGGACCAGGATTGCGGTAACACCGAGAACGTTCGCCAGCCGTCCCGCCGCCGCCGCGATCCGCTGCACGATCCTCGTGGGTATCGAGCACCAGGTGTCGAGTAGTCGTAAGCGCTGGTCGGCGTGTAGGTGATGGCCGAGTTCGTGGGCGAGTACGGCCTCCAACTGGCGTGATTCCAGCGCGGCGATCGCCCAACTGGTGACCGCGACGACGCGGGTCGGCGCGGCATAGGCGTTCATGAACGCGGATTGCTGAACCCACAACGAATACGGCCACCCGTCCAGCCCGGGTGCGCGAGTGACCCTCGCCCATGCGGCGGAGAGGATTTCCGATTCCGCGGCAACCGGCCTGCGGAATCCGAACATCGTGGCCGACGACTGACGGTTCGGGGTGAACCATCCCGCGTCGAAGAGGATGACTCCGACCAACACCCACGCCCCCACCACCGCAGCCGTAAGCCACGGTCCGGTGTACATCTCGATGACGACCATGATGAGCACACTCAGCGCCACCGTCGGTAACGCGAGCAGCGCAGTCGCCGACCACGACAACGCAATCCGAAGTCGACGTCCGGGCGCCTCAGCGGAGCCGTCGCGCTGCGGCGAACCACGAAAAGGCCACATAGGCCTCCTCACTGCATCACCGGCCACTCCTGTCGGTCACTGCACCAAACCAACAGAGGGGCGATACCGATCATCGCCGTGCCGCTCGCATGACACGGTATCGCGGTGGCCCAGCGCGCGAGCTTTTGTCGGTGGATCGGGATGCGTTTACGGACAACCGATCAGCGGCTAGAAGAGTGCGTATCGTGCCCGACCACCGACCGTCCCTCACGGTGGATAGGGGCCGATCTCGGTGGTCCAGTCGGTCGCTGCGGTCGACATGGACTCGGTAGTGAGCCGACATGAAATGACGGCTGTCCGAGATCCTGCCCGAGGAGCGCCGCAATCCTTTTGCCGTCAAAGGCAATACGATCTCGCCAACCCCGGTCAGCCGACCTCGCGCGCCACGCCCGACATCCAATGACACCTGACTTGTCACACCGAGGCCGCTCTGCCCAACGGCCGGGACTGTCTGAAATCCGGTGGATCTGATCTCGGTCTGATGCGTCGGACCGCAGTTCGATGATGGAGGGGTAGTCCAGGTCGTACCAGTCGACGGTGGCGGGCGGGTCGATCCGGTACGCGCGGGCGCTCCGATGACGACGGCGTCGAATCCCTGCTCGAGCTGCTCGAGCAGCTCGGAGGCTTTCGGGCGACGTTTGCGCGACTGCCCCACGTCGAAGAATTCGGCGACTATCTCGCCATGCCGCTCAGTCAACGCTCGGGCTCTGGCTAGCTGCCAGTTCCGCGACGTCTCCGGATCCTGCTGATCTTCTGCCGCCGAGCGGGCTGGTTACGCGCGTTGGATCGGCACGCGCAGCCACTGCTGCCCCTACGATCCCCGCGGTGTTCTGCAACGCGGCGGCCACCACCGGCGTGCGGTTCTTCAGCAACGGAATCCATTTGTCGCCCTTGCGGCTGACCCCGCCACCGGCGATGAACAGGTCGGGCGAGATCGCGTTTTCGATGGCAACCAGCACCTTCGTCACCTCCGGGGCCCACCGCTTGTAGCTCCAGGCGCGCCTTTCCTTGACCGACGCGGCACCCCGACGCTCGGCCTCCATTCCGCCGACCTCGATGTGACCGAATTCAGTGTTGGGCAACAACACCCCGTTGTGGATCACCGCCGAACCGATGCCGGTGCCGAACGTCAGCAGCACAATGACGCCGTCGTTGTCCTTACCGGCACCGAACTCGACTTCGGCCAATCCCGCCGCGTCGGCGTCATTGAGCAGGGTCACCGGCTGTCCGCCGAGTTCGGCACTGATCACCTCCTGGGCGTTCACTCCGATCCAAGACTTGTCGAGGTGCGCGGCGGTACGGGCTACGCCGCCGGTGACCACACCCGGATAGGTGACGCCAAGCGGCGCGTCCCACTGGAAGTGCTTCACCACCTCGCGGATCGTGTCGGCGAGAGCCTCCGGAGTGGCCGGCCGCGGGGTCGGGAGTTTGAAGCGGTCGCCGATCAGCTGCCCGGTGCCGAGATCGACGACGCCGCCCTTCACGCCGGTACCGCCCACGTCGATGCCGAAGCCCCAGCGATGCGGCCTAGCCTGGCTCGGCTTTTCGGTGACCGAAGCGGTGGTATCGCTCATGGACACTCCAGTACGTGGCGGCGGTCAGAGGTCGGCTCGCTCCACAGATTCCGGGCTGGTCGTTACCGTGGGTTTCATCGAGTCCCCTGGTCACGAATCGGATATCGAGGCCGAGATTTCGGCGGGCTGCCCGTATTCCAACGAAAAGGGCGCAAAGGGTTCATTCACAACGGCACTGCCCGCTTCGGGCACCCCGCTGAACGGACACGGCGCATGTCAGGGACATACCCCAGTACTGATGGTGCACATAACATCAAGCATCTATTCTCTCCCCCGGGCCGGTATTCCTGCTACCTGTAAAAGCGGCCGGTCGCATTGCAGTTCGGCAGCGTATGTCAACACTGCAATACCCGCGGAACTGCGGGTAAAGCGTTCACGGTTACAGGACTCGGGTGCCACGAGCGCCAGCGCTCCGATCATCAACTCCGAATTGTTATCAGATGTGTCGACGGTTCAGTGTCGTAGTTGTTCAGGGCCCGGCGGTCCGTTGGGACCGCCGCTGTCCGCCGATAAGACCCGCATCCCTGTCATTCTCGGCGCTCAGCCTCCTGCCGAGAGCCCTACTACCGGAACCCCTACTTCTCGCGGCCGACGGCGGCGTATCCGGCAGCGGGCATCTTCGGTGCGGTCGAGGGATCCGCGGCGGGCAGCGGGGTAACCCCAGGCTGCGTCGGATCCACGCCCTCGGGACACCAGCGGCCGATCGGCACGATGCCCGGTTCGATCATTTCCAGCCTCGAGAAGAAGCGGGCGACCCCGGCATAGGTGCGTGCACCCATTTGTATGCTGCTGTGCTGGTAGCCGTGCACGGTGGCCTCGATGGTCTCGGGGTCGAGATCGGCGGTGAGCTGCGTAAAGCCGGTGTATGACTGGCTGTGCCCCTGTCATGCTTGCGGTATGGCGGCAGGGGCGGTCGAAACATTCGAGCGGCATCGGGCACGATTGTTCGGTCTGGCGTATCGAATGCTCGGTTCGGCGGCTGACGCCGAAGACATCGTCCAAGAGGCGTTCCTGCGGTGGCACAACACTGAACCCGGCTCGGTCGAGGTGCCATCGGCGTGGTTGGCCAAGGTTGCGATGAACCTTTGTCTGAACCGGCTCGACTCCGCACGCAGTCGCCGAGAGCGATACATCGGGTCGTCGTTGCCCGAGCCGGTGTTGACGCCGGACAGCGCGTCGGGGCCGTTGGATACCGTCGAGCAACGCGACACGGTGTCGTTGGTGTTCTTCGTGCTTGCCGAGCGGCTCACCCCGAGCGAACGAGCGGTGTTCGTACTGCGTGAGGCATTCGGCTACAGCCATCGTGAGGTGGCCGAGTTGATCGAGCTGATGGCCCGCCACGGAATCGCCGCGGTCGAGGAACAGTCGTGGACACGCCTGTGAACTCTGCCGATGTCATCGTGGTGGGTGGTGGCCCCACCGGCATGACGGCCGCCGGTGATCTCGCTCGCGCCGGACGGTTGGTGACCGTGCTGGAGCGATGGCCGCAGATCAACCCGACCAGCCGGGCATTCGCGACCATGGCTCGCACCCTGGAAGTCCTCGACGCCCGCGGTCTGGCCGAGGATCTACTCGCACAGGGCAGCACCACACCGGCGGTGAACCTGTTCGCGGGCGCGAAGGTCGATCTGACTCACCTGCCCTCGCGGTACCGCTGCGGGCTGATCACGCCGCAGACCAATGTCGACCAGGCCCTGGCCCGCTATGCCGAAACACAGGGAGCGGATATCCACCGCGGTGTCGAGGTCGTCGGCCTGGTGCAGGACCGCGACGGTGTCACGGTGACGACCCAGCACAAGGACGCACCGGCGGACACCGAGACAACCCGCTGGCGCGCACCGTATCTGGTGGCCGCCGACGGTGCCCACAGCACCATCCGAACCCTGCTCGGGGTGGAATTCGCGGGCAAGTCGGTGTTGTCCTCGGTGGTGCTGGCCGATGTGCTGCTCACCGATGGACCAGCAGGTGTGGCTTTGACGCTCGGCGACACCCGCGACTGCTTCGGATTCCTCGTCCCCTACGGCGACGGTTCCGGCTCCGGCTGGTACCGGTCGATGACCTGGGATCGCCGCAACCAGCTGCCCGACTCCGAGCCGGTGGACGAGCGCGAGGTGCAGGACGTGCTCACGCGGGCGATAGGACGTGATGTCGGCGTGGCCGAGATCAGCTGGCGTTCCCGCTTCCACTGCGATGAGCGCCAAATCCACGAATACCGTTCCGGACGTGTGTTTTTCGCAGGCGACGCCGCACACGTGCACTCTCCGATGGGCGGGCAGGGCATGAACACCGGCATCCAGGATGCCGCCAATCTGGCTTGGAAGCTGGACGCCGTCCTCGGCGGCGCGAACGACGCGGTGCTCGACACCTACCACGCCGAACGCCACCGTATCGGCCGCCGCGTCCTGCGGCAGAGCGGCGCGATGATGCGCGCGGTCACGGTGAAACCGCGCATCGCGCGCTGGATGCGGGACCGAATCGCCCCGAAAGTGCTTGGCTTCGGCCCGATCTCGGACGCGATCGCGGGCAGCTTCGCCGGAGTTACCCTGCGCTACCCGTCCGGCCGCGGCCAGTCCCCGCTGGTCGGAACCCGCGCCACGGAGACTCCCCTGCGGGGAGACCGGCTCACCGTGCTACAGCGGACACCCGGCTTCGTCCTCATCCGGGAACGCGGCACCGCCCCCGTCGCAACGAATCTCATCCAAGCCGAACGCACCGACACCGGCCCCGCCCTGCTGGTGCGTCCCGACGGCTACATCGCCTGGGCCGGACGCACCGCCGCCGACCACGGCTGGCGCGACACCCTAGCCTTCTGGACCCAAAAGAGTTGAACCCCAACCCCGTCGAAAGGAGCATTCCCGTGACCGTGACCGTGATCCAGATCGGCCTGCACCCCGACGTCATCGACTACACCTCCCCCGACTTCACCCAATTCCCCGGTCTGACCAAGGACGTCCTGTGCAAGGCCAACGACGACAATGTCGCCGGACTGCGCGCCGCCGGCTACGAGGTCGACAACTGCCTCATCGACCTCGGTGACGCCGGTGCCGAAAAGGCCCGAAAGTGGCTTGCGGCCAAGCACTATGACGCCGTGCTCATCGGTGCCGGTGTCCGCCTGGTCGCCAGCAACACGGTGCTCTTCGAAGCGATCGTCAACGCCGCTCACACCCTGCAGCCCGGCTGCCGATTTGTTTTCAACCAACGGTGTTTCCGGCGTTGTTTCTCAATAGGTTTGGGCGCCGGTCTGGTGTCGATGACCATCGAGTGATGTGCTGGGTGGGTTATCGTTCGGCGAGCGCGGCTTCGGTATCCGTGAACACCACCTGGTTGAACTTCTCTTCCTCGAATGCGGCCTTTTGTTGAGCCCGTTCCGATTGTTGAAGTGCTCGACCATTTCCGGATCGACGACAGTCAGCAGTCCGAGCCCCCGCTGCACATCGCAGCACCGAAATCCGCAAGAACCGGAGCGTACCTGAATCCGGGGGCAACCGCGGATGAGCCTTGAACTGGTACTGGTGATTTCAACAATCGTCAGCGCGGTCGCCGGGCGATCATCGGTGTCCGACAGCGGGCGGGTCGCCAACCGCAATCAGATCGCCGCACGCCGACTGGGCTGGCGAGGATTCCGCCAGCGATAACATCTCACCGATTCGGCGTCAACAGCACCAGCGGGATCTCACGGGAGGTCTTGCGCTGATAGCCGGCGTAGCCGTCGTACGCCGCGACGACCCTGGGCCACAACGCCGCGCGTTCTTCCACGGTGGCCACACGAGCCGCCATCGGTTGCTTGGGACCACTCTGCAGCGCCACCTCGACATCGGGATGGTCACGCAGGTTCAGAAACCACGCGGGATGGGTGGGATCACCACCGCGCGAGGCCACGATCACGATCATCTCGCCATCGATGACCGGCGCGGTCAGCATGACCTTCCGCGGCTCACCGGATTTGCGACCGATCGTGGTGAGCTCGAGGGTCGGCATCCCCACGATCGTCCTGCCCAACCTCCCGCCGCTTACTTTGAGCAGGGCACGGTGAATGGCGTTTTGGATCTTCAACTGAGCATCACTCGGCATGGTGCGCAACCTACCCGTTCGCAGCCATGTAAGCGTCGCGGTCCGCGGCGAGCAATCGAACAAGCTCCGCACGAACGAGCGTCGCTTTTTCGGTCGGAGGTATATCCGGACCGCTGCCAAAGTCCGGCTGACCTGACCCCATGATTTCGGTCCAAGCTAGGAGGACATCCGCCCTGACCAGGCATCGACGCGTGCCACCACAGATACCTCAGCCAACTGGAGGGGCACCACGGTGCGCATCGAACCCGGGCCGATTCGGACTGTGCTGTCCTGCCTGTCGAGGGACCGCGAACAACCCCACAAAGACGGCAGCGAGAATTCCTACTGCCCACCACAGCGTGCGCCCGAACGTGCGGGAGAAATTCTCCGCGTTGGCCTTTTCGCCTGCGTCGCTGAGGATTTCGGTTACCCGATCAGGCCTTCCAGGCTGGGTGGCCTGCCCCTGGATGCCCCGGCAGCTTATGGGCGTCTCGGTGGGGTTGGTGCTGGCCGATCTGTCCTGCATACAAACTCGGAAGCCGGAGATGGTCCGCGCCTGCGCCTGCTCGTCCAGGCCCGCCGCGGCGAGTTCGGTGCGAACACGGGGTACGACCGTGTCGACACCGCGATCGGAACCGCTGTCGAGCTGGGTGAAGAAGATCACGCCGACTAGCGCGACGCCGAGCGCGACGCCGAGTTGCTGAGCGGTGTTCAGCAGGCCGGACGCCGAACCCGCATCGTCCTTGGGGACCGCAGCCAGCACGAAGTCGACGGTCGGCGAGACGATCAGGCCGAAGCCAAGTCCCGAAATGGCAAGCGGTGCAATCAACTGCCACGATGTGATCGCCGGGCCATACCGCCCAGCGGCCCACACGCAGCTGGCGAAGCCCGTCGCGTTGAGTAGTGCTCCGGCCATCAGCACTCGCCGCCCGTACCGGGGTACGAGCACCTCCACGGATATGCCTGCCGCCGCGGCAGCGCCGACGGCGAAGGCGCCAGAGGTCAGACCGGCCCGCAGTGGCGACCAGCCGAGGCCGAGTTGCATGTAGAGCGTCCAGATGAGGAAGAATCCGCCGAGCGCGATCCAGAAGATCAGCCAGAGCACGCTGCCGATCGTGAACGATCGCGCCCGAAACAATCCGAGAACGACCAGCGGTGAACCGATCGTCCGGGCGCGTCGGTGTTCGTAGACCACAAGGACCGCAAGCACTGCGACCGCACCGGCCATCATCGCGAAAGTCCATGCGGGCCACCCGAATCGACGACCCTCCGTGAGCGGGTAGACCAGCATCGCGATCGCGGCCGTGACGAGCCCGGCGCCGACGAGGTCGAGCTTCGGAGTGGTCGCGGACTTCGATTCGCGCATCACGAACAGGCCCGCGGCGATAGCGCCGATACCGACCGGGACATTGACCAGAAAGATCGGCCGCCAGTCGAGGCCGAACACATTCCAGTCGACGAGGACACCACCGACGGTTGGCCCGACGACCGCCGCCGATCCGACGATGGCGCCGAAGATGCCGAACACCCTTCCCCGCTCGTTGAGCGGGAAGGTGACGTGGATGATCGCGAGGATCTGCGGCACCATCAGTCCGGCGGTGCCTCCCTGAAGAAACCGCGAGACGATGAGCATGCCTGGGCTGCAGGCGATGCCGCACAGCGCCGAGGCGATGGTGAACCCGGCGACTCCGGTCAGGAACAACCGGCGGCGGCCGTAGATATCGCCGAGCCTGCCACTGGTGATGAGGACGACGGCGAACGCCAGCACGTATCCTGCGACGATCCATTCGAGCTGCGCATACTGCGCCTGAAGGTCGCGTTGGATGCTCGGTATCGCGACGTTGACGATGGTGGTGTCGAGCAGGTCCATGAACCCCGCGACGAGGACGATGACGAGCGCGATCCAGCGTCTGCGATCCAGCGGCGTCGAAGGCTGCTGGGATACCGGCGCGCTCGCGACGGCCTGGCGGACGTCGCGAGGCTCCGAATCGCGAATCGACGGCTGCACCGTGTCGACCTGCCAGCTGGTCGACGAAGCGGCTGCGGCCCTTTCGGTGACAGTACGACTCCACTGCCACACCATCTATGACCCTCCCATCGTTGAAAGTGCTGTAGCCCAGATGGTTTCGGTCATGGCCGAGCGTCGGCCGACGTCGGCTTCCGCATGGTCGCGAGGCTCATCAGGGACGGGTTGAAGTGCCCCACCGCCGCACCGCCGCCGGGGACGGCACGGCCGACGGATTGCAGGTAGTCGACCAGGCCGGTAGCGCCACCGGTCCAACCCTGCGGTGTGAACCATTGCACCGCTTGGGTTTTGCGATCGTTGTAGATGAGCCCAGCCCAGCGTGCGCCCTCACCGCCGCGGTCGTAGCTGTCGGGAGTGGACGGCGTGGTCATGGCGGAGTAGACGCCCGAATCGATCGTGGCCATTTCCTCGATGCCAAGCCAGCTGCCGGGGGCGGACAGTGCGTTCAGGGTGTCGAACAGTTGATCTTGGGCGTCGGGGGTGAGGTAGATGACGAGACCTTCGACCAGCCATGCTGTCGGTAGCGATGGGTCGAAGCCGTTGTCGCGCAGGGCAGTTGCCCAGTCGTCGCGCAGATCGACGGCGACTTCATGACGTTCGGCGGTCGTCGTCGCGCCGGCGTCGTCGAGCACGGCGCGTTTGAATTCGAGTACCGACTGGCGGTCGAGTTCGTAGATGATCGTGCCGTCCGGCCAGGGCAGGCGGTACGCGCGGGAGTCGAGTCCGGCGGCGAGGACGACGACTTGACGCACGCCCGCCTCGGTGGCGGAGCGCAGATAGTCGTCGAAGTACCGGGTGCGTCCAGCTTGGAAAGCTTGAAACAGCGATCCGAAGTCGGCCGAGCGCAGCGGATGTTGCTTCGTCAGTTCCGGGTCGGCGGTGAACAGCTCGGCCCATTCGTCGCCTGCGGCGCGACAGAACACTTCGGCGAACTCGTCGACGGCCAAGGCCTGCGGCTGCCGAGCTGCTAGGCCGCGGGCTGCCGCGACGAACAGCGCCGTGGCGCCGACGCTCGTCTTGATGTCCCAGGAATCGTTGTCGTTGCGCGTGATGCTCACTTTTTCTCCAATCAGGGTCGGGTCACTCGTGCGATGGGCGGGGGATGTTGTTGTAGGCGGCGAGGAACTCGTCATGGCGTTCCACCGGGACCGTGATCAAAAGAACGACGCGACCCGTTGCTGTGGTCGGCGGCCAGGACCTGCTCGAGGCTGTAGCCGTGCAGCGCGAGCCCGTAAATGCAGAAACCTTCGAGAAACCACTGCAGTCTGCGGATGAGGGTGAGCGGCACGGTGAAGGTCGATGGGCGGGGGCCGGATGAGTCCAGGTCGGCGGATTCGACGGGCGTGTCGGGTGGGGCGTTCGCGGTCACGGGAGTTCTCCTTCCGGCGCCGGCGTTGCGGTGTTCGTGGGCGAGGGGGCGTGTGCGGTGCTGGAGTGCGCGACGATGTGGATGTCGCGGCGGACTCGCCCCGCCCAGTACGGACGCATCGGGGTGGTGGTCTGCCGGTGGATCGGGGCGTCTTCCCAGGCGAGGAACGCGTCTTCGTCGGTCCATTCCGACAGCAGGATGTAGTGGTCGTCGTCGGCGCACGGCCGTAGCAACTCGTCCCGAATATGGCCTGGCGTACCCGCTACCTGCGCAGTGACCTGCGCATATGCGGCTTCGAATGCTGCTTCCTCCCCCGCCCGTATGCGGGCTCGGACCATCACTCGCGCGGTCATGCGATCACCTCGCCGATGCCTACCGTGCTCAGTTGCATGTCGATGCTGGTGCGGACGGCACGCAACGCAGCGGTGGCGGCGTCCTGTTTGCGGCTGCGTTCGAAGGCATGGAAGCAGCCCTCGTCAGTCCAGTCGCTGGTGACGACGAAAGTGCACACGTCCGGGTCCGCGGATACGGCTCGGGTGATGCGCTGCTGGAGGAAGCCCGGGGACTGTGCGGCCAGGGTGAACACCGGCCGCAGGCCCTCGAGCAGGCGGGCAGCGTCGCGTCTGGCGACGGTCATGGTAATGGTGGCGCGCAAGGCGGTCATCGTCAGATTCCTCCGTCGACGTTGAGACAGATACCGTTGACGAACTGCGCGAGTTCGCTGGCGAGGAACAGCACGGCGCCGGCGACGTCGCCAGGGCGGCCGAGACGGCCGAGGGCCGCCAGCGCTGCGTAGCGCTGTTTCTGAGCTTCGGCCAGACCGATGATCTGGTCGGTTTCGATGATTCCCGGGGCGACGGTGTTGACGCGGATGCCCTGTGGCCCCAATTCCTTGCACAGCGAGCGAGTCAGGCCGTGCACGCCGGCTTTGGACGCGGTGTAGTGCGTCCGGTTGGGCATTCCGACATTCGCGACGGCGGAGGAGATGTTGATGATCGACGCGGACGTGCCGAGGCGAGGCAGCAGCGCGCGCACCATCAGGTACATCCCGGTCAAATTGGTGTCGACGACGCGGTGCCATTCCGCCGGATCCATCTTCAGCAGTGGCGTATTCGACACGACCCCTGCGTTGTTGACGACGATGTCGACGGTGGCCGGGGCAGTCTCGACTATGGCGGCGACTTCCGCGGGGTCGGCGACGTTCGCGAAGCACACGCGGCCGGGCGCGGTGGCCTTGTCCAGTTCGCGTGCGAGGTCGGCGGCGGCGGCGCTGGGTTTGCTGCCGATCGCTGTCACTTGCGCGCCTTGCGCGGCCAACGCGCGCACGATGCCCAGGCCGATGCCGCGGGTACCGCCGGTGACGATCGCGGTCTTGCCGGTCAGTCGCAGGTTCAGCTGCGCCTGCTGCCCGGCTGGGGGGTTGTCGGTTGTCGGATGCTCGTGCTGGCGCACAGCAGCGCATCCGAGCCGGCTGGCGCGGGTGTTCTCGTAGTCGTTCATTGTCGGACTCCTTGGGGTCGGCGCAGAATCAACGCACTGTTGAAGCCGTCGTATCCGCGTGCGGCGACGGCGGCGACATGGACGGCCGCTCGTTGTGGAGCAGCGATGAAATCGAGTTCGCATCCCGGGGCCGGGTTGACCAACGCCCCGAACGCGGGCAGGGTTTGCTCCCGCATTGCCAGCACGGCGGTTGCAACGTCGAGCGCGGAACTGCCGTGGGCGGCTCTGCCCAGCAGTCCTTTCTGACCGGTGACCGGTACCCCGTCTGGGAAGACGGTGCGGATCGCGTTGGCTTCGGCCCGGTCGGCAGCTGGCACGCCGGCTGAGTCGGCGAACAGGACATCTGTTTGCCCCGGCGAGGTCTGTGCACGATGCAGTGCTCCTCGTAATGCAGCGGCAAGGTATTTCGATGGCTGCTCGCCGGTCACGTCGCCGCAGGGCTGGGAGGTACGTCCGTCGTGGTTGGCGGCATACCCTGCGACCTCCGCGTACACGTACGGTGCGCCGCGCCGCAGTGCGTGCTGCTCTTCTTCCACAACGAAGATGGCACCGCCTTCGGCGGGGACATATCCGGCGGCATCGGCATCGAAGGGGAGATATCCGCGTGCGGGGTCCTTCCGCCGGCTCAGCCATCCGCTGCGCTGCATGCACGCAAGCGCGTAGGGGCCCAGTGGCGCCTCGGTGCCGCCGGCCAGGACGACGTCGGTTCCGCGACGGATAGCGCGAGCTGCGTATCCGAGGCTGTCCAGGCCGCCCGCTGCTTCGGCGACGAGCACGCTCGATGGACCTTTCATCTGATGCAGAATCGAGGTTTGCCCAACGCTTGCCGCATAGAACCAGGCGATCGATTGATAGGTGCCGACGGTCCGTTTCTCTCCTGACCACAGCCGCTGCAGCTCCCGCTGGCCGAAGTGATTTCCGCCCGACGAGCTCGCCAACGCGACCGACATCCGGTACGGATCCAGGCTGGACGGATCGAGCTGCGCATCCGCCAAGGCCTGCGTTGTCGCCGCCATCGACATCCACGTCCACCGGTCGGTCTGCACGATCAGACGGCGGTCCATGTGCTGTTCCGGCACGAAGTCGCGGACCTCTCCGGCCAGCGTGGTCGAATACCCGGAGGCGTCGAAGTGGGTGATCGGTGCGATCCGGTTCTCACCCGCCACGACGGTCTTCCAGTGCTCGCTCGCCGACGTGCCGCTCGGGGCGACAACACCTATCCCGGTGATCACCGCTCGTCGGGTCATCGCAATTCCTCCGGACGGGTGAAGACCATCGCGGACTGGAAACCGCCGAACCCACTGCCGACCGACAACGCCGTATCGACGGTGGCGTTGCGCGCGATGTTCGGGACATAGTCCAGGTCGCACTCAGGGTCTCGGTTACTCCAGTTGGCGGTCGGAGGTATTACGCCGGTGTCGATCGCCAACGCGCAGGCCGCCATTTCGATAGAGCCGATCGCTCCGAGCGAATGCCCGACCATCGACTTGATCGAGCTGATCGGCACCTCGTACGCGGCCGCACCGAGCGCCTTCTTGAAGGCGGCCGTTTCATGGCGGTCATTTTGCTTCGTGCCCGAGCCGTGGGCGCTGATGTATCCGATCGCGTCGGGATCGAGCCGGGCTTGGTCCATCGCGGCCCTGATGGCAATGCTCATCTCGAGCCCGTCCGGGCGGAGTCCGGTCATGTGGTAGCCGTTGCAGCGCGAGGCATACCCGCCGATCTCGCAGTAGATGTGGGCACCCCGATCCAGGGCATGTTCGAGCTTCTCCAACATCAGCACCGCCGAACCTTCCCCGAGCACGAATCCGGCCCGCGTCATATCGAAGGGTCGGGACGCGTGCGCGGGATCGTCGTTGTCATCGGTGGTCGCCCGGATCGCGTCGAACGCCGCGACGGAGATCGGTGAGATAGGCGCGTCCGATGCGCCGGCAAGAACGAAGTCGGCGTCACCGTCTTCGATCATGTGCAGTCCGTAACCGATCGAGTCGATCCCGGATGTGCAGCCCGTCGAGATGACCGCTGCCGGACCGTGTAACTCGAACAACGCCGAAACCTCGGCGGCCATGCTGCTGGGGA
This sequence comes from Nocardia sp. NBC_00565, assembly GCF_036345915.1. Lineage (NCBI taxonomy): Bacteria > Bacillati > Actinomycetota > Actinomycetes > Mycobacteriales > Nocardiaceae > Nocardia > Nocardia sp. NBC_00565. The sequence goes on from NZ_CP107785.1 coordinate 4,565,436, forward strand.
TGAGGGCCTGATACATGTGCGGCTGCGTGGAGCCCTCGTCGACCAGCCATTCCCGGCCACCGTCACTGGCGATGACGTACTCGTTCTCCAGGGTGATGGTCGCTCCGACCGCCGAGCCCAGCGACACTCCGAACACGTCACGCGCGGCGTCGGACAACTCCAGACCGCTGTCCTGCATCGCCTCGCGGGCGGCAACGAGGGCGAACTGGGTCATCCGATCACAGCGGCGCGCCTGCCTGGGCGACAACCCGTATGCCTGCGGATCGAAATCACATTCCGCCGCCACCTGGGAGCGAAACCCCGTCGGATCAAAGGAACTGATCCGACGGGTCGCTGTTCGCCCGGACGACAAACAGTCCCAGAACGACCTGCGTCCGATTCCGCCTGGAGCGACGACCCCGATCCCCGTCACGGCGACTCGGGTCATCGCGCTCTCTCCGCTGTCACGGGGGCACGCTCCGACGGTTCGGTGTCCACGTGGCCGAGTTCGGGTCGTGGGGCGAGTGGTCCGAGATGGAAGACGACGCTCGCGGTCTCGGTCCCGACATTGCGCAACCGGTGCCGGACACCGATCGGGATGAACAGTCCCTGCCCCGCTGCCACCGACCACTCCTCATCGTCGAGGTCGACGGCGAGTTCCCCCTGTACGCAGAACAGAAACTCCTCCGAATACGGGTGGTAGTGCTCGGCGATGCGCTCGCCCGCCTCCAACGTGGCAACGCCGGTGAACCCGGACGTGCTGCCGACGGTTTTCGGGCTCAGCACAGTCCTGATTTCACCTCCCCGGCGGCGGTCAGCGGGAAGGTCGGAAGCATCGACGCGGCCGGGTCGAATGCTCGGCACGGTGACAGATTCGCTCGATAGGTGATGCGGCGGTGTAGCTTGGGCGTCGGGTGCCAGGGTGTGGCGCCGTTCGACCTTTTCCTTGATGAGCTGCATCTGGATCACGCTGTTGGTATTGATTCGGTCGGTCATGCCAGCGTCGTCGAGCGGTGCATTCGGTCGCATGTGAAAGTCCTGGACCCAGGTCATTCGGGTGCCCGCTCCGGACTCGGCATAGTGCCAGCGGATGCGCATGTACTCGAACGGTCCGGTCTCCACGCGATGTGCGTGAACGGTTCGGTTGATCGGATCAACGGTTCGCTCGCTGACCCAGCTCCATACTCGACCCGCCTCGTCCGGGTGCATCGTGAGCCGGAATCGGACGGTGTCGCCGTGCTGTGCGAGAACGTCGACGGCGGCGTATTCGGAGAACAGCTCCGGCCAGCTTCGCACGTCGTTGGTCGAGTTCCACACCACGTCGAGGGGGGCATCGATGTGGATCGTGTTTTCTGTGTGTCCGGACATCACGCGACCTCCACGTTCACTGTGCGCTCGACGTACCGGACCAATTCGGCACCGGTCATGTTGATTAGCTGAGCGGGCAACCTGACGTCGAAGTCGCGTTCCACAACACTCTGGATCTCGAAGACGGCAAGCGAATCTACGCCGAGTTCTGCCATTGTCGAACTGTCTACCGACTGCAACTCGTGCGGGCTGATATCGACCCCGACATGCGTTTCCAGGATCGCGCGGAGGGTTTCGATGGTGAATGTTGCGGACACTTACTTCTCCTCATTCCATTTTGTGTCGACATCCGACGCCGATCGGTTCGGAATTTCCAGCGTGGGACCGGTTTGCGGTGTCCAGCTGTAGAACATATGGGCGCGCGCATCCGCCGGGGATTTCCATGTCGCGAGGTAGGGTGAAATGAATTCACCCAGCCGGGAGCTCACGCGCGCGAACTCCGGATGCTGCTGGGCCGTACCGATTGCGGCCGCGCCGGGTTCCGCAGTCTCCAGCAAGTGCACATAGAGATCACCCAGGACGTAGAGTTCTCGCCGGGCGACGCCCGCGATCTCCGGCAGATCTGTCGCGTCGGATTCGGCGAAGATCTCGCCAACGCGGGCAGCAGCGTGCGGAAGTATTCGAGCGACGATCAACGAACGATTCATTTCACGACCCCACGCCTACCGAAAACGACTTGCTCGGGCATACGCGCCATTGCGGCGCAGTTGCTACAACATTGAATTAACATAGAGCTTCTCCTATCCAGATTCATGGGAAAATGGGCTCGACGCCGGACTGCATCGGGGCGTGCCATGAACTTTATTGGCGAAGCAGGGCGGTAATCCACACCCCTTGATGTGCCTGTACAGCACCTCGGGGTTGGGATAAATAACACCAAGGTGGCACCGGACGGTGGGACAATATTTCGACGACTTTCGTAGCAACGATCGTGAAACACCGTCGAAATGATGTTAACAATAATGCAGTTGCGCGCGATTCGCCAACACAAGGATGGGCACAGAAATAATAAAGCGAATTGCAATAGTCAATAGAAGCGAAACGGCCGTGCGCCTGATCCGGGCTGCCCGGGAGTTCAACGCCGAGCACAACCACAGCATCCGCACCATCGCCCTGCACGCCGACCCCGAGCGGCGCGCGGTTCGTCCGCCGAGCCGACGAGAGGGTCACCCTGCGGCGCAACGACACCACCAACCTGTACCTCGACCACGCCGAACCCGAGCGCGCTGATCGAGGCCGACACCGACACCGTCTGGTGGGCGCGCCGGCGCCGGCGCCGCGGTCGGCGTCCTCGGTGTTGAGCCGGACACCATGCTCTCGCCCGCCACCGTGAAGCACGGCTGGGGCACATTCCGGCGGCGACGGGCAGGAAGGCAGGGCCCGTGATGATCTCCTTCCTTCCATGGAGCCAGGGCAACGGCCACCCGCCGCATGACCGGGTTCAGAGCACATGAGATAGGCAGGGCTACAGCTCGCCTCGAGGGGTTGCGATGCGCACTGAACCGCACATTCACACTGCGGCAAGTGAGTCGGCGTGGCCGAGCGGGCGCAGGGCACCGCCTGAACCGCTGCGCGACGCGCCAGACCGCAGTCCTGGTCGGAGATGGAGCGCTTGCTCTCCGCCGGATCCGGCCCGCAACCTGCCCGATTGCCACGGCGCCGACAGCCCGACCTGGTCCCGGAAACGGGAGAAGTACGAGGCGGGTGCGCTCGCCCGCGCCGGAGTTGCCCGCCGATCTCCATCCGCGGCATGGCAGCATTTGTGGCGATCCGCCCGCGCGGCTGATAGGGCCGTGGCAGTTTCAATTGCCGTGATCGGCGCGGGCTAGACTTCGTACAGCCCCGACGGCGGCATGCTCGCCGTATCGGCAGGGATGACCGTACGGCTGTTCAGTCGCCGCAATGGGTCGGCAACCGATGTCCAACTCGATCTCGGCCATGCCTGGTGGGTATCCGATCCGTCATTCAATTCGGTGAGCGACACACTGGCGGCCGCTACCGGCGCGGGCGTGGTTCTGATGGATGTCACCGACCGATCAAATCCGCGCGAGAAGAACAGATTCGGCGGGGCCGCCAGAACCGTCTCGTTCAACAGGACCGGTACCTACATTGCGGCCGCCAGCCAGACAAACGAACGGGACGTAGATATTTACTTGACCGCGAACGGCCAGCGTCACGCGCGCCTTCCGCAGCCGGGAATCACCGGTGCCGTCAACTTCCGTACGTCCGATCGAGGTGAAACCCTGATCGCGCCGTTCACCGGTGCGGCAGGTCCAATGGTGAACGAGTGGCCGGTCCCCGGCCCGCTTGTCGACGGTCCTGTTACCTGGATGGACGCCGACTCGGAGCGAAACGCCGTCACAGTCGTCGCCAACTCGGATGGTTCCGCGGTCCTGCGCTCGTACGACGTAGCGGCACCGGACCCGACCACCGAGCGGCATCGGCCGCTGAACCTTCCTGAATCGATTGACGCACTTGCTGTTTCGAATAGCGGCTCGATCGCGGCCGTGGCAACGCCCGATCCCCCGACGCCAACGTTACGGCTGTTTCGTCCACCGGTCACCTTCCCATCAACTGGAATACCTTCGAATCGTCATCGCTTGACGTCCGTTGACAGGCCAGATCGGGCGTGGTCCAATCAGGCCATCAACTGGTGTGAATAGAATGCAATGTGAAACCACGCTTGTTGACATTTTGGCGGATTGCATCGTGTCGTGGTGAGAGGACCGGCAGTGGAGAGGAGCCACACCGCGGGGTCGGAGGGTGCGGTGACCAGTTCCGAGGGTGAGGATCTTGCGACGTTGGCCGATCGGATCGCGGACGGGCTGCGCGGGCTCGCCCCGCCCGGGTGGCAGCGGTTGGAGGCGTGGTTCGCGATGACCGTGGTCGCCGAATCGGTGCTGCTGGTGGTCGACGAAGGTACCCGATGCCCGGTACCGGATGCGGCGTGGGCGGTGGTGCGCAGGCACCGGCAGCTCTCGGCGGAGTCGGTGGGCGGGCCGTGGTGGCGGTTGCTGGTGCGGATCGATGCGGAAGGGGTCGAGGCCGTCGCCGATTACGGTGCGGAGCCGTTCCCCGGTGAGCAGTTGTTCACCCCGGATGCTTATCTCGCCGATGTGGAGCGCTATCCGCGGGATCGGTTGCCGGTGTGGTTGGCGGCGTACATCGGGCGCGGTGAACACCGGTCGCGGTCGCCGCGGGCGGCCGTGGACGGGATGCGGGCGGACCAGCGTGCGGGTGTGCGAGCGGTCGCCGTGGACGGCGAGCTGCCGGTGCTGGCGGTGATGTGGGCCCGATGGGCGGTGCTGGCGGCGGCCTTCGTGGCGGTTGAGTTGCGGCGGGGGCCGCGGATCGGACCGTCGGTGGGCGTCTTCGAAAGCGCGGGACACAGTGGTTCGACATTGACTTTGCTGCCCGGTGACCGGGCAGTGCTGTCGGGTGGGGTGTGGGATGCGTCAGTTCTGGACGCCGCCTACAACGAGGGTGCGGCAATGCCGGAATTGTTTGCGGGAGCACCCGATTGGGTGGCCGACCCGGTGCTGAACCCGCGGGTGGCAACCGGTTTGCTGTCGTTCTGCTACTGGTGGGAGGCCGGGCAGTGGCATCGGGGCGAGTCGGCTCCGATACCGGAATGCGCGCCGGCGCTGCCCGCGGTGTGGACGGTCGGCACCGTGGCGAATGTCGTCGGCAGCCTGCTGGACGACCGGGGCGGTACGGCGGAAGGGGCCGAGCTGTTGGTGTCGGCGGCGCAGGCCGGCGCGGTGACTCGTGAGGCGATCGTGCAGGTCTTCGGTGGTGACGCCGACATCGATGGCGCCCTGTTCCAGTTCGTGCTCGCGGACCTGGTCGCGTACCACGCCGGTGGGATCGGCGCGGCGGAGGCGCTCGACCTCGTCCGGGAACACATCCGCCAACGGGGTTACGACACCACGGGATACCCGCTGTCGACGCTGCGGGCCGATCGCATCAGTGTGGGCTGGCTGGTCCGTTCGCCGGTGCCGGACGGCGGATTGGCTTTGGACCGTGCGGTTTTCTATGTCGCCGACGATGGCGTGGTGGAGCGCTCGACCACGTCGGTGCCGCTGTCGGTGTTCATCACCGATTTCGAGCGACGGCTCCGGCTGCGCGGCAACGGCCGAGCCTGACCGGAGGGAATCGCGACGTGAACGATGAACTTCAGTTGGATCCGGACCACCTGCGGAATCGGGGAGCGCGGCTGGCCGAACTCGGCGACCGCGTGGGGCAAACCTATGCGGGACTGCGCGATTGCCTGGTGCACGCCGAAGGCAGTTGGGGCGACGACGATATGGGTGTCGCGTTCGCCAGGGAGTTCAAGCCGCATGCCGACCAGTTGCTGGCCGATCTGCGGGCGATGGCGGAAAGCATGCACGGCACGGCCGCCGGAATAGTGGACGCCGCAACCCAATTCGAAGTGCAGGACAGCTACGGTGCCAACCAGGTCGGCACTACTGCCGCCGACCTGGACCTGAACAGCGCGCCCCAGCCGGACGGCAGCGCGGGTACGTCGTCGCCTCTGGGCGCGCTGACGTCCGATCCCGCGGCGACCATTCCGGCAGCGGGGGCCCCGGCGTATTCCACGGGCCGGGCTGACCCCACTGAACGATCCACCCACGGCGGGTCGCGGACACAGGATGCGGCCGCGGGAAGCTCCACGCCGCAGGGCGGTCCGCAGCGCCCGGACTCTTCGGATCGAACCGGCCGGGGGTCGGATCAGGCAGGCAGTGGCAAATCCGGCAATCCTGCCGGTGACTCCGGTCGCCGACCCTCGTCATCCCCGGTGTCGGCACCGTCCTCCCGGGTGTCGCCGCCGTCCGCCCAGGTGTTGCCCCCGGCTGCCGCGCGGAATGCGGCCCCACTCCTGGGCACGGCGTCCGGACCGAAGCCAGCGGCCGGTGCGGGGCGGACGGGCACGCCGTGGACCGGGCAACAGCCCCGGACACCCGGCGCGCCCGCGGGTGCCGAGCCGAATCCCTCGAGCCCTCGGTACGGTTCCCCTCCACGACCGAACAAGCCCGCCGATGAACCGCGGCGCGGGCGTGATCGGCGCGATTCCGACGGGCGACCAGATTCCGATCCCATGGTGCGGTGGCTGGCGCGGACGTTGGCCGAGCACCATGGTGTGCAGGTGGCCGGATTCGATACACCCGGCCTGCGGGTGGCCGCGGTGCGGGAGTTCGTGGCCGCGGTCGATCGGGTGCTCACCGACTACCCGGTGATCGGCCTGGATGTCGTCGCGGTGGCGGAACTCGGCGACGAATCGAGCATGGTGCGGTGGAGTTCCGAACCAGATGACTCCCAGGGCACGACTCGCTCGATCACGCTCGACCAACGGACCGCGCAGGAGCCGAGGGAAGTTACCGCGGAAACCGATGCCGGACTGGGTATCTACGTGGCCACGTTAGGTGAATTCGGCCGGGCGCTCGATGTCGCGGGTGGTGGTCTCGCGCGCAGGCAGGCACAGCGCGTCCTGCTCACGGAGTACCTGCGTCGGGAGCCGGGACGACACCGCACCCTCGCCGAGGTGGTGCACGGTTACCAGCGCTGGCGTGGCGAGTTGACCGGGAATACCACGACCCCAGGCGAATTCGACGTGAGCCGGGCCCTCGGCGCCGCGTTCGCCGAGGTAGTGCTGCACGGTAATGAAGCGGGCATCCAGGCGAAAATACTGCATCCGGTGCTGGTCGCCGCGGCCTCTCGGGCCCGGTAGGCAGTTCGATGTCGCTGAACCCGGTCGTGGAACTGCGGAACTCGTTCGAGGGCCTGCCTACCGCGGTACGGCGTCCCATCGAGATGGTGGTGTTCGGCGGAGAGCTGCCGCGCGCCGATATTTCCGGGATGCGTCAGATGGCCGCGGAGTTCCGGGCGAAGGCAGCTGAGCTGAGCCACCATTCGGAGGACGCGAACGATCTACTGGCGCAAGAGAATTCGGTGGGTGTTCTCGGCGACCGGCTGCGCGAGACGTTGCGTGTGGACCGGGATGGGGCGGCCCGTCTCGGTGACGACGCGCTTGCCCTGGCCGATCAGGCGCAGGCGGCTGCCGGCGATGCCGAGAAGACGCTGTGCGTGATGTTCGTCTTCGGGATCGAGTTGGCGTGGCGGATCTTCGGAGTGCTGTCCGGTGCCGCCGCGGCCGGTCCGGCCGGGGAAATGGCGGCGGTGCCGGTGGTGGAGTCGATGCTGGTCGAGGGTCGCGGCCGGGTCGCGGTGATGCGTGCGGGCCTGGAGCAGGCATTCAAGGAGGGCGCGACACGGACGGCCATCCGGCGGTCGGCGCTGGGATCGCTCCGGTTGCCTATCACGCTGGGTCGGGCCGCGGCCCTGCCGGTGAGTGTCGACGCGGGCGTGCAGGCGCTGCAGGTCGTGTCCGGGGATCGAACCCCCCGTGTGATCGGACCGGACGGTGCGAATCCGACGGGTATCGATCCGACATCGATCAAAGTCGCGGCCTTGGCGGGTGCGGGTGGTGCGTTGGGCGGCACGGTCGCGGGCCGGGTCGCGGCGAAGGTGATTCCCCGGATCGAGGGCAGCCGATTGGCGCTCGGGTTGGTGCACGGCACTGCGGGCGCGGCAGCGGGTTTGGGTGCGGCGACGTTGGTGACCGGTTGGCCGCAGCATTTCGATCAGGTGCTGGCACCGTTGCTCAACGGCGGTTTCGCTGGGGTCGTGCACGCGCACGCCCCAGCTCACCCGGGATCGGGTTCAGTGATCGACGGCGGTGGGGCTTTCACCCGGCCCGACCTGCCCGCAGCCGTACGCGGCGAGTCACCGGCACTCCCACCGGTCGAGGTGTCCGCGGCATCCAAGCAGGCGTGGGAGGCTGCGAAGAGTGCTTGGGCGGCGGCTGCGGATACGGCGGCCGCCGGGAACGGGCGGGTGGAGGTACCCGCAGCCGGAGCGCACGAGAACACCGCGCCGGTCATTTCCGGCGAATCGCGCCCGCCCGCGGCATCGGGCTCCACCCCGCGCACAGACTCGCCGTCACGCACTGACTTGACGCCACCCAGCGAGGCGACCGGCCGCGCGGCGGCGAGAACCGACTCCGCTGCCGGACCGGCGGGCCGCGCGGAAACCGGTGCGCCGGTGGAGCGTCCGCAGCCGGGCGAATCCCCGGCCCGCGCGAATACGACAGCGGCACGTCCGGTCACCGCCAGTGGGGAAACGTCCGCTACGCCGAAGGTTCCGGCCAGCGCCCTGGGCGGTCGGCCCGGTACCGGGCCGGATACGCCTGCCGCCGGGGAACATCGAGCGCCGGGGAATCACGAGCACGGCGATCAGAATTCCGCCGAAACTCATAAGACTCCGGCCGATGCTCGCCCGGCCGCGGATACCGGCGACGGGCCCGAAACGCCTGCCGCCGATGAACACCGGCTGCCGGGCAATGCGGGGCACGATCCTGTGGCGGAGTCCGGCAACCCGGCGCACGCCACCAGCGACCCGATGCAAGCAGACGCGACCGCGGAGTCCGGCGATACTTCCGGTCCGCCGAGCGCTCGTGATCAGGCGGTCGATTTGCTGACCGATTTCCACGCCAGTTCCGGTGATCAGGTCCCCGAGCAACTGCGGCTGTACAACCTCTCGGACGAGGTGTTGAAGGCTGGGTTGTTCGACGACACCGACCCGCGGGCGTCGATGCTCGCGACGGCGGAGATCATCCGGCGCGGCACGATCAGCGACGCCATGCCAGGGGGGATGGTGTTGCGGACCGAGCAAGCGGAGGGGATGTACGCGCTGAACAAGCGTCCGGTGGAGATGAAGCCGGGCGAGGGCAAGTCGCTGATGTTCATGGCGGCCGCGATGCAGCGGGCGGTGCGGCACGGTGAGTGTCTGCTGGTGACGACGACCGACGGGCTGGCCCACCGGGAATTCACCAGGTATCGAAAGCTGTTGACCGACTACGGGATCGACGTGATCCGGGCCGACCAGCAGCAGGGTTTCGGGCCGGTCACCGAGGGTCGGCCAGCGATCGTGGTGGCCACCGGCGAAACGGTCGGGCATCTGTGCAACGCCGGTCACCAGCCGCCGCGCCACGCGTTGATCGATGAGATGGACGGGATCATCGACCGTGGTGAGAGGCAGTTTCTCCGGTCGGAAGGGGTGGAGGAGGCCGCGCACGAGGCGACGGCAAGCGAGGTGTTCGCCGCGCACGATTTCCTCGCCGACGCGCTGGCGAAGGGCGCGTTGTCGCATGCGGACTTCGGTCTCACGCGGATCGTCGACGAAGTCGGCCTGCATCCGGACGGAACTCCCGAGGTCGAGTACTGGTACGACGGGCAGGCACAGCTGACGCCGACCGGACGGGCGAAGGTCGAGGCGCTGCCGGGCGGCGAGCAGTGGCTGGAAGGGATGGGGTCGTCGCGGCTCGAGATGGCCGCCGCCGCCGAGTTCAGCTGTCGCGCCAAAACCCATTATGTGATGGACGCGGGCAAGGTCGTCATCGTCGATCAGAGCGAACACGGTCTGCAACGCAACCCGCAGACGTCGAGCGAGTCACGGTGGAGCGCCGAGACGGGCAAGGCGAGCCTGGCCCAGGCCGTGGAGGCCAAGGAGATCCGGGCTGCCGAGGCCCGCGGGATGAGCGCCGAACAGCACCAGATCGTGGTGCGCGCCGACGCCGAGGACACCAAGAGCATCACCGCCGTCGAGATCTACCGCCAGGGCGGCCGGTTCTTCGATGAGGTCACCGGTGCGTCGGGCACCCTGGCGGATCTGAATCCCGTGCTGGACAAGATCTATGGCCTGAAGGAAGCACACCAAGTCGACCGGTCTCAGGAGCAGCGGCTGATGGAGGGCGCCCCCGATGTGGCGGCGAATACCCGCGCCAAGCTGGGCGCTATCGCCGAAGGTGCGCACCGCGTGTGGCAAGGGGGTAGGGGCAGGGCCCAGGAGATCCTGTGTCATCGCAACGACCTCGTCGAGAGACAGGTGCAGGCGTTGGTGCGCCAAGGCGTGCCCCGAGAGGCGATCGAGGCGGTCGACGCCGATCGGATCGCCAGCTGGGGGGCCGAGTGGGAAACCGAATTGCAGCAGGTCTTCGATACCGCCGGTGAGCAGGGCAAGATCCTGGTGATCAACCGGCAGGGCCAGCGCGGTGTCGACATCGCGGTGTCGGAGGCGGTGCAGGCCAAGGGCGGCATGTTCGTGTGGATGACCGAAGTCCCCGAGCAGTCCTACATCTATGAGCAGGGCAAGAACCGCACCGCCCGCAACGGGGATCGCGGCTCCGCGCAGGCACTGATGGCGCCGCAGGACGCGTTGATCCGCAAGGCCATGCACCTGCAGGGGGTACGCCAGGCGGCGGTCCGCTACGACCAGGCCGCCGACGCTCACCGCACCGACCCCACCCCCGAAAACCACAACAACCTCGTCGAGGCCAGCGACAACCTCAGCTCGCTGGTGCCGGAACTGCAACAGCGCGCTCTGCGCCACGCCACCGCCGACTTCATCCGCCACCACGCGTACATCACCAACGATCCGGCCGCCGTTCGCGCCGCCGCCGAAACAGGGCGCTACCAAGGCTTCTCAGAGACCGGGCCAGGCATCGCGGACATCGGACAGCCAGGCGTCGCGGACATCGGACAGCCGGACCGGACGGAGGACGGGGCCGCACGCCTGGCCGGGCTGCTGGGGATCCCCGCCGCGGCCGTCGCCGGGAATGCCGCCGCGCTCGAACAGGACGGCGTCGAAGACCCACTGGGCAGACTGCTCGAACAGACCGGGCTGCCGCCCGCCGCGGTGGCGGCATTGCGGCAGCAGGTCGAGGCGACCGCACCCGCGACGGTCGCGCAGTACGCGTGGCTCGACGACGAGCAGGCGATGGACCAGCTGGTGCCGAAGCGAGACCAGTTGGCCCGCGAACTCGGCTTTGACACCGGGGATATCGACGGTGCCGAAGGCATGCGCAAGCTCGACCCCGCTCTGACCGACGCCACAAACAACCTCGCGCAAGCACTGGGTTATCCCCTCTCCAGCATCACCCCCGCCATCGCCCGCGACATCCTGGGCGAGGTGGTCGACCACCAAATGCCTGCCGAGGGTGCCCACACACCGGCCGCCCGCGACGATGCACTCGGCGACGAAGCCGGACCGAACTCCGTGCACCCGGTATCGGTGAGCCCGGAAGCCGAGGACGTGATCGCGGCGGCATCGCACTACCTGGCCACCGCGGCCCTGCTCGACCTGGCCGTCGCAATCCACCGCCGAAGCCCCAACAGCTGCGTCAACAACGCCGTGACCGGCATGCGGGTATTGACCGGACGCCGCATCGAGATGCCCGCCACCGCCATGGCCGGTCACAGCCGCGCCGTCGTCGCGGACGTGTTCGGCGCGCCACTCGAGAACGCCGGATCGCTGGACGACGTGGCCGAATCGCTGAAAACTCGGCCGGGCGGCATCGCGGTCCTGGTCTACAAATGCAAGAACACGGAGAAGCAGCGCGGAACGGCCGCCAACGGCAGGAACGACGCCGACAACCACATGGTGCTGCTGGTCAACGACAGTGAGCCGGGTGAGCCGCCGAAATTGGTCGTGGTGGACCTGGCAGCCGATCGAGACGGTGGAACCGACACCGACTATGGCCCGAAAGACCTCCAGAACCGTCGCACGCTGCTGAACAAGGCCGTCCCGTTCGAAACCTGGCGACAAAAGCAGCGAAAATTCATCAAAAACGTACCCACCGACAAGCGCCTCTTCGAGACCATCGATTTCGATCGCGACGGCAACCTCATCGCCAGGTCCCACCGTGACGTACTCGCCGCCGAAACCGTCGAGGTCGACGCGGAGACGGTGCGGGAAATCAACTCGATACAGCTGGACTGGTCGGTGAATGTCGACGGCACACCTGATCTACCGTCGAGGACCGATGCGGATATACCCGACAAGGCGGACATTTACCGGTCGGCCGAACCCGCCCGCACCGGCCACCGCCCGCACGACTCCCCGGCCGAGCCCGAAACCGGACAGGAACCAGAGACCGCCGATCGGGCACTCGCGCAAAGTATGAAGGCCGACACCGGCGACGCACCCGGTGATCGGATCGGCAGCCGTCCGCACGAGGGCACCGCCGACAGCAAGCCAACAGGGGATGCTCCGGGAGACCCCGAGGGACCGTGGCGCGAGTTCGCAGCGGCGATCCCGAAGCTGGTCACCGCCGATGCGCGAAGGTGGGCAGCGCAGGGAAATAGCCCCGATTTCCGCTGGTTGGCGTCCCAGCTGGGTCCGCTTGCCAGGCACTTCTCGACGGTCGGCGACGTCGCACTCCGTCTTGACTCCGACGAGCCGTTCGCCGATTTCCTGCCCCTGTGGAATCGGTTCAGCGAACTCACTGCCGAGTTCGAGCACCAAGGTTTCGGGATCTGGTACGAGCGCACCATGCGTCAGCTGCTCGAATGGATGGTCGAGTGCGCGCCGGTCGGCAAGTACCGGAATTCCTACGAAGCTGTCGAGGGCGTCAACGACACGGGGGCCTACGTCGGCATATCGAGCGAGGTCAACCGGGGCGGAATCATGCGCAGCATCATCGTGGCCGCCCAGGGCACGCCGCGTGGTGGCGTGATGTTCGCCGACGGGTGGGACGCGGTCGGCGACATCGTCCACGGAATCGGGGGTGTCTGGGTCCAGAACAACAAGATGCTCGGTGACAATCTCCACACGTTCAACGCGGGCATCCGGGAAAAACTGTCGCCCGAGGACGCGGCGCGCGCCACGTTCACCGGAAAGATGGCGTGCCGAAGAGGATTCACCGAGGTCGTCATCGACCACACGGCTGGCGACCCCGGCAACTACAACACAGCCCTGGTGACGTTCGTGCGGCCGAGCCGCTCGAGGGAGATGCGCTGCCGCGCTCTGGGACGCCTCATGGGGGTCAGCCTTCCGGAGGTGTTGGATCGAGCGGGCTGGTCGTCCGAGATCGCCCGCCTGCACGAGGCTGCGCTGGAAAGCGCGGAGTTATCCCGCACAGCGTTCCGTCCGGGCGCTACCGAGGTGCCCGCCGACGGGTCGCAGGTCGAGACACAGATCGCGAAGGTCGAGCGGTTGGCCGAGTGGGTGGCGCAATGGTGGGCCGAACAGGACGCCCGCGACCACTCCGCCGTCGCCACGGTCGCCGCCGACGTGGTGCGCCGCAATCCCGGCGCGCGGCAGGTGACACCGAACACCGTCCTGCTGCCCGGACACACCATCGTGGTCATCGCCGAAGACGGCCTGCACGACGACGCCGTGACCGACATGATGCTGCACAACCTCGAGCTGCGTGCTGAACTCCGCAGCGCCGGTTACGCTCTCCGGAAACTGAAACCCGTTGTCGAACAAGATGATTCCAGCAACACCCGGGTGTGGTCAGCGGACCTGGGGACCGTCCACATCAACGCGAAGCGCGCAACGCCCGACGATCAGGACCTGGCGCGGAGTCGCAGGGACGAGCAGGTCCGCAGCGAGTTCCAATCGGTGATCACCGACGGGGCAAACCGTGACACCTCGTCCGCGGCGTATCTCCGCACGGATTGGCCGCAGCGGGCGGCACTCGTGCGACAACGGCACGACCTGACCTCGCAGCTGCCGGGAATCCCGGCGCGGTGGCGCAACCGCGCCTGCCGCTACCGGCTCGCCCAGGAGGTGGCGCGGCTGCGCGACAGCAGGGAGAACCTGGACGAGGCCGCACGGCGACGACTGGCCTACCTCGAGACCATCGGCGCCGTGCTGGCCCGTGCCGACGAGCGCGCCGGCCGAATGTCTGGGCAACCCGAGGTGTATCTGTGGGCATTCGACCCGGACACCGGATACCTGGTGTTCACCGTGGGAGACCCGGATCTGGTGCCGGACGTCGACGACATCACCGATCGGCACATCGTCGATTCGGGCACCGCCGATCTGCTCGGCGCCGATGTTGATCGGGTCGTCGACGAGTTGTCCTCGGACCGACAGTTCGGACCGAGGCACCGCCGGGCCGTCGTGATCTTCGTGTCCAGCGAAACCGACTCGGACGCCGAGCATCGAAGGCGGGCAGACCTGACCGACATCACCGCCACGCGGGCGTTCTACCAGGACAGGGTGGCCGATTCCGCCACGGAAGGAAGTGCTCTGGTCCGTCTTCTGGAAGGCGACCGCCGCGACACCGTGTCCGAAATGCTGTGGCTGGTAGAACATCTGATGCCGGACCACCCGGTTCACGTCGTCGGGGCAACGGCGGGTCCTGATTTCCCTTTCGGTACGCCCGGCGAAGAATTCGCGGCCAGGGTGGGCGCCGACTGGTCGGCGGTATTCCGCAGGCCCGAAGACGCGGCGACGCATCTGGCTGGCAGACCGGGTACGTTCGCCCTGCTGGCCGTTGAGAACCCGGCTCGTGACTACAGCAGCGGCGTGGATCTGGTGATGGTCCGCAACGATGGCGACGACCGCATTGTGCAGATCGACCTGAACCAAGTCAATCCACACAGCGTCGAACCGGGTGCCACGGCCCGAGCCGCCCGCACCCGCGACTGGCCGCCGTTCGACCCGTCCGGATGGGTGGGCAAGTGGGACAAGGGATTCGGGATCGTCCTCGGACCCGACGGCCCCGAGCGCCCGCTGGTCGACGGCGAATCGGCGGGTGTACGCGGCGAGGATTTCCCAGATGGCCTGATCGGAGCGCGGCCGACCGAAGGCGGATCGGGATCGGCGTACGAGCGCTACCGGCAGCGCACCAGGCAGTACCAGGCGCACGGCCCACTGCACGACCGGCACCGGATGATGCTGGCCGACCACCTCGCCGCAGCTGTCTATGAGATCGACGACCACACCGCCCGGTTCCTCGCCGCCGCCGTCCAGGGAGTCGTCACCGATCGGATCGTCTCCGGCCGCAGCGCCGATAACGCACTCCTGGGCTCCGCCGACGTCGACCCCGACCCGATCGCGGCCCTCCCCGACTTCGCACCGATGGTGACGACCGCGGTTCATGGTCTACTCGCCGAATTCGGCGAGACGACTCCATCGCGCGATGGTCGACCGGACCCGAGCAGTGGTCTGATTGGCAGCAGGCCGTTCGAGGAGCCCGATTCGCAGCGGGGCGCCTGGCTCAAAGCCCGGCGACTCGAGCTGGAGATGACGCAGGTACAGCTCGCGCAAGCGACGGGCGTGGCGATGCGCGTGCTTTCCGGCATCGAGACCGGGAAGCGGGAGCCGACGCTGGGCATCTTTCAGCGGATCTGCCGAGCGCTCGGGCTCGAGGGTGCGGCCTTGTCCGAGGCCGTTCGACAGTTCTATTCGGACCGTGAGCGCGACCACGATCCGGTTGCGCATGATCCTGGGTCGCCGGGGAGCTGGGTGATGGCGCTCTGCTTCGCACAGGGTGCGAGCCTGGACGAGCTGGCACCGCGCGCGAATGTCCCGACAGCGGATATCACCGGAATCGAGCGCGGGACCCGTCCGGATTCGATTATTTTCCGGCGGATCTGTCGTGCGTTGGGGGTGACGCCTGACGTTCTCGAGGCGGCTACTGGGCATTTCTATCCGGATCTAGTTCTCGATCTCGATCCGGCCGCGCACGATCGCTGGACGCCGGGCGGTTGGTTCGTAGCGTTGCGGCACGACCTAGATCTGACTCGGACCGAACTCCAGACGGCGATCGGGCCCGGCTGGGGTGACCTCTACGACATCGAGACCAACATCTACCGGCCGAAGTACGCGGCATTCCGGCAAATCTGCGATGTGCTGGGGGTCGGCGACGAACTTCTGCACGCTGCCAACCGCCAGTTCTATTCCGACATCGATCTCGATCCGGAACCGGCAGCACACGATCTCGGCAGGTGGATCACCAACCGACGCAACGTTCGGGGTATGAGCCGTGCCGAACTCGCCCAGGTGACCGGATTGTCCGGATTGTATCTGACCGAGGTAGAGACGAAGAATCGGCGCCCCCCGTCGGGGGCGTTCCTGCGGATCTGCCGAGCGCTCGGGCTCGAGGGGGCGGCGTCGACCGAGGCCGTTCGACAGTTCTATTCGGATATGAATCTGCATTCCGATGCGGCCGAACACGATTCGCTGGCCGACTGGGTGGTCGCGCTGCGCAACAACAAGGGCATGACCGAGGCGGACCTCGCCAGCGCGGTGCACGTGTCGCCGAGACAGATCGAAAGGATCGAGAACGGAGACCGTCCATCGCTGGGTCTCTTGTTACGAATTGATGATGTCCTGGGGGTGGGGCGGCAAGAGTTCGCGGCGGCTGCCCGTACCTTCTATTCGGACCTCGAGTTCGATCTCGATCCGGCGGCGCATGATCCCGGGTTGCCTGGTAGTTGGTTGACGGCGCTCTGCGTCGACCGCGGGGTAGGCCTGGTTGAGCTGGCGCGGACCGTCGGTGTGACCGCAGGAGTTATGACCGGAATCGAGGGCGGGACCCGTCCGGATTCGATTATTTTCCGGCGGATCTGGCGAGCGTTGGAGGTGGCGCCGGAGGTTGGCGAGGCGGCCACCGGTCGTTTCTATTCGGATCTCATCCTCGATCTCGATCCGCTGGCACACACTCGCTGGAACCCCGGTACATGGATCGTGGCATTGCGGCACCACGTGGATCTGGTTCGCGTCGAACTTGCGGAGGCAACAGAACTGGGCTCGAGTCGGCTCTCAGCAATCGAATCCGGAGATAGGCCGAGCCATGCGTTATTCCGGCGGATCTGCGATGCACTGGGGGTCGATGACGAGCTGCTACAAGCCGCCGCTCGCCGTTTCTATTCGGATACAGATCGTCGTGCTTCGGTCAATCGCAATCCCGCTTCTTACGAGTCGCTGGGTCGTTGGATTGCGGCCCGCCGCCATCGCCAAGGCATGTCGGTGGAAGAGCTTGCACGCCGGGCGCAAATGCCCGAACACTCTATTGTCGACATCGAAAACCACGGACATCTTGCACCGCTGGTGGAATTGCGAGAAATATGCAGTGTCCTGAGCGTTGATGGTGCTGTGTTGCTGAAAGCGATCGATGCGTTCTATGCGGACGGCCAGGAGCGGTCCGGCTACCGCGATGAAGAAGAGCTGTTCGCGCAGTATGTCGTCAGTCGGGTGCATTCACCGGAAGAACGAAATATCAGGAACGAGATCTGCGCCAGATTTGCGTGGGTTCCGAATGCATTGGCGCGGCGTGTGCCTCCAGAAATCAGGGGTGACGCTGTACGGGCCGCATGGGCCGGGATTCTGAGCGCGATCGACAACCACGTCCCCTCTGCATCGTTCGTCCCCCATGCCTGGACCAACGGAAGCAGAGCAATTCTGCGATACCGCGTCGCACGCGAGTTACCAGATCTCGACAATCGCACCCTGAACAAGATTATCGCGGTAAGCGTGCGGATCGGGAGGATGGCTACCGCGGGCGAGGTTCTAGACGATGCGGAGATCGCGCGCGCCATGGGATCGACAGTGGCCGATGTCATGCTGGCGCGAGAAATTCTGAGTCGGCCTACCCTGCAACCGGATGCGCCGATTACGGGTCGGGACAGGTCCGGGAATCGGGAATTGGGCGATTCGGCTGCCTCCACAGGGTTTCCCGATACCGATTTCGCGGTGACGGTTCGCGCTGCGCTGGCTGATATGCCGGATGCCGGTATTGCGGAGCAGTTGATGATGCTGCATCTGGTGGAGGGCACGCCCTTAGTCGGTGCTGCCGAGCAACTGGGGTTACCGGCCGCGGACGCGGCCCAGGTTCTCGCCGATTGTGTTGCACGGCTGCGCAATGCGTTCGACGAGCGTGGAGGTCAAGGTGGGCTGATCGGCAGTAGGCCACGTGAGCAGGCCGATACGCAGCACGACGTCGCGCCCGGCGCGTGGATCAAAGCACTGCGGCTAGAGCGGGGGATGACGCAGAAACAGCTCGCGCAAGCGCTGGGCGTGACGATCAGCGCACTGTCCGGTATCGAGATCGGGACGCGGAGGCCGCGGATCGGCACCTTTCAGAAGATTTGCCGAGCACTCGGGCTCACAGAAGAGGCGTTGACCGAGGCCGTCCGGCGGTTCTATCCGGATGTCGAGCTGGAAACCGCTGTCGCTGCCCATGATTCGGTGGGTGGCTGGGTAGTCGCTCTTCGTAACAGCAAGGGCATGACCACGGTGGCCTTCGCGGGTGCGGTCGGTATGGGCAGGTCGCGGATCGAGGATTTCGACCGGGGGGAACGTCCGCGGCCTGGACTATTCCTGCGGTTCGCGCGTGTTTTGGAGGTAGGGCCCGAATCGCTGGCGGAGGCGGCTCGCAAGTTCTACCCGGATGTCGAGTTCGATCTCGATCCTGCCGCGCACGACCCGGCAGCGCCCGGTCGCTGGATTGCGGCGTTGCTCGATGACCGGGATATGTCCCAGGTCGACCTGGCACTGACTGCGGGCGTATCGGCAGAATATCTCAGCAAAATCGTTGGCGGGGTGTATCCGACCCGGGCACTCTTCCAGCGGATTTGCTTGGCCCTGGGGGTTGTGCCGGAAGTCCTCGAAGCGGCGATTCGCCGTTTCTATCCCGATCCCGATCCCGGTGTGGACGTCGATGTCGCGTCGTATGAATCGCCGGGCCGTTGGATTGCGGCCGTGCGCCACAGCAGAGGTATGTCGGTGGCCGAGCTCACGCGGCGGTCACGAGTGGCTGGTAGTTCGATTTCTGCCCTCGAAAAAGGCGCGCGTCTTCCGCGGTGGAAGACATTTCGGCAACTGTGCCGGGCATTGGGTGTCGGCGACGAGTTGTTGCTGGAGGCACTCGATCGATTCTATGCGGGTTCCTACCCGCGGTCGGGCAACCGAGACGAAGAAGAGCTGTTCAAACGGTACGTCGTCAGTGGGATTGGTTCACCGGAAGAACGTGCGATTCGGGGTGAGATCTGCGACATCATCGGGTGGATTCCAGATGCGGTGGCGCGTTATGTGGCCCCGAATTTGCGAGACGAGACGGTACAGGATGCATGGATGGGGATTTTGGGTGCGATCGATAACCACGTCCCCTCATCGTCGTTTACCGCCCACGCCTGGGCCAGCGGTTGCGCTGCGGTCCGCAAATACCGGCTCGCGCGTCAGCTGCCGGATATCGACAGTCGCACCTTGCGGAAAGTCATCGCGGTGCGAGCGCACATCGGCCGGATGGTTTCCGCGGGTGAAGTTCTCGACGATAGAGAGATTGCGCGCGCGGCGAGTATTACTGTGGCCGATGTCGTGTTGGTGCGCGAGATTCTGGCTCGGCCCACCGTACAGCTGGATGCGCCGATCACGGGCAAGGATGGGTCCTGGACTCGGGAATTAACTGATCCGGCTGCTTCCGCTGGGTTTTCCCATGCTGATTTCGCGGTGGCGGTTCGTGCGGCGTTGGCTGATATGTCTGATCCCGGCGTCGCGGAGCGGTTGGTGATGATGCATCTGATGGAGGGCATGCCCTTGGCCGATGCTGCCGAACGACTGGAGTTGCAAGCCGCGGACGCAGCGGTGGTCCTCGCCGATTGTGTTGCGCGGCTGCGCAATGCATTCGATGAGCATCGACCCTCCGGGGTGACGACGAGCAAACAGGGCCCGGCACCGCTGACACGGCGGACCACGACGAGGGCGGAGCCGGATCAGCCACCTGCGCGAAGCAGCGATTCGGAGCCGGGCGAGGGCAGCCCGAAACCGGGCGGCCGCATCGGCAACCGAACGGCGGCGGACGAGGGTGGTCCGCGTGGGCTGATCGGAAGCAGGCCGTTCGAGGATTCGCCTGGTGAGCGGGCATTCGCTGGTCCCGGTTTCGAGGAACTGGTGCAGGCCGGCCTGGATTCCGGTATCGCCGAACGCTTCGTGGCAGAGGAGGCGCCGGGGGTGAAGGTCGAGGAGGTGACGTTCGACAATGGTCTGCGGGTGTTCATGGAGACCTACGTCGATCCGATAGACGCACTTGTGCAGGTGTTGCAGACCGAGGTCGCCGCCATCGTGGGTGCTCCGGTCGCCCACGCGATGCTGCACCTGGAGGATGACCGCATCTATCGGGAGCTCACCCCTGGGCAGCCGGGAGACAGTGTCGATGTTGTGGACCCGGAGGTTCTGGGCTCGCCCTCGGCCACCATGCTCGGCTTGTTCGATGCGGTGACCAGGACTCACCGGACGGCGCGCGAGTGGAGTGTGGCCGACAACGCGGTGATGGGCGGACGTTCCCGATCCGACGTCGACGCGACGCCCGGCGGTGTGTTCGCGTCGTCGTTCGTGTGGCGTGTCGACGGCCGTGAGGTATGGCTGGACCACGCTATGCCGACGTGGGATGTCGCGGCCATTCGGGAAGCGGTGGCCTACCTCGAAGCGTGGATCTCGAATTTTCCGATGCTCGAGGAACATCGAGAGGTACTACTCGATATCCACGGTAGGTATATGGCGGCGTTGGCGCAGGTCGAGCAGCATGCCGTGCTTACCTCGGGTGAGATAGCGCATCGCGCGGGGCTCGATGCGCAGGCGCGGGCCAAGGCGCGGTTGGTCGAGACATTCAACCTGAAGTATCCGCATGTGGCGATGGTCGGGTTCGATCATCCGGATGTGCCTGCTCATGTTGTCGAGGAGATTCTCGGTGGGTTGGCTGAGATGTTCACCAGGTTCCCGGACCGGACCAACATCCGCGAGCTGCGGATCGACTACACGGATTCGGAGACCACCAGCGCCAGAACGCATTACGGTCCAGGCCGGACCCCGACTATGCAGTTCAGCCTGCGCGATGCGGCCAGGTCGGCACAGGCTGTCAGACGCGGAATCCGGTTTCTCGAATTCGGCTTGAATCCGGTCGGCGACAGGCCATTTCATTACGACGCCGTGCACCAGTTCGTGCATGCGATCGATGCCGTGGAGGGGCTGTCGAAGAATCTGCAACAAGTGCTGTCGCAGACCCATTCAGAGCTGTCGAGGCTCGGCCTGATCGACGAGCACTGGTGGACCTGGTTCGCTCGACTGCCGGAGTACGCCTTCGGAAATGAAACCAAGGCCGTACTCAACGACGTAGAGGCGCTCGCAGTCGGGTTCGCCGAGGCGGACATCCACGGCGCGGCAGTCGGGACGCCGCAGTGGGCGATCCACGAGTACGTGACCACGGGGCGTCCGCCGCGGGTCACACCGGATCTCGAGGTCGATCTCCCCGCGCATGGGGATCCGGATTCGAATGGTTCGGGTGGACTGATCGGCAGCAGGCCACATGAGAACGATTCGCAGTCGAACGGCGAGTGGGGTGCTTGGATCAAAGCACTGCGACTCGAGCGGGCGATGACGCGGGAACAGCTCGCGCAAGCGGTGGGCCTGACGAAAAGCGCACTGTCCGGTTTCGAGACCGGGAAGCGGAAGCCGCCGCTCGGCACCTTTCAGCGGATCTGCCGAGCACTCGAGCTCGCAGGCGAGGTGCTGACCGAGGCTGTGCGACGGTTCTATCCGGATGTCGAGCTGGAAACCGATGTGGCAGCCCATGATTCGCCGGGTCGCTGGATCGCCGCTCGTCGTAACACCAAGGGCATGAACAAGTCGGGCCTGGCACGCGCGGTCGGTGTGGACCCGACGTCCATCGGTGATATCGAGCGCGGGGAGCATCCGCGGCCTGGACTGTTCTTGCGGATTGCCCGCGTTCTGGGTGTAGGGCAGCAAGAGCTGGCTGAGGCCGCCCGCAAGTTCTATCCGGATGTCGAGTTCGATCTCGATCCGTCCGCCTACGATCCTGGCTCGCGTGGTAGCTGGATTGCGGCGCTGCGCCATGACCGGGACATGTTCCAGACCGAGCTGGCACGGGCCGCGGGCATATCAGGAGCATATGTCAGCAAAATCGAGAGCGGCGAGTACATTCCGAGGCCGCTTGTCTTCCGGCGGATGTGCCGGGCCCTGCGAGTGGCGCCGGAAGTTCTCGAGGTGGCCACTGGTCATTTCTATCCGGATCTCGAGCTGGATCTCGACCCGACCGCGTACGATCCCGGGTCGCCCGGTAGTTGGTTCGTGGCGTTGCGGCACGACCGGGATCTGACGCAGGAAGAGGTCGTGAAAGCGACTGGGTCCAGCGTGGGTCATCTTTCGAATGTCGAAAGCGGAAAATCCGTGGGGATCGCGGTATTCCGGCGGATCTGCGACGCCCTGGGGGTCGGGGACGAACTGCGGCGGGCTGCAGCTCGTCATTTCTACCCGGATATCAATGTCGATATCGATCCTGCTTCGCATGATTCGCCGGGTCGTTGGATTGCGGCTCTGCGCAATGACCAAGGTATGTCGGGGGTCGAGCTCGCGCGGCGGTCGCGGATGCCTAAGGGCTCCATTTCCAGCATCGAGAACCAACAGTTTCTCCTGCGGCTGGGGAAGTTACGGCAGCTATGTGGTGCGTTGGCTGTCGGTGGTGATGTGTTGCTGGAGGCCGTCGAGCGATTCTATTCGGATCGCTTCGAGCGGTCCGGCGATCGAGATGAAGAGGCTCTGTTCAATCGATATGTCGTCAGTCGGGTGGGTTCATCGGCGGAACGGGAGATCCGGGACGAGATCTGCGCCAGATTTGCGTGGGTTCCGAATGCGTTGGCGCGTCGTGAATCTCCGGAGATCCGCGATGAGGCCGTACAGGCCGCGTGGATGGGGATTCTGAGCGCGATCGACAACCACGTCCCGTCTTCGTCGTTCGCCGCCCATGCCTGGGCCAGCGGTCGCGGAGCGATCCTGACATATCGCCTCGCGCGCCGGTTCCCGGATCTCGACAATCGCACCCGGTGGATAGTGCGCAGGGTGGAAGCGCAGATCGGGAGGATGGTGTCCGCGGGTCAGGTTGTCGAGGATGCCGAGATTGCCCGCGCGGTGCGGTTGACAGTGGCCGATGTCGTGTTGGCGCGGGAGATTCTGGCTCGGCCGATCGTGCAACTGGATGCGCATGTCCGAGGTACGGAAGGGCCGCTGCATCGGGGATTGGCCGATCCGGCTGCTGCTACCGGGTTTTCCGACACCGATTTCGTGATGGCGGTTCGTGCTGCGTTGGCTGATATGGCTGATTCTGGTCCTGCGGAGCGGTTGGTGATGCTGCATCTGGTGGACGGCGTGCCGTTGGCCGACGTCGCCGTGCAGTTGAGGTTGCCGTCGGCGAGGGTGGCCGAGGTTCTCACCGATTCTGTTGCGCGACTGCGCAATGCGTTCGACGAGCGTCGATCCTCCGGGGTGACTACGAGCAAGCAGGACCCGGCACCGCTGACACCGTGGACCACGACGCGGGCGGAGCCGGATCAGCCACCTGCGCGAAGCAGCGATTCGGAGCCAGGCGAAGGCGGCTTGATCGGCAGCAGACCACACGAACACGGCGAGACCCCACAGCGTCCCACACCGGGACAGACGACGCCCTGGTCACGGGAGGTGATCGACGAACCACACCCCGACCACCAACTCCGCGAACATCCGTCGCACACGATCCCCGAGCGGCCCGCCGACCACACGCCGGGCCCGATCCCGCTCACCCCCCGCGAGACCGAAGTTCTCGCTCGGGTGCGACAGGGCATGACGCACAGCGAGATAGCGGCGGCACTCGATCTTTCCGTGCTTGATGTGCGGGCGAACCTGACCAGTGTCCGCCGCAAGCTCAGAAATGAGCGGGCACGGCTGGTGGCGGCGAGCCGTCCTGCCGACCCGCCGTCCACGACATCCGAGTTCGACCGGTTCCGAGCGGCCATGTACGCCGCCTTGATGAGTGCCGACCAGCCGGATCCGCGACAACTGCTTGCCGAGGCGAGCCCCGAGCAGATGGGATCCGCTGTCCAAGGGCTCAGTTCGGCTCATCGAGGAGCGCTACGCCAGCTGCGAGCGGGAGCGGGTACACCGGTGATCCGCAGCATGGCGCTCATCGCGGCTCGGCGATGGGTGACCACCCTTGCGGCCGAACACAACCGGTCGATGGCGCTGTTGGCCACAGCGCTGGCCGAGGCGAGTCCCGCTGACCTGCAAACGGCGCTCGACCAACTCACCGCCGCCGAACGCCAACTCCTGGTCAACCGGTTCGGACCGGCGACGTCGCCTGCCACCTTCGAACCTGACGATTCCGTGCGTCGCTTGCGCGCGGTCGACATCGTCCGGCACGTCGCGGCGCGGTTCGCGACCCGTGCGGGAATGTCCACCGTAGGCGAAAGCGATTTCGACAAGAGCGGATTCCAGCGCGGACAACATCTCGTGGAGAGCGAGCGTCTTGCCGCAGCGCAGCACGCGAATTCCGCGGCGGCCCAGACATATGCGGCGAACGATTGTCTGGACGCGGTCTTGGAGTGGATGGACCGGCAGGACCCACCGGAGTCAGGCAAACGGTCCAGGGGCAGCCGTCGAGGTTCCTCCTCGGCGACTGCGGATCGACCCGACGGCCGATTGCAACAAGACGGGCCGCCTGCTGACGAGCCGGGTGGCGGCGACCCCATCACCCAGGCCGGTGCTCATCCAGCGACCTCCGGGCCCGACCAGCCGAGGCGGCCGGGCGACAACAACGACACCGGCTTCACGCGGGCGGATGTGGCCCCGGCGTACCGCTGGCGCTCGTTGCCTGTGGATCACGGTTTCGATGACGAACAGCAGCGGCTGGCCGACGAGGCGCTACATGCGGGCGGCTTCGGCGACGCGGATATGCTGCAACGTTCACGAGATCGCCTGTTCGCGGCCTCCGCACAACGCCGTGCGACCGAGAACGGCCAGTGGTGGAACTCGCTGAGCGACCCCGCCGAACCAGGTGAGTTGAGCACTTCGCAACAGGCACTCATCCAGGTCTACCCACACCAGATCGGTAACGCCGACGGCCTTCCCGCCACGATCCGCGACCACGCCAACCGGCTGTCGATCAGCCGCGATCTTGACGAGTTCATAGCCCGTAAGCCAGCGGACCAGAGACTCCTCAACTGGTTGCGGAACCTCACCGACGCCGAGAGGAAGCAGTTCCGAAACCTGATCTGTACCCGAAATCACTTGCAAGAGTTGGACCGACAGGCCGCGGAGATACCGGGCAGTCCGCCGGTGCACCTCCTGTACTACGACCCCACCGCCTTCGACGGCAAAGGGAAGGTCGTCGTCGCGCTCGGCAATGTGGACACCGCGCACACGGTGAACTGGCATGTGCCCGGTACGAATACGACGTCCTCCTCGCTGGCCTACCAGTTCAAGCCGCTGCGCAACCTGTATGAGGAGACGCTGCGGGTCGATCCGTCGCTCGAGCTGGCGTCGATCATCTGGATCGGATACGACGCGCCGGCCGGGCCCGTGAACACCGGTTATGCGAAGGCCGCCTTTCGACGCCGCGCACGCGTCGGCGGCCGTCGGTTGCTGTGCGATATCGCGGCATTCCACGCCACCAGAAGTCTCGCCGGAACCGCCGCCCCCGACCGGCTTGCCATCCGGATCTACGGGCACAGCTACGGTTCGGTGACGATGTTCTATGCGGGCAGGTACGGCGGGTTCGCCGGCTTGGTCCGCTCGGCAATCGCCTCGGGCTCGCCGGGAGCCGCCTCGGTGGGGCATGCCGCAGAACTCGGCATCGGCGCGGACAATGTCTATGTCGCCGCATCGTGGCGCGATCTGGTGACCATGCTCGGAGCGGACGCGCCCGGCGCGTGGAGCCGCTTCAACCCGCGGCTCGGCCTCGGCATTGATCCCGCCACCGAGGCCTTCGGCGGCAAACGAATCGGCGCCGAGTTCCCCGACTCGCCGAACTTCGCCGGCGTCGAGGCCGTGCATCAGGGCTATCTGCACCGCGACCCGGCGACCGGGCTGCCCACCGAAGCGCTGGCCAACGTCGCACAGATCACCGCCGGACGCGGCGACACCCTCGCTTCGGTGGCTCGCCGTCGAACTGGCCGCGGAGTGGTCGCGCGACCCATCGACTCCGAGCGCGGGCGATACGCCGACGGCAACGGCAATCGAGATCTTGACAGTGAAGAGCGAGCCGAGCGGGTGTTGCGTGCGCATTGGGGGCCCGAGGCGACGCCGGCGGATCTGGTGTACCGGTGGCAGCGGCGATCTGCCGCGAAACACGCGGTAGCCGCCGAGGCATGCGCGGCTCACGCCGCCCGGAACGAACGTATCGCGCGGACGCTGAGCGTGGACGATCTGGAGGCGCTGGTGCGGGTGTGGCCGGAATTCGTCGGTAAGGCAGGCGGATTCCCGCGCGATGTGCGCGATCAGGCCAACCGCAGGGTGTTTGCGAAGGCGAGGGCCGCACTCGAGGACGCGGCGGCGACAACCATGCCCACCCGGCGCGAGCGGCGGTTGCGGGAGTATCTGCTGAATGTCGAGGACCTGCTGATCCGGGCGGGTCACTTGGCCGCGGCGGTGCAGACGCCCGGTGTGCCGGCACCGACCGTACTGCTCGAGTCGTTCGATGCCGACGACCCGAGCGGCGGGTCGATCATCATCTCGTTCGGCAGCGGCGACCCGGTCGCGGAGGCATGGCATGTGGACGGCTCCGACCGCAACCTGCGACGCCTGGATCAGCGAATGCAGTTGGCGTGCAACCACTATGAGGTGGCCGTACGAGAGAACCCGGAACGGTCGGTCAGGGTGGTGGTGTGGTCCGGGACCGATGGTCACCGCTTGGCCGGGGATATGGCGGCACTGTGCGGCGATGTGGTTACCGGCGCCCGGCTCCGTCCGGAACGGCAGTTGGTCGTGCACGGGGACGGCGGCCGGTCGGCGAAGAAGGCGCTGGCACACGAATCGGTCACGCACACCGTCGGCACCGTAGTGGTCTGCGGCGAATCGAATCTCGAGACGATGGGCGACGTGCTGCGGGATGTCGCCGCGTCCGTGGACGTCTATTACGGGGTCGCTGCGCGGACGAATAGTCCCGCCAGGTCGATGGAGTTGCCCGGTGTGCAATTCTCGTGCCGGTTTCCTTCCGGGGGTGCGAGCCATACCGTGGCGTTGTTGACGCAGGCACGTGCAGTCGCGCAGCGGGTTGAGCGTGCGCCATTCGCAGCCGGCAAGACCATCGATGACGAATTCCTGCGGTATGTCGATGACCGGGTCAAGGCGTCGACGGATTCGTTGGACAATATGGGCCGCATCCTGGCCGGTCGATTGGACCGGCTGGTGACCTACGATGATTCGAACAACGAGCCGGTCCGCTTTGCCGACTACTTACGCCGGGAGCGGACCGAGTCCGCCTACGATGACGTGCTACCGCATGATCCGAACTCGGGCAATCCGACATTGCGGGTAACCGACGCGGATCACGTGCTCGCGAGGACCGCGATCGACAAGCGCGGCGGCCGCGGAACCGAGCCCAGTGCTTTGTGGCACCGAGGTCTACCGGACGACTTCACGAGAGCCGCTCAACTTGCCGTCGACAATAGGCGGTGGTGGAACCGACTATCGTCCGACGAGCGGCGCGCCGTGGTGGCGGTCCACCCCAAGATCCTGGGCAACGCCCCGGGTATTCCGTCCGAGGCGGCGGACAACGCGAATGACTGTTGGCGATTCGCCACCTCTTCCGCAATTCATGCAAAAGGCAGCAAGAATGCCAGCCGGTCCGAACGCCAGGTCTTCAGAAATCTCTACGCCGTCGATGAGGCACTTACTCGGTCGGTGACGGTGCACCGCGACATTCCTGCACCGATCGTGTCCACGGTGGGGTTGGGCCCGGAGACGTTCGGCGGTAACGGATCCGGCACGATCGTCATCGGCAACTGCCGGCTCGAGGATGCGGAGCATGTGGTCTGGTATGTGGACGGTGTGAACACGCGGCTGCAGTCGGCGCCCAGTCGGGTGGCGAATGCGCGGAATCTGTACGAGGAGTTGGTGCGCGCGGACCGCTCCCGCAAGGTGGCCGTGGTGTGCTGGATGGGCTACGAGGCGCCCGCCAACAACAAGGATGCCTGGGCTGCCAGGCCCGAACTGGCGGAGGCCGGTGGGAGACTGTTCGCGCGCGACGTCCTGGCCCTCCGCGCGGTGAGCAAGGCGAAGTTTTCGGTGCTCGCCTCCAGATACGGAACCTCGACCGTATGCGACGCGGCCGTGGGCGGGCGACTGGATGGCGTATTCGAGCACCGGGTGCTGGTTGGTTCTCCCGGTCGCGGCAGGCGGTTCGACAGCATCTCGGATGCCAGTTGCCTGCACAGCTGGGTGTTGGCACTATCCGGCGACCCGGTTACCGGGTTCGGCGCGGACGCACCCGGCATGCGGGGCCGGTCGCTCGGTGACGGGCCACTCGGTCTCGGGACCGATCCGGCAACCGACACCACTGCGACGCGCCTGCGTGCAGAACGCGGTTTTCCACACTTGTCGGCTCCCTACGACGGCCACGGTGAGTACCTGGATTACGCGCTGGGCTTTGCGGCGCAGCCGTCGGAGTCGTTGCGGTCCGCAGCGTGGTGCCTTGCCGGCCGGGGTGATGAGCTGACCAGGGAACCGCATCGGCCTTCGGTCGATAACCCGACCGTGCTGCACCGCATTCGGGCGAGGGTGGTCGACCCCGTCCGGGATCGCCGCGCGCCGCAATTGGATGCGGCACTCGCAGGCGATCACCGGTCACCCCAGGACCTTCCCGGTCCCGCGGAGAAGACGGCGACCGATCCGGTTGATGCAGGGCGGTCGCGTCCTGCTGAGCCGGACGCCACGGCAGCGCGGCCTTCCCCAGCCGCAGGGCCGCGGATCGCCGTGCAACTCGGGGCAGACGGGCTCGCGGATCCCTCGGCGTGCACGGACGCGCTCGCGCTGGGCGTGCATGCGATCGTCGTGCGGGTCGGCCGGGGCGCTGAGGACGTGGCTGCCCTCGATGCCGTGTGCCGGTCGGCAGCGTTCGAGGATGCGACGCTGGCGGTGGAAGTGCATGCCGGTCCGCGCTGGTCCGACGAGGAGGTCCGGACGAAAGTGGCCGAGGTTGTCACCACGTTCGCGGGTCACGGTATGCGGGGGGAACTGCACGCATTCGATCAGCGGGTACTCACGGCGGCTGCGGAGCTGGCCCCGGACTGTCACCGCGTGACGTTGATCAACTCCCTGACGACGGCCACCTCGGGTGTTCGCGGCGCCCTCGGTTGGATGGCTCGCGCGGTGCGATCCGGGGCAGACGGTATCGACACCCTCCTCGAGGAGGCGCGCCGCACGGGTGCTACCGGTCTCGCCGTCCCTCCCCCGCTGCTGTCCGAGGACTTCGTGCGGCTGGCCCGCGAGGCGGAAATGCGCCTCGCGGTGTGGGGCGTCGCCGGTTCCGGTCGGATGCGTGCGGTGCTCGGGCTGGGCGTCGACGAGATATGGACGGCGAACGTCGAGAAGCTGGCGCTCCTGCGCGCCGAGGTCGCCGAGGGCGGGTTTCGGATACCCGAGCCATTCGCCCGCTCGACGCCATTCTCGGACTGGCCACCCAAGGCCACGCCGTGGTCGCAACATCCGGACCGCCCGTCGCGCGACCGATGAGTCCGATCGTCCCGCAACGTCGATATCAGTAGTCCATCGAAGAGGAGAGCGCGATGAACCAGTCCACCAACGAATCGGCACGCAAACGCCTGGAGGTCTTGGCCGGGGAATGGACGATGCAGGCCGGACCTCCCGGCGGGCCGCCGTGGCCGGGTGCGGGCCGGGTCACCTTCGAATGGCTCAGGGGCACACCGCTATTGGTCCAGCGCTGGCATATCGACCTGCCCGACGCTCCCGATGGTGTCGCAGTCATCGGTTGCGATGGGATGAGCGACACCTACTACCAGCTCTACACCGACGACCGCGACGTTCAGCGAATCTACGAGATGACCCTGACCGACGGCATCTGGACGCTGCAGCGCGACGGCGAACCCTTCGCACAGCGATTCACCGGCAGGTTTTCCGACGACGGGAAGACGATCCGGGGTCGCTGGGAGCTGGCCGAGGACCAAAGGACCTGGAAGACGGACTTCGACCTGACCTACACGAAGCTCGCGTAGAACGTCGCACTGCGCGATCGCATCGGATGATCTCTCGTCACGGGGACGAACCGACTCGCCGGAGCAGATTCAGCAGCGTTACCCGAATCGAGGACTCCCCATGACTGCCGACGCCCGCCACGAACCACTCCTGACCTTTGCCGAATCCGGCAGCGGCCCAACCATTCTCGTCCTACACGGCGGGGGCGGCCCGGCCACCGTGGCGGGCATTGCCGAACACCTATCCCGTTGCACACACGTCCTGACTCCGACCCACCCGGGCTGGAACGGGACGCCGCGCCCGGACCGATTCGACAGCATCACCGACCTCGCGAACACCTACCTCCGCACACCTGTCAGGCGTCGAAACGGCTGCGCGCGGCTTCGATGTGGCCCAGGTATCGCTGAGTCCAGCCGCACATGCGATCCACGGTCTCGCGGAGTCCTCGGCCCGGCTCGGTAAGGGTGTACTCGACGCGCGGCGGCACGGTGGGGTGCCATCCGCGGCCCGTGTCGAGCAGGCCAGGTGGGAGAACACAGCTAGTCGGCAGATAGTTTGGCGGGCATGGAGCGGTAGCTGTTCAGGTTCACCAGGCCACGCGGGATCGGCAGGCCGTCCAGGCACAGATCCGGGTACCGCTCGAAGAGGGCTCGCAGCGCGACGGTGCCTTCCAGTCGGGCAAGGCTGGCTCCCAGGCAGCTGTGCACCCCACCGCTGAACGAGAGATGTTCTGCGGCATTGGCCCTGGTCACATCGAATCGTTCGGGATCGGGGAAGACGGTGGGGTCCTTGTTGGCGCCCGCCAGCAACAGCAGGACCAGGGAACCGGATTTGACGTGCTGATCGGCGATGTCGATGTCACAGCTCGCGATGCGGCCCGTTATCCGTATGGGACCGTCGTAGCGCAGGATTTCCTCGACCGCGCCCGGCCACAGCTCCGGCTGCGCCATCAGCATTTCCAGCTGGTCCGGATGGCTTGTCAGCAGGGCGATTCCGTTGCCGAGCATATTCACCGTCGTCAAGAATCCGGCGTCCAGCAGCAGGGCCGCGTTGGCCACCTGCTCGCGGCGGGTGAGCTCGCCACCCGTCACCAGCAGGCTGAGCACGTCGTCGCCCGGTTCGGCGGTGAGCCCGGCGATGTGCTGGTCGAAGTACCGCTGGCCCTCGGCCAGGTCTTCGATGGCGCGGCGGAATGTGGCCCAGGTCAGGCCTCGGTCGAGCAACGGTGCACCGGTGTCTCCCCACTTCAGCAGCGTCGCATGCATATCGGCGGGCAACCCGAGAATCTCGGCGATGATCGCGATGGGCAACTGCTCGCAGAAGTCGTCGATCAGATCCGGTCGCGGCCTCGATTTCAGGCTTTCGAGCAGGTCATCGGTTACTGCGACAACCCGTTCCCCCAGTTTGGCTATCGCCCTCGGGGTGAATGCTTGGCCGACCAGGCGTCGGTACTGGGCGTGTTCCGGCGGATCGGTCACCAGCATCGAGGGTGGTTCCGCGAGGTTGGGAAGTTCCAGATCCGTCTTGGTCAGCACCCAGCGCATCGGCTTCGGCAGGGCCCGATTGTTAGGCGTGACCACGCCGAAGCGACGATCCCGCAGGATGAGCCGGCACAGTTCGTGGTCCGCGGTCACGCGCACCCTCGATACCGTGGGCATTCGACCCTGCCGCCGGATCTCCTCGATGGAGCGCGGCGAGCCGATCCCGCGATCCGGGCCGGCCAGGATCTGCGCGAGGGGTTCGCCCCGACGCGCCGACCACAGGAGATAGGACCGTGTCAGCCGATGCAGGACCAGCCACCGAATCCACGCGCGTGCCAACATTGTCACCTCCACGCCGGACTCTCCCCATGGTAGAGCGCCCACGCCGGCGCGGACGGCTAATCCGCGGCTAGCCTCTGTCGGCGATGTGGGTGATGGGGCCGGAAGGCGCCGCACATGGTTGCCACGCTGGTCAAACGCACCGATCCCGGCCCGCGGTCCGGCCATCTGGGTACGCTGGTCGAGCGGACCTTTGCCAGGATCAGCAAGCCCCGGACGATGTATGGCGATGATCATCGCCATGTCCCGATGACCCGCCCGCGCGTAACCGAATTTTCCGAACGCTCACCAAAAGGTGTGGGGATGTGATGGAGCGAGGTTCAGATCAGGTGCGGGACCCGATGGACCGGCGCAGTTTCGTCAGGGGCGTCGGCCTTGCCGCTGCGATGCTGGGTCTTGCAGGTGGAAGCACGCTGGCGACGGCCATGTCACCGGTGTGGGCCGACGACTACACCCTGAGCCCGAATGCGCCGATGTACCGCGCACTGGTGCCCGAAATCTTCGCGCCGCTGCCGGATCCGGACGACCATATGCCTGCGATCGTCATCGGGTCCGGATTCGGGGCGTCGATCACCGCGCTGCGCCTGGCGCAGTCCGGGACCGAGGTGGCGGTGCTCGAGCGCGGGTCGCGCTGGCCGAATGATCCGTGGCGCGACATCTTCACCGTCGACACGATTCCGGACGGCCGCGGCTTCTGGCATCGCACCAGCTTTACCGGCGTGACCAGGATCCCGGTATCTTTCGATCCGTTCGGCGGAGTCCTCGACGTTTCCAGCTACCCGGGCATCGATGTGTGGCGCGGTGCGTGTGTGGGCGGTGGCTCGGTGGTGTTCACCGGGGTGATGATCGAGCCGGAGCAGCGGTTCTTCGACCATGTGTTCGGCGGTGTGGTCGACTACCGCGAGATGCATGAGGTCTACTACCCCAAGGTCCGAAAGACGTTGCGGCTGAGCCCGATGCCGGACGACATCTATCACTCCGGCGCGTTCGCGCACGCGCGGGCCTGGGACGATCAGGTCCGCGCGGCCGACTATGCGCCGCAGCGCATCGACGGCAGTTGGAATTGGAACGTCATCCGCGACGAGCTGGCCGGACAATCGAGGCCGTCGGCGACGGTCGGCTGTTCGAACCTCGGCAATTCCAACGGCGCGAAGTTCGATCTGAATCAGAACTACCTGCGCTATGCCGAGGACACCGGCCGCGCCCGGATCTACCCCGGCCACCGCGTGGACGCCATCGCCAAGGAACCGGGGGCATCGGGTCGCTATACCGTCACCGTGACCAAACTCGCACCTACCGGCGAGGTGCTCCAGAACCGGATGCTGACCTGCGACAAGCTGTTCCTCGGTGCGGGCTCCGTCGGCACCTCGGAACTGCTGGTGCGCGCGCGGGAAACCGGCGCGCTGCCGAACCTGAACGAGCACATCGGCGAGGGCTGGGGCAGCAACGGCGATGTCGGCTTGGCGCGGCCGCTCAGCTCGTTCGACCTGGGCACGCAGGGCACGGCGTCCGCGAGCCGGATTCTGGACGAGGCGGGCGCACCTGTGTCGCTGGAGAACTGGTACATCCCCGGCGTGACGCCTTTCGACATCGGCACTCTCGCATCGCTGGGCATAGTGCTCGACGACACCCGCGGCCGGTTCGTCTACAACCCGACCAATGGGCGGGTGGACCTGCAGTGGCCGGACAACGGCGCTGCCGACTACCTCGCGCGAGCGCAGGAAGTCAACGACAAGGCGGCCTGCCACTGCCTGACCATCGCCCTACCGGTCATGGGTGGGGACGCCTCGTTCACCTCACATCCGTTGGGCGGCGCAGTGATCGGACGCGCAACAGACGGGTACGGTCGGGTCTTCGGTTATCGAGGCCTGTACGTGATGGACGGGGCGGCTGTGCCCGGCAGCACCGGAACAGTGAACCCGTCGTTGACGATCAGTGCGCTGGCCGAGCGCAATATCGAACAGATCATTAGTTCTGGGGAGTAGACGACCGACGCAATCAAAAGGTTTCGGCTAAATATGACGTGAATCTGCGCGCGAGCGGGCACGTGAACACGGATTCACAACGCGAATGACACCACGGGTATTCGAGTGGTGGAGCGTTGGACAGTCCAGGCCTGAAAGCGTCCGACAGTGGCCGCACACATACCGACGGGGTCGTGTCGGCCGCGGCGGCCGCATCATTATAGTCGAATGCGGACAAATAAGACACAAGATCACGCGAAGCGCACGGAACCTGCACTTGTTATGTCCAAATAAAGAGCGGAGCCAAAGGGAACTCGAAGTTCCATATCTCGGTTCCGAAAGCCGCTGGCCCACCGCCTGCTCCGCTAGATGTCACCCTGCCCCGAGAGACATCGAGGTTACTTCGGCGCACTTCGACCCAACCCTCAGTTCATCTGATTTCGCCATGAACTCGCAGTTCAGGGCAGCAATCGTCCGCACTGCCGATGGCCGCGCCATCGATCCCAACGAGCCGATGACCGACCGCAACGCAGAGGCAATCCACAATTGGGCGTCGAAGTAATTGCATTGCGGTATCGAAGTAAGTGCGTTGAGGTATCGGAGAAGCCGCAAGCGCCGTCTATCACTTTCGTAAAGCTGGACATTATTTCGCCGTGCGGATTGCGAGTCCGGGGTATACGCATACCGATCAGTCGGCTTATACTGAGCGGCGGGTCGGGTCTGGAGGCAAGTGATGACCGCGGCGCGACTGCAGTTCATGCCCGACCGAGGATCGGGTGGGGATTCCGAGCCGAATGTGTCAGTCACTCAGCCGGTACCGCTGTCCGCGGGGCAGCGGGGGCTGTGGCTGGCGCAACAATTGAGCCCGGATGTACCGATATGTGAGGCGCAGTATCTCGAGTTCCATGGAGATCTGGATCTCGGGATACTTCGTGCGGTGTCGATTCAAACGGGCCACGAATTCCAATCGGGGTATCTGCGGCTGGTAGAGGTCGACGGTGAGCCACATCAGTTGTTCGACCCGTCGCTGGATTCGACGGGGCCACTCATCGATATGCGTGGTGAACCGGACCCTATGGCGGCGGCCTTGCAGTGGATGCGCCGGGAGTACACCGCACCGTTGGATATGACCCGAGACCGGTTGGTCGCATGGGTGGTTGTGCAGGTCGGGGATCGACATTTCCTGTGGTACCTCAGGATTCACCATGTCGCATTGGACGGCTACGCCGCGATGACGATAGTGAACCGGGTCGCGGCGCTGTACACGGCAGCGGTGCGAGGACAGACAGCAGAGCCGAACCAGGCGGCGGATCTGCGCACCCTCTACGAGGCCGACCGCAGTTACCGGGAGTCCAAGCGGTTCACCAGCGACCAAGCATATTGGGTGGACAGACTCGCCGACGTCGAGGACGAGGACGAGGACGAGTCCAGCCTGGCCGCCGGATACGCACCCGCGCGCGCGGACAGTGTGGTCGCAAGAGCCGAACTGTCCGCCGAGACGGTAGCGCGGATCGATCATTCCGCGAAGGTGTTGGGGGCGACCCCCGCCGCGGTGGTGATCGCCGCATTCGGAAGTTATCTGGCCCGGATGACCGGCCGCGATGAGGTCCTGGTCAATATTCCCGTGTCGGGTCGCACAACCGCGGTGTTGCGGCGGTCCGGGGGAGTTTTCGTCAATGTTGTGCCACTTCCGATCGCGCTCGGTACGGGGGACACGGTCGTGACGCTGGTGCGGCGCATACAATCCGACCTGGTAGGAGCGTTGCGACACCAGCGGTGCGGCCTCACCGACATTCGCGCCGCCGCGGGGCGCAACGGGCAGCGGCGTTTCGCGGGCCCGGTGGTGAATGTCATGTTCTTCACCCAGGAGCTCCGGCTCGGGTCGATGACCGCGGAATTCCATATCCTCAGCTCCGGGCCGGTCGAAGATTTGCTGGTCGACCTGTATCAGACCGGAGACCCGCCGCAAACGATCCTCCACTTTCTGGCCAATCCCAACCTCTACACCGGCCCCGAACTGTCGTCGCATTACACCAGATTCGTGCAGTTCCTCGACGCGTTCGCCGCCGCCGCACCGGACACTGATCTCGGGCAGGTCCACCCCGACAGCGCCCGCCACGGCACCGCGATACGGCGCCGCCGCGAGAACCTGGCGTTCTGGCGAGCCACGCTCGCGGACCTTCCCATGGAGCTTCGTCTGCCGGCTGATCGGTCGCGGCCGGTGGTGGCGTCCAATCGGGGTGCCACCATCTACTACACGTTGGATGCCGAGTTGATGCAGGCATTGGAAAGGTTTGCGCGGCAACATAGTTCGTCAGTGTTCATGGTGATCCACAGCACGCTGGCGGTGCTGCTCGCCCGGTTGAGTGGTACGACCGATATTCCGATCGGCACACCGATCGCCGGACGCGGTGCGGCCGAACTCGACGACGTGGTCGGCAGATTCGTCAACACCTTGGTATTGCGAACCGAAATCGATCTCGATGAATCGTTCACCGACCTGCTCGGCCGGATCAGACAGATCGACCTGGATGCCTTCGGACACGCCGAGGTTCCGTTCGAACAACTGGTGGATCAACTCGCTCCGCAACGGTCCCAGTCCCGTCACCTGTTGTTCCAGGTGATGCTGGAGTTGCCTGATCTCGATGTGCCGGTGGTCGACCTGCCCAACGAGGTGCCGCGTCTCGATCTGCAGTTCGTGTTGTCCGACGACCACGACAGTGGCGGTATGGCGGTAGCGGTCACCTATGCCACGGACCTGTTCGACGCGGCGACAATCGATTCTCTGATGCATCGGTGGATTCGGATACTCGAGTCGGTGGCCACCGATCCGACGGTTCCAGTGGGGGCCATCGATGTGCTGGAGTCCGCCGAACGAGCCGATCTGCTGGCACACTCTGGTGCCCCCACAGCGGCGCTGACCACACTGGCCGACCTGCTGACCACGGCGGTTGCGCAGGATCCCGATGCCGCAGCGATCGTGTTCGATGGGCGGCAACTGAGCTACCGGGAGTTGGACGAACGTTCGAACCGATTGGCTCGGCTACTCATCCAACGAGGTGTCGGTCCGGAAGATGTTGTCGCGATCGGTATTCCGCGTTCGCTGGAATCTGTGCTCGCGGTGTGGGCGGTCGCCAAGTCGGGAGCCGCGTTCCTGCCGATCGACCCGACCCACCCCCTCGAACGCATCACCCACATGCTGACCGATTCGACAGCGGCAATCGGTTTGACGGTGGAATCGGCGCGCACGCGGTTACCCGACAATATCAATTGGTTGACAGCGGACAATCTCGACGAAGCCGATAACCGCCCCATCACCGACGGTGACCGGATACGCCCGCTGCATGTCGACGATATCGCCTACGTCATCTACACCTCCGGATCGACCGGACTACCCAAAGGCGTCGCGGTCACCCACCACGGACTCTCCAGCTGCGCCACCGAGCACCACGACGCCATGAGCATCGAATCCGATTCTCGCACTCTACATTTGGCTTCACCGAGCTTCGACGTATCAGTACTGGAATTACTGTTGGCGACCTGCGCAGGCGCGACCATGGTCATCGCACCCAGCGACGTCTACGGCGGCGACGAACTCGCCGAACTACTCGACCACGACCACGTCAGCCACGTCCTCATCACACCCTCGGCATTGTCCACCATCGACCACACCCGTTGGCCGCTACCGGATTTGAGATATCTGCTGGTCGGTGGCGAAGGCTACGGCCCCGAGTTGGTCGAACGCTGGAGTGACGGCCGTAGCGTGTTCAACGAGTACGGCCCCACCGAGACCACCATTGCCGCGACGCTGACAGCCCCCATGGTGGCAGGAGATTTGGTCACGATCGGTGGCCCGATTCGCGGTGTGTCGGAATGGGTGCTGGATCAGCGGCTACAACCCGTACCAGTCGGCGTGGCAGGTGAGTTGTATATCGGGGGCGCACTGCTGGCCCGCGGATACCATCACCGGACAGCTCTGACAGCCGAACGCTTCATAGCGTGCCCGTGGCTGCCCGGCGAACGCATGTACCGCACCGGAGACATCGTCCGATGGACACCCGACGCAACGATCCAACATCTCGGCCGAACCGACTTCCAGGTAAAGATCCGTGGCCTACGCATCGAACTCGGCGAAATCGACGCAACACTCACCACCCACCAGACCGTCGGCTTCGCCACCACCATCAGCCACCACCACGAATCCGGAACCGAATCACTGGCTTCGTACGTCGTTGCCGCACCCGGCCACTCGATCGACACCACGATCCTCACCGAACATCTCACCGACCGATTGCCGTCCTACATGGTCCCGTCCTCGATCACGGTGCTCGACCGCATCCCGCTGACGCCGGTGGGAAAACTGGACCGCAACGCACTACCGGACCCGATATTCACCGACACCAAGCCGTTCCGGGCACCCGAAACACCCCTCGAACGCACGATCGCCGAATCGTTCGCTGGTGTATTGGGTATCGACACAGTCGGTCTCGACGATTCGTTCTTCGCCCTCGGCGGTGACAGCGTGGTCGCCACCCGGGTTGCGGCGCGGCTCGGGGCCGCACTGGGTACCGAGATCCCGGTGCGGCTGTTATTCGAGGCGCCCACGGTAGCGGCGCTCGCGACCCGCATAGAGCAGCATGCCGGTACGGGGCGACAACGCCCACCATTGATCGCCGGGCCGCGCCCCGATCTCGTGCCATTGGCACCAGCCCAACAACGGATGTGGTTCTTCAACCAGTACGACACCAGCTCGGGGGCATACAACGTGCCGATCGCCATTCGGTTGCGTGGCGAGTTGAGCGTGGACGCCCTGCGATTGGCCATGGTTGACGTGCTGCGCAGGCACGAGTCTTTGCGGACGCGGTACCCGGATCACGACGGAATGCTGATCCAGCTGATCGAACCCGCCGACGAGGTAGACCCCGAGCTGGCCCTGGTATCGGTTCCGCCGAGCCAATTGGACACAACGGTCACCGAATTCGTCACCGAAGGCTTCGATGTGAGCACCCGGGCGCCGGTGCGTGCCCGATTGTTCCGCGCTGCCGGTAGCGAGGAGCCCGAATACATGTTGGCCGTCGTGGTGCACCACATCGCCGCGGATGGTTTCTCCATGACACCGCTGGCCCGCGACGTGACGACTGCGTACACCACACGGATCCGCGGAGAACTCCCCTCGTGGACACCGCTGCCAGTCCAGTACGCGGACTACGCACTGTGGCAACGAACTGCCCTCGGCTCGCCCGACGATCCGGAATCGCTTGGCGCCCAGCAGATCCGATACTGGACCGAAACTCTGGACGGAGTTGCCGAGGAACTTCGTCTGCCGACTGACCGGCCGCGGCCGGTGGTGGCGTCCAATCGGGGTGCCACCATCGACTACACGTTGGATGCCGAGTTGATGCAGGTATTGGAAGGGTTTGCGCGGCAACGTAGTTCGTCACTGTTCATGGTGATCCATGGCGCATTGGCGGTGCTGCTTGCCCGGTTGAGTGGTACGACCGATATTCCGATCGGCACACCGATCGCCGGACGCGGTGCGGCCGAACTCGACGACGTGGTCGGCATGTTCGTCAACACGCTGGTGTTGCGAACCGAAATCGATCTCGATGAATCGTTCACCGACCTGCTCGGCCGGATCAGGCAGATCGACCTGGATGCCTTCGGACACGCCGAGGTTCCGTTCGAGCAACTGGTGGATCAACTCGCTCCGCAACGGTCCCAGTCCAGGCACCCGCTGTTCCAGGTGATGTTGGCATTCCAGAATCTGGAACAGGTGAAGCTCGAACTGCCCGGCCTCGATGTCTCGGTGGTCGACCTGCCCAACGAGGTGTCCCGCTTCGATCTGCAGATCGTTTT
The DNA here is from genome assembly GCF_036345915.1 of Nocardia sp. NBC_00565. NCBI lineage: Bacteria > Bacillati > Actinomycetota > Actinomycetes > Mycobacteriales > Nocardiaceae > Nocardia > Nocardia sp. NBC_00565. The sequence continues at coordinate 4,605,247 of NZ_CP107785.1, forward strand.
GTCGGACAACCATGACAGCGGCGAGATGGCAGTGGCGGTCACCTATGCCACAGATCTGTTCGACGCGGTGACGATCGATTCGCTGATGCATCGGTGGATCCGGATACTCGAGTCGGTGGCCGCCGATCCCCCGGTTGCGGTGGGTGCCATCGAGATACTGGAGTCCGCTGAACGAGCCGATCTGCTGGCGCGTTCTGGTGGACCCGAGACAGCGCCGGCCACGTTGGCTGATCTGCTGATCACGGCTGCCGCACGGGATCCCGACGCCACCGCGATCGTGTTCGATGGGCGGCAACTGAGCTACCGGGAGTTGGACGAGCGCTCGAACCGATTGGCTCGGCTACTCATCCAACGCGGTATCGGTCCGGAAGATGTTGTCGCGATCGGTATTCCGCGTTCGCTGGAATCTGTGCTCGCGGTGTGGGCGGTCGCCAAGTCGGGAGCCGCGTTCCTGCCGATCGACCCGACCTATCCCCTCGAACGCATCACCCACATGATGGTCGATTCGACAGCGGTTATCGGTTTGACGGTGGAATCGGCGCGCGCGCGGTTACCCGACGATATCGATTGGTTGACAGCCGACAATCTCGACGATGCCTCGAGTGCCCCGCCGATCTCCGACAGTGACCGAGTGCGCCCGCTGCATGTCGACGATATCGCCTACGTCATCTACACCTCCGGATCGACCGGACTACCCAAAGGCGTCGCGGTCACCCACCACGGACTCTCCAGCTGCGCCACCGAGCACCACGACGCCATGAGCATCGAATCCGATTCTCGCACTCTACATTTGGCTTCACCGAGCTTCGACGTATCAGTACTGGAATTACTGTTGGCGACCTGCGCAGGCGCGACCATGGTCATCGCACCCAGCGACGTCTACGGCGGCGACGAACTCGCCGAACTACTCGACCACGACCACGTCAGCCACGTCCTCATCACACCCTCGGCATTGTCCACCATCGACCACACCCGTTGGCCGCTACCAGATTGGGGACACCTGGCAGTCGGTGGCGAGGAGTACGGCACCGAGGTGGTCGAGCGCTGGAGCAGCGGCCGCGACCTGCTGAACGATTATGGTCCGACCGAGGCCACGACCACGACAAACCAGAGCGCTCCGTTGGTGGCGGGTGAGCTGATCACGATCGGTGGCCCGATTCGCGGTGTCTCGGAATGGGTGCTGGATCAGCGGCTACAACCCGTACCAGTCGGCGTGGCAGGTGAGTTGTATATCGGGGGCGCACTGCTGGCCCGCGGATACCATCACCGGACAGCTCTGACAGCCGAACGCTTCATAGCGTGCCCGTGGCTGCCCGGCGAACGCATGTACCGCACCGGAGACATCGTCCGATGGACACCCGACGCAACGATCCAACATCTCGGCCGAACCGACTTCCAGGTAAAGATCCGTGGCCTACGCATCGAACTCGGCGAAATCGACGCAACACTCACCACCCACCAGACCGTCGGCTTCGCCACCACCATCAGCCACCACCACGAATCCGGGACCGAATCACTGGCTTCGTACGTCGTTGCCGCACCCGGCCACTCGATCGACACCACGATCCTCACCGAACATCTCACCGACCGATTGCCGTCCTACATGGTCCCGTCCTCGATCACGGTGCTCGACCGCATCCCGCTGACGCCGGTGGGAAAACTGGACCGCAACGCACTACCGGACCCGATATTCACCGACACCAAGCCGTTCCGGGCACCCGAAACACCCCTCGAACGCACGATCGCCGAATCGTTCGCTGGTGTATTGGGTATCGACACAGTCGGTCTCGATGATTCGTTCTTCGCCTTGGGCGGTGACAGCATCAGGTCGATCCAGCTGGTCACTCGGGCCAGGGCGGCGGGTGTGGTGTTCTCCGCGCGCGAGGTGTTCGAACGCAAAACGGTCGCCGGGCTGGCCAAGATCGCCGTCCGCGACGGCAGCGCAGCGACCGGTCTTCCGCAGGAACTGCCCGGCGGCGGTGTCGGACAGATACCGGTGACGCCGATCCTGCGATCGCTGATCGAACGCGCGGAGTCGGGGTTCGACCGGTTCTCGCAGGCGGTGGTGCTGGGTCTGCCAGTGGGGATCGACCAGCAGGGGCTGGCGGGCACGGTGCAGGCGGTACTCGATCGGCACGACATGCTGCGCGCGCGGCTGCGCCCGGGCGCCGATGGGAGCTGGACGTGGGAGGTGCTGCCGGTCGGGATGGTTCGGGCCGACGACGTAATCAATCGGGTGGCGATGGCGGGGAAGCCGGGAAGCACCGAGTTCCGTGCGTCGGCGGCGGCAGAGTTGGATGCCGCCGCGGATCGGCTCGATCCGGGCGCCGGGATCGTGATGCAGGTGGTCTGGTTCGATCCGGTCGACGCGGCGGAGCCGGGCAGAGTGCTGGTGCTGGTGCATCATTCGGCGATCGACAGGGTTTCCTGGCGGGTGCTGGTGGCGGACCTCGCGGTCGCGTGGGCGCGGATCGAGTCCGGCGAACCACCCGATCTGGCCCCGGTCGGGACATCGATGCGCAGGTGGGCGCACGGGCTCGTCGAGGCAGCCCAACGCCCGGAGCGGGCCGCCGAACTCGAAGTGTGGCAAGCGATGGCCGTCGGGGACGATCCGGTGATCGGAGCCCGGCCCCTCGACCTCGCGATCGATGTGGCTGCCACCACCCGCACGGTCGAGGTCGAAGTCTCCCCCGAGGTCACCGAGGCGCTGTTGACCGACGTGCCCGCGGCATTCCACGGCAGTGTGGGCGACGGGCTGCTGGCCGCGCTGGCGGTAGCGGTGACGAAGTGGCGGCGCGAGCGCGCGACGGAGGCATCCGGTGGCCCACTCGCGGACGTGGTGATCGGTCTCGAAGGGCACGGCCGTGCGGAAGGCGCCGTCCCAGGCTCGGATCTGACCAGGACGGTCGGCTGGTTCACCACGAGTTTTCCGATGCGCCTGGATCTGTCGGGCATCGATCTCGACGACGCATGCGCTGGTGGGCCGGCTTTGGCGGCAGCGGTCAAGTCCGTCAAGGAACAGCTCCTCGCGGTCCCGGACCACGGAATCGGCTACGGCTTGTTGCGATATCTCAACGAGGACACCGGACCGATACTCGGGACTCTGCCGACGCCGCAGATCGGGTTCAACTACGACTCCACGGCGATTCCCGAAGGAATACCGGCGGCCGGATGGATGCCGGTGGACGACGACCTCGCGGGTGCCGAGTTCGCCGGTGCGCAGAATCCGGATATGCCGGTGTCAGCGGCGCTCGATATCAATGCCTTCACCCTCGACGATGCGGGCCGGCCGCGGTTGCGGGCGATCTGGTCGTATCCCGCCGGGGTGCTCACCGTCGACGAGGTGCGCGCGGTGGCGGAGTCGTGGTGCCGGGTATTGACGGCGTTGGCGACAGCCATCCACGGTGCCGGGGCCGGGGGACGGACGCCGTCGGATCTGGATCTGATCAGGATCGGGCAGTCCGAGATCGAGCGACTCGAAGACAGCTATCCGGCGTTGAGCGACGTCTGGCCATTGACACCATTGCAGGAGGGGTTGCTGTTCCATGCGCTGGTGTCCGAGGAGTCGACCGACGCCTACTTGGTGCAGTTGGTTCTCGAGTTGCGTGGGCGGGTCGATCCGGAGCGGCTGCGCCGAGCCGGGCAGCTGCTGCTCGACCGGCATGCGAATCTGCGCACCGCATTCGTCACCGACACCGCTGCCGGACCGGTGCAGGTGGTCAATGAAGACGTCGAGGCTCCATGGTCGGAGCTCGACCTATCCGGGCTGGATGACGATGCACGCGATCGCGAGTGGGATCGACTGATGGCCGCGGACCGGGCGATCCGATTCGACCCGGCGCGCGCCCCGCTGCTGCGCTGGATGCTGGTCACCACGGCGCCGGAACACTACCGGCTGGTGCTGACCAATCATCATCTGCTGCTCGACGGCTGGTCGACGCCGCTGCTCCTGAAGGAGTTTCTGATCCTCTATGCCACCGACGGCGACCCCGCGATACTGCCTGATATACGTCCCTACCGGGACTTCCTGGCGTGGATCGCCGGGCGGGACCCGGCTGCGTCGTTCGACGCCTGGGCCCGCGCGTTCGACGGCGCCGACGGGCCGACCCTGGTGGCTCCGGCCGACCCCGGCCGCCCATACACCGAATCACGCGAGGTGCTCGGCGAACTGACCGAGGAACAGACCGCGTCGTTGACCGACCTCGCGCGGTCCCGTGGAGTCACCCTCAACACCGTGCTCCAGATGGCATGGGCGATCGTGTTGGGCGCGTTCACGTCCCGGGAGGATGTGACGTTCGGCGCCACGGTGTCCGGACGGCCCCCGCAGATCGCGGGCATCGAATCGATGATCGGGCTGTTCATCAACACACTGCCGGTGCGCGTCCGTCTCGACCCCGCCGAGAGCTTGGGGCAGCTGCTCGACCGGATCCAGGCGGACCAGGCCACGCTGCTCGATCACCATTACGTGGGCCTAACCGACATCGAGCGGGTGGCCGGGCCTGCGACGGTATTCGACACGATCACGGTGTTCGAATCCTTTCCGATCGATCGTGGTGGGCTTACGGCGGACACCGATATCGCCGGCATGCGGCTGCTCGACGTGACCGGCACCGACGGCGCGCACTATCCGCTGGGAGTGATTGCGCGTGTCGATACGCGACTGCATCTCGAAATCAAGTACCTGCCCGAACTCTTCGACCAGGACACGATGGATGCGACCCTGCAGCGGGTCCTGCGCGTGATCGGCAGCGTTGCCGCCGACCCGGATCTGCCGCTGGCCCGGCTGGATCTGCTCTCTCCGGCCGAACACCGGGAGTTGACGCCGGTGTCGGGTGATCCGGCTGTGCCGGAGCAGGTGTTGTCGGAGTTGTTGGTGGCGGCGGCGGAGCGGGATCCAGGGGCAGTCGCCGTGGTGTGCGGGGATCGCTGGTGGACGTATGGCGAGCTGGATGCGGAGTCGAATCGGTTGGCACGATTGTTGATCGGTCGGGGTGCTGGGCCGGAGGCGAGTGTTGCGGTGGGATTGCCACGGTCGGTCGAAGCGGTGCTGGCGGTGTGGGCGGTGGCCAAGTCGGGGGCAGCGTTCGTGCCGGTGGATCCGCAGTACCCGGCCAGCCGGCTCGAGCACATGCTCACCGATTCGGGCGTGGTGGTAGGAATCACCCTGTCGGAGTGGCGTGATCGGCTGCCCGGGCCGGTGCGGTGGTTGGCTCTCGACGAGTCGGCGGTCGAAGCGGAGGCTGCGGGGCTGCCGACGGTGCCGGTGACCGATGCGGAGCGAACGTCGCCGGTGCGGGTCGACAATGCGGCGTACGTGATCTACACGTCCGGCTCGACAGGTGTGCCCAAGGGTGTGGTGGTGTCGCATCGAGGGTTGGCGAATCTGGTGGCCGACCAATGTTCGCGGTTCGACATCGGGCCGAGCTCGCGGGTGCTGCAATTCGCGTCTCCGAGTTTCGATGCGGCAGTCCTGGAACACCTATGGGCGTTCGCGACGGGTGGGCGACTCGTGATTGCGCCCCCGACCGTCTACGGCGGGGGCGAGCTGGCGCAGATCCTGTTGCGTAAGAAGGTGACCCATGCCGCGCTGACGCCCGCTGCCTTGGGGACGGTCGATCCGGACGGGCTCGAGGACCTCGGGACCGTCGTGGTCGGTGGTGAGGCGCCCTCACCCAAACTGGTGTCGCGGTGGGCACCGGGCCGGAGACTCTTCAACACCTATGGTCCGGCCGAGGCCACGATCCAGACCGATGCCGGTGCGCCGATGGTGGCAGGTGCGGCGGTGACGATCGGCGGACCGATCCGCGGGGTCGGGCAGGTCGTGCTCGACGCGTGGTTGCGGCCGGTGCCGGTCGGGGTCATCGGTGAGTTGTATCTGGCGGGCCCGGGCCTGGCTCGCGGTTACCGCAACAGGATGGGTCTGACGGCGTCGCGATTCGTCGCCGATCCGTTCGCAGGCCCCGGGCAGCGCATGTATCGGACCGGCGACCTGGTGCGGTGGCTGCGGCTACCGGACGGGAGTCTGGCGCTCGATTATCTGGGCCGGTCGGATTTCCAGGTCAAGATTCGTGGATTCCGCGTCGAGCTCGGCGAGGTCGAATCGGCTCTAGTGGCCTGCCCGGGTGTGGCCGGTGCGGTGGTGACGGTGCATCGGGACCCCGCCATCGGCGACCGGTTGATCGGGTACGTAGCGCCCGAGCCCGGCGCCGACCTCGATGCGGCCGCGATCCGCGCGTTCGCCGGGGAGCGGTTGGCCTCGCACATGGTGCCCGCGACCGTGGTGGTGCTCGACGCGCTGCCGGTGACGGAAAACGGCAAGCTCGACCGCGCCGCGCTGCCCGAGCCGGACTTCACCACGGGCCGAGCCGAATTCCGGGCACCGGCCACCGAGGTGGAGACAACGCTGGCCGAACTGTTCGCCGAGGTATTGGGTATCGACACGGTCGGACTCGACGATTCGTTCTTCGCCGTCGGCGGCGACAGCATCATGTCGATCCAGTTGGTCACTCGGGCCAGGGCGGCGGGGGTGGTGTTCTCCGCGCGCGAGGTGTTCGAGCGTAAAACGGTTGCCGGGCTGGCCCAGATCGCCGTTCGCGACAGTACTGCGGCAACCTCTCTTCCGGCGGAGCTGCCCGGCGGAGGTGTGGGGCCGATACCGGTGACGCCGATCATGTGCTGGATGTTCGAGCGCGGCGGCTTCGACCGTTTCTGCCAGTGGGTGATGCTCACGCTGCCGACCGGCATCGACGCCACCGGAATCGGCGCCACCGTCCAAGCGGTGATCGATCACCACGACATGCTGCGGGCTCGACTACACCCGGATCCCGCGCACACGTCGGGCTGGACACTGCGGGTGCGGCCGACCGCGATGCCCGCCGCCGGACTGATCCGGCGCGTCCCGGTGGATGCGGCACCCGACAGCAATGCCTTCGCCGCGCTCGCCGACGCTGAGGCGAACGCGGCGGCCGAGCGCCTCGACCCCGCAGCCGGGGTCATGCTGCAGCTGGTCTGGTTCGACTGGGCCGGACAACCGGGACGGCTGCTCGTCGTCGCACACCATCTGGTAATCGACGGCGTGTCGTGGCGGATCCTCGTTCCCGATCTCGCTGCGGCATGGGCCCAGCTGAGTGTCGGGCAACGGCCGCGGCTCGCGCCGGTCGGCACCTCGATGCGACGCTGGGCGCACGCACTGAACACCGCAGCCGGGAGCCTCGAGGAACTCGACTGGTGGCGGTCCACGCTCGGCGCGGCAGACCCGCCGATCGGTGCCCGCCCGATCGACCCGGCGGTGGACGTGCAAGCTACCGTCGCCACTGTCGAGGTGGCGCTACCTACCGCGGTGACCCGCGCCGTACTCACCACCCTGCCCCGGACGTTCCACGGCAACGTGGACGACGCCCTCGTCGCTGGGCTCGCGCTGGCGCTGACTCGATGGCAGTGCCGCCACGGCAACACCGTCACCGAGACGCTGCTCACCCTCGAAAGCCACGGCCGCCACGACACGGTGCTCCCCGGTGCCGACCTCACCCGCACCATCGGATGGTTCACCACCACCTACCCGGTGCGGCTCGACCTGTCCGATATCGACATCGACGACGCGTTCGCCGCCGGGGCCGCCGCCGCGGCGGTCATCAAGTCGGTCAAGGAGCAACTCCGACAGGTCCCCAACCACGGGATCGGCTATGGGCTGCTGCGCTACCTCAACGCCGATACCGCCCGCGTCCTGCGTGCGCTGCCCACCCCTCGAGTGAGCTTCAACTATCTCGGTCGGTTCGACACCACTCCCGAGACATTGCGCGATGTCGGGTGGATGCCCGCCGGTGACGACACCGATGGCGGCGGCGTCCAGAACCCCGACGCACCTGTCGCAGCCCTGCTGGGCATCAATGCGGTCACCATCGACACATCGGACGGGCCTACGCTTACCGCCGCCTGGGAATATCCGACCGGCCTGCTCACCTGCGCCGAGGTCACCGACCTCGCGAGACTGTGGCGTGACGCGGTAACCGCCCTGGCCGCCCACGCGTCCCAGCCCGGTGTCGGCGGGCTGACCCCCTCCGATGTCGACCTCGTCGACCTCGACCAACACGCGATCGACCGGCTCGAGACCGGACGTTCGACACTGGACGACATATGGCCGCTCACGCCGCTACAGGCGGGGTTGCTGTTCCACGCCCAGCTCGCCGACGGCACCCTCGACGCCTACCTGGTGCAACTCTGTTTGGAACTCGGCGGGCGCGTCGATACGGAGCGGCTGCGCCGCGCCGCGCAAACTCTCATCGGACGGCACCCGAACCTGCGGACCGCGTTCGTGCGCCCTGGCGCCGGCGAAGCGGTCCAGGTGGTGCACCAGCACGTCGACGTGCCGTTCACCGAGATCGACCTGACCCAGCGCGACAACACCGAGGCTGCGCTCGAACAGCTCATGGACACCGACCGCCGCGCATGCTTCGACGTGACCGCGGCGCCGCTGCTCCGGCTCACACTGATCGGCACCGCACCCCAGCAGTACCGGCTGCTGGTGAGCATGCATCACATCCTGATAGACGGCTGGTCCACGCCACTGCTGATCCGGGAACTGCTGACCCTCTACGCCAGCGACAGCGACCCCACGGTGCTGCCCCCGGTGCGTCCCTACCGCGACTATCTGATGTGGCTGAACACCCAGGACCAGGACGCGGCGGAAGCCGCGTGGGCGCGGACACTCGAGGGCATAACCGAGCCGACTCTGCTCGCGCCCGCGGACCGCGGCCGCAGGCCCACCATTGCCGCGCGCGAGGTCCAGGTGCAGCTGAACGAACAGCGCACCGCGGCCCTGGTCACGGTGGCCCACCAGCAAGAGGCCACCCTCAACACCCTCATCGAAGCCGCCTGGGCGATCGTGCTCGCCACCTCGACCGCCCGCGAGGACGTGGTCTTCGGCACCACCGTCTCCGGGCGCCCCCCGCAGATCCCCGGCATCGAATCGATGGTCGGGCTGTTCGTCAACACCGTGCCCGTCCGGGTCCGGCTCGACCACCGCGAAACCCTGGCCCAACTACTACGGCGAATCCAGACCGAACAAGCCTCACTGCTCGACCATCACCACCTCGGGCTCGCCCAGATCCAACGGGTGGCCGGTCCCGGCGCGATGTTCGACACCGTGACCGTCCTCGAGTCCTACCCGGTCGACCGAGCGGGGCTGTCCGAAGACACCGACATCGCGGGCATGCATGTCCTCGACGTGTACGGACGCGACGCCGCGCACTATCCGCTCGGCCTGGTCGTCCACCACGACACCCGAATGCACCTGAACTTCAAATATTTGCCGGAATTGTTCACACAAGACCAGATCGACGCCATCGCCGACCGACTGCTGCGGGTGCTCGACGCCATCACCGAACACATCGACCTCCCGCTGACCCGGCTGCAGCTGCTATCGCCGGTCGAGCGAGCCACGCTGGTACCCGTTCGCGGTCGACCCGGTGCGGTGATGTCGGTGTTGCCGCAGGTGTTGACGGCCGCGATGACGCCGGACACGGAAGCGGTGGTCTGCGACGGCGTAAGGCTGTCCTACCGCGAACTCGATGAAATCTCGAACCGGTGGGCGCGGGTACTGATCGACACCGGAATAGGACCGGAATCGTTGGTAGCCATAGCGTTACCGCGCTCCATCGACGCCGTGATCGCCGTGTGGGCGGTCGCCAAATCCGGCGGTGCGTTCGTCCAGATCGACCCCACCCATCCCTACGACCGGATCGCAACCATCGTCACCGATTCCGGTGCCGCCATCGGGCTGACCCTCGGGAAGCACCGAAACCAGCTACCGGACACCACAATATGGCTCGTCCTCGACGACCCCGCTTTCGCCGCGACGACAGCGTCGGTGTCCCCCACCGCGATCACCGACCCCGACCGCACAACCACGCTACGGCCACAGCACCCGGCCTACCTGATGTACACCTCGGGCTCCACCGGAACCCCCAAAGGGGTCGTGGTCACCCACAGCGGTATAGCGAACCTGGCCGCCGACATACGGGAACGGTTCGGCCTCACCCCGACCTCTCGGATGCTGGCCGCCGCCTCGGTGAGCTTCGACGTGTCGATCCTCGAATGGCTCAGTGCCGCAGCCGCCGGCGCCACACTGGTCCTCGCCCCCGCACCAGTAGTCGCCGGCACCGAACTGGCCGAGTCGATCAAGGCCGAACACGTCACCCACGCCGCCTTCACCCCCACAGTGCTCGCATCGCTGCCCGCCGACGAACTCGACACCCTCGGCACCGTAATGCTCGGCGGCGAGATATGCCCACCAGACCTGGCAAAACAATGGACACCGGGCCGCACGGTGATCAACTGCTATGGGGCTACCGAAACCACGATCACGAGCTGCGCCGACGCTGCATCGACCACAACCACGGACAGCCCGATGACAATCGGCGGCCCGACCCGCGGATTCACCGCCGTCGTACTCGACCGCCGACTTCGCCCCGTCCCATCTGGAGTAGTCGGCGAACTGTACGTGTCCGGACCAGGCCTGGCCCGCGGCTACCACAAGCAGCCCGCAACCACGGCAGCCCGATTCGTCCCCGACCCATACGGGCCGCCCGGGACACGGATGTACCGCACCGGCGACCTGGTCGCCTGGACCACCGACCGAACACTGCAATACAAAGGCCGCAGCGACCTACAAATCAAAATCCACGGCCACCGCATCGAACGCGGCGACATCGAAACCGCGCTACGCAGCCACCCCGACATCACCTACGCCGCCGTCACAGTCCACACCCAACCCAATGGCACCGAGCAACTCACCGGCTACGTCGTACCCACCCCGCACACCACACCCGACACCATCGCACTGACCACCTACCTCGCAACCCGACTACCCACCCACATGATCCCCACCAGCATCCTCACCCTGGACCGAATCCCCCTTACCGCCACCGGCAAACTCGACTACAAAGCCCTACCCGCACCCGACCGGCGGCACTCCAGGTTCCGGGCGCCGTCCACCCCACTCGAGGCCACCGTCTGCGACGCCTTCACCCAGACCCTCGACATCGAACGAGTCGGCGTCGACGATGGCTTCTTCACACTCGGCGGCAACTCGCTGGCCGCCGCCCAACTGGTGGCGCGGCTGGCGGAGTCGACCGGTGCCGACGTGCCGATTCAGTGGGTCTTCACCGACCCCACACCGCAATCGCTGGCCCGCCGCATCGACACCCGCCTACGCGGCCTCGACGAACAGGATCTCGGTGACGCACTCTCGGTCCTGCTCCCGCTGCGTGCCGCCGGCACCGACCCGCCACTGTTCTGCGTCCACCCGGCCATCGGATTGGCCTGGGGTTTCAGCGGACTCGTGCAGCACCTCGACCCCGACCGTCCCGTCCAAGGCCTGCAATCCCCGACGCTGACCGACCCCGCCGCGTGGTTCGAGACGCTCGACCAACTCGCCGCCCGCTACGTACGGGAGATCCGGTCCGTCCAGCCGCACGGCCCTTACCACTTACTCGGCTACTCACTCGGCGGCACCATCGCCCACGCGATCGCCGTCCAGCTCCGCCGCGACGGCGACCCCGTCGCGACCCTGGCCATGATGGACACCCGCGTCGTCACCGCCGAGAGCATGCGCACGCCCACACCCACCATCGTGGACCTGCTCACCGAGTTCGGTGGCCTGGCCGTTTCCGAGCTCCCTGCCGACCTCACCATCGAGGCCGCGGCCGAGTTGCTGCACCGGCAAGGCGGACTGTTCACCGCCCTGACCCCCGAGCATCTCGTGATCCTGCACCGCGACTACGTCCGGCTCATCGACCTCACCCGAATTCACCGGCCGGCGACCTTCGACGGTGACCTGATCTACTTCAGCTCCGCCACCGACCACACAAACGGCGGCCCCTCTCCAGCTCTCGCATGGGCCGACCACATCACCGGCCGCATCACCGAACACCGCATTCCCGTCCGGCACGAACGGATGACCGACCCGGACGCACTCCGCGCCATCGGACTTGCCCTCGCCGAGCATTTCCGATCCACCGATACTCCCTCGCCGGAGACCCCCACCCACGCAAGGACGAGCCGATCGTGAGCACCGACCGAATCATCGGGACACGCACCGGCGTCGAGCCGGCCAACCTGTTCGCCCGCAACCCGGCAACTGGTGCGACCGAGCACCCCCACGCCACCGAACTCCGCCGGTGGACTCGCGCATACTTGTGCCGACCCCACCCGGCCCTCGGCCGACCCGGCCCCGTCTGCCCCTACACCAGCCGCGCCATCGAGCGCCAATACCTGTGGGTTGTGTTCATCAATGGTCGCTATATCGACATCCAGCGCATAACCGCCATTGTCGACGACCTGTACGAGTTGTTTCCCGCCCTGCCACCGCGGGACGAACCCGATTCCAAACTCAAAGCCGTCCTTGCGGTATTCCCCGACCTCACCGAATACGCCGATATCGAAACTGTTCAGCATGATCAGAAAACCCGGTTCGTCCAGAAAGGTCTGATGCTCGGCCAATTCTATCCGGGCTGCACCACCGCCGGTCTGCACAATCCGGCATTCCCGGCACTCGACGCACCCCTGCCCATGCTCGCCGTACGCCATATGGCTCCCACCGACTTCCCATTCCTGACCGCTCGCGACGAATGGATCGACGCCTACCACAGACTTTTCGGCCCCCACGTCCCGGCTTCATCACCTCCACAATTTTCGACACCGCACCGAACCTCTACTTGTTGATCTTGGCGGCACCGCTCGGCTATCGGTTTTCGGCCTAGCGGGTCCTGAGCGTCATCGGCTGAGCCGACGGGTTGTGCCGATGTTCACCGCGACGATGGCAGCGAAATCCCTGGCGGCACAGCCGGTTCGGCGGGAAATGCGGTTGGGTTCAGGATTGGTTGTCCGCGGATGCCGGGTGCTTTTCGCGGATGGTCAGGATTTCGGCGACCGGGCGGCGCGGGGTCGGCGGGGGTGCTGTGGCATCGGCGGGTACGGTGCCGACGCGGATGATGACCTGGGGTGTCCCGGTGTGGGCGAGTGCGCTTTCGATGGCGGTGACCGCGGCGGGCAGCTCGGTGATATGGGTCAGCGCGCAGGTGGCCAATCCGGCGGCGGTGCATTCGAGTAGGACCGCGGAAAGTGCTTCGCCGGTGTGCAGCCAGTCGGTGGCGGTGTTTGCGGTGGAGGTCAGTACCAGCAGCCGGGCCTGGTCGTCGAGGTCGCCGCGGCGCTGGGAATGTGGGGCCGACGGGAAGCTGCGGGCAATCGGCACGTGGGAGGCTTCGGCATCGGAGGCCAGCGCAGTCGGGGGTACCCCTTCGGTGGTTCCGATATGTCCTGCCCACCAGTGCAGTTCGGTTTGGTAGTCCGCGTCGTAGCGACGGTCAGCGCTGGCTTGCTCGGAGGCGGCCGCGAGCAGGGAGCGGGCTTTGTCGTCGAGGACGTCGAGCTCGATTTCGTGCGGGCTGGTCAGCATCCGTACGGTGTGCACGAGTTCATCGAACGCCGATGGCGCGGTCATGGGGAGCCGGTCGGTGTGCCGGCGCGCTATGGCTGCCGCGCGGGTCACCACCTTGGTCGGCGGATCGGGCCAGACTCGGAAGTTGATACTGGCGAGCAGCTCGGGGCGCGCCGGATCAGGGACCCGCTGGATGTCGGTGTGCCAGCCACGGGCGGCCAGCGCGGTGCGCAGGTGGTGCAGCATCGTCCCGCAGCTGATGATCAGTTGCCGACCTCGCGGGTCGGCGGCGCTCAGCAGCCGGTCCTGGTCGCGGTAGAGGTCCAGCTCGATGCCGTCGAATTCCCAGCGCCACGGCTGGGTGTTGTGCACCGAGGGAGCGCGGCTGGCCAATTCCAGTGCCGCCGCCACGGTGGAGACTTCCGGCACCGGCGGTGCGGAGAATGTGTGGCTTTCGGTCATGTCTGCCATTGTCCTCGCCGCAGGTGTTGCTGGACAGCGCCGGCATCGGTGTCGGTGCCAGGTGACATCATCGGCCGACCGTGCCGAATCCCAGCGAATCACCGATCTCCAGAAACCATTGCGTAGCACGAGCATTCACGGCGATACCGTCGAATCCGTGGCCGGTCATTGTCACGAACCACAGCACTCGGTCCAGAGCGGCGTCTTCAACAAGACGATCTTGGCGTGTAGGGTTGCCAAGAAGATCACGCAAATGTGACAGGGGTCACAACTCCTGCCGCTAGGTCGGCCGTGCCAGACCGTTGGACCAGTCGCCCTAGGTCGACCGCCTGATAGCCGGGTGCGCGCCGTATGCAATCACCCGGTCGGGGGACATCGGATCCGTCACTACGGAGACCTCATGAGTTCACCGAACCGATTCGACGAAATTCAAAACCGCGTCGCAGATATCGCTCCAGTGTTCCGCAAGCCGCTGGACTCGCCGTACGAGATCTCGAACGAACTGTTCGCGGCGCTGCGACACGTCCTGCACGACGTCGGCGGACAGCCGGATGTGCCGGTCGAGTACCAGGAAAAAGTCGAAGAACCCTGGGAGATGAATACCTATGTCACGTGTGAATGCCTCGGCTGGCGTGGCGTATGGAATTCCGAGGAACGCCGACGAGCCGAGAACGACCTCGGCGCGACGCTGTATTTCGGCCTGCCCTACTACGCGCGCTGGGCGACCGTCGCAGCGAAGTTCCTGATCAACAAGGGTTTGATCACACCGGACGAACTGTCCGCGAAATTGGACGAGGTACGCGCACGGATGGAGGCGCGGACATGACCAGGAAGTACCAGATCGGCGACCGCGTCCGGGTGCGAGACGCAACGTCGATGTTCCACACCCGCACCCAGGCTTATACCCGCGGGCGGACGGGTGTCGTCGTCGAAAACCGGCCCGAGTGGGTGATTCCGGAGGACGAGGCGTGGGGACGCGATAACGGCCGCTTCGAACCGTTCTACGTGGTGCGGTTCCGCCAGATAGATCTGTGGCCCAAATACACCGGCTTCGCCGTCGACACCCTGGAGACGGAAGTGTCCGAACACTGGCTCGAACCCGCAGAGGAGGATTCCAAGTGAGTCAGACCCACGATCACGGGGCGCACGCACCGATTCAGACGAGCGCAGAGCTCAGCGAGTTCGAGGTCCTGGAGACCGCGATTCGCGAACTCGCCATCGAGAAAGGCCTGTTCTCACAGGAAGACCACCGACGGTTCTCGGAATGGGCCGAATCGGTCGGACCGCACGGCGGTTCGAAACTGGTCGCGAAGGCCTGGATGGACCCCGATTTCAAGGCGCGCCTGCTCGCCGACGGGACCGAGACGTGCAAGGAAGTCGGCATCGACTGGCGTGACCCGACCGGCTCCGGAACACCGAGCGACTACACCTACTTCTACGTGCTGGAGAACACGCCCGAGGTGCACAACGTGATCGTGTGCACGCTGTGTTCGTGTTACCCGCGGCCGGTTCTCGGTATGTCTCCGGACTGGTATCGGACCCCCAATTACCGTCGGCGCCTGGTGCGTTGGCCCCGTGCGGTGCTCGCCGAATTCGGCCTGCACTTCCCGGCCGACGTCGAGGTCCGCGTGCACGACTCGAACCAGAAGTCCCGTTTCATGGTGATGCCGATGCGCCCCGAGGGCACCGAGGGCTGGACCGAGGAACAACTCGCGGCCATCGTTACCCGGGACACGATGATCGGCGTGGCACTGCCCCAGGTCGACTGGACCGCGCAGGCGCCGCCGAACCAGGTCCAGGCCGCCACGAGCAGGGATGGGCAGCGATGAACAACGGTCCCTACGATGTCCTCCTGCATACTCTGGACCCCGAGTCCCGGCGGGAGAGCACCCTTCCCGAACTCGACCGCAAGCCCGACCCGTGGGAGTCGAGCATGCAGGCGACATGCGAATGCCTGTCCTGGCGCGGCACGTTGGACAACCTGGAACGCCGCAAGGCCGAGGACGCACTCGGTGAGACGATCTACTACGACTTTCCGGTACGGACCCGATCAGTCGTGGTAACAGCCCACACGCTGATGGATCGTGGAGTGATCACCTCAGAGGAGTTGCGTAGGCAAATGGAGGTGGTTCGGGCGCGGTTCAACAGGGAGTAGATCCCACTCCGACGCGGTAGCGGCCGCATCCGCGTGAGTTTATCCGATTCGGCTGAAATGTGTTGTGCGGCAACAACACCTACGATCCCACGGGGTTCGCTACGATGGAAGGGTGCGGATCGGAGTCGGGCTCTCCACCGCGCCGGGAGCACGGCAAGCAGGCGCGCAAGCCGCAGCGAACGCACGCGATCAGATCGCGGGCGAGACGCCATCGCTTGCTGTGCTATTAGCCTCACGAGCACACACCGACGAGGCCGCGGCCGTCCTCGCCGGAGTCCACCACAGCGTCCAGGTGCCCGCACTCATCGGATGCGTGGCCCAAGCGATCGTCGCGGGCCGCCGCGAGATCGAGGACGAGCCCGCGGTCGCGGTATGGCTGGCATCCGGATTGCCCGCCGCCGCCGAGACCTTCCAACTCGACTTCCTCCGCACAGCGGCCGGCGGGCTACTCGCGGGTTACCGCTTCGACACCGCAGCGCGCGACTTCCATCTGCTGCTGCCCGACCCCTTCTCCTTCCCGGCCGACATACTGCTCGAGCACCTGAACACCGATCTACCCGGCACCACCGTGATGGGCGGGCTGGTCAGCGGCGCGCAACGGCCCGGCGGCTGCAGACTGTTCCACGACCACGAGGTGGTGACCTCCGGCGCCGTGGGCGTGCGACTACCCGGCCTGCGCGGTGTCCCCATCGTGTCGCAGGGCTGCCGACCGATCGGGTCCCCCTATATCGTCACCGGCGCACGCGGCGCGCGGATCACCGAACTGGGCAGCCGCCCACCCTTCGAGCGATTACGCGAGATCGTCGAGGCGCTGCCACCCGACCAACAGGAACTGGTGACCCACGGACTGCAGATCGGAGTCGTAGTCGACGAGCATCTCTCAGCGCCGGGGCAGGGCGATTTCCTGATCCGCGGCCTGCTCGGTGCCGACCCATCCAGCGGCGCGATCGAGATCGGCGAAATTGTCGAGGTCGGCACAACCGTGCAGTTCCAGGTCCGCGACGCGGCCGGGGCAGATGAAGATCTACGCGCAGCCCTCCTACACGCAGGTTCGGACCTACCCGGACGCCCCGCCGGTGCGTTGCTGTTCACCTGCAACGGACGCGGCCGGCGGATGTTCGGGGTCGCGAACCACGACGCCACCGCGATCGAGGACGCGCTCGACGGCATCCCGCTTGCCGGCTTCTTCGCCGCGGGCGAAATCGGCCCCATCGCAGGCCGCAATGCACTACACGGCTTCACGGCATCAATGGCGGTATTCGTCGAATGAGGCGGCTCGCAGCCGCCGCATCCGTATCAGTAGCGATCCGCTGGCGCGTGCGCATCGGGCTATGCATTCCGTGTATACGGCAATATGCTGCCACTCGTGTCGAATCTGCGGATCAGCGAGGTTGCTGCTTTGATGGGTGTCAGCGATGACACCGTGCGGCGGTATATCGATCAGGGCCGACTGAACGCGATCCAGCTGGACAGCGGCCGCAAGGGCGTGAGCGGCCGTGAGCTGGCGGAATTCCTGCGGGCCAACTCGGAGACTCCGGAACCGGGTGCCGCGGTGGCCGTCTCCGCGCGGAATCGGATGCGCGGGATCGTGACGCGGATCGTGAAGGACACAGTGATGGCTCAGGTCGAGATGCAGGCCGGGCCCTTCAAGCTGGTGTCTCTGCTGAGTCGGGAGTCGGTCGATGAACTCGGCCTGGAGGTCGGCAGCATCGCGGTCGCGTCGGTCAAGTCCACCCATGTCGTTGTCGAAATCCCAGAAAGTTGATGAGGATGAGGATGTTTCGTTCCCTCAGTGCAGTTGCCCTGACCGGAGCCGTCGCACTGACACTGGTCGGCTGCGGATCGGACAAGTCGTCCGACCCAGCCCCCGCCGACAACATCTCCGGAACCGTGACGGTATTCGCAGCCGCATCACTGACCGAGACGTTCACCGAACTGGGCAAGCAGTTCGAGGCCGCCCACCCCGGCACCAAGGTCGTCTACAGCTTCGGCGCGAGCTCGGCGCTGGCAGAACAGATCAAACAGGGCGCCCCCATCGACGTGTTCGCCTCAGCGGCTCCGAAGAACATGCAGCAGGTCGTCGACGCGGGCGATATCACCGCCACGCCGGTGACATTCGTGCGCAACCGCCTCGAAATCGCGGTCCCCAAGGGCAACCCCGGCCATATCACCGGACTCGCCGACTTCGGCAAGACCGAACCCAAGATCGCGCTGTGCGCCGAACAGGTGCCCTGTGGTGCCGCCGCCAAGACCGTATTCGAGATCGCCGGTGTCAATCCCCAGCCCGACACCCGTGAGGCGGACGTCAAGGCCGTGCTGACGAAGGTGACCCTCGGCGAGGTGGATGCGGCGCTCGTCTACCGCACCGATGTGAAGGCCGCGGGTGACAAGGTCGAGGGCATCGACTTCCCCGAGGCCGACAAGGCGATCAACGACTACCCGGTCGCAGCACTGGCCAAGGCTCCCAACTCCGCCGCGGCCACGGCGTTCGTCACGTTCATCGAGTCCGACCGAGCCCGCGCCGTCTTCACCAAAGCGGGATTCGACAACCCGTGACCCGAACGTCGACGCGACGGCGGACAGCACGCGGGCGGCGACCGCTCATTCTCGTGCTGCCCGCCGTCTGCGGCTTGGCGTTCCTGTTGTTGCCGCTGGCCGGGCTCCTGCTGCGCGCGCCTTGGCGTAGCGTGCCCGACCGGCTGTTCAGCGCCGAAGTCGGTCAGGCACTGCGCCTTTCGCTTGTGTGCGCGAGCTCGGCAACTGTCGTCTGCCTGGTATTCGGTATTCCCTTGGCGTGGCTGCTCGCGCGCGGTGAGGTACCCGGCCTCGGGTTCGTACGGGCGCTGGTGACCGTCCCGCTGGTACTGCCGCCGGTCGTCGGCGGGGTCGCGCTGCTACTGGTACTGGGCAGGCGCGGAATCATCGGCCGTCATTTGAATGAATGGTTCGGTGTCTCACTGCCTTTCACCACCGCCGGGGTCGTCGTCGCCGAGGCGTTCGTGGCGATGCCGTTCCTGGTCATCTCCGTCGAAGGCGCACTGCGCGGCGCCGATCCCCGCTACGAAGAAGCCGCCGCAACCCTCGGCGCATCGCGCTGGCTGACCTTCCGGCGGGTCACCTTGCCCTCGGTCATGCCGGGCGTGATCGCGGGCGCGGTGCTGTGCTGGGCCCGCGCACTCGGCGAATTCGGTGCCACCATCACCTTTGCGGGCAATTTCCCCGGCAAGACGACGACCATGCCGCTGGCGGTATACCTCGCCTTGGAAACCGATCCCGAGGACGCGATCGTGCTCAGCCTGGTACTGCTTTTCGTGTCGGTGGTCGTCCTCGCGGCGTTGCGAGACCGGTGGATACGAGGTGCGGTATGACTCTCGGTGCCGAAATACGTGTCACCCGAGACAAATTCGAACTCGACATCACCCTCACCGTGGCAGCCGGGGAAGTCGTCGCACTGCTGGGTCCCAACGGAGCGGGCAAAACCACCGCACTGCGGGCGCTCGCCGGGCTCACCCCACTGACCGGTGGCAGTATCCGTCTCGACGAAAACACTTGGGACGCACCGCCGAAGCTGTTCATTCCCGCTGAGCGACGGGCGGTCGGCGTCGTATTCCAGGACTACCTGCTGTTCGCGCACATGTCCGCCCAGGACAACGTGGCCTTCGGGCTGCGCGCCCGCGGCCAGCACCGCCGCGTGGCCCGCGACCGCGCCAAGTTTTGGCTCGACCGGGTCGGTCTCGCCGAGCACGTCCACGCCAAACCACGCGCATTGTCCGGCGGTCAAGCTCAACGCGTTGCCCTGGCCCGCGCACTGGCGACCGACCCGCAACTGCTGCTGCTCGACGAACCACTGGCCGCACTGGACGCCAGCACGCGTTTACAGGTACGCGCCGATCTCGCCCACCACCTCACCGACTACACCGGGCATACGGTGCTGGTCACCCACGACCCACTCGACGCCATGGTGCTCGCCGACCGCCTCGTCATCCTCGAAAACGGGGTCGTCATCCAAGCCGGACCACCCAGCGAAGTCGCCCGTCGACCACGCTCCGACTACGTCGCAAACCTGGTGGGCCTCAACCTCTATCGCGGCACAGCCCACGGCAACACCGTCGACCTCGACGACAGCGGAACACTCACCGTGGCCGAACCAGCCCAGGGCGCAGTCCATATCGCGTTCCCACCCAGCGCGGTGAGCCTGCACCTCGACCAACCTGCGGGCAGCCCACGAAACACCTGGCCGGTCACCATCATCGGGCTCGAACAGCACGCCCACACCACCCGAGTCCGGCTCGACGGCAGCCCCTCCGTACTCGCCGACGTCACCCCCGCAACCGTCGCCGAGCTGCGCCTGCAGACCGGAGCGCCGCTGTGGGCCGCGCTCAAGGCCACCGAAATCCACACCTATCCAGCCTGACGCGGGCGGTCCCGGATCCGCGGCGCATCCCACCTACTGGGCGCACCGCTGCGTAGAGTTGCCGCCATGCGACTGAGCACCCGCAATCAACTCGACGGCACCGTCATCTCGGTCACCCGCGGTGAAGCGATGGCTGTCGTACGAATCCGACTCACCGGAGGCGACGAAATCACCTCCTCCATCACCCGCGATGCCGTCGACGACCTCGACCTCGCCGACGGTGCCCGCGTCAAAGTCCTCATCAAATCCACCGAAGTCACCCTCGGCATCGAGTAGTCCCTGCCTGGAGGCGCGTCACCGGCGTAAGTCCCGCCAACAGCGACCTATTTCAGCATGCATGTCGGATCTCTTCACCCGGCTCGATGGTGGCGCTGAGTACGGCGGCACGCAGATAGAGGCGGTCCGCCAGGCGCGCGAGAGGTCGCGCCCGGTCAGCTTTGAAGATCGCCGAGAGCACCACCGCGGCGCCCACGCGGCCCCTCGATCCGCTGGGCGGAACAACTCGACGGTCCGGGCCGCGGCGACAGGTAACCACGATTCTGAACCTCTTTTACAGCGAAATAATTCTGACGCATACAAACTCACTCGCAGATTTTCGCTCGATCGGATTAACCGGCATTATGGCGATTCGCCACGGTCGAAACATCCGTCAGGCCAAATGTAAATATCCGTACCATCGATTGGCTCAGACAGTGCGCCGCGCCCCGCGGGCCAAGGAATAATTCCCAGCAGTGGGACTGCATGCCCCCCAATACATGTCATGCTAGGGTCCCGGTTGCAATCGCCGTGGAGGACGCAGTCCGCAGCCTTATTCCACTTCGCCTTCCGGCTTGTCGATAACTATTGAATTCGTACTCCGAGGTGATCCGTATGGCCCAGAAGTCGAAGGTTTCGGCCATTCCGGGTAACGTTGTCCACGATGTGGCTCGGTATTCCGAGGCACGGACCGTCCTGGGTTCTCCGGCGGAATTCTCCTCACGTCAGGCCCTCGGTCCCGCGGCAGCGCGACAGGTGGCTCGATGTGCCGGTGATATGACTGCCGAACAAATTCGTCAGCTGGCCATGCCGACCAGCTTGGTGTGCGCCGATGGGACACCACACCGGGCACTCCGGCGAACTGCGGTGCGGGGTCTCGCGCCGACGGTCGTCCGCACACTGATTCCGGCGATAACGGCCCATACGCATGCGCTGGCCTCCGATATCGACACCGGATATCCGGTCGAGTTCCGCTCCGCTTTTGCCCGACCGCTGGTCACCCGAGTGCTGGCCGAGGTGCTGAGTGTGCCCGGCGAACACCGCGGGGATTTCACCGAGTGGATCGATGCCATGACCGTGGTGTCGGGCGATGGCGTTACCCGCGAGGCACTGCATACGCACGCCGATGGCGCCGCGAAACTCAGTGATTGTCTCGTCCGGCGCATCGGAGACCTCTCGGCAAATCCCGACGGTAGTTCGTTATCGGCGATGGTCACCCATTCCGCGCCCGCGGCGGACCTGGTGCGCATCTCACACGCCCTGGTGGTTGCGGCGCACACACCGCTCGCACGGTTCCTCACGAGTGTCATCGCGGCACTTGCCGGGGATACCGCGCTCGAAAAGAGCGTCCGCGCCGATATCCCCGAGCGAACACCGCATCTGGTCGATGAAGTTCTTCGATGTCACTCGCCGGTCGAGAGCACCTACCGCACAGCGATACACGGCACGGTGCTGTCCGGTGTTCGGGTCGCGCCCGGGACACCCGTGCGCATACGGCTATCCGCGGCGAACCGCGACGACGAGGTCTTCGGCGACGCGGACCAGATCGATCTGGACCGCCCGATCACACCGCGACACCTGGGTTTCGGTTTCGGCGCGCATTCCTGCGTCGGAGCGGATCTGGTGCGGACGGTATCGATCATCGCGATTTCGGTCATCATGCACCGGTTCGGTGCGATGGAAATCGACAGGCCACCAACCGATGCGGAAGGGCTCGAGCATGGACACGAGTTATATGTCACGTTCGCGGCACACGGTCGCTGAAATCCTCGCGGCACCCGACAACTACGAACCGTGGGCCGTGGACACCGCACTATGGGTGCGTGATCAAGTCAGTCGTCCGGCGCCGAAACTCGGTCGCCCCGGCGCTCTGTGCCCATATGTGCCCACTGCCGTCGAGCGCAATACTCTGACCATCGTTGCCTCCGACCAGCCGCCGCAACCGCGACAGGCCCTGGCCGATGTCCTGCTGGACGAGGCTGGCTGGCTGGCGGAAGAACTCGGCCGCACACCGGTCGGCCGCCGCGTCTGGGTCGCCCACATCGTGGTATTCACGCAGCTCGGGTCCGCGGCCGACGTTCTCGCGGAGGTCCGTGCGCACGTCCGGCCGCGACTGCTCCGCGCGGGTATCAATGTCGGCGAGTTCTTTCACGACAGCCCGGATACCAGTGTCCGCAACCGCCACCATCTCGTCGGACGCTCACCGTGGCCATGCTTCGCGTTGCGCGTCTTCATGCCCCAGGACGAGACATTCTTCCGGATGACACCCGACTCAGAGGTCGGATATCTGGCGCGCGGCGTCGGAGATCGCTCGTGATCGCGCCCACCGTCGGGAACTGCGGCACGATATGACCGCCGCTGCCGACCTCAGGGCTCTGAGCATGTACCAGCTGATCGCACGCCCGTCCCGGGATACCGCCCATCGGCTGTTCACTCGGTTGGCCACCGAGGCCCCCGTGCATTGGGATCCGTACACGAAGACATGGCTCATCGCGGAGCGGACGGCCGCGACCGAGGTGCTCAACAATCCGGTATTCAGCTCACGACCCGACCGGCTCTTCCACCCGGACCTCAATGCCGATAACACTGTCCTCGCCGAGTTGCTCGGCCGTCAGCTGATGTTCCTCGACGGCCCGGCGCATTCCGGGCCGCAACGGGCGGTCGGCCGGGTGCTGTCGCCGCGACGGGTGCGCAGGATCGCCGACGATATCGGAACGCTGACCGCGCAAGCCTGCCATGGACTGCAGGATGGCGGCACACTCGATATCGTCGGCGATGTCGCGGTGCCGGTGCCGTTGCGGGTGATTTCCCGGCTACTCGGTCTGCCACCGACCGACGATCGGGAACTGCTGGCGATGTCGCAGGCATACGTCCGCGTCATCACCGGAATCGACCGCACGACCGATGATCGGACGCTGGCGACCGTCGGTTCTTTTCTGGACTACGCGCTCGATATCGTCCGGTACAAACGCCGGGTGCCGGCCGACGACGGCATCAGCGAACTGATCGCGCACATGGATGCGCTGGACGGTCTCGATGATCGCGATATCGCCGCGAATCTGGTCATGCTCATCTCGGCGGGTCATCAGACCACGAGCGGGCTGATCGCCGGTGCCGTGCTGAACTGGTTCGCCGCACCGCGCGAGGGGCACGCGTCGGCTCGTGGCGAGTCCGTCGATATCGAAACCGAACTCGCGCAGGTGTCGCCGTCACAATTCATCGGCCGCACCGCGACCGCGGATCACCGGATCGGCGATCACCACATCGCTGCCGGGGATTCGGTCCTGATACTGCTGGCCGCCATCAACTGGACCGCCGACCCCGACGCGCCAGGAGTACCGAGACATATGGCGTTCGGCTCCGGCCCGCACCGTTGTCCCGGTGCATCTCTCGCCAGATTGGAAGGACAGATCGTCCTCGACCAGCTGCGTCGGCTCCACCTCGTTCCTCGGATGAACGATGTCGACTGGTCGGCCAACATCACGCTGCCCTGCCCGGTCAGCCTGCCCGTCATTGCCGCCACACCGAAAGGGTCGCATCCATGACCGTAGTTCCAACGCCAGTCAGCTCGGTCCTCGATCTGTTCGCCGGTCACGTGCGCGCCGATCCGGAATCGCTCGCCGTCGTCGCGACGGACCGCACGCTCACCTATGCCGAGCTGGACCACCTGAGCGACCGGTTCGCCGCCGCATCGACAGCGGAGGGCGTGCGACGACAGGATGTTGTCGGCGTCTGCCTCGAGCGCTCCGCGGCCGCCGTCGCCGCGGCGATCGGAGTTCTGAAAGCTGGTGGCACGCTGCTGATGCTGGACCCCGGCCATCCACCGGCTCGGCGCGCGCAGCTCATGGCCGAGGCCGGCGCCACCTACCTCGTCGACGAGCACCGCATGCCGATCGAGGTGGGGGCGGATGTCACCGCGAATCCACCCCAGTCGGACGAGTCGGCGTATGTGGTCTTCACCTCCGGATCCACAGGCGTACCGAAAGGCGTTGTCTGTGAACATGGTTCGCTGGCGAATGTGGCATCCGCGCAACAAACGCTGCTGGCGGTCGAGGCCGGCGACCGGGTCGCGCTGATCGCGCCGTGCACCGTCGATGCCTACCTCTTCGAGCTGACACTGGGGCTGTGCGCCGGTGCCACGGTGTACGTCACCGAGGAGGCCCAACGCCATCCGGGACTGCCCCTGCGGCGATTCCTCCGCACGAACGAGATCACCGTCCTGGTCGCCACTCCGACCACACTGCGCAGCCTCGACCCGAGCGATCATCCCACTCTTCGTCTTGTCATCAGCGCCGGAGAGGCGCTGGACACCGAGCTGGCTCGCCAGTGGGCGCCCGGCCGACGGATGGTCAATGCCTACGGCCCGACCGAGGCCACCATTTGGTCGACCATGGCCGAGATCACCGGAAGTGAATCCGAGATCTCGCTGGGCGAACCGATACCCGGAACACAGGTCGCGGTGCTGCGCCCCGATCTCACACACACCGCAGTCGGCGAGCCCGGTGAGATCTGTCTGAGCGGCGCCGGTGTCGCGCGGGGATATCTCAACGCCGAGTCGGACGGGGCGTTCGTCGACACCGCCGCGGGCCGCGCCTATCGCACCGGGGATCGGGCGGTTCGCCGCCCGGACGGCTCGCTGATCTTCCTCGGGCGCAATGACGACCAGGTCAAGCTCGGCGGACTGCGCGTCGAACTCGGCGAGATCCGCAGCCAAATGCTGCGCCATCCAGCCGTCACCGACGCGGCCGTCCGCGAGTACCGCGGGCGACTGGTGGCGTACGTGACCGGTCCGGATACCGCAGCCCTCACCCCGGACGATCTCCTGCTCTTCATGGAAGATCGGCTGCCGCCGCAGCTGGCACCGACGACCTACCTGGTGCTCCCGGACCTGCCGAAAACACCCTGGGGCAAGCTGGATACCAATGCGCTGCCCGCCCCGGAGGAGGTCTTGCGACGGCCGGAGGAGTCCGGACTCCCCGCGCTGACGCCTATGCAGAACTATCTCGTGGCGCTGGTTGAGGAACTCATGGAGATCTCCGGCGTATCCGCCACCGACGATCTGTTCATGCTGGGCCTGAACTCGATCCTGGTTGCCAGGATGATCGACCGTATCCTGCGCGATCAGGGGGTCGAACTGGCACCGGTCGACGTCTTCCAGAATCCGACCATCGTCATGCTCGCCGAGTCCATCGGTGCGCCGCAGCCCGTGACGGAGCCGGCGTCGTCATGAACCCCTGGTTCACCGACTTCGGCCGCCCGCCAACGGGATCGCCCACACTACTGTGTCTGGCCGGAGCGGGCGCCTTCGCCAGCGAGTTCCACCTCTGGCCGCAAGCATTGTCCGGGGTCGCCGATGTGACCGCGGTCGTGCTCCCCGGCCGGGAGCGGCGCATTCGTGACACCGGAATCACCACGATGCCGGAACTGATCGACGAATTGGCCGCGGCGGTACGGCCACGGCTATTGGATCGGATGGCGCTGTTCGGCCACAGCTCCGGCGCCCTCGTGATGTTCGAACTCACTCGGCGCCTGCGACAGGAATGCGGTTGGAGCCCGATCCACCTGTTTCTGAGTGCGCAGCCCGGTCCCCTGGTCCGAGAACACATTCCGTCGTCGTCGAGTTCTGACGAGGAACTGACCGATTACATCCGCACCTTCGGTGGCGCACCGGAAGACGTCCTGGCGAACGCCCCGTTCATGCGCGCGTACTTCCCGGGTATGCGGGCGGACCTGGCGCTGTACGAGAACTACCGATACACACCGGAAGCTGCACTGGATTGCCCGATCACGACCTATATCGGCACAGCGGATCACACGACGACCGCGGAGCATATCCACGCATGGCGCGCGGAGACGGCCGGTCCCTACGCCGCGGTCGAATTCCGCGGCGATCATCTGTTCCTGCGCACACATCTCGACGAGCTCGTCGCGGATATCGCGGCCCGCCTGAACACGGTAGGCAGTGTCGGCCGTGCCCGATGATGGGATGCCGCTCGTCCATCAGATGTTCGAGGCACGAGCCGCGCTGGACCCACACCGCCCGGCCGTCTGCCACGGACCACACCGGCTGACCTATCGGGAGCTGGACGACCGGGCGAACAGAGTTGCCGCCTTTCTGCGCAGCCGCCGAAGGGATGACTCTGGGATGGTCGCGATCTGTCTGCCGCGCGGACTAGATCTCGTCGTCGCGATCGTCGCCGCGACCAAAGCCGGAATCGGTTATCTGCCAGTCGATCCGACTCACCCACGCGAACGGATCAACCGGACCTTATCGACCGCCGCAGTACGCGTGATTCTGACGATGAAGGACCAGGTGGCGGACCTGTCGAGGGCGGGCGCGATCGCGACGACTGTCGATGATGCCCTGGCGGCCGCACCGACCGGGCAGTACGCCGCGGCGAGTACCCCGTCCGATTTCGCCTGCGCGATATTCACGTCGGGCTCGACGGGGGCGCCGAAAGGGGTCGTGATCGAGCGTCGGGCGCTGGCGGCCTTTACCCGGTGGGCGTGTGCCGCCTTCGCACTGCGGGCCGGCGACCGGTTCGGGCTGGCGGCATCCCCCGGGTTCGACGCGTCGCTGTTGGAGATCTGGCCAACCCTAGCCGCCGGGGCATGTCTCGACGTTGTCGATACCGATGTTCTGCTCGTCCCGAATCTCTTGCGGGACTGGGTGCTGACCTCCGAGGTGACGCACCTGTTTCTGACGTCGGCTCTCGCCGAGCGGGTACTCCGGCTGACGTGGCCATCCGAAAGGTGTGCGTTCCGGCGGCTCATCACCGGTGGTGATCGCCTGCAACAGCGTCCCCGTCCGAAACAGCCTTTCCGAGTCGTCAACTGCTACGGTCCGACCGAGGTGACGATCGTCGCGACATCGGCGGCTGTCGCACCCCCGGGCGGTGTGACCGGACTGCCCTCGATCGGGAAAGCCCTTCCGCACGTTGCCGTCTACGTTCTGGACAACGAGCTGCGCTTTGTTCCCGGGCCGGCCATCGGGGAGTTGTACATCGGCGGCACCGGTGTGGCGCGAGGCTATCTCGGCCGCCCCGATCTCACCGCGGAGCGGTTCGTGCCCGACCCGTTCGATCCACGGCCCGCGGCCCGGATGTACCGAACCGGCGATCTGGGCCGGTGGCTGGCGAACGGTGAGATCGAATTCTGTGGGCGCGCCGATGCACAGATCAAGATCCGCGGAAATCGGGTAGAGCCCGCTGAGGCGGCCGCGCATTTGGCGAAGCACCCCGCCGTCGCCGCCGCACACGTGCTCCCGCACTCGACCGGGCGGGCAGGTGAACTATCTCTGGTGGCCTACGTGGTGCCCGAGAACCCCGAAATGGCCCTCGACACAGGCGATCTGAAGCGTTTCGCGGCGAGTCGACTCCCGGACTACCTGGTGCCGGCCCGCTTCGTCGTGCTGCCGCGGCTACCGCTCACCACCAATGGAAAGGTGAACCAGGACGCCTTACCCGCACCGGAATCGGCGCCCGCATTCCACTCGGCAACGTTCAGCCCGCCGAGGACCGACATCGAACAGTGGTTGACCGAAATGTGGCAGCACATCCTGTCGGTCGACCACGTCGGTATCGATGACAGCTTCTTCGACCTCGGTGGCCACTCGCTGCTGCTGGCGCAGCTGCACGAAGCCCTCGGCCACGGCCTCGGGCGGGAGGTTCCCATGGACGCGATCATGTCGCATCACACCATCCGCACTCTCGCCGACTTCATCGCCGACGATCAGCGGATATCACCGCCGCAGCTGGACACTTCGTCGCCGGGACCATAAGACGACCGAGATCATGGCGCGACGCGGTCCGGGCCGTCCTCGGTGCGGTGGGCCGAGGTGGCCGCACGGTCGCCGCTGAATCGGATCGGGATGCCCGAGGACATCAGCGAGGTGGTCCAGTTTCTGGCGGGCCCGGGCCGCTGGATCAATGGCCAGGTGCTCTACGCCAATGGTGGCGCTGCCTGACGTGCCGGCTTCGTGGCTGTGCGGCCGCCCACCGCGACCGTGCCGATATTTCCGATCGATCTGACCGATGTTTCTCGCGCGGCGACGTCATAGTCTCGGCGGTCCGGGCGGGCTGCAGGATTCGAAGGACCGGCCATCGGGCATCTGTAGGAGTTGGCCGACCGCGGAGGCCTATGCAGCGATGCGGTGGTTGTACTGCGCAGTGTCCGAATGTTCGCAGAATCGAGGTGTCATGGGCGAAAAGAACCGACGGTGGGTGCTGACACGCCGCCCCGAAGGAAACCACTACTCGGACGCGGTGGAGCTGGTGGACGGCGAGACGCCGGAGTTGATCGATGGCGACGTCCTCATCCGCAATACCTACTTTTCCCTGGACGCGGGTACCCGAATGTGGATGGGTCCACGGGAGGACTCCTACTCACCGCCGACACCGTTGGGCTCCCCGATCATCAGCACGGTGCTGGGTTCGGTTGTGACGTCACGTCATCCGGACTTCCGAAACGGGGATCTGGTTCGCGCCTATGGCCAGTGGGCCGACTTCTCGGTGTCGCGTCCCGACGAGGTATACGTCGAGCGGGTCAGTCGGCAGCTGGACGATCCGCGCCAACATCTCGGCGTCTTCGGCGCCAACGGGTGGACGGCGTACCTGGGCGTTCTGGAGTATGGCGCGGCGCAACCAGGTGAAACCCTGGTCGTCTCGGCGGCGTCCGGGGTGACCGGCGCGCTCGCCGGACAGATCGCGAAGCAACATGGATGCCGGGTTGTCGGTATCACCGGTTCGCCGGAGAAATGCGACTGGCTGACCGAAGAACTCGGATTCGACGCGGCGATCGACCGCGGAGCCGAGGATTTCGAGCAAACGCTGCGAAACACCTGCCCGGACGGTATCGACGTGTACTTCGACAACGTCGGCGGCGCGATCCTGGACAGCGTACTGGGAAATATGGCGCTGTTCGGCCGCGTCGCCGTCTGTGGCCTGCTGGTCCACTACGACCAGGACGAGCCGATACCCGGGCCGACCCGTTTCGACCAGATCCTGATGAAGCGATTGACGATGCGCGGCTTCTTTTCCCCCGACTTCTACCATCGCGGTCCGGACCTCAACCGCCGGATGCGCCCCTGGTACGAACAAGGCAAACTCCGCATGACCTTCGATGTCACAGCGGGGTTGGAGAACACGCTGGACGCCTATTCGAAGCTGTTCACCGGAGCCAAGATCGGCAAATCACTGGTCCGAGTAGGCGAACCGGACAGCTGATCGTTGAAGGTGATTTCGATCGGCTCGTATCTCGAGGCGGTCCGGTTATGCGGCCGCCACCGATGCGCCGGTCGCCGCGAGTTCAAGGTACAGCCACAATATTCCGCCGCTTCCGCGCCGGGATCTCGGAGGAGTTCGATTGACATCGATAACAGCACGCCGCGGCCGCCTCGCGCGGCCGGTCGGTATCGTCGGCACCGGGCTGCACATCCCGCCTCGGATAGTGACGAACGAGGAACTGGTCGAAGGGCTCGACACGACGGACGAGTGGATCAGAGCTCGCACCGGAATCGCCGAACGCCGTTTCGCCGACCCGGAATCGGCAACCTCCGACCTGGCTGTCGAGGCGGCGCGGGAGGCACTGGACGCCGCGGGTATTCCAGCGACGGCTCTCGACGCCATCATCGTCGCCACCTTCACCCCTGATCAACCGCTTCCGGCCACCTCGTTGACGGTGAAGCAGGCACTGGGCGCGTCCGGTGCCATGCCCCTCGATCTCACCCAGGGCGCGTGTGCCGGCGGAATCTACGGATTGGTGGTGGCCGCGCACCTGATGCAGAATCCGGCATTCAGCAATGTGCTGGTCATCGGGGCCGACTGCGCCTCTCGCGCAACCGATCCACAGGATCGCACCACTCGGGTGTTCTTCGGCGACGCGGCCGGCGCCGTCGTCCTCGGGGCCGCACCCGCCGGATTCGGTCTGCTCGCCTGGGACACCGGCGATGAACTCTCGCACGCGGTGGGGATTCCCGCGGGCGGATCCAGGCTGCCGTTTTCCGAACCCGTGCTCCATGACCGCAACCACTACCTGCAGATGGACGGGAAGGCCGCATGGAATGCGGCGACCGGCCATCTGCCACAGAGCATTCGAGCGGTCGCCGCCCGCGCGGAGGTGTCGCTGGACGAGGTCCGGCACTTCCTGCTGCATCAGGCCAACTTCAACATCTTGGCCGACGTCATGAAGCAGCTAGATATACCCGCCGACCGCGTTCCGCTCACCGTGGACCGGCTCGGAAACACCGCCTCCGCCAGCATCTTCACCGTGCTGCACGAGCGTATGACCGACTCCATCGACCACGGCGACTATCTGATCCTGTCGGCGATCGGAGCGGGTTACCTCTGGGGATCACTCTGCTTCCGGCAGCATCTGAGCGCCGACTGATGCTCGCCGCCGCCGCCTTGGCTACCGATGCCGACGACCCACTGCGCTGCCTGCACGTCGGTGCCTGGGCGCCGCCGACCGTCGATGACGACGACTGGACAACCATCTCGGTGGTCGCGGCCGCGTTGAACCATCACGACCTGTGGACGCTGCGCGGAGCGGTACCCGCGAAGCAGCGGTTGCCGATCGTACTCGGCTCCGACGCGGCGGGCATCGACGACGACGGCAACGAAGTGATCGTCTATCCGGTCATCGGTGACCGCGCCGCGGGCAATGGCGACGAGACGCTCGATCCCGATCGTTCGGTGCTCAGCGAAGTGTTCGACGGTACCCTCGCCGAGCGACTCGCGGTACCGCGACGCAACCTCGTTCCGAAACCACCGTCGATGTCCTTCGAAGAGGCCGCGTGCCTGCCCAGCGCCTGGCTGACGGCATACCGGATGCTCTTCGAGCGGGTATCCCTCGCCAGCGGCGATATCGTCCTGGTCCAGGGTGCCGGCGGCGGAGTGTCCACGGCACTCATCGTGCTCGGCTCGGCCGCCGGTTATCGGATGTGGGTAACCAGCCGCACCGAACAGCGCCGCCAGGCGGCCGAAAAACTCGGCGCCGAAACAACTTTCGCACCGGGAGCCCGGCTCCCACAGCGAGTCGACGCGGTGATGGACACCGTCGGCGCGGCCACCTGGTCACATTCGATGCGCAGCGTCCGCGACGGCGGCCGCATCGTGGTGAGCGGAGCGACCAGCGGCGCGCTCCCGCCCGCGGAATTGACCCATGTCTTCTACCGGCAGGTGAGCATCGTCGGCTCCACTCTCGGTACGCGCGATCAGTTATCGGAGCTCAGCCACTTCTGTGTCGCCCACGGGATAACGCCGGTCATCGATCGGGTACTTCCGCTGACTCGTGCCCATGCGGGATTCGCGGCGCTGGCAGCGGGTTCGGTGTTCGGAAAGATCGTCATCGCGGTGCCGGGCACAGCTGCCGAACATGCCGATCGATCATGATGTCGCCAGATCGTCAGCCGATGATGTCGGCGCCGGGGTGGGCAAGGCTCCATTCCGACCATTTCGAGAGATAACCGTCTGGGGTTTCGATGATGCCGGCCGGAGCATTCCGAGTCGTCGTCGCGTCCATTACGCACCGTCGATCTCCGCCGCCAGCATCGACGCGATCTGCGTCACCGCCGGTTTCCCGTTCAGCGTGACGGGCAGTTCCGGCCAGATCGCGATATGCGCGGGAACCGCAGCGGCAGGCAGCACGCGCACGAGTTCTCTGCGGAGCTCGGCCGCCTCGACACCCGCGCGAGCCAACACCGCGACAGCGACCGCCGTGCGGCCGTCCACGCGCACCCCCACCGCGACCGCATCGACAACCCTGGGGGATGCGGCGAGCGCGCTCTCGACCTCGGTGGGCCACACCCGGTTCCCGTCATCGAGCGTGATCACCCGTGATCCACGGCTCTTGATGTAGACGTAGCCGTTTGCGTCCTGATAGCCGAGGTCTCCGGTGTACACCACCGTCTGGCCCGGAAAGGCGCGGTGAGTACGCAGTTGGGTCGCGGCCAGTTCCGGCTGGCCGAGATAGCCGTGCATGATCCCCGGACCAGTGTGCGCGATCTCGCCGACGGTCCCGACCGGTGCCAGTGTTTGCTCATCGCTGGCGATGAACAGCGCGGACCCCTCGACAGCCCGTCCGACACTGTCGATCCGATGCCGGTGCTCCGGCGCATTGATCGGGAAGTGCGTCATCTGCCGGATCTCGGCCTGTCCGTATATCTCGAAAACGCGGACACCGGGAAGACGGGCGAACAGTTGCCGCAGACGCGAACGCGGCATGTGCAGTTCGCCGGTGAAGATATAGCGCAGCGTCGGCACATCGCCGAACAGTGGCTCATCGTCGGCACGCGCCGCTAGCTCGGCCGTCCACATCGGTGTCGCCCCACCCAGTCCGGTGATGCCCGACCGCTTGATCACATCGCCGAGTTCCTTGCCCCTGGCTCGACTCAAATGCAGTGCGGCGCCGGTGAACAGCGCGGTGAAGATCTGCACGAGCCCGAGATTGCTGCCGAAACCGACGATGCACAGGAGCCGGTCGCGCGCCGTGATGCCGCTCCCGGCGATCTGCACGTCGGCGAAGTGCTCCAGCCCCCGGCGAGTGCCGAGGACGGCCTTCGGCCGCCCGGTCGATCCCGAGGAGAAGTGTGCCTCCGCAATGCCGGGAAAAGCAGCCGAGCCGGTGCGAACCCGACCCTCCGACAAATCGAGGCCGCCGGGCCGCACTCGGATCGGCGGGAATGCGGCCCGGTCGTCGTCGGTCAGCAGCCCGGCGCCGAACTCGTCGACGAGCACACCGACCGGATCCATCCGCTCGATGAGCCACCGCCTATCGTGCGGCGAAAACCGTTCACTCAGAAAGCAGAACGCGGCACCTTCCAGCAGCAGCGCACAGATCACCGCGACGGATTCCGGGGTCTGCCGGGCGAGTATCGGCACCAGGTGGCCCGGGCCGACGCCGAGGGCGGCAAGCCGCCTGCGGTACTGGCGGATCGCCACTCGCAGCTCACCGAATGTCATCACGCGCGGGGGCGTGTGTTCTTCGTCGACGACAGCGGGGCGGTGGTCCGGCCAGGTGGCCAGTGCGGTCGCGAGTCGTTCACCGAACATGCGGCCCGGCCTCTGTCGTGCGGGCCGGACGGGCGTGTTCGGGAATCGTGTCCCAGGTGGCGAGGGCTTGCTCGATGAGCTCGGTGTCGGAACTCCAGCCATATTCGCCCGCGATCCCGCTCACCACGCCCGGTCCGGGCTTGTTGATCGGGCGGGTCCAGTCTTCCTCGGTTCCGGTGTCGCCCTCCACCATTCGCGCCTTCGCCATCCCGTATTCGAAGTCGTAGAAGCGAATTCGGAGATGCCGCTTGCCCACTGGGGGTCCGAGCCCTTCGAACCGGGTCTCGTCGCCCATATCCGTGACCTGGTGCAGATAGTTCGGGTAGTCCGTGTGCAACCACTCGGTGTGTACCGGATCGAGCGAATTCTCCTGGCACTGCAGCCAATTGCACGGCAGCTCGGCGATGGAGATGTCACGCACCGCCTCGTCCCACACCAACGGCGCCCAGTAGCGATCGATCAGCCCCAATCGCCCACTGCGATCACGGAACAACACCAGATCTTGGCCGAGTAGGCGCACCTCTTTCGTGCGCAGCGGGTTGGCATCCAGTTCCGCGGCGGGTGCGATCGGATGCCAGTAACGACGCATCAATTCGCCCATCGGGGTTCCGCTACCCACCCGCACGAGGCGGTCGTTGTCGGATGATTTCAGCATGGACACCCTCGACTCTTCCGAGCGGTACCTGACTCAATTAACGTACCATTATATAACGGCACACTCAATAGGTTCGAGAGGTTCGCCGGCCCGCGGCACAGCGTCGACCCACCGGCCCGACGCGATCGATTGCACTTGGTAGGCAACGACTTTCAGCGTGCTCGAACCACCACGGCTGCTGGGCCGCTGCCTCGATCTCGTGCGGCGGCTCGGGGATCGGGAAGTGCTGGCAGAAGGCGATTGAGGTCATGGCGCGATGCGGCCGGCCCGCCGGAGTCTGTGCTCGGCTCGTTGTACTGTTCGCGTCCAGGGCTCCTGCCCTTCCCAACCATGAAGTCTCCCGGACTCACCGGAGTGGCTCGGATGGTCGAACATGGATCCAGTCGATCCGAGGAAGGGCATATGAAACTTAGCGGCACAGGGATTCTCGACGTTGTGGGTAGCCGTCGGATGGCGGTGGCGGCGTTGGCAACGATCACCGGGTTCTACTATCTGTTCGTCGCGTTCACCAACTGTGTGGACACCAAAACCAACCGAAACGCGGTTGGCGCTGTGCTGTCGATGAAATCGACGATCCACAATGCCGGAACGGATTGGCGAGCGATCACCAACAGCAACGTCGCCCTCGTCGCCTACATCCTGATCGTGACGTGGGAATTTCTGATCGCCTTCGCGCTGTTGGCGGCCGCGGCGGTGTGGGTCCGAGTACTGACAGGACGGCCGCGGCGACTTCGAGCCGGCCTCGATGTGGCCGTGAAGCTGTCGAGCCTGGGCTGGACCATGGCAATGCTGCTGTTCGCGGGCGGATTCCTCACGGTCGCGGGTGAATGGTTCCGGATGTGGGCCAATAAGGAGGTGAACGCATCATCGGCGGCGCTGCAGAACTTCCTGATCGCCGGCGTCGGCCTGGTGCTCGTTCACCTTCCGGAGTCGACCACATCGCGGGACACACCCGCCGAGCAGGGGTGAGCCCCGCTCCGCCGCACCGCACCACAGGCAGCTGACGAATCCGCCGCCGAACGGACGGAGTTTCTGGGGCGGCCGTCTTCGTTCGCGGACGGCCGTTTCGGGAGTCACGGGCAGCTCGGGAATCGGTGACCGGGCGAGGCCCTGGATGTTGATCCTAGCGACCGCGTCGTCGAAGGCGTCGTGGGCGGATGCGAACCGGCTGAGGGCGCCCCGCCAGGTTTTGCGCCCGGTCAGCTGCACGAGGGCGGTCCCCCAACCAAGAATTGACCGCACCGCTCCCATCGCCATCACCACCATGGTTCACAGACAGCCCGTCGCATGTTATACATTAGGGGAGGCTTACCTCCTTAGGTGAGGCTGGCTTCACTGAATTGCAACTACCGCTGTTGAGGCCACCGTGTACATCTGTATCTGCAACGCCGTTTCCGAAGAGGATGTACACGACTGTGTCTCGGCGGGCGCCAACTCCACCAGGCAGGTGAAGAATGCTTGCGGCTGGAAGCCGGGCTGCGGCAGCTGCACGGCACGACTGGCCGAGGTGATCGGCCGGGCTCGCGCGTCGGTCGGAGCCGAGTCCTCGGCAGCCTGATTCGACACACGCGCCCCTTTGACCGCCGCTGTGGGTGATCTGTGCCACGATCACACCCATGGAAGGCGACAAGGACATCCTCGCGCTGCTCAATGAGCAGCTGACGGCCGAACTCACGGCCATCAACCAGTACTTCCTGCATGCCAAGATGCAAGAGAACTGGGGCTTCACCAAGCTGGCCAGGCACACTCGGCACGAATCCATCGACGAGATGAAACACGCCGAGATCCTCACCGACCGGATCCTGTTCCTCGAGGGCCTGCCCAACTATCAGAAACTCAACCCGCTTCGCATCGGACAGACTGTGCCCGAGCAGCTGCAATCCGACTTGCAGATCGAGATGGAGGCAGTAGAGCGACTCCGCCGGGGCATCGACCTGATGCGTTCGCGCGGCGACGTGACCTCGGCCCGCATCTTCGAAGAGATCCTCCAGGACGAAGAGCAACACGTCGACTACCTGGAGACCGAACTCGACCTGGTCGAGAAGCTGGGCGAGCCGCTCTACCTCCAGCGCTTCACCGACGTCCCCGAGGACTGATCCGCACCGGGTCGCTGAGGACCTCGGCGACCCGCTTGCGCCCAGCTTCGTCATGAATATCACCGTTCGGCGTCGCCCGGCGAGTGCATGTCGAAGACTGGGCTACCGGATATCCGGCCCACATTCGTACTACCGACGGCTAGCACGCCGCCATCGCACAGCACCACAGCCCGTTGCAGATGGCGTGGCACGGCTCGGCCGAATTCGCCCGCCGGAGTTTGGTCGGGCGCACCCTCGCCACCCTGACTCGTCTGTCGGCGAGCAGCGTCGCGCTGTACATGTACTCCGGCATGCCGATCCGATGCGCTCCGGGAGACGGTGCGGTGCGATCGGGCTCGGTCCGCGGCAGGTCGGCGGTGGCGTCATAGGCCCATGACAGGTCGGCGCCGGCGAAATCCGAGAGCCACGTCGGGCACGGCGGAGGTGGGGTTTCGAAGTTCCAGTAGTCCTGCCGCAGACCGACCCGGCCGTTGTTATTGGAAGCTCGGCACGATGGTCGCGGTGATGGTGTGGATCGTCCCGTCGGGGATGACGAATGTCTCGGTGATGTCCACCGTCAGCAGGCGGATACCGGCGATGCCGGAGTCGAGCAGATACCGGGCGGTGACCACATCACCGGACTCCGACATGCTGATGTCCCGGATGTCTTGAATCACCGAATACTGCACGCCGTGGTTCAAGTCCTGGGTCAGCTGCGGTCCCGAATAGCCGGTTTGCAGTCCCGCCTCGACGCGGGTCGCGTCGGGCGCGAACGGCACGGCGCTCGCGTCGTGCGAGACAAGTGCGTCGATATAGGCACGGGCGATCGCCTCGCGCGGCGTATCCACCGGATCCGAACCCGCCGCGGCGATTCCCGCTCCGGCATGCACCACAGCCAACACCGCACCCGACAAAACTACAACACGTTTCATTCCCATCCGTCGATGGTGTCCCGTGCGCCGCTGCCGCGCAACTGTCGCGTTTGCTGGTTCTCCCCTGCGCGCCGAGGACCTACTGGTCTAGCGATCTGGCAGCGGGGGCAGTTCGAGGTTTTCGCGGAAGGTGGCGCCGAGGTAGTCGGTGCCGACGATGCCGCGGCGGCGGAGTTCGGGGAGTAGGCCGTTGGTGACGAAGTCGCGGGTTCGGGGGTCGGCGAGGCCGCCGAGGGAAATGACGTCGAGAACTTCGGCGCGGTAACGCTCTTCGATGGCGTCGGCGAGTTGTTCGGGGGTGCCGGCGGCGGCCCAGTGGCCGGTGTCCTTCGCGGCGATGATGAGCTCGCGCAGGGTCCGGCCCGAAGCGGCGAGTTTGGTGAAGATTTCAACGCGGCCGCGGCGCCGGTTCACCGAATTCACCTCCGGGAGTAGGTGATTCGGGATCGGCCTGTCCAGCGGCAGCTCCGAGAGGTCCACGCCACCGCCCAGCATATCCGCCAATCGGATGCGGCCCGCGTCGAAGTCGGTCGCTTCGGCCTCCTCCCGCACCAAGCGGCGGGCCTCCTCCTCGGTGGCGCCATAGGTGGCGTGGAACGAACTCATGATCAGCGGAAGTCCTTCCGCACGACCGAGTTCGGCCGCCCGCGCACGAATCGTCTTGGTATAGGTGACCGCATCCTCGAGCGTCGGCAACGAGGTGAACACCACTTCGGCGAAGCGCGCACCGAGCTCGACACCACCCGCGGACTGCCCGGCCTGAAACTGCACCGGCCTGCGCTGCGGCAGCGGCGGAATATTCAACGGTCCCCGCACCGTGAAGTACCGACCGGCGTGATCGATCGGCCGCACCAGCTCCGGATCCAGAATCGCCCCACCGCGCCCATCCGAGGTCAGCGCACCCGGACGCCAACTGTCGAACAACGCGTTGACCACTTCCAGCGATTCGGTCGCCCGCGCATACCGTTGCTCCGGACTGGGCAGTTCCTGATCACCGTAATTCTCTTCGCCCACCGACGAAGTGACCACATTCCACGCGGACCGCCCGTTGCTGATGTGGTCGAGCGTCCCGAACAATCGCGCGAGGTTGTACGGATGATGGAAGGTGCTGGTCACCGTCGCGATCAACCCGATATGCGAAGTCACCGCACTCAGCGCCGACAGGAATATGAGCGGTTCCTGCGCACCGATGGCCCCCTGCGCGCCGAAGCTCAGCAGGTCCGCGGCGAACAGCGCGTCGAACTTGTTCGCCTCCGCGATCTTCGCGATCTCGATCGAGGACGCCACCGTCGATTCGGCCGAATCGATCGCGGCCGCATAGACACTCACCGCACCGCTGACCCCGGTGACCGTCTTCAACGGACGTCGTGCAGAACTCATCGCTTCCCCATCCGTCCGACCAGCACCGGGCGATCCGCGGTCCTGCCACCGAGTCAACCGGTTCGGCGTTGCCGCCGAACAGGTTTGCGATCAGTTCGAGTACAAACCCGATCGGCTCTGCAGCACGAACTCCCATCCTTCTCGATTCCTTCGACGAGGACTCCATCTTCGGACAGCGCGGCCTGCTCGGATTGGACGCGGCGCAACAATTCCGCGACGGTCGGGCCCGGCTCCAACCGAATACGGACCGGAACCGTGTTGATGAACAGGCCGATGGCCGATTCCACCCCGGCCAGCCCCGCCACCGACGCTCCCCCAGTGCACCGATGACGGGACAACGGTCACCTCGTCGGCAAGGTCGGTCATTCGACGCGACCGCCACCAACTGGCAGTTCTTCGCCGAACTCCGCCGCCGACGTGCGGGTCAGCGCGAGGTGGCCTTGCCGCCGGTCGGAGTGACCGCGAACCAGGTTCCGCCGACGCCCTGGCCGAGGAGGTCACCCGGCTTCGTATCCTTGGCGAAGTAGTACACGGGCCAGCCGCCGATGGTGATCTGGCAGGAGCCGTCGGCGCGTTCGATGAAACCGACGATTTGCGGGTCGACGCCCGCGGCGTAGAGCGACTGGTCGCGGGAGATGGTCAGCGGGGGCCAGGTCACGGCGCATTGTCCGGCGCAGTTGGAGGCCGACGGGTTCGCGGTGTCCTTGTCGAATCGGTACAGCGACCGCCCGGATCCGTCCGATACGTACTGTCCGATGCTCGCGTTGCTGGCCACATTCAGCTGCACCGCGTTCGCGGTCCCGGCGGGGGCCGCGCCGCCGTAGATCTTCAGCCAGCCCTGCGTCTTCGCTACCGCGGGGGCCTGTCCCGCCGCGGGTGCGGACGCGGCGGACACCGCGGTCGATGCCACCTGCGCGGCGGGCGTGGGCGCGCCGTCCTTATCACTGCCACAGGCACTCAGCAGGCCCGCGAGTACGACCGCGGCTGCCGCGACCGATACCTGGGCACGCTGAAAACTTTTGGCTGAACTCATGTTTCGCATCCTCCATCGTTTGTCGATGCGGCACACCGCATCTCGTCCCCCTTACTACGAACTACCGCGACCATCGGTTCACACAGTGTGCGCCGTCACTACATTCCGCCGAAGTTACATCGTTCTAGCGTCCGTCATGATTATGTAATATGATGGTTCGGATACCGCAGTACGACGATGAGGCTCCTGATGACCCCGAACCACAAAACGCCTGCGCTAGAACAGGACATCGTCACCGATTTCGGCTCGCGCATGAGCTATGGCGCTTACCTCGATCTCGATACCCTGCTCAGCGCCCAGCATCCGGTCAGCCGACCGGAGCGGCACGACGAATTGCTGTTCATCATTCAGCACCAGACCACCGAGTTGTGGCTCAAGCTGGTACTGCACGAAATACGGGCCGCACGTGCGGCTTTGGATGCCGACGACATCGGTGTCGCACTCAAGGGCATCGCACGGGTGAAGCACATCCAGCAGACCCTGACCGAGCAGTGGTCCGTGCTGGCGACGCTGACGCCCACCGAATATGCCCAGTTCCGTGACTTTCTCGGGAATTCGTCGGGCTTCCAGTCCCATCAATACCGTGCCATCGAGTTCATCCTCGGCAACAAGAACGCGGCGGTCCTGCCGGTCTTCGAATCCGCTCCCGCAGCGCACGAGGAGCTGGCCACGCTCCTACGCGAGCCGACCCTCTACGACGCGCTCTGGCGACACCTCGCCCGCACCGGGCTCGACGTCCCCCGCTCCACACTGGACCGCGACGTCACCGAGCCGCACGTCCTCGACCCGGAGCTACTGACGCTGGTGCAGTCCATTTACGAAGCCCCGGAACAACATTGGTCGACCTACGAGGCCTTCGAGGAGCTGGTCGACCTCGAGGAGAACTTCCAGCTGTGGCGATTCC
Source organism: Nocardia sp. NBC_00565 (assembly GCF_036345915.1). NCBI lineage: Bacteria > Bacillati > Actinomycetota > Actinomycetes > Mycobacteriales > Nocardiaceae > Nocardia > Nocardia sp. NBC_00565. Next base: position 4,645,999 of record NZ_CP107785.1, read on the forward strand.
GGCATCTGCGCACCGTGCTGCGCGTCATCGGAAGTAGCGGCGGGACAGGCGGATCCAGCGGTGCCGGGTTCCTGCGACGCGCACTCGACCACACCTTCTTCCCCGAACTGTTCGCCGTGCGCACCTGGACCGGGCATTGATGACCGACTTCGCCACACGCGCACTGGAACTCGACCGCAGCGATCCGTTGCGCGACTATCCCGCGCTGTTCCTCGGTAGTGACGACCCACAGGTCGTCGCCTACCTCGACGGCAATTCCCTCGGACGTCCCACCAGGGCGACCGCACGACGACTCGCTGATTTCGTCACCGCCGGGTGGGGTGGTCGCCTCATTCGCGGCTGGGACGAGCAGTGGTTCGATCTGCCGCTGACCATCGGCGACCGCATCGGCGCCGCGGTGCTGGGCGCGGCCGCCGGGCAGACCACGGTCGGTGACTCCACGACCGTGCTGCTGTACAAGCTCGCCCGCGGCGCGCTGGCACTGCGGCCCGATCGCACCGAGATCGTGCTCGACCGGGACAACTTTCCTACCGACCGCTATCTGCTCGAGTCGATATCGACCGAGCTCGGACTGACGCTGCGGTGGATCGAACCCGATGCTGCCGGTGGCGTCAGCGCACGCGATGTCGTCGACGCCGTCTCCGAACGCACCGCACTCGTCGTGCTCAGCCATGTCGCCTACCGGTCCGGATATCTCCTCGACGCCCCCGCGATCAGCGCCGCCGCCCACGATGCCGGAGCACTGCTGCTGCTCGACCTGTGCCATTCGGTCGGGTCGGTGGAGATCGAACTCGACACGTGGGCAGTCGATTTCGCGGTCGGCTGCACCTACAAATACCTCAACGGCGGCCCCGGTGCGCCCGCATTCGCCTACGTCGCCGCGGCACATCAGGCCGAATTCGGGCAACCGATCTGGGGCTGGATGGGCCGGGAGAACCCGTTCGAGATGGCACAGGGCTACGTCCCCGCCGCCGGGATTCGACGGGTGATCAGCGGCACGCCCGCCATCGTCGGCATGATCCCGATCCAGGACACCCTCGACCTGATCGAGGAAGTCGGTATGACGGCCGTGCGGGCGAAGTCGGTGGCACTCACCGAATTCGCTCTCGAACTCACCCGGAGCTGGCTGCTCCCACTCGGGGTCCAGGTGTCCTCGCCGCTGGACGCCGCTCGCCGAGGCGGACACGTGACGATCGATCATCCGCGATTCCGGGAGATCACCGCACGACTGTGGCAACGCGGCGTGATCCCCGATTTCCGTCCGCCCCAAGGGATACGACTCGGGCTGAGTCCGCTGAGTACGACATTCGGCGAAGTGTTCGCCGGAGTGAGCGCTATCCGCGATGAACTCGCCGCGCACTGACCGAGCGATCGCGGGCGCGGTCCTCGACGATCTGGATGCCCGGCCGGGTAGCGCGACATCCCTGGCTCGCACGGTGCTCGGCGCATTCGTCCGCGACCTCGGCGGATGGATCGCGATCGCGGACTTCACCGAACTGCTCGCCCTGCTGGGCGTTCCAGCGCAGACCACCCGCACTACAGTGACCCGACTGAAGGGCAAAGGCGTGCTGCGCGCCGAAAGTCGCGGCGGGCGTAATGGTTACGCCCTGACCGACGCCGCGATCGCGATGTTCGAGCGAGGCGACCCGCGAATCTTCGGATTCCGCCAGATGACCCCGGAGGACGGGTGGCGACTGCTGTCGTTCGGTATCCCGGAATCCGAACGTGCTGCGCGACACCAGCTTCGGCGACGACTGTCCTCGATCGGCTGTGGCACGGCGTCGGCGGGGCTGTGGATCTACCCGGAGTATCTCGCGGCGGAGGCAGCCGCGATCGTCACGGCACTGGAACTCGACCGCTACGTGACCTCGTTCCGCGCCACCGACCCCGCCGTTCCCGGCACACTGCGGGAGGCCGCCGCGCAGTGGTGGGACCTGAACGATCTGGCGGCCAAGCACCGCGGCTTCCACGAACAGCATCGCCATATCCTCGACCTCGACGACACCAGCGACCGAAATGCCTTCGCGCACTTCATCCCGATGCTCGACGAGTGGCGGATCATCCCCTATCTCGACCCCGGACTGCCCGACGAGATGCTGCCCCACGACTGGCCGGGACCCGCCAGCGTCCAGTTGTTTGCCGAGGCTCGTCAGCGCTATCTCGAACCCAGTCGGCGGTGGGTGCGAGCGCTGGTCGAAAAGCCTTGAACATGCCCAACACTCGCCAGGCGACGCCAGGGTGATCGGCACCGACGCGGCGCCGCTATAGCGGGCCCACGGGCTACGATCGTTCGCGCGACTGCACCGAAACTTCGAGCATTCGATGCGAGCGGACGGACGCTGGACGATCCAGCCGACACCGAGGTGCACGACCTCTTCGCGGACCTGAATGCGCGCTGGATGTTCGCGATCGCCCAGATCACGCATGCGATTCAGCTGACGGTGTACCCGCGCCGGATCACGGAGTTTCCCAATCGAGGGAGGCCGATTCGCGGGCTCAAAATCACCCCGATTCGAATCACTGACCTCACGCGCCCTTGTCGCCGGTCTCGAGCCGACCGACCGCTCGGCCACGCCGATGCCTGCCGGCTCTCCGAGAGGAAACGCGTTGTCTCCACTTGCATTTCGGACGACGCCTGCCCGCGGCCGGCCGCGACTCCCGGCGTAGGATGGGTCCGGCTGATCAGCCCGCCGGCGATCATCGTAATCCGACAGCTCGCCAGCACGACCAGCTTCCTGCCCGAACGCCTGCTCGCGGCACCGGCCACGGTCGTCGATGCCGCAATCGAGTCGACCCGATACGGCACACTCCCGGAAACGATTTCGGTATCGATGCAGCGAACACCTTCGCCGGAATCCGCGGTGTGGACGGCGAACTCGCGGCAATGCCCCTCGCCACACGCGGACGCTCGGCCCGGACCCGAATTCAGTTGTCCAGCAGGACGATCAGCATGGCCGCGGCGCAACCGCGGACCACTCCCCGCCGCGTCGGCGGTAGGCCCGAGTGACACTGCGCACCGGCAGCGGCGAGGCCGTCGGTGGATCGGAGGCTAACTTAGGGCCTGACGTACTTCAGGGAGCTGGTCTTGTTGTCGAACGCGGGCTACGGGGACCGAGCTGCGGAATATGGCGCCGTTGGTGAGCCCTCAGTGCAATCCCAATTCGTGCAGAGCTTTCATCTGCAGCTGCGCGTATCGCGAATGCGACGCAACGATTCGATCGACGAGTACGGCTGTCTCGCTGGGTGAGAGATCGAATTCAGACGGCTGCCGATCGTTTTCCGCGCACCAGTCCAGCACCGCATCGAAACCGCAGATCGACGCAATGAACTCCCGTCGATCGACGTGCTGCCAAGCCTTGACGAGTTCATCGAGCAACGATGGCCGCGCCGCAAGCATCGCAACCACCCGACGCCTGACCCTGGCGAGGTAGGCGGGCGAGTTCGGTTGCGCGAGTTTGACTTCGACACTCATCTGCCACCCGAGTTGCTCCGCACGCTCGGCAACGAGCCGACAGAGCGAGATCGAACCGCCTTCCATGATCACCAACGGATGAGTCCGCACCAGCCCGCTCGTCGTTCGCACCAGCTCCGAGAACGCGCTTTCGGCACCCAGCTCCCCGAGGGACAATGTTCGATCGTCAAGATAGATTCGCCGGGTCCCAGCCAGCTCCCCGGCGGTCGGGCGGCCGCTGACCACAGCCAAATCTCGAAAACACTGGAAACGATCCAGAACCACGACTGGGGCTCCGGTGACGTGGGCCAGTCGAACCGAGGCAGCAGTCTTACCCGTCCCGGTGGGACCGAGGATCAGATCGACTTGCAATGCTATCCGCTTACCATCAAACGGCTGTGCACCGGGTCCATCTCGCGATAGCGGGCGTACACCGAATACGGATCCAACAGAGTCGCAATATCGTGCGGATCGAAACGAGTCACCGCGTCGCCAGCAGTACTTGGCATTTTCTCGTCGGCGCTCACTGCTTCGACGCGCTCGACGGCCCTGACCACGGGCATCGGTGGACCTTTGGTCTTGCTTCCGACCATCAGCGTATATCCATGTGAGCGTTCTTTTCATCGCGGTTATGAGGTGTCGGCAACGTCATGGGCCCGAATACGGTGAACGTTAAGGCATTGCCACAGGCGGGAACATCCGTCGGGTCGTACGGAAATATCCGTACCGGACGGTGCCATAGCGATAAATCTGCCGACCACGACGGTAAATGTCGAAGTCGGCAGATCACTCTCAGTTGACTACCCCTGTCGACCGCATCCGCGTCCTGGAAACCTGCGCCGTCTACCTACGCCAGCACGCGGGCGCAGATTCACGCCCGGATCCCGAAGAGCAGCCACCGGCCGATATCGCCGCAACCCTGGCCGCTATCCGTCGACACAAATACTCTGCAGACGAGCCGCCGCTGAACCTGTCCCGTATTCGAATCCCACGGGCGAACTCGACCGGCGCGCGCCTGACCGGCGCGGATCTCGCACATACCGAACTGACCGCCGCAACCCTGCGCGGCGCGACACTGACCACCGCCGACCTCACCAACTGCATCCTCGAGCGGGCCGATCTCACCGCGACCGATCTCACTCGGGCCAGGCTGACCGGCGCGCGCCTGACCGAAACCGAACTGACCGGTGCCGCACTGACCGACGCCGATTTGCGTGGCGCCGATCTGCGCGGCAGCATCGGTCTCACCGCCGAACAGCTTCAGCGAGCCCACACCGACGCGCGCACCCAACTGCCGTGATGGCATGGACTCAGTCGTGGACCGCCTCGGACACCGGCGAGAGGCCGAGCGACACTACAACTTCCGTACGGCGCGCCGCACGGCGTCGACAGTGCTCTCCGGTGAAGTGTTGAAACAGAACACTATTCCAGGCGCAGCCGCGCTCAACACGTTGACGATTCGCTCGAACAGCAAGGTGTGCTCGGGGATCATCCGGATCGCTCCCCCGATCATCGCCACGGCAACCGGCCCGTCGGCCAAGCGCGCGCGAATCTCGCGTTCGGCGTCCTCGGGCGCGGCGCCCACCAAGCAGGACACCGCGTCGAGTCCGGCCGCACGCATCGCGGCGTTCCCGGCTTCGATGCGCGCGAGCAGCTTCGGCTCGTCGAGGTCCGGAAACTGGCTGTAGTCAAGGGATTTCGGGTGCAGCCCGATTGTCAGAATGCGACGCGCCGCCGGTGACGCCTCGAGGACCGAGTCTTCGTGAACCATGCCAGCACACTCCTTGACGCCGAGCTCCATTTACATTTGTTTACAAAGCTACTTTGAAAACAAATATTTAGTCAAGAGATCGACCACGGCGAGCCGTGTCACCGCAGGCAGAAGCGACTTTCGGGGCAAAGTTCCCAATCGTGGCGACACATTAACGTGGTGTTCGTGTTGCGGGACGACGGCGGCGCTCTCGGCCGGATCCGCCGTCCTGTCCCAGAGCAATATCGTCCGACGGTTGCGCTGGTCGATTCGCTGTTGCTTGATGCCGAACGACTGGCGGCAAGGACACGGAGTCTCCTCGCCGCCGCATCAGCCCGTAACTCAGCCGATGCGCTGGGGATCGAGGGCTGCGAACAGGGCGACGACCGGATCAGTATTACGCGATCGCCGTGGCGATCTCACGGCGCGAGTGCAGTCCTAGCTTCGCCAGGATGTTGGAGACGTGGGATTGAATCGTCCGGCGGGACAGGAACATCTGGTCCGCGATGTCGGAGTTCGAGTGGCCTTCGGCCACCAAGGCGGCGACCTTCAATTCGGTGTCGGTCAAAGCGGACCGGCCGGATTTGGGGCGGTTGCGCGGTCCGCGGACACCACGTCGAATGCCGTAGGGCCGCATGCGCGCTACCGTTCGCGCAATATCCCAGGACGCACCGAGACCGGTGTAGAGATCGATGGCGGCGTCCAGGGCACGGCGGGCGGTGGCGCTGTTGCCATCGGCGGCGAACAACGCGGCGGCGTTCTCATAGGACTGCGCCTCGTTGAACGGCCGACCGGCCTGCCGGAACGCAGCGGCGGCGGTGAGCAGGGCGGCTGGTTCGCGGTCGGCGAGGCCGCGGCACAGCAGTGCGACACCGGTTCTGGCGGCGGTCGGCTGGCGCGCCGCCAGCTCGTCCGCGTCCACCACCACCGAGCGCGCCGCATCCTTGTCCCCGACAGCGGCGGCCAGCCGGGCGATATCGGGGAAGATGCAGTACAACGTGGGCGCGGTCAACCCGTCGGCGAGCCGCTGCTGGGCGTCCACGAGCAGGTCCAGCGCCCCGCGCGGATCGCCGCGGGTCTCGAGCAGCAGCGCCTTCACCCACGGATAGAACTGGGCGTACCCACTGCTGCCCAGTTGGTCGTTCGGTGCGGGAATGGCGTCCGGATCGGGCAGAAAGGTGCCGCGGTGGATGCCGATCAGCGCGGCCAGGCTGTGCAGGACCGGGGTGTAACCGAAGACATCGGGCATGGCCATCGCCGAGGTGCATTCGGCCATCGCGTCATCCCAGCGACCGTCCAACCAGTACAACCGCGCCGTCGCGACCACGTTCGGAGCCAGGAACACACCGTGGATCCGCCGGTTGTGTCCGATGGCTTGGCGCAGGGCGGCCTCGGCATCGGCGAACCGATCCAGCTCGATCAAGCAGTGGGCGTAGAGCACATACGGATCGAATTGGTCCGAGCCGAAACCGTTTTCGAAGACGGCCAGGATGCGGCTGCTCAACTCCAAAGCCTCGTCGAGATAGCCTCGGGTGTAGCGCACGGCCCCCAGCGCCATGAGTCCGTATCCGGTGGCGAGCGGGTTCGCGGTGGTCTCCCCCAGCCGCAATGCCTGCTCGGCCGCCGCCTCCGCGGCATCGAGGCGGCCGAGGAAGAAGTTGTCCAGTCCGACCAGACCGTGGAAGCGGCCCGCGTCCTCGATCGCGAGATCCGCGATGGCCAGCGCCGTTTCGGCCTCGCTCACCGCGTGCTGCAATCGTCCCTGGGCATGGCAGGTCTGCGTCAGCAGCCACCGCAGTTCGACCTCATCGCGGTAGGCCGGTCGGTTCCGCAGCGCTGTTCGGACAATGGCTTCCGCCTCGGTCGGGCGGCCGTTCCACAGCAGTGCCTGGACCTGCAACCGCACCAGCGCCGGGCGTATCGCACTGTCGAGATTCGGGGTCCTCGCCGCTCGGTTCAACAGCTTCACCGCGATCTCCGGCGCGCGCACGATCAGCTTGTCGGCCACCGCCACCAACCAGTCGAGAGTGGTTGTGTCCAGCTCGTTCTCATCCGCCAGCAGGTAGTAGCCGATCCGCTCGATGGGCGCGTCGGTCGCCAGCAGGATCTGTCCGGCCCGGCGCAGTAGCCCGGCGCGCAGCGAGGCGGGTAATTGTTCGGCCAGCACTTGGCGGATCAGATCGTGCCGGAAGACCAGTTCGGAGTCGGCGCGCGACAGCAGCCCACCGTCGGTCGCCTCGGTGACCGCACTCCAGACTTCCAGGATTGGGCTGTCCAGGACCGCCGCCAGTTCGGCGACGTGCACAGTCGGTCCCAGCGTGGCGGCCATCGGCAGGATATGCCGTGTCGGGCGGGACAGGAATGCCAGCCGCTGGGTGATCGCCTGCGCCAGGGAGACGGGCAGAGCGCTGTCGAGCGCCGCCGGGTCGGCGGTGTCGGCCACGATCGTGATGGCGTCCTCGCGCATCAGAGCGTCCACCAATTCCTTGATGTACAGCGGATTTCCGCCCGCGCCGACCACCTTGTGCATCAGGCCGGGCCCCGGTGCGGCACCGACCAGCTGACGCACCAACAGCTCGGCCGCCGAATCGGGCAGTGCGTCGAGCCGGATCGAGGTGGCACGGCGTTCGGCGAGTTCGGCCGACAACGCGGCGAACGCCTTGTCCCGTGGCAGCGGACGCGCCGCGAGCAACAGCAGCAGCGGTAGATCGTCCAGGACGGTGCAGAGCCGGTGCAGCACCGACACGCTCTGGCGATCCGCCCAGTGGACATCGTCGATGATCAACGCCACCGGACCGGCCGCGCACCAGGTGTCGACCAAATCGAGGATCGCCTCGGTGATCGCGAACTCGTGTGACGCCGCGCCATCGCCGGCGCGGTCCCCATTGCGCAGCAGCGCACGCACCGGGTCCGATCGCTTATCGGCAGTACCGCGGTCGATATCCAACCAGGAGCAGACCGCCGCGAATGGCACATCCTGCTGCAGTTCCTTCGCGGCACCCAGGCGCACCCGTAGACCATCGGCCGCGTATCGAGCCGCGACCGCATCGAGCAGCGCGGTCTTGCCGATACCCGGCTCACCCTCGACGAGCAGTACTGTCACCTGACCCGCGACGGCCTTGCGTCCGAGCGACACCGCCCGCTCGACCTCGGCATCACGACCGACGAGCACCGAAGCGAGCGAGTCCTGCACGAAGGGCATCCTAAGCGCACGCGCACGGGCCCGGCGAACGCTCCCAGTCGGAAATAAGCACGGTATTCGCCGGACCGATGCGGATATTCCGGTTCTGAATGACGGATGTTCGCGCCGCCCCCCTGCCCTAGCATCCGGATTGCCGCAGCTCGACGCCGGAAAACAGGTCGGGCACAACGCGTTCGAATGCCGTCCGAGCAGAGGAGATCCCGTTGGAGCCGCAGGCGACCGCTCGCCGTCCCGCGCTAGCGATAGTGCGGGGAATCACTCGCATCGGCGGTCATGTCGCCAGGGAGGCGGTGGTGCGCCCGCGGGCTGTCGAGGCGACCGACGTACCGGTGATCGGTCGGGAGGTGACCGCGGACTGGCTCACCGCGGTGTTGTGCGCGGGCCATCCCGGTGCCGCCGTGCAGACCTTCGCCAGCGAGACCGCGAGCACCGGCACCTCGACCCGCTGGAAGCTGAACGTCACCTACAACGAAGCCGGCCGCGTCGCCGGTCTGCCGGAAAACCTGTTCGCGAAGACGACCGCGGACTTCAAACAGCGGCTCACCCTGGACCTGGCCGGAATACTCGCCGGTGAGCCCGGATTCTTCAAACACCTGCGGCCCGAACTGGATATCGAGGCGCCGCGCGGCTTCCACAGCGCCGTCGATGAGCGCTCCGGGCGGTCGATCTCGTTGCTCGAGGATATCGTCAGCACCAAGGGCGCGAGCTTCTGCACGCCGGCGACACCGATCGGGCGGGCGCAGACCGAGGATCTGCTGCGCACCATGGCGACCTGGCACGCGCGCTACTGGGACGACCAAGACCTCGAGCGGCATCGCTGGCTGAAACCGCCGCGAGCGCACTTCGCCAATCTCGACCGGCTGATCGGAATGTCCAAACGGTCCCAGGTCGGGGCCAGGCGAGCGGCGACGGTGCTGCCGGACATACTTCCCGCCCAACACGATCGGCTGTATCGCGCGCTGGAGCGTTCGCTCGAGATCGCCAGCACCGGCCCGCAGACCTTCCTGCACGGTGATAGCCATATCGGCAACACCTACATCACCGCCGCCGGTCGCATGGGATTCACCGACTGGCAGGTCGTGCTGCGTGGCAGTTGGGCCTACGACTTCGCCTATGTGGTCAGCTCGGGTCTCGCGGTGGCCGACCGCCGGGCCTGGGAGCGCGACCTGTTGACCGGCTACCTCGAGCGCCTCGCGGCCTGCGGCGCACCGGCACCCGATTTCGATACCGCGTGGCTGGCCTACCGCCAGCAGGCGTTGTATCCGTATTTCATCTGGCTGTCGACCATCGGCCACAGCGCCATCCAGCCGAAGTATCAGCCCGACGAGATCTCGCTCGGCATCATCGAGCGCACCGCGATGACCGTACTCGACCTCGAAGCCGCGCAGGCGGTCGAGGAAGCCCGATGAGTCACGGGGCCGGGCCCAGCTGACGCGCAGCGTCGGAAACCGTTGCCGCACCTTCGAATACACCGCGACGATAGCCGGACCGTGCGCTGCCGATCGGCACCGGCGGCGGTCGGCTCAGGATCGTCGCGGCCGCGTTCTGCGTTGGCTCGGATCCTCCGGTCGACCTGCGGCTGCCTGCGCTACCTCAGCTCGCCGGTCAGCGGGCACGAACGTGGCGATGTCGGCTCGCGAATTGATCATCAACTTCTGGAAGATCGCGACCATCTGAGCGTCCACCGTTTTGAACGAACTGCCTCGGCGGGCGGCGATCGCGCTATTGGTCCAGCCTGCCGCGGCGAGCGTGGCCACCTCCTGCTCGGCAACCGACAGCTCCGGCCATGGCGACGGACGGCTGCGCCGGACCGGGTGATCCACCGCTACCTTGTCCAACGACAGCGTGCCCGATGCCAGCCGAGCCACCTCGCTGTGCTCGGGTCGCAGCATCGAGCCCTCACGCTCGCTCGCGGCAAAACCCTCGTCCCCGAGCACATCGCGCGCGATGTCGATCGCCTTGGCGGTTTCGATAGCGAACGGACCCAGGTTCGCGATATCCACCCCGAGTCGCTGCCGTAGCGCGGCCGCCCCACCGCTGAGCTGGGCGATTTCGGCGGCCCACGCCAGCACTCGATCCGCGCCGTTCGCGGACTTCGCCTCCTCGACCATCCGAGCAAGGGTCCAGGTCCGGATGTGCACCGCCCAGACCTCACCCCACTTGTCACGCATCGACAGTTGACTCGCCAGCGCAGTGCGCCCCACCGCCAATGCCTGCTTCGTATCACCATGTTTGGTCAACGCGATCGCCCATGCCAATTCGGCCCAGGATTTCACCCACGGCGCCCCCGATGCGGTGGCATTGTCCAGATGACGGCGCGCGATATCCAGGGCTTGGACCGCGGTGCCCAAGAAGCCGGCGGCCAGCGCCTCGAACAATGCACCCATCACCGCACCACCGAGATCGCCTTGGGCGGTGAACTTCTCGCGCGCGACACCCAACACTGTCACCGCACGCGCGTCACACCCCACCAGCAACAGCTCGCACCCGCGCGTGAATTCCACCGCTGCGGGCAGATCGAGATCGCGCACGGGATCGGCGCGCCAATCGGCGACTTCGGGGTCCTCGACACAGGCGGCGACGCAGGCATCGAGCATGCGCCCGGCATCCTCGTGCACGCCCTGACACATGCTGATCCAGCCGAGCAACGCCATCGCCGAAACCTGCAGCTCCACCGGTTCCGGATCGAGCAGACGAGTGGCCTGGAGGGTCCGCTCGGCCCAGCGGCGGGATTCGCGCAGCGAACCTCGGAAGAACGGAACGCGCAGGGCGATCAGGCCCATCGCGATCTCCAGACCGACCGCCGCTTCCCCGGGCGTAGCAAGACTGCTGTCGATGGCGCAGAGCAGGTTGTCCCACTCCGCGCACGCCCAGTTCAGCATGTCCTGCTCCGCCGGGCCGAACCATTCGGCTCGAGCTCGGTTCACCTTGTCCCGGTAGTAGCGACGATGCCGCGATGTCAGCCGCGCCCATTCCGCGCCCGCCGAACGCTCGCGCAGTCGCTGTGCGGCGAATACCCGGAAACTCTCCAACAGTGAGTACCGAACTTCGGTCGCGCTCCGGTGTACCGAAACCAGAGACTGATCCACTAGGCGCTCGAGCAGACCCGCGACTTCCTCAGGCGCGATCCGTACTCGCCCATCGTTCGCATCGTCGTCGAAATCGGCGCAGACCCCCTCGATCGCCTCCCGCTCGGCTCCTACCTCCAACACGGACGCCCGGTCCTCGTCATCGGGTTCGATGTCATAGCCCGCGGCGAATACCGACATCCGCTCGAAGAGCAGCCGTTCCTTGTCCGCACAGAGATCGAACGACCACGCGATGACATCGCGGATGCCCTGATGCCGCGCATCGGCGCCGACGCGGGGACCGTGCGACCACTGCAACCGTCGATCGGTCATTTCCCCGTTGAGATCACGCAAGATCATCGGTAGCGGTTGGCGCAGTAGCCGTGCGGCGGCCAGGCGAATGTAGAGCGGATGGTTGTGCACATGTCGGCAGATCGAATCCGCCAGCGCGAGTTGGTTATCCGCGACGGCATAACCCGTCAGTTCCGCCCGTTTGCGAAATAGTGTCAGCGCCTGGTCCCGAGGCAACGATCCGACGGCGACCAGTCGTTCGTCCACCCATCCGATCGCCTCGCGGCTGGTCGCCAGCACCGTGAGACCGGGCACTTCGTCGAGCAGTTCGGCGATCAATCGGCCTGCCCCGTCCAGGACGTGCTCGCAATTGTCCATCACCAAAACGGTCTGCAACGTGCGGCCGACCGCGTCGGAGCGGGTGAGTGTGTCGACCAGCGCGGCCCATGCCGATCGACCGGAGAAGTCGGCGTCGACGATCGCCTGCGCGAGTTCGTCCTCGACCGCCGTCGCGTCGGCGCCCTTGGCCAGTCGAGCCAGCCGCACCCAATAGACCCTCGCCCGCCGAGCCTTGTGGTACCGGTGGGCAGCCTCGGTGGCAAGGCGAGTCTTTCCGATCCCACCCGAACCGATCAACGTGATCAGGCGCGTCGAATCCAGCAGCAGCGTCGCGATCTTTGCCAGCTCTCGTTCGCGACCGACGAAATCACTGGTAGCCGCCGGCGGCGCAGCACTGCCCGAGGACCGTCGCACAGACACATTCACGCACAGTAGTCGCCGAGGCGCGCGCTAGCGCGTCGACTATCGCGGCAGGTGGACAAGATCATAGGTAGCCGCCGGACATCGGGTAGCGCCACCGGCTACCGACGTAGGGCACTACGCCGAATCAGCCAGCGACGGCGCCGAAACCACCCTGCGCTAGCGGATCGCAGCCGTCCCCGATGCAGCTGGTCTACCTATCGAACAATCCTGATTGTCATCGAACCGGATCCCCTCGCATCGGTGCGGATGTTCACGTCCGGCGTGACGGATGTTCCTCGCGGGCCCATCCCATAGCGTCCGGACTACCGCAGTTCTCGCCAGGAAAGTCATGGAGGTGTTGGCTATGCGTCTGATCGTGGTCGACGACGACAGTGCCGTGGACCCCCTGGTGAGGGCGCTCGGATCGCGTGGGCATCAGGTGGATCGCAGACGCCGCGGCGCGGACCTGCTGACCACCCATCATCGCTATCACGCGGTCATCCTCGACCTCGATCTGCCGGATATGCCGGGCATGCAGGTGCTGCGCAAGTTACGCGAGGTCAGCGTGATGCCGGTGGTGATCCACACCGCGGATGACGAAGAGCGCTCCGTCGTGCGCGCGTTGCGTAGCGGAGCCGACGACTATGTGGTGAAACCGTCGGGGATCGGCGAGCTGACGGCCCGGCTCGACGCGATCACCCGTCGTATCCCCTTGACCGCCCGCATTCCGACGACGACGGTCGTCACTGGGGATGTTCGAGTGGATCTACTGGCCGGCGAGGTCGAGGTGGCGGGTCGGCCGGTGCGGCTGACCCGGTTGGAATTCGAGCTGTTGCGGGTGCTGGTCGAGCACCCGGGCACGGCGGTGAGTCGTCAGCAATTGATGGACCGTGTCTGGGGCGACGCGTTCGTCGCGGTGTCGCACGCCCTGTATGTGCACATCACCGCGTTGCGGATCAAGTTGGACCGCCCCGGGCTGATCGCCAATGTTCGCGGTTACGGCTATCGCTGGGGTCCGGATCCGGCTAAAGCTGAACAGGCCCCGCTGCCGGAGCTGCTGCGGGCGTGATGGCGGCCGCGCCACGCCATCGGGGCATGAGAGCGGCGGCGATGGCGGCACCGAGCAGGAACAGGGCGGCGCAGATCCACAGGGCCGCACGGAAACCGGTGTCGAAGGCGACGGTGTCGGTGAGTGGGCGACCGGATATCCCGACCACACCGGGCAGGGCGGCGACGGCGAGCAGTTGAGCGGTGCGGGCGACCGCATTGTTCACGCCGGAGGCCAGCCCGGCCGCGGTGGGCGGTACCGCGGCGAATACCGCCGTAGTCAGCGGGGCCACGAAAACGGCCAGGCCGATGCCGAAAACGATTGTCCCTGGCAGCACTTCGCTGACGTAGGGCGCGTGTCCGTCGATCCGCGTCAGCAGCACCGATCCGACCGCGATCAGCAGCGGCCCCACCGTCATCGGGATCCGAGCACCGTGGCGCTGCGCCCAGTGCCCGGCCCATGACGACGACACCAGCATGATCGCGGTGATCGGCACCATCGCCAGCCCCGCCTGCAGCGGCGAATAACCGGCGACCAACTGCAACTGCAGCGGCAGTAGGAAGTACACCCCGCCCAACGCGGCGTACACCGTGGAGGTCACCAGATTCGCGGCGGTGAATACGCGCCCGTCGGCAGTGCTCGTCCCGCCCGCACCCGGCGGAAACGCCCCTGTGAACAGCGACGGCGGTACCAGCGGACGATCGCCGCGCACCTGCAGGATCACGAATACCCCCAACAGCGCCATGCCGAGGAGCGTCATCCACATCCGGGCACCGATGAGCCCGTAGGTCAGCGCTGCCAAGCCGGCCACGACGGCCGCCACACCGGACAGATCCGGCCGGCGCACCCGCGAATCCCATGACTCCGGAAGGTATTTCGCCGACACGATGGCGACGACGACCGCCAACGCCATATCGATGAGGAAAACCGAACGCCACCCCGCCGTCTGGACCACCCACCCTCCGACAATCGGCCCGGCCGCCTCGGCGAAACCGCCGAGACCCGCCCACCACCCGATCGCCGCACCCTGATCACGACGGTTGAGCAGCGTCGAGATCAACGCCAGGCTGCCCGGTGTGACGAGAGCCGCCGCAATACCCTGCAGCGCCCGCGCCGCGACCAGCGTCTCGAGCGTGGGCGCGAGAGCGCACAACAACGACGCCGCCGCGAAACCCGCACTCCCCCAGACGAATACCCGGCGACGGCCGAACCGATCGGCCAATGCCCCACCCACCAGGAGCAACGACGCCAAGGCCAGCGTGTACCCGGTCATCACCCACTGCAGGTCCGCCATATCCCCACCGAAGCTAGACCCGATCCGCGGCATCGCGATAGTGACCACCGACGCGTCGAACGACATCGCGCCGGACCCGAGTACCGCGGCGGCGACCACCCACCGCCCGGTCGTCGAACGCAATCGGGGTAATTCCGCGCGGGCCGCTCCGGTCGGGACAATGAGATCGCTCATCGACGGGCGGCAAGTACCAGCGCGAACCGATCATCGGGATCGGTCCACGAATGTTGTACTCCCAGCCGCGCCGCATCGAGTTCGGCGTGCAATCCCGCCAGCCGGAACTTCGCCGAGATCTCGGTGCGCAACTGCTCACCGGCGGTGAAGTCGACGACGAGATCCAGATCCGCGATGGTGACCGACATATCCGCCGTCGCCTCGAGCCGCATCTCGATCCACTCGTGCTCGGCATCCCACACCGCGATATGCGCGAACCGGTCGGGCTCGAAGTCCGCACCGAGTCGATTGTTCAACACGCGCAAGATGTTCCGGTTGAACTCCGCCGTCACACCCGCCGCGTCGTCGTACGCCGGAACCATCACGGCGGGATCGGTGACCAATCCGACGCCCAACAGCAGCTGTTCACCCGGCTCCAGCCCGTCGTGGACGCACCGGAAGAACTCGGACCGCTCCGCGGGCGTCAGATTGCCGATCGTGCCACCGAGCAGCACGATGATCCGCCGTCCACCGCGCGGCAGTCCGGGCAGCATGCTGGTGAAATCGCTGACCACCCCGTGTACCGCGAGCGCGGGAAATTCCGCGTTGATCCATTCGGCCGCGGCACGTAACGCCGATTCGGAAACATCCTGTGGCAGATAGGACTTCAACGATCCATGAGTGCTCAACGCGGTCAACAGCAGCCGCGTCTTCTCCGAGGAGCCCGACCCGAGTTCGATCAGTTCCCCGGCCTCGGCCGCCGCGGCCGCGATCGCATCCGCACAGTGCCGCAACAGCGTTCGCTCGGTACGAGTCGGGTAATACTCGGGCAATTCGGTGATCGCCTCGAACAGTTTGCTGCCCCGCGCATCGTAGAACCACTTGGACGGCAACCACTTCCGCGGCCCGGTCAGTCCGCGCAGTACGTCGGCACGCAGTGCGTCGGAAAGGTCTTCTTCAGTGAGTTGAACATCGACGATGTGCGTAATCTCGGCCATGGGGTGTCCTTTGGAAAGACCACGCGAAATATTCGCCAACGCCCCGTTACGAGGCGGCGAATACCCTGGGTCGAGAACGATATGAATGACTATGGGGTGCCGGGTGTTTCACTGCGGAGCCGGTCGATTTCCGCGCGCAATTCGACGATCTGCCTTTGCAGGGCCTGAATGCACACCAACGCGACTCCGTTGGCATCGACGTTGTAGATCTGCTTGTCGCTGTCGCCGAGGCCGAAGGCGGCCCGCCAGTCCTGGGCCATCGGGCCGAGATGGCGTACATCCGCCGGCTCCCACTCGTACCGCCAGGTGCTGATCGGCAACTTCATGACCTCGGCGAGGACGTTATAGCCGTTGACCACGCTGTCGTGCTCGGATTCTTGCCACAGACCGGATCGGATCCGCGGGGCCGACGTGCGGCGACGCCGAGCCCAACGGAAGCCGAACACTTTTAGCGGTCCCAAACGACAGGGACGATTTCGCGCTTGATCGCCCGATCGCTTTCGGTCACGGCGCTGGCGACACCGGTCGCCACCGCGGCCAGTCCGGTTCCCGCCGCGGCAATAATAGCGATCCGTGCCACCACAGCTATGCTCGTCGTTATCTCGCCGATCTTCTTCATGGTCGTCACCTTTCCGCGGAGATCCCGATACGCCTGCTGCGGATCCGCCACTCCGACAACGGAATTGTGTGCACGATCCGGCGACCCCGCCAGCTGGCGAACCGCACCTTTACAGCCGCTTAAGATTAGGATCTGGACAGCACCGCACGACGTGCAGTAATTTCCCGGCGACAGCAAGTATCGGCGCAAACCGTGAATACCCGCGCCGTGGCGAAGTACTCGCAACCGCCGCCCCCGATCGAACGATCCGGAATCGGAACGCCCCTCCGCGAACGCGGCGCGACCATCCATCTCACGTCCTTCGGCTGGAACAAGCGCTGGCCGGCCGACGTACTCGACGGCGGATGGGACAGCGAGTCGTTCACCTACCGACCCGACCGACCATCCCCACCGACGGGGAAGGTCCCGTGGGCGCGGCCGCTATCCTGCCGATGATGACCACCGCCCCCGAACAGCAGCTGGCGCACGAATGCGCGTGGTCGTGGTCACCGATGTCGGCGGATGTAACCGGTGCCGAGTTCACCGGGCGCTACGCCGCACTACCTGCGTAAAGCGATCCAATCTCCCTGAGCGAAACCCCACCCCGCCCCCAGGAGTGGGAAGGTGCAGATATTTTTGCAACGGTTCACTATTGATTGTGCCGTCAAACAGCGGCACAATAGACCTCATACAACCTGCATCCCCGGCACACCTACCGTCCATAGTCCGGGACCGACAGGACGAAGGAGATATCGGTAACCATGAACCTCAAGTCGAAGAAGGTCGTCATAGCCGCCACGGTCGCGGGCGCACTGGTCATCACACCTGCCGCCATGGCGATCCAATCGACGATCGCGGCCCCCGGGAACCACAGCAATGGCAGTGGTGGCGGCGCTCGTGGCGGCGGGTACGGCAACAGCAGCCGCACGGAGGGCAGCCGCCGCGTCTCGGACCAGGACCACGGCTCGTCCACCGCCGGCTCGAACTCGAACTACGACAGCCGCGGCGACAACAGCGGCCGCTGGGTCTGGGTTCCCGGCGAGGGCCGCTGACCCATTCCTATTGCGGCTCTGCATATTCCGAATGCGACCGCCGCCCAACACGGGCGGCGGTCGCATTCGCATGTGCACTATCGACGCCGCGCATTACCCCGCAACGAATCCGCGGCATCCTCTCCGCCCGCCACAGCCCTACCGAGGCTGCCGAAGCCGAAAGCGCGCACACTTCCAACGCAAGACCCACCGACACAGACCGATGCCCTCCCGGACAGTGCGCGCGCAATCGCGTGCCGCCGTCCGGGAGGGCATCAACCGTGCTATCTCCAGCGTCGGAGAGACTCAGGTCAAGTTGCCGTCGATGCAGAGGCTCGACGACCGCCACGACGGACCCGGCCGGTTCGCGGCCATATCGAAGGTCCACACCGAAATCGGCCCGGCGGCACGCCAATACAGCCCACCACGGCCGTCCGGAATCGCCTCGTAGATATCCTCGCGACCCTCGATCAGCTGGCTGCCGACGCAGTAGTCCATGTAGTCGGTGCCGGGTTGCTGTGCGCCCGGGCTGAATTTGCCGACGGGGTTGCCATCGGTCCCAGGGTTGTGCACGCTGCTCCGGCCCGCGGCCAGGCCCTCGCGGGACCAGCGGGCGAAGCCGAAGAAGTCGGACTGGCACCGGTACGTCCAGCCGCCCGCGGCGATCGCCACACCCTGCGGGTGGCCGACGCCGTCCCACAGGCAGCGCACGCCGATATCGGCGTTGGCCGCGGGGGTCGCGGTGCCCAGACCGAGTCCGCTCGCCGCCCCGGCCATCGCCGCTAGCAGGGCGAGCGCACGGATCTTGGTGCCACCCTTGACATTACGTGTCGGATTGTTACATTCCGGAAGTCTCGGCGCACGGCGCCATCCGCTGACGTTGATCATCGACGTCTCCTTCATCATCGGTCGCCCGCCGGCCGACGTCGATACGGGCCGACGGGAGGTGCTGTTCCCGCTGACTAATGTATCGCTATTTAACGGCACGTTAGATCAAGTATCACCACACGTGGGAACGTTGAAGGAGGGTAGATCCGGGCGGATGCACGGAAAAGCACAGGTCGAACCCTGAAGTAAGCGCGCCCAGCCGTCGAAGAGTGCGGGCCGGTTGACTTCAGGCGTCCGGAAGTGCCTCGTTGAGTTCGCTGTCCTGCTCGAGATATCGGGCGATGAAGCGATTGACGAGCTCCGCGCTCGCCTCCCCTGGGCGGACCCGGGTCGCGGCCACCCGATCGGCGAGCACGGCCAGGTCCGTCGGTGTGCGTTCGGAGCGCCGGTAGGGCTCCCACGCGGTCCGATGGAACAGATCGATGAATCGACGGGCGATCCGGTCGCAGTCGGCGCGCAGCCGCTCCAATTCGCCGAGCAGGTCGTCGACCGGTATGCCGGCCCCTAGGAGTTGGTCGAAGATACGGATCAGCTGCGGATCGGCGATGCGATAGTTGGCGGCGTCGACGGGTTCGTACAGACCGGCCGAGACCACCCGAGCCAGGCCGTTGGGCACCTCACGATAATGCTCCTCGAGCTCGGTCGCCGCGATCGTGTCACCGGAGGACGGCGCGGCGGACTGCGGCGCACCCGGTTCCGCGACGCCGAGGATGTCACCGAGGTCATCACCGCGGTCCCACGCCTCGAGTAGCTCGCGGATCCCGTTGAGCTTGATCCCGCGGTCCAGCAGGCGGCTGATCGTCTGCACCCGGTTGAGGTGGTCCGGTCCATAGAAGCCGGTGCGGCCCTTCACCTGTGGTGGCGGCAAAATTCCACGCTCGGCGTAAACCCGGAGGCTGCGCACGGTCGTACCGGCCTCGCGCGCCAGCTCGTCGATCGTGTACTCCACGTCCCCTACCATATGTCTAGGAAACCACATCGAAACATTACCCACTGGTAAGCATACGTCAGTGACGTCGGTCACCTATGCTCCGCGACGCGCGTGTCAACCCCCAATGACACTCCTAACTATTCCCGCCGTTGGCAATTCAACGCACCCGGCGCGGCCGGGGTGCGGATTATCCTTCCGACATGACCGAGGCGCAGGCTTCTCGAATTACCGTGGTCGAACGGGAACGTGCGCTGGAACAACTGTCGCACCATCTGGGCACCGGGCGGCTGAGCCTGACCGAGTTCGACGAACGCAGCGCCGTTGCGGCGGCGGCGACCACCAAAGGAGAATTGGCGGAATTGTTCGCCGATCTGCCCGGCACCACGGCGGCCGCACCACCGGCCCCAACCAGTACTGCACTGCAACGGCTCTCGACCATCGCCGCGCTGATCTCGATCGTCGCGGTCGTGCTCGCCGTCGCCACGGGCAACTGGCTGTGGCTGCTCGCCGGCACCGGGACCATCGTCGCGTTCGTGGTCCAGCGGATGCGCTGAGCGCCGCTCCCCTACCAGCGCGTGCGCGGCCGTACGGAATTCGCCAAATCGACCAGCCGATAGCGGTGCCAGCGGTCCGGCGCCGTCCTGGCCAGTGCGCGCAGGCTCGTTTCGAGCCCCTGGCGCAGCCCCGCCGAGGTGACCGGGAACCCGAGGATCGTCCGGTTCGGATTCCGCGGCCGACCGCCGACCCGCAGCCACTCCAAGGCGGCGCCGACCACGATGACCTGCAATTGCATCGTGCGAGCATCGTCGGGCAACGACTCCAATCGGCCTGCCGCCGCGCAGATATCCGCCTCGGTGATGTCGGCGATCGGCCGCGAGACCAGCAGCAGGCATCCGGTCGTATGCGCCACCCCGTGGTGACGTGAGGCGGCGGGCACCTGGTCGAGAACCGCGACAGCCTCGAGCAATTCACCGTCGGCGGCGAGCCGACGGGCCAGGCCGAAGGCCGCGCTCACCACGCCGTGGTTGGTCCGCCACACCGCCCGGTAGTGCTCGGCCGCGGCGCGGTGCCAACGATCCGATTCGGCGGGGGTTTCCAGATGTTGCAGCACGAGCTCGGCGGTGGCGGCCAGCGCCAGCTCCGGGCCGATCTCCCCGGGCAGCATCGAGTGCACGGTGTCGAAATGCTGCCAGGCCCGTTCGTAATGGCCGTCGAGCAGCGCGGCGACGCCCACGTACCACTCGATGCGCCAGTCCGCGCTGTACACCGGTTGTAGATCGGCGAGCAGCTGGCAGGCCGGGACGGTTTCGCCGAGATCGAGATAGGCGCGTACCGCGGTCAGCGGCGCCTCCAGTTCGAAGGACTCGGGCTCGCTGATCGTCCCCGCCCGGATGCGTTCGTGCGCCCGGCGCAACGCGTCGAGCGCGTGCCGCGGCTCGCCGTGCAGCAGGGAGCCGAGCAATTCGGCACTGGGGTCTTCGCTGTCGATCAGCGGCGTCGGCAGCGCGGCGACGACATCGCGCGCCTCGAGTACCGGCATCCTGGACTGACCGTCGACGATCCCATCGGTCTGACCGATGAGCGTATCGGTGCCGAAATCGTCTCGCATGGAACTGAATTCGACCGAAGGCTGGGGATGCTCCAGACCGGTGTCGATCGCGAGCACCATGCGCAGCGCCCCGGCGAGCTGACAGTACATCGAGTACGCGGACGGGAATCGGCGCTCGGGCTCCGGATCGGTCGCGCGCAGCAACAGCTTGTACAGACACGGGTAGCGGGCCAGCAGCGGATCCTCATCGGGCTCGGGTATGCCGCCGAGGAAGTGGCCGTCGCGGTCCCTCGGCAGATCAAGTGCCAGCGCGGCCAGCGTCCGGCCGACGGTATAGACATCCGAAACCACCGTCGGCCCGGTCTCGGTGATCTCGGGCGCCTGGTAGCCGGGCGTGCCGTAGATACTGCCGTAGGAGTCCATGGCCGCGACCGCACCGAGGTCGATGAGTTTGACCTCGTGCTCACTGACCATGATGTTGTCGGGTTTCAGATCGTTGTACGCCAATCCGAACGAATGCAGATAGTCCAGCGCGGGCAGGATTTCCATGATGTAGGCGATGGCCTCGACAACCGGAATACGCTCCGGAGCGCGCACATCGAGCACCTTCTTCAGCGATTGCCCGCCCACGTATTCCATGACGATGTAACCGTCGGCGATATCACGCGCGGACCGATGCTTGACAAAATTGTAAATTTTGACCACACCGGGATGGGCCACCTCGGAAAGGAATTGGCGTTCGGCCAGCGCGACCACGTGCGCCTCGAAGTCGAGCGGGTTCTGCAAACCCTTCAACACGACCCAGCGGTCGCTGACATTGCGATCGACCGCGAGATAAATCCAGCCGAGTCCGCCGTGCGCCAGCGAGCCCTGCACCTCGTACTGGTCGGCGACCAGTACGCCGGGATCCAGTGCGGGCCGAAAATTGTACGGCGATCCGCACCGGCCGCATTCACCGAGCACCACACCCGGCCCGTCGGCGCTGCGGCGGCCGACCGGCTCCTGACATTTCCAACAGAACCGTTTGAGTTCGGGCACCTCGGGATTCGCGAGGATGGCGCTGCGCGGATCGACCGGCGCCACCCGCGGCATCGGCACCAGTCCGGCGCCCAACCGGCGCACGCTCGGTCGCGACCGGCCGCTGCGACCGGAGTCGGGTTCCTCCAGTTCCTCCAGCCCCAGCGGACCGGTGTCCGGGTCAGCCGTCGACATGGTCGCCCGCGTCGACTGGTCGGCCCGCCGCGTGCCGCCGGGTAGCGAGAACAGTTGCGACGGTGACGCTTCCACGGTCCGCGGCTGCGACCAGGGATGTGGTAGGCGTTGGGACGGCTCGGCTTTCGGCATGCCGCGAGTAGCCCAGGGGTGCGGCGTCCGGCGCGGCACCTCGGTGCCGCGCATCCGCCGATTCGCCCACGGGTGCGGGAGCGGATTCTCGGAGGCGCTGGGATGTTCCGGCATGGGAACCTTTCGAGCCTGATGAATCGAGGACCCATTCTGTTCCGCTGCTCGCCATTGTGCGCATGCCCTGTTCCCTACTGTGGGAATAGCTCCGCCCCGGACACGTCGTCCGGGGCGGAGGTCCTGCTAGCGACTGCTTGCAGGTCGCCGGAAATCGTTGGTGCTATTCCTCGTCGGGCTTGTCGAGGACGACGACCGTCTCGCTATCGCGCTTGCGCGGCGGCCGCTCGGCCAGGACCGGGAACTGCCCGGTGATGCCTTCGCGCTCCTGTGCGACGGCCAGCACCCGCTTGCGAGCCACGAACCACCCGCCGATGAACGCCGGAACCACGACGACCACCATGGCGATCACCGCGCCACGCTGCTCGGGGCTGTCGCTGAATGCCATCAGAAGGACCACCGTCACCAGGAACACCAGCGTGGCGTAACTCGTGTAGGGCGCACCGACCAACCGGAACGACGGGCGTTCCACCAGCCCCTTCTTCGACCATTTCCACAGCTGCAGCTGGCAGATCACGATCGCCGCCCAGGCCGAGATGGTGCCGAGGGCCGACATGTTCAGCACGATCTCGAATGCCTTGTCCGGCACCATCGCGTTGAGCCCGACGCCGACCAGAGCGATTGCGCCAGTGGCGAGAATGCCGACGTAGGGCACACCACCACTGGACATCCGCGAGGCGATCTTCGGCGCGCTGCCGTTCATCGACATCGAGCGCAGGATGCGCCCGGTCGAGTACAGGCCCGCGTTCAGACTCGAGAAGGCCGCGGTCAGCACCACCAGGTTCATGACCGAGCCGGCACCGTCGACGCCGAGCTTGGAGAAGAACGTCACGAACGGGCTCTCACCGGACTTGAAGGCGGTGTAGGGCAGCAGCAGTCCGAGCAGCACCAGCGAGCCGACGTAGAACAGGGCGATACGGGCGATGACCGAGTTGATGGCCCGCGGCATGATCTTTTCCGGATTCTCCGCCTCACCGGCCGCCGTACCGATCAATTCCACTGCGGCGTAGGCGAATACGACACCGGTGGTGACGGTGACCAGCGGCAGCAGCCCGGTCGGGAACATACCGCCGTGGTCGGCGATCACGTTGAAACCGGTGGTCTCCCCCTTCAGGTCGAACCGCCCCGCCAGGAAGATGGTGCCGACGATCAGGAATCCGACCAGCGCGATGACCTTGATCAGCGCGGCCCAGAACTCCAGCTCACCGAACCATTTCACCGAGATCAGGTTGATGCTGACGACGATGGCCAGCGCGACCAGCGCGATCGCCCACTGCGGTATCGCCTCGGTGGCTCCCCAGAAATGGACATAGGTGGCGATCGCGGTGATGTCTACGATGCCGGTCATGCACCAGTGGAAGAAGTACATCCACCCGACCGCGAAAGCCAGCTTCTCGCCATAGAACTCACGCGCATAGGACACGAACGATCCGGAGGACGGACGATGCAACACCAGCTCGCCCAGCGCCCGCAGGATGAAGAACACGAAAATGCCGCACACGGCGTACACCAGGAACAGACCCGGACCGGCACTGGCCAACCGGCCACCCGCGCCGAGGAACAGGCCGGTGCCGATCGCGCCGCCGATCGCGATCATCTGCAGCTGACGCGGGCGCAACGCCTTGTGGTAGCCCGCATCCTCGGCGTGCAGCGCGTCCGTAGCGGGCGCCGACACCTCCGCGGAGGGTTTGACGGTTGTCATGGTGAAGCCTTTCACGTGACGGCGATCATATCGCTGCTTAATGTATCGCTATCTAACGGCACGTTCAATAGGAATCGGAAATTTGTAACAGCGCCGAAACGCGCCGCAGCACGCACACCCGCCCTGACCTGGCCGTTGGTTGATCGTGCCACTGAATATCGGTACGCTGGATCTGTATTCGGCTGATGGAGCGCGCACATGGCATGGTTCGATCGGGAGTTCATCGCGGTCCCCGAGGGCCGCAAGAACCAGATGGTCTACAAGTGGCCGGATGTCAACATCCGCCGCTTCAGCCGCGCCATCGTCAACGCCGATGAGATCGCCCTGTTCGTCAAGTCCGGGCAGGTGGTCGCCGCGATGGGCCCGGGCCGGCACCGGATCGACGCCGACGAGCTGCCGGTCCTCGGCGCGCTCGTCGATTCACTCACCGGCAACAACTTCTATCGCGCCGAGCTGTATTTCGTCTCCACCAGGGAGTTTCCGGGGATCAAGTTCGGCGGGCGGCTGGCCGATATCGCGGATCCGGTCAGCGAACAGATCGTGACGCTGCGGGTCTTCGGCGAGTTCGCGCTGTCGGTGCGGGATCCGGCCGAACTGGTCACCACCCTGGCCGGCACCGCCGACCTGAGCGTGCCGGCGACGGTGGAGTCCTGGTGTTCGGACCTGTTGCTGAAGTCCATGAAAGTCGCAGTTACGCAGGGGATTTCACAGGGTGAATGGCCGGTGCTCGGTCTGTCGGCTCAGTTGCAGCCGATCGAGGCCGCGGTGGTGCGACAGACCAACCTGACGCTCTACGAGTACGGCCTGCGCATCCCCCGGATGGGCAACTTCGATATCACCCTGGCGCCCGAGGATGCCGATCGACTCAAGCGACTGGCCAAGGATGTCACCTACATTCGGCTCGCCGGTGACTTCCAGCGTTACGCCGCAGGCGAACTCGCGCTCGGCGCGGGCCAGGGTTTCGCGCGCGGTGGCGGCGGTGGTGACGGATTCCTCGGCGCGGCACTGGGTTTGAACGCCATCCAGCAACAAACGCCGACCAACCCATGGCAACAGCAGCAGGCGGTTACGAGTGGGCAGCCGGTATGCACCGCCTGCCGGACCACGAACCCAGCGGGCGCACGGTTCTGCACGAACTGCGGCGACCCGCTGGCGGCGCGACCGCGCCACTGCACCGAATGCGGCACAGACCTGACGTCCGGAGCGAAGTTCTGCGGCACCTGCGGCACCGCCGCCGCCAGCTGACCAGACTCGCATCAAGCGGTTCCGGTGTGCATGGTTCGCTGACCAAGCAATTTGACGCGGCGCAGTTCGTCGATGGCGTCGGTGATTTCGGTGTCGGTGCGGATCAGATCCAGGTCCTGGCTGCTGCGGGCTCCGGGGAGGCGGACGAGTAGTCCGCCACCGCCGGTGACGATCCAGGGCGCAGCGGGGTCGTCGAAGACGCGGGCGAGGAAGCGTTGCATGAAGAACTCACGGCGCAGTGCGGCGGCCGGTCGGCGGGTCTGCTTGGCCTGAGTTTGAATTCGGGACTTCAGTGAAGCTTTGAACGCGGCAGGGCTGGGGCTCGTCACTGTTCAGCCTCCGGGGAAGTATCGGGCTGGTCGGACATTGTGCCCGGTGCCAGCGCGTCGCGGTCTGGTTCGGGGATTCGTACTGCAGCGTCGACAAGAGCCTCGCTGATGCCCTCGCGTACTTGCTTGATCGCCCAGTCCCGTGCTGAGGCTGTCGTCGGGAACTGTTGCGGGTCGAGTGATTGCTGAAGTTGGGTGCGGATGCGCGTCAACATGTTTCGCCACTCCGGGGTATCGGCGAGAGGGGCCAGGGCCTGACGAATAGCCTCGGTCAGCTCCCCGCCGGGCGCGAGCTGCTGGCGAATGGCAGCGACGACGGCTTCTGTAGCAGGCAGGGATGTCATGGACGTGGTGAGGTGGGCGCTGTGCTGGCCGTGTAGCAGCTGGTTCAGGGCTTGGTTGGCTGCGGTGGTGGCCGCGACGAGGGGGCCGAGCGAGGGGGCGGTCAGCGCGAGGGAGGATTCAGGCACCCCGGCCTGCTCGATGAAATGGTTGATCAGGGCCGATCCGTTGTCGACGGGTGCGCCGTAGCGATGGGCGTAGGGGCGTAGCGCGTCGGCGATCCCATCGACGGAGGTGCCGCGCAGGAGGGCGTCACGCACGACCGAGGCGAGGTGGCCGCCGTCGGTACGGGCGTCAGCGAGATCGGCGATCGTGCGCACCGGCGTAGTGACGGGCAGTCCGTCGACCAGCGTCCAATCCGCCGCAGTAAGTACGGCACGGTGGAAACGAACGTCAGGGCTGCGGGTGCCTCGGCGGGTCGGGACTGTGAACTCGAGGTAGTCGGCATCGAGATCACCCAAGCCCTGCAGGTCGGCCGCAGAGCGGTGCGAGACGACGCCGAAGGGGACCTCGTCGCCGATACGATCGCCTGCTGTCCGGGCAGGTTGGAGCGCGAGCCATTCCGCGCGGATCGGCTCGGCCGGTGAGTCGGGGACTCCGGCCAGCCGGTAGACGCCGTAGCGGAGCCGGAACAACATGCCCTGGTCGGTGAGCCGCTGGAGTTGCTTGGCGTCGACACCGACGGTGGCGGCTTGGCGTCGACACCGACGGTGGCGGCTTGGGCAGTGGTGAGCAGCCCCCATTGTGACTCGGCCAGCTCGGCGAGCCTCACGCGAAGATCTGCAGCACTACCCATACATCAAAAATACCATCAAAGGCGTCACGAAAGACACCTAAATGTCCTTTTTGACGTTTTCAATGCCCGTTATGTGGTCGGCATTCTCCGGCCAGCGTTGGGATCAGCGGCCTGCCCATTGGGCGTGCGCGCGCCATACATCCTCAGCGCGCTGGATCGCCTCCACCGCGCTACTGTATGCGCCGCGCATCGTCGGTGTGTCCGGACAGGTTCCTGGGGCCGGTGCGGATCGACTGTTCAATGGCCAGGTGGATCCATTCGCCGGACCGACGATAGCCGCACCGTTGGGGCGGACGTCCATTGCGTCGGGCGTGAAAATCTGCCGAAAATGCGGCTCGTCGAAATGTTTCTCGTCGAGGGCGCGGAAATAACTGTCGAATACCCGGATAATCCGTGCGTTGTCGAGCCAGTTGTCGAGTTCGGCTTCGTGTGCGCCTGCATGAGCGCGCCCCTTCTTCCGGCGTGGACCACTCACGTTAGGACCTGACACCAGGTCAGCTTCAAGCATGGGCTAGATCACACCGCACAACCCCGCGAGCGAGCCCACATCCAGGACCTCCCACTGGCCGTTGGGTTTGCAGATCGGCGGTAGGTCCGGTTTTCTGGCCACCTCGCGATTATCAGTCGCCGCTGAACCACAGGTATCCGTGTTAGCGGATTGCGGACTCAGCGGCTTCACGTAACAAAGAAATCACTTCCTGCTCGTGATCATCCACCGGATGCAAGGCCGAAATCTCATCCAGGAACCAGCCCAATTGATACGAGTTGCACATTGCGTCCGCGTATTTATGAATACCGCGCATCAACGATCCGATCGGCGCGCTAGATATCATGTCGAACAAGGCTTCTGAAGCAATACCTCCGACTGCTTCCACCCTGCCGTTGACCATATTCTGAACAATGACGTCGATGCCCAATTCTTCCTCCTATTTGACCGGAGAGGGTGGAGATGGCACTTAAGCAGTCTGGCGGACCTCGACGCCCGGTGCTCCCCGAGAAGAAAACCACACCTGCAAGTCCGGTCCGTCCAATAGCTCAGGTGAATCGACTCCGACGTCAACCGGACCGACCACTAAACCGCTGGCAGCATCGACAGGGCAACCCCCTACACGCGTGCCCGAAAGTCGCGTCCGCGCGAAGACACACTCCCGAAGATCGGCGTCACGTAGATCTGATCCAGAGAACGTCGCCCGTTGCAGCAATGCGCCGCGCAGGTCCGCGCCGCGGAAATCCGAGTGAGCAAAGTCCGCTCGCTGCATGTCTGCCTGGTACAGCCTCGCATGCCGAGCGTCGCAGCCTCGCCCCTGAACCTTCCGAAGATCAGCACCGCTGAGGTCGGCTCCTCGGAGCCGAGCCCCGGCAAGCCACCCGGTGTACAGATCGGCGCCAATGAGTAGTACTTGATTCATCGTCGCCTCACTCAGTTCTGCCCCGAGAAGGTCCAGTCCAGACAGATCCGAACCTGTGAAATCGAGGCCGCGACCATTGAGAAGCGACGACGTTGTTTGCTCGGCAACAGGGTCGGCTGGGAGGCGCTCGAAATAGTCCGACAACGCCCGGTGCGCAGCCGGATCCTCAGGCCAACGACGAACGCTACTCGGAGAACGACCGCGACCGGGGTGATTCAGGAAACCCACCTGGCAGCTATTCGCTGGAAAACGTATAGGTCAACCGCTGGTATGGGGAGGAAACCAGGCCAATTCGACTCGGCGTCCACAGGTCATCACGCTCATTCAGGTACAGCACACCACCCTTGCGCAACAGCCACACCTGCTCGAGATCTCGCGTGAGCGCTGCGTCCCCTACTAGTTCGTCCAACAGTGCCATGGTGAGGCCGATCATCGTTTCGGTCTGCCGCTCCGAATCTTCGAACTTGTCGATACGGTACGCCACTCGGACCGTGGGGGTGATTCCGAGATCGGAAACAACCGGGTGCCACTCAGGCGGGGATCCGGGTATGACTCGAATCCACAGCCCCTGCATTGTCTTGAAACCAGGATCCAGGATCTGTTGATCTATAGATCCATCCCCAACACCAACACCAAAATCTTCCGATATCGATCGAGCAAACTCTTCGGCGATACGTGGCGCCGATATCGGCGTTTCGAGATACAGGCCGTATTCGATGGCCATCTGGGGCCTTTCTACTGCAGACTACGGATAGAGGGGTATGATCTGGCCCTGCCGGTCGATAACAATCACCTCTTTCAGTCCGGAGATCGGCCAATCAGTCAGTTGCTTCTTCAGACTTTCAGCACTGACAGTGCTACCTTCTAAATTAACGACAATCCTATCCGCCTGACCTTCCTCCACCTTCTGTTGGATACGTGAACCTATGTTTCTTGGGCTATTGGATTCCGGCGCGACATTGTCAAATACCTTCCCCTCAATCTTGTAGTCGGGGTTCTTATTTCCGGGGACGGAGGGGTTCTGCTCTACTTCGTAACCGCCCTTTGCAAGGATATCGGCCGATTTGTTCTCCCGCTCCAATGCCCTCTGATTCTCAGGGGCCTCGTTCGACGGCACAGGCGTCCGACGTCCCGACGGTGTTGTGTTCGTATCAGTAGTGCCGGAGGGTGCGGTTTTACCGGTCCCGCCATCGTCGTCGGTCGCGATCTTGACGGTCATTGCGGCGATCGATGCAAGCGCGGCGTTGATGCCGTTTTGGGTTAGGTCGGGGATGGCGGTGAAGACGCCGGTGGCGGTGCCTGCGACGACGACTGCGCCGAAGATGGCGACGACGCGGCTGATGGAGACGGTGGTGCGGATGATGCCGGCTGTGGTGGTGACGATTTCTGCGGTGACGGCGACACCACCGGCGGCAGCGGGGGCGGCGGCGGTGCCTGCGGAGGCGACGGCGAGGATGCCGACGATGGCGACGGTGATGAGGACGGCTCCGGCGAGTTCCTTTGCAGCGCTGGCGACTGCGGCTTGGACGTCACTGCGCATGGTGTCGAGGGCGTCGTGATGGTCCTTTACCGGTCCCGCCAGCGCTGCCGCTGCCTGGGACAGCAGCTCCGCCGCCTGCTGCAGAGTGGTCAGTTTCTCTTCGATGTCGCGGATGTTCGGGTCAGTGCTGCCGGTGAATTTGGCGTTGACGCCCTTGATACGGTCCGCGGCTCCGGTGATGTTGGTGTTGTCAGCAAACGTCTTCCAGGCCCCCGCCGCGATGCCGAGCTTGGTGACGTCCCCGTTGGGGATCTTCTTGACTTGGTCCAGCAGTCCGGTGATCGAGGTTTCGATTCCGGCGCCGTTGGCGCCCTTGGCCGTGGTCGGCAGCGCCATCCCGGAGTCGTACAGCGGTTCGGACTCGGTGGGGCGGGCCGGCTCGGTGCCACTGGCTTTGGACCGGTTGGACTGCCACCAGTTGTACCCGTTGGCGGCCAACACATCCCCGAAACGTTGCAGCGCGTTGCACAGGGTCGCAGCGAGAGTGACGATGTCGCGAGCGTTCTGGTCATAGGCGGTCGTCCACTGCTCGGACTTCTCGTGATCCCCGGCCATACCACCGCAGTCATGTACGAGAGCACGCTGCAGCGGCGCCAGTGCCAGCGAGATATCGCCGGCCAACTGCTGGCATTTCTTGGCGGCGTCGAAATACATGCCGGAGTCGATGATCCAGGTGTCACCCACGGCTTATCCGCCTTGGAGCATCTGCTTGTTGACGTCGGCGGCCGTGCTGTACTTCGTATGCGCCTTGCGGGCAGCGTCGCTGATCTCGCGGACGCCCTCGGCGAACTCACGCGCTCCGGTCATCCATTGCCGGTGCGCTTCGGAATATGCCTGGGCGGCAACGCTTTCCCAACCAGTTCCAGTCAGTGCGGCGACCTTGTCCTCGATATCGTCGAGGTGATCGTTGATGAAACCGGCAAGGCCGGACAAACGGGCCACGATCAGATCGAGGTCGTCGAGATTCACCGAGAACTCGCTCATGGCAGATCCAAACTCGAGGTGTTGGACGCGTTGCTCTCATCGCGGGCTTGGTAGGTATCGGCGGTGACACCGAGCTTCTCCGCCAACGCGGCGAGCGCGGTGATGATCTGACCGCCCCCGTCGCGGACATCGCTCCAGCCATCGGCGAACTCCGCCGCCAAGCCACCGGTCCAACTGCCGTTGGCCACAGCCTCCACATCTGTGGCTGCGGAATCCAGTGCCGTGCGCAATGTCTCGGCCAATTCGTAGACGTACTTGCCGACCTCACGAACCTTCTCGGGCACGACCGAGAGCCCCGGTCCAGAGGCTGGCGTCCCCCCATCGCTCATATCGACGGATGCTACCGACCGTAAACATCGGTGTCGAACCCGAAAGTGCCGCAGTCCATGGGAATTCCGGCGACGCACCTAGGCCCTGTTTCGAAGTGGTTCGATCACTGCTTCAGCGTCGGTTGGATTGTCGAGCTTGTCCGCGGCGGATGGTAGGTACGGGTGCATGGACTTACAAACCGCGGCAGCAGCGCTCGCCGATACGTCTCTGCGAGACGAGGCAGTGGAGGCGATTGTGGCCGCGGGTGCTTATGTGATCGAGCCGTTGCTGGACCATCTGGTCGATCCGGATTCGTGGATCGACCGCTCGGGCGGTATCGCGGTGCTGCGGCGGTTCGGACCTGTCGGCTACCGTGCGCTGATCGTGCAACTCGCGATCGCGCAGACCCCGGACGCCGTCGAGTTGTGCTGTCAGGCACTGGGGATTGCGGCAGCTTCGGATACCTCGGATTGTGCGCTCGAAATATGCAGCGAGGATCCCCGCGTACGAGCTGACAGCGCTTTCGTGCTCGGCTACCGCCGCCGTCGTGAGTACGCGCCCTTGCTGGTACCGCTGTTGGCGGATCCGGTGCAGCGGGTGCGTGAGGAGGCAATCGGCGCGTTCGGTCGCCTGGGTCGTTCCGCGGTGCCGTTGTTGCGTCGGGTCAGAAGCTCTCGGGTGCCCGAGCGGCGGAACGCACTAGCGGCGCTCACCCAGATCGGCTGGGACACGCCAGAACCACGCGACCTTACGGTGCTGGCCCGGCTGATGCAGGCCAAGATCGCGGCAGATGTTCCCGAACCCTTTGTCCCGCAAGATGGTTGGTATGCCATCAAAACCACCGACCGGGCGGCGGTACTGGATGCGTTCGAGCTGTCCGATCCGGTCGCGGTGACCTGGTCGATGGGCACCGACACTTGGCGGTGCCACGACGCGAGACACAGCCGCACCGCTTACGCCGAGCACGCCGATTGCGCTCGGATGTATGTGAGTCCGGTGCTCGACGGGTGGACCTTGGTGTTCGGAACATCCGTTGCCGCTGGGGAACTCGATCGCCACGATCACGAGTTGGACCGGCTGCTCGACATCGATGGCGACTACACCCGGGACGGCCGCGAACATCAGCAGCGGCAAGCCCGCTGCGCAGCGCTGAGCGAGCGGTTCGGGCACGCACACTGGTACGGCCAGAACTACGAAAGCGGCTGCGACGACTGGCGGGGATGGTGCCTGGCAGCCCACGGACAGGTGCTGCGCTACTACTACCGTGACTGCAACGAGCATGCCGACCCGATTCGGGTCGGCTCGGGACATACGACAGAGACCGGCCTGCCGGTCGATTCGACCGCGATCGAAGACCGATCGGACCGCAACGGGTTGCGGCAGGCCACGATTGCCGACACGGTAACACCGATGCTCATTGCCGGACGGTCCTCGGTCGATCCGTCGCGGATCGGCGCGAACACCCGTACGCACGGGCATGACGTGCTGGCACTGACCGCTTGCGGGCGGCGCCTGGGACACCGCGGCGCCTTCAGCATGTGAACAGGACTCATTCGTTCAGCGTGGTTCTGTTCGAGTTGGTTGATTCCGCGATAGACGGCGTTGCGGTCACGGCAGATGGTGGTGTCGAACGCGGGTGGTCTGCCGCCAGCTGAGCCGCGATCGCGGCGGTGGGCGGCCTGGTCGGCCAGGACAGGTACGGTGGCCCGGATGCTGTGTGCCGCAGGCTCAGGCGCGGCGGTCGAACTCTCCGTCCGCGACGCCCGCAGTGAAGGCATCCCACTCGCCGGGCGCGAAGACCAACGCCGGGCCGGTCGGGTTCTTGCTGTCGCGCATTCCGACCATCCCGTGGTCAAGGAAGGCGACTTCGACGCAGTCCCCCCCTTGCTTGCTGTAGCTACTCTTGAACCACTCGGTGTTCACCGAGGTAACTCCTTCGCGATCTTGGACAGGTAAGCGCGGGTCTTGGCCGCGCTCAACGTGGACCGCTCTATGTCGACCCAGGATCGACGATACCGTGCCACCTGTTCAGGCTTCTGCAGATACAGGTTGCCGCCCCCGGCCCCACCTTCGACGAACGCAACCGAAGGTTCGGGTTCGAGACCGGCTGTCCCCGCGAAGTCGAGGATGATGAAGTGGCCTTCCTCGGTGCCGCGATAGATGCCGGTGTCGAAGGGCACGAGCCGGACACTGACGTTGGGCAGCCTGGAAACCTCGGCGATGCGATGCAGTTGGCCGGCGGCGAGTTGGGAGTCGCTGAGCAAGCGGCGGATCACGCTTTCGTCAAGTATCGCGTCCAACCTCGGCTTGGATTCGGTGAGAACCGCTTGTCGGCGCATCCGGACCTGGACGTGACGCTCGACCTCCTCCGGCGTCAGGTCGGGGCTCGTGCGGAGCAGGCCGCGGGCGTAGCCCTCGGTTTGCAGCAAACCTGGGATGCGGGCGTTCTGGTATATCGAGACAGCGGTGGCGGTGCCTTCGAGGGTGATGTAGACATCGAGCTTGTCGGGCGAAACGACATCATTGAAGTCATACCACCAGCCCCGAGCTGATTCTGCTTCTGCGGCAATGGCTTTCAGCGTCATCCGGGTCTCAGGTGTTGCATGGTAGATATCGCAGAGTTTGTCGATGTAGATCGGCTTGAGCTTGCACGGCTGCCCCTTGAGCATCTTCGTCACGGTGACGTGGTGCAGGTTGACCTGTTCCGCAACGTCTTTGATGTAAAGCCCGGACTCTCGATGCAGCTTCGACAGGATGCGCGCCACCTGACGACGAGGCACGGATGGGGCGGCAGGCTGTGCGGGCATGAAATCGTCTCCTCGCTTTGACCAGGGCAAATGACAATCTGCCGCCACCTTACTACGTTTTTTCGAAGTGAAGAATTTACGCTTAAATATTGTGAATTCACCGGCATGGGTGTGAGCTGAACATGCGCCCCGAGAGTGGCCGTCGAAAGTGCACCAGCCACGCGGAAATGCTCAGGCGCCCCACAATCCAGCACACCGACCAGATTCCGGGGGAACCATGACACCTACGCAAACCATCGCGTCGCCGCAGACGATCTCTGCGAGCGACAAACCGAAAGCCATTGGGTTCGTACGCAATGACGTGTCCGGGCTGGCAGCGCCACGCCACGCCTCGGATGTTCAGCGGCACGCTCACATGCTCGGCTACCAGCACGTGTACACGGTCCGGCCACCGGCCGATGTCGACGATCCGATCGCGTATGTGGTCGGTATGGCAGCTGGTCTCGGCGTCCAAGTGATCGTCGTCTTCGACCTCGGTCACGTGGACTGTCAGCCCGCGTTGATCTGTGACGAGGGGTTCGATCTGGAAACCGTTTGCCCGCAAGGCACTTGGGCGCGCTCGGCCAAGCACCAGCCCGGCGTCGAGATGGGGGCCGCGTGATGAACGCAGATGCTCTGCTCACCCCGCCGAATATCTGCGGCTTCGCCGAGGTCGAGTTGGCGCACACGCAGATGCAGCAACACTGTGCGTGCCGGATCGAGCGGTGCGCGTGGAAGAGGGCCGCCTACTACACCCTCGTGCGGCACGGCCGGATCGCGCCACCGAAGCTGAGCCCGCGCGAACGCGCGCACCGGCGCGGCATCGAGTTCCCGAAAGACACCATCAACTACGTGCCCGAAGGCATGCCCGAACTCCAGACGTTCCAAGATGTGCTCGACGGGCTCGCGCAGCTGGCGTTACCGACCAACCCGAGCAACGGATGCGGGCGGTGAAACCACCGTGAGCGCATGGCAAGTGGTGCACGGCATCCTCGCGGTCGTCGGAGGCGGTGCGTTCGCGATGGTCGGGGTGGCGTGCGTGTGGCCGATCAACCGGCCACGTCGCGACCGGCCCACTGGAGGCTGCCGATTACGCCCGGTCGAATGGCCGAAAGCGTGGACGTGCGGCCCACCCGATCAGCCGTTCACCCTCGCCGACGCCCATGTCGCGATGCAGCTGCACCGCGAGCACGACTGCGCACGCAAGCACGCCGCGTTCGATGCACTGGTCGCGGCCGGACGCATCCACCGCGATTCAGCACGACGACACCGACTCTGGGGCAAACCGTGGTGAATCAACACGAAAGGCAACCATGATGCACGAACCGGATTCGATTGCCGCACAAGTGCGTTCGCTCCGGGCACGGGCCGAGCGCGCCGGATACCGTCTTGTTCGCGACAAGTATCCACCGTACTGCTGGACGCTGCTGGATGCGGAAGACGACGATTGCATCTACAGCGGCAGCCTGGACCAGATCAACGCGTGGTTGAAGTCGTAGCGGCGCAAACCCATTCTCACCCACGCTCGGTTGGACCTTGTCAATGGCCGAATGAACCTGGGAACCAGATGATTTCGCGCACTCTGGTTCGGCTGAGCGAATGACCGCTTCCCCAATCCACTCCGCTTCACCAGCCACTTCGCCCATCGCGACGACTTCGCCGCCCACTTCACCACCTGGATCGACCGCGCCGCCCGAAACCTGCTCGAAACCGAAGAGAATTGCCGGTAGTCGCCTCGTGTACAAAAAAAATCCGCCGCCCCGGCGATGGGCGAATTCTGGGGCGGCGGATCTTTATGCGGCGCCAGGGCTGCGGCGAGCTCAGCCCGAAACGCTCGCCGCCGCAGCGGATTCCCCGCTGCTCACCATGCTGCGCACCTGTCGTGCGGCCACCGAGAGCGTGGCCAGATCGCGGATGCCCGCGGCGAAAAGTCAACCGCATTCCCGCCAGCCGACTAAACCGTGACGACGTTCAGCAGGGGGCCGAGCCCTTTGAAATCATCGGGGTTGCGGGTATACAGCGGTAGGGCATGCTGGACTGCTGCCGCAGCGATCTGAAGGTCGGCCACTCTGCCTCGAGGTTTAGTTCCGATCTGCTCGACGAGGAAAGCGAGCGACCCGTATACGTGGGCCGTCTCGGCGTCGAATGCGAGGGGGTCGAAGGATTTCACAACCCACTGGAACTGGAGTTGACGTTGGGCTTGCCGCACCGGATCTTTCGTGGAATGTAGTCCGGCCGCGAGTTCGGCCAGGCTGATGGCGCTGATGGCCGCTTCCGCGTCCTCGGGCAACGCTGAATGGACTTCTGGATAATCGATGAGTACCGATGTGTCGAGCAGTATGTGTTGGGGCGTCGCGGGTTCATTCACGGCCAAGGATCTCCTGGTCGATCATCGCGTCCATGTCGGCACGCCACTCGGTGTAGTTGACGCGCGGCAGGTGGGCACTGGTGCGGGCGAGTTCGGCGATGGGCACGAAGGTTCGCCGTGTCAGTGGCTTGAGTTCGGCGACCGGTTTGCCGTCGCGGGTGACCGTGAAGCTCTCGCCGGCTTCGACCGCAGCGAGGACTTTGCGGCTGTCGTTGCGCAGGTCGCGTTGCTGGATCGTTTTCATGCCTCAAGGATGCCTGAACTGCTACACGATGCACAGAGTGCTACTTGGTGGCCTACTGGTGAAGGCGGCGTGATCCGAACCCGCGGCGAAACCACACTCAGTCGAAACCGGTGCCGCCGCGGCATTCCGGCGGCTGGGCGCGGATCTGAGCGCCGGGGCGAAGTTCTGCGGCACCCCCCCCAGGCCACCTGAGTGCCGACATGTTGCCGCCACCCCCACCAACCTCGCCGCCCACTTCACCACCTGGATCGACCAGGCAACCCGAAACCAGCTCGAAGCCGAAGAGAATTGCCCGTAGTCGCCTCGTGCACAAAAAGATCCGCCGCCCCGACGAATGCCGAGGCGGCGGATCCATTTTGTGCAGCCGCAGGGCTGCGGCGAACTCAGCCCGAAACGCTCGCCGCCGCAGCGGATTCCCCGCTGCTCACCATGCTGCGCACCTGTCGTGCGGCCACCGAGAGCGTGGCCAGATCGTGAGTTCCCGCGGCGAAGATCTCGCCGAGCGACGCACCGGCCCGGGCCAGGCGGGAGCGATTGACCGACTCCCAGTCGGCGATCTTCGCCGCCGCGCTCTCATTCGGTTCCGACGCGGTCAGCACGTCGAGGGTGAGCGAGCGCAGCGAATCGTAGAGATCGTCGCGCAACGCGAGCCTGGCCAGGGTGCGCCACCGGTCGTCGCGCGCGAGGTTGCTCACCGCGGTCAGCAGCCGCTCGATCTGGAAGTGATCATCGAGCGCGTAGTAGAGCACCGAGACCTCCTCCGCATCCCGCTCGGCGATATCGGCCACGTCGATGATGTCCAACAGCGGGAACAGGTGGATGAGGCGGAACACTTCCTCGGCCAATTCCGCCGGCGCACCCTGCTCGACGGCAGCGCGCGCATGCGTCGCCAGATCCTCGGCGTGGGCCGCGGGGAGCAGGGCGGGCAGCATCTGCCCCGCG
Source organism: Nocardia sp. NBC_00565 (assembly GCF_036345915.1). Taxonomy (NCBI): domain Bacteria; kingdom Bacillati; phylum Actinomycetota; class Actinomycetes; order Mycobacteriales; family Nocardiaceae; genus Nocardia; species Nocardia sp. NBC_00565. The sequence continues at coordinate 4,683,446 of NZ_CP107785.1, forward strand.
AGCTTGCGAAAACCATCGCGGTAGCGGGCGATATCGGCGCCGATGGCGATCGGCTGCGGACGGCTGGTCAGCAGCCAGCGGGATACGCGATCGAGGGTGCGCCTGGTCTCCCGCTCGAGTTCGTCGCGCGCCGCCGTCGGCATCGGCGTGGTCCGAATACGCTGCCAGAGCGCGTGCAGATCGAAGACCTCGGCCGCGACGGTGAAGGCGCGCACCGCGTCATCGGTGCTCGCACCCGCCTCCTCGGCCAGCCGGAACGCGTAGGTGATGCCGCCGTGGTCCACCACGTCGTTGACGACCATGGTGGCGACGATCTGGCGGCGCAGCGGATGCCTGCCGATCGCGTCGGCGAACCGTGCCCGCAGCGGCTTCGGGAAGTACGACCGAAGCACCGACTCGAAGGCCGCGTTGTCCGGTAGGTCCCCGGCCAGCACATCGGCCTTGAGCGAAAGCTTCACGTGCGCGAGCAGATTCGCCAGCTCCGGCGAGGTGAGTCCGCGCCCTTCCGCCGTCCGCTTTTTCAGCTCGGCGTCCGAGGGCAGTGCCTCGAGCCGCCGGTCCACACCGCGTCGGCCCTCGAGGTCGGCGATCAGCCTGCGATGCACGCCGGACAAGGGCACCGACTGGGCGCGCGAGAGGCCCATCCGGAAGTTCTGCGAAATATTGTCGCGCAGTACGAGTTCGGCGACCTCATCGGTCATCGCGGCCAGCAGTTCGGTGCGATCCTCGGCGGCAAGCTCACCGCCGGAGATGACCGCATCGAGCAGCACCTTGATATTGACCTCGTGGTCGGAGCAGTCGACGCCCGCCGAGTTGTCCATGGCGTCGGTGTTCATCCGGCCGCCGTTCGCGCAGTATTCGATGCGGCCGAGGGCGGTCGCACCGAGGTTGCCGCCCTCGCCGATCACCTTGGCGCGCAACTGGTTCGCATCGACACGCACGGCATCGTTGGATTTGTCCCCGGCATCGGCATTCGTCTCGGTGGACGCCTTGATGTAGGTGCCGATGCCGCCGTTCCAGAACAGATCCACCGGGGCGAGCAGAATCGCCCGGATCATCTCCGGAGGGGACAGTGTGGTCACACTCGGATCCAGATCGAGGGCCGCGCGCACCTCGGGACTGACCGGAACGGCCTTGGCGGACCGGTCGAAGACGCCACCGCCCCTACTGATCAGCGCCTTGTCGTAGTCCGCCCACGACGAACGCGGCAGCGCGAACATCCGCTCCCGCTCCCGGAACGACGACGCCGCATCGGGATTCGGGTCCAGGAAGATGTGCCGATGGTCGAAGGCGGCCACCAGCCGGATGTGCGGGGACAGCAGCATGCCATTGCCGAACACATCGCCGCTCATATCGCCCACGCCCGCGACGGTGAAATCCGTTGTCTGCGTGTCGATATCCATCTCGGCGAAATGCCGTTTGACGCTCTCCCACGCACCCTTGGCGGTGATGCCCATCGCCTTGTGGTCGTAACCCACCGAACCACCCGAGGCGAACGCGTCGCCCAGCCAGAAACCGTATTGGCGCGCAACGTCATTGGCGATATCGGAGAACGTCGCAGTGCCCTTGTCGGCGGCGACGACCAGGTAGGTGTCGTCGCTGTCGCGGCGCACCACCCGCTCCGGTGGCAGTACCGCGCCGGAGGCGTGGTCGACGTTATCGGTCACATCGAGCAGACCGGAGATGAAGGTGCGGTAGCACGCGATGCCCTCGGTCAGCAGGGCCTGCCGATCCGCGGCCGGATCACCGGTGGCCTCGGGCGCGCGCTTGACCACGAACCCGCCCTTCGCGCCGACCGGCACGATGACCGCGTTCTTCACCGCCTGCGCTTTCACCAGGCCCAGGACCTCGGTGCGGAAATCCTCCAGACGGTCCGACCAGCGCAACCCGCCGCGCGCCACCGGACCGAAGCGCAGATGCACACCCTCGACTCGCGGCGAGTACACAAAGATCTCGAATTGCGGACGCGGCCTGGGCAATTCGCTGATGGCATGCGGATCGAATTTGAATGACAGGTACTCCGGCGCGTTGCCCTCGGCGTCGAGCCGGTAGTAGTTGGTGCGCAGGGTCGCCGTGATCAGACCGAGGACCGCGCGCAGGATGCGGTCAGCGTCGAGGCTGACCACCGCGTCGATCTCGGTCTGCAACCGCTCGGCGATACCGGCCGCCCGCGCCGAGGCCACCGCGCCGAGGCCCTCGGGATCGAAGTAGGCGTCGAACAGTTCGGTGAACAACCGTGCCATCGTCGGCTGGGCCAGCAGGACGCGGGCGATATTACCCAGGGTGTAGGCGAATCCGGCCTGCTGTAGATACTTGGCGTAGGCGCGCAGCATCGCGATCTGACGCCAGTGCAGTCCGGCGCGCAGCACCAGTTCGTTCAATGCGTCGACCTCGGCGCGGCCATTCCACATAGCCGCGAAGGCCGCCGGAAAGTTCTGCCGGATACTGCCTTCGGTCAGCGGCTCGTCAGCGGGCCGGGTCAGATCGGCCTCGAGATCGGCATCGATCGCAGTGTGCAGCAGCGCCGCCGGGACGCGCAGACCGAAATCGTAGATCCACTTGTGTGTGCCGTCGGGCAGGGTGATGCGGTGCGGTTGTTCATCGACCACCTCGACTCCGAGGCTTTGCAGCACCGGCAGCACGCGGCTGAGCGAGACCCCTTCGCCGGCAACATAGAGCGTGAATCGCCACTCCCCCGAGGGTGATTCGGCGTGCCGGTACAGATTCGTATCGATGGCACCGTCGTCGAGCCGTTCGAGCCGCTGCAGATCGATGAGGGCCCGCTCGGGCTCGTACTCCTGCTGGTACCCGATCGGAAACGCGCCCGCATAGGTATTGGCGGCCTTCGACGAAACCGCTGGCACACCGCTGGCCGCCGCCACCACCCGATCGGACCAGCTCCGGGTGGTCGCGAAGAGCAACTCCTGGATACGCTCCCGATTGGACTCGGAGATATCGGCCGGATCCGCGTCGGGATCGCGATGCACCGTGAAATAGACCACGGCCAACTCGGATTCGCTCGCACGAGCGGAGTAGGCCACCTGCTCGCCGTCGAACTCCGTACGCAGAATCTGTTCCATCCGCAGCCGGACCTCGGTCGAGTAACGGTCACGCGGCAGATAGACCAGGCAGTAGACCGCACCGCTGCGCCCGTCGCGCCGGATGAACAGCCGGACCTGCCTGCGCAGCCCCAAATTCATGACGGCGGAAACGGTTTCGAACAGTCGCCGGGCATCGGTGGAGAACAGCTCGACCCGGGGGAAGGACTGCAGCATCTCCAGCATCGCCTGCCCGGAGAACGAATTCAGTTCGAAGCCGGCCCATTCGATGACCTGGTGCACCCGGCGCGAGATGACCGGAATATCGAGGATGTTCTCGTGCAGGCCGGTCACCGTGAACGAGCCGACAAAGACATGCTCACCCTGCACCGGGCCCACGCCATTACCGGCCGGGCCGCTGGCGTAATCGGCGACGCTGACGAAGTACAGCTCACCGGATCCGGGCATCAGCGAATCCACCGACCCGTTGGCCAGGCGCAGCACCGGCCGCGCGCCGCCGAGGACGGGGACATCGATGTCGACGTTGGAGCCGTTCCAGAGCACACCGAGACCGGTGCCGTGCACCTGCTGCGGCTCAGCGCCGGACTCGGCTCGACCGCCGCGGTAGTAGCCGTAACCCAGTACGGTGAAGTGACCATCGGCCAACCAGCGCAACAACTTCGCGCATTCGGGCACCTCGGGATCGTCGGAGCGCTGCGCGATGTGGTCGAGCCGACTCGCCAGCGCGACCATCGCATTCGCCATGCTCGGAGTGTCATCGAGCACCTTGCGCAGGACCCGCAGCAACGACGGCAACTCGCGGTCGATCCGGTCCAGCAGTGCGCTGCCGACCGACGGACTCAGCTGCACGTGGATCCACGACTCCGGAAAGGTGTGGCCGCCACTGGCCGGTCCGGCGTCGCGCTCCTTCGGCGCGATCGCCCGCAGTCGCCCGCGGCGATCGCGCACGATATCGAAGACCGGGTGGACGACCTCGGTGACGGTCGCGCCCAGCCGACGCAGTGCGGTGGTCACCGAGTCGACCAGCAGCGGCATATCGTCATTGACGATCTGGATCGCCGCGCCGAGCCCGCTGCCGTCCTCCGGGCGATACACCTTGGTGATCGCCACCCCCGGCATGCGGCTCGCCGCCAGCTCCAGATGGTGCCGGAAGATCTGCTCGGCCCGATCCGTGATCGTCGGCGCGGTGGCGCCCGGCTGGATCCAGCGGAAGTACGCGGCCTCTAGATCGGTCGGATCATCGCGGAACCGCTTGAATGAAATCGTCTGCTGGGTGGTTGCCACCATCGACCCGTGCCTTCCCGAAATCTGAGAACCGTACCCGTACGGCTTCCTTCACCTTACCTACACAACGTGCCGTTGTATAGCGGCACGTTATTTACGTGACAAACTGGACATGTGAAAATGATCCAGGTCAAGTGCTCTGATCAAGTTCGCCGACCGGTCCGGAGCCGACCGGTCACTGCGTCAGGCCGGAGCGCGATAGAAAGGTCTGTGCCCCAACGCGTCCGGTGAACGATCCGGTTTCCACGCGAACACCCGACAGGGGGTTTGCGTACCACACGGTTGCCGACGGCCCGATCGCGACAAAGACGGCCCCGTCGGACAGCACCGTGCCGCCGCCCGCCCGCCAACGGTTCACGGTCTCGGTGATGTGCGCCGAGGAATCCAGCTGCACCGTCAGTGTCAGATCCCGCCCACCGGTGATCCCGCCCGCGAGCATCGGATTGCTGGCCTGGATGACGCACTGCTGCGCCGAACTCGCCGCAGCGCTCTGCTGACACGATGCGGCGGCGCGCAACTGCAGTGGCAATGACTGGGCCGCATCGACATCCGGCAACGACGGCATCACCGAACACGAACGGGACACCGAGACAACCAGCGCCAGCAGCACTGCGGCCACCCCGCCGAACGCGCCCAGCCACTGCCATCGCGGATACTGCCCAACTGCCTTCGCGGCACCAGCGGCAACGTGCTCCGCGTCGGTCGCCACCCGCTCCGCGCCCACCACCGCGGCCTCGGTCACCTTCGCGGCGCCCTTCGCCATGTGCTGCGCCTCGCGCTCCACCAGCCGTTCGGACAGCGGCGCACCGCAGTGCCCGCAGCGGGAAGCGGCACCGGTATTGCGATGCGAGCAGTACTGGCAGACCAATTCGGCTACGGACATCTCAATGCCCGGTGATCACGATGGAGGAGATGGCGGTGGTATTGATCGTCGGATCGCCCTTGGACTCCAGCACGGTCATCACCACCTTGGAGGCCTGCACCGGAACCTCGAACTTGGTGACCACCAGGGTGCGCTGATCCAGTGTCTGCTGGGTGTAGGTGGTCTTGTTCGGATCGTCGAACTGATACGAAACCCGGCTGGCCGTACGGAATTTCGTCCACTGGTCGATACCGTCGGTGCCGACGCTGTCCCAGCCGGGAACGATCCCGATCGAATCGATCTGGTAGGTCTTGCCGAGATCGATGTTCAGCACCTGGCCGTCGACCTTGTAGGCCCGCACGCACGACCAGGCCTTGCCCTGCTGCCCGCCGAAGGCGTCCATGCCGGGCGTACTGCCCGGTGGGCAGTGCGCGGTCGCGGATTTCACCTGGATGGTGCCGGAGGCGGCCGGGGCGGCTTCCGGTTTCGTGGTCGGTGCGGCGGTGGCCGACGGCGTGATGACCGCGATCCGGTCCACCGCCGGCTTCTCGTCCTTGCTGCCAGTGGACACCAGCGCCAGGATGAGCAACACCGCCAGGACGGCGCAGACAGCGAGCGCGACCTTCGGGTTCTTCAGCTTCTTGGCCAGGACGACGATTCGGTCGGCGGCCTCGGTGCCACGCGGCTTCGACGACCGGCCCGAACCGGCGGCGGATGGCATCGGTTCGTCCGGCGGCGGCTGCTTCGCAGCGACCTCGGAGAAATCCGACGAAAAGTCCATTGCCGGTGTGGAAGCCGGCTGCTGCTGTCCGTTCAGCAGGGCAATGATCCGCTCACTGGCCTTCGGGCCGTCGGAGGAGCGGCGCGGGGGCGGAGCCTCGACCGGGATGCTATCGACCGGCAGACCGGTCACCACGGGCACAGACGGCGGATCACCGACCGCACCGAGGCCGGGCTCACCGACGAGCGGTCCGCTGGCTACCGGCCCGGCCGGACCGTCCTCCCCGAACGATGGATCGGAGAGCAGGGCATCCAGGACCGCACCTCGATGGCGGAGAAAGACATCTCCCTGGTCCTCGGCAGGCATGTTCCGGATGTTATCCACAGCGGCCCGTCGACCGGGTCGCCGTTATTCCCGCTGACGGGAAGAACCGATCACGCCTTCTTTTCCGCGGTAACGAAATGCTCAGGGGGAACGTCGAATACCCGCGCCAACGCGATGATCAGGTCGAGCCGGGGCACGGCGTCACCGTGTATGAGCCGGTACAGACCCGACTGGGAGACCGGCACATCCGGATACGCCTGCTCCAGGTGCTGTGCCAGCGAATAGAGCGTCAGCGACCGTGTCGACCCGTCCTCGGTCGACACCACCGACTCCGCGATCAGCTCGGAGAGCCGACTCGAGAAGATGGCCACCGCCGCTTGCCTCGGGGTGAGCGCCTCCCCACTGTCCTGATGCAGAGTTTCGCCGTCATTCGGCTGGGAGTCCACAACCACGCTGATAGACACTACCGTCCCCCTCAGCTCGTCCGATGACCATTGGGCTGCGGTGCGGCCGGAATCACGGCTCCGCTGCCACCCGCGGTGATCGCGGGCTGTTGAGTGTTGGAGTCGAAATACCGAGTTTCGCCCCGTGGCTCGATCAGATCCACGCGGACGGTGCGCATCGGAATGCTCACATCCACCGCGGTCGCGCTGACCTGATCAATCGCCAGATCGACCGACCGCCGCCGCGGTCCACCCGGCTCGCTGATGGTGACGGTGGTGTGTGCGGTCGAGGCCTGTGGCGGCATGTTGTCGAAGACCGTGATCGTCGCCGACGACGGCGCCGGACTCGCTTGTCCGCCGTCGCCCCCAGCTCCGGCCTCCGGCGCCAGACGCAGGGATTCCGGGTCGCCGACCGCGGCGACCAGCTGCCACCAGCGGTGCGGACGTCCCGAATGGACCTCGACGTCCGCACCGACCACCATGGCGCGCAATACGATCTGCTGGGCCACCGGTAGGTCGGCGTGCACGTCGATGGTGCGTCGTCGCGGGTTGAAACGGGCCGGGTCGACCAGCGGCAGCGCCAAGGTATGTCGTGGCTGTCCGCTGATGGACCCGAGAATCTGCCCGTTGGGGCCGATCGCGATGGTTAGTTCCGCGAAGAGTTCATCGGGGGCGATATCGTCACCGGATTCATCGGTGGGCACCGCGCGAATCGAGGTGCCGGTGGGCAGTGAGGCCAGCAGTGCCGTGGCCTGCTGGCCGGTCAGCGGACGCAGATAGTCCGGCGGCGCGTCCGTCACGGGCGGACCGATGTAACGCGCGATCGCGCGTGGCCCGGCCGCGGCATCGGTGAGACTGACCACCAGGGTGGTGCGGCCGCGGTTCCAGGACCAGCAGTCGTCCAGGCCCGCACCGTCGAGCCGGTTCCAGTCGATCAGGAAACTGGTCACGCAGCGTCCAGGCACCGACGATTCCATGCAGGTCCAGGTCTCGCGCAGATCGCTGAGTTCGACACCGGCGTGCAGCAGCCTGGTCGCCTCTATCAACGCGGTCGCGGGCAGTGCGTGCGCGGCGATACTGCGTTCGCGCAACCGGCCCGCGATGCGATGCGCAGCGGTAGCCAACGCCTTCGGCGCCACCACCGCACAGGGCCCGCGCCGCTGCAGCAGTTCCAGGTTCCGTTCCATATCCAGCCGGACGACCAGCCAAGTGAGGCGGTGACCGACCACCGGATGCGAACCGATCAGCTGGTCGTACAGCATGCTGTAGTTGCCGGTCGACCGGACGCGCTGTCCGGTGGTCACGATGTCGATATCGACAGCCAGGCCGAACTGATCGAGTAGTCCGCGCAACGCGTCGACCGGCACGGTGTCCTCGGTGTAGATGGATTTCTCCGCGATCACCGTCGGCAGGTCGAGGTTGGGGGCGAGCTGGATCATCGCGGTGAGCCAGGTGCCTTCGGCACGAATGCCGCAGACACCCGCGGCAACCTCCACATCCTCCACCGCCGCCGGACCGGTGAGCGCCCTGGCTCGGTCGGCCCGGCCGAATCGGTACTCGGCCCAGTCGATCAGCCACCGGCTGGTGGTGCGGCCGTTCACCTGCACCGCCACGGTTACCAGCAATACCGTCACCACCGCGGCGCTCGCCCAGATCGGGGTGTGCACCGATAGTCCGGTCACCACCAGGCTGCCGCCGACGACGGCGACGCCGAACGGACCCTGTTCGATGCCGCCGACCCGAATACTCGGAAGGCTCACCGCCGCCTCCGGCCCGCGGAATTCGCGTAGCTCGCGCCGAGGCCGAGCAGGATGGCGGCGAGGATGACCGCCGCGGCCGTGATCATCGGCCGCCGGTCCTTGGCGCGCGGCGGCGCCGGCATGGTCAGCACCGCGGACCGATAGAGACCGACGGGCGGCCGCGGCGCGGTGCGATAGCTGAGCGCGGCGACCGGATCGATCATGCCCGCGCCGACGGTGTTATCGATCCCGCGCGCCGGAGCATGGGCGCTGGCCGTCAGTCTGGCCATGATCTCGGCCGGGGTTTCGTTCGGGAACCGGGACCGCAGCAGAGCAGCCACGCCGCTGACGTAGGCCGCCGCGAACGACGCGCCGCCGACCGGCACCAGCTTGTCGGGTTCGCCAACGCCGTTGATCAGTCCACTACCGCCGGGACCGAGCGATTCGATCGCGGTGCCGGGCGCGGCGACCGAAACCCACGGACCGGTCAGCGAATCCGACATCAGCGCACCGGTCGCGGTGGTGAAACCAACGGTGAGCACATCCGTGCCGAACCAGCCCGGCGCCGAGACGGTCTTGACATCACGCCAGTTCCGCGGATCCTCGGGGCGGGTCAGATCGATATCCGGATTCTGCTCGCACCCCATGGCGCTGGAGCTGCCCGCGCCGGCCACGATCAGTGCACCTCGAACGTGCACGGAGTAGCCGATCGCCGCCGACAATATCGACTGATCGATCGGCGTTCCCACCTTCACACAGACCGGCAACGCGACCGTGATCACCCCGGCGCCCAGGTTCGCCGCGTGCACGATCGCCCGTGCGAGTGCGCGGATGTCCATGGCGATCTGTTGCGGCGCATCGTTACTCGGCTTGTCGAGGCTGAAGGCACCGGAGCGGTAGCGGATGGAGACGATCTTGGCGTCGGGGGCCACACCGGCGAATCCGTCGCTGGGGTCGGAGGTAGCGCCGATGATGCCGGCAACGAGAGTGCCATGGGCATCGCAGTCGGAGAGGCCGTCGCCGCCGGTCGCGACATAGTCGCCGCCGCCGATCAGATTGGGTAGCCGGGAACTGGGTGTCACCCCGGTGTCGATGACCGCGACGGTTGCGCCCGCGCCGCGGCTCAGTGCGCGCGCCCGAGGAAGATCGAGCGCCAGGTCCGGCGGCGGTACCCGCGTGAGGTCGCTGTCCTTCAGCACACCGGCCGCCAGGCAGCCCTTGTCCTGTTTCGTCGGCAGTTCGGGGCCGGGTGCCTCATCCGGCGGCGACGCGCCGACCACCACCTGTGGTGGCTCCACCGCCAATGCCGGTGCGCCGCAAGCGATCAGCGCGACGCCGAGCACCACCGCGACCGCGGTTGCGCCGATTCGCATCAGATCGCCCGCATCGCGGTGTAGATGCCCATGATCCAGCAGGAGATGATCGGAATCACCAGGATCAGCGCATACTCCACCAAGTCGATGATCCGACGGGTCACCGGCGAGAGCCGCCGACCCGGCAACTGCACCGCCGCGACACATGCCGCGATCGCGGCCGTGGTGACCGCCAGGACGACCAGCAAATGGGCGGGCGCGCTGCCGTAGGTCCCGATCAGCACGAGTCCGACGCCGACCACGACCGCGGCCGCCGCCGTGATGAGCGAGATCGCTTGTACTCGGTCCGGGAACCAGCGCGATCGCATTGCGAGCAGACCCGCGATGGCCGCGGCCAGCACGATCTCGCGGATCCCGCCCGGACTGGACGCGGCCGACACTACGGCGGCAAGCGACAGCAGGACCGAGGTCGCCGCGATGAGTCCGCGCAGACTCGTCACCGCCAACCGCGCCCGCTTCTCGATGCCGACCCCGGCCCGTTCCCGATGGCGTTCGGTCTCCTCGCTGCTTTCGAGATCGGCATCGTCGCGCGCGGATTCGGCGTCGAAGATATCGGTCAGGGTGGCCGGTGCGACCTCGTTGCCGGGATCGGGCAGATCCGGCGGACGGATCCGGGCGATCACCACGGCCAGTCGCGGCGCGGCGGTCAGCAATATCAGTCCGACAAACGCAGCGCCGCCGGCCGCCTGGTCCACCGAAATATTCAGGTAGGTAAGGGGAATCGATACGGCCGCCGCCGTAGCGCCCAGTACCGTCACCGCCATCAGGGTGGCGATCCCCAGCCTTGTCATGCGCATGATTGCCGCCGCCGCGATCGCGGCGACAACCGAACCGGCGGCCAGGTTGGCCGCTTCGAACGGCCCCGGCTCACCGTATGCGGGTGGCACCAACATCGCACCGCCGGCGAACAACAGCGGAATCGCCGACAGCGCCAGCCCGAGACTGATTCGTGGCGCGAACTCACGGCGCCGCGCCTGCATGGCGCCACTCCAGGACAGCACGCCGAGCAGCAGCGCGGGCAGGGCATACCACCAGACCGACCCGGTCTCGGTCCACGCCCATGACAGCATCACCGCGATCGCGACAGCTCCGGCGCCGAGCGCGGACAAACCGACGATCGCCGCGGTGTCGGAATCGAATTCGGCGAACTCGCGCTCATTGATCAGCGCCAGCGCATCGGTGATGTCCTCGACGACCGGTGTGAACACCTCTGCCGATTCGACCGCGGCCAATACCAGCACCGTGCCGTCGACGACATCGTGGTCGGCGAGGCTGCGCCAGCGCGGCATCGGCGCCTCCCCCGGCCGAGCCAGGCTCCACTGCCCCGTCGGCGGCGTGAAGTCGACGGTCTCGTCATCGATCGCCTTGGCCAGCACGACCAGCAGATCATCGATGAAAGTCTCGATGGTGAACTTGGTCGGCACCACCACATCGACCTGGTAGCTGGAAACCAGGACCGCCATCCTGGCCCGCGCCACCTCGGCGGGCGCCTGCGCCGCGGCGCCGGGCGGCGAAGCAACGGCAGTGCTCATCGCCACCCTCCGGCGGCCCGGCCGCCACCGGTGCCACCAAGATAGTTCGGGAAGCCGTCCGCGATCCCGGCCGCGAGTTCTTCGAAGGCGAGCAAGGTTTCCTTTTCCAGCAAGCGCAGGTCGATCTCGCCGCCTTCGGCCAGATGGACGTCATAGGGCAGGATGCAAGTCGGGCGCTGCCCGGACGCGAACAACTTCTCGATCGCCGAGACATCGACGACCGGCTTCGACGGTTGCTGATGCACGATCGAGACTACCGATTTGGCGATCAAATGCTGCATGCCGTGCGAACTCAGCCAATTCAGCGTGGCCACCGCACCTTTCACCCCGCCGACGGTGGGCGGGGTGACCACCACGACGGCATCACTGGTCTGCAGCACGCTCTGCGTTATCGAATCCAGCACGCCGGTACCGCAGTCGACGAGCAGCAAATTGAAATGGCGGCGCAAAACCTCGACGGCCGTGGTGTATTCGCGGCCCGAGAGCGCCTCGTTGGCCTCGACGGTCCACGGCGAGGCGATGACGGCCAGATCGGCCGAGTTGATCGACATGAAGGACTGCACCGTCGAAAACGCCTCCAGGTTCGATGCCTGCGCCAGATCGCGCAGGGTCAGACCATACGGGTGCGGTGCGGTGCGGGTGGGCAGATCACCGAAATCCGGATTCCCGTCGACGGCGACGACCCGGTCCGGGCGCAGCGCCGCGAAGGCCGAGCCGAGGGTCGCGGCGGTGGTGGTACGGCCGACGCCGCCCTTCACGCTGATCACCGCGATCTGGTAAGTCGTGTTGAGCTGGCGGCGGATTCGGGCGCGACGATCCTCGGTGCGCTGCTCGGCGGGCGAGAGACCCAGCCGGAATCCCACCTTGTTCAGCGCGCCACGCACACCGCTGCTGGACTGCAGCCTGGCCCGATTCGCCGCGGCGATATCGGCCAGCAGGTCCATCGAGGTCATCGCGGCGGGCAGCACCTCGACCCGCGGCGCGGAATCCGTCGACGAGCGATCGATCCGGTCGGGCACCCAGTGGTTCGCCGCCGCGGCCTGGTGCGGCGCGGTGGTCGGTTGCCATGGCGTGGCGGTGTTGTCGATGTGCTGCGCGGTTTCGGTGGTGGAGTTGGAGCCCATGGCGCTGCCGGAGCCCGTTGCGACACCGGGTCCCATGGTTGTGCCGGGTCCAGCCGTGGCGCTGGGGCCGACTGTGCTGCCGGGAGCGGTGGTGGTGATCCGCGCCGTAGCCGGCTCCAATTCCGCACGAGCCGCCCACGATTCCGCCGCCTGTGGCAGGGGGCCAGCAGAATTCTCGTGCGGCGCAGCCATATTGGAAGCAGATGGGTTGGACGCAGACGTATTCGAGGCAGCTGCACGCGCTTCGACAGCCTCGGGGCCGCGGTTCTCCGATTCGGCCGGGCCATCCTGGCCCGCCGGGCCCTGCGGCCGCGACTGGTCGGGCGCCCCGATCACCGGTTCACTGTAGCCATGATACGGGCGGGCCGGCGCGTTGTCTGTCGCCGATCCGCTCCCCTCCTCCGGTGCGGCCTGCATGAAAAAGGCGTCGTAGCCGCCCTTGTTCCGGACGGATTCAGCCGGATGACCATTCGTACTCGGCGCTCGGCCCATATCTGTCGTCCTCTCGAAAAACCCAGTGCCATCGGTAACCACTGCGCCTCAACAACTCCAGCACGGCGGTCAACCAACTCGACTGGTGTCGAACCAACTTCGGCCCGGCAACAGTTCGACCAGCGCTCCGATGGCGGCATACAGGGCGGCGTCGTCACCAGGAGCGTAGGTCGATCGGACTTCCCCGTCCATCGCCACACTCGGCGTCACGATGACCCGTCCTGAAAGTGTATCGAGCACACTCACACAGAACTTCGGCCGCTGCTCGTTACCGTCCTGGTGTTCGATCACCACTATCTCCGCGCGCCGCACCACCTCATCGAGTACCCGGCTGAGCACACCCGCGGTATGCGGCTGCGCACCCAACTCCAGCAACGCCCGCCGACATTCGTCCTGATCAGCGGGCACCTCGCCGAGTTCCGCCTGGGATGCGGTCATCGGCTCGAAACTCAGTGCCGGACAAGCGCCCAGCGCGGCGGTCACGGCGGCGCAGATGGTGTCCAGCTGGCGTCCCTGCTGGAATACCGGCTGGATGACAACCTCGTCATCATGGCGCACCGCCAGTACATGCGTTTCGCCGTGCCGGACCAGCGACATCCGCAACATGCCCTGCGTTTCGCCGTCCAGCCCGGTATCCAATACCCGCGCAACCAATTCCATATCCGGGCGGTAGAGGCATTGCAGCCAATCCTCGACTACCGGGTGCACGCGATCGCCGTCGATGATGCCCACCTCGGTGAGCTCCTGCGCGACGACAGCGCGCACCCGTTCCAGGTCGTCGAGTTTGTAGACATTGGGTAGCAATGCCAATACCGGCGGATAGGAGTCGATGCCAGCCATGTCTTGCAACAGCAGCGCGGCATCGACATTCAGGTCGATCGCGATCGGATCGGTCTCCACTGCCTACCGTTATGCCTTGATCGCGCCGAACCTGTTGCCCTGGAGGATATCGACCTGGTTCATGTCGCCACCGCTGTTGGTCTTCACCTGAAGCTTCTTGTTCAGCTGCTCGACCCGGCTGTCGTACTGGGTCAGCTTGTCCTTGAAGGTATTCATGACCTCGGTGTACCCACCGGCAGCCGAACCCTCGAATTCCTGGATGAGCAGGGCGTGGAGCTGGTGGAGGTTCTCACTATTGTGCTTCATCGCCGCGGTGAGCGAGCCGATATTGCCGGTGGCCGCATCCGCGGCACTGTAGTTGAAGTGAATGGGCTTGGTCATTGGAATGGCCTTTCTTACTCCTGGTTTATTGTTCTACTGCCACGCCCGCGCTCGTCAGTACGAGGTGGTGTCGACCTTCGACATGGCCTGCGTGGACATCACGTCCGCGCCCGACTGGAATCCATTGCTACCCGACGGGACGAAGTTTTCGCCACCCGAAGCAGCTACCACCTCGGCTGCCGAATCCAAGTCGTGAGCGTCGATCTTGACACCAGTCTCGGTCAACGCGTCGATGATTTCCTGCAGGGTTGCGCCCAACGACTTGCCAGCGGCGAACGCCTCTGACAGTGCATTGTTGATCGCCGTACCCGTGGCGCCCGAGACGGCCACGTACAGCTCATCCGCGGCGCTCGACAAGCCGTTGAGATTGCTCTCGAGCTCGCCGAGGCAGGCTGACGTATTCGCGGCACCCGTCTTCAGTTTCGTCGGGTCGACGTGAGTAAAGTGAGCCATTTGTTGTTCCTCTCCATCAACTGGAATTCGACCTCGGCGATTTACCGCGGAAGAACAGGGATATTCGAGTCCGCATCGTCGTCGGCTCGTTCGATGACACCGACCAGAACTTCCTGATCGGCAACCGAGTCCTCCGGATGATCGGTGTATTCGATAACACCGATCACCGGCGGCTTTTCCAGAACCGGGACTTCGTACTGCTCACCCGGCACGAAAACCTTGCCAGGCTTGCGTTCCTCGTCGCGGCGCCGCCGCCGCATCCGAGCATCGGCCGCGACCGCCCGGCGCGGCGGGCCGCCACGAGCCCCGGGGCCGGCCGATACCGGATTCGACGCGGGGCCGAAGGCCGTACCCGGCCCGCGCAGCCAGTTCGACGGCATCCGGAATCCGGTCGACGCACCAGGCATCGAGCCGAGTCCGCCGCGCACCATGCCGAGGGCCACGAGACTGCCGACACCACCGTTCAGACCTGCCAATGTGGATGAATCCGCTGAAGTTCCGTAGAAACCCTGCTGATCCATGGGCGACTCGCCGGTACCGTCCATCGTCGAATTACCCGCGGCGTTATCCAGCGGCGACAGCGCTTGATCCGCATCCGCTGGTGGCTGAGCGGTGTCGCCCGGGGTCTGAGTCGGATCGGTCGGTGTGTCGGTCGGGTCGGTGGTGGGCCTGGTGGTGTCCGTCGGGTCGTTGACATTGTCGGTGCCGGTATCGGTGACATTGGTGGTCGTGCTATCCGGCGTTCGCACAGTGGTTTCGTTGTACGACTCGGGTGCGGTGTAGCTGGACGTCGGTGAGAAATCCCCGCCGCCGCCGGTCACGATCGGCGGGGCCTCGATGGGCGGCGGAAGCGCGGCCAGCGTGGGCGCGAGAGCGGCGGCGTAGCCGACCATCACGGCGGTGGCCTCGACCTTTATCTCTAAATACTCCAACTCCTGCAACAGGAGCGCCGGCGCGGCCGGAGTGCCTATGGCGAACGCCGAAGCGGCCTCCCGGGCCCGAAATGCGGCGAGGTGGATTGCCACAACCCCCATGGCCGACTGCGCCGAGGTGTAAATATTCAGCGCTTGTTCCGCCAATGCAGCGGTCTGCGTGGCCACAAGGGCCTGCTCGTTCAACCATGCCGCATGATTGCGGAACGCGGCCTGCGCCTGGTCGGACGATAGGCCCTTATACGTTCCGCCCATCTCGGTCATCGAGCTGTCGGTGTTGGCCGCGGCAGCGTTCAATTGCGCGGCCATTGCCAGATAAGCCGCCGACGTCAACATCAACGGCATGATGCCGGGACCGCCGAGTAACCGGCCGATGATCTCCTCCGGCGTCTGCGCGAGGAACATAGGCAATGGTGCTGGCATATCATCAGCCTTCGCTCGGACCGTCCTCGACTACTTACCGAATTTCACTCCGGTGGTGTGAACCTCGAGGCCGCCGTCGATATCAGAAACGACGTAGGCAACGCTGACGTCGGGCAACGCGGCCGCGCCCGCGGCTCCCCCCGCGACCCCGTCGGTTGTGCTCGGGAAGAACAACTGCGCATGCTTTGCGAAGGCCTGGGGAATCATCGCGCTGACGTCATCCAAGCCGGGCTGAAGCGGGAGGGCGGCAGGTACGGCCGAACTGAGCATCTGCATCAGGTCGGCCGCACTGATGCCGAGTCGTGCCGCGATGACCGGGAGATGCTCCGGAACAAGATCGAGGTTCATGGAAGTCTCCTAAACGACTGGCACCATCTCTTGGCAAGTGGTGCAGCAGGAACACTCTGTCAAGGAGAACGCTAAGTCATTCCCAACCATGGGAATGACAGTCGATCGAAACCCGAAAGTATGTGTACCCACTACCGATCCCGATCAATCCTCCGGTGGTGTCCACGCCGACTGCACGAGATCCTTGCGCGAGTGCAGCGGCTCGACGAAGATGCCGCGCCCCACCGGCTGCTTCATCGGCTTCACATCGCCGATGAGCATGCCGTCCAGTTTCGAGCCGTCCATGATGAACCCAGAGGAGTTGAGGTTCTTGATCTGGCCGAGCACGTTGTCGTACATCGCGGTATCGGCCTGGGCGATATTGCGTGCCACGATGACATGCAATCCGGTGTCGCGGCCGTCGATGATGATGTCCTTCAACGGTTCCAGCGGATTGCGCAGACCGCGCTGAGCGACCATGTGGTAGTCATCGATCACCACGAAGATCTCCGGACCGGTCCACCACGAGCGCTCCTTGAGCTGCTGTGAGGTGACACCATCCGGTGGCCGGCGGCTGCGCATCTTCTCCGCGAACGGCGGCAGCCCGTCGAGCAGGTCACGCTCACTGGTCAGGAAGCCGATCGACTGCTCTTCCGAGATGGCGTCCATATGCTGGCGCCGGTAGTCGATGAGCAGCACCCGGGCCTGATCCCTGGTGAACTGCCTGCGGATCGACTCGAGCAGCGCGCCCAGCACCGTCGACTTACCCGAACCGGATGATCCCAGCACAACGAAATGCGTCGAAACGCCGAAATCGACTGCGGCAGGCTGCAAGTCGGATTCACGGACACCGAACGGCACCACCAGCCGCTGGGCCGGGGTCCTCAGTTCCGGTCGGCCCGCGAGAATCTCGTCCAAGGTGATCTGCGCGGGCAGCAGCTTCACCTCGGGCGCGCGGCGGCCCTGGTAGGTCCGACGCAGCTGGTCGATCGCGGCCGTCATGCCCGCACCGGCCGAATCGGCCTCGGCGGTCCCATCGATGCGCGGCAGTGCGGTCAGCATGTGCAGCGCGTCGTTGGAGATGCAGCGGCCGGGGCGGTCCGGCGGGATCGCCGTGACCACATTGCGATGATTCATGAACACCGTGTCGGTCAGGTCGCCGAGGCGCATCTCCAGTCGGGTCTGGATCAGATCCTTGATGGCCGGACGGACCGCCGCCCACCGCGAGCTGCTGATCACCAAATGGATCCCGTAGTTCAGACCCTGCAGCGCGATCGATTCCATCACCGGCAGGTACTCGTCGAAATACGGTCCGGTGACAGCGAATCCGATATCCCAGCCGTCGACGACAATGAACACATCGCCGTGATTGTCCCCGCGGGCGGTCAGTTCCGCGGCCTCCCGCGGCGAGGTGCGCCGCCGCCGGAACTCGCGCATGGAGTCGATGGCCAGTTCGCTGAACAGCGCCTGCCGACTCGCGATGAGGTTGGTGACGAGCGCGAAGGTCCGCCGGATCCGATCACCGTCGCGGGACGAGGCGACCGAACCGACGTGCGGCACATTGCGCACGCCGGACAGACCGCCGGAGAAGTCGAGGCAGTAGAACTGCACCTGCTCCGGGGTATGTGTCAACGCGGCGGCCATGATCAGCGTCTGCAGCGCGGTCGACTTACCGGACTGCGGACCACCGACGACCGCCACATGGCCGCCCGCGGCGGACAGATCGACCGACCACACATCCTGACGCTGCTGGCGCGGCTTGTCCACGATCGCCAGCGGCAGCTGCAGTGCACCGGGGGTCACGGCGGACAGCAGTTTGTCCAGGGTGGGCGGCACGGTCAGCGGCGGCAGCCACATCTTGTGGGCCGGCGTGCCGTATCCGGCCAACTGCTGCAGCGCCGTCTCCATCACCGTCACCGGCTCGCCATCCGGCGTTTCCGGCTGCTGCACAACGGGTTCGGGTTCGACGGGCGCGGACCGCGCCTCCACGATATGCGCCGTGGTGAATTGCTGAGGTGGCCGATAACTCCCGCCGAGCCGCCGGGCCCGCTGCGCGCCCGCTGTCGAGGCCTGTGCGGGCGGCGTGTACGGCGAACCGACATAAGCGGCCTGGAAGCGCTGCAAATCGCCCGAACCGACCCGCAGATAGCCCGAGCCCGGCTTCTTCGGCAGGTGATAGGCGTCCGCCGTGCCGATGGCGTCGCGGGAGTCCGCGGTCTGGTTGGTGCGCAACGCGATTCGGTAGGACAGGTGCGCTTCCAGCTCACCCATCCGGTTGGCGGGCACCTTCTGCGAGGCCAGCAACAGGTGGATGCGCAGCGAACGACCCAATCGGCCGATGGCGACGAACAGTTTCGAGAAGTTCGGGTGCTGCTCGAGCAGTTCGGCGAATTCATCGAGGATGATCAGCAGGGTCGGCATCGGGGCCAGTTGCGCGCCCTGCTCGCGGGCCCGCTCGTAGTCGGCGACGCTCGCGAAGTTGCCCGCATCACGCAGAATACGTTGCCGCCGACCCATTTCGCCGTTGATCACGTCTTCCATACGGGTGACGAGATCGGCTTCCTCTTCCATGTTGGTGACCACCGCGGTCACATGGTGCAGGCGGTCGAATCCGAGGAAGGTCGCGCCACCCTTGAAGTCGACCAGCAGCAGGTTGAGGACGTCCGGCGGATGCGTTGCCACCGCCGAAAGCACCAGGGTCCGAAGGAATTCCGACTTTCCGGAGCCAGTGGCGCCGATGCACATACCGTGCGGGCCCATGCCCTCCTCGGCCGATTCCTTGATATCGAGATACACCAGGCCGCCGACCGGGTCGTAACCGAACGGAATGTTCAGCCGGGCCCGGTCGGCGTCGCGCCGCCGCGGCCACTGCCGCTCGGCCCGGATCGCGCCCGGGTCGGTGATGCCGACCATTTCTTCCCACGTGGTACCGCCGCTGGCCTGATCGGCCACCACCGCCTCGACGACCGTCGAGAGCCGGTACGGAGAGATGTTGCGGGCCAATGCCGTTGCCGCGGCGACCGACATCGCGTCGGCGACCCCGACCCGCCGCAACCCGCGCGGGCTCACCTCGTGCAGCGCCCGATCGGCGTCCACCACGAACCTCAGCGCTCTGGGCAGGGTTTGGTCGGCCCGGCCCAGCCGCAGCCAGGTACAACCGTCGACACCCGAAATATCACGGTCGGTGGCCGAGCCACCGACATCGACGATCAGCAGATAGTGCTTGCGATCCAGCGTAGGTTCGGAATTCGCGGAGAACGGACCGCGGTTGAGCCCGGCCAGCGCCTTCGCCCGCAACTCGGCGACATTGCGGTACACCATCCGGCTCGAACCGATCGCGTCGGTATCGCTGGCGTGCTGGGTATGCGGCAACCATTTCAGCCAAGACCATTGCGGCGCATCGGGATCCGACAGCACCGCCGCGACCGCGATCTGGTCCGGACCGTGCAGCACGGCGATCTCGGCGACCATCGCCCGCACCAGGGCGGCCACCGCGTCGGTATCCCCATCGATGCCGACCTGCGGCGCGGAGAGCAGATTGATCGCGACCGGCATGCCGCCGACGGTGGAGTATGCCTTCGCGAATCGGGTGACCTCGACGACGCCGACCGGATCCAGATCCGAGGTGGGCGCGGCCTCGGGCACGATGACCCGGACCTGGTTGGCGATCCGGCCGCGTCCCACCCGGACCCGCAGGAATTGCGGACTGGCGACCTGCACCTCCCACATGCGCTTGCCGCCGATCAATCCGGCGATCTCGGCCGGACCCGGATGGGTGTAGCGCAGGAAGGTATGCAACTCGGCCTCGGCCGCGTGCACGGTCTTGCGGTTATCGGTGATGCTGCGCAGATAGTCCTTGCGCTCCTCGTTGAGACTCGCGGCGCCCCCGCTCGCATTGCCACCGAGCGCACCGCCCATCATGCCGCCCATCGAGACCAGCATCATGATCGGGAACATCATCATCATCGGGTTCATCTGCCCGCCGCCGCGGAACATCATCACCATCATGCCGCCCATGGCCGAGACCATGATGACCGGCATGATCATCTTGAGCCGGGACGGCGGCACCGGTTTGGGCAGTTCGGTCGGCGGCTGCAGGCGCAACTCGGTCACGGCGGGCGCCTTCGGTCCGCGCACCATCCGAGCGGGTCGCACGAATCGGCGGGTGGCCGTCACGAGGTTCCACCAGGAAGTCCGGCGACGGCCTTATCCGTCGGGATGCCATCGTGCTGGAGCTTGGCGTCCGACTGGGACAACGTGGGGCCGACGGCGAACAGCGATACGACGCTCCACGGCGCGGGGACTGGATTGCGCAAACCCAACGCACCGAGCGTCTGTGCCGCGTCGCCTTTGTCGTTGGTGTCGATGCCGTACCGGACGCCGCTGTCGGAGATCCAGAACATCGACTCCCGCCGTGGCGAGCCCGGATCCTCGCCGGTCACCTGGACGAATCGGCCGGTGGTCCGCGGCATATACGCGGCGTCGGCGGTGGTCCCGCGCGATCCGGTCGCGGTGACCAGGAAGACAGTTCTGCCCTGCTCCTCCACTGTCAACGGCAGCTGCCGTCCCACCAGCAGTTCGATGGCGGCATTCGGATCGGTGCCAGAACGCGACCAGTGATAGCAGGTCACACCGAGTTTTTGCGGATCCACCACGTGGACCGGACGGCTCGGATAGGCCGCCGTGCCCGGCCACGCGCCCGGTCGCAGATTCGCCGCGACCACATCGGGTCCGACCGTCCTCGTCCCGACCGTGCCGTGCGAATCGGCGTTGCGGATCATTGCGGCCAGTACCGAATTGATCTGCACGACACCGGATTGCGACACCAGATAGTAGGAGGCGCCACGGTCGGGCGTGGATACCGTCAGCACCGAACCGACCGGAACGCTCAGGCCCGAGGACAATGTCTCGGTTTCACCCGAGCCCGGTACCGCGGGCACCCGCAGCGGCGGCGCCTCGGGGATGGCGGAGATGAAGCCCTTCGAGGCGGAGACGACCGTCGAGGTCGGATCGATACCCAGCGCCAAGATCACTGCCGAATCGCGCAGATCTATTGCCGCGCGGACGATCCCCTGCTGGGGGTCGGAGTACACCAACCAGGTGGTGGTGTCATCGCGCAGCAACCGGGCCTCGTCTGGACCGAGCCTGCGGATCGCATCACCGTCGACGGTGAGCGGACCGCCGATCGCGGTGGTCTGCACCGGCGACAACGCGACCGTCGGCAATCCGGTCGTCGGATTGACCGGGGCGGCCGCGCCGATCTTCGCGGTATCGCACACCGTCCATGACGAATTCCGGTCGGTGGTGTCGGCGATCGTCCCTGGCGCACCCGGAATACCGACCCAGGGTCCGCGCGGGTACTTGGCCAGTTCGTCGCGGGAAACCGGCACCGGGTTGTCCGCCGAACCGATGATGAGCCGCGCCGAGGTGAGATTCAGCGCCGGATGCAGTCGACCGCCGACGCGCACGAAGAGCGCGCCGGTGTCCTTCTCCGAGACGATCTTCGAATCCCCCACCTTCTTGGCGGGCTTGAAGAATGCCAGCACCGCCGAACCGGCGATCAGCACACAGGCGAGCGCGATACCGATCGTCAGCGCCGTCGACCGGCCGCGCTGCGGATCATCGATCATCGACGCGTCCCGGCGGACCAGCGCGTGCTCGATGCGGCGCAGCAGAAAACGCCACCCCGATATCTGGTGCTTGGTCACCACCCGGAAGCGTGCCACCAGGTCAGCCCGTCGCGGCCGGCGCCAGGCCCGTCAACGCCGCGGCGATATCGAAGGCGTCGATGGTCATCAACTCTTCGTTGGTCATCGAAAGGATGTCCGCGTTATCCCTGGTGAAGCGATAGTCCCGCTCAGCCTCGGCAGCTTCGACCACGTTGCGCACGAACCGACCGTTGCCCGCGAGATCGATCAGCCGCCTACCGTTCCTGGTCTGTTCGGCGAGCGTTTCGCAGCGGTCGCGCAGGACTTCCTTGGCCCGTTCGGACAGGATCGAATCCTTCTTGCGCGCAATGTAATCGGCGATGCGCACCAATTCGTCCGCGTCGTAGCTGGAGAAGCGGATCCGTTTGGTGAAGCGGGAGGCCAGACCGTCGTTGGAGGCAAGGAACCGGTCGATCTGGTCCTCGTATCCGGCGATGATCACGACCAGTTTGTCGCGGTCGTTCTCCATCCGGGCCAGCAGCGTGTCGACGGCTTCCTTGCCGAATGCGTCACCGCCGGACAGGCCCTCCTGGACCAGGGTGTACGCCTCGTCGATGAACAGCACACCACCCAGCGCGGAGTCGATCAACGCGTTCGTCTTCGGCGCGGTATGGCCGAGATGGGTGCCGACCATATCGTTGCGGGAAACCTCGATCACTTCGGCGTTCTCGACCACGCCCAGACCCGCGAAGATCTTGGCGATCACCCGGGCGATGGTGGTCTTGCCGGTGCCGGGCGGGCCGGAGAAGATCAAATGCTGAGAGCGCGAATCGACGGCGAGCCCGCGCTTGGCCCGCACCTGATCCATCAGCACACCCGACTTGAGCCGGTCGACCTGCTCCTTGACCGAGTCCATGCCGATCTGCGTGCGCAGCAAGTCGGACGCCTCGGCCAGCAACGACTCCCGTTGCATCTTCGCGGCCGATGCCGCGACCTCGGCCGGGTCGTCACCGGACTTCGGATCCCACTGGTTGCTGCGCGAGGCGATCACCTCGGCGGTGGTGATCTCGAGTCGAAATACCTTGTCCCGCACCGCACGTTGCCACTCCGGGCGATCCGGCCACAGCGCGGAGCCCTGCAGCCCCTTGAGGATCTTGTCGGCGGCATCGTGATCACCGTCGTGGCGCAGCAGCATGCCGAGCAGGTAGTGCGCATCCGCCCAGATGTAGGACAGATTGCCGGATTGGCTGTCCTCGACGATGCGTTGCGCGCGCGGCATGGCCTCACCCAACCGGCCGAGGTGCGCGAGCGACTGCGCGGTCATCAGTTCGGCCGCGATATCCAGCAGGCCGTCCTCGAGCGAGGGCTTGGCATTGCGCGCGGTGAGCACATCGAGCCACTGCTTGGTCCGGAAGAACAACGACATACGCACGAAGTCGGCGACGTCATCGCGCGCCACCTCGTTGAGAATGGCCAAAGCTTCTTGCCATTCGCCACCATCGGCATAGGCGCAGGCCTGAGCGATGGCGATCTGATCGCGATCCGCCATGGCCACGCGCAGCCCGTAGATCCCGATCTCGACCTGGCACCACAGTGCCCGATCGACCAGTCCGGCACGCTGCTGATCTCGATAGAGATTGTGCACCGAACGATAAGCGCCGTAGATCACCTCGGCGTTGACCTCACCCGCCATGGCCCGCCCCAGCCAGGCATCGCACATGTCGGGGTCCAGATCAGTGGCGGCACGGAAGGCGGCCGCCGCTTGTTGTTCGTTTCGTACACCGCCAGCGACCAGCGCCAGACTCTGAACACCTGTGTAGAACGCGTCCTCGGCCGCAGACAACTCGGACTTCCCTTCCGACGATCTCGTTGACCGAAGATAGCTACTTCGGGCCCAACTACCACGTTGATCTATTCCCAACACTGGGAAGCCGCGGCAGCCTTGGCGCAGCTAGTTAGTTGTTCAGAGTCATTGGCACGCTGTTGAATGTGCCGTCATTCAGCGGTATGATGAATTCGGGTCGACGGTACCTCATCCCGAAGACCCAGCCCCTCCATCGGTGACTGGAGGCCGAAATCCGGCAGCCCGCTACCGCATGGCGAATGGTGGATCGTCAACCCTTTACCTCGGCGATTCATCCGTGCGGCGGCCGGTCGACACCCCCCACACATCGTCGGCCGCCGCACTCCGCTGGCCTCACGGCCCCTTGTCGGCAACCCTTTTCCTTTCCCGCATGGACCGCTGCCGGTCGCCGATCTCTTTTTCCTCCCCACGACCCGCGGCCGCCGTTCCTCGCCGGGCAGCGCTACCCCCGATCGCGGCGGCGGACCGTGGGCACCGTCACTGTCGACCGGACCACTTCCGGCTGGCGGGCGAGTTTCGACCACGGTGTTTCCCGGGGCTTACGTGCCGTCGTCGCACGGCTGTCCACGGATCGGGAAGCCCGGGCGGACACCACCTTCGGAGTAGTCCCGTGGGCCGTGGAGGCACGAATGGCGCGAGCCCACGGCGTGACGAACCCCCGCGGACGGGTCTGCTTGAGCTGCTGCTGCGCGGGCAGTCCGGTCCCGCCGTCGCGGATCAGGCCGCGGCTGGTCTCGGCCACCTCTTCGGCGAAACTCACCGTATGCCGCAGTAGATCCTGGGCCCGGCCGTCGCTCGGATTCGCATCGGCGAAGACCCCGGTAAGCATGGTGTCGATGCTGCGCCCCAGCGGTTCCAGGGATTTCGCGATCGCATCGGCGACGATGTAGCCGACCAGCGTCCGTTCCAGCTGCGAACACAGTCGGCGTGCCGCGGCCGCAACCGACGGACCGATCGTCCCGGCTGCGGGAGTGGCCATGATGGCCGCGTAAGTCGTTGCCAGCGCGGCGAGTTCGGCGAGCACCACGGTCTTGGTCGCCGTGATCACCTGCGCCACCGCGTCCAGCGCCTTCGCCACCACAGCGCACGCCCGGTCGAGCTCCGCCAGATGTTCAGCGCTCGCACTTGCCTTGGTCGCGACCAGATGCGGGTCGACCGAGCCCGCTCCCTTGCTGATGCCGGTCGCGGGTCTCCCCAAGATATTCGTGGCGAAGGCGCGCACCTTGACGGCGAGCCCCCGCATCTCACCCTCGTCGATATCCGGATACCGGACACCGCAGCAGTCCAGGAAGTAGGCGAGCTCCGGCGCGATGCCCTTGGCCACTACAGCACCCGCACGACGACGGCGTTATCGGACATACGCGACCATTTCACCGTCGATCCCGAGTACGGCGCCTCGATGACCATGCCATTGCCCGCGGCGAGTTGAACGTGCTCGGGTCCGCGCGCGCTGAATGAACTTGCGGGAAAGACCAAGTCGCCCGGACGCACATCATGCGGTGACACCCGCACCCCGCTGTAGATCTGCTCATAGGTGGTCCGGGGCAGCACCACATGGCCATCGGAGGCCTGGGCTATCGCGTACTGGGTCAGCCCGGAACAGTCGAAGCCACCCCCGCTCGGTCCGCCCGCGCCGCCGCCGCCCCAGATATAGGGCGTGCCGAGCCAAGCGCTGGCCGCGCCGACGGCCTTGCTGCCGGTGGTCCCGTCCGAGGGCACCCGCACCCGGCCACCGCGGGAGAGGACCGCCGAGCGCGAACGGGCCCGGCGGCGACGTCGCGTTGTCGTAGTCTTGCGCCGGGTTACCTCTTTCGTGGTGGCGGGCGCGATCTGGGCCGCCCGCTGCCGGACCGCCACGACATCGGAATCGACCTGCTTGGTGGCATTGGCAATAGTGGTCTGTGCCGCATCGAGCAATGCCGGTCCACTGAATCGGGTATCGCCGACCGATGCGATCGCCAGCGCGCGGGTACGGAACTCGGAGATCTGATCGGCCAGTTTGTTTCGGCCGTTGATGGTGCCGTCGCTCGATTCGGCGACTGCCTTGTACACCACGCCATCTCGGCCGGCGTGGGATTCGGTCATCGCCGTCTGCAGGCTGCGCGCATCGGTGTAACCGACCGCACCCGCGCCAGTGTGCGCCTGCAGCTGATGCGTGATCGCCTCGACGAGGTTCATCGAGCTGCCGGGGTCGGGCTGGCCGTCACCGTAGAGCCCGAGCAATGATTGCAGCACGCCGTGCAGGTCGTCCGTCAGTGTGGGCGCCATTCCATTCCTTCCCAGGTCTGGGATTCATACGACTATGAGGCAAGTGCGCGATATTCGGACGATTCGCATTCCCAACGGCGGGAAGCCGGGACAATATGAGGAACTTACAAGAGAGGCGGTGTCGCGACATGGCAGCAGATGGGACGGAAACTGCCATGGGAGGCGTGCAAACGCTGTTCTCCGCACCGATCTCGCCGGGTTTTCCGGGCTCCCCTGCCGCGCCAACTCCCGGCTCTCAGGCTCTCGATTCGCAGGCTGCCGACTCTCCGCCCCCGGGCTCTCCGACTCCGGGCTCCCCAACTCCCGGCTCTCCGACGCCGGACGCATCGACAACCGGCGCGCAAACCTCTCCACCGCCCCCGCCGGCCGGGTCGAATGGTACGGGCGCTGCCGACTCGTCGAGCACTTCCAGCAGCGCCAGCCCGACCTGCGACACCAACAAGACTGGTCACTACTGGACCGTTGAGCTGACTGTTCCGCCGGGCGCGCATACCGGTCTGAAATCCTTCATCGCCTTGGCCGAAACCGAAATACAAACTGCGGTCGACCTTTTGGGTCGGGGCGCGACCGAGCCGCCGCCGAATGTGGACGACCTGATGAAACCGGTGGTCTACGAGAGCCTCGGCGAGAGTATTACCGCCGATCAGTACGAGGCGGCGCTCGACAAGGTGGAGACCACGCAAACCGCTCTGCTGACGATGGACGAGAAGGTGATGAAGACCGCCATCGTGGTCCAGGCCGCGAACGATCGGACGCTGCGTTCCATCAAGACCGTGGTCAAGGACCTGAACATCAAACTCGCGGCGGTCGGTTCGGCCAAGCTCAAGGCCACGCAGGAGGTGGCGCTCATGAAGGCCATTGCCGCGGCGGTCGAGGATGTCTACGAAAAGGTCACCGCCGTCGCCGATGCGAATGCGGATATGGCGGGCGACTCGAGCGATTCGAGCGATTCGGATTCCGACAGCAGCGGCTCCAGTAGCGGCAGCAGCGATTCCGGCAGTGGCGGATTGGGGCAGATGCTGCAGAGCCTCGCGTCTATGGTCCCGATGCTGGCGATGGCGGCCGCACCGGTTGCCCAAGAGCTCCTGACACAGAACAAAGACAAGGACAAGGACCAGCACACCGAAGGCGCACAGCCGCAGGACGCACAAGCGGCACCCCCCGGAACCGCCCCCGCACCGGGCAGCCCCACCCCGGCACCGGCTCCCGGCGCCACCGGGCAACCAGCGGCCGCCGCACCGGCGGATCCGAATGCGTCCGGATCGGCTGCGCCCGCGGCGAATTCGCCCCTGGTACCGGCTCGCGCGAACGTCCGGCGATCGACCACAAGGCCGCCGGGATCGACTGCGACCGGTGCGGACACCGAAGAGGTCGAGAATGTCGACGACGAGATGGACGAGCCGGATTCGGCGGTAGTGCAGGCATAGTCGTCGGATCGACGGGCCCCCGCCGGAAATTCGACGCGGCCGGGGGCGAGTCGAATCGCGGCGAGCGCGAACACAGCCAAGTCACCGATGCCACCGATTCGGCTGCGATACAGGCAAAGTCGTCGAACCCGACATCGATCCTGCCGGAATCCGAACCGGCCGAGATCGGCTCAGGACGTGGACACAGCGGAGTCGCGGATGCTGACGGCACATCGAGTCGCCTGCAGCGCAGGCATTGTCGCCGAATCGATGCGAACCCCGACCGGAATCCGTCCGGCCGGGGATGCGACTCAGGTGGCGGCGGCGGGCGCGCTCACCGCGGGCGGTGCCGCGGGTGCGGTCGGCGGGGCCGTCACCGCACCCGGTGTGGCCGGAACGGCCGCCTGCTGGGTGGTACTGACATCGGTGCCACCGGGATGGAAGAACCCTTGGAAGTTGCCATAATCGCCGCCACTCGGCGGGTTGTTCGGGTCGAGTGGAACGAGTTGACCGTTGACAATGAACTCGAGTCGACCACCCTCGACAACCACCAGTCCGGTGCGATTGTTGTCCCACTGCACCACATCACCGGTCTGCAGGTGCGAGCTGTCGACCTGATTGCCCGGAAACGTCCCCGCAGCGGGAGTGCCCGCATATGCCGACCGCGCATCGCTGCCATTCGGATTGTTCAGTTCCTTGTTCACCGCCTGCGCCACCGCCGATGACACCTTCTGCGTCGACCCATCGGGCAGCTTCATATCCACCATCGAATTGGGTGCGTAGACCGCTGGCGGCGATGTGGGCGATGCGGATACCACACCGGATGTGGCATCGGTCAGCGTGGCCGGTTGGGCGGTCCCGGCCTGCGCCGTCTGCTGCGATTCGGCGGCGCGGCGACGGTAGTAGGCTTCGTCCGCGCTGGCCTGATCGCTGTCCTGTGGCTGCTTGTCCTTATTGAACATGCCCGACAACGCCTGCATCATCATGTACTGCTGCATCGCGTTGCTGCTCGAATCAGCACCGCTGTTGTTGGCGGTCGACCCGTTGTTCGCCCCGTTGTTGGACGACGTCGTGCTCCCGTTTTGGATCTTGTCGATCGCAGAATTTATCGCAGACAGTATTGAGGAATTATCGCCGCTAGTTCCCGTTGTCGTGTCCTCGGTGGTGGTGCCGGACGTATCGTCGGTGCCACCCTCCTCACCGGAGGTCAGCAGGTCTTTGAAACTGTCACTCCAATCGGTGGGGGTCGTAGTGGTGTCGGTGGTGCCGCTATCATCGCCGCCGTTCTGCCCTGCGGCCAGCCCGGCATTATATCCGGCTTTATACCCGGCGTCCTTGCCTGCCTTGTATTCGGGCGTTTCCTTACCCGCCTTATCTCCATTGTCGGAATTTGCCTGTTTCGCATTGTCGACGATATTGTCGACAGCCGTCACGGCCTTATCGATAAGACCGAAGAGCGGCATCTCTATGTCGGGCAGAATGCGTCTGTAGGTTTCGTATCCCATCGTTCCTACGGACTTTACTTCCGTATCTTTCTCGGTGACATCGCGCAACCGATCGTCGAGTACGTTGACCTGGTCCATTATCTTTCCGAACGCATCGCTGTTGACCTGTGCCGTGTCGAGCGCGATCGAACGGATCTTCTCGTCCAGATCTTTGAAGTGCTTCTTGACGTGCGTGTCGTAGTTGAGATATTCCTCGTTATAGGAAGTGGTGATCGAGGATTTATTATCCTTGTCGGTCAACCCCTGGTTGTGCAGCCAGTCCCCGACATCCTCGGCCAGTGCGGCCTTTCCTTTTGCGAAGCAGTCCGCCTGCAACTGCATCGCGCTCTGCGCCTCATCGATCGCGATGCGCAATTTCTCGGATTCGGCCGGCGGATGGTACAGCAGTACCAGTTTCGCATGCTTGGGGTCCCCCGCCTTGCGGAGGGTCCGCACCACCTCATGGGTTTTGGGGTCGATGAGCTTGATGCTGCCGTCCGGATCGACCTTGATTTCGTAGTTCGACGAGAACAGGTCGGCGGCGTCGGCCCCGGAGTATCCCCACAGCTGATTGCCGTCCTTGTCGGTGAGAATGAGCTCATTGTCCGAGTTCAGCTTGACCGTATAGTCACCGTTGGTGATCGAATCGCGCGCCTTGCCGTCGGTGACAGCTTCGGATCCTTCCGGAGCCAGGTGCTCCCAGGGCAGTACCCGGTCGGTACGGCGGTCTTTGACATCCGGGAGCTTGTTCTCGTCGGTCTTCGGCTCGGCCTTCGGCGTGTCGGGCTTCGGCGGATCGAAATCGCCAATTTTACCTTTATCCGCTATATTCCCGGACGTTTCTTTGGAGGCAGAAGTGCTCTGGTAAATCCGGTCCGCGTTGTACGGGTGTAGATTCCCGTCCTTGTCGACGATATTTCTATCGAAGTAGTCTATGTGTTCGCGGTGCCCGTCGTCTTTGACGTAGTAAGGCGATAAGGTTCCGTCGCCAGATTCCTGGTAATAATACCCTTTGGTCTGCGGCGTTCCCCCGACGACGTATTGGAACTTGCCATCAACGTACTCATAGAAGCTACCTGCACTCATGGCACCTCTCAACCCCACCGGTTGTTATCGGAAGACACGACCCGTTCATTCGATTCCGCAGTAACCCGGTGTATATCGACCGGCCGTTGATACCGGCCGCTTTCCGGTGCCGCCACAACCGCCGCAACATCCGCGAACACCGGATGTTTCACGACCTGCTCATATGCGTATACCTGATCGCGCAACTGCTGCCAGCTGGTTTCACCGTCCAGTAGAAGTACCAGTTCCGTGCAGCGGCGCTGGAAAGCAAGCGCGCGCAAAGCGTCGGCCCGGTCGTCGGCACGTAGGTCGCCGAGACCCATATGGGCGACGGGGACCCGGCGGGTCAACAGACTCGCCGCGAGCAGCTCGTCGGCAGCGCGCAGCTCGTCCCACCACTGCCGTGGAACCTCCTGCCCGGCTTGCAGACCGGCGATGATCCGATCCCGCAACCGCGACATCTCGACCGCCTCTGCCGGAACGGACCCGGTGCGGGCGAGCCGCGCGTGCGTGTCAGCGGCGAGTTCCAGACAGCGCTCCCGCAGCGGCGCATCGGGCGCGGCGACAAGGTGTTCCGGGGCATTATGTTCGAAGGCATCGTTGGGTCTGGTCAGCCCGAGCCGATCGACCGTGCCCACGGCAGGTATCCGCAGGTCGACGTCGGCGGCGGGACCGATCATGCCCTCGGCAATGCCGATACCGAGTTGGGCACGCAGCCGCGCATCGATCGGACCGGACGACGCGAGCGCGGTGAGTTCGGCACCGGCCTTCGCCCCCCACACCCGGCCGAACTCCACCAATACCCGGGCCGGATCGGCGATCCCCTCCCAGACCGCGGACGGGCTACCGGTGCCGTCGTCGAGTGTTTTGTCCCACAGCCAGGGTGTGGATACCTCACGCGGCAAGAACAGGCCCGCCGGCAACCAACCGCGGCCCTCATTGGTGGTGATGAACAGCCCCGCGCCATACGAACCGCGCAGTACCGCCACCGCCCACGACACTCCGACCACCGTCGACTCCGTCGCGGCCAGCACGGCGGCCAGGAAGGTACGCGCAACCACCAGATCATCGTTCACCGGTGCATCGGCCACGCGCGCCGAACGGGCCGCGCGTTCACGGGCCGCAGAGACCGCTGCCGGCAGCGTGCCCGGCGACGGCGTCGCGGCGCTGGGTGCGGTTGCGGCGCCATCGCCGGACGATGTGGGTGCCGACACTCTGGCGCCCGGGCCAGCGGGCGGGCCGGACGGGCCAGCGGGCGGCGGCGCGGCCGGCGCACTCACCGCTGGACCGGGCGAGACGCTGCGGGCCGGGCCCGTTCCGGCGGCGGACGGAGGCGCGACAGTCCCGGCCGGTCCCGATATCGGCGGAACCGAGACGCCGGGGCCGGACGGGACGATGGGCACGAACGGAGCCGGGGGCACGAACGGGCCACCTGTGGATGGCTGGCCCATCGGGCCAGGTTCTGCCGAGGGGGGTTGCGGCGGAAGCGGTTCCGTCGGGCGAGACTCGGCCGGGCCGGGTTCTGCGGGACCGGGTTGTGCGGGACCGGGTTCCGCCGGATGGGGCACGGCCGGGCCGGGATCCGACGGTCCGGGTGCCGACGGATGGTCGGGACCCGGCCCGATTCTCACCTGGCTGATGTCCCGGGCGCCCTCGTCATCGGACCGTTCGTACTCAGCGGCGGCCTCTCGCAAGTTCCGCGCCGCGCGGAGATGTTGGTCGGCCATGGCATTGCCAGCCCGCTCCCGGTCGTCGTAATAGCCGTCCATTGCCTGTTTCACCGGAAGGGCGATCGGGCCGTAATTGTGGATAAAGCTTTTCAGCCAGTCATCGGGCCGCTTAGCCCAACGCCGGACCCGTGCCGCGGCCTCTTCCTGCGCGGCGGCCAGTCGGCGCAGCGATTCGGGGTCCATGTCCAAACGGCCCGGCATTGGTCAAACAATCCTTTCCACACCCGCGACACCCGAACTCACCCACCCGCTGACCAGCAACGCCGGAACCCTGGGTCGACGCTCTTCGCGGGCTCGCGCTCCTCTCTCAGCGAACCGTCGTCCACCGCGCATCGTTCAGGGCCGTTCCGAGGTGACATCGGGCACGACAGTCGACGGCGCGGATACCGCGCCGCTGGGCGGACCGGCGGTGACGGCCGGAGCCGAGACCGCTCCGGGGACGACTGCCGGGCGCGCGGCGGTACGGTCGACGTCCGCGACGGATACGGCGGCCGGAACCTCCACGAACAGTGGATGTTCCACGATCTGCTCGTGCGCGTAAACGGCGTCGCGCAGAGACTGCCGGGTCGGCTCGCCCGCCAGCAGCAGTACCAGTTCGTTGCATCGGCGTTCGAAAACCAGTGCGCGCAAATCCGATACCTCGTTGTCGAGGCGCAGCTCACCCAACCCGACCCGGCCGACGTCGACCCGCCGAGAGAGCATCTCCGCAGCGAGCAGGTCGTCGGCGTCGCGCAATTCGTCCCAGAGTTCCCGTGGGATCGGCTGCCCGGATTCCGCCAACGCCAGGATCCGTTGCCGCGACTGGCGTCCGGCAGCGGCGACGGGGACGGTCACCGACCGCCCCACTCGCGCGTCAGCATCTGTCGCGAGTTCGATACTTCGGGTTCGCACTTGCGAATCCGCCACCTGCGCAACGTGTTCCAGCGCCGCGACGGAGCCGGTCAAGCCAAGCCGATCGGTCGTGCCCGGGGTGAACTCGCGCAGATCGACGTCGTAGGCCGGGCCGACGAGCCCCGCCATCGCGACGCCGTCCAGCCTCGACCGCAGGCCCGGATCGATCGGGCCCGACGACACCAGCGCCGAGAGCTGGGCATTGGCCTTGGGTCCCCAAGCCAGCCCGAACTCCACCAGGACGCGCGCCGGATCGGCGACGCCTTCCCACGGCGATCCGTTGCCGTCGCCGTCGCCGAGCATCTCATCCCACAGCCACGGTGTGGACACCTCCCGCGGCAGGAACACCCCGGCGGGCAGCCATCCACGGCCTTCGTTCGAAGTGATGAACAAGCCGGTCCCGGCAGGGCCCCGCATCACTGCCACCGCCCATGCGGTGCCCATTGCCGAATCGGCCGCCGCGAGAACACTGCTCAGCAGGGTCCGGGCGAGCACCAGATCGTCGTTCACCGCATCGCCGACCACGTAGGCGGGTTCGGCCTCCTTCTCCTTGTTCGCGGCGACCGCGGCCGCGAACGGTGACGGCACCACCACCGGCATCGCGTCGGCGGTCGGCCCGGCAGGCGGTGGTGCGGACTGGCCATCGGCCGATCCGCTGTATACGGGTCCGGCCCCTGGGCCAGGCCCGTATGGACCGGGGGTGACCGATCCGGGCGGCACCACGCCACTGCCGAGTGGAGTTGTCGTCGAGGACGCCGCGATGCCGCTGCCGGCCGGCGATGTTGTTGTCGTCGGCTCGGTCGAAACCGGCGGAGCCACCGAACTCCCTGGACCGCCCTGCACACCCGGAGCGCCGGTACCGGGCGCTGCGCCATTGGGCCCAACCGATGTCGGCGGAGTATCGGTCGAGGTCGGTCCACCACCGGGCGGGGGTGTGAACGGACCGGAGCCGTTCGGACCTGTCGACGGCACGTCGTTCGGCTTGTTGGTCAGGTCGCTGATGTCGTGTCCGTTGTGGAGAATTTCCGATGCCATGTCCTGATCGGCGCGTTCATAGGCGTCCGCCGAATCTCGTAGCGACTGGGCCGTGTATTCATGCTCCTTGGCCAGCGCAATACCAGCACGCTCACGGGCCGCGTAGTACTTCACCAGCGCCTCGTGAACCGGAGCCGCGATCGAGCCATACGTCGACGGGAAGGCGCCCAGCCAGTCGGACGGCTGCTTCGACCATTCGCGGGTGTCGCGAGCGACCTGGTCGTGTTGGAGGGCCAGCTGACGCAGCACCGCAGGGTCGATCTCCATCTGGGGCATGCCGTTATCAGTCCTTTCCCTCCACCAACTCCTCTCATTGTCGATCCTTCCCATCGCTGGGGACTCTTCGAAGGCCCTCACGGCGAGCGGCATCGGCTCGTTCGACCCCAATTTCCCAATGGCGGCAAGGGGATCACTTGCGCGGACACGGTGTGATGCGGCAATGTTGCACATTCGCCGCTCTTCGGCGTGATCGTGCGGGAAGGTGCGCGGGATGCGGCTGATCATGATCGACGATGACGCCGACCGCGGCGCCGCCCTGGCCGAGGCGCTCGAACTCCATGGCCACCAGGTCGATCGCAAGCATCGCGGCTCCGACCTGCTCCTGGCGCACCACGGCTATCACGCGGTCATCCTCGATCTCACCCTGCCGGATAT
Organism: Nocardia sp. NBC_00565; assembly: GCF_036345915.1. Taxonomy (NCBI): domain Bacteria; kingdom Bacillati; phylum Actinomycetota; class Actinomycetes; order Mycobacteriales; family Nocardiaceae; genus Nocardia; species Nocardia sp. NBC_00565. The sequence goes on from NZ_CP107785.1 coordinate 4,717,800, forward strand.
GGACGGGCTGCAGGCGCTGCGCAAACTGCGCGAGGTCAGCTCGGTACCGGTCGTGCTGCTTGCCGAGCATGCCGACGAGCGTTCGATCGTGCTCGGATTACACAACGGCGCCGACGATTACCTAGTGAAACCGGCACGGGTCGCCGAATTGGCAGCGCGGCTGGAGGCAGTGACCCGACGGGTCGGCGTCGCCAGCATCGCGCGCGGCACAACGGTCATCAGCGAAGACGTTCGAGTGGATCTGGCGGCACGTCGGGTCGAGGTGGCCGGACAGGTGATCCCACTCACCCGGCTGGAGTTCGAGTTGTTGCGAGTCCTGGCCGAGCGGCCCGGAATCGTGGTCAGCCGTGAGCAATTGATGGATTGCGTATGGGGCAACTCACTGCTGGCGGTGTCGCGGAAACTGTACGTGCACATGGCCTCATTGCGCGCCAAGTTGGACCGCCCCGAGTTGATCACGAATATTCGCGGCTACGGCTACCGGTGGGGTCCGGATCCGTATGAGGCGGCGGTCGCGGCGAATATGCTTCGAGCGGTCTGAGTTCGGCGGTCGAGGCTCCTTTTCTACTGCGTGGTCGGTCCCGCGGAGATAGTCGGGCGACGGCCCGATGGATCCCGATTCGTCCCGGCGGAAGGGGTCGGGACGAAGAGCGGATGATCGACCAGCTGACCGTGCGCGTACACGGCATCGCGCAGGCACTGTCGTGTCGACTCTGCCGTGAGCAGTAGCACCAGTTCGTTGCAGCGGCGTTCGAAGACCATCGACCGCAGGGTGGCCGCGTCGGAACCGGAGCGTCCGTCGGTGTGCTCGGATCGCAACTCCCCCAACGCCACTCGCGAGACATCGGTGCGCAATGCCAGCATGGACGCTGCCAGCAGATCGTCGGCGTCGCGCAGCTCATCCCACCACGCTTCCGCCACGCTCGCTCCGCGCTTGATCGCCACCAGGATCCGCTCGCGCAGCTGTGGCGCCCCCAGCGATGCCGCCGCGCCGATGTGTGATTTGCCCAGGCGCACATGGGCATCCGCGGCCAACTCGGTACAGCGGGCGCCTATCTGCGCGACGGGAAACCCGGACACTCGTTCCAGCATTTGCGGCGCGGCCACCAGACCCAACCGATCCACCAGACCCGCTCCGGGCGACCCGAGATCCATCGCGGTCGAGGCCGCCACCTCACCCGCCATCGGTACCTGCCCCAACTGCCCGCGCATATCGGGGTCGATTGCTTGTGAGGACGCCAGCGCCGAGATCCGGGCACCCGATTTGCGCCCCCAGGCCAAGCCGAACTCGACCAATACCCTGGCCGGATCCGCAATACCTTCCCAAGAGGCACCGTCGGATTCGGACCACTGCCACGGCGTCGAAATCTCCCGTGGTAGGAACAGTCCGGCGGGAATCCAGCCGCGTCCCTCGTTCGAGGTCACGAAGGCGCTCACCCCGCCGGTGTGGCGCAGCACCGACACCGCCCAGGACAACCCCACTGTCGACGGACCTATCGCCGCCAGCACGCCGCCCAAGATGGTCCGCGCCAGCATCAGATCGCCGTCGACTCGCTCGCCGAGTACGAACGCCGGTGCGGCCGCGGACAACATCGCCGCTCCCACCGCGTCGCGGATCAGTTCGTCGCTGCCAGCGGTATCGCTATGCCCCGAATTCGGATGGGCCGCCTCCTGCTCGGTATTGCGGTTCGGCAATGGTTGTTTGGTCGGCGCAGCCGAGACACCGGCCGAATTTCCGGATACAGCGGTGACTTTCGACGGCCCGGCCGCCGCGACCCGCTGGTCCGGCGCCGAGCTGCGCACATCCGGCACCGCACCCCGAGAATCGGTCATCGAGACGGGTTGGCGAGTCTGGGACGAGGGCGCCGAAACCGTCGACCCGGTCGGCGCGGCAGCCGACGACACCGCTCCCGGCGCCCCGGCGGATACCGCTCCGGCCGCGGCGCCGCCGCCGGCGAACAGTGGGGGCGCGAACGGCATCTGCGCATCCGGGACCCCGTCGGCGGCACCGGTTTCCGCCGACAACTCAGCGGCGTCGGACGGACCGCCCGCCGACGCGCTCGCATCGGTCGTCGCACCGCCGATGGTCGAGTCCGTCGACGCGGGGCCCGAGGACACGCCGAGGTCACTTCCCGCCGTCGACGTCTCATCCCCGGCACCCGGTGCGCTGGTCGGCGAATAGTTCACGGCCGCAATACCATCGGTGGACGAGGTAGATGTCGGTCCGAGCCCCGAGACGGCCGGTGCCACGACCGGCCCAGGCGTCTGCTGACCATCGCCTACCTGCGCCGGTTCGGCTCCGGCTGGAGCCGGATCGGTCGGCTGTGGCATCCCGGGGCCGAGATCCACATCAGGGTTCAGCGGCGTAGGCAGACCCGGCAGCGGTGCGTCTGGACGGTGGACTCCCGGATGCCGCGCATCGGGATGGTGATCGCCGGGATGACGTCCGCCCGGATGATGACCGTCGGGTCCGTGCCGCCGCGTCGGCCCGCCGCCCTGATCATCCGAAGATCCGGCCTCCCCCGGACCCGGCTGCCCCAACTCATCGGCGATCCGCTGCAGCCAGGGCAGTCCGGTCGGGCTGATGGTCTGCACCGCGCTGCGCACAACGTCCTCGACCTCGGCTTTCGCCTCGGCGATGGCATTGTTGATGCGCTGCTGAATCCGCGCCGCACGCGCCGCGTCATCGGCCTCGCCGTCCTCATCGGGCTCGGCTGCGGGCGCGGCCTCGATGCGACGATCGGCTTCCTCGACGATGTCGAGAATCCGATTCCTGGTCCGATGCACCCGATCGGCGAATTCCCCGAACGTGTCCGCGGCGGCATTCAGTGCGTCGGCGAACGCGCGCGGATGCCATTGCTGGGCCCGCATATCGTCCTTGACCGGCTGCAGACCGATGCTGGCGCGCACGGTGTCGTCGAAGCCGCGTCGTGCCCGTTCGAGGCTGTCCGGGTCCAGCGCATCGGCGCCATCGCGCGCCGAAGTTTCCAGCGCGCTCCAGTCCCCTGGCGAGATCACCGGCCAGTTCTCACCGACAATGGCCTTCCAGTAAGGGCTTTCGCGCTCCGGCTCCATCCGGCGGTCAGATCGATTCGGCGGATCGGTCCACCTCTTGCCCACCAGCGATATCCGCGGCACTGAGCACGTTGACGGTATGAGTGCCCTCCCGCAGCGCCGTTTCGGCTCGACGACCACTGGCCGCCAATGCGTTGCCGAAGGTGGTCTTGATCCACTGCAACTTCGCGACCAGTGCGTGATCGAGCGGCGACTCCGGACGCCGGGACACCGTCAGATTCTCGGTCGTCCCCGCGACACCGGCGACGACCGCGTGCGCCGTACCGGTGTAGTGGCCCAGGGCCGCGAGCACCACGTGCGGCGCTTCCATGCTCAGTTCGTTCATACGGGATCCTGTTCCGGAGAAGTGCGGGGTGTGGCGTCAGGAGTTCCGGCCGAACTCGGTTTGCTCGATGACTCGGTAGGAGGCTTCGGTGGGCAGATCGAACGAATCGATGGTGTAGGGACGGGTGCCGTTGTGCTCCATCTCGGCGCGCAGCCCGACCCGCGACTTCAGGTGCGCCAGCCGAGCCAGGCGCACGATCTCGGCGGCCAGCCAGGTATCGCCGTTATCGCGGGCGTCGTCGGTGATATGCAGGCCGACGACCTCACCGGACCGATCGCAGGCGACACCGACGGTGTGGTCCGGGTTGAACACCTCGTAGAGCAACTTGCGCCAGTCCGGCGACGCCGCGTGGTCGTCGGCATCGAAATCGTCCAGCTCGGTCGAGTCCATATCTGTCCTAGTCATCGGAGTCCTCCAGCCGCGCGGAAAGTACGGTCCACACCGCATCGTCAATGCTCAGCACCTGGCGCAATTGCCAGAACCGGGCGCCCAGATACATCTCCCCCGAACCATCCGGCGCGATATCGAGATGATCGGGACCTTCCACGGTCGCGTTGAGTGTGACGGTGGTGACCGGCGGGCGCTGGTCATCGACATTCAGCACCGTCGCGCCGCCGCCCGGGATGAAGTGGTGCCGACATCGCGGACTCGCGGCGACCGCGATATCGGCGCTGTTGGTCGTGATGGTGACCTCGGGATTGAGCAACAGCTGGGTCGCCCAGGCCCGGGCCGCGGTTTCGGGGCGGTCGGCGTTGATCGCGATGGCGTGGGTGATCGCGAGATCGACGACCAGGACCGAGTCGGTACTGGTGACGCCGACGATCACCAACCGCTTGGGCGTGCCGGACGGATACGGCAGATCGTCGGCGGCCAGCGTGATCACATCCGACCCGACACCGACCCCGGTCGCCGGATGCACGCCGACGCTGCCGGTGGCGACGTCGATGGTGTAGGCGGCAATGGGATTGGGGATGCGACCACCGACCCCGGCCAAGCGCACGAGGCCCTCGTCGTGCAGCCACCGTATGGTGGCCGCGACGGTGACCTCGCTGGTTTCGGTCATACCTTCTGCTCCGACTCGGCGGTAGCCGATTCCTCCGGACGCGATTCGGCCGAGTCCGGCCAGGAATCGGTGTCCATGATGTTCTCGTACTGGCGCGCCGCGTCCGCGGTGCTCTCCCGGATGGCGGCCATGATCTCGGTGACCAGATCCGCGCTCTCGAACCGGTCGGTGGTCCCCGGTGCGAGGTAGAGACCGGTGAGCTTCCCCATCGCGTCGACCTCGGGCACGACCGCACCGCTCGGCGAGGGCCGTCGCGCACGGATGCCGTCGATCTTCTCGCGCAGATCGGCGATCCGGTGCCGCAGGTCGCGGGCGGCGTCGAGGGCCGCCTGCACGTCGGGGTGGATATCACTCATGCGGTGCCTCCGGAATTGGTCGGTGCCTGGTGCTGGCTCGGGGTCGGCGATGTCACCGTCGGAGCGATCGACGGCCGCTCGCCGATCACGGCCTCGGTGTGGGGTGTGTCGTCGACGTACATCAGCCGATCAGGATGCCAGGCGACCACGCGACTGCGGTCACCGCCGGCACCCGCGCCACCACCCGCACCTGGCGACATCGGCATCATTGGCATATACGGCGAACTACCGGTCGCGGACGCGCCGCGGGCAGCGGCCGACGAGGTCTGCAGTGGCTCGATCACCGACGTGCGCGGCAACGCACTGGCCGCCGTGCCCGCCGTCGCGACCACCGGCATCGCGCCGACCTGGACCGATCGGCCCGACGCGACGTTCTCGACCGCGCTGATCGGTATGGCACCCCCACCTCCGCCACCGCCGACGCCGCCACCACCCGAGTAGCCGTATCCGCCGACGTCTTCGAGCATCCCGGGGTCGACCTCGAGGTCTTCCCCGGAGTCGGAGTTCGCCGACGACAAACCGGTCGCGCCCGAGGCCAACGCACTCATCAACGCGGGCAGCATCTGCGTCAACGCACTGGAATCGCCGCTGTCGCCGGAGCCGGAACCAGAGCCGGACCCGGAATCCGAGCCGGAATCGTCGTCGGAGCCAGAGCCGGTGCCCGTCCCCGGCTTCGAATTGACGGCTGTCGTATAGCCGGTGATCGCCTCGAGTGAACGCGCGTTCTGTTCCTGAAACTTGGCCAGCGCCTTCGTTATCGCGAGTTGGTTCTTGGACCGCATCGCCTGGATGAGCTCCTTGCGCGCGGCGATGATCTCCTCCGGCGTGGGGTGTTTGGCCTTCACATCCCGGAATGCGTTGTGGTAGGCGTCGATGCCGTCGGCCAAGTTCCCCAGCCCGGTGCCGAGCTGGTCGAGCCAGCCGCGATGTTGGGCGAGCTTGTCGGCCGCCGCACTGCCGACCGGTGTCCAATTCTGCATCGTCAGCGCTGCCTGATCGAGACCCGAGGTGGCCGTGGTATGGGAGTCGGTCAAGAACTTGCGGACCGAATTCGCGAATTCGGCGGCCGGACCGGGACCTGGTCCGGTGCGCAACTGGTACGCGAAGTCCAACGGATCGACCGAGCCACCCGGCGTCGGCAACGAGAAGTCGGGCAGTTGGCGCGCACTGAACGGTTGCACCTCACCCACGGGATTGGTGGCCAGGTCCGCGCCCGAACCATTGATCACGCGCGCGCCTTCGTCATCGGCCGTGCTGTAGTCGACGGCTGCGGCACCGATGTGATGCGCGGTCCGCTGCACCTCATTCAGCAAGCCGAGCATCCCGTTGCTCAGATCCGCCAGGTCCGCGTTGAGCTGAGGCACACGATGCGCGGAGGTCAGATCGGTGCCCGCGGGCACCACCCAGCCCTTCGGCAACGCCGCCCCAGTGCCGCGCGCCAACTCGGCGAGCGCCGCCGCCGCACGGGCGAGCTCCCCCGGATCGACATTCAGCGCCACGACTACCTCCTCTCACCCTTTACCCTTCGGTTCCCGACCTGATGCCTCCCGATCAGACGGGTGCCGCGACCACAGGTATCGCCGCCGCGGACGGATCGCCCGCGCCGGGGACCGTGGGTGTAGCGTTCTTGTCGCCCGAGGCGAGCTCGATACCGTTCGGGTGCGAGAACCCGGTGAAGGTTCCGAACTCGCCTGCGGTGTCGGCCATTTCCGGCGTGAACTGCTTGAGCTGCCCGTTGACGATCGCTTCGAGCGTGCCGCCGTCCTCGGCCGGGAATACGACGAGGATCGCGGTCCGGTTGTCCCAGGTGGCGACGTCGCCGGTCATCAGCTGGTACGGATCGACCTTGGCTCCGATCTGCTTCTTATCAGTCCACTTCGAGGTGGTCTTCTCGTACGCCTTCTGCGCGTCGGTGCCGCTGGCATTGCCGAACGCGCCGTCGAGGACTTGGGCAACGATCGCGGACACCTTCTGGGTGCGCCCATCGGGGAATGTGTAGACCACGCTGCCGTCGGCATCCGCCACGCGAACGGGCGCGCCGACCGGCTGCGACGAGGACGCCTGCGGCGGTGCCGTGTTCGCCGCCGCCGGTGCGGCGGTCGCGGGCTGAGCCACCGCCGGTTGGGCGGTGACGGGTACGGCCGCACCGGGATACTGTTCGTAGCGGTTCGGATCGAGCTCGTCGCGCCGACTGTTCAGATCGCTGTCGGCCGCGTTACGCTGCCCGGCCTGTGCCATCATCATCGGCAGCATCGAATCCATCATGCTGCCCGTACCAGAGGAACCCGAATCCACGGCCGGAGTGGTCGGGGTATCGGTCGACCCGGTACCCGCGTTCTCCAACTTGTCGATGGCATTCTGCAAATTGTCGCCGACGCCGCTCGTATCACTGCTATCGCCGGTCGTCGAGCCGAGGCCGTTGGTAGTATCGGTGCCCGTGTCGGCGTCGCCCGTATCGATAGCGGGCGGCGTGTATGCACTATCGTCGGTAGTGGTATTACCAGGGTCTTCGGTGTCGTAATTACCGGTGTCAATATCCTTCGGGTCGGACGAGAGGGTCTTATCCGAGCCATCATCCGTCGGATCTTTGACATCGGCGGCCGCCTGCTCCAGCCGCGTCTTCAGATCGTTCAGCGCCTTTTCGCCGTCTTTGAAGACCGTGGTGATATAAGTAACGATATAATCGCTCTCGGTTATCCCCGTGGGCGGATATTTCGGCGCAGCAGCATTGACTTCGTCGATCAAAGCATTGATCGCCACCTTGCCGTCATCGATGGTCTTCTTTGCATCCTGAATCAGCGGCATCAGGCGCTTATCCGAGTCCCGAAGGTTGATCGCCGCTTGTTTGAGGGCGAGCACCACCGACGCGTAACTTTGAAAGAAACGACTCTGATTGGTCGGCACGGTATTGGGGAGCAGCGGCAAATTATCGTCCGTGGGAGGGTCGGTCTTGGATCCCTTGCCCAAACTTTTGAATAGCGTGTCGAAGAAGTCATACACCATCAAGTAGTTTTGCTCGACAACGGGCGCGAAGTCATATTCGTGCGGATAAGTCGGATCCGCCATATTGGGGATCAGCATATCATTCATTGTCATATCGGCCATAGCGTATTAGCCTCAGACCGCTTTGGATTCCGGCGCCGGAGTATACCCACTACCAGCGTCCGAACTAGAACTGATGATTCTTGTCGGCAACTCCGCCGGCAAATCCTTCTTCGGCGCCTCCGGTTTGGCCGGTTGCGACGAGGCGTGCATCTGGTTCTGCAGTTTGTCCCATCCCGCCAAGCCCGCCGCGGTACTGGCACCGGCGACGAGGCCGCCCAGAACCGGGCGCTCCACATTCATCCCGGCCATGGCAAGCCTGTCCAGAGCGCCACCCATCCCGGGGCTCAGAAGGTCCGGGATATCCCTGAAGCTTCGCGCGAGCGCCGCACCCCCTCCTTCCATCAAGCCCCGCGCCGCGCCGCCGATCAACCCACCCGGGATTGCCCCGAGCGCACCGCCGACCAGGGTGCTCTCAACGACCTGTTCCCAACCCTTGCCCTGGGAGATTGCCTGTATGGCACCAGCCCCCGCACCAACGAGGCCGCTCACAACGGCACCGCCGGGTATGAACGACAGTCCGACCGCCGCAGCGGTACCGATAGTTCCCCAGCTGATACCGAACAAGCCCATAACAATCACCTATCCGACGTGGTGTGGTTATCTGCGCGTTGCGAGCAACCACCAGCCATGCGCGAGACTTCCCTTTCGACTCGTCCCCATTGTCGAGGATTCCCAGCAATGGGAATCGGAGTACCGCAGGTGGCGGTCACGATAGAGATCGCCTTGACAACCAAAGTGTTTCCCGAATGCATGTGCCCCCTAGGAGGACGAGCCGGATGATCCGATACCACCTGCCGCCTGGGGACACCGACCTGGATGTCGCCCGTGCCGAGGTGAACCGGGTGTCGGGCAGTGGGCTGTGACCAGCCCCGCAGAGGTAGAGACACCGGCCGAGGAGCATCCAGACGATGCTGGGGCCGAGGAAGGTTCGTCGCCGAGTCCGGTCACGCCGTGGTCGAGTAAGCCGCAGGGACGGCGGCAGGGGGATGCACCCGGCGCGCCCGGGCAACCGGGTGCGCCGGGTGCCAACGGGTCGGGGCAGAACGGAGCCGGATCGGGAACGACGAGTCCCGGTGCGAATCCCGGCGCGGGGAACGGCAATTCGGGGTCGGGGCAGCCGGGTGCGCCCGGGGCGGGTTCGGCTCCCTCGGGCACGGCGGCTCCGCAAGCGGCTGCGCCGCCCGCCCCGCAGGGGCAGGTGGCGCCGGGACAGCAGGCATCGACGGAGCCCGAGCCTGATCAGGGTTTGGGTTCGGATGTGTTGGCGTCGGCGATTCCGGCCGGTGCGATGGCGTTGTCGATGCTGCCGATGATCGCGTCGGCCTTGGCCGGACTCGGAGGTAGTGGGGGTGATTCGGGGTCGGGTGGTAGCAGTGGTGATTCGGGGAGTTCGGGTGGGTTGTCGCCCGAGGCCGAGGAAGCGTTGAAAACGTTGAAACTGCTGGCTGCCGTTTATGGAGAAGGTGACACCACCGATCCCGAGGTCAAGCAGTTGCGTAAAGAGTTGGGTGTCAACGGATCCGGATCCGGTAGCACCGCGACTTCGATCAAAGCCAGGCAGTTGTGGCAGGCCAACGCCGCGACCGCGTTCAACAACCTCGATAACCAACTCGCGACCTACATCATCGGTTTGGCCGGGAACCACAAGATCGACAAGAAGGCCGTCGCGGCTCTCGTGCGTGAGGTCAACGTCGCCCTCGCCGAACTCGGACCCCAGGCATACACCAAGGCCGGACAGCAAAAAGTCCACCAAATCCTCACCACCGCACTCCAGAAAGCCCACTCCATCGTCTCCGGCACCACCACCAGCGCCAAAGACACCGCCAATGCCATCAACCGACTCACCGGCCAATACCTCTACAACCTCAACGGCCAGCAATACCCCGGTAGCACCAGCACCAGCACCGTCGGCGGCACCGTCGGCCAGTGGATCCAGCAGGCGCTGCAGGTCCTGCAAGCGATGGGCTATGACATCAGCAAGATCGATCCGAAGGCCATCGCGATCATCATCCAGAACGAGTCGGGCGGCAATCCGAATGCCACCAACAACTGGGACAGCAACGCCGCGAGCGGAACTCCGTCGAAGGGGCTGATGCAGACCATCGGCCCGACCTTCAACCAATGGGCCGCGTCGGGGCACAAGAACATCTACAACCCGGTCGACAACATCGTGGCAGGCGTCCGATACGCCATCAATCGATACGGATCGGTCAGCAACGTGCCGGGTGTCAAGGCTGTGCGAAACGGCCGCGACTATGTGGGCTACTGATGTCGACTCCGACGCGAGAACCGCCGCAACCGCGGGAACCACCGGAACCCAGCGTCGACGATGCCCGGCTCGCCGACCAGCGTGCCACGACCACCGCCCCACGCCGCAAACCCGCCAGGGGTGCACGCGGCAACGGCCAACGCGCACCGGGTCTCGCACCGAGCGGTACGCCGCCCGCGCCCGCTGCCGGCCAGGCGTCGCCGCTGGCCCGCAGCGGCCCGTTGGCCGCACCCACAACCGAGTTATCAACTCCCACAACCACATCGACGTCGGTAGCCCGGCCGGACGCACAGGCCTGGCAGGCCGCCGCGAGCATGCCCGCGGCGGCGGCCGCGCTCGGCGCACTGGCATCAATCGCCGCCCAGTACGGCGACGGCAACCCCACCGCCGATACCGGACAGCCGTACTCGCCGCCCCGCATCGCGGCCGACCGCCCCACCGGGCCGATGGCGCTGGACGGGGAGATGAGTCCGCGATATGCGGCCGATCAGGGCAATAGGACCCAGCAGACCGACGCGCATCAAGAGCTGAACACCGAACTGGGCCGACTCCTCGGCGGTGCGGCCGAAACAACGATCCAGGGTCGCGCGGCCATCGACTCGATCATCGCCGAGGTCAATACGGCATTGACCGCACTGGGTACCGTCGCGGATTCCGCGGCCGGACGTCAGTTGGTGATAGCAACGCTCGGCAACGCCCTGCAGCGCGCCGGAACCGTGCTCGGACAGGGACAGGTCGCCGCCGCGCTCACCGCGGACCGGATCGCCGCCCTCGGCACTCGATATCTGCAGCACTCACGGCCCGCTCGGCCGACGGCGCCGCGCCGCAGCAGCCACCCCGACGCCCGCGTCGGACGCGGAGGTCCACCGCGCACCCGCCCGTCCGGTCAACAGGGTCAGTGGATCAACGAGGCACTACGTGTCCTTCGCGAAAACGGCTACGACACAAGGCAGATCAGCGCCGCCGATATCGCGACCATCATCCAGCACGAGTCCGGCGGCAATCCAAACGCGATCAATCTGTGGGACAGCAACGCCGCCAAGGGAATTCCGTCGAAGGGCCTGATGCAGACCATCGACCCGACCTTCAACGCGTATTCCGTGCCGGGACATCGCGATATCTGGAATCCGGTCGACAATATCGTCGCGGGTGTGCGGTACGCCATCCACCGCTACGGTTCGGTCAGCAACGTCCCCGGTGTCGAAGCGATGCACAACGGAGGCAACTACGTGGGTTACTGATGCGACGTGGTGGCGGATCAGCGACCACCTTCGCCCCCCGGATATCCCCAGTGTTGGGAACATCGCACAGTGGGAGTCCGGCCGACTACGGCAAAATGATCTCCTCAGTTCCCCTCACGCAAGATTGAGGATCGCGGGCCATGGATCAATCGTTGCGGGTCGATGTGGACCGGCTGCGAACGCTGGCCCTGGACATGAGTGCCATGGCCGACGGCGCGCGGCAAGAGCTGACGACACTGAAGGCCGCACTCACCGCGGAGGGCGAGTGCTGGGGTAATGACGAGCCTGGACGAACATTCGGCGAACAGTACGAACCCGCGGCCAAGAACGGACTCACCGGGTTTCAGAACCTGGTCGATCGCCTGCAGCAGATGAGCGGCGCGCTCTCCGGCACCGCGGAAACCTTCGAAAACCAGGACTTGGAAACCGCTGCCGAAATCAGCGATCCCACGCCGACCGGATTCACTTCCGAACCGACGAGTTACATTCCGAACCAGCCCACGTCGATCGCGCCATCGTCCGACCAGCCGAGCACGCAGACCCAAAATGTCACCCCGTCGGCATCCTCGCCCACCGATTCGACATCGTCCCCCACCGTGTCGCCATCATCGCCTACCGCGTCGGAACCGATCCCCGGTGTCAGCGCCATACCCGGCGCGGCCGATGTTCCCGGTGTTCCGTATCAGCCCGCACAGTCGCAGGACCAGGCGCAGAGCAATCCCGGCTCGACGGTCCCGTCGACGTCCGATCAAGACCAGAGCGACCGCGCCGCATCGACCGAAAATCAGCCGATACCCGGCACGGCGATACCCCCTGCGGCCGCCGCGGCCGCCACCTCCGACACACCCGCGCAAAGCCCCGCCGCCGGCAAGGCCGCGGGAACGCCCTGGTCGAGGCCAACGACCGGCATGCCGTGGCAGCAATCCCCGACCGGCACACCGTGGCCGCGCAACGGAAGCCGCCGACCCGGACAAGTCATTCCCCCGCGCCGCGCCGATGCCGCGCCGAAGCCCGACCCTGCCCGCGGCGCCACCAAGCCGCGGCGGTCCAAATCCGAACCGGCACAAGCCAAGCGCAAGCCGGTGCAGACCGATGCGGCGGCCTTGGCGGCCGCTCGCGTGCTCGCCGCCCGGTACGGCTTCCGGATCGTCGGGTTCGACACCTCGGGTATCGGGGAGCAGACCGTTGCCGAACTTGCCGCGGCCATCGACGATGTGCTCGGCAGATACCCGTTCATCGCCCTCGGCGGAATCGAGATCACCGAACTCGCCGACGGCGCGGTATCGCGCGTGACCTGGGACCGCCCCGATGACGACGCGAGCACTGCGGCATGGATCCTGCTCGACCGGCGCACGGTGGCCGACCCCGCCCGCCTGACCGAAAAGGTCAGCGCGGCAACGCGATCCGGACAGATGGTCGCGGGATCCGGGGAACGGCCGATGCATTCGACCATCGTCCACGATCTGGGCCGGATCGTGACGGCGGCGGTGCCGCGGGCGCGGCGGCTGGCGCAGCGGGCCCTGATCACCGAGTACCACCGGATCAGTGGGCCGTGGCAGCGCGCTGACACGTTGGCCGGTGTCGTGGCCGGCTATCGGGTGTGGCGGGCCCAGTTGAGCCGGGGCTGCTTCACGGATGGCCGGTGGGATCCGGGGCCGGGGTTGGTTCTGGGTTTCGCTGAGGTTGTGGTGTGTGGTGCGCGTGCTTGCGGGCCGGCGGGGGTGCTGCACAGGTTGGTGGTCGAGATCGCGCGGGGACAGTCCGACGCCGGTGCAGGGGCTGAGGCCTGAGGTGTTCGGGGCAGGGCTGACCGACCTGCTGATCGGTCATATTCCGCAGGCGCATCTGGACGCGATGGAGCGGGCGGCCGAGGCCTGGTCGAATGCGGCCAACGCACTCGAACCGATGGTGGAGCGGCTCGAGGCCGACGCGCGCGACACCGCGGTAGAAGGCGCCACCGGCACCGCGATCGCAGACAACTACCACGCGTTGATCAAGGCCGCGCGAGCCCAGATCGACTTCGGCAACGACCGAGCACGCCAACTGCTCGAGGCGCGTGCCGCGCTCCAATACGAGGGCTACGTCGTCAAAGGCATCATCACCGTGCTGGCCGCACAGATCGCGATCGATCTGCTGATCCCCCCACCCGCGGGCACCGTCAAATCCATCACCGATCGGACCGAGGCCGACGTCGCGATAGGCCTCGCCCGCGGGGATACGCTACGGGTGCTGGCGGGCCAAGGTGTGCGGTTCAGCGGGACGCATCCGGGTTTGGCGTTGGCGGCCAAGGGCATCGGATTCGGTGTCGCCGCCGGTGGCGGGGTCCCCTATGTGGCAATGCAAATCCAGGTCGCCCACGGCGACCGCGACAAGATCGACTGGCGCCAAGTCGGAGTCGGCACCGCCGCGGGCGCGGTCGGTGGCCTGGTCGGTGTCGGCGTCGGACATGTCGTCGGGTCCAGACTGGCCGGGTTCGGCGCGAACTCCGGATCGAAAGCGGCGCGGGTCACTGGGCGGATAGCCGCCAGCGTGGCCGCGGGCGCCATGGCGGGTATCGCCGGCGGAATCGCCGGCGGCCTGACCGGCTGGAAGCTCGGAGGCGGCGAGCTAGATCTGACGCACATGGTGTGGGCCGGGCTCGGCATCGGCGTGATCGGCGGCATCGGCTCCACCATCCGCGCCGGGCGGATCGCCGCCACCGCACCAGCCGGCACTGCCCCCCGTGGCGCTACCAGTGAGCCGGTACGCCCGGCAGACCGAACCGACGCCGATTATTCGCCACCGGTCTCCGAGGAGGGGCAGGCACCCAAGCCGGACGCTCTCAGCCCAGCGGCCACAGGTGTCAAGCAGCAGATCGACCAGCTCGGCCAAAACCTCGCCGGGAACCTGCGCCCCGGCGACTTCAAGGCCGAGGCCGCGCAGAAGGCTGCCGCCGAGTTCGTGGCGAACCCGCTCGAAGCACCCGCACGACCCGGCGGACCCCGCCCACTCGACGACGCATCCGCCCAACCGAGCGGAACCCACGCCGCGGACGCCGACACACCCGCACGACCCGGCGAATCCCGCCCGGAAGAGACATCCGCACCCACCAGCAAATCCCGTTCCATAGACGAAGAGTTCGAACGCATCCTCAAAGCGGAGGGAATGTGGACACCACCCGGCGACCCAGGCTCGGGGACACACCTGCCCGCAGGCCCGCAACCAGGATCACCGCACCCGTCACCGAACTCGGGAGGACCGACCCCATCGTCGCCGTGGGGAACCGGAACATCACCCGGTGGCGGCGTGCACCTCGCCGAAGCACCACCACTGGGCGGCACCACCACTTCCCCCGCACCAGCACCGCAGGGCAACGGCGTCACGGCCACACCGGCCGATCCCAGCGCACAGGCACCCAGCGCACAGACCCCCGCCGGTCACGCCAAACCCATCGAGGTCGGCAAACTCCACCAGGTCGACGTCGGCAAACTCCAGCAGATCGACATCGCCGCACTACAACACATGGCCGACGCCCAAAACCTCGCAATCCTCAAAGGACTCGACCAGAACCCAACGACGACAACACATCCCGCCAACACCAACACGGCGAAACCACCCACCGACACCAACCCACCCGAAGCGCCCCAGCAGACCACGCCCGAAAAGGTCGCCGACCCGCAGCACCCAGCCGATACCGAGTCCCCGGGTGTCATCCAGGAGCTGGACCAGAAACCAACGACGACAACACATCCCACCAACACCGACACAGCACCCAGCACGGCGAAACCACCGACCGAACCCACGCCGCCGACATCCAAGACCCCCAGCCCGCCCACCAATCCACCCACCGCACAACCCAAACCCACCTCGCCCCACCCCGAAACCAGCACCAACCCACCCGCACAAACCCCACCCCCACCGAACAGTCCCGGCGCACAAACACATCCGTCGGAACCGCTGCCCAACGCCACACCATCAGCACCGTCCACCCACGCGCCCGACACCAACACCCCCGCGGGCCACGCCAGCGAACCGGCAACACCCTCGACAACCACCACAGCACCCTCGGCTCCCGACGCGAACAGCTCCGCCACCCACCCGAGCTCAACCGACCCCACCACGTCGCCGCTCCCCCCGAGCCACACATCCGACACCAACGGTCCTGTCGCCCAGGCAAGTTCACCGACACCACCTGGATCCGCACCCGGCACCACCGCGCACACCACCCCTTGGCAGTCGGCCCTCGCCGCCACGACCCCACTCCTGGACACGAACACTCCTGCCGCACAAACGAACCCACCCGCACCGGTCCCGCCCGCCGGGTTCCTGACAACCAACCCAACCGGACAACCAGAGGCCACCACAACACCCCAGGGCTACCCCGGTGCCACAGACGCACCGGTGGCCGCGGTGCAACCGTTCGCCGCCGTCGGCGGACCGACCGGAACCGACAGCGACGAACTCCCGAGCGATCCCAAGGAGTGGCGCGATCCCGATGAGCTCGGGACCATCGTGACGCCCCCGATGCCCAGCTTGATCCCCACCCACCCTGAGGTGGACGAGTTTCCGGACAAGGCGCCCGACGAATACACCAAACCGCCGGGCACCATCTACACGATCCCCGGTGTCCCGACCCCGCCCGACGGCCCACCGGAAAACGCCATACCCGTCATCCCACACCTGCCCTCCTCGGTACCGACCGAGCCGCCGACCGCACCGCTGCCCGCACACCCACAGACACCGAGCCCCGTACCCGAACCGAACGACGACAACCGCAAAACCGCGCCGATACCGGACGCCAACCCCCTGCCCCGCGACCGCGCCGAACCAACTACGCACCTGCCCGCCACCGAAAAACGCCCCGACTGGACCCCCTCCTCCGCCCGCTACGCCGTCCCCCCGACCGGCGAAGGCGCACCACAAGCTCCGAGCGCACCCCAATTCCATCCCGACCGCGCCGACCACAGCGACCCGCCGGGAATCCCCGCCGTCGGCGGAGTACCCGCCTCGCAACTGGCACCCCCACCGAAGAAATCGGTGCAGTCCGCCCGCCCGGTCCCCATGGCCAAGGCATCGATGGGCGGCAACGGTAAACGCAAGAAGAAGCCGAATCCACCGCCGCAACCACCACCGAAAACACCCAAACCCACACCGACGCCCGCTCCGGTACCTACGCCGAAACCGCAGCCGAAACCGCGCAAGCCCAATCGTCGACAACAGCGCCAACGTGACCAGGCGCTCGCGGATTTCATCGCACTGTCGCAGGTAGATCCGAAGCGATTGTCCGTGCCGAACCCGAACCGATCCTCCGACGCGGATCCGGAGCGGGTACTGGACGCGGAGGGCCTGGTTACCCCGTTCCGGCACGCGACCAACTTGGTTCAGGACCAACTGCGTCCCATGGATGACGACCGCCGGCGTCAAGCCCTCGAACAGGACCCCGCAGATGTCGCGAAGTGGATGGCAGATCAGATAGCCCACGCTATCGCTGCCGGCGAGCACGCGGCCGAGATGATAATGGCCGACGCGAAAATGGCCGAGGACCCGACCCCGGAACGTCGGCAGGAGTTGGACAACGAGCGGATTCGCCTGGAACAAGAGCGGATCCAGCTGCAACAACAGCTGGCCGAACTGCTCGGTATGACACAGCTAGTTACCGAGCGACGCGAAGCCACAAGCGATGATCCGCTGCACGAGTTGCGGCAACTGAGCGCGCGCCCAGACGCCCCGCCCGAGATCGGCCGGCTGGTCGACATCCTCACCCGATTCCTGGGCCTGAATCCTCCTGCGGGCCAACGGCCTCGGCCGCGCGGTGATGGGCCGGATTCCGACAATACGACGAGCGCATCCAACGCCCCCGCACCAGCGGCGGGTGCGCCGACCCATCGTCCGGGAGACTCGGCCGAAAGCCCCACCCCGGCGCACGAGGGTGACCGATCTTCAACGGAGCCAACACCTCCCACCGAACTTTCCGATGGCGAGCAGACCACCGCCCCCGCCGACAACGCCCCGCAACAACCAGCCCCCGTCGGATTCCGCCCACCCGGCCAACCCCAACCAAACACCCCCACCGACAACACCCCCCAACAACCAGCCCCCATCGGATTCCGCCCACCCGGCCAACCCCAACCAAACACCCCCACCGACAACACCCCCCAACAACCAGCCCCCATCGGATTCCACCCACCCGGCCAACCCCAACCAAACACCCCCACCGACAACACCCCCCAACAACCAGCCCCCATCGGATTCCACCCACCCGGCCAACCCCAACCAAACACCCCCACCGACAACACCCCCCAACAACCAGCCCCCATCGGATTCCACCCACCCGACCGACCCCAACAAACGACCACCCCCACCGACGACAACCCCCACCAACCAGAACCCGCCGATCTCACGCCCGCACCTGCCCCTGGACCAACGCCGAAACCCGAGCCCAAACCCAAACCGACGCTGTACAACTCCACCTGGAACAACAAGCTCCGATTCGAAGGCGCTCAGAACGAGCCCAATGCGGAGCTACCGGACGCCGTCACGGTGATTCAGCGGCTCAAAGACGGCCGTGTGGTGGTCGAACAAGTCAGTGAAGCGATGATCAGCTTCCAACAATGGCTTGATAGCGAGCAGGCCACCTCCGCTAACCCTGAACAGCCAACAACCCCAGGCCAAATCGGTTTCATCCCCCCAGCACAAACCACCCCTTGGCCAGCGAACAAGCAACCAGCACCGTCCGCCGTGCCCGCCGCCATCTCGATTCTGCTGCGAAATCAGTTCAGAGCTGCGGTGTTTCAGCAAGCCCTGTCCACCGTGCAGGGCCGGGTCGACAGCGGTGAGCTCGACCTCGACGAAGCACAAGAGCGACAGCTCGCAAACGACATCACCGAGCAGATGTTCCCTGTCGGCGGGCAACTGCTCGCCGCACCACACGCCGCCGCGGGACAGGCGCTGGTCGACGCCTATCAGGATTTGATCCGCGACCAACTCGAATCCGCTCGGCTCCGACAGGAAGAACAAAGCCCGGGCGAGGCCGCGGATCCGCGGCAGGCGTGGTTGGCGCAGCGGGTGGCAGACGAGCTGGCGGGGTTGCCGTCGCCGGATCCGGCGACGAAGGCGGATCTCACCCCGGAGCAGTCGGCGCAGTTCACGGCGGCGGCGAAATTGGGGCGGGCACTGTATCGGTTGCGCAAGAAGGAATTGGCTGCCGAGTCGTGGGCGCGACGGCGACGGCGGATGGAGAACGGCGACGACGTGGAGTCGCTGTTGCGCTACATCGAAGCGATGCGGGCGGGGACGGGACTGACGCCGCGCTGGAATCAGATCAAGGCGTTCTTGCAGCAGGGGTTCATGCGTCAGATGGGCACGGGGCAGGGCAAGTCGATTGTCGGCGCACTGGACTCGATGTGGCAGTTGTCGCGCGGGGAGCCGGTACAGCTCCCGAGTGGGCGGTGGGTGCGCGTGCACCACGTGATCACCACGACCGAGACGCTGGCCAATGAGGGGGTCCGGCAGTTCGCGCCGATGCTGGGGAATCTGCGCTATAAGGCGGCACGCTGGGATCCGCACAATCCATCGCCGGAGCCGGAAGAACCGACGGTGTACTACATGACCTATGACGAGCGGGCGACGGCCAAGTTGTTCGATAGCTCGCCGCTGGGGGTCACCGCGACGATCGACGAGGCGGACGCGGTGCTGGTGCACAATCAGACGGTTCACTACCTGTCCGACGGCCAGCGTGAACCTGCGTCGGAGGTAGAGCGCGCCGGGGTGTATCGGGTACGGGATTTCCTAAAGGGTGTGCTGAAGGATCGAGTGTTGACCTCCGCGGATCTGCGTGCCGACCGCGAGGCGAGCCTGGTGACGGTGAGTCAGTTGTGGGAGCAGCAGGCCGGTCGGGCATTCACCACGGAGGAAACCGCGATGGCCGGCGCCTTCCTGGACGTGAAAGCGGGCAGGTTGAAGCTGAATCGGGATTTCCAGAAATTCGATGGGAAGATCCAGATCCTCGACGAATACGGGAAGCCGCGCAGCGATCCGAAGGTCGGCACCGACAGTCGCTGGTTCGGTGGCCGCCACAAAATGGTGGAAGCGATGTTCGATGTCCACGTGTACTCCGATGGGACGGGGCTCAAGCAGGTCACCGTCGAGGATGTGCTCGGCGGGTACCAGGGTTTGAATCTGATGTCGGGCACGCTGGAGCGGACCGCCGACGAGATCAAGAAGAATTTCCCGGTCCAGGGTGGTTTGGCGAAGGTTGAGGACTTCGGCAAGTCGAAACTCGAGAAGGAGGAAGATCGTATTTTCCTCACCGGGCCGGAGAAGTTGAAGGACGCCGTCGCGCGGGTTCAGCAGTTGCAGGCCGAAGGGCGGCCGGTCCTGGTGATCAGCCCGTTCAACGATTTGGCGGTGCAGTTCTCGCTGATGTTGACGAAGGCCGGTGTCGAACACAACGCGATCGTGTCCCGGTGGTTCGCCGAATACCGGGACAACAACGCTGCCGAGGAAAATCTGTTGGGGATCAAGGACGTAGCCGGTGCTCGGAGCGCGGTGACCGTGGGCACGGCGATGCTGGGTCGCGGTTTCGACGTGTCGATCACCGATGAGGTCAACGAGTTGGGCGGGGTGCACGCCCAAATGCTGGGCCGTTCACTATCCAATCCGGACGAGGATCATCAGTGGTCCGCGCGTGCCGGTCGCAACGGCCGCAACGGCAGCTACGGCTTCAACGTCGCTGTCACGGACTTCAGCAGCGCGGCGCAGTATCCGGTTTGGCAGGTTGCGGTCACCCATTTTCAGACCGCCGTCGCGGAGCAGGCCAAAGCGAACGACCAATATGCCAAAGCCGCCAGCCAGGCCAGCGAACAGCGTGGGACACCGGCAGAGACCGACAGCGAGGCACTGCGAGCGGCACAGGAGGAAGTCGATGTCGCCGATGCCGGGGTCGATGCGGCCGCCCACGTGATACGCGTCCTGATCCCCGCGGTGCAGCACGTAGCCGCCCAGCACGCCTCCATGGCCCGCGCGCAGCAGCGAGCCAACCGGGCCCACGCACCGCCTGGCGCGGGCGATTCCGCAACACCACCGGAAAACGCGCCCGTCACTGACGACGAGTGGACCGCGGCCATCGCTGAACTTTTCGGCGTGCCCGTAGAGGCCGTCGACGACCTTGCCCAACGGCTCACCAAGAACGCCACCGTCACGAAACCGAGCCAGCCGGCCGAGCCAACCAACAGCAGCGAGAACACCCCTCCTGCCGCCAGCGAAACTCAGTCGGCCGCACAATCTTCCGGATCCTCCAGTGTCCGTCCCACTCCGGGGACCGGCAGCTCCGGAACATCCGATACTCCGACCGACAGCACCGGCAACGGCGGCCACAGCAGCAGCGTCGACGTCGGCGGCAACGGCGGCAGTAACAACAACAACAGCAGCAGCGGCAGCAGCAGCGGCAGCAGCAGCGGTAGCAGCGTCGGCGGCGGCGGCGGCGGCGGTGTCGGCGGTGTCGGCGGCGGCGGCGGCGGCGGCGGCAACGGCGGCAGTAACGACAACGGCGGCAACGGAAACGGCGGCAGCAGCGGCAGCAGCGGCAGCAGCGGCAGCAGCGGCAGCAGCAGCGGTAGCAGCAGCAGCAGCGGTAGCAGCAGCAGCAGCGGTAGCAGCAGCAGCGGTAGCAGCAGCAGCAGCGGTAGCAGCAGCAGCGGTAGCAGCAGCAGCAGCGGTAGCAGCAGCAGCGGTAGCAGCAGCAGCGGTAGCAGCAGCAGCGGTAGCAGCAGCAGCGGTAGCAGCAGCAGCGACAGCAGCAGCGGTAGCGGCGGTAGCGACAGCAACGGTAGCGACAGCAGCGTCGTCGTCGGCGGCGTCGTCGGCAACGGCAGCAACGGCAGCAACGGCAGCGACGGCAGCAGTAACAATAACGGCGGCAACGGAAACGGCGGAAGCGGCAGCAACAGCGGCGGTAGCAGCAACAGCGGTAGCAGCAGCAGCGACGGCAGCGGCAGCAACAGCAGCGGTAGCAGCAACAGCGGTAGCAGCAGCAGCGACGGCAGCGGCAGCAGCGACGGCAGCAGCAGCGACGGCAGCGACAGCAGCATCGTCGGCGGCGGCGTCGTCGGCAACGGCAGCAACGGCGGCAACGGCGGCAACGGCGGCAGTAACAACAACGGCGGCAACGGAAACGGCGGAAGCGGCAGCAACAGCGGCAACGGCGGCAGCGACAGCAGCAGCAGCGACGGCAGCGACAGCAGCAGCAGCAGCGGCAGCGGCAGCAGCAGCGACAGCAGCAGCAGCAGCGGCAGCAGCAGCAGCGGCAGCAGCAGCAGCAGCAGCGGCAGCAGCAGCGGCAGCGGCAGCAGCAGCAGCACACCATCTTCCAGTTCCACTGCTGGAACAGTCAGTGGCTCACCCATCGATGCCGATGTGATGCGAGAAATAATGGAATGCGTCGCCTTCGTATTTCATGCATTGCGCGCGCTGGGCGTGAACGACGGACATGAACCCAATAGAGACGAAAAGGAATTTCTGGCACTAGAAGCCGCCATCATCACCCAACTGATAAAAGTCCAACCACGGCTCACCACGGGAGACCCCGCCACCCACGATCCCATGGGATGGGTCGTCGATAACATCAAAAAGGAACTCCTCGGCGCCAACACAGCAGTTATCCTTGTCGGCCAGGGCAACACCAAACACGCATACGCGATAACAAATATCGCCGGCCAAATATTCGTATTCGACACCCTCGTTCGTACAACAATCGCCGATAGCGAGACAGACGAGAAAATCAAGGTTCCCGGAGTCCGCCACTACGACGACTGGACCCCCTCCTATCACAAGGTAGATGAAGCATTCGTCGCCTACCTGAAATACGAAAACGACGAACTGACACCCATTTTCGCACCCCTCCCAGACGAGAACCGGACGATTGCCCTCGGGCCCATCACCGGCTCACCCGACAACTCAGAGCCCGAGCCGGACGCGCCGCAGCAACCACAACACCCACCCACCGACCAAGCCGACACCGGAACAACTGCAATCCCCGGCGTGGATCGCCAGACCCCTGGCGTCGAAGCCGAGCAACCGCCAGGCCCGAGGCCCAAGCACTCGACAGCGCAGGCCGCGGCCGACCGGGCCGTTCGCACGGCACTGCAAGAGTGGCCGCATGCCGAACAGGTCGACACCGCCGCAGCGATCGCGGCGGCACTGGTGCTGCAGGCGCTCACCCGGCCTGATTTCACCCCCGGGAGGGACCGCGATCCGCGGGTGTCGGCGACGATTCATGGGGAACCGGGCAATCAGTGGGCTCTGGTCGAGGTCGCAGACGGGAACGGCGACATGCCTATTCGCTCCCAGGAGGGCAAACCTGGGTGGCCTGCAATCGACTCGATGATCGAGAAAACAGAGGCGTCGGGCTACGAGTTGCCGCAGGGTGCGGGAAAGACGGTGTGGTTCAAGCTCTTCGAAGCGGCGGGCGACGATGATCCATCGCAGGCGATGTCCGATCCGGATGTCGATCTGATTTTCGCCCCGGGCACCGTCGAGCGGGGGGCCTCGCAAGCACGGCGGGAGGTTCGCAACCTGCTGCGGCAAGCCGGTGTGCCGGACGAGCAAGTCGATGATGTCGTGTCGGTGGTTTCGGACGCAATGCAGAACGTTGCTCGATATGTGCCCAACTCGGATGCACGAGTACGGGTTTGGCAAACCGGGCGGGTCGAGATCGGCGACAACAGCCAAAATCTGCCACGGCCGCAGAAAAACAGTGATACCGACGCGTTCTCCGACGGGGAAGCCGATGAGTGGGGACTGGGCGCGTTGTTGCCCGGCACCCATGGCCGCTTCTTCCGGGAGATGGTGGGTCAGCTTGCCAACACATGGGGCGTCAAACTGGAACGCGCTGGGGGCAAGACGATTTGGTTCGACTTCGGGACGACGGGTCCTGCCGACGTCGACGGAAACCATTCCGCTACACCACCGGCTCCCCAATCCGCACCGGGCGACGCGACGAAAATCGGCGTCGACCTGGCACCGAACGGACAGCCGGGCAAGACAGTCTGGGTCGAATACAGCACACCCCCTGCCCAGTCGAGCGCCTCCCAGCAACCGAAGCGGACTGGAAGCGGCGGCCGGTCGGCAGGCCAAGCGATGTCCCGCAGCACCGGTCCCGCACCTGCGCCCGGACGCCCGGACGAGGGTGCGCCGGTTGCACCTCGACGCCGTCCTGATGAAACCGACAACCCCGAACCCGAGTCGACGGACAGCACCGCTGGTGATCGCGGGCCGATTCCCGACCCGAACGACCCCGAATACCAGAGTATGGGCGACTGGCTCAAGGCCATCCGGACGCACCACGGATTGACCCAACCGGAAGTCGGTGCCCTGATACACCGAAGCAGGGAGACCGTACGCGCCGCAGAGAGTGGTCGCCGCCGCGTTACCGTCGACTACCTGCAGGAATTCGGCGAAA
The DNA here is from genome assembly GCF_036345915.1 of Nocardia sp. NBC_00565. NCBI lineage: Bacteria > Bacillati > Actinomycetota > Actinomycetes > Mycobacteriales > Nocardiaceae > Nocardia > Nocardia sp. NBC_00565. The sequence goes on from NZ_CP107785.1 coordinate 4,741,670, forward strand.
CTTTCGACATTCCCACGGACATCATACGAGCCGCTGTACAACTCTTCGAACCCCAACTCGCAGACCATTTCCTCGACTCAATTCCCGACCCGACCAACCCCAAATACCAGACTATGGGCGACTGGCTCACAGCCAACCGACAGCGCCTCGGATGGAACTTACAAGAACTCGCCGAAAACATGAACCGCAATGCCGATACGGTGTCCGACGCAGAGAGTGGCCGTCGCCGCGTTACCGTCGACTACCTGCAGGAATTCGGCGAAACTTTCGACATTCCCACGGACATCATACGAGCCGCTGTACAACTCTTCGAACCCCAACTCGCAGACCATTTCCTCGACTCAATTCCCGACCCGACCAACCCCAAATACCAGACTATGGGCGACTGGCTCACAGCCAACCGACAGCGCCTCGGATGGAACCAGCAGGAACTCGCCGAACGTATGAATCGCGCTCCCATAACAGTGTGGCAAGCAGAGAACGGTGGCACCGTAACCCCAGATTATCTGAAAGCCTTCGGCAACGCCTTCGATATATCTGGCGAAACACTGATGGCCGCAGTACAACGCTTCGAGCCTCAGATCGCAGATTATTTCCTCGACTCAATTCCCGACCCGACGGACCCCAGATACCAGTCGACGGGCGACTGGTACAAAGCCAACCGCCAGCGCCACGGGTGGACCCAACAGGAACTCGCCGAACGCATGGACGTCCACCCCATGACCGTGTGGGCAGTGGAGAACGGCGGCGGCGTCAATCCGGATTATCGACGGAGATTCGGTGCAGCCCTTGGCATCCCAGAAGAAACGCTCCAGTTCGTCGAGGAATACTTCACAATTCCCGACCCGACCGACCCCGAGTACCAGTCGATCGGCGACTGGCTCAGAGACATTCGGCATCGCCGTGACCTGACCCAGTCGGAACTCGCCGAACGCATCGGACGCAGCGTTGGCTCGGTGCGCAACGCGGAGACCCGCCGCCGCATCACCGCCGACTATCTTCGGGATTTCGCCGAATCCCTCGGCGTGCCCGATCACACTGTGCTATCTGCCGTCGTGCGCTTCGAACCCCGGCTCGCAGAGAAATTCGGCGTACCGATTCCTGACCCGAGCGATCCCGAATATCAGTCGATGGGCGAATGGCTCCGAGCCAACCGCGAGCGCCACAGATGGACCCAAAAGGAACTCGCCGAACGCATGGGCCGCGGTTACAACTCGATAGGGCGAGCGGAGACCGGCGTGCCCGTCACCGCCGACTTACTACGCGACTTCGGCGCAGCCTTCGGCTTGTCCGACGACACCCTACTGTCCGCGGCACGGCGCTTTGAGCCCCGACTCGTAGACCAATTCCTCGAGTCAATTCCCGACCCGAGCGACCCCAGATACCGGACCCTGGGAGACTGGCTCCGAGCCAACCGCCAGCGCCACGGATGGACACCGCGGGAACTCGCCGAACGCCTGGGCATTACCAGCAGAGCTATATACCAAACCGAGAACGGCGGCGCCATCACGCCCGCTTACCTGCGGACCTTCGCCGAAGCCCTCGGAATACAAGACGACACGCTGCACGCTGCCTTGCAGCGCTTCACGGTCCCCGATCCGACCGATCCCCGATACCAGTCGATGGGCGAATGGCTCCGAGCCAACCGGGAGCGCCACGGGTGGACCCGGACGCAACTCGCCCGCCGCGCGGGACGAGACATATTGACGGTGCGGAACGCGGAGACCAACAACCGCCAGAGCCGACCCTATGTGCTGCGGGACTTGGGGATCGCGCTGGGCATTCCCGTCGACATCATGCGATCCGCCGTCCAGCGCTTCCAACCCGGACTCGAGGATTTCTTCAGCTCTGCGCTGCCCGACCCGAATGCTTACCCCTCGATCGGAGACTGGGCACAGGCAGTCCGGATGCACTATGGCCTGACCCAACGCGAACTCGCCGACCGTATGGACCGAAGCCGGGAGTCGGTATGGGAAGTGGAGAACGGCGGCACCGTCACCCTCAACTTCATGCGGACACTGCGCGACGCCCTCAATCTCCCCCGCGAAACCACGCGCGCGGCCGTGTGGCGCTTCCTACGGGTCGGCTACTCCTCCGACGACCGGCCTGAGGACGCGATGTTCTGGGAGTTGATCGACACCTCGCGCGGATCGCCGGAGGAGGAGGCGGTCCAAACACGGATTTGGGAGCAGTACAGCTGGATTCCGTCTTCCGCCGCGTGGAGATGGCGCGTGCTGCGCGAATCCAGAGATGACCTCGTGCAGCGCTTCACGGTGGCGCTGCTGGGTGCGATGAGGAACCATGTCCCAGGGGGTCCTCCGTTCATTGTCCATGCCTGGCGCTCCGTTCGCGGTGCGATGTTGAGTTCGTTCTTCGAATCCAGGTTCCCCAACATGGACAAGGGCACACGACTTCTGCTGACCAGGGTTTATGTCCACGTCCACCGACGGCTCGTCGAACTCAACGGCGTCATGGACGACAAAGGGAACATCTATATACCCGATACCCGTGAAACCGTAGTTCTCCGCAACGACGAAATCGCCGAGGTCCTTGACCTGACACCGTCCGAGGTCTCCTACGCACGACAGCGCATCCGCGGATCGACCATATCGTTCGACGGATCCGAGATGGGACAGGATCGGATCGGCGAGGTGGCTGATACCGCCTCGGCCCCCCAAGAGACAGAGCTCACCCTGGACAGCCTGGGCAAGGATGTCGCAAAGCGGGTGCGCGCAGCCTTGAGGGGCCTGGAGAATCCAGAATTGGCCGAGGATGTGGTGGCACTGAACATGCTCGAAGGTCTCACCGAGGAGCAGGTAGGCACGCGACTGGGGATTACGCCCGAACAGGTTCAACAAGTGGCCGCAGCGGCAGGCAGCGCGATGCGAGCGATATTCCCTCGGCCCGCAGCGGCGGACCCGGACGACGATGGCAGCGACGAAGTCGCTCCGATCCCCGAGCAGCCGAAGCGTGGTGGTGGCGGCGGGCAGGCCCCGGGCCCAGTTGTGTCCTTCCAGAATGTCTTCGCACCCGCACGCGCCGCCAGAAAGGGGCGCCTGCAAATAACAGACGGGGTCGGACTCGACCCCTTTGTGTTGAATCACCACCATTCAGAGGGCGACGGCCAAGAATGGGGCAGCCCCGATTTCGACAACGCCCCGCCCAGCAAAGCGACTTCGGCCGCAAGCAGTTCCGATCATGCGCCGACCAGTCCCCCCGCGGATGCGCACAGTGCCCCACAGACACCCGCCGCCGACCCACGAGCCGCCGCCGCACCCCCCGGAGGTGGCGGACCACCTCAAACCCCCACCGACAAACATGTGAAATCTGAATCCTCACAAAAGTGGGATGCGGGTGAATACGACACCATCGAAGATCTTACCGAGTCATTCGAGCGAGCCAACAGCTCTTTATCGACGGACTTTCCGTCGACGGCCCCTTCCTCGGCGCCAGCACTGCAAGGCGCCCGGGCAGCCCTGCAAAAAATCCACAACCTGCACGCGAAATATCCCGAAGTGCCACTCGATATGATCGGCACGTCCGAAACCCCCAATGGCGTGTTCACTGCGACCCCGAGTGTCAACGATTCGAACGAGCTGTCGAATTCAATTATCATCGATGCCAAATCGATTGTATTGAGTACCAGTACGGTCGCAAACATTGTCACTCACGCATTCGGGATAGCGATGCAACAAGCAGGACGGTGGCGAGCGGAGAAATACGCGCCGAACGTCTTGCGCGAAATCTATGAGGCGACATACGAGGGCGGGTTCACAGTTTGGCTGAAACGTCAGCTCAAGGATTCATTCTTTGACAATAAAGGGAACCAGGACATCGAAAAAGGGAAGCTGGATATCAGCCATGCCTTGATGGTCTCGTTCGCGGCCGTCGAGCAAGGATGGTCGACCATAACGGAAGGCCAGCAGGTTTTGCATCAGCTGTTGGTCGACCAAGCTCGGCGATGGGGAGGCCACCCGACCCCTCTCCACGGGCAACCCACCGATGCCGAGTTGGCATCGATTCAGGCCAGGAAAAAGATTGCCGACCGCCTGGAGCACGACTACAACGTCAAGGTCGTCAACCTGGATATGCTGGATATCGAAGATGAAACCGCCGAGGAGTTCGAACGGCACATCCGCAAACTATTCACCGACCAACCTCATCTGCTCACTGCTAGCCTCGAGGGAGTCCCGCTCGAAATTGGAGTAGGGGTGCTGACCCCCGCAGATACCGTGGCTTGGGCGGGGGGTTATTTGGTGAACGGAGCAACGCATCCGGCGACCCTCATATTCAGCGAACGCTACATTATCAATCGCGCGCTAATGCTCGTCGCACAGCAGAGATCTATAGAAGAAGAATTCACGGTAGAGGACACTTATCAACCGTTCGGTTCTAGAATAGGCCATGAAGGCGGCCACTGGGTCCATTTCGCTAGCGGTCTCTATAACGACATGGAAAAAGACTTCCAAGAGATCATGCGCGAACTGATGGTACTGTTCGTTCAGACCAACAAACCCACACACCTGGATGAGTTCGAACCCTGGCTGAGAAGAGAACTCACCGCCTACAGCTTCAAACTAGACAAAAATTCAGAACTCAATATGTCCGAGTTCTATGCCGAGGTCTACAACGCGATAACGGTGAATGGGAAACTGGCCACCGATGCGCAGAAGATGGCCTACGCACGGCTGATGGCGGCCACACGCGCGAGGATCGAAGGCACAGCCGAGACGCCTGACCTACCCACCTCGGGGCCAACGACAAATGCTTCGGGCACGGTGCATTCCGCGATCGTCGCCGGAAACGGGCCATCCAACCCGAACACCTCGGCCACAACGCCACGCGGTTCGTCCCCGGCATCGCCGAAATCCCGGGACTCCGCGAATCGCGGTACAACGACGGATCGAACCACGGCAACGCAGCCCGGCGATACGGCACCGGCCGCGAGCGGTTCTGTCAGCAGCTCGCCCACCGATGCCGACGCGGTGCAACAGATCATGGACTGCGTCGTCCGCATGTATCGGGCGATGTGGGCACTGGGCGTCAACGACGGACGCCAACCCAATGCAGACGCAGTAGATTGGCGCTCACTAGAAGCCGCCATCGCGACACAAGTCATAAACATCCCACTACCGATCTCCACCACACAACAATCCACCGAAAACCCCCACGCGAACGATCCCCTGAGATGGATCGTCGATAACATCGAAAATAAAGTCGGCGGTGCCGACACCGCAGTCATCGTTGTCGGCAAAGGCAAGAAAAAACACGCGTACGCAATAACCAATATCGACGGCCAAGTATATGTATTCGACCCCCTCGCCAAAACCACAATCGTCGATGAAGATACCGGCGAGACAATCAAGATCCCCGGGATCCGCCACTACGACGACTGGACCCCCTCCTACGAGAACGTCGACGAAGCATTCATCGCCTACCTGAAATACGAAAACGACGAACTAACAGCCATATTCGACCCTCTCGACGACGAAACCCGACCCCACCCACTCGGCCCCATCACCGGCCCATCCGCCGACCACGAACCTGACGTCGCACAGTTGCGCGCCGCAGTGAATGCCGGACTGCTGGACTTGGTGATCGAAGGGGTCACGGCGGAACGCAATGCCACGGCGGCGGGTCCCCCCACCGAGGTGGAGCCGGTTGAGCGGCTCGACCACATGCTCGCCGGGCTGAACGAGCTGCGCGCCGCGATGAATCAAACGGACGCAGAAATCTCACCAGCGCGGTTGCGGACGCTGGTCCAGCACTTCCACGCGGTGATGGAGCGGCTGGCGGCGTTGACGGACGCCGACAACATTACCGCCGCGAGCCGCGCCCCCGCAGCCGGAGTCCAGCAGGTCTACGACAGTCGTGACCAGGACCAACGGGAGGCCGAAGCCCAGCGTCGCTTCGCTGCCGCCGACAGTCGGGTCGATCAGCTCGAGGTGGAGTTGGACGTGCCCCGCGGCGGAGAGCAGGCGAGCACCGGAGACCGGGGGCTGCTGAACGCTGTCGATATCGGTCTGCTGCGGACGTTGCGTGGGGACCTCGAGGCGGAACGCGATGCCGCGAGGGCGGATCCGCGCACCGCAGCGCCCGCGGAGGTGGCGCGCTATCAGCGGCTACGCGGAATGCTCCGCCGAATCAATGAGCTGCTGGCCGTAGTGGATGATCCGGATGCGGTGATCGCCCAGGACCAACTGCGATTGCTGGTCCACCACTTCCACGCTGCGGCCGAGTGGATGGCATTCAAAGATGCGAACAACGCCGACGCGACCAGTGTCCGACAGGTCTACGTTCGTGCTCGAGAGCAGTTCGTCACGGCAGCTGTTGATCGTTTCCGCGAGGCCGACGACCGCGTCACCGTACTCGGCAACGCGTTGAACGCGAACCAGCCCAGCGGCCCGCTCGCACCCGAGGCAGCGGCGCAAGCGGTAGGCGCCGAAGCGGCCGCCACTCCTGCCCCGGCCGGTGTGGCCACACCGCATCCGCTCAACTCCACTGACCTGGCGTTGCACAACTGGGCGGCAACACTTTCCGATGAAGACACACAGCGACTGATCAGCCATGCGACAGTCGAACTCGAAGCTCATGTCGACGCGTTCCGCCGCGGCGAGTCACCGTCGGTCCGAGGCGCGGTGAGCGCGGCACGTCCGCTCATCGTGGTGCTATGGGAACAGTGCCGCCGATTCATGGTGAGAACTCATTCCGGCACCATCCCCGACTATTCGACACTCTTCCGCATCGCCCGAGACCTCGAAGCTCGCTTGCCGGAGGCTCGGACGCTCGGGGCCGCAGCAGATGCGCTTTTCAACCTCGCTGGCGCGTTTCCCCTCGGCGCACCACTGGTACCCGAACTTTTTCCAGCTCCCGAAAATGAGCTGAATATGCTGCACAGCATTTCGATGCACTTCGGGCGCCTCATCGAGGCTATGGAAAAGGCTGTGCATTCCGTACCCTGGTCGAACGAATCTTCACTCTCGGAGGATGACAGACCGGTAAAAGAATATCGCGAAGACACTCAGGATGCGATTGCGCGAGCAAACAACCTCGGCTTACATCTCGACGCAGATGATACGGATTGGTCCGAATTTATCGATAGATATCTGATGTCCAGATTGGACGACGGATTCGATACCAATGTAAACCGAGCATTCCGATCACTGCATTCGGCATTGGCGGACTTCGCTCATGCACAAACACAATCGAGCCAGGATGTCGTCGCAAGCGCGGCATCCCTGCTACCCATTATCGCCACGGTGACCGAATATTGTCTGACCCGAAACGTAAAGTCAGATTTCGCATTCGACATCTTACAGAGAATGGATCAGGCGTTCGCGGCGGCTGCCGCTCACGCACCCGATCTGCAACCGCTGAACGATGCAGCGCGAATAGTTCATCAGCTAGTCGAGAAGATCGCCGTCGACATAGCGAAGAAGTCCGCTTACGCGCACCCGCTGGCTATGCGAGGCTTCGCGTTCAAGCATCTCGCGAGCGGCAAGCCGTTCGCCGGCTTGCTCGCGCAAACAATGCTCGAGCTGCGCCGAGTATCGGTGCCCCAGCACGGTAGTAGCGATGCGCCGCAGCATGTCCCGGAATACGTCGCGCAGCCAGCCGCAGGTGCAACGGTAATCCAGAATGCCGTCGCGAATTTCCCCCAGATATTCGCCCGGCCACGAGCGCTGGAAGAACTCGGTCAGGCATTATCTCCCGACATGTCATTCGACGACATCGTCGCGCTGTGGACACTCTCTCATCTAGCGAACGGAGTCACTCCGCCCGACGTATCCCGCGAGAGCCTGGAACTTCTTCTTCGGAAAATCTGGGAAAATCGGCATTCCATCGAGACCGAAGACGATGTCTATCTTTTGCAGATCGCGCCGACGGACGCGAGTCAGGCTACCGATCTGCGGTCCTTCGTCAGCACAGTAGCGGGCATCGTGGAACACCGGCCCACCGGACAACAGAAAGCAAGGGCCCGATCTCAGCTCGGTGGATCCGTGGACTTGCATCCCGGAAATATTGCCTCGGCAATCCCACTGCCCGAAGCCGTCGATTCCATCACCTTCCAGCGCGCCGATGCCGATCAGAACGGCGGGTTTCGCGTCTATTGCAACCCGCAATCGGACGCGGCACCGGCACTGATGAGCGACATCGTGCACAAGGTCCTCGATCAACCCGATGATTTTCCCGGCGTCTACGGCGCGAAGGTCTTCGTGCCGCGGGAGGCGCGCAGCGACGGGATCGTCATCTATGTACACGAGTACGCGGATGCCCGGCGTGTTGCCAACTGGCTAGTGCAACATTCAGAGCGGCACGCCGACACGATGCGATGGTCCGTGCCTGCTATGTCCCATCAAGTCGGGAGGGGCGTCAGCATCGGCGCCGAACCTCCGGGCAGTCGCAGTTTCGGCGGGGTTCGGTCCGAACCGATATACGACGCGCTGCGATCAACTCTGCAAACCAACGGCGATTTCACCGCATTCCACGACAGCGCCATCGCCGCGCTGTCAGCCGTCGATGTGGATCCGGACCACCCGTGGCTGCCGGTCGGCTCACCCACGTGGCGGGATCATTACGAAGTCGATCTGATCTCGGCTGCGGGCGTCACCGACCGGGGCGGGCAATCCGACGCTCGGCACAACGTGAACGAGGATTCCTTCGCACTCACGACAGCGGAGGTCGGCGGCGAGCAGTGGGCCTTGGCAGCGGTAGCCGACGGCGTGTCCAGCCAGGACCACAGCGAAGAGGTATCGCTGGCCGCCACGGTCGCAGCCGCCGCTGTTCTCCATGCGGAGGCGGCCCGTGTCGCGCTCGGCGGCCGACCGGACCCCAAGGGAACCGCGGAGGAAGCATTCAAGGCGGCCGACAACGCCGTGCGCGATCTGATATCGACGAAACACCCCGATTCCAATGATCCGCCCGCGACCACGCTGGTGCTGACTATCGCTACTCCGACACAGCTCATCACCCTGTCGCGCGGCGACTCCCCCGCCTTCTGGATCCCGCTGGACGGCGGCCCCGCGATCCAGTTGACAGAGGACGACCCGGCAATCGTCGAATTGGCGAAAAGCCTCAAGATGACCGTTCACGCACTTCGGCACTCCTGGCTCGCTTCGGGTTTGAACAGCTATCTGGGCAGGGACACCGACTTGGGCGAGCTGCAGCCCAACGTTCACAACGTCACCAGCAGCGGATTTGTGGCGCTGTGTTCGGACGGCGCCGTGAACATCTATTACGACGATCAGACGAGCGCGGACACTCCCGAACAGAAAATCGCCGACTCGTTCAGACAGAAGCTGGCGGAATCCTCCGGGAACCTGATCGTCGCAACGAGAGCGTTCGTACAACAACCCATCGACAAGCATGAAACCGACAATGTCACGGCCGTATTCATCGGCAGCCCCTCCCCCGGAACCAGTGCCGCGGAGTCTGCACACACCGCGACCGAACCTGACGACCAACCCGCTCCGAGCGATGCGGCGACGACCCCGGAAGTCACCGCTGGACCAGCGGCCGCCAACCAACAATCTGCGCCGCGGCCGCCGCGGGCGTCGACCAGCAGCGACAAACCGCGCGTCCGCCCCGAACCGCAGCAGAATGCCCGACGCAACCGCCTGATCGGCAACGGGAATGTCGGAGAAAATCCCTTCGCAGACGTAAAGCTCGGGCTGCCGCGCAACAAGGAAGCACCCGCTTTCGCACCGTTCCACATGGACGGTGGTGGTGCGGGCCCAGGGGGCAAGCGGCGACACGAACCCGAAGACGCCCACACACCTGCAGACCCGCCCAGCAGCCAATCAGCCCCTGGACTCGGATCCAGCACCGATACGACCACAACAACTTCTGGATCACCCGAGGCAGTGGTCCACCCCGAAGCCGATGCCGGGCACGCCGCGCGCCCTGTACCGAGCCGAGCCGAGTTCGACGGGGCGGAGGTGCCGATGAAATTCCGCGCCGAATTCGACGAGCACTGGCGACGACCGGTCGAGGTTGTCGTCCTCGAACAGGACGACGATGGCACGTTCATCGGGCCCGACGAAGAGCCGTACAACACACAGCGTCTCGGCGGCGATGTATTTATTCTGCTGCGCAACGGCACATTCATCACCTCTGCGACCGGTGAGCATCCAAACCTGCTCAACTCCTATCTGGCCAACTATGCCACTGCGAAGGAGCGCCGTGCCAGCAAGAAACTTCATGGCCCGAGCATCATTGCCGGAGCCGGATATTGGCGGATGACCGCAGGGAAACCGGAATTGGTCGGCGCCTTGAGCGGAACAATCCTCGAGCACACCAACAAGACCCCTAAATTCTGGGTACAAATGCGGTACCGCCTGAGCGACCGGATAGATCTGTCGACGATCGATTTCGAATTCAGCAATTATCATATCGGCGGGGCATGGTGGGATCCTCCGGAAACCGATGACTCCCACTCGGCAGCGGAATTGATTCCGGAACCCGGTTTCTCCGGAGACAAATACGCTTTGGATAACTCGGTGTCCCAGCACCTCCGCGGCGGCGGTGACGACTTCTGGTTCGAAGTCGAACGCGTCCGGGTCCCTTATGGCGGTGGGTTGTCGATCGACGTGATAGTCCATCCGGTGCTCGGCGAGCCCGCAACGGCAACGATCGACGTGAGTCCGGCAAGCCAGACGGCGACGGCGCGATATCGAGATTTCGATCCCGGGCCCGAACCCGAACGAACCTATCCCGCTTTCCGCACAGTACATGGCGTCTTGACACGATGGCTGTCCGCTTCGGGCTTCACTTGGGCGGAAGGCACCGAAGCAGTCCTCACCGCTGCTCCGGAGGCTTCCGGCACGCCCGCCCCGCAACAAGGGCAAGCCGGATCGATCACCGCCGCGCCACCCAGCGTGCTGCACCACGACAGCGGCGGTGCCCCTCATCCTGCGCAGGCAGCTCCCAGCTCTGTCACCGGCCCGCCGGCAGCCGTCCATCCCGGGAACCGCGCGATACCTCCGGGCAAATCCGCGGACCCCGATGCCGGACCGGCGCACGGCACGGCGCTGGGCGAGCCTGCCTCGAAAGCAGCTGCTAGTGCGACAGCCCCGGGGCCGGCCCAGAAGGCTGCGGAGCCGGAGCACGCACCCCGTGCAACACCTCCGGAGACACCGTGGAGCAATCTCCCGTCCCATGCCGCGGCGGGTCAGGAACAGATTCGAGAGCCCGGCACCACGTCGCAGGGCACGAGCACCGACGGGACCGAGCAGGGACCCGACCACCGAGCAGACACAAACACCGGACAACCAGCCCACACCACCGACAGCGCACCCACCACTTCGGACAACAGGACCGCTGAACACAACTCAGATCCGGACGACGCGCACCCAAAGGAACCTGAACTATACGGTTTTGATCTGTCTGGCAACCAAGTGTCGTTCTCATTCGATGACGTGGCCAGCGAGCCCCTGAAGGATGAGAACGGCAACGTCAACGGGGTTGTTTTTGCAACGGATATGCTTCAGTCCCCGCATGCGCAAGTTTGGGCGCGCAGTCCCATAAAAAACGATGAAGAATTCAGTTGGGCTTGGCCGGTCACAGACGTAGCGTCACGCAAACAAACCTGGGTGCTCGAGGAACCACAGATCGCAGCCTGGGTCTCCCCGGGAAAGCACGTGAAACCCATATATGTGGATGCACACGCCGGCCCAGACAAGTTTGCGATCTCCATTCTGGGACCGGCACAGCCGATGAAGCCTCTCCAAGGCCCTATGGGATCGCTCGACGTGTCCCGCGGAATGCAGGAACGCCCTAACCACTGGACGGGGCGAATGCATCGACCTCGTGTCACGGTGATTGTCGACGGCACGACATTTGGGCGGCTGGTGGCGGCGAATCCACACTTCCTACAAGCGGCTGCGATCGCCCCCGGCAGTCCAGTAGTGGTGTTCCTATCCTGCAGCCCGGCCGAGGCTGACGGATCCGCCGCGCGATCGGCGGCAGCAACGCTGCAACAGCACGGCATACTGCTGGATGTCTATGCTTCTAGCGGCAAAGTCCTCATCGATCTCGAAACCGGGCGAGTGGGCGTCGTCGGAGAGACCGACGCCGCAGGCAATCTGCAACCTCCTTGGGCGGCCTTTCCAGCGTCGACAAAGATCGGCGCTCAGGCGACCACCGGACCCGCACTGGCGGCAGGCCCCAACCCGACCACTCCAGAACCTGCCCAACCACCATCCGGAGACAGCGACACCACCGTGTCCGCCGCATCGTCGCAGTCCACAATCACCTGGTCCGCAATGCCGTTGGCTGTGGGCGGAGGCGGCGCCGGCGGAGGCGGAGGCAATGGCGGTGGATCCGGCTCGGGCGGGAATGGAACGGGCACGGCCGGGCCTATCGACACGATCGCCGAGATCCTCGGCGAAGTGCGCGCATCCGAAGGCGTCGAGAACGACCCGACACCGACCCCACCGCCTCGCGATGCCGCCGCCGCCATCGACGACGCGAACGCTCTGCTGAGCGAGTACCCAGACACCGATACCGAATCAACGCACACCGCAACAGATTCCGGCGATACCACAGAAGTTTCAGACCAGCCTGCAGAGCAGGGCTCCCCCGAACACCGTTCGCCCGATGCGTCCGGTAACGAGGCGTCGAGTGTCGTTGCACTGCAAGGCGCACAGCCCCTGTCGACCGTCGACTTCGACGACGCCGCGCCCAGTGAAACGACTTCGGCCGCAAGCAGTTCCGAGACGCACACAGCCGAAGAAAATCCTGCTGTCGCGGATCTTTCGGCGACCGCGACTCCGGGTTCCGAACTGCCGCCGATACCCGATCTTGTCAGTACCCCCTATTCGGAGCTTCGCGATTGGGCAGCTCAGCTCTACAGCGACCATATCCAATCCCTTATGGCCGACCTGCATGCCAAAGCTACCGCCCATTTGGCGGCGTTCCGGCGCGGCGAGCCGCCGCCGATCGCTGATGTGATCGGCACGGCCCGGGTACAGAGCGTTTTGGCCCGGGAGGCAACTAGCCGTTTTCTGGAGGAGGTGTTCCCGGCACCCATTCGGAATTATGCGAAATTGTTCTGGGAGGGCCGAAATTTCGCGGCCCACCTCCCTGAGGCACGTGACATTTATGCGGCCGCGAACGACGTATTCGATCTCATCGGGACCTTACCTACAGAAACGACCGCTGGAACGCCACCCCAGCATGCGAAGAATCCAGCTGGGCAACTGAATTATTTGCACGCGTTTCCGCAGCATCTGGGGCGTACGGTTCAATATATAGAGAAGGGTCTCGCGGCTATACCGTGGTCGGATGAATCCACATTCTCTGAAGATATCGAGCCGACCGAGCCGCATCACGGTCCTTTTGCCGCCGGTGCCGGACAAGTCAATGGGCTCGCTCATTATTTATATAAAACGAAGGAAAAAACATATAGCACGGACTGGGCGAAAGAGGCCGACGCATATCTGATGGACCGGTGGGGGTCCGAGTTCGATACGAAGCTCGTGCATGCTCTCGGGTCCGTATCCGCCGAAGTGGCCGCGTTCACGGCGGCTCGAACCGCTTCGGATCAGGATTTCGGTGCGGTAGCCCCACCCTGCGTATCAAATCTGACCATCGTGGCCGAGTACTACCTGACCCGTACTCGCGACTCCGCTTTCGCGCTCGACCTCGTCAGTCAAGCCGTTGACGCTCTCGCTGTGACCAGCACCCGACTCGCACCGTGGCAACCGGCGCTCGATGCCGCCGAGACGATTACCCAGCTGCACACCAACCTCACCGTCAGCTTCGAGGGCCGTCCAGACGACGGAGGCGAGGCCCTTGACGACTACGCGCGTCCGCTGTCGGCGCGTGGTCTCGGTCTCAAGACATTCGCAGAAAACCGGGCATTCGCAGATGCGCTGAAAGCGACGGTGCAGCGGCTCGGCGCGCTCGCTCACCAGCCCGGTTCCATACCCGAAGCAGCGGCGCCGGAACCCGTGCCAGACGGTACCGAGGCCGAGGATCCCGCGCCCGATGTTCGGACATCGCCCGGCCAGCAACAGGACCCTCCGACCGAACCAGCGCAGCCGCAAGGGCAGGCCTCCGCTGACCCCAGCCGAACCGCACGCCCGGACGCGCAAGATAGCGGAATTGCTGCGCCGCAGCCGGACTCGCCCGAAGTCCAACTCTGGCATGGAGGCGACTCGGATCCGCCGCCGCGGACTTTCAAGAATCAGCACTTCAAGCGTGAGCTGGTGGATCAGCTCAGGGAGCGGCATCCCCGTTTGCGGGAGATCGGTTTCGAAGTGATCGGGATCGAGGACATGTATGTCGATGCCGGAGCGGCCCGCGACATTGTTCGAGCGGTCGATGCGGTGTTGACCAGGCACCCACACATCGACGTCCCGGCGATCCGTCTGACCGATGACAGCGATCCCGCTCTTCGGAGCGGTCCCGCTGCGGCAATCGGCGATCCCGAATCCGGCCGAGTGCATGAAATCGTGGTGAGCTACGAGTTCGTCGTGAACCCTTCGGCTCTCCGGTCGAGTGTCGTGGACGGTGTGTACCCACGGGGCACCGGCCGCGCGATATACGACGTCCTACTGGGGGCGTTCGGTTGCGCTGTCGATATCGCTACCGGTGGAGAAGTCGGTCGGCGAGCAGACGACATTCTCACGAAAGGGTTCGACGCGTTGCGTGCCGCCGGTCTGATCGACACCGATCTGGACACCTGGCGGGACCAGCTTCCCGCGGGCAACCCGGTGACAGTGGCGTTTGTCGACATAATGATCAACGCAGGCAAACCGAACACACCGCAAGACATGTTGTACCGCGCCCTGAACACGAAATGGGAAGATCTCTCCCCCGCAGACCCGGCAACCGTCCGCGAAGAACACCAGGCCTACCGCAGTCGACAGGAAGCCGAAAGTCAGCAACGAGAAGCCGAGCGTCGGCAAGAGGAAACCCGACGTCGGCGGGCCGAGGCCGAACGCCGGGCACGCACGGCCGCAGCGGCGAGGCAACGCGCTCAGGAAGCAGCCGAATGGTGTGCGGCTCGGCGTGATGCGCTCTGGCGGGGATCGATACCGGATCCGGCAACAGGCAGCGAACTAGCACTCGCAGCCAACCGCGAGCTGGTGACGATGGTGACCCAACGCCACCCCCAGGTCAAGGTGACCGGACTGGATCAACCCGGACCCGCAGGATTCGCCGATCGGGTTCCTGTCGGCGCGGTCCGCGACGTCGTACGCGCCATCGACAGCGTGGTGACGAAAAATCCACATCTGAATCTGCTCGTTTCCCTCGAAACTGCAGCCTATTTCAAAAAGAATCTTCCGAAAAGCCCTGACGCCGATGCTGTTACCCACGCATGGGAGACGGGCGAGATACAAATTGTATTGCGTGCGGAAAATCTCATCGGACCGGATGCTTACAGAGAAAGCCATCGAACCAGCGTTATATATGATTGGTACGTCGCCGGGACCGGCCGCGCGATTTACGACGTCATGATACACGAATTGGGTCATGCGGTGACGTATGCACACTTGATGGCTCTGAACCTGCCTCGCAGTCGGGAATCTCTAGAAGTCTTTATACGAGAAGTTTTGGATGCTGGTTACGAAGAATTGCATGCCGCAGGCCTGGTCCAGGTGGACAAAGACACATGGATGCGACAGCTCTCGAGGTACGGCCAAAAAAACCTCGACGAAGCTGCGGCGGAGTCGTTCGCCGAGTTCGAGTACCACGGCGGGACCAAATGGACGGGGAGGGCCGATTATTCACCGCAGTGGGTGCTACACCGGGAGATGGAGAGATGGAGACATGCCGCCCTGTCGCAGCACACCGGCGACTCCCCGGCTGCCGGTTCACCATCCGACGACCGATCGGGCCCGGCGTCGACGACACCGGCGGCGGATCCTCGCCCGAAGGGGTCGAGGCCGGATCATCCCACCGCGTTCGGATTGGCAGTCCCCGAGGCCGACGGCGGTGACGGAGAACGCGCCGAGCACGCAAATCCCGAAGGTACGCCGCCGAATCCACGACCCGATGACGCGCGCACCGCGTCCGACGGCACCGCCCGGCTCGACGGACGCTCTCAGACGCAGGGGTCGATTCCGGAATTGCCCGGACCACCCCCCGCCCCACAAGCCCGCCCCCAACCCCCGCACGATTTCCATCTTGTCCCAAACCCCGATAACGACATATTCGGTGACCTCGGAAACCCCCTCAACCCCGGCTGGATGCGCGGAAGGAAACGAGTACAAGAACTCGGCACAGTCCATATCGACGGCGGCGGCCACGGCCTGGATCCGAACCTCCAAGGCCGACCCACCAATCCACAGGACCCAGCTGACCCCCCTGAATCCGCTCAGCCGACGCCGGCCAATGCGCCAGACGAGCTGTCCGAACAAAACGGCGTCGATCCAATGCGCGTCACCGACGCGGCGGCAGTGCCGCACGGCCAAGGCACAACCACCGGGACCGTGATGCCGCTACTGCCCGCAGCCGGGGGCGCAGGTGGCGGGCGCAATGGCGGTGGATCCGGCTCGGGCGGGAACGGAACGGGCACGGCCGGGCCTATCGACACGATCGCCGAGATCCTCGGCGAAGTGCGCGCATCCGAAGGCGTCGAGAACGACCCGACACCGACCCCACCGCCTCGCGATGCCGCCGTCGACGTCGACGACGCGAACGCTCTGCTGAGCGAGTACCCAGATACCGATACCGAATCAACGCACACCGCAACAGATTCCGGCGATACCACAGAAGTTCCCGACGCCGAAGAACAACTCCCTGCCGAAACCGAGGCCGTCGCGCAACGACCGTTCGCGATCGCCGAGAACGCCCCGGCAGAAGATCGAGCGGCCACAGCACAGCTCGACACAGCCCTCGGGAACCAGACCACACCCACCCCCGCCCAGCGCGACGGCGTCGTCTACGACAACCTCCCCGAATCAGAAGGGCCGGTCGAGCCGACCCCACGAGGCGGTCACAAGACGCCTTGGTCTGGTAAGAGCGAGCCGCAGCCCGCAGCAGCGGCACCGACCTCATCTCCCGACGACAACCGGCCGCACTCCACGACGCCGGACGCGACGCAACCGACCGCACCCACAGCGACAGCGACAGCGACAGCGACAGCGGAAACCAGCGAATCTGGTTCGGCAACTACGAGTTCCGACCACCGGTCGACCGCTCCTGAGAACAAGCCCACCACTCCGTGGTCTGGCCGCAACGATGGGTCGCCCGCATCGACTCCGGCCCAGTCAGGTGCGGGCGCAGCCCCAGCCATACCTGACGAGCAACTTCGACGACTGATCGACGAGCATGTCACGCAAGGCCATCCGGAGCAGGCGGTCGAACTGCTTCGGGAACAGTTCAGGCACAACGTATTCCCGTGGATCCAGGCGAACATGCGTGATCCTCAGGTCGCTCAGGAGATCTTCGACCAGGTATGTGCGGGCGCTATCAACCATCTTCGCCCGATCGACAACGCGAGCGGCGAGCAAGAACGGAGCGTCCGGCAATGGGTTATCCTCCACGCCAAGAACCTCATGGCCCCGCACCATGAGATCGCCGAAATCTGGCACCGGATCCGCGATTTCGTGATCCGCGGCGCCGGGCTGACGCCATACGATCCGCTGCTCGCGGCGCTGGCCGACACGAACACAGCACAGGTGCGCCAACACCTGAGCGCGCTGAGCGCCAGCCGCCGGCGGCAACTGCTCAGCCGATTCA
The DNA here is from genome assembly GCF_036345915.1 of Nocardia sp. NBC_00565. Lineage (NCBI taxonomy): Bacteria > Bacillati > Actinomycetota > Actinomycetes > Mycobacteriales > Nocardiaceae > Nocardia > Nocardia sp. NBC_00565. The sequence goes on from NZ_CP107785.1 coordinate 4,759,361, forward strand.
ACCCGAGACACCTCGGTCCCGGGACGTCGACCCCACCGAATCCGCTAACCGAATCGCAGGCACTGTGGAAGGCGGCCCGCGCGTTGGTCCTCATGATTGCCGACGAACATGGCGTGGCCGCGCAGATCCCCCTCGAGCCGACTTCGAGCGCTACGCCGCCCCGCCGCACAAGGACTTCGCCCCGCCCCGCAGCCAGCGGGACATCCCGCCGCACCCGAGCCGCGTCGCCAAGCTCCGCGGCCACGCAGGAGACGACGGCTACGCAGGACGGGCTCGATGCCGCAGCCGCGGCGCCTCAGGTCGAACCGAGCGTTGCACCAGTCGCAGCGAATTCCGAAGCGGCACAGCCGAGCGCGACCGACGCAGCGGTCCGGTCGGCCGAGTCCTCGCCCCACGACGACGAGTGGACCGCGGCTGCGGAATCGACCGATCCACCCTCGCATACAGCGCCGTACAGCATGGGGTTCTCCGAGCTCGACATCGTGATCATCGATCTACTCGCGCAAGGCGCGACCACAAATGAGATCGCAGAGGTCACCTTGGTGACCGAGCATGTGGTGAAGTACCGCCTCGTCCGAATCCAGCGCGAACTCGGTACCAACGGCCGGGACGAGACGGTTGCGGTGGCCACCCAACGAGGAATTCTCAGAACACTGCCGACGCCAACCGACGAACCAGCCAGTCCCCTGGATCAGGCCGGGGTGGACGCCGCAGCCGCGCGGATGGCCACATCCCCGGCCCCGACAGCAGCGACGACGTCCGGTCCAGCAGCGCCCGTCCCGAGGACAGCTCCCGCCGGACGGGGCGGACTGTCCGGCCGCGAGATCGAGACACTCGAGCTGGTCTTGGCCGGCCTGACAAACGACCAGATCGCGTCGCGGTGCCGGGTGTCCGTGCGCACGGTCGAGAATTATCTGGAGAGTGCCGCCGACAAGCTCGGCACGCATGGCCAGATCGCGACGGTAATGGCGGCAGCGCATCGCGAGATCATCGATCTCGATGCCGCCCGGCTCGGGCAGCGGTGGAGCAGCAGTATCCCGTTGTCCCCCGACGAGATCGAGATGCTCGATCTCCTAGCTGACGGCATGTCCAACGCCGCGATCGCGGGGCGGCAGGGTATAGCGGAGGGCACCCTCAAGGAGCGCCTGGCTCGGACCGCTCGGAAGTTCGGGACCAGCGGCCGCGTGCGGTTGGTGATGGCTGCCCTGCGCCGGGGGATCATCGCCCCTCGCGATCCCGCCTCGGCCGCGGCCGAGGTGGCAGCCGGGGCATCGCCCGATTCGACGGCGCCACAGGACGCTTCGACCATAACCGCTTCCGGGGCTGCCGCCGAGGTGCCCGAACACGTCCGCAAATGCCTCGTCCAAACCGTCCGAACCACCTGGGCCAGCGGCTACGACAACGCAACCATCCCCAACGAAAACGCCGAGACCTGGGAAGAACTGGAAACCAGCCTGCAGGCCAACTTCACCAGAATCCCCATACCAACCACCACCGACACCAACCACCACCCCCTCACCCACCTGATCGACACCGTCGAAAACATGGACAACGCCGACGCCGCCGTCATTGTCCTCGACCTCGGCCGCACCGCCCACAGCCTCACAGTCATCATCGAGGGCGCAACCATCATCTCCGACACTCTCATCCCGCCACCACCCACCACACCCAACAAACAAATACCCGACAAACAACAACCCCGACGCATACCCCGCGTCCGCACCCGCGACCAATGGGAAAAATCCCTCACCGAAATCCAGCAGGCCTACCCCGAAATCACAGACGCCTTCATCTTCAAACTCACCACCGACGCCGAAGGCCGCCTACACCCCACCCCCCAACCCGACACCAACACCGACGGCCCCACCCAAGACCAACAACAACTCGCCATCCTAGGACGACCCAGCAACAACACCCCCGAAAACCCCAACGGACCTGACCCCGGGGCTGGGCGCGACGACGCCGCACCCGCCGCCGAAGATGCGACCGTGCCCCCGACCGAGCACCAGTCGCTGGCGGCCACCGGAAATCCGGCGCACGATGCCGCTCAGCAGTCCACCGCCGATCCGGAGGTGTTGCTCGAGCAAGCCCTCGCCCGGCGGGACCAGCTGGCCGAGCAGCTGGGGATCAATCCGGCGGTGCTCGCGCCGAATTCGAAAGGTCTGCAGCGTCTGCGCACCATGTGCGGGACGTTCGAATTGAACGCGACTCGGTGGCTCGACGATGCCCGGCGCACCGACCCGGCGCAACCTCCCAACGTAATCGCACAGGACAATCTCGACCATTTCCGGAAGGCCCGGAACCTGCTCGCCGCAGCCGTGCGGGTCAACGAATTGACGGCCGAAATCCGCATCCTCGAGACGGTCCGCGCGGCGGATCAGCAGGGCACCTCGCGCGGTAACTGGGTGTGGGGCACCGTGGACGACCTGGCCGAAAAATTCGATCTCGATCCCGATGATCCGGCCGCACTACAGGCTGCACGGGACCGGATCGGGGATTTGCTCGCGGACCACCTGGGCATCGTCCCGGAGGCCGTGGGCATGTGGGTGCTGAACTTCTTCGAATTCCGCGCCGTACCTCTCGACGATGCCGGACACGTTCTCGCACGGCGGTACGGCGAGCTCGCCACGCTTACCACACTGGCCGACGAGCTCACCATGCTCAACAAGGATCTCGATAAACTCGAGCGGCTCACTGCGCAACGTCGCGCGGCGAGTGTGCGGCGCGAGCGGGTTCGCGCCGGAGTCGGCGAGCTGGCCGACATCGCCGCACTCGGCTGGTTCGATCCGCTCGAGCCGCACCCTCCTTTCGAACAGAGCTCCATCGAGCTGCGCCAGATCGATGCGGAAATACGCGACCTCGACGCCCGGCTCGACGAGATCGCCGATCGACTGCTTGCTGTCGCACCACCGCCCCGGCAAATCCTGCCGCAGGATACGCCCGCCGGTATGGATCGGGACTGGATCGCAACCGCGACGGCCGAACAGGTGTCGAGCGTCCGAGCGATGTTGGAGATGGACAACCTCCTGGGCGAATCCGCCTCGGACTGGGATTTACTCGGCCCCGAGGCCTTCCATTTCCTGAATCGCGAACAACGGTGGAACCTGGTCGGACGGATGTTCCGGCATATCGACCGCAACCACGTGCCGGGGCGGTGGCTGGACCGAGACGCCCGGGCGGACATCACCGAGATGAAGCGCATTGCCGCCAGAAATATGGAGACGTTGGCGGGCGCAGGACAACAGGCCCAGCCCGAACTTTACCTGCTCAACGCGCGCCTCGACACGGCCGTGGCCGCGATCATGATGGCCGAGGAATTCGCCGCCCGGCTGCGCGGGGAACCGCCCGTCCAGATCATACGGTTCGGTCCCGGCGAGTTCGTATTGGTCATCGGTGATGTCGACGCCGCCGACGAGGTGCACCTCACCGTGGCCGGCCATGAGCTGAACTTGGCATCGGTGACATCCGGAATCGCCGGACTGGCCGCGGGTATCGAGACATCGGCGCAGACCACCCCGGGCCTCCGAGTCGCCCGAGCGATGTGGATCGGGCACGCCGACCTGGACGACGCCGTCACGAGGTTGAAATCCCACATCATCGGGCTGCGCAGACTGCGTAGCTACTACGCCACGCAACCCGGCGGGCGACGGCTCGGCAGGATCCATCTCGATTCGAGCGGTAATCCGGGCGACGACAGGGTGGTCGCGCTGGCGAAGTTGGACGAGGATCTGGTGCGTCACCTGGCAGCACCGCCGCCGACAGCTCCGCGGATCCACGACGGCTCCACCGAATCTCACGCCCCGGACGACCGAGAGCTGTCCTGGTACGACCCGGAACTGGCAATGCTGTTGGAAGGCAGCCGAGATTGCCTCACTTGGGTGCTGTCCGAGCTGTCTCTCGCAGGCGTCCCGGTGACGCAGCTCGACCGTCCGCTGCCACCCAAAGGCGCACTGCCCAGACGATTCTCCGAGTTGACCAACGCCGGTTGGCATACCTACCCGCTCACACCGGACGATGAGCACAGCGGTCTCGCACCGGAGGATCGGCGCACCGCCCGAGACAAGGCCGTCGATCTGGTGAAAGCCCACGCCGGTGCGCTCGGCGTGCTGGTGGTCCAGCGTCCCGATCACTGGGGCGCGCACGCGCTACTGATCGTGGTCGACGAGAACCTCGATGTACGCATCGGCGATCTCGTCGGCTACGACCCGAATGTGAAACAGCTGGATCGCGAAGATCGCAAGGCGGACTGGAAATCGTACGTTCGGGGAACCCCCGGGCCCGACGGAGAAGAGGTAGTCCTAGCGATCTTCGGAGGTGACAGGCAGCCGGTCATCCCATTCGATCCGCTGATGCCCGTCCCCGGCGATCCGGGATACGGCTATTCCGACAAATGGATCGGCTCCCCGTTACCCACGCCGCCCGGCGACAGCGGCGAAGAGACATCGGAGCAGTTCCTGCAGCTGCTGAAGCAGCTCGTCGCACGGGGCAATCAGGAGGAGGCGGTCAATCGGTTCCGCGAACGGTTCCGCGACGAAATCGCTCTGTTGGCAGCTCCTCTGGGGGAGCGTGCGGCGCCCGAGATCATCGACATCGTGTGCGCGAAGGCGATCACCGGGCTCGGCCAGATCCGCAGCAAGGGCATCGAGGAATGGCGCGACATCGTCGCCAAGAACGTGGTGAACGAACATCGCGGGATCGCCGAATTCTGGCGACGGGTCCGGAAATTCTTGCTGCTCGGCGCGGGCTTGGCCGAATCCGATCCGCTGGTCCAGGCGTGGACCGAAGCGGCCGCGGTGGATGTACGACGCGCGCTGCACACCCTCACCACACGCCAACAGACCCTGCTGAACCACTTCCAACCTGGACGACGCAGAACGGCGGTAGGGCGGCCGACTCCGCCCAGCGATCCCACAAGCGAGCCCCCAGTACTCTGGGAGGCGGCTCGCGAACTGGGTCTGGTGATCGCTAGCGCACTGGGCGTATCCGCAACACTGCCGGATATACCGAGAACCCATCAAAGCCTTTCCGGCCGTGAACCCACACGCGACCTGCCCACACCGGGTAAGGCACTCCAAGGTCGGCCAGATCCGCGGCCGAAAGCCACCGACGAGACCACCACCGCTCCGGATGCCGACTCTGTCGAACCCACTGGTCCGAATACCGACACCGACACGCCCGCGCCGCGCAAACGAAAGCCTGGACGTGGCGGGCTGTCCGGTCGTGAGATCGAGGTACTCAACCTGCTCTACCAAGGTCTGTCGCATGCCGAGATCGCAGCCGAGCTGCTAGTCGATGAGGGGACCGTGAAGAATTGCCAGGCCAACGCGGCGGCAGAGCTCGGTACCACCGGCGCTATCGCGACGGTGATAGAGGCAAGGAGCCGTGGACTACTCGACGACCCCGCTCCGCCGCCGTCGGATATCGTCCGACTGTCCGATTCGGAAATCGCGTTGCTCCGTTTGATGGCAGATGGGTTGTCGGACCGCGAAATCGCCGGGCTGTGGAAGGTGGTCCCCTACACCGTCCGGCGCCACCGAGCACGTATCGGCGTCAAACTCGGAGTGCACAAGCGGATTCCGTTGCTGATGAAGGCACTGCGCCTCGGAGTCCTCGACCACCGTGACGATCCCGGCACAGCGCAATCGCCGCCGGAGAACGAGCAGCCCGACGCCGAGAGCGAGACGAGCACCACCCCGGCGGGTGCAACAGGCGAGCCATTGATCCGGCAGGTCCTGCCCGCCGACGTCCACGCTGCCCAAATCCTGGGCAGCGAACACAGTTCCGCGTTGAACGTCCGGCTGTGCGCCGAGCAGGTGCTGCAGCAACTCGGCCTGACGAACGTGGCGATCCTGACCGGTCCCGACGGCCGACCCCAATGGCCGGGAGATCTGATCGGCGATACCGCGCGAATAGAAGAATTCTCGGCTGCGGCGGTCGCCTCTGGGGGAACGTTCCGAATCATCGGCCTCGACGCCGAGAACCACGTGGCCGCGCACGACGAAATCCATTGGGCTCAGGTGCTGGCCTCGGCCGAACGCAACGTACTCGACGTGCACTCCCGACTGACCGGGCAAGAGCCGAGCCAACACCACGTGGAAATCACGCTCCATCCGCACGATGACGACGCGACCACAGGAACGTTCGATGCTCGCATCGGTGACCCAACGGCCCCCGATCTGGCAATAACAGGCTCGTATGGCGTCCGCGACGGCATCGTGCTCACCGCCATCGCCCTCCGGCACGCCGCAACACCATCGGACCCCGAATCGCCCGCCAGCGCACCGGCGGCACCCCACGCCGAGCCACCCGACAGCGACGAAAAAACCTCCTGGTCATCAGGCGAGGCCGAGACTCCCCCAGAGGGTGTCTACACCTCTCGTGACGTCCCCCGTGCGGACGACGGCACTCTCCCGGAGCATGAAACCTCATCACCACCGGACACCGACGACACACTGGATGAGGGTGCTTCCGACACCCGGAATATTCCTCTCTATGGCCAGGACAGCAATGGGAGATATATCGAATTCACTTTCGATCAGGTCCGTCAAACCGAGCTGAAGGCTCACGATGGAAAGACTATCGGCGTATCTTTTGCAGGCAAACAGTACGATATCGATAGAATACAAAAATGGGCTGCGGCGGATTTCAGGCCGAGCAACCGCCGTTATCATCCCGTGTGGCAGGCATCGAACGTAGCGGATCGAAAGCTGATAGACGCGCCGGGATGGCAAACGGATCCGCCAGAGCTGGCACCATGGTACGACCACAACTCTGAAGCGGGTCCGATAATCATCAACTCCCACGGCTCCACGGACGGGAGCGGGTACAAGATCGGCGTCAAAACGGATCCGCAGTCGTCTGAGTGGGAGAAGGTTGATGTCGATGGAATAGTCTTCGGCAGGCTGGTTTTGTCCAGCGGCTTCTTCCAGCAGGCATGTCGCTTACGAGCCACAGAAGGCCGGATTCTGCCAGTAGTCTGCAACACGTCCATGCCCGATGCAGATTCGGGCCGATTGATGGCCGAATACCTGCACAATAATGGTGTAACCGCAGATATCTGGTCCCCAAGAGGACTTGTGGGCACTGGCACGGACGGCACCATGAAGGTAGTTGCGCCGCTGGACTGGGAAGGCAACTTGATTCAACCTTTCGAACTATTTCGGGCGCCGAAACCAGCCCCGCCTCAGGGGTTGGACGGAAATGAAACCTGGACATATGTGGACGACGATCATCGATCGGAATGGATGCCGGAAGATCCCGCCGTGCCGGGCGCTGAAAATCCCGCTGCCACGGAACCGACGGTCGACCACCGTGAGCAGACGAACGCCGAGCCAACGGTCCGTGTCGCATTCACCACCGATGACATCGAGGAGTTCATCACCCACCTCGCGGACGTGGTGGGTGACCATCCGGCCGGCCGACTGACGGTCGATCTGAACTACAACTCCTTCACTCCAGCCGATCTCGGTGCCCGATTACGGCAGCAACCAGTCATCCCCGGTCTGGTCGAAGTCATTGCGATCAACCGCTCCGGCAATACTGTCCCCGTCTTCTCCCGCGATGCGGTATTCGAAACCGCGCCCGATGTTTCCGGCACCGTCGTCGTGCTCGAAACCCCGCCCGCGCTCCAGCAGATCAGCGATGCGAATGCCAACCTGACCTCGGGGTTGGTTACGGCAACCCGAACGGAAACCCGAACCACCACCAGCGAGTCCGGAACGAGCACGAACACCCAATATCTGACGCTGCATCTGGTCTCGGCCAAAGGAGTCGACCACCCTCAAATACGACAGGCACTGCAGTTGCCGCCCCCGCGCCCGCCGAATGCCGAAATCCAGAGCAACGATCTCACGGTGCGTTGCGAGATCATGCTCCGCCAGAAGAACAATGGCCCTAGCGCCTACATCGTCTACCACAAGCCCGACATCACCAACCCGGAGTTCGACACCATACGTCGGATGATCGACGCCGCATTGCTGGACCATTTTCCCGGCGAAGCGATAGAGGTCCACGAACTCTACGACCATGACAATTTCACCGACCAAGCCGACGAGCCACGGATAATCGGCCCGCGACAACCGACGGCCCAGGTAGTCGATGACGCCAACACCGATGACGATGACGACCCGGGCGGCGGTACTGCTGCGCCACGACCGGACCCCACATCGCCCAGAGGTGGACCTCCGGGTGGAACAGGCGCGGCCATCCAACCAATTCCGGAGGGGCGCGCCGGGAGTGCCCAACAGGACAGCCGCACAGACCAATCCGCGCCAGCGGCGCCCGCCCCACCCGGAGGCGGCCCACCCCGAACCCCCACCGATTCGGGTCGAACCGCCGCCACCGACGGCACAGTTTTCATCACAGTCCCGCACGACCAGTCGGGTGCGATCCACCAGCTACCCGCATCTTCGTCCGGAGCCGTCACCGACCAGGCTGCCAGCGAAAATAGTTCCACCACAACGCAAACCGACGATGCTCGGCAAACGCAGACGACCCCGCAGCCCGCGGCACCCGTTGAAAACAGCCAGGTCTACCACCGACTGATGGCCCAAATCGGCAACCCGGTAATAGCACGAGACCTCGCCGCCAAAGCCCACGCACGCGCCGCCCAAGAACAACCACCCACCCAAACCGAAGCCGACACCCAACGACTGTTCGAGATCGCCGACAACGTCCTGGCCGAACACCGCGTTGCCATGGCACAGCTCGAAGCAGCCGTAGACAACAAACCCGCACCCAGAAAACAACAACGCCGCACCCCCTTCCAACATGCGGGCCTGTTCTTCCACAACCTCCCAGGCAACCAGCCACCGACCCCCGACCCCAACAAACCGTCGACGCCCGCCCCCCAGCCCAACCCCACACCTGCCGCTAACAACGAAAACTCCACGGGCACAGGCAGTTCTGCCCCCGCCACCGCCGCGAACCAGCCCGCCGCGCAAACCCCGCCCGCCAGTAGCGACTCACTGCCACACCAGGTTCGCGCCCACCCTTATCTCGGCGTACGCCTCGGCGCCGACTTCTTTAACGATGCTGGCTTCGAGGTCATGGCAACGGTGACAAGCCTGTACTTCATGGAACACGGCGGACCAGGATTGGCGGGCGTCGTCGGGTGGGTCACCCAGCTGCCGTATATCGGCGGCGCACTGATCGCGGGACATCTGGCCGACCACACCGACCCCAAGATATTGCTGATCGGCAGCCAAGCCATGGCGGCGTCGGCGGGAATCACCGCAACCGTCGCCCTCGCATCGGGAACGTCGTACTCCGTCCCCATTCTCATCGGAACAACGCTCGTCGAAGCGGCCGCCTCCGTTCTCTACAGCTCCGTTGCGGGCAATTTGCTGATCAAGATGGTCGGCGAGGCACAGAGCGGACTGACCCGCTTCAACAACCTGAAAATGAACGCCACCCGTGTTCTGGGAAGGGGACTCGGGCCCTTGGCTATGCAAGCTGGCGCATGGCCCGCTCCCCTCATCGACCTCAGTTCGAACATCGTGAATCTGTCGACGTTGCGGCGTTTGCCGAAATCCTCGGCCGCCGAGGAATCGGAAGAAACGCTGCGCGAATCGATCACCCTGGGCCTGCAAGCCGTCCAGAGCCTCCCCCTGCGGCGACGTTCCACCTTCAACCTGGGTCTCACCAATCTCTACTTGGGCATGCAGGGACTGCAATTCACGGCGCTGATCGCCAACTCAGGTATGCCCGGGTGGCAGCAGGGGGCAGCGTGGTTGATCAGCCCACTCGGGGGAGTGGCCGGGAACCTGATATTCAAGAAGACGTTGGCGAAGTCCCGGATCGAGACGCTGATGACCGCCAAATTGGTCGGCCTCGCGGTGCCCGCGATGGTCGCCGCGACCACCACCAACCCTTGGATAGCGTCGGCCGGACTCGCCGCTACATGGACAGTCCTCGGCGCGGCCGGGATACCCATCACCACGTACATGAACAAGACGACCCCGGAAAAGGTGCGCGGTCGGGTGAGATCCATCGCTACCGCGACGAACCGTAGCGCGAACGCGGTGGGCCCACTGCTCGTCGGCGGCGGAATAGTGCTGTTGGGACAACAAACGACCGGCGCAGCTATCGCCGGGACATTCAGCACCATCGCGGCCTGGTCCCTCTACAAGCGCCTGTTCAAAGCCCGCAAACTGCTGGACTGCATCAACCAGACATCCCACGCGACCTGGGCACTCGGCCTCAACGAAGGAACCAAACTCAAAAAACGACACAAAAGCCCCGAACACCTCCAAAACGCCATCGCGACCCAACTCGTCGAAATCGACCCGGACATCCAGGACCCCGTCGCCCAAACCATCCAGGACATCCAAAACCTCAAAAACGGAGCCGACACCGCCGTCCTCCTCCTCGACGACGGCGAGAAGATGCACTCCTTGACCATCACCAACACCGACAACAGGCCCGGCGGCAACATCGTCATCTTCGACACGAAGATCACCAACCCCGACGACCCGCATACCGACCCCGACGACCCCGACCGCATCCCCCGTGTCCGCACCCTCGACAAATGGAAAGAGTCCTACCCCGACATCAAGGAGGCCTTCGTCGCCTTCCTCACCACCGACGAGGAAGACAACCTCACCAACCTCCACCCCCACGATCCCAACCAGAAAACCCCACGCAAAGACGGCAAAGTCCTCGGCCCACTCGGCCCTGCCGAACCTGTGCCGACGCAACCGATCTCCCCGCGGCCAAATCGGCGCAGGGTCACCGAGCGGGAGGCCGAAATCCTCGGCCTGGTCGCCCAGGGCCTGACCGACGACGAGATAGCGGCAGCACTCGTCATCGCCACGCCGACAGTGCGACAGCATCTCAGCAATGTCCAGCGCAAGTACGGCAAAGCACCGCGGAAAGAGTTGCCGGAGCTCGCGAGACGGGCCACGGCTGTGGAGCCGCCGCCCAGCCGCCTCGTCGGCGACACCGCCGAGTCAACCGAGCCGCCTGAATCCGAACCCGTTGCGCAGGTTCCCTTCATCGATACCTCGCCCGTGTCCACCGACATCTCGGAACGGCGCCCCGCAGAAGGGGCCATACCTTTCGACGCGCCCCAAGCCGGCACCGTCGTCGAGAACGCACCTGCCGCCGCCCCGGTGACCGAACCTGAGCCGCAGCGGAAACCGAAGCGAAGCCCCATGATCGGGATGCCCGCCGTCGGTGATGATCCCTTGGCCGAGGTAAACCTCGGGGGAACCCGCAAGAAGGCGGCACAACTCGATGTGCTCCACATCGGCGGCGGCGGTGCGCAGAAGGGACATGGGGAGCAACCCGATCTCGGCGGCGCACAGGCGCCTGCCAACGCGCCCGCTGAATCGCCGAGCCAGAACAATCCGGTCCAAGCAGTAAACCCGGCCGCCGCGCAGCCATCGCCTGCCGCCAGCCACAACACCCCTTCGCAAGCACCAAACCCTGCCGCCGGGCAGCAGCCCTCGGCCATAAAGCCGGTTTCCGCCCCTGGGAACCAGCCCGCCGCGCAAACCTCACAACCGGCCGCCGCACCCCCGGGAGGTGACGACGGCCCACCCCACACCCCCACCGATTCGGGTCGGACGGCCGCCACCGACGGCACCGTATTCGACACAGTCCCGCAGGACGAGTCAGGTGCGGCCCACGAACCACCTGCAGCTACGAGCGCACCCACCACCGACCAGACTGCTGGCGAAAATAGTTCCACCACAACGCAAACCGACGATCCCGACAGTACTCGACAAGCCCTGGCCGCAAGGCTGGATGCGGCGCGGGCCGAACTGGCCGAACTGCTGGGTGTGGCTCCGGATCTGGTCGCCCCGGGGCGGGTTCGGCAAGCCGTGAACACTGTCGCGGAGTGGCTGCATCCCCTGCTCGCGAATGGAGGAGCCCTAGCAGCCGCCATCGCGGCCGGACGGCTGGACGAGCTCGTGGACTGGATCAGGTCCCGGCTCGAACTGCACCGGGATGCCGAGCAGGCGAATGTCGCCTCGTTCGAAGGGAAGTCGACGGACCCGAAAGTCCAGGAAAAGGTGCAGTCTCGACAGCAGAGGTTACGAGAGCGGCACACCAGGCTGGAAAACGACCTTGCCGGAATACTCGGGCTGACGGCGCCGGTTCCCGTCGGCGTCGGGTTCGGCGGGGATCCGCTGGCCGAACTACGTCAGATTGCCGAAGCGAGCAGCTCACCAAGGATCGAACTGTTCGTCGGAGCGGTCGAAAACCTCTTCACCGCATACCAGGCCGATGCCGCGCTCCGCCGCGCCGAACAACGCGCATCACCTGCGACAAATATCGATTTACCAACGGCGCCAGTAGTTTCCGAGGCCGAGGCGACGACGGAAACCACGACAGCGCCGGTCGGCACCGATACCGCACCACCCACCCCCGCACCGGAACCCGCAGCGCCTTCCGAACGCGAAACCGAAGTGCTGCGCTTGGTCGCCGAGGGCAAGACGGACACCGAAATCCTGGCCGCCATGGCGTCGTTCGATCCCTCGCCCACAACTGAGACGAGCGATCCGGCGCAGGAACCGCGGGCAGCAACGGCATCGACGAACCCACCGGATGCGGCGACGCATGCTCGTACCGGATACAAAACGGTGGCCCCATCGGAGGTCCCGTCCGACGATGTGACGGAGATCGATCTCGTCTGGCCCACGGTGGACTCCAAGGGACGGTTCCTCGGGCCCGACAACCGCGCCTACCGAACCGACAACGCGCGAGGTGGTCAACCCTTTCTGCTGACCACTGCGGGAAACTTCGTCACCGCCAACGCCTTTCACGACGAACTGCTCGCCGCGTATGTCGCGCAGGGTGGTTCGCTCGACGAGCTGAGCGGCTTCGGCACCTGGAAGACCGATGGCCGACCGACCGAGGTCGCGGTGTTCGATCACAACTTCGACGCCTGGAACGCCGACCCCATGGTCCCCGCACAGATTTTGGACGCACTCCTACAGAACAAGGCCGACCTCAGCGCATGCGCATTCGATGTACTCGGTACCGAACGCCAGGGCCTGCTCTGGCGTGGCCAGGGAGCCGACATGCCGGTCGGCCAAGTGGTTCGCAACCAGGGCCGTGACGCCGACAAGCTGTTCAGCGGCTACGGCGTGAACCGACAGACCAACGGCGACGCTGTCGTCTTCTGGGTGGGACGCACAACCACGCGGTCGACGGCCGACGCTATAACGATCGAGCTGCCGATCGAACTCGCCGGTGGCGGTTCCGCCTCCGTCGCCATCGCCCTGAACCCGGACAACGACACCTTCACAGCCCGCTGCACCATCGATCCGGGAGCTGACCGGCCACGCGGTAGCGCGGCGGTCGGTGTGGTCCATGAGAAGTTGACCATTTGGCTCGCCGAGTCGGGAATCTCGTGGGCCGAGGACGGCGGGGAAAAAGATTCCACCACAAGCAATCCCGAAGCGCCGCAGACTCCACCTCCAGCGGATACAGAGCAAAAGGCTGAAGCGGCGGAACTCCTGGCCGAGGCGGGTTATCGGGTTGAGCTGGACCCGATTGTCGATGGCGATGAGAATCCCGACTATCGCATCGATGGCAGGCTGTTCCACTACTACCGAGCGGACAGTGACGACATCGATGATCTCGTCACCGGGCTCGCGGCGACAGTGCGTGGACAGCGAGCCCGTCGGATTGTGGCCGACCTGTCCGGCACGGTTTTCACATTGGCGGACCTCGCTGCTCGGCTACGCCAACAGCCGACAATCCCCGGCCTCGATGAAGTTGTCGCAATCAACTACGACGGCTATGCGATTCCTGTCTTCTCGGGTGATGCGATCGTCGAGATTCCGCCTGATGTATCCGGCGCCATCGTGGTACAGGCCACACCCCGCGTGCTCCGGGAGATCGGCGACGCGAACCGTGCCATGGCATCGGGAAGCGACTGGACGTCGAGAGTGGTCACGGCTGCAACAGTGGAGAGTCGCACAACAGTTGGCGAGGCAGGAAAACGCGGGAATACTCGGGCGCTGACTTTGCGGGCGGTCGGCGCATCGGGAGTCAGTCATCACCAGATACGAGAAGCACTCGGACTGCCGGATCCGCCCGGTATCGAAATCGAGAGCAATGGTCTCACGGTGCGATGCGAAATCGCGCTCTATCACTCGGCAGAGGAAGGCGCGATCGTCTACGTCACCTACGGTTCGCCCGAGGTCGGCAACCCTGAATTCGACACCGTGCGACGGATGATCGACGCGGCATTGCTGGATCATTTTCCCGACGAGGCGATAGCTGTTCGCGAAGCCTACGACTACGAGTACTTCAGCGACGTACGCCCCTACGACCACCCCCGGATAATCGGACCGCAGCCACCGTCGTCCGCGAACAGGACCGCCGTAGTCGAAGCAGCCCCCCTCGCCCCGGGCGAGGTGCGCAAGCCGGTCGGGCGGGCGATCGTGGACGGACTCGGTTTACCGGACGAGGTGGCTACGGCCGAGATTATCGGCGAGGACCCGACGGCGGCGCTGTTGCCGGAGGAGCAGGTGCTGATCGACGCGATCGAGTCGGACCCCGAGTCGGTGCGCGAACGCGAGGTCATCTATGGACGTGCTTGCTCCCACCGTGCCCAAGCAAAGCTGGGCGTTGCGGTGGCGCCGGTGCTGCGAGCAGGCGAGAACGCGGCTGGCGGAATGCCGGTGTGGCAGAACGGGATCGTCGGAAGCATCAGCCACACAAATGGCTACACGCTGACCGACGGAACCATTTACTGTATCGCCGCGGTAGGCCCTGCTGAGAAATTTCGGTCGATCGGCATCGATACGGAATACAACACACCGCTCTCCGACACTCTGCGAAATCGCATCGCGCTTCCCGACGAGCAAGCATGGCTCAACGGCCGAAACGGCACGCAAGACGGCATCCACTGGGACCGGGTGCTGTTCTCTGCCAAGGAAAGCGTGTTCAAGGCGTGGTATCCACTGACCCACCGAGGGCTGGACTTCGACGACGCACTGATCACTTTCGATCCAGCGAACCGCACTTTCACCGCACAACTGCTGGTCGAGGACCGAACCACCCTCGACGGCACACCACTGGACGAATTCCTGCACGGTCGGCTGAACGTCGAGGGCGGGGCGATCCTCACCGGAATCGTTGTGCCGCAACCAGATACCGGCCCGGATACGACAACGGAAACCGCCGCACCCCAAAAGAAAACACAGCCCACTCCCCTCATCGGCCACGGAAACCCCGTCCCCGCATGGGACGGACGCGACGGTGCCCCCTTGGATGGACCGAACAAACGGCCGCCGCCCTGGAAGCAGAGGCAAGAGCTCGGACAAACCCACATCGACGGCGGCGGCTGGGAAAAAGGCGGCAACGAACGACCCGAAGGTCCGCACGACGATCCGGCACCGAGCCAACCCCACCACGAAAAGACGGCACCGCCGAGTCAGCCGAAGACGGCGGACGAAACGGGGACAGCGCCCGGTCAGGGATCCGACCACACCGACGGAACCCCAGCGCCGACCGAAAGCAGCGCTACCGACGCGGACCACCCGCTCCTCCCCGCCAACCAGAACACCCCGGCCCAAGCAGCAAACCCGGCCCCCACGCAGCAGCCGCCCCCCACTAAAAAGCTGGTTTCCGCGCGCGAACTACTCACCTCCAACGTGCCGTACCGACGGCTGTATATCTCCAACGGCATCACCAACCTCGGTGGCAGCATCTGGCAGTCGTCCATACCGCTGCTGATGCTGAGCGAGACAGGCTCGCCGATTGCCGCCGGATGGTCCGCGCTCGCGCTCGCGACACCAAGAGTTGTGTTCGAGCCGTTAGCCGGCTACTTCGCCGATTTTCGCGATCGTCCAAAAATAATGTTCGCCGCGCAGTCAGTCGGCATGCTGGCGACCGGCACTGCCGGTGCCCTTGTCTTACTCGGGGCACCGGACCTCGGCACGGCGCTCACCGCGGCAACGCTGGTGGAGGGGACCGCGGCCACGTTCTACCTGCGCAGCCTCCGGGCGACGATCAAGGATCTGACCACCCCCGCACAGTGGCCGCAGGCGATCAGTTTGGCGGAGGTCGACACGCAAGTCGCCGGGGCCGCTGGGCGGGTGCTCGGCCCTATCGCGCTGAGTGCGGCGCACTCGGTGCCGTTCGCCGCGAACTTCGCCTCGTATGGGTGGAATCTGGCGACCCTATCTCGGCTGTGGAATACCTTTCCGCACCACACCCCGGCGGATGCTCATACCTTCAGGGAGGTGCTCCATAGCCTTCGCGAGGGGGCACAGGCGCTCTGGCAGGAGCCCTTTCTCCGCAAATATTCTGGGCTCACAATGATCACCAACACGTCTATGGCTGCCCTGAATCTGCGCACCGCCGCGGTGATCACGGACTCCGCGATGCCGGGTTGGGCAGCCGGAATGGTGCTCGGCGCGTCGGCTGTAGGAGGGATGGTCGGCGGTTTGCTACCGACCGAGCGGATCAACAGACTCAAGATCGACACCGCGCTTCTGGCGTCACTTGTCGGCTTCACCGGCGTCGCCACACTTCAGGCTGGCACCCAAAGTCCGTTGCTGATCGCGGCCGGCGCATTCGGTGTCTCGGCATTTGGTATCGGCATGAATGTCCGGGTCGCCACCCACGAATGGGAGACTATTCCCGGGCACCTCTTCGGCCGTGCGTCGAGTGTGCGAAATATGATCCTCGGAATCGGCAGCGCAGCCGGCCCAATGGTAGGCGGCGCGGTGCTTTCGGCCCAGGGTATCAACGCTGCTGGTTGGTATCCGGCGATAGCCGTCGGAGCGGTCGCTGCGGGCGTTGCCATCCAAACCGCGCTGAAGCGAGGCCTGTTCGGGCTTCCTTGGCGTCGCCCCGAAGCCGCGCAGGAGGCGGATTCGGCTGCGCCGGGCCAGCTTTCACAAGACCCCCAGCCGAAGAAACGCACCGGCGGCGCCCCCGAGCCCGACCAACGCCTCGACGACACGGAGAACTTCCAACCCGTCGGCCTGAACCCCTTCGATCCCCGAGTCGAACGCCATCGCCTCGTCGGGGTGGCCCGGCCACGGGATCTGCTGAATCAGCAGTTCGCCTTCCATCACCACCAGAACGCCAACGATCCATTCGACCACCAGCTGTGGGACAAGCCACCGGTCGTGCGAAAGATGCGCCCCCCAAGAACGTCCGGGCAGTCATGAACATCCGCCAGCGGGCGATCGTCCAGAAGGCCGTGTCGATGTTCGGCGGGGTCGTCATCGATGGCCGCGACGCAACCACTGTCGTCGTGCCGAACGCCGATGTGAAGATACTTCTCCTGGCCGACCAGCAGACGCGAGCGCGACGCGTACGCACGGGCGAAGGCGTGGTCGCAGCTGCGCAGCGGGATGAGGCCGATTCGACAGTCAGCGATTTCCACCGACCAGGAACTGACGTCGCGGTGTTCGACACCAGCGATCTCGAACTGGATGAGCTCATCGCACGGGTGTTTACTCATGTGTTCGAGCGACTGATGCCAGACCTGCACCCGGACGGTTGATGTGAAATCATGAATCGAGCCATTGGTCGATCTGATCGAGCCGTGCGGCCGAATGGATCCGTTCGCCGTCGCTGGCGTCCAACACGTTCCAGTCATACGGCGATACGGGGTCGCGCACGAGGCGGTAGCCCGCTCGCGCGGCACGCGCGGTGAGTTCGTGGACGCGCGCGGACATCGGATCGCGTTTCACCGGCTGTAGATGCCTCTCACGGCCGTCGGGCAGGTCATCTGCCAGCCTGCCCAGCCCGTCGAGAACTTGTTGGAGCGTCTGAGGTTCCGGCATGCCATCGGGAGTAAGCGTGTGGTCGGTGTCGCTCGAGTACCGCCGAGCCTAGCTAGTCCGATGGTCATGCTGAGCGGGCACCCGCCGGGAGATCGCCGCCTTCGGCTGGTCGGTCAGTACTCCAGTTCGGACCAGGGAATGCCGATCGGGAACGGGTAGTCGATCTCGACGCCGTTCGGATTGTCGTGGGTCCACTCGCCGACCAGGATGTAGTTGGCAGCACGAAGCGGATGAACTCCGTCCGGCAGCTGCGCATGCCCGGTGTCGAGGCCGTAGGCACGGACGGTTGCGATGGAGCTGGACTCGCGGGCCAGGGTGACTTCCCAGTACCAAGGGATTCCGGCGCTGGCGTAGCGGCCTTTCTTCGCTTCGATATCGGTCTGCGTGTTGGACGGGGACAGCACCTCGCCGACCAGCAGGACGTCGGCAGCGCGGACATCCTGATAGGCGGATTCGAGGCAGCGATAGACGAGGAAGTCGGGTGTCAGAAAGTCGGACTTTCCGCTCTTCCCGAGGAAGACGTTCGTCTCGAGGTCAACACGCCAGCAGCTCTGAGGGTGCTCCGACATCGCATTCCGTGCGTCGTGTTCGATTGAATTCGTCAGTCGGCGTGTGAACCTCTGATGCTCAGAAGGCCCACGGCGCACCCAGACGACGCGGCCGTTCCACAGCTCGATCTGTTCCGCGATCTCTGCGGGGAGCCGCTCCAATTCCTCCCAGGTCATACACTCGGGGAGGTCCGGCTTCTCGATGCGCGGAAGGGACATGCGGCAATAGTAGTCGCCAGGTACCGTGGGCCGCCCTCAATCGCTGAGCCAGCTGGCGGTGCCCGGGTTACCTGGTGGGAGGTGCGGTGATCGTCGGGCGGCGGGGCCGCAAGCGGTCCGCTCCGAGATCTATTGGAGCGGGCCCCCGATGTACCGGACTTGATGGCGGAACTGTTCGACTGGATCAATACCCGGATGACCGAGCGGGATCTGCCGGCCCCGATGGTCGCCGCGCTCACGCACTATCAGTACGCGACAATCCATCCCTACTACGACGGCAACGGCCGGACCGCGCGAGCGGACATACCTGCTCCGCCCACGCTATGAGCGCTTGGCCACCCGATAAGACCGACCCGCACTGGTATTTCGGCTGCTTCTACTTCGGAGCGATCAAATGCACCGATGCCGGATCAGTGATCGGAGCCGCATTGACCCGGCGCCTCCAACCCGCTGTCCCTTACCAATCGATGTACGCGGCTTCCTACCAGTGGCAATACGGCCCGGATCCAGATCCGCGATCATGTGCAGATCTGCGCGGATCCCGGCCACGAGTGGTCGAAAGGGCGTGGTGCGTGCGGTCGATCGGGCAAGGAGGACGGTGTGGCAGGTGAGCCCGGCGGGCTGACCGTGGATCACCCACTCGCCCGTGCGCTGGTGGCGCACGGACCGGTGGGCTGGCAGCGAGTGGACGCGGTGTTCGCGATCACGGTGACCGACGAGGTCGCCCACATCGAGTATTCCATTGGCGGCCAATCGTTTCCGGTGGATCCGCCGGAGGTAGTGCTCGACCTCGTCCGCGAACAGCGGGTGCTCGCGGCGGCATCGGACGCTGGACCGTGGTGGCGCATGCTGGTGACGTTGGCCAGCACCGGCGAAATCGAAGTCGACTACGACTACGGCGCGAATCCGTTCCCGGATGGGCAGCTGTTCATCCCGGAGGCCTATCGCGCCGATCTGCAGGCATATCCGCGCGAGAAGGTACCGGTGTGGCTGGCCGCCTACATCGCCCACGACGATCGACAGCGACGCACCCCGCAACACGCCGCGGCCCAGGCCCGTACCGATCGGGAAGGGCAGGTGTGGGCGGTGCTCGCGGAGAACGAGTTTCCACCGTTCCCGGTCCTCTGGGCGCGGTGGGCAACGATCGCCGCCGCATTCGTTGCCGCTCAATCGGATCGGGGTCCGCGGATGCTGCCGTGGATCGGCATATTCGAGAGCAGCGCACGCGACGGGGCGACCCTGCACGCACTTCCGGCCGGGCGGGCCGTGCTGTCGGGTGGGGTATGGGACTCGCCTATTTTGGACGCGGTATACAACCGTGGCGCACCGATTCCGGAACTCTATGCGGGCGCACCGGATTGGGTGACGGACCTGGTGCTGAACCCGCGCGTCGGTTCGGGCTTGCTGTCGTTCTGCTATTGGTGGGAGTCGGGGCACTGGTATCGCGCACAGTCACCGTCGGCACAGGACTGCGCCGCGGCCGTGCCGGGTATGTGGACCGCTGACACGGTGATCGGGATCCTCGTCGACCTCCTCGGCAGCCCGGATACGCGAGATGCGGTGGCGGCGTTGGTATCGGCTGCCGAATCGGGCATGGTCACCCGCGAAACATTGACAGCGGTTTTCGGCGACGACGGACGCTTCGATATCGACAGCGCGCTCTACCAGTATTCACTGGCCGGGCTGACCTCGACGATGCCGCAGCCGATGCCGCAGCAGCAGGCCATCATCCGGGTACGCGACTACATCACCGGCCGCGGCCTGGACACCACGGGATATCCGCTCTCGGAGTTGGTCGCTCACCGGCTCAGCGTCGGCTGGGTGGTGTATGTCCCGGTCCCCGAGGGTGACATCGCGATCGGCCGGGCGATCTTCTACCTCGCCGACGACGGTGTGCTGGAACAATCGTCATCCTCGGTCGCGCCCATGACCTATATCGCCGAATTCGAACAGCGATTCGCGCAGCGTCACGGTTCGACAGCGTGACAGTGAAAGGAAGCTAGCGATGGAGAGCTGGGAACTCGACGGACTGCGCTCGGCCAACTACGGCATGCGCAACCAGGTCGACCACATCATGGACGCACTCGCCGAGCAACGCACCCAAATCGCCGCCGTCCAGGAACAGCTGACCACCGTACGTGCCACCGCGACCTCGTCCGACGGCTTGGTGGAGGTGACCGTGGACAGCGGAGGCGTGCTCACCGAAGTGAAGTTCGGGCCAAAAGCCTTGCAGGCCAAGCCCGAGGACTTGGGCCGCTCGGTAACCGAGGCCGGACAGGCTGCCGCGCGCCTGGCGCAGCAGCGCAACGCGGAGATCATCGCCCCGATCGCCGCCGCGACCGACGCCATGCCCGACCTGCCCGACCTCGTCCCCGGCGCACCCAGCCTGCGCGAATTGGCACGCCGCGACCGCGAGCAGGACTGACCCCTCGACAACTACTATTGCGGCATGTCCCTTCCACGCATCGAGCATCCGGACCTGCCTGAGTTCATGACCTGGGAAGAGTTGCAGCGGCTACCCGAGGAGATCGCGGAACAGATCGAGCTGTGGAACGGTCGCGTGGTGTGGGTGCGCCGCGGTCCGGCCGAGCATCAGACGTTCTCCAACCGTCTCTGGAGCACAATCGAACGCTGCGCACGAAAAGCTATGTCCGACGGGGAAGGGGACGAGCACTGCTGGCGGGTCACAACCGAGACGAACGTGTTTCTGGGGCACAGCGGCAAGTCCGATTTCCTGACACCCGACTTCCTCGTTCACCGATGCCTCGACTCCCCCTACCAGGATGTCCGAAGTGGGGATGCGCTGCTGGTCGGCGAGGTCCTGTCTCCGTCGAACACGCAGACCGATATCGAAGCGAAGAAGGCCCGCTACGCCAGCGCGGGAATCCCCTGGTACTGGGAAGTCACCCTGGCCCGTGAGGCAAGCGCCATCGCCACCGTCCGCGCCTACGCGCTGGAAACCGGGCACGGCCGGCTTCCGGATGGCGTCCACCCGCTCCGCGCGGCCAACTACCTCGTGACCGGTGAATGGACACCTGACGATCCGAATGGGATAGCGATCGACTTCCCATTTCCGATCCATATCCCCTGGTCCGAACTCGAATACTGAGCGGCAACCGCGCATCCGCACTCCGCGCGGCGCATTCATCCGCGCCGGATGTACACCCGAGTATCATCCGGAGCGCGCCCAGAGTTGCCGTAGCAAAGCAGAATTCATGCCGTAGCGAGAGGTGCCCGAGTGTAATGCTCGACGGTTCGCGTGCATGCACCGACGCATCGCTCGAATTCATCGGAGGGCAGAACGAATTCTGGAATTCGCGGGATTTGCACCAGCCGATCGCGTCGGCAATTCTCGCCGCCGATATGGGCAAGCAGTCGGTTATTTCTTCAGCAAGAATGAGTCGGGGCGTTCGTTAACCACGCAGATAGGCATACGTCCCGAGTCATACCGGATTCGCTGGAATATAGCCGTTGTCGTCGCTGTATACCGACAGCTGGATGACCTGCCGTGCGCCCGGTCCCGCGATGGCCTCGACGCGACAGATCTTATGTCGACCGAAGGGCATCGGATCAACTCGTTCGCCGCATTCCGCACACGGATCACCTCGCTTCCGATCATCGAGCCGCCATAGGCGACGCTATGGCACGAGTATGCGCGAAACATCCGCCGATCCGAACAGAAATATCCGCATAGGTGCGAAGATGCCGCCGCTCAACGGCAAAAGCCTTTACCACTGTTGGGAATTCGATACACCGGGCCGCACCGCACTGCCTGCGGATAACCATTCGCGGCACAGCATCATCGAGGGCGTTAACCCCCATTACCTTGGCGATGAATGATGGCACGCTTGATATAGTGTCGTTAGATAGCGGCATATTCGAGTGATCCTGCGGCATCAGCGCCGATTCCGCCCACTCGTCGGGATCGGCAGGTGCGCGATGCGTGTGAAACTGAGAACGTCGGAGATTCGCCCGCAGGCCTGGGCCGAGGTGAACGCCGCGACGACGGATTACGCCGTATCCGATCGCTGGTTGGAGACAATGGGGCCGTTGTTGCCCGGTGAACCGCGGTGGATGATCAGCGAAGTAGACGGGCGGCCCGGGGTGGGTCTGCATACCCGGTTCCTGAAATCTCCGCCCGCAGAGCCACGTTACGACATAGCCGCGATTCTGCGCGGTGAGATCCCTTCGCTCGAGCCGCGCTCGGTTCCGCCGTCTGCCCCCGACACGGCGTCGCTGTATCCGTCGGTCCTGGCAGTGCTGCCCGGCTACACCTGCGTGGCCGCCGGGCCCGGTGCGACCGACCCGATCGTGCTCGGCCACACCCTGCGGGCGGTACACGACTGGGCCGAACGCCAGGGGGCCAGGTCAATCTCGTTTCTGTATGTCCCTGAGCGGCAACATATCCTGCGCCGCGCTCTGGAAGAGTTCGGCGCTCGGCCGGTGCCGTTGTATCCGACCTGTGTGATGCCGGTGGACTTCGCGGATATCGAGGAGTACCTGGCGCAGTTGTCCCGACAGCGACGCCAGGACCTGCGCAGGTTGCTGCGCCGGATCGATGAGAACGGGATGCGGCTCGGCGAAGAGGATCTGGCCGACGTTCGCGACGACGTACTGGAGTTGCGTCTGGGTTCGCTGCGCAAGTACCACGCCACCGGCAACCGGGCCGTTCAGGCCGCGACGCTGGATCGGGTGATCGGTCACTACCCGCCGCAGGACCGCATGGTGACCACGGTTCGGCATGGCGAGCGCGTCGTCGGCTTCACGCTTTCGCTGCGCCACGGCGACACGGTGCGAACGGTGTGGTCCGGACGCAGCCTAGATGCCTACGGCGCGTACTTCGTGATGGTGTTCTACGGAATTGTGGCGGCGGCACTGCGACGCGGATGCACCAGCATCGACTTCGGCACCCTGAAATGGCGGGAGAAGGTCTCCTTCGGCTGCACACTCGAGCAGTTGACCGGCCACACATGGACGCTGTAAGTCATCCGGGCGGCGGTCGGCTGTTCCTGCCCGGCCAGGCCGTGTCCTTGTTCGGCGATGGGCTTGCCGTCCTGGCCATCCCCCTGCTGGTGCTGCAATCGACCCATAACCCGACGGCCGCGGCACTAGCCGCCGCGCCGCGCACGGTCGGCTACCTGATCGCCGGATTACCCGCGGGTCCGCTGGTCGACAGGGCCGATCCATGGCATGTGCTCATCGCGGCGGACGCGGTGCGGTCGGCGATATTCGTCGCGCTGTTCGGCCTGGCGGCCACCCGGGTCGCACCGGTCGGTGTCATCCTCGCACTGGCTTTCGCAGCGGGCGTAGCTGGCGTGTTCTTCGAGACCGCACTGGCGGTTGCGGTGCGTGACGTCTATCGCGACCGAGCACTGGTGCGCACCAACTCGTTTCTGGAAACCGCGAGTCGGACCGCATTACTCATCGGTCCCGCAGCGGTCGGATTGCTGACGGCCGCAGTGGGTTTGGCTACCGCACTGCTGGTAGACGCGGCGACGTTCTTGGTTTCGTTGGCGACGCTGTGGGGAACCTACCGCCGCATGCCGCGGCGGGTGCGCCACCTGGCCCCGATGTCCTGGCGTCTGCTGCGGTCCGAATTTCGTGCCGGGCTGCGCTATCTCGCGGCGACTTCGATCATGACCGCGCTGGCGGTGCTGCAGGTGGTGACCAACTTCTGTCTCGCGGTCGAGACACTGATCGTGTTCTTCGCCCGCGACTATCTCGGCGCGTCCGCGGGTTCGGTCGGCATCGTGGTGGCGGGTGCCGGCGTCGGCGGAATCCTCGGTGCGGCAATCGCTCCCGCCATCGCGTTCCGATTCCGGCCGGTGCCGCTGTGCCTGCTCGCCGTGTTGCTGATCGGCGTCGCGCTGGCCGCGGCCGGCCTGGCACCGGGCATATGGTGGCTCGCGGCGAGCAATGCGGTGCTGGTCGCGGCCGACGTGCTGGGCGGCATCGTGATCCGAACGTTGCGGCAGCAGATCGTGCCGCGCGAGGTGCTGGGCCGGGTCACCAGCACGGTGCGGTCGGTTGTGCTGGCGGCCATGCCGGTGGGGGCGGTCGCGGCCGGTCTGGTGACCCAGCTCGCTGATAACAATCCGCGCCCGGTCTTCCTGGCCGCGGCGGCGTTGATCTGGTTGTCCGCCCCGGTGATCTGGATCACCGGGTTGCACCGCCACCGTGGTGTACCGCTGTACCGCCCCGATAGAGAGTTGGTGACCCCATGAAGATCTTCACCGGCGAACGTCTGGCCGAATTGGCCCGACAGCACGGCCTGTCCAAGGAGTACCTGCGTGAACTGCGCATCGTCTCCTCAGTTTTGCCGTTTCGGGTGAACAACTATGTCGAGCAGGAGTTGATCGATTGGACGGCCGCGCCCGAGGATCCGATCTTCCGGCTCACCTTTCCGCACCGGGATATGCTGCCGCCCACGACATTCGCGGCCGTGGCGGCGCTGCACGACGCCGCCGCACCTCAGGAGGTGCTGGCCAAGGCGGGTGCCGAGGCGCGTCGGCAGCTCAACCCACATCCCGGCGGCCAGATCGAAGCCAATGTGCCTGTGCTGCATGGGAATCCAGTTATCGGTCTGCAACACAAGTATCGTGAAACCCTGCTGGTGTTCCCCTCCCCGGGGCAGACCTGCCACTCCTACTGCGGTTACTGCTTCCGATGGGCCCAGTTCGTCGGCTCGGAGACCCGCCAAGCCCTATCGGCTCCCGCCGTCATGACCGCCTATCTGCACGAGCATCCCGAGGTCACCGATGTGCTGTTCACCGGCGGTGACCCGATGATCATGAAGACAGCGGTGCTGAGCCGCTGGGTGGAGCCGCTGCTGTCCCCGGGCCTCGAGCACATCCGGACACTCCGCTTCGGCACCAAGGCGATGTCTTACTGGCCTGCCCGGTTCACCGACGATAACGATGCCGACGATCTGCTGCGTTTGCTCGCACGGTGCGTGGCAGCGGGCCGCCACGTCGCGGTGATGGCCCATTTCTCGCATCCGCGGGAACTGTCGACAGCCACGGTGCGGCGGGCCATCGCTCGCGTCCGCGATACCGGTGCGGTGATCCGGGCGCAGGCGCCGCTGGTCGCGCATGTCAACGACGACGCCGCGACCTGGGCCGAGATGTGGCAGCGGCTGGTCGAAGCGGGGGTGATCCCCTATTACATGTTCGTCGAACGAGATACCGGCGCCCGCAACTACTTCGAGGTGCCGCTGGCGCGGGCCCTGGACATCTACACCGACGCCGTCCGTAGCGTGTCGGGGCTGGCCCGGACCGCCCGCGGCCCGGTCATGTCCACCCACATCGGCAAGGTCGCACTCGACGGCGCCCCGACCATCCTGGGCACCAAGGTTTTCGCGCTGCGGCTCCTGCAATCCCGAGACCCCGGCCACACCGGCCTGCAGTACTTCGCCCACTACGACCCGGCCGCGGTCTGGCTGGACGATCTCCGGCCTGCGCTCGGCACGTCGATTCCCGGTCGCGCCGAATCCCAGTGACTCCGGCCTCGTCCACATGGATCGGCTGACGACCGACCTGGCAACCGCCAATTGCGTTGCGCCAGAGCGACCTCCGAGTTACCGGCCGGGATCCTACGGCCGTGAGTGCGCGAAATACCCGTCGGACCGGATCGAAACATCCGTACGGTCAGGACACCGAGCGGCCCAACACGAACGGTTCGACAGGGCCGCCGTCGACCGAGATCGCTAGGCTCACCTGCATGCAGGAGTCCATCGCGCCGGTGTTCCTCGGTCGTGATGCCGAGATCGAGACGCTGGCGGCGCTCGCCGAGCGAGTCGCCGCCGGGCAGGGCGCTGTTGTGCTCGTAGAAGGCGAGCCCGGTATCGGCAAATCGTCGTTGCTCGAAGCGGCCAGGGTCCGGTTTGCGGCAGCGGGCCTGCACGTTCGCCTCGGCGCCGCCAAGGAACTACAGCAGGACGTGCCCTTCGCCGCGGTGCGCTCATGGCTTGATGCCGACTCAGCCGCGTGCAAGCCGAGGTCGGATCCGATCCGCGAGCTGCTGCGTGGCGGGGATCGGGCCGGCGACGTCGCGGCAACTCATGAAATCGCCGTCGCCGAGGCAATTCTGGATCGCGTCGACACTTGGTGCGCGGCCGGACCGGTGGCACTGATCATGGACGACGTCCACTGGGCCGACCCGTCGAGTCTGTCGGTGTTGCACCGACTCTGCGCCCTCCTCGACGATATGCCGCTGCTGGTGCTGCTCGCGGCCCGCCCGCTGCCTCGGGGCCGGGCATTCACCGCGCTCTCGGCCGAACTCATCGAACGCCGTGCTCCGCTGGTCCGGCTCGGCGCACTCACCGACGCGGCGGTAGCGGAGTTGGTGCGACACATGGTCGGTGCCACACCGGCCCCGAGCTTGCTGCGCGAAGTGGGTAGCGCTGGCGGAAATCCGCTCTACCTCACCGAATTGGTGGCCGCGCTGGTACGCGAGCAGGCGATCACAGTGGTATCGGACACCGCTGTCCCCACAGGCACTGCCGCCGGCGAGCGCCCGTCGGCCTCACTGGCGGAGGCTATTTCGCGGCGGCTGGGCTTTCTGTCCCGCCGAACGCGGGACGTGCTGGCGATGGCCGCCGCGCTGGGACCGGCCGTCGACGTCGCGGAGCTGGCCACGGTACTGAACAGTCCCATCGTGGATATCTGGAACGCCGTCACCGAGGCGAGGGATAGCGGAATTCTCACCGTGGTGAACTCCGAACTGGTGTTCCGCCACGACCTGATCCGCCGCGTGCTGGCCGATCAGTTGCCCGCCTCGCTACGCTCGGCTCTGCTACAACGGGCCGGACAGATTCTGCAAGCGACCAGTGCGCCGATCGAGCGGATCGCATACTATCTGACGGCCGGAGACCGCGAACTGGGCAGGACCAGCCTCGACTGGCTGGTGGCCGTGGCCGACCAGCTGGTCATTCGAGCGCCCGAGCTGGCGGTGCAGCTATTGCGACGCGCAGTGACAGCCACGGAGTTCGACCGCGCACAGCATTCCGTGCTGATCCGCTTGCATGCCAAGGCGCTGCTGTGGAACGGACGGGCGACCGAGGCCGAGGCCGAGGTGCGCGTTGCGATGTCACTGCGGCCGGAGAATCGCGACGATGTCGAAATACACTGGCTGCTCGCCCAAGCCTGCCAGGCTCAGGGACGGATGGCCGATGCCGTCACCATCGCCGAAACAGCGCTGACCACAATGGATCTCAGCGTCGAGGAGGCGGGCCGATTCCAACGCATGTGCACAGTGCACAATTTCTTCCTCGAGCGTTTCGATGCCGCGGAGCGGGCCGGTCGACAAGCGGTCGCCATGGGGGAATCCAGTGGGGATCCCCTCACCACGGGATACGGTCTCACTGCCCTGGGTGCGGTGCGATACACCCGAGGCCATCTCGATGAGGCGCTGCAGCTGAGCACTCGGATCCCCATCACCTTGACCGACGGCACCGGACCGGACCAGTTCGATCCCTATGCGCTGCGGGCGCACTGTCTGATCGAACTCGATCGCCTGACCGACGCCGAAGACGTACTGAAACAGGCGGTAGCGCACAACCGCCGGATCCAGGGCGTATACCTATCCTCGAATCTGGTCGCCAAGGCACGGCTGCACCTGCTGGACGGTCGCTGGGATGATGCGCTCGCCGAATGTGCGGCGAGTATGGCGGTGCCCGACTCGCTCGGGTACGCATTGGTCGCGCACAGTGTGGCGGCGCTCATCGGAATTCACCGCGGCACATTCAATCCGGACACCATTCCCGCGCCGGACGACCGATTGGGCCACACCGGCTACGCACACGTCCAACCCTGGGTCAGTGCACTACTGCACGAGACCCGCGGCCACCCCGACCTGGCATTGAAACTGCTCGTCGATGCCCATCAGCGACTGGCCGACGGTTTGGCAGCGGCGACGCTGTACTACACCTTCCCGGACATCGCCCGGCTGGCCACGGAAGTCGGTGACACAGATGCCGCTCAATCGGTGGCAGCGAACGCGGACGAGCTCTTGGCGCGACAACCGACCGCCTCCAGGAATGGAACGGCGCTGCTGTGTCGTGGTCTGGCCGACCACAACCCCGACGACCTCTGGGCGTCCGCCGAAGCATTCCGGCGGGCCGGGCGGCCACTGTTCGAAGCGCACGCACACGAGAACGCCGCCGTGCTGCTCGCCGACGCGGGACGCAAGGCCGACGCCCGCCGTGCACTGGACACCGCGACCAGGCTCTACAGCCGAATGGGCGCGTCCTGGGATATAGCCCGTGCGGTCGCACGCGTACGGCCATACGGGATTCGGCTGGGTGTCCGCGGTCGGCGCAACCGCCCCAAAACCGGCTGGGCGGCGCTGACCGATACCGAACGCAAGGTCGCCGTACTGATCACCGAAGGCTGCTCCAACTCCGATATCGCGGCGCAAATGTACTTGTCGCGCCGCACAATTCAATCGCACGTATCGAGCATCCTGGCGAAACTCGACCTACGGTCGCGGCACGAGATCGCCGCGGACATGCCACCAACCGGATGATCCCGTAGCGCTACGAATATCGGCTGGCATGGTAGCTACTCGGCAAGGCCCGCACGCGTACGTTCAATCCGGTACGCGGCGCTTCCACACATTGACCGTTCCCGATGTACATCATGACGTGCTGGGGATTGCCGCCGTTGAATTCCGAATCCGGGAAGATCAGGTCGCCGGGTTGAATATTCTTCGGATTGACCTTCGGCAACTGTTGATACTGTTGCGCCGCCGTGCGCGGAATCTTCACGCCCGCCTTGGCCGCGGCATATTGCATGAGTCCCGAGCAGTCGAAGGAGCCCGGACCTTCGGCACCCCACACATAGGGATCGCCGACCTGGGCCAGCGCGACCTTGATCGCCTGCTGGGCGGCCGCACTCGTGCTGGTGCCGGTGCCGCCCGGGTATTCCTGTCCGTTGAGGTTGTAGAGGTATTGGCCGGTGAGTCGGTTGATGGCGTTGGCGGTGTCTTTGGCGCTGGTGGTGGTGCCGGAGACGATGGAGTGGGCTTTCTGTAGTGCGGTGGTGAGGATTTGGTGGACCTTTTGCTGCCCGGCCTTGGTGTAGGCCTGGGGCCCGAGCTCGGCCAACGCGACGTTGACCTCACGGATCAAAGCGACGACGGCTTTCTTGTCGACCTTGTGGTTACCCGCCAAACCGGTGATATAGGTCGCGAGTTGGTTATCGAGGTTGTTGAACGCGGTCGCGGCGTTAGCCTGCCACAACTGCCTGGCTTTGATCGAAGTCGCGGTGCTGCCGGATCCGGATCCGTTGACGCCCAACTCCTTACGCAACGCCGTGACCTCGGGGTCACTGGAATCCCCGTCACCATAGACCGCGGCCAACGTCTTCAGCGTCTTCAACGCCTCCTGCGCCTCCGGCGACAGTCCACTGTCCCCGGAGCTGCCCTCCGAACCCGAACCACCACTGCCGCTACCCGAACCGGAGCCGAGTCCGGCCAACGCCGAGGCGATCATCGGCAACATCGACAACGCCATCGCCCCCGCCGGCACCATCGCCGCCAGAGTGTCCCCATCCAATCCCGGGCCCTGCTCCGGCGCCGGCTCCGCAGGCGCGACCGCAGACCGCCCCCCAGCATCCGGCGCCACCACCTGCCCCTGCGGCGCCGGACCCGCAGTCACCGCCCCCGGCGCAGCACCACCCGGCGCGGGCGCACCTTGACCAGCCCCCGAATTCGGGGACCCCGCACCAGAACCCGCACCCGGAGCCGCAGAACCGGGCGACCCCGAACCATTCTGACCCGGCTGCCCCGAACCATTCTGCCCCGGCGCCCCCGGCGCCGGGGCACCATTCTCCCGCCGCCGCTGTTCCTTACCCGACCACGGCGTCACTGGAGCGGACGAATCACCATCCACCCCAGGATCATCGACACCCTCGTCGACTTGTACGTCCACCGGACTGGTCATCATCCACCACCCAATACACGCTTCACCCGGACATCATGCCCGGTCGGCATCGCTTCCTGCACCGTACGCCCCGAGGCCGGATCGACGGTGACGATTTGCGTTGCACTAACCGCGATTCCGGAGCGCGTCGGGGCATTGTGCCGGTAATTCCAGAACACCAGATCACCTGCGGACACCGCCGACGGATCGACCCGCTGACCGCAACTCGCCTGCCCGGCAACGGTATTCGGTAGGACGACCACGGCCGATGCCGCATCGCCCGCGGCCGTGAGCTGCCCGCATGGTTTCCGCGTCGTCGTAGTTCCTCGCTCGGCTACGCCGGACTCGGGCGCAGTCGAGCCAGCGCTGGTCGCATTCGCGGCCGTGGGCAGATCACAGCGTCCCGTCGCCGATGCGGCCGATGCCTGGTAGATCACCGCCCGCCCCATCGCGGCGAACTCCTCGAGCAGACCACCCGAACTACTGTCGATCGACCCTGGCGGCGGGCCCAGCTGTGCGAGGGCCAACTTCTGCGCGCATTCGGAGAGGAAGCCGGTATTGGCGGTCTGCAGCGGCGCGGCTTGGTACGGAGCGGATTTCAATGCGCTGACGCAGGCCCGCTGCCATTCGGAAACGTCGGTGTCGTCCGGGGCGATGGTCAGCTCCGCATAGGGGTTGGTGGTCGGTACCGCCGACGAATTCGCCGAATTGGCTCCACTCGTCCTGGCTCCGCCACTCGCGGCGGCGGTCGTGCTGGGCACCACTGTCGCGGTGCTGGAGGGATCCGGCCCGACCGCACTGTCGCACTGGTAGCTCAGATCGGCAGAGGCCGGCGATGTCACCCCGCCGACCGCCAGCACTACCACCATCAGGCCGCTGCCGCAGCACGACACGACCGCCAGCAGCACCCATACCCAGGCCGGGATCATCGCGAGGATCATCAGACGTTGGATCATCGAGCGCCCTTCCTAGGTGATGCCGATTCGGATTGCGCGGTTCTGGGGGAAATTCGCTATCGCCGGAGCTGACGAGCCACCCCCTGCAGTGCGCCGCCCCAACGGGTGTCGGCATGGGCGCTTCCCGGTGGTGCCACTGAATTCCACGGAGTTCCCTGGACGCCGGATGCCCAATGGTCGGTATCGACGGCAGCGGCAATTTCACCTCGGACTATACGCATTTGCTCCCCGTCGGTGACGTTCTCCATCAACTTCATGGTTTCCTTCTCGATCCGCATGGCGTGTTCATTTCCGATCCACTGCCGCATGCGGGACGCGGCGGTTCGGTCGATCCCATGGTTCTGCAACCAAGCCGCCGAATTATTGCCGTTTGCCACCATTTGGGTCAGGTCTTGCCCGTCCGCCAAAGCTTGCAAGGCGTGCATCTTGTCACTTGTGGCGTTCGCCATGTAATCCCGGACATAGAATTCTTCGTCACCCATCGGGAGACCGCGCGCCGTGCGGCCGCCGTCGAGGGTGACGCCACCGGACTTCGTCCTGCGCAATACGAACGCCGATTGCTGAAGAGTCGCGAAGTCAGCCGCTGCTTCGTCGACGTCACCGCGGCCATCCATCAGCCGTCGTCCCTGGAGCTGGGCACGTTTCACCGCGGCGGCCACCAGGCTGAGGTCCTTATCGGCAAGTTGCTCGTCGTCAGCAGCGGAGGCGACGATATTGCGAGAGCGAGCAGCGAGGAACATCCGCTGCTTGTTTTTGAATCCAGCACCCTGCATCGCACCGAATGAATCCGCGATGCTTCCGCCAGCATCGAGCGTACCCTGCACACCCGCAGAGGCCCCCAAGGCATTATCGATTCTGCCGCCGTGTTCCCTGGCCCCCCGGAGGGCTCTACGAACACCCTCGACAAACAACGGGCGGTTCATATAGGACTGCGAATATGCTGGGCCGAACCATTCGTCCCCCCACACTCCGCCCTGAGCGGCCGCCGTTGCCTTCTTCAACTTCGACTGGGGGTGTATGGAGCCCGGAAGTCCGCCCATCATCCATTCGGTCAGGGGCGAGTTCGCGATGGTGCTCATCCCGCCCATCAGCGCCATCATCCCCAGGCCTGACATCTTGTGGCCCGCACCGGTTTGGCCCATCCCCAGGGCGGTGCCACCGCCCCCGGAGCCCGAACCGCCTTTGGCGCCGCCTTTCTGTATCCACAGCCCGGTACGGTTGGTTACCCAATCACTACTAGTGTGCAGGTTCCCATTGAGTTTTCGCACCATGGGAATGAAAAGAATTTGGAGTATGGTCACGAAGAAGAGCACCGACATCGCCTGCTCCTACGCCTGCTCGAACAGACTGTTCATGAGCAACATCACGGTAGCCGAGAAGATAATATTGGTAGCCATCAACGAGGCCGCGTAGAAAGCGTGAACCGCACAGCGGATCGTCCACGTCTGTGTGGGTCCGTAGATATACCCACCCGCGGCGAACCCGAAAATCATCAAGAATCCGTAGTAGATCGCATCGAGCGCAGTCCAAATGACCCTGACCGACATGTAACCAAAAGAGATAAACGACACAATCGCCATCAGCAGCAGAAGCAACATGCCTCCGAACTGCGCCCAGCTGGGATTGTCCGCCGCCGCGTACGCGGCGGAGTCCCCGCAGGTCTTCAGGCCTTTTTTCACCTGGTCCTCGTTACCGGCCTTCATTCCCGCCGACCATGCCGCCTTACACGCCGGCTTCTCGTCGATCAGATGCCCGAAATTCACCACCTGCAGCGGTCGCCGTGCGTAATTATCCACCATCTCGGCCTGCATCGTGGCCACCAACTGGGTGGAGTCCGGGTTATTGTTACCGTTGAGCCCCGCAGCCACCGCAATACCTATATTCCGCCCCTGCGCCAACAACCCGCTCGACGAAACCACGTCCTCTAGCGGATGCTCCAGAACAAACGGACTCAGCATCGCCACCACAAACACTGCGACAAGACCCGTCACCGCTCTGGCGGGATAGCCGCGGATGATAAAGACGGCCAGCGGGAACGCACCGATCGTAACCGCGAGAGCCAAGAGGACGGGCGTCGCGATTTGGTCCGTCAGATCTTCGGCCGCCTTCTGCAACGGCGAGCCGATCATATCCAGCCAACCGAAGCTGAACGTCTTACCGACCACCCAGTTCCAAGTCGTCACAATGAGGCCCCACGGCGCGAATACCAACAGGATCATGGACGAGAGAAGAGTATTCCCAGGATGAAGTAGGCTGCCGTGGTTGGTGACGAACATATAGTTCGATAGTGGCACCCCTGATGAGTCATGGATGTCCATCCAGCTGGTCGCGCTGTTGATCGACGATGCCGTGGTGTCGGTGTCGGTCTCCGCGGTAGCGAACGCACTCACGACACCTGGAAACACGAACAGCACGAAGACGGCGACGAGAATCCACGTTGTCCAGCGTCGACGACGGGTCGCGGAGATCCAACGACGACATCGTCGGAACGCCGCCTGCGGCGACCAATAGGCCGGATCCCAGTCCGGTTCCCACCCCTGCGACGTCCGCCAATCGTGCAGGCGGATGCCCTGACCGGCATCAGCACTCATGGGGTTACCTGCCGTTTCAGAGCAGATGTGCGGACTGTCCCGGCCGCGGCCGGTGTGCTGGTGATCGCTGCCGCCCGGTCGGGGCGTGCCGGGCCGAGTACTTTGCCGCGCCCGATTCGGTTCAACGCATCACGCATGAACATCTCACCACGACGTTCGTCGGGCACCTGACGCCCCGGACCGATCGGCGGCGAAGTCTCTTCGCGCAGTATCTGCAGCAGGAACGGCGCTTCCGCCAAATCCACGCCGAGCCACTCCAGACTGTTGCGGGCCAGGGTTTCGTCGCGCTGACGGAAGACGAACCGGTTGGGTATCAGATTGTGGGCCGCCCCCTGGAAGTCGGTTGCGGGATCGTGGGATGCCAGCCCGATCGCGGCGAGGTGTTTACGTCCGTCTCGGCTGAAGTCCGAGGTCACCGACGAACCGACTTGCGTTTGGGTGAAATGGTGCGCCTCGTCACCCACCAGCAAGCCGAATCTGCCGTTGTCGGTGAGGAACGCTTCCCGAGCGGCCACGCCGACCAGCTCGTAGAGCGCGGTGCCGAGGCGCTTCGTCAGTGGCAATCGGTTGTACAGGTGTGGCGTGGTGAGTTCCTCCGCCGACGGCAGCGCAAGATTGTGGCTGCGGATGACCGTCGCGGCAGCGGTGAGCTGCAACGGACGCAGCTTCGGGTCGAAGAGCACCGGCACCCGCTCGGCGATGGTGCCGAGACGAGCGGCCAGGTCGGCATATTCCTCTTCGCGGCCCGGCTGGTCACGTAGCCGTCGGACGACGTGGTAAAGATCGAGCAGACTCCGGATGCCGTGCTCGGCAATGCCTCTGGGCGTCAGCAGATTGCTGGCGGCGGCACCGGCGCCGGAAGTGGGCGACAGATCCAGCAACGGCAGGATCGAATCCAATGCCCGCTCGCCGGCGATCCTCGGGTCGAACAACCGCAGCGGATCCAGCGATACCGTCGGATTGGCCAAATCGATGACGACGGCCTTATCGATCGACGACGCGAAATGCTCCCACTCGCCGACCTGACTACGGTCGATGGCGAGGAACTGACCGCCCATATCGTGGACGAGGACCGCCATCAGTTTCAAGAAGTAGGACTTGCCCGACCCGAGCTCGCCGGTGACGGCGAACGACGCGGACAAATCGTGCAGCGCGGCTTCCATAATGCCGAAATGGATCGGCTCGAAGTTTCCGGACAGCAGATTGACGCCGATCACCGGGCCGCTGTCGTCACCGATCTGACTGCTGGTGAACGGCACGAAACCGGACCACATATCAGATGGAAGAATATGGGCGAAGTCGTCGAACGCGCGCCGCGGCGGGCTGCCGGGAATCAGCATCGACCACAGATCGACCTGCGCGCCGACCGGTGCGGTCATTTCGACCTGAAAGCGCTTGTAGCGGCGCTTGATCGTATTCACCGCATCCAGCGTGGCATCGCGCGATGGTCCACCGATAGCGACCACAGTGGTGAACGATACTTCCGATTCGCCACCGTTGACCTCGAAGTGCTGGTTGTACTCACCGAGCATCTGCGCCTTCGACATCAAGGTGTTCTGCGCGAAGGAGACCTCCTGGTCGCGCTGGTCCATCTGCTCGCCGAGCCGTCGCAGGCTCAGCTCGTTGTTCTTCAGCACCTGCTCCGCGGGCTTCGTCGACACCCGCATCCCCCAGTCGACCGTGACATCCGGCAAACCTTCGAGCACATTGAGGAATTCACTGCCGCCGGGGAATGTCATTCCCGAATACGGGAATGAGCGGGGCGTAAGCATCGACTGGTAGGACTGCCGATACGCGTAGTCCGGCTGGACCACCTTGATCACCGGGACAAATGACGGCCGGATCCGCCGGTTGCTGTCGGCCTGCGCGCCCTCGTCGAGCGCACCCGCGCAGAAGACCGCCGCCGTCGCGTCGTCGAGGGCTCCGGCCCGGGTAGGCGCAATCGGATCGCCTGCCGCACCGCGCGAAAGGTAGTGCTCCCACAGCCATTGGAATAGCGCGGCGGGCACCGGAACCGGATCGAAATCGCCGCCGACCCTGGACAGGATCTCCTTCGCCTTCTCGTCATAGTCGTCCAGATCGGCGCGCGAAATCGCGGTCGCGTCGATCGTGCTCGTACTGCTGCGCCACATTCGCGACAGCGCGGAGATACCGGGATTCGCGGCGCCGACCGGAATCGAGAGCAGGAACAGCCGCGTCTGCGGCATGATCGCCCGAACCCGCTCGTAGGAGGCGACCACCTCGTCGGCGTACTCCTCGCACTCGTCGAGATCCACGCCCTCTACCATCTTGGTCAGCACGTCGATCGTATTGAGCCGCGCCTGGATGCCGAGTAGCAACGAACCATTCGGCAGATTGTTGATCAACGAATGATGGGACAGCTTCACATCGAATTTGTCGCTGGCCTTGCGCAGCCCGTAGCCGAGCGGGTTGATGAAATAAGTCGCGGTGACCAGACCCGAATGGGTGAATTGCAGATGCCCGCGAATCGCGGCGGTTGGCTGAAGATCCTGTCCGAATGCCATCAACCGCGACCTTCCGCTGGGTGTTGACTATTGCCGTTCAACCGAGCGCTCAGGTCTGCGCCACTCCCGCCCGCGCCGAGCGCCGCGAGCATGCGCTCCTCGAGGATCGCGTCGCCTACCGGCTTTTCCGCGCCCGAGTAGTCGGGCAGGATAATGACAACCGATTCTTCGACGAACATGGCCATTCGTGCTGAATCCGCATCGACCGGCATACCGGAAGCAGAGACCGGTTTGCGGTAGACGATGAGCCGACCGACCCACATCGCCCGAGAGATCATCCGGACGCCGGTATATGGCACCAACCCGAGGCCGAAGACGGTCGCTATTGTCAGCACTAGACCCACGATGAAGGTGACCGCCGGGTTGGCCGGAAATGTCATGGCACACACCGAGGTGATCGACATCATCACCACCGCCCCCGCGACCTGCGGCAGCGTATATGGCCCGAACGGGAGCTTCTGCCCGTTCTGCGCCTTGCCGATCATGGTCGGCACCCGCTTGATCGGGGTGAAAACCTTGATCACCTGGGTCATCGATAGCCACCGATGGGGTGATCGGGGACGATGATGTTGGAGTCGGTGCGCGCGTAGTTGACCAAGGTCGGGAGTATCCAGAACAAGACCGCGGCGAGCAGGGCCGAACCCGCTACCGCGAGGATCTTGGCCGGGGACAGTCGGGATTTGGCCGCCTCGGAGATCAGCACACCCATGCTCAGGATGGTGATCAGGATCAGCCCCGCCCAGCGGACGAAGATCAGTACGCCGTACAGAATGGCGCTCAAATTACCCATGGGCCTGCCTCTTTCGTATCAGTTCTGGGTCGCCCGCGGAATCTGTGCCACCGACGATGGCACCGAGGAGGTGACCGAGGTCGAGGGGCGGCTTCCGCGCGAGTCCTGCTCCGCGACCACGGCCGGCGGATTCGTCATTGCGGGGACGGAATCCACCGACTGCACCTGCCACTGGCCACCGTCGCGCACCATGGTCAGCGGGTAGGCCAGCGTCGCGGCCGCGCCGCCGTCGCCCTTGGGATTGACCGTGGCCAGCACCTGCGCCGTCGATCGCGCGGTGCCGCAACTGTTGTCATCGGAGGTGACCGCGACGGTCTCCACGGCGGTGAACGGGGCCGGGCGCAAGGCGGCGATCCCGGCGTCCAAGGTGATGTATCGACCCACGTCTCCGGTACCGGTCAAGTACGCCGTCAAGAAACCCGAAGCCACTTGAGCCAGCGGGGTATCGGTCGTGCACGGCGAGGAATACGCCTGTGCCAGATCCGCACCCCGGCTGGGCGGTTCCACCAGGGCGGGCAGCGATAACGCCCGCAGTCGCCCGTTGAGCACCGATACTCCGACCCGGTAGTACTGCCGCGCCTCGGCGGCGGTCCCGACGGTCCCGGTAGTCCCCGCGGCTCCGGTGGTCTTGCCGACCCGAACCGATACGGTTACCGACCAAACCTCGAGTGCGTCGAAGCTGCCGATGCGCGCCACGTACACCACCATCGGTTCCGACACCTGCCGCGCAGTCGTCGGCAGCGTGATCTGCTGCGCACTGCCGCCGACATATTCACCGAGCCGATCCTGTTGTCCGGCAACCGAACCCAGGTAGGTCACGATGAACTGCTCGGCGAACGAACCGGCCAACTGCGCGCGTCCGACGGTCGCGGGCGTGGCACTGTCGGACGGTGGCGGCGGATCCGTGGCGAACCAGTCGAGGATCGCGTGGCCACCGCCCAGGATCGCGAGCACCGCGAGCACCGCGACGATCACATTGTCGCGGCGGCGGCGTGCGACCATTCGGCGAAGTAAATCCTCGCCCGAATCAGTCGATCTGCCAGCCATTGTCCGCACTTCCGAAATGGTAGAGAGCACAGTCGTTTCCGGCCGCCCCGCCATTCCCAAGGTTGGGGACAGCGGGTCAGTACGCCGGACTACGTTTCAATCGATGTGCGAGCCGATACTGCAGCTGATCGTCGTAACCGATCGGCGCCTGCCCCTGCGGGGATTCCTGCGCGTCGCGCCCGGATTCCAGCATCGGCACATCGTCGGCAACCCGAACCAGCTGTGCGATAGCCAGTTGCCGACTCGGATATCCGGGATACGGGTAGAGCAGCAGCGATGTCGGCGTGTAACCACCGCCGTAGTTGAGCGCCCGCACCGTGACACCCGCGGTATCCCCCGATTGCAGCCGATCAGTGAGGCCCACCAACCGGATACGGTCGTCCGGATGGAAGACGTCCACCGGCCGGAACAGGTAGTCCCAGCGGATCCAGGGCGCCGGATCCGTGAGCCAGTGCGAGATGCTGGCGCGCTCGGTCTGCAGGATCGCGAGGTGAGTTCCGGCCCGGCGGTGCGCCTCCCGCAAACCGACTCGTTCCAGCGTCGGCCATTCCGAGAATTCGTTGTCCGAGGTGACATCCTCGATCAGCAACCACGCGCCGTGGGTCCGGTCGTCGTCGCGGGCCCGGATGGTGATGCGCCACCGCCCCGGCCGCTCCGGCCCATCGTGCACCGTGACGTCGAATTGGAGCTTGTCACCGGGTTTGGGACTGTAGAGCAGATCCAGAACCTCGGCATGTCGATTGAATCCCGAGATCCGATGGAACAATTCGGCGATCGACATCACCGGCGCATACTGCTCGGCCGAATTGCCGGTCAGCCGCGTCGCGCCGATCGGTTGCTGGATGGTCTGGGTACCGAGGTCCCAGATCGCACCCACCGCGGCCGGCAGCACCGGACATGTCGCAGTGGCAGAGCCCATCCACAACCGGACCGCGTGCACATCTCCGCCGGGTCCGAACACCGGATGGATCCGCAGCAGGTGCGGCCCCGAACCGGTCTGGATTGTCAGATCCACATCCTCGGCCCCGTCGCGCGCCGCGCGTAGGGCGTCGACCAAGCTCCGAGTCTTCAGACTGTCATAGAGAGCCGGTGTCCTCGCCAGCAGCCGCTGTAGCACACGCTGCCAGTCGGCGAACTCCCGCGGCGCTTCCCCTACCGATGCCACCGACATCGCCTCGGGCGTCAACGTCTCGATCGTTATCCAAGGAATTACTGCGCCACTCGTCATCGCACTTGCCCGTACCAGCCGTTCTTCCGGAAGCTGTCACCCGCGGGCGACACCATGTGACCAGAACAATGTACCGCTATCCAACGGCTCGTTCAATAGGTTTCTGGATGTCGACATCACATGCAGTCTGCATGACATGGACACGCAACGTTCCCCAAGCGGTCGTTTCTTAACATCCGCTTGAGGAACCTGCGGTTAAACATCAGAATTCCGCCGCGCGCACCAGAGTTCGCAGTCGACGTAGAACGACCCGGCGCTCAGCCCTGTACCGACAGGGCCAGCACACCGGCGCCCGCCAGCACACCCACCTCACCGAGTTCGGACGGCACGACACGCAGACCGGTCAGGAAGCTCAATCTGGCATGCGTGGCAACGGCCGCACCGAGCGATTTCCACAGCGCGGTACCAGGCCGAGCCAACGGGCCGCCGACGATCACCCGATCGAGGTCGAGCAGTGCCGCCACCGAAGCGATCGCCCGACCGAGCGCCGTTCCGGCTCGACTCAGCGCTGCGAGCGCGATCTCGTCACCGGCCTGAGCAGCTTCGATCAGGTCATCCACAGATTTTCCCTGCCAGCCTTGCGCGCGCGCCCATTTCAGTGTGAACGCACCGCCGGCCACTGCCTCCAGGCACCCACGCCCCCCGCATTCACAGAGGTCGTCGAAGCCCGGAACCAGTACATGCCCGATATGCCCGGCGTTACCGGTACGCCCGACCATCACGAAACCGCCGATCATGACGCCGCCGCCGATCCGGTCGGAAACCATGATCGACAGAGCGTCCATCACGTCCTGTGTGCCACCGAAGTTACGCTCGGCCAAGGCCAGGCAGACACCGTCGAAGGCCAGGTGTATCGGCGCAGCGGGAAATAGCTTCTGAACCGCCTCGACGATGCCGAAACCGGTCCGCCACTCGGCAATTTCGGAGGGCGCCACGACACCGGCCGCCATATCGATCGGACCCGCCGAGCCGATGCCGACGCTGGTGACCTCATCGCCGCCCGCGACCTCGAGTAGCAGGTCTCGGCAAGCGTCCCATGCCGCACGGGCAGGAATCGGGCTACGCCGAATGTCGTCTTCGCCGACGTCTTCGGCCACTCGACTCGCCGCGAAACCGTGTGGCCCGATCTCCAACGCCAACATCGTCATGAGTTACCCACCGCCAGAATTGAGTTCGTCGTAATTTGTGGACGAAGCATAGGTCAGGATCAGTGATCGCCGGTTCCGGTGGGTTCCAACCGACGGCCCAGCACGATATGGCGGCGCGGAGTCGTCACGGCGGGTTCGGCGGGCGCCGGGCGCGAGCCGGTGCGGATGATCCGCAGCGGTCGCTTATGATCGATCGGTGTAATGCGATGGCGGTCCAGATCCGAGACGATCTTGCCCGCACTGTCGTAAGCGACTCCGGCCCAGATCATCGCGCGGGGACCGGTGCCGCGCTCGGTGAGCGTCTGCGCCAACTGCTGGCATTTGGTGAAGAGCGGGCAGCTCTCGCAGATTCGCATGGCCGCTCGCCAAGAGTCCGGGGTACCGACGTCCAGATCCCAGTCGTCGGGACCGTCCGCACAGGGCGGTCGATGCGCGGACCTACTCGGGATCGTCGAAATCCGTGCCGTCGCGAGGGATTCCGTGGCCAAGGAAGTTCGGGTGATGCTCATAGCCGTCTCCGGGGATGCCGAGGGCACGCCAACCAGGTTGCGCGCCCATTGGTTCGGGAGGTCATCAGGGCTGCTCAACAGTCCCCGGAAGGGCCAGCGACGAATGCTGGTAGACGCACGTTAACCCACTATTGGCCGCTGGGCAATCGCTTCTGCCGCCACTTAACGGCACGTTGACCAAGATGTGATGCTGGCGTATCGTTGGTTAACGGCACGTTTGTTTACGAGCCATCCTCTGAGGAGCGAATTGTGGTTTCCTATGGATATGGCTGTTGAGTCCGAATACACGATCGACGAGCTGGCGCGGGCAGCCGATACCACCGTGCGCAGCGTCCGCGTGTATCACGAGCGCGGGCTTCTCCCGTCGCCCGAAGTACGAGGTCGTATCGGCTATTACGGGTCCGATCACCTCAACCGGTTGCAGACGATCAGTCGCCTGCTCAGCCGGGGTATGAAGCTGAACGGGATCCGGGAACTACTCGAAGCCTGGGATCGCGGTGAAGGACTGGCGGAGGTGCTCGGCGTCGCCGACCCACCCGCCTCGGAAGCGATTACGATCGCCGCGCACGCGTCGCCACCGGAACGCAGGTCGGCGCCCCCGGAACTTCCGGACTACGTGCAGCAGGCGCTCGCCACGAACGGCGATCCGCACGAGGCATACCGCGTGATCAACCCGCGCTGCGGCGACCTCACCACCCGGCTCGTCGATGCGGGTATCCCGGCGCGCGACGCGTTCGGTGTGGTCGAGCGGCTCAGATCCGACTGCAACCAGATCGCCGATCAGTATGCGACCCAACTGTTCTATTTTCTGGCGGGCCAGACCTACGAACAGTCCGAGCGCACACCGAAGGACCGCGCCAAATTGGAGACAGAGCTGGCCATCGCCCGCCTGATCGCCACCCGCGCGGCGTCGGAGCTGATCGACCAGGCCTTCGCCCGCCACGCCGAGCTGCCTCCGGCCTGACACC
Organism: Nocardia sp. NBC_00565; assembly: GCF_036345915.1. Lineage (NCBI taxonomy): Bacteria > Bacillati > Actinomycetota > Actinomycetes > Mycobacteriales > Nocardiaceae > Nocardia > Nocardia sp. NBC_00565. The sequence continues at coordinate 4,801,572 of NZ_CP107785.1, forward strand.
TACCGCGGAAACGAATCACGTTGAGCGCAAAGGGTTTTCGCTAATCTCGCGTGCACTACCGTGAGGAGTGTGTTCGGGCGAGCTGCAGGTGTTGTTGGCACATGGGTGATGTCGGGGCGGTCGAGCCGAAATGCGCTCTCGGACATCGAATTCTGGGATACGGCGCGGTGGCGGCCGCGAGCGGTAATTCGCCGATTCGCACGATGGGTCGGCGCTACTCGGCTGCGACGAATAACGGCCCGGCTGATGTTCGGCGTAGTCGTGTTGTTCGTTATTCCGATGACGATCGGTGCGGTGGCGACGGCGCAGACCCAGACCGATAGCGCCGGGTCCTCGACGATCGATGCCATCGGCTGGATGGGAGTCCGGGATTCATCCGGGGTACCGCTGGCCAATTACGTATTCGTGACGAATCACGGCAGCTTTCTGCATCCCGGGTATGTGCCGTTGTCGACGGTACTCGAACTGGAGTTCGCGGGGATAATGGCTACCGAGGCCAGCGGGATCGCGGTGGTCCTCTTTGTAGTGAGCTTTCGCTGGCTCGACCTGGTCGCACAGCCGCTGTCGCGGGTCGCCGACGCCTTCTCCGGCCAAGTGGCCACGCCCATCGTCATCACCCTGGCGGCAACCATTGGAGGGGGTTCCGTAGCCTGGTTCGCCCTTCAGCAGTACTTCTCCAAAGTCACTCTTCAGGTGGTGGCGATGCTACTCGTCGCGGTATTCGGCGTGCCGTACCTTGCGCATCCGATGGCCGACGTCTTGTCTCCGGATGGGCTGCTCGCACAGGGACGTGACGTCGGTGTCGCGGTCGCCGCGGGCCTCAACGGCCAATCGAATCCAGATCCGAGAGTGGTCGTCGACTCCATCGAGGGCACACTCGCCGACAACTTCGTGCGCTATCCGTTGCAGGTGTGGAATTTCGGCCATGTCGTCGACGAATCACCCGCGTGCCGCGCCGCCTGGTCGGCCGGGGTATTGGCCGGTAGCGCCGACAAGGTCGCCAGCGGCATGAAACGATGCGGCGACATCGCGGCGTACACGAAGGCCGACAATCCCAATGCAGGCCAAATCTGCACCGGTTTGCTATTGCTGGTTTTCGCCGCCGTCCTGCTGATGTTCGGCGTGTATCTCTCGGGAAAGATCGTACTGGCCGCCGCGGAGGCGATCTATCACGCATTCATGGCCATCTTCGGTTTCGCGGCAGGCGGATTCATCTACGGACCGAGCCAGACCTTCCTGGCGCGCAACCTGGTCGATGCGTTCGTTTCGGCCGGGAAAATGATCGCATTCACCGTATATCTCGGCCTCTATGCCCTGATCCTCGGCGATGTGTTCAAGCAGGCACAGGGCCATGGCATCGCGGTGATCTTCATCGGCGGCTCGATCATGATCATCGGGATCGTCTTGCTGCGACGGATGAGCCGGAGCCTTGCCGCCGCACCCAGCCGGATAGCCGGTCAGATCAGTGCTGTACTCGCGAGCGGACATGTCGCCCAAACCGGTGGTGGCGGTGGCGGCGGACCGATGATGGGACCGGGCGGCAACATGTCCGGCACGCAGCGGCTCGTCACCACGCTCGCCGCGCTCAATACGGTCAACGCCTCGCCGGTGACCGAATATCTCATGGGCCGCAGGCGCTCGCCGTTGAGTTCCCGCTCCAGGTTGCGCCAGGAAGCGGAGGTCGCCAATATGGAGCAGGCTGTGGAGGCGGGCCGCTTCGGCTGGATCCGTAACTACTACCGGACGCGCGAGCAGATCATCGACTCCGCGCGGTCCGCCGCGGCCTCATATGGCCACACTCCCATGGGCGCCGCCGTCGCGGTGGATCGGGTGATCGACCGCGGCGCCAGCCTGGGCGATGCCGAAGCAGCCCTGTTCAGCGCCGGATTCACCGACAAGGAAATGCGGACCAACGCCATCAAGGCTTACAACTACCGAACCAGCTGGGGGCCGAATATGTGGGACGGCGACAAGCACATCGGACAGGCCATCGCCTCACTCGGCGTCCTCAAATTGGGCCGGACCCCCGCCAATGTCGCGCTGTTCCAGCGAACCGCGCACCGGCTCGCAGAACGTCGGTTCGCCGATCCCGATCTGCACTTCAGCAGCTTCACCGCGCCGGAGCAGCAGTTCCTGCGCGAGTATTTCAACAACCCCACCGAACCGGTCATTCATGCCATTCGGGATGTCGTGTCGGGCACCGGGAATTCGTTGCCCAACCTGACCGGCACCGTATCCCGGGATCGTGCCGCGTTGATGAACAGGTTCATCAACGTGCACCTCAGCCGGGAGTACCTGGCGGCCGCCAATGCCGAAGATTTCGCGACGGCATCCGGAATTCTCCAGAAGATGGCACTGCCCGAATACTGGACGGGCAGCAGCACGCTGACTCCGGCGAAGGCCATCCCGACGTTCTAGTTCGAGCCCAACCTGCTAGTTCGGGAGTTACGCCACGACCTCGGCCGACTCCCGCTCCGGAACGCGAAAGGAAATGTCCCACGTCGGAATATCGTCGAACAACCGTGCCGCCAAGTACCGGCTCGGTTTTCCGCTCGCCAGCCGCGGCAGCGTTTCCACCATGCGGATCCGCCCAGGCACCTGGTAGTCGTCGAGGTGTGCGCGGCAGTGCTTCAGGATGTCACGTTCGGTGCTCTGCGCACCGTCGCGGAGGCGGACGACCGCGGCGACGTCATCGACCAACTCCGGATGTGGCACCCGGGTCACCAGCGATGACACGACATCGGGATGCGTATCCAGCACGGTCTCCACATCGACCGGCGCCACCGTGCGGTCGCCGCGGTGCGCGATTTCGCTGAGCCGCCCCAGGATTCGCAGCCGCCCATCTTCTGCCTGCCTGGCCACATCGCGGGTCCGCAGCCAACCGTCCGCGGTGAACGCGGCCGCGGTAGCCGACGGATTGCCGAGATACCGGCTGAACAACGAGCTCCCGCGCACCTCCAGCTCGTGGCCGCCCGCGATCTCCTCTCCCGTCAGGCGGAATTCCACGCCGGTCGGCGTGCCGACCGTGCCCGGAACCCGTTGCCACGACGGCGGATCGGCCGCCGCCTGATGGCTCGTCTCAGCGAGTTCCAAGGCCTCGACGACCGGGCACCCGAGCAGTTGTTCGGCGCGCTCGGCGGCGCGGCGCGGCAGCGGTGCCGACGCGGTGCGCAGGAATCGCATGGGGTGCGCGGTTTTTCGGGAAGCAGTCAGGCCCGCGGTGAGTGCGTCCAGTTGCGGCGGCAGCAGCGTGAGCCAGGTCGGCCGTGCCGAATCCAGCAGGCTGCGCACCTTCTGGTTCACCGTCGGCATCACCACCGTGCACCGGGCCTGCAGGGTCGCCAGCAGGTTCGCGAACAGACCATGGCCCTGCGACCATGGCAGCAGCGCGATGGTGCGGTCCTCCGGTGTGAGTGCGAAATGACCGGCGACAGCGGCGATTCCGGACGCCACATTTGTCTCGGTGAGCGCCACCGCTTTGGGCGCTCCGGCCGATCCCGCGGTGAACAAGATCAGCCGATCGCCTTCGTTCACGGTGGGATCGGGCAAGGTCGGACCCCAACGCGCCGGAATCCACTCGAGCTGAGCCGGGGACTCGAACGGGTTGCGCCATAATAGCGTCGCATGCCATGACGACACGGGTGTCGGCGTCACGACCACTCGCGGCCGTGCCAGCGTCAGGATCTCGCGCTTCTCCCCCGCGCTCAGATTCGGATCCAGTGGCGCGAACACCGCGCCGATATTCCAGGTAGCGGACAATACTGCCGCGAAGGCAGGAGAATTCGGTAGTTCGGCGACCACCACATCGCCGGGCCCGACGCCATTTCTCTTCAGACACCACGCGACAGTCTCGGCCCAGGCATCGAGCTGACCGAATGATAGGAGTAGATGGGAATCGGAGGAAATAAGGAACGGCCGATCGAGTCCGTCCATCACAGGGTCCTTCCGATGGCACGATGGGTTTCCCACTCCCGTCGCGGATTTCGAGAATCCGCCACGGGAGTGGGGCCACGAGCGGCACCCATCGCAGGCCGCAGCAATTATCCCGGCACCTCCAGGCAAGGGGGAACAAGAGGTGCGGAATAAAAAACCGAAGGTTGCGCGACCTACGCCTTCCACATCGTGACGTCTCTGACGCCGCCATCGAGGTCCAATTCTTTAGCGGCGCCAGGCACTGAACGGTACCGGTGGAACTCACCCGCGCAAATAATCCCAGTTCCCATTATTGGGAACCATTCACCCCGACACGCACACCGGCCGCTTGGCCCTGCCCGGTGCGGGACTTACGCTGCTCTGTCTGGGAACAACCGGAGGGCGCATGTCTGGCGAAAGCAAACCGGTCGGCCGCAAAAGAGATTCGGCGGCAACACGAGTCGCGATACTGGCGGCGGCGCAGGAGCTGTTCGCCGAGCGCGGCTACGAGCGCGCGACGGTGCGCGATATCGCGGCGCGTGCCAGGGTGAATCAGGCGTTGCTGTTCCGGTACTTCGGTAGCAAGGACGAGTTGTTCCGGGCGTCGATCGCGGATCGGGGACGGCGAGTGCTCGAGGAGGGGCCGGTCGACGGGTTGCTCAGCCGCTTGCTGGCGCGGACGCTCGAGCCGACCGGCTCTGCGGCACAGGGACATTGGTTGCAGGCCGCACTGCGCTCCAGCGGGCACGACGAAGGGGCGGCGGCGGTCCGGCGGGAGTTGGGTGACGAGTATGTCCGTGCGCTGTCGGGGCTGAGCGATGACGCGGACGCCGACTTGCGCGCCGATCTGTTGCTGGCGTGGTTGCTCGGAATCGGGTTGGTCCGTTCGGTATATCGCCGAGATCCGTTGGCCGGCGCCGAACCCGGTGCGGTTGCCGAGCATGTGCTGCGCGCCGCGCGGGTGCTGCTGGCGGGAGTCGACGTGAATTTCCCACCGCCATAATGGGATTCACCCGTTGACGAGAGATTGACACCTCCCTACCATCGGTTGTAAGCACTCGCTTACATCGCTCGGACGCCTGCTCTTCGCGTTGCGGAAGGGAGATCACATGAATGCAGCATCGCGCAGCGATTCGATGGAGGGTGGCGGCCAGGTGAGGGGTGGGCCCGTCGACTATGAGGTGCGCCGCTATCCGTTCGGCACTCCGAACCGCCTCGAGATGGATCCGCTTTACGAGCGACTGCGCCGAGAGGAGCCGATCAGCCGCGTCCGGTTGCCCTATGGCGGCGAGGGCTGGCTGGTCACCCGCTATACAGAGGTGAAGTCGGTACTCGCCGACCCGAGGTTCAGCCGCGCCGCGGCCGTCGATCGCGAGGACATCCCGCGCGCCACGCCGACGCCCGCGCGCCGCAATTCGATGCTGAGCATGGATCCGCCCGAGCACACCCGGCTGCGCAAACTGGTGGTCAAGGCGTTCACCGGCCGCCGGGTGCAGCAGTTGCGGCCACGCGCACAGCAGATCGTGGACGAGCAGCTCGCCGAGATCGAGCGCTGCGGTCCGCCCGCCGACCTGGTACGCCAGTTCGCGCTGCCGCTGCCGGTCACCGTGATCTGCGAAATGCTCGGTGTCCCAGCGCAAGACCAGCACCGCTTCCGGGACTTCTCCGATACCGTGCTCTCCACCACCGCGTACACCCGCGAGCAGATCGGTGCCGCCCGCGCGGGCCTCGAGGCGTACCTCACCGAACTGGTGGCGCAACGCCGGGAGCAGCCGACCGATGATCTGCTCGGCGCATTGGTCGCCGCACGGGACGACGAGGACCGGCTGAGCGAGGAAGAGCTGGTCAATTTGGGCATCGGACTGCTCATCGCGGGCCACGAGACCACGGCAAACCAGATCGCCAACTTCACCTATGTGCTACTCACCGAGCCCGGGCACTGGGAACGACTGCGCGCCGAGCCGGAGCTGGTCCCCGGCGCGGTCGAGGAACTGCTGCGCTACGTCCAACTCGGTTCGGGTGGCGCGTTCGCCAGAATCGCCACCGCGGATGTCGAGCTGGACGGGGTCACGGTCCGGGCCGGGGAGTCGGTGTTCGTCAACACCCAGTCCGCCAACCGGGACGAGGCCGTCTTCGACAATCCGGAGAAACTGGACCTGACCCGAGTACGCAACCCGCATATGGCATTCGGGCACGGCGCCCACCACTGCCTCGGCGCGCAGCTGGCCAGGGTGGAGTTACAGGTGGCGCTCGACTCCTTGCTGCGGCGGTTCCCGGCTCTGCGCCTCGCGGTGCCGGTCGAAGAGGTGCCCTGGAAGACCGGTCTGTTGGTGCGCGGACCGAAGGCGCTTCCCGTCAGCTGGTAGGCGTGTTCAGCTCCGTGCAGGCGACGGGGTAGAAAAGGTCGAGGCGTTTGTGAAGCGATTCACGGCGCCGCCGCTTCGCGCGGTCACGTCCCACTACCTGTCGAACGAAGAGAGCTGAGCAATGGCGTCCGCAACAGCATCCGCACAGATCGGGGTTACCGGCCTGGCAGTCATGGGTAGCAATATCGCCCGCAACTTCGCCAAACACGGCTACACGGTGGCACTGCACAATCGCAGCATCGCCAAGACCGACGCACTGCTCGCCGAACACGGCGCGGACGGAAACTTCGTGCGCTCCGAGACCATCGAAGAGTTCGTCGCGGCGCTGGAGAAGCCGCGCCGGGTGCTGATCATGGTCAAGGCGGGCGATCCGACCGACGCGGTCATCGAGGAACTGGCCGCGGCAATGGAGCCGGGCGACATCATCATCGACGGCGGCAACGCCCTCTACACCGACACCATTCGCCGCGAGGCCGCGATGAAGGCGCGCGGGCTGAACTTCGTCGGCGCGGGCATCTCCGGCGGCGAGGAGGGCGCTTTGAACGGCCCGTCGATCATGCCGGGCGGACCGAAGGAGTCCTACGAATCCCTCGGCCCGCTGCTGGAGTCGATCGCGGCGCAGGTCGACGGCACGCCGTGCTGCACGCATATCGGTCCCGACGGCTCCGGCCACTTCGTCAAGATGGTGCACAACGGCATCGAGTACGCCGATATGCAGCTGATCGGTGAGGCCTACCACCTGTTCCGCGATGCGCTCGGCTTCGGCGCCAAGCAGATCGCCGATGTGTTCACGCAGTGGAATTCCGGAGAGTTGGAGAGCTACCTGGTCGAGATCACCGCCGAGGTGCTCAACCAGGTCGACGCGAAGACGGGTAAGCCGCTCGTCGATGTGATCGTCGATGCCGCCGAACAGAAGGGCACCGGTCGCTGGACCGTCAAGTCCGCACTCGATCTCGGCATCCCGGTCACCGGCATCGCCGAAGCGGTATTCGCCCGGGCACTGTCGGGTTCGCGTGCGCAGCGCAAGGCCGCAGTCGGCCTCGCCGCGGGCACGCTGGGTGAAAAGCCCACTGATGTGGAGCAATTCACCGAGGACATCCGGCAGGCGCTCTATGCCTCGAAGATCGTCGCCTACGCACAGGGCTTCGATCAGATCGCCGCGGGCAGTGTCGAATACAACTGGGACCTGCACCCCGGCGACCTCGCCACTATCTGGCGCGGTGGCTGCATCATCCGCGCCCGCTTCCTCAACCGGATCAAGGACGCCTACGACCAGAATCCGGAACTGCCGAGCCTGATCCTGGCTCCGTATTTCCGCGACGCGATCGAAACGGCCATCGACAGCTGGCGCCGCGTCGTCGCCACGGCAACCCTGCTCGGCATCCCGGTACCGGCCTTCGCCTCCTCGCTGTCGTACTACGACGCCCTGCGCGCCGAACGGCTGCCCGCCGCCCTCACCCAGGGCCAGCGCGACTTCTTCGGCGCGCACACCTACGAGCGCATCGACGCACCGGGCAAGTACCACACGCTGTGGAGCGGTGACCGCAGCGAGGTCGCCGCGGACTGATTCTCCCGGGGGCGGCCGACGAGTTCGGCCGCCCCAGTGGGCGGAGTCCGAGTCGTGTCGACTCCGCATGCCGCTACTGAACACCACGGCTGATAAGCGCCAGATCCATGCATACCAGTCCGGTATACTGATCGCATGACAGTTCAGGTTGCAGTCCGTCTACCCGACGATATGGCCGCGTTCATCGATGCACACACGACCAACCGAACCGCCTACATCCTTGCGGCCCTCGAACGCGAGCGGCGGCGCATCCTCGCCGAGGCCGATATCCGCGCACTCGCGGTCGCTGACGACTCCGACGCCGCTGCCGTCGCTGGTCACGCCGTCCGCACGCCGCTGGATGTCGAGTAGGTGCGCCCGATCCACCGGGCCCGACTCGATAAGGTGCGCCCAGCGCTGGTACTCACCCGCGAACTGATCCGGCCGCACCTGAATCAAGTCACCGTCGCCGTGATAACCACGACTATCCGAGGCCTGTCCACAGAGGTGGAATTGAGCACTCGCAATGGATTGGCGCAGCGATGTGTCGTCAACCTCGACCTGGTGCAAACCATCCCGGTCGCCGATCTCGGCGAGCAGATCGGATGGTTCTATCCAGACCAAGAGGAAGGGCTCAGCGAGGCCTTGCGACTTGCCTACGACCTGAAGTGATCGGATCCGGCTAGTCCCTGAGGGCGGTGACGACTTCGTGGCACGACTCCTGCAGGATGTCGCGATAGTCGTCCAGGTCGGGGACGATCTCGGGATCACAGGCCACCGAGACGGTGAAAGTGTCGCCTGCGCCTACGAAGGAGTGGGCCAAGCCGATCTCCGGGAATACCGGCGGCAGCATGCCCGCGAAGCGAAACGGCTTGCCCAGCAATGACCATTCGGCGGTCGGCTCGCACCTGATGCTGGTCAGGATCGTATGTCCGTATGCGGGCGTCGCGGGGTCGGCGGGCGGCAGCGTACCGAATCTCGTCCGGTACGTGCGGCTCGGGAGTAGGCCGATCAGCTGGAGGCGGTTGAGTTCGCGGCGGCTCGACGGTGCGTGGCGGCGTGCGCGCAGGGTGGCCTCGACGGTCCGCGCACGATCGGCGAGATCGGGCTCGGCGGGCGCGAGCGCGACCGCGGCGGCGCCCACCCGATTCACACCCATCACGGCCGCGTCGGGCACCGCGATGGTGACGAGGGCCGCGAGGTCGTCAGGACACGGCTCACCCCGTTTTTCGAGATAGCGCTCCATGGCGCGCGAGATCGCGGTCAGGCCGACGGCCGTCACCGTGATCCCCGGTGTCCGGATGTCGCGCAGGTCCATGGGGATCGTCCGGATGGCGCGGTCCGGACCGATCCGGCGGTTGAGCACCGTCGGGCTGAGCGGTGGAATGTCGGGCCCGCCGTCGTCACCGTCGCGGGCGATCCGGCGCGTCTCGCCCCGGACGCGGAGGTTGAAACGCAACATCTGCAGCGGCCAGCGCAAGGCGCCGCCCACCGCGGTGAGCCGTAGGCGCGGGCGCTTGGCGGCGGGCCCGAGCCCCTCGATCCGCAGCGGTGTGGGCGCTGACGCGAACAAGGCCTCCGTCAGCGATGTCATCGCCGGGCCCGCCATCAACGCATGACTGATATGCATCATCACCACGGTGCCCGGGCCGGTCAGCGTCGCGATGCCGGATACCTCGGGGAATACGTGCAACTGCCAGGCGCTGACCCGCGCGTCCAGCGGTCGCGCCAGAATGCTCCCCATCCGATCGAGGCAGTCCGCCCAGTCCAGGTCCGCGACCGCATGGATGACGATATGACTATCGATCGGACTGTCGTCGACACCCCAGAACGGATGCCCGAGCCCGCCGGGCACCTCGTGGATTCGGCGGCGCAGCGGTTCGAGCAGCTCGGCCCGTTCGTCGAAATGACGGGCGATATCGGTGGCGGTCGGCGCTACGCCGCCCGCGCTGTCGAACACCCACCACATCGGCCAGTCGGTCACGCGCCCCGAGCGGGCGAAGTAGTAGTAGGCGGCGTCATTGGCCACCAACTGTGATTCGTGCATGATGCTGCTCTCGTCGATCCGATGTGCTGCACTCTGCCATCACGTGGAACGGAATCGAAATCAGCTGCCGGCGTTGCCGATCCAACTCTCGGGTCCCCGGCCCTGTTCGACCGGGGACCGGGCATTTCATCAGCCGCGGGACAATTTCGGCAGCAGGGAACGCCAACCACCCGTGCCCCCCGCCGCGGGCGGCGAACTCACCGCGGACAGGGCGGCGTATTCGTCGTCGGAGAGCGTGATGGTGGCAGCGGCGGTGTTCTCCTCCAGATGCGCCACGCTGGAGGTGCCGGGAATGGGCAGGATGACCGGCGAGCGCCGCAGCAGCCAGGCCAGCGCGAGCTGGGACGGGCTGGCATCGGTGCGCGCGAGGGTGTCCAGTGGACCACCGGGGCGGGCGAGATCACCGGTGGCCATGGGGAACCAGGGAATGAAGGCGATGTTGTTCGCCTCGGCGTAGTCGAGTACGTCCTCCGCGCTGCGGTTGACGAGGTTGTACTGGTTCTGTACCGAGACGATATCGGCGATCTTGCGGGCCTTGACGAGCTGGGCGACGGTCACCTCGGACAGACCGATGTGGCGGATCTTGCCCTCTTGCTGCAGCAACGCCAGCTCACCGAGTTGGTCGGCGAGCGGCACCTGCGGGTCGATCCGGTGCAGCTGATACAGATCGATGCGATCGACGCCGAGATGGCGCAGGCTCAGTTCGAGCTGCTGGCGCAGATATTCGGGGCGGCCGACCGGAATCCACTCACCGGGACGCGGCCGGGCCAGCCCGCCTTTGGTCGCGATCACCAGGTCGTCGGGATACGGGTGCAGCGCCTGGCGGATGAGTGTTTCGCTGACGAACGGACCGTAGGAATCCGCGGTGTCGATGAGGGTGATACCGAGCTCGACGGCGCGACGAAGTACGCGCACGGCCTCATCCGGGTCCTTCGGGTCGCCCCACACTCCAGGCCCAGGGAGCTGCATCGTGCCGTAGCCCAGGCGCTGGACCGGCAGGTCACCGCCGAGGGCGAAGGTGCCCGAGGCGGCGGCGGGGCGTGGCTGGGCTGCGGCGGTCATATTTTCCTTTCGAACGGCTGGGTGAATGATTCCACGACGCGCCACCTCATCGGCATTCGGCGAGGTCCTCCGGTATGCCGTCATTGCTCGGCGCGGGGAAGAAGCCCGAGTCGATGAAGGATCCGACGTAGGCGTCCAACGCGGCCGCATCGATCGGTGGGCAGTGGATTTGTTGCTTGGCGAGCTCGTTGCGGGTGTAGGTGTCGTCGACGGGTGCCGAAACACCGCCGTAGTTTCCGCTGACCAAGGCCGCGCGCACCAGGGAGTCGTCGCCCGCCGCATCACGCGCCGCGGCCTGCTCGGCCAGCTTGGTCGCGATCTCCTCCACCGAGGCGATCGCGACCGGTATCCCTTGCCTGCGCATGGCCTCGAATATGTCGCGGATGACCACCGGCCGCGAATTCACCAGGTGGTACGCCGTGCCGATCGCGGGCCGGTCGGCCAGCGCCACAATGGCCGAGGCCACGTAGTTCACCGGTACCAGCGACATTGTGGCGTCGCCGATGTCGGGGGCGAGCCCGAGGATGGCGGCCGCCCGGATCATATTCCAGAACGAGTCGTCGACACTGTTCACACCCTGCCGCGGATCGCCGCAGACGATGCCGGGACGGTAGATGCTGACCGGCACACCGCGTGCGCCTGCCTGCCGGACCAGTTGCTCGGCAACCCATTTGCTCGCCACATATCCGTTCGCCGACACCTCGTCAACGCTCAGTTCAGCGTTCTCGCGGCCGATGAAATCCGGTGCGGTAACGGCCGGAATCACGGTGTTGACGGTGGAGACGAAATGCACGGATTTGATCCGGGTGGTGGTCGCCAGGGTCAACACCTCACGGGTACCCGACACATTGGCCGCGCGCAGCCGTGCGTACGGCTCGATGTGGTTGACGCGAGCGCCATTGTGGTAGATCGCCGCGATCTGCTCGGCCAGCCGGGCATAGTCGGACTGGCGCAGCCCGAAGCGGGGCGCGCCGAGATCGCCCGCGACAGCGATGATCCGCGTCCGGTAGGCGTCGTCCCAGATCCGGTACTGCTGCAGGGCATCCTGAATCCGCTTGTACGCCTGCTCGTCATCGTTGGCGCGCACCAGGCACCACACCGATGCCCGGGTGCTGGCCAGCAGTTCCCGGAGCAGGTGCGCGCCGACGAATCCGGTCGCACCGGTGAGCAGCACATCCCGTGGCGGTTCGGAAGGCGCCGGCGCGAGACCCGCGCCACCGATCTCCGGCTCCAGCACGGCGTCGGCGGCAATCGTCGGGGTGTCGTCGACCGGGACCACCGCGGGCTCGTACGGATTGTCGAGGCGGGCGGCCAGGCCGCGCACGGTGGGCGCGGTGAACAGTGCCGCCATCGGCACGTCGATACCGAGCCGGGCGGTGAGGGCGCGCTGCAGCGTGAACGCCAGCAGCGAAGTGCCGCCGAGATCGAAGAAATCGTCCTCGGCGCCCACCCGGGCGGCACCGAGTACCTCCCCGAATACCTCGGCGACCGCCTGTTCGGTCACGGTCGCCGGTGCCACGAAATCGCGGGCCCGGAAGACCGGCCGCGGCAATGCGGCACGGTCCAGCTTTCCGCTGCTGTTCATCGGGAAGGATTCGAGCACCATGATGGCCGAGGGGACCATGTACAACGGCAGCACCTGCGCCAACGACTCACGCAGCGCATCGGCTTCGACTTCGGTTGTCGGCACCACGTAGGCGGCCAACTGGTCGCCGATCTCCGACGCCGACACCACGACCGCGGCCTGGGCGACGCACGGCTCGGCCAGCAGCGCGACCTCGATCTCACCCAACTCGATCCGGTGGCCACGAATCTTCGCCTGGAAGTCGGCCCGCCCCAGATACTCCAGCACGCCGTCGGCGCGGCGGCGCACCAGGTCACCGGTCCGGTACATGCGGGCAGCCGCCGGCCCGTACGGGTCGGCGACGAACCGATCCGAGGTCAGGTCCGTGCGCCCGAGGTAGCCGCGCGCCAATTGGCTTCCCGCCAAATACAATTCGCCGACGACACCGGCCGGCACGAGGTGCAGCCGGGTATCGAGGACGTAGGTGCGCGTATTCCACTGCGCCACACCGATCGGCACCGTCGCCTTATCGCTGGTGGACGCGGGCCGATAGGTCACCGACACGGCCGCTTCGGTGGGTCCGTACAGGTTGTGCAGTCCGGCATTCGACAGTGCGGCGAACTCGGCGACGGTACTCGGCGGCAGCGCCTCGCCGATGGCGAAGACCGCACGCAAGGACGCCAACTGCTCGGCGCTGGCGGCGGCCAGGAATACCTGCAGCACGGAGGGGACGAAATCGGTGAGCGTCACCCGGTGGGTGGCGATCAGCTCGGCAATGTAGCCCGGATCGCGTTGACCGCCCGGTGCGGCCAGCACCAATCGCGCGCCCACCGACAGTGGTACGAAGAAGCCCCACAGCGATACGTCGAACGTGGTCGCCGTCTTCTGCAGGTAGACATCATCGGGCCCGAACGAATACTGCGCCGCCATCCATTCGATCTGGTTGGCAATCGCGCCGTGGGACACCATCACGCCCTTGGGCCGACCCGTCGACCCGGAGGTGAACAGCACATACGCCGGGTGTTCCGGGCGCAGCGGTGCGCGCAACTCGCCGGTGCCGACGGGCTCGGCGGAGTATTCCGACAGGTCCAGGGCATCGACATCGATGACCCGCACCCCGGAAACGGGTACCGGGCTACCGTTCGTCGTCAGCACACAGACCGGCTCGGCCGTCTCCAGAACATACGTGATGCGGCCGACTGGATGGCTGCGGTCCAGGGGCAGGTACGCCCCGCCCGCGGTCAGCACCGCGTACATCGCGGCCACCAGCTCCGGCGAACGCGGCATCCACAGCGCCACTACGGATTCGGGGCCGATCCCCTGCGCGATCAGGTATCGGGCCAGGCGGTTGACCCGCTCATCGAATTCGCGATAGGTCCAGGCGGTGGTGTCGTGCACGACGGCCACCGCATCCGGTGCCGCGGCGACGGCGCGACGGTAACCGTTCAGCAGGAAATCGCTGGACACCGGGTGCGCCGTATCGACCGCATCGGTGAGCAACTGCCCGCGTTCGGCGGCATCGATCAGATCGATGTCACCGAGCACCGCGCCGGGATCACCGGCGATCACGGTGAGCAGGCGGACGAACCGGTCCACCAACTGCTGCACGGTGGCGTGGTCGAACATATCGGCGGCGTAGGTGACCATGCCGCCGATGCCGGTCGGGGTGCCCGCCGCATCGTAGGTATCGCCCACCATCCAATGCAGATCGAACTGCGATATCTCGATGCCGATGTCCAGGCTAGTGACGGTCAGATCCGGCAGTTCCAAGGCGACGATGTCCAGATTCTGGAACGACAGCGCCACCTGGTACAGCGGATGCCGGGTGGTCGAGCGCACCGGATTCAGCACGTCGACCAGCCGTTCGAACGGCACGTCCGCGTTCGCGAACGCCTGGATATCGGTCTCACGCTGGCGAGCGAGCAGTTCGGTGAAGTTCGCACCCGCGTCGTATCGCGTGCGGAACACCAGGGTGTTGATGAACATGCCGATCAGGTCGTCGAGTACTGCCTCGCCGCGGCCGGCGACCGGCCCACCGATCGCGATATCGTCGGTTCCCGACGATCGCGCCAGCAGCACGGCCAGTGCCGTATGCACGACCATGAACAAGGTCGCACCCTGGGCCCGTGCCAATTCGACCAGCGCACTGTGCGTTTCGGCATCGATCTGCACCAATACCCGACGACCGGCGTAGGACCGCGCCAGCGGACGCGGCCGATCCGAGGGCAGGTCGAGCTGATCCGGCAAGCCGGCCAATGCCTGGCGCCAGTAGGCGATCTGCTCGGCCGCCAACGATTCGGGATCATCCCCGTTGCCGAGCACATTGCGCTGCCAGATGCTGTAGTCGGCGTACTGCACCGCCAGCGGCGCCCAGGCCGGAGCCGATCCGGCGCAGCGTGCCGCGTACGCGGTCATGAGATCCCGCGCCAACGGACTGATCGACGAGCCGTCGGCGGCAATATGGTGCACCACCATCGCCAGCACGTATTCGCGCCCGGCATCGGAGCGTTCCGGGTGCGCCGCAGCCGCGCCGAGGTCGAACAGAGTGACCCGGAGGGGCACCTCGGTGGTGAGATCGAAGACCGTCCGCGCCAGTTCGACGACCTGCTCCGCGACGTCGGACGGGTCGATGGTCTGGATCCGCAGCTCCGGAACCGCCTGCGACGCAGGCAGAATCACCTGCACCGGCGCCGCCTCGACCTCCCCCGGAACCGCCTCGGCGAAGGGGTACACCGTGCGCAGGATTTCGTGGCGGGTCACCAGATCCTCGATCGCCGCCCGCAGCGCCGCCACATCGATGGCACCGCTCAAACGCACCGCCATCGGCACGTTGTAGGCCACCGACGCGGTGTCCAAGCGGTTGAGGAACCACATCCCCTGCTGCGCCAGCGACAACGGAATCCGCTCCGGCCGCGGACCTGCGGTCAGCGCCGGACGGCTGCTGCCGGCCGAGCTCTCGCTCAGCCGTGCCGCGAGCGCGGCCACCGTAGACGCCTCGAAGAGCAGGCGGACCGGGACACGGATATCGAATGCGGCCCCGATGCGCGCCGCCACCCGGGTGGCGATCAGCGAGTTGCCACCCAGTTCGAAGAAGTCGTCATCGGCGCCGACCGGCGTCGCGGGACCGAGCAATTCGGTGAATACGCCCGCAACCGTCTCCTCCCAAGGCCCGGACGGCGCCCGGTATTCCCTGGTGTGCAGCACGGGAGCGGGCAATGCGGCACGGTCGAGTTTACCGACCGGGGTCAGCGGAATCTCGTCGAGCACCATGACCGTGGTGGGCACCATATGCGCGGGCAGGCTGCTCGCGGCGAACGCGGTGAGTTCCTCGGCGTCGGCCGCCATACCGGTGGCGGCATGCACATAGGAGACGAGAATGGTTGCGCCATCAGTGATTTCGTGTCCGATGGTGACCGCGAAGTCGACGGTTTCGTGCGCCGCCAGGACCGCGTCGATTTCGCCGAGTTCGATGCGGAATCCGCGTACCTTGACCTGGAAGTCATTGCGCCCCAGATACTCCAGCGCACCGTCGACCGTCCGCCGGACCAGATCGCCGGTCCGGTAGAGCCGGTCGCCATCGCGATCGAACGGATTCGCCACGAACCGGGCGGCGGTCAGCGCGGGCCGCTCATGGTATCCGCGTGCCACCTGTGCGCCGGTGATGTAGAGCTCGCCAACGGCTCGGTCCGGCACCGGGGACAGTCGCTCGTCCAAGACGAACTCGGTGATGCCACGGATCGGCCCGCCGATGGTGACGGTCTCCCCCGGCACCATCGGCGCGCTGATATTGGTCATGATCGTGGTCTCGGTCGGGCCGTACCCGTTGTAGAACTCGCGGGTGCGCCGTCCGGCGATCGGAATCGTCCAGCGCCGCACCAGCTCCGGCGGGCATGCCTCGCCACCGGCGATCACGACGCGCAGCTTGTCCAGACCCGTCGGGTCGACGGACGCCAGCGCCGCAGGGGTGATGAACGCATGCGTCACCCGCTCCCGGCGCAGCAGGGCGGCCAGTTCCTCGCCGCCGTAGACAGTCGGCGCGGCCACCACCATGGTCGCGGCGCCGCCGATCGCCAGCAGCAGTTCCAGCACCGACGCGTCGAACGACGGCGAGGCGAAATGCAGGGTGCGTGAACTGCTCGTCACCCGGTAACGCTCGCGCTGTTCCTCGCAGAAGCTCGACAGTCCGGCCTGCGTGACGACCACGCCCTTGGGCTTGCCCGTCGATCCGGAGGTGTAGATGACGTAGGCCGGATGCGCGGCGCGCAATGGCCGCAACCGATCCGCGTCCGTCACCGGTTCGGCGCTGTAATCGTCGAGCCGCCGATCGATATCGCCGGTATCGATGGTCAGCCACGGCACCTCGTCGGGCAGGCCGGCACCGACCTCGGTGACCGTAAGTCCCAGTACCGCATGCGAATCCGCGATCATATGCCGGACCCGCTCGGCGGGATAGTTGGGATCCACCGGGACGAATCCGGCACCGGTCTTGGCGATCGCCCACACCGCGAGCACGGAATCCGCCGAGCGCGGAATGCCGATCGCGACCAGATCCTCCGGGCCGATGCCACGGTCGATCAGCAGTCGCGCCAGCCTGCTCGAGCGCTCGTCGAGGTCGACATACTCCCATTCGGCCAGCTGCTCCGTGGCGTCGGCGAAGACCACCGCGACACCGTCCGGATTGCTGTCCACCGCATCGGCCAACAGCTGCGGCAGCAGCGTGACCTCTTCGGTCGGACTCGGCTCGGCGGTCCGAACAGGAGCAGCGAGTGCCCGGTCCCGTTCCGCGGCGTCGAGGATGTCGATGGCTCCGACGATCACCTGTGCATCGGCGGCGACCGCAGCGAGGATCCGCTCAAATCGTCGGCCGAGGCCATGGATGGTGGCTTCCTCGAAAACGTCTGTCGCATAGGCGAAGCCGATCACCAGCTCGTCCGGCGTGCCATCCGCACGCTGCCGCGGCTCGACGATCACCTGCAGGTCGAATTTCGCGACGATCTCACCGGTATCGACGGCCGAGACCGTCAGATCGGGCAACTCCAGTGTCGGCTGCTCGATGTTCTGGAACGACAGCATCACCTGGAACAGCGGATTAGCCGAGACGGCGCGGGCGGGCAGCACCTCTTCGACCACCCGCTCGAACGGGATCTCCGCATTGGCGAAGGCGGACAGGTCGGTTTCGCGGACCTGTTCGACGAATGCCGTGAACGGTGCGCCGCGATCGACATCGGTGCGCAGGGTCAAGGTATTGACGAACATGCCGACCAGATCGTCCAGTTCGGCTGAACCGCGACCCGCGATCGGCGTGCCGATCGCGATATCCGAGCCGCCGGACAGCCGCGCGAGCAACGCGGCCAGCGCGGCGTGCACGACCATGAACAGCGACGCATTGTGCTGGCGCGCAAGGTCGGCCAAAGCAGCGTGGACCTGCGCGGGCACGGCGATATCGGTCGAGCCACCGTGCAACGATGGCTGCGCCGGACGCGGACGGTCCAGCGGCAGTCGCGCGGTTTCGATCACACCGGCCAGCTGTCGCCGCCAATACGCCAATTGCTGTGCGGCAATGGAGTTCTCGTCGTCCTCGGTGCCGATGACTTCGCGCTGCCAGAGCGCGAAATCGGCGTACTGCACCGGTAACGGAGCCCAACCCGGTGCGGTCCCCGCGGTGCGCGCGAGATAGGCGGTCGCCAGATCCCGCGCCAGCGGTGCCAGCGAGACGCCGTCCGCCGAAATGTGATGCGTGACAAGGACGAGCAGATGCTCGTCGCGGGCCGGATCGGAGAACAACCGGATGCGCACGGGCGGATGTTCGGTGACATCGAATCCGGCGGACAAGAGTGCCGCGACCCGGTCCGGATCGGCGGTCGTCTCGACCTCCAGTCCGTTCGGCAGCGTTTCGGCCACGGACAGGATCTCCTGGCGCGGCGTCGCGTCCGGGCCATCGACCGGGAACCTGGTGCGCAGCGCTTCGTGTCGCTCCAGAACATCCGCGACGGCAGCGCGCAGTGCGGGCACGTCCAGGGTGCCCGTGAGCCGGATGGCAAATGGCAGGTTGTAGGACGGGGATTCGGTATCGACCTGGTTGAGCACCCACATCCGATGCTGTGCCAGCGACAGCGGGATGCGCTCCGGTCGTACGGCCCGCGTCAACGGCGGCCGATCCGCGTTCGCGGCATCCGGCACGATACGCGTCGCCAGGTCGGCGACCACCGGCGCGTCGAACAGCGTGCGCACCGGCACCCGCGCGTCCAACGCCGCACTCAGCCGGGCCACGACCTGCGTGGCGACCAGCGAGTTGCCACCCAGGGTGAAGAAATCGTCATCGGCGCCCACCCGGTCCACACCGAGCACCTCGGCGAATACGCCGGCCACGATCTCCTCGAACGGGGTGGACGGCGCGCGGAATTCCCGGCCGGACAGGCTCGGCCGCGGCAACGCCTTGCGGTCCAGCTTGCCGCTGGTGTTGATCGGGAACTCGGCAAGCTCCACGATCGTGGCCGGAACCATGTACGCGGGCAGTGTGCCCGCCAGCTCGGCACGCAACGGCTCCAACTCGAGGTGCGCGCCGGGCACGGGGACCGCGTAGGCCACCAGTTGGTCGCCGAGCTCCGTTGGCACCACCAGGACGGCCGCCTGGCTCACCGACGGCTGCGCCAGCAGCGCTGCCTCGATATCGCCGAGTTCGATACGCTGTCCGCGCAGTTTTACCTGGAAGTCGGTGCGGCCCAGGTATTTCAGGACACTCGGCGCACTCCAGGCCACCAGGTCGCCGGTCCGGTACATCCGCTCGCCCGTTCCGAACGGGTTGGCCACGAACCGTTCCGCGGTCAGATCCGCGCGCCCGAGATAGCTGCGGGCCAGCTGATCACCGACGAGGTAGAGCTCACCGGTGACCCCGGCGGGCACCGGCCGCAGACGGGAATCCAGCACGTACAGGCGGCTGTTCCAGACCGGCGATCCGATCGGCAGACCGCCCTGATCGTCGCCGGTCGCAAGCCAGGTGGTGACGGCGACCGCGGTCTCGGTCGGCCCGTACACGTTGAGCACCGACGCGTCGCAGACCGCTCGCACCGCGGCCACGGTCTCCGCGGGCAGCAGCTCGCCACCGACGATGATGTGCCGCAGCGTCGCAATCGCACCGGCGGGCGTGTGGGCGGCGAACACCGCGAGCATCGACGGTACGAAGTCGGTGACGGTAACCTGGTGCGCCGCAATGGTTTCCGCGATGTAGGTGGCGTCGCGATGGCCGTCGGGCGTGGCCATCAGCAGCTTGGCGCCGACCCGCAGCGGAATGAAGTAGCCCCACATCGAGGCATCGAAGGTGAAGGCAGCCTTCTGCAGGTACACGTCGTCGGCATGCAGCGGATATCGGGACTGCATCCAGGCGAGATGGTTGCCGATCGCCCGGTGCGAGACCGCGACGCCCTTGGGCCGTCCGGTGGAGCCGGAGGTGAACAGCACATACGCCAGGCTCTCCGGGCGCACCGGCCGCAGCAGCTCCCCGGCCTCCAGCGGGGTACCGGCGAATCCGTCCAGATCCGCGGTGTCGATGTGCAGCACCGGAATTCCGTCCGGCACCGGCACGGCGTCCGCGGTCGTGGTGAGCACGCACACCGGCCGCGCGGCGGTCAGCACGTGCTCGACGCGCTCGACCGGATGATCCGGGTCCACGGGCACGTACGCACCGCCCGCGGTGAGGACCGCGTACATGCCGACGACCAGATCCAGCGAGCGCCGGACCGCGAGGCCGACCAGCGATTCCGCGCCGACACCCTGCGAGATCAGCAGGCGGGCCAGGCGATTCACCCGCTCGTCGAGTTCCCGATAAGTAAGCGTCGCGGAGCGACTCGTTGAGGGGTGGTGGTCGGGCGACGGGTGGGCCAGCGTCGCGGAGCGACTCGTTGAGGGGTGGTGGTCGGGCGACGGGTGGGCGAGCTCGGCGCCCTCGTAGACCACCGCGACCCGATCCGGATGCGCCTGCACCGCTCGGCGGTAGCCGTCCAGCAGCAGCTCCGGTTCGACCGGATGCCGGGTGTTGTTCCAGTCCAGCAGAATTCGATCCCGCTCGGCGTCGTTCAGCATGATGTCGATATCGCCGACCCGGCCCGTTGGCGCACCGAGCAGTGCCTCCAGCACCCGGTTCAGCCGTGCGGCAAGGGATTCCACCTCATCGGCGCGGAACCGTTCGCCCTGATACTTGTACGTCAGCTCGATCGTCGAGGTCGCGGTCACCAGCACCGTCAACGGGTAGTGCGTATCGTCGCTGGTGCCGACACCGGTCACCGACATACCGTCGATGGAACTGGCCGCGGTGATCGCGTCCCGGTCGATCGGGTACGACTCGAAAACCAGCAGGGTGTCGAATTGAGCTCCGGCACCGGCGATCCGCTGGATATCGGTGAGACCCAGATAGTGGTGGTCGAGCAGCGCCGCCTGCTCGCGCTGCAGCGACTGCAAGAACTCGCCGACCGCCAGCCCGCCGTCGATCCGCACGCGCACCGGCAGCGTATTGATGAACAAGCCCACCATCGACTCGACGCCGGGCAGCTCGGCCGGACGGCCGGACACAGTGGTGCCGAACACCACATCATCGCGACCGGTGAGCCGCCCGAGCAGGATGCCGAGGGCCGCCTGCACCAGGGTATTCACGGTGACGCCGAGTTCAGCGGCCCGCCCGGCGATCCGGCGGGTGCGGTCGGCGTCGATCTCGGTGACCACCTTGCCGAGATCGTGGCTTTCTGCCGTGCGCTGATGGGGCGCGAGCTGAGTCGGCTCGTCCACACCGGACAGCGCCTGCGCCCATGCCCGCTCCGAATCCGCCCGATCCCGGCCCGCCAGCCAGCTCAGGAAGTTGCGATAGGACGGCACTCGCCCCAGCGCGGACAGGTCGCCACGAACCGCGTACAGCACCAGTACATCTCGCATCAGCAGCGGCATCGACCAGCCGTCGAGCAGGATGTGGTGGGAGGTGACCACCAGATGCCACTGTTGTTGCTCGGTGCGGTACAAGGTAAACCGAATCAGCGGCGCCACCGACATGTCGAAGCGGGTTTCGCGCTCCAGCGCGACCTGCCGTGTCAATTCCGCCAACCGCTCGGACTCGGTCAGCTGCGTCAAATCCACCGAACGCCATGGCATTTCGACCTGGTCCAGGACTATCTGCACGGCGCGGCCGTCGGCGCCGGCGACGAAGGCGGTCCGCAAGTTCGGGTAGCGGTCCAGAATGGCCTGCGCCGCCGCCCGCAGTCGCTCGACCTCCACTTCGCCACTCAGGTCCACGACAGTTTGGGTGGTGTAGACATCGACGCTCGACTCGGTGAGCAACGCGTGGAACAGCAGCCCGGACTGCAATGGCGCGAGCGGCCACACATCCGACAGCCCTGGGTAATCCCGTTCCCACACTTCGATATCCGACTGACCGACCGTGATCAGCGGCAGATCCGACGGCGTCCGGCCACCGGCATCGGGCCGCTGCGCGTGCGCGGCCAGCGCGTGCAGCGCGGCGACCCACAGATCCGCGAACTCCTGCGCTCGCTCCCGCGACAACAGCCCGCTCGGAAAGGCGAACGACGCACTCAGCTGCGGACCGTCCGCGCCGTCGGTGACGATCGCGTTGATGTCGATCACGCCGTTGGCGGGCATATCCGGGTCCATCTCGGCATCCAGCTGCCCCAGATCCGCGACCGGCACCCACCCCAGCTCACTGAGCTGCGCCGGAATCTCCCCCGTCGACATCCGACCCAGATAGTTGAAGCTGATCTGGGTGACATCGCCCAGTTGCGTGGCGGTCTCGGGGTTCAGGTAGCGCAGCAGGCCGTAGCCGAGCCCCTTGTCGGGGACCGCGAGCAGCTGTTCCTTCACCGATTTCACGATGTCGCCCATGGCTTTTCCGCCCGCGAACGCGTCGGCGAGATCGGCGCCCGCGAGATCGAGCCGGACCGGGAACGCACTGGTAAACCAGCCGACGGTCCTGGACAGATCCGCGCCGGGGACGAGCCCTTCTTCGCGCCCATGGCCTTCCAGCTTGACCAGCGCGGTACCGCCCACGATTTCGCCACGCCACTTGCTCACCGCCAGCGCCAACGCCGAAAGCAGGCCGTCGTTGACACCACCGCGATACCGGTCCGGGATCGCGGTCAGCAGCGCATTGGTCACCTCGGCGGGCACCGTCACCTCGACACGATCGACGGTGGCGAAGGTATCCACCGCCGGATCGAACGCACGCGCACCGAACAATGGGTCTTCGGTACCCGAAACCTGTTGCCAGAACGGCAGTTCCGTGATGCGCGCCGGATCGTGCGCCGCATCGCGCAGCGCGTGCGCCCAGCGCCGCAACGATGTTCCGTTGGCGGGCAACGCCACCGGCTGCCCCGCCGCGAGTTGGGACCAAGCCATTGCCAGATCCGGGATCAGAATCCGCCAGGACACCCCGTCGACCACGATGTGGTGCGCGACGACCAGCAATACATCACGACGGCGACCGCCCTGCGGGAACGCGAACCAGACGCACTGCACCATCACCGCATTCGCCGGATCGAGTCGGCCCAGCGCCGCGTCGTACTCGACACTCGCCCGGCGCGACAACTCCGCATCATCGATATCGGCGGGCAACTCGACCCGATGCACCAGCGCATCGACATCCACCGCGCCGAGCTCCAACGCCTCGAAGATCCGGGCAGTGTCCGATGTGGCTTCGCGCAACCGAGCGCGCAGCATGTCGTGGTGGTCGACGACCGCACCGATGGTCGCGACCAGAGTCTCCTGATCGATGCCGTCGGGCAGCCGCAGCGCCATCGACTGCGAGAACCGCTGATACGACGAGTCATCCGGCAGCATCGCCGCCATGATCGGCAGCAACGGCAGCTCGCCGACCCCACCACCGGGCAGTTCCGCCAGCCGCTGCTGCTCCACCGCATCGGCCGACGTGGCGATCTCGGCCAATGCCGCGACCGTGCGATGTTCGAACACCGCCGCGGCGGTAAATACGACACCGCGCGCTTTGGCCCGCGAGACCAGTTGGATCGACAGGATCGAATCGCCACCCAATCCGAAGAACGAGTCGTCGCGACCGACGCGCTCGACGCCGAGCAACTCGGCGAATACCTCGGCGATGATCTCCTCGACCGGCGTCTCCGCCGCACGGAACGCACGGGTGGCGAAGACCGGCTCGGGCAGTACCGCGCGGTCGAGCTTGCCGACCGAGGTCAACGGGATCTCGTCCAGCACCACGAAGGCCGCCGGAATCATGTACGCGGGCAGCGACTCCCCCAGGAAATCCGCGAGCACGTCGGTGTCCACCTCGGCCCCGGCTGTGTTCGCCCACCCCGCCGGCTCCGCCGGCTGCCGTCCCCTAGCCGGCAGCACATAGGCCACCAGCGCGGTCGCCCCCGACGGCAGCGTCTTGCCCAGTGTCGCCGCGAAGTCGATATCCGGGTGGCTGGTCAGCGCGTTGTCGATCTCGCCGAGTTCGATGCGGAAGCCGCGGATCTTCACCTGGAAGTCCGAGCGACCCAGGTACTCGATGGCGCCACCCTCCGCGCCGTCGGATTCGGTACGCCGCACCAAGTCTCCGGTGCGGTACAGCCGCGCGCCCGGGTTGCCGATATCGGCGCCGAACGGGCTCGCCACGAACCGGTCCGCGGTCAGCCCCGGCCGCCCGAGGTAGCCCTGCGCCAGCGCGGGACCCGACAGGTACAGCTCGCCGGTCACCCCGGCGGGCACCGGGCGCAACCGAGAATCCAGCACGAAGGCGGCGACTCCCGCGATGGCCGTGCCGATAGTGATGGGCTCGCCGGGCACCAGGGGCGGGGTGCCGGTGGCGAGAATCGTCGCCTCGGTGGGCCCGTAGCCGTTGTAGAACTCGCGTTCGCCCGCCCAGCGGCCGACCAACTCGGACCCGAACTTGTCACCGGCCACCACGACGACCCGCAGATCGTCCAGACCCGCCGGGTCCACCGATTCCAGGGCAGCAGGCGTGATGAGCATGTGCGTGACGCGCTCACGCCGCAGCAGCTCGGACAGTTCGAAGCCGCCGAACACGGTGGGCGGCGCGATCACCAATGTCGCGCCTGCGGAAAAGGTGAGCAACAGCTCGAGCACGGATACGTCGAAGTTCGGCGAGCAGACGTGCAGGACCCGCGACTCCCCGGTCACCCCGTAACGCTCGCGCTGCGCGGCCACCAGCCCGGCCAAGCCGCTGTGCGAGACGACGACGCCCTTGGGTCGTCCGGTCGATCCCGAGGTGTAGATGACGTAGGCCGGGTGCCGCTCGTCCAGCGGACGGACCCGGTCGGTGTAGGAGATCGGATGTCCCGGCTGCTCGGCAATGCGCCCGGCCCGCACCGGATCATCGAGTTCGACCCAGTCCACACTCGTACCGAGCACCGGCCGGTGTGCGGTGGTGGTCAGCCCGAGCACCGCGCCCGAATCCGAGAGGATGTGCGCGATCCGCTCCGGCGGATACCCGGGATCCACCGGCACATACGCCGCGCCGGTCTTCGCGACCGCCCACACGGCCAGCACCGATTCGATGCTGCGCGCGATGCCGATCGCCACCACGTCACCGGCACCCACCCGGTGGGCGATGAGTTCGCGTGCCAACCGCGATGACAGCTCGTCGAGTTCGCGATAGGTCAGCTGGCGTTCGTCGGACCGATCGCCCGACGGATCGAACCGGATGGCGACGGCACCGGCCGCGGATTCCACCGCGGCCGTGAGCAAATTCCCGAAGAGTAGTCCGACTCGGCGACGACTACCCCGTGCGGAACGACGATCCCTTGCCATTTCCGGTACTTCACCTCTCACCTACGCCGAAACTGCCCACGCAGAACAGCACCCGGTAATGAGAATGCGGTTCACGAAACAGACGACTATATCGTCGCGGGCCAAGCGCTCGATTATACGACCAGCAAACTTCTCACGCGTTCCCGAGAGTGGGGATGTGGCAGGATTACTCGCCCGAAGGGACGCGACAGCCCGCACTCCGCGGACTTCGACGGCCCCGGCGAGGCCGGCCCGGCGCTCCACCCATCAACTACCTCCACTCCGGAGTAATGCACTCTCGCTATCATGATTCCGGCACGCAAACCTCCTGTCGCAACAAAATCTCCGCCAATTGCTCAGCACGCACGGACAACCGCACCCCCATCCACTATCGCAGGTAACCAGTTCACCACCGGCTATGCAATTCTCCGACCGGTCCGCCCGGTGACCCGGCTGGTCGACACCAAAAAACGTGATCTCCGTAACACTTTCACGGTAGCGGAATAAGCGAGGCGAAGAATTTGAAATAACTCTCGCTCACAAATGGCTTACCTTGGAGCCCACTCCAGGCGATTGCCGAGTTCGCATGAGCGAAGTGTGGTTCATCACCGGCGCCTGGCCAGGCTTCGGCCGCGAGTGGACGCTCGCCGTCCGGGAGCGCGGCGACCGTGTCGCAGACACAGCCAAAGGGGCCGTTCGCCGTCCGAGCGGATGGCGAACGGCCCCACGCGGGTGGCTACAGCTTGCTGACGGTGGAGTTGTCCGAACCCGACACCGCCTTGTAGAGCAGGTAGAGCCCGAACACCACCGCGCTGATCACCAGAATCGGGAACAGCCCCTTGATCAGCGCACCGATGATGGCGAGTGCGATCCAAACGACCGCGACGACACCGATGATCTTCCAGAACATTTCATGCCTCCAGGAGTCTCAGGCGAACCGCCATTCCGACGATCCGACTCCTCCATGCTGGCAGTCGCACAATGATAAATCACCAGCTCAGCACCGATATCCGGGTGAAGTTCAGGGTTCACCCCGACGTCGCACCACGCCGCCTTCGCCGCGTGGAACCGCGACGGCCGCGAAGCCGAGCGGATCCGCCGTCACACGAACGCCGGTGCCGCTACAGTGGATCCGTCCCGATCGCTGAGCGTTCCCAGCGACAGCGGCCTTCCGCACCGAAGCGTATGTTCTTGCGACACAATGTGATCGTTGTTGTGTCCGCATCTAGAAAGTAGGCGAGCTACGTATGACCAGATACGCGCATTTTGTCGGCACTCTGCCTACGGAACTGATGACCAGCGATAGCGCCGTCATGCAATGGTTCGCCGACCGCGTCGAGGGCCGGCCGACCACCGCGGTGCCCTGCGACCTGGATCCGGACTGGATCTTGGACTATCTGCGTGCACGCAAGGACGCCGACGTCTTCGAAGTCGTCCAGGCGGGTGAGTTCGCCGACTACTCGGACTTCCCCAGCTACGGTCTGCGCTCTGGCCGCAAGCTGGAACCACAGCATGTGTCGATGGGCCGGGTCGAACGAATCGGTAACGTCGTCACCGCATTCGAAGCCTTGCAGGGCAGCCGTCCGGCGCTGGCCGAGACGAAAGTCCAGATAAGCCAACCCAATCCGCTGGATCTCGCGATGTTCGTCTTCGCGGGCGCGGCAGTCTCCGCCGGGCTTCCCGTCGGGCCGGCCTTGCGCCGCTCGAATCTGGTGGTTGCCGCGCTGCGGCAGCTGCCGGTGTTCACCGAGGCGATAGTCGAAGAGATGCGCGCGGTCATCGATCAGCACGGCGACCGCGTCGTATGGCAGGTGGAGTCGCCCATCGCGCTGTTGAGCATGGTCAAAGCCGAACAGCTGCATTCACTTTGGGCGCTTGCCCCGCTGGTCGCGCGGCAGCTCGCCGACTTTCTCGCGCAGATTCACGAGATCGGCGCGGACTCTATCGTGCACCTGTGCTACGGCGACTACCAGCACAAGAGCCTGCTCGCTCCGCGCAGCCTCGCACCCGCGGTGGCGCTGCTCAATCGCACTGCACGGCTGCTGAACACGCGCGGCGCCGCCCTGCCTCCGGTGCATATTCCCTGCGCTTTCGGTGCCGAGCCGGCACCGCTCGACCCCAGTTTCTACCGGCCACTGCGCAATCTCGACCCGGACTGGCGGGTGATCGCCGGCGTCGTTTCACCGGACTCTCCCGATGGCAGCGCCGCCGCGCTCGGTCTGTTCGAAGAGGCCGCCGGCCGAACCGCTTACGGTGTCGCCGGCGCATGCGGACTCGGGCGATGCACGGTCGAGGCCGCGGAGCAGGCGGCCGCGACCACCCTTGCCGTGGCAGGCGCCGGCAACACAGGCGCCTAGGGGCCTTACGGGCACAGCCCGCCAATCGCGGTGCCGCTCGCATGATTCCGTCGAGCGCACCGGCAGGGCAGCCCTCGCGTTGCCGACAACATCCGGCGAATGGGCTCCACCGCAAGGTAATCCGCGCAGGTCGGCTGTCGGCCGGGCATCGGCCGGGTCTGCGCTGAGTTCACTGGCGGATTAATTCTAGGTGGAACGACTCGTGCGTTCCGGGGGTCGGCCTTACTCTGAATATGTAGGGAGAGTGGGGTGATGACGATACGACACCGACCATCGCCGCCTGCCCGAGACAGTCCATGTGCCCGCCGCGGACCCGCGTAGCTGGGCAAATACCCTCCCCGCAACGGTTTTCACACCAGCATCGACGTCACACTGCTGCGACGTCCTCGTCATATCGCATGACGATGGTTCGGTATGAAAGTCTCGTGCGGGGATATTCGCAACTCTTCAGTTAACTAACTCTGTCTCATATTTGGCGCCTAATTGCGTTCTCACAGTTGAGTATTCGTCATTGATTGCTACAATCTATGACGTGCGTCGTTACCATGGCTAATCAGCGGCAATACTTAGCTCGGGTTCGCCTACAGCCGTGGGCGACCCGGACTCGGTTCGGCCGCCGGTGCCGACGCACGACCTGTTGTCGGCAGTTCCAGGGAGTTCCTATGGACAAGCACGTTCTGGTTATCGGCGGCGGCCCAGCCGGGTCGACCACCGCAGCCCTGCTCGCTAAAACGGGGGTCAAGGTGACCCTCCTGGAACGAGGCAAGTTCCCTCGGTATCACATCGGCGAAAGCCTGCTCGCGTCGTGTTTGTCGACACTGCGCCTGTCCGGTGCCTACGATGCGGTCGCCGCGCACGGTTTCCAGATCAAACGGGGCGCCTTCTTCCAGTGGCAGGATGACGACTGGTTGCTGGACTGGTCCAAGCTCGTGGACGCGGAGGCGTGGTCGTGGCAGGTCGAACGCGATGTCTTCGACGACATCCTGCTGCGTAACGCGACAGCCCAGGGAGCGGAGGTGATCGAGCAGGCCACCGTCACCAATGTGGTGTTCGACGGCGACCGTCCGACCGCGGTCGAATGGACCGCGGACGGTCAGGTCCACACCACCCCGGTCGACTACCTCGTCGACGCCTCGGGGCGGGCAGGCGTGCTGGCCAAACAGCAGGTCATCGAGCGCCAACAGCACCCGGCCTTCCGCAACGTCGCGGTCTGGTCATATTGGGAAGGGGCACACCTACATCCGGACACTCCGGAGGGGGGAATCAACGTAGTGTCCACCCCTGAGGGCGGCTGGTTCTGGAACATTCCGCTCACGGACGGCCGCAACAGCGTCGGCTATGTCGTCTCTACCCGCACGGCGGCGGAGCGATTGCGCAAGGACGGCCTGCAGAAGTACTACCTGGACACTATCGCCGACAGCAAGGCGATGAGCAAGACGCTCGACAGCGCGCAGCGGGTCGCACCGGTGCAGGCGGAGCAGGACTACTCCTACTCCTCGGATCGTTTCTGCGGTCCTGGCTGGATCGCGGTCGGTGACGCGGCCTGCTTCCTCGATCCACTGCTATCCAGCGGCGTGCATCTGGGGACGTACTCCGGGCTGGTCGGATCGGCGGCGATCTCGACCATCCTGCGGGGCGAAATGAGCGAAGACGACGCCCTTACCTTCTACGAGCACAGCTATAGACGGGCGTACACGCGATTCCTGATCCTGGTGTCACGATTGTACGAAGAGTACATCGGCGCGGAGCAGTACTTCGGGCACGCAGGCAACCTCACCACCGGACACCGTGATGACACCAAACAAGCCCAGTTCACCGAGATCATGGCGGGCTTGACCGATCTGGACGAGTCCTCGGGAGTACAACAGCGCGCCGGGACCGACACCCTCATCTCCGAAGCCGAGCGTCTGCATTCGGAGTCGGCGAATCTGGAATACATGGGCCACCTGGACATGTCCATCGTGTGGGATCACTGGCGTGACCCGTTGAAGGATACGGTGGTGGACCAGGTGCGGATCACCACCGAACCGGTCCTCGGCCTGACTACCCAACCCCGCACCGATGACGAGATCAAGACGTGGTCTCGGCCCGTGCTCCCACCGAAAGCCGCTGACGCCACTGCGCATTAGCGCAGGCTTCGGCACGGATTTCTCGTGAGAAACACTGCACGGAGCTGGCCGTGACGATCACCCACTCCGGCCCCGAACCGTCCGGCAAACCCATCGCCGGCGGTTCGGGTGTCCGGACCAACCCAGCCGAGATCCGACGATTCGGCCATCCGCATACCAGAATGCTGTTGGCCAGCGACGGATTCACGATGCCGACACTCGAGGCGCTCCTCGGTACGGAGCTCGAAGTACGGGTCCTGCGCCAGGACGACCTCGCGGCCGGTCAACTGCCGACCACCGTCACCGATGCGCTGCAGGTGTCCGGTGCCGATCGTGTCATTGTTCGCCGTTCTTATCTGGTAGGTGCGGATATGGTGACCGCATCGGTCAACTATGTCGTCGCTGTGCCCGGACCCGCAGCCGCGTCCGGCTTGGACAATGTGCACACCCCGATCGGTACCGGCCTGATCTCTCGTGGGGTATCCCAGCGGCGTCACATCCTGCGAGCGGGGGTGATGAGATGGCCGGATGGTCGTCTCTGTGCGGCAAGGGCATACATCATGCTGCTCGGGGACCGGCCCGTCTGCTACATCCGGGAGGCATTCAATCCGGACGTCATCCCACCTGACGCCACCGGTGACCAGGTGGATTGGGCCGACGAGCCGGATACCGCGGATTCGGGATCGGACGACCTGCCATCGGTGCCGCTCGGCGGGTCCCGCGAAGCCACGCGGTCGCACTCGGATGCTGGATCGTCGCAGTCCGTGCAGCGTTTTCGCTCTCTGCGCGCATTGGTCCACCCGGGCGAATGTGACGCGCTCACAGCTGATTTCGCCAGGGCGGTGCACGGGGAGGCGTTCGTGCTGTACCTCGCAGGCGGGGCCGACACGTCCGCCGCGGGAGATACCCGATCGATCACGGCCCACCGCGCCCTGATGCATGCCGCCGCCGCGGTGCTGACCCATGGGATGGGAAGACGCGTCACCACCATCCGGCTGGCGCGGCGCAGCCCCGAACCACTATGGACACCAGTCGAATCCGACACGGTGGCGGCACCGCCCGGCAGCGATTCGACGACCCGCGCACCAGATCCCGTGCTGGAGGCCTACTCTCATGCTGCGGCCACGCTCAAAGGTTGGCGTTGTGATCAGCTGCCGGTAACGCTGTGCGCGGATATCCTGCACCGCGCCGCGGATCAGTGCCGCGAACCGGCGCAACGCGACCTGCTCCGTGAGGTCGCCGGACTGCTGCCCATCGCCGCGGTCGCACCACCTGGCGCGCACGAACTGTACAGTTCGATTGCGCCCGTGCACCTTTCGCACGAGGCTGTGCTGCCGGACGATTCCGCACTGACTCGACGCGGACCCGATCGGCGATGGTGGGATTGTTCGACCCACCTGCTGTGGATCGGCGATCGGACTCGAAATCCCGCGCACCGGCAGGTGCAGTTCGCGGCAGGTGTCGGCAATCCGGTGGCCGTGACACTAGGCCCCACGGCCACACCGCACGACGTCGAACTCCTCTGTCGGGCCCTGAATCCCGAGAACCGGCCGGGGCGACTCACGCTCATCGCTCGGCTGGGCGCCGCTCGCACGGTCGAGGCACTTCCGGCGTTGATCGAGGCGGCTGCCAGGTGCGGAACTCCAGTGTGCTGGGTGTGCGATCCGATGCCCGCCGACACCGGCGACGGGCACCTATTTCGTCGCCTCGACGAGGTCGTAGCCGAGATCCGCGCGTTCTTTCGAGCCTGCCGGGCGACAGCCACCGTTCCCGGCGGCCTGCACCTCGAATGCGCGCCCGAGGCCGGGTTCTCCGGGGGGCTCGATCCGGCACAGACACTTCAATGCGTGCTCGCCGCGCTCGCCGAATTGCGGAGCGCCGCCTGATCAATTCGTTTCGTGTCCCCTGCCAGATTGCTCGACGGAGGAATTGCGATGCCATCGCTTTTGGAGATCAGTACACATTTATCTTTGCAGCTAGCGGTCATCTTGGTGGCCTACCGCCTGTTGTGGCCACTGCTACGACGGTTGGGGCAGGTACAGGTGGTGGCGGTCATGGTCGCCGGATTCCTACTCGGCCCATCAGTATTCGGCTGGGCATGGCCCGAAGCCCAGCAGTGGCTGTTCCCCACCACACTCGAGGTTGGTGACACCAGCATCATGCACCCCAACCTGACCGCGATCTACGTCGTCGGACAGTTGGGGTTGATCTTCTACATGTTCCTGGTCGGGTCCTCATTCAAACTCGACATCCTCACCACCCACCTACGCCAAGCCGGCGCCACCTCAGCAATCGGCGTCGCCGTCCCCATGACACTCGGCGCGATAGTCGGGTGGTGGCTGGTCGGACAGGGACGCTACTTCACCGATTCGATGGCCAACTGGCAAGGCGCACTATTCCTCGCCGCCGCCGTCGCCGTCACCGCCTTCCCCATCCTGGCCTGGATCATCTACGACTCCGGACTCCTCAAAACCCGACTCGGCACCATGTCCCTCGCGTGCGCGGCCGTCGACGACGCCTGCGCATGGATCCTGCTCGCCGTCGTCGTCGCCTCCGCCAAAGACAGCCCCGGCGGCGCGTTGCTCGCCGCCGGCGGCGGACTGGCCTACGTACTGTTCATGACACTGATCGGACGCCCCCTGCTGGCGCGGCTGACCACCTGGACCCCACGGGTCGGCGACAACGAACACACCGGCGGCCTACCCGTCGGGCCACTAGTAATCGTGCTACTGGTCGTACTGCTGGCCGCCAGTTTCACCGACTACGTCGGCATCCACTCCGTCCTCGGTGCCTTCGTCGCCGGCCTGTGCATGCCCCGCGGCCAACTCATCGACCGCATCCGCGAACGACTCGAACCACTCGTCGCCTACCTACTGCTACCCGCCTACTTCATCTACACCGGACTCAACACCAAACTCAGCCTCATCTTCGACCCCGCCGTCCTCGCGGTCACCGCACTGGTACTGGTCGTATCCTTCGCCAGCAAATTCGGCGCCATCGGCCTGGTCGCGCGCTCCCAAGGAATGGGCTGGCGCGAAGCCGGCGCCATGGGCGCACTCGCCAATGCCCGCGGACTCATGGAACTAGTGCTGTTGAACATCGGCCTGTCATCCGGACTCATCACCGCCGACCTCTACACCATCCTCGCCCTCATGACCCTCGTCACCACCTGCCTCGCCACACCACTACAACGCATGTTCGAACGCAACGCCTGGAAAAACGGCATGATCTTCGGACCGAACGGCGAAGAACCCAAGGTGACCGGCGCACCCTCCCATTCCACAAGACCCGCCACAGCGTGAATCAGCGCGATGCTGCGGCCCCGGGCAACACGCCCGGGGCCGCAGCGTTTGCCGAAATCCACTGCGCGCGTGGCGTATTCGGCTCGATCGCGCCACGCACCAGCACCCGCCCGTCGATCGGCGCGGGTGCCCGGCCGATATCGGGCAGCGGGTCGCGACCGGTATGGCCGCGTGCTTCGACACCGTCAAGAGCGCCCAGGGCATGCAGATGCTCAAAGGCGCACTGATGGAGCTGATTCGGCTCAAACGCGACCAGCCGGGCGACGACGCCACCTCGCGGCTCGCGCATCACCCGAACAACCTGGACGACATCGAGATCTTCGCGCAGCTCATGAGCTTTTACGGGGCCGGATTCGAAGCCCAGCGCAACCTGATCACGAATGTGCTGCTGCTGATGATCACCGACGACCGATTCCGGTTCGGCAATGTCCTCGGCAGGAACCGGTCCGCCGTACATCAGCCGCTGGGTGCCGTCGAGCAGGTCGACGGCGCCCGGCGCATTGATGCGTTATCGCTTGCGCGCGATCCCACCGACCATCAACTGGTCGCTCGGTTTCGGGCGCCGTATCCGCCGCCGATCCGGCAGGTACACCAGGCCGGGCTCGAATTACCGTCGACCATTACCACCACCTCGGAAAACAGCCAGCCGGCCGCGGTGGTGCGGGCGGGCACGAGTCGCCCAGCGCGGATTGTCCTCATCGCGGCGGTAGGCGGCGACGCGGCCGGCTACCGCGAAACGCAGCCGACTCGCCTCGCCCAGCACCTCGCCGTCGGCGGCGACCGCCTCATCCGCATCCAGTTGCACGATCAGCTCACGCACCTGCCGCTCGTTGTAGACCTTGCTGCGCCCGATCGCGGCCAGCACCAGCGCGAGTACGGCCCGCGTTCGAGACCACCGCAGATCGGCACGCAGCCAACGCACATCGAGCAGACCGTCATCCAGTCGAGAGCGGAACGCGGGGACCGCGCCGTGCGGATGGTAGGGCCCATTGCCCACGAACACGAACCACACGTCGTGCCACCGGTCGTCCAATCGGATCCGGATCGGCTGCGCCTTGCGCAGCATGACGATGAGGGCGGCGGCGAAGGCCGGCCATTTACCCCACCGCCCTTGCCATTTCTCGCGCAATCGCACCAGATCCGGGTAGGCGCCCAAGCTGGCGGTGTTGATCCAGTAGTGCATGCGGGTGCCTTGTTCGGTGTCGAATTCCACGCTCGCGATATCGACCGCGACCGCCTCACCCGCCCCGGTCGCGTCCACGACCTCGACCAGGTCGTAGACACCCAGGTCGCGCGCGAAGTGGTTCAGGGTGCCGGTGGGCACAACCACCAACGCCAACCCGTGCCGCAGTGCCACCGCGGCGGCGGCCGCGATGGTGCCGTCGCCACCTGCCGCACCGACCGCGTACGCCTGCTCGGCGCGCTCCGCCAACGCCTGCTCCAACTGCTCGACACAGTCGCGGCCCGGTTCGGTGCGCAGCACAGTCGCGGCGGGCAGCGCCGCGGCGACGTCGGCGGTCGGGTCGTAGCCCGGATCACCCGACACCGGATTGACCAGCAGGACCAGCCCTTTGCCATCGACGAGCGCGGGCACCTCACGCACCAGGCGAGCTGCCGCCTCGTCGGACTCGCGCACCGGCCACCAGAGGCGCGTGGCCAGCGCCACACCGGCCCCGACCGCCGCGCCGACGACTATGTCCGAGGTCCAGTGCACCCCGGTGTGCACGCGGGAGTAGGCGACCGTGGCGGCCAGCGGCGCCACGACCAACGCGGTGCGCGGGCTCTCCAGCGCCACCGCCGTCACGAACGCGGCGGCGCCGGCACTGTGGCCGGACGGAAAGGACGACGACGTCGGAGCCCGGATCAGCCGCCGATCCAAGGGCAACAACTCCGCAGCCGGCCGGCGGCGCGCGATCAAACCTTTCAGCACCACATTCACCGCAACGCTTGCCCCCGCGACGGAAACGGCACCACGCAGCGCGGCCCTACGCGTCGCGCCCGGTCTAGCGGCGAGCAGCACCGCGATCACCGACCACAGCGCGCCACGATCCGCTGCCCGCGTCAACCGCAACATGCCGCGATCGGCCCCCGACACCGGAATTCGCGCCACCGCACCACTGACTGCCCGATCGAAATGCCCCACCCCATGCACCGTCCGGCCCAACCACTCGCTCACCCCGTCGAAACTACAGCGCCGGTCCCGCATGGGTCGACCATCATTCGCCCTGCCCACGCCCGCGATGAACGGCGACCCGGCGGACCATCGTGAGAACCGTCACCACCACGATCGTCACCAGTTCCAGGAGATTCCAGGCAATGGTATCCGCAGTGGTGGTGACCTGCTGTTGCGGCGGCCGGTGTGGTGCCGCGAGTACCGGTGCCGGCGGCTCGATCGCAGGCGCCGACTGAATGGCCTCGGCTGGTGGAATGGCCGGCGCGGGAAGTGTCGGCGCGTTGGGCGCCGGCGGTTCGAGCTGCAGCGGGATCCAGGGTTCTCGCGGTGTCGGGCCCGGCAGCAACAGCAGGCAGGTCAGCAGCGCGCTGCCGGTCACCGCGCTGCCGACGACAACACTGCCGAGCCCGGATCCACTCGAGCCGGGACCGATCAACCCGGGCCCGACCGAACCCGACCCGACCGAACCGACGCCGGACAGCCCGCTACCGCTCGCCAACCCGAGCAGAATTGTGGCACTGCCGATCACGGCGCTGCCGGTGCAGGCGGTCTGGACGCTGCCCGCATCGAGCCCCAGCGCGGCCCCCGATCCACTCGCCATTCCGGCGCCGGGCCCCGCGTCAGCGGCCTCGCCACTGTCCGGCCGGCCCGCGTCGTGCCAGCCGCCATCGACGCCCGTGCCACGACCACCGCTGCCGCTCGGCGAGCCCGATGACGAACTGCCGGAGGCAGGCAACCCACTGCCCACCGGACTGCCGGGCCCGAGGTCCAGACCATTCCAGGCGGAGCTGCTGCCGGTGTTCAGGAAATCCGCGGCGGCAGGCCCGGTTCCGGTTCCGGGAGACGCACTGCCGGTGCCGATATCACCGATGGGCGGCCACTCGGGCAGCACCGGATCGGCGGCCGCGGGACGACCCGCGAGTAGTACCGCCGCCAGCGGTACCGCCGTCATCAAGGCGAGTCCCATTGCAGCTCTTCGTGTTTGCGGAATATCTCGTTCGAACGCCATAAACCGATACCCATCCATCGCGATCCGTAGGCCGATCAGTTGATGTGCTGATATCGCGACAGTGCGTACTCGAACGCATCTTTCGGAACGACATTCCCACCGGAGAACGGCCGGTCGAGGTTGTAGATCGCCAGAATCGTCGAGCCGACCACCACACCGAGCAGCGCGGTCATCAGCACACTGCGCCGAGTGACTTCGACACCGGACAGGACGGCGGTGCACAACAGCAGAACCGTGCCGCACCACAGCGCGACGTAGAGGAATCCGGGTACCCGGTAGCCCGCGTCCAAAGCGCGATCCTGACGCGCCTCCGCGACCGCGTCCAGACTGGCCATGGCTGTGGTCCGCAGGTCGGCGACATCCGCGTCCGTCGACGGCACCGATGCCACGGCATCGCGCAGACTGTCGAACGTGTCCTGAGTGGACGCACTGAGCCGACGTTGCTCGCGCATTACCGACCACTCTTCGGTGACCACCTGATCGGTGTAATCCCTTACCAGTCCTTCGATCTGGCGATGTTCGGGATCCGGCATCGAGTGCGCCGCCGTGTAGGTGTCGACCAATGCCTTCGCCTCGGCAATGGTGTGGTTGTGCGCGTTGTCGTACTCCTGCCAGCAGATCACCACCACGAACGCGACCACCGCCAGGAACAGCGTGTTGATCAGGTCGAGCACGAGGGTGCCGGAGGATTCGTCATCGGTCTGCCGCCACGACACCGGCCGCAGCCGATCCCCGACCACGAAGACCACGACCGCGAGGATCGCCGCTACAACCGGAACGATCAATACCAAAGCCATACAGCGACCCCATCTTTCGAGCGAACAGCCGAACCGGATCGCGGCTGTACGCACGGTGCGCTGAGGTCCACCTCGGCGATCGCGGGCAGCGTCGATCACCAATTATTCGAAGCAGAGGCCCGGTCGGATGTCCTAGAACCCTTGTGGGGGAAGCGAAGCGGGCGCGTGCTGATCGGCTACTTCGGTGAGCGCCTGCGCCCACCCGTCCAACCGGTCGGCGGCGTGGCGCAGATCCGCCACGATGGCATCGAAATTGTGTCGCAGCACCGCGCTTTCGGGGACCGCGAGGATCTGCCCGGCGGCGGCGACCACCTGCTCGTATTCGGCGACCCCGCTATCGAGGCGCCCGAGCGCGAACTGCATATTCTCGGTCAATCCGACCGCGGCAACGGATTTCGATCGCCCCATGGCGCCGAGCGCCTGTTGCATCGCGGTGATATCGGCGGCCAGCGCATGTAAGGCGGCCGCACCCGAATCCGCGGTCTCGAGCAGGTCGGCGAGTTCTTCCTCCGGCAGGCGGTTCGATCGCGCGATCTGCGTACCGAGCCCGTGCAATGCCTTCTCCGCCCGCACCAACCGCCCGATCGGCGCCCGCGCGGACGACCATGCCGGTGGTTGCTTGCGCGGGACGAAGGCCGCCTGCGGCAGCGGTGAGCTGCGCAACCGCAGATAACGGCGCGCGCTGAGTGCGGTACCGGTGACCAGGGCGACCGCACCACCACCGACGACGACCACGGCCCAGACCGGTGCCGAAATCACAACCAGCCCTACGGTGCCCGCAGTGGTGAGACCGCCCACCGTCCCGAGCTGAAAGCTCCGGCGACGCATCCGGCGACGCTTACGTAGTTCCCGTTCCCGCGGATCGGCCCACCGGCGCACCGCGACCAGTGCGTGCTCCCCCACCTCACGCAGACTGTCGGGCAGCGTTCCGGGCTGCGGGACGAGCGCCGACTGGGCCCGTACCAGCGCGGAGCCGCGGCGGCGGCTACCCTTCGACTGCTCGCGCGGTTCCTGCGGGCTCATCGGTTTCCTTCCGACGGCGCGAAACCATTCGGCGCACCGTCCGGTGCCGAGACGGGCAGGGCCCGAGCATGACCGACGGCCGACCCGCCAGGTACCCGTGCCATCTCTTCCACCGAACCAGTCCTCGCCGAGCTGTGCCTACTTCGAACGACGCGCCTACTGCTGCGCGGTCTGCCCCTTGTTCATCTGCGGCTGCGGCTGCGCCGGACTCGCCTGCGTCGCACCCGGATTGATCGCGGGCGCGGCCGCGCCACCGGCGGGCAGCGCATCGCCGCGCATGGAGGCGCGAATCTGCTCCAGCTTGCTGTGCCCGGCCATCTGGATGCTGGCCTGCTGCACCTCGAGCATCCGCCCCTGTACCGTGTTGCCCGCGAGTTCGGCGGCGCCGAGCGCATTGGCGTAGCGGCGCTCGATCTTCTCGCGCACCGCGTCCAGGCTGGGGGTGGTGCCCGGCGCGGACAGCGTCGAATCCATCCGCTGCAACGATGCGGAGACCTGTTCCTGCATCTTGGCCTGCTCCAGCTGGCTGAGCAGCTTGGTGCGCTCGGCGACCTTCTGCTGCAACAGCATCGCGTTCTGCTCGACCGCCTTCTTGGCTTGCGCGGCCGCCTGCAGCGACTGGTCGTGCAGCACCTTGAGATCCTCGACCGACTGCTCGGCGGTGACCAGCTGCGCGGCGAATGCCTCGGCGGCATTGGTGTACTGGATCGCCTTCTCGGTGTCACCGGCCGCGGCGGCCTGATCGGCCAGCATGACGGCCTGGCGTGCATTGGCGTTGAGCTTCTCGACATCGTCGAGCTGACGGTTCAGCTTCATCTCCAGCTGACGCTGGTTGCCGATGACCGATGCGGCCTGCTGCGAAAGGGCCTGATGCTGGCGCTGAGCTTCCTCGATAGCCTGCTGAATCTGGACCTTCGGATCCGCGTGCTCCTCGATCTTCGAATCGAAGAGGGCCATCAGATATTTCCAGGCCTTGACGAACGGATTAGCCATCGATTGATCCCGCCTCCATAAGATGCGCCGCGCTTCACCGCGACTCCAGTGCGCGACCGTCACGCACCCGATATGTGCCTATCCTCCACCATGTGGCACCCGGGCCGGGCGAACCCGGCCCATCCGACGCCTAGTACAGAATCTATCCGCTTTCGGCACCGGTCCGCAGCGGTGGCCGCGGACGCCACCCCTTCTCGTGCGATCAGTTGCTCTTCACCAGAACCAGCATGTCCGCCCTCGGGGCCGGAATGACGATCCGCGTGTCTTCGGCGATCTTGGGCCGGGCGACCGACATGGTGGCGGTCGCGGCCTCGGGAGCAGCTTCTGCTGTGTTGTCTCGAGCGACCTGCGAGCAGTCGCTAGCGGCGGCGGGCTCGGCCGCGGCGGTCCGATCCGATTCGGGCACATCGGCGGTCGGTGCGGGCGCTTCGGCGGGCAACGCGTCGGCACCGGCCATGATCGTGCTCACATCCCAGAGCACCCGCGACAGCGGCACATCCAGGGCCGCGCAGATGGCGGCGAGCAGTTCGCTGGAGGCTTCTTTGCGGCCCCGCTCGACTTCCGACAGATATCCCAGGCTCACGCGCGCCGAGGTGGAGACCTCACGCAAGGTCCGGCTCTGGGCGAGACGAGCACGCCGCAGACTGTCCCCGATCGCCTCTCGCAGCAGCGTCATGTCGTTCTCCTTAGCTCCAGTAACCGGGTCCGCGGGCACCTGCCAGCGCTGCGCACGCCGTCCTTTCTGGCACAACGTCGAGCACTGGCCGATTGGTTCCCGCAGCCGCTAGTGGTCGCCTCCCACGATACGACGCAACTCCCGTACCGCGCTGTGCGTAGCACCGATTCTGATCGCCCATCGGTCACCGGTCAGCGTCCACCGCATCACCTCGGTATGTCCCGGACCGGCCAGTCCGAGGAAGACCGTCCCGACCGCGTGGCCATCCTGGGAATCGGGTCCGGCCACCCCGGTCAGACCGACACCCCAGTCCGCACCGCAGCGCACGCGCGCGCCCACGGCCAGCTGTTGCGCGGTGCTCGCGGCGACCGGACCTTCCGTCGCCAGTACTTCGTCACTGACACCGGCGAGGCTGTGCTTGAGATCGGTGGCGTACACCACAAGGCCGCCACGCAGCACCGCACTGGCGCCCGGCACCCCGGCGATGGTCGCCGCGAGCAGGCCCGCGGTCAGCGATTCCGCGGTCGCCACCGTCTGCCCCGCCGCACCCAGCGCGTGCACCAATTCGACGACCGGGGCACCGGTGGTCAGCGGATCACTCATGCGCCCCGGGTCCGGCCCGGAACTCCCGCCAGCCACACCCGCGCCGCCTGCCCCACATAATCGAGCCCGGTGAGGACTGTCAGCGCGACCGCGATATACATCAAAACCATTCCCGCGGTGGCGAACCCACCGTGCAACGGCAGCAGCAGCACCGCGATCGCGACGGACTGCACCAGCGTCTTCACCTTGCCGCCGCGCCCGGCCGGGATCACCCCGCGCCGCACCACCACCAGCCGCAACAGCGTCACCCCGATCTCCCGACCACAGATGACCAGGGTGATCCACCACGCCAGATCCCCGAGCACCGAGAGCCCGATCACCGCCGAACCGATCAGCGCCTTATCCGCAATCGGATCGGCGAGTTTTCCGAAATCGGTGACGAGACCGTATTTACGCGCCAATTGCCCATCGAAGCGATCGGTGATCGCGGCGATGCCGAACAGCGCGGCGGCCGCGATCCGCCAGCCGGTCTGGTGCCCGCCACCGGCGAACAGCGCGAGCACGAACAGCGGCACCAGCGCGATGCGCAGCATGGTGAGGATATTCGCGATATTCATCAGCGGAACGACCGGTTCGGCCTGGGTCGGCACGAATCCGGTCCGAACCGGGGACGGCTCGACCCAGCCTCGATCGATCTCTTCGGGCCGCACGCTCATGCCTCCGCCTTGCGCGTGGACGGCTGTGTCATGACTCGCTCGCTGCGCTCCCGAATCGCCTCCGTCTCGCTGGCGGAATTCCCGCACACCAGTACCCCCGCGCCAAGGCTCGGATGCATGCCTACGCGATGCGGGGAGCGGAGCGGGTGGATGTGCGACACACGTTCAGAGTATCGGTAACCGGGCCGACTAATGTGCACCCCATGACCTCTCGGGGACCAGTAGGTGGTTCGACCAGCGACGCGTATCAAGGCGCGGCACCCGCCGCGAACAACTCTGTCCCGCTCGTGCGACGCGCCCGAACCTCCGATGTATCCCAGATCAAGAGCCTCGTCGATGTCTACGCCGGTCGGATCCTGCTGGAGAAGAACCTGGTCACGCTGTACGAGGCGGTGCAGGAATTCTGGGTGGCCGAACTCGACGGCCGGGTGGTCGGCTGCGGCGCGCTGCATGTGCTCTGGGCCGATCTCGGCGAGGTCCGCACGGTCGCGGTGCATCCCGATGTCAAGGGGCACGGCGTCGGCCGGCTCGTCGTGGAGCGCCTGATCACGGTGGCCAGGGAACTCGAACTCGGCCGGCTGTTCGTCCTCACCTTCGAGGTGGACTTCTTCGGCAGGCACGGATTCGTCGAGATCGATGGCACCCCGGTGACCGCGGAGGTGTACGCCGAGATGTGCCGGACCTTCGATCCCGGCGTCGCGGAATTCCTCGACCTCAGCTATGTGAAGCCGAACACCCTCGGCAATACTCGAATGCTGCTCAACCTCTGACAAGAACGGATCGACCGTGTCCATCTTCGCCGTGCACTACACCTACTCCGAGGCCACCGTGGCAGGCCGCGATACCCATCGTCCCGAGCATCGGGCCTGGCTGTCGGGTCTGATCGAGGCCGGTTCGCTGTTGTCCAGCGGGCCGTACGCGGATGGCTCCGGCGCCTTGCTGCTGTTCCAGGCCGCGGACGAGGGGGCACTCGAGGAGTTGCTGGCCCAGGATCCGTTCGCCCGCGAGAAGCTCATCGACGCGGTGCGCGCGGTGGAGTGGCTGCCGGTGATGGGCACGTTCTCGGCCTGATCGAATCCGCCTGAGCGCCGCGTGTCGTCACCCGACACCCGGCGCTTGGCAAACTTCTGGCGACACACCGTCCGAGGTGCGGACGAACGGGAGCCTGGCGACGCAGACTCCCCCGTATGCGCATATCCACCATGGTTTTCGCGTCGACATCGGCTGCGTTTCTCGCGCTCACCGCATGTTCCGGATTCGACCGGACCATCAATTCCGATGATGTGGCAAACATGGCCGCTCACCCGGCCCTTCGCCCAGGTGTGGTCGACCGACTGACGTACCGCGCCGAGGACGGCTACTACTTCCAGACGGCCGACCACAGCATCACCTGCGGTTTCCTCGATCAGCCCCTCGGGCAGCCGAGGCGACCGGTGGGCTGTCAGGGTGTCACCTGGCCCGCGCCGCCGGAGATGCAGGCCTGCTGGAGTATCGACCCCAGCGCGGCCGCTGTCGCCGTCGGCGACAGCGCCGGATATCTGTGCGTGAACCGGGGTTACTTCGCCGGGTCGCCGATGGAATCCGGCGCGGACACCAGTGGCGGGCCGGTATTGCCGGTCGGATCCAGCCTGAGCATGCAGGGATTCACCTGCCTGGCCCAGCCCGACGGCGTGACCTGTCGCAATGATGTGAACGGGCGTGGTTTCGAGATGACGCCCGAACGCAACCGGGTGTTCTGAGTCAGTCACCCAGTGCGCTGTCCGCGTGGCGGGACGCGCCGCGGGTTTTGATCAAGCTGGCCACCGTCGCGACGATCAGAATGCCGAGAATGACGCCCAGCGACACCGGCGTCGAGATCTCCGGTACCTTGACGTGCTCACCACCGTTGATGAAAGGCAGGGTGTTCTCGTGCAATGCGTGCAGCACCAGTTTGACGCCGATGAACGCGAGGATCGCCGACAGGCCGTAGGACAGGTAGACCAGGCGATCGAGCAAACCGCCGATGAGGAAGAACAGCTGCCGTAAACCCATGAGTGCGAAGGCGTTCGCGGTGAAGACGATATAGGGCTGCTCGGTGAGACCGTAGATCGCGGGGATGGAATCCAACGCGAACAGCAGGTCCGCGAAGCCGATCGCCAACAGCGCCAACAGCAATGGGGTGACCACGCGCCGACCATCGATCCTGGTGAGCAGTTTGTCGCCGTCGTACTCGTCGGTGGTCGGGAGTACCCGCTTGGCCAGCGCCACGATCCGGCTATCGCGCTTCTCCTCCTGCTCGACCTCGTGCCCGCTCTCACGCAACAGCTTGACGGCCGTGTAGACCAGGAACGCGCCGAACAGATAGAACACCCAACTGAACGCGCTGATGGCGGCCGCGCCGACGGCGATGAACACCCCGCGCATGACCAAGGCGAGCACGATGCCGATCAGCAGCACCTTTTGCTGGTAGATCCGCGGTACCGCGAAGGTCGACATGATGATGACGAAGATGAACAGGTTGTCGACCGAGAGCGCCTTCTCGGTGACGAAGCCCGCGTAGTACTCCCCCGCGAAGGTCGAGCCCCACTTCCAGGCGACGAAGCCGCCGAACACCAGCGCCAGGGTGATGTAGATCGCCGACCAGATGCCCGATTCCTTGAAGGTCGGATCGTGTGGCGTGCGGACGTGGGCGAAGAAGTCGAAGACGAACAGGCCCAGGATCACCACGATCGTGAGCGTCCATTCGAGTGCGGTTACGTGCATGCGAGATCCGAAAATGTCATAACAACCATGATGCCCGATTTGTCCGTTCTGACGAGCTTGCGGGTCAGTTGCTGACCATAATTTCACATGCGATCACAGTGCGCGTCGTGCCACAGTCGCGAACATGACCGACGACTATCGCGTCCTCAACAAGGCGAAGTGGGATGAACGCGCGCCAGCACACGCCGCCTCGCCGGACTACGCAGTGACCCGCTTCGTCTCCGA
Organism: Nocardia sp. NBC_00565; assembly: GCF_036345915.1. Taxonomy (NCBI): domain Bacteria; kingdom Bacillati; phylum Actinomycetota; class Actinomycetes; order Mycobacteriales; family Nocardiaceae; genus Nocardia; species Nocardia sp. NBC_00565. The sequence continues at coordinate 4,845,492 of NZ_CP107785.1, forward strand.
TCCGGAATTCCTCTCCGAGGTGGTCCGGTTCGATCAGCCGCTACTCGGCGATATCCGTGGACTGCGCGGCGTGCACCTGCAATGCCATATCGGCACCGACACCATCTCGCTGGCGCGGCTCGGGGCGCGGATGACCGGGCTGGACTTCTCCTCCGCAGCACTGACCCAGGCGCGCACGCTGACCGAAAAGACCAGGACTCCGGTCGATTTCGTCGAATCGGATGTCTACGACGCGGTATCAGCGCTGGGCGCAGCACAATTCGATCTCGTGTTCACCGGAATCGGCGCGCTGTGCTGGATTCCGAGCATCGATCACTGGGCACAGACCGTCGCGGGACTGCTCCGGCCCGGCGGGCGGCTGTTTCTGCGCGAGGGACACCCCATGCTGGCCGTTTCGAGCGACCTGCAAGCAGTCGCTAGCGGGCGGGCGATAGACGAAACACGCACCGACCGGCCAACTGTCGGCTATCCCTACTTCGAAATACCTGAGCCCATGGTGTTTTCGGATGGAACCACTTATGTCGAGACCGATACCGAATTCACCCAGCTCGTCACCCACGAGTGGAATCACGGACTAGGCGAAGTGGTGACCGCGCTGCTCGACCACGGTATGACGATCACCGGACTGGTGGAGCACCGGAGCGTTCCCTGGGAAGCGTTGCCCGGCCAGATGACGCGCGAGGCGAATGGCGAATGGCGACTCACCGAACATCCGGAGCGGCTTCCGTTGAGTTACACCTTGCAGGCGCGCCGACAACTCGCCGGTGGGGAATAAATGGGTTCCTCACGGCGTCTATCGGTGTTAGCGTTATCTAGAACGTAATCAGCAGCCCGTAATCGGAACCACGAAAGGCGAAGGCAATGACCAGCACCCAGGACCAGGGACTACGCTCCCTCGCCGGTGTCTGGCAATTGCGTGCCGGCACCCAGCTGTCGATGTCGCAGCTGCGCCTGACCTGGCTGCGGATGTCGCAGCGGCGACAGGCGAACGTCCGGAGCCGCCCCTGAAGGTCTCGATTCGAAAAGGCCTGAGCAGGGGCCGCTCCCGGCGAATTACTCGCCACGGAGCGGCCCCTTTTCTGTCCGGCGGATGTAGCTCAACTGGAAGAGCAACGATCTCCAAAGTCGTGCTGTTGGGGGTTCGAGTCCCTCCATCCGTGCTAGATAACTTCACAGCGAATATACGGCAGTAGGTAATTCGTCATACCGATAATGAATAACCTTGCTGTCACCCGGTTTTGAGCCCGTGTAGCTCAGTGGAAAGAGTGGCGCCCTCCGATGGCGCAGGTCGGTGGTTCGATCCCACCCACGGGTACCAAAACCACTCCCTCGTAGCCCAATTGGCAGAGGCACTGGACTTAGAATCCAGACGGTGCGAGTTCGAATCTCGCCGAGGGAACGATCCGGGTTCAAGCCCGGACCAGCGCTCGTAGCTCAACGGATGGAGCACCTGTTTACGAAGCAGGCGGATGAAGGTTCGAATCCTTCCGGGCGCGCCGATGGAGTGTGGTGTAACGGCAGCATGATAGGCCCTGACCCCGTCGATCCAGGTTCGAATCCTGGCACTCCAGCTGAGTTTCCCGGCGCTCGCCGAGAACGGTGGAGTGTGGTGTAAGGGCAGCATGACGGACTTTGAATTCGCCGGTCCAGGTTCGAATCCTGGCACTCCAGCGCATGGCTCATGCAGGTTGGCCCCGGGGCTCTCATAAGGCCCTGCCGCGTGGTTCGACTCCACGATGAGCTACCACCGAAGAGGCTGGTTGGATGGTGCGGTGCGGATACTCGTCACCGGCGCGAACGGCTACCTCGGTAGTGCGGTCGCGCGGACCCTGTGCGCCGACGGGCACGATGTCATCGGGCTGGTGCATCGTGGGCGCGACGGTGTCCCGGACGGGATTGTGGTCCGAACCGCCCATCTCGGCGACCGGGACGCGCTCGGCGCGGCACTGCACGGTATCGAGTTGGTCTGCCATCTCGCCGCATTGACCCGCGTTCGCGAATCGTTTGCCAGCCCACTCGATTACTTCGAGGTCAACGCGGGCGGAACCGTGACGCTGTTACAGGCCATGGCGACCGCCGGGGTGCGCAAGATCGTATTCGCGTCCACCGCGTCGATCTACGGTGCCCCGCGGCGGCAACCCATGGCCGAGGACCTCGCAGACGATCCGCCGCACCCGTACGCCGCCAGCAAGCAGGCCGCCGAGTCGGCGATCGCCGCACAGGCCGCGACCGGTCTGCTCGACGCAACGGTGTTACGGCTGTTCAACCTTGCCGGTGGACCGGATCCGGATGAGACCCAGATCATTTCGCGAATCCTCGCGGTGGCCGCGGGCGAGAATCCGACGCTGATCGTCAACGGCGACGGCAGCGCGGTGCGTGATTATCTGCATCGTGACGATGCCGCGCGCGCTTTCGACGCGGCGATGGCCGGTCTCTCCCAACCAGGTCGGTACCGTCGCTACAACATCGGCACCGGCGTCGGCACCAGCATCAACGACCTCGTCGCAGCGGCAACGCGGGTGACCAGATGTCACATCCCGGTCGAATACCGCGCCGCGGCAACAGAACCGGACCGGCTCATCAGCGACAGCAGCCGCGCGCACACCGAGTTGGGTTGGTCGCCGAACTCCGATATCGACGCGATCATCGAGGACGCGTGGTCGGCTCGGAGGCCGCGATAGCCCTGGTCGTCGGCACCCGCTCGATAACCCTGTGGTGCCACCCCATCGGCCGCCGAAGCGTTTTCGCTACTCCTCCGGGCTATCGGATGCCTCGCCGCCGCCGCCGCGGATCGTCCACAGCAGTCCCTCGAGTTCGTCGGGCTTGATGAGCACATCGCGCGCCTTCGAACCCTCGCTGGGTCCGACGACGCCGCGGGTCTCCATCAGGTCCATCAGCCGTCCGGCCTTGGCGAAGCCGACGCGCAGCTTGCGCTGCAGCATGGACGTCGAGCCGAACTGTGAAGTGACGACCAACTCTACGGCTTGCACGAAGACATCCAGATCGTCGCCGATATCCGGATCGACGTCCTTCTTCTCGCCCGCCTTGGCAGCGGTGACGCCCTCCTGGTACTCCGGTTCGGCCTGGTTCTTGGCGAAATCGACGACCCCGTGGATCTCCTCGTCGGAGATGAACGCGCCCTGCAGACGGGTGGGCTTGTTCGCGCCCATGGGCAGGAACAGCCCGTCGCCCATGCCGATCAGCTTCTCCGCGCCCGGCTGGTCCAGGATGACTCGCGAATCCGTCAACGACGAAGTGGCGAAGGCCAATCGGGACGGCACGTTGGTCTTGATCAGACCGGTGACCACGTCCACCGAGGGCCGCTGCGTCGCGAGCACCAGGTGAATGCCCGCGGCGCGGGCCTTTTGGGTGATCCGCACGATGGCGTCCTCGACATCACGCGGTGCGGTCATCATGAGGTCGGCGAGTTCGTCGACGATGGCGAGGATGTACGGGTAGGGCCGGTACACCCGTTCGCTGCCCAGCGGCGCGGTGATGGCACCCGACTTGACCTTCTTGTTGAAGTCGTCGATGTGGCGCACCTTGTTGGCCTGCATGTCCTGGTAGCGCTGCTCCATCTCCTCCACCAGCCAGGTCAACGCGGCGGCGGCCTTCTTCGGCTGGGTGATGATGGGCGTGATGAGATGCGGAATGCCCTCGTACGGCGTGAGTTCCACCATCTTGGGGTCGATGAGGATCATCCGGACCTCATCCGGTGTCGAGCGCGCCAACAGCGACACCAGCATCGAGTTCACGAAGCTCGACTTACCGGAACCGGTGGAACCGGCGACCAGCAGATGCGGCATCTTCGCCAGATTCGCCGAGACGAAGTCGCCCTCGATGTTCTTGCCGAGGCCGATCACCAACGGGTGGTGGTCGTTTCGGGTCGATGGCGCCTTGAGCACATCGGCCAGGCGCACCAGTTCGCGGTCGGAGTTGGGCACCTCGATGCCGACCGCGGATTTGCCCGGAATCGGGGCGAGCAGCCGAACGTTCTCGGTGGCAACGGCATAGGCGATATTGCGGGCCAGCGCGGTGATCTTCTCGACCTTCACGCCGGGGCCGAGTTCCACCTCGTACCGGGTAACCGTCGGGCCGCGCACGAAGCCGGTGACCGCCGCGTCGATCTTGAACTGCACCAGTACCTCGGTGATCGCCTCGATCATCGATTCGTTGGCGGCACTGCGCTTCTTGGGCGGATCGCCGTCGGTCAGCAGCGTCAGCGGTGGCAGCGTGTAATCGCCCTCGACCTCGCGGTCGGTGATGAATTCGAGCTGCTTGGGCGGCGGCGGAGTCTGGTCCTCGACCTTGACCGGAGCGCGCTTCTTCGGCTTGGGCTTATCTTCGGGAACCTCGGGCGCAATGGGTTTCGCATCGCGTAGCGGCGGCTCGCCGATCACCTCGGTCACCGCGTCCGGCCCGCCGAATTCGTCGGGCGGGTAGTTCTCCTCGGGTGTGCGGCCGCGTCGCTTCGACTTGGTACCGCGATGCAGCGGGAAGCCATCGGCGTCGTAGTTGGCCGGATCGAAATCGGATCCGCCGTCGTAGTCACCGTATTCGTCGCCACCGCTGCCGGTGCCGAAGTACTCGCTCAGCCGTTGCGGCACCTCGCGCACGGTAGTGCCGGTCACCAGCAGCACACCGAAGATGATGGCCAGCAACAGAATCGGCACCGACAACCAGGCGGTGAGTCCGTTGGTCAGCGGCCCGCCCATCACGAAACCGACGAAACCCGCTGCACGCGAACGCCCGTGCGCGTCGGTCGGCGACCCGGCCGCAATATGCCACAGACCGAGGATCGGCAATCCGATCAGCAACCCGCCCAGCACCAGCCGCGGCCGGATCTCCGGATGCGCCTCGGTCCGCATCAACACGACGGCAATCCCGGTGGCCACGAACGGCAGTCCGGCCGATGCCGATCCGGAGACCGCGCGGATCGCCTCTTCGACCCAATGCCCGATCGGGCCGCCCGCCGAAAGCCATACGGCGGCCGCGATCACCGCACTGAGCGCGATGAGGGCCAGCGCGATGCCGTCGCGGCGGTGACCGTGTTCGATCTCGCCCGCCCGGCTGATGGTGCGGGTGGTGGCGCCGAGTCCGCGCGCGAGCATATTCCAGCCGCCGCTGATGGTGCGGCTGATCACCGCGAGCGGCGCGGTATTCGACTTGCGCCGGACGGGGCGGCGCGCCGGTGTGGTGCGGCCGCGCGCCGCGGGCGTACGGCGCTGCGTACCGGCGCGAGCCTGGCCCGAACGAGATGCCGCCGCGGTCCTCCCCCGGGCCGATCCCGCCCGCGCACGAGTGGTCGTGGAGCTGCGGGGCTTACCTGCCATTGCCTCAGGCTACAGCGTGGATCCCATCCGGTGAGGTAGGGAAGCACCGTCCTTCTCGGACGTCCTCGACTCATAGCTGAGTGTCGGTTTCCGCTTCATCCGGATCGGTTTCACCCACACAGGCGTGTAGGCCAGCGCCTTCCCGTCGGCGGACATTGATGACCGGGGCTCGTGCTTCGGGCTCCCGAGCCTGGAAAAATCACGGTGATATTGCTCGCCCCAGGCGGCGAGGTTGACCGCGGCGTTGCGGTCGCGGTCGAGTCGATGACCACACCCACAGGCAAAGATCCGGTCGGCCAGGGTCAGTTCGGTGGTGCGGATACCGCAGCGCGAACAAATCCGACTCGACGGAAACCAGCGATCAGCGAGCACAACCGTGCCACTGCGCCAGCCCTGCTTGTAGGTGATCATGCGCGCGAACTCGGCCCACCCGGCATCGCTGATCGCCCGCGCCAAACGGCGATTGCGTAGCATGCCAGCGGTATTCAGATCTTCCAGAACGAGCCGGTCGTGGATTTTGACCAACCCGGTGGTGATCTCATGCAGGAAATGACGACGAATATTGGCAACACGGGCATGGTGCCGCCCCAGTTGGGCAGCTGCCTTCCGCCTGTTGTTGGAACCCTTCAGTTTTCGCGTAACCGACATGGCGAGGCGGCGCTGCTTACGCATTCCACCAACCAGCGGTTTCGGAGGATCGCTGACACGGGTGACTTCAGCACCGTCACTGGTTGCCGCGACCAGGAACGCAGACAACCCACGATCAACCCCTACCCAGCCGCTGCCGTCGGAATTCGCTCGCGGTTGGTGGCGGAGGCGTGCATCCAGGTCGGCAGCTTCTCGTTGTATCGACGATGAACACCCGACCGGCCTGCTCGGATTTCTTCCACCGGTTGAAATCATTGATCAGATCGAATCCCGACCACGGCACCGGTACCGATCGATCGGTTCGGCGGGCAGTCAACGCCGTCTTCACCGTGTGCAAACACTGATTGAATGCGAACCGCGCAGCACCAACATGGCGTGACAGCGTCATTTCCTGCTCGACCGTGGGGTCCAAGCAGAACCGGAATGATGTGTGCCGCACCACCATCGCAGCATGCCACAGGCCACCGACAAGAAAATCGTGCCCTGCATCAGTAAGGGGCGACGGGATAGCCGCAACGCGACTGACAGAGCGTCCGCTCACCACGAATCACGCGGAAGGTCGGTCGGGACTGCCAGCGTCGAGTCAGTCCTCCTTCGGCAACCCGAAGCGTGTTATATCGAGCGATCCAGGTTAAGTACAGCCCGTACCGCGTCGCCGTCGCCCGTGGATTCGATCCGGACCTCGTCGCGGCCGAACGCGTGCAGCACCAGTTCGGAGGGCTTGCCGGTCAGAGTCACGGTCGCGGTTCCCGATTTCGTGCGCGCGATCGCGCGCCTGCCGTCCAGCGTGACCAACTCGACGGTGACCGGCGATTTACGGTAGGCCATCTTGCCCATTCGGCGCAGCGTCGTCCACAGCTTGTCCTCGTCGGCGGCGGACAGCTCACGCGGCTCCCAACCGGGCGCGGCGCGGCGCACATCCTCGTGATGGACGAACATCTCGGTCATGTTGGCGGCTGCGTCGAACGGTTTGAGCGGCGACCACCACGGCGGGCCGGAGCGCACATCTTCCAGCAGATCGGGGAACGGGCGTTGGGCCGCCTTGGCCTGCACCGACTCCAAGTATCCGGCGAGCGGCTTCAACATGATGCCGGGAGATGCATCCGGCCGCCGCTCGCGAACGACCAAGTGCGCCGCCAAGTCGCGCACCGTCCAGTCACCGCAGAGGGTCGGCGCGTCCGGCCCGACGGCGGACATCGTATCCACCAGTGCCCGGCGTTCCCGTTGTGCCATGCTCACACTGTCGAACATAGCCCAGCCGCGCGCGTCCGAAAAGCGCCCTCCGGCTCGAGCAATAGCCCATGAGACACGAAAACCGCCGGACGACAACGTTATCCGGCGGTTTCGCGTTGCTCTCAGACTCCGATAACGGTGGGCACGATCATCGGACGGCGGCGGTAGGTATCGGCGACCCACCGGCCGACCACGCGCCGCACACTCTGCGCGATGCGATGGATATCGGTGACGCCTTCACCGGCCAGCCGCAGCAATTCCGCCTCGACCAGCGCCGCGGCATCGAACAGCGCGTTCGGATCGTCGGAGAAGCCGCGCCCGCTCACCTCGGGCGCGCTGACTGCCTTACCGGTGGTCGAATCGACCGCGAGAGTGATCGAGATGAACCCGCCCTCGCCCAGCACCAGACGATCCGACAGCGTCGATTCACCGACATCACCGACCGAAAGCCCGTCGACGTACACGTGCCCGACCGGAACCCGGCCGACGATCGAGGCGATCCCGTCGACCAGGTCCACCACGACGCCGTCCTCGGCGAGTACCACCCGGTCCTCCGGCACGCCGGTCGCCACCGCGAGCGCGGCATTGGCGCGCAGATGCCGCCATTCGCCGTGCACCGGCATGGCATTGGTCGGTCGCACCGCGTTGTACAGGTACAGCAGCTCACCCGCGGACGCGTGCCCGGAGACGTGCACCTTCGCGTTCTGCTGGGTGATCACTGTGGCACCGAGCCGGGCCAGGCCGTTGACCACCGCGAACACCGAGTTCTCATTGCCCGGAATCAGCGAGGAGGCCAGCACCACGAGATCGTCGGCGCGGATATTGATCTGGCGGTGTTCACCGCGCGCCATCCGCGACAGCGCCGAGAGCGGCTCGCCCTGCGATCCGGTCGAGATCAGCACCAGCCGATCACCCGGCAGGGTCGCGGCGACGTCGAGATCGACGACCACACTATCGGGCACGGTCAAGTAACCGAGGTCCTGCGCGATCTCCATATTGCGCACCATCGAGCGACCGACGAAACACACTCGGCGACCGTACTTCTGGGCGACATCGACAACCTGCTGGATGCGATGCACATGGCTGGCGAACGACGCGACGATCACCCGGTGGCGGGCCTTGCCGATCACCGTGTCCAGCACGCCGCCGATCTCGCGTTCGGGGGTGACGAAGCCCGGCACCTCGGCATTGGTGGAGTCGACCAGGAACAGGTCGACGCCCTCGTCGCCGAGTCGGGAGAATCCGGCCAGGTCGGTGAGGCGACCGTCCAGGGGCAACTGATCGAGCTTGATGTCGCCGGTGTGCAGCACGACGCCGGCGGGGGTGCGGATCGCGACCGCGATGGCGTCCGGAATGGAGTGGTTGACCGCGAAGTACTCGCAACCGAACGGCCCGTGCGTGGTGTGCTGGCCCTCGCTCACCTCGACGAGCTTCGGCCGCTGCCGGTGCTCCCGGCATTTCGCTGCCACCAGCGCGAGGGTGAACCTCGAACCGATGACCGGAATGTCGGCACGCAGCCGCAGCAGGAACGGCACCGCGCCGATGTGGTCCTCGTGGCCGTGGGTGAGCACGATGGCTTGGACATCGTCCATCCGGTCCTCGATGGGCCGGAAGTCGGGCAGGATCAGGTCGACGCCGGGCTGCTGGTCCTCCGGGAACAGCACACCGCAGTCGACGATGAGCAGTTTGCCGCCATATTCGAAAACGGTCATATTGCGGCCGATTTCGCCGATGCCGCCGAGGGCGAAGACGCGCAGACCGTTCTTGGGCAGCTTCGGCGGCGCGCCGAGCCGGTCGGCGGTCGCGCGCTCGACGGGGGCAGGCGCAGGCTGCTCGCCGCGACCACGACCCTGCTGACGGCCGCGGCTCTGCTTGCGGGGCTGCTCGGCCTTGGCGGCCGGCGCCTGCACCGCGGGTGCCTTGGCCGCGGCGGTCTTCTTGGCGGCCGCCTTCTTCGCGGGCGCCTTCGCCGGGGCGGCCTGCTCTGCGCGGGCTAGATCGCCGCTCTCGGACTGCGCTGCCCGATCGGCCTTTTCGGCCTTCGCCGGTGACTTGCGCGGCGCCGCGGGTTCGGGCGCGCCCGCAGCACGCGATGCGGTCCGGCGGGGTCGACGTCCCATGGCCTCTGTCATGCGACCACCCCCGCCATCCGCAGGTCAGCGGCCAGGGCATCGAGTTGTTCGGTGTTCGGCATCAATTGCGGCAATCGTGGTTCGCCGACTTCGACACCGAGCAGGCGCAGACCGCCCTTGCTCATCGCAACTCCGCCCAAGCGCGACATCGCGGCGTTCAGCGGCAGCAGGCTCGCATTGATCTCGCGGGCGCGCACCACGTCACCGGCCCGGTAGGCGTCGATCAACGCGCGCAGGCGCTCGGGCACGAGATGTCCGATGACACTGATGAATCCGGTCGCACCGACCGAGAGCCACGGCAGGTTCAGCGCGTCGTCACCGGAGTAGAAGTCCAGGTCGGTGTTGGCGATGAGTTCTGCGCCCGCGCACAGGTCGCCCTTGGCGTCCTTGACCGCGACGATGCGCGGATGTTCGGCGAGTCTGCGGATGGTGTCGCTGGCAATGGGCACGACCGAGCGCGGTGGAATGTCGTAGAGCGTGACCGGCAGGTCGGTGGCGTCGGCGACGGCGGTGAAATGCGCGAGCAGACCGTCCTGAGTGGGACGGGAGTAGTACGGGGTGACCACGAGCAGGCCGTGCGCACCCGCACGCTGGGCGTTGCGGGCGAGTTCGATCGAATGCGCGGTGTCGTAGGTGCCCGCACCCGCGATCACAGTGGCGCGCTCGCCGACCGCGTCGACGACGGCGCGCAGCAGGTCCGCCTTTTCCGATTCGGTGGTGGTCGGCGATTCCCCGGTGGTGCCGGAGATCGCGAGCAGATCGACGCCGCGGTCGACCAGGCGGGCCGCCAGCGCGACCCCGGCATCGACATTGAGCTTGCCGTCGGCACCGAAGGGGCTCACCATCGCGACACCCACTGTGCCGGAGGCGCGCACCGGTGTTCGATTCGCGGTGCTCGCGGGCGCCCCGTCGTTACCCATGCTGCCGCCTCCGGGCCTGAGGCGCACGCCGCGGTGTTGGCGTCGATTCACCGTTCGTCATGGTCAGAAAGGCTACCCGCTCCAGGGAACGGCCTCGACACCCTGACCGCCGATCGGCCTGCCATAGCAAGTGATTCGCCTCGCATCCGATGAGCATGATGTCAAACTCGTCCTTGTATGACATCAGCGATGGCGTCACACTGATGTCATGGATTTGAACAAATACACCGCCCGACTACGCGAGGACCTGATCGCGGCAGCCGCCCTCGGTGACGAAAAGACCCAGGCCACCGCCGCCGCATTGGCCGCGGCGACGGAGAGTTCGGCGCGGCTGGCGCTGCTCGCGGCGCTATCGGATCTCGCCGCGGAAGTCAGCGCCGAGCTCGGCGACCGGACCGTGCACGTCTCGGTGGACGGCACCGATGCGACCGTCGATGTCCGCAAGAACCCGACCGCCGATAGCGAGCATCCGACCTTCGAGGAAATGACCGGCGATATCAGCCGGGTCACCCTGCGATTGGTCGAGCAGATGAAGGCGAAAGCCGAGGAAGCGGCTGCCGCGAGTGGGGTCTCGCTGAACTCGTGGCTGTCGAATGCCGTCAGCGGCGCGTTGCGCGATCAAATGCGCGGATACGGACCCAAGCGCGATATCTGACCGGCGGCCCGGCTGCCAACTCGCGCTCGGGCTGTGTGCGACTGCGTGAACCCGGGCTCGCACAATCGAAGGCGGTCGGGGTTCTCGGCGTTGGTCGATTCGATATGGACGCCGGCGCAGGAGCGCGAACCGCTGGTCGACGACGCCTTCATGCGAGTGCGGGCGGCGCGCGAGTTGACCTGAGCGCTATAGCAGCGGCGCGAGATCGCCGCGTTCGCCGGTCACCACCTCGTCGAGTTCGAGCCAGTCCGCCATCTCGCGCAACGCATCGGTGAGCGCTCGCGCGGTTTCGGGAGTGCCGTGGCCGGGCTCGGCGAACGCACCCGGCACCAGCAGTCGTCCCGACGCGCGCTCGGCACGTAGGTCGACGCGGCCGACGAGCTCGCCGTTCAACAGGAACGGAAATACGTAATAGCCGTGCACCCGTTTGGGTTCCGGTGTGTAGATCTCGATCCGGTAGTGGAAGTCGAAGATCCGATCGGTGCGGGCGCGGAAGAAGATCAGCGGATCGAAGGGACACAGCAGTGCGGAACCTTCGATCCGGCGCGGCGTCACGGCACCGGCCCGCAAATACGCCGGTTTGTCCCAGCCCGCGACCTCGACCGGTTCGAACTCCCCCGCGTCGACCAGATCGGCGATCGCCGGTTCGGTCTGTGATCGATGCAGCCGGTAGTAGTCGCGCAGGTCGGTCTCGGTCGCGACGCCGAGTGCGGTGCCCGCGCGCAGCACCAACTCCCGGATCGCCTCGTCCTCGGATACGGTGCGCGCCAAGATCTCCGGCGGAATCACTCGCTCGGCCAGGTCGTAATGCCTGGTGAAACCGACCCGCTTATCGACCGATAGTTCACCCGCGGCGAAGAGTTGCTCGCAGATCATCTTGGTATCGCTGAGATTCCACCAGGAACCTTTCGGGCGCGGCTTGTCCAGCTCGAGATGGCGCTCCACCTCACCGGCGGTCGACGCGCCGACCTCGGTGATCACGTCGAGGATGTCCTTGCCGAGGGTGGGATTGCGTTCCTTGACCCGGCGCATGCCGTCCCAGCGTCCGTGCTCGTATTTGCGCATCCGCCAGCGCATCAGCGGCCAGTCCTCGACCGGGATCAGCGCGGCCTCGTGCGCCCAGTACTCGACCAGTCGCCGTGGCCGCCGCACACCATTGCTCCAGGCCGATTCATCCAGCACAGTGCGGTCGTAACCACCGATCCGGCTGAATACCGGCGCATAATGCGCGCGCACCACCGCCGACACCGAATCCAGTTGCAGTAGTTGCGTTCTCGCCAGTACACCCAGCACCGACTTGCGCGTCGTGGCGGTCGGCCGCCGCGCCGCGAATCCCTGCGCGGCCAACGCCGTCCGACGCGCCGCGGCCGCACTCATCTTCCGCATGATCACGACAATGCCATGGGGGTACGACAGATCAGGTCGAGACCGAGACCTCGCCCGCGGTATCGATCTCGGTGCGCCGATCCCGATCCGGCGCGTTCGCGAGGACCGTCGCCAGCACCCGGCGGCCCATCGGCAGCACCCGGACGGTCACCGAACCGGCATTGGCCGCATCCAATTCCCTGGTCGCGGACTCGATCACCTGCTGGCGCACCCACTTCGGCACCCCGGCGAAACCGCCGTCATCGAGCAGCACCACCTCGACCCCACGCGAACGTGCGCCGCGCGCGGCACTGCTCAACTCGTCGGTCACCAACTGTGGCGCGCGCAATCCGTCGCGCAACTCGGCCTCGAGCAGCCTGCACTCTTCGCGCTCGCCCGCGGAGAGCTCGGCACCGTCGGCAATGCGTTCCAGAATCGGCCGGGCCACCTTGTCGAGCCGGGCCAACTGCCGGTCCCGCTCGCCGTTCTGCGCGGCCATGGTCGCCTCGGCGGCCGCACGCATGGTCGCCTCTTCCCGCAATAGCCGCAGCGAGCGCTGCATCGGGCGCATCACGGCCGCGCCGATCGAGACCCCGGCCACCGTGGCGATCGGCACGATGGATCCGACGACCACGCGCAGCCCGGTCGTCGCGCCGACCACCGCGATCACCGCCGCGATCCCGGCGACACCGCACCAGGCCGCGCCCAATCGGCCGCGCAGCACCAATACCGCCAGGACATAGGAGGAGGCGAATGCGGTCCACACCTGTTTGGACATGCCGTAGTCGATAGCGACAGTGGTCAGCGCGGTCGCGATCGGTCCGGCCGCGGCCACCGCGACAGCGGCGGGCAGGGGCAGCGGATCGACCGGAACCACCAGGACCACCACCCCGGCCCCGACCAGCAATATCAGCGCGGTCGTGGCCAGAAGCACCGGCGATTCAGCGAAGTTGCGCATCATGTACAGCACGATCGTCACTTCGAAAATAACCAGGAACAGCCAGGCGGAGCGGTCGCGCAGCCCGAGCAGATCCCGCAGCCCGAACTCATTGCCGGTGTCAGCCATCGCCACCCCAGACCAAGGTCACTGTCGTTCCCTCCCCCGGTTGGGACTCCACGAATCCGGCCCCACCCGCGAGCTGGCGCATCCGGCCGAGGATGCTCACCGAGACGCCCAGCCGGTCGGCGGAAACCCGGTCCAGATCGAAACCCGCTCCGTCATCACGGAATACGACTCGGATACCACCCGCGCTGATCGTCACTGTGACGGTGCGCTGCACGGCGCGGCCCGGAACAGTGGCGTGGCGCAGGCTGTTTCGCGCCGCCTCGGCGAGTGCGGCGGCGATGGTGCCCGCCGCGTGCACCGGCAGCCGCAGATCATCGAGTCCGGCCCAGCGCCGGGCGGTGAACCGGATACCCGGATTCACCTCGTATACCGCCGAGCGCAGAAAACCGATCGCCGACTGCGCGTCCAGCCGGTCGGGTTCGGTATTGGCGCCGCGGCATTCGTCGAGTTGTTCCAGCGTGCGTTCGGCCTGATGGCGCAGCACCGGTGACTCGGCGCCGGCGCGCGAGGCGTCGAGCAGCGTCGACAGCACCGCATCGTGGATCAGCGCGGCGAAACGGGCACGTTCCCGATCCCGGGCCGCCGCACCGGCCACCGCGGCCGCGCGCCTGCTCGCGATCACCGACTCCCGGTCCACCCGCGCCGCCGCGGCGAGTGCGTAGATGCAACACCACAGGAACAGCGCGCACAAACCCGCGGCCCTGGCGAAGTCACCGACCAGCGACCAGGCCGTCGGGTCGGACATCACATACCGATTCGCCAGCGCGCCCGTCGCCGTGGCGACCAGCAGATAGGTGACGGCCAGCGACGCACGCCAAGCCAGCACCGCCGCGAGCACACCGAGCGCGAGCACCCGATACATCCAGACCGACGAGGTGTCGGTCGGTGGCACGGCGTAGATGAACGGCATGGTGGCCAGTGCCGCGAGGTAACTCACCGCGGCCGCGCCCGCGACCATCCGAATCACCTTGGGGCCCATCGTGATCGACACGACCGCGAGCACCGGGAACCACCCCAGCGCCACCCCGACCACCAGGATGGACCACGGGCCGGAGATGAATTTGGCCTGGTCGGCGATATCGGGCAATTCGACGATCGCGACGATCACGCCGGCGATGCCGATCGCCAGACCCAGCCGCCGCAGAATGCGATCCGAGGCGGCCTCGACAATCTTTTGCCTGGACATGGCCAGCGCACGGCGCCAGCGACTCACCCGGAATGGGTCGAGCGAGGCGGAGCCCGCTGTGGGTGGGGTGTCCAGCATGCTGGACGCGGTCATCCGCGGGGATGCCGCTCGGGAACCGGTAACCATCCGTCCTCTACCGCCCGCTTGTAGAGGTCGGTCTTGGTGGGAGCCGGACGACCCGCATCGGCGTATTTCTGCCGGATGCGCCCCAGATAGTCGTTGACGGTCTGCTCGGAGAGTCCGGTCAAGCGCGCGACGCGCGAGGCCTTCTCACCGGATGCGTAGAGCGTGAGTACCTCTTCCTGACGCGGGCTCAGGCCCACGTCGGACAGCTGCGGATCGCCGTCGATGGCGGCGGCCCAGTCGGTGGTCACGACCTGCTCGCCCGAGGCCGCGCGGCGCACCGCGGCGACCACTGTCGGCACATCCTCGGATTTGCGCACCACCCCGAGCACACCGGCCTTCGCGGCGGCGCGCACCAGGAACGCGTTATCCGCGCCGGTGAACACCAGGACTTCGATTCCCCGGTTGCGCAGCGCGCGCACGTTGTCCTCCGGCGAGGACCCATCGGCCAGCCGCAGATCGAGGACGACCAGATCCAGCCGTGTGTCGAGCGAGCTGCCAGTGGTCGCCGGCGACGGGCTGTTCGCCGCCGCCGCGAGCAGTTCCGGCACGGTCCCCGCGGTCAGCACCAGATCGAGATCGGGTTCCGGCGCCAGCATCGCGGCAAGCCCGATCGCCACCGATTCGTGGTCTTCGACCAGCCCGATCCGGCGCGGTGCTGTTTCGCCCCCTTCGGCCCACATCACCTCGATACTCCGTTCCCGAGCAAACTCGTCCACATCCCCACCGCTACAACGTCACCTCGTAGTATGCCCGTCGCCCCCGATGACCAGTCAGACACCAAAAATCGGGGGCCGGTCGATTACCCCATGAGCTGCGCCGCGACAGTTGCTCCGAGCTCCCAGCAACGCTGAATATCGTCCTTGGACGGCGGGCCCATCACGATGACCGGCGCGGCCACTTTCGCCCAGCCGAGGCCGGTGGTCACGCTGACCACGCCGCGCTCCGCGCCCTCGGTGCCCTCATTGCCGTGCAGATAGAAACCGAACGGACGACCGCTTGTCGAGTCCAGACACGGGTAGTAGAAGGTGTCGAACGCATGCTTGAGCGCACCGGACATATAGCCCAGGTTCGCCGGGCTGCCGAGCAGATAACCATCGGCATCCAGCACATCACTCGCGGTGACCGCCAATGCGGCGCGGCGCTCGACCTCGACACCTTCGATCTCCGGATCGGTCGCCCCGGCGACAACCGCCTCGAACATCGCCTGCATATGTGGCGATGGAGTGTGGTGAATGATCAGCAGCCGAGGCACATCGAGCAGCGTACTGCGGCACCCGAGTTAGCGGTGGGACGGTTGCACGCCATTGGGGTCGAAACAGCCATATTCAGGAGCGCGTGGCTATTGACTGGCGACAAATACGGAGGAGAATTAACTGAACACCAGAACACCGGAAAGCGCCGAACTGTCGGAGGAGACGTCCGACGATATCGGAGACACTTTTTAGGATCTGGCCAGGCCCCCGGCAAGCCAGTTGAATATCGGAGTTGTCAGCGACGGTTGTGACTCATGGATTCGATGGAGACTACCGGGGACTGTTCTGTGTATGGGGGAGTTTCGATTCTGCGGCTCGCGTAGCCGCTACAGCTTGTAGCCGATCTGGCGCAGCAGCTGTCGACGATCTGCCTGGTCGTCGGCGTTCTCGACGCCCAGCGGCGCACCCCCGTCGACCACGCCGACGATTCCTCTGCCCAACTCCGTCTCGGCAATCAACACATCGACGGGATTGGCCGTCGCACAGAAGATTCCGCAGACTTCCGGAACCTGCTTCACCGCATTGAGCACATTGACCGGATATCCCTCGCGCAGAAAAACGATGAACGAATGCCCGGCCCCGACCGCAACCGCGCTCTTCGTGGCAAGTTCGACCAGATCATCGTCATTGCCGGAGCAGCGGACCAGGCGCGGACCGGACGCCTCGCAAAACGCCAGCCCGAATCTCAGATGCGAACTGGTCCCAACCAGCGCCTCATGCAGGTCCTCGACGGTCTTGATGAAATGGGCCTGCCCGATGATGACATTCAGATCGTCTGGTTTGTCGATGCGCACAGCTGTCATCTCCACAGCACCATACTGCGCCTCATCGAAGAGGATGCACAGCATATCCAGCCAACGAGAATGTGCTGGTGCCGGTCACTTCTCGACGTTTGCCCGGACCAGCGCATGGTGATCGGTTGTCCAGATTCTCTGTGGTCAGTGGTCCAGTTTTTCCAAGGCGACTGCGCGGCGCATGGTTTCGCGGGCGCGGGTGCGGTCTCCGGCATAGTCGTAGGCGCGGGCGAGGCGGTAGGAGACGCGCCAGTTGTCGGGGTCGGCTTCCCATTCCTGCTTGACCTGGTTGAACAGTTCGTCGGCGGCGGCGCGTTCGATGCGGCCGGAGGGGCGGCGCGGCAGGTCGGAGGTGTCGAGTTCGAGGCCCTCGTCGTGGATGCGGCGGGCCAGGTGTTGATGGGACAGGGCGGCGCGGACGGTGGCGAAGACGATCCAGACGCCGAGCAACGGCAGGATCAGAACGCCGATACCGATGATGACGGCGGCGGCGTCACCTGTGCCGATCAGGCTGATCGCGATGCGGCCGAGCAGCAGGAAGTAGAAGCCGAGCACGACGACCAGGGCCGCGACGAGCGCGACGACCTTGCGGACCTCGGTACCGCGAGAGTCGGCTTCCGGCTCGACCGGTTCCGGCTGTGTCACAGATCCAGGAACGGGTCGAGCCCGACGGTGAGGCCGGGGCGATTCGCGATTTCGCGGACGCCGAGCAGGACTCCGGGGGCGAAGGACGAGCGGTCGATGGAGTCGTGACGAATGGTGAGAGTTTCGCCCTGGGTACCGAAGAGCACCTCCTGGTGGGCGACGAGCCCGGCCAGCCGCACCGAATGCACCCGCACGCCGTCGACGTCGGCGCCGCGCGCACCTTCGAGCTCCTGGGTGGTGGCGTCGGGACTGCGACCGACTCCGGCCTTGTTCCGCGCGGCGGCGATCAGGCCCGCGGTGCGGTAGGCGGTGCCCGAGGGGGCGTCGAGCTTGTTCGGGTGGTGCAGTTCGATGACCTCGACCGATTCGAAGAACCGGGCCGCCTGCTCGGCGAAACGCATGGACAGCACCGCGCCGATGGCGAAGTTCGGAGCGATCAGCACGCCGGTCTCCGGTCGCCCGGCCAGCCAGCCGCGCACCTCGTCCAGGCGCGCATCATCGAATCCGGTGGTACCGACGACCGCATGAATCCCGCGTTCCACCAGGAACTTCAGGTTCCCCATCACCACATCGGGATTGGTGAAGTCGACGACCACCTGCGTACCGGATTCGGTGAACGCCTCGAGCGAATCGTCCTTGTCGACGGTCGCGACCAACTCCAGATCGGCCGCCGCCTGCACCGCCGCGCAGATCGCCTGACCGACTTTCCCGCGTGCCCCGAGCACTCCGACCCGAATGGTCACCGCACCTCCTCGTTCCACCTATGTCCCCGCAAGCCTATCGACCCTGCTCGCGGCACAGTCCGCTGACCTAGAGTGATTCACATTGCTATATGCGCATGTTTGCGTATGGAAAGTTTTTCCCTACCGTAGGAGCGTGCGGCAGCCTTCCTCCGCGACCACGACGTTTACCAGTACCGGCCTCTACGGCCCACCGGCGGCTAGTCCGAAGGGCCGGCGCCAGACATGTTGGCGGCCATCTTTTCCAGTAGCCGGACGGTCTCGATGTATTGCTCGTCGGTGATGCCGTCGAGCATTGCGCGGCGGCGCTTGCCGATCAGGCCGAAGGCTTGCTGATGGGTGGTGTGACCCGTTTCGGTCAGGGCGAGGGTGCCGGAGTCGTCGGCGATATCGCCGCGATCCACCAGGTGGGCGAGCTGAATATCCCACTCCGACGAGTCGTTCCAGAACGGTGCGAGACCGTCGCGGACCTCGGCGGCCGGGCGCGGGCCTTCGGCCAGCGAGTTCAGCATCTGCCAGTGCCGACGGGACAGACCGGCGGCGGCGAGATCGTCTTCGAATCGTGCGTTGATCAGGCGATCGAGTTCCTTGAGCCAGTAACCGATCGGGCGGTGGCCTGCCATCGTTCCTCCAAAGCATGTAGAATTACAACTATATGTAATATGACATGAAAGTGGAGAGAATGGAAGAGCACGATGCGGTCACCAAGGCCGTCGAAGCGGCGATGGTCCGGATTCGGCGGCGGCAGACTCGCGGCGCACTGGGCAAGGACTCACCGGTTCCCATCGCCGTCTTCAGAGTGCTCGACGCGGTAGCCGATTCCGGTGCGGCGACCGTCGGAACCCTCGCTCCCACACTGGGTGTCGACCAGCCACGCGCGAGTCGCCTTGTCGCCCAGGCAGTGTCATCCGGCCATCTGGAACGGGTGGCCGATCAGCACGACGGCAGACGAACCGTTCTGCGCCTCACCCCCGCCGGACAGGACGTAGTCGCAGCGGCACGCGATGGGCGTCGCACCGCAATGGCGGCGGCGATGTCGGATTGGACCGACCGCGAACGCAAGGAATTCGCGCGACTGCTGGCACGATTCGTCGACGCACTCGACGATCGCGACTACTCGAAGACGATCACCTGACGCAGCGCATGCCCTGCGGCGAGTTCGTCCATCGCGTGGTTGATTTCATCCAACCCGACATGCGACGACACCAGCTTCTCGATGGGCAGACGCCCCTCGCGCCACATGCGAACGTACTCCGGGATATCCCGGGACGGCACCGCCGAGCCGAGGTAGCTGCCGATGATGGTGCGCCCCTGGGCAACCAGAGCCAACGGCGAGATACTCGCGCGGGCATCGGGGGCGGGCAGACCGACAGTGACGGTCGTGCCGCCCGGACCTGTTGCGGCGACGGCGGTTTCGAAGGCCCGGATATTGCCCGCGGCCTCGACCACCACCTCCGCGAGGACGCCCTGCTCGGCGAGTTCGGCCGGAGTATAGGCGGCGCTTGCACCGAGTTCCCTTGCCAGAGCGAGCTTTTCCGGAACCGTGTCGACGGCGATCACCTCGTGCTCCCCCAGTGACAGCGCGACGAGCACCGCCGCCATACCGACACCGCCGAGCCCGACGACCATGATCCGATCCGCCGGACCGGGTTTCGCGGAATTGAGCAGCGCACCCCCACCGGTGAGCACGGCGCATCCGAGCACCGCCGCGACCTCGGGCGGCACATCGGCATCGACCGGAACCACCGATCGGCGATCGACGACGGCGTACGTGGCGAACGCGGATACACCGAGGTGATGGTGCACCTGCGCGCCGTCGCGGTGCAGCCGCCGCCCACCGTTCAACAGCTCACCGGCATTGTTGGCGACGCTGCCGGGCCCACACGGCGTCCGCCCTTCGCTAGCGCAGCCCGCGCACTCCCCGCAGCGCGGCAGGAAGGTCATCACGACGCGCTGCCCCACCGCGAGATCACTGCCGCCGGGCCCCACCGCCTCGACGATGCCCGCTGCCTCGTGTCCGAGCAGCATCGGCACCGGTCGCACGCGGTTTCCGTCCACCACCGACAGGTCCGAATGACACAGCCCGGCCGCCTCGATCCGGACCAGCAGCTCACCCGGGCCGGGTTCGCCGAGGTCCAACTCGCAGACGGTGATCGGCGCCGACTCGGCGAACGGCACGGGCGCTGCGATCCGCTCCAGGACCGCCCCTCGAATCTTCATTCCACCGACGCTACCGCGCGCCGTCACAGACAGCGAAGCGGGTCACAGCCTGCGACACGGTCGAGGAAATATGGTCCCGATCACGCCGGGGTGGCACGGTAGAAAGTGATTCGCTAACCTCGGTGCCCGTGACGGTGCTCCCGTAGGCCGCCTTGTACCGAGCCCGGGGTCGGGACCGTCACGACACAAGGAGAAATCCCCTGGCCCACCCGCCGCCCGACCACCACCCCTCACGGAATCGCTACGCGATGCGCTCTGTACAGTTCAATCACACCATTGTCGCCTGTCACGACAATCGGGTGACCGCCGAATTCTGGGCGGACATCCTGGGTTTGGAAATCGGAACGGAATGGGGTCCGTTCATCCCCCTTCCCACGGATAATGGCGCGACCTTCGACTTCGCGAAGGCCCCGCCGCCGGTCACCGAAATCCAACCGCAGCATTACGCCTTTCTGATCTCCGAGCCGGAGTTCGACGAGGCGTACGCCAAGATCCAGCGCTACAAACTGGATCACTGGGCCGACCCCCAGCAACGCGGGGTCAACGTGATCAACCACAACGACGGCGGCCGCGGCGTCTACTTCAAAGACCCCAACGGCCACTTCATGGAGCTGATCACCGTCCCCTACGGCGGCTGGCCGACATAACACCCGTCGGGGCGACGTCCATCGGGACGTCGCCCCGACCTCGTTCCACCGCGCGATCCTCGCCCGCTACAACGACGGCGAGAACTGGACCGACTACCTGGTCGAATGGACGGGCGCCGAGAAACGGCCCTATGCGAAGGTGCGCGTCTGATATCAGACCGGCGGCGTCGGGCTCGTGGGGGCGGGCGGCCACGGATTGGGTTTGACGCTGGTCGGTTTGCGGGTCGGCGCGTCATCCCAGTCGAAGTGGGTGCCCACCCAGGCCCTCGGGCGATCGAAATGGATCTCCTGGGCGGCGAAGCGGGTCCCGAGGAAGGAGATATCACCGAAGAAGTCGACCTCGGTGAAATCAACGGTACGACCGCCCAGGACCGCGCGCGGAAAGCGGACGCCGCCATGCAGTTCGGCGTGCGAGAAGTCTGTTTCCCGAGTGCCCCTGTTCCGCAGTCGATTCGATGCGCCCAGCCGCGCCTCGTCGAATGCGGTGAGCGTGGCCAAGAACTGTGCACCCGTGAATGTGATACGGGGGCCGACGAATTCGGCGCGGTCGAAGGCGATGTGTTCGCCGTCCAGTACCGCGCGCTCGAACGAGGTCAGCTCCGCACGGAACTCTGCCTCCTGGAACGAGGTTCGCGCGCCGAGGAAGCGGGCACCGCTGAAGTTGGTGCGCGGGCCATGGAACGCCGCACTCTCGAACGACACCGAACTTTCGAAAGTGACATCGGCGAAGGTGGTGCCAATGCCTGCCGGTTCCCGCTTTTCGATGCGGCTGGTATCGAACGTCGCGTGGTCGAACAGCGCCGGGCCGTCCCGGAAGGTCGCGCCGCGGAAGGTGAGATGGTGTCCGTCGAACCGCGCGCGCTCGAAAGTCGACGGCCCGATGAACGTCGCCCCGGCGAACGATGTGTGCCGCCCCGAGAACGCCGCGTCCCGGAAATCGACCTTCTCCAGCACCGCGCCGTTGAAGGTGATGTTGCACGCCGACCACGAGATGTCCACGGACGGTCTCAGGTGCTGGGCGATCACGCGGACGATGGCGCGGCGCACCTCCCGATCGTTCTGCCGGAACTGGTAGACCCGCTCGACCTTGGTCCCGGCTTCCTCCGCCGACTCGGCCCGCGAGACAAGGTGATTCGCGCCTGCGACCGGGTCGTACGGCAGCTGCAGGTACCCGCACAGCACGTCGATGCACTGCTGTCGCCGACTCGGCGCGGAGAACTCATCGGCCACCCCCGCCATCGCATAGACCCCGGCGATCCGCACCGCCGCATCCGCATCCCCCAACTGCCGCGCCGCAGCCCCGAACAGCTCCGCGAATCGTCCCCGCTCCAGATCCCGCTGCCGCCGGTATGCCACCACCAACGCGACCGCGCCACCCACCCCGGCCGCCACCGACAGCGCGATCTTGGTGAGGTCCAACTGATTCGGCGTCTCGGACTTCGCGCCGAGGAACCACCACAACAACCACCAGGTCAGCCCGGCAATCGCCAACCCACCAACCACCGCAGCCAATACCGCGAGCAACAATGCCGCGCGGTGTAGTCGGTCGCCCAACCGCCCCCATCGCATTAGCGCATGGTAGCCGGGTTGTCGCTCGCGGACTACCGGACAAGATCGGCTAGATCTGCGCCCCTTGCGTTTTCGACTGCCCGCCATCCGCGCCGAGCCCGACCACCATCTCGACTTCGATCAGCGACGCATCCCGCGGTATCACCTGCCGCCGACCGGTCCGCCGGAATCCGTGCCGACGATAGAGGTTGTCCCGCCAATCCGCTTCGGAGCGCCGCGCGGCCTCGTCGTAGGTGAGCCACGCCGCGTCCGGCGCATCGGTCAATGACGCCAGTTGCAGGTCACGGTAGATCCGCCAATCCGAATCGCCCAGTCGGCGCACGCTGATCACCCATGCATACTCGATCGAAGTCGCTCGCGCAGCAACGGATTAACGCCCGGCGGGACGCACCGCCGATCACGCGCCCTGTGGAGCCGCTTCCCGATTCCGGCGCAGCCCGAGCCCGGCCGCGGCCAAGCAGGCCAGCGCGACAACGCCGACGAACCACGGGAACACCTCGCTCAGTCCCCACTCGGTGGCCGCCCAACCGGCCAGAATGGTCGGCAGCGCCATAGCCGTGTAGGCGAGCAGGTAGTACGCCGACATGGTCTCGCCCCGCTTGTGTTGCGGCACAACCTCGGACAGATGCCGCAGCGAACCACCGAACCCGAGCCCGAAGGTCGCACCGAGCAGCACGCCGGCCAGCAGCACCACCACCCAGTTGCCGGTGTGCAGCGCAGGCACCGTGAGCACCAGCGCCACCGCCATACCGGTGTCACCGCCGATCGCCGCGCGCCGCGCCGGAATTCCGGTCGCGAACAGCTGGGCCGCGGCACCGGCCACCGCAGTCGAGGCGACCACCGCGCCACCGAAGACCAGATTGTGGATGCCGGTCTCCGCCGAGGCGAGCGATG
Source organism: Nocardia sp. NBC_00565 (assembly GCF_036345915.1). Classification (NCBI taxonomy): domain Bacteria; kingdom Bacillati; phylum Actinomycetota; class Actinomycetes; order Mycobacteriales; family Nocardiaceae; genus Nocardia; species Nocardia sp. NBC_00565. Next base: position 4,868,918 of record NZ_CP107785.1, read on the forward strand.
GATACAGCGACAGCAGCACGCCGAGCACCGACCAGGCCGCCATCACGCCCAGCGCCGAGAACCAGAAGTCACTGCGAATCTCCTGCGGCACAGCCGGTTTCGCGATCCTGATGCGACCGGCGATCCGGGCGGTGTGCGGTTCGCGCAGCGCGACGACACCGAGGCCGATGAGCAGGCACACCACGGTGATGACCACATAGGGCATGCGCAGTGGATGCGGCGCGTACTGCGCCAGCACGGCCGAACCCAGAATCGCCACGGCCATACCGACATTGAACGCGACTCCGCTGAGCTGACCGGATCGCGCACCGCGTTCGGGCCGCAGATCCAGCAGCGCCGCGGCACCGGCGACCACCGTCGAGCCGACCGCCAAACCGTGCAGCGCCCGCGCCACCAGCAGCATCGCGACGTTATCGGCCAGCAGGAACACCACGAGGCCGATGATCATTGTCGCGAACGCACCGAGCAGCACCGGTTTGCGGCCGACCACATCGGAGATCCGCCCGGAAACCAGCACCGCGGCCAGCGCCGCGAACGCGTAGACCGCGAAGACGAATGTCGTCGTCAGCGGCGAGAAATGCCATTGCTTCTGATACATGCCGTAGAGCGGCGCAGGTACGCCGGAGACGCCGAGCGCCACTCCGCTGGCCGCCAGAATCAGCGCATAGGCCCAGCGCTGAGAGGTGTGCTGGTCGGCCGCCACTGTCATTGTCGCTGCCATCGGATCCCCGATCAGGTAAGTTTGATGATTATCGAACCGATAGAGACGATACAGCCGGTATGATGGTCATCAAACCACTGTGAGGTAGATCATGACCGAAACCAAGGAATCGGCCACCGAGGCGCCGCCGGTGGCGTCGTTACCCGCCGTACTCGGCGCACTCCAGGATCCGGTCCGGCTGGAGATGGTGCGCCGACTGAGCAATGCGGGCACCGCGATGCGCTGCGCCGCGCTCTACGAGGTGATCAACAAGTCGACCGCCACGCACCACTTCAAGATTCTGCGCGAAGCCGGTGTCATCGAGCGACTGATTATCGACGGCCAGACCTGTCAGCGCCTGCGCGCCGAGGATCTCGACAACGCCCTGCCCGGCCTGCTGCCCTCGATCGTCGAGGCCGCCAACCGCGCCCGCAACGACTGATAGGCGGCAGATCAATGGCCGAAGCACAGAGCTCCGGCCACCGCCGGAGCTACCTCAGCTCGCCACCAAGCGCCGCACCGCGGCGGGCAATTCCCGAGTCCGGCGATAGGGCCCGGCCACCGAAGCCGCGAACGGACGCGCGAGCAGCGTGCGCGCGATCGCCGAAACCTCATCGGTGGTCACCGCATCGATGCGGGTCAACGTCTCGGAGACGCTGCGGTGATTGCCGTAACTCAGTTCGCTGCGGCCGATCCGGTTCATCCGCGAGGCCGAATCCTCCAGCCCCAGTACCAGCCCGCCGCGCAACGAACCCTTGGCCCGCGCGCATTCCGCGTCGGTGATCCCATTGGCCGCGACCTCTTCCAGCACGCCGTGCGCCAGTGTCGCCACCTTGCCGAGATTTTCCGGCTGGCACCCGATGTACACCGAGAACGCGCCGGTATCGGCGAAGGTGTCCACGCTGGAGTACACCGAGTACGCCAGTCCGCGTTCTTCCCGAATGCGCTGGAACAGACGCGAACTCAGGCCGCCGCCGACAACAGTGTTGAGCACCGACAGTGGCCAGCGCCGCTCCCCCTCGTGCCGCCCGAAGGCCCGCACGCCGAAGGCCAGATGCGCCTGTTCGCTTTCGCGGTGGTTCCAGTGCAGCTCGGGTGTGCTGTGCGGCCGGAACCGGCCCTCGCGCCGTCGCGCGGGCTCGGCGCCCGGGTCGAGCCGGTTCTCGAAGGCGCGGTACACCAGTTCCACGGTGTGGTCGTGCTCCACGTTGCCCGCGACCGCGACCACCATCCGGTCCGGCCGGTAGCGCCGCAGATGAAAACCGCGCAGCTGCGCGGCATTCATCGCCTCGATGGTTTCGATCGAACCGATCACCGGGCGTCCGATCGGATGGTCGCCGAAGAGTGCGGACAGGAACGCGTCGCCGACCAGATCCTCGGGGTCGTCGTCGCGCATGGCGATCTCCTCGAGCACCACCTGCCGCTCGACATCCACATCCTCGGCCCGGCACAGACCGTTGAGCACCACATCGGAGACCATGTCAACGGCCAGCGGCAGATCCTCGTCGAGGACATGGGCGTAGTAGCAGGTCTGCTCCTTCGCGGTGAACGCGTTGAGCTCACCGCCGACCGCGTCCATCGCCTGAGCGATATCCAGCGCCGAACGCGTCGGAGTCGCCTTGAACAGCAGATGTTCCAGGAAGTGCGCGGCGCCCGCGACCGTAGGTCCCTCGTCGCGTGAGCCGACGCCGACCCAGACGCCGATCGATGCCGAGCGCACACCGGGCACGTGTTCGGTGACCACGCGCAGTCCGCCGGGTAGCACGGTCCGCCTTACACCGGCGTCGGTGCCCCGCATCTGATCCATCCGCAGCTCCAGAGACGAACCCCCCTGCTCGCCGCGGAGCAGAGGGGTTGCCGTCTTCTTCTTCGTCACAGAGACAAGTACTACTCGGTCTCCGCCGTGCCCGCATCAACGGTCTCGGCCGCCGCGGGCTCGTCGGCGTTCTCGTCGACCGGAACCAGCGAAATCTTGCCGCGGTTGTCGATATCGGCGATCTCCACGCGCAGCTTGTCGCCGACGTTCACCACGTCCTCGACCTTGGCCACACGCTTGCCGTTGCCCAGCTTGGAGATGTGCACCAGGCCGTCACGGCCCGGCAGCAGCGAGACGAACGCGCCGAAGGCGGTGGTCTTGACGACCGTGCCCAGGAAGCGCTCGCCGACCTTCGGCAGCTGCGGGTTCGCGATGGCGTTGATCTGATCGATCGCCGCCTGAGCCGCAGGGCCATTGGTCGCACCGACGTACACGGTGCCGTCATCCTCGATGGAGATGTTGGCGCCGGTCTCCTCGGTGATCTGGTTGATCACCTTGCCCTTCGGGCCGATGACCTCACCGATCTTGTCGACCGGGATCTTGATCGCGGTGACGCGCGGTGCGTACGGGCTCATCTCGTCCGGGGTGGCGATGGCCTCGGCCATGACCTCCAGGATGGTGGTGCGGGCGTCGTGCGCCTGGCTCAGCGCACCGGCCAGCACCTGCGAGGGGATGCCGTCCAGCTTGGTGTCCAGCTGCAGCGCGGTGACGAAGTCCGGCGTACCCGCGACCTTGAAGTCCATATCGCCGAAGGCATCCTCGGCGCCGAGGATGTCGGTCAGGGCGACGTAGCGGACCTCGGCCTCACCCTTGTCGTTGGTGATGGTGTCCGACACCAGGCCCATGGCGATACCGGCGACCGGCGCCTTGAGCGGCACACCGGCGTTCAGCAGCGACAGGGTAGAGGCGCAGACCGACCCCATCGAGGTGGAACCGTTGGAGCTCAACGCCTCCGAAACCTGACGGATGGCGTACGGGAACTCTTCCTGGCTGGGCAGCACCGGAATCAGCGCCCGCTCGGCCAGTGCGCCGTGGCCGATCTCGCGCCGCTTCGGCGAACCGACGCGACCGGTCTCACCGGTGGAGAACGGCGGGAAGTTGTAGTGGTGCATGTAGCGCTTGCTGGTCTCCGGGCCGAGCGAGTCGACCTGCTGGGCCATCTTGACCATGTCGAGGGTGGTGACGCCCATGATCTGGGTCTCGCCACGCTCGAACAGCGCCGAACCGTGCGCCCGCGGGACCACCGCGACCTCGGCCGACAGCGCGCGGATATCGGCCAGACCGCGACCGTCGATGCGGAAGCCGTCGGTCAGAATGCGCTGGCGCACCAGCTTTTTGGTGACCGAGCGGAAGGCGGCGCCCAGTTCCTTCTCGCGGCCCTCGAAATCGTCGCCGAGGCGGGCGAGCACATCGGCCTTGATCTCGTCGATCTTGGCCTCGCGCTCCTGCTTGTCGGCGATGCTCAGCGCCTCGCCCAGCTCACGCTTGGCGGTGCCCTCGACGGCCTCGTAGACATCGGCCGCGTACGGCGGGAAGAGCGGGAACTCTTCGGTCGGCTTGGCGGCCAGCGAGGCCAGATCCTGCTGCGCCTTGCACAGGCGGGCAATGAACGGCTTGGCGGCCTCGAGGCCCTGTGCCACCACGGCTTCGGTCGGCGCTTGCGCACCGTCCGCGACCAACGCGATGACCTTATCGGTGGCCTCCGCCTCGACCATCATGATCGCGACATCACCGGACTCGACAACGCGGCCGGCGACCACCATGTCGAAGACCGCGCCTTCGAGCTGCTCGACGGTCGGGAAAGCGACCCACTGACCGTCGATCAGCGCGACGCGTACGCCGCCGACGGGGCCGGAGAACGGCAGGCCCGAGATCTGGGTGGACGCGGACGCGGCGTTGATGGCCACTACGTCGTACAGATCGTTCGGGTCCAGGCTCAGCACCGTGACCACGACCTGGATCTCGTTGCGCAGGCCGTCGACGAACGACGGGCGCAGCGGGCGGTCGATCAGGCGGCAGGTCAGGATCGCGTCGGTGGAGGGGCGGCCCTCACGACGGAAGAACGAACCCGGGATGCGGCCCGCGGCGTACATGCGCTCTTCGACGTCGACCGTCAGCGGGAAGAAGTCGAACTGATCCTTGGGGTGCTTGCCCGCGGTGGTGGCGGACAGCAGCATGGTCTCGTCGTCCAGGTAGGCGACGACCGAACCAGCGGCCTGACGGGCCAGGCGGCCGGTCTCGAAGCGGACGGTGCGGGTGCCATAGCTGCCGTTGTCGATCAGCGCGACGGACTCGAACACACCGGGTTCGACCTCGATGGCCGAAGATGTAGTTGTTTCGGACATTTTTCTTCTCTCAACCTCTCGTCTTCGCTGGGTCCAGCGCCATCGGGCGCGACCCAGCTATCGTCAGCCGTACCGGATACGGACGCGCGGCAACCCTCCTGGCTGCGACGCGCACACCCGGCCGATTCCCCTTGGAAACGGCGACGCGGAGGCGGTCATCGATCGAAGCCCGCCGGTACTGACCATTTCGAGCGACCTGCAAACAGTCGCTACGGCCACCGGGGGGCCACTACCGAAGACCGACGCCACGCGACGGGTGCATACGGCTGTCTTGTTGTCGTGCAAACCGGAGCCGACCATTTCGAGCGACCTGCCAGCAGGCGCTACGACCAAACCCCTCATACACAAATAGCCAACGGGGAGATTGTACGTCTCCCCGTTGGCCGGGTGATCTACCGCCTCGGCTAAGCAGCGTGTCGAGCGCTGCCCGCCCAACCGGCCACCACAGAGCGAGTCCTACGAGCGACGTTCGCGGCCCGTCTCGCGTCCGAGCCGTCGAAGCGCATGCGACGTAGTCGCGAGTCTCGACGGCACCGCTAGCGACTGCTCGCAGGTCGCTCGAAAGGGTCGGACGCGAGACATCGGGGGGCCGCGAACACGCAGCGCCGCAGGCGCTGCAAATCAAACACAGTTACCGACGCAGACCCAGGCGCTCGATCAGCGAACGGTAACGCGCAATGTCGCTCTTCTGCAGGTACTTCGAGAGCCGACGACGGCGGCCGATCAGCGCGAGCAGACCGTGGCGGGTGTGGTGATCGTGCTTGTGCACCTTCAGGTGCTCGGTGAGGTCGGCGATCCGCTTGGACAGCATCGCGATCTGGGCTTCCGGCGAACCGGTGTCCTTCTCGTGCAGGCCGTACTCGGCGAGAATTGCCGACTTCTGCTCGGTGGTCAGTGCCATGGGGCATCCACTCCTATTTCTCAGTACCGCGCTCGGAATTCCGGATACCCGGATCGGGTGCCGCCGCGGACCGCAGCAAACCCGAGGATCCACCCTACCGGATCGATATTCCGGATCGAATTCGGTATGTCGTATCGAATCGCGCGAGCGAATCCGCCGTCGGGAACATCAGTCGGCGGCGGCGAGCACCTTGCGGGTGTTCTCCACATCGCGGCCCATGGCCTCGAGGAGTTCAGCGATGGAGTCGAACTTGCGCATACCGCGTAGGTGCTCGACGAAATCCACGGCGACGTGCTGGCCGTACAGATCGGCCTCGCCGTCGAGCACATACGCCTCAACGGTGCGGGCACGCCCGGAGAAGGTGGGGTTGGTGCCGATCGAGACCGCGGCCATCGCCCGCTCCCCCGGTGTCACGGTACCGATGGTCGGGCCAGGTCCGAGCACGGTGAACCAGCCCGCGTACACCCCGTCGGCCGGAATCGCGGCATACATCGGCGGCGCGATATTCGCGGTCGGAAAGCCGAGCTCACGGCCGCGGCCGTCGCCGTGCACGACCACGCCCTCGACGCGATGCGGGCGACCGAGCGCCTCGGCCGCCGCGGCCATATCACCCGCGTCGACGCAGGCCCGGATATAGGTAGAGGAGAAGGTGACCGCGTGCTCGCCGAGCAGCTTGACCCCGTCGACCTCGAAGCCGAACCGCTCCCCTAGCTCGCGCATGGTGTCGATGGTGCCCGCGGCCTTCTTACCGAAGGTGAAGTTGTCGCCGACCACGACCTCGGCCACATGAAGCCGCTCGACCAGCAGATCGTGCACATAGCGCGCGGGGGGCAGCTTCATGAATTCTTGGGTGAAGGGCATTACGCAGAACACGTCGACGCCGAGTTCCTCGGCCAATTCCGCGCGTCGGGTCAGTGTGGTCAGCTGCGCGGGATGCGAGCCGGGACGCACCACTTCCATCGGGTGCGGATCGAAGGTCATCAACACCGCCGGAACACCGCGCGCGGCAGCGGACTTCACGGCCCTGCTGATCAGCTGCGCGTGGCCGCGATGCACACCGTCGAATACGCCGATCGTGAGTACACACCGCCCCCAGTCCGCGGGCACATCGTCGAGACTTCGCCATCTCTGCACAGTGCGCAGCCTACGCAAAACGGGTGGCGAACAGTATTCGGAGGTGCCGATCCGCACTCCGGCCCCGAGCCCGTTGTGTACAGGAGGTGAACTGCGGGTCCGGCTCCGATCGCCTCCCGGCAATTGCGGAGTAACAACGATCCATGATTTTCCCTGCTGGCAACGCTCGAGATGGGATCCTGAAGCTTCGGACGCGCTCGGCGCGGCACGGGCCGTCGGAACACCGGCGAACCTGATCTTGGTCCGACCAGCCGAAACTACGGATCGGCGGGACGGATCGACAGCTGTCGGACAACGGCATCGCGATGTTCATGTGTCTGAATGTGTGAACCGGGAGTCATGTGCATAAGCTCGAAGATGTGCCCGGTAAACGAGATATCGCCACCCGACGGGAGCTGGCCGACACCGCAGCGCAGCCGACCGAGACCACAGGCCCGCACGGCAGCACCACGACGATCGCGCCGGAGCTCACCTCGGTCGCCCAGGACTATTTGAAGGTGATCTGGACCGCCCAGGAGTGGTCACAGGAGAAGGTGTCGACGAAGCTGCTCGCCGAGCGGATCGGCGTCTCGGCCTCCACTGTCTCCGAGGCCGTTCGCAAGCTCGCCGACCAGGGGTTGGTCGAGCACGCCCGGTACGGTGCCATCACCCTCACCGAACATGGCCGCCGCGCCGCGATCGCCATGGTGCGACGGCACCGCCTGCTCGAGACCTTCCTGGTCAATGAACTCGGCTATGGCTGGGACGAGGTGCACGACGAGGCCGAGGTGCTCGAGCACGCGGTCTCCGAACTGCTGATGGCGCGCATCGACGCGAAACTCGGCTATCCGGACCGGGATCCGCACGGCGATCCCATTCCATCGGTCGACGGCGCGGTGCCCACCCCACCGGCCCGCCAGCTCAGCGGTTTCCGCGCCGGTGAATCCGGCCATGTCGCACGGATTTCCGATGCCGATCCGGATATGCTGCGATACTTCGATTCCGTCGGCATCGCGCTGGATACCCCGATCGTGGTGGTGGAACGCCGAGACTTCGCGGGCACCATCGCGATTCGCATCGGCGAGCGGACCATCGATCTCGGCAGCCCTGCGGCCGAAGCCATTTGGCTCGGCACTCGCGACTAGCGGCTGGTGAAGTAGTGGCGCAGGTCGGCGGGGACGCCGTCGGCGGCGGCATTCGACCAGCAGACATTGTGCGGGAAGTTGACGTAGGTGGTCCACTTCGTGCCGACGTAGCGCACCAGGCGCTGACTGTCACCTGGCACGTCCCAGACCATGATTGCCCAGTGGCCGTCACATGAGGTCGAAGTCGGTGTGGCGGCCAGGAGTTGGCCGGACAGGTCCAGATCGGCTGCGATGGCTTCGGCGGAACACGTGGTGCCATCGCGTGCCGGTGGTGACGATTCGTTGTCACCACCGCACGCTGCCGCGGCCACCGCAACCGCGGCGAGTACGAACACCCGCTGGATAATCCCCCGCATTCCCATCGCCGTCGGCCTTTCCATCGCTCCCACCCGATATCCAGGTATCGCCGCCGGCCGCACCGGAGTTAACACACGTCAACCCCCATAGAACGACGAGTGGCACACCTTGAAGTGGCCTTCTCGCACTCCGCCTGTGCCACTCGCGGTGGAGCCGTCAGCTGGAGAGAGCGTCCAGCAGGGCCCGGAATTCCGCGGGCGAAAGGTAGCCGTCGGCGTCTTGGTCGGCGGCGGCGAGGAGGGTCTCGGCGGTTTCGTCGATCAGGCCCGCGCCGACGTGGCTGGCTGACGTTCGTCCGCGTGCTCTCGGTCGACTGGCTCGAACACCAGACCTGCTCGCGCACCGAACTCCGCGGTATCTGTGTCGGTGCGCTGGAACCACTTGGCGCGGTTAAAGATTCGAAGGACGCACGACCATGACCGAGGCCGCGCGCTTGCCGCTCTCCTGCAGCAGCGCGATCGCGCGACCGGACGGGTCGATGGCGGCGCAGACGCCGGGAATGCCGACCGGCTCCAGCCAGCGTCCGTTGCGCAGATCCTCGGCCTGCTCGTCGTCGATATCGCGGTGCGGGAACGCGGTTCGAACGGCGGCGTCGATGTCCAGGCTCAGCAGCGAGTCATCGGATTCGGCGGCAACAGCCAATTCGTCCAGGGTTCTGGCGTGTTCGAGGGTGAACGGACCGACCCTGGTGCGGCGCAACGCGGTCAGATGCCCGCCGACGCCGAGCGCGGCGCCCAGATCGCGGGCCAGCGCACGAACGTAGGTGCCGGAGGAACATTCGACGACCACATCGAGATCGACGAACTCCGAAACATCCTGGCGGGCCAGGATATCGAAGCGGGAGACGGTGACGGGGCGGGCGGCCAGCCGCACCTCCTCACCGGACCGGTGGCGGGCATAGGCGCGCTCGCCGTTCACCTTGATGGCGCTGACGGTGGCCGGTACCTGTTCGATATCACCGGTCAGTTTCGCGGTATGCGCCGCGATTTCGGCATCGGCGAGATGGGTCGCCGACGTGGTCGAGAGCACCTCACCCTCGGCGTCGTCGGTGGTGGTGGCCTGTCCGAGTCGGATGGTCGCGGTGTAGGCCTTGGTGGTGAGGGTGAGCAGGCCGAGCAATTTGGTGGCACGCTCCACACCGAGCACCAGCACGCCGGTCGCCATCGGATCGAGTGTCCCGGCGTGCCCGACCTTCTTGGTGCGCAACAGCTTCCGGCATTTCGCGACGACATCGTGGCTGGTCCAGCCGCCGTCCTTGTCGACGATCAGCAGACCGCCCAGTGCGTCGACCATCAGCCGTGCACGATCGCGGTGATGATGAGACCGTCACCGATCATCCAGCGGCCGTCGAACGAAATCAGTGGCGCACCACCGTCATTGACCTGACCCGGCACCAGGATCTGGCTGTGGAAGCTGCCCGAGCCCGCACCGTCGGAACTCTCATCGATGGTGAAGGTGATGTGGGCGTCCTCGAAGCCGAGCCAGCGTGCGGTCAGCGGCCACCACGCCTTGTAGGTGGCCTCCTTCGCGCAGAACAGCAAGCGGTCCAGGTGCAGCCCGGAGCCACCGACGGTCGTCAGCCACTCCCGCTCGGGCGGCAGGCTGACCGAATCGAGCACGCCCTCGGGCAGGGTGCCGTGCGGTTCGGCGTCGATGCCAATCGAGCGGAACCGCAGCTTATGCGCCAGCGCCGCGGCGCGATAGCCGTCACAGTGGGTCAGGCTGCCGACGATCCCGCGCGGCCACACCGGCGCGCCCCGCTCGCCCTTGCCGATCGCGACCGCGGGCTCACCCAGCTCCCGCAGTGCCAGCCGGGCACAGTGCCGAGCACCGATGAAGTCGCGGCGACGCTTCTCCACCGACTTCTCGATGAGGTGCGCCTCCGCCGGATGCGGCCGCAAATCCTCCGGGTACTCCAGCAGCTCAGCCGAGGCCACGCCAGCGGGAAGAATTTTCTCGATCATCACCGACGAGCCTAGTCGAGCCGCCCCTGCCTCAAACGCCGCGGGAGGGGTGGACTGAGTGCCCATTCTGTCGGAGACCGCACCCGTGGCGGTCGTCGCCGCGGTGCAGTACTTCATCACGGTCAATTCCCCTTCCGAGGAGATAAGACGAGGGTTCGACGCGCCCGCCGGCCGGGTACCCGGCTGCCTGATGTGGCCTGAATCACGTCGGGGAACGGTCACGTGGCAGGGAGTTGTCCCGTCCTGTAGCTGCACATCGGGCCAACAGGCTCGAGCTCCCCGCAACTCGAGGTGAACACCATGCGTTTTCTGAGCTATTCGGCCATGGCGCTGGCTGCCGCCGGCGCGGTACTGACCGGCCCGGTCGCACCAGCCCAGGCCGACCCCGTCCCCTGCGACCAGGCCTGCCAGGCCGCGTGGGCACACCAGCACCGAAATGGGTTGCCACGCACCGGTTTCTACGATGCACCCGACCCACTCGAGTGGGCTTCGACCGGCACATTGATCCGTCAGGAGGCCACCACGGATTATGTGGTGGACGGCAAGCAGACCCCGGCCACTCGGATCCTCTACCACTCCCGCACCTCCGGCGGACGCGACATCGCGGTGTCCGGGGTGGTGCTGGTGCCGCAGGGCGCCCCGCCCGAGGGCGGCTGGCCGGTGGTGGCCGACACCCACGGCGCCAGCGGTGGCGGTGTGGACTGTGCGCCGTCGCTGATGCGAGATCTCTACCACGGCAACCAGATGGCACGGTTCGTCGCCCGGGGCTACGCGGTGGTTGCGCCGGACTACGCCGGGTTGGGCACGACCGGCGAGTCCGAGTTGGGCAACAAGACCGCCGAGGCCGACGACCTGATCGGCGCGGTGCGCTCGGCGAGGCAGGCGCTGCCGAACCTGTCGGACCAGTGGGTGTTATGGGGACACTCTCAGGGCGGCGGAGCCGCGCTCGGCGTCGCCGAACGCCAAGCTGTCCATCCGGAACCGGGTTATCTCGGTGCGGTGGTCACCTCACCGGCCGCCGACCTGACCGCGCTGATCACCCACACGGCCGAAACGCCGTCTCTGGGTGGGTTTTTGCCGCTGATTGCCCAGGGTGCCGAGGCCAGCGACCGGCGCGTCCAACTGGACCGAATCCTGACACCGCAGGCACTGGATCGTCTCGGCAGCACTCACAGCGGATGCCTGGACGTGGTCTCCGCCGTCTACAGCGGTCTGTCCGGTGCAGACCTGGTTCGACCGGACTACCTGTCCGAGCCGAACTTCGCCCGCTTCCTCCACGAGAACAGCACCGGCAACCGCCCGATCGCAGGCCCGGTGTTGCTTCTGCAGGGCGGTGTCGATGCGTTGACCACGCAGCCGGTCACCGACAAGGTCGCCACCGCACTATGTGACACCGGCTCGCAGATCGACTACCGCACCTACCCGACCCTGGCGCATGACACCTGGGGCGGGCAGACCGGCATCGACGACGGCGCAATGCCCGACATCCTGTCTTGGACCGCGGATCGCTTCGCCGGCAAGCCTGCCGCGTCGACCTGCTCCTGAACCGCGGCGGGCGGGTACCCGGTACCCGCCCGCCCGGACCTCATCCCACATCACAACCAACAGCCTGTGCTCGCCGGGCTGCGGCCTCGGCGACATGACCCAGATCACATCAAGAATTGTCACGCGGGTGATCGCTGGCCCGTCCTACCTTCGCCAATCATCAGTACCCGGTTCCCACCGGGCAGATTCATAGGAGTCATCATGCGAGTCCTCGTCGCTGGAGCCACAGGCGTCATCGGCCGCCAGATTCTCCCGCTGCTGTCAGCGGTCGGCCACGACGTCATCGCACTGTCGCGTCCGGGCGACCGCGCCCTGGCGCTACAGCGATCAGGGGTGCAGGTCGCCGCGGCCGACGCGCTCGACCCCACCGCGCTGAGCAGGGCGATGCGAGACACCGCACCCAACGCCGTCGTCAACATGCTGACGGCCATCCCAGGCACGATCAACCCGAGAAAGATGACACGCGACTTCGCTGCGACCAACCGGCTGCGCACCGAGGGAACCCGCAATCTCGTCGACGCTGCCCAGGAGGTCGGAGTCGGGCGGATCATCAGCCAGGGCCTCGCCTACGCCTACCAGCCGGGCGCGGGCCCGGCGGCCGAGGACACCCCACTGTGGCAGCACCCGCCCAAGCAGTTCGCACCTGTACTGGACGCGCTGATCGAACTGGAGCGGCTGACCACCGAAGCGGACGGCCTGGTCCTGAGGTTCGGCCACCTGTACGGACCCGGCTCGATCTTCGCCGCCGACGGATCCTTGGTGCGACAAGTCCAGGCCGGCAAAATGCCCATCGTGGGGGAAGGGGCGGCGGTGTTCTCCTTCACCCACGCCCACGACGCCGCCACCGCGGTTGCCGCGGCACTGGACAAGAAGACCGACGGGTTTCTCAACGTGGTCGACGACACCCCGGCACCGCTACACGAGTGGCTGCCCGCCCTGGCGAAGACCCTGGGTGCCCCCGCCCCCAAACAGGTGCCCGCGGCGCTGGCGCGGCTGGATGTCGGTAGCTGGGGCGTGGCGTACATGAACGAGCTGCGCGGCGCGGACAACACCCGGGCCCGGCTGCAATTGGACTGGCGGCCCCGATACGCCTCCTACGTTGACGGTTTCGCCGAATTGGACACGGCCGGTCGCCGGGCCGCATGATCGCGGCCACCGACTCGTGGAAAGGGAAGGTGCCATGCAGGATCCGACCGAGGTGTTCGAGGAGTACCGCCCGTTACTGCTGGGGCTGGGCTACCGGCTGCTCGGCAGCATGTGGAATGCCGAGGACATCGTGCAGGACGCCTATCTGAGGTGGCTGGGCACCGACCGCACCGAGATCAAGGAGCCGAGGGCCTTCCTGGTGACGGTGGTGACCCGGCTGGCCCTCGACCAGCTCCGCTCGGCCCGGGTCACCCGTGAGGCATACGTCGGCCCATGGCTGCCAGAACCGGTGTCCGGCACCGAGTTCGGGCCGCAGGAGACGGCCGAGCTTCGCGATACCTTGTCGTATGCGACCCTGCACCTGATGGAGCGGCTGTCCCCGCCGGAGCGGGCCGCGTTCGTGCTGCGCGAGGCGTTCGAGCTGCCCTACGACGACATTGCCGAGATCGTCGGCTCCCCCGCCGCGACCTGCCGTCAGCTGCACCACCGCGCGGCCAAGCGGCTAGCTGACGGACGCGACCGGTTCGAGCCGTCGACCGCCGACCACACCGCGCTGCTGACCCGCTTCCTAGACGCCGCCGAGGATGGTGACCTGGCCACCCTCACCGAACTGCTCAGCGAGGACGTCGTCGCTTGGAACGACGGCGGCGGCAAGGTCCGCGCGGCTCGGGTTCCGATCATCGGGCGCGTCCACGTGTTGGCATTCGTCACCGGTCTGACCTCGCGCTACCCGATGGGCGATGTTCGCGTGGTCGAGTCCAACGGTGCGCCCGCCATCTGGATGGCCATGGGTGGGCAGCAGCAACTCGTCGCCTTCGACATCCGCGACGGCCGCATCCACAACATCTTCGGCATCCTCAACCCCGACAAGCTCTCCCACATCCGCCCCTGAACCGACCCGCCGGCACCGTCCGCACCGACGCCGACCTACGCGGCTGCACCAGTGCCCTCCTGGTGACGCAGCGGCCGGTCAGGGTTCAGGTGTGAGAAGTGCTCGGTAGGAACCGAATTCGATATCGTCGGTGACGCTGGGACGGTCGGGCAGCCAGCCGAGCAGTTCATGGGTTCGGCGGGCGTCGATTTGCTGATGCGCGGTCAACCAGTCCGGGAACGGCACGACTCCCTCGGCCTGATTGCGTGGCAAACCCTCAGTGGCACTGGGCTTTTCGATGAGTCTGCCGATCGCCACCGCCACTGCCCGCGGTGTCGATACACCGGAGACGGCATGCAGGATCGTGCTCGGCGGTGCTTTCTCCAGGGCGAGCGCGAAGGCGTCACCGAGATCGTCGACGTGCACATTGGGCCAGGCGTTATCGCCAGGCGTCACGTAGCGGGACGCTCCGGCCGCGATCGCCGCTGCGATGAGGCCGGTCAGCACCAGACCGCCTGCCCTGCCGTAGACCAGCGGAGGGCGCACCACGATGCCGTGCCCGGCGGCCAGCGTGTCGAGTTCCAATTGCCGCCGCCACGCCATACCCGGTGCCGGGTCGACCGGATCGTCCTCGGCGACCGCACGGCCCTTGGTCTCGCCGACCACACCGATCCCGCTGGTGTAGATGACCGGCCGTCCCGCTGCCGCCGCCAATATGGCGTGCACCGCGGCGGTTTCGACTGTCCCGGCTTCGGCCATGTCGTCGATGCCGTAACGGGCGAATGCCGCGTGCGCGACCGCGTCCACCTCCTGAGTGATTCGCCGCAGAACGTCCAGGGTGGCCAACGAGCCCAACACCGGCTCCACTGCTGCGGCACGCAAATGCTCGGCGGACTCCGGGGTACGAGCGAGTCCGACGACGTCGTGCCCGCGCGATCGCAGCGCGCGTGCGACGGCCGAACCGATGTAGCCGGTCGCACCGGTGACCAACACCCTCATGCGCGCGACCCCGGCAACGCGTTCCGTCCATTCCACATCAGATGCTCCCGTCGAAGAATGCGACGGCACGGTCTACAGCCGGCCGTACATAGGTGTCGTCGTCGTAGAGGTCGATATGGTTGGTGGTGTCCAAGACCACAAATTCCTTTGGTTCGGGTGCGGCTACGAACGCCGCTTCGGCGTCGGCGAGCGGAATTGCCTGGTCTCCGCGACCGTGCACGATCAACAGCGGAGCGGTGACCAGCGGCAGATAGGCGTTCACATCCAGGGTCAGCTCCTGCAGCACCGATAACGCGGTGCAGCGATTCTCCCAGCCGGGACGCGCGCCCCGATCGGTTCCGTAGTATTCGAACGGCTCCGGACCAGGGTTTCCCGCGGGCATGCCGGCAGGGTTGACCGCTGGCCAGTACTCGATCTCACCGGTGTCGAACTGCTGTTGCGCGATCTGCGCGAACTGGCCGACCAGCGCCGCGAAGTTGTCCTCGCCGAACCGGTTTCGGATCAACGTCGGATTGTTGTAGGCGGCCGCGATGAGCGCGACGGACTTGACCCGCGGGTCGTACGCGGCCAGCTGCACCGCGTAGATTCCGCCCAGACACACCCCGCACGCGGCGATCTTGTCGACGTCCACCTCGGGGCGGGCGGCCAGAAAGCTGACCGCGTGCCGCAGGTCCGACACCTTGGCCGTAGCGTCCTCGTGCTGGCGTGGTGTTCCCTCGCTGTCACCCCAGTGGCGGTGGTCGAACGACAAAGCGACATACCCGCGCTCAGCGAACCGCTGCGCGTAGAAACCCGTCACCTGTTCACGCACACCGGAAAACGGCCCGGTGAACACCACTGCGCCGCGCTCGGTGCCGGGCTCGGGCAGGTGGAGGTCGCCAACCAGCCGATGGCCGTCGCTGGAGAACTCGATCTTCTCGATCCGCATCTATCTACCGTTCCTTAGTTTCTCTACTGGTCACAGCGTCGTATGAAGACACCGCCGTGAAGAGGCTTCCTGCCTGTGGCGCACACTGCTCGGCCGGCCTGGTCCGTTCCTGCGTTCTGCTCACTGCGAGGTTCGGCCCCGCGATATGGCGTCGTGAAAGTCGACTGATAGCCGTCGTCCAGCAATCCGGCCACGCACACCCGATCCAGCTTCAGCAGCGGGGAATCGTCCGGACGCGCTGTCGGCATCCCACGCCCTCATGAGCCGAGGACCAGTGCGGTGAGCGAGTACGGCGCGACGGTGACGGGCTGGGCGAGATCGACTGTTCTGGTAGTGCTTTCGACATCCACGCTGTGCTCGCCGTAGGTGAACACCGTCGCATCACGGTTACGGGGCCCCGGCAACTCGATACTCACGGCGTGGTCGGCGTTCGGGTCCTCGTTGATGAGCAGCACGGCGAACCGCCCGTCTGGGCGGCGCGCGGCATGCACGACGATCTGCCCATTGTTCGAGGTCGCCGGGAGCAGCTCCGCGCCGGCGAGGGTCAACTGCTGGAGCAGTTTCAGACCGTAGTAGGCCGGAAACGGAGTGGTTGCGGGCGGCTGGCAGTAGTCCGACGGCTCGGCCCACGGGTTCTCGGTGGCGCACAACCCGCTCGAGAGCAGGCCCACATCGCCGTACCCGGCAGCGACAGTGCCCATGATTTGGCCGAGGAGGGCGTACCAGTGCACCTGGCTCGCGCCGCCCTCGAGCAGGGTCAGGTAGTGGTCGGCGAGGAACAGTGCGGAGACCGTGCTCACCTGCTGACCGGTCGCGTTCGCGACAGACGCGGCCTCACCGATGATGATCTCGACGCGGTGACCGGGACCAGCGTGCTGGTCGATCAGATCGCGGAACCGGCCGATGAGGTCGCCGTTGGCGCGGGGCCGGGCCAGCAGATCCGCATCGCTCATCGGTTGCCAGCCGGATCCGAAGACGAACAGATCGACGAAGTCGATGTCGCGCCCGACGATCTCCAATACCGTTCTGTTCCAGTCCATCAGCTCGGCATCGGTATCGCGGCTGCTGAGGCCGACACCGACCCGGATCGTCGGATCTACCGCCTTCATCGCGCGGGCGAACTCCAGTACGTTGCGCGCGTAGGCCTGCGGGGATTTGTCCACGTGCCCGTCGGGCTCGATGTTCTCCTGGGTTGGTGACCAGCCGTTGAAATGCATGCTTTCGCCGATCTCCCAGTACTTCACCCCGTAATGCTTCTCGTTGTTCGCGTACCGCACCCAAGCGGCAGCCTCTGCCGGGGTGCCGGTGCCGTAGTTGACATGGACCAGCTTGTGCTCGACACCCCCGTCCCGGGCGAGCTCGGCGAACTGGTCGAAGGTGAACTTCGGCCGCAGCATCGTGTAGTCGTACGGGTGCGCGGCCTTGCCCGGATCAGGCCGGAGTGTGTTGGTCTGCCAGTCGTACATGTCGACCGGCATGCCGGCATCCCAGTCGAGCGTCTGCACGCCTGCCGCGTGCAGCAATCCAGGAACCTCCGGCTCAACGGTGTTCTCATTCCAGAATTGAGCATCCACGCCGACCGCGCCGGACCCTAGGACCGCCGCGGCAGGGCCGGGTTCGACACGAACGGTGGCATCGGCCCGGACGGGTCCATCCGCGTGCCCCGGAACCGATCGGGCAAGCGCGAGAAGGAGCGCGACAACCACGACTGCGGACAGCTTTCCATTTCCGTGCATCAATCACACCCTGACTACCGGCCCGGCTGATGCAAACCTCGACACCAACCGATGTATCTACATCGTAGATTTAATCTACATCGTAGACATATGGATGATCAATACCGCCGGCAGCGCGAAATCCTCGCTACCTTCCCCGCGGTAACCGCCCGAGTGAGCATGGAGACTCGGAGCGCGTCCATGTCCTATCGATTCATTCCGGCCGCACATCCCGGCAAATGTCGTAATCCGTTGTGCCACAGGATATTCGACGAAGGTTCACATCCGCTAGAGGACCTGGAACCTAGCCGACGTTGCGACCGAATCCGTCGAACATGGCAGTAAGCCCGATGTCGAAGTAGTCGCCGGACGCAGCGTCGGCGGCGGCGGCGAGTCCGTTGTAATCGGGCGAATCGGGCGCCGGTTTTCGGCTACGCTCTCCGGCGGCCGCGCCGGTCGTCCGGCTCAGGATGTGGCCTATCGCGAATTCGCGCAGACAGCGGGACAATTGCAGCGCAGTCGCGGGCGCGAAGCCGGAGGCGGTCAGCTGCGTGATCATCCGATTACCGATGTCGATGGCCGTGATGCTGCGCGCGGGGCGGGTAGCGAAGATGGATACCGCGTGCGGGTGCCGGGTCAAGATGGAGCGCAACCGGTGTGCGTAGGTCCGCATCATCTCGCGCCAATCCGCTTGCCACGGTAGGTTTTCCAGCTCCAACTCATCGAACATCACTGCGGCTATACCGTCGAAAAGGTCCTGTTGGTCGGCGTAGTGCCGGTATGCCGCCATGGGGTCCGCACCCAGCGCGGCACCCAGTTTGCGCATCGAGAACCCGTTCAGGCCGGTCTCATCGATCACCGCCAGTGCGATCGCCGCGATGTATTCACGGTTCAGCACCACCCGGGTCGGCGCGGCCGGCCGCTCGCGCGAACTGCCCGCACTCACGACGTCATCTCATCGAACAGCTTGGGCACGTTCGGCGCCGTCATCACGCCGAACGCGACATAGGCCCGCATCGGGCTCTGCTCCACGGCGAGCCGACCGATGTTCACGATCTCCTGCCGTGCGGGACTGTCCTCGGACAGCAGCCCCATCACCGGTGGTTCGTGCACGATCGCGGCCACCAGTCGATCACTGTGCCCGGCAATCACTTCCAGCGCGATGATGCCCGCTCCTTCCCCCATGTTCGCTACGTCGTAGACTAAATCTACAGCGTAGCCGACATGGAAACGGCTCACATGCCGCGGCGGCGCTGGGCCTTCTCGCGCATCTCCGCGGCCGCGGCCTCCATCTCCGGGGTCACCTGGAAGTGGCCGCCCCACGTGTTCAGTGCGCCCGGTGGGTACTCCGGCGTCGGGAGGATCTGGCGCAGCAGGCGGTCGGGCAGTCCGCGCTTCTGCCATTCGCGGGGGTAGCCCAGTGACACCTCTTCGAAGCGGACGCCGTCGTAATAGGAGGTGCGCGGGATGTGCAGGTGGCCGTAGACCGAGCAGACCACGTTGTAGCTGGTGTGCCAGTCGGCGGTCAGATCGGTACCGCACCAGAGCGCGAACTCCGGGTACCACAGCACATCGGTGGGCTGGCGGACCAGCGGGAAGTGGTTGATCATCACCAGCGGCGTCTCGGGTGCCAGCGCGTCCAGCTTGCGCTTGGTCACCTGTATCCGGGCGTGGCACCAAGCATCGCGGGTCAGATACGGATCCGGCGAGAGCAGGTATTCGTCGGTAGCCACCACGTTGCGTTCGCGCGCCAGGGCCAGTCCCTCGGCCTTGGTGGTGGTGCCCTTGGGCAGGAACGAATAGTCGTACAGCAGGAACATCGGGGCCAGCGTCACCTGTCCGCCGTACGGCTCGGAACCCGCGCCCGTCCACACCGGAAACGGATCCTCCGGCGTGAGCACATCGAGGTCCCGGCAGATCGACACCAGGTAGTCGTAGCGCGCCACGCCGTGCATCTGGACCGGATCCTTCGCCGTGGTCCACAGCTCGTGATTGCCCGGCACCCAGATCACCTTGGCGAAACGGCCGCGCAGCAGTTCCAGCGCCCAGCGAATGTCGTCGGATTTCTCCGCGACATCCCCGGCCACGATGAGCCAGTCCTCGGGCGAATCCGCCCGAATCTGCTCGACGACCGGCCGATTCCCCTGGTGTCCGACATGAATGTCGCTCACCGCCATCAACTTGGGTATCACCACACCTACATTGGCACATCCACGCCGATTGCCGCCGTTCGGCTCGATGATCATGCGACGCTGCGGCTAACGCCCCCGCTCGTACGGCCGGTCCGGCGCCTCGATCCGCTGGTAGTCGGTGACGACGAAGGTCGGTGTGAGATCCGGATCCCGCTGGGCACTACCCGTTTCGACAATGCCACGAACCTGCAGCCAGGCATCGTCCTCGATCACCTCGGGCAGCCCCGCGAGGTGCACCAGCACATATCGGGCGTCGGCGACACAGCACGTGATGACCACCCGCGCTAGATCGGCGTCGGGGCTATCGGGATGCTGTTGCTCGAGATCCTTGGGCCGAATGATGAACCCGCTGATGGTGACCTCGCGACCGTCCAGCGAATGGCTCGAGTCCTGTACCGCCCGATTCACCAGATCCACGATCGGGAGGCTCGGCGCGGGCTCGGACGGCAATGGCGCAAACGCCCACACCTTCGGCTGCTCCGCAGCTACATCCCGCGGCACGACTTGAACGGACGAACTCGTCACCGCCGCCCCGGCCCCCAACGCGGGCGGAGCGATGAGCAGCAGCGCGGCAACCGGCGCAAGCAACAGCCACTGCACCCGCCCACTACCGTGCTCATGCGCGTGCTCGCCACCACTACCGTGCTCATGCCCGGCGGCAGGATCGAGGCCGGGACGGTGCCCGGAGCCGGGGGATGCTGTGCCGCTGCGGATGTCGCGTGTGATTGCGACCAGGGCCAGTAGGACGAAACCGATGCCGCTGATCAGTAGGAACGGGTAGAGGCTTGGTTTTACGTAGCGCAGGTAGGTGCCGTCGAGGGTGATCCAGAGGACGGCGGTACCGATCAGCAGCAACAGCAGGTTCTGTGTCTCCCGTTTCATCGGGCACCTCCCAGGAAGATGTATCCGGCGACCGTGCCGCAGACCACGGCGACCGCAAAGGTCAACGGTGCGAACCGCATTGCGAACCGGCGGCCGAAACTGCCCGCCTGCATCGCGAAGAGCTTCACATCGACCGCCGGGCCGACAACCAGGAACACCAATCGCGGCAGCAACGGCAGCGTCGACATGCTGGCCGCGACGAACGCGTCGGCCTCCGAGCACAGTGCGAGCACGATCGCCAGCACCGCCAGTACCAGGATCGCGATCACCATCTGGCCGGCCAGCCGCTCGTACCAACCCGGCGGCACCAGCACGTGCAGCGCGGCGGCGGCCGCGGCACCGAGTACGAGGAATGCGCTGGCTTGCAAGAGATCATGCCGCGCGGCTTCGGTGAAGACCTCCCACCGTGTGCGCCCGGTCACGCAGTGGTCGCGTCCACCGCCACGCGGCAGCATCCACTCCGGACGCCCGATCCGCGACCAGATCAGCCCCATCACCACAGCGGTGGCCAGTGAACCGGTGAACCGCGCCGCCACCATTCCCGGCTCGCCCGGAAACGCCACCGCCGTCGCGATCAGCACCACCGGGTTGATCGCGGGCGCCGAGAGCATGAAGGCCAGCGCCACCGACCCCGGCGCACCCTGCTCGGTCAACCGACGAGCCACCGGTACGACACCGCACTCGCATCCGGGCAGCGCCATCCCCGCCAGCCCCGCCACACCGATCGCCGCGGACTCATTGCGCGGCAACACCTTTCGCAGCACCGCAGGCGAGACGAAGGCCGCGATACCGCCGCTCACCAGCACTCCGAGCGCAAGAAACGGCACCGCCTGAACGAACACCCCCGCGAAGATCGTCACCCCGGTCTGCAGCCGCGCCGACGCCCCCACCGCACGCACCAGCGGCGCCTGCAGAACCAGACCGAGCACGATCAGCGCCGCGAGCACATACGTCGAGGACACCCGCGTCCGTACCGAGTTCACAGTGTTGAGTGCGAGCATGGTCCCATCTTGCCAAGTGAGGGCGGCAAATCCCGCTTGTCAGCCCCGACCCGCGTTGCGCCGCCCGCCGGATGCATCGCCGCGCCCTCTTCGCCGCGCAACAGCCCTCGCATCGCAAGCCGTGCCAATGCTCCCAGCACAGACCTGCCGACGCGAATCGACGCTTCACGACTCAATGCGCCGCCGCCCCACCCCGACAGTCGAGTCTCCAACGCCCCGGCACAGACCTGGAAGTCCTGCCGGAGCGTGGACTCAGTGCTGCGCCCAACATCGATGACGGCGCCGTGCTTCCCGGGCTATCCGGACCAGCGGATTCGGGCGGTCGAAGCGAAACTGGCTGCGACAGTGAGGTTTCCGTTCGGCTCGCGGCGGCAGGACGCGATGGCGATGTGACAGGGGCGCGGGAGGTCGGGCGGGATTCGGACGCCGCCGTCGAGTTCGTAGCGCATATTGGTGACCTTCCAGGAGCGGGCCTGGGGGTCGTCCGGGCTGGTCGGGGGCTGGTCGGGGCGGACGACGGCCATGACTTCGGTGATACCGACGGGCCAGGTGAAGACCAGCAGACCCGCGTGTTCGGCAAGTCCGCTGACGGTCGGGATACCGCTCGGCGCGGGGTCATCTTGTGGCGATTGCTCTGGTCTGCCTCGGGGTTTTGCGGCAGGGCCAGTATCGGATCGGGTGACCTCGGAGTATCTGCCCGCGACGGCGGCGGCCACCGCGTACACCGGCTGCCCGACGGCGGGTGCGCCACCGTCCTCTAGTTCGGTGGCCTGCGTGCGGCCCACCACGCGCCACGAGCCGTCCGGCTGGAGTCTGGTCACCCGGTAGTCGACGTCATTCGTCGGCGACGGCGACCAGGCGACGAGCACCGACCCATTCGCCAACCGGGTGGCATCGACCCGCAGCGGTGCCTGGACCGGCGTCTCCGCGAGTGCGGCCGCCGCACCGGCGTGATCGGCGCACACCGCCACCGCGGCGAGCAGCGCACGCATGCGCGCGTCGGCCGGTCCGGCTTGTGCCGCGGCGACGAGCCGATCCGCTTCGGCGATGGCCTGTCCGGCTTCGGCGAGCAGCTGTTCGATGCTCGGCGTCTGATTCGGTGGCAGCAGATCGGATGCGGTGCGCCGCAGTTGCTCCAGATGTGGGAGCGCCGCTACGTACCGCTTGCCCGCGCAGGCGGTCGTCGCACTGCGCCAGCGCCCGTCCGCCTCGGCCAATATCCGCTGCACCTCATCGGATACCGAGCGGATCGACGTGAGCCCCGTGCCGTCGGAGCCGACGAGCCTGCGCGCCTCTTCGACGTGACGTGCGGCTTCACGGGGACGACCGCCGCGCAGGGCCGCCCGAGCGGCCTTCAACGGTGCCTCCCAGAGCCTGGGCGCCGCGTGACCCGAGTGCGATGTCGGCTCGGCCGGTTGCACCGGCGCCGCATGCGGCGAACTCTCCACTCGCGCACCGAGTTCCGTAGCGATCTCGGTCAGCACCCGCGTGGCGTCGTTCCGGTCCAAACCCAACCGCATCGCCTCATCGAGCAGGTACTGGAAGTCCTCGCCGACGAGTTGATCCTCGACCAGCACCGCGGCCCTGACCTTCGGCCGCAATTCCTTCGCGACGTCCTCGGCGATCGCCCGCAGATACTCCTGCAGCGTCGCCTCGCCCGATTCGAGCACATCGTGGATATGAATGAGCAACTCGTCCAACACGACTCGGACCCGCCCGGGAGGCAACTCCCGCGAGCGAGCGCGCAACGCCTCGGCGCGCAACCGAATCTCCTGTGCCTGACCGACTTTCGAGGGATCCACCCGCAGCAGCGCGAACAGCGTCGGCGTCGGTTCGCCGTCGATCAGCCGCTCCCATTCGCTGAGCAACTGCCGGATCTGTTGTCTGCGTTGGTCGGTCAGCACACCGACGGGCGCGGGCGCATCCTCGATAACCCGATGCCGACGCAACCGGGTCGCGACCTCTGCGGCACTGAGCCCGCCCATCGCGCCGATCTCCTCCAGCCCGGGAACCTTCCCGGCCGGTACCCCGCCGTGGCGCTGCACCAATCGCGAAATCGCCGCGTCGAGCATCTCGTAGCGGTCCGCGTCGCGCCGCGCGCGCATCTCCCGCACCCGCACTGCCTCCGCGCGACGCGCCGCCGCGTCCAACAGCAACCGCGACAGTGCGGGGTGTGCGTCGACCAGTAGCCCCACCAGCACCCGATATTTCGGATGGTCGCGCTGTCGCTGCCAGAAGCCCCAGACCTCCTCGACCCGCGCCGCAACCTCCGCATCGCTCAGCGTCTCGGCCTCGTCCAGCGGAATATCGTAGAGCTCGAACGGATCCGACTCCTCGAGCCCGCCGCGCCGCTCGACATCGGCAAGCACCCGCTTGCGGTAGTCGTTCGGGTTGAACGCCTGCATGGCCACCGCTCAGCTGTCGCGGCGGCGCGTGCGCTGGACCTGATCCAGTTCGCGCACCACATCCGCCTGCGACAGGGTCGCCCCGGTCTGCGTGGTCAGGATCAGCGGTATATCCGCGTCGACGTGATGGCAGGTGACGCGCAGGACGCCGTCGAAGCCCATCTCGAAGGTCACCCGCACTTCGCTGCCCTCGGGATATCCGGCGGGAATACCGCGAATTCTCCCCTCCACCAGCACTTTTGTATCCTCGGGCCGCATCGAGGCGGCTTGGCCCTGCTGTTCGACGATGGTCAACGCGATCTCGTCCTGGTCCGCGCGCACGGTGCCGAAGGACCGGCGCACCTTCACCGGCAGGGTCGCGTTGCGATGGACCAGCCAGGTCGCCGCCAGCCCGTACTGGTAGTCGAGCGCGAGCACACCGAAACCGCGCGAAACGACGGTGTCCACTTGGATTTCGAGCATCCGGCGGACCAAGCCGACCGGCTGCCCGAAGGATGCGGCGACCCGTGCGATCGACTGCTCCAGATCGGCGGGTGCGGCGTCGTGAATATCCGCGCCGTCGCGCAGCCGGCCGCGCGTGGTCAGATCCGCCAGGATCAGCCGTTCCATCTCGAGCTTCTCGCCATAGAGCGCCGCGCCGCGCGCCACCGAAAGGTCGGGATCGCGCAGTTCGCCCGCGAGGCCGAGTTCCGCGCGTAGTTCGCGCTCCACCATCGGCATTCGGGAAGAGCCGCCGACCAGCAGCAGTCGGTCGACCGGGGTGACGCCGCGTTTACTCGCCGCGGCCAGGCAGTCGCGAGTGAGATCGATGGTGCGACGCATCAGTGAGGACGTCATCGCGTCGAGTTCGTCGCGCGTCAACGGGATCACCGCGCGGGCGCCGTCGTGTGCGATCACCACATCGGTGTGCTCGGCATCGGTCAACTCACGTTTGGCGCGCTCGGCGGCGAGCACCAGCATCTGGGAGCCCGCCGAATCGTCCAGTGGATCTTCGGCGTCGGGATTGGCCTCGCAGAACTTCTGCGAGAGGTACAGCGCGATGCGCTCGTCCCAGTCGGCACCACCGAGTTGGTGATCGCCCTCGACCGCGAGCACCGAAATGCGACGGTCGGCCAGTTCGATGACGGTGGCGTCGAAAGTGCCGCCACCCAGGTCGTAGACGAGCACCGTTTCCCGTGGCCGGTCCTTGCCGACATCCACGCCACCGTCGAGCCTGCCGAAACCGTAGGACAGCGCGGCCGCGATCGGCTCGGAGAGCACACCGGCGACATCGAAGCCCGCATAGGCGCCGGCCTGGATGGTGGCGCGGCGCTCCTCGTCACCGAAATAGGCGGGCACCGTGATGACCACGCGTTTCACCGCCTCGCCACCGCCGAATTCCGCGTCCGCGGCAAGGCTTTTCAGGATCAGTGCCGAGACCGCAGGCGCGGACCAGGTCTGCCCGTGCGCGGCGAAGCGCCACTCCGAATCGCCCATCCGCCGTTTGACCAGCGCGCACACATGTTCCGGATCGAGGCGGGCCTGCCGCCGGGCGCCCTCGCCCACCAGATGATCGAAAGCGGACGCGAACAATACGACCGAGGGCACGGTCGCCTCGCCGTTCAACCCGATCATTACTTCAGGCCGACCGTCGGCATCGATGCGCGCGATTGCCGAGTTCGTTGTGCCCAGGTCGATGCCGTAGACCCCCATGAGACGCGATGGTAGCAGCCGAATCCGACCCGAGCCCAAGTTCCCACCGGCGGATCCCGATGCCGCACAGTTCATTCGATGTGCACCCGCACGGACGCAAGTTAAGGTGCGAATATGACCGACCCAGTCGCGCCGCAGGCCGAGGACCACACCAACCCCCTCGCACCGCAGGCCGAGGACGGAACCGCCGCCGCACAGCACTCTGCCAACCGCACGAATCCCTGGGCTCAGCAGACCACGGACAGCCCCCGCACGCGGCAAGCCGACGACAGCACCGTCCCCGTCGCCCAGCAGGCTGATGATCACACCGACCCACTCACCCAACTGGTCGAACGCGTCGAAGACCTCAGCCGAGTAATCGCCCGCCAAGCCGCCACCATCGAGCGTCTGGCCGACGAAGCCAAGGCCCGCGACCGACGCGACCGTGCGGGCGCGGACCTCCCTCTCGTCGTCGAGCTGTTCGCCCTCCACACCGATACCGCCGCGTGCGCGACAACCGCCGAATCCCCCCGTGAGCGCACGGCCTTCGAAGCCATCGCCGCCCGCATCGAGAGATTGATCGTCGCGCGCAACGGCACCCTGATCACTCCGCGCCCGAACGACGCGTTCGACTCACTCACCATGGAGGCCGCCGATGTCGCGAAGACAGACGACCCGGACTCGGACCGCACGATCGAGTCTCTGGTCCAGACCGGCCTGACGGTCTCCGGCCGATCAGTGCGGCCTGCGAGCGTAGTCGTGCGCCGGTACCAGCCGTCGGCCGCACGTGGCGTTCCCCGGTGAATCCGCCTAACAGCAGCGGTCAGACGACCGCCCCGCTCGAGACGCCGGATCCGATGGCCGCGCAAGAGCAGATCCTGAACTCGGATTCGATCACGCGATCTGGCGCGGGACCTCGGTACCGATCTGTGCCCAGCGCCCGGACTCGGCCCGCCAGAGCACCGCGACCAACCGAAGCAGCATGAATACGACCAAACCCGACCAAATTCCGGCGATGCCCCAGTCGAAGACCAGCGACAGCCAGATGGCGGGGAGAAAACCGAGCAGGGCCGCGCCGAGGGTGGTGTTGCGGAGATAGGCGGCATCGCCCGCGCCGAGCAGGACGCCGTCGAGGGCGAAGACGATGCCCGCGATCGGGATGATGGCCACGAAGAACCACCAGGCGACATGGGTCCGGTCGAGGACGGCTGGGGCGTCGGTGAACAGCCCGGGAATGACGGTGGCGCCTGCCGCGAAAACGGCCGCGAGGATCAGCGCGAAGCCGCCCGACCAGCGAGTGATCCGCCGAGCCAGCCCACGCGCGCCCGATGCGTCGCCCGCGCCCAGCGCCGCGCCGACCAGGGTTTGGGCGGCGATCGCCAGCGAATCCAGGGTCAACGCAAGGAAATTCCAGAGCTGCAGCACCAGTTGATGCGCGGCCACCGATGCCGCACCGAATCGGGCGGCAACGGCCGCCGCCGAGACGAAACTGGCTTGGAAGGCGAGGCTGCGGGCGATCAGATCACGACCGAGCACCAGTTGCGCCCGCATCACCGACCAGTGCGGTGCCAGCAAAACACGTTCGCGTACAAGCGCGCTCAGGAAGAGTCCGGCCGTCACCGACTGGCCCGCGACGTTGGCCACCGCCGACCCCGCCAGCTCGAGTCGCGGCGCACCCAACAACCCGTGCACCAGCGTCGGGCACAACAGTCCCGAAACCACGAGTCCCGAAACCACGAACAGCAGCGGCCTGCGCGTCTCCTGCACCCCGCGCAACCACCCGTTACCCGCCATCGCGATCAGAATCAGCGGCACCCCGAACAATGCGATCCGCACCCAGACCAACGCTTCCCCCGCGATATCCCCGCCGCCCGCGATCACGTTCGTCAGCGCAACCGCAACCGCCTGCCCCACAACAAGTATCAGCGTCCCGACGATCACGGCGACCCACGTCGCCTGCACCCCTTCCCCGATAGCACCCCGCTCATCCCCCGCACCATGCCGACGCGCTGCCCGTGCCGTTGTGCCGTAGGACAAGAACGTCAGCTGCGAACTCACCTGCGCCAGAATCAATCCGCCGACCGCGAGCCCAGCCAACGCCAGCGCCCCGAGCCGCCCCACCACCGCCAGATCGAACAGCAGGTAGATGGGCTCGGCCACCAGCACACCCAGCGTCGGCAGCGCCAACCCGAGAATCCGCCGGGGTCCCGCGGTCGTCGGATCGGCCTTCGCCGCTCCCCCGCCGTCGCCATCGGGTGGCCCGGCCAGTTCGGCGTCATCCAAACCCTGTCGCGTCACGAAAACTCCCTCGAGAACGCCGACACGCGTGAATCAGCTTCCCGCACATGGACCAACCATGCGATACGGCAACTCGTGCACCACACGGTCACTCCTCGCCAGACAGGGTTGGGCATCGGCTCAACCCAGCACGGTGAGCAGCGCTGAGACCACGTCCTCCAGCCGGCCATGGGTGGTGTAGCCCGCGGCGTAGCGGTGTCCGCCACCGCCGAGCGCGGTGGCCACCTCGGAAACGTCGACACCATCGCGCACGCCGGGCCCGGAGTCGCGCGAACGCAGCGATACCGTCCAGCGGTCATCGATGGTGCGGGATTCCTTGAATACCGCGGCAACGCCCGCCTCCGCGGTGGTGCGCACGATATCGATGACGCTCTCGACCTCCTCCGAGCGCACCCCCGCGACATCACCGCGCCGCACGAATACGTAGGCCAGCCCGACGCCGCCGTGCACCGCCGACTCCAGCCGAGCCGTCCCGAGCACCCGCGACAGCATCGGCAACCAGTCGAACGGATGCGTATCCATCAGCGAGCGCGTGATTTCGGCGCCGTCGATACCGGTGGCCAACAGCCGTTCGGCCAGTTGATGCGTACCGGGTCGCACCCAACGGAACGACCCGGTATCGGTCACCAAACCGGCGTAGAGGCAATGCGCCACTTCGGCATCGATCGCCACTTGCCAGGCATCGAGCAGCCCCGCGACCAGACTCGTCGTCGATTCCGCGCTCGCATCGACCACATTGATCGCCCCGAACCGGGTATTGGAGCGGTGATGATCGAGCACCAGAGTCGTTCGCGCTCCGGCCAATCGATCGGCGAGCGCACCGAGCCGACCGACACTGCCGCAGTCCACCGTGATGAGTAGATCCACCTCGGCGGGCACATCGACGGGCCGCACCAGATGACGCACCCCCGGCAATGTCCGCATCGTGGCGGGCAGCTCGGCGGGTTCGGCGAACGACACCCACACCGGGATGCCGCGCCGATGCAACACCAACGCCAACGCGAGCCCGCTGCCGATGGTGTCGGCATCGGGCTGTACGTGACACAGAATAGTGACAGATCGGGCCGCGTTCAGCGCGGCAAGTGCCGGTCCGAACGTTACCGCCGCGTCGAGATCGACCCCCGTCGTGCCCGGGTCGGCCGGCATTATCGTCATCGCCTACCGCACGTCACTCGTCGGTTTCCCGTTCGACCTTGTACGGGTCGGCTTCCCCGGCATGAGTGGCGTTGGCCGCCACCTTCGCCACCTCGTCGTCGGCGGCCCGCGCCCGAGCCAGCAGCTCTTCCATATCCCGCGCCGCATCGGGCACCTTGTCGAGCACGAACGCAAGCGTCGGGGTGAACTTCACACCGGTACCCGCGCCCACCTTCGAGCGCAGCACACCCTTCGCCTTCTCCAGACCAAGGGCCGCAGCCGTGTAATCCGGTTCGACGTCCAGGCTTTCGCCCATCACCGTGTAGTACACCGTCGCCTCGCGCAGATCACCGGAGACCTTCGTATCGGTGACGGTCACGAAATTCAGACGCGGATCCTTCACCTCGTATTCGATCGCGGTCGCCACGATCGCGGAAATCCGCTTGGCGAGTCGGCGTGCCCTGGCTTGATCCACCATGGCTGAACCCTCCTCACATATGCTCTGTTCAAATCTACGACGGGAACGGGGCCCTTCGTGTCACGCAAGCTACCGCCTCCGTGCCCATCGCTGGCGACTGCCTGCAGGTCGCTCGAAATGGTCCGCTCCCACCGCGGGGTCAGTCTTCGGGTCCGAAGATCCTGCGGCGTACTGCCAGCAACTCTAACTCCGGACGGGCCGCGACGTGTCGCTCACATTTGTCGAGCACCTCGGTCAGGTGCTCCATACCGGAACTGACCATGGCAACCCCCAGCAGCGAGCGACGGTGGCGGTCGTGTTCCCCACCCTCGGCGGCACTCACACCGAAGCGCTGCAATTCGGCCAGCACGGGCCGGATCACCGAACGCTTCTGCTTCAGCGAATGCACATCTCCGAGCAGGATGTCGAACTCCAGTGCACCCAGGTACACCCAGCCTCCTGATTCGGTACCTACGAGATTGTCTCCGTGGGTCCGGCACCGCGTTGACAGCGATGCCGGACCCCGCGGCGAACAATCAGTCGCGCGGCTTCTCGCGCAGCTCGTAGGCCTCGATGACATCGCCTTCCTTGATGTCGTTGTAGGTCAGCGTCATACCGCATTCGAAGCCCTCGCGGACCTCGGTGACGTCGTCCTTCTCGCGCTTCAAGGTAGAGATCGTGACCGTCTCGGCGACCACCACGTTGTCGCGGAGCAAGCGCGCCTTGGCGTTGCGCTTGACCGAACCCGAGGTGACCATGCAGCCGGCGATATTGCCGACCTTCGACGAACGGAAGATCGCGCGGATCTCCGCCCGGCCCAGCTCGACCTCTTCGTAGATCGGCTTGAGCATGCCCTTGAGGGCCTTCTCGATCTCGTCGATGGCCTGGTAGATCACCGAGTAGTACCGGATGTCCACACCTTCGCGGTTGGCCAGCTCGGTCGCCTTGCCCTCGGCCCGGACGTTGAACCCGATGATGATCGCGTTCGACGCCGACGCCAGGTTGACGTTGGTCTCGGTGACGCCACCGACACCGCGGTCGATGACCCGCAGGCGCACCTCGTCGTCGATCTGGATTCCGAGCAGTGCCTCTTCGAGGGCCTCGACGGTACCGGAGTTGTCGCCCTTGAGGATCAGATTGAGCTCCGAAGTCTCCTTCAGTGCGGCATCCAGATCTTCCAGGCTGATCCGCTTGCGGCTGCGTGCGGCCAGCGCGTTGCGCTTGCGCGCATTGCGGCGGTCGGCGATCTGGCGGGCGATGCGGTCCTCGTCGACAACCAGCAGGTTGTCACCGGCACCGGGCACCGACGTGAAGCCGATGACCTGAACCGGCCGCGAGGGCAGCGCCGCGACGACATCGTCGCCGTGCTCGTCGACCATGCGACGGACGCGACCGTAAGCGTCGCCCGCCACGATCGAGTCACCGACGCGCAGCGTGCCGCGCTGGATGAGCACGGTCGCCACCGGGCCACGGCCGCGGTCGAGGTGCGCCTCGATGGCGACACCCTGGGCGTCCATATCCGGGTTCGCCCGCAGATCGAGCGCCGCGTCCGCTGTCAGCAGCACCGCCTCGAGCAGCTGCTCGATATTGGTGCCCTGCTTGGCGGAGATGTCGACGAACATGGTGTCGCCACCGTATTCCTCGGCAACCAGGTTGTATTCGGTCAGCTGCTGCCGGATCTTGTCCGGGTTCGCGCCTTCCTTGTCGATCTTGTTGACCGCCACCACGATCGGTACATCGGCCGCCTGCGCGTGGTTGATCGCCTCCACCGTCTGCGGCATGACGCCGTCGTCGGCGGCGACCACCAGGATCGCGATATCGGTGGCCTTCGCACCGCGGGCACGCATGGCGGTGAACGCCTCGTGACCCGGGGTGTCGATGAAGGTGATGAGCCGGTCGTTATCGCCCAGATGGGTGAGCACCTGGTAGGCACCGATGTGCTGGGTGATGCCACCGGCCTCGCCCTCACGGACATTGGCCTTACGGATCGTGTCGAGCAGTCGGGTCTTACCGTGGTCGACGTGACCCATGACGGTCACCACCGGCGGACGCTGCTCGAGATCCTCTTCGCCGCCTTCGTCCTCACCGTAGGTCAGGTCGAACGATTCCAGCAGCTCGCGGTCCTCGTCCTCGGGGCTGACCACGTGCACGACGTAGTTCATCTCGCTGCCGAGCAGCTCGAGGGTCTCGTCGTTCACCGACTGGGTCGCGGTGACCATCTCGCCGAGGTTGAACAAGGCCTGTACCAAGGCAGCCGGGTTCGCATCGATCTTCTCCGCGAAATCCGACAGCGAGGCGCCACGGGCGAGACGGATGATCTCGCCGTTGCCGCGCGGCAGCCGCACACCACCGATGGCGGGGGCTTGCATGCTTTCGTACTCGGCGCGCTTCGCCCGCTTCGACTTACGGCCACGACGCGGAGCACCACCGGGACGACCGAACGCACCGGCCGCACCGCCACGGCCACCGGGACCACCCGGACGACCGCCGCCACCGCCGCCGGGACGACCACGGAAACCACCGGCCGCGGGAGCACCGGCACCGGCACCGGGCGCACCCGTGCCGCCGCCACCCTGGCCGCCGCGGTAGCCGCCGCCACCGCCACCACCGCCGGGACGACCGCCGCCGCCACCCGGGGCACCGCCCGGACGACCCGGACGACCCGCACCTGCGCCGCCGCCCGGACCCGGACGGGCCGAACGCGCGGGCATGGCACCGGGATTCGGGCGCGGTGGCATCGAGCCGGGGCTCGGCCGCGGCCCACCGGGACGCGGACCGCCCTGGCCCGGAGACGGACGCCGCTCGCCCTGGGCACCGCCCGGACGGGGACCGCCCTGGGCCGGACCCGGACGCGGACCCTGGCCGGGACCCGGACGGGGTCCACTCTGGCCGGGGGCCGGACGCGCGGCGGGACGCTCACGATCGGGCGCCGAAGAGAAGGGGTTGTTGCCGACGCGCGGGGTCTTCGGCCCCGGCTTCGGGCCAGCGGCAGCCGGACCACCTGGACGCGGACCGCCCTGGGCCGGAGCGCCGGGACGCTGCTGCTGACCGGGACGTGCGCCACCCGGTGTCGGGCGCGGACCGCCATGAGCCGGTGTGCCCTGCCCCGGAGCGTGCTGGGGCGGCGCGGCCTTCGCGACCGGAGCCGCGGGGGTCTGCTGAACCGGCGCGGTTTCCCGTGCGGCGGGCTTGGCCGCCGGGCCGGGACGCGCGGCCGGGCTGGGGCGAACACCCTCGGACGGCCGGGCGGCCGGAGCCGCCGTCTCACGGGCGGTCGGAGCCGCCGGGGTCGCTGCCTGCACGGGCGCAGGAGCCTGGGTACGTGGACCCGGACGCGGACCGCCACCTGCGGCGGGCTTCGCGCCCGGAGCACTCGATGCGGGACCGGGTCGCGACCCGGACTTCGCTGTGCCGTTGGTCGGCGCGGACTTCCCCGCCACCGACTCGCGCAGCCGCCGTGCGACGGGTGCTTCCACCGTCGAGGACGCCGACTTCACGAACTCGCCCTGCTCCTTGAGCGTTGCGAGTAGTTCTTTGCTCGTGACACCGAGTTCTTTGGCCAACTCGTGCACGCGGGCCTTGCCTGCCACTGCTCTCCTCACTGAGAGGTCGAGCAGTGCCTCCGCCTAGGGAAGGCGGGCCCGCACGACCTCGGGTTATCTCCGATGGACGTTCATCGTTGGTGCTTCACGGTGTGCTCATGAGTGCTCGTGCCTGTTCTCGAGGTACTTATCCAGGGCTGAGATATCCAGTTGTCCGGACACTCGTAGTGCTCTGCCGAATGCTCGGCGTCGTTCTGCTGTGCGCAAACAAACTGAAACGGGGTGCAGCCAGGCACCCCGTCCGGGAAGTCTGCGCCGCGGATCGGGAACTATCACAAAAAGGTGGGAACCGTCACCGGTCTCACAATCCTGCGCCACGACCCGCAACAGGTCGACAGCCAACTCGCGCTTCCGGCACCCGATGCACGTCCGCACCGGAGCCGATCGGCGCTGGGGCGCCGGGACTTGCTCGGTAGTACGTTCGGACAGAGGAACCGAAGGCTCGCGTTGAACCTGAGACCACTCTACCGCTGTCCCGCTCGGAACACCGAACCCCGCCCCCGCGGAAGTTGTGAACACATCATCCGGTGGGCTCGATTCGCGGGAATCGGTCAACTCCGATGCGCCTCCGTCCGCACGCTGCCGCCGCCCATATCGGGCGCGGCGTCACTGCGGATATCGATCCGCCAACCGGTCAGGCGAGCCGCCAACCTGGCGTTCTGTCCTTCTTTACCGATGGCGAGCGACAGCTGGAAGTCCGGCACCACCACCCGCGCGGCACGCGCCTCCGGGTCAACGATGGTGACCGAGACCACCTTCGAGGGCGAAAGCGCATTGCCGACGAAAGTCGCCGGATCATCCGCGTAATCGATGATGTCGATCTTCTCGCCGGCCAGTTCGCTCATCACGTTGCGCACGCGCTGTCCCATCGGGCCGATGCACGCGCCCTTGGCATTGACGCCGGGCACGGTGGTACGGACCGCGATCTTGGAGCGGTGCCCGGCCTCGCGGGCGACGGCGACGATCTCGACCGAGCCGTCCGCGATCTCCGGCACCTCGAGTGCGAACAGTCGGCGCACCAGATTCGGGTGGGTGCGCGAGAGGGTGATCTGCGGACCGCGCGAGCCGCGCGAGACACCGACGACGTAGCACTTGATCCGGTCGCCGTGCTCGTAGCTCTCGCCCGGCACCTGCTCGGCGGATGGGATCAGGCCCTCGGTGCCGTGCAGTTCGCTGCCGATGCGCACCACCACGGTGCCGCGGGCGTTGGCCCGGGCATCGCGCTGGACCACACCGCCGACGATATCGCCCTCGTGAGTGGAGAACTCGCCGAAGGACTTCTCGTTCTCGGCATCACGCAGCCGCTGCAGCACGACCTGGCGCGCGGTGGTCGCGGCGATCCGGCCGAAACCCTCTGGGGTGTCATCCCATTCGGAGATCATATTGCCGTCGGCGTCGAGCTCACGGGCCATCACCCGGACCACGCCGGTCTTCTGATTGATATCGATGCGCGCGTTGGGCTGGTGGCCCTCGGTGTGGCGGTAGGCCGTGAGCAGTGCCGACTCGATCGCGGAGATCACGGTCTCGATCGAGATCCCTTTGTCGGCGACAATCGCACGCAGGGCTTCGATTTCGATGTTCATTCCACGATCCCTTCGGTCGGCGAATCGGACGCTGTGCTGTTTCGAGCGACCTGCGAGCAGTCGCTAGCGGTGCTGTTTCGAGCGACCTGCGACCGGTCGCTAGCGGTGCTGTTTCGAGCGACCTGCGACCGGTCGCTAGCGGTGCTGTTTCGAGCGACCTGCGACCGGTCGCTGACGGCTACTGATTCAGTTGATGGTGCATCGGTTGTTCCCTGGACATCGGCGGTGGGGTCCACCGCTTCTTCTGCCCCCGGCCGCGGACGGCCGGGTGCGACTCCACCGGTGAGTTCCAGCTCCCGAGCGCCGGGCGGATTGAACTCCACCTGGACGACGGCCTCGGCGATATCGGCCAGCGCGACGGTGACCCGATGCGGCTTGTTCTTGCCGCCCAGCACCAGCGCGACCGCGTCATCGGTGAGCAGGCCGACCCTGGCCTCGAACTTGTCCGATGCCTTCGGATCCGGCGAGGCCGCGCCGGAGCGTAGCTTGATCCGGACCTTGCGACCCTGAGCGCGACGCCAGTGTCGATCGGCGGTCAGTGGACGGTCGATGCCGGGGCTGGTCACTTCGAGCAGGTAGGGGGTCTCGCCGAATTCGCCCGCCGCGTCGAGGACCTCGGATAGGTCCGTGCTCAGCTGCGCAATGGAATCCAGATCGGAGGCCGCATCACTGTCCACGATCACCTGCACCCGAGCCAGCGCATCCACATGCTTGCCCGCCGTCGAGATCTCGACACCCTCGAGGTCGAATCCTCGGCGCTCGACGAGTCCAGCAACAAGCTGGCTCACCCTTTCCTCGGTCGGCATGGGCATGTGAGGCGGCTCCTGGTTCAGTTGTCAGACGGCTGGCATATTTTCTCTACCGAAGGTCTAGCGTAACGCGCCCCGAGAGTGTAAAGGACCAGCGGCCTCGAGCAAGTTTCCTGGCCACGCGCCCGCCAGGCGATGCGGCGGGTGCCGCACCGACCGTGCGGTAG
The DNA here is from genome assembly GCF_036345915.1 of Nocardia sp. NBC_00565. NCBI lineage: Bacteria > Bacillati > Actinomycetota > Actinomycetes > Mycobacteriales > Nocardiaceae > Nocardia > Nocardia sp. NBC_00565. The sequence continues at coordinate 4,904,664 of NZ_CP107785.1, forward strand.
GCGCCTGGTCGGCGGCGCCGCGCGAATCTGGCACGATGGTGCCGTGCCCATCCGCCTTCCCGCCCCGCCGCGTGCCGGGTGCACTTCCGGCATCCCCATCGACCGGCACCCCTCCCAGCACCGCGACGTTGGTGTCGGTCGACCGAATATCGTCGACCGCCGGACCGCATTGCGGCTGGCAGGCGGCACAACGGTGGGTGCGCTAACCATCGGCGCGGTTTCCGGTTGTACGGACAAAACGGTATACGAACCCGATCCCCTTGCCGCACAGGAGGTCCTGGCGCGTGCCGACGCCGCGGCCGCGACCGCCGCGATCGCGTTGGCACCGCAGCAGCACGCCGCGCTGACCGCGATCGCCGGCGAACGCACCGCACACGCCGACGCGCTACGCGCCGAAATCAACCGGGTGATCGGCGTTTACGGCGACGGCACCACCCCGATTCACCGCACCCGCGACCGCGCCACGCCCGCCTCGGGGCCCTCCCCCGCGGCATCGGGCACGGCGGTGCCGCCCACTGCGCCGCCGAGCGTCGATGAGCTGCGCGCGCGGCTCGCCAAGTCCCAGCAGTCCGCCGGTGACCTCGCCCGCACCCAATCCGGTTATCGGGCAGGCCTGTTGGCCTCGATCAGCGCATCGTGCGCCGCCCAAGCGGGGGTATTGCTGGCATGACCGAAACCGAACGCCAAGCCCTGCTCGACGCGCTGCGCGCCGAGTACGCGGCGGTGTACGCCTACGGCGTGATCGCGGCCTACGCCGCCGCCGAACGCACTCGCTTGGTCGCGCAGGACACCGCCGCCCATCGCGCTCGCCGTGACACCACCATCGACGCCCTGACCGCGGCGGGCGTCAGCGCACCACCACCGGACGCCGCCTACACGGTCCCGTTCCCGGTGACCGGCCCGATCGACGCGGCGCGCCTGGCCGCCACCGTCGAAACCGATACCGCGGTCGCCTGGCGCTCGGTGGTCGAACGCGCCGACAGTCAACCGACCCGCCGCACGGGCATCGACGCCCTCACCGAATGCGCCCTCCGCCTGGCCGCCTGGCAGTCCATCCTCGGCGCCAACCCGCCTACCGTCCCCTTCCCCGGCAAGGCCTGACCCAACCCGGCTGTCGGCCTTCGCACCCTTATAGGCATCCACAGTGCGTGCGAAGGCCGGCAAAAGGTGCGGGGATTCGGCCGGGCGGGCGGTATCGGATCGGCCGCCCCTGAGTGGGGGCGGCCGATTCGAACTGTGGTGGCTACGGGCGCATTTCGTAGGCGCCGTCGTAGGAGGCGACCCGGGTCCAGACGCGGTCGAAGCGGTCGCGGTCGGTGACCGGCGGGCGCAGGGACGAGGCGGCCCAGGCCTGCTGGCCGGGGGTCGCGGAGGGTTTGCCGTAGAGGGTGGTGGCGTAGCCGTTGAAGTCGCGGATCTGGAAGTCGAAGATCTGGTCGAGTACGTCGCGGTCCAGACCGGTGATCGCGGCCTGCTCCAGGATCAGCTGGCCGTAGACCACCAGGGAGAACAGGTGGCCGATGGTCAGCATGAAGTCCAGATCCTTCTGCTGGTCGGCGTCGGGAGCGGCCGTGGTCAACAGGGTGCGCAGCGCTTGGGCCTGCTCGTAGAAGCGGGCCACGTTCGGCACGTCGGTGTGCTTGTCGTAGACCGGGGTCCAGTCGGCGAACTGCACCTTGCCCGCACCGCGGGCCGGGCCCTGGTGGAAGAAGAACTCGTCGTCGGCCGCGTCGAGCCGGGTGCCGACCTCCGGGTAGTCCTTCGGGGTGAACAGGTAGTTCGGCATGAACTTCAGGATCTGGCCGACATTGACGTGGACGGTGCCCTCGAGCCGCGGCAGCGTGCCGATGTAGCGCGCGACCTGGGCGAAGTAGGTGTTCTTCTCGAATCCCTTGGCCGCCAGCACATCCAGCAGCAGCGTCATGACGATCTCGCCCTCGGAGGTCACCTTGGACTTGGTCATCGGGTTGAACAGCAGGTAGCGGCGGTCCTCGAGGCTCGCGGTGCGGAAGTAGTCGACGGCGCGGTCGCTGAACAGCTTCATCGCGGTGATACGGGCGTAGGCATCGACGAAGTTCGTCCGCACATGCGGAAAGTCGGTGACGGGGTTGCCGTAGAGGATGCGGTTGTTCGAATGCGTGATGGCCTCGTAGAACGAGTGCTCGACCATGCCGATGCTGCCGTGGCACAGATTGAACTTGCCGACATTGACGGTGTTCAGCGCGGCGGAGAAGGCCTCGGGACCGGTGGACAGAATGTCGGCGGCGGTCACCGGGTAGTCGTGCAACGCGAAGGTGCTGACGTAGAGCTGACCGTGGATGACGTTATCGATGAGCTCGTAGTTGTCGTGACGGCTGTCGGCGGCGAACCAGATGTAGCCGTCTGCGCCCTCGATATCGGCGCGGCGCGAGAAGACCGACACCATGCTCGCGACATTGCCGTTGCCGATGTAGTACTTGACGCCATTGGCGCGGAACAGGATTCCGGCCGCGGCATCGGCGCTGCCCGGCTCGGTCGGTGTCAGGACCAGGTCGGTGTTGTAGATGTCGGCGCCGTGGTCACGCTCGGACAGACCGAACGCCATCACCTGGCCATCGGCGAGATCGGCGGCGGCGCGCTGCTTGGCGGCCGCATTGTCGCTCTGCCAGATCGGGCCCAGGCCCAGGATGGTGACCTGCTCGGCGTACCAATACGCGAGTCCGTAGAACCCGAAGATCTCCGACAGCGCCGCATTGCGGGCCGCGTCCCAGCGCCGGTTCTCGTCGCCGTCGGCATAGGCGGCGGGCGTCAGGAAGGTCGCGAACAGTTTCTCCTTCTTGACGAACTCGAGAAACTCCGACACCCACGCCGCATCGGCGTCATCGGCCAGCAACTGCCGCTTCCCCCGCGCTTCGAACCACGCGATGGTCGCCTTCAGCAGCCGCCGCGTCTCGGCGTCGAAATGCTGCGGATCGTAGGTGGCGGGGTTGAACAACAACGCGTCGGTGCTCGTCATGCCGCTAACTTACCAGCGGGTAACAGCAGCGTGGAGCGGGTCCAGGAATACCGAAGCGGCGAATAATGCCTACGGAACCGTAGGGCCGGGAGACGACAGGTGGCACGTCCCGGGGTTACCACACCACGCGCCCCGACCCCGTCGACTGGGCTGCTGTCGCTATCAGCGTTGCCGCAGTCGCCGGGTCCTTACTCATTGGTCAGGTTGTGGAGGGCTAGGTAGGTCCCCCAGGATGGGGCGTCGTAACGGCGGCGCCCCATCCGCAACCATCACAGGACTTACCGCCCGCCGCGCACCTGTGCGAGCACCGATTCCACCACCGAATCGGCTGGGACCTCGGTGGATTCGCCGGTGAAGCGGTCGCGGATCTCGACCTTGCCGTCGGCCCAACCGCGGCCGACTACCACGACCAGTGGGACGCCGATCAGTTCGGAGTCCTTGAACTTCACGCCGGGCGAGGCCTTGCGGTCATCGAGCACCACATCGAGTCCGGCCGAATCCAGCAGTGCGGCAACCTCTTCGCCACCCTCGCGGGACGATTCGTCCTTGTTCGCGATCACCACGTGCACATCGAACGGGGCGACCTCGGCGGGCCAGCGCAGGCCCTTCTCATCGTGCTGCTGCTCGGCGATCACCGCGACCATACGGGAGACGCCGACGCCGTAGGAGCCCATGGTGAGGCGCACCGGCTTGCCGTTCTCGCCGAGCACATCGACGTCGAACGCGTTGGTGTACTTCTGGCCGAGCTGGAAGATATGGCCGATCTCGATGCCGCGGGCGGAAACCAGGGCACCGCGGCCATCGGGCGAGGGATCGCCATCGCGCACCTCGGCGGCCTCGATGGTGCCGTCGGGGGTGAAGTCGCGGCCGGCGACCAGGCCGACGACATGCTTGCCCGGCTCGTCCGCGCCGGTGATCCAGCTGGTACCGGTGCCGATGCGCGGGTCGACCAGATAGCGAACGCCGTTGGCCTGCAGCGCCTTCGGGCCGATGTAGCCCTTCACCAAGAACGGGTTCTCGGCGAAATCGGCCTCGGTGAGCAACTCCACCTCGGCGGGTTCGACCGAGGCGCCGAGGCGCTTATCGTCGACCTCGCGGTCGCCCGGAATGCCGACGGCAAGCAGTTCGGTCTTGCCGTCGGGGTGGCGCAGCTTCACCATGATGTTCTTCAGGGTGTCGGCCGCGGTGACGGGGCGGCCGAACTGTTCGGCGATGCCCGCGCCGTTGGCCCAGTCGACCAGGGTCGCGATGGTCGGGGTGTTCGGGGTGTCGTGCACCACCGCCGCGGGCCGCCCCTCGATCGGCAGTGGTGCGGGCGCGGGCGTGACCACCGCTTCCACATTCGCGGCGTATCCGGACTCCACGCAGCGCACGTAGGTGTCCTCACCGACCGGGCTGTCCGCGAGGAACTCCTCCGAGGCACTGCCGCCCATCGCGCCGGAGGTGGCCGCGACGATCACGTACTTGACGTTGAGCCGGTTGAAGATGCGCTGGTAGGCCTCGCGGTGCGCGTTGTAGCTGGCCTTCAGCCCGTCCTCGTCGAGATCGAAGGAGTAGGAGTCCTTCATGATGAACTCGCGCCCGCGCAGGATGCCCGCGCGCGGACGCTCCTCGTCGCGGTATTTGGTCTGGATCTGGTACAGCGTGACCGGAAGATCCTTGTACGAGTTGTATTCCCCCTTCACGGTGAGCGCGAAGAGCTCCTCGTGGGTTGGTCCGAGCAAGTAGTCCGCACCCTTGCGGTCCTTGAGCCGGAACAGGCCGTCGCCGTATTCGGTCCACCGATTGGTGGTCTCGTACGGATCGCGCGGCAGCAGCGCGGGCAACGAGATCTCCTGCGCGCCGATGGCGTTCATCTCTTCGCGCACGACCTCCTCGACCCGCCGCAGCACCCGCAGACCGAGCGGCAGCCACGAGTACACGCCCGGGGCGATACGCCGCACGTAGCCGGCGCGGACGAGGAGTTTGTGACTGGGCACCTCGGCGTCGGCGGGATCGTCACGCAGGGTACGCAGGAACAGGTGGGAGAGGCGGGTGATCACGGAACCACAGGGTAGTCGCTGGCCGGACGATGTCTGCAACGCATTACCGTATCCGCTCGTGCTGGTGCTGCTGCCTCCTTCCGAAACCAAGTCCGACGGTGGAACCGACTCACCGCTAGAGCTCGAGTCGCTGGCGATGCCGCAGCTCACAGCGGTGCGCGACCGGCTCATCGACGAGGTCGTCAAACTGGCCGCCGATCCGGCGGCATCGCGTACCGTCCTCGGCCTCGGGAAGGGGGCCGATAGTGAGATCGCGCGCAATGCGAGCTTGCGCACCTCGGCTACCCGGCCCGCGCTGGAGCGCTACACCGGCGTCCTCTATGACGCGCTCGACGCCCGCTCGTTCACCAAGGTCCAGCGCGCCAAGGCCTACGCCCGCCTGGCCATCGGCTCCGCGCTGTTCGGCGCCGTGCGCGCCGACGACATCATTCCCGCCTATCGGCTCTCCGGCGGCTCCAAACTCCCCGGCCTGCCCACCCTTTCGGCCCTCTGGCGCGATGTCCTGCCCGACGCCCTGGCCGCCGAGGCCGCCGACGAACTCGTCATCGATCTCCGCTCGGGCACCTACCAGCAGCTCGGCCGCGTCCCCGACGCCATCACCGCCAACGTCCTCACCGAACACCCCGACGGCACCCGAACCGTAGTCAGCCACTTCAACAAACATCACAAGGGCCTACTCGCCCGCGCCCTCGTCCTCACCCGCGCCGACCCCACCGACATCCGTGCCGTAGCCCGCATAGCCTCGAACTCCGGCCTGCGCACCGAAATAGCCTCCCCTACCGAACTCCTCATCATTACCACCTGACCTACCGATGCGGGCGCAGACCCAATGCATGCCGAACAGAGGCCGCCTTGTTGACCACGTGGAAGTGGCTTGGGGTGCGGCTCAGATGCGGGCGGCGGGGTGCCAGGTGCCGGCTCGGCGGGTGCGGTGGGCGACGGCGGCGGATCGGGCCAGGCGGGTGAGCCAGCTGGCCGGGGTGTCCAGGTCGGGCCAGGTCCAGCGGACGATGGTCCAGCCGAGGGCGCGCAAGGCGTCCTCGCGGCGCTTTTCGGCGATCACGATCGATTCGGGCGAACCGTGGGAGTTGTTGCGGTACTTGACCATTCCGTCGAATTCGCCGATGACGCCCAGGGTCGGGAACAGGAAGTCGACTCGGGCGACGTATCCGCCATTGATGTCCAGGATGGTCGACTGGAGCTCGGGTGCGGGCAGCCCGGCGTTGCGCAAGACGACCCGGCTTCGCGATTCACCGGGGCTCTCGGCGCGGCCGTCGAGGAACTCGATCACGCGGCGCGCGGCCGGACAACCCGGTCGGCCGTTCGCCCGCACCAGCTGCTCCGCCAGTTCGGCACGGGTAGTTCGCCTCAGGCGCATTGCGGCGTCACCGACCACGACAGCTTGTTCGAACGGCACGGTCCTGGCCAGGTCGACGATTGTGCGCGCCACCGTCGTCACCCGCAGATCGCCGATCCGCACCACCTCGTCCGACTCGATGGAGGCGGCGTGCATCATGACCCGGGTACCCGTGCGTGCCCCGGTTCTCCGATTGCGGGTCAAATGCACCCGCGCCAGCGGAATAGACCACACCGGCAGGTCGTGCACGACAGCCGCAGAGATGTGACTGACGACGGCAGCCGAGCTGGAGCCGGCGGCAACAGCACCGGTCAGCACTAGATGCCTTTGCGTAGAACTCATTTCGCCGATATCGAGTGCGCTCACATACCGCCCGCGGCACACCCGCTGCCACGGTCGCCTACTCAGCTCACGCCCGGTGAATCCAGCTTCCAGCGCCGCCTGCCGGGAAATAGTTCGAGGTAAGTCCACACCTCGATGCTGCCCAGCAACCCCACCCCGCCGAAAGCCCCAACCCGCGAATTGTGGACAACTCGCACCCTGTGCATAACTCCACGGTTATGTGGGCAGCCCAATACCGAGGCAGTCCGCTAGCGCGTGGCCGCCGCGAGTGCGGCGCGAACCTTGTCGGTGTCGGCTGGGGCCGCACCGTGCTCCCAGAACGGGAGGGCCGCGGCGTATCGCCGAAGCGACGCCCGCCACAAACGACTTACATCGATGACGAGGTGTTCGGAGAAATCTGGTCGTCGTCGTGCTGCCCGGCGCGGGCTGTCGTGATGGTGGCTGCCGCGGCCAGCCGAGCGTCTTCGACAGTGCGGCGGCCGAGTCCGCAGGCGGTGGCCACGCCGTACCCGGTGCGACCCGACGCTTGTTCGAACAGGGCCAAGGCATGGATGCTGTCGTCGACATCATCTGGGGAGACGACGCCGGCGATCAACTGCCAGTCTGGGTCCAACCGTCGCAAGGGGGTATAGAACTTCGGATTCAACGGGGCCGGATCGGCGCCATAGGCGCAGGGAATATGCACTGCAGGCAACGGTACTCCGCGTTTCCTCATCAGCCGCGCAGTGCGATTGAGCAGATTCACCGTCGGCGCGAGAGTGTGCGGGGTCAGCAGATTCTTGTGCTGATAATCGCCATAGCACAGGTGCAGTATGGTCGCCGCACCGATCTCATGGGTACGGATGAGGAAGCCGGCCAGCTGCCGGGCCAGTAGGGGAGCTAGCACTCGCTGCGCACGCAGCTGCTCTGCTTTGACCATGCCGAGCGTTGCGATAGGCGACTCCACCTGCCACACAATGCGGTCGCCGTACTGAGATGTCACCTCAGTCATCTCCTGCAGCACAGCTTCGACGAATACGGGCAGATGCCGAAGCGCCGCGATAACCACATTGCAGTGGCGAAGTGCCTGCCCCACGGGGAGGCCAAGGGAGACCGCCGCGCCGGCGAAGACGAACAAGGCGAGATCCAACGGGTTGGGTTGGCTGATTTGAACTCTCGTACCGACCAGCTCTGGACGGCTGCGCTGTAGCGACTCGAATTCGGATACGATCTCACCGATCCGCTCGGCCCGGCCCATCGACACATGATGCGGCTCGAGCGTGCAGCCGGGCCGCACACCATAGCTGCGCATGTCGCTGTAGTCGGCGAAATCACCCGCGCTGACGACTTCGAAGGCGTCGTCATGTTTTTCGCGGCTACGCAGGTAATCGACTACCCAATCCGAGTCCAGGTCGCGTGGCACCGCGGTCAACGGCCAACCCGCACTGTGGTCCGCAAACCATTGCAAGACCGCGAGGTCGCTCGTCATGAGCTCCCGGGGCAGGCTACCGACGAAGTGTGCGTATCTGGCCAACTTGGCTCCCTTCGACCAACGACGGCGAGCAACCGCCGAGCACTCTTCAAGAACTGATCCGATGTGCTGCATGGACACTTGTGCTGCATGGACGCTGCGTATCTTAGGTCCGGATGGTCCCATTCGCATTTTCCACCGATAGGAAGCTGGATCGCCTTGCTGACAGGCATTTTCATGGCGGTGGACGGCGGAACCGCCGGCCGAGCCGCACCGGTGGATTGGAGCGACGAGGTGTGGGTTCAACCCCCGTTCTCCGCGCCACCTGCGGGGATGGTCCAAACGTAGGACGCGTCGCGGTGAGTTTGATCCGATCTCACCGATCCGGTGCGCGAATTGGGTGGCATACCGGAACCCGAGGGCAGGCTAGGCCCTCGGGTTCTCCCCGCCCTACAGTTTCTCGGCGTTCGCGGACAGGTCGCGGATGAGCAGCGCGGTATGCAACGAGGTGCGGGATTCGCCGTCCTCGAGGTCGACGTCGAGGATCCGCTCGATGCGGGCCAGCCGGTCGTAGAGGGTCGGTCTGCTGATATTGAGCCGCTTGGCGAGTTCGGTCTTGTTGCCCGCGACATCGAGGAACTGCCGCAATGTGTGCGTCAGATCGGCGGCGTGCCGAATGTCGTAGCGCAGCAACGCACTCAGCTCCGTCTCGGCGAAGCTCTGCACACCGGGCTCATTGCGGATCAGCGAGAGTAGGCCGCGCAGCCGGACATCGCCGCTGCGATAGAAGGGCCGCGGCATCGACGGCTCCAGCGAGAGCGCAACCTCCGCGACGTGCGCCGCGTGCGCCAACTCGCGCGCGGTATCCAGCAGCGAATCCGCCTCGGCGCCAATGCCGATCACTACGCGATGCACCCCGTCCACCCGCCGCACCTCCGCCGTGATCGCCGAACACACCGCACGCAGGGTGTCCTCGAGATCGGCACTGCGCCCGACCGCGAGCACCATGCTGACCCGATCGCCGTGGTCGGCGGCGGTCAACGCGGTCGCCTTCGCCAGGCCGAGACCATGTGTCACCGCGTCCGACACGCCCGCGCTGCGACGCTGCCTGGCGACCTGATCGGATTCGGCGTGCGCGGCTACGTCGATCGCGAGCGGCACATAGTTCACCCGACGTGTCAAAAGACCCAGCGCCGCCGCCCTGGCCTGCGCGTCGCGCTCGTCGAGCACCCGGCCGTTGACCATATCGTCGATGAGTCCGGTCTGCGCCTGCCGGTGCAGACCGAAGCGGTCCTTGTCGATCATCCGGTGCAGTGTCAGCGTCTGGGCGGCGCGCTCGAGCACCATCCGCGCCCGCGGCGTCGGGACCCGGCTCGAGCGCAGGATGAGCCGGCCCCACCGCTGGGTGTGCGGGCCCACCGCGACCACATCCTCGCTGTCGGGCAGCAGTCGCGAGGTGGTCTCCCAGTTCTCCAGGATCGCCGAGGTGGTGGTGTGCCGGGCGGTCAGCGCCAGTACCCGGTGGGCCAGATCCTCGAGTACCACCGAGGCATCGAGCATGCCCGCGGCCGTCTTGACGATCTCGGCCAGCGAGGCCCGGCGCACACTCAACTCGGTGAACGTCTCGTGCACCGTGCGCGCGAACTCCAGTTCCGCGTATTGATCGGCCACGATCACCCGGTGCACCGCCTCGGTGATCTCCACGAACCGGGTGACACGCCGCAGCGCGATCACCGGCAATCCGAGTGCGTCGGCCGTCTCTGCGACGACCTGCGGCAACTCCGGCACGACCGCGCCGAGCTCGACGACCAGCCCGGCCACCCCGGCCGCGGCCAGCGAGGTCAAATAGGCGACCGTCGATTCGCTGCTACCGGCCAACGCCGATCCGGTGGTCAGCATCAGCTCCCCACCCACCAGCAACTCGGCGACGTCGGGCAGGTCACTGACGTGCACCCAGCGCACCGGCCGATCCAGCGATCCCCCACCGACGACCTGCGGCTCCCCCGCGCGCACCACCGGCATCGCCAGCACATCGGCAACGGAGAGCAACATCCGACGAATCGTAATACGAAATCCGAAATCGCGTACAGATCGTCGGACCAATACTGCGGATCCGTGGTGCAGAGTTAGGACCACAACAGCATCCCGGCGGCACCCGCGACCCAACGACGATCACGGATCGAATCGAGGAGATATGCAGACAATCGCGCACTGGCTCGACGGCAAGGCCTTCCCTGGCACCAGCGCGGCGACCGCGCCGGTGACGAATCCGGCGACCGGGGTGGTGACCGGACAGGTCGCGCTGGCCGATGTCGAGGACGCCAGGGCGGTGATCGAATCGGCCAAGGCGGCATTCCCGGACTGGCGCGATACCTCGCTGGCACGCCGCACACAGATCCTGTTCCGGTTCCGCGAACTGCTCAACGAGCGCAAGGAAGAACTGGCCAAGCTGATCACCGCCGAACACGGCAAGGTGCACTCCGATGCCCTCGGTGAGGTGACCCGCGGCCTCGAGGTGGTCGAATTCGCCTGTGGGGTGCCACATCTGATCAAGGGCGGATTCACCGAGAACGCCTCGACGAAGGTCGATATCTTCTCGATCCGCCAGCCGCTGGGCCCGGTCGCGGTGATCTCGCCGTTCAACTTCCCGGCCATGGTGCCGATGTGGTTCTTCCCGATCGCGATCGCTGCCGGAAATACCGTGGTGCTCAAGCCGAGTGAGAAGGATCCGTCGGCGGCGCTGTGGCTGGCCGAGCTGTGGCACGAAGCAGGTTTGCCCGCAGGGGTTTTCAATGTGCTGCAGGGCGATAAGGTCGCCGTCGACGAACTGCTGGACAATCCGAATATCAAGGCCGTCTCATTCGTCGGTTCGACGCCCATCGCGAAGTACGTCTACCAGCGCGGCACCGCCAACGGTAAGCGGGTACAGGCGCTCGGCGGCGCGAAGAACCACATGCTGGTCCTGCCCGATGCCGACCTGAACCTGGCCGCCGACGCCGCCGTGAACGCCGGCTTCGGCTCCGCGGGCGAGCGTTGCATGGCGATCAGCGTGGTACTCGCCGTCGGCACGGTCGGCGACGAACTGGTCGCCAAGATCACCGAGCGCGCCCAGACCATCAAGACCGGTGACGGCACCCGCGACACCGATATGGGCCCGTTGGTGACCCGCGAACACCGTGATCGCGTCGCCGCCTACATCGCTGCGGGCGAATCCGCCGGTGCCAGTGTCGTTCTCGATGGGCGCGGCATCCAGGCCGACGGCGAGGCGGACGGTTTCTGGCTCGGGCCAACGATTCTCGATCACGTCGGCACCGAGATGAGCGTCTACACCGACGAAATCTTCGGTCCGGTGCTGTCGGTCGTGCGCGTCGAGAGCTATGACGAGGCACTCGCGCTGATCAACTCGAATCCTTATGGCAACGGCACCGCGATCTTCACCAACGACGGCGGCGCGGCCCGGCGCTTCCACAATGAGGTGGAGGTCGGCATGGTCGGCATCAATGTGCCGATTCCGGTTCCGATGGCCTACTACAGCTTCGGTGGCTGGAAGAATTCGCTGTTCGGCGATTCGCATGCGCACGGCACCGAGGGCGTGCACTTCTTCACTCGGGGCAAGGCGGTCACCTCGCGTTGGCTCGATCCCAGCCACGGCGGGCTCGAGCTCGGCTTCCCCCAGAACAAGTAATCACGAGTCACGCAGGAGAACTCGCCGATGACCCTCCCGAATGGATTGACACCGGACGATGCGCGCCAGGCCGCGGCCCGCGCCTACGAGCTCGACCGCCGCCACGTATTCCACTCCTGGTCCGCACAGGCGCACCTCCAGCCGATGACGATCACCGCGAGCCAGGGCTGCTTTGTGTGGGACGGTGACGGCAACCGCCTGCTCGATTTCTCCTCGCAGCTGGTGAACACCAATATCGGCCATCAGCATCCGAAAGTCGTTGCCGCGGTGCAGGAGCAGGCGGCCAAACTGTGCACCGTCGCGCCGCAGCACGTCAACGACGCCCGCTCCGAGGCCGCCCGGCTCATTGCCGAGCGGACCCCGGGTGAGCTGAACAAGATCTTCTTCACCAATGGCGGCGCCGAAGCGGTCGAGCACGCGGTTCGCATGGCGCGCCTGCACACCGGCCGCTACAAGGTGCTCGCGCGCTACCGCTCCTACCACGGCGGCACCGAGACCGCGATCAATCTCACCGGCGACCCGCGGCGCTGGCCCAATGACCACGGCAACAGCGGCGTCGTCCACTTCTTCGGCCCGTTCCGCTACCGCTCGCAATTCCACGCGAGTACCGAAACCGAGGAAGCCGAGCGCGCTTTGGCGCATCTCGAGCAGACCATCGTGTTCGAGGGCCCGACCACGATCGCGGCCATCATCCTCGAATCCATCCCTGGCACAGCGGGAATCATGGTGCCGCCGCCCGGGTATATGGCGGGCGTCCGGGCGCTGTGCGACAAATACGGCATCATTTTCATTGCCGATGAGGTGATGGCGGGCTTCGGCCGGACCGGAAAGTGGTTCGCGATCGAGCATTTCGAGGGTGTGGTCCCCGATCTGCTGACCTTCGCCAAGGGCGTGAACTCCGGTTATGTGCCGCTCGGCGGCGTCGCCATCAGTCCGGCCATCGCCGCGACCTTCGACGATCGGCCGTATCCGGGCGGACTGACCTATTCGGGTCATCCGCTGGCGACGGCGGCCGCGGCCGCCACCATCACCGCGATGCGCGACGAACGCATCGTCGAGAACGCCGCCGAAATCGGTACCCAGGTCCTCGGTCCCGGACTGCGCGAACTCGCCGAACGCCACCCCAGCATCGGTGACGTGCGCGGTGCGGGCGTGTTCTGGGCGTTGGAACTCGTGCGGGACAAGCAAACCCGCGAACCCCTCGCCCCCTACGGCGGCACCAGTGCGGCGATGACCGAAACGGTCGCCGCCGCGAAGGCCGCGGGCCTGCTCCTGTTCGTCAACTTCAACCGGCTGCATGTGGTTCCGCCCTGCATCATCGACGAGGCGCAGACGAAGGAAGGCCTGGCCATCCTCGACCACGCGCTGACGATTGCCGACGGGTACGTGGACTGACCTCGCGCAACCGGGAATGCTCTTGATCGGCCGGGCGTTTCACCTGCGCATGACCAGTGCTGTGCTTTCCGATGAATTGAAGAAGTACCTGGACGAATCGAAGGTGTACGCGACCGCGGCCACGATCGGACCGAACGGGCAACCGCACCTGACCGTTATCTGGCTCAAACGCGACGGCGAGGACCTGCTGTTCTCCACGACAGTGGACCGGCAGCAGGGCAAGAACCTCGCCCGTGACCCGCGGATCACGGTGATGATCAACCCGCCCGAACAGCCGTACGTGTACGCGGAGATTCGCGGCACGGCCACCCTGACGCCCGATCCGGACAAGACACTCCCGAACGAGCTGTCGAACCACTACCACGGGCTGCCCTACGTCGAATTCAACCCCGCCTCCGTCAACGACGGACCGCGCGTGATCGTGCGAGTGACCCCACGCAAGGTAGCGGGCCGGCTGTGAACCGACGGCCGGGCGGGTTCACCCCTGCTCGGCCTCTTCGCGCGCGTGCTGCGCCTGGCCGACCTCGGCGGCGGTGTATCGCAACGTCAGCGCCACCAGGCCGACCAGCAGCGCAGCGATGGCGGTGACGAAAAGTACCAGCGTGTAACCACTTCCGAGTGCGTCCAGCTCGGCCGGTGTCATGCCCGCGGGTTTACCGATGCGACCGCCGAGCGACAGTGTGCGCGAGGCGGCGACCGGTGCGAGCAGACCGATCGCGACGGGCGTGCCCAAGTTCATGAACATCTGGCCGATCGCGGAGAGCGGGCCGATATGCTCCGGCGCGACGCCCACCAGCACGCACAGCGGGACCATCACCACGGCCACGCCGATGCCGAAACCGATGACGACGAACAGCACCAGCAGGGTCGGCAGATACTGGACGCCCCGATCCAGCGTCGAGCCGAACAGCAATCCGCCCACCATGATCGCCGCGGCGCCGCTCAACAACCAGCGCGGCGCGACCGTCATCGCCAGTTTCGACGCCAGCGCGGTGCCGATACCGGCGCCGATGGTGAACGGGATGAAGGCGACTCCGGCGATCAGCGGATCGTAGCCGACGACGTTCTGGACGAATAGACCGGCGAAATAGGTTGACGCGGCGAGCACTCCGCTGGCCAGGAAGATCGCGCCGAAGGTCGCCACCCGATCGCGTTGATCGAACAGCGACCAGGGTAGTAGTGGATTGTCCACCCATCGTTCGGCGAAGACGAAGACGATCAACAACACCAGACCCGCGACGATCGAACCGATGATGATCGGGCTGTCCCAACCGAATTCGGGCCCTTCGGTCGCACCGAACACCAGTGCCGCGCAGGCGAGGGTGCCGAGTACGGCCCCGCGCGCGTCCAGGGATAGTCGATGGTGGGTGGTGTCGCGGAGCCGGACCACCGCCCCGAACAGGATCAGCGCGCCGATCGGCACATTGATCAGGAAGATCCACCGCCAGCTCACCTGGGTGAGCGCACCGCCGATCACCAATCCGCCGACCGAGCCGACCGCCATCATCGAACCGAAGATCGCGATCGCTTGATTGCGCACCTTGCCGGGCGCGAAAGTGCTCGCCACCAAGGCGAGTGCGGTCGGGGCCGCGAGCGCCGCACCGGTGCCCTGGATGGCGCGGGCCGCGATCAGCATCCCCTCGTTCTGCGCGAGCCCGCACAGTAGCGAGGCCACCGTGAACAGCGCGACCCCCACGATGAACATGCGCTTGCGGCCGAAGCAGTCGCCGATCCGGCCGCCGAGCAGCATCAACCCGGCGAATGGCAGACCGTAGGCGGTGACCATCCAGGCGCTGCCGGAACTCGACAGATTCAGTTCGTCCTGGAGCCGGGGCAATGCGAGGATCACCACGGTGCCGTCGAGCACGACCATCAACTGCAGGCCGCTCAGCACGAGGATGGCGAGCCCGAAGGCCCGCTGCGTCACCGGATATGACGGCGTTGCAGAGGGCTTATCGGGCACGCTCACCTCCAGTATTCGGACCGGATCACCGGCATGGGCCCGGTCTGCTGGGTACGGAGCACCGGCATCGGCCCCGTCTGCTGCGCTTCCTCTTGCGCATGCTGGGCATGCGCCAGCTGTTCGGGCGTGAAGCGCAACACCAGCGCGATGAAGCCCGCCGCCACCGCGACGAGCGAGCAGACCGCGAGCACCAGCGTGTACCCGCTGCCCAACGCGAAGATCTCGACCTCGTTCATATCCGCCGCCTTCCCGGCCCGACCGCCCAGCGACATCGTGCGCGAGGTTGCGATCGGGGTGAGCAGACCGATGAACACCGGCGTAGCCAGGTTCATGAACATCTGCCCCACCGCCGAGAGCGGGCCGATATCGGACGGCGGCACATCGACGAGCACGCACAGCGGCGCGAGCACCATCGCCACACCGACACCGAAGCCGATCACGATCAACAGCGGCAGCAGGGTCGTCAGGTAGTTCACCCCGCCATCGAACTGCGATCCGACCAGCAACCCGGCGGACAGCACGAAGGCCGAGCTGCACAGCAGCCAGCGCGGTGCGATGATCAGCGCCGCCTTGGAGGCGAGTGCGCCACCGATGCCGATCCCCACGGTGAACGGAATCGAGGCGATACCCGCGACCAGCGGACCGTAGCCGAGCACGTTTTGCAGGAACTGCGCGACGAAGAAGGTCATCGCGCCGAGCACGCCACCGGCCAGGAAGATCAACAGGAAGGTCGCGACCCGATCGCCGCTGTCGAACAGCGACCACGGCAGCAGCGGATCATCGACCGTGCGTTCCACCACCACGAAGACGATGAGCAGCACCGCACCAGCCACCAGCGCGCCGATGATGATCGGACTGGTCCACCCCATTTCCGGTCCCTCGGTGGCACCGAACACGATGGCGGCACAGGCCACCGTGCCCAGCACCGCACCGCGCACATCGAGCGGAGAGCGGTGGTGTTCGGTATCCGCGAGTTGCGACAGCGCGCCGAGGATGATCAGCGCGCCGATCGGCACATTGATCAGGAAGATCCAGCGCCAGGACAGCTGGGTCAGCGCACCACCGACCACCAGCCCGCCGACGGATCCGATACCGACCATCGAGCCGACGATCGCGATCGCCTGATTGCGCGCCTTCCCGGGCGCGAAAGTGGTTGCCACCAGGGCGAATGCCGTCGGCGCCGCGATCGCCGCGCCCGCGCCCTGCACCGCACGCGCCGCGATCAGCATGGCCTGCCCCTGTGCCAGGCCACACAGCAGCGAGGCGACGGTGAACAGCGCGACACCCACGATCAGCATCCGCTTGCGTCCGAAGGCATCGCCCAGTCGCCCGCCGAGCAGCATCAGCCCGGCAAAGGTCAACCCGTAGGAGGTCACCGTCCACGCGGCCCCCGCGCTGGACATCCCCATCTCCTGCTGCAACCGCGGCAAGGCGAAGATCACCACCGTGCCGTCGAGCACAACCATCAGCTGGAGCCCGCTCAGTACGAGAATCGCGAGCCCGAAGGCCCGCTGCGTCACTGGATACTGCATCGCCGCAGCAGGTTTATCGAGCACGGTGAGCCACTGTAATTGATCCGGAATCCGCCACCCCGGCCGCGCGGCCGCGATTCGCCGAGTCATAGCAAATGTCACTGGATCTTGTGACATGTTCCAGTGCCCGGCTTCGAGTTGCCGAAGTACCAGCTAGCGCGTGGTTTCGGTGGTGCGCGCCTGCTACCCGCCCGGTCGAAATCGACCAGGCTCGGCGATCAGTAACAGAACTGGACGCTTGACATGGACGGCGCTACCGGTCAGTGGGACACGGCTTGCGGCGCGACCGAGAAGCCCGCGGTCGGGCCGATCACGACGATCGCGGGTGGGCGAATGCCCGCTTCGCGGACGCGGGCGGCGACGGTGCCGAGTTCGGCGCGCAGGACCCGCTGGGTGCGCAGGGTGCCTTCCTGGATGACCGTGGCCGGGGTGTCGACGGGGCGACCGCCATCGATGAGGGCGGTCGCGAACTGTTCGATGCGCTCCACCGCCATCATCAGCACGATGGTGCCGCGCAGGCGGGCCAGCGCGGGCCAGTCGACGAGGGAATCCGGGTGATCGGGGGCGACATGGCCGCTGACCACCACGAATTCATGGGTGACGCCGCGATGGGTCACCGGGATGCCCGCGGCGGCGGGGACGGAGATGGGACTGGTGATGCCGGGCACCACGGTCACCGGGACCCCCGCCTCCACGCAAGCCTCGAGCTCCTCGTAGCCACGGCCGAACACGTAGGGGTCACCGCCCTTGAGCCGCACCACGAACTTGCCCGCCTTCGCGCCCTCGACCAGCGCGGTATTGATCGCCTCCTGCGCCATCGCGCGCCCGTACGGAATCTTGGCCGCATCGATCACCTCGACATCGGGTCCGAGTTCGGCCAGTAATTCCGGCGGTGCGAGCCGGTCGGCGACAACGAGATTCGCGCGCCCCAGCAGGCGGCGACCGCGCACGGTGATCAGATCCGGATCGCCGGGCCCGCCGCCGACCAGCGCGACCCCCGGCGTGATCGGCGTCGAATCATCGGTCACCACACCCGATTGCAGCGCCTCGAGCAGTGCGTTGCGCACCGCCGCGGACCGCCGGTGCTGACCACCGGCCAGCACACCGAGCGTGAGGCCGTCGTAGCGGGCCGTCGCCGGGGTGACGGCGGTACCGAGCCTGGCCACGTCGGCCCGGACACAGAAGATCCGCCGCCGGGTGGCCTCCTCGACCACCGCGGCATTGGTCTCGGGTTCGTCGGTGCACGCGATCGCGTACCAGGCCCCATCGAGATCGCCATCGGCATAGGCGCGCAACGTCACAGCGAGTTGCCCCGACGCGGCCATCCCCTCCACGGCCGGAGTCACCTCCCGGCTGACCACATGCACATCCGCACCGGAGGCGATCAGCAGGCCGAGCCTGCGCTGTGCCACCGTCCCGCCCCCGACCACGACCACACGTCGCCCATCGAGATCTAGCCCGACCAGGTAGTTCGGGTCGCCCATTGGCTGTTCATCGGTGGGTACTGACGTGTTCGGCACAATGTTCGAGCCTACGTCCTGGGCTGCCGACCGCGGCAATCACCCGCCGCCGAAGTCGCCGAACACCCCGTCGCGACGCGGGCGACCGGGCACGATGAACGGCGGGCCGCACCCGGTCCACTGAGAACGGTATCTCGACTGGCTATCACAATGGACCGCCCGACCTGTGGCCGTTGATGCGACGGCGACGATCGTGCGCTCGGTGGTCTCTGCCTCTGACGTTTCCCGGTCCCTATACTTCGGCGCATGAAGGGCTGGGGTCGGATCGTTCGTGCGGCGGTATCGGTGGCGTTGATCGGTGTAGTTGCGACAGGCGGTGCCGCGCAAGCGAATCCGGCGCCGTATGTGCCCGCAACCGGCGTCGAGTCGACCTACTTCCAGCCGGGGCCGTGGGCGGTCACCGAGGAACTCGGGTTCGGGTGTTGTGACTCGACCGGAGCGAAGTACGACATCTGGTACCCGAGCGATCTGGGTGGGTCGCGGCATCCGATCGTGGTCTGGGGCGATGGCTCCGATGCGGTGCCGAGCCAATACGGCTATCTGCTGCGGCATTTGGCGTCGTGGGGCTTCGTCGTGGTCGCGACGGAGAACCAGCAGACCGGGTCGGGTGCCGACATTCTGTCGTCGCTGACTTATCTGCTGGAGCGTGCGCGCGATCCGTCCAGCGTCTTCTACGGCAAACTGGATGCTGCGGCGGTCGGCGCGCTGGGGCATTCACAAGGCGCGACAGGCGTTTTGAACGCGATGATCGCATCGGCCGGGGCGATCAAGACCGCGATTCCGTTCGAATTACCCGCGCAGGTCTTGTGCTCGTCCAACTGTGTCGACACCCGCAGCCTGACTTCGGGTTCGGTGTTCTTCGTGAACGGCTCAGCGGATGTGCCCATCTCACCGTCGGAGCAGCTGCTGCCGTGGCAGTTGAGCGGACTGCAATCGGATCGGGCGTACTACGAGGCGACTCCGGCGACAGTCCCGAAGGCATGGGGCACGCTGAACGGGCCGAACCACAACGACGTTCAGGGGCAGCCGGACTGCGCACAGGCCTCCTTCCCCTGTACCACCGGCGTCTACGGCTACCTCGGCTACCCGACTGCATGGTTGCTGGCCGAGCTGCGCGGCGACGTCGCCGCCAGGAACGCCTTCGTCGCGGGCACCGGCGCATTCCTCGCCTCGTCGCCGAACTGGAGCAACCAGACCAGCACGGTGCACTGACGCGACGAACTGTCCGTAGCGCAGCACGCACTGACGTACGGTTCGTCGGTTGTTGCGAACGCCGCCAGCAACCAGTGTTCAGGGATGGCATTGACCGATGACACGCCGCTGGCGTCCGAATACGCCGATCGCGTCATCGCGGTGGAACCGGGCGGCAACGAATACATCCCCGACGACGCGCGGCACGGCACCCCGCGCCAACTCTTCTGGACCTGGACCTCACCGAACCTGGAGTTCGCCACCATCTTCATCGGCGTGCTGTCGGTGACCGCCTTCGGCATGAACTTCTGGCAGGCCGGACTCGGACTCGCCGTCGGCGTCGGCCTCGGCGCGGCGCCGCACTACGTGCTGTCCGCGCGCGGCCCGCTGTTCGGTGTGCCGCAAATGGTATTGGGCCGCACGGCATTCGGCTATCACGGCAATGCGCTGCCCGCGGCGTTCATGTCGATCATGTGCGGTGTCGGCTGGTTCGCAACCAATAGCGTCAGCGGCGCGTTCGCGCTGAGCACATTGACGGGGATGCCGAAGTTGGCGGCGCTGGTGCTGATCGTGGTGGCGCAGACCGGTTTTGCGGTTTTCGGGCACAATCTGGTGCACGCGTTCGAGCGGATCGTTTTTCCGGTGCTGGCCGTGGTGTTCCTGATCGTGACGGTCGTGATCTTCACCAAAGCCGATCTCGGTGCGGCCGCACCATCGGGCGGCGTCGGCGGTCTGGGCGGTTTCCTGCTGACCGTTGGTACCGCATTCGGGTACGCGGGCGGCTGGAATCCGTACGCGGCGGACTATTCTCGCTACCTGCCCGCCACGGTGTCGAAGGCCGCGACCGGTGGTTACGCCGCCGCCGGGCTGTTCGTCTCGTGCCTGTGGCTTTCGGTGCTCGGTGCCGCCTCGGCGACCATTGCCAGCACGGTGACGGGGAGTCCCACCGATATCTTCACCGCGAATCTTCCCGAGGTGCTCGCCGATCTGACGCTGTTGGCCATCGCGATCGGTGCGGTCGCCGCCAATGCGCTCAATGTGTATTCGGGGGCAATGGCTTTCGTGACCATCGGCGTGAAGTTGCCGCTGCGCACCCAGCGGGCGGTGGTGTCGATCGGTTTCGGCGCAATCGGGTTCTTGGTCGCGTGGTGGGCGCTGCCCGATGCCGCCGCCACCTATGAGGCGTTCCTGCTGATCGTCGCGTACTGGATCGGGCCGTGGCTGGGCGTCATGTTCGCCGACCAATATCTGCGACGCGGACACAAGCTGGGCGGTCTGCTGTACAACCGCTCCTACACCAATTGGGGTGGCGTGGCGGCATTCCTGATCGGGCTGGTGGTTTCGCTGCTGCTGTTCTCGAACCAGGCGAAGTTCACCGGGTATGCGGTGCGCCGGCTTCCGGAGTTGGGCGACATCACCTTCTTCGTCGGGTTCCTGATCTCCGGAGCCGCCTATTTGCTGCTCGCGCGCCCGCGTAGCTCCGCCGATGATCCGGTCGCCGTGTCCACGGAGTGACCGCGTCGGGGGCCGGACGCGGGGCGACCATCGCCGATTCAGTGGACCTGATAGGGCACAGGCCGTACAGTCGAGCTGTCACGCGAGTGATGCTGGGCGGTGGGACGCCCCACCTGGTGGGTTGGTTAGCCCGCAACCAGCGGACCAGCACGAGAGCCCCGGCGATCACGGCAGCATTTGCCAAGACGATGCCGTAGTCGACCGGGGCCTTGCTCTTTTTCCGGCGATGTTTCGCCAACCCCACCACCTCCCTTCTGGGCGCGGAGTAGGACCGAGTCCTCCGCCCCTCGAAGAGAGGTGGCATCACAGTACGGCAGCCCACCGACGAAATCTGATGGATTGCTAGGGATTTCCGGTCAACGACCGCGTGTCAGGTCGTGGCGGCGAGTCGGTGTGCACAGAGGGCGAGCAGCAAGGTTCCGGCCAATGCGGGCGCGCCAGGGTCATAGCCCAGTAGATCGCGGATGCGGTCCAGACGTTGGTAGAGCGATTGGCGGCCGATGTGCAGGGCCGTGGCACAGCGGGTCGGGCTGCCACCGTGGCGGAGGTAGACCTCGAGCGTCCGCGACAGGTTGCTGTGATGGGTTGTGTCCCAGGCGATCAGGGGTGCGATGGTGGTGGCGATCAGGCGGGTTCGTTCGGATTCCGGCAGCGATTCGACCACCAGTTCCGTAGCCAACTCCCGGCACGTCGAAATCGGCGTCCCCGCCAACCAATCCCGGCGATGCCGGGTGGCCAGCCGCAGCGCTGAGCGGGTGGCTTCCAGCGAGCCGGTAAGTGCGGATGACGTGAAATCGCACGGATCACCGACGACAATGGTCACCCCCTCAACAGTGTTGTTGGCGAACGACTTTCGCAGCACCCGCACCGTCTCACCAACCGGATCGGCTCCGGATTGCTCGGCCGCGAGCACCCCATACGTCGTGGCATGAACCTCCGCGACGAGCCCGGGTCGACCGAGTTCCTTTGCCACAGTGTCCAAGAGGCGGGCGGCGATACGCGCGTCGGGAGCGTCGATCGCGACCGGGATCAATGTGCGCCCTGATAGCGCGGGCAGCCCGGCCGCCGCGGCCCGCACCTTCAGATCCGCCTGCCGAATCGGCTTACCGTCCAACAGATCCGCCAGCAGCGTCAACGCCGCCAGCTGCGGACGCCCCGTCTGCGCACCCGAATTCGTCAGCGCCACACCGAGACTCGGTGCAGACTGCGCCAGCACCTCGGCGAGTATGACATCGTCTAGTACGGATCCCGGTCCCGCGGTGAGCGTTCCCCAATTGTTGTCCCGCGCACGGATCGGCGCGGACGCGACGGCCGATTCGACCGCGGCCCAGGCCGACCGGTCGTCGTCCACACCGTGCGCCGCGATCAAAGCGCCATTCCCACTGGTCACGATCAACGCACACCCGGTGACCGCGCCGATCCTGGCGAGCAGATGCGCCAATCCATTGCCCGCGGCCAGCTCCTTAATGACATCGCGCGCGAGATCATTGAGCAACCGCAGCGCCGACACCTCGCGGGACACGATCTCGGTATTGGCGGCGCGACACAGATCGATGAACGGCACCACGGTGCGCAGCGCGATCAACGGCAGTCCATTGCGCGAGGCCTCCTCCACCATGTCCGGCGGCATGGCATCGAAGGTGCGGCCCAACTCGAATGCCACCCCGGAGACGCCGCGACCCGCGATCTCACGCAGGTAATGCCGCCGCGTCCCGGCATCGACGCCCGCCAGGCCCAGCCCGGTGGTGAGCAGCAGTTCACCGCCGGACAGCAACGGGCTGATCTCGTAGATCTCACTGGAGTGCACCCAGCGCACCGACCGCCCCAACCGGCTGCGACCAGCGAGAACGAGCGGATCGGCCGCGCTGAACTGGTCGGCGAGTAGCTCGCGAACGGTGGGCAGCATACGGTCATCTTGTCACCCCGAGTCTCGATCCGAGCGGACGAACTGTACGTTGCGGTGGCCACCTCCTTCCTGGATGTTGGAGCCATGACGCAGGCGATACCGGCACGGCAACTGCTAGAGGTGGCTTACGACGAGGCACTGCGCGGCCTGGCGGAGGGCGGAGTCCCGATCGGCGCGGCCCTGTTCGCGGCCGACGGCACGCTGCTCGGGCGCGGCCACAATCGGCGCGTGCAGTCCGGCGATCCCAGCATCCACGCCGAAACCGATGCGTTCCGCAATGCGGGCCGCCGCCGCGACTACGGCTCGACCATCATGGTGACGACGCTGTCGCCGTGCTGGTACTGCAGCGGGCTGGTGCGCCAGTTCGGCATCGGCGCGGTCATAATCGGGGAATCGCGGACCTTCCACGGCGGACACGATTGGCTCGCCGAAAACGGCGTCGCGGTCACTGTGCTCGAGGACCAGCGCTGTATCGACCTGATGACCGAGTTCATCGCCGAGCAGCCCGCGCTCTGGAACGAGGACATCGGCGTCGCCGAGAGGACCGAAGCATGACTGCGATTACTTCGATCGACCTGGCGCGATGGCGGGCGGGCGGACCGGCCGCGGCGCAGGTCGAACGCGACGTGGACGAGGGATTGCGGCGCGCCGGATTCCTGCTGGTCTACGGGCACGGCATACCGGCGGAACTGCCCGCACGGGTGCGTGCGGCCGCCCGCCGGTTCTTCGCGCTGCCGGATGAGGTGAAGGAACGTTATGCCGTCACCGTCGGCGGTCGCGGCTGGATCGGTCCGGGCAAGGAGGCCAACGGATATGCCGAGGGCACCGAGACCCCACCCGATCTCAAGGAGACCTACGCCGTCGGCGCGGACACCCGCACCGGCGATCCGTCGGTCGACGACGTCTGGTTCCTGCCGAACGTCTGGCCCGAAGAGGTGCTCGAGCTGCGCGAGCTGATGACCGCCTACACCACCGCCATGCGTACCCTGTCCGACGAGCTGCTCGCGCTGTTCGCCGCCGCGCTTCAGTTGCCCGCCAATCCTTTCCAAGGTCTCGCCGGGCGTCCGACGTGGACCTGCAATATCAACCACTACCCGCCGCTGACCGTGGTCGGCGCACCTGAACCGGGCCAATTCCGCATCGGTCCGCACACCGACTTCGGCACCGTCACCGTGCTGGACCGCGAGCCCGGCGCAGGCGGGCTGCAGGTGTTCACCGAGGAAGCGGGCTGGGCCGACGCGCCCTATGACCCGGCCGCGCTGACCGTGAATATCGGTGACCTGCTTGCCTATTGGAGCGGCGAGCGCTGGCCGTCGGGCAGGCACCGGGTGCTGCCGCCGCAATCGGAGGCGCCGGAAGAGGATCTGGTATCGCTGATCTATTTCTACGAGCTCGACCACGACGCCGTCGTCACCCCGTTGGAGCCGCCGATCGGCCGGGTGCGCGGGCTCGGGCCGGTGGTGTCGGCGGAGTTCCTGCGTACCAGGCTGGACGCGATAACCATCGGCTGAGGCCGAATTGTCGACGGGGCTCGGCTATCCCGAGCCCCATCGACATCAGAACGCCGGGTAGTCCTGCACCCAGTTGAAGCCACGGCTGCGCAGCGGGAAGCTGTGCAGATCGACCTGCCGCAGCGAAATAGCCGAAGAACTGCCGTCCCGCCCACTCGATGACCGGGCTCCGTCGCAGGGATGACCCCGACCTCCCTTCGGAGTACGTGCCAGCACCACCACGACGGCTGTCAAGCCCGAATGTCACCCAGTGAGGGTCGCTCGATTTCTTCGAATTTTTGCGGTAGGCGCCGACTAGAACGCGTTACAGTCGCGGCAGGCACATGCGTCAGGAGGACAAAGAATGGCCGATGATCCCGATCCCACCGCGCGGCGACAGCTGACCGTCAGCGCGCGGGACCTCGACACGCTCGCCGAGGATCTGTCCCGGTGGCTGGGCGATAAGGTCGCCGCGGACCGCCCGCCGACGATCTCGGCACTGTCGCGGCCGCAGGGCGCGGGGATGTCGAGTCCGACGGTGCTGTTCGACGCCGAATGGAGCGTGGACGGGCGAACCGAGCGCGGTTCGTTCGTGGCCAGGATGACCCCGGAGGCGGATTCGTTTCCGGTCTTCGAAAACTACGATCTGGAGTTGCAATACCGGATCATGGCCGGGGTCGCGGCCGCCTCCGATGTGCCCGTGCCGCAACTGTACTGGCTGGAGACCGACGAGAAGCCGCTCGGCACAAAGTTTTTCGTCATGCGGCGAATCGATGGCCGGGTGCCGGCGGACAATCCGCCCTATGTGTTCATCGGCTGGCTCTTCGACGCGACTCCCGAGCAACGCGCGGAGCTGACCGCGAAGACCGTCGAGGTACTCGCGAAAGTGCACGAAATCCCCGACCCGGCAGCACGATTCCCGATGCTGGACGGCCCGGGTCAGGCGCTGCGCAGGCATGTCGAGTGGCATCGCGACTGGTACCGCTGGGCGTTGGCCGATGACGGCTACCCGATCCCGCTGATCGAGCGGACCTTCGACTGGCTCGACGCGCACTGGCCCACCGATCCCGGCCCCGATGTGCTCAGCTGGGGCGACTCACGACCCGGCAACGTCCTGTACGACGGCTTCACCCCGGTCGGCGTACTCGACTGGGAGATGGCCGGACTCGGCCCGCGCGAGCTGGATATCGCCTGGCTCATCTTCATCCACCGTTTCTTCCAGGACCTCGCCACCCGATTCGATCAGCCCGGGCTGCCGGACTTCCTGCGCCGCGATGCGGTCGTCGCGAAATACGAAGAGATCACCGGATATACGGTCCGCGATCTCGACTTCTACATCGTCTATTCCGCGCTGCGGCACGCGATCGTGATGGCCAGGGTCAAGCGCCGGATGATCCATTTCGGCGAGGACACCGACACTCCCGATCGCGACGACTACGTGATGCACCGAGCAAGCCTGGAGGCGCTGCTCGACGGAACCTACGAATGGGATTAGAGAAAATCATGGCTGCTTCTGACGGTCGCTCCGCCGGCTCCGCTCCCTCGCCCCTCGACGAATACCCCATCCACCAGACGCACCTGTCGATGGCCCGGGTGGCCAGCAGCGACCGGAACTTCTACGACAGAAGCTATTTCAACGGCCACGACCGCGACGGCGGCACCTTCTTAGTCACCGGCGCCGGCGTCTATCCGAACCTCGGAGTGATCGACGCCTACGCCGCGGTCCGGCGCGGTGATATCCAGCGCTCGGTCCGCTTCTCCGACGCGCTGGGCGATCGCGAGATGAACCTGCGCGTCGGCGGCTACCGCATCGAGGTACAGGAACCGCTGCAGCGGATCCGGGTCATCTGCGAACACGACGATCTCGGCTTCGACCTCACCTGGCACGGATCGTTCCCGACCGTCGAGGAACAGCCGCATCTGATCCTCAACGGCAATCGCCCGATCATCCAGGCGACGCGCTTCGCGCAGGTCGGCTCGTGGGCGGGGACGCTGCACGTCGATGGCACGGACTTCACCGTCGACCCGGCCGTTTGGATGGGCACGCGGGACCGTTCCTGGGGCATCCGCCCGGTCGGCGAACCGGAGCCGCCGGGCCGCGCCGCCGCCGAACCGTCGGGCGGGTTCTGGTGGATGTATGTACCGATTCGCTTCGACGATTTCGCGATCGTGGTGATCCTGCAGGAGGAGCCGGACGGCAGACGCACCCTCAACGATGCCGTGCGCGTCTTCCCGGACGGCCGCACCGAACAGCTGGGCTGGCCGCGCTACCACATCGAATACCGTTCCGGCACAAGGCATCCTATCGGCGCTCGACTGGAACTCAGCACTCCCGACGGCAAGCCGCTCGAGGTCGAGATCCGGACCGTCACCAATGTCGCCCTACACGTCGGCTGCGGCTACGGCGGCGATCCGGACTGGCTGCACGGCCGCTGGATGGGCCGCGACTGGGCCTCCAGCAGCAGCTACGACCTCACCGATCCGGCCATCGCGAGCCGCGTTCCCTTCGGGGTCATCGACCATGTCGCGCATGCTCGCTGCGGTGAAGCCGAGGGCTGGGGGCTGTTCGAGCATGCGAGCCTCGGGCGCCACGATCCCACCGGCTTCGCCGACTGGGGTTCTGTCGCGCCGTAAGTCACTCGGGCGGGCACGTGCTGGCGCGTGCCCGCCCGAGCTTCAGACCACGGGGCGACCCAGCTCGGGACGTTTGACGTAATCGGTCAGTCCGATCCCGTTCCCGTTGAGCGAGTCTCAGCGATTCTCTCGCCGAGGCCCTTCCTGCTTCACCGGCCACTGCCGACTCCCGGAGGAGTTGAGGTCTTACGTGGCCTCCACGAGGCGTTTATCCTCTCCGGGCAACTTCCCGGCGAGTACTGCGATCCAGAGCATAACCGAATAACACTGACCCACGCTGGGAAACTGCTCATTAGTTTTCAACCCCACGGATCGGAAACCTCGACGCTCCACCCAGTGCCGACCTCGAATGGCACGGTGATCACTTGCACGCCAATCTCTTCCAGCTCGGCCGCCGCGGCCAGCGCATCGGGCACCTCCAGCCACAACCGCATCCCCGACAGCCCGCTCTCCCCTGCTCGCGGATCCACCCGAGCCATCACCCCCGCCACCTCGCCCCCGACGTCGAACATCGCAATCCCCTGCTCCGGCAACGTGAACTTGACCGCCAAACCGAGTGCACCCGCGTAGAATCGGACCGCCGCATCCAGGTCACCGACCGGAACCAGCACGTTGTCGATACCTCGGATCTCCATCCGGTCATGAAACCACGCCGGCACCGCGCCTCGCGGTCTCGTCGCCGAATCGTGGAGAACTCCCGCAACCGAGAAGAACCCCTGCGGGCGCGCCGGATCCCTGTCATCCTGAGTTTGCCTCGCCGAATTGTCTTGCTGAATAACGCCGTCTCGACTCTCAGCGCTGGTCCGCCGATAGACGAGCGGGGCGGCAAGCACTACTCCGTCAACCGGGGCGCTCTGGGCAGGCTACGGGCGAGGTGGTGCGCACAGATTTGTGGATCGCCAAACCCGATCCGCTCAGGGATGACCAACGGCACCACGCCGTCCCGGCTCTCGACGACGATCTGTCGAGGGGGCAAGCGCTGCGGCGAGCACTATTCCGTCGACGGTCCGCTTGGGGATGACGAGCGGTCCGTCGGCGGCGAGTAGTGCGGCGGCCTCGGCGACGCTGGTGGTGCCGAGTGCGGCAGCGGTGCGTGTCGAGGGGTTGGGTACGGCGACTCGGGCGAGTTCGGCTGCCGTGTAGGCACGGACCGGTACGCCCAACTGGGTTGCGACGACACGAAGGCCGAGTTCTTCGGCGCGACGGTCGATGGTGGCGATACAGGCGATGGGCTTGTCGCCCACCACTTCTCGTAGCGCTGCCAGAAGCCGGTCCGCCGATGTACCCGGCCGAATTCCCAGCCCGACCACCAGTTCGGGCTGTCGTGAACGCGAGTCGAGCGATGCAACCGAGGTACCGAGCCGCAGCGCGGGGGTATCCGGTTGCACGGGTGTGGACGCAAGGCGCCTCCGCGACAACCCAACGAGCGGGAGCGCACAACGCCCCCGTGACAACCCAACGGCTGGTAGCGCGGGGGCGTCAGGTGGCGGCACGGGCATTGGCGTATCGGGTGGCTGTGGTGACGAAACGGCTTGTGGCTTCGGGGTTTCCGGCAGGGTGGGTGTGCAGGTAGGAGGCGTGTACGCGGTGGACGAGAGCGCCCTCGCGGATGCGATCTCCGCCGACGTGCCAACCCCAGGCGGCGGTGTCGTCGCCACGGGCGACAAGTCGAGTGCGGTGGAATTCGTGGCCGCGCACGCGCTCTCCCGCCCGCCACAGCGGGGAATCGGCGAGCGCCACCGCATCTCGGTAGCCGAGGGTGAGGCGCGGACCGAATTCCGCTGTCGCATCGACCACACCCGCCATCGGGTGACCGTCGAGCGACCGAGCGAGATACAGCAGCCCAGCGCATTCCGCGTGCACCGGAAGCCCGGCCCGCACCTGCGCACCGACCTGCGCCAGCAGCCGAGCATTCGCCGCCAGTGCCGCCGCATGCTCCTCCGGAAACCCACCCGGCAACACCAATCCCGCGGTACCGGTGGGCAGTTCATCCTGCAACGGATCGAAGACAACAACCCGAGCCCCCGCCGCCACCAACAACTCCCGATGCTCGGCATACCCAAAGGTGAACGCGGCCCCACCAGCCATCGCAATCACCGGCTCGAATCCCGCTGCCGCACCAGCGGTGACGGAGAACATCCCCTCGCCGAATCCCCTGGCCACAACTCCGGCCGTAACCTCCCCAGCTCCGGCAGCTCGCGCGACTCCAGAATCGTCGGTGCGACCTAATCCCATTGCAACCCCATCACCCGGACCAGCAGTCGCACCCCTCGAGCCGGCTTCCGGCCGCGATGCACTGCTCCCGGCGAGCGCCGCTCGTTCGGACGCCGACTGCGCGGCGGCGCGGACGGCGGTCACGGGATCCCATGCGGGACCGGTCACGGTCGAGTCGGCAAGTCGGGCTATGGCGGCCAGATCGACATGGGCGGCAACGAGATTCGTCATTGCTTCGACGGCGGCTGTGGCGGCGGGGCCGTGCTCGACGGCGGGGATCAGGCCGAGATGGCGGGAGGGGACCTCGAGTTCGCTCATGCGCGGCAGCGAACCGAGGACGGGGAGGCCCACTCGGTCGCAGGCCGCGCGGAGGACCTGGTCGTGGCGTTCGCTGCCGACGCGGTTCAGGATGACGCCGCCGAGGCGGATCGCGGCGTCGAAGGTGGCGAAGCCGTGCAGCAGGGCGGCGAGGCTCTGGCTGTGGCCGCGGGCGTCGACGACCAATATCACTGGCGCGCCCAGTAATCCGGCGACCTGAGCGGTGGATCCCTCGGCGATCGCCGCGGATTGGTTCTCGTCGATGCGCCCGTCGAACAGCCCCATCACGCCCTCGACCACCGCCAGATCACAGCCGTCGGCACCGTGGCGATACAGCGGCACAACTCGTTCCGCGCCGACGAGCACGGGATCGAGATTGCGCCCCGGCCGCCCAGCAGCCAGCCCGTGATACCCAGGATCGATGTAATCCGGGCCCACCTTGAAAGGCGCAACCCGGTGCCCCGCCCGCCGCAGCGCCCCGATCAAACCCGTTGCCACCGTGGTCTTCCCACTCCCCGAAGCCGGAGCCGCGATCACCACCGCCGGAACCGCCCTCACAACCCCCGCACCCCTTCGCACCCAATGCGCGCCCCCATAAGGGCTCCCGGCAAAAAGGACGAATCACCCAGGGGCCACGCCGAACTCCAGCAGGTCAATTGATCACCGCGCACTCGTGCAGGCAAACGTCGAGAGGCGGTCTGCATCAGCGCATTCTCGAACAACGCACCGGTCGATGGGGAGGTCACCATTCGATGCCTCGTTGGCCTTTGCGGCCTGTGTCCATGGGGTGTTTGATCTTGGTCATTTCAGTGACCAGGTCGGCGGCTTCGATCAGGGGTTGGGGAGCGTCTCGGCCGGTGATGACGACGTGTTGGTTGCCGGGGCGGTTGCGTAAGGTGTCGACGACCTCGTCGATGTCGACCCAGCCCCATTTGAGGGGGTAGGTGAATTCGTCGAGCACGTAGAAGCGGTGCTGCTCGGCCTTCAGCCTGCGCGCGATTTCCTGCCAGCCGGCGAGTGCGGCGGCGGCGTGGTCCTCGTCGCTGCCCTGCTTGCGGGTCCACGACCAGCCTTCGCCCATCTTGTGCCATTCGACCGGTCCGCCGGTACCGGTCTCCTCGTGCAGGCGACCGAGGGTGCGAAAAGCCGCCTCCTCCCCCACCTTCCACTTGGCGCTCTTCACGAACTGGAACACCGCGACATCGAATCCTTGATTCCACGCCCGCAGCGCCATCCCGAATGCGGCCGTCGACTTCCCCTTACCCGGTCCGGTATGCACCGCGAGCACCGGCTGATTGCGCCGCTGCCGCGTGGTCAGGCCATCATCCGGAACCGTCTCCGGCACACCCTTAGGCATCGAAACTCCTTGGTAATCCATCGATCAGCACGCCCATGCCAACCCCGGCGACACCGCTGTTCACTGCACAATCGAGACTGATTCGACGCTCCGTAGTCAGCCCGAGCAGCGTCGTCACCGCGCCGAGCGTCGGTCGAAGCCCGGAACCACCGCCGACTGCTCTGCTTCGACGAACGGCGATCGCACCACCGCGATCAAGCGGTACCGGCGTCACGACGAACGTGCTCCGGTTCCCGAATACCGGTGACCCGCCGCAGGTTCGACTCGGGGTCGTTGCACCGGCACCATCAGCCAGCTCGGGCCGCGCCGACCAGACCGGACCGGCCTCACGACCAACATGCACCGATTCCCCGAATACCAGAGGCCCACTACGGGTTCGACTCGGCGCAGTTGCGTCTCCACCATCAGCCAGCTCGGGTCGCATCGACCCGACCGGACCGGCCTCACGACCAACATGCACCGATTCCCCGAATACCAGAGGCCCACTACGGGCTCGATGCGGGAGTTGGGTCGCCACGATCAGGCGGCTCGGGTCGCATTGACCCGACCGGATCCGGCGCGGACGATATCGGCGACCGAATCGCCGGTCAGCTCGCCGAGTTGGAGATAGCCGGCGCGCAGGGTGCGGGCCAGATCGGCGGCGAGGCCGAGGCGGATCATGCCGCGTTCGCAGTCGACGACGATGGACGTGATCGCCTCGTTGGCCAGCAGATTCGCGGCCGTACGGGCGCGGGGTACCGGGTCGACGCCGCCGGTGGCGCGGCCGTCGGTGAGCAGCACCAGCATCGGGCGGCGGCGCGGGTCGCGGACGCGTTCGCGGTGCACGACCTCACGCGCCTTCAAAAGCCCTGCGGCGAGCGGGGTTTTGCCACCGGTGCGTATCCCGGACAGACGGCGCACCGCGATATCGACCGAGGAGGTCGGCGGCAGGACGAGTTCGGCTTCCTGGCCGCGCACAGTGATCACGGCGACCTTGTCGCGCCGCTGGTAGGCGTCGCGCAGCAAGGCGACCACGGCGCCGGTGACCGCGGCGAGCCGGTCACGGGCCGCCATCGATCCGGAGGCGTCGACCACGAAGACGACCAGATTGCCTTCGCGCCCTTCGCGATACGCGCCACGCAGATCATCGGCAGCCAGCTTCAGCGGTCCGTCGGTGCGGCCGCGAGAACGCTGGTGCGGTGCGGCGGCGAAGACGGTGCCGAGCAGATGCAGGCCCGAGGCGGTATCTGTGCTGGAGCGGACGGTGCGCCCCTGCCGAGTCTGCGCTCGCGAACGGCGGCCCGCCGCACCCTCGCCGACGCCGGGGACCTCCCAACGAGGCGGTGTCACAACGGATGTCGCGGGAGCAGCGGTGCGCCCTTCACGAGCGGGCCGTCCGCCACCGTTCGGCGAATCGGGGCCGCGGTCATCGGGACCACCATCGCCGGGACCGTCGCTCGAGCCGCCATTGTCGGGCGGGCTATCGTTCGCGCTGCCGTCGGCGGGCCCACGATTGTCCGGACCAACCTTGTCCGGCCCGTCTTTCGGCGAACCACCACCGGGCCCACCGCTATCCGGGCCGTTGCCATCAGGATCGTCCTCGGGCCCCTGGTCGGCATTCGGCCGAGATCGACCCGGCGAATCCGTCCCGAATTCATCACTCTCGCCGGAACTTTCGGACTCACGCGCCGCCTCTTCCCCAGCCGCGCGCATCGCCTCGTCCAACTGCTCTTCGCTGATCCCCGGCTCGTCGAAGGGATCCCGCCGCCGCCGATGCGGCAGCGCCAACTCGGCGGCAATGCGCACATCCTCTTCGGCCACCGCGGACGCACCACGCCAGGCCGCATGCGCGGTAGCGGTCCGCGCCACCACCAGATCCGCCCGCATCCCGTCCACATCGAACGACGCGCACAGCGCCGCGATCCGGCGCAGCTCCACATTGTCGAGCGCGACCTCACCGACCCGATCGCGGGCCGTGAGAATCCGCTCGGCCACCGCCCGATCGGCGGCGGCATAGCGCCCGGCAAACCCGTCGGGGTCCGCCTCGTAATCCAGCCGACGGCGCACCACCGCCATCCGCACGTCCACATTCCGCGAGGCGGCGACGTCGACGGTGAGCCCGAACCGGTCCAGCAGCTGCGGACGCAGCTCGCCTTCCTCCGGATTCATGGTCCCTACCAGCACGAACCGCGCCGGATGCGAATGCGAGACCCCATCGCGCTCGATATGCACCCGCCCCATCGCCGCGGCGTCGAGCAACACATCCACCAGGTGGTCGTGCAGCAGGTTCACCTCGTCGACGTAGAGCACGCCGTGATGCGCGGCCGCCAGCAGTCCGGGCCGGAACGCCTGCTCGCCATCGCGCAGCACCCGCTCCAGATCCAGCGAACCGACCACCCGGTCTTCGGTAGCGCCCACCGGCAGCTCCACGAGCCGAGCCGGCCGCGCACCGGTCTCATCGACGACCGGCGGCAGCAACTGCGCGAGCGCCCGCACCACAGTCGATTTCGCGGTCCCCTTCTCCCCACGCACCAGCACGCCGCCGATCCCGGGATGTACCGCGCACAGGATCAACGCCAGCTGCAACCGCTCCTGCCCCACCACCGCGGAAAACGGAAATCCCGCGTCACCGTCGGCGCCTGGACGCGAACCGGTCAGCGAAGAGGCATGCGGCGCGGTTTCCATATGGGACAGTGACACGCCCCAACTCTATTCGCGCCAGAACCGCCCGCCAGCAGCACCCTCCACCGGCCCGAACAACGCCCGTCGACCCGCAAGCCCCTCGCGCAACCCCGGCTGCCTGTCAATCGGCACCCCGCGCCCAGACCTGAGCCCGCACCGCCTACCGCGCATCGCAGCTCAGCGCCCCGTCGCATCCCCAGCGACCGCCTTTACAGAAGTCGAGGTAGCTGCTGAATATTCGACGAGTCGAACACACACCGCCCACACCGGACGCGCTCGGCAAAAGCCCACGGCAGACGCACCTCGCAGGCTGCGTCTGCGCGCAAGCGACCGCTCACACAGGCTGCAACCTATTGCGAGGTAGCTACTAAATATGCGACGAGTCGAACACACACCGCCCGCACCGGAACGCCGCGCTGCGCAAAGCCGGTGGCAGGCCCACCTCTCAGGCCCGCGTCTGCGCAACGACCGCCTCACACAAGCCGCAACCAATGCGAGGCGCTCGTGGCTATGCGACAGCCCGAATCCGTCCTGAGCGGTTGGAACTAGCCCTTGCGCATGGGCAAATGCATGATGCCGTCGTCTTCGAACTCTTCGCCGTCGGGCTTGAACCCGAACTTGGCGTACATGTCGACCAGGTACGTCTGCGCGTTCAGGCGCACCGTCGACGAGCCCGCCTCGGCGAGCGCGGCCTGCACCAAACGGGTGGTGTACCCGTGCCCGCGGGCCGGAACCGCGGTGCACAACCGGCCGATGCGGAACGACTTCACCCCGTTGTCGTGCTCCTCGCACAGGCGCAGCGTGCAAATGACCTCGCCCTCGTCATCGAGCCAGAAATGCCGCGTCTCCGGCAGCAGGTCGAGACCGTCCAGCTCCGGATACGCGCATTTCTGCTCGACGACAAAGACTTGGACGCGAAGTTTCAACAGCTGATACAGCGTGGCGGTGTCGAGATCGAGCGCCCAGGACCGTTTGAGTGCAACCGTTGACATCATCGCGTCTTGCTATCACAATTACGCGGTCGGCGCGACCGCTACGTGCTCAGACGTGTTGTCCGACACGCCGTTCAGGTTCAGGGTTTTGGTCGACCAATCCCAGACTTCCCGGAACAGCGCCTGGTTCTCCGAGAGCTTCACGCCCAGCGAGGGCACCATTTCCTTCAGCTTCGGCGTCCAGTCCGCGTACTCGCGCGGGAAGCAGCGCGCCAGCACGTCGATCATGGCGCTCACACCGGTCGACGCGCCCGGCGACGCACCGAGCAGACCGGCGATGGTGCCATCCTCGGCGGCGATGACCGCGGTGCCGAACTCGAGTACACCGCCCGCGCCCTTGCGCCGGATCACCTGCACGCGCTGGCCCGCGGTGATCAGCTCCCAGTCGTGGCCGTCCGCGCGCGGAATGAACTCCGAGAGGGTTTCCACCTTGCCCGCCTGGGACTTGAGCAGCTCACTGACCAGGTACTTGGTCAGACCGAGTTCCGTCACGCCGACACCGAGCAGCGAGAAGAGGTTGTTCGGCTTGACCGACTTGAACAGGTCGGTCAGCTTCCCGTCCTTCAGGAACTTCGGCGTCCACCCGGCGTACGGGCCGAACAGCAGCCCGGGCCGCCCCTTGATCACGCGAGTGTCCAAGTGCGGCACCGACATCGGCGGCGCGCCGACGGCGGCCTTGCCGTACACCTTGGCCTGGTGCTGCTGGATCAGCGCGGGATTGGTGCAGCGGAAGAACTGACCGCTGACCGGGAACCCACCGAAGCCGTTGGCCTCCTTGATGCCGGACTTCTGCAGCAGCGGCAACGCACCGCCACCCGCGCCGACGAAGACGAATTTGCTGATGAGCGTGCGGGTTCGGCGCGTACGCAGATTGCGCACCTGCACCAGCCAGGAGCCGTCGGCCTGCTTGGTCAGGTTGCGCACCTCGTGGCCGAACGCCAGATCCGCACCCGAGCGACCGAGGTAGGCCAGCAATTCGCTGGTGAGCGAACCGAAGTCGATATCGGTGCCGTAGTCGGTCCAGTTCAACGCGATCGGATCGGAGAAGTCGCGACCGCGCGCCATCAGCGGTAGTCGCCGCGCGAACTCATCGGGTGCGTCGATGTACTCCATGCCCTCGAACAGCGGATGCCGTGACAGCGCCTCGTAGCGCTTGCGCAGGTAGTCCACGTTGTCCGCACCGTGCACAAAGCTGACGTGCGGGATCGGGTTGATGAACGCGGACGGGTCATCGAGGATGCCGTTCTCCACGCCGTAGGACCAGAACTGGCGCGACACCTGGAAGCGCTCGTTGATGTCGATGGCCTTGCTGATATCGACCGAGCCGTCCGGATTCTGCGGGCTGTAGTTCAGTTCGCATAGCGCCGAATGTCCGGTACCCGCGTTGTTCCACGGATCGCTGCTCTCGGCGGCGGCGGCGTCGAGCCGCTCGAACAGGGAGATCGACCAATCCGGCTGCAGCTGCCGAAGCAGTGCGCCGAGGGTGGCACTCATGATCCCGGCACCGATGAGTACTACATCGGTCTTTTCAGTCATGGCAGCGTTCGGCACGGGTAGATCGACTTCCTTGTCCTTCTGCGCACGCCCACCCCCACGGTGGGCCTGCTGGGCACGGGCGCTATGTGGTTGTTGCGAGTCCTGCGTGACTCGGCGGGGAGTAGGTTACCCGCCGTTCACCTAACGCCAATTGTGCACCTCACCTGTTCGAAGACCAGCAAGGAACTTGCCGAATGTGACATAGATTCCTTCCGGCGTTCGATCTTCGAATCGGCCCTGACGTCGCTGATCCTTTCGAGTGACCTGCAAGCAGTCACTACGGTTAGATTGGTCCTTGTGATGAACGAAAGCCCGCTCAGCGTGTCCGATATCACGGCCCCCGCAGTCGAGCGCTGGCAGCCGGATGTCCTCGGCGCGGGCTATGAGCAGCGGACCTTGCCACTGGGCCCGGATCCCGACGGCGAGGGCGATGCGGTGGCGACCCTGGTTCGCTACACCCCGGATACCGCCGCCGCGACCGAGCCCGCCGTGCTGTACGTGCACGGGTTCACCGACTACTTCTTCCAGCAGCATCTCGCCGAACACTTCGCGAGCCGCGGACATCGCTTCTACGCACTCGATCTGCGTAAGTGCGGACGCTCCCTGCGCGACGGCCAGACACCGCACTACGTGACCGATCTGGCGCTCTACGACGCCGAACTGAACGAATCGCTGCGTATCGTCCACGAAGAGGCGGGCGAGCACGTGCTGCTGGTCGCGCATTCGACCGGTGGGCTGATCGTGCCGCTCTGGCTGGACCGGCTCAACAAGGCGAAGGGCACCGCCGCGTCGGGCATCACCGGCCTCGTGCTCAACAGCCCCTGGTTCGACCTGCAGGGCCCGTCGTACTATCGGACCGTCGGCACCCCGGTGATCAAGGCGCTCGGCCGCTTCCGGTCGATGTTCGAGCTACCCGGCGGGAAGATCAGCTCCTACGGTGACAGCCTGCACCACAGCGCGGCGGGCGAATGGGACTACAACCTGGACTGGAAGCCCCTGGAGGGATTCCCGGTCAAATTCGGCTGGCTGCGCGCGATCCGCACCGGGCACGCGAAACTGCAGTCCGGTCTGTCGGTCGGCGTGCCCGCGCTGATCCTGCGTTCGCGCATCACGAAGTTCGCGCGCCAGTACGGTCCGGCCGTCGACGTGGCCGACGCGGTGCTCGATGTCAGGCAGATTCAGCGCTGGTCGGGCTGCCTGGGCGATCGGACCAATATCGTGCCGATCGACGGCGCGCGCCACGATGTCTTCCTGTCCTCGGCCGAACCGCTGGCCAAAGCCTTCGCCGAACTCGACAGCTGGCTGGACTGGCTGGGGGTGTTCCGTAAGAAGTCACCAGAGACTGGTGCGTAGCACGATCTCGGTGGCCAGTTCGTGGTCGGCCTCGGTCGCCACATTGTCGACGTCGATCTGCACGACGCGGAATTCGCCGTAGACGAAGCGGCCGGAGGCGTCGGCCACCGAGCGCGCCAGGTTCTTGGTGACCAACACCGTCGCGGCGACCTCCACCGGCCGGCAGCTGGGGTCCACAACCGTGCCGTCGGCGGCCGGAACCGCCGGATGTCCACGATCGGCGACCACAAGGCTGATGAAGCGTCCGAAACCGCCCGCGCAGACCTGCCAGGCCAGCTCCGCGCCCGCCCCGCGCCCGGCGACGTTCACCCACGGGACGCCGAGCTCGTCGAGGATGGCGTGCACGCCCGCCGGATCCAGGTCCGCTACCGATTCCACCGCTATGGTGCGCAGGTCCGAAGTGTGCAGTCGCGCACATACCTGGTCGTAGACGTCGACCGGATCACCGGCGTCGGGCAACAGCAGCACGCTGTGCCGAGATTCCGGGCCGTCGACCCGCACGGTCCAAGCCCGGTCACCGACCGTGATCCGCCGAGATTTCATGCCGGAGTACGGTACACGCCTCGGTTGAACGGAACCGCGTGTCAGTGGCACGCGAGTCAGGAAAGCAAACGCATTCCGGTGTTTTTCGCGGCGGCGCGGTCGAAGGTGACGGTGAGATCACATCCGGATTCCAGGGGCCGAGCATCACGCCGGCTACCGTCTCGGCGTCCTGATGGTAGCGGTGCCGCAGCGCCCAGTGGACCTGGGTGAGCACCGTCACTGTCGGGTAGCCGGGTCTGCTCTTACTGAGCCCTTCGATCGCCATATCGGCGCGTTCGTATTGCACCGGATCGTCGTGGGTGAAGTAGCGGATCAGGACATTCGTATCGGGACAGATCACGGTCGCATCCCCTTGGCCGCGCCCCCGCGATGGCATCGTCCCTTTCGACCGGGGTGACCGGGGCGCCGTCCCAGTCGATGGCACCCTCGAGCGACTGACCGTTCGTGTCTCCGGCACCGGTCGTGGGTGGCGTTCCGGGTAGGAACAAAGGCAACCTGGATCCCGGCCCGCAAGCCAGTGGCAACTCGAACGTTGACCGGGATGGTGATCTGGCCCTTGTAGAACGGATTGCCATTGGGCGTCAACGCCTTTCGGCGCGGCGTGCCGGCGGATGTGGCGTGCTATCCGAGCGGCGTGCTGCCGATTCCGAGGCCGGAGACGATGGCAGGCAGGTCCGATGGTGCGCCGTCAGTGAGCAAACGCTCGATCCCCTTGATATCGAGGTGGTTCTCGATCAGGTCGGCGAGTAGGTCGAGTTGGGACGAGCGGATCTCCGAGACCGAAATATCGTCGGCGACAACGAAACCGTGACGCCCGGCGCGTTCGGCGACCTCGCGTAGCCAGCGGCGACGGAACTCATCCGATTCCAGCAGGCCGTGCAGATGCGTACCCCAGATCGCGGCGCGGGCGCTGCCCTCTGGTGACCCGTTCAGCTCGAACCAGGCCGGATCACCGTTGCCAACGACGCGGCCGTGGTGGATCTCGTAGCCGTGCAGGGGGATTCCGTTACCGCTGCCGATGCTGCGACGCAGGACCTTCGGGTCAGCGAATTCGATCTCCAGGTCGAGCAGGCCCAATCCATCGACGGTTCCCGCGGCGGACTCGACGCGGTCGATGATTCGTGTGCCGAGCATCTGATATCCGCCGCAGATGCCGAGGATCGGGCGGCCCGCGGCGGCCCGGGTCCGCAGCGCGTCGGCGATTCCGGTGCGCCGCAACCACTCCAGATCGGATACGGTCGCCTTGCTGCCCGGCAGCACGACCAGGTCGGCGTCGGTCAGCCGGGACGGGTCGCTGACCCAGCGCACCGCGACACCCGGCTCGCACGCCAGGGCTTCGACATCGGTGGAGTTGGAGATGCGCGGCAGGCGGATCGCGGCGACGGTGAGCCATGTATCGCCGATCGGCGGGCGGGGGCGCCCGACCGGGGCGTCGGCGACGGTGCCGAGGGAGTCCTCCGCGTCGATCCACAGGTCCTCGGCATAGGGGATCACGCCGAGCGTGGGGCGGCCGGTCAGCTCGGTCAGTTGATCGAGTCCGGGGCGCAGCAGTTCGACATCGCCGCGGAACTTGTTGACCACGAAACCGGAGATCAGTTGCTGGTCTTCGGGTTCCAGTACGGCCACGGTGCCGAACAGATGCGCGAGCACGCCGCCGCGGTCGATATCGCCGACCACCAGCACCGGCAGTCGCGCTGCCCGCGCCAGACCCATATTCGCCAGATCGGTGGCGCGCAGGTTGATCTCGGCGGGCGAACCCGCGCCCTCACAGATCACCACATCGAATTCGGTGCGCAATGAATCCAGTTCAGCGGCAACGATTTCGCGCAGATCCCGCCGATGCCGGAAGTAGTCACGCGCCCCGACGGTACCGATGGCTTTGCCGCGCACCACGAGTTGCGAGCGTCGGTCGCTGCCGGGTTTGAGCAGGACCGGGTTGAACCGCACACTCGGTTCCAGCCCGCATGCCTGGGCCTGCAGCGCCTGCGCCCGACCGATCTCACCACCGTCGAGCGTGACGACCGAATTGTTGGACATGTTCTGCGCCTTGAACGGCGCGACTCGCACGCCCCGCCGCGCCAGCATCCGGCAAAGACCCGCCACCACAACGCTTTTCCCCGCGTCGGAGGTGGTGCCTGCGACGAGTAGCGCACCCGCCAACCGGGTCACCACGACGCGTCTCCCCTGGGCACCGGCGCGTACATCGCTGGTCGTGCCATCATCACAGCGTCCGGCTGACGCCACCGTCCGATCGTGCGCGGACCGG
This sequence comes from Nocardia sp. NBC_00565, assembly GCF_036345915.1. Taxonomy (NCBI): domain Bacteria; kingdom Bacillati; phylum Actinomycetota; class Actinomycetes; order Mycobacteriales; family Nocardiaceae; genus Nocardia; species Nocardia sp. NBC_00565. The sequence continues at coordinate 4,944,921 of NZ_CP107785.1, forward strand.
GGCACCGCCGGGCGGTCCGGCTCACGGCAGGGTCAGGATTTCCGCGCCGGTGTCCGTGACGACCAGCGTGTGTTCGAACTGCGCGGTCCACTTGCGGTCCTTGGTGACCACGGTCCAGCCGTCGTCCCAGATCTCGTAGTCGATGCCGCCGAGGTTGATCATCGGTTCGATGGTGAAGGTCATGCCCGGCTCGATCACCGACTCGATGGCGGGCTGGTCGTAGTGCAGGATGACCAGGCCGCTGTGGAAGGTGGGGCCGACGCCGTGCCCGGTGAAATCGCGCACCACGCCGTAGCCGAATCGGTTGGCATAGGACTCGATCACGCGCCCGATCACATTGAGCGCCCGACCCGGCCGCACCGCCTTGATCGCCCGCATGGTCGCCTCGTGCGTCCGCTCGACCAGCAGCCGCACCTCCTCGTCGACCTCGCCGGCCAGGAAGGTCTTGTTGGTGTCGCCGTGCACGCCATCGATGTAGGCGGTGACGTCGATATTGACGATGTCACCGTCCTGGATCACCGTCGAGTCCGGAATTCCGTGGCAGATCACCTCGTTCAGCGAGGTGCAGCACGATTTCGGAAATCCCTTGTAGCCCAGGGTCGACGGATACGCGCCGTGGTCGCACATGTACTCGTGCGCGATCCGGTCCAGCTCGTCGGTGGTCACGCCCGGCGCCACCGCCCGGCCCGCCTCGTCGAGTGCCTGCGCCGCGATCTTGCCCGCGATCCGCATCTTCTCGATCGTCTCGGCGGTCTGCACCCAGGGCTCGCGCCCCTCGTTCACCGTCTTCTTCCACGCATATTCCGGACGCTCGATCGAGCGCGGAACCTCACGGGTGGGCGAGAGTGTGCCGGGAGCAAGCGGCTGACGGGTACGCACTGACATGGAACAAGAGTATCCGCACCGATCGCGGACCTCGCCCGATGCCCGCTGCCCGCCCTGCCGATCTTCGCGCCACGGTGCTGCTCCGAGCGCCCGCCCACCGCCGCGACCCGACTATCTCGATATCCGCGTCTCGTCATACTCGACGCGATTTCCTACGCGACGGCGATCAGGATCTCGACTGGGTCGCACTCGGGGGCCGAGGCGAGCAGACGGATCTTGCCGGGACCGGTCGGCCGCAGGACCGCGAGAGCGCGGCTCTCGAATGTGCGCCGCTCGACCGCGTCGAATCGTGTTCCTCGGTCGAAGGGTCCCGACCCGACCATAGGTCAGTGACGAGAAATCCATGAGAGGATGCTTCTCGCAAATCTAAAGTTATGTTCTTGATCAGTGCGCGAGGACCGCACCTCGCGTCCCGGGCGCAGATTCGCGACGAAACTACCTACGGCGTCTCGGATCTCGGCTACGACGCGGACGGTGCGGATCGGCCGGTTAGTGCGCGAACGGCGGCATAGCATCCGCCAGTGCCGAAAGATAGAAGTCGAGATGGGCCGATGCCGCTGTGTCCCAGCTATATTCGGCTGCGAGCGCCTTCCCGCGGGCGCGCCGGGCAGTATCGGGCATGATTGCCGATGTCATCGCCTCGGCCATTGTTTCCGGGGTCGAGGCGAACTCGACCGCATCCGCGAAGACCTCACGAAGCACCGGGAGATCACGGGCGACGACGGGTGTTCCGGCGGCCAGGGCCTCCATGGCCGCCAGACCGAATCCTTCCTTGGTGGACAGGAACGGCAGCACCGACGCGGCGGCGACCAGCGCGGGTAGTTCGGTGTGCTCGACAGTGCCGAGCACGACCGGCTCGATGCCGAGTTCGGTCGCTCGAGCGTCGAATCCGGCCCGGTATTCTCGATAATCGAACAAGGTTTCTCCGCCCGCGATCACCAACTGTTGCGCGGGCGCGTCTCGTGCGAATACCGCGAATGCCTCCAGTAGGTCGAGGCTTCCCTTGCGTGGTTCGATGCCGCCGACCGCGAGCACATACGGGCCGAACCGCTCCCGCCAGTCCGCGCGCCGCGCGGACTGGATCGCTCCCGGTCCGGCGGCCGCCGCGAATCGTTCGTATTCGACACCGTTCGGAATGACCGTCGGCTCGAAACCCCATCCGGCCCTGACCTCCTCGGCGACGGCGGCCGATACGCAGATCCGGGCATACGGCCGCACGATCGCCCGCTCGTGGCAGGCCGCGAGCTCGGGGGTGGTGAACTGGTCGAGATGGTGGATGGTGCGGATGCAGTGCCCGACAGCGTTGGCGCTGATGCAGTCCTGCGCATGCACGATGTCGTAGTGGCCGGGCGCGAATGCCTTCCGCAGGACCTCGATCGAACGGATGATGCGCTGTCCCACCGTTTCCGAGGCGTTCGCCTCGAAGGGCACCACCTCGACGTGTACGCGCGGGTCGACCGGCCGGAAGAACGCGCTGTCGCCACCGCGTCCCAGCGTCCACACGGTCACCTCCGCGCCCGCCCCGGCCAGCGCCTCGGCGAGATTCAAGGTGTGCACCACCCCGCCGCGTGGCTTGGTGGAGTAGCTGAGCAGCGCGATGCGCATCAGCGAGTTCCCTTCTCGCGCAACAGATTATGGTACGTGTCGACGCGTCGTTCGTCGAGATGCCGCAGGGTCCGGCGAGCCCGCTCCACCTCCCGCTCGACGTCGACGTCGGCCACCGCCAGCCCACCCTTGGACCAGGTCTTGGCCAGGATGTCGCCGCCGGGGCCGACCACCTTCGCCTGGCCCAGGAAGCGCAGCGAGCCGGTGACACCGGTTTGGTTCGACGAGGCGAGCACCACCTGGTTTTCGGCGGCGCGGGCCATGTCGTAGAGGTCGAACAGCCGCGCCTGCCGGTCGTTGGGCATCCGCGAGGCTCGGTCGGTGACGCTGGCCGGCCAGGCCGATAGCGCGCCGATGATCTGGGCGCCGTCGAGGGCGAGGGTGCGGGCCGATTCGGGGAAGGTCTTGTCGTAGTCGATCAGCATGCCCAGCCGACCGACCGGAGTGTCGAACGCGGTGAAGGTGTCCCCCGCCGCATACGCGAGGTGTTCGCCCGCGGGCTGATGCACCTTGCGGTGGTGTCCGAGGACGCCATCGCCGGTGAGACAGCTTGCCGCGTTGTAGCGTCGCTCGCCGTCCTTCTCGGCGTATCCGATGCACACCGTCATCGGGCCTGCCATCGAGCACAGCAGTCGCAACTCCGGCCCGCTGGGATCGATCGGCTCGGGCAGCGGCCCCACCGTCGGGTTGCGCAGATCGCCGATATAGCCGCCGAGGGTGGCGTCGGGCAGCACCAGCAGGTCGACCCCGTCCTGGCCGAGCCGCTCGAAAATCCCCCCGAGCTTCTCCAGCGCGCGGCCGATATCGCGGCCGAAGTGCCCGGCCAGCGCGGCAATTCGTGTGGTTCCCATCGAGGCGATACCTACGCGGTGCTGTTTCGAGCGACCTGCAAGCAGTCGCTGGCGGCCGCCGATTCCTGGACGCGCAACGCGATTTCGTCGGCGAGGAACTCCGCGTCCCGGGCGACGGCCGCGAATCGGCCCGAACCCCAGGTGTGCAGCCATGGCAGGCCGAGGAAGAACAGGCCCGGCGCGGTGGTGACGCCGCGGTTGTGGCACGGATGCCCCGCACCGTCGAAAACCCCGACGCGCAGCCAGCGATAGTCGGTGCGGAACCCGACCGACCACACCACCGAGGTGATGCCAGTGTCGGCGAGATCCAGCGTGGTGACCTCCCGTTCTGGTCGCCACACCGGGACATAGCGCGGTTCCTGCGGCGCGTCTATACCTTCGCGCGCGATGTAGGCATCGATCGAGTCCTTGATGCTCTCGGCGACGGCGTCGGCGGAGTCCAGTGATTTCTCCAGCGTGGGCGCGAACCGCAAGGCCGCACCGTCGAAGTCGAGCAGCCTGCCGTACAGCAACATGCCTTCCAGCGCGAACTGGCGCAGGTCGATATCGCGGCCGCCGTCGCGACCGGTCACATAGTGGTTGGTGTTCTCGCGCTTCCCGAGCCCGCCCGGCTGGTTCTCGATCGGCAGGTCGTAGTGACCCATGTTCTGCAGCCAGGCCACGCAGTCACGGCCCCGATAGAACCGCGCCACGCGTGGTGCGTCTCCCGCGACCAAGTGCACCTTGCGGCCATCCAGGTGCAGATCCTCGGCGATCTGCGCGCCGGACTGGCCGGTACCGACCACCAGCACCTCCCCCTCGGGAAGGTCTGTGCTACTGCGGTATTCGCACGAATGCAGCTGCGTAATCGATGGCGGCAGCTTCTCCGCGTACCGCGGCACGATCGGTTCCTGGTAGCCCCCGGCCGCCACGACGACCTGGCTCGCGTGCAGCGGGCCGTCGGTCGTGTCGATGTCGTATCCCCTGTCCGCGGCCTGCCGAACGGAGGTGACCGACACCCCCTCCCGGACCGGCGCGTTGAACACATCGGCGTAGCCGCGGACGAACCCGTACACCTCGTCACGCTTCATGAACCCGTCCGGGTCGGGGCCGTCGTAGTGGTATCCGGGTAGCACGCACTGCCAGTTCGGTGTCACCAGCGTGAAGTTGTCCCAGCGGCTGTCGAGCCATTCGTGGGCGATGGTGTCGCGTTCGAGCACGACGTGGTCGATGCCACGGCGGGTCAGATGCCAGCTGATAGACAAACCGGCCTGCCCCGCGCCGATCACTACGACCTCGATCAGCTCAGGCATGAGCCGACTCCAGTTCCGATGCGGCCGCCGGCTGTCCGACGACGCCGTATTCGCGAATCACGCTGTGGTACAGGTCGGGACGACGGTCACGCAGGTTGTACATGCCGCCGCCACGTGCCAGCCCTAACACCTCGGCGAGGTCGACCGTCGCGGTGGCCAGCCCCGGCTCGACACCGGTGGTGGCGAGCACATCGCCACCGGGCCCGACGATCTTGGCGCTGCACACGAACCGCAGCGATCCGAAGGTGCCTGCCTGGTTGGAGGCCACCCACACCAGCTGGTTCTCCACCGCGCGGGCCTGGTCGAAGATGTCGAAGCGCAGCTTCCACCGATCGTCTGCCAGATTCGGCACGGTCTGGGTCCGGGCGGTCGGCCAGGCCGACAGCGAGGTGATGATCTCGGCGCCATCCAGCGCCAGCGCCCGCGCGGCCTCCGGGAACGCCTTGTCGTAGCAGATCTGCATACCCATCCGGCCGACCGGCGTATCGAACGCCCGGTATTCGGATCCGGCCGCGTAGCAGAGGTTTTCACCGAGCGGCTGATGAACCTTGCGGTAGGAGCCGAGTATTCCGTCACCGGAGAGCGTGACCGCCGCGTTGTAGCGGGTGTCCCCGTCGGCCTCGCAGAAGCCGAGGGTGATCACGAGCTCCCCCGCCATGTCGATTACGCGGCCCAGCTCCGGGCCGTCGAGCGTCAGCGCGGGCGGTAGCGAACGTAGCCTGCGCTGCTTGGCCTCTTCGGATTCGCCGCCACCGCCCAGGCTGGGCAGATAGCCGCCGAGGCAGGCCTCGGGCAGCACCAGCAGGCGGCTGCCGCGGGCGCGGGCCTCCTCGATGAGGCGGGCGATTGTCCGGTAGCCCTCTTCCATATCGCGGCCGAACTCTGCGGCGGCCACGGAGATCGTGAGGTTCATGATTCTCCTAGTCCGGTCACGGTGCTGTGCACCGCACGTGTAGTGATGCCGTCCGGCCAGCGCAGCCGGACACCAGGGGTCGAGACGAGTCGTCCGCAGACCGCCGAGGTAGCCGGTCCCGGCGGCGCGCTCGGCGCACCGGGCCGGTCCGCGGTGACCATCGCGAAACCCGGGAAACAGGTGAGCCATTCGGCGAAGGCGGCGGTGCCGGGTCGCGGGATCCGCGCCACCTCCAGCTCGGCGCCGAGGCCACTGGCCTCGGCGAGCATGCCCGTGGTGCCTGCCAGCCCTGCCATGCTGACGTCCTTGGCGGCGGCCGGGGCGGACCGCGCCACGAATCCGGCCAGTGCCCGCAGTTCCGCACCGCTGCGCCGCGACGTGGAATCCCACTGCTGGCCGTGGTATCCGGGCCGCCAGCCGCCCGAGAGATCGGCGGTGAGCCGCAGCTCATCGCCGAGCCGCCCGCCGCCACCCCGGACCGGGACGGCGGCGCGGCCGAGCGCCGTGACCGATAACGATGGCGGCACCGACACTTGGGTGTGCCCGCCGAGTACCGGCACATCCCAGGCCTCGGCGGCGCGAGCCAGCCCGCGGATCACCCGGGTCAGCAGTGAGTGGGTCGGCGCACCGACCGCGTCGAGCAGGCCGATCGGGGTGGCACCCATGGCCGACAGGTCGTTGATATTGACCAGGACCGAACACCAACCCGCCCACTCCGGATCACGTTCCACCATCGAGGGGAGGATGGCATCACATGCCGCGATGAGGTCGCTACCCGGCACCGGGACACCGTCGTCCCCGCGAAAACCCTTGCCGCCGAGGCCGAGCGGCGATCCGCGCAGCGGCGCCAGCGTCCGCGCGAGCAACGCCTTCGTGGCGCCGACCAACCGCTGCACCCGATCGATCGGCCAGCGCATCCAGGTGTGCTCGACGCCGCCGATCACCTTGTCGCCGAGCCTGATCCAGCCCAGGCGGGCGAACATGGGCTCGTACCGGGTCTGCACGGTGGCCTCGAACCGCAGCACGTTGTGGCTCTCGGCATAGGCACACGCCGCCACCACCAGGGCCGGGCCGACCCCGGCGGCGCGGCGCCGCCGATCCACCACCAGCCTGCTGCCGGTCCACCACCCCAGATCTTCGACGGTCGCGGGAGCCAGGCGCACGCCGCCGAGGACGGCACCGTCGGAATCCAGCGCGACCAGCACCTGGGTGCGCGCATCGTCGTCGCTGTCATCGGCGTCGCTGCCCGCGAACAGTCCCTGATCCACGACGAATTCGGCGCGCCGCAGCGCCCGGTAGGCAGCCAGCTGCCGCCGGTCGGCCGGTTGGATGAGGAAATCCGTTGTGCCGCAGTCGGCTACCGACGCACCGGCGAGCAGGCACAGGTCGGTGACTGAGCTGTTCATCTCAACCGCCCGCGTTCTGCAGCACACTGCACGCCCCGCACGCGGCGCATCCGGCGCGCTGGTCCGCGCCGACCATCCCGGCCCGCCGCAGTTCTGCGGCCACCCGGTTGGTGACGTCGGCCAGCAGTTGCGGAGTCGGCGCGGTCGCACCGTCCACGTCGACGGCGAGCGTGCCCGCCAGCGGACGGAACGGCACCACGAACGGATAGACGCCGATATCGATGAGTTCGACTGCGCCGGAGACCAATTCGTCGGCGTTCTCACCGAGCCCGACCAGGAGATAGGTCGAGACCTGGTTGCGGCCGAACACCCGCACCGCCTCGGCCCAGGCCGCTCGGTATTCGCTGAGCGGCACCGTCGCCTTACCCGGCATCCACCGCTTGCGCACGTTGTCGTCGAGCGATTCGACGTGGATGCCAATGGAATCCGCGCCCGCCGCACGCAACTCGGTGAGCACATGTGGATCACCGGGCGGCTCGCACTGCACTTGGATCGGCAGTCCCGGCACGGCCGCCTTCACCGCCCGCACGCAACGGGCCAGATGCCGGGCACCGCGATCCTTGGCCGCCGAGGTTCCGGTGGTCATCACCATCTGCTCGACACCGTCCAGGTGAACCGCCGCCGCCGCGACCTCGGCGAGCTGATCGGGCCGTTTCACCGCAATGGTGCTGCCCGCGGCCAGCGAGGCCTCGATCGCACAGAACCGGCAGCGCTGGTCCTCGTCGTAGCGGATACAGGTCTGCACCACCGTGGTCGCCAGCACATTCGAGCCGTGCAGTCTGGCGATCTTCTCGTAGGACACCCCATCCTCAGTGGCCAGGTCGTAGAACCTGGGCCTGCGCACGGGCTCGATCTCGATGCCCATATCGGTGCCGGAACGCAGCAGCCGGTTACCGGCCACCACGAACGGGCTGTCCGAGCGAATCGGAACCGCGGCGCCGATCCCGTCGATGAGTACGTGGCCGTCGTCGCTGGGGCCGGCACCGGAGCGGCGCCCCACCGGCACCTCGGCACGGACGCCGAGCAGTGCCAGATCGACTCGAGTGGGCAGACCTGTCATCGGGTCACCTCAGAGCTGATAGGTGGAGTTGATGATGGCGCCCTTGCGCGCGTAGTGGATCAGCGCGTCCTGGACGTCCAGCGGATGCGCCGGGATGACGCCTTCGATGAGGTCCTCCTCGCGGGCGCCGTGCAGGGCCAGGCCGAAGCGGCAGGCGAACACCTTGCCGCCCTCCTTGATGAAGGTCGCCAGCGCATCGTTGATGTTCTGCTCACCGGGGAAACCGCTGTCGCCGGTGGTCGGAAAACCGCGGGTGGCAACGGCATTGATGGCACCGGGGCCGTAGAAGTAGATCGCCGAGTCGAAGCCCTTGCGCAGCGCCCTGGTGGCCTGCAGGATCGCCACGAAGCTCACCGACGATTCGTGCGCGATGCCGTGCACCAGCGTGAAGTAGGTCTCGCCTGCCTCGGCCCGGTAGTCGGGGAAGATCTTCGTCGCGCCATAGATATTCGTGCCCTTCGGCAGCGCGGGGTGCGGGATCTCGGCGAGCGACTTCTGAATGTTCTCCTCGATGGCCTTGTCGATCTCGGCGATGGTGGGTGCGGACACGATTCCTCCTGCGATGTGCTGACGGTGACCGACGGGTCGGGTCTCGGCCGACTCCCGTTCGGGCGAAGAGTTGCGAAAGCGACATCCGATCCCCGTTTTCTGCGATTCGCGGCGGATCGGATAAATAAATTTCACGCGTGCGGCATTGCCGCTTGGTTTCATCCAGAACAATTGAGAGTTAACCGAACCTCACGACGCTCGCCGCCGCGACTCACCGAAATATGTTCGCCTGCAACAGATTTCGATCATGAGCCGACAATCCGGTCGAAATCCATGGTGGACGACTTAACACCACGAAACCTTTTCCACCGTTTCACCAGAAACGAATTAACCACCAGAACACGGCTACGCCATACGCAAGCACGGCATAGAAATATCTCGGCAACAAGCGAGTCGCACAAGGCAGTCGACAGACCTGTGACAGGCGGATGAAGATGGCCGGCGGCGCCGATCGTCCGATGGATCGGATCGACCGTCGCGGTCATACCATGACGCTCGGCTCCGGATCGGAATATCTCCGGACCCCGGTCCGTTTAGCTCAGTAGTTGACGTAGAAACCTCTCGAGAGGGACTAGGACGCGCCGTGGAGCTGGGACTTACGACATTCGCTGAGCTGTACCCCATCGGCGATCGACCGGCGCCGACCGCCGCCGAGCGACTGCGCCAGGTCGTCGACGAGGCGATCGCCGTGGAACGGGCCGGACTCGACGTCTACGGCGTCGGAGAACACCACCGCAAGGACTTCGCCGCCTCCGCACCCACGGTGGTGCTGGCCGCCATCGCCGGACAGACCCAACGGATCCAGCTGACCAGCGCGGTGACCGTACTCAGCTCCGCCGATCCGGTACGCGTCTACCAGGAGTTCGCCACCCTGGACGGACTCTCGAACGGCCGCGCCGAGCTGATGGCCGGGCGCGGCTCCTTCACCGAGTCGTTCCCGCTCTTCGGCTACAGCCTGGACGACTACGACGAGCTCTTCGAAGAGAAGCTGGCGCTACTGCTGCACATCCGGGCGGACGAGCCGGTGACCTGGAACGGCAAGTTCCGCGCACCGCTGCATGACGCGGTGGTCTACCCGCGCACGGACAACCGGCCGCTGCCGGTGTGGATCGCGGTGGGCGGCAGCCCGGAATCCGTGGTCCGCGCCGGACTGCTCGGCCTGCCACTGGCCATCGCGATCATCGGCGGTCAGCCCGCCCGCGTCAAGCCGCTGGTGGATCTGTACCACCGCGCGCTCGACGAAGGCGGTCACGAGAAGCAGCCGGTGGCGGTACACGCACACGGCTATATCGCCGACACCGACGAGCAGGCGGTCGCCGATTTCTACGAGCCGTACGCGCTGGCGATGAGCACCATTGGCCGGGAACGAGGTTGGGGCCCGATGACCCGCCCGCAGTTCGACGCCCTGCGCTCCCAAAGCGGTTCGCTGTTCGTCGGCACTCCCGACTACGTCGCCGAAAAGATCGCCGACATCCGCGACACGCTCGGCTTGGACCGCGTCATGCTGCACACCAGCGTCGGCACCCTGCCGCACGAAAAGGTCCTGCACAACATCGAATTGCTGGGCGAGAAGGTCGCACCCCAGGTGCGCTGAGCCGCGCCGGTACGCAGGCCACCTCACAACAGTGATACCACGGCGGTATCATCGATCGGTGGCTATGACTCTGCGACTCAATGACGACGACGACAGGATGCTCACGGAACGAGCGAAGCTGGAGGGCCGGTCGAAGCAGGAGATCGCACAGGAAGCGATCCACCTGCATTTGACGAGGCATCAAGAGGTATTCACCGCACTTGTGCGGGAATCGATGAACAAACATGCCGAGCTCATGAAACGGCTCGCATGATCTATCTGGACGTTTCCGAACTTCTGTTGATCGCCGAAACCGTGAATGGCAGCAAGTACTGCGTCCGAGATTGGGGGCTGCTGCAATCGTCGGCAGAACGTCCGAAAACGACCGTGTTCGGCATGGACGCATATCCGACATTGCTCGATAAGCTGGCCGCTCTCTTGCACGCGATCGCGCGCAATCATGCGCTGATCGACGGCAACAAGCGGACCGCATGGATCGCCGTCGACATCATGTTGTCGCTGAACACCGGCCACGGATTGCAGGTAGACGTGGATGCGCAGGAGCAGTTCATGAACGATGTCGCTCAGGGACTGCTGGAGGTGCCCGACATCGCACTGCATCTCAAAGCATGGATGTGAAGTTGCTCGGCTCAGGCGGCCACTTGCCGAGGCGCGCTTCGAAGGCGATGCGGTCGTTGCGGAAAGCGTCGTCAGTCCTCGGCCGACCAGCGGTGGGAGGCCCGGCGGAGGGCGCGGGCGTCGGAATAGCCGAGTTGGCGGGCCATATCGTTGCGGTTGTGCGGGTGTCGCGGGAACCCGTTCTCCAGTTCCTTGCGCCGAGCTCGGTCGAGTTCGCGACGCCAGGTAGTTCCTTCCTCGGCAAGCCGTCGCTGCAGGGTGCGCCGACTCACCGCCAGGTGGCGGGCCGCGCGGTCGAGGGTGACCGGACCGTCTCCGAGCATGGCGATCAGCGCTCGCTGCAGTTGTGCGGACAAGGTCATGGTGAGTGGCGGTGGCGGCGCCAGCATCGCGGCATACGAGAGCAGGATCCGGGCGAGCAGGGGATCCGCGGTTGGCATCGGTCGGGTCAGGTCGGCAATCCGGAAGGTGAGTTGGTCAGTGGGAGAATCGAATTCGACCCGTTCGGTGCCGAGTAACTCGGTGTAGAGGCCGTGGCGTCGAGGTGGGCGCTGCCGAAAGCAGACCCGTGCCGGATTCACCACTCCGCCGGTCGCCAATCGAGTGCGATGGGCCAAGCCCGCGAGGGAATATTGCATCGCCAGCTCGCGGCCACGACCTTCGCCCTTGCGCAGGCCGAGATCGAAGCTCACTTCATCCGCGGACGCGACGGCGGGGGACAGCGTGTAATTCGTCGTGAGAGCGGCCAGGTAGGTCATAGAGCGGGTGAACCCCTCGAGCAGGTTGGGCGCCGTCGTGAACAGGTAGTCGTTGAGGCCTACCTGCCCGAGGACGTACGCGCGCCCGGCCCGTAGCGCCACCGACGAATCGTCGAGTTCATGCTCGACCAGCTCCCACAGACGCTGCTGTAGGCCGCCGGGCAACATACCGCCCGTGCTGGACAACATCCACGCGGGGATACCGGCTTCGCGAGCCAGTCGCTGCCGGACCGGCTCGCTCAGCCCGGTGGCGTCGAGGGCGACCCTGGTTAGTAGGACGTGATCTGCCGCATCCATGTGAACAATCCCGGCCAGAGAACAGTGAGGCCTCCGACTGTAATCGACACGATCGGTCCCCGCGCCCCACGGCGATGATCTTGATGTTCAGCTTATCGACGTCGGCTGCCGGGCGGGCTGACGCTGCTCGACGGTCATCATCAGATCACGCGGAGACAACGTCGACCCGGCAACCTTCGCCATTTGGACGCCCGGTGCGACACGCAGACGCCACTGGGCGGCGATCGTCGCAAGGGCCAGCGTCGCCTCGACAACAGCGAAGACATCACCGATGCACTTACGCGGCCCACCACCGAATTGCACGATGGCATCCCGGTGGATCTCGCCGACCCGCTCCGGTGACCATCGGTCCGGATCGAATTTCTCGGGATCGCTGAACAACCGCGGATCCCGTTGCACGACATAGGCACTGAATATCACGGTGGCGCCCGCGGGAACGTGGAGATCTTTGAGGTCTACGTCCTCGGTCGCGCGCCGGGTGGCGACCCAGCCCGGCGGGTAGCACCGCAGGGCTTCATTGATCACCTGGGCGGTGTAGGTCAGCTGCCGGACATCGGCGTATTCGGCCGGTCTGCCATCGAGCACCCGGTCGGCTTCGGCGTGCAGACGGGCCTCGACCTCTGGGTGATCGGGCAGCAGGTGGAACACCCACGACAGCGCGGCCGCGGTGGTTTCGGATCCGGCCATCAGGATCGCGGTGATCTGATCGTGCAGCTCCCGATCGGACAGCATACTTCCGGTTTCCGCGTCCCGCGCCTCCAGCAACATGCCGAGCAGATCCGGTTTGCGGTCGTCGCTGCTGCGGTAGTCGGCGACGACCTTGTCGATCATCGGGTGCAGTCGCGCCAGGCGGGCGGCATATTCCCGATTGCGTTTGAGCGGAAGTTTGTTCGACACCGGCAGCGGCGTGGTCATCCGCTGGTACAACAGGTCGAAGATGCGGGGCATGCTGTGCAGCATCTCGGCCACCAGATCATTACCCAGCTCGGAGGAGATCAGCGTCTTGGCGGCCACCGAGAGCGTCAGCGTGGTCATCTCGACGCGGACGTCGATGACCCGGCCGGTGTGCCAGTCGGCGGTGTGCTCGACGATCTGTTCGCGCATGACCTGCGCGTATTCCGCGATCCGGTCACGGCGGAACGCCGGCTGCATCAGCAACCGGTGCTGCCGATGCATCTCTCCCTCCGAGCTGATCAGACCGTAGCCCAGCAGATCGCGGGCGCTGTCGATCTGTGTGCCCTTGTCGAAGTGACGCGACTTCGCGACGAGCAACTCGCGGACCAGCTCCGCCGAATTGAGCACGTAGGCGCGTTGTGGCCCGAGCTTGATCAGCACGACGTCACCGAGCGCGCGCAGCGATTCGAAGAATTCCAATGGGTTGTCGCGCAGCCGCAACGCATGTCCCAGTACTGGAATCGCACCGGGGGCAACAGGAATCGGAGAAGCAGGCATGGAGACTCCCAACAAGGATCGGTGCGAGTCAGCATGCTGTCGATCGCGCGGATTCGAATAGCTTATGGCGACATTCGTAACGTCCCTGTAGGGAAGATCCGCGCGGCCGCCGAGCAGCCCGGAGAAATTGACGCATCCCACCGCGGTATTGGCGCACTCGGTCCTCGCCCGCTGTGCTGCTGAAACTCGATCATGGAGTGTCGATCGACAGGTGAGCACACGCGATACGAAAGCGAGGTGGGCCGCATGCGTTTGATGCTGGTCGGAGACGACGGCTCGGACGTGGAGTTGGCGCGGGCACTCATTGCTCGCGGGCACTGCGTGGATCACAGATACCGTGGTTCGGATCTCCTGACATCGCACCGCGGCTACGACGCCGTCATCCTTGATCTCTGCCTGCCTGATCTCCCCGGTCTGTCGGTGCTGCGCAAGCTGCGACAAGTCAGCTCGGTGCCGGTGATAATCCTGACCGCCGACGACCGCGAGCGCTCGATCGTGCTCGGATTGCGCAGCGGCGCTGACGATTACTTGGTGAAACCAGCGCGGATCGGCGAGCTGACCGCCAGGTTGGAGGCGATCACCCGGCGCACGACCATGCTCGCAGGCTCGGCGGGTTCGGTCGTCGTCACCGGTGATGTCCGCATCGATCTGGCGGCACGACAGGTCGAGGTGGCCGGGCAGCCGATACAACTCACGCCAACGGAATTCGAACTGCTGAGCATCCTCGCGGAGCGGCCCGGCAGCGTGGTGAGTCGCGCCCAGTTGTTGGATCGCGTGTGGGGCGACGCATTCGTCACGGTGTCTCGGACGCTGGACGTGCATATGACCAGACTGCGTACCAAGTTGAACCGGCCCCACTTGATCGTCACGCGCCGCGGCCATGGCTACCAATGGGCACACGATTCGGCCGCGGTGCCGACACGACGGGCAGGATGAACGTCAGCACGCCGGAACTACTTACTGAGGTGCGCCTCGAAGGCGATGCGGTCGCCGCGGTAGAGCGAGCGGACGCGCTCGATCGGCTCATCGTTGTCGTCGACGCTGCGGCGGTGCAGTAAGAGCAGCGGTAGCGAGGTGGTGCACTCGAGCAGCGCGGCCTCGCGGGGCGAGGCCAGGACGGTTTCGATGCGTTCGGTCGCCTTGCCGAGTTCGATGCCGGACGCGCGTACCGCCGCGTACAGCGAGGTGGTCGGGTCGTAGGTGCCGCGCAGGTGACCGAAGCGGTCGAGCGACATGAAGGTGCTCTCCAATCCGATGCGTTCCGCACACGCCCTGGCCGCCATCGGCCGCGGTCACGAGGTCGTGCAGGTGGAGCGGGAGCCCGAGGCCCGCGGTGCGACGGTACGCAACTTCGGTCTGGTGTGGGTATCCGGACGCTCGGCCTCCGAACTGGACTTCACGCTGCGCTCCCGGCAGCTGTGGGAGGAGATCGGCGGCAAGGTTCCCGGTGTCGGATTCCGCCCGACCGGATCGCTGACCCTGGTGCGCACCCCCGCCGAATTGGCGATCGCCGAGGCCGCCGCGGCCGGTCCACACGCCGCGGCGCGCGGTTTCGAACTGCTCGAGCCGGAGCGGGTACGCGCGATCAACCCCGCCCTGCGCGGCAAATTCCTTGCCGGACTGCACTGTTCGACCGATGCCGCGGTCGAGTCACGCCAGGCCCTGCCCGCACTGCGCGCCTACCTGACCGCTTCGGGTCGCTACACCTTCCACGCCGGCACCGAGGCCCGCGAGATCACCGACACCGGTTCCGGCGCAACGGTTCTCGATGACCAAGGCCGCACCTTCGAGGCCGATCTGGTACTGGACTGCCCCGGCGCCGCCCACACCGGCCTCACCCGCGAACTCGTCGGGACCATCCCAGTGCGCCGGGTCCGGCTGCAGATGATGCAGACCGCACCGCTCGGCGAACCGCTCACCACCGCGATCGCCGACGGCGACAGCTTCCGCTACTACCCCGGATTCGCCGGCCCGGAGCTCGACACCCTCAACGCCGAGCAGTCACAGACCGCCATCGCCGCCGAGCACAAGATGCAGCTGCTATGTGTGCAGCGGCTGCACGGCGGTCTCACCATCGGCGACACCCACGAATACGAAGAGCCCTTCGCCTTCGACGTGGACGAGGCACCGTACGAACATCTCACCGCCGTCACCGAGGAACTGCTCGGACGCGAACTGCCGCAGGTGGTTCGGCGCTGGGCGGGCGTCTACAGCCAGAGCATCGACCCGGCCACGATCGTGACCCGCGCCAAAGCCGACGAGCACATCTGGGTCGTCACCGGTCCCGGCGGCCGCGGTATGACCCTCGGCCCCGCGATCGGCGAGGAAACCGCCGACCTGCTGAATCTCTGAGGAGCACCGTGCCGGACAAGAACATCGCCCTCGCCGTCCTGGACATGGCAGGCACCACCGTCGCCGACGGCGGACTGGTACTGCGCGCCTTCGACGTCGCCGCGACCAGTGCGGGCATCGAAACCGAAGGGCCGCACCGGGATCAGGCCCGCCAGTACGTGCTCGACACCATGGGCCAGTCGAAGATCGCGGTGTTCCGCGCGCTGCTCGGCGACGAGGATCGCGCGCAGGCCGCCAACCGCGCCTTCGAGACCGCCTACGACGCACTGATCGACGAGGTCGAGATCACCCCGATTCCCGGTGCGGCCGAGGCGATCGCGGCGCTGCGCGACGCGGGCGTCAAGGTCGCGCTCACCACCGGCTTCAGCCGCACCACCCAGGACCGGCTGCTGAACGCGCTGGGCTGGACCGAGATCACCGACCTGACCCTGGCGCCCTCGGATGCCGGACGCGGCCGCCCCTATCCGGACATGGTCCTGACCGCCCTGCTGCGCCTCGATATCGACGCGGTGGATCAGGTTGCGGTACTGGGCGATACGACCAGCGATATCGCCAGCGGTCTGGCCGCCGGCGCCCGCATCGTCGCAGGCACGCTCACCGGTGCACACGACGAAGAGCAACTGCGCGCCGCCGGAGCCACCCACGTGGTGGCCTCGGTCACCGAGTTCGCGGAACTGATCCGCGACGAAAACCCCCGCCCCTTCGATTCCACACTCCACCCGAACCGAAAGTTGCAGTAATCGTGCGTACTTCGAACACGCAGGGCCGCCTGGCACGCACCATCTCCCGGACCGCGTTGGTCGTCGCCGCCGTCACCGCCGTCGCGCTCACCGCGGCATGCGGCGGTACGGGCACCGACAGCGGCGACGGCAAGACCATCACCGTCTACTCCGCCGACGGCGTCGGCAGCTGGTACACCACCCAATTCGCCGAATTCAAGAAGCAGACCGGCATTTCGGTCAACCTCGTCGAGGCCGGTTCGGGCGAGGTCGTCAACCGGGTGGACAAGGAGCAGTCCAACCCGCAGGCCGATGTGCTCGTCACGCTGCCGCCGTTCATCCAAAAGGCGAAGAGCTCGGGTCTGTTGCAGGACAGCGGAATCGACACCAGCTTCGTCGCGGCCACCGATAAGGACACCGACGGCAAGTACGTGACGCTGGCGGGCAACTACCTGTCCTTCATCGCCAATCCCTCGGTCGACACCACCAAGCTCACCTGGGACGACCTGCTGAAGCCGGAATTCAAGGGCAAGTTGCAGTACTCGACCCCGGGCCAGGCCGGTGACGGCACCGCGGTGCTGATCCTGCTGCAGAATCTGCTCGGTAAGCAGGGCGCACTGGACTACCTGGCCAAGCTGCAGGCCAACAATGTCGGCCCGTCCTCGTCCACCGGCAAGTTGCAGGCCAAGGTCGACAAGGGTGAGTTGGTGGTCGCCAATGGCGACGTCCAGATGAACCTGACCACGGTCAAGGACAAGGGCTCGAAGTTCACCATCTTCTTCCCGGCCGCCGCCGACGGCAAGCGTTCCACGGTGGCCGTCCCCTATGTGATGGGCCTGGCCAAGGGCGCGCCGCACCAGAGCGAGGCGAAGCGGCTGATGGAGTTCCTGCTCTCGGCCGATGCGCAGAAGTCACTGCCCGACACCTTCGCGGTGCCCGCACGCAAGGAGCTGCGCGATAGCCCGGCGACCACCGGCACCTCGGCCAGCACGGTACTCGCGGGCGTCGAGGTCGTGAATGTCAACTGGACCAAGATTCTTTCGGATTTGGACGCCGATGTGGCCGCCTACCAGAAGGCCACAGGTCAGTAGGCCTGTCGCCGAATCCACGACAGCTTAGGAGCCGCAATCATGTCCGACGGTGCCGCGCATCCGAGATCATCCATAGCGACCGCAACCGAACCCGCCATCGTTTTCGACCGGGTCGGGGTCAGCTACGGCCGCGGCCGCAAGACCACGGTCGCCCTGACCGATTTCACGCTGCGCGTCGCCGCCGGTGAGACGGTGGCGCTCCTCGGGCCGAGTGGCTCGGGCAAGTCGACCGCGCTCGAGGCGCTGGCGGGCTTCGTCCGTCCCACCTCGGGTGCGGTTCGGCTGGCCGGGCGCGACGTCACCGACCTGTCTCCTGCCAAACGCGGGATCGGCGTGGTCGTGCAGTCCTATGCGCTATTCCCGCATATGCGGGTGCACGACAACGTGGCCTTCGGACTGAAGGCACATCGGGTGCCGCGCAAGGACATCGACATACGGGTGACCGAGGCGCTGGCAATGGTCGGCATGGTCGCGTACAACGAGCGCCTGCCGCGCGAGCTGTCCGGTGGACAGCAGCAGCGGGTGGCGATCGCGCGGGCGCTGGCGATCCGGCCCGAACTCGGCGCGACGATCATGGTCTATCCGGCCACCTGGAAAACGTTGCCGGTCACCATCTTCGGCCTGACCGACCGAGGTGAGGTGTTCAACGCGGCCGCGAGTACCTGCCTGCTGCTGGCAGTGACGCTGGTCGCCCTGGTCGCGCTGGGCCGCCTCAGGGGCCGTGCCACGCTGCGCTGACTCCACCAGGGGTCCGCGGCCCGCGACACCATACGATGGCGCAATGTCAGCATTGCCCTTGATCTTCACCGCGGGCTGGGCGAGCGGGGTCAATGCCTACGCCGTGGTCCTGCTGCTCGGCATCTTCGGCGCGACCGGCCTGTCCGACGATGTACCGGAGGCACTGCAGCGCACCGATGTGCTGATCGCGGCGGGGGTCCTGTTCCTGATCGAGGCCGTCGCCGACAAGATCCCCTACCTGGACTCGTTCTGGGATGCGGTGCACACCATCGTGCGTCCCGCATCGGGTGCGGTCGTCGCCGCGCTACTGGCCGGGCAGGACGGTTCACTTCCCCAGCTCGCGGCCGGTGCCGTCGGCGGCACAACCGCCCTGGCGAGCCATCTCGTCAAAGCCGGAACACGCATGGCGATCAACACCTCGCCGGAGCCCGCGAGCAATATCGTCGTGAGCCTCGTGGAGGACATTTCCGTCGGCGGCATCGTCACCCTCGCGATCTTCCACCCGATCGCGGCGGCCGTCTGCGCCGGCACACTGCTGGTGATCGGTGTATTCCTGGTGTCGGTCCTCGCACGCCGAATACGCCGCTACCTCATCCGCAGGCGAGAACGCCGTGCGGCAAAACGCGCGGCGGCGTCTGAACCCACGATGGCCGCGATTCCGAAATGATTGCGGCACCGGCGATTTCCGACAGCCCTACGCCGGTTTGCGCTTGGCCGCATCGATCATCACCGGCGACCGATCGATCGCATCGACCTGCTCGACATGGCGAGCAAGTTCCGTCGCGAATCCACCGGCCCCGCAACCGACATCCAGCACCCGCGCACACGGACTGGGTAGCTGCCGCACGAGAAACCGGTGGTAGTACGCGTTATGGCTCCAGTCGAGCTTGCTCATCGATCACATATTGCCACCGTCGGCGAAGGCCTGAGCGACGGCGAGGCTGTCCTCGTAGACGTGATGGCGGGTGATCAGCCCCCGCTCGACCGTCAGATGCAGGGCGAACCGGGAGCGGTAGTCGCGTCCGGTATTGCGCGCGGTCTGCCGGATTTCGCCGAGTACCACCGCGTGGTCGCCGTCGATGAGAATGCGCTCCACCACGGTGTCCGCCTGTTCCGGCACATGGTGTTCGGCGATCGCGCCGAAATGAGCGGCCGCATCCGCGCGGGTGGATCGGTGCCGGATCCATGGCGTGGCGACCCGCCCGTGTTCGGCTGCCGGCCAGTTCAACTTCCAGTCGGCGCCTTCGGCGTACAGCTCGGCGATCCGCTCTGGACTCCCCGTTCCGATGCGCTGCAGCAGCTCCTGCACGACGGCACGAGTGGTCGTGGACAGCTCCACGTCGACGTGATCGCAAACTCGACGTAGCGTCGATGTGGTGAAAGTTCCCGCGAACCTGCCCGGCACTGCGGGCGAGTTGCGTGCGGCAGGCTACCTGCCGCGCGCGGTGAAGACCGAGATCCGTGAAAACCTCCTGGCCCGACTGGGTTCGGGCACCGATCCCTGGCCCGGCATCGTCGGCTACGACAAAACCGTGCTACCGCAGCTGGAACGTGCCCTGCTCGCGGGCCACGACGTCGTACTGCTCGGCGAGCGCGGCCAGGGCAAAACCCGGCTGCTGCGCACGCTGGTCGGCCTGCTCGACGAGTGGACGCCGGTGATCGCCGGCGCCGAACTCGGCGAGCACCCGCTCGCGCCGATCAGCCCGGCCGGTCGCCGCCTGGCCGCCGAACTCGGCGACGACCTGCCCGTGGCCTGGCGGCACCGCTCGGAGCGCTATGCGGAGAAGCTCGCAACGCCCGACACCTCCGTCGGTGACCTGATCGGCGACGTCGACCCGGTCAAGGTGGCCGAGGGCCGCAGCCTCGGCGATCCCGAGACCATCCATTTCGGCCTCGTGCCGCGCGCCCACCGTGGCATCGTCGCGATCAACGAGCTGCCCGATCTCGCCGAACGCATCCAGGTCGCGCTGCTGAACGTGATGGAGGAACGCGATATCCAGGTCCGCGGCTACACCCTGCGCCTGCCGCTGGATCTACTGCTCGTCGCGACCGCCAACCCCGAGGACTACACCAACCGCGGCCGGATCATCACCCCGTTGAAAGACCGCTTCGGCGCCGAGATCCGCACCCACTACCCGCTCAGCGTCGATGCCGAGATGGCCCTGGTCCGGCAGGAGGCCGCGCTGGTGGCCGAGGTGGGCGATCCGTTGATCGAGGTGCTGGCCCGGTTCGTGCGGCAATTGCGCGAATCTTCGGCAATCGACCAGCGCTCGGGCGTATCCGCGCGATTCGCGGTCGCCGCCGCCGAAACGATCGCCGCCGCCGCCCTGCGCCGGTCCGCGCTCACCGGTGAGCAGCCCGCCGTGGCACGTCCGGTCGACCTCGAATCCGTACCGGCGGTCCTGCGCGGCAAGCTGGAATTCGAGTCCGGCGAGGAGGGGCGCGAGCAGGAACACCTCACCCACCTGCTACGGCGCGCATTCGCCGAGACCGCGCGCGAGCGGCTCGGCGGACTGGATCTGCGATCGCTGGCCGAGGCGCTCGGCGACGGCCATCTGGTCACTACGGGGGAACGCGTCCCGGGCAAGGACGTGCTGTCCGCACTGCCCGAACTGCCGGTCCTGCACGAGGTCGCCCGCCGGCTCGGAGTCGGCGCCACCGAACCTCCGGCCCGGATCGCCGCCGCGGTCGAATTCGCCTTGGAATCCCTGTATTTGGCCCGTCACGTCGCCAAGGACGCCGACGACGGCACCGCGGTCTACGGCCCGTGATCGCGCACCCGGTCCTGGAGAGACAGCATGACAACCCCTGACCGCTACTCCTACGGCCCCTATCACGACGGACCCGATCCGCTGGCACCACCGCTCGACCTGCGCGACGCACTGGATCAACTCGGACGCGACGTCATGGACGGCAGCTCACCGCGCAGCGCCCTGGAGGAGTTGCTGCGCCGCGGCATGCGCGAGGTGCGGGGGCTGGACGAGCTGACCCGCCGGGTGTGGGAGCGCCGCACGGAGATCTCCCGTCGGCACCGGCTCGACGGCACCCTGCAAGAGGTTCGTGAACTGCTGGACGAGGCCCTGGCGGCCGAGCGCCGAGCGCTGTTTCCCGACCCGTCCGACGACGCCCGCTTCGCCGAAACCCAGCTCGACGCACTGCCATCGAGTACCGCGGCCGCGGTCACCGAGCTCGCGGACTACAACTGGCAATCGGAAACCGGTCGCGAGAACTATCAGAAGATCCGCGACCTGCTCGGCCGGGAATTGCTGGAATCGCGCTTCCAAGGCATGAAACAGGCACTGCAGAACACGACACCTGAGGATGTCGAACAGGTTCGGCAGATGATGTCGGACTTGAACGACCTGCTCGCGGCCCATGCGCGGGGCGAGGATACCGAGCAGCGGTTCGCCGAGTTCATGGCCGAGCACGGCGCGTACTTCCCGGAGAATCCGCGCAACACCGATGAGTTGATCGACACGCTCGCCGCCCGCGCCGCCGCCGCGCAGCGCATGATGAATTCGATGTCCGCGCAGCAGCGGGCGGAGCTGTCCGAGCTGATCGGCCAGGCGTTCGGCGATCCGGGCGTCGCCCAGCAGATCGCCGCGCTGGACGCCAACCTGCGGGCGCTGCGACCGGGCGAGGACTGGGAGTCCGCACAGCGATTCCGCGGGCAGGACCCGTTGGGTCTCGGCGAGGGCGTGCAGGCCATGCAGGATATGGCCGAACTGGACGCGCTCGCCGAACAACTCGGCCAGTCCTATCCGGGTGCCCGGCTCGAGGATATCGACCTCGATGCCCTGGCCCGCCAGCTCGGCGACGACACCGCGGTCGATGCGGCCCGACTCGCCGAGCTGGAACGCGAACTGCGCAGACAGGGCCTGTTCGAACGGGCGCCCGACGGCTCGCTTCGGTTGACGCCCAAGGCTTTACGTCGGCTCGGCGCGACAGCACTGCGAGATATCTTGGGGCAGTTGCGATCCCGGCGCGGCGAACGGGACACCCGCTTGGCCGGTGCGGCCGGTGAACCGACGGGTGCCACCCGGCCGTGGCAGTTCGGCGACACCGAGCCGTGGGATGTGCCGCGGACCGTGCGTAACGCCGTGCTGCGATCGGCGTCGGTCGGCAGTCGCGGTGTCACGCTGGACGTATCCGATGTCGAGATCATGGAGACCGAACAGCGCTCCCGGGCGGCCGTTGCGCTGTGCGTCGACACCTCGTGGTCGATGGTGCAGGACGGCCGATGGGTGCCGATGAAACGCACCGCGCTGGCCCTGCACCAGCTGATCAGTACCCGATTCCGTTCCGACGCACTGAGTTTGATCACCTTCGGCAGGCACGCCAGCACCGTCGACATCGGCGAACTGACCGCGCTGGAAGCCGTCTGGGAACAAGGCACCAACCTGCACCACGCCCTATTGCTGGCCGTCCGGCACCTGCGCCGCCATCCCGACGCCGTACCCGTGGTCCTCGTTGTGACCGACGGCGAGCCGACCGCCCATCTCGAACCCGACGGCGAGGCGTACTTCAACTGGCCGCCGCGCCCGCGCACCCTGGCCGTGACAATGGCGCAGGTCGACGCCCTCGCCAAAATGGGTGCGTCGGTGACGGTGTTCATGTTGGGTACGGACCCGCAGCTGGCGGCCTTCGTCGACCTGGTGGCCCGCCGCAGCGGCGGCCGCGTCGTCGCTCCGGATCTGGACGGTCTCGGCGCCGCGGTGGTCAGCGACTACTTGCACGGTCGGCGCGGCTGACGAGACGCGGTGACACTGATCCAGCACATCGGACTCTGGATGGTTGCCCAATGCCTTCGGGCCATACCGGATTCCATGGCGGGCGTGCCGCGCCAGTCGACCACGCGGCACGCCGGGCGGGGCGCCCCGTTGCGCCCGCCGTCACTGTGCCAGCGACGCTAGGCGTCCGGGAACGGTTACTGGTCGGATAACGCAGACCCGGGACGTCGCCGATCGAGCAGTGCCTGTCCAGGCAGTGTCACTATTGCGGACGAGAGTCGCCGTCGGTCTACTGTTCAGGCAAACGGCGGCGGCCACCGGCCACGTCGGTTACCAAATCAGTGTAGCCGTCGACGAGTTCTGCCAGGTGATACCAATGTTTATGGGTATTGTCGCTGCGCGCACCGTCGACATCGATGGCCGTATTGGCGTCCACCCAGCTGCGCGCCATCCGATCCACCACCGCACCGAGGCTCTCGGTATGTAGCGAGGCTCCATTGCGATGCTGCGGGAGCTCCTGTGCGATCCACTCATTGATATCTTCGACGAGTTCACTACGGCGGCAGTCGATTTCGGCTACCAGACCCATATCACGGACCTCCGCGCGCCGGGCGTGCAACTCGGCGAGCGCATGCGCGGACCGCAGCAATTCACGATCTTGGAAACGTCGCCCCTGAAACGCACACAATATTTGCGGAGCGGTCGGCAGCATCCCTACCGTCGGCGCGCTCATCGCAGTACTCCGAATTCACCCGACACCAACGCGCTTTGTACCAACATGATTGGCTCTCGATTCGGTTATCCCGCTCATCGGATTGGTTCTTCACAACTAGGCTAGCTGGATCATGCTCTTACAGATGCAAGAACGCAATAGTGCGACCGCATTGCGGCGCAACATGTGTTCCGCCATCGTTCCGATGCCCACTCCCCCAGCGTCACAACGGCTTCGACTGCCCCGGATCGGGGTGGCGCAGGTGGATGCTAGCGAGTTGCCACCACTGTTCCCGCGGCTGCTGCCCCGCGCGTGCCACGTGCAGTCGTGCGCGGTGTCGGCTCGTGTGGATCGACGTGCCTTGCGGCTGTAGCCATATCGGGTAACGGCTCCCGGACGACGCGGTCATCGTTGCGAGCCTTGTGCAACCTTTTGGCACCGACTGCCCGCAGTCTGGATTCTCCGGCGATACGCTGAGCATTGTCGAGAGGTGATCGTATGTGGCCTGGTGGTGGGGGCAAGGTGGGCGGTTAGCACATGGCCGACACCGATCCGCTTCAGACCCAGCGTGATGTGTCCACGCCGGTTGTGACCGAGTTGGGCGTGGCCGGGTTCGAGGACGCCGTGGAGATCGGGCGCGGTGGTTTCGGCGTGGTGTACCGGTGTACGCAGGTCGCGCTGGACCGGATCGTGGCGGTGAAGGTGTTGACCACCGAGTTGGACGAGGAGAATCGGGCCCGGTTTCTTCGGGAGCAGCGGGCGATGGGCCGGCTGACCGGGCATCCGAACATCGTCACCGTGCTGCAGGCGGGTACCACCGCGAGCGGGCGCCCCTACCTGGTGATGCCGTACCACCCACTGGATTCCCTGGATACCCGGATCCGGGAGCAGGGTCCGCTGCCGGTGGAGGCCGTGTTGTGGCTCGGGGTGAAGATCGCCGGTGCGCTGGAGAGCGCGCATCGTCTGGGCATCGTGCATCGGGACGTGAAACCAGGAAACATTCTGCTCACCGATTACGGCGAGCCGTTGTTGACCGACTTCGGGATCGCACGTGTCACGGGCGGGTTCCAGACGGCCGCGGGCACCCTGACCGGCTCCCCGGCGTTCACAGCACCAGAGGTACTCGAAGGCGAGGTTCCCACCGCGGCCGCGGATGTCTACGGGCTGGGTGCCACCCTGTTCTGCGCCCTGACCGGGCATGCCGCCTTCGAACGGCGCAGCGGGGAAAATGTAGTGACCCAATTTTTGCGGATCACCACCCAGCCGGTGCCGGACCTGCGCGACAGCGGCATCGCCGAAGACGTATCCACGGTGGTGGCATCAGCGATGAGCCGCGACCCCCGCGAACGGCGGTCGGCGGCGGAGCTGGGCCAAGCGATTCGGCAGGTGCAGCGCCGCCTCGGTTTTGCGGTAGACGAGATGGCGCTGCAGGCCGAACCAGTCCCGGAGCACCAAGACCGGACGCCACCCCCGCGAGGGTGGCGCCCGCCGTCGGCGCGGGTGGTGGTCCGCGGTGGCGGCGGCGCTCTGCCGTTGGAGTTGACCAGCTTTGTCGACCGCCGCACCGAGGTGTCGGAGGTGAAGAATCTGCTGGCCTCGTCCCGATTGGTGACGTTGACCGGCATCGGCGGGGTCGGAAAGACCCGGCTCGGGTTGCGGGTTGCGGCGACGATGCGTGGTTTGGCCGACAGGGTGTGGTTTGTCGAGTTGGCCGACGTATCGGACCCAACACTGCTGGTCGATGTAGTGGCGGCCACCCTGGGTTTGCGCGACGAGTCAGCGCGACCATTGCAGGATGCTCTCGTCGAGTTCCTATCCGCACGGGAGTCGCTGCTGGTGTTGGACAACTGCGAGCAGCTGGTGGCGGCCGTCGCGGAGCTGGTCGAGACGTGGTTGCGGGCCTGTCCAGGCCTGCGGATCCTGGTCACCAGCCGCGAACCACTCAACATCGCTGGGGAGGCAGTGCTGCGGGTGTCACCACTTACCGTGCCGGATCCCGACCGCGAGCCGTCCATGCGGGGGCTACCCAAATATGACGCGGTGACCTTGTTCGCCGACCGCGCCGCGGCGGTGGTGCCGGGCTTCGAACTATCGCCCGACAACAAGGCCGACGTGGCCCGCATCTGCGCCCGGCTCGACGGGTTGCCGCTGGCGATCGAGTTGGCGGCGGCGCGGATACGGATGCTCTCACCCGAGCAGATCCTGCAGCGGCTCACCGATCGGTACGCGCTGCTGACCCGAAGCAGCCGCGACACGCCGACGCGGCAGCAGACACTGCGATGGTGTATCGACTGGAGCCACGATTTGTGCACCCCGGCCGAACAGCGGCTCTGGGCCCGACTGTCGGTGTTCGCCGGCAGCTTCGAACTCGACGCCGCCGAGCAGATCTGCGGTCCCGGTCTGTCACCGGAAAGCCCACTCGATGTGCTGTCCTCGCTGGTAGACAAGTCCATCCTGATCCGGGACGAGTCCAACGATGTGGTGCGGTTCCGGCTGCTCGAGACGATCCGCGACTACGGCCGACAGAAACTGCATGAGGCCGGTGAATACGCGGATCTGCGCCGGCGGCACCGCGACTGGTATCAGCAACTGGCGCTCGACGCAGAGGCCACATGGATCAGTGACCGGCAGCCCTACTGGATCGCACGCCTCGAGCGCGAGCAGCCGAACCTGCGCGACGCGCTGGAATACTGCCTGTCCGAGGACACCGAAGAGGCTGCCGAAGCGGGGCTGCGCACCGCAACAGCACTTTTTATGTACTGGACCTTCCGGGGTCTGTACGGCGAAGGAAGACGCTGGATCGACCGCGCCCTCGCCCACCCTCGAGCACATTCGATACCTGAGCGCATCAAAGCGATTCAGGTCGGCAGCGCCATGGCGGCGACGCAGGGCGATCTCCACTCGGCGACCGCCCTGCTGGCGCAGGGGCGCGTGCTCGCCGACCAGGCTCCGACCCCGATGAGTAAGGCGCTCATCGCCGCAGCCGAGGGCGCCCTGGCGGTCTTCAGTGGTGAGTTCGCAGACGCGGCCTCCTGCCTCGACCGTGCCGTCGAAGTGCTCAAATCGAACCGGGAAGGATGGCTACATATCGGTGCTTTGACCTTGCTCGGGATGGCGCACCAACTGGGCGGTGATCAAACCAAGGCAATCGAGTACCACCAGCAAGTACTCTCCATCACCGAAGCACGCGGCGAATCGCTCTATCGGTCCATCGCGCTATGCGACATGGGGATCACCACATGGCAGCAAGGGGAGCGGCACCGCGCAATCGAGCTGCTGAAAAAAGCGCTGCGAGTCAACAGGCAGGTACACAGCCCGGTCGTGACCGCGTTGAGTTTCGAGGCGCTGGCCTGGACTGCCGACACCGCTGACGCCGAGCGCAAGGCCGTTCTGATGGGAGCCGCGGAGGAACTATGGCGCTCAACCGGTAGCGGTGCGGGTATTCTCCCGGACCGATTGCGTTATCACGACGAATGTGTCCGGATGGCGCGCTCCCGCCTCGGCGCACGCGGATTCGATGCGGCCTTCCGACAGGGACGGGCGATGGGGGTGGACGCCGCGGTGGCCTACGCACTCGAAGAGCAACTCACCGACACGACGCTCGCGCCGGGTCCGTCCGCGGCATTGACCAAGCGTGAGTCGCAGGTCGCAGACCTCATTGCCCAAGGCCTCACGAACAAGCAGATCGCCGCAAAACTCGTGATATCCCCACGCACCGCCCAAGGCCATGTGGAACACATCCTCACTAAACTCGGATTCACCTCCCGCACCCAGATCGCCGCCTGGATCGCGGAAAGGGCCGAACAACAGAGTTGACCTCGCCGAAGTCCGGCGGAAGAACTTCGGATTGGGGCAAATTTGCTACGTTCTACGTGTTCCTACGCCGAAATAACACCGAAAGACACGCTGCGACCGTAGATTTGGCGTGCGGATCCCTGCGATTGCCTTCATAGAACACCGAAATGCACGTAGATTTGCCCCAGAAGCATGCTCATGCAGGTGTAAGAACGCAATAGTGCGTTCTTCGAAGTGCGCAGGGCGAAAGGGGTGTCATGGCAGGCAAGCGCACAGTCCTCACGGCGGGATTGCGGCGGCTCTCGGTGCTGCTGTCCGAGATGCGCGAACACGCTGGGCTCAGCAAAGAAGAGGTCAGCGGGAAGACCGGGATCAACATCACCACGCTGTACCGAATCGAGACGGCGCAGGCGCGGCCGCAGCGGCGAACGCTGATGACGATGCTCGATCTCTACGGCGTCACCGAGCAGCAACGCGCGGATGCTCTGGAGTTGCTGTCGGACGCACTCAAGCCGGGTATGTCCCGTCCATACGAGGCGACCCTGACCGAGGTGCACGCGGCGTACATCAACTTCGAATCCGAGGCGCTCTCGGCCCGGCACTATCAAACCTCCTACATCCCAGGGCTATTGCAGACCTCGGAGTATGCCGAGGCGGTCATCGACACCAATATGCCGAAACTGGACGCGGCCACGGTGCAGCACAATGTGCGAGCGCGGATGGATCGGACCACCCACCTCACCAAGCCCGATCCGCTAGAGCTCTGGGTGGTACTCGACGAGGCGGCGATCCGGCGCGTCGTCGGCGGGCCGGATGTCATGAAGGGGCAGCTGAAGCGGCTGCTCGACGATTCGCAGATGAAAAACGTTATCCTGCAAATCCTTCCGTTCACCGCCGGCGTGCACCCCGGTATGGCCGGCGCGTTCACGCTGCTGGACTTCAAGGATCCAGCCGATCCGGAGCTGGTGTACGTCGAGGGCATCGCGGGTGATCAGCTGATCGAGGGGCACCCCCAGATCCGCCGCTTCGGCATCATTTTCGACCAGCTGCGGGCCATGGCGCTGAGCCCCCGCGACTCCATGACACTGATCGACCAGGCATCCGAGCAGCTGCGCTGATCAGCTGCGGCTGGCCCGCCGATAGCCCACCGCCGCCGGAATCGCGAAGACTACGATGGCGCCGACGCACCAGGCGATGGTGGCCAGCAGCGGATCCCGCACCGGTCCGCCCAGCGACAACCCGCGCATCGCATCGATGGCATAGGACATCGGCTGATGCTGCACGATCGGCTTGGCCCACGCCGGGTACGCGATCAGCGGCACGAAACCGGAGCTGAAGAACATCAGCAGCGACGAGCCGAGCGAAACCGCCTCCACCAGAGCGGCTTTCGCGCTGAACACGGCCACCGCAGTGACCATGGTGGCGAAGGCGATGCCGAACAGCAGCGGCACCCCGAACAGCGCGATGCCCGCGAACAGCCCCTGTTGGAACCGGAAGCCGAGCACCAGCCCCACCGCGAACAGCACCACGGTGCACAACAGGATCCGGATTCCCTCAGCGACGAAACGCGCCGCCAGTCCGGACGCACGGTGCACCGGCAGCACCCAGAACCGGGCCAGCAAACCCTCGTCACGCTCGCGCCCCAGGGTGATGGCACCGGCCACCGATCCGGACATCACGCCGACCAGCGATACCATCGGCACCGATCCGTACAACGCGCTTGCGCCGGAGAAGGACGAAATCTGGCGTCCGAGAACGGTATTCAGCATGACCAGCAAAAGCGCCGGGAAGACGAGCGACTGCACGACGGTCAGCGGGTCGCGCCACCAGCGCACCAGCATTCGCTTGGTCTGGATCATCGTCTGCGGAAGTAGCAAACGCCAGGTCTCGGTCCGACCGGAGACCGTGGGCAGTTCGCGGGTGGGAGCCAGTACCTCGGTCATGACGACCTCCGCATCGAAAGGAAGACCGCACCGGCGCCGAAGACCACGGCGAGGCCGAGCGTCCAGGCCAGCGCGGGTCCGAAGATCGACCAGCCGACCACGCCCGCATTGCCCGACGGGTCACCGGCCAGTGCCCGCAGTCCGTATATGAACTGCGATATCGGCTGGTTGCGCGCGAAGCCCTGGATCCAAGCCGGGAATTGGTCAGCCGGGGCGAATCCGGTGGAGACCATCCCGAGAATCAGCTGCGGCAGGATCAGCGCCTGGGTGGTGGCCTCCGGACTCTTGGTGAGACTGCCGAGCAGATCCGCGCCCAGACACAGCGCCAATGCGATCAGCAACGCGAACCCGATGAAACCCAGTGTGTCCCACCAGCTTCCATAGAAGCGGAAGCCGATCACATGGCCACTGACCACCGCCGCGGCCAGCGCGACCGCGGCCCGGTACAGCGCGGCGCTGACCCGTGCGGCCAGCGGCACCGCCGAGCCCATCGGCATCGAGCCGAACCGGACGTTGAGCCCGTCCTTGGCGTCGGCGGCCGCCCGGAATGCGGCCGTGATGGCGCAGAACGCGACCGCCTGCATCACGATCATCGGCATCAGGAACTGCGCATAGCTGCTCAGCCCGTGCCCATAGACGGTCATGACCAGATTCAGCGGCACATAGAAGCCGACGGTGAAGACGGTGGGTGCGAGCAAGGCGGTGACCAGCTCGCCATTACGCCAGGACGGCCGGATCAGGCGGCAGGTCAGCGCCCACCATTGCGCCGCCGTCGCCATCCGTGGCGGCGGCGCGTCGACCAGCCGTTCGCTGTTCAGGCGGCGCTCGGCCGTGCGCGAGCCCCCGTCGCCACGTTCCTGCTGGACGGTGCCCGACCCCGGTTCGCTCATGCCTGCGCCTCGCTAGCGCTCGGCTCCGGCATGCGCGATGCGCGCAGGCACACGATTCGCTCGCTACGCTCGCTCATGCCTGCACCTCGCTAGCGCTCGGCTCCGGCACGAGCGAGTGCTCGGCTGTGTCTGTTGTTCGCTCGCTCACGTGCACGCTCCCATCCTGCGCGTCACCGGTGCCCGTTGGCGGAGAACCGGCTGCTCTCAGCATGTCGCACGCAGCCGAGGCGGGTCCAGTCTGACCGAAGCGGCGGCGCTTCCACACCGGCCCCGAGTGTGGGAACGACGACTCCGAGGGGTCGATAAATCTCCACCAAGGGTGCGGCCCCATGTGGAGTTGTCGCCATGCCCCGGTTGCGAGTTATGCAGCGTCGCTATCCTTCTCGACGGAATGTCCGATTCGGGAAGTGACGTTCCCGCATGGGGTGAGTAATGTATCCCCCGATGACCAGCATGGAAGCCCGTTTCCGGGACGCAGCCCGGAACGTGCCCCTCCCCAGTCCGTGGAATCTGTCCGCCTACCTCGCCAGTGTCGCCGCGCACCGCGGCCGTTCCATCTCGCTGCAGACGGTGCCCGCGGGCACGCTCGCCGATATCGGGTGTCGCGGCGCCGGGCTGTGGGTGGCGCGCGGCCACGACGACATCATCGTCTACGACGCTTCGGCCACCGACCGCAATGCGGACCACATCATCCTGCACGAGATCGGGCACATGCTGTTCGGACACGGCAAGAACGGCACTGCCGCCACGCCGATCGCGCCGACCCTGGCCGCGCTATTGCCCTCCATCTCACCGGCCGCCATCAAACATGTGCTGGGCCGCAACGATTTCGGCACCGACCGCGAACGGGACGCGGAGGTCTTCGCCGATATGACCCTGGTCTACGCGACACTGCCGCGCCGCAAGAATCGGTCGTTTCGATTGTTCGGGCGCGGCCGCTAGCGACTGCTCGCAGGTCGCTCGAAAGGATCAGCTAGCGACTGCTTGCAGGTCGCTCGAAAGGGCCGGCGACTGGCGGTCAGCCGCTCTCGGGTAGTCGACGAGTTCCATCGCGCAGCTCGTCGACGAGATCCTGGTACGTATCGGCCAACTCATTGAGCTGCACCCACGCGTCATAGAACACCGCCTCGGGCGCCTGGGAGAGCGGAACGAAGGCCTGCGAGGTCATCCTGGCCAGCCGATCCACGATCTGGCCGACGGTTTCGGTATGCATCAGTGCCGCGGTGCCGGGCACCGGCATCGCCAGCGTCACCCAGCGGTCGATCCCCCGCACCAACTGCGCCCGCCGCCGATCCAGTTTGGCCATCTCGTGGACCGGCGTCCGCTCGCGCATCTCGTGCAGCTGCGCCAGTTCTCCCGCCACCTCCAGCATCGGATGGTCATCGTGCGGTAGCCCTCGGAAGGCCGCCAGCAACATATCCCGCCCAGGAACCATCGGGCTGTGTCTCGCATACCTCATCTCGGCCTCCTGCCGACGCCCGGAACCCGCCACCCGTCGGCGAACCTCCCGACCGGCAACGTCGCCACCGCATTCCCCCTGATTATCGACCCCCATCACCGTTCGCGACCAGAAATCGCCGATATAAATCCGTTACAAACGCTTTCACGGCAAATCGTCAGTAACGCGGACTGCGGTCCACCGTCTCAGCAGACAGTTCGACTATGCACGGACGTCCGCGGCCAGATAGTCCTGGCCGCCGACGTAGAAGGTGCGACCGGATTCGGTTGCGGCGTTCGCGGCCTCGGCGACGACGGCGGCGAACTCCTCGATGGTCGGGAGTGCGCCGTGGTCGCGGCGGGCCGATACCGCGTCGGGATTACGGCGCTCCAGCAGACGGACGATGATCGTGCCGTCGATCATGTCGCCGGACACCACATTCAGGCCGATGCCGCGATCAGCCAGCTCGGGAACCATTGCGCGCAAAGCGTCTTCGCCCGCGCGCTTGCTCTGCGCGATCGGCTCGTAGTCCGCCGGCACCGGTTTGCGGCCGTGGAAGTGCGCTTGATGGCTGGTCACGAATACGATCCGGCCGCCGGCAGGCAGATGCGGCAGTGCCTGACGCACCAATCGCACCTGCGCGTCGCGATTGAGCGCCATCGCATAGTCGGGACCGGCATTGCGCTCCAGTCCGCCGGATGCGTTGAGCACCAGCACATCCAACCGCCCGAACTCCGCCACGACACCGTCGAGGAGCGCGGCGGTCGAGTCCGCGTCCGCGATATCCGCGCCTGCCGTCGACGCGCTACCACCTGCGGCGATGATCTCTTCGGCGATCGCATGGGCACGCTTGCGCTTCTCGCGGTAGTTGACGATCACGTGGTCGCCGTCCGCCGCGAGCACCTTCGCCGTCTCCGCACCGATCCCCCGCGAAGCACCGGTGATCAACACAATCCGTCGTCCCGAGTCGCGCACCGTCTCCCTTTCCGCAGCCCACAGCAATACTTCTAATTTAGAATCACTATGGTAGTTCGAAATGAGAAGTGCAAGCGGAGCGAAACCGTCGCGGGGGCGAACCGACCCGGCGCACGCACCCATGCTGGCCGCCATGGACCTCATCGGCCAACGCTGGATCCTGCGCGTCCTCTGGGAACTGGAGCCCGGCCGCCTCGGCTTCCTCGAACTGCGCCGCCGCATGGGCAACTGCTCATCGAGCATGCTGTCGACCCGCCTGCAACACCTGCAGAGCGCGGGCGTGATCGTCAAGAACTCGGACAAAACCTACGAACTGACCACCGCCGGACACGAACTCACCACGGCCCTGCAACCGATCTGGGCCTGGTCCGAACGCTGGGCCCCGACTCCCCCACCCGCCACCGATTAACGACGAAGGCGGCTCCCGGCGCGTGGCCGGGAACCGCCTTCGGGGTATCGCAGGTCTACTTCAGCCGAAGCTTGCCGAACAGACCGTCCTTCTCGTCATCCGGTCCAGCGGTGAAGTACAGCGAGTCGGCGTCACCGAGGCTCTCACCATTGCCGAACATCAAGGCCCACAGACCTTCGATCTCGACCGGTGCGCCCTTCTCATCGCGCAGGTAGTCGACGAACTTGCCGGTCGCGTCGTCATAGGCGAGCACATGGCCGAGGCCGCCGAAATTGCCGACCAGCAGCTTGCCACTGAGCGGGCCGAAGTTCGCGGGCGCCACCGTGACACCCCACGGCGCGTTGAGGCGACCGCCGTCGTCGAGGATGCGGACCAGCTTGCCGTTGCCGTCGAATTCGGCGACCTTGCCCTTGGCCGGCTTGCCCTTGGCGTCCTTCTCCTGGTCCTTGTCCAGCGAATCCTCTTCGGCCTTGTCGAACTTGGACGCGTCCACCTCATCGGGCTTGGTGTCGGCGTAGGAGACGAAGACGCGGTTGCCGATGGTGGTCACGTTGAACGGCGCGGGGTCGCCCGGCTTGGCCTTCTTGCCCTTATCCGGTGCGGCCGCGTCGATCTGGTCGCCGGTGGCGAAGGGATTGGCGAAGCCGGCGGTCGGGATCAGCTGCCAGTCCTTGTCGAACGTGCGGATCTGCGGGTTCTCACCGAAGTCGGCGGCGAGCAGTTTGTCGGCCGACGGTGCCAGCGCGATCCCGAAGAACGCCATCCCCTGCGAC
This sequence comes from Nocardia sp. NBC_00565, assembly GCF_036345915.1. Lineage (NCBI taxonomy): Bacteria > Bacillati > Actinomycetota > Actinomycetes > Mycobacteriales > Nocardiaceae > Nocardia > Nocardia sp. NBC_00565. The sequence continues at coordinate 4,978,766 of NZ_CP107785.1, forward strand.
TCGCCGTCGAAGACCAGGTTCGCGGGACCGTCGTGGCGGACGATCGCCCCCTCGGGACCGAGTTCGGTCCACGCCGAGATCTTTCCGGAGTCGGTGGCGAAGATGAACCGCGACGAACCGGTCAGCAGCAGCGGCGCGCCGTCGGCCTGCACCGGCTGATCGCGGACCACGAACAGGTCGGAGGTGATCGGCGCGCCATTGAAGACGACACCGGTGGTCTTGCCGATGCTGTTGTCCGAGGTGTCCGCGTCCGCGCCCGGAATCGTGACGATCTTCAGCGGATCCTGGAACAGCGTCTGCACCTTGGTGTCCGCGGATGCGGTGACATCACCGACGAACTGGACGGACTTCCCGCCCGCGCCGACCCAGAAGTGTCCGCCCGCGCCCTTGGGGCGATCGGCCAGGCCCCAGGCATTCACCAGGTCCGGGAAGAGGAACTGAGCCTTGTACTCGTCTTTGTTGGCGGCGAGATTGGTCTGCGCGTAGTGATTGCCGTCCAGGGCAGGCACTTCGTCGTTCGACGATTTCGAATCCGAGCAGGCCGCCGCGACGACCAGGGCCACACCCAGCACCGATGCGCGCAGTAGACCGTTGCGAGTCCGTGTCCGCCACGCACCGCTGCGGCGCGATTCACTCCAGCGTCCGTTCAACTTCTTGTCCTTTCCAGCCACTCGCACCCTCATCGGCGATTAGGCGAAGCTAACCTTACCCTGGCGGAATTTCGACTGTATGGGAACACCTCGGATCCGACAGGTTTAAGCTGTCGGCCGTGGTCGCCCCTCAACCTGCCATCGCCCCCCATCCCGATATCGCGCCGCTCGCACCACTGCTCGGCACGTGGCGCGGACCCGGGCACGGTGAATACCCGACCATCGAGTCGTTCGACTATGTCGAGGAAATCAAGTTCGGCCACCTCGGCCGACCTTTCCTCACCTACCGCCAGCGCACGCGCGCCGCCGACGGCAGCAGGCCGATGCACGCCGAAACCGGTTATCTGCGTTGCCCGCGCCCGGACCACGTCGAGTTGATCCTGGCGCATCCGACCGGTATCACCGAGATCTGCGAGGGCAGTCTCACCATCACCGATGGTGAACTGCACATGGAGTTCGAATCGACCAGCATCGGCCGCAGCAGCACCGCGAAAGTGGTGACCGCCCTGGGCCGGTCGATCATACTGGTCGGGGACACCATCGATTACTCGCTGCGCATGGCCGCGGTCGGTGAGCCGCTGACCCACCACCTGGCCGCCACACTGCGCCGCGCCTGAGTTCAGTCGCGCGTCGGATCCGGACGCCACGGCACGTAGACCCGCCCCGCGCCCGCGGCGGCGGTCTCGGCCGAATGCAGTTGGTACGGCGTGATACCGCCCGCCTCCCACGCACCGACGGAACCCGCGGCGACCGCTTCGGCCGCCTTCGGGGTCAACCCGATCTCATTGCGCACCACCGTGATCGGCCGATCGGCCAGCGAGAACCAGTCCAGATCCAGGAAGTCGTGGCTGCCGTGCGTCAGCGCGCCACGCCGCATGGCGTCGCCGAGGCGGGTGGCCATGCCCGCGGTGCTCAGATGTCCTTCGTTGGCCTCGAACAGCCCGGCGCCCGCATGCAGATACCCGGTCTCGAACAGCGAAATAACCATGGCCAGCAAGCTGAACGCCCGCGGATCATCGTTGGCGCGCGCCATGAACGCGAACACCTCGATCTCGTTCTCCAGCGTGGTGCCGTAACCCGCCAGCACGTGCACCCAGTCGTGCTGGGCCAGCAGCGGCGGCGCCGAACCCGGCAGTCCGGGAGTGACGAACCCACGGTCGGCGTAGAAATCGGAGACGCCGCGCCCGAGGGTGCCGACGGGCAGGTCACGCAGGTTGGCCCAGCGCGCGGCCAACCCGGGGTCATCGCTGACCTGTCCCCACGATGAATCCAGGCTCTCGGTGTGCAGCGCGGTCAACCGGCTCGGATCCAGCGCGCCGAGGTAACCGTTGCGGTCGAAGTCGACCGCGGCCAGTTCGATCGCGCCTTCGGCGTATTTCCGCGCCACCGCGATCATGTCGTCATCGACCTCGAGCGCGTCGGCGAATTCGCGCAGTTTGGTCGCGACCGCGGGCGCCAGCGGCCGCACCACCAGCGCGGACAGCAGCATGGTCTGCACGATCCGCTCCCGGAAGATCCGGTTGCGCCGGACCAGCCCGAGCGCGAAGGACTCGGCACTGATCGGCCGCATGGTCTCCATATCGACCCGGTGGCCGGTCATCGACAGAAACAGCGAGGGAATCAGCAACTGCTGCAGCGGGGTCAGCCCGTCCGCGCCCGCGGCCGCGGTGATCACACCGCGCGCGAGCAGCGCGACTTCGGCCGCATCCGGCGGGGTCAGCAGTACATCGTCCATCCGGTCAACACTCCAGCAAGATCGGCGCGAGGTCCACCGGCGCGGTGCACGATTCCCATTATCGATCCGAATTCAGCACGGCGCGTGATCGTTTCGCCGAGGGCGTAGTCGAAGCGACTTGTCGCAGGCACGCGGCGTCGTCGGTGCGTATGCTGGATCCATCGCGTGCGGCTTCCGTCGGCGAAAAAGCCGTGGGCAGAGGCGGTCCGGAAGCAGCAGGCGTTCGGAGGGAATCAGGTGGGCTCTGCGGGCTCGAATCGACCGGTGCTCGATCTGCGAGTGCTCGGACCGGTGCGCCTGCTGGTCGACGATCGCGCATTACCGCTGCCCGGCACCAAGCTGCGCGCCCTGCTCGCCATGCTCGTCATCAATCGCCGTAACGCCGTCGCGAAAACCACACTGGCGAACAGCATCTGGGACGAGGAGATGCCGAATCGCTCGGTCGACGGCCTCTACGCCTATGTTTCGAATCTGCGCACCGTGCTGCGCGGGGCCGGGGTCGACGACCGGGCCATCCTGCGCACCGTGCACGCCGGATACCTGCTCGATATCACCGACGACCAATGCGATGTCGGCCGCTTCGAACGCGCCAGGAACCAGGGTTCGCTGGCCTTCACCACCGGCGATCTGGACACCGCGGCCGAATGCTTCGCCGACGCGCTCGCGCAATGGAGCGGTGAAGCCGTCGCGGGGTTGCGCGGGTTGCGCTTCGCCGACAATTTCGCCGCCGATCTGGATGAGCGCCGGTTGAACGCGGTCGCCGACCGCCTCGACGCGGATATCGCCTGCGGTCGCGAGGGCGCGGTGCTCGGCGAACTGACCGCGCTGACCGCCGAACACGCGGTGAACGAGCGGCTCTGGCGACTACTGATCTCCGCGCTGTACCGCGCCGGGCGACAGGCCGACGCACTGGCCGCCTGCCTGCGCATTCGCCGCAACCTCGCCGACCAGCAGGGCATCGACCCGGACCCGCGCACGCTGGCGCTCGAGGAGGCGATCCGCAGCCAACAGGCGCTGCCGGTGGTCTCCTCCTCGCCTGGCGCGACCAAGCGGGATCTGCCGGACATCCTGCGACAGGCCTGGCTGCGGGTCGGCGACGGCGAGGCGATCGCCATCCCGGCGACCGGTCTGCGGATCGGCCGCGAATGGGATAACGACATCGTGCTCGACGACGCGCGGGTCAGCCGCAAGCATGCCCGCATTCTGCCGCGCGACAACCGGATCTTCATCCGGGACCGGGATTCGGCCAACGGCGTGTACGTCAACGGCGTGCCGATCGGCGCCGACACCGCGCTGAAGGACGGGGACGTCATCCGAATCGGTTCCACCACACTGCGTTACGAGATGCCGGACCGCGGCGCGGCGCCCGAGACCGACAATCGCACCAACTGACCGATGCGATGCCGGTCACATGTTCGCGCCTGGTGTGCAGTCGGCACCCCAATGCTGGGTTCCCGTTTCGGATAGCCCAGCACTGGTAGCGGTCAGTAGCCCGTGGGCAGCGCGGCGAGCATGTCACGCGTTACCGCCACGGCGTTATCCGAGCTCCCGCCCTTGACGAGCAACGTCGCGAAGGCGAGATCCCCGCGGTAGCCGACGAACCACGAATGCGACCCGCCCTCGACCTCGGCCTCCCCCGTCTTGCCGTACACCTCACCCTGATCGGCGATGCGTTCGGCGGTTCCGCCGGTCACCACCTTGCGCATCATCGCGCGCAACCCGTCGATCACCTGCGCGTCGATGGCCGGACGATCGCCCTTGATCTCGGTGGTGCGCCCGGCGATCAGATACGGCACCGGCGCAGAGCCGTGTGCGACGGTCGCGGCGAGCACCGCCATCCCGAACGGGCTCACCACTACCTTGCCCTGGCCGATTCCGTCCTCGGTGCGCTGGATCATATCGTCGTCCGGTGGCACCGAACCCGATTCGGTCGGCAGTCCGGGGACCGTATATCCCGGTCCCACACCGAGTTTCGCGGCGGTGTCGTGCAGTGCGTCGCCCGGCAGCTGGCTGGCCAGCTTCGCGAACGCGGTGTTGCAGGACCGCTCGTAGGCGGTGGTCATCGACACGTCGCCGAGTTGGAAGAGGCTGTAGTTGGGAATTGTCCGCTCCCCGATGACAATTCGGCTCGGGCACGGCAAAACGGTATCGGGCGTGGCCTTTCCGGCCGACATCGCCGCGGCCGCGGTCACCGTCTTGAAGACCGAGCCCGGCGGGTACTGACCGATGGTCGCCACCGGACCGTCGCGGTCGGCCGCTTTGTTCTGTGCGACAGCGAGAATCGCGCCGGTCGAGGGTCGCAGCACCACCATCATGGTCTGCTCCGTGCGGCCGCCGACAGCGCGCTGCGCGGAGTTCTGCACGTTGCGATCGATGCTGAGCGAGAACGACGGAGCGGGCTGGGAGGCCACCTCGGTGAGTACGTCGGTGTCGGCGCCGTTGGAGTTCATGGTGACAACGCTCCAACCGGCCTTGCCGTCCACCTCGGCGATCACCGTCTTGCGCACCTGCGCGAGCAGATCGGGCGCGAAATCCCGGTCGGTCGGGACCATATCCCACTGCTGGGTCAGCGTCACCCCGGGCAGACCGAGCAGATCGGCACTCACCTCGTTCAATTCATTCTCGCTCAACAGCGCGACGGTGTAGGCACCTTTGGCGGCCAGCGCAGAGCCGAGGATCGCCTCGGGTGTGAGACGCTCGTCGAACCGATTCAATGCCGCCGCCAACGAGGTCGCCGTATACGCCGGATCCGCGGCGGAGGCCGCGGTGAACGCGACCCGAGATACCTTGCCCGGCACCAGCACATCGCTGCCGGACTGCTCGTTCACCCTGGCGCGCGGGGCCGGGTTGGCGCGCAATGTCATGGTCTGGGTGTCGCCGAGCTTCGGGTGGATATCCGAGGAGGTCCAGCGCACTATCCAGCGTCCGTCGCTGCGCCCCATCTGCAGTTGGCCGGTGTACTTCCAGATGCGGTCCTTGGGCAGCCGCCACTGGTAGGTGTAGTCGACGATCGCGGTATCACCGGTGACCCTGGCCGCGCCGGTGTGCGCGGACAGCTCTTCGGCCTGGAGCTCGTCCCAGGCGGAACGCATTGCGGCGGTTGCCTTCTCGGGCTGACTGGTCAGTCCGGCCGCGGCCTCGACGTCATGGTTGGCGAAGGCGGCCAGGAAAGCGTCGGCCGCTGGCACCGGCCCTTGCGGGCGCGCCGAGCAGCCGGTTCCCGCCACCGCGAGCGCAGCGACAGCCAGCCTGATCATCATGCGTGTCGACATTGGCACCGATCGTATAGCCAACCGTGAGCAAACGGCTGTGGCACACCGGTGTTCAGTCGAGCAGGATGGTGGCGAAGGTGGCGATCTGCCGGAATCCGACGCGGCTGTAAGCCCTGCGCGCGATCTTGTTGTAGTCGTTCACGTACAGGCTGGCGGTGCGTCCCGAAGCGACCACCGCATTGGCCACCGCGGCCGTACCGCGCGTGCCGAGACCGGTGCCGCGCCGTTCGGGATGCACCCAAACGCCCTGGATCTGCCCGGTGCGCCGCGATAGCGAGCCGACCTCGGCCTTGTAGACGACTTGGCCGTCCTCGAAACGTGCCCAGGCGCGACCGGATTCGATCAGGCTCTGGATCCGACGACGGTAGCCGCGACCGCCGTCGCCTGCGCGCGGGTCGACGCCGACCTCTTCGATGAACATCGCGATCGCCGCAATGAGGTAGCGCTCCAATTCGTCCGGGCGAACCCGGCGGACCTCGGCATCGGCGGTCGCCAGCGCGGGCTGACCGAGGGCGAGTAGTGGCTGCTCACCGCGCAGCTCGCGTTCGGGTCCCCAATGCGTGGACAACATCTCCCATAGCGGCAGCGCCAGCTCCTGACGCCCGACCACCGACGAGCACACCCGCGGCCAGCGCACCGCTCGAGTCGCGAACGCGCGCAACGCGTTCTCGTCGCCACGCAATGGCACCAGATTCGCACCGGAGAAGCACAGCGATTCGGCCGGGCCACCACGGCTCCACAGCTCGCCGTATCCGACGCCGGTATCCAGCCCGAACTCCTGCAGCCGCGCCGCCACCATGCACGAGGCGACCGGATCGCTATCGAGGACCCGCAGCACCTGCGCCAGATCCCGGTTCGCGAGCTGACGCGCCGGGGCATCCTTCGCCCTTCGCGTCGGCTCCAGCAGACTCCGCACGTTCACAGCCTGCCACGAATCAACTCGAAGTGGTATGTCGATCCCGAAAAGGCAACCACAGTGCCACCCAACGTAATCACCACGGAGCGAGTCTTACGAACACACCATGCCGCGGGCGCGGCTAGTTGGACACAGTGACGACGGGTTCGCCGGCGATGGCGTCCTCGCCCATCTCCTCGGCGATGCGCATCGCCTCTTCGATCAGCGTCTCCACGATCTGCGCCTCCGGCACGGTCTTGATGACCTGTCCCTTGACGAAGATCTGTCCCTTGCCATTACCCGAGGCGACACCGAGATCGGCCTCACGCGCCTCGCCCGGCCCGTTCACCACGCAGCCCATCACGGCCACCCGCAGCGGAATCTCCATGCCCTCGAGCCCGGCGGACACCTCGTTGGCCAGGGTGTACACATCGACCTGGGCGCGCCCGCAGGACGGACAGGACACGATCTCGAGTTTGCGCGGACGCAGGTTCAGCGACTGCAGGATCTGCCCGCCGACCTTGACCTCCTCGGCGGGCGGCGCGGACAGCGACACCCGAATCGTGTCGCCGATGCCGTCGGCCAGCAGCGCGCCGAACGCGACCGCGGACTTGATGGTGCCCTGGAACGCCGGACCGGCCTCGGTCACACCGAGGTGCAGCGGGTAGTCGGACTGAGCGGCCAGCTGGCGGTAGGCCTCGACCATGACCACCGGATCGTTGTGCTTGACCGAGATCTTGATATCGCCGAAGCCGTGCTCCTCGAACAGGCTCGCCTCCCACAGCGCCGATTCGACCAGCGCCTCCGGCGTCGCCTTGCCGTACTTCTCCAGCATCCGCTTATCCAGCGAACCGGCGTTCACCCCGATGCGAATCGGGATGCCCGCCGCGCCCGCGGCCTTGGCGACCTCGCCGACCCGGCCGTCGAATTCCTTGATATTGCCCGGGTTGACCCGCACGGCGGCGCAGCCGGCGTCGATGGCGGCGAAGATGTAGCGCGGCTGGAAGTGGATATCCGCGATGACCGGGATCTGGCTCTTGCGCGCGATGGTCGCCAGTGCGTCGGCGTCCTCCTGGCGCGGGCAGGCGACGCGCACGATGTCACAGCCCGAGGCGGTCAGCTCGGCGATCTGCTGCAGGGTGGCATTGATGTCGTGGGTCTTGGTGGTGGTCATCGACTGCACGGAAATCGGGTGATCGCTGCCGACGCCTACGTTGCCCACCGTCAACTGGCGGGTCCTGCGTCGAGGCGCGAGAACGGCCACTGGTGCGGTCGGCATCCCCAATCCGATTGTGCTGGTCACTTTCGGCTGCCTACTTTCGTACGTTCTGTTTGGGCCGTTCGCCTACCGAGCTTAGCCGCGCGGTGCGGTCGCACGCCCTGTGACGGCCATGACATGGGTCATGACACACAACTGTCCCCCGATGCCAGCAATCTGCGGCTCACGAGGTTATCGCTACGGGCCCGCGACAGGTTATCGCGTCAGCGGAACAGCTGGATCGGATTCACGATGTCGGCGACCAGCGTCAGCACCATATACGCGCCACCGATCACGACTGCGACGTAGGTCACCGGAAGCAGCTTCAGATAGTCGACCGGCCCGGCCGGCGCCAGTCCCTTCCAGCCCCGAACCGTATTGCGAATCTTCTCGTAGAGCACCACCGCGATATGGCCGCCGTCCAGCGGCAACAGCGGTAGCAGGTTGAACGCGCCGAGGAAGAAGTTCAGGCTGGCCAGGACCAGGATGAACACGCCCCACAGGCCGCGCTCCGCGGTCTCGCCGCCGATCTTGCTCGCGCCGTAGACACTGACCGGGGTCTCCGGATCGCGTTCGCCGCCGGTCACCGCGGTCCACAGCGCGGAAACCTTCTGCGGCATCTGGGCCAGCGATTCGAAGGTGCGCACGAACATCTGCCCGGTGTACGCACCGGCGGCCGGGATCGCGGCCAGCGCGTTGTACTGCAAAGGTTCGTAGTACTCCGAGCCGACGCCGACCGCGCTGACCTCACGGCCGGGGCTGCCGTCATCCGGGTAGCGCATCACGCGTTCGGGGGTGACCTCGATCGTCTCGGTCTTGCCGTCCCGCTCGATGGTGTAGTTGAACGGTCCGGTCTGCTTCTGGGTTTCGCCGGTGAACTGCGTCCAGGTCGTCACCTTCACCCCGTTGACGGCCTTGACCACGTCACCGCGCTGCAAACCGGCGCGCTGGGCCGGGCCGGTGCCTTCGCAGTCGGCGAGGCTCTTGTCCGGGTTCTGCTGGGCGACACATTTCATCGCGCCGATGGTGGTGGCGGGCGGCTGGTCGAAGCGCGGCAGACCCCACCCGACCGCGAGCACAATCAGCATGAGGAAGCCGAGTAGGAAGTTCATTCCGATCCCGCCGAACATCACCACCAGCCGCTTCCAGGTGGCCTGGCGGTACATGGCGCGGTCGAGATCTTCGGGCGCGAGTTCGTCCAGCGCGGTCATGCCCGCGATATCGCAGAAGCCGCCGAGCGGGAGGGCCTTGAGACCGTACTCGGTTTCACCGCGCCGGAAGGAGAAGACCTTGGGACCGAAGCCGATGAAGTAGCGACGCACCTTCATGCCGGTGGCCTGCGCCGCCCACATATGCCCGCATTCGTGCAGCGCGATCGATATCGTGATGCCGAGGGCGAACAGTACGAACCCCAACGCGAACACCATTTGCTGTACAGCCCTCCTGCGTTGCGCAGCTCGCCTCAAATGAAGTGCGGCCGCCCGCAGCGGCCGCGATTACCCGCACACGCGCGTTCGTCCCGCGCCGCGAGCACCCCGACCACAGTAACCGCACGCCGGCCAACCCTCTGGGGTCAGTCTGCCAGGCCGCCGTTCTGCGGCGCGCCCGATCGGGTCCGAACAGGGATTATCCGATTTCGCTCGGCGCAGTTGATCACCTGTTCACGAGTGCGCGAGCGTAATCACGCGCCCAGGTATCCGCCGCGAGCACGTCTTGCAGGGTTTCGGGTTCGGCGTGCCACTGGCCGGCCGCCTCGACCGCGCGCGCGACGGTGCGCACGATATCCGGGAAGCGGATGACGCCGTCCAGGAAGGCTTGCACCGCAATCTCATTCGCGGCGTTGTAGACCGCGGTGACGCTGCCGCCCGCGGTGCCCGCCTGTCTGGCCAGGTCGATCGCCGGGAATACCGCAGTGTCGACCGGCTCGAATTCCCAGGTCGACGCGGTGCTGAAGTCGCATGCGGCGGCAGCGCCGGGTACTCGGTCCGGCCAGCCGAGGGCCAATGCGATCGGCAGCTTCATATCGGGCGGGCTGGCCTGGGCCAGGGTGGAACCGTCGGTGAAGGTGACCATGGAGTGCACGATCGACTGCGGATGCACGGTGACGTCGATGCGGTCGTAGGGCACCCCGAACAGCAGGTGCGTCTCGATCAGCTCGAGGCCCTTGTTCATCAGCGACGCCGAGTTCAGCGTGTTCATCAAGCCCATCGACCAGGTCGGATGTTCTTTCGCCTCGGCGGGATTCACCGATTCCAGCATCTCGGTGGTCCAGCCCCGGAACGGGCCGCCGGACGCGGTCAGCACCAGGCGGTCCACCTCATCGGCCCGGCCGCCGCGCAGGCATTGGGCGAGCGCGGAGTGTTCGGAATCCACCGGGACGATCTGGCCGGGCGCGGCGGCCCGGGTTACCAGTGAGCCGCCCGCGACGAGCGATTCCTTATTCGCCAATGCGAGCCGAGTGCCCGACTGCAATGTGGCCAGGGTCGGCTCCAGGCCGAGCGAACCGACCAACGCATTGAGTACGACATCGGCCTCGGTGCGGCGCACCAATTCGGTGACCGCGCCGGGGCCGCTGAGCGCGATATCGAGTTGCGCTCCAGCGGCCGGATCGGCGACCGCGACATTACGAGTCCGAGTGGCGGCCATCTGCGCCGCGAGCAGTTCGGTATTGCCGCCGCGCGCGGCCAGGCCGACCACCTCGAACTTGTCGGGGTTGGCGGCAATCACCTCCAGCGCCTGCGTACCGATGGAACCGGTGCTGCCGAGCAGAAGGACTCTCACGATGTCGGACACGGCCCCATTGTCGCAGCGGGGCTAGCGATGTGCCCGAAGGCGGTAGCCTGGCGCCGCTAGCACCGCCGATCAAACACAGCCCTGCTGGCTACGACGAGCGGTCGTATGCCACGATATCGACAGCAACGCCCACACCGAGCTAAGGAGCGATCGTGGCCGCCACGGAACTCGAACCCACCAGTGACCGCGCAATCGTCACCACTGTGGACACCGCCGAGGTTCCGTCCGCCGAATGGGGCTGGAGCGGGGAATCGCGCCGCGCCTTCCGGGTCGCGGGCTGGATCGTCGTCGTGATTCTGCTCGCGATGACAATCGGTAACCACAAGGGCAAGATCGAGGACATCTTCCTCGTCGGTTTCGCCGCGACGATCGCGGGCATCATGATCCGCGACTCGATCCTGCGTCGCAAGCCTCGGTAGTTCGAAATCCGCTGTGCCACAAGGCGAGATCTGCCGCACTGACGACTCGGCGCTTCCGGCCATGAGCAGATTTTCCACTGCCCCTGTTGAAGCGTTGTCCCGCTAGGCTAGCGTCCGCGCCGCTTGGCGGGCTTCTTCTTCGCGGGAGGGTTCTTGGCGGAACCGGCGCGGCCGCCGCCTGCCCGTTTCGGCGCCGCCTTCTTCTGTACTTTCTTGGCTTGGGCCGGCGAACGCGAACTGCGCTCCGAGCGGCCGCGCACCACTCCGACGAATTCCTCGATGAGGTCGGTGGTCTGCGCGGTCGGCCAGGCCAGGGCGATCTGCGTTTCCGGAACGCCCATCATCGTCCGATAGACGAGATCGCGGCGGGCGTGCAAGCGGGCAATCGAATGCGGCACGATGGCGACGCCGACGCCGGCGGCGACCAACTCGATAATTCCCTCGATCGCGTCGATATCGCCGGACTCCTGGATTCGCTCGTCCGCCAAATCCCCCATGCCCACCTGCTCGAAGACCGAGAGCGGGTGGTCCTTGGGCACCACGACGACGGGCAACTCCCGATAGAGCGGTATCGCGCTCATACCGTCCTGATCGATCGGCAAGCGGACGAAGCAGGCGTCGACGCGGCCTTCGCGCAGCGCCTCGAGTTGTTCGGCCATCGGAATCGGGACGACCTCGAGTGGTGTATCGGGGAACCGCTCAGCCCAGATCCTCGTCCACTTGGACACCGTGACGCCCGGGACGAACCCGACCCGCAGTGCGATGTCCTGCGCGGGCACCTCGCTGAGCTCCTCGGCACGCGCGATGATCTCGCGGGCATCTCGCAGCAACTCCTGCCCGGCCTCGGTCAACTGGGTCGGCTGCGCGCCCGGCACGAAGAGTTTGATCCCGAGTTCGTTCTCCAGGTCGATGACTGTGTGGCTCAACTTCTGGCGCGAGATGTTCAGCGATTTCGCCGCGCGCGCGAAGTGCAGTTCCTCGGCAACCGCGACAAACCAGCGCAGCGTTGTCACGTCGACGGACTCGGGGGTCATTCGACACAGGGTATTGCCCCGGGTCATGGCGGCGTGCGCGTGGTCGCGACCGGGCGGGGTGGTCAAGACTCACAGCCCGGCCAGATACGCGGTGGCCTCGCCTTCGCTCGCCCAAGCGCAAGAGACACCGGACGGACTGCGTCCGACTGCGCCTATTAGGCTGTATCGGTGAGCCCGGACAAGAAACCGCAGACCATGAAGCCGCTGACCGCGGCCAACAAGCTCGGCATCTACCTTCCGGCGGCGCCCGAAGACTTCCGGAACTCGCCGATCTCACGCACCGAACTCGACGAACTCCGGAACAACCCCCCGGCCTGGCTGACCGAACTCCGCCAGACCGGCCCGTTCCCCCGCGACATCGTGGCCCGCAAACTCGGAGTTTCCAACACCGGCCTGGCCCGCGCCGACGTCTCCGACTCCCTCGACGCCGAGCAGATCGCCGCACTCCTCGCCGACCCGCCGGAATGGCTGATCCGCGAGCGCGAGAACTACGCCACGGTGCTGAAGGAGAACGAGCGCATCAAGGCCCAGCAGGAGGAGCGCCGGGCGGCATCGAACCGCCCGGCGAAGAACCGCACGTAGCGCGCCTTCCTCGAGTCCCCCACCGGACGTTTCGCGGCGAACTCGGTTCCGCCCTCGAGATTCCTCTGACGCCGGAGCCGAACGCCATCAGGCTCTACCACCGAGGATAGGTATTTCCTGCGGCTTCTACGCGGACCGCGGTCAAGTCGCGCATGCCCTCGGTGCCTGGGCGTCCTCGCACGCCCAGTGGTCGCGCGCTGTCTGAATCCGCTTCCGGGCCTGGGTGATTCGGCAACAGCATCTGAAACCTGTTATATCGCACCGGGATCGGCGGCAACCAGTCGACACTTCCCATCCGCGCACTCCCGCTTCAACCGACCCATCGAGATGGTCTGGATCAGCCCGATCGCCCAGCAGGTCGGGCACCCGCGCAGCGCCACGAAGCCGACCGGCAGGAGCAGCAGACTCGCGGGCCCGAAGGCGGGCATGAGCGCGAACGAGCCGATCACGGCACCGAATCCGACTGCGCCACGGGCCAAATGACGCGCCACCGACGAACTGGCGAAGCTCCCGTCACCGCTCATCGTCGACCTCCCGGATCGGATCCAGGAGAATCAGTTGCATCCTCCCGGATCGGATCCAGCAGACTCTGCTGCACGGCAGCCCTGGCGCGATGCAACCGCGACTTCATCGCCGCGGTACTGAGCCCGAGCAGATCCGCAACCATCCGGCCGCTGTATCCCTGAACATCCCGCATGATCAGCACCCGCCGCTGTTCGCCCGGCAGCGCCGCAATCGCCGCCGCCACACGCTCGGCCTCCCAACGATGAATCGCCTCCTCCTCGGCTGAAGCGATAGCAGAATCCGGAATCCCCTCAACCCGCCGCACCCGCAACCGCAACTGCCGCAGACATTCATTCCGAACGATCCGAAACATCCACGACGCCAACGCCCCCGAAGCCCGCAACGTCCCGATCTTGCGATACAGAATGATCAACGCCTCCTGCGCCGCATCCTCCGCATCCTCCGGCGTCGCACACAACGAGTAGGCGAACCGCCGCACATGCGGATGCGACCCCGAAATCAGCGACGTGATCGACGCGAGTTCCCCGTCCCGTGCAGCAGCGACCACCCTCTCATCGGGCCAGGTCTCAACCACGGGACCGACTCCACCGACGCACCACGACGACACTGCAGGCACAAACAAGCACCACGCCAACAACTATCGCGGCAATGATCACGACAAACCTCCCAATCCCGCGCCGACCCTGTTGCCGACACAAGCATGAGAGACGCACATCCGCCCAAAGGATTCACAGCGTCCTCAACCGAGCATCACCGAGGATCCGGCGGCCGGGGGTCCGTCGCAGGAAATGGACCACCGGGGTCCGGAACTGGCGGCAACGGCCTGCCCGGATCGGGATCCGGATCGGGTCGCGGAGCAGGCACCGGCGGCAACGGCAGGTCCGGATCAGGCTGCGGTAGCGGATCGGGTGTCGACGGCAGCGGGCCCGGCTCCGGTGGCACGGGCTCCGGGTCGGGAAGAGGCTCAGGTCCTGGCACCGGTGGCACCGGATCCGGAATCGGAAACGGCGGGACCGGGCTGGGTTCCGGCGGCACTGGACGAGTCATACATACACCTCCTCATTCGAGCCTTACCCACCCGTGTCCAGCCGAATCAGCCGCGACCGCATCGATGTGACACATGCGGCGGTACTCCGCTGGCGTTCGACGGCAGGCGGCGGAATCAAGCTCGGGGGCGGCGGCCGCGTGTCAGCACCTATTGGCGCCGCACACGAAACTGCGGCGCGAGGACGTGCGCGAAACGCGAACCCGAATCGTTGAAGAGCGCGAGCCCGCGATCAATAAATCCATTCCCCGTGCCGCAGGGCAGAAGCCCACGGGCTCCAATAGCTATCGTGGGACTGTGGCCTTACGTGCAAAGATTTGCGGGATCAGGTCCGAGGCCGATCTTCGGATCGCAGTCGACGCTGGCGCGGATGCGCTCGGATTCATTTCCGGCGTAACGCATTTCAGCGAGGATGCACTCGACGCGGATGCGGCGGCTCGCCTGGCTGGCCTGGTGCCGCCATTCATCACGCGTGTGCTTGTCACTCATCTCGAGGACGCGGCGGCGATCGTCGAGCTCGCCGACCGGATAGGTACCGATGCCATCCAGGTCCATGGCCTCGTCACCGCGGATACGGTCCGTCAAGTCAAGAAGGCAGCCCGCGGCCGCCGTGTCATCAAAGCCGTGCATGTCACCGGCCCGGACGCTGTCGATACCGCACGCGAAGCAGCATCGGATTGCGATGCGGTCCTATTGGATTCGCGTACCGCCAACCGACTCGGCGGGACCGGCCGCACTCACGACTGGTCGATCAGCGCAGCGATCGTATCGGCCTTGGCAGAGCTGAACTGTCCGGTAATCCTCGCCGGCGGTCTCACCCCCGCCAATGTCACCCAAGCAATCGAGGCCGTCCGCCCGTTCGCCATCGACGTCAACAGTGGAGTCGAGACCGCCACCGGCGACAAACAGCCCGAGGCGTGTACAGCGTTCGTGCACGCCGCACACCGGGCATTCAACCGGATCGAACCTCCAGCCCCACAGCCGTAAGCACCAGCGCCGCCGCTACCAGCGTTGCGACCGTGATATCGCTGCCTGCCACCGCCACGCCGACTACCGACGCGACAACTGCCTCGTTCAACCCGACGATCCCCGCTGTCGGGGCATCGAGATCTCGGAGCGCCCACCAGTAGCAGGCGAAACCGGGCCGAGCAGTAACCATCGCCTCCAACGCTTGCGTGGTCGCATACGAGGTGACGAATCCTTCTGCGGAGGTGCGGAATTCGCCGCGGTGTGTGTGCAGCGGGCCCGTTTCCTGCAGATCGAGCAAGCCGGTCAACGCTCGCCGCACCGGCGGCTCGAAGATCGTGTGCGGGTCCGCAGTGATGACGGCACCCACCGCCAGATGCAAACTCAGATGCCGCCAGGTGTCGGCAACCTCACCCCGGCGAAACGCCTCCTCCTCGACCCGTGCGTCTCCTTGCCGTAATCCCGTCAGCAGCCGCTCGACCACGCTGGCACGAGCGCGTTCGACGCGTTTGCCTCCCACCGCCGCGACTTCCGGCTGCGAAACGATCGACGCCACGTACGCGCACGCATATAGCGGTTCGGTCCGCGAATCACCGTCCAGCGTCAGCGATATCAAGAACGTTGTCGCCCGCAATAGCGCTCGTGCCGCACTTTCGTGCGGTAGGGGCTGCTCGTCGAACGCAATTGCCCGCTATTCAATGCCGAGTACAGTTCACCCGCTATCGACTCGGTCGAGGCATACGACCCGTAGACCACCGAAACGACGAGCGCCCCGAACCGCTACAGTGAGATTCGGAGCACTGTCGTCGTTTTCACGGATTAGGCGCGGCGCAGACATACTGCACTAGAGCAGGTGCGCTATGCGGTCGATCATCCAGTCGGTTGCCGCGTCGTGGTCGTTACCAGGGATTTCCCGAGTCGCATACATTGGCTTGCTCACGAAGCGGTGTGAACCCTTGCCCATCTCCGGTCGCACTGTCCACCACCACAGTTCGCGATGCAGCTTCGGGCCATTGCTCGCGTCCTGCGGGTGCCTGCGTCGCGTCCTCGGGCGCGACAGCCTACGAGCGAGCGATTTCGCCCGATCACGCAAACTGATCGGCCCGTGGTAGTCGGCGTATCGGCGTCCATTGAGCAGTGACATATCATCCTCTATCCGCATTGGGTCACAACCCGCACATGGCTGCGGTCACAACCTTTTGCTCGGAGACCTGCGGGAGCTCGAACTTCCGTCCCTGGATCGTACCCGAGGCGTTGGCGTAGATCCGATAAACCCCAGGCACGCACGGCGCTTGGGTCGTGTATGTCTGACGCGATGTGGGGATGATGCTCGACCGCTTCACGTCACCGATCCAATCCCACGTGTTGTCAGGTGTTCGCCGCTGCAGTTGCAGGTAGTAGTTGTGGGTCAGCCCCGCGTCGGCGGGTACGGAATCGCACTCCGCCCATCCGTAACCCTCGATATTCGGGATCAGAACTGTTGGTGTGCTGTAGATGAAACCGTGGTCGCATAGGGGCTTCTTCGCCTCTCTGACCAATGGCCCGCCGGGACTGGCGTTCGCGACGTTGCCACTTGTACCGGAGATCAGCAGCGCGCCGAGCGCGGCGACGATGACGAACAGCCGAGAAATGTTGTAATGCACGAGATTGCCCCCATTCTTTCATGCCTGAGCAGCCGATACCGCCCAGTACTCTCATGACGTAATCAAT
Source organism: Nocardia sp. NBC_00565 (assembly GCF_036345915.1). NCBI lineage: Bacteria > Bacillati > Actinomycetota > Actinomycetes > Mycobacteriales > Nocardiaceae > Nocardia > Nocardia sp. NBC_00565. The sequence continues at coordinate 4,995,650 of NZ_CP107785.1, forward strand.
TCGCTTCGATATCGACGACGCCGATAGGCGTGATCGTGAGTGCGTCGGCTTTGTCCAGGTCGGCGTCCGAGTCCGAGACCCATCCGTCCGCGTCAACCGGCATCATCAAGCCGTCCGCGCCCTGAAACATCGGACGACTATCGACAGGGGCGCAGTAGAGCTTCTGACGAGTGTCCTCATGGAAGACCGCGAGCAGTGCGCGCACCGATGGAGCGATATCCGTTCGCGCGGAATGCAATTCGGACATCTGCTACCCGCCGATCCCCGGCGAGGGGAGATCTGCCATGTTGAGCAGGGCCGTCCAGAAGTCTTCGCGAACCGCGTCCCACAAGTCGCCATGCTCGGAAAGCAACTCCCGAGCGTCGGCGAGATCCGGGTATCCGTCGAACATGATCGTGCCGGGCTGCGCGTCGGGCAGCTTAGTGCGCGATGGGAGGCGGTATGCGGTGAACGCTTCGCCGGTGAGCTGCACGCGCAGTATGCGGGCGGCGCGGTCGACGAACTGCCACACCGCGACCTTTCCTGGTATCGCGGTGGTGTGCAACGGGTTTCGTTTCATGCTGTCCCCTCGGGCTGGTTCATTGCCCCAGATGGTGGGGGAGATGACACCCCGCCACCGGGCCGTTCGGTATTGGTCCACTCGTATGTGTGGAGGGCTTCGAGGTAGCGCTGCATCACCTCGGTCGGTACATCGCAGTAGATCGAGCGTGGCGGCCCGACGAATGCGGATCGTTTCGGCAGTCCTCTGGCGGTCATCGCACAGCACTCGCATCGGGAACGGCGTGCCCGGCGTCGACCAGGGTCCAGAACGCCTGGTACTTGGCGACGCACAGGTCGGTGCGGCATTCGCAATGCCGTTGCACTTCGGTGTGCGCCTGCTCCGGGATGTACGGCTCGGACTGTGAGTGATGCGACGGTTCGAGCGCCCACGAATCAGTTCGCACGGCGTCCTCGGCGGCAACGCGATCGAGAATGTCGATGCTCGACACGGCACCGTCGGGTAGGGCGTCGTCGCGGTCTGTCAGGTAGGGCAGGCCATATCGGAAGGCCCACCATACGACAGCAATCGCGGCATAGAGGACGATCAAAGCCATCAGTTCTACTGCCATGGTTGGCACCCCTCGCGTGTTCCGGCTGGCGTGCACTCGGCGCCGGGGATGAGGGCCTCATCGACCCGGCGCCGGGTGCCATAAAAGCGTCAACCCTGGAGGACAGACGAAGTGCCACAGTTTGTGGCACGCTTGGCATCACGGGCACTGTCCAATGGGGATGTGGTGATAACGATGACCCAAACGGCCGCCGGAGTCGGCGATCGCGTCCGCGAACGACGCAAGCTCGCCGGATTGACACAAAGGCAATTCGCGGAGCGATCCAGCATCTCGATATCGCTGATCAGGAAGGTTGAGCAGGGCGACAAGCCCGCGAGTCCGGCCTTCATCAGCGCCGCGGCCCGAGCGCTCAAGACCGGCATCGATGACCTGACCGATCAACCGTTTCCTCGCAATACACGCGATGAGCAGTTCGTCCATTCCGGTATCTCCGACATCAGGCGTGAACTCGCCTCATATCGGATCGAGCCGTTCGGCGACATCACGCCCCGACCGATTGACGAACTCGCCAACGAGGTGGCGACCGCGTCGGCATACCGGCACGGCACCAAGCTGGGCGAGCTGGGCCGTATGCTGCCCGGACTGCTGGCCGACCTACGTACGGCCTGGTACTCAACCGACGAGATCCGTGAGCTGGAACGGATCTTCGCGCTCGCCGCCGAGGCGTACGCCGCCACCTCGCAAGTCGTATACAGGCTCGGTTATATCGACCTCAGCAGTATGGCGGTCGAACGGTACGAGTGGGCCGCAGCCCAGTCCGGTGACGAGCTGATGGTTCTCGCCGGGGACTACCAGCGCGCCGGCGAGCTGATCATGGGCGCGGATTGGAATGCCGCCGGACGACTGCTCGAGGGTAGTCGTTCGCGCATCGAGGACCAGCTCGGCGACGGCGACCCAGGGGTACTGAGCATGTGGGGGAACCTGCATCTCAAGAGCGGGCTCGCTGCCGCGCGCGCCGGACGTCGCGATGTCGCCGACGCGCACCTTGCCGAGGCCGCCGAGACCGCAGCGCGTATCGGTGAGGACCGCAATGACTACCAGTTGTGCTTCGGGCCAACGAATGTCGATATCTGGCGGGTTGGGCTGGCAGTAGAGGGGATGGACGGCACGGAAGCGGTCAAACGGTCGAAGACGATCAAACTGCCCCCGCAGACGCCGCGTGAGCGCGCGGGACACCACTACATCGATCTGGCCAGGGGCTTCCTACTGCACGGCGATCGGGAGGGCGCCCTGCATTCGTTGCAGATAGCCAAACGTATCGCGCCAACTCAGACCCGCTATCACCCGCAAGTGCACGAAACGGTGCGACAGTTGGCCCGCGACGACGCCCGCAGCACAGAAACCATCCGCGGATTCGCAGCATGGTGTGGTCTAACGTCATTCTGAGCACTTGACTCAACCGCCCGGCCTCTTCGGAGACCGGGCGGCTTTTGCATACGGGGCTCGCGTCGTGCGTCTGGGCTCAGCTACCGACGACTTCCCAGCGGGCGTTTTCGGCGGCGGGCGACGGCTTGACGTTCCACAGGTGCAGCGTGTAATCGCCGTCTTTCAGCTTCGCCTCGCTCTTGTAGTCGGACTCATATCGGCGATGTACAGCGCGAACGGGCGTGCGCCGAGGTCGGTGGACTTGGGCGCCGCGGCGCCCCCGAAATCTCAAGCGGACCATCGATCTCCAGCGGATCATGGTCTGTGTCGTATTCAGATAGGTACGTCTGCATACGTCAGAAACTGGACGATCTGTTGCCCGCAGGCCGGCCAGATCGTCGATCTACTCGGCGAAGATCTTGCGTGGACATTCCGGTACCGCGCATCAAAATCCCCTGCCCCGCAACCGGATACAAACCGATCGGCCGCTGATGTAGCTTCGCCGCGGCGTATGTGCGGCGCTGGCAGCACAACCAGAATTGAGTTGACGAATGTGTTGGGAACGACTGGCTGAAGCTGCGATTGAATACGAAGACTTGGTCCCCGAGAGGTCAGCAGGGTGCCGACGGCTGCCCCGCGGGCCAAGGCAAGACACCTGGGAAACCTTTCGACGGAAGCCTCGATGCGCTGAACTATGGCAGGTCGTGGCGGTTCCCTCCTCCTGCACGTATGTCGGACAGTGCCGTCCAGCCAGTGCCGCCCTTGGCGATTGCGGCCGCCATGCGGTCGTAGGCGTCGAGGACTAGGCGGCGGGTGCGGTATTCGCCGAAGTCTCGTTCCTCGTATTTGCGTACGACGGTGAAGGAGTCAAGTACGTGCACCGCTTCGGTGCGGGACAGTCCGTACACATGAAGGAAGGCGGCATCGAGGTCAGCCCGAAGCAATTCCCGACGCTCGACATCCCACTGGAATGGCGCGCCGTCGTCACCGAGCTCGATCGCGTATGGCTTCAATCGCCATGAGGTATAGGATAATTCGAGCACATAGGGGCAGACCCATTGGGTGAGGGTGAGGTCGGGCTGCCAGGGAGCAGGCCGGGCGAAGATGGACGGTGTGGGGCAGGCGAGTTGCTTCACAATGAAGTACTTCATCCCGGCACCGCTGAGCTTCTGCCGTGCAATGTAGTCGAACGCCATACTCGACCACACTGCGTGCAACAGCGGACCATTGCCGTGAATCACGGGAAACGCGAGGGGAAACTTATCCCCAACTGCACTTATCGGTAGGACTGATGGCGCGAAGGTACGGTAGTCAGTGGTTCGTGCGATATCACGCCACCCCAAAAGCCAGTCCCGATCCCACTTCTCGGCCAGTTTCGCGGTGACCTTGGTTCGGTCGATCCAGTAGCGGGCGAGCGGTTCGATACTCGGATCGTTGTGCTGAGTTTCCGTCAACCTGGGCAGCGTGCCTTTGTTGATTTGCGCTTGGGTGGAACCGAGGTAGGTGCCGAATCGATGGTCGAAGTGACTAAGCATCTTTGCTTCGTACAGCGGCACGTACTCTTTGCCGTAGCCTTCGTAGGACCAGCCGTTGAATTGAGCATCCGCCAGATCGTTAGGTTGTCGGAATAGCTCCGAATCGGTAGCCATATCAAAGGCACGAGCAAAATTAGAGTTGAGGCCCCAAGGGTCTCCATCTGGATCGTTGTCGCGGATCAGAATGGGGTGCCGCCGGTAGATGCCGAGGGTGATATCGGCGTCGATGCGCGTTCGGAACATCGGCAAAGTGCCGGTGTTCGGGTTTATCGCGAGGACTTCAGCAGGTGTGAGCTCGAACTTGCGCGACGGCACGTCGACGATATGCCGAACAAGGAAGGCGAATCGGGTTGTATCGACCTTGCGCTCTCTGCCGGTCAAGGCGGTGACCGCGAATCTGGGTCGATTGTTCACATCCTTGAAGATCTTCGCTTCGTTTTCGAAATCGTAGAACGCCAGTAGCCGATTAGTACGTAGAGTGTCAGAGAAGAAGGGCGCGGTTGTATTGTCGGTCGCTAGACCTGTGGGGGTAATGATGCCGACCGTGCCAGTCGGCCCGGCGACGGTGCGCAGGGTTTCTGCGAACACGCTGTACGTGTTGACGTCGCCTTGGCCGGTGAGCGGATAGCGGCCACTCTTGAGCAACAGGTGCGCGGTACCGTCGGATTGGCGAATCGCGTCCCGGTACGCCTGATGCAGAGTGGGATCCGACACTGCCAGGTCTACGATCATGGTCTTACGGATAGCGGCGGTCTTGGCGGTTTCGATATCCGTGCGGCCAAGGTTGCCGAAGAACTCTTTGTCTTGGATCTTGACTCGTTCCCATGGAGGGTTGCCGAGGACGCAAGAGAAGCCGCCCGTCCAGCCGGTATCGACGTCGCCGCCGTTGGCGGGGGCGGTGAAGATGCCCGGAAATTCGAGATGCCAATGGAAGAATCGGTATTGGCGGGCGAGCGTGTTGATCTGCGCGATGACGGTCTCCGGTACGGATCCCGGGTCCTCCGCGAGGCGGCGCAGGGTGTCGTGAGTGATGCCCTGCCCGGAGTCCTTGGTTTTGGATTGGACGAAGGCTGCGCACCAGGCGTCCGCGGCGAGCTTGGCGGCAAGCAGATCCGGGTCGATCTCTAGGGCACGCCACGCATCGGCTCGGGCCCGCACCCGGCTCAGATTACCGGCGTGGCCGGCGTCGGCATCGCGGGCTTTCTTGGTGAACGCGGTGGTTTCGACGTTGAGGGTCTCCGGCCCGAAGCTGAGGGTGAGCTGGTCGACGTCGGCGTTGCGCTCGGACTTGTTGCGGGCCTTGAGTTTACTGGTCCACCCTTTGTCGTCGTCGCCGAGCACCGTGAAGGCCGAATCGGGAATGTTGTCGCGCAACAGCTTCGGCGTAGTACCGAGCAGCGCGTTGCCGACGCGGAAGTGGGCGTCGAGAAATGGGAACGGACGCTCGGCGTCGAACGCTTCGAGCCACAGGGCGACCTTGGTGATTTCGATGGCGAGGTCGTTGAGGTCGACACCGTAGACGCAGTGTTCGATGACGTCGGCGGTAGCGGCACGCAGTGCAGCTGGGTTCGGTTCGGTGTCTCCGGTCCGCACTGTCGCCACGGCGGAGGCGATACGACGTGCCGCCGCAACAACGAAATGTCCACTGCCGCATGCGGGATCAATAACCGTCAGGGCCAGCAGGGCGTGTTCGGCGTCGGCCGTGCGCAGTGCCTCGTCGATCAGCGGGTCGAGGGCTTCGTCGAGAACAAGATCGATCAACTCGGACGGGGTGTAGTACGAACCGGATTTCTTTCGATCGTTACCTGCAGCGAGGTCGAGGGTAAAGGTGCGGGCGGCGGGGGTGTAGCGCGGTGTGTATGCCAGCAGTCCCTCGTACATGCCGCCGAGTTCCTCGCTGTCGAGGTTGCGGTAGTCCACGGGGCGGGGTGTGCCGGTGACTGGGTCATCGATCTGTGCGAGGGCCCGGATCGCCGCGAGGAGTGCATGGTTGGGCAACTGAGCACCGTTTAGGATGCTCAAAGCATCTCGGGCGAACAGTGAGGCTCCGAGTCCGCTCAGCCCCAGGGGCGGAAGTCCGTCGCCGGCTAGGGCGTCGGTGACGATCTGGTGCGCTTCCCAAAGGTCGGTGTGCCTGCTACCCGCGTGCGCGATGGACATCCGGCGCAGCCGGGCGGTCGAGAAGTGATCGGCGTAAAGATGACGGGCCTGGGTGTCTACGGTAGCGGTGTGCAGCAAATCGCGGTCTTCGGCGACGAATAACACAATCAGTCGATAGGCGATCCGCAGCAGGGCACGGTGTAGATCGCGGTCGGCGTGCGGTGCAACAGCCAGGGACTCGCGCAGAGCCGCGTTGGCTTGATGTGCGACGAATCCGGTACCGAGGTGTTGCAGCGCCTGCGCCACTCCTTGCTGCAGGGTGAGCAGGGCACGGGCGCCGTTGTCGATCGCTGTGACTCGCCATTTTTCGAGCCAGCAGCTCTCGGCACTCAGCGTGGGAGGTTCGGCTTCGACATCATCGGCGGCCGGGGCAGGTTCCTCGGCATGCGGGGAAAAGCGACTCGCGTGAGTGGTGAGGAACAGCAGCCTGAAGTCCGCGTAGCGCTGGTTGGTGAAGATGTCATCGAGATCGAACTCGACGTAGGACTGTTTCGACAACGTCGAGGCGTCGCGCAGCAGTCGCAGGGTCCTGCCGTTCGACAACAGCGCCCACAGCGCCCGGTCCTCGCGGTTGAGGTAGTCCTGCAGCATCGACTGCGGTGCACGGGCGGTCACGCTCGCGGTCTTGGTGTCGAGGGCGACACCGGCGCCGACAAGGTGGATCGGTGCCCACACTGCCGGATTGGATGCGTCGGGCCAGGAGAGGCGGTGGGAAATCGTGAAGTGCGGCGCGGCGGTTTCGCCGAGGCCGGGCGCGACGTCCAAGCCAGCGGTAAGAACCTCGGGCCGACCCCACCCGAGTTCGTACAGCAGTGGCAGCAGCCATTTTTCGCGAGTCACCTTGGTGGCGGGGTCACCTGCGGGCAGGCGATCGAGGGCGCGTTCCCACTCGCGGTGAGTGGCGAGCATTGCTTCCCAAGCGCGGGCGATGGCCGCGTTGATCGTCATGCCAGGAGGCAGTTGGTAGTCGGTGGCGGTCTGTCTGGGCATTCGGAGTTCAGCGCCGAGGGATAGAGCTTCGCTCGGCAGAACCGTTCCGACGGTGCGGACGGACCGGAACGACGACAGCCCAGTCACGAGCCACTCCTGTCAGGCAGATAGACGTACACACCCAAGACGTCCGGCGGGGGCAGTAGGCGTGCCTTGACAGTGCGGCTGCTGGCCTTGCGCGCAGAACGCACCTTGCGATGGTCGTCGCAGATAGTCCCCGCGACGTGCTCACCGCGATCGAGCAGGTGGTTTGACACAGAATCGAGGCGGTCGAGGGCGCGACCGAGCTGAGTGCGGGCCAGTGCATCGGCGACGTTGCCGGTCGGGGCGAGCCGCAGGAGCGAGTCGACAGCGTCGTCGTCCAGCCACATGACCTCGTCGGCGCTGGCAGTGAAGGCAAGGAACCGGGCTTCTTCGGCCACCTGGGTGATGGTGGTGCGGGAACCGGGCAGCACGATCTCGAGTCGGAATCGCACGACCAACAGAGTGGTCACTTTGTCGACGCCGATCGAGCGCATCACCCCAGCGCGTCGCGTTGGCCGCAGGGCAGGGGCCAGATCGGCGTCGAGTGCGGAATCGAGCACGTACCGCGCCAACGATTCCACCGCCGGGTCGGTGCGGGTCAGGACATTGTGGGTTGGCGGTACCGGGAATGAGCGGTGAAAGTGCAACCGGTGTTCTTTGACCGGAGGCAGCTGGTCGCGTACAGCGGGCGGCACGGTGTCGATGCGGGCGGTGAATCCGTCGTCGGTATCGCTTAGCTGCGCGGACAGCAAGGTCAGGGCATCGCGAGTGAATGTTTCAGCGTCGGCGGGTCCGCCGAGTGAGCGGCGTACCTCGGTCAAGGTTTCGGCGACCGCGTCGGGTTGCAATCCTGCCTGGCGGAATCGGGAACGGGAGGCTTTCTCCCGTTCTGCGGCGTCGATCCATTGCACGTCGACGGCTTCGGCCAGCGACGCGGAAGTGGCAGTCCCGAAGTCGAGCGCGAGTTGCTCGGTCTCGGTGCCGCGCAGCAGAAGTGATTCCCAGATCGCCTTCATGACAGTGGTCGAGTCGACTGGGACCGGGACCGAGACTCCGGTACTGCGGCGTATGTTCTCGTGTCGCCGGATCAGCACTTGCAGGACAACCCCGTCGATGCCGTTGTCTTCGCCGTAGTAGGTGACGGCGCGGACGGTGTCGGCGCGTTGACCGAATCGGTCGACACGACCTTCGCGCTGCTCATGGCGGGTCGGGTTCCAGGCGAGGTCATAGTGCACCACCGCAGTGAACCCATCCTGCAGGTTGATGCCCTCGGACATGCAGTCCGTGGCGACGAGCAGCCTCGGACCATCGTGCTGTGCCAACCCCCCGACCCGGTCCTCCCGTTCTTCTGGAGGCAGGATGCCGGTGACCGCTTCGACGCGCAGGCCGGGGCGCTTCTTGACCAGGGCCGTGTGCAAGTGCTCAGCGAGGTATTCGGCGGTGGGAATGTAGCGGCAGAACACGATTGGGTGATATCCCGCCCCCAGCAGATCGCCGAGCAGCGGGATGAGCCGCCCGAGTTTGGCGTCGGCTTTGGGTCCCTTCAGCGCTGCTGCGGTAGCGGCGAGCGCACGCAAGCGCCGACGGGTGGCGCTGTCGGGAGTCTCTGGATCGGTGGTATCGGCACCGAGTGTGGTGTCCTCGCCCTCGAGTGCTTCGTCGAGATCACCATCGAGCACCCGCGGAGCGGCGAGGGCATCAGCGTCGGCGACTGACTCAAGGGAGGTGAGCGTGGAACGGTTGAGTAGGGTCTGCTCCGCCGCAGCGGGGCTGGACGCGAGGCACCGCAGCAGGGCAATCGCCGACCACCACCGCACGCGTTGGTGCACAGTATTCAGCTTCGGATCGGCAACCTGCTCACGCACGAACGTCATCACATCGTCGAACAGGGCGCGGTATTCCCGGGTGAGTTTGTAGCTGGTCTCGGTGGATTCCCGTTTCGGAAACGGGGTGTCCTCGTGCAGATACGCGCGGATATCGGCGCGCTGGCGTTGAATCATGAACTTCGCGAGCAGTTTACGATCGTCTTCCCGGTCCCGCCCGGACAGGTCGGCCGGTAGCTCCGCGAGTTGAGTATCAAGGAGACCGATCAGAGACTGCCACGCGCTGTCGTCGCCGCTGTGCGGTGTTGCGGTCAACAGCAGCAGATGCCGGTTCGGGTCGTCGGCGATCTTGCGTAACAGCGTGTAGCGCAGGTGCGCCTGGGTGTTACCGACGGTGCTGGCCGCTACAGAGGTGTGGGCTTCGTCGACGATCACCAGTTCAGGGCAGTTGAGCGCGAATTCGTCACGGCGGCTGCGCTGTTTGATGAAGTCGGTGGAGATCACCAGATACGGGTAGTGCTCATAGACGTTGGAGCCCCATGGGACTTTCAGCCGGTTCACCGTGGACGGCAAAAGCAGTTGTGCGTCGATGCCGAACTTTCGGCGCAGCTCGGCCTGCCATTGCGGTGCCAGCTGTGGCGAACAGAGCACTGCCAGTCGCTGGGCGTCACCGACGGCGAGTAGCTCAGCGGCGATCAAGCCGGCCTCGACGGTCTTGCCCACACCGACACCGTCCGCGATCAGCAGCCGTGTGGTGTCCTGTGCGGTGGCCATCATCAGCGGAACCAGCTGGTAGTTCCGCGGAGTGACGGCCAGGTTCGCAAATGATCGAAAAGGACCACCGGTAGCGCGGAACGACAGACGCAGAGCATCGCGGAGCAGTCGGGCGCGGGCGGCATCACCGCGGTCGTCAACGTCCGGCGGGGTGAACACCGCCGACGTGGGAGCGTCGAATTCGGGGAGCAATACGGTGGTTTCGTCCTCGCGGCCCCCCAGAGGGCGAGCCAGCACCAGACCATCGGGAGCACCGGGCAACACGAGCCAGTCCCGTCCACGGGCGCGCACCAGAGTTCCAGCCGGAAATTCGACAGTGGTCATGCTCCGACTCGCCCCTGGCCGAACACGTCGGGGTTGTCCTCGATGATCTGCAGCCAGCCGGCATCAGCGTCGGCATGGTGGAAACGCAGCACCATCCACCCGGCTTCGTCGATGAGTTTCATCTGGGCCTGTTCGTCCTTCTCGGATTGGTGTGCGGAATCGTGGATGGCGCCGTCGATGAAGACCGCGACGTCCGCGCCGGGTGTGTGGAAGGCGAAGTCGGGGCGGACGTAGTAGCCGTCGACGAGTTGTTGCGCTGTATCGGGGAGCCGGTAGCCGTGCTCGTCGAGCAGTTCCAGGAAGTGCTGTTCGAGGCTGTTGCTCTGTCCCGTGAGACGGCGCAACTGGTCCGATCGATCTTCTCCGTTAGCCCCGACCTCCACTGTCGCCCGCATCAAGTCCCGTAGCAGGTCGGTGACGCAGTGCCGGTCGAGGTGCTGATGGTCCCACTGATTGCTGTAGGACAACAGACAGTCGTAGCAAGCTTGCGCGCAGTCCTCCGCAGCGTGCTCGGCGCGGTGGCGGTCGGCGCCGGTATCCGGGTCGAAGTGCAGGATATCGAGGGCCTTGCGAGCCACTGCGCGGATCTGCTGGTCCTCGGTCGCGAGCCGACGCAACACACCAGCTCCTCCTTCGGCGGCCTCGAAGAACAAGAGCCGAGACCACGCGTGGTCGCCGGAGCCGCCGGGCATCGGCTCGACAGCCAGCTCGCTGCTTTCGAGCTGGAACACCGCTTCGACGGCGCGTTTGAGCGCGTACATCGCGGCCATCCGCACTTCCTGCGGAATGGCCGGGTCGAGATGCAGCAGTAGTGCGTTGCGATGGTCCTCGACGTACGGTACGACTCTTCGGACCCGTGGCACCGGATCACCGTGGGTGTTCTTGTCCAAGTCCGCTTCCCGCGCCCATCGGCCTTCCGATGTGTCAAGCAGATGACCTTTGACGTGCTTGTCTTTGCGGCGGCGCAACCCGACATTCATCCGGCGGATCAGCGCTGTGTCGCCGTAGGTCATGGTGCCTGTCGTCGCGCCGTCGACGATCAGTTTGCTGGTCAACTGCCCGGCGCGCTCTCCGTGCGGGACGAACCGCAGAGTAGTAACGATCTCGTGGCCGGCGCGCTGACGCTCGTCCTCATCGGCGCTGATGCGGTCACGGCGTCGGGTCTTAACCGAAATCAGGCGCATCATCCGGTCCAGCGTCTCGAGTGAACCCGCGCCGCAGTGGTCGCAGAACTCGACGCTGGTCGGGCCGTTCGCCTCGTGCAGGTAGCCGCAAGAGTTGCACCGCTTGATCTCGGTGATGCTGACACCGCTGCCATCTTCACGGGAGGGCAGGCTCACCCGGTTGACCTCGTAGCGGGCACCCTCGTGGTAAATGAAGGCGCCAGGTCCGAACTCGCTGATCGCCAGGAATCGCGGCCGCTGAACGTAGTCACCTTGACCGTTCCTGGTGCGTCGCTCCGCGGGGATGAACGCGGCCAAGGGAAGCCGTGGGAACGAGTAGCCAGGCAGGAACCCCTCGGACGCGAAGTACCGATAGGGATAGAAGTCCCCCTGGTTGATGTCGTCGACCTGCCCGCGGAGCAGGTCCAGTGCCGCGCGCGCCTCCGAGATCCGGCCACGGGCTTGGCGTTTGGATGGTTCGGAGGCGCCGATGTTTTTGAGGATGTCATTGGCAGCGTCGAGTTCAACCAGCGCCTCGTGATAGAGGCTGCGCCATCGCTCAGCTGCCTGGTCGAACCGGCGGGCAGCGGTGTCAACGGTGTCGACAACCCATGTGTCGGTCCACCACGGTGCCGAGGTGACCTCCTCGGTTGCTTCGAGAACCCTGGCGATAGCCTGTACGGCCCGCGCCTGGCTGGTCGGAGATTCGATGGTCGCGAGAACTTCCGCTCGCAGCGGCTGGCCCGGTTCGTCGATCTCGAGTAGGTCGACCATGCTGGCCTTTAGGTCGAGGTCGCACACGACGAGCCAGATCGAGTGGGCATGGGCACGAACCAGATCCTGGTTACCGAGCTCAAGGCGCGGCGGGGCGACGGCTCCGGCGACCATGTCCTGGCCTCGGCCGAAATAGTAGGCGTCGTGAGCATTTCCGGTGGCACAGTAGGTAAGCACGACGGCAGGTTGACCGGACCGGCCGGCGCGCCCGGAACGCTGGGCATAGTTCGCTGGGGTCGGGGGGACGTTCCGCATGCCGACGACATTGAGGCTCTTGATGTCTACGCCCAGTTCCATCGTTGGCGAGCAGTACAAGACCGGCAGCTTCGCTGCGCCGAACAACGCTTCCCGCTCCTGCCTCTTACTGGATTCAACTTGAGCGGTGTGTTCGCGGGCCTCCAGCCCGACCAGCCGCGCGGCGGTTTCGGCGTAGAAGCCGCGGAAGAATGGGTTGACTCTTCCCTCGGTCTGGTTGCCGCGGATGGGATCCGGAGCCCGGAATTCGCCTGTGTCAGCACGCCATTCAATCAGACTCGCCTGGACCCGATAACCGACGCGCCGGTTGCGCTCCTCGATCTTGGTGAGAATCCCTTCATCGGCCATCACCTTTAGCAGCGATTCGATCAGGACGTCCACGTCGGCAGGTTTGAGTGCATGATCGTGCAACGGGAACCGCTCGGGTCGACGCAGCCAGCGCCCATACCCACCGAGACCTGAGAGATACAGATCAGCACCGGACCCGGATTCGAATTTCGGTCGGGCACCGGGATACGCGATACCCGAGTACACGCCGGTCTCGTCGGACAGCGCCCACGGCGCCCGCAGCCAGTCCTGGCTCGCTCGCTTGATGCTGTCGTACTTCTCCTCAGTGAGGAACTCCGATTCGATGCACAGTTTGCGTCGAAGTTCGTCGAGCAGGACGCGCATCACCTGCTGACGCGTCTGCGGTTCCGCGCTGGCGAGCGGTTGGCCGCAGGCGGCCCATGCGGCATCGTCCTCGGCAAGTTCGTCCAGCCCGAAATAGGTCAATCGCAGTTGCCCCGTCTGCTCGAGATTGGGCATGGTGATGCGCCACCCACGTTTGAGATCGGCCCACAGGCGGTACGTGACCGCATCACGCAGCGCCCGGGTGATCTTGGTGCGCGGAATCCGCTCGTGCGCGGTGGATGCGTCCTTCGCGAAGTCCGCGAGGTCACCACCGAGGGCAGCGACCACCTGGGGGCCGAGATTCTCGTCCCCCAGCGGTTCGTCGGGATTGACTTTCTGCTGGGCGAGGACAGCGCGATAGAGAGCCGAACGCACCAGTCCGACAAGGACGAAATCGTTGAAATGTCCCGCCTGCAGGCTGGCATCTTGACGGTTATCGGAAAAGACCAGGAACTTACGTGCCTCGGGATCGAGATCGGTCCCAGCGCGCAGCGTGCGCACCACGGCCTGCGACAACACGGTTACCGCACTGGCGCGTCCCTCAGTGCCCAAGCTTGCAACACGCGAAAACTCCGACTGCTGGGAGCTTTCATAGCTGGTCCTGCACGAGGGACAGAAATGCAATGTTTCGAAGAATGCGACCGGTAGACCGTCGTCGGTAATCGTGCCGAACGAATCAACCCGGTACGTCTCGGGAAGACGGGTGCGCCTGCCTTTGTCGAGTACCCGGAGACCACCGGTTTCGATCACCCAGTCTTCGGGAACCAGATCAACGATGGCCGGGTCTGTTGGGGTGGGCCACGGATCGTCGGTAATGAACAACAGCCCGGTGGCTTCGGCTTGCTCCCCACGACCACCATTGAGGATCCGTGGGCTGAAGTTCTCACCGCTCCTGTCGAGATTGACGACGAGAAAGTCCTGGCCGCATTCACGGCAGAACGCCAATGGAAACAGTGGCTGCCCCTTGGCTCCGATCGGGGAGCTGCGCTGATACTGGGTGGTCAGATAGCGGCGGTCAGGTTGGTCGAGGGTCGCATATGCTGTGTCGCCTTTGCCGATGAACTGATGCAGCTTGAATGCGAACAGCGGACGATCCTGGGTGTCCCGCACTCGGGACCCCGCCAATAGCAGTTCGCGCAGCTGCTCCTCGCAAACATGCCGGTCGACATCAGTCTGTTTGGCCAAGGACTCGGCCGCGGTGCGCAAGCGAGTGGGAATCTGCCGGGCGAGCTGGCCCTCGTCGTCCTCACGAAGCCCGAACTCTTGCTCGGTCCAGACTGCCAGCGGGTCGCAGCGCAACTCCTCCCACGTCGATGGTGTGGGTAACTGCAACCGATCCGCCAATGCCGCTGGGTCGGCTACGCCCGAGGTCGCGCGGCGGAGGGTTTCACCGATAACGTTCGCAGGGGGAATATCGGCGCCGAATATCCGCGTGGCCAAGTCCGCTACCTGCTGGCGTTGCTCGGCCTTGGTACCCGGACCGGCGAGAGTGGCGCTTGTACCGATGCATTGCAACTCTCGCACCCCGACCGCGCCGCGCAGGCGACGAATCAGCATCGCCACGTCGGCACCCTGTCGGCCGCGGTAGGTGTGCAGTTCGTCGAGTACAAGGAACGCCAGCTCCGCCGCACTGGTGATCAACCCAGAGCGTTCCTTGGGCCGAGTGAGCATCAACTCGAGCATCACGTAGTTCGTCAGCAGGATGTCCGGGGGATCCTGCAGAATCGTCTCGCGCTCTTTGCGGGACTCCTGGCCGGTGTAGCGACCGAAGGTGACTTTCGGCTTATCGCTGCCGAGAAACTTCTGCAGCTCTCCGCGCTGACTGTTGGCCAGTGCATTCATCGGATACACCACTATTGCACGGACGCCGCGACCAGAACCTTCCCTCAGAACCCGGTCCACGATCGGCACGATGTAGGACATCGACTTGCCGGAGCCGGTGCCTGTGGTCAGCACGTATGACTCGCCGCGTTGGGCAATCTCGAACGCATCGCTCTGATGACGATGAAACGAAATCTCCCGGCCGAACCGGTCGTCCTCGGTACGGACCCTGAAAATCTCGCGCGTTGCCGGATGCAGTAGTTCGCGGTCGACGAGGTCGGTTACGGTGCCGCCCGGCTCGAACGCCGGATTCAAAGCCAACCAAGGCTCCGGCCACAACAGACCGTTGGCAATCTCGGATTCGACCTTCTGCTTGACTTCGGGGTCCTTGATATTCAGGAAGCCGGAGACGAAAGCCTGATAGTCGTCAACGATCCTGTCGAGCACACCGAATGCGTCCACACCACACCTTCCAAACCGGATCCCCGACCTTCCGGTCACAGTCGATCCAGCAGAGCCGCACCCCCGAAGGGTTTCCGATGATCGTAAGTACAGGGACTGACAGACTTCAGCCGAACAGATCAGTCTATATGGGGCACTCCCCCAATCGGAGTACCTAATCTGAGGGCTCAGAAGGGCCCGTTGCCACCCACTACACAGTGGGTGTCCACCTCACATGCCGCGAACGAACTCCCGGTAGAGGAATTTCTGATGCAGACTCTCCAGTGTTCCGGAGTAGCGCCGCAAGGGAACCAACGCGAGACGAAGCGACCGAGTGATGGGTATCCCGGTTCCCAGCTCCGCCACCGAAGCCACCGCATCGATCAACCCGGCCTCCATCTCGTTCCTCTCCGCCGACTCGAGACCCAGCCGCCTAAGGAGCTGGTCCCGAACTCCTTCCACGTCGAGTTCCAGGCGGCGAGCCTCCTCTTCGGTGTCACAGCGGGACAGCGCGCGCCGGAAATCCACTGCCCGCGAGCGGTATTCGTCAATACGTCCACAGATCATCTCCAGCCAGCGTTCGTCGCTGAGCCGCCCCCGGTCTCTCAACGACCACAGCCTTCCGCCCAGCAGCGGCAGTTGGTATTCGAGCAACTGCAAGCGCCGCCCCTGCCGGGACCCGGCGATCTTGCGGATCTCGCTCGGTATCCCGCGCACCGCCGAGATCACTTCCTCGATCGTGGTCACAGGGACGCCGTCATCGAAGAGGTCAAACATCACCGAGAAGTCGCGACGAAGCGGATGTGGTGTGTACGCAACACCATTCACCTTTGCCCGCGCGGAATAGCGCAGCGAGCGCACCAGCGTGGCGATGAGCCACAGCTGCTGCTCGCTGTCATCGATCAGACTGCGGAACTGACCCTCCATGGCGAACGAGGATGCGCGTGCCCACTGGCCGAAGGGGTCGCGCTCGACGCCATCGGCACCGCCGCCCATGCCGATGCGAGCACCATGGTGGCTCTCGTTCTTGACGTTCTCCGATTGATAGTCGGCCCAAGCCGCGATCTTCGCCAACATCCGCTGCCCTCCACCATGCCCTTGCACTTCGTGGTCGGCGCGACGAGTCTTGTCGATGAACCTCAGCATGGTCTCGACACCTGTCGTCTTGAGGGTCTCCACGGCGGTGCGCTCGGTCGCCACGAGGGCAGGCTCGTCACTCGGCCGGATCGACATCGGCACCGCAATCCGCAGATCGAAGAGATGCCGGAGGATCCGGGGGAAGTCGCCGTAGTCAGCAGCAACCGGATCCAGCTTTGTCGGGTGAGGAACAAGCACCTCATCGAAGTAGATCAGCGACTGGACCAGCTCCGCATAGCTTTGCTGCGCAAAAGGATCGCGCGGTCGGGCCGGCGATCGGTGATTCTGGGAGAGAATGAATTCTTCTGCGCTGATGAACGTCGTGACATCCACCATGACACGATTCGACATCAACCGCTCCGGTACTCCGCCAGCAGCTCGACGAACCACCGCACGCAGTCCGGATCGCCAGCAATCGTCTCTGCGAAGGTCGGCTCGCGCTGGCTCAGAAACTGCTCACCGAGCGGCAGCGGGCTGATCCCACGGCCATCGGTTGCCGCGCGCCCCATGGCGATAGCCAAACCGATACCCGCTGCTCCGTCCCATACCTTCTGGTCGGGCCGGTAGAACAGGTCGTATTGATGCTCCGCGGCTTGTGTCCACGCGGAAAGGTCGATGCAGGCCCTGACCATGTCGAGGGTTTGGGATGTGGTGCGGATCTTCATGACACAGCCGATCTCGGCGAGATCAGTCTCGAACTTCCGCGCGGCCGAATCCTTACTTCGGGTGACCGACGCTCGCCTCGGTCTCCCCGATTGCGCCAGTTGCTTGGCCGGTTGTCCGTTCGCAGTTACTTCCCCGGACCAATGGATCGAGATCGGTGTGCGGTCGGCGCCCAACTCGGGTGCGAGGACGTATGCCGCCACCGGGACTCCGGCGTCGAGAAGGCATACGACACTACAGAACTCGCGTCCATCGGCTGAAACGAACTGGCTCGTGCCGTCTATCGGATCGACGATCCACGTCGGCTCACCCGAGCTGGGTAACTCCGCCTCGTCTTCTTCCGCGACGAATCGGGAACCCGGGAAGTATCGACTGATGGTTTCGATGATGATCGTCTGTGTGGCGAGGTCTGCCTCCGACAACAGCGTGTTGTCGGCTTTCCGGTCGACCTGCAGGGACGCCAGGTTGCGTCGGTATCGGCGGAGCAACGGCAGCAGCTGCTCATCCAGTGCCTCCCACAACGATCCGACGTCGCTCACGCGGCCCTCCCGCACACTGTTGTTGTTCTGAGCGTAGCGGTTCGGCGGCCGTATCTTGCGTGTTCGACTGTCCACCGACACAAACGGCACATTCGGGTCGCGGATCGACAACATTCCAGCACTCAGTTCGCCGGTGTAGGTAACTGTTCCGTCCGGAAGTGACCAACTCACCGCGCTCCCCTGCCGTCGTCCCTACCGTCGAAAGTTCGGCATGTGTTCGATCGAAGGGGGATCGATGCTCGGCGATGCTTCTCGACACTGGCAAACCAGGGTGGCGGATGCGCTGGCCCGAATACCCTGTCTCACTTCGGATCACAAGAATTTCTTCGGTGCTGCTCCGCTAGAGCCAGGTAGACACCTCCTCGTACATCGAGGTCTGCCCAACACGCCGAGAGATCAGCCGGATGCGCTTCTCGTCTGTCGCACTGGTATTTTCGCGCTCGTCTTCGCAAGCACCGTGCCGCCCGAATTGAATCGGATCCGGCACCGTGCCGAGACTCTGTTCGGCAACCTCTTGTTCGGTCGCAGCCAGTATGCGGCGCACGACGTGCAGATCGTGTTGATGACTCCAGACCGAAGCAGCATTCGCACGGACGGCCGCTTCGCCGTCGCCAAGGTAGCGCAGCTCGATCACACCATCCAGGGACGGCGCCGCGAATTCCGGCGCGAACAGATCGAGCGGATCGTCCGCACCGTGGCCGGCAAGGCCGGCGAGTATCAGCTACTCGAGGTCGATGCCGGGTCGTACTCGAACGACGACACCGAAGAAGCCCTATTCGAACGATCAAACGTGAACGCTCTGCAGCGGGATGCAGCTTTGCAGAGGCCATTTCACGAATGGATGGTCTTCCTCGATCCCGATCAGCTCGACCTGGTGTCGCGAAACTATTCAGGGCCTGCCAGGTTCGCTGGTCCGGCGGGCACCGGCAAGACCGTGATCGCGCTGCATCGTATGGCCCGACACGCAAAGCGCTCGACCGGTCGACTGCTGTACACGACTTTCGTTGCCACCTTGGCCGCCTGCCAGGAAACACACTTCCATCAATTGGCACCCGGCACTGCCGACCGGGTCAAATTTGCCAGTTTGCACTCATGGGCGATGCGCTTCCTGGAGGAGCGCGCACTTCGGCCCGACTTGGATCCAATGAGCGCCGACCGGGTCTTTCGCGATGTATGGGACAGTGCCAGAGGCTCTTTCGAGGCCATCGAACCGCACGACTCTTATTGGCGGGAGGAGATCGACCGCGTCATCAAAGGCCGTGGTATCGACGATCTCGACGTATATCAGCGAATCGACCGCACTGGACGCAACGGCGTCCTCCTCGACGCCGACCAGCGCCGAGCCGTCTGGGAAAAGCTTTACACGCCTTATGTTCTCGATATGCGAGAACTCCGGAAATCCGACTACAGCGATGTCATCAGCATCGCTTTGGCTGAAATCCGGAACGAACCGGCGGATCCGTACGACATGGTCGTCGTCGACGAGGTGCAGGATATGACTCTCGCCGGCCTTCAGCTGGCGCATGCCATCGCTGGAGGCGGCGGCTCGAGTTCGCTGCTATTACTCGGTGACGGTCAGCAGCAGGTTTACGCCGGTGGCTGGCGACTGGCCGACGCGGGTATCAGCCTTCGCGGCCGCGGCGCGGTGATGCGAGTTAATTACCGTAATCGGCAACGTATTTGGGCGCACGCCGCACAGATCGATGCGGTGAACTCGCTCGGCGGCTTCGACAACGAGCC
The DNA here is from genome assembly GCF_036345915.1 of Nocardia sp. NBC_00565. Taxonomy (NCBI): domain Bacteria; kingdom Bacillati; phylum Actinomycetota; class Actinomycetes; order Mycobacteriales; family Nocardiaceae; genus Nocardia; species Nocardia sp. NBC_00565. The sequence goes on from NZ_CP107785.1 coordinate 5,014,959, forward strand.
CGTGGTCCTGCTCCGTGACGCCGAAGTCACGCTCCCTGACGGGGAAGTCGTCAGGTGGCATGGGCCGAACCATTATCTCGAAGCCGGACTTGTCGACGCCATCCGTACCTGCGGCAAACGGTTGTCGGACATTGCTGTACTGACAAGGACGCGCAAGATGGCCGAACGACTGGCCGGGGCGCTGGAAGCCGTCGGCATTCCCATCTGCCTTCTGGAGAGCTACGACGGGACATCCTGCGATGCAGTGAAAGTCGGGACGGTCCATCGGGCGAAGGGCCTCGATTTCGCGGCTGTATTGCACCCCACGGAAGCTAGTCCGACGGAACCGCTCACCGGCCATGATCGCGATCGCGCCGAACTTGCCGCGCGCCAGCAATTGGTCGCAATTACCCGCGCCAGGGACTACGTCTGGATCGGTATCAGGGAACATTGACGAGGATAGCCACCCAGGATCTACCAACCGCACATATGCCACGATGCTCGCATGGCACTCCAACGTACGATGGCTTACGCCGATGCCAACGACCTGGCCATCATCAAAGAGGCCGCCGCACAGAGCAACGTCGGCGAGGCGGAGATCATCCGCAACGCGATACACCTGGCCGCACTGCGGGTGCAGCGCCGATCGGAACCGCTGCGTATGAGGCGTTTCGCCAGCGGCGATCCCACCTTCGCCGCGCGCGTCGACGAGTACCTGGCCAATGATTTCGGCGGCCGCTCGGAACGCCCGCGCCCGGAATCGTCATAGCCGACACATCCGGGCTGATGGCCGCATTCGACACCTCGTCACCGGACAGCGATAGGGCCTTTCATGTCCCACGTGCTCGATCAGGCCAACGCCGTCCGCAGGCTCTACCCCGACTTGCGTCTCGACCTCGCCGACGCAGTCATTGTCGCCTTGGCCGCCGACTACGAAACCGACGCCGTGCTCACCCTCGACCGACGAGACTTCCGGGCACTGACGCCACTTACAGAGCACAAGGCATTCCGCGTACTGCCCGACGACTTTCGTTAACCGGAATGGATCGGCGGCGCTCGATGGCATTATTATTGGATCCGTAACACTCAGGGTGACAGATCCAATACTGGAGGCGACATGGGTGAACAACATCGGGGTACCGGAATACCTCCGGAGTTCGCGCGTCGTCCGCTCCGCACGATCACAGCGCGCCAGGCGGCCGCGATCTACCCGCATCCGCGTCAACAGCTGTCCAGACTGGCCGATCGCGGACTGCTGCATCGTCCTGCCGACGGCTATTACGTTGTGGTGCCGCAGGAACATGTCGGGAGCGTCTGGCTTCCGGAACTCGAAGCGGTGGCAGCGGGAATCGGGGCCGCCATCTACGGACCCGACCAAGCCATGCTCATGGGGGTCAGTGCTGCTCGCGCGCTCGGTGTGATTCCGCGTGCGCTCGCCGTGGGAGTGGTTGCCGTGCCCAAACAGCGGGCGCCGATCCGGCTCCGGGATCGCGATGCAACCATTCGGTTCGTGACCCGCGATACCGATCGCCTCGACGCCGAAACGATAGGCACGGAGCTCGGCCGCGCGGTGGTGACAACACCGGAACAGACCGTGCTGGACCTGGCACACCGCCCGACGCTCGGCGACACCGAGATCGAGGTGCCCACCGCTATCCGCGCGCTGTACCGCAGGTGCGATCCCCAGCGACTCGCCGAGTTGGCCGCCGACCAACGTCTGGGCACCGCTTTGGATCGAGCCACCGCGTTGGCCACCCAGTCATGAGCCTCGAGTATCACGAGCGCGCCTCGATCGCCGCTCAGTTCGGCGTATCGGATATGCAGGTGGAAAGGGACTACCTGATTTCATTGTTGCTCGCGTACCTCAGCGAGAACCATTCCGACTCAGTGGTTTTCATCGGTGGTACCGCACTGGCGCGAACCCACCTCCCGAACGGACGGCTCAGCGAAGATATCGATCTGGTCTCCGTCGAGTCCCGCACCGAACTCGCGAGCCAACTCACGCGCGCACTCCCCCGCGCTGTCCAACGCAGCTACGGTCGACTCGAATGGCAACCCAGTCTCGCCGACGTCTCCGGCTCCGACGCCGCGCATCTCGTCGCCGCCGACGGTCGTGCGGCCGTCAAGATCCAGTTGCTCTCGCATGCCGGGATGGCGCCATGGCCAACCGAATCCAGGGCACTCGAGCAGCGATACCGCGATGTGCCCGCGGCAACCCTGACGGTTCCGACTCGCGCAGCCTTCGTCGCCGCCAAAACCGTGGCCTGGTGCGATCGCGCCGCCGCCCGCGACCTATGGGATTTGTGGGCCTTGAGCCGGATGGGAGCCTTCGATCACGAAGCGGCGGCACTATTCCGCCGCTTCGGCCCCACCAACAAACAACCACAACCCTCGCAATTCAGCAGGGCCCCAACCGAAGATCAATGGCAAGCTCAGCTGTCGGGCCAAACCAGAGTCGAGACAACGGCAGCCGAGGCGCTACGAATCGTGCGGGCCGCCTGGCTATCTGCTACGCCTTGATGCGCCGCCGCGATGTTCGCCGTGCGGCACGGCCTGATCCCGCCCGGCCCCTTCGACACCACCGACACCGAAGCCGCCGGCGCCCGCTTCGAGCATGCCTTCGTCGCCGGAGCCAACGACGGCGAATTCGACTGCACCACCACGCAATTCGCCAACTAGAAACGGCCCGCGACCAGCCGTCCGAAGCCGACGCTCGGTCTGCGCTGAAACTTTCAGATGCGGCTTTTCAGGTCAGGCGTCGTCGGTGGTCCGTATCAAGATGGCCGCCGTCAGCGCGACAGGTGTGCTGTCGGCCTGTTCGAGGATCCGGGATATCAGCTCGTTGTCGAGGTGGAGCAGGGCGAGGGCCAGATGTGCGGGGAGGATGCGCTGGTGGTGTAGTTCGGTGGCCACGCGTAGCGCGAGTTCGAGTGCGTGTTTCGCCTCGGGGGTGAACGGCGGCCGCCGGTCGGTCACCGATGCCGCGCGCCGATCGGGAGCCGATTCCAATGCCCCCACTCCGAAGGTCTGCTCGACGACCGCGCGGACCTGTTCGTAGTCGATCCCCACCCGCTCAGCGCCTCGGGGTTGACCCCGCCCGCCGCTGGTTTGTCGGTGCGGGGCAGCACACTCGTCGGGTCAGCGGTGGACGACACCGATAGGAAAGCTGCAAAACTACAGCAAGACAGTGTTTAACTGAGTTTTAGACAAATAAACTAAGCTATAGAGGTTCATGGCTTAGTTTTCCACCGAAAGGATCGAGCCTTGAGTTGGCCGTCGCACCGAACAGAGGCGTGCGCCTGGAACCCCCGCAACCGGCAGGGTTCGCGCGCCGACCGCACTCTGGCACGCGTCGAAGTTTCGATTCCACCGTATATCGCCGACCTCGACTACGCCCCCGCGGGAACCGTCGCGCGCGCCCATGAGGACGCCGTAATCGCGGTCGCGCGACTCGAAGCGGGCTACGGCGTGCACCTCGCTCCGCTCGGGGACTTTCTACTGCGTAGCGAGTCCGTCGCTTCGTCGAAGATCGAGCACATCGACGCCGGGTGGCGCGCTTTCGGTAAAGCCCTCGCGGGAGGCAAGGCCAGTGACGAAGCCCAGTCGCAACTGGCGGCGGTCAAGGCCCTGATCGCTATGGTCGATGCTGCAGGCGCCGGCCCGATCACCCTCGATGGACTCCTCGCCGCCCACCGGTTGCTGATGGCGCCCGATTACTACACCGCCCGTGATTCCGGATCGTTGCGCAACGTACAGAACTGGATCGGCGGCAGCGACTACACGCCGATCGACGCGCTGTACGTCCCGCCGCCACCGGAGCTCGTTCCCGAGTTGATGGACGACCTGGTGGTTTTCACAAACCGCACCGATCTGCCGATTCTCGGCCAGGCCGCGATAGCGCATGCCCAGTTCGAGTCCATCCACCCGTTCACCGACGGCAACGGCCGCATCGGTCGCGCCCTCATCAGCGCCATCCTGCGCCGCCGCGATCTAACTCGACGGGTCACGGTCCCGCTTGCATCGGTCATGCTCGCCGACACCAGCCGCTACTTCACACAACTCACCGGCTACCGGGACGGACGCGCGGACGAATTCGTCGAGTACGTCGCCACGGCCGCGATTCACTCCACCGAAGCGGCGCAAGATTCCGCCCAAGCCCTGGCGGAACTGCCCGCGCTCTGGCGTACGACAGTGCGACCGCGTGCGAACTCGGCAGACGAGGCACTGCTCGCGGCGTTGCTCGACACTCCAATCTTCAACGCCGACACCGCACAACGGATAGCGGGCACCACCGACGCCAGCGTCTACCGAGCGCTCGGCAAGCTGACCGACGCCGGCGTCCTCGAGGTGCTGTCGGACAGTAAACGCAACCGCATCTGGGCCGCAACCGACGTACTGGCCGAACTCGACGCACTCAGCGCCGCCATCGGCAAACGAACCACGGGGCGCCGGTAACCGGCGGATCCGCGGAGCCGGGCGGGCTTGCGTTCGGCAGTCGAATCGAGATGCCGGGCGAGTCGGTCCGGATCGGCGGCATGAACCGTGACCGGTGGAAGGAGTTCTGCTGACCTCACTGGATCGTCGGTCTCAGTTGTCGTCGCCGAAGCGCGCCCCGTCCGAATCCCGTTGGACCGGAGCGTAACCCGCGCTGCGCAGCGCCGCCAACGTGGTCGCCGCGTCGGATCGTGAACCGACGACGGTCGGTGCCAACGCCCGCAAACCGAGTTTGGCCAGCTTCCGATTCCCCGCCACTTCTATCAACAATGTCGTGTCGTCGGCGACGACCACATAACCGAGGTCCGTCACAGCCAGTGACCCCTTTTTCGATCACAGGGTGTCCATCGTCTTTGGGCCCGGCGCCTTCAGCTGTCAATCCGCGTGCAGGTCGTGCCCATCCCACGTGAACCGCGCCGTGGTCACCGCATCGTCCCCGTCCCCGGTCAGAATCTGGTGGATACCGATCCCACTGAGTTCCGCGTACGTGCACCACTCATGATCGGAAGTAAGCACCAAGTCCAGATCCAGCGCCGACAACAGCGCGAAGATCTGGCCGCGGTTGGTCGTATCGACCCCGACGAACACCTCGTCGAGCAGGATTACGCGGGGTGCCTCCGGTGCCGCCTGGTAGTGCGCGGCCACTGCGGCGAACAGTGGAAGGTGTAGGGCGATGGCTTTTTCGCCGCCGGACAGTGCACCGTGCAGCTTCTTGGTGAGCAACTGCCAGCCTTCCCCATTACCCCGGTCGACCTTGACCACAAACCGGTGCCACGCGGTGTAATCGAAGACCTGGGCGAGCTGTTGCTCCCAGCTGGTTGCGGTGTCGTCGGCCTTGGCCTCTTCGATGCGGTCGCGCAGAAACCGGTGCAGGGACTGGTGATCGGTCTCGGTGAGTCGTACTGGGTCTTTGAGTAGGAGGTCGCGGGCGGCCTTGGTTCCGGGGGGCAGGTCGGGGGCGATTTGCCAGACCAGTCGTACGGCGACGTTGGAGGCGGTACGGACGCGTTCGAGGCGGGCGTTCATCCCGTCGACGAGCTCGTTGGCCTGGCGGATGCGGGCCGCGAGGTGGCGGCGGGTGTCGCCGGTCAGGGTTTGGTCGAACAGTTGGCGCTCCTGCTCGGTGATTTCGTGTTCGGCCTGATCGGCCTCCGTGCGGAGGATGTGCAGCAACTCGGCGGCGCCGACGCGGACACCGTCCACGACTGCGGTGAAAACCTGGATGTCCTCGTCGGTTTCGAGGTCCAGGTCGGCGCGGGAGCTGAGGGCGGTGCGGCAGTCGTGCACGGAATCGGCCAATCTACGTAGTGCTTCACCGAGATTGGCGGGGGCGTGCGGGATGGTGGGCCAGGCTGCGGCTACGAGGCGCGCGGCTTCGAGTGCAGCGCGGACTCCTTCGGATCCGGTGAGCGTGTTCTGGAACGTGGTGAGGTCGGTGATCTCGCTGTCGGCGGGGAAGACTCCGGCGGCCATGTGGCGGAATCGTTGTGCCACAGTGTCTCTCGCGGCTTCCGCGATCTCGTGCGCCTTGGCATCGGTGATCCGCTGGCTCCCAAGTCTGCCGAGTTCTTCCGCAAGGTCGTTAACTTTCAGACCCGCCACACGTATTCCGTCGACGAGTTCACCGATCCTGGTTCGTAGGTCGTTGATCTGGTCGAGCACCCCGAGGTAGTCGAGCCCGACGGCTCCTTCGATAGCGTCGAGCTTCGCCGTCAACTGCCGGTGTTCGTCTTCGGCAGCGGCTGCTTCGTTCTCGCGCTGTTCGGCGAGTCCCGTTGAGCGCCTGGCTTGTTCGGCAAGGAACTCCGCCGAACTACTTGCGGACCGTAAGTCACCGTGTGCATCGAGCCAGCCCTCGGCCTGGCCGCAGAAGGTATCGAGCGCCTCTGCCACTCTGTCCAAGGCACCCCGCGCGGTCGGTAACCCGTTCTCGGCGGCGAGGCTCGACAGTTCGAGGAGTGCGGTTTTCACCGCGTGCTCTCGGACAGAAACATCATCCACTCGCTGCCGGACGACACCATCGGCAGCGGCCAGATCCGATTCCGCTCTGGTGAGCAGTAGTTGGGCGGTCGTCAGCTCGTCATGCCCTGGCTTGGCGCCGCGTTCGGCTCGAACGGCTTGCCGCCGCGCGCTCAGCGCCTGCAAATCATCGGCCAGTCGGGCCAGCATGATGTCGTATTCCGCGATCTGCTGATCGAGTTCACGGATACGGCGTTCCCGTGCACGCTGACGAGTGAGCGCACCGACGAATGCGGGCTGCTCCTTATGCCAGCTGCCTGTGAGATTGCCGGTTCGCCAGGCACCGTCGGCTCCGACAGCCACGACCGCACCCGTGGGCAAACGATCATCGAATGCGATCGTGGACAGCAGGCGTCGCACCACGCTGGTAGCGATCACTGTGTCCGGCAACGGAACCAGAACGTCCGCGAGTGACCGTCCAGACATCGGTGCCAGCACGGCAGGATCGGCGAACACGTCGTGGCCGACGACCTCGCCGCGCGGCCCGACCCACGCGTCCAGTAGTCCAGATGCCTCCAGCGCAGCCTCGATCCCGGCCTGTGCGGACTCGGAAATGTCGTCGGCGAAGTCGACGAGCCGCCACAATGGAGCACCCGACAGGTGCTCGCGATCGGTGGTGCGCCAATGCGGCGCGACAGGCAGGATGTCTTGTTCGTCGGACAATCGAACACGTTCGGCGACAAGCTCTTCCCGCTCACCACGCGCGGTTGTCACCGCGGACTCGCAGAGCGTTTCCTGCTTGCTGATCTCCTCCAGGACAGTAGATGCCGCCGCATTGACCGCTTCGGCGACCGCCGACTCGGAATCGGCCATATCGGCCAGCGCCTCGGGGTCGAGGAAACCGAGCTCGCGACAGCGGCCGACCCACTCCCGCAAGCCGATTCGCAGATCCTCCAGCGCCCGTTCACGCCCTTCAGCCGCCGCTATCCGAGCTGCCTCGGCATCGGTATACCCTTCCCGGGCCAGATCAAGATCCCTCTCAGCCTGCCCGCGCAACGTGACCGCACGCTCGTGTGCTTCCAGCGCCAGGACGGTCGCGCCGATCTGATCTCGCCTGCCACGTACGGCACCACGCAGCAACGACCGCGGCCGATCGGTATCCAGTGCAGCCGAAATCTCCTCGTACACACTGGACATGCCGACACGGGCCGCCGCCTGCTCGGTCTCTGTGGCGAGGCCGTCGACGATCCGCGCCTGCCCCTGTACAGCTGCGACAGCCACCTGGTATTTGGAGACGTCGTCCTGTGCGCCGTTTCGGTACGACGTTGCGTCGCGCCGGATGTCTGCGGCCCGGCTCTGCGCCTTGACGGTGTCCCGACGCAGCCGGTCCAACTCCTGCCCCTGTTTGTATGCCTCGGACTCCAGCAGCCCTTCCTTACGCGCCTCATCTTGCGAGCGCTCCGCCTCCAGGCCTTCTATCTGCTCTTCGGTCTCCTTTTTCCGCTGTGCGACGGACTCGTATTCTTCGGCGGACTTCTTGGCTGCGTTCGACAGTCTGTCCAGCTCGGTCGTCGCGGAAATGAGCGCTGCCGCACCCGCCCGCAGGACCCGCTGGGCGTAGGTTTTCTGCTGGCGGGCGAGCGTGCGGGTGGCGCCGACCTCTTCTGCCAGCCGAGTGAGCCGTTCCCGTTGGGCATCCAGCCGTTCGAAACCCTCTGCCAGATCGGCGATCTCGTCCTGCCCGAGCGGCGGCAAGGCACGCGACAGCAAGGTCGACAGCAATGCGGGATCGAGCCGTTGCGACAGCTTCGGAGTCCGCAGCTGGAGCATCGCGGTGATGAGCGCGTCGTAGCGTTGCTCGTTCAAGGTCGGGAAGAGCGCCGAGCGGATTTCGTCGCGATAGTCGCCCGCGTTGCCGTGGACGGTACCGCGCGTGCCGAGCCGCTCCTCCAACGCCGTGCGGGTCAGCGGCCGTCCGTCGGTGGTCAGTGTCAGGCCGTCGCCGATGCGCAGATCCGTGGTGAAGTAGTCGGGGTGGACGGTGGTGGTGTGGCTGCTGGCCTGCAGACGCGCACCGCAGGTGAACCACCGCTCCGGATCTCCTGGCAGTCGGAATTCCAACCAGACGTAGCCGACTCGGGTGGTACCGGTTGCGCCCTCTCCCATCAGGTTCCAGTGCATGGTCCGCTCGCCGGTGCCGAAGGTGGAGAGGCGATTGGCACGCAGGTTCGCGTCGAACAGGAACGGCAGCAACAGTTCCAGCGCTTTGGACTTGCCGCTGCCGTTCGGTCCACGCAGCAGCAGCCGGCCCTGGTGGAACTCGAAGACCTCGTCGTAGTACCGCCAGACATTGAGAATGCCTGCGCGAGAAGGGATCCACCGCACCGGGCGCTCATCGTCCGCGTCGGCCATGGGGCGGGGCAACGCAGTCACGGTCATGACGGCGACTCCTCGATGGTGTCGTGATTGTTGGTGTCGGAGGTCCGCACACCGCTCACGCGGTAGCGCGCCGCTGCGGGCAGCGGTATCACCAGCCCCGATGCGGTGGTGCGTACGAGACCGAAGGCCGACAGCGTGGCGATCGAGTCGGATACGAGCTGGCGGATGCCGTCGGCGCCTCGATAGCTGCGTGCCCAGCGCGGAAATCGTTCCAGCAGTTCGGTTGCCGACCGGCGCAGCTGCTCGACGGTTGTCGATCCGGGCATCGCGTCGAGCAGCAGCAATGCCGCAACCTTTGCGGTCGCCGCATCGTCGGGGAACCTACTGTCGGTGGCGATACCGTCGACATCGACCAGCAGCACACCCTCCGCCCGCTCTTCCAGCATGAAGCCGCCCTGCTCTGCGGCTTGGCGTAGCAGCCGCCGACCCGTCGGCGAGGCGATGTAGGCGCGTTCCTCGTCGGACAGCTCGTTGTAATAGACGACCGGGTCATCGACCAAACGACGAAACACCGAGTGGCGCAGCCACAGATTGCGTTGCACATCGGAGACGCCCGCGGTGTCCGCGTGGCGGCCCGACGCCAGGCCGTAGCGGCGTTCGCGGGATACCTCGGCAAGCAACTGCTCGACCCGCAGCGGGACCTCGTCGACAGGCACGCCTAGTTGGGACGGTCCGACCGGTGCCGCGAGCAGCCGAAGCAACAGCGTGGCGTCCACTCGGTACAGCACTTTCGCCGAGTTCGATTCGATGTAGGAGTCGGCGGAACCGTCGATAGCATCCAGCACTCCGAAGGATTCGAGCAACCGCAGTGCGTCCACGAAAGCCATCCGCTCACTGCGGCTCGCGGTCTGGAAGTCTGCCAACACCGGATCCGCGGCGGTGGCGGCCTGCACCCGATCGGCGAGCAGGCCGATAGTCGTCACCGGCGCGGTGAACAGCTCGGCGGCAACCACGCACAGCAGGACGTAGCGCCTACGGTCGAAAGGGGCTCGTGCCGAACGCAACCTGCGAGCCGGGCGAGTGGGGTCGGTGGCGGGGCGCACCTTGACCAGGCGCGCGTAACCAAGACGCGGTTCCACCGTCAATGTCCAACCGCAGTAGTAGTCGAACCATTTCGCGATCGGTTCGCGCCTGCGGCGGATGAGGTCGAACGGTTCCGGCGCACCGCGTTCGGTGATGAGCGGGCTGGCCAGCAGCTGCCGAATACCCCGCGATACCTCCTCGCGTTCGGCGATCACCAGCTGATTCGCGAGCTCACTCATATCCGTTCTCCGCTCGCGCGCCGCCCTTTTCGCTCCCCCGGCACCACGATCTCCAGGACGTAATCCGGGCCCTGGAAGACACCGAGCGGAGTCTTCAGCTCAGCCCGAGCGCCGTCCTGCGGTGGTCGCAGCACGATCTCGATCCGTCCGTCGGTGGTGCTGCCCCGCCGGGTTCCACTCGGCTCCGGCACGTTGCCGAGCGCTCGTCCCAGCAGGTCGAGCAACCGCTCGAACACCGCGTGGTCGAGCCGACCGAATGCGGAAAGCCGGACGGCGCCACCGGTATTCAGCAGATCCCAGGCCGCCTCCAGCTCGGCGCGCTCGGCAGCGGCTTGTCCGGCGCGCGCGGCTTTGATCGCGGACACATCCCGTATACGGCCGGTCCGGCTGAAGCGTTCCGTCCGACCGGCTGTGCGCAGCAGCGGGGACACCTCGACCGGCGGCGCCGCAGACCACGCGGATGTCGAGCTCACCAGTTCAGGATCAGGGTGTGCCAGGTGGGCGTGCCGTGCTGAACTCAGCCCGAATGCCGTCGACCACAGCCGATGCAGATCATCCTGATCCGGCACCACAGTGAACCATCTGGCCAGCTGACGAAAGTCGGCTACGGCACTGCTGGAACGCCTGCGTGACTCGGTGATCCGGTCGAGCACCTGCAGCAGCGTGATGATCGCCTTGCGGCCGACGAGATGGAGTTGTTCGATGCGAGGCGCCGAACCGTCGGCGGGCCGGAACCATGCCTGTAGACCCTCCCAGCGCGCCCGGCGGTGCTCCAACCACGCTAACCCGGGATCGGTGCCGGTCAGCTGTGGCAGCTCGGCGCCGATCAGAGCGCGATGATGCATCCGTCCGACGCCGTAATCATCGATCGCACGGATTCGGGTGGTTATCGCATGTCTTCGGTGCTCGATGTTGGTGAGAAACTCTTGGAGGTAGGCGACAGTGGCGGCCTTGACCTCATGGAACACCGCCAAGTCCGCGCCTTCGGCCCGCAACAGCCGTTGCAATTCTCCGTTGAACTGCTTGGTGTTTCCGCGCAAGGCCTCGAGATGCGACTCGAGTTCACTCAGCGTGCTGAACACGCGCCGGTCGGTACCCGACTCCAACTCTTCGATCAGGTCACGTAGTCGATCGGAGATCGCGTCCAGCACCGCGGTCTGCAGCGCGCCGGTCGACGCGAGCACTGTCATCGCATGGATCACACCGGCGAACGCGGCCTCGCCCTGCCGGGTGAGCGAGTACTGCAGGTTGCGGCGTTCGTATTCGCTGGCGGTCCGGTAGTTCTCGGAGTGGTTCTGGATAACGTCGACGAGCTTCCAGGTGCGCAGCTGATCCAATGCCGCGGTCAGGTCGTCGTCCTCGAGCGCTTCCAGCCATCCGACCGAGCGGAGCCGGGCTCGGATGTCATCGATGCCAAGCGCCGTTATCAGTCGCTCGTTGGCCTCGCCGAAGGCGTGCAGCACCGACACGTATAGCCCGGCGCGATCTCCGCTGGTAAAGCGGAACATCTCGGGCGGAACACGGATCGGGTCCACGGCGCCTCCCCTGGACTGGTGGTACAGCCGCCCACACTAGACCTCAGTACCGACATGCGGTCCGGGCTCGGCTTCACTGCGCCTGCTCCTGCGCGAGTTGGTCGAGCAACACGGTCGCGACGCGCTCTTCCGGCACCGCCGTTCCGACTCGAATCATGTGTCCCGACAGGTCCGGATCCCACGGCACCGGTGTCACCCGCCCGACGGACGGACCCGCACCGCCCACCGCGGCGAGGTAGTCCGCGCTGCTCATCCGCCAGGGAATGGCACCGACCCTGGCGACAATGTTGGCCGCGATGCGCAGTCCTTCGCCGTCGAAATCGCCGTGATAGTGCAGTTCGGCACCCGCCGAGGCCAATTGCTGGAGCAACCGCACACCAGCACTGCTCGGCCATCCGGACGTGCAGATCATCGGCGGGCATCGAGTGCCGAATCTGGTCAGCGCCAACGCAAGCAGGCTCGGATTCTCGACCACCCAGACCCGAGTCGGCACGCCGACAATGCGTGAGCATGCGCGAAGCTGCTGCAAGGTGAGCGCGGCGGCTTGCCCGGCCTCCGCACAAATGTGCAGAATCCTCCCGATCGCGTCGCCTGCTGTGGTGATACGCAGCCCAGCGGACAGCACAGTGGAGGACAACTCGTCGTCGGCGATACCGGCGTGATCCCACAAGGCACGAAGTTCACCGGCATCCGACGGTGCCGCGATGCCATAGACCGCAACCAATGCCCGGACCACCATCGTGTGCAATCGTGTGCCCTCATCGAGGCCATGGGGATCGCCGAGCACCGAGTCGGCAAACACGGGCAGAGGTGTTCCGACACCAGGTAATTCGTCCAGAACGCAGAGGGCCTGATCGAGCACCGCGCGCGTCCGTTCGACCGATCCTTCGATGAGTCCGTTCCGCCGCGTCGATGCCACCCACGTCTCCAGAGCGGGCTGCGCTCGCACGACCTCGTGTTCGGACAGCCACGCCCACAAGCGGTTTCGCTCTTCTGCCGCGCTTCGACGTTCGGCGGCACGATCGCCGATCGGCCCCACCAGCTGCTCGACGACTTCGTATGCCGTGCAGCCGACTACCTCATTGAGTACGGCATCGAGGTCGGCCACCGAAATGGTGGCGTGTTCGCCCGGCAGTCGTACAGCCCCGAACAGATCCGCGATTGCCCCTTGCTGCTCGACGTCCAGCGGTCCCACCCGCACGCGCTGCACAGCCCGCCCTGCCGAGAATCTTTCATATAGCGCCCGCCATAGCGAGTCCAACGCAGGTGAGAGCCGCCGAACCGGGCTCCCGACGGTTACCTGTCGACTGCCTGATTCCGTTGCCGGGTCCTCGGCGCTCATCCGCCGATCCTATTTCGCGCGGCCTGATCCCACCCGGCCCCTTCGACACCACCGGCGCCGAAGCTGCCAACGTCGGCTTCGAGCACTGGTTCGGCGGCGCGGACACCTTCGAACTTCTCGACACCATCGCTGGCCGCATCGGCGCGACGCTCTATCTGGGCCGGCGAATTCGGATGTGTCCCAAGGACTCCCCGGACGCGGCACGCATCGCCGAGCAACATTTCTTCGCTACCGCCGGTAATCGCATCGAATCCATCGACCTACTCTGTTCTGGATGGAATGCTGAGCACTGAAGACCGAATCAGTTGCGTAATGGCTTGTTACGATGTGGCCAGGATATCGAGGGAGGTACGGTGGCGAAGGCCGATCGGGTACCGGCAGGCGTCGATCCAGGCAAGCCGAACGCAGCCCGCATATACAACTATATGCTCGGCGGCAAGGACAACTATGCGGTCGACCAGAAGGTTGCCGAGCGGATGCTCGCAGTCGCCCCGGATACCAAGACCCTGGCCTGGTTCGTGCGCAAGTTCCTGCTCAATGCCGTGCAAACGGCGGCCGAGGCAGGCATTCGGCAGTTCATCGATATCGGTGCGGGTATCCCCCACTCGCCCAACGTGTACGAGGTCGCGCAGAAGGTCGACGCGTCGGCACGCGTGGCGTCCATCGACTACGACCCGGTCGTGTACGCGCACACCAACGTCCTGTTGTCCGGAACGACCGGTGTGACATCGCTGCTCGGTGATCTGCGCCGTCCGGACGAGATCATCGAGAAGTGCCGGACCGAAGCCGATATCGACTTCGACCAGCCGGTCGCGATTCTGGTAATCGGTGTACTGCACTACGTAATGAACGACGAACATCCGTTCCAGATCATCGCGCGATACCGCGACGTGATGGCGCCGGGCAGCCTCCTGGTCTTCACCCACGGATCCTCCGAAACGCATCCGGACTTCGTTGACCAGTCGTCGAGCGATACCGTAGGTAGTTCGTCTCAGGTCCAATATCGAACCCCAGCCGAGGTGGCCGCCTTCCTCGACGACTTGGAGGTGGTCGAACCCGGTCTGGTACCGGTGCAGGAGTGGCTGGCCGACGACCTGCCGAGCACCAAATTGGTGTTGCTCGGCGGAGTCGGTCGCAAGCCCTAAGACCCGCCCGCGGCCAGCGTATCGGCGCGTACCACGAGCGCGTCGGCGATCGGACGTGGACGACGGCCGAGACCGCATGCGCTGGCGACACCATCGACCGGTCGGCCGAGTGCGTTCTCGATCATCCGCAGCGTCTCCAACTGCTGTGCCACGGTGGGACTTTCGTGGACGAATCCCGCGTAGAAATTGGTGCCTTCGGGCAGGGACAGCTCGGCCAAGGGTGCATAGAACTCGGGGTTCGTCGACGGCGGAATATCTCCCGCCGCGAGCGGGCCATGGATGTAGGTCAGCGGTCGACCCGACGGCCAATGCCGGACAACGGAATTGGCCAGTTCCACGAAAGGTCTGAGATCGCGCATCGCCGTGCGTGCCCTATTGCGTATGCTGCCGAGGCACAGGTGCACCCCGAACCGAGTGCCCGCGGGAGCCGACGCGGCCAGCTCGGCGATCCCACGGCCCAATCCCAATGCCGCCTCCACCCGCCGATGCACTGGCTGCGACTTCGCCATGAGCACCATTTCGGCGGTGGCCTCCAATTGCACGACGACGTCCTCGCCGACGAGTTCGTGGACGGCCGCGATATCGCGCACGGTGGCGTCGTAGAACGCCTTGCGGTGCGACCGGATACCGGAAACGCCCGTGGCGATGAACGTCAATGTGAAATCGGTCGGCATGCCGATCTGGAGGGCGAGTTCGGGCAGATCCCGCGCCGCGCGCAGACCTTGGAATATCGGCAGCGCTTCCTCGGCCTCCCCGAGATAACCGAGCTCCATCATGTCGCCGGTCAGCTCCTTACCGTGTGGGACACGATGGATGGTGCGGTCCCGACTCGTCTGCCACGTGCCCGGCTTCTTCACTTCCAGCACACCCTGCGACACCAGGTCCTCGATGATCGGCTGGATGTACCACTCGTAGCGACGCGTCTCACCGGTCGGCAGCGCGCGTAACCGAGGTCCCGCGGCGTCGAGCATCGCCCGCATTGCGTCGTCCGTATTCTCCCCAGGAAAACTGCCGACAAAATGCACACCACGCGAACCCATGCAGTGCATCGTAGATCGCATCCGCTTCTCGCTATGGCATGGCTACGGATCCTTGTGTGCGGTATCGTGATTCGCCAGAAGATGGCGCGGCATTGGACCACTTCACGGTTTCGACAAACACCAGTACAGGGAGCGCGTCGCGTGCGAACCTCAGTCCGGGCAATGGCAGCAGCCGCGGCAGCGGCACTGCTGTGCCTCACACCGGGTGCGGCCCATGCCGATCCGGCGGCGTCGCCGGATCGCTGCCAGCAGGTCTCCTTCCCGGTACCGGGGGGGACCTTGGCCGCGACCCTGTGCCTGCCACCGGACCGACCGACGGATACCGTCATGGTGTTGATGGCGGGTTCCAATTACAACGCCTCCTACTGGGATTTCGGTTACGCCCCAGAGACTTACAATTTCCGCCGCGCGATGAACGCCGCCGGCTACGCGACGCTGGTCGCCGATCGACTCGGCAACGGCGCGAGCAGCCGTCCCACGAGCATGTCGCTCACCGCGACCGCGACCGCGCAGGCCCTGCACGACATCGTCCAAGCGCTGCGCCACGGACTCGGGGGCGCACAACCCTTCAGCAAGGTGGTCACCGGCGGCCACTCGCTGAGTTCGGGCACCTCCGTCATGGAGGCGACCAACTACCACGATGTCGACGGCGTACTGCTCACCGGATACTCGCACGCCCTGAACATCCCTGAAGTTCTCGGCGTGATCAGCACCTACTACCAGGCGGTCGCGGATCCTCAATTCGCCGGGCGCGGTTACGATTCCGGCTATCTCGTGACGCGACCCGGCGCGCGGTTACACGATTTTTTCGGACCCGATAACGTCGATCCGCAGGTGCTCGCGATCGATGAGGCGACCAAGGAAACCTTCTCGCTCACCGAATATCCCGACGGCTTGATGTCCACCCTCCCCGGTATGTCCAGCCTCATCACCGCCCCCACCCTTATCGTCAACGGCAGTTTGGACCGCCTGTCGTGTGGCCCCGCCTACTCGATCTGCGCGGATGCCCCCGCCCTGCAGGCCGCGGAGGCGCCCTTCTTCAGCCCCGCGGCGCGGTTGCGCACCTTCGTCCTGCCGGGCAGTGGACATTCGGTGAACCTGGCCCGGAACACCGCCGACTACCATGCCGCCGTCATCGATTGGATGAAGTCGATCGTCGGGTAACTGCGACGGCCCAACGGAGCGAGCTGGAACACCGTGTCGGGATCGACTTTCTCGTCGCGCTTGACTTCGCGAACACCGAAACCCTTGCTGTACACCGTCTTCGCACCGTGCACCACGGCAACCGCCATCCCAGGAATCCCGGAATCCGCCATCAGCGATTCGATCAGCCCATCCAGCTGCCCTACCGCAACGGCCCGGTCCGGCAGCGCGAGCCCGACAACCTGGTTCGGCGCCAGCTCCGACGTCGTCGACGCCGCGCTCTCCACCCCGTCTTTCGTCGATGATGTGCAGCTCACCAGTAGCGCGACCGCGGGAACCGCGATCGCTGCCAGCCAGCGTCTACGACGCGTCATGGATCATGACGGTAGACCGCCCAGCCCACCGATGTGAGCCATTCACGAGACCTTCAGCACCACATCAGCAAACAATCTCGCGTCACGCCGGACCCACCTCCCCCGCAGGCCGACCTTCATCGTCCCGCGATCCGACAACGACAGCGATCACCAGGACAAAAGCGATCAGAGCGCAGCCGGTTCGGGTGAAGTGGAACAATTCCCAGCGGTGCAGGATGGTGGCGTAGTCGCTCGGCGGCCCGCTCACCGCCCAGACCTTGATCTTCTGGTTGATCGGCACGTTGCCCAACCGTGTGACGAGAAACGAGGTCACGGCCAATGCCGATGCGGCGGCGGACAATCGACGTGCGCGTGATGTCGAGCGCACCGCCAAGACCAAGGTGCTCAGCACGGTCAGGCCCATGAGAATCTGCATCACGGGACCGTTGACCCGCATGAGCGCGGTATGGAAGGTGAAGCGAACGTCGAGTGGTACCTCCCGAAATGCGTACAGGACGTTGACCGCGCCGTATCCGAAGGCTCCGGCCAGCAGGCCGGGGAACAACAACGCCGCCGCGCGGACGAGTTTGGACAGCAATGGGGACTCCCGTCATCGATATTGCAACTCATAGTTGCGATACGATGAGCATGCCCGGATCGACCCGATATCGCAACAAGGAGTTGCAATGAGTTCCGTCGCGCCACCCGGACGTGGGCCGAAGGTTCGTGCCGCCGTATTGGATGCGGCGGTGCGCGAACTCGGTGAGCAGGGGTACGCCGCCTTCAACGTCGAGAATGTCGCGCGACGGGCGGGCGTGCACAAGACGACGGTGTATCGCCGCTGGCCCGAGCGCGACGCGTTGATCGCCGACGCGCTGGCCGAGAGCGTCACGGCCGAAATCCCCATCCCCGATACGGGTTCCATCGACACGGATCTGCGGGGATTGGCGCGCAGTCTGGTCACGTGGCTGAAAAGCCCAGGGGGACAAGCCGTTCTGGCCGTCTTACTCTCCGAGACAGCCGGGTCCGCCCGGCCACCCGATGTCGTCCGGCACATCTTTCGCGACCGCATCAGGCAAGCACTACCCGTGGTCGGCCGCGCCGTCGAACGCGGCGAGCTGCCCGCGAACACCGATGCGGCCGAACTCGTCAAGGCGCTCGTCGCGCCGATCTACTTCCGCACACTCATTACTCGGGAACAAGTGACCGACGACACCGCCGACTCCGCCGCCCGCCTGGCCTTGACCGGCGCTCGCGCGGGACTGTTCGAGCTACCGCGCGATAGATAACTCAGTGTTCGTCCAGTACCGCGCGCAGGAAATCGCGGGTTCGGTCCTGTTGGGGGGCGGTGAAGATCTGGTCCGGGTCGCCGTCCTCGAGTACGCGTCCGGCATCGAACATCATTACGCGATCGGAAACCTTACGGGCGAAGCGCATTTCGTGGGTTACGCAGAGGAAGGTGATCTCGGTGGTTGCGGCGATATCGGCCAGCAGGTGCAGGACTCCGGTTACCAGTTCCGGGTCCAGCGCGGAGGTCACCTCGTCCAGCAGTAGGACTTCGGGGTCCATGGCGAGCGCTCTGGCGATGGCTACACGCTGCTGCTGGCCGCCGGAGAGGTGAGCGGGGCGGGCGTTGATCTTGTCGGTGAGGCCGACAAGTTCGAGCAGCTCCCGGGCGCGCTGTTCGGCCTCGTCCTTGGACTTTCCGAGGCCACGGATCGGGCCCTCGGTGATATTGCGCAGTACGGTCATATTCGGGAACAGATTGAACTGCTGGAAGACCATGCCGATCTTGCGGCGCACTCGGCGCAGATGCGCCTCGTCGGCGGGAACGAGTTTGTCGCCGCGTTGTCGGTGGCTCAGATATTCGCCGCCGACTTCGATGGTGCCCGCGTCTATCCGCTCGAGGCCCATCAGCAGGCGCAGAATGGTGGTCTTGCCCGAGCCGGACGGCCCGATCAGCGTGACGAATTCTCCTGGCGCGACCGAGAAGTCGAGTTTGTCCAGGCACACCGTGGTCCCGTAGCGCTTCTCCACATCGGTGAACCGGATCATCGGGGCATCGGTCGAGCTCGCGATCATCGGTTCAGACCTTTTCGACACGTCGTTCCAACTTTCGTACCAGGATCGAGCATGGGTAGCTCAGTGCCAGGAAGGTCAGGCCGACCGCGAACCACGCCTCGGGTCCGGCGCCACCGGTATCGGCCGCATACTCGGTTTTGACCTGGTAGACCATGTCGAGGATGACGATCGAGGACAGCAGCGGTACCTCCTTGAACATGGCGATCGTGTAGTTGCCGAGGGCGGGCAGTACCCGCGGCACCGCCTGCGGCAAGATCACGTCGGTCCAGGTGCGCGTTCGCGGCAGGTTCAACGCGGTGGCCGCTTCCCATTGCGCCGCGGGCACCGCATCGATGCCCGCACGGAACACCTCCGAGGTGTAGCAGGCATAGTGCACGCCGAGCGCGGTCACACCGACCACCAGACGTTGGGTATCGATCGACAACCCGCCGAGCAGGTCCGGGCGCACCACCCAGTAGAGCACGAACACCTGTACCAAAAGCGGTGTGCTGCGGATGAATTCGACGAATGCCCACAGCACTTGGTCGACGATCGGAATCTGCAACCGGCGGATGACCGCGATGATCAGACCGAGCACATACGCGACCAGCGATCCGAGCACGGTGTACTGGATCGTGACGAGCAGCCCGTCCCAGATGAAGGGAAAGGCGTCGAAGAAGCGGTCCCACCGCCATTTCGCCATCAGACCCCCACCCGCGCCGAGAGCCGGATGCTCGCGCGCTTCGGCCGCCGCCCGACCCGCCGGGCCGCCAGCCACTCCAGTACCCGCATGATCAGCGTGATCGCCACCGCGATGAGCAGGTACACGACGAGCTGGATCCCATAGATCAGACCGAGCTCACGGGAGAACGCGGGCACCGCACGCAGTTCATCGGCCTTCTTGAACACCTCGGGCACCGCGATAAAGCTCAGCAGCGCAGTCGCTTTCACGAGCTGGATGAACAGATTGTTGAACGAGGGCAGCATCTCGACCACCGCCTGCGGCAGGATCACTCGCCACATGCGTTGCGCCGGTGACAGATTCACCGCGATGGCGGCCTCGACCTGCGCCTGCGGCACGGATCGGATTGCGCCCCTGACGATCTCGGCACCATAGGCACCGTGATTGAGGCCGAGCACGATGATGCCGATCACCAGCAGCCCCTTCGCCGTCGCCCCCAGCGATACCCCGAAGAAGATCGGTATCGCCACCGCGAAGAAGAACAGCTGCACCACCTCCGAACTGCCTCGAAAACCCTCGACATAGAGGCGGGTGACGAACCGCACCGGCAGCGACGGCGACAGCATCGCGATCCCGGCGGCAAAGGACAGCACAACGGTCAGCGCGATGCCGCCGACCGCCGCCCACACCGTGAAGGGCAGCCCCTCGAGGACCCGGTCGAGATAGATCGAGAAGTTCGACGACACGAGGGGTCAAGCCGCGCAGTACTGTTCGGCCGTGGCCGCCGGATCGGCTTCGTTCGCCTTGGTCAGACCGAACGGCTCCACCAGTTTCAACCATTCGCCGCTTTCGTGCAGTGCGCGCAGCTCGCGGTTGAAGTCCTCGCGGAATTTGTCGTCGCCGATACGGAAGTTGAACGTGCCAACGTCCGGCTTGTTGCCGAATCGGAAGGACGGGCCGACCTCCAGCTCGGCGTCCTGATTGTTCTTCACCAGCCACGCGGCGGTGACGTCGAGCATCGCGGCACCGTAGACGTCCTTGTTGCGCACCGCACGCAGGATGTCGTCCTGCTTGGCCATCGGCTCGATGAGCTGGGATGGCACACCTGAGGTCTGCGCGTAGCCGTTCTCGACCGCGCCGCCCAGGGTGGCGATCCGGACGTTCTCGCGCGTGATGTCCTCGAAGCGATTGATCTTGCGGGGATTGCCCGCCGGCACCAGGAAGGCCGATCCCACCTGGTAATCGGGGGTGGCGAAGGCCGAACTCTCGCACCGCTTGGGATTGATGAACATACCGGCCGCCACGAAGGCGTAGTTCTTCGCCCGCACCCCGTCGATGAGTCCGTCGAAATCGGTGACCACGCCCTCGACTTCGTTGATGCCGAGTCGCTTCAACACCGCGCGCGCCACGGTCGGCGCGTATCCGGTCAGCTGACCGTCGGCACCGAGGAAGGCCCACGGCGCTTCGTTGGCGAAACCGACCTTGATCTTGCCCGAGGACTTCGCGTCCTCGTAGGTCACCGCCGCCGCATCGTCGCCGCCCAGGCCGCAGCCCGACACCACCACCAGGGTGGCCGCGGCCACCGCGACGGCCATCGCGCGGCGCAAACGCCCGCGCGCACCCCCGAATTCGATCCGCATGACCCGACTTCCCTTCTACCCGCCGTACCGACCGCGAGTCGACCCATGGTGGCGAATGAACTTTGCGATGACCTGGTCGAGTTCTTTACGCTCGGATGACGAACCCGATCGGCCGCACACGTGCGGCAAACTCGCCGTATTTGCCGACCGGCCGATGCACAGCTGCCGGAGGTTTGACCGGTGTCCGCACGGGTATTTCGAAAGCTGTTGACCGCGAACGACATAACGCTCGACGTCGCCGGGTTCGGCTGCCGATATCGCGGCCACTGCGCTAGCGACTGCTTGCAGGTCGCTCGAAAGAACCAGCGGTAGCGACTGCTTGCAGGTCGCTCGAAAGAACCAGCGCTAGCGACTGCTTGCAGGTCGCTCGAACAGATCAGCCAGCTCGGCCGCACGGTGCGCGATGGCGCTGCCGAGATCACCGGTCGTCGCGGTGCCGCCGAGATCGGGTGTGCGGATACGACCTTCGCGCAGCACGTCGCACACCGCGCGGTCCACGGCCGCGGCGGCGTGCTGCTCGCCGAGATGCTCCAGCAGCATGGCTCCGGCGAGGATCTGCGCGACCGGATTCGCGATGCCCTGCCCGGCGATATCGGGCGCGCTGCCGTGCACCGCTTCGAACATCGAGGGCGCGGTGCGATCGGGATTGATATTGCCCGATGGGGCCAGACCGAGCCCACCGGTGACAGCGGCGGCGAGGTCGGACAGTATGTCGCCGAACAGATTCGACCCGACGATCACATCCAGCCGATCCGGGTGCAGCACGATCTCGGCGGCCAGCGCGTCGACATGCAGTTGCCGGGTCGACACCTGCGGATACTCCGCCGCGATTCGCTCGAAGATGCTGTCCCAGTACGGCATCGAGTGCAGCAGGCCGTTGGACTTGGTGGCCGAGCACAACCGGCCGTTGCGTTCGGCGGCCCGCTCGAAGGCGTAGCGGATGATCCGTTCGCAGCCGACCCGCGTGAAAACCGATTCCTGCAGCACGAATTCGTCCGGGCGGCCCGGATTGTGCATGCCGCCGATGGCGGAGTATTCACCCTCCGAGTTCTCCCGCACGATCAGAATGTCCAGGTCGTCGGCGGTGCGATCGCGCAATGCCGATTCGGTGCCCGGCAGCAGCCGGACCGGACGCAGGTTCACGTACTGGCCGAAGGCACGGCGCAGCGGAATCAGCAGACCCCACAGCGACACATGGTCGGGAACGCCCGGAAATCCGACCGCGCCGAGCAGGATCGCGTCGAATCCGGCCAGCAGTTCGGGCGCGTCGGCGGGCATCATCGCACCGGTGCGCAGGTAGTTCTCACACGACCAGTCGAATTCGGTCCATTCGATGCCGGGCAGCACCGCGTCGAGCACTCCGACGGCCTCGGCGGTGACATCGACACCGATGCCGTCCCCAGGAATAGTCGCGATCCGGTGCCCACCCGTCACCCGACCACCACCCCTCATGGAATCGCTCCGCGATGCAGCATTCACAGTCGTACTCCGATGTATTTGGTCTCCAGGAACTCGTCGATGCCGGTGAGCCCGCCTTCGCGGCCGAGCCCCGATTCCTTCACACCGCCGAACGGGGCGGCCGGATTCGATACGACCCCCTGATTCAACCCCACCATCCCGGATTCCAGCGCCTCGCAGACCCGCAATCCGCGTCGCAGATTTTCGGTGAAGACGTAGCTCACCAATCCGTATGGCGTGTCGTTGGCGCGGGAGATGACCTCGGCTTCGGTGTCGAAGACGCCGATCGCCGCGACCGGTCCGAAGATCTCGGTGTGGCACATCTCGGCGTCGTCCGGGACATCGGTCAGTACCGTCGCGGGATAGAAGTTCCCCGGGCCGTCCAGCGCGACGCCGCCGGTGCGCACGGTGGCGCCTCGACCGAGGGCGTCGGCGACCAGACTCTCCACCTTCGCCACCGCGGCGGCATCGATGAGCGGACCGACGACGACACCCGGTTCGGTGCCGCGCCCCACCGGCAGCGCCGCCAGGCGAGCGGTCAGTCGCGCGGCGAATTCTTCGGCGACGTTGCGCTGCACGAAGATTCGATTCGCCGCAGTACACGCCTGCCCGATATTGCGCATCTTCGCCGCCATCGCGCCCTCGACGGCCTCGTCGAGATCCGCGTCGTCGAACACGATGAACGGCGCGTTGCCGCCGAGCTCCATCGACGTGCGCATCACGGTCCGCGCGCACTGTTCGAGCAGCGATTTCCCGACGGCGGTCGAGCCGGTGAACGACAGCTTGCGGGAGCGACTGTCCAGAATGAGCGGCGTCATCACCGCGCTCGGGTCGGCGGTGATGATCACATTCACGACACCGGCGGGCACACCGACCCGATCCAGGATGTCGGCCAGCGCCAACATCGAAAGTGGTGTCTGCTCAGCGGGTTTCACCACGCAGGTGCACCCAGCGGCCAGTGCCGGTCCGATCTTGCGGGTGCCCATGGCCAGCGGGAAATTCCACGGCGTGATGAGCAGGCTGGGCCCGACCGGCTGCCTGGTCACCAGGAAGCGCGATCCGCCCGCGGGCGCGGGTAGGTAGCCGCCGTCGAGACGGACGGCCTCCTCGGCGAACCAGCGGAAAAACTCGGCGGCATAGGCAATTTCACCCCGGGCTTCGGCCAGCGGCTTGCCCATTTCCAGGGTCATGATCAATGCGAGACGTTCGGTGTCGGCGAGTAGCGCCCGGTGGGCGTCCATCAGGATATCGCTGCGCTGCCGCGGCGGCGTGCGCGCCCATTCCGCCTGGGCGTGATCGGCGGCGGCCAGCGCTTCCAGTCCGGCGATCGCGTCGGCGTCGGCCACCTCGCATAGCAGTTGTCCGGTCGCCGGATCCGTGACCGGCAGCGAGCCGGACCCGCCGCGCCATTGTCCGCCTATGTACAGACCTGTTGGCACAGAGTCGATCGCGGCGCGTTCCGCCGCGGTCAGGGTGGTCTCGGTGAGCATGGCAGGGGCTCCTTTCCTTGCTGACGCAGCCTCCGGCCATTGCTGCGACCCCAGCGCCCATGATATTCATATTGTCAACAATCCGACAATCTGTAGCTTCGCTCCCCGGGAGGCGGATCACTATGACCGAGCTATCCCCCGTCCTCAAACAAGCCACCCCGGTCACCGTCGATCACGGTGCGGGCTGCTACCTGTACGGCACCGACGGACGGCGCTATCTCGACTTCACCGCGGGCATCGGCGTGACCAGCACCGGGCACTGTCACCCGCGTGTGGTCGCCGCGGCCCAAGCCCAAGTCGCGAGCCTGATCCATGGCCAATACACCACCGTCATGCATCGACCGATGCTCCAGCTCATCGAACGGCTCGGCACCGTGCTGCCCGAAGGTCTGGACTCGCTGTTCTTCGCCAACTCCGGCAGCGAGGCGATCGAGGCCGCGCTGCGCTTGGCCCGCCAGGCGACCGGGCGGCCGAATATCGTTGTCTTCCACGGCGGATTTCACGGCCGCACCGTCGCGGCGGCGACCATGACGACCTCGGGCACCCGCTTCTCCGCCGGATTCAGCCCACTCATGTCCGGTGTGCACGTCGCACCGTTTCCCACCGCGTTCCGCTACGGCTGGACCGAGGCGGAGGCCACCGCCTTCGCGCTGCGCGAGCTCGACTATCTCTTCGCCACCGTCACCTCCCCCGCCGAGACCGCCGCGTTCGTGGTCGAGCCGATGCTGGGCGAGGGCGGGTACATCCCCGGCAACAGCATGTTCTTCCGTGGGCTGCGCGAACGCGCGGACCGGCACGGCATCCTGCTCGTCTTCGACGAGATCCAGACCGGCTTCGGCCGGACCGGAAAGTTCTTCGGACATCAGCACTTCGGAGTCCGGCCCGACATCATCACCATCGCCAAGGGCCTGGCCAGCGGATTCCCGTTGTCGGGCATCGCGGCACCGCGCGAACTGATGGCCAAGGCATGGCCGGGATCCCAGGGCGGAACCTACGGCGGCAATGCGGTCGCCTGCGCGGCGGCGATCGCCACGCTCGACGTCATCGAATCCGAAGGACTGGTGGACAACGCCGCCGCGCGCGGCACGCAGCTACTCGCGGGCCTGCGCGCGAGTGCCACCAAGGCGATCGGCGATATCCGTGGTCTCGGACTGCTCGCGGGCCTCGAATTCACCACCGCGACCGGCGAACCCGACACCGCAACCGCCACGGCCGCGCAACGGCTCGCGGTCGAGAAGGGTCTGCTGCTGCTCACCTGCGGTGCGCATATGAACGTGGTGCGGATGATCCCGCCGCTGATCGTGACCGACACTCAGATCGACGACGCGCTCGCGATCTGGTCGGCAGTTCTCGCCGAGCTGTAAAACCTTACGCAGCACTGCCCCCTACCCGCCCAGCTCACCGGCGATGGCCAGGAAGCAGGACCGATGACCCGCTACATCACCATCACGCTGACCAAGGCGGGCGTGACCTGCCGCGCCCGCCTGCTCGACGCGGAAGCGCCCAGGACATGCGACGCGGTCTGGAATGCGTTGCCGCAGGAGGGCGATGCATTCCACGCCAAGTACGCCCGCAACGAGGTGTACACCCTCGTACCCCGGATCGGCGCGGCCCCGCACCGCGAGAACCCGACCGTCACCCCCATCCCCGGCGATGTGTGCCTGTTCGATTTCGAACCGTGGGAGATCGGCAACCCCGCCTACGGCTACGAGCCCGGCTCGACCGCACACCACGAGCAGGGCGCAACCGACCTGGCCCTCTTCTACGGCCGCAACAACCTACTTCTCAACGGCGACGTCGGCTGGGTCCCCGGCAATGTCTTCGCCACCATCGAAACCGGCCTCACCGACCTCGCCACTGCCTGCAACACGCTGTGGCTACACGGCGTCCAGGGCGAAACCCTCGCCTTCGCCCGCGCATAAATCGACTCGGAACTACCCTCGCACCCGAAACAGCCGCCGCCGCGATACCTGAATATCGCGGCGGCGGCACACATCACGATCGCCGACAACACAACATCCACCCCGCGCCCCAGGCCACGTCACGCATCACAGTCGCTGTCGTCATCACGGCACCTTCCCGGTGAACATCAGTCAGCGAATCAGGCCGGAAACACCGCTAGATCCACAGCCCCCGGCAATGTCGAGCACGCGCTGGTGCAGGGTCGACGTTTGCCTGCACCAGCGCATGGTGATCGCTTGTCCAGCTGGGGTTTCAGGAGGCGAGGACGTGTTCGGCGTAGCGGGCGAGGGCTAGGACGAGGTCGTCGGAGTGGCGTGGTCCGACGATTTGGAGGCCGACCGGTAGGCCGGCGCGGGTGGTGCCTGCGGGGATGCTGATCGCGGGTTGCTGGGTCATGTTGAAGGGGTAGGTGAATGGTGTCCATTGCGGCCAGCTGGTCAGGTCGCTGCCCGGTGGAACATCGTGGCCGGCCTCGAATGCGGCGATCGGCATCGTCGGGGTGATCAGCACGTCGTAGGTGGCGTGGAAGGCGCCCATGGCGATGCCGAGTTGGGCGGCTACCGCGCGGGCGTCGAGATATTCGACGGCACTGACGGATTCGCCGCGTTCCCAGACCGCGCGCAGACCCTGGTCCATCCGTTCGCGCGTGCCGTCCGGGAATTTCGCCAGCATGGTCGCCGCACCGGCGGCCCACAGCACTTCGAACGCCTCGCGCGGATCACCGAAGCCTGGATCGGCCGCGGTGACCCGCAGCTCGGCCTCGCCCAGCCGCCGCACCGCGGCGTCCACGATGGCGGTGACCTCCGGGTCGACCTCGGCATAACCGAGGGTCGGCGAGTAGGCGACGGTCAGCCCGCGCACGTCGCGCAGCATCTGGCCGCGGAAGGTCGTCACGGTGGGCGGCAGCGCGGTCGGATCGCGCGGATCGGGCAGCGACAGAATATCCATCAGCAGCGCCGCATCCTCGACCGTCCGTGTCATCGGTCCCGCATGCGCCAGCGGACCGAACGGGCTCGCGGGATACAGCGGAATCCGCCCGTGCGTCGGCTTGAAGCCGACGATGCCGCAGAACGCGGCCGGAATGCGGATACTGCCGCCACCGTCGGTGCCGACCGACACCGGGCCCATGCCCGCCGCGACCGCCGCGGCGCTGCCGCCCGACGAACCGCCCGCTGTCGTCGAAGGATCTGCCGGGTTACGAGTGATACCGGTCAGCGGGCTGTCGGTGACTGCCTTCCACGCGATCTCGGGTGTGGTCGTCTTCCCGAGGAACACCATGCCGTCCTCGCGCAGCCGGGCCGCGACCGGACTGTCCACCGGCCAGGGTCCGCTCGGATCGACCGAGGTGGAGCCGCGCCGGGTGGGCCAGCCCTCGGTGAGGAAGATGTCCTTGATCGAAATCGGCACGCCGTCGAGCAGGCCGCGGGCATAGCCGGAATTCCAGCGCGCCTCGGATTCCTTGGCCTGCACCAGTGCTCGATCGGGATCGACCAGACAGAAGGCGTTCAACGCGCCGTCGCGGGCCGCGATGGCCTCCAGGATCGCTTCGGTCGCCTCGACCGGCGACAGAGTTCCGGCCGCGTAGGCCGATACCAACTCGACGGCGGTCATCGCCGCGGGGTGAGTGGCGCTGTTGAGGTCCGGATAGGTCATGGCATGACTCCTTCAGCCGGGCACGTACCCCAGCTCCTTGTCGACCACGTTGTCCAACGGCAGGCCAGTGATCCATTTGTCGAAGTTCTCAGTGAACGCTGTGACGATCTCGGCGCGCCAGCCGATGAAGTCACCCGAATTGTGCGGAGTGATGAGCACATTCGGCAGATCCCACAGCGGATGCCCGGTCGGCAGCGGCTCCGGATCCACTACATCCAGCGCCGCCCCGGCGATCGATCCCGCACTGAGCGCGGCGACGAGGTCGTCGGTCACAACGAGTTCCCCACGCCCGACATTCACAAACCTGGCATGCGGTTTCATCGCGGCGAATGCCCTGGCATCGAACATCTTCCGGGTCTGCGGCGTCAATGGTGCGGCCACCACGACGTAGTCGGCCGCGGGGAGTTCCGCGAGCAGGTCGGCGCCGATATTGCCGAAATCCGGGTCGGTGGTCCGCGCGCGCCTGCCCACCGCACGCACGGTCATCCCGGCGGCACGCAGCAACCGCGCGATGGCGCGGCCGATCGTGCCGGTCCCCACGATGAGGACGGTCGCGCCCACGATCCGCTCGGATTCACGGTGGCGCCAAACGTGGCGCTGCTGCAAGCGCAGCGATCCGCCGAGATCCTTGGCGAAACCGAGGAGCTGGCCCAGCACGTATTCCGCGATGGCCGTGTCGAATACGCCGCGCGTGTTGGTGACGACCACCTCGCTTTCCCGCAATTCGGGGAACATCACCGGATCCACCCCGGTCGATCCCATATGCAGCCAGCGCAACCGATCGGCCGCGTGCCAGGCGTCGGGCACCGCGCGAGTCAGGAAGTCGTAGACGAACAGCACCTCGGCACCGCGCAGGGCGTCGGCGAGCCCGGAGGCTTCGGTGTAGCGCACGTCGGCCCGACCCGCCACCCGGGCCATGAGGTCCGCGCCGGGCACACTGTCACTGTGCAGGACGGTGACAATCGGGCCCTGTTCCACATTGACACACTAAAATCGCATCGTATGATTGTCAACAATCCGACCGTTCTCGGAGGTCTACCGGCTGAGCGCGAGAGGGGCCGCATTGGAACTCAGCTTTCCCGATATCGAAGGTCCCGTCGCACAGCGGGGTATCGGGATCATCGCGCCGTTCGACCTCGCGCTCGAACGAGAGCTCTGGCGCTGGGCGCCGCTGGATGTCAGCCTGCATCTCGCCCGCACACCCTACGAACCGGTCCCGGTTTCGATGGCGATGGCCGAGCTGGTGTCCAATCCCGCGCACCTGACCGCGGCGACCCGTGACGTATTGCACGTGGAGCCCGAAGTTGTTGCGTACCTGTGCACTTCGGGCAGCTTCATCAGGGGCCTCGACTACGAGAAGTCCCTGCGCGACACCATCTGCCGGGCTGGTGCGCAAGACGCCGTCACCACCTCCGGCGCACTCGTGGAGGCCATTCGGCATCTGGATATCAGTCGCGTCTCCGTGCTCACGCCCTACGACGAAATCCTCACGCACAAGCTGCACGATTTCCTCGCCGAGGCCGGTTGCACGGTAATCCGTTCCGACCACCTCGGATTGGGTGGCGGCATCTGGAAGGTCAACTACCGCACCATCGCCGAACGCATCGTCGGCGCCGACGACCCAGCGGCGCAGGCCATCTTCGTCAGCTGTACCAACCTGCCCACCTATGACGTCATCGAGCCACTCGAACAGGCCCTCGGCAAGCCCGTACTCACCGCGAACCAGCTCACCATGTGGGCGTGCCTGGGGCGGATGAAGCTGCCGATGACCGGTCCGGGGAAGTGGCTACTCAACGTTTTCTGATCGGAAGAAGTATGCAGGCACCCACCGTCGGTTTCATCTATCCCGACCACGCGGCCGAGGACGACTACCCGCTGGCCGCGGCGGTCCTCGGCGCGCGACTGCCCGTGGCGCACATCTACGGCACCGATCTGCACGCCATTCCCGAACTGCTGGATCTGGGCAGCCCGGACAAGCTGCGCCACGGCGCCGAGCTGCTCGCGCCGCAGCAACCGGACGCGGTCGTCTGGGCCTGCACCTCGGGCAGTTTCGTCTATGGACCGGAGGGTGCGCGCGATCAGGCGCGCGCCTTGGCCGACGCGGCGGAAGTACCGGCGTCCAGCACCAGCCTCGCCTTCGTCGCGGCCGCGCGGGCACTCGACGTGCGCCGCGTCGCCATCGCCGCCAGCTATCCGGACGAGGTCGCGCGATTGTTCGTCGAGTTCTTGGCCGACGCCGGCATCGAGGTGGTTTCGCTGTCGAGCGCGGGTATCGACACCGCCGCCGAGGTCGGCACCCTCACGCCCGCGCAGGTACGCGAGCTCGCGGTGACCAACGATCACCCCGACGCGCAGGCGCTGCTGATTCCGGACACCGCGATGCACACCCTCGCGGTACTGCCGGAACTGGAAGCCGCCCTTGGCAAGACGGTGCTGACCGCCAACCAGGTCACCATCTGGGAGGGCCTGCGACTGGTCGGCAGCACCGCGCCGGCCGCTTCGCTCGGCACTCTTTTCGCGGAAGGGCACTCCTATGTCGGTCATTGATTTCGAGCCGGTGCACCAGCAGTCGACCGCGGAGATGATCGCCGACCGACTGCGCGAGGCCATCATGCGCGGCAATCTCGCGCCCGGCGTCCAACTCGGGGAGGCCGACCTCGCGACCCGGTTCGGGGTGTCGCGCGGTCCGGTGCGCGAGGCGATGCAGCGGCTGCTCTCCGAGGGGCTGCTGTACAGCATCCGCAATCGCGGCATCTTCGTCATCGAACTGACCGTCGACGATGTCGTCGATATCTACCGGGCCAGAACCGCCATCGAAGGCGGCGCGCTCGCCCTGATCCTCGACGGCCGCCGCGATATCGCCTACACCGCCCTCGGCCCCAGCGTCACCGATATGTGCGCCCACGCCGAAAGCGGCAATGCCGCAGGCGTATCCGATGCCGACCAAGCCTTCCACGAGGCCCTGGTCGACAGCGCGGGCAGCCCGCGCCTGGTCCGCGCGGCCCGCACCCTACTCATCGAAACCCGAATGTGCCTGGGCGCCTTGCAAACAACGTATCCGGACCTGCGCGAACAAGCCCAGGAACACGTCGACCTGCGCGAGGCGATCGGAGCCGGCCCCAAACCCCGCGCCCGCACCCTGCTCATCGAGCATATGAACGATGCGATCCACCGCCTACGGCGCCGCTACCCCGAACAAGTCGATCGCTGAACCGCCCGCACCGATATCGATGAACTGGCGGACACCGGATTCGGCGGCCGTGCGGACGCCCTGCAGCAGAAATCGGCGGCTCATCTTGGCCAATGCTCGCGAGTCCGGCGCGACCTGCAGTATTCGCTGGGCGAACACCTGATCGGCTTCGTAGTTGTCCCGAACCTCGACCGGCTGTCTGCGGAATCCTACGACAGGCGCCCCTCGGCCAGCTGGTTTCGGGATACCTCTGCGCCGAGCCGAGTCGGGCGGTGTGCGATGGCATGCGGTCTGCCGGGATAGGTCGATCGACCGATGTAGTGAGACGGGTCTCGCATTCACCATTGGCTGCACCGTCTCCTATCAAAGGAAATCTCATGTCCCGAACATCTCGGCGCGGCATCCGAAGTCGTGCCGCCGGCGCTCTTTTGGCGGTCGGTGTCGTCGTGCTCAGCGGTACCGCGGGCGGCCTCACGCTGCCGATCGCCAACGCTTCCAGCCACCGTGAAGCCCCGCTGATCGCCGCCGATCCGGCGGTGGACAACACCGACGTGTACGCGTTCATCAGCCCCGACAAGCCCGATACGGTGACGATCATCGCCAATTGGTTCGGGCTGCAGGAACCCAATGGCGGACCGAATTTCTACCCCTGGGCCACCGAGGCCAACTACGACCTCAATATCGACAACGACGGCAACGGGAAACCCGATCTCAGCTACCGGGTCAGCTTCACGACCGACGATCGGCGCGGCGGCACTACCTTCCTCTACAACAACGGACCGGTCACCAGCCTGCGCGACGAGAACCTGCTCTTCCGCCAGAACTACACGCTGTCGATCAGTCAGGGCGTGAACGACTGGCGCCCGATCGCGCACGGCCAAGCAGCGCCTTCGTTCACCGGGCCGGCCTCGATGCCCGACTACGGCGCGCTGCGCAAGGAGGCAACCCAGCAGCTGCCCGGCGGCGGCACGGTGTACGTCGGTTCCGCGGAGGATCCGTTCTTCCTCGACCTGCGCGTATTCGACCTGCTCTACGGCGGCAACCTGTCCGAGGTCGGCACCGATACGCTGCGCGGGTACAACGTCAATACTGTTGTGCTGCAGGTGCCGATGCGCGATCTCGCGCTGAAGAACGACCCGGCGCGCAATCCGGTGATCGGGGTATGGAGTGATACCGAGCGCCGCTCGATGCAGCTGAGCCCCGGTGCGACCACGCCGGTCGGCGACTTCGTGCAGGTGTCGCGGCTCGGCAATCCACTCGTGAACGAGGTAGTCGTTCCGGTCGGGCTGAAGGACGCGTTCAACGGGCTTTCACCGAGCAAGGACGCGACGATTCCGGAAGTGGTCCAGCGGGTCACCGATCCCGAGCTGCCGAAGTTGATCAACTCGATCTACCAGGTTCCGGCACCGGCCACCCCGCGCAACGACCTGGTGGAGATCTTCCTTACCGGAATCGCGAAAAAGGCTCCGACACTGGACAACAGCGCACCGCCCATCCAGGCGGACCTGAACTCGCAGGTTCTCAACGCCGACGTCCAGCCCTTGGCGTTCCAACCGTCGGAGATGCTGCGGCTGAATATGTCGGTGCCGGTGACGGCGCAGCCCAATCGGCTCGGCGTACTCGGCGGTGACCTGCAGGGATTCCCCAATGGTCGGCGACTGACCGACGATGTGGTCGATATCGCGGTGCAGGCCATGGTGGGCGCGGCGCAGACCGGCAAATTGGTCGACGCACTCGCGACCGGGGACAAGGTCGATGCCAATGACGTGTCGTTCGCGGGCAACTTCCCGTACGTCGCGCTGCCGTCGCGGGACAAGACCGCGCCCGCGGCCACATCCACGTCGCCGAACGGAATCGCACCCGCCGCGTCCCAGCAAGGCGACGACGGCATGTCATGGACGCCGATCGCCGCCGGCGGTGTCGGTGCCGCCGCGCTGGTAGGTGGCGGCGGCTGGCTGCTGATGCGACGTCGACGAGTCGGCTGACGGGTCCTCACCCGGCAATCCCTATCCGGGTGGGCGGGACCGACACCACCGCCCACCCGGACGATCACCCACCTGCATTCAACTCCGCATGCCCCGAAGGTTCGCCATGTCTCAAAGTCGTTCTCGCACACACTGTAAAACCGCACTCGTCCTGCTCGTCATCGCCGGCCTGATCGCCGCCATTCTGGGGACGACCGCACTCCTGCCCAACAGGTCATCCACCGCTGCCCCGGCCCACACCAGCCCCGCCGATGGGTTGGCAGCACAGATCGCAGAGAAGCGGATACAACTGGATCGAATGCCCGGCAATGCCACCACCTGGGCCGGTCTCGGCGCCGCCTATGTCGAACTGGCCCGCATCAGCGGCGACCCGGCCAACTACGGCGAGGCGCAGCGGGCACTAGACCGATCGCTGGCGCTGAAACCCGAAGCCAATGCCGAAGCACTGATCGGACTCGGCGCACTCGCCAACGCCCGGCACGACTTCACCGCCGCTCGCGGCTTCGCCGAACAAGCCGTCGCACTGCGGCCGAACAGTGCCGATGTGTACGGCGTCCTGGTCGACGCGCTGACCCAACTCGGTGACACCGACGCCGCGACCGCGGCGGTCCAGCGGATGCTCGACTTACATCCCGGCGTGCCGTCGTTCACCCGCGCCGCCTACAACCTCGAACTGCACGGCCGCACCGACGACGCCCGCAGCGCGTTGCAGATGGCACTCGCCGCGGCGAGCACCGCCGACCAGATCGCCTTCTGCCGCTACCACCTCGGCGAACTCGCGTTCAACACCGGGCAGCTCGACGAGGCCGAAACCCAGTACCGCTCAGGTCTTTTGGCGAATCCGGACAACGCGGCACTGCAGCAGGGCCGGGCCAAGGTGCTCGCCGCCCGCGGCGATATCGAACAGGCGATCACGCTGTACACGGCACTGACCGCCCGAACACCCTTGCCGGAGTACCTGATCGAGTTCGGCGAACTGCTCGACTCGGCAGGCCGACCCGCCGAAGCAGCCGCCAGGTATCAGGAGGTCTCCGAGCAACATCGGATACTCGCGGCGCAGGGGACCACCGAGTACGCGGATGCCGCCCAACTCGCCGCGGACCACGGCGACCCGGTCGAGGCGGTCCGGCTGGCGCAGCTGGAATTCGACCGCCGACAGAGCGTCATCACCACCGACGTGCTCGCTTGGTCACTGCACAAAGCCGGCCGCGACGCCGAAGCGATCGGCCACGCCGACCGCGCGGCGGCCCTGGGCTGGCACAGCGCCACCCTCACCTACCATCGCGGCATGATCCTCGCGGCACTGGGCGACACCGACCGGGCCGCGGCAACCCTGACCGAGGCGCTGCGGATCAACCCGCACTTCTCACCCCTGCACAAACCCTCGACGCGCTCGGCGGCCCCCGATGAACCGGTCGACCCGATCATCGGTCACCACGCGCTGCGGGTGCGGATTCCACCGCCTAGTACTGCGACCTTCAGTTGCCCGAGATGTCCTGGTCCTGCGAGGCAACGACGAAGGTGCCCTGGCCATTGGGGTCCAGGCCGGCGTCGAGGATCTTGTCGTCCAGATAGGCGGCGGCCTGCTGGTCCAGGAAAATTCGTGATCCTTCGGCAGTCAGGATCTGGTCTTGTTCGGCCGGTGCCGGGGCGACTGCGAGCTGCAGCGTCTCGGCACCGTCCGAGGTAAAGATTCGCAGCCCGGCATCATCCGGCGTCCCTTCCGCGGACGTAATGCTGCGAACGACCTCGATTGCGGTGGGGGTGAGCATCAACATGTGTCTATTTCCTTCCCGCTGTCCTGAGTGTCCGCCAGAGAAAATGACGGACTCGAATCCCGCAGGCGGGCCACCAACACGATCATCATCGCTGTCTCGGCAACCAGCACCGGCGTTCTTCCCCGAGTAGCCATACGAGATGTCGCGAAACAATATTCTTCGCCCCGGCTTCATATCCCCTGGTCAGGGCAACTGCCGACGCCGGCGGGCGCCCACTCGGCGGTCCCGCCGGATCAGCCTTCGGCAGCCGGTGCCGGGCGGTCTCCCGGTCTACAAGGGGCCGGATCCCGCGAGTACCGACTGGGCCTGCCTTCGCGTGATCAGCCTAGTCCGCGATGCGCGTTCCGTTCACGGGATGGAACAGATGCACCGAGGTGGGGTCGCCAACCTGTAGCGTGACCGATTCGGCGAGTTTGGCCGGGGCGCGGGTCGCCGAGCGGGCGACGAAGGTGAACGGCTCGCCGTCGAGGCCGGTGATCGGCGCACCCGGTATGCGCGCGTACACATACGATTCGCTGCCGAGTTCCTCGACGAGTTCCACGGTGACCGTGAAACCTGTTCCGTCGCGCCGGAGTTCGAGCTGTTCGGGCCGGATGCCGATGGTCACCGTGTCCAGGCCCGCTTCGGCCAGGCGGGTCATCTGCTCGCGCGACAATTCCATTGTGGTGCCTGCGATATCGACGCCACCGGAGGTGAGGGGCACCCGGAACAGATTCATCGACGGCGATCCGATGAATCCGGCGACGAACGCGTTCGTGGGCCGGTCGTAGAGCTCGGCGGGGGTGCTGAACTGCTGCAACCGGCCGTCGCGCAGCACCGCCACCCGGTCCCCCATGGTCATGGCCTCCACCTGGTCGTGGGTGACGTAGACGGTGGTGGTGCCCAGCCGCCGCTGCAGCGCGGCGATCTGGGTGCGGGTCTGCACGCGCAGCTTTGCGTCGAGGTTGCTCAGCGGCTCGTCCATGCAGAACACGCGCGGCTCGCGCACGATGGCGCGCCCCATCGCGACCCGTTGCCGTTGTCCGCCCGATAGTTTCGCTGGTTTGCGGTCCAGATACGGGGTGAGACCGAGCAGCTCGGCGGCCTCGGCCACACGGCGTTTGCGTTCGGCCACCGGCACTTTCATCATCTTCAGCGCGAAACCCATGTTCTCCCCGACGGTTTTGTTCGGGTAGAGCGCGTAATTCTGGAACACCATGGCGATATCGCGGTCCTTGGACGACACACCGACCATGTCCTGGCCGTCGATGCGGATGGAGCCGCCGTCGATCTCCTCCAGGCCAGCGAGCATACGCAACGCGGTGGATTTGCCCGAGCCCGACGGCCCGACCAGGACGATGAACTCGCCGTCGGCGATATCGAGGTCGAGTGAGTCGACCGCGAGCGTCTCCGCGCCCGGATAGACACACGATGCGGAGTCGTAATGGATTGTGGCCATGAGTTTTTCCTTACTTGATGGCGCCGAAGGACAGGCCACGCACCAGCTTGTTCTGTGCGAGCCAGCCGGCGAGGACGACGGGCAGGGCGCTGAGCACCGCGGCCGCGGACAGCCGCGCCCAGTACAGGCCCTCGCCGGTGATGAAGCCGACCAGGAACACCGGAATCGTCTGTGCCTGTACGGCGGTCAGGTTCACCGCGAAGAAGAATTCGTTCCAAGAGAAGATGACGCAGATCAGTGCGGTGGCGGCGATACCGGGCGAGACCAGCGGCAGGATCACCTCGCGCACCGCGGTCCACAGGCTCGCGCCGTCCATACTCGCGGCCTCGAGCAGCTCGCCGGGCACCTCTAGGAAGAACGAGCGCATCATCCACACCGCGATCGGCAGATTCATCGCGGTATAGAGGATTACCAGCGCCCAAATGTTGTCCAGCAGACCGATATTGCCGACGATCACATACAGCGGCACGATCGCCGCCACGATCGGCAACATCTTGGTGCCGATGAAGAACATCAGCGCGTCGCGGGTGTTGCGCACCGGGCGCAGCGACAGCGCGAACGCCGCCGGAATCCCCAGGGCCAGCACGAGAATCGTCGACATCCCGGTGGCGAAGGTGGAGTTCAGTAGCGTGGTACCGATGCCGCTGTCCAGCACCGAGGAGAATTGGTCCAGTGTCGGAGTGAAGAACAGTTTCGGTGGATCGGTATACGCGTCGCCCTCTTGTTTGAACGCCGTCAGCACCATCCACAGCACGGGGAAGAACATTCCGATGCCGATCACCCAGGCCAGCACACCCCACAGCAGGCCGGTCCGGTTGCGCCGACGACGTATCGGAACCTGCTGTGCCGCAGTGGGTTTGTCGGCAAGCGCATGCGCGTTCATGCGGCTTCCTCTTTTCCGGTGAAGGACTTGAACAGCAGCCGCAGCGCGAGCGTCGCGACGATGGTGGTGGCGATGACGGTGACGACGCCCATCGCCGCGGCCTGACCGATATCGAAACCGAGGAAGGCGCGCTGATAGATGTAGAAGGGCAGATTGGAGCTGGCGATGCCCGGCCCACCCGAGGTCATCATGTACACCGCGTCGAAGGTGTTGACCAGGTAGATCGCCCCCAGCACCGCCCCCAATTCGATGAACCGGCGCAGATGCGGCAGGGTGAGTTCGCGGAAGACCTGTAGTGAATTCGCGCCGTCGACGCGGGCGGCCCCGACGATATCGCGTGGCATCGATTGCAGCCCGGCCAGGATCAGCAGCATCATGAACGGCGTCCACTGCCACACCAGATCCGCCATCACCGCGGGTAGCGGATACTTGCTTACCCAGTCGATCTGGCCGGCGCCGAACGGTTTCAGTACGAAATTCACCAGCCCGAACACCGGATCCAGCATGGTGGTCTTCCAGATCAGCGCCGCCGCGACGGGAGTCACCAGAAACGGTGTGATCAGCAGGGTGCGGACGATGCCGCGGCCGAAGAACGCGCGATCGAGCAGCAGTGCCAGCAGCAGCCCGAGGATCACCGAGATGATGACGGTCCCGACGATCATGATGACGGTATT
Source organism: Nocardia sp. NBC_00565 (assembly GCF_036345915.1). NCBI lineage: Bacteria > Bacillati > Actinomycetota > Actinomycetes > Mycobacteriales > Nocardiaceae > Nocardia > Nocardia sp. NBC_00565. The sequence continues at coordinate 5,052,544 of NZ_CP107785.1, forward strand.
GAGCGCCACCTGCCGGAACTGGCTGTCGCCGAAGACATCCGCGTAGTTCTGCAATCCGATGAAATGGCGCGAGCCCGGCCGGACCAGGTTCCACGATTGCGTCGAGTAGTACAGCGTGAAGACGAACGGCACCTGGGTGACCACGACCATGAAGATCAGGGCGGGTAGCAGCGGACCGCGCCGACGCCAGCCGTCGGCCCGGGCGAGCCGGTCGCGCCGCGCGAGGATCGGCGATGGTGTTTCCGTGGTCGACTCGGAAGCCGCTGGCGCTGTGGTGGTTTCAGACATGACTACTGGTTCCCTCGATACGACCGGCCGACCGCGTCGGCATATTGCTGGGCTTGGTCGAGTGCGTCATGGACGCTGATCCGACCCGCGACGGCGGCGCTGATCTGCTGGCTCACTCGGGTTCCGAGATCCTGGAACTCCGGGATGGCGAGGAACTGAATTCCGGTGTAGGGCACCGGCGCCACGGTGGGATGTTCCGGATCGGCCCCCTGCATCGACGAGAGCGTCAACGGTCCGTATGCCTTCGACGCCGCGGCGTATTCGGGAATCTGATAGGTCGACATCCGGCTGCCCGGTGGCACATGTGACCAGCCGAGTTTCTCGCCGACCATCTTGATGTAGGGCTTGCCGGTCATCCATGAGATGAATTTCCAGGCCGCATCGGGTTTTTCACTGGATTTGGGAATACCCAGCGACCAGGTGTACAGCCAGCCCGAGTTCGGCTTCTGCATGACCGGTGCCGGCGCGTACCCGATCTTGCCGACCACCTTGCTGGATGCGGGATCTTCCAGCACCGAGACCGCCGAGGTCGCGTCGTACCACATGGCGGTATTGCCCTGGGACAGCTGCGTGGCGCATTCGCTGAATCCGCTGGCGGCCGCGCCGGGTTCACCATGTTCGCGCACCAGGTCGATGTAGAACTCGACGGCACGAACCACTTCGGGACTGTTGAGCTGGGCGTGCCAGTTCTCGTCGAACCAGCGTCCGCCGAAGGTGTTGATCACGGTATTCAACGGTGCGAGCGATTCACCCCAGCCGGGCTTACCGCGCAGGCAGATACCGGAGCGACCACTGGCGGGATCGTCGAGTTTCGCGGCGGCCTGGGCGATTTGATCCCAAGTCGGTTCGGCGGGCATGGTCAGCCCCGCCTGTTCGAAGAGATCCTTGCGGTACATCAGGAACGAGGATTCGCCGTAGAACGGCACAGAATACATATCGCCCTGGTAGGACAGGGATTTCTGGAGGGAAGGGATGAAATCCTGTGCGTCGTAGCCGGGCGTCTCGCGCTCGTAATTCGACAGGTCGACCAGCCAGCCGTTCTTGGCCCACTGCGGGGTCTCGTAGTTGCTGATCATCACCACATCGAATTCACCACCGTGGGTGGCGACCGATGCGGTGATCTTGGCGCGGGCCTGATTCTCCGATAGCGAGACGAATTTGAGTTTGATCCCGGGATTTTCGCGTTCGAACTCCCCGGACAGCGCGATGGCGTCCTGCATCTGTGAGTTCGAAACCATCGCGATGGTGACGGTGTCGCCGCTGGAGGTGAACGATCCGGCGCCCGCGCAGCCGCCCACCCCCATCACGGCCGCGACAGCCAGTGCCGCAGCGGCTTTCGCATGGTGTCTGTTCATCGGCCAGAACTCTCCTTCTTTTCCAGCAGCCACCGCGCGCACTCGATATCGGTGACGAGAATGGTGGCCAGTCCGCCCCGTAGCGCACCGAGGACGGCTTCGTGCTTGGACTCTCCGCCGGAAATCAGCAGCGAGGTCGGGCAGGCCCGGATGGCGTCGAGTCCGACCGAAACCGTCCGGGCGACAAGGGATCCCGCGACGTCACTGCCGTCGGCGTGGAAGAATCGGCCGCCGATTTCGCCGACCGCGCCCAGTTCGCGCAGTTCGTCGAGGATCGCGGTGTCGAGATAGCTGCCCTCGAACAGCGTGGTGGCGGTGGAGACCGGTCCGACGCCGAACATCATGACGTCGGCATCGCGCCCCAAAGATATGGCGCGGCTGAGTAGTGAATCCTGTTCCAGCGCGGTCACGGTCGCTGGATCCGCGTAGAGCGGTGCGTGCAACCGAACGGGGGTGGCCTGCAGCTGAATGGCGCAGCGGCCGAGTGTGTAGTCCACGCCGGTCTGGTAGTCACCCGAGGTCATCGAACCGTCCAGCTGGACAACGGTCGCGCACCGCGCCGACTTCGTCCACAGTTCATGCGCGACCGCGATGGTGTCCGGGCCCCAGGTGAATCCGAGGGTGTCCGCAGGCCGCAATCGGCGGTTCAGGACGCCGACCGCGGCGCGCCCGAACGGCAGCAGGCTCGCCTGGGATCGATCGGGCACCTCACCGAGCACCACCGCCTCGGTGAGCCCGAACCTCGCCTCGAGCTCGCTCTCGACATCGGCGTGCACGGCCGAGCGCAGCTCGTCCGGGACATTGATCTCGATGCGCACCAGCCCCTGCGCCCGGGCGCGGGCGATGAGCCGTCCCGCGGTTGGGCGGGAAACACCCAGCTTGGCAGCGATTTCTGCCTGGGTCGCGCCTTCGAGGTGATAGAGCTGCGCAGCCCGCAATGCCAACCGGACCTCGTCCGGATTGCCCGGCCGGGATGCTTCGGTAGCCACTGCGCTCCTCATTGATGCGTGATCATCTGCTCAGCAGGTGAGCTATTGTTCAGGAGGTTACCATCGAGATGTGACGTACACAACAGTCGAAGGGGCGTTATGAACGGGGCCACAACCACGGCGCTACGCGCCGACACGATCGACGGGCTCGCCCCGGAGGTTTCGGTGCCGACCTACGACCGCACCCGGATCCGCACCGGAATAGTCCATTTCGGTGTCGGCGGGTTCCACCGCGCCCATCAGGCGATGTACATCGATCGGCTACTGGAGCAGGGCGGCGCGACCGACTGGGGTATCTGCGGCGTCGGAGTGCTCCCCGCCGACCGGCGCATGCGCGATGTGCTTGCGGCGCAGGACGGCCTGTACACCCTGTCGGTCATCGAGCCGGACGGCACCTGGCGGACCCGCGTGATCGGCTCGATCATCGAATACCTTTATGCGCCAGACGATCCGGAAGCAGTTATCGAGAAGCTGGCCGATCCGGCAACCCGGATCGTCTCACTCACCATCACCGAGGGCGGATACAACTTCTCCGCGACCACCGGCGAATTCGACGCCTCTGATCCGGCGATTCGGGCCGATCTCGCGCCGGAAAGATTGCCCCGCACCGTATTCGGGCTCGTGACCGAGGCGCTGGTGCGCCGCCGTGCGCGGGGCATCGCGCCGTTCACCGTCATGTCGTGCGACAACATCGAGGGCAACGGGCATATCGCGCGGGCCACCTTCGGGGCGTTCGCGCGGCTGCGTGATCGCGAGCTCGGTGATTGGGTCGAGCGTGCGGTGCGGTTCCCCAACTCGATGGTCGACCGCATCACGCCGGTGACACCCTCCGAGGCGTCCGCCGAACTCTCGCGCCGCTATGGCCTGGAGGATCGGTGGCCGGTGGTGACCGAGCCGTACACCCAATGGGTGCTGGAGGATTCGTTCACCCTCGGCCGTCCCGACCTCGATGACGTCGGGGTGCAGCTCGTCACGGACGTCGCACCGTATGAGCTGATGAAACTGCGGTTGCTCAACGCAAGCCACCAGGCACTCGCCTACCTGGGATATCTGAGCGGCTACCGCCTCGTACACGAGGCGGCCCAGGATCCGGACTTCCGCCGATTCCTGTTGCGCTACATGGACCGTGAGGCAACACCCACCCTACGCCCGGTGCCCGGCGTCGACCTGGACCGCTACAAACACACCCTCATCGAACGGTTCTCCAACCCCGCGATCGGCGACACCATCGCCAGACTGTGCGCCGAATCGTCGGACCGCATCCCGAAATGGCTGCTGCCGGTCATCCGTCAGCAGCTCGGCGCTCACGACGGATCCGGCGAGATCGACTGTGCCGCAAGTATTGTCGCCGGTTGGGCGCGCTATGCCGAAGGCGTCGACGAGCACGGCGAGCCGATCGAGGTCATCGACCGGCTCCGCGACCAGCTGACACCACTGGCCCGCCGCCAGCGCGAGGACCCCACCGCATTCCTCAGCGACAGAACAGTATTCGGCGATCTGATCGACCAACCCCGATTCGTCGAGGCCTATGTCACGGCACTGCAGGCACTGCATGCTCGTGGCGCCCAGGCGACGGTCGCCGAGTTGGCACGCGACGAAAGGCAGTGACACCTATGCGCTCAGCGGTCTTGGAAGCGATCGGGAAGATCACGATCGTCGAACGTGCCATACCCGACCCCGGTCCGGCCGAGGTTCTCATCAAGGTCAGCGCGGTCGGTGTCTGTGGCTCGGACGTGCACTACTTCGAGCACGGCCGGATCGGCGACTACGTCGTCGACCAACCGTTGGTGCTCGGCCACGAAGCCTCCGGTGTGGTCGTCGGATTCGGCACCGGCGCGCGACACCATCACCTCGGGCAACGAGTCTCGCTCGAGCCGGGAGTACCGGACTTCACCTGCCCGCAATGCCGGGCGGGCCGCTACAACCTGTGCCCGGACATGCGGTTCTTCGGCACACCCCCGATCGACGGCGCATTCTGCGAATACGTGGTGCTGCACCGGGAATTCGCGCATCCGGTGCCGGATGCACTGACCGATGAGGCAGCCGCCCTGCTCGAACCGTTATCGGTCGGCGTGTGGGCGTGCCGGAAGGGACGGGTCAGTGCGGGCGACCGCGTGCTGGTCAATGGCGCGGGCCCGGTCGGGCTCGTCACCGCGCAGACCGCGCTGGCTTTCGGTGCGTCCGAGGTCGTGATCACCGATGTGAACCCACAGCGGCTGGCGCTGGCCATCGAACTGGGCTGCACACAAGCGGTGGACGTCGGCGGTACCGCACTGCGCGACATCGGATTCGAACCGAATGTCCTACTGGAATGCTCCGGACATCCCACGGCGATCGGCGATGCGGTACGTACGGTTGCCAGGGCCGGGCGGGTGGTGCTCGTCGGCATGGGCGGCGACGATATCCCGCTCCCGCTGCCCTACCTTCAGGAACACGAACTGGAGCTGACCGGAACATTCCGCTACGCGAACACCTGGCCGAGCGCCATCGACCTCGCCGCCACCGGACGAGTCGACCTCGACCGCCTGGTCACCGGACACTTCGCCCTCGACCAAGTAGCGGCGGCACTGACCACCGGCCGCCACGACCCCGGCTCGATCAAACCGATCGTGCTGCCCGGCAGTTGACCCGACCAATTGACGTACTGCGGCCGAGCTTCGGGTCCTCGTCGCGCAAGAATTTCGAGACGCTGCCGTGCGGTCCCGCGATCTTCCGGATCCGATCGCTCGCCTGCGCTACTACTGGTCCGCTCGGTCCATCACCACTACGCCTACGCGACCGAGAAATCGCCGACCGTGCGTAACGACCTGTGGCAGTTCTGCCTCGATGCCCTCGGCGGCGCACCTCGTTGACCGGAGCGCTGGTCACGATCGACAGCGACCAGCCACACCCCCACAGGCCGCAATCTCTAGCCTTCGGCCGCCAACTGTCCGCAGGCGGCGGCGACTTCCTGACCGCGAGTGTCGCGGACAGTGCACGGCACACCCTGGGCATTCACCCGGCGGACGAATTCGGCTTCGACCGACTTCGGGCTGGCATCCCACTTGCTACCCGGAGTCGGAGTCAGCGGGACACGTTGACATGCACGCGGGAACCCAACGCCTTGTGCAACTTAGCCGTACAACTGGGCGAGCCCGATGAGCAATACGTCGGAGTCCTGGTCGGCCCGAAGACGAAGGGCCTCGCTGAACCCGACTCCACTGAAACAGGCAAGGCGACAGCTCGACACCTCCCGGCCACTGCCCGCCAGCAGCTCTCGTGCCCGGGCAAGCCGATCCAGATGGTTGACGCCCATCGTCACGCCCCATTTCGCCTCACCGATCAGCGACACCGCCGCCCTGTGCCCGCCGTCCCCGGCCTGAGTGACGGCTACGTCGATCTGGACTTGGCTGCGAGCGGTCGGGTCGGTGACGACTCCGCCGCCGACGTCACCGAATCCCGCATCCGGACCGAGCAGTTCGATGCCGTCGCCGAGCATGAACTCCCGGCATATCGCTTCGAAATGCGGACCGGCAACCTGAGCCGCGAACCGCTCCTTCGACCGCTCCCACACCTGCTTCGCCTGACCACTTTCCAGCCTCGCCCACGCCGGGCGCATGACAGCCTCGTAGAAGGTGATCAGAGGCTCGGTGATGCGGTAGACGGACTTGCCCGCCCGAAACGCATCCTGCTCACGAGCCAGCAGGTGGCAATCCTCCAGCACTGTCAACGGATGGGAGATGTCGACGGACTTGCGGCCGATATAGCCGGCGATTCCACCGCGAGTGTTATTTCCCTGCGCCACTGCGGCCAGCACTGAGTGATACAGCGCCGTGTCACGGATCTCGGCCTCCTCGGCCAGCAAATACCGCGCTTCCCGAAACAACGGACTCAATGGCGACAACACCGTGCGACACAGCCACGAATCGAAGTCATCGAGCGTAGCGGGCACATCGTCGGCCAGAAACTGCCGTCGATAAGCCGGAGTTCCGCCCAGCACCGCATGCAGCCGTGCCGCCAACGCTGGATCCGCGGCCACACCCCAGAACTCTGCGGCGTCGCGATAGCCGAACGGCCGGACTACCAACTCCAACTGAGCTCGCCCGCGCAGTGGCGCGTTACTGGCCAGCAGCCCACCCATGATTGACATCGCCGACCCGCAGAGCAGCATCCGGATCCCACTCGGCTCGGTCTGATATCGGTCGACCTCCCGCTGCACCAGCGATGGCAATTCGGGCACAGCCTTCACCAGGTACGGGAACTCATCGATCACCACCAGCATCGGTTCGTCCGCGTAGGCGCGCGCTCCCAGCCCGAACAGGTATGCCATCGCGTGATCCCAGTTGCTGAACGAGATCGGCACCTCGGCACCGGTGAACTCGGCAACCGCAGCACCGAACTGCCGCAATGACTCCGCGCCGGTAGCAGTCGTCGCTCCGAAATAGAACCCGCCGCACTGCTCGACCAGCGCACGCAACAGATAAGTCTTCCCCATCCTCCGACGACCACTCACGATGCCGAGCTGCGCAGTCCCAGCCGACCGCGACGCAAACGACACCAGACCATCCCACTCGACAGCCCGATCGAATACATGCTCCGGCTTCGCCGCCACCATCTCTCGACCCCCTTCGCCCCTTAGGAGTACAACCCTAAGGAGTGTACTCCTAGGCTCCTCGCACTCACGCGTGCCACCAACGCTGCTACCGCGTTACCGCGGCGAATCCGGGCGATGACGACGCCGGGCCACAACCCTTCCAGGCGCCCTGCCCAAAGCATCGGGCCCACTTCACCCGTGTGCGCTCGGCAAGTTCAGCCGGTCCCAAGCACCCGATCGAACAGGTGGTCCCATTCTGTGGACTCACTGTTGATCCGTTGGGGCAGAAGGCAATTCCGCGGAAACCCAAGGTCTCCGCCTGAGCATGGCTACAGTTATTCCGTAAGCAGTAATGGGAGTGATTGCGGCTCGGGAGGGCTCAGTGCTCGACGCGCGTAATCACCAGGGCAAATTCGGTGCCGACTACATCCGAGTCCTCGCATCGGCTGCGGGACTGAACTGGTCGCAGGACGATGTCGACCTCGATGGGGTCGATCTGTGCATCAAACTGCCGGGACGCACACCGCGTGGATTCTCACCGCGGATCGACGTACAGGTGAAGACCGTCTCCACACTCCAAGCCCGACACGGTCTGATCAACTTCGACGGACTAAACCAGCGGCAATTCAATAAGCTCGCAGGCGCAGATTTCACCGTGCCGCGCTACTTGTTCGTCGTCCATGTTCCGCGCAGCGCAGCCCATTACGCCGATCTGAACACCTCTGGACTATTGCTCCGTCATATCGGCTACTACGTGTCGCTCAGCAACCTCGATACCGTGGCTTCACCCGATTCCGGCCGACGCGTCAGGGTCAAGATCCCGATGAGTAACATCCTGACCGCGACCAGCCTGCTCGAACTCGTGATCGAGCAGACCCCGCTCCCCGCCGGATGACGTGCTGATGAGACAGACACTAGCGCTAGCGAACGTGACCGCCTACTTGCGCGGGCACGGCTGGACTGTCGCCGGTCGGTGGCGCAGCGCGAGTGTGTGGAGCTGGCAGAACTTCGATGTCCTCGTCCCGCCGACCGACGCGGCGGCAGACGTGACGACCCGCCTGCGTGAGCTGGTGCAATGCGTCGCCGATGCGGAGAAACGGTCGCCAGACGCTGTCTGGCGCGATATGACCACCCCCGCTGTAGATATCGTCGCCTACCGTACTGCGGGCGATCCCGAGTCGGTCACCCTGTCGGCGGGCACGCGCACGGTGCTCGCAGTGCGCAACCTCATCGCGGCCTGCGCGCGAGAAGTTCTCGGTGAACCTCGCCCGACGCGCCGCGACGCACCATCGGCTGCAGTCGGCGCGCTGCTGGAGCAATCGCTGCTCACGCCGAGCGTAGGAGCGCTCGGTCTCGATGTCGCCTTCCCGATAGCGGAGGGCGATCCAGATCCACTCGGACGGCGAACGGCTTTGCGTCTGCTGCACAGTTCCGCCGCTGTGCGGCAGGCAGCGGATTCGTCCGAAACTGGCGCCTTCGAACAGATCTTTCGTCAAGGCGTCTCACCGGCCGAGTGTGGCGCGCTCGCCGAACTGGCAGGGCCGGGCGAAACATCACCTTTCGAATTGGGTTTCCACTGGTCATGGTTAATTCCGCAGCAGGACGAGGCCGTGGAATTCCCACCAGGGCAGGGCGAGGCGATCCGCCGGGGAAGCCGACGCGAGGATCAGTTGACCGGGCCCACCGCCGGCATCGTCGAAGGGCTTGTGATCAGCATGTCCGATGACCGAGGGGGCGCCCGCTGGCACATCAAGGTGCGCGGGCTACTCGAAGTCGAAGGCGCCGCTACCGGCAGACCACGCCTGATCGACGTATCGCTGGGCAACAGCCGGAACTACGAGGCCGCCATCGAGGCCCACCGCAACAGCCGCATCGTCCGAGCGGCGGGAACTATGACCGGTCGCGCATCCGGAATCACCGTCACCGCAGCAGGATTCACCGTTACCGACCGAATATCGACATGAATATGATTGAAAAGGAACAGGATTGACATGTCAGACGACCGGTTGACCTTGAGCGAACGCTGCGTCCTGCTCGTCCTGATGGCCGAGGCACGGGAGCTCACCAATGCCGAATTACACGCGGTCGCGGGGATCAAGCTCGACGGCAAATACCGCAGGCACCTCAACGAACTCGATCTGGTCAGCAGCGCGATGGTGAATCGTGCCTTCGTGCACGAGCTCACCGATCGCGGGGCAGTTTGGTGTGCCGAGGAGTTATCCCGCGAACGTCCCGCGCGATCCGGTTACGCCGGTGGTGCTTTGTACGCCGTGCTGGCCGGTCTGCGGCGCCATCTCGACGACACTGTACAGACACTCGCCGACGTCTTCCGGCCCGATGTGGCGAGCCAGGTAGAGGATGCATATGCGGAGCTGACGCAGGCGAGCGGCTGGCCGCTACGGCTGGCCGTCCTGCGGGAACGGTTGAGCGGTCTGCCCCGGAGCGAAGTCGACCGAGCTCTCGCGCTACTGGCCAAGCGCGGGGACGTCCACGTCCGCGCCGAAGCTGACCAGAAGACCCTGACTGCCCAGGACCGCGAAGCCGCGGTCGTGCTCGGTGGCACACCACGCCATCTGCTGACAATCGAGGCGTAACGGTGAACGAGGAACAACACCATGCCCTCACATCAATTCAGTTCAGCAGTGTGCTCGGCCCGGACCAAGTCTGGAGTCCACTGACCAACCATGTCGACGGCCTGCATCCAGCGGCGGTCGATGCGATCAGCCGAGCCGTGCAAGCGGCAGGTAACAGGCCGCGCAGCACACCGACGGGGCTGGTCCTCAGCGGCGAACGCGGTGTGGGCAAGACCCATATGCTCGGCTGGCTGCGGCAATATACGCAGCAGCAGGGCGGCTCATTCTTCATGCCCAAGCTGATTGACGGTCAGTCGTTCTGGGCAGGCGCGGTGCACGGAATCGTCACTCAACTGCTGGGGTCCGACGGCGGACAACTCGGCCAGATGCTCGGCGCCCTCGCGGAGCTAACCGGCTGCGGGATGGAGCTTCGGATGCGGCTGCGCGGAACGATCGCGGCGGGTAGGGGCGATATAGACGAGCTTGTCACACGCGTCGAGGAACTCGACCCGGAGGTGGCGCTACAGTGCCGAGACACGCTGCGTGCACTGGTGCTGTACCAAGCCAAGGGGAATCTGCGGGAAGTCGGGCACAGTTTCCTTACCCTCGAGGACGGCATCGACGAATCGGACCGAGCCGCGTGGGGTTTCCGTGGCAGTAAGAGGGTCCCGCAGCTGATATTCCGTGATGTAACCCGACTGTTTGCCCTTACCGGTCCCGTCGTGCTGGCGATCGATCAGATCGACACCGTCATAGCGCAATCCGGGCATACGGACGAAGACAGTCTCGCGAACCGCCTCGCGGACGGCCTCATGCGGATGCGCGAAGAAACCATTCGCACTCTCATTGTCGCCGCCTGCATCCCGAAATCGTGGGAGCTGATCGCCACTCGGGCCGCGAATTCCGCCGCGGACCGCTTCAAGGTGCTCGAACTGTCGACAGCTATGCCCTCCGCCGCACTGGCGACCGCGATCGTCGAGCGACATCTCGGAAGCCTTTACGGAGAGACAGGTTTCGAACCGCCGTACCCGACGTGGCCGGTGCTGCCCAAAGCTTTCGACGATCCAGAAGTCGCCGATTTCACACCACGCCGTTTGCTCCAGCAGGTGGAGGAACACGCCCGTAGGTGTCTGGCCGAGAACGCGATCAGCGAACTCGCACTTTTCGGCAAACCGGCGCGGAAGCCGCTCACCCCCGCGCCGCCCGCCCCTGACGATCTGGCGGCCATGGACGGCCGGTTCACGAAACTACGAGCGGATGCGGATACCGTCGGGCCACTGGATCCGAAACGCGAAGACGATCTGATGTTCTCTTTGTTGAATGCGGCGCTGCACTGCTACGTGCTCGAGCAGGTCAGCACTAGCCATGAGCTGACGGTCGACCCGGCGACAATCGTCCAGCCCGCATTACATGCGCGGCTACGCCGGACACTCGACGAGGCCAGTGAGGACGAGGAGCACTGGAGCTTTCGGGGCATCGCGCACAGCCATCACAAGGCAGTGCTGACTCGGCTGCGGTCCGCCTGCTTAGAGGCGGGCATCCAGCCCGTGGCCCCCAAGCGGCACCTAGTGGTTTTGCGGAACTCGGCCTTTTCCACGGGACCAGTTACCACGGCTGCCGTGGCCGAATTCCAAGCCGCGCAAGGGATCGCACTGCCGATATCGGGAGAAGATCTACGGACCTTTACGGCGCTCGCTACGATGCTTGCCGAGGCATCGCCGGGATTCCTCGGCTGGCTGACGGTTCGCCGACCCGCAAGCAAGTCGCATTTACTCAACCGCGTTTTCGCCGATAAAACAGCAAGCATCGTTGCGGCAGAGCAGCTTTCCCTGGCCAACCTCGACACTGCCACCGTGACTGAGACGGCGACCATCGCGTCCGCCGCAGCTCACAACGAGCCTTCGATCACGCTCGGACGCAACGTGGAGAACGGCGCAGGTTTTCGGATCCCATTGATGCAGCTACGCAAACACACCGCAGTGTTTGCAGGCAGTGGATCGGGTAAGACGGTTCTGCTCCGTCGCCTGGTGGAAGAGGCTGCGCTCCAGGGTGTTTCGTCCATCCTGATCGACACCAACAACGACTTGTCCCGACTGGGCGACCGTTGGCCGTCGCCGCCGGGCACCTGGGCCCACGATGATCCCGGGCGCGCAGACCAATACTTCTCCGGGACAGAGGTGATCATCTGGACACCCCGGCGCGAAGCAGGCCGCCCGATCGCGCTGAACCCGCTTCCCGACTTCAGTGATGTGCTGGACGATCCCGACGAGTTCCGAACCTCGATCGACGCCTCAGTCGCCGGCCTGATTCCCCGTGCCGGCCTGACCACGCGAAAGGTGCGCACAGGCACAGCGGTACTAACCCAAGCACTGACCCATTTCGCCAGGCACGGCGGCACCGATCTGAGTGCATTCGTCACACTGCTCGGCAACCTGCCCGAAGGAGTCAGCACGATCAGAAACGATGCGCAATTGGCGGCGGGCATGGCAGACGAGCTCAACGCGGCCATGATCAACGATCCAGTATTCGGCGGCGCTGGTACGCGCCTCGACCCCGGCGCACTACTCACGCCGACCGTAGGAAAGCGCGCCAGAGTCTCGGTGATCAGCTGCATCGGACTGACCACTGACGAGCAACGTCAGACGTTCGTCAATCAACTCGAATTGGCACTGTTCGCCTGGATCAAGCGAAACCCCGCTGAAGACCGACCTATCGGAGGACTGCTGGTCCTCGACGAGGCTCAGACGTTCGCCCCGTCACGCGGAACGACGGCATCCACGGAAAGTACCCTCAAACTCTCCACCCAGGCACGCAAATACGGGCTGGGCCTGGTGTATGCGACCCAAGCACCAAAAGCACTGCACAACTTGGTCACCGGCAACGCGGCGACGCAATTCTTCGGCTTGCTCAACGCATCAGTTCAGATCCAAGCCGCCCAAGAACTGGCACGGGCGAAAGGGGGCCGAGTCGACGACATCTCGCGCTTGCCGGCGGGCAGGTTTTACGGCGCGACGGAGGGCGCCGGCTTCGGCAAAATTATGGTCCCGATGTGCCTGAGCCATCACCCTGCCAGTGCCCTCACTGAGGAAGAAGTCCTGGAACGGGCACGGCGCGAGCCGCAGTGAATGCCCGCCGAGAAACGTGGTACGGGGATCTGACGAACCGACCTTGCCGACCGGCGAGCCTAGCCTTCGGCCGCCAACTGTCCGCAGGCGGCGGCGATTTCCTGACCGCGAGTGTCGCGGACCGTGCACGGCACACCCTCGGCATTCACCCGGCGGACGAATTCCGCTTCGACCGGCTTGGGGCTGGCATCCCACTTGCTGCCCGGAGTCGGATTCAGCGGTATCACGTTGACATGAACGCGGGAACCCAACGCCTTGTGCAGCTTCTGACCGAGCATGTCCGCACGCCACGGCTGGTCATTGATATCGCGAATCAACGCGTACTCGATGGAGACGCGACGGCCGCTCTTGTCGGCGTAATACCGTGCGGCATCAAGGACTTCGGAGACCGACCAGCGGTTGTTCACCGGGACCAATGTGTCGCGCAACTCGTCGTCGGGGGTGTGCAGCGAGACCGCGAGGGTGACCGAGAGGTCTTCGTCGGCGAGCTTGCGGATGGCGGGGGCCAGGCCGACGGTGGAGACAACCACGTTGCGCTGGGAGATGCCGAAACCATCCGGCGCGGGCGAGGTGATGCGACGGACCGCGGCGACCACGCGCTTGTAGTTGGCAAGCGGTTCGCCCATGCCCATGAAGACGATGTTGGACAGGCGGCCGGGCCCGCCGGCGACGTCACCGTCGCGCATGGCGGCGGCCGCGGCGCGGACCTGGTCGACGATCTCGGCGGTGGAGAGGTTGCGGTTGAGGCCGCCCTGGCCGGTGGCGCAGAACGGGCAGGCCATGCCGCAGCCGGCCTGGCTGGAGATGCAGAGGGTGGCGCGGTCCGGGTAGCGCATGAGCACGCTCTCGAGCAGGGTGCCATCGCCCGCGCGCCACAAGGTCTTTCGGGTTTCGCCGCCATCACAGGCGACGTGCTTGACGACCGACATCAGCGGCGGGAACAGCGCCTCGCCGATCTTCTCCCGCACCGTGGCGGGCAGATCGGTCATCTGCTCCGGATCGGCCTGCAGGCGTCCGTAGTACTGGCGCGCGATCTGGTCGGCGCGGAACTTCGGCAGACCGAGCTCCTCGACCGCGGCCTTGCGCCCGTCGGCATCGAGGTCGGCGAGGTGCCGCGGCGGCATGCCACGGCGCGGAGCATCGAAGACGAGGGGCAGGGAGACGGTCATAGTTTCTCCAGTGTCCCATCTCGGGCGTCGGGTTCGGACCGGAGGTGACCAGCACGACGCCCGAGGCGACGAAGGTCACGTTCGATCGCACCGAGCCGACCTCATGAGACGCCCCAATACCATGAGATACGCACCCCGGCGATCAAATGCGTGCGTCGGCGATAGCGATCGGCGATGATCGGAGTATGACCAGCAATGCCGAGTCGCCCGAGCCGGAGTTCACCGAAGCGGTCGCGCCTCCGGCCGCGCCGACCGGCCGCAAGTCGGTGGAACCGACCGGTCGCCGGTCGGTGCTGAAGACCCGGACCGGCAACACCTGGGTCGGGCTGGTCGCCGCGGCGCTGATCGCGATCGTGCTGCTGATCTTCATCCTGCAGAACCTGGAGCAGCAGCGAGTCGACCTGTTCTTCTGGAACTTCTCACTACCGGTCGGCATCCTGGTGCTGCTCTCGGTGATCGCGGGCGCGCTGGTCATGGCACTGGTCGGCGGCATGCGCATCTTCCAACTCCGCCGCGCTGCGAAGCGCTAGCGTTCCTCGGTTCATCCGCACCCGAGCGGACGGCTCAGAGCAGGCTGGAGAGCACGAGCCAGGAGACGAAAGCCGAGGGCAGCATCGAGTCGAGGCGGTCCATGATCCCGCCGTGGCCGGGCAGCAGCGTACCCATGTCCTTGATGCCGAGTTCCCGTTTGACCTGCGATTCGATCAGATCGCCGACGGTCGCGATCAGGACCAGCCCGACGCCGAGTACCACGCCGATCATCGAATTGGCCTCCAGCAACAGGGTGACCGTCAGCAGACCACCGATGACGCTGAACACCAGCGATCCACAGAAGCCCTCCCAGGACTTCTTCGGACTGATCGCGGGCACCATCGGATGGCGGCCGAACAGCACACCGGCCACATATCCGCCGACGTCCGAACAGACCACCAGGATCATGAAGGTCAGCACCCGCAGGTTGCCGTCCGGCTCGAGCAGCAGCAGGGTCGCGAAGGAGGCGAGCAGCGGGATCCAGGCCAGCGTGAAGATCGTGATCGCGGTGTCGCGCAAGAAGTTTCGCGGTGCGGTCTGCAGCCCGTGGTCGAACAGGCGCCAGACCATGCAGATCAGTGTGGTTGCGGCGAACGCGCCGGCGACCCCGCTCGCACCCCACGGCCAACCCAGCCAGAACACCGCCTGACCACCGACGATCAGCGGAATCCGCGGGACAAGGACATCCGCCTCGCGCAGCCGCTTGGCGACCTCCCAGGTGGCGACGCCGACGCCGGCGGCCGCCACCCCGATGAACACCTTCGGCACGAACAGCAGGATCGCGATGAGCGAAAGGCCGAGGCCGAATCCGACGGCCAGCGCGGCGGGCAGGTTGCGGCCCGCGCGGGAGGCGGCGGGTGCGGGTTCGGCCGGATCTCCCTGCTGCGTACTCACCGGCTCGTCGCCCGCATCAGCTGTCAGGCCGCCACTGAGCGAACCGGCCGTCGCGGCGCTGTCAGTCGAGGTTTCCGATGTTGCAGAACCGGAAGTCGCGGGACCACCACTTACCGATCCAGACGTCGCAGCTTCGGGCGTCTCGGATCCACCGGCCGCAGGCTCGGATATCGCAGGCTCGGACGTCGCGGGCTCAGCGGCAACGGGTTCGTGGCGTACGGCTTCCGGGATCGCGTCGACCGTATTTCCGGCCGACGCGTCGGCCGCGTGCCCATCCCTCGCATCGGCTGTGCCGTTGGCCGGCCTCGGCTCCTCGGCCGCACCGGTCGCGGCGGCATTCTCGGCCACGATTGTCCCGTCGCTCAACTCGTCGTTCCGTTCGTCCCCCGCCCGGGCGGGCCCTCGATGTCTGATCGGCGGCATTTGGCGGTGCCCTTCGTGGTTACGCAAGCTACCGGGGCCATCGCGCACGCCGCAGTCCGGCGTCAGACCTCGAGCAGTTCAGCTTCCTTGTGCTTGACCAGTTCATCGACCTGGCCGACATATCTGGCGGTGGTCTTGTCGAGCTCCTTTTCGGCGCGCCCGACCTCGTCCTCACCCGCCTCGCCATCTTTCTGGATCCGCGACAGTTCGTCCATGGCCTTGCGGCGGACATTGCGGATTGACACCTTCGCGTCCTCGCCCTTGCCCTTGGCCTGCTTGGCCAGCTCGCGACGCCGCTCCTCGGTGAGCTGCGGGACCGAAATCCGAATGATGTCACCGTTGTTGGTGGGGTTGACACCGAGATCGGAGTTGCGAATGGCGGTTTCGATCGCGCCGAGCGTCGACTGCTCGTACGGCTTGATCACCACCATCCGCGGCTCGGGCACGGAAATGCTCGACACCTGGGTAATCGGGGTCGGCGAACCGTAGTAGTCGATGACGATCCGTTGGAACATGCCAGGATTCGCGCGACCGGTACGGATGGACCCGAGATCGTCCTTCGCCACCGAGACGGCCTTCTCCATCTTCTCCTCGGCGTCGAAGAGCGCTTCTTCAATCACGACCGTTTCCTCCACAGCGTCGTCATCGTCATGATCCGCGGGCGCGGGGTCAGGACCGAACCAATGTGCCGATCTTCTCACCGGCGACCGCACGGGCGATATTGCCCTTCGTCAACAAATTGAACACCAGGATGGGCATTTGATTGTCCATACACAGGCTGAAGGCCGTCGCGTCGGCGACCTTCAGGTCACGCTCGATGACCTCTTTGTGGGTGATCTCGGTGTACATGGTCGCGCTCTCGTCGACCCGGGGATCCGCGGTGAACACCCCGTCGACGGCTTTAGCCATCAGCACCACATCCGCGCCGATCTCCAGCGCGCGCTGGGCGGCGGTGGTGTCGGTGGAGAAGTAGGGCATACCCATGCCGGCGCCGAAGATGACCACGCGGCCCTTCTCGAGGTGCCGCTTGGCGCGCAGTGGCAGATACGGCTCGGCCACCTGCCCCATGGTGATCGCGGTCTGCACACGCGTATCGATGCCCTGCTGTTGCAGAAAGTCTTGCAGCGCAAGGCTGTTCATCACGGTGCCGAGCATGCCCATATAGTCCGAGCGGGCACGCTCCATACCGCGCTCCTCGAGTTCGGCGCCGCGGAAGAAGTTGCCGCCGCCGATGACCACGGCCACCTGAACTCCGCTGGAGACCACTTCGGCGATCTGCTCCGCCACCGTCTGTACCACGTCGGGATCGAGCCCGACCTTGCCGCCGCCGAACATCTCCCCGCCCAATTTGAGGAGCACCCGGCGATATCCTGGGCGGTCGGTCCCGGGGTCCGTCATGGGTGTTCGTCTCCTTCGGCGGTGGATTCGGGTCTCGGCAGGCAGGTGGGCCGGATAGCGACGCCCAGGCTCTCAAACGTAGAGCGCCCTTATCCTGCCCTACTCGGATTCGACGTGGGTAGAAGACCCCCTCGGACGCAACGAACCCGCCCGGTCAGGTCGGGGAATTGCGGGTGAACGCACAACGTCCGGACAGCCGAAACCCCTCGTACACCGTATGCGGAATACGAGGGGTATCGCGGCGTTATCAGGCCTGACCGACCTCGAAGCGGGCGAAGCGGGTCACGGTGACACCGGCGTCGTCCAGCAGGGCCTTGACGGTCTTCTTCGAATCGGTGACCGACGCCTGCTCCAGCAGGACGACGTCCTTGAAGAAGCCGTTGACCCGGCCCTCGGTGATCTTCGGCAGCGCGGCCTCGGGCTTGCCCTCTTCCTTGGCGGTCTGCTCGGCGATGCGGCGCTCGTTCTCCACCACCTCGGCCGGCACATCGTCGCGGGTCAGGTACTTGGCCTTGAGCGCGGCGACCTGCATGCCGACGGCACGCGCGGCGTCGGCCGCGGCGTCACCCTCGCCCTGGTACTCGACCAGCACGCCGACGGCCGGCGGCAGGTCGGTGGCCCGCTTGTGCAGGTAGACAGCGACCGGGCCGTCGAAGGAGACGACGCGGCGCAGCTCGAGCTTCTCGCCGATCTTGGCGGCCAGCGCCTGCAGCGCCTCCTCGACGGTCTGACCGTCGAGCTTCAGCGCCTTCAGCGTGTCCAGGTCGCCCGGCTTGGCGGCCGCGGCGGCGGTCACGATGTTGTCGGCGAGGCCCTGGAACTCGTCGTTCTTGGCGACGAAGTCGGTCTCGGAGTTGATCTCGATCAGCACGCCGTCCTTGGCGACGACCAGACCCTCGGCGGTCGCGCGCTCGGCGCGCTTGCCGACGTCCTTGGCGCCCTTGATGCGCAGCACCTCGACGGCCTTGTCGAAATCACCATCGGTCTCGACGAGTGCGTTCTTGCAATCCATCATCCCGGAGCCGGTGAGCTCCCGCAGCCGCTTCACGTCAGCGGCGGTGTAAGTCGCCATCGGTGGCGATCCTCCTGTGTGTCGTCTCGGGTGGTAACACCACCTTGCCGACCACTCCTACCTAGGAGGGGTCGGCAAGGTGAACAGACGCGGTCGCGTCAATTAGGCGTCGGCCGGGGTGGCAGGAGCCTCGGCAGGAGCCTCGGCGGGAGCCGCCTCGGCTTCGGCGGCGGCGGGGGCGGCCTGCGCGAGCAGCTCCTGCTCCCACTCGGCGAGCGGCTCGCCCGCGCCGGCCTCCGGCTTGTCGTCACCGGTGGAGGCACCGGCCCGGGCCTGCACGCCCTCGGCCACCGCGGAGGCGACGACCTTGGTCAGCAGCGCGGCGGAACGGATCGCGTCGTCGTTACCCGGGATCGGGTAGTCGACCAGGTCGGGATCGCAGTTGGTATCCAGGATCGCGATGACCGGGATGTTCAGCTTGCGCGCCTCGCCGACGGCGATGTGCTCCTTGTTGGTGTCGACGACCCAGATGGCCGAGGGCACCTTGGCCATATCGCGGATACCACCGAGAGTGCGCTCGAGCTTGTTCATCTCACGCGTGAGCATGAGGATTTCCTTCTTGGTGCGACCCTCGAAGCCACCGGTCTGCTCCATCGCCTCGAGCTCCTTGAGGCGCTGCAGGCGCTTGTGCACGGTGGAGAAGTTGGTGAGCATGCCACCCAGCCAGCGCTGGTTGACGTAGGGCATCCCGACGCGAGTCGCCTCGGCCGCGATCGACTCCTGGGCCTGCTTCTTGGTACCGACGAAGAGGACGGTGCCACCGTGGGCGACGGTCTCCTTGACGAACTCGTAGGCCTTGTCGATGTAGGTCAGCGTCTGCTGCAGGTCGATGATGTAGATGCCGTTGCGGTCGGTGAAGATGAACCGCTTCATCTTCGGGTTCCAGCGCCGTGTCTGGTGTCCGAAGTGCGCGCCGCTGTCGAGCAGCTGCTTCATTGTTACGACAGCCATAGTGCCGTATCTCTCTTTCGTTGCCGGTTGACGCGGTGAATCGGTGATCCACTGCCCTGGCGCCTCCGAATCATCGGACCCGATCACGAGGATCAGGACCAGCCGATGATTCCCTGCTCCGCATACGCACTGCCGATCACGAAGTCGAGCCTCGGTTCGAACAGCGCCGTTACGAACAAGCACGGGGTGGCGCGCGAAGTCGGTCCGTGCAAGCACAGACCGCTCGACCAGTCTACGGGCTGTGCGGGTGAGTTCCTAAATCGCCCTGTCATGGGCCGAAACGGGCGATCTCCACAACCGAGGAAGTTGTCCACACTCGCCGGAACGGGGGTACTGCGGACGCACTCCCCGGCCGAGGCTTGAAGCATGAATCGCATAGCTATCTCGATAACCATGCTCATCCCACCGCTGTTCCTGTTGTCGCTGGCTGTGGCACAGCCGGTTTCGGCCGCGCCGCCGGATGGCGAAGTTGCCGCGGCGGTGCCGTGGGGACCTCCGACCGATGCGGTCGGGCGCACATCGGAAGTCGTGTTCGGGGAGTGCACGGGTTCGGCGTGTTCCGCGCCGCGATCGGGTGATGGATCGGTCCGTGTTCCGGATCCGCTCCGGTTCGCGCCGCTGGTTGTGAACGTCACGCCGAATGGGCTGCGTGCGGACGTCGCGGTGACTGCGCTGCCCTCCGAAATCGCACGCAGTGCGGGCACCGGTTCGGCGAGTTCGTTGCCGCGGATTGTCCATGATCTGCTGCTCCGACTGCTGGACCTGGTCAAGCGCACTCCGCTCCCCCTCTCGCGCTGATTTCGGATGAATGTCAGCAGGGCGGGCGGGCCGGGTCGGCGGCTGGTGTCGATCGTCGTCGGGGTGATCGCCCTGCTGGGAGTCGTTGCGGAGCAACCGGTTTCGGCTGCTCCGCACGGCGAGTTCAGCTGGCCGCTACAGCCACGACCCGCGGTCGAGCGACGGTTCGACAAACCGGCGCAGGACTGGCTGCCCGGGCACCGCGGTGTCGATCTGGTGGGTACGCCCGGGCAGGCGGTACTCGCCGCCGGAGATGGAATCGTGGTGTTCGCGGGAAAAGTCGCGGATAAGCCGGTCGTGTCGATCGACCATCCCGGCGGGCTGCGAACCACATATGAGCCAGTGCGAGCTGAGGTTTCGGTTGGCCTCCGGGTCGGTCGCGGGACACGAATCGGCATTTTGGAATCGGGCCACGAGGGTTGCGGCGCGGCCGCCTGCCTGCACTGGGGCGCACGGCGAGAAGCGGGCGGACACAGCCGCCGGGAATACATCGATCCACTCGGCCTGCTCCACCCGACTCCCCTACGGCTGAAACCGGTGATCTGAGGCGTGAGGCTGTGGCGCAGGACGCTCTTCCGAGGGGATGGTTTTGGGACGAAGATCGTGGTTATGGGATATGGGCTCGGGGAATTGCCGTTTACCTACGCCGAGGTGGGGGCGACGAAGGGTGAGCTTCCGGCGGGGTATCACCGGTTTCGGCTGCGGCGCCGCATCGGGTATGGGCGTGTCCTGTTCGAACGCTCGGGTGCGGAGATTCTGGCATATCGAATGCAGAAGGGCACCGGCATCTTTCAGCAGGCCGATACCCCGGTCGCCGAGCCCGGCACCGGTCTGACAGTGCGGCTGGGCGTCGGGCCGGTCGGGATCACCGCACCATGCCGGGTGGTGTACGTCCTCGACGAACCCGACCGGCGCGGCTTCGCCTACGGCACGTTGCCCGGCCATCCGGAGATCGGCGAGGAACTGTTCGCCGTCGAATACGACCCAGCCGACGACAGCGTCTACGGGTTGGTGACCGCGTTCTCGCGCCCGGGTGCCTGGTACGTCCGACTCGGCGGACCGGTGGTCCGAGCCATCCAACACGCCATCGCCGAAAAGTACATCGACGCCCTCCCGACCTCCGCGTAGCTCAGCCGCGATTGCGGTCATGGACGCCGTCCGGACCCCGGACGAGCGCAGGGGGAATCCGCGCCATGATCTGCTCGCGCGCGTGCTCGCATTCGGCAAAGCTGTGCGGGCACGCGAGTGCGTGCTCGATCAACTCTTTGGCCGCCTGCGCCTGTGCGATGCGCCGCCCGAGTTCTGCGACGTGGCGGTGCAGCAGGTCCCGGTGGTCCATCGGACTGGACGCCAACAGCAGCGTCCGTAACTCGCCCAGCGTGAAACCGGCCTCCTTGCCCATCAGAATCAGCGCCACACGCTCCAGGTCGGCCCCGCCGTATGAACGCTGGCCACCCGCGTGCCGCGACGGATCCAGCAGACCCATGCTCTCCCAATACCGCAGCACGTGCGTCGCGAGCCCGAACCGTTCCGCCAACTCACCGATGGTCAACGACTCGCTTGACTTCATGCATACATTAACCGCGACGCTGACCGTATGAACAAGCCATCTGTCGCGGTCACCCGCATAGTCAACTCCAGCGTGCTATTGGAGCTGGACGGCCACGCCATACTCACCGACCCGTGGTTCACCGAACGATGGTGGCTGCGCCGCGGCGAGCCGCTCGGCATGCAGCCCGAGGACCTGCCCCCGCTCACCGCCATCGTCGTCACCAACCTCGCCACCAACCACTGGGACCTGCGCGGACTACGGCACCTACCAGCAAAAGACACCACACCGCTCTACGTGCCCACCCCCGCCATGGCCCGCCGCGCCAAGGCACAGGGCTTCCAGCGCGCCGAGCATCTGGGGTGGGGACAAACCCGGGACATCGCCCGCCAAATCTCCATGCGGGTAGTGCCTTCGGGGAAAACGCTGATCTGGCCCAACAACGCCTATGCCTTCGAGACACCGAGCGGCCGGGTGTTCTTCGGCGGCGAGATCGCCGAAGTCACGCCATTGGAGCGGTACCGCGTCGACCAGCCACCCGCCGACGTCACGCTGCTTCCGGTCAACGGATTACGTCCCCTCTTCGGCCCTCGCCTGGTCATGGGGCCGCATCAGGCCGTCGCCGGTGCGATCGCGCTCGGCGCACGGGTGCTGGTCCCAGTGCACGACGCCCACGGCCACGACCCGCTCTCGCGACTGTTCCGCACCACCGGCACCGCCGCGGACACGAGCCGCCTGGCAGGCCCGGACCTCCTTGTGAACGACCTGCCCACCGGAAAACGCTGGGAGTACTCACCCAGCTGAGTGTCGTTGCAGCACTGGGCCGCCCCGGGACCGGAGTGGGGAATCGCACCTTGTTGGTGCCGTAGTTGACGCCCATCGACAAGCCCTGCGCCGCATACACCTGCCCGGCCGGGCATCGGCACCGGCACCGGGGCCCAGCACCACCGCGACAGTCGGCGCGATGCCCTGGCACCGCACCCGCGCGGGTATCCGAATTCGCCTGCCGAACAGCCGGACTCGACACCATGGCGCCTTCTTGCGCGACAGGTCGACACCACCGCATCGACGACGGGTGGGCT
This sequence comes from Nocardia sp. NBC_00565, assembly GCF_036345915.1. Taxonomy (NCBI): domain Bacteria; kingdom Bacillati; phylum Actinomycetota; class Actinomycetes; order Mycobacteriales; family Nocardiaceae; genus Nocardia; species Nocardia sp. NBC_00565. The sequence goes on from NZ_CP107785.1 coordinate 5,075,314, forward strand.
CGGCGGCCGTCGGTGCGCCGAGCCTGCGCGGTCTCGGAGTCGACAGTCTCCGTCCCGCGCGGCTCGTGGTCGACCGACTCCGCCCGGCGTGGATCCCGAAGTCGCGCAAGGGCGGAGTGGCTGGAGCCGGGCTAGAGTTGCGCCGTCAGTGCGGCGGCTTCGGCGCGGAGTAATTCACTGTGGTCGGAGCGGGCGAGGGTGTCGTATTCGTCGGCGGCCTTGTGACGGTCGGCGATTTCGGTGCGGACGATTTGTTCGATATCGGACTCGGTGAGGTGGCGGCGGCGGGCTTCGGCGGCGCCGAGGCCTACGGCGCTGGTCTCGATGGCTCCGGCCTTGATGTCCACGGTGTCGATGGCTTCGGCATTGTCGATGGCGCCGAGAGCGGAGCGCAGACCGGCGATGGCGCTGCGGTCGCGGGTCTTCATCGCGGCGGACAGGGCGGTGCGGAGGCGGTCGCGCAGGGGCACGGACTTGTCGATGGCTTCGGTGGACATGGTCGCCGACCGTACGCACCGGGATCGCGCGGGTCGAGGGATTTACTCGAGCGACACGCGAGGTCCCCACACGAACCGCTCGCTCACGGCGTGACGATGGCGAAGTTCGGATCCGGTTCATCGATGACGCCGATGACCTCGGCCAGCTTCGTCGGGTCGCCGCCGAGTGCGATCTCGCCCGCGGCGGTCAGTGCACCGAAGTCCGTGCCCGCCAGTAAGACCTGGATCATCGTCAGTCGGGTCAGGGTGAACGAAGCGTCGGGTTCCGGGAGATTCGCACGATCGGGCAGGTCGTAGTGCGTGAGGCGACCGTTGCGCAGTTCGAGCCGGTGGACGCGCTTCTCATCGGTGATGTGCCAATCGGTGACCACATGCAGATCCCAGGCCCTCGGGCCGTCGATGCGCAGTGCGATGGCATCGAAGACCTGGTCGACGGTCAGCGCGGCGAGCATGGTCGGTGCGTTGGCCGTGGTCGGTGTGCCGAATGAATCGTTGCGCAGCTCGTATGCGCCACTGAGATAGAAGTTGCGCCAGGTGGCGTTCTCGGCGCCGTAGCCGAGCTGTTCGAAAGTGCCGGCCTGCAACGCTTTCGCGGCCGAGTTACTCGGGTCGGCGAAGATGACATAGTTCACGACCTGGGCCACCCACCGGTAGTCACCCGCGTCGTAGGCAACCTGCGCCTTGCGCAGCACCTCGTCGGCGCCGCCCATGAATTCCACGTGCCGCCTGGCGGATTCGACCGGCGGATGCTCCCAGAGGTGCGCCGGATTGCCATCGAACCAGCCCATATAACGCTGGTAGATGGCCTTCACATTGTGGTTCACCGACCCGTAGTAACCATGGGTGTGCCAGGCGGCGGCGAGCGCGGGCGGCAGCTCCATGGTTTCGGCGATCTCGATGCCGGTATAGCCCTGGTTCAGTCGCCGCAGTGTCTGGTCGTGCAGATAGCCGTACAGATCTCGTTGCAGCGATAGGAATTCCACCAGCCGATCGGTACCCCAGGTCGGCCAATGATGGGAGGCGAACACCACATCGGCGTCGCGGGCGTAGAGGTTGATCGCTTCGGTCAGGTACTTCGCCCACACGTGGGGGTCGCGCACCAGCGCGCCGCGCAAGGTCAACAGGTTGTGCAGGGTATGCGTGGCGTTCTCGGCCATGCACAGCGCACGATGGTCCGGGAAGTAGAAGTTCATTTCGGCGGGCGCCTCGGTGCCCGGGGTGATCTGGAAGACGATGCGCACGCCGTCGACCGTCTCCTGCTGCCCGGTCGAGGTGATGTCGAGAGTGGGGGCGATCAGCGTGATGGTGCCCACCGAGGTGGTCTGCCCGAGTCCCGCACCGACCGACCCCTTCGGGCCGCGCGGCAGCACGGCGCCGTACATATAGGCCGCCCGGCGCGCCATCGCCGTTCCGGCGTAGATGTTCTCGGCCACCGCATGTTCGAGGAATCCAGCCGGGGCGAGCACCGGACACCGACCGGCGGCGACGTCCTCGGCGCTGGTGACACCCATGGCGCCGCCGAAATGATCGACGTGCGAGTGGGTGTAGATGAGACCGGTCACCGGCCGCTCGCCCCGGTGGCGACGATAGAGGTCCAGTCCGGCGGCCGCGGTCTCCGCCGAAACCAGCGGGTCGATGACGATCACACCGGTATCGCCTTCGATCAGCGTCATATTCGACAGGTCGAGGCCACGCACCTGATAGATCCCGGCCGTGACCTCGTACAGGCCCTGTTTGACGACCAATCCGGATTGACGCCACAGGCTCGGGTTGACCGATGCCGGGCATGGTTCGCGCAAGAAGCCGTAGGAGTCGTTGTCCCACACCACATTTCCATCAGCATCGCGCACCACAGCCGGCTGGAGAGCGGCGATGAAGCCGCGATCGGCGTCCGCGAGATCGGTGGTGTCACCGAAGGGAAAGGAACCTCGTTGCTGCTCCGCGACGATGAAATCGCTCGGCTCGGTCGCTGTGCTCATATCCATCCTCCTGTGGTGTCAGCTGAATTTGTTCGCCTGCAACAGCTTTAGGGCTGTGGATCGGTCAAACCGATTGCGGCCGCGACACATGCGACGGCCAGCACCGCCAGCACTGTCGCGGCGACCGTGCCCCTGCCATGGCCGAAGCGCCCCTGATGTAGGGCGCGATTGCGCGACAAACACAGCGCCGCAACAGCAGCCATCGTGATAGCAGCGCCGATCGGTGCGACACTCGCCGCACGCCACCCGCTGGTCGCGGCATGATTGAGAAACAGCGCGGCGACCACCATCGCGGCGATGGCCGTGCGACGCCACGCCAACGCGGTGCGCTCGGCAGCCAAACCCTTCGGGCTCATCGCAGCAACACCACCACGCACGCCAACACCGAGACGACGGCGATGCCCGCCGACAAGATCGGAACCATGATCGTGTCGGGCAGTGGTTCACCGTTGCGCATGGCCTTACCGACGCGCCGCCAATGCCCGTACGCACCGACCGCGATAATGGCCGCGAGCACGATGCAGCTCATGGCGAGTGTGCGCCGAACGCCCGACATCCGGAGCGGCTGCACCAGTGTGTGCACGGCGACACCGCCCGCGAGCAGGCCGAGCGAGGTACGCATCCAGGCCAGGAAGGTTCGTTCGTTGGCGAGAGTGAAGCGGTAGTCGATCTCGTCTTCCCCGTCCTCGGATTCCTCGGCGGGGCTGGGGAGCGTCATACCGCTTCGGCTCGGGTCGCGGGCTGCTCGCGCGTGGCGCGCACCCATAGCCAGGTCGCGGCGAGCATGACTACCAGCGCCGGTTTGCCGAGGATCAGTGCGACGGTGCCGAGGATGACTACTTTGTCGGCGAGATACAACGGAAGCATGACCACAACGTGTACCGGCCAGAACACGAACCACGCCAGAGTGATTCGCCGATGCAGTCGTAGTCGGGCGGCGGGATCGGCAGGATCGGCCGGTTCGAGGCGGATCCGGCGGCTCACGGTGTAGCTGAGCGGTTTGCCGATGAGCAGGGTCGCTCCGAACAACACGGTCATCACCACGCACAGTGCGACTTCGGGCAGATAGAACCCGCGGCCCTCACCGGTGATCTCGACGAAGAGCGACAAGACCAGAATCACCAAGACCGATATCGCGACCACGCGCACCGTATCGCCCTGGATCAACCGGATCGCGGCCAGCGCGACGGCGATCAGAATGGCGATGAAGACGCCGATCTCCGCCCCTGCCACGGAGTAGCCGAGCAGAAATCCGATGGCCGGCGCGGCACCGTCGAGGATGTGTCGCGGACCGTGCACCGCACAGAACTTGCCCCATATCTCGGCAACCGCAGTTCGGTGTTGCTCCAGTCCAGGAGCCGCGACATGCTGGTCGTCGGGAGTCACGGGCACCTCTCCATCGCTGGTCGGTTTCCTGCCGCAAGCAAACGATCCGCTACGTCAGGTTACCGCCGTAGGTGTGGTCGTCCACGGAGTTCGCGGCACGACAACGCCACCGCGGCGTGCGACGCCGGTCAGAGGGGTGTGGCGTCCTGGAAGGTCATCGCGAGTCGATCCACGACGGAAGCCATGAGTGCGCGCTTGGGTAATCCGAGCGATTTCAGCTCCTCGGCCCAGGCGTGGTCGCCGAGCGACAGATCGGCGCCGCCGAGACGGCCACGCATACCGGATGGCTCCATCTCCCACTGCGTGCAGCGGGTGATGCCGTCGATGTGGGAGTAGGCGTCGAACGACGAGGAGCCGTTGCGCCGCCCCGGAATCGCAAGGCCGGGGCGAACCGTGAGATCGACGACCAACTGACCGTTCTGATGCAGTACGCCGCGCCGCACGCCGCCCTCGTGCTGTGCGTCGAAATCGGCGATTTCCTTGGGAAATCCCCAGATGCCCCGGCCCGCCGCGAGGGTGAATTCACCATCGACCGGGAGGCGGTGGATGAAAACGCCCGCGCCGCCGGTGGACAGGGCGCGCAGATCGCCGAGCGCGCTGGCGGGTCCGGCAGTGTGGTGGCGGACCATGAAGGACACGCCGAATTCGTTGTACGGCCCCAGATCGCCATCGACGTAGTCGACGAAGACGAGCGTGCACATGGCGCGACCGCCGGGCAGCCGGACAATCTCGAGGCCGGAGTAATCGATGAGCCGCTGCGCGGCCGCCGCCGGCACCGCATAGGTCGCCATGAAGGCGTGCGCGAGCCGGATCCGCACCGGCATCCGGACTTCTTTGCCCAACACGGTGTGGCTACTCATCGGACCCTCCACCCTGGGGCGCAGCGTGAGCCGACCACCGGCTGGTCGACGAAACGTGCGGCGTTCACGAATCCTCCAAACTAGAACTCGTGTCAGAATAGCGATAATTTCGCCCTTGCTGCATCGCTTTTGCCCTGAAGAACACGTTTCAGAATCGCGATCAGGTCCGATGAGTAGCCGATGTTCGCCGATCAGGTCGCGGGCCTATGCGATGGACAGCGCCTCGACGAGGTCTGGGACGGCATCGAAGGCGATCGCACGGTCGAGCGGATTGGAGTACGAGCGCAACCAGGTGATCAATCCATCGCATACGCGGACGATCGAAATGATGTCGAAGGCGAACGCCTTGTCGGTCGGGATGACGGTGCCGCGCAGGCGATATTCGATGACGACGATGCCGGGGTCGTCGGTTTCGCGAATGGTGACGTTGTCGGCAGATTCATGACGCTGCAGGCCGACGGCGCCGAGCAGGTGGGCACGGAAGGCCTCGCGCCCCTGGGCGTGCTGCGGAGCACCGGGCGGCGAGAAGGGCAATTCGAGGACCGCATCCTCGGCGAACAGGTCGGCCTGGTCGCCGTTCGGGCCGGGGGCGGCGAGTTGGACGAATCGTTCGGCGATTTCGCGCGGGGTGACGTTCGACATGGCGTGCTCCTCTGTACGATAAGCGGGGTATCCGCCCCGCTTAAATATACGGGGCTACCGCCCCGCTTATCTGGCGATGTGATGCAGGACACAGGAGAACCCATTGGATGCGGAACGCCCACTGCGAGCCGACGCGCGGCGGAACAAGCAACAGATCCTGGAGGCGGCGCGAGCGGCGTTCACGATCGATGGCGTCGGGGTATCCCTGGATGAGATCGCGCGGCGTGCCGGGGTGGGACCAGGGACGGTCCATCGCCACTTCCCCACGAAGAAGCAGCTGTACGACGCGATCGTCACCGTACATCTCGATGAGTTGCGGCAGGAGGCGCAGGCGGCTCTGGATAACGGGGACGAAGGCGCGGGATTCTTCCCGTACCTGACCGAACTCATTGAGCGTGCGGGGCCCAAGCAGGACGTGACCGAGGCACTCGCCGCAGCCGGTGCCGAGCCCGGACCCGTGGCGCAGCAGGCGGCAGCGGATCTGCGGGAAGTGTTCGGCGCGCTACTGAACGGGGCCCAAAAGTCCGGCGCGGTCCGGGGCGATGTGAACGCCGAGGACGTCCAGGCTGTCGTGGTGGCTGCGCTCGCGGCGCAGCGATACCGCAAAGACGGCGGACGGATCGCGGACCTGATACTGGGTTGCCTGCGGCCGTAGACCGGTGCGGCGGGACGGTCAGGCGCGGGGGTGGGCCTGGTCGTGGACTTTCTTCAGGCGTTCGATGGAGACGTGGGTGTACAGCTGGGTGGTGGCCATGCTGGCGTGGCCAAGAAGTTCCTGTACCACGCGTAGGTCGGCGCCCCCCTCGAGGAGATGCGTTGCCGCCGAATGGCGCAGCCCATGCGGACCCATATCGGGTGCGCCGGGGATCGCCGCGACGACCTCGTGCACAACGGCTCTGGCCTGGCGCTGATCGAGTCGCTTGCCACGGCGGCCGAGCAACAGTGCGCGGCCGGAGTCGGTCGCGGCGAGTGCGGGACGGCCGAACCGCAGCCAGTTCGCGATGGCCTCGTCGGCAGGCACACCGAACGGCACCGACCGCTCCTTATTACCCTTGCCGAGCACGCGGACCAGCCGTCGCTCGCGATCGATATCGTCGAGATCGAGCCCACACAGCTCGCTCACCCGGATCCCGGTCGAGTACAACAGCTCCACGATCAGCCGATCTCGCAATGCCATCGGATCACGTTGCACCGCACCGGATTCCGCAGCATCCATGGCTGCGACGGCCTGCTGGGTACCGAGCACCGCGGGCAATACCCGATGCGCCTTCGGCGATCCGAGCCGCAGCCCGGGATCGATCGTCAGCCGTCCGGTGCTGGTCAACCACCCGGTGAACGTCCTGGCCGAGGACGCCCGCCGCGCCATCGTCGTCCGCGCGGCCCCACCCGCCGACTGTGCGGCCAGCCACGACCGCAACAACGCCAAATCCAGCTCCCGCACCGCCGAATCCGCCGACCGCGCCACCAAATGCCCCAACAACGATCGCGCGTCCCCCACATACGCCCGTGCCGTATGCGCCGACCGATTCCGCCCGAGCCGCAGATGCCGCTCGAACTCCGTCAGCAACGCCTCCAGATCCTCCGGCAACTCCATCCCCCCACCGTCACCGCCACAACCACAATTGGCAAGTCAGCACGCCGCATGCCGTAGCTCACATGCGCTGTCAGAGATCGTTGGCGGCCGCCAACATGTGTCGATACCTGCCAGCGGCCAGTGGTTGACCGACCTGCGACCACCGAGTCGAATCTCGGGCGATTTTCTGCGATCTCATGATTGCGCTGGCTTCGATGTTCGGTACCAGCCGTTTTCGTCCACGCCGACGAGACCGGTGAGTTCCAGTGCCGGGAGGACGGCGCGGACGGTGGACAGTTCGAGGCCGGAGTCTTCGGCGATAGTTCGGGGTTGGCGGGAGCCTATTTTCGGGAGTACCGCGAAGACGGCGGCCTCGTCGCCCGACATCCGGTCGACCGGGTCGGTGGCTTGCCGGGTTGGTAGTGACAGGCGCAGGGGGCCCGCTTCGTCGATGACCTCCTCGGCGCGGGTGACGAGCAAGGCCTCGCCTTCCCGGATCATGCGGTGACAGCCGACCGAGGATGCGGAGGTCACTGGCCCGGGGACGGCCAGGGCGGGGCGGCCGAGGCGACGCGCCCATTTGACGGTGTTGCGCGCGCCGCTGCGCAGTCCGGCTTCGACGACGAGGACGCCGTCCGCCAAGGCGGCGATGATGCGGTTGCGGGCCAGGAATTGGTGCTTGTGGGCGGCCGTGCCAGGCGGGTATTCGCTGATCACCAGGCCGGTTTCGGCGATCTCGGACAAGAGGCGATCGTGCTGGGCGGGATAGGGACGGTCGACGCCGCAAGCCAGAACCGCGATCGTCGCGGCACCGACGGCGAGCGCGGCGCGATGGGCCATACCGTCGATCCCGAAGGCCGCTCCCGAAACAATGGTCCAGCCTTGGGCAGCCAGATCACCGACGATCTCGCCGGTGACATGATCGCCATACCCGGTGCTGCACCGGGCCCCGACCACCGCGATGGCACGCTCACTCGACTCCAACAGGGACCGCGGCCCGCGCACCCACAGCACCAACGGCACCGCCCCATCGCGATCACGCCCAGGCTCGAGTTGGCCGAGGCCGAGCATCCGCCAGGCAGGCCACTCCGGATCGTCCGGCGTCACCAACCGCCCGCCGATCCGCTCCATCAACTCGAGATCCCTTGCCGCACCATCGATCTCCCGCCGCTTCGAAGTCGGCCCGAGCAACGACTCCGGCAACGCACACTCCCGCACCGCCCGCGCGGCCTCGACCACCCCCACCGATTCGATCAACAACGACAGCGCCGCACACGGCCCCTGCACCACCCGCGACAAATACGCCCACGCCAACCGCCGCTCATCGACTCCGCCGCCGGACCGCACCGAGCCCGCACACCCCGACGCCCAATCGTCCAGGTCCACAACCGCATATCTCGATGGCCCGACATCACTACCCATCACGGCCCCGACATACTCGGCAGCAGACGATCCCGCACTCACCGATTCCCCAGCCCCATCGGAGACCCGAGAACGCCGGTGTACCCCGTCAACGCCCCCATCATGAGCAACACCCCCGCCTACCGATTCGCCGGTGCACTCGGAGGCCCAGACACCTCCGACCCCCTCACCGCCCCCGGCAACGGCCGCGCCATTGTCCATCGCTGCGCCGGCACATCCCACGGCGTCCACTCCGACATCCGCGGCCGCCACCGCAGAACCCGCAGGATCAGCGCCGCCGTTCACCGATCCGCCCTCGCACTCGAAGGCCCGGACACTTCCGCACACCCCCTCAACACCCCCGGCAACCGCAGCGCCACCGCCCTCAGGTCCGCCGATGCACTCGGCGACCCGGGAACTTCCGTGTGCCTCGACACTCCCGCCAACGGCCGCGCCATTGCCCGCCGCGGCGAGGACAAATCCGGATTCGTCCACACCACCAGCCACCTCCGCAGATCCCGAAAGAGCAGCGCCACAGTCCACCGATCCGCCTGTGCACTCGGCGACCCGCGTACTTCCGTGTGCCTCGACACTCCCGCCAACGGCCGCGCCATTGCCCGCCGCGGCACGGACATATCCCGAGCCGTCCACAGCGCCACCTGCGGCCACCTCTGCAGATCCGGCAAGAGCAGCGCCACGGTCTGCCGATCCGCCTGTGCACTCGGAGGCAGACGCACGTCCGCATACCTTCTCAACACCCGCAGCGGCGACGTCGTTGTCCATCGCTGCGTGGGCACATCCCAACGCATTCACGCCGCCACCTGCGGCCGCTTTCGCTGGCCGGGCAACAGCAGCGCCACCGTCCGCCGACGCACCCGCGCTGCACGACCTAGCGAAGACAACCGTCGTCTGTGCACCACCCGGCACGGGAATCGCTGTTGCGCCCCCATCTTCAGCCGACGACATCTCGGCCGCCCTTGCCCCGTTCATCCCACACTCCGATGCTGGAAGGTCAACGCTGCCTGCAGATCCCGCGCACTGCGGAGGTCGGCGGCGCGGACATAGACGTATTCAACGGCGACCGTCACTGGATCGGTCTCGTCGCACACCGCGTCCACGACCGACGGCCCTGCTCTCCAACACGCGCTCACTGCGACCCCCGCTGCCGGAAGTTCAACGCTGCCAGGATGTCCTGGGCGCTGGGGCAGTCCGCGCCGCGGAGGTCGGAGATTGTCCAGGCGACGCGGATGGCGCGGTCGGCGCCGCGGGCGGAGAGGCGGCCGAGGCGCAGTGCGGTTTCGACGGGGGCGGTGGCTTCGTGCGGTAGGCGGAAGCGTTGGCGGAGGATGTGGCCGGGGACTTCGGCGTTGGTGGACCAGCCGTACTCCTGCCAACGGTGTATCGCCGCCTGCCTTGCGGTGGCGACGCGGGCACGGACCACCTCGCTGCTCTCGGCCTCCTCGGCGGCGAAGGACGCGCCCGCGTGGCCGTGCATTTGGACCCAGATGTCTATGCGATCCATCAGTGGCCCGGACAGCTTGCCCAGGTAGCGGCGGCGGGCCAGCGGGGCGCAGATGCAGTCGACATCGCGGGCTGGGGCACAGGGGCAGGGATTGGCGGCCAGCACCAGTTGGAAGCGGGCCGGGTAGCGGGCTACGCCGTCGCGGCGCGCGATGCGAACTTCGCCTTCCTCCAAGGGCGTTCGCATCGCTTCCAGTACCTTGGCGCCGATCTCCGCGCATTCGTCGAGGAACAGGACGCCGCGGTGAGCACGGCTGACCGCGCCGGGGCGGGCGGTCCCGGATCCGCCGCCGACCATGGCGCTGGCCGAGGTCGAGTGGTGCGGGGCGACGAAGGGCGGCATGCTGATCAGGGGGTGGTCACCCGAGAGGGCACCCGCGACCGAATGGATGGCCGTCACCTCGAGGGCCTCGGATTCGGTGAGGGGCGGCAGCAGGCCCGGGAGGCGTTGCGCCAGCATGGTTTTGCCGATGCCGGGCGGCCCGGTGAGCAGCAGGTGGTGGCCGCCCGCCGCGGCCACCTCCAGTGCCCACCGGGCCTCTTCCTGACCGACCACCTCGCTCAGATCGCCACCACAGCGAACGGTGTCGGGCAGGATGCCGTCAGGCTCCGCGAGAACGCCCTCGCCGCGCAACCACCCGACGACGGTGCGCAGGCTGGCGGCGCCGAAGACCTCGATGCCGTCCACCAGACCGGCCTCGGCCAGTGCGGATTCCGGCACAATCACCCGCGACCAGCCCGCATTGCGCGCCGCGATCACCGCGGGCAGGATGCCGCGCACCCGGCGGACGCGGCCGTCGAGCGCCAATTCCCCCAGCAATACGGTCTTTCCGAGCCGATCGGAAGGAATCGCGCCCGCCGCATCGAGCACCGCGATCGCGAGGGCCAGATCGTAGACGCTGCCGATCTTGGGCAAGGTTGCCGGAGACAGCGCCAGGATCACGCGGCCGTCGGGCCATTTCTCCCCCGTGTTCGCGACCGCAGACCGCACCCGGTCCCTGGATTCCTGTAGTGCGGTGTCGGGCAACCCGACCAGGTGCACCGAGGGCAGCCCCTGCCCGATATCCGCCTCGATCTCGACCAGTTGGCCGTCCACCCCATTCACCGCGACCGAATACGCCACCCCCAGCGCCATCAGAACACTGCTTTCAGGTGGTCGATGACCGGCCGGTGGCCGCGGTGCAGCAGCACCGAGATGACATCGAAGCGGATGTCGCGCCACGGACCGTCCTGTTCGGCCAGCCACACCAGCGCCAGCCGCCTGATCCGCTGCTGTTTATCGAAGGTGACCGCCTCTGCGGGCGTACCGAACTTCGCCCCGGTCCGCGTCTTGACCTCAACGAAGGCGGTGACGTGGGCGTCCTTGGCGATCAGATCCAGTTCGCCGTACTTGCACCGCCAATTCCTGCCGATGATCTGCATCCCGGCGGCCTGCAGGAATCGTGCCGCCAGTTCTTCCCCTTGTGCGCCGAGCGCCTGATTGTCTGCCACCCGCTCAGCGTGCCCGGGCCGCTCCCCCGACCGAATGCACCGACCTGCGCGAACAGAAAACCTGTGGATACCCGCTCAGCTGTGGACAACTCTGGCACCCAGCCGTCGTGTGCCGCCGACTTTGTCAGTACCCGATGCTATTGGGGCACAGCCCGCGAATTACTCCGGCAACCGCAGGTCCGGTTTCTCCAACTCCTCGATATTCACGTCCTTGAACGTGATCACCCGAACATGCTTCACGAAGCGCGCGGGCCGGTACATATCCCATACCCACGCATCGCTCATGCGCACCTCGAAGTACACCTCGCCGTCGGCGTTCTGCGGCCGCAACTCGACGGAGTTGGCCAGGTAGAAGCGGCGCTCGGTCTCCACCACGTACGAGAACTGACCGACGATGTCCTTGTACTCCCGATATAGCGAGAGCTCCATCTCGGTTTCGTATTTCTCCAGGTCCTCGGCACTCATCGGGTGGGACGTCCTCCTTCTCGCCGCACTGCGTGTCCTGACATCATCGCGCATGTGCCGCGTCGGTAGCCACTCGGCTATCCGGTTCGGCACCTTCGACCAAAACCTCGTCGGCCAGTACCGCGTCGGCATACTCCGCGGCAGTGTTGTTTCGAGCGACCTGCAAGCAGTCGCTAGCGGCGACCGGCCGCAGCCCCGCCGCTTCCCGCACATTGCGCCAGGATCGGCGGTGCTCACTGCTCGGTCCGAGACGCTCGAGCGCGGCGGTGTGCTCGGGCGTGTTGTAGCCCTTGTGCGCGGCGAAACCGTAGCCCGGAAAACGCCCGTCCAGTTCGACCATCATCCGGTCCCTGGTCACCTTGGCCAGAATGCTCGCCGCCGCAATGCAGGCCGCGGCCGCGTCACCGCCGATGACCGGCAGCGACGGCACCGGAATTCCGGGCACCCGGAATCCATCGGTGAGCACGTATCCGGGCGTATGCCCGAGCCCGGCGACCGCGCGGCGCATGCCCTCGATATTGGCGACGTGAATGCCGATCGAGTCGACCTCCCAGGCCGGAATGACGACGACCTTCCAAGCCAGCGCCAGCCGGGTGATGACCGGGTACAGCTCCTCGCGCACGGCTTCGGTGAGCTTCTTCGAATCGTCGAGTCCGGCCAGCTTGTCGTAGGCCTTGGGGGCCAGTAGGCAGGCGGCGACCACCAGCGGTCCGGCACAGGGTCCGCGCCCGGCCTCGTCGACGCCCGCGACCGGACCCAGTCCGCTGCGGATCAGCGCCGCCTCGAGCGTGCGCAATCCGCCTGCCCTGCGCATGACGACGCGCGGCGGCCACCCGTTGCCCGCAGGCGCGCCATTAGCCTGTGCCACTCGACCCTGCCCCACCGTTCAATTATCCTGCGGCCCGCACCGATCAGTTCGTCTGGGCATCCTGTGCTTTCACCGGACCGATCCGGCTGGGCGGCCAGATCTTGAAGACCGTCTTGCCGCGCACGTTATCGATCGGAACGGTGCCCTGCAGATTGTCGCTGACGTGGGCCCGCGAGTCGGCGGACTGGTTGCGGTTATCGCCCATCACCCACAGATTGCCCTCGGGCACCTTCACCGGACCGAACACCCGGCCCGCGGGATAGGTCGCGTTCTGCTGGCCCGGATACCACGGGTAATCGTTCTTGACGTACGGCTCGTCCAACGGCTTGCCGTCCACCATGACCCGGCCCTGCGCGTCGCAGCACTGCACAGTCTGACCGCCGACGGCGATCACCCGCTTCACCAGGTCGTTCTCATCCGGCGGCACGAGCCCGAAGAAGGAGAAGAAGTTCTGCACGCCGCGCACCGCGACATTGCTCGACCGGATCGACTGGTAGCGGGTGTTCCAGGACGGCGGGCCGACGAAGACTACGACGTCACCGGGCTGCGGCTCGCCCCAGTAGTAGCTCGGCTTCTCGACGTAGATGCGGTCGCCGATGAGCAGCGTCTCTTCCATCGACTGCGACGGAATGACGTACGGGCGCCCGACGAAACTGACCATCAAGGCCGCGATAACCGCGGCGACGACGATGAGGACCGGCAGTTCCTGCCAGAAGGGGCGCTGTTTCTTCTTCGCGCGCCGCGAGCGACGGCCCGTACCCTTGTCGTCCGAATCGGACACCGTCATCGACCCACTTTCGTCTGCCACGCCGAACAGATTAGCCCGGCACCATGACCAACGTCTGGTGCCGGGCTACTGAAGAAAACGTGCCGGGTAATCGGCTGTGCTACGCGCTCAGCGCTTTTCCTTGATCTTGGCGGCCTTGCCGCGCAGATCGCGCAGGTAGTACAGCTTGGCCCGGCGGACATCACCGCGGGTCACGACATCGATGTGGTCGATGTTCGGGCTGTGCACCGGGAAGGTGCGCTCCACGCCGACACCGAACGACACCTTGCGGACGGTGAAGGTCTCGCGGATGCCGCCGCCCTGGCGCCGGATCACGACGCCCTTGAAGACCTGGACGCGCTCCTTCGAGCCTTCGATGACCTTCACGTGCACGTTGAGCGTGTCACCCGGCCGGAAGTCGGGGACGTCGCTGCGCAGCGACTTTTCGTCGACGAAGTCAAGGGTGTTCATTTCATCCTTCTGATGTTTGCGCGAGCAGAGGACCCTGGCGGCACTCGCGTGCTCGACCGGTTCATGCTCCGAATAAGGGGTGCTCCATGGGCCGAACACACCCAGGGCAACCTCTGCATTGTGCCAGATCGGCGGGTCGTGGGAAAAATCGGCCCTGCCGACTCCGTGAGAACCCCCGCTCAGCGGGTGGCCGCCCGATGCACGGCGGCCGCGAGCCGATCGTTCTCCGGTGCGCGGAACACGGAGGCCGCACGCCGCCGAGTGTAGCCGTAGGCCAGTCCGCTGCGCGGGTCCGCGAAGCCGTCGCAGCCCACCGCACCGGTATGGCCGAAGGTGTGCGCGATGGTGTGCATATTCGGGTCTGCTCAGGCGACCTGCCGACGCAGCAATGCCAGCGGATTTCGCTTCTGCGGGGCGGCCGGGCGCAGTGCCCACGACGCGAGACTGAGGCCCGCGAAACCCAGCGGCCCGAGCCATGCCTTCGGCTCGTCGCCGACCGCGATGTGGGAGGCCGCCGCGCCGCCGTAGACGAAGGTGAGCCCCGCGTACGCCCATTCCTCGGCGCGCGGGAAGCCCGGTGCCACGATCGCGGCCACGGCGGCCGCCTTGGCGACGCCCATGATGGTCGCGAAGTACATCGGGTATTCGAGTCGCTGGAAGACCTCGCGCACGTAGGAGATTCGCGCGAGATCCCAATAGGAGCCGACCACCGTTTCGGTCAGCAGGATGCCGGTGGCGCCCAGGTACACGAGGTGGGCGGGGCGGGATGTCTTTCGTAGGTGCATAGCTGTGTGACGGATGGCAGCCCGCGAAGGTAACGAACGCCTTTGTCACACTTGCGGCGTTCGTTCCGTCATGTCTTCGAGCGATGTCGAGGAGACGCTGTGGACGAACACGATTTTCTGGCCGGCCGATTCGTGGCGCACCGCGCGCACCTGATCGCGGTGGCCTATCGCATGCTCGGTTCACTGAGCGAGGCCGAGGATGCGGTGCAGGAGGCCTGGTTACGGCTGTCCCGGGTCGATACCGCCGAGATCGACAATCTCGGCGGGTGGTTGACCACGACCGTCGGGCGGGTCTGCTTGGATATGTTGCGTTCGCGCAAGATGCGGCGCGAGGAGGTCTTCGAGGCCCACCTGCCCGATCCGATCGTCACGACCGAAGACGGCACTCAGCCGGAACAGCAAGCGGTACTCGCGGATTCGGTCGGGCTGGCATTGCTCGTCGTGCTGGACTCGCTGAATCCCGCCGAGCGCGTGACCTTCGTACTGCACGATATGTTCGCGGTGCCCTTCGATCAGATCGGTCCGATCATCGGTAAGTCCGCGGCCGCGGCAAAGATGATGGCCAGCCGCGCCCGCCGTCGCGTTCAAGGTCGAACGCCGCGCCCCGACCGGGACCTGCCCCGCCAACGCCGGGTCGTCGACGCCTTCCTCGCGGCCGCCCGCGGCGGCGAATTCGAGGCGCTACTGGCCATTCTCGACCCCGACGTCGTGCTGCGCGCCGATGCCGGCGCCCTCCTGCCCGGCGGCATGCAGGTGCTGCACGGCGCGGCGGCCGTGGCCGGTCGACTCGATACCTTCCGCCGCGCAGCCAATGCCACTGTCTCGCAGCCGGTTCTGATCAACGGCCTGGCCGGCCTGCTCAATACCATCGACGGCAGAACAGTCTCCCTACTGGCTTTCACCATCGTCGACAACAAAATCGCCGCCATCGACCTCCTCTCCGACCCTGCCCGCCTCCCCCAAAACGCCCCGGCCCCGTGAGAATGCGCTGGTGCGGGGAAACGTCGAGCCGACCTGCACCAGCGAATGCTCGTTGATGGCGGACGCTCTGGACGAGCGTTGGACTGGGCGGGTTCGGTTCCGCTGCGGCGTGGTCGGGCTGGTGCCTGCGGGTCGGTGCCGATGCGGTGGGTGCGGCGATCAATCTTGGCGGGAGTGTTCGGCGGGTAAGGGCAGGTGCCAGTGATGTGGGGCGGGTGGGGCGGGGACGACTGTGCGGGCCAATTCGGCCTCGGCGGCCTCGCGGACGTGCACTACGTCGGGTTTTCCGGCGACCAGATCCTGGACGAAGATCTTGGCTCGGATCACTGGTCGTCGGTATCGGCGTTCGCGGACGATCGCCCGGTACATCAGTCGCCGCCGGCCCGGATAGCGCCAGCGCGCCCATGGTGCGCCCGGCCTGCTCAAACGCAGTGCGCCGACTACGAGCAGCGGCAGGAAGAACATGCCGAACAGGCCGGTCCAGATCTTGCCCTTGGCGATGACGATCGCCGCCAACGCCAGATTCACCACGGCGAACGCGACGATGAAGATCCGGACCCCGGTGCTCGGGTCGCGACGGAAGTCGTTGATATCCAACAACCACAGCGGGTGGAAGCCGAGCAACAGCAGTCCCGTCACCGCCAGCGCGACGAAGACCGCGTCGACCGAGGTGCGGCCCTGTTCTTCCCAGTACACATCACGCAGATAGAAGATCAGCGCGAATTCGTCCAGGGTCAGCGCGGCGCCGACACCGAAGGCGGCGGCCAGCAGACTCGCGGTGAGGGTGTCGGCGTTCTGGTACAGGGTGACCATCCCGATGCCGGACAACAGCACCATGATGACCCCGAACACCATGTGGTGGATGTGCACACCGCCGGAGCGCAGATTTCCCGGCCACCAGCGGACCTGCTTGCGGATCATCCGGACGCTGAGCCGGATCAGCAGGAAGCCGACGATGAACCCGAGGAGAAAGCACAGCAGCGGCAGGCGGCCATGCGCGATCACATCTTCTTCGAGCCATCGTCGCATGGCCGCCTACAAACCTCCGCCCGTATCGCCCTACTGCCCGAAACCGGCCCGCCGCAACGCATCCGCCATCGAACCGCTCGGCGCGGGCGCGTTGCGACGCTGGCTGCCCTGGTTGCGGCCCTGACTCTGCTGCCGCCCCTGGCCTTGCGGCTTGCCCTTGCCCTGGCCCTGGCCCTGGCCCTGGCCCTGGCCCTGGCCCTGGCCCTGCGGCTTACCCTGACCATTCTGCCGCGGTCCGCCGCGCTCTTGTCCACCGCGACCGCCCTGGCCACGGCCGCGTCCGCCGTCACCCTTGGCCGC
Organism: Nocardia sp. NBC_00565; assembly: GCF_036345915.1. NCBI lineage: Bacteria > Bacillati > Actinomycetota > Actinomycetes > Mycobacteriales > Nocardiaceae > Nocardia > Nocardia sp. NBC_00565. The sequence goes on from NZ_CP107785.1 coordinate 5,092,329, forward strand.
GACGCCGGGCTCGTCATCCAGTCGCAGCGACAGCCCGATGCGTTGCCGGGCGACGTCGACCTCGAGCACCTTCACCTTGACGACATCGCCGGACTTCACGACCTCGCGCGGATCCTTGACGAAGTTGTGCGACATGGCCGAGACGTGCACGAGCCCGTCCTGGTGCACGCCGATATCGACGAACGCGCCGAACGCGGCCACATTCGTGACGACTCCCTCGAGCACCATGCCCGGCTCCAGGTCCGCGACCTTCTCCACGCCCGCCGCGAATTCGGCGGTCTTGAACTCCGGACGCGGGTCGCGGCCCGGCTTCTCGAGTTCGGTGATGATGTCGGTGACGGTGGGGATACCGAACTTCTCGTCGGTGAATTCGGCGGGCTGCAGCGCGCGCAGCGCGGTGGTGTTGCCGATCAGGTCCGACATGCCGCGTCCGGTCGATTCCAGGATGCGCCGCACCACTGGATAGGCCTCGGGGTGCACGGCCGAGGTGTCCAGCGGATCGTCACCGCCGCGGATGCGCAGGAAGCCCGCGCACTGTTCGAAGGCCTTGGGGCCCAGGCGCGGCACATCCAGCAGCGCGGTGCGGCTGCGGAAGGGACCATTCTGATCACGGTGCGCCACAATGCTTTCGGCGATCGAATTGGCGACGCCGGACACCCGCGCCAGCAGCGGCACCGACGCGGTATTGACGTCGACGCCGACCGCGTTCACCGCGTCCTCGACCACCGCGCCGAGCGAACGGGCCAGCAGGGTCTCGGAGACGTCGTGCTGGTACTGGCCGACGCCGATGGACTTCGGGTCGATCTTCACCAGCTCGGCCAGCGGGTCCTGCAGGCGGCGCGCGATGGACACCGCACCACGCAGCGAGACATCCATATCCGGCAGTTCCTGCGAGGCGTACGCCGAGGCGGAGTAGACCGAGGCGCCCGCCTCGGAGACCACGATCTTGGTCGGCTTGTTCTCCGGAATGCGCGAGATCAGCTCGGTGGCAAGGGCATCGGTCTCCCGCGAGGCAGTGCCGTTGCCGATGGCGATGAGTTCGACACCGAATCGGGCGACCAGCGCGCCGAGCACCGCGAGGGACTTCTCGGTCTGGCCCTGCGGCTTGTGCGGGTAGATGACCTCGGTCGCGACGGCCTTGCCGGTGGCGTCGACGACCGCGACCTTCACGCCGGTGCGGTAGCCGGGGTCGAGGCCCATGGTGGTGCGGGTGCCGCCGGGCGCGGCCAGCAGCAGATCGCGCAGGTTCGCGGCGAAGACGTCGACGGCATCCTTCTCGGCGGCCTGACGCAGCCGCATGCGGGTGTCGATGCCAAGGCTCACTTGAAGTTTCGTGCGCCACGCCCAGCGGACGGTATCCAGCAGCCAGCTGTCGGCCGGGCGGCCGCGGTCGGCGATGTCGAACTTCAGGGCGATGCGACCCTCGTAAACGGACCGCTCACCTGGTTCCCCCGGAGCGGAGCCTGCGGAGCGACCAGACGAGTCAGCTTCGGTATCGGGTTCGAGCTGCAGCTGCAGGATGTCTTCCTTCTCGCCGCGCAGCAGCGCGAGGATCCGGTGCGAGGGCAACTTGCCGAACGGCTCGCTGAACTCGAAGTAGTCGGCGAACTTCGCGCCCGCCTCCTCCTTGCCCGCGCGCACGCTCGAGGTGACCTGGCCGCGGTTCCACATCAACTCGCGCAGCTCGCCGACCAGGTCGGCGTCCTCGGCGAAGCGTTCCACCAGGATGGCGCGGGCGCCGTCGAGCTGTTCGGCGGTGTACTGCGCGGGATCGGTGCTCGGATCACCGATCAGCGCATCGGCGACGGGCTCGTGACCGGCCTCGCGGGCGATCTGCGCCTTGGTGCGCCGCTTCGGCTTGTAGGGCAGGTAGATGTCCTCGAGGCGGGCCTTGGTCTCGGCCGTCATGAGCTGCCCGAGCAACGCGTTGTCGAGTTTGCCCTGGCCCTTGATGGATTCGATGATCGCGCCGCGTCTCTCGTCGAGTTCACGCAGGTAGCTCAGGCGTTCGTCGAGCTGGCGGAGCTGGGCATCGTCGAGGCCGCCGGTGACCTCTTTTCGATATCGCGCGACGAAGGGCACCGTCGAGCCGGCATCGAGCAGCTCGACGGCGGCGCGAACCTGGCTCTCGCGCACGCCGAGCTCATCGGCGATGCGTCGGCCAACGCTGGCCAGAGCTGTGGTCGCGGCCGGTGCGGCGGCGGTCGTGTCGGTGTTCGTCGCTGAACTGGCGATCTCGGGCGCTGTCGTCACGCCCGAGACACTACCGTTGTCACCTGACAAACGGCCCACGCCCAGGTAAACCGGCCTGCTCATGCCCGACTTACGCCATGTCAGCGATGGTCGGGCAGGTCGAGGATGGCCTTGGACAGCTCGCACTCCCCCGCCTCCCCGCGCCTTTTGCCGGTCGTAAGGTGCTCGAACGTGTCGTCGCGGGCCGACAGTCGAGCAGCTGGCAGGGTTTTGGACGTCCCCGGCGAGTTACCCAGGTCCTCACGAAATCAGCAGTCGCTCGGGCTGCGCGCGTCCGAAGATGCGAGCAGTGCCGCAGCCAGCTCACGCATTTCAGCCTTGCGGATCTTGCCGGTGACGGTCATCGGGAACTCCTCGACGAGGTGGACGTAGCGCGGGATCTTGAAGTGCGCGAGCTTGCCGGTGCAGAACGCCCGAACCGCGTCGGCGTCCAATGGTGTTGCGCCGTCCTTCATTCGGATCCAGACCATCAGCTCCTCGCCGTATTTCGGGTCGGGGACGCCGATCACCTGGGCGTCGAGAATGTCCGGGTGCGTGTAGAGGAACTCCTCGATCTCGCGCGGGTAGATGTTCTCGCCGCCGCGGATCACCATGTCCTTGATCCGGCCGGTGATGGCGAGGTATCCGTCGTCGTCCATGACGCCGATATCGCCGGTGTGCATCCAGCGGGCGGTGTCGATGGCTTGCGCGGTCTTCTCGGGTTCGGACCAGTAGCCGAGCATCACCGAGTAGCCGCGCGTGCACAATTCGCCGGACTCGCCGCGCGGGACCGTCAGACCTGTTGCGGGATCGACGATTTTGACCTCCAGATGTGGGCCGACCCGGCCGACCGTCGCGGTGCGGCGGTCGATGCTGTCGTCGCGGCGGGTCTGGGTCGATACCGGGCTGGTTTCGGTCATGCCGTAGCAGATGCAGACCTCGCTCATGCCCATGCGGTCGATCACCCGCTTCATCACCTCGACCGGGCACGGTGATCCGGCCATGATGCCGGTGCGCAGGCACGACAGGTCGACGTCTTTGCCCGAATCCAGTTCGGCGAGCAGTGCGATGAACATCGTCGGCACGCCGTAGAGCGAGGTGCACCGCTGCGCGGCGACCGCGTCCAAGGTCGCGACCGGATCGAATGCCGGTGCCGGAATCACCACGGCCGCACCATGACTGGTGCTGGCCAGATTTCCCATGACCATGCCGAAGCAGTGATAGAAGGGCACCGGCACGCAGATGCGATCCTGTTCGGTGTAGTCGCAGAGTTCACCGACGAAGTAGCCGTTGTTGAGGATGTTGTGGTGGCTCAGCGTCGCACCCTTGGGGAAACCCGTTGTACCGGAGGTGTATTGGATGTTGATGGGGTCGTCCATGGACAACGTGGCGGCGATGGACGCCAGCAGTTCGGCGTCGATATCGTTACGCGCCACGGCATCCCATTCGGGAGTGCCGAGCACGAGCACGTGTTCGAGAGCCGGACAGTTCGGCCGGACCTGCTCGATCATGGCGACATAGTTCGACGTCTTGAACTCCGGAGCGGCGATCAGCATGCGCACTCCGGCTTGGCGCAGCACGTATTCCAGTTCGCTGGCGCGATAGGCCGGGTTGATATTGACCAGGATCGCGCCGAGTTTCGCGGTCGCGTATTGCGTGAGGAACCATTCGGCGCAGTTCGGCGACCAGATGCCGACGCGGTCGCCTTTGCCGATGCCGCGAGCGGCCAGTCCGGTGGCGAGTGCGTCGATCGCGGCCGCGAGTTCGCGGTAGGTCCAGCGGCGACCGGTTGGGCAGTCCACCAACGCTTCTCGGTCCGCGTAGGCGGCGGCCATGCGATCGAAGTTGTCACCGATCGTGTCGCCGAGCAGCGGAGTTTCCGAGGTGCCCGACGTGTAACTCGGTAGTGCGGACATCACCGGACTCCCTGCTGCCGCAGGATGTACCGCTGCACCTTGCCGCTGGGCGTCTTGGGCAGGGCGTCCACGAAATGCACCTTGCGCGGGTAGGCGTGGGCGGCGAACTTTCGTTTCACCAGGGTCTGCAGCTCGGCTTCCAGTTCGGTATTGCCCTCGAAGCCGTTGCGCAGCACCACGAATGCCTCGAGCACCTCACCGCGCAGTTCATCGGGCATACCGACGACCGCGGCCTCGACCACCTGCTCGTGCAGCACGAGCACGCTCTCGACCTCGAACGGACCGATGCGGTAACCGGCCATGATGATGACATCGTCGTCGCGGGCGGAGAAATGGAAGAATCCGTCCGCGTCCTGCGATCCGGCGTCGCCGGTCAGATACCAGCGGCCGTCGGCGGTGTAGCGCTGGGCGGTGCGCTCCGTTACGTCCAGGTAGCCGAGGAACCACAGCAGCGGGCTGCGTTCGGTATCGATCGCGACCCGGCCCAGTTGTCCGACCGGCGCTTCGACATCGCCGTCATCGGCGAGCACCGCGCAATGCCAACCCGGCATCGTCCGGCCCATCGAGCCAGCGGGCACGTCCACCCGCAGTGCGTCATGCCACGAATTGCAGATGAGCATGCCGTGTTCGGTCTGCCCGTAGTGGTCGCGCGCCGCGACACCGAGCGTTTCGACCGACCAGGTCACCACATCCGGGGTCAACGGCTCGCCCGCCGAGGAGGCGCGCCGCAGCCGGAGACCGGTTGGCGCAGTGGCACTGTCGGCGCGCAACGCGCGGTACACCGTCGGCGCTGCGGTGAAATTGGTGACGCCGAACCGCTCCAGCACCTGCCAGGTGAGCGGTGCGGAGAATGCGGCGTGCAGCAACAGGCTGCGGATGCCAGCGGCCAGCGGGCTCAGGATCGCCCAGTACAGGCCGTACGCCCAACCCGGATCCGCGGCGTTCCAGTAGACATCGTCGGGGCGCACATCCAGCGAAAACTCTTGGTACGCATGGAATGCCGCGAGCGCGCGCACCGGAATCGGCACACCCTTCGGAGTGCCCGTAGTGCCGCTGGTGAACAGCTGCACGAGTAGCCCATCGCCACCAACCGCCACGGCAGCTGCTCTCGGGTCGTCGGCCGAATGTTCGGCGAGCAGATCGGCGAACAGCAGCGGTATCGCCACCCGCTCCCCTGCGACGCGCCCAGCGACCTGATCCTCGGCAGTGGCGCTCACAACCGACGTATCGGCGGGCCCCTGCGCTTCGATAGCCGGTGCACCTGTTCGCCCCGTTGCCGAACTCTCCCCCGCGATGATCACCCGCCACGGCGGATCGACCGGAATGCCGTCGCCGGGTACGAGCTTGCTCGCCTGATCGGCGTCCGCGATGACGAGTGCGGCGCGGCTGGCCTCCAGACGGAAGGCGATGGCGGGCGGGGCGAAGGCGGTGAAGAGCGGGACGTGCACCGCGCCGCGACGCCAGATGCCGAGCAATGCGATCACCAGGTCCGCTGACTTCGACATCAGCGTGGCGACTCGGTCGCCTGGTTCCACGCCGAGGTCGGCGAGCGCGGCGGCAAAGCGCTGGGAGCGTTTGCGAAGTTCGCCGTAGGTCAGGTCGGTCGAGGTCAGGTCGGGATCGACGATGGTGAACGCGACCCGGTCGGCGGGATGGCGATCGCACAGCAGCTCCGCCGCGCTCGCGTCGGGTCCGTCGTAGATCTCCAATAGCTCGCGCACGCGCGCATTCAGGTCCGCAGTCATATCGCCTCTCCTCATCGGTGATCCAGGCCACCTCGCTCTCCAATAGGATGTGGGTCACATCACGTTCGGCACTACCCCCGAAAAGGGGTGAGTCTTTTGACCCACACCACCGGCCTGCTCCGGCCCCGCGACGGCGACGCGCTGCGCGCCGAGATCCGCTGGGTGGCGCATAAGGCAGGCGTGCCTGTGGTGTTCGGCGGCGAGGTGCACAGTGACGCGTTGCTGCTCACCGAATTCGTCGGCACCGTCACCAACGGACTGCGCGGATTGACCGTACTGCGCACTTCCGGCCTCGGCGGCCGGGTCATGGATATGCGCCGCCCGGCTTCGGTCGCCGACTACCGCAGTGCCTCCTCGATCACGCACCACTACGACGGCCCGGTCTCCGGCGAGCGCATCCGCTCGGTCGTCGCGGTACCCGTCGTGGTCGACAACCGCTCCCGCGCGGTCCTCTACGCCGCCAACCGCGGCGGCACGCCCCTGGGCGATCGCACCGCCGATCTGGTCGTCGAGGCCAGCCGACGCCTGGCCACCGAAATCACCATCCGCGACGAAGTCGACCGCCGCCTGCGCCTGCTGGAGTTGACGACCCCCGCACTCGATACCGCACCCGCCATCGCCGAAGAAATGCGCGACATCAGCGCCGAACTCCGTGGCGCGGCCCGTTCGGCCGCGGACGAACAACTCCGCGAACGCCTGCACTCGATCTGCGAACGCCTCACGCGGGTCCTGGTCGGCAGCCCGACACCGGACGCCCCACGCCTATCCCGCCGCGAACTCGACGTGCTGTCCCAGATCGCCCTCGGCTGCACCAATCAAGAAGCCGCCCAACGCCTTTCGCTGGGCCCCGAAACAGTCAAGAGCTACCTGCGCAATGCCATGACCAAACTCGACGCCCACTCACGACACGAGGCCGTAGTCACCGCCCGCCGCCACGGACTGCTGCCCTGACTCAGTCCAGCGCAACCCGCCTGCCCCACCGCGGGTCGGCCACCCTGACAGGTCCCCAGGCTGGAAGCAGCACGATTCACCGCAACGGTCCCGCACGGCTGACCGCGCAAGAATCCGGGCAAGAGCGTTGTGCCGTTGGCGCATCCGACAACGCCCGGAGGCGATCACCTGGCCAGGGTCTTGCCGATAACCAACAATGTGGTCAGCGCCCGCCGGTGCAAAACCCTTCGGGGGTGTACTGGCAGGGACGCTCGGTGCGCCCTTTGTACTGGCCATGATTGCTGCTGCGACCGCGCTGGCCCACACGGCCGGAGTCCGGGTCATGCGTGTCTCGATCCGCGGCGGCTCTGACCAGGACGGGTTCCGGCGCGACAAGATCCGACACGACCATGATCGCGCCACCGATGAGAGTCGAGGCCACCGCTCGCCGCACAGTCCCGAGCTTCGTTGCTGTTCCCATAGCCCACCTACCGTCGCTTAACGTACCGTTGATTAACGATACATTCATTAGCGCTTCAATAGCTGTTCATTTAGAATTTGCCGTAAGGACACCGCGGTACGACCGAGCTCAGTCGCCGTCGGCAAGCAGATCCGGACGCCGTTCCCGGGTCCGGGCCAGCGACTGTTCGCGCCGCCACGCGGCGACCTTGGCATGATCACCGGACAACAAGATCGGCGGAACACCCAGGCCGCGCCAGGAGACCGGCCGGGTGTAGCTCGGGCCCTCGAGCAGACCGTCGGAGAACGAATCCTCTTGATGGGATTGCTGATTGCCGAGCACGCCGGGCATCAGGCGCACAACGGCTTCGGCCATCACCAGCACCGCGGCCTCGCCGCCGATGAGAACGTAATCGCCGATGCTCACCTCTTCGACGCGGACGCGGCGGGCGGCGTCGTCGAAGACGCGTTGATCGATGCCTTCGTAGCGGCCGCAGGCGAATACGAGGTGCTGTTCGGTGGACCAGCGGTGTGCGGTGGCCTGGGTGAAGGGCACGCCCGCCGGGGTGGGCACCACCAGCAGCGCATCGTCGGGGCACACTTCGTCGAGCGCGTCGCCCCAGACGGTCGGCTTCATGACCATGCCGGGACCACCGCCGTAGGGCGAATCGTCGACGGATTTGTGCACGTCGTGGGTCCAGCGGCGCAGATCGTGCACCTCGACGGAGATCAGGCCCTTGTCGATGGCCTTGCCGAGCAACGCCGTGCGCAGCGGCTCCAGGTACTCCGGGAAGATCGTGACGACATCGAGTTTCATGCAATCCACCCTTATTCCGGGTCGAGCAGACCTTCCGGCGGATCGATGACGACGAGCCGATCGGCCAGCGCGACGGTCGGCACGATCGCGGTGACGAACGGGATCAGGATTTCCCGGCCGTCCTCGGCGGCCCGCACCGAAAGCAGTTCGCCCGCGGCGGAATGCAGCACCTCGGTGACCTCGCCGACGACGGTGCCGTCGGTGAGCTGGACGGTCAACCCCTCCAGCTCGTGGTCGTAGTACTCGTCCGGATCCTGCGACGGCGGCAGATCCGCACTGTCCACGACGAACAGCGTGCCGCGCAGCGCGTCGGCGGCGGTGCGGTCGGAGATCCCGACGAGTTGTACGAGAAGTCGGCCCGAATGCTCCCGGGCCGACTCCACGGTGAACTCACGGATGTCCTTGGACCGCGCCGCCCGTCCGCGCAACCGCACGCCGGGCGCGAAACGCGCGTCGGGATCGTCGGTGCGTATCTCGACGACCAGTTCGCCGCGCACACCGTGCGATTTGGCGACCCGGCCCACGACGAGTTCCATCTAGGCGTCGGTATCGACCACGTCGACCCGGATGCCCCGGCCGCCGATGCCGGCGACGAGGGTGCGCAGCGCGGTCGCGGTACGACCACCGCGCCCGATCACCTTGCCCAGATCCTCGGGGTTGACGTGCACCTCGACGGTGCGTCCGCGCCGACCGGTGATCAGCTCGACCCGGACGTCATCGGGATTGGCGACAATGCCGCGAACCAGATGTTCTACGGCATCGGCGACGACAGCCGACATTATTCGGCAGCCTCGGTCTCGGCGGCCTCGTCCTTCTTGGCGGCCTTCTTCTTCGGGGTGACGGCCTCGGAAACGGGCTCGTTGTCGGCGGCGGCCAGCGCGGCGTTGAACAGGTCCAGCTTGGAGGTCTTCGGGGCCTTCACCTTCAGGGTGCCCTCGGCGCCCGGCAGGCCCTTGAACTTCTGCCAGTCGCCGGTGATCTCCAGCAGCCGCTGCACGGCCTCGGTCGGCTGCGCGCCGACACCCAGCCAGTACTGCACGCGCTCGGAGTCGATCTCGATCAGCGACGGCTCTTCCTTCGGGTGGTACTTGCCGACGTTCTCGATGGCGCGGCCGTCACGACGGGTGCGGGCGTCGGCGATGACCACGCGGTACTGCGGGTTGCGGATCTTGCCGAGGCGGGTGAGCTTGATGCGAACAGCCATGTGCTGATCTGCCTTTCAGTGGTTGGTCACGGCGCAATTCAGCGACCCGCACGGTCTGCGAGCCCGGTTTTGCGCTTGGAGTGTGTGACCGCCGCGCGGTACGTAACCGGAGACGGGCTGACACGTGTCCAGGAAGGACGATGGTCCATTGTGCCAGACAGGGCGGTCCGCCCTGAAATCGCGTCGCCGATCCAACACCGGCCGCCCGCCCCGAGATAACAGTGCATGGGGATCTTCCGTCGCAACCGTCACAGACGCAACTCCGTCACCGGCGAGGTGGCCAGGGATATCGGCGCGGATCTGGCCGTAGACGCCGCCCTGCCGGCCGTCTTCCGGATCCTGGGCGCCGGCGCCCGCGCCATCGGCTCGGGAATCGGCCACCTCCTCAGCTGAGTCATCGCGAGTGGCACACCACGGTCGGACTTTCGACGTTTGCCGAAGCCATGTGCCACTCGCGTCAGTGCGGCCGATAGCGGAGCAGGACAACGCCGGAGCGGAATTGTCGGGTTTCTGTCAGGTGCAAGTCCGGGATCTTGGTGCCGTCGGGAAACAAGCGGCTGCCTTTGCCGAGGACGACCGGGAACACGAACAGGCGGTATTCGTCGACAAGGCCCTGGGCGATGAGTTCGTGAACCAGTGTGATGCTGCCGGTGGTGACGATGTCCTTGCCGCGTTCGGCCTTGAGTGCACGGATGTCGTCGGTGAGTGGGCCGCGCAACACGGTGGTGTTCTGCCACTGCGGGTCGCCCAGCGTGCCGGACACCACGTATTTCATCGTGTTGTTCAGGTCGTCGGTGATGCCGGTCTCGTCGTCGGTCTGCTGGGGCCAGTAGCCACGCATCTCTTCGAAGGTGACCCGGCCGAACAGCACGGCGTCGCATTGCGCGGTCTGGCGCATCAGCTCTTCCAGGATGTCGGATTGGTCCTGATCATTGCCGACGGTGAACCAGCCCTCCGTCGCGTCGATGACCCCGTCGAGCGTGATGTTCTCGGTGACGATCAGATCCCGCATGTGCTGCCTCCCGTTGAAGTACGTCTGTAGAACTACGACGATCCGGGACAGGTGAATTCGGCGGTCTCCGCACGAGAAGTTGTCGCGAGCCGAGTTCAGGGCGCCGCATTGCCACCGACCGCCACAGATCGACGCCGACCGCACGCCGCCCATGCCTGCGGTCGACGCGCGGGGATCGCCCCTTAGCGAACCAGCGGTGCGAGGGTGCGACCCGCGAGATCGACCGCACCCGGCTCATGGCCATTGGTCACCATGTTCACGATCAGGCCCTGCACACCCTGATCGAGCACCCGTGTCTGCAACTGCTCGGCGACTTCGGCTGGGGTGCCGACGAATTGGCGATCGGCGATGGTCTGCTTGCGTTCATCCTCCGAGAGGGTGGACAGGTCGACGCCGATGCCGCGCAGCAGGTCCTGCTGTTGTTTGCGCGCGCGATCGCCGTCCTCGTCGATCATCAGGAAACAGAGGAAGCTGACTTCCAAAGTCGCTGGGTCACGGCCGATTTCGGCGCAGCGCTCGTGCAGGGCCGCGATCTTGCGCGGAAGTTCGGAGGCGTTGCAGATGATATTGAGGTGGTCGGCGAAGCGGGCCGCCAGTGCGAAGGTCTTCTTCTCGCCGCCGCCACCGAGCAGGATGGGCAGGTCATCGCGCAGCCGGGGCTCGTTCATGGCGTTATCGGTGTGGTACCACTTGCCGTCGAAGGTCGAGTGGTCGCCGCGCAGCATCGGCGTGATGATCCGCAGCGCTTCATCGAGCCGCTGGAACCGCTCGGTGAAGGTGCCGAATTCGAATCCGTAGGACTGGTGTTCGAGCTCGAACCAGCCCGCGCCGATACCGAGCACGGCCCGTCCGCCGCTGACCACGTCCAGTGTGGTGACGGTCTTGGCGAGCAGTGCGGGATTGCGATAGGTGTTGCCGGTTACCAATGCCGACAACTGAATTCGCTCCGTCGACGCGGCGATGCCGGACAACGCGGTGTAGGACTCCAGCATCGGATCGCTCGGCTCGCCGAGACCGGGCAGTTGATAGAAGTGGTCCATCACGAAGACGGTGTCGAAGCCGGCGGCTTCGGCCTCCCGCGCCTGCGCGACAACGGTGGGAAAGAGTTCGCTGACGGGCTGGCCATAACTGAAGTTGGGCATCTGATAGCCGAGGCGAATGGTCATGAACCGACCCTACGCGCGCTCGTGCGCCGGACAACTGATCACGCGGCCGGCCGCCACTAGTAACCGGTCGAGCCCCTGGTCAGCGGTGCCCGGTCACGGGATTCGGGGTCTTGCGGACGCGGCCGCGCAGGACGACCCATTCGGGATCGGTGAGCATCGCGGGGTTGGTGCGCGGGTCTTCGCGGTAGACGACAAAGTCCGCGGGCGCGTCATGGGCGATGCTCGGTCGGCCGAGCCAGCTGCGGGCATTCCAGGAGGCGGCGCCGAGCGCGTCGTGTTTGGACAGACCTGCGCCGGCGAGCGCGGTGATTTCGTCGGCGATACGGCCATGGCGGATGGAACCGCCCGCGTCGGTGCCCGCGAAGATCGGGACACCCGCGTCGTGCGCATTGGCGACGGTGCGGCGGACCCTGGCGTGCAGATCGCGCATATGCGCCGCATAGATCGGGAATTTGCCCGCGCCGTCGGCGATTTCGGGGAAGGTATCGATATTGATCAGCGTCGGGACCAGCGCGGTGCCGTGTTCGACCATCATTTCGATGGTTTCGTCGGTGAGACCGGTGCCATGCTCGAGGCAGTCGATGCCCGCATTGATCAGGCCGGGCAGGGCGTCCTCGCCGAAGACGTGCGCGGTGACGCGGGCGCCATTGGCGTGGGCGGCGTCGATGGCCTCCTTCAGAATCATGTCGCTCCAGAGCGGTCGCAGATCGCCGACCGCACGGTCGATCCAGTCGCCGACGATCTTCACCCAGCCATCGCCGAAGCGGGCCTGTTCGGCGACGATCTCCGGCAGGTCACGCTCGTCGTCGAGTTCGATGCCCAATTCGCGGATATAGCGACGGGGGCGAGCGATATGGCGGCCCGCGCGAATGATCCGCGGCAGCTCCTCGTGCTCATCGATGAATCGGGTGTCGATCGGCGATCCGGCATCGCGCAGCAGCAGCGCCCCCGCATCGCGTTCGGTTTCGGCCTGCGCGATCGCGCCGTCGCGATCCTCGTGTCCCCCGCCGTACCGAATCCCGACGTGACAATGCGCATCGACCAGTCCGGGCACGATCCATCCTGCGCTACACAACGTTTCGACCCCCGGCACCGGCTCGAACGACACCAGCCCGTCCCGCACCCACAGGTCGCGCACCTCGTCATCAGGGAGAACCACACCTCGCAGATGCACAGCAACCTCCTCGACGCCGACGGCTGTCTCCAACCTACTGTCTCCCGTGACAGTCATCGCGGAGGCCAGGTCCGCATTGCCACCTCACCCGCACGCAAATGTGTGCGGCGCGCACGGGAGATCGTGCGCGCCGCCGCGGATTATCGGCCTGGTCCCACTGCAACCGGGGCAGCCACGAAGACCGGCGGAACCTCGGTCCTACTTCTTGGGGAAGTTCAGCTTGGACAAGTCGAAGCCTTCCAGGCCGGGCGGGAGCTGGTCGAGTCCAGCGGGCATACCGGAGATATCGGGCATGCCGGCGGGCATACCTGGCATACCTGGGAATCCGCCGCGCACCTTCGGTAGCGTCGGCCCGCGTCCCCCCTTTTTGCCCTTCTTGCCCTTCTTCGCGTTGGCGCGGCGAGCGCCGGGCAGGCCCATCTGACGGCCCATCATGGTCATCATCTTCTTGGCCTCGAAGAATCGGTCGACGAGCTGGTTGACCTCGGAGACCTGCACACCCGAGCCGTTGGCGATGCGCAGTCGGCGAGATGCGTTGATGATCTTCGGGTTCGCCCGTTCGGCGGGAGTCATGCCGCGGATGATCGCCTGTACTCGGTCGAGCTGCTTATCGTCGACCTGGGCGAGCACATCCTTCATCTGACCCGCACCGGGCAGCATGCCGAGCAGATTGCCGATGGGGCCCATCTTGCGGATGGCGAGCATCTGGTCGAGGAAGTCCTCGAGCGTCATCTCGCCGCTGCCGATCTTGCGGGCGGCTTCCTCGGCCTGCTGCTGGTCGTAGACCTGTTCGGCCTGTTCGATCAGGCTCAGCACATCGCCCATGCCGAGAATGCGCGAGGCCATCCGGTCCGGGTGGAAGACATCGAAGTCCTCGAGCTTCTCACCGGTGGAGGCGAACATGATCGGCGAACCGGTCACATTGCGCACCGACAGCGCCGCGCCACCGCGGGCGTCGCCGTCGAGCTTGGTGAGCACCACGCCGGTGAAGCCGACGCCGTCGCGGAAGGCCTCGGCGGTGTTGACGGCATCCTGACCGATCATGGCGTCGAGCACGAAGAGCGTCTCGTCGGGCTGCACGGCATCGCGAATGCCCGCGGCCTGCCCCATCAGCTCCGCATCGATGCCGAGGCGACCAGCGGTATCGACGATGACCACGTCGTACTGCTTGGTTCGCGCCTCTTCGACACCGGACTTCGCGACGGCCACGGGATCGGCCGCCGAAACACCCAGCGCGTTGTCGCCGCCGCCGATGGAGGTGCCGGGATGCGGCGCGAAGACGGGCGCGCCGGCGCGCTCACCGACCACCTGCAGCTGTGTGACAGCGCCGGGGCGCTGCAGGTCGCAGGCCACCAACAATGGCTGATGTCCTTGTCCCTTCAGCCATTTCGCGAGCTTGCCCGCCAGGGTCGTCTTACCGGAACCCTGCAGACCGGCGAGCATGATCACCGTCGGCGGGTTCTTGGCCAGAGTCAGCCTGCGGGTCTCGCCGCCGAGGATATTGACGAGTTCCTCGTTGACGATCTTGACGACCTGCTGGGCCGGATTGAGGGCGGCGGAGACCTCCGCACCCTTGGCCCGCTCCTTGATCTTCGCGATGAAACCGCGCACCACGGGCAGCGCGACGTCGGCCTCGAGCAGGGCAAGACGGATCTCGCGACAGGTAGCGTCGATGTCGGCCGGTGACAGACGCCCCTTACCGCGAAGATCCTTGAGGGCACCGGTAAGCCGGTCGGACAGGGATTCGAACACCGATCGCGCTCCTGATCTCGTGGGACGTCACTTGATATCCCAGAGTAATGGGTTAGCGCTTCGCTTCTCCGGTCGACGTCTACCTGCCCCGAATAACGTGCACCTGCTCCGACCGCGAGATCAGAGGCTATCCGAACGAGGGGCGGCGTGGTTTGGTGGTTTTGCGGTAGTCGTGATTCTCCGCGGCGACCATGAAAACCGCCTCGCGGGCGGTCAGGCCCAGCTCGAGCGCCAAGTCGTCGAGCATCTCCCATGCCGCGCCGGTCGGCACATCATGGGTGGCAACGGTGGTGGCGATCGTCATAGCGGTCACAGCCTGTTGTCCGGACAGGGTCCGGCCGGGTAGCCAGGAGACCACCCACCGATCCCCGCCGACGCAGCGCGCCATATGCGTGGTCTCGTCACTCGTCATCGTCGACGCCGAAACGACTTCAATTGCCACCGACCTGCTCCCCTCATGCTCGCGATAGCCAGACGCTCTGATAGTAGGGTGCGGAAGGGCCGACGCCTACGCTTTCAGCAAATCATGCGCAACAGGTGAGTTAATCGGTCTTTTGTCCTTTTTGTCGATGTCGGCCACCATTAGGATGCCGTGCCCGAGCCGGGCGGCCCCGCCCCCTCGGGAGGCTTCGGGGCGGGCCTCGGAACCACAGCTAGAATCGCCTTTTCGATGGTTTCGCGGCGTTCCGGGTCATCGTCGTCGCCCAGGTGCAGCGAGAAGGCGTCGACCACCGCGGAACCCATGGTCACCACCTTCGCCCAGCGCACATCCGCGCGGCACTCAGCAAACGCCGCGGCGAGCCTGCTCAGCAACCCGATCCGATCTTCCGCGCGCAGTTCCAAGACGACCTGTCCCGGCGTCGAGGTGGCCGACCAGATGACCCGCGGCTGCGCCTGCGCATACGGGCTATGCCGGGCGCCGGGCGCCTCGCGCTCCCGCTTCGCCAGCAGCGCGTGCAGATCCAGATCGCCCGCGGTCGCCCGGATCAGCTCCTGCCGCAACAGTCCGACATCCGGTGGATCACCGAATTTGGGCGAGACCACGAAAGTATTGATGGCCGAAGCGCCTTCGCTGCCCACGGTGGCGGAGAGCACGCGCAGCGAGTGCAATGCCAGCACCCCGGCCGCATCCGAGAGCAGACCCGGCGTATCCGGCGCGATCACGGTGACCGTATAGATGTACTTGCCCTCGCCGGGCCGCAGATCGACGTGCACGCCGCCCGCCGCCGCCTTGGCGAGCAGCTCCGGTGCGATCGGTTCCGGTTGCGGCAGCTGATCCCCCGCCATCACCAGGCGGCAGCGCCGCACCAGTTCACCGATCAGCGAGGCCTTCCAGTCGCCCCACACCCCGGGTCCGGTGGCGAGCGAATCGGCCTCGGCCAGGGTGTGCAGCAATTCCAGCAGCTGTACGTCGCCGTCGAGGGCGTCGACGACGAATTGCACCGTGTCGGGATCGGCGAGATCGCGCCGAGTCGCGGTGTCCGGCAACAACAGATGGTGCCGCACGATGGCGCTGAGAGTACGCACATCAGACGGCCACAGGCCCAGACGTCGCCCGATATGGGTGGCCAGTTCAGCACCGACAACGCTGTGGTCACCCACCCGGCCCTTGCCGATGTCGTGCAGCAGCGCGCCGAGCATCAGCAGGTCGGGACGCGCGACGCGGGTACTCGACGCACTGGCGTAGGCGACCGTCTCCATCAGGTGCCGATCCACCGTCCAGGTGTGCACCGCATCGCGCGGCGGCAAGTCGCGCACCGCACCCCATTCGGGAAGCAGCCTGCCCCACAACCCCGTTCGGTCCAGCGCCTCGACCGCGTCGATCGCGCCACGGCCCGCCCCGAGCAGGATCAGCAGGTCGTTGAGCGCGTCCTTGGGCCAGGGCTCGCGCAGTTCGGGCGCATCCTCGGATAACCGGTTCAGCGTGGTCGCCGACATCGGCAGCGTGGTCTGCGCCGATGCCGCGGCCACCCGCAGGATCAGTCCCGGATCGCGCTGCGGTCGCGCGTCGCGCGCCAGCACGACCTCACCCGCGTGTTCGACCACCCCCTCATCGAGCGGTCGACGCACCGGCATCCGGCGCAGTCGCGCGAGGCCGCGGCGCGGCAGGGCATTGGCCGCCGTACGCAGACCGACGTCGACGGAGTAGCTGACCGTCCGCGCGGAGTCGCTCAGCGTGCGGGCGAGATCGAAGCGGTCACCGATGCGCAGCGCGGCGCCGATCTCGTCGGCATCCTGGGCACGCAGCTGATCGCGCGCCCTGCCCGCCACTCGATGCAGCTCCGTGCGAACATCCAGCAAACGCCGATGCGCCTGCTTCAGACCACCTCCTGGCACGTCCGGACCGAGCCCGGGCATGGCGTCGGTCAGCTGGGCGATAGCCAGTGCGTCGAGCAGTTGGATATCGCGCATACCGCCGCGCCCGTTCTTCAGATCGGGCTCGGCGCGATGGGCGATCGCGCCGCTGCGCTGCCACCTGGTCTCGGCCTGCTCGATCAATTCGTCGAAGCGGGCACGGATTCCGGTGCGCCACTCCCGGCGCACCCCGCCGATCAGCAGATTGCTCAGCTCCATATCGCCGACGATGTGCCTGGCCTCGAGCATCCCTAGGGCCGCGATCAGATCGTCGGAGGCCACGCGCAGCGCCTGCGGCACGGTGCGCACGCTGTGATCGAGCTTGATGTGGGCATCCCACAGCGGGTACCAGAGCTGGTCGGCCACCTCGGCAACCCGAGCGGGGTCGACATCATCGTGCAGGAGCACCAGATCCAGATCGGAGAACGGCAGCATCTCCCTGCGGCCGAGACCGCCGACGGCGACCACGGCCAAGCCGCTGTCGCGGGTGATGCCCAGATCGGTGCCCTTGGTGGTCAGCCACAGTTCGAACAGATCGACCAGCGCAGATCGCAAGGATTCGGCATCCAACCGCGGATTTCGAGGCAGTCCGCCCTCGAGCAATTGATTGCGTGCCCGGACCAGATCGGCCGCGCCGTTGGAGACGTTCGCGTCGGTTACCTGTCTGCCGTCTTGCTCGTGACTACCCACAAACCCACCGCCCATCCAGCTGCGTGCGGCCCCGCCCCGACCGGGCAATCCGGTGGGAGCGGGGCCGCCGCTCGATCCGATATTCGCTTACAGAGCGTCGGTACCGCGTTCCCCGGTCCGGACCCTGATGATCGCCTCCACCGGGGTGATCCAGACCTTGCCGTCACCGATCTTGCCGGTGCGGGAAGCCTCGACGATCACCTCGACGACCTTGTCGACCGAGGCGTCGTCCACGACCACCTCGACCCGAACCTTCGGGACGAAATCCACGGAGTACTCAGCGCCGCGGTAGACCTCGGTGTGGCCCTTCTGACGGCCGTAACCCTGAACCTCGCTGACGGTCATGCCCAGCACGCCCGCCTGCTCGAGACCGGACTTGACGTCTTCGAGAGTGAACGGTTTGACGATTGCGGTGATCAGTTTCATGTCGTCATGCCTCCTTGACGGCGGTACGTGCCGTGCCACCCACAGCAGCGAAATCGTATGCCGTTTCAGCGTGCTCGGACTCGTCCATGCCCACCGATTCGGCTTCCTCGCTTGCGCGCAGCCCAATGGTGAACTTCACGATATAGGCAATGATCAACGTGGCGATGAAGGAGAACGCAAGTACCGCACCCGCGCCGACGGCCTGACGCCACAGCTGGTCGAAACCGCCGCCGTAGAACAGTCCGGTCTTGCCCGCACCCGCCTCCGGAGCGGCGACCAGGCCGACCATCAGGGTGCCGATGATGCCGCCGACGAGGTGCACACCGACCACGTCGAGCGAGTCGTCGAAGCCGAACTTGAACTTCAAGCCGACCGCCAGCGCACAGATCGCACCGGCCACGAAGCCGATCGCCAGCGCGCCGACCACATTGACCGAGGAACAGGACGGAGTGATCGCGACCAGACCGGCCACCACACCCGAGGCCGCGCCCAGCGACGTGGGCTTGCCGTCGCGGAACTTCTCCACCAGCAGCCAGGCCAGCATCGCCGCACAGGTCGCGAGGGTGGTGGTGATGAAGGTCGAACCGGCCAGACCACCCGAGGTGACCGCGGAACCGGCGTTGAACCCGAACCAGCCGAACCACAGCAGACCCGCGCCGAGCATGACGAACGGCAGGTTGTGCG
Organism: Nocardia sp. NBC_00565; assembly: GCF_036345915.1. NCBI lineage: Bacteria > Bacillati > Actinomycetota > Actinomycetes > Mycobacteriales > Nocardiaceae > Nocardia > Nocardia sp. NBC_00565. The sequence continues at coordinate 5,110,891 of NZ_CP107785.1, forward strand.
GACGGAACGGAGTCGTCGGCCAGCCCTTGCGCTTGCCGAGCACCAGCACCAGGGCCAGGCCCGCCGCACCGGCGTTGATGTGGACCGCGGTACCACCGGCGAAGTCGACCGCGAGCAGTTTGTTCGCGATCCAGCCGCCCTCGTGCACGACGTTGCCGTCGGCATCCTTGACATCGAAGTCGAAGACCCAGTGCGCGACCGGGAAGTAGACGACCGTCGCCCAGATACCCGCGAACAGCAGCCAGGAGCCGAACTTCAGGCGGTCGGCGACCGCACCCGAGATGAGGGCAACCGTGATGATCGCGAACATCAGCTGGAACGCGACGAATACGGTCGCGGGGATGGTGCCCGCGAGCGGGATGTTGACGGCCTCGGTGGTGATGGCGCCCGCCGCGTCCTTGACCTCGGCAACCGAATTGCCGCCGATCAGACCCTTGAGGCCGAAGAACTGTGCCGGATCACCGATCACGCTGAACTTGTTGTCGCCGAATGCCTCCGAGTATCCGTATAGCGACCACAGCACGCCGACGAGTCCCATGGCGCTGATGCTCATCATGATCATGTTGAGCACGTTCTTGGAGCGGACCATGCCGCCGTAGAAGAACGCCAGGCCGGGCGTCATCAACAATACGAGCGCTGAACTCGCCAGCATCCAGGCGGTGTCACCGGTGTCCGGTGCACCGGTAAGGGGAAAAGCCACCTTAATGTCCTCCTCATCTCGGGCCCAGCCGACTCCGGCAAATGGACCTGCACAGAAGGGTCCTCATTCGGTGTTTCATTCACAGAGCTGTCGTGTTTCGCCTGCGTGAACGGATGGCGCAGTTGTGTTGCTACCACGTTTCGCGATGTTCGCCCCAGGTTTCCCGGCCGGCGTGAGGTTCGTGTCGGCGTAATTCGGGACACGCTACCGAGCGGCGGTCACGGCTAACTTCCGGCGCGCGGTGCCCGACCACCCTGCTTGATCGGTAGCGGTGGTCGGGCCGGCGCGCACCGGAGCGGGCCGTGCGACGCTGTGGCTATTCGTTTAAGCCGAGCAGTGCGTCCACGAAGGCGCCGGGTTCGAACGGCGCCAGATCGTCGGCGCCCTCACCGAGGCCGACCAGTTTCACCGGCACGCCGAGTTCGTGCTGGACCTGGAAGACGATGCCGCCCTTGGCCGTTCCGTCGAGTTTGGTGAGGACGACGCCTGTGATATCCACCACTTCCGCGAAGACCCTGGCCTGCATCAGGCCGTTCTGACCGACGGTGGAGTCGAGCACGAGCAGGACCTCGTCGACCTTCGCCTTCTTCTCTACGACGCGCTTGACCTTGCCGAGTTCGTCCATCAGGCCGGTCTTGGTGTGCAGGCGGCCCGCGGTGTCGATCATGACGACATCGACGCCGCGGTCGATGCCCGCAGCGACCGCGTCGAAGGCGACGGCCGCGGGGTCCGCGCCCTCCTTGCCTCGGATGGTGTCCGCGCCGACCCGCTCGCCCCATGTCTGCAACTGGTCGGCGGCGGCGGCGCGGAAGGTATCGGCCGCCCCGAGCAGGACGCGGCGACCGTCGGCGACCAGGACGCGGGCGAGTTTGCCGGTTGTGGTGGTCTTTCCGGTGCCGTTGACGCCGACGACCAGCAGGATCGATGGGTGATCGTCGTGCGGGAGTGCGCGGATCGAGCGGTCGAGTTCGGGGCGTAGGGCCTCGATCAAGACCTCGCGCAGCACGGTGCGGGCCTGTTCGGTGTTGCGGACGCTGCGGGCCGCCATTTCCTCGCGGAGACGCTCGACGACGGCCGCGGTGCTCGCGGTGCCCAGGTCGGCGAGGACGAGGGTGTCCTCGACGTCTTCCCAAGAGTCATCGTCGAGGTCGCCGCCGCCGAGCAGGCCGAGCAGGCTTTTGCCGACGGCATTCTGCGAACGGGAGAGGCGCCCGCGCAGGCGGACCAGGCGACCCGCGGTGGGTTCGATTTCATCGAGGGCGGGGGTGGTCGCGGCGTCGGCGGCGGTGGGTTCGGGGGTTTCGACCGGTGCGGTCTCGGATGCGGTACCCGTAGGCGCGGCGGCAGACGGGCTGTCGGTAGGTTCGGCGGTGGCGGCAGCCCCGTCATGCGCGGAGTCGGTGTCGGCCGCAGCAGCGCCGTCAGCGGGCATGGCGGTGGCAGCCGCACCGTCAGCGGGCATGGCGGTGGCAGCCGCACCGTCAGCGGGCATGGCGGTGGCAGCTGCACCGTCCTGCGCAGATGCGGTACCCGAGTCCGCGGGCGTGGCGGCGGAGTCCGTGGGGACGCTGGTGGCGGGATCCACCGATGCCGTCGTGGCGGAGTTTCCCGGCGGGGTGTCGGCAGGCGCAGCAGCCGACTCCACGGCCGCCGTGTCCGACTCCACGGCCGCCGTGTCCGACTCCACGGCCGCGGTATCCGACTCGACAGGCGTATCCGATTCGACCGCTGCATCCGATTCGGCGGTGGCCGTTGCGGATTCGGCGGTCGCGGAATCGACGTCACCTTCGGGCAGCGGAACGTTGGTAATGCCCCGTCTCGGCGCGTCTCGCGGAATCGCCGCGTCGTCGCCGATATGCGGCTGCCCCTCGGTATCGGTGCGCTCGATCGGCGCGGGCTCGGGGCGGGTCGCGGTGGCCGTGCCGCCCTGACTGAAGTTGAAGCCACCCGAGGCCGAATATCCACCCGACCGGTCGGTCACTTCCTTCTCGGCAGTGGGTGGCGTCAGTGTGACACGACGGCGTTTGTACAGGACGAATCCGGCGACAAGCGCCACCACCAGCAGGGCGGCGACGACGGCGATCAGGATCCAGGCTTCGGAACTCACGCCGACCATCCTTGCAGAACCAGGTACTTCGCATTACCACGCCGTCCAGGGGCCGACACACAACCCCCGAGATTTCTTGTCCTGCGGAACTTCTCGCGAAGGGACAATAGTATCGGCGACGTGACCGATCGAAACGTGCTTGGGGGGCCGCTGGAAGAGTGCGGCGCCGATCCTCTCACCGGCTTCTACCGGGATGGCTGCTGCAGTACCGGGCCGGAGGATCTGGGCAGCCATACTGTGTGCACCGTCGTCACGGCTGAGTTTCTCGAACACCAGGCGTCCATCGGCAACGATCTGAGTACGCCGCGCCCGGAGAACAACTTCCCGGGCCTGCAACCGGGAGACCGGTGGTGCGTGGTGGCCGTGCGCTGGTTGCACGCCCACGAGGATGGTGTCGCCGCACCCGTCGTGCTGGCGGCCACCCATGAGAACGCCCTGGAAGTGATCTCGATGGATATCCTGCGCAAATACGCCGTCGACGTGCCGGACGACGTGAGCGACCTGCTATAAACGCTCCCCCGCCTCCCCAGATCTCTTACCGGTCGTCGAGCCGTGGTGAGTTACGTCGCGGACCGACCGTCGGGTGCCCGCCATCGTTCTGGATGTACCCGACGAGTTACCCATGTCCGGATGAAATCAGTCGGAGCGATGGGAATCCGCATGACTGTCAGCGGTTGGGAGGCTGCGTCGTCAGCCTGTTGCGACAGCCCGTGTCAGCGCGGCACGGGCCGTTCGTTGGCGGTGCGCCTTTTGGCGGCAGGCTGCCGAGCAGTAGCGGGGTGGGCGACCGGTGCCGGTGGGCCGCATCGCGGTGCCGCAGATCGGGCACCGGGGATCGGTCGAGGTTTCGTTACGTGAGGCTGTTTCGTTACTCTGTTTGAGCTCGGTGTCATGTTTCGTTACGGTCCGGATTTCCGGGGTCGCGCGCATCGCGTCGAGCGTGATGGCGGCGGCGCGGATCAGCGGGCCGCCGGGGCGCTGACGTTGTTGGATCGCAACGCATCCGGTGAAGATGTCCAGTACGTCGGCGATCTCGATATCCGGACGAACCGAGCCCTGGCGCTGCGCGGCCGTCAACAGCGCGCCGAGTGCCTGATGGAAGCGGGTGCCCGCGCCGCGCAGTAGCGCCTTCGGCCAGCCGTCATCGGACTGGACCAGATCGCAGAGCGCCTGGGTACGCGGGGTGGAGACGACCACCTCGGTACAGACCGCGAAGAACGCGGCACCGGGATCCGGCGCGTCGAGATGCTCGGCCGCCATGGTTGCCAGGCGGTCGATGCGCTGCTGCATAACCGCTTCCAGCAGTTCGGTTTTCGTCGGGAAATGCCGGTAGACGGTGCCCGCGCCGACCCCGGCGCGGCGCGCGACCTCGGCCAGCGAAACCGACGCGCCGTATTCGGAGAAGGCGCGTTGCGCGGCCGCGAGCACCAGCGCGCGATTGCGGCGGGCATCGGCGCGCGCGGCGACGCCGGGCGGTGTGGAACTCGACTGCGGATCAGACATTCGTTACGGCCTTCCGTTGCTGGGCCTGGCCAAGCGGGTGAGCACACCCATATCGTCCGAATACGGGTCAGCCGACCCGATTGTATCGAGCCGAGTTCGATCGAACGGAAAAGGCGAACATGTCTCCTCAGCAGAACCCCATCTTGGTCACCGGCGCGACCGGCAAGCAGGGCGGCGCCACGGCGCGCCGACTGCTGGCCGACGGTGTCGCGGTGCGTGCGCTCGTGCGCGATCCCGAGGCGCCCGCAGCACGCGCACTGGCCGACACGGGCGCCGAATTGGTGACCGGCGACTTCGACGCTCCGGCGACGCTGGACGCCGCCGTCGCGGGGGCGCGCGGCGTATTCCTCGTGCCACCAGCGGCTTTCGGCCCGAACGGCTGGGACGCGCCGCTGGAAGCCGCCCGCGGCACGGCGGTGATCGACGCGGCCATCCGTGCGGGTGTCGAGCAGATCGTCTTCACGGGTGTCGCGTCGATGAGCGACGACAGCTCCTGGGGCATGGCCGGAAAGGGCCTGATCGAGGACGCCCTGGCGGCCAGTGGCCTGCGCTACACCGTGCTGCGACCGGTGCGATTCATGGAGAACTACGTCCTGCGCGGCAGTCCGGTGGACGGCATCATCGACGGGGTGCACAAGCATCTGTTCCCGGCCGACCGGCCGCTGCAGATGATCGCGATCGACGATATCGCCGCCTTCGCCGCGCTGGCCTTCGCGGATCCTGAGCGCTTCCACGGCCGAACCCTCGAATTGGCCGGTGACGCAATCACTCCCGCCGCGGCCGTGGCCGCGATCAGCCGCATCACCGGCCACCCGGTCCGGTACGTCGAGGCTACCCAGGCCGAGGCGGACGCACTCGGCGAGCAGCTCGGCAACACCTGGCGACTGATCCGCCGAACCGGCGGCTGGCACGCCGATATCACCGCCCTGCGCGAGCTCCACCCCGCCCTCAATACCCTCGAATCCTGGCTGACGGCCACCGGATCAGCCCTGATCAAAGCCCAATTCGACAACGAGCGCCGCACCGCGGTGCACTGACCACTCAGCCGCACCCCTCGTCGGACTTCGCACCCGGACAAGAGGTGCGAAGCCCGACAAACTGGTGCGGCTATTGGTCACCGCAGGCTGCGTACGCTCGATGTGGTGAACCTGCTCGAAAGGTGGACCAACCGCCGGCGCCGCGATCCGGTCGGCGCCGAGGTCGACGAGATATTCGGACCATCGCGCAAGCACATTCATGAGCGCAAGGAATGGGTGGCGGTGGCCAAATTGGACGACCGCGAATCCGGCGATGATCCGCTCGTCGACCTCGACTCCGGCGTCGCCAGGCTGAGCCCGCGAGACCGATCGGCTCAGTGGTGCGGCCAGTGCGAATCGGGGTCGCCGTTCGTACGGCCGAGTGCGCGGCGGATTCGGGCGAGCACATCGAATCTGCCCATGCTGCGGGGGATTCCGTTGTGACAGGCGGCGCGGGTCCGACGCGTGTCGGGGTGGTCGGGGCCCAGGACGCGGAGTTGTTCTTCGAGAAGTCGTTCGTATTCGACGGTGGCGGTGGCGGTGTCGCCCACGCAGCGGCGTGCGTGGGCCAGGTGGTAGCGGGTGGCGAAGGCACGCGGGTGGTCGACGCCGAATATCCGGTGTTCGTCGGCGAGCAGCCGTTCGAGATCATGGACAGCGGTACGCGGATCGCCGGATTCACAACGCCAGCGGGCCAATTCGTCGCGGTTCAGCAGGGTGTCGGGGTGATCGTCGCCGAGCACTCGAACGCGGTCGATGAGCAATAGGTCCAACTCAGTGACGGCGATGGTCGGATCACCCTGTGCGCCACGCCAACACGCGAGATCATGGCGGGTGCGGAAGGTATTCGGATGTTCCGGGCCGTGCACCCGAATGCGGTTGGCGAGCACGTATTCGAATTCCTCGAGGGCAGTGGCGATATCACCGCCCTGGGCGCGGTAGTGCGCGAGATTGGCCCGGGTGCGCAGGGTGTCGGGATGGTCGGGGCCGAGCATGCGCTCGCGTACCACGAGCAGCTGCTCGAATTCGATGACAGCAGTGGCCGGATCGTCGCTCTCGCCCCGCCAGAAGGCGAGGTTGTGCAGGGTTGTCAGGGTGTCGTGGTGATCGGGGCCGAGGATCCGTCGGCGGTCGGCGAGCACTGCCTCGTATTCGGCGATGGCAGTGACGTATTGGCCTGCCTCACCGCGCCACCTGGCGAGATTGTGTCGAGTGCGCAGGGTGTCGGGATGCTCCGGGCCGAGCACGCGCAGCCGGATCGGGAGCAACTCCTCGAGCGCGGCCAGCGCGGCGGTGGTATCACCGATCTCACCACGCGCGAGGGCGAGACGGTGCCAGGTGTGCAGGGTTTCGGGGTGATCGGGGCCGAGGATCGCGCGTTCATCGTCGAGCAGCTGTTCGTACTCGATGACAGCGGCGCCGACCTGGCCGCGCTGACCGCGGAAGAATGCGAGACTGTGCCGGGTGCTGAAGGTTTCGGGGTGGTGCGGGCCGAGGACCGCGAGTTCGTCGCGGAGCAGATGCTCGTACTCCGCGACCGCGGTGGCGGGGTCACCACTTTCCCCGCGCCAGTAGGCCACGGCATGGCGGGTACGCAGGGTATCGGGATGGTCGATCGGCAGCACCCGCTGCCGATCGGCGAGCAGTCGTTGGTACTCGTGTACCGCGGTGGCCGGATTACCGCTCTCCCCGCGCCAGAAGGCCAGTTCGTGCCGGGTCCGCAGCGTATGGGGATGATCGGGGCCGAGGATGCGGATGCGGACCGGAAGTATCTGTTCGAATTCGGCGACGGCCGTGCGATAGTGACCGATTTCGCCGTATAGGTGGGCCAGGTTGTGGCGCGAGAGCAAGGTGATCGGATGATCGAGCCCGAGGATGCGCCGCTCGTCCTCGATCAGCGCGCCGAACTCCTCGATGGCCGTGCGGTGATCGCCGCTTTCGCCACGCCAGTAGGCGATGTTGTTGCGGGTGCGCAACGTTCGCGGATGCTCGGGTCCGAGAATGCGCGTCCGGTCGGTGAGTAGTTGCTGGAATTCCGCGATGGCGGTGGCGTGGTCACCGCTGACGCCGCGCCAGCGGGCGACGTCGTTGCGGGTGATCAGGGTGTGCGGATGATCGGGTCCGAGCACCCGCTCCTGCTGGGCCAGCAACTGCTCGAACTCACTGATCGCCCGCACGTGATCGCCGCTCTCGGCGTGCAACTGGGTGACCCGGTGGCGGGTCTTGAAGAAGGCCGGATCGGCGGTGCCGGAAATACGTTGCTGGTCGACGAGCAGTTGGTGCAGCTCGATGATCGCGGTGTCTATATCACCGCTTTCGCTGCGCCAGTACGCGAGTTCGTAACGGGCGGTGAGCGTATCGGGATGGTCCGGCCCGAGCACGCGCAGTCGATCGGCGAACAGTCGCTGGAATCCGGCGATGGCCTCGGCCGTCTCGCCCTGCTCCCCGCGGAAATGCGCGAGGTCGCCTCGGGTGCGCAAGGTCGCCGGGTCATCGGCGCCGAGCAGGCGGGTCCGGTCGGCGACCAACTGTTCGAATTCGGCCACGGCCGTGGGGAAGTCGCCGCTCTCACCATGCCATCGAGCTAGATTCGTGCGAATAGTGAGGGTGCCCGCCGCATCGGCCCCGAGTACTCGGGTGCTCTGCGCGAGCAAGTTCTGATGGTCAACGGTGGCGGTCGCCAGATCGCCGCTCTCCCCGCGCCAGAACGCGAGATTGTTTCGGGCGGTGAGGGTGTCGGGGTGCTCGGACCCGACCGAAGCCTCGAGCGCGGGGATCCAGGCGGCCCATAGATCCCGATTGTCCGCGGCGCGTGGGGTGTTCAATCGTTCCAGGAATGCCAACGCCGCGGTCGAATCTCGGTACCCGAGATAGTGCCGCACGGCCGATCGACGGGCGTAGTCGGTGATCTGGGGCACGGGTTCGGTCGAGCGCGCGTCCTGCTCCAGCGCCTTCGCCAGCGCTCGATGCGCCTCCCGGCGCGCCACGGTGCGTCCCTCGGCAACCAGACAACGCCGAAACGCATTGTGCGCCAGGCCGAGCGTCTCCCCCGAGGTGCCGGGCCGACCGCGGCTGACGAGTACGCCGAGCCGAACGACGAGATCACGAATTCGGTTGGTGCTCAACCCGATACCGAGGAAGTCCAAGGCGCGTTCGAGCAGTTCGAGCGGCAGGACCGGGCCCGCGCCCGCCGCGACCAGGATGCCGAGCAGTGCCGAAACCGCCCGTGCCGTCGCGGGATCCACATTGTCGACCACGTCGCGAACCCGCCGCCAAACCAGGGTGTCCAGGTCGATCCCCCGGTCCAGATCGGCCGAGGTGATATCGGAGCGGATCTCGATCAACAAACGGGCCAGCAGCCAACCACCGGTGGGAGTCTGCTGCAGCAGACCGTCGATCCACTCCCGCCAATTCGAGTGTTCGGTGTGGCCGCGGGCCGCCGCGACGGTGTTGGCGATATCCGGCGTCGTCGGGGCCGGCACTTCGATTCGCCGCATATGGATCAGCAGTGGCGAGTTCTCGATACCGGTGCCTTCGCGGATTCCGACGATGAGACGCACGTGCGCGAGTTCGGGACGGCGGGTCAACTCGGCGATCGCATAGGACAGCAGCGTGCGACTGCCGCGCTTCGGGTGATCGAGTCCGTCGACCAGGATGTGCATCGGTTTCGACCTGTCGAGCCGGGCCAACGGCCGCAGGATCTTGATATCGAACTGGTCGAGTCGGCTGCTGTCCTGCTCGGCCAGGTCGAATTCGACCATCCGCGTCGCGGTCTTGAAGCCATCGAGTCGTCTGCCCAGCTGCTGCGCCAACTCGGCGGTGAAGGATTCCAGCGAACTGGTCACGTCGAGAATCACCGCGGCCGTGATGTATTCGGCCTTGATCGGCAGCGTATCCACCCAGCTGGGCCGGATCAGCGTTGCGAGCAGGGTGGATTTACCGCAGCCCGCGGGACCGACCACACCGCGCAACCGATCCTCCCCCGCATCGACCACCTGGGTCAGCCGCTCGCGCAACGGCTCCGAGACGACAAGACCGTTGATCAGCTGGTCGATGAAACCCGCGGCCGCGCTGCCGCTGACCGCGTCCTCGCGGCGGGCGACATTGGGCACCAGCCACAGACCGGGATCGCTACTGGCCGTGCGGATTCCGGAGGTGAAGGAGAACGACTGCGGCTCCAGCGCGGGGCATTGACGCAGCGGCCGCACCAGATCCGAAGGCAGCAGGCTTTCGCCGCCGCGCGGCACACCCTTGCCGAAAGTGGTGATGATCGTGCGAGTGAAGCACCCGAAATAGGCGGGCCCATTGCCGGTGGCGACCAGTAGCTCCACGCGTCCGTTCGGACCGGACGCCTCCGGCCAGCGCCGGGCCGCGCCGCGTACGCCCTCCCCGGTCTCGCAGGCGTCGACCAGCACGATCAATCCGTCCAGCGCGGCGGCGCTGTTCAGTCGTTCCTGGATTTCCTGTGTCAGATGAAAAGCGGTGCGCAGCATGGGCCGCCGTGGGGAATCGTGGGCGAGGAGATAGAAGTTCTCCGAGGCGGTGGTCAGGCCGTGGCCGATGAAGCTGATCAGCAGCGTCGCTTGCTGATTCGAGGCGATCTCGAAGGCATCGTCTACGGCGCGGACCAATTCGTCGATATTCGGATCCAAGAGCGGACCGCCGGCTCGGGTAGCCGGTTGCCAGCCCCCGAGTTCCCGCAGTTCGGTGTAGAGACCGGTGGCGAGCTCGCCGGTGAAACCCAACCTGGGCAGCGCCGCACACTCCGAGCCGATAACCAGCGCCACCCTCCCGCTCATGTCTACGCCTCGCTAGGGCTCGGCTCCGACATGCGCGAAGCGCGCTGCAACATGATTCGTTCGCTGCGCTCGCTCATATGCCGCAACCTACCCTCGCCCGCTCGCCGCTGGGCAACAACGTGAAATCGAAAAGGCCACGATCCCAAGGGAATTGTGATCAATTCGGCGCGATCAATCGGTCGGCCACGCGCGCAATGCCGGGCACCGGGATGCTCACCATCATGGCAGGCCACACGCTCGGCGTGCTCGAGCATCTGGCCGGTCCGCTGACGGACGTATCCGCGCTGCTTGCCGACCCACGCGAGACGGTCACCATCGCCGAAACCGGCGCACGCATCGAAAACCGGTGTGCGCCAGTCCATTCCGGCGCGATAGCCGGCTCAGCTCGCCGCGGCGCCGACGGGGGCGAGGTTCTCCCCGCGCAGGCGCTGGCTGATCACCTGGGTGATACCGTCGCCGCGCATGCTGACGCCGTAGAGGGCGTCGGCGATCTCCATGGTCGGCTTCTGGTGGGTGATGACGATCAGCTGGCTCTTCTCACGCAACTGCTCGAACAGGCCGATGAGGCGGCGCAGGTTGGTGTCGTCCAGCGCGGCCTCGACCTCGTCCATCACGTAGAACGGCGAAGGGCGGGCACGGAAGATAGCCACCAGCAACGCGACCGCGGTCAGCGACTTCTCACCACCCGAGAGCAGCGACAGCCGTTTGACCTTCTTACCGGGCGGACGCGCCTCCACCTCGATACCGGTGGTCAGCATGTCCGATGGGTCGGTGAGCACGAGCCTGCCCTCACCGCCCGGGAACAGCTTCGCGAAGACGCCGACGAATTCGCGCTCCACGTCCTCGTAGGCCTCGGTGAAAACCTGCAGGATGCGGGCATCGACCTCGGCGACCACCTCCAGCAGATCCTTGCGAGCGCTCTTGACGTCCTCGAGCTGGGTGGCGAGGAAGTTGTAGCGCTCCTCGAGCGCCGCGAACTCTTCCAACGCAAGCGGATTCACCTTGCCGAGGGTGGCCAGGTCCTTCTCGGCGCGTTTGGCGCGGCGCTCCTGGGTCGGGCGGTGATACGGCATCGGCGCGGGCGCGGTGACCTGCTCGCCGCGCTCCTTGGCCTGCTCGTATTCCAGCCACTCCAGATCCGAGGGCGGCGTCGGCACGTCCGGGCCGTACTCGGCGATCAGGTCGGCCAGTGCGATGCCGAACTGTTCGGAGATGGTCGCCTCGATCTGCTCGATGCGCAGTGCCGCTTGGGCTTTGGCGACCTCATCGCGATGCACCGCGTCGGTGAGCTGAGCCAGCTGGGTGGTCAGCGCCCGGACCCGCTCCTTGATCTGATCGACCTGGGCCGCGCATTCGGTGCGGCGGCGCACCAGATCGTCACGGCGCGCACCCGCTTGGGCGACAACGGTTTCCAGTTCGGCGGCGACCTTGGCACCCGATTCGGCAACGGCGGCCGCGACTTCGGCCGCCTGCCTGCGCGCGGCCTGGGCCCGTTCGGCGCGCGCCCTGGTCTCGCGTTCCGCGCGGGCCGCCCGACGCAGCGCATCCGCTTTGCCGCGAACCGATTCCGCGCGCTCCTCGGAGGTGCGCACGGTCAAGCGGGCCTCCACCTCCATGGATCGCGCCTCCGCCAGTGCGGCGGCGGCCTCCTCGCGGTCGCGACCCGCGGATTCGGTGCCCGCCGCACCCATGCCGTCGTCGTCGACGTCGGATTCGAGTTCGGTGCGGCGCAACCGGTCCTCGAGCTCGGCCAGCGACGCGAGCGCGTCTTCCCGACCGGCTTCGGTTTCGGCGCGCTGACCGGTGAGCCGGTCGACGTCGGCGTGCGCGGTGCGCGCGACCTCACCGATCCGGCCGAGCCGGTCGTAGATCACCACCAGCGCCTGATCGGATTCGTGCAACGCGAGCAGTGCGTGGTCGACGGCGTCCTTGCGGTCGGTCTGCTCGGCCAGCGCACCGGAGAGGGCGGCTTCCAATTCCTCGGCGCGGCGCTGGGCAGCGATGAGATCGGCCTTGGCGGCGTCGATATCGGCCTGGATCTCGAGCAGGCTCGGTGCGCGATCGGATCCGCCGAGCACCCAACCGGTTCCGGTGAGATCGCCGTCGCGGGTGACCGCGCGCAGTTCCGGCCGGACCCGGACGAGTTCGGCGGCGGCAGCGAGATCGTCGACCACGGCGACACCGGCGGTCAGTGCGGCGATGGCGCCGCGGACGTTGTCCGGGCCGTCCACGACATCGCTGAGCCAACATGCGGCACCGGGCAGCGGGCCGGACTGCGGTCTGGAGCCGTTGTCGGACCCGAACACCAGCGCGGCGCGACCACCGTCGGCCTCCTTCAGCGACCGCACCGCGGCGTGCGCGGAGTCCGCGGTGTCGGCAGCCACAGCGTCGGCGAGCGGGCCGAGTGTCGCGGCGACCGCGGCCTCGAAACCACCGTGCACCCGGATCAGCCCCGACAGCGGACCGAGCAGCCCCTGTGCGCGATTCTCGACCAGCCAGGCCGCGCCGTCCCGGCGCGCCAAGCCCATGCTCAAGGCCTCGATGCGCGCGCTCAACGAGGCGACGCGCTTGCTGGCGTCGCGGTCCTGTTCACGCAGTTCGGTGACGCGTTGATCGGCCAATGCGAGGGCCTGCACCGCGTGCTCGTGCTGGGCGTCCAGACCGGCCTCACCGGCCTCGAGCTCGGCGAGTTCGCCCTGCACGGTATCGAATTCGGCCTGGGCGGCCTCGCCACGCTGGCGAGCCTCGCCGATCGCGACGGTCAACCGGGTGATCTCCGCATCCACCGACTGGGATCTGGTGCGCAAGGTTTCGACCTGACCGGAGAGCCGGGCCAGGCCCTCGCGCCGGTCGGCGATGGCGCGTACGGCGGCCAGATGTGCCTGCTCGGCGGCCTTCGCGGCGTGCTCGCGTTCGGCGAGTGCCTCCCGCGCGGCCTCCAGGGTTTCGGTCGCGATCTCGACGGCCTCCCGGAGTTCGGCCTCCTCGGCCTCCACCCGCTCGGCCTCGGCCTCGAGCTGCTCCGGATCGCGTCCGCTGCCGACCGGCAGCTCGGTATGCAGGTTGCGGGCTCGATCGCCGGCGATGCGGATGGTCGCGTTCACGCGCTCGGCCAGCGCGGACAGCTGGAACCAGATCTGTGCGGCGGCCTCGGCGCTCGGGGTGAGCCGGGACAGCTGGAATTCCTGCTGTGCCAGCGCGGCATTCGCGGCGTCGAGTTCGGTCTGCACCGTGATCTGCTGCTCGCGTGCGTAGGCCTCTTTGCTCTGCTGGCTTTCCAGCTCGTTGCGCCGGGTGACCAGGTCGTCGGCGGCCAAGCGCAGGCGCGCGTCACGCAGGTCCGCCTGTACGGTCTGGGCGCGCCGGGCCACCTCGGCCTGTCGGCCGAGCGGTTTGAGCTGGCGGCGCAGTTCGGTGGTGAGGTCGGTGAGGCGGGCGAGGTTGGCCTGCATCGCCTCCAGCTTGCGGACCGCCTTCTCCTTGCGCTTGCGGTGCTTGAGCACGCCGGCGGCCTCTTCGACGAACGCGCGACGGTCCTCCGGGCGCGATTCCAGGATGGCGGAGAGCTGCCCCTGCCCGACGATGACGTGCATTTCCCGGCCGATGCCGGAGTCGCTGAGCAGTTCCTGCACATCCATCAGACGGCAGGAGCTGCCGTTGATCTCGTATTCACCCGCGCCGTCGCGAAACATGCGCCGGGTGATGGAGACCTCGGCGTAGTCGATCGGCAGCGCGCCGTCGGAGTTGTCGATGGTCAGCGTGACCTCGGCGCGACCCAGCGGCGCGCGACCGGTGGTTCCGGCGAAGATGACGTCCTGCATCTTGCCGCCACGCAGCGCCTTCGCACCCTGTTCGCCCATCACCCAGGTGAGCGCGTCGACGACATTGGATTTGCCCGAGCCGTTCGGGCCGACCACACAGGTAATGCCCGGCTCGAAGCGCAAGGTCGTCGCGGACGCGAAGGACTTGAAACCCTTCAACGTCAGACTCTTCAGGTGCAAATTCGACGACCCTTCCGTGCGCGGTGGTCGGACATTCGTCGTCCGAACCGGGCTGGCCCCTTCGAGCGACCAATAGTCGCTGGCGACCTGCCATGGTATCCGTCGGGCATGGGTTACCCGGTAAGCGGGCGGGCACCGCATGCGCGTCGAACAGTTCGACGGTGAACAGTCGCCCCATGCCCGACCACGGATACTCGTAGAGTATCGAGTCGGCCCGCGATCTCCAGTATTTCGGTGTGCTCCGAGTTTGCCCGAGTCGCCGCGCCTTTGCCCGGCACACTGGTCTTATCGCTTGTTCTATCGCCGGACACGCCCGCCGCATACGATCCAGTCTGATCCGCCAGCGGGACGTTCTTTCGGGAGTACAGAGGATGGCATCGGCCAAGACCAGCAGCGGGCTCGGTCTCGTCCAGCATGCGACGACACTGCGGCTGACTCGGATCGGCACGCTCGTCGTGGGCAGCCTGGTTTTCCTGTACGCGTGCGAGGTCAGTCGCAAGAGCGACCTCTCCGATGTTTGGCCCCAGGTCGTCATCGCCGCCGGACTAGCCCTCACCGGACTGGTCACCGCCTGGTTCGAGGTGCGGGCCGCCGAGCACGCCGCCACCCGCGCTCGCACCGAAATCCGCGGGTTCCTCATCGAATCCGACGGGTTGTCGGTGCGGGCCCGCATCACCCGCTCCGGCGACCTCGTCTTCCACGGCCACGACTCCGACGCCTACCCCGCCTATGAATGGGACTGGGCCTTCCGCTCCAGCAGCTTCCCCGCCATCCGAGCCGCCCTCGGCGGCAGCCGAGGCGACCTGCTCGAACTCTTGGAACGCACTGTCCCCCACTGGGATCGCCAGGACCGCTACGATCCCGGCTCCTGGCTGCACAACCAGGGCATCCCCGCAGCCTTCCGCGAACGCGGCGACACCTCGAACCGCACCACCCGCGTCCTACCGATCATCAATCCCGAACACCCACCCGCACAACCTCATTCGGACGATGCGCAGCACGCCGCACCGTCGCGCAACGCCACGCGGGCACGCGAGCTATCGAACCCACGTGTGCCCCCACATTCCCGCAATAGCGAACCCCCGGACCAGGACCGGCCCGAACGATCGCGCCGCCGCCGCGCCGAGCCATCGCACGAACAAGCACCAGCCGACGCCCACCGAAGACCCGCTCCGAACCCCCATCGCTCCGAACCCCAGAGCGACAGTTGGCACGAGCAACCAGCCGCCCGCGACGACGAACCGCCACGCCGACGCAACCAACCGCCGAACACATACCGAAACGAACCACCCAGCGAACGCCGGGACGAACCACCGGCGACCCGCCACAGCCGGTCACCGAACGGATACGAACCATCCGAAGCTCGCGGATACGAACCACCCGCCGCCCGCTACGACGAACCACCGACCGATCACCGATCCCGAGGAACACGCACGGGCGATCCGGGCCCGGCCGGCCGGCGCGCCCAACCGCCAACCGCGCACCGGCCCGCACTTTCGGCGGCACACAGCGAATCCCCTTGGCCCCACCAACCACAATCACCCGCCCCACGCCGGAACGACCCACCCAACACCCGCCAACGCAGATAACCATCACACCGGGAAGCTGGACAACCGAGAGGGTTCTGCACCAGCGCATTCTCGTGGGCTGGATCTCGGTTGCCGGACATCTGCACGAAGACGGTAGTTGGCTCACACCAACGCATTTCGGCTCGATCGTTGGTTCGGTATGCCGAATCGTAGCGAGATACCCACGGGGCAAGTCGATTTCGCCGACGCTGGGAATACCTTGTGGGTTTGCGATCCCGATCTTCGGTGGTATGACGGAATCGTGAGGACTTCAACGCATTTGGCCTCGCTCGTGAGTGCGCTGGTGGCCGGTTTCGCGATTTCTGCGCTATCGGTTTCCCCTGCTTCGGCAGTCCCGACGGGGGCGCATGTGGTCGATGAAGCGCCGCTGGGCGGGTCCGTATCGCAGGTGGATGTCTATTCGCCCGCGATGGATCGGGTGGTGAGCAACAGGGTGATTCGGGCCGCGGGCGGTCCGGCGCCGACGCTGTATCTGCTGACCGGCATCGGTGGCGGCACCGACGGCATCTCCTGGTGGGACGATACGGATGTCCGAGAGTTCTTCGCGGACAAGCATGTCAACGTGGTGATGCCGATCGGCGGCGCATACAGCATGTACACCGACTGGCTCACCGATGATCCGATGGTCGGCCGCAACCGGTGGCAGACCTATCTCACCCGGGAACTCCCCGGTGTCATCGACGCGCGACTCGGCGCTACCAGGCGAAACGCGATCGCCGGTGTGTCGATGAGTGCGGGATCCGCGATCGATCTCGCGATTCAGGCGCGCGATGTGTACAGCGCCGTGGCGGCCTACAGCGGATGCCCATGGGCCTCCGACGCGCTCGGGGTGGCGATGGTGAGCGCCCAGGTGATCCGTGGCGGGGCCAACCCCGTGAATATGTGGGGCGAGCTGGGCCAAGAGATTTGGCAGCGGCACGACGCGTTCGTCAATGCGGGCGCGCTGGCGGGCAAGACCATCTACCTCTCGGCCGCCACCGGCACCCCGGGCGCGATCGATGAAGGCGGGCTGCCCTTCCCGCCGATCGAGGCGATCGCCAGCTCGTGCACCGCGGCCTTCGCCGACCGGCTCGGCGAACTCGGCCTACCCGTGATCCACGTCAATCGCCCCGAAGGTGCGCACACCTGGGGCCAGTTCGAAACCGATCTGCACGATTCCTGGCCGTACCTGGCACGTGCGCTCGGCGCGTAGTTTCTGGACACGATGATCTGACAAGGGGCACTACGGTGGAGTGCCATGGACACCGCCGCCCTACCGGAGTGCGTCGACGTCGCGCGACCTTCGGCGCGGGCTGCGCGGACGATCGGGAACGCTCGGCCGGTTGTGGTCGCGGCCGGATGTCTGATCCTGCTGCAGCTGATCATCCGCTATTGGGTGGCCGAAAGCGGGTTCTTCTATTGGGATGATCTGATTCTGGTCGGCCGCGCGGGCAGCTACCCGCTGTGGTCCACGGATCTGCTGCTGCACAACCACGACGGACATTTCATGCCCCTGGCCTTCGCCACGGCGTGGGTGGTGACCGCGGCGGCGCCGCTGACGTGGGCCGGGCCGGTGGTGTCGCTGCTGGTGCTGCAGCTCGGGGCGTCGCTGGCGGTGTCGCGGATGCTGATCGTGCTGGTCGGTGCCCGGTGGGTGGTCCTGGTCCCGTTGCTCTTCTACCTGTTCTGCCCGTTGACCCTCCCGGCATATGCGTGGTGGTCCGCCGCCCTCAATGCGCTGCCGCTGCAATTCGCGCTCGCCTGGGTGATCGGCGACGCGGTGCGGCTGGTCGACACCGGTCGGCGGCGGTATGCCATCACGGGGACTGTCGTGTTGGTGGTGGCGCTGCTGTTCTTCGAGAAGTCGGTGATCGTGCCGTTCGCCGCATTCGCCGTTACCACCCTGGTGCGGCACGTCGACGGTCTCGGGTCCGCGATTCGCGTGGTGGCGCGGCGGGGTGCGGCGCTGTGGGCGGGATCCGGCGTGGTGATCGGCTGCTGGCTCGCCGGATATCTCACGGTGGTGGACTTTTCGAACCTGCACAGCAGTCCGCAGGAACGCGACTTGCTACCTGGCGCAAAATCATTGGACATCGAGTCGACGCTGTTCGGTGGGCCGTGGCGTTGGGAGCGGTGGCTGCCGTCGACGCCGTGGGCGGATCCGCCGGCGTGGGCGGTGGTGTCGGCGTGGGTCGCGCTGGGTGCGCTGGTGCTGTTATCGATGCGTGCCCGGCGTCGCGTCGGCCCGATCTGGCTGACGGTGGCGGCATACGTTGTGGTGGCGCAGTTGCCGGTGGCGTTGGCTCGAAGCGGACCGAATACCGCGTCCGAACTGATGCAGTCCCTCCGCTACTTCGCCGATCTGGCAGTGCTGCTGGCCGCCGCGGGCGCACTGTTGGCGCGCGCTCACCCGCGCATCCGCACACCCACGTTGCTGCCGGTGCCGGGTGCCCGCACACTCGCCATACTTCTCCGCCCGCGTACGCACGCATCCGCTGCACCTCCTGGCCCGCGCGCCCGCGCATCGGCGTTGCTCCCCGGCCCGCGTACCACGGCCGCACTCACCGTGGTGTTCCTCGTGAGCAGCCTCTGGACGACGTCCACCTTCGTGCGTGCATGGCGCACCAACCCGACGAAAACCTATGTCACGAACGTGAAGTCGGCGCTGACCGCCTCCGACGGCGCACCCCTGCTCGACCAAGAAGTGCCGTGGAACGTACTGAACCCAACGGCCTACCCGCAGAACCTGACCAGCCACGTGCTCGCACCCCTCGCAACCGCCACCACCTTCGCCGACTCGACCCCCCATCTGCGCATGATCACCGACACCGGCGAGATCGTCGAAGCCGCGGTCTGGTGGAACCGCGCCATCCGCCCCGGCCCGGACCCCGACTGCGGCTACCGAATCCACGGCCCCCAACCCAGCGATATCCCCCTCGACGGCCCGATGCTCGAACACGAATGGACCGCTCAACTCAACTACCTGGCCAACCAGGACGGCCGCATCACCCTCTCCTTCGAACACGGCGCCCCCGTCGCCGCACCGATCCAAAAGGGCCTCCACACCGTCTACATCCGCGCAGTCGGCAGCGGCTCCACCCTCAGAATCAGCCCCCGCACACCAGGTCTCGACCTATGCCTCGGCGTCGGCCCAGTGGGCGTCGCATCCTACGACAACTGACGCCCACGAGAATGCGCTGGTGCAGGGTCGACGTTTACCTGCACCAGCGCATGGTGATCACTTGTCCAGCCTCCTGGGGATGGCGGGAGGGCACGAGTACGGGGACGCCTCAGCTCGTGTGTCGACCGAATCGGCCCGATTCGAAACCGGCCAGCATCCGGAAGGCGAGTACCGCGCCCCAGGGACCGATGACCCAGATCGGCCAGGGGTAGGTGAATTCACCGGCGCTGAGGGAGATCGCGGCCCAGATGGCCAGGACCAGCACGCTGACCCCGAGCAATGAGGTGCCTTCGATCTGCTGCCAGATCGGGAAGCGGGCCATCGAGTTCTTGGGCGCGGCGCCCTCTTTGGGCAATTTCGGCAGATCGAAGAGCACGAGCGGCAGATCGTCGCGCACGCCGGTCGCGTAGACGCGGGCGACGCGCTGATCGTATTCGGCGAGGTCGATCCGACCGTCCGCCATATGCCGGCCGAGCAGACGCACAACCTTCTCGCGCTCCGCATCGGAGGCCCGAGTACCAGGCGAGATTTCCATGTCCAGGTCCTAACGACTAGATCCATATTCCACATTGGAAGGTGACATCAGAATGCACCCTCCAATGTGGAATGTCAAGACCTGGGCGATGCCCGATCGCCGAACGAGCGGGACTTACAGAATGGCGAAGGCGACGACCAGACCGAGCGCGAAGTGCGCCGCGGCCACCACGAGGACCTCGGTGGTATAGACATCGGATGCCAGCGCCGCGCCGATATCGATGCCGAGTGCGCGCTCGATGACGCGGACCGAGACCACCTGGGCGATGATGCCGACCAGACCATAGATCAGCGCGGCGATGAGCCCTTCGGAGAGCTTGCCCGCCGAGGCGTAGGTCGCGAGCACCACGATGAAAGCCATGCTGACCATGCCGGCGGCGGTGACGATGATGGCATTGGGCTTACCCGCGGCGACCAGCGAGCGCAGCTTACCGGGAGTGGTCAGATCGATGGCGTAGAAGCCGACGAGCATGAGGGCCAGGCCGACGATGGCGTAGAGGATGATGGCTCCAACGCCGGTGCCGAGCGAGTTCCAGTAACCCGATTCGAGGGCAACTGCGGTCATCGTGGTCCTTCCGAGGTGGGTTGTCACTGCGTAATACGGTGCGGGACAAAGGCGGAGCCGTCGTCGGTGATCAATCCGGCGGTCTCCCGGATCCCCAGTCCGGCCGCGTTGCCGCCGACGATCCACGCACCGAGGACCGGGCGCATATCGTCGAATTCCGGTAGCGGATCCAGCAATTGATAGACGAACCCCTCTTCGCCGTACACCCCGCCGGTGGCCGTCTCCAGGCCCGCGCCGACGATGGTCATATTCGCGCCCTCGCGCCCGAGCTTCGGCTTGCGAATGTACTCGGTGAGCTCATTGGGCTGATCGAGGTAGGCGGGCAACAGATTCGGGTGTCCGGGGTACATCTCCCACAGCACCGCGAGGATCGCCTTGTTGCTGAGCAAAGTCTTCCACAGCGGTTCGACCCACATGGTCTGCGGCAGACTCGCGACCACGCGCTTGCCGAAATCGTCGTCGAGCACCCACTCCCACGGATAGAGCTTGAAGATCGCATCGATCGAGCCCTCGGCCAGATCGACGAAATGCTCGAGCTCACTGTCGAATCCGACCTCTTCGATCGGCAACGCGATCGTGTCGAATCCGGCCTCGGCCGCAGTCTCCTGCATATACGCGGTGGTGACGTTGTCCTCGCCGGTGGCGTCCGCGCCGGACCAGGTGAAGTGCAATTGCGCCGAGGGCAGAATGTCACGCAGCTCGCTCCAGCGCTCGACCAGCTTCTCGTGCAAGGAATTCCACTGGTCACCATCGGGGAAGAGCGCGGTCAGCCAGTGCCACTGCACAATTGCGGCCTCGAGCAGCGAGGTCGGCGTATCGGCGTTGTACTCCAACAGTTTCGCCGGACGACGCGCGTCATAGCGCAGGTCGAAGCGCCCGTAGACGTACGGATCGCTGCGCTGCCACGATTCGGCGATCGGCCCCCAACTCCATTCGGGCAGACCGAAATCCTTGTACCGCTCGGTGAGCACCACGTGCTCGACCGCGTTCAGGCACATCGAATGCAGCAGTTCGACATCGGCCTCCAGCGCGAGGATCTCCGGCATCTCGAACTCGTAGTGCACCGATTCGTCCCAGTACGGCCGGGGCAGACCGCTCGCGTCGCGACCGGGTGCCCCGTAGACGAGCCCCTGGCCCTCGATGATCTGCTGCCAGCCCGGCCGCGGCGTGCCGCGTACCCGCCGCATCACGAACCACCGCCGCTGCTCTTGCTGCTGGTGCCGAGGCCACCGCGGGTGACGGTGCTGCCGCTCTTGGTCGAGATCTGGGCGCCCTTGGGCTGCACCGTGGTTCCGCCCCTCGGCGGTTGGCCGACGGTGTTGTTGCCGCCGTAGTAGTAGCGGTACTGGCTGCCGTTGTAGATGAATATCCCGTTGCTGAGGGTGTGCGCACCGGTCGACCCGGACCCGACAGCGTTCGAGGCCGTCTGGCACTGGTCGTCGGGAGCGACGACCTCCTGGCCGTTCTGATCGATCACGGTGCAGTACGCGGTCACCTGGTCGGGCTTGGTCAGCGCCTTATAAGCGAGGTAACCGCCGCCGACCAGCCCCGCGACACCGACGATCGCGACGCCGCCGATGAGCACGCGCTTACGGGTCCGCTTCTTGTTCGCCGCGGCGGTCACGGCCGCCGCTTGCGCTTCCTCGGCACGCTTGCGGGCCTTGTCTCGTGCCCGTGCCTCGGCCACCGTCGGCGGACGTGGCTGGGTTACCCCGGGCTCTTGGCGCTGAATGCTGCCCGCGCGCGGCGGCGTACCGAACCGATGGGGCTCGGTTCCAGGCGGAACCGGTTGGGGCGTCGGGGGTTCGAAGCCCGCGTAGCCGGGACCACCGGTGGAGTCACCCGGACCCGGCTCTGATTCGGGCGCGGGTTGTCCCGGCCCGGCCGCCGATGCCCCGGCGGCCGGTGCGGACGGAACGACGCCGGCGTCGGCGTCGGCGTCGGAATCCGGTGCGGCCGATCGCGATGCAGCGTCATCAGCGCTGGACGCCGGATCGGGCTCACGTCGTCCCGCGTCGTCTCCCGCGCCCGGACCCCCCGTACTCAACGATCACGTCCCTCGGTCGTCGAACCCACCACTAACGCTCCTCGAATCCGGACAAATCACCCCGCGCGGGCTCCCAGCTTTCCACAACAAGGTCAACCCGACCAGGTGTATCACCCGAACGCAAGAGATCCAGCAACATTTCGCATGCGGATCGCGGCCCCTCGGCCACCACATGCACCCGTCCGTTGCGCGCATTGGTGGCGTGTCCGACCAATCCGAGGGCCAGTGCACGCGAGCGAGTCCACCAGCGGAAGCCGACCCCCTGCACGTAGCCGTGCACCCAGGCGCTGAGGCGAACCGATTCCGGGTGCGGCTCCCCCATCACGCGTCGATGGCGTCGATATCGAACGTCAAGGTGACCTTCGCGCCCGCCTTCAGCGTCCGGCCGACGGTGCAGACCTTGTCGATGGCGCGCTGCACGGTGACCAGCAGCCGCTCCCGGGCCTGCTCGTCCAGTTCGCTGAGGTCCAGCTCGAACACCTCGTCGAGCTGCGGATACACCTCGTTCTCCCGGTCGGCGTCACCGGAGACGCGGATCGTCGCGTCGAAGGTGTCACCCAGCTTGCGCGAGAGCGGGAAATCCGCGCTCAGCCCGGAGCAGCCCGCCAGCGCGATCTTCAGCAGCTCACCCGGGGTGAACGCGCCGGGCACGCCCTGCGAAGCGATCAACACCTCGGCACCGCGCGAGCTGCGGCCGGTATACGCCCGGGTCCCGGTGCGCTCCACCCACAGGGCGGTCGGCTCGGTCGCGGCGGGCGCGGTGGTCGCGGATGCGGTGGTCTGGTCAGCCATGGTTTCGATCCTGCCATCTCGGTGCGGAACAGCTCACCCCCGGCAACGTCGCGCACCCCGGGCCCATTCCGCCAACTGCCCACCCACATCGTGACATCCGAGGCAGCACACATCGACCCAACGACAACGCCGGCGTGGTGCTATTCCTGGAACCGGTAGCCCATACCGGCCTCGGTCAGCAGATGCTTCGGATTCGACGGGTCGATCTCCAGCTTGCGCCGCAGCTGCGCGAGATACACCCGCAGATAATGCGTTTCGGTGGCATACGACGGCCCCCACACCTCACGCAACAGCTCGCGCCGCCCGACCAGCTTGCCTCGATTGCGCACCAGCATCTCGAGCATTCCCCACTCGGTCGGGGTCAGATGTACGGGCTCACCGTTCTTGGTGACCTTCTTCGCCGACAGGTCGACGGTGAACGAGGAGGTCACCACCACCGGATCGGACGCATCGGTATCGGTGGCCCCGCGCCGAACCGCGGCGCGCAGCCGCGCGAGCAGCTCATCCATCCCGAACGGCTTGGTGACGTAATCGTCCGCGCCCGCGTCCAGCGCCTCCACCTTGTCGGTCGAATCGGTGCGTGCCGAGAGCACGATCACCGGCGCCGCGGTCCAGCCGCGCAGCCCGGCCAACACCTCGATGCCGTCCATATCCGGCAGACCGAGATCCAGGATGACCACGTCGGGATGCTTATCGGCCGCAGCGCGCAGCGCCGCAGCGCCGGTGCCCGCGGTGATCACCTCATAGCCGCGCACCGATAGGTTGATGCGCAACGCGCGCACGATCTGCGGTTCGTCATCGACCACCAGCACCTTGGTCGACGGTGCTTCCTGCTTGTTGTCGGTCATAACGACTTCCTGTGTGGTCCGGGTCGGCGGCGTTCCCACTTTCGTTGTGCTCATCATCGGCTGCTCACTCCGGTTTCGTCGGCAGGCAGGTCCACAATCATGGTCAATCCTCCGCCCGGTGTGGGTTCGGCGTGCACGGTGCCGCCCATCGCCTCGACGAATCCGCGCACCACCGACAGGCCGAGCCCGACCCCGGTGGTGTTGTCACGGTCGCCGAGCCGCTGGAACGGCTCGAATAGCTGCTCCTCGGCCCCGGGCGGCACACCGGGACCGACATCGACCACGGTGATCGACACGCGGTCACCGTCGCGTTCCGCGGTGACTCGCACGGGCGTGTCGCGCGTGGAGTGCCGCAGCGCGTTATCGATCAGGTTGGCGAGCACCCGCTCGAGCAGACCGCTGTCGGCCCGCACCGAGACCTCACCAACTTCCACCTTCACCCGATCCATGGCCGCGCGTCGCAGCCCGCGTGCGCCCATCCCGACGCTCACCAGGGCCTGGTGCACGACCTCGTCCATGTACACCCGGCGGAATTGCGGCTGCACCACACCGACCGCCAGCCGCGACGAGTCGAGCAGATTTCCGACGAGTGCGGTCAACTGATCCACCGATTCCTCGATGGTTTCCAGCAATTCGACGGTGTCCTCCGGCGAGAACTCGATATCGTCGCTGCGCAGGCTGGAGACGGCGGCCTTGGCCCCGGCCAGTGGTGTCCGCAGGTCGTGGCTGACCGCGGACAACAGCGCCCGCCGCAGCCGATCGGCCTCGAGCAGGGCGGCTGCCGCGCTGGCCTCCTCGGCGAGCCGGGATTGCCGGACCAGCCCGGCCGCTTGGTTGGCGACCGCGTTGAGCACCGGTCGGTCGGCCGCGGCCAACGGTCGTCCGGCCAGCAGTAACCAGCTCGTCGCATCGCCCGCCTGGATGGCGGTCTCGGCCTCGGCGGCCCGCTGCGGCGGACTCGTACCGACCGCGGCGATCACCTCGTTACCGCTCTGCATGCTGACCGCGCGCAAACCGTAGGTCTCGCGCACCTGCTCCAGCAGATTGGGCAGATCCGCGCCGTGCAGCACGGCACCGGCGAACATGGTCAGCAACTCGGCCTGCTGGGAAGCCCGGCGCGCTTGGCGAGTCTGTTTGGCCGCCACATCCACCAGCGCCGCGACCGCCACCGCGACGATCAGCAACACCACCACCGTGACGAAACTGTCCGGCTCTGCAATGGTCAGGCTGTAACGCGGGTCGACGAAGAACCAGTTCAACAGCATGCCCGACAGCAGCGCCGACAGTGCCGCGGGGATAACGCCGCCGAGCAGCGCGACCGCGACGACACCGATGAAGAACACCGCGCTCAGACCGCCGAGCTGGAGATAGCCGTCCAGGAAGGTTGAGCAGACGGCCGAGACCAGCACCGGCACCAGCACCGCCGCGAGCCAGGCGCGAATCGGCTGGTGCGGCATCAGCGAGTAGCGACGCAGACCGCGATTGGCTTCCTCGTGGGTAACCATGTGCACGTCGATCTTCCCCGACGCCTGCACCACGGCGGAGCCGATGCCCTCATCGAGTATGCGGGCCCATCGCGACCGCCGGGAGGTGCCGAGCACCAACTGGGTCGCGTTCACCTCACGGGCGAACTCCAGCAGCGTAGTCGGCACATTGTCACCGGTCACCGTGTGCAGTGAGGCGTCCAGACTGGCCGCCATTTCCCGCAACCGGGTCAGCCGTTCGGCGGACACGCCGGCCAGTCCGTCGCCGCGCACCACATGGACCAGGACGAGTTCGGCACTGGACTTGGTCGCGATGCGACTGGCCCGGCGCACCACGGTCTCCGATTCGGGACCGCCGGTCACCGCGACGACGACGCGCTCGCGAGCCTCCCACAGTTCGGTGATCTTGTGGTCGGCCCGGTATTTCGCCAGTGCGGCGTCGACTTGGTCGGCGAGCCACAGCAGCGCCAATTCGCGCAGGGCGGTGAGGTTTCCGGGCCGGAAGTAGTTGCGCAGTGCCGCGTCGACCTTGTCGGCGGCGTAGACATTCCCGTGCGACAGCCTGCGCCGCAATGCCTCCGGCGTGATGTCGACCAGTTCGACCTGGTCGGCGCCGCGCACGATGGCATCGGGCACGGTCTCCTGCTGCTGGATGCCGGTGATCTGTTCGACGACGTCGTTGAGGCTCTCCAGATGCTGCACATTGACCGTCGAGATCACGTCGATGCCCGCGGCCAGCAAATCCTCGACGTCCTGCCAGCGCTTCTCATGTTTGCTGCCGGGTGCATTGGTATGGGCGAGCTCGTCCACCAGCACCACGGCCGGTTGGCGGCGCAGTACCGCTTCGACGTCGAGCTCGGGCAGTCGTGTGCCGCGGTACTCCACCATGCGGGGTGGAATCCGCTCGATGCCCGCCAGCAGCTCGGCGGTTTTGGTTCGGCCGTGTGTCTCCACTACCGCAGCTACCACGTCGCGGCCGCGTTCGAGTCGGCGATGGGCCTCGCCCAACATCGCGTAGGTCTTGCCGACTCCCGGTGCCGCGCCGAGGTAGATGCGCAGTTGGCCGCGTTTCACTCGTCCATCATCGCGCGCCATGGCGTGTCGCCGGAGATTCGTACGCGGTCTGTCGCGACGTCCGAATACCACGCGGGGTCGTCGCGCCCGTTCTGCATCGCGGCCAGCGCGCGAATGATCAGCGCGCAACACACAAATCCGACGATCACCACAACTGTGACAGCCGACATGACGATCCTTTCGACAACCGATAAGAAGCCGGTTGCGCTGGAATCCCCGCATGGCCGGTCGTTGAATTTCTACCCCCGAATAGCCCCGCTATCTCGATCTTTACGGTGTGTTGACGGGTTGTCGGCTCAACTTGACGGCATCCTTTCACCCGGGACCGAGCCGTTCGGCGTAAATGAAGCGTCAATGCTCATCGGCGGGCCGCTAAGGACCCGTAAACAAGCTCCGCACCAGCTCGAATGACCGCTTGACTCACCCTGTCGCGCTCCATGCTGGGAGCGCCAATGGAGGTTGTGTAAATGTCTGTCGTGGTGTTCACGGTGCTCACCGTGGCGATCTTCGCGCTGCTGGGCCTCATCCAGCGGGGGGTGGAAAAGCTGTGATCGCGAACCTGATCGGTTTGATTCTCGCCGTTCTCGTCGCTGTCTACATGGTCGCGGCGCTGCTTTTCCCCGAGAGGTTCTAGGTGAACACGACAACAGCGGGGATCGCCTTTCTGGCGTCCCTGATCATCGCGCTCGCCTTCGTGCATGTGCCGCTCGGCGACTACATGTTCCGGGTTTACAACAGCAAGAAGCATTCCCGCGCCGAGCGGGTCATCTACAAGGCCATCGGCGTACAGCCCGAGGTCGAGCAGACCTGGGGCGTGTATGCCCGCAGCGTGCTGGCCTTCTCGGCCGTCAGCGTGCTGTTCCTGTTCGTCCTCCAGCTGATCCAGGGCAAGCTGCCGCTGCACCTCAACGATCCGGCCACCGAGATGACCCCGGCGCTGGCCTGGAACACCGCGGTCAGCTTCGTGACGAATACGAACTGGCAGAACTACTCCGGCGAATCGACCCAGGGTCACCTGGTGCAGATGGCCGGTCTCGCCGTGCAGAACTTCGTCTCGGCGGCGGTCGGCATCGCGGTGGCGGTCGCGCTGGTGCGTGGCTTCGCTCGCAGGCACACCGGCGACCTCGGCAACTTCTGGGTCGACCTGGTGCGCGGCACCATCCGCATCCTGCTGCCGATCGCGTTCATTTTCGCGATCGTGCTGGTCGCCGGTGGCGCGATCCAGAACTTCCACCTGCACGACCAGGTCGCGCAGACGCTCAACGGCACCGAGCAGACCCTGCCCGGTGGCCCGGTGGCCAGCCAGGAGGTCATCAAGGAACTGGGCACCAACGGTGGCGGCTTCTACAACGCGAACTCCGCGCACCCGTTCGAGAATCCGACCACCTGGACCAACTGGGTGGAGATCTTC
The DNA here is from genome assembly GCF_036345915.1 of Nocardia sp. NBC_00565. NCBI lineage: Bacteria > Bacillati > Actinomycetota > Actinomycetes > Mycobacteriales > Nocardiaceae > Nocardia > Nocardia sp. NBC_00565. Next base: position 5,138,521 of record NZ_CP107785.1, read on the forward strand.
CTGCTGCTGGTGATCAGCTTCTCGCTGCCACGCACCTTCGGTCGCATGGTCGGCAGTAAGAAGCAGGGCTACGCGATCGTCGCGGTCATGGGCACCATCGCGCTGCTCAGCGTCACGCTGCAGAACCTTTTCCAGTTGCAGCACCACGGCACCGTGCCGACCGCGATCGGCGCCTCCCTGGAAGGTGTCGAAACCCGTTTCGGCGTCGCGGATTCCGCGACATTCGCGACCGCGACCACGCTGACCTCTACCGGTGCGGTGAATTCGTTCCACGATTCCTACACCAGCCTCGGCGGCATGATGACGATGTTCAACATGCAGCTGGGTGAGGTCGCGCCGGGCGGAACCGGCTCGGGTCTGTACGGCATGCTCATCCTCGCGGTGATCACCGTCTTCGTGGCCGGTCTGATGGTCGGTCGCACACCGGAATACCTCGGCAAGAAGATCACCCCACGCGAAATCAAGCTGGCCGCTTCGTATTTCCTGATCAGCCCGCTGATCGTGCTGGTCGGCACAGCGGCAGCGATGGCATTGCCGGGCGAGCGCGCGAGCATGCTCAACTCCGGTCCGCACGGACTCTCGGAAGTGCTGTACGCCTTCACCTCCGCGGCCAATAACAACGGCTCCGCCTTCGCCGGTCTGAGTGGAAATACCGAGTGGTACAACACCGCGCTCGGCCTGGCCATGGTCTTCGGGCGGTTCCTGCCGATCATCTTCGTGCTCGCGCTCGCCGGTTCGCTGGCCCAGCAGGGCACCACTCCCGACTCGATCGGCACACTGCCGACGCACCGGCCGCAGTTCGTCGGCATGGTCGTCGGGGTCACCGTGATCCTGGTCGCGCTCACCTTCCTGCCCGCACTCGCACTCGGGCCGCTCGCTGAAGGAATCCACTGATATGTCCACTCCGACAACCGAAACGACCGCGGAGACGGTCCACAAGAGCCGCGGCGTCCAGCGGGGTGTCCTCGATCCGAAGATGCTGCTGACCGCCATCCCGGACGCGGTGCGCAAACTCGATCCGCGCACCATGTGGCACAACCCGGTGATGCTCATCGTCGAGATCGGGGCCGTCTGGTCGACCGTGCTCGCGCTGACCGAGCCGACGTTCTTCGCCTGGGCGATCGTCGTATGGCTCTGGCTCACCGTCATTTTCGCCAATCTGGCCGAGGCGGTCGCCGAGGGCCGCGGTAAGGCGCAGGCCGATGCGCTGCGCAAAGCCAAGACCGACACCATGGCTCGGCGACTGGTCAACTGGTCGCCCGGCGCCAGGATCGTCGAGGAGAGCGTCGGCGCTCCCGCATTGCGGCGCGGCGACTACGTCATCGTCGAAGCCGGCCAGGTCATCCCCGGCGACGGCGATGTCGTGGCAGGCATTGCCTCCGTGGATGAATCGGCCATCACCGGCGAATCCGCACCGGTCATCCGGGAATCCGGTGGTGACCGCTCGGCCGTCACCGGCGGCACGACGGTGCTGTCAGATCAGATCATTGTCAAGATCACCCAGGAGCCGGGTGCGAGCTTCATCGACAAGATGATCGCCCTCGTCGAGGGCGCGAGTCGGCAGAAGACACCGAACGAGATCGCGTTGAACATCCTGCTCGCCGCGCTGACCATCATCTTCGTCTTCGCGGTCGCCACGCTGCAGCCGCTGGCGATCTTCTCGAAGTCGAACAACCCCGGGGTGCCGGATACTTCGGCATTGGACGTCAACGGTGTCACCGGGATCGTCATGGTCTCGCTGCTGGTGTGTCTCATCCCGACCACCATCGGCGCGCTGCTCTCGGCCATCGGCATCGCCGGAATGGACCGCCTGGTGCAGCGCAATGTGCTTGCCATGTCCGGCCGCGCGGTGGAGGCCGCCGGTGACGTGAACACCCTGCTGCTGGACAAGACCGGCACCATCACCCTCGGCAACCGGCAGGCTTCGGAATTCGTTTCGATGCCCGGCATTCCGGACGATGAACTGGCCGATGCGGCACAGCTGTCCAGCCTCGCCGACGAGACTCCTGAAGGTCGCTCCATCGTCGTGTACGCCAAGCAGGCGTTCAACAAGCGCGAGCGCACCCCCGGCGAGCTGACCGGCGCGACCTGGGTGGAATTCACCGCGCAGACCCGCATGTCGGGCGTGGACCTGGCCGACGGGCACCAGCTGCGCAAGGGCGCGGCCAGTGCCGTCACGGATTGGGTTCGCGCACAAGGCGGGGACGTACCCAGTCAGATCGGCGTGATCGTCGACGGCATCTCCGCCTCCGGTGGCACGCCGCTGGTCGTCGGTGAAGTTCACGACGGTAAGGCCCGCTTGCTCGGCGTCATCCACCTCAAAGATGTTGTGAAGCAAGGCATGCGGGAGCGGTTCGACGAGATGCGGCGGATGGGCATCCGCACGGTGATGATCACCGGCGATAATCCGTTGACCGCCAAGGCGATCGCCGACGAGGCCGGTGTCGACGACTTCCTCGCCGAAGCCACGCCCGAGGACAAGCTGGCGCTGATCAAGCAGGAGCAGGACGGCGGCAGGCTGGTCGCGATGACCGGTGACGGCACCAATGACGCTCCGGCACTTGCCCAAGCCGACGTCGGCGTCGCGATGAACACCGGCACCTCGGCGGCCAAAGAGGCCGGAAATATGGTCGATCTGGATTCGGATCCGACCAAACTCATCGAGATCGTGGAGATCGGCAAGCAGCTGCTCATCACCCGTGGTGCGCTGACCACGTTCTCGATCGCCAATGACATCGCCAAGTACTTCGCCATTATTCCCGCGCTGTTCGTGGCACTGTTCCCCGGCCTCGACCTGCTCAATATCATGCGGCTGGCCAGCCCGCAGTCGGCGATTCTCTCGGCGGTCATCTTCAATGCGTTGGTCATCATCGCGCTGATCCCGCTGGCGCTGCGCGGGGTGAACTACCGGCCGAGCAATGCGTCGAAGCTGTTGAGCCGCAACCTGACGATCTACGGCCTCGGCGGCATCGTCGCGCCGTTCATCGGCATCAAACTGATCGACCTCGTTGTCCAACTCCTCCCCGGGATGTCCTGATATGCGTATGTCAACTTGGATCCGGCAGCATCTGGCCGCCTTGCGTGCGCTGCTGGTGCTCACCGCGATCACCGGAATCGTTTATCCGCTGGCGGTTTTCGTGGTCGCGCAGCTGCCAGGTCTGCACGACAAGGCGGACGGCTCGCTGATCACCGTGGACGGAAAGATGGTGGGCTCCAGCCTGATCGGGCAGTCGTTCACCGATAAGGACGGCAACGCCCTCGGGCAGTACTTCCAGAGCCGTCCGTCGGCGGCGGGCGACGGCTACGACCCGATGGCCTCCGGTGCGAGCAACCTCGGTCCGGAGAGCATCGTGGACACCCTGGACGCCGATCCGGCGAATGTGAAGTTGAGCCTGCTGTCCACCGTGTGCTCGCGCAGCAAGGCGGTCGGCGACCGTGAGGGGGTCGACGGCAGCCGTCCGTTCTGCACCAAAGATGGTGTGGGCGCGGTGCTCTCGGTGATCGGGCCGCGTGACGCGGACGGTGAGGTTTCGCATCCGGTGCAGGTGGTGAGCGTCAACGAGGCGTGCCCGACGACACCGTTCCTGGGCACCTACAAGGGTGTCGAAGTCGAGTGCGCCAAGCCGGGCGAGGACTACTCGATCGGCCGGATCGTCCCGATCTACGGTAACGCCGCGACCGATACGCCGGTGCCCACCGATGCGGTGACCGCCAGCGGCAGTGGCCTGGATCCGAATATCTCCCCGGAGTACGCGGCCATCCAGGTGGCTCGAATCGCCAAGGTCCGCAGCATCTCCGAGGATCAGGTGCGCGAACTCGTCGATGCCCACACCGACGGCCGGACCCTCGGCTTCCTGGGTGAGCCGCGCGTCAACGTGGTCGAGCTCAACCTCGACCTGGATCGTCGCTATCCATTCAGGGGCTGACCAACGCAACACTCGGTACGAACGCCCATTCCCGCACGGAATCCCCTCGGATCACCGCGGAAATGGGCGCTCTTCCTCTCCTGACCGAGGTCCCCACTCCGATCAGGGATCCTCGACACAGCCGAAGCAGAACGCCGCCGCCGCGAGATATTGGCGGCAGTCCGGGCCGTGCCCGGCGTGCGTACTGCAGATGAACCGTGCCCGGTCGAGATCGAGATCCATGGTCGGCTCCGCACCGCAATCACGGTGCTGTGTGCTCCACAGATCCCTGGTGTCCAGTGATGTCTGCATCGTGCACCTCCAGCCTGCGACTTTCAGTGGACAAGCATGCCAACGTCCTTACGCCGGAGGACTACCCGATCTCACGCGATTCACCCTCATCGTGTGATCAACTGCCAGTCATCCGGCAGGCGCGCCGCGGTGATCTGGTCACCCTCGGCGACGAGATCGACCGTCGCCGAACCCAGACGCAGATCGCTCAACGCGACCTTGCCCCAGGTGGGCGGCAGCTGCGGACGCACGGTGAGCGTCCGTCCGGGCGCATCCGGCTCGAGTCCGAGGAACGAGCGCACCAGTAACAACGGTGCCGCACTCGCCCAGGCCTGCGGTGAGCAGGAGGTCGGATACGGAACCGGAACCGGGAACTGATCCCGCGGAAATCCACAGAACAGCTCGGGCAGCCGACCACCGAAAGATGCTGCCGCATCGAGCAATCCACCCGCGAGTCGAGTCGCGAGCTCGACCGCGCCGGGTACCTGCCGATAGCGCAGCAGGCCCGCGACGGCGATCGCGGTGTCGTGCGGCCAGACCGATCCGCAGTGATAGCTCATCGGGTTGTAGGCGCCCATCGACGAGCCGAGGGTGCGCAACCCGAAACCGGTGTCCATCTCCGGGCCGTCGAGCCGTTCGACCAGCTCGGCGGCATGGTGATCGGTGGCGATGCCCGTCCAAAGGCAGTGCGCCACATTGCTGGTCAGTGCGTCCACATGGCGCTTGCTACCGTCCAGCGCGACCGCGTACCAGCCCCTGTCCGGCAGCCAGAACTGTTCGGCGAATTTGCCGCGCAGTTCGGCCGCACGCTCGCGCAGCCGGGTCGCGGCGCGCAGATCGTCGAAGGCCTCGGCCAACTCCGCACGGGCCAGCAACGCGGCATACGCGTAGCCCTGGACCTCGCACAGCGCGATCGGCGCCTCCGCGAGATGCCCTGCGGCGTCGTTGATTCCGTCGAAGCTGTCCTTCCAGCCCTGATTGACCAGACCGCGATCGGTGGCGCGGCGGTATTCGACGAAACCGTCACCGTCGCGGTCACCGTGGTGGGTGATCCAGCGGACCGCGGCATCGGCGGCGGGCAGCAAGGCCCTGATCACCTCCGGATCCGCGCCCCACCGATGACATTCCGCCAGCAGCATCACGAAAAGCGGAGTGGCGTCGGCAGTCCCGTAATAGGTATTGCCGCCGAGCACCTGCCCGCTGGCGGGGCCGCGACGCATCTCGTGCATGATCCGCCCCGGCTCCTCCTCGGTGATCGGATCGACGACCTGCCCTTGCAATTCGGCCAGCTGCTGCAGCGTGCCCAGCGCGAGGTCCACTTCCAATGGCAGCGCCATCCAGGCGGTGAGCAGGCTGTCGCGGCCGAACAGGGTCATGAACCACGGCGCACCCGCGGCCACGAACGGACGGCCTTCACCGGATTCGTCGTGAATCTGCAAGGCGCCCAAATCGCTCTCCGAACGCCGCAGCACCTGGGTGAGCATCGGATCGGCCGACGCGATCTTGGTCGCGGTGTGCCGCCACGCCGCCATTTTCCGGCTCGGCGCGCTGAGCCCGTGGTGTTCACCCGGAGCCAATGGCGCCTGGACCCGCTGATTGCCGACCGTCGGCTGGGCGACGACCTCGGTCTGCCAGCGCTCACCGGGCAGCACGACGACGCGCCAGACCAGCGTGCCGGGCAGGAATGCGGGCTCGACGGTCGCCGAGACCGAGAGCCCGCGCATTCGATCGGTGCGGTCGTGCAGCAGCAACTCACCTTCGGCCACGGTGACCTCGGCCCGCCCCTGCGCGGCGCGTCCCTCCTTCACCGCGAACAGGTCGACAAAATCGGCGTCGACGTGCAGTTCCAGGGTGACCGCGGTGGGCTCCCTGCCCATGTTCTCCAGGGTCAGCACCTCGTGCATGCCGTCGGCGACCAAGCGCTCGCGCACCACGAGCAGCGTGCTGTCGGCCAGGCCGGCGTGCGGCGGCCGCCGCAAGACGAACCTGGCGGCGAATGCCTCCGGGCTGAGCACCGACAGCGACTCGGCCGGTTTGCCGTCCACCAGCAGCTCCCAGCGGGAGATGACGCGGGCGTCCCGGAAGAACAACCCGTGCGGCCGCCCCGGCTCGACATCGCCGAGCCGGTTCGACAGACAGAAGGTGCCGCCCTCGACCAACGTCACCGACCCCCCGCAGCCGCCGAGCCCCGTTGGCTCACCGGAGTTCAGCGGCGTCGGACTCGGCACTGCGCCGACGTCTGCGGTCATACCGGGATCCGGACCGGCACCGTCTCGCCGAGCAATTGGGCCGCGCGCGCAAGTCGCCGCGAGCGCAAGATCTGGTGATAGACCTGCTCGTAGCCGCGGCCCAGGGTGCCCGCGCCGAAGTTCGCCTCGACATGGGCGCGGCACGCGGCCGGATCCAGATCGCGCACCTCGGCGATCGCGGCGGGCAACTCGGCGGGATCGTCACAGATCCGGCCCGTCACGCCGTCGACGACGACCTCGGGGACCGCACCGCCGCGCAGGGCGACCACCGGTGTGCCGCAGACCATCGCTTCGATCATCACCATGCCGAACGGTTCCTCCCAGTCGATGGGGAACAACAGACAGCGTGCGCCTGCGAGCAGTTTACGTTTGGCCGCCGCGTCGGCGAGGCCGAAAACGTGATCTCGCTCGGTCAGCAGCGGACGCACCTCTTTTTCGAAATACGCCAGCTCGGGGGCTTCACTGCATTTGCCGGCGAGCACCAAAGGAATGCCGGCCGCATGCGCGGCTTTCAACGCCAGATGCGGCCCCTTGGTCTTTGTGAACCGACCCAGGAATAGCGCATAGTCACCTTTTTCCACTTGGAACGGCCACTGATCGACATGCAGCGCATTGTGTACACGCCCGACCCAATTCAGATCCGGAGCCAATTCGCGCTGCCGGTCACTGATGGCCACCAGTGACACGTCCTTACCTAATTCGCTGTAATACCGATAGCAGTCGTCGTCGTCGACCGGGCCGTGCACTGTGACCACCGTCGGCAGGCCTAGTCCCAGGTAGGCCGGGGCGTTGAGCGGTCCGGCGAAGGTGTGGTCGTGCACCAGATCTACCCCGGAGGTGGCGGCGATCCGCTCGATCGCCCTTCGCACCTTCAAGGCGTGCACTACCTCGGGAAACGGTTCGCCGAGCCGGTGCGGCATCGCTTGCTCCCAGACCGGGACGAACTTGGCCTTGGTACCGGGCTCACCCGCGCCGAGCAGTGTGACGTCGTGGCCGCGGGCGACCAGTGAATCGACCAAGTCGGCAACGACCGCCTCGACGCCGCCATAGGCCTTCGGCGGCACATCGAAATAAGGCGGAACGACCATGGCGATGCGAAATCGGGCGCCGACATGGTCGGTCGACAGCAGATCCGAAGAGGCAATGGGCGCCGAAATCGGCGCAAATAGACCTGTGCTCATGACCATCCTTCCAAGACAACCTTGTGCACATCCACCCAGCACTCGGTGCGCTGGGCGCCGAACGTGGTGGCCGCCTCGGCGGAGGTGGAGACTGAAGCCTGCACCGCCGTCCATAAGGGCTTGGTTGGCCTGGTCACGCTGGTTTGCGTGAACAGGGGGGCCGACCAAAGACGTACCTCCTGCTCAGGAACTCAAACCAAGCAGTTGGTCTGAAATGTACTCGTCCGGACCGCTTGCCGGTCCCGGTTGCCCGTTAAGAAATCAAGGAGGGTTACAGAGCCCTGACATATCGAAATAGTGATGAAATTCGAATTCGGTCGAGATCTTCGATATATGTCTCACAGATGGAGGTGGCGATGAGCGATTCGGATCGGAATGCGCTACGCGCGGCCGTACGCGCTCGATATGCCTCGGCCGCAACATCATTCGCATAATCGAGGGCCGGTTGTTGCGGAGGCGGTTCGGGTTGTGGCGCCGAGCCGTTCGACGAGGCCGGTTGCGGTCGGCAGTTCTATTCGACGGTGGACCGTGAGCTGATCCCAGCCGAGGCGCTGGCGGCGAGCCTCGGCTGCGGTAATCCGCTCGCGGTGGCCGAACTGCGCGAGGGTGAGACAGTGCTGGATCTGGGTTCCGGTGGCGGCATCGACGTGCTGCTGTCGGCGCGGCGGGTGGGACCGACCGGTAAGGCGTATGGCCTCGATATGACCGACGAGATGCTGGCGCCGGCCGCGTCGAATGCCCGCGAGGCCGGTGCCACCAATGTCGAATTCCTCAGGGGCACAATCGAATCCATTCCGTCGCCGGATACGTCGATGGATGTGGTGAATGCCGCGACAGACCTCGCCGGGCGTGCGCTCAGCGCGGGCTGCCGAGGAGCGGAGTTGACGGCTCAAGGTATACGCATACATATAATAGAGCCATGTTCGATCCAATCACCCTCGCGGTCGGGGCCGGGATCGCCGGTGTCGGCTGGGCAGTCGGGCGCTTCGGGCGGCGCACTCCCGCAGCGTCGGCGCGCGCCCGGTGTGGCTGTGGCCACGACCTTGCCCTGCACGATCCCCAAGCGGGCGAGTGTCACGCCGAGACGAACCGGAAGACGGGGTACGGCATACGCGAATGGGTGCGATGCGGCTGCCGTCGCTACACGGGCCCGGTGCCGATCGAGGACTTCTTCAGTCGACCGATCCTGCCGTCGGACGACTGATCAAGCGTCGATCACCACCGCGCCATGGGTCTGCGGCGCGATGAAGCCGAGCAGACACTCCGCCTCGGCGCGCACGGCAGCCTCATCCGCGGCCGAGAGCGGATGCCACGGCTGGATGCGCACGGTATGCACGGCGACCAGATGCCGGACGAGCTCGAACGGGGTCAGCTCGACCCGCTCGACCAACATCTGGCGCACCAGCAGGGTGCGGTTGAGCTCGCGCCGCGACAGTTTCGTCATGGCCGCCATGCTGGCTCAGGCCACCGACATCGACCGGGCGTCAGACCGCCGCGGGCTGCATCCGCAGCGGTACCCCGATCCGGTTCCACAGGTTGATCATCGCGGTGACCGCGACCAGACCGGCCCGCGCGCCCTCATCGAAATTCTTCTCGACCTCGGCCCAGACCTCATCACTGACACCGTGCGCACCGAGCTCGGTCACCGCCTCGGCGTACGCGAGCGCGGCGCGCTCGGCGTCGGTGAACTTCACCGACTCGCGCCAGGCGTTGAGGTAGTAAATCCGCTGTTCGGTCTCCCCCGCCATCCGCGCGTCGGTGGTGTGCATGTCGATGCAGAACAGGCAGCCGTTGATCTGGGAGACCCGGATCTTGACCAGTTCGCGGACCGTCGCGTCCAGGGGACCGCGGCGGATAGCCTGCTCGGCGGCGAACCAGGCCTGGTAGATCTCCGGGGCCACCTCGGCGAGCTTCATGCGTGACATGGGTCGTCCTCTCTCGATATCGCTTACCCGGATAAGACGAAATGGCCGCCGAATTCGTGACAGAAATCGAAAAATTCACGAAGACGGCAGGCAGCGACCGCGATCGGCCAGTTCACCGCACGGTTCGTTGCCGTGTGCGCGCAGCACGTCCTTGCCGGTCAGATCGGTCAAGAAGTGCAGGAAGCTCGCGCCGAGCGAATCGCCGGGGAGTTCGCCATAGCTGTAGGCGTATTCGACACCCCAGAACGGGTAGGTGCGATTGACCGCCGCGTCGCGGCCCGCGGTCACGCCGTCGATGGCGAGAGTCGACGCGCCCGCCTTCACCGCCTCGGAGAACTCGCTGTAGCCGATGGCACCCGGTATTTCGCTCACCGCCTTCTGCATATCCTTGGTGACCTGCACGTCGCAATACTTGGCGGCCGTCGGCGGGGCATCCTTGATCGCGACACAGCTCACATGCGCCCGATCGGGTGGCGCACCGCCGAGCAGCCTGCGCTCCAACGTATTCCGGGTGCCCGATCCCGGTATCCGATTGACCAGAACGATGGGCAGATCGGGACCGCCGAGTTCGCGCCAGTTGGTGATCCGGCCCTGATAGAGATCCTGGATCTGGGCTACGGTCAGGCTCCCGATACCGATGTCCTTGTGCACGATCATGGTGAACAGCGATAACGCCAGCGGACGGTCCAGCAGCGATTGGTAGCCATTACCTTTCGGGCCGTCGCTGATCGTCAGCAGATCGAGATTGTCCTTGCCCTCCTCGGCGACCCGGTCGAGACCGAGTTCGGTGCCCTCGAATCCGAACGCGAATTCCGCTCCGGTGCAGCGCTTCCCGTACTGTCCGGCCGCGTCTCGAATGACGGGCTCGAAGGCCGACGAGCCGACCAGCGTGAGTTTGCCCGTCGCGCAATCCAGCGGCGTCGCAGCGGGCTCCAGCACGGCGACAACGAGCTGAACGGCGATGACGACCACCAGGAAAGCGATGAGCCCCCACATCACTCGGGAAATCCCGGGGCGACTCTTGGTTTCGATGATCCGCCCACCCTTGATGCCGCCGCGCAGCTTCGGCGGGAGGTACTCCCCGGCGCCCTCCGAACGCTGCAGGATGGCCAGAATCTTGTAATGATCGGCGCGATTCAACGGCACCCTCGGCAGATCGATGGCGCCGATATACCCGGCCGTATCCTCGCGGACCGCGATGCCCGAGTCGCGGTCCAGCAAATCGGACAGACCATCGCTCAGTTCGGTCACCGCCATGCCGATGACCCGGCGCTGCGGAAAGTTCAGATGCAGGCCGACCCGGCTCGTCTCGGGCGCCTGGTAATCGTGCGGATCGATCGGTGTCGCGCCGCTGTTCTCGATGCGGACCAACACCACCGACAGATCCTTCAGCGGTGGGCTCACACCATCGCGCTCGGGGCGCAGTTGAGGTAGCACGCCCGGGTACACCGATTCGACTTCACCTGTGACCGGCGTATCCATCTGCACGCGATAGCCGATCTCCTTGCGCCCGACGAACACGAACTCCCACAGGAACGCGACGATCGACACCGCGATACCGATGAGCGCAAGGACGATTTCGATCGGAAAACCGCCCACCGGTATTGCCACCCCCAAGAGATCTGTGTTTCAACCATTTTCGTGCCTTATCCGGCAGGGGCCCGGATACCGCACCACTGTTCGACAACAGTTAACCCGCCGGACAACCCGACCGCACGCGCAGGGGTCGGGGCTGTCAACTCTGCCGCCGGCCCACCTCCAGAACCCCCGCCCTGCCGAATGCGGGCGGGGGTCGGATGCCAGCCGTCAGAAGGCGTCGTTGGCGATGATCTGTTCGATATTGCGTTCGGCGAGTGCGGTGATCGTCAGAAACGGGTTGACACCGGTGCTGCCGGGGATCAACGAGCCGTCCATCACGTACAGCCCCGGATAGCTGGTCAGCCTGCCGTAATTATCGGTCGTCGTATTCAGCAAGCATCCGCCGAGTGGGTGATAGACGAAGTCGTCACCCCAGATCTTGTCGGTGCCGAACAGATCGGACCGGTACACCGTGCCCGCCTTGCTGTTGATGGCGTCGAACATCGCCTTGGCCGCGGCGATGGACGGCGCGGTGTAGGACGACTGCCAGGACAGATCGACCTTTCCGGTGCCGGTGTTATAGCTGAAGGCGGCACGATTGTTGTTCTTGGTGATCGCCAGGTAGAGGTTGATCCAGGTCTCGGTGCCCGCCGGGAACGGCGCGATCTCGGCGAATACCGGTCCACTGGCGTTGCCCCAGTTGTCGATTCCCATGCAGGGAATGCTGGACTGCAGGGCACCGGTCAGATCCAGACCGGCCCGGCCGACCATCACATTGCCATTATTGCCCCAGCCGGTGCCCACGGAGGCGGGCAGGTTCGGCAGTTTGCCGGTGGCCTTCATGGCGACCAGCAGCTTGCTGGTACCGACGCTGCCCGCCGCGAAGATCACCTTCGCCGCGGTGACCGTCTTGGTGGCGACAGTGTTTCCCGCCGTGTCGATCTGGGCGATCGTGACGGTGTAGCCGCTGGCTGCCGGGGCCACCGCGGTGACTTTGTGCAGTGCGGATATCGACAGGTTGCCGGTCGCCGAGGCGGCGGCGAGATAGGTCTTGTCGAGCGATCGCTTGCCGTAGTTGTTGCCATAGATGACCTCGGCGTCGAGTGCGGACCGGGTCACCGTGTTCGCCTGTTCTTTGACCATGTAACCGAAGTCGTAGACATTGGGCACGAAGACCGTCGTGAAGCCCGCGTTATTGGCGGTCTTACGACTTACTCGACTGAATTGGTAGCACTCGGCCGATTCGAACCAGGTCTGGTCGATGTTGTTGACGCCGAGCGCCGACTGCGCTCGCGGAAAATAGGTGGCGTACATGGCGGTCGAGTCGACCGATGGCAGGATCTCTTGGAAATAGGACAGTTTGGGCTGGACCGCCATGCCGCCGTTGACCAGCGAACCGCCGCCGACGCCACGGCCCTGGTAGACACGGGTCGCGGCGAATTGCTCGGAGTCCAGCGCACCGGCATATGCGGGACTGATCGACTTGTTGGCCGAGGCACCCAAGAAATAGCCGACCGGCTGATCGGTCGTCGTTCGAAACCAGAACGACCGCTTATCCGGATCGAGCATATTGCAGAAGATTTTCCCGTCATCGCCCGTCGTGGTCCAACTCTGGCCCATCTCGACCATGGCCACCTTCTTGCCCGCCTGAGCAAGCCGCAGCGCGGCCACCGCACCGCCGTAACCGCTGCCGATGATCAGGATCGGAACGCTGTCGCCGTCGCCGATGGTGGCAGCCGTCGCCTTGGCGATCCACGATGATGGTTGTAGCGCAAGCGATCCCACTGCTAGCCCAGCGCCCGCGATGAAGCTGCGGCGCCGCACCCCCCGACGAACTCCGGTACCGGTCGCGGAACGAAAAGAGTTGCCGTGCATTACATAACCTTCCCGAGAAGAGGCGCCATCGACCGCCTCGGATCGTCAGAAGGTAACAGGTTCTAGTAATGCGATCGCCAGAATTGCGATGACTAAATCTTTCGCGAGCCGATCCGCTCGAGCCGGGAAGCCACGGCCACCCACCACATCAACTCCATCGGTCGGACACCGGAGACGCCTTACCCACAAGCCAATAGTCTTGCACTACAAGCATATTGGCGCGCAGCCAGGCCGCGCGGACTCTCATTCGATACGATCGCCGGCCCGCTCTACACGCGGACGCCACTCCCACAGCGACCTGGTCACAAGCGAGCAACTGGCATCGGCCACAAGCAAGATTGACACACGTTCCACTCGCAACCGGGAGCCGCGCTATCAGATTCCGCCGAAGCAGCCGTAACTACTGGCTCCGCAGCCGGAATACCCGGCCCCGCTGTCGCTTCCGTAATTGCTGGAGGGCCCTCTGTGGTAATTGGCGGACGACTTCCGCTTGGGGTCGATTACCGCACCGGTCAGCGCCTGCCAACCAGACACCTCGGTCTGGTACTTCTCCTTCAGCGCGCGGCTCGTTTCCGGCGCCCAATTCACAGAGGTGTAGGGGTCGCTCAGTTGCCGAACACCATCGGTCGTGATCTTCCTCCGTGGCCGTGGCGACCGGCGGAAACGCGCTCCACCTGGAGCCGGGCTCGGCCACGCACTGCAGATCAGCGTTCTTGCTGATCTGAGCGCCGATCACAGCAACGGTCCGCACGCCGACCAACGAGCCGAGCCTCTGCACCTACAGTGCGCGGCTCATCTCACCATCCACGATCAATCACCCTCCCCGGTCGCCTGCGTCGTCCGAGCCAGCAGCTGCTCAACTGGCCAAGTATTGATAACCCGCTCCGCCGCAACACCATTCGCGACCGCTCGCTCGCAGCCGTATCCCTGCCAGTCCAACTGGCCGGGCGCATGCGCATCGGTATCGATCGAGAAATAGCACCCCATCTCGACGGCCAGCCGTAGCAGCCGCGAGGGTGGGTCGAGACGTTCGGGACGACTGTTGATCTCCACGGCCGTGCCATAACTCCGGCACGCCTCGAACACGAGCTCGGCGTCGAACGTCGACTCCGGCCGCGTACCCCGCTCGCCCGTGATCAACCGACCGGTGCAATGCCCGAGCACATCCACATTCGGATTCGCCACCGCGTACACCATCCGCTTGGTCATCGTCTCGCTGTCCGCACGCAGATGCGAATGCACACTCGCGACAACGATATCCAGCTCGGCGAGCAGATCGCCCTGCTGATCCAGGGTGCCGTCATCGAGAATGTCCACCTCGATACCGGTGAGGATCCGAAACGGCGCCATCCGCTCGTTGAGCTCGGCGACCACGTCCAGCTGCCGCCGCAACCGGTCCGCTGAAAGCCCGTTCGCGACGGTCAGCCGCGGCGAATGATCGGTCAGCGCACAGTATTCGTGCCCGAGTGCGGCCGCGACGCCCATCATCTCCGCGATCGGGCTGCCGCCGTCGGACCAATCGGAATGCGTGTGCAGATCACCGCGCAGCTGGGCGCGCAGCGGCTTGCCCGGCGTGCCGATCGGTTGCGCGGCCTTGCGTAGTTCGTCCAAATACTCCGGTGCCGCACCGGAATACGCCTGTTCGATGACGGCGGCGGTCTTCGGCCCGATCCCCGCGATCTCGCGCCAGCTGTGTGCCGCGCGATGGACCGCCAGCTCGTCCGGTGACAGTCGCGCCACGATATCGGCGGCGCGCCGGTAGGCCTTCACCCGATGTGATTGCGCCCGTGCGCGTTCGAGCCAGAAGCCGATTTCGCGCAGCGCCTCCACCGGCCCCGGGGCGCTGCCCGGCGCCGATCCGGCGATCGAATCGTCTTCCGCCACAGCGGTTATGGAATTCTGCTGTACTTCACAAAGGCCACCCCGTCCTCGAACACCCTACTGGTGATCACCCGGAACCTGGCCGCCTCCGGCAGCCGCGGACCCGAGCCGAACAGCGACCGGCCCCGACCGAGCACGACCGGATACAGCTTCAGGAAGATCTGATCGATCTCCGGCATCAAAACCTGGGCCAATTCCCCACCGCCGCAGAGCCAGATCCCGAGTCCGTTGTCCCGCTTCAACTCTCGCACCGTCGCCAGCGGATCGCTGGAGATCAGCTCGACGGACGGATCCGGGCTCTCCGGCAGCGTCGTCGACACCACGAACTGCCGCAGATGCGAATACGGGCTCGAGGTCCCGGTCCGCACACCGAAGTCGTGGGTCTTGCGCCCCATCAGCACGGTGTCGAAGTAACGGTTGCGCTTATCGATGCCGAGGGCCTCCCGCACCTTGGTCGGCAGGGTCTCCGGGTACTGCGCGGTGATCGCCGGGCCGTGATCGCCACCTACCGGGAAGAAGTCGACCGACCCCTCCTCGGTGGCGATGAACCCATCGATTGTCGAAGCTACGTAGTAGGTGAGCTTGCGCATATGTCCTTCCTACCGGTCTGCTTTCCGATCCGCCTAGAAGAACGGTAGCTCGCTATCGTGACCGGTGACGGGCCTTCGGCTGGCAGCGCGGGCAGGAGTAGGAAGAACGGTTCATGAACTTCTCCCGCAGGATGGGCGCACCGCAGCGACGGCAGGGTTCGTCCTCGCGGCCATATACCGCCAGCGAGCGCTCGAAGTAGCCGGATTGGCCGTTGACGTTGACATATAGCGCGTCGAACGAAGTGCCACCGGCCGACAGCGCCTCCCCCATCACCGCGCCGACTTCGGTGAGCAGAGTGCGCACGGCAGGCCTGGTCAATCCGGACGCGAGGCGATTGCCGTGGATCTTCGCCCGCCACAGCGATTCGTCGGCGTAGATATTGCCGACGCCGGAGATCACAGTCTGGTCCAGCAACACGCGCTTGACCTCGGTCTGTTTGGCGCGCAGCGCGGCCACCACGACCTCGGGGTCATAGCGCGGATCCAGCGGATCCCGGGCGATATGCGCGACGGGCTCGGGCACCAACGTGCCGTCGACCTCGACGAGTGGCGCGAGCGCCCACCCGCCGAAGGTGCGCTGGTCGACGAAGCGCAATTGGGTGCCGTCGTCGAGGGTTGCGAGGATGTGCGCGTGCTTCTCCACGGGGGCATCGGCCGACTGCACCAGCATCTGCCCGCTCATCCCCAAATGAACGACGAGCGAGGTGTCGGGCTCGTCGAAGGTGAGCCACAGGTATTTGCCGCGCCGCTCCGCCGCGGCGACGCGCAGACCCTTCATCCGAGCCGCGAGATCGTCCGCGCCTTCGAGATGACGGCGCACCGACCTGGGGTGGGTCACCGTAACGGACTCGACGACCCGGCCCACCACATGCTCGGCCAGTCCGCGCCGGACGACCTCGACTTCGGGAAGCTCAGGCATTCAAACTCCTATCGACCACCGCGGAGCGAGTCTTACGAGCGACGTTCGCGGCCCGTCTCGCGTCCAAGTGGCCGAAGCGCATGCGACGCAGTCGCGAGTCTCGGCCACTCGGACGCGAGACATCGGGGGGCCGCGAACACGCGGCGCCGCAAATCAGACACCGTCGGTCAGTGCCTGGTAGGCGGTGCCGGCGGCCTTCTGCTCGGCTTCCTTCTTGGAGCGGCCCACACCCTGGCCGTACGGGCGACCGCCGATCACGGTGGTCGCGGTGAATTCCTTGTCGTGGTCCGGACCTGTCGAGGTGATCTCGTAGCTGGGTACACCGAGGCCACGTTCGGCGGTGAGCTCCTGCAGGCTGGTCTTCCAGTCGAGGCCCGCACCCATCCTGGGTCCGCGCTCGAGCAGATCGGCGAACAGCCGCAGCACCACCTCGCGCGCGACATCGATGCCGTGCTCGAGATGGACGGCGCCGAGCAGCGACTCCATGCCATCGGCGAGGATGCTCGGCTTGTCCCGGCCACCGGTGAGCTCTTCGCCCTTACCGAGCAGCAGGTGCACGCCGAGCCCGCCTTCGCCGAGCCCGCGCGCCACCTCGGCGAGCGCGTGCATATTCACCACGCTCGCCCGCAGCTTGGCCAGTTCGCCCTCGGACTTCTCCGGGTGCTCGTGGTACAGCCGCTCGGTGATGCTCAGGCCGAGTACCGAGTCGCCCAGGAATTCCAGACGCTCGTTGGTCGGCAGCCCGCCGTTCTCATATGCGTAGGACCGGTGCGTCAGCGCCAGCCGCAAAAGATCGGCCTGCACGTCGACGCCGAGCGCCACGAGCAGACTCGCATGTTCATCGGACGGGCCGGATTCGTCCTTGCTGGCGGTCACGTCGATACGACAGGTCGAACGATCAGACAGCAGCGGTGACCTGGCGGCCCTTGTAGGTGCCGCAGGAGGGGCACGCGATGTGCGGCAGGGTCTTCTCGCCGCAGGCGCGGTTCGGGCACGTGATCAGGGTCGGCGCGGTGGCCTTCCACTGGCTGCGCCGCGACCTGGTGTTGGAACGGGACATCCGGCGCTTGGGAACGGCCACGACTACTTCTCCTCTTGTCCTGTTGCTCGCCTGTTCGGCGGCACGGTCTTACGGTCTGGGTCTAAACGCTTGGGTCGGCACCCGCATCGGGGCTGCCGGTGCCGGGCGACTCGGTGGCGAACTTCGCCAACCCGGCCCAGCGAGGGTCAAGTATCTCATGCCCGTGGCCGGAACCCGCAATCGCCATCCGTACACCGCATTCCGGGCACAGTCCGGCACAGTCCGGAGTGCACAGCGGCTGCAGTGGCAACTCGAGGCCGATCTGATCGGTGATCACCGGTTCCAGGTCGATCGTGTCGTCCACGATGCGGTAGATCTCGTCGTCCTCGGTGGTCTGCTCGGTGGCGCTGTCCGGGTAGGCGAACAGTTCCGTGAGGTGAATTTCCACCGTGTCCGTGAACGGTTCGAGGCAGCGCGAGCACTCCCCGGCCGTCGGTGCGGTGACGGTTCCGGTGACGAGGACACCTTCGGACACTGCCTGCAATTGCAGATCGAGGTCCACCTCGGCACCTACCGGAATGGCGATCAGGTCCAGCCCGATCCGTCCGTCCGCGGTGACCACGCGATGCAGCTCTTTCATCGTGCCGGGGCGACGACCCAGGCTGATGACATCCAGCACGAAACCCGCGTCCGGCGTGCGGCGCGAGGCCGTACGAGGGCGCGAGGGTGAACCGGTACCGGCGGACATCACGAACTCACTTCACATTCGAGGGGAAATGGGCAACCACACCACAATACGCGAGGGCCGGGCCAAGACCCAAACCGTCTGGGGCATCGCACCCCCGGGGCGTCAGCGGCGATAGTCGGTCGCGTAGTCCGGAGCTCCCGCACCGGAACGCAGTTGGTGACGGCCGCCGCGGACGGTCCGCAGGTTGGCGTTGAGGGTCTCCTCGAATTCGGCGAGCCTGCTGTCGACGTAGTGGTCGCACTCGTCGCGCATGCGATCGGCCTCTTCGTTCGCCCCGTCGATCAGCCGAGCCGATTCGGCGTGCGCCGCGCGCACCACCTCGGTCTGCTCGACCAAACGGTCGCGCTCGGCCTCGCCCTCGGCGACCGAGCGGTCGTAGGAGGCCTTGCCCGCCTCGATCATCCGCTCGGATTCGACACGTGCCTGGCCGGTGACGGCCTCGAACTCGGCATTGCCGTCGGCGACGATGCGATCGGCGTCGGCCTGGGCGGTGTTGACCAGATGATCGGCGTGCGCGCTGGCCTCGGCGACCATCCGATCGGCGTGCGCCTTGGCGTCGGCGAGGATCCGGTCGGCCTCGTCACGGGCCGATCCGATGGTCTCGTGTGCCTGGTCGTTGGCGCTGCTCACCGTGATCTCGGCGGCCGAACGCGCATCCGAGACGATCTTGTCGCGATGGTCGAGCACATCCTGGGCATCATCGAGCTCGCCGGGCAACGCATCGCGCACATCATCGAGCAGTTCGAGCACATCGCCGCGCGGCACGATGCAACTACGGGTCGGCGGGATGCCGCGCGCTTCCTCAACGATGGCAACCAGCTCGTCGAGTGCTTCGAATACGCGATACATGCTCTTACCCCGCTCTCCTGCAGACCTACGGCGAAACTTTCCGCCGTAGGCCCAGTGTGCCCCTCGTCACGGCTCGTGCCGAGTCACCCACCGGTGTGTCGTCCGGGTGTCTCGCACGCCACAAAAACAAGTGGAGGATCTGTCTCCACTTGGTGTTACATTTATCCAGAAGGTCTGAACAAGATCTTCTTAAGCAGATCACAGGCCCCGACCGGGACTGTGGGGATAAGAGGAGGCCAACCGGGCGGATGCCTTCCCAACGGCTCGAGAGTCGCCGGGAAGGATGCGATGACCATCGTGGTTATCCGTACCGGAGGCTCGTGTGGGATCGGAAAGACAATGACCGTGCTGGAACTACCGCGGACGGCGGTACTGCCGACAAGCAGCTTGTACACGCCGTGGGCGGGTCCGTACCCGGTCCTGCGGATTACCACGGCTGTTCGGTTCGCGCAGCTCATGCAGTACCTGCGCGGCGATCGGGCGCTGGCCCAGCTGATCCGCTTCGCGCTGGTCGGCGGCTCCAGCAACGTTGCCTACGTCCTGCTGTTCTTCGCAATGCACGGCGTCGGTCCCCTGGTCGCCAATATCGCGGGCTCGATCGTGAGCACCGTGATCGCCAATGAGCTGCACCGTCAGCTCACCTTCCACGCGGCTGGCCGGGTCGGCTGGTTCACCGCACAGTGGGAGGGCGGCGGGCTCGCGCTGGTCGGCCTCGGCGTCACCACTGCCGCGCTGGCCGCACTCGAGGTGTGGACCCCTGGCATGGGCGACGCGTTCCAGGCCACGGCCATCCTCGCCATCACCGCCGCGGTCGGCGGCATGCGCTTCCTCGCTCTTCGGGGCCTTGTCTTCTGAGACGCTCTATAACAGGCCACACGAATCCGCCCCGGTTCTTCGGAACCGGGGCGGAGTTGTCTCTACCCCTTGCGCTCGGCGAGGCGGTCGAGCAGGCGCTTGTGGACGGCGGGCGGGAGCATGTCGGTGACATCGCCGCCGTAGGCCGCGACCTCCTTGACCAAGGAGCTGGACAGGAAGCCGAAGGCCGGGTTGGTCGCGATGAAGAAAGTCTCCACGCCGGAGAGCTTCTTGTTCATCTGGGCCATCTGCAGTTCGTAGCCGAAATCGGTGGCATCACGCAGACCCTTGACGATCGCGTTGATGCCCTCCTGCTTTGCGAAGTCGACGAGCAGGCCCTGCCACGACTCCACCCGCACATTGGGCAGATGTGCGGTGGCCTCGCGCAGCATCTCCATGCGCTCCTCGACGCTGAACATGCCCTGCTTCTTCGGGTTGATCGAGACCGTCACCACGACCTCGTCGAACTGGGCGGCCGCCCGGTTGAAAACGTCGATGTGTCCATTGGTCACCGGGTCGAACGAGCCCGGGCACAACGCTCCTGCCATGGATCAGACGGTATCAGGAGTCCGGATCGCCACCTCGCACCCCGGGATTACTCCGGCGCGAATTCGGCTAGTTCGATGCGGGTTTCACCGTATTTGCGCGACTTCGCCGGGACATAGCCTGCGGGCCAGGCGATCTCGGGTGAGCGGATGGAGCGTTCCACCCCAATGAGCGCGTCGGGCGCGAGCCAGCCGTGCTCGGCGAGCGCGCGCAGATCGGCGGTGACGGCCGCGGTGTCGACGTCATAGGGCGGATCGGAGAAGACGAGGTCGTACTTTCCCGCACCACCCCCGGCCAGGACGCCGGCGACGGCCCCGACGCGGAGTTCGGCGCCGGGCAGCCCGAGATCGGCGATATTGCCGCGCACGATCAGGGCGGCCTTGCGATCGGATTCGATGAGCAGCGCGTGGGCCGCACCGCGCGAGAGCGCCTCCAGGCCGAGCGCGCCGGATCCGGCATAGAGATCGAGCACCCGGAGGCCGTCGAAATCGATCCGCGCGTCGAGCGCGCTGAACAGCGCCTCGCGCACCCGATCGGAGGTGGGCCGGGTGCCCGCGGGCGGGACCCGTAGCCGC
This sequence comes from Nocardia sp. NBC_00565, assembly GCF_036345915.1. Classification (NCBI taxonomy): domain Bacteria; kingdom Bacillati; phylum Actinomycetota; class Actinomycetes; order Mycobacteriales; family Nocardiaceae; genus Nocardia; species Nocardia sp. NBC_00565. The sequence continues at coordinate 5,159,509 of NZ_CP107785.1, forward strand.
CGCCCGCCCGCGGTGCCCGCGACGATACGGGTCATTCGGGCAGATCGTTTTGAGCGACCCGCAAGCGGTCGCTAGCGGCCGACTCGCGCACGGCCAGTTCGACCAGCAGGTCACCGCCTTCGACCTGCTGCACCTTGCCGATGGCGACGCGGCCGACGATGCCGGCGCGGGGTGCGGTGATGGCGGCTTCCATCTTCATCGCCTCGATGGTGCCGATGGTGTCGCCCGCCGCGATCGAATCGCCTTCGGACACAGCCAAAGTCACCACACCGGCGAACGGGGCGGCGATATGGCCCGGATTGTTCTTTTCCGCCTTCTCCGCGGCCGGGATATCGCTGGCGATGGACCGGTCGCGCACCGCGACCGGACGCAGTTGGCCGTTCATGATGCACATGACCGTGCGCATACCGCGCTCGTCGGGTTCGGAGATCGCCTCCAGACCGATGAGCAGGGTGACGCCCTTCTCCAACTGCACGCGGTGTTCCTCGCCGCGGCGCAGACCGTAGAAGAACTGGTTGGCCGACAGGCCGATGGTGTCACCGTACTTCTCCCGATGCGCGACGAATTCGGCTGTCGGGCCGGGGAACAGCAGCCGGTTGAGGGTGGCGCGGCGCTGTTCGGAGGTTCCGTTCAATCCGGCCTCGTCCGCGGCGGTGAGCGGTGTCTCCGGCTTGGCCGGACCACGCCCGGCCAGCGCACGACTGCGGAACGGCTCCGGCCAGCCACCGGCCGGGGTGCCGAGTTCGCCACGCAGGAAACCGATCACCGAGTCCGGGATGTCGTAGCGGCCCGGATCGGTGGCGAAGCTTTCGATGTCTACACCGGTGCCGACCAATGCGAGGGCGAGGTCACCGACCACCTTGGAGGACGGGGTGACCTTGACCAAGCGGCCCAGAAGTCGGTCCGCCGCAGCATATTTCGCTTCCACCTCTTCGAAGCGGTCACCCAAGCCCAGCGCGATCGCTTGCTGGCGCAGGTTCGACAATTGACCGCCGGGAATCTCGTGGGTGTACACCCGGCCCGTCGGTGCGGGCAGCCCGGACTCGAACGGCGCGTACACCTTTCGCAGTGCTTCCCAGTACGGCTCGAGATCGCAGACGTTCTGCAGATTCAGGCCGGTGTCGTATTCGCTGTGCGCCGCCGCCGCGACAATCGCGGAAAGCGCGGGCTGTGAAGTGGTTCCGGCCATCGCCGCGCTCGCACCGTCGACCGCGTCCGCACCGGCCTGCCACGCCGCGAGATAGGTGGCGAGCTGACCACCCGGGGTGTCATGGGTATGCACATGCACCGGCAGATCGAAGTTGGTACGCAGCGCGGAAACGAGTTTCGCCGCCGCCGGGGCACGCAGCAGACCCGCCATATCCTTGATCGCGAGCACATGCGCGCCCGCGTCGACGATCTGTTCGGCGAGTTTGAGGTAATAGTCGAGGGTGTAGAGGTTTTCGTCCGGGTTCATCAGATCACCGGTGTAGCTCATCGCGACTTCCGCGATGGCCGTACCGGTTTCGCGCACCGCATCGATGGCCGGGCGCATCTGGTCGACATTGTTGAGCGCGTCGAAGATGCGGAAGATATCGATGCCGGTGGCGGTCGCCTCGGCGACGAACGCGCGCGTCACCTGCTCCGGATACGGCGTGTATCCAACGGTATTGCGGCCGCGCAGCAGCATCTGCAGGCAGATATTCGGCACCGCCTCACGCAGTGCCGCCAGCCGCTCCCACGGATCCTCGAACAGGAACCGCAGCGCCACATCGTAAGTCGCGCCGCCCCACGCCTCGATCGACAGCAGTTCCGGCGTCAGACGTGCGACATGTCCGGCGACACCGAGCAGACCATTGGTACGCACCCGCGTCGCCAGCAACGACTGATGCGCGTCGCGGAAGGTGGTGTCGGTGACACCGACTGCCTTCTGCTCACGCAACGCCCGCGCGAAACCCTCCGGCCCCAATGCCAGCAGCCGTTGGCGCGAACCGTCCGGCGGCGGCACGCTCAGATCGATCGCGGGCAGCTTGTCATGCGGATACACCGTCGTCGGACGCTCACCATGCGGCTTGTTGACGGTGATATCGGCCAGGTAGTTGAGGATCTTGGTGCCGCGGTCGGCCGAACCACGCAGGGTCAGCAGCTGTGGGCGCTCGTCGATGAACGAGGTGGTGACCCGGCCCGCTCGGAAGTCCGGATCGTCGAGGACCGCGAGCAGGAACGGGATATTGGTGGTGACGCCACGGATGCGGAATTCCGCGAGCGCGCGGCTGGCGCGGGCCACCGCGGCGGGCAGATCGCGACCGCGGCAGGTGAGCTTCACCAGCATCGAGTCGAAGTAGGCGCCGATCTCCGCGCCCAGGTTCGCCCCGCCGTCGAGGCGGATGCCCGCGCCGCCGGGGGTGCGGTAGGCGGTGATGCGGCCGGTATCGGGGCGGAAGCCGTTGGCCGGATCCTCGGTGGTGATCCGGCACTGCAGGGCCGCACCGCGAATAGTGACCTGCTCTTGGCTGAGGCCGAGCTGTTCGAGGGTCTCGCCGGCCGCGATGCGCAGCTGGGACTGCACCAGATCGACGTCGGTGATCTCCTCGGTCACCGTGTGCTCGACCTGGATGCGCGGGTTCATCTCGATGAAGACGTGGTTGCCGCGCTCATCGAGCAGGAACTCGACGGTGCCGGCACAGCTGTAACCGATCTGGCGAGCGAAAGCCACCGCGTCGGCGCAGATGCGTTCGCGCAACGCCGGATCCAGGTTCGGCGCGGGCGCGAGCTCGATCACCTTCTGGTGGCGGCGCTGTACCGAACAGTCGCGTTCGAACAGGTGCATGACATTACCGTGCTGGTCGGCCAGGATCTGCACCTCGATGTGGCGCGGGTTCACCACGGCCTGTTCCAGGAAGACGGTCGGGTCACCGAAGGCCGACTCCGCCTCCCGCGACGCGGCCTCGATCGATTCACGCAGCTGGCCCGGCTCGGCGACCCGGCGCATACCGCGCCCGCCGCCGCCCGCGACCGCCTTGACGAAGATCGGGTAGTCCAGTTCTCGCGATGCCGCGATCAGCTCATCCAGATCCGCAGACGGTGCGCTGGAACGCAGCACCGGCAGCCCGGCGGCCCTGGCGGCCGCGATGGCGCGGGCCTTGTTACCGGCCAGTTCGAGCACCTCGGCGGACGGACCGATAAAGGTGATGCCCGCACGCGCACATGCCGCGGCCAGGTCCGGATTCTCGGAGAGGAAGCCGTAGCCAGGGTAAATCGCGTCCGCGCCCGCCGACTTGGCTGCATCGATGATCGCCTCGATCGAGAGGTAGGCCCGCACCGGATGGCCCTGTTCACCGATCTGATAGGACTCGGCGGCCTTCAACCGGTGGACCGAGTTGCGGTCCTCATACGGGAACACGGCGACCGTGCCGATGCCGAGTTCGTAGGCCGCGCGGAACGCCCGGATCGCGATCTCGCCGCGGTTGGCAACCAAGACTTTCGAGAACATTGAACTAAGGTACCCGGCCCTGAATGCGGCTCTGACAGGCAAGTCCCCTTCGCACGGATCTTCACAACCAGACCTAGCAGAGTTGCGAAGTTGTGTTAATCGGACCGACACATCTCACTGCGGAGCGTGGCTACCAGTGCGGAAGCTCTCGCAACCGGTCCAATGCACGCCAGGGTGTCCCTTCGCAAATGGTCGGCACATGGTCCGATGCGCAAACCCGGTTGCGCGCCCGCCTATGCTGAGTGTTGCAGCTGGTTCGCCGTGCGCAGACGAGATGGAGCCCCTACGTCGCGTCACGGAGTCGAGTTCGCCCGCCGGAAGATCCGGAGGGCGGATGAGAGGGAATCCGGTGAGAATCCGGGACTGTCCCGCAGCGGTATGCAGGAACGACCGCCGTCAAAAGCACTGGGAGGCCGTAGCGACTGCTTGCAGGTCGCTCGAAATGGTCAGCCCGGGAAGCGACGGCCAGTAGGTGAGCCCCATCCGGGGTCGGCCAGAAGGCCCGTGCCCGCAAGTCCGAAGACCTGCCAGCCGTGTCGGATACGCCGTATCCGACGGCCACCGCCTCGTGGATTGGGCGCGCGGACCAGCAGTGCTGATATGTCGGGCTCCCCTGTCGGGTTGCTCCGGCACCGCACTCGGTCTCCGCGAGCTCGTATGGCGATGGTCCTCGATCTCAGCACTGGAGAAATTCGTGACTGTTTCGCATAACCCGTTCACCGCAACGGTTCTCGGTCTCCCGCGGGTGGGGCCGCACCGTGAACTCAAGCGCGCCACCGAGTCCTACTGGGCCGGGCGCATCGACGCCGAGCAATTGCACGCGATCGCCCGCGACCTCCGGCGCGACCAGCTGACCGAATTGCACACGGCCGGGCTGGATTCCATCCCCGTCGGCACCTTCTCCTATTACGACCAGGTGCTCGATACCGCCGTGCTGCTGGGTGCGCTGCCGCCGCGGGTGGCCGATATCGCCGATCCGCTGGATCGCTACTTCGCCGCCGCGCGCGGTACCGATGCGGTCGAACCGCTGGAGATGACCAAGTGGTTCGACACCAACTATCACTACCTCGTGCCGGAAATCGGCCAGGAGATGACGTTCTCGCTGCATCCGGAGAAGCTGCTCGAGGAGTTGCGCGAGGCGCTCGCCCTCGGTGTGCCCGCGCGGCCGGTGGTGATCGGTCCGATCACCTTCCTGAAGTTGGCGAAGGCGACGGGCGGCGACGCGTTGGCTCGCCTCGACGAGCTGATTCCGCTCTACCGCGAGTTGTTGCGGTTGCTGGCCGCGGCGGGCGCGCAGTGGGTGCAGCTCGATGAACCCGTCGTGGTCACCGATCTGAGCGCCGACGAGATCGACTCGGTGCGGCGCACCTATGCGGAGCTGTCGGCCGCGACGGATCGTCCGGCGCTGCTGGTCGCCACCTATTTCGGCAAGCCGGGTTCGGCCCTGACCGCGCTGGCGGAGACCGGAATCGAAGGCATCGCACTCGATTTCACGGTCGTCGACGATCTCTCCGAGGTGGCCGGCGTGTCGGCGCTGGCGAACAAGTTGTTGGTCGCCGGTGTGGTCGATGGCCGAAATGTGTGGCGGGCCGACCTGGATGGAGCGCTCGCGACGCTGGGCACGCTGCTAGGTTGCGCGAAATCGGTTGCGGTGTCGAGTTCCTGCTCACTGCTGCACGTGCCCTACACGTTGGCCGCCGAAACCGGTCTCGACGAGCGGCTGCGCTCGTGGCTGGCGTTCGGTGCGGAAAAGGTCGCCGAGGTGCGGTTGCTCGCGACCGGACTGAGCGCGGGGCCCGAGGCCATCACCGCCGAATTGGCCACGGTCCGTGCGGCCCTGGCCACCAGGCGCACCGATCCCCGGCTGGACAATCCGCAGGTGCGGGCGCGGCTCGCCGCGCTCGGACCGGATGCCATCCGGCGGGCGCCCGCGCAACAGCGGCGGGCGTTGCAGGCCGAGCGGCTGCGGCTGCCGTCGTTGCCGACCACGACGATCGGGTCGTATCCGCAGACTTCGGCAATCCGACTGGCCCGCGCCGGACTGCGCAAAGGCGAGATCGATCAGGCCGAGTATATCCGCCGGATGCGGTCGGAGATCGCGGATGTCGTTGCGCTGCAGGAGAAGCTGGGCCTGGACGTGCTCGTGCACGGTGAGCCCGAACGCAACGATATGGTGCAGTACTTCGCCGAGCAGCTCGACGGTTTCGCCGCCACCGAGGCGGGCTGGGTGCAGTCCTACGGCACCCGCTGCGTGCGCCCGCCGATCCTGTTCGGCGATGTGTCGCGCCGCGCGCCGATGACCGTCGACTGGATCACCTACGCCCAATCCCAGACCGATAAGCCGGTCAAGGGCATGCTCACCGGCCCGGTGACCATCCTGGCCTGGTCGTTCGTGCGCGATGATCAGCCGCTGGCGGATTCGGCACGTCAAGTGGCGCTGGCGATCCGGGACGAGACGGTCGATCTGCAGGCCGCCGGCATTCGGATCATCCAGGTCGACGAGCCGGCGCTGCGTGAACTGCTGCCACTGCGGGCGGCCGATCAGGGCGAGTACCTGGACTGGTCGGTCGAGGCATTCCGGCTGGCGACCTCCGGGGTGTCGGATGCCACCCAGGTCCACACCCACCTCTGCTATTCGGAGTTCGGTGAGGTCATCGACGCGATCGCCGGACTCGACGCCGACGTGACCTCGATCGAGGCAGCGCGCTCGCATATGGAGGTGCTCGACGACCTCAATGCCGCGGGCTTCGACCTCGGCGTCGGTCCCGGGGTGTACGACATCCACTCGCCCCGGGTGCCAAGCGTCGAGGAGATCACCGCGTCGCTGCGTGCGGCGCTGAAAGCCGTTCCCGCCGAACGGCTCTGGGTCAATCCGGATTGCGGGTTGAAGACGCGCGGACCGGTCGAGGTCGAGGCATCGTTGCGCAATCTGGTGGCCGCCGCGCAGGCGGTCCGCTAGTTCGAAGACCGGTCTCGGGCGTATTCGTGCGCCCGAGACCGGCTAGCGAATTACCGGCCCGTCAATTGGTTTCGGCCCCAGGAAATGGGCGGAGCCGACGTCGGGGCGTGTACCGCTCACACGCCTCACCGTTGCGGACCATGGGCCGCAACCGCGATCGAGCACTCGATCCGCGCCGCCACGCCGCAGGAAATCCCGAGCAACGATCCATGTGTAACCCCTCCTCACACGTCGCCATCAGTTATCACCCCCGATGCACTATTCGACGCGCGAACAACCGATTCGGTTCCCCGGATCCCACAACATCTTTCAACCAGGCTTCGCCGACCTATTCGGCCGAGGGTGCGAAGGCTCGGTTGATGGCGGCCATGTCGAAATAGTCACGCCAGGCGGTGATGGCGCCGTCGGCCACTTCGAAGACGCCCATAACTGGGAGGGGTGTGTCCTTGCCGAGGCCGCGCAGGGTGTCGGTGCGTTCGTTCATGACGACATTGCCGGTGGCGACCTGATGGTGGATGTCGAAGTCGATCGATTCGAAGGTGCTGAGGAAACCGGCGATGAAGTCGCGGATGGCGGCGCGGCCGTGGATGGGCTCCATCGGAATGTTGTGGTAGACGGCGTTTTCGGCGAAGAAGGCGCTGATCTGGTCCGGATCGGGATCGGCCCAGCTGCGGCACATGGCGGTGACGATCTCGTCGGGGCTCGGCATGGGAATTCGCTCACTTCCTTGGGCCGATGCGGCGGGCGCATCGGGCGATTCGATCTCACCGATTAGACCAAACAATCGCTTGGTTGAGGAGTGCTTCGGTGAGATCGCCGAGCCGCGCGGTCAGTGTGCGACCAATTCTCGTCGCGATACCCCGAGGTGCGCGACCGGATCGGCGGCGACCTCGGCAATCTTTGGTGGCCAAATGTTCCGAACGCGGAAAGTCCTCGGCGGCAGCGCGGGCGCCGCGTACGATTATGTGTCTTCGTCCATCCTCCGGTTCGAGACCGGGCCAGCTGCCCTACTTCGCATGCTACGCAGGATTGGGTTACGGTAAAATCCCTTGCAAAAGCGGATTTATGCCCGCGAGAATCCGGGATTTTGCGATGTTTGCGAATGCCGAGGGCTACGATCTGGCGGTGCGCAAGATGTACGCGGGCGCCCGGCTGAGACGGTTGCGCGAGGAACGGCGGATGACCCAGGCGGCGCTGGCGAAATCCCTCGATCTATCGCCCAGCTACCTCAATCAGCTCGAACGCGACCAGCGACCGCTCACCATCCCGGTGCTGCTGAAGCTCAACTCCACCTTTGACCTCGACGTGCAATTCTTCGCCGCCGACTCCGACGCCCGACTGGTCTCGGATCTGCACGAGGTGCTGGTGGACGCAGCGGGCGGTGACAGCGCGCCGTTGACCGAGGTCGAGGAGTTGGCGACGCGACTGCCGGAGGTCGCCCGGATCGTCGTCGCCATGCATCGCCGCCTGCGCGCCGCGACCGATCAACTCGATCTGCTCTCCGCGCGGGTGGCCGCACCGCCGGGCGCGCCCGGCGTGCCCATGCCGTATGAGGATGTGCGCGACTTCTTCTACGATCACCACAATCACGTCACCCAACTCGATCACGCCGCCGAACAGCTCTTCGAAAAGTGTGGGCTCAGCATCGGCTCGCTCGATCGTCAACTCGCCAGGGTGGCCGAGGAGCGCGCCGGAGTCACCGTGCTGGTGCGCGGCGACGGCGCCGATCCGGCCATCCCGAAACGACATTACGATCCGGAGAGCCGCACCCTGACGCTGGCGCGGCGGCTGCGCCCCGGACAGCGCGCCTTCCAGATCGCCACCACCCTCGGTTTTCTGCTGTACGGCAAGGATCTGGACGCGGTGCTGGCCGAAACACCGTCACTCAGCGGGGAATCCAGGACGTTGGCGCGCATCGGGTTGGCCAATTACTTCGCGGGTGCGCTGGTGCTGCCCTACGGCCGCTTTCTGCGGTCGGCCGAGGAGTTGCGCTACGACATCGACTTGCTCAGTCTGCGTTTCGAGGTCGGCTTCGAGACCATCTGCCACCGGTTGAGCACCTTGCAGCGGCAGGGACAGCGCGGCGTGCCGTTCTTCCTCGTACGCACCGATCGTGCGGGCAATATCTCGAAACGCCAGTCCGCCACCGCATTCCACTTCTCCCGGGTCGGTGGCAGCTGCCCACTCTGGGTGGTGCACGAGGTCTTCGCCAATCCGGGCCGCATCCTGACCCAAATCGCCGCGATGCCGGACGGCCGCCGCTACCTGTGGATCGCCCGCACCGCGCTGGCGGCGCCACACGGATTCGGCACGGCGACAAAGGACTTCGCGATCGGACTGGGCTGCGATATCGAATACGCCGATCGACTGGCATATTCCCATGGCCTGCAACTGGACAATCCAGCCGCAGCGGTCCCGATCGGCGCGGGCTGCAAGGTCTGCGAACGCCCCACCTGCCCCCAGCGCGCATTCCCCCAGATCGGCAGCCCCCTCGCAATCACCGAACACACCAGCACAGACCTCCCATACCCCCGAATCGGACGTTGACCTTCACCTCGCGACATGCGCGAGCTCATCCGGGGTCGGCGAGCTGGTCAAGCGATCACGATGCGCTCATGCAGGCAAACGTCGAAGCTACCTGCATGAGCGCATTCTCGTCGGTTATGACTTGGCTAGGTATTCGATTCGTTCCGAGTCGACGGCGGCGTGCATCATGGAGGCCAGGCCTGGGTGCTGGTGGAGGCCGGGGTCGGATTCGACTACCTGGCGGGCGAGTTCCTGTGCGGCGGTGATGACTTCGAGGTCGTCGAGTAGGGAGAGCAGGCGTAGGGTGCGCGCGGTGCCGGACTGGGCGGCGCCCAGGACATCGCCTTCGCGGCGTTGGCGCAGGTCGAGTACGGCGAGTTCGAAACCGTCGGTGGTGGCGGCGACCGCGTCGAGGCGGGCCATCGCGGTGCCGGTGGGACCGGCATCGGTGATGAGCAGGCACAGGCCGGGATGTTTGCCGCGGCCGATGCGGCCGCGCAGCTGATGCAGCTGGCTGACGCCGAAGCGGTCCGCGTCCACAATGACCATTACGGTCGCGTTCGGGACGTCCACGCCGACCTCGACGACGGTGGTGCAGACGAGCACATCGATGTCGCCATCGTTGAATGCGCGCATCACCTGATCTTTTTCATCGGTCGGCAGCCTGCCGTGCAGCAGGCCGACCCGGACGCTCGCGAGCGGGCCGGTGCGCAGCAGATCGAAGACCTCGACGGCGGCGGCCGTGGTCGGGCCTTCCTTCTCCGGTGCCGACTTGGACTTCTTACTGTTGCGGCCGCCCTTACCGTTTTCTTCGTCGTCGCCGATGCGCGAGCACACGACATAGGCCTGCCGCCCGGCCGCGACCTCCTCCAGGATGCGCTCCCACGCGCGGTCGACCCAGTTCGGATGTTGTTTGCGCGGTACCACTTTCGACACGATCGGTGAACGGCCGCGCGGCAGCTGGGTGAGGGTGGAGGTCTCCAGGTCACCGAGGGTGGTCATGGCGATGGTGCGCGGAATCGGGGTCGCGGTCATGACCAGCAGGTGCGGGCTGGTGCCAGCTTTTGCCTTGGCGCGCAACGCATCCCGCTGCTCGACACCGAACCGGTGCTGTTCGTCGACGACCACCATGCCCAGATCGAAGAACTCGACCGCGTCCTGGATCAGGGCATGGGTGCCGATCACGATGCCCGCCTCGCCGGTGACGGCGTCGAGCAACGCGGCCTTCTTCGCCGCCGCCGTCATCGAGCCGGTCACCAGCACCACCTTGGTCGCCTGGTCGGCGGCGCCGAGTTCACCGGCGGTGCCGAGATCGCCGAGCATCGCGCGCAGCGACCGATAATGCTGGGCGGCAAGGACTTCGGTCGGCGCGAGCAGTGCACACTGCTGTCCGGCGTCGACCACCTGCAGCATCGCGTGCAGCGCGACGATCGTCTTACCCGAACCCACCTCGCCCTGCAGCAGCCGGTGCATCGGATGGCTGCGGGCGAGGTCATCGGAGATCTCCGAGATCACCTGCTGCTGGCCCTCGGTCAACTCGAACGGCAGGCGGGTGTCGAAAGCCGCCGCGATACCGTCGGACCGCGGCGGACACGGCCGGGCCACTCGCGCCTGCGCATCATGTCGCCGCTCGGCGAGCACCAGCTGCAATGCCAGCGCCTCATCGAAACGCAAACGCTCCCTGGCCTGTTCGATATCGGACTTGCGCTCGGGCAGGTGGATCAGGCGCAGCGCGTCGGAGACCTTCATCAGCGCGCGATCCTCGCGCAGCGCACTCGGCAGCGGATCGTCGATCGGGTCCAACTGATCGAGGACCTGCCGGACACAGGCCAGCAGATCCCAGCTCTGTACCTTCGCGGTGGCCGGATACACCGGAATGTATTCCCGCTCGAAGAACGAGATATCCACTCCCCCTTTATCCTTCGCGCTCTGCGCCAGACCGCGCAGCGCACCACCGCCGCGCACCGAGGTGAGGTTCTCGATCGAGCCGTCTTCCTTCTCCGGCAGGATCAGGTAATCGGGATGCGAAAGGTTCCAGCGGTCCGGCCGCCACCAGTGCACCGTACCCGACATCATCGCCCGAACTCCTTCGCGGACAAGGTAACTCACCTTGTCACCATTGAAGAAGGTGATGTCGATCGGGGCGTCTGAGCCGGTGTCGAGGGCGACCTTGAGCAGCCTGCCCCTGCGGTTCTTCATCGGCCGCAGTTCGGTTTTCGTCACCCGGCCGATGACGGTGATGTGCGCGCCCTCCTCGGGCTGCTCCTGGGTGAGCGGCTGACCCTGGGTGGCATAGCGTAATGGGTAGTGCCGCAACAAATCCTCTACGGTGTGCATATCGAAGGCATCGGCCAGCGGCTCGGCCGCCTTCACGCCGAGCAGGTGGTCCAGCCGATCACTCAGGGTCGCCATCTTCCTATTCCACCCCTATCTGCACCAGATCTCCGTGCTGCCCACCGGAATACATGCTCACCTCGACACCGGGGAAGCCGTTCGCGATATGCGCGGCGAGTTCGTCCGCGAGTTCGGCGGGGGCCGCCGCACCCATGAGCAAGGTGACCAGCTCGCCGCCGAAGGCGAGCATCCGATCGAGCAGGGTCAGGCCCGCGGTCCGCACATCCCGGCCGATCACCACCACGTCGTGGCCGACCAAGCCGAGCCCGTCGCCCGCCGCGCAGGTGCCGACCATGGTGAGCGCCCGCTCCGTGGCGCCGCGCAACGACCCCCACCGCGTGGCGGCCGCCGCCTCCGACATCGCGAACGCGTCGTCCACCGCGATCCGCCCACAATCGTGCACGGCCAGCGCCGCCAAACCCTGCACCATGGACCCGCTCGGCAACAGCAGCACGTCACGATTGGCGTCACGGGCGGCGACACCGACGGCGACCAACTCGTGCGCGGGCAGCGCACCGTTCGGCAGCACCAGCACCTCCCGATTCGGCAACTGTCGGATCGCGGCCAGCAGCGCCGCGCTGGTGACGGGACCGTGGTCGCCGAGCACCACCGCGCCCCCCGCTTCGAAGAGTGCCGCCGCCCCATCCCCCGACGCCACGGCCAGCACCGCGCGATCCGCGGGGCGATCACGGTCCGCCCCGATCCGCGCAGCAGCACCCGTGCCGTCTTTATCGGCATGCGCGTCAGTGTGCGCGGCGCCATCAGCATGCGCGGGGAGATCGGCTCGGGCGGTGAAATCCTGATGCTCGGAGGTTGGCCGGGCGGTGATGGCGAAGCTTTCGATACGGATGGCACTGAGGATTCCGGTGGCGATGCCCGCCTCGACGGCGGCTCCCGCATCGGCACAGTGCACGTGTGTCGACCAGACGCCCGCGCCGTCGCCGACAACCACCACCGAGTCGCCGAGCTCGGCCAGTCGATCGCGAAGGTGGGCCATCCGCTGGTCGTCGGTATCGGAAAGGAGGTACATCACCTCGAAGTGCGGTTCGGCGTTCGCCGTCGCATCGGTGCGGGATCCGAATTCGCCGCGCGCATACTGCGGCCGTTCGGGTGTCGTACCGACGGTGACCGCGACCAGGCTGTCGAGCAGTACGACCAGCCCCCGCGCACCCGCATCGACCACCCCGGCCTCGCGCAGCACCCCGAGCTGGGACGGCGTGTCCCCGAGCGCCTTGGCGGCACCGTCGGCCGCGGCCAACGCCACTTCGGCCAAGGCAGACTCCGGACAGGCAGCGGCACAATCGGCAGCGCGATCCAGCACGGTGAGAATGGTGCCCTCCACCGGCACGCTCAACGATTCGCGCACCAGCGCCGAGGCCGTGGCCAGCGCCTCGCGCAGCGTCTGCGCCGTCAGCGGCCCGCCGCGCACCGCCTCGGCGATCCCACGCAGCACCTGCGAAAGGATGATGCCGGAGTTGCCGCGCGCGCCGAGCGTCGCGCCACGTGCCATCGCGGCGGCCACCTCGTACGTGGACAACGATCCGTTTGCCGACCGCCCGCCATCGGCAGACAGCGAGCTATCGGTGAACCCTGACGCGGAAATCGCCGCGGCGTCGGCGGCCTGCATCGCGGCGCGCATGGTCGCGAGCATGTTCGTACCGGTGTCGGAATCGGCGATCGGAAAGACATTGAGCGCGTTGATCTCGGCCCGCCGCTGCTCGAGAGCCTCGAGGCTGACCCGGCACCAGCGCATCAGCGCCGCGCCGTGCAGCGCATTCGCCCCGGCAACGGCTGGCAGTTCCGCGTTACCGCGGCCATCGCTCATCATGTCCCGCACTCCGGGCACCGCCACCTCTCTCCGCGATCGTCCACACCGCCGTGCCGCCCGCACACCACTAGCGTCCGCCAGGTTAGCGGGCGATACCGACAGTCGATCGACGACACCGACCCACTACCATGAGGGGTGCCCACGGGCCGTCGTTCCATGACCCGGTTTGGCGGATCGGGGCCCCTCCGGCTACCCTTGCAGGGTTGCCTAGCGCGGCCGAGGCCGGTTTGCGCTGGCCGACGTCAGTCGGCAGGGCATTAGACATTGTTTCCGGACATGCTGCCAATGTGCAGCGGTCCCCACCATGACATGAAGGAGTTCGCGACTATGGCTGCCGTCTGCGACGTCTGCGCCAAGGGCCCCGGCTTCGGGAAGTCGGTCTCGCACTCGCACCGGCGTACCAACCGTCGTTGGAACCCGAACATCCAGACCGTTCGTGCCCAGGTCGCGCCGGGCAACACCCGCCGTATGAACGTGTGCACCTCCTGCCTGAAGGCAGGCAAGGTCGTTCGCGGCTGATCTGCCGCACGGCCGATCACAGAGACCGACATACGCCCCGACACCGCCAGGTGCTCGGGGCGTAGTCTTGTCCGCCTCCGCGAATCTTTCGCCGGTCGTCAGAGCCACCAGAGATACGTCGCGGGCCGACAATCGCGTACATGGCTACTTCCGGACGTACCCGACAAGTTACCCATGTACTTGCGATATCAGTTGCCCGGCAGTCAAGCTTGCCGAGATGACTGATCCGAGCCCGCCATGGCGTATCGCACCACTGGCCGCCGAACACGTCCACAGTCTCGCCGCATGCCATATCGACTGCTGGCGTGAGGCCTACCGCGGCCTCGTCCCCGATCACCTACTGGACGCCTTCGATATCGATCGCCGAGCCGAGCAGTGGGAGCGCATCCGCGTCCGCTACCCCGGCAGCACCCACGTCGCCGTCGTCGACGATCACGTCATCGGCTTCGCCAACGCGGGAGCCTCCCGGGACGAATCACCGATAACCCGCACCGAACTCAACGCCCTCTACGTCCGTGCCGCCTGGTACGGCACCGGCGTCGCGCACGATCTCATCCGAGCCGCCGTCACCCCCGGCACCCCCTGCTCGCTCTGGGTCTTCGAGAAAAACCCACGCGCCCAAGCCTTCTACCGCAAACACGGCTTCGAACTGGACAGCGCCAGCCGAACCGAGGCCTTTACCCCGGCGATCGAAGTCCGCATGGTTCGCGGCGGCGAAGGCTAGCTAAGGTGCAGGATATGACCTCCACCGCGCAAACCGAGTACGTCACCACTGTGGACGGCGTTCTGCAGATCACCATCGCGACCGCCGCCAACGGCACCTCCATGGATTTCGCGGGAATCACCGCGGGTACCGAAGCATTGCGGTCGATCGGACGCGACGTCGGGGCCGTGGTGTTGACCGGGAGTGGAGCGAATTTCTGCGCCGGTGGGAATGTGCGGGGATTCGCGGCGGCCGAGGATCGGGCCGGTCATGTCCACGGCGTCGCAACGGATCTGCACGAGTTCGTGCGGGCGCTCGACGAGACCATCGTGCCGGTGGTGGCCGGGGTGCAGGGGTGGGCGGCCGGGGCCGGGATGAGTCTGGTGTGCGCCGCCGATATCGCGATCGGCGGACCGAGCACCAAGTTGCGTCCGGCGTATCCGGGCATCGGCCTGAGCCCGGACGGAGGCATGTCGTGGACGCTGCCGCGCATCGTCGGGGCCGGGCGGGCGCGCGAAATCCTGCTCACCGATGCCGTTCTCGACGCCGACGAGGCGGTACGGCTCGGCATTCTGAGTCGGCTCGTGGATGACGAACAGGTGCGGGCCGAGGCGCTGAACCTGGCCCGAACCCTCGCCACCGGACCGCGATCCACCTATGCGAGCATCAAATCGCTAATGGTGCGGTCGAATTCGGCGACGTTGAGTGACCAGCTCGACGCCGAACGCGATGCCATCGCCGCCGCGGCCAACAGCCCGGCCGGACGCGAGGGCGTGAACGCCTTCGCCGAGAAGCGCAAGCCCGACTACCGGAACCTGTAGTTATCCGAGCGTCTGCACGACGAACTTGGCGACCGCGTCGGTGAACGAATCATTGTCGTCACCGGCCGCGGTATGCGCGGCACCGCCGATCTCGACCAGCTGCGTATGCGGCACCAGTGCCTGGAATTCCGCGGCGCCCTCGGGTGTCACCACATCCGACTGCATACCGCGCACCAGCAGCACCGGAATGGTGAGGGCCCGCGCGGCGAGCTCCAGCTGCCGCACCATCTCGCTCGCATCCTCGACGCGGTCGCCGAGCATATCCGGATCCCAGTGCCAATACCAGCGACCGTCGCGCCGGCGCAGATTGCGCAGCAGACCGTCGGTGTTCTTGGGCCGCGGTCGATGCGGCATGTATTCGGCGACCGCGTCGGCGGCCTGCTCGAGACTGTCGAATCCGTCGCGATGCTTGCCGAGGAAGTCGATCACCCGCGCGACGCCAGCGGGTTCGGGGCGGGTGACGATATCGACCAGCACCAGGGCGATGATCGGTTCGCCGCCGGGAACCGCGGTGGTGAGCAGGCCGGTGATCCCGCCCATGCTCGCGCCGACGACCACCGCGGGCGCACCCAATTGCGCGAGCACCGCCACCAGGTCGGCGACCATCGTGCCGCGCCGGTAGTCGGCCTCCGGCGACCACTCACTATCGCCGTGCCCACGCGCATCGAGCGTGACGACCCGCATCCCGGCGGCGGCCAGCTTCGCACCGGTCTGCTTCCACGAGTGCCTGGTCTGTCCGCCACCGTGCAGAAACAGGACGAGCGGGCCGTCCGCCGGGCCGAACTGGTCGGCGGCCAGCTCGATCCCATCCGAACCGCGCAGATGCAGCCGGATCGGATCGAGAAGGTTGTTCGCATTACTCACGATCCGAGGATCGCACAGCAACTCCGAGGGCTCTTGTTGGCCCCCGGTCAATGGGATATCAGCAGTCCCACTTGCCCTGCGCGCTCACCGTATTCTGCAGCAGGCACGCGACCTTGGCATTCACCGAGGACGAGATGGTGGAGGAGCCGTTCGAGGTGAAGTCCTCGCCGACCGGAGCCGCGGTGGTGGTCGAGGTGGTGTCCACGGCGGGCTCGAGCGGCAGCCCGGCCGCGTTCGCGGCGGCGGTGCCGCCGGCCAGGGCCGCGCACAGGGCCAGCGTGGCGGTGGTGCCGCGCAGTGCGCCGCGAACGGTCTTGTTCTGCATGAAATTGTGCTCCTCTACTTGTTTCTTTTTCTTCAGCGCCCGAAGTCAGGGCAGGCGCCAGTCAACCGGTTCGGCACCCAATTCGTCGAGTAGCTCGTTCACTCGTGAGAAGGGGCGGGAACCGAAAAAGCCGCGCGAGGCCGACAGGGGTGACGGGTGCACGGATTCGATATAGGGCACCTCGGCCTCGGCCAGCGTCGGCTTCAAGGTCTGCGCGTCGCGGCCCCACAGGATCGCGACCAGCGGCTCGTCCCTGGCCACCAGCGCGCGAATCGCCTGCTCGGTCACCGCTTCCCAGCCCTTACCGCGGTGGGAGGCCGGCTGGCCCGGCGAGACCGTGAGCACTCGGTTCAGCAGCAGCACACCTTGATCCGACCATGGGCTCAGGTCGCCGTTGGACGGTGTCTCGAAGCCGAGGTCCTTGCTGTATTCGGCGAAGATATTGGCGAGGCTGCGCGGTACCGGCGAAACATCCGGGGCGACAGAGAAACTGAGTCCCATCGGATGTCCGGGCGTCGGGTAGGGATCCTGGCCGACGATGAGCACGCGCACCGCGTCGAACGGACGCTGGAAAGCGCGCAGCACATTGTCACCGGCCGGTAGATAACCGCGGCCCGCGGCGTTCTCCGCGCGCAGGAATTCGCCCATGGTCGAGATCTGCTCCGCAACCGGTTCGAGAGCCTTCGCCCAACCCGGATCCATGATTTCCGTCAATGGTTTCGCGCCCATGACCGCACAACCTATCGTGGCTCGGGCTCGGTTGCCGAGTCCACCCCGCTGAACGATTCCCAGCCTCCGCTACCCGGCCGCCGCACGCCGTCGACGGTGACCCCGTGACCTGCCAGCACGCGCCCGATCGGCGTCCAGCCCGGGGGCAGATCCCGATCCGCCGGCCAGGTTCCGACGAACGCGTGATCCTCGCCGCCGGTCAGAATCCATTGCGCCGCATCGGCATCCAGACGCCGCGCGACTTGCGCCAGTGCCGGATCCCGCAACGCGGTCGAGCGCAGGTCGATGGCGACCCGAGACGCCTCGGCGATATGGCCCAGATCCGCGAGCAGTCCGTCCGAAACATCGGTGAGCGCGTTCGGTATCGGGTCCGTGTGCCGGTCGGCAGGCGACCCGATGACGCCCTCCGACCCGAACACGGCCGTACTGGGCGCATCCGCCACCGCGACGTGCTGCGAGCCGAGCACACCCGGTTCCAGGGACGAGTTACCCACTCCGGCAACGGAATCGGCGATGGCGGCGAGCACCGCCGAATACGGCGGCTGCGGGACCCGATGGGTTGCAAGCACTTCGGCGAAGAGTTCGGCGGTCGGATCGACCCCGGCGCTCAGCACCGCCAGCCCCGCGGCGGACCAGCCGAGCCGACCCGCCACCGCGACGATATCTCCTACGCGCGCACCAGCTCTGGTGATCGGCGCGCGGCCGCCCAGATCACCGAAGGCGGTGACCGAGATGACCAGCTGCGGGCTGTGCACCACATCGCCGCCCGCGATGGAGCCACCGGCGCGACTCACCTCGGCCCACATCCCGTCCGTCAGTCCGTCCACGACCTCGATCGGGGTATCGGCTGGACAGCCGAGCGCCACCACGAACGCGGTCGGCGCCGCACCCATCGCGACCACATCGGCGGCGTTCTGCGCGATCGCCTTGCGCCCGATATCGCGCGGGCTCGACCAATCGAGCCGGAAGTGCCGGTCCTGGATCAGCATGTCGGTGGTGACCACGAACCGGCCGTCGGGCGCGGCCACCACGGCGGCGTCGTCACCCGGACCGAGCAGCACGCCGGGCGTTTGGACCCGACCTGCGTTGATCCGCTCGATCAGTGCGAACTCCCCCAGCTCACGCACTGTATGCGGTCGCGTGCTCTCGCTGATGGCCGGTCCCTTCCCAACGTCGTGCCGGCTGGAATCCGACCGAGGGTACTCTTTCCAGGGCAATCGAGTACTACCAGGTCGGTACCCGGCACCCATCCCGGACGCGGCCGAGCCCACCAGCGCGAACAGGAAGGACCGGTGAGCATGGCGGCGGAGTCGTCGGACCGCGATTCGTCGAAGGCAGATTTGCCGAAGGCCGAGCAGTCGACGAACGGCGAACCGTCGACACATCCGGCCGAGTCAGCTGCCGACAGCGCCGTTGCTGCGGGCACCGTGGTGGAGCCCGAGAACCCGTCCATCTCCGACGATGCGGACGCCGACTCCGAAACGGCCGATGACGACCCGGAAACCGCTGATGTCGAGTCCGACAGCACGGCGGCAGCCGAGGAATCAGCCCCAGAGACCCGCGGCTATCCGCCCGCGCTCATCGCGACCGCCGTCGCACTCCCGGTCGTGCTGGTCGTCGCCGTACTCGTCGCCGCGGTGCTGGCCCGCCGCGCGCCGACCGAACGCGAACCCTTGGTCCTCGGTCCGGTCCCCGCACCCGCCGCGACCGGCCCCGCCTGCACGACCCTGCTCCCCGCCCTGCCCGTCGATCTCGGCGACTATTCCAAATCCACGCTCGTGGAACCCGCGCCGCCCGCGACCCGCGCCTGGCAGCGCGCTGACGGCGGCGACCCCATCGTGCTGCGCTGCGGCCTCGAGCGCCCGCTGGAATTCAACCGCGCCGCCGCCCTGCAGATCGTCAACGGCGTGCAGTGGTTCGAGGCGCGCGATCCGGCCGCCAAAGCGAGCACCTGGTTTGCCGTCGACCGCGAAACCTATCTCGCGCTGACCGTCCCCGATGGCTCCGGACCTACTCCACTGCAAGGAGTTTCGGACACGATCACCGCGAACCTGCCTGCCCGAGCGATCGATCCCGGCCCACTCCCGAACTGAGCCGCGCGACAGCGGACAGGGCCTAACGAAGACCGGTGCCCCGAGCCACGGCCGTCTCGATCAGTGTGGAAACCAGTGTCCGGTAGTCGATTCCGGCCGCCTCCCACATCCGCGGGTACATCGAGATCGCGGTGAAGCCGGGCATCGTATTGATCTCGTTGATCACCGGCCCCTGATCGGTGACGAAGAAATCGACCCGTGCCAGCCCCTGACAGTCCAGCGCCTTGAATGCGCGCACCGCGAGTTCCCTGATGCCGTCGGACACTTCGTCGTCCAATTTCGCCGGAACATCGAATTCGCAGACATCGTCGAGGTATTTGGTGTCGAAGTCGTAGAACTGCGGCACCGCGGCATCGGCTTCCGGCATCCGGATCTCGGCGACCACACTGGCCTCGACCCGCCCGTCCGGGAATTCCAGTACGCCGCACTCGACTTCGCGTCCGACGATGCCCGCCTCCACGATCACCTTCGGATCGTGTTCGCGCGCGGCGGCGATCGCCGCGTCCAACTCACTCCAGTCGGTAACCCGCGTGATGCCGATCGAGGAACCGCCGCGCGCGGGTTTCACGAAGACCGGCAAACCGAGCCGCGCCCGATCCGCCGCGCCGAGGGTGTCGGTCCCGCGCCGCAGCACCACCTGATCGCCGATCGGCAGCCCCTCGGCGGCGAGCAGCTTCTTGGTGAATTCCTTGTCCATCCCCGCCGCACTGGCCAGCACACCCGGCCCGACATACGGCACACCGGCCAACTCGAGCATGCCCTGCAGCGTGCCGTCCTCACCGAACGGGCCGTGCAGAATCGGGAACACCGCATCCACCGACCCCAGTGCCACACTCGGATCGTCGAGGGCGACCAGTGATCCGGACCGGCTCGGATCGGCGGCCAGCGTCAGCGCCGTGCCGGTAGCGTCCACCGCTGGCAGCGCGTTGTCCTTGAACCCGAGCGCCGCGACCTCGGCACTGCCCAGCACCCAGGCGCCCTCGCGAGTGATGCCGATCGGCACGGCCTCGTACTTTTCCGGATCCAGGTTGCGCAGCACGCTGCCAGCCGACACACACGAGACGGCGTGCTCGTTACTGCGCCCGCCGAACACCACAGCAACCCTGATCCGGTTCGTCATGTTCCGAACCGTACCCGTTTTGCAGGCCGCCCCAACCTCGCGCCCGCACAGTAATAGCGTTCGACCCTATTCCGGTTTGATCCGCCGCCCCAGCAAATTGCCGACCGCCTCGCGCACCGAAACTCCCTCATGACACACCTGGTGCACGGAGGTGGTCAGCGGCATCTCCACGTTGTGCGCCGCGGCCAACGCTCGAATGGATGTGCACGACTTCACACCCTCGGCGACCTGGCCATGGGTAGCGTCCTGGGCCGCCTCCATGGACCCACCAGCCCCGAGCACATGGCCGAACGACCGGTTACGCGACAGCGGCGAGGTGCACGTCGCGACCAGGTCGCCGACTCCCGCCAGCCCCGCCAGCGTGGCCGGCTCGGCACCGAGCGCGACCCCGAGCCGGATGATTTCGGCAAGGCCACGGGTGATCAGACTCGCGATCGAGTTGTCGCCCAACCCCATTCCCGAGGCGATGCCGCAGGCCAGCGCGATCACGTTCTTGCACGCACCGCCGATTTCGCAGCCGATCACGTCGGTATTGGTGTACGGCCGGAAGTACCCGTTGGCGCTGGCCTGCTGCAGCGCGATCGCCCGTGCGGCATCGGTACAGGCGATCACCGTGGCGGCGGGCTGCTCGGCCGCGATCTCCTTGGCCAGATTCGGACCCGAGAGCACCGCGATGCGGCTCTCGTCGGCACCGGTGACCTGCCCGATGACCTGACTCATCCGCAGCAGCGTGCCGGTCTCGATGCCCTTGGCCAGACTCAGCAATGCCGCGTCCGGCCCGATCGCGTCCTTCCACGTTTCGAGATTCGCGCGCAGGGATTGAGACGGAACCGCGAGGACGACGATATCCGCGCCTTCGAGCGCCTGGACGTGATCGTGGGTAGCCGCGAGCGCGGGTAATCGCACATCGGGCAGATAGAACGGATTGCGATGTTCGGTGGCCAGCGCCTTGGCCACCTCGGGCCGCCGGGCCCAGATCGTGACGTCGGTTCCCGCATCCGCCAACACCTTCGCGAACGCGGTACCCCATGATCCCGCGCCAAGCACTGCCGCCCTCGTCATCTGCCCAATATGCCACGGAACCACTCGTGGAAGGATTAGGACCATGCGTCCGCATGCTGTGCACGCCGTGATCGCGGTCAAGAGCCTCGATCGGGCCAAGAGCCGCCTGGCCGACCGGCTGCGCCCGGAGCACCGGGCACAGCTGGTGCTCGCCATGCTGGCCGACACCGTGACCGCCGCCATCGCGGTGCCGCAGATCGCGTCGGTCACGGTCGTGACCCCGGATCCGGTCGTCGCCGAATTGGCGGGCACCCTCGGCGCGGTGGTCCATCCCGAACCCCGACGCACGATCCTGGATCGAGACGGCCTGAACACCGCCCTCACCGATGCGGCGACCGCGCTGCGGCACCGGCACGGTCCGGTCGAACTGCTGGCCCTACAGGCGGACCTGCCCGCCTTGCGCCCGGACGAACTCTCGGACATGCTGACCACCGCACCGGTCGGCGCACGCTCGGTCGTCGTCGATCACGCCGGCAGCGGCACCGCCGCCCTCTACGTCCGCGACAGCACCGCCGCCCTGGATCCGCGCTTCGGGCCCGGCTCGGCGCGCAGGCATATCGCCACGGGCGCGGTCGAGCTCACCGGGGATTGGCCAGGATTGCGGTTGGACGTCGACACCGCCGCCGATCTCGACCGCGCCATCGAGCTGGGCGCCGGGGATTCGACCTGTGCTGTCCTACCCGACATCGGCTGGCCGATTCACGTTCACGAGCGAGTTCGCCGGGTGTGCTAGCAGGTCGCCACCACGGCGTGATACTCACGGCAATCACGGTGTCAGGCTGCACACCGGCCGGTTCGTAGGGGATGATCGTTGACGTGAGTGAGCGAAGCGAGCGATTTCCATACGAGCGCGCATCGCGCATGTCGGGGCTGCATCCCAGCGAGGCTTGGGCATGAGCGAGACCGAGACTGTCAAACAGCAGTTGCTGCCCACCCCACTGCCCGCGGCGACGCCGCCGAACGAGGATTCGGCGGTACAGCGGTTGCCACGTGATCGCTACCTGAACCGTGAGCTCAGC
Source organism: Nocardia sp. NBC_00565 (assembly GCF_036345915.1). NCBI lineage: Bacteria > Bacillati > Actinomycetota > Actinomycetes > Mycobacteriales > Nocardiaceae > Nocardia > Nocardia sp. NBC_00565. The sequence continues at coordinate 5,181,943 of NZ_CP107785.1, forward strand.
TGGCTGGACTTCAATGCGCGCGTACTCGCCCTAGCCGAGGATGCGTCGCTGCCGTTGCTGGAACGCGCGAAGTTCCTGGCGATCTTCGCCTCCAATCTGGACGAGTTCTATATGGTCCGTGTCGCCGGTCTCAAACGCCGTGCGGAGACCGGACTTTCGGTGCGTTCGGCCGACGGCCGTTCGCCCAGCGAGCAATTGGAGATGATCGCGGCGCGGGCCCAGGAGATCGCCGACCGGCACGCCCGGGTCTTCCTCGACTCCGTACTGCCCGCGCTGACCACCGAGGGCATCGCCATCATCGACTGGTCCGATCTGGATGACGATGAGCGCCAGCGCCTCTCGAGTTATTTCCAGGATCAGGTCTTTCCCGTCCTCACCCCGCTGGCGGTGGACCCGGCGCACCCGTTCCCCTATATCAGCGGCCTGAGTCTCAACCTCGCGGTGACGGTGAAGGACTTCTCCACCGGCGGCGAGCACTTCGCCCGCGTCAAGGTGCCCGATAACGTCGACCGCTTCGTCCGGGTGCGGCGCACCGACTCCGGCTCCCCCGTCGCGGCCTTCCTGCCGATGGAAGCGTTGATCGCCGCGCACCTCGATCTGCTGTTCCCTGGCATGAAGGTGGTCGAGCACCACTCGTTCCGCATCACCCGCAACGCCGATTTCGAGGTCGACGAGGATCGCGACGAGGATCTGCTGCAGGCGCTGGAGCGCGAACTCGCCCGCCGCCGCTTCGGTTCGCCGGTGCGACTAGAAGTATCCGACGATATGACCGAGCACATGCTCGATCTGCTGCTTCGCGAACTCGAGGTCGATCCCGGCGATGTGATCCAGGTACCCGGCCTGCTCGACCTGTCCTGCCTCTGGCAGGTGTACGGCGTGGATCGGCCCAATCTCAAGGACGCGCCGTATGTGCCCGCGACGCCGCCGGCGTTCGGCGAGCGCGAAACCCCGCGCAATGTCTTCCAGGCGCTGCGTGAGGGCGACGTCCTGGTGCACCACCCCTACGACTCGTTCTCCACCAGCGTGCAGCGCTTCATCGAACAGGCCGCCGCCGACCCGCAGGTGCTCGCCATCAAGCAGACCCTGTACCGGACCTCCGGTGACTCCCCTATCGTGAACGCGCTCATCGACGCGGCCGAGGCGGGTAAACAGGTCGTCGCGCTGGTCGAGATCAAGGCCCGCTTCGACGAACAGGCCAACATCAAATGGGCCCGCGCGCTGGAACAGGCGGGCGTGCATGTGGTGTACGGCCTGATCGGCCTCAAGACCCACTGCAAGACCTGCCTGGTGGTGCGCCGCGAGGGCGCGACCATCCGCCGCTACTGCCATATCGGCACCGGTAACTACAACCCGAAGACCGCGCGGCTGTACGAGGATGTCGGGTTGCTCACCGCCGCACCGGAAATCGGCGCCGACCTGACCGATCTGTTCAATTCGCTGACCGGTTACTCGCGAAAGGCCAACTACCGCAACCTGCTTGTCGCACCGCAGGGTGTGCGCGCCGGAATCATCGAACGCATCCAGCGCGAGACCGAACTCGCGCAGCAGGGCGTCACGGCCCGAATCCGGATGAAGGCCAACGCAATTGTCGACGAGCAAGTCATCGACGCGCTCTACCGCGCTTCTCAGGCCGGTGTTCCGGTGCAGATCGTGGTACGCGGCATCTGCGGCCTGCGACCGGGTGTCACGGGTATGAGCGAGAACATCGAGGTGCGCTCGATTCTCGGTCGCTTCCTGGAACATTCGCGGGTCATGCATTTCCAGGCGCAGGATCAGTACTGGATCGGCAGCGCGGACATGATGCACCGCAACCTCGACCGGCGCGTGGAGGTAATGGCGCAGGTGAAGGACCCGAAACTGGCCGAACAGCTGGGTTCGGTATTCGATTCCGCGCTGTATCCGACCACCCGCTGCTGGGTTCTCCAACCCGACGGCAGCTGGCACGCCTCGCCCGCGCGCGCGCACGAAGACGGCGTGGAGGTGCGCGACCACCAAGAATTCATGATGCGACTGCGGAGACCAGATCAACCGTGACCGGTTCGACGGGGTACGAGATGGACGGGGGACCGTTCTGGGATCCCCGGGTAACAGCCAACATTCACGCCGCGGGAGCGGTGCTGTGGCGTAGAGCGCATGGCGAGACCGGTGCCATCCAGATCGCCGTCGTCCACCGCCCCAAATACCAGGATTGGTCGCTCCCGAAGGGGAAACTCGATCCGGGTGAGACACCGCTGCTGGCGGCGGTCCGCGAGGTCCGCGAGGAGACCGGCCTGCACTGCCACCTCGGCCGCTATCTCGGGCACGTCACATATCCGATCCCGGGACACCGGAAACTCAAGCGGGTCGACTATTGGGCGGCCCAGGCGGCCGACGGTGAATTCAGCGCCAATTCCGAGGTCGATGTGCTGTCCTGGTACCCGTTGGACCAGGTGATGGAGCAGTTGTCCTATCCGATGGACCGACAGGTGCTGCGCGCCTTCGCGCGCCTGCCCGCGGCCACCAGCACGCTGCTGCTGGTGCGCCATGCCAAAGCGGGCAGCCGGGGTCGATTCGACGGTCCGGACGAACAGCGTCCACTGGAGCGGGCCGGGCAGGCCCAAGCACAGGCGCTGGTCCCGAATCTGCTGGCGTTCGGCGCATCCGAGATCTATTCGGCCGATCCGGTGCGCTGCGTCGAGACAGTCGCACCACTGGCAGACAAGCTCGGCACCACCATCAGCATCGAGCCGCTGTTCTCCGAAACCGGTTATGCCGCAGCGCAGGACAAGGCTCGACTACGCGTTGTTGAACTGGTGCCGAAGCGGTCGGTGCGCGTTCTTTGCAGTCAGGGCAAGGTGATTCCCGATCTGCTGCGGTGGTGGGCCGATCGCGACGGCATCACGCTGCCGTCGGCGCGCAACCGCAAAGGCAGTGTGTGGGTGCTGTCCTTCGCCTCGGGCCGGCTGGTCGCCGCCGATCACCTCGACCGGTCGCTCTCGGACGCCATCGTCAAGTCCTGACCCGCTATGGGGTCCCTAACCGTCACGCGGTTGCTATTCGACCCCAAATCCAGACGTAGACAGCCCGAAACGGCCCCGGGGCGAACCCCGGGGCCGTTTCGAGCCGGTACAGCAGGCGATTCCGCTTAGCGGAGCCGAATCACCCGGCGGTGCTAAATCTTCGGCCGCAGGCGTACGGCGTCGGATCAACCGTCGAGCGTCAGCGAGCGCGGCGAGCCGGAGCCTTCTTGGCCGCGGTCTTCTTCGCGGGCGCCTTCTTGGCGACGGTCTTCTTGGCGGCGGTGGTGGTGGTCTTCTTGGCCGCCGTGGTCTTCTTGGCCGCCTTGACCGGAGCCTTCTTGGCGACGGTCTTCTTGGCGGGCGCCTTCTTGGCGACCGTCTTGGTGGCAGTTGCCTTGCGGGCGGTCGTCTTTGCCGGTGCCTTCTTCGCGGCCTTCTTGGCCGTCGTCTTGGCAGGCGCCTTGGTGGCGGTCGCCTTCTTGGCGGCGGTCTTCTTCGCCGCGGTCTTCTTGGCGGCCGCCTTCTTCGCGGCCACCGGCGCATTCGCGCCGCGCTTGACGGCAGGGCCGCTCGCGGTCAGCTTCTGCTTCCCCGCGATGACGGCCTTGAACTGCGCGCCCGGACGGAACGCGGGCACCGAAGTGGGCTTCACCTTGACGGTTTCGCCGGTACGCGGGTTCCGAGCAACGCGAGCCGCACGCTTACGCTGTTCGAACACACCGAATCCGGTGATTGTGACGCTTTGACCCTTGTGCACCGCGCGCACGATGGTGTCGACCACATGCTCGACTGCCGCGGTGGCCGTGCGCCTGTCCGTACCCAACTTTTCGGTCAGAACGTCGATCAGTTCCGCCTTGTTCATTGAATCCTCCGCAGACTAATGGCCCGTCGTCGGACCGACTAGGTACCACGGTAAACCCACTTTGGGCAAGAGTCTATGTGCCACGCCAAAATTCATGTGGTTTAGCACACGCCCAGCTACCGCCCCAAGGCGCGCACAGCTATCTGTACTGGGTGATTACGCCTGCGAAATATGTGCCGGGAGGGTAGTGGGTTTCCAAGTTGGCCTTGCCTTTTCGAACTCACCGATGACGTCACTGCGCCGCAGGGTGAGCCCGATGTCGTCCAATCCTTCGAGCAGACGCCACCGGGTGTAGTCATCAATATCGAACGGCAACACGGCGGTTCCGGCCGTCACCGTGCGCGCCGAGAGGTCTACAACCAATTCGAGACCGGGCTGTTCCTCGAGCAACTTCCAGAGCATTTCGACATCGTTCTGTGACATCTGCGCGGCCAGTAGACCGCCCTTGCCCGCATTGCCGCGGAAGATGTCGGCGAAGCGCGACGAGATGACAACCCGAAAGCCGTAGTCCGACAGCGCCCATACGGCGTGTTCGCGGGAGGATCCGGTACCGAAGTCCGGACCGGCCACCAGCACACTGCCCCGGTTATAGGGCTCGTTGTTCAGAATGAAGTCCGGATCCGATCGCCAAGCTGCGAACAGTCCGTCCTCGAATCCTGTGCGCGTCACTCGCTTCAGGTACACGGCCGGAATGATCTGATCGGTGTCGACATTGGATCGGCGCAGCGGCACTCCGATCCCCTTGTGGACGGTGAAGGCTTCCATTGCTTGATTCTCCTGGGTCAATAGGCGATTTGGGGCTGATCGTTTAGCGGCCTACAAGCAGTCGCTACGGCCGTTTCGAGCGATCTGCAGACAGAGTTCTACGGGCTGGTTGTTTCGAGCTACGCAGCGACGATTCCGCGCGGGCACAACAGCGCCCGCGCGCGGATCAGTCCAGATCGGCGGGTGCGGACAGGGTGCCACGGACCGCCGTCGCGGCCGCTACGAGCGGGGAAACCAGGTGCGTACGGCCACCTTTGCCCTGCCGCCCCTCGAAGTTGCGGTTCGAGGTCGAGGCGCAGCGCTGACCCGGCTCGAGCTGATCGGGATTCATTCCCAAGCACATCGAGCAGCCCGCCTGCCGCCATTCGGCGCCCGCCGCGATGAAAATCGCACCCAGTCCTTCTTTTTCCGCCTGTGCGCGCACCCGCATAGATCCCGGTACAACCAACATTCGCACCCCGTCGGCGACCTGGCGTCCCTGCAAAATCCCGGCCACAGCACGCAAATCCTCGATGCGCCCGTTGGTGCACGAACCGACGAATACGGTGTCGACCGACACGTCCCGAAGCGGAGTTCCCGGCTCCAAATCCATGTATCGCAGCGCTTTCTCCGCCGACTCACGCGCCGTCTCGTCGGCAATCTGCGCCGGATCGGGCACCGTCGCCCCCAGCGGCACACCTTGTCCCGGGTTCGTGCCCCAGGTGACGAACGGGGTCAGCGCGCTGGCATCGATGTGCACCTCGGCGTCGAAACTCGCGCCCTCGTCGGTCTTCAGCGCCTCCCAGGCGGCCACTGCGGCATCCCAGTCGGCTCCCTGCGGCGCGTGTGGGCGGCCACTGAGGAATTCATAGGTGGTTTCGTCAGGCGCGATCATGCCCGCCCGCGCACCCGCCTCGATCGACATGTTGCAGATGGTCATTCGAGCCTCCATCGACATGGCCCGAATGGCCTCGCCGCGGTACTCGAGCACATAGCCCTGACCGCCGCCGGTGCCGATCTTGGCGATGACCGCCAGAATCAGGTCTTTACTCGTGACACCGGGCGGCAATTGGCCATCGACGGTGATCGCCATCGTCTTGAACGGGCGCAGCGAGAGGGTCTGGGTGGCAAGGACATGCTCGACCTCACTGGTGCCGATCCCCATCGCCAGCGCGCCGAACGCGCCGTGGGTGGAGGTGTGGCTGTCACCGCACACCACCGTCGTGCCCGGCTGCGTCAAACCCAGCTGCGGCCCGACGACGTGCACGATGCCCTGATCCAGATCACCCATCGGATGCAGGCGCACACCGAATTCCGCGCAATTGCGGCGCAGGGTGTCGACCTGGGTGCGCGAAATCGGGTCGGCGATCGGCTTATCTATATCGATCGTCGGGACATTGTGGTCCTCGGTCGCGATCGTGAGATCTGGACGGCGTACGGGACGTCCGGCGGCGCGAAGTCCGTCGAAGGCCTGCGGGCTCGTGACTTCGTGTACGAGATGCAGATCGATGTAGATCAGATCGGGCTCACGCGAGGCGCCTTCGCCCTGTCCGCGGGCGACGACGTGCTGCTCCCACACCTTCTCGGCCAGTGTGCGGCGCTCGGCCATTCTCGATCACCTTTCCGACGAGCAACCGGTTCACGCGATCTGGGCTGAGGGCGCGCCACCGGCTGCACAATTTATTGACTGTTCGACGCGTCCGGAGCGCGAGGGCTCGTAAGTGGCTTTCTCAGTATCCGAGACGCTAATATCGTTCTATGAGACAGCATAGCGGTATCGGCGTCCTCGACAAAGCGGTGTCAGTGTTATATGCCGTCGCGGAGCACCCCTGCGGTCTCAACGAGCTGTGCACCCGCACCGGACTACCCCGCGCCACCGCACACCGCCTGGCCGTCGGCCTCGAGGTACACCGACTGCTGGCTCGCGACAACAACGGTCAGTGGCGACCCGGCCCGGCCCTCGCCGAACTGGCCGCGGGCGCCACCGATCCACTGCACGAGGCCGCCGCCGCCATTCTGCCGCGCCTGCGCGAGATCACCGGCGAGAGCGTCCAGATCTACTGCCGCGACGGCAATGCGCGGATCTGCATCGCCGCCCTGGAGCCGCCCGTCGGGCTGCGCGACACTGTCCCGATCGGGTCGCGCTTGCCGCTCACCGCGGGATCCGCGGCCAAGGTGCTGCTCGCCTGGGCCGATCCGGAACTGCAGCGCACCATCCTGACCGACGCGGTATTCGGCGAGCGCGCCCTGGCCGAGGTCCGCAAGCGCGGCTGGGCACAGAGCGCGGCCGAGCGGGCCAGCGGTGTGGCCAGTGTCTCCGCGCCGGTTCGCGATGCCGCGGGCCACGTGATCGCGGCCGTCTCGGTCTCGGGCCCGATCGATCGCATGGGCCGCAGGCCCGGCGCACGATGGGCGGCCGACCTGGTCGCCGCCGCGGACGCGCTACACAAGAGGCTGTAACACGTTCCAGTTCGAGCATCTAAGGTTGGTGCGCATGGGAGTAAACCAACGGGCGAAGATCGTCATGTCCGAGGCCGAGATCACCGATTTCCTGGTGCGCAGCCGCATTGCCACCCTGGCCAGCATCGGCCCCGACGGCCGACCGCACCTGGTCGCCATGTGGTACGCCCTGATCGATGGCGAGCTGTGGTTCGAAACCAAGGCGAAATCGCAGAAGGCAGTGAATTTGCGCCGCGACCCGCGCATCACCTGCATGCTCGAAGCGGGCCAGACCTACGACCAACTGCGCGGCGTCTCCATCGAAGGCCACGCCGAGATCATCGATGATCCGGACAAGCTGTACGCGGTCGGCGTGAGCGTCTGGGAGCGCTACACCGGCCCTTACAGCGAAGAGGTCCGGCCATTCGTCGAGCAGATGCTCAACAAGCGCATCGCCATCCGCGTCGTCCCGGATCGCCTGCGCAGTTGGGACCATCGCAAACTCGGCATGTCGCAGATGCCGGTCGGCGGGACCACCGCGCAACCACTGGACTAGATCGCACCACGCTGGCGATATCGAACTGACACACCGCACCCCCGCGCAGTAGCGTCAACCCTGTTCGACCCGAATCGGCAGCGCGACGACGCCCTTTGGCGCGGTGCGCGGTCGCGACGACGAGGAGCAGATGATGGCGGAAGCGGATAGTTCCAACGGCAGTGCCGACTCGAGCGCTGAAGAGGTCAAGCGCAAGTTCAAGGAAGCCCTGGAGCGCAAGAACCAGCACCACGCCAAGTCGAACGATCATATGGATGGACGATCCAAGGCATCTTCGGCGCACGGCAACGCCAGCCACAAGCGGGAGTTCCGTCGCAAGAGCGGATAAAAAGAGCGGATAAATAGAATCTGCGGCTACACAAAGGCCCTCCGGCTGACCGCCTGGAGGGCCTTTCGCGTGTTCGTGGAGGCTCTGGCTGCCCGACGCAGGTTCGCCCTGCCCGACGAGGCACGCGCGAGGATGCTGGGGGCACACTCATGAACTCGGTCACATCTGTGCGACTGCGCCGTGGGCGGACATGGGGCACCGGTGGACTCGGTCACACCCGCGCGACTGCGCCCTGGGCGGACATGGGGGTCCGGGGGCGAAGCCCGCCGGGCGGGGTGTGGGGGTTGCACCCCCACAAGACATTGCGAAACAAGAAACGGCTCATGCTCTCCATGAGCATGAGCCGTGCATCTTGTGTAGCCCCGACGGGATTCGAACCCGCGCTACCGCCTTGAGAGGGCGGCGTCCTAGGCCGCTAGACGACGGGGCCAGGACTAGATCTCCTCCATTCGGAGGGCGATCTTTCCGGTGTGTGGAAGCTCGGTTAGCTTAGCGGACCGAAGCTCGGCGACCAAATCGCCGGATGCTGAACAACTTTCGGTCACGAACCGAGAGACGACCAACATTCTCCGCTGGGGTACCAGGACTCGAACCTAGAATGGCTGAACCAGAATCAGCTGTGTTGCCAATTACACCATACCCCAATGACCAGGACATTCGACCTCGTGTCCGGCTGACCCGAGGCCCTGTTCCGAGCCGAGAAGTAGAGTACCAAACCGCATACGGTTAACTACAAATCGGCTGGTCAGAACCCTGTTTTTCGGTCAAAGCCCGCGCGCGGCCGCTTACCGGTCGCGCGCGAGGCCATGACTCAGGCAGTGGCGGTCCACTCCCGCGCCGAACGCAACCGATCCAGACTCGTCTGCCGGCCGAGTAGTTCCAGCGACTCGTACAGCGGCGGGCTGATATGCGAACCCGTCACCGCCACTCGCACAGGTGCGAACGCCTTACGCGGCTTGAGCCCCAGATCATCGATGAGCGCGGTTTTGAGCGCATCCTCGATGGCGGGGGTGGTCCAGGCCGGCAAAGGCTCGAGCGCGGCAATGGCGGCGTCCAATACCGACGTGGCTTCCGCGCCGAGGTTCTTCGCCCCCGCCGCCGGATCAATCGCGAACTCTTCGGCCGGCGCGAACAAGAAACGCAGCAGATCCCACGCGTCGGACAACACCACGATCCGGGTCTGCACGAGTTCGGCGGCCGCGGCGAACAACTTATCGTCGATGTCGGCGCCGATGTGGCCGTGTTCGGTCAGGAACTCACGCAAGCGGTGCGCGAAATCCCCCGGCTCCAGCAATCGGATGTGTTCACCGTTGAGCGCGTCCGCCTTCTTCTGGTCGAAACGTGCGGGATTCGAATTTACTTTCGAGATATCGAAGGCCGCTACCATCTCCGCCATAGAGAACACATCGTGATCATCGGCGATGCTCCAGCCGAGTAGCGCCAGGTAATTCAGCAAACCCTCCGGGATGAATCCCCTATCCCGATGGACGAACAGATTCGACTCCGGATCGCGCTTGGACAACTTCTTGTTGCCCTGCCCCATCACGAACGGCAGATGACCGAACTCCGGAGTGAACTCCGCGACACCGATCCGCCGCATAGCCGCATAGAGCGCGATTTGACGAGGAGTGGAGGAGAGTATGTCTTCCCCGCGCAGCACATGGGTGATCTTCATCAATGCGTCGTCGACCGGGTTTACCAGCGTATAGAGCGGATCGCCATTACCGCGAGTGAGTGCGAAGTCGGGCACAGTACCCGCTTTGAAGGTGGTTTCACCGCGCACCAGATCATGCCAAGTGATGTCCTCGTCGGGCATCCGCAATCGGATTACCGCCGGGCGTCCGGCATCACGATAGGCCTCGATCGCCTGGGGGGTGAGGTCCCGGTCGAAGTTGTCGTAGCCGAGCTTGGGGTCGCGGCCCGCGGCGCGGTGGCGCGCCTCGACTTCTTCGGGCGTGGAGAAGGATTCGTAGGCCTCACCGGCCGCCAGCAACTTCCGCACGACCTCCATATGCAGCTCGCGCCGCAGCGACTGCCGGTACGGCTCATAGGGTCCGCCGACCTCCGGGCCCTCGTCCCAAGTGAGGCCGAGCCAGCGCAGCGCGTCCAGGATCGCCCGGTAGGAGTCCTCGGAATCGCGTGCGGCATCGGTGTCTTCGATGCGGAAGACGAACTTGCCGCCTAGGTGGCGGGCGTAGGCCCAGTTGAACAGCGCCGTCCGGATCAGGCCGACGTGCGGCGTGCCGGTCGGTGACGGGCAGAAGCGGACCCGTACTTCAGTCATGGCTCTCTTTTCGATTAGCGCTTGGCGGCAACAGGATTGGTGAGGGTTCCGATCCCCTCGACGGTCACGGACACGTTCTGCCCCGCCTGCAGCGGGCCGACGCCCTCCGGGGTGCCGGTGAGGATGACGTCACCGGGCAGCAGGGTCATGACGGTGGTGATCCACTCGATGAGCTTCGGAATATCGTGCAGCAGAAGCGAAGTGCGGCTGCGCTGGCGGACCTCGCCGTCGAGTTCGGTGACGATCTCCAGATCCGAAGGGTCCAGCGAGGTTTCGATCCACGGGCCGAGCGGGCAGAAGGTGTCGTAGCCCTTGCCGCGGGTCCACTGCCCGTCGTGACGCTGCTGATCCCGCGCGGTCACGTCATTGGCGGCGGTGTAGCCGAGCACCACATCCAGCGCACGAGCGGCAGGCACATCCTTGCACGGGCGGCCGATGACGATCGCCAGCTCGCCCTCGTAGTCGACCTGGGAAGAGCTGGGTGGCAACACGATCGGCGCGTTCGGACCGACGATCGAGGTGCTCGGCTTCATGAAGATCACCGGATCCGCGGGCGCGACCCCGCCCATTTCGGCCGCGTGCGCGGCGTAGTTCTTGCCGATGCAGACAACTTTGCTGGCCAGAATCGGTGCGAGCAGGCGGACATCGGCCAGCGGCCAACTTCGCCCGGTGAATGTCGGAGTACCGAACGGGTGTTCCGCGATCTCCTTGGCGACGCTCGCGCTCCCCTCCCCTTCGATGCTGACGAAAGCGACCCCATCGGGACTGGCAATTCGACCTAGACGCATGACCGGCAGTCTATCGACCCCCGTCGACCTGCTCGAACGCGCCCGACCGAGCGGTCCGGTACAGCGCCGATCGTTTCAACGGACCCGCGCCGGCGGATCACCACCGCGGGATCGGTGTGCCCGGAAACCGCTGGGGTGTGAGCAGTTCGACAGCGCAGCCGCCGAATCCGCTCGACCACTGGGTGTACGGTAAGGACCGATGTTCATCCAGTGAGAAGTGATTCTCATATTCTGAGATTTCGAGGTGAGGTCGATGGCTACTGACGTGACGCAGATACGCGACGTCCGACGGTGGTCCATGCTCGGCCTCGGCGTCTTCGCGCAATCCTCCAGCGCCGTATTCATCCACGGGGTCCCATTCCTACTGCCCGCGCTGACCGCCGACGGCATGCCGCTGGCTACCGCCGGAGTACTGGTGGCCATGCCCACGGTCGGGATTGTGTGCACGCTGATCGCCTGGGGTTATGTGGTGGACCGGATCGGCGAGCACAAGGTGCTGGTCGCCGGCCCATTGCTGATGTTCGTCGCGGGCGTCGCGGCAGCTATCGCCTCGAATTACCTGCTGCTCGGCGCATTGCTTTTCCTGGGCGGTGTCGGCGCGGCCAGCACCAATGGCGCGAGCGGGCGGGTGATCGTCGGCTGGTTCCCGCCGCATCGACGCGGGCTGGCCATGGGGATCCGGCAGACCGCGCAACCCCTGGGCGTCGGCATCGGCGCGCTGAGTATTCCGGCGGTGGCGGCCGCGCACGGCATCGCGGCGGCCATCCTGGTGCCCGCGATCATGGCGGGAGTCGCCGCACTGGGTTGCTTGATCGGGATCGTCGATCCGCCGCGGCCCGCGGGTGCGGCGGCGGATCGGGCCAATCCCTATCGCGGCGATTCCACGCTGTGGCGCATCCACGCGGTGTCGGTACTGCTGTGCGTTCCACAAGGCACCGTATGGACATTCGCATTGTTGTGGTTGCATAGTGACGTTGGCTGGTCGCTGCCCGTCGCGGGCGCTTTGGTCACCGGAACCCAAATCCTCGGCGCCGCAGGGCGAATCGGCGCGGGCGCATGGTCGGATCGCGTCGGCAGCCGACTGGGACCGCTGCGCACCGTCGCCATCGCCGCCGTAATCGCCATGGCCGCCTTGGCTTTGGCGGCATGGACACAGGCCTGGTGGGCCGCGATCCCGCTGCTGGTCGCCGCATCGGTCATCACGGTCTCCGATAATGGCCTGGCCTTCACCGCGGTCGCCGAAATCGCCGGGCCCTACTGGAGTGGGCGCGGGCTCGGCATTCAGAACACCGGCCAGAACCTCGCAATGGCAGTCATCCCACCGGCTTTCGGTGCATTGATCACCGCGAGTGGGTTCGCCTCCGCGTATCTGCTGGCCGCCGTGCTGGCGGTGGCCGCCGTGCCACTGGTACCCACGGATCGACGATCCGAATAACGGCCCCTCACGAATTCGCGCCCGCCCCATCACGTGGTGGCGGGCGCGAACCGTTCGGGTGCGAACTCAGCACCCCGCGCCACCATGATCCATCCTCGATTTCAGGACAACGCAGCTCACTCGCCCCCATCGGCTCCGAAGCCTTTTGCGCCGTAGACAAGTGGCCGGCTTGCGCTCGAATCGACAGCAGCCGCCCCACTACCGCCACACCGCCACCGACGTTGCCGGACCCAGGCAGTCCGGGGCGCTGGGCTGATCGCCCACAGCGGCCGACCACTCTCGCCGACGATGTCCAACCTCGAATTCGACGACCGGGCAGCCCATTCGGCCCGCCCCGACTCCGAAGCCCTTCGCGCTGCGCACAAGTGCCCGGTTAACGCTCCAGTCGACAGCAACTGCCCCACGCCTGCCGCATGGTCACCAACGTCGCCGGACCCACGCGGTCCGGAACGCTGAGCTGATCCCACAGCGGCCGACCACTCTCGCTGGTGATGTCCATTCTCGAATTCGACGACTGGGCAGCCCATTCGGCCCGCCTCTGCTCCGAAGCCCTTCGCGCTGCGCACAAGTGCCCGGATCACGCACCGATCGACGGCAACAGTCCATAACGGCCACACGCTCAGCGAGCTTGCCGGATAGGTGACGCAGTACGGCAGGCGAAGCTGATTGCCCAACAGGGGACACGTCCGCCAGCCGCATGTAAATCCAGCCTTGACAACCTGGCCGCGTCAAGCCAGGCTTTACATATGCCCGATGAACAGCGCATCGACCCACAGGACGAACGGACGATGCTCGGAAAGTTGTTGTCCGCCAACGCCGACTTGGTGGTTGGCGTGCTGCGCCCGGAAGAGGGGCGGCCGAGCGTACCGGTGCTGGCCGCGCTCACCGCGACCCGTAACCTCAGCCGCCTCGTCGACGACATTCTGCACACCCTGGCCCGGCAAAGTCGCGAGGAAGGCCATACCTGGGCCGAAATCGGCGACCTGCTCGGCACCTCCCGCCAAGCGGCCTTCCAACGCTTCAGCGGCCCAATGCCCCCAACGGGCCCCTTCCCCGCACCCCCGATCCCACCGAATCCCCCTGCCCCACCGAATCCCCCGGCCCCACCCGGATTCCCCACTCCGCCAAGCCCGCCCATGCCCGGCGCACCCATGCCACCCACCATGCCGACACCCCCCGGTATGCCGACGCCGCCCAACCCGCCGACCCCGCCCACCCGCTAGTCGCAATCCCGAATCCCCCACCAGCACAGGGAATATCCATGCCCACAAACCCCGACCCCATACCTCACCCACCCTGCAAATTTCTCGATCGGCGAGTGTGATCGAGCGTCACTCGAGTGGACGGAATGTGTTGCGGTACAGCGCATCCGGCCGAACGCACCGCTCAGAAGTCAAGCAGTTCGGCGGGGTCGAAACTCACCCGGAAGGTCCGATCCGCCTCGATGTCGGCGGCAAATGCCAATGCATCATTGATGCCCACGAGCCCCCCGGGGGTCCGCGCTCGGTTCAAGCGCGGACGCCCGGAAGATACTGCTGTCAGACCGCCGCGGCGATCCGATCCCCGACCTCGACGGTCGAGGCGGCACCGGTGCGCGAGGCGAGATCCTCGGCTACTGCGGCCTCGATACGAGCTGCCGCATCGGTATTGCCGAGATGGTTGAGCAGCAATGAAACCGACAGGATCGCGGCCGTCGGGTCGGCCTTGGACTGGCCCGCGATATCGGGCGCACTGCCGTGCACCGGCTCGAACATGCTCGGGTTGGTCCCAGAAGCGTCGATATTGCCGCTGGCCGCCAGGCCGATGCCACCGCTGACCGCCGCCGCCAGATCGGTGATGATGTCGCCGAACAGGTTGTCGGTGACGATCACATCGAAGCGGCCCGGATCGTTCACCATGTGGATGGTCGCGGCGTCGATGTGTTGGTAGGCGGTCTGCACCTGCGGGAACTCGACCGCGACCTCGTTCACCGTGCGCTGCCACAGCGAACCGGCGAAGGTCAGCACATTGTTCTTGTGCACCAGGGTCAGGTGCTTGCGGCGGGCCTGCGCCTTGGCGAAGGCGTAACGCACGACGCGCTCGATGCCGAAGCGGGTGTTGGTGCTGACCTCGGTAGCGACCTCGTGCGGGGTCTGCACCCGGATCGCGCCGCCGGTTCCGGTGTAGGGACCCTCGGTGCCCTCGCGCACGACCACGAAGTCGATATCCGGATTGCCGGCCAGCGGACTGGTCACGCCCGGGTACAGCTTCGACGGGCGCAGGTTCACGTGGTGATCCAACGCGAAGCGGGTGCGCAGCAGCAGTCCACGCTCGAGCACACCGCTGGGCACCGATGGATCGCCGATCGCGCCGAGCAGGATCGCGTCGTGCTGCTTCAGCTCGGGCAGCACCGAATCCGGCAGGATCTCACCGGTCGCGTGGTAACGGCGGGCGCCCAGGTCGTATTCGGTCGTCTCGACCCCCGGCTGCACCACATCGAGCACCTTGAGCGCCTCGGCGATGACCTCGGGACCGATGCCGTCACCGGCGATAACAGCAAGCTTCATGACAACAATGCTCCGTTCATTGTCGACCGGATCATGCCGGGCGATCAGCACCGTCACGTTACTAGGTGCCTGGTCGCGGGCGGTCACCGGGCGGATACGCCGCGCGCCGCCACCTGCTGGTGACGGCGCGCCTTGTGATCAGATGCGCCCGAGACGGCCCGGGCGCCGGACGATCAGAACAGGTCGACCAGGACGATCTTGGCGGCGCCGACGGATTCGGCGATCGCGCTCTGGACGTCGGCGGGAACTTCGCGGTTCACCCGTAGAACCACGGTCGCGCCTTCCTTGTCCACATCCTGGCTCAGCTGGGCAGCGAGGATATCGATCTCGGCCTCGCCGAGCTTGGTGCCGATCTTGCCGAGCGCACCCGGCCTGTCGTCGTAGTTCAGCACGGCCAGGTTCAGGCCCTCGGCGCGCATATCGTAGTTGCGGCCGTTGATGTTGACGATCTTCTGCACCTGCTGCGGCTCGGTCAGCGTGCCTGCCACGTTCAGGGTGCGGCCGTCGCCGAAGACCGCGCGCAGGTCGACCACGCTGCGATGGCTCGGGCTCTCCGAAATCTTGGTGACCTCGGCGGTGATGCCGCGATCCTTGGCCAGCGCGGGTGCGTTGACGAAGGTGACCGCCGGGCCCTGCCCGTTTTCAGCCTCGACCAGCGCCGAGAAGATGCCGCGCAGCGCCGAAAGCTCCAGCACCGCGACATCTTGCGCGGCCAGCTCGCCGCGCACCTGCACCTCGACGCTGACCGGCAGCTCGCTGGACTGCGCGCCGAGCAGGGCACCCTGCTTGCGCACGATCTCCAGCCACGGCGCGACCTCGTCGTTGACCGCACCACCGGTCACGTTCACCGCGCCGGGCACGAATTCGCCGGCCAGCGCCAGCAGCACGGACTTCGCGAC
This sequence comes from Nocardia sp. NBC_00565, assembly GCF_036345915.1. NCBI lineage: Bacteria > Bacillati > Actinomycetota > Actinomycetes > Mycobacteriales > Nocardiaceae > Nocardia > Nocardia sp. NBC_00565. The sequence goes on from NZ_CP107785.1 coordinate 5,197,823, forward strand.
ATCGGTGCCCGCCCGGTCCTGCGCCTCCGAGGTGGACGCACCGAGGTGCGGGGTCACCACGACCTGCGGCAGGTCGAACAGCGGGCTGTCGGTGCACGGCTCGGTGGCGAATACGTCCAGGCCCGCGCCGCGCACGTGGCCGGACTTGATGGCGTCGGCGAGCGCCTGCTCGTCGACCAGCCCGCCGCGCGCGGCGTTGACGATGATGACGCCCGGCTTGGTCTTGGCGATGGCTTCCTTGCCGATGATGCCCTTGGTCTCCGGGGTCTTCGGCAGGTGCACCGAGATCAGGTCGGCGCGCTCGAGCAGTTCGTCCAGGCTCAGCAGCTCGATGCCGAGCTGGGCGGCGCGGGCCGGGGAAACGTAGGGGTCGTAGGCGATCACCTTGGTTTCGAAGGCGGCCAGGCGCGCGGCGAACAGCTGGCCGATGCGGCCGAGGCCGACGACGCCGACGGTCTTGTCGAAGATCTCGACACCATTGAACTTGCTGCGCGCCCAGGTGCGCTCGCGCAGGGTGGCGTCGGCGGCCGGGATCTGGCGGGCCGCGGCCAGCAGCAGCGTGACGGCGTGCTCGGCGGCGGTGTGGATGTTGGAGGTGGGCGCGTTGACGACCATGACGCCGCGTTCGGTGGCCGCGGGCACATCGACATTGTCGAGGCCGACACCGGCGCGGGCGACGATCTTCAGGTTCTTCCCGGCCTCGAGCACCTCGGCGTCGACGGTGGTCGCCGAGCGGACGAGTAGTGCGTCCGCCTCGGGCACCGCGGCGAGCAGTGCCGGGCGGTCGGGGCCGTCGACCCAGCGAACCTCGACACCGTCACCGAGCGCGTCGACGGTCGACTGGGCGAGCTTGTCGGCGATCAGAACAACAGGACGGCCTGCTTGGCTCACTGTGGGGTACTCCTGGGAGGAAAGGGGTCGGCAATTACCGCCAACCAGCTTAGTTGGGCCGGAATCCGCTGCGCTCTACCCCCCGGTAGGCACCCGCCGTCAACTTCGTGGTGCCGCCACGAGCGGTCGGTTCGCGATGACCCGAACATGACGGAAGGCCCCACACCAGAGGTGCGGGACCTTCCCTCGTCTCGCGCCGCGACGGCGACGCTCGGCGCGGTCGAATTCAGTCGACCGGGAGGTTCACTCAGCCGCCGAAGGAACCCGTCCACAGGGTGTTGAAAATACCGTGAAAAGCAGCGCTACCGGTCGAGAACAGGCCGTTCAGGGCAGCGGAACCGGTGTCGATGATAACGGGGATCATGAAATTTCCTCTTCGTCGAAAACAAATCCAGTCGAACTGGCTGACACATGGCACATCGGGGCCGGAACAAATCCGGTTACGGATTTTGTGATGATAGTGATGCAGCACACACGATCGTTTCAGTTGTGATCTGGACAACTGACCAGCATGGCCTTGATCAGGCAATACGTGTCCATCCCAGGTCAGAAGCACTTTTTCGTGCTGTAATTAGCACCGCAAACGACACTCCCTAAGAAATCTCTGAGAGAATGCCTGAAACCCTCCGAGACCCAATCGAGATAGGTCTCGTAAACTCCGATTCCCGGACCATTTCGGACATATACGACAGGATTGCCGCCGATCGAGCGGGGCAGCGGTGTTATTCCGCGCGATACGTCAGGTACGGCCGGGCCAGGATCAGCGCGACGGCGAGCACGGCGCTGCCGAAATAGACCGGAAGCAGATGGATGAACGCGGTGTAGTGGATGAAGAAGTGGATCACCAGCGCACTGGCCGATCCGGCGACGGTCGCCCCGAGCAGCGTCCACCACACCCAGGCCTCGCCCTGCCGCCAGCCCCAGAGCCCGAGCAGCACGATCGCCACTGCCGTTGCCATCAGCGCGCCGCCGAATCCGGCGCGATCGTGGGCGATGAACGGCAGCAGGTGCGGGTTGGCGGCCCGCAGGGTCGCGGCGTCGGTGTGCATGAACTGCAGATCCGTCGGGACGAACACCACGGTGAGCCCGACGGTCGAGATGACAACACCGCCGATGAACACGCCGACACCTACCGCGACCATCAGCAGCTGACCCACCAGAGCGCGCCGGCGAACCTGTTCCGGGCACTCCGGTGGCACCGTCCAATGCGGTCTGGTCGGCTTATGCCATACCGCGAGCAGGAACATGGGGAACAGCACCACCGCCACCGCCACGTGCAGCGGTTCGACGAAGCCGATCACCAGGAAGTAGAACAGCGTCGGGAATCCGATCAGCCCGGACAGTAGATACGCGTTGCGCGCCCAGACCCGGCCCAGCCGAATCCCGCCCCACGCCAGACCGGTGTACAGCGCGCCGATGGCGATCATGTTGCCCGCCATGGTGATTCGATCGTGCTGTAGGAAATGCACCAGGTGGTGGTTGATCTCGTGCAGTCCGTCGACATCGGTGCCGAGATAGTCGCGGTCGTACCAGAGCAGCACCGGGCCCAAAGTGATTGCCGCCGCGCCGATTCCGGCGACGATCATGCCGATGCCGACGAGCAGGCCCCAGCACCAGGCGGGCCACCGGCGTGGGTCGAGCGGAACGTCGCGCAGGTTCGGCGGCGGTGGTGCGGTTGGTTGCGCCGCCTCGATGACCCGGTTGAACCAGCTCGGCCCGGCGGCGATCAGGACCTCGGGTGTCGCGAGCACCATGCCGACCGGGTCCGCCAGGGCCGTCACCGCGGCGGCGATATCGGGTTCGGTCAGGTAGCGCCGGTCGACGGGTTCGCCGACGATCACCTCGTCCACGTGGGACTCCAGCTCGACGCCCACCTCAGCATCGGTGACGAGCGCGATCACGCGACACCGCCGCTCGCGGGCAGCGGTACGCACCTTCTCGACATCATCACGTCCAACCGGCCCGACTTCGACCACTCCGGCCCCCTGCACCGGCAGCACCCGGATCGCGTCGCGCGCGACCTCGACCGGAACCGTCGCCCCGAACCGCTCGGCCCACTCGGCGGGCAACTCCGGATGGTCGAACGCCCGCGCGATCACCCGCCCACCACCCGGCAGCGCAACCAGACCGCCGAGCAATCGCAACGCCAGTCGCTGCGCGCGTCGCTCCCCGACCACAGCATTCGCCATCGGACGCAACGGGTGATAGGTCCAGTCCGGCACGTCACCCATCGTCACACACCCGACCGGCGTCCCGCGCGACCGCAGTTATCGCGGCAACACGTCGGTTTCGACGAGAAAGACCGGATGTGTGCGTGCCGCGCGATCAAAGTCGGCGAGCGGTGCGTCCACCTCGAGATCCAGGTACGGCAAAACGAAGAAGCGCCGATACAAGCGGACGATAGGCCGCGGTATTCCGGGCGGCCCTGCCCGAACCGCACTCCGCAGCACCGGCGCGGCCGCATCGATCGGCAGTTCCGCAGCACGGATCGACTCGACCCGCCGACCGCGCCGCAATGTCGCGGCACCATGCGCGGCGCGCAGATTGCGCACCCAGTTGACGACACCGTAGGACGCGACCAGATACCGCTTACCGTCGAAACCGAAGACGGCAAGCGGGGTTTCGATGGTCCGCCCGCTCTTGCGGCCGCGCACGCCGAGCACGGCGAAGGTGCCGATCGGCACCCCGACTCGCACCAGCCACGCGGTGATCCGATTGCTGATCCGCACCAGCGCCCCGACGTGGTACTGCTTGGCCATACTTCGATGGTCCGCGCCCCCTCCGCCGCGGGCAACCTCCGCGAAACGGGCGGTCGCGGCCGAGTTCGATCGTGTGGCGGATGCTTTCCCGAAGACACCGGATCGCGATCTCGATCGTCTGCGTGAGATCACCGCCGCTTTCTTCCGCAAGGAATCGCTGGTGGCCGGAAATGGGCGGCAGCGCCTCGGGACTCGCCCGCGCTGGGGCGGTGATCACGTCGCAGCCCAGCGCCGCGCTATGACTCGGCGACTGCCGATGCGTAGGCCTGGGCCAGTCGTTCGGTCGCTGTGAGCTGGTCGGGATTCGGTCGCGGGATCCCGAGGTGGGACTCTCGCAGCTCGTCCATGAACTCGGCCCACAGCTGCGGGCCGCCCTGCTCCAGCAGTTCGGCGCGCACGCGCAGGCGTTTGGTCGTCGGCCGATGCCGCAGCCCCCACGCGCCGAGCTGCGCCATGATCGGCACCAGCTGGATCGCGGGCTCGGTCAGCCGGTACTCGGCCTTCTGACCCGGACGGGTGTCCTCGCGGCTGAGCAGTCCGGCCGCGACCAGGCGCTTGAGCCGATCCGAGAGGATATTCGACGCGATCCCCTCCTCCGATCCGGCCAGCAGCTCGCGGAAGTGGCGGCGGTTACCGAACATCACGTCGCGCAGCACCAGCAGCGTCCACCGATCGCCGATCACCTCGATGGTCGCGTTGATCGGGCAACCCGAGCGTCCGTCGTCGCGCATGTGGTGCTCCTTCGCCAGCAAAAAGTTCCGAACTACTGATTGCAATATACAACCAGTTGCGGCTACGCTGCCCACAAGCGATTGCAAAATGCAATCAGATCAGAAAAGAGCGGATCATGGCCGAGTTGCGCGTACACAACCTCGCGATCTCCCTGGACGGATACGTCGCGGGCCCCGACCAGGGACCCGACAACCCGATCGGTGCGGGCGGTATGCGCCTGCACGAGTGGGTGTTCGCCAGCCGATACGGCCGCGAGATGAGCGGCGCAGAAGGCGGCACGGAAGGCGTCGACAACGACTACCTCACCGCGGGTGATGAACGAATAACGTCACCTTCACCAAGATCGGCTGAACTACCCCCGGAAACGCGAAGAGGCTCGCACCCCCTGCCGGGTGCGAGCCTCCCAATAAGTCACGCTTGATCAGATAGCGCGGACGTCCTGGGCCTGCGGACCCTTCTGGCCCTGGCCGATCTCGAACTCCACGCGCTGGCCCTCTTCGAGGGACCGGAAACCCGAGCCGGAAACGGCCGAGTAATGCACGAAGACGTCAGGGCCGCCTCCGTCTTGAGCGATAAAGCCGAAGCCCTTTTCGCTGTTGAACCACTTCACACTGCCTTGAGCCATGTTCTTTACTTCTTACTTCCTGTTGATGAGCCGAGCAGATCACTTCGATGAGCCCGGTCTCGTGATCAACAATGCCATCATCCGACAAATCCGGCCACATACAGCAGCGGCGACTGTGAGCAAACTGACGTTCGTTCGGCGCTGTGGTCGCCGCCTCCAGCGGCATTCCGCAAGGGCCCGCTACCCTGATCCCGCTGCGGCTCAGCTCGACACATCGGCCGGTCAGGGCACATTTCCGGCAACCGGGAACTACCCGGGCGGCCACCCAGCAACCGCCCGCACACAGACGCGGTGCGAGAACCCTAAGAATGTGCAAAGAAAATACGCCCGCCCTAGGATTCATGCATCCTAAACGGTTGGTTTCATGACCGCGACGAGTTCGCTCGGCGAATCGAGGCCGCGACACCGTCGAGGACGAGTTCGAGACCGAAGGTGAAATCGGCGTCCGGCTCCTCGGGCGCGACCTCGAAGACGTTCGAGGCGAACAGCTGGGCCGCGTCCGGGAATCGGTCCGGGTCGACGAGCCGGACCAGATCGCGGCCGTAGTTCTGCTCGACCTGGGTTTGGTCGAGACCCGCTGCGCGACTGCCCTGTTCGAGTTCGCTGGCCAAGCTGAAGGCCTGGCGAACATATCCGCTGACCACCGTGATCACGCCGATTTTGGCGGCCCAGTCCAGATCGGTGTCACGCAGGTTGCGCAGGCCCGCGTCCATCCAGGCGATGGCGTTCGGGCCGCGCGGCGGGCCGGTGGTCGGCAGCTGGGTCAGCCAGGGACGACGCTGGAAGATCGCTCGTTGCGCCGAGGCCCAGCGACGCAGACCGGTGCGCCAATCCCCTTGCGGGCCTGTCTGTTCGGCGTACTCGGCCGGACCGAAACCCAAATCGGACATCAGCACGATCAGTTCGTCCTTGGAGCCGATGTAGCGGTACAGCGACATGGGCGTGACGTGCAAGGCCGCGGCGATCTTCGGCAAGGTCGCGCCGGGCAGGCCGTGCTGGTCGGCGAGCGCCACGGCCATGCCGACGACGCGGTCCACGTCGAGCTCGGCGGGGCGGCCGAGGCGCGTGCCGCTCGGCAGACGCCACAGCCGGACGAGCTGGTCGGGCAGCTTCGGTGCGACCATGGTTCGAACAGCCTCCTCGCAGGTCACCGGGTCGACGAACTTTAGCATTCGACTTATAGTATAAGTCATATACTATCTAGGGCAGACTCCCGAGTCGACGGAAGTCCCCGCTCTCGCCGCAGTAGGCGGCCCTCGGAAAGCGAGAACATATGGACGCCAACGCCGTACAGCGCACCGCCGGGATCACGGGACTGGTCGCGGCCATCCTGATGCTGGTCGAGTTGCCGCTGTATTTCGTCTACGACGGAGCGCCGCCGGACTCGAATGTGTTGACCCGCAGTCTGTTCGGCCTGCTCGGTTTGACGCTGCTCATCGTCTTCATCTCGGGCCTCGGGTACCTGCTGCGGCAGACCGCGTACGAATGGGCGGGCGGGCTCGCCGCGACGGCCGGATTGCTCTGGCTGGCAGTCGAATTCGTATCGTTGGGGCTCGAGGTCGGTGCGGTGATCCAGTCACCCGAACCGATCGATCCGACCATTGCGGTCAGCGGCACCTACATCCTGTACGGAACGGTTTCGCGACTGCCGCAAGCCTTGTTCATGGGGACGGTGGGATTCGTGGTGCTGCGGGCCGCTGTGCTGCCGCGCCGGATCGGCTGGTCGGCGGCGGTGCTCACGGTGATCAACCTCGCGTTCGTGCCGTCGCTGTTCTTCGGGAATACGCCGGCGAACTTCTATGCGGCCAATGGGTGGGGCACGACCGCGACAATGGGCGGGATCACCATGCTGTGGTTCCTGGCGGTGGGAATCAGCATGGCGCGCCGTCGGTCACCCAGCCCCGCCATGGTGCCCGGCACACCGGCCCACCTTGTAGCTAGCCGACGAACTGCATGAGGGTCAGGACGTTGCCGTCCGGATCGCCGAACCAGGCGATCTTAGCGCCGCCCGGGATGGTCCACACGCCGTCGGTGTCCTGGTCCATGCCGTCGTAGCGATGGAATTCGACACCGCGTGCCGTCAGGTCGGCGATGGTGCCGTTGATGTCAACTCCGTAGATACCGGACCTGAGCGGATTTCGATTCCTCGTACGCCGACCTGCCCGACAGGTGCGCAGGCACACCGACCTCCCACCAGGCTCCGGCCTCGGTCCACGAGGACGGTTGGGTGCGGACCACCAGGACCGCCGGGCGGGATTCGGCGACGGCGGCGGCACGGGCCCGCGCGTACGCGGTGCGGAATTCGTCGAGGTCGCCGGCGGTGAAGACCGCGCAGCCCAAGGATCGGGCGTGGCCGGCGAAGTCGACCCGGGGCGGTCGCTCGTGGTTGCTGCGGCAGTTGGCATAGAAGTTGTTGAACGGTTCGCCGCCCTGTCCCTCCTGGAGGCGGGCGATGACCGCGTAGCCATCGTTGTCGCAGACGACAGCCACGAACGGGTGCCCGGCGAAGGACGCGGAGAAGAGCTCGGAGTTCAGCATCAAGTAGGAGCCGTCGCCGAGCATGGTGGTGACCAGGCCCTCGGAGTGCGCCATCGCCGCACCCCACGCGCCCGCGAGTTCGTATCCCATACAGGAGAATCCGTACTCCACGTCCATCGTGGGGACGCCGCCGGTGGCGCGCCAGCCGCCGATGAGCTCACCGGGCAGGCCACCGGACGCGGTCATCACATAGTCGTTCGGCTCGCTCGATTCGTTGACTACACCGACGACTTGGGCATAGCTCGGCGTACCGGGGGTCGGGGCGCGGAGCTTGTCGATATGGGCATCCCAGGTGCTGCGCAGCCCGGCGGATCGCGCCGTCCATTCGCTGTCGACTCGCCAATCCCCGAGGTACTCAGCGAGATCCCGCACGACGGCGTCCGCGTCGCCGACTACCGCGAGGGCACCGTGTTTGACGGCGTCGAAGCGTGCCGCGTTGATGGTGACCAGCCGAGCGTCGTTCGCGAATACCGTCCACGACGCGGTGGTGAAGTCCTGCAGTCGAGTTCCGATGGCCAGCACCAGATCCGCCGCCGCGGCCATCGCGTTGGCCGACGCCGAACCGGTGATGCCGAGCGGACCGGAGTGCAGCGGGTGGTCGTGCGGTACAAGTGTGCGGCCCGCGGTGGTTTCGGTCAGCGGAATACCGTGCCGCTCAGCGAATTCCACTATGCGAGAGCCCGCACCCGAATAGCGGACACCACCACCGAGCACCAGCAGCGGCCGCTGCGCGGTGCGCAGAGCTTCGGCGGCTTCGGCGAGGACGCGTAAATCCGCGCGGGGCCGCGAGATTCGGTGTACGACCGGTTCGAACAGGGCCGCTGGGAAGTCGTAGGTCTCCGCTTGCACGTCCTGGGGCAATGCCACGGTGACCGGACCCGTATCGGCCGGGTCGGTGAGGACGCGAGCGACCTGGGGCAGGGTGGCGATCAATTGTTCTGGGCGCGTGATGCGGTCGAAATACCGGCTGACCGCGCGAAAGGCGTCGTTCGCCGTGCGGGTGCCGTCATCGAAGTGCTCCACCTGCTGCAGCACCGGATCCGGTGCGCGGCTGGTGAAGGTGTCGCCCGGAAGCAGTAGTAGCGGAAGGCGATTCGCGTGCGCGACGCCTGCCGCGGTGACCATGTTCAGCGCACCGGGGCCGATCGAGGACGTCGCGACACCGACCTGGCGGCGGTGCGTTGCCTTGGCCAAGCCGACGGCCGCCAGGGCCATGCCTTCCTCGGTGTGCCCGCGCCACACCGGGATATCGGATTCCTGGAGCGCGGTGCCGAGGCCGAGGACGTTGCCGTGGCCGAAGATCGCGAAAACCGCCGGGAACAACGGTACTTCGCGTCCATCCAGGGTTTCCGAACGCTGGGCGGCCAACCAGGTCACCAGCGCCTGCGCCGTGGTCAGCTGCATGCGCACCGTCCTTCGTGGTTGGTGACCGGGCAGCGCGGGTCGGTCGGCTGGTCGACCCAGGTGTCGCGCACCCAGCTGTGTGCGGGGTCATCGCAGAAGGCCATCGACCGCTCGGGCGCCGGGCCCGCGAGCACGTTCAGGTAGTACATCGGGTAACCGGGTGCGGCGATGCACGGTCCGTGATAGCCGTGCGGCACCAGGAAGACATCGCCGTCACGCACGGCGACGTTCTCATTCAGCGTGCCGTCGGCGGTGTAGGTCCGGTGCAGGCCGAAACCCTCGCGGGACGGGGTGATTCCGTCGCGCCCGGCGATGCGGAAGTAGTAGAGCTCCTCGTTGATCACCTCGCAGTCGCTCGCCTCGTCGTGCTTGTGCGGCGGATAGGACGACCAGTTGCCGCCCGGAGTGATCAGTTCACAGGCGTTGAGTTTGTCGGCGTGGTCCCAACTTCCGGGTGTGCCGAAGTTGGTGACCTGCCGGGTCGCCGGACCCGCGCCGCGCACCTCGACCGGAACCTTCTCGGCCGGGCCGTATCTCGGCTCCAAACGCCGGGTGCAGCGCGCCATCGGCAGCGCCACTTCGAGGTCGACGGCGGTGGAGATTTCGACATCGGCGTCGCGCGGGACGTAGGCGAAGTCGGTGACGCGCGCGAAAACCGAGTCGCGGCCGTCCAATTCGAACGTCATGCCGTCGACGCGGATCGTGCATGAGCCCTGCAGCGGCAGCACGAAGGCCTCGTACTCGCCGGTGCTGATTGTCCGTGCTTCGCCTGCGGCCAGACGAAGGACGCGCAGGCCGGTGTAGGCGCATCCCGCGTCTTCGGACATCAGCCGAATCGGATCGGGCCCGTCGCGTAATGTCCCATCGGGGCGATGCAGATTCATTTGGCTGCTCGCAGGATGTGGGCAGCGGCGTCGACCGCGGCCGCGACGTCGCCGTCGGGTGGGTAGAGCAGGGACCGGCCGACCACCAGCCCGCGCACTACATCGTGGGTCAGCGCGCCGCCCCAGGACGCGAGATCGGCGGCCGGGTCGTTCGACGGCGCACCGCCGAGCACGACGACCGGCAGGGTGGTCGCGTCCAGTACGGAAATGTCCTGTGGCGCAGGCATTTTCAGCCAGGTGTAGGCCGAGGTGACGCCGAGTCCCGAGGCCACGGTGATCGCTCTCGACAGTGCCGGTGCGTCCCGGCTCATGACGAGAGCGCCGCTGTGATCGCGACTGTAGGGCAACGGTTCGACCATCGCCATGAGGCCGTGGGCCGCCAATTCGGAGACAGCCTGGGCGCAGGCGTGCAGGGTCGGGATGGTGCCAGCGTCCGCATCATCGAGCCGCAGCAGCATTTTGCCGCCGTCGAGACGGAATCGCACCAGTGCGTCGGCGTCGTATCCGGTGAAGCGGTCGTCGATTTCCCATTCGGCGCCGGCCAAACCGCCGCGGTTCATCGAACCGATGACGATCTTGTCGTCCAGTGCGTCGAGCAACAGCAGTTCCTCGACCACATCGGGCGATCCGAGCACGCCGTCGACCGCCGGATGGTCCAATGCGGTGAGCAGCCGCTCCAGCAGCGTGCGACGATCCGCCATCGCGGTCAGGTCCGAGCCGACGCCGAGGGCACCGCGCGCCGGATGGTCCGCGGCGATCAGGAACAGGGTTTCCTTGTTGGACAACAGACTCGGGCGCCGGACCCGCTTGGCGTAGGCCCGTTCGACCGCGGTGGGATCGGTGGCGCGCTGTCGCAACAGCTCGCGCCAGCGTTCGTCGGTCAGATACACAGCACCTCCTCGATTTCGGCATTGGTCGGCATCGCGTCGGCACAGGCCAGCCGCGAAGCCACCAGCGCACCAGCGGCATTGGCGTAGGTGGCGATCCGCTGTGGATCCCAGGCCGCGAGCAGACCGTGGATCAGCGCACCACCGAACCCGTCGCCCGCGCCGAGACCGCACACCACCTCGACCCGGCAGGGCGGCACCGACCAGCGGCCGGATTCGGTGGCGATCAGCACTCCCTCGGCACCGCGCTTGATCACCGCAAGGCGCACGCCGCGGGCCAGCAGTCGGTCGGCGGCTTCGTCCGGCTCGGCGGTACCGACCGCGATACGCACCTCGGTGCGGTTGCCCACCACGACATTCACGTGATCGAGCATCCAGCCGATCTCGGCGTGGGCGGTGGCTTCATCCGGCCAGAACATCGGCCGGTAATCCAGGTCGAGCACGGTATGGCCACGACGGCCACGGCGTTCGAGGATCGTGCGCTGGGTGGAGCGAGCGGGTTCCGCGCTGACGCCGGTACCGGTGACCCACAGCAGCGGCACCGAATCCACCACATCCCAGGGGATCTCGTCCTCGGTGAGGGTGAGATCCGGCGCGATGGGCGCGCGGTAGAACAGCAGCGGTGGATCGGCGGGTGGGTTGAGTTCGCAGAAGACCACCGGCGTCAGCAGATCCGGGTTGGTCGTGACGTAGCCGGCCGAGACGCCGAAGTCCGCCAGCGCGGATCGCACGTAGTCGCCGAACCCGTCCGGGCCGACCTTGGTCAGCACGGCGGCGCGCCGACCCAAGCGCGCCGCCGCCACGGCGACGTTGGTCGCCGTGCCGCCCAGGAACTTCGCGAAGGTCTCGACCTCGGCCAAGCCGACGCCGCTCTGCTGTGGATACAGATCGACGCCGACGCGCCCGACCGTGAGGACCTCGAGTCCGGTCACAGCTCCACCTCGCTGGCGCTCGGCTCCGCTGCGACCGTTGGTGCTGTGTTTATGGTTCCCTCGCTGCGCTCGGTCACAGCTCCACCTCGCTGGCGCTCGGCTCCGCTGCGACCGTTGGTGCTGTGTTTATGGTTCCCTCGCTGCGCTCGGTCACGGTGTGACCACCCGTTGTAATTCGTGCTGCAGTGCGTCGAGTTCGGCGCCACCGGCCATTTGCCGGGTCAGCTCCGGCAGGTCGATCTCGGACTTCTCGTAGGAGCCGAGCATCGCGCCGCGTTTGAGCAGCAGGAAGCGGTCGCCGACCGGGAAGGCGTGGTGCGGGTTGTGGGTGATCAGAATGACCCCGAGTCCGCGATCCCGGGCCTGCACAACGTACTTCAGCACGACACCGGCCTGTTTCACGCCGAGTGCGGCGGTTGGTTCGTCCAGGATGAGTACCTTGGCGCCGTAGTGCACGGCCCTGGCGATCGCGACGCACTGGCGCTGGCCGCCGGAGAGCGTGCCGACCGGCTGTTCCATGTCGCGGATCTCGATTCCCATGTCCGCCAACGCCTGTCGCGCGATATCGCGGCCCTTGCGGCGGTCGAGCAGTCGCAGCGGTCCGTAGCCGACGGTCGGCTCCGAGCCGAGCACGAAGTTGCGCCAGACGCTCATCAGCGGCACCACCGCGAGGTCCTGGTACACGGTCGCGATACCGTGGTCCAGAGCCTCTCGGGGCGAGGACAATCGGACCGATTCACCGTCGAGTTTCAGCTCACCTCGGTCGTGCTGGTGCACACCGGCGAGGATCTTGATGAGCGTCGACTTGCCCGCGCCGTTGTCGCCGAGGATGCAGGTGACCTGTCCCGCGTTCACCACGGTCGAGACGTCGCGCAGCGCGACGACACCGCCGTAGCTCTTGCCGATATCGATCGCTTCGATCAGTGGCCCACCCGTCTCCCGGCCACCACCCCCCATGGAATCGCTGCGCGATACTGCGTTCATCGGCGTACCCTTTCGGCTCGCTTCTTGAAAACGTTGTTGACCAACACCGCCGCCAGCAGCAGCACCCCGAGGAACAGCATGAACCAGTCGCTGTCCCATCCGGCGAAGACGATGCCCTGACGCGCCATGCCGAAGATCAGCGCACCGATCGCGGCGCCGACCGCCGAACCGAACCCGCCGGTCAGCAGGCAGCCGCCGACCACGGCCGCGATGATGTAGTGCAGCTCCAGCCCGACACCCTGATTCGCCTGCACGCTGGAGAACCGCAGGATGCTGCAGGATCCGACGACCCAGCCCGCGAACGCGGTGGTCATGAAGAGCAGGATCTTGGTCCCATTCGCGGGCACGCCGACGGCCCGCGCGCTGGGCAGTGCGCCGCCCACCGCGAAGATCCAGTTGCCGAACTTGGTGCGCACCAGGACAAGTGCCGCGATCGCGGTGAGTACGACCCACCAGACGACCGATGCCTGCAGGTGGGTGTCACCGATATTCAATGTCGACGCGAAGACCCATCCGGCCGAGTTGTAGCCGTCGGCGCTCCGAATGCCCGACACCTGAACGGTTCCGGTGATCCAGCGGGTCACGCCGAGGTTCAGGCCCTGCAGCGCGAGAAACGTGCCGAGGGTGACGATGAAGCTCGGTAGGCCCGTGCGCATCACCAGCCACCCGTTGAACGCACCGACGATCAGCGCGAAGATCAGCGAAACCAGCAGTGCCAGCCAGACATTCCAGCCCGCGTGCACCGCGAGCAAGGCGGTGACCAGCGCGGTAGAGGCGGTCATGACACCGGCCGACAGATCGAATTCACCCCCGATCATCAACAGCGCCACCGCGACCGCCATGATGCCCAGCGTGGACGAATCGTCCAGCCAGGTCGCGACGCCGAGCGGGCTGAGGAACCGGTCGGTAATGATCGAGAAGAATACGAAAACCAGTGCGGCGCCGAGTAATGCGCCGATCTCCGGTCGCACGACCAACCGCTGGAACAGCGACGGACCCTCCGGCGGAGTGCTCGGAGATAACTCGGAAGGTTTTGTGGCAACAGTCATTTCATCCACTTCCTCAGCGCATGCCCAGTGCCACGCGGGCGGCGACGGCTTCGACATTGTTCTTGTCGACGAAGGCGGGGCCCGTCTGCACCGGTGCGCCACCACCGACCGAGTTCAGGTTCGTCCGATACAGCTGCAGCATGACGACCGGCAGGTAGCCCTGCTCGTACTGCTGCTGGTCCACGGCGAACAGCAGTTTGCCCGCCCGAATGGCCTCGACCACATCGGTATTCAGGTCGAAGGTCGCGACCGTCGCGGCGGACCGCGACTCCTTCACTCCGTCCACCGCGCGGGCGGCGACCTGTGAATTCAGCGTCAGCACCGCGTCGATGGACCGGTCCGCCTCCAGTGCGCCCTTGATGCGGGACTGAGCGTCGGTGGGGTTGTTGATGTCCACCTGCAGTGTGGTCCCGTTGCCGAAGGCCTTGGTCGCGCCGTCACACCGTTGATTGGCGCCGATATTGCCCGCCTCGTGGATCACGCAGAGCAGCTTCTTGCGGCCCGCGTCGGCGAGGCGTTTACCCGCGGCCTGCCCGGCCAGCGTCTCGCTTTGTCCCACATGACCGATCGCGCCGAACTCAGCGCTCTCGCTCTCGCCCGAATTGATGGTGACCACGGGAATGCCTGCGGCGACGGCCTTTTCGATCGAAGGCCGCAGCGCCTCCGGGTTGGCCATCGATACGACCAGTCCGTCCACACCTTGTGCGACGGCGTTATCGATGAGTTTGGCCTGCTGGCCCGGGTCACCGGAGGAGTTGTATTCGACACGGACGCCGAGATCCTTGCCTGCCGCCTCCGCGCCGTTCTTCACGACATTCCAGAAGGCGTCACCCGGGCTGCCGTGCGTCACCACCGCGACGGAGCCCAATTTGCCTTGGGCGACCGGGGATTGGGTCGGCGCGGGCGCATCTTGCCCCGGCCCGCTACACGCGGCGAGGATGGTGGCCGCGGCCAGCCACGGCGTCAGGCGGCGCGATCGCCGCCACCACGCCGTGTGTTTTTCGACTGACATCGTCGTCATCACTTCCCAACTAGATTCGAGCCCAATGGGATCGGGCGTCGCCGAGCGCGGAGCCGATGGCCGCGAGATATGCCAGGCTGCGTGCGGTGTCCCGGCTCGGCAGCTCCGCCGAGTCGTCCGGGCGCACCGCGGTGTCCTGTTCGATGACATACCAGCCGCGGTAACCGGCGGCGCGGACGCTTCGTACCAGTGCGTCGATGTCGACATCACCCTCGCCCAGCGGGACGTAGATGCCCCTGCGGACGGCGTCGCTGTATTCGATTGCGCCGCTGCGGACTTGGTCGGCGATGACGTTGCGGACATCCTTGAGGTGGATGTGTCCGATCCGGTCCGGGCGGCGCTGGGCCAGGCGCACCGGATCGCTGCCGCCGATGAGCAGGTGGCCGGTGTCGAGGCACAGGTCGAGGTCGGAATCGGCGAGAAAGCGGTCTACTTCGGCTTCGCTCTCGATGTAGGTGCCGACGTGTGGGTGCAGTACGGTGCGCAGTCCGTGTTCGGCGGCGACATCCCGGATGGTGGCGGCGGTTTCGATGAGGGTCTGCCACTCTTTGTCGGAAAGCTCTGGGCGCGTGTCGTATCCGTCGAGTCCGGTCGCGGCCGCGAGGACGATCATTTGGGCGCCGGTCGCGGCGAACAGCGCGGCGTTCGTCCGGGCCGCCTCGATCGCCTGCTCAGGATCGCGGTGCAGCGCGAGGGCGAGGAAGCCACCGACCGCGGTGATGCCGAAACCGTTCAGCAGGGCACGTAGTTCGACCGGGTCCTGCGGTAGGTAGCCCGGTGGGCCCAGCTCCATCGCGGAGATGCCGAGGGCGACCATCTCGGTCAAGACGGTTCGAGCGTCGAGCACATGCCCCCAACCGGGGACCTCGCAGACTCCCCAGGAGATTGGTGCGGCCGCGATACGAAGTGGTTCGGGCATCAGACTCTCCGACCTTCGGTGTCGATCGACGTGTTGCGCTCTGAACTGTTGGAGCGCTCCAACTATGTAACGTGGGTCATAGTGTGTCAAGTACTGCACAGGTGCCAGTCCTACTTGCTCTACCTGGGAAGATAGCCAGGTTCTCAGCAAAACCCCAGGCCTCGCAATGTGAAAATTGTCTAGTTAGAGCGCTCTATTGATAAGGGCGCGGCAACCTTGTAACGTCCGACAGGGCACCGAAGCGCGAACGGAGGCGATATGACACGACCAACCATGGAAGATGTCGCCGCGCGCGCCGGAGTCTCCCGCGCCCTGGTCTCGCTCGTCATGCGCAACTCCCCCAAGGTCAGCGAACATCGCCGCCGCGCGGTGCTGGCGGCCGCGAAAGACCTCGGCTACCAACCGCACATCATGGCGCGCTCGTTGGCGAGCCGCACCTCGAACATCGTCGGAGTCATGGTCTCCGACCTGCACAATGCCTTCTTCGCCGACGTTGTGGAGGGTATGGACGCGGCGGCGCAGGATGCCGGCCTCGAGCTGATCCTGAACACCGGCCGGCGCAGCGCTGCCCGGGAACGCACCGCATTGGAGAGTCTGCTGTCTTTCCGGCCGGGTGGGGTCATCATGCTGTCGCCGGTGTTGCCTGCGGCGGCGATTCGCGATGCCGCGGCGAAGTGCCCGCTGGTTCTCGTCTCGCGGAGTTCGACCATCGCCGACGTCGACACGGTGAACGACGATGGTGAAATCGGCGCGGGACTCGCCGTCGACCATCTGGTGTCATTGGGTCACCGACGCATCGTGCATCTCGACGGCGGTGGCGCTTTTACCTCGGCATCGCGGCGCCGCGGCTATCGCGACGCGATGAAGCGGCACGAGCTCGAGCCGATGATCATCGCGAGTGAACACACCGACTCGGCGGGTATCGCCGCCGTGCAAAAGTTGCTGAATCTGTTCTCCCGGAACAATTTTCCGACCGCGTTGGTGTGCGGCAACGACTTCAACGCGGTGGGCGCGATGTCGGCTCTGGAGGAGGCGGGATTGCGTGTGCCACAGGATGTTTCCGTCGTCGGTTACGACAACACGTCACTGGCGGCGCTTCGTCATTTCGCGCTGACCACCATCGATCAGCCACGAATTCAGATGGGCCGCTTGGCGATCGAGGCATTGTCCGAACGCCTTCGCGAAGAACGCACCGAGCCGGTTCGTCGCCGACTACAACCTTCGCTGGTCGTCCGCTCCACGACGGCCGCGCCCACCAATTGAATTGGTCTGGTTCGGCTGGATGCGCCCGGCCGGGCAGACCACGCGAAATACCCGCCAGGACGCTCGATCGGGCCAGTAGGCGCACCGGAACCATCTGCACTGCCCGACAGAAGCGGATCCGAACACCACGTTCCACCCGATCTACATGAGAGCCCAGCGAACGCCGGCCTCCAACCACAAGTGCACATCCCATACCTCACCAGGAGGAGAGTCGATGACATCCGATAAAACCGTCACCTTGGGCCTGGCAGGCACCGGACGGATCGGGACCTCACACGCCGAAACCCTCAAGAACCTCCCCGGCGTCGACACGGTCATCGCCGCCGACGCCGACCCCGAACGAGCCCGCGCCGCAGCCGCAAAACTCGGCGTCCAAGCCGTCCCCGACCTCGACACCCTCTTCGCCGCCGACCTCGACGGCATCATCATCGCCACCGCCACCGACTCCCACCCCGAACTCATCACCCGCGCCGTAGACCAAGGCATCCCGGTCTTCTGCGAAAAGCCGGTAGCCACCGACATCGAAGGCACCCTCGCCGTCATCCGGCACGTTCAAAACTCCAGTGTCCCAGTGCAAATCGGCTTCCAACGCCGCTTCGACGCCGGCTACCGAGCCGCCCGCGATGCCATCGCCTCCGGCACCCTCGGCTGGCTACACACCCTCCGCGCCACCACCCTCGACCCCACACCCCCACCCGCGGACTACATCCCCCACTCCGGCGGCATCTTCCGCGACTGCGGCGTCCACGACTTCGACATCATCCGCTGGGTCACCGGGCGCGAGGTGGTCGAGGTCTACGCCACCGGGGCCAATCGCGGTGAGCAGTTCTTCGCCGACGCGAGCGATGTGGATACCGCCGCGGTGTTGCTGCGTCTGGATGACGATACGTTGGTAACGGTTTCGCTCGGGCGCTACAACGGTGCGGGCTACGACGTCCGGCTGGAAGTTCTCGGCTCGCGCGGCAATGCGATCGTCGGGTTGGACGACCGCGCTCCCTTGAGTTCCGTCGAACCCGACTATGTCCCTTCACCTCTCCCCCCGTACCCGGGATTCATGGAACGGTTCCGGCGGGCGTACACCGACGAGTTGGCGGCGTTCCTATCGGTCCTTTCGGGCGATCTCGAAAACCCATGCACCGCAATGGATGCCCTCGAAGCGTTCTACATCGCCGAGGCCTGTGAGTTGTCACGCACCGAGCGCCGCCCGGTTTCAGTGGCCGAAGTCCGGCGCTGATCCCTTCGTTGCGTCGGGCCGCGCACCTGCGGCCCGACGCTTCGTTACCCTCCAGCGTCGGTGAGCTGCTCGCGCCGCCGCTGCCGATCGACAGCTCGGCGTTCTCGCGCCGCAGCCACAGCAACTCCTCGCATTCGGACTCGCTCAACTTCTCGCCGCCGACGCGGTCGACGCGGTCACGGGCCCCCAGTTCGCGAGGGTCCCGTCGTTGATGCCCAGTTCACGGGCCGCCTGCGCGATCGAGCGCCCGGTCTCGCGCACGATCCGCACCGCTCCCTCACGGAACTCCGGATCGAACTTACGTCCCTTCTCCGCCATCTGGCCTTTCCTCTATGGTCAGGCCTCCACGATATGAGGGGAATCGCACATGCGCCGTCCGCAGGTTTCGTGGAGCAGCAACCCTTTGTATGGGTAGGGGTGCTGACGGCGGGTGGTAGTCCTACCTGTCGACTGGGGGCCTCGCGCAGCGAGCTGTAGTTGTGTCCGCTCGAAGGTGTCCTTGCTGATCAGTGCATCGTGAGCGGGTTGTCGGAATGGACCTATTCGCGTTGGGGCCGTCGCTGCGGCTTATGATCGAGTTGTCGGAGCCAGCTGGTTTCGCCTCGAGAGGTGAGTACATGAGTCGCTCATGGTGCGGTCGGGGTGGCGGGGCGGAGCAGACACGCGAATTTTCCGGGAAGTCCGCGCCAGTGATCGGGCGAGCGGTCGGTGTCCGAGGGTAATGCCCAGGGGACGCGACGCGACCTGACGTTCGGCATCGCGGCGGAACTGGTTGCGGCCGGGTTCGCCGACGCCCAGGAGATCGGCCGCGGCGCATTCGGCATCGTGTACCAGTGCGCCGAGTCCGCACTCGATCGTGCCGTGGCGGTCAAGGTTCTCGACTCCGCGGTCGACGATCAGGACCGGACCCGCTTCCTGCGCGAACAACGTGCGCTGGCGAAGTTCTCGACCCACCCGAACATCGTGCAGGTGCTGACGACCGATACCACCGTAACCGGACGGCCGTTCATCGTAATGCCCCTCCACCGCCGAGGTTCACTCGAAGCACGGATTCGCGCCGACGGACCATTGCCCTGGCAGGAGGTGCTGTCCGTGGGAGTGAAGCTGGCCGGCGCGCTGGCGACCGCGCACGCCTGCGGCGTCATCCATCGCGACGTCAATCCCGCCAATGTCCTGATCACCGACTACGGTGAACCGCAGCTGGCGGACTTCGGTATCGCCCGCGTCGGCGGCGCATTCGAGACAGCGACCGGCCTCATCGCGGGGACCCCGGCCTACACGGCTCCGGAGGTGGTACGCGGCGAACCTCCAACGGTCTCCTCGGATATCTACGGGCTGGGCGCGACGCTGTTCACGATTCTCACAGGCCACGCCGCGTTCGAGCGCAGGGCGGGTGAGTCGATGGTGGCGCAGTTCGTGCGCATGACGGCAGAACCCGTCCCCGACCTGCGATCCGCCGGTGTACCGGCGATGGTGTGCACCGTCCTCGAAGCCGCGATGGCCACCGACCCCGCCGACCGGCCGGCCACTGCCCAGGATTTCGGCGAGCGGTTGCGCACCGTGCAGTTCTCCTGCGGGCTGCCGCTGGACACGATGGCCGCCCCGGCGCAAGACGGATCCGTCGAAACCATGTCCGCCGTCGGCGGACAACCGATCCCGCCGACAACGACAACTGCTGCGACCGCGTTGCACCCGCAACCGACGCCGACGACCCGATACCGTCCGCCGACGACGCTGCGCCGACTGGTCGATCGCCCGCGATTGCTGGAGACCCTGCAGGAGGGACAATCCAGCCGGCTGGTCCTCATTCACGGCCCGGCCGGTTTCGGCAAGAGCACCCTGGCCGCGCAGTGGGCGCACGCCCTCGACGCGGATGGCGTCCGCGTCGCCTGGTTGGCGATCGCGGAGGACGACAACAATGTCGTGTGGTTCCTGAGCCACTTGGTGGAGGCGATTCGGCAGGCTCGTCCCGCACTGGCGATCGAACTGACGCAGATTCTCGAGGAGGGTTCCAGCCCTGCGGCGCCGCAGGTGATGGCGGCCCTGATCAACGAGATCCATGACAGCGGGCAGCCTGTTGCCGTCGTGATCGACGACTGGCACCAAGTGACCAGTCCGGCGACCCTCGCCGCGATGGAGTTCCTGCTCGACAACGGGTGCCATCACCTGCGATTGATCGTCACCAGCCGCACTCGCACCGGTCTGCCGTTGGGGCGCATGAGCGTTCAGGACGAACTGGTGGAAATCGACGAGAGCGCACTGCGCTTCGATTCCGGGGAAACGGCGGACTTCCTGGTCGGTGTCAAGAGACTGCACCTTTCCGACGCGGACCTCGACCGACTGCGGGAGTCGACGGAGGGCTGGGTGGCGGCGCTCCAGCTCGCCTCACTGTCGCTGCGTGGCAAGGAGAATCCCGAGGAGTACCTGGACCAGATCTCGGGACAGCACTATGCCATCGGCGAATACTTGATGGAAAACGTTGTCGGCGCGCTCGAACCCACGATGCTCGACTTCGTAACTCGGACTGCGGTCACCGACACGATCTGCGGAGATCTCGCTCAGACGCTGACCGGAGTGCAGTCAGGGCAGGAACGGCTCGAGGAGGTGCGGCGCCGAGACCTGTTCCTGCGCAGCGTCGATGACGAACTGCGGTGGTTCCGCTATCACGGGCTCTTCGCGGACTTCTTGCGCCGCAAACTGATCCAGCAGCATCCTGGCCTGCTCGAACAGCTCCACCTGACCGCGTCGACCTGGTTCGCCAGGCACGAAATGCTCACCGAAGCCGTGGATCACGCACTCGCGGCCGGCGCCGCCCAGCAGGCGAAACAACTGGTGCAAGAATGCGCCGACACGCTGATCGAAGATTCCCGCATGGCCACCTTCCTAGGGCTGGTGGCGAAACTGCCCGCCGCGATCACGGTTGCCGATCCACGGCTGCAACTGTCGGTCGCCTGGGCCAACATCTCACTCCAGCGCCCCACCGCCACCCGAACCGCGCTGGATCGCGTGGACGCGGCACTGGCAACCGCCGCCCCGGACGATCCCGTGAACGCAGACCTGCGCATCCAGGCTGATGTGGCGCGAGCCGCAGAACACCTCGTGACGGATCGGTTCAAGGATTTCCCGGATGCCGCCGCGGCGCGGCTGCAGCAGCCCGTTCGACCGTTCTTCGCCAACGTCGCGGCCACCACCGCGGCCGCGGCCGCATTTTATCGTTTCGACTTCGCCGGTGCCCGCCGCTGGCACGCATGGGCCGCACCCTACCGGACCCGCGCCAACGGCCCGGCCGGCGTGGTATACGGCGCCTGCATTGCCGGGAAAGCCGCCGCCGAACAGCTCGACATCGCCGAAGCCGAGGCGATCTTCCGCTCCGCGCTCACCCTCGCCCGCAATACCAGCAGCCGGTCCCACGCGACCCGGCTGGCCAGCGGCCTACTCGGCGAATTGCTCTACCAGAAAGGGCAATGCATCGAAGCCGCCGAGCTGCTGGCACCCGGTCCCGGCGTCGAGGCCGGCGCCATGGAATTCCTGGTTGCCGCCTACGGAACCGGTGCCAGGCTGGCAGCAGTGCGCGGCGACCTCGATGCCGCGCGACAACGGTTGGACGAGGGACAAACGGTCGCAGAGAAACTCGCCCTGCCACGGCTGAGCGCCCGCATTTTGAACGAGCGGGTACAACTGGGTCTGCCGATCACCGATGAGGACCGACACACGCTCGAGCACCTACCCGCGTACCGCCGGCAACCAAACCACACACTCGCGGTCACAGCCGAGCTCACCTACGACTCCGCCATTCGCCTCCTACTCTCCCAACAGTCACCGGACGCGGCCGCGCACGCAGTCGCCGACGCCGAACGGATCGTTGCCGAAATCCATACACAACCTCGCCCCCGCGCTCTATTGCAGGCTCAATTGCTGTACGGCGGATGCCTTTGCGCCGCCGGACGAACCGATCAGGCGATTGCCTGCCTGGCTCCGGCACTTTCTCGGTGTGCCGAACTCGGTCTCGTCCGAGTGGCCGTGGACAGCGGACCCGCGATCGCGCCGGTCGTGGAGACCCTGCTCGATGCCCCGGAGGGGCCCGGTCGGCCACCCAGGCCCTTCCTGCGACAGGTCCTGAACGAGATCGATGAGATCGGCGGACGGAGGTATCACGAATGAACAAGCGGTGTCGCGCCATCGGCGCCGAATGGGACCACGACGTCCTCGTCGTCACCGAAGTATCGGTTGCGACCGAGCCCTAGGTCAGAAGCCACTGCCGCCGCGCGTGCCGCAAATGGCCGGACACACCACTCGGCGAGTGCGCGAAATGGAAACTGGCCAAACGCATTACACAAGCCGAGCGGTGGACGGCCGCCGCCTCGACCCGGCACGCCGCACCGCGACCACCTGATTCGAATCCTCGTACACGATCTCCCCCGGCGAACCGGAATCCAACCGCACCCACCCCACGCCATGCGCGTCAAGAATCGCGAGATACCCCTCCACCCGCCCGATCATCCCCACAGCCGCCGCCTTGAACCACGACGCGGCCCCCGGATGAACCGCACGGTCGTAGATCCCAGGGTCCACCTCACTCGGATCAACAAGATTCGCGTTGTACCAATCATTGTTGACTCGCCGAAACCGCTCCTGCTCCCCCGTCAGCACCCCCGCCCGCGCCAACCCATTGACCAGCCCGAACACCCCCGGATACCGCCCATGCCGGTTCGGGCTCGCAGCCTCGAACCGCACAAACCGACGCTCGCTCACGAACCCGTTGTACCGCAAAAGATGTCACACCCTGCTGCAACACTTCTTGTAGTCAGCGCGACCACCCGCTGACCTCTAGAAGCCGACATCCTCGGGGGACCTCATGCTATTCGCCGCCCTCACCACCATCTCGATCCTCTGCATCACCGCCGCAGTCACCGCCCTGACCGCATCCATAGCCACCGACTCCCTCGCTACCAAAGCCACCCAATCCGCCAAGTCCTGCTTCATCGGCGACAACCTCCCCACCGACGCCTACTTCACCGCCCGCTCCCGCTCCACCCGCCTCTCCCAAATCTCCACCCGCCTAATGACTTCCGGCATCCTCCTGCTACTACTAGGAGCAGCCACCCTCGCCCTGGCCGCCTGCCGGCACAAACACGCCAACAGCTAGGACCGTCTACGAACGTTCGGTCCCGCCGGATGGGATGCCAGGTGGCAACCACGCCTGGTCTCCGGGCGGGAGCTCGCCACTTCTGACGCCGAGGTCAGCACGTGCACAATCGTAGAACTTATTGCGCCGCCGACCCATTTCCTCGACCGAGCAAGAACAGCAGGTCGCAGATGCGGCCAGCCGTTGCCCGGTGGATGTCGAACCATGTCCGGCACGTGATGAGATCGAGCTGCCGTCTGCACCTCCAGGAGCCTCGGACGGCAACCGCAGCAGACGCCAGACATGTTGGCCGACATCACTTGTCAGTCATGTCTGTCAGTATCGCCGCATCGGCGCGGCGACCACGACTTGGTGTAACAATGGTGATCCGATTGCCGACAACCCGCCAGTGACGCCAGTCATAGGCGGGGACAGCAACTCTTCGGATATTGGGGCGGAAGCGATGGCAGCAGGGTGGGCAGGCGTCGATAGCGAGCTCGCGGCTCACGTGCGGCTACAAACAGAGCAGTGCCTAGCCGCATATCGGGCAAAACCGAACCTCGTCGAGCAGGACGGCGGGATAGAGCTGTCGAACGTAACCGGCGGTTATGGAAAGAAGCAGCTGTATGAGCTCGTCCAGAACGCGGCCGATGCTCTGACCGGAGACCATGGTCGTATTGCGCTAGTCCTGACACCGCAGTACCTGTACTGCGCGAACGAAGGACGGCCGATGACGCTGATCGGTATCGAAACGCTGATGGCCTCGCACCTGTCGAGAAAGCGAGACGAGGAGATCGGCCGCTTCGGCCTCGGGTTCAAGTCCGTCCTGGGAATTACCGATCGCCCCGAGATCATCAGTCGAACAGGGTCGGTTCGCTTCGACCGAGATGCGAGCGAACAAGTCGTCAGAACAATCTCTCCCAACGCGCCGCATACACCCGTTCTGCGAATCGGCGCGGCATTCGATCCATCCGATTCGATATCAGCGGATCCGATGCTGTCGACGCTGACAGAATGGGCGTCCACAGTGATCCGGCTCCCACTGAAGAGCGGAATCGACTGGCTTGGCGCAAAACTCCTCGAATTTCCTCCCGAGTTCCTGCTGTTCGCCCCTCAGGTCGTACAGCTCGACCTCCACGACTTCACGTCCGACGATCGACGTACCTGGCGGGCCGAGCGGCACGACGATCAGGTCGTTCTGGACTCCGGCGAGAACCGAATCGGATGGCGCGTGTTTCACACCAAACACCAACCCTCCATGCAGGCGCGCGCGGAAGCCGGCGCGATTACCGGACGCGAAACCATTGACGTGAGCTGGGCCGTTCCCGATCACGATCGAGGCAGAACGGGATCGTTCTGGTCCTTCTTCCCGACCAACTCACAAACGACACTCTCCGGCATCGTCAACGCACCATTCAAGACCAACGAGGATCGGCACGACATCCTGGAGGGCGACTACAACAGAGAGATTCTGATATCGGTGCTCCCCGGGCTCGTCAGCGCCAACCTCCACAAACTTGTCGATACCGCTGACCCGGGCTCGATTCTCGATATCCTGCCCGCACGCGGACGAGAGTCCCGGTCGTGGGCTGATCGCGATATCAACGACCCGGTCATGCATGCGGTGGCTGCCGTGAAGTGCCTGCCGGACATGGACGGCAACTTGCTTCGACCGCTCGGTGTCAATCTGCCACCAGAAATCGTCTCGGAATTCAATACCTGGAAGCCGCGATGGGCAGCGGTGCAGGGTAGGCCCAGCAATTGGCTGCACATTTCTGCGGATCGAACCACGGAGCGCCGGTCGAAAGTGGATCGGGTGGCCGCGCTCGCCAATGCACGTCCGCGAACTCTCGGTGAATGGCTTCGAGCGCTCGCCGTCGCGGCAGGTGTCCCCGGATCGCAAGAGGCAATCAAGTTGGCAGCCCTCATCGATGTCAATGCTGGCGACTACGCACTAGAAATGCGCCGCACCGCGCTCGTCCTAGCAGCCGACGGTTCCTACCAGGCTCCGCACCCTGGACGAATCTTCATCTCAGACTTCGACAGTGAGTCGACTGCGCAATTCGTCCATCCCGACATCACCGAGGATCTCGCAGTTGTCGATGCACTGAAGACGCTCGGAATCGACCGAATGGACCAGGTCGGTCGGCTCAAGGCTCATATCGCACGAATGCAGGGCGCCACCATCACCGGCCCGATGGTCGAACAGCTGTGGAACCTCACCCGGGGACTCCCCGAACAGGTCGCTGCCCAGACGCTGTCTCGTGCCTTCGCCGATCGCGAAACTCCGGTCCGATCGATGGCTCGACGGCATTCACCGCTACGCGAATTGCTTCTTCCCGGCGTCATCGTTCCGGCTGATGGCACCCGTGATGCCGCCATGACGATAGACACCGAATTCCACGCCAAGGACCTTCCTCTGCTTCGCCTGCTAGGCGCCGCCAGCGAGCCGCAGCTCGCGCGGCCCAGCGACCATGACGAATGGTTCCGCGAATGGGAGGACGCTGCTCGCGACGCCTACCGCGCCTGGACCAAAGCCAAGGGGGTGGCAATTCAACCCACAAAGATCCGCATTGCCGTTGGTGACACGTATCGGGGTTTGGATATCGTTCGCACTCTGTCCACCGACGGCAGGCTCGAACTCACCGAGTTGGTACTCCGCGGCCGACCGGCACCGTGGATCGTGGATTCCACAGGCGGGCCCGGAATGCCGTTCACCAATCCTGCGGTGTGGTGGGTTGCCCAACATGGTGTTCTGCGTACCGCGTTCGGCGCTCGTCCGGTACGAGATTGCTTCGCACATATCCCTGGCCTGCCCGACGAGTTGCTGCCCGTCGCGAAGGTGACCGAGGATCAGGCAAAGGCGCTGGGACTTCGGTCCCAGCTCACCGATGGCGATTGGCAGCGAATCCTGCAACGCCCATGGAACTTCCTGCAGCAAGCACAACTGAACAACCTGTACGGTTTGGCCGCGAGTGTGGGAGCGCAGGCGCCCGACGAGCTCGCCGTCGAAGTCGGCGCCAAGAAGACACTGGTCGCACCAGCACAAGCCTGTGTCTCGCTCCGTGACAACGACTCCAAACTCCTGAGCGCCGCAGGCCATCCCGTCATCGAAGCCGCGGATCGGGATCAGATGAACGCGCTCATCAACCGATGGGGTCTCGAGGACTCCCATGGATTGGTACACCGATCTGTCCTGCCAACCATTTCGGGTGAAGCGACGCCGATGGTCGATCGGTTTCCCGGTATCCGGGCGATCGTCGCAAATGACCCCGACTTCGACCTCATTCCCTGTTCCGACCTTTCCGTCGAGGTGACCTTGCGCGATGGACCTACCTCGACACTGTCGGATCATCGGCTCGTGCGCGACGGCGAGAAGACGATCTACTTCCTGGACAACGCCACCGATGCGGACCTGCTCGCCGACTTGAATACCGCACTCAGACTGGGACTTTCGTCGGCCGACCAGCGACGAATTCTCGATATCGGCGAACGCAGAGAGAAGAACCAGCTTCGCGACCGCGTTCAGAAGGAGGCCGACCCAGACCGCAAGCTCGTCATGCTTGCCGGTGTCAAGGCGTTGCGTAATGAGGTACCGGCGGGCGCAGTCGAGCTGATCGAATCTCGGTACCGGCGAAAAGTGAAGGACGAGGACATCGCGGCACTGGCGCGTGCTTCCAAGGGCGCGGGTCTGTTGGAACGACTGGCACCCGCAATCGAGGAGAAGGGCATCACCCTCCCGCGACTCAGAGGCGGCTACCAGGCTCGTCGCGCAATCCAAGAACTCGGCCTGGCACCCGAGTTCGCAGGCAGCACCGTCCCGGCGCCGCCCCCGCGATTCGAGGTCATCGGCCCGGTAGAACTTCCGAAGCTGCACGACTTTCAGGAAGACGTGGTCGCCAACCTCCTACAGGTGCTACGCCCCGGCGGGAAGAATCGTGGAATCGTCGCGCTGCCAACAGGTTCCGGGAAGACAAGAGTTGCCGTAGAGGCGTTGATCCGCCACGTTCGCGACTCCGACACCGAGCCACTGATCATTTGGATCGCACAATCCGACGAGCTGTGCGAACAAGCGGTCGAAACCTGGTCTTACACCTGGTCCGCCATCGCACCACCCGCGGCCAAACTCACAATCAGCCGTCTATGGGGTTCGAACGACACCACTCCCACCCAGGACGGCACTCACCTCGTGGTCGCAACCGACCGGAAGCTGCTTTCACTCAGCGAGAAACAGCTCCACGAATGGTTGACCGATGCCGACGTAGTTCTCGTCGACGAAGCACACACCTCCATCTCCAAGACCTACACCGAGCTGTTCCGATGGCTGAAGCGTAGTGCGCGAGAACGTGATCGAGTCCTGATCGGACTTTCGGCAAGCCCGTATCGCGGGCACAACGAAGAGCAGACTCGTGGGCTGATAAATCGCTACGACTCCAATCTCCTCACCGACGGCGTCCTCGGCGAACACCCCCACCAGGAACTCCAACGACGCGGAATCCTGGCACGGGTCCGTCATCTAGAACTCGACGGAATGACCCTGACGCCGGGAAAGTCACGAACGAAGACGGAATCGGATGCAATGCATCTCGATGACTATCGGATCGATCTCAATGCTGTCGCTACGAACGATCAGCGGAACCGCCGGATCCTCGATTCCCTCGAAACTCTGCCTACTGATATGACAGCCCTGGTTTTCACAGCATCCGTCCAGCATGCCGAACTGTTGGCAGCGGTACTGAGCCACAGCGGCATACCTGCGTCCTCGATCGCGGGACACACACCTGCTAGCGAACGCCGCCGACTGATCGAGCGCTTCAAGGCGAAAGATGTTCGTGTACTGACGAATTACAACGTCCTATCCCAGGGTTTCGATGCCCCCAAAGTCGGCGCTGTGTACGTGACACGTCCGACGTTCAGTCCGAACCGATATCAGCAGATGATCGGCCGCGGATTGCGTGGCCCCCGCAACGGCGGCTCCGAGGAGGTCTTGATCGTGAACGTGCGAGACAACATCGAGGCCTTCGGCACGGAGCTGGCGTTCCATCACTTCGACCGACTGTGGTCCGGCGATGAACGCTGACATGGATGCCCTCCGGCTGGACGAAGTCCAGCAAGCGATCGCCAAGTCACCGATCGATGCTCGGCTGCTGGTCGTCGCAGGGGCCGGGCAGGGCAAAACCGAGGTGGTCGCCGCGCGAGTCGGTCACCTGGTCCGGGAGGAAGACCTCTCGGCGTCACTAGAGGTTCTGGTCCTCAGCTTTTCCCGGGCAGCAGTCGACGCCGTCCTTCGCCGTCTGGACCTTCGCGAAGTCGCTCGGGCCAACGTGCGCACGTTCGATTCCTTCGCCAACCGCCTTCTGATCGACGGAGGAATTGATCCGTCCGGTGACTTCGATGCCCGGATCCGGCAGGCGACGAAGTACCTGGCCGAAGCCGACGAGCCGCCTTACGAACTCAAGTCGCTACGGCATGTGGTCATCGATGAGATCCAAGATCTGGTCGGCGATCGTGCGGAGTTCGTTCTGGCCGTACTCCGGTCGCTCGGGGATGATGTCGGCATCACCGCACTCGGCGATCCGTTACAGGGCATCTACGACTTTCAGCTCACCAAAAGCAAGAGCAAGTCCGACTCCGCCGATGTCTTCGCTGTTCTTCGAGCCGAGCTTGGGGCGCAAGAGGTTTCGCTCGACAGGAACTACCGCGCCCGTGGATACGACCCGAAGCGAGTAATCGAACTCGGTGATCGCCTCCGGATCGAAGAAGACGCCGGTCGAGCAGGCGCCATGATTCGTGAGTTCGATGCCGGATTGCCGCATCTGGGCGGCAAAGACAGCTGGATCGATGTGCTCGCAAACCACCGCGGTCGCGCCGCAGTCCTCTGCGTATCCAACGGGGAGGTGCTACGCACGTCGCAGCTGCTACACGAAGCCGGCGTGCGCCATGTAGTGCGACGGGCCGCTCAGGAATTCGGTGCGGCAAGCTGGATCGCGCGTGCGTTAGGGGGCTTCGACCGCATCGATGTGGCACGCGCGGATGTCGAGGCCGCTTTCGCCTCCCTTCCGGACGGTGTTGCCCCTGATGATGCCTGGTATCTCCTCAAGGAAGCAGAGGGTATCTCGCGAAACAACCGCTCCCTGAATATGATTCGACTTCGTTCACTGATACGTTCGGGTGCTGTCCCACTCACGTTGATCGAGCATGACACGGCCGAGATCATCGTATCGACGGTCCACAAGTCCAAGGGCTTGGAATACGACCGAGTGTTCCTGGTAGATCCCGTATACCTGAAAGCCGATAGCAACTCCTGGCCTACGATTCGGGCCCGCTACGTCGGGCTCAGCCGTGCCAGGGACAAGGTTCTCGCCTGCGATATCCCTGCACCACGCGCGTGGTTCTGTAACGACTCCTGGGACCGCGAACGACTCCTCGAGAAGGTTCCCGGCCGTGGAAAGTCACGGCGTACCCAGTCAATGGAGTTCTGCCACACGGATCTCTGCGTCGACGAGCCCTATGGCGACGAACTGACTGCTCGCGAAGTACAAACCAAGCTGAGCGAGGGATTCGACGGCGCCCGTGTGGAAGCGCGACTCGACCGGTCCAGATCCACGCGTGAACATCCGTCCTATTTCTTCGTAACTGATCAAGGAGTCGAGATCGGCCGCTCGAGTGCAATCTTCGACGATGCATTCACCAAGGCGTTCCACTGCGCGTCACGCTGGCCTACGCGATTGACCGGACTATCGGTGATCGCCGTCGAAACCGTTGCGGGCGAACCGCGATCGACCGAGCACGCTCATCTGGGCGGATCAGGTCTGTGGCTCGTGCCACGCCTCGTCGGGATGGTACGACCGGATTGGACCGAGAGAGAGGACATGGCGTGAGCGAGAACATGGATCCAGCGCTGAGCGAGAAGTACCGATTCCGCCGCGAGATGATCGAAGAACTCGCCCGCGATGTCGTAGGGCCCGAACCCGACGAAGAAGAAGTCCTCGACGAGGCGCCGCTGGATCGATATGTCGTCGGTGTCCTATGGCCCGCCGACGAGGCACGGCAGGACACTCCGGAACCCGATGGGGTCGAGTCGAAGGAAACCGACACGATCGAGGACACCCCCGTCGCCCAAGCACGAATGCGATACCCGTCGTCGATGGGACTTACCTTCTCCGTGCGCGTTTCGGCTGCTCGATCGATCACTATCACCGCCGAGGCCGCACACTACGTCGGCCTGGACGAGCCGGGTGGCTCGACGGGCAGCAGAAAGCCTGCCCGCGACAGCAAGTGGAAGCGGGTTCCACTCACTCTGCCGACGCTCGACCAACAGCTAGGTCATCCCGGGACCTACGCGGAGGAAATTTCGCCGGGACTGCAGCTGCATCGCTATGTTCGGCCAGAGCGGGATGGCATCGTCACCGTCTCGGTCAGTCTCCGAAATGTGCAGGAAACTCCCAAAGGTGAACTACGAGATGCGAAGGCTTGGTTCCAGGTCGGGCTCACGATCGACACCGCGGTACCCGCGATAACCGACCGAACTCAGCATCGACGTTCGGGCTACGACCGTGATCTCGACAGCGCGGCATTGCTATACCGCCATATGCACACTTTCGCAGTCGGCCACGGCTGTGCCGCCACGTGGAACCGCTCGACCAGCGTCGACGGCATGGTTGCCACCGTCGCGACGACCTTCCTACCCACCTACGAAGTTTCGCGTGCCAGGCCCGGTGCGCTCGACAGCACGACAGACCTCCGCATGCACACCCTCTCCGCCGCAAGCGATGCGGAGGTAATCGCCAACCTCCGCGCGTTGACGAGCGAGTATCGATCCTGGATCGCCGGGCTCGACACCCGAGTCACAGGCGGGGATGCCGATATCGCCGACGACCTCATGGACACAGCATTTCGGCATATCGACGATGCCCGTACTGCCGCAACCCGCATCGAGGCAGGCATCGCACTGCTCGAACGCGACCCGGACTCCATGCGGGCATTCCGTCTTGCCAATCGAGCGATGCAACGACAGCGCGCCCGTCAGGAGTGGATCCGTGGCGGTGCGACCGGAGAGATCGACGCCGGTGAGAGCCAGCGCTGGTATCCCTTCCAAATCGCCTACATACTGCTCAATCTCCCTGCCTTGAGCGATCGACATCATCCGGATCGCGAAATCGCGGATCTACTCTGGTTTCCCACCGGTGGTGGCAAGACCGAGGCATATTTGGGGCTCATCGCATTCTCTATCATTCACCGCAGACTGAAAGATCCTACGGCGATCGGTGTCGCCGTTATCATGCGATATACCCTGCGGCTGCTCACGATTCAACAGTTCGAGCGCGCTTCTATGCTTATGTGCTCGTTGGAGACAGTTCGCCGAGCGGACGAATCAGCGCTGGGTACACGGCCGTTCTCGATCGGTCTATGGGTCGGTGCGGGCGGCACGCCCAACACGCTCGACGAGGCCCGCCGATCCATCAATGAGCTTCAGCAGCGTCGAGAGATCGCCGAGAAGAATCCACGCCAGCTGACCCAATGTCCTTGGTGTGGTGCACCTCTCGAACCCGCCAACTATGCGGTGGTACTTCGGCCGGAGCGCCATCTCCGAATCGCCTGCAGAAACCAGGGTTGTGACTTTGCCGAAGGTCTTCCGGTTCATGTGGTCGATGAGGATATCTACAACGCCCGCCCGGAACTGATTCTCGGCACTGTCGACAAATTCGCAATGATGGCCTGGAATCCCGATGTCGGCAAGCTGTTTGCACGCGACGACGACGGTTCACCCCCGGATCTGATCATCCAGGATGAGCTCCATCTCATCTCCGGTCCACTGGGTTCCATGGTCGGCCTGTACGAAACAGCTATCGACGCGGCGTGTTCCGTGCGATCCCTCGGCGACGTAAGCACTTACGGGCTCCCAAAGGTGATTGCCTCTACCGCAACCATCCGGCGAGCGGAAAAGCAGATCGAATCAGTCTTCGCCAGATCAGCACAGCAGTTCCCGCCGCCCGGCATCGATCCCGATAGGTCCTTCTTCGCGGAGCCGGCCCCCCGGGATGCACTCGGAACGCGAGAATACGTGGGGATTATGGCGCCAGGCGCCAGCCACGCGACGTTGCTGGTGCGCGTGTACACGGCATTGTTGCAAGCCGCAGCAGATACCGTCGGCGACGATCAGACACGCGACCCATACTGGACGCTGTTGGGGTATTTCAACAGCCTGCGTGTCCTGGGCAGTGCGAATCTGCAGGTCGAGGGCGATGTGCGCGAACGACTCGGCTTGGTGGCCAATCGCAAACAGACATCGGCGCGCCCCTTGGGACCGCTCAACGAGCTGACAAGCCGGGTTGCCTCGTCCGAAATTCCGGAGCGGCTCAAGCAGATCGAGAAGAGCCTCAAGGACGGGGAACCCGATGATGTCGTCCTGGCAACCAACATGATCTCGGTCGGCGTCGATATCGACCGGCTCGGACTGATGGCCGTGATGGGGCAGCCACAATCGAGTGCTGAATATATCCAGGCCACCAGTCGGATCGGCCGACGGCACCCCGGCCTGGTCGTCGCTATTTTCAACAGCGCACGATCTCGAGATCGTTCGCACTACGAGAACTTCATCCCCTATCATCAGGCGCTCTATCGTGCGGTCGAAGCCACTAGCGCAACACCGTTCGCAGCGCGCGCCCGCGACCGAGGCCTACACGGTGTTCTGGTATCACTGGCACGGTTGCTCGTCCCCGCACTCACCGCGGACAACGCAGCCTCGCTCGCCGGAAGGTACTGGGATGAGCTGCAAGAAGTTGCAGCGATCGTGGTTCGGCGGGCAGCACAGGTTGCCTCGGACGAAGGTGAGGCAACTCGCGAACAGATCCATGGCTTGCTGGAAGTGTGGGCTGACGAGGGTAGCGCGAAGCCGAATATGCGGTACCGCAACTCGAATACCGAGGCAGCCCTACTGGTCGAGCCCGCCAAGGCGCTGACCGACGAGTCCATCGACTACTCGCAGAAGCACGCCCCGTGGCCGACTCTGCAGAGCATGCGCGACGTCGACGCCGAAAGCGGATTGTTCCCATACGCGATGAGGAGAAACTCGTGAAGATCGGCGCGAAGGCACGGCGAAGTCAGCTGCTGAGTACCTACGGGATCGGCGGACTGTTCCCTTACGAGACAACGAGTTTCATGATCGTTGGACTGGACGAGTGGAAAGCCGAACGAGCCACTACGGTCAGCGAGCCACGGCTTGCCCGTTCCCTGCATGTGCACGAATTGAAGTCGCCACCTGCAGGCACCCCCCGCGATATCCCGGTGATTCGGTTCCCGGCAACGCAGGTGTGTCCGTCCTGTCGACGCATCGGCTCGATGCAGGATCTAGCCCGCGATTGGAACGTCGCGAAATGCGCTCAATGCCGGGACAAGCCGGATCTCACGCCTTTTCGTCTGATCGTCGCGTGCCTACGCGGACATATCGGTGAGTTCCCCTACTACCGCTGGCTGCACAAGGGACAGGCAGGCGCCGAAACCAAGCACGAGATGAAGCTGAAGGCGCTCGGTCGAACCTCGTCACTGGCCGACCTCGTACTCGAGTGCAATTGCGGGGTACCGCCCAGGTCGTTGGATGGGGCAACAGCACCGAAAGCCCTTGCGGAGTTCGGCCCCTGCAAAGGCGCACGCCCGTGGCTCGGACCCGACCATACGCAGGACTGCGCCGAAGTACCCAAGGTCGTACAGCGTGGTGCATCGAACGTCTGGTTTCCCGCTGTCCGCTCGGCAATCTCGATCCCACCGTATTCCGAGGCACTGTCGAAGTTTGTGGACAAGCATTGGACCGCGCTGCACGATCCCGATGCGGTGACCGACAAACTGCTCGACAACTTCGCCGCCGCTTCCCGAGGACAGTTCACCGTGGAGGACATCGTCGGCGAGATCGAGCGACGCCGAGGCGAAATGAATGGCGCGGACATCGACGAGGAGATGCTCCGCCGACAAGAGTTCAAGGCGTTGATGGAAGGACGCGCCGACAGCGGCGAGACCGGATCTGACTTTGTGTGTGTTCCGATGACGTTGGATAACGATCTACCGTCCGTTGTCACCGAGGTCAGGAAAGTAACTCGGTTGCGCGAAGTCCGTGCACTGTATGGGTTCTCACGACTGGAAGGCGCCATCGCACCCGATACCGAGACCCTGTGCGAACTCTCCCATACCCAGAGCCATTGGCTGCCCGCGATCGAAGTCATCGGCGAAGGCATCTTCATCGCGTTCGACCGCGACGATCTCGATGAATGGGCAGAGAAACCATTCGCCACAGACCGGCGTCTGACTCTGCAGCGGGCCGCCGATGCGCGAGCGCGCGAGTATGGGAGGCCAGAGGCACCTGGTGTGGACATAGTCCAGGTCGCGTTGCACACACTCGCACACGTGATCATCGACCAACTCTCGCTCGATGCGGGCTATCCTGCGGCGTCACTGCGTGAACGGTTGTTTGTCGATACTGACGTCGCTGGAATACTCGTCTACACAGCAAGTTCCGACTCCGCGGGCAGCCTCGGCGGCGTAGCCTCGCAGGCGGAGCCCGACCGATTTGCAAGTGCACTGCGCGAAGGTTTGACTCGCCTGTCGTGGTGCTCGGCCGATCCGGTGTGCATCGAAGCGAAGGGGTCGGGCGTCGATGCCTTGAATCTGGCTGCCTGCCATGCGTGTGTGCTCGTGCCGGAAACATCGTGCGAGCTCAACAACACCTATCTCGACCGCGCGTTGCTTTTCGGCACACATGAGGATGATCAAGAATCCGAAGGTATCTTCAGCGGTTACCTCGGCTGGTAGGGACAACCATGAAGACTCAGGTCCTGATCCACGATCTGTTTCACAAATCCTTCGCTGCTTTGGACGGCAGTGTCCGCAACAGGGTGATGCCCTTCATCCTCAAAATGCAGCAGGAGCCCGAGTCAGCGGGGTTGGACCTCAAACAACCCAAAGCTGCAGCCACCAAGTACGTTCGAACGGCTCGAGTGAACGACCAGTATCGCGCCGTCCTCCTAGCAGCGGGTGAGAGCGCTGATCCCCCGGCGTTGTACCTGGTCGCCATTAAGAAGCACGACGAGGCGTACGAGTATGCGCAGAAACTCACGCTGCAGGTCAACGCCAAGACCGGAGCAGCCGAGTTGTTCGACGCCACCGCGCTCGACGAAGCAGTTGATCAGGCACGCCGGAAGCCGGCAGTCAACAGAGCCACGACTACGCTGATCTCGGCAACCGTGAGCCAGTCGGACATCGAACGATTCGGCGTAGACCCAACCGTCGCAGCGCAGCTGAAACTTCTCACCGACGAGGATGCGCTCGAACAGATCATCACCGCCCTGCCCGCGTCGCAAGGCAACGCGGTGCTCGATCTCGCCTGCGGCAGAAGCCCGGACGAGGTATGGCGCGACCTCGTTGTGGAGGATCCGGGCCACATCGACGTCGACGACTTTGCCATCGCCCTGCAACGACCGTTGTCACGGCTGAGTTTCAGCACGGTCGATGTCGACACCGGTGACGAACTGCGCAGGATGTTGGAAGGTGATTTCGCCAAGTGGCGGGTGTGGCTGCATCCACTCCAGCGAAAGCTGGCCACGCACACCGGATGGAAGGGGCCTTTCCGAGTGACCGGCGGCGCTGGCACCGGAAAGACGGTCACAGCGGTACACCGAGCACGCTTCCTCGGAAATCGGCTCCATTCATCCACGCAGAAGGTACTTTTCACCACATTCACGAAGAATCTCGCGCTTTCGATCGAGAGCCAGTTGAAGCAGTTGGCCGGTCCGAACGTGCTCAGAAACATCGATGTCGTGAACATCGACGCGCTGGCTCGACGCGTCGTCGTCGCGACCGATATCGGTCGCATTGCCGCTGGGACCGCTACATTTGTCTCCGACAACGATCCCCGGATCCGCGACATCTGGTCCAGGGCGGCCTTGGCCGCCACTCGAACATGGGATCCGGCATTCCTCGCCGAGGAATGGTCACAGGTCGTGTTGGGCCATGCGATCACTACTGAAGCAGGCTATCTCCGGGTCGCGCGCAGCGGACGCAGTGAGCGACTGAGCCGCTCTCAGCGGGTCGATGTCTGGCAAGTCATCGAGCAGTTCGAGCGACTCATGGGTTCAAGCGCCCTCATGACATTCACCCAACTCGCGGCGCGTGCCACCGCCATGGTGGACACCGACGATACGTTGCGCGCGCAGTTCGCATATCGGCACGCGGTAATCGACGAAGCACAGGATCTACATCCGGCACACTGGAAACTGTTGCGCACATTGATCCCGACCGACACCGATGACCTGTTCATCGTCGGAGACGCACATCAACGGATCTACGGAAAAGCCATCCCTTTGTCGCGCTTCGATATCGAGACAAAAGGTCGATCGCGCAGACTGACCATCAACTACCGGACGTCCAAGGAGATTCTCGGCTGGTGCTTGGAGGTCATCGACAAGCAGGTCGATGACCTCGACCTCGCCACCGAGACCTTGGCAGGCGCGCGGTCGGTCTTCAGCGGCCCGGAGCTCGACAT
The DNA here is from genome assembly GCF_036345915.1 of Nocardia sp. NBC_00565. NCBI lineage: Bacteria > Bacillati > Actinomycetota > Actinomycetes > Mycobacteriales > Nocardiaceae > Nocardia > Nocardia sp. NBC_00565. Next base: position 5,234,601 of record NZ_CP107785.1, read on the forward strand.
ACGCGGCTTCGCCTCCGAAGCCGCTGAACTCCAGGGAATCACGAAGTGGATCGGTAGCAGACATGAGGAGGGTTACGCACTCGCCGACATCGCCGTGTGCGCGTTCGAGCACCGGCAGGTCAATGACATCCGTCAGGCGCTGACCGCGGAAGGCATTCCGAACGTCGAGATCAATGAACGAACCGACGAGGAAAACCTCGGCGATACGGTCAGGGTGATGACAATGCACCGAGCCAAGGGACTGGAGTTTCGGGCAGTCGCCCTACCTCAGCTCAGCGCGGAAACATTCCCGCCCTACTACGTGCGCAAACTGAAAGGGTTCGAACGACAGCAGGCAGAGCATCGGCTCCGGTGTGTTCTCTATGTCGCAGGCTCCCGAGCACGGGAACGCCTGGCACTGAGTTGGTCTGGAATCCCATCTCCGCTCCTACCTCCACGCCGCGTCGCCGATTCAGCAATTTCGACCGAGTTCGATCGGTAGCCCATGGAAACGGTTCACGAGTCGATAGCGAACAAAGCTCCAGAACACTTATCTTCTATAGCATCCCCGACGCCAAGCAACTCCTGCCGTACCCCACCTTTGGAATTCTCCCAATCATCCGCGACGACAGCATTCAAAGCGTCCTCGTTCGGCGCCTGATCGAAAATTGCCCAGCTCAGAACATGAACCGCTAACCGTGGCGGCATGGCGTTCCCGACCTGTTGAGCAACATCCTTGCCGGACCAGGGATAGTCGTGCGGAAATGTCTGCAAGCGTCCAGAGTCGCGAGTGTCCAGATTTCTGAGGTATCGTCCATCGAGAGTGACCATCTTGTTCCGTGAAACTTTTCCAGTCACCGTATAGGCGGGCTCGTCGAAACGACGTTCACCGCGCGCTTTCGGATCACCACCTGAGCCGTAATTGGAAACGACAACAAATTCTTTGTCCGGCTCCAGCACTGGCCCCATGGTCAACCAGTTAGGCAGATGAGCATCCCCGGCAGGTTTCACATCACCTCGGCGGAAGACCCTATGTGTTGGTTCCGGAAGCTGCGGCTGGCGATGCAAGTGGGCCACCAGGATCGCGCGACGACGAGTCTGCGGCACACCGAATTGCTCGGTTCGGAGAATACCGGTATCAACCTTGTATCCCCTCGTCTCGAGTACCGATGCCATTCGTTCCCATACCGGGAGTACCGCCGGAACTTGCTCCAGGACAATGACTTCGTACGCACAGTCATGGATATCGAAAGCGTCGAGTGCCCACCGCAACGGTTCCAGGACCAGGCCGGTGCGCTCGTCTCGCAGCTTCTTCAGTTCGACCTTGACCGTCTTATCGCCTGCCCCCATACGATCGACGAAGTTGAGCACCTCGTCGAGTGCTTCACGGCCGACACCGGATCCAGCAACCGAGAATGTCTGACACGGCGGACCCCCAGCGAGCACTTTCGCCTTCGAAAACAACTCCGGCCCTAGGTCGCGGACATCCTTGTGCGATGTAAGTAATCCCGCAGCTTCCCTTGTCGCATAAGCGTTGTCGTCCCATTCGACGCCGTGGACCGAGATCCCCAGCCAGTGCGCGGCGACGTCCATACCACCGGGACCCGCGAACAGGTCGATCATCTGGGCAGGTGCAGCCTCCCCCGCATCTGACGCCATACTGCAAGATCATAGCCGGCGGGCGCGGATCACGCGCCGCACCTCACCGATTCGGTGTCCATACTCTGAGTTCGAAGGAGAGCCATCTTCGGGAGCCGCACACGTGCCTCGCCTTGGTCTGAACATATTGAAGCTCTGGCGACGGTCCTACGCACCTGTGGCATCAATTATCGGGGTATCAGTCGACGAATCGATCGTGGTGAACCGGACGACACGCTCTTCGCCACGCAGTGCACCCGCCGGAGCGACGAAGGTGAAGGCCATCACGACGCGAGCTGCATCGAACGGCCCAACGGCACCTGTCTCTGCTGGTTGACTCGGTTCGATGATTGGGTAGAGCACAACGACCCCGCGCCGATCCCCAACCAACCGCTCGGTATTCGTTTCGCTGGAATCACCCAACGCCCCGGCAATTCGGTACGCGACTCCACGATGTTTGGGGTCGCTGATCACACCGAACAACGGATTGCGACGTCGCTCACGTCCGAACCACGAGAACGTGCGGCCTGCGGTGCCGAGCTCGATCCGATTCCCGCCCCGAAGATGTTGGGGCGCCAGGACGACCCAATCGTCAACGAGAGGATTGCCCTCGTTCGTGATCTGGCGGAGGTACTGGAGGTGTGGGGCGAACTGACTTGGAGCTCGCCATTTCAAAGCATCGACCAAACTGAGGAACTCGGTTGCATCCAGCCTGCCGGTGAAAGCCGGGTAGGCATGCGTCTTCTTCGGGTCTTCGAAGTTGTAAGCAAGACTGGTGGTTTCGGCGGAGAGTGCTTCTAATACCGGCATCCACAGGCGCGTGTTGTGGCGCAAGTCCGGCGCCGCCGTCGGGTACGCCGTCGGTTCCACCCACTGTCCTGGGCTTTGAATCTCGACCAATCGGGAGTTGTACATCTTGTTCGGACTCGTCGGCTTGAGGCCCGGCAGGTGTTGGGCAACCAACGGTGGCACCTGAGCGGGCGTCACCTGTGGCTCTCCGTCGACCAGCACGGCGTACTGCGCCAGCTCACCGCGGAAGCTCTCCTCGTCTAGGCAGACGGCCTCGAATGCCTTATACAGGTCGACTCCCTGTTTGCGTGGGCCGACTTCCTCTCGCCCGATGTACAACCGCACCAAATCGCGGTATCCCTTACGGAACCCGAACCAGCGACCCATCTGCATCAGAGCCGACACATTGGTGGCCCGCCGACGGAAGTACGAGACCGTCAGGCCTTCGATCGTGAATCCACGAGATAGTTTCTGGCCGCCGATGAGGATCTTCCATATAGACCGCTTGTCGAAATCCGCTTCGCCGGTTTCCAGGTCCTTATCACCGTTGACCACGATGATCGGCTTATCGTCGCCGCCGATGCGCACCACAGCCGGACTGACGTATGGCATCAGCTCGTCGTACGAATTCGGAACGGCCTGACCTACGGCGTGCACCTCTGAAACGAGTGCAAGGTCACTGTTGAAGAGCGCACGAAGCCGCTGATGTCCGGCTGGGCCGGAATACCCTGAGTCCAACCACAACTTGGTGACTCGGCCGAGTAGTTCGCGGTGAACATCGATCCAGCTGGATTCGTGGATCAGCATGGTGTGGTGCTGGAAGTAGCGATCGCCGAGGCCCTGAGCCTCACGGTAGAGCTTCATCGCTGCCGTGAGCACGAACATGTCCATCGCCTGTTGTAGGCAAGTCGCATCATCGTCGTCCTCGACGACTACGTCGCGAATGAAGGCTTTCTCGTTCGAATTCAGGATGGAGCGGTCCGGCTCAGCGACATCGGAGTCGAGATCATGGAAATCGCTGGCACCCATATATCCGTAAGGACGCGGGAGCGAGACAATGAAGTCCTTGGGGAAGATGTCGGCGGAGTCGCTCGGATCGATGAAGACGTTGGCGTATGGAGTCGCGGTGTAGCCGACGTACTGCGCGCGGGGCAACATCTTCAAGAGCTCGGAGATCTTCTGGTTGATCGCGGTACGATCAACATTCGGCTTCGATCGAGATGTGTTGACCGAAGCCTCGTCCGATTCGTCGTCGATGATCAACACAGGGATGTCGGACAGCGGAGTCTTGATCTTGTTGAGGTCTTTGACGAGCTTTGCGAGTACTGCCTTGTTCTTCTTGACCACCATCAACCGGGCAGAGGAACGGTACAGGTTGCGCGCGTCGTATAACGGCAGGGCCGGTTCCTGCTTCTCGAACTCAAGAGCGACGATGCCTTGGAGCAGGCTCTTGTAGTCGTCGTTCCTGGTCGTCATGCGCACGATATCGAAGCCACCCAATACCGAAGGCAGACCACCGAACTCCACGAACTTCCGACGGATCCACTCGGGATCGTCGGCGTAGTCGGATTCGAATTCGCTTGCGCCGCGCAGGATATTCTCGCGTCCGACAAGTTCCATATCGAGCCTGCGTTGAGTTTGGCCACGAAGCAGATTGAGGGTGCCACCGAGGACGATGACGAGTCGGTAGCCAGCGTCGACTGCTTTGGCGATTACACCGGTGAAGTTGGCAGTTTTGCCGGACTGGACGTAGCCGACGACAAGGCCTTTCGATTGGTAGGCATCGACACGGGTGGGGTCCGTGAGACGTTCGACGACGCTATCGGTAGCGACGTCGAGCGCTGAGATGGACTCGGCGGACCAGCCCTTCTTGGTCAACAGCCCCATGTACGACGGCCAATACCAGGGGCGTCCCTGTTGTGATGCGGGGGTGTACCACGGGGCGAACTTGTCGCTGATCACCACCGGCGGAACGGCTTTTGAGACCGGGACCAGTGCCTCGAGCAATTTGCAGGTTCCTCGTTCGAGATCGAGGAGGCGGTAGATGTCGGCACGGCGCGCGTCGGTGCGGGCGCCCGATGACGACCACACGGGGTCTTCGGCGAAATCCCACTGCGTCATCTGCTTTCGCCACATGTCCACCAGGCGATCACTAGGCGCGGAGATTAGTAGTGCCTCCCGGAAATCGTCCTCATGAGCGTGGACTTCAACCTCGGGCGGCATGTCCTCGGCCTGATAGGCCATCGCCTTGGCCAGCCTTTTCGGCCTGCTGCCGCCCATATCCGCAAGCACCGCGCCATGCAGTGCGATGCGCAGCGCTCCCCCTTCGGTCATCCGGATTCTCCTGACTCGTCGTCGAGCTGGTTAAGCTCGGCTCGGGCGGCCGAGACGAGGACGGATTGCCAGAGTTGGAGGTTGTCCTTGACTCGGGGGCCGCTGAATTCCGTTTCGAAGATGTCGTGCACGAGAAAGTACATGAGCGACTTCAGCAGTGGGGCGTCGTTGAGGGTTCCTCCGCGGCCACCGAGGATGGCGGCGCGGTAGCGTCGGTTGAGTGCGATGGTTCGGGTGTCGCGGTCTATGTCGAAGAAGACGTCACCTGCTAGTTTGCGCCACTGGGCGGCGATTGGCTGTTCACCGGGCAGGATCGGCAGCTCTTCTTCGATGGATTCCTTGACCGCCGGGGCGAATCCGGTGCCCGGTGGGATCACCGGCTTACGTTGGGTGCCTGATCGTTTCCGCGCCTCTCGGTACGTCAGCTGGGCATCTGCGATGTATTCGGTGAAAGCGCGACCGCTCGCGTCTTGTGCGCGTTCTACCGCAGACGCGAATTCCGGTGTGGCCTCGACACCTTCTTTCTTCACGCTCAGTCGCAAGACGTCACCCGCGTCTGCGGGCAGGTCGACGTCGACCCTGGCCAGCGACAGATATGGCTCAGGCTGGCGGACGTTGTTCCAGCCGCCCGCCTGAACGATGCGACCGTTGCGATAGAAGTAGAAGCCCTGGCGCTCCAGCACCGACCCAACGGACTTGTATTCGTCCAGTGAGGATTTCGGCGGCCAGATGTGGGCGGTCAGTTCAACCCTGCCGATCGACGGGACCTCGGCCACGAAGGTGCGGGGATAGTCCCGGTGACCAGTGACCGGGTAGCCGAACGGATTGAGCGGTACGACACCGAAGTTCATGTATACATCGCGGGAGCGGATGTCCTCGACAGCAATGGTGATGTTGAAGTCGTCACGCAGGAGGAAGCGGTGCAACTGCAAGCCGAGGTGCAGGCCGAGCTTGTTGATGGTGCGATGCAGGTAGCGATCGGTTTGTCCACCACCGCCGTGCTGAGGGAAGTTCTTGACGCCATCCCAGCGAATCACCGTGCCCTGCCAGATGATCGGACAGTCTTGGTAGCGGTCGATCAGCGTCTGGGCGTACCGCGGTTCGACGATGTCGCATTGAAAGCCGGTGACGGCTCGTTCCATTACCCAACGTCGGCCTGCGGGCCTGGTTTTGCGGGTTCTGCTGGTTACGGTTACTGCGGCCGCGTGGCTGAGCGACGCCGATTTCAGGCCGGTGCCGAACATGCCGAGGGCAGTAGGCGAGTAGTGATGTCGACCGCCGACCGTCATCGCGACGTCGAGCTCCTCGTCGGTCATGCCACGTCCGTCATCGATTACCAACAAGCTGACGAGGGCGTCGCCGTCGCGTAGGAAATGGATGACCACATCCTTGGCGCCTGCGTCGATGGAGTTGTCCACGAGGTCGGCGATGGCGGCTTCGAATCCGTATCCCTGGCTGCTCAGGGCCTCCATATATCTGGCGTCGGGTGGCAGGAACTTGCTGCCCGTCGTCGGGACGTCGAACTGCCACTCTTCTGCCATATCCACCCCACTGCGTCAACAAATCCAGCCGAGACCTCTAGCCAGAGATCCGAGGATTGCGGACGGTTGTTACACATCGCAGCTCCCGTGATTCGGACTCAGGATACGCTCGAACCTGGCCGCTGCGGCCGCCGCGCGGCGAAGGCGGACAACTGCGGTGCCGTTCGATAGGGCGCGGCGTAGATCGGTGAGGTTTACACCACCGTCCGGTTCGAGGGCGGTGCCAGCGAAGCGGCCGTGGGTTGGGTTGTGGGTGAGGATTGTGCGGTAGAGGGCAGCTGCTTGGAGGCCGTCGGCGACTATTTCCGGGACGGCTTGGATGTCCTTGCCGCGTAGCCGGATACGGACCGGCGTACCTGGTCGTAGGTTGCGGCGCCAGTTGGCGGCGGTACCGATGAGCATGTGGCCGTTGTGTTCGGCGTAGCCGACAGGTTTGGCGTATTCGCGGCCGAATTTGCGGCCGATGACCGTGACTATCAGGATCTTATTGCCTGGTCAGGTAGGCAAGAGGCGGGCGATTACCTCGGCTAGCTGTTTGACGTTGCGGCATTCGTGCATGGTGATGCGCTCGGCGTAGACATCTGCTGCGGAGTCGCCAGTGGACCAGGAGCGGGAGGGCTCTGGGTTCAGCCAGTACGCGTGCTTGGCTCGGTCGGACATCGCTTGCAGGGCAGCGAGATTGGGGTCGGTGCGGTTGGTTCGAGCGTCGCCGAGGATCAACAACGAGGTTCGCGGGCCGAGGGCGTCGAGGTAGTTGTCTACGAAGCCTTGGAGGGCTTCGCCGTAGTTGCTGCTGCCGAAGCGGGCTACGTTGGAGTTGCGGACTATTCGGGCGGCCGTGCCGGGGGTGGGCGGTTCGCCGGGGGTGAAGAAGCTTGTTATTTCGTCGCAGGTGTCGATGAAGCCGAAGCTGCGGACCTTATTGAATTGGTCTTGCAAGGCTTGGACCAGCTGCAATGTGAATTCCGCGAAGCCGGTTACGGAGCCTGAAAGGTCGGCTAGGACAACGAGATCGGGGCGGCCGTGTTTGCGGGCTCGGAGGACGGGGGCGATCGGGACGCCGCCGGTGGCCATGGAGCGGCGCAGGGTGCGGCGCATGTCGATTTGGCCGCGGACGGATTTGCGGCGGCGGGCGGCTAGGCGAGTGGCGAGTTTGCGGGCCAAAGGGTTTACGAGGCGGCGCATTTCGGCTAGGTCTTGTTCGCGGGCGCCGAGGAAGTCGACTTGGTCGGTGCTGGATTGGACGCCGCGGCGGGCGATGTATTCGGTGCCGCGGAGTTGGGCGGAGCGTAGGCGGGCCTCGGTTTGGACGGCGGTGCGGAAAGCGTTGAGGCGGCGGTTGGCTTCGATGGTGTGGACGGTGGTGTCGAGGTCGCTGTTGCCGCCCATGCCTGCGACGATTCGGGCGATGAGGTCCTCTGGCCGTAGGGATTTCATGGTCAGGTAGGAGGACCAGCCTGCGCCGGAGGCGGTGGTGACGGGGGCGGAGGTCTGGCCGGTGCCCGCTCCCCCGTACGCGCCCAGTTCTGTGAGGGCTTGGCGGGCGAGGTCGGCTGTTGCCGCGCGATCGTCTTGGGCGAGTGCGGAAACCACGCGATCACGGAGTGCGTCAATGGATTCCGGCGTCGACGAGAGCTGAGGCTGATCCGGGGTCAGGAAGTAGAGGTCGAAGAGTTGGTCGAAGACGGCGCGTTGGCCGTTGCGGCGCAGTAGGCAGGCGGCCATGCCGGAACGCAAGCGGTTGCGGTCGGCGAGACCGAGGGCGAGCATCGCTTCCGCGGCGTCGATGGTTTCGCTTGGGCCAGCGGCGATTCCGTGGTCGCGCAGGAGGCCGACGAACTCGACGAGGCGGTCGGTCATCGCGTCGGCGGGAGGCTGCGCAGTGCCGCGTGTGCTACGAGTGGTCACGACACGACTCCGCCCGGATCGGTCCGCGCCGCGATGTCATAAAAGGCGACTCGATGTGATCGCTTCGAGCGCCAATTCCTGAGCCGAATCCGCGGGATCCCGCTGAATCAGGATAGGAATGGATGCCCAGCGTCGCCGTCATGACGCTTGGCCTTCACGGGCCTCGGGCAATTCGAGGCGCTCGATCGCGATGCGGTGGTCCGCTTGGTACTTGAGCAGGACGCCCAAGGTGGAGCGCACGACCGCGCCAGTGAGGTTGCGGGCACGCAGAGCGACGAGAGTCCTTGCCCAATCGACGGTTTCGGCGATGGACGGCGCCTTCCGCAGCGACAGCTCACGCAACGCGCCGACAACGCGAACCACCGGCTCCCCCAACGTCTCGTCCAGCTCCGGCACTTTCAGCCGCACGATCGCCCGTTCCAATTCCGCTGTCGGATAGTCGATGTGGAGGTAGAGGCAGCGTCGTTTCAGCGCTTCGGAGAGTTCGCGGTTGGCGTTCGAGGTGACGATGACGAAGGGCTTGCGCAGGGCGGTGACGGTGCCGAGTTCCGGGATGCTGATCTGGAAGTCGCCGAGCACCTCGAGCAGTAGGCCCTCGAGCTCTACATCCGCCTTGTCGAGTTCGTCGATGAGCAGCACCGTCGAATGCGGGTTACGGATTGCGGCCAGCAACGGACGTTGCAGCAGGAACTCTTCGGTGAAGACGTGGTCGCGGGTGCTGTCCCAGCCTTCGTTATCGGTGGCGGTGATGCGCAGCAGTTGCTTGGCGTGGTTCCACTCGTAGAGGGCGCGGGCCTCGTCGATGCCCTCGTAGCACTGCAGGCGCACGAGGTCGGAGGTGGTCGCGGTGGCGATCGCCTTGGCCAGCTCGGTCTTGCCGACGCCCGCGGGTCCCTCGATCAGCAGGGGCTTGCCCAGGTGACCGGCGAGGAAGACCGCGGTGGCGATATCGGTGGAGGGCAGGTATCCGGCGTCGGTGAGCCGCCGCGTCACGTCGTCGACCGAGCCAAAGAACTTACTCATCGGTAGCAAGTCTAGAGCGGCGGAATCGCGGCGGTGAGGGCGGCCGATGCGTTAGCGGGCTATACGAACCCTGAGGCCGATATGTCGCGGGCTAGGGGAATTGTCATTCCAAAGGCTGATTCTTCCCTCGAATCCCGTGCGAGCTCTGGCCTTTCAGGCGAATGCGGCAGAGGGTGAATGGGCAGTGGGGGATGGCGAACGCGCAGTTCGCCGCAGATAGGAAGGATTGACGTTGTTCTCGACAAGCAAGTCCGCTCCCCGCCGGAGGATGGCACGTGTGGCCGTCGCCGGCGCGATTGTCGCGATCCCCCTGACCGCGCTGGCGGTTCCGGCCTCGGCCGATCCGGTCGGCTCGGGTCCCAGTGTCACCGATGTCCGGCACGACCGCTGGGACTGCGACCGCCCCGACTTCTTCGACAACTGGAGCCACTCCCCCGGCCGCTGGGACGACTGCGATCGCTGGGACAACCGGTGGGACGATCCGTGGCGCGTCCCCCGCCATCTGTTCCCGCGTGGAGCCCTCGGCAGCAGCTGATCGCGCTGCACAACGGCCCGGCACCACACAGGTGCCGGCCGTTGGCTTGCCGGCCGAAAATTCCCTGAATATGCTCGGCGCACGGTATTTTCGGCCACAAGCACAATAGTTGAGAGTCCGCTCAACCCCGGTAATCAGGCCCACACCGAGCGCTGACTACAAGCCGCGAACACCGACGGACCCGCCGCGACGACTCACGGCATGGGTGCGCGGAAGTAATTGGGTTCAGCGTCCGCAGGCAAGTCACTGGCCATGGTGAACGGCTCCGCCTCGGCGCGCAGTTCGATGAGGTGGCGGGCGTGTGCGTCGAGTGCGCGGTCTTCGTCGGAGACCGGGGTCCACTGGCGAACGGAGCGCGCCTTGCCGTTGTTCTCGACTGCCACCACGACGGCGTGCCCGTGCGCGGCGAGCGCCGGTTGGTCGGAGTGGGTGTCGGTGGCGGTCACGTGCACGCTGACGTGCATGCTGCGCGGTCCGGTGTGGATCAGTCGAGCGGTGACCTCGACGATGTGACCGATGACCATCGGCTGGTAGAAGCGGATCCCGCCGAAGTAGGACGTGATGACCTGCTGGCCGACCCAATCGGCGCCGCAGACGTAGGCCGCCTCATCGATCCAGCCCATAGTGCGACCACCGTGTACTTTGCCGCCCCAGTTGATATCCGACGGTGCCGACAGGAATCGCAGTGTGGCGCTCGGCGCGGTGCCCTCGGCCGTGTAGTGCTGCGCGGCCATCGCCTCTTCGATACGTTTGCGCACCGAAATCCGGGCCCGCGCTTGCCGATGCCGCTGCTGCTCGAGAATGGTCGACGGATTCCATTGCGGCACTTCGACGGTTCGCCGGTTGTCATCGATCGCGACGAAGATGGTCAGGCACTGTGCCGTCTGGACCGGCTTGCGGCGGGTGGGATCGGACGAATAGACGCTGACGAGGATGTGCATGCTGGTGCGGCCGGTGTGCACGAGATTCGCGTGCAACTCGACCAATTCACCGACCGCGATCGGCCGGTCGAGGTGGATGTTGCCGACGTAGGCGGTCACGCAGTACCGACCGCTCCACTGGGCCGCCGCGGCGTAGGCGACCTTGTCGATCCATTCGAGTAGCTTGCCGCCGTCGACCGAACCCGTGATGCCAGCGTCGTCCGGTTTGACGAGAAAACGGTGGATCGCCTCGGAGCGTCGCCCGGCTGATGCCGGGCTCGGGACGGAGGCTGTGGTGGTGGATGTGATGGTCACGGCTCACGATCTGTTCGGCAGACGATGGTTCCGACTCCGTTGTCCCCGAGCACAGTAGGCACCCGCGCCGCTACGGGCGAGTAGTCAGACCTGCCGATACCGGCGGTGTGAGCGACATCGCGCCGCAGATCACGGCGACGAGTAAGGTTCGAGCCGCAGCACCGGACATGATCATTCCGACTCGACAGAGGTTCAGATGAAATCAGTCACCAGTGTGTTTGCCCTACCCGCGACCGGTGTCATCGCCGCGGCGGCGCTGCTCACAGTCGCCGCCCCCGCGTCCGCCGCGTCCGGCGATAAGTTTCAGACCATCTACTCGCTCACCAACGGCGCGTGTATCGCGGTGGTCGACTCCTCGGTGCACGGCCCGGGATACCCGAGTTCGGCCTCGTTCACGGTCAATACCAATATCATCGGCGTCGGCGCCTGCGCCCTCGACGTGACGCTGCAGTGGCGCAACGTCGATACCGGCGAAACCGGATCGCGCACCGTCCATGCGACGGGTCCCGGCAACTGGATCAGCGACCCCAAATCGTCCATTTTCCAACCGGGCTTCGGCACTTTCGAGAGCACCGTCACCGTCAACGGCGCGCATCTCGGTGAATCCGGCCAGGTCGAATTCGCCGTGGAGCCCTATCAGGGGTGATACGGCGAAGGGCCCGTTCACCGAATGGCGGACGGGCCCTTCACATCCCGGGAAACCTACGCGGTTTCGGTGATCGGCCGGTCGACCCAGCTCATCAGACCGCGCAGCTTGGCGCCGGTGACCTCGATCGGATGCTACGGGCGAGTAGCCAGCCCCGCCGATGCGGCGGTCAGCGCATGTATCCGGCGGAGCGAGGGGAGATGCGCTGACGTCTGGTTCGGGGTTTGGCGTTGACGAGGGTGATATCGCCGCCGTAGTGGGCCAGGACACGACGGTCCATGACCGCGCGCCAGATCGGCGGGATGATGGCCAGCAGGATCATGCTGGCATAGCCAACAGGTAACTGTGGCGCCTCCTCAGTGCTGCGCAGGGTCTGGTAGCGGCGGCCGGGGTTCGCGTGGTGGTCGCTGTGGCGTTGTAGATGGAACAGGAATACGTTCGTGACCAGACGGTCACTATTCCAGCTGTCGCGCGGGGAGCAGCGCGCGTAGTGGCCATTGCGACCGCGCGGGCGGAGCAGTCCGTAGTGCTCGACGTAGTTCACCGTCTCGAGCAGCCCCGCGCCGATCAGCGCCTGTAGCGCCAGAAACGGGATCACCATAGGCCCGAAGAGGAGGATCAGCGTGCCGAACAGCGCGGCACTCATCGACCAGGCCTGCAGCAGATGATTGTCCCGGCTGAACCAGCGCTTTCCGCTGCGGGACAGTCGTTCACGCTCCAAAACGAGGGCCGAGCGGAAGCCGCCGATCATACTGCGCGGCAGGAACGCCCACAGTGATTCGCCGAATCGGGCACTGGCCGGATCTTCCGGTGTCGCGACGCGCACGTGATGGCCGCGGTTGTGCTCGACGAAGAAGTGCCCGTAACCCGATTGCGCCAGTGCGATTTTCGCCAGCCAGCGTTCGAGGTGCTCGACTCGATGGCCGAGTTCGTGGGCGGCGTTGATTCCGATGCCCGACACGAATCCGAGCGTCACGGCCAAACCCAGCTTGTCGGATATGCTCAATGCGGATCTGGACCAGAGAAAACCCGCGATGAGCAGGCCGATGAACTGTAGCGGCAGGAAAAGGTAAGTGCACCACCGGTAGTAGCGATCGTTGGACAAGGCCTCGTAGTCCTCGTCGCGCGGATTGCTCCCGTCATTGCCTATCGCCCAGTCCAGCAGCGGGATCACCACGAGCACAATGATCGGACCGATCCACCAGAACATTTCCAGGCCCGTACGGGCCACCAGTTGTGAAGGAAACACCGAGCAAATCGGAGCGATCAACCCCAGTATCCACAGATACCGCTTGGGGTCGCGTCTTTCCGTACTCTCGAAGATCGACATAGGCGCCTCGGCATCCAACAGATCAACATAGATAGAGAGTGGCCGCCGAAATCCGTTGCGGTAGAACTGTCGCTCCAGAATAGCTATGTCTGCGCCGCCAGGCGGCGATCTTTCGAAATCTCTTTCTGACCTGGCGGATTTCCTTGGCCGAGGAGTGAATCCAGCCGCGCCCAGGGGGTGCTGCGGCCCGGAGATCGAATCCAATACTCGATCAGTGTGCCCGGCGGCGGGTTTCGGCCCTGGGACCGGCCCGCCGCCGGGCATTACGCACCGAAATCGCAGTTCTACGGCAGCGCGGCGCAGTTGGACGGTGCGGGCATGCCCGCAAGCCGATCGGTCAACCATTGCTGCGAGGCCGCCAGTGACGGGAAGAACGCCATCACGTGGGTGCCCACGAGTCCGGATACGGGGGGAATTTCGGCGTTCGATTCCAGCTGAACGGGCACGCCGCTACCACACCAACCGGCGGCCATTTCACGCACCGGCACAAATGGCGCTCCCTCGTCGTTCGTGGCCGAGGCGGCAAGTACCGGCACGGCCGGGGTGAGTGTGCCGATACGCTGCTCGGCGAACGCCGATTTCAACGCCGGGGACCGATCGATAACGGCGGTGAGCGGTTCTCCGCTGGTGGTCCACTCGGACGTAAGCCGATGCTGCTGGGCAAGTCCGGACGGGACCGCGCATTTGCCCTGGGCTTCGCCCAAGATCGCCTTGCCGATGTCGTTGAGTTCGGCGTCGAGCACCGGGCGGGTTTCCGGGTAGTCGGCGGCAATGCCGTTGAGTATCCAGGCGAATGCCGGTGCGATATCGGCGCGGCCGTCGTTGTATCCGATGAAGTATTCGTCGTCCACCACCGGCCCACCGACGTAGGCGCCGCGCACATTCACCTCGGGGGCGTAGCTCGATTGCAGTTCGGCCGCACCGGCGGAGGCCATACCGCCCTGCGAATACCCGTAGAGAATGACCGGCGTGCCGGGGTTGAGGCCGGTGCCGGGCAACTGCAGCGCAGCGCGCGCGGAGTCCAGTACCGCGTGCGCTTGCGCTTTCCGGTTGAGATAGTCATGCACATCGGGCGTACCGAGGCCGTGGTAGTCGGTCACCACTACCGCTATACCGCGGCTGAGCAGCGAACTGATTGCCACCAGATCGTATTCGAAGATTATGTCCAACGGAGGCTGGACCTGGACGACCTGCGACATCAACTTCGAGGGCGCACATTGATCGCCCTGTCCCTTGGTACCGCCCGCGTACGCGACCAGCGGCCGCTCGCCCGGGCCGGTCCACTGCACGTTCGGCTGCAGATACGTGCCTACCACCGCCGTAGGCGCATCGTGAGTATCGCTGCTGACGTACATGAGGCGCGTCGCCGCGGCGGGGACCATTCCCATTGCCACCTGCGCCGGTTCGGCGCGAACTATGGTGCCCCGCCCATCCGGAAGCGATGGCGGTGGAAGGTAGAAATCACCGGCCTCCGCGACCGATTTCTCCCCGGCCGGTTGCGTCCATGCGTGTGGTGCGGCGATCGTCCCGCCGACGACCACAATGAGGGTTCCCGTCAAAGCTGCGGCCAATCCAAATATCCGGATGCGCACGATTTCCGATCCTTCCTGCGATTTGGGAGTACCCATGCAACTAGAATCGGATACAGACGGTATCTCCAGAAGTATCGGTTTTCCGCGAATCCCGACCAGAAACGCCGATCCGGAACGGCCTCGAACCCCGCAAACACAGAGGTCCACTATGGCGTTGGTTCGAGACTCCTCGATCACGATCTCCGGTCGAGGCTGATTTTGCTCAGGTACGCGGCAGCGGCAAATGCGCGACTGCGGCATGGCCGACCCGCCGAAACAACAGTGGCCCATCCCCAAGCAAATCGGGATGGGCCACTGTGGTGTTCGCGCGTATTACGCGGTTTCGGTGATCGGCCGGTCGACCCAGCTCATCAGACCGCGCAGCTTGGCGCCGGTGACCTCGATCGGATGCTCGGCGTTCGCCTTGCGCAGACCCTCGAGCTCCTTGTTGCCGCCCTCGACGTTCGCGACGAGACGCTTGACGAAGCTGCCGTCCTGGATGTCACGCAGGATGTCCTGCATACGCTTCTTGGTGTCGGCGTCGATGACCCGCGGGCCCGACAGGTAGCCACCGAATTCGGCGGTGTCGGAGACCGAGTAGTTCATCCGGGCGATGCCGCCCTCGTACATCAGGTCAACGATCAGCTTGAGCTCGTGCAGCACCTCGAAGTACGCCATCTCCGGCGCATAGCCCGCCTCGACCATGACCTCGAAACCGGTCTTCACGAGCTCTTCGGTACCACCGCAGAGCACGGCCTGCTCACCGAACAGGTCGGTCTCGGTCTCTTCCTTGAAGGTGGTCTTGATGACGCCCGCGCGGGTGCCGCCGATGCCCTTGGCGTAGGACAGCGCCAGCGCCTGGCCCTCGCCCTTCGGGTCCTGATCGACCGCGATAAGGGCGGGCACGCCCTTGCCGTCGACGAACTGACGACGGACCAGGTGGCCGGGGCCCTTGGGGGCGACCATCGCGACGGTGATGTCGGCCGGAGCCTTGATCAGACCGAAGTGGATGTTGAGGCCGTGGCCGAAGAACAGCGCGTCGCCATCCTTCAGGTTGGGCTCGATGTCGTTGGTGAAGATCGACGCCTGCGCGGTGTCGGGGGCCAGCACCATGATCACGTCGGCCCATGCCGAGACCTCGGCGGGGGTGCCGACGGTCAGACCGGCCTCTTCGGCCTTCGGCCGCGACTTCGAACCCTCAGCGAGGCCGACGCGGACCTCGACGCCGGAGTCGCGCAGGCTCAGCGAGTGCGCGTGGCCCTGGCTGCCGTAGCCGATGACAGCGACCTTGCGGCCCTGGATGATCGACAGGTCGGCGTCGTCGTCGTAGAACATCTCGACTGCCACTGGTGGATTCCCTTCTCGTTCTTCTTCTTAGGCTTGGAAGTTGTTCGGTTAGCGCGTAGCCGTGATCGACTTGGGGCCACGTCCCACGGCCACCACACCGGACTGCACGATCTCCCGGATGCCATACGGCTCGAGCATCCGCAGCAGCGCGTCGAGCTTGGACCGGGTTCCGGTCGCCTCGACGGTGAGCGCGTCCGGCGAAACGTCGATCACCTTCGCCCGGAAGAGCGTAACCGCCTCGATGACCTGGGTCCGCACGCTGGCGTCGGCACGCACCTTCACCAGGATCAGTTCGCGGGCGACCGAGGAGTCGGCGTCCTGCTCCACGATCTTGATGACATTGACCAGCTTGTTGAGCTGCTTGGTGACCTGCTCGAGCGGCAGGTCCTCGACCGTGACGACGATGGTCATGCGCGAGATCTCGGGGAGCTCGGTGCCGCCGACCGCCAGCGACTCGATATTGAAGCCACGGCGGGAGAACAGCGCCGCGACCCGAGCTAGCACGCCCGGCTTGTCCTCGACGAGCACACTCAAGGTGTGTGTCGTACTCATTCCTGAGACCCCTTGTTCTTATCGTGCAACATCGCCTCATGGATGACGGCGGGCTCGGAAGCCTGCTCGTCCTCGTCGAAGAGCGGGCGGATGCCGCGAGCGGCCATGATCTCGTCGTTACCGGTGCCCGCGGCGACCATCGGCCACACCTGGGCGTCCTTGCCGACGATGAAGTCGATCACCACGGGACGGTCGTTGATGGACTGGGCCTCCCGGATCGCGGCCTCCACGTCCTCTTCGCGCTCGACTCGAATGCCGTGGCAGCCCAGGGCGTCGGCGAGTTTGACGAAGTCGGGGATGCGCAGGGTGTGCGTGCCGAGATCGGTGTTGGAGTAGCGCTCCTCGTAGAACAGGGTCTGCCATTGGCGGACCATGCCGAGATTGCCGTTGTTGATCAGCGCGACCTTGATCGGCACACCCTCGACGGCGCAGGTGGCCAACTCCTGGTTGGTCATCTGGAAGCAGCCGTCACCGTCGACCGCCCACACCTCTTTGTCCGGCATGCCCATCTTTGCGCCCATGGCGGCGGGCACGGCGTAGCCCATGGTGCCGAGACCACCGGAATTCAGCCAGGTGCGCGGCTTTTCGTACTTGATGAACTGCGCGGCCCACATCTGGTGCTGACCGACGCCCGCGCAGTAGATCGCGTCGGGTCCGGCCAGCCGGCCCAGTGCATCGATGACGAATTCGGGCGAGAGCGAGCCGTCGCTGGGGGTGGTCCAGCCGAGCGGGTAGTTCTTGCGGATGCCGTCGAGGTAGTTCCACCAGGCGGTGAGGTCCAGCTTCGGTGTGCCTGCGGGATCGGCCTTGAGCGTTTCGATCAGCTCGACGATCACCTCGCGGCAGTCGCCCACGATCGGGACGTCGGCGTGCCGGTTCTTGCCGATCTCGGCCGGGTCGATATCGGCGTGGATGATCTTGGCGTCGGGCGCGAAGGAGTCCAGCTGACCGGTGACGCGATCATCGAAGCGCGCGCCGAGGGTGATCAGCAGATCGGACTTCTGCAGCGCCGCGACCGCGCCGACGGTGCCGTGCATGCCGGGCATGCCCATGTTCAGCTGGTGGCTGTCGGGGAACGCGCCGCGCGCCATCAGGGTGGTGACCACCGGGATGCCGGTCAGCTCGGCCAGTTCCAGCAGCTGCGGCGAGGCGTCGGCCTTGATCACACCGCCGCCGACGTAGAGCACCGGCTGCTTGGCCTCTTGGATCATCCGGGCGGCCTCGCGCACCTGCTTACCGTGCGGCTTGGTGACCGGACGGTAGCCGGGCAGCCGCATCTCCGGCGGCCAGCTGAAGGTGGTCTGCGCCTGCAGCACGTCCTTCGGGATATCGACCAGCACCGCGCCCGGACGACCGGAAGCGGCCAGGTAGAACGCCTCGGCGATGATGCGCGGGATGTCGATGCCCTCGGTGATGAGGAAGTTGTGCTTGGTGATCGGCATGGTGATGCCGGAGATATCGGCTTCCTGGAATGCGTCGGTACCGATCAGGCCGCGCCCGACCTGGCCGGTGATGGCGACGATCGGGACCGAGTCCATCTGCGCGTCGGCGATCGGGGTGACCAGATTGGTCGCGCCGGGACCGGAGGTGGCCATGCAGACGCCGACCTTGCCGGTGGCCTGGGCGTAGCCGGTGGCCGCGTGACCCGCGCCCTGCTCGTGCCGGACCAGGACGTGGCGAACCTTGGTGGAATCGAACAGCGGATCGTAGACCGGGAGAATCGCGCCGCCCGGAATACCGAAGACCGTATCGACGCCGAGCTCTTCGAGCGAGCGGACGACGGACTGCGCGCCGGTGACCCGCTCGGGCGGGACCTGGCGGCGGTTCGCCGCGTTCATCGGAGTGCCAGCGGGCGGCTGGTTGGCCGCAGGCGCCGGCCTACGGGCCGAAGGCCCTGGCCGGGCGGTAGGTGCGCTCACCGTCTTGGTTCCTAACTGCTTGTTGTTCTGACCCCGGACAACACTGCTGTGCACGCGGTGCCTTGCGAGCGCCACCTGCGCGGACAATGTCCGAACACAAAAAAGCCCCCGACAGCCGTGGCTGTTCGAGGGTGGCGCGTCGCAACGCGAGCTGACGTATTCGACTCAGGTAGTCAGGCTCAACGCTGGACGCGCCGGCCGATTACGAGCAACTCGTTTCGATTCACGCGCTCGACGGTATGTGTGCGCGAGTCGATCAGTCAAACAGGTCTCATTATGTGAGACAGAGCGGGTGCTCGAGTCCGTTCACCATGATGCGAGGATGGTGGTGTGTCATCACCGCATCAGTCCGTGCCACCGGCTAAATCGTCCCACACGCCCGAGTCGGGATCGGCGACGGGTAGCGCGCCGGAAGCGTCCGAGCCGAAGCAGACGGCGCAGGTCATCCGTATTACCCAGATGGCCTACCTCGGTGTGCTCGTCTTGCTGTTCTGCGTCTTCTTCGCCTTCGTCGGCTGGCCGATCGCGCTGTGGTGGCTGCTACTGATCCCGGTCGCGGCGGCGGTGTGGATCGCGCGCACGCGCACCACGGTGTCCGAGGACGGGCTCGAGCTGCGCACGGTTTTCGGCTCGCGACATCTCGATTGGGCGCAGATCGCGGGGGTCAGTATTCCCAAGCGCGGGTTCGTGCGGGCGCGGCTCACCGATGACACCGAGGTGAAACTGCCCGCGGTCAGCTATGACCGGCTGCGCGATCTGATCCGCGCGGCGAACGGCCGGATTCCGGACCTGTTCGCGGCGGAGGCCGCGGCGCGCGAGGCGGAGTACGAGGCGCGCGAGGCCGAGGCGAAGAAGAGCGAGACCGAGGCACCTGCCGCCGAGACCGAGGCACAAGACTCCGATTCGTAGCGGTTACCAGCGGCGGGGATACGCGGCCGCCGCCGGTACGCTCGCTGACGGATGCGCGATCCGGTGAGCGCGTCGCACGGACAATCCCCGTCCCCCGCTCACCGGACCTGTGAATACCGACGGTGCCGGAACCGACACGACCGATGACACCGTCCGCGCCGACGAGCACCCTCGCGGCGACATCATCCCGAACACGGACCGACAGCGATAACGCACCGTCGACGGCCAGCGGCCGCACGTCGTCCCGCGCACCCGCGGGAGTAACGTGGGTGGCCGTCGATTTCGCCCGGTGCCGCCGGGCGAGATCTGCGTAGTCGCACATCAGCCTCCCGCGACCTCCCGAGGATCCACACATGCCACCGCTTCGCTCACGCACCACCACCATCGGCCGCAATGCCGCGGGCGCTCGCGCGCTCTGGCGCGCCACCGGTATGACCGACTCCGACTTCGGTAAGCCGATCGTCGCCATCGCGAACTCCTACACCCAGTTCGTGCCGGGCCACGTACATCTGAAGAACGTCGGCGAGATCGTCGCCGACGCGGTGCGCGCCGCGGGTGGCGTACCACGGGAGTTCCACACCATCGCGGTCGATGACGGTATCGCGATGGGCCACGGCGGCATGCTCTATTCGCTGCCCTCGCGCGAGATCATCGCCGATTCGGTCGAGTACATGGCGAACGCGCACACCGCCGACGCGCTGGTGTGCATCTCCAACTGCGACAAGATCACTCCCGGCATGCTCAATGCCGCTATGCGCCTGAACATTCCGGCCGTCTTCGTCTCCGGCGGGCCGATGGAGGCCGGGAAGGCCGTGGTCGTCGGCGGTGTCGCACAGGCACCGACCGATCTGATCACCGCGATCGCGGCCAGCGCCAATATGAATGTCAGCGAGGACGGGCTGTCCGAGGTCGAGCGCAGCGCCTGCCCGACCTGCGGCTCCTGCTCGGGCATGTTCACCGCGAATTCGATGAACTGCCTCACCGAGGCGCTGGGACTCGCACTGCCCGGCAACGGGTCGACGCTGGCCACGCATCAGGCCCGCCACGCGCTGTTCGAGCGGGCGGGCACGGTGATCGTCGATATCGCCAACCGCTGGTACCGCGAGGACGACGACTCGGTGCTGCCCCGGAATGTGGCCGATGCCAAGGCCTTCCGCAACGCGATGGCACTGGATGTGGCGATGGGCGGCTCCACCAATACGGTGCTGCACACCCTGGCCGCCGCGCAGGAGGGTGAGATCGACTTCGATCTGGAGACGATCGATGAGATCAGCCGCCTGGTGCCGTGCCTGTCCAAGGTATCGCCCAACTCCGATTACCACATGGAGGACGTGCACCGCGCCGGTGGCATCCCGGCCATCCTCGGCGAGCTGCGCCGCGCCGGTCTGCTGGAGACCGACGTGACCACGGTGCACACCAAGAGCTTCGACGAATGGCTCGACAACTGGGATATCCGCTCCGGCAAGGCATCCGAGGAAGCGCTCGAACTGTTCCACGCCGCGCCGGGCGGTGTGCGTACCACCGAGCCGTTCTCCACGGACAACCGCTGGTCGTCGCTGGACACCGACGCCGAGGGCGGCTGCATCCGCGACAAGGCGCACGCCTACACCGTCGAGGGTGGCTTGGTTGTGTTGCGCGGCAATATCGCTCCCGACGGCGCGATCCTCAAGACCGCGGGCATCGACGAGGAGCTGTTCTCCTTCCAGGGGCCGGCCGTGGTGGTCGAATCCCAAGAGGCGGCGGTCTCGGCGATCCTCGGTAAGCAGATCAAACCGGGCGATGTGATCGTGGTCCGTTACGAGGGCCCCAAGGGCGGTCCCGGGATGCAGGAGATGTTGCACCCCACCGCATTTCTGAAGGGCGCGGGCCTCGGCAAGGAGTGCGCGCTGATCACCGACGGCCGGTTCTCCGGCGGCACCTCGGGTCTGTCGATCGGGCACATGTCCCCCGAGGCGGCCGCGGGCGGCGCCGTCGGCCTGATCGAGAACGGCGATCAGGTCCGCATCGACGTCAAGACCCGCACCCTCGAGGTGCTGGTAGACGATGCGATCCTGGCTGAGCGGCGCGCGAAAATGGATGCCTCCGAACGCCCTTGGCAGCCGGTCGACCGCATCCGCCCGGTCACCACGGCCCTCCGCGCCTACGCCGCATTGGCCACTTCGGCCGATAAGGGCGCGGTTCGCCAGGTGCCCTGATCCGGTTCTGACGACAAGCGGCGTCCCATCTCGTTCGAGGTGGGACGCCGCTTGAAGTCCGAGCGCCATGAGACGAGCGGTGCCCCTCACCGTGGGCGAGGGGCACCAATTGCGTTGTGCGGCAAGGTCAGTTGAAGGGGCCGATGCCAGTTAGCGGGTTGCCGCCGTGCAGCCAGTACCAGGTGCCGATGGCGGCGGCGATCGCGAGGATCAGCACGGCGAAGGAGCCGAAGGCGGGGCGGGTGGCCCAGCCGCGGTTGCGGTCGAAGGACAGGCGGCCCGGACCGGTCAGGAGCAGGACGACAGCGGTGCCCGCGAGGATGGACTCGAGTTCGACGCCGCTCTTGACTCCGGACTTGTACTGGAATCCGGGGATCATGCCCTGCTTCCACATCCACGCGTCGAGGATCACGGCGAGCACCGCGCCCGCGGCCAATGGGGTGGCCAGGCCGAGTACCAGCAGTCCACCGCCGCCGACTTCGCCGGCGATGACGAGGATGGTCGACAGCGTCGCGTGGTCCCAGCCGCCCCCGGCCATCATGTCGCGGGTGCCGTCCAGGCCGGACCCATTGAACCAGCCCGTGAGCTTCTGCAGACCGTGGTAGATGAAGGTGCCGCCGACCACCAGACGCAGCACGAACAGCCCGAGGTCGAGGGTGCCGCGGCGAGCGTCACCGTTGCGGCGGCGCAAGGGGCGGCTCGGCTCGCCGGGACCGCCCGCGCCCGGGGCGGGGGGAATGCTGGCATACGCGTACGTGGGGTCGTTCGCCCTGGCCTGTTCGCCGACCGACGGGATTTCGGGGTCGAGACCCAGCTCCTCGTCCGTGCGCGGCACGTCCTTGGATAACTCGGGGCCGCGCGGCGCGGTATCGGAGTGCAGTCGGGGCATCTCGCCGGTGGGTAAATCGTAGGGACTGGTCACGCCACGACCGGTGGAGGACGACACCGCCGACTGCTCACCCGTGGGCGATGCGGTGCCCTCGGCGATGGGCGCGGATGTGTCTTTGGGCTTCTCGGTCACGGTCGATACCCTATGCCGCCGCACGCGCCGGCGGGCGGTGTCCAGGCGACGGCGTGTCCGTTTATCGACCCGGAGCAGCACATCGGCCGCGGTTTCCGTAACGTCTGAACCATGAGTTTGGTTGTCGCGGGCCGAATCGCCCTGAGCCTGGCGCTGGGCTCCGTCCTGATGGTCGGCTGCGCTCGGTTCGACGATTCCGCCTCCAGCCCCTTCACACCCGAACCGACCTTCAGCCCCGCCGAACCCAAATCGCCGCAGCAGAACCCCTCGCAGCGCCCCCGTCCGACCGGGCCTTGTATCGATCCGGACCCGAATGTGGTGACCACCTGCCTGGACTCCACCGGCGGCATCATCGGCCTCGGCGAGGATGCCTTGGTCGCCGAGCGGCGCACCGGACGCATCTTCAAGACCGTCGCGGTGGATGCGAGCGATCCGCAGTCGCCGCCGATCCTGGTCGGCCAAGTGGACGTGGACGGCTCGGGCGACGGCGGCATCACCGATATCGCACTCTCGCCGACCTACCGCGAGGACGGCCTCATCTACGCCTACATCACCACCCCGTCCGACAACCGGGTGGTCCGCATCGCCGAGAACGGCCCGCCGAAGGAAATCCTGACCGGCATTCCGAAGGGGTCCGTCGGCAATCACGGTGCGCTGGAATTCGTTTCGCCGACCGAACTGCTGGTGCTGACCGGCAATGCGGGCAATCCCGGTTTGGCCAGCACGCCGTCGTCACTGGCCGGCAAGGTGCTGCGGATCAACTCCCCCGCGCCGGGCGCGAATGCGGAGGTCGTGGTCTCCGGCATCGGCACGGCGGGCGACCTGTGTGATGACGGCAAGGACAGCGTCTGGATCACCGACCGCACCCCGACCGAGGACCGCCTGCAGCGCCTGGCCAAGGACGGATCCGTCACCACCGCGTGGACCTGGCCGGACCGACCGGGCGTCGGCGGCTGTGCGGCGGGGCCCGATGTGGTGGCGATCGCGATGTCGGGGGCGAAGGCGCTGGCGATCGCGAGTCCGGACGCGACCACGCATGCGGTGACCGCCGCACCGACCCTCATCGTGCAGGACAAGTACGGCAGGCTCGGCGGGGCCGCGCCCGGTGGTGACGGCACCATCTGGGCGACCACGGTCAACAACGACGACAATCACGGCCCCTTCGACGATCGCGTGATCAAGATCCCGCCGCCGTCGCAGAGCACCGGTCCGGACTAGGCCGATACGACACTGGACCGGTCCCTCGGGACCGGTCCAGTTACGTTGGTTCAGGCACAGGCCTCGATCACGAGTTCACGCACCCGCGCCGCGTCCGCCTGACCACGCGTGGCCTTCATGACGTCACCGACGATCTTGCCCGCCGCCTGCACCTTGCCCGAACGGATCTTCTCCGTGATATCGGGATTGGCTGCCAGCGCCTTCTCCACCTCGGCCTTGAGTGCACTCTCGTCGCTGACCATGCCGAGGCCCTTGGTCTCGACGATCTTCGCCGGATCGCCCGCACCCGCCAGCACGAAGTCGACAACCTGCTTGGCGACCTTGTTGTTCACCGTCTTCGACTCGACGAGCTTGATCACCTCGGCCACCTGGGCCGGGGTGATGGGCAGCTCCTCCAGGGAAACCTCACGCTCCTTGGCCTTCTCGGTGAGGTAGGCGACCCACCAGGAGCGGGCCTCGTTGGCCGGGGCGCCCGCGTCGACGGTGGCGATGATGAGATCCAGCGCGCCCGCGTTCACCAGATCGCGCATGACCTCATCGGACAGCTCCCAGTCCGCCTGAATGCGGGCCCGGCGCAGCCACGGATACTCCGGAATGGTGCCGCGCAGCCGCTGCACCATATCCTCCTCGGGCGCAACGGGTTCCAGGTCGGGCTCGGGGAAGTAGCGGTAGTCCTCGGCGGTCTCCTTGCGGCGCCCGGGCGCGGTGGTGCCGTCGGCCTCGTGGAAGTGCCTGGTCTCCTGCACGATCGAGCCGCCGTCGGCCAGAATGGCGGCCTGGCGGCGCATTTCGAAGCGGACCGCGACCTCGACGCTCTTGAGCGAGTTCACGTTCTTGGTCTCGGTGCGGGTGCCGAATTCGGTTGCGCCGATGGACATCAGCGAGACGTTGGCATCGCAGCGCAGCGAGCCCTGCTCCATCTTGACGTCGGAGACGTTGAGCGACTTCAACACCTCACGCAGCGCGGTCACGTAGGCGCGCGCGACCTCCGGTGCCCGCTCCCCCGAGCCGGTGATCGGCTTGGTGACGATCTCGATCAGCGGCACGCCCGCGCGGTTGTAGTCCAGCAGCGAGTGGCTGGCGCCGTGGATGCGACCGGTCGAGCCGCCGACGTGCGTCGACTTGCCGGTGTCCTCTTCCATATGCGCGCGCTCGATCTCGACGCGGAAGATGCTGCCGTCGTCGAGCACCACGTCGAGGTGCCCGTTGGTGGCGATCGGCTCGTCGTACTGGCTGATCTGGTAGTTCTTCGGCTGGTCCGGGTAGAAGTAGTTCTTGCGCGCGAATCGGCCCCACGGGGTGATCGAGCAGTTCAGCGCCAGCCCGATCCGGATCGCCGACTCCACGGCCTGCTCGTTGACCACCGGCAGCGACCCCGGCAGACCGAGGCACACCGGGCACACCTGAGTGTTCGGAGCCGCTCCGAACTCGGTCGGGCAACCGCAGAACATCTTCGTCGCGGTGTTCAGCTCGACGTGAACCTCCATGCCGAGCACCGGCTCGAACCGGTCGATGACATCGGCATAGTCCATCAAGTCGACGGTGGGTGCACTCATAGCGATCAGTCTATTGACCCGCCCAGCGCCCTCGCCAAGCGGTCAGCACCCACTGATCGCGGATCAGTGGGTTGGGACTCGTTGGGTGAGCCATTCGGTGACGTAGGTGAGGACGTCGGGCGAGATGGTGGTCTCGATCGAGGTGTACTCGCTCGGGAGGCCGGAGGTCGCGGGCTGCATCAGGTGGTTGAGGTCGGGGAAGACGTGGACGGTTGCGTCGGGGTCGGCGGCCAAGCGATCGCGCATCGGCTGTTCGTTCTGGGTGGCGAGGACCTGCATGTCCTTGGTGCCGTAGAAGGCCAGGACCGGGATACGCAGGGCGGAGAGCGCGGGGGCCGGATCGTAGACGATGAAGGACGCCATGTACGTGGTGTTGTAGGCGTCGAGCGTTTCGGCGGAGGCGCGCTGGTCCGGCGGGAGGGATTCGTTGTGGCGGCGGCTGAAGTCCTTGGCACCGGCTAGATCGCCAGAGCGGATCAGCGTGGTCCACTCGGTGATGAAGGTGACTTGCTCGTCGATCGCCGACTGCGGCGCGCCGCCCGCGGTGAGCAGTGCGCGGTTCTGCTCGATCAGCACATCCCAGGCCGGCACCGAGGGGCCCGCCATCAGGATCGCGAAGGCGACGCCACTGTCGGGGCGCGAGGCCACCAGCGGGGCGAGGTAGCCGCCCTCGCTATGGCCGAACAAGCCGACGCGGGCCGGGTCGATCTCCGGGCGGGCGCGCAGGAAACTGAGGCCGGCTGCCGCGTCGTTGACGAGATCGGAGTAGTTGGCGTCGTCGAGCTTGCCGCTGGTCCCGCCGATGCCGCGATCATCTGCGCGCAGCACGGCGTAACCCGCGCGGGTCAGCGTGTCGGCCACCAGCAGGAAAGGCTTGTGCCCCATGAGTTCTTCGTTGCGGTCCTGCGCCCCACTGCCGGAGAGCAGCAGTACCGCCGGGAACGGTCCGTTGCCCTCGGGCCGGGTCAGCGTGCCCGCGATGGTGATATCGCCGTTGTGGTAGGTGACATCGTCGGATCGGTACGGGAACGGCGGTTTCGGCTCCTGTGGCCGCGCGGGCGGCTCGATCTTGCCGGGCTCCATACGCAGCGGCAGGCTCTGGCCCGCTTGCCGGAACTCGCCGACGATCCGGTTCGAGCCCTTGTCATATTTGCCCTGGAATTTCGGATCGCCCGGAAGGTTCGGAATCGCGAACTCCACCCGATCCGGTTCGGCGGAAACGTCTTTCAACTCCACGCCGTTCACACCTTGCAGCGGAATGTCGATGGCGGCGGTGCCATTGTCGGCGAAGCTCACCCCCACCGCCAACGGCGCCCCGGGCACCTCGATGGCCCCGCGCCAATCCCCGCGCACCGGCCCGCTCGGACCCGATTCCGAACTGGAACAACCCGCCACCGCCGCGACGATGAAGAACACAACAGCGACAACCATCCGTCCAGTGCGCATGCGGCCACAGTACAGATCCGCCGCCCCCATACGTCGGAACGCAACCATCCCTCGCCGGTCCACCTCTCGGTGCGGCAGCCTCACTCCCCGCGTGCGTACCGAACCGACGCCGCGATCGCTCCCATATCGAGCTCCAGCGTCGGCTCTTGCTCCTGCAGCTCGCGGAACTCCAGCATCGAGTCCAGTACGCTGCCTCGGCGGGCGAGCTTGACGAGTTCTGCGCGCATGTACTGGCCCAAGGGGGTTTCGGCGGCGCGGGCGCGGCGGCCGAGCATGCCGAGGGCGTCGGCGGGGAGGTCGTAGACCTGGATGAGGGTCAGGGCGTCGAGGTCGAATTCGGGGGTCAGGTCTCGGCCCTGGGATTCGAGGAATTCGACGATCGTGTCGACCGAGGTCCGCCTGCGCGCCAGCGCGATAAGTTCTTGGCGTACATAGATTTCCAGCGGAGTCGCGGCGGCACGGGCACGGCGGCGGAACACCTCTACGGTGTCCGTGGGCAGGTCGGATACCTGAATCTGGGCCACGGGAACCAGAATAGCCGTGCCCCAACGTTTTTGGCAGGTCGGCTGTCCAGTAGCCCTCAGCCGAAGAACGCCTCCGCCTCGAGATAGCGATCCCGGGGCACCCGCTTGAGTTGTTTGGTGGCCTCCGACAACGGCACCAGATCGATGGAAGTGCCGTGCAGCGCGACCATTTGACCGAACTGGCCCGCGTGCACCGCCTCGGCGGCGTGCAGGCCGAAACGGGTGGCCAGCACCCGATCGTAGGGGGTCGGGCTGCCGCCGCGCTGGACGTGGCCGAGGACGGTGGTGCGGACTTCCTTGCCGATGCGGCGTTCGATCTCCGAGCCGAGCTGCTGGGCGACGCCGGTGAAGCGCTCGTGCCCGAACTCGTCGATGCCACCCTCGCGCAACGCGAATCCGGAGTCCGGCGCCGGATGCGCGCCCTCGGCGACCACGCAGATGAAGTGCTTGTCGCCGCGCTGGAAGCGGCGCTTGATCAGCGTGCAGACCTCGTCGACATCGAACGGGACCTCTGGCACCAGGGTCAGGTGCGCGCCAGCCGCCATACCGGAGTTGATCGCGATCCAGCCCGCGTGGCGGCCCATCACCTCGACCAGCATGACGCGCTGATGCGATTCCGCGGTGGTATGCAGCCGGTCGATCGCCTCGGACGCGATGGAGAGCGCGGTGTCGTGCCCGAAAGTGACGTCGGTGCAGTCGATATCGTTGTCGATGGTCTTCGGAACGCCGACCACCGGAACACCCTCGTCGGACAGCCAGCTGGCGGCGGTGAGGGTGCCCTCGCCGCCGATCGGGATCAGCGCCTCGATGCCGTTGTCGTCGAGGGTGCGCCGGATCTGGTCGAGGCCGGCGCGCAGCACATCCGGATTGGTGCGGGCGGTGCCGAGCATGGTGCCGCCCTTGGTGAGCAGGCGGTCGGTGCGATCATCATTGGCGATCGGGATCTTCCGATCCTCCAATAGACCGCGCCAACCGTCCTGGAACCCGACAATCGCGTCGCCGTAGCGGCCGTTCGCGGTGCGAACGACGGCACGGATGACCGCGTTCAGTCCAGGACAGTCGCCGCCTCCGGTCAAGACTCCGATGCGCATGGCGCATATCTTGCACCGCTTCGCGCGATCGCGCGGCCTCGACCCCGTGAACCCTGAGTTACGGCTACACCTCAATACACGTAGACGATGGCGTTCTCGCCGCCGCTGCAGGTGACGAACTCCGCGGCGGCCGTGCAATGCATCGTGTAATCCCGATTGTTGATCGGGCTGCGCGCCTGCACCGCACGATCGCCCTTGAGCAGTTTGACCGCGACCACCCGCTCCTTGACCGTGTCGTAGGCCTCGTACACCTCGCCCATACCGCCGCGGCCCAGTAGCGCACGCAGCTGGTACGGACCGAATCGCGTGCCGGCCCTCGACCCCGTTTCGTCCACCCCGATACCTCCACCTCGCGGACCCCGGCCCGCGGCCGCGGTCCTGCGACCGCACCCTATGAGTCGGGATTCTCGGGTGCCGCCGTTACCTCGTCAAATGGGCCCGCGGTCACGACCTGGCATTCCCGACCGCGGCGGAGCGAGTCTTATGAGCGATGTTCGCACCGCGGTCGCGGCACCTCAGTCACAGCTACCACCGGCGAGTTCTTCGAGGTGTTCCGAGATGAGGGTGGCCATGCGGTCCATGATGGTAATCCCATCCGAGAAGGTCCCCGAATCGGGTTGCGCCGCGATGGCGACAGCGACCTGCCCGGCCGGACCGTGGATCAGACCGAACTGACGGACCAGGTAGGAACCGGAGGTGTCGGGCCCCCAGCCGCCTTTGAATTCGACCTCTTTGAACTCGCCGAGACCCCAGCGCTGGCTCGAGGTGATCTGTTCCATCAGATCGATGACATTCGCGGTCTGCGGTAGGCAGGGCAGTTTTGCGGCGAACCGAACCTGTTCGGCGAGCGCCCAGTCCGCCTGTCCGAACGCCGAGGCGTCCGAGCGCGTTTTGGTGGTGGGCACTGTGGTCTTGGTATCGCCGCCCTCGCGCAGCACCGCCTCCACCGCCTTCGCCGCCTCCTGCGCGGTGCCGAGGGACTGCCACAGGGTGTCGGCGGCGGCATTGTCGGACTGGGTGATCGCCGCCGTCGCGGCATAACTCGAACTCGTCGAACTCTTGCGCAGCGCGGCGATGGTCAACGGCACTTTCATGGTCGACCAGGCGGGTCCTGTGGTCCAGTCGCCGAAGGTGACCATCTTGTCGCCGCCGACCGCCATGACCGCCATACCGATCTTGCCGCGCGTGCCGATCTGCAGTTCCTGGAATCCGGCGGCCAGCGTGCCGGGCACGGTGAGCGTCAGGTGCTGGGTATCGGTGCGCGAAGCGGCCTCGGTGATGCTGGTCTGCACCGAGCTCCCACCGGCATCCGTACCGCATGAGGCCACCAACAACAGTCCGGCCAGCACAGCACCGCCGACGACCGTGCGCAGACGCCGGAGGAATTGTTCAGAAGACATATTTCGACACATTCTCGTTGCGAACTCCCCCTGGTTTCGGTACCAGTACGGCGTCCCGACACCGTACTGGCCCGTCTTGCCGACCGCCCACTTCAACAGCAGGGACGAAACCGCGGCTACTGACGGATCGGGACCGCTGAACGCGCTCGGTCGACAGCACGGCACACACCCGCACATCCACGATCGCGAACAGTTGATCCTTGTCCCCGCGCCACCTGACAACGGCGTGGTCAACAAGCATGGACACCTCCACCTACCCGCCCGATGACGCCGGGCCGCCGGGATCGGCACCGGCAACCGAGTTCTGTTGGCCGCCAACCTCACCCATAGACTTCTTCTGGTTATCCCAGAAAACCTACTCGATGAACCGATCACACCCCACTTCACCGAGCAGGCCGGAGGGAACGCCTGACCACCGCAGCCAACCTGGACAGGTGACTACAACGATCGGCCGCGATTACACGCCGAGACCTGCTCTCAGGGTCGGCCAAGAATTCGGCAGCGCTTTCTTCCAATACGGCCAGGAATGGGTGCCGATCGCATTCCAGTCGACGGCCGGATGCAGGCCGGCCAGATCCATTGCCGCCAGTATGGTGACGGTGCAGTCGTGCGCGGCCTGCTCGATCAGGATCGCGTCGGCCAGGGTGACCGGGTAGGTGAAACTGGGGTCGAAGTTGAGATCGTCGGGGCCGGTGATGCCGGTGCCGGTGTAGACGAAGACCGGTTTGCCGCGCAGCTTGTCGAGGTGTGCGCTGGGATCGTGAGCTTTCCATTCCGGGTCGCCCGGGGGTCCCCACATGTTGTCCGGATTTCCGCCGTCGGAGATGACCACCGGCCGCACCGAGAATTGCCCGAGGTTACTGGAGTACAGGCAGCCGCTGAAGGTGGCCAGTGCCCGGTACAGGGAAGGATTGCGCACGGTCAATGTCGCCGCGGCCTGAGCACCCATCGACACACCGGCGATCGCGTTGACGCCGTTGCCTTTCAACAAACTGTCCACCAACGGGGGAACCTCGGCCGTCAGGAAGGTTTCCCACTTGTTGTGCCCGAGCTTGGGGTCGTCCTTCTGCCAGTCGGTGTAGAAGCTTCCGCCGCCACCGACCGGCATCACCACGTTGATGGGTTTGTCGGCGAAGAACGCCACCGCGCCGCCGCGCTTGGACCAAGTGCTTTCACCCTGGGTGTCGGTTGCTCCGTTTCCGTCGAGCAGATACAGGGTGGGGCGCGACACCGCCTGATTGCTCGGCAGCAGCACGTCGAGTTGGACAATCCGACCCATCGCGGGCGACTGGACATAGATCTCCTCCCGCTGGGCCGAGATCTGTGTGACGTGATCGACGGTGGCTTGCGCGCTCGCGATCGGTGGTGCGGCGCACAGCGGTATGACCACAGCCCCGACAGCGGCGAGGGCGTATGCCATGCGCCGCCTGCTACGAAGCGGTTCGAATACAGAAACAATGCTCACGGCACGGATGGTAGAAGTCGGCGCTGTGCACGAAGCTCCCAGCGGCGGGAACGTCGGCCGGCTTCGGCGCAATTGTGACGATGTGTCGATTTGGTTGGAGCGCAACGCATTGCACCGTCCACATCCGGCGTCACCACGATCGTGGCCGCACTGATCCACGCCGCCGCGTCCGACATCAGGAACAAGCCGTCGCTCGGCTCCC
Organism: Nocardia sp. NBC_00565; assembly: GCF_036345915.1. Lineage (NCBI taxonomy): Bacteria > Bacillati > Actinomycetota > Actinomycetes > Mycobacteriales > Nocardiaceae > Nocardia > Nocardia sp. NBC_00565. Next base: position 5,265,975 of record NZ_CP107785.1, read on the forward strand.
GCACATTCCTTGGAAATGTTCGGACAGGTCCTCTCGCCTGTGCTTGTCTTTACTACTCAGTCGTATACGAGAGGGAGTCCATGGCGACTGCCGAATCGTCGGTACTGGCCCGGGCGCTGATGGTGCTGGAAGCGTTCGACAGCTCACATATGGTGCTGAAGCTGTCCGAACTGGCCGAGCGCACCGGGCTGCCACAAACAACGGTCTACCGGCATGTGGTCGACCTCGTGCGTTGGGGTGCGCTCGATCGGGCACCGGGCGGCGGCTACCAGATCGGTCTGCGGATGGTGGCAATCGCGTCCTACTGCCCGCGTGGCCGCCCGCTGCGCGATATCGCACTGCCGTTCATGGAGGACCTCTACGAGGCGACCCACCAGAACGTACAACTGGCGGTGCCCGACGGCACCGACGTGGTGTACGTCGAGTTCCTCGCCGCGCGCAACGCGGTATTCGTGCGCACCCAGGTGGGGGCACGATGGCCGATGCACGCGACCGGGGTGGGCCTGGCCATCCTCGCGCACTCCCCCGCCGAACTCGTCGACGAAATCGCCGACCGGCCGTTCGCGGTATTCACCCCGAAGACGATCAGCACCCCCGACCAGCTGCGTCGGGCATTGGCCGAAGTGCGCCGAACCGGCGTGGCGATCAGCGAGGGCCAGGTCACGCTCGAGGGCTATTCGGTCGCGGCGCCCATCTTCGGCGCGGGCGGCAAGATCGTCGCGGCCGTTTCGATCGTGGTGCCGGTGAGCGATTCCCGCCGGGCCGCCTGGGCACCCGCGGTGCGTACTGCGGCCAACGGGATCAGCAGGCAGCTGGGTGGTCGGTGAGTCCACTTCCGTCCGACGGAAGTGTGTCTTGGTTCACGTGCCTGGGCGGGACACGCTGTGGATCACAGCACACCGTTGCCAGCCGGAGGTTCCCGATGAGTCCGATGACCGAGATTGTCCGCAATCAATGGTATGTGGCCGCGTACGGCCACGAGGTCGGCCGCGAGCTGCTCGCGCGGACCATCTGCGATGAGCCGCTGGTCTTCTACCGCGCCGAGGATGGTGCGGTGGTGGCGCTCGCCGACCGCTGCATCCACCGCCGCTACCCGCTGTCGGAATCGCGGCTGGTCGAGGGTGACCGGATCGTCTGCGGCTACCACGGTTTCACCTACGACCGCACCGGAGCCTGCGTCGCGGTGCCCGCACAGCAACGCATACCGCGCAGCGCCCGCGTGGCCTCTTACCCTGTGGTGGAACAGGATTCGTTCATCTGGGTATGGATCGGCGACCGCGAGTACGCCGACGCGGCGGCGATTCCACGCGCACCCTGGTTGACCAGGGACGGATGGACCACGATCTGCGGCCTGGAGACCATCCAGGGGCGGCACGCCCTGCTGATGGACAACCTGATGGACCTCTCGCACGAAACCTATTTGCACGGCGGCTATATCGGCACACCTGAAGTGGCCGAAACGCCGATCACCACGGAGGTCGACGAGGCGGCCGGGGTGGTGCGGGTGAGCAGGCATATCGACGACGCGGAATGCCCACCGTTCTACGCGAATTCGACCGGCCTCACCGGCCGGATCACGCGCTGGCAGGATATCGAATTCGCCCCGCCGTGCCTCTACCGGCTGCACAGCCGGGTGGCACCACAGGGCCACTACCCGCCGGAGGGCTATGTCCCCGGCGCCGGCGCCGCGGCCGATCCTGGCGCGTTCCACACCGAGATCGTCTACGCGCTCACTCCCGAGACGGAGCACTCCGTACACGATTTCTGGGCCGTGGCACGAGATTTCGCGACCGACGACCAGCAGGTCACCGATTTCCTCTACACCAGCAACCACACCGTCGTGATGCAAGATGTCGTCGCGCTGAATCTGGTGGAGCAGGTCATCGCCGAAGAGGAAAGGGTCGGCGGCACCTACCAGGAACTGTCGATCAATATCGACACCGGCGCGCTGGCGGCCCGGCGGCTCATCGCGAACCTCGCCCGAACCGAAGCAAGCCGGACATGACTGCCCGCTATCGAGTGGAATGGTACCCGGGGACCGACCAGCTACTGGGCGTATGCCACTGCGGCGCAACACATGTCGCCGATGATCCGATCGAGGTCTGGCAGTGGCTGCTCGCCCACCCGGCCGGTCACACCGGCCGGCTTCCCGATCCCCGGTACGGCACCCTGACCGGAGCCCGAGCATGAACACCGAACAGGAATTCACCGTCACCGTCGCGGATATCCGCGACATAGCCGACAAGGTCGTCGAACTAACCCTCGTGGCGGCCGACGGCGAGATCCCCAAGTGGGAACCGGGCGCGCACATCGACCTGATCCTGGGCCCGGACCTCGTCCGCCAGTACTCACTCTGCGGTGACCCCGACGACCACGACACGCTGACTATCGCCGTCCTGCGCGAAACCGTGAGCCGAGGCGGCTCGGCGTATGTGCACGAACATCTCTCGGCCGGCGACACACTGCGAATCCGCGGACCCCGCAACAACTTTCCGCTGCACGACAGCGAGAGCTACCGATTCATCGCGGGTGGTATCGGCATCACCCCGCTGCTGCCGATGATCCGCACCGTCGCCCGCCAGGGGGCGGCCTGGACCCTGCACTACGGCGGCCGAACCCGCGGCAGTATGGCCTACCTGTCCGAGCTGTCGGCACTGGGCGATATTCATGTGCATGCCAAGGATGAGACCGGTCGGATGGACCTCGATACGATCCTGACACCCGATCCCGACACCCTGGTGTACTGCTGCGGTCCCGAATCGCTTCTCGATAGCGTCGAAATACGGTGCGCCGCAACGTGGCCCGCGGCCACACTGCACATCGAGCGATTCGCACCCAAGCCCATCGCCGATGCCGCGACCGACCGCGAGTTCGAGGTCGAATGTGCGCAATCGGGTATGACCGTCCAGGTTCCAGCGGGCACCTCGATCCTCGCGGCCGTCGAGGCGGCCGGTATTCCCGTGCTCTCCTCCTGCCGGGAGGGCACGTGCGGAACCTGCGAAACCGTTGTCCTCGACGGCCTTCCAGACCATCGCGACAGCCTCCTGGACCCACAGGACACCGACGTGATGATGATCTGCCGCTCCCGCGCCCGGACACCCCGACTGGTCCTCGACCTCTAAACCCGATCACCGGGACGGTTCGATCACGTCCCCCACCCTCCGAAAGATTTCGCAATCATGCCTGTTATCCACGTCTCCGGTACCGATGTGCACTACTCGAGCTCGGGCTCCGGTCCCGGATTGGCTCTCATCCACGGCACCAGCATGAGCGCCGAGTCGAACTTCGGACATCTGCTCGCCGCGTTCACCGATCGCTACACCGTCATAACTCCCGACTACGCCGGCAGCGGCGAAACCACCGGCCCCGCCGACGAACTGACATTGGACCTGCTGGTCGAACAGATGGTCGCGGCCATCGAACACGCGGCAACGGGCCCGGTCGACCTCATGGGTTTCTCGCTCGGCGCGGTCGTCGCGGCGGCGCTCGCGGCACGTCGTCCCGATCTCGTCCGAAGACTGGTGCTGGTGGCAGGGTGGTCGGCCAGCGATGACCCTCGCATGCAACTGGTCCTGCACACATGGGCGGCATCGCTGTCCGCCGGCGCCGACCTCGCCTCGGGGGTCGGCCCACTATTGGCATTCAGCCCGGCGTTTCTGAGCGGACTCGGTCATGACGGACTGGCTCAGCTGCGCACCGTCGAACCCGAACCGGGCACACTGCGCCAGATCGACGTCGACCGCGATGTCGACATCCGCGACGAGTTGCACCGCATCACCGCCGCGACCCTCGTGGTCGGCTGCACACAGGACCAGTTGGTCCCCGTGCGACACGTCCGCGCCCTGCACTCCGCCATCCCGAACAGCCGATACGCCGAAATCGACAGCGGCCATGTGGTGTTCTTCGAGCAGCCGACCGAGCTGACGTCGCTGGTACGGGCATTCCTGGATGCCGATCAGCCGGCCGACTAGATCACTTTCTTCGCCGGTCAGGGCGCGAGCTGCAGTCTTCGCGGCCGAGGCTGAGGGATTCGGCGAGAGCGTCAGAATGTGAGGACGGGTTTGATCGTCTTGCCGGAACTCATGTCCAGCGCCGCTTGTCCGATGTCCTCGAAGGCATAGCGGGTGATGAGTTTGTCGACCGGCAACCGGCCGCTACGGACCAGCGCGACGAGCGCGGGTATCAGGGTCTGGGTTTCGCTGTCGCCGAGGGTGAGCCCGACGACCTTGCGGCCGGGGATCATGGCGTTCACGTCGAGGGCGACCTCGGCTCCGAACGGTGGCGCACCGACGATGACAAGGGTGCCGCGCGCGGCGAGTACATCCGCGCCGGTGCGCAGCACGGCGGTGCTGCCGGTGGTTTCCACCACCCCGTCCGCACCGGAGCCACCGGTGATCTCCGCGATGGCGGCGGCCACGTCCGTATCGGTCGCGGCGATGACGTGGGTGGCGCCGAGTTCACGGGCGAGTTCGAGACGTTCGGCGACCTTGTCGACGGCGATGATCGCGGTGGCGGGCGACAGCGCGGCCGCCATCACCGCGGACAGTCCGACCGCCCCGGCTCCGAGCACGACGATGCTTGCACCGGGTCGCGGCCGCAGCACGTTCCAGATGGCGCCCGCACCGGTCTGAACCCCGCATCCGAGCGGAGCAACCGACTCCAGCGACACCTCCGGATCGACCTTGATCATGCTGCGTTCGTCGACGAGCGCGTGCCGGCTGAACGAGGACTGACCGAAGAAATGCCCGCCAGCAGGTGAGCCGCCGTGAGTGATGGTGTGGCTGCCATCGGCGCGGACTCCGCCGATCAGGTTGAGCGGCAACCAGGTTGCGCAATAGGCGGGATGGCCGTCGCGGCAGTTACCGCACTGGCCGCACGAAGTGAACGACAGGATCACGTGGTCGCCGGGGACGACCGAAGTGATCGCGGACCCGACGCGTTCAACGATTCCGGCACCTTCGTGACCGAGGACACCGGGCAGCGGGAACGGCAGCCCACCGCCGGCGACACTGAGGTCGGTGTGGCACAGCCCTGCTGCGACCATGCGCACGATCGCCTCGTTGGGTCGTGGTTCGTCCAACCCGATCTCGGTCAGGGTGAACGGAGCGCCGCCGCTCTCGACGATGGCAGCTTCGGTGGTGCTCATGACGGATTCCCTTGCGGTTGGCCGACTCAGTCGAGTGCGACGACGACGGATTTGACCTTCGTGTAGGACGCGAGCGCTTCCGGTCCGTATTCGCGGCCGAATCCGGAGTCCTTGACGCCGCCGAACGGGATCGCGGGGTCGAGCATGGCCCAGTCGTTGATCCAGACGATCCCGGCTTGCAGTTTGTCGGCGACGCGATGCGCTCGCGCCAGGTTCGTGGTGTGCAGGCCGGATGCCAGGCCGTAGGAGGTGCTGTTGGCCATTTCGATCGCTTCGTCTTCGGTGTCGAACAGCTGCACCGTGAGAACGGGCCCGAAGATCTCTTCCTGGACGACGCGGGAGTCGTTGGTGAGACCGGCGATGACGGTGGGCTTGTAGTAATAGCCACCGTTGCGGTCGAGTCGCTCGCCGCCGCATACGACGCGGCCGCCCTCCTGGCGCGCGAGCTCGACGTACTCTTCGACCTTCTTCACGTGCCGGTCCGCGGCCATCGGGCCGACCACCGTTTCCGGATCTCTCGGATCGCCGACCGGGACCCCCGCGACCGCGGCGGCGAGGATGCCGACAATGGTGTCGTAGAGCGGGCGCGCGACCAGCAGACGTGGCCCGCCCATACAGAACTGGCCGGTATTGAATACGAAGCCTTTGATGATCGCGCCGATCGCTTTCTCGACGTCGGCGTCGTCGAACACAATGTGCGCGGCGTTGCCACCGAGTTCCATGGTGACCGGCTTCAGCATCTCTCCCGCGACGCTGGCAACGTGCCGACCGATCGACGTCGAGCCGGTGAATGCGATCTTGTCCACGCCGGGATGTTTCAGGAGCGCCTCGCCGACCACCGAGCCGGAACCGGTCACCACATTGACGACTCCCGCGGGCACACCGGCGCGCTCGAACAGGCTCGCCATGAACAACGCGCTGAGCGGGGTGTCCTCCGCGGGCTTGTGCACCACGACATTTCCGGCCGCCAAGGCCGGGGCGATCTTGGCACTGGACAGGATCAGCGGGAAGTTGAACGGTGTGATGGCCGCGACCACACCCAACGGCTCCCTGCGGGTATAGGCGAACGCGTTGAGCGGGACCTTGCGGGTGGCGCCGTCGATGGTCTGCGCCAGCGCCGCGTAGTACTCGTACTGTTCGGCAGTAGTCGCGATGTCCACCGCACGGCACAGGGCGACCGGTTTGCCGACATCGAGACTCTCCAGTCGCACGATCTCATCGGCGTTCTCCCGCACCAGGCCGGCGATATGGAGCAGAACGCGGGCGCGTTCCCGCCCGCTCAGCCCCGCCCACTCGCCGCTCTCGAACGCGGCCCGGGCGGCAGCGACCGCGGTATCGACGTCGGCGATATCGGCGTCGGCGATGGTGCCGACCACTCGTCCGGTAGACGGGTCGATTACATCGGCACGGCTACCTGAGCACGAGTCGCGCCATTGCCCGCCGATGAACAGCCGACCGTGAATATCGTTGTTGAACATAGTCTTTCGGTCCCGTTTCTACAGGTCCTGACCGCAGCGGCTCGGCCGATCCCCGGACTTGCCGAGCCCGATTGATGCCGTTGGAGCCGCGTGCGGAGCGCCGTTTACATCAGCAGGAAACCTGATGATTAATGTGATAGGAGCCACTATGCATCGTCGGCAGGATTCCTGTCAATCGCTCCGTCGAACTCGCCAGAAAATCCCGCGTCCCCATCACAGGTTCGGCAATATCGACAGGATTCCTCATGGATTATCCTCGAACTCGTCGAACGTTCCGGTTCGACGCCCGCGACGGTATTGGGAGGGGTCATGACGATGTCGGCTACGGACCTGCCGTCCGGCCAACGCGGCTCCGGCCGCACTTCGCTGCTGTACGCGGTGAAACGGGTCGAACTCGCCGTGCGCGCGCACCTCGACGAACTGCTGCGTCCGCTCGGGATCACCGCGCTGCAGTACACCGCCATGACGGTGCTCGAACGCCATGACGGACTGCCCGCGGCACAGCTGGCGCGGGATTCGTTCGTCACCGCGCAATCGATGGCCGATATGGTCCGCACGCTGGAGAAGGCCGGACTCATTGTGCGCGAACGAAACTCGCGCAATCGACGGGAGCTGCTGATTCACCTCACCAGCACCGGTCAGCAGTTGCTCGCCAGTGTCGCCGACCAGGTGGCCGAACTCGAACAGCGAATGATCCGCAGCCTCACACCCGAGGAGGCCGACGATTTCCGCGTGGCCCTGACCCGCGCGTGGCACGCCTTGTCCTGACTATTACTACGAACCCCGGCCAGCTACCGATCAGCGCCACCGGCACTGTCCGGCACCAACGACTGATTACTTGTCGGCTTCATCAGCGTTATCGTGGATCTAACAGGTCGGGGCCCATCCCGTCGCGGAGGTGATCGCATGGTTCGAGAGTTCGGCAACGGACCTGAGGAGGCGATCCATGGACTCCGGCCTGCGACGTCTCCAGCCACATGACGATGCCCGGCAGCAGTCGATATCGGATGCGCGCCAAGACGCAACCCAACGGGACCTACATACCGGGATCGCGGCAGAACTAGCGGTGGCGGGATTCGGCGACGCCGAGGAGATCGGCCGTGGCGGATTCGGTGTGGTCTACCGCTGCTTCGAATATGCCCTGGAGCGGCCCGTAGCCGTCAAGTTGCTGATGTCGGAGGTCCGTGGTGACGGACGCGAGCAATTCGTCCGGGAACAGCAGGCACTCGGCCGACTGTCGGGCCACCCTCATATTCTGCAGGTACTGCAGGTCGACATCACCGCGACCGGCCGCCCCTACATTGTGATGCCGTACCACGCGCGGGGCTCGCTGGACCAGCTGTTGCGCACGACCGGACCACTGCGTTGGCCGGATGTGCTATCGATCGGTGTCAAGATGGCAGGCGCTTTGGCCGCAGCACACTCGATCGGCATCGTGCATCGCGACGTCAAGCCGGGAAATATCCTGCTCACCAGTTACGGGGAACCTCAGCTGGCCGACTTCGGCATCGCCGAATTCGGTGATGCCACAGCCCCTTCCGTGCGCACGATCCAGGGCACACCCGCCTTCACCGCCCCCGAAGTGCTCGGCGGTGCGACGCCCAGCGCAGCCTCGGATATCTACGGCCTCGGCGCAACGCTGTCTTGCCTGCTCACCGGGCGGGCCAGGTTTACCCGGCACACGGGGGAACCACTCCAGGTCCAGCTGGCCGCCATCGCCACGGCGCCGATACCGGACTTGCGCGAGCATGGTGTCCCGCACGCGTTCTGTGCCGCCGTCGAGGCCGCCATGGCAACCCGACCCGCGGACCGGCCTGCCTCCGCGGTCGAGTTCGGCGAACGACTGCGGGATGTGCAACACGGACTCGGGAAGGCGGTCGACGCCATGGCCGTCTTGCCAGGCGTAGACGAATCGGATTCGGCGGCAACGTCTCTCGTGCCACCCTTGCACTCCCCCGGATCCGCGACGCCACCGCCACCACCGATCGCCTCGACGAAGTTCCGGCCACCGACCGCACCGCGGACCCTGATCGAACGCACCCGCCTCCTACATCTGCTGCGGCAAGGCGGCGACCGGCGCCTGACGTTGATCCATGGCCCGCCCGGATTCGGCAAAACCACCCTGGCCGCGCAGTGGGGCCGGCTGCTCGAATCCGAAGGCGTGCCGATGGCGTGGCTGACCGCCGACACCGACGACGACAATGTCGTCTGGTTCCTCGCCCACCTTGTGGAGGCGATCCGGCGCGTGCGACCGGAACTGGCCCGCGAACTCGGCGCAATGCTCGAGGAAAGGTCTTCGGACGCAACGCGATACGTCCTGTCGGTGCTGATCGACGAGATCCATGACAGCGGGCAGGCCATGGTCCTGGTGATCGACGAATGGCACCAGGTGACCAGTGGCGCGACGATCGCGGCACTGGAGTATCTGCTCGAGCACGGCTGCCACCACCTACGGGTCGTGGTCACCAGCCGCACCCGGGCCGCGCTGCCGATCACCCGAATGCTGGTGGCCGATGAACTCGTCGAAATCGACACCACCACACTCCGTTTCGACACCGCCGAAGCGAACGCCTTCCTCGTCGAGGCCAACGGCCTGCGGCTGACCAGCGCGGACGTGGCCCGATTGCAGGAGTCGACCGAAGGATGGGCTGCCGCGCTGCAACTGGCTTCCCTGCCGCTGCGCGGTCGTGACGATCCGTCCGCCTTCATCGATCAGCTCACCGGCCGCAACCAGATCATCGGTGAATACCTCGCCGAAAATGTCCTCGACTCCCTCGAGCCGCAAGTGCTCGACTTCCTGCTGGCGACCTCGATCACCGGCACGGTGCGCGCCGATCTGGCGACCGCGCTCTCCGGCCGATCCGACAGCCAGGAGCTGCTCGAGCAGATCGCCGACCGGGGCCTGTTCCTGCTGCACATGGACGAGGTCGCCGAATGGTTCCGATATCACCGACTTTTCGCCGACTACCTGCGGCGCAGAATCATTCGCCAGGACCCAGACCGGTTCACGCAACTACATCACTGCGCCTCGGCCTGGTTCGCCGAGCACGACATGCTCAGCGACGCGGTCGATCACGCCTTGTCCGCCGGTGAACCGCAGCGCGCGGTCGACGTGGTCGAAGCGCGCGCGATGGACCTGATCGAACGCTCCCGGATGGCCACCTTCCTCGGAATAGTGGCGAAACTCCCAGGCAGCCTTACCGAATCACGGCCACACCTGCAACTGTGCGTCGCATGGGCCAACATCGGACTACAGCGGTCACAGCCGGTCCGCACCGCGTTGCAGCACGCCCTCGCAGCGCTCGACGCCGGCGCGGTATCGGACGCGCAAGCCACCGCGCTCCGCCTGGAAGCGGCGATGGTGACAAGCATCGAGCAGTACGTCACCGACCGCTTCGAACGCTTACCGGATGTGCTGGCCGAGCACCTGCATGATCCAACCGCCCCGTTCCTCGCCGTCACCGCCATGAATCTCGCCGCCATCGACGCGTTCAACCGGTTTGATTTCGCCTCGGAACACCGCTGGCACCAGCAGGCAGCCCGCTACGCTCGCCAAGGGGGTTCGTTCGCAGTCATGCACGGCCACTGTGTCTCGGGGCTCGCGGCCCGCGAGCAATTCGACATCGCGGGGGCCGAAGAGCATTTCGAGGCGGCGATCGCGGTATCCACTCGTACCGGCGCCCAGACCCATTCCTCGATCCTGGCCGGTGCGCTGCTGGGTGACTTGCGCTACGAACAGGGACGGCTCACCGAAGCCGAGGTACTGCTGAATGCCAGCGCGGGACTCGGGCGGCAGGGTGGACCCGTTGATTTCCTGCTCGCAACCTTCGGCACCGGTGCGCGGCTCGCGGCACTGCGCGGTGATCACACGATTGCCGAGGAACGTCTCGCTGCGGGCGCGGCCATCGCGGAGCACGAATCACTGCCTCGCTTGGCTGCACGAATCGCCAACGAACGCATTCGCATCGGCCTGCCGATTCCGGACGACCTGCGCACCCACCTCACCCATCTGCCGCCGTATCTCCAGCAGGACAACAGGATCCGAGCGAGCATTGCCGAGCTCGAACAGGACTCCATGATTCGGCTACTGCTGGCCGAAGACTCCCCCGCTTCCACCGAAGCCGCCTGCGCCCGAGCCGCCCACCTGGTGCGCGCTATCGGGAACCAGCATCGGCCACGCGCTTTCACCCAGGCGCAGCTGCTGTATGGCTGCTGCCTGTGGCTCGCCGGGCGGCACGACGAAGCCAAAACTGTTCTCGCCCAATCAGTTTCGCTGTGCACCGATCACGGTCTGACCCGATTCCTTGCGGATGCCGGCCCACAGATCGCAGAGATCAGTGCCGCGTCCGGGTGAGCGGGAGTCGATGGTGACTGCCGAATCGTCGGTACTGGCCCGAGCGCTGATGGTGCTGGAAGCGTTCGGCAGCTCCCACCTGGTGCTCGAATTGTCCGAACTGGCCGGGCACACTGGTCGCGCTGCGACCGTCGCCATCGAGAGTTTCACCTGTAGATCTTCCCGGTTGTGGCGCAGCGTCGACCGATCCACCGAACCTGACCGGCGTGGTGTGGTCATCGTCCTTTGCGGATGAGTGTGGTGATCTGCTTGCCCTCGGCAATGGTGAGGGGACCGGTCGTATCGGCCGGGGAAATGCCCAGTGTCGTGGCCAGAGCTCGGCTGTGCAGGTCGAGCGCGGCTTCGGACAATGTCGTGAGGTCACCGATCGCGGCGCGAGCGCGAGTCCATCCGACAACACCCACACCAATGCCGATCAATGCCGACGGCCACCAGAGCGTGCCGAGTGCGAGATAGGGCCACGCCCATCCGCCGGTGACCACCGCGGCGGCGAAAGCGGCGTGCGTGGAAGTGATCTCGGTGCGCGCCTGATCGGGAAGAACCAGCCACAGCCGAGGCCAGACGAAGGGCAGGTCGAGCCCGTAGCGGTTCTGGGCGATCTGTTCGAGCGAATGGATGCGATCGCCCATCCAAGTCGGCCGGCCCGGCTTGGTCCACGCGATCCGGTTGGCCCGGGCGCTGCAGCGTTACGACCGGATTGGTGACGCGGCCGCTGTCTACGAAGCGGTATCGGTGGGCCGCGCCGCACTCGATGTACCGCTGTCGGATCCGGAACTCGATCGAACACGGCAAGTATCGCTCGGGGTGGCATTGCAGGCGTCGCACAGCGTGGACGGAAACCGCGCCGCCCTGGATGAATCCATCGCGGTGTACGAGCGGGCCCTCGCCAGTGCGTCGGCCGATGCGGAGACCGCACGCGGCCAGTCGCTGCTGGGAACCGCTTACCTCACCCGGTTCCGGCTCGATGGCGGCGACGACAATATCGATCAGGCGGTGGCGCACTGTCGGGTGGCGGTCGACATGGCGCCGGATGAGCCGGAATGGCAAGGCAATCTCAGCCAGGCGCTGTGGCTGCGGCACGCGAATCGAGGTGCACCGGCCGACCTCGAGGAAGCGGTGGACCTGGCGCGCAGAGCCGCCAACGGCACACCACCCGGGCATGCCGACGAAAGCCGGCGCTGGCAGAACGTGGGTTCTGTACTGCTGGCGCGCTACCAGGAGTCCGGTGTGGAATCCGACCTCGACGAGGGCATTGCGGCCGACGAACGGGCACTGGGCGTAGTGGGCCGCAAGAGCTTTGGTGAGGCGCTGTGCCGATCCGCGCTGTGCGCGGCGCTGACCCGCCGCTTCCAGTTGCGGGGGCACGCGACCGATCTCGACGATGCCATCGCGATGGTCGAACCCGCGCTGGAGTTGCTCGTCGACGGCAACCCGGACCGGCCGATCGCTCTCTACAACTGCGGTGCCGCGTTCGAGATGCGATTCCGGCTGACCGGGTCGACCGCCGACCTCGACGAGGCAATCGCGATGTTCCAGACATCGCTTGCCGCCGCACAGCCGACCGGACGCGACGCCACCTTCGCGCGATCGAATCTCGGCAACGCCTTGCGATCTCGCTTCGAACTCACCGGTCGGCGCGGTGACATCGATATGGCGATCGACGTGCTACGCGCCATGGACCCATCGACGACGAACCGGGAGGTGCGACCAAGTTTCCTCAACAACCTCGCTGCGGCGCTGTCGGCCCGTTTCGACACGTTCGGCGCGGTGGCGGACCTGGACGAGGCGATCGCCATCACCCACCAGACATTGGCGGCCGCCTGGCCTGGCCACCCGGGTCGCGCTCGCTACCAAGCGAACCTGGGTGGATTGCTCCAGACCAGAGGCCGCGATGGTGAACCCGAAGACCTCGACGAGGCGATCGCGGCCGTCCGCGCCGGAGTGCGAGATTCCCGCTCCGGTGATCCCGAGCAGGGCGGGCGCGTCCTGGTGCTGAGCCGAATGTTGTTGTCTCGCTTCCGTGCCCGCGGTACCGCCAGCGACCTGATCGAATCATCGGAGCTGGCGTACGACGCCGCCCGAGCTCAGGTGGCACCCGCCGACATCCGGATGGAGGCCGCGCGACTGTGGGCCGAACTCGCCACCGAGCGTGACGGTCCCACCGCCGGACTCGAAGGCTGGCGCTACGCCCTGGACCTGCTGCCCCTGATCGCATGGCAGGGCATCGGCCGTGCGGATCAGGAACGTCGGCTCTACGAGGTTTTCGGGCTGGCGAGCGCGGCCGCCGCGACGGCCATCAGTGCCGAGCAGCCGGAGCTCGCCGTGGAGTTCCTCGAACACGGACGGAGCGTGATCTGGAATCAAATCCTCGATGCCCGTGGCGATTTCGCTGAACTCACCGCCGCTGCGCCCGAGCTGTCGATACGCTTGGCCGAGGTGCGCGCGGCCCTCGACATCCATCTGGCCGCCGATCTCAGCGCGGCGGTCGCGGCCGCTTCGACCGATCGCACCCGCCTGGCTCGCGAATGGGATCAGCTGATCGACGAGGTGCGCCGACTGCCCGGGTTCGCCGAACTACTGCGTCCGCCTCGATTCGACAAGTTGGCCGCGGCGGCCTGCGACGGCCCCGTCGTCATCGTCAATGTCAGCGTCGCCCGCTGTGACGCGCTGATCGTGACCACCACGGGCGTTCGCGTCGTGCCGCTCCCGAACCTCACCGCGGAATCCGTGGTCGACCACGTCAACGAGGTGTACGCCGCGCCCATCCTGATGCCGACCGGCCTGGCCGCAATGCTCACTGCGGACCGCGTGATCACGGCACTGCTCGAATGGTTGTGGCGTGATGTGGTCTCGCCCATCGTAGCGGAACTCGGTGCGGTGGAACGGATTTGGTGGAGTCCGACCGGATATCTCACGCTGCTGCCACTGCACGCCGCGACAGATCCAGGCACAGGGACCTGTGCTGCGGATCGATTCGTCTCCTCTTATGCCCCGACCCTGCGCTCGCTCATCGCGGCCCGTGCCACGATCGCGCGCCCGGACCGGGGCGACAAGGTCCTGGTGGTCGCAGTCCCTCGCGCGCCCGGTGCTGCGGAACTGAATGTCGGCCCCGAAATCGAGGCCATCAGAACGCGATTCGGCGACCGCTGTCTAGTCCTCGACGACCAGGACTCGACCCGCGAACGAGTCCTCGCTGAACTGCCGCGCCATCACTGGGTGCACTTCGCCTGCCACGGCAGCCAGCAACTCGACAACCCCTCCACCAGCGCCCTCATCTTGCACGACCACCCGCTGACGGTCCTCGACCTGGCCGGACTCCATATGACCGGCGGCGAACTGGCCTTCCTCTCCGCCTGCGAAACCGCTGGCGGCGGCGCACTTCCCGACGAATCCATCCACCTCGCCGCAGCACTGCAAGTCATCGGCTTCCGCCACGTAGCAGCCACGTTCTGGCCCGTCTACGACGCCCCCGCCCCAATAGTCACCGAATACATCTACGACCGCCTCTCCCGAGCCGGCACCGCCACCGACACCGGCCGCCTCCTCCACGAAGCCACCCGCGAACTCCGCACCCTCGGCCACCCGCCCATAATCTGGGCCCCGTACGCCCACTTCGGGCCGTAACCGGTCGAGTACTCACCGAAGATATTCGCGAAGGGACGAATGGGGTCAGGTCAGCATCTCGCGCTCGGCCGAGCTTCTACCCCTCTCGAACATCCGAAATGCCGATGTAGGGATGCCCATTCGCCAAATACACCGGCGCTATTCGCGCGAGCGCACCGGTGCTGCCCTGATCCGATGAAACCCGGCTGTCCGTTCAGATCTCCGGTGATCACTTTGTGATGCCGATAATGTGCGAGTTCGCATGTAGCGCAGTATCGTCGGGCGCGGTGCGCAGTAGTGGCCGCTCGATTGCTGTCTATTCATCAGAGCAGCAAGAGGCAGTCTCCCCTGATGAAGTTGTGGAACTCGGTTGTTCCGAGGGCCCGAAAGGTTAGGAAAAAAATGTTCCGTTATGCCCTGATCAAGACGACTCGCGTCCTTGCGGTGAGTGCCCTGCCGTTAGCTGCGGCTGTCGTATTTGCGGGCGCGTCTTCCGCCTACGCCGGTCAGGCTGCCGCGGCGGCTCCGGCAGCACCGGTTGTTGCCCAGCCGATCGCCGGGCTCCCACTGGACGATGTCACCACCAACCCCGACGCGCAGTACCCCGATCCAGTGCTGAACGGCGCGGCTGCGGGCGCTGCGATCGGCTCCGCCACCGGTTCCTTCATCGATCCCTTGCCCACCCTTCTCGGCGCCGTGATCGGCGGGATCATCGGCTCGGTCAACCCGGACGTCATCCCCCAGGTACTGCCCTGATCCCCTAGGGCACAACCCTTTTCGTCGAGTCCGAGCAGCTCACGCTGCTCGGACTCGACTCGTTCAACCACCCTGCACTCACGTTGTGGTGCAGATAGATACCGTGTTCCGCTCGCACTAACGGTGAACCGGCTGTCGTCGTCTGGTTACTCGATGTGGTGGAACGGTCTTGGGGATGCGGCTCACCGGCACTCAGCGGCAGATCTTGTCTACGACATCGACAGGCACGCCGCCATCGACGAGCCCGCGTGCCTCGTCGGTCGTCATGCGGGGTAGCTGCTACTTCGTGGTTTTGTTGAGGGCGCCTGGAACCGCTACGCACCCGGCAATCACGACCGCTGAGGACGACCGGCCCGCTCACCTCGAATACCGACTACCCGAATACCGGTCCCTACCAGTCGAACCCCGATTTCTCGCAGGGACTCCTCAACCCCCGACAAGTTGGCCGCTATTTCACCTGCCCGTGATCACGGCTGGCCGCTGGCGAACGCCTGTACGGCGTCGAGGAACTCCGGGCCGCCCATGACGTATCCGCCGACGGTTCCGCCGATCAGCGCACCCGTGGGGATGCTGATCCCCCATATCAGGGGCATACACGCCCCGAGGATGCCGCCCACGATGGCGCCGCCGACGACGCCAGGCAGGTTCTTGTTGATCTGCTCCTTGAGCCGGTCGTAGGAGCTGATGTCCTTCAGTTGCGCAATATCTTCTGCCGTCGGGGTCGGTGTCAGCGTCAGGGTGCGGCCGTCCGCACCGATGTGCTGCGCAATCGCGATTGAACGCCCGTCGACGGCGTACCATTGCGGCACTTCGGTCACCGCCGTTCCGTCGCCGGACTCGAGCACAACCGCACCGTTCTGCGCGATCTCGAACTTGCCATTCTCGACAGTGGTGACAATGACCCTGTCGACTGGCGAAACGGTGATCTGGTAGTTGATTCCGTGATCCACACCGGAAGTCGTGTCCCCCGCCGTCGGCTGTTCTGTTACGGCCAGCTCTGCATGGGCGGTTGCCGCAGTGATACCCACGGCCGAGATGGCCATGAAAACGGCAGCAGTGATTTTCTCGAACTTCATTCTTCGAATCCCTCCACTCAGCTGCCCCTGATGGGCGGACCGAGTCAGACCTTAGGCGGTGTCGCATTCAATGGTGTGTACGCCACACGCACTTCGAAGTCATTGCACTCCTGTTTCCCATGTGACCGGCGGGAGAGCAGTACTCCGCGCGTGCAGTGCGACAGCCCTGCCCCTGTGTGATCCCGTCTTCCAGCTGCACGCCGGGACCAGCGGTTGTAGGGGTTCCGGCAGTAATCGCCGAGAACCCAACGAAGTTCGGCATATCCCCTGGTAGGGGTGATCTATCGGTGGCGCCTCTGTGGACCCGGCGTCACGACCGATAGCTCCGACCCGAAACCCTCGGCCAGCAGACCACCAAGACGGAATCCCTACGGACCACTGGTCGCGGCGGCGGGCGTGATCGCCGCGGTCAGCCTCGGCCTGCGGCTGCTTCTTCCCACCGGCTCGAAAGACGAGCCTCGGGGAACGAGTACACCGGAGACGGTCAAACAGGACAGCACAGAGCCTGCACCACCACCGGTGGCCGAGGAGCCTGCCCCACCAGCGCCACCAATCCAGACCCCGCCACCAGCTGCGCCGCCGCGCGGGTGCTACCCGTTCGAGCCGCACTCCTGAGCCTCAGCCCGGCTGGTGCGATCTGTCGGCGCCCGCGCGTAGGGTGGCCGACCATCAATTCCTCGACAGTCCATAAGAAGACTTCGAGCGGGTGCGGCGATGGTGTTCTGCGTCAGACCGATTCGACGATCGCTGACTTCACCACCGCGCGGTCCACCAACTGCCTGACCCGCCTGCCCTGATCCGCTGCCACTACGGTCTTTGCTCCGGAAAACACCGGCTCGGAGAACATCGTCACCCGCAGCCCCTTCTCGACGTGCAACACCAGATCATCTTTGCCCGGCGGCGTGGGGATGCGGTCATACCGGCCGTCTTGGATATCCCGGTACATCAAGAAAGCGTATGCGGCGCCTCCATCAACGAACAGCTGCGCCCGCGGGTTCGTCTCCGACATCTGGAAGATGCACTGCTGGCTTGCAAAACTAGTCATCGCGTCCTCCTAGCTCCGGAATACTGCCTATGGTCAGCCTTACCGTGAGAGTCCACCGGATAGTTTGCCCTGTTCACGGCCCGCGCGGACGCGAATCGCCCGTTTCAGCTCCGGCCCCGCCGACTTCCCCAGCCGCCGAGTTCACCCGCTTATCGGAGGTCAGAACCTTGCAAGGATGGATATGACCCGGACGAAGCCGCGCGCATACCACCGTGCAGTGGCGTCGTAGTTCACGGCGTGAAGGTGCGAGTTCACCGTTGTAGAAAAGGACGGTCACTGGCACTCCGCGCGATTCTCCCGTGCGCCAGGAAGAAGCGCGCCCCGGGTGAACTCGCCGGAGGAGTTGTCGAGCTGCTGGATAACTCGGTCGGCGGCGATTCGACGTGAGACCGCTCAGAATCAGTGCGCCGCTCCGTCTGCATTCATATGAAGCTCACCGTTCAGACGTTCCTGACCCTCGACGGCGTGATGCAGGCCCCCGGCGGACCCGAGGAAGATCCCAGCGACGCCTTCACCCACGGCGGCTGGCAGGCCCCGTTCCCGGACCAAGCCGTCGGCGAGTTCGTCACCGAACTCAACAGCCACGCCAGCGCGTTCCTGTTCGGTCGCAGAACATTCGACATCTTCCGCAGCTACTGGCCCGATCAGACCGACCCCGGCAACCCCATCGCCACCGCGATCAACTCGCTGCCCAAATACGTCGTGTCCAACTCCCTCAGCGAGGCCGATACCACGTGGCGCGGCGAGCACCCCGACACCGCTCGCCTCCTGACCGGCGACATCGTCGCGGCGGTGCAGGTGCTGAAGGACCAACCCGGCGACGAGCTGCAGATCTGGGGAAGCGGCAAACTGCTCCAGACACTGTTGCAGCACGAGCTCGTCGACCGCTTCCGCCTGATGACGTTTCCGCTGATACTCGGCTCCGGTCGCCGCTTGTTCAACGACGGCATCCTCCCGGCGACGATGCGCCCAGTCGAGCTCACCGTGACCGATCTCGGCATCGTCCTCGGCACCTACGAACCAGCCGGCCCGGTTCGCCACGGCCAGATGTAACCGGCTGGGGATGGCCGTGCCAGGCCGTCACATCACGGCTGGCCATCACCGTAGCGATCACGGCGACACGCACCGGCCTGATGTCGTCCTGATCCGTCATCGGCATCGCACCGTGAATGATGTTGGGTGCCTGCCGATTCGCGTTCGATGCCCTCGTATGAGTAGCTCGTCGCGTTGGTGGCGAGGCAGGGCGGCGAGTTGGCCGGTGTCGCCGACACCGCCCCCAAAGGCCGGTGGTGCTGGGCCACCCAGGCCGCCGACGCCCTGGCCGACTCGTCGAGGCTGCCCGAGCCGACCGGACCGTCATCGACGCCGACAAGCTCGCCGAACAGATCCGCCTCTACCGCAGCGCTCCGGTGAGGGTGCGCAGGCTCCCGGAGACCTTTTAGGCCGATTGACATGCAACCATGGCTTCCGTGGACAGGCCCTTTCGTGAGATCCGTGGTGTATACGATGCCGATACGATTACGGTGTTCCAGGCGTACGGCCCGCAGATTGCCGTTCCCGCCGCGGCTTCTGGACGATTCCCGTCCTCAGCCAGGGCGAGGATCAGATAGCCCACCAACGCGGCGGCGAACAGGAGCAGCAGGAGCACGCGGAGTGGGTTTCTGCCAGCGCTCAGCGAGGTCGCTGTGCCACATTTCGACCACGCGACGGCGACCGTTTCGGCGGCCTGGAACTGGGTGTTGCCCCATCGCTGGGCTTCGTCGCTGCGGAACAGTCTGGCGCGCCGTCGATATGCCGTGATGATCTCAGGACACTCGCTGAGATGGAACTCGACCGGATGCTGTGGAAGGCCGAGCCAGCGTCGGTGTGGGCAGCAGATGAGAGGCGCATGCTCGTAATAGACCTTGATCGGTGGCATGCCCGGGAGCTGTTGCGACGCAGTGTGTGCAAAGGCTGCGGGTACGCGAACCAACCCTGACGGCAACCATCTCCGGCAACCCGGTCTCGGCACGGTCGGTCACCCCGGGCAGTGGCAGGCTGCGGCGTAGCCGATCCAGTGAGGTCCCGACGAACCGGGCGTCGTCGCTGCGCGGGGCGATTGAGCTTTATCTCGTTGTCGTCACGCAGCATGAACTGGTGAGCCGTACCGTGCGGTATGGCGATTGCGCGCAACAGATTTGGGGGCTGACAAGCTCGTTCTGCGCGGCGAGCCGAAATACGTAAGACGGCGCGGTTTCCCCGCGGACTGGCCGGCCCCGGAACGGCAGGGGCGTGGCCGGTTGCTGCCAGAGCTTCGTCACTGTCGCGGTCTCCGGCGTGACTCGTATCGACCTTCGCCCCCCGGCTCCCTCCGCCACGGAGTATGCGGGCATCCTCGGATTGGGCAACGGTGGGGATTGTGGCGGGCATTGTAGATAGGTCAACGCGGAGACTTCTAGAGTTCGGCGAAACCGCGTAGAATTCCAGCAGGTCGGGACAGTTATCTGGAGCCCTATCATGACCGAAAGAAAGAATTCACACACGAAGTTCGCCCGGTTGGCGGCTGCCGCCGGTATAGCCGCAGTTGCCGCGATTCCGGTCGTCGCAGCCGCGGCGCAAGCGCCTACCGCGCACGCAACGACGCCCACGTCTGCAACCCAACTCGTCGACAGCCCCGGTTGGGGACACGGCGGCGGTTGGGGCGGCGGCGGCGGGGGCGGCGGTTGGGGACACGGCGGCGGTTGGGGACACGGCGGCGGTTGGGGACACGGCGGCTGGGGTTGGGGCGGCGGCGGCTGGGGCGGCGGCGGCTGGGGATGGAATCCCGGCTGGTGGAATTGGTGGAACCCACCCGGCTGGGGTGGCTGGGGCAGCTTCTAGCGCCGGTGACTGAGCCCGGACACGTACAGCGTGCCGGGCTCGGTTGCATCGAGTACCGATCATGTGAAGCCAGGTTCGACCAACCGGGCTGGAGCTGGTGACGATGAAGATTGTGTGTATCGGTGGCGGGCCGGCCGGGTTGTACTTCGCTATTTCGATGAAGCGGCGCGACCCAGCCCATGACATCACGGTGATCGACCGCGATCCCCCCGGGTCCACCTATGGCTGGGGCGTCGTGTATTGGGACGACCTGCTCGACATTCTGTATCGGAATGACCCCGACAGCGCCCAGGCGGTGCGTGCCGGGTCGGTCCTATGGCGTGAACAGGCAATCCATGTGCGCGACGACCAGACCGCACATTTCGGCGGCTACGGGTTCAGCATGGGGCGCGCGGCATTGCTCGACGTACTTTCCCGACGGGCGAGCGACCTGGGCGTCGATATCCAGCACAGGCGAGAGGTCCACGATCTGTCCGGCTTCGACGACACCGATCTCATCGTCGCCTCCGACGGCGCGCACAGCCGGGTACGGCAGCTGGGTAATCATCGTTTCGGCACGTCCGTCACACTCGGCGAGAATCGATATATCTGGCTCGGTGCGGACAAGGTCTTCACCCGATTTACCTTCGCCTTCGAACACACCTCGGCCGGTTGGATCTGGTTCCATGCTTACCCGTCGGTTGCCGAAAAAATCAGCACCTGCATCGTTGAGTGCCAACCGCAGACTTGGCATGGACTGGGATTCGATTCCCTGGACAACCTGGAGAACTTGCGTGTTCTGGAGAACATATTCACGCGCCTTCTCGACGGTCACTCGTTGATCAGCAAGACACGAGGCGAGTTCGCAAGGTGGAGCCGCTTTCCCGAGGTAACCAACAAGACCTGGTATCACGACAACGTGGTGCTGCTCGGCGATGCAGCGCACACGACGCACTTCACCATCGGTTCGGGCACCCGGTTGGCAATCGTCGACGCCGTCGTGCTCGCACAGAACCTCTACGAGCATGCCGAGATCGCCGACGCGCTGGACAACTACGATGCGCAGCGGCGCGCTGCGCTGCGCCCGATACAGGCCGCCGCCCGTACCAGCATGATCTGGTTCGAACACGCCGACCGGTATCTCGACCGCAGCGCCGTGCAGTTCGCCTATGCGATGGCGGCTCGGCACGGGCCACAAATGCCGTGGCGATACCAGCGACACCTGCTCACACAGGTACCCACTGTGCGAAAGATCCGCCGTGCCATCGACTCCGGACAGCGGTGGTGGCGGGCAGCCCGACGAGGGGAACTCGCGATGGCACTGCCCTCGCCACGACGCCCACCCGAACCGATCCCGACCGATCAGTCGATGTTCTGATCCCCGCACAAGCCGGGCACCGGCACCGGGCAGCAACTATTCAACTACTCGACCGGTCTGCCGCCGTGGAGCGACATAGAAACACAGCGGTGTCGACGACGCGGTTCCAGTTGTGGTGGCGCCCTGCGAGATCCCCCGGTGGTGATGATCGATGAGTATGCGCACCTTGCTGATCGACAATGACAACTCGTTCACCTGATCTGTTCGATCTGCGCGGGGGCGCCGTGGCTTCGGCTCCGGATCGGCTGGGCCGATGGTTTCGCGGATAGCTTTCAACCCGGACGCGACCCGCGGTCGGCAACTTCGTATCGGCGTGACACGAACTCATTGCGAGTTCGCTGCGGTTGCGGTGTCAGTAGACGTACACCACCGCGTTCTCACCGCCGCTGCAGGTGACCAGTGGTCCGTCGGCGATGCAATTCATCGTGTAGGTCCGGCCGGTGACCGGGCTGGTCGCGACGACCGAGCGCGACGAGCGCGAGACGTTCGTCGAGGCGGATTCGGAATATGCCTGGCGGACCGCTTCGGCGAAACCGCAACTGGTGACCGAGGATCCGGTGGCCGATTGGGCGAAGCTGCCCGCCGCCGGCTGCCCGTTCGTGCACGGCGTCGCACCCGCGGGCAGGGTGACCGAGGTGGGGGCGGCCTTGGTGGTCGAGGTCGGCGGCGCGGTGGTCGAGCCGCCGCTGGTGCCGCGGGCGGCCGTCGTGGTCACCTGCGCGCCCGCCTGGTTGTCGTTCGAATTGCCGGAGTCGCGGGAACCGATCACCTGCCAGCCGATCGCGCCACCGACGGCGAGGACGACGATGACGAAGACGGCGACCATGATGGGCAGCACGATCGAGCGATCGCGCCGCCGATCCGGATGGGCGGCGGGATCCCGGCCGTAGTAGTCGTCCGCGTATTCGGGCTCCGAATAGCCTTGGTATTCGGGCGAGGGTTCGGGCGTCCGGTAGGGGTTGGCCGCGTGCGAGGGGCCGGGCGGCAGGTCGAACGGCGGTGCGCCGGAGAAGGGTTGCGGCAGCGGGGCACGCCGGGGCTCCGGAGCGGGCGAATACTGTTGCGCGCCATACTGTTCCGGATATTGCGGTTCCTGGTATTGCGGCTCCGGATACCGCGGCTCCGGGTATCGAGCTTCCGGATAGTGGGACTCCGGATATCGCCGGGTCTGTTCGGCCTGCGACACCTCGGGGTACTGCGGCTGGTCCGGATACTGCGGCCGGTCCGGATACTGCCGCGTCGGCGGCTCCTCCGACTGTTGCGCGGCGTACGGATTCTCCCGAGTCTGCTCCGATTCCGCGTACAGGTGCGCGTCCGGAAATGGCCGCACCGGCGACGCGGCCGGAGTGGCCGCGGGCTGCTGCGGCGGCAATGGCGTGAACTGCAGGTCGGCGAGCGAAATCACCGTCGGCCCGGTCGGATGGATCACCGCGGGAATCGACAACTCGCCGGTCGCGTCCGCGGGTACCGGACTGCGGTGGACCACGGCCTGATCCGAGGGACCGCGGGCCGGATCGGGCGGACGCACGATCAGCGTCGGAGTATTCGGCGCGGGCGCGGTGGCCAGCGCCGCCCTGGCCGCGCGCGCCAGATCGGTCGCGGTCGGGAAGCGGTCGGCGGGCTCCTTGGCCATACCGCGGGCGATCACCTCGTCCATCGCCGCGGGAACTCCCGGTCGCTGCACACTCGGTCGCGGCGGCGGCTCGGAAAGATGCGACCGGATCAGCACACTCATGCTGCCGGCCGGGAACGGCGTCGCCCCGGTGAGGCATTCGTGCAGCACACAGGCCAGTGAGTAGGTATCGGCGCGGCCGGTCACCGGCCCGGCATCGAACCGCTCCGGCGCCATATAGGTATAGGAGCCGATCGCCATACCCACCTGGGTCACCGCGCTGTCGCCCTCGGTGTGGGCGATCCCGAAGTCGACCAGATACGCGAAATCCGCGTCGGTGACCAGGATATTGGCTGGTTTGACATCGCGATGCACGAGTCCGTCGGCGTGCGCGGCGTCCAGGCCCGCGGCGATCTGCTCGATGATGCCGATCGTGCGCTCGGCGCTCAACGCCCCCTGATCGCGCAGGATGCCGCGCAGATCGACGCCGGGGACAAGTCGCATATCGATGAACAGCACGCCATCGATGACGCCCCAGTCGTGGATCGGGATGATGTGCGGCTCGGCCAGCCGGGCGGCGGCCTGCGATTCGCGGCGGAAACGTACCTGGTACACGGGATCTTTGGCGAGTTCCTCGGACAGCAGTTTGACCGCTACCACCCGGTTCTTCACCGTGTCGAAGGCCTCGTAGACCTCGCCCATACCCCCCTTGCCCAGCAGCGATCTCAGCTCGTACGGCCCGTACCGACTGCCGACCCTCCATCCAGGTCCGTCCACCCCGTCAATCCTCCACATCCCGGGCAAGATCGCCCACCACCATCGGGGTCGTGCACGATCGGGCGCTACCCGTCAAGCTGTGGATTCTCCTGGTGCGACCACCCCGTGGTCAAACGCAAAGACGATCGCGGCGGCCCGATCCCGCAGCTCCAGTTTGCCGAATATGTGTCCGACATGGCTTTTCACGGTGACTTCCGAGATGCTGAGTTCGCGCGCGATTTCCGTGTTGACCC
Organism: Nocardia sp. NBC_00565; assembly: GCF_036345915.1. NCBI lineage: Bacteria > Bacillati > Actinomycetota > Actinomycetes > Mycobacteriales > Nocardiaceae > Nocardia > Nocardia sp. NBC_00565. The sequence goes on from NZ_CP107785.1 coordinate 5,290,271, forward strand.
GGCCGCGGCCGATCAATTCGAGCACCTCGTACTCGCGGGCGGTGAGTTCGGCGAGTCTGCTGTCCTCGCGGGTGGCGACGGGGCGAACCGTCCGGTATGCCGAGAGCACCCGCCCGGTGACCGACGGGTCCAACCACGCCCCGCCGGCGGCGACCGTGCGCACCGCCCGAATGAGATCCTCGGCGGGCGAATCCTTGAGGAGGAATCCGGCCGCCCCGGCCCGCAGCGCACCGGAGAGCAGCTGGTCGTCGTCGAAGGTGGTGAGCACCAGCACCGGCGGCGCGCCGTCGCGCGCGCGTAGCGTGCGGGTCGCGTCGATGCCGCCGACGCGTTTCATCCGCAGATCCATCAGCACGACATCGGGTCGATGCGCCGCGATCGCGGCGGGCACCTCATCGCCGTCGGCGCATTCGGCGATCACGAATCCATCGCGCCGCCGCAGAATGCGCCGCAGGCCGCCGCGGACGAGCTCCTGATCATCGACAACCAGGACGGTGACGGCGTCCTCGCCACTGGCCGCAGACACCGAGGTCACACGCCCTCCCCCAGGCCGTCGCGGCGCATGGCCTCGACCTTGTCATGCATCGCGGTCGCGGCGCCGTGCAAGATATCGGGTACTCCACACGGTCCGAACCAGGCGCGCCCGCCACTCAACGGGAACTCGGCCCGCACCGCCCAGCCGTCGTCGTAGGGCCCGGTCTCGATGCGACCGCCGAGCAGTTCGGCACGCTGGCGCATCCCGGACAGTCCCATTCCACCGCCGAGATCAGGCGGCAATCCCGTGGGCAGCGTGTTGTTCACGATGAGCCTGGCCACCGCCGAGTCCACCTCCAAGCGCACGGTCGCGGTCGCGCCGGGTGCGTGTTTGATCACGTTGGCCAGGGATTCCTGCCCGATCCGATAGAGCGCGAGCCCGACCGCGGCGGAGACCGCGTTCAGATCATCCGCACGGGTGTAGCGGACATCCAGGCCCGCACCGGCGAAATCACCGACCAGGTCATCGATATCGCGAATACCGGGCTCCGGAACGAGTTTCGACGGCCCCGCGTCGAGCAGGCCGATGGTGCGGCGGATATCGGCCATGGCCTGCCGGCCGAGTCGTTCGGCGTCGACCAGCGCGTCCACCGCCTCGTCCACATCGCGATCGGTCTGCAGCGCGTGCCGGGCCGCGGTCAGGTGCAGCAGCGTGATGCTCAGCGAATGCGCGATGACGTCGTGTACCTCGCGGGCGATCCGGCGGCGCTCCTCATCGGCGGCGCGGGCGGCCCGAATCTGCTGGCTCTGGCGTTCCTGATAGAGGAACTTGCGCTGGTACTGCAGCATCACGCCGACCAGCCAGCCCAGGGCGATGCCGATCGCGTACATCTGAATACCCTGCAGCCGCTGACCCGTGACACTCCACATCAGGTGCCCGGCCGCGTCGAAGGCCAGTAACTCGATCATCGCGATCACCGCGAAGAGCGCGCTGAAGCGTTTGCGCACGATGGCCGCGACCTCGCCGACCATCACCACCAGAATGAACGGGGAGAAGTCGGCCGGTACCGGCTGAGCGAGCAGGATCGCGGTCGCGGCCAGCCCGGAGACCGCGAGCAGGATCGGGCTCGGGGTCACCCCGAAGAAGCAGAACAGCGGTACCGAGACGAAGACCAGCAGGACCGCCAGAATCGGCAGTGCCGTCGGGAAGTAGTCGTGCCGCTGGATGATCGCGCCGACACCGACGACGAGCAGGGCCGCGTCGGCGCTGATCATCACCGAGGGCGGGTAGTCGAACGGCAACTCTTCGAAGTTGCGGCGCACCACGGCCCCGGGATTGCGCAGGAAGGCCGCGAACCGATCCCGGATGCGCCCACTCTCCCGGAACGGTATCGCCGGTTGGGCGTCCGCCGACGACGTGATGGCGTGGATCACATCCATCTTCCAAGGCTAACCGCCACGTCGGGCCCGCGGCATCGTGCCGGGAGTGGGCAGGCGCTCCTACCGCGGTAGGAGATCGATTCGCGTCTCTGGCACGAAGACAGCGTATTTCCCCGTCCGTAGCGTGAGATTCACCAATCACGGAAGGCCAGTTGCCATGTCCGACCATTTCGAGCGACCCGCAATTCACAACGGCTGGGAAGACCAGCACTTGCGAACGAAGATAATCCACACCGTGCTCACCCGCGCGGCAGTCGACCCCGCCGACCCCGACCTGTTCACGGAGATCCCGGAACTGGACCGGCTGTTCGGCGGCCCGGAAGGCCTCTTGCTCGCGCTGCGCTATCGGTGGAACATCCATCTCGACGCGAAATTGGATCAGGCGCTACTGCAGGGCCAATCCGCGGTCGAGGCCTATCTCGAACTCGCCGCCGAACAGCCGGCACTGCGCGCCGTGCTCGACGCGCAATACCGACGCCGGCACCAGGCGGTCGAGGCGATGGCACGATAACGCAGCAAGAACCAGCCGTAGCACCAGCTCAGGAAAGAGGGTGGGGGAACGCCATGTTGGACCAGGCCATGCTGGAACTGACGGACATCACCAAGCAGTACCGCGTCGGCCAGCAGTCGGTGCGTGCGCTCGACGGCATCAGCCTGCGCATCGAATCCGGTGAATTCACCTCGATCATCGGGCCGTCCGGCTCAGGCAAGAGCACGCTGCTGCATCTGCTCGGCGCGCTCGACACCCCCGACTCCGGATCGATCCGATTCCAGGGCGAGGAGATCGGCGGTCTGGACGACGAGCGGCAGTCCGAATTCCGGCGCCACCGCGTCGGTTTCATCTTCCAGTTCTTCAACCTGCTGCCCACCCTCACCGCCTGGGAGAACGTCGCGATTCCGAAGCTGCTGGACGGCACCGGATTGCGCAAGGCCAAGCCGCGCGCGCTGGAACTGCTCGACCGGGTCGGGCTGAGCGACCGCGCCGATCATCGCCCCGCCGAGTTGTCCGGTGGTCAGATGCAGCGAGTCGCGGTGGCGCGGGCGCTGATCATGGATCCGCCGCTGATCCTGGCCGATGAGCCGACTGGCAACCTGGATTCGAAGACCGGCGCGTCCATCCTGAAGTTGCTCGGTGATATCGCGGGCAGCGGCAGTTCGGTGGTGATGGTCACCCACGATATGGGCGCGATCGAATATTGCGACCGCGTGGTCACCTTGCGCGACGGACAGATCGGCTCCAATGACACGGTCGATATCGCGCAGTCGAAGGTGCGCGCGTGATCGGCGCGGCATGGGATCGGCTGCGACTGTTCAATATCGGTGAACTGCTGGCCCACCGCGGCCGGACCCTGATGTCGCTGGCCGTGATGTCCATCTCGGCCTCCCTGCTCGTCGCGGTGTTCAGCATCTCCGGCTCGGTCACCGGCTCGGTGGACCGGCTGACCCACAGCCTCGGCGGCAAGGCCGCGCTCGAGGTCACCGGCATCACCGACGCCGGATTCGAACAGCAGCTGTTACCACGCGTCGCGACCACACCCGGAGTCGACAAGGCGGTGCCGATGTTGCGCGCGCAGATCGGGTCGGGCGCGGATCGAGCGCTGCTGATCGGCGCCGACGCGAGCATCACGACTCTCGGCAGCGAACTGGGCGGACCGATGGCCGCGCAGGCGAGCAAGCTGCTCACCGTGCCCAACGGCGTCCTGGTCGGATCCGCGATGGGCCGCTCCGAGGGCGAGCAGTTCGCCGTGGGCTCGGCAACCGTCACCGTCGCGGCCGTTCTCGACGAACAGGCCTCGAAACAACTCAACCAGGGCCACATCATCGCCGCCCCACTCGGGCTCGCCCAGAAACTCACCGACCGGGTCGGTCGTCTGGACTCCATTCAAATCGTCGCCGCCGACGGCGCGGATATCGGCCGATTGCGCGACACCCTCACCCAGGTGATCGAGGGCCGCGCCGTGGTCGCCGATCCCGGACTGCGCACCGCGCAAGCCGGTGGCGCGATCCAGATCGTGCGGTATTCGACGCTCATGGCCTCGGCCGCGGCGCTGATCGTCTCGGCGTTCCTGATCTTCAACGCGATGAGTATGGCGGTCGCCCAACGCCGTCCGGTGCTGTCGATGCTGCGGGCCATCGGCGGTAAGCGGGGGCCGATGGTCCGAGATCTGCTGGTCGAGGCGGCGCTGCTCGGTGTGCTCGGCGGCACGGGTGGCGCGGTGGTCGGCATTCTCACGGGCCGCATCGCGATCGAGCGCCTGCCCACCGCGATCCTGCAATCGGTGGAGGCGCGGACCGAATACCTGGTGCCCGGCTACGCGATCCCGGCGGCGATCGCCGCCTGCGTGCTGGCCAGTGTGGTCGCCGCGGCGATCGCGGCCCGTCAGGTGTACCGAGTCGAACCCATCGAGGCGCTGGTTCCGGTGGGAGCGGCACAGACCGACACGATGAGCACGGCGATGCGCTGGACCTCCGGCGCGCTCGGCGTCGGTCTGGCCGTCGGCGCGATCGTCATCGCCGAGGTTGATCTGGGCCGGATATCGCTGGCGTCGATCTCGATGACCTTCGTGGCCGCGGTGACGCTGTGTTACGCCGCGACCGGTCCGATCGTGCGGGGGACGGCGGCGATCGCGCGCCTATTCGGTGCGCCGGGCGCGCTCGGGGCCACCACCTTGGAACGTGCGCCCCGGCGCGTGTGGGCGACCGCGATGACGGTGATGATCGGGGTATCGGCCACCGTCGCGATGGGCGGGGGCGCAGTCAATATGGTCGATTCGGCCACCGCCACCTTCGCCGACTTCGACCGGACGGACCTGTTCGTCAGCCCGAGCTCGCTCGAGCAGTTCCCGACGGGTCCGTTGCTGCCCAACGGATTACGCGAGAAGATCGCCGCCGTTCCGGGCGTGAAAGAGGTGGGCCCAGCACAGATGGCCTTCGCCACGCTCGGCACCGGACGGGTGATGCTGCAGGGTTATCCGGGCGATGCGGATGAGAGCCGGACCGGCTCGGTGAGCCGAGACATCATGGCCCGCTTGCTGACCCGGGACAGCGTAGTGCTCTCCCGCGATGTCGCGCGCTCGCTCGGTGTGAGTGCCGGGGCCGAGCTGACCCTGCCGACCCCGACCGGTGATCACACCGTGCGGGTGCTGGAAGTGATTCCCTACTTCTCGGCGATCTCAGGAGTGGTCATCATGAACCTCGACCAGATGCGCACGTGGTACCAGCGTCCGGGCGAGACGATTCTCGCGGTGGATTTCCAACCCGGCGTCGACAAGTCGGCGGTGCAGGCGGCGATCCGGCAGATTGTGCCCGCCGACATCCACGTCGGCACCGGCACGCAGGCAGTTGTCGCCGTCTCGTCGAGCCTGCGGCAGGGCACGGCGATGAGCTACGCCATCCTTTGGATCGTGGTGCTGGTGGCCACCGTTGCGCTGCTGAACACGCTGATGCTCTCGGTCCTGGAACGTCGCCGCGAACTCGGCGTGCTGCGGGCCATGGGCACCAGTGGCAAGTTCCTGCTGCGCTCGGTGCTCGCCGAGGCCGCAGGCATCGGATTCATCGGCGCCGCACTGGGTCTCGTCGTCGGCGCGGTAAACCAGTATCTGGGCACGGTCGCCCTCAGCCATGCCATGACCATCAATATCGGGTTCGAGCCGAGCCCGATGCTGCTGGTCTATGCCACCGCCGCATTGGCTTTGGCGCTGCTCGGCTCGATTCCGCCCGCGCTGCGCGCCGCGCGGATGCCGATCGTGGAAGCATTGGCCGTCGACTGAATCCCTACAGCGGCGCGGCATCCCACCACGCGGTGAGTGCGTCCTGGGCCGTCGGCGTCGGCGGCACCGTCTGCACGCCGCTGGTCATGCCGTGATTGCTCACGTACACCAGGAAATTCGCGCGGGCGGGATCGGATTCGAAGCTCACCACCAGTTTGGCGGTGTGGTAGTACGGCTGCAGCGGGCCCGGCGGGTCCTCCACGGCCCACCGGTGCGTGGTCACCGGGACTCCGCTCTTCTTATCCGCGGTCGCGATATTGGCGGGCAGTGACTGAACCACGGCCCGCGCGTCGGCGGCGGAGGCATATTCGAGGATCGTGTAACTCATCTGCGAGGTGGTCTGCGACTCACGATCGCATTCCCAGGCACTGACCCACGGACTGGACTTCAGCGGTTCGTCGTTGAGTCGCAACGGCTCTCCGGCCTGCGACGCGAAGCATTGCGCGTCCTGATAGGCCTCGCCGGAGTCGTCCTTGCCCGGTGGCACCAGGTTCGGGAAAAGCCTGCGGCTCTTCGCCATCGCATCGGCCGGGGCGGCCGCCGTGGCGGAGGGCGCGGTGGCGGCGGGCGGCGGCACCGCGGCATTGTCCGGGCCCTGCGAATCCCGGCCGACGACCACGAGCGTCCCCATCACGGCGAACACCGCGACCACGATGCCGACGGCGATCCAGCCGAGCAGGACCGCCGTGCTCCGGCCGTGCTCCGGCATCGGATGCGGGACAACGGCATTCGGCCCGAACGGTGGTGCGGGCGGTACCGAACCCGGCGGCATCGGCGGGACCGCGCTCGGCGGACCCTGTGGCGGTTGACTCTGCGGTGGTTGACTCTGCGTCGGGCCACCCTGCATCGCCGTGCCCTGTGGTAGCGGAGCCTGCGGCGGACCACCCTGCATCGCCGTGCCCTGCGGTAGCGGAGCCTGCGGCGGACCACCCTGCATCGCCGTGCCCTGCGGTAGCGGAGCCTGCGGCGGACCACCCTGCATCGCCGTGCCCTGCGGTAGCGGAGCCTGCGGCGGACCACCCTGCATCGCCGTGCCCTGCGGTAGCGGAGCCTGCATCGGTGCCCCCTGCGGTGACCCACCCTGCATCGGTGGCCCCTGCGTCGGGGCCGCCTGCTGGACCGGTGCCGCCGGATAGGCTTGCGGCGCACCGTATCCGGCGGGCGCGACCGCCTGTGTCGCCGGTGCGAACGCGGCTTGATCCGCCGGAGGCGCGCTGAACGCCGGTGCGGGCGGCACGGATCCGGCCGGATACGCCACACCAGCCGGCCCCGGATAGCCGGGAGCGGGGAAGCCCGGATTCACCTGCACGGTCGCGACCGGCGGCGCGGTCAATGCATTGCGGGCGGCGGCGGCGAATTCGGCGCAGGTCGCGTACCGGTGCTCGGGACGCTTGGCCATCGCCTTGCCCAGCACCGCATCCAGCGCCGGATTCAAGCCCTGCCGCCGGGTCGCCAGCGGTGCGGCGACATGCTGCAGATGCCCGCGGATGATGTCGTTCGGATCGGGCGAGTCGAACGGGGCCATGCCGGTGAACAGCCAGTAGAGCGCGCACGCCAGCGAATACTGATCGGTGCGATTGTCCAGCTTCGCGCCGGTCATCTGTTCCGGCGAGGCATAGGACAGGGTGGCGCTGAACATCCCGGTCTGGGTCAGGTGGGTGGAATCCTCACGCAGCCGGGCGATGCCGAAGTCGGTGAGGAAGACCCGCTCCCCCTGGCCACCGCTGGAGCGGGCCAGCAGGAAGTTGGCCGGCTTCACGTCCCGATGCAGCACACCCATGCCGTGCGCGTAATCCAGTGCCGCCGCGACCCCCTCGATGATCTGCACCGCCCGCTCCGGTGGCAGCGTCATCGGGTCGACGGTCGCCGCGTCGATGCCGTCGATGTACTGCATGGAGATCCACAGCTGGTTGTCCTCGGTGCCGCGGTCGTAGACCTCGACGATATTCGGGTGATCCAGATGCGCGGCCAGATCGGCCTCCCGCTCGAAGCGCGCGCGCACCTCGGCGTCGGTGAACAACTCCCGATTCAGCAGTTTCAGCGCCGTCTGCTTACCGAGTCGGGGATGTCTGGCCAGGTATACCGAGCCCATACCGCCCTGTCCGAGCAGCCGCTCCACGGTGAACCCGGCGAACACCTCACCGCTGTTCAGCAACGCGACCCCCTTCAGGTGTCTGCGGCGACCGGACATCGGTCGTCCGAGCGCGTAAACAGATCTTTCCAGCGACCTGCAAGCAGTCGCCGCTGACCGTTTCGAGCGACCTGCAAGCAGTCACTACTGACCGTTTCGAGCGACCTGCAAGCAGTCACTACTGACCATTTCGAGCGACCTGCAAGCAGTCACTACGTCGGTTGTGAGCCTACCGGGTAGCCCGCTGGCCACGCCGTTTCGAATTCTCCGGGAAAATCGGCGAAACTATCAACAGGGCGTCGGCACCGGATCACTGTGTGTAATGATCCTGCGCTGTCCGCCCCACGTCCGGTCACCGACCGGGCGGGCGTGACGAGGATGGTTTTGCACCGCCGACCGAACAACGGGTGACATGTTGTGGTGGCGGGGAGGACACGGCGGTGAGGTCTAGAAAACGATGGTGAATTATCGGGTGGTGCTGCGCTGCGCGGCACTGACCGCGTTGCTCACGCTGACCTCCTGCTCGATATTGCCCGGCACACACAACACGCCGGAGGAGCCGACGCTACCCGTCGAACGACCCGGATCCTGGCATCCCGGCTGGTCGATCTCGCGCCCGGACTCGCTGGCCGCCGACTTCACCCAGCTGCAGCCGAACCTGGGCGGCCAGGTCGGGATGGCGATCATGCCGGTCGGCGGCGGCCGGATGACCATCTTCGGCGACTGGACCACCGGCATCGCCTGGTCCACCATCAAGGTGCCGCTGGCCATCGCGGCGCTGCGGCACGATCCGGACGGTGTCGGTGTCGCCGACTACGCGCACGAGGCGATCACCGTCTCCGATAACGATGCGGCCGAGGCACTCTGGCTGTCGCTCGGTGACGGCGAGGAGGCCGCGCAGGCCGTCCAGGAAGTGATCGACGAGGCCGGTGACGCGCTGACCAACGTGGCCGGGCCGAAGACCAGCATGGACTACCTGGCCTTCGGCGCGACCGAATGGACGCTGGCCAACCAGGTTCGCTTCGCCTCCCAGTTACCGTGCCTGCCCGAGACCGCCGCCGTGCTCAGCCTGATGGAACAGATCACCCCGGAACAGCGCTGGGGCCTGGGCACCATCGAGGGCACCGAGTTCAAGGGCGGCTGGGGGCCCGACGACGAGACCGGCGTCTACACGGTTCGCCAGTTCGGCATGGTGCCGACGCGGTCCGGCGGTGTCGCGGTAGCGCTTGCCGCACAAGCCGATTCGGGCACCTTCGAGGACGCGACCGCGCTGCTCGACCGCCTGGCCCGACTGCTCTCGCGCCACCTCGACGATCTCAACGGCGGAAAGTGCCCGACGCTGCGCTAGCCGGGTGTGACCAGACCGGATTCGTAGGCGAGTACGACCGCCTGCGCCCGGTCACGCAGGTTCAGCTTCGAGAACACCTTGGAGACATGGGTTTTCACGGTCTGCTCGGCGACGTACAGCGAATCGGCGATCTCGGTATTGGACATGCCCTTGGCGATCAGTTCCAGCACCTCGCGTTCGCGCGGGGTCAGTGCTGCCAGCGCGGGCGCGGGTTTGGCGCGGGTCGCGGTGCGGCGGCGGGTGACATCGGCGATCAATCGGCGGGTGACCGTCGGGGCGAGTAGCGCCTGGCCGTCGGCGACCACGCGCACCGCACGCACCAGTTCCTCGGCGGGCGCGTCCTTGAGCAGGAATCCGCTGGCGCCGATGCTCAGCGCCTCGTAGACGTAATCGTCGATATCGAAGGTGGTCAGCATGAGCACCCGCACCGGCGGGTCGAATCCAGCGGCCAGGATGGCGCGCGCGGCATCGAGTCCGTTCATCTCCGGCATGCGCACATCCATCAGCACCACATCCGGGCGCAGCCGCTTGGCCTCGGCGACGGCGATCTTCCCGTCGGGCGCGTCACCGACCACGCTGATATCGGATTGGGCGGCGAGCAGTGCGCCGAAACCCTGGCGCACCATGGCCTGGTCGTCGGCGATCAGAACGGTTATAGCCACCGGCGCTCCTCCGCCTCCCCGGGCCTTTTGCCGGTCGTAAGTGCCTCGAACCTTGATGACCGGGCCGACGGTTGGGTGCGCGACAAGTTCTGGCCGTACCCGATGAGTTACCCATGTTCTTTCGAAATCAGTTGCCCTATAGGCAAGATACACGAGTGAGCATCGCTCAGATGTCCTCGGTCGAGCCGATCGCCCCAGTGGTCATCGGGGCGAGGTCGTTCACCGTGGCCGCGCCGATCGGCAGGTGTGCCTGTACCTCGAAGCCGCCGTCTACGCGGGGGCCCGCGGACACCTCGCCGCCGACCGCCAGCGCGCGGGCTCGCATTCCGGCCAGGCCGTGACCGCCGTTATCGACCGGGCGGGCCATGGTGGCGCTGAGGTCGTTGCCGACGCTCAGGTGCAGCGCGTCGGTGCCGACCACGATCGATACCCGCACCGGCGCGCCCGGCGCGTGCCGGGAGGCGTTGGACAGCGACTCCTGAACGATCCGATACAGCGCGAGGCCGACCGTGTCCGGGACGAGGTCGAGCAACCCGTCGATGGTCCAGTCGATGCGCACACCGGCGCGGCGGGCGCCCTCGAACAGGCCGAGCACATCGGCGGCCTTCGGTTGCGGCGCGTGCTCGGGCAGTTGGCCGTCGCTGCGCAGCACCCCGAGCATGCCGCGGATCTCGTTGAGCGCCTCGCGGGCGGTCGCGCCGATGGATTCGAACTCCGCGCGGGCGGCCGGGGTCACGCCCTCGACCCGATACGGCGCGGTCTGCGCCTGCACCACTACGAGGGACATGTGGTGGGCGACGACATCGTGCAGGTCGCGGGCGATGCGGGCCTTCTCCTCCAAGATGGCGCGACGGGCCCGCTCCAGCTCGTTCTCCTCTTCCTGGGCCAGCAACTGCTTGCGCGACTGGACCAGCCAGCGCACGAGCATCGCGAACAGGACGACCGCGGCGAAGGAGATCGGCCAGGCCCAGGCGGAGCCCGAGAGGTCGCCGCCGTCGGCGGACATCGTGGTGGCCAGCAGCAGTGAGGTCGCGCCCCAGGCCACGGCGACGATGGGGATCGGCGCGCGCAATGCCACGGCGAACAGCAGCGCGAACAGGCACAGGATGTGCACGACCTGGATCGGGATCTCATTGTGCGGCTGATGCGGGATGGCCAGCGCGATGAGCAGGGCCGACCCCGCCGATATCGCCCAGCCCAGCGCCGGGTTGAGCCGGATCAGCAGGATCGGGAACGCGGCGAGCGCGGCGATGAACGGCTGCACCGCCACCGGCACCACATGGGTCAGGTGCAGCGTCGGCCACGCGACGGCGTAGCAGATCACCGCCACCAGCACGGTGAAGGCGTCGAACCACATCCGCGCGTTCATCCCCATGATCCGGCCACGACGTTTTTCCCTCATGGCTACGACAGTAGGAACCTCGACGGCCCAGGTCCTCATACCCACGGGTGAATTCCGGACCAGTACCGGAGTGGGAGGAGGCGCCGTTCATCACCCGGCGGCACGGCTGGGGAAACCCTCCGCGGCGTGAGGTGATGTGGCGGGGTCGATTCATAGCGTCGAGCACCATGAGCACACCGAACACCGCGCGGCGGGTCGACGCCGGGTCAGCGACCGCCGCACACGATGCAAGAGCTCAACCCATCTCACGTACCGGCTACCGGCGCTGTGCCGCCCTGACCGCGGCCGCGCTGACCACCATGGCGGCCACCATTGTATTGGCGCCCGCATCCCATGCCGCCACCGTGCATCAGCCGCTGGAGAACGCCGCGGCCGGTGCGGCGGTCCTCGACCTGACTACGGGCGGGCCGGGATCGCTCGCCGCGATTCCTGGCGACTTCGCGGTGCGTTTCGGTTATCAGCCCGCTGTCGTCGATGGGCTGTTGGTGAATCCCGACGGGGACTGCTCCTCGCCGGTGACACTGCCCGGCGAGTTCGAACATGCCTGCAAGGCTCACGATCTGGGCTACGACCTACTGCGCTACGCGGGCGAGCGAGGGCAGCCACTGGGCGGATGGGCCAGACAGGCCCTCGACGCGACGCTGGCCACCCATATGCACGAGTCATGCGAGACCCGTGCCGATGCGTTCTCGCGTGCTCGCTGCAACACGATGGCGAGTATCGCGAGTGCGTTCGTCGATTTGAACTCGCGGCGGCAGGACTACGGTGTACCGGTCACCGAATCCATGAGCGGCACAAGTAGTTCCGGGAACGGAGGCGGATGGCCGACTCGGCTCATCGGTGGCGGTGCGCTCGGGCTTTGCGCGGTGCTGGCGGCGCTGACCGGCGTTAGGCCGTCCATCAGGCGGCGGGTCGACGGGGCTGCGTCTCATGGCCGTCCGAATCATGGTGGTGTGGTGGGGGTTCCGGCATGAGCGAGCAAATCATCAACACAGCCTCCAGCGTGGTGACGGTGCAGCCGTGAGCACGTTGACGACAACCAGACCGGCTGCGACACCGGGTAATGCGGCCAGGGACTCGAACGCGCCGACCGACCTCGGCCCGAGCATTCGGTCGCCTCGCGACGGTCGATGGAAGACGCTTGCCGCCAACGGATTTCACCGCGCAACGCGACCGCGGATCGGCACGACGCTCGGTATCGGGATCGGGACCATTGTGTCGCTGACGCCCGGTTTGCTGCCGCGCACGCCGGGTGCCCAAGCCGTCCTGACTGGACTGCTCGCCGTCGTTGCGCTCGGCATCGCGGGGGCTATTCGATTTACCCTGCGGCGCTGGGACATCCGACTGCTGGACCGGTTCCGTGGGCCGCTACTCGGCCTGACCTCGCTCGTGGTGGCCGGCATCGCCGTGCAGGCGAATCATTGGCAGAACGAGTTGCGCACGGCGATGGGCACGGCGCTCATCGGTCCGGGGTATTGGTTGCGCTGGGTCCTGGTATCCGTGTTGATCGTCGGCGCATCGGTCGGAATCGCCAGTGCCACTGGATGGGTCGCGCGGAAGCTGGGTTGGGCTCGCGGCATCGCGGTGGCGGCGCTGGGGGCATCGGTGCTGTACCTCGTCGGCGTGCCTACCGTCGTGGACTGGCGGCGCAGTGCCTATGCGACCGCCAACGCGACGATCGATCCCGAACTGGTGCAACCGGTTTCGTATCTCCGATCCGGGAGTGCCGAATCGGCGATCAGCTGGGCGTCGTTGGGCGCGGAGGGGCGCAAGTTCGTCACCGGATCGCCCGCCGGACCGGTCCGGGTCTATGTCGGCCTCGACTCCGCACCCGACCTGGATTCCCGTGTGGCCCTGGCAATTCGGGAATTGGAGCGCTCCGGCGGGCTGTACCGGTCGAATATCGTCGTCGCGGTGCCGACCGGGTCGGGGTGGATCGATGCGAACGCGGTTCGCGGTTTCTACGAACGCTTCGGCGGCGACGTCGCAGTGGTCGGCACGCAGTACTCCTATGCACCCAGCTGGGTGACGTTCCTCTTCGGCCGCGACGAGGCGATCGCCTACGCGCGGGCACTGTTCACCGCCGTGGAGCAGCGGATCAGCACGCTCGACCACAAGCCTGGGCTCTACGTCTACGGGCAGAGCCTCGGCGCGCTCGGCGGCAGCTCGATCTTCGCCGACGACGCCGACCAGGACCGCCGCACCTGCGCCACCCTCTGGGCCGGGCCGCCCGCCGGTCAGGTCCATCGGGCGGGCGCGACGGTGTTGGCCAACAGCTCCGACCCGGTGGTCCATTGGTCACCGTCGCTGCTGTGGCGCGCCCCCGAACTCCGCGATGTTCGAGTGGACGCCCCTGTCCCGCAGTGGCTTCCGGTAGTCAGCTTCCTGCAGACCAGCGCCGATCTGCTGGCCGCGCTGAACGCGCCGCCCGGTCACGGCCACCGCTACGGCACCGACCAGGGCACCGCCCTGGCTTCCTGCTGAGCGGGCGCGGACCTTGATCAGTACTGGAACATGTCTTAGTTTGCTAGCCATGTCCTTAGTCATCGATGCCACCGTCGAGATCGACGCCCCCGCCGAACTGGTGTGGCAGGTGATCACCGACTTCCCCCGCTACGGCGAGTGGAACCCCTTCTGTGTCGAAGCCAGCAGCACGCTCGTCCCCGGCGAACCGATCGACATGCTGGTCAAGACCTCCGGTTCCAGCACGCGCCGCCAGCGCGAATGGATCCGCTCACACACCCCGGGCACCGAATTCAGCTACTCGATGAAGCCAACCCCCGTTGGTGCCCTACACAGCCTGCGCTCCCACAAGGTCACCGCACTCACCCCCGACCGCACCCGCTACGAATCCCACTTCGAACTCGCGGGCTGGCTCCAGCCGGTGGTGGCCGCCCTGCTCGGCAAGAACTTGAAGAACGGCTTCGCGGGCATGACCGAAGGCATCCAGAAGCAAGCCGAATCCCTGCGCGCCAACTGATACGCGGCCGCCGTACCGCAACCGGTGCGCAGAAGGAGGGCGCATCGCACGGACCGGAGACGATGCACGCACCGTCCGATCGGCGACCACGGTGCTGAAATGACGAAACCCCCGGCGTGCCGGGGGTTTCGCTGATCCCTCGCACCTACGGCCGATCGAACTCACCATCATTGACACCTGCGGTGAAGGCGTCCCACTCGCCGGGCGTGAAGACCAGCGCCGGACCGCTCGGGTTCTTGGAGTCACGAACCCCGACCATGCCCTCATCGAGATGCGCCACCTCCACGCATGCGTCCGCGTTCGCAGACCGACTGCTCTTGAACCAACTCGCTCCAGACAGGTCAGCGATCACTCTCGAACTCCTCCGCTATCTCCAGAAACAGTGCTCTGGTCTCGCTTTCACCCAACGCTACACGCCGGATGTTGCTCGCCGCTTCGCGGTATTTCTCGATCTCGCTGCCATTCTCGAGGTACAGATGCCCTGCGTACTCCTCGACGTAGACCACGGGCGGCTCGATCATCCGGGAGGTCGGAAGGGGCGGGAACTCGAGCAGCACAAACGAGCCGACCTGTAGACCGATGTAGCTACCAACCCGAAGCGGAATGACCCGGATCGAGAGGTTGGGGTAGTCGCTGATCTCGGCAAGACGTTGTAGTTGTCCCGCCATGACGCCGGGACCGCCGACCTGATGACGCAGCACAGCCTCCGACAACATTACGTCGATCTGGAAGTCTTTCGGATCTTCGTTCAGTCGTGCTTGGCGTCTGGTAGCGAGTTCGATGCGTCGTTCAACATCTGCGGGTGGTATCCCAGGGTTCGCCACCCAGATCATGTCTCGCCGATACTCAGGAGTCTGCAAGAGTCCCGGCAAGAGTGTGAGCTGGAACGTTGTCAGTCGGCGTGCGGCTTCCTCCAAGCCCAGGTAGTGATCGAACTTCGGTTCGACCGGATATGTTCGCCACCAGCCGCCGCCCGCCCGCCGAGCCTCCTCCACCTCAGCGGCCAGCATCAGCAATGTCTGCCGTTCATCGGCGGTCGCAGCGTACTCATCACACAGGGCGTTGACGTAGAGCCTGGACAGTTTCGTCGGCTGTCCGTCTTCCATGCGGCCAATCGTCTGCGGGGACACCTCGATGACTTTCCCGGCTGCCGTCTGGCTCTTTCCTGCCTTCAGCCTCAATCTGCGAAGTTCACGACCTGCTGCGCGCTGCGGAAGCGTTGAACCAGTCCCACCGACCATCCAGAGGTGAACCGTGGACGCCCTGCCACATCGAGACCCGCTGATCGGACCACCGCGCGCCTACCTCGGGGCACCGGCCGCTGTGGTCGAGCGCTTCGCCGACGCTGTCCGCGAGTGGGCAGACCAGTCCACGCCCGCCATATCGTCCCGATGCCGCGGTGTCGAGTCCCCTGGCGTCGGGCGTACCAACCGCGAGGGGCAGTGATGCGCCGAGATCGGTTGCGTACCACCGAATCCCCCGACGGCCGAAAGGTCGCCACCTGGCAACTGATACACAGCGGTGCCCGCATTCTGCGTGTCCAGAATCGCACCGACGCCTCCCCCGCCTATCGGTGGCCCAGCAAGGAACTGTTGCCTGCGGCTGCGCCGGGCTTGGTGCTGTTCGATGACACGCCACCGCTGGATCTCGCCGCGGTCCGCGAGGCGTTCCCCGGCCACCTCGATCTGTGGGACGCGCTTCGAGGCGACTACTGGGCCGCACTGCTGTGCGTAACAGACTTTCCTACAACGGCTTCGGGAGAGTAAGCGCAATGTCCGAGCTGACCCCGCTCCAGCCGAACGGCGAACTCGCCCCATCGGTGCGAGCATTGCTTGCGCTCTTCAACGCGGATACCGACCACAAGTTGTCGCTTGCGCCGGTGGACAGTCAGCCGAAGGTCCACCTGGCGGATGGAACGCTCTGCGAGGTGGATGCGGACGGTTGGCCGGACTCGTTCGACGTGGATGCACCCAAGGTGATCGACGTACAGCCGATCCGTGTCGACGATACCGAAGCGCCGGCGCTATGAGCGTCGGAAGCCTGGAACGTGGTCACCGCCGGGTCGAATCACTCACTGTAGCAACGCGATCGAGCCTCATGCCGCGGTATACGGACGCGGTTCACTCGAGCGGCACCCGCTCCGGAACTACCTCCTGGAGCGACCAGAGCGGCGGTGGCAGGTTTCAGAGCGCCGCCAGAGCTATAGCCGCGACCCAGAGTTCCCTTTCGATCGGCTCGTCGGGTACACCGCAGTCGGCCGGTCGGAAGGTCTCCGTAATCTCGTCCGGGCGGTCATCGGACCATTCGGACGTCCAGAGATTTCCTCGCGCGTCAGCGGTCCGCATGAGCACCGTTTCGGCCACCGTGTGGCATCCGAACCCCCACAGCGTTTGACGCGGAGCCCGAGAAAAGATCGACGTGGCCACATCCTGCATCGGCGTATCGTCCGACAGCGGTATCGGGTGCGGCATCACGCCGATCTGATCTGGACCCACCAGCGTGAAGCCGAAGAACATAGGAACCGAGCCCCACTGCTCATGGCCGCCGAGCAATCCGTTGGTCAAGGTTCGGATGAGCTCGTCGGATGGATACAAGATTGTTCTCGGCATATACCTGGCGACGCCTTTCGCCGGTGTGCACCGCCCGAATCATCTGAACCACACTCCTTCTCGGAATCCGTGTCGTCAGGCGATCGGCCCGCGCGCGGCCTCGTACGCCGCTCCGACGCGGTACAACCGATCATCGGCCAATGCGGGCGCCATGATCTGCAGCCCCACCGGCATCCCGTCGTCCTTGCTCAGCCCCGACGGCACCGACATGGCCGGATGCCCGGCCAGGTTCGTCGGCAGCGTGCACAGGTCCGACAGGTACATGGCCAGCGGATCGTCGACCTTCTCCCCCAGCTTCCACGGGGTGAACGGACTGGTCGGCGAGACCAGCACATCGACCTGCTCGTAAGCCTTGTCGAAATCGCGCGCGATCAGCGTGCGCACCTTGAGCGCCTGGCCGTAGTAGGCGTCATAGTAACCGGCCGACAGCGCGTAGGTGCCGATCATGATGCGGCGCTTGACCTCCGGGCCGAATCCGGCCGCACGGGTGGCCGCCATGACCTGCTCCGCGCTGTGGTTACCGTCGTCGGCGACGCGCAGTCCATAGCGCATGGCGTCGAAGCGCGCCAGATTCGAGGACACCTCGCTCGGCAGGATCAGGTAGTAGGAGGCCAGCGCGTATTCGAAGTGCGGACAAGACACTTCGACCACCTCGGCGCCCAAATCCTTCAGCACACCGACCGCCGCGTCGAACGACGCGATGACACCCGGCTGGTAGCTGTCGGAGTGAAGTTCCTTCACCACACCGATTTTCACGCCGCTCAGATCACCCTTGGCACCTTCGCGCGCGGCGGCGACCACCGGCGGCACCGGCACATTGCGGGAGGTGGAGTCGCGCGGATCGTATCCGGCGACCACCTCGTGCAGCAGCGCGGTATCGAGCACGGTACGACCGCACGGGCCGCCCTGATCCAGCGACGACGCGCACGCGACCAGGCCGAACCGGGAGACGGTCCCGTAGGTCGGTTTGGTGCCGACGGTCGCGGTCACCGCCGCGGGCTGGCGAATCGACCCACCGGTATCGGTGCCGATCGCCAGCGGCGCCTGGTGCGAGGCCAGCGCGGCCGCCGAGCCACCGCCCGAACCGCCCGGAATCCTGGTGGTATCCCACGGATTCCGGGTCGGACCGTAGGCCGAGTTCTCAGTGGAGGAGCCCATCGCGAACTCGTCCATATTGGTCTTGCCGAGGATCGGGATGCCCGCGGCGCGCAGCCGAGCGGTGAGCGTCGCGTCGTACGGCGCGACCCAGCCATCGAGAATCTTCGATGCGCAGGTGGTCGGCATATCGGTGGTGGTGAAAACATCCTTGAGCGCCAACGGAACTCCCGCCAGCGGCGAGGCGGGCCCGTCGCCTGCGGCCAGTGCGGAATCCACCGCGGCGGCCGCGCTGAGCGCCTCGTTTCCGGCCACATGCAGGAACGCGTGGTACTCGCCGTCGACCGCGGCGATCCGATCCAGATGCGCCCGGGTGACCTCCACCGAGGTCACCTCGCGGCCATGGATCTTGTCCGCCAGTTCGGCGGCCGACAACGCGGTCAGGTCGGTCATTCGCCTTCTCCCAGGATCTGCGGAACCAGGAACCGCTGCTCTTCGACCGCAGGAGCGCCCGACAGGGCCTCCTCCGGGGTGAGGCACGGGACGACCTCGTCCGGACGCGTCACATTCGTCGCCGGATTCGGCGACGCGGTCGCGGGCACATCGGCGGCGGCGACCTCGGAGATGGTCCGCACGTGACTCAGGATCGAATCCAACTGACCGGCGAACTGATCCAGTTCGGATTCGGACAGGGCGAGCCTGGACAGCCGGGCGAGGTGTGCGACCTCGTCGCGGGAGATGGCGGGCACCGCGGACCCCTTTCGGCATGGTTGAGCTTGGTGAACGGCCACCGAACAGCCTAGCGACTCCCCACCACAACACTTGCACAGGAGCCGGGCGTGCGACGACACACCCCACCAGCTAGCGTGACACGCCGCATCCACACGAATTCACGCAGTGGCGTACGTCACTGGCCGGACTTCGAGTCGATAACCGGGACTCAGGGGTGTAAGTATTGCCAGACCCGGGTATCCGTTCAGAGCCTCGGCCGCCAAGGAAAGGAACGCGCGTGTCATACCTGCTCCGCGTGCAACTTCCGGATCGACCGGGAAGCCTCGGTGCGCTCGCGCTCGCACTGGGCTCTGTCGGCGCCGACATCCTCTCCCTCGATGTGGTCGAGCGGGGCGCGGGTTTCGCGGTCGACGATCTCGTCGTCGAGGTGCCGCAGGGTGCGCTACCCGACACCTTGATCACCGCCGCCGAATCGATCGGCGACGTGCACGTGGACTCCATCCGCCCGTACTCCGGCGTGCTGGACACCCATCGCGAACTCGAGCTGATCGACCAGGTCGCCAGCGCCCGCGACGACCGGCTGCAGGTGCTCGTCGACGGGGTGCCGCGGGTACTGCGGGTCGGCTGGAGCACCATCATCGGCATGGGCCCGCAGGGTGCCCACCGCCTCGTCGGCAGCCAGAGTGCGCCGGAGACACAAGCGGGTTCGGCGCCGTGGATGCCACTGGAGAAGCCCGCCGTCCTCGATCCCGAGGCCGATTGGGTGCCGCAGATCTGGCGCGATATGGACACCAAGCTGGCCGCCGCGCCGCTCGGCAACACCGGCAAGGTGCTGTTGCTCGGACGCCCCGGTGGACCCGATTTCCGGCCCTCCGAGGTCGCGCGACTCGGCTACCTCGCGGGCATCGTCGCCGGGGTTTTGGGCTGAGTGCGACTGGGCGGGGCTCGCGACCGATCAGGCGGTGAGATCCAGGCGCAGCACGGTCAGCCACTCACCGGCCTCGGTTATCCAATCCCGATGCAGCGCAGGGACGAAACCGAATCGGTCGTAGATCCGGCGCGCATCGACCATGGCGGGCATGGTGGTGAGCACCACGGCGTCAAGGGATTCGGCTCGCGCCATCTCGATCACATTGCGCACCAACGCCGTTCCGGCACCGAGACCGCGCGCCGACTTCGAGACGGCGAGCATCCGGAACTCCAGCTCACCCGGCCGAGCGATCTCGGCGTACGGCGTACCGGCCCGGGCGACGGCCAGCGTGCCGACCACCCGGTCCCCCTGCACGGCGACCAGCACCTGCGCCACACCCGCCCGATGCGTGATATCGGCGAGCTCCTGCACATACGGACTGCCGGCGCGCACATACCCCTCGCCGACATAGACCGCGACCGTCAGGTCACCGACAGCGCCGTACTCGTCCGGTCGAGCGGTCCGAATGACGAGTTCGGAGTCCTTCGTATCCATACCGGAATCCTCTCACCGCCCAGCATCCTCTCCGCAACAGAACCGGACGATGTCGTGAAGTAGCACGCCACTGCGCCGTCGCCGTTTGCCACAGTCATGGGCCACTCGCCGAACAGGTCAGGCGCCGAGGCCTGGGCGGGCGCCGGGGTGGGAGATCTGCCAGCGGTCCGGTTTGCCCGGCGGGTAGATGACGGGGATCAGGTCGCCGATGGCCGGCCAGTCGTCGACGTTCCAGGCGTAGCGGCCGTAGACCACGGTGCTGGGGACCGAAGGTCCGGTCAAATTGCCGGTGATCGTCACGTACTGCTCACCGGTCGCGTCGGGGCGCGGGCTGACACCGGTGACGTACAGCGTCCCCGCCTCCGGATTCGCCAACCGGAAGCCGCTGCGCCCACGGAGGTACTTCATGACCATCGCCACCAACGCGCCGACCATGATCACCAGCATCGCGAACTGCACCATGCCCACCATGCTATTGCTACTGCGCCAGTGCCCGTCGCCGCAGCACTCGCCCCGTCACATCAGCGCATACCACCAACACGCCCACGCCCGTCACTTCCCGCTCGCCCCATCACTCCAGCACCCACCACCAGCCGGACACACCACTCCCGCGCCAGCCCCGTCACACCAGCACCCACCACCAGCCGGACACACCACTCCCGCGCCAGCCCCGTCACACCAGCACCCACCACCAGCCGGACACACCACTCCCGCGCCAGCCCCGTCACACCAGCACCCACCACCAGCCGGACACACCACTCCCGCGCCAGCCCCGTCACACCAGCACCCACCACCAGCCGGACACACCACTCCCGCGCCAGCCCCGTCACACCAGCACCCACCACTCATGGCCGGGCCCAACGCTCCAGCGCCCATCACCATCACGGCCGAAAACATCGCCGCCGCGCTACCACTTCAGCACCACCATCATCACGGCCGTGTCTGCCTCATCACTCCACCACCCACCAGGGCACATCACTGCCGCGCCCGCCCCGTCACACCAGCGCTCGCCACCATCGTGGCCGTGCTCACCCCATCACTGAGCGCCGACCGCGCTACAGCGCCGCCAGCTCGCTGGTTCCGTGCTCGGTGCGGCGGATCTGCCAGACGGCGGTGCGGGTGCGTTGCGAGCGACCGTTGGCGCGGTCGATCAGGGCGCGGTTGTTGGTGGTGAAGATCAGTTGGGCGCCATGGGAATTGGTTTCCGGATTCTGGAAGAGCTGGATCAAGCGGTCGGTCTCCTCGACCGGGAGGTGGGTGCCGATATCGTCGATCGCGAGTACCCGGCCGGAGTCGAGGGCGTCCAGCATGGTCGGCAGCAGGCGCAGCATCGACAGGGTCGCGGTGGATTCGTCGGCGATATCGAAGGCGGAGTCGATGCCGCTGTGCACCAGCCCGAGGCCGACGCCGCGGCGATCGACCATTCGGGTGTAGAGGGCATCGCGGGCGGCCTGCAAATTGCTCAACTCGCGCTCGAGCATGACCTCGGTGATGCCGTTGTCCCGCAGCAACTGGTCAGCGTGCCCCGGCGTGGTGGCGCACAGCTCCACCTGTTTGGCCGTCCCCGCGATATCGGCGTCGAGTTCGCGCAGATAGTCCGCGTACATCGGATCGGGTTCGGCGATCAGCAGATCGGTGATGCCGAGTTCGGCCGTGCGCAGCAGCATGAGCAGCCGCACCGCGTGATCCGGGGACGCGGACAGGTGACTGCCGAGCCGATGCGCGACCGCCGTCGCATCGGCCGCGCCGTGCTGCACCTCGAGCATCGAGGAGAACCACCGATACGCGGGTACCAGCGCCTCGGCGTACATCTGCCCGGCGAGGCTGAGCAGCA
Source organism: Nocardia sp. NBC_00565 (assembly GCF_036345915.1). NCBI lineage: Bacteria > Bacillati > Actinomycetota > Actinomycetes > Mycobacteriales > Nocardiaceae > Nocardia > Nocardia sp. NBC_00565. The sequence goes on from NZ_CP107785.1 coordinate 5,312,213, forward strand.
ACGCATTCGGGCGCACCAGCGGCAGCAACGCCGCAATGCCGTAGCGCGCGGCCTCGAACATCGGGCCGATCTTGATCTGCTCGCCGTTGCGCTCGAACACGATTCGCTTGCGCGAGCGCGGATGCGTGTAGAGCCACTCCGCGGTCACATCCGCGTTGTCCAACCGGAACCCGTAGGTATACGGAACGCCCTCCGCGACGAAGCTCGCCATGAATTCCGAAGGGCGATCCGGGAATCCGCGATGCGGCGCGCGCACCGGACCCGCGTACGGATCCCAGCCGGTCACCGAATTCAGCACCGCGTCGCGCATCTGGTCCAGCGCATCGATCAGGCTCGTCTTGCCCGCGCCACTCGCCCCGTGCACCGCCGTCACCGGCACCGCCACCGGTCCACTCCCCCGGCTCAATCGCAAGTCCTGCCGTTCGGCCAGCGATCTGTGATTCGTCACCTGAAAACTGCGCAGCATCCCGCCATCCTGTCGGTTCCCCGATCCGGCCGCGACACCGACACGCGCATCGGGAGCCGGGACAGACCCCGCCCACGGGGCTTCGGCCGGACAAATGCGCACGTCACGCGTTATCATGCTGGCGCACCGGCTACCCGCTGGCATGCGCTGAACATGTTTTTCGATGAGGATGGTTTAACGATGGAACTGACGGTTCGTCGTCTTGTGGCCCGCAGCTCCGTCGCGGCCGCTCTCGCTCTCGGCCCGCTGGTCGTCCTGGGCCCGCCGCAGGCCGCCGCCGAAGCGCCCTGCCCGGACGGCACGGCCCGGATCTTCTTCCACGATGAGACCAACACTTGTCAGGGTGGTGGCAGCTACAGCTTCACCGGCGCCCCCGCGCTCGTGAAGGTGTGCTCGGTGGGCCGGGTCGAGGTCATCGTCGACACCACCATCAAGACGGGCAAGACCAAGACCAAGACCAACCACCTCGATCTGAGCAACGGTCAGTGCGGCCGCATCACGATCAGCGGTCAGCTCGACTCGACCGTGACCATCACGCCCTCCTGATACCGGGTCCGAACAGTAACGCGCTATCGCCGAACTCGTGCCAGAGATAGCCGGTGTCGAGGGCGGTTGCGTAGGCCTCGTGCACGGTGGCTTCGCCCGCGACCGCGACGAGTAGATCCAGGTGTGATGCGCCGGGAGCGTGCCAGCCGGTGATGATGGCGTCGACCACTCGGGCCGGACGGTGCGGGCCGAGAACCAGTTCGGTCCAGCCACGCGCCGGGTGCACGATTCCAGCGTGATCGGCGGTGGTCTCCAGCGCTCTGGTGACCGTGGTGCCGACCGCGATGATCCGGCCGCCCGCCACCCTGGTGTCGTTCACCAGACGCGCCGTCGACGCCGGTATCGCGAAACGCTCCGGGCTGGGTGGTTCGCCCGCCTCGGGCGAGGAGACCCCGGTATGCAGGGTGATCGGCGCGACCGCGACGCCGGAAGTCACCAGATCGAGCACCAGCTGTTGCGTGAACGGTCGTGCTGCGCTGGGCATTTCGGCGCTGCCGGGAATTCGACCGAAGACGGTCGTGTAGTACGACGACGACCAGCGTTGCGGCACATACGAATAGGTGATCGGATAGCCGTGGGTCGCCAGCAGCCAAGTGGGGTCGGCGCTCAGTTCCGCGATCCACAGGCGGCGCGCGCCCGATAGCCATGGTTCGCGCAGGATGGCGGTGGCGCCGTCGGGCAGCTGTATCTCGTTGCCCGCGTGCAGATCACGCGGATAGGGTGTGCGTTCGCGGGTGCGCACCTCCACCACCCAGAGTCCATCGCAGCCGCCGAAGGTGTCCGGTAGGCCGCTGGCCGCCGATTCCGGCACGGCCGCGTCGACGGACGCATTGAGCCAGGTGGACAAATGGAGGACGACCGGCGCACCCTCGAGGGTGCCGTCGACCGCCGCGGCCAGGGTCGCCGAATTGTTCACCACCACAAGGTCACCCGCGCGCAGCTGATGCGGCAGCTCGCGAAATCTGGTGTGGGTGAGTCGATCCGCCGAGACCAGCATCCGGACTTCGTCGCGCGCCAGACCGCGCGCCTCCGGCGGGGCGATGGCATTGCGCTCCGGCGGCAGGACGTCGGGCCATTCGTCGAGCGCTGTCGGCCCACCCGTCACCCGGCCACCACCCCTCATCGAATCGCTTCGCGATCCTGCGCTCATCGGAGGACCTCCGTGGCGAAATCCGCCGCGGTGTAGCGGCCGTTCTTCGGCCGCTCCTCGATCAGTCGCAAGAGCGCGGGCACCACGGTCTCCGGCTCGGGGCGATCGGAGATATCGTCGCCCGGAAACGCCGCCTGATGCATTTCGGTGCGCATATCGCCGGGATCGAAGGCGTAGATCGACGTCTCCGGATGCTCGGCGGCCAGGATCGCGGTGAGCTGATCGAGGGCCGCCTTCGAGGAGCCGTAGCCGCCCCAATCCGGGTATGGTTCGGCACCCGCGTCCGAGCTGATGTTCACCGCGACGCCGTCCACGCCGAGCAGCGGCAGCGCGAACTGCAGCACCGCGAGCGGGGCGATGACATTGGTCCGGTACACCAGCTCGAGTTCGTCGAGCGGATAGTTCGCCAAGCGCGGCATCGGACTGGGCCCGAGTCGGCTGGCGTTGTTTACGACGAGGTCGAGATGGCCGATGCCGCTGGCGATTTCGGCCAGTTCCGCGCGATGGCGCGGGTCGGTGATATCGCCGGGCAGCGTGCGCAGCGCGTCACCGAGTTCGGTGCGCACCCGGTCGAGCCGGTCGGCGCGGCGGGCGGTGCCGATCACCCGCCAGCCGCGCCCGACCAGCGAACGCGTGAGTGCCAGACCGAATCCCGCCGAAGCGCCGGTGATCAAAGCGGTAGCACGGTAAACCATGGTGAACTCCTGATAGTCGCCTATCACCCGATCCTCATACCTGAAGCCAGGTTGAGGTCAAGGAATGTTCACTCTGGGCGCACGAGCTGGCCGATCCCGCTACTCCTCGGCTTCGGCCTCCGCCTCCGCCGGCTCCGGCGTCACCGCCGCCGGGCCCTGCGTCAGCAGCTTCCGGAAGCCGTCCTCGTCGAGGATCGGCACACCGAGTTCCTCCGCCTTGGCGGCCTTGGACCCCGGCGAATCACCGATCACCACGAACGCGGTCTTCTTCGAGACCGATCCCGCGGCCTTACCACCGCGCACCAGGATCGCCTCCTTCGCGCCGTCGCGCGAAAACCCTTCCAGCGAACCGGTAACCACGATCGACAGCCCCTCGAGTGTGCGCTCGATGGATGCGTCGCGTTCATCGGCCATCCGCACACCCGCGGCGCGCCACTTGTCGACGATCGCGCGATGCCAGTCGACGGTGAACCAGTCCACTACCGCGTTCGCGATGGTCGGACCGACCCCGTCGGCGGCGCCGAGTTCCTCGGCCGAGGCTTGCTCGATGCGGTCCATACTGGCGAATTCCGCGGCGAGCGCGCGCGCGGCGGTCGGACCGACGTGCCGGACGGACAGGCCGACCAGCGCTCGCCACAGCGGGCGGTCCTTGGCAGCTCGCAGGTTCTCCAGCAGTCGTTTGCCGTTTGCCGACAGCGTGCCGTCCATATTCGCGTACAGCGAAGTGGTCAGCAGCCGGGCCTCGTCGAGGTCGAACAGATCGCCCTCATCGGTGATCGCGCCCGAACGCAGCAGGTCCACCGCACCCTCGTAGCCGAGCGCCTCGATATCGAAGACGCGACGGCTCGCGATGTAGAACAGCCGCTCGCGCCGCTGCCCCGGGCAGAATTGCCCATTGGGACAGCGGATATCGACGTCGCTCTCCTTCTCCGGCGCCAGCTCCGCATCGCATTCGGGACACTGCGTCGGCATCACGAACTCGCGCTCGTCGCCGGTGCGCGCGTCCACTACCGGACCGAGCACCTCGGGGATGACATCGCCCGCCTTGCGGATGGTGACGGTATCGCCGATCAGCACACCCTTGCGCTTCACCTCGGAGGCGTTGTGCAGCGTGGCGCGCGCGACGGTGGAACCCGCGATGGAGACCGGCTCCATCACCGCGAACGGGGTGACCCGGCCGGTGCGGCCGACGTTCACCTCGATGCCGAGCAGCTTGGTGGTCGCCTCCTCCGGCGGATATTTGTAGGCGATCGCCCAGCGCGGCGCACGCGAGGTAGACCCGAGACGCCGCTGCAGCGCCATCTCGTCGACCTTGATGACCTGACCGTCGATCTCGTGCTCGATATCGTGGCGGTGCTCGCCCCAATATTCGACGCGCTCGATCACCGCGTCGATGCCCTGTACCAGTTTGGTGTGCTCGGAGACCGGCAGACCCCATGCGGCCAGCGCGCGGTAGGCCTCGTGCTGCGAAGTCGGGGTGTATCCCTCGATGCGCCCGAAGCCGTGGCAGATCATCCGCAGCCGACGTCGCGCGGTGACCGCCGGATCCTTCTGCCGCAGCGAGCCCGCCGCGGTATTGCGCGGATTCGCGTACGGCGGCTTGCCCTCGGCCACGATCGCGGCGTTGAGCGTCTCGAAGTCCTCCAGCCGGAAATACACCTCACCGCGTACCTCCAGCAGTTCCGGGACCGGGAACTCGTCGGTCGGGGTGAGCTCGCCGGGGATGTCCTCGATAGTGCGGGCGTTGAGCGTGACATCCTCACCGGTGCGTCCGTCGCCGCGCGTCGCGCCGCGTACCAGCCGCCCGTTCTCGTAGACCAGGTTCAGCGCGACACCGTCGATCTTCACTTCGCACAGATAGTGCAGATTCGACCCGGTCTCGGCCTCCACCCGACTCGCCCAGGTGCGCAGCTCGTCGAAGTCGAACACATTGTCCAGCGACAGCATCCGCTCCAGGTGGTCCACGGCGGTGAAATCCGTCGCGAACCCGCCACCGACCAGTTGCGTGGGCGAATCGGGCGTGCGCAGATCGGGATGCGCCTCTTCCAGAGCCTGCAGTTGCCCCAGCAGCTTGTCGAACTCCCCGTCGGAGATGATCGGCGCGTCCCGTACGTAGTACCGGAACTGGTGCTCCCGAACCTCGTCCGCAAGCCGCTGCCACTCCACCCGCTGCTCCGCCGTGGCCGGGCCCGCCGCAATGTCGCTGTCACTCACCCAACGCACACTAGTCGAGCCCACCGACAGAAAACCGCCACATTCCCGCACGTCGCGGCCGACAAACCGGCAGCGGATCCGGACCGAGATGCGTTGCCCGTTGATCGCACGGATACCAGTCGCGGTCGCCGCCGCGCTTGTGGCTTGGAGTCGTGCCCCGCGTCCAGTCGGACACGGTGAGCAATTCTCGAACGGCGGCGACACCGTCCGAGGTTCAGGAGAAGTCGAGCGATTCGGGTTCTTCGGCGTAGGCGCGGGCTACTTCGGTGGACAGGCGCAGGGCTTGCCGAGCCCATTCCAGCGGAGCACCGGCCAGGCCGCACGCCGGGGCGACCAAGACCTGGGAGGCGAGGGTCGATCGACGCAGACCGAGGCGATCGACCAGGCGGACACCGGGCTCGGCGATATCGCGCCAGGTCGGGGGTTTGACCGGCGGTGTGGTCGGCACCAGGCCGAGTACCACTTGCTTTCCGGCGTCGAGGATTTCACCGATATCGTCCAGGTTGCCGGTGGCGATGGTGGCCAGATCGAAACCGATCGCGGCGGCCGCGCTCCCCCGCAGAAACGACAGCGCGGGCGAATCGGCGCAGCTGTGCACCAGCACGGGGGCGGATTGGGCGGTGATCACCGCGTCCAGGACCGCGAGCGCCTCCGGTTCGGGCACCGCACGAACCGTATCGAGCAGGCTGACGCCGCGTAGCGAACCGTTCAGCACATCGGTCAGCGACGGTTCGTCCAGTTGCAGAACGACTTCCGCACCGAGGCGTTTGCGCACCGCACTCGCATGCTCGGCCAGGCCCTCGGCGAGGGATGCCGAAACATCGCGCACCGCACCGGAATCGGTGAGTACGCGGTGACCGCCGGGGAGTTCGAGCTGGGCCGCCAGGGTCAGCGGACCGGCGGTCTGCAGTTTGACCGTGCGACCAGCCAAACCTGCTGTCTCCCAAGCTTCTTCGAGCGCGTCGAGGTCAGCCCTGAGCAGATCGCGAGCGCGTCGCGAGACCGCACCCGGCCGGGGCGCCAGCCGGTAACCCCGGGTCGTGGTGTCGAATCGCATATCGACCAGCAGCGCCGAGACGCGCCCGATCATGTCCGAACCCGCACCGCGCCCGGGCAATTCGACCAGATGCGGCAGATGCGGCAGCTCGCCGATGACGGTCGCCGCGGCCTCACGCGGATCCGTACCCGGCCATGACCCGACGGCCGTCGCGATCCCACCGGGAATCCGCACTGGTTCCTTCGCCGCGAGTTCGTCCTTGGCGATTTCGCTCACTGCGCTGCCCCTATGCGGGGTTTGCACCCCATGGTGTGGTGGATCCCGGTCTGCACCGGGATGACGAAGAAGGTGAACCGATCTCGCTTGCGCCGCCCGATGTCGGCGGCGCTCACTGCCCGGCGCTCGCGCCCGCGCTACTCACGGAGGACCTATCGCGCGAAGTGCCGTTGATGGTGCCGCTTCCGATTACCTCATCACCCGAGGTATCCGGCCGATACACCACCACGGCCTGGCCGCGGGCCACACCGGTCAGCGGCTCACGCAGCCGCACGATCAATCCGTCGCCGACCGCTTCGGCCACGGCCGGTGCGGTGCCGCCGTGCGCGCGCACCTGCGCGACACATTCGATCGGCCCTTCCGGTGCGGAGCCGGAGGTCCAGATGGCACGGTCGGCATGCACGGTCCACACCTGTAGATCCTCGGCCGAGCCGACCTGGACGGTGCCGGAGTCGGGATCGATACCGGTGACGTAGCGCGGCTTGCCGTCGGCGGCCGGGCCGGGCAGCCCGAGCCCCTTGCGCTGGCCGATGGTGAACCCGTGCACGCCTTCGTGATTCGCCAGTACCTGACCGTCGGCGTCGACCACGGCACCGGGCCGGATACCGATCTTCGCGCCGAGGAACGCCCGGGTATCACCGGAGGGAATGAAGCAGATGTCATGGCTGTCGGGCTTGTTCGCCACCGCGAGCCCGCGCTCAGCGGCCTCCGCGCGGATCTGTGGCTTCGGGGTATCACCCACCGGGAACAGCGCCCGCGACAGCTGCTGCGCGGTCAGCACCGCGAGCACATAGGACTGGTCCTTGTCGGCGTCGACGGCACGCCGCAGCACGCCGTCCTCGAGCCGTGCGTAGTGGCCGGTGGCCACGGCGTCGAAGCCGAGCGCGACCGCGCGATCGGCGAGGGCCGAGAACTTGATCTTCTCATTGCAGCGCAGACACGGGTTCGGCGTCTCGCCCGCGGCATAGGCGGCGACGAAGTCGTCGATCACATCTTCCTTGAAGCGGTCCGCGAAATCCCAGACGTAGAACGGGATTCCGAGCACGTCGGCGGCGCGGCGGGCGTCGCCGGCGTCCTCCTTCGAGCAGCAGCCGCGCGAACCGGTGCGCAGCGTACCCGGTGTCGCGGACAGCGCCAGATGCACGCCGACCACCTCATGGCCCGCGTCGACGGCACGTGCCGCCGCCACTGCCGAATCCACACCACCACTCATCGCGGCGAGTACCCGCATCAGACACCTCCCTTCGCACCGGCCAGACCCGCGGCCCTGGCCCTTTCCACAATCTGGGGTAGCACAGTCAGTACCGCGTCCACATCGGCGCGCGTCGAGGTGTGCCCCAACGAGAACCGTAGCGATCCGCGCGCCTGCCACGGCTGCACGCCCATGGCGATCAGCACATGGCTCGGCGTGGCCACGCCCGCGTTGCAGGCCGACCCGGTCGAACATTCGATCCCGGCCGCGTCCAGCAGCATCAGCAGCGAATCGCCTTCACAGCCGGGGAAGGTGAAATGCACATTGCCCGGCAGTCGCCGCTCGCCGACCGGACCGCTCAGCACCGCATCGGGAACGGCCGCGCGGATGCCCTCGATCAGGTCGTCGCGCAGTGCCGCCAATTCCGATGTGCGCGTGGGCAACTCGGCCACGGTACAGCGCAATGCGGTGGCCAGACCGACGGCCGCCGCGGTATCGGATGTTCCCGAGCGCAGATCGCGCTCGTGCCCGCCGCCGTGCAACAGCGGCACACACGGCACCTGCCTGCCGAGCAGCAGCACACCCACACCGTGCGGCCCGCCGACCTTGTGCCCGGCGAAACTCGCCGCCGAGAGTCCGCTGGCCGCGAAGTCGATCGGCAGCTGGGCGGCGGCCTGGATCGCGTCACTGTGCATCGGCACACCGAATTCCTGTGCCACCGAGGCCAATTCGACAATCGGCGCGATGGTGCCGACTTCGTTGTTGGCCCACATGATGGTCACCAGCGCGACCTCGTCGACATGATCGGCCAGCGCCGCCCGCAGCACCCGCGGCGACACCACGCCGTCGGCATCCACGGGCAGCCAGGTCACCTGCGCGCCCTCGTGCTGTTCCAGCCACTCGACCGCATCGATGACCGCGTGATGTTCGGTCGAACCCGCGATGATCCTGGTCCGGCGCGGCTCGGCGTCGCGGCGGGCCCAGTACACGCCCTTGATCGCCAGATTGTCGCTCTCGGTCCCGCCCGAGGTGAAGATCACCTCCGACGGCCGGGCGCCCAGATCGGCGGCGATCGATTCGCGCGCCTCCTCCAGCAGCCGCCGGGCCGCGCGCCCCGAACCGTGCATTGACGAGGCGTTACCCGCCATCGCGAGGGCAGCGGTCATCGCCTCGATCGCGGCAGGCACCATCGGAGTGGTCGCCGCATGATCGAGGTAAACCGTCTTGGGCGCACCGTGGACCGGACCCGAAAAAGCCGACTTCATGACCGACAAAGCCTATCCCACCGTTGACCTGCGCTTCTTGGGGGTATGCCCCCGCTTTCTACGAATTTTCTACGATTTCGCCTGCGAGTCGTAACCCGCTGACCGCCCTCCGGTATTCCCGCAGGCCCCGCCGCGGGGCTTCCCGAGGTGGAGTGCCTCGTCCCGTTGCCCGTCCACGCCTCGGTCGAAGCAGTCGAAGGGAAAGGCGGCGTCACGGGAGCTGCGCGGATCAGCGCATTGTGGACTACTCCATCGGTCGTGGGCGTGAATCTGCCGATGGTCTCACCGTGGATCTGCCGACATCGTTCCCGCTGATCTGCCGACATTTGCGGGCGATGATCTGCCGCAGCGCGGTGTTGTGGTTGCGGCCGATAGGTATGCGAGCCATTGGGGCACCGGCCTGCCCCATCGACTGGCAGCAGGTGGGTCAGTTGTCGGGTGTTCCGCCCTGTCGCTTCCGGAGTACCTGCATCGCCCAGGTGCACCACCGGATTGTTTCTTCCTCGAACATGCGTCCCCGGACGGCGGTCAGGTAGGGGCCGATCCGTTCCGCGTCGGCCAGGAACGCGTCCTCGTCGTTCCCGCTGAGGCGGGCCAGGACCCGGTCCAGCCGTGCGATCTTGATCTGGGACTGTTCGGCGCGCTGGGCGAGTTGGTCGATCAGCGCGGAGCCATCGGTCACATCGACCGCGTACGCCTTCACCAGCAGGTCATCGCGCAGGAACTGGGGATCACTCGGGGTGGCGGCGAACTCGGCGAGTTCGGCTCGGCCGGCCTCGGTGAGGGACTGGACGCGCTTATTGGGGCGCCCCTGCTGGATGATCTCGCGTCCGCTGACGAGTCCGGCCTGTTCCAGTTTGGTGAGCTCGGCGTAGAGCTGCTGGCGCCGGGCGTGCCAGAACTCGGCCATCCCGACGTCGAAGTTCTTGCTCAGCTCGTACCCGGTGGCCGCGCCGTCGAGCAGGGCTGCCAATACGGCATGCCGCAGTCCCATTCTCCCGCCTCCTCCATTACCTCTTGTCCATTATGCTAGCCATAACGTATATTAGTCATGAATCAGACTAGGCATGTGCATGACTATGCAAGGAGGCTGGCGCATGAACGTCGACCGTTTTCGGAATGGGATGGCCGGTGGTGACCTCGATGCGGTCGTCGCCACCCTGGCGCCGGACATCCGGTTGTTCAGCCCGACGACGCATCTCCCATTCCGTGGAATCGATCAGGTGCGGCCGGTACTCGGCGCCGTCCTGACGGTGCTCGAAGACCTGAGTTATGTGGGGGAATTGGCCGGGGCGGCGGATTCCGGTGGCGCGGTGCACGGTCTGTTGTTCCGCGGCCGGGTCGCCGACCGCGAATTTCACGGGCTCGATCTGCTCGAGCTCGACGGCACCGGGAGCATCGCGACGCTGACGATCATGGTGCGCCCGCTGTCCGGGCTCACCGCGCTGAAGGACGCGATGACCTCGGCGCTCGCCACCGGTCGTGTTCGATGAGGATCGGATATCACCTCGGCTACTGGTCATCGGCACCGCCGGCGCGGGCGTTGGAGACGGTGCGCGCAGCGGAGGCGCTGGGCTTCGACTCGTTATGGACAGCCGAGGCCTACGGCTCGGATGCGCTGACACCGCTCGCCTGGTGGGGTGCGTCGACGAGCCGGATCCGTCTCGCCACGAACGTGGTGCAGATTTCCGCGCGTACTCCCACCGCCACCGCCATGGCGGCGATGACGCTGGACCACCTGTCGGGCGGCCGATTCACGCTCGGACTCGGCGTGTCCGGGCCGCAGGTTGTGGAAGGCTGGTATGGACAGGCATATCCGCGGCCGTTGGCGCGGACCCGGGAGTTCATCCGGATCGTGCGCGAAGTCATCGCCCGGGAGCATCCCGTCGAGCACGACGGCCAGTTCTATCAGCTGCCCGATCAGCATGGCAGCGGCCTCGGGAAGCCGCTGCGGTCTACGCTGCATCCCCTGCGGCGAGACCTGCCGATCCTGCTGGGTGCGGAAGGCCCGAAGAACGTCGCGCTGGCCGCGGAGATCGCCGATGGCTGGCTGCCCCTGTTCTTTTCCCCACGCAGTGACGGTTTCTATCGTGCTGCACTCGCGGAGGGGTTCGGTCGGCCCGGTGCGCGTCGCCGCCCCGACGATTTCGAGGTGGCCGCGTCGGTGCCGATGATTGTCGACGACGACGTGGAAAAGGCCGCCGACCAGGTCCGCCCGCAGTTGGCGCTCTATATCGGTGGGATGGGTGCGCGCAGTGTCAATTTCCACCTCGATGTCTTCGCCCGCATGGGCTGGGAGGAGGTCTGCCACACTGTGCAACAGCTGTACCTCGCTGGACATAAGCGCGAGGCCATCGCTGCGATTCCCACCGAGCTGGTCTCCGACGTCGCGTTGATCGGTCCCGCCGGCAAGATCCGCGAGGACGTGGCCCGGTGGGAATCGACCGTTGTGACAACGCTTCTCGTACAAAGCGTGCCCTTCGCGGGCAACGATCTCGAGGGCCTCACCGCGATCGCGGAGGCATTGTTGTGAACGCGTACCTGACCCAGGGTCTGCATCGTGCGGTGCAGCGCGATCCGCAGGCGATCGCCACTATCTGCGGTGACCAGGTGCGGACCTTCGCCGAACACGCCGACCGAGTCGCACGGATCGCCGGGGCACTGCACGAACTAGGCGTGGCCCCCGATGATCGGGTGGCTGTGCTCGCCAATAATTCCGATCGCTATATCGAGCTGCTGCTTGCGGTGGCATGGGCGGATGCCGTCATGGTGCCGCTGAACACGCGGTGGAGTCCCGCCGAGATCGACCACGCCATCCGTGACTGCCGGCCGGTCGTATTGTTCACCGACGATGCGTTGGCCGCAACCGCCGCTCAGCTCAGCCCGCACGGTGTGGTCACCGTCCAGATGGGCGACACGATGACCAACGCTCCCCACCTGGAAAGACTGCTGGCGCATGCGGACCCGATACCGGACGCGCGCCGGGGCGGCGCGTCACCTGCGGGCATCTTCTACACCGGCGGCACGACCGGGCTGCCCAAGGGGGTCGTGCTCAGTCACACCAACGTGCTCACCTCGGCGCTCGGGAGCGCGTCCACCGGGTGGTTCTACGGGCCGCAGGACCGCGTCCTGCATGTCGCGCCGCTGTTCCACGTAGCCGCCTTCACCTCGTGGGTGCTCGGCTGGGTCGCCGGATGCAGCCATGTCATCCTGCCGGGGTTTACCCCGGATGCGGTGCTCGACGCGGTGCAACGACACCGGGTCACCGCAACGTCCCTGGTGCCGACCATGATCGGGCGACTGTTCGCCGACCCCGGACTCACCGCGCGCGACGTCACCAGCCTGCAGCGGATCATCTACGGAGCGTCCGCGATGCCCGAGGCGACGGTGCGGCGTGCTCTGGCCACGCTGCCCGGTGTGGAGTTCGTCCAGGCCTACGGCATGACCGAACTGTCTCCGGTCGCAACCATCCTCGGACCGGCCGAGCATGTCCCGGAGCTGCTGCGTTCGGCGGGCCGGGCGGCGCCACACGCCGAGGTCCGCATCGCTGGCCCGGATGACGATGATCTGCCCACCGGCGCCATCGGCGAGGTAGTGGTCCGCGGCGCCCAGGTGATGCTCGGCTACTGGAATCGCCCGGAGGAGACCGAACGTGCCCTCGCCGGCGGGTGGATGCATACCGGCGACGCCGGTTACCTCGACGCCGACGGCTATCTGTTCGTCGTCGACCGGATCAAGGACATGATCATCACCGGTGGCGAGAACGTCTATTCGGCCGAGGTCGAAAACGCGCTCGCCAGCCACCCCGCGGTGGAGTCCTGCGCGGTTATCGGGCTACCCGATCCGGATTGGGGTGAGCGGGTTCATGCGGTCGTGGTGGCCGTTGCGCCGGTCACCGAGCAAGAACTCCGCGACCACGTCCACACGCTGATCGCCGGCTACAAGACACCCCGCAGCGTGGAATTCGTCGATGCGCTCCCCATCTCCGGTGCGGGCAAGATCCTCAAAAACGAGCTACGCAAGACCCGCACCACATCAGTGGGGTAACACGCGTGCCCGCACCACCGGTGGTTGCGACCCCGGCCTGCGCACGTCGATCCATCAACGCAAGGAGAAACATATGGCTGCCCCCACGGTTTTGCGCGATCGGCTCCGCTTGCCGGTCATCGCGTCCCCGCTGTTCATCATTTCCAACCCGGATCTGGTCATCGCGCAATCGATGGCGGGCATCGTCGGGTCGTTCCCGAGTCTGAACGCGCGACCGCAGTCCGAGCTTCGGGTGTGGCTCACCCGCATCACCGAAGAATTGGCCAAATATGATGCCATCCACCCCGAAACCCCCTCCGCGCCATACGCTGTCAACCTGATCGTGCACAAGAGCAACGACCGTCTCGACGAGGACCTGTCCCTCATCGAGGAATTCGAAGTGCCGATCGTGATCACCTCACTGGGCGTGCGCCCCGACTTCAACGAACGGATCCACGCCTATGGCGGCATCGTGCTGCACGACGTCATCGACAACCAGTTCGCGTTGAAGGCGATCGACAGGGGCGCCGACGGGCTGATCGCCGTCGCGGCCGGGGCCGGTGGACATGCTGGCCGGCTTTCCCCGTTCGCACTGATCCAGGAGATCCGCGCCTGGTTCGACGGGCCGCTGGCCCTATCCGGTTCGATCGCCAGCGGCGATGCCGTCCTTGCTGCCCAAGCCGTGGGCGCGGACCTCGCCTACATCGGGTCGCTGTTCATCGCCACCGACGAGGCCAACGCCGCGCCAGCGTACAAACAGATGATCGTCGACTCCGCGGCAGACGACATCGTCTACACCAACCTCTTCACCGGGGTACACGCAAACTACCTGCGCGGCAGTATCGAAGCCGCCGGACTCGATCCCGCTGACCTTCCGCAATCCGATCCCTCGGCGATGAACTTCGGATCCGGCGGCGACGCCACCGCGAAGGCATGGCGGGATATCTGGGGTGCTGGGCAGGGCATCGGCGTCCTCGACAAGATCGAACCGGTCGCTGAGGTCACCGCGCGGCTGCTCGCCGAGTACACCTCGGCCCGGGAACGTCTGTCGCTCCGATAAGCCCACTTGGGAAGGTGGTCAGTTGTCGAAACCGCCATGGCACACCCGCATTGCGGAACTTTGCGAAAACCGCGGCGGTACCGGCGATGTCGAGGTCTGACCGGACAGCTGGGCGCGCGCTGTGACCGGGGAAACTGCCCCCCGGCGGCGCCGCGGACGGCATTGGCGGTCAATTCCTTTACCCGGTCGGCGGGTACCGCCACGCCGGGGGTGTCCAAGAACCAGCGGAAGCTCTCCTCCTGGGGCAAACCCTCGGGCCGCTGCGCCGGGAAGTACGGCTGGACGTAGACCGGGGTGCCGGGTTCGCTGCGCCAGCTCTCGGCAAGGCTGCCGACGTCGACCGCGTCGTAGCCGAGGGTATCGAGCAGACCGGCGACCTCGGCCTCGGCGGCGGCGTTGCAGCGCACCCTGATCGAACTCGTCGAGGTGCGGGACCTGTCCCAGATCAGCGTGGCCGATGTCGCCGAACAGGCCGGCGTGAGCCGCTCGACCTTCTACGACCACTATCGGGACGTGCACGATCTCGCCGAGGCCGCCTGCACCACGATGATCGACGACCTGATCGAGTCTCTGCGCACCCTCGGCCCCGCGGACCACCACCAGGACCCGACTCAGTCACTGCGCGCGTTCTTCACCGATCTCGCCGAACACGCGGGTCTGTATCGAAGCCTGCTGGGGCCGCAGGGCAGCGCACGCGTCATCGACCATGTCCGCCGCCGGATGACCGCGACCATCCACATCGCCACCTGCCAGACAACCGACGATGCCCCGGATCCCGCCGCCCCGCTGGACATCCCACACGACGTGCCCGCCGCATTCGTCGCCGGCGCGCTCACCGGCGTGGCCACCGACTGGCTGCGGCGCGGCTGCCCCGGCACACCGGCCGAGATGGCCATGCTGACCTGGCCGCTGCTCACCCGCCAATACGCCGATACGTCTACGGCAAACGCTCGACCATCTCGGCGATCAACCGCACCACATCGGCGGCAGCACCGATCAAGGCCGTTCGATGCAGCCGAGGGCGAATCGGGCGAGGTTGGTGGAGACGACTTCTGGTTGTCCGGCAGGCTGTTCGGCCGCCGCGGTGAGTACGTCGAGATGGTGGTAGCCGGGGGCTACGACCGTTTCACCGACGCCGTGGTGTCCACCCGCGAGCACGACGCCGGCACCGCCGATCACATTGAGGGTCGGGTTGACGAGTATGCCGCCGGGATATGCGCGGTGACGGGCGATCTCGGGTGCCTGCGGCTGGTAGAGGTCGATCGCGAGCTTCGTCGGGAAATACCATTCGGTGAAGTCCAGTGGTTGCGCGGCCAGACTGCGCGACAGGTCGGCGATATCGGTGACCTCGTGCGCGGCATCGGTGAACGGAACGCCGTGCCGGTCGGATGGTATTGCGGCTGCGGCTGTTTCGTTGTAGTTGCGCCAGGTGTACAGCGGGCCGTTGGGCTGATCGGGAATCGCCTTGCGGTCCGGACCGAACAACATGCCGGTGAGCCCGCGCAGCGCAGGCACCGCGACCACATCGGCGGGCACCGGGAAATCCTTGTCCACCACCACACCGCCGTCGAAGAATCCGAAACCGGCTTGCAGCAGTGCCAGCGGCTGGGAGTTGGCGTCGAGAAAGGCACCGAGCGCGGCGGCATTGGTGACCCGCAGGTCACGTACCGACGGCGACCCCGTCGACGCGGCCAGCGCATCCCGCGACATCAAAACCCGATAGGTGGCCTCCTGATTGAGACTCGGGGGAACGTAATGCGCCAGATCAGATTCGGCGTCGGGCGCGACATAGGCGGCCAGCCCAGCGATGCCGAGTAGGTTCATCGTCTCCGGATTGATCACCGCAGGCAGCGCCAGCACCCGGGGCGCCGCACCGCTGTCGAGCGCGGCTGCGACCGCGGCGTAGCCGAGGCCACCAACGGACAGGTCGATCAGGTCGGGAATACCGTTGAGCGCGGACAGCGAGGTATCAATCGAGGAGTCGAGTGCGAAGTAGCCGGCGCACTGATCGGCGCCCGCGACTCCGCCGAAATCCCATTCGGCGAAGAAACCGGTAACGATCCCGCCCAGAGAATGGCCGCCGCACAGTACCTTTTGCTTCCGGACCGCCGGGTCCGGCAGTTCCGCGGCGAGTAGGTCGTATTCGTCCTGGACCGTTTGCGCGATCCCTTGGCGGCCGAGCCAGCCGAGCTGATCGTTGGGCACCACACCGGCGAATCGGCGGCCGTCGATATCCGCGCCACGGTAGTAATAATCGACGGCGCGGTGCACATCACCGGCCGCCAGGCCGGCCTGTACGCCGAGATGATCCTCCAGACAGTTGGAGCGGCGATCCAATGCCCAGAATTCGAGGTGGCGGCCCTGTTTCGCCGCCGCGGCAACGGTATTGCGGGCCACGCTGTCGAACGCACCCGCCCCTTCGAAGATCCCCGGCTGCGCCATCAGAATCGCGTCGGCGTCCTGCGCACGTTCCGGCCCGGCCAGGTCCCGATAACGCAGATACGACAGGCGATCACAGGCGTCCGGACGCGCCCCGGCCGAATCGGGCAATGGAATGCGCAGGCTCACAACAGATTCTGTGACAGAGGTGATCGACGAGGAAGAAACGACCGACGTCTCCGTACGCGCCGGACCGATCGGCACCGCCGTCGCGTTCGGCGGCGCCGACGCGCTGACGAGCGCGACGGCCACTATGCCGTAGCTCAGGAAACGCGAGACACCGCGGCGGCATCTCATATCCGGACCGTGGCTCGATAACGACTGCGGCGACATCGACGACCTCTCTCGTCACGACAGCGGAGCAGCATTTCGGCGAGCGGTCCGCACGGCGCGATGAAACGTAAGCCGCTCCCGGCCACCTGTCAAGGACCGAGACGGTCAATTGTGTTCTGTCACAGCAACTTCTCGTCAGACTTGGATTCTGTCTCAACGACGTGCCACCGCAAATCGGTTAGGCACATCGAGCCGATGAAACACACCCGCCAGGCCCGGACCTGACGGGTGTGCCATGAGCGGTGATCAGTTCTTGACCAGCTCGGGGGTGGCTGATTCGGGTTCGTCCGACTGCGGTGCGCTGGATCGGCTCGGCAGCAGCACGGCCATCACGATGACGATCAGTGCCAGCGCGGCGGAGACGGCGAAGGCCAGGCGCATACCGTCGAGGTGTGCGGTGACCGGGTCGGTGCCGTCGGCTGCCAGCGCGCTGCTGCGGGCGGACATCACGGTCACCACGAGGGCGGTGCCGAATGCCGCGGCCACCTGCTGCAGGGTGCCGAGCATGGAGCTGCCGTGCGAGTACAGGTGTTGCGGGAGTGCGCCGAGCCCGAGTGTGAAGACCGGGGTGAAGGCCGCGGCCAGCGACACCATCATCAGGATGTGCAGGATCAGCAGTTGCCAGTACGGCATGGTCATCGAGATCTGGGTGAATCCGGCAAGTGACGCCGCGACACCGATCGAACCGGGGATCACCAGCACTCGCCCGCCGAACCGGTCGAACAGCCGCCCGATGGTCGGGCCGAGCACGCCCATCGCCAGACCGCCCGGCATGACCAGCAACCCGGTCTGCAGCGCCGACAGTCCGCGCAGGTTCTGCAGATACAGCGGCAACAGGATCATCGATCCGAGCATCGCCAGGAACGCGATCGACATCAGGACCAACGCCTTGGTGTACGTACCGAACAGCAGGATGCGCAGATCCAGCAGGGGAACTCCCGTGCGCTGCAGCCGAAGCTGCCGAGCCGTGAACGCGCCGATGAGCGCCAATCCGGCGGCGACGAGCAACGCGGGTGTCGCGATGTTGTCGGGCTCGAACCGGCTGAGTCCGTACACCAGTCCGCCGAATCCGAGTGCCGCGAATGCCACGCTGGACCAGTCGATCGCGCCGGTCTGCGGTTCGCCGATATTGTCCAGTCTGCGCAGGCCCAGCCAGGTGACCGACGCGGCGATCGGCAGCACCAGCACGAAAAGCCAACGCCACGAACCGACTTGCAGTACCAGACCGGACAGCACCGGTCCCATGGCCGGGGCCACCGAGATGGCGAGGGTGACGTTGCCCATTACCCGGCCGCGGTCCTGTTCGGGGACCACTGTCATCAGGGTGGTCATCAACAGCGGCATCATCACCGCGGTGCCGCCCGCCTGGATGATCCGTCCGAGCAGCAGCACCGCGAACGACGGGGCGACGGCGGAAAGCGCGGTGCCCGCCAGGAATACCCCCATCGCGATCGCGTACGCCCGGCGCGTCGTGACCCGCTGCAGGAACCACCCGGTGACCGGGATGATCGCCGCCATGGTGAGCATGAACGCGGTCGACACCCACTGCGCCGAGCGCTCGGTCACGTCGAGGTCCGCCATCAGCCGCGGGATCGCGTTGATCATGATGGTCTCGTTCAGGATCACCACGAAGGTCGCGAGTACCAGCAGCCGGACTACGGTCGGGGTCCCTCCGCCAGTCGGACGAGCGGGTCTTTCTGCGAGCATCGGGTACCTCCGGGCGTTAATGAGCAAAGGACGACGTGTGGGCCGCGGGTGGCGCCACATGAGATCAGACGGGACCGCTTCGCATAACTAATCGGTGCCCCCATTCTCTTCCCACCAGTCGCGACCTTCGCCCGCCGGAGTCCAGCAGCCACGCGATCAAGGCGTCATCCGCCATTCACCGACTCTAGCGCCGGATCGACGGTGCGCCTGGTGAAACAGACTGCGCCGTCGGCGTGTTCAGTCCGTCAGATCCTGCACCGTGGGTGCGATGACGCCGAACAGGTCGACGTCGGGGAAGACCGCGATCACCACGCGATGGATCAGCGACATGTCCCCATCATCACGGGCCACCAACCATGGCCGCAACGACGCATATCTGTCACATTCGGCCATCCGAATGCGCGATATCGAAGACCGACCCCGGATCCGCTAGACCGACGCTGATGAACCCTCGGCAGCCTCGTGACCGGCACCGCGGCGGCCGGAACGACGGAACGGACGCAGCCGCGACGACCGCCGCACGACCTGTGGCGCACGCTCCTCGACCGACTCCGGATCCTGCACCCGAGTGGCCGTCGCCTCGATCCACTCCGATGCCTCGATGGCGACGCCGTGCCGCGACAGATCCGCGCCACGCACGGCCTGTTCGCACCGGCGGGCCAGGTCGCGCCGATCGAGTCCCGGATACTCCACCGGCTCGAGCACCACTTCGGCGACCATGCCGCGCGAGCGCAGCACCCGCTTCGCGGAGGTGCCGAAGGTGTCGTCGCCGACGAATCCCGGAATCGTCGACTGCGTGCCGTGCGCGTCCAGATACCGCACACGCACCGGCTGCACGGATGTTCCGGTGTCCACGGCGGCCTGGAAGAGCGCGGGCCGCATAGTGCCGTAGGCGCGGCCGCACCAGGTGGTTCCCTCGGGGAAGACCGCGACCCGATTCCCCGACGCCAGCCGCTCGCCCAAACGCGCCACCACACCGGGCAATTCGCGCAGCCGTTCGCGTTCGATCGGGATGACCCGCATCAGCTTGGCCAGACCGCCGAGCAGCGGCCAGTCGACCATATCGGCGCGGGCCACGAAGCCGAGCGGCTGCACCGCGGCCAGTACGACCACATCGGTCCAGCCGATATGTCCGGCGACGATCAGCAGACCCTCGCCCGGATCGGCGAACCGCGCCTCGGCCGATTCCGCGTCAGCGGTCCGGTTATCGACGACACGCAACCGAATCCCCAGACAGCTCAGGACCGTTCGCGCATAACGCCGTTGCAGATGTTCGCGCCTGCCGCGCGGGGTGATGACATTGACGATCGGGAAGCTGACCAGCAGCCCGGCCACGCCGAGTAGTCGGCCGACGACCCGTGCGGTACCGATCTCATCCACCGGATCGATGCAGCCGGGCCCACACGGGCTCGACGGCATCCACGCGTGCGCGGTGCTCTGTGCGGGCGGCGCGTCGAACACCATCTGACTCACCGTCCCCCGTCGAGTGCGTTGGCGGCTTCTTGTAATCGGTTGAGGTAGCGGGTGTTGATCGTGTCCAGGCCGAGCAGCGCGACGAAGTCGGCGACCGCGAAATCCGGATCGTGCGCGGGTTCACCGCAGATCTCCGCGCCCAGGCGCAGGTAGCCGCGCAGCAGCGGCGGCAGGTTCGGGCGCGCGGGCGGGGTCATCTCGTCCAGCGTCAGCCCGTCGACGACCACCGGCCGGTAGGGGTGCACCCGCCGCTCGGGATCGGATCCGTGCCGGCTGAGCAGCATGTCGCGCACGCCGCGCACGTTCACCCCGGCCGGATCGGCGGGTGTGTCCTGCATCGGCACCGAGACGCAGCCCATCACCCACTCGTATCCGGTGAGCTGGATGTAGTGCAGGATGCCCGCCCACATGAGGGTCAGCACCGAGCCGTTGCGGTGGTCCGGTACCACACAGGCGCGGCCCATCTCCACGATCCGGTTACCCTCCGGATCGAGTTGGGCCAGATCGAATTCGGTGGCCGTGTAGTAGCCACCCGCCGCGATCACCTTGTCCGGCGGGAGCATTCGGTAGCAGCCGACGAATTCCTCGGTCCGATCGTCACGGACCAGCAGGTGATCGCAGTGCTCGTCGAACCGGTCCGCGTCGAGACCGGTTCCGTCATCGGGGATCTGGAAGCCGGGCTCACTGGCGAAGACGCCGTAGCGCAGCCGCTGCGCGGCCAGTCGGTGCGCCGAATCCGACGATACGACCAGCGAATACCGAGACCGTTCCACCCCGGAGTCCGTCGGTCGAGCCGGGGCTGTCAACACGGACGAAATAGTCATATCGGTGATGAAGCCAGCCCGAAACTGCGCCGGAGCAACCTCGAAGTGTCGCGACGATGCCGGTTCGGTGAACGAGACGATGGTCACACCGATCGTTCACCGAACCGTCGCGCCGCATTCGGTCTCCGGTATCGCTATCGCCGCCTTTTACCTGATCGGCGACCCTTTTCGAGATAACAGGCTGTGAGCCGCATAGTGTTTGTCGCATGACAGCGGTGAGAGTGTGGTCTCTACGACTCCGACCGATGCCGATGCCGATGCCGATGCCGATGCCGATGCCGATGCCGATGCCGATGCCGATGCCGATGCCGATGCCAGGATGATTGCGCGGACTGTAGTCGGCGAACGTCTGGCGGCCGGTGCCGAGATCACTGGGCCAGCGGCGTCGGTGTTCTGGCACCAGGGCGAACTTGTCACGCGCCCAGTGATCGGGATAGGTCGCAAGTGCGTGTTCCAATGGCGCGGTGGCCTTGTCCGGCTGGTGTAGTACCGACCAGACACGGCCGGTCATGATGTCGAGTTCGGCGTGATCGACCCAAGCGCACCAGTGCGGGGCCGCGTGGTTCGCTGCCTCGAGCGCGTCACGCGCAATGTCTAGCGCACGGGCCGCTCCGTCACTGTCACCAGCGACAGCGCACGACCAGGTGCACCGGGATTCCGAAACCACCTGGAGACGGCGGGATTTGGTGATGTCGAGATCATCCCGACCCATTCGGTGGCCGACGGTATGCACTCGGCGATCGTGAAAGCCGGCAAACCCCGCTGAGTAGAGGGTGTGCTCGGTCCATTACTCCTTCAGGCTGTCGTCATCGTTCTCGATTGGCGTGTCGGGACACACCACCACGTCATCCCGCTACCGTGCGGGGGGTCGACCACAAAGGACTGTCCGGCGGCCAACGGGTAAGAGTTCCCTTGGCAGCCCGGTACTGGCGTAGACCGATTGAGAGGATCTGAACCTTGAGCGATCTTTCTCGCCGTGACCTGCTCAGGACGTCGGCGGCCGCTGGCGTCGGAGCAGTCGTTGTCTCGGGCCTTACGGCCGCAGACACGCCGGATATTGCGGACGCAAGCGCCCCGGGAATTGCGGCCGCGGACCACCCGAGTAAAAGCCCGGGATGCCCGCCCGCGACGCTGACCGGCCACATCGTCCGCCCGGGTGACGTGTCGTACACGGATGCGCGACTCGGCTGGGACCAGCTCTTTTCTCACTATCCGCTGGTCATCGCCTTCGCACAGGAAACCCAGGACGTGGTGAACGCCCTGACGTGGGCGCGCCAGCACGACATCGCGCTGCGGGTGCGGAGCGGCCGCCACGCCCTCGAAGGCTGGTCGAACCTCGACAACGGCATCGTAATCGACGTCAGCCAGCTGAAGTCGGTCCAGATCGACCCTGGCGCTCGTATCGCGACGGTCGGTGCCGGGCTGAACCAACTGGAAGCGGTGACGACGCTCGCGAAGCAGAACTTTGCGGTCACAACCGGGAGCGAGGGCAGCGTGAGCTTGTGTGGTGCGACGCTTGGCGGTGGCCTCGGGCCCCTCAACCGCTGGCTCGGCATGGCCTGCGACAGCCTGATCGCGGCCGAGGTCGTCGTCCCGTCGGGTCACGACTGCGCCGAGGTGATCAACGCGGACTTGCAGCACCACTCGGACCTGCTCTGGGCGCTTCGCGGGGCGGGAAACGGCAACTTCGGGATCGTCACACAACTCACATATAAGGTGTATCCGCTCGAGCATCTCGCCTATGTGCAGGCGACATGGGATGGACTTGGGGACCTGTACGGGGTCTTCGAAGCGTGGCAGCGTACGGTACCGTCCGCCGACAGCCGTCTGGGATCCGAGCTCGAGATCCACAAGTCCCAGATCCTGCTGTCCGCGTGGCTTGTGGACGGGGCAGCGGCACAGGCCACAGAGATGCTGGCTCCGATCCTGTCGGTCGGCACGCCCGATGTCACGGTGCAGGTCGGTCACTGGGGCGACTTCTATGCGGGAGCCCAGGTCCCGCTCGCGCAAGAGCCCGCGAACTGGAAGTTCTTCTCGGAGTTCGTCAAAGAGCAGTTCCCGAAGAAGGCGATCGACATCATCGGCGACTTCATGCGAAACGCTCCCACAGAGGAGAGCAACTACTTCGTCGATGCCTTCGGTGGGGCGATCAAGAGGGAGCCCCCCGGCGGCACGGCGTTCGCACATCGCGACGCGCTTTTCTACGGCGAGATCGGCGCAGCCTGGGGGACTCGTTCAACACAACCAGGCGTCGGCGACCCGCTGACCTCGCAGGCCCAGGCCTGGACCGCTGAGTTCAGCCAGGCGCTGCGGCCCTACGCGGACGGCGCCTACGTCAACGTGCCGAACGTCGGAATGCAAGAGTGGCAGACCGCCTACTGGGGGAGCCAGCGCTTCGAGCGGCTGCGCAGGATCAAGGCGAAGTACGACCCGCACAACGTCTTCCAGTACGAACAGAGTATCCCGCCCGCGTCACACTGATCGACCACTGATAATCGGCTTCGATCACCAACCGCCCACCTGAAAACCGCAAGTCGTCCGCGTTCCCGTGTTCGACGCGCCCCGCCGAGGGCACATCCAGTGCATGGAGCTACCAGGGAGGCTATGCGGTAAAGGCACCGCGACTGAAACCGAGCAGCGCGATTCGGTCCCCAGGTCGGTAAGCGGTGGTCAGCCAGTGGTAGGCGTCATCATGTTGCCGGACAACCCTTCCCCGGCGATTCCCCCCGGCAGCCAGCCGAACTGACCACCGCTCTCGGTTCCTACCCCCGACTGGTATCGCGTCAGCTGGCCCTGGTCGTTAGGGCCTCGAAACAGTGTGCCGAAGGCCGTCTACCGGCGTCGAACCCCTGTTACGGCAGGGCGAATAGCAGTTCCGGGTTCGGCTTCCCGGACCGTGTTCTGTCGCGAATCGGTTTGCAAGGATCGGGCAGTCGGAAGTTCTGTATAGCGCGGACACTGTAGTGAGGAGTGCTCGACGCGCTGAATCGCAGGGGACGGCGTTGTCGGGCAAGCGCACACCTACGGTGGTCGCCGACGAACATCCGGCTGTCAGCCTGTCGCACCGACCCGAAGGAATCCGTCATGGCAACAGCTGTAGGCATCGATCTGGGAACGACGAACTCCGTGATCGCGAGCTGGCAAGGCGGTGAGCCGGTGGTGATCGCAAACGCCGAGGGAGCGCGCACGACACCGTCGGTGGTCGCGTTCACCGAGGGCGGCGAGCGCCTGGTCGGGCAACTTGCCCGCAGGCAGTCGATCCTGAATCCGAAGGGCACCATCTATTCGGCGAAGCGATTCATCGGCCGCCGCTTCGAGGAGATATCGGAGGAAGCCAAAGCGGTGAGCTTCGATGTCGTCGCGGGAGAGGGCGGCGCGGCCCGCTTCGACGTCCGCGGCAAGTTGTACGCGCCGGAGGAGATCAGCGCACTGGTGCTGCGCAAGCTGGTCGACGATGCAAGCAAATTCCTGGGCGAGCGGGTCAAGGAAGCAGTCATCACCGTGCCCGCCTACTTCAATGACGCCCAGCGCAACGCCACCAAAGACGCCGGCCGCATTGCCGGGCTAGACGTGCTGCGGATCATCAATGAGCCGACCGCGGCTGCGCTGGCCTACGGCTTGGACAAACAGACCCATGAGACCGTGCTGGTCTTCGACCTCGGCGGTGGCACTTTCGACGTGAGCCTGCTCGACGTCGGTGACGGCGTGGTCGAGGTGCGCGCCACCGCAGGCGACTCCCATCTCGGCGGCGACGATTTCGACCGTCGCCTGGTCGACTATCTGGCCGACGAATTCCAGCGTGACCAGCACATCGACCTGCGCGCCGACCCGCAAGCGCTGCAGCGACTCTTCGAGGCGGCCGAGAAGGCCAAGGTCGAACTGTCGTCGGTGGCGCAGACCCAGGTGAATCTGCCGTTCGTGACGGCCGACGCGAACGGTCCCAAGCACCTCACCACCACGATCATGCGGTCGAAATTCGAGGACCTGACCGCGGATCTGGTGCAACGCTGCCTCGACCCGGTGGAGCAGGCGATGAGCGATGCCAAGGTGACCGCCAACGACATCGACGAGGTGATCCTGGTCGGCGGCTCCACTCGCATCCCGGCGGTGCAGGCGCTGGTCCGTAGGCTCACCGGCGGCAAGGACCCGAACATGAGCGTCAACCCAGACGAGGTCGTCGCGCTCGGCGCGGCCATCCAGGCGGGTGTGCTCAAGGGTGAGGTCTCCGACGTGCTGCTGCTCGACGTGACACCGCTGTCGCTGGGCGTGGAAACCCAGGGTGGGGTGATGACGAAAATTATCGAACGCAACACCACCATCCCGGCCCGGCGCACCGAGGTATTCGCCACCGCGGAGGACAATCAGCCCGCCGTCGATATCGTGGTACTGCAAGGCGAACGGGAGCGCGCCGCCGACAATCGCGTGCTCGGCCGGTTCCGGCTGGAGGACATTCGGCCCGCCCCGCGTGGCGAGGCACACATCGAGGTCACCTTCGATATCGACGCGAACGGCATCCTCAATGTCACCGCCCGCGACAAGGACACCGGCCGCGAGCAGAGCATCACCATCAGCGAGCAGTCCAATCTGGACCCGAGCGAGGTCGAACGCATGCTCGCCGAAGCCGAAAGCCACCGCCGCGAGGACGAGGAGTTGCGTAAGGCCGTCGATGGCCGCAATGAACTCGATTCGGTCGCCTACCAAGTGGAGCGGCGCCTCGCCGAACTCGGCGACACCGCCGCCCCTCACGATCGAGCCCGCGCCGAGATGCTGATCGCCGATGCCAGGCAGTTGGTCAAGGAAGATGCCCCGCTGGAGCGCGTGCAACCGCTCACCGCGGAACTGCAGCAGCTGCTGTACGGACTCGCACCCGCCCGGACCGGAGGCGATGGCGGACAACCGGGCGGCGCCACGCCATCGCCGGGCGACGACGATGTGATCGACGCCGAGTTCGACCGGAGCTGAGGCACGCTGATGGACAGTTCCGCCGACCAGTCGACCGACGACGCGAAGACCGATGACACGGGCCAGGATCAGTCGCCCCCAGGCCAGCCCGACTCGGCTGTCGCCCAGCTGGAAGACCGCTGGCGCCGCGCCGCCGCCGACTTGGACAACCTACGCAAGCGGTATGCACGTGACCTGGACCGCGAACGTGCCGCCGAACGGTCCAAGGTGGCCGCCGCCTGGCTGCCCGTGCTGGACAATCTGGAACTGGCGCTGGCCCACGCGGGCAGCGAGCCGGACGCGATAGTGCAAGGCGTGCAATCGATCCGAGACCAAGCGGTGCAACTGCTCGAGCAACTCGGCTACGCACGATATGCCGAGACCGGAGTTCCGTTCTCGCCCACTGTGCACGAGGTGGTGGGGGTGGTCGAGGCGCCGGATGTCCCGCCTGGCACCGTGCTCGAGGTCGTGCGCCCCGGATACGGCGAGAACGGCGGGCAGCTGCGGCCCGCGGCAGTGGTCGTCAGCAGGGGGGAGGGGTGAGCGCCGATGGCACGCGACTTCTACGAAGTCCTCGGGGTGCCCCGTGATGCCGACAAGGACCAGATCCAGCAGGCATATCGCAAGCTCGCCCGCCGCTACCACCCGGACGTTAATTCCGAGCCCGCGGCGGCGGATCGGTTCAAGGAGATCGGTGAGGCGTATCAGGTGCTGTCCGACCCGTCGACCAGGCGCCGCTACGACCGATTCGGCGCCGACTTCCGGCAGATACCGGAGGACTACGACGAACGGGTTGCCGCGGCCGGTGGCGGTTTCGGGCGTAGCCGCGGCGGCACCCGGGTCCAGTACGGCGAGGGATTCGGGGCCGGTGGGCCCGTCGATCTCGAGGACCTCTTCAGCGGAATGTTCGGCGGCCGTGGTGGATTCGGCCCGATTCCGGGCGCCGACCAGGAGGCCGAGTTCGAGCTCACCCTCGAGGAGGCCTACCGCGGTGGCAAGCGGACCCTCCACTTGGACGGGCGCAGCTTCACCGTCGACATTCCGGCCGGGGTAATCGACGGACAGCGAATCCGGCTGGCCGGGCAGGGCGGCCGCGGCAGCGGTGACGGGGCCGCCGGGGATCTGTACCTCGTCGTGCGGATCAAGCCACATCGGCGATTCCGGCTGCATGGCCGCGACATCCACCTCGACCTCCCGGTCTCCCCGTGGGAGGCGGTGCTCGGAGCCACGGTCGCCGTCCCTACCCCGAACGGTGAGGCAAAGGTCAAGGTGGCGCCGGGGTCGTCTACGGGACGGAAGCTGCGGTTGCGTGGCGAAGGCATGCCCAACCCACGCGGCGCGAACGGCGACCTGTACGCCGAGGTCAAGGTGATGGTGCCTGCGAAGCCGACCGAGAAGGAACGAAAGCTGTTCGAGCAGTTGGCGGCCGAATCGACCTTCGACCCGAGGAGGGGCACATGAACACCTTTGTTTCGGCCAACCGGTATGTCTTGGTACGCCCGGCGCCGCTGCCGCTGGAAACCTTCGCACGGCGGGTCGGGTTGCACCCCGAGCTCGTGCGCAGGCTGGCCGCGCTCGGCCTGCTCGATTGCACCCGCGACAGCGCGGGGGAGCTGCGTTTCGAACCGTCCGAGGTGGCCGTCGTCGCCCGGATCCAACGGTTACGGACGGGCCTGGGCCTGAACTATGCGGCGATCGGGTTGGTGCTCGATCTGCTGGACCGAATCGAGAAGCTCGAAGCCGATCCTCGCCGAAGGAGGACCTCAACATGGACACCAGCCGACTGACCGAAAAGTCTCGGGAGGCTCTGCACGAAGCGCAGAACACAGCAATTCGGTTGGGGCACACCGAAGTCGACGGTGAGCATCTGCTGCTGGCGTTGATCGATCAGCCGGAGGGCTTGGTGCCCCGGCTGCTCGACCAGGCGGGTGCGGAAGTCGATATGCTGCGAGCGGATCTGGAGTTGGAGTTGTCTCGTCGGCCGAAGGTCGGCGGCCCCGGCGCATCGCCTGGTCAGGTGATGATCACCAAACGATTGGCCGGACTGCTCGAGTCCGCCGAACGAGAGGCCAAGCGCCTCAAGGATTCCTATGTGTCGGTGGAACATCTGGTGCTTGCCCTCGCCGAGGAGGGGTCGGCCGGTGTCGCGGGGCGGCTGCTCGCTCGCGAGGGTGTCGGCAGGGAATCGTTTCTCACGGCGCTCACGAAGGTCCGCGGCAATCAGCGGGTCACCTCGGCAACCCCGGAGGGCGCGTACGAGGCGCTGGAAAAGTACGGCCGCGACCTCGTCGCCGAAGCTCGCACGGGCAAGCTCGACCCGGTCATCGGTCGAGATGCCGAGATTCGCAGAGTGACCCAGATTCTGAGTCGCAAGACGAAGAACAACCCGGTGCTGATCGGGGATCCTGGTGTCGGCAAGACGGCGATCGTGGAGGGTCTGGCCCAGCGCATCGTTCGCGGGGATGTTCCGGAGGGTTTGCGGGACAAGACGATCTTCGCGCTGGATATGGGTTCGCTGGTCGCCGGTGCGAAATATCGGGGGGAGTTCGAGGAGCGGCTCCAAGCCGTGCTGGGAGAAGTGAAGGCGGCCGACGGCGGCATCCTGTTGTTCGTCGACGAGTTGCACACGGTGGTCGGCGCCGGATCGGTTGGCGGCGAGGGTTCGCTGGACGCGGGCAACATGCTGAAGCCCATGCTCGCACGCGGCGAACTGCACATGATCGGCGCCACCACCCTGGACGAGTACCGCAAGCACATCGAGCCGGACGCGGCACTGGAGCGCCGGTTCCAGACGGTACTGGTGGACGAACCGACCGTGGAAGACACCATTTCGATCCTGCGTGGCCTGCGCGACCGCCTCGAGGTGTTCCACGGCGTGAAGATTCAGGACGGGGCTCTGGTCGCGGCCGCAACCCAGTCGCACCGCTACATCACCGACCGCTTCTTGCCCGACAAGGCGATCGACCTCGTCGACGAGGCATGCGCCCGGCTGCGCACCGAAATCGACTCCATGCCGGCCGAACTCGACGAGCTCACCAGGAAGGTGACCCGCCTGGAAATCGAAGAGGCTGCACTGTCGAAGGAAACCGACGCCGCCAGCAAGGCCCGCCTCGAGGAACTGCGCAAGGAGTTGGCCGACGCACGCGCCGAGGCCGACGCCAGGCATGCCCAGTGGGACGCCGAACGGCAGGCGATCCGCCGGGTCCAGGAACTACGCGGCCGACTCGAACAGTTGCGCCACGAAGCCGAAGAGGCCGAGCGCAACTACGACCTCAACCGCGCGGCCGAACTGCGGTACGGCGAGATCACCAAACTCGAGCGAAACCTGCAGGCCGCGGAGGAACAGCTGACCTCCAAGCAAGGCAAGCAACCGCTGCTGCGGGAGGTGGTCACCGAAGACGAGATCGCCCAGATCGTCGCCGCATGGACCGGTATTCCGGTCGCTCGGCTGCAAGAAGGCGAGCGGGAGAAGCTGCTGCGGCTCGACGAAATCCTGCACGAGCGCGTCATCGGCCAAGACGAGGCGGTGCAGGTTGTCGCCGACGCGGTGATCCGGGCCCGGTCCGGGATCCGCGATCCGCGCAGGCCGATCGGTTCCTTCATATTCCTGGGTCCCACCGGCGTCGGCAAGACCGAGCTGGCGAAAACGCTTGCCGCCGCACTGTTCGACAGCGAAGACAACATGGTGCGCCTGGACATGAGCGAATATCAGGAACGGCACACCGTCAGCAGGCTGATCGGCGCACCACCCGGCTACGTCGGCTACGACGAAGGTGGTCAGCTCACCGAAGCCGTGCGTCGCAAGCCGTATTCGGTGGTGTTGTTCGACGAGATCGAAAAGGCGCACGCGGACGTCTTCAATACCCTGCTGCAGGTGCTCGACGACGGCCGAATCACCGATTCGCAAGGCAGGCAGGTAGATTTCCGCAACACGGTGATCATCATGACCTCCAACATCGGCTCCCAGTACCTGCTCGAAGGGGTCACCGGTCATGGCGAGATCAAGCCGGACGCCCGGGACCGGGTGCTCGCCGAACTACGCGGACACTTCCGTCCGGAATTCCTCAATCGAGTCGACGACATCGTGCTGTTCACTCCGCTGACGCTGCCGCAGCTCGAACAAATCGTCGAACTCCAGACCGCCGAGCTGCGCGAACGGTTGGCGCAGCGGCAGATCCAGCTGGAAATCACGCCGGAAGCGCGCAGGCTGATGGCGCAGCACGGTTTCGACCCGGTCTACGGTGCGCGACCGTTGCGCCGCTACATCGCCCACGAAGTGGAAACCAAGATCGGGCGGGCCTTGTTGCGCGGCGACATCGACCAGGGCGGCACCGTCACAGTGACCGTGCACGGCGGCGAACTGGCGGTCGCCTACACGCAACAGCAGGTCGCGGCCTGAGAAAGCGGTAGGGCCATGGAAAAGACGCAGGTCAAGTGTCCACATTGTGGCAAGACCAACCGGGTGCCCGCCGCGGCGGGCACCGGAACCCCGCGCTGCGGCAACTGTCATGAGCCACTGCCGTGGATCGTCGCAGCGGGCGACGATGATTTCGCCGCGGTGGCCGAGGAAGGGGCGGTGCCAGTGCTGGTCGACCTGTGGGCGACTTGGTGCCGACCCTGTCTGATGGTCAGCCCGGCGCTCGAGCAGCTCGCCACCGAACGCGCAGGCCAGCTGAAACTGGTCAAGGTCGACGTGGACGCCGCACCCCGCACCGCGCAACGGTTCGCCGTCCGTGCGGTGCCGACGCTACTCGTGTTGCAGCACGGCGAGGTCTTGGCCCGGCAGGCGGGCGCCGCGCTGGTGCCCGAATTGCGGCGATGGCTCGACCAAGCACTCGCCGAGGGCCGAAAGAAGGAGACGACGGCATGACTTCTGTGCACACCGATTCGCACACAGCCGCGATCCGGCCGGTAACCCCCCGGACTCCGCAAGGTTGTGAAGAGTGTCTCCGGGGCGGGACGCCGTGGGTCCACCTGCGACTCTGCTTGACCTGCGGGCACGTCGGGTGCTGCGACTCCTCGCCGATGCGGCACGCGCGTTCGCATGCGGGCAGGGCAGGCCATCCCATCGTCCAATCGATGGAACCGGGCGAAAATTGGCGCTGGTGCTACGTCCACCAGAACTTTGTCTGAGAACCCCGCGTCGGGCGTGACGCCGACCGAAACATCCGATATCACAGGGGCATTCCCACGATTGTCGGATGAGCAGGTGGCGACGCTCGCCGTCGGCGGAACCCGCAGACGGGTGCGCGCTGGCGCGACGCTGGTCCAGGCCGGCGAGCCGAGCGATACCTTCTTCGTGATCCTGTCGGGCAAGGTCGGGATCGTCGGAGACGAGCAGACGCACCGGATCGTGCGCGTGCACGGCCCCGGCCGATTCCTCGGCGAGCTGGGTCTGCTGGAGGGCCAGGTCGCGTTCTACACCGCGGAAATGGTCGAGGACGGCGAGGTACTTGCCGTCCCGGCGCAGCGGGTCCGTGCGCTGGTCGAACACGATCCGGTGCTCAGCGATCTGATCCTGCGCGCGTATCTGGTCCGCCGCAGTTTGCTGATCGGGCTCGGTTCCGGCTTCCGGATCATCGGCTCCTCTTACTCACCCGACACTCGGCGGTTGCGCGAATTCGCGGTGCGAAACCGATTGCCGCACCGATGGATCGACCTCGAGCGCGACAGCCGCGCCGAACAGTTGTTGCGCAGTCTCGGGGTCCGACCGGAGGACACCCCGGTGGTGATATGGCGGGGCGAGCGGGTCCTGCGCAACCCGACCAACGCCGAACTGGCGCGGGCAATCGGACTTGCCGTTCCGGACACCGGCCACGACACCTGCGAACTCCTCATCGTCGGCGCGGGTCCAGCGGGGCTGGCCGCCGCGGTGTATGGCGCGTCGGATGGGCTCGACACGGCGGTGCTGGAGGTGATCGCGTCCGGCGGGCAGGCGGGTACCTCCTCCCGGATCGAGAACTACCTGGGCTTCCCCGCCGGGATATCCGGCGCCGAGCTGGCCGAGCGGGCGGTACTGCAGGCCGAAAAGTTCGGCGCCCGGATCCTGGTGTCGGCCGAGGTGACCGGTCTCGAATCCGATGGCGGCCATCATCGGCTCCGCCTTTCCGACGGCGGCGCGCTGGTAGGCCGAGCCGTCGTTCTCGCCACCGGCGCCCGATACCGCAAGTTGGCGGTGCCTGGCATCGAGCTCTTCGAGGGCACCGGTGTGCACTACGCCGCGACGCACCAGGAGGCGGCCACGTGCGGTCTCGGTCCGGTGGCGATCGTCGGCGGCGGCAACTCCGCCGGACAGGCAACGGTGTTCCTCGCCGAGCGGGTCGAGCGTGTCTACCTGCTCATTCGGGGCGGCGACCTCGGCAAGAGCATGTCCCGATATCTGGTGGACCAGATCGAGCGACATCCGTGCGTGACGATACTTCGGCATAGTGAGGTCCGCGGGGCGCACGGCACGAGTGATCTCGAAGAGATCGTGGTCGAGGACAATCGCACCGGCGAGCAGGCGACACTCGCGGTGAGTGCCCTTTTCGTCTTCATCGGCGCCACACCGTGTAGCGCCTGGTTGGTAGGCGCCCTCGGGTTGGACGATCACGGTTTCGTTCGCACCGGCCCGGATGCGGTGTACCGGACCCGCGACGAGGACGCCCGCTATCCCGAATGGCGACCGGTGCCGCTGGAAACAACCGTGCCCGGCGTCTTCGCGGCGGGCGACGTCCGCAGCGGCTCGGTCAAGCGGGTTGCCTCCGCGGTGGGCGAGGGCGCGATGGCGGTGCGGCAGGTTCACGAATACTTCGAAAGGCGCTGATCGGTATGCGGTGCCGGGCGACTGGAGATGTTGACGGTTCTGCACCGACGAGTGAGCACCCAGCACACTCGATTGCCGCATCGGCCCACGCGCGACACGCCGATCGGTGTAGCATCAAGGATCGACGCCCGCAGCATCGCATCGGCACGGGGTCCACCAGTGATCTAAGCAGGTCATGGGCTCGCGGTAGGCCGACGATCGGTCAGTATTCGGGATTGGGCACCGAAGCCGCCGCGGTTTCGAGGCTGGCGTGCGGCTTCGGCCGCCTAACCCCACGGACTCGATCCGCATGAACCAGCAACTGTTGAGTTCACACGTCAATGACTCGCTCGCCCGCGCCCAATTGTCGTCGATGCACGCCCTGTGCGCCCTGTCGATGGTGCTCTTCGCCGAACATCAGGACCTGGACATCCTGCGGATCGCCGCGGAGGCGGTTCCCTCGCTCGGGTGCTGCCGCACGCTGGCGAGTTATCACACCGTCGACGGCGAATTTCTGCCCTACCCGCCGCTCCCTGCGCGGCCCGACCTCGACACCCAGATCCGTGCGCAGGACGGTGCAGGCAAAGTCGACCTGTCCGACGGCCAGTGGGGCTGGGCGTTCACCCTGTCGAGCGTGACCGGAGCACGCGGCTCTCTGCTTGTCGCTGCCGACCACGAACCACGGGCGGACGAGATCTTTCTGCTCACCGTGCTGGCTCAGCTGACCGGTGCGGC
The DNA here is from genome assembly GCF_036345915.1 of Nocardia sp. NBC_00565. NCBI lineage: Bacteria > Bacillati > Actinomycetota > Actinomycetes > Mycobacteriales > Nocardiaceae > Nocardia > Nocardia sp. NBC_00565. The sequence goes on from NZ_CP107785.1 coordinate 5,345,336, forward strand.
GCTGGCGAATGCCGCGCTGCGTGCACGGTCGGTCGCCCACGCCATCCAATTGACCGAGACCAACCAGCACCTATCCGCCAGTGTGGTCCGACTGGAGAGCCAGATGCGGGTACACGAAGTGCTCGCCGGCGCTGCGGCGTACGGCGGCGGGGAGCACGGGATCGCGGACGCCCTCGCGCAGGTCTCCGGGCTACCCGTAGCGATCGAAGACCCCTTCGGCAACCTGAGGGCCTGGTCCGGGCCGGGGCTGCCGGACCGCTACCCGAAACCCTCACCGCAGCAACGTGAGCAATTGCTGCACCGCCTCGCCACAGCCAACGCGCCTCTGCGCATACACGACCGGGTAATCATCCTGGTGAAACCGCGCGCCGAAATCCTCGGCACACTCGCGCTGGTCGACCTTGACCATCGGGTGACCGACGAGAACCTCTTCGCCCTCAGCTACGGCAGTACCGTTCTCGCGCTCGAACTCTCGCATCAACGCAATGTCGCCGAGATCGAGCTGCGACTGCGCCGCGACCTGGTCGACGATCTGCTGTCCGGTACCGACAACGACAGCGCCTTCGCCAGGGCCGAGGCATTGGGACACGACCTGCACGGTCAGCACTACCTCGTCCTGGTGCACAGCACCGACAGCGCGGTCGCCGAGGCAGTAGGCCGCGCCGCGACCGCGATGGACCTGCACTACATTCCGGGACGCCACGCCGGGATGGTGGTGCTGATCACCGACCGCCGACCCGATCCGGTCGCCCTGCACCACGCGATCCGCGAACACCTCGACACGACACCGGTGGCCATCGGTATCAGCGGCCGCTGCGACCAGCCGAGCCATTTCGCCTGTGCCTTCGCCGACGCGCACCGCGCCATCAATATCCGGCTGCGATCCCGAATACCCGACGGCGCGACCGCATTCGACGAACTCGGCTTCTACCGCCTGGTCGATGCCGCCCATACCGACGGCCAAGTCGAAGAATTCATGCGTGAATGGCTCGGCGCGCTCCTCGACTATGACCGAACCCGCAACACCGACCTCGTCCACACCTTGAGCCAATACCTCGAATGTGGCGGCAACTACGACGATTCCGCCGCCGCACTGCACATCCACCGCAGCACCCTGCGCTATCGCCTCGGGCGTATCCGGGAACTCACCGGCTTCGACCTGCGTGACGTCAACACCCGCTTCAACCTGCAAGCCGCGACCCGCGTCTGGCAATTCCTGTCCGCCGTACACCTCCCAGGCGAGACCTGATATCTGCGCTGCAGACTCGGAGTCGACCTGTGGGATGGCCTGGCCGATCGCCGAACGAACCGGCCGTGGGACGAGAACACCACGGGTCGCCTCCACCACGAAAGGCGCTACACGCTGATTGGGCCGATGCAGGCAGGTTCGGGTGTTCCGTTGACGGATCGGCCGCGACGGACACGGCGGCCAGGATCAGGATGATCAGAGCCATCGCGATCGGATGATCAGGCAGCGGGCGGGACCGGCCCGGCCGCAGGGGCGGGTATGGGTGTCGGTGTGAGGGCGCCGTCCATGACTTCGGTCCACCACTGCTCGAGACCGCTGGGGGCGGGCCAGTAGACGACGGGGACGCCGAGATCGGCCGGGTCTGTCGCAGTCGCCGGGGTGAGCCGTGCGGGATCGGTGCGGGTAGTGCGGGTCCGGGTGCTGTGGTCAGCGGGCGGGGTAGTCGTAGTCGTCATCATCGTGTGGGGTGATCCAGGCTTGATCGATACGGTCGGTGAGGTCGGCAGGCTCGATCGCTGCGCGCAGGGCCTCGGCGAGTGGGTGCAGCGTGGTGGTGTCCAGGCCGATGTCGAGGTCGCTGTCGCGGACGGGAACGTTCTGGCCGGCGCGGTCGAAGTCGCTGCCTGCAGGGGTGGTGGTCCAGGTGGCGGTCACGGCGGTCTCCTTCCCTCGAATGCGATCGGGTGGCCGATCCGGCGAAAGGCCGGGTGAGCCCGGAAGCCTCATGCTGACCGGGCCCACCCGTCGGCGGCAGGGATAACATGAACCTGTGCCGGTGCTCCCGCGAGGGGCGGCGCGCCGTGCCCGCCTGCTGTGCCACGACAGTGGCTGTGCACGCGCCGGACGGGGTGTCCTGACGTCCGGGTGCCGGTGTGCAGGAACCATGCCCGGCCGCCGGCCCGTATATCGCGAAAACACTTCTGTGCGAACGGATTCGTGTGGTCTTCGTTGTCTTCGACGGGCATCACCTCGCTCTCACTCGTCATCGGATACCGCACCGAGGCTCTCAGCGCCGGGGCGGGCCGCGCTGGCGGGCCGGCCCGACGCCCGGTCGGCGTCCGTGCAGCCGGGCGGTCCGCCCTCCCGGGCGCCGCGCGCCCGGCCGTGGCCAGGGTGCGCGAGGTCCGCGCGGTGGCGGGGACGTCCACCGATCCCGGGCTTCGCGCAAGACCTGGTCGATCTCGGCGAACAGTTCCTCGAGATCGGGGTCCAACACCAGCAGCCGGGCATCCAGGCCCGACAGCTCGCCGGCCTCGGTTGCAGCGTGACCGGTCGCGCACCTCATCGCGGGCATCATCACAGGACTCCCGTGAGGCCGCCGGGTCAGGCGTTGATGGCCTCGAGTTCGTCGTGGCGGCTGATCTCGATCTTGCGGGGCTTGGCCTTCTCCGCGACCGGGATCACCAGGCGCAGCACCCCGTCGCGGTAGTCGGCGCGGATCGCGTCGGTGTCGAGGTTCTCCCCCAGGAACAACTGGCGGCTGAACACCCCACGGGTGCGCTCCGCGGCGATCATCGACCGCTCGGGGGCCAGTTCCGGGCGCGAGGCCCGCACAGTCACCACGTTGCGTTCGATATCCAGATCCAGCGAGTCCGGGTCGATGCCGGGCAGGTCGAGTTCGACGAAGAACTCGTCTCCCTCGCGCCAGGCGTCCATCGGCATCACCGCTGGACGGGCCGGCGTGCCGAACAACTGCTGTGTCAAACGATCCAGATCCCGGAACGGATCGGTGCGCATCAGCATGGTCGCCACCTCCTACTCACTCCATTCTCGATCGAAGGGAACTCAGATAACTTGTGTCATCTGACATAGATTTGTTTTAGCACTCTGCCGAGATGAGTGCAAGCATCCTGCGGAGGTAATCTGGAGATGGCAGAGAGAAGGAGTCGAATGCTGTCGGATCGATACGAGGACCACCCGCCGGGGCACGGTCACCGGCCCGGCCCGGGGCAGGCGGTGTACGGGATCTCGGTGGCCGCCGAACTGGCCGGGATGGGAACGCATTCGCTGCGCTTGTACGAGCAGCACGGACTGGTCACACCGGCCCGCAGCGCTGGCGGCACCCGCCGCTACAGCGACGACGACCTGGCGCGGCTCGCGCGCATCGCCGCCCTGACCGCGCAAGGGGTCAACCTCGCCGCGATCGCCCGCATCCTCGACCTCGAAGACGCCAACACCGAACTGCGCCACACTAACGCCGCGCTCACCGCCGAACGCGAACGACTACACCACAACCCGCAGTGACACTGGGCGCGCGGCCGGGCGGGAACCGATCCGCCGCCCCGCGCATGGACTGCTTCATCGACCCGTCAGCCCTCTTGCCAGGACCACTCATCCGCCGAGAGCGAGCCGGGTGTTCATGTTGTGCCGCTGCTACTTCGATCCACACGCGCAGTCGGTTACTCAATACACGGGCCATGATCAGACCACTGTGCTGCGGGCCGCGACCAGCGTCGGTGACGTCATCGTCAAGATCCTCCGTAGCCCCGAACGCCACGAGCAAGAACTCCACGCCTACCGCCAATGGGTACCCGCCGTTGCCGAGCGAGCGCCACAACTACTCGCCGAAATCGACGAGCCACCCGCAATCATCGTCACCGCGCTGACCGGACGACCGGTCACCGAACTCGACCTCACCAACGAACAACAACAGCACGCATACCAGCAAGCGGGAGCCCTCCTACGCGCCTGGCACGACGCCGAACCGCCAAGGGACACACCGAACATGGCGGCCTGGCTCGCCAACCGCGGCGAGCGATGGCTGGACCTAGCCCAGGACATCCTTCCCACTGACGAACGCGCCGACATCCGCGCGCACCTCCGCGATCTCGCCACCCTAGGACCGATCCCGGCCGTGCCCTGCCATCTGGACTTCACCCCACGCAATCTGATCTACGACACCGCCGACACGATCCACGTAATCGACTTCGAGCACTCCCGCTTCGACCTCGCCGCCCGCGACCTAGTTCGACTCACCCCTCGACCACACCGGGCACCCGGACCGGCGCATCGCTGATGAATGGTTGATCACCCAACGCGCTTACCACGCCGAGTGCGCCGCTCGCGCGGTCGAACGCGCCCGCCGATTCCACAGCGACCGCCCCGGTGTTGTCGCGGCTCATGCCCCCGAGTTGCCCCGCTCATGTCCGGCATGGTTGCTGGCCAGCCGTCATGGCTTGTCATCAAACCCGCCATTTAATGGCTGACGTCAACCAACGAAACCCACGCGCGCCAACGCTAGTAATCGATATCACAGCCAGAACTGGACAGAATTTCAGTGTATCCGCAGCTCAGAGGCTCTCTGAACCAACAACATCCAACGCTGCCGACAACGACACCCATCGCACCCCCGTTCGATGGGAGTACATGGAGTTACCCATGTCCTCACGAAATCTGTCGCCACTCGAAACGGCGAATCGCGCTCCTTCCTCATGACAGGAGCGCGATTCTCGCCGAATTCGAACCTCAGGCCGCTAGCCGCCCGGTCTGCTCGGCAGACTTGCGCTCCACCTCGTCGAAACCGGGACGCCCGGTGCCGATGAACGCGATCAACCACGACGCGACAGCAGCGAAGCGATTACGGAACCCGACCAGGTACAGCAGGTGCACCGCGAGCCACATGGTCCACGCGATCACACCCCGGAAAGTGATGCGGTCGTTGAGCTTCACCACCGCGCTGAACCGGCTGATCACCGCCATGCTGCCCTTGTCCCAGTACTTGAACGGAGTGGCGGGAGCCTTCTTGCGGCGGATGATATCGGCGGCGTGCCTGCCCTCCTGCATGGCGACCGGCGACTGCCCCGGATAGCCGTTGAGCGAGGTCATATCGCCGATGGCATAGATATCGGCGTGACCGCCGACGGTCAGGTCCGAATTGATCAAAAGCCTTCCGGCCCGGTCGGTTTCACAGCCAGTGGCCTCGGCCAGCAGCTTCGCGAACCCGCCCGCCTGCACACCCGCCGACCAGACGACCGTCTCGGCCGCGATCCGGCGCTCGACACCATCTTTGTCCTTAACCGTCACCTTGCCGAGTTCGATATCGGTGACGAAAGTGCCCAGCAGCACCTCGACACCGCTGTTGGTGAGCGATTTCTTGGCGTATTCCGACAGCCCGCCGCCGAAGGGCGGCAGCACCTCGCCCGCACCCTCGACCAGCGTCACCGAAACCTCTTGGTGGTAATACCGTTTCGCGAGTTCCTTCAGCTGACCGGCGACCTCGACGCCGGTCGCGCCCGCGCCGACCACCACGAAGCTCAGCAGCCGGTTGCGGGTCTCCTCGTCCGCGGCCGCGGCCTCGGTGAAGACGCGCTCGATCTGCGCGCGCAGCAGCTTCGCGTCCTCGATGGTCTTGAGCGAGAACGTCTTGTCGGCGAAATCGTCGCGGCCGAAGTACGACTGCGAGGCACCGGTGGCGGCGATCAGCGAGCCGTAGCGGATCTGCGTGCGCGCACCCTCGTGCTCGTAGGTGATCACCGCTGCGTCGGCATCGATGGCGACCACCTTGCCGAGACGGACGTCGGCCTCTCTGTGCCTGCGCAGCACCGAGGCGATCGGCGGCGCGATCTCGTCGGAGGCCAGCACACCTGTCGCGACTTGATAGAGCAACGGCTGGAACAAGTGCTCCGGCGTGCTCGAGATGAGAACGTAATTGATACCCGATTTGGCCAACTGCTTAGCGGCGGCAAGCCCCCCGAATCCCGATCCAATGATGACAACATCTGCGTGTTCCATGACAGCCTCCTTCTCTCATTACCAACCGTCATTCGAAGCGCAGATATTTCAGGTGTTCAGGCGCATAATAGATATGACTCTTATCTGGATAGCTCATGAATCGAGGATGACGTGGAGCTTCGCCAGCTCGCCTACTTCGTCGCGGTATGCGAGGAGCTGAGTTTCAGCAGGGCCGCCGCCCGCTGTTACATATCTCAATCCGCGATCAGCCATCAGATCGCGAGACTGGAGCGTGACCTCGGCGTGGCCCTGTTCGAGCGCTCGACCAGGGCCGTTGTGCCGACCGACGCGACCATGCGGCTACTTCCCCTGGCTAAACAGATGCTGAGCCTCGAGTCGGCCATCCGCGCGACCGTGCGCACCTCCGGTCACCGCATCCGCCTGGCCGCGAATATGTCCTTCGCCACCCGATCCCTGTCCGCGATCGCCGGGGCGCGCGCCGCGCATCCGGATGCCGAGATCGAGTTCGTGATCAAACCGTTCCGCCAGCGGATCACCGCGGTGGCCGACGGCGACTGCGATCTCGCGCTGATCCGCGGCAGCGTCGACGAGCCCGGACTCGCGGTCGAGCAGCTCTGGGTCGAGGATCTCGTCATCGCCACCTCCGCCGCGCATCCGCTGGCCATCCGCGAGCAGGTGACGCTGGCGGATCTGAGCCAATATCCCCTGCTGCTCCCGCCCGAGCAGGAACAGGTATTGCTGCACAACGTAATTCGCGCCGCCTTCGCCGATCTGGCCGCCGGCCCCACCTTCGGTCCGCCGATTCCGCCGGACCACACCGCGACCATGGAGCTGATCAACCGGCCCGACGCCTGGACCGTGCTCTACGCCGCCAGCCCGACCGAGGGACTCGTCGTCCTGCGACTCGCCGAGCACCGCCTACGAATTCCGGTCTCCGCGGTGTTGCGCAGCGATACACGACGCTCCCCGATCCTCAACACGCTGCTATCCGGATTGCATCGCCGCTGAGATCTGCTGTCACCGAGCAGATCTCGAGATCAGACATTCTCGCGGGCGAGGCCACGGGCGCCGATCACCGCAGCGACGGCCAGCACGAATGCTTATGAGCGGGCGGGCTTCTCGTCAGAGTTCAACCCCGACGAAAGCGGCGGTGCCGAGTTCGAATCCGGGGCGCGGCGCATAGTCGATGCACTTGCGGCAATGATTCGTTCGGCTAGTTCCGCTGGGTCCAAATCGTAAATCGTGGCAAGAGCCTCGAGAGTGTCACGAAACCGTCGGGAGAAGTCGACATAGTCAATGGCCAGGGGCAGCATGATCCTCCCGAGTAGGCCACCCTGAGACGGAAGCCGCCAGATCTCTTTGATGCCCCTGTCGCGGGTCTCGAGCTGCCAGCCCTCCACGGCGAGGTACTTGGACACTTCATGTGGCGACAAAATGGACGTGATCTCCCGGAACGGGTCGAACGAAGTCATCTTCATCACCGGTCCTCCTTCGCCGCTTTTCTGCACGCATTGAAGCCCGCGCCAACCCAGCGGACCGTTTGGACTTACGTATGGCAGAACTGCAGCTGCTGTAGGCTCCGCGCGACCACCTGACTCACGCGCAGGTTCATTGCATCCGGCGGCTAATGTCGTTGCCGCCGTATAACTCTCCGACGCGTACGGCCCCGGACCGGAGTCCGGGGCCGTACGACGGCGCTGGCGTTATCAGCCCTTGTGCACCTTCACAGCTTCGGTCAGCTGCGGGGCGACATTGAACAGGTCGCCGACGATGCCGTAGTCCGCGATCTCGAAGATCGGCCTCTTCATCCTTGTTGACCACGACGATGGTCTTCAAGGTCCGCATACTGGCGCGGCGCTGGATCGCACCGGAGATGCCGAGGGGGATGTACAGCTGCGGGGAAACCGTCCTAATCATTCGGACCACCTTCACCGACTTGACCAACGGGAACAAAGACCTTCCCCGTCAGTAGGCGAGCGCGGTCCACGGAACATCGATCGGGAACGGGTGCGTGAACGATACTCGCTCCTCGCCATCGTTCACCCATTCACCGACGATCCGATATGCGGCCGGGTGCAGCGGGCTGATCCCGTCGGGTAGCTGCGCGTACCCGATCTCCAAGCCGTATGCACGGATAGATGCGATGGCGCTGACATCCGCTTTTAGTGTCACTTCCCAATACCATGGAATCCCGGTCCTAGCATACCGACTCTTCTTGGCCTCGATATCGGACGGGATATTGGACGGTGACAGCACTTCGCCTACCAGCACGGTGTCGGCCGCGCGGACGTCCCGGTAAGCCCCACCGAGACAGCGGTGCACCAAGAAATCGGGGGTGAGGAAGTCGGACTTCCCGCTGTTGCCGAGAAAGACATTGGTTTCGAGGTTGGCCACCCAGCAGCGTTCAGCGTCTGCCGCCATATCGTTGCGTGCGCACCGCTCGAGCTCATGAGTCAATCGGCGCATGAATATCTGATGCTCACCGGGACCGCGGCGCACCCACACCACACGCCCCTCCCATAGCTCGATCTGTTCCGCGATCTCGCCGGGCAGACGCTCCAGTTCCTCCCAAGTCATGTACTCAGGCAGGTCAGGACGCTCGAGGCGGGGCAGGGACATGCCGCAATGATAGCCCCGGAAAAACCCGTGGCCCCGACTGTTTCCAGCCAGGGCCACGGATCGACAACTCAGTGCACGGGAGCTCAGCCCTTGTGGGCCTTGACCGCTTCGGTCAGCTGCGGGGCGACGTTGAACAGGTCGCCGACGATGCCGTAGTCCGCGATCTCGAAGATCGGGGCCTCTTCGTCCTTGTTGACCGCGACGATGGTCTTCGAGGTCTGCATACCGGCGCGGTGCTGGATGGCGCCGGAGATGCCGAGGGCGACGTAGAGCTGCGGGGAGACCGTCTTACCGGTCTGACCGACCTGGAACTGGCCCGGGTAGTAGCCCGAGTCGACCGCGGCACGCGAGGCGCCGACGGCGGCACCGAGCGAGTCGGCCAGCGCCTCGACGACCGCGAAGTTGTCGGCGGAACCGACACCGCGACCACCGGAGACGACGATGTTCGCCTCGGTGAGCTCCGGACGATCGCCACCGACGATCGGCTCGCGGGAGGTCACCTTGACGACGCCCTCTTCCTGCGCGGGCACCTCGACGGTCACCTTCTCGCCCGCACCGGCCGCGGCCGTGGCCTCGACGGCGCCCGGGCGCACCGAGATCACCGGCACGTCGCCGGTGGCCTTGGCGTCGACGGTGAACGCGCCACCGAAGATGGAGTGCACGACCGAGCCGTCGGACTTGACGTCGATGACATCGACGAGCAGACCGGAGCCGATACGCGCGGCGAGGCGGCCCGACACCTCCTTGCCCTCGGCGGTGGCGGCGACGATCACGGCGGCCGGGGAGATCGACTCGACCAGACCGGCCAGCACGTCGACCTTCGGGGTCACCAGGAAGCTCTCGACATCGTCGGATTCGGCGATGTAGATCTTCGCGGCACCGGCGGCGGCGAGCGCGCCGGCCAGCTTCTCACCGGTACCGGCCGAACCGGTCACGACGGCGGCGGGCTCACCGAGTGCGCTCGCGGCGGTGAGCAGTTCGGTGCTGACCTTCTTGATCGCACCGTCGGCGTGCTCGACGAGCACAAGTACTTCTGCCATTTGTGTTCTCTCCTAAGCAGTCTCGGCAGGCCATTTCGAGCGACCTGCAAGCAGTCGCTACGGCGAATCAGATGATCTTCTGACCAACCAGGTACGCGGCGATCTTGGTGCCGCCGTCGCCCTCGTCCGCGATCTTCTCGCCCGCGGTGCGCGGGGGCTTCGGAGTGGCCGCGGTGACGGCGGTGCCCGAGTTGGCGACACCGACGGTCGACGGGTCGACACCCAGGTCGGCCAGCGTGAAGGTCTGCACTTCCTTCTTCTTCGCGGCCATGATGCCCTTGAAGGAGGGGAAGCGCGGCTCGTTGATCTTCTCGGTGACGCTGACGATGGCCGGGAGGGTGGCCTCCAGCTTGAATACGCCCTCGTCGGTCTCCCGCTCACCGGTGATCTTGTCACCGTCGACGGTCAGCTTGCGCAGGTGCGTCAGCTGCGGCAGACCCAGGTACTCGGCGATGATCGCGGGCACGGCGCCGGCGCGACCGTCGGTGGCCTCATTGCCCGCGATGACCAGTTCGACACCCTCGACCTGACCCAGCGCGCTGGCCAGCACCCAGGCGGTCTGCACGGCGTCGGAGCCGTGGATCGCGGGGTCGTTGATGTGGATGGCCTTGTCGGCGCCCATGGACAGCGCCTTGCGGATGGCCTCGGTGGCACGGTCCGGACCGGCGGCCAGCACGGTGACCTCGCCGCCCTGGGCCTCCTTGATCAGCAGCGCTTCTTCGACGGCGCGCTCGTTGATCTCGTCGAGGACGGCGTCGGCGGCTTCGCGATCGAGGGTGTAGTCACCGTCGGTCAGCTTGCGCTCGGACCAGGTGTCGGGAACCTGCTTGATGAGTACGACGATGTTCGGCATCGGTCTTCGTCGACCTCCTGTTCTGGTTACACGTGTGTGGTGGTCGCACGAGCGGGCCGTACGTCCTTAGTTTGTGGCTCAGGGCAGGACACTACCCTACGTTAAGTTACCCGTTGGTAACTTAGCGGCTTCTCTCTCACAACGCCGGTCCTGGCGATATCGTGCGGCCGTCTAACCAGTAACGTCGGAGCGATGAGCGAGGCTGTGATCCCTGCCGCAGTGGGCACCACCCCGGGCGTTACTCCCGAGTCGGCCGTCGAGCCGCTGCCGCTGACCGGCGAGCGGACCGTACCCGGCATCGCCGAGGAGAACTACTGGTTTCGTCGGCACGAGATCGTCTATGCGCGGCTGCTCGAGCGGTGCGCGGGAAAGACGGTGCTGGAGGCCGGATCCGGCGAGGGCTACGGCGCGAACATGATCGCCGATATCGCCACCAAGGTGATCGGACTGGACTATGACACCAGCGCGGTCGCGCACGTACGCGCCCGCTACCCGCGCGTGGAGATGCTCCAGGGCAACCTCGCCGCGCTGCCGCTGGATGACGAGTCGGTCGATGTCGTGGTGAATTTCCAGGTCATCGAACACCTCTGGGACCAGAGCCAGTTCATCCGGGAATGCCTGCGGGTGCTGCGTCCCGGCGGCGAACTGCTGATCAGCACGCCCAATCGGATCACCTTCTCGCCCGGTCGCGATACCCCGCTCAACCCGTTCCACACCCGCGAACTCAACGCCGCCGAACTCACCGAACTGCTCGTCGAGGCCGGTTTCCGGGTCACGCTGATGACCGGCGTGCACCACGGCCCGACCCTGCAGGCGTTGGACGCCAAGCACGGTGGCTCGTTCATCGACGCCCAGATCGAGCGCGCGCTGGCCGGTGAGCCGTGGCCCGCCGAGCTGACCGCCGACGTCGCCGCCGTCACCATCGACGATTTCGCGCTGATCACCGAGGACATCGACGCGAGCCTCGACTTGGTCGCCATCGCGGTGAAACCTTGAACGAGGTTCCCGGCCAGTTCACCCTGGTCCTGCATTCCCATCTGCCCTGGCTGGCCCACCACGGCCGCTGGCCGGTCGGCGAGGAATGGCTCTACCAATCCTGGGCCGCCTCTTACCTTCCGGTCGTCGAGGTACTGAGAACCCTGGCCGCGGAAGGCCGTTCACATCTGCTGAGCCTCGGCATCACACCGGTACTCGCCGCCCAGCTGGACGATCCGCATTGCCTGGCGGGCATGCACCATTGGCTCGGCAACTGGCAGCTGCGCGCCGACGAGGCCGCGATGGCGGGCAATATCGCGCTCGGCAGGCACGAGCACCGGCTGGCCGGCGCCGCGCTCACGGAATTCGAACAGCATTGGCGCCACGGCGCGGCCCCGGTGTGGCGCCAACTCATCGACGCCGAGGCGATCGAACTGCTCGGCGGCCCGCTCGCCCACCCGTTCCAGCCGCTGCTCGACCCGCGCCTGCGCGCCTTCCAGCTCACCGAGGGTCTGTCCGACGCCCGGCATCGCTGGGGCCACACCCCTACCGGCATCTGGGCGCCCGAATGCGGCTACACCCCGGGCATGGAGACCGGATACGCCGCCGCGGGTGTGACGCATTTCATGGTCGACGGACCCGCGCTGCGCGGCGACACCACGCTGGGACGCCCGGTGCGCGAATCCGATGTGGTGGCCTTCGGGCGGGATCTGCAAGTGAGCTACCGGGTTTGGTCGCCCAAATCCGGCTATCCGGGCCAGAGCGCCTACCGTGACTTTCATCACTATGACCACGCGACGGGTCTCAAACCGTCCCGCGTCACCGGCAAAACGGTGGCCGGTCCGGACAAGGCCCCCTACGACCCGGAGCTGGCGGCGGCCGCCGTGGTCCGCGACGTCGAGGATTTCGTGCGGACCGTGCGCGAGCGCCTGATCAGCGAATCCGCGCGCATCGACCGTCCGGCGCTGGTCGTCGCCGCCTTCGACACCGAACTGTTCGGACATTGGTGGCACGAGGGTCCGCAATGGCTTGCCCAGGTGTTGCGGACGCTGCCCGAGGCGGGCGTCACCGTTGGCACCTTGGCCGATGCCCGCGCGCGCGGGTTCGTCGGCGAGCCGGTGCCGCTGGCCGATTCGTCCTGGGGTTCGGGCAAGGACTGGCGGGTCTGGGCCGGTGATCAGGTCAAGGATCTGGTGGAACTCAACGACGAGATCGTCCGGCTCACCCTCGATACGGTAGACAAGATGCGGGCCGCGGACGGCAGTGTCGCACTGCGCGATCCGGTTGCCGATCAACTGCTGCGCGAGGCCGTGCTGACCGTCTCCAGCGACTGGGCGTTCATGGTCAGCAAGGACTCCGCGGCGGACTACGCACGCGAACGCGCACACCGGCACGCGCACGCCGTGCGGGAGATCGCGGCCGCCGTCGGTGCGGGCCAAGTCGCGAAAGCACAGCAGTTGGCGGCAGGATGGGGGGCGGCCGACGGGTTCTTCCCGGGTTTGGACGCACGGCGGCTGGCGATCGCGGACCGAGACTCCGCTCGAGAAGGACATTCATGAAGATCTTGATGGTGTCGTGGGAGTACCCACCGGTTGTGGTCGGTGGGTTGGGCCGCCATGTGCACCACCTGGCGGTCGAGCTGGCCGAGGCGGGCCACGAAGTGGTCGCACTCGCCCGCCGCCCCTCCGGCACCGACTCCGCGACCCACCCCACCCACTCCTTCATCGCCGAGGGCGTGCTGGTGGTCGCGGTCGCGGAGGATCCGCCCTGCTTCGACTTCGGCGAGGACATGCTCGCCTGGACGCTGGCCATGGGGCACGCGATGGTGCGCGCCGGAGTCGCGCTCGGTAAGCCCGGCATCGGCGACGGCTGGACCCCGGATGTGGTGCACGCGCACGACTGGCTGGTCGCGCATCCGGCGATCGCGCTGGCCGAGTACTACGACGTGCCACTGGTCTCGACCATCCACGCGACCGAGGCCGGGCGGCACAGCGGCTGGGTCTCGGGCCGGGTCAACAAGCAAGTGCATTCGGTCGAATGGTGGCTGGCCAACGAATCCGACGCGCTCATCACCTGCTCGGCTTCGATGAAGAACGAAGTGGAGCGCCTCTACGGCCACGAGCGGGTGCCGATGACGGTGATCCGCAACGGAATCGACGTGGGCGCGTGGACCTTTCGGCCCCGCTCGCCGCGCACCGGTCCGCCGCGGCTGCTGTATGTCGGCCGGCTCGAATACGAGAAGGGCGTGCAGGACGCGATCGCCGCGCTACCGCGCATCCGCCGTGCGCACCCCGGCACCACACTGACCATCGCGGGGATCGGCACCCAGTTCGAATGGCTGCGCGAGCGCGCCCGCGTACACCGGGTCGCCAGGGCCGTCACCTTCGCGGGCAAGCTCGGTCACGAGGAACTGCTCGGCTGGCTGCACGGGGCCGACGCCATCGTGCTGCCCAGCCGCTACGAACCCTTCGGCATCGTCGCGCTCGAGGCCGCCGCCGCGGGCACCCCGCTGGTCACCTCCACCGCGGGCGGACTCGGCGAAGCCGTCATCGACGGCGTTACCGGCGCCTCCTTCGAGCCGGCCGATGTCGACGGCCTGGTCGATGCCGTACGCGCCACCCTCGACGATCCCGCCGCCGCCCAGGATCGCGCCTACGCCGCCCGCGAACGCCTCACCGCCGATTTCGCCTGGGACGTGGTCGCCGCCGAAACCGCCCTCGTCTACTCCTCCGCCAAACGCCGAGTCCGCAACCCCCTCGGCCGCCCCACCATCGTCGAACGCCCCCTCCCCGAACGCGACCCCAAGTAGGACCTACGCCTCGAGCTTCTTGACGATCTTCTGGATGGTCAGCCAGGTTCGGGTGGTGATGTCCTTGCCGTAGGTCTTGTCGAGCCAGGCCATGAAGTTGGTGGTCTGCGGGGTGCTGTTGTCGATGACAGTGAGGAAGGCGCGGGAAGGCTTGTCATAGCCGATGATTCGGGTCAGCTCGTCGACCAGCTCGGGGGGTTCGGCCTGGGGTTCGGGGTCCTTGAAGAAGGTGACGGTGAGGTAGGAGCCGCGTTGATGGGCCAGGCCTTCGAACGGGTCGCGGTCCAGTAGGGCGCGCAGTTCTTCGTAGCTGCGGATGATCGTGCCGCCGGGGATGCCGAGCTCGCGATTGAGCGCCTCTTGGATCCGCGCCTCCAGCTCGGGCACATCGGTGTCGGCGCACCGGAACACCACATTGCCGCTCGACAGCAGCGTCGCGACCTTCTCGAACCCGAGCCCCTCGAACACCGCGCGCAGCTTGTCGTTCTTCATATTCGGGTTGGTCGGCATGATCCCGCGCAACAGCGCCGCGTACCTGTTCATATCGTGACCGTACCGAGTTCGACCGACACCGACCGCGCATCCGGCAGGCCCGCGCAGTGGGCCGACGGACTGAGGCCGCGGACGCGTTCGAACGCGAACCCGTCGCGGTAGCCGACTTCGCTAGCTGGTCGCCGCCGTTTCGCGCAGCCGGTCGGTGGCCAGCGCGAAGGGTGCCTGCGCAGGCACCCGACTACGCGGACTGGGTGGCGCCGTTCTTCTTGCGCTCGATGTCTTCCAGTGCGGCAATGTATTTCGCGCGCTCCTCGGCGCCGGCTTCCCAGGTCGCCTTGCGGTTCTTGACGACCTTGGCGGGGGCGCCGACGGCGATGCTGTAGTCGGGGATCTCGCCCTTGACCACCGCGTGCGCACCGAGGACGCAGCCGCGACCGACGCGGGTTTCGCGCAGCACGGTGACCTTGGCGGCGATCCAGGTGTCCGGGCCGATGCGGACCGGGCTCTTCACGATGCCCTGGTCCTTGATGGGCATGGTGATGTCGTCCATGCGGTGGTCGAAGTCGCAGATATAGCACCAGTCCGCGACCAGGGTCGACTCGCCGATCTCGATATCGAGGTAGGTGTTGACCACGTTGTCCTTGCCGAAGACGACCTTGTCGCCGATGCGCAGCGATCCCTCGTGGCAGCGAATGGCATTACCGTCGCCGATATGCACCCAGCGGCCGATCTCCATCCGGCTCAGTTCCGGGGTCGCGTGGATCTCGACGCGTTTGCCGAGGAAGACCATGCCACGCAAGACGATGTGCGGGTTGGCCGCCTTGAATTTGAACAACCGGTAGTAGCGCACCAGATACCAAGGCGTGTAGGCCTTGTTCGCGAGCACCCAGCGCAACGAAGCCAGCGTCAGAAATCGCGCCTGCTGCGGATCCCGGCGGCGCGAACCGCGCCACCGTGTGCGCAACGGTGCGCCCCACATGCTCGTCACGAACTCATCTCCCGTCGTGGTCCTTCGGTCGCGACCAGCCCGGTCGCGACCGATAGAGCTTATCCGGCGCGGCCCGACGGGGTCCGGCCAGCGTCCGCACCGAATCGGCGGCGGCCCTACCAGCCGATCTTCACCCGCTCGTAAAACACCGCCAGGACCCGTACAACGTTGCCCGCGCCTCCCGTACAGTGACTGCTGCGCCGCCGACGGCGGCCCGACACCTCCACGCGGGCAACCCGACCTAGGTGGTGCGTGTACGGGGGGTCGACACGCTTTAGTCTCGTCCGAGCGGCCAACGACGACAGGAGTGCAGCAAGTGCGAAGCGGCGGCGTACTGGCCAACCCGGCGCGCGGGCTGACCTTGTCCCGGCTGCGGACGGCGGCGGCGCTGGCCGCGGTCGGCGCGCTGGCATTGGCGGGCTGCGGCACCGATGTCGACGACATCACCGTTGGATCCGGCAAAGGCTGGACCTCCGCGCACCACGACGGCCGCAACGACGGCGTCAGCCCGGTCACCGGATCGCGCAAACTATCGCTGAGCTGGTCGCGACCGGTCGGTGGGCCGATCGAACAGGCCGTCACGATCGGTCCGGACGGGCAGCTGTTCCTCACCACCCTGACTCCGAACAACTGTGCCATTCTCTCGCTGCAGATGCCGACCGGTCGCAAGCGCTTCTGCAATCCGCTCGGGCCGAATGCGATCTCCGCGCCGCCGGTGGTCGACAGCGGCAGCAACGTCTATGTCGGCGACGACGGCGGGTTCAGTGGGTTCAACTCGATCGGACAGCCGCGCTGGCGGACTCCCGTTGCGGGCGTACCGGTTTCGGCGCAGTTCACCGGCGACGGGAAAATCCTGACGATCACCCAGTCCGGTCAGGTGGACGTGCTGAGCCGCCAGACCGGCGAACGCGTCGTCGGCACCACGCAACTGCTCGGCGATCCCGATTTCCTGGCGTACCCCGATCTCACGCGCCCCGCGTCGGGTCAGGGTCTCGACGATTGCACCGTCGGCGGACCGCAGTGCCCGGTCGCCAATATCTCGCCGATCGACACTGCCAGCGGCCGCTTCTTCGTCACGCTGTGGAAGCCGGGTAAGCCGACCGCGGCACTGGTCGCATTGCGCTACGCCGACAACAAGATCCAGCAGGACTGGAGCGCGGACCTGCTCGCCGAGGGCAGCGCGACCAGCCCCACCCTGTCCGCCGACGGCCGCACCGTCTACGTCGGCGACAACACCCATCGCCTTATCGCGGTAGACGCCGCCGACGGTCACACCAAATGGGTCCAAACCCTGGAATGGGCTCCGCGCGGCGGCATTTCGGTCGCAGGCGACGGCCTCATCATCCCGGCTGGCGACGACGGCCACCTGCTCGCCCTGCGCGATAACGGCGACTCTGCCGAGGTCGTCTGGGAGCGCAAGGATCTCGCCCTGCGCGGCACCCCCGTCCAAACCGCGGGCGACACCGGCTACACCGCCGCCGCCATCGGCGACGGCATCAACCTGATCACCTTCGACACCAAGACCGGCGCCACCGTCGACTCCGACGTCCTCCCGGACGCCAAGGGCACCACCACCGGCACCTCCGTCGGCGCCAAGGGCGAAGTAGTCCTCGCCACCCGCATAGGCGAAGTCTTCATCTTCAAACCCGACCACTGACGCCCCGCGCCACGCGCGTTGGACAGTCGATCACCATGCGCTGATGCGGGCAAACGTCGAGCTCCCCTGCTCCTGCGCATTCTCGTCGGATCAGGTGGTGCAGAGGAAGGCCGCGGCGGTACGGGATATTCGGGTCAGGACGAGGGTGTAGGGGTTGGTGCCGCGGAGTTTGAGGCGTTTACGGAGGGTGTCGGGGTCGATATCGAGACCGCGGATGAGGATTTCGAGGGAGCCGCAGTCGCGGCGGGCAAGTTCTCGGCGGAGGGTCTTTTCGCGGAGTTCGAGACGGTCGACGATGCGGAAGCCGCGAACGCCGTCGGGGACGCTGTTGCCGGTGAGGTAGGCGATATTCGGATCCAGTTGCCAGAGGCCGTGTTTCGCGGCGTAGTGGCGGACCAGGCCCGCGCGCACGATCGCGCCGTCGGGGTCGATGAGCCATTCGCCGGGCGGCTGGTCGGGAATCTCGTCCGGATCGGCGTCGGTGTAGGCGACGGATCCGCCGCGGGAGGTGAGGACGGTGGCGCGGCGGGTGACGCCGGGCTCCGACAGCCCGGCCGACCACAGGCAGGCCTCGCGGACCGCGCCGTCGAGGGAGACGATCTCGATCTCACCGGACCAGTCCAGACGGTCGAAATCGAGTCCGGGAGCACACTTTACGGCGAGGTCGCGGCCGGGATAGGCGGCCAGCAGATCCGGCAGCGGCGGCTGCAGTTTCGCCGGATCGTGAGTGCGCCGGCCGTCCGCGCGGCGGGCCGGATCGGCGATGACAACCGTGCCGGTGCTGCACGGCACCAGGGCATCGGCCTTGGCCAGCAGGACATTTCGGGATTCGGCCAGATTGTGCGCGGCCATCGACAGGCGCACGTCATCGAGGTCGCTGCCGAGCACCGAGGGACAGACGCGGGCCAGCTCGATGAGCTCGGCACCGATCGAGCAGGTCACGTCGTGCACAGTGCGCCCGGACAGCCGGTCGGCACGGTGGCGGGCCACCAGCGTCGGTGTGGCCTGTTGCAGTGCGTCGTCGGTGAACAGCCACCATCCCGGGTCGACCAGCTTGGCCGCGGCGCGGCGGCGCAGGCGCACGGTTTCCACGAGCGCGCCCGACCGCGCGCCGAACTCGCGACGCACCCGCTCCAGATCGTGCAGATGCGTCGCCGGGGTCAGCTCCAGCCGGTCCACCTCGGCCAGTGCGGCGACACCCGCCGCACTGCCGAGGAAAACGACATCATCGCGGCCGAAGCTGTATCCCACTATTTAGCGGCAGAGCCGGGCTTCACGCCGGTGATCATGGCGTTGTAGAAGAACTGGCGCGGCACGATGCGGCGCATGACGTTCTCGTCCAGCCAGCTCAGCCCCAGCCACGCGCGGTACATCGCCATCCGGTAGCCCATGGTGAGCTTCTCCTCCGGCACGGCCGCCTCGAAGGTGCGCACCGGCCAGCCCCACAGCGCCGCCGCGAACTCCTCGGTGCTCGCCTTGACCTCGGTGGCACCCGCCCGGCGCGACATCGCCTCCAGATCGCTCGGATCGAAGGTGTGCAGGTCGACGACCGCCTCCAGCGCCGCGGCGCGCGAGGACTCGTCCAGTTCGGCCTGCGGACGCCGCCACCCCGAGAGTGCGGGCAGTTTGGTGACGGTGGTGGTGGCCTTCCAGGTGATACGGCCGAGCCAGCGGGCGTAGAAATTGCCCGCCGTGGTCGGTTCACCGGCGAAGACGAAACGCCCGCCCGGCTTGAGCACGCGCAGGCACTCCTTGAGCGCCAGCTCCACATCCGGGATGTGGTGCAGCACCGCGTGGCCGACGACGAGGTCGAAGGTGTCGTCCTCGTACGGGATGGTCTCCGCGTCGGCGACCCGGCCGTCGACATCGAGACCCAGGTGCTCGGCATTGCGCAGCGCGACCTTGACCATGCCCGGCGACAGGTCGGTGACCGAACCGGACTTCGCGATGCCACCCTGCATGAGGTTCAGCAGGAAGAATCCGGTGCCACAGCCCAGTTCCAGTGCACGCCCGTAGGGCAGCGGCGCGGGACCGACCGCGGCGTCGAACCGGCCGCGGGCATAGTCGATACAGCGCTCATCATAGGAAATCGACCATTTGTCGTCATAGGTCTCGGCTTCCCAGTCGTGGTAGAGCACCTGGGCGAGCTTCGTATCCTTCAGCGCAGCTTCGACCTCGGCCTCAGTGGCATGCGGGTTCGGCGCCGGGTCATCGGGGTGGACCGTCATGGTGGGCTAGCCTAGCCAACCCTGCGCCGCGCGTCTTCAGCGGACCAGTGAGTAACCTCCTGATTCGACCTTGCCGACCTGCGGTCGAAATCTCGTTCTGGTTCCGGGCCGCTCCGATGATCCACCCCGGCACCGCCGAAATCCGTGAATGCGGCCAGCACGCTGGGACTCGAGCCGGATCCGTGATCACCGAGCGGCATCGGTGCGATCCGGCATGCCGAGCAGGAACGTGTTCCTGTTTGTGGTCTCGGTGGCGATCGAATCGCCCCGTATTCGCCCGAGGCGATCGAGGCCGAAGCGACCCGCAGTCACGGAATCCGGCGGACGCGGCCGAACCTCGATCGACAATCAGTCGTCAGTGCCGCCGAATCATCCCCGTGCGTAACAGGCTCGGCCGAATCCGGTCCGGGCGTGGCCCGGCCGTCAACGCGCGTCGACCGCCGGATCCAGCGTGCTGCGCGAGCTCGACCGCGAGTGCGCCCACCGTCGACGTCTCGACGGCCGCTTCAGCGACCCACGAAGGCAGCCGAGCCTGGACCGTCGGCCAGATAGGACTCGGTGCCGATGCGACGGTCCTCGGTAGCGAACAAGTCGGCCCATTCGGTGCGGGCGCGGTCCAGGCCGTGGGGGCCCGCTTCGAAGACCGCTTTCGCGGCGGCGAGGGCTCGGGTGGGGCCTGCGGTGAACTGTCGCGCCCAGCGCAGGGCGGCGTTGTAGACGTCGTCGGGCGGCACGACCTCATCGACCAAACCGAGGGCCAGCGCCTCTTCGGCTTCGACGAATCGACCGGTGTAGACGAGGTCTTTGGCCGGGCCGGGCCCGATCAGCAGTGCCAGGCGGCGGATGCCCGCGAGCGGGATGAGGCCCGTCTTGATCTGGGGCAGGCCGAGTTTGACGTTGTCGCCGATGATCCGGCGGTCGGCGCCGAGAGCGAGTTCCAGTCCGCCGCCCAGGCAGTAGCCGCTGATCGCCGCGACGGTGGGCTGCGCCACCTTGGCCAGGCAGCCCAGCGCCGCCTGCAGATCGGCCGCCATGGCACCGGCTTGGTCCTGGTCGAGGCCGGACAGCTCGGCGAGATCGTCACCCGCGCAGAACACCCGCTCGTCGCCATAGACGACCAGCGCCGCGACCCGGGGGTCCGCGGCAACCACCGCGGCCGCCTCGGCCACTTCACGCACCAACTGGGCGTTCACCAGGTTCAGCGGTGGGCGGTCGATCCGGAGGACGGCGACGCCGCGCGTATCGGCATCCTCGGGCAGCTCCAGAGTCACGAATTCGGCCATGGCAGGAAACCTACTGCCTCACGGGCGCGCGGATCCCTTGAGCCTGCTGGTATCCGGGATACCAGCGAAGTAGCGCTGATTGTCCGGGAACTCGAGCACTTGCCGGCCGTTGTCGCCGGAGAGCACCGGCATGATCGGTTCGATCACCTTGTCCACGGCCAGAATTTCGGCCGTGGAACCGAATGCGGAAATCGCGTCCAGCTGCGCCCAGGTCGGCGGCAGCAGGACGTCGGTGCCCGCCCGCCAGCGCTCGAGCTCGTCGGCCGCGGTGCGCCATTGCACCTCGGCCGCCTCGGAGGTGGCTCCGTCGGCCAGCTGCCCCTGCGGCAGCACCGCGACGAAGAAATGGGTGTCATAGCGCCGCGGCTCGATGACCGGGGTGATCCAATTCGCCCAAGGCCGCAACAGATCCGCGCGCAGCACCAACTTCTCCTCGGCGAGGAAGGCCGCGAGGGACACCTCGCGGCGCTCCAGCCTGCCACGGGCATCGCGATAGCCGGTGGTATCGGAGACGACGGAGTCGGCCGTCGGCCCGGCCAGCAGCACACCGCATTCCTCGAAGGTTTCCCGCACGGCGGCCGCGACGAGCGCCTTGGCCCGCGGCTCGGTGGTGCCGAATTTCTCGGCCCACCAAGCGGGTTCGGGTCCGGCCCATTCGATATCCGCGGTCCCGTCGGAGGGGTCGACACCACCGCCGGGGAACACCGTCATACCCGCCGCGAAGGCCATCGCAACGACCCTGCGCTGCAGGAACACTTCGGGCCCAGCCGCACCGTCACGCACCAGCAGCACCGTCGACGCGTCTTTGGGCGACGGGACCTGCGGCTGAGCGGCAGCGTTTGTCTCACTCACCACTGCACCCTAACGCTCGCTTGTTTTACGGCGTAATCCCCATCACTCGGTACGTCGGCGCGAGCGATGCCGACCCAATCGACGCGCGCGCCGCGCGAAGTAACGTCCGTCGACACGGTCCAGGGCGATCGACTGCCGGAACGCTTCGCTGAGGTTGTCGGCGGTGAGCACATCGGGCAGCAGCCCCTGTGCGACGACCGCACCCTCGTTCAGCAGCAGACCGTGCGTGAAGCCCGGCGGAATCTCCTCGACATGGTGGGTCACCAGCACCATCGCGGGCGAATCGGGATCAGCGGCGAGATCGCCGAGCCGTTCGACCAGTTCCTCACGCCCACCCAAATCCAGTCCCGCCGCAGGCTCGTCGAGCAGCAGCAGCTCCGGATCGGTCATCATCGCGCGGGCGATCAGCACCCGCTTGCGCTCACCCTCGGACAACGTCCCATAGGTGCGGTCGGAAAGATGTTCGGCTCCCAGGCTTTCCAGCATGTCGATGGCGCGGTCGGTATCGAGGTCGTCGTAGCGCTCGCGCCAGCGGCCGAGTACCGCGTAGCCAGCGGAGATAACCAGATCGCTGACCTTCTCGTCGCGCGGAATCCGGCTGGCCACCGCGGCCGAGGACAATCCGATGCGCGGGCGTAGCTCGCTCACATCGGTTTTGCCGATTCGCTCACCGAGCAGATGGGCAATGCCCGAGGTCGGATGTACTTCGGCGGCGGCCATGCGGAGCAGCGAGGTCTTGCCCGCGCCGTTGGGTCCGAGGACCACCCAGCGTTCGTCGAGCTCGACCTGCCAGGTGACCGGACCGACGAGGGTGTGACCCGAGCGTCGGATGGTCACGTCGGTGAAATCAATGAGCAGATCGGGATCCGGTTGCGGCACGGGCTCCATCTTGGCTCAATTGCGCTGCGTTCGTACGACCGGCCCATACCGGTCGCCACGACGGAGCCGTCCGAGTGCGCCGACGGCGGGACGGAGACTGGGCGCGGGTCGCCCCCGGCGGATTGTTCGGCGGTTCATCCGAGGAGCGGAACATCCGCGCGACGATCAAAGCCAGCGGAAGCGAACACCCGACCCAAACGGCGAGAATCACCAATAGCGTCGTCATCATCATGGCCTCCAGCGGGTGCTTTTGCGGGCGGTCCTGTTGCGTCGAACGTACCCACATCGAGTCCGGATGAATCCCCCTGAAGCCGAACTGCGAAACATCTACGAAAGTAATCGCCGATCCGGCCGCGAATGTGAATCAGTATTGTCCCGATTGCCTGGGCACCGCGATAACAGTTATCGAGCCCGGCGCGACCTCGGTGAAACCGGCGTCGCGCACCGCGACCGCCGCACCGCGAGATACTTGTTCGCACAGCGATGCCCACTGCTCCGGTCCGGATTCGCGCACCGCGCAGCGGAACTCACGCTCGGACCACAACCGGGCCTCGTCCGCCGTGAGCGCCCCGGCGAGCAGCATGCTGGCGTGACCGACCTGGGCGGCGGCCTTGCCGAGGGTCATGCCGAGCTTCGAATTCACCCACAGCACCGGCAACTCGGGGTCCGCGGGCCCGGGATCGTCGTGCTCGAGGTCGGTGCCGCCGATCTGCAGTCGCTTGATCCGCGGATCCACCGCGCCGACCGGCCCGGGCACCAACGCCCGCGCCTGCGCACCGTCCACCTCTACGGTCACCCCGTCGACCTCGTTCGCGGCCAGCCACTGCGCACCGCGCGCCCGCCGCGCCACCTTGCGGATCCGGGAGCGCTTCCAGTCCAGGAACCGCTGCGCCCACTCCCCCTCGGGCCCCACCCGCTCATCCAGGCATACCGCCACCGTGGCCGCCGCCGCGGCCTCCAGCAGCGCGCTGCGCCGCGGCGGATCGATCTTCGGGATATGCAGCACCATCTGCATGGCCTGCACCATGGCCGGATCTTCGGGATCGCCGAGGCCGCCGTAACCGCGCGCCAGTTCCGCGTGCCGAACGCGGAAACCCTCGACGCCGGTGGACAATTCGGCCGCCGCCGGATCATCGCCGTCCCGGACCCCGGCCGTACTCTCCGGGAAACTCGACATCACTCCACCTTGATCGTCAACGAAAACTGCTGTGCGGGTTCGACTCCGACCTACACGCCGCCAGCGCCACTCCGAGCACGACCTTGCGCACCGCAGCCTCCGTTCGTCCGATGATCAACTCCCAGCGAGCCTACCGACTCACCCCGGACCGCTCCGGCCCACCGACACCGCGCACGTTCCGCGGAAACTCAGCTGCCGACAAGCGGCACCCGACGGATTCCACCGTCGCGGGCGTCGGCGGCCTCCACCTCGTCCCGGGTGACGCCGAGAATGAACAACACCGCATCCAGATAGGGATGCGAAAGTGCCGCATCGGCGACCTCACGCAGCGCGGGTTTGGCATTGAAGGCGACGCCGAGCCCGGCGGCGTTGAGCATGTCGATGTCATTGGCGCCGTCGCCGACGGCCACGGTCTGCTCCATCGGCACGCCCGCCTCCGCCGCGAACTTGCGCAGCGCGGTGGCCTTGAAGGCCCGGTCGACGATCTCGCCGATCACCCTGCCGGTCAGCTTCCCGTCCTTCACCTCGAGGGTGTTGGCCTGGACGAAGTCCAACTCCAGCTCGTGCGCGAGCGGTTCGATCACCTGGCGGAATCCGCCCGACACCACACCGCAGCGGAAGCCGATCCGGCGCAGAGTCCGAATCGTGGTGCGCGCGCCCGGGGTCAGCTCGATCCGGTCGGCGACCTCCTCGATCACCGACTCGTCCAAACCCTCGAGTGTCGCGACCCGCTGCCGCAGCGATTCGGCGAAGTCGATCTCGCCGCGCATGGCCGCCTCGGTGACCTTGCGGACCTCCTCCTCCACCCCGGCGTGCGCGGCCAGCATCTCGATCACCTCGCCCTGGATCAGAGTCGAGTCGACGTCGAAGACGATGAGCCGCTTGGCCCGTCGCGCCAGACCGGCCCGCTCCACCGCGACATCCACCTGTTCGGTGACCGCGACCTCGGCCAGCGCGGTGCGCAGCCGCGAATCGGAATCGGGTCCGGTGTCGGTCGCGGTGACCAGGAGCTCCATACCGGTCACCGGATAGTCGGCGATACCGCGAATGGTGTCGATATTGGCGCCCAGTGCGGCGAGCTGACGCGAGACCGAACTGAACGCCCGCGCGGTCACCGGGGCGCCCAGGATGACCACCGCGTGGGTGGACATCGGCTGCCTGCCGATCTGTGCGTCGACTTCCACATCGACGTGCATGCCGACGGTGTTCATCGCCTCTTCGAGCTCGTCCTGCAGCGCCTCGGCATCATTCGGACAGGTGACCAGCACGCCGAGGGTGAGCCGACCGCGGATGACGACCTGCTCGACATCGAGCAGACTCACCTGGTGCCGCGACATCGCCGCGAGCAGCACGGACGTCACACCGGGCCGGTCGGGACCGGTGACGGTGACGAGGACGGTGGTGTCGGCCAACTGAGGTGCTCCATGTTTGTTGTTTGCCGTCGCTGTGCTGAACCCCATTGTCGCAACTGCCCAGCTCGGGTCTTGCCCACAAACGAGTGTGCACCCGCTGAGGATCAGCAGGTGCACACTCCGTCGTTCTGAATGCTAGCTCTTTGCCAAGGAAGTCTCGTGGACCTCCGTGGCGTGCTTATCCGAGCCCCAGCCCACGTGCGCCTCAGCCCGCATCCGCTCGACCATATGCGGATAGTGCAGCTCGAAGGCGGGACGCTCGGACCGGATCCGCGGCAGTTCGTAGAAGTTGTGCCGCGGCGGCGGGCAGGTGGTGGCCCATTCCAGTGAGTTGCCGTAACCCCACGGATCGTCCACGGTGACGACCTCACCGTATCGGTAGCTCTTGAAGACGTTCCACAGGAACGGCAGCATCGAGGCGCCCAGGATGAACGCGCCGATGGTGGAAATGGTGTTCAGCGTGGTGAATCCGTCGCTGGGCAGGTAATCGGCGTAGCGACGCGGCATACCCTCGGCACCCAGCCAGTGCTGGACGAGGAAGGTGGTGTGGAAGCCGATGAAGGTGGTCCAGAAGTGCCACTTGCCCAGGCGCTCGTCCATCATCCGGCCGGTGATCTTCGGGAACCAGAAGTAGATGCCGGCGTAGGTCGCGAACACGATGGTGCCGAAGAGCACGTAGTGGAAGTGCGCGACGACGAAGTACGAGTCGGTGACCGCGAAGTCCAGCGGCGGCGAGGCCAGGATGACACCCGACAGACCACCGAAGAGGAAGGTCACCAGGAACCCGATGGAGAACAGCATCGGCGTCTCGAAGGTCAACTGGCCGCGCCACATAGTGCCGATCCAGTTGAAGAACTTCACTCCGGTCGGGACGGCGATCAGGAAGGTCATGAACGAGAAGTACGGCAGCAGCACGGCGCCGGTGGCGTACATGTGGTGCGCCCACACCGCGATGGACAGCGCGGCGATACCCAGGGTCGCGTAGACCAGCGTGGTGTAACCGAAGATCGGCTTGCGCGAGAAGACCGGGAAGATCTCGGAGACGATGCCGAAGAACGGCAGCGCGATGATGTAGACCTCGGGGTGGCCGAAGAACCAGAACAGGTGCTGGTAGAGCAGGATGCCGCCGGTGGCCGGATCGTAGATGTGGCCGCCCAGGTGACGGTCATAGGCCAGGCCGAACAGCGCGGCGGTCAGCAGCGGGAAGGCAAGCAGCACAAGGACGCTGGTGACGGCGATATTCCAGGTGAAGATCGGCAGCCGGAACATGGTCATACCGGGGGCGCGCAGGCAGACGACGGTGGTCAGCATGTTGACGCCACCGAGGATGGTGCCCAGACCGGAGACGGCCAGGCCCAGGATCCACAGGTCGGTGCCGACGCCCGGCGAATGCAGGATGTCGGTCAGCGGCACGTACGCCGTCCAACCGAAGTCCGCCGCGCCGCCGGGGGTGATGAAGCCCGCGGTCGCCATGGTCGCGCCGAACGCGTACAGCCAGTAGCTGAAGGCGTTCAGTCGCGGGAAGGCGACGTCGGGGGCGCCGATCTGCAACGGCAGGACGATATTCGCGAAGCCGAACACGATCGCGGTCGCGTAGAACAGCAGCATGATCGTGCCGTGCATGGTGAACAGCTGGTTGAACTGTTCCGGCGACAGGAACTGCAGGCCCGGACGGGCCAGCTCACCGCGCATCAGCAGTGCCATCAGGCCACCGATGAGGAAGAACGCCATCGATGTGGTCAGGTACATGACACCGAGGACCTTGGGGTCGGTCGTGGTGACCATCTTGACGATGAACGAGCCCTTCGGCCCGGTCCGAGCCGGATACGGCCGAGTCGCTTCCAACTGAGGGACTGGCTTGGGCTCTACGGCAGTCACTGATCCTCCTGAAAGGTGCCTTTAGGTCGCTCCGCAGGCTCCGCTGCTCACATCCGCACCACTACCGGGAGCAGACGAGGAGTTCGCTTGCGCTCCTGAGATCGTAAACCGTGCTGCCGCAGCCATCCGCACGGGTCCTACTCTGTGTCGTATTTCGTTGACCGGCGATGACTTTTCCCAGCGACCGGCGTCTCTACCGGTGACAGTGTTCCACCTCTCGGACAATGTTCCACGATGGCAAGGAGACCACTCATGACCGCACCGAAGACCGGCGATCCCTGTTGGATCGACATCTACACCTCCGATCCCGATCGGGCCATCGCCTTCTACGGCCAGCTGTTCGGCTGGACCGCCGACCGCGCGGGCGAGGAGTTCGGCGGCTACATCACCTTCCGCAAGGACGGCAAGGCCGTCGCGGGCGGCATGGGCAAACTGGCCGACGGCGTCGAAGGACCCGATCAGTGGACCGTGTACCTCGCCTCCCCCGACGCCAAGGCCACCGCCGATGCGGCCGTCGCACACGGCGGCGCGGTCGTCGTAGCGCCGATGGACGTGGGCGATCTCGGCGCGATGGCCGTACTCGGTGATGTCGGCGGCGCGGGGATCGGCGTCTGGCAGGCGGGCGCCTTCGGCGGTTTCGAGACGATGGGCATCGTCTCGGGCGGCAAGTGGAGCGACCACGTGGGCAGCCCCTCCTGGTTCGAACTGCACACCCGCGACTATGCGGGTTCGCTCGCCTTCTACCACGACGTCTTCGGCTGGAGCGACACCTCCACGATCTCTGACAGCCCGGAGTTCCGCTACACCACCATCCACGCCACCACCCCGATGCTCGGTGGTGTCATGGACGCCTCCGCCTTCCTGCCCGAGGGCGTTCCGGCCGGATGGACCGTGTATTTCGGGGCGGAGGACGTCGACGTCGCGGCCGCGAAGGTAGTGGAGCTGGGCGGCACCGTGATGTCCCCGCCGATGGACACCCCTTACGGGCGCATGGCGCAGGTCGCTGATCCCACCGGCGCGCGCTTCAGCATCGGCGGTGACGCGAAGTGAGCCGCGGACCGCGCGGAATCACCTGTCCGATAGGGCGATTCCGCGCGGTCGCGACCCGCTGACCGGGCGCGACGCATACGGCCCGGTGGCCTCGCGTCCCGGCGCGGCGCGCACGCGGTACCCTCACCCGCATGCCGGTGAGCGCCCTTGTACGCACCCGAAACAGCGCCGCTAGCGACTGCTTGCAGGTCGCTCGAAAGCGCACAGACTTCCCCCGATACGGCACCGCCTGGAATCGCGCGGTCCGGCACGGGCGTACCGCGGTCGCCCTGCTCTGCGCCGCGCTGGTGGTCGCCGGCTGCAGTCGAAACGACGATGCCAGCTCGATCGTGCGCACCACGACGAATATCGCGGGCGCGGGCGTGGTCGGGCTGGAGCGCGACACCGCACATGCCTGCCCGCTGCCGAGCGCACCCGATCCGTCGAACGGCAAGACCCGCACGGTTACCCACGCCGCAGGCACCTCCGAGGTACCCGCCGATCCGCAGCGCATCGTCGTACTGTCCACCTCGGCACTGGACGCGGCCTGTGCGGTCGGCCTGTGGGAACGTGTCGTCGGCGCGGTCCCCATCGATGGACCGCGCCCGCAGCCCGTCTATCTCGGCTATGGCGTGCTGAAGATTCCCGCGGTCGGTTCCGCGGCGCAGCCCGATTTCGGGCAGATCGCCGGCCTGCATCCCGACCTGATCATCGGCGACAACTCCAGCGGCGCAGCCGGTTTCGCCGCGCTGCAAGCCATCGCGCCCACCGTGCTTGCCGATCCCGCCAGCGGCTGGCAGGCCGAATTCAGGACGCTCGCAGCGGGTCTGGGCCGAAGCAATGCCGCGGCCACCGCCCTGGAGAACTACCGCACCGAGGCGCGCGACACCGGAAATACCTTGGCCGCCAGCCAGAGCCAGGCCTCGGTGCTCCGGTTCACCGCCGACAAGGACCAGGTCCAGGGCAGCGACAGCTTCGCGGGCCAGATCCTCGCCGACGCGGGCGTACAGCGCCCCACCGCACAGCGCGGCACCTCCTTCGAGGTGACCGAACCGGATCTGATCAAGGTCGAGGGCGACATCATCTACGTGATCTTCGCCGGCGAAGCGGGCGAGGAGCGCGGCAAGAAGGTGCTGCACAGCGATGCGTGGCTGGACCTGGGCGCCGCCGCCGATAAGCGCGTCTTCGCGGTCGAGGACACCGTCTGGCACGGTGACGGCCTCACCGCGGCCCGCGCCCTGCTCGCCGACCTGCGCAACAGCCTGAACGGCTACGTCACCGACTAGCTGTATCTTTGGCCGCGCCTCCGGCGCGGCGTGTTCGCGGCCCCCGGATGTCTCGCGTCCGAGCAGTCGAGACTCGCGCCTGCGGCGCATGCGCTTCGACTGCTCGGACGCGAGACGGGCCGCGAACGGTCGCTCGTAAGACTCGCTCCGTTGTGGTCGCGTATCCCCCTTTTGCGGCGCACACCCTAGGGTCTCGTAAGACTCGCTCCGTCGCGGTCACGTATTTCCCCCCTTATACGGCGCACACCCTGGGGTAAGGATTCGTTCACCCTTCGGGGTGCTTTGACCAGCGCTTGGGTTGCTGTCGAAATCCCCTCTCGAAGACGAGATTAGAAGACGTACCGAGAGAGCACCTCAGACGAACCTTCGAGGGGACAGCACAATGAGCACACTGGTCGAATCGCCCGCCGACAACGTCATCCAGATGCAGCCGCGCCTGCGGACCGCGGCCGCGCTCGATCGGAACGCGGTCGTGGCGTCCAGCAACTCCGGAGCTCTCGCCAATGTGGAACTGGATCGCTGGGCCAATCGGCTGGCCCGCCTGCTGCTGGCCCGCGGCGCGTCCGCGAACACCCGGATCGCCATGGCCATCGAACCGCAGATCGAAGCCACTGTCGCCGCATCCGCCGTCGTGAAGCTCGGCGGCAGCCCGGCCGTGCTGGCCGATGATGAGGCCGCCGCACCTGGCGCGGCGCTCGGCATCACCACAAAGGCGCGCCGCCCCGAACTCAGCGACGCTATCGACTGGCTGATCCTGGACGACCGTTCAACACTGCAGCGCTACCTGGTCAGCTCGGACGCCCCGATCACCGATGCTGACCGCCGTCCGGCGCTGAAGTCGGCCTGACCAGGAATTCATTCCATCGCAACGGCGCGCCCGAACCTGCAAAGTTCGGGCGCGCAGTGTTGTGAATACGCCATCGGTGCGCTCGGCATCGGTCCAAAATGAACTTGCCGCGTGCTGACAGCGACCGAGAGGGAAGTCGCTGGCGGTACGGCGGCGAGTACTACCACCCCCGGTAGCTACGCGACGGTCGGGACCAGCGGTGCACCACCGCGCCAGACGTCAGAACGCAGGTCTGCATATGCATCAGTCAGCCAACTCGAATGCCAGGACGGACACCATTACGCCCCATGACGCGTTCCCGTTGTCGGCGGCCCAGCGCGGTATCTGGTTCGCCCAGCACATCGCGGGCGACACCCCCATCTCGATCGCGCAGTACGTCGAACTGGTCGGCGCGCTCGATCTGGACACCCTCGCCGACGCCGCGCGCCGGACCGGGCGCGAATTCGGCACCGGGTACATCCGGCTGCTCGATGTCGATGGTCAGCCGTACCAATTCGTCGATACCACGATCCACGACGAACTCGTCACCATCGACTTGCGTGACCGGCCCGATCCCGAGGCGGCCGCACACGCGTGGATGCGGGCGGAGTACTCCGCCCCCCTGGATCTGATGCGCGACCGGCTGGTCGCGGTGGCCATGCTGCGGATCGCCGAGGACCGCTGGTTCTGGTACTCGCGCATGCACCACATCGTGCTGGACGGGATGGGCGCACTGGCCCTGGTACAGCGCACCGGTGAGCTGTACAACGCGGCCGTCGAGGGTCGGGAGGCGCCCGCCGCCAAGGCCGAGCCGCTGGCGAAGATCGTCGACGCAGATCTGGCCTATCGCAGCTCCGACCGTTTCGATGCCGACCGGGAGTACTGGCGCGACCATCTCGCGGGTATGGCCGACCCGGTCAATCTGGCGGGTCGCGAGGCCGATGTCGACGCGCATCCGAGCCGGATCTCGGGCGCGCTGCCCGCGGCGACGGCCGAATTGCTCGACTCGGTGGCGAAGGCGGCCAACTCCGGTGCCGCGCCGACCATCGTCGCCGCCTTCGGCGCTTATCTCGCCGCGATGACCGGCGCGTCCGAGGTCGTGCTGAGCCTGCCGGTTTCGGCGCGCACGACCGCGTCGCTGCGCCGCTCCGGCGGCATGGTCGCCAATGTCGTTCCGCTGCG
The DNA here is from genome assembly GCF_036345915.1 of Nocardia sp. NBC_00565. NCBI lineage: Bacteria > Bacillati > Actinomycetota > Actinomycetes > Mycobacteriales > Nocardiaceae > Nocardia > Nocardia sp. NBC_00565. Next base: position 5,376,745 of record NZ_CP107785.1, read on the forward strand.
GCTCACCTTGACGCCGACCACCACCGTCGGCTCGGTGATCCGGGCCGCGCAGGGCGAACTGACCGGGGCATTGCGCAGGCAGCGGTACCGGCAGGAGGATATCGTCCGCGATCTCGGCTGGGCGATGGACGAGGCCGCATCCTTCGGTCCGGCCGTCAATTTGATGATGGTGGACACCAGGATTCAGCTCGGCTCGGTCACCGGACGACTGCATGTGCTGACCTCCGGACTGATCGATGATCTGTTCGTCAACCTGTATCCGGGCGTCGGCGGCGAGAGCACCCACATCGACCTGCAGGGCAATGGAAATCTGTACAGCGAAGCCGAATTGGCGGCGCACCACGCCCGCTTCCTGATGTTCCTGCACCGGTTCCTCGCCGCGGGTCCGGATGCGCCGCTGTCCGCCGTGCAGGTGGTATCCGAGCAGGAATGGGACCAGTTGGTGCCCGCGCGCGGACCCGAGGGAGTCGGCGCGCGCACACTTCCCGAAATCATCGCGGCCGGTGCGGCACTGGATCCGGACGCGGTGGCGCTGCGGTCCGGCGATACCTCGATGACTTACCGCCAGGTCGACGAATATTCGAACCGTCTGGCCCGGGTGCTGATCGCCGCCGGTGCGGGACCCGAACGTACCGTGGCGATTTCGATTCCACGCTCGGCCGAGTCTGTCCTCGCGACGCTCGCGGTGGCGAAGTCCGGTGCGGCTTTCGTCCCCATCGACCCGACCTATCCCGCCGACCGGATCGAGCATATGGTCGGCGACAGCGGTGTCGTCGCCGGTGTCACAGTGCGCGAGGCGCGAAAGTCGTTGCCGGACCAGGTGAATTGGCTGATTCTGGACGATGACGCGACCGGCGGCGCGCTGGCCGCGCAGGACTCGGCGGCGGTCACCGATGCCGAACGCCGTGCGCCGGTGCATGTCGATCAGATCGCCTACATCATCTACACCTCCGGCTCGACGGGACTGCCCAAGGGCGTCCTGGTATCGCACCGCGGGCTCGCGAACCTGGTCACCGGCTCGGGTGCCGGATTCGGTGTCGACGCTGATTCTGTTGTGGCGCACGCGGTCTCACCGAGCTTCGATATCTCGGTCGAGGAAATCTTGGTCACCCTGGCGGCGGGTGCGACGCTGGCCGTGGTGCCGCCGTCGGCCTATGCGGGCGAGGAGATGGCCGAAGTGCTGCGCGCACATCGCGTCACTCATCTCAATGTCACACCGACGGTAGTCGGATCGCTGGATCCGGCGACGCTGCCGGAGCTGCGCACAATCGTCGTCGGCGGCGACGCGTGCCCGCCGGAACTGGTGGCCACCTGGTCCGGCCGGACGCTGCTGAACGGCTACGGGCCCACCGAAACCACGATCACCGTGACCCTCAGCGGGCCTTTGGTCCCGGGCGGACCGGTCACGATCGGCGGCCTCACCCGCGGCGTCAGCGCGGTGGTCCTCGATCCGTGGTTGCGGCCGGTCGCCCGAGGAGCCGTCGGGGAGCTGTACCTGGCGGGACTCGGGGTGGCGCGTGGGTATCACCAGCGCAACGGACTGACCGCCAGCCGATTCGTCGCCAACCCGTATGCGCCGGGCGAGCGGATGTATCGCACCGGGGATCTCGTGCGCTGGACCGCACGCGACGAACTGGAGTACCAGGGCCGCAGCGACTTCCAGGTCAAGGTGCGCGGATTCCGCATCGAACTCGGCGAGATCGATGCCGCCCTGCAACGACACCCGGACGTCGACTTCGCGCTCACCATCGGCGCCGAGACGGCGACCGGTGCCACCGCATTGGTGGCATACGTATTGGGCAAGCCAGGCACCGAGATTCATCCGGAGGCGTTGAAAGCCGCTGCCGGGGAGACACTTCCGGCGTACATGGTCCCCTCGGTGATCATGGTGTTGGACAGCATTCCGCTGACACCGCTCGGCAAGGTGGACCGCAGGGCCTTGCCCACACCGGATTTCCGTGTCCGCGCCGTCGCGAGCCGCGCACCGTCCACACCGCGCGAAACGGCGCTGGCCGCCTTGTTCGCCGAGGTGCTCGGACTCGAGACGGTCGGGGTCGACGAGAGCTTCTTCGCGCTCGGCGGCGACAGCATCGTCTCCATCCAGCTGGTATCGCGCGCCAAGGCCGCCGGGATCGGTTTCAGCGCGCGAGATGTGTTCGAGCGCAAGACCGTTGCCGCGCTGGCGGCGATCGCGACCGATGTGAGCGCGCAGACGGTGACCGAACTGCCCGGCGGCGGAATCGGGACTGTGGAGCTGACGCCGATCGTGCACGCGATGCTGGAGCAGGGGCCGACTTGGGGCCGGTTCAGCCAGGCCGTCTTGATCGGACTGCCCGCCGAATTCCGATGGGATCAGCTCCGCCCGGCGGTACAAGCGCTCATCGACCATCACGATGTGCTGCGTTCCACGCTGCGGCGCACCGAGCACGGCTGGGAATGGGTTGTCGCCGAGCGTGGTTCGGTCGATGCCGATGCGTTGATCGAGGTCGTGGCGGCCGGGCCGGACCTGGACCGCACCCGCGAGCGCGAGTTGCAGCGCGCGGCGGATCTGCTCGATCCCGAGGCGGGCGTCGTCGCGCGCTTCGTCCTGATCGAGCAGGCGGACTCCGCACCGATGTGCTGGCTCGTACTGCACCATCTGGTCACCGATGGCATCTCCTGGCGAATCCTGCTGCCGGACTTGGCGATCGCCGCGTCGGGCGGTGATCTGGCACCGGTCGGCACCTCGTTCCGACGATGGGCGCACGGTCAGGCCGGGCAGGCCGCCGAACGGGCCGCGCAACTGCCACTCTGGCAACAGATCCTGGCGACTCCGGATCCTGTTATCGGCTCCGCGGTGCTGGATCCGGCGGTCGACGTCGTCGCTACCATGGGTCAGTGCCACTCCACCGTGGCACCGGATATCGCGAATACCGTGCTCGCCACCCTGCCGGACCAATTCCATTGCGGCGCCGACGATGTGCTGCTCGCCGGGCTCGCGATGGCGGTGAGCCGCTGGCGTGACCGGACCTCCGCACTGCTCACCCTGGAAAGCCACGGCCGCTCCGAGACGATCCTGCCCGGCGCCGATATCGCCCGCACGGTCGGCTGGTTCACCAGCGTGTACCCGGTGGCCATCGATGTGACCGGCATCGATCTCGACGACGCGTTCGCCGGTGGCATGGCGGCGGGGGCCGCGATCAAGGCGATCAAGGAACAGCTGCGGTCGGTGCCGGACAAGGGTATCGGCTACGGCATGCTGCGCTATCAGAATCCGGATACCGCTGCCGCACTGGCGGTTACGCCGACACCGCAGTTCAGCTTCAACTATCTGGGCCGCGCGCTCACCGGCGGCCAGGACGGTCCCTGGCTGCCGCAGCGCTTCGCGGCGACACACAATGACGATGCGCCGATGGCCGCCGCCGTCGATATCAACGCGGTGCTCACCGATGCCGGGTTGGAGGTCACGTGGGCCTACGCCGCGCGCCTGCTCGACGAAGCGGACGTGCGCGAACTCGCCGAACTGTGGTCGCAGGCTTTGCGTGCCCTTGCCGCACACGCCACCTCGCCGGGCGCGGGTGGGCGCACCCCGTCCGACTTCGAACTCGTCCCGGTGCCGCAACACCAGATCGACAGCTGGGAGCGCGCCTACCCGAATCTCGCCGACGTGTGGCCGCTCTCGCCACTGCAGTACGGCCTGCTCTTCCACGCGCTCTACGACTCCGACACCGCCGACGGCTATACCGTGCAATCGCTGCTCACGCTGGCGGGCACCGTCGATGCCGCCCGATTGCGCAGCGCCGCACAGGCTTTGCTGCAACGGCACGAGAACCTGCGCGTCGCCTTCGTCGAGACCGACGACGGCCCGCGCCAACTCGTCCTCGCCGACGCCGAAATCCGCTGGCACGATGTGGATCTCACCGATATCGCCGACCCCGCCGAACGCGACCGTGAACTGGACCGGCTGATCGCCCTCGACGCGCGCACCCGATTCGAACTCGCGCGCCCACCGCTGATCCGCTTCACGCTGATTCGGACCGCCACCGATACCTACCGGCTGGTTATGACCAATCATCATCTCGTGCTGGACGGCTGGTCGACGCCGCTGCTGGTGCGTGAACTGCTGACGCTCTACGTCATGTCGGGCGATACGTCCGTACTGCCGCCCGCGCATTCGTATCGGGAATTCCTGTCCTGGCTCGACGAACAGGACAATGACGCGTCGCTCGCGGCCTGGGCGCAATCGCTGGCGGGCGTGGATTCGCCGACGCGCGCGGTCCCGACACTGGCCGGAATCGAATCGACCGAGACCGGGATGATCTCGCGCGATCTGACCCGCGAAACAGTCGATCGGCTCGAAGCCACCGCCCGTGAATCGGGGGCGACGGTGAACACCATGGTGCAGGCGGGCTGGGCCATGTTGCTCGCCATGATCACCGGCCGCAACGATGTGGTGTTCGGCGGCACGGTCTCCGGCAGGCCGCCGGAACTGCCCGGTGTCGAAGAGATGGTCGGCCTTTTCATCAACACGCTCCCGGTGCGGGTCCAGCTCGATCCGTCGGAGAAGGTCGCCGACCTGCTGGGCCGCGTCCAGGCCGAGCAGGCGCGGCTGATGGATCACCAGCATGTCGGGCTGGCCGCGATCCACCGCGCCGTCGGTCTCGCCGAACTCTTCGACACATTGACGGTGTTCGAGTCCTATCCCATTGACCGAGAGGCACTTTCGCAGGCGCTCGATATCGCGGGCATGCGTGTGCTCGATGTGGAGGGCACGGATGCGACGCCATACCCGTTGAACCTCATGGTCATTCCGCTGCGCGGTGCGGACGGCCACGACACCCTGCGCATCACGTTGAAGTTCATGGCCGACCAGCTGGATCCCACTGCGGCACAGCCACTGCTGGACCGCTTCGTCCGGCTGCTGACCCAACTCGCCGACAATCCGAACGCCCTGGTCTCGCAGCTGCAGTACTGCGACAACGCCGAGCTCGCCGCATTGCTGCCGGTCCGCGGCACCGAATCGGTACCCATGCGGACACTTCCGGAGATCCTCTCGGCGGGCGCGCACATCGATCCCGATGCGATCGCGGTCACCTCGGGTGATCTCACGATGAGCTACGGCGAGCTCGACGCCTGGTCCAACCGCTTCGCCAGGGTGCTGCTGAGTCGTGGCGTCGGCCCGGAGATCTTCGTGGTGCTCGCGCTCACCCGATCGCTGGAATCGGTGATCGCGGTATGGGCGCTGGCCAAGACCGGTGCGGCCTTCGCACCGCTGGATCCGAGCTACCCGGTCGAGCGGATCGAGCATATGCTCACCGATTCGAAGGCACCGATCGGTGTGACCGTGACCGAGACCGGTGAGACCCTGCCCGGCACCGTCGACTGGCTGCTGCTGGACGACCTCAACACGATTCGCCGGGTCATGCTCGTCTCCGACGCGCCCATCACCGACGAGGACCGCGGCGGCCCGATCGATATCGACCAGACGGCCTATCTGATCTACACCTCGGGCTCGACCGGTAAGCCGAAGGCGGTACTGCTGAGCCATCGCGGTATCGCGAATCTGACCACCGCACAACGCGAGACACTCGTACTCGATCCGACCGCCAGCGCATTGCAGGTCGCCTCACCGAGTTTCGACGCCTCGGTCTTCGAGCTGCTGATGGCGCATTCGGCCGGCGGGCGGCTCGTGGTGTCGCCGCCGGATGTCTACGGCGGCAGCGATCTCGAACGCTTGCTGCGTACCGAGCGGGTCACCCATGCGGTGATCACCCCCTCGGCGCTGGCCACCATGGAACCCAATGACCTGCCCGACCTGCGCGTGCTCTCGGTCGCGGGCGAGGCCGCGACACCCGAGTTGATCGAGCGCTGGGCCGTCGGGCGGCGGATGCTGAACCTGTACGGCCCGACCGAATTCAGTATCTGGGCGACCGGCCCGGCCGAACTTCTCCCCGGCGAACCGGTCTCGATCGGCGGGCCGATCCGCGGTGCGGCGAACCTGGTGCTCGATACCTGGCTGCGCCCGGTGCCCGTTGGCATCGCCGGTGAGCTCTACCTGGCCGGTCCGGCGCTCGCGCGTGGCTATTTCAATCGGTTCGAGATGACCGCGAGCCGGTTCATCGCCAATCCGTACGGCACGCCGGGTGAGCGGATGTACCGCACCGGTGACATGGTCCGCTGGGTCGCCGGGACGAGTTCGGACGCACTCGAGCTGGAGTACCTGGGCCGCAGCGACTTCCAGGTCAAGATTCGCGGTCTGCGCATCGAACTCGGTGAGATCGATGCCGTGCTCTCGCGCGACGAGCAGGTCGAATACGCGGTGACCATCGGCCGCGCGGGGCCGGCGGGGGCGACCGTGCTGGTGTCGTATGTCCTGCCCGCCGAGGGCATCGATCTGGATACCGAACGACTGCGGGTTCAGGTGGCGAACGAGCTGCCGGGCTATATGGTGCCCGGCTATATCGTCGTGCTGGACGACATACCGCTGACACCGGTCGGCAAGCTGGACCGGAAAGCCCTTCCGGTGCCGGACTTCTCGGTGACGCAGCGGCCGTATCTCGCGCCGCGGACACCGGTCGAGCAGGCCGTTGCCGATGTCTTCGGCGACGTGCTCGGCAACCAAAGGGTGAGCGTCGACCAGTCGTTCTTCGAACTCGGCGGCAACTCGCTCAGCGCCACCAAGGTTATCGCCCGAATCAATTCCGCCCTCGGCTCGACCATCGCCCTGCGCGATCTGTTCGACGCGCCCACCGTCGCGCAGTTGTCGGCGCGAGTCATCCCGGCCACCGACGGCAAGCCCGGCCGGTTCGCCCTGGCACCGCGGATCCGGCCGGACCGAATTCCGTTGTCCCCGGCCCAGCAGCGCATGTGGGTGCTCAATCGGCTGGATCCGACTTCGCCCGCCTACAACATCGCGGTGGCATTGCGACTCACCGGTGACCTCGATGTGGCGGCCATGCGCCGCGCGCTCGCGGATGTGGTCGAGCGGCACGAAAGCCTGCGCACCATCTACCCCACCGATGCCGAAGGGCCACGTCAGGTCGTGGTCGGCACCGCGACAGCCGCGCCCGAGTTGCGTGTGATCGATGTCGAAGACGGTGCGACACTGCGGGGTCGGATCAACGACTTGGCGGGAACCGGGTTCGACATCACCCAGGAACCACCGCTGCGCGTCGGCTTGTACCGCATCGACGACGGTACCGGCGCCGACGGCATGGGACCGGTACCGGTGTCGTCCCGCCCCACTGTCGGCGCATCGCCGGTCGCGTCGAGCGCTTCGGCGGACGTCCCACCGGTGTCCTCCGGCCCACTGGTGGTCGAGGCACCCGTGGTGCCGTCCACCGAGTCGCGCGCGGTGCACATCGTCGTGCTCGTGGTACACCACATCAGCGCCGACGGAGCGTCGATGGCACCGCTGGCCGCCGATCTGGTCGCCGCGTACTCGGAACGGGCCAGCGGGGCCGATACCACCAGAGTGCCGCTCGCCGTGCAGTACGCCGATTTCGCGCTCTGGCACCGCGAACTGCTCGGCAGCGAGTCCGATCCGGAATCGATGGCGGCAGGGCAGATCCGGTATTGGACCGACACCCTCACCGGTGCGCCGGATGTCCTGGAACTGCCCTCGGATCGGCCTCGGCCCGCCGTGCAGTCGATGCGCAGCGCCGATGTCGATTTCACCATCGACGGGCAACTGCACAGCGCCATCGTCGAATTCGCGGCCGCGAACAATGTCAGCGTGTTCATGGTGGTGCACGCCGCACTCGCGGTGCTGCTGGCCCGGCTCGGCGGCACCGATGACGTCGTGATCGGTACGCCGGTCGCGGGGCGTGGCGAAGAGGCGCTCGATGAACTCGTCGGCATGTTCGTCAATACCTTGGCGCTGCGCACCCCGGTGGATACGGGGACCGGATTCCGGCAGTTCCTCGCCGCGGTGCGGTCGGCGGATCTGGACGCCTTCGCGAATACCGACGTGCCGTTCGAACGGCTCGTCCAGGTGCTCGATCCGACCAGATCGACCGCGCACCACCCGATCTTCCAGGTGTCGCTGTCACTGCAGAACTTCGTCGAACCGGTCCTGGAGCTGCCCGGATTGCGTTTCGAGGTCGAAGATTTCGATCGCGGCGCCTCGGCATTCGACTTGACGCTCGACCTGCGCGAACGGTTCTCGGCAGCCGGTCCGGACGGCGTCGAGGGCGTATTGACCTATGCGACCGACCTTTTCGACGCGTCCACGGTGGCCATTTTCGCCGCGCGGTGGCGTCGCGTGCTCGCCACGATCGTCTCCGATATCGATGTACGGCTCGCCGATATCGATATCCTCGACGACTCCGAACGCGCGCAACTGGTTCCGGTGCGCGGTCCGGAGACCACGGGGACCATAGCGTTCGCCGAAGTGCTCGCCGCCTCCGCTGCGTCGTACCCGGACCGCCCAGCGCTGATCGCCAATGGACAGACCACCACCTACCGTGAGCTCGATGCCCGCTCGAACCGTCTGGCTCGACTCTTGCTGGCGGCCGGTATCGGCACGGAAACCGTAGTGGCACTGGGTCTCCCCCGCTCCGCTGAGCTGCTCACCGGCATGTGGGCGGCCGTGAAGGCCGGGGCCGCATTCCTGCCGGTCGATCCGAAGCATCCGGTGGACCGGATCGATCACATGCTCACCGATTCCGGTGCACAAGTCGGCCTCACACTGGCCGCCTATCGGCCATTGCTGCCCGACAGCACCGAATGGCTGGTCCTGGACGACCCCGAAACCGAAGGTCGACAAGCCGGTGACGCAGTGCTGCCGCCGACCACGGTCCACCTGGACAACCCCGCCTGGATGATCTACACCTCGGGTTCGACCGGAACTCCCAAGGGCGTCTCCGTCTCCCATCGCGGTATCGCCGATCTCGTTGCGGCACAACGAGAATCTCTCGGCCTGGACGAGAACTCCCGGGTATTGCAGGTCGCCTCACCGAGTTTCGACGCATCGATCTTCGAGGCGCTGATGGCGTTCGGGTCCGGCGGCGCGGCGGTGGTCGCACCGCCGGAGGTCTTCGGCGGTAGCGCACTCGCCGAACTGATCGCCGCCGAACAGGTCACGCACATGATCATCACCCCGTCGGCCTTGGCCACCATCGATCCGGCCGAGGTGTCGAGCGTGCGCATGCTCGCGGTAGGGGGCGAGGCAGTCGGCGCCGAACTGGTCGAGCGCTGGTGCGTCGACCGGACGATGGTGAACCTGTACGGCCCGACCGAACTCACCATCTGGATAACGGGTTCGGCCCCGTTGGTCGCGGGCGCACCGGTAACCATCGGAGCACCCATTCGCGGCGCGGCCGCGCTGGTCCTCGACGACCGACTGCGGCCGGTACCCATCGGCGTGGCGGGCGAGCTGTACCTCGCGGGCCCCGCGCTGGCTCGTGGCTATCACGCCCGGCCGAGCCTGACCGCCGCGCGTTTCATCGCCAACCCCTTCGGCGGTCCCGGCGAACTCATGTACCGCACGGGCGACCTGGTGCGTTGGACCCGCACCGCCGGACCGGCCCTGGAGCTGGAGTACATCGGCCGCACCGACTTCCAGGTCAAGGTGCGCGGTCAGCGCATCGAACTCGGTGAGATCGACGCGGTGCTCGGCCGCGCCGACGGCGTCGACTTCGCCGTGACACTCGGCGTGCCCGGCCCGACCGGATCGACCGCGCTGGCGGCCTATCTCGTCCGCAAACCGGGTGTCGAACTCGATATCGCGCGCGTGCGTGCGGTCGCCGCCGATACCTTGCCCGCGTATATGGTGCCCGCCGCCTTCGTGGTCATGGACGCCATCCCGCTCAACGCCGTCGGCAAGCTCGATCGAAGAGCATTACCGGAACCGGTATTCGTCATCGAGGAGACCGAATACCGCGCCCCCGAAACACCGACCGAGGAGATCCTGGCGCATTTCTACGCCGAACTGCTCGACCGCGACAAGGTCGGCGTCGACGATTCGTTCTTCGCACTCGGCGGCGACAGCATCCTCGCGATCCAACTCGTCTCCCGCGCGAAACTGCGCGGCATCCACTGCACGCCACTGCAGGTCTTCGAGCACCGCACCGTGGCCGCACTGGCCGCCGCCGTCGACGCCGCCGGCGCGGTGGTGCGGCTGGCGGAGCTGCCCGGCGGCGGTGTCGGCGACCTGCCGCTCACCCCGATCGTGCGCTACATGATCGAGCGCGGCGGCGACTTCAAGCGCTTCGCGCAGACCGCCGTACTGGAACTTCCGGTCGGCATCGAGCGCGACCAGCTCGTCGCCACCCTCGCCGCCGCGGTCGACCGGCACGACATGCTGCGCTCCCGACTGTGGCAGGCCGAAGACGGCTGGCACCTGCGGGTCGAGGAACCCGGGTCGGTCGAGGTCGACGCACTGGTGCACCGCATCGAATTCGATGCCGCCGCCGACTCGGTCGACCTGCGCGAATACGCCGTCACCGAATTGGATTCCGCGATGAACCGGCTCGACCCGGCGAATGCCACTGTGCTGCAGTGTGTCTGGCTGGACCCGATCGGCGACGCCGGAGCCAGAACGCGATCGGGCCGCCTGATCGTGGTGGCGCATCATCTCGCCATCGACAGCGTGTCGTGGCGAATCCTGGTGCAGGACTTGATCGCCGCCTGGGCGCAGGTGTCGGTCGGCAACACCCCGGTGCTGGCCGAGACCGGCACTTCGATGCGTCGTTGGTCGCACGCCCTCACCGAGGAGGCGCACACCAACCGCCGGATCGCCGAACTCGACTACTGGCACGGCGTGATCGAAGGTCCCGATCCGCTGATCGGCCCCCGCGAGCTCGATCCGTCGATCGATCAGGCACATACGCTCCGGACGGTCGAACTCGAGGTCTCCGCAGAGGTCACCACCGCGCTGCTCACCACCCTGCCGCGGCAGCTGCACGGCGCTGTCACCGATATCTTGTTCGCCACGCTGGGCTTGGCGCTGGTGCGGTGGCGCGCACGCCGGAATGTGGACGAGCGGACGGCCCTGCTGCGCTTGGAGGGCCACGGCAGACAAGAGGAAGTGATTCCGGGTGCGGATCTGGGTCGCACGCTGGGCTGGTTCACCAATCTCTATCCGGTGCGGGTGGATCTGGCCGGCATCGATACCGACGACGCCTGCGCGGGCGGTGCGGCGATGGGCGCGGCGATCCGGGCGGTCAAACATCAGCTGCTCGCGGTGCCCGACAAGGGCATCGGGTTCGGGCTGCTGCGCTACCTCAACCCCGCTACCACGGACCAACTTCCGGCACGCCTGCCGGCCCAGATCGTCGTCAACTACCTGGGCAGGCACTCGGCCGTCGACACCCCGGCCGGACTCGAAGGGCTCGGCTGGTTGCCCACCGGTGAATTCGGCGACCTGCGTGCCGACGAGCATCCACAGGTACCGGTCATGGCCGCGATCGACGTGCACGCCGTCGTCATCGACGATCGGATGCACGCGAGCATCGGCTTCCCCGAAACCCTGTTGAACCGCGCCGAGGTGACCGAGCTGGCGGACCTGTGGGCCGAAGCGCTCGGCGCGGCAGCCCATTTCGCGCGGACCCCGGCGGCACAGCGCGCCGCGGCCGACGAAACCGCGGCCCTGGCCGCACAGGCGGCGGCACGCGAAACGGCCGCCGCGCCCTCCGGACTCGGTATCGACGTACTCCTGCCGATCCGGCGCGGCGGCACCGATCCCGCCCTGTTCTGCATCCACTCCTCCTCCGGAATGTCGTGGAGCTACCTGGGGTTCGCGGAGCGGCTGCGGCCGGGGCGTCCGATCTACGGGTTGCAGGCGCCGGATCTCAGTGGCCGCGAACCGTCGGCGCGCTCCATCGAGGAGTTCGCTGATCGGTACATACGCGAAATCCGCGCGGTCCAGCCGACCGGGCCGTATCACCTGCTCGGCTGGTCCTTCGGCGGCCTCATCGTGCACGCGATGGCGGCGAAACTGAAGGCGGCGGGCGAATCCGTCGGCGTCGTCGCGCTGTTGGACACCGATACCGCCGATATCGACGGCGACAGCATCGAAAGGCTCTCCGCCGGCGCGTTCGTCAATACCTTCGGCTCGGTTGTCGGCATCGATGATGTACCCGCCGAGGCGACCGCCCAGGAAGCGGCCGATCTCATCAAGGCCCGGCTCGGCGGTGTCGACCTCATCGATGCCGAGACCATCGAGCGCATGGCCAGTTCCTACAACGCCGCCGCGCGTACCCGCACCGGATATCGACGTCCGGTCTACGACGGGGACGTGCTCTATTTCAGTGCCACCGTCGATAGCCCCGACATCGTGGGGCCCGACGGCTGGCGGCCCTACGTCACCGGCCGGATCGTCAATCACGACGTCGAGGTCACCCACAACGAACTGACCTCGCCGTACGCACTCTCGGTCATCACGCCGGTGCTCGACGACCACCTGACAGCAGGAGACCAGCAATGAATTCCGATCACGGAGTAGTCGTCGAGGGCATCGAGAAGTCCTTCGGCGCGGTACACGCCTTGCGCGGCGTGGACTTCGAGGCGGCGCCCGGAGCGGTGCTCGGCATCCTCGGACCGAACGGCGCGGGCAAGACCACGATGGTGAATATTCTCTCGACGCTCGTCGCCCCGGATCGGGGGCGGGCGCTGGTCGCGGGACACGATGTCGTCGCCGATCCGGCGGCGGTGCGCAAAATCATCATGTTGACCGGGCAGTATGCCGCACTCGACGATATGCTCAGCGGCTACGAGAATCTCGTCATGTTCGGCAGGCTGATGGGTCTGCGCAAGAACGCGGCCCGCGTCCGCGCCGACGAGCTCATCGGCGAATTCGATCTGGACCGGGCCGCGGGTCGCCGGGTCGGCACCTATTCGGGCGGTATGCGGCGGCGCATCGATATCGCGTGCGGTCTGGTGGTGCGCCCGGATGTGGTGTTCCTCGACGAGCCGACGACCGGACTGGATCCCCGTAGCCGCCAAGGGGTTTGGGATCTGGTGGAGAACTTCAAGAAGTCCGGCATCACCACCCTGTTGACGTCGCAGTATCTAGAGGAGGCGGATGCGCTCAGCGATCGGATCATTGTGATCGATCACGGCGTGGTCATCGCCTCGGGTACCGCGGACGAACTGAAATCCCGCACCGGTGGCAGCTACTGCGAGGTGGTGCCACTCGACCTGAAGGATCTGGCGGTGATCATGGCAGCACTCGGTTCGCTATTGCCCGAGGAGAATCGGGCCACCCTGACGCCCGATTCGGATCGCGTCACCATTCCGGCACCGGACGGTGCCAAGACACTGGCCGAAGCCCTGCGCCGATTGGACAGCGCGGGGGTCGAACTCGTCGATATCGCCTTGCGCCGTCCGTCGCTGGATGATGTATTCCTTCAGCTGACCGGCCATCTCGCCTCCGGTGATGCCGAAACCGCTGATGCGAAGGCAATTCCGTGACGGCCACGACCTGGTTCACCCAGGCCCGCGCGACCCCGGCCACGGTGCAGCAGTGGTGGGTGCTGACGACGCGGTTGATCGTGCCATCGGTGAAGACCGGCGAGGTGCTCGGAGCTGTGCTGGCACCCGTCGCCTTCACGGCGAGCTTCTACCTCCCGTTGAGAACGGTGATGATGTTCTCCGGTACCGGTTTCAGCAGCTACGCCCAGTTCATGATGCCGATCGTGGTCCTGCAGGCCGCCGCATTCACCGCGATCGCCGCGGCCTTCCGCTCGGCCTCCGATGCGGTGGCGGGGATCAACCGCAGGTTCGGGGCCATGCCGATGAATCCGCTCGTGCCGGCCGCGGCACGCATGTCCGGCAATATCTTTCGGCTGGTGATCTCGCTGATCGCGGCCATCGTCTGCGGATACGTAATCGGGTTCCGCTTCCGATTGGATGCTCTGCACACCGTCGGGTTCCTCTTGTTCTCACTGCTCATCGGCATCGGTTTCACGCTGGGCGCGGATGTGATCGGCACCCTCGCGAAGAGCCCGGAGGCGACGAGCCAGGCCTTGATACTGCCGCCGCTGATCTTCGGCATGCTCTCGACGGGTCTCGCACCGGCACGCCAGTTTCCGGACTGGGTGGAGCCGTTCGTGCGCAATCAGCCGGTATCGCAGTTCGTCATCGGGCTGCGTGCGCTGGCGGGTGACACGTTGGGCAATGCGGGCACGGTGAGCTGGTCACTGATGGGGCCGCCGCTGCTGTGGGCCGCCGCGATCCTCGCCCTGTGCGTTCCGTCCGCCATCCGGCTGAGCTCGAGGAAGGCGTGATGATGCTATCGACGACCGCCCACACCGGTTCGGAGACCGCACCGTCGGCGCTGATGCGGCATACCGCGATTCAGACCCAGCGCTTGCTGTTGCGCTGGGCCCGTAACCCGATCACCCTGCTCGAAACGCTGCTCGTCCCCTGTCTGCTGCTACTGATGCTCAACATCGTGGTCGGCGGCCAGATCGAGAAGTTCACCGGCGATAACGCCCTCTACGGCTCGGTCCCCATGGTCGCCATAGTCGGCGCTCTCTCCGGTGCCGTCGCCAGCGGCGTCCTGCTCGGCCGCGAACGCGACGCGGGCCTGCTCGCCCGCTTCTGGGTCCTGCCGGTGCACCGTGCCTCCGGACTCGCCTCGCGCATCATCGCGGAAGGTTGCCGAATCCTGCTGGGCACCATCACCGTGCTGATCGTCGGCATGCTATTGGGGTTCCGCTTTCACCAGGGACTGCTGTATGCGATCGTATTCCTTTTCATTCCAGTACTTTTCGGCTTGGCCTTTGCCACCATCGTCACCGCGGTAGCCGTCTTCACCGCGAAGGCGGCTCTGGTAGAGGGCATCACCATCGTCACCTCTCTGATGATGTTCTTCAGTACCGGTTTCGTTCCCCTGATCGCCTACCCGGCATGGATCCAACCGGTCGTGCGCAACCAGCCCATGTCGGTAGCCGTGGACACCATGCGCGCGCTGTCCGACACCGGTCCCCTGGCCCGGCCCCTGACCCTCACCCTCGTCTGGTCCCTGGCCGCCATTCTGCTGTTCGCCATCCCCGCCACCATCGGCTACCGCCGCGCCAGCCGCCGGTAATGGCCGATCGATAAATCGGCACACTGGATATGCGCTGACCCGATCACGCTTGTCGGCTCCGGATCGGCATCCATCCGCACCACTCACAGCCCACGCACAGCTGGGCCCAACACCGTCCCTAGCACCCGTCCATAACGTCACCGTGGACAAGCAATCCCGACAACGGAAGGACAACGCAGTGAGTGCACACCCCGCGCACCGCGAGGTACACGAGCACGATCTCGGCCTCGCCCACGACCTGAAGGTGATGTCACGCCGCCACGCCCTGTTCTTCTTCGGCGCGGCGGGAGCGGCCACCGTCGCGGCGGGCTGCTCGTCGGCGACCACCACCAGCACGACCACCACCAGCGCAGCTGCCGCACAGACCACCACCTCGCAGACCGGCAGTGTCACCGCGGCACCGCAGGAGACCGCGGGCCCCTACCCGGGCGACGGCTCCAACGGCCCGAATGTGCTGATCGAATCCGGGGTGGTCCGCTCCGATATCACGACCAGCTTCGGTTCGTATTCCGGTGTCGCACAGGGTGTTCCGATGACACTGCGACTCACGCTGCGCGATCTGGCGAAGAACGGCGCGGCGGCCGAGGGTATGGCCGTCTACGTATGGCACTGCGACCGCTCGGGCGAATACTCGCTCTACGGCAATGGCATCACCGACCAGAACTATTTGCGCGGCGTCCAGGTCGCCAACGCCAATGGCGAGGTCACCTTCACCTCGATCTTCCCGGCCTGTTACTCCGGCCGCTGGCCGCATATCCACTTCGAGGTCTACGACTCGCTGAGCACCGCGGTCGCCGGGCAGAACGCGCGACTCACCTCACAGATCGCGCTGCCGCAAGACGTCTGCGACACCGTCTACGCCGCCGACTCCGGATACGCGCAGAGCATCACCAACCTGTCCCAGATTTCGCTGTCCTCCGACAATGTCTTCGGCGACGGGTGGGACGCCGAAATGGCCGCCGTCGCAGGCACTCCGACCTCGGGCATGGTCGTATCTATCCCCATCGGCGTCGCCGAGAAGTCACAGAACACCCAGTCCGGCAACGGCTCCGGGACGCCGCCGGGCCAGGGTGGCCCCGGCGGCCAGGGCGGTCAGGGCGGCCCGCCGCCGCGCACCAGGTAAGCCGACGACTCGGCCCCCGACCCATACTGGACGGATCGGGGGCCGACACGAAATCACTTGCACTACTTACCTATTCGGAACCGATCTGCCGCGCCAGCGCCCAGATGATCAGCACATCGAGGGCGATCATCACCAGCGACCAGAACGGATAGATCGGCGCGAACAGGAAGTTGTCCACGAGGCTGATCGAGGCCATCATGATGCCGGCCAGAAATCCCCAGGTCTGCCCGGTCACGATACCGATGCCCGCGATGATGATCAGCACCGCGATCACCAGATGGACCCATCCCCACGTCGAGACGTTCACCTGGAAGACCTGGTCTTCGGTCAACACGAAGAAGTCTCGCTTCGCGATCGCAGCGATGGCCGCCAACAGATGTAGCACACCGGTGATCAGGATCAGAACGCCCGCGAAGATCGTCATGTCATTGAGCACGGGTCCGGTCTTGGTCGTGCCGGGACTGGTCATAACACACACTCCTTCCGAAACGCGCGGTAATCAACGGCCACAAACTAACCCGCGACACGCCCGAAACGAGGGATCACCTCGGCGGGTCACTTGCTGAGACTGATCTCCGGTTCGGGAGTCGCGGCAATACGCGGCCGGGCCAACGCGCTCGGCCACCAGATCCGATCACCGACATCCAACGTCAGCGCGGTGACCAGGATCGAACGCACGATCACGGTATCGAGCAGCACGCCGACGGCGATGACGATGCCCATTTCGGCGAAGGTCACCACCGGCATGGTCGCGAACACCGCGAAGGTGCCTGCCAGCACCAGTCCGGCCGAGGTGATCACCCCGCCGGTGGCGGCCAGGCCGATGAGCGCGCCGGCCTTGGTGCGATGTTTCTCGGCCTCCTCGTGCACCCGCGACATCAGGAAGATGTTGTAGTCGATGCCGAGCGCCACCAGGAAGACGAACGTCAGCAGCGGAAGTCCCGCGTCGGCGCCCTTGAATCCGGCCAGATCGAAAATCCAATGGCTCAGCCCGAGCGCCGCGAAATAGGACAGCACCACGGTCGCGGTGAGCAGAATCGGTGCGAGCACCGCGCGCAGCAGCACCATCAGGATCACCATCACGATGCCGAGCACCACCGGCACGATCACCCGATTGTCATGTGCCACAGCACGTTTGATATCGAGTATGACGGCGGTCTCGCCGCCGACCTTGGACTCGGGATCGGCCGCGTGCACGGCGGCGCGCACCCGGTCGATGGTGGCGTCGGCGGCGCGGCTGTCCGGCGGATCCGAGAGGGTGCCCTCCAGATAGACCAGATCGTCGGTGATGATCGGTCGCGACGGCGCGGTAATGCCGGGTGTCGATCCCAACGCCGTGGCGACGGCGTCGGCGCGCGCGGCGGAGGCGACGACCATTACCGGGTTACCGGTGCCCGCCTCGAAATGTCGTTGCAGCACTTCGGTTCCGGTGACCGCAGCCGAGGAGCCGACGAACGCGTCCTTGTTCGCGATCCCGTTCGCCTCCAGCCCGGTGACGCCGAGTGCCAGCGCACCGAGTGCCAGCGTGGTACCGATCCAGACCGTGCGCGGCCGCCGGGCGATCGCGGATCCGATGCGCGCCCAGATACCGGACTCGGTCTCGTTGACGGTGCCGGAGTTCGGATGGCGCGGCCAGAAGATCCACCGGCCGACGATCACCAGCAGCGCGGGCAGCAGCGTCAACATCGCCAGCAGTGCCACCGCGATGCCGATTGCGCACACCGGGCCGATGCCCTTGGTCGAATTCATCTCCGCCACCAGCAGAGCCAGCATCGAGACCATCACGGTGCAACCACTGGCCAGCACGGCGGGCCCGGCCCGGTGCAGTGCGACCGCCATCGCCTCGTGTTTATCGGGATGGCGGCGCAGTTCCTCGCGATAGCGGGCCACCAGCAGCAGCGCATAGTCGGTGCCCGCGCCGAAGACCAGCACCGTCAGGACGGCCTGACTCTGCGCGTTGACCGTCAATCCCAACTTGGTCGCGCCGAATACCGCGGCCTGCGAAATCGTCAGCGCGAAGCCGACGGTGATCAGCGGCAGCGCCCACAGCATCGGACCGTAGGTGGCCAGCAGGATGACGATGACGACCGCGGCGGCCGAGTACAGCAGCAAACCGTCGATGCCCTCGAACACCTCACCGAATTCGGCCGCGTACCCGGCCGGTCCGGTGGCGTAATAGGACAACCCGTCGGGTCGCTCGCCCGCCGCGTCGTTGATGGCGCCAACCACCGCGGTCAGGCGGCTCCAGCCTTCGGATCCCATCGAGATCGGCACCAGAATTTCCAGTGCCTGACCATCCTGCGACGACATCGGGCCGAGCAACTTGTCCGCCACCACATGTTCGATCTGCCGGAACCGCTTGGCTGCCGCGCCCACTGCGAGCCGGTCGGCCTCGGTGATCCCGCTGCTGCGCTCGTAGACCAGCACCACCGGAACCTGGTCACTGTTGCCGAATTTCTCGGCCAGCTTGAATGCCTGGGTGGATTCGGCGCTGTCGGGCAGCCAGGTGACATTGTCGTTCTTCTGTGCGCCGGTGAGCTTTCCAGCGAAGGCGCCCAGTGCCAGCAGGGCGATGATCCAGACGCCGAGCACCACCCATTTGCTCCGGCGACCACTCGGTACACGCGAGAGTCGGCCGAGCAGATCGGTCATATCCGGATCGGTGGGTGCAGACATCGAGCCCCCTCACAGTGGCACTGATGCTACTGCCGGGTTCTGGTATCCGCGAGCAAATCTGTGACGCTGCGCCCACTCCCCGGGCGGCCGACCAGGTCCATCAGTCGCCGGGTCCGACAACAGAGTTCATCCGGCGGCGACAGCAATCCTGGTTGCGGCGCGCAGACCACGGCGTCCGCACCGCACCGGACCCGCGACCCGTTGACCGGCAAACTGTCGGCGACCACGATGACCACGCCGGTATCGATGCGCGGATTTCACACTCCGTGCCGCACAATGGGTGCCGCACGCGGTGGTCACCGGCCTTTCTGCGCCATCGTGACAGACGCCGCTGCGACACAAGGTGTTGTGCTGCACGGACTTGTCACCCCCAAGGAGTAGTGTTGAAGGGGTAGCAATTCCGTGACGGCAGCGTGCTCGGGAAGGGTGTGGAGGCAGGATGAAACTGATCGATCGGGTGTCGGCCATCAACTGGAATCGGGTGCCCGACGAGAAGGATGCCGAGGTCTGGGACCGCCTGACCGGCAACTTCTGGCTGCCCGAGAAGGTGCCGGTGTCCAACGATATTCCATCGTGGAACACCCTCACCGCCGACGAGAAGCAATTGACCATGCGGGTATTCACCGGCCTGACGCTGCTGGACACCATCCAGGGCACCGTCGGCGCGGTGAGCCTGATCCCGGATGCCCTGACGCCGCACGAGGAGGCGGTGCTCACCAATATCGCGTTCATGGAATCGGTGCACGCCAAGAGCTACAGCTCGATCTTCTCCACGCTGTGCTCCACCCGCGAGATCGATGACGCGTTCCGCTGGTCGGAGGAGAACCGCAATCTGCAGCGCAAGGCCGAGATCGTGCTGGAGTACTACCACGGCGACGATCCGCTCAAGCGCAAGGTGGCCTCCACACTGCTGGAGAGCTTCCTGTTCTACTCCGGGTTCTACCTGCCGATGTACTGGTCCTCGCGGGCCAAGCTCACCAACACCGCCGACCTGATCCGCCTGATCATCCGCGACGAGGCGGTGCACGGCTACTACATCGGCTACAAGTACCAGAAGGGTCTGGAGCTGCTCGGCCAGGCCGAACGCGAGGACCTCAAGAACTACACCTTCGAGCTGCTCTTCGAGCTCTACGACAACGAGGTCGAATACACCCAGGACCTCTACGACGAGGTCGGCCTCACCGAGGACGTCAAGAAGTTCCTGCGCTACAACGCCAACAAGGCCCTGATGAACCTCGGCTACGAGGGGCTGTTCCCCAAGGACGAAACCGACGTCAACCCGGCCATCCTGTCCGCCCTCTCCCCCAACGCCGACGAAAACCACGACTTCTTCTCGGGTTCGGGCTCCAGCTACGTCATCGGCAAGGCCGTCAACACCGAAGACGAAGACTGGGAATTCTGACGCAAGCTTCTACTACGAAGTCCGGCTCGACCTGCTGGCCGAGCCGGACTTTTCATGTCTCGATTTACCTGTTCCCGTTGGGATTCCGCAAAATCTGCAGAATTTGAGCGACGTCCGACTTCAGAGTGCCGACATCGGACTCCAACGACCCCAGGCGGCCACCCATCGAATCCAGGCGACCATCCATCGAATCCAGGCGGCCACCCATCGAATCCAGGCGACCATCCATGACGTCTTGACGAGACGCCATGTTGTTGATGTCGACACTCATCGAGATCAGCCGCGACGCAACCGATCGACCATCCAAATCGCCGATGCTGACACGGACGTCGTCCACGCTGGTATGCAGCGCGGCCAGTTGCTCGTGGATTTGCGTCACCGTCACAGTATCGCGGGTGATCTGGTGATCGCGCCAGAGTTCCAGCTCGTGGACACGCTGCTCGAGTGACTTACCACTGCTGCTCATGAATCGAACCCACCCCTTCGTTAGCTACAACATCGAAAGCATGTTCGACCATAGCGGTTAGCTCTGGCGAAGTCTGCACCTTTGTATTCGCAATGGCGGACACGCCGGAAGGCGCGCGGAAGAGGGTCTGCGTCAGATACCGAGAACCAGCTTCGCGGTGGTGAAGTAGATGATGAGGCCGGTGGCGTCCACCAGAGTGGTCACCATGGGTGCCGAGACGACCGCGGGGTCGATGCGGAAACGCTTGGCCAACAACGGCATCATGCCGCCGATGGTCGCCGCCCAACCGCAGATCAGCACCAGGGTGATACCGACAACCAGGGCGGTGCCGGGATCGACGAACAACGCGCCGATGATGACACCCGCGGTGGCGAGCATGGTGCCGAGCACCAGCCCGACGCGGCATTCGCGCCAGATCACCTTGAACAGGTCGGAGCCGCGAACCTCGCCGACGGCCAGCGCGCGCACACAAGCCGTGGCCGCTTGGGCGCCCGCATTGCCGCCCGCGCCGATGAGCAGCGGGATGAACAGCGCCAGATGTGCCGCCTGCTGCAGGGTGCCCTCGAAGAAATCGGTCACGCTCACGGTCAGGGTCGCCGCGAAGAGCAACAGCAGCAACCACAGTGCGCGATAGCGGGCCAGCTGCAACACCTTTGCGGCCATGTAGTGGCCCTCCCACGGCGCGGAGCCCGCCTGCTTGGCGACATCCTCGCTGTCGGCGGCCTCGATGACCTCGACGGCGTCATCGATGGTGAGCAGCCCGACCAGCCGGTCCTCGCTGTCGACGACCGGCAGGTTGATGTCGTTGGTCTCGCGCATCAGCCGGGCGGCCTTCTCGGCCGAGTCGGTGGCGCGCGCGAACGTCGGTTCGGTGACGACGAGTTCGGAGACCATGGTGTCCGGGCTGCTCAGCACCAGTTCGCGCAGTTCGACGATGCCGGTGAGGCGGCGACCGGCATCGACCACCGGCAGCGTGTACACGGTTTCGGCGTTGGTGCCCTTGGCCCGCACCGTCTGCAGGGCATCGGCGACGGTCAGATTCCGTGGCAGCGCAACGACTTCCGGGGTCATGTACAGCCCGACCGAGCCCTCCGGGTAGCCGAGCAGCGCTGCGGTCATCCGCCGTTCGCGTGGGCTCAGTCCGGCCAGCACCTTCTTGGCGACCTTGGCGGGCGCCTCACGCAGCATCCTGGCCCGGTCGTCGGGCGCCATGCCTTCGACCAGGTCACGGAAGCTCTGGTCGCGCAGACCCTGCAGGATCTGCTGCTGATCCACCGGTTCGAGCTCTTCGAAGACGGCCAGCGCCAGGTCCTTGTCGAGCAACCGGAAGGCCAGACCGGCCTGCACGGCGTCCATCCGGCCGAGTTCGTCGGCGATGACGTGCGGCGGGTGATTGTCGAGCCAGTCCAGCGCGGCATCGACACGATGGGTTTCCGCGATGTCCTGCAGGGATGCGGACAGCGTCGGGCGTACTTCGATGAGATCGGTCTGCGACATGGGAGGTCCTCAGCACATAACGGCGAGTAAGCGAGTGAATCGAAGGACACGAAGTCACACCGCGGGCACCGACCCCCATGACCGAACTACTGCCGGAAGCTACTGTTCCGCGTCGGTATTACGAAGGGCGGCGCCGCGCGGCCTTCGACTGGGAGGTTCGCTGCGCATGGCAACCCCACCTCCTCATCGCCGCTGCCTGGCTGTCGCCATCGCAGATGTCCCAGATGCGCCACCAGACGCAAAGCTTCCGGTTGAAGGATACATGTGCCCGGGTGAACGTTCACCGTCGAATCGCGTAAATCCCGGGACCAACCCGCCGAACCTGAGCAGGGCCACACTGGCGCAGGTCAGGAAGCGAATGTCGCCGCGACGGCGCGTTCCACCTCGGGCCAGTTCGGCGTCCGAAATCCACCCCGAGCCGAGGCTGTCCATAACTATTCATCACTATCGGCTCCAGCTTGACCCGAATCGTCCTCCGACGCCACCGAATAAACGCCGACTGGCGGACATACGGCAGCTCGAGCACACTGGATGACGCGCTGGCTTCGATAGTTGTGCGCACGCGGCGCGGAACTGTTGCCCGCGTGGTGTGCGGCCGGAACAGTGGAGCAGTTGCCGCTAGGTTCGAGGAAACACACGAAGGAGATATCTGTGCGGTTCGGCATCTTCATTCCGCAAGGTTGGCGGCTAGATCTGGTCGGTATCGAACCGGCGGCGCAGTGGGGGGTCATGCGCGATCTCGCCCAGCGGATCGACAGTGGCGATCTCTGGGAGTCGATCTGGGTCTACGACCACTTCCACACGGTGCCGGTGCCGACCGAGGAGGCGACGCACGAGGCGTGGACATTGATGGCGGCGTTCGCGGCCAGCACCTCGCGGGTGCGGTTGGGGCAGATGTGTACCGCGATGAGCTACCGCAATCCGGCCTACCTGGCAAAGGTCGCGGCGACCACGGATCTGATCTCCGGCGGCCGGGTCGAGATGGGCATCGGCGGCGGCTGGTACGAACACGAGTGGCGCGCTTACGGCTACGGCTTCCCATCGGCCGGTGAGCGACTGGGCCGCCTGGACGAGGGCGTGCAGATCTTCAAGCAGGCCTGGACCGACGGCAAGGCCACCCTGGACGGCAAGTACTACCAGGTCGACGGCGCCATCGTGCGCCCGCTTCCGTTGCAGGACGGCGGAATTCCGCTGTGGATCGCGGGCGGCGGCGAGAAGAAGACGCTGCGGATCGCGGCGAAGTACGCGAATTACACCAACTTCAGCGGTGATCCGGAGGAGTTCACGCGCAAGTCCGAGATCCTGCGCGCGCACTGCGCCGATCTCGGTACCGATTTCGACGCCATCGTGCGCTCCTCGAACTTCAACGTGGTCATCGCGGCCACGGAAGCCGAAGTGCAAGAACGCCTTTCGGCATTGCAGGCGCAGCTGGCGGCCGTCATCGGCGAGGACAAGGCCAAGTCCTTCGTCGACGGCATGTTGCGCACCTCCGCCGCGGTCGGCACCCCCGAGCAGGTCATCGAAAACCTCACCAAGGTCCGCGATCTCGGCCTCGGCTACGCCATCTTCAACTTCCCCGAGGCCGCCTACGACACCTCCGGCATCGAACTCTTCGAGCGCGAAGTGGCACCTGCTCTGCGCTGATCTTCACCCGCGGCGAATGGGACGCCTTGCTCGCCGGGGCGATCGACGGCGAGTTCGACCGTTGCCGATCGCGATCACACCGAGAGCGACCAGCGCCACCGGAATCCCCAGGCGGGGCCGGTGGCGTTGTCCCCCGGGCGGACTGCCCCCGATCCTGCAATACGGATCCGCCCGCCCGCCCGGCGAGTACTCGCCCCAGTCGACCGCGAGCACTGTCCGCGGACTGTCGGTGCCGATCATCGTCTACTCCAGTTCCCGCGGTACCGCGGGCAGCACGCGCGACCGAGCGTTGCTGGCCGGCGCGACGTTGGTCACGGGATCCACCACCGATCTCACCGCGGAACTGGCCATCCTCGGCCTGCTCCCCCAGTGACAGCCGAAAACACACGGCGACATACGAAAAGGGTGACCTTCCGATCAACGGAGGCCACCCCTTTTCGCGTAAACGTCTACAGCATGCAGGACACGCAACCCTCGACTTCGGTGCCCTCGAGCGCCATCTGGCGCAACCGGATGTAGTAGAGCGTCTTGATGCCCTTGCGCCACGCGTAGATCTGCGCGCGGTTCAGGTCGCGGGTGGTGGCCGTGTCCTTGAAGAACAGCGTCAGCGACAGGCCCTGGTCCACGTGCTGGGTGGCCGCGGCGTAGGTGTCGATGATCTTCTCGTAGCCGATTTCGTAGGCGTCGTCGTAGTACTCGAGGTTGTCGTTGTCGAGGTAGGGCGCCGGGTAGTAGACGCGGCCGATCTTGCCTTCCTTGCGGATCTCGATCTTCGAGGCCACCGGGTGGATGGAGCTGGTGGAGTGGTTGATGTAGGAGATCGAACCGGTCGGCGGCACGGCCTGCAGATTCTGGTTGTAGATGCCGTGCTCCATGACCGAGGCCTTCAGCTCGAGCCAATCGGCCTGGGTCGGAATGTGCACGCCCGCATCGGCGAACAGCTGCGCGGCCCGCTCGGTCTTGGGCTCCCACACCTGCTCGGTGTACTTGTCGAAGTACTCACCGGAGGCGTACTTGGATTCGGGGAAACCGCCGAAGTAGCTGCCGCGCTCCTTCGCGATCAGGTTCGAGGCCCGAATCGCGTGGTACACCACGGTATAGAAGTAGATATTGGTGAAATCGATGCCCTCATCGGACCCGTAGTGCACCCGCTCGCGCGCCAGATACCCGTGCAGGTTCATCTGGCCGAGCCCGATCGCGTGGGATTCGTTGTTGCCCTGCTCGATCGAGGGCACCGAGTAGATGTGCGTCTGATCCGAGACCGCGGTCAGCGCGCGGATCGCCACCTCGATGGTGCGCGCGAAGTCGGGTGAATCCATCGTCTTGGCGATGTTCAGCGAGCCGAGGTTGCACGAAATGTCCTTGCCCACCTTGCTGTAGGACAGATCGTCGTTGAACAGCGACGGCGTCGAGACCTGCAGGATCTCCGAGCACAGATTCGAGTGGGTGATCTTGCCCGCGATCGGGTTGGCCCGGTTCACCGTGTCCTCGAACATGATGTAGGGGTAGCCGGATTCGAACTGCAGCTCGGCGATGGTCTGGAAGAACTCGCGCGCCTTGATCTTCGACTTGCGGATCCGCTTGTCGTCGACCATCTCGTAGTACTTCTCGGTCACATCGATATCGGCGAAGGGCTTGCCGTAGATGCGCTCCACGTCGTACGGCGAGAAGAGGTACATGTCCTCGTTCTTCTTCGCCAGCTCGAAGGTGATATCCGGGATCACCACACCCAGCGAGAGCGTTTTGATGCGGATCTTCTCGTCCGCGTTCTCCCGCTTGGTATCCAGGAACCGGTAGATATCCGGGTGGTGCGCGTGCAGGTATACCGCACCCGCACCTTGACGGGCACCGAGCTGGTTAGCGTAGGAGAACGAATCCTCGAGCAGCTTCATGATCGGAATGACGCCCGAGCTCTGGTTCTCGATCTTCTTGATCGGCGCGCCGTGCTCGCGAATGTTGCTGAGCAGCAACGCGACACCGCCGCCGCGCTTGGACAGCTGCAGCGCGGAGTTGATGGAGCGCCCGATGGACTCCATATTATCCTCGATGCGCAAAAGGAAGCAGTTGTGCACCACCGTGCCGCGAATCGTATAGGTGTGCGTTCCCTCGACGTGCAGGTTGTAGACCTGCTCGGGAGTCTCCTCGGTCCGCGTGATCTCCCGGACTCCGTACACATGGCGGCCATGCACCACTTGATAGGTGGTGCGTGTGGTGCCCTTACGACCCACGTAGTTGTGGAGGTTCTTGCCGACGTCGAAGATGAACTCTTCGTTCGTACCCGGGAGCCCCGGAACAAAGAGTTGACCGGTGATGTTGCCCGCCTGGTTGACATACCGGCGAACCGTGGCAATGACCCCGAGCCGCCGAAGAATCAACTGCACCTGATCGACCAGGTCAGGATTGACCAGGTCGAGGACGAGACCGCCGGTGGTGCAGCAGCCATCCCCACGGAACAACCCGGCCAGCAAGCCACGCTGGAATCCCTCGTTGGCGGTGAGAACATCATGGGACAACCACTTAGTGCTGTATCCGGTTCCGGCCATCGCGAGCATCAGCGAGGCCACGAGCTTGCTATTGCACACCATACGGACAGAGTTGTCCGAGTTGTTCGTGTGGACAGCTAGATCCGCTGCGAACACCTGTTTGAAGGCAGCCGTCAGTTCTTCCTGGTGGGCAGTTTCATGCGCGCCCAGCGTGAAGTGGATGCCATTCGGCTGCACTCCCCCGGTGCTGGAACGCTTGGAAACATGTCCCTCCGCGAGGTACCACCCGAGGATGAGGCCAAGATCATAGGACTCCGCCGCGTACCGATTCACCGAAACGAAGCGCTGGTGATGCCGCTGCTTGTTCCGATGCTTCGCGTCCGTGTTCACCTTGCGGATCAGACCGTCGACTTCTTCGTAGGTCCCGTCACCGGCGTGTTTCATCAGGTCGTACACGCGGCGGTCGCGACCAACTACTGGAGCTGCGGTCACGATGAAGTCCGACGGGTGCACATCCTGGGCCGCCAGCCACACGAAACCGTTGAACGGGTCAGCGCCATCACCCTCGATCAATGTGTCGACATCACGCGTGGTCCACACGAGAATTGGGTGTTCCGGCGTGCACCGGATCGGCTCCTTGTGCCCGAAGTGCGAAATCGACACCAGAGCTTGGTCGTTCGGGTTCTCCACCACCGCCTCCACAGCGCGGTAGGAGCCGTCGTGGGAGAGCACCCGGTCACCGGACTGCAACGTCTCGATTGCCCGCGGGCCGTCGATCGTGTCGACCGGTGTCCCCGCCGGAAAGCACGACACCGGCTCGCCGCGCTGCTTCTTGCCCGAGTTGAGGAAGGTCGGGGTGGCGGGCTGGAAACGGCCGTCGATGATCTCGTCGACCAGTTTGCCCGCGAGCACCTCGTCACCGGCGGCCAGCGTCAGCGCGACCATCACCACGCGGTCCTCGAACCGCTCCAGATAGCGCTTACCGTCAAAGGTCTTCAGGGTGTACGAGGTGTAGTACTTGAACGCGCCGAGGAAGGTCGGGAACCGGAACTTCTTGGCGTAGGCCTGCTGGAACAGCGACTTGATGAACGCGCGGCTGTACTGCTCGAGAACCTCTGCCTCGTAATAGTTCTCGTCGACCAGGTAGTCCAGCTTCTCGTCCAGATTGTGGAAGAAGACGGTGTTCTGGTTGACGTGCTGCAGGAAGTACTGGTGCGCGGCTTCGCGGTCCTTGTCGAACTGGATCTTGCCGTCGGCGCCGTACAGGTTCAGCATCGCGTTGAGGGCGTGGTAGTCCATCACCTCGCCCGCCTCGGCGTTCCGGACCGGGGGCTGCTCTAAGCGAGCCGTCTTGCCGGTCGGTGCTGTCGTTGCTGTTGCCAAAACAATCCCAATCCCTCTCGGACGCGCTCGACGTCCTCAGCGGTTCCCATGAGTTCGAAGCGATACAGGTAAGGCACCCCGCATTTGCGCGAGATCACCTCGCCCGCATAGCAGTAGGTATCGCCGAAGTTCGTATTTCCCGCCGCGACGACCCCGCGCAGCAGGGCGCGGTTGTGCGGATCGTTGAGGAACTTGGCGACCTGCCGCGGCACGAAATCCTTATCGGATCTGTTTCCCCCCAGTACGTGCCGACCGCCCCCGTAGGTGGGGACGATCAGCACGTAGGGTTCGTCTACGCGCAGCGAATCAGCGGTGTGCAGTGGTATACGAGTCGCCGGGAGTCCCAGCTTCTCGACGAAGCGATGCGTGTTCTCCGAGGCGCTGGAGAAGTAGACCAGCCCAGGAGCGGTGTCTGCGGGGTGACCCGCGGACGCTTTCCCTGTGGACATGGCTCTCTCCTGTTTTCATCGGATGAACCGGAAGCGAGAAAGGCGGTCAGGCCGCCACGGTCGCGAGCGACCTGATGCGATCGGGCCGGAAGCCGGACCAGTGATCCTCACCGGCGATGATGACCGGCGCCTGCAGGTAACCGAGCGCCATGACGTAGTCACGCGCCTCGTCGTTCTCGGAGATGTCGATGACTTCGTAGTCCACCCCGGCCTTGTCGAGCGCCTTGTAGGTGGCATTGCACTGGACGCAAGCGGGCTTGGTGTACACGGTGATGGTCATTGATGTCCCTCTCTCCTATGCCTGATCCACAGCCTGTGATCCGTATGCCGATCGTTTCCAGCGACCTGCAAGAGTCGCTACGGTGTGCTGATCCGACGTACCTGCGCAAACTCCTGGGCCGGTACCTGAAATCCCTGCTCAGCCGCTCGCGGCAGGAGCTGATCTCATCCCGTCTTCCAGTACGGAAGACACTACACCTAGTGGCCGACAGATTCATACAACACGACATGTTGCGAGTCACAAAGATGTGATTCCCGATCGGTAAGTACCTGGACGCTCGATTCGCAACCCGACACAACAGTGGCGCAGATCACAATTTCATACCGCAGCGGACTTCCAGCAAACCTCTTCGGCAGACAAAAAGGGCCGCCCCGCTCCGCGAACGGAGTGGGGCGGCCCTGCATCCAGGAACGCGGCGCTAGGCGGACACCAGTTCGCCGCTGGTCGCCCGAACGAGTTCGTGCACGGTCGCGCCGAGCTGGGTCAGCGCCTCGGCATCATCACGGGGATGCGCCTCGGTGAACCGCGCGCCGAATCCACCGAAGTGCAGGTGCGCGTCCTCCACGACGTTCGCGCCGGCCACACCGAGCGCCTTGACCACATCGCCGTGCGCCCACTTGGCCGCGTTCTGGCTGATCGAACCGCTCACCACCGCGACCGGACGATCCTTGAGCGCACCGGCGCCGTAGGGGCGCGAGGCCCAGTCGATGGCGTTCTTCAGTACGGCCGGAATGGTGCCGTTGTACTCGGGGGTGACCAGCAGCAGCCCATTGGATTCGGCGACCGCGGCGCGCAGCGCCTGCGCGGCGGCGGGCACGGAGCCGGGCACGTCGAGGTCTTCGTTGTAGAACGGGATATCGGCGAGGCCCTCGTAGATGGTGATCTCGACGCCCTCCGGCGCGGTCTGCACCGCGGCCTCGGCGAGCCGACGGTTGATCGATGCGGCACGGAGGCTGCCGATAAGAGCGAGGATGCGGGTCTGGGGCATGACGACTCCTGGTGTACTGAATGTGGTGTCCGAACTTCTGCCTACACTAACCGGACCATGGTCCGATTCCATTCCCGGGAGAACCGCGAGAGGCCTGTGAGCTACAGCACATCCACGCCGGACGGAATGATGCCGGAGCGCCCTTTACTCGGCGTCGGTGCACCCCTGCCCGGAAACCACGAACGCGCGGACGCCGCGCGCAACCGCCAGTTACTTCTGGACGCAGCGCAACAGCTGGTACGCGAGCAAGGCGTAGACAGCCTAACGATGGATGCGCTCGCCAAACGGGCCGGCGTCGGCAAGGGCACCGTCTTCCGCCGCTTCGGCAGCAGGTCAGGGCTGCTGCGGGCACTTTTGGATCATGCCGAGCGGAAATATCAGGAAGCGTTCATGTTCGGGCCGCCGCCGCTGGGGCCGGGGGCGGCACCGGTGGATCGGCTCATCGCCTTCGGGCGGGCCCGGCTGCTCGATATCGAGGTCGAAGGCGAACTGCACCGTGCCGCGGAGATCGGCGAGGCGAGCGACCGCTATACCGGCGCGCCGTACGAACTGCTCCGGTCGCATGTGTCGATGCTGTTGCGCCAGGCGAATATCGACGGCGATGCCACGCTGATCGCCGACGGGCTACTCGGCCTGCTCACGGCCGCGTTGGTGATGCATCAAATGCATGTCCTCGGCTACAGCCGGTGCCAGATCGGGGATAACTGGGAAGCCTTCGTTCGGCGCGTCGTCACCACGTTGCGCCCAGTAGAGTGACACGTCATGGGGAACCTGCGTGCACAGATCATCGCCGAGTTGGGCGTCCAGTCGAGTATCGAACCGAAGGTCGAAGTACGGCGCCGGATCGATTTCCTCAAGGACTATCTGAGCGCAAGTCCCGCACGGGGTTTCGTCCTCGGCATCAGCGGCGGCCAGGACAGCGCGCTGACCGGGCGACTGTGCCAGCTCGCCGCCGAGGAGCTGCGCGCCGACGGCGTCGATGCCGCATTCCTCGCGGTGCGGCTGCCCTATGGTGTGCAGGCCGATGAGGCCGATGCCCGGATCGCACTGCGGTTCATCCAGCCCGACCGCTCGGTGGTGGTCAATATCCGCCCCGGCGCCAATGCCGTTGCCGCCGAGGTCGCCTCGTCACTGAGTTCACCCACCCCGTCGGCTCCGCCGACTGCCAACCCCCGGCACGTGGACAAACTGCGTGATTTCGTGCGCGGCAATGTCAAGGCCCGCGAACGCATGGTGATCCAGTACGCCATCGCCGGACAGGAGAACATGCTCGTCGTCGGCACCGATCACGCCGCCGAGGCGGTCACCGGCTTCTTCACCAAATTCGGCGACGGCGGCGTGGACATCACCCCGCTCACCGGACTCACCAAGCGTCAGGGCGCGGCCCTGCTGCAGGAACTCGGCGCACCGTCGAGCATCTGGTCCAAGGTCCCCACCGCCGACCTCGAGGACGACCGCCCCGCGCTGCCCGACGAGGAGGCATTGGGTCTGCGCTACAGCGAGATCGATGACTATCTGGAGGGCAAGGACGTCACCCCCGAGGTCGCCGAGAAGCTGGAGACGATGTTCCGGAACACCCGCCACAAGCGCACCGTGCCGGTCACACCGCTCGACACTTGGTGGCGCTGAGTACTTCCGGTCGGGCTACTTCCGGTCCGCTTCCTCGATCAGCCTGCGGTGCAGTTCCGTGGTCATCGCATGAATGGACTTCGTCAGCTCGAGATCGGACTTGAGCTGTAACTCCTGCTCGGTGAAGTCGTGGTCGGCCTTCAACTGCTGGAACTGCGCCTGCCGGTTCTGGCCGATCATCACGAAAGTCGACAGGAAGATCGCCTCCAGCGAGACGACCAGTGTCAGGGTCGGCCACGGACTCTTCTCGAACCACAGCATCCAGACCGCGAACAACACCGCGTGGATATAGACGAACTGCATCGACCCGGCGAACTTGGTGATCTGGTCGGCGAGCCGGAGCTGGAGGCTGGCCGCCCGCATCTCCTGCTGCTTCAGGACGGTGGGATGCAGCGGCGACTTCGGCGGCTTCAGCATGGGACGGTCGGCCTCCTCGAAGTGGAGCAACGAAATGCGTTGGCGCCGATGCTAACGCGGTCCCTTCCCCCGCACAGGGTCGCGGACACTCCCAGCGCGAGTTCCACCGGCGCCATCGCACTGTTCGCCGCTGCGCCGACACGATCAGCAGCGGCCATGGCGTGTCCCGACCAACCACCTGACAGTCGGCGGGCGGACGAGACAGGAGGGTCAGCCGCCTGCGAAGGGAGGGAGGACGTCGACCCGGGGGGTGAGGAGGGCGGAGGGGTCGCGGGTTAGTTCGTCGCCGACGAGGTAGGCGCAGACGGCGAGCATTTTGTCGAGGTCGGGGCCGTAGGAGTCGGCGAGGATGGTGCGCAGATCGGCGACCGTGGCGTCGGCCGGGAAATCCAGGGTTTCCCGATCCTTGCCGACGGCGTCGGCGATCGCGGCGAAGTAGCGGATCTCAACCACCGATGGCTCCCATCGTGCGTTCCGGGGGGATGAAGTCCTCGGCATCGATACCGTGGCCGGCCCACTTGTTCCACATGGCGCCGCGCCAGATGGTGGCGATCTCATCGTCGTCGGCGCCCATGCGCAGCGCATTGCGGACATCGAATTCCTGATCGCTGAACAGGCACGACCGCAGCATGCCGTCGGCGGTGAGCCGGGTCCGGTCGCAGGTGTCGCAGAACTTGCGGGTCACCGTCGCGATGATGCCGACGGTGGCCGGGCCGCCGTCGACGAGCCACTGCTCCGCGGGGGCCGACGGATCCGAACGGCCCGCCTCGGTGAGGGTGAACCGAGTGCCGAGCACATCGAGCAATTCGGCCGCGGTCACCATATTGGCGCGGGCCCATTCGTGATCGGCGTCCAGCGGCATCTCCTCGATGAACCGCAGTTGGCAGCACTCGTCCAGACACCACCGCAGCAGATCCGGCGCACCGGCGAGAGTGTCGCGCATCAGCACGGCGTTGATCTTCATCGGCGCGAGACCGACGTCCCTGGCGGCGCGGATGCCCGCGAAGACCGACTCGAGTCGGTCGCGTCGGGTCAGCCGGGCGAAGCCGAGCCGATCCACCGTATCCAGCGAGACATTCACCCGGCTCAGCCCGGCGGCCGCGAGTCCGCGGGCCCGATGGGCCAGACCGACACCATTGGTCGTCATGGAAAGCGGGGTCCCGGGCACCAGCGCGTGGCAGCCCGCGATGATCCGCTCGAGATCGCGGCGCAGCAGCGGCTCGCCGCCGGTGAACCTGACCTCGCGCACCCCCAACTCCCGCACCGCGAGCGCGACCAGGCGCCCGATCTCCTCGACGGTCAGTAGTTCGTCCTGCGGAATCGCGGGCAGGCCCTCCTCGGGCATGCAATAGGTGCAGCGCAGCGAGCACTTCTCGGTGATCGATACGCGCAGATCGCGTGCCGTCCGCCCGAATCGATCCACCAGGTACGGCGTGTCCGGGCGTCCGTCGAGGGAGGGCAGCCTGGACCGCACGGCGGGAATCCCCATCTCGACCAGCGTCACAAGTCCATTATGACCGGTCCGCGTGCTGTGCTCACGGGCAGACCGCACCATTCTGGCCTCACAAAGACCGAGATCAGCAGGTGAGTGTTCGTGCGAAACGACAAGAGAACCCGCTACCGATCGGCGATTAGGCTGGCCGCATGACCTCGCGCTCCGCCACCTCCGGTGGCCACCGGCAACCCCGCCCCGCCGCGGCCCGGTCCGTCGACGCGTACCGCGACACCATCGAGCAGTTGTTGCGCCCGCTGGCCGCGCGGGCGGTCGAATCCGTCGCCGTGCCCGCGGCGCTGGGCCGACAGCTGGCCGAGGATCTGCACGCTCCGGTGGACCTGCCGGTATTCCGCAATTCCGCGATGGACGGTTACGCGGTGCGCGCCGAATCGGTGGTGGTCACGCCGGTGACGCTGCCGCTGGCCGGTGTGGTCGCCGCGGGCGCCGCCGGACAGACGCCGTTACCGCCCGGCGCGGCCATGAAGGTGATGACGGGTGCGCCGATTCCGCCGGGCGCCGATTGTGTGGTGCCAGTGGAGGACGTGCGCAGCGACGGCGCGATGGTGACCGTCGAACGGGGCCGCACCGCGGGCGAGTTCGTGCGCGAACCGGGTACCGACGTGCGCACCGGCGACCTGCTGGCGCGAGCGGGAACCATCTTGGCGCCCCGCCACATTGCCGCGCTGGCGGCGGTCGGGCTACCGACGGTGCCGGTCTTCCAGCCGATTCGCGCGGCGGTCATCACCACCGGCGACGAACTCGTCTGTGCCGGAACACCATTGCGCCCCGGCCAGATCTACAACTCCAACGGCATCGCCCTCGCCGCCGCGCTCACCGCCAACAGTGTCGAGGTCGTTTCGGTCGAGCACAGCACCGACGATCCGGCGAAATTCCGCGCATTGCTCACCGCCGCAACGGCATCCGCCGATGTCGTGTTCACCTCCGGTGGGGTCTCCAAGGGTGATTTCGAGGTGGTCAAGGATGTCCTGCGGCCGCTGGGCGGCGAATTCGGCTCGGTCGCGGTGCAACCCGGTGGGCCACAGGGTCTCACCGTCGTCGACGGCGTGCCGGTACTGAGCTTTCCCGGAAATCCGGTGAGCACCATGGTGTCCTTCGAGGTATTCGCCCGGCCCATGCTGCGCCGGCTCGCGGGCCTGCCCGAGGTGCAGATCTATCAGGTCCCGCTGCGCAATCCGGTGCGCTCGCCCGAGGGGCGTCGCCAATTCCTGCGCGGACAACTCGTGCGCGAGGACGGCGCGGCACCCGGCTTGTATCGCGGACCCGCGGCCGTCGAAGTCGTGTCCGGGCCCGGTTCCCATCTCATCGCGGGCATGGCCTGGGCGGATGTGCTGATCGATGTGCCGGCGGAGGTCACCTCGCTGGCCGTCGGCGCGACTGTGCGAGTGTGGTTGCTATGAGTGAGTTGTCCCATGTCGACCGGGAAGGGCGCGCCCGCATGGTCGATGTGAGCGCGAAATCCGACAGCACCCGGATCGCGGTCGCGGCCGGTGAGTTGCGGACCACCGCCGAGGTGATCGCACTGGTGCGGGCCGACGACATGCCGAAGGCCGATGTGCTGTCCACCGCGCGGATCGCCGGAATCGCGGGTGCGAAGAAGACCTCGGAACTCATTCCGCTGTGCCATCAGCTGGCACTGTCCTCGGTCAAGGTCGAGTTCGGCTTCACCGACACCACCATCACGATCGAGGCGAGCGCGAAGACCAAGGGCCCCACCGGTGTCGAGATGGAGGCACTCACCGCGGTCGCGGTGGCTGGTTTGACGCTGCACGACATGGTGAAGGCGGTCGATCCGGCGGCGACACTGAACGGCGTGCGGCTGCTCACCAAAGAGGGTGGCAAACACGGACATTGGGAGCGACCCGAGGAGCAGGCGCCGGACACCACGATCCGGTTGCTGGAGAACGAGGCACCCGCAACCGAATCCGCCATCGAAACCGCGGATGACGAACAGCCGGAAGACTTCTCCGATACCGAATCGCGAACGGCGGTGGTGCTGGTCGCCTCGACCGGCGCCGCGATCGGCACTCGCGTGGACACCACCGGCCCGGTGCTCGCGGAATGGCTTGGCGAACTCGGCTTTTCGGTGCGCGGCCCGCTGATATACGCGGACGCCGAGATCGAGATCGGCCTCGTCGACGCGCTGCGCTTCGCGCCGTCGCTGGTGGTCAGCACCGGCGGCACCGGCGCCTCCCCCACCGATGCGACACCCGAGGCGACGCTGGCCGTGCTCGATCGCGAATTGCCGGGTGTCGCCGAGGCGATTCGCCAGCGCGGCACCGCGAAGTTCCCGCTGGCCGCGCTCAGCCGCGGGGTGGCCGGACTGGCGGGCCGATCGGTCATCGTGAATCTGCCCGGCTCCCCCGGTGGGGTCAAAGACGGTATGGCGGTGCTCGAACCGCTGCTGGATCATCTGCTAGCGCAAGTAGCCGGAGGCGGCAACCATGACAACAAGTGAATTCGCGGCCGTGCGCCTGGCCGGCATCAGCGATCAGCCGTTGGATCCGGCCGCGGTCGAGGCCGCGGTCACCGGACCGGAGCACGGCGCGGTGGTGGTCTTCACCGGCAAGGTGCGCGATCACGATGGCGGACAGGCGGTTTCCGCGCTGGAGTACTCCGCGCATCCGGAAGCCGAACGGTTTCTGCGCAATTGCTGTGCCGAACTCGCCGCACGCTCCGGGCTACCGGTCGCGGCCGTCCACCGGATCGGGCCGCTGACCGTCGGCGATCTCGCGATCGTTGTCGCGGCCGCCGCCCCGCACCGCGCCGAGGCCTTTGCCACCTGTGCGGAATTGGTGGATCGGATCAAGCACGAGGTGCCGATCTGGAAGCGCCAGTTGTTCGCCGACGGACTCTCGGAATGGGTAAACGCCTGCGGGTAAAGGGCCATTGCCGATGATTAACCGCACGGTCAGCGACCGTCGAGTTGGCCGAAACAACACTGTGACGCGATTCCAATGACGATTCAATACCCCGGAGTTAGGTTCTCCCCCAGAAGATTCGTCGATCCGCGTCAGAAGGGGACGTAGTGGGAACCGATCAGGTATTGCTGCACAGATTCGTCATCGCGCAGCTCACCGCGGCGGGCCTGGACCGAGATCGATTGATCCGCGAGACCGGACTACCCGAATGGACCATGGCGGGCGAGGACGTGCACCTACCGAGCCACACCTTCTCCCGACTCTGGGAACTCGGCGAACACGGGCTCGGCGATCCGAATGTCGCACTGAATGTGGCCAGTCGCTACCAGCTCAACAGCCTCGGCCTCTACGACTATCTGTTCTCCACCGCGCCGACGCTCGGTGCGGGCTTGGCGACCTGCGGCCCCTACGTCGCCGCGGTGACCACCAATCACCGCTTCAACCTGGTCACCGAGAACGAGCACGAGGTCACCCTCTACCTCGACATGATCGACGGCGAGGGCCGCGGCCGCGACCTCACCCAACTGTGGGGGTTGGCGGCGGTCCTCAGCCGGGCGCGGCGGGTGGTCCGCGAACCGATCGTTGCGCTGCGAGTGGCACTGCGGCAGCGCGCACCGGCCAAATCCGATACTTTCATCGAGGTATTCGGCACCGCCGCGATCGAATTCGACGCGCCGGTCGATGCGATGACCTTCCGCGCCGCCGATATGGAACTGCCGCTGACCACCAGCGATCCGGTGCTGGCCACCGTACTGCAGCCGCTCGCCGACGCACTCCCGCCACCGCCGCCGTTGGCGACCGCGTGGTCGGATCGGGTCGCGGCCGCAGTGGCCGACGCGCTGGAGCAGGGTGAGGTCTCGCTGGAGCAGGTGGCCCGCCGACTCGCTACCAGCCCGCGCACACTGCAGCGCAGATTGATGGAGTCGGGCACCACGTGGCGACTGGAACTGGACCGAGCGCGCAATGCGCGCCTCGCACAGGCGTCCGCGGGTGGGCTGCCATTGAGCAGAACACGCCAAGCCGAACTACTCGGATACTCCGATGTCGGCTCGATGCGGCGGGCGGCCCGGCGTCGATCCATGACCCAGCTCATGTACCGATCGGACCTACCCGCCTGATCCGCCCCATCACACCTTCAGGAAGGTGGCGGCGATCCGCCAGAACGTGGAGTCCTCGATGGCGCGGAAATCCCAGCTGTCGGCGATATCTCGGGTCGCGGCGACAATGGCGGCCACATCGAAATCATCGCGAGTAGCGGTGCCCTTGGCCTCCAGTGCGGCGACCACATACGCGGTGGCGCTCTCCCAGGTCTCTGACACGGAACTCTCCAATCGGTCGTAGAGACAAATACGGTCGATCGCGGTTCGGCGACGAGCCAGCACCGCGCACGGCAAGTTCGCTCCGTTGCGCACGTGCCGCGCGCGGCGGGGCACATGTGTCAGTTTCGTGTCCGCGCGGTGGCGCGCCAAGTACCGAACGCGCCAGCTTCGAGCAGAACCCGCCAACTTGCGGTGTCAGTGCGGGGTGTAGCGCCAGATGCCGAGCATCGCTTGGGGATCCAGCGGTTCGGCGGCGGTGTGCACCGTGTCGTGTAAACGTGCGAGCGCCGCGTCGGCGGGCAGGCCCGCGCCGATCAAGACCAACTGAGTGGTGCGCGATTCGCCGCGTGACCAGGAGTCCGGCTCGAAAACGATATGGCGACCGACCATGTGCAGCACGAACTTCCGGCGTTCGGCCGCGACACCGAAGGCGGCGAAACCCTTGGCGCGGAACAGGCCGGGCGGCGGGTCCTCGAGGAATTCGATCAGGCGGCGCGGATCCAATTCCCGTTCGCTGGTGAAGGACACGCTGGTGTAGTCGTCGTGCAGATGCCGGTGCGCGGCGTGGTCATGGTCGTGGTGGTGCTCGTGGTCGTGCTCGGCGAGCAGTTCGTCGAAGCTCAATTGTTCGGCGACCCGCGGTATTTCACGCAGCGGCTCGTCGAACAGCAGACCCGGGTCGATGCGCCCGTGTGTGGTCGCGTAGACCGGCACCTGCCCGATCAACTCGATGATCTCCTGCCGCAACCGATCCAGCCGATCGCGCGGCACCCGATCGGCCTTGTTCAGCACCACCAGATCCGCGAGTCGCAGATGGGTGGCGAGTTCGGGATGACGCTCGCGACTGTCCGGGAACTGTTCGGCGTCGACCACTTCGACCAGACCGCCGTAGCGGATGCGCGGGTTCTCGGTGCCCACCACCATCCGAATCAGATTGCGCGGTTCGGCCAGGCCGCTGGCCTCCACCACGATCACATCGATCTTGGCGCGCGGTTGCGCCAGCCTGGTGAACAGCTCATCCAGTTCACCGACGTCCACCGCACAGCAGACGCAGCCGTTGCCGAGCGACACCATCGCATCGACCTGTCCGGCCACCAGCATCGAATCGATATTGATGGCCCCGAAATCGTTGACCACCACCCCGATCCGCGTGCCCCGGTTGTTGCGCAGCAGATGGTTGAGCAGCGTTGTCTTCCCGGATCCGAGAAACCCGGCGACGATCAGAACAGGTATCCGCTCGGCCACCCGGCAGAGTCTATTGGCAGCACCTGCGGCGCTGTACGTTCGCGGGCCCCGATATCACGCTGACCCTTTCGAGCGACCTGCAAGCAGTCGCTAGCGTCCGAGCCGTCGAGACATACGACTTCGTCGCATGCGCTTCGACGGCTCGGCTGTGTTCGATAGCCACGAACGGTCGCTCGTAAAGACTCGCTCGGTCGTGGCCGCGATATGCGGTTGTCGCGCTTACTTCACCGGGCCCAGCAGGGTGCTGGCCAGGGTGTATGCCAGGTTGATCAGCTCCGAGGTGAGCACGGTGTTGTCCATGCCGAGCGACTGCGCCAGCGGCATCAACATCTGCATGATGGTGCCGACGAGGACGGGCAGGGAACTGGTCGTGCTCGGTGTGCTCTGGCCGGGCGACAGCTGAGAACCGGGCGTTTGTGCGGTGCCAGGTGACTGCGGGGTGTTCGGTGACAGTGCGTAACCCGGTGACTGCTGCCAATCCGCTTGCGGCGCGGTCGGCGACTGCTGCGACCCGGGTGCCGTGTTCGGCGACTGCGAACCCGGCAGCTGCGCGTAGCCCGGGGCCTGCGCATAACCCGGCGGCGGATCCAGTGCGGCGGGCGAGTGCGGCACGGTCCCGGCTGGTGCCGTGGACTGTGGCACCGTCGCGGGCTCGGAGACAGCCGCTTGCTGCGGTGCGGCCGCGGGTAGGGCCGGGACATGCGGTGCGGCCGGAGCTCCAGGCGCGGCTTGCGCCTGCGGAACGGCTTGTGCCTGCGGTGCACTCGAGGCCGGAGCCGAGGCGGGCTGATCCGCCGCCGAACCCGCCTGCGCCGAACCTGCCGACGCCGGAGCAGTGCCCGCCGCTTCGGGCGTCGTGGCCTGCTGCGGGTTGCCGAGCAGGAAGCCGATCAGGCCGGTCGCGATGGCCAGCGCGTGTTTGACCTGTCCCTCTTGACTTTCCAGCAGCGCGGCGTCCTCGTTGTTCGCGCCATTGCCCATCTCGACGAACACATCGGGCACGGTGGTCAGCGCCGGACCCGCCACATCCGAGCGAGTCTGCAGACCGTCCTGCGCGCCCGCATAGTTGGCGGCCGGGAATCCGGCCTGCAGATAGGCGTCGCGCACTGCCTTCGTCGCCGCGAGGCCGGACCCGGACTGGACCTGATCGGCCTTCGTATCCAGAATCGGCAGCTGCGGCACGATCAGATGGAACCCGCGGTACTGCGCGGGCGCGCTGTCGGCGTGGATGCTCACCGCGACGTCGGCGCCGGAATTGTTGGCGGCCTGCGCCCGTTCATCGACGCAGCCGCCCCAGCCGGAGTCGTCCGGACGGCTGAGCACCACCTTCGCGCCGAGATCCTCCACGGTGGCCCGGACCAGCTCGGCCACCTTCCAGTTGATGGTGTGTTCCTGCACGCCGTTCACCGTGATCATGCCGGTGGTCTGGCAGTCCTTGGTGCCGCCGCGACCGTCGCTCACCTGCTTCGCCAGGTTCTCGGCGTGTTCGGGCCCCTGATGACCGGGGTCGAGAAATATCGTCTTGCCTGCGAGTTTCGTGGACATATCCGGCGATGCCGGATCAGCGATCGCGGCCGGGGCCAGCCCGGACAGCGTCACCACTACGGCGGCCGTGACGGCGCCGCAGAGACCGGTCCTGATGATGCTTGGCTTCACGCAAAATGCCTGGTAGATAGACAAAGCAGCTCCCTAGTCCCGTGATGGTCCCGTGAGCGGTTCCAGCCAATCGACCTAGGCGGCAGCGCTCCCGGTGTTACTGCTGGTGCTGTTGTTACGGGAGAGCATAGCGTCTACCGCCCCGCGCGTTCTAGATCGGCCCTCGAAGAGATGCACGTACACCTCCCACGTGATAGAGGCGGTGGCGTGGCGTTTCTGCGCAGCCGAGTCTCGTTCGCCAAGGCTTTGCACTCGTCGAGCGCTGATCCCGGCCATGGCCGTGCCACCAGGGAAAACCGTGTTCACCAGCACACGGGCATGACAGACTCACTGGCAGCTGCCTGCCGGGATTTGATCGGAGCGGAATTGGAACCGACGATGAACGAGTCGGACGCTGTGCACCGGACTCGCTTGATGCTGGCATCGATCGTCACGGACTTCGCCGACACCTGGGACAAGACCGGTGAACCCCCGAATCTCGCGGAGTATCTTCCGGGCACGCCGGGTTTGCGTCGGATGTGTCTGATCGAGCTGATCAAGGTCGATCTGGAGTACCGGTGGCTGCGCTACAACCATCCGAAACGGCTCACTCAGTACCGCGCCGAATACGCCGAGTTGCGTACCGGCCCGACGCCGCCGGATCTGGCCTACGAAGAGTTCCATGTGCGGCGCCGGTCCGGGCGAGACCAGGATCAAGACGACCAGCCGACCGAGATGGACGCGACCGCCACCGTATGGTCGGAGATCGACTACCGCAGCACACTGATCGCACCGCCACGGGCCCAGCAGGCGCTCGACGGGGTCCGCGTCGGTACGAGTGTCGACGATTTCGATCTGCTCGTCGGATTGGGCAGCGGCGCCTTCGCACGGGTATTCCTGGCGCGGCAAAGGTCGATGCAGCGGCTGGTCGCGGTGAAGATCTCATACAACCGTGGCGCCGAGCCGGAGACACTTGCGCAGCTGGATCACGAGTACATCGTGCGGGTCTTCGATCATCGGCTGATCCGCGACGGCGAACTCAAATTGATGTACATGCAGTACCTGCCGGGCGGCACGCTGCTCGGGGTGCTGAATCTGGTGCGCTCCCGATCATCGGACAGCCGCACCGGCGCCCTACTGATCGACGCGGTCGATCAGGCGATCGAAGACACCGGCGGAATCATCCCGAACGAGTCCGATACCCGCAGCGACATCATCGGCTACAGCTGGCCGGAAACGGTCGCATGGCTCGGCAGCCGGCTCGCCGAAGCACTCGACTACGCCGCACGCACCGGAGTGCTGCACCGCGATATCAAACCGGCCAATGTGCTGCTCACCGCGGAGGGCGTCCCGAAACTCGCCGACTTCAATGTCAGCTTCAGCCACCACGTCGCCGGGACGAATCCGATGGCCTACTTCGGCGGGTCGCTGGCATACATGTCCCCCGAACAACTCGCGGCCTGTCACCCGGAGTTGCCGACCACCGCCGGAGATCTGGATGTTCGCAGCGATATCTACGCGCTCGGTGTCATGCTGTGGGAGCTGCTGACCGGACGCAGACCCTTCGACGACGAACCACAGGCAGGGGAATCGGAAACCTCGCTGGGGCGGATGCTCGAATTGCGCAAGAACGATATCGAACCGCGTTATCTGTCCGAGCTCCCCCCGGACTGCCCGCCGACCCTGCGCCGCGTGCTGTTGAAATGTCTTGCGCCACAGCGGGACAACCGTTGGTCGACCGGTACCGAATTGGCCCAGCAATTCGAGCTGTGCTTGGACCGGCGGGCCCGCGATCTCGTCGACCCGCAGCGCGGCAGTTTGCGTTCGAAGGTCGGGCCATGGTCGCTGGCGGCCATCGTCACCTTGGCGAGCGCGACCGGCGGCATGCTCGGCGTGCTCTACGGCAATGTGCACAACAGAGCGCTGATCGACGCATGGATACCGGACGACCAGCGGGAGTCGTTGCAAGGTATCAACCCGGTGCTGGAACTGATCATCCCCCTACTGGTTCTCGTCGTGACGAACTACCTGTGCCGCCGCGTCTTTCTGGTGGTGTGGCGCGGACTGCGAAAGGGCCGGACGTTCACCCCGGAAATGCTGGCACTGGCCCGCAGAGACAGCCTGACGGTGGGTGACCGGGTCGCCTGGGTCGCCTTCGCCGGATGGGCCACCGGTGCGATGGTGACCGCCTTCGCGCTACGTAACGGCACCGATCTCTCACCTGCGCGGGTGGTGCACCTGTCCACCTCGCTGCTCGTCTGTGGCGCGATCGCGGTCGCGTACCCGTTTTTCCTCGTCACACTGTTCGTTGTCCGCACCATCTACCCGCGCCTGCTCCTGCACGGGACCACCGCCGCCGACTACGACAACCTCCGCGCCCTGAGCCGCCGCAGCACCCGTTACCTCGCGGTGGCCGCCTCGATTCCGCTCATCGGCGTCGTGCACGGCCTCATGTTCCTGGAACCGGAGGAAGTCACCCTGGTCACCGAATCGATCCGCTGGCTGGCCATCGCGGGCGTCTTCGGATTCATCGGCAATTACTGGTTGCACCGGAAACTGGAGGACGATCTGCGGGCATTCCAACGCACCGTCTCCGGTCGGTCGCGGGGGCAAACGAAACGAGCCCGAAATAACTGATCAACCGTGCCTGCCGGGAACGTCCACTCACCGGCGCCGGAGATCCGGGCGATATTGCTGAGCGTCTACACCGATGACGACGGTCCCACACAGGTGGCCGAACGGCTTGGCAGTGCATTGCTCCCGGTTCAGCGTCGACCAAAGGATGCTGCGCGATCAAAACGGCACCGGAGTTCATCCCTGGCGGCGTGGGCGGCTGTTACTCGGGTCATCAATCAGCCACTGCCGCGGCCGCATGCCCGTAGTGCGAGCCTCCTGATGTCGAAACGGCGAGCCACCCAAGGACTTTAGGCGCAGTATCTGCCCACTGCGCGGAGTCTTGCGGAGTCTAGTAACCGCCCCTGCCCAGGCTCAGGCCCCGAGCGGCAATCGGCGCAACGAGCGCAGCGCGTAGTGCACTCGCGTCTTCACGGTGCCGACCGGAACGCCGAAGTCATCGGCCACCTCTTGATAGGCCCGATCCCGCAGGATCACCTCCACTACCGCGGCACGCTGGGACTCGGGCAGCCGGGCGAGCAAGTCTGCCACGAGCAGACCATCGACGAGCCGGTCGGCGAAGTCCGGATTCGCGTACCGCGCGTCGCTGAGTTCCTCGACCTCGTCCCAGCCGGTATCGGCGGGCCGGGCGGCGCGGGCACGGGCGATATCGATCATGACGTTGCGTTGGATAGCCAACAGCCAGGTGCGAACCGTGCCCTTGCGCTCGTCGAACATCGCGCACGCGCGCCAGGCCCGTAGCAGCGTCTCCTGGACCGCGTGTTCGGCCAGTCCCGAATCACCGAGCCCGCGCATCGCGCGCCAGTGCAGCAGCGCACGGTCGGCGGCCAGCACCTTCGCGAGCCCATCGTCGTTACACAGCCCCGCACATGCCGTCGCACAGGTCGACCGCTTGCCCGCGACATCGACCACCGAACAAATACCGCTCATACAACAGATATCGCGAGAACCGTCGCGAGTGGAATCACGGCCGCCACCGTGAATCCGGACAGATGTGCTGCCCATACCGCTGTCCGGGCGACCGAAATCTCGGAATCGGCCGAAATCGGCCGCCGAGTCTGGTAGACCTTGGCCCCGGAGACGTGGGGGTCTCCGCAGGTCAGCCGCCACTGGCGGCCAGAGCACGATTCGAGGAGAAATCGCTATGCGTGCAAGCACGCTCGTGATCGCGGGGGCAATGGCGTCCACCGTGACGCTGCTGGGCACCGGAACCGCGGCCGCCCAGCCCGCGAACACCATCACCGAGGACGGCGTCTACCTGGTGGGCGTCGACATCTTCCCCGGCGTCTGGGTGGCCCCCGGGACCCCCGATCCGGCCGTCGGCTGCGACTGGCGGCGGCTGCGCAAGGTCGAGGGCGACAACACCGACCAGCACTACATCATCAATAACGACTTCACCAGGAACAGCCCGGTCCGCGCCGAGATCGCGCCGACCGATGTCGCGTTCAAGACCACGAACTGCGGCGCCTGGCGCATGCTGCCACCGAGCACCGGTTCGTTCGGCGGCTGAGCCACGTCCGAATCGGGCGCGCGGCGGATATCGACTGGTGTCGGTAACCGCTATGTTCGCAACCATGACGCGGAGCAAGATCCTGATCACCG
The DNA here is from genome assembly GCF_036345915.1 of Nocardia sp. NBC_00565. Lineage (NCBI taxonomy): Bacteria > Bacillati > Actinomycetota > Actinomycetes > Mycobacteriales > Nocardiaceae > Nocardia > Nocardia sp. NBC_00565. Next base: position 5,421,064 of record NZ_CP107785.1, read on the forward strand.
GCGCGAGCGCCGGACTGGGTGCGGCGATGGCGCGGGATTTCGCCGAGAAGGGCCGCGACCTTGCACTGTGCGCCCGCCGCTTGGACGCGCTCGAATCCCTGCGCGACGAACTGCACGCCGCGCATCCGAACATCAAGGTCGCGGTCCACGCGCTCGACGTCGACGACCACGCCGCCATCCCGTCGGTATTCGCGCAATTGCGCGAGGAACTGGACGGGTTGGATCGCGTGATCGTCAATGCCGGTATCGGCAAGGGCGCGCGGATCGGCACCGGGCGCGCGGACGCCAATATCGCCACGGCCACCACCAATTTCGTCAGCGCCCTGGCCCAGACCGAGGCGGCACTGGAGATCTTCCGCGCCAAGGGGGCGGGCCATCTGGTACTGGTGTCCTCGATGAGCGCGGTGCGCGGACTGCCCGGCACGAAGGCCGCCTACTCCGCGAGCAAGGCCGGATTGGCCGCGCTCGGCGAGGCGCTCACGGTCGAATTCGCGCAGTCGCCGATCGCCGTCACCACGTTGCTTCCCGGTTTCATCGCCACGGATATGGCGGCGAAAGCCGGTGACGCGCGCATGGTCGCACCGCTGGACAAGGGGGTGGCGGCGATGGTGCGAGCGATCGAACGGGAACGGATTCGCGCCTGCGTGCCCGGGTGGCCGTGGCGACTCATCGATCTGGTGCTGCCACATCTGCCCCGCGCGGTCGTGGCCCGGATGAGCTGAGCCGGTCGCACTCGACAATGCGCGGGTGATGCGCGCCCGGCCTGCTCGTGCTGTTCATTACCTCGGGAGTAATCGACGCGCGCCGGGTCCATCGGGCAGGCTGATTTCATGATCGATGACGTGGGCACCAAACTCTTTCACCAGTCCATGCCGTTCACCGAGCGCCTCGGGGTCGAGGTACTCGAGCACGGGTCCGCACTGGTGCGCAGCCGGATCGCCTGGGACGAGTCGCTGTGTACGTTGGGCGGCGTGCTGCACGGCGGTGTGCTGATGTCACTCGCGGACGCGACCGCCGCGGTGTGCGCATTCCTGAATCTGCCCGAGGGCAAGCAGGGCACGACGACGGTCGAATCCAAGACGAATTTCCTGCGGGCGGTGCGGTCCGGTCATGCCATCGCCTCGGCACGGCCATTGCACGCGGGGCGGTCGTTCATTGTGGTGGAGACCGAAATCCGGGATGACGCGGACAAACTCGTCGCCAAGGTGACCCAGACCCAAGCCGTCCTGTGACCCGTCGCCCGGTACGGTGCGCCGGGCACTTCACTTCACCAGGGTGAACTGCATGACATCGAGGTGCCCGCTGCGGAAGTGATCGGCACATCCGTTGAGGTACTTCAGGTACCTGGCGTAGACCTCCTCCGATGCGATTCGCACGGCCTCGTCGTGCTGGTCCACCAACGCCTCGGCCCAGTGATCCAGCGTGCGCGCGTAGTGCAGGCGCAGCGGCTGGATCCGCTCGGTGCCGAATCCGGCCTGCCCGGCGAGCCGGGTCACCTCGGCGGGCTGCGGCAGCTGGCCGCCCGGGAAGATATGCCGCTTCATGAAAATATGGAACAGCGCGTTCGCCCGGGTCACCGGAATATTCATGCGCCGCAGGTCGTTGAGCGTATGGCCGATGATCGTATGCAGCAGCATCCGCCCGTCGGGCGGCAGCATCCGATGGCAGCGGTCGAAGAACGCCCGGTAGCGCTCGCGGCGGAAATGCTCGAATGCGCCGATGCTGACGATGCGGTCCGCGCCGCCGCCGAATTCCTCCCAGCCCTGCAGCCGGATCTCGGCACCGGAGACGTGGCGTCGGTCGATCTCCGAGCGGACACGCTCGTACTGGTTGCGGCTCAGCGTGAGGCCGACGACCTTCACGCCGTAGCGCTCGACCGCGCGGAACATGGTTGCGCCCCAACCACATCCGATATCGAGCAGGGTCATGCCCGGCTGTAGATCCAGTTTGCCGAGCGCCAGGTCGATCTTGGCGAGCTGGGCCTGCTCCAGGGTCATATCATCGCGTTCGAAATAGGCGCAGCTGTAGGTCATCGAGGGATCGAGGAACAGCCGGTAGAAGTCGTCGGACACGTCGTAGTGCGACTGGACTTGCTGGTAGAACGGTGCGAGGTCGGCCATCGCGTATCTCCTGCCGTCGCCGGTCTTGGCCGGATATGAACTGATACGTGACACGCCGACGAGTCGTTTACCCCGATCGACGACCGATATGAAAACGTGACCGACGCCGGCCGCTGTGGCCGAGCTGTGACTGGAACCATTGCACACAACAGTTCGAAGCTGTACTCTCGGCTTTGTCCTAGTGGATGTAGGCCCAGCCGATCGGATCAGCCGATCAGCGCGGGAGTTCCCACAGGATCTCTGAGATCCCCTTTCGCACAGCGGTTCTCGCCCTTCGTGAATCCGCACAGGGACATTCACCGCAGCGCGCGTATCGCCGCTGCCGCTCACGGCCGTTCGCCGTACCCCACCACACTTCAAAGGAAACACCATGAAAGACAATACTTTTCCCACACCAACACCCGACGGGGTCGCGGCGGCCGACACCGTTCGCTCCGTCAGCGGCATCCTCGATATCGTGGACAGCCGCGCCGCCGCCGTCCGTGTCGACGGCTACCTTCCCGGTCCGCATGACGTGCACGTGGCGCCCCGGCTGATTCGCGAATACGGTTTGCGCCGTGGCGATTTCATCACCGGCACGGCCGAACCCGCACGCGGCGACAAGCTCGACCCACTGGTCCGCATCGAATCGGTCAACGGCCAGGCTCCCGAAAAGGCCAGGGCCCGACCGAATTTCGCCGACCTCGTCCCCATCTATCCCAACCAGCGGTTGCGACTGGAGACCGAACCGCATGCGATGACCACCCGGATCACCGACCTGGTGATGCCGATCGGCAAGGGGCAGCGCGCCCTCGTCGTCGCACCGCCCAAGGCGGGCAAAACCTCTGTGCTGCAAGCGATCGCGCACGGCATCGCGAAGAACCACCCGGAGTGCGAACTGATGCTGGTACTGGTCGGCGAACGACCCGAGGAGGTCACCGATCTGGCCAGATCGGTCCCCGCCGATGTCGCGGCCGCCACCTTCGACCGCCCGCCCCGCGACCACATCGCCCTGGCCGAACTGGCCATCGAAAGGGCCAAGCGCCTGGTCGAGATGGGCCGCGATGTGGTGGTGCTGCTCGACTCGCTGACCCGCCTCGCCCGCGCCTACAACAATGCCGCACCGTCCTCCGGGCGGGTGCTCTCCGGCGGTGTCGACGCCGCCGCACTTGCGCCGCCGAAGAGGTTCCTCGGCGCGGCACGCAATATGGAACACGGCGGCTCGCTCACCATCATCGCCACCGCCCTGGTCGAGACCGGATCGCTGGCCGACACCGTGATCTTCGAGGAATACAAGGGCACCGGCAACGCCGAACTCAAACTGGATCGCGCGACCGCGAACCGCCGCGTCTTCCCGGCCATCGACATTGCCCAGTCGAGCACCCGCAAGGACGAATTGCTGCTCGCCCCGGACGAATTGGCGGCCAACCACCTATTGCGCCGCACCCTCGCCGCGGTGGATGGTCAGCAGGCGATCGACCTGCTGCTGGAGGGACTGCGCAAGTCGCCGACCAACGCCGAATTCCTGGCCCAGCTGGGCGCCAAACGGGCCTGATCTTGTTGACACCTCTCCATTAAGGAGCCTTTAAGCCCCTGTGAAGCCCCCCGAGGCATTATTTTCTCAGCGCCCGATCGGGCCTGTTCTCGGAGGGGGGAACAGGGCCGATCGGGCCTTATTCGACTCAACCCAGTTCGGCGGCGAACAGCGCGCTCACCCGCTGCCACGAATCCTGCGCCGCGGCTTCGTCATACGGCTCGCGGCCCGGGAAGAAGAACGCATGCTTCGCACCCGGATAGACCACCAACTCGTGCCGCACCCCGGCCGCGGTGAGCCCCGCGCCGATCTGCGCGCGCTGTTCGGCGTCGATGACATGGTCGAGCTCCGCGAAGAACATCAGCAGCCGGACGTCGCCCTTGGCAATGCCGTCGGTCCCGGCCAGCAGCGGTTCCAGCCTACTGAGCGCGGTCCCCGGGGTCGTCAACCAGCCCGGATAGAAGATGGCCGCCGCCGCGAGATCGAGTCGGGTGGCCGCGAAATAGGCCAGGTGCCCGCCGAGACTGAAACCCAGCACACCGGTCTGCTCGGCGGCTCCGCCCTGCTCGCGCGCATAGTCGATCGCGGCCCGGCAGTCGGCCTCGACACCGTCGCGGGTCAACTCCCCCAGTAGCTCGAAGGCGTGCTCGCGATTCTCCGCACTCTCGGCAAGTCCCTCGGCGGTCTCCGGGCCGGACCGGTGGTAGACATCCACCACGACGGCCACATACCCGAGCGCCGCGACCCGGTCGACGATCCGACGAACATCCTCGGTCAAACCCCACAGCTCAGCTCCGACGAGCACCGCCGGCAACGGCTCCGTTCCCTCCGGCCGGGCCAGATAGCCGGTCATCGGCGAGCCGTCTACCTGGAGGTCGAACTGTCGGGAAATGATCTGGTACGTCATGGAATACACCCTATTGTCACGGGCGATCCGTGGCGCGCGGTGCGCGATCGACTGCGGCTTTGGCCAGCGGCCAGACATTCGCCAGGTCGACCAAGTGCGCGAGCTCGGCGTCGAAATCGTGCGCGGTCACCGGCAGCGACGGTGCGGACCCGGTGACGGCGGGCAGCAGGCCCGCCTGTCTGGCCTGCGCCGCCCGCACCAGGCGATGAGCGTAACCGGTGGTCTCCCAGTTGGTTTCGGCCTCGGTAGGTCCAACGGCGTCGGCCGGGAGGTAGGAGCCCAGATGCAGCATCGCGTCGCGGATCTCCACGGTCATGCGAAACAGTCGGGCGGCCGGATCGGCGCGAGAGTCGGTGGGCAGCACGATCTCCGGTACCGCCGCGGTGAGATCGCGCCACAACGGCCGTAATCGGCGACAGGTTCGGCCGTCTCGGTCTAGTCCGGCCACGGTGATCAGCGCCGAGACCAGTGGGATGGCCAGCAATGTCGCGTTGACAGTCAGGCAGACGACGAAGTCGAACTCCGCATGCGGCAATTGTGGACCCCAAGCGGGCCATCCGGTGATCAACTGTGCGGCGGAGAGTGTCTGATTGACGAGGACGAAGACAGTGCTGGTAATCAAGAGATAACCGACGACCTGCGCGTCGAAGCGCAGGTCGTCGGATCGGATCTCGCGGATGCCCAACAGGACGAACAGGACGATATTGACTGCCACCGGCACGGCGAAGGCCAACAGCACGACCAGCCCGGCACCGTGCAGACTCAGGTCGACCGAAGGTGCCAGGTCCCTGGCCGACATCCCCGCGATGACGATGACGGCGGTGACGGCCGCGGTCACCAGAGCGCATCTGCGTTCGCGGCGCCAGTCGATGACCGAGTCGTCCATGAATCGAGCGATGCAGTAGAGGTTCATCGTCACCATGACGACGCACCCCAGCGCGAGCTGATTCGGCAGGCTGGTGATGCTCATCACCGGCGTGCACCGAAACAACAGCAGAGCGGCGATGCTCCACAGCAGCCCCCGATTGAGACTCCGATCGATGAACGTGTCCCGGACCAGGATCAGCCGGCCCGCCACGATGACGCCGAGGTAGCCGATCAACGACCAGCCGAGGACTGCGGGAATCAGCGACGACACCCCGCATATTCTTACCGACGAGCGGCCACTTCCAGAACTCCACGGAGCCAAGGGGTATAGGAGTCGGGCTCCGCCGAGAGGCGATCGAGCAGTTCGGCGGTGTCGATCCAGGCGTACTCGGAGACCTCGGCTGGATCTGGCCGCGGCGCGCTATCGGGCATGGCCCCGACCAGCACGTGGTCCCATTCGTGCTCCACCTGGTTGCCGCGCGGGTCGGCGGCCCGATACCGGTAGATGCCCGCCTCGGTCAGCTGGGTGACGGCCAGGCCGAGTTCCTCCTTCAGCCGGATCGTCGCCGCGTCGGCCGGGTCCTGTCCGGGCGCGGGATGACCACAGCAGGTATTCGACCATCGTTGCGGGAAGCGGGTTTTGACGGCGGCTCGCCGCTGCAGCAGGACACGTCCGGATGGGTCGTACAGCAGCACCGAGAAGGCGCGGTGCAGCTGCCCCGGCTGCCGATGTGCCTGCGCCACGGAACATGCTCCGATCGCGAGGCCCTGCTCGTCCACTAGTTCGACGAGCAGGGCCTCGCGATCGGAGCGAATCTCGGTGGTCATGATCGGGGCTCCCTGGTCTCGGATTTCACTCACTGTAGGCAGAACACGGCGGCGGCGGGCACGACAGCTGCCCAGGCGACGAGCGCGACCATGAATACGAACAGTTTCGCCTGCGACCGGACCAGCGGCATGGCTTCGTCCAGGGGTTTGCCCCAGGTGCCGACCAGGCTGCGGCCCAGATAGCCGAGGACGATCAGGACACCGACCGCGTACACGATCAGCGTCGGCGTGCACCCCACCATCGCGACGACGGAACCGGCCACGAGTGCGGCGCCGACGCTCACCCGCGTCATCGACTCGAGAAATGAGACGCGCAGGCCCAGCGCCCGGACCGATGTCATTATTCCGTGCTCGGCGTCTTCGGGAAGGTCCTCGGCGGTGTTCGCGCTGAAAACCCCGGTGGTCGTGAGCCCGAGGCCGAGAATGGCGATGAGCGCGGGTATTTCGATCGGCCGGTCGTAGAGTCGGAGCACGACTACACCGGGAAAGACCATCGTCATGAGGTAGGTCCAGGGGATCTGCCAGAATCCCGCGGCCTTGAAATGCCATGGCGGCAGCGAATATTCGAGTAGCAGCAGAGTTCCGATGGGGATGATCAGCAGCAGGTCGAAATGCCCGGTCGCCACCGCGAGATAGATCGTCGCGACGCCGATTCCGCCGGTGGTCAGATAGATCTGCCAGGCCACGAACCGCACGCCGAGATCGCGGACCATCCGGGAGAACTTGGATTTGTATTCGGCGTCCACCCACCGATCGGCCAGGCAGTTGGCAACGTGCAGCAGTTGAATGGCGGCGGCCAGCATCACCGCGGCCACGATCATCGGCGCCGACCAGATCTCGGCTCCGGAATGCGCGCTGAACAGGACATCGGCCACCATGACCGCGGCGGACATCGGTGCGATCTCCGGCCGGGTCAGCCACAGGGCGTAGTTGATTTTGGTGCGTAGCCGCAGCGGAACGCCCTGTTCGCCGGGGCCCGCGGTGAAGATCCGGTGTAATCGTGCACCGAGTGCGGCGTCCTCGCCGCCGAGTGTGGTGGACATGTCAGGTCTGCTCCTGGTGCGCGCGCTGACGTGCCCGGGAAATACTGCGGCGGAAGAACGGCCGCGACAGATCCTCCGGGAGATTCGCCCACCGCAGGAAGAATGTGGTGAGCGGATCCATCGTGATGTGATGGCGGCCGCGTTCCAGACCACGTACCGCGGCTTCGCCGACCTTGGCGGCGGGCAGCGGTTTGATCGACCCCGTGATGGCCTTGGTCTCAACGGGTTTGCGCAGGTTCTCCCTGGCGAGTCCGGGCGTATCCGTATCGGCCGGATACAGCACCGAGACGGTCACCCCGGCGGGCTCGACCTCGTACCGCAGGCACAGACCCAGCTGACGCACGCCGGCCTTGGTGGGGCCGTAGCTCGAGTATCCGGGGATGCCGAGGAAGGCCGATGTCGAACTGAGCAGCAGCACATGTCCGCTGCCACGTTCGACCATGCCGGGCAGCACACACCGAATGGCATGCACCGAACCGAGGTAGTTCGCATCGCTCTGGATGCCGAACTCGTCGCTGTCGATATCGAGGAACAGACCCGGCAGTGTGAGGCCCGCACAGCAGGCGATCACCGCGCAGGCCCCGTTGCGTTCTTCCAATTCCTTGATGGCGGTTGCCAATCCCTGCCGGTCGGTGACATCGGCGACGCACCGATCGGCCCCGATCCGCTCGGCGGTCGCGCGCAGCGGCTCCTCCCGGCGGGCGATGATCGACACTCGCGCGCCACGCAGGGCGAAGGCGGTGGCGACCGCTGCCCCGATGCCCTCCGAGCCGCCGGTGACGATCACGTGCTTATCCGTCCAGTTCACAATTCAGCTCCCGCCGACGGCGGCGAGTTCACCGAGGCGGTCCCGCCAGGCGTGGTAGCCGGCGGCCGTGCCGTCCTCCGGTATTCCGACGAACGCCTTGTCGATCAGGGCGGCGGCCTCGTCGATCGAGCGGCCGGTATAGGTCCGCACGGCGACTTCGGTGTGCGCGGTGGCACTGTCGGCCTGCTGCCGGATCTTCGCGACCATGGTCGATCCCGCCGCCAACTGCTGGCGGAACTGCGGCACCAGGGCCAGGATCGCTTCCAGGTCACTGACTTCCACGCCGCCGGCGAAGGTGGTCGCGATGCCGATACCGTTCCACAGATCGGCATGCCTGCTCGGGTCGAATTCGGCGATCCGGGTGGCGACACCATCGACCGAGCCGCCGCTGATGAACCAGAGTGCGCGCCCGATCCCCTGATCCGACGCGCGCCGCAGCGGTGCGGTATCCCCCATCCAGGACGGGTACCGCGTGTCGACGTGCTTGCGGGCGATGTATTTCTCGGTACGGAAGAAGGCGTTGTAGAAGCCGTATCCGTCGATCGCGAGCCAGCGGTAGACCGGGTGCTTCGGAAAGACCTTCCGCCAAATCGGTTTCGGGATCTTGCCCATCGCAAGGCCGACCCCGACATACATGGTCAGGTCGTGTTTGGCCGCTGGGCCGGTGAACAGATCCGCGGCACGGTGGCTGAACGGGGTGATCGAGTCGACGGCGGCCAGCCCCGTCGCGGCGCCTTCGAACGCGAAGCCCTGGTACTGCTCGGGCAGCTGCTGGATGTGCTCGATCAACTCGTCGTTGTTCTTGGTGCACACGGCGAAGTGAATGCTGCTGGACAGGTGGGTGGCGACCCGCTGGAGTTCGGCGGCGGTCGCGGGGCTCGGCGCCGCGAAGCCGGGGCGGTCCAGCGGGTTCTCCTCGATGCGGGTACCGAGCAGAGTGGAGCGTAAGGGTCCGATCAATGACGGCATATTTCCTCGATTCTGTTGCGGTGCTCCAGATTCCGGTGATCAGGACCGCGCGACTTCCTTCTCCGGCTCGGGCACGGCCGGTTCCTCCGCCACGGGCGGCGGCACCTCGTCATCCCGCGCCGTGGTGGCCGCGCGATTGTCCAGCCATTCGCGAATGTTGCGGTACCACCAGAACATTCCGCGACTCGCGCACACGAGCACCAAGGCGAAGAACAAGCCGAACGACACGTGCAGGGCCATCAGCACGCCGTACAGCACACCCACCGAGGCGCCGAAGACGATCTGATCCCGCTTCTTGAACGGAGTCGTCGCCGGGTCGGTGATCATGTAGTTGGTGTAGAGCACGAACGCGATGCCGGTCGCGGGCAGCAGCGCCGCGATGATCGAGATGTTGTCGTCCAGCAGCCCGCGCACCACCGCCTGCAGCACGTACGCACCCAACCAGGCGAGGATGAGCGGTGTCTTCTTGGTCAGCTTGGCGTTCAACATGGTTCCCGCGGACAGCAGGCCCAGCACGATCAGCGCATCGGCCGCGCCCGAGATGTTCTCCACGAAGTGATACGGACCGACGATGGCGATCGCCGGGAAGACCAGCAGCGCGACCACGATGCCGAAGTTCGACGGGTTCATGAAGTGCTTCACTTTCCCGTTGATCTTGGCGCGCAGCACCCATTTGGTGCCGACCGCGACCGTGATGCCGAACATGATCGGCATGAACTGATCCGCCGCGTACAAGAGGAAGTTGAAGGCCAGACCGGTAATGTGCGCGGGCAGCAGGAACACCATCAGGCCGCGAAGTCCGTTACCGCGGTATGCGGCCGGGCGGCGATAGGCCCACGCCGCCAGCGTTTCCAGAACGAGCTCCACCGTGTACGCGGTGGCCGCGCTCAGGAACGGCCACAGCCATGGCTGTTCGAATCCGAGCCACAGAAATCCCAGAATGTTGAACAACGTCAGCGAGGCCGCGAAGTTGCGCAGGGCGAGATACCTCGGATCGCGTCCTTCTTTGTTGACGCCCAGCCACTTTCGCCGAAAGGCCTGCGCCGGTGTCGGCGGTGCGGCCTGCTGCTCGGCGGGCGCGGATCCGTTGCCGTTCGTGCTCGTGCTGACATCGGCTGTTCCGTTGGCGCTGTGGCCGTTTCCTTGAACACTCACTGGTGCACCTCCCGGGCATCGGAGTCGAGAACGAACGTGTGCTGCCCGGCTTGCAGCTGTACCTGCTGGGTGTGCACGGCGCCGTGGTTGTCACGCCACGCGATCTGTACCGCGAGCGGGATCGTGGGATCGATATCGCCGAGCCCGATATGGATGTCGGTGGACCGCTTTCCCGCGTGCCCGCTGCCGCCGTCGACCTGCGCGATATGCGGTTTGCCGTCCGGCGTCGGCACCGTGACTTCAGCGCCGAGCGCAGGGGAACCGAGTACCGGCCGGCCCGCCACCGTGGTGTCGCCGGGACCCGCGGTGGTCGGCGCAGTGAACAGCCGCAGGCCGAGATACTGCCCGCGATGCGGTGCGTCGTTGCGGTAGTAGACCGGCGCTTCCCACTGCCGGGCCACCGCGAAGCTCAGCGCGCCGGTACCGGTCGGGTCGCCGACCGCGATGCCACGGGTGGGTGTCGGCGCGAAGATGTCGAGGGCCGGGGAGATATTGGTGAACTTGCCGCTGTCGTCCTGGGCCAGGAAACCGATGCGGTTGTTACCCGCCAGGTCGGATTCCTCGGTGAACTTCGGCCAGGCCCACGGGTATTTGGTGAAGTCGTCGTTCATCGTGGCCAATTCCTGCACCTGCGGCCAGCGGGTGTTCTTGCCCTTGAACATGCCGTTGGTCTGCACGATCTGCGGCCGGCCGCTGTTGTCGAAGTCGGCGATCTTCGTATCCCAGCCCCAGCCGTCCCAGGCGACGCCCTGCGCCACCGCCCGGTTCTTGAAGGGTGCGACACCCGAATTGAGCTCGTCCGCCGCTTGTTTCGGATCGGCGGCGGTGTTGTAGAACGCGAGGTTGGATTCGAGGATGCCCCAGCGCTGCGCGATATTGCTGACAAAGAGGTCGGGCATGCCGTCGCCGTCGAGGTCGCCGAAATCGGCGCCCATACCCTTGAACGAATCATGGCCGAGCACAGACGATTTCGGATCGGTCGGGCCGCGTTCGCCTTCGGCGAGGTCGAACTTGATATGCCCCGCTGTCGACTTGTTGACGAACAGGCGGTCCTTGCCCATATCGTTGGCGACGTACAACTCGGGCAGCTGATCGCCGGTGAGGTCCTGGGTGGCCGTCGCCAGCGTCCAGCCGTTGTATTTCCCTTCCGGGAGCGCGTCGACGACCTCGCGGTACACGGCATTCGGTTCGGCGCCGCCCGAGCTCTGCTGGAAGGTGAGCAGACGACTGGTTCCGGCATTGGTCGCGGTGGAGAACGATTCGTTCAGCGTCAGGCTGTGCGCACCGTCGGGACCGATGAAATCGCTGTCGGGGAAGTAGTTTCCGAGGTAGACATCCGGGTTGCCGTCACCGTCGAAATCGGCGACGGAGGCGGCCAGGGTGAACCACCGCGCGCCCTGGTAGCTGCCGTCCTTGGTCGCCGGCGGTTCGACCATTTCGACCGGCTTGAACGCCTTGTTGTCCAGATGTCTGGCGCCGGCGCGGGGCAGGAACAGCACCGGGGTGCGGCCGCCGTAGTAGACCATCAGGCCGATGCGCCCGGAATGGTCGAAATCACCGGGGACGCAGCCGGTCGGCGCCATCCGGTCGTCGGTCGGCAGGGGTGCCGGGTCGAGGACGAACGGCGCGTAGCGGCTGGTGTCGCTGTCCGGGGTCGGGGTCACGATCACCGTATCGGATCGGGAATCGACCAGGCACAGATCATCGGCGCGGCCGTTGCCGTCGATGTCGTTGATGGCCGTCGCGGCGTTGACCGAGGACAGCCAGGCGACGATGTGCTCGTATCGCGGCTCGATATGGCGAATCTTGTGCTCCGGCAATCCGGGTGGCAGTGCGATCGGCATCTCGGTGAAATGGAACCGACTCGCCAGCGAGCTGTTGGCGTCGGTCTCCACGGGAGCGATCATGGCCGAATGCGCCGGGACGAACAGGACCGCCATGAGGGTTAGTGATGCCAAGGGCACCAACGCTTTTCGCAACAGCGAAGAACTGACCGGCAACTTCACGAGTGATGACCTTCTTCCGTGGTGAGACCGTCGAACACCTGACGCAGGGTGTCCAACGCATGATCGAGCTGTGCTTCGGTATGACGGCAATTGATGAAGAAGCGCAGTCGCGCCTGGTCTGCGGGAACCACGGGATGGCCGATGGCATTGGCCATGACATTGCGCTGCAACAGTTCCATCGATGCCCGCACGGCGGGTTCGTTCGCGCCGGTGATGATCGGGGTGATCGGTGTGCCCTGTCCGTTCCCGGTGTCGAAACCGAGTTCGCCCGCCCGCCGATAGAAGTACTGCGCGTTGTGCCGCAGTGCCGCAACACGTTCCGGTTCGTCGTGCAGAACGGCCAGCCCCTCGAGCGCGGCCGCGGCCGCCGACGGCGCTGGTGATGCGGTGTACATGCTCAGGCCCGACGCCGAGTACTTGAACCCTTCGACGAGCTCCCGGTTGGCCGCCAGGTAGCCACCGACGCTGCCGAGCGCCTTGGACAGCGTGCCCATCCACACATCGACCGCATCGCCCGGCAGATCGAACAGCTCACGCACGCCGAGCCCGCGTTCGCCGAGCACACCGAACGAGTGCGCTTCGTCGATCATGATCGAACAGTTGTATTTCCTTGCCACCTCGATGATTTCGGGCAGCCGGACCACATCGCCGTCCATGCTGTACACGCCTTCGATCAGCACGAGGGCCCGGTCGAAGCTGCGCCGCGACATCGACAACATCGCTTCCAGCGACTCGGGATCGTTGTGCCGGAAGGTGACTCGCTTGCAGCCCGCCCATTCGGTGCCGGAGACGATGCTGTTGTGGATCAGCGAATCGCAGATCGCGATATCGCGCTTGCCGAGCAAGAAGGCGACCGCCGCCGCGTTGGTGAGGAAGCCGCTGGCCGTCACGATGGCGGCCTCGGTGTCATAGATCCGGGCGATCTCCCTTTCCAGCTCGCCGTAGAGCGGCAGTTCCCCGGCGACCATGCGGACCGCGGCCGCCGAGGTCCCGTAGCGGCCGATCGCGGCGATCGCGGCGGCATGCACACGCGGTTCGGCGGCGAGGTCGAGGTAGCCGAAACTGCTGAAGTTCAACATATCTCGGTCCGAGAACCGGGTCACCGGTCCACTGATGCCCTCGTGCGGCAGGTAGTACGGGTTGAGCACACCGGCCTCGCGGGTCCAGGTGTCGAAGGCGGCGAACTTCTCGTTGGCGTCGAGCACACCGGGGTGGTCCCGGAAGGTCGTCTGCAGCGTCGGACTGTCGGTGCCCCGCCCGTTCGACGCACCGCGGTCGGGTGTGGTCGGCGCGGTCGCGGTGCCGGTGGCCGCACTCGCACCGTTGCCTTGACCGTGCTTGGCCATCAGGGCGCGGGCCAGTGCACGGGGATCGATGCTCTCAGTGGTCATCCAAGATTCCTCACACTGCTGTCTGTTCGGTAGTTGCTTCTTCGTACGCGATCTGGGCGGCGATTTTGGCGCCGAGGCCGGCCAGCGAGAGTCCGGCCCCGATCGAGAGGACCGACATCTTGACGCCGAGGCTTTTCACCACGCGCGCGCCGAATTCCATGGCCATCAGCGAATCCAGCCCCAACTCCATGGTCGGAGTCGCCAGATCCACGGTGTCCGGGTCGACCGCGAGCACGACCGCGAGCTGTTCGGCGAGCAGGCAGGCGACCACCTCGCCGCGGTATTCGGGATCCAGCGCCAGGATCTCGGCGCGCAAGGCGCTGGTACCCGATCCCCCGCCGCCCGCGGCGGCCACCAACTCGACGAACCTCGGCGCCCGCGCCGAGGAGCGGTGCGCGAGCGCCCATTGCGCCCAGTCGATATCGAGCAACGCGACCTGCGGCACGTCGATGCGCAGACATTCGCGTAGCAGCAGAGTCGCGAAATCCATATCCAGCGAGCCGTATCCGGTCATCTCGGCATACCGCGACACCGCGCGGGAGTCGGCCATGCCGCCGTCGCCGCGCATGAATCCCCAGTCCACCGACAGTCCCGGCCTGCCCTGCGCCCGGCGCGCCCAGGCGAGTGCGTCGAGCGCGGAATTGGCTGCCGCATAACCCAATTGGGGCGCGAGCCCGGCGATGCCGCTGGCGGAGGAGTACAGCACGAACATATCGAGCTCGACACCGGCGGCGGTGGTGGCCCGATCGAGGTTGATCGCGCCGATCACCTTCGGCTCGAAGATCTCGCGCAACGATTCGGCGGTGATCTCGGGTATCTCGGTGTTGTTCACCACCCCGGCGGCGTGAATGACACCGCGCAGCGGCGCCGGTCCGGCCTGGATGCGCGCGATGAGGTCCGCGACCGCGTCCTGATCGGCCACATCGAGGCGTTCCTCGCGTACCTCGACGCCCTCGCCGGCGAACTGCGCCAGCTGTTGCCTGGCCGCATCACTGGCGGCGCCACTGCGCCCGACGAGCACCAGGTGCCGGACCCCGGCACGCACCAGCTGGCGCGCGGTGGCCAGGCCGAACGCGCCGAATCCGCCGGTCACCAGATAGCTTGCGTGCGGATCGAATTCGACTTCCCGCGGTATGTGGCGCACGGCAGGGTGCTTTTCACGCAGATCGAGCACCACCCGGCCGATCTGCGCGGACCGCGCGACCGTTTCGAATGCCTCGGTCAGCTTGTCCAGGGGGAATACCGTATTCGGCAGTGCCGAGTACTCACCGCGGAACATCGCGTCCACCACCCGGCGGGCGGCCCGGCGCACCTGCTCCGGACGCCGTGCCAGGATGCGGTCGATATCGACAGCGAAGAACGCGAGGTTCCGGTCGAAGGGCCGCAGATCGATGGTGCCCGAACCGTAGATTTCTGCCTTGCCGATGTCCACGATTCGACCGAATTCGCCTGCGACACGGAAGTTCTGCTGCAGGATCTCCCCCGGCGCCGAACTGTAGACGACATCTACGCCCGCCCCGCCGGTCAGGCGCATCACCTCGTCGACGAAGCCGATCGAGCGCGAAGGCAGTACCTCGTGTGCGCCGAGCGCCCGCACCTGGGCGCGGCGTTCCTCGGTGCCCGCGGTGGCGATCACGCGCGCCCCCGCGCGCAGTGCGACCTGGACGGCGGCCATCCCCATACCGCCCGCCGCACCGTGGATCAGCACCGTTTCGCCCGGCTGGAGCCTGGCCAGCTCGACCAACCCGATTTCGGCGGTGAACAGCGGCATTACCGAGGTGCAGTGCAGCGGATCGAAGGTGCCGGGCGGGAAGATATCCATCGGGGTGGTCGCGCCGGTATCCGGCCGGAGCGTCACATACCGCCGCACGATTCCCGGCGCGACGACCGAAATCTCGTCGCCGGGTGCGATATCGGCGATGTTGCTGCCGACCCGGGCCACCACGCCGTAGCCGTCCATGCCGATCTCGGTGCCGTAGAACGTGCCGTCGAGCTCCTTTTCGGTGAGCACACCGAGAACCTTCAGGGTGTCCTTGTAGTTCAGGCCGACCGCCTGCATCCGGATCTCGACCTCATCGGGGCCGGGTGCGATCCGATCGGTGGTGCGCAGCGCGAGTTCCGGCAGCAGCCGGGAGCGTGGAATGTCGAGCCGGAACGACTGTTCGGCATCGGTCAGCGGTCGCGCGACATCCCAGCGAGCAAGATGGGCGGGGAGGGTATGCCGCCAGCGGATCGTCCAGCACGCGCCCGCCCGCAATGCCACTTCGTCGATGGTGGTGTCGGTGTAGACCTGTTCGAGGATGTCGGCCGCGGCGGTATCGGGCTCGGTATCCACCAACCGCCACTGACCGGTGGGCAGTTCGTTGAGCAGTTCGCGGCGCGCGCCGGTCAGCACCGAATGCTCGAACCAGGCGAATCGGTCGATCGGCAGGCACAGCGCATGCTCGGTAACCACGACAGCGTGGATCACTAGCGGCGGATCGGTGGCCGCGGGCGCGTCGGGCGCCTCCCGCGCCACGGCCTCGTCGGACAGCAGTCCCTTGATCGCCTGGGCGACCTGGGCCAGGCCGTACACATTTCGCACACCATCGTGCTCGGTACCGGCGACGACCACGATCCGCAGCCGCTCGACCTCGGGCCGGTCGTGTGCGCCGCGGAGTAGTTCGAGCAGTTGCGCACTGTCGAGCGCCGAGGCGTGCTCGCCCACCGTCACCAATTCGGCGTGGATGCGGGCGTTGGTGATCTCCTTGGCCCGCTGCGAGATCTCCGCACCGAGATTGATGACGAGCAGGAATTCCTCGACGCCGGGCAGGTCGGGCGGTGCCGATTCGCCGTTGGCCACGATCTCCCACACCGGTTCGTAGAACAGCCCGTCGAGCTGGTCGGATAGGGCAGGCCGTGGCGTGAGCGCGCGGAACCGCACGCCCGACATCGTCAGTGCGACAGCGCCGTTCGCCGCCGCGATCCGGATATCGGCGCGCAGCGGATCGTCCGGATCGCGGGTGACGACCACGACCGGGTCGGCCGGCATCGGTCCGTTCCAGCGGATCCCGGCGATCGATGCAGGCACCACCACCTCGGCGTCTTGGCCGGAGTCCGGCTGTGTCGCAGCAGATCTCGCATAGAGAGCGGCGAAGCACTGCAGTGCCGAATCCACGACTGCCGGGTGCGCGAGATGCCGCCGGGTCAGCTGCTGCGATGAATCCAACTGCGCGACTACACTGTCCGAGCCGACCCGGACCTCGCGCAGCAATCGGAACTGGGGGCCGTAGTCGAGTCCATGCCCGGCCATACTGCGGTACAGCTCGTCAACCGCCACCTGGACCGAATCCGCCTGCGGCGCAACGTCGACAGTGATGGCGTCGGTCTCCGCCTCGATGAGTCGTCCGTGCGCGTTGACGGTCCACGGCCCGCCGGTCGCGGGCCGGGAGCGGATGGTGAACCGGTGTGTGTTCTCCTCGACGCTGATCCGGACGACCGGGACGTCGTGCTCGTCGATGACGAGCGGGGCGACGAATTCGACCGATTCGAGCCCGAAGGTGTCCCGGCCCGTGCGCAGTGCGGCGGCACTGAGGGCGGCGTCGAGGTAGGCCGCCCCTGGCAGCACCACCGCACCGGCTACGACATGATCGCGCAACCACGGCAGATTCGACACCGACAGTTGGACTTCCCATTCCGGGGATACCGACGCGGTGCGATCGCCCAGCATCGCGAATCCGCCGGGGGTGCCGATCCGATCCAGCTCGGTTTCGGGTTCCTGGGTCCAAGCGAACCGGCGCTGCCACGGATACCGGGGCAACTCGATGTGCTCGATACCCGGATCGATCGCACGGGGCAGGCGGTCGCCGTCCAGTGCGCCGGCGCGATACAGCTCGCCGACCGCGGTCAGGATGTTCTCGCGATCGTCGCCACCACGCACCAGCGTGCTGATCGCGGCACCGGAAATGCCCTGCTGCACCAGGATTTCCCGAATGCTGCCGCCCACGACGGGATGCGGGCCCAGTTCGAGGAAGACTCGGTGGCCGGCGTCGAGCAGAGCGCCGATCGAATCCGCGAACCGGACACGCTCCCGGACATTGCGGCACCAGTACTCCGCGCCCCAATCCTGTGGTGCGGCTTGAATGCCGGTCACCGTCGAGTACGCGGGAACGGTGGCAGCACCCGGTGCGAGCGGCGCCAGTGCGGTACGGAGATCGTCGAGGACCGGGTCCATCAGATGACTGTGGTAAGGCACTTCGACCCGCAGCGCTCTGGCGAAAACGCCGTCGGCGGTGAGGCGCTCGGTGATCGCCGCGAGCACGGGCGCGTCGCCTGCCAGGGTCACCGCGGTGGGGCTGTTGACCGCGGCGATGCAGACGCCGTCGAGGTCGGCGATCAGTTCGCTCGCCTCGGCCTCGGCCAGACCCACCGCGAGCATGCCGCCGGTCCCGGCCGTGGTGGCCTGCAGGCGGGACCGATGGTAGCTGACCGACACCGCTTCCGACAGCGTCAACGATCCGGACACGTAGGCCGCGGTCACCTCACCGACACTGTGCCCCACGACGACCGCGGGCCGGATGCCGAGGTCGGCGAATTCCGCGGTGAGCGCGGCTTGGAGCAGGAAATTCGCGGGTTGCGCGATTTCGGTACGGGAGATGCGGGAGTCCGACTCATCGCGGGCCATCTCGTCCAGGATCGACCAGCCCGCGAGTTTCGTGAATTCCCGATCGATTTCGCGTGCCAGCTCAGCCGCCGGGCCGTCCTCGGCCAGCAGGTCGCGGCCCATCGCCCACCACTGCGGCCCCATACCGCTGTAGACGAACACCGGATCGGTGTGCCCTTCCGCGATGGCACGGGCCGGGGCCGGGCCACCACCCGCCGCAAATTCCGCTAGCTGCGAACGTAATTCGGCAGGGTCGTGCGTGCGGAAGACGGTCCGCAATGGATGGTGCGCGCGCCGAACCCAGGCTGCGTCGATCAGCTTGTCGATCGGTTCGGTGTCGGTCGCCGCTATCAGCTGCGCGGCCATGGTGCGCAGCGCCTGATCGTTGCGCGCCGACAGCGGCAGCAGCGGTACGCGATTTGCCGCTGTGCTGGAACGGGTTTCGGACGGGGCGGGCGCCGGGCCGATGAGCACGTGCGCGTTGGTGCCGCCGTAGCCGAAGCTGTTGACCGCGACCACCGGCCGCACCAGCGGTTCGACCGCCATCGGCACGCGCAACCGCAGCTCGTCGAACGGGATCTCCGGATTCAGCCGGTCCAGCCAGGCCTGCGGTGCGATCGTCCGGTGGTGCACGGTCAGTGCGGCCTTGATGACGCCGGCCACGCCGGCCGCCGCCTCGGTGTGACCGATGTTGTTCTTGACCGACCCGACCGGCAGTGGTTCGGTGCGGCCCTCGACCGCGCCGTATACCGTGCCGAGGGCCGTCATTTCGGCGGGATCGCCGACCGGTGTTCCGGTGCCGTGCGCCTCGACGTAGCCGATCTCCTGCGGTGCGATGCCCGACATGGTGTGTACGCGCCGGGCAAGTTCCTCCTGCGCAACGGGGTTGGGGACGGGCACGGCCAAGGTGCGGCCGTCCTGGTTCACGCCGCTGCCGCGGACCACGGCATAGATGCGGTCACCGTCGCGTACGGCGGCGTCGAGTGGCTTGAGTATCACCACGCCGGCGCCCTCGCCACGACCGTAGCCGTCGGCGGAGGCGTCGAACGACTTGCAGCGCCCGTCGACGGAGAGGAAGCGGCCCTTGCACATGGAGATGAAGGTTTCCGGCTGGAGCATGGCATTGGCGCCGCCGACGATGGCGGAGCTGCATTCACCCAGCGCCAGGGATTGGACGGCCTGATGCAGTGCCACCAGCGAGGATGAGCAGGCGGTGTCGATGGTCATGGTCGGACCGTGCAGGTCGAGCAGGAACGCGATGCGCGCCGAGAGCAGCGTATGTGACGAGCTGGTCGGCGTATGACTGTTGATCGCGGACCGAATCACGTTGCGGCCCACCGCGTTATCGTTCATGAAGCCGCCGACGAAGACGCCGATGTCGCGGCCCGCGATCCGCCCGGCCATCCCGCTGTCGTCGAGCGCCTCCCACGCGACCTCCAGCAGCAGTCGTTGCTGCGGGTCCATGATCGACGCCTCCCGCTGGGAGATGCCGAAGAAGTCGGCGTCGAACTCCCACAGCGACTGGGTCAGAAACCCGCCGCGGCGGGTGTACATCCGACCGGGCGCATCCGGATCCGGATCGTAGAACTTCTCCAGGCTCCAGCGATCCGACGGCACTTCCACGATGCCGTCGCCCTTGTGGACCAGGAAATCCCAAAAGGTACCGGGGCCATCGATTCCACCCGGAAATCGGCACCCGATACCGACGATTGCCGCATCGGCCATTGCTCGGTCCTCTGATTTCTACACTGAACGATGTAGATGTCTGCGCTGAACGATAGGCAGCATACTTTTAATACTCAACCCGACAGTTCGGATAAACGAAAGTTGTTGCGGTGCACCATGATCGAGCTGTGCACAGCGCAATTACAGTGTTATAGAACCGGCTCTGACAGTGTTATTTCGGCGGTAACACCGTTATACGTCCAATGCCCGGATCGCCTCGTCCGCAGTCAGCTCGTCAATAACAATGTCATCGGTTCTCATGACATTGTTATTCGAACAGGTGACATTGTTATCCGGGTACGGTGACGCCATGAACTCTGGTGAATTCGCCCTCGATCCGGCCGCGGAGCCGATCGCGGACGGCGACTGGCTGCGCGACTTCGTGGACCGCTACATCGCCGGCTGGAACACCGCGGACGCCGCCGCGGTGGCGGCGTGCGTCACTGAGGACACCCGCTGGCTCGACCCGTCCGAGGCCGAGCTGATCACCGGCCGTGCCGGAGTGGCGAAGTTCGTCGAGGACACCACGCGAGCATTCCCAGATGTCCACTACACCACTGTCTTCGAGCCCGTGATCACGCCCGACGCGCTGGCCGCGATCGTGCCGTGGCGGATGACCGGCACGCATCTCGGCTTGATCGACCCGCCCGGATTCGCGGGCACCAACAAGAAGTTCGACCTGTTCGTGGTCGACATCTGGCAGTTCCGCTCCGGCCTGATCTGGCGCAGCAAGGCCACCTGGGATCTCAACGAGCTGCTGCTGCAACTCGAATTGCTGCCCAAGCGCAACGGTTTCGCCGAACGCGCGATGGCCCGCGCGCAGCGCCTCGCGGTCAAGCTTCGCCGGTGATCACGCGCAGACGCTGGTCGGCGCGATCACCTCTTCGAGGGCGCGTGCCACCGAGCGCTCGACGGTCGCGCGTTCGGCGCCCATACCGATCAGGATGTTGACGATCGAGGGCAACAGCACCTCGGCCATGCCTTGGTCGCCGTAGAGGCCGGCCATATCCAGTTGGATGAACCCGTACAGTCCGGTCCAGAACTGCGCGGCGGCCGCGCGGGCATTCGTGCCGCGCACCAGATCCGCGTCCATTGCGCGCTGGGTCGCGTGCACCAGGTAGTCGAAGCTTTCCGCGAAGTACTCGAAATCGGAATCGCTCCCGCCGGACAGCACATTGCCCCGGCGCACCTTCACCTCCGCCTTCGGCGATTCGGTGGCGAACATCAGCCGGAACAGCTCGGGTTTTCGCACCGCCTCGTCCCGAAAGACGAAGCCGAGCACCAAGATTTCGGCGATCGGGTCGTCGGCGACCTTGCATTCGGCCAGCCGCGCGACCAGCTGGGCGAAACCTTCCGAGCCGACGGCCTGGATCAGGCCGGGCATACCACTGAAATTGGAATAGATCGCCATGGTGGAAACCCCGCAGATCCGTGCGACGCGGCGCACCGTCAGCGAGGCCAGTCCTTCCGTCGAAATGAGTTGTACTGTCGCCTCTATCAGTCGATCACGCATCGAACCCGACAGTGCGGGACCGGCCGCTGCCGCACTGTTCGTCATGACTTCACCTCGCCGCGCGCACTCATGCGACCTGCATCCGCAACTCATCGGCGGTGATCTGCTCCAGCGGCTTGCGCCGGGTCTCCATGATGAATCCGACAGCCACCACCGCCGCGATCGCGATCGGCACCGCGCTGATCAATGCGGTCATGCTGATCGACGGTGTGGTCACGGCCAGCACGACCAGCGCGATGACCAGGACGCCGCCCGCCTTGGTCATGGCCGCGGCAACACCACTGCCGCGGGACCGGATCCGAGTCGGATAGACCTCCGAACCATAGGCGACGATGACCGCGACGACCGAGCTGGAACCCCAGATCGGCACCACGAGCAGGGCATAGAGCAGTGTGGTGTTGTCGGCGACGTGATCGCCGAGGATGACGAACCCACCGAGCGCGATGGCGAGCAGCGCACTCAGCGTGATCAACGTCCACTTGGTGGAACGGTGATAGCAGTAGGCGACCAGGAAGTTCAGCGGGAAGCCGATCAGCGCCGAGTCGCGCAGGATCTTATCCGCGGTGACGCCGGTGAAGCCGAGGCTGCGCAGGTTCGTCGGCAACCAGAGCTGAAAACCGTAGGTGACAAGTCCGACCCCGAGGCCCAATAGGGCGAGCACGATGGTCATTCCGACGAACGGGCGGCGCAGCAGTTGAGCGAACCCGCCGTCCAGGCGGTCCTCGGCGGTGGGTTCGGGTTCCTCGACCGTGGTGATCTCGGCGTGGTAGACGCGCAGCACCTCTTCGGCTTCACGCTGGCGGCCGATCGCCATCAGGAATCGCGGCGACTCCGGGATCCACCGGACCATCAG
Source organism: Nocardia sp. NBC_00565 (assembly GCF_036345915.1). Taxonomy (NCBI): domain Bacteria; kingdom Bacillati; phylum Actinomycetota; class Actinomycetes; order Mycobacteriales; family Nocardiaceae; genus Nocardia; species Nocardia sp. NBC_00565. The sequence goes on from NZ_CP107785.1 coordinate 5,443,404, forward strand.
CACCACCAGCAGACCGGTGGGCAAGCCGATCAGCCACATGCTGCGCCAGCCGTAGCTCTCGCCGATCGTCGAGGACAGCCAGCTGGTGACGACATAGGCCCCCGCGATATCACCGCCGATCAGCACCAACAGCCAGCCGCGGTGCCGGGCCGGGATCGTCTCCGACAGCAGGGTGAAGGCGATCGGCAGCATGCCGCCCGCGCTCAGGCCCATGATGAAGCACATCGCGACGTTCAGTTCGAAACTCGGCATCGCGCCACAGATCGCGGTGCCCACGAAGAAGATTCCGGCCAGCAGGATCGCCGCCTTGCGACCGATGCGGTCGCCGAGCCAGCCCCACAGGAACGACCCGAGCACCGTGCCCGTGATACCGGACAGCGGTAGCAGCGCCACCGGAAGTGCGTCCAGATGCGGGCTCGCGGGCGTGCGCAGATGGTATTCGGCGCCGACACCCGGAACAACGAAGGCCAGCGTCGTCGGTTTCATGACGTCGATGGTGATCGCGGCAGCCATGATGAGCAGTAGCACCACATGCACCCGGCTGATCGGCGCGTCGTCGAGTGCCCGCACCCGCAGCCCGGACACCGCCTCGTGCACCGAGCGCTGCGGAAACAGTCCATAGGTGGTGACGGCCAGACCGATCACGATCAGGATCATTCCGGTGATCATGTAGCCGTCCATCGGCATGCCCGCCATCCGATAGTCCATATCGCGGGCCATGAGATACATCGGAAGGTGCAGGACGGTGCCGAGTACCGTCGATCCGAGGCCGAACCAGAAGGCTCCGGTGCGCCGACGGTTGACCGGCCCTTCCGATCGCTGGGCAATATCGACGGCGCTCAAATGCATCACCAGACCCTCATCCGCCCGCAAACTGCAACGCGTTACCGGTCGGTATTACACACGAGTTCGGTTCCGGTGTCGACGTTCTCGCCAGTGGGAATCAGCGAATTCGGCGCAGACGCCAATTCGCCGATTGCGACGATTACGTTCCCAGCCATTTGGGTATTCCCGTGCCCCGACATCGCCGCAAAGGCCCGCCCGCGCACCGAATCCGAGTGCGCGGGCGGGCCCGCTTCGAGTGATCAGCCGAGCAGGACGAGCCCTGCCGCACCGATGAAAATAACCTGCACGACGGTGCGCAGCGGCAGCGGCATGGTCTTGATGCCGAGATCGGCGCGCGCCGCACGGATATTCGCGGGGAACATCACGATCAGCAGCAGGATCAGGCCCACCGCGGCCAATTTGGCTACGGGCGGGATCAACAGGCCGATCGCACCGCCGATCTCGAGCAGGCCGGTGAAGCTGACCCAGCCGGCCGGGTTGGGCAGCCGCGGCGGCACCATCGCGACCAGTGCGCCGCGCTTCGGCTCGACGAAATGCGCGCTCGCGGTGAGCGCGAACATCGCGGCCAGTCCGAGTGCGGCGGCATGCGGCCAGGAGTCGAGCCAGCCGAGGTCGGCGAGCCAGCCGATGAACCGGGCGAGTCCGGCGATGACGATCAGTACAACCAGCGGTGCCATCAGAGTCTCCTGGGGTCGAGCACCAATTCTTGACAGCGACTAGATTAAATCCGCGACACGAAACTTGTCAATGACTAGATTATGGGCGACCATCGATACATGGCGAAGAGCGGCTACCACCACGGCGATCTGCGGGCCACCATCCTGGCCGCGGCCGCCGAACAGATCGCGACCGACGGCGTCGACGCGGTATCCCTGCGCGGTCTGGCCCGCCGGGCCGATGTCTCGCACGCGGCCCCCGCCCATCACTTCGGTGACCGCGCGGGCTTGCTCACCGAATTGGCCATCGAGGGCTTCGGCATACTCGCCGATCAGCTGGCCGCGGCCGGTTCGGACTTCCGCGAGGTCGCCGTCGCCTATACCCGCTTCGCCCGCGAGCACCCCGGCCACTTCGACGTCATGTTCCGACGCGAACTCCTGCATGCCGACGACGCGCGCCTGGGCGCGGCCCGCACCGCGGCGGGCACGGCACTGCGCTCGGGAGTCGCGGTCCTGCAACCCGACAACACCGTCGAGCAGCAACAAGCCACCCGCCTCGCGGCCTGGTCGCTCGCGCACGGCTTCGCCGCGCTCTGGCGCGAAGGGGCACTACAGGATTCGGCGCTCGGCGACAGTGCGGATCCGGAAACCCTGGCCCGTCGCATGGTCGCCACTGTCCACTTCGAATGAGTACGGCCCACTGGCCTTTGGCCGTAAGTTCTTAGGCATGGACATCCATGCCTACCCCACCGAGGCCACCATCCCGGTGAATCTCACCGAGGCACAACGCATCGCCGACCACTATCTGTCCACCGATGGTGACACCATCATCAACCTGCTCACCGAGTTCGACGCGGGCTTCACCGTCGTCGCCATCTTCCCCCCACCCCCCGGCGTCGACCCGCACGTACGCCCGCTCCCGCCCCCCATCGGCGGCTCGGTCTGCGTCATCGACAAACCCACCGGCGCCATCTCCTACTGGCCCACCTACCCCACCGACATGGTCGCCGCCCAATACACCCAAATCCTGCAATCCGGCCGCCTGATCATCGAGGACAGCTGGCCGGAAGACGAGGACTCCACCGAAGGCGAGTGAGGTGTAGGACTACTCGAGGTGGGACGTGATGTTGTCGCGATCGAGTTCGGTGGACGGAAGTTGTAGTACCAGAAGAAGATCCGGGTTCTCGACCAGGCGTAGTTGGAAGAGTTCGAGGTTCAGGGCGCCCGCTTCGGGGTGATCGATGCCGATGGTGGCGGCGCGGAAGTCTTGGACCGGGTATTCGGACCACCAGATGCGGAATTCAGGGCTGGCCTCGGAGAGGTCGGCGACGAGGGTGGTCAGGCGCGGGTCGTCGGGGCGGCGGCCGACGAGGGCGCGGAACTGGCTGAGCACGGCTCGGGCGGCCGGTTCCCAGTTGCGCATGGCAGCGCGATTCTCCTTGTGCGTGAACATCATCCACAGCATGTTGCGGTGGTCCGGATCGAGTTCGTTGGGGTCGAGGCGGATACGCGTGTAGGCCTCGTTCCAAACCACGAAATCGAAATGCCCGTCATGGATTACGGCGGGACTCGGCATCATCGAATCGACCAAACGCTGCAGTCGTGACATGGCCGCACCGGGCTGAGCGGCGGCGACCGGATCGGCGAGACCGGCAAGTCGGCGCAGGTGGCGGTGTTGTCCGTCGTCGAGCCGCAACGCGCGGGCCAGCGCATCGACCACCTGCGGGCTGGCCGCGATCTTGCGCCCCTGCTCGAGCCAGGTGTACCAGGTGAGGCTGACCCCGGTGAGTTCGGCGACCTCCTCGCGACGCAGGCCGGGTGTCCGTCGGCGGCCCGGTTCCAAATCCGGTAGCAGCCCGACATCGGTCGGGCGCAACTTGGAGCGTTGCGCGCGCAGGAATGCCGCCAGTTCGGCGCGGTGGTTATCGCTCATTACCTGCCCTCTGTGGGTAGCAGTATCGGTAACAGGACCGCGCCGCCGGCCGTCTCTAGCGTCGAGTGCAACAGGAGATCGAGAAACCCCCGGCACCGACCGAATCTACAACCTGGGCAACGGCATCGGCTCCTGCAACCGTCCAAGTCCTCGACGCTGTCAGCTTCGTCACCGGCCACCCCGTCCCCGTCGAAGTAGCCCCACCGCCCGGCGACCCGGCCTCCCTCTACGCCGCCTCGCCCCTCGCCAAAGCCGAACTCGGCTGGGAGCCCCGACATCCGCGACATCGTCGCCGACGCCTGGACCTTCCACCAGTCCACGTCATCCTGAACGAAGCACAGGACGGCGCGGTTGCTGGCGAGGCATCCCGCTACGCTTCATTGGTGACTTTCACGACGAATGAGCAGCAGTTCCTGGCCGAGGCCGGGATCGGTCGGCTGGCGACGGTATCGCCCGACGGCGTTGTGCAGAACAACCCGACCAGCTATCGGGTCAATGCCGACGGCACCATCGACATCGGCGGAATGCGCATGCACACCAGCCGCAAGTACCGCAACGTCGAGGCCGGCAGCCGAGTGTCGTTCGTCGTCGACCAGCAGGTCTCGCTGGACCCGTACGTTATTCGCGGCATCGAGGTACGCGGCACAGCCGAAGCGCTCGACGACCAGGAACCGCCGTTCCCTCCCCAGGAACGCTCGATCATCCGGATCCATCCCGAACGAATCATCTCCTGGGGCATCGACAGCGGCTCCTTCGACTTCACCAGTCGCACACCCCACAGCTAAGTAGTCGCCGCCCGTAAGTCCAAGGGCGCGACCACTTAGCACCCCAGCCCGAAACGGCATCCACATCTCTCCGCTGTCGGCAGCGCTTATCGATCCGCGCGGCCCCCTCGGCACTTCACCACGCCAAGACTGGGGACCCAGCCTCGTTGGACATGCAAAAAGCGGCCCCCCAACATCGAGGTTGGGAGCCGCTTCGGCTTCGGGGCGATGGCCGCCTCAGAAGTAATCTTTCAGCATCTCGGTCGACCACGGAGCCTGGTGGATCTCACCACGCGGCCCGAACTCCGCAAACCACGGCTTGATGTCCAGCACAGGAGTGCCGTCCACCGCGTCCAGCTCGGCTACGTGCAGGTCTAAGCCGTCTACGCGAAGCAGTCGAGCACGGGAAACCCCAAGCCAGTTGACGCGCCGCATATTCCGATGTCCAAAGATGCCGACCTTTGGCCATGCGGGGTTGTCGCGGGCACTGCGCGCACCGAGGTGCAGGTCCGTTGGATCGGTCAAGTGAAACCGGAAGATGATTTCGAGGTGGCTGAACGCGTCCAAGCCCTGCACGGACTCTTCGGTGAACCGAGCATTATCTACGCGGATGATTGTCTCGGTACCTCCCCAGTGATCGTCTGTCGGTTCGCTTCGACCACCGATCACATGCGCGACCGGGACAACTTCGAACACTTCGTCTGTCATATGACCCCTGTCCTACGTTCCACTGGTGGCTAGATATTCCTTTGCCCGCTCATCGATCTCGCTCACACCCGCAATATGCCGGCACGGTGCCACGGTTGTGCGTATATCGCGGGCGACATTCCTGGTGCGCCCCGACCGCACACCGTCCATTGCGTCGAGCGCGGATGTCCATGTGGCGCATGCCTGTTCGAGTTCGCCGCTGCGGGCCTCCACGGTACCGAGGTAGCCGAGGGTTACCGCATGGGTCCGGGTAAACGTCGTGGCTTTGCGTTTGCGGACGCTGAGCTGGAATTGTTCGGCGGCACCGGCCATGTCACCCGAATCGCGTAGCGCGCACGCGGTTTCGTGGGCGAGGCTCGCTTCGGAGAAGAAGAACACCCGAGCGGGCTCATGATCGGAGTCGGAAACGGCGGCAAGATCACGTTCGGCCTCGAGCAGGGCTTTCGCCGACTCGGCTTTCTGACCCGCTGCGCTCAACGCCTTGGCGTGCACAACCTTTAAGAGCGCACGTTCACGCGGGCAGGCGGCTTGATATCGTGTGCCGCTTACTGATGCTTCGGCCAGCTGTAGTCCTTGTTGAGGTTGACCCAGGTCGATTGCTTGATGTGCCATGGCGCGCAGTACGTGACCGGTAAGCGGGGCGTCATTCGCTTCAGCGGACAGCTTGGTCGATGCAGCGAAGTAGCGCTGCGCGGCTGCATGCTCGTCGTTGTCGAACGCCATCCACCCCGCCAAGTATGCCAATTCGCCTGCCGCTGCGAACATTTCATGACGCACCGCCTCGCTGGCAAAGGACCCTTTCAGGTAGCTGGTCACCTCATTGGTCAAGTACTGGACAACAGCTGTCCGTCCATGCCCGCCGCCAAGTCGCTGGTCGATCTGGGAGAACAGGACCATCACGTCTCGCACCGCGGCTACATCAGCTTGGCCAACGTGCCGAATACCGGTCTCCTTGTCCGGCGCGACGGATGCCGCCCGGTCGAGCCACCCAGGGAGCAATACGGATGCGCTGATGGCTGTGGAGTATCCGACACGTAGGAAAGAGCGCCGTTCCACATCAGCCCTTCCGAGGTTGAGCAAGGTTGCTACAGGGTCTTGGATGCCACCAAAACGCCTTTCGTACCACGCTATGACATCGGGTGTCTGCGTGCGCTGGCCGGTCTCGTAGTAGAAGAGCGCGGACTTGCTGTACGGGATCTGAGCAGCCAGCGCGGCCAGGGAAACCCCAGCCGCTTCGCGGACCGCTCGGAGCTGTGCGCCGACGATAGCGGCGGGACCGTCCATGCCATCGAATCTAGCCGTTTCGTGAACGCGTCCAGCCGTTTTGTGAACGCGCTGTGGACGTCAACTCGTACTTTTCCGAACACCTCCCATGGTCAGCTGGATATGCGCCCGGAGAGACGACCCTCTCCCACTCATTGAGAGTTCGTTTCAGGGGCCGGGCGCACCTAAGCCGCAGTCGACGCACCGGAGGTCGGCAGATGCCGAACAACGAGCTTCAAGATCGCGACCCGTTCGTAGGCCACCCCGCAAGTACGCAGGAGCACCGGCCGAAAAGGTCGAGCTCTTCGCGGAAGCGGTCCGGCAGTGGGGAACGAAGCCTGCGTCGACCCAATCGTTCCGGTGCCGGGGTGTGGAGTCCCCCGGCACCGGTGACATCAACGAGGGAGCGCGATGAGCCGAGATCGTTTGCGTACCACCGAATCACCGGACGGCCGGACAGTCGCGACCTGGCGGCTGGTACGCCGCGACTGCCAAGTACTCAACATCCAGAACCGGGAGGATTCCTCACCGGCCTACCGGTGGCCCAGTGGAGCAGCACTGCCCTCCGCGAAGCCGGGCCTGGTGATACTCGACGGACCGCCGAATCTGTGGGAAGCGCGCGACGCATTCCCCAGAAATGCCGATCTCTGGGACGCGGTGCGCTCGGACCACTGGGATGTCTTGCTGTCCCGGGCCGAGCTTCCGGTACCGATCACGAGGGCGTAGCCGAGTGTCCGAGATCCAGCGCCAGCGGCGCGAAATCGCCGTGTCTGTACGGAAGTTGCTCGCGCAGTTCCACGAAGAGACCCAAGCAAAACTGGCAATCGCCCCGGTCGACAGCGTCACACTCCATCACTCCGCCAGCGGGATAACGGAAGTGGATGAAGACGGTTGGTGCGCCGACTACGACGACATGACCAAAGAGGACACGATCACAGTCCAGCCGGTCAGCGTCGTCGACACCGTTCGGACAACCCACCGCTACGTCGAGCACACGAATCAAAGGAAGGACACAACTGATGGGCCTCAGTGATGAGGAAGGCTGGGACGACGAGGTGACCTCTCAGCAGATCTACTACGGCCAAGTCGCATTCGCCCGCAAGTACGACAACACGGTAATGCTGGACAAACTTCTCGCGGGTGGTCCACCGCCACCAAATGCCGCTGACGGGGTGATGAGAAAGATCCTGTGGCATGAGCATCACGCTGCGACCGTGGAGGAGCTGACCGTGATCCTCGAGCAGATGCGTCAGCGAGGCTTGGTCACCGACACCGGGCCACGCGCCTACACCGGCCCCATATCGCCCGCCAATATCCCAGACCTCAAAGCCCATATGGTCGACTACTCGCGCCGTGCTATGGACGCCGAGCAGCCCGCCGAAAACCGCGATTCGAACCGGTGAATAGTCATGTACGGCAAGGCAATCGGGGTTCTCTCGCTCGACGTGAGCGGTCCGCATGTATTACGGGATGAGCGAGTCATTACCGAGTTGGCGCAGCGACGCGGTTACACCCTGACTGGGTTGGTCACCATCGGTGACGACACGTTCATGCCGACAGCACTCATCGTCGGGACGGCACGCGGCAAGGGAGCGGCGGCGGTGATCGCGCCGAGCATGGCCCACTTCAGCAGCCGCGTACGGGCTATCGCTCTGGCGTGTGACCTGATCACGCCGACCAAGTTCGTGGCCTGCACCAGCACCGACCGATTACGGAGCCCAAGTCATGAGTAAACGGGCTTCCCCGCTACCGGACGATCCAGATGTCCACTTGAGCGTGTTCCTCCATGGTGCACGGTTCGACTTCGCCGCGTGCCTAACTGCGGCGCTGGTCTTTACGCAGGAGCACCAACGCGAGCACTACCACGATGCTGTGTCGATCGATCTCGGAGATGCATCGGGGTGGCCCCGCTTGCCGTGTGAACGGCTGTACCTAGAACCCTGACATGAGAGACTGGCCCGTTGATTGCGAAACGCAAGAGCGAACGAGAGGCATCGGCGTGGGGAATGACGAACAACTGGGTCTCGATTTCGAAATCGAACAGACCGAATGGGGTAAATGGGTCGACTCGCAACGCAGGGCGACCCAGGTTAGGAAACTCCTCAATCGTGCCGAATTGCCTGCATTGCCGTCGGAACCATGGGATTTCGAATCAGACGAGGCAGTTCAGATCAGCGACGTGATCGCGGAGCTGTTTCCGGATATCAAAGATGCGGCCCTGTCAGAAAGTGCCGATCTCTTAGATCAACTCGTGTGCTTCACCGGGGAATGGTTCGTCCGGTATCTAGATGCACAGTGGTGCAACCTTACCGACATGCCTTCCGGATACAACGACTGCAAAGACATGTCCATTTACGACGGCATTAAACCAGGCATAGCCTTCAAATTCGAGAATTGGACGACTTGTACAGCCGAACTTCTTGCAAAATATGTTATCGAGCATGAATTCCTCGACATAGTCGAACTGGTGTCCGTGGCGTTCTGGAGGTTGCGCAAGGACGGCAGTCCATTGTTTTCTGAATTGAGCACGAATTTTCCTGATCACCCTCCTTTTCGCATGAATATGTAATGATGTTCGGTTCGTAAGTTTGGGGGCGAGATATCGCCATGCCTGGTGACGGCTATGACAATGATCGAAAACCGTTCGACAACAATGAGCGTGGAAGAATCTTCGAAAACGGTTCCGATCGATTCTTCCGCGATCGCGAAAACGGATACGTCCACCACTCTCGAATATACGAACACGGAAAAGATAGGATCCAATTTGACAAGGTCAAAGAGGATCGAGGTCAGACCTACAGCATTGAAGACAAATCGGGCAGAATTGGCGGAGAGAAGGACGTAAAGCAACTAGAGGTAGTGCGGGCTCTCATCGAAAAAGGTGAGGTTCATCATCATTTGTTACGATCCGTCGACGGCGAAACGATATCGAAACCAGCCAAGGAACTTATCGATGGTCTGGTCCGGGACTACCCGGACAATTTCACGCACCAGATCATCTCGCGAGAGGATGCACGCGAGATTTGGTCGCGGGGTCTGGAAAGGGAACCGGCTCCGCAACTCGAATTGCCCGGCGTTGGCGAGCAAGCACGACAACAGAAGGAACGACAGCGCGAGGCCCGACAACTCGAGAAAGAGCGACAAGAGCGGACAAGAGTCCCGGAGAAAGAACAGCGGGCACGCGACAAGGAATTAGCGCGTAGTGTCGACTCACGAGAATTGAACGCGAAACGCGAACAGCTCCGCGTAGATGTGGCCGAGCAGGCGCGAAAGATGGCCGAAGCTCGCCAAAAGGGTCAAGCGGTGGAGCTTGAGAAGATACGGGAATCCCACACCCGACTAACCAAAGACCTAGCCGATATACGCGAAATAGAACGCGCGAAGGCTCGGGAGATGATTCGGGGCGCCGGACTCGGCCGCGAGCCAGCCCAAGAGATGGAAAGGCATCTCGAGCAGAACCGCGAAGAGCAACGCAAAGACGTAACACGCGAGCTGGGGGAGATTGGCTCTACCATCGCGCGGGAAGACGATCGGCGACACGAGCGCGAAACGGTCGAGAAGCAACGCGAGCAGGTGCGCGAAGTCCGTGAGCGTGCCGTACGGGAAGGTGTTCCGCGGGAAGTCATGCAAGTGCTGGAAGTCGGCCGACTACAGCCCGGAGAACAACCCCGAGTGCGTGAAGAACACCGCGAACACGATGACCACCGAGCGCGAGAAGCTGCCAGGGAGCGCGAGCGAGTGGCCGAGCGCGAACGGGAGCGCGCCCGGGGCCGCGAACAGTACTAGATGCGGTGTCTACGTCGCTGTGGCAAGAAAGGCCCCAGATCGCTGGGGGTGTTTCTTTATCCGCAGAACCAGAGGGACGGTCTTCGCCTCTGGTCTCTGAGCGGGTCCCGTCGTGCCGGATTCGGTAGGCCCCCACTCCTGGAGCCTTGCGCCCCAGATGCCTGCCGGGTCGCGTCGCGTGATGTGCGGGGAATCCGAACAATCCCGCAAAATCTGTTGTGCCGCAAGCTCGATGGATTCATGTAGAAGTGTGAGAAGAATTGGGAGCCCCCGGAAGAGAAAGAAAAGGAAAAAAGAAGCCGGAAACCCAAGTAAGAGAACTTGCCGAAATTCCCTCTAAGAAGAATCAAGAGCGCCGCGCATGCGCGCGCCGCCCATGGTGCCCGCCCTCCGCTCCGCTTCGGGCGGGCACCATGGCACGGAACCACAGGGGGCAGGGACTCCGAACCACCCACACCACCACCACCCACAGGACAGCATCACACCGCTACTTCCCCCAGCCCCACCATTGACATACGAGCTGCCGCACCCCTCCGGGGCTTGCCACCATCAACAATGGTCGCGGGTGCGGCTTGTTCCGAGCTGGCCATTAACTTGAGGATCGTGGACTCGCGCCAATTAGCGATGTCACGCCGGTAAGCAACTACTTATCGTCACTCAGACCGGGCATCATATCTTTGATTTCGGGCAGGATAGAACTCAATTTTGTGCGATCGTACAATTTTAAGAACTGGCCGTCTGGATGCTTGTGGCGAAATCTTATGATGGCCTGAAGTTGTTCGATAAACTTTTCGCTCAGTTCAACGTCTTCGACCAAAGGGCAGCCTGTGCTTGCTGTTAGATTCAATCCTACGGCGCAAGGCTCGGAGTGGCTTTGTATAATCAGAACTGGTTCATCCGAGGATTTACCCACGCCAAATCGACGCCAATAACGTTCTCCCGTCAGTGGCGGCGGAAAGGCGTACGGATCAACCGACACGCGCACGCAATCGGAAAGCGCATACACTCGCTAGTTCGTCTTTTATGCGTTCAAGCATCGGGAGTATAACGATATCTCTCCATCCTGCCGCACGCTCATCGTCAAGATCCGCCAATGGATGCGGCCTCTTGAGATACTGTCCGGGGTTTGTAAGTATCTTGTACGCTAGCTCCGCCGGAATGTGGATGATTACTTGTAAAATCATATAGGCGGCTATTTCGACGACTCTGCTATTGATCAATGGGCGTGGCTTCTCCCGAAAGATCAACCTGGGAAGTTCGGCTAGAACTAAAATCAGGGTAGTCCTAGCCGAGTCCATGCCGTTTGGGATTAATGACCCCCAAGGTCTTTCCGTGAGTCCGTGATCAGTTTCTGAATAAGCAATCATAGCAATAGCGTAAAAGTGAGTTTCCGCGTTTACCACAACGGACTGGTGTTCCCAAAAATACTCAAGATCAAGCTCATTCGGAGTCTCACCGAGTTCAGTGAAACGATCGACCAGGAGTTGGAGTCGCTGGGAATCCTCAAGTGCTTCCGGAAGAACTCGTGCTGTTACGATCGGATGCTCTCGGACTAGGCGTATAAGGCGGTCGCGATCCCATAAGCGGATCTTTGGTCGGGGATGATTTTTCTGCCATTCGGAGACCCAATCGCGAGTCGGGTTGGAAAATCTGCTGTTCGTGCAAAATACAAGGACATCCAAGTCGGGTGTGCCAGCCGCGTTCATAACGGACGCGACAACATCCGCTTTCGCTACGGTTGAATCTCGGCCTTTGGATTCGATCCACCATCGTGACCGCTCTAGCTCGCCATCAGGAGTGGGATGAACGAAGGTCGCTTCCAGGTCGCGACCTCCATCAGGAGCAGAAACCCCATTGGTTGTGCCAGCTCTCCAAACCAGCTCAGTAGCGCCCATGGCCTCTAAAAGGCCGAATAAAAGCTCTTCTAGCTGCGAGCCGACTACTGAGTCCCAAAGCACAGTCGTTGTCACGGGAGCAGGAGAACTGGGTTTGTTCACTGCCCAAGTGTGCCATTGAGGTTGCTTGCTCGATGCGGGTTCAGTTGATGACATATGTCGATGGCCAGGCTGCAACGCGAGATGGGTTGGCTACAGCGTCGTGGTGACGTCTTAAGCAACCCATGCGGTAGAGGTGCAGGTGAGCCCTCTACCGCAGGCTAGACGGCTACGTCGGAGCCGTATCCCCGTTACACAGATTTGACCCCGTGGTCAAGTGTCCTGCCAGGTGTTGCGTTGGCAGGTGGGCAGACGCTCGCCCGCTAGGGATGTTTAACCGAGATGTGACCCCGACGAATGGCACCACCTCGGCACTCCGTACGCCCGGAGCAGCCCGCACGATCAGCCGCAGTAGCGGATGTTGCTTCCGGCTCAATCCGCGTCGAGGTCATTGCCGATGGGTGCGCCCCTGCTAATGCCGCCATCATGCGTCAGCTGGCAGCCGTGGTCCGGTCGCAACATCGTAACGTCAACGCGGGCGAGCGACGTCAGGAAGTCCAATCCTGTTCACTCGGAAGGCCTATGAGCAGACGCACATCTCTGGGCTCGTACGGGGCGCCGTCCGGCATCACTCCAATGATGTTCTCGTACAGGACATCTTCCCTGTCGACAATTGATTCTCGAGCAACGATCATACACACCCGATCAATGAACTCTAAGGTTGTTCGCACCGCAGCGTCCATCAGTGTGCCGAGGTCTGCGAGCACAACCGACCCGAACTGTCGTGCTCCCCAGTGCTCCAATCCGCCGCCCTCTGTCGTCTCAAGGGCGTCCACTGCGTCCTGCGGCACAACAATGTCCAGTCTGCCGACGTTGATGCGGACGAATGTTCGCGGATCGGCGGTGACCGAACCGATAGCTTGGAGCGCCACACTGTGGATCGTATTGCGCAGTCGGAACATTCCAGCCAGGTAGCCTTGCACGCGGTCAAGGTCTTCGATGCCCTCGACGCCCGCGTAGGCGACCCGGAACTTGTTTCGATACCAGTCCTCGGCGTGAAATTTCGCGTTGCGCTCTGTCCCTGGCAATCGAAGCGCCTTGTGGAAAGACCGCGCGATGACGTCCACTGCACCGCAGAGTGATATGAGCACGCGATCAAGCGCGTCGGCTCCGTCATCTGCGACATCGGCGGTTTGAATGGCGCCGATCGAAGCGATCAGATCGTCGCGGGCCTTCAACGCACGCAGGAGGCGGCCGCTAAGCGCCTCGGCCTCATCCAGGTATACAGCAGAGACATGTGGGTCCCGCAGAGCGGCGCGCTGCACCTTGCCCAGCCAGTGCCGAACACCGGGCGCCACGACATTCACTGCTTCCTGATAGAAGTCCTTACGACTCATCACCACTCGCCCCTGCGGGTTAATGATGTATTGGTGCTGACGTCTCAGGTAGTGCGCAATGATAGGGATTGCCGTCAGCCGGCTGACGACGTTGGCGCGATCGTTCGGCGGCAGATCAACACGACCTGTGGTGATCGTTTCCGAGATCACCAGATCGAATTCGATCGAGCGGGCGATCTCCGACAGCATCACCGCCCGCTCCACATCCTCCTTAGTCATACCTGCTTTCGCCTTGTCGCCCAAGCCGGCAAACGCCTCGAGGGCGTCGGCCATCGCCCGGTCGGGACGGACTGAGCCGTGAAACCCCATCGTGGAGCTGCCATCGAAATGTCGCCGGTCACCCTCGATCGTCACAGAAAATTCGCGGCCGGGGTATGCGGCCCAGCCCTTCTGGCTGGTCGTTTCCCACACCTCTACGAAGCCTTCCCGCGCCGGGCGGCGACGTCCGCCCGATTCAGGCTTGCACGCCTCGCTCATCTCGACCCTGAGCACGTCGAGGTTGTCGTACTTCAACAGCCCCGTCAGCAGCACATCTATGTCCCCGTCAGCTTCCGTGCCGATCGTTTCGACGTCAACGAGCACACGCAGCTTCCGCGGACTCGGTCGCAACCCGAACAGATCTCCCGCGTCCTTGGCGGCAGATGCGTTGTCCCGCTGAGATCGACGAAACGGTTCGTCGTGGGTCAGCTCACGAAACAGTTCCACTACACTTCTCCTTCAGCTGAGCAACAGGAGAGAATACGACTGTTCGCCGACAAATCCCGAAATGCGTCGCGTCGCGTCGCAACCACCGATCTCGAACTAGAGGCATCGACATTCGTACGGTCGCGGCGAAGTCGAGCAGTTCTGCGACCAGCTCGCGCACATCGTCGCCGCACCGCACACGTCGACGGTCTCGGAGCGGTTCAGCCGATGGGTCGTCGAACAATCCCTTGCCCTGCCTACTGTGCAGCGGCATCGAACCGACTCCTCGATAACAGCATCAAGGAGTGTGTAACCTACATCTCACTCCCGCGCGTTCGGCGACTTCTTCACGACGCAGACCGGGCGTGCGCCGTCGGCCCGGTTCCAGATCCGGCAGCAACCCGACATCGGTCGGCCGCAGCCGGGAACGTTGTGCACGCAGGAAAGTGGCAAGTTCGGCGCGGTGGCTATCTGTCATCACATGCCCTCTGTGGGTAGCAGTATCGGTAACAGGAAAGAAGATCGTCTGAACCCAGAACGATTCAGGCGGTGCGCTGGCCGCGAGCCCCGCTCCTGAAGCCTTGCGCCGCAAATGCCTGCCGAGCCGCCTCGCTGGATATGTGGGGAATCCGATTCAGCACCGCGAAATCTGTTGTGCCGCAAGCCTGATAGGTCAACGTAGAAGAGTGAGAAAAGCTGGGAGCCCCGCCGAGGCTTTGCCACCCAATGCGGCGAGCCGCGACCGAGTGTTTGCTACCCGGTCGCGGCTCACCTCTGCGCCCTAGCTCATCGTCAACCGGCGTAGACCGTGGACAGCGATCGCGACATCACGCAAGCCCGCAGCACTTCCAGTGCGGAGCACCACAACTCCGCAAAGCATCAGATAGCAGATAAAACAAAGCGATCCGAGCAAAACGATTTCAAACACACCGACTCCTTCGATGGCGCAAAACAAATCATCTAGTGCGCCCAAAGCGGCATCTGCCTGCACTTAGGCGACCTTCGATCCAGATGCAGCCCCATCCAGAGCTGTCGGCCCATCAGAGGCCCACAACCCAGAGTGCGCTGCACTCAAAGCGGCGCACTCTGCACGTCATACCGACGGCGCTGTGCCATGCGATAACCCCCCGTAGCGGGCTGTACAACATAGGAAGCAGCGAACGTCGTTAACCTGTCAGATTAGGTACCCTCCAACGGCTTTCGATGGAACCCCTTGCCGATCATCATTCCGAAGGGCACAGCAGTGCGCAAGCAGCCCTGATGTTTCGGGGCGACCGGCATCTCCCTTCCTGTAGCGGAGACTGCCGCACCGCATCGGCCGGAGCCGACATCGGCGCGCAGGGAGTGCATAACCGAGATGTGACCCCAGCGAGTTCGGCGACCTTCTCACGGCGCAGTCCCGGCGTCCGCCGCCGGCCCGGCTCCATATCCGGCACCAAACCGACATCGGTCGGTCGCAGGCGGGAACGTTGCGCGCGTAGGAATGCGGCCAGTTCGGCGCGGTGGTTATCGGTCATCACATGCCCTCTGTCGGTAGCAGTATCGGTAACAGGACCGCGCCACCGCCCGTCTCTAGCGTCGAGTGCAACAGGAGATCGAGAAACGATCACCCAGCACAAGGAGTTTGGCATGACAGGCAGCAAAGGACGGGTCCTCGTGATCGGCGCGACCGGACAGCAGGGCCGAGCAACCACAGCACAACTGCTCGAACACGGTTGGGAAGTCCACGCATTCGTGCGTGCACGAACCAAAGGATGGCGTGAGCGCTGCCGAGGCATCCCGCTACGCTTCATTGGTGACTTTCACGACGAGCGCTGTCGGCATGAACGTGTCATCACCGATGGCGACCAGCCCGGCCAGGATGTAACCACGTCGCTGCGCCAACTCGGTGATGACTCGTTCATCCCGCAGCAGGTGCGGACCGCTCACGTCGCGTGAGAGAACACCAATTGCATTGTTGGACATAATAATTCACCCGTCCGAGTCATGGTCGTCGGCGGGCTGCTCGGTGTCCGCGTGGCCGCCAGGTCTCGATCCGGGCGATGACATCGGGTGGGTGATGTTCGGTTGGCGTCTCGGCGTCGATGAACGGTCATAGAGGCCGATCTCGCCGTATCTGCGGTAGCGGTTCACCCACTTCGATGCGCAGGCCCGCGACATACCCATCTCGGCCGCGACATGCGCGATCGGCCTGGTTCGGCAGCGTTCTACGAGCCGTAGGCGTCCCTCGAAGCTCAACGGCGCGTTGCGATGTGACACAGGTTGTTCCTGGAGTAGGCGGGGTCTAATGGGCATCAGTGTCTCGGATGGCGTGTCGTAGGACGCCACAACGAGACCCGATGGGAGTCGGGGGTGTGCCTGCGTTGGGGAGCCGGGTTGGGCTCTTCCCGGGGGCGATCGCCTCATGCGCCAAGGAACGGCAGCGCCACTGCTAGGAAACCGTCCGGGTCGGAGGAGAACACCACATGCCCAGTGTCGAACTCGGCGACCGAACCCAGCGTTGCGGGCAGGAGTCTTCGGCGAACGATCGGGTCCCGTCGACCCCACACCACCAGCGTGGGAGTGGCGATCTCGCTGCGACTGAGGTCGTAATCAGCCGCACCGAAGCTCCGCCAGAGACTTGCGGCGACCCGGGCACCGTCAGATGTCTTGGCGCGAGCCGCAGCGCGCGCGGTGATCTCTCTGTCGGAGTCGGTGCGTGAACGCATGTAGGCCGGCACCATCCGTGGCATCATCAGCCGGGCGACAGCTGGATTCCCCATACCGCGCAAGAAGGCCCGCGCGAACATCGGTACCGGGACGAATCCGCCGGGATTCACCAGGATCAGATGGGTCACGGCGGTGGGTCGTCTCACCGCCAGACGTCCGGCGGCGAACGCGCCGACGGAGTTGCCGATGTAGGCGGCAGTTGGCAGCCCCAACGCGTCCACCACATCCTCGAGCACGTCCGCAAGCAGTGTCGCCGACGGGTGCGCATGATCGGACATGCCGTGGCCCGGCCAGTCGATTGCGATGACGCGGAAGCACGCGGCCAGCTTGTTCACGATCGGATCGAAGTCGTGGTGGTCGTGCAGGGTGGCGTGCAGCAGCACGACCGGGGGGCCTTCACCGCGTTCGGCGATGTGGATCCGGCCGGCGCGGGTTGGGATCGTGGCTGGTTCGCTCATTTTCATCCTCCAGTCGTTGACCGTCCGGTCGGTCACTGATGGTAGGTTCATGTCACACTGCACCGCAAGAACGGATTCCGAGGAGGAGTTGGAGTGTCGATCCGAGTCGAGGCGGCCGCACGTACGCGGGCTGCTCTGGTCGATGCAGGGCTGAGGCTGGCAGGTCAGTTCAGCCTCGCCGAGCTCAGTGTCAACCGGATCGTGGCCGAGGCCGGGGTATCCAAAGGGACGTTCTTCCACCACTTCCCGAACAGAGTCCAGTACCTCGTGGCCCTGCACAAAGGCTTCCACGACCGCCTGGATACGGAGATGGCCGCTGCGGTCGGAGATCTGCCTCCAGGGCGGGAACGGCTGCGCGCAGCCCAGCGGGCCTACCTGGACGGTTGCCTGCACAACCGAGGCGTGCGCGCGCTACTCCTCGAGGCGCGCGCCGAGCGGGCGATCACCGATCAGATCGGCGCCCGCAACAAGACACTCGCGCATGTTGCGGCGGAGGACTTTCGCGCCATGGGCTGGTCGCACCCGATCGAATCGGCGCGCTTGTGGATCGGCCTGGTCGTCGAGGCCGCCCTACTCGAACTCGACGAGGCTGCCGCAAGTCCCGCCATCCGCGCAGCGCTGGAGCAGTACCTGACCGCAACGTGACAATCCGTACCTGTGAAACCGGCGGTGACGGATATCAAACATCAACACCCCCTTGGCGACTGAGCGAGACAGGTCCGAGCCCCACATCCAGGGTGGCTGCTCAGTCGTGTCACCAACGTCCTGACCCGCAACACCTAACCCACACATTCCTGCAAACAACGAAGGCCCGGGTGCCGGGCAAGCTGTACCGCCCAACATCCGAGGCCCTGTTGTGGTCAGGATCGCACAGCTACAAAAATCCTGGTCAGGCCCTAAGCTCCTGCATTTACACAGGTCAGATCATTTACCCTGGAATGGCGTTCCGTATCGAAGATCCACGTGCTGTCCGACCGCGCGGGGACTGCCGCTGGCCGTGGGTATCTCGGCAGCTACCAACGACGCCGAAGCGCTACGCCCGCTCGGGCGGGCGATTCCGGCGGTGCGGTCGCGGCGCGGGCCACGGCGACGCCGACCGACAAAGCTGCACGCCGACAAGGCATACGACCACACCGAGCTGCGCCGATGGGTCCGCGATCGGAGGATCGACGTCCGGATCGCCCGCAAGGGCGTCGAATCCAGCGACCGCCTCGGCCTTCACCGCTGGGTCATCGAACGAACAATTTCCAGGCTGACCGGCTACCACCGGCTCAACATCCGCTACGACCGCAAGGCTACGCACTTCCTGGGCTACCTCACCCTCGCCGCTCACCGGCTACAAGAAACTCGCGAAGGTGAAATCAGCGACATGAGACACGGTCTAAGGCACATTCAATGGCGGAGATTTGGGGAAGACCACTGGCAACGCCGCCAGCGCCCGGTGGAACGGACCCGGCCGCCAAGTCATTTTCTCGGCCCGGACAGCCAGGCGCATCTCCGGTAGTGCATCGAGCAGCTGGTCGATAGCCTCCTGCGCAATCAGGGACGCCAACGGCGTGGCGGGGCACGCGTGCGGCCCGAGACTCCACGCCAAATGCGAACGATTACCCCGAAGCTCTCCGTCGGAGAGCACGGGGTCGTCATTACAAGCAGCCAAGCTGATGACCACAGGCTGGTGCGCAGGCAGCCAGGTGTCGCCGATCAGGATCGGCTGCCGCGGATAGCTAGTGGCGTAGTTGGATACCGGCGGGTCAGTGAACAAGACCTCATCGATCGCGTCGCGCGTCGACAGACTGCCACCCAGCACGTCACCGCCGAACCGGTCATCGGTGAGAATCAGCAGCAGCGTATTGGCGATCAGGTTCTGCTGCGGCTCCAGCGCGGCACCGTACATGCTGATGACGTTCACCAATATCTCCTCCTCACTGAGATCGGCTGGGTGCTGCACAAATCGGGTGACCATGTCGTCGCCGGGTTCAGCGCGTTTCAGCGCGACCACCTCTAACAGCGCTTCACTGAGCATCTTCATACCCAAATCTGCGTTGTCGTCGATGGCGTTGAAGAGGTGGGCCATGCCGGTCGCGACCCGCTCGCCCAACGCCGGTGGACAGCCCAACATCTCGTTCAGGCCCGCGAAAACGAGAGGGAACGCGTATTGACTGAGCAAATCGGCTTCGCCGACCTCGCAGAAGGTATTGATCAGCCGGGTGGCCGTCTTCTCCACTGCGGCCTGCCGGCCATACAGGTCGACGCCGTCGATCGCCGCGACGTTGGCTTGCCGGTATCGAGCATGCAGCGCGCCCGCATTGCGCGCCACGCCCGGATACCACCTCATCATAGGCTTGACCGGGCAGCTGTCGGGAATTGACCGTTCCCACACCCGCGGATCGGCCGGGAAATGTTCGGGATCGTGGAGGATCCGCACGGCCTCGCGGTACCCGATCACCAAGGTGGCGGGCACCCCCGGAGCCAGCTCCACCGGCGCGAAAGAGCCATAGCGGCTGCGCATCTCGCGATAGACGCGGTGTGGGTCCGCAGCGTATTCCGGGGTGTATATCGCAATGCGTGGGACGTCGGCGCCGACCGACGATCCGATGGGGGTGGTCAAAGCGTTACTCCTGATGCGAATGAAACAGGACTCGACGAGGTCGATCGGGCATCGCACGCACGTGCGCCGATCACGTGCGTCCAGAGCGGCCAAAGGGGTACGCAGCGCGAGGTCGAGAGCGCCTCGCGGACTTCGTGGAACACATAACGTTCCGCGCAATCAAACTCGTTGACGGCCAACAAATACCGCACTCCGTGCTCCTCGACAAGGTCGAGTACCTCTTCGGCTTGCTCGCTCCTCCGAGCGTCGACCACCGTCAGCACGCCGAGCGCGACTGCTCTGCAACATCGTGGCCATAGTGGAATTCATCCAATTACCCTGTCGCACAACGACTGTCCCTTCGATCGCAGCCAACCCGGCCTCGCTCGGCGACCGCCTCCCCGCTGTGAACACCCCGGCCGCCGAGGCCTCGGTCAGCCAGCGGGCCCGAGCGAAGACAGATCATGCAGCACAACCGATTACAACACACCGAAAACGACAAAAGTCGACCCGAGGCATCTCGAGCCACCGGTCCCGACACTCCTCTAACCGGGGGCATTCGCAGCGAACACATTGCTCTCTCTGCCTGCCACCGTGGCAGGAATTCAGTCCGGGATCGGGTTGTCAGTCACAGACCCACCGATTACATCCCGAATCGTCAGAAGCCGAGTAAAGTTACGCTTAAGCGTTTCTTGTTGTAATAGATATAATTACACTGCGAGACAAGTAACGGGTGTGCGTAGCAACCCCTTCCTATTCACGGCGCCCGGGCTGTTCCGGGTTGCGAATTGAGAAGAGGCGATTTCATGCAATCTATGCAGGTGCTTGTTGCCCATGCTGTTGGCGAACCATCCGAAGTACTTCGCCTGGAGATGCGGCAAGTTCCGGAGCCCGGGCCGGGGCAGGTCCGTATTCGGGTGCAGGCTGTACCGGTTCATGCGAGTGACCTCCATATCCTGCGCGGCCGCTACGGCTTCGCTCCGACGTTTCCGACCGTGCTCGGTCTGGAATCCGTCGGAACGGTCGATGCATTAGGCGAAGGTGTCGAGAATCTGTCCATCGGTCAGCGGGTGATCACGCTGGGTGTGACGGGGACGTGGCAGGAATACATCGTCGCCGATGTGGCACGCGCCCTTCCTGTTCCCGATGCGATGAGCCTGTCCACGGCGGCCCAGCTGGTCGCCAATCCGCTGACCGCGCTGGTGCTGGTCACGAACGAACTCAATGTCCAGCCGGCCGAGTGGCTGTTGCAGACGGCGGCCGGGTCGACGGTCGGCCAGCTTGCCATCCAGCTCGGGACGCATTTCGGGTTCAAGACGCTGAATGTGGTGCGTCGTCGCGCCGCGGTCGACGAAATCCTGGCGCTGGGCGGGACGGCAGTGATCTGTACCGAGGATGAGGATATTCGCGAACGCGTGTCGCGCATCGTGGGCGAGGAGGGGGTGACCAAGGCGATCGATTGCGTCAGCGGCCAGGTCGGCGCGGACGTGTCCCGCTCGCTGGCACCGGGTGGCGAACTGCTGGTCTATGGCGCGCTGGCCACACATCGTCAGACCGATGCGGACAAATTGACCATCCCGTTGTTCGCCCGCTCGATGATCTACGAGACCAAGACCGTGCGGGGCTTCTGGCTCTATCGCTGGTTCACGGCGACGCCGCAGGAAACGATCAGTGCGTCGTTGAAGCGGACCGTCGAGCTTGTTGCCGATGGCACGATGGATGTGCCCGAGGGGCAGCCATTCGAGGTGGCGGAATTCGCGGACGCAGTACGGCTCGCTGAGGCGCCGGTGCATGGCGGCAAGCCGCTATTGGTGTTCTAAATGCACGCCGGCTCGAGGCAAGCACTTAAGAAGTGCTCAACTAACATGTGACCCCGGCGAGTTCGGCGACCTCCGCACAGCGCAGTCCCGGCGTCCGCCGCCGGCCCGGCTCCATATCCGGCAGCAGACCGACATCGGTCGGCCGCAGGCGGGAGCGTTGCGCGCGCAGGAATGCGGCCAGTTCGGCGCGGTGGTTATCGCTCATGACCAATTCCTCGCATTACAGCGCTTTTGGGTAGCAGTATCGGTAACAGGACCGCCCCGCCGCCCGTCTCTAACGTCGAGTGCAACAGGAGATCGAGAAACGATCACCCAGCACAAGGAGTTTGACATGACAGGCGACAAAGGGCCGGTTCTGGTAATCGGCGCAACCGGACAGCAGGGCCGGGCAACCACCGCACGACTGCTCGAAAGCGGTTGGGAGGTACACGCATTCGTCCGCGATCTGGCAGCGCCCGCGGCCCGCGCATTGCGTGAGAGCGGCGCCAACCTGATCGAAGGCGATCTGGACGACATCGCGTCGGTGCGGGCAGCGATGGACGGCGCCTATGGCGTCTTCATGATGCTGACCATGATGACCGGCATGCACATCACCGCCGAAGGCGGCGCGGCCGAACAGCGGCGGGGCACGGCGGTGGCCGATATCGCCAAGGAATCCGGCATCGAACATTTCGTGTACAGCTCGCTCAAGGGTGCGGGCGAGAATTCGGGCGTCGAATACTATGCGGCCAAGGAAGCGATCGCGGCGCATATCAACTTGCTCGGCCTGCCGGCCACGGTACTGCGCCCGGTGTTCTTCATGGACAATTTCAACGCGTTCAATCGGCCGGTGCTCGACGAGCAGGAACTCGTGCTGAATCTCGCGGTGCGCGCGGATATTCCGATTTCGCTGATCTCGGTGCACGATATCGGCGCATTCGCCGCCATCGCTTTCGACCGGCCCGAGCAATTCCTCGGTCGCACCGTCCCCATCGCGGGCGATCGGCTGACCCCGCCCGAGATCGCCGAAACCTTCGGCACGGTAGCGGGATTGCCCGCCCGCAGCGTCCAGGTGCCGATCGAACAGGTCCGCGCCTTCGATGAGCAGGTGGGCAAGATGTTCAACTACTTCAACGAGCGGCCCGACGAGCCGCTGGACATCGCCGCACTGCGCAAGGACCATCCGAAGCTGATGGATCTGGGGACCTGGGTGCGCGAGACCAACTGGAAGCCGTGAAATTCGGCGCAGCAGACCGACTGGGGCGGCACGACCCCGGTCGATCTGCTATTCGGCGCACAGGTGCCGGATGGATTCGCCGCCCTTGGTGTGGTGCAGGCGGCCGAAGCGGCTGTCGAGCGGACTCCCAGGTTCCGTACCGCTCAGGTCGCGGCCGCCGCGCCGACCGGTACGGTCGGATGACCCGTATCGGGAACCGCGGTGCCGCGCAACGATGTTCCCGCCGTCTCGCGTAGGAACGACCATGCGACGAGTCCGATCAGGCTGGCGCCCACCATGTATGCCGCGGGAAACAGCGACCATCCGGTGGACTCGATCGCGGCCTCGTTGACCAACGGTGCGGTGTCGCCGAACGCCGCGGTGGAAACGTTGTAGCCCAGGGCGAATCCCGCATAGCGCACGTGGGTGGGAAAGATCGCCGGAAAGGTCGAGCTGATGGTCGCGAGCTGCGGCACGTACAGCAGGCCAAGCACGATGAAACCCGTGATGGCCCAAGCGGACGGCCACAGGCTGAAGTCAGGCCGCGAGCGCCGCACTGTCGAGCCGATGAATGCCCCGGCGGACAGCACTACCGACAGCCGGCCGAAGCGGACCGAGCTAGGTGCTCACAGTGATCGCGCGTCGATCATCCAGATCTGGATCGCCGATGGCCCGGCGTTCTCGCCGATCCGCTCGACCAACCGGACCAGATCGGCGACATCATCGTTCTTGGCCAGCAGTTCGATGCGCAGACCCGCCTCGACATCGCTCACGAACTGCTGGCCCCGATAGCGCTCGACCCGGCTGCCCCGGTCGTCGACCCGGTAGACCTGGCAGACCACCATCCGCCGCACCCCGAACATGGCCAGCGCCTGCTTGATCTGATCGAAGAGGGCGGCGGGAAGCACCAACGTGATGAGCTTCGCGTCGACGCCGTCACCTGGGCTCATCGGGTCATCGATGCCGTACCCGACACTGCCCTGAAGGTGGATGGTGGCATTCACGTGGTCGCCTGATTCCCGGGCGCCTCACCCGATGGTTTGTCGGGCGCCTGCTTGGGCAGGGCGGGCGCGGTGGGGAACATCCCCAGGTGGGCGGAGACCAGGGTCTCGTCCGGATAGGCCTCTTCTTCATGGGCCGCGACGTCACCGGTCTCCAATACATCGTCGGGCATGCGCAGACTCATGAACAACCCCAAGATCTTCAGAATCACGAAAGTGACGAAGGCGTCCCAGACGATCACCGTCGCGGCCGCACCCGCCTGCCAGAGCAGCTGTTTCGGGTGATGGCCGTACAGCCAACCCGAAAACGCCACGTCCGCAATATCATTGCCGTTGCCCAGATACACGATGATGTGCGGATCGGCGAGCACACCGACCAGCAGACCACCGACCAAACCGGCGACACCGTGGGTGTGGAACACCCCGAGCGTGTCATCGACCTTGCGGAACAATCTGGTGCGCCCCAACTTGTTCCAGGACAGCCACACCACGGTCGAGGCGATCACGCCGATGATCATCGCGCCGAAACTGTTGACGTAACCGGCCGCCGGGGTGATGGCCACGAGTCCGGCGATCATGCCGTTGATCGCGCCGAGGAAGTTGGGCTTGCGCTGCGGACCGGCGACCATATCCCAGAACACCCACACCAGGACCGCCACCGCGGTACACAGGTTGGTGTTGAGTACGGCGAGCGAGGCGTTCGCACCGCCGAAATACATATCACCGCCGTTGAATCCGTTCCAGCCCAGCCACAGGATGCCCGCACCCGCCGCAGCCATCGGCAGGTTGTTCGGGACGGCTCGTTCGCGGTCACGCGCCAGGCGCGGGCCGATGACCGCGGCTGCGACGAAACCTGTTGTGCCCGCAGCCAAATGGATGACGTAACCACCGCTGTAGTCCAATGCGCCCATCGAGGCCCACCAGCCGCCGCCCCACAGCAGGAAGGCGTTCACGGTATAGGCGAAGGTCGTCCACAGCGGCACGAACAGCAGCCACACCTTGAAGTTGATCCGGCCGACAACGCTGCCGAGGAACAGCAGCGGGGTGATCGCGGCGAAGGCGAAATGGAAGTAGGCCAGCGTGGTTTCGGAGAATCGGAGCTTCGGCATCAGGCCGTCGAGCAGCGGTATGACCGCCTGGTTCTGATTATCGCTGCCGAGAATGGTGTGCGGCACGCCGACCGCAGCACGCAGAATGCCGGGCCCGAGCTTCATCGGTTCGCCGAAACCCATCTCGAAGCCCCACAGCACCCAGACCACTAGGACCGCGGAAAAGGCGGTGAAGGCCATCAGGATGGTGTTGACGGCCCACTTCCGTTGCACGATACCGCCGTAAAGGATGGCGATACCCGGGATGCTCATCAGCGCGACGAGCGTTGCGGCGACCAACTGCCAGGTGTTGTCTCCAGAATTGAGCCAATCGGGATACGGTGACATGCTGCGCTACCTCATCTGCACGGGCAGGCGCGCACCAGTCCCGCCCTAGCGCTAAGTGTCTGTGGCGTAAGGTGTCTCGCGTCACACTGCTGCATCAAGTGTCAGCACACGAGGTTTCGCTCCGATTACGCTCCGTTAAATCTTGGTCTCGTGTCTCGGCGTGTTCGGGGCGAGCATGGCGGCGATGCCGGTGGTGACATCCTTCGCGAGCGCGGCATTCACCGGTGCGTGATGCCCGAGCAGGCGGTACCACATCGCGCCGAACGCGAAATCGACGACGAGTTCCAGCGGGACCGCCGCGGTGAGTTCGCCACTGTCGACGCCGCGCTGCAGCAATGCGCGCAGCGCCGCTCGTCGCGGGCCGATCACGGCCTCCTGCAGTCGATTCGACAGCGACCGGTCGCGTTGCGCGTCCGCCATCAGCCCGACCAGCGCCTGGCCCGTCACCTTCCGCGCAAGTTCATAGGTGATCGTCAGCAGCCGTTCGACCGTATCGAGTACATCCACGTCCTCGTCCGGAGCCCGCAGCGCCGGATGCTCATCGGCCAACCCGATCAGTGCCTCGATCAGAATCGACGCCTTATCCGGCCACCACCGGTAGACCGTCTGCCGCCCGACCCCGGCCCCGTCCGCGATGGCCTTGATGGTCAGGTCCTGGTAACCGTCGCGCTCACAGAGTTCCAGCGCCGTCTGCAAGATCGCGCGCCTGGCGTCCTCGCTGCGCGGGCGCCCCCGGGTTCCTGTCATGCGGGTCACTTTACAAGACACCGTGCCTCGAATATATTAACGAGGCACGGTGGTTCGAAAATCATCGTGGTCCGAACTTCAGGAGGATGTTGTGAAAGTCGTCATCGTTGGCGGGACCTCTGGGATCGGCCTGGCGACCGCTCGTCGACTCGCCGAGAACGGGGCGAACGTCGTTATTGCCGGACGCGACAAGGACCGGCTCGCCGCCGCGCTGGCGGAGTTGGGTCCGGAGGTCACCGGTCAGACTGTGGACGCGCGTGACGAAAAGGATTTGGCCCGACTGTTTTCCGAGGTCGGTCCCGTCGACCATGTCGTGGTGACCGTGACCGGGCCGTCCGGCACCACCCCGTTCCGGGAACTCGGCCTCGATCACTTGCAGGCCCACGTCTCGGGCAAGCTGCTGCCGCACATCGCGACAATTCAGTCGGCACTGCCGCATCTCGCGCAGGGCGGTTCGATCACACTGGTCTCCGCCGCATCCGCGGGCGGCGCGATGCCGACAACCGCCGCCCTCGCGGCCGTCAACGCCGGTGTCGAAGCAGTCGTTCCCGTACTCGCGGTCGAACTGGCCCCCGTCCGCGTGAATGCCGTCTCCCCCGGCGTCATCGACACCGACTGGTGGAGCTTCCTCCCCGACGCCGCCCGCGCCGAGGCCTTCGCGGGCATCGCGGCAAGCACCCCCGTCGGCCGCGTCGGCACCGCCGACGATATCGCCAAGGCCATCGAATTCCTCATCGACAACACCTTCACCACCGGCATCGTGGTGCGAGTCGACGGCGGCGCCCGCCTTGGCTCACCGCAGTAAACCTGCCTCATCGGAAAAGCGCTGAGTCGCCATGCGGCCCAGCGCTTTCCAGCACAAGCATTCAGTAAGCGATGAACAGAATCTCGTCCCGCGAGTACTCGTGCCCCGGATGATTCTCCGCGAGGTGCTTCTTCGTCTTCTCCACCAGGTCGTCCTCATCCGTCCCGACGATGGCTTCCCCACAGGGACAGTTCAGATTTCGCTTCATCAGCGATCCTTCCTTCTCGCCCGACAGTCTAGGCCCGCAATCCCTTTGCGCCACCGCAGGTCTAACCCGGCCACGATGAGCAGCGCCAGAACCTGCCGTCCCATTCCACGAGAAATGGCTCGGCATGCGGCAGCGGCATCCCCCACACCCGGGCCCCGAGACCGCAAAGCCGCGCCAACGCAACGGTCAGGCTGGCCACATGGCCGACGACAGCAACGGTGTGCTCCGCCCCCGGCACAACCCCGGCAACGCCCCCGGTGACATTCTCCGATTCACCATGCCGCAGACACCACATCCGCACCCCGGCAACCTCAGATCGCAATCCCGACACGTATCGGTCAGTTCGGGACGTTGACGACGTCGGCCAGCTCCCGGATTGCGGGGGTCAACGTTCGACGCTTCTCGATCATGCTTGCGAGGATGCCACGCGCTTCACCATTCCAGTCACCCGATGCCACCGAACTCGGTGCATTCACGAGGCTAGGGCACGGCGGACGTGCCACCGGCGGTCACCGGTAGCCCGGCCGCCTTCCACGCGCGAAAACCGCCGATGAGGTCGGTGACATTGCGCAGCCCAAGGTCACATAGGTCGCTGGCTGCCAGACTGGAGGCGTAGCCCTCGTTGCACACGATCACCACCGGGGTGTCCGCGGTGAGCCCCGGCAGGCGGTATTCGCTGGTCGGATCGAGCCGCCACTCCAACACGATCCGCTCCACCACCACCGAGCCCGGAATCTCGGCCTCGGCGAGCCGGTTCGCGTACGGCCTGATGTCGACCAGCAGAGCCCCGTCGGTCCGCAGCGCATCGGCTTGCTCGGGACTGACCCGCACCAGCCGCTCCCGCGCTCGGGCAACCATCTCCTCGGCGGTCATGCGCCGGCAAAATCGGTCAGGACGCGGTACTCCCGCACCGGCCGCAGCGGTGGCGAATACGCGTGGACCGACGCGGCCGGCTGGTCGCTGCGGTTGCGCAACTGGTGCGCCCGGTCGGGTCCGAACGCCACGGTGGAGCCGACTCCGCGCACCGCAGAGGTAACCGGGCCGCGTGGGAACAGATACTGCTCGTCGAGTTCACCGAGCAACACACTGAACGAACCGGCCGCTCCACCATGGTCATGCGGTTCGGTCCCCTGCGCAGGAGTCCACGACAGCAACCACAGCTCCATACCCATTGTCAGCGCAAGCCGTGCCCACCAGCGCTGATCGGGGTCGAATCGCACGATCTCGAGCAACCGCGCGGTCAGCTCGCTCGTCACGGCATCGGTCAGATCGCGAAGTTCGGCCGGTGTCCACATCGGGCGCTCCGGACGAACGAGGTCGTTGAGCAGCGGTAGATCGATATCGGGATGAATCTCCTTGATGTGCTTGAGGTTCACGGGATAAGACGTCGTCATGCAGCGCTCCCTCACATCGGTGTGTCGTGAAAACACGTGAGGTTAACCGTGGACTACAACGGCAACATCGGTTGCGCGCACACAGATCACAAACCTTGCCCCGCAACATCGCATGCCACAGCAACCCCGCCGCGCGCGTCGGTGGCTGCGCGACAATGGGCCGAGCGGATACGGATCGACGGCGGTGCCGCATGCGTTTGCGTCGCCTCCCGGAAGGCGGCAGCAGCCGCCTCCCTATCGGCCCTGGATTGCGTCCGGTCGAATCGGGCCACGGAGCCTGGAATTCTGGACTGCTTGTCCTATCGTTGCGCTCGTATCGGAGCGATACCCTTGAGCATGGGGGTGTGGCGGAAGGGAGATACTGTGGGGCGACTCCGAGACAAGGCTGTATCACGTGTCGCTGCCGTGATCGCCTGGGGCTGATCTCGAGCTACCGATGTACGAGCCGGTCGATCTGGTCGATTCAGCTGAACGAACCCGCACAGCGCTCGCCACTGTCGTGGCACTGTTTTCAGAGGCTTGGGCGTCCGGGTTCCCACCAGACCTGTCGGCGTACCTACCTGGTGAACCGGCTGAGCGGCGCACGATTCTGATCGAACTGATCAAGATCGACCTCGAATACCGCTGGGTTCGTCATAACTTTCCCAAACGACTGATCGAATACCGTGCGGAATTTGCCGAGCTGCGAGATGGTCCGCTTCCAGCCGAGCTGGTCTACGAGGAATTCCACGCCCTGCGCCGCAGTTCGCACGCAGCCGATGCGGCTGCCACGGTCGCTGAGGCCACCGCCACGGCGGCCGGCCCTGAGCTCGCACAGCTCACGAGCGATTACCGCAGCACGATGATTACTCGTCTAAGTGCCCAAGTTGCGCTCGACGCCATCGACGTCGGCGACCATGTCGACGATTTCGACCTCCTGATGAGGATCGGGGCCGGCGCCTTCGCCCAGGTGTATCTCGCTCGGCAACAATCAATGCAGCGACTGGTCGCGGTCAAGATTTCCCATAACCACGGCAATGAGCCGCAGACCCTCGCCCAATTGGACCACGACTACATCGTGCGCATCTACGACCAGCGACTTGTCGCCGATGGCGAGCTGAAGCTGCTCTACATGCAGTACCTGCCGGGGGGAACGCTGCTCGACGTGCTGCGCTCGATGCGCTCGAGGCCTTCGTCGGAACACCGCAGTGGGCAACTGCTGCTCGATGCCATCGACCAGGTGCTTGCCGATAAGGGCGAGGTTCGGCCGACAGAATCTGCGATTCGGACCCGGACCGCCGCACTGACGTGGCCGGAGACCGTCGCCTGGCTGGGCCGCCGACTCGCGGATGCGCTTCAGCATGCATCCGAACGAGGGGTGTTGCATCGAGACATCAAACCCGCGAACGTGCTGCTGAGCGCCGAGGGAATTCCGAAGCTGGCCGACTTCAATGTGAGCTTCAGCAACCGCGTCAATGGCACAAACCCCCTGGCGTACTTCGGCGGATCACTGGCGTATATGTCGCCCGAACAGCTCGAAGCCTGCCATCCGGACTTGCCTGCGACCGCCGCCGACCTCGACACTCGAAGCGATATCTTCGCGCTGGCTGTCATGCTGTGGGAGTTGCTCGCGGGACGGCGCCCATTCGCGGACGGAACCTGCGCCGGTGAGTCGGAGACGTCGCTGGCCCGCATGCTCGAACTGCGGCGCAGACCCATTGAGCCGGAGTTCCTGTCGGAGCTTCCGCCGGATTGCCCCATGGCGTTGCGTCGAGTGCTGCTGAAGTGTCTGTCGCCTGACCGCGAAGACCGCTACGCGTGCGGTTCGGAATTGGCCCAGCAGTTCGACTTGTGCCTCGAGGAAAGGGCCCGCGACCTTGTCTATCCGCTGCCGAACAGTTGGCGGGCACGACTTTCACGGTGGCCCACCCCCGTCCTGTGGGTATCTTCGCTGGTCGGCGTCGGCCTGGCTACGGTCTACATGGCTGTGCACGTCCAGCGACTGATCAGAGAGCGCCTGTCCGATGCCACCAACTCACAGCTCGACAAGGGCGTCATCCTGTTCCTCCTCTGTGCCTTTCCGCTGGCCGTCCTCATCTACGCATACATGTCGCGTCATTTGCTCGCGGTTCCTCGCGGCTTGCGCGAAGGTAGACGCTACGACGAGGCAATGCTCGCGCGGGTGCGGTCGCGAACACTATTTTGGGGCGACCTGTGTGCGATGAACACCCTGCTGGCCGCGGTTCTCGCAACCGCGACGGGGGTGATGCTGATTCGCTGGTTCACCGACCTGCCGGCGCGGCTGCTTGTCCATGCGACGCTGACCGTGCTGGTGGCGGGCACCATCTCCGTTGCCTACACATTCTTCCTTTCCACGTTCTACGTCGTCCACTGTGTCTATCCCATCTATTTGCGCCACGGCCGCACGACGGCGCGCGATTCCGCCGATCTTCGTGCGCTGCGTCGAAGAACCACGGTCTATCTTGCGGTAACGGCGTCGGTGCCGCTGGTCGCGGTACTGGCCGGATTCAGCTTCCTCGAACCTGTGGAGCTTCCGCTCGTGCGCGATTCGGTGCTGGGGTTGTGCGCGGCCTCCGGGCTCGCATTCGTCGCCGTTTATTGGTTGTTCAGGAAGCTGGACGCAGACCTGCGCGCGCTCGAGCGGGTGGTCTAGACAGTCCCTGCCGCAGACACAACACACGGACGTGTTCTCGCTCTCGAGAGGTAGCCGCGGCACGAACTACTATGGGCTTTTCGATCCCGGGTGTGGTGGGGTCGCGAGCGCGTAGGAAGTGGCTTGGTCCGAGCGGCACGTGAATTCGGGGCTGTTCGATTACTGCCCCGGGAAAGTAGGGCTGGGTGGGTGCGGCAGTGCGATCTGGTGAGCGGCGGGGAATTCGTGGTTTTCTGAGGACGGTCGGCGCTGTCGTAACGGCAGGTGTGCTGGTGTCGGGGATCGGGGCGGCGGCGGCAGGTGCCGCACCCGTATTGCCGACACCGGTAGGTGGTTTCCAAGAACTCTCCGTGCCGTCCAGTATGGGGCCGATCGAAGTTCAGGTGCAGTGGGCCGCTCGGGGTGGGAGCGCGGCGCTCTACCTGCTCGACGGTCTCCGTGCGCCGGCCGATCACAGTCAGTGGACCACCGATACGGATGCGCTGCGTCAGTTCGCAAACGACGACATCACTCTGGTGTTCCCGGTCGGTGGTCGGTCGAGCTTCTACACCGACTGGTATCGGCCGAGTAGTACCAACCGTCAGACGACGACGTACAAATGGGAGACCTTCCTCACCCGGGAGCTGCCCGCCTACCTGGCACAGTACGGCGTATCGCGAACCAACGACGCCATCGTCGGAGCCTCCATGGGCGGCAACGCCGCGCTGGTGCTGGCGGGCCACCATCGCGACCAGTTCAAGTTCGCCGGATCCTTTTCCGGATTCCTGCACCCGACGTTTCCGCTCTGGAGCGAAGCGATGCGTGCCGCCATGTTGGATGAGGGCAACTTCAATGTGGACGATATGTGGGGACCGGCCGGTGACCCCGCGTGGAGCCGCAACGATGCCACGGTGCAGGCAGAGTTGCTGCGCGGACTGCCCATATACGTCTCGACCGGCGATGGCCAGCCCGGTCCGCTCGACCTGCCATACGGCATCGGCAATACGGTGAACGCGATGGCCCTCGAGGCGATGACGCTGACCGCCACCCAGATGTTCCGTGATCAGATCATCGCGTCCGGAATCCCCGCTCGCATCGACATCGTCAACGGAACGCACACCTGGCCCTATTGGCAGCAAGCGCTCGCGACAGCGCGGCCGATGATCCTCGACGCACTCGCCACGCACTGACGCGGCTGTTCTGGCGGCGACCCGAGCGCGCCACCGGTGGTCTCGGTGTGGTCGCTGATTCCTGGTGGGTCACGCCGTGTGATCAGCGGGGAGGGAGGATGACGGCTGCTGCTATCGCGACGGATGTTCCCGTCGGGACAGCAGCGACTGACGCGCTCTGCTCGCCGTGCGATGCCCCGACAGACCGTCAAGGGGTTTGAGCTCGAGGCGTGAAGCGGATCTCGCTGTGTCGCGGCGGGGCCGTGGTCGCGTAGCGAACCTGCTGGTCGCCCGGCCGGATGCGCTGCCACCGGCCGAACCGCTGTAGCAACACCGCGATGGACAGTGCGCCGGTCAGCAGCGCCAGCGGTTCGCCGATGCATTTTCGTCTGCCGATGCCGAACGGCAGG
The DNA here is from genome assembly GCF_036345915.1 of Nocardia sp. NBC_00565. Classification (NCBI taxonomy): domain Bacteria; kingdom Bacillati; phylum Actinomycetota; class Actinomycetes; order Mycobacteriales; family Nocardiaceae; genus Nocardia; species Nocardia sp. NBC_00565. The sequence goes on from NZ_CP107785.1 coordinate 5,475,946, forward strand.
CCGGCGGGCCCGGGCGCGATGAACAGCTGGTCCCCCGGACGCAGCGCGCGACCGGCCAGTTCGGTATCGGCCGCGACATTGCGGAAGATGAGCGGGAACGACGGCCGCTGCGCCACAACGTCGCCGAAAAACGTGGTGAGCAGCGGCATTCGGGTGAGGTCGGCCGCGGTCGGTGCGCAACCACCCAGCGCTTCGACTTCGGTCCGCAATTCGGCCAGCTCGGCGGGATGGTCGGCCAGCCGCACGCATGCCCACGCCTGAGCACAGGCCGTGCTGTCGAAACCCGCCATCAAGTGGCTGACCACCTGATCGCGTATCCGCTGAACCGGAATGTCCGGACGCGCCTGCAGCAGGTGTCCGAGCAGGTCACCGTGGCAGTCGTCCAAGGAACGCCGCCGGTCGATGATGGCGTGGACCTCGGTGTCCATGGCCGCGATGGCGCGCTGGTATCTGCCGCCGCCGATCCGGAACCACTGCTTGCGCTGGCTGTCGAAGATCGGCTGAGCCAGTCGCACCAGTGTCGCGCAGTCGACGGCCTGCCCGAAGAGATGCTGTGCCAGCAGCTCCACGTTGAGCAGTTTGAATTCGGTGAATACGTCGACGCCTCGATCGGGGCTCCAGCTGTCGATCCGATCGATCAATCGACGGACACTCTCGTGCGCGAGCGCCGTCAGATTGCCCGCCGCGAACGCGGGATTCGTATGTTCACGCAATATCCGCCACGTTTGCGGATCGTTGACCGCGAACAGACCCTCGTCACCGGTCGCATTGCGGATGATCCGGTAGATCGGGCCACCCTTATCGAATTCGCCGGCACCGGTACGCAGCACACGGTCGATCAGGTCGGGATCGGTGATCAGCCAGAACCGGCCGGGCAACGGCACCCTGACCCGCATGATGCCGCCGTTGCGCCGCGCCCGCGCGATGAGGGCGGACGGAACGTCGCGGTCGACGATCGCCCGTTTCCAACCGATTTCGGCTCCAACCTCGCCGGGCACAGCCATGCCGCTCCTAGACCGGATGAATCGGATCTCAGGCAATGGTAGGCCGTCATGCCCGGATATCGATCGATCAGTTTTGAAGAAGCAGCCGACCGTGTCAGCTCCCTAGCATGAGATTCGTCCCCATCGACACCGACACGGAGGAACCGGCAATGACCGACACGCAGAAGTCCGCCAGCGGCACCACCACCAAGAACAAGGCCTCCGTGGGATTCACCGACGATGAACGAGCCGCGATGAAAGAGCACGCCAAGGAACTGAAGACGGCCGCACGCCGCGGTTCCCGCGCGTCGAAGGCGGACGGGGAAAGCGATGTGCTCGCCAAGATCGCCGAGATGCCGGAAGCCGATCGCACCATGGCCGAACGGCTCCACGCCATCATCAAGGCCAGCGCACCGTCCCTCGCACCGAAACTCTGGTACGGGATGCCCGCGTATGCCAAGGACGGCAAGGTCCTGTGCTTCTTCCAAAGCTCGGAGAAGTTCAAATCGAGGTACGCGACGCTGGGCTTCAACGACATCGCGAACCTCGATGACGGCACCGTGTGGCCGACCGCCTTCGCCCTGACCAAGTTGACCGCCGCCGACGAGGCGATGATCAGCGAGCTCGTGCGGAAAGCAGCGAGCTCAGACTGATGCTATTGCGTTGCGGCGCGGATGATTTCGGCGACGGTCCCCGGACGGGACACATAGACGGCGTGACTGCCCGGCGTTTCGTGGACCGTCGCCCCGATGCGTTCGGCCATCGACCCTTGGGCCGCGGGAGGAATCATCCGATCATCGGTGGCACGCAGATACCAGCTCGGCTTGATCCGCCAAGCTGCCTCGCTGATGGTTCCGCCGAGGGCGTCGAGCCCCCAGGGAACTTGGGCATCGGCGAGAAAAGCGGCGTCGGCGGCCGACAGGTCCCCGGCGAAGGAGTCGTGGAACTTCGCCCGGTCGAGGAACAGGTAGCCCTCCCGCGGCGGCAGGATCGGGGGCTGGGGGCCGTCCTGCGGGAAACCCGCGATCAGCGAGTTCACCGACTCACCCTTGTCCGGAGCGAAGGCGGCGATGTACACGAGCGCGGATACCGCGTCGTGCAGACCGGATTCGGTGATGACGGCCCCGCCGTAGGAATGCCCCACCAGCACTGCCGGTCCGTCGAGATCATCGAGCACCGACCGGGTGGTGGCCACGTCGTCGGCCAGTGACTTGGTGGGGTTCTGCACGATACGGACCTGGTAGCCGTCACGGGTCAGCTCGTCGTATACGGCTCGCCAGCCGGAGCCGTCCACGAACCCGCCGTGGACGAGTACTACGGTTTTGTCGGTCGAAGGCATATCGGTTTCCTCGGTTCGAAGGATTGTCGGACACCAACGAAACTAGAGCGGTCCGCGCCGTCCGGAATCCGTCGAATGACGTAGGTAGCCGAGACCGCGCGATCACTGGCCGGATTCGGCCCGGCGCTCTATCGCATCACGCAATGCGCCACGGCGAGTGACCCCGAGTTTGTGGAAGACACGATGTAAATGCGTCGAGACCGTGCGCGCCGACAAGAACAGCTGTTCACCGATCTGCTTGTTGGTCAAACCCTTGGCGGCGAGTTCGGCGACCGCCTGCTCGCGTGGCGTCAACGCGGTGGATCCTTGCGCCGGTGCGGTCTCACCGGCAGCGCGCAGTTCGGCTTGCGCTCGGCGCACCCACGGCTCGGCCCCGAGCTGGGTGAAAACCGTTGCGGCCGTGCCGAGATGGGTTCTGGCCGCCGCGGTCGCGCGTTCCCTGCGCAGGTGTTCACCGTAGAGGAGTTCGATGCGCGCTCGATCGAACACCCAGCGCTCGATACCCGGTACGGCCAGGGCTGCCTCGAACAGCGACCTCGCCTCGTCCGGGTGACCGACCGCAAGCGCCGCATTGGTGATCATTTCCAGTCGCGGTGAAAGCTCCGCCAGCCCAGCCGAATTCGCGGCACGCGCGTGCGCCCGCGCCTCCTCGATTCGTCCGCTGCGGGCCGCCGCTTCGGTGAGGTCGAGTACCAGCCACAGCGCGTGGGGTGTATGCGGCAGAAAGGTCCCGGGCGGGTTGATCGCGACCGCGTGCCGGTACGCGTCGCTGAATGCCGAGGTACCGAGGGCGTACAGGCACCGCAGGTGGGAGGAATAGGCGGCGAAGGTCGCGAGTTTGCGCGGGGCGGCCCAGAGCAGCAGTTGCTCGCCGAGCTGGTCGACCATTTCGGCGTCCCCGCGCGCCGCGGCGACCAGTCCGCGCAGGAACTGCCCCGGTCCCGCGGTCAGCAGGTAACCGAGATCGGCGCACAGGCGCAGGCCCTCGGTGGTGGCGTCGATCAGCTGATCCCATGCGCCGCAGGCGAAGTCGTCGATGCCGAGCAGGAACAGCGCCTCGATCGCCTTCGCCACCGCACCGCCGTCGCGGCCGTCCTCGATCACGCGCTGCAGCGGTTCTCGAACTCGTCCGACCCGATCCAGGTAGGAGCCCGCCGTCGCGACGCGCACGATGCGCACCGGGTCCGAGGAGTACCGCAGCTCGTCCAGCGCCGTATCGAGATCGGCCAAGGCTTTCGCCCCGGTGTGCACCGGATCGACGAACGGACCGCTGAGCAGTGACAGTGTGTCGGCCGGGCGCGGCAGTACGCGATCGAGGGCATCGCGGATATCGGGCCACAACTCCTGCCTGCCGCTGTAGAACCCGATGTACAGCAGCGTGTGCAGCGCCTCGACGACTGTTTCCTCGTCCGGTTCCAGGTCGGCGGTGTTCCGCAGCGCGGCCAGTAGCAGTCGGCTCGCGGTCGCGGCATCACCTTCGTTGTTGAGCAGTTGGAAGGACGCGGCCAGGGCCACCGCCAAGGACTGGCCGCTCGTCCCGGAATCAGGGGTGTCGCGGAGCAATCGACCGGTATCGGAGAGTTCGCCGGTGATCAACGATCCCAAATAGGCGGCCCGTGCGGTGCGGCGCGCACGGTCACTGTCGGCTGGACTGAGTTCGGCGGCCCGCAGCATCGTCGCGGTCGCCCGCCCGCTGTCACCATCGTGGACCATCTGCTGCGATACCGCTTCGAGCAGTCCCGCCACGTCCTCGTCGGGGCCGGTGGCGGCTTGGCCGAGATGCCAAGCCCGCCGCTGGGGCGATCGCGCGAAAGCGTCGGCGAGAATGCGGTGCGCGGCTCTGCGCTCCGCACTGGTCGACTGCTCCACGACGGCCGAGCGAATCAAGGGATGGCGGAACTCGAGCCGGCCGGTGCGCGGATTCGCTCGCACGACTCCGGCCCGCTCGGCGGGCGGCAGATCGTCTCGGCCCTCCGGGGTGGGGACACAATCCCCGAGGGTCGTGCTGTTCTCGGTACCGGCGAGGACGACGAACAACAGCATCCGCCGGGTATCTTCCGGCAGGCTTTCGAGCCGCTCGGCGAACAGCGTCTGCAACCGCCGCGTCAGCGGCAGCACCTCCGGCAGACGTGCTGTGGCGTCCTGTATTTCGAAGGTCGTTGGCAGCTCCAGCAGCGCCAGCGGATTCCCGCGGGCGTCCGCGCGCAGCCGCCGTCGCACCACCGCCGACAACGCGGGATATGCCGTCGTCAGCAATTCCTCGGCGCTGAGGTCGTCCAGTGGCGCGACATCGTGCACGCGAAACCCGCTGCGCATGAACGCGTCATCGGCATCGACCCGGGTCGCCGCCAGCAACCGGACCTCAGCGCCGGCCAGCCTCCGCAGCGCGTAGATCAGTGCCATGCTGCTGGACAGATCCAGCCATTGCACATCGTCGACGACCAACAGCACCGGCGACCCCTCGGCCTCGGCCCAGGCACGCAGGAGCGCCAAGGTCGCGGCACCGACGATCAGCTGGGAGGGGAGAGCGCCGGCCGCCAGACCCAGCACCGTGCGTATCGCCCCGCGGTGCGGCGCGTCGAGACCGTCGATGCCGCCGATCATCGGCTGCAGGAGTTGATTCAAGGCACCGAACTGCAACTCGGCTTCGAACTCCAGCGCAGCCGCCCGGAGCACTCGAGAACCGTGCCGGGTCGCGATCTCGGCGGCCGTATCCAGGAGAGCGGTTTTGCCGACACCGGCTTCGCCGGTCAGCACAAGCACCGCGGCACCGCCGGGCCCGCCGGTGACGAACGACATGATCAGCTCGGTTTCGACCGCGCGACCGAACAACATTGCAACCACACTCCGATCTACCACATCATTCTCGTGACGAGTCGATGCCGTCGTGCGGCGTATGGCGAAGGTGGCCGCGGTCTGCGCACTCGACGCGCGGTCCACGCAGCGGCCCGTGCAGCTGCTGGTGCTGGCTGCGGCGCTGGTGAGCCAGGTGGAATTCCCGTTCGTCTACGACCGGGTGGCCACCGGCAGCTGGCCGGGAGTGCTGGTTCTGACACTGCGCAACGGGCTGCTGCTGTGCGCGACCGTGTGGTCGGTTGCGCGGCTGTACCGCAGCGTGGGCGAAAACCCGATGAGCGTGCGACACCGACCCGTCGTCCACCTGGCGAAACAGGTGAGCGGACGGGTCCGGAATCGAGCAGCGTCGGTCAGCGACCCGCGGCCGGCGTTGAAGCCAGAGAAACCGTCAGGAGCTGCGGATTCCCCGCTGTCGCGGAGGTGTCACGAGATGGTTGTGGACTGAGTGCGGGGTAACGCCGGGGCGTTACCCGTACCTCGACTATCACTGTGCGCGTAGCGCCGCGGTTGGGCGGGCGCTACGCGTCCTCAGTTCCCCTGCTCCGGCTGCGGATACGAGCCGGGCGCGCTGCCGTCGGAGCGGCTGAACACCGGACGGAAGTCCGCGCCGCCACCACTTGACGCAGCGGTTTCCACCGACGGTTCCAACGGCAGGGCGTCGTGACTGAACAGCCCGGGCGATCGCCCATCTTCCGTACTCATCTCACGAGCCTCCTCTGATCGGCGACGAATGGCGAATCCTGGTCTGTACGCAGGAGCCCGCCCACTCCAACCGTACCTTCACAACGGCGTGACGTATGCGCCGGAGATACCACCGTCCACCAGGAACTGCGACGCGGTGATGAACGAGGAGTCGTCGCTGGCCAGAAATGCGACGGCGGCGGCGATCTCCTCCGGCTCGGCGAAGCGGCCGACGGGGATGTGCACCAGCCGACGCGCGGCCCGTTCGGGATCCTTGGCGAACAACTCCTGCAGCAAGGGGGTGTTCACCGGTCCGGGGCACAACGCGTTGACGCGAATTCCGTTGCGGGCGAACTGCACACCGAGTTCGCGGCTCATCGCGAGCACACCGCCCTTGGATGCGGTGTAGGAGATCTGCGAGGTCGCGGCACCCATGACGGCGACGAAGGACGCGGTGTTGATCACCGAGCCCTTACCCCGCTCGAGCATGTGGTTGATGGCGTACTTGCTGCACAGATACACCGAGGTCAGGTTGACCTCCTGTACCCGGCGCCAGGCGTCGATACCGGTGGTGAGGATCGAATCGTCTTCAGGCGGTGAGATGCCCGCATTGTTGAAGGCGATATCGAGTCCGCCGTAGGTGTCGACGGCGGTCTGGAACAGGGCCTCGACCTGAGCCTCGTCGGTGACGTCGACCTTGACGAACAGTCCGCCGACCTCCTCGGCCGCGGCCTCCCCCGCGACTACGTCGATATCGGCGACGACGACCTTGGCGCCCTCCGCGGCGAACCGGCGGACCGTGGCCAGGCCGATACCGCTGCCGCCACCGGTGACGACGGCGACTCGATCCTGTAAGCGCTGCAACGCATCTCCTACTCGATTGGTTGGTGGCGATCAGTTGGTGGCGATGAAAACGTTCTTGGTCTCGGTAAAGGCCAGTGCCGCATCGGGTCCGAGTTCGCGCCCGAGCCCGGACTGTTTGAATCCGCCGAACGGCGTCCAATACCGCACCGAGGAATGCGAATTCACCGACAGGTTGCCGGCCTCGACACCGCGCGACACCCGCAGCGCCCGGCCGACGTCATTGGTCCAGATGGAGCCGGACAGACCGTATTCGGTGTCATTGGCGATACGCAGAGCGTCGGCCTCGTCCTCGAACGGGACCACCGCGACCACGGGGCCGAACACTTCCTCGGTCAGCACTCGATCAGCGGGCGCGTCGGGCAGCACAACCGTTGGCGGATACCAGAATCCGGGTCCGTCGATCTGGGTACCGGTGAACGCGACCTTGGTCGACGGCTCGATGAACGAGGCGACGCGAGCCCGGTGCGCGGCCGAGATCAGCGGACCCATCTCGGTGGACTCCGCACCCGGGTCACCGACCTGCACGCCGCGCACGGCAGGTTCCAGCAGCTCGAGGAATCGGTCGAATACACTGCGCTGCACCAGAATCCGGGAACGCGCACAGCAGTCCTGCCCGGCATTGTCGAAGACGCCATACGGTGCGGTCGCGGCCGCACGCTCCAGATCGGCATCGGCGAATACGATATTGGCGCTCTTACCGCCCAATTCGAGGGTCACGCGCTTCACCTGCTGCGCGCACCCGGCCATGATCTGCTTACCCACCTCGGTAGAGCCGGTGAATACCACCTTCCGCACGGCGGGATGGGTCACGAACCGTTGCCCGACCACCGAACCCTTACCGGGCAGAACCTGGAAGACATCCGCTGGCAACCCCGCTTCGAGCGCGAGTTCGCCGAGCCGGATCGCGGTCAGCGGGGTCAGTTCGGCGGGTTTGAGCACGACGGTGTTCCCGGCGGCCAGCGCGGGCCCGAAACCCCATGCCGCGATCGGCATCGGGAAGTTCCACGGCACGATCACGCCGACCACGCCGAGCGGTTCGTGGAAGGTGATGTCCACTCCGCCCGCGACCGGAATCTGGTTGCCCAGTAGCCGTTCCGGGATGCCGGCGGCGAAATGCAGCACATCGCGGACATTGCCCGCCTCCCAGCGCGCATTGCCGATGGTGTGCCCGGCGTTGGCGACCTCCAACTGCGCCAACTGCTCGAGATTCGCGTCGACGGCCTCGGCGAACCGGCGCAGCAGCCGGGCCCGGTCGCCGGGTGCGACCTCGCGCCAACTCACGGCCGCGCGCTGCGCCCGTTCGATGGCCGCGTCGGTCTCGGCCGCGCCCACCAGTTCGAGCGTCGCGACGACCTGCTCGGTCGCCGGGTTGACCACCTGCGTTGTCGTCACGGATTCCGTTCCCTTCGATATGTCGCCGCCGCCTCGACCAGTGCCCGCATCAGCCGGATATCGGCCGCGTCCGCCTCCGGATGCCATTGCACACCGACCAGGAACGAGCCGTCCGTCATCTCCGCCGCCTCGATCGTGCCGTCCGGTGTGCGCGCGGTCGCGACCAGGCCTTCGGCCAGGATGGCGATGGCCTGATGATGGTGGCAGTTCGCCTTCACCTCGGGTCCGGTAATGGCGGCGACGCGGCTGCCCGGCACCGTCGACACCCGGGTCGGATAGAAGCCGCCCGGCGTTCCGGAATGGTCGTCATTGCCGAGAAGATCGGGCAGATGCTGGATCAGTGTGCCGCCGAACGCGACATTGACCACCTGCAGGCCACGGCAGATCGCGAGGATCGGCAGACCGGCGGCGCGCGCCAAGGCGAGCAGGGCGAATTCGGACTCGTCGCGATCGGCTTTGAGCGGGCCGAGCGCCGGATCCGGTGGCGCGTCGTAGCGCGCCGGGTCGACATCGGCGCCGCCGGTCAGCACCAGCCCGTCGAGCCGATCGATCAGCTCCGCGCGCGCCACCCCGTTAGGCGGAAGAAGCACCGGGATGCCACCCGCGCGCTCCACCATCCGCACGTAGTTGTGCTGCAGCACCGCGCTCTCCACATCCCAGGTGCCGAACCGGGTCTGCTCCACATACGTCGGCAGGCCGATGATCGGACGGGGTTCGGGTGAAACCTCAGAGCCGCTCGAAACCACGGATTCGCTCCCAATCGGTGACCGCGGCGTCGAAGGCGTCCAGCTCGACCTGTGCCGCATTCCGATAATGGTCCACCACGTCGTCGCCGAACGCTGTCCGTGCCACCTTGCTCTCGCCAAACAATTGCGCCGCTTCCCGCAGCGTACGCGGCACCCGCGGACGCTGAGAGCGGTAGGCGTTCCCGTGGAACTCCGGCTCGAGCGGCAGCCGGTGCTCGATGCCGTGCAGCCCGGCCGCGATGGTCGCGGCCACGGCCAGGTACGGATTCACATCGCCGCCCGGAATCCGGTTCTCGAACCGCAACGACGGGCCCTCCCCCACCACGCGCAGCGCACAGGTCCGGTTGTCGCGTCCCCACGCCAGCGCGGTCGGCGCGAAACTGCCGGACACGAATCGCTTGTAGGAGTTGATATTCGGTGCGAGCAGATAGGTGAACTCGCGCAGGCAATCCAGTTGTCCCGCAAGGAAATGCCGCATCAGCGAGGAGGTGCCGTGCGGACCGTCGCCCGCGAATACCGCCTCCCCCGATTCACCGCGCATGCTCAAGTGAATGTGGCACGAATTGCCTTCGCGCTCATTGTATTTCGCCATGAAACTGAGACTGCGCCCCTCCTGGGCGGCGATCTCCTTGGCGCCGTTCTTGTAGATGCTGTGGTTGTCGCAGGTGATGAGCGCTTCGTCATAGCGGAACGCGATCTCGTGCTGGCCCGGATTACATTCGCCCTTGGCCGACTCGACATACAGGCCGGCACCGGCCATTTCGTTGCGGATGCGCCGCAGCAGCGGCTCGATGCGCGCGGTGCCCAGCATCGAGTAGTCGACGTTGTACTGGTTCGCGGGCCGCAGATCGCGATATCCGGAATTCCACGCGGCCTCGTAACTGTCGTCGAAGACCAGGAATTCCAGTTCGGTCCCGACGAACGCCCGCAACCCGCGCTCGGCCAACCGATCCAGCTGCGCCCGCAAGACCTGCCGCGGCGACACCGTGACCGGCTTGTTCGCCGGATCCACCTGCTCGACATCGCACAGCACCAGCGCGGTGCCCGGCTGCCACGGCACCAGCCGCAAGGTGCTCAGATCCGGCCGCAGCACGAAGTCGCCGTAGCCGGTGTCCCACGAGGACATCGCGTATCCGTCGACCGTCGTCATCTCGACATCGACGGCGAGCAGATAGTTACACGCCTCGGTCGCGTGCGACACTATCTCGTCCAGGAAAAACCTTGCGGCACAACGCTTCCCCTGCAACCGCCCCTGCATATCGGTCATGGCGACCAGCACGGTGTCGATCTCCCCCGCCTCGACCAGCGCCCGCAACCGCACCAATTCCAGCATCCCCGTACGCATCCACGACCCCTCTCGGCATCAACCGTGCCCACGCTAGAGGAAAAGGTCCGCGCATGTGACCCGACACACAAAACCCGATGGTCGGTTGTCCACCTCATATTCGGTGGCCTGCGAACCCAGTGCGTATTCGGCGTCGGTGTTGAATGGCCTGGTGGAGGACGTACCGTTCGACCGATCGCACCACCCGGTGCCGACGCCACCGCGGCGGCGGGCACTGCTGTTCGGCTCGGCGCATCCGGGTTGGCGGTGGGCGGTGGCGGCGCGGTCGGCGATCGCATTCGGGCTGCCCGCGCTGATCGTGCTGGCGGTGGGTCATCAGCAGCAGGCGATGATCGTCGCGCTCGGGGCGTTCGCGGTGCTCTACGGTGAGGGACGCGCATATCGGATGCGTTGGCGGGTAGTGCTGCTCGCGGGTGCGGGGTTCCTGACGGCCGCGGCTATCGGGGCCGTAGTCGGCAGCCACGATCTGGGGCAAGGAATCATCATCGTTGCGGCGCTTTCCGTGGTCGCCCTGGTCGCGAGCTACGTCATGGTCGCAGGCCGAGCCGGGCCGCCCGGCATGTTCTTCTTCGTCCTGGCCTGCGCGGTCGCGATGCGGATGGCATCCGCTGGAGTTTCGGTGCCGGTGATCGTGGGATACACCGCGCTCGGGGTGCTGAGTTCGGTGCTGGTCTCGATGAGTCCGCTGCTGCGCGATGCGCACGCGCCGGAAAAGACCGCGGCGGCAGCGGGTCTGCGAGCCGTCGATGCCTACCTCGAATGCCTGGAACGCGCGCAGCCGTCCGCCGCCGAGCGGCATGTGGCGGGCGCGGCCATGCATACCGCCTGGGCAACCGTCCACGACGCGGGTCTGCCGGCTCGCGCACCGGATTCGGGGATCGTCCAGACGATGCTGACCGCACACCGTCGATTCATCGGAGCGGCCGACGACGAATCCGCACTCGACATACCGGTGCCGATGACGCGGCCGACGATCGCCGAGCGGCTGCGGCGCTCGCTCACGATTCGATCGCATGCGGCGACAACCGCGCTGCGCACGCTGGCCGCCGCCGGGATCGCGGGCGGTCTCAGCGTGCTACTCGACCTGGGCCGACCGGACTGGGCAGTGATCACCGCGGTGCTGGTACTCAATCTGGGGCCGGATCGAATCGTCGGCACCGTGCGCGCGCTGCATCGCGTCGGCGGCACGGTCATCGGGTTGGCGGTGTTCGCGGTCATGCACGCGTTGTCGCCGTCGGGCGTGGTTCTGGTGCTGGTCCTCATGGCGCTGATGTTCCTGACGGATCTGTTCGTGGCCCGCAATTACGGCATCGCCGTCATCTTCATCACGCCGCTGGCATTGCTCATCAGCGGCTCACTGGGCGGGCCGATAGTGGTGCCGATCCGCGATCGGTTGATCGAAACGCTGGTCGGCGCACTGGTCGCGGTGATGGCGATGTGGACGATCGTGCCCCGCGCCCATCGCCACGACCTGCGCTGGAACGAATCGCGAGTGCTGCGGGTGGCGTCGAACCTGCTCGAGACACTGCGCACAAAACCACCCACCGATTCAACCCCCCTGCGCCTGCGCCGAGATCTCCAATTCGAACTCGTCGGCAACCACCTCAGCGGTGTCGCCGCATTCCGCGATGAACCGGCATGGACACAGGAGCGGTGGCCCCGACACGCCGAGATCGGCCGGATCGGTTACGACCTGCTCGCCGAGTGCTGGATGACGCCCGCGAACCAACTGCTCGCCGACCCCGACAGCTGGACCCGACAAATCCAGCGTCTGACCGGCTCCGCGACATCTCGACAGTCGTGAACGCTGACTATTCGATGTCCGTGTCACCGTCGACAACGGTGTCCAAGTGCGCCGCGAGATCCTCGACGAGGCGACCGAGTAGTCGGACGAGTTCGCGCTGGTCGGATTCGGGCCACGCGGACAGTGCTTGACCGAACCAGCCGTTGACGACCTGCAGGTAGCGGCCGACGAGTTTCTCCCCGGACGGGGTGAGTGTGATCAGGCGGACTCGTTGGTCGTCGGGATCCGGAACGCGTTGGACCAGTCGGCGCTGCTCGAGCCCGTTCAACTGCCGGGTGACGTGCGGGCCTGCGACCTGCATGCGGGTCGCGATCTCGCCGACCCGCAGCGGCTGACCGGCCGCCTCGAGGATCACCAGGATCGTCATCGCGGGTCGCTCCACTGTGATTCCGGCCGAGGTGGTCGCCCGCTCGAACAACTGACCGCGACCGAGTGTGGCACTGAGCCGGGTCATGCGCGGCAATAGTCCGAGCAGAGCGTCGTTCTCGCTGGTCATCAGCCCTCCGTTGATAGATACCTAAGTTAGGTATATTATAGCTCCATCCGAATCGACTCGCCGGATTCGGGCGTCGACATAAATAATACCTAAGGTAGGTAAATAGCATGGTGGATCGCTCCAGTTTCACGGAGGTGCTGATCGTCGGTGCCGGTCCGACCGGACTCACGCTGGCCTGCGACCTCTCCCGGCGCGGTATCGACGTCCGCGTGCTCGACCGCCTCGATGGGCCGAGCACGGCCTCGCGGGCCAAGACGATTCAGCCGCGAGCTCTCGAGGTGCTCGATGATCTCGGTGTTATCGACCGAGTCCTGCGGCTGGGTGCGATCCATGTGCCGACCCGGCACTACGACCGTGACCGAGTGTTATCCGAAGCGGTGGAGGCGGCGGTCGGCATGACGGCGCCGGGTGTGCCCTACCCGCCGGTGTGGCTGTCACAACCGTTGCTGGAGGCGATCTTGCGTGATCGGCTGACCGAACTGGGCGGCCGAGTCGAATGGCGGTCAGCCGTAACCGGGTTGGTGCAGAACAGCGACAGCGTCGAGGTGACCGTGCGCGTGACAGACGGCGACGAGCGGGTTCGCGCGCGGTATGTCGTCGGCTGTGACGGTGGCCGCAGTGTCGTCCGGCAACAGATCGGCAGCAGGCTCGAGGGTGACTCCTATGGCGCCCACCGCTGGTGGCTCGGCGATGTGCGCGTCGAGGGTCTCGACCGGCGCTGCCAGCACGTGTGGATGAGCCCGCAGCACGGGATCCTGTCGCTGTTTCCGCTACCGAGCACCGACATCTGGCAGTTCCAGGCCTCCGTCCCCGCCGATGATCCCGAACCCGACCGACCCGCACTCGGACTGTTCCGTCGCATCTTCGCCGAACGCGCCGGTGTGCCGGGAGTGACCCTCGAAGACGCGGGCTGGCTGTCGCTCTACCAGGTCAACGTATGCCTGGCCGACCGGTATCGCGTCGGCAGTGTCTTCCTGGCCGGAGATGCCGCCCACGTGCATTCACCCGCCGGCGGTCAAGGCATGAACACCGGGATCCAGGACGCCTACAACCTGGGGTGGAAACTCGCCGCTGTCCTGGGCGGCGCGGATCCGGACCTGCTGGATACCTACGAACTCGAACGACGACCCGTCGCCCGAGCCGTCCTCGACGACAGCACGACTCGTCTGCATCAGTTCATGCGCGACGCCGCGAACGGTGACGGATCGTCCGCCCAGCGCGGACTCACCGACGACTTCACCACCGGACTCACCATCGGCTACCCCGACAGCCCCCTCACCCGCTCGACACCGGAGCCCGAGCACGCTGGCGTCCGTCCTGGCGATCGCGCTCCTGACGTGGTTTGTCGCGACCCTGTCGGCCACGACATTCGCCTGTTCGACGTGCTGCGGGGTCCGCACTGGACACTGCTGACCTTCGACCGCGGCCAGTCCGCGGCGTTGGATCCGATCGACGACCCACTCGCCGTTCCGCTGCGAACGGTCCGGATCACCACCGACACCGCGGCCAGCGGCGCTGGAGTGCTCATCGATCCCAACGGTCAGGCCCACCAGGTCTATGACATAGACGAGGACACGGCCGTGCTGATTCGCCCGGATGGCTATGTCGCCGCGCGCATCCGTTCTCGACGCGCCGATCCTGTTCTGCGGCTGAATTTCTCGTCTTGACGCGCGGCCGGATACGTCCAGTTCGTCGGAACTGGACCACGACAGCGGCTGGGCCGTGTATCTAGGGTCGGTGGATGGATCCGAAACTCGCTGATGATCTCGCGGACCTACCCGCGCTGCTGGACGAGACCCGGCACGTGGCGCAGCAGGTGCTGGCCGGGCTCGATGCCAGGCCCGTGGCTCGACCATCCGGAGTGACCGACGCCGCCGCGCTCCCGGAGGTCGGTGTCGGACTGCGGGCGGCGCTGCGGGAATTCCAGCAGCGGTGGGAGCCGCGATTCTCGGGTAGCGCGGGCCCGCGTTACCTCGGATTCGTCACCGGCGGAACAACTCCCGCCGCACTGGCGGGCGACTGGCTGACCGGCGTTTTCGACCAGAACACCATCACCACCGGTGATTCGGCGGCCTCGGCGCTCGAGCGAGAGACCGTCGGCTGGCTCGGGCAGTTGTTCGGGCTGACCGAACACACCGGCGCCTTCGTCTCCGGCGCGACCATGTCGAATTTCGTCGGATTGGCAACGGCCCGTGAGTGGTTGGGCGAACATCTGGGGATTTCGGTCGCGGACGCCGGAGTCGGCGCGCTCGGGCCCGTGCACGTGTTATCCGGAGCGCCGCACGCGAGCATCTACAAGGGACTCGCCATGCTCGGCATCGGCCGCAACCAATTACGGCTGGTACCAACGCAATCGGGACGCGAGGCAGTCGACATCCGGCGGCTCACCGACGCCTTGGACGCGCTCGACGGCCATCCGTCGATCGTCGTCGCCAATGCGGGCACCGTGAACACGGTGGACTTCGACGATCTGCGCGCCATCGCGGAACTGAAGCAGCGGTACCCGTTCTGGCTGCACGTCGACGGAGCATTCGGCGCATTCGCCGCACTCGCACCGGAGCACGCCCATCTCGTCGACGGGCTGGCCGCGGCCGATTCGGTCTGCGTCGACCTGCACAAGTGGCTGAATGTGCCCTACGACGCGGCAGTGCAATTCACGCGCCGCCGCGACCTTCAGGTCCAGGTTTTCCAGAACACCGCCGCATACCTCGGCACACCCACTGGCACACCGGATTTCGTCCACCTGGTGCCGGACAGCTCGCGCCGCCTGCGCGCGCTGGCCGCCTGGTTCACCCTGACCGCCTACGGCAAGGCAGGTCATCGGGAGATCGTGGAGCGCAACGTCGCCTCGGCGCGACGACTCGGCGACCGGCTCAGCCTGAGCGGTTCGGTGCAACTACTGGCACCTGTCCGACTCAACGTCGTGTGCTTCACCCTGACCGACCGGCCGACCCCCGAACGGGTCCAGGCACTCACCCGAGCAATCACCGAAAGCGGCGAAACCTTCCTCACACCAACCATTTACAACGGAACGCCAGCCCTACGCGCCGCCTTCAGCAACTGGCGAACCACCGACGCCGACCTGGACCGCATCTACGACGCGATCATCGCGGCCTGCACCGGCCTCGACAGTTAGGCCCTGTTTAAGAAGTGGTTTGAGGTGACTGCGCTGCTGTGCAGTGCAGTCAGCGTGGGGCGGAAAATGTTGTCGTGATGTCTGGGCACCCTTGGATAATCCCGCCTGCCTCATCGATGTGTGGCGATGTGGTCGGCGATCCGGAATTGAAGTCGGTGATTGCAGAAGGGAACGGGGATCACAGCAGTCGAACGTTGACGAGAGGACTGGTGGCGGCGAGGATGGCCACGAGCTGACCAGATTCCGCACGCCCCAGCCACACCGAGTTTTCTCTGCCGCCCGCGGCGGGGAAGGCGATCATGTCCCCGCCGCTAGCCTTGTCGTGGACGCAGGTGAAGCCGTCGGCGAGACGCTCGATTCCGGAGTCGTCGCCATCGTCGAACCAGCAGGCATATTGGTCCGCGAGCGCCTCCCAGGCGGAAGCGTCGGCGAAGCATCCGTCGTCACCATTGTCGATCAGGTAGCCGACGACATCTCCGGACTGCAGCAGCCGCAGATCGTCATTCTCGCAGAGTGCGAGTTCCCAGGTGACCGCAGGTTCGGGGGCGAGCACCAGCCGGACCGCTCTCGAATGAACGTTGGAGCCGCTGCGACCCTGGTACTCCCAGTCCTCGCGGACCATCGCGGCCTGGACCCGGTAGGTCCCCGCAGGGATCCGCTCAGACAGTTCGCGAACCCGACGGTCGGTGTCGGGGTAGTCCCTATCTACATAGGCCATATCGACGATGAGCCTTCCACTGGGAATGCTCACCTCCCCGACGTCGACCGGATCCACGACGGTGACGATCTCCTCATGGCTGGCCACGTCGCCGATGTATGCGATCCGAGCGCCCGGCTGAAAGAGAGCACCGAGCTGACCTGGCAACGCGGGATGAGGAGGCTCCCAGGGGCACGAGGCACCAGCGAGCAACGATGACGATCCCTGCCATTGTGCAGGCATGGGCGCTTCCCGGAAGGTCAAAGGGCCGCTGATCTGGCGGGTGGTGCCGCGAAGCAGCAAGGCGGGCTTACCGAATCGCGGTTTGGAGTACCAGATCTGATCGTCTTTCGACCATCCCTGACCGATGGAGGGGCCCGCGTTCCCTTGCGGTGCGAGCCGGTGCTGACCCGGCCCCTGGGGGTTAGGGTGGTCTATAGAGTCCTGGCCTGCGTCCCAGGCGAATTCGGGCATGTCCGAGGTGGTGTAGTGCCAGTTCTCCATCCGGCGCATGAACAGCCGGTCCGGCTCGACCAATCGCAGGTCGGCGCCGGCTACCCGACGACCCTGCTCGTCGTAGGCCCAGATACCGAAGTAATGATCGTTCCAAGAGACCAGGTGCACCTCGAGGGGATAACGCCGTTGCAGCGTGCCGTACACCACCACATAAGGCCGACCTTTCCGGTCCCGCTCGCTGGCTGAGGTCTCATTCAGCGGGTAGAGCACTGACCTTGTGGCGAAGTCCCAGCCCATTGCATACGACACTTCGACGATTGCCGTTGCCGGATCCGTCAACGTCTGCTCCCTACCTCTGCACGATCACTCCCGAGGACGATCACTCCCGAGGACGCGATCGTAGTGCTCCTCGATCGGGTGGCTTCTCGGCCATGGCGAACCTCGTCGGTGCGCTGGGAAGTGGACTTCGTGCCAGCTGTTCTGACACGAAAGTGCTTGTCGGGCAGGGTGTGTCGTTGGCCGGGAATGAGTGAGGTCTCCGGTAGATGGTTTGTATACAAAGACGAACCTGAGTACCGGAGACCTCGTGATCAGCGTACCGGCAACGAGGCGGGCGGACTTGACCGACGAGCAGTGGGCCGTGATTGCGCCGTTGCTGCCTGTCGGGACGAAGTCCGGTCGCCCGCCGAAGTGGACGAAACGGCAGCTCATCGACGGGATCCGGTGGCAGATTCGGGCCGGGTCGCCGTGGCGTGACGTCCCGGACTGCTACGGGCCGTGGGAGTCGGTGTACGGGCTGTTCCGTCGCTGGCAGCGCGGCGGGGTGTGGGCGGCGATTCTGTCGGCGTTGCAAACCCTGGCCGACGCGCAGGGGCGGATCACCTGGGATGTCAGCGTTGACTCGTCGGTGTCGCGGGCGCATCAGCATGCTGCCGGTGCCCGGAAAAGGGGGATCTGCAGACCGAACCGCCCAGCACCGAGGATGATCCCGAACCCGAGGATCACGCGTTGGGTCGGTCGCGTGGCGGATGGACCACCAAGACGCATCTGGCGTGCGAGCAGGGCCGCAAGCCCCTGTCGGTGGCGATCACCGCCGGTCAGCGGGGCGACAGCCCACAGTTCGAGGTAGTGCTCGCGGAGATCCGGGTGCCGCGTCTCGGCGGCGGTCGGCCGCGGACCCGCCCGAACCGGGTGCTGGCGGACAAGGCGTACAGCTCGCGTGGCAACCGGGCCTACCTGCGGCGGCACGGTATCAAGGCGACCATCCCGATCAAGGCCGACCAAGTGGCCAACCGCCACAAGAAGGGCTCGACCGGTGGACGGCCTCCGACCTTCGACAAACAGGTCTACAAGCAGCGCCATGCCGTGGAATGCGGCATCAACCTACTCAAACAAAACCGCGCCGTGGCAACCAGGTTCGACAAACTCGCCGTCCGATTCAAGGCGACCGTGCAGATCGCCACGATCAACATCTGGCTGCGAGCTTCTTAAACAGGTCCTAGTACTGCGACGACACTCAGGTGAGCGGGTGGCCACGGCGCTGGTAGTGGGACAGGCGGGCTTGGTGTTGCCGGCCCGACCGGCCCGGATCGAAGGGCCACCATATGGTGAGTGACCGAGTACACCAGCCTCCCACTGCTTTCCTCGATATCGACGGGCCGCTGCTACCGATCGGCGAGGAGCCGCGGCCGCGGCCTTCGGCCCCGGATCCCGAGTGGCACTTCGCGCGGCTGAAACGCACGGCCGGACTTCGCCTTTCGGCGCTCCCGTGCGTGCTCGTCTGGGCCACCGGCTGAGGTCTGCGATCTGGTTGATACGCAACACATCCCGCAGTTTCGACAGACTCCACATCGAAAGCGGCCGGCCCAGATCTTGGGGGCAGCACCGAACGATATGACAGATCCGCTCACGTGTGCTCGGATCGGTCTTGCTCGGCCTGCCCTCTTTCCATTTTGGGTCCAAAGCACCGAACCCATGAGCGTTGAAGTCGTGAATCACTTGCCGCACATACGATTCCGACACTGCAACTTCGCGATCAACCCGACCGGCCGCCGCTGCGCCGAGGCCATCATCACCACCACTGCGCGCGCCTCATCCGTACCGGCTGCTTCTTGCGCCGCGCGATCTGGACCAGCTTGCGGCCCTCCTCCGGGGGCACCGCTCTGACGAACGCATCCGGCTTGCGAGCCACCGGCACCACCTCCACCGGCAGCATCACCGGTCACCGGCGCGGGTTCAACCCCGCCACCCGACGATTACCTCATCAACCATCTTGGACGAGGCACTAGTGTGTCGCGTCTGAAATTCGTTGAAGATATTTAGCGAGTGATTCGAGGATCTCCTCCGCGGTTTTGCGCCAGACGAATGGTTTCGGGTCGGCGTTCCATTGCTCGATCCAGGCTGTGATGTCTTTGTCCAGTGCCGCAACGCTTTTGTGGACGCCGCGGCGCAGGAGTTGGTCGGTGAGGAATCCGAACCAGCGTTCGACCTGGTTGAGCCAGGACGAGCCGGTCGGGGTGAAATGCATATGGAAGCGTGGATGTTTGGCCAGCCAGGCGTTGATCGTCGGTGTCTTGTGGGTGGACAAGTTGTCGCAGACCAGGTGCACGTCGAGTTCCTCGGGCACGGCCTTGTTGATCGCGATGAGGAATTTCTTGAACTCGGCCGCGCGGCGGCGGGAGTACAGCTTGGAGATCACGGCTCCGTCGGCGATGTCGAACGCCGCGAACAGGCTGGTCACGCCGTGTCGGACGTAGTCGTGGGAGTATCGCTCGGGCATACCGGGCATCATCGGCAGCACCGGTTGCGAGCGGTCCAGTGCCTGGATCCCCGACTTCTCGTCCACACACAGCACGACCGCCTTTTCCGGCGGATTGTGATACAGCCCGACCACATCGACGACCTTGTCCACGAACAACGGATCGGTCGAGAGTTCGAACCCGTCGGCCACATGCGGTTTCAGCTCGAACTTGCTCCAGATTCGTCCAATCGTCGACGGCGACAAGCCACTTCGTTTGGCCATCGAGGTCCGCGACCAATGCGTCGCGCCTGTCGGCTTCTGTTCCAGGGTCATCGTGACCACTTCTTCGACCTTGTCCAGCAGGATCGACGGGGGCCGTCCAGGACGCGGCTCGTCGGACAGCCCCTCGAGACGTTTCTGCGCGAAACGCCTCCGCCACTTACCCACAGTCTGGGTTGTGATACCCAACTCAGCTGCCACATCCTGATTGGAATTTCCTGCCGCACAACCTAATACGATCCGGCAGCGTTGCGCGAGCGCCTGCGACGACTTCGCTCGACGCGCCCACCGCTGCAACGTCTCACGCTCATCGCCGGTCAACACGATCTCGGCCACCGGCCGCCCACCGCGATCACGATCGCCCAGTCCTTCCAGACCCTCGGCAGCGAACTGCCCGCGCCACCTCGCCGCCGACCCCACCGAGACACCGACAAGCCGCGCGGCACCCGCATTCGACATACCCTCAGCACAGGCCAGCACGATCCGAGCTCGTTGCGCCTCACGCCGATCCGGCGATTGCGCCATGCGCGCCAGCTCCACACGCTCAGCGTCGGACACAACGATCTCAACAGCAGAAGGCCCACGATGCGACACAGAAACAGGCTAACAACTTAGGGAATGCATTTCAGACGCGACACACTAGCTCACACCTGACAGGGATGCTTCGATGGCCGAGAAGATGCCGGAATCGACTTTTTTCTGCCAGTCCGGGAGCTGTTCCCAGTCGGCCACATAGGACGGCTTGGGGTCGGGGATGTGCTTGTGGATCTGTCCGATCCAGCACAGGGCTACCCATCGCCCCTTCTGCTCGGGGCTTAGTTTGCTGGCGTTTCCGTTGGTGATCGAGATGAACTGTGCCACTTGGTCATACACCGCGATCGCGGCGCCTTGCTCCCACGCTGGCATGTCCTCCCACTCGGCGACATAGCCGGGTTTCGGCTCTTCGGGGTAGTACTTGCGGACACCGTCGATCCAGGCGCGGCGAAAGATCCGGCCGCGGTCAGCGTCGTCGGGCACTGGTTCTCCTCATGGTAGTGGTCGGTGACGGTAGAGCTGAGATTTGATTGTCGAGGTGGCGAACATGCTTCAGCAACTAGCGAACCACCGACGCCGACCTGGACCGCATCTACGACGCGATCATCGCGGCCTGCACTAGCCTCGACAATTAGCCGATGTGCCAGGCCCACGGTGGACTGTCGCTAATGTAAGTCATTCGTTGAGCCATTGCTCAATCTTTTCAAGTTCCACGGCCGAATAGCTTGGCGCGCAGTCTTCACCATCGAGCAGCGTCCAGTCATACGGTGATGTGGAGCTACGCACCAGCCGGTATCCCGCCCGCCTGGCCCGCACGGTGAGTGCCTGAATTCGCGCCGACATCGGGTCGATCGGCACCGGCCGTAGCCGTCTGTCGTTCACTGAACGAATCCGCCCTCGTGAAGGTCTCGGGGGCGGAAAAACCTCCGCCCAATACTCATGTCGAATCGCATCCCATAGCCCCGAAAGGTTGGGGAACAGCTCGCGCATCTGCGCCAGGTCCGGAGCAGAAGCGGGAGTGAAAGAAGCCAAAGGCTTCGAGTCAGACCCGTTGCATACCAGCATTATTCGAATACGGTGGTGGTCAATCCGCCACTCGGCCAGCCAGCCATCCACCTCGGTGCGATACTCATCCATCCCCGCCGCCCCGAATCTCTAGCTTCTCAGCGCGTCATCTGAGCCGTGCACCGATGACGCCAACTCCGCGAGCTTGTCCAGCACTTCACGTAACGTCCCGAGCGTCGGTCCGCCGGACGGTGGTGCGCCGATCTGTGATGGCGCAGGGTAATCGATACCTCTCGCCGCAGCGCGTTCGCGAGGGCTGGAAGTTTGCGGCGCGAGTCGGCCAGCATCTACCAACGTGTGATATGCCGCCGATTTCCACACACAGCGATTCACCCGGCAGTCACGGTGCCTGCGCATCTGCTCGTGCGCCAATTCGACATCGGCGCACCCGCACACCTCCGGCGGTGTCACGATCATGTTCTCGCGCATCACGCCGCCCCCGGTTCGGCGGGGGTCAGCTTCGTGGCACGCGTCCACGTGGTTGCGGGGCATACAGTTTCGAGGTCGAAGTCCTCACATATCCGTGCCGGTTGGTTGTCGACATGGGCCAGGTCGTAGACGACGATTGCCACCACATCGAGCCCGGCCGCTATACCGAGGGCATACCCGATGGGGTCGGGAAGGTCATGCGGGGGCCGCACTGTGTACACGTGCTGGTACCCCAGCGCGCGGGCATGCCGGACGACCGCGACCGCATGGCGCGGCGCGTGCGGCCCCGACACATCACCACGTACGAAACCGACAGATTTCGGCAGACCGTCGCTGCCACCGGTAGACAATGCCGTATCCGGTTCTGCTACTTGCACATTCGTCATCACTGCGAACCTTCGGTCGATGTAGTGGCTGGTTCGAAGCGTTGACGTCCGGTCCGATCGCTGGTCGTCAACGCCTGATCGGACGTTGCGTCGCCTAGTTTTTCGGTGACGAAGTCGAGGGCCAGCGCAAGTGCCGTGTCATGCCCGTCGGCAGCCAGTGGTAGCCACGGCAGCGCCAGTTCACGCAAGACCGCCTCGACGTGATGGTCTGCGAGAGTTCGGAACTGGTGGTTGCCGTCTCTGACCTTGTTGGTTCCCAGTGGGATGTGCGGGTCGAGTTGAGTCCGGAAGATCAGGTTGTAGCAGTCACTGTGGGAACGGGCCAGCGTCTCCAGATACGCCGATCCATCGGGGTCGGCCGTCTCGCCCCGATACTCCACGGCCGCGCGGTAGTAGCCGAGAGCATCGGGTACGGCGCGGTCTACCAAGACGACATCGGCGTGCAGCCATGCTTCGAGTTCGTTGCTGATTCCGCGCGTGATGATCCACAGCGTGGATACCCATGTGTGGTTCCACAGGATAGGCAGACCCATCCGTTGTGCCTGTTCGCCGAGGTCGGCCACCGTGGCGACTTCGAGGCCGGACCTGCGCAGTTCGTGGGCCAGCCGCGCGAGGAACGTACTCTTGCCGGTGGAATGGGTGCCGACTACCGCGATGGTGACCGGCCGCTCGATAATGCTCACCACAACCCACCTCCCGGTTCCGGGCTCGGACGGAACTCGGACAGGGCCGCCGCCGCAACCACGCCTGACCAGTCCAAACCACCGTCCTCGATCAGCGCGCACAACAATTGCCAAGCGGCCCATGTGTCGTACCTGGCGCGGTGGTAACACTGTCCGGCCGCGGCGATATCCAACTGTCCCCGCTCGATGAGCTTGTCCAGCGAATACGACTCCAAGCCCTGCCATACCGACTTCGCGAGCCGCAATGTGTCCAAGATGAGCGGCGGATTCCAGTCGGGAAGGTGGACCGCGAGAACCCGTCGTTCGACGACGGCGTTGTGGGCAATCAGCACGCGCCCGAACAACACCGAATCGATTTCTTCAGCGACTTCGTGCCACTGCGGGCAGTCCGCAAGATCGACATTGGTGATGCCGTGCACCTTGCGCGTCACGATCGGCGTTACCGGCTGATGCGGCTTGATCAGCCACGACCGCAATGCCTCGGCAGAAATCGGCCCATCGACCGGCAGCGCCGCAATCTCGATGATTTCCGGAGGATTTTGTCCGTTGCCCTCCACATCGACGACGACCAACTGTTGGTCGCGCAGGGCATTCGGGAAAGGCGGCGGCGTCATCGTGTCTCCCTGGTAGTGGGCCAGCCGAGATCGGCACGGCCGTGGCGCTGGGGTTGGTGCGGTTTGTCGATGTCATGGACCTGGTAACCGTGGCCATGCTGCATGTAGTAGCGGCGTTGCTCGTCCAGACCGGCCACGATGACAGCACGGTCGTTGACCTCAATCAGCCTGCCGCCCAGCTCGTCGGTGAGATCGGCGACATGCCGTTCGTCGGGCCGCCGCCACGCCTGCTCGCACCGCCCGAGCTGAGCCGATGGACAGATATCGCATAGTTCGCGGATGCCGTAGTGGCCGTTGTAGTCCGCGACTGTGTGGGCGTAGGCAACAGCACAGCTGGTCTTACGAAACAATGGCGAACCCGACCGATTCATCTTGGCAGCGTCGAGGATTCGCCGCTCCAGCGCTTCGGGGAATACTTTGCGCCTAACGCCCTGCGCGTATGGTTCCGGCAAGCCGTTAGCGCGGTAGTAGTCGCGGATCTGATCCTTGAAGAACAGACCGGTGAACACCGTCGCATGGGAATGTTGGCTCAGCTCGAGCCCCCGCCGCAAGTGGGTCATCGAGTCGTTGAGGCCCGGCACTATTGGCCGCCAATACAGCACCACGCGATACCGGCCCGCGTGCTCGAACGCGGTCTCGAGCGAGCGGGCCGCGATGGTGGAGTCGACCGGTTCGATGCGCGGGTCGTCAATCCCTGAATGCGTCACCAGTAGAGTGACTTTCAGATTTGTGATCGAGTTCAGTACCGCGCAGTCGTCAGGCTCGACCCGCCACCGAGTGATCACCAGGACATGGTTGGTCAGGCCACGCTCATCGAGCAGCTTCAGCATCTGGAAGGTGTGCGGCTTGACCTTCGGCAACATCGGGTCGGTAGCTCGGTTGAGGAGCTGAATCGGTGTGACATGCGGGCGGAAGTAACGATGCCCGGTCAGCAACTCAGCTGCTTCCACATCGCTCATCAGCGCCCGCGGCACCTTCATCTCGAAGTTGTCGAACAAGTGCCGCACGCAGTACCCGCAATCCAGCGGGCACCCGACGATCCAGTTCAAGCTCAGCCCGGACTTTCGGTACTCGATCACATCCAGCAGTTCCGGCCGCAACTTCCCACGTTGCGCCGCATCCAACAGTTGAACACCTTGTAGGCCAGTCGTTGACATTGCCTCGGTCTCCCCTCGGTTCGGGGGCAGGTCTCGCGTTTTGCCCACTTCGAGGTAACCGCCGCAGCCCGCGGACCCGGAAGGTGGCAAGTCGCGGGAAAGACCGCTTGCCACACCTGTGCGATAGGTAAGAATGAGCACATGTGCAGGGGGTTTCGCCGATGAACGGCCCAGTCATCGAACCTGAACGGCAACCAGCGACTGTCGCCGATCGGTTGGCGCGGGAAATCAAACGGCTCAGGCTCGAATCCGGGCTGAGCCAGCGCATACTGGCCACCAAGATCGGCTACTCACGACAGTACGTCTCGATGGCCGAGTGGGAAGACGCCAACCTCCCCTCGCAGGAGCTTGTATCCGCCATCGACGCCGCACTCGGAGCAAACGGCGCACTGACCGCTCTTCGTGCCCGTGCAAAGACAGATCAGCAGAGCACACGCACTGTGGTGAATCCGGATCACCCGCTGCGCGGAACGATCACAGCCACTACCAAAGACACCGCACCGAAAGAGGATTGCTCACCGACGCATCACAGCCAGGGGACAACTGACGAACTGATCAATGTATTGGGCCGTATCCATAAATTGAATAGGTCGATCGATCCCGATATTATCGAGCATCTGGCAGACAGTACGCGCCTCACCATAGAGCAATACGAGACAATCGACAGTTCCAGCCTCGTTGGCGGACTCGTAAAGCAGCGCGCATGGATAGACGAACTTCTAGACGAGTGCAGTCGTCCGCAACAACGTCAGCAGTTGTTCGAAATAGCAGGACAAACTTCGGGTTTGCTCGGATTCATTACAGCTAGTCTCGGAAATTTCCCATTGTCCCGCGCCTACTGTCTCGAGGCATTTCAGCTCGGAGATTTCGTGGATGACATGAATCTCCAGGCGTGGGCGCGTGGTCTACAAAGCTTTTGCGAGTACTATGCCGGACGATATGATGAAGCCCTCCGCTACGCACAAGATGGACTCAACTACGCGAAATCCGGACCACAAAGCGTACGCCTCACAATAAATGGCGCAGCAAGAGCACTCGGAAAGCTCGGGGATACCAATGGAGTCCGGCGCGCCGTGGACGAATCCTATGCACTCATGGAGCAAAATAACGCACCGAACGGAGCTCCCTCCAGCATTTCGCTTGGATGTTACAGTGCAGCACAGGTGGCAGGAAACGCGGCGACTGCATATTTGTCGCTTGCAATGCCGGACAGAGTCGAGGAATACGTAAATCGCGCGCTTCCCGAGATGAGTGCATCTGATTCTCCATGGGGGCGGTCCCTCGTGATAATCGATATGGCGCGCTCGCAGATTCTCTCAGAACAAGCCGATCTGGAGCACGCCACAGCACTCATGGTCGATGCACTCGACATCTCGAGCGGCAATCCGATGATCCCGGTTCGACGTCGAGCCGCGGAGTTCGCCCAGGATCTTGCTGCCCGATGGGGAAGTTCACCACAACTAGGCGTCGTTCGCGACGCGCTTGCGAGTCTGAGGGGTACTGATGGGCAGTCTTGACAGGTCGACATCGTACGGGTGCCTCCCGGACGCACAAATATTTCTACGGAATCACTGGACACGTCCGCTCGGCCCACGAGGGTACTACTGGTTCCTAACATTCGAAGACTCACCGCAGTTGCACTCGCTCGTGGAGAAATGTCAGACTTCAATCGACTTTCCATACTACGACCTGACACCGCTGGAAAGTTTACATCTCACACTCGATCGAATTGCTTACAACGAGAAAATTACTCAGGACCGACTCGACTCCATCGAAGCGGCCGCAAGACATGCCTGCCGAAACATAGCGCGATTCGATATTACCGTTGACCACCTGAGTTGCTTTCGGAGCGCCATCGCATTGAATATTTCGTCAGACCAGCTGGTGCGCGATCTGCGTGGCGCACTTCGCTCGGCGACATTATCTGTGGAACCTGATGCTCAAATACAAACGTCCGAATCAAATCCGCATATCACCATCTCCTACTCCAACTCCGATGGAATCGCCGTGACCGAGGCGGATGCGGCGGTTGCCGAGTTGAACGCAACTATCCGCGCGGTAAACGTGAGGGTTACAGAAGCGGTGATAGTCTTGCTCGAACGGCGGCAGAACTCGTATTCGTGGAAGGTTATTTCGCGGATTCCGCTCGTCGGAATAGCTCGTACATCCGCCGATGCGTCCGACGAAGAGGGCAGTAACGACATTGGTCCAGAATCCAGCTGATCGATTTGCAACTCCGCGTCTCGCTGCCGGTGCGCTCTTCGTCCAGGACGAGAGCGTGTTGTTGGTGCGAAAGACCTACGGTAACCGATGGGATATTCCTGGCGGCTATGTGGATCGGGGCGAATCTCCGGCCTCCGCGTGCGAACGTGAAGTACAAGAGGAACTGGGATTGAACAGGGAAACCCGGCGTCTCCTGGTTCACGATTGGGCACCGAATAACGGGGAAGGGGACAAGATACTCTACGTGTTCGACTGTGGTGAACTCGCTGAGGACGAGCACAGGATTCGACTCGATGGGGTCGAAATAGACGGAACCGAATGGGTCGCGGTCGGCGACTTGGGAGAATTCGTGATTCCCCGGCTCGAATATCGCCTCACCCAGGCATACCACGCTTACATATCCGGCGTGACCTTATATCTCGAACATGGCCGGTTGCGGTTCTGACGCCGTGCACGAAGCCCAGCCCAGCCGAGCCCACGGCGATTCGAATCGGCTTCTGTAGCTCGATCACGGTCAGACCTCGACACGAGCACGGTTCAGGTTGGCGTGCCCGTCCGAACCGGGGCAATGGAGGTGGCGGTAGCAGGAGTCGTTGAGGGGGAAATGTTTGTTGCCCACCACTTTTCGAGGTGAGCGCTCGGGCGGGTGGCTACTGCTTCGCTGTGATAGTTGACGTAGTAGGTGTTGGAGTTCTCGCACTCCTTGCTCAGGAATAGTGTTCGGCTCGAATGGAAAGACCACCCCCTATCGCCCCCTATCGGCGGTCATGCACGACGGCTACAACTCCCCCGCAGCATCGTGTGCCCGAATTCGGTACGCACGTGCTGATCTGCACAATCGATCGGCCACCTCCGGCTGCACCACCTGAAGCACACATCGAGCAAACCGTTAACAGCCGCTCCACACCGGAATTCGGCCGCGAAACCGGTGGCAGGGTGGTCGGGCATGAAGACGATCCTGATTACGGGGGCCACCTCGGGCATCGGTCTCGCCGCTGCCCAGCAGCTCGCCGCGGGGGGTGATCGGCTGGTGCTGGTCGGCCGGAATCCGCACAAGCTCGCCGATAGCGCGGAATTGGTGCGCGCTGCGGGCGCTGGGGCCGTCGACACGCTGGAGTGCGATTTCGCGTCGCAATCATCGGTGCGTCAGCTCGCCAAGGCTGTGCAGGCCGATTACGACCGGATCGATGTGCTGGCCAATAACGCGGGCGGCTATCAGCCGACGCGCAACGAGACCGAAGACGGCATCGAGACGACCTTCGCGGTCAACCATCTCGGCGGCTATCTGCTGACCGAACTGCTCACCGATCTGCTGATCCAGAGCGCACCCGCGCGCATCCTGTTCACCTCCTCGGTGATGCACTACGGCGCGACGCTCGATCTCGCCGATCTCGGCTTCCACCAAGGCTATTCGGGAGAGAAGGCCTACAGCCGGTCCAAACTGGCCAATGTCCTCTACGCACGTGCGCTCGCGGACCGACTGGCGGGCACCGGGGTGACGGTCAACGCGTTCCATCCCGGCGCGGTCTCGACCGGCGTCTGGGATTCGCTGCCGTGGTTTGCGCAACCGCTGGTCGGCCTGTCCAAGCGCCTGTTCTTCATCTCCGCGGCCGAGGGCGCCGCCGCGCTCACCTTCCTCGCGACGGACCCGAGCGTCGCCGAGGTGACCGGAACCTACTTCCGCAAGACCCGTGCGCGAACACCGTCCCGACTGGCCCGCGACGACGCACTCGGACAACACCTGTGCGCGGTGAGCGCGGCACTGGTCGGGCTGCTCGAGTAGCGACCACGCAATTCACGACAGCGCCGTCGACACTCCTGGCAACACAGGGTATTCATGCGACACAGAAAGCAGGGGTAATGCTGCGCACCCGATTCGAGTCCATCGGCTCCTACACACCATCCACCGTCCGTTCCACCGAGGAGATCATCGCCGGTCTTGCGGTACCTAGATCCCTTGACCTGGAACGGATTACCGGCATCAAGAATCGGCGGGTCTACGACTCCAGCGACGAGGGCTACGAATCGTCCTTCGATCTGGCCCTGCGCGCCATCGAAGACTGCCTGGCGCATTCCGATTACGCCGCCGACGAACTCGACATCGTCATCTCCGCCTCCATCACCCGTACCCGCGGCAAGGAAATCTTCTGCTACGCACCATCATTCGCGATAATGCTGGGTAAGGAGATCGGCACCGCGAACGCTCGCCATTTCGATGTCTCGAATGCCTGCGCGGGCATGATGACCGGCGTGCTGGTGCTCGATCGCATGATCAAGGCCGGTGTGGTGCGCAACGGTCTGGTGGTCAGCGGCGAACAGATCACCCCGATCGCCGAGACCGCGGCCCGCGAGATCAGCAAGCCCTACGATCCGCAGTTCGCGGCGCTGACGGTCGGCGACGCGGCGGTCGCGGTGGTGCTCGACGATCGCGGCGACGATGACGACGAGATCCACTATGTCGAGCTCATGACCTCCGCCGGCGGCGCGGAACACTGCATCGGCATGCCCAGCGACCAATCCTCCGGGATCGCGCTCTACACCGATAACCGCGCGATGCAGAACGAGGATCGCTACCTGCAGGCCATCAATCGCATGGCCACCTTCCTCGAGGAAACCGGGCGCAACTGGGAGGGCGAGAAGTTCGACTACTGGATCCACCACCAATTCAGCGCACCCGCCATCGAATACATCTCCCACCTCACTGAACAGCATTTCGGCACCCCGATGCCGCAGGCCCTCAATGTCCTGCACGACTTCGGAAATACCGCGTCTACCTCGCATTTCGTGGTCCTGCACGAGCATCTGGCACAGCAGAAGATCCCCAAGGGGTCCAAGGTGCTGATGATTCCGGAGGCCTCCGGAATCGTCTCCGGACATCTCGCCGCGACCATCTCCCGTCTGGAGGCCTGAACCATGCCGACCACCATCCTCGCGGCCGCGGCCAACGCCGATCTCGATACCGGTAGCTATTTCGAACTCGCCACGCGCGCGGTGACCACCTGTCTGGAGCAGGCCGGCGTCACTGCCGACCAGGTCGGCATGCTGATCAACGCCGGGGTGTTCCGGGATCAGAACATCGCCGAACCCGCGGTATCGGCGCTCATCCAGAAGCGCGTCGGCATCGGCCTCGAGTACCGTCCCGGCCGGGTGCCCGCCTTCTCCTTCGATCTGATGAACGGCGCGACCGGACTGCTGCACGCCATCACGGCCGCCGAATGCTTCCTGGCCAGCGGCGAAGTGTCGTACGCGCTGCTCGTGGCCGGAGACACCCACCCGTCGACCGAGCGCCACGTCGACGGATTCCCCTACAGCACGAGCGCGGCCGCGATCCTGCTCGGAACCGCGGGCACCACGGGCGGATTCGGCAGTCTGCACACCGCCGACACCGCCGAGTCCGCCGACCCGACCGCCTGGGTCGCGATGGGTGAGGCGGGTGCGAACGGCCGAACGGCCATGAGCACCAGCGTCGGTGGCGGCGACCCGGTCGAACTGGCCGCGGCGGCCGTGCGCGACTGCCTCACCGCCGAGGGGCTCGATGGCGCCGATTTCACCGAGGGACGCGCCATCCTGCTCGCTCCCACCTGGATCCTCGCCTTCCGTGCCCGCCTGTCCGAGGCGCTCGGCGTCACCCCGGAGTCGATCGTCGGCGTCGATCCCTCGGTGGACAATCCGTACTCCGCGGCTCCCGTGCACGCATATCTGAACGCGCGTGACAGCGGTGTGCTGGCACTCGCCCGCACGGTGCTGTTCCTGGCCGCCGACGAGACCTCGGCCGCCTGTCTGGCCTACCACCCGCACGCGCTCGCCCTCGTCAGCGGTGAATGACACGAAAGGCATTGAAACGACTCATATTACGAAGTAATCAACGGTTGTCGTGACAGGATCGTGCAGGCGAATTAACCTGTCATCACCGGCTGGATCATCGGGCGCGTCGCCGCGTCCATCCCGCTGCGACGATGCCGCATATTCAGTGCACCCGAGCTGCTCGTTTTCGATGGCGCTCTCCCTCAGTCGGGCACACCACCTCGACGAAGGGCTCCGAGAATGTGTCAGCCTGTCCCAACGCACCGCGAGCCCGTCCTGCCGACCCAAGAGCCCGTCTTGTCGACCCAAGAGCCCGTCTTGTCGACCCAAGAGCACTGGGCCGACTTCGCGAAATCCCGGGTCGGTCAGGCCATAGCCGTGCTCGGTACCGCCAGCACACTGAGCCTGGTCGCCGAACTGCTCGAGGCCGACGAGCCCGCGGTGCGGGCCGTCATCCGACAGCTCCCCGAAACCACGGGCGCTCGCTTCGAGCATCCGGAGGTAGGTGAGCGGATCCTGCGCACCACCCCCGAGGAGATCCGGCAGAAGCTGCACGGCCGGGCCGCGGAACTGCTGTACCACCGGGGTTTTCCGGCGTGCACCGTCGCCGACCACCTGGTCGACGCCGGTGCCGCCGGCTATCCGTGGGCCGTCGAGGTGCTGCTCGGCGCGGCCGAGGACGCGACGATCAACGATCAGATCAATCTGGCGGTCGATCGGCTGGAGCTGGCCTATCGCGCCACCCGGGACGCGGGCGAACGGGCCGCCATCGCGATCCAGCTCGTCTGTCTGGAATGGCGGATCAATCCCTCGACCCGCTCACGGCAGTTCACCCGGTTGCGGGCGGCGCTGCGGGCGGGCCGGGTGCCACATAGCGAATTGCCCGCCGCCATCATGTACCTGCTGTGGCACGGACAGGTACCGCAGGCCGATCACGCACTCGCCCAACTGAATTCCGGCAACCCGGACGAGGCGACACCCGAGATCGACTTCTTGCGCGCCTGGCTGCGGTATTCCTATCCCCCACACGTGCAACGCCATCCGCGACTGTTCGCGGCCCCGGCACGGCCACCGCGGGTACGCATCGATCAGCACTCGCCGCATCGCCACGGCGCCGATCTGCTCTCCGGATTGTTCACCCATCCGCTCGACGAGATCGCCACGCTCGCACAGCGTCTGCTCACCAGCCACCGGCTGACCTCGACCACCATCGAAACCCTGGTCGCCGCGGTGCAGTGCCTCATCTACAGCAACCGTCTCGACACCGCGGCGGCCTGGTGTGAATCACTGCTCGCCGAGGCCGACGCGCGCCGGGCGCCAACCTGGCAGTCGGTCTTCGCCGGCCTGCGTGCGGAGACCATGCTGCGCAAGGGCGCCATGCGCGACGCGACCACCGACGCGGCGCTGGCGTTGAATTACGTACCCGCCGAACATCTCGGCGTCTGGGTCGGCGCGCCGATCGCCGCGATGGTGCGCGCGCTCACCGTGACCGGTCGCCATGCCGAAGCGGCGGCGCAACTCAAAAGGCCGGTGCCCCGAACGATTTTCGAATCGCGCTTCGGGCTGCCGTATCTGCACGCACAGGGCCATCACCAGCTCGCCGTCGGCCACGCCGACGAGGCGCTGCGCACATTCCGCCGCTGCGGCTATCTCATGCGTCGGTGGAATATGGACTTCCCCTGGTTGGTGCCGTGGCGCAATGACATCGCCGCCGCCCATCTCGCACTCGGCGAGCACCGGCAGGCGCGCGAATTCGCGACCAGACATCTGGATCTGCTCGGCGCACCCGACCGGCATCGCTCCGGCGGCGTCTCGTTGCGATTGCTCGCCGCGACCAGCGACCGCTACCAAGGATTCCGATTGCTGCGCGAATCCGCCGCCATCGCCCGCACCGGCGGCGACGACGCCGAATTGGCGACAGTCCTCGGCGAACTCGGTAAGGCGCACCGAGCGGTCGGCGATCTGGACCGCTCCCGAGCGCTGATCCGCGACGCGATCCGCCTCGCCGAATCCTGCGGTGCGCAGGTGCTCCTGAGCGAACTGCTCGACGGCAAACCCCAGTCGGCCACGCAGCCGACCCAACCCATGCCCGCGCTGCGCCCGATCCCGGGCGGCCTCGCGACACTGAGCCCGGCCGAACGCCGCGTCGCCGAGTTGGCGGCCCGCGGCAAGGCCAACCGCGAGATCGCCGACAAACTCGCCATCACCACCAGCACCGTCGAACAACATCTCACCCGCGTCTACCGCAAGCTCGGCGTTGCCCGCCGCAGCGAGCTGTACTTCGTCCTGCCGACCAGCCGCACCGGAGCACCTGACACCGCGGTATCCGCCACTGGGTAATCGAATCGAATTCTCTGAGCGGACAGGCATCGCTCGACGCCGACGTCACTCCGGAGATGACCGCCCACTTCGAACACAAGTGGACACCACCCAGGCCGACCGCGCCTGGCAAGCCGAGGCCGCCACCAACCTCGACGAGCACGCGAACCTGATCGCCGATTACCCGGCGGGGTCGAACCGACGGCCGGTCAGCGCTGTGACGAGTGGGCCGCGCCGCAGGGGCCCGGCCAGATCGTAGAACTCCGCACTGGCGGATCCGGTGAACTCGTCACCATCGACGGTGAGCTCGAATCGCACGATCCCCTTCTCCACCTGCCGCGAATCATCGCGGGCGACAGTGAATTCCAGGAATGCGCCCGACACCTTCGCCCCGTCGGCACGCCAGGTGCCCATGCCATTGCTGTCGCTGGTGACCCGGTTGCCGTGGTCCGGATTCGACTGCAGCATCGTCCCGTCCGTGTGGAACGTCATGACGTGGTAGCCGAACGGCGCATCCGCGGCCAGCACCTCCCAGACACCGACGATGGTCACGGCAGCTCACACAGTCTCGCCAGCACCGCGATGCCGCGATCGATCTCGCCAAGCGGCGCGCCCGCGAAGCTGAGCCGCATCGCGTTGCGCGGCGCGGCATCGGTGAAGAACGCCGAACCCGGTAGAAACGCGACACCCGACTCCAGCGCCGGACCCAGCAGCGCATCGGCGTCGAATCCGGCTGGGCCATCGACCCAGAGGAACATTCCGCCGTCGGGCACTGTCCAAGTGAATTCGGCCGGAAAGTGTTTCGCCAGCGCGGTGACCACCGTATCGAGCTTGGCCGCATAGGCTGCGACGACGCGTTCCAGATGCGCGGAACCGACTGGGCTGGCGAGGAATTCGGCGGCAATCGCCTGGTTGAAGGCCGAGGTCTGCATATCGATGCCCTGCTTGAGCGCGAATACCGGCTCGCGCAGGTTGTCGGTGAGCACCGCGATGCCGATGCGCAGCGCCGGGGCGAGCGTTTTCGACAGCGACGTGATGTAGACGGTGTGCTCGGGCGCGAAGGACCAGAACGCGGGCAGCGACTCACCCCAGTACCGCAGGTCGACATAGACGTCGTCCTCCACAACGAGCGCCCCGCGCCGGGTGATCACCTCGGCGATCTGCTCGCGCCGTCGCGTTGGCATGGTGCGCCCGGTCGGATTCTGAAAGGTCGGCAACAGGTAGACAAAGGCCGGATCATGCTGCGCCAGTGCGACATCGAGCGCATCGGGCATGATGCCGCGGTCATCAGATTCGACCGCGACGACCGTCGCGCCGTGGCTGCGGAACACCTTCACGGCCGGGCCGTAGGTCGGGGTTTCCACCAGCACCACACTGCCCGGCGCGAGCAGCGCCATACACACGTTGTGCAGTGCGCCGGAACCGCCGGTGGCGATGTGCAGTTGCTCCGGCCGACATCCGATACCACGGTTGGACAACAGGATTCCCGCCTGGTCCAGTAGCGGCGGGAAGCCCTGGGTCAGTCCGTATTGCAGTGCCGCGCTCCCGTATTTCGCGATGGCGTCAGCCGCCAGCGAAGCGATCAAATCACCAGGCAACAGCGCCGGATCCGGCGCGCCGACCGCGAACGAAATCACATCCGGACGGCGCACCAGGGTCGCGAAGGCATCATCTATCGGCCCGCTGCGCACCTCCGCGACCCGGCCGAGTGCGCTGCTCATGCTCTTACCGAGGCGTTGTCGCGCCACAGCCGAGCCGCGACTTCCGCTGCCGGCGCGTCGTATTCGGGCGTCAGCACCAGATCGGCACTGAACTGCGGATCGGTGCGGATATCCAATGCCACCAAGCTCTCGGTCGCGCTGTGGTTCACCGCCACATGCACCACACCCTCGGGGATGTACAGGAATTCACCCGGCCCGTGCTCGTAAGGCACCAGATCCGGCCCGATCAGCGTCACCGCGCGCCCGCTCAGGCACACCACGACGGTCTCACTGTGCGCGTGATAGTGCGCCAGCGCCACCTTGCCGGGCACCATGTTCACCATGGCCGCCGAGATCCCTTCGGACCCACAGGTTTCCCGCGTCACGCACGGAATCAGGTGCTGCTGCTGCGGACCGACTACCTCCGCCATCTCGGCCGCGGCCACCACTCGCGCGGACTTGGTCACTTCTGCCATCGAAAATCCCATCTAACTTGTGAATTACCCTGCCGGGACCAGTGCGTACCGGTCACGCCGCGATTCGGCCCTGGCGACGACGATCGGCGCGAGCAGACCGGCGGCCAGCAGGATCAGCCCGGCCACCGACCAGCCGAGGACGCCGATCCCGATGCACAACCAGGTCAGCAACGCCGGCCCGAGCGCATCGGCCAACCGGAGTCCGGTGCCGAAGACGCCGAGGTACTGACCGATGGCCTCCGGTGGCGCCAGCGCGTTCGACACCTCGAAACCGCCTGCGGTCTGCCACAATTCGCCAATACTGAGGATCGTGGCGCCGGTCGCCAGAATGAGTACGGCGATCCAGCCGCGCTGGCCGTGGGCCGCCGCGAGCACCAGGCAGGCCAGCAGGAATGCCCATCCGGCCTTGCGTAGCGCGACACCGCCCGATCGGGCGTTATCGATCCGGCGGCTCGCGCGGACCTGGAAGAACACCACGATGAAAATGTTCAGCATGTCTATCGCGGCGATAGACCATCGCGGTGCGGTCGTCGCCTCGATGATCCACAGCGGAATCGCGACGGACTGAATGCGATATTGCAATGACAGCACCCCGTCCAACAGGGTGAGTGCCAGGTAGGGCCGATCACGCAGTACCGCCCAGCGCTCTGCGCCCGATTCGGCCTCCACCGCCACCGGCCCGAGCGCGGGCAGCCGTCCCACGAGCAGGGCGGACCCGCAGACACAGCCCGCGCCGATGACGATGGCCACATGGTAGAAATCCGCCGAATCCCACTGCACGGCAACAGCGGAAAGACCGATGCCGATGGCTATGCCCACATTCAGCACCGAGCGGATGTAGGCCCGGAATTCATTGGCCCGTTCGGTGACGACGCGAGTGACGATCGTCGAGATCATCAGCTGAACGCAGGTCTGCGCGGCCGCGGTGGCCGGGATGACGACGAGATAGAGCGCGAAGTCACCGACCGTGAGGAAGCCGAGAGTTCCGCAGCCCGCCAGAATCAGGCTGACCCGCAGCACACCGAGTGGGCCGCGGCGATCCGACAGCTTGCCGACCAGCACCGACACGATGATGCACACGGCCCCCGCGATACTGAGGCCGACGCCGACCTGCATCGGCGAGATGTGCACGATCCTGGTGAAGTAGAGAACGACAGTGGACAAATAGATCCCGCTGAAGACGGCGGACGCCGCCGTGATCAGCGTCAGCACACGCTGCGGGCCGACCGGCGGCAATACAGCGGACGAGCGCGACACGATTCGTTCCCCGCAAGTCAGACGACGGCCGCGTCGTATGCGACGCAGTCCATTCGGAAGCCCGCGGCGGTATATCGCATCGCATTCACGACTTCCGCCGTGGAGCTGCCCCGGAAACGGAAGGCGGCTCCGACATCGGCATAGCCGAACGTCTCGGTGATGGCTGTACCCGGCTGCGGCACCGAGGAGTGGTACGGCGCATGGGTCGGCGGGACCTCGAGTCGGACGTCGACCACGGTGCAGGGTGGAGTCACCGGCGGATGGATGAGCAATTCGCCGACAACCGAGTCGTCGATGAGCGGATCGGCGGCCGGAATCCGGCCCAGCTGGATGTCCACCGCCGCGCCGAGCAGATCGTAGCAATGCACCTCCCGCCACATATGGGTGGTTTCCCCGCCCGAAGCCCGCGCCGCCACTTCGAGGAACTGAATGCGCGGCGTACCACCGGTGCGGCCGAGGAAGAATTCGAGATGGAAAACCGTCGGCGTGCCCTTGCTGAGGGCGGTGAGCACGGCCTCGGTGAAGGTCGTCAGCGCTGCGATCACTGCGGGGTCATCGATCTCGACATAGCCGAGACTTGTTCCGCCACTGGCGAACTCGAGACAGGTACCGAGATATTGCGAGGCCCGCCATGGGCCGAGTTCGGTACCGGTCCAGACGCCATCGACGGCACCTACTTCGTCCGGGCAAAACCGCTGCACCAGAAACGGTTCGGAACTCAGATCGGGTAGCGCCGCGCAATCATCGATGGAATTCAGTCGGATGATGTCTTTGCTGCCGGCGCCCAGACACGGTTTGACGATGAGCGGGAAGCCGTGCGCGGACGCGAAGTCGGTGATGGCGGTGAGCTCGGTGGCCTGAGCGAACGGCGGTGTCGCCACGCCCGCCCCGGCGACGGTGGCACCCATCACCAGCTTGTCGCGAAACGGGAGAACGTAATCGGGGCGGTCACCGGCGATACCGAATTCCACCCGCAATTGGGCCGCGATCAGCAAATCGAATTCATGCAGCGCGACAATACGGTCCGGCGTGCCGAATCGAGCCGCCAGTGCACGCACGGCATCGGGCGCGCGAGTCATATCATCGAGCCGCTCGACGGCGGCCGCCGCATGCACCGGAATTCCGTCGATGAGATCCTTCGCGCAAACATAGGTTACGACGTAGGCATTGTGGTCGATGCGGTCGAGATAGGGGACTTCGACGCCGCGCACTCTATGAATGACGGTCACGTGTGGGGGCACAGGTTCCTCCGCTGACACTGTCACACCGAGCCCGAGGACCCGGTTGTCGGCTGTGGATCATTAGGTCCGACAACGGAATTGTGCGCGCCGCACACCGGCAACGCTTGTTCGGCGAACAGCTGTTTATAGTCCCTTAAGACAAGGTATGGCCCGGATAGCGCCCGGCCCGGCCGCGCTCGGCCTGCGCCGAGGTCGGCGCGGTTACCAATCGTTCAGCGAACCGCGAGCTACATTCGTCTGGCTCATCCGATTTCTGGACAGTTCCACTGGACGATGGAAGCGAGTGAGGTCGCCGTGGCTACGTACGAAGGATCGCCGACCATTAGCGAAGCTTTGGTCGAATTGGACGTCTTTCCGCCCGCGCAACAGCGCCGCTGGACCGTGCTGCTGCGGCTGCTGTTGGCCATACCCCAACTGATCGTGCTGTGGGCGCTGAGCATCGCCGCCTTCGTGGTGGTGGTTTGCGGCTGGTTCGGCGCACTTGTGCTCGGTCGGCTGCCGGACTGGTGTGGTGAATTCCTGCGTGGCTACTTCGGCTACACCGTTCGGGTGTACGGCTACACGATGCTGCTGGTCGACGACTATCCGCCGTTCGCGTGGACCGCGCCGGACTATCCCGTCCGACTGCTCTTCCCTGCGCCGACGCCGTTGAACCGACTGGCGGTGCTGTTCCGGCTCATCCTGGCCATCCCGATCCTGGTGCTGTCGAGTTGGTTCAGCACGGGCTGGGCGATCGTCTCGTTCATCCTGTGGCTGATCGTCCTGATCACCGGCCGGATGCCGGGGGCGGTCTTCGAGGCCAGCTCGGCGGTGCTGCGCATCGAAATGCGCGTGTCGACCTATCTGTACCTGCTGACTCCGGCCTACCTGAAGGGCGTCTTCGGCGATAAGCCCGCGGTCATGGCACCGGTGCCCGGTGGGCAGCTGACCGCCCCGCCGCCACAGTCCCCGACCCGCCCGCTGCTGGTCTCCAGCGGTGGCCGCACCCTGCTGATCGTCATGCTGGTCCTCGGCATCCTGGGCAGCGCGCTGCAAACGACGACGAGCGGGGGCGACAATGACGACGATGACAACGCCCTCGCCAGCTCACATCTCGCCGAGCAGGTCGCCGTCGACTTCACCGATCAGACCGGGCACACGCCCGACAATGTCTACTGCCCCACCAGTCTCGACGCCGATATCGGCGCGACCGAGATCTGCACGATCGCCGACCGCGGTGCCGAGTTCCGGGCCAAGGTCACCGTCGACACGATCACCGACGGCGCCGCGCACTTGCGCACCGTCATCGAACAACAGCACTGAAACGCTAAGTCGCCCTGCGTGCCCGGGCCCGGCGCTTGCCCTCGTGCATCGCCTGGACCCGGGCCACCGGGATGGTGTGGCCCTCTTCGATGAGATCAGCGGGTAGGGCCTGCGGCGCGGGCATCTCCTGCGCCCACGGATCGCGATCGCCCAGGAGCTTCGGTGCGGTACGCACGGTGAAATCGGTCGGGCTGATATCGGGGAGTTGGGACCATTCGATGGGGAACGACACCGGCACGCCGGGACGCACGCGCGGACTGTAGGCGGCGACCACGGTCGCGCCACCGGCACGCGTCGAGTCCAAGAAGACCTTGCCCGCGCGGTCCTCGCGGATGAAGGCGGTGGTGGCCAGCTCCGGGTCGATGCGTTCGGCCCTGGCGGCAATCGCCCTGGTAGCCGCGGCGACGTCCTCGATCGGGAGGCGCGGCTCGATCGGCACGAAGACATGCACGCCCTTCGCGCCGCTCGTTTTGACCGCGCCCGCGAGTCCGTCGTTCGCCAGTGCCTGCCGGATCAGTTCGGCGGCGCGCACGACCTGCCGGAACGGGCCGCCCTCCGGCGGATCGAGATCGAGGATGAGATGGGTCGGGCCCTCGGCGTGATCGGCGCGCAACAGCGTCGGGTGATATTCGACCGCGCGCTGGTTGCCGAACCACAGCAAGGTGCGCACGTCATCGCACAGTGCGTATGTCACTTCACGCTTGGAAGACTCGGCCCACACCGTCACCCGGTGCACCCAGTCCGGGGTGTATTTCGGCAGGTTCTTCTGCATGAACGGTTCCTGCCCCGGCCGGATGCGCACCACCGACAGCGGGCGGTCCCGCAGTTGCGACACCAGCCGAGCACCGGCGAATTCGAGATAGTCCAGCAGATCGCGCTTGGTGGCCTGCGCACCGTCGAACAGGGGTGCGTCGAGGTTGGTCAGTTCGACGCCCGAACGGACCTCGTCGCCGGGCTTCACCGAATCCATCGGCCAACCATGCCCCGCGTATGGGGCATGGTCAACCATCGGCGGCTAGCGCGGGGTGACCGTGATATCGGCACCGGATTGCCCACAGCGGGCAATGTGCACGAGATCGCCCAGGGCATTGCCCCCGAATCGCGCATCGTCTACGTGGACAACGACCCGATCGTGCTGGCACATGCCCGCACCCTGCTGAACAGTTCCACCGAGGGCGCCACCGCCTATCTCGACGCCGATGTGCGAGCGCCCGAACGCATTCTCACGCACCCGGATCTGCTCGCCACCCTCGACCTGTCGCAGCCGGTGGCGCTGATGCTGGTCGCCATCATGCATTTCATCACTGACGACGATCAGGCCTACGACCTGGTGCACCAGCTGCGTGCTGCCCTCGCGCCCGGCAGCTACCTGGTGATGTCGCACGCCACCGGCGACTACCTGACCGCCGAAGACCTCGACGAGACCATCGCGGCCAACCGGCGCAGCGGCGTTCCGTTCCGGCTCCGCTCTACTGCCGAATTCTCCCGCTTCTTCACCGGATTCGACCTCGTCGCGCCGGGGCTCACCTCGGTGATCACATGGCGTCCCGAACAGTGGCGGCCGCATCCACGCCCCGAGGCGGTCTCCATGCTCGGCGGTGTCGGCCGGCTGGCTACCTGAACCTGCGTCCGAAGACGGCGAAGGCGAGTGCGCAGGCTGCCGTGGAGGTCAGCATCGCCCAGCCGATGCCGGGACCGACGAGCGCGCCCATGACCGCGACGCCCAGCGTCGCGCCGACTTGGCGGACGGCATTGAGCAAGCCGCCGACCGCACCCGCCGTACCTGCCGGGGCCGCGTTGACGATGGCGGTGACCACCGCCGGAAGGGCAAAGGCGACACCGAATCCCGACAGCAGCAGACCCAGCGCCAGGACCGGATAGTCCAGGGTGGCGAAGATAGCGCACGCGAGCACCGTGCCGCCCGCCGTGAGCAGGGCGAGTCCGGCCAGAATCGGGCGACGCGCACCGACCCGGGACACAATCTTGCCGGCGATGGGCGGGATGACGGCGAACGGCACGGTGAGCGGCAGGAACGCGAGCCCGGTCTGCAGCGGGCTCAGGTCGCGCTGCTGTTGGAGCAGCAGCGGCAGGACGAACAGTGCGCCGGTGAGCGCGAAGTTCACCGCCGCACCCACCAGCAGTCCGGCCCGCACTCGGCCCTCACGCAGCAGTTCCCGGTTCAATACCGGTGCGGCACTGCGCCGTTCGAGCAATACGAAGACGATCGTCGCGAGTACCGCGCCACCGAGCGACCAGGCGGTGTGCCGCCACGACTGCGCGCCCGCCGCGATCAGCGCATCGGTGCACAGTGCCAGCGCGACGGCCGCGCTCAGCTGGGCGAACCAGTCGATGTGGCGATCGCCCCGGGCGCAGATCACCGCTGATCCGGTGCTCAGCGCCAGCACGACGACCGCGATGGGCACATTGACGAGGAAGACCGCCCGCCAGCCGGCCAGACCGACCAGCGCACCGCCGACGATCGGCCCCGCCGCGACCGCGGCACCGCTGATCGCCGCCCAGGTCGAGATCGCCCGTGCCCGCAACGCCGGATCCGGGTAGAGCCGGGTGATCATTGCCATCGAGGCGGGCACGCACGCCGCCGCGGCGGCACCCGACAACACCCGCAACCCCACCAACACCCACAGGCTCGGCGCGAACGCGCTCAGCAGCGAAACCAGCCCGAAAGCCGCTGTGCCGAAACGGAATACCCGATGCGCACCGTAGCGGTCGGCGACCGCGCCCGCCGAGAGCAGCAGCGCGGCGAAGGCGACGGTATAGCCGGTAGTCGCCCATTGCAGGCCCGCGATCGAGGTACGCAGCGACGCCGCCAGATCCGGTTCGGCGACCGACAGCACCGTCATATCCAGCAACACCATGAAGTACCCGAGGGATATCCCGAGCAGGGCGCGGGTCCGCCCGGCCGACGTGTCCACCCGAGATTGCAGAATGCTCATGGCGATCGACTCTGGCCGGGCGGGCGCGGCAGCTCCACCGGCTGCGGCGCACGCGACATTCGGAATATCCGAATGCTCCCGTGCGGTTGGCCAGTCCATGGAGTTACGTCAGCTGCGGACCTTCGAGGCCGTGGTGCGCCACCGCACGGTCACCGAGGCCGCCGTAGTGCTCGACCTCGCGCCGTCGTCGGTATCGCAGCAGATCCGCACGCTGGAGAACGCACTCGGCGTCGCGCTCTTCGTGCGCGATCCCAAGGGCATGCGCCTCACGTCCGCTGGTGAACGCCTCACCGGATGGGCGCGGCGGCTGCTCGAACAGGCCGAGCAGGCCGAGCGCGAGGTGCGCGAGCAACGGCCGGTCCTGCGACTCGGCGCGCTGGAAACCCTCGCCGGCGCCTACGTGCCGCGAGTACTCGCGCGGCTGGCCGAGCGGCGACCCGATATCGAGGTCGAGGTGCGCTCCGATCGGGCGCGCGACGGACTGCTCGCCGATGTGGTCGGCGGCGTACTCGATGCGGCGCTGCTGCTGGATTCCGGTGGCGCCGTCGGCGATCTGGGCTTTCCGGCCCCGGCCGAACCGCTGGCCTTCCTCGACCTGGACCCGGTACCGCTGGCCCTGGTCGCGGCGCCGACGCATCCGCTAACCGCGAGATCCAATCTGACGCCGGCGGACCTCATCGATGAGCGGCTGCTGGTCAATGTGCCCGAATGCTCGTTCTGGATGGCCGGGGAAAGGCTGTTGGGGTCGGGTCCGCGGCGCGTCAAGGCCGGCGCGGTGCCGGTGATGCGGGCATGGGCCGAACATGGACTCGGCATATCCCTGCTCCCGGAGTTCGCCGTCGCCGATGGTCTCGCCCACGGCACGCTCGTCCGGTTGGACTTTCCGATGCCCGATCTGAGCCTGCGGCTGGTGTGGCGGGCGGAGCAGGAGTCGATGCCGGGAATGCGCGAGATCCTCTACGCGGCCGCTCTGCCCTGATTTCATCGTTCCGGGCAAATCGGCCGCAACGCCCGCCGAAGTCACTAGGCTGACCTGAAAGACCCAGGTCCCGACGGCAGATGTCGACCGAGAGGAGTCACCGATGAGCGCGAAGCAGCGTGCCAGTACCACGCCATCAACCCTGATCGGCGATCTGTCGGGCATCATCGGCAAGCATCTGATCTACGCCTACGACAACGGCTGGAAATACGAGCTGTATGTGCACGATTGGCAGACGATCGAATCGCGGTGCCTGATGGGACCGAGATTCGGGAGCTGGTCCAAGAATGTGGCGGCCAAGCTGGTCCAACTCAACGACGATCTGTACAAAATCGCCTGGGTGGATCCGACCGGCACCACCACGGTGATCATCGTGTGGCTCGGAGACCGCCGCGTGCACGCCACGATCTCCTATCCGCAATGGATGCTCGACTATCCCGAGAGCACCCTCACCCGCTATGAGGACAACCTCGACGCGATCGTCGCCGACCGCGACAAGGGACCGACGTACCCGCTCACCCTCGTCTCCGCGACCGGACGCATCACGTTTCTGGAATCCCGGGATGCCGACGACGACACGGTGATCGACTGCCCGCCGAGCAAACTGCCACTCGGGTACGCCTGGCAAACCAACTGACCGCGTCAGCCGTCGAGGTGCACCGGGAATGCGGCCAGATCGTTCTGGGTGAGCACCGGGAGGTTGCGAATTTCCTCGACCGGCACCGCGAGCCGCAGATTCGGAAAGCGCGCGAACAGCGCGGGCAGCGCGATGCCCGCCTCGACGCGGGCCACTGCCGCGCCAGGGCAGATATGCGGGCCGTTGCCGAAGGCGAGGTGGCCGCAGTGCGTCGATCTTCTGTACGAGCCTAACCGCGCGAACCGACGAAGGGAATCGGCAGAATGAATCAGAGCAGCGAGGGTATCAGTGCGGCGACCGCTTTGGGTGCGGCCAACCATTCGCGGATGTTGTTGCGCACCTTGGTTGTTCGTCGGCAGTCGCAGTATGCGGTGACGCCGTCGGCGTCGATTCCTGCGGCGCGGCACAGGGCTACGGCGCGCGGGAGATGCTGGTACTGGGTGACGATGATCGCGCGATCGATGCCGAACAGGGTCTTGGCGCGTTCACATGTCGCCCGTGTCGACAGTCCTTCGCCGTCGGAGCGCACCAGCGCCGGATCGACGCCGTGGTCGGCGAGATACTTTGTCATCGCGGCGATTTCGTCACCCGAGGTACCCGCGGCATCACCGGACACCAGGATCTCGTGCGCCTTCCCGGTCCGCAGCAATTCGATCGCGATATCGAGCCGCCCACGCAGATACGCCATCGGCGCACCGTTCGGCCCGACCTTCGCACCCGGCACGATCACCACCGGGACTGTCGGTGCGGACGCGAGCCCGAACCGATGTCCGGACGACACCATCCACAGCCGGAGATTGGATCCGGCGACGACCAGCGCCGATCCGGCCATCAGCCCGACACCCACCCTGCGCACCCAATGCCGCTTACACGACCCCTGATCGTCTACCGCGGCGAACTGCACCTGCCCGACGATACTGGCTCACGCGCTGCGCACACCGCTGTCGAGATCGCCGTCGAGCAGAGCGATGCCGAGCGTCGTCACCTGGTGCCGCATGGCATTGCGGTGCCGCCAGCTCTCGATGAGCCCGGCAGCCCGCAGAATCGACGCGTGTTCGCTGGCCGTCGCGGGTGAAACTCCCAGTCGGCGGGCGAGTTCGGTCGTCGTACAGCCTTCCGCGATCACCTGTAGAGCGGCGGCTCGGGTGCGGCCGAGCAGCGCGGTCAGCGCCTCGTTGGTCGCGCGCGGACCCCACGCCGTCGCGAAATCGGCGATATCGCGCAGCACCGGAA
The DNA here is from genome assembly GCF_036345915.1 of Nocardia sp. NBC_00565. Classification (NCBI taxonomy): domain Bacteria; kingdom Bacillati; phylum Actinomycetota; class Actinomycetes; order Mycobacteriales; family Nocardiaceae; genus Nocardia; species Nocardia sp. NBC_00565. Next base: position 5,520,753 of record NZ_CP107785.1, read on the forward strand.
CGACCAGTGTCATCGGCGCGTCCTTGTCCATGGTGGACTTCAGCAGCAACGGTCCCGGCCAGGCGAACAGCGACGGAATGATGACCAATCCCCGGCCGTCGAGGTGTTCGTCGTGGCAGCCGGTTTTGGTGAGGACCTCCAGCACCGGCGCGTGCCACCGCGCGAAGGGCCGCAGCCCGGCGAAGAGCTGTTCGACACCTTCGGTCGCGATGGTGCGGGCCATCCGCTCGGCGGCTACTTCGAGATAGGACTGCACATGCGCCCACCGCCCGGCGAAGGCCACCTCGTGAAAGGACTCGACGGCAACCGCGACATCGCGGCGCGCGGCACTGTCGCGGTCGGATAGATTGCGCGCCCACGCGGGCAGCGGACGCCCGCTGTCGGCTCGTTGCCGATCCGTCGCCTCCACCTCGCGCCGGAGTTCATCCCGCGAGGCCAGATGCAATGCCTCGATCCCCGCGGACATCGACCGCCCACCCCGGGTGGGCGTGATGAGATCGACGAAATGCTCGACGCCGGGAACGATATCCGCGAGCACACCGAAGTTATCCGGAATCGCGGGCCGCACCTGGCTGCGCCAACCGTCGTACACCGGCGCGTCGGTGCGCTGCAACACCCTGGTGGCCAACACCGTTTCGCCCATCGCGCCGAGCGGCGCCCCGATCCGGACGCGCATGAGATCCTCGGGCGTGAACTGGATCCGCTTCATCCGCTGCCCCGCATCGCCGTGCTCCGATACCGCATCACCGTACCCGTGATCACCGCGGACCTCGCCACATCACCGCGAGGACCGGATCGAGTTCCGCTACCCGATCAGCCGTCGACGGCAGCGATATCCATCGCGACCACATGGACCACGACCGCTTCCGCTGCCCGGCCACCACCACCCGATCGGCCACGCGCCCGAACACCGGCCCGATACCGCTGGGCCGCATCACTGCATCCTTCAACATCTCCGACTCCTGAATCGTCACTGGTCAGAAGCCTAGGAATGACCGGGCCCAACCCCCACCATGTTTCGGCCGTGGCCTAAACACCCCGGCACGACTTCGCTGACACGCCGGAGTCGCTGCGCCGCCATCGAGGTAACTAATGGTTTGCTGACGTTCGTCATCGTTTGCACGGAGATCAAATGCGAAGGGATTGGATCGTCGATGTCGCATGTCATACGCGCAGTCATCGCAGCCGTCTTCGTGTCACTCGTCTGCGTCGCTCCCGCGGCGGCCGCACCAACCGACGAAGAAGTCTCCAGCTCATCGGTCGGGCTCGCAGTGACGCTGGTCCGTGCGAGCACCAAAGCCCTCGCGTTGACCATCGTCCCGATCCACCAGTTCGCGTCCTTCGACAACATCATCTCCAACGAGAGTGGCTGGGATGTCTTCGCCACCAACCCGAGCAGCGGCGCCTACGGCCTCGGCCAGGCCCTACCACCGGAAAAGATGGCCACCCACGGCGCCGACTGGCGCTTCAACCCGATCACCCAGCTCCGCTGGACCTACGACTACATGATCGCCCGCTACGGCGGCCCCGACCAGGCCTGGGCATTCTGGCGAGCACACCACTGGTATTGACAGCGGTGCCGCCGAATCCGGACAAGACTTGACCTTCACGTATAGGTCGATCTTTAGCGTCGGCGATATGACCACGATACGAACCACTCGCTCGGTGCAGCTCGCCCATCGCCCGTCCGGCTTTCCGGGTCCGGATGCCTTTCAACTGATCGTATTGTGCTGCCCGCAAGGCGGACCCAGCGTCGTGACATTCATCCTCAACGGAACCTCGGTCCAAGCGAAGGGCCAGTTCCCGCCGGACAACTGAGACCGGGAGCCCGTCACACGCAGTACTGGCAGGTACCGCTGGCGGGTAGCTGGATGAAGCATTGGGCGCATACCGCCGCCCGCGTCGGCTGCGGCTTGGCTTCGGCCTGTGCGGTCGCGCTCGCCGATCGACGACGGCCCGCCACTTTCGGAGTGAGCGGTGGGACGCCTCGATCGGCGGGCATGGCGGCCCCGTGGTACTGGTAGCACTGCCACCGGGCGTAGGCGGCATGCAACTCGAGATCGTCCGGGATCGGTAGTCCGGCAAGTTCCAGCACGTACTTGTAGGAGTCGCCGACGGTGTGGTTCTGCCGCACGCACAGCGCGGTGAGCGGTGGCTCGCCCGCCTTGTGGCAGCGCCGGGCGACCTTGCGCAGGATGGCTGCCACCCAGGTGCTCGTCGGCGCGGCCGTGTGCACGCCCGAGGTCTCCTGCACCCGCTCCGCCAACTCATCGATCGTGATGAAATGCCCATACCCCGTGGCGATTTCGGACAGCTCCGCATGCGCGGCCACCGCCCATGCCACCGTCGCCTCACGCAACGGCACCGCGATGCCGTCACCCGCCCGCCATGCGCCCGCCGTCGTGGATACCGAATTCCCGATCACCCGCCCAAGTTATCGCGCCACCCCGCGAACCAACGAATGCCCTGGCGAGCGCGACGGTCGCCGGCAATGCACTGCGCCAGACGTGCGGGACCATTACATCTCGGAGCGGATCATCCCTTTGGTGCGCATGAGGTGTTCGCCGAGGTAGCCGTCGTGCGGCACGCCGGGTCGTAGCCAGGTGGTGGCGTTGTCGCCGAGGTAGAGGTTGGTGATCGACGGCTCGTTCAGGAGTTCGTCGATCAGGTCACGCCGGGTGGTCATCGCGGTGAGCACCAGCGAATCCCGCAGCGGCGCAACACCTTCCTCCGGTCGCCACGGTCCCACCCAGACACATGGGAACGGTAGTTCGACATTGAGCTGAGGCGCGGTGCTGCGGTCGACGAGATGGACCGCCGGGCGCAGTACCGCGCCACCGGAGGACAACTCGTCCACGATGGTGTCGCCCCCCAGGAAGGCCCGCGCATCCGCGGCGACCGTGTGCAGATAGCGGTCGACCGCTCGCGCGGATTCGATGGGTTGGACTGTGAGAATTGCCTCGGGATCACTGGGCGGGAGGCTCGGGACAGCACGTAGTTTTTCGGCGACCGCCTGGGCGACGGGCTCAGGATCGCCTTCGACGAGTATCGCGGTAGCGCAGGTACACGCGGTTCCGCCGAGGTGACTGACCGAACCCGCGAGCAGGTCGAGGTGCTCGCGCCAGTCGACATCCGTGGTCACCAGGATTTTCGAACGGCCCGGGCCCTGCGTCAGGACCCGTGGGCTGGCGGAGTATTTGTCGACGACGTCTTGGCCGCCGTAGACGATGGCGAAATCGGCCTCGGCGACCATTACGTCGGCCGCGGCGTAGTCGGTCGGCAGCAACGTCACGGTCTCGGGTGGGAACCCCGAGTCGCGCAGCGCGCTGACCAACCGGAATGCCGTGAACGGCTCCCGGGTCGAAGGGCGAACGGCCACTTTGTAACCCATCGCGAGCGCCTCGGGCCACAGCCCGTGCACCGCGGGCGTATTGCCCGCGGCGTGCACGGCGAACAGCTCACCCTTGCGGGTCCAGACGGCCGATCCGGCAAGGGTCCGCGGATCGTGCCAGTCGCGCACCGCACCGCGCGGCATCGCCAGCTCGAGCGTCGATCGCTGCGACCGGAGCACATCCGTGACCCACTCGATCGACTGCCGGACCACGCCGACCGGAACACCCGACGCGGTCGATACGAGTCGCGCGTAGCCATCCGGATCGAGACCACCGATCTCCCCGTGCAGGAACAGATCGGCGGCCTTGTCCAATGCCGCCGATCGTTCGGCACCGGGCAGCACCGGCGCATCGCGCATCGCCGCCAGCGTTCGCCGCACATACAGCGGCGGAACCTGGCTGATCTCACCGACCCGCGTACCGGCGAGCGAGACCAATGGTTTGCGCTCACGGGAGCGATACACACCCGACGGTCCGAGTGCATCGATATGGACGAACATCAGTACACGCCCTCGATCACGGAGTTGTCATCGAAAACCTTGACCGGTCCGACATCGGCCACCGCGCAGCCGAACGCACCGGGTAACGGCTCGACCTTGTTCGCCAGATCGCGTTCGAGATTGTTCGGCAGCAACGCGTATCTGGTGAGGTGGTTCATCACCACCTGTCCGCGTTCACCGAATTCCACGTCGGCACCGGAATCGGGGTGTACGACGCGGAATGCGATGTAAGGGCTGGGGGCGTCGAATACCGGCAACCCGTCGGGCCGCTCCTCCGGCCGCTCGCGCGACATCCCGAGAATGGTCGTGCTTCCGTACAGACCCTTCAACGGAATGCCGGGAAAGATCTCCCGCCGGAAGATATCTCGCGAGTCAGCGTCCATATGCGCACCACTCCAGCAGATGAACTGGACCTGCTTACGCACCGACTCGACGAGGTCACCGCGTCGGGCGAGGCGCTCGAGCAGCGGCGGTGTCGTGATCAGGATTCCGACGGACTGGGTGGTCAAGATATCGGCGGCCTGATCGATGAGATGCTCGGCATACCGATCGGCTTCCTCGGTATCGCCGCGCGCGATCAGCCGCTTGATCCACCGGGGATCGATATCGACGGTGAACTTGACACCGTTGTGCCGCCGGGCGCGGCGAGTCGCGAACTCACCGAACATATGTGGCCCGCTCGGCGCGATCGCCAACGTATTCATCGTGCCCAGGTCGGCGTAGTGGAATTCGTCCCAACCGAGCGCGAATTCCATCCACCGCTCGAACATCACGAACCGCTTGGGCGCACCCGTCGTGCCACCGCTTTCGAATATCCCGGCGATCACGCGATCCTCGCCTTCGAGCCCCCGCGGAATCAGGTCTTCGACGGCGATATCCCGAAACTCATTGATGACATTGGGAAATCGGGCCAGATCGGCGAAGGTGCGGACATCGGTGATCGGATCGAAGTCCAGGGTCCGGGCCCGGCGCAGCCAAAAGGGGCTACCGGTCTCGGCGCTGAAGTGCCACTCCATCAATGCGCGGAGATATTCGTCCGGATCGGCGATGGGGTTGGCGATATCGAGAATGGCAGAACACATGCGCCCTCCAGCAGCGTGTATCGAACGGCACCAGCTTTACCCACACGACCGATGACACACCCACATCGGCGGCGAAGCCGATCAAACGATAGGAACCACCCCATTCACCCACCATGAACCTGCCTGCGCCCCAACCGAATTCATCCCGTCATCCGCTTACTGTCCAGGGCGACGGGGCCGACATCATCGGCTGATGCAGCCATCGGTCGGATGCGCTGGAGCCGACCCCATTCAGCCGATTTCGCCTGTCACGCAATGGGTTTCAAATGCACCGGGAGGCACAGCGGTCCGGACGTCATCATCTGGGGCGGGTACGGGAGCTCGTCGGGATCGCAGGCCAGGCTCAATTGGGGGAATCGGCCGAAGAGTGTGGACAATGCGATACGGATCTCCAGGCGGGCCAGGGGCGCGCCGAGACAGACATGCGGCCCGCGGCCGAAGGCCAGCTGATCGCGGTGATCGTGGTCGATATCGAAGGTATCGGCATCGGGATAGTGCTCCGGATCCCGGCCGACTCCGCCGTACCACGTGATGAGCGCACCCGCGGGAATGTCGACTCCGGCGATCGTGACATCCCGCAGGGGCCAGCGGAGATTGGCGGTGAACACCGACGAGCGGTAGCGCAGGACCTCCTCCACGACATCGTTCCACCGGTCCTCGGTGCGGGCTTTGGCCAGCTGTGCGGGGTGGGTGCACAGCGTGATGATCGCGTTGCCGAGCAGGTGCACGGTTGTCTCGTGCCCAGCCACGATCGCCAACCACAGCATGCCCACCATCTCGTCGGCTGTCAGGCCACTCCCGTCGGACTCGAGCAGCGCCGAGGTGAGATCGTCTCCGGGCGTGCGCCGTTTGCGCTCGATCAACTCCGCGAGGTACGCGGTCATCGCCTGCATCGCTGTCTGCATCTGCTCGGCGGTGCTGGTATGCGATACGAGCGTGGTGCTCCAGTCCCGGATCAGTTCTTGTTCGTCTCCGGGTACCCCGAACAGCTCGCAGATCACCCGCACGGGGAGCGGGGTGTTGAATGCGGAGACGAGATCGACCGGGCTGTTGTCGAGGGGGAAGGCGTCGATGAGTTCGGTGGTGATTCGCTGGATACGAGGTTCGAGCGCAGCCACTCTGGCGGGTGTGAATGCCTTACTGATCGTCTTGCGTAACCGTCGGTGCTCCTCACCGTCCTTGTTGAGCATGTGGTCCATGTCGGTGAGGGTGCGCATCGGCCAATCGGCCGGGATGGTGCCATCGTGCAGTGCTGGGCACTTCTTGGCATTCTTGCTGAAGAGCGTTCCGTCACCGGCGAGCAGCTCGCTGGCGGCGCGATGACTGACCGCCGCCCACACCGCAACACCCCCAGGAAATTCGATGGGAACGATCGGACCGCGCTCGCGGATGCGTTCATAGGTCTGCAAGACCGTCTCGCCGGGGGTGGGCAGCTGGATGACAGGTTCGGTCATGTCGGCTCCAATGGTGTGATCGACAGATGGCACGACAGATCGTGTGAGTGCGTGCCAGGTCAGTGTCGATCGTGGACGGATGGGTGGCCCGGCGAATCGGTATCCTGTGCCTGGTAAACGAATTCCCGGGCGCAAGAACATAACTCGGTGCCGGATCGTCGAAGTGGAGTGTGTCGGCGAGGCGGCGGAACGCCACCGCCTCGCCGAATATCGCTTCGGGTGGCTACGACGGCGTGAGTGCCTTCATCAGCGCAGCGGCAGTTGCCTGGTCGATGCACGTCGGCTTACCACCGTTGGCGGAGTGGAATACACCGTCTTTGGTGTTTCCGGTGAAGTAACACAGCGGGAACGCCGGTTGGCCTTCGGTGAAGGTCAGCGGCGGGGCGAGACCGTCGAGGGTCTCCTCGCGCAATGTGCGCAGTCCCTTGATCGCATCCGCGCTCGTCGAAGACGGCGAGAGGTTGGCTGCTTTGGCCGCCGCCAGGAACAGCTGCCCACCTGCCCACGGCCACAACAGCGGCGCGCTGAAGTCCCCGCTGCCCCGAAGGCCGGGAATGTATTTGTCGAGGGCGTCACCGAAGTCCTTGATGGCCGGAATCGAGTCATCGGTGTACAGCGCGTTCGAGCCCGCGAAGATGCTGCCCTCGAAGTTCGGGTCGGCGGCCCAGGCTCGCTGCAGGCTCACGCCGGTAGGAGCCTGAATCGGTTTGTAACCTTGCTGCGCACACGATGCCGCGATGCGCGAAATCGCCTCGACAGAGACGCCTGGGAATACGGCGTCGACACCTTTTTCCTTGAATGCCAGACAGGGCGCGATATAGTTCGGCGCGGCAATCGCGACTTTCTCCGCTGAGAATCCCAGACCGGCCTGTTCGGCCATCGGTTTCAGCATCTGCGGAAGCTGCTCGCAGACCGGGATTTCGGCACAGTAGTAGACGCCGAGGGTCTTCGCGCCCGCCTGCTTGGCCTGGGCTACCTCACCCAGCATCAACACCGGCAGCGTGGTTCCGGAGGCGAAGAAGTTCGGATCGGTGATGAACGGGGCATCGACCGGCTGTCCGCCGATGACCGGAATGCCCTTGCTGTCGACATAGTTCTGCCAACTCGAACTGACCAGGCTGGTCTGGCCGACGATGGCGACCACCTTGTCCTGTTCGACCAGTTTCTTCGCGACGGCCAGTGCTGTTGTCGGATTCTGCTCGTCGTCGTATGAGACGAGCTTGACCGGGTGCCCATTGACTCCGCCGTGATCGTTGGCCCACGACACCCAGGCCTGCAATACATCGGCGGTGTGTCCCACCGACGCGGCGGCCGGGCCGGTGCAGCTGCAAATCGACCCGATGAGGATCGGATCGCCCTTCAGTCCGCCGTCGGAAACCTTCACCGGGCCAACGGATTCGGGCCCGCCGCTGGTCGAGTCGGCGGAACACGACGTGAGCGCGAGGGCCGCCGCAAGCACCGGCGCGGCCCACCACAGCAACCTTGTTTTCTTCATTACTCCACTCCTGTACGGATACCGAGCATTCGATTCGCTACGCCCATGGCCCGGCCGCGGTTCCGGGTGGGTGTCCCGCCGGCAACGCCGGCAAGTCTGTGTGGCCGCCGTCGATGCCGAGATAGTTCTGCAGCACGGCATCTCGGTCGATATCTGCGGCGGGCCCGGCGAACGCGACCGTGCCGCGGCTGAGCAACACCACGTGATCGGCCATCGTCATGGCGTGGTCGACGTACTGCTCGACCAGCACAATCGCCGAGCCGGTGGTACGCAATTCGCCGAGCGCCGCGAAGATCTCGTCCACGACCAGCGGAGCCAGGCCCATGGACACCTCGTCGAGCAGGACAACCGACGGATCGGCCAGCCAGGCGCGCCCCAGTGCCAGCATCTGCTGCTGTCCACCGGACAGGGACCCGGCCGGCTGATCGAGCTTCGCTCGCAGCGCGGGAAAGACATCGAGCACGGCGTCGGCGCTGACACGGCGCCACGGCGGCGTCAGAAGGCGCAAGTTCTCCCGGACCGTCAAGTCCGCGAATACACCTCGGCCCTCGGGGATCAAGCACAGGCCCGCGCGGGCGCGGCGCACCGGGCGAGCGCGGGTCAGATCGGCCCCGCCTATCGACACCATCCCCGATCGCGCCTGAAGTAGTCCGGAGGCCACCCGCAGCAGCGTCGACTTTCCGGCACCGTTCGGCCCGAGCAGCGCCACGACCGATCGAGGTGCAACCGCGAGGTCGACGTCGTGGAGCACGATCGTGGTGCCGTATCCCGCAGTGATCGAGCGCAATTCGAGCGCGTAGTCGGTGCCGGTCATGCGACGGGCTCCGTCATCCGGCGTCCGTCGGTGACCGGCTCGCCGAGGTAGGCGTGCTGCACCACTTCCGACGCCCGCACCTGCGCGGGCGAGCCCCGGAATATCAGGCGACCGAAGTCGAGCACGAAGATCTCCTCGCAGATCTCGAGCACCAGCGACATGTCGTGCTCTACCAGAACGATTCCGACGCCACGTGCGGCGACGACCTGCCGCAGGATCTGCCCGAAGCGCGCGGTTTCCGAACGATCGAGGCCCGCACTCGGCTCGTCGAGCAACAGGATCCGGTACGGCCCGGCCAGACATCTGGCGAGCTCGACCAGTCTTCGTTGTCCGGTGGACAGTGCACCGACGCGAGAATCCGCGATGGATTCGATACCGCACAACGCCATGGCGGCGGCCGTCGCGGCGCGCACCCGCCGGGCCTGTCCGCGCGCCGAGACCAGTTGGGCCAGCGGGTTTGCCCCGGCGAGTGGACCTTCGGCGCCCATCGCGACGTTTTCGGCGACGGTGAGGGAGTCGAACAGTTCCGTCTGTTGAAAGGTTCGCCCGATGCCCAGCCGCGCCCGGCGCGCGGTCGAGGCTCGGCTGATCACCAGGTCCTGCAGTCGCACCTCGCCGGCGTCGGCCTGGACGAGACCGGTGCAGGCATCGAACGTGGTGGTCTTGCCCGCCCCGTTAGGGCCGATCAGTCCGGTGATCCGCCCGGTGTGCGCGTCGAACGAGAGGCCATCGACTGCCACGACGCCGCCGAAGCGAACCGAAAGATCGTGGACGTCCAGCACTGTTGCGGGCTGTTCGGTGGCGGGTTCCGCCGCGAAGACCGCCGAGGACCGGTTGCCGCGAAACGCGTTGTCCAGCCAGGATCGAATCGGGCCGGGCACCTCCAGGCGGCTCGCGGTGGCGGCACGCAGCACCACCAGGATGCCGAACACGACCTGGAGCCACAGCGACATTCCGGCGACTTGGACATAGGACGGCACCAGGATGAGCGCCACCGCGGCCAGCAGCGGATACCACGGCTCCCGGCCCACCACGATGACAATGACCGCGAAATAAGTTACCGATTGCAGCGGCTGGTAGTTTGCCGCCGAGGCGGTGGTCTGGGCCATTCCGGTGAGTGCGCCACCCAATGCGGCAAGAAATGCCGAAACGCAGAAGACGAGAACGCGGGTGACTTCGATTGTGACACCACTGGTCCGCAGCGCGGTCGGCGATTCGGCCAGACCCCGGAGCAATCGTCCGAGCCTGCTCTTGTCCAACGCCACCACAATCAGCGTGCCCAGCGTGGCCAGCACCAGCACGAGACGGTAGAACGACGGATCGGAGTCGAGTCCGAATACGCTGGGGCGCGGCATTTTCAGGCCCAGACCACTGGTGCCGAACATATAGGGCTCGCTGTAGAACATCATCTGAAGTACGACGCCGAATCCGAAGGTCGCCAACGCCAGATACAGGCCGCTGAGGCGAATGGCCGGAATCGACAACACCGCACCGATCGGTACCACCACCAGACCGCAGCCGATGAGCGCGAGCGGCCACGGCAACTGCTGATCGACAGCCAGGTGCGAGAACGCGCAGGCTCCGATCGCGGTGAAAGCCATGTGGCACAGCGAGACTTGACCGGACGTACGGACCAACAGACCGAGCGACAGAAAGACGAGCGTCATCGCCAGCGCCACCGTCCAATCCGTCAAGTGGATGCCGGCGAACAACGGAACCAGCGCCAGCACCACCAACACCACGACCCCACCCGCGGATTGCAACGCCGGTGGAGCAGTCCAGCCGGACCGGATCCGGCGGACCGCCCGGTCCCGGTCCAACAGGTAGCGACGCGGCATGAGCAGCAATACGAGGAACAGCGCCAAAAACGGCAATGCGGCGGGAACTCCCGCGGCCGGCCCGCTGGTGAAGTAGTGCGTAGCCAACGCGGCGAGCACCCCGATCAGCAGTCCACCGCCGAAACTCCAAGGCAGACTGGTGAATCGGCCGATGGCCGCCGCTCCGAACGCCTGGACGACCAGCAATGTCAACTGCATGGGATCGAGCGGAATCAACGGCGCGAACAGCACCCCGGACAGCGATGCCAAACCAGTGCCGACACACCAGGCCGATCGTCGCGTGCGCACCGAGCTCGTCCCGGCCAGATCCAGCAATGCCGCATTCCCGACGACCGCGCGCATCGCGATGCCACCTCGGGTGAACCGCAGCGCGGCCGATAACGCGGCGGTCGCGAGTACCGCGACGCCGAACGTTGCTACATCCGACCACTGCACCTGCACACCGAAGGCGGCGAATCCGCCCTGGGGCAGGAAGATCGGAACGATGCGCGTCGTCGTCTGCCCGTAGTACAGAGTCGCCCCCGCCTGGACAACCAGCAGAATGCCGACCGTCGCGGCGATCCGTAGTTCCAATGTCGCCCGGTCGACGACGCGGGCCACCAATTCCAGTGCCAAACCCATGGCCGGACCGATCCCGAGAACACAAATCGCCAGGGCGAGCTGCCATACGACACCATCGATGACGTGCAGCGTGTAGAACGCGTACGCCGACACAGTGGCCATAGCGCCGTGGGCGAAATTGAACACCCCCGACGTCTTATAAGTGAGCACCAAACCCGTTGCGGCCAGCCCATAAACCGAGCCGGATACAATTCCGGCGATCACGAACGGTAAGAGATCCGCCACGATGTACTCCAATTTTCGCTGATCGCCGACCGGCCACGACCATGCGGAAGTGCCGGCGCGGCTTGCCTGACCTGGTCGGCTGCTGATCGAACGGCTGGGGCGCGAGCTGTGCCAGGTCAGTGTCGGCGGCTGCCGCACGCCTCGCCACGCGAACCCACAGCTCCTGCCTCGCAACAGAATTCGACGGCACAAAAACAAAGCTGGGCAACGACGCCGAAGGCGGGAGCTGCAGTTGTGACACGAGTCCCCACTACCGAGAAGACTGGAACCGTCGCCGTGCCCTGTTCCGTCGCTAGAGTTCCCGCACCGCTTTGATGAAAGGACGGCCGACGGTGACGAATCTTTCTCTTCCAGTAACCTATCTGGTGGGCAGTGCAAACGCTCCGACACGCCAGATGGCGATGCGCAAATTCGAATCGCTGTGGCATTATCTGCCCTCAATTCCGGAAGGGGATACTGCTTTTCCCGGCTGGATCATGCCGCGCCTGCGTGCCACCTTCGCACTTCCTGGCATGACGAAAGTCGACAACGGAAATCTCGAGCTGGGATACGAAGGCATGCCGACCTACGAGTACCAGGGCGAAGCGGAACTCGAGATCCCTCCCGTATTGCTGGGGTATTTCGATCAGGCGGAGGCGGCCAAACCGATTCTGGACCGCTTGACCCAGGAGCATGGCGAACAGAAGCCCTATCAAGCGAATATCATCGACCCCTACGACCACGCCTTCTTCGCACTGGGAGTGGCCGGCGTCACCGAGCACTACGAGTCGTTCCGGAAACCGGCACTGGAGGAGATCGCGGCCATCCATCGGTTGTTCCACGGCGATGTGGTGTTCCAACTGGAGAGCCCCGGACGCCTGGTGACGATGGAAACCATCGAGTCGGACGAGGAACGCGCGGCAAAAGCTGTCGAGCTGGGCTCGGATCTTGCCGAGCTCGTGCGCCGTATGCCCGCAGGCGCCCGGGTCACCATTCATCTGTGCCGTGGCGATTGGGAACACACCAGCTGGATGAAGAGGATCAACGGATACGAACCGGTCGTCCTGCTGGCCAATGCGATTGTGGCGCAATGGCCAAAGGGCAGAACTCTGCAAGGAATTCATATTCCGTTTGCGGGCGCCGATGTGCTGCCATTCGTCGATGACCCGGACATATATCGACCACTGGAACAGCTGACCACTGATGTGCCGATCTACGCCGGTATCGTGCACGAGAAGGCCGACGCGGAACGAATCCTCACGGCACTGACGCAGGCCCGGCAGTACTACAGCCGCCCATTCGGTGGCCTGAGCACATCCTGCGGTATGGCTCGGATGACCGAAGCCGAGATGGATCGGGCATTGCGGTTGCTCGCCGAGCTCATGGAGCGAGTGACCGGGTAGTACTCACTGTTGCGGTGGTACTCGGGCCGAGAGCCGCTGTCGGACGGACGGACTCGGCCAACCGGCGTTTGCGGAATTCTCGCGGTGTCTCGCCGTATCGCGCCTTGAAGGCGGCGGAGAACCAGGTGAGGGTGAAGCCACTGCGCGCGGCGACCTCTCCGATTGTCGCTGTCGTCTCGGGGTTTTCGAGCATGGTCCGAGCCGCCCGCAGTGCTTCGTCCTGGCGCACTTCCCGATACGTGGTACCCGCCTGATGCAGTGCGGTGCGCAGCTGTCGCGGCGACCAGCCCAATGCCCGCGCCGCCTCGGGCAGCCGGAGGTCCGCTGCTCCGATGTGCTGGCGCACGTACTGTCGAACGGTCTCGGCGAGCTCTGTCAAATGAGTCTGCTGCGGGCGGGTATCACCCGCGGTCATCAGGCACAGCAGCTCGGCGATCCGGTCGCAGACCGCGTTGAACTCCCGGCTCGTCAGCGCGGATCGTTCGGCATGCAGATCGCGGATCATGCCCGCGGCGATCCTGCCGAGACCCGAGCCGAGGTCGAGCACCGGCTGTCGTAGGCCGGGTCGCGCGAACTCGACGCGCGGTACCTGGAAGGCGTGGGCCACCGAGCCGGGGATATGCAGCCGACACTGCCGATCCAGTGCCAACACCGCCGCCTGCCCCGGTCTGACCTGGGTGACTCCGTGCTCGTAGACCGCGGCGAACTGTCCCCGCTGCGGGACGACCACCCAGTAGAAGTCCTCGGCCGAAACCCGACGGATATTCGACGGGGTGCGGAAGGCCAGCCGGTCGCCGGGCTGATCCCAGCGCAGCAGACCGTAGGTGGTTGTCTGTTGCACAGTCATGGCCACCTGCCAGCGCTCGGGCTCGCGGTAGCGATGATCCATCGGGACGAAACTGTTGGAAGTTTCGGTCCATTCATCGACATTTGCGATGTCGAGCTCGTAGTACTCCATTGCGACACCTCGAACGGTTCAGCCGTTGACAATGATGACGTCGGCTCCAGCGAACAGCAAGTCGGACGGGCGTGCTCGAGACGGCTGCCGCGCCGGTACCAGACGTGCGGCCGGTACGAGAGCGTGCAATTCCCGCAGGAACACCTCGACTGCGAGCTGTGCCAATTGCTTACCGGGGCAGATGTGTTTACCGAATCCGAAGGTCAGCGGAAGTTTACCGGCACCGGACAGATCCAAGGGATTCGGGAAGGCCCGCGGATCCCGGTTCGCGGCGGCACACATCACCAAGACCGGCCCGGACGAGAGCACTGTGCCGCTGCGCAGCGTCACCGAGCCCACGACGTGCCGCTTCCAGGCCACCAGCCCAGGGTCGAGCTGAAGTACCTTGGCCGCGACGTGCGTGGCTGATGCCTGGTCGGCGAGGAGGTGCCACCACTGCCGGTCCGGATTGCTCAGCAAGCGCTGCAGGCCCTGTTGAATACTGCCACTGACAGTATGCACACCCGCGGCCAGCGAGTTGGCCACGGCGGACACGGCAACTCGACGTGGAATGCGGGCAGCGCGCAGACGGCCGGGCAATCCATCCGTCTGATCCCGTCCGCTGGATGCGATGGCGTCGGCGCTCACCGTGAACAGCCGACCGAGGCCGCCGACCGCCTCGGCCAATTCGCGGCCGCGCATCCGCCGACCCAGTAGTCCGGACTGGGCACCGCTCCATGTCGCCACCTGCGGCCAGTCCGCAGGCGGCAAGCCGACCGCTGCGCCGACGATCCGGGCCGCGTAATCGATCGACAGAGACGTCACGTCGAGGGGCTGGTCACTCGCGTCGCGTTCGGTGCGCAGCGCGTGCTGGAAATGCTCGGTCAGGTCCTCGATCCGTTGCGGACGTTGTGCCGTGGGCACTGTGAAATGTCCCGCCGGGCCGGCCAAGGTGTCCCATACCCGTTTGTGCAGGACGTCGTCGGTCAGATCCGCGGTCGCCTTCGCCGGCAGCGGGACCAGATGCCGGCAGAGATGGCCGACGGCGCGGGGATTGGCCGCGATGCGCCCGAAACCGACTAGCGGCTCCAGCGATTTCGCATTCGAGATGCCAGGGCGGGCCGCTTCCATCAGCTCCCGCACGTCGTCGTAGCGCCATACCATCTGCAGGCCGGAGTTGGGTCGATAGGTGGGTTCGGGCCAGTCGTGCAGCTGCCGATATCGCTCGTCACGTTCGGCGAACGACAGCTGGTTGGGGGTCAGCTCGTCAAAGGGGAATTTCATTGTCAGATCATCGGTTTCGCTGAGGTAAACGGCCATGTGCATCACCCATGTTGGAAGGTAAAGGTGCGTCGATGCACTCGCGGGATCGGAATTTGCTCACCGCGGCCGGTGGCGACCACATAGCGCCCGGCCGGCCGGGCGGTAGTCGGCTCGGTCGTGGAAGTGTCCGGTGACATGTTCGGCACCGAAGCCGGGCGGTGTGTTGCGGGCCACCCGCTCCGCTGCGAGTAGGGCGAGAATACCGGCGCCGGCCAGTATTGCTTCCGAGCGGTGCGCTCCGCCGAGGTTTCGTTCGGTCAGCGTCACGCACAGGCCGTCGGTCGCCACCTCGACGGCCGCGACCGGGAATAACCTCCGCACCGCTGTCACGATATCGAATCCACTGTGCCACTGCGGGATTCCTGCCGGGGCGATCATCCCGACCGACCTGTCGATCGGCCCTGGGCAGGCAATACCGACCGCGGTGATCTCGTCGTCGCGGGCGACATCGAGCAGCAGATCCCGGCAGCCGTCCCACACTGCGTTCGCCGGTATCGGGATTCGCTGAATATCCCGTATGCCGACGCCGCCGTCCACCCGGCTCGCAGCGAGTTCCGCAGGGCCGATATCCAATGCCAGAACGGTCATGAATCAGCCACCACCACAATGCCTTTCGTCCTGGTTGTGCAATGCGGGTAACAGGCGGGCCGGCTCCCTCATGGGACCTCCAAGGTTGGTCGACCGTGGCGTCGTGCGCCTACCGGAACAGTGTCGGCCACCGGCGCTCACTGCTTCGGCCGAGTACACATTCCGTGCCGATGAACGCAGATTGACTGCCCCCCACCGTAAATCGAGTGTGTATTCGCGCCGGGAATACCGCGATCTGGACCCGCGAGCAGCTCCAGATCTCTGCCTGCAAGGCGGGCGACCGGTCCCACGCCGTGTTCTTGACGTTCTGCTACAGCCTGCGACGCTCGGAGGTGTGCGGACGCGGCCGTGACACGCTGCGATGGGAGATCTGGCAGCTACCGCGCGGCAATGGAACAGACGGGTGACCGCTGCACGTTCCGCAAGTCCTGTCGGCCGAGGTTCTACCGGCAGCAGTTGGGGTCGAGGACCAGGCACAGCGCTGACAGCGCCTCGCGGAGGGCGCGGTGGTAGGTGTTCATGCCCCTGCGTTCGGACTCGATCAGACCGGCTTTCTTCAGCTGACCGAGGTGGTGGCTCACTGTCGACTCGGCAAGTCCGACCACGCCAGCGAGGTCGCCGGTGTTTTCCTCGGCGTGCGGGCTGGTGAGCAGTAGCGACATCAGCTTGACGCGGACCGGGTCGGCGATCGCTTTGAGTCGCAACGCGATTTCCAGCGCGGCGGCGTCGTCCACCGGTCCGGCGGCGACGGGGGTGCAGCAGACCGGAGCGGACATGTCGATCACGGGTAGTGCCTTGGGCATGCGATCGACTCTACCCACCTTCTTGACATATGTCGAAAAGGTGGCGCAGACTCGACCTCGACAGTTCTTCGATATATGTCTCACAGTGGAGGTACGACCATGTCCCGCGTCCAGCTCGCCCTCAATGTCGACGACCTCGAATCGGCGATCCAGTTCTACTCGACCCTATTCCGGACCGAGCCCGCCAAGCGCAAGCCCGGTTATGCCAACTTCGCGATCGCCGAACCCCCGCTCAAATTGGTGCTGATCGAGAATCCCGGCCAGGGTGGCAGTCTCAATCACCTCGGCGTCGAGGTGGAATCCAGCGATCAGGTGCACGCGGAGATCGCCCGCCTGTCGCAGGCCGGCATGTTCACCGAGGAGCAGATCGCGACTACCTGTTGTTTCGCTACGCAGGACAAGGTGTGGGTGAGCGCACCGGATGCCGAGCGCTGGGAGGTCTACACCGTGCTGGCCGACAGTGAAACCTTCGGCGTCGCACCACAACTGGCGACCGGTGCGACGGCGAGCGACGAACAGGCGGTTTCGGTGTGCTGCGGCACTGCTGAGGAAGCTGCCGCCGAGGGCGCATGCTGTGGGAGCGCCGCCAAGAAGGATGCCGTCGCCTCCGGCGCATCCTGCTGCGGCTGAACCCCTGCCGGGGTTCGTTCACCCGTTGTTCGCTTGCCCTCGGATTCGATGATCATCAATATTGATGCGTGTCGAATCGAGAGCTTCCGTTGACCGACGTGACCGCACTCGCGTGTGAGGTCACGCCCCTGGCCCGGCAACCCTTGACCCCGCAGGTCGCCACCGAGCTGGCGGCGGTGTTCAAGGCGTTGTCGGACCCGGTCCGGCTGCGACTGCTGAGTCTGGTAGCCAGCCACACCGGGCGGGAAGCCTGCGTCTGCGATATTTCCGACGGGTTCGACGTCACTCAGCCCACCATCTCCCACCATCTGAAGGTGCTGCGCGAAGCCGGGCTGCTCTCGAGTGAGCGCCGCGGGTCGTGGGTGTACTACCGCGTCGAGCCCGCCGCCCTGCAACAGCTCTCGACGCTGCTCGACATCACCGTGCCCGCCGGACTGAGCCGATGACCGCGCTGGCGCGGCGGCTGCTCGCCGAATTCGTCGGCACCGGTTTGCTGGTGTGCATCGTTGTCGGGTCCGGTATCGCCGCACAGCAGCTGTCGCCGGGTGATGTCGGTGTACAGCTGTTGGAGAACTCGACCGCGACCGTGTTCGGGCTCGGCGTCCTGATCCTGGTGTTCGGCCCGGTCTCCGGTGCGCACTTCAATCCCGTTGTGTCGGTGGCCGATTGGCTGACAGGACGCCGCCACAGCACCGGCCTCACCCCCGCCGAACTCGGCGCATATATCGGCGCGCAGGTCCTCGGTGGTGCGGCCGGGGCGGTGCTGGCGAACATCATGTTCGACCAGTCCGCGGTCCAGATTTCCACCCATCATCGGGTCACGACCGGGCATCTGGTCGGTGAGGTCGTGGCCACGGCCGGGCTGATCGCGGTCATCTTCGCGCTTGCCCGCACCGGTCGCGCCGCGCCGTCGGCTGCGGCGGTCGCGGCCTACATCGGCGCGGCTTACTGGTTCACCAGCTCGACTTCCTTCGCCAACCCCGCTGTCACGATCGGCCGCATCTTCTCCGATACCTTCGCTGGCATCGCGGCTGCCTCGGTGCCCGCGTTCATTGCCGCCCAAATCGTCGGCGCCGCAATCGGACTCACCCTGATCGGGCTCATCTACCCCGACCCGGCCCCGGCCGAGAACGTCGTCACTCCCCACCCCGAACGCCCGCTCACCGATCCCCGGAGCACCTGATGACCGACCACCCGACCGCCCTGCCCAGCGTGCTGTTCGTCTGCGTCCACAACGCCGGACGCTCCCAGATGGCCGCTGCCTTCCTCACCCACCTCGCCGGTGACCACGTCGAAGTCCGCTCCGCAGGCTCAGCACCCGCCGACCAGATCAACCCGGTAGCCGTGGAAGCCATGCGCGAAGTCGGCATCGACATCTCCACCGAATCCCCGAAGGTGCTCACCACCGACACCGTCCAAGCCTCCGACGTGGTGATCACCATGGGCTGCGGCGACGCCTGCCCCTACTTCCCCGGCAAGCAATACCTGGACTGGAAACTCGACGATCCCGCCGGGCAGGGCATCGACGCGGTCCGCCCCATCCGCGACGAGATCGAACAACGCATCCGCGGACTGCTCGACGAACTCGGCATCCCGCCACGATCATGAAACCATGACTCCCGCACCACCGCCCGTTGCGCTCCGGTCTGCCGCAGGGGCGGCGCCGACGGTCGCCGCATGCAGGGCGCCGATCGGATCGGAGGCCGATTTCGCGAGGATTCGGCGAGGGCCAGTCCACTGACGTCGCAGCACCCATCCCCGGTCGCATGGCCGCGCTGTTGCGTAGCCCATCCTGGCCAATAGGGCGCCCGACACAGAAGCTAGTCGGCAGTGAGTTTGGCGGGCATGGAGCGGTAGGCGTGCAGGTTGATCAGGCGACGCGGGATCGGCGGGCCGTCCAAGCGCAGATCCGGATATCGCTCGAAGAGGGTCCGCAGCGCGATGACGCCTTCCATTCGGGCCAGCCGGTATCCCAAGCAGCCGTGCACCCCGCCGCTGAACGCGAGATGATCCGCGGCGTTGATCCTGGTCACGTCGAATCGTTCGGGATCGGGGAAGACGCCGGGGTCATAGTTTGCGCCCGCCAATGACAGTAAAACCAGGGAACCGCGCTTGATGTGCTGATCGGCGATGTCGACGTCACAGTTGGCGATCCGGCCGGTCATCCGCACGGGGCAGTCGTAGCGCAGGATTTCCTCGATCGTGTCCGGCCACAGCTCAGGCTTCGCCATCAGCAGTTTCAGCTGATCCGGATGGCTGGTCAGCAGGGCGATTCCATTGCCGAGCAGGTTCACCGTCGTCAGGAATCCGGCGTCCAGCAGCAGGGCGGCGTTGGCCGTCTGCTCGCGGCGGGTGAGCTCACGACTTGTCGCAAGCACAGTGAGCAGGTCATCGCCCGGTTCGGCGGTGAGCTTGTCGATGCGCTGGTCGAAATATTGCTTGACCTCGGCCAGTTCGTCGGTGGCGTGGCGATACGTGGTCCAGGTCAGGGCGCGGTCGACCAGCGGCGCACTGTTGAGACCCCACCTCAGCAGGGTCGAATGCATGTCGGCGGGAAGCCCGAGAATCTCGGCGATGATCGCGACGGGCACCTGTGCGGCGAAGTCCTCGATCAGGTCCGGTCGCGGCTTCGACTCCAGGCGTTCGAGTAGGCCATCGGTCACTTCGACGGCCCTTTGCTTCAATTCGGCGATCGCACCCGGGCTGAATGCCTGCCCGACCAGGCGCCGGTACCGGGTGTGTTCCGGCGGATCGGTCACCAGCATCGAGGGCGGTTCGGAGAGGTTGGGAAGTTCCTGATCCGTTTTGGTCAACACCCAGCGGATCGGCTTCGGAATGATCGGATGGTTGGGCGTGACCACCCCGAAGCGATTGTCTCGCAGGATGCGACGGCACAGATCGTAGTCCGTGGTGACGTACGTCCCCGACAATTTGGTCAGACGGCCCCGCTGTCGGATTTCCTCGATGAACGGCGACATGCCGAGTAAGCGATCCTGGCCGAAGGCGATTTGCGCGAGGGGATCGCCGCGACGCGCCGACCACAGCAGATAGGACCGCATTATGCCGTGCACGAGCAGCCACCGAATCCACGCGCGAGTCAACATTACCGCCTTTCGGTCCGACATCGCGCTCATGATGGGTAATGATAGCCAGATCATATGATTTGCGCCTTGTTTGCTCGGTTGGCTGGTTCTGTCGACGATGTTGCTGGGAGCCCCGCCCCGGGGCACTGCTCGACGATTCGGTTCCGGCTAGGTGGTGAGGGTCGATCGGAAGTGCTCTGTGAGGACCAGTCCGATTGCGCGGAGCGCGTCGGGTTCGGTCATCCGTTCGTGCCGAGTGGGAATGTCGTGTTCGGTGATATTGCCGGTGATGTGGTCGTTCCATGCGAGCGCCGGACAGGGGTCGTCGTCCGTGTGGTCGGCGGCGTTGAAGTAGATCAGGTCACCGTCGAAGAGTGCCGGCCGGTGGTTCCAGGCGAGGTCGACCAGTCGGGTGTAGTCCTCACGCAAGATCACGAGATGTTCGGGGGTCACGGCTGTGAGGAGTCCGCCTTGGCGATGCAGCAACTCGATTGCGGCCTCGATGGTGAGGTCGGCGGGGTCCTGAGGTACGGCGAGGCCGCCGAACTCGGCGAGCATGTCCCCGATGCTCGGTGTGGGAGCGCGCACGCTGCGGGCGGTGACGACGCGGGTGTCCATCATGGCCAGGGTGGCGACAGGGTCGCCTTCGCTGCGGAGTTGGACGGCGATCGCGTGGGCGATGGTGCCGCCGAGTGAGTAGCCGAGCAAGTGGTAGGGGCCGTGCGGTTGGACGGCCCGGATCTCCTGTACATAGCGATCGGCGAGTCGGTCGAGCGTTTCGTACCGTGCGGTGGGCTCGGTGAACGCCGGGGACTGCAGCCCTCGGACGGGACGGTCGGGGTCGAGGTGCTGCACGAGTCCGCTGAAACCCCAGGCCAATCCGATGGCTGGATGGACGCAGAACAGTGGCGGGCCGGTTCCGGCGGCGCGCAGCGGGAGCATGACCGAGAGTGCTTCGCCGGGGTCTTGTTCGTCGATGATGTGCTGGCGGGTGTCGATGCGGTGGGCCAGTAACTGCGGCGTCGGGTCGGTGAAGATCCACTGAACCGGCACGTCGACACCGGTCGACTCCGCCAGCCGCGCCACCAGTTGGGTGGCGGCCAGCGAGTTGCCGCCGAGGGTGAAGAAGCCATCGTCGACGCCGGCCCGTTCGATGCCGAGGGTCTGGGTGAAGGCGTCGCAGACCGCGGCCTCGAGCGGAGTGGACGGTGCCCGGAACCGGGCCGGGTGCCCGTCGGGTGGGGGTAGGGCTTTGTAGTCGAGTTTGCCGGTGGTGGTGCGGGGGATCCGGTCCAGCACCATGATCGAGGTCGGGATCATGTGAGTGGGTAGCCGGGTTGCGAGGTGGGTGGTCAGTGCGGTGGTGTCGGGTGTGGTGTGGGGGGTGGGTACGACGTAGCCGGTGAGTTGGTTGGTGCCGTTGGGTTGGGCATGGACTGTGACGGCTGCGTGGGTGATATCCGGGTAGCTGCGCAGCGCGGTCTCGATCTCCCCGGGTTCGACGCGGTTGCCCTGGATCTCGAGTTGTCGGTCGCTGCGGCCCCGGTAGTGCAATGTTCGGTCGGCGGTCCACGCGACCAGGTCGCCGGTGCGATACATGCGCGTCCCGGCCGGCCCGTACGGGTCGGGGATGAATCGGGCTGCTGTCATTGTGGGTTGCTTGTGGTAGCCGCGGGCCAGGCCTGGTCCGGACAGATACAGTTCGCCGACTACCCCGGGTGGGACGGGGCACAGTCGGCGGTCGAGTACGACGGCGGTGAATCCACGGGTCGGGCCGCCGATCGCCATCGGGCTGTCCGTGCTCGTGGTCGAGGGAGTGTCCGCGCAGCTCGTGATCGTGGTTTCGGTAGCCCCGTAGCAGCTGATCACTGTGCGGCCCGGTGTCCATTGGTTCGCCAGGTCCGGTGGGCAGGTCTCGCCGCCGATGACCAGGGTGTCGAGGGTGTCGACGAGTCCGTCGGGGTGCATTGATGCAAGCACTGTCGGGGTCATCGCGGCATGGGTGACGCGTTCGGTGTTGATCACCCCGGCCAGTTCGGGGCCGGCGGCCACCAGTGGTGGAGCGAGGATCAGGGTGGCTCCGGCGGCGGCGGCGCCGAGCCATTCGAGGATCGAGACGTCGAAGCTCGGCGTGGCAGCCGCCAGCATTCGCGAGGTCGGGGTGAGGCGGAACCGTTCCCGCGTGTCGGCGGCCAGGTTCGCTATCCCGGTGTGGGTGACCACGACCCCTTTGGGGGTCCCGGTGGAGCCCGAGGTGTAGATCAGGTAAGCGGGGTGCTGCGGTCGTAGCGTGGTTGTTCGTTCGGGGTCGGTGACCGTGGCAGGGGACGCCGACGCTGTCGCCGAGGCGAAAGAGGGGTCGTCGAGGACGAGCCATCTGGTGGTGTCCGGTAGCTGGTTTCGGTGGGCCCCGAGGGTCAGCCCGACGGCGGCGCCGGAATCGGTCAGAATGCTTGTGATCCGGTCGTGCGGATGGGCGGGGTCGATTTGAACGAACGCGCCGCCGGTCTTGGCGACCGCCCATACGGCGAGCACAGCCTCGATGGAGCGCGGCAACGCCACGACCACGAACGATTCCGGCCCTATCCCGGCATTGATCAGTACCCGCGCCCACCGGTTCGAGGTTTCATCGAGTTCGCGGTAGGACAGTCGTGTGCCGTTGCATACCACCGCTTCGGTGTCCAGCGTCATCGCGGCCGTCAACACCTGCGGCAACACCGACATCGCCTCGCCGGGAGGACCGTGAACGGGTACCAGCGCTGCTCGCTCGACCGGCGATAGCAGCTGTAGTCGGTTGAGGGGGAGTTCGATATGTGTGGCCAGGGTGTCGAGCACTCGCAGCACCCGGTCGGCGATGGCGTCGATCTGGTGCCGTGTGAACAGTTCGGGCAGGTATTTGAAAGTCAGGTGCAGCCGGGTGTCGTGCTGGACCATCAGGCCGAGCGGAAAGTGCGCCGCGTCACGGCCGTGCACGTCCAGGACGCGCATTCCGGCGATATCGGTGTCTTCGGACAGCCCGGCCGAGTCGATCGGGTAGGACTCGAACACGGTCGCGGTGTCGAATATCGCGGCGGGACCGGCCACCTGTTGGATGCGGGCGAGTCCGAGGTGGTGATGGTCGAGCATCGCGCCTTGCTCGGTGTGTATTCGCCGTAGCAGCTGGGCGAGGTTTTCGCGGTGGTCGAGCCGGACCCGCACGGGCACCGTGTTGATGAACAGCCCGATCATCGATTCGATACCGGGGATCTTTGGTGGCCGCCCGGAGACTGTGGTGCCGAAGACCACATCTTCGCGGGCGGTCGCGCTCGCGAGCACGATCGCCCAGGCGGCTTGGATGACGGTGTTGAGGGTGGTCTCTTGCTGGTGGGCCACGGCGACCAGGGCCGCGGTGCGGTGTTCGCTCAACCGCACCTGGACCTCACGCGCGGCAGCGGACTGCTGGCGGCCGCGGGCTTCGGGCGCCAGCAGAGTCGGCTCGGTGACACCCTCGAGTGTCCGCGCCCATGCGGTTTCCGCCGCGTCCTGATCCTGGGCCTCGAGCCACATCAGGTAGTCGCGGTAGGGACGCACCGGGGCCAGCGTCCCGGGGTCGCTCTCGGTCGCGTAGAGGGTCAGCAGTTCCCGGATCAACAGTGGCGTGGACCAACCGTCGATCAGGATGTGATGAATGGTCAATACCAACTGGTACCGCTGGGGGCCGGTGGCAACAAGTGTCAGTCGCAGCAACGGCGCCGCGGTCATGTCGAAGTGGCGGTCGTTGTCCATGAGCCGATCGAGCGCGGCCGCGGTGTCGGAGCACTCGGCCAGGTCGATCTGGGTGAACGGCACCTCGACATGCCGATGTACCACCTGAACCGGATCGCTGGCGCCGTCGCGCACGAACGCGGCCCGCAGGTTCGGGTGCCGTGCGACGAGCGTCTGCACCGCACGGCGTAACCGGTGCGCGTCGACGCGCCCGCCGAGTTCGATACAGAGTTGCACGATGTAGCCGTCGCGGGCGTCGGCGGCGAGCTGGGCGTGGAACAACAGCCCCGCCTGCAGCGGTGTGAGCGGCCAGATATCGTCCAGTGCCGGATGCTGGGCCTCGAGCCGGTTGATCGCGGCCTGGTCGAGGTCGACGAGGCCGATGTCGGAGGGCGTCAGGCCCCCGGCCCCAGGCCGGGACGCGTGAGCGGCGAGAGCCGTCACCGCGTCGCGCCACAGGTCCGCGAGGTCGGTGACCTCGGCGGAAGTGAGCAGGCCGGCCGGATAGTCCCAGGTCGCGGTCAGAGCCGGCCCGTCCGGCGTGTCCACGGTGACCGCGTTGACGGCCAGCAGGGCTGCTATGGCCGCGTCGGGATTCTGCACACCGCCGCGGTTGGCGTCGCCTTCGGCGGGCATCCACTCGCTGTCGCGCAACGCTTCCGGAATGGTGTCGAACCGGCCCAGATAGTTGAAGCTCACCTGCGGGTCGGGCAGGGCACCCAGAATGCGGGCGGTATCGGCGTTGAGGTAGCGCAGCAGCCCATAGCCGATCCCGTGGTCGGGAACCTGGCGGAGTTGTTCCTTGATCGATTTGATGACCGCTCCGGCGGCAGCCCCAGCGGCGAACGCGTCGTCGATGTCGATGTCGGCCAGGTCGAGCCGCACCGGGTAGGTGGTGGTGAACCATCCGACGGTGCGGGTGAGGTCGGCACCCGGGAGCACCGTGTCGTGGCGACCGTGGCTTTCGAGGGTGAGCAGTGTCTCGGTGACGGTGTTGCCGTGGCGCCGCTGCCATCGAGTCAACGCCAGCGCGAGCCCGGCGACGAGGGCATCGTCCACGTTGCCGTGGAACGCCCCGGGCAGTGTGGTGAGTACGGCGCGGGTCACCGCGGTAGGTAACCGCACCTCGACAGTGGCGACGGTGCCCTGCACGTCCACGACCGGGTCGAGCGGGCGGGCCCCGATCGCCGGATCAGCAGCGCTGAGCGTGGACCGCCACCAGTCGAGTTCATCGAGGTTCCCCGCGGCGGTGTCCAGGCCGTGCGCCCAGCGTCGCATCGACGTACCGACCGGCGCGAGCCGCGGCGGTTGCCCGGCACTCACCTGGGCCCATGCCGCAGCGAGGTCGGGCACGAGGATCCGCCACGACACGCCGTCGGTGACCAGATGGTGTACGACGACGAGCAGCCGCCCCGGCTGTCCGGGCGAGTCGAACCACACCATCTGGAGCATGACTCCCGCCCCGGGGTCGAGGCGCTCGGCGGCCGCATTCGCCTCCGCGTCGACAATCGCGGCGAACGCACTGCTGTCCGGCGCCGCATCCACCGACGCGCGCCGGATCAGCCCGGCAGCGGATACCCCGGCCGGGGGTACCTGCAATGCCCAACCCGATGGATACTCGGGGTCGGGGTGCAATCGGGCCCGCAGCATGTCGTGGTGATCGATCACCGCTTGCACGGTGGCGCTGATTCCGGCGATGTCGATGCCGGTCGGCAGCGTGAGCATCACCCACTGGCAGAAGCAGTCGAATCCGCCGCGCTCGAACAACCAGCACATGATCGGCGTCGCCGGCATCGGACCCACACCCCCGCCGGGCAGTTCCGACGGAAGGGCGGTCGCCGCGGCGCTGTCGCGCACGGCGATCCGGGCCAGCCCGGCGACCGTTTTACACTCGAACACATCACGCACGGAGAACACCAGACCCGCCGCCCTGGCGTAGGTCACCAACTGGATCGACACGATACTGTCACCGCCGAGAGCGAAGAACGAATCGTCGAGGCCGACCGTGTCGACACCCAGTACCTCAGCGAACAGTCCCGCCAGCGTCGACTCCACCTCGGTGACCGGTGCCCGGAATCCGGCTCGGCTCCTGTGGAATTCGGGCTCGGGTAGTGCGGCACGGTCGAGTTTGCCGTTCTTCGTCATCGGCAGCGCGTCCAGCATCACCACGGTCGCGGGCACCATATGCGGGGCCAACCGCTGCGCCGCGAATGCGAGGACTACAGCCGGGTCCAGGTCGGCGCCGGACTCGGGCACCACGTACCCGATCAACCGCTCGCCGGTGCCCGGGCCTCGGTCCACGGTCGCTACCGCGCGGGCCACACCCGCGCAGGCCAGCAGACCCGATTCGACCTCGCCGAGCTCGATGCGGAAACCACGAATCTCGACCTGGAAGTCCGAGCGGCCCACATAGTCCAGGACCAGGTCCCCTTCCGGTTGCCGCCGCCAGCGCACCAGGTCCCCGGTCCGATACATGCGTTGTCCCGGGGCTGCGAAGGGGTCGGCGACGAACCGCGACGCCGTCAGATCCATCCGGTTGTGGTAACCGCGAGCCAGACCCGGACCCGCGAGATACAACTCACCCACAACCCCGACCGGTACCGGCCGCAAGCACGCGTCGAGCACAACATCACCGACGCCGCGGATCGGCCCGCCGACCGTCACCGCCGCCGACGGGTCCAGCGCCGCACTGATATTCGTCATGATGGTGGTCTCGGTCGGGCCATATCCGTTGTGGAACGCTCGGCCCGGCGCCCACCGGACGACCAGTCCCGGCGGGCAGGCTTCGCCGCCGGCGACGAGCACCCGCAGGCCGTCCAGTCCCGTCGGGTCGACCGACCCCAGCGCCGACGGGGTGATGAAGGCGTGCGACACCCGCTGCTCGATCACCAAGCGCCGCAGCTCTTCTCCGCCGTATGTAGTTGTCGGCGCGATCACCAGTGTCGCCGTGGCCTCGATCGCCATCAACTGTTCGAGCACGGCCGCGTCGAAGCTCGGTGAGGCGAGGTGCAGGATCCGCGCCGACGGCCCCACCGCGTACCGGTCACGTTGCTCGGCAGCGAAGTTCGCCAGTCCGGTGTGGGTGACGATCACGCCTTTGGGCCGACCGGTGGATCCGGAGGTGTACATGACGTACACCGGGTGGGCCACCTGCAGCGGTACTTTTCGTTCAGCCGGCGTGATGGCCGCCGCGGAGGTGGTGGCGAGATCGGCTCGAAGCTCGGGGGCGTCGAGTATCAGCCAGTCGATCATGCCGGGCAGCTCTGCCGCTACCGTCGATACCGTGATACCGATCCGGGTGCCGGAATCGGTCAGCATGAACGCGATCCGGTCGGCAGGGTAGGTGGGGTCGATCGGTACGAACGCTGCCCCCGACTTGGCCAGCGCCCATACCGCCAGTACCGACTCGATCGACCGCGCCAGCCCCACCGCAACGGTTGTTTCCGGTCCCGCACCCCGACCGATCAGGAGTCGTGCCAGCCGATTCGACTCGGCATCCAGCTCACCGTAGGTCCACCGGCGATCCCCGCACACCACCGCGACCGCCCCTGGATTCCTTTGCACCGCCTCGGTCAACAACTCCGGCAGGACTCGCCCCGGTACGGCCGGATCACCCGACACCGGCGTCAACTCCCGGTATTCCGCCGTGGAGAGCAGATTCAGCCGGGCCAGCGGCAGATCAGGGTCGGCGGTAACGACGCGGATCACTCGCAGGACCCGCTGCAGGGTTGCATCCATCGTGTCGTGGTCGAAGAGTTCGGGCAGGTACATGATTTTGAGGCGCAGTCGCGTGTCGATATGGGCAACCACTCCCAGCGGATAGTGCACGGCGTCGATCCCGGTCACGTCGATCAGCCGCATCCCGGCGATATCGGTGTCCGCGGTCAGCCCGCCACGATCCACCGGGTAGGACTCGAACACCGTCATCGTGTCGAACACCGCACCCTGCCCGGCCACCCGTTGGATGTCGGTCAGTCCCACGAGCTGGTGATCGAGCAGCGTGACCTGCTCCGCCTGGATTCGGTCGAGCAGTTGCCCCAGGCTCTCGGCGGGGTCGAGCCGGACGCGCACCGGCAGCGTGTCGATGAACAGCCCGATCATGGATTCGACGCCCGCGAGCTGCGGAGACCGCCCGGAGACCGTGTTACCGAACGTCACATCCGCTCGGGAGGTCAACCCGCCCAACACGATCGCCCACGCCATCTGGAGCACGGTGTTGAGGGTGACTCCACGGGACCGCGCGAGGCCGGTCAGCGCCGTGGTCTGCGCCTCGGTCAGTTCGCCTGCCACCTCACGTGATTCGGAATATCGACGGCCGGGATCGCCCGGAGCCACCAGGGTCGGCTCGTCGGCGCCGTCGAACGCGCGGGCCCAGGCATCCAGCGACGCAGCCGGGTCCTGCCCGGCGATCCACGCCAGGAAGTCCCGGTAGGGGCGAACACGAGGCAGCATCGAGGTGTCGCCGTCGGTGGCGTAGAGCACCAGCAACTCCTTCAGCAGCAGCGGCGTCGACCAGCCGTCGAGCAGCAGATGATGATTGGTCAGCACCAGCCGGTAGTGCTCCGGCCCCATGGTGACCAGCATCCAGCGCAGCAGCGGGGCGCGAGCCGGGTCGAGCCGGGTCGCGCGGTCCGCTGCCATCAGTCGATCCCACTCGCGATTGCGTGCGCCGTCGTCCAGCTCGGACAGGTCGAGCTCCGACCATGGAGCCTCGACGTCTTCATTGACCACCTGCACCGGTCCGGCAGCGGTGTCCGCGTCGAAGGCGGTGCGCAAATTCGCATGCCGGTCGAGCAGCAGCTGCGCGACTCGGCGCAGCCGCTCCGGATCGACGTACCCGCGCAGCTCGAGGACCAGCTGCATCACGTAGGCGTCCACAGCCTCCTCGGACACCAGCGCATGGAACAACAACCCCTTCTGCAACGGAGTCAACGGCCAGACGTCGCTCAACGCCGGATACCTGTCCTCGAGTCGCTCGATCTCGGACTGCCCGAGTCGGACCAGATCCAGATCCGAGGGCGTCCGGCCTCCGGATCCGGAACGATGGGTATGTGCCGCCAACGCGGTCAATACCCGACACCACGACTCCGCCACCGCACGCACCTGGACGTCGGTGAGGACCCCGGCGGGATACGACCAGATCGCCCGCAACCGTGGTCGGTCACCGTCGTCGAGGGTGAGGGCATTGATGTCGAGTACCGCGGACACCGGCATATCCGGATCCCGCGCACCGGCGAGCTCGCCACCGCCGAGGTCACCACCACCGTCCACCGGCATCCATCCGACCGCCGCCATCCCGTCGGGAATCCCCGGCGCACGGCCGAGGTAGTTGAACCCGATCTGCGGCACCGGCAGACTCCCGAGAATCGGTGCGGTGTCCTCATTGAGATACCGCAACAAGCCGTAGCCGATCCCGTGGTCCGGAACAACCAGAAGTTGCTCCTTGACAGATTTGACCGCCGCACCCAAAGCCGGCCCACCCGCACCTGCGTCGTCGAGATCGATGCCCGAAAGATCCAGGTGCACAGGAAAACTCGTGGTGAACCAGCCCACCGTCCGGGTGAGATCCGAGCCCGGTAAGGCACCATCCTCACGGCCGTGCCCTTCGAGACCGATCACCACGTCCGCGAGCGAACCACCGGATGCCTCCGTCTCGAACCCACGCCGCCACTTCGTCACGGCCACTGCCAGTGCGGCCAGCAGCCCGTCAGCGACACTGCCGTGGAACGCCGCGGGCACCTCGGTCAACAGCGCCTCGGTCACCTCGGGGGACACTTCGACCTCGACGGTGCGGGTGGTGGCAGCCACGTCGGTCACGGGGTCCAGGGGCCGGGACCCGATCACCGGGTCGTCACCGACAGTCATCGCCTGCCACAATTCGAGTTCGGCGACCCGCTCCCGGCGTTGGGCTGCCTCGACCAGACCGTGCGCCCACCTGCGCATCGACGTCCCGGCCGGGGCCAGATCGGGTGGCTCGCCGGACTCGATCCGCGCCCAGGCGAACGCGAGGTCCGGTACCAGCACGCGCCAGGAAACCCCATCGATCACCGAATGGTGCACCAGCATCAGCACCCTGCCCGGCTCTGCCGTATCCACCGGGTCGAACCAGACCACCTGCATCACGATCCCCGCACCCGGATCGAGCCGGTCCGCCGCGGCATCCAACTCCGCCGCCACCAACGCACGGAACTCGACGCTTCCCGGCCTCCCCTTCATCGCCACACGCTGGATGACGTCGTCGGCCCGAATCGTTGCGACCGGCAGCACCTCCCACGTCCAGCTCCCGTCCTCGCCCGGGCGCAGCCGCGCGCGCAGCATGTCGTGCCGATCGAGTACCGCCTGCACCGTGCCCGTCAGTCCTTGTCGGTCGATCCCCGCGGGCAGACCCAGAACCATTGCCTGCGACAAGCGGCCGAACCCCGGCTTCGCCCACTCGAGCAGCCATCGCATGATCGGCGTCAGCGATATCGGCCCCACACCCGCGCCGGGCAGTTCCGTCGGAGGAGCGATCGCCGCAGCGCCGTCGCGGGCGCCGACCTGGGCCAGCCCGGCGACCGTCTTACGCTCGAACACATCGCGGGGGGAGAACAAGACACCCGCCGCCCTGGCCCGTGTCACCAACTGGATCGACATGATGCTGTCTCCGCCGAGGGCGAAGAACGAGTCGTCGAGACCGATCGTGTCGATGCCCAGTACATCGGTGAACACTCGAGCGATCGTGTGTTCTATCGGCGTCTCAGGCGCTCGGAACGCCTTGTTGTCGGTGAATACCGGATCTGGCAGCGCCTTGCGGTCCAGTTTGTTCGTCGGTGTCAACGGAACGCGGTCCAGCACCATGATCGAGGACGGGACCATATAGGACGGTAACCGGGCGGTCAGATGTTCGGTCAGCGTGGCGGTATCGATCGAGTGATCCGGCGCGGCAACGACATACGAAACCAGCGACTCGGCCCCAGAGTCGTTGCGGTGGCCGATGGTGGTGGCGAACCCGACGGTCTCGTGGGCAGCGAGTACCGCATCGATCTCGCCGAGTTCTATGCGCAGGCCCCGAATTTTCACCTGGAAGTCGGTGCGGCCGAGATGCTGGATCGCTCGGTCGGCCGTCCACCGGACCCTGTCCCCGGTGCGGTACATCCGTCCACCGGGTCGCCAAGGGCAGGCTACGAAACGCTCGGCCGTCAGGCCCGCCCGGCAATGATATCCGCGGGCCAACAGCGGACCGGCAATATACAACTCACCCGCCACACCGACCGGCACGGGCTGCAGCCGCTGATCCAGCACCCATTCCGAGACACCGCGAATCGGGCCACCGATCGTGATCAGCTCACCCGCCGCCAACGGAGCGCTGTGGTTCGTCACGATCGTGGCCTCGGTCGGACCGTAGACATTGCAGAACTCACGACCGTCGCTCATCCAGCGGCGCACCAGCTCCGGCGGGCAAGCATCACCGGCGGAAACGACGAGCCGCAGATTGTCGAGTCCGTCCGGATCCACCGAACTCAGGGCCGCCGGTGTGATCACCACGTGGGTCACCCGCTCGCGGCGCAGCAACTCGGCCAGCTCCGCGCCGCCGTAGGTGCCGGGCGCGGCGATCACCATCGTGGCGCCGGGACCCGCTGCGAGCAGCAACTCCGAGACCGACGCATCGAAGCTCGGTGACGCGATATGCAGGGTCCGCGAGTCCGCGGTCATCGCATAGCGTTCCCGCTGTTCGGAATCGAGCGCGGCCAACCCGCCGTGCGTCACGGTCACACCCTTCGGCACCCCCGTGGAACCCGAGGTGTAGATCAGGTAGGCCGGGTGCTGCGGCCGTAGCACGGTTGTGCGTTCGGGATCGGAGATCGGCTGGGCACCGCAGGCCTCGTCGATGTCGTCGGGTGTCAGCCAGTCGATGTCATCGGGTAGTTGTGAGCGCACCGATGCCGTGGTCAGGCCGATGGCTGCCGTCGAATCGGTCATCATGTAGGTGATGCGTTCGGTGGGGTAGGTCGGGTCGATCGGCAGGTAAGCAGCTCCCGATTTGGTAACCGCCCATACCGCGAGGACCGAATCCACAGAGCGCGGCATACCGATCGCGACGATGTCTTCCGGGCCGATACCTCGTTGGATGAGCAGGCGCGCCAATTGGTTCGAACGCTCGTCCAGCTCTCGGTAGCTCAGCTGCTGCCCGTCGAACACGATCGCCGTGGCGTCGGGATCCTGCGCGGCCGCCGTGCTCAGCAGGTCGGCCAGGGGGGTGGGCGCCACGGTCGGCGCACCGGTACGTGTCAGCAGATCGGCTTGTTCGGCGGGCTCGAGTATCTCGATCGTCCCGACCGGAACCATGGGATCGGCGGCAACCGACTCCAGTACCCGGATCCACCGATGCACAAGAGAATCTATGGTCGTCGCGTCGAACAAATCCGTGGCATAGGTGACCGCTACCGCGATATCGCCGCTGTCATGGTTGTCCGACAGCACGAATTGCAGGTCGAAGCGAGACACCTCGGTAGGCAGGTCGACCACCGACACCGCGAGACCGGGCAGCTCGAGCTTCACCTGTTCCAGATTCTGGAATGCCAGAAGCACCTGGAACAACGGGTGCCGGGCCTGAGAACGCTGCGGAGCAAGGTGGTCCACCAACTGCTCGAACGGAACAGCGGCGTGCCCGAAGGCGTCCAGGTCGACCTGTCTGATCCGGTCGAGCAGATCGGTGAACGGTTCATCGAGATCGATGAAGGTCCGCAACACCAGGGTGTTGACGAACATGCCGATCACGTCGTCGAGCGCGGCTGCACCACGCCCGGCGATCGGCGTGCCGATCGGAATGTCGCTGCTACCACTCATCCGGGCGAGCAGGACCGCCAGCGTGCCGTGGATCACCATGAAGAACGACGAGCTATGTTGCTGTGCAAACTCTTTCAATTCTCCGACCATCCCGGCGCGCAACGAAAAACTCACAGTGGCACCCCGATTCGACATCACCACCGGCCGCGGCCTGTCGATCGGCAGACGAAGCTCCTCGGGAACTCCGTCCAGAGTTTCGGCCCAGTATCGGATCTGCTGGGCGCACAACGATTCCGGGTCGTCGGGCGAGCCGAGGCCGGCTCGTTGCCATAGTGCGTAGTCCGCATACTGGACAGGCAGTGGTGTCCACGACGGGGCTTCACCGCGAATCCGTGCGGTGTACGCAGTTGTCACGTCGCGGGCCAGAGGTGTCATCGAGAAGCCGTCCGCGGCGATGTGATGCACCACGACAGCCAGTACGTATTCGGGTTCCTTGCTGCCGAGCGCACGGAACAATCGGGCACGCACCGGCACCTGGGCGCTCACGTCGAAGCCCTCGATGACGAATTCGGTCACCGTTGCGATCAACTGGCTCGGCAGAACCGCTACCGGAGTCAGTTCGTGGTCGACGTCGTCGGCCGATTCGATCAGCTGGATCAGTACTCCATCACGGTCCGGGTACCGCGTTCGC
Source organism: Nocardia sp. NBC_00565 (assembly GCF_036345915.1). Taxonomy (NCBI): domain Bacteria; kingdom Bacillati; phylum Actinomycetota; class Actinomycetes; order Mycobacteriales; family Nocardiaceae; genus Nocardia; species Nocardia sp. NBC_00565. Next base: position 5,554,121 of record NZ_CP107785.1, read on the forward strand.
AAAGACTCGTGTCTGCGCAGCACGTCGACCATGGCCGATCGCAGGGCCTCGACGTTCACCTCACCGCGTAGCCGAATGGCGATCGGCATGTTGTATGCCCCGGAGCCGGGTTCGTACTGATTGAGGAACCACATCCGTTGTTGGGCCGGTGCCAACGGCACGAGCACAGGGCGTGGCCCAGCGATCAGTGGCGGGCCGCGCCCCGTGCCTGCATTCCGCTCTACACGAGCTGCGAGTGCCGCGGCCGTGGACGCCTCGAACAACAGTCGCACGGGAATCTCGGTATCGAGCGCGGCCCCGAGCCGCGCGGCAATCCGCGTCGCTACCAAGCTGTCTCCGCCGAGGGCGAAGAAGGAATCGTCCACACCGACCCTGTCGACACCCAGAATATCTGCGAAACACCGGGCGACGATCCGCTCGGTCGACGTCCCAGGCGCCCGGAAAGGCCTGTCATCAGCGAACACCGGCTTCGGCAGCGCCTGCCGATCCACCTTCCCCGCCGGCGTCAACGGAAAACGATCCAGCACCATGATCGACGCCGGAACCATATACGACGGCAACCGATCACCCAGATACTCGGCCAACACCGCCGTATCGATCGAACACCCCGGCGCCGCAACGACATACGAAACCAACAACTGCGCCCCCGCATGACCACGACAACCGACAGTCGTCGCATATCCCACAGCATCATGAGCCATCAGCGCCGAATCGATCTCCCCCAGCTCGATACGCAGACCTCGAATCTTCACCTGAAAATCCGAACGACCCACATGCTCGACCGCCCCCTCGTCCGTCCACCGAGCCACGTCCCCGGTCCGGTACATCCGCTCACCCGGCGCCCAAGGACAAGCAACGAAGCGCTCCGCCGTCGTACCCACCCGAGCGTGATACCCACGAGCCAACAAACCACCCGCAACATACAATTCACCCGCGACACCGACCGGCACAGGCTCCAACCGGGAATCCAAAATCCACTCCGACACACCACGAATCGGACCACCGATCGTCACTGCACCACCCACAGTCAGCGGGGTGCTTTGGTTCGTCATGATCGTGGTCTCGGTCGGACCGTAAGCATTGAAGACCGCACGACCGTCGCCGGCCCAGCGCTGTACCAGCTCCGGCGGGCACACCTCACCGGCCACGACGACCACTCGCAGAGCATCGAGCCCGGCCGGATCCACCGACATCAACACGGTCGGCATAACCACCGCGTGCGTCACTCGCTCGCGGCGCAGCAGATCAGCCAACTCGGCGCCTCCGTAGCTGCTGGGCGGGGCGATCACCATCGTCGCCCCGGCGCCTACCGCAAGCAGCAACTCCCAGACCGAGGCGTCGTAACTCGGCGATGCGAAATGCAGGGTCCGCGAAACCTCAGTTGCCCCATAGCATTCCCGCTGTTCGCAACTGAGCGCGGCCAACCCCGCATGCGTCACCGTCACCCCCTTCGGTACACCGGTGGAGCCCGAGGTATAGATCAGGTACGCCGGATGCTCCGGGCGAAGTACGGTTGTCCGTTCCCTGTCGGAGATCGGCTGAGCACCCGAGGTTTCGTCGAGGTTGTCCGAAATCAGCCAATCGATATCATCTGGCAACTGCGCACGCACAGCTGCCACGGTCACGCCCACAACCACCCCGGAATCGGCCACCATGTGAGCGATCCGCTCCCTCGGATAACCCGGATCGACCGGCACGAAAGCCGCCCCCGACTTCGCAACGGCCCAGACCGCCACCACTGAATCCACACAACGCGAAATACCCACCGCAACCACGTCCTCGGGGCCCGCACCACGCCGAACGAGTAACCGGGCCAACCGATTCGAACGCTCGTCCAACTCCCGATAACTCAACCGCCGCCCATCGAACACGACCGCCGAACCATCAGGGTTGCGCCCCACCGCCGCAGCCAACAGCTCCGGCAACGTCATCACCGGCGCGGCGGCGTCACCCGAATGCGACAACAGGTCGGCTCGCTCGGCAGGCTCGAGCATCTCGACAGCGCCGACCGGAATCGTCGGGTCGGTGGCTACCGATCGGAGTATCCGTATCCATCGCTGCGTGAGGGAGTTGACCGTTGCCTCATCGAACAAGTCGGTGGCGTACGCGATCGTGGCTGTCGAGTCACCGCCGTCGTGGTCCTGCGAGAGTATGAATTGTAGGTCGCAGCAGGATATTTCGCTGGAGAGTCCGAGCGCCGGCAGTTCGAGGTCGAGTAGTCCCGGTTCGACCGGTTCCAGGTTCCGGAAGGCCAGCATCACTTGATACATGGCGTGTCGCGACCGGGATGGCGGGTCCACCGCTTGTTCCAACGGAACATCGGCATGATCGAACGCATCCAGATCAACCCGCCGAACCCGACCGAGCAAATCGACGAACGACTCGCCCGGATCAATCTCCGTCCGCAACACCAACGTATCGACGATCCCGAGCGCCCCCACACCACGCCCCGCAACCGGCGTACCAACCGCAATATCAGCGCTGCCACTCATCCGGGCGAGCAACACCGCCAACGCACCATGAACCACCATGAACAACGAAGAATCATGCTGCCCGGCAACATCTTCCAACGCCCGAACCAGTCCGGCGCCCAACGAATGGACGACGGTGGCGCCCCGATTCGACATCACCACCGGCCGCGGCCTGTCCACCGGCAAGCAAAGTTCCTCGGGAAGATGCGCAAGCGCAGCCCGCCAGAACGCCAGGTTCTCGCGGCGGCGGCGGATCCCGGCGGTGTCGGCGGCGCTGCCGGGGTCGACCTGTCCGAGCTCGGTGTCCGATGTGGCGGCAGTGAACTCGTCGAGGAACTCCATGAATCCGGTGCGGTGCGCCGACAGTTCGAGGTCGGTGTAGAGGTTGGGATTGGCCAAGAACTGGAGGATCGTCCGCGGCGGATCCCCGGTCTGATACACATCGACCAGCAAATCCTCGACCGGGCCGGAGCTGAGGATGTGGAATTCCCCGGTCACCGATCCGAACTGGATCTTCTGGGCGAAAAGCATGACGTTCACCACCGGGCCCGCGAAGCGGCGCTGTGTGGCACGGGTCCCGGTGGCGGCGCGGATGTCGGCGAGGCCGCACCTCTGGTGCCGCAACACACCCACCAGATCGGACTGCACCCGCAGGGCCAGCGTCGCGACGGTGTCCCCTGGATCGAGGACGATCGGAAGCGGTGCGATATTGACGAACACCCCCGCGGACCGCCGCAGCACGGCGGTCGTGCGGCCCGACACAGGAATGTTGACCAGGACCTCGTCCCGGCCGGTTTTCCTGGCCAGGTAACAGCCGAATGCGGCGATCACCACCGCGGCCGGGCTCGCGCCCAACGCTTTCGCCGAATGATCGATCCGCCCCACCGTCTCCGCCGACAGTTCGGTGATCGCGACAACACTGTCCGCGCACGCGGGGGCGTGCCCGGCAGCCAGGCCGAGTTCCTCGCCGACGCCGGCGAGTCTGTTCACCCAATAGGTCTGGTCGTCGGTGAACCGCTTCGACTCCCGGTAGCTGCGGTCGGCCTCGTACAGGGCGCGGATATCAGCCGCCCGGTTGGGCTCTGCCGTGCGGCCCTGCACCGCCGCCGTATACAGCGCCGCAATCCGATTCACGATCATCATCGCGCCGTAGCCGTCCAATGCGACGTGGTGGCTCCGGCAATACAGCAGATAATGCCGATCCCCGACCCGCACGATCGCCGTGGCGACCAACCAGTCCCGGGTCATATCCAACGGCGCGGTGTACTCCCGGCGCATCCACTCCAAGCCTGCCGCGACGGGATCCGGTGCGCTACGCACATCGATCACCGGTCCCGCCACCTGCAGCGACGGGTCGTACAACTGAGACGGCTGCCCCTCGGTCTCTACCAGTCGTAGATACCCCGACTGGAACTCGTGGCCGGCTCGAATCGCCGTCTTACGCAGCAGATCGACGTCGAGGTCGCCCTGGAACTCGACGTACTGCGCCTCGGATATCGGCACATCCGGACTCAATTTCTGCGCCAGCCACAACCCCTGCTGCCCGGCGGACAGCGGTATCGACTGTACGGCCGACGCGTCCGGCTCGATATTTCCGTTCGATCCGAGGTCGAGCTGCGGTCGCGGAACAGTCATTAGTCCTTCTCACCCCGACGTCGGCAATCATAACTCGAACCACGTTCGTGTACACGGCCGGACGCTGAAACAGTTTCCATATCCATGGCCGAACAGCAGAAACTTGGTGACTTTCGGCCTTCGATTAGACGGCGGAATATTCTTTCCGTTTCGGCATTTGTGCACTTCGTCGGCCTCGGGAGTGAATGTTATCAATTCTCGACCATTCGTTCATACCTGGCCGGCGGCCTGGCGTCATAGCCGAATATGCAGGTCAGAGCCTTGGAATCGCAGGCGGAAGAGTGGCCGCGGGCATCCTCACTGTCCGCCCCGCATGGCGTTCACGCTCTCGCCGGAATTCTCCGCACGTTGGCCGCCGGTGGTGAATACACACCCGAATTCGCATGTAATAGTACTACATTCGGCGATGACGGCCCGACTCCTTCGGATCGTGAATCCCACGGTCCCGGCCGCTGGAATCGGGAGTCGACCCAAGGCTCCGACAGACAGGTCGGATGGTCCATTTCGTCCGATTTTATACAATGGCTATACTTTTGCCATAAGAATGTCGTGGAAAAGTAACGGCGACGCGATGCCTACGAGTGCCGCAACAGACCGCGACCGCCGAGATCTTCAGCGTTAACCAGCCCGGACTGCACTTCCGCTCCGGTCGTCAGCGCTGGAACCTATGTTCCAGGAAGCGCTGGACCTGGTCGCGGTGGACGGCGGACCAGGCTTGCACCCGGACTGCCCACCACGGGGCCACGTCGCGGGGTTTGGCGGTGACAGCGTGCGCGATGAGGTCGGAGGCCTCGTCGACGGTCAGACCGGGGATGCGGCGAAAGTCGGTGGGGGCGCTCATTCTGGTATGGACCAGTGGCAAGTAGACCGAGGTGGTGGTGACATCGTCGCCGGCGATCTCGGCGGCGACGCTGTGCAGCCAGACGTCGAAGGCCGCTTTCGAGGCACCGTAGGCCGACCAGCGCGGACTCGACGGCAGGAGCACGCCCGCAGTGGAGACGTTCACGATATGCCCCTGCTTGCGTGCACGCATATCCGGCAGCAGAGTTAGCAGCAGCCGCACCGGGCCGAGATAGTTGATGTCGATGGTGCGGGTGAAATCGTGGAAGCGGTCGTAGGACTCGGCGATGGGCCGTCGAATCGACTTTCCCGCATTGCTGATCACGACATCGATGTGCCCGTACTCGGCCAGCAGCTTCCGGCCGAGCAGCTCGACGGCATCCATGTCGGTCAGGTCGGTCGCGTAGGCATGGGCTGCGCCGCCGTCGGCCGCGATGTCGCCGGCCAGCAGTTCCAGTTCGGGCCGAGAACGCGCCACCAGCAACATCACCGCGCCTGCCGCGGCCAGCTTCCGCGCACTGGCCTTGCCGACCCCGTGCGAGGCCCCGGTCACCAACACGACCCTGCCGTCGACGGCCGCCCGCAATGACTCCGCGGTAGGCCGGGATGTCGGGTACAGCAGCCGGACCGCCATCCGTTCAGCGAGCGACCGCTCACGGTTCGTGACCGGAGTCTCGTTCACAGCTCTCGACTCTATCGCTCGGCTAACCCCCACAACGAATGATCTGTTCGATATTGCGCTCGGCCAGCGCGCTGATCGTCAGTGAAGGGTTCACCGTTCCGGTGCTACCAGGCACAACCGCTTACGTCGTCTCTACCTCGCCGACGATCGTCTCGTCGACCACGACCCGCAGGCACGCGCAACAGGCGAACTCATTCACACCAGCCTCATCAGCCACAACATTCGACCAGCTCTGCGACCATCCACGAACTATCGCCATGCCGTCAACTAATAGTTGACGAGGACGCGATCGTCAACCTATGGTTGACGCATGGATCGACAGGTGCCACTGCGCGACGTGATCGCCGCGATCGAGCGGGCCCACCCCGATAGCAGCCTGGATCAGTTGGCGGCAGCGGTGATTCACGCTGCGCACTGGTTGCAGCTGGCCGATCAGCTGCTCGACTATTTCGTGGACCAAGCCCGGCACGCAGGCATGCCCTGGGTGGAGATCGGCGCCCACCTCGGTGTCTCCAGGCAGGCCGCGCAGCAACGATTCGCGACCCGCGTCGCAGAGCGCCATGCGGCTACCACGCGGCGGTGACGGGCCGAATCGTGGTGGCGCGGCGGACAGGAGAAACCAAGATGCCAGAAGCACCGATTGTCACCGGCGCCCCGGCCAGCCGTGGTGTTGTCGCCGGTCCGGTCCGGCTGGTGCACAGTGTTGACGACTTCGACGCGGTTCGGCCGGGCGATGTCATCGTCTGTCGCGCGACGGATCCGTCGTGGACAGTGCTTTTCGGCGTTGCCGCCGCGGTGGTGACCGAAACCGGGGGAATTCTCTCCCATGCGGCAATCGTCGCCCGCGAGTACGGGATCCCAGCCGTGGTGGCGGCCAAGGGTGCCATGAAGGCCCTAGCGAATCATCGGACGATCTCGGTCGATGGGACAAACGGACACGTTCATGCCGTTCGCTCAACCCAACGTTGATGTCGCTTCACCAGGCATGGCTGCTCAACACAGAAGGGAAAGGCCCGGGATGCCGCACGTTTCATACAGTTCGTTGCTCGCGTTGCACGCAATCCGCCTCGGCGGGTTCGTTGATACGCAGGCGGTGGCCGACAGATACGGAATGCCTGTCGGCCTCGCCGAGTCGCACGTGCGGGACTTCCGGGCTTGTGGCTGGATCAGCCGCTTCCGTTTCGGGGCGGATGCAGGGTGGTCGCTCACCGAGAGTGGGCGCGCGGAGAACGAGCGGCTACTCGCCGACGAGCTTTCCGCGTGTGGGGCAAAAGCGTTGGTGGAAGACGTCTATCGCATGTTTCTCCCGCTCAACGCACGGTTGGTGCAGGCCTGCACGACCTGGCAGCTGACCATCCTGCCCGACGGCAGCATTCAGGACAACGACCACAGGGACGCGCAGCGGGACCGGCGGATCCTGGCCGAACTGGAAAGCCTCGCAGAGGAATTGGTTCCGCTAACGATTCAGCTCACCGAACGACTCGCCCGGTTCTCCGGTTACGACACCCGTTTCGCCGCCGCCGTCTGCCTGGCCGCCGACAATTCCGAGATGGTTACCGGCACCAAACACGATTCCGCCCACCGAGTTTGGTTCGAACTGCACGAAGATCTGATTGCCACGCTGGGGATCGATAGGGCACTCAACTCCGGCCCCTAGGCAGGGTCTCGCAGCCCCGCACGTGGTGGAGTGAGCCAGCGCGTTGTACAACCAGTCGTGGGCTGGTCCGACAGTGACACGAGTTCCGAAGAACTGTTCTGTCAGAGCCCAGTAATGGTGAATCCGGTGGTCGGAATCGGTTGCGTCGATCAGCAACTGCTCGCGGAAACGCGGGGAATCATGTTCCCCTCGCGCGTGAGCATGGGCGTTGACGAACCGATCGAGTTCGCTTCCGGCGTGCGGTCGCACGCCTTCCGATACGAGTGGCACCACGTCCCTCAACACGTCGTCCACGTCGATGTATAGTCCGCGACAGTCGCGGATCAGTTCCGACTGATTTCGCCAGTATTGCTGTCGTACAGCACCATTCATGTCTGAATCGGCGACAAGAGCAGCCAACTCGGCATACGCGACGACCTCGTCGATGGACGGATCAGCAGGCGGCTCCGGGACATTCCAGTACACCCACATGTCGATGTCGCGCCGGGGTATCGGTGCGAGGATGCGCCGCCAGAACCCGACGAGGCAATCGTGCACGACGCCACCGTCCTGCGCGGCGGCCAGCAACGCGAGCCGCTCGGCCCGCTGCGTCGGGGTAGCCGTCTCGATGGCCCGCAGTGACGCCCGCCGCCACGCTAGCGACGTGAATTCGATATCGAGTCGCGCACTTTCGGTGGCGATGACTTCGGCGATCGACCGTTCGCCGTGCAGCACATCGATGATCGAACTCAGCCCGAGACCGAGCGCGCGCAACCGCCGCACCAATAGCAGTCGTTCGGTGGCACTGTCGGCGTCGAACATCCGATGCCCGCCTGCGCTGCGCTGGGATTCCAAAATGCCTTCGTCGCAGTAGAACCGGATCGTTCGCACCGCGAGCCCAGTGCTGCGCGCCAACTCCCCGATGCTCACCAGCACGCTCGCTTGTGTGTCGTCTGTCACAACCTGTTGCACCTCCACCCCACTGGAGCTCTTAGCGTACTGGGACTGCCGCTCGACCCCACCGAGGCACAGGGCCTCCGGCCGATGCGGATAGGTGATTGCACCGAGGAAAGGGTGATTCGTGGCTACCACGCAGCAAGAAATCGTCGCCGGCATCGCGGAGATCGTCGAGGAGGTGACCGGCATCGACGCTGCAGAGGTGGTGCTCGAGAAGTCGTTCGTCGACGATCTGGACATCGACTCGCTGTCGCTGGTGGAGATCGCCGTGCAGTTGGAGGACAAGTACGAGGTGAAGATCCCCGACGAGGACCTGGCGAGCCTGCGAACCGTCGGCGATGCGGTCGCCTACGTCCAGAAGATGGAGGCCGAGCAGCCGCAACTCGCCGCGGAAATGGAAGCGAAATACAAGGAAGGCCAGGCGAATTGAGCAGCCCTGCGCAATCTCGCCCTCGTTGAGGTGGTGAGCCGGTGATTGCTGATCCACAGTTGAATCCCGCCGCAGTTGAGCTCGGCAGCTTCTTCCGACAGCCACCAGATGCTGTATGGCGCGCATTGACGGAGCCAGATCTGCTGGAGCGATGGCTGCTTCGACCGACCGGGTTCGCCGCCTCGGTCGGAACCCACTTCCGATTCACCATCCCGGACTCATCGATCAACGAGATCATCTGCGAGGTGCTGGCGGCCCGGCCGTGCAAGCAGCTGACCTACAGCTGGATGTATCCGCAGGCTGAGCATCCCGCCCGGTGGATTGTCGACTGGACGCTGCAGCCGCAGGGTCGTGGCACACGACTTCTGTTGACGCAGACAGGTTTCGACATCGAAGATCGTCGACAGAAGATGGTGCGCAACGCTACTGAGCGCAGTTGGAAACGACTCGTCCTGCCGCGGCTCGGTGAGGTGATCCACCACTAACCTGAGTACGCAGATTGTGCCGACGCACCCTGACTGTCCCGCAGAATGCACGGAGATCGGCGATACCGCGTGGTCGAGGATGTCACTTCACCCAGGTCGATTGCCAACACCTCTACCAGCGGGAGCAAGCCGACAATTTGACGCACGACACGAGTGGACGAAGCAGAGGTGCTGTCCAATGTGCTTCTGCTACTCACTGATTGGTATTCGCATACGATCTGTTCGTGTCGTTCGTGCTGGCCGTGGCCACCAACCTCGTTGCTAACGTGGCTTTTTGGCTACTCCTGGGTCTGGGGTTTCTCGTCGGCGGCCGCACAGTCGAACGGCGGATCGTCAAGTTCTTCGGACTGGGCAACGGACGCCGGATCCAGGTCTATCTATCCAATGTCGCTGGACCACGCGCAGATGGCAGACCGCGAATGACGTTGGCATTCCACGAGTTTCAAGCGACGCAGAGTATCAACAAACTCTTTGGCGCCGCGCCTCTGCGTCTTCCGGAACTGGCCCGCGGGCTGGTCGACGGGATCTGGCTACGACGTCCGATCCGCTACCTGGTCGACGTCAGTCCGCACACCACAATCGGGACGCAGTTGTCAGATAGCTGCATCGTCGTCGGGAGCGGCGCACGCAACTCCATCCGCCGGTACAGTCTTGAGAATCGGCTGGTCAAAGCCACTCTGGTCGGAGAACTCGGTTCGACGCAACCGGCCTACGCTCCGGACGAGGAAGTCAACGTATCGATCCGCCTCGACGGGGATGACGTGCAGCACATCAAAGCTCGCAAGAACGTCGCGATTATCGAAAGGGTGAACCGCATCGGAGAGGATGCAGTCAACTTCTTCTGCGTCGGTGTGCGCGGCGACTCGTCCTGGGCGGCCGTGGAGTACCTCGTACGCAACTGGAAACATCTCGTCGCCGAGTTCGGCGACGGTGACTTCGTAATCGTCCTCGGATTTCCCTGGGGCACAGACTATCTCAACGACTACCCAGAACCAGCACGGGTCGCGACCGTACGAGGATGAAACGCTGGCTACCGACAACGGCACTCGCTCAGACACCCAGGGATTGTCCTGCACCGCAGCACAACCCGACCACAACGACCCACCGAACTACCGAAAGATCTTTAATTTAGCTAATTCTCCCACCCATAGAGGAACAGAGCACTAGCTGCAGTGTGCGCCGGTGACGGCGAAGCGTTCAACCGTTGCCGTGTGGCCGCTCGTTGCGACGGCGATCGTGAGCGTGCCGGGGCAGGCGTCGGTCAGCGGAACCGTTGCTGTCCACGGGGAATTGGTGCCGCCTGCAGGTATTCCAGATACCTCACCCGCAGGTTGTGACAGATCGCTGCGGCGGACCTGCACGCGCAGGCTTTCGTCCGCGCCGGTGATGCGGCCACCGACGGTCAGCGGCGAGGTGATCGCCGACCCGTAGCTCGGCGTGGTGAGGGTGAGCGTGGTGTCCTCGGTGCCCACCACTTCCCACGGGGCGTCCGTACCCCTCCCGAAGCGTGCCAAATGCACCACGGCCGCGGTGGCGGTCGTGCGGTTGGGGTTGTCGAATCCGACGCTCACCCGCGCCTCGTCGTCTCGGACATCGGTTTTCACGATCTTGTCGACATTCCTGTAGCCGAGATAGTCGCGCGTGAACATCTGGGCGACCTGATCGGCAGCGAGATGCCACGGCTGCTGCCCGTCCGCGCGGTAGGCCTGCTGCCACGTCGCCGCATCCTTGGCACTCCCGAACGGCCACAGGGGCTGATAATCGAATCGAATCGGAGTTGACGACGCATTCTCGCTGGTCGGCGCAGCGTCACCCGGTGACGAGGACGCCGCACCCCGCGACGAGACCGCCGATGTGGCAGCCGACGGATGGTTTTTCTCGGCCGTCCCGCAGGCCACTGCCAGTGGCACGGCCACCAGTGAAATGCCGATCACCGAGCGACAGTGCGGCAGAGACAATTTGGTGATCACAGGAGTAAGCATCGTCCGCCTATGCGATATTCGAAACCCCCCGAAATCACCCTTTCTCGGGTCGGCCCGCCCGCGGCCGGGGGCAGCGTTCCGAGCATGAGCCCACACGACCGAGTAGCTGCTTGTTGCAATGGCTGGTTCGGTGCCGATCCAGCCCTGTCAGGAGCCGGAATACTCGCTCAGTTTGGAGTGCAGATAGTCCCACGGGAAGTTCGGGCCCACGTCGGTGTGCGAACCGTTGTGCTTGCCGATCGTGTAGGCATTGTGATCGGCGATCCCGGCCTGGTCGTTCCCGAGCTCTTCCGGTGAGATGGTGCGGATGGGAATCCCGTACTTGCGGCAGTCCTGCACCGCGATCCAGACCGCACAGTCGATGCCGCGCTGCATATTCGAGAACCATTCGTCGCGGGTCCACGCGACCCGCGAGCCTGCGAAGCAGAGGTTGATCGATTGCGGGTTGCCGCTGAGCACCGACCACGACGCCAGATCCGTATCAACCACACCGATCACCGTGCCGGAGTTGTCGACCGTGTAATGGTAGGACACCCCGGAGTTAGGGTTCTGCAGGTAGTTCGCCAGCGACTGGGCGTCGCCGTCTCCCTCCTGCGTGTGCAACAGGAACCAGAGGATCGGCGCGCCGTTGCGGGATTCATAGTTCGGGCTGACGCCGGTCTGATCTTCTTCCTTGTTCATCGGCGATGTCATCATGGTCATGCTTTGTCCCCTCCTGGTTGCCGAGCAGCCGACCACTGTCCGTAGTCGTCCTTCAGAGCCTCGTTCACATCGACGCCGACGCCATCCACCGGGCGCTGGTCGATCTCGATCTGATGCAGATGTGCCTGCGGATGATCTCCATTGATGGACGGATCACCGGACCAGTTGTGTTGCCAGAACCACCGCGCCACACCATCTTCCAGCGCCCAATCGATGCAGCGGGCGTTGCAGTAGACGCCTGTCCATTCGAGGCCGACGACCGACGCCCAGCCGCGCAGGAACGGGGCGATGAGGTTGTTCCAGTCCTCCAGGCTCGGGTTGTCGTCAACCGGGGCATACAGCGGACGATAACCGGGTCCGCCGGCCTCGGAGTGCAGGCGCAGTGCGGTTTCCGCGTGCCGGGCACCGCCGTCGTAGCCGCCGCGCCAGTCCGCGGTCTCGCCCTTGCCGTATTGATAGTTGGTGACGATCTCCAGTCCCGCATCGCGCAGCCGATCACAGTAGTCACGGCGTAGCGGCTTGGCACCGAAGTTGATACCTGGACGCGACTCGGAGAAGTATCCGACCACTCCGGCGAAACCAGCGGCCCTGATGTCGGCGGGCTCGATAAGTGCCGCCGAGAAGTCGATCAGCTGAGTCACGACAGTCCTCCGGACGCCCGACGACTGCAGCCCGCGGATTGCGCACAGAAGCAGCGTTGATTACGCAAAATGTATTGTCCTTCCACATGTTCCGGCGACTCGAGTGATCACGCAAAGAGTGGCAATCCGGATGACAGCGCGCAATTGATCAGCGGACGAGCGGATCAACAGGGTTGACGGCACCAACCGTTGAACGGCGGGTTATCCCGGATCCACAGGTGCTGCCGAGCCGCGAGCTCGGCTGCCGATCCACGCGCGTGTCGAACGGATCAGACAGGGACGCAAGACAATTCGAAGCAAATCCGCACCTTGTTCCGCCCCCTCCGACGTACCTACGCTCCGCCCGGCAGCATACAACGCACATCAAGGGTTCGCGGCGCAATCACCAAACTTGCATCAGCACAACGCTCTTCACTCAGGTCGGGCGTGGTGCACCTGCGATGGACTGCGCAACCAGCCGCAGGGTCTGTCCAGATCACTGACAGTCCCCCTTCGCAGCGCCGCAGCGTCGTGAACACGAGCGCGAGCCGAAACCACCTGTAGTGCACAGGAGTTCGAGACAGCTGATGTTCGAAGTCCGATGCATTCGCGTCGAAATACCCCACGTCAGCAGTGCATGGGACTTCGAATATCGCCAATTCCGGACCGCGCCGCGCCGGACTGTCGGAATGACCCTGACTTCGGATAACCGGCGTCGCGCTGCGGTTATTCAACACACTGTCCTGCCACGACACGAGCGTTCCATCAGCAGGATCTCATCACCTGTCCGACAACGCATCTGGCATCGGAGCCAATGCTCGCTCCTGCCGAATACCATTCGTGACAAGGGGTCTGCTGCTTTCTCCAGAATGAGAGGCTTTTCGTGTGGACGAGACCCGAGCCGGGTGGCGAAACACCACCCACGACTGGGCGAGCAGCGTGCACCTCGACCACCTGCAACGCATCCGCCAGAGTCCCTCGACTTACGCACCCGGCGGTGTACAACACCCGATACTGGAAGCCGTTGCCTACGAGGCCGCGGAAGCCGAATACAACGGCGGTGGACGATGCACAATCGTCCGGCACACCGACGGCTCGATATCGGTCACCAACGACGGCCGAGGTACCGACACCCGCGTCGACGCTGCCGGTGACACTGTCAAGAAACCGATCATGGCGTCAAAGGATCTACGATTCTTCGACACTCCCGATACCCACCCCCGCCCCGATGGCTACTCCCGCCGTGGAATATCGGTCGGCGCAGCCCTCAGTCCCGGGCTGGTACACACCACTCGCCGCCAGCATGGCGGCCTGGACACAGGACTACGAGTACGGCATCCCGATCACCGATCTGCTTCCCATCGCGGCAGACGGCACAACCGGCACGAGCGTCAGCTTCCACGCGGACGACGCCCCACCCGCGATCGACGAACACGCGGCAGACGACTGTAGAGAAGTAGCCCAACGAACGCCCGCGAGGTTGTTATCTCAACAAGCACTACTTTGCCGAGTTGAGCGCGTTCGGTGGTGGCTGGGTTCGACCGATGCACGGCCCGCTGGTGGTGGGTGGCGGGCCCGCAGCGCATCTCACAGTCAGCCTCGCTGCTGTTTCGTTGTTCGATCAGATGGGCTGCACGACATGGCGAGCATGGTGGGGATGGTGCTGAACCATTTCTGATATTCAGTCCACTCGGTGCCTGGAATGTCGTTGTGCGGCAGGGATGGTGGTTCGTGGATTCCGGTGATCACCAGACCGTGGGCGGTCAGTTGCTCGGCGTACCACGACAGCGGGCGGTGGTAATGACGGTGCCCACCGAAGGATTCGATCCACCGTGTTTCGTGCTCCAGGTAACCGGCGACTTTGCGGTAGCGCTCTCCCGCGGGTCCTTCGTCGACGATGTCGCGGCTGAAGAAGGCCGGATGCAGGATCGAGAAGACGAACACGCCTCCGTCCCGCAACACGGCCGCGACGTCGGTGAGCAGGCGGTCCAGAACGGGCACGTCCATGAGAACCATGTGCGCGACGATCCTGTCGTATCGGCGGGCCGGGTCGGGCAGGCCGAGCGTGAGATCGTGTTGGTGGAAGTCGATTTCGGGATAGTGCGATCGCGCGGTGGTCAACAGAGCCTCGCTGCCGTCGATGCCGGTGACGCGGGCTCCGGCCTGTCGTATCTGTTCGGCCAGCCAACCGTGCCCACACCCCAGGTCCAAGACATCGAGATCGGCGACCGGACCCAGCTGAGACCACAAGAACCCACGAATCCGCCGATAGAAGCTGTCGACAGGACCCGACACCGTCGCGGTATAGCTGTCGGCGGCCGCATCCCACAAACGCAGATCCTCAGAACTGTTCGCCACCGGCAAAGCCTGCCCAGCACCGGCACACCGATCAAGTCGTTATACCGCGCCCACAGCCTCTCACCGCGAAATCGGTTGGTCCCAGGACGAATTGACCACCCACGCGGGTTCCAGATCATCCGGACCTCTGCGACCCGCGCAGCTCGAACGTCACGACACCCACCAGCGAACGCGCCAAAATGCCGCTGATCGGGCGCACCGAAACTCGGCTGTGCGCTTTCGGATGCCCTGGATCACCACACCCACCGGCCCATCCGAAGAGCCCGATACAAACCAGAATGCAAACCGCGGGGTTTCCGTGGGGTTGGGTCAAACAAAACAGGTCAGGCCCGGTTGAAAACCGAGCCTGACCTGATGTTTTGTGGACCTAACGGACCAGCATACGAACCGGGCGGTGCTGGTGGATGGGCCGGACATCATGATTCGGGCGGTTGGTTCCCGGCAACCGGTCGGCGGTGATGCCCGATGAACGGCCATGACGATCGGGCTGCGGATGGGGTGGCGTTTGGTAGCGCGGATGGGGTGGCGGGTGCTCGGCGTCCTATAGCCGCCACCCCAAACGCCGAACACGCTAACGGCGTCCGGGCCGGTCGGGCACACATTCGAGGTACGGGCGCGAAATCCAGAATGAATACCAATACTCATACATATTCTCCCGTAGGGCCGCGCGGCGGACGGTGCGTGCACCGAGGTGGGCACCCTGACGCAGGTCCCTGGTTCCGCCTCCTCGACCGCGACCGACGTCTTCTCTGTCTCCTTGCCGAACACAAGGTCCTCACCACTGACCAGATCGCCGCACTCGAATTCGCCTCCGTCCGCCGCGCACAGGACCGGCTGCGCAAACTCCGCGAGATGGGCATGCTCTTCGCCTTCCGCAAATCCCTCTACAGCGGCGGCACCAGCCAAACCCGCCATGCCCTCGGCTATCTCGGTGCACGACTGATCGCCGCCCAACGCGCCGAGAAACCACCCGCCCCTGGCGCTCACGCCTTGATGCTCGAGCGCCTGGCCTGCTCACCGACCCTCGAACATCGTCTCGGCGTGAACGACTTCTTCTGCGCTTTGGCCGCTCACCGCAACCCCACCCGCCACCACGACACCCCACGCCTGGAACAAGCCGAGAGACTGACACAGTGGTGGTCGGAGCGGCAGTGCAGTGAGTTCTTTCAGCTCTGCAAATACTCCGGAGAACGAGTCCGGCTGCGTCCGGACGGGTATGGCTGCTGGCAGCGGCAAGATCGCGCGGTGCGGTTCTTCCTCGAATTCGACACTGGCACAGAATCGTTGACCACCCTCACCCGCAAACTCGACTTCTACCACAGCTTCCCGACCGACGACTTCGGCATTCTGCTGTTCTCCCTGCACTCGACCCGCCGCGAAACCGCAGCACGCGCCGCGCTCCACAAGGCACTGGACGGTTACGAGCCTGGTCTCGTGATCGCTACCACCGCCCGTGACCACACCCATCCCGACGGCTCCGCAGGCCCGGTCTGGTCCCTACTCACCTCGACTCAGCAGCACCATGACCGAGCGGCTCGGGTTAGCAGACCTGCCCGAACGCGGCCCTCGCATCGCTGACCGCGCTGGCGCTGCACAGCCATACAACGAAGCCGCCTTTGACCCCTACGACCCGAGTATCTCCCGGATCCTCGCGCTGGACCGTAACCGGCGAACCCTGGCCACGGCCAACATCATCGACTACGGCGAGGAACCCGAGAACCCCGCGCTCGATGACGACAATGAGATCGAAATCCCTGACCGATAGCGACTGACATCGACCAACTCGGCTAAGCCGCAGTCTTCGCGGCAACGGCAACGGGGCTGACGATGGAATCTCCAACCGGCTGAGTATGGACGTGGAAAGTGAGCTCCATGCCCGGAATGTGTCGATTCCCTTGGCCCAAACGACGAGGTGCGCCATGAGAGCGGAACCTTCGCTGGGCGTCACCAACCCTCAGGGCCTATTCACATCGGTCGCAGCCAGGTCGCCGCAGCCGACCATAACGACTCCCCAGACTATCTGAGGTGGACATTCTCGCGCGGCCACCGGGATTGGTAAACGAAGCCCGTCATGTACTCACGGCAGTGGGCATGCATTTCGATCAATCGCCGCAGAGGGTTGATGTAGTAGCCGATTTCCGTGCTCGTCAGATCCTCCGGCCGCGCAGACGATTGATCAGCCGCTTTCTTTGTGGCGAAGACGCGGCGGTTCGCCTCCTGAAAGCGATCGAAGTCATGCGGGGCCTGGCCGGGGAACCACATGTGAGAGCTGAGGCTCCACGCCTGTTGACACAGCTGCTCGATGTCGTCCCAGTCAGAGATTTCCACTGTAGGTGCGCGCTGTGTCATCGCGTGGAACGACCGCAACTCCTCCACCGCGAAGATGTTGACGTACAACAGGATCAGCTCGCTGCTGTAGTGATCATAGGTGGGCCATGTCCAGGTGTTCCTGCCGTACAGCAACTCTGTCACGTTCGTGTTGGGGTGTACGAACGCGCTCAGAAACCGGTTGTGGACATCGATCATGCGTAGCGCCTCAGCATCGACAAGATCGTCTGCCTCCAGGCTCGCTTTGATGCTCAACCATCGCAAGTACGTGGTGTGCAACTGCCTGTGATACCCCGCAGTGGCCTCCCGCACCGAGAGGTCGGTCAACCCATCATCGAAGTGAATCTGCTCGGCCGGGGGGCCTATGTAGGGGGAATACTCGCCGAGCAGAAAGTAGACGAAGCCGATACCGACCGGCTGCTTCATACCCGCGTCGTCCTTGGTAGTCGGACCTTTGATCGTGGCGCGGACGTTGCCTTTGCTCCACTTCCAGTGGAGGACATCCTCCCAGCCTTCACCGGCCTTTCGCGCCCTCTCCCACCCTTGCCACGTCGTCTCGTCGACATTCTCGAATATCTGCACGAACTGTGTGCCCTGAAAGATCAGCTTGTCGAGGTAGACGTGTTCCAGCGACGAGCGGAGGGTGCCCAACGCTGGTGCGTAAGCGTCATTTTCGGTGTCCGCGACCGCCGAAGCCAAGTACAGCGCGAGGGACCGACACCGATCGGCCATGACGCCGTGCCATTCGTAGTGCGTCTCGCCGCGCACAAGTCTGCTGGTGAGGTTTCGAAGGATCCCGATCAACGACTTCGCGGAACTGTACAAATCCGCGTGCTCGACGGCGCCCACCCATGCATCCATCCCCACAAATTGCCACACCACTTTCCAGCAGCAGCACAGGCATGGCGGTCAGTCGGGTCGGACGGACCACACGAGCAGCCACGCAGCTGGCAGTGGGTGTCCACCTGATCTGCCACTCGGGGCAAGACAGACCAGTGGCGTCCCGATGAATTGGTCGAACAAGCTCGCTGGCAACACGAGACGTCGCGTCCACATCATGCCGCGCTGACCAAATCGCGCGGCGCGGCGGACTGGGGCGTCCGCCCAGCACCCACAATGTGATTCCGCCTGAGTCCAGACGCGATCCCGACGCCCGAGCTTTCGGAGGTTGATAGCCCCGCCGCTCAGCGACCTGTTAGAGTCGCCTGCTCGTTGCCAGACTGTGCATGCAGGCTTCTTGCCTGATGCGAAGCGACGCAGAGGGGTTGGGGCTACGTGGTTGATTCGATAGGCGGTTCGGAGCCGGAAGACTCTGTGCCCGTCGATGGTGGGAAGAGTGTCGAGCAAGCGAAGGTGATTAGCCCATACGCCGGCGGGGGCGGGGGCTCGACGTTTGCCCATTATGTCGCCGCCACGTATGTCGCCCGGATGCTCCTGGGAGAGGGGCATCTTGAGATCGATGGATTGCCCGTAACTCAGGTCCATTTTCAGGTTTCCGGCAGGCATGTCGATGACCTGCTGATAGTCGGTAGGTCCGATACGGACGAGGTCCGGATGCTGGTGGCCGCGCGACGATCACCAAGTTTTGTGCGCAGCCACGCGAAAACCCGAGAGCTCGTTGCATCTTTGGTTCGCGAAGTACAGAACGCAGGTGACGAGGACCTGATCCGGATTGCGGTTGCAGTCGCCGATTGGACTGATCCATATAGCCAGGTCCAGGAACTCGCGGTCCTGGCACGTCACAATCTCGATGACGAGGAATCCTTCTATCGGCAGGTGCACACTCCCGGTCGTAGGAGTGAGCCTCTGCGGAACCGATACCGACATCTCTCGGACCTCATCAAAGCCAGCAGGCCCTCACCCTTGCCTGAACTGGAAATCCGATTGCTCACGTGGCGAATGCTCAGGCGCCTTTGGGTCCTCCAGTTCAAAGTTGAAGTCTCCAATGAGTCGGATTGGTCTGCTATAGCCAATGCGCTAGACCGGATCGTATCTCCGCCGTATTCGGGTGTTCATGTGCGAGATCGTCTCTTCGCTCTGTGCGCGAAGTGGGACCTACTGGGGGTAGAGGTCGACGAGAGAGTCGCTCGACGCCACCTCCGCACTCTTCTCGGCGACCACGCTCGATCGTCGAATCGACTTCAGGCGGCCTTGGACGACGCGGAGAGCTATGCCTACCGCTCAGTTCGGTCGACCATCGGCGTAGCGACTGATGACACGCCACCTATTCGAGTCGAGCGCGCCGTTCTCGCGGCCGAACTCGGTGATGCTCTGCGGACCGCTGGAACGGGTGGTGACGCACTAGTGGTGACAGGCGAATCCGGCACAGGAAAAAGCGCCTTGGTTCTGTCGACGGTTCGACAGTTGGCGTCTCACGACCCTGACAGGTTCGACGCCGTGGTTGTGAACCTCCGATATCTGCTTGATTCGATGGGCGAAACCTCTTCATCGATGCGAAACGGCATCATCGATGCGCTGAACTCGTCGGTCGAGGCTCGCGTCGTTGTAGTAGATGCCGCTGACGCTGTACTCGAACGAGGCAGTGCCGTCTTCGGCGAATTAATCCACCACGCACGTGCAGCGAAGGCTGGACTGGTCGTCGTCTCGGCCGACACAGCGGTCAGCCAAGTGCAGGATCAGATCAGCACCGCGTTCAACTCTGTCGGCACCTTCGAGATACCGCCTCTCAATGATGAGGAGATCACTGAAGTCGCTGGCAAGGTGACCTCGCTCAGCGGTCTGTTGAGAGACCTGCCGCAACGGTCATTACTGCGGCGTTTGGTTGTGTTGGACCTGCTCGTCCGGTCTCGGCTCGCACTCGTCGGTTCCCTGACGGGGTGGGGTTGTCTCGAGATCGTCTGGCGCGGGCTCGTCCGGCGCAACGAGAACAGCGCATTTGGATCGTCGGAAGGACGCGAGCGGGTCCTTCTGATACTCGCCGAGCGCGAACTTGGTTTACCGGCCGCGTCGGACAAGAACCTTGCCGATCCATCCGCGGTCGATGCGTTGCGGCGAGATCATCTGCTCGCACCGTTCAATATTTATGATCCGCAACCCCGATTCGCTCATGACGAGGTTCGGCGGTACGCCGTGGCGCTAGTGCTCTTCCGTTCCGGCGCGATCGCTCAATCGCTCAAGGATGCTGACGTACCGCGATGGTCGATGTCGGCCGCGCAGTTGGCCTGCCAGTGGTATCTACTCCAGGTAGGTATCGGTCCGTCGGCCGCCTTCGAACGCATCAAATGGGATTTCCTCGGTCTCGGTGCCCAATTCGGGTCTAGATGGGCCGACGTACCCGTCGAAGCCGCCCTGGAGTCTCCACGCGCGTACGAGCATCTGCGAGGGCTTCCGTTGACTTCCTCTGTGGACTCGGGTCACGGGCTCCATGACATTGTTCGGGTGGTCGAGCAGCGTCAGACCTGCGATGGTCTGGTCGACACCGACCGTGGCGAACCTTTGGTGCGTATTCTCCTCGAGCGCGACAGATCCTGGTTGCGGTCGGAACCGATCTTCTCCTTCGTCGCTGCATGGCTCCAGGCGCTTGTGGCTGCTGAGACGCCAGCTGGCAATCCCACACGCCAGCTCATGCGTGCGCAACTGATCGACTACTGGCTGGAGTACTACGAGCCTCCCAACGAAGTCTCTAGTGTCGAGCAGCCGGACCCTGTGAACCGTTGGCTTAAGCGGGCGGGTCATCGTGGCAGGGCCCGTCGGCAACGCGGATACCTCGACTACAGGTTGACCGATGAGAAACTTGTGGAGTTGTATGCCGCGCTCGGCGCCGATATCGACGCTCAGGTAGAGCAGATTCTCACTGAGATCAGCCAGTGTGCACCCGCGCACCTGGCGCCAGCAGCAGATTCGCCGTGGAGTGCGCGTGCGGTCGCGCAACACAGCACTAGCCTGCTCCAGGTTCTGATGGAGCGCTACTACATCGACCTAGAACCCGACGGCGGAGGGCTGCGCGAGGATGGGATTCGTGAGCACTGGGGACGATGGGCCCCACTCGGACCTCCCTTCGCCGCCTATTGGTTTGGCGGGTTCTGGCAACTGTTCAACCGAGTCTCGCTGAGCCGCTCGGCCTCGTTGCTGAACCAGATTCTCAACCACGCGGCGCGCTACCGCGTCGAGGATCACTATCGCTTCACGTCGGACACGACTTCCGAAGATTCAAAAACGCGGGACTGCAACTATTCCATGAGCCTCTCTGGTGAAGAACGCTGCTATGTAGGCGATGGTGGAGTGTGGAATTGGTATCGCGGCGCAGCCGGCGGACCGTACCCGTGCATGAGCGCACTACAAGCAATGGAGCGCTTGCTCGACCAATTCCTTGATGCAGGCGTGCCCATGTCGGCGATAGTCCAGGTCCTTCTCAAGGACTGCGAGAACCTCGCCGTTCCCGCTCTGCTGCTGGGCGTCATGATCCGGCACATCGAAGTATCCCAAGACGCTATCGAACCCTTCCTCGCGGAGCCGATGATCTGGGCGCTGGACTCTAGCCGGGTGGTTCATGAGCACATTGGTGCACATGCCCCTGATTCAGATCAGCTAGTCAATTCCGAACGTCGCACAAGCAGCCTGAAGGAGGTTTGTATGCGGATGGTCCTCGGCGGAGATCAGGACAGCCAGGACCGTCTGCGTGCGGTCGGCCACCAACTCGCGGACAAAGGGAACGCAATCGGGATGGGTACCGAAGCATCGGGTTGGGCTGCATGTCTCGATGCGGACAGGTTCAAAGGGTATCGATCGGGTAATCAGTTCCTGGTCGAGGTAGAACCACCCGAGCACGTGGCGCAGTGGCAGGCACAGTGGGAACCTGATCTGGAACGCACTAATACGCTCTTGCGTCTCCAGAACCGCTACGCGACCTTCTTTCGTCGCTCGGATGAGAACTACGCCCCACCGACGGCCGAGGAAATCTCCACCGACCTGGCCGTAGCTGAGGACCTACTCAAGTCACCACCTGCGATGGCTGCAACCGACCCCATCAATGCCGCCGCACATATCGCAGCAGCAGCCATCCAGTGCGCGGCCTATGGAACTGACCAGGTGTTCGGCTCCGGGATGGCCTTCACACTAAGACTAGTCATGTCGATCACCTCTGCCTTCGAGGACGATGCAGATCGCAGCCACGAGGACCAGTATTTCGCGCTGGGTGCGGATCGCGCTGCGGCGACAGCCCTTCCTCTGCTGTTGCTTCCCCAACTTTCCGACAGTCTCGCTGCTGCTGGATTCGCTGTGGCCGACATTGATCGCGCTGCGTCCGCTCTGGCGAGCAAAGCCTCGATGGAGACGCGCCTATATCTCGCACGTGGATGCGATCGCCTATGGTCGAGCACGTGTCATGGAAGCCCGTGCTTCCACTACACGGCCGTCAATTGGCTGACTGACACCGCACGAGGTGCCGAAATTGGGCCATGGGATTCCGAGGGGCAAACGCGCACCCGGATACGCATCACGTCCGACCTGACCGACCGACTCTCCAAACTCGACGACGATTCCGTCGAGTCCGATGCCCTCGACGCTGCAATCCGCGGCTTCGGTGCCGCTGCTGCATCCAGCAGTTGTGTATCCGCGAAAGCAATCGCGCAACTTGATGTGCTGCTCCATGCGCACCGGCGCGCGATGGTTGCCCAGGATAACGAAGGGTGGTCTGTCGACCACAATCAAACCCAATCACTGGTGGCAGCACGCGCCCTCGCACAAGGAGCGATCGCCACCGGTATCGAGCCTTTGACTGTCCACCTCACTGCCCTCCGGGGAAGCGCCCACCTGCTCGCCAGTTTCCTGCACATGCTCGCAGCCGTCGGAGCCGAAACACCGGAACTCGGCCGAAGCGTTCGGGCGGCCTGGCCGGCTCTTGTTGAACACGCCCTCACGCTCTCGGTCGGAACACCCGATCCCTACACTGACGACACCTGGGGTGACTGGGCCCTGGCAGCGCTGATGCCCCGTCCAGCTGCATGGACTGAGGGCCTCTACAACGAGATCGCCACCAAACCCTTCGACTGGGTAGTGGCCGACGATCTGATCGATGTCATCCCACGATGGGTGGAACTCGCCCGCGGACACCGAAAATGTGTCGACGACCTCATCAGCCTCCTCCACCAACTCCCAGTCAGCCGGCAAATCACACTCGGCCTCCAATGGATCCAGGACTTGTGTGTACAGAACGACCAAGTCAGCGTCCCCTCTTCCCCGGTGCTGAATGAGTGGTTGATCGGTCTGCACCACAACGCGGACGCACGTGAGCAACTGCCCGGCTGGCAAAAGCTCGTGGATCAGCTAGTCGCCGCCGGCAACCGACAACTCGCACCCTATTCGGTCTGACAACGGCGTCGAACCTTCCCTTGGGGCAGTACGCAACTGGGTCGGTTCCGCGACCCGGCAAGCGAACCAGAACTCGTCGCGTTCGATACTCCACCAGCTAAAACCCGCGTGGCGCTACCGTCGCTCGGATGACCTCACCAAAGTCACCGACTGCTACGTGCGCAACTCGATCGGGGAGACCGTGTTCGCGAACTACTACACGGGCTTCCCGGTCGCGTGCATCGACGATGGTCATGTGTCGGCGTGGAGCAGCCGGATCACCTGAGCCACACGCCTTCTCACCGCACCCGACCACACGGTGGCGAGCCATAGCGCACCGACTTCATCAGGTGAGCTTCACCGCGCCCATAGCGCCCTCGTCGCCGATCAGCGTAGGCGTCTCGATACCGCGGGGTAACCTCGTCGCCGTTGATAGACTGCGGCCCAACTGGATTGCGGAGGGACACACAGTCATGGAACCGATCACGATCGGGCTTGCTGCAGCGGCGCTACTGGCTACGAAGTTCGGCGAGGGGATGGCCCAGAACGCTGGTGAAAGCGTCTGGGGTGCAGTCAAAGCTGTTTTGGCCAAGAAGTTTCATGCTGACGATGAGGTGACTCAGATGCTGGAATCAGCCGAAATTACGCCAAGTAGGGAGAATCTGACAATACTCACGCAGCGGATCGTCGATGCCTCGAGTACCGACGAACAGTTCCGGGACGAGTTGGCCGAGCTCCTCAGCAAGGTTCCTCACAACTCGCTGACGAACATCAGCGCACAGGCCTATGACAATGCGAAGCAGGCCATCATCACCGGAGGTACATCGATCGGAACGCTGAACCTCTGATGTACAACTCGTGAGCGCTGATCGCACCTTCCGCGCCACTGACCATGCCGTACAGATACATGTGGACGGCGATGGGCATGTGGGTGCTCTCCACATAAGCTCGCACCGCGGGGCTGTCATACCAACCGTCGGTCGGTTTGTCGTCGGTGAAATCCCGCGTGAGCCTGTGGCGTTCGTCCGTCGTGAGACTATCCGTCTACTTGAGGAGCATCTCGAAGGATCGCCCCGGGCGCTGGTTGCTGCTCTGGCCGGAATGCGTGGAATTGGCAAGACGCACGTAGCTGCAGCGCATGCGCGGCAAGTGCAAGAACGTGGGGGGTCGGTGTTATGGATAAATGCTGCTACTGCCCGGGACATCTTGGCAGGGCTGTCGCGGGCCGCTGTGCTTCTCGGTATATCCGAGCTTGACGGCGACCTAGAGAAAACCCTCGACCAGCTCTGGAATTGCATTGCTCAACTTCCCGATCCAAAGCTCGTCGTATTTGACAATGCTCAGGATCCGGATCTTGTCCATCGGCATCTTCCTCGCGATCCCAACACTCGCGTTGTCATTACAAGCACCGATCATCGATTCCATGAATTGGCGCCGCTGATCCCTGTTGATGTGTATACCCGCGAAGAATCGATCGAATACCTTAATCAACGCACCGCCATAAAAGACCAGCCGGGCGCCAGCGCGGTGGCCGAAGAACTTGGGAATCTGCCACTCGCTATAGCTGCGGCAGCATCGGTCATTAGAAATGATCACTTTACCTACGATGAGTATCTTCAGCTGCTGCGCCAGCCGAACTCCCTGGACGAAGCGTTGAAGAAGGCTGCCGGCCAGCATTATCCCGATGCCGTTACTGTGGCCTTGCAGCTCAACCTCGATACTGTTCGTGCACAGAGCATCGACGGCGGGGCGACAGTGGTCCTCGGCGTTGTCGCTGCACTCGATTCGAACGGTGCTGCGACAGAGTTGCTTGCACGCCTTGCGATTACATCTGTCAAGAGTGTCATCTCGCAGTGCGTCAACTCATCGGCGCTTACCTTCTCACGCGATGAACACTCGGTCACGATGCACAGTTTGTTCCGACGGATGGTCCAGAGGGATGCCGAACGATCCGGCCTTGTTCCTACGATCGCAACCTTTGCACATGACATCCTGCAGCCTGAACTGATTGGAAATTCTGGGGAGGTATGGAAACGAAGGATCGGTGTATCAATTGCAGCATCCCACGTAGAATCGCTTTGGTCTTGGGCAAATTCCCATATGTCCCACGCCGACAACGGCAATATCCTGAGATTGCTTCTCCACCAGAGAGCATGTACCGTATCTCAACTTACTGCTATTGCTGAATTAACCGAGGCAATTCGAATTGGCTCGATGCTTCTATCTGATTATGTGCGAGTACTTGGACCAGAGCATCCAGACACGCTCGCCTCTCGAGAAAATTTGGCTACCACGTATCGACTGGCCGGTCGAGTCGACGATGCGATTGAACTACTTGAGCGGGCAGTCGCAGATAAAGAGCGGATTCTTGGTCTCGGGCACCCGGACATATTGACACCTCGCAGCGATCTAGCTCTCGCGTATGAATCTGCCGGTCGGCTTAGTGAAGCTACTCTACTGCTTGAACAGACCCTCATTGAGAATGAGAGCGTTCTCGGACCGGAAGATCCCGAAACATTAAGAGTGCGAGGTGACCTCGCATTCACCTACCGATCGGCGGGCCGATTGCCCGAAGCCATACGATTGTTCGAGCAGACGGTCACTGAGAACGAACGTGTTTTTGGATCAGACGACCCTGAAACGCTCGCCACGCGTGACAACCTCGCGGGTGCCTATGAATTGGCCGGGCGAACCGCTGAATCTATCCGTCTCTTCAAACAAACTCTTGCGGACCGTCACCGTGTACTTGGTTCCGATCACCCGCATACGCTGATGTCGCGTCATAACCTCGCGTACGCTTATCGATCCGCGGGGAAGTTCGATGACGCCATCGAAAATTTCGAGCGTACTCTTGCCGATCAGGAACAATTGCTCGGTGCTGACCATCTGCACGCGCTTATGTCTCGCCAGCACCTTGCCGATGCCTACTTCTCCGCAGGCCGTCTTCACGACGCGATAACTCACTATCGGCGATCAATCGCGGACTGTGAGCGGCTGCTTGGGTCCGACCACTCGGATACACTCCACCTTCGGAGACGTCTCGCTAAGGCGCTTGGCGCAGGCCCGAACCTAGCGAGTTCTCTAGCAGAGGTTTTCGGCGCCCTTTCATGGGAGCCGGAAGCTGGTATGAACGTATCGACGGAGAATAGCGGCCGTGAGTCTCTGGAAGAGCTGATAATTCCGAGCCTGTTAAGAGCGTCGATCCGTCGGCTTAACCCATATCTTCCTACCCACGTTGCCGACAGCGTCCTGGATTTAATTCTGACCCCTCGATCACAAGATCTCGCAACCGAAAATGCTCGAATTCACGATTATCTCGTAAATGGAATTCGTGAAACTACCTATTTCGATGAATTTGGTATTGAGCGCAGTCCAACGGTGCATATAGTGGATAGGTTAGACATAAAATCGAATAGCTTCCTCGCCTTGCGTGAGGTCGTTGTGCAGAGCCAAGAGGGAATCTATACACTAGATGCTGTCTTATATGTAAATGGGATTCCTTTGGCGGTGGTGGAAATGAAGAAATCTGCAGCCACCGATTCGTCCGTAGAGTCCGCATATTCACAGCTCCAGCACTATCTCGAATGCGCTCCGCCGACTTTTCGGTTCAGTATGATGTTTTTGGTTTCCGACGGTGTACAGGCCCGTTACGGAACAGCCGGTTCACCTTATAGTAGGTTTGCGTCGTGGAACGTTGACGATGTTGGTCGTCCAATTTCTCAGCCCGGCACCGCTTGGGATGACTCCGAGTTGAGCCTCGCTTTGCGAGGGATCTTCGACAAGCATCGTCTTATCGATCTGATTTGTAGCTTTTCAATTGCTGATAGAGGAGGTGGTGGCCAGCCGTCCCGTATCGCTCGACCTCATCAGTACTTTGCAGTATTGAATGCGATTAATCGAACCGTGGAGGCGATGTCTAATGATGGCAGGGCGGGCGTAGTTTGGCACACTCCAGGTTCTGGTATTTCAACGACAATAGAGATGTTTGTAAATCAGGCGCTTAGAAATCCAGCGCTAGCGGCGCCCACGGTAGTCGTAATCAATGACCGTTCCATACTCAGTGATCAGCTGTTTAAAATCTTCCTAGATGACAATCTTATTCCAGATATGCCGATGCAGGTATCTACGCGACAAGAATTACGGACTGAACTGACGAATCGTCGCGTGGGTGGGGTGCTCTTTACTACGCTGCAGAAATTCAGTCGTACTGAAGACGAGATTCGGGCTGGACTTGCACATCCGCTCCTTTCTGATCGAAAAGATATCATTGTAGTCGCTAACGAGGGTCACCGCAGTCATAGCAACGAATTGTATGGGTATGCGCGCCATCTGCGAGACGCCCTACCGAATGCGACGATGATCGCCTTCACTGGGACTCCTGTTAATCAAAATGACAGGGATACGCGGGCAGTGTTTGGTGAATATATCGACATCTACGATATCGGTCGCGCGGTGCGTGACGGAGCAACGGTGCCGATCTATTACGAGAGTCGTCTAATTCCTGTAAATCTTCCCAGTAATGTCGAACAGCCTGAAGATATTGAGCTAGAGGACATGCCTGTCTTTAACGTTGTCTATGGGGCGCCTGATCGTCTCAGGCGGCTCGCGTCCGATATAGTCGAGCACTGGGAAAAGCGCTCGGCAGCGATGACTAAGGTGATTGGCGTTGCAGGCAAGGCGGTAGTGGTGTGCAGCACTCGCGAGATCTGCGCATCTCTGTATTCAGAAATAGTTTCCCTTCGTATGGACTGGCATGACGATCGACCGGGCTCAGGTATAGTTAAAGTTCTCTATAGCACCTCCTCTCGCGATAGTGGCCGTCTGCTCAGATATCGCCTGAGCGCGGCCGAGCAGAATATGATCAGGTTGCGATTTAAAAACCCGCGCGACAGCCTTGAGCTGGTGATCGTTACCGAAATTACTACGGTCGGTTTCGATGCGCCGTCGCTGCACACGCTTTACGTCGACCGACCTATGCGAGGTGCGCCTCTTATGCAGGCATTGAGTCGGATCAATCGAGTCTTTGAGGATAAATCTGATGGATTGATCGTCGCGTACACCCCATTGGCTGATCAATTGCAAGAAGTAGTCGAGTCGTATACGGAGACTGCCGGGCAGAATGCTTCTGCAGAAGTCCAATTGCGAGATCGTCAATCTCGTGGATTGTCCAGTCCCCAAACCGCAGCGTATCGATGGCAGTCTCTGTGCCGAGTTCGTACCTCTCTTGCCAATGATATCGATCAATGAATTTGTAGATATTCCGCTGGTTGATCGGTAGCTCTGAATACTCCTGTGCTAGTCGAATGTTTAAGGACATTCTTCGTCTAGACGCGGAGTCCCACTCGCTGGCTGAGGTCGCGTACATCGGTGCGCATACCCATCGGCGGCTTTTTCAGCAGGTTCCGGAGCATATCGCGGGCAAAGCCGTTATAGCGGATAGTTTCAGGCGCGGTCCGCTCCGATTTTGAGAGCATCGTAAGTGCCGCTGTATCTTCGTCGCGTTGATATAGGCCCGGGCGACCTCGATCAGGTGGCGGCCGCGGCGCGGTACGGACACGATGTGATCGGCGTCGATGGAGCGGGCCGCGCGCAGTGCCTCGCCGGGCTGGCGGAGTTCCACACCGAGAGTCGTTGCGTGCGCTGCCATCACAGGCTGGGAGAAGCTGGTCTGCACGTGCCGATAGGTTGGGCCGAGTTGTTGGGCGATGCGGTCGGCCTGTTCGAGGCCGCGCCAGGCGTCACCGGAGCGGCCACGCCGGCCGTGGACGTAGGCGATCTCGAATTCCAACGCTCCGGCGATGCCGTGCCAATCGTCAGGGGTTTCAGTGCGGTCGAGATAGGGGGTGAGCTGGTCGATCGCGTTGCGTGCCAGCGTGATTGCTTCCTCCCATCGGCCGGAATCGCGCAAGGCTTGCACCATCGCCCAAGCACTGCACGCGATGACATAGGGGTCGTCGGCCTCGTAACCTTCGTTCACCGCGCGGTCGGCGACCATCCACACCAACTCCGGTGCGGGCTGATAGGCGACGTAGAAATCGGCGAGCTGGTAGACGCCTGCCAGAGTCCGGCGTGCAGCGCGTCGATCTTCGGCGGTACGTGCGGCGGTCTGGGCGTCGCGGATCAGACCTTGCAGCAGTACGCCCAGTTGTGATCGGTGATCGGGGCTGGAGTGGCGGATCCGCCACGCCTTGCGTAGCCGCTCAGCGAGATGATCGACACTGACCGCCCGAACTCTAGGGGTGATGCGGTAGTCGGTCAGCGCAGCCTGCACCTCGGACAGGGCCGCGTGACGCTCACCCGCGAATACCGTCACCGGTACCGCGTGATCATCTCCGGTGAGCGTGGCGAGGTCGTCCAACTCCAGGACACGAGCAATGCGCAGCAACAGCTCAAGGCTCGGCGTGCGCTGAATTCGGCCGTTCTCCAAGGCTTTCAGCCATTCGGCGGACCGGCCGATCTGGGCGGCCAGCACGGGCCGTGCCATTCCGGCGCGTTCTCGGTACAGCCGAACCCGCTGTCCGATCTGCGAGGGAGCTTCGGAACCGCTCACGGGGACCACCTCCTGGTCGTGTTGTCACGACAATCGCCAGCGTAACGGCATTGGGGGTACGTTCGTACCCGTTCACGGCGTCCGCCGGGCATACGTTCCACATTGCCCCGGCGTCGGTTCGATCACCAGTCCCCGGCGTCGGGTGCACTCCAACACCGTTCCAGGGACATGGAGAACACCCGACATGGAAATCATCGTTGTCGCCACCATCATCGCGCTAGTGCTGTTTTTCCTCGCCGCCCATGCACTGCCGGACGCCGAACGCACCCAGCGGCCGAAGCGGCTGACCGTCGCCGACATTCAGGCGCGCCTGGCGGCCGAGCCGCCACGCCCCTATGTACCGATCACCAGGGGGTGGTGAGCGATGGCGTTCACCGAACCCGAGGCGAAAGTCCTTGGCGCACTGTCGAACCTCGACCCTCCGCACGGGCTGACCGTGCGGCAGCTCTGCCGAGTTACCGGGCTGCCCGAGACCTCGGTCCACCGGGCGCTGCTGCGACTGTCGCGCACCGGCCTGGCGATGAGCCCTTTGCACAGCCCAGCACGGTGGCGCTGCACGGACCGCGGCCGTCTCGCGATCACCCGGCCCGTGTACCGCGACTACGCAGGGATACAGCCATGAGCAACTACGTGATCGGATTCCTGCGACCGGACGTGTCCGGCGAGGCGAGTGGCCAAGACGAGGCGCGAATCCACGCCCTTGCTGCCGAGTGCGGGTGGTCCGTGATTCTCATGTACTACGGCGATCGGGATCGGCCGGGCGGTGCGGTGATCAACCGCCTGATGAACCTCGCCTACAGCGAGCGCGCCAACGCTGTAATCGTCCCGAGCGCAGACCATTTCGAGCCCGGCGACATCCCGGCACTGGTCAAGATCGTCGACGTGATCTGTGTGGACACCGGCACCAGGTACGCCAACTCCCGTAAGGACGGACAGGACCAGATCTGCCTGGTCAACTGGCGATAACGGCACACCCACCGCCGCGACCACGTCCAGAGCGCCCCAGTGGCAAGACAATCGCCACTGGGGCGCTCGCCTGTGGCGAGACACCGATCGTTATTGAACCGTTTCGCACTGAAATGTCGAAATCGGGCCTCTTCTTGGCAGTTAACAGGCGAACCCAACCCACACGCCGAAATCCGGCGGCCCACGTGATCGACTCCGAACCTTAACCGTCGAGCACGGAATTGCATCTATTCCAGTCCCGTACCGGAAAAAGCGCGAGTGCCCCTGCCAGTACATGGGTGACGCCACTCCAAACGCCGAACACTCGACAGGAGCCCCGATGGAACGTCCCGAACCCGAAACCCAAGCCCCGACCGGCCCCGAACCCGCCAAGCCGCATGCCTGCGACCGTGCCCATCAACGCTGGCACATCGACCGAATCGACACTGAAATCCTTACCGCCACCCAACATGACACCGCCGTCACCCTCCTCGCCGACCTCATCGCCACATGGACCCACCGCCACCAGACCGACAACGGTGAACGGAACGCGGCATGAAACGCCACGGCCGAAATTCATGCCACACCAATACATTCGAAAACCGATCGAGCGACAATAGAACCGGCGATATACCGGACCAAATCCAGAACGCGAATTCCGATTCGCCACAGGTTGTTTCGGACATACACGTTTGCGAGAAGCGTGTATCGAGGGGAAGGACCGGCAGCATGGCAGGCAGCAAGAAATCCTCAACTTCGCGTATCTCCACTGACACGGCCGCCTGGGAACAGGACGTGCGGGTAGGGACTTACACCCGCCGCTCCACCACCGAAGACAACCAGCCCTACTCCATCGAAGCCCAAGACGCCCGCCTCGATTCCTATATCGATTCCCAACCCGGCTGGCGGCGCACCACGTCCTTCACCGACGACGCCTCCGGTGCCAGCACCGAGCGGCCAGGTCTGCAGCGTGCCCTGCAGGCTGCGCGCGCCGGGGTCATCAATGTGCTCGTGGTCTACCGGGTTGACCGCTTCTCCCGCAATCTGCGCGACCTGGTCACCTTGCTCGATGAGCTGGACCGGGCAAAGGTCGTGTTCCGCTCCGCCATAGAACCATTCGACACGTCAACGCCCATGGGTCGCATGCTGGTGCAGATGTTAGGCATGTTCGCTCAATTCGAACGCGACACCATCATCGACCGCGTCATCGCAGGCATGGAACGCAAAGCCGCCAAAGGACTTTGGAAAGGCGGCAAACGCCCCTACGGCTACCGAGTCGACAAGACTACCCAAACTCTCGTCGTGGACGAAGCCGAAGCCGTGGTCGTACGAATGATCTTCGACCTCTACACCTGCCGCCGCCTCGGCGCCCGTGCTGTCGCCGCGGAGTTGAACACGCGTGGTCATCGCGCCAGCACCGGCCGCGAATGGTCGGGGCATCACGTGCTGCGCATTCTCAACAGCCGGATCTATCTCGGCGAGTTGACCTTCCGCGACACCACCGTCACCGACACCCACCCCGCCCTCGTCGACAACGACATCTTCGAACACGCCCAATCAGTCCTGGAGGCACGCGGGGAGTCCCATGCCCACCGCGCCGCGAACTCCTCGGACTATCTGCTTACCGGTCGCCTGCGTTGCCCGCGTTGCGGGCGCGCCATGATCGGCACCCGTGCCACCGGCCGCTCCCGCACCTACCGCTACTACACCTGCTTCAACCGCGCCCGCTACGACAGCGACAAGTGCGACTTCACCCGCCTCGATGCCGACTCCGTGGACGCTGCCGTCCTGGAAGCCTTGGGCAAGTTCTACCGCACCCGCCACGACCTGATCAGCCAAGCCATCCACGCTCAACAGCGATATCACCGCGACGCCAGCATCGACCTCCGCGCCGAACTGGCCACCGTCTCCGCCGAACTCGCCAAGGCCCAGCAGGCGATCGACCGCTATCTGAACGCCTTCGAAAACGGCACCCTCGACCCCGAACTCCTCGCCGGACGACTCAGCGAATTGCGCGCCCAGACAACCCAGCTCGCCACCCGCCGCGACGAACTCACCGCCACGCTGGCCAGCGAACCCACAACCCCGGAACCAGCTGCGCTGGATGGCATCGCCGACACCATTGCGGAAATCATCGCCACCGGCACCCACACACAGACCAAGGCACTGATAGAGGTCCTGGTCGCCCGGGTCGCCATTACCGGCCCCGACCGCTTGCTCCCCACGTTCCGCATCCCCCAACCCGGAAACGACATTGGGGCTGATACCGCTTCCGCGGTATCAGCCCCAATGGAGTCGGTTCGTGCAATGCCACGATTGGTGGACGTTGGGGGAACTTACTACAACACGAACATGCAGGTAGACGCACTGGAGAAGTTGCTGGCCAAGCTGCCGGACCTCACTGTCCCCGCTCCAACATCGCCAGTCCGGCCCGCACCGAAGCGGGCGCACCAACTTGAGCGACGACTCACCGACACCGAACGAGCAGAGATCATCGCGGCCTATGAAGCCGGGTCATCTGCCAAACGCCTCTCCGCCCAGTGGCAACTCGCTAAAGCCAGCATCCTTCACGTCATCCGCTCCGGCGGCGTAGCGATCCGACAGCAACGGCGGCTCACCGATGGCGAGATCGACCACGCCGCCACCAGATACCAAAATGGCGAATCACTCCACCGAATCGGTGACCACCTCGGGGTGGCCCACACCACGATCCGGTCCGCGCTCCAACGCCGCGGCATCCCCCGACGCGACACCCACGGCCGATCCCGATGAACCATCACGCAGGCGAATAGCCACTGGACAGGGAGAACACCTTGGCGCGTGCAGGATGCCGGAGTGTTCCCCGCATTTGCGCCCGGGCGGCCTTCAGCACGCGGGTATCTTCGCAATCCCGTACCAAGCTGAGAGTTGTTGGCACCATGGAGGACTGGTGTGGACTGCTGGCGACGCGAGCAACGAAGACCCTTGCTCTCCGCGGCGAATCTCGATTGCGACCATCCTATTTCGGTGATCACGTACCGATCCGGGGGTTCGGTGAATGCCTTGTGTAGCGCTGCCTAAAGCCACGCAAGGTCATCTTCGATTAATCAGTGAGCCGACGGAGTCTAGCGAGGAACCCATCGATTTCGTCGAGATCTGGAGCCTCCGGCCCTCGGTACCTTCTCATCGCATCACGTAGGACGATCGCGGCCGCTTGTGCTTGTTGGAACCGTTCAGCGCCAGCTTCCAACCGCATCATCTGGGCTAGTGCGTCGAGATGTCGATCGACTGCTCCCTCGTCATGCACGTCCGGCTCCCACCGGACAAGACGATGCCCGTGCTCTTGTAGAGCAGCCACAAATCCCCTGCCCCGGAGACTGCCATGTCCATCGTATAGTCGCCGTGGCCGTCGGACCTCAGTGGCGGTGGCAAGACCGAGATCCGCGTTGGGGTGGAAGCGGAACTGTCGTTGCCGGTGGCGTCGCGGTAGCCGAGGAACGCGATGACCGCAATCAGCACTGCAACCCCGATGGCCGGCATTGCGCTCAATAACGCCAGGCCCGGCCGGCCGGAGCGGGCATGTACAGCATGGCCTGGAACACGTTCGGGCACGGGTGATTCCCGGCGTGCCCGCGCGGCGAGGATGGTCTCTGCGTTCGGCTCGTTGACCGGACCGACAGCGGGCGGACCCGTCACCGGCAAGGGCGGCGGTGTGGCTGTGTCCCCGAGTGCCGAGGTTGCCGCTTCGGCCAACGCCCTACAGGTCTGGAAGCGATCGTCCGGATTCTTGGCCATGGCCCTGGCGATCACCTCATCGAACGCTTCCAGGGCGGGGTCGATCGCCGACGGTTTCGGCGGAGGCTCGGACAAGTGCGCATGCATCACCGCCAACGCGGACGATCGACGATACGGCTGTGTACCGGTGAGCATCTTGAACAGAGTGGCACCCAACGCGTAAACGTCTACCCGATGATCGACATCACCACGCTGTATCTGCTCGGGCGCAGCGTAAGCCAGTGTCGCCACAACCGCTCCCGTCGCGGTGAGCGACACCGAATCGTCCAAGGCGCGAGCGATACCGAAGTCGGTGACCAGCACTCGGTCTTCTTCATCGCGAACCGCCGCGACAAGGATGTTGGCGGGTTTGACGTCGCGGTGCCAGATGCCGGCGCGGTGTGCGTGGTCGAGGCCGCGCGCGACCTCACCGAGGATGTACACCGCTCTGGTCACCGAAACAGGTCCTTGCGCAAGGATCTTCGCCAGGTCTCGACCGTCGATGTACTGCATGGACAGCCACGGTTGGTTCTGTTCGATGCCGCAATCATGGACCGCGACGATGTTGCGGTGATCGAGGTGTGCGACATGCTCGGCTTCGCGTTCGAACCGGGTGGCGAACTCGCCGTCGCCCAAGGCGGTGTGGTGCAGGATCTTCAACGCGTCCCAGCGCGGCAGCCGTGGATGGCGAGCCATGTAGACCGCACCCATGCCACCGGAACCGAGCACACGCTCGATCCGGTATCCAGCGAAAACCGTCCCCCGTTCGAGCATGCGGCCAAGGATAGCCAGCACCACATCCCCACGAGCAGCTATCGCAACCCCAACTCACATGGCGAATCCACCCACAAGCCGGGTGGTACGACTCTCGCGGAGAGATCTCGACTTGAGCCGGAACCCTCCACTAGCATTCGGGTCATGAGCGATGGGGGGACACCGGCTTCTGGCCAAAACCTCGCTGTAGTACCCGAGACGGTGCGCGAGGTCGGCAAATACGTCTACGAGCTGGCAGAGGCGCTGCGCACGGCATTGGACACTGCGGCGAAAGAGGTTACCTCTCTGACCGACGGGAGTTGGACCGGAGATGCGGCCGCGGAGTTCTCCGAGGGGTGGACCGAGGTCCGCGACGGAGGCACTCAGATCATGACCGCCCTGACCGGGATGGCGGAAAAATTGGGCGTCACCGCCGCTACCTACCAGGCCAGCGACGAGTCCCGTGCGGCCGTATTGGGCACCGCGAGTTCGAGTTTGGATCTGCCATGAGCTCAGAATTCACCGTCGACCTGGACCATCTGGACGACATCGTGGCGAAGCTGTCAGGGCTTGCCGGGTACATCGAGGAACACCTCGATGAGATCGATGACCGGGTAGCCACTTTGACCGGCACTGGCTGGGAAGGTGTCGCCGCCCAGGCCTACACCGAAGCCCACACCCAATGGGCCACCGGTGCAAGAGAATTCGTCGAAGGCGTGAAGGACATGAGCGACGCCGCCAAAGCCGCGCATGCCCGCTACACGACTGCGGTCGACACCAATTACAAAATGTTCAACCAGGGGTAAGAGCATGGGTGTACTGGTCATCAACTGGCAGACCTACTACGACGCCGCCACGAAATGCCACGCCCTCGCAGCCGACCTGCGCACCGCGGACAAACCGGTCCACGACGCCCTCAAAGGTGAATGCGCGGGCATGGCCGGTGACACGGCGGGCTGCGAGCAATGGGGCAAAGAGTACGACCGCGCAACACTGGAAACCTTGCAGACCTGCACGAACCTCGCCGACGCACTGACGAACTTCGGGTACATGCTCTCGGCCGCCGGATACAACTGGGCGCTGGCCAACAAATCCAACCCGATGCCCGACCGGCCCAACGTGACGGCGATGACCGAACACAAGTTGTCGTTTCCGACCTCGGTGGGCAGGAACGGCGACGGCATCACCGAGGGCAATAACAGCGTGCCCGGCTTCTACGACGCGCTGGTCGGAAAGATCCAGGACGAGTTCGGCAGCAAGCTACCCAACGGCCACAAAGACAACCTCGCCAAAGCCACCTCGGTCTGGGAAACCTTCGCCGGACACGCCACCATCAAAGGCGCCGCCGGCCGGATCACCGAGATCAGCAACCTATTCAGCGACATCCAGGACAAGAAGGGCCTCGAACCCCTCCTCGGAAACCTCACCACACTCAATGGCGGCGCCACCCAACTCGCCTCCGCGTCCCTCAACATAGCCGCACCCGTCAAGGCCTACAGCGACGGCACGTCCGAGGTCCGGGACAAGTTCAAAGACGCGGTCACCAACGCTTTGATCGCGGCGGGCGCGACTGTTGCGATCGGAATCGCAGCGACCTGGATCACCGCCGCCCTCAGCGACGTCGCCGCCGGAGTCGGTGTCGTTGCCATCGCCGGCAACACGGCTAGGGTCCTCAAGACCACTTACGACGCAAGCAAACTAATCAAAATCATTGGCGTCGCGGCAGCAGCGGCGGGCGGCACTGCCGCCGCCATCACCGCATTCAAAGACGTCAACATCACCGAAAAAGTTCTGAGCCTTGCTGTGATCATCACCGCGAAGGTGCTTCTCAACGCCGATGACTCAGAGGACATCAACACAGACAGCAGTGGCGCGTTCACCACTGCTTCGCTGACCACCAAAGTCAATAAGATCGCGAGCCACTACGGTGTTCCCGCCCAGGAAGTGAGAGAGGCAATCCACAAAATCAAGGCGCAAGGAGCATGGCGCGGGGATGGCGCCAACAAGAACCCCGATGTCGTCGTCGACCTCGATACAGGCGAGGTCTATGTAAAGCTTCCCGGCGGCGAGGTGTCCGAGGACAGCCTCGGAAACATTCTCGACGAGTTGGGCGACTGACATGGACAAGAATCTCGACTCGGAAATCCGAGAGTACGAGGACCGGTGGGTCCTCCGACCAATGCGGGGCAGCCGCATCATACGGACGACCTGGCGGCCCGACCTGGTCGAATTTGAGACGGACACACCATTCCGGATAGCTGTCGGGTACGAATCCGAGATGGCGCCACGCTCTGTCGCCGAACACGCGCCTGAACGCCACACGATCAGCCACTGGCCCAGAACCGAAGTCGAGCGGAACGTATCTGCCCCGATTCTCTCGCCGGTATTTTTCAAGTCGGGCGGCATGCGGATCGGATTCGGCAACGGATGGAAGCTCTTTGTCTCCGACCGGCACCCCGAGGTGTCGGCCACCATATTCTTCGGTGACACCCTGATGTGGAGCCGCTCCGGACTGGCCAGCCCGGCAGAATTTCCCGTGGTCACGCTCGACCCGTGGACGGGCCAGCGGATCGAGGCACCTCCGTGGCCGTCACGCCCCCCCGAGCTCGAAATCGACAGCGGCTCGGACGACATCAACGGCTGATCAGGGCCTCGATCAGGCTGGTCTTGCGGGTGCCGGGAGGGCCACACAAATAGATCTGGGACGCATTTCGGCGGGCACGCGGGCCTGCACCCTCCACATTGGGCAGCCCAGCCAGCTTGCGCGGATGGTGGTGGCCGTGGAGGCGTTGGCGCGGACGGCGTTGGTTCGCTCGGCGTGCCCGGCCGCGACCAGTGGCGACCAGCTCGACCGCGATGTGGCGGGGGCCGTATTCGGTTTCGGGGTTATCGACAGGACGCGGGCAACCATGCGGCGCAGTGACCTGTAAGCCATTACTCAAACGGGCACTCGTATCAGGTGCCGGTGCAGCGGTGGGTGTGGTCATCTCTTCTCAGAAAGAATGGTTTTCGGTGGCCCGTGCGGTCTGGATAGTGGCATACGTTCGACGCGGTGGCTATTCGGATTCGGTGGGGCGATTTCCCCGGCGTTCCCATCGACGTCAGATCCGCACCGCGCCGGAATTCCACTCAATACGCGAACCTTTTCCGATCAATTTCCGAAAACGACCGGCAGGCTCGCGCCGGAGTTAGCAAGCAAGAATCAAAATTGCGTCCACGACCACGCCAGGGGCAGCCACGCAGAAAGATCAATAAGAGAATTAGAAACAATAGGGAGAAGAGGATGGAGAGAAAGGCAACCGGGAAGTGGTCGGGACTCGCACCCGCGGCCACGTCGAGGCCTGGCTGCCCCGCCGCGCGGCCCCCGTGTACTTGTTAATCCCCTCATCGAGGGAACCCTGAGCGAAACAGTCCAGGCGAATCCGGAGGTCTACCAGGAGTTTTGCGGCCTTGCTCCTGGGACGTTCAGAACGCCCCGGCGGGGCGCCACCGGCCGCCCCACCGCACACCCCGCCCGGCGACCACAAGGGTTTCGGGCACCTTCCAGACCAGTAGACTCGTCGCGAATCGCCAAATTTTCATCCGCAATGACGCTGCCCCGAAAATTGGTTACAGCACGAATGATTCATATGTTTCCGACGACATTCAAATATTGAACGGCGCACGGTCGGCACCATCCTCCACCGGCACCATGTGCCCATGCGCCGCCGCGGCCTGTCTCCCGACCAAGTCGAGACCGCCGTCCACCTCTACCAGCTCGGATGGTCCCTCACCCGCGTCGGACAGCATCTCGGCGTAGCCCACACCACCATCCTGACCGCACTCCGCCAACACGGAACACCGACCCGAGACACTCACGGAAGAGCTCGGTAGCGGGCGCATGACCGTGCCCTCCATCCGAGTAACAGCACTGGGCTAGCCTCGGCCCGCAGTTTCCTCGAAACAACCTTGATGCGCTTGCTGTAGCACTCGCTCGCGGCTGGTACTGGATAGGACGCCTACCGAAACCTACAGTGGCAGTGTCGAATCCGTCGTCTTTTGGGAGTGCCCCATGCCTCGCGATCTGAGTGACCTGGCCGTCGGCGAGCGGTGGGCCTACCGGCAAAAGCAGACGGACCCGGTTACATGCGTCGAAGTAGTTCGCCTCGGCACCACCAAACCTGCGCGAGTACAGATCAAATTCGTCGATGACGCGTTTGAAGGCCGACAGGAATGGGTTCCACCAGCCCGGCTCAAGGTCCCGCGGGCTGGTGTGGATGCGTGGCAGCGTCGGCAAAGCCAATGGTCGGCGGTGTATTCCGCGTCGGAGCTTTCCGAGAGGGAGGAGGACGCGTGGCACATGGTGTTCGACAACCTGCGCGGTGTCTCTCTGGTCAAGGAACTCGACTACCACGCCTCCGGCGTCCTGAGCATCTCGAACCTCGACGTCCTCGTCACCGATCTCGAACTGGACCGCAACGCCGTGATCGATGACGACTTGGCCTTCATCGACGAGGAAGGACGTTGGGTCCTGCCATGGCGGCTGTCCGAGACGATCATGCGTCGAATCGCGGAGAAGCACGCCGACATACTGCTAGCCGAGCTCGATGCTGACGAACAACGAGATCAACGGGAAAGTCGCTACGGGTACCAAAGCGGAAAGTACTGGATATCTCCCGAAATCTGCGCCGAAACACGCCAGAGATGGGTTCCCGTCCGTGACCTCGTCCGGCAGTGGTGCGGCGCCGAGGCCCGTGACCGACATGACGAACTCATCGCGCTGCGCGCCGAGGTGCTCCGCCTCGGCACGCTCATAGAGCGTGCGATCACCGCCCTCCGCCGTGCCAAAAGCGCCGACGCGGATGCCATTGAGAAGGAACTGGGTATCCCGCTAGAGACCCTCCGGCAAGCCCGGCAGCAGGAGACCCCTGGCTAGTCCCCGTGTATTTCTGCATGTGCCGAGGTAGATAGGGTTGCAGGTCGTCGAGATTCGGTTCCTTCTCGGCAGGAGCCACCGCGCCTTGCACCATCGGGTCGATGCGGTCTGCATAGTCACGACACCACTTCAACCACGCGTCTGTCCCCGTGGCATCCTGGCCGGCCGTCGAGCTGTTCTCGCATGCGTCGCAGAACTCGCGAATCATCGCGGCCTTCTCCCAATCGCCGAGTTGGGCGTCCAGCGCCGCGATCCTCCGATCTTCTCGAAAGCGGCTGGTTGCGCGTTCCATGGCAGCTTCCCGTTGGCGTTCTTGCTCCTTCCTATCTCGTTCGGCAGCGGCTCGGCGCTCACGTTCCGCTGCGACCCGATCATCGATCTTCGCCAGCATCGCCGGAATCTTGTCTTCGATGGTCCAGCGCTTACGATCTGCCCACTTGTGGTTGCTCCAGCGCGAACTGAACAGTGAAACCACCAGCCGCCCATTGGGCACCATCCGGGATTCGGCCTGAACCCGTTGCCAGGCATACGTTTTCCGCCCCGACAACTCGCCTGGAGACGGCAGGACGTCACGTTTCTCGATCTCTTCGGCAACCGTCAGACGATACTCGAGACCCTCCACCTCGATCCGGATCCCGTTCTTAGCACCCTCTGCCCACTGCACGACGCATCCGCGATTGGTGCATTCGGTTAGGAACACGTGGAGGAACCGCAACACACGCGGAACCAACGGCGCCGATACCTCAAACGCACCGTTCGGGTCCTTCAGGTCGACCAGCAAGGTATGCCACTCCTCGATGCTGTCCGGCACTTCGGCGGCAGGGGCCGGGCCGGCTGCCGCCGCGGTATTGAAGTGCACCCCCTTCACCAGCATGATCCGCAGATCGCCGCCATACATGCGTTGCTTCTCGAGACGATGCCCGTCCGGAACCATCTTGTGCCGCTTGGCGAAGTCCACGGTCCTCCGCCACCGCGCGACCTCCGATTCGTCAGGCTGGTGGACCACCAACTGCTCATTCGCTACCAACTCTTCGATCAGGTCCCGCGCGGCCGTCCGTCGCTCCAGCGATATGCGCGCCGTCGCATCCGGCGGCGCGCGGCGTGCCGTTACGGATGGTTTGTCATCCGGTGTCGGCGATTTCGCCGTGGTCGTCTCGAAAGCGGCTGGCGGACTGCCCTTCGCGCTGCGGGCGGCCGAACGGGTTGTTTGCTGCCGTAAGGGTCTTCTAGTCCCGTGACCGTCGGGGTAGCGGCCGTACTGCAGGTAGTGCCGGCCAGCCTCGGTGATTTCGGCCCGCCAGATCCCCTTCTTCTTCGACACCACAACCAAGCCACGCCATTCGAGCGCATTCGCCGTCAACTTGTAAGCGCTGCCTGTGATTACGCCATCCGGACACCCCGTGTCCACCCACCGAAGAACTTCCAGTTGATTGCGATTGATCGGATCGGTACGGGTCGCCATGGAGTTACAACCTTCCATGGAGTCAGCCATAAACGGACCGTTTTGACATGGCCTGACGGGACGAGGGATTGCCTCGGTCGACACCCACCTAGCCGGGCGCTCGCACCGGTCGGATCAAACTGATCTGTGGGCGATGGATGCACGCACCACACAGCCGGACGTCGGGTACGGCGATGCCGCCCCGAGCCGGTGGCTGTTCCCGGACGGTTTGACCCCTTCGGTTACATGGACGAGCTGGATAATCGGCAAACTGAATGATGAACGTGAATTGGTCAAGCGAAGTCTGCGTGACGGAATCCAGATCGCTGTGAAAGCGACCGAGGCAGGCAAGCGGGTCCGCGGGACTGCCCTGGCTTCGGTTGACTCAGATCCGGGGCAGTCCCCAGCGTGGGGCTGATCTTGGTGTCGACGAGTGCGGTGACGTCGGCGTGTAGCGAAGCGGCGAACGTACCCCGCGCAGGACATGTGAGGTGTTGTCGAGTTGATCGGCGCTCCTAGTCACACCGAGCCTGGCCTACATGACGTCAGAGATGCCTTCGCCGCCAAGGACGATCGTTCCACCGGTCTGTAGGACATTCTGTTCAGCTAGTGGAGCTGAGAGCAGTCGGTTAACAGGCAAGCCCAGAAGTTGAGGATCCAGCCCGCTGCCGTGCACAGCGTTGCAGACCGCCTGTAGTGCCGAGAGCGAAAGGGGCTGCTGCACGATTGGGCGACAGCCAAAGAGCGGACATCGTTGCCGTCCTTGTGGTGCGTGACGAGGATGGCCGTATGACAACTTCGAACAACGCCGCTACTCGATGGGGCGAGCTTCACATGCATGGCGTCCGTCGTGACCCGCCCGATGCCGAGACGATCGCGACGGTACTCATCGAACTCGCACGACAGCAGACGGCCGACCGCCCCGGTGCCTATGACGATCCAGCGGCGATCAACGACAAGAGTTCACCGCTACCGCCGATGTCCGCCGACCGGCTTCCGCCACGGCGGGCACGTCGACTGGATCAGGACCAAGTTCGGGTCCTGATCCAGGGCTATATTGCGGGCGCGACGACATATGAGCTGGGAGACAGGTTCGGTATCGATCGCCGAACCGTCGGCGCGATCCTCCATCGGCACAACATTCCGATGCGGCGGCGTGGCCTATCCCCCGGACAAGTTGACGAAGCAATCGACCTTTACAACCGAGGCTGGTCCCTCGTCCGAGTCGCCCGAGACCTCGCCGTTGATCCGGTCACTGTGCTAAAACGGCTGCGCGAACGCGGCGTCCGTACCCGCGACACCCACCGACGAGCCCGGTCCTGATGTCCACAGAATCGCAAGCAGACCCACACACTCAGTCAGCCAGCCGAACACCAACGACTCCTGACCCGATCAACACCAGGCGAAAGCAAGACACCCTGCAGGAATAGAACATGAAAAAGAGCCACTGAACAGGGAAAACCCGCAGAAGAGCGGGCCCTACATCCATGAGGGACTCGATACAAAGTCCCAGATCAATGCCACTATCGAACCAAAAAGTGGAGCTAAGGGGACTCGAACCCCTGACCCCCACACTGCCAGTGTGGTGCGCTACCAGCTGCGCCATAGCCCCGAGTGGTTGCTGTCAGGTTTGCCTGACTGCCTGAACGAAGTTACACCACTGGCGTGTCGGCAACCAAATCGCCTCGATTCGGGGGGTAGCGGAGGGGGTCGTTCGAACGTAGACTCGAACATATGTTCGATCGCGATGATCTCTCATCAGTGGACTTCGGGACCATGAGTGACGAGGGGCTGATCGAAGCCCTACGGGCGGCGCACGGACGGGCTGCGGTGGCGCAGGCCGCCGAGGTGTTCGCGGTGCGGGAGCTGTATCGGCGGCATCGGGCCGAGAGTGCGGAGCCGGGGCCCGACGGGGTGCGGGCCGGGGAGTTCGCGGCCAGTGAGGCGGCGGTGGCGTTGCAGATCGATGAAGGGACGGCGGGGGCACTGATCGATATCGGTCTGGCGCTGGAGGATTCGTTGCCGCGGACGCGGGCGGCGTTCGCGGCGGGGCGGATAGATCTGGCGAAGGTTCGGGTGATCGTGGATAACACCCGGGCGGTGGCCAGGGAGGTGTTGGACGTGCTGGAGCCGCGACTGCTCGAGGCGGCGGGGCGGAACAATGCGGTGC
Source organism: Nocardia sp. NBC_00565 (assembly GCF_036345915.1). Lineage (NCBI taxonomy): Bacteria > Bacillati > Actinomycetota > Actinomycetes > Mycobacteriales > Nocardiaceae > Nocardia > Nocardia sp. NBC_00565. The sequence continues at coordinate 5,598,083 of NZ_CP107785.1, forward strand.
GGTTGCGACAGGCGGCGCGGCGGTGGGCGGCCCGGCTGGATCCCGGTGGGGTGCAGCGGCGGCGCGAGTTGCGACAGGATGAGCGGGACGTGCGGCTGCGCGCGGTACAGGACAGTATGGCGGTGTTCGACGGGTTGCTACCCGCGCCCGGGGCGCAGACCGTGGCGATGCGCTTGCGGGAGATGAGCATGCAGGTGTGCGCGTCGGATCCGCGCAGCATGCCGCAGCGGCGGGCCGACGCGTTGGTGGCGCTGGCGGATGGGTCGGGTCGGCTGCGATGCCATTGCGAGCGTGGTGAGCGCTGTCCGAAGTTCGGGGTGCCGATCGCGCGGCCGCGCAGACCGTTGATCCAAATCGGGATTCCCGCCGATACCCTGCTCGGCATACAGGACGCACCCGCCTTTCTGGCCGGCTACGGACCGATCGATGCGGCACTCGCCCGGCTGCTCGCCGAACACGCACGATTCCAAGTGATTCCGGAAGACTCCGCCGCCGAGGACGAGCCGGCCGCCGCGGAGGAGGAGGCAGCGCAATGGCGGCCGCCGCCGCGACTGGCCCGTGAGGTACGGGCGGTAGACGGGATGTGCCGCTTCCCTGGCTGCGTGATGCCCGCCGCGGAATCCGAACTGGACCACAATCGCCCCTTCGACCAGCAGCGGCCCGACCGCGGCGGGCGCACCATCCGCACCGATCTGGCCGTGCTCTGCTCGCGCCACCATCGCCTGAAGACTTTGGCGGACGACGAAAGCCTCCCCTGGCGCACTTGGCGGGCCGACCTCGATCGCCTCCAGTGGACCGCGCCGACCGGCGACATCCACACCACGGTCCGCGAAGGCGCCCGCTACCTGTTCCCGCGCACCGACACCGACGCACCCGTCGCCCCCTACACCGGCCAGCACCGAGCCGAACCCACCGACGCGCCCACCGCGGAATTCCCGATCACCGATCGCCGCATCGCCGCAGACATCGCCTATCCCCTCGATGGCTATATCGTCGTACACGGTCAGCTCCGCCGTATCCGACCGGAGGACGAGATCCCCGATGACGAACCCCGAGCTACGCAGACGCCCGGCCGCTAACCGTCCGGCGACGATCAGCCGCAGTAAGCACGAGGCACATCGCCGTTCTCGACGGCCGCATCGTCGTGGGCGGCGAGCTGCGCCAGATCCGACCGGAAGGTGAGTTCCTGCGGATGAAAACGCAGCCAACCCCGCGCCGAGTCGCGATTCTGCCTCCGGTTGCACGGAAGAGGGCAGTGCACAATCGACCCACTCGATAACAACTTCACCATCCGTAACCGGCCGAACCGGGATCCGAGCTGCACCGGAACCGGACATTCGTCCCAGGATTCGAGGGTTAAACGCGATCCGGATCACCATTTCGTTGTGATCCCGAACACATAACGTAACTATCACAGAGCGTAGTAGATATACATTTTTACGCATTCGAACTGGGTGAATGTCTATATTTCAGTACGAAGCTCGAGACAATTCATGCGTTATCTCAACGTGATCTGTCGCGAATTCTTCGCTACCGTCGTCGGCAGCCCTGATCAACGAGACGGGCTCGAACTCGAACCGCCGAACGCCGGTAACCCTGCCCCGCGGTTCTGAGGATCCCCGACATCACTGGGGGCAGGGACACGACGGAACCCCGTCGGAGCCGAGCGGGCGCAGCCAGGAATTCCACATGACTCAGAACCGCAAGTTCACCCGTGCCCTCGGTATCGCCGCCGTCGCCGGCGCCATCGCCGCTGTTCCGTTCGGCCTCTCCACCGCCACCGCGTCGGCCTCCGGCCACAACTGGGACGCCGTCGCACAGTGCGAGAGCAGCGGCAACTGGGGCGCCTCGACCGGCAACGGCTTCTCCGGCGGCCTGCAGTTCACGCAGAGCACCTGGGCCGCCAACGGCGGCTCGGGCGACCCGAGCAACGCCAGCCGTGACGAGCAGATCCGCGTCGCGGAGAACGTGCTCGCCACCCAGGGCCCGGGCGCCTGGCCCGTGTGCGGCGCTTACCTGTAAGCCGAGATCCACCGAACGGGGTCCGTGCCATCGGCACGGACCCCGTTGTCGTCGGCGATCATCTCCCGACCGAATACCTCCGAATCGACATCGCCGGAATTGTTCCCAGCAACCACCCCGATAAACGGGCGCAATTTTTCCCACGGATGCCCGCCAACTGCTCGCCGCGCACTAGGATCGAAACATACTCCGCGACGGCGGGATTCACGGTTCCAGCGCGCGACCATCCACTCGTGACGTCAACCATCAGTCTCACTCACCGGTACCGTCCATTTCAATTGCGCAATCAATCGTTCTCCTGGTTCCGAAACACCTGCGGACAGTGATCAATCTCACTAGCCTGTTTCCACCCGGCAACTCGTCCTGTACCGCAGACGGTTCAGGCCAGTTACGAAATGCCGTGGCTAGAAAGGCATCTCGACCATGAGCTCGACTCAGACCGCAGCCCCGCCGACCCTGCTCACCGGGCTGTGGCAGCGCAAGCTACCGCACTATCCCGATACTCCCGCCCGCTCCTGGTACTTGGCCGTCGTGGTCATCGCCTCGATCGCGCTCTATTACCAATTGTTCGTCACCGGCGCGGTGGGCAATGAACTCATCGCCTACTTCGACCTGTCCTTCACGTACTTCGTGTGGATCTTCATCATCGGCGCCGCCTTCGGTGCGGTCGCCTCGGTGCTGGCGGGTGTGCTCGATCGCTGGGGACGGGCGAATATCGTCGCCTACGGCGTGGTGATCTGCTCGCTGCTGACCCTGTTCGCGGTGCCCGCGACGACCACCAGGGAGCAGTACCTGTTCGTGTACATCCTGGTGAGCATCGTCGAGGGCGCGGTGCTGGTGGCGACACCGGCATTGATCCGCGACTTCTCCCCGCAACTGGACCGGGCATCGGCGATGGGCTTCTGGACGCTCGGGCCGGTCATCGGCGCGCTGGTCACCACGCAGATCTCCACGCGTACGCTCGACGCGCATCCGGACTGGCAGTACCACTACCGGCTGTGCGGTGTGATCAGCCTCGTCATCGCGGTGATCGCGGTGATCGGGCTGCGCGAGCTGAGTCCGCAGCTGCGCGATCAGATCATGGTGACGCTGCGCGACCGGGCGCTGATCGAGGCGCGCGCCCGCGGCCTGGACGTCAAGGAGCTCGAGCAGGGTGTGTGGCGACAGATGTTGCGCCCCAATATCATCGGCTCGGCGTTGGCGATCAGCCTGTTCCTCGCCTTCTTCTACACCATCGTGTCGTTCCTACCGGTCTATATGGCGACGAACTTCGGCTTCAGTCCGGCCAAGGCCAACGCACTGGGCAACTGGTACTGGACCGCGAACGCGGTCGCCCTGGTACTGGCCGGGATCGTGTCGGACAAACTCAAGGTGCGCAAGCCGTTCATGGTCGTCGGTGCGCTCATCAGCATTGTCGGCATGTATCTGTTCATCGGCTACACCGATCAACCGGATACCGACTACTACACGTTCGCAGCCATTTTCGTGGTGATCGCGGTCGGCACCGGTATCGCCTACTCGACCTGGATGGCGAGTTTCACCGAGACAGTCGAGGCGCGTAATCCGGCCGCGACCGCGGTGGGTCTCGCGGTCTGGGGTGGCACGCTGCGCGGCATCGTCACCATCGTATTGTTCGGATTGCTGATCGTGGTGAACGCGGCCGGTCCGCTGGTCAACTACGGACCGCGGCTATCGGAGATCGCGCACAAGTACGCCCAGCAACTGACGACCATCCAGACGGTCGGCACGGAAACCCTTGCGGCACTGCAGAAGAACCCCAATGATCAGGTCGCACAAGTCACCGCGCTGACAAAACTGACCGGCGCCTCCCCCGCCGATATCCAGGCCACCGTCGGCCTCAACACTCGCTACCCGCAGGAGCTGGCGACGCTGCAGGCCATCGATTCGGCCACCCTGGCCGCGCTGACCGCCAACCCCGCCGATGCGAACGCGGGCCTGGCGGCGGTCGGACAGGTCGCCAAGAAGTTCGGGATACCGGTGGATCAGGCGATCGCTCGCTTGCAGGCCGTCCAACAGATTCCGGCCGCCGACCTCGCGGTGGCGGCAACCGTCGGACCCAAGCTGGCGCAGGCCACTACCCAGTTGCAGTCGGTCGGCACCATTCCGGCCGACGATCAGGCCTATCTGGCCGCACACGCCAAGGAAGTGCAGCAGGCGCAGGCCGATTCGCCGAAGCAGTGGGAGCGCTGGTGGTGGATCTGCCTGGCCGCGCAGATCGTCTTCCTGCCGTTCATCTTCCTGATGGCCGGGCACTGGAGCCCGAAGAAGGCAGCCGCGGACGCCAATGCGCATGACGAACTCGTCGAGCGCGAACTCGCCGCGATCGTGAACGAGAAGCCGGAGCCCGAGCCGGTCGATTAGGAATGTCGGGTCGGGCGGGGTGCCGCCCGACCCGATCCGATCACTTGGTGAGGTCGACGACCCAGTCCTGGTTGTTCACATCAATCTTGGTCTTACCGTCGAAGACGGCAGGCGTGGCGACCTCGCCGTTCGCGTCGGTCAGCGCAGCGCGTGCCATCTGGGCGTGGATCTTCGCCCCGTCCAATTTCGCGCCGCCGCTGATGCACTGCACCGCCTCCAGCGACGCGCCGGCCTCCTTGGCGACATTGGCCAGATCCTCGTTGCTGAGGTCCGCGCCACCTTCCTTCGGCTGCTTGGACGTGAAGAGCAGGGTGTGGAACTTCGAGTAGACCGGACCCGAACCGGTCGCCGCGACACACTCGTTCGCGGCGACCGCACGGGTCGAGTAGTCCTTGCTCTTCGACTTGGTATCCAGGAATGTCACCAGGTGATAGCGCACGGCGAGTTTGCCCTCGTCCATCTTCTGCGCGATCTCCTGACCATAGATCCGCTCCAGCGCGCCGCAGGACGGGCACAGCGGGTCCTCATAGACGTCGATGGTCTTCGGCGCATCGGGGTGGCCGACCAGAATCGTCCCGTTGTTCTGGTCCAGCACCGCGTGCACGTCCGAATTCCGCACCGACCCGTACCCGTCATTGCGGATCGAAGTATCGTCGCGCCCCCACCGAAACGCGAGGATCACGATCAACACGACCAGCGCGAGCGCCACGCCCCCCAGCGCATACGTGGTCTTGCTGGACATCGGTCGCGGAGTGTAGTTCGAACGCGATTCGCTCACCCCGCACACTCTGCCCCAACGCACCCCGGGTCCCCTCCCCAACCCCCTCCCTCGCGCTGCGCGGTCCTGACCATGACCACCATGCGCTGATGCAGGTACACGTCGACATTTGCCTGCACCAGCGCATGGTGATCGAACGTCCAACTGCCAGGCCTGGGCGCAGACGTGGGGCTCAGGGGCGAGACGCGTACTGGTCGCCCGTCGCGTCGGCGTCGTATGGAGCATCGTCGGTGACCTTGTCGACCAATAGATGCTCGGCTCCATCAGGGCCGCAGATGTGGTCTGGTGGACAGTCCGCGACCGTGTCGATCGGTTCCGCAGCCACGGTCGCGGCCCGCTTGCGCAGTGGTTCTGGGACGACCGCCCAGACGACGGCGGCGACAGCGAGCAGTGCGCCCGTCAGCGCGAGCGCCACCCCGTAGGAGAAGTGTTGGGCCACAGCGCCTACCGCGACCGGTCCGATGACGGTGCCGAGATCGGCGGCCATCTGGAAGCCCGCGAGTACCGGCCCACCGCGCGCCTTCGGCCCGATCACATCGGCAACGGATGCCTGCTGCGCGGGGGTGAACATGCCCGAGCCGAGACCGGCGACGAACGAGGTCGCCAGCAACCACGGCAGATTCGACGCGATACCGAGTCCGGCGGTGCCGACCGCGCAGATCAGGGATCCGGCGATCAGGAACGGCTTGCGCCCGAACCGGTCCGAGTACCTGCCCGAAGCGAACAGCACCGCCACATTGCCCGCCGCGAACACCGTCAGCGTCACACCGGCCATACCGGGTTTCTGATGCAGCACCTCGACGACCAGCAGCGGCACCAAAGCCATCCGCACACCGAATACCGCCGCGCCGTTGGCGAAGTTCGACAGCAGCACCGCCCGATACTCCGGCCGGTCCAGCCCCTCCCGGAACGACATCAGCCGCAGCCCACCGACCGGCTCCGGCGCGGCCAGCCGCGAATTCCGCAGGCTCACATAGACAACCGCACTCGCCAGCAGCAACGCCGCCGCGTAGATCAGGAACGGCGCCCGCAACCCCAGTCCGGCGAGCACACCGCCGACCAGCGGCCCGCTGACCGATCCGATCAGAAAGCTCGTCGACCAGAGCCCGGACACCCGACCGCGCTGCCCGGGCGGTGACATCCGGATCACCAGCGCCAACGACGACACGGTGAACATGGTCGACCCGACACCGCCGGCCGACCGCAAAACCAGCAGCTGCCAATAACTCTGCGCGAACGCACTCGCGCCCGTCGACACCGCGACGATCAGCAATCCACCGAGATATACCGACCGCTCCCCCAGCCGCTGGACCAATCGACCGCTCACCGGCGCGAACAGCAGCCGCATCAAGGCGAAAGCACTGACGATCGCCGACGCGGCGGCAACACCGACCCCGAAACCGCGGGCGAACTGCGGCAGTACCGGCGCCACCAGACCGAACCCGACGGCGATGACGAACGAAGCCCCGACCAGAACCCAGATCTCGACCGGCAGCGCATTCGACCGTCCCCCGCCCGAGCCTGCCCCCCAAGAAACAACCACGGTCGATCTATCACTCACCGGACAGCGCCTGCCCCACCATCTCCTCGGCGGCGGCCTGCACCTGTGTCAGATGCTCGGGCCCTTGGAACGACTCCGCGTAGATCTTGTATTTGTCCTCGGTCCCCGAGGGCCGCGCCGCGAACCACGCATTCTCGGTGGTGACCTTCAAACCGCCCAACGGCGCACCATTGCCGCGCGCCCGGGTGAGCACCGCCGTGACCGGCTCACCGGCGATCTCCTTCGTGCTGATCATGTCCGGTGTCAACCTCCCGAGCAGCACTTTCTGTTCCGGAGTCGCGGCGGCGTCGATGCGCGCATAGGCCGGGGAGCCGTAGCGCTTCTCGAGTTCGACGTAGCGCGCCGACGGACTCTGCCCGGTGACCGCGGCGATCTCGGTGGCCAGCAGCGCGAGCAGAATCCCGTCCTTATCGGTGGTCCACACGGTGCCGTCCATCCGCAGGAAGGACGCGCCCGCGCTCTCCTCACCACCGAAAGCCAGACTGCCACTGAACAATCCGGGCACGAAGAACTTGAACCCGACCGGCACCTCGTACACATCGCGCCCGAGCACGCCGACCACCCGGTCGATCATCGACGAACTCACCGCCGTCTTACCGATCTTGGTCAGCGCATCCCAGCCCATCCGATTCGCGACGAGATACTCGATGGCGACCGCGAGGAAGTGGTTCGGATTCATCAGCCCGCCATCGGGGGTGACGATGCCGTGCCGGTCCGCGTCGGCGTCATTGCCGGTGGAAATGTCGTAATCGTCCTTGATCGCGATGAGCGAAGCCATCGCATACCGCGAGGACGGATCCATCCGGATCTTGCCGTCCGAATCCAGGGTCATGAACCGCCAGGTCGGATCGACGAACGGGTTGACCACCTCGAGCTCGAGGTCGTAGCGCTGCCCGATCTCCTCCCAGTAGTCGACGCTGGCCCCGCCCATCGGATCGGCGCCGAGCCGGATCCCGGCGCCGCGAATAGCGTCCAGGTTCAACACATTCGGCAGATCGGCGATGTAGTGGTCGAGGTAGTCGTAGCGCTCGACGCCGGTCTCCAGCGCGTGCCGCAGCGTGGTCCGCCGCACACCGGCAAGCCCGCCGCGCAACAGTTCGTTGGCGCGGTTGGCGATGGCGTCGGTCGCCTTGGTATCGGCCGGACCACCGTGCGGCGGATTGTATTTGAAGCCGCCGTCGCGCGGCGGATTGTGCGAGGGCGTGACGACGATGCCATCGGCCTGATGCCGGGTGCCGCCCCGATTGTGGCGCAGCACCGCATGACTCAGCGCGGGCGTCGGAGTGTAGCGATCACGGGCGTCGATCACCGCGGTCACGTCATTGGCGGCGAGCACCTCCAGCGCGGTGGTCCACGCGGGCTCCGAGAGCGCGTGGGTATCGCGCGCCAGATAGATCGGGCCGGTAATCCCGCGCGTGGCACGGTATTCCACGATCGACTGGGTGATGGCCAGAATATGCGCCTCGTTGAACGCGCTGTCCAGACTCGAACCCCGATGTCCCGAGGTGCCGAAGGCCACCTGCTGCGCTGGATCCGCCGGATCCGGTATGCGGCTGTAGTAGGCCGTCACCAGATGCGCGATGTCCTCCAGGTCGGTGGGACGCGCGGATCGCCCGGCTCGATCATGGGCCATGCTCGGGTCTCCCTTCCGGGTCGGCTGCGCCCGGCTCGTCATCAAAATCATGTCCACAACCACTGGGTCGTGGCCGCGGCGACGAACACCGCGGTCAGGCTGGTCACGACGCTGAGCACGACATTGCCCGCCGCATAGGCGTAGGCGCCCTCGGCGACGAGCCTGATCGTCTCGTAGCCGAAGGTGCTGAATGTGGTAAGCGCACCACACAAGCCCGTTCCCGCGACGGCGAACAACCAGTTGTTCGCGCCAGCGCCGATCAGTCCACCGAGCAACGCCGAACCGACAATATTAACGGTCATGGTGCCCAACGGCAGCAGAGATCCGAATCGCGCGGCAACCGCACGGTCGATGAGGTACCGCGCGGGCGCGCCGAGCATGCCGCCGACCACGACGAGTAGGGCGATCATCGGCCCACCCCCGCGGTCGGATGCCAGATCTCGACCTCGGACAACGCGACGTGCACCGCGGCGAGCACCTCGGCATTCTGCTCGACGAAGGCGCGCAGCCGCTCGGCTTCGTCGACGATCATCACCAGCACGGGTAGGTGTTCGGCGAGATCGAGGATGCGGCTGGTGTGGATGCGCGAGGACGCGCCGTAGCCCTCCACGCCGCGCCACACGCTGGCACCGGCCAGTCCGGTGTCGCGGGCACGCTGCACGATCTCGTGGTATAGGGGCCCGTGCCGCCACTTGTCGTCCTCGTCGAGCAGCACCGTCAGCCGCGCGGCCGGTTGCCACTGGCCCGCCGCGGGTCCACCGGCCGCCGCCGACATGATTCGCTCGCCGCGATCGCTCACCGCCTAACCCCCTTCCGTCGTGCTCCACTGTTCAACTCGTCGGTCGTGCCGTTCCGGTAGCCCACCGCGTCACGCTCATTCCGAGCACGACCGCCCCCAAAGCCACTACCACCGTCCCCCCGAGATAGCCGAGCGCCTCGACCACGGCACCCGATTGGAGCAGTCTACGAACCTCGAGGCTGTAGGTGGAAAAAGTGGTGAAGCCGCCGAGCAGGCCGATGCCGAGAAACGGGCGCAGCAGTCTGTGGGCTACCCATACTTCGGTGATCAGAACCATCAGAATTCCGATCGCAAAGCATCCCACGACGTTGATCACGAACGTCGACCAGGGGACCTGATGCGGTTGCGACGGCCACCACCAGCCGATGGCGTAGCGCAGCAGCGAACCGAGACCACCGCCGAGAGAGATCACCACGAGCACCAACGGCTCGACGGCAGGGGTGGCTCGCTGACCCATGCACTGACCTCCTGCCGAGCCGAAATGCCGCCAGCGCAATGCTAACGGTCACACCCGGCCGCAGAGATATCCGGGACAGCGCGCACTACGAACAGCGCCGTTCACTGACATGGCGGCCCATCCCACGTACGAATGCCTGGAAGGTTTGGCCGGGAGTTCCCACCTCACCCCTACGGACTCGGGTCGGGAGCGATATGGCGGCACGACGGGCAGTACCCAACGCGCCTCGGCACCGGGCGGAACCCCGCCGAACCGGGCGTCAGCAACTGTTCGGCAGAGCTACTGCCGAAAGCGCGGTCATCGAACACAGCCGAGCCGTCGAAGCGCATACGACGAAGTCGTATGTCTCGACGGCTCGACCGCTAGCGACTGCTTGCAGGTCGCTCGAAAGGGTCAGCGAGACCGAGGGGCCGCGAACACGCCGCGGCCCCTCGGCCAAAACACAGTCAGTGCACGATCACCGGCTCGCCCTCGGACGGGGCCGGAACCGTATTCGGCATCAGGAACGCGGTGATCACCGCACCGGCCACGAAAATCGCGGTGGCCCACCAGAAGCTGGTCGTGTAGCTCTCGATCTGGGCCTGTGCCACGGCCAGCGGACCCGGCGTATGCGATGACAGGTAGTCGGTCGCGGCCGAGGCGGCGATGGTGCTCAGCAGCGCTGTGCCGATCGAACCGCCGACCTGCTGGCTGGTGTTGATCATTGCCGAGGCGACACCCGCGTCCTCGTGGTGCACACCGGCCGTCGCGCCCTGGAAGGCGGTCGACATCGCACCACCGAGGCCGAGACCCATCAGGATCAGCGCGGGCAGGATATGCGTCACATAGCCGCTGTCCAGGCCGATCTGGGTCAGCCAGGCCATGCCGAGCGCGGCAACCAGGAAGCCACCGCTGACCACGATCTTCGGACCGACCTTCGGCAGCAGCAGCGAGGGCACCGTGGTCGAGGACACGACCATGCCCGCCACCATCGGCAGGAACGCCAGACCGGTCTTGATCGGCGAGTAGCCCATGCTCAGCTGCATGTAGTAGGTGAGGAACAGGAAGATCGCGAACATCCCGATGCCCATGACGAACACCGTCAGGAACGAACCACCGCGAGTGCGGTCCAGCACGATGCGCAGCGGCAGCAGCGGATTCGCGACCCGGGTCTCGATGAATACGAACACCGCGAGCAGCACCGCGCCACCGATCAGGAAGCCGAGGGTGACCGGGTTGGTCCAGCTGGTCGACTCGGCGTGCGAGAAGCCATAGACGATGCCGAACAGCGCGGCCGTCACCACCAGGGTGCCCGGAATATCCAGCTTGGGCCGCTCGGTGACAACATGCTTGGCCAGCAACAGCACCGCGCCGACCAGCGCGACCGCGGCGAAGCCGAGGTTCACGAACATCACCCAGCGCCACGACGCCCATTCGGTGAGCATGCCGCCGAGCAGCAGGCCGATGGCGCCACCGGCACCCGCGACCGCACCGAAGATGCCGAAGGCCTTGGCCCGCTCGGACGGTTCGGTGAAGGTGACGGTCAGTAGCGACAGCGCGGCGGGCGCCAGCAGTGCGCCGAACACACCCTGTCCGACTCGGGCCGCGACCAACATTTCGAAGCTGGTGGCCGCACCACCGATGGCGGAGGCAACGGCGAAACCGACCAGGCCGATAATGAAGGTGTTGCGCCGGCCGAACAGGTCACTGAGTCGGCCACCGAGCAGCAGCAGGCTGCCGAAGGCCAGGGCGTAACCGGTGACGACCCACTGCCGGTCGCCGTCGCTGAAACCGAGGTCGAGTTGCGCTGCGGGCAGCGCGATATTCACGACGGTCGCGTCGAGCACGACCATGAGCTGGGCTACGCCGAGGACGGCGAGCACCCACCAGCGCAAGGCATGTGAGCCGCGACGGCTCGAGTCAGCTTTCTCGGGGGCGGGTGCCCCACGGTCCAACGTGGTAGTCATTTGTCCCCTTTGTCTCGAGTCTTGATGCGGAGGAACCATCTCCGCTTATCGCGTTAAGCTAACACAATAACGGAGACAATGCCTCCGCTTAATCCCGCTTATTGCTAGGATGTGCCTGTGAATCACGCCACTACCGTGCCTCCACCTCGGCGCCTGCGCGCCGACGCTGCCCGCAATCAGCAGCGCATCGTCGAGGCAGCCCGCCAGCTCTTCGCCGATCACGGACTCGAGATCACCCTCGACGATGTGGCCGAACGCGCCGGTGTCGGCGTCGGCACCGTCTACCGGCGCTTCGCCAACAAGAGGGAATTGATCGCCGAGGTCTTCGAACAGAACGTCGGCGAGTTCGCCGTCGCCGCGGAGGCCGCCGCCAAGCATCCCGACCCCTGGCTGGGCTTGGTCCAGATCTTCGAGTACGCCTGCACCCATCTGGCTACCAATCGGGGCTTCAGTGAGGTCATGCTCGAGCTGGAGGAAGATCTGCAGCGCTTCGCCGAGCTGCGCGACCGGATCAAGCCTACGGTCGCCGCGGTCATCGATCGCGCGCGGGACGCGGGCGCACTGCAGCCCGATATCGCACCGTCGGATTTCTTCGCGCTGATCCACATGGTCGACGCGATCGCCGACTTCTCCAAGCCGGTCAATCCCAATACCTGGCAGCGGTATATGGCCATCGCGCTCAACGGCGTACGCAGCGACAACACGCCGCGCCGACCACTGCCGGCACCCCCCTTGACCGATGTCGAAGTGGAACAGGCCAAGTCCGTCGTCTGCACGGGCCGCAAGCGCTAGCGCAAAAATCGGACATATCTAGCAAGTCACTGAGCCGTCCCTTACAGTTGGACGTATGACCAACTCGTGGGGGAACTGGGCCGGGGATCAGCAGTGCGCACCGGCCACTATCGCAGCCCCTCACAGCACTGAAGAACTGGCCGAAATCATCGGCCACGCAGCCACCACGGGACAGACAGTACGCGTCGCCGGAGCGGGTCACTCCTTCACCGATGCCGTCCTCACCGACGGTGTCCTGCTGAATCTCACGAATCTGAACCGCATCCTCAATGTGGACCGGGAGACCGGCCGCGCCCGAGTCGAGGCGGGCATCACCCTCAATGCCGCCAGCAACGCACTGCATCCGCTCGGCCTGACCTTCCCCAATCTCGGCGATATCGACGTGCAGACCATCGCGGGCGCGACCGCTACCGCCACCCACGGCACCGGCGCCACCTTGCCGAACCTCTCGGCCGCATTGCACTCCATCGAACTGGTGCTCGCCGACGGCAGCCGGGTCGAAGTGAATGAACAGACAGATCCGGAGGGCTGGCGCGCGGCGCGGGTCAGCGTCGGCGCGCTCGGCGTCGTCAGCGCGGTCACCCTGCAGTTGGTGCCGTCGTTCGTGCTCGAGGGGATCGAGCGGCCGATTCCGGTCGAGGATGTCCTCGGCGATCTGGATTCCTATGTCGACGGCAATGAGCACTTCGAGTTCTATATGTTCGGGCACAGTTCGTTGGCGATGACCAAGCGCAACAACGCCGTCGACCTGCCGGAGCAACCGCGCGGTAAGGCCGCCGACTGGTTCGCCGACATTCTGATGTCCAACTACGCCTTCGATGCGCTGTGCCGACTCGGCAAACGGCGGCCGGGGCTGGCACCCTGGATCCACCGCGGCGCGGCGTACGCGGGCAGCTACCGCCGTCAGGTCGACCGGTCCTATCGAGTCTTCGCCTCGCCCCGGCTGATTCGGTTCACCGAGATGGAGTACGCGATCCCGCGCGAGCGTTCGGCGGCCGCGATCCGCGAGATCAAGGAACTGTCGACCCGATTCGATACGCTGATGCCGATCGAGGTGCGCTGGGTCGCCCCCGATGACGCGTTCCTCTCCCCCGCCGGCGGCCGCGACACCTGCTACATCGCGGTGCACCAGTATCGCGGCATGGACTTCGAACCGTATTTCCGCGCCTGCGAAGCGGTTTTCGACAAGTACAACGGCCGCCCGCACTGGGGTAAGCGCCACTTCCAGACCGCGGAGACGCTGCGTCCGCGCTATCCGGAGTGGGAGCGCTTCGCCGAGGTCCGCCGCCGCTTCGACCCGAAGGGTCGCTTCACCAACGCCTACATTGAGCGAGTACTCGGTAGCGTTTGATCTGCCGCTCCGCGGTGGTCCGGACGGGTCGTCAGGTAGCCAATATCTCGGTTACCAGCTTTGGGATGGTGGTGCCGATGGGTTCGCGGATGACCTCGGTGGCGATGCCGTCGTAAGGGGTCGGCTCGGCATTGACGATGACCAGGTCGGCGCCGCCGTCGACGGCGATGGCGCACATCGACGCGGCGGGTTCCACCTGCAACGAGGAACCGATGGCCAGGAAGATATCGCTGGCCTCGGCGGTCAGCGCGGCCTTGGTCACGGTGCGGCGGTCCATCTGCTGGCCGAACATGATGGTCGCGGACTTCAGGATGCCGCCGCACGCCGGGCACGGCGGATCCGCCTCACCCGCGGCGACACGCGCCAGGGTGGCGGCCATGGTCGTCTCGTAATCGCAACCGATGCAGACGACTTCGAACATATTGCCGTGGATCTCGATGACCCGGCTCGGCGAGGATCCGGCGCGCTGGTGCAACCGGTCGATGTTCTGGGTGATGATCGTGATCGTGCGTCCCGCACGTTCCAGGTCGGCGAGCGCGGCGTGCGCGGCATTCGGTTCGGCTCGCCAGGCCGGGTTGTCGCGCCGGGCCAGCCAGGACCGTTGCCGAAGCTCCGGGTCGGTGAGGTAGGCGTCATAGGTCGACAGCAGTTCGGCGATGGGATCTTTCGTCCATACCCCGCGCGGGCCGCGGAAGTCGGGAATGCCGGAATCGGTGGAGATGCCCGCGCCGGTGAGCACACCGATCCGCCCGTCACGCTTGCGCCAGTCGGTCGTCACATCGAACCAGCCTAGGACGCGGGGCCCTGGGCGACCAGGGGCCGCGGCGGCAGTTCAGGGCGGACGAATCGATGAGAGATTGCTATGCTAAATCTCTCATGCTCTTGGATGGGATGATCAAAGGAGATCGCAATGACCGCCGCAGCACCCGACACCAGCTCGCGGACCGCACCGCAGCGCCGCCCGTTCGGGCCGGGCACGCGCATGTGGGATGAGACCGGACTGATCACCTTCTCCCTGACGGCCGGGTCGGCGTTCCTGCTGCAGACGATGGAGCCCACCATCTCCGCCGTCGTCGACGAGCATTCAACCTTCCGGACCGATCCGCTCGGGCGCGCAGTGCGCAGCGTCGGTTCAGTGATGATGTGGATCTATGGCGGCGACGAGGCGATCGCCGAAGCGGATCGACTGCGCAAGATGCACACCACCCTCAACACCACGACCGCCGATGGCGTCCGACACCAGGCGCTATCGTCCGGACCGTGGGCCTGGGTGCTGCACACCGGCACCTTCGCCTTCACCATGAACTCCGAGTACTTCGCCCGCCGTCCGCTCACCGCGGCCGAGAAGGAGGCGTACTACCAGGAGACGGTGCAGCTCATGCGCAATTTCTCGGTGGCGCCCAAGGAGATTCCGGCCGACTACACCGCATTCGAGAAGTTCTTCACCGACATGGTGGAGAACCATTTGCAGGACACCGGCACCGCACACGACTATCTGCGGGTGATCCGGTCGATCGCGCCGCCCGCACAGCTGCCGCGTGCGCTGCGGCCGGTGTGGAAGCGCGCGGTCGCGCCGGTCGGGTGGCTGCAGTATTTCGTGACGGTCGGCACCACTCCCGAGGTCGCACGCCGCAAGCTGGGGCTGACCTGGTCGGCGTCCGATGAGCGGAAGCTGAAGGCAGTGGGCTGGTTCATCGCTCGCGCGGTGCCGCTGCTGCCCGAACGGGTGCGCTACTTCCCGATCGCGTACGAGGCGCGTCGGCTCGAGCGTGATCGCGCACGGCTGCGCAAAGTCATCGATCTGCGTCCTATGTGAGTTGTCCGGGCCGCGACGAGCGTCGGCCTGTCATCGTCAACGGCCCGCGGTTGCCGGTTCGGCACCGCGGGCATCGCTGTGTCCAGGCGAAATACCGATTTCCTGACCGACCGGTTTCTTCTTGGTCCATATCCCGCGCGCGGCAACAACTCTCGGACGACGACCCGCGCGCGGACCTCGAGATGCGTTGGCGGACAGCGTCGGCCCCCTCGTCGAGAAACACATTCGACCCGCCCTGGTATACGTATCACGCACACACTACGACGCCGATCACCCGTGCACCATTGCCCGACTATTCCGACATAGCACCCAGCATCGCTCCGATTTGCACCAGCCTGAAAGGTATTCCCGCACATGGCTCACAAGCCCAGCGTGCTGTTCGTCTGTGTCCACAATGCGGGCCGGTCGCAGATGGCCGCCGGATTCCTCGGCACGCTCGCCGGTGACCGCATCGAGGTCCACTCCGCGGGCAGCGCACCCGCCGATAAGCTCAACCCGGCCGCGGTCGCGGTGATGGCCGAACTCGATATCGACATCTCCGACCAGACGCCGAAACTCCTGACCATCGACGCGGTCGCGATGTCCGACGTGGTCGTCACCATCGGGTGCGGCGATGTCTGCCCGTTCTTCCCCGGCATCAGCTACCGCGACTGGATGCTGCCCGATCCGACCGGCGAGGACATCGCCATCGTGCGCTCGATCCGCGACCGGATCCGCATCCTGGTGGAGAACCTCATCGGCGAACTGATTCCGGCGACCGCGAGCTGAGCGCGCTGTCCGATTTGTTCAAGACGCGTGCCGCGGTGGTGCATACGCTGCGGATATGACTCCACAACTCAACGTCATCGGCATCGTTGTCACCGATATGGCCGCCTCGCTCGCCTTCTACCGACGGCTGGGGCTCAAGTTCCCGGAGGGCGCGCAGAGCGAGGGGCACAACGAGGCCGCGTTGTCCGGCGGCATGCGCGTCACGCTGGACACCGAAGCGGTGATCAAGTCCTTCCACGCCGATTGGCAGCAGCCGACCAGCACGGGCCGGATCGGGCTCGCATTCCAGTGTGCGGACCCCGCCGAGGTCGACGCGGTCTACAACGAACTCGTCGAGGCCGGTTACCACGGCGAACTGAAGCCGTGGGATGCCTTCTGGGGCCAGCGCTACGCCTCGATCCAGGACCCGGACGGTAACGGCGTCGATTTGTACGCGCCGCTGCCCGGTTGAGCGACCGCATACCAGTCGCCCTGACGCTATGAGCGGGCCAGCAACTCGCTCAACGGCATGCCTGCCAGTTCACGCACATCGCGCGCGAGATGGGCTTGATCGGCGAACCCGGTGCGAAACGCGGTGTCCGCCAGTGGCACTCCGCTGCGGGCCACCGCGAGCGCCCGCTGCAGCCGCAGGATCCGCGCCAACGTCTTTGGCCCGTACCCGAAGGCCGCGAGCGAGCGCCGATGCAGCACCCGCGCCCCCAGCCCCGCGGCTTCGGCGGTCGCCGCCACCGACCATCCGGCCGACAATGCGTCCACGATCCGCCGCAATACCGGATCCGGCGGGTCGGTGTCGTATGCGCGTCGCATCGCGATCACCTCGAGCGCGGCCAGCGGATCCTCGGCGGCGCCGACTTGTTCCGCGAGCCGACGAACCGTCGCCGATGGCCACAGATCCGCCAACTCGACCCGGGCATCGCGCAATTCGTGCGCGGGCACCCCCAGCAGCGCGGGCGCGCTCCCCGGCGCGAACCGAATCCCCGCCCACCGGGTCTCCGCCCGGCCCTCGGCCATATACGCCCGAGTGTCCGGCCCGGCGACCAGCAACCTGCCGTCGTGCCACAACAGATCCATACAGCCATCCGGCAGCACCGGCAGCGCCTTTTCCCCGGTGGCGTTGGTGTTCGTCCACACAACGGCACCCGGAAGCCGCGACCGCCGCTCCCGATAGCCCGCCGCCACCTGCGCGCCACTCACGAATCCGAGGCTACGCCCGCTGATTCGACGTTCGCCGTTGACGGTTTGCCTCAATCACTGAATCACCCCGAATCAGTGCGGGGTGATACCGCGCGGGATGACCCGGATCACCGGATTATCGCCCGCGGCGATCTTCGACTCCGGATCCTTGCATCCGACGGTGACCTCGGCGCCCGCCGCCGAGGAAAAGGTCCACAGCGTCATCCACTCTTTCCCGTCGATTGTTTCCTGTTTCGTCGCATTGGTCGACCGCAGATCTTCGT
Organism: Nocardia sp. NBC_00565; assembly: GCF_036345915.1. Taxonomy (NCBI): domain Bacteria; kingdom Bacillati; phylum Actinomycetota; class Actinomycetes; order Mycobacteriales; family Nocardiaceae; genus Nocardia; species Nocardia sp. NBC_00565. Next base: position 5,615,845 of record NZ_CP107785.1, read on the forward strand.
TGCGGCCGGTGCTGTCGGTCACCGTGCACCGCAGGCTCGTGGTCGCGTTGCCCCAATCGACGGGTACCTTGATATCCATTACGGCGTCGGCGGGAATGGGCACTTTCTTGGTGTCCCCCAGTGGAATCCGCATCCCGCTACCCGGCTGCTCGTGTTCGGCCGCATCGGGCGTAGCGCTCGTCGAACGCGATTCGGCAGCGGCCGATGTCGATGCGGCGGTAGTGGATTTGTCTTCGGTACACCCTGCTACGGCAACGGCGAGCAACGCCGGAACCGCCATCCAGATCAGTTTCACAGGTCAACCTCTCTTCGCGTCGAACAGAGCGTGACTACAACTTCCAGATGCAGGCAGACTACATGGCACGAAAATCGGCAATTTGTTCGCAAATAAGAGGACTCGGCAGATATCGAAAGTCCCGATAGCGCGATACTTGTCGGCGTCGCTCTCGCTGCTATTCACTTCGAAGGAACTCCATGACGATGTCCGTCGCATTCAGCACCCTCGATGTCCCCACCGCCGACGGCAATGCCGATTCCTACCTGGCCCGACCCGATGACGGCACGGCTCACCCCGGCGTGCTGTTCTATATGGACGCCTACGGCCTGCGGCCCTGGTTGCGCGAAATGATGGAAGCCATCGCGGCCCATGGCTATACCGTGCTGGCACCCAACATTTTCTACCGAACCGGACGCGCGCCGATACTGCCCATGCCCGATTCCGCGGATCCGGCGGCGCACGCGAAATTCTTTGTCGCACTTGGTCCGGCGCGGGCGGCGCTCACACCCGATAAGGCGGTCGTCTACCCGAATACCCGGCACGGCTTCACCATGCGCGATACCCCGGTCTTCGATCAGGCGGCCTACGACCGCCATCTGACCGACCTGCTCGCGCTCCTGCGGCGGGCCTCCCCGAGTACATAGGTCGCGCATAGCCAGTGGCTCCCGCGCACAGGGTGCGACCTCTGCGCCGAAGCCACTGGGGCTGTGGCCGACACCGGGGAACCCACCTCGGGGCAAGATGGTCGGCAGGGCCTAGTGCGAGGAGCACCTATGGAGTTGACCTACGGCGACGTCAAGACCGCGAGCGATCGGATCAGCGGATACGTGCGGCCGGTCGCGCTGGCACCAGGGGACGCGGTCCCGACGACCGGATCCGGCCCCTGCGAGCTGTGGCTGGCGCTGGAATTCATGCAGCACACCGGTTCGTTCAAAGCCCGTGGCGCGCGCAACTTCATCCAGGCACACCGAGATGATGGCACCCTGTCGGACGCGGGTGTGACCATCGCCTCCGGCGGGAACGCGGGACTCGCGTGCGCATGGGCGGCGCGCGGACAGGGCGTGCGGGCGACGGTGTTCCTGCCGACCACCGCACCGACGGTGAAGGTCGAGCGGCTGCGCGGCTACGGCGCGGACGTGCGCCTGGTCGGCACGGAGTATGCCGAGGCGCTTGCCGCCTGCCGCGAATATGCCCACAGCAGCGGCGCTCTGCTCTCCCACGCCTACGACAACCCCTGCATAGCGTCTGGTGCGGGCACGTTGATGATGGAGATCCACCGCCAGCTCCCCCGGCTGGATACCGTCGTCGTCGCGGTCGGCGGCGGCGGTCTGTTCGCCGGAATCGCCACCGCCGCACACCACTACGGCGTCCGGACGATCGCGGTCGAACCGGAGAACTGCCGGGCGCTGCACGCCGCGATCCAAGCAGGCACGATCGTCGACGCACCGGTCGACTCGGTCGCCGCCGATTCCCTCGGCGCCCGCCGCGCAACCGAGCTGGCGCTGTATGCGGCCCAGAACTACGACGTCACCTCGGTTCTCGTCCCCGACGAGGACATCATCGCGACCCGCCAGGCGTTGTGGCACGACCGCCGCTTGGCCGTCGAACACGCTGCCGCAACCGCTCTCGCCGCCCTGACCACCAGCACCTATCGCCCCGAACCCGGCGAACGGGTCTGCGTCGTGCTGTGTGGCGCCAACACCGACCCTTCGGACCTGGCGCGCTAGGTCCGGGACGAGGGGCCGGGCGAACTATGCTCGATATCGACTCGGATGGAGGCAACTCATGTCGGTCCAATCCCTTATGGTCCCGGTCGGTACGCCCGCCCCGGACTTCGCCCTGCCCGATCTCGACGGTCGCACGCACGCCCGCGCCGACTACCTGGGCGGGCCCGGACTGTTGGTCATCTTCGCCTGTAACCACTGCCCATACGTGCGGCACATCGAAGCCGAGCTCGGCCAGGTGCTCGCCAGCGTGGCAATGCCGACCGTGGCGATCTGCACCAACGATGCCGACGCCTACCCGGACGACGCGCCCGATCGGCTGCGCGCCCAAGCCGACCGGGCCGGATGGAAGTTCCCCTATCTGATCGACGCGACACAGGAGGTGGGCCGGGCGTTCCACGCCGCGTGCACGCCCGACTTCTTCCTCTACGACGCCGACCTCGCACTCGCCTACCGTGGCGCGTTCGACGAATCCACGCCGGGCAACGGTAAGCCGGTGACCGGCAACGACTTACGCGCCGCGATCGAGTCCGTACTCGCTGGAGCGCCTGTGCCCGAACCGCATAGGCCGAGCATGGGCTGCTCCATCAAATGGCGTGCGCGCGGCTAGGTTCCGATCACCGCGTTCATGATGGTGCCCGCGCTGGTCGCGACCACGCCGCCGATCATGGCCCCCGCCACCATCTTCGGGGACTGCAGGCCGCCGCCGGACCATTTCTCCCACGCGAACCGGCCGCCCGCGTAGGTGATGGCGGTGACGCCCGCCAGCAGAATGAACCAGGTGAAATAGCGCACCAGCTGCAGGATTTTGTCCGCGACGGGCGGCGCCTCCGGTGTCGGGTTACCGATCTGGGCCAGGACTGCTCCGTAGGTGTCATGTGCCGCGGCGAGAATCATGCTCACAGTCGTACCCCTCTTCTGATATCGGCGACGCCGTGCGAGCGTCTAGCCAGATGATAGCCCGTCAGCGCGGGACAGACTGTGCACCAATCGGATTCAACTACAGACCGGTCATCTGGATTCTACGACGCGCATGCGGTCTCGCCGCAGGATGTGCAGCGCCACCACCAGACCCGATACGGTGAGGACCGCGGCGATCAGGTAGATCGAACGCAGTCCCGGTCCATCTCACTCAGCGGGGCCCAACAGAAAACCCTGCGCGACCTGCTGCAGGCGATGGTCACACCTCTTGTTTAAACATACGATCGGCCGTATTGTTTAAATATGACCACGGCAACGCTCCCGACCACCGAGGAAACCGATCCCTTCTGCCTGCCGCCACTGGACGCGGCCGCGCTGCTCTTCGACGCGCCGTGGCGGCGGTTCGCGGTGATCGGAGATAGTCTCTCGGCCGGAACCGGCGACCCGAGTCCCGGCTACGCCAGCATCGGCTGGGCCGATCGGGTCGCGGATACCCTGCGCCGGGTCCACCCCGACCTGGCCTACCTCAACACCGCGCGAGATGGGGCGACCACCGCACAGGCGCTGCGAGACCAAGCGGATCGGCTCACCGCATTCGCACCCGACCTACTCCACCTGCCGAGCGGCGCGAACGATATCGTGCGGCGCACACCGGATTTCGCCGAGATCGAGGCGACGCTGCGGGATATGTACCGCTTCGCGGCCGGGACCGGCGCCCAGCTGTTGACCTTCACCCTGGGCAAAGCCTATGTCGTGCCAGTCTTTCCGGACTGGGGCTCGCGGGTACGGGCAGTCAACGACATCACCCGCCGCCTGGCCGCCGAATACGGCGCACTCGTCGTCGATATGTGGGCGCATCCGATCAACGACCGGGAGAACCTGCTGAGCGCGGACCGCATCCACTTCTCCGCCTCGGGGCAAGCGGTGCTGGCCGCCGAAGTCGTCAAATGCCTTGCGCACCAACTCGGTGAGCGCGTGCCCAAATGAGGGAAGCATCGCGCAGCGATTCGATGAGGGGTGGTGGCCGGGTGGCGGGTGGGCCCGAGGACAAGCGGCTGCTGCGCGGTGCGCGCAGTCGGCAGCTGGTGCTGCGTCAGGCCGTCGACACTGCCTCGCTCGACGGTCTCGACGGGCTGAGCTTCGGCAAACTTGCCGCCGACACCGGCCTCAGCAAGGCAGGCGTGCAGACGTTGTTCAAGACGAAGGAGACGCTGCAACTGGCGGCGCTCGACTTCGCCCGCGAGATGTTCATCGACGCCGTCATCCGCCCCGCACGCACGCGACCCCATGGGGTGCAACGCCTGCGCGCCCTGATCGACTACTGGATCAGCTACGCCGAAACCCCGCTGTTCGCGGGCGGCTGCTACCGCGTCGCCAATATGGCGGACTTCGACAGCCGCCCCGGCCCGGTCCGCGATGCCCTGGTCCGCGACCAGCACGACTGGACCGCCACCATCGCCCACGAACTGCGTCATGCGGTCGACGCGGGCGAAATCGCCGACCTGGATACCGATCTCGCGGCCTTCCAACTCGACGCGGTCCTCTGCGCCGCCAACACGGCCCTGCGCCTCGGCGACACCGAGGCGGCCGACAAGGTCCGCCGAGTTGTCGAATCCTTCCTTACGCCACCGGCATAACCGCGGTCAGGGGCGGTCGGGGGTTTGTTGAAGTTCGATGGTGGTGCGGTCGCCGGTGAGGATGAGGGTGCCATTGGCGGTGGTCCAGGCGGGGGCCCGGAGTAGGAATTCGGTGAGCCAGGCGTCCTGGTCGATGAGTGCCGGGGCGAAAGACAGGACAGTCGAGAAGGGGGATCGCGTTTTCAGCACACCGCTGTCGGTGTCCACCTCGAACATCACCGTATTGCCGCCCGCGTGGGCGGACAGGCGGTGCGTCTCGTCGACGAACCACAGGGTGATCCGGGTGCCGCGGACCAGGAATCGCGGCCTGCCGTTCTCGGTCACGGACGAAGAAACATAGCAATGGCCCCAGAGCTCGGCATCGGACCCACCCGTCGCCCGGCCGCCACCCCTTATCGAATCGCTTCGCGATGCTGTACGCCCACCCGTCACCCGACCGCCACCCCTTATCGAATCGCTTCGCGATGCTGTACTCATTGGTGGATCAGACCTAACTCATGGCGTTCGACGGCTCACTCATCCTGGTTCCCTTCCGGCCGCTCAGAAATGACCCGGTCCACTGAGCGAACCGATCCGCGAAGATTCTTCTCGATTTCACGCGCGGCGCGCGCGACCAGACCGGGCAGGTTCGGCGGAAACTGTTGCGACAGCGACATACACCCGATCGCGGCGGCATCACAGCCGACCGGTTGACGTATTGCCGCTGCGGCACAACAGATCCCGGCGATCAGTTCGTGATGATCGACGGAAATCATTCCGGCATCGGCGATTCCGGCGCTCACCCGCTGCCATTCGGCGGCCGAATAGGTCGGCGGCGGCACGGTGTTATCGGCACGCCCCGCGAAGAGCACCTGCGCCAACGCGGTCCGATATGTCACGTCGGGATCAGCGGTGGTGCCGAGGTAGAACTCCGCACCCTTGATCCCGGTGACCAACCGCATCTCGCCGGCATCGAGAACACATACCGCCACAGTCGATTTGGTCAATGCCGCCAACACCCGGGCCGGTCGTTGCGCGGCCCGCCGCAGCATCGGCGCGGCCTGCCACTGCCGCCCCAACTCCGCCATCCGGGCACCGACGAAATACCGCTGCTCGACCCGCTGCACCGCGCCGAGCGCCACCAACTGCTCGGCCAACCGATACGCGGTGGCCTTGGCCAACCCCGTGGATCGGGACAGCTGCGAGAGACCACAGCCTTCCGGTGCCGCCGAAATCGCCTCCAATATCTGGAAACCGGCGTCGAGCACGCCACGGCCTGCTCCGTCAACCAATGGGCTCCCGGCCATCGTGCCTGCCTCCTCCATACCGCCGGGCGCGCAATGGCCCACAGCAAGAAGAAATGGTACGCCCGTTGTCGTTCGCAACAAGGCGATCTTGCGGGTCGACCGGGACAGTCGCCTGATCCGCACCAGCTCAGGGGACAGGGGCCCGGATTTTCTCAGGAGAGTCTCATGGAACACCTACCCGTGGTCTCAGGACCGATCCGTTCAATGTCCGGTAGCTGCCCCGCCCGGTCCCAGTCTCACCCGGGCGGTAGGCAGCGCCAACTTCCTCGGCAAATGCGAAACGACCTCGAACCGAATCGGGGGCTACCTCGTACCACCTACAACAACGGGTCGAGAACGCCGAGGTCATGATGAGCGTCGAACACTTCAACCGTCGGACAATCGTCATCGGAGCAGGAGCTGCCGCCTTTGTCGCGGCCTGCTCGACGAGCGAACGCTCCTCGACACAGCCGAGCACCACCGCCAGCACCGCACCGCCCCTGACCACATCGAGTTCGGCCACCGCCGTACCGACCGCCGAACCGCCGCCCCCGACAACCGAACACGTGCAGGCGGGCCCCGAACCGGTGCCGGGCACCGCCCTCACGCGCACCTCCGATGTGCCGATCGGCTCCGGGGTACTGCTCGGCGATACCGTCGTCACCCAGCCGAGTGCCGGTAATTATCAAGCCTTTTCGGTAATCTGCACGCATGCGGGCTGTGCTGTCAACACCATCGGCGGCGGCACCATCAACTGTCCTTGCCACGGCAGCAGATTCAACCTGGACGGATCCGTCGCCACCGGCCCCGCGACCCAGCCGCTCGCCGCGCGCACCATCTCCGTACAGGGCGAATGGATTGTCGCGGGCGCCTTCGCATCCCTGCCGGCGACCCAGCAGATCCAGGAACAACCCGCACCGGCGCCACAAGTCGTCGAGCAGGGCGCACCGGACAACGCCATCGCCCGCGCCTCCGACGTACCCGTCGGCTCCGGACTCATTCTCGCCGACACCGTGGTGACGCAGCCGAATCCCGGTGATTACCAGGGCTTCTCGGTGATCTGCACGCATCAGGGCTGTGCTCTCAACGAAATCGCGGGCGGCACCATCAACTGCCCTTGCCACGGCAGCAAATTCAACCTCGACGGATCTGTCGCCACCGGCCCCGCCAACGAACCACTGTCCCGGCGCGAGGTATCCGTACAGGGCGACTGGATCGTGGCAGGCGCACCGGCGACGCCGCCGGTGATCAAGCCGTGGTGGTGCGAGGTCCCGATCTTCGCCCCCGGCAGCGCGGGCTGTTGACGACCCGAACGGCTAGGTCTTCCCGGCCGTTCGGGTGGCCCCGATGGAGGCGGCGACCACGCAGATGACGCCCGCCCATTGACCGGGACGCATGATCTGGCCGAGCACGATCAGTCCGGCCAACGCGGCGGCCGCGGGTTCGAGGCTCATCAGCACACCGAACACGCGTGGCGGAATCCGCCGCAGTGCTTCGAGTTCCACCGAATACGGCAGCACCGACGACAGCATCGCGACCGCGAATCCGGCGGCGAGCACAGCGGGGTGGAACAGTTGGGTGCCCGCGTCGGCGATGCCGACCGGGATCATGAGCACGCCGCCGAAGGCCATCGCCAGGGCCAAACCGCCACCGCCACTGGTCCGGTCACCGAGGGCGGCGCTGAGCAGAATGTAGCTCGCCCACAGAACTCCGGCGGCCAGGGCGAACAACACCCCCGACCACCCGACCTGCCCGCCCGCCTTGGTCAGCAGCAGCACCCCGCCGCCGGCGAGCACGGCCCACACCGGATCGGTCCAATGCCGCGAGCCCGCCAATGCGACAGCGAGCGGCCCGAGGAATTCGAGGGTGACCGCCATACCGAGCGGAATCCGCTCGATCGCCTGGTAGAAGCATAGATTCATGGTCGCGAGCACGGCGCCGTAGCCGAGCACCACCGGCAGCGCGCGCCGTTCGATCCGCAGCGCCGACCGCCACACCACCAACAGCACGATCCCGGCGAAGAACAGCCGCAGCGTGACCGCGCCTGCGGCCCCGGTCGCGGTGAACAACTGTTTGGCCAGCGCCGCGCCGACCTGCACGCTGACGATCCCGACCAGCACCAACGCCGTCGGCGGCACCCCGCCGAGTCCACGGTGGCTCACCGCGCGCAGTGCCATCAGCGGCCATGCGGACTTCGGACTCCGTTCGAGATCGATCGCGACCACTCAGCACCCTCCAGCCGATAATCCCCGAAATCCCATCATCCGCACACTGTCAACGCCGGTGGGCGTCAAGCGGGCCGAGGACCTGCGAGATCGATGAGATCGGCATCCTGCGGCGCGGAATCCGCCTCGACCGCAAGCGACTTCGCACGCCTGCTGCTCACCAGATACACCGCGACGAGCAGCACGCTCAACCACACATAGGTGTTGCCCCACAGGTGTTGCCAAGGCGTCCACGATAATTCGCGCCGATTGTCACCGGGCATCCAGTTCTGCGGGCCGTATACGAACGCCGCGACGGTCAGCGCGATGGCCACATACCATCCGACGGCCTGGCGGCGCGGCAATGTGGTCGCGTAACAGACCATCGCGAACACGGCGGGCGCGATCATCACCCAGTGATGCGACCACGAGATCGGCGATACCAGCAGCGTGAAGACCGCATTGATGGACAGCGCCAGCGCGGGCTCCCGCGCCGCCTGCCGCATGGCCGCGACCACCAGCACGAGCAGTACCGCGCTCAGCAGCAGCCACAGCACGGTGAACAGCGGCTTCTCCACGCCGAACCGGGCCAGCACGGCCTGGATCGACTGGTTGGTGTGGAAGGAGGAGCCGCTCAGGCCGGAGACGTTGCCGAGTCCGCCGAACCAGTAGTTGACCGATTCCTTGGGCAGGATCGCGAAGCTGAGCGCGGTCGCCACCGCACCGGTGATCGCGGCCGTGGCTGCCGCGCGATAGTCCCGGCGCACCAGGAAATACAGCACGAACGCGGCCGGAGTCAGCTTGATCGCGGCGGCCAGCCCGACCAGCATGCCGCGCCGCCATTTCGGCTTCTCGGTCAGGCAGTCCGCGGCGACCAGCACCATCAGCAGCAGGTTCACCTGTCCGAAGTCCAGCGTCGAGCGGACCGGCTCCAGCAGCATGGCCAGCGGGGTCGCACACGAGGTGGCCAGCAGCGTCAGGCGCAACCCGCCCTGTTCGGGCCAGCGCCGCCGCGCGACGAGATACAGCGTGACTGCCAGCGCCAGCGTCGAGGAGATGAAGAAGGCGAAAGCCGCGGCATCCCAGGGCAGCAGCGCGAACGGGCTCAGCACCAGCGCGGCGAACGGCGGGTAGATGAACGGCAGACCGATGCCGATGGTGGTCTGCGGCAGCTGGCCGTACATATCCGCGCCATCGCGCAGCGCCTCGATCCCGAGCCGGTACACCTGCAGGTCGATGAATCCACCGGTGATCCGGTGGAACGGCCACAGCGGCATGGTCAGACACAAGGTGGCGAACGCGATGAGCAGCACCGGCACCAGCCACACCACGCGCCCGAATCGTCGGTTCACGGGCTTCGGCCTATCTGGGGTGGTGACACTACTCATCCGCGGCGACTATACCGACCCGCGCGAACGTCGCCGAATCGGCGTTCCTGCTCGTGGCAACCGCACGGCCTCAGGACGCCCCGAACAGGCTCAGCAGGTCGTTCTTGCCGAACATGGCGGCCGAGGCCCGCGCCGAGGGCGTACCGGCGTCCGGATCCGCGCCCGCGGCGAGCAGGGCCCGCAGAATCTCGGTCTCGCCCTTGAAGACCGCACCGGCCAGCGGGGTCTGGCCCTTGTCATTGGGCCGATTCGGATCGGCCTCGCGCGCCAGCAAGACCTGTACGGCGTCCTGATGACCGTGGTACGCGGCCAACATCAGCAGGCTGTCGCCGTGATCGTTGGTGAGGTCCACCGGGACGCCGGCATCGAGGTACGCCGTGAGCTTCTCGGCATCGCCATGTCGAGCGACATCGAAGATCTTGGTGGCAAGTTCGGCCAATTCCGCGTCCGTGTTGTCAGTGCCCATCTGCCAGTACTACCACCTGCGGTTCGCCGGAGACGGCAGTTGCGGCCGAATACTCGCACCGGTCTGTTCGTGGGCGGTCACCGTCGATAACAGTTTCATAACTCGACGATTGGGTACTCCCTCGTTATGACAGCGACGCAGAACCGAGACCACCGCATCGCCGGTGTCGATCGCGGAACCGCGCTGCTGGCCTCGGCAACCTGTTTGATTTTCGTGGCCAGCATCGCCACCATCACCCGATCCTTCCCGACCACCGCCGCCGCCGCCGGATGTCTCGCGGCCGGACTGGTATTGACCATCGGCATCCTGCCGCAGAGTCGCTAGCCGCGTAGTTCGAGCCGGCGACTCCACCGAATAATTCGACTCCCTTCCCGATACGGCAGGCTTAGTGCCGTGCGTGTGCTGATGTTGGGTCCCTTCGAGGTCCGCGATGATGAGGACCGGCCGATCCGGATCGCAGGCGTCAAGGTGCGCGCCCTATTGGCCCGGCTCGCCATGGCACCCGGCCGGGTCGTCCCGGCCGATGTGCTCGCCGACGCGATCTGGGACGATCGCCCGCCGGACAATGGCGCGAATGCGTTGCAGGCGTTGGTCTCTCGGGTCCGGCGTGCGGTCGGCACGACACGCGTCGAGGGCCGGCAGCCCGGCTATCGGCTGGTCATCGATCCGGTCGATGTCGATATCGTCCGGTTCGAACGGCTGGCCGCGGCGGGGCGCGATTCGGGCGATCTGGCGACGTTGCGCGAGGCCGAGTCCTTGTGGCGGGGTCCGGCGCTGACCGAACTGCTGGAGCTGCGGTTCGCGGCCGACGCGGCGGTGCGGCTGGACGAATTACGGTTCGCCGCGGCCGAACACCGACTTGGGCTGGAGGTCGCCGCGGGCAACGATGTCCTCGACGAAGTGCGCGGGCTGGCCGAGGCGCATCCGCTCACCGAAAGCTTTCAGGCCCTGCTGATCCGCGCCCTGTATGCGGCGGGCCGGCAGGCCGATGCGCTGGCGGCCTACGAGCGCATCAGGGAGCGGCTGGCCGATGAACTCGGCATCGACCCCTCCCCGGAGCTGACCGAACTACATCTGTCGATCCTGCGTCAGGAATCGACGGGTCCGCGCCGCCGCACCAACGTGCGCGCCCAGGTGACGAGTTTCATTGGGCGCGACGAGGATGTAGCCGAGCTGAGCACGCGACTGGAGACCGCCCGGCTGATCACCATCGTCGGCCCGGGCGGCGCAGGTAAGACCCGGCTCGCCGTCGAGGTTGCCCAGCGAGCGGGCGGTGTGGTCTGGATGGTCGAACTGTCCGCGGTGACCGATCGGGAACAGGTCGCCTCCGCGGTGCTCACTACGATCGGGGTGCGCGAGGTCGGTCTGCTCGAGCCGTCAGCGGGCGACCCCGTCGACCGATTGGCGGAATACCTTGCGCAACAACGTGTCCTGCTGATCCTCGACAACTGCGAGCATCTCGTCGACGCGGTGGCGGAGCTCGTCGACCGGCTGCTCGGCGCGGGTCCGGAATTGCGCGTGCTGGCGACCAGCCGGGAATCGCTGGCCATCGACGGCGAACACATCCATCAGATCGGTCCGCTGCGCTGGCCCGAGGATGCCGCCGAATCTGCCGAAAGCGGCCCTGCCGTACGCCTTTTCGTCGAACGCGCGCGGGCGGTCCGCCCCGATTTCGCGCTGGACGCCGGCACCGCCCTCGCCGTGGTCGAGATCTGCCGACGGCTCGACGGACTACCGCTGGCGATCGAACTGGCGGCGGCCCGGCTGCGGGCGCTCTCGGTCGGCCAGATCGTGGCGAAACTGGATGATCGGTTCGCCCTGCTCGGTCGCGCCAGCCGGACCGCGCAGGCCAGACATCGCACATTGCGCGCGGTCATCGAATGGAGTTGGGCGCCACTGGCCGAACCCGAACGGGAGCTGGCCATGTGGCTGGCGGTATTTCCGGCGGGCGCGACGCTCGACGCCATCGACGATCTCGACCTGCTCACCGGCCTGGTGGACAAATCGCTGGTGGAGCGCGGCGGCGAGCGGTACCGGATGCTCGAGACAATCCGGTCGTACGCGCTGGAACGGTTGGTGGAGTCCGGCCGGGAAACCCTGATCCGCGGCAAGCACGCACACTACTTCCTGGAGTTGACCGAATCCGCCGAGGCCGAGCTGCGGACCGCGGCGCAGCTCGACGCGCTCGCCCGGCTCGATGCCGAACGCGACAATATCTCCGCCGCACTGCGATTCGCGGTCGACAGCGGTGATGCCGAGTTGGGTATTCGGTTGATCGCGGCGATGTTCTGGTACTGGACGTTGCGCGGGATCCACAGTGAGCGGCGGCGCTGGACGCGGACGGTGCTGGAGATTCGGAGTGCGGTGCCGGATGAGCTGCGGGCACTGCATGACGTGCTCGACGGGTTGTCGCGGTACGAGGGTGGGGCGATCGGGGACGGGATTCGGGCGGTGACAGCCGGTCTCGAACTCGCCAGGAGTTCAGAGGATGTGCCCACCGGACCCGCTCGGTCCGTGCTGTCGGTCGCGCCCGCCTTCCTGGAAGGTCCTGCGCTCCTGGCGGATTCGGCCGCACGGTGGCCCGACCCCACCGCATGGGAGCGCGGGATGGCGTTATTGCTCACCGGCACCAGCATCGACGAATTGACCATGGCGAGAACCGAGTTCGAGGCGGTGGGCGAACGCTTCGGTCTGTCGACGACACTCCAGTCGATCGCCGATGACCAGATGCGCCACGGTGATCTACCGCAGGCGATCACCTCGCTCACCCTCGCCGCCGACGCCTTCGAGGAGCTGGGCAGCTCCGGCGATGCGGCGGCCGTCAGCGCCGAGTTGGCCATCGCACTGGCCCGCCTCGGCGAACTCGACCGCGCCGAAGCCGCACTGTCGCGGGCTCGACGACATGTCGAGGCGGCCGGTGAGCCCGGCACCGCCGCGTACGTCTCGCTCGCCCAGGCCGAGTATCTGCTGCGCCGCGGCGACCGGAAGGCGGCACTGCGGGAACTCGACCGCGCCGAAGCCGGTCTCGCGCGGACCGCCTACGGCACCCGAATCCGCGCCAGGAGTGCGGGTCTTCGGGCGCTCATTGCGATACTGGACGACGACGCGGCGGCCGCTCGACGGGTGCTCGACGCCGCGACCAGGGGTCTGCTCGGAACATCCGCCAGTTCAGACGGATCGTCAACAATCGGAGCGCAACCCGACGACTTGGCCATGTTCGCGCACCTCTATGCCGCGCTGGCGCTGCACGACGACAACCCGACCGCCGCGACCCATCTACTCGGAGCGGCAGCCGCCTTGCTCGGCACGGAAGACAAGCGCGGCTACGACAACCTCCTCGCTCCCGCCGCCCGAGCCCGCGAACTCCTCGGCTCCCCTGCCTTCACCGCCGCCTTTACCACCACCGCAACCTCGTCCCCCGCCGCCGCCCGCCAATCCCTCCGCGACCAAACCGAACACACCTGAGAATGCACCGGTGCAGGTGAACGTCGAGTGGGCCATGCATCAGCGCATTCTCGACCTTTGGCGGGTTATGCGGAATCGATCGCCCCAGCGGAACTGTGATCAGGGGGCGGAAGGTGACGTCGAGGACTCGGACCCACTGCTTGTCGGTCATATCGACGACTGGGCCGCCGCCCAGCACGGCATTGTTGACCATGATGTCGATGTGACCCAATGCCGGTGCGGCGCTGCGGATCAGCTCATCGACGTAGTGCGGTTGCGAGCTGGGCGAGGTAGTGGGCGACTGGTTCGAGGGTGAGCAAGCCGGTGGTTGCTCCGGCCAGTTCTCGTGCGGCGGGGAGTAATTGGTGGTGCACGCGTCGCATCGTCGGCTTGTCGTCGAGTGCGATGGCGGCTCGGGCGATCAGGCATAGGCGTAGTTCGAGAAGTAGATCGTGGGGGGATTCGGGGGCCGTGCGGAGAGCCTGCCGTGCGTCGTCGGGCCGGTTCTGGGCGAGTAGGACGAGGGGTCGCACCCAAGGCTCGTGCGGGCCGAAATCCGATGGGGTGCTATCGATCGAACATCCGTATCGCAGGCGCAGGCAGAGCAGGGCAAGGGGGAGGATGCCGTCTTCGAGGCCCGGCATCGCGGCGCCGCGCAGGTCGGCGGCGGCCGCGCGATAGGCCGCCTCAGCGTCCTCGAAGGTGCCGGAGTGGGAGTCGCGGAGCGCGGCGTACCAGTGGGTGAAGATCGGGACCAAGGGTAGGTCGTATTGCTCGGCCAGACGGTCGGCGGCACTGGCGTGGTGGTCGGCCGCCGCGAAATCGGCGATGGCGCAGTCGGATTGGATACCGATGAGGTGGCCGAGGACCTCGAAGGTGACGAGATTGTGGGCGGCGGCCAGATCGATCAGCTCGGCGGCCAATTGTGCGCGCTCGGGTGCCAGGCCCGCACGTTCGAAGGTCGACATGAACCGGCCGTTGAGCGCGAAGGCGAGCAGCGCGGGGTTGTCGAGCTGTCTGGCAATGGCCTCCGCTTCGGTCGCCGCTACTCGACCCCGCTTGTCATCGGTGGCGCGCAGTTCCAGCGCGATGGTGGTGAGGAGACGACTGCGGACCTCCAGTTCGCCGGCTGGTAGCGCCGCGAGGGTGCGTTCGGCCGCGCGAACGACACGCTCGGCCAGGTCGGGATCGTCGTTATCGGTCCAGAGCGCCGGGACGTCGAAGGCACTGATCACCCGTGCGGTCAGGGCCGGATCGGCGAGCGCTTCGGCGGTCGTGATGGCCTGCGCGCGTAGGGTTCTGGCTTCCGCAAGTTTGCCCGTGACTGCGAGTGCGCGAACCAGACCCATGGTGGCATCGAGGCGTCCGCGCACATCGTTGTCACCTGCACGGTCGTGGGCGGTAATCGTCGCGCGCCAGAGCCGAGCCGCCTCGTGTGGCGCGAAGACGCGTTCGGCGGCGAGGGCAGCGAGGCGCGCGTAGCGCGCGGCACGGCCCGCGGTGGCGCGACTGTCGGCGCGGAGAAAGTGGTAGGCGAGGACGGCCGGATCGCTGACCTCTGCCTGCTCCAGCAGCTCGCCGACCGCCGCATGCCAGGCGGCGCGGCGTGGGGCCGCGATGTCCAGATAGAGGACATCGCGGACTACTGCGTGTTCGAATCGGACTCCGCTGGAACCGGATTCGGTGAGAAACCCGGCGCGCACACCGGCCTCGATCGCATCGAGGACGGGCTCCTGCGCTCCCACCAGTCCGATGAGCAGATCGCGATCGATATCGCCGCCGACAACAGCCGCCTGTTGCAGCACCGTCCGCTCCGCCCGGGACAGTCCGGCCAGTCGATGACGGACGATATCGCGCACACCGACCGGCACCGCATCGAGCGACGCGGCGCCCTCATCGCGCAACAGGCGGGTGATTTCGCGGACGAAGAACGGATTTCCGTTGCTGCGCTGATGAATTCGCCGGAACACCGCGATATCGACCTGCTCCCCTGCCAATTCCCGTACCAGGCCGAGGGTTTCGGTCTCGGTCAACCCGCTCAGGTAGATCCGGGTCGGCTCGGCGCGCGCCAACCGCGCCAGCGCCGCGGTCAACGCGGTACCTACCTCGGTTGCGCGATAGGTACCGATGAGCAGCACCGACCCGTCGACGGGCGCAGTAGCCAACGTGGACAGCAGATCCACCGTCTCCTCGGCCGCTTGGTGCAGATCGTCGAAGACCAGCAGTACCGGGCGATCTCGTGCCACGACAGCCAGATATTCGGCCGCCGCGCGATGCGCACGGAACCGCGCGACCGCGGGATCCGCCTCCGGTTGGGCCACATCCGGACCTTGCGGATACCCCGCTGCCGCCAGTCCGGCCAGTATTCGCGTCCACGGCCAGTTGGACGGCGTCCCCCGATCGACCGGACTCGGACCCCAGGCGGTCGTCCACCCCTGCTCTGCCATCAACATCGAAAACTCTTCGGCAAGAGCACTTTTCCCGACACCTTCGGTACCGGAGATCAGCACGATCCCCGACCGACCACCGGCTGCACACTCATCGGCGGCGCTCCTGAGCCGCGCCAGCTCATCCGCTCGGCCGACGAACGGTCGCGCGAGCGTACTGCGCCGCGCGATCACCGCCGAATCGGTGCCGGTCGTATCGTCGCCTGGCATCAAATGCGGTGCGTGGGAGAGAATGCCGGCTTCCAGCCGACGCAGTTCGGGACCGGGGTCCACACCCAGCTCCATGCGCAGATTCCGGCGGACGCGACGCAATGCGGCGAGAGCCTCACTCTGGCGACCGGAACGATACAGCGCCAATACCATTAGCTGCCAGGCTTGTTCGCGCAGCGGGTGCGCGCCGAGATGCGAATCCAGCGTGCGGACCGCATCCCCGTGGCGCCGTAACGCCAGCAGTGCGCGTGCTCGCTGCTCGCTCGCGAGCGACCGATGTTCATCCAATCGGGTGATCTCGGCACGCGCCCAACCCGTTTCGGCGAATTCGGCGTAGGCCGGGCCCTGCCACAGCTCGAGCGCCGCGTCGACCTCGCCCAGCGCGTCGGCGGCTCGCCCCGCCGCGAGCAGTTCGTCGACGCGACCGACCGCCGCCTCGAACCGCCACGCATCCACCTGCTCGGACGCCGCGCGAATCGCGTACCCGGGCGGTTCGGTCACCAGCACGCGGGCGGGTTCGCGCGGTTTGCGGTCCGGCTCCAGCACCCGGCGCAAAGCGGCGACGAAGGTCTGGATCGCGCCGACCGCATCCGCCGGCGGCCGCTCCCACAGATCGTCGACCAGATGCGCGACGGGTACCACCCGCCCTCGCGCGACCAGCAATCGTGCGAGCACCGCCCGATGGCGCGGCCCCTTCAGCGGCAGCCGACCACGCTCGTCCTCGGCCCACACCGGACCGAGCACACCGAACGCTATGCCCACGACGCCGAAGACCTGGTCACGCCCACCAATCTAGCCGCTCAGCGGGTGCTGACCAGTTGCTCAGTGCGGCCGGGCAGGGTCGTCGAAGGCGGCCCACCGAGGCCCTGCCGGAAAGGACTCCCGATGACTCAGCGAATCGCCGGATTCGACTACCAGCGTGTGACCGTCGCCGACGAGGTGGCGCTCAATGTCGCCGTCGGCGGCAACGGAAGCCCCATCGTGCTGCTGCACGGCTTCCCGCAGACCCACCTGATGTGGCGGCATGTCGCTGCGGATCTGGCGGCCGACCACACCGTGATCTGCCCCGATCTGCGCGGCTACGGCGCAAGCGACAAACCCGCCGACACCGACGGACAGACCTACGCCAAGCGCACCATGGGCGCCGATATCGTCGCCCTCGCCCGCGCCTTCGGCCACGACCGATTCGCCCTCACCGGGCACGACCGTGGCGCCCTGGTCGCCATCCGCACCGCCCTGGACCATCCCGACACCGTCACGCACCTGGCAGCACTGGACGTCCTGCCTACCCTCGACATGTGGGAGGTCATGCACGGCACGACCGCCGCCATCGGCTTCCACCTCTACCTCATGGCCCAGCCGCCCGGCCTGCCCGAACAGCTGATCAGCGCGAGCGCCGACACCTTCTTCGGCCATTTCCTCGATATCTGGACCCGTGACCCGCGCGCCATCCCCGCCGACATCCGGGCCACCTACCTGGCCGCCTCGCGCAACGCCGTCGCCTCGATCGTCGCCGACTACCGCGCCTCCGCCCACATCGACGTCGAACACGACCGGATCGACCGCGCCGCGGGCACCGTCTTGCGCATGCCCGTCTCGGTCCTGCAACAGGATTGGGGTGCCGCCCTCGGCTTCGACGCCCGATCACTGTGGCGCGCTTGGGCACCCGATCTGCACCACGAAACCGTCACCTGCGGCCACTTCATGGCCGAGGAATCCCCCGCCGAGGTGACCAAGGCGCTGCGTGATCTGCTGAACCGCCAGTAGCGACTACCGAGCCTGGTCCGCGACCTCGGCGCTGCGGCGCGCGCGGTGGGCGCGGACCCGGCCGCGGCTCGCGCAGGCCGGCGCCGGGCACCAGCGACGGCGGTCCTGCGGGTCGAGAAAGACGCCACGGCAATCGTGTTCCGGGCAGCTCTTGAGTGCGGTGCGCTCGGCTCCGGTCAATTGGCCGACCGCTTCGCGAGCGATGCGCGCCAAGGCGTCGTCCACCGTCGCAGGCGGTTCGCGACGCAACCGTTCGTCCGCGGCCAATCGGATGGGGTCCGGGTGGTCGGCCACGAAGGCGGCCAGCTCAGCGACGGCGGCCGCGGGCGGCGGCTGCCGGTCGACGGTGGCCAATGCCAAGGCGCGCAAGGTTTCTCGCAGCTGCCATACGCGACGCAGATCATCGTCGTCCGGAGTGCGCTGCGGGGCCAGATCGACCCGTTCGAGCCAGTCGGTGAGCCGCTCGGGCGTGGCGAGCCGTTCCACCGGGTTCGCGCTGAACCTGCGGCCGGTCGTGGCGAGCAGGTTCAACCAGGTCGCGCCGCAGTCGAAGCGGAAGGCGAGCTTGTCCTCGGTAGTCACCGAACAATTGTAACGCCCATCCCGTTACCATATGCTAGCGTTCCGTAACGGCTAGAGCATTACGAGGAACGAGGGATGACAATGACCGAACTGTCACAGCAGATGACACCGGCGCATTTCGACCGCGCGCAGGGCTACCGGATGCTGGACCTGCTCCAGGACGAAAGCACCCAGCAGGCCGCGCTACCGAGCCTGGAGCAACTCGCGCCCGGCTTCGGGGACTGGATCGTCACGGCCCTGTTCGGCGGCACCTATCAGCGCCCTGGCCTATCGCTGCGTGATCGCCAGCTGGTCAATCTGGCCGCGCTGACCGCACTCGGCGGCGTCGACCCGCAACTGTCCGGTCACGTCAAAACCGCACTGCGCGTTGGTATGACCCGAGAACAGATCGTCGAGGTGTTCGTCCATCTGGCGCCCTACCTCGGCGTCCCGAAGGCACTGGCCGGACTGCGTATCGCCGCAGCGGCTCTCGCCGATGCCGAGCAGGAGGCCGGGAAGTGAGTGCGCAGATCCGCACCGTACTCGGCGATATAGCTCCGGCATACCTCGGCATCACCGACTCCCACGACCATCTGTTCTTCCGCTCACCCACACTGCCCGGCCAGGAACTCGACGACCCTGCGGCCGCCCTTGTCGAACTGAAAGCCTTTGCGGCACTTGGTGGCCGCGCAGTCGCCCAGTGGACACCCTGGGGCCTGGGACCCAGACTCGACGAATTGCCGGACCTGTCACGGCAATCCGGCGTACACGTCATCGCCGCGACCGGCATGCACCAGGCCAGGCACTACGACCCGACCGAACTGACACCCGTCTACGACGGTCTGACCGAGCTGTTCATCCGCGAACTCACCGGGCCGGGCATCCGTGCGGGCATGATCAAGATCTCCGGCGCCTACCACCATCTCGACGAGCACACCCGCCATGTCGCCCGCGCCGCCGCCGCGGCCCACCACGCCACCGACTCCCCCATCGGTATCCATCTCGAAGCCGGGTCCGCGGCATTGGAGATGCTCGAGCTGCTCAGCGATACCCATGGCATCCGACCGCAGCGCATCATCCTCGGTCACCTACATCGCTTCCCGGACACCAGAATTCACCGCCGAGCCGCCGAAGTGGGCGCCTACCTCGCCTTCGACGGCCCCTCCCGCGCACACCACAACACCGACTGGCGGCTGCTCGACATCCTCGCGGCGCTCACCGACGCAGGTCACACCCACCGCATCCTCCTCGGCGGCGATACCGTGACGGCGACGGCCAGATCCACCGCAGACGGCCCCGGCATGCCCTTCCTGCTGACCACGCTGCGCCCTCGGATCGAACGAGAGTTGGGTCCGGATATCGCCACCGCCATTTTCATCGACAACCCGGCCAGCGCCTTCGCGGCGAACTGGCGGTCGAGATAGCTGTTATCAGCAAAGCGGGGGCGATCCGTAAGCAGGTTCTCAGGCCCGACGGGTTATCTGGAATTCATGAGCGCCTGCTGGCACAGGTCAACGACACAGTCGTCAAGGCCGCCCGGCTAGCGGGCGAGTTCCCGTGGCATCACCACGACGCGGACGAACTCTTCCTCTGCTGGGACGGCACCTTTCGCATCGAACTCGAAGGCCGTCCGCCGGCAATTCTCGATGCGGGCGAAATCTTCGTGGTATCCAAGAGGATTCGGCACCGCCCAGTGGCGGACACACCGGCACACGTCCTGCTGGTCGAGCACCCCGAGACCAAGCAATACGGCAACTGAGCTCCCTACTGCTCTAAATCGACTGATATAGAAGCGGATTCGGGAATCTCACCCGCGGCGATCATGCCGAGCAGGGCAAGTGCGCGTTCCGCGGGCGAGCCCGGCTCGGCGTGGTAGGCGATGAGTATCTGCCCCGGAGCGCCGTTGACGGTGAGGGTTTCATAGGACAGGATCAGCTCGCCGACGAATGGATTGCGAAAGTGTTTGATGCCAGCGGTTTTCACGCGGACATCGTGGCGTGCCCAGAGCCGTCGGAAATCCTCACTCTTCAGCGATAATTCGCCGACCAGTTCGGTCAGGCGCGGATCGTCCAGATCGGCGCCCGCCGTGGCCCGCAGACTGGCGACGGTATCGGCGGCGATGGTCGGCCAGTCGACGTAGCAGTCGCGCGCCTGCGGGTCCAGAAAGATGGCCCGCACCATATTCACTCCGGGCGCCGAACAGGAATTGACCGCGGTGGCAAGGGGATTCGCGGCAAGCACATCCATATAGCGGCCGAGAACCAGCGCGGGCGTATTCGGCCACGCCGCCATCAGCCGCAGTAGTCCGGGCGCGACCCGCTCCGGCCGCCGCGACGTCCGCTTGCGCCGCGTGGTCGGTCGCGCCAACTCACGCAGGTGTGCCATCCCCTCCTCATCGAGGGCGAACACCCGGGCCAGCGCCACGACGACCTGCTCGGACGGATGCTTATCGCGCCCCTGTTCCAGCCGCACGTAGTAGTCCGCGCTCATTCCGGCGAGCAGTGCGACTTCCTCACGGCGCAGCCCGGCCACCCGCCGCTGCCCGCCGCCGGGAAGTCCGAACTCCTCGGGACGCGCGAGCTCGCGGCGTGCCCGCAGGAAAACGCCCAACTGATTCGCGGAGTCCATGAACCGAGGGTAAGGCCTCCAGGATGAGCCTGGGTGGCCCCGCGACTACCAGGAAGTCCGCAGCCTGGCAGGTGGCGACTCCGGGCGCGAACGTTGTGGTCATGACAAACACACTGGAAGGCCGCACCGCGGTAGTCACCGGAGCATCGAGCGGCATCGGCGCGGCAACCGCCCGCCAACTCGCGCACCACGGCGCGCGGGTCGCGCTGCTCGGCCGTCGCAAGGACCGGATCGAGGAGCTGGCGGGCGAGATCGGCGGGCAAACCCTCGCCGTGGTCGCCGACGTGGTCGATCAACAGTCGGTGCGCGACGCCGCGGCGACGGTGCGCGCCGCATTCGGCCCGGTCGACCTGGTGGTCGCGAATGCGGGCGTCATGCTCGCCGCGCCGTTCGAATCCGCGCATACCGACGAGTGGGACCAGATGATCGGCACCAATATCAACGGATTGCTCTACACCGGACGGGCTTTCATCGATGACCTGCTCGCCGCGGCGGGTGCCGGCCGACCCGCGGACCTGGTGCACGTCGGGTCGGTCGGCGGGCACCTCGTCTTCCCGAACTACGGCGTATACACCGCGACGAAGGCCGCGGTCGCCCACCTGACCCGGAATTTGCGCGCGGAACTCGGTCCGCGCGGGGTGCGGGTGAAGAATATCGAACCCGGGTTCGTCGAAACCGAACTCGGCGACGGCATGCAAGACGCGCAGCAGCGCGCCGGTCTCACGCAGATGCTCGGCGACCTGGAGATCCTGGGCCCCGGCGATATCGCCGATGCAATCGCCTACGCCGTGGCCGCGCCGCCGCGGGTAAATGTCGCCGAGCTCATTGTCGTGCCCACCCAGCAGGGCTGAAAACTGATGCGGTGGGCGCTCTTTCGAGCACCCACCGCATGTCTGGTCGCCAAGATCAGTCGGCCAGCGCCGCCCACCCGGCCCACGGCCGTGGGCCGATATCGCCGCGAATACAGGCCAAGCGGAGATCCGCCTGCTGCTGGTAGACCGGATTCGCGGCGGCCGCCTGCGCGGCCATCGTGGCCATCCGGAACTCACGGATATCGCGCAGCAGATAGAAGCCGTCCCAGCGCATCACATCCCGGCCGTAGCCACGGCAATACTGCGCATACAGCTCGTCGCTGATCCAACCGAAGGACGCGCATTCGATCGCCGCGTGCACCAGATCCCATTCCGGCGGACCGATCGACAGCTGGCCGGGATCGAGCAGGATCACGCTGCCGTCCTCGGCCACGACCACATTGCCACTCCACGCGGCGCCGTGGATCACGCACCAGGGTTGCCCGGTCGGCAGCGCCGACCACCGCCCGCGCAACTCTTCCAAATATCCACGCAGCCAAGACCTATCGTCCGCGCTCGAGGTGTGCGCGGCGGCAATGCGCTCATCGAGGCCGACGAACGGCGCCACCCGCCCGAGCTCCAGATCGGTGGGCGGTGACAATCCGTGCAGCCGCGTCAGCGCCGCGGCCACCTCGGCGGGCGTGCCCGCGCGGTGGGGCGGTAGTGCGTGCCAGAAGGTCACCGCGTGACCGTCCACCACCACCGGCTGCCGAATATCGGATACGGCCTGCACCACGGGAATTCCGGAAAACGCCAACCACCGCGCGACATCGACCGCTCGCTTGGCGGCGCCTTCCTGTCCTCGCGCGCCGATCCGGACCACCACACCGTCGGGCAACCCGTAATCGATATCCTGGGTCACCCGAAGCAGTTGAGCACCAGCGGCATTGATGCCAACACCCACACAGGCGGCCCGTAGTATCGACCACGTCCCATTACCCAGCCGCATAGTGGTCATGAGCTCATCGTAGTGCTTCTATCCGGCGAATTCCGTTGATTCACAAGCAGTCTGATGGCTCAACTACGTCCGTCCGGGATGGCACGGTATGCGCAGGCCCGCTCCGCGGCGGCCCATTGATCGGCGAGCCGCTCGATACGGCCCGATGACCAGCGAGTTTCGATCGACTCGCGGTCCGCTCGAGGTCCACGCCCAGGTGCACGGAGCAGAGTCGGTACATGACCGCCAAATAGCTTACAGCCGTGATCATGACGTCCGTCGCGGAGGCGATCGGCCTGGACGAAGCCGCATTCGTCCGAGATCGACACTGATCGTTTGGCGGTGCGGCCGAAAGCCGGGCGACGCCAGTTCGTCCTCGGCCCCGACCGAGTCCGCGCCGAAGAATAGGTCGTCAGCGCACTGACCCGCTGCTGCTCCGGCATCCCCTGGTCACGCGAGTCGTCGCAGCCCGCGTCTGCGCGCATACTGGACCATCGTCGAACAACTCGCCGGAATGTCCGACGAAGAACAACGCCTCAACGAATTCGCCTACGGCTCAATAGATATCCGCCGCAGCATAGCAATCACCGTAAACCGATCTCCCCCACCGAAGCCCTACTCGCCCTGACTCGGCGCGTGCTGAACTACCAGCCGTAGACCGAGAACGACACCTCGTCGGCGAGGTACCGCATAGCATTTCGGCAGTAGTCGATCATGTGATCAGGCAGCGCATCCAGCGCGAACCAGCCGAGCGCACTGCACTTCTCGGGCTCCCGATTAACGGGTTCGCCCTCCCAATCCGTCACAGTGAAGAAGAACGCCACCCGGCCTCCCGACGAAGAGCTGTGCATGACGTGACTGAACCGCACATCCTCCGCTCTGATCACCACTCCAACCTCTTCCTCGGCTTCCCGAATCAGCGCCGCGACAACGGATTCCTCGGCCTCCAAGTGACCCGAGGGAAGATGCCACGCCCCATCCCCGAACCCAGTGTTCTGCCGTCGACCGAAAAGCACATTGTCACCACAGCGCAAAACCAAGTGAACATCACCAGTCACCTTGTGCCGCTGCGTCTTTGCCGCCGGAACGATCCCAGTCGCACCCATAAGCATCCCCTCTGGAAATAGTCGGACTCGTTGTCCGAACGGAATCCATGCTGTTCCATCGGCCGTGTAAAGGTGGCCACCGCCGCGGCAGATCACCGTACGCCCCAGTTGCGGGCCGGTACGTTCCGGCTCAGCTAGCGAAATCAAGTCCGCGGTCGAGGACGTCATGATCCTCACCTGCGCCTTCTCGTCTTCGCGGATTCTCGGCGCGGCTTGCACCGATGTGATCCACGTCTCATGTACCGTGCGACACCGACGCCGGACCATGAGCGGTCCGGCCGGTACAGCGAAAGGCGGGCATGATGAGCGGACTCTCGCGCGGCGCGGCCGGTGCGGCGCTTGCGGCGGCGTGTCTGGCAGTGCCGACAACCTTGGCACCCCAAGCCAACGCGGCCATCGCCCCGACCCTATCGGTGGCGATGACCGGCTCGGCGCTCGGTCCGACCAATCTCGCGGCCGTCGGCTGCGGACAGACCGCACAGGCGACCGCGCAGCGCCCCGATGGCACCCCGGTACAGAGCGGTGTCGTCGAATTCACGAGCCGCCTGCCCGGCCTCGGCGGCAATATCGTTGGGACCGTACCGATTTCCAACGGCACCGCGACCATCCTGTGGATTCCGGATATCGCGGGCCAGCACATAGTCAGCGCCGTCTACTACGACGGCTTCCCCGACTACCAACCAGCAGCCGGATACACCACAGTCACCGCAGTAAACCTCGCCGGCGTCTGCATATAGCGCAAACCTTCACTCCTCCCAACGACAAAGGCCCGGTCCTCACTGGACCGGGCCTTTCGAGTGGACACGGGGCGCTACGGGATCATCGCGAATGCGCCGTCGATCAGGCCGAAGCCGGTACGACTCACCGCGCCGTCGACATCGAACTCGAACTCGATCCGGACCTCGTACAGGCCGAAGTGGCCCATCAACAGTTGCGGCTCACCGACATAGAGCGTGGAGATGCCGTGGTGGCGGAAGTAGCCGACCACTATCTCCCGCATCGTGCGATACCGGTTCCCCGAATCAGTCAGCGGATGTAGCAGATTCGCGGTCGAGTCGAACACCGCGCAGGCCAGGTCCGGATCCGTGCCGGGCCCGGTGATGCGTTCATCTCCCGGCGATGGCAGCGTTGCGGCTTGTCCTCGCTGCAGAGCAAGACCGCATTGTCGAGCAGTTCCCGTGGAATGATGTCCGCGATGCCCCATTGCTCCATCAGAAACCTGCCGTATCTACATGCTTGCGATCATGGCGCGGGCACATGACAGGATCGGGCCACCGCAGTCGCGATGGGTCGCGCCGGGTGATCACGCATCGTTGGTGCGGTGGTACCTCAGACTGTCGCGGGCACTGCCGGATGCGGGTCCGCTGCCGCGCCAGTGCCCGCGGCGCGGGTGATGCCGAAGCCGACGACCACAGTAGCGATCGCGAGGACCGCGGCGCTGACCAGAAATGTCAGCCGGAAGTCTTGTGTCAGTGTGGATTCCGGCTGCAGGCCGGAATCCACGAGTTGGGTGCTGCGGTGAATGGCGACCGCGCCGAGGACTCCGAGCGCGAGGGCGCCACCGAGTTGCTACCTGGCGAACGCGGCCACGCGCCACGTAGTGCCGCTGCAGGTGGGGATACGGGGTCTGACGCGCTGAATCGTGGCGACACAGGACTGCTCGCGGTTCGCTCTCGTCAAGCGTTCGGTTAGGGCACTTGGGTCAGTAGCGGATCTTTGCTCGCACATCGACGAGCGTGACAATGGCGGTGGCGACGACTGCACATATCACGGCTGCGACGCCACGCGATACATCGGTCATCGAGGGTAGAAGGAGTTCAAAGATCTTGCTGAGCGAAGCGATGCCCAGCAGGAAGGTGATGCCATAAACAGCGATACGGCGGCGCAATAGGTGAGAAACGCTGGGCCTGACCAGTACTGGCCAATTCAAGTACGAACCCGCCGTTCGAGACAAGCCGAGCTCGTCCCGGCACTCTCGGTCGAGATAGACGCAGTTGATCTCCGGGTACTCTCTCGCCTGTCCGTGCCGGCCCTCTGATGTGTACACGCGGTAGCGTCCCGTCTTCGTCGTGACCTTGCGGTTCTTCAGTGTCGAACATTCGATCTCGACGTGCTCGCCTTCCTCCAAGCCAAGAAGGACGATATTCTTCGGATGCAGCACGCAAATTCGCTTCTCACTGTCCGTCCAGTTCGTCTGCCGAACCGTGAGGCAGAGGTTGCGGGGTTCCACTAGCGCCGGCATCACCCGCTTCCGCTTGACCGACCGGATCATTACAGCTTGGCCGTAGCACTTCTGGCCTGTGATCCCGAATGCATGGCGAAGGTTTTGGTCCATCTCGCAAATTCCGTCCGGAACCTCAGCGCAGGCGTCGAAGCTCGCTACCGTTGCCTTGCCGTCGAATTCGACCATCACTCGCTTAGTGTTCTTCGGCAGACCAAGCGAGGCGGGGTTCGCACGAATCAGATATCGACCGCGGGAGTTGCCGCGGGCGGTAGTCGCCAGTACAAGGGTGCCGCGTCGGAATGTGTCAGGGCTGGATGATTCAATGCATCGCTTCAGCCACTTCAAGAACTCCAAGTAGGGCACGAAACCGCTTGAGCCCTCAAGCGTTTCGATCATGCCTTGCAAGTAGGTCGACGACGGAATCTGCTCGTTTGCTTCCGGTGCACAGACCACGAAGGTCGAAGCGTGATATTCGCGGCGCTCTTTGAAGGAGTACACGCTGACTGCCACTTCGCGGTAGGCAGGGGGCTTCAGTCGCAGTCCTTCCTTACGTTCCAGCGCCGGCCATTCGGCGTCGGGAACCTCGTAGAGCATCCCCATTACACAGAAGTCCTCGGCCGGAACAACATCGGCCACGCCGGTATGCGACTTGATCGAACGCCTGCTGAACCGCAACCGATAGTTCGACAGCCGTGCTTGGCCCACCCGCTGTACACCAGGACAGACTTTGGCCATCGCCTCGAACGCCATGTTGCTGCCGTACGCGAAGTAGAGTTTCATGTGCGCTGGTCCTCATCGATAGCACTCGGGGTGGGACATCCACAGCAGCAACCAGAACGAACCTACGGTGGATAACAGCCTATTTCAACTACGACCGCGATCGTGTGCACAGTTACGTCTTCGAAGTTTTCGAGCAATGATCAAAACCTGTGGATGACCGGGAAGGAGTACCTTCCCGGATGATCTGAAAGTCAACGGGTTTGATCAGTCCCGGCGCGCCAACGCCGGGCGGGAAGGTACGTCCCATGCTCAAAATAATCGACGGCGGCGCCGAGTCCAATCAAGGCGGTGTGGCGGCCGGTGAGTCGCGTTCACCGATCGACGAGATCGTGCGCGAGGGCGCCCGTCAGATGCTCGAAGCCGCGTTGCGCGCCGAGGTCGCCGCCTATGTCGAACGGTTCGCCGACCAGCTCGACGAGAACGGGCGAAAGCTGGTGGTGCGCAACGGGTATCACAACGAACGCCAGGTGTTGACCGCCGCCGGCGCGGTGACGGTGACCGCGCCACGGGTCAACGACAAACGTGTCGATCCGGAATCCGGTGAGCGGCAACGGTTTTCCTCCGCGATACTGCCCGCCTGGGCACGTAAATCGCCGCAGGTCACCGAAGTGTTGCCGCTGCTGTATCTGCACGGACTGTCCACCGGGGACTTCGGTCCGGCGCTGGAACAGTTCCTTGGTTCCGGCGCCGGACTGTCAGCGGCGTCGATCTCCCGGTTGACCGGTCAGTGGCAAGACGAAGCCAAAGCGTTCGCCGCCCGGGACCTCTCGGGCACCGATTACGTGTATCTGTGGGTCGACGGCATCCACGTCAAAGTCCGTCTGGAGCAGGAGAAACTGTGCCTGCTGGTGATGATCGGAGTCCGCGCCGACGGCCGCAAGGAGTTGGTCGCGATCACCGACGGCTATCGGGAATCGGCCGAGTCGTGGGCAGATCTGCTGCGTGATTGCCGCCGCCGCGGCATGACCGCCCCGGTGCTCGCGGTCGGTGACGGTGCGCTCGGGTTCTGGAAAGCACTACGCGATGTGTTCCCGCAAACTCGTGAACAACGCTGCTGGTTCCACAAATCTGCGAATGTCCTTGCCGCACTACCGAAATCAGCGCACTCCGGCGCGATCGCGGCCATGAAGGACATCTACAACGCCGAGGATATCGACAAAGCACAGCTCGCGGTCAAGGCATTCGACATCGACTACGGCAAAAAGTATCCGAAAGCGGTCGCGAAAATCGTCGACGACCTCGATGTCCTACTCGAATTCTTCAAATACCCGGCCGAACACTGGATCCACCTACGCACCACCAACCCGATCGAATCCACCTTCGCCACAGTGCGATTGAGGACGAAAGTCACCAAGGGGCCCGGCTCACGCGCGGCCGGAATCGCCATGGCCTACAAGCTGATCGAGGCCGCCCAGGCCCGCTGGCGCAAGGTCAACGCGCCCGAGCTGGTCGCGCTCGTCCGCAACGGTGCCCTGTTCCACAAGGGCAAACTCCTCGAACGACCCCGCGACATCACACCCGCCTCGTCACCCAACCCGGCCGACGCCACCGGAACGGAGGTCGCCTGAGAATTGCTGATCCACAGGTCTTGACAATATCTCGAAGTTTTCATGTGCGTCCGTTGCACACTCTTCGTCAGTAGCACGTGGCCGATATTTGAATCAGGTCGCAACCCACAGGTCGAAAATCCGGCCTTCAGCTGAGCGCTTCCGGCGGCCCTGCCCACGTCCGACATCGAAGCCCACGTCCGGTCGCCTCCTTGTGCACGGCTGCCTCTCAGATTGACGTCCGACGACCACCGTACAAGGCGGGGCAGACATGCCGGTCTTCTCAGCTGCCGGGATACGACAAAGGCCCGGTCTGTGTTGGACCGGGCCTTTTGTGGACCTCGCGGGAACTTACTCGAACCGGACCGATCTGCTCGAAGTCTTCGCTGAGCTTCGGGAACAGCTGGATCGAGGCGGACCGCGCAGGTCAGTACCATCACATCCGCGGACGTCAGGTGGACCGAAGAGGCAGCTGACCTCCGAGGAAGCTGCCGAGATCGTGGCCAAGTATTAAGCCGGCGCGGCGATGGCTCAGCTGAAAGCTGAGCATCACATGGCCAGGCGAAGCGTGGCCAAAGTGCTACGCGACAACGGTGTGGAGATCCGGCCACGCGGCGGGCATCGTCGCTAAGCAAGGGGCTTGCCGTTTACGCCCGCCGTCCTGACCTGGCAAATAGGCAAAGTCCGCTGAGTACCGCCCGGGCCGGACGACTTGCCGCATGTCGTTGACGACATATACTCTTGGCGTTGTGGGTGAACTGTTCACCATCGAAATCGAGCCCGAGGTGCCGGACTGGCTGCAAGCGCTACCAGCCAAGCACTTCCTCAAGATCGACGAGTACGTCGGCCTGCTCGCCGAACAAGCAGAGTCGCTGAGCGAGCCCTA
The DNA here is from genome assembly GCF_036345915.1 of Nocardia sp. NBC_00565. NCBI lineage: Bacteria > Bacillati > Actinomycetota > Actinomycetes > Mycobacteriales > Nocardiaceae > Nocardia > Nocardia sp. NBC_00565. Next base: position 5,645,115 of record NZ_CP107785.1, read on the forward strand.
CGCCCGATACCTCGGCGACGGGGTCCGCGAGCTGCGCCCGACACTGGACGGTGCAGCCATCCGTATCACTTACTGGGTTGCACCTGAACGGCGAGTGATCCTGCTTACGGTGTTCCGCAAGACCCGAATGCGAGAAGACGCCGAGGTCAAACGCGCGAAACTCGCCCAACAGACCTGCCAGGCCGAACACGAACCCGCCCATCAAGAATTCATCCGCACAATCGAGAAGGGAGAACTGGACCGATGAGCCACGCACGCTGGAAAACCCTCCGGGAACGCAAACTCGCCGAGGGCTACACCGAACCCGACGACGTCACCGAGGCCCGCCGCGAAATCCAGCTCTCCATGGCACTGGCCAAAGCCGTCTATGACCGCCGCACCGAACTCGGATTCACCCAAGCCGACCTTGCCGAACGCGCCGGCCTGACCCAAGCCAAAATCTCGCGCATCGAAGGCTCCGACACCGTGCCAACCCTCCCCCTACTCGCCAAACTCGCCGACGCCCTCGACGCGACGCTCAATATCGCCCTCGACGCCGACGACACCCGAGTCAACTTCACCAGTCACCGCACCGACGCAGCCTGAACACAAACAGTCGCTGCGGAACTACCTGCGCACGACCGTTCCCGAGGCGAACCACTGGACGAGGGTCACGGCAAGAGGCACTGCCATCTGCGCGGCCTCGTTCGTGATCGGAAGCGCTGGAGTAACCCCTTCGTGCCGATCCGTGTGCCCCTCCCAAAGCATCCGAATCATCTGCACCACTGCTGTCAGGGGGAGTGACACTCCCGCCCGGTCGCGTATGGCGACCTTGTACAAGTATCCCTGCCGGTCGAGTTGTGCCACGGGAAGCAGGAGCGACAATTCGGCAAAGGGGCGGGCAGCGACGACTGCCAGATCCACGTCGGTGTTTGCGGTCGACAGCGGACAGCTGATCGAGGCGATCGAACAATCGCCGTACCGGATCAAGGATCGGCTCGCCGCTGCGCAGTCTGCGCCGCACCAGCACAGCCACCGCGTAGTTAGGTGTCATACAAAAAGTATTGGGCCAAAACTTCACACGTCTGGCCCACATGCGAAGTTTCTTTCCATATGCCTTCTAGTCGGCAGGTTCGGTCCTGACCAGCAGTTTCAGGAACTCGCGGTTGATGAACAGCCGGTCGCGGCCGATCTTCGCGTCCTGAAGCAGGCCTGCTGTCACAAGGTCTTGAAGCCAAGCGGTCGCGGTCGGTCGTGAAACCTTGCAGCGCTCAACCACGGTCTTGATCCGGCAGTAGGGCTGCTCGAACAGGATCGACTGCAACTCTGAGTCGGAACCACCCTTCGAGGCTTCACGGGCCCGCTTGTTGAACTCATCCTGCAGCGAGCGGATGTCATCGATCTTCCGCAGAGTCGCGCGCGACGTCCGCTCGATTCCGGTCAGGATGTACAGAATCCACTCTTCCCAGGAGCCCTCAGCGGTCACACTGCGCAGGAGCCGGTAGTAGTCCTGCTTAGTGTCGATGATGTATCGGGACAGGTACAGCAGGGGCAGACGCAGCAACCCCGCCTCTACCAGCATGAGCATGTTGAGGATTCGGCCCGTCCTGCCGTTGCCGTCGCTGAACGGGTGGATCGCCTCGAACTGGTAATGCGCCACCGCCATACGAACAAGGGCGTCCATCCCGTCGTCAGCGTGGATGAACCGCTCCCACTCGCTGAGCTTCTCAATGATCAGATCCTGGCCTTCTGGCGGACTGTAGGCGATATTTCCCGTAGCCGTGTTACCGATCCGCCTTCCCGGCATCGCGCGGACCTTCATCTCCCGGTCCTTGATTGTGCTGCACACCGCTGCGGCCGTTGCGGCGGTGAGGCCACGATCGAGAGTCGTCTCGAATCCGACCCGCAGCGCAGTTCTGTAGCGCAATGTCTCCCGCGTCGCCGGGTCCGCACCCGCGTCATCCTCCAGGTGCCGGAACAGTGCGTCGGTAGTCGTCACGATGTTCTCGATCTCGGAACTTGCCTGCGCTTCCAGCAAGGGGATCGTGTTGATCAGGACTGTGGGATTCGGGATCGACACAACAGCTTGGTCAAGTTGGGCCAGTGCCGCGTTCGCACCGATCGCTGCCTTGAGCACGGCTTTCGTCTCAAGTTCGTCTACCGTGGTGCTTGGTTGCGCGAGAGATCTGCTCGGCAGCTGTGCACACCTCCGAACAAATGACCTTGGCCTGCAGCGTGAGAACTGATTTGAGATCCTTGGCCAGTTTGGAGGCATCGGAGCGCGCTGAGGTGCCACTCAGCTGCGGCACTGCCCGGAAGGCGTCGAGCTCGGCGCGTGCATCAGCAATGTCGAGGCCCATCGTCAACGTCGACACGGAAATCCATCGACTTCAGTTCGGCTTCAACGTCTTTGGCGAAGTCGCGGAACAACGGGCGAACTTTGACGCTTGCCTCGTTGACCCGTACCGGAATCCGGTACCATTGCGAGTGACACCGCGAAAGGGCCCGCCATGACCACCTTCTCTGCCAGCGAGGCACGCGCCAAGCTATACCCGCTCATCGAGCAGGTTAACGACGATGCCGTAGCAATCCACATCACCGGCCGCAAAGGCAACGCCGTTCTCATCTCTGAGGACGAATACAACGCCCTACGCGAGACGCTCTACCTGCTGCGTTCCCCCGCCAACGCCGCGCGACTCGCCCAGGGCATCGCGCAGGCCGAAGCGGGTGACGTGATCGAGGTGGACATGGATCGGCTCGCGAAAGGGCTTGAATGAGAGTAACTTTCGTCAAGGTCGCATTCGAGGACTTCGAGCATTGGGTCAGCACCGACCGTAAGATGGCGTTGCGGATCATGCGGCTGATCGGCGATATCCAGCGCGACCCGTTCAACGGCCTCGGCAAGCCCGAGCCCCTGAAAGGCGACAAGTCCGGCTATTGGTCGCGGCGGATCAACGACGAACACCGCCTGGTGTACTCGGTCGCAGGCGACACCATCACTATCGTGCAGGCCCGCTACCACTACTGAACAGACACGACAAAAAGGCCCGGTCCAGGTGGACCGGGCCTTTTCAGTGGAGCTGCCGGGAATCGAACCCGGGTCCTCCGCCGCGTCTTCAGGGCTTCTCCGTGTGCAGTTCGCTAGGTCTCTACTTGGATCTCCGGGTCTCGCGAACAAGCCAGGATGACGATCCCAGTCGCTGTTCGATGTCCCGTCCGACTCCGCGACCGAGCCGGACGGTAATTCCCTCTAGCTGATGCCAGTACCCGGGTCGAGGGACGAACCCGGACTGACAGAGACGACCTGCTACTTAGGCAGCGAGGGCGTACTCGCGCTGATTGGAATCGGCGCTTAATTGGTTGCAGCGACGCTTACGGTGGTCTCTTGCCTGCACCGACACGCTTCCCCTAAATCTACGTACGCAGTCGAAACCGTTCAGCCCCGTACGTCCCGACACCTTGTCGGGCTAGTTATGTTAACACTCGGCCACGCCAGGTTCATTCCATTATCCCCGTACCCGATTTCAGAGCTCTGACCTGCGCAGCAGCCGGGCCGGGTGCGCATCGGCGTGGTGGCACCGCCGCACATCCAGCCCCACCAGTCGCTCCGGCACGAGTTGTGCAGGAACGGACCCGGGCCGTAGCGAAATTGCCGATCACGCCGCCGCGATCAACCCGACCGAAGCAAGCGCCAGCACCATTCCGACCTGCTGCTGGCGACCGACCCGCTCACCGAGCAGCACCATCGCCAGCAGGACGGTCGCGGCGGGATACAGCGATCCGATCACGCTCACCAGCGACAACATCGACCCGTGGAACGCATACAGCAGTGCGGCATTCGCGATGACATCCAGCACCGCGATATACGCCGCCAACCGCAGCGGCTCACCGTGCAGCGGCCGGAACTCTCCGGTCGACAATGCGATCAACCACACCATCGGGCTCGCCGCACCACGCTGAGCGAGCAGCGGCCATACTCCCGCGCTCGCGTGCGTTTCGTGCAGGAAGACGAAGGCGAGTCCGAAGGCCGCACCCGAGCCGATGGTGAGCAGCGCAACCTTCCGGGTGAAGCGCAATTCGCGCCCACCGGTGATCTCCTCGGTGACGTCATCGGGTGATTCCCGGCTGACCAGGTACACCGCGCCGAGCGCGAAGGCGATTCCGGCGAAGGCCAGCGGCCCGGGACGCTCGCCGATCACCAGACCGACCAGCACCGGAATGCCCGCGACCAATATCGCCGTCAACGGCGACACCACCGCCATCGGACCGCTGGCCAGCGCGGCATAGAACCACCACACCGCCAGACCGCTCGCCACACCGGCCGCGAAACCCCACAGCATCGATGCCATGTCCGGAGTCCCGCCGATCAGCGGTAGCAGCACGAGGATGAACAGCACCGACATCGGATAGGAGACGATCACGACCCGCAGGGCGGTCACTCGCCGCGATGCCACACCGCCGAAGAAATCACTCACGCCGTAGCCGACCGCGGCCACCAGCGCCAGTAGGACAGCGGTCAACGCATACCTTTGATACGCCGTCCTAGTTCACGGGTGACCTCGCGCTCTGCCGTGCGCTTGGCCAGATCCTGTCGCTTGTCGTAGTCCTGCTTACCCTTGGCGAGCGCGAGTTCGACCTTGACCTTGCCGTCGGAGAAGTACATCGACAGCGGCACCAAGGTCTGGTTGCCCTCGCGTGACTTGCCGACCAGTCGCTCGATCTCGCGCTTGTGCAGCAGCAGTTTGCGCACCCGGCGCGGCGAGTGGTTGGTCCAGGTGCCGTGGCTGAATTCGGGAATGTGCAGGCCCCGCAGCCACACCTCGCCGTTGTCGACGGTCGCGAAGGCGTCCACCAGCGAGGCCTTACCCTCGCGCAGACTCTTGACCTCGGTACCCACCAGCGCGATCCCGGCCTCGTAGGTGTCCAGGATCGTGTAGTTGTGCCGCGCCCGGCGGTTGGTCGCGATGACCTTGCGCCCCGTTTCCTTCATAACGGTCAACTTTAAGTGACTCGGCAACCGGATTATTCCGCGCCTGCTCCCCGATCGGCTCAGCCGCCCGGCCGGACCGCGAGATACAGCACCAGTACCGCGATGAAGGCCGCGACCAGCAACACCGTGGTCATGCGCGGCACTCCGCGTGGACGCGGCGGTGGCGGCGGGCGGTGACGCAGCCAGCCCGAATCCACCGCGGGGTCGTGTGGGCTGCGCCGATACGGCGGTGCGTCGCCGGGGTCGCTCGTCGGGGAGCTGCCCAGGTCGGGCCCGTCGGTAGGACCATCACCCGATGCCATACCGTGCACGGTAGCCGCAGAAACGGTCCCATGCCGGGCAATTCCATTGCGATTCAGGCACGTTGGCGTGTGCGGCGTCCGGTGGCATCGCTGATCGCGAGATCGACGGCGACCACTGGTCCGGCGCCCATCCTCACCCACGGGAGCGAGGATGGGCGACGCGGTATTCGGCACCGGCGATCGGCAGGGTGTCCAGTCCTGGGACCCCGGCGCTCACCGGAGTTTGCACCCCCTACTTTCCGGCCGTCGTCTTCTTGGTTCGGTCCAGGCCGAGCGAATCGGAGATGGTGAAGAACAGGTCCGTCTGATCGGTCAGGCCGACCACATTCGCCGCGCGCGGGCCGTAGGCGGCAACACGCAGCTGGGTACCGGTGTGCTCCTGCGATCCGCCGTCCTCACCGTTGCCGTAGGAGATGCCCATCTCGGCACCGTCCTTGGTCACCACCTTGCTGGTCAGCGATGCCGATTTGGTGTCGAGCGGGACGATCTGACTGCTGTGCGCGTGGTCCGCGGTCACGATGACCAGGGTGTTGCCGTCCTGCTCGGCGAATTCGAGCGCGGCCTGCACCGCCTCGTCTAGGTCGACGGTCTCACCGACCTGTCCGCACGGGTTCGCGGCGTGGTCCTGCTTATCGATGGACGCGCCTTCGACCTGTAGGAAGAACCCGTCCTTGCGGTCCTTCAGCAGGTCGATCGCCTTGGTCGTCATACCGGCCAGCGTGGGCGCGGTGGCGGCGCGGTCGGGATTGGGGCGGCAGGTCTGGGCCGGGAGGTTGAGTCCGTCGCGTACGGCCTTCTCGCCGGCCCAGCGGACCGGCATATTGCCCGGTGCGAACAGACCGAGCACCGGAGCGTCTTGGTCCGCCTTCGAAACCCCTTCCAGGCCACTGCGATCCGTAACGAGGTGGTAGCCGCGCGCCTTGGCCTGGTCGCTGAGGGTCTGACCCTGCCACTGGCCCGCGGTCGCCTGCTGCGCGAAGCTCGTCGAACCGCCGCCGAGCGTGACATCGGCGCGGGTGTCGAGCAACTGCTCGCTGATCGAGCCGAGCCCGCCCTTCTCCGAGGCGTTGGTCGGGCATTTCAGCGCGGTCTCTTCGGGCCCGTAGCACTTGCGGTCGGTCACGTGCGCGGCGAGCCCGGCCGGGGTCGCGTCCTGGAGCTCGGCCGTGGTCACATTGCCGGTGGCCTTGCCGTTGGCCTTGGCGATCTCCAGCAGGTTGGCCTGCGGCGCACCCTTCAGGTCGACGCCGATCGCACCGTTGTAGGTCTTGGTGCCGGTCGCCCATGCGCTGGCGCTGGCCGCGGAATCGGTGACGTAGTCCGGCTTTCCGGTGGTCTTGTCGAGCGAGTAGTGCGTGTAGGAGCCGGTGAGCGGCAGCGCGTCGATGCCCTTGAAGTAGCCGCCCGCGCCCTCGGCGACATTGCGCGCGACGGTGATCTCGGAGTCGCCCATGCCGTCGCCGATCAGCAGGATCACGTTCTTGGCCTGGCTGCCATTGATGGACGCGCGCAGTGCGTCGGTCCGGTCGCCGATGGTGCGACGGGCGCCACCGTTCTGACTCACCTCACCCTGTGCCTTCGGGCTGATGAGATCGCCGTTGCCCGGGGTCGAGCCCGAAGACCCACAAGCGGCCAGCGCTGCGACCAACATGGCGGCACCCAACGCGGCACCCGCGCGTAAACGGATCTTCGACCGAGACGACATAAGCGAAACTCCATTGTTCTCGTAGCTACACATCTCGAAGCCTTCTGGGGACTTCTGAACAAAAAGGACACGAACGGCAACCAGCCGATTACCGCCACGCGTGCGAAATGTCACTCTCCGGCTAGTACCGCCAGCACACCCTCGCCGTACTTCGCCAGCTTGTTCTCACCGACACCGCCGACCGTTCCCAGTTCGGACAGGCTCGCGGGCTTGCGCGCCACGATCTCGCGCAACGTCGCGTCATGGAATACGACATAGGCGGGCACACCCTGCTCCTTGGCCGTCGCGGCACGCCATTCGCGCAACTTCTCGAACAGCGGCACATCCGCAGGCGCCAGATCGGCGGCCGGGGACTTGCCCTTCGCGGTCTTGGCCACCCTGGCCGGTTTCGTCGCCCGCTCCGGCTCGCGGCGCAGCAGCACTTCCCTACCATCGAACAGCACCTCATTGCTGGCGTCGGTAAGGGTGAGTACCCCGTAGTCGCCGTGTACGGCGAGCAGCCCTTGGGCGAGCAATTGCCTTACGACACCGCGCCATTCGACATCACGCAGATCCGTGCCGATCCCGAACACCTTCAACTCATGGTGATCATGTTGCAGCACTTTGGGATTGGACTTGCCGAGCAGGATGTCGACGATATGACCGGCACCGAAGCTCTGTCCCCGTTCACGTTTCAGCCGCAGCACCGTCGAGAGCACCTTCTGCGCGGGCACCGTACCGTCCCAGGATTCCGGTGGGGTCAGGCAGGTATCGCAGTTGCCGCAGGCCTGGCCGGGCTGTCCGAAGTACCCCAGCAGCTGAGTGCGGCGGCAGGCCACCGTTTCGCACAGCGCCAGCATCGCGTCCAGATGCAACTGGAGCTGTCGGCGATGGGTGGCGTCACCGTCGGAGGAGTCGATCATCTTGCGCTGCTGCACCACATCGTTGAGCCCGTAGACCATCCACGCGGTCGAGGGCAGGCCGTCGCGCCCGGCTCGTCCGGTCTCCTGGTAGTACCCCTCCACCGATTTGGGCAGGTCGAGGTGGGCGACGAAGCGCACGTCGGGCTTGTCGATGCCCATGCCGAAGGCGATCGTCGCGACCACCACGAGGCCGTCCTCGCGCAGGAACCGTGACTGGTTGGTGCTGCGGGTGCGCGAATCCAGACCCGCGTGATACGGCACCGCGCTGACGCCGTTCTCGGTGAGGAAGGCCGCGGTCTTCTCCACCGAATTGCGCGACAGGCAATAGACAATGCCCGCGTCACCCGCGTGCTCGGTCTTGATGAATTCCAGCAGCTGGCGCTCGGGCCGGTTCTTCGGTTCGATCCGGTATTGGATATTCGGCCGGTCGAAGCTGGCCACGAAGCGCCGGGCCGCGCCGAGATCCAGGCGCTCGACGATCTCGTCACTGGTTTTGGCCGTCGCGGTCGCGGTGAGCGCGATGCGCGGCACATCGGGCCAGCGTTCGTGCAGCATGGACAGGCCGAGATAGTCGGGCCGGAAGTCGTGGCCCCACTGCGAGACGCAGTGCGCCTCGTCGATCGCGAAGAGCGCCACCTTGCCGCGATCCAGTAGGGCGGCAGTTGTTTCCAGCCGTAGCCGCTCCGGCGCGAGGTAGAGCAGATCCAGCTCTCCCGCGACGAACTGTGCCTCGACCATCCGGCGCTCATCCGGGAACTGGGTGGAGTTCAGGAATCCGGCGCGCACGCCGAGTGCACTGAGCGCGTCCACCTGATCCTGCATGAGCGCGATCAGCGGCGACACCACCACGCCGACACCGGGACGCACCAGCGACGGGACCTGATAGCAGAGCGACTTGCCGCCGCCGGTCGGCATCAGGACCAGCGCGTCCCCGCCACCGACCACGTGCTCGACGATCTCCCGCTGGTCGCCGCGGAAGCTGTCATAGCCGAACACCCGGCGTAGAACCTCTTGCGCCGCATCGGATTCGGTGCGTGTGTCGCCGTCGGTCAGTACATCCGCGAAAGTTTCGGGGGAGTCCACGCGGCCCATCCTACGAGCGCGGGCGGACAACGGAACCCCTACACCGATGCGGATCGCAGGTGGTGGCCCGACTACTCCACATGTGGATAAAGAAAATCGCTAATCGCGAACGTAGTAGCGCAACGTGCCGTAGGCGGTGATCGCCGCGAAGACGATGCCGAGCGGCGCGATGGTCAACGACACCAACGCGATGTCCTCATTGGTGATATGCGGAAAGACGTTGCTGTTGAACAACGCACCGAGCCCACGATTGACCACCAACGGCTGTGCGAGGAACAACCCGACGACCGCCAGAACCGAGCCGGCCAGCGCCGCGACGACCGCCTCCAAAAGGAATGGCAACTGGGTATACCAGCGCGTCGCGCCGACCATCCGCATGATGCCGACCTCTTCGCGCCGACTGAATGCCGCGATCTGCACCATATTCGCAATCAGCAACAGCGCCGCTAATGCCTGCAACCCCGCCAACCCGAATGCCGCGTTCCGCAGTCCGTCGAACACCCCGACCAACCGGTCCACGGTGTCCTTGTCATTGAGCACGCTCTGGATGCCCGGCTTGTCGCGGAACGTCTGGTAGATCCTCGGGTACTGATCGGCATCGGTCATCTTCACCCGCAGCGACGCGGGCAGCCGGGTGTCCTTGATCATATCCAGCATCTCCGGCTGATCCTTGAAGGTCACCTCGGTGGCTTCCTGCATCGCCTCGTCGCTGTTGATGAACTGGACCGAGACCACGCCGTCGGTCTTCTTCAGATCCGACATCAGCAACTGACACGGCTGTTCGGAACAGTCGGTATCCGTCGCGGAGACCAGGTCGGTGAGATAGAGCCGGATCTCGACTCGATCCATGAAGTAATCCTGGGTCTTATCGGCGATCCGCAAGGCGAGCAGACCGCCGCCGAGCATGGTCAGCGACACCGCGGTGGTCAGGATCATCGCGATGGTCATGGTGACATTGCGACGCAGACCGGTGAAGACCTCGTCGAACAGAAATCCGAGGCGCATTACCGGCCCACCCCGTAGACACCGGTGGCGTCATCACGAATCAGGCGGCCGCGGTCCAATTCCACCACTCTCTTTCGCATCGCGTCGACGATGTGATTGTCGTGCGTCGCCATCACCACGGTGGTGCCGATGCGGTTGATCCGCTCCAGCAGCAGCATGATGTCGCCGCTGGTGTCCGGATCGAGATTGCCGGTCGGCTCGTCGGCGAGCAGGACCAGCGGCCGGTTCACGAAGGCCCTGGCGATCGCCACGCGCTGCTGCTCACCACCGGACAGTTCGTGCGGCAACCGGTCGGCCTTGCCACCCAGCCCGACCATATCGAGCACCTCGGGCACGGTCCGGTGGATGAACTGGCGCCGCTTGCCGATCACCTCCAGCGCGAACGCCACGTTCTGCGCGACGGTCTTCTGCTGCAGCAGCCGGAAATCCTGGAAGACGCACCCCATGCGCTGACGCAACTTCGGCACCTTCCGCCCGGGCAGCCGGTCGACCTGGAAGTCGGCGACCTGAATCTCGCCCGCGGTCGGGGCTTCCTCTTTCAACAGCAGTCGCATAAAGGTCGACTTGCCCGAACCGGACGGTCCGATGATGAAGACGAATTCGCCTTTGCCCACATCGACGGTGATGTTGTCCAGCGCGGGTCGCGTCGAGGTCTGATACGACTTTGTCACGTTCCGCATGGTGATCACGGGTAGCCAGTGTAACCAGCAACCGCCGTGCAGCCAGTAGCTACCGGCCGGTCAACGCGGGGTCGTTGCCGTATTCACCGCAGCTGGAACGGTGTTCACCGTCAATTCGGGTCGCGATACCGCCGCGTTATCGGGCTTGACGAACAGGTACAACACAAACGTGACGATCCAAGTTGTCATCAGGATCGCCGTGGATCTACGTGGTCTCACTGATTCCCTCCCGGCGCAATGCCGCGGCGACTCGCACCCGCAACTCGCGACCGACTTCGAATTGCTTGCCTGGCAACGTTCTGGCAACCATTCGAATGTTCATCTGGTCCACTGTCAGGTCTTCGACACCCATCACGCTGGGTTCGTCGAGCAGCAGCGGCCGCAACCTTCGGTCCTCGTACGCCGTTGTACCGACCTCGTGCAGGATCTCGTTGATCCTGGTGATATCGACACTCGCCGCGACCGGAACATCGATCGCGGCGCGCGCCCAATCCTTCGACAGATTCGTCACTTTGACGATCTGACCATTGGGCACGGTGATCACCTCACCATCTGCGTTGCGCAGTGTGGTGATCCGCAACGTGACGTCCTCGACGGTACCCTCGGCCTGCTCCGCGGATCCAGTGACCGCGATGCGAACCACATCACCAAATCCGTACTGCCGCTCGGTGATCAGGAAAAATCCGGCAAGAATGTCCTGCACGATCCGCTGCGCGCCGAAGCCGAGCGCGGCGCCGAGCACCGCGGCGGGCGCGACCAGACCGGTGACCGCGAAACCCATCCGCCGCAGCACCTCCATGCCCACCAGGACATAGACAATGGTCAGCACCACCCAGGTGACGACCTGTGCCAGCGCGTGCCGATGCTTGGCCGCCTCGGAGCGCACCAGCGCGTCACTGCTACGGAACTGGGCATCGATCTTGCGGGTGATCCGGTCCCGGACGAAGGTGGCGAAACGGCTGCACAGCACCGCCCCCAGAACCAGCAGGACGATCTCTAAGCCGGATGAACGCAGCCAGGTGGTGAAGTCGGTGGACGTGGAGAAGGCCTGGGGTACGTCCAACTAGCTCGCCTGCTCTCGCATTCGCCAACGAATTCCGGATTCGATGAAACCATCGATATCGCCGTCGAGCACGGCACTCGGGTTGTTGACTTCGTAGTTGGTGCGCAGATCCTTGACCATCTGGTACGGATGCAGCACGTAGGAGCGCATCTGGTTGCCCCAGGACGCGCCCTCGTTGGTCTTGAGCGCGTCCATCTCGGCGCGCTCCTCCTGCCGCTTGCGCTCGAGCAGTTTGGCCTGCAGTACGCGCATGGCCGAAATCTTGTTCTGCAGTTGGGATTTCTCGTTCTGACAGGTGACGACGATGCCGGTCGGGACGTGGGTGAGCCGCACGGCCGAGTCGGTGGTGTTGACGCTCTGACCGCCGGGACCCGACGAGCGATACACATCGACGCGGACCTCACCCTCGGGAATCTCGATGTGGTCGGTGGTCTCGACCACCGGCAGCACCTCGACCTCGGCGAAGGAGGTCTGGCGGCGGCCCTGGTTGTCGAACGGGCTGATCCGGACCAGTCGGTGGGTGCCCATCTCGACGCTCAACGTGCCGTAGGCATAGGGCGACTTCACCGCGAAGGTGGCGCTCTTGATGCCCGCCTCTTCGGCGTAGGAGGTGTCGTAGACCTCGACGGAGTACTTGTGCCGGTCGGCCCAGCGGATGTACATGCGCATCAGCATCTCGGCCCAGTCGGCGGCGTCCACGCCACCCGCGCCGGAACGGATGTTGACCAATGCCTCGCGCTTGTCGTACTCGCCCGAGAGCAGGGTGCGGACCTCCATGGCCTCCACGTCACCGTGCAGCGCGGCGCGCTCGGCGTCGGCGTCGGCGAGCGCGGCCACCCTGGCCTCGCCCTGCTCGTCCTCGGCCAGTTCGTAGAGGATCGATAGATCGTCGAGCCGCTGGCGCAGCTCCTCGACCCGGCGCAACTCGCTCTGGGCATGCGACAGCTCACTGGTGACCTGCTGCGCGTGCTCCTGGTTGTTCCACAGATCGGGATCGGCGGCCTGGTGCTCGAGCTCATCGATCCGTCGCCGCAGCTCCTCGACATCGAGGACCGACTCGACGGTCTTGAGAGTGGCGTCGAGTTCGGCGATATCAGCGGAGACGTCAGGATGCACGATGCTCAAGCCTACTGGGCTCCGCCGCCTGCGCTCCCCCGCCTCCCCGGAACTTTTGCCGGTCGCGGCTTCATCACCGGCCCCGGCGGGTGGTGCATCTCATCTAGTTCTTGGCGTCGAGGCGATCGATCGGTAGCGGGCAGCCCGGCCGAGCGACGATCGGCCATTGCACGCTCAGGCAGGTGCGGTGCGGCGGCGGATCGGACCGGTGGTCAGCCGGTGACCATGCGGAGGCCGCCGGGACGGCGACCGGCCAGTGCGTCGAGGGCGGTCGCGGTGGACTCATCCGCGGGTAGATAGATGAGCAGCTGCTGGTCGTCGTCGGCGGAGAGATCAAGGGTTTCGTAGGTCAGGCGTAGGTTTCCCGCGTCGGGGTGGGTCAGGCGGGTGATGCCGGTGGCCGCGGCGAGGCTGGGAACGGATTCGACCCGGCGGGTGAACTCCGCACCCGCGGCAATGGTGAGTTCGTCGGCGAGTGCGGCGATATGCGGGTCGGTACGGAACGGACCTGCCTTCAGCGCGGCGACCGTTTCGTCGGCGACGTGGTCCCAGTCGGGGTACGCCGTGCGGGCGTGGGGGTCGGTGAAGACGAACAGTGCCAGGTTGCGGTGCTCGTCGTCGAGAAGTCCGAGCGGAGCCATCAGGCGTTCGTAGCCGTCGGTCCAGGCGAGCACCTCACGCAAACGGTTGACGACCAGCGCGGGTGCGGGTTCCAGGCGATCGAGGATGGCGCGGACCGCGGGACGAACCTCGCGCGGTGGTTGCGCACCGCCCATACAGCTGAATCCGGCATCGGCGGACTTGGTGAGCCGGTGCAGGTGGATCCGTTCACTCGGCGCCAATCCGAGTGCGTCGGCGAGGGCGGACAGCACCGGCGGTGAGGGTCGGCGATCGCGGCCCTGCTCGAGGCGGGTGATGTATTCGACACTCACTCCGGCCAGGGTGGCCAGTTCGGCGCGGCGCAGTCCGGGAGTCCGGCGGCGCGGACCGGTGGGCAACCCGACCTGGGCGGGCGTCACCGCTTCGCGACGAGTGCGCAGGAACAGACCCAGCTCGTTATCACTCACTCCTCGACGGTACAAGCGCGGGCGTCGCCGAGGGTGACCCTGCCACTACCACTCTTCGCGCGGTCTTCCTGGTCGCGACGCCGGGCAGCAGATTGGGACTTGCGCAACCGACCCCGGTCACGCGGATACCGAAGGAGAACACCATGTCCAGTACACCCTTGAGGCTCGCGGTGATCATCGGCAGCGTTCGGGAGGGACGCTTCGCCCCCGCGGTCGCCAGCTGGTTCGTCGAGCAGGCGGCGCGCCACGGCGAGTTCGAGATCGACCTCATCGATCTGGCCGAGGCCGAACTGCCGTTGGCGCTGCCCGCGGTGTCCCCGATGCTCGAGCCCGATCCGGAACGTCCCGCCGGAATGGTCGACCTCAGCAGGCGGCTCAGCGCGGCCGACGCGTTCGTGATCCTCACTCCCGACTACAACCGCAGCTATCCGGCATCACTGAAGGCGGCCATCGACTGGCACTTCACCCAATGGGACGCGAAGGCCATCGGGTTCGTCGGCTACAGCGGCGCGAGCGGCGGCCTGCTCGCCATCGAACACCTGCGCCAGGTCTTCAACGAACTCAACGCCCACACTGTCCGCAACTACGTCAGCTTCCCGCGCTACTACCTCCTCTTCGATGCCGAGGGCAAGCTGCGCGAACCCGAGGAGCCGGCCGCCGCCGCCCAGGCCATGCTCGACCAATTGCACTGGTGGGCAAGCGCCCTCACCGCCGCCCGCGCCGTCCCCGCCGCCTGATCGACACGAACGACCATGCGGCGGCCGCGCTGGCGCACATCTAGTGGGCGTCGCGGCAACTAGATGTGCGAGCTCGCGCGCACCGGCAGGGGCGTCGAGGGTGGGTGGTGGCGTCGCGTCGGGAGGAAGTGGGTGGGCGATAGGGTTCGGGGGTGGCTGTCTACTCCTCGGATCTGGAACTCGCGCTGCGGTTGGCCGATGCGGCTGATGGGATTACCCGGGCGCGGTTCGGTGCGCTGGATCTGAAGGTCGATTCGAAGCCGGATCTGACGCCGGTGTCGGATGCCGATCTGGCGGTGGAGCAGGCGATCCGGCAGGTGCTCGGTCAGGAACGACCGCAGGATTCGGTGCTCGGTGAGGAGTTCGGCGGTGACGTCGAACTCAGCGGACGGCAGTGGGTGATCGATCCCATCGACGGCACCAAGAACTTCGTGCGGCGGGTGCCGATCTGGGCGACGTTGATCTCGCTACTCGACGATGGTGTGCCCGTGGTCGGCGTGGTGAGCGCGCCTGCACTGACTCGGCGGTGGTGGGCGGCCGCGGGATCCGGCGCTTGGGCGAGCTTCGATTCCGATGCGCCGACCGCGATTTCGGTCTCCGCAGTGAGTGAGCTCGGCTCCGCGAGCCTGGCCTTCTCCAGCCTCTCCGGCTGGCGCGAACGCGGCCTGCGCGAGCATTTCCTGAACCTCACCGACGAAGTGTGGCGGGTCCGCGGCTACGGCGACTTCTTCAGCTACTGCCTACTCGCCGAAGGCGCGGTCGATATCGCCACCGAACCCGAAGTATCCCTATGGGATCTCGCCGCCCTCGACATCCTGATCCGCGAAGCGGGCGGCCACTTCACCTCCCTCAACGGCACCCCAGGCCCCCACGGCGGCGACGCCATAGCCACCAACAGCCTCCTCCACACCAAAGTCCTCACCCACCTGCACCCGTGAAAGCGCTGGTGCGGGTAAACGGCGACCTGCATCAATGCATTCTCAGGAGTTTCTCCATGAGGACTACGTGGGATGTGCCGTGGAATTGCGGGGGTAGTTCGGTTTCGCGGATCTCGGTGAAACCCTGTGCGGTGTAGTACTTGCGGAGTACGGAGTTGTCGGCGGCGGTGTCGAGGCGTTGTCGTGCGATGCCGTTGGCGAGAGTGCGGGCGGCGCAGAATTGGATGATTCGGGTGCCGAGGTCGCGGCCGCGGAATTCGGGGGCGACCATGAGGCCGTGGATGTATCCGGCTGGGGTGTCGTCCTCGCCCCAGAATTCCGGGTCGCGCCAGACCAGGCGGACGGCCGCGGTCAAGACTCCCGGGCTGTCGCGCCAGACGAACCATTCGCCGCGGGCGGCCTCGCTGGCCACCGTCGCGGCAGGGTATTCGCCGGGCAGCCACTGGCCGATGCCGTTGTCGATCATCCAGTGCGCGAGGCGATCCCGCAGTCGAGCGATATCGGCGGCGTCGGCGGGTGTGGCCGCGACCATCGGGGCGGGTTCGGGGACCATCGGATCTGGTTGAGGCACAGATCCTTTCTATCGCCTCGGGGGACGCGCGTCGGTGCGAGGGCGACCGGCTGGATTCGGGTCGACGGCGTCTGGGATCAAGGCCGACCAACTCGAGTCGACCGGGATCGGCGGCCGCAGTGTCGCAGGCGCACTGATGCGCTATCGCCTCGGATCGGCGGGGGTCAGGTCGATACCTGCGGGTGGGCGTAGCCGATGGAGGGTTCCGTCCATGCTGGTGACGTACAGCGCCCAGGCGTCGCCGTCGCGCGCGATGCGCACGGAAGTCGCGCCGTCCGGTGGATTGCGCATCGGGCCGGGCTTGATGAGGCCGGTGATGATCGTGCATCCGGCACCGGTGGCCGGATCGATCTGGTAGACCGCGCCCTGGATGTGGTCGGCGACGAAGAGTTGGCCTGCCCGAGTCGCCTCCATATCGTCGGGCAGCACGATCAGATCGGGCGCCCCTGCCACCACGGTCGGATTATCGGGATCGTCGAGCGGCACGCGGAAGATACGCAGGGTGAGATTGTCGGCATAGATCGATTTCCCGTCGGGGGCCAGCGCCAGGCCATTCGACCACGGCAACGTGGACCAGGTCTTCGTGTACTCACCCGTGGACGGCCGGTAGCGCGAGATCCCGGTCGGCGGGCCGGTGATGCCGATGGTGCTGAACAGGAGGTCGCCGTTGGGCAGCTCCAGCAGCCCGTTCGGGCCGGCCAGCTCGGTGAGCAGAATCGTGACCGCACCGGTATCGATGTCGTAGCGGCGCAGGGTGCCCGGTTGTTCGGCCACGCCGTCACCGGTGAGGAAGTAGACCGACCGGCCGACGACCCGCACCCCCGCCGGATGGTCCAGCCCGGTCACCAGCTTCTGGAACTTCCCATCGGCATCAATGTGGGCCAGGAATCCATCCGCAATTCCAGTGACGTAGAAACCGCCGGCCCCGTCGGTATCGAGATTCTCCAGATTCCCGACCCCGCTGACGATCGTCGAAGCCTCCCACCCATCCGCACACGACCCCGAGGGCGTCTCCGCCGCCGCGGTCGCCCCGGTCACGACAGTGCCCGCCACAACCGCCACGGTCAGCGCCACCGCCCGAATCCGCCGACTCGCCAGCCCGTTCGCCATGCGGCACAACCTAACAGCCGCTCCGACCCGTCGCACACCACGTAAGCGCCAAGTGTTGCCGGCCGCGTCAGACAGCCGGTCTCCCATATCCACGCACGTCAGTGCCCGACAACAGGTGCTCAACGAGGGTGCAGCCGTGTCGTGCGCGCGCCGCGTCGGTACATCGTCGATCCGCCGCCCATGGGTAGCCGGCCCCTGAAGTCCATATCCCGGGCGGGTCAGCGGCTCAGGCCCGGCGACCAGTCCGGGGCGGAGGTCCGCCCCGGACTCCTCGACTCACGGAATGAACAGCATGCCGATCATGTTGACGATCCCGGAGACGAACTGATCGATAGTGCGAATAACCATGGCATCTCCTTACTTGTGTAGTGAGAAAACAGCCTCGACCGGATCCACGCGCCGAGCGCTGTGGGACGGCACCTGCGAATAGGCGTCGATCAATCTTCGTTGCGGCAGGCGATGGGGATTGCTCGCTATTTCCCCAATTTTCTTGCCGATCAAGATCATTCATCGTAAAGCGGGCAATTCGGCCCACGCTGACCCACGGCGCGGGCGGCACAGCCCGTCCTTCGTCAACAACCTGCCCGCCGATATCGCCGACAGCCTGGTCCAGCAGACCGCGGCGGCCATTCCCGGCGGCACCGTTGCGCAGAGCATGCTCGCCGAATCCATCGATATCACCGACGATCTGGCGCGAATCACCGTGCCGACGCTGATCGTGAACGCCACGCAGGACCTCCTTGGTGGATCCGGCGAATTCACGGCTGCTCGCGTCCGCGATTCCCGGAGGCGAGTACACCGAGATCGCCGCCGGGCACGTTCTCATGGCCGAACAGCCCGAGTTGTGGTGGCAGACCATCGTGGACTTCCTCGACCGCCATCAGCTCTGACCGCGGCGATCGAGGCTGCCGGTCAGCTAAGTTGTTTCGCCTGTGGCCACAACTGCGCCAACGAGGCGCGCGGCGCCCGACAGATGAACAGCGGTTGGCCTTGTTCGTCGTTGTCGATGCCGAGACCGTTGTCGATATGACCGGCGGGTTCGATCTCGCCGAAAACGCCCGCCAATTGGTCGCGACCGATCCCGACTGTCAGCACGGCCGTCGCGGAATCGCTCGGCGGACCCCACCACCAGTAAGAGTTGTGGCCCGAATGCGGAATCGGCAAATCGTAAGCGGCACCGAAGCGTTCGATGGCGCCCGCCTCCCCATAATTGTCGGTGAGAATCGCGACGTCGGGCCCTAGACGCGCGCGGACTTCGCCTATCCTGGCGACGAATTCGGGCCATCCGATGGTTTCGCCCGCGTCGTAGTTGATGGCGAGCACCGGCGAATCCCGCAGCGTCGAAACGGGTAACACCGGCAGAAACAGCACAGCCGAGGCGACGCCGTTGACAGTGAGCACCGAACCGACTGCCGCCCAACGGATTCGCCGATCCCCGAGCCGTGCGGCGACCGGCACCGCACCGGCGGCCAGCAGCACTGGATACATCCCGCCCAGGTAGTAGGCCTTACCGCCGCTGGCCGCGAACACCACGAACAGCACCGCATACGCGACAACGAAGGCGCGCCGGCGCGCGTCCCGCCACAGCCGCCAGAGCCCGAATCCCCACAGCGGCGCCAGCAATGGACCCATCAGCCCGAATTGCGACAGGACGAACGCGAACAGCGAATCCGAGGTCCCGGAGGATCCTCCCGCGATCGCCCGGCTCAGCTCCCATTGCGGCCAGTCATTGTTCGCCTGCCACACCAGATATGGCAGCCAGATCGCTACGGCAAGCCCGACCGCCATCGGAAAGTATCTGGTAGCGAAGACCTTTCGTGGACCGACCAGAATCAGCGCCAGCACCAACGCCGCCACGGGAAAAATCAGCAGCAGCTTGTTCTGCAACCCGATGCCGACAACCAGTCCCGCCGCGAGCCACCACTGCGGAGCAATCGGCCGATGCTCATCCGCTCGATTCCGCTCGACATGGCGCGCTTCGGAGTCGCGCAGCAGCAGCAACACCAGCAGGCAAACCAACGCCACCGCCGCCATATCGAAACTGGCGGTGGACAGCAGATGCCCGATACCCAGCACCATCGCCGCACTCGCGACCGCTACCGACGCCAAGATCTGCGCCCCACGCCCGCCCCCCAGTTCACGCGCCATCAACCCCGCGCACACCACAACGAACGTCGCCGCCAGGATCGACGGAAGTCGCAGCAGCAGTAACGAATCGGCATCGATCGCAGACATCGCGCGAGCCAGCAACGGCACCAAGGGCGGCTGGTCCGCATACCCCCAATCCAGATGCTTCCCCGCCGCTAGAAAGTACAACTCGTCCCGGTGGTAGCCATAGCGCGTCGCGCAGGCAGTCAGTAGTGCGGCAAACAGGACGGCGACTATGCACAGTTGTCGCCCCATAACTTTGGGCACTTGTCCAGCCTGACACACTTCCGCAGCGTATGCTGCACCTCGACGCCCTTCTTACTGAGGAGTAAGATAGACTTACTCTGGAGTAAGATAGCTGGGACAAGACCTCACCCCACCCACCCGAGAAAACAGGTGATGATGAGCACTCGAGACAGCGCAACGACGCGACGTCCGGATACGTCCGCGGTCGGCCTGAGCCATCCCAAGCGGGACTGGATGGGCGCGGCCATGCGGGTGATGACGACCATTACCGGGTCCGAGCTCGCCGAGAAGTACAACCTGCGCAAGCCGATCGAGCGGGTCACCTACGAAGGCACCAAGACCGGTTTCCGCACCCTCGGTGCCGCGACCCGCGCGTTCGGCAAGGTGGCCGGTGGCGGAGCACCGAAGCGCTTGGCCGACAACGAGTCCAAGAACAAGAACTTCTTCGACCTGACCCCGAGCGACGAGCAGCAGATGATCGTCGAGACGGTCCGGGAATTCGCCGCCGAGATCCTGCGCCCGGCCGCCTACGAGGCCGATAACGCCGCTAAGGCGCCGCGGGATCTGCTCGAGCGCGCCGCCGAACTCGGCATCACCCTGATCAATGTGCCCGAGGAACTCGAGGGTGCGGCCGCCGAGCGCGGCGCGGTGACCAACTCGCTGGTCGCCGAGGCCCTCGCGCATGGCGATATGGGCCTGGCCCTGCCGATCCTCGCGCCGAGCGGTGTCGCAGTCGCCCTGTCCCAGTGGGGCACCGACGCGCAGCAGCAGACCTACCTGCCCGCCTTCACCGGCGAGAATGTGCCGCAGGCCGCGGTCGTGATCAGCGAGCCGCGCGCCCTGTTCGATCCGTTCGCGCTGCAGACCAAGGCGACCCGCTCCCCCAGCGGCTACCGCCTCAACGGCGTGAAGAGCCTGGTCCCGGCCGCCGGTGACGCCGAGCTATTCATCGTGGCCGCCGAACTCGACGGCCGCCCCGCCCTGTTCATCGTGCCGTCCGATAGCGCAGGCCTGGTCGTGGAGGCCGATCCGAGTATGGGTCTGCGGGCCGCGGGTCTGGGTCGCCTACTGCTCAACAATGTCGCGGTCGGCACCGACGCCATTCTCGGTGACGGCGATGCCAAGCAGCGCGCCGAAGAGTACGCGGACGCGGTGCGGTTGGCTCGCCTCGGTTGGGCTTCGCTCGCCATCGGCACCGGTCAGGCCGTGCTGGACTACGTGATTCCGTATGTGAACGAGCGCGAGGCGTTCGGCGAGCCGATTTCGCACCGCCAGGCGGTCGCGTTCATGGTCGCGAATATGGCGATCGAACTGGACGGCCTGCGCCTGGTGACCCTGCGGGGTGCCTCACGCGCGGAGCAGGGTCTGTCCTACGCCCGCGAGGCGGCACTGGCTCGGAAGCTGGCCGTGGACAAGGGCATGCAGATCGGCCTGGACGGCGTACAGCTGCTCGGCGGCCACGGCTTCACCAAGGAACACCCGGTCGAGCGCTGGTACCGCGATCTGCGGGCCATCGGCGTCGCCGAAGGTGTCGTGCTCATCTAACCGGCTGGTTCCTTCACTTCCAGGAGATATTCCATGATCAACCTCGAACTCCCCAAGAAGCTGCGGGCCAGCGCCAACCAGGCCCACCAGGTCGCCAAGGAGATCTTCCGGCCGATCTCGCGCAAATATGATCTCGGTGAGCACGATTACCCGGTCGAGCTCGACACGATGGCGGCCATGGTCGAGGGGCTCGCCGACTCCGGCACCCAGAAGATCGGCGGCGCGGCCGGTGGCCGCTCCGATGGCGACGAGCATGCCACCGAGCTGCTCGGAAACAGCAACGGCGGCAATATGTCCGCGCTGCTGAACGCCCTCGAGACCTCGTGGGGCGACGTCGGCCTGATGCTCTCGATCCCCTACCAGGGGCTGGGCAATGCGGCCATCGCGGCCGTCGCCACCGACGAGCAGCTGAAGCGCTTCGGCAAGGTGTGGGCCTCGATGGCGATCACCGAGCCGTCCTTCGGCTCCGACTCGGCCGCCGTCACCACCACCGCCGTACTCGATGGCGACGAGTGGGTCCTCAACGGCGAGAAGATCTTCGTGACCGCGGGGCAGCGCTCCACGCACATCGTGGTGTGGGCCTCGGTCGACCGCAGCCTGGGGCGCGCGGCGATCAAGTCGTTCGTCGTGCCACGGGACGCTCCGGGTCTGTCGGTGGCCCGGCTCGAGCACAAGCTCGGCATCAAGGCCTCCGACACCGCGGTACTGCTGTTGCAGGACTGCCGGATTCCGAAGGACAACATTCTCGGCAGCCCAGAGGTCAACGTGGAGAAGGGTTTTGCCGGGGTCATGCAGACCTTCGACAACACCCGCCCACTGGTTGCCGCGATGGCCGTCGGTGTCGCGCGTGCGGCGCTGGAGGAACTGCGCGCCATCCTGACCGACGCCGGTGTCGAGATCTCCTACGACATCCCGGCCAACAACCAGCACGCCGCGGCCGCCGAATTCCTGCGCATGGAAGCCGATTACGAGTCCGCGTACCTGCTGTCCCTGCGCGCCGCGTGGATGGCCGATAACAAGAAGCCGAACTCGCTCGAGGCCTCGATGTCCAAGGCCAAGGCGGGGCGCACCGGCACCGACGTGACGTTGAAGGCGGTCGAGTTCGCGGGTGCGATCGGCTACTCCCAGCGCACTCTGCTCGAGAAGTGGGGCCGCGACTCGAAGATTCTGGATATCTTCGAAGGCACCCAGCAGATCCAGCAGCTCATCGTCGCCCGCCGCGTCCTCGGGAAGACCAGTGCCGAGCTGAAGTAGCAAGTGCCACAACGGTAATCCGGTGCGAGTCGGTTCGTGACCCGCACCGGATTTCTGTTTGCCGAGGATCTGGACGCCACTGCCCACCCGAGTTCGGCCACCGCGATCTGAGCCCCTATTATCTGTGACCTGCCGCACAACAAACGTAATGGCCTGTATGTTCGCTCCGAACAATTCAGCGGACGAATTATCCATCGAGCTGTACCAAGAACCCCTTCAAGGAGACTGGTTATGCACAGGTTGGGCTTGATACGTCGCTTCACCGCCGCACTCGCGGCCTCGACCGCGATTGCGGTCGTCTTCGCAGGTCACGCCACCGCCGAACCGACGGCGATCGACTGGAACGTGGCCACCCAGAAGTTGCGGGCGGCCGCCAGTGGCAACCCCGCGGCCGAGCAGGCCGTTGACCGGCTGCTGGCATCCGGACATATCGCCACACAAGTTGCCTTGCCCCCGCAGCCGTTCCAGTACCCCGCGCAATCCGATATCGGCCGCGGCGCGGGCCCCGGCGTCTACGGATCCGGTATCGCACTCGGGCTCGACGGCTTCCGCCTCGGCTTCTTCGGCGGACCCGGCACCATCGCCCCGAACCAGGACGGAGCCAGGCTCGAGGTGCTCTGGATCAACCTGTCCAACGGCCGCAGTGGCACCGAGGCGCTCTACGAACACGAGGATGCCCCGATGGACACCACCATCCGCACACGCGCCTTGGACACCGGCGGCGGCCTGGTCGTCGCGGCGGTCTACGGATCACTGCGGCACCGCTCGCCGGTTCCGGTGAGCGATGCCAATCCCGATGGTTTCCAGTACCAACTCGGCACCATCTCCGTCCCCTCCTTCGGCGCCATCTACAACTAACCGCCGACTGACGCGAAAGCCCGGCACCGCATGCTGTGCCGGGCTTTCGCGTAGCGAAACCCCGATGCTGAACCATTGCCAGCAATTACGTAATTCCGTAAATTTGCCCTCGTGAGCCTGGAAGAACGACTAGCGGAGCTGGAACGGCGACTCGCGGCCCTGGAGCTCGCCCGGGATGGCAATGGGCCAGCGAATGGATCCGCCGCGCCGGAGGGTTGGGCGTTGCGAGGTCTCCACGAGGAGTTCGCGGACGAGCGCAACGGCGGGGTGATGTTCGCCGGATCGGGTCGACTACCCAGCGATGAGCAGTTCGGCTGGCAGGTCCAGTTCAGTACCGACGACATCGTCGCCTACGACTGGGACGACGCCGCCGAATGCCTTGCCGCCCTTGGCAGTCCGGTCCGACTACGAATCCTGCGAGAAATCATCCGCGGCAGCCGAACCGCCGCCGAACTCACCGACCTCGACGAGGTCGGCACCTCCGGCCAGATCTACCACCACCTACGCCAACTAGCCGCCACCGGCTGGCTACACACCGTAGGCCGAGGCCGCTTCGAAGTCCCACCCAACCGCGTCGTGCCGCTACTGGTCGCCCTCGCGACGGCCCGGCGGTAGGGATCATGCTGGGGGATAGGGTTCGAGATGGGATGAAATGCGGGTGAGATGTCGGTGATAGGTGCGGGGCGGAGCGTGGTCGGCACAGTCAACTGACCATGGAAAGAGCTCGACATGACCACTCCTCTTGTCCGCCCTGTTCTGACGATTGCCTTCGCGACCATCGCGGTATTCGGTGCGGGTAGTGCCGCGGCGGAACCGACCTATACGCCCGAGGGGTTCCGGTCGCCCTCCGGCAATATCACCTGCGTGTCCGGTGGTGGGGCGGTCGCGTGCGAGATCAATGATCACGCCTATGCGAACCCACCGCGCCCCGAGGATTGCCACGGCAGCTATGGCGACCGGTTCGCTATGCGCAACGGCGCGATCCCGATCATCGTGTGTCACAACGACACCATCCGCGACGAGAGCCTGCCGATTCTGTCCTATGGCGAGGCCTACGTCCGGGGTGATCTGCGCTGTGTGAGCTCGACCTCGGATGTCACCTGCACCAACACGCGCACCTACCACGCGTTCACGCTCTCGCGCGATAGCTACGAGCTGCGCTGACCGGCGGCCGCGCGGCCCGATCCGAGCCACGATCGGGACGCGCCGCCACCCACATCTCCGCAGGCCGGGCGCGATTCGGCGGCAATGTGTGATCCATGACACTGCCGCTGATACGGTTGAGCAACAGAAACGCATGTTCGATATCGCTAGGTCGTGTGCCGACGCGAGTTCCTGGTGGAGGTGTTCGACGATGAAGTTGGCGCACGCGCTGGAGGTTGCGAAGGCATTCGGGGTATTGCGCTCGCGCGGGGTCAGCGATCCCAAGAAGCCGCTGGAGACGCTGCGGACGGTCAAGGAATCACAGGTCTACGGCCCGCAGGCGACGCTGATCCGGCATTCGGCCCGCGTCGCGCCCAACTCCCCCGCACTGGTCGACGAACGCGGTGAGCTGACCTACCGCCAGCTCGACGAGCAGTCGACCGCGATCGCGCGCGGACTGCGGCAGGCGAATCTGACCGAAGGGTCCGTGGTCGGCGTGCTGGCGCGCGATCACCGCGGCCTGATCCTCGCGATGGCCGCCGCGGGCAAGCTCGGCGTGCGGGTCGCGCTGATGAACACCGGATTCGCCAAGCCGCAATTCGCCGAGGTCTGTGCGCGCGAGAAGGTCAAGGCCGTCCTGCATGACAGCGAGTTCCTCGGCCTGCTCGACGCGTTGCCCACCGATCTGCCGCGCTACCTCACCTGGGTCGACGAGGGCACCGAATTACCCGATGGCGCACAGACTCTCGACGATCTGATCGCCGCCAACTCGACCGCGGAGCTGCCCGCGCCGTCCAAGCCGGGCGGGTTCGTCATCCTGACCAGCGGCACCACCGGCCTGCCCAAGGGCGCACCGCGCAGTAAGGTGACCCCGTTGGCGACCGCCCAGATGGTGGACCGAATTCCGTTCCCGGTCAAGGGAACTCAGGTCATCGTGTCGCCGATCTTCCACAGCACCGGCCTCGGCACCTACCTGGTCGCCTCCGCGATGGGCAACAAAGTGGTGGTGCGGCGCCGCTTCGACGCCGAGGCGACGCTGAAGATGGTGGCCGACCACAAGGCCGAGATGCTGGTCGCGGTGCCGACCATGCTGCATCGGATGACCGAACTGGCTCCGGAGATCCGCGCCAAATACGACACCACATCGCTGACATGCATTCTGCTCGCGGGTTCGGCGCTCGCACCGGAACTGTGTGTCAAGGCGACGCAGATCTTCGGCCCGGTCCTCTACAACCTGTACGGGTCGACCGAATGCGCCGTCGCCACCGTCGCGAGCCCGGAGGATCTGGCCATCGCACCCGGCACCGTCGGGCGCGCGCCGATCACCTGCGAAGTTCGGCTCTACGACGATAACGACAAGCAGGTCACCGCGATCGACACCACCGCGCGCATCTTTGTGCGCAGCGGCGCGCCGTTCGAGGGCTATACCGACGGCAGGCAAAAGCAGATCATCGATGGCTACATGTCCAGCGGCGACGTCGGGCACTTCGACGAGCACGGTCTGCTGATGGTGGACGGTCGCGACGACGACATGATCGTATCCGGCGGCGAGAACGTCTTCCCGCAGGAGGTGGAGAACCTGCTGCTGGAGCGCCCTGATGTGTTCGACGCGGCGGTCGTCGGCGTCGACGACGTCGAATTCGGCAAGCGCCTGCGCGCCTTCGTCGTCCCCGAACCCGGTCACGCCCCCGACGGCGAGGAGATCAAGGCCTACGTCAAGGAGAACCTGGCACGCTACAAGGTGCCGCGCGAGGTCGTCTTCCTCGATGATCTGCCGCGCAATCCCACCGGCAAGCTGCTGCGCCGCGTACTGGTCGAGTACGACGTCACGGCGTAGTCGAGTCCCCGGCCGAAACCGGGGCTTACCAGCGGCTTCCATGCTTTCCCACGGCTGGCGAGACCACCCGGTGAGATACATGACACACCCGGTTACAGATGCTTGCTATTGTTAGCGGCAGCACTGGATCTCGTAGTTGCGGTCCACACCACCCCCGGTCCCGGTGGGCGGACTGCGGAAGGCGTTGTCGAATGTCTCTATCTCTGCCCGCGTTACATGGCCCCGTCCGGAAGGCGGGCGATCTCGCCCAAGGCGTGAATGTCATGGTCAAGCGGCGGTTGTTCAATCCGCTCCGACCCGATCACGCGGCCAGGTCCGCGTTCAACGTGCTGAAGTTCGGCCCGTTCGCCGGTGTCGTCATGCACGCGGCACAGACCAGGCCGACCGCGGCCGCCATCGTCGATGAACGCGGCGAGGTGAGCTTCGGCCAACTCAACGAGCAATCGAGTGCGCTGGCGCGTGGTCTCGAAGCGCAGGGCATCAAGCCCGGTGATGTGGTCGCCCTGTTGGCGCGCGATCACCGCGGCATGGTGCTGAGCCTGCTCGCGACCGGCAAGCTCGGCGTCCGCACGGTCCTGATGAATACCGGCTTCGCCAAACCGCAGTTCGCCGATGTCGCCGAGCGCGAGAACGTCAAGGCCGTACTGCACGACAGCGAATTCCTCGACCTGATGAGCGCGATCCCGGCCGAGATCCCCCGCGTGCTCACCTGGGTCGACGAGAAGGACAACGTCGATCCGACGGTCGCGACCATCGAATCGCTGATCGCGGGCCGTTCCACCGCGCCGGTGCCCGCGCCCGCGAAGCCGGGCGGCATGGTCATCCTGACCAGCGGCACCACCGGCACCCCGAAGGGCGCACCGCGCGATCGGGTCAGCCCGTTCGCCTCGGCCCAGTTCGTCGACCGGGTTCCGCTGCCGAACAACGGCACCATGATCATGGCCGCGCCGATCTTCCACGGCACCGGCCTGTCGCAGTTCACCCTTGGTCTGGCACTCGGCAACCGGGTGATCTTCCAGCAGCGCCGGTTCGATCCGGCGCAGACGCTCGCCAATATCACGCAGTACCAGGCGGATTCGCTGGTCGTGGTGCCGACCATGCTGCAGCGCATCCTCGACCTCGGCGACGACGTACTGGCCGAGTACGACCCCAGCACCATCAAGGTGATCTTCGCGGCGGGTTCGGCCATCGCGCCCGACGTCGTCACCCGCACCCTCGACTACTTCGGCGACAGCCTCTACAACCTGTACGGCTCCACCGAATGCGCGGTCATGACCGTCGCGACCCCCGACGATCTGCGCAAGGCGCCGACCACCGCGGGCAAGGCGCCGGTCGGCATCCGGATCGTGCTGCTGGACGAGAACCGCAAGCCGATCACCGCGCCGAATGTCACCGGCACCATCTTCGTCGACAATGGCTTCGCCTTCACCGGCTACACCGACGGCCGCACCAAGGAGATCGTGGACGGCATGATGTCCAGCGGCGATGTCGGGCACTTCGACGCCGACGGTCTGCTCTACATCGACGGCCGCGACGACGACATGATCGTCTCCGGCGGCGAGAACGTCTTCCCGCTCGAGGTGGAGAATCTGATCGCGGGCCGCGAGGACATCTTCGAGGCCGCGGTGGTCGGCGTGGACGACCGGGAATTCGGAAAGCGGTTGCGCGCCTTCGTCGTTCCGGGTCCGGAGTCCAAGCGCGACGCACAGGAGATCAAGGATTACGTCAAGGCGAATCTGGCGCGGTACAAGGTGCCGCGTGAGGTCGTCTTCCTGGACGAGTTGCCGCGCAACGCGACCGGCAAGCTGTTGCGCAAGCCGTTGATCGAAATGGAAATCGACGCGACCTAGTTCACTCCGCCGCCAGCCGCACACCCTTTCGAATTTCCGGGCCGGATTCCCGCGTGATCGCGGTCCGTGGGAAATCGAGAGGTGTGCGGCTTTCGTTTTCCTTCCATGTGGAAACTCGACGCATCCTGTGATTGCGGCCGCAGTACGGGTCGGCAATCCGCCGCAATTGGTCCGCTATCATCAGCGCGTGAGTATCGAGTTCGGCCCGGCCGCTGCGGGGCAACGCAGCGCCGTCGCGCGGGTGCGCGGCGCGGGTGCCGGTTCGATCTCCGGTGCGATTTCCGTTGCGGCCCATGGGTGGGCCTCCGGTGGGATGCCGCCGAGCGGGACCACGCTCGTTCTCCTCGCGGCGGCCTGCGCCGTCGTCGGCGCGCTGGTCGCCGGCCTCGCGCCGCTGCGCGAGACCTCGGTCGGGCTGATCGCGGTGCTCATCGCTGGTCAGCTGCTCGGCCACCTCACCATGGGCTGGAGTTCGGGGCAGATGCATCACGGTGATGCCCAGCTCGGTCCCGGCATGCTCACCGCGCACCTGGTCGCGGCCATGCTCGCGGCCGTGGTGATCCGCGGCGCGGAAGCCGCCTATCGGATCGGTTGCGCGGTGCTGTCGCGGGTGCTGCCGATGCGCTATCACCCGCCCGCGATCGCGGGCCCGGTACCGCCGTTCCTGACGCATCGCGATCGGGTCGTCCTGCGGATCTTCGCCGCGGAATCGCTGCGTACGCGCGGTCCGCCGCTCGCCATTCGTCTCTGACATCCCTTACCCGATGCACCAGCCACGCTGGTGCGTCGTCGTCACCGCGCGAACATCTTCGGTGGTTCGGGTTTCGCACCAACGATGTGAAATCGGCTCCCCCGAAGCATGATTCGCCGACTGTCGCCTGCCGACCGCAGGATTCGCCCAGGCCCCACCGTCGTCCATGAATACGGCGTTCGACGACGGGCCGGATTCCGATGATCCGCGCGGCAACGGCGAAAGTCCGACGACTTCCGGGTTCTCCGCACTCCAGAAACGAATCACCATGAGCATTACCGATATCGATCCACCGGATGCCGAATCACCGGCTCCGGCAACGGAAACGACCAAACGGCCGCGCAACGGCCTCTACCCCCTCGCGATGCGTCTGCATTTCTATGCCGGCATCTTCATCGCACCGTTCATCCTCATCGCCGCGGTCACCGGAGCGCTCTACGCGATCTCCCCGACGCTGGAATCCATCACCTCGCACGACCTGCTGAAGGTCGAGCCGAACGGCGCAACGCGGTCGCTCGCCGAACAGGTCACCGCGGCCGTCGCCACCCAGCCGAATCTGCAGTTGGCCGCGGTGGCTCCGGCGCCCGAGGCCGATGACACCACTCGGGTGCTGTTCGACGACCCGTCGCTCGGCGAGTCCGAGCGGCGCGCCGTATTCGTGAACCCGTACACCGCGCAGCCGGTCGGCACCGATGTCGTCTACGGCAGTTCGGGTGCACTGCCGCTGCGCACCTGGATCGACCGGCTGCACCGGGATCTGCATCTGGGCGAGCCCGGGCGCATCTACAGCGAGCTCGCCGCCTCGTGGCTGTGGGTTGTCGCACTGGCCGGTCTGGTGCTGTGGATCCGCCGGGTTCGCGGCCGCCGCAACCGGAACTCGGCGGCCTGGCTGCTGGCGCCGGATGGCTCGCAGCAGGGACGCGGCCGGTCGATGAACTGGCATGGGGCCGTTGGCATTTGGATCCTGCCGGTGATCCTGCTGCTGTCGGCGACCGGGATGACCTGGTCGACCTACGCGGGTGAGAACATCACCGAGTTGCGCGAGCAGCTGAGTTGGACCACGCCTGCGGTGAGCACCGCTATGCCTGGCGCGAAGGCACCTCAGCACGCTGAACACCACGACGGTGCGGCCACGCCCGCGCCCGCGCCGGTCGATCCACAGACTCGGATCGCTCAGCTCGACGGGGTGTACGCCGCGGCGCGCGCCAATGGCGTTACCCAGGGCGCCGAGATCAGCATCCCGGCCGAGTCCGGTGTGGCGTTCGCGGCGAAGGAGCGGCGCATGCCCGGCACCTACACCGTCGACGCGGTCGCCGTCGACGGCGCGACCGGCGCGGTCACCGATAAGTTGGCCTATGCCGACTGGCCGCTCATGGCCAAGCTCACCAACTGGGGCATCCAGTTCCACATGGGCTTGATGTTCGGACCGCTCAACCAGTTGCTGCTGCTGGTCGTGATGATCGGCCTGATCACCGTGCTGGTGCTGGGCTATCTGATGTGGTGGAAGCGGCGGCCGACCCGCGGCACATCGCGGTTCGCGATCGGGCGCGCACCCCGTCGGGGCGCATTGCGGCAGACCTGGCCGTGGCCGGCGCTGCCCATCGTGGCGGCCGCGCTCGTTGTCGGCTGGTTCGTCCCGCTGGTCGGGCTGAGTCTGCTCGCCTTCCTCGCCGTCGATGTCGTCGTCGGCGGCATCGGACGCAAGCGCACCACGGTCTGACGGATCCCGCCGGGGCGTGAGGGGCTCCGGCGGTTACCGATCGACCTACGGCACGTCAGAGGTATAACGTCTATCCGCGCGAAATCGAGGAACTACTCTACGAACATCCGGATGTGGTGCAGGCCGCGGTGATCGGCGTTCCTGACACCCGGCCTCGCATCGCACTACCTTGTGGCCTGGCTGATCGCCCGCCTGGAAAGTGTCGAAGCGGCCGAAAGCGCTCTGCACTACGTCGCTCCGGTCGGCGAGAAGGAAGACTACGTGGCACGTGCGATGCGCAACATCAGCCCATACCTGCACGAGGAACTGGCCACCGTGTCGAAATAACCTGCCCCACAACAGAATACGCTCCCTCTCCGGCGATCGGGGCGAGGGGCGTCGCTTCCTACCGTCATCGAATCCGCCGATCACCTGTGGGTCCAACCGGGCTAGCATGCTCAGCGGGGATTTCCCAGGGGATGAAGTGGCCGCCGTGCGGGTGGGCGTTGATCGCGGCTTCGGCCGTGCGCCAGTCGTAGTCGGTGTGCCAGTACTCGACGAGTTCCCGCAAGTAGCGGCGGTCGATGCCGTAGTATCCGTCGTCGTTGCCCGCATCGTCGGGCCAGCGCGTCGATGCGAGTCGTTGCCGGAGATCGGCGAGCACCGCATCGGGCACGTGGATCGGCGTCGCCTGCAGTGGGAACGGCCGGGGCTCGACAAAATCAGCTCGACTCAATCGTCATCTCCTGCAACCGCTTCGCGACGTCTCGCAATGCTCCGACCGTAGCATTGCGCGATCTCGCCCCCGAGCTGGTCAGGATTCGGGGGCCGAATCCGACTCGGCGGCAGGCGCATCGCCCTTCGTCGGCACGGCAACCGGGCGCAACAGCACCCAGACCAGGAAGGCGATGGCCACCGCGCCCATACCGAGACCCGCCCAGAGGTTCACGTTCACGCCACCGGTCTTGGCCTCCTCGGCGGCCGTATCGTGCACCAGCCCGGTTACGATCAGGATGACCGCATAACTGCCGAGCAATGTGCCGACGATGGTGCGGATATCGAAAAGCATCGGCTGGCCTCCTTATCCGACGAAGATGTTGAGGGCGATGACCAGGACCAGGGCAATGCCCGCGAGCAGTACCGGACGCTGATACCAGGGCAGGCCGGCCTCGTCCGGATCGTGACGCATTTCCTTCGGCGTCTCCGAATACACGAGACCGACGAGTTCGGCATCCGGTTTCGACTGCGTCACCTGGGTGACCGCGACGCTCACGACGATATCGACGACGAAGGCGACACCGGCCGCCACGAAACTCGAACCCTGGCCGGACAATTCGAAGACTTCGGTTTTATGCAGAATGAAAACGATGATGGCCGAAACGGTTCCGCAGACCAGACCCATCCAACCCGCGGTCGGCGTCATCCGCTTCCAGAACATACCGAGGATGAACGTCGCGAACAGTGGCGCGTTGAAGAAGCTGAACAGCGTCTGCAGATAGTCCATCATATTGCTGAAATTGCCCGCGATGAACGCGGTTCCGATCGCCGCGACGGTCGCACCGACGGTGGCCAGGCGACCGACGGTCAGGTAATACCCATCGGGCCGATCGCGGCGCACATATTGCTGCCACAGGTCGTAGCTGAACACTGTATTGAAGGCCGAGATATTGGCCGCCATACCCGCCATGAACGCCGCGAGCAATCCGGCGAGCCCGACGCCGAGCAGACCATTCGGCAGCACATCCTTCATCAGATACAGCAGCGCCTGGTTATAGGTGACATCGCCGGAGAAGTTCGGATCGGCCGTCACCGCCGCCTTGTACTCGCGCATCTGCGGCACCAGCACCGCGCTGATCATGCCGGGAATCACCACGATCAACGGAATGAACATCTTCGGGTACGCACCGATGATCGGAGTGCGTCGCGCGGCCGAGATGGAATGCGTCGCCAGCGCGCGCTGTACCTCGACGAAGTTGGTGGTCCAGTATCCGAACGAGAGCACGAACCCGAGCCCGAATACGAGGCCGATCACCGACAGGAAGTTATTGGAGAACCCGCTGAGCGCATTGCCCGGCCAGGACTCCAACTGTTCGGCACCGCCCGGTGACGCGGTCACCTTGTCCCGCAACCCTTCCCAGCCACCCGCCTTGTGCAGGCCGACCAGGGTCAGCGGCAGCAGCGCGGCGACGATGACGAAGAACTGCAGCACCTCGTTGTAGATCGCCGCGGACAACCCGCCGAGGGTGATGTAGGAGAGCACGATGACCGCGGCGATGATCACCGACAACCACAGCGGCCAGCCGAGCAGCACATTCAGGATGGAACCGAGCAGATACAGATTCACCCCGGCAATGAGCACCTGCGCGATCGCGAAGCTCAACGCGTTGACCAGATGCGCGCCGGTGCCGAAGCGCCGCCGCATGAACTCCGGCACACTGCGCACCTTGGAGCCGTAGTAGAACGGCATCATCACCACGCCGAGGAACAGCATGGCGGGCACCGCGCCGATCCAGAAGTAGTGGAAGGTCGGGAAGCCGTATTCGGCGCCGTTGGCCGACATTCCCATGATCTCGACCGCACCCAGGTTGGCGGAGATGAAGGCGAGGCCGGTCACCCAGGCGGGCAGCGACCGCCCGGATAGGAAGAAGTCGATACTCGAAGAGATCCGCTGCCTGGCCAAGAGGCCGATGCCGAGTACGAACAGGAAATACAGCGCGACCAATGCGTAGTCGACAGGCGCCGCATCCAGCCGCAGGGTCGTTGAAGCCTGTACCGTGGCCCGGTCCAGCGCTGATATGAAAACGGTCGAATCGGCAAGCGGCACAGCGTTGTCCCTCCAGGCGATGAACCGGGCGTCGAGCAAGTCGTGCGTTTCTACTGTGCGTGATTGTGCCGCACGCGTGTGGCACAATCACGCACAAAATTTGGTCGGTCGCTCAGCCGACACGGTGCGCACCGGCCCCCGGCAGGACCACGAACATGCGCGGTGCATCGAAACCCGATCGCGCGAACCGATTTCGCACCGCGTCCGCGACCGTCGCGGTGCGCTCCCGGTCGACGAGCGCGATGACACTGCCGCCGAACCCGCCGCCGACCATGCGCGCGCCGTGCGCCCCCGCCGCCAGCGCGGCGGCCACCGCGGCATCCAGCGCCGGTGTCGAGACCTCGAAATCATCACGTAGCGAGGCGTGCGCCGCGGTCAGGATCGGCCCGATCCCGCGCGGATCCGCACCGCCTCGCAACTTTTCAGCAATCGAGAGCACTCGGGCATTCTCGGTCACCACATGCCGCGCCCGCCGCCGCAGCACCGCATCGCCGATGCCGTCGAGGGCGGCCACCGATTCGATATCGCGCAGCGCGGGCACGCCGAGTGCCTCGGCGGCCGCCTCGCATTGCGCGCGCCGACGTCCGTAACCGCCGTCGATCAATGCGTGCGGCTGCCCGGTATCGATCACCAATAGCTCGAGTCCGAAGCGATCCAGATCGAACGGAATCTGTTCGTGCGCGGTCTGCTCCGCAGCGACGAACCCGCGCACATCGAGGAACAGCGCATGCCCTTCGGTGCACAGAATCGCCGCCGACTGGTCGAGCAGTCCGGTCGGCACCCCGGCGTAGTCGTTCTCCGCGGCACGCGCCAGGTCGATCAACTCCCGATCGGTGACACTGGGCGCGAACAGATCTCGCAGTGCGATCGCCACCGCACAGGACAGCGCCGCCGAGGACGACAACCCGGCGCCGATCGGCACCGCACCGTCCAGCCGCAGGTCAACGCCGTCACGCAGATATCCGCGCCGGGCGAATTCGAAGACAACGCCCAACGGATACCGAGACCATCCGGGCACCCGATCCCGTTCGGCGGCAAGCTCGCTCACCGCGACCAGCACCGGCTCCCCCGGCCGCTGCCGCGAGACCACCCGGACCCGGCCGTCGGTCCTCGCCTCGGCCAGACACTCGACTACCAGCGGCAATGCGATGGGCAGCACGAAGCCGTCGTTGTAATCGGTGTGCTCACCGATGATGTTGACCCGCCCTGGCGCCACCCACTTCGGCACGGATTCCTCACTTCGTCGCATCGCAGTGCCCACACTCGTCATCCCAGCAACCAGCAAGGGTCAACCCTACGAGACACGCCGCCGGAGCAGTGCTTTCGGTTGTCGAAGGTGCGCGATCGATCGCCTTGACGCAGAGTCGAATTTGACGCAATACCGGCCTGCAAAATCGGCCGACGGTTTCGGGAGGGCATTATGGTTCTTACGACCCCACGCGGCGGCCTGCTCGGGCTGCAGTGGATCGATCGACTACTCCCGCCCATGGGCAGGCCGGAACGCGGCGATCAGCGTAACTCCGGAGCTCCACTGACGATCGAGATCGGCGCGGCGACAGGGGTGGGCCCGACGGCTATGTCGGCCTTCGATGCGGCACTGCGTGACCTGGGAGTAGGTGATGCCAACTTGATTCGCCTGTCATCGGTTATTCCGCCACGCGCCACCCTGGCCCGCACCGGGCGCGTCCGCAAGCCGATCCCCTGGGGTGATCGGCTCTACTGCGTCTACGCCGCACAGCACGCGAACACCGCGGGCGAGCGGGCCGGCGCCGGCATCGGCTGGGTCCTGCGCGACGACGGTTCCGGCGCCGGGCTTTTCGTCGAGCACGAGGGCGATACCGCCGCGGAGGTCGCACGGCTGATCCGATCCAGCCTGATCGATATGACCCGCAACCGGCCGCAGCGATTCGGCCCGATCCAGCTGTGCACCACCGAGGCCCGCTCCGACGGCAGGCCGACCTGCGCCCTCGTACTGGCGGCGTACCACACCACGCCGTGGGGGCCCAGATGAACACAGCATCGCGTCGCGATTCAGTGCGGGGTGGCGGTCGGGCGACGGGTGGGCACTCGCTGACGGTCACTATCGAATCGACCATTCCGGACGACCGGATCGAGATGTTCCACAACCTGTACGAGGAGGCCTTCGGCCCCTTGCGCACCAAGGCCATTGCCAGACAGGTCCTGCACCGGTCGGAGTTCCACGAGGAGATGGTCGACCCGCGGGTCGCCAAACATGTCGCGCGCACCGCGACCGGCGAACCCATCGGCGTGACGACGCTGACCAAACATCTGGAAACCGTCCCCTGGATCAGTCCGGACTACTTCGCCGCCCGCTATCCCGAGCACGCGGCGCGCGATGCGATCTATTACGCGGGATTCACCCTTGTTGCGCCAAGTGCGCGACAAGGCGCCGCGTTCCATGCCATGATCAAATCAGTTGTCCAGGTACTGGTGGCCGAGCGCGCCGCGGTCGGTTGGGACATTTGTTCGTTCAACAACACTCGGTTTTCTTTCGCCGACAGCATTCGAGCGGTGCTCGATGAGCAGCAGGCGAACGTCGAAGTCGCGGTGGAGGATTCGCAGACCTACTACGCGGCGAGGTTCACTGGGGATGGAGCGACCAAGGGGGGCTGATGACAGCCAGCGAAGAGCAGCCGACAACCGCTCGGCACCGCCTGGAAATCCGGTGGTGCGCCATACTTCTCGCGGTCTCCGCGATCGGGCTCGCGATGCTGCTCTTCGTCGATTCGCGGCCGTTGACGCTGATGACCATGGCCGTCGTGGTGATCGGATCGCTCACCATGATCGGCCTCGGCCTGCGGCGGTTCCGACCGGCACGACCGCTGCCCTGGTATCTGCTCTCGACCTCGGCTGTACTGTTCGCCGCCGGCACGGCCACCCGGGAGTTCGACCATAACGCGCTTCGCCCGATCGACGACTTGTTCACTCTCGCAGGCTATTTCGGCATCGGCGTGGCCGCGACGCTGTGGCTGCGCCCGCGCCAGGTGCGGCCCAACTACGATCTGCTGCTCGACTCCGCGCTCATCGGACTCGGTGCACTGCTCGCCTCGTGGACCTTCCTGATCTCACCGATCCTGCAATCACATGCCGCCACCGCGAACACCCTGCTCGCCGCGACCTATCCGGTGCTCGACGCGTTGCTGCTGACCCTCATCGCCCACTCCATCGCGACCGCCACCCGATCCGAGACCTCGCTGCAACTGCTGCACGTCGGCCTGATCGCCGTGCTGGTCGGCGATCTCGGCTACAGCCTCGACACCGTCGGCCGCGCACCCGTCGCGCACGAGATGCTGCTGGCGCCACTGCTGGTGGCCTATCTGATCGTCGGCATCGCGGCATTGCACCCGACCATGGCGACCCTCGGTGCGCCGCGGCGCATCCACCCGCATCACTCGCGGCAGCGGGCCAGTTTCATCGCGGTCGCGTTGATCGTGGCCTCGCTGATTCCGGTGGTCGGTTCCATCCTGGACACCCTAGATCGGGTGGTGGTTTCCTCGCTGTGCGCGCTGCTGCTGATCGGTGTGCTGGTGCGCAGCGAGCGGGCCATCGTGCGCAGCGCGCGCAGTGAACGCCGCGCGCAGTACCAGGCCGATCACGACATGCTCACCGGATTGCTGAACCGATCCGCCCTGCTGCGCGCGCTGAATCGCAACCGGGAGTACTGGATCGAACAGCCGCTGTGTTTGCTGTTCATCGACCTCGACGGCTTCAAAATGGTCAACGACAGCTACGGCCACGCGGTCGGCGACGAGCTGATCGCGAACGCGGCCTCCCGGATCCGGCGGGTCATCCGGCGCGACGATGTGGTGGCCCGCTACGGCGGCGACGAGTTCGTGGTGCTCGCGCCGCTCGACCGACAGGAGGCCGCCATGCTCGCGGAACGACTACTCGGCGCCTTCGTTCGGCCGTTCGAGCTGAGCGCGGGCGAGATACCGATCACCGCCAGTGTCGGCCTGGCCTGCGGCAGCCCGCGCAGCTCCGACGACGCCATCTACGACCTCATCCGAGACGCGGATTCGGCGATGTATCACGCGAAGGAATACTCCCTCGGCTACGCGTTCCACGACGAACCGCGCCACGGCGCGGACGCACGCCAGAGCGCCGCCGACTCGGGACGCCGGATCTGGCGCCCGAGCGGCCGGTCGCACAGCGCCAACGGCACCTCCGCCAGCACGGCGGTCTAGTCGGACAACTCCTCGAGCATGCGGCGGGCCTCTTCCAGCTCCGCCTGCAGCTGCTGCACCTTGGATTCCTGCACCACCCGGGCCGCTTCCAGGATTCCGGCCACCACCTCGGCCACCTCTGGATGCAGTACCTTGGCCGCCTGCGCGACCGCGGAGCTGGTCACCGGCAGCCCGCGCACGGACTTCTTCTTACCGCTGACGACGTCGACCGACCATTCGCCGTCCGCGGTCCCGGTGAGCGTCACGGTGACCTCAGGGGCCTTCGCCTTGCTGCGCGCGGCGGCGGTCGCCTTGATGGCGGGCTTGGCCGTACCGGCGGGAGCGGCTGGTTTGGCCGGATCCGCCGCGGGGGCAACGGGTTTCGGGGCGACGGCAGGCGCGGTCGGGCTCGATGCGTGGCTCGGCGGGGTGGACGGTGGCGCGGTGCTCGTCAAGGTCGACGGCTGGGTCACAGTGGATTCCTTCCTGGTTGTCGACTTCGGCTGGGCAGAGCTAGCGGTTGCCGCCTTCTCCCGCGGCGGCTTGGTCAACGTCACTTCGGTCGGAGAAAAGGACAGTACATCCTTCGATCCGGTCGGCTTCACCCGCAGGAAGTCGCTCTCGGATCGATCACCGATCTCGACTACCTTGCCGGACCTCCCCTCCGGCACGCCCACCGCGGCCGCGGTGAACCACACCATCGGCGGGCGACCGACCGCGATGTCCGTGGCGATCTGCTGAATCTCAGTGTCCGACAACGGCTGTGGTTTCGTTCTTGGGGACGGCATGGGCACTCCGAGCGGTATTCGTGGATGGCTGCGTGCACAGATGATGCCGTACACCACCGACAAATTCACAGGCCACCACCGAATCCGCCCATGACCGGCCGAGATCCGAAGACCCAGCGAACATTGAGCTACATTCAATCGGCCTACGTCGCGGGCGCTTGCAGAGCCGGGAACCAGATATCGGTGAGCACCTCGGCGGCTCGGTCGGCGGTGACATCGATCGTGCCCTGCATGGCCCAGCGGGTGAAGAAGCGTTCGAGCTGAGCGACAAGCAGTTCCACCCGCAGGCGGGCCTCGTCCTGCCGATCCGCCGGCCAGCGGGCGAGGTAGGAGGTCATCGCATTCGGCAGCGCCAGAATGCCTTGACGGGCGATCTCGCGGAACTCCGGTTCCAGCGCGGTGGCCTCGTCCCAGGCGGGCAACAGATCCTTGTATTGGTGGAACCATTCGATCGCGCGGGTGACCCAGTCCACGAAATCCGCGCGGGATCCGGTGTCGAGCACCCGGTCCAGATCCTCGTAGAAGTGCAGTGCGGTCGGCACGGTGCCCTGTTCGGCGATGGCGCGCAACAACTCCTGCTTGCCGGCGAAATGCAGATAGAAGGTGGCGCGGCTGCAGCCGACGGCGGCGGCGATGTCGTCGACCCGGACCGCCGCATAGCCCCGTTCGGCGAACAACGCTTTCGCGCCCTCCAGCAATTTCGCGCGGGTCTGCAGCTTCTGCTCCTCGCGCAGACTCAGCGGGTTCGACTTGGTCGGCATGTGTGCGGCTACCTCGTATCGGGTCGTCGGAAAGTCTCGATACAACCTTCGCTAGACATCATGTCATTCACTAGACAGCAAGTCTAGTCAGTGCTATTTTGTTGCCTACGTCACTCCACGGTCGCAGGCGGCCGTGGATGGTTCGGGCGCCGCATCCGGCGCCCGCCGCGAGCGGGTGACGGGCACGCTTTCAGACGAGGACTAGCGAATTGACTCAACGCAATCTGCCCCGGGTATGCGTCATCGGCGCGGGCCCCTCCGGCATCACCGCCGCGAAACGCCTGCAGGACTTCGATATTCCGTTCGATGTCTTCGAGGCCAGCGATGAGGTCGGCGGCAACTGGTACTTCAAGAACCCCAATGGCATGTCGGCCTGCTACCAATCGCTGCATATCGACACCAGCAAATTCCGGCTCGCCTTCGAGGACTATCCGGCGCCCGCGCAATGGCCGGACTTCCCACACCATTCGCAGCTGTTCCAGTACTTCAAGGATTACGTCGACCATTTCGGCTTCCGCGATAAGATCCTGTTCAATACCAAGGTCACCGCGGCCGAGCGCCAGGACGACGGCCGCTGGCTGGTGACCGCGAGCGACGGCCGCACCCGCGGCTACGATGTGCTGATCGTCTGCAACGGCCACCACTGGGATCCGCGCACCCCCGACTATCCGGGTGAATTCGACGGCGTGCTGATGCACAGCCACGCCTACAACGATCCGTTCGACCCGGTCGATATGCGCGGCAAGAATGTCGTGGTGGTCGGCATGGGAAACTCCGGGCTGGATATCGCCTCGGAGTTGTCCCAGCGCTTCGTCGCGGCGAAGCTCACCGTTTCCGCGCGACGTGGCGTCTGGGTGTTGCCGAAATATGTCAACGGCAAAGTCGGTGACAAACAGAGTGTGCCGCCGTGGATTCCGCGCAAGGTGAGCATGAAGCTCAAGCAGCGCTTCGTCCGCAAGTTCCGCGGCGATATGGAGTTCTACGGGCTACCGAAACCGGATCACAAGCCGTTCGAGGCGCATCCCTCGGCCAGTGAGGAGTTCCTGCATCGCGCCGGATGCGGCGATATCGCGTTCAAACCGGCCATCACCGCATTGGAGGGGCCGCGCGTGCGCTTCGCCGACGACAGCACCGAGGAGGTGGACGTGATCGTCTGCGCCACCGGCTACCACATCAGCTTCCCGTTCTTCTCGGATCCGAAGCTGGTGCCCGACGAGCAGAATCGCATTCCGCTGTTCGAGCAGATGATGAAACCGGGTGTGGACAACCTGTTCTACCTGGGCCTGGCCCAACCGCTGCCGACCCTGGTGAATTTCGCCGAGCAGCAGAGCAAGTTGGTCGCCGCGTATCTCACCGGCAAGTACCTGCCGCCTTCGGAGGCGCAGATGAACGAGGCGATCCGCGTCGCCGAAGAGCGCAGGAGCGGGCGCTACTACGACTCGCCCCGGCACACTATCCAGATCGAGTTCGAGGCGTATGTGCGCGATATGAACAAGGAGATGGCCCGGGGCGCGAAGCGTGCCGCCGCCACGGGTAATGCGCTGCCGGTGCCCGCTCGAGCGCTCGAGCGCGTGTGAGGAGCGGGCCGATGACGATTTCCGGCATCTGCACCGACCAATTCGCCGATGTCCGAACGGAATTGGCGAATCAGATCGAGTCGGGCGAGGAGCTCGGCGCATCGATCTGCGTCACCGTCGATGGCGAACCGGTCGTCGATATCTGGGGCGGGCACCGCGATCTCGAACGCACCGAACCGTGGACCGAGCACACCCTGGTGAATGTCTTCTCCATCAGCAAGACCATGACCGCGCTGTCCGCACTGCTGCTCGTCGACCGCGGCGAACTGGATGTGCGGCAGAAAGTCGCGCACTACTGGCCGGAATTCGCCGCGAATGGCAAGGGCGATATCGAGATTCGCCAGCTGCTCGGCCATACCTCGGGCGTCTCCGGCTGGCAGCCGCCGATCGAATTGGCCGATATCTACGACACCGAGGCGGCCAGCGCCCGGCTCGCGGCCCAAGAGCCGTGGTGGGAGCCGGGCACCGCATCTGGCTATCACGCACTGAACTACGGTCACCTGATCGGTGCGGTGATCCGCCGCATCACCGGCCGCACCCTGGGACAGTTCTTCGCCGAAGAACTCGCCGGACCGCTGGATGCCGACTTCCATATCGGCACCGGTCCCGAACATCACCACCGCATCGCGCCGCTGATCCCGCCGCCGCTGCTGGAATTCGATATGGCCTCACTCGATCAGGACAGCATCCTGGTCAAGACGCTCACCAGCCCGCTGCTCGATATCCCGGAGGCCAATAGCGCCGGGTGGCGTGCGGCCGAGATCGGCGCGGTGAACGGGCACGGCAATGCCCATTCGGTGGCCCGCGTGCAGTCGCTGGTGTCCTGCGGCGGCGAGCTGGACGGCCGAAGGCTGTTGTCGGAGAAGACGATCGAGCTGATCTTCGAACAGCAATCCGACGGCCCGGATCTGGCGCTGTTACTGCCGCTGCGCTTCGGCCTCGGCTACGGCCTCCCCCAGCCGCAGACCGCACCGGAGGTTCCCGGCGGCCGGGTCTGCTGGTGGGCCGGATTCGGCGGCGCCATCGTGGTCAACGACCTCGATCACCGAGTCACCTTCGCCTACACCATGAACAAGATGGCGCCCGGACTCATCGGCTCCGCACGCGCCGACGCCTATCTGCGCGCGACATTCGCGGCGGTGCGCGGAGACCGATCATGATGCGGGCACTGCAACTGACCGATCCGGGTGTACTCGAACTGCGCAAAGTCGCGGTGCCCGAGATCGGGCCGACGCAGCTGCTGCTGCGGGTCGGCGCGGCGGGCATCTGCCACTCCGATCTGCATGTGCTGCACATTCCGTTCAAGATGCGCGAGGAGCCGCTGACACTGGGCCACGAGGTCGCGGGCACCATCGAGGCGGTCGGCGGCGCTGTCGAGGGCCGCGTGGCCGGTGAGCGCGGCATCGTCTACCTGTGCTGGTCCTGCGGCGTCTGCCGAGAGTGCGTGAGCGGCAACGAGAATGTCTGCCGCGCCGCCGGTCGCACCGCGATGCCGCCGTGCCCCGGGCTCGGTCCGGACGGCGGCATGGCGGAGTACATCCGCATCCCGGCCAGCTCTTTCGTACCCATTGGCGATCTGGATTTCCTGCAGGCGGCACCGCTGGCCGATGCCGCCCTGTCGAGTTATCACGCGATCAACGGCGCGCGTGCGCAGCTGCGGCCGGGCTCGGTGGCGGTGGTCATCGGCATCGGCGGGCTCGGCCATGTCGCGGTGCAGATCCTCACCGCGACCAGCGCGACGCACGTGATCGCGGTGGATGTCAGCGAGGAGAAGCTCGCCCTGGCTGCTCGCTGCGGCGCGGCCGACGGGCTGATCGCCGGGGCCGATTCCGCGCGAGAGATCCTGGACCGCACCGACGGTCGTGGTGCCGATGCCGTCTTCGATTTCGTCGGTGTCGACGCGACCGCCACCCTGGCGGTGGAGTCGGTGGCCCCCAACGGCGCGTACCGCATGATCGGACTCGGTGGCGGTGCGCCCGAGATCACCGCCGGACCAGCGGGCGGACCCGGCTGGCCGTGGGGCGCTTCGATCCGAAAGTCCTATGGCGGCACCAGATCCGACCTGCTCGACTCGGTCGCCCTTGCGCAGTCGGGCAGGCTCACGGTCGAGGTCGAACGCTTCGATCTCGCGCAGGGCCGCGATGCCCTGGACCGCCTCGAACGCGGTCTGATCACCGGCCGCGCCGTCCTCGTCCCCTAGCCGAACCTCATGAGGAAGTGCCATCTATGACAAAGCCTTTCGACCCACATGCGCTGGCCGCCGCGGCCGTGGCGAAGCTGACCGGGCCGGGTGGTCAGTTCGAGATGACGGTCGAGGATGTGCTCGGCACGCCGATTCCCGTGCTGAAAGACCGCGTCCGGTCGTTGCGCGGGGTGCTCGCGGCCTCGGTCGCATTGGGCGATCGGGACTATCTGGTCACCGAGGACCACAGGATGTCCTATGCCGAACACGCCGCCGCCGTTGGCGCGCTGGCTCGCGCGTTACGCGAACGGTACGGCGTCGAAAAGGGTGACCGGATCGGCATTCTCGCCGCGAATACCCCCGAATGGGTGGTGACGTTCTGGGCCGCACAGGCCATCGGCGCGATCGCGGTCGGCTACAACGCCTGGTGGATGCCGCGCGAAATCGCCTACGGCGTCGATCACACCCGCCCCGCCGTCCTGATCGTCGACGCGAAACGCGCGGCCCAGGTGGCGGCGCTCGACATCCAGGTCCCGGTGCTCACCATGGAGCACGACCTGCCCGCCCTGATCGCCGAATTCGGTGCCGGCGAGCTGCCGGAAACCTCCGTCGACGAGGACGATCCCGCGGTCATCCTGTACACCAGCGGCACCAGCGGCCGTCCCAAGGGCGCGGTGCATTCGCACCGAAACCTGGTGGCGGTCATCGACTATCACCGTTTCAACGACGCGCTCGCCGCCGCGTTCCAGGGCGGTGTCGACGACGGGAGTCCGAAGGGCCGCCGGTTCCTGCTCACCTCACCGCTGTTCCATATCGCGAGCCTGCACAATCTGGTGCTGCCACGGCTGGTGACCGGCGATACCGCCGTCATCTACCAGGGCGCGTTCGACGCCGACCGGATCCTGCGGCTGATCGAGCGGGAGCGGATCAGCAACTGGGGCGCGATGCCGACCATGGCCGGCCGACTGCTCGAGGTCGACCTGTCCCGATACGATCTGTCCTCGCTGGCCGCCTTCTCGCTCAACTCCGCACCGTCCTCGGCCGCACTGCAACAGCAACTGCGCGACCAACTTCCGGTCGCCAAGGCCGCGCTGGTGACCAGTTACGGGATGACCGAATGCAGTACCGCGGCGACGATCGCCGCACCCGCCGAACTCGCGGCGTTCCCGGATACCGTGGGCCGCCCAGTCATCGGAGTCGACCTGCAGATCCGCAACGCGCTCGGCGAGCCGGTCGCCGAAGGCGTGGAAGGCGAAATCTGGGTGCGCAGCCCCTACGTCATGCTCGGCTACTGGGCCGATGACGCCGCGACCGCCGCCGCCATCACCCCCGACCGCTGGCTGCGCACCGGCGATATCGGCGTGCTCGAGCAGGGCCGGCTCCGATTGTCCGGCAGGCGTTCGGATCTGATCCTGCGCGGCGGCGAGAACGTCTATCCGACCGAGGTCGAGCAGTGCCTGGACGAGCACCCCGCGGTTCGCGAGTGCGCGGTCGTCGGCCTGCCCGATGATGACCTCGGACAGCAGGTCGCCGCCCTGGTGGTCATCGAAAGTCCCACTGCGAC
Source organism: Nocardia sp. NBC_00565 (assembly GCF_036345915.1). NCBI lineage: Bacteria > Bacillati > Actinomycetota > Actinomycetes > Mycobacteriales > Nocardiaceae > Nocardia > Nocardia sp. NBC_00565. The sequence continues at coordinate 5,689,574 of NZ_CP107785.1, forward strand.
AACCGAACAGGAGCTGGCCGAGTTCGCGAAACAGCGCATCGCCTACTACAAGGTGCCCGCCCGCTGGCGGCTCACCACCACACCGTTGGCCCGCAACGCGACCGGCAAGGTCGTGCGCGCCGGGATCGCCGAGGCGCTGTCCGCTGATCCTGGGCTGTGAGAATTCATGTACGACACCATCGTGAAGGGTGGGCGCTGGTTCGACGGCGCCGCCTCGCCCTCGGCCATCCGCCACCTGGGCATCCGGGACGGCAGCATCGCCGTCATCTCGGTCGAGCCGCTAGCGGAATCCGACTGTCCGAACGTCATCGACGCCGCCGGGAAGTGGGTGCTGCCCGGCATGATCGACATTCACACCCACTACGACGTCGAGGTGCTGGAGCGCCCGGAACTCGTGGAGTCGATCCGGCACGGCATAACCACCGTGCTGCTCGGCTCGTGCTCACTGTCTACGGTGCACGTCGGCCCGTCCGACGCTGGTGATCTATTCGGTCGGGTGGAGGCCATCCCGCGCGAATATGTGATCGCGGCGATGACCGAAACCAAGTCCTGGACCTCGGCACAGGACTACGTCGAGGCGCTGGAATCACTACCGCTCGGGCCGAACCTCGCCGCTTTCATCGGACACTCCGATATCCGCGCCGCCCAGATGGGCCTGGATCGCGCCACCCGCAAGGAGATTCGGCCCACCGACGCCGAACTCGACGCGATGGCGGCAAAACTCGAGGAGGCGCTCGACGCGGGCTTCGTCGGCATGTCCTCCCAGCAGCTGCTGTTCGACAAGCTCGACGGTGAGGTCTGCCGATCGCGCACCCTGCCCTCGACCTATGCGACCACCCGGGAGCGCCGCAGGCTCAACACGATTCTGCGTCGTCGCGGCCGCGCACTACAGGGCGGTCCGGATGTGGCCCGGCCGCAGAGCCTGGTCGCGATGGCGGCCAGCAGTCTCGGCATCTTCCGAAAGCCACTCAAGGTCAGTCTGCTCTCGGCGGCCGATATCAAGGCCATTCCCGCTGTCGCGCATCTCTTTCCGTTGATCGCCCGGGTGCTCAACCGGCTGGGCGGCGACTTCCGCTGGCAGCATCTGCCGGTGCCGTTCGAGGTGTACTCCGACGGTATCGATCTGCCGGTCTTCGAGGAGTTCGGTTCGGGCGCGGCCGCGCTGCATCTGTCCAATCAGGTGGATGAGCGCCGAGAGCTGTTGCGCGACGCGGACTATCGCCGCCGCTTCCGCAAGGACTACGACAAGAAGTTCGGGCCCCGGGTCTGGCATCGCGATTTCTTCGACGCCGAAATCGTCGAGTGTCCGGATTCCGCGGTGCTCGGCAAGACCTTCGGTCAGGTCGGTCTGGATCGCGGCGGGTTGCATCCGGTGGACGCGTTCCTCGACCTGGTCGTCGAGCACGGCGACAAAGTGCGCTGGCGGACAACGATTTCCAACCATCGTCCGCGAGTACTGGATAAGTTCGCCGCCGATCCCGGTGTGCAGCTGGGCTTCTCGGATGCGGGCGCGCATCTGCGCAATATGGCCTTCTACAACTTCGGGCTGCGCTTCCTGCGCCGCGTACACGATGCCGAGCGCGCGGGCCGACCGTTCCTGTCCCTGGAACGCGCCGTGCACCGCATCACCGGCGAACTCGCCGACTGGTACGGCATCGACGCGGGCCATCTGCGTCCCGGTGACCGAGCCGACCTGGTCGTCATCGATCCCGCGTACCTGGACGAGACCGTCGAGGCTTACGCCGAAAGTCCGATCGAACCGTTCGACAATCTCTCGCGGATGGTCAACCGCAATGACGCGACCGTCACCGCGGTACTCGTCGGCGGCGAATTCGTCTTCGGCAACGGCGAACCCGGTCCAGCACTCGGTACGCGTCGCACGGGTCGGTTCTTGCGCGCGCGGTAATTCGCCTTCGCCGCTGCCGATTTCGGTCTACCTTGGCAAGTACCGGCGTACAGCGTGTTCGCCTGCCCACTCGCAAGGAGGCGACGTGGCGAGCTTCGAACATCGTGGCCGGGCCGTGGTCTACGACCAAGTCGGCAGCGGCCCGCCCATCGTCCTGCTGCACAACGCCGGCACCCAACGCCATATCTGGGACGATCAGATCGGGGAGTTACGACACCGGCACGAGGTCTTCGCGCTCGACCTGCCCGGTTACGGCGAATCCGAGCAGCCGGCGGACGGGTACCGGCTCGCCGACTACGTGCACATGCTCGAAGCCTTCCTCGCCGCGCACGAACTCGCGGATGTCGTCCTGGTCGGGAACCGCCTCGGGTCGGCCACCTCGCTGCGGTACACGATGACGCGTCCGGACAACGTCCGCGCGCTCGTGCTGTGCAACCCGCTGACCTGGCAAACCGTCCGCGCCGGACGCCAAGCCGGACTGGCCTGGGTCGATGCCAGGCTGCCGCTGGCCCCCGTGGCCCGCCGACTGGCCCTGCCCGAGGCCGTCGTGACCCGGATCCTCGCCGATCAACTCGGCGAGCAGGGTCGGCGGCGCATGCTGCACCACTCGCCGCGCCTCATGGCGCACTGGAGCGATAAGGGTCGGCTGCTCGCGCTGCACGGCCTGGTGCAGGACTTTCCGACCTACGCCGACCTCGACGTGTTCACCCCGGGCCCCGGGTTCCCGCCGATCTGCACCATCTGGGGCTCACAGAACCGCATCCTGTCGGCCCGCGCGGGCGTTAAACTCGACGAGACCCTGCACACGCACACCCGGATCCAGCTGAACGATTGCGGCCATCTGCCGATGGTGGAGGATCCCGAAACCGTGACGAGCGTCATCACCACCTTCTTGGCCGCACCGGAGGTACGGCCATATAGCGCGGCAAAACGACCGGTCAAGCCCTGATTCCGGTTTGTTGATCTTGTTGTTTGCCGGCACGGAACGCGGGAACCCGAACCTTGGTCACCGAGGAAAGGGACATCATGCTGCTACGCCGATTTGCCCGACCACTGCTGGCGACCGCGTTCGTCGCCGATGGTGTCGACGCGCTGGTCCACCCCGAACCGCGCACCCAAGCCGCGACCGCGCTGGTCCAGCAGGGCCAGCAATCGCTGCCCGACAGTGTCGCCGTGAAACTGCCATCGGATCCGGGGATGGTCGTGCGGGTCACCGCGATCACCCAGGTCTCGGCCGGTGTGCTGCTGGCATTCGGCAAGGTGCCGCGGCTCGCCTCGCTCGTCCTCGCCGCGACTGTCATCCCCGCCACGGTCACCGAACAGGACTTCTGGGCGGAGAAGGATCCGGAGCGCAAGGCGGCCAAACGCACCGCCTTCCTCAAGGATGTGAGCCTGCTCGGCGGTCTGATGATCGCCAGCGCGGATACCGGAGGTAAACCGTCGCTCGGCTGGCGGGGGCGACGGGCCGCGAGCGATGCGACCGCAGCGGTCTCGGCGGCTTTGCCGTTCGCGACGGCGGCGGATTCGCCGACGGGCGAGGCACTGCGCCGACATGCGTACGACGCCGCGGTCCGCGCACGTGAACTCGGCGATGTCGCCGCGGCGGTCGCGCAGGAGCGCGGTGCCGAAATAGCCGAGACGGTCCGGGAACACGGCCCGGAATGGGCCGAGTTCGCCAAGGGACGTGGCGCGAAGCTGGCCGAGAAGGCGGCGGAACTCGCCGAGATTGCCAGGGAACGCGGGCCCGAAGTCGCCTCGGCGGCACGGGAACGCGGCGCGGAACTCGCTGAAAAGGCCCAGCACCGCGGTACGGATCTCGCCGGACGGGCGCAGCACCGTGGCGCGGAACTCGCCGAAATCGCCCAGCACCGTGGCGCGGAACTGGCCGAACGAGCGCAGCACCGTGGTACGGAACTCGCCGAAATCGCCCAGCACCGTGGCGCGGAACTGGCCGAACGAGCGCAGCACCGTGGCGCGGAACTGGCTGAAATCGCTAAAGAGCGTGGGCCGGAGCTGGCCTCGACCGCTCGCGAACGCGGTGCGGAGCTCACCGAGCAGGCGCACAAGCGTGGCACTCGCCTTGCCGCGAAGGCCGAGCGGCGGGCGAAAAAAGCACAGCCGCGGGTCGATAGGGCCCTGCGCCGCCTCGACAAAGCCCAGGAACGTGTCGCGCAAGCGCAGGAACGGATTGCCGACGCCCGTACTCGCGTGGAGGCACGGCGCCGCTGAGAGCACCGGGGTGCCTATACCCCGGCTTCACACCCGGTCGCGGTTTCGGCGAGCGCCGCGGCCAGCGAGCCGACGCGGCGGAAAGTCGTGGACAACCCCGTGATCTCGATGACGCGATCGACACAGCGCACCGTCGTGATCAATACCATTCGGCCGGCGGCCTGTTCCGCCGCCGCCTGGGCCTCGATCAGCGTCGTCAGCCCGGCGGCGGCGAAGAAGGTGACCGGCGAGAGATCGACGACCATGGTCGAGACCCGAGAACCGTACGCGCGCAACAACATGTCTCGCAGACGCGGCGCGGTACACAGATCGATTTCACCCGCGACGACAATGAGCGTCACGTCACCACGCGGGTGGCTGACCGCGAACTGAATGATCCGGGCACCGGGCATGGTCGAAAGATCGACGCGCTCACCGTGTTCCGGTCCGTCACGGTCGGCGGGTCGACCTGCCGGGTAAGCGGCGAAGTGGGTGGACATGCGCTCGCTCCTGAGGTCCGGGTACAGACCTTTCTCACAAGTGAAGCAGGGTCCGCCGGGTCTGTACAGAGGAGCGCGCCATGCCCGATCAGCCGGGCTCCGGCGGGTCGACGGCGGAGCCCGAATTCGTGGTGAGGATCACACACTTGTGCACAATACGAGCCATCTCCACCGAGGCGGCGGATTCTCGGCCGATCAGGGCTTCGCCACCCGCGCGGAGCTGTCCAGCGTGGGCGCCAATTCCTTTGTGCCCCGGGCGAATTGCGGTGTGACCGGCGCGGTCACCGGAATCCCGACCATCGAGGACAGCTACGCCATGCTGCGCGATTTCGGCACCATCTTCGACGTACCCGGCGCGCCGAACAGCTCATCGCCGATTCGAAGCGCAAGATCGCAGGCACGACGACGCGGGTCGCCGGACAGCCGAAGAAGAATGTGCTGCTCATCTTCCCGGATATGGGCATGCGCTACAGGGAGATCAGTGCGCCGAGGGCGGCGGCCGCCGCGAGGAGGGCCCTGGAGCGGGCTTCGATGCTCGCGTCGCGGGCGGCCAGGCCGGCCATCACATCGTCCCAGCGGCGTGCAGCTCGCAGTTGCGGCATCAGCGCCTGGAGTTGCGGGATACGGTATCCGGCCAAGCGCAGTTGGTGCACGATCCGTGCATCGCGCACGTCGTCGGGTGGGTAGCTGCGCGCTGTCCCTGTGGTGGCTCGACCGGGCGTGACCAGCCCGACGGCGTCCCAGTGCCGCAGTGTCGAGGTGCGCACGCCGAGCGCGCTCGCCAACTCGGAAATGCTCATCGCATCCGATGGCCGCACATCATCGATGGGCTCGTCGGTGATCGCCCTGGCGGCGGCCCTGGCCAACGCGAGATCGCGGCGCTCCCGGTCCAATCGAGCGTGTGCCGCGTCCATGAGGGCGAACAGGCCCGAGCCCGCGTGCGCGGCGCGCATGATCTTCTTGGCGTCGGTCGGACCGGTGCCCGCCGCCAGAGCTCGATAGGCCTGCGCGGAACGCACATGGGATTCGTCATAGATCCGGTAACCGGTAGGACTGCGCGTTGCCAGCGGCAGCACGCCATCGCGCTCGAGATTGCGCACCTGCTGCACGGAGTATCCGGCACGTTGCGCGACGTCGCTGGTGCGGACGCGTGGCAAGTTGCGACTTTTCACATGCTCACCTCCGGAAATCGGTCCACAAGTCTCCACAAGCACTTCAATGTAACGCTAGAACACATGAGCATCGACGAGATCATTGAGTTCATCGAGACCCTCGGCGGGGTGCTGACGCTGCGGCCCGAGCCCGGCGACGGTTCACCCGAAATCGCTTGGGGGGACACGTTTTTCTACTACGCACCCGATGGCAAGGTCCCGACCACGACCCAACCGTTCGCGACGATCGTGACCAAGGACTACCCCGATGACGACGGATCCCGGCTCGACCGACCCGGCGCCTTCCGCCTGAACATCAGCGCCGGCAAGGACGCCTTCATCCGGTTTACCGGCCACGATCCCCGCACGCCGGTCAGCGGCGCTGACCCGAGCATGGTCGACACCGTGCTGGCGCACCCCGTCTATGGGAGCGCAGGGTGGCTGGCCGTGGTGAACCCGGACACGCGGACCGCGGACTCGGTCCGGGAGTTGCTGCGCACGGCCCATGACCGCGCCTGTGCGCGCTACCAGCGCCGCGCCGGATCACAAGCGCACTGACTCTGCTGTCCAAGACCGCGGGAAGGCTTACGGTTCTGCCGCAGGAGCTTCCGTGGTCTTCGACTGTTCCGCGACCTCCGCGGCGTGCTTGGCCTGCGCACCCCATCCGACATGCAATTCGGCGCGCATCCGGTCGACCATATGGGGATAGTGCAGTTCGAAGGCCGGACGTTCGGAGCGGATCCGCGGCAGTTCGTAGAAGTTGTGCCGCGGCGGCGGACAGGAGGTGGCCCATTCCAGTGAGTTGCCGTAACCCCACGGATCGTCCACGGTGACCACTTCGCCGTAGCGGAAGCTCTTGAAGACGTTCCAGATGAACGGCAGCATCGAGGCGCCCAGGATGAACGCGCCGATCGAGGAAATCGTGTTCAGCGCGGTGAATCCATCGCTGGGCAGGTAGTCGGCGTAGCGGCGTGGCATACCTTCGGCACCGACCCAGTGTTGGACCAGGAAGGTCGTGTGGAAACCGACCAGGGTGGTCCAGAAGTGCCATTTGCCCAGGCGTTCGTCGAGTAGGCGGCCGGTCATCTTGGGGAACCAGAAGTAGATGCCCGCGAAGGTGGCGAACACGATGGTGCCGAACAGCACGTAGTGGAAGTGCGCGACCACGAAATAGCTATCGGTGACGTGAAAGTCGAGCGGCGGGGAGGCCAGGATGACGCCCGACAGACCACCGAAGAGGAACGTCACCAGGAATCCGACCGAGAACAGCATCGGCGTCTCGAAGGTCAACTGGCCGCGCCACATGGTGCCGATCCAGTTGAAGAATTTCACCCCGGTCGGCACCGCGATCAGGAAGGTCATGAACGAAAAGAACGGCAGCAGCACGGCTCCCGTGGCATACATGTGATGGGCCCACACCGCGATCGATAGCGCGCCGATCGCCAAGGTCGCGTACACCAGCGTCGTATACCCGAACAACGGCTTGCGCGAGAACACCGGGAAGATCTCGGTCACGATCCCGAAGAACGGCAGCGCGATGATGTACACCTCGGGGTGGCCGAAGAACCAGAACAGGTGCTGCCACAACAGGACCCCGCCGTTGGCCGTGTCGTAGATGTGCCCGCCGAGATGCCGGTCGAACGCCAGCGCCATCAGCGCCGCGGTCAGAATCGGGAAGGCCAGCAGAATGAGAATGCTGGTGACCAGGATATTCCAGGTGAAGATCGGCATCCGGAACATGGTCATACCGGGACAGCGCAGGCAGATCACCGTGGTGATCATGTTGACGCCGCCGAGAATGGTGCCGAGACCGGACAACGCCAACCCCATGATCCACATATCCGCACCGACACCGGGCGCGTGCTCGATGGTGCTCAGCGGTGCGTAGCCGGTCCAGCCGAAATCGGCCGGACCACCGGGGGTGACGAAACCCGCCGTCGCGATCGTCGCGCCGAACAGATACAGCCAGTAGCTCAGGGCGTTCAGCCGCGGGAACGCCACATCCGGCGCACCGATATGCAGCGGTAGCACGCAGTTGGCGAAGCCGAACAGAATCGGGGTCGCGTAGAACAGCAGCATGATCGTGCCGTGCATGGTGAACAGCTGATTGAACTGTTCCGGCGACAGGAACTGCAGGCCTGGCCGCGCCAGCTCGCCGCGCATCAGCAGTGCCATCAGACCACCGATGAAGAAGAAGGTCATCGAGGTGGTCAAATACATGATCCCCAGCACCTTCGGATCGGTGGTGGTGATCATTTTCCAGATATAGGAGCCCTTCGGCCCGGTACGGGCCGGATACGGTCGAACAGCTTCCAGTTGAGTGGTACTCACTGTCGTCGCCACCTTCCAAACCGCCGAGCAGCCGGTGACCGGATTATGCGCCTTTTCTATCACCGGCATGCCGGGTTTGATCCATTGACACCGCACGCGGCGCGAGTGCGGCCCCTTCCCTGGTAGGAGCCGCAGCTGCGACCACGGTGTGATGTGCCGCCGTAGCGTGATGGGAAATTGGCCAGCCCGGTCGACCCGCCGTCGATGCTGGTGGTGGATCCGCCCGAGCACACCCGCTACCGCAAGACCGTCGCACAGACGTTCACTCCGCGCGCCGTCGCCCGGCTGCACGACCGGATCGTCGAGAGCTGCTGCGCGCCGAACCGCACCGCTGGCCCGCTGCAATCGAGGAGATGCTACGTTTCGACAGCCCGGTGCAGATGACCAGTCGAACGGCCTTGTGCGACACCGAGATCGACGGCGCGCCGAGAATCGAAGCAAACGCACCGCACCGCAGACTCGCCAATCTGCGCGGCTACCAGCACATTCCGGTCGTCCTCGGCTCGTCACGCGCGTTCGTTCCCGACTCCGCACAGGTCAGCTAGCTTCAGGCAACCGAACGAACCAGCGACGTGCTACATATCACCGTAACGGCAAATCCTCAGCTATCGATTAGCCCCATGTGTGGACGCACGAGTCATCGCCCCCGCCCGCATATATCCGATAACGCAGTAGGGAGGGCATCGCCGATGAACACCGCAACGGCCCCAACAACTTTCGAAGACATCATCGAATCGCTGAACCCACTCCCGGCCTGCACCTTCCGCTTCGACGACATCCCCTGCCGACATCGCGCCGAATGGCACGTCCGCAAACGCGCATGCTGCCACCCCAGCGCCGCCGACCTCATGTGCGACACCTGCTACTTCCGCATCCACTACTTCTTCGACCTCGGCGTGCACTTCGAATGCGCCGGATGCGGCACGCGATCGACAACATTCGCGACCATGTACCCGATCGCCGCCCGACTCTGACCCGACCACGACCTCCGCGCCATCCGAACCCGCCCGAAGTCCGGACAAGTGCTCGCCGTGCGCTGACGCAGGCAACGTCGAGAGCCATCCTGCATGAGCGGATTCTCGATGTCGCCGACGGAGGGGGTGGGCGCTCAGAACTCGCCCGAGGTCGCTGGGTCCGCTAGCGCGCCCTCAGCGGTTCGTAATCGGTCGGTGAGGGCCGTGAGTAGGTCCATGGATTCTGTGGACAGGCCCAGCGCCAGGTGCACGAGGCGGCGTAGTGGGCTGCTCATGATCTGACCGGCCACGAGAAGGTCGTGATCACTGTGTCCAGGGAGGTAGTCGAGATTCACGGCGAGGTTCTCACAATCTGTCACTTGTTCCCGGATTACCCATCGCACGGCACGTGATGCCGTCGGACCTCGATGCGCAGGTGATCCGGTCCGAACCGCGCCGGCATGTGACGCACATCGCACAGACTCCTTCGCTGCGCCGTGGTCGAATGTTTCGCGGTTCGTCCAGCCTTCATTATGGACATTAGCGTCTAATATTCGGGCAAGTGGAGGCCACCCCTCCGATCGTCCCCTACTGGAGGGCAGAACAGTGGCGTTCGGCGACTATCAGAACGAGATCTATTTCACCGCGCTGAGTGGTCACGCGCCGGATTTCCCGATGGACTACGCGACGCTCGAGGCGAAGGCAGCGGCCGCACTGCCCGCGTCACTGCACTCCTACATCGCAGGTGGCGCAGGTGACGAGCTGACCCAGCGGCGCAATGCCGAGGCGTTCGCGGACTGGGGACTGGTGCCGCGGATGCTGGTCGGCGCGACCGAGCGCGATTTGTCGGTCAGCGCATGGGGACTCACCTTTCCGACCCCGATCTTCCTGGCCCCGGTCGGAGTGATCGGGTTGGTGGGCGATAAGCACGGTGATATCGCGGTCGCCGAGGCCGCCGCGAAAACCGGTGTGCCCGCTGTCTTCTCGACGCTGATGCAGGATCCGCTGGAGGAGGTCATCGGCCATGCCGGCGCGACGCCGAGCTTCTTCCAGCTGTACACACCCAAGGATCGCGATCTCGCCGCGAGTCTGGTGAGCCGGGCGGAGCAGGCCGGATATCGCGGCATCACAGTCACTTTGGACACCTGGATTCCGGGCTGGCGTCCGCGCGACCTGTCGAGCGGCAACTTCCCACAGCTGCGCGGGCACGTACTGAAGAACTACACCACCGATCCGGTATTCCAGAAGATGGTCGGTTCGGACGACCCGCAGTCCATCGTGCTGCACTGGGTGCAGACCTTCGGAAATCCGCTCAGCTGGGACGATCTGGCATGGCTTCGGTCGCTGACCGAACTGCCGATCATCCTCAAGGGCATCTCCCATCCCGAGGACGCGCGCCGCGCGATCGATGCGGGCGTCGACGGCATCTACTGCTCCAATCACGGTGGACGCCAAGCCAATGGCGGTCTGAGCGCGCTGGAGACACTGCCCGGGGTGGTCGAGGCATGTGCCGACCGGGTGCCGGTGCTGTTCGACTCGGGCGTGCGGTCGGGCACCGATGTGATCAAGGCGCTCGGCCTGGGTGCGACGATGGTCGGTATCGGCCGTCCGTACGTGTACGGCCTTGCGCTGGGCGGGGTTTCGGGTCTGGTGCACGTGCTGCGGATGATCCTGGCGGAGGCGGATCTGCTGATGGCGGTGAACGGGTATCCGGATATCGCGGCGGTGCGCGAGAATATTCGGCCGGCCACCTATGGCCGCTGACCCTACGGTGTCATCAGACTGATCAGGAACCGAGTCAGCACCTCGGTCAGCCCGGCGAGATCGGTCCGCGGATCTCCGGTGCTCCAATGGTGCACCAGCGCCATCAGCGCGCCGAAATATCCCGTCACGGCGGCGTGGTACCCACCGGGCGGGACGAAATCCGGTCCGAGCGCGCGCCGGAGCTGATCCTCGAAGAATGTCACCCACAGCTCGCGCTGCTCGAGCCTGCGCCGCTCCACCCGCTCGCTGACGCCGACGACCTCGACGTGCGCGATCCGAGCCCGTCGCGGGTCGCGGCCGATCGACTCCGCATAGGCCCGCACCGCCGCTTGGGCCCGGCCGACCACATCACCCGGTGCGGCCGCGTCCGTCGCCACGGTGACCGCCTGCCTGGCCTCGACCTGGATCGAGTCGTAGACCGCGATCAGCAGATCCATGCGGTTGTCGAAGTGCTCATAGAACTGGCTGCGCGCCAACCCGGCCACCCGGCACAACTCGGTGATCGAACTGTGCTGGTAACCGCTCTCCCCGAAGACCGCCAACCCCGCGGCCAGGAACTGCGCACGCCGCTGGGCACGACGGTCCGCGACGGGGCGTCCGTCGTACATCCGCGATGACGCAGCCACTAGTGGACAATACGGTCCTACCGGCGGGGAAGTCGACGGTGTGCGCTGGGAGCCGACTGCCACTACCGTAGGTCGGCGAGTCCGGACGCGATCGCTGGGAGATGAGCCTTGTCGTTATCGACGATCGAAACGACGGTGGTGCCGTCGGCGCCGGAGCGCCGCACTGTTCCCGCCGTCGCGTTCTGGACGATCTTCGTGCTCGGCGCGGTCGCCGGTGGTTATTACGTCGAGCAGGCCCTCGCCACGCCCGCGATGTTCACGCACCTGATGGATCTCAGCGTCTATCAAATCGCCGGGCACCGGGTGGCCGACGGGGTTTCCATCTACGACACCCCGCTGCTGGGCCACACCCGCGGCGTCTGGGAGTTCGTGTACACGCCGTTCGCCGCGCTGCTGTTCGTGCCGCTGATCGACCTCCACGGTGAGCCGTACACCTGGGTCGGCATGTTGGGGAACTTCGCGATGCTGACCGCGTCGGCCTGGGCGGCGCTGTCGATGCTCGGCTACCGCAGGGACCGGCGGCTGGTGCTGTTGGGTCTGCCGATCGCCGGACTGCTGCTGTGGTGCGAGCCGGTGCGCGAAACCATGGCCTTCGGTCAGATCAATATCTTTCTGCTGCTGTTGGTGCTGGCGGATATGGCGCTGCCCGACTCGTCGCGTTGGAAAGGCGTGCTGACCGGGATCGCGGCCGGAATCAAGCTGACCCCCGCCTTCTTCGTCATCTACCTGCTGGTCACCCGCCGATACCGGGCCGCGGCGACGGCGACCGGCGCGTTCGCCGCGACCGTACTCATCGGCCTCGCCGCCATGCCCAAGGATTCGCTGACCTTCTGGAGCGGCGCGTTCGCGGACCCCACCCGCGTCGGCGTCCCGGAGAATCCGTCCAACGAGTCGCTGCGCGGCATGCTGGCCCGCACCGTCGGCGTCGCCGGCAATCACCAATTGCTCTGGCTGGCAGGCGCATTCGCCATCGCCGCGATCTGCCTGTGCCTCGCGCGACGGTTGTCGCTGACCGGCCACGAACTCCCCGCCGTGGTCCTGTGCGGACTGACCACCACCGCGGTATCCCCGTACAGCTGGGTGCACCACTGGGTCTGGCTCGCCCCGCTCCTGATCTACCTGGCCGACCTGGCATTTCGCCGCCGCGGTATCGCCGCCCCACTCGGCCTCCTACTGGCACTGGCAGTCGCCTCGGGCGGGGTCTTCGCCCTCCTCGGCTCCGCATTCAGCAGCACCATCAACTACCCCTCGGACAAAACGTTCGGTCTACTCATCCACAACGCCTACATCTGGCTGACCCTGGCCCTCTTCACCACCGCCGCCATCCAGTCACGCCGCCTCCGCACACAAGCTGTGGAGCCGTCGAGAATGCGCTGATGCAGGGGCGGCGTTTGCCTGCGCCGGCGCATGGTGATCGCTTGTCCAGCCGGCTCGGTTCCCGGTTAGTACCGGCGGGGCTGGCCCCATTGGTCGGATGGGCGGGTCGGGAAGGTTGTGCCGTCCTCGCGGGGAGCGACGGCGTCGGCCGGGGCGATCATGTCCAGGTAGATCCAGCCGTCGCCATCTTGCACAGGTAGCTGAAGGCTGGCGATCCAGCGGCCGTCGATCAACCGGTACCACGCGCGTTGCTCGGCGGGCATTCGGCCGCGCAGCACCAACCCGTGCTTGCGCACTCCGGACGGAACAGCCCTGCTATCAGGCAGATCAGCGGACAGGACACGGTCTACATCGACATAGACCGGCCGCGGCGGCGAGAACGGACGCCACACCCGCCACCGACGGTTCTCGAACATACTTTCGAGTATGTCACTACCCGAGCAACCCGCGACCACGGGAGTCCACATACCGAGCCCACGCGTGCGGAGTGACCTGCGTCACGCACTGTCACAACAATCGGTCACGCGGTGTCTTGATGCCATACCCCTCGAGACGAAGGAGACACCATGACCGAGAACACCGATCTGGTCGTGATCGGCGGCGGATATGCCGGCGTTATGGCGGCCAATCGCTTGACGCAGCGCGACGACGTGACAGTGACTCTGATCAACCCGCGCGCGACCTTCGTCGAGCGGATCCGCCTGCACCAACTGGCGGCCGGGACCCATGAGACGGTCGTCGAGTACGGCAAAGTTCTGAACGAGCGGGTGCGACTCGTGGTCGACACCGTGACACGGATCGACGCCGCCGAGCGCAGCGTGATGTTGGCGACCGGTGGCACGGTCGGCTACGACTATCTGATCTACGCGGTCGGCAGCGGCAACGCCGACCCGAATGTGCCCGGAGCAGCCGAGTTCGCCTATCCGATCGCCACCTTCGAGGATGCGCGGCGGCTGCGGCCGGTCCTCGACGCCGCGCCCGCCACGACCGCGGTGACGGTTGTCGGAGCCGGTCCGGCCGGTATCGAGACCGCCGCCGAGCTGGCGGAGCAGGGCCGCCGGGTGACCCTGGTGTGCGGCGAGGTGCTCGGCCCGTACCTGCACCCACGGGGTCGACGCTCGGTGGCCCAGCGGCTGGACAAACTCGGGGTGACCGTGATCGAAGGCCCCGATGCGAAGGCGACGGCTGTGACACGCGATACCGTGCGGCTCAGTGGCGGCCACACGCTGCGGAGCACGGTGACCATCTGGACCGCCGGCTTCGGTGTGCCGGACCTGGCCGCCCGGAGCGGGCTGAGCACCGACGCCATGGGCCGCCTGCGCACGGACGAGACGTTGACGAGTGTGGACGACGCGCACATCGTCGCGGCCGGGGATTCGGCGGCACCGTCGGACCTGCCGTTCCGGATGGGCTGCCAGTCCGCGGTTCAGCTGGGCCCGCAGGCCGCCGAGACCGTGCTCAGCCGACTCGCGGGTGAGCAGCCCGCGACCATCGACGTGGGGTTCGCCGGCCAGTGCATCAGCTTGGGTCGTCGCGTCGGCATCTTCCAGTTCTCCGATAAACACGACACCGCCAAGTGGTACTACCTCGGCGGCCGCCCGGGCGCGAAGCTCAAGGAGGTCATTTGCAAGAGCACCGTCTGGCAGCTGTCGTACGAAGCACGCAAGCCCGGTGCGCGCACCTGGTGGGCCAAGGATGACAAGCGCCAGGAACTGCTGCAGGCCGAGCGCGGCGAGGCGCAGACCACCGCTGAACTGGCAAGTTGACGCATCGGTGTCCGGTTGACCAGCAACGGATCTGGGCTGCATGTCGTGCGGCGGGGCACGTTATCGCGGCGTGTCGCCGCACGACATGCGGCGATCGGCGGTCCTATGGGCAACGGATCGCCGTCGACTCGGCGTGTGCGCCGGGTGGTATCTCATGATCCATCGCACCGAACAGGTGTGGTCGAATCGAACGGCTGCCAACAATAAGGACCCTGCTGTGGACGCACGCGAACACGCCACCAACCCGGCGACCGAGATTTTCGTCGCCCACCGCAACCTGCTCTTCACCGTCGCCTACGAGATGCTCGGATCGGCGGCCGATGCCGAAGACGTCCTCCAGGAAACCTGGCTGCGGTGGGTGAAGGTCGACTTGGGGCAGGTAAGCGACGAGCGCGCCTACCTGGTCCGGATCACGACCCGGCAGGCGCTCAACCGGCTGCGCACAATGAAGCGCCGCAAGGAGTCCTACGTCGGCCCCTGGCTGCCTGAGCCGCTGCTCACCGCGCCAGACGTGGCCGAGGACGTCGAGCTCGCCGAGAGTATGTCGATGGCGCTGATGCTCGTCCTCGAGACACTGTCGCCGACCGAGCGGGCGGTCTTCGTGCTACGCGAGGTCTTCGACCTCGGCTACGACGAGATCGCGGCCGCCGTCGACAAGACCCCGGCGGCCGTCCGCCAGATCGCGCACCGCGCCCGCCAGCACGTCGATGCCCGCCGCCCGCGCTCGGTGGTCTCCCCGAGCCAGACTCGGGCGGCGCTGGAGTCGTTCCAGCGCGCACTCGAAACCGGGGACCCGCAGGGCCTGCTCGACGTGCTCGCCCCGGAGGTCGTGCTGATGAGCGACGGCGGCGGTATCAAGCAGGCCGCGCTGCGGCCGGTCATCGGCGCCGAGAAGGTGGTCCGCTTCATCATCGGCGGTACCGCCAAGTTCGGAATCACGCTCACCACGGCCCCCACCGTGGTCAACGGCAACCCGGCACTCGTCCTACACGTGAACGGCGAGATGGACGGCATCTTGGCGTTCCGTTTCGAGGACGCCCGCATCACCGGCCTCTACTTCGTCCGCAACCCGGAGAAGCTGACCCGCATCGCATCCGAGACCTCGCTCACCCTGCGATGACGTGGACGGTCGCTCAGCCGACCGCCGAGCGCAACGCCGTCCAAGAGCGTGAGAAGAGATCACTTCGGTAACGACGATGAATCGTCGACCAGCTCGAACGCGCTATAACTGCGGACGTGACGCAATTGCCGACGCTTGTTGTCATCAGCGGCCCGCCCGGGGCGGGCAAAACGACACTGGCCCATACCATCGCCACCGAAGTGGGATGCCCGGCGATCTGCCGACCTCGGAAGTGGCCGCGCGGCGAATCCGCCAGCGCCACCGGGACAACCCACTGCGACAAGCACATTCGGATCCGCAATCGAGAACGTCCATACCACCTGCGCACGCCTTCGACCGAGTATCGGTCGACGCCCCGTCGCTCGACGTCGACACCACCGACGGCTACCACCCCACGCTCGACGAGATCGTGGCATTCATCAACAACCGAATGCCGTCGCGGCAGTGACGTACGGCACCACAACAACCATCGCGAGAATACGAGCGGGATTCATAGCGGAGATCTCCTGCAACGCTGGGGGACCCGACCCGAACGGTGCCGGACATGACCCGCGGGATCTGAGCCGTATCGCCGGCGCTCGTCGTAGTGCTCGGGCACAATCGCATCGGACCGATTTCAGTACCGTGTGGAATTATCTGGAAGCGCCCGCGATCCCGCTGCCGAGGTACCTACAACGGCGGCGGCTCCCGGCCGATGACCACTAGCATCGTGAGCTGTGATCACCGTGGCCAGTTGGAATGTCCTGCATCGCGTGCACGCGGAGAACTGGGGCTCCGATATCGCGACACACTGGCCCGATGAGGCGGCGCGCATCGCGGCGGTGACCGCCTGGGTCGCGGACCGTACCGAACAGGTCATCGCCCTGCAGGAGGTCAGCGGTGACCAGCTGGCGAGTCTGCGACTCGCATTGCCCGGCAAGGATATTCACGCATTGCGCTATCCACGCGTGCCGCGACCACACAGCGGCACCAGCCCCTTGCGGGATCGCACCGAGCACCTCGTCCTGGTTGTCGACGGACCGGGCCGAGAGGTCGCCGCCGAATCCTTCGAGAACGATCCCGGCAACGGCGCGCTGGCCGTCGAGACGGCCGACATGGTCATTATCGCCACGCACGTCACCGGCGACCCGCGACGCACCCGCCAACTGGCCCGCCTCGCCGAACTCGCCACCCAGGATCGAGCCACGGTGCTGCTCGGCGACTTCAACATCGATCGCGACACCGTCGCCGCCGCCCTCGGCCCCGCCTTCACCATCGCCGACCTCGCACCCGATTCGGTCCCGACGCGCCCACGCATCTCGGATACGAAGTCGCAGTTCATCGACCACGTGATCGCGCGCGGCGCAGTCGTCGAGAACGCGGCCGTCGAGAACGTCGCGGGCATCTCCGACCACAACTACGTGCACGCGACCGTCCTCGAATCGCTTGTTGCCCAACATATTCCACCGAATTGAGCGAAGCTCGTCTGCTAACGACAGGCAGGAGAGTGCGATGCCGACGAAAGCCGTTGGTCAGCGGCGTCGTCCGACGCAGGAACGCGCCGAGGCGACCAGAGAGCACATCCTGGAGATCATCACCGACGAGCTGGTGGCCAACGCCCAGTTGGTGCGGGCTACCGACAGAGCACCCGGAGCGTGGCGAAGCCCCGGTCCGAAGGGGATGGTCCGGGGCTTCAGAAGTGTTATCGCACGGGCCGCTCGCCGGGTTAACCGCGCGCAACGGCGCGCCAGGAGGTCCTCGGCGGCGCTGGTGCCGGAGCGGAAGCAGATCCCAGTAGTCTGTGTGGCCATGGCACGGGATGAGCGCGGTGTGACCGCCCAGAGTGCGGACTTTGCTGCCTGGTACAACGAGGTGGTCTTCAAGGCAGGTCTGGTGGACCGAGGCCCGGCGAAGGGCACCATGGTCATTCGACCGTACGGGTACCGGTTGTGGGAGCAGTTGCAGTCCGAACTCGACCGCCGTATCAAAGACACCGGTCACGAGAACGCCTACTTCCCACTGCTGATCCCGGAAAGCTATCTCAGCCGGGAAGCCGAACACGTCGAAGGGTTTTCCCCGGAGCTGGCGGTCGTCACCCACGCGGGCGGTAAGGAGCTCGAAGAGGCGCTGGTGGTACGGCCGACATCGGAGACGATCATCGGCGAGATGATGGCCAAGTGGATCAGCTCGCACCGGGATCTGCCGCTGCTGCTGAACCAGTGGGCGAATGTGGTGCGCTGGGAGCTGCGGCCACGAATGTTCTTGCGCACCACCGAATTCCTGTGGCAAGAAGGCCATACCGCGCACGTCGACGAGGCCGACGCGCGCCGCGAGACCATGCTCGCCCTCGACATCTACCATGAGGTGGCGCGCGACCTCGCCGCGATGCCGGTGATCCCGGGCGAGAAGACGCCCGGCGAGCGCTTCGCCGGAGCGGTGGCGACATTCACCATCGAGGCCATGATGCGCGACGGCCGCGCACTGCAGGCCGGCACCTCGCACTACATGGGCACCAACTTCGCCACGGCGTTCGACATCCGCTACACCAGCGACGCGGGCCGAGAAGAGTTGTGCCACACCACATCCTGGGGCATGAGCACCCGCATGATCGGCGGCATCGTGATGACCCACGGTGATGACAAGGGGCTGGTGTTCCCGCCGAAGCTGGCGCCGTATCAGGTGGTGATCGTGCCGATCACCCGCGGCGACAACACCGAGGTCGAGAACGCGGCCGACGATCTGGCGCGCCGCCTGCGGGCAGCCGGTGTGCGTACCCACGTCGATGCCCGTCCCCAGCTCAGCCCCGGATTCAAGTACAACGAGTGGGAGATGCGCGGCGTACCGGTCCGGCTCGAGCTCGGGCCTCGGGATCTAGCGGCAGGCACCGCGATGATGGTGCGGCGTCTGGGCGAGGACGGCAAGCAGTCCGTGCCGCTCGGCTCCCTGCCCGAGGTGATGCCCGGGGTCCTGGACGAGTTCCAGGCGTTCCTGCTCGCCCGCGCGACCGAGTTCCGCGACAGTCACACCCACACGGTCGACAGCTGGGCGGATTTCGCCGATGCGGTATCGACCGGATGGGCGCGGGCATTGCACTGCGGCACGTCGTCCTGTGAGGACGACATCAAGACAGCGACCGCTGCCACCCCACGTTGTATTCCACTCGACGGCGAACCCGCGACCGGTGTGTGCGTGCGGTGCCGAGCGGCGTCGGCGTACGGCAAGCGCGTGATCTTCGGACGCGCCTACTGATCGCACAAGCCGTGCTTGTGCGCGTACACGACCGCGTGAATGCGGTCGCGCACACCGAGTTTGGCGAGCACCCGGGATACATGCGTCTTCACCGTCTCCTCGCCGACACCGAGGGCCGCGGCGATCTCGGCGTTGCTGCGCGCATCGGCCAAGAGCAGCAATACTTCTCGTTCGCGAGCGGTGAGTTGCGCGACCTCCGGCGGGGTCTGTGGCGGTGCGAGTGTGCCCGCGAAGCGCGACATCAGACGGCGGGTCATGGACGGATCGATCAGGGCGTCGCCGCGGGCCGCGATCCGGATGGCGGCCACCAATTCCTCCGGCGGCAGGCTTTTCAGCAGGAACCCACTCGCTCCGGCCTGCAGCGCACGGTAGAGGTTGGCGTCGCTGTCGTAGGTGGTGAGCACCAGGACGCGGGTGCCGCCCGCCGCGACGATGGACTCGGTGGCCGCGAGCCCGTCCAACTTCGGCATCCGCACGTCCAGAATCGCGACATCCGGTCGCAGCCGGGCGGTTTCGGCGATCGCGCTGCGGCCATCACCGACTTCGGCCACGCAGGCCAGGTCGTCCTGGCTGTCGAGGACCGCGCGCAGTCCGGAGCGGAACATGCTGTGATCGTCGGCGATCAGCACCCGGACCGGTGTGTTCACGACCCTCCGATCGGCAGGGAAACCCTGGTGTGCCAACGGTTTTCCGCCCGGTCGAGCCCGAATGTCAGTTCGCCGCCGAATAATTCGGCGCGCTGGCGGATCCCGCTCAGACCGCGGTGTTCGGCCGCACCGGCCACGTCGACGGTATCGGCGAGGGGATTCGTGGACTCGAGCACGACCCGGTTCGGCTGGTAGTCCACCAGTAGCTCGGCGTGCTCGCCGTCGCCGTGGCGCAGGGCATTGGTCAGCAGCTCCTGCACGATGCGATACAGCGTCAGATTCAGCGAATCCGGCAGCTCGACCGTGACGCCACGCACGGTGAATTCGACGGCCAATCCGGCTGCGCGCACCCGCTCCAGCAGGTCGTCGATATCGGCGAGTCCGGGCTGGCGCTGGCCGTCGTCCTCGCGGCCGTGCAGCAGATCGAGCTGGCGGCGCAGGTCGACCATGGCCGCCCGGCTGCTCGATTCCACCGCCGTCAACGACCGGGTGGCGGCGGCATTACCGGTGTCGGCCATGGCGATTCGGGCCGCGCCCGCATGGATGCCGATGGCGCTGACGTGATGGGAGATCACATCGTGCAGATCCCGGGCGATGGCCGCGCGCTCATCGGTGACGGCGCGGGCCAGCGCGGCCCGCTGCTCCTGTGCACGGAGTTTGGCCTGCTGCTCGAGATCGGCGATGTAGGCGCCCCGCGCCGCCGTGTACCGACCGACCAGCCACGGCACCACCCCGACCGACACCGTGGTCGCCACCAGTAACCGCCAATCGTGTGAGGTATTGCTGCCGACGAGCAGATGCGCGGCCGCGAAGCCGGTGCACAGGGTGACGACTGTCGCCACCGATTTCGGTCCGACCATCCAGGCTCCGGCCCGATATCCGGCCACCAGAAATCCGACATCGGCGAACCGGGCGGCGAAGCCGTGCCGGTGCAGCATCACGGCTTCGGCCAGCCGCAGCACCACCTGGGCAACGGCCACCGTGCCCGCGGTGCGCGGCGGGGCGGCCAGCGCGAGATCGGCCGAGAC
Source organism: Nocardia sp. NBC_00565 (assembly GCF_036345915.1). Taxonomy (NCBI): domain Bacteria; kingdom Bacillati; phylum Actinomycetota; class Actinomycetes; order Mycobacteriales; family Nocardiaceae; genus Nocardia; species Nocardia sp. NBC_00565. Next base: position 5,710,179 of record NZ_CP107785.1, read on the forward strand.
GATGCCGATCACCACCGCGGTGGCCTGCCACGGCGCCACCGCGAAGATCCCGTTCAGAACCAGCATCGCGGTATCGACCGCCGCGGCCACGACGGCGACCACCAGCGATTGGCGGGCCAGCGATCTGCTCACATCCAACAGTTCGCCACCACCTTCGCATCGTTTCGACAGTCGGGGACGAGCCGTCCGGGGGCGATCCTACCCAGCGCGAACCGCGGCGCCCGCGATCTCACTGTGCCCGGGCGCGCGGCGCGGCGCATCCCCCGCCCGGGGGACCGCCGATCCCCCGGCAGCGCGATGTTTTCGCAGGCCAGCGCCCGTAACGTGGCGGTACGGAAGTTGATCGGAGGAGCCATTGTGAATGGTGCGCAGTTGTTCATCTACGCCATACCGGCGTTCGCGGTACTCATGTTCGTGGAGTGGATCGACTACCGGCGCGATCCGGATCGCCCGGCCAACGGCCACTCCGGGCGAGATATGGCCTCGAATATCACCACCTATCTGCTCGGCCGATTCCTCAAGCCGGTCTTGCAGTATCTGATTCCGTTCTCGGCGGTGGTGCTCGCCGCCGCGATCACGCCGCTGCACCTGTCGCCGCGGAGCTGGTGGGTGTGGGTGCTCGGGCTGGTGGTCACCGATTTCTGCTACTACTGGGCACATCGCGCCGACCATCGGGTCCGGCTGCTGTGGACCGCGCACAGCGTGCACCACTCCAGTCAGTACTTCAATCTCTCCACCGCCATCCGGCTGCCGTGGGTGCATCCCGCAGCTACCATCGTGCGCGGATTCGCTTGGGTGCCAGCGGCTCTGATCGGCCTGCCGGCGTGGATGATCTTTCTGCTGCAGACCATCGGGTTGCTCTACCAGTTCCCGATCCACACCCAGCGCATCCGGACCCTGCCGCGCCCCATCGAGTTCCTGTTCAATACGCCCGCGCACCACCGGATCCATCACGGCTCGAATCAGCCCTATATCGACAAGAACTACGGTGGCGTGTTCATCATCTGGGACCGTGTGTTCGGCAGCTTCGCCGCGGAGAGCGAACCGATTCGCTACGGCCTCACCAAGAACATCGGCACCGACAATCCGCTGAAGGTCAACTACCACGAACTCGGCGCACTGATCAGCGATGTGCGCCATGCGAATTCATGGAAGGGCCGTCTCGGTTACGTCTTCGGTCCGCCGGGGTGGACCGAGCAGGCGCGCACCGACGACGCGGTCATCCCCGAGTCGGCGCCCGAGCGATCGGTCGTCGGGTAGCCGCGCTCAGGCGATCGGGTGGGTGTAGATGCGGATCGCGATGATTCGGCGGGAGTCGGCGGCGAATTCGATGAATGCGACACCGTAGGCCGAGTCGAGTCGGACGCTGGCGCTCACCGTCCGACCGGCGGCGATCAGCTTGTCCCACTGCATATTTCGGGCTCGATTGGTGAACTCTTCCAACGAGATCCGGGTGCCCGCGGGCAGTTCGATGATCGTGCGGTCACTGAGCAGTCGCCGCACGCGCGAGATATCGGTGGCCGCGGCGGCCGAGAACACCTCGGCCGCAGCGCGTTTGCCGGTCCGGCCGATGCCGCGCAATGCCCGCATCATGCCGAGCATGCCGCCGAAGCCCTGGTTGGCGATCAGTTGCGGACCCAGTTTCAGCGCCGCGCCCAGCCCGGGGATTCCGGTGCGCAGTAGCTGCACGATCATCGCGGCCAACTCCCAGTGCGCCGCCAGCCGCGTGATCTGCCAGGTGCCATCGTCCTCGACGAGGTCGTAGCGCAGATGCATCGGCACGGCCACGGCGGCGCCGGTCGACATGGTGGTCCGGATCAGCAGGTCCCGGACCACCGTCGGCGGGGCGATGAAGTCGTGCTCGACCTGGAAGGCGATGGTATTGGGGCCGATGAAGGTGTCGTAGAACCGTTCGATCGCGGCGCGGCCGATATGCGGACGCGAACCGACCGGATCGTTCACGGTGGCATCGGTGGCGAACAGCCCCACCCAGGCCGCCTTGTCGTGCGCCGCCACCGCGCGCGGCGACGCCCGGACGGCCGCGAGCAGGTCCTCGGCGGTGGAATCCAGCGGCATGACAGTTCCTCCTTGCTACTGCGTCACATAGTAGAACATGTTCTAATTTCGACGCTGCGATTCGATGCTACGGGCCTTCGCCGCCCACCGGCGGTACCGGGAGAAGGTCGCCGTTATCGGCCGATCGAAGGCGTTGATTCCCCTCGCTATCCGAGGCGGCGGTCATACAGTGGCGATATGGCGATCATCGATGCGTGGGCCCAGCATCCGACGGTGCGACTGCTCCAGCACGAAATGCTCGACTCGCTGCGCCGCTGGACCGGTGACACCATTCCGGACCAGCCGCCGCCGGTAGCATCGACGCTCGCGGCCATGGACGCCGGCGGTGTCGACACCGCATTGATCAGCGCCTGGTACGGGCCGGAGGGTGTGCTGATCTCCAATGACCAGGTGGCCGGTTTCGTCGCCGAATCCGGCGGCAGGCTGGTCGGCGTCGCATCGGTCGACCTGCGCAAGCCGATGGTCGCGGTGCGCGAGCTGCGACGTGCGGTCACGGAATTGGGCATGAAGGCGCTGCGGATCGTGCCGTGGCTGTGGGGACTGCCGCCCAATGACCGGCGCTACTACCCGCTGTACGCGGAATGCGTCGAGCTGGGAATCCCGTTCTGCACGCAAGTCGGGCACACCGGCCCGCTGCGCGCGTCCGAGACCGGCCGCCCCATCCCCTATCTCGACGATGTCGCGCTGGAGTTCCCGGAGCTGGTCATTGTCGGTGGCCACATCGGTTACCCGTGGACCACCGAGATGATCGCGGTGGCAACGAAATACCCGAACGTCTATATCGATACCTCCGCCTACACAGTCCGCCGGTATCCACCGGAGCTGGTGGCGTACCTGAAATCCCACGGACGCGGCAAGGTCCTGTTCGGCACCAACTTCCCGATGATCGCGCCGCAGCGAGCATTGGCGGGGCTCGACGATCTCGGCTTGGACGACGAATGCCGCGAGCTATTTCTTTCCGGAAACGCCTGCCGCGTCTTCGGTTTGGCGAAGTCGGCCGAATAACCAGAGGCCGAGGTCCCGGTAGACCGGCCACAGCGCGTCCGACCGAACGTGCGACAGCGGTATCGGCCGCCGGCGCGAAGCCGGACGCCGATACCTGTCACGTCAGGCCGGTAACGTGCCGACGCGGGTGCGGGGCGGGGCCTTGTTGGGTTCGGGGCGCTACGGAGCTTGTGCGCCCCATACCGCGTGTGAACCGGAGTCCCCGACCCGGTAGACCTGCACGAGTGCGGCACCGCCCGCGAGGATCGCCAGTGCCGCGACGAGTGCGGTTATCGCTCGCCCCAGCGGCTTCCCGCGTTCTGCACGCAGGTGGACGACGATGAGCATGGCGGTCACGAGCAGTAGGCCCACGACGAAGTAGATCATCGTGTTGCCGAGGTCGGCGTGCTTGTCGATGGCAGGGGATCCGCCGAGTTTGTGCTCGAGCCACTCGCCGGCGTCGGTTGTGATCGGTGTCAGTGCCACGGTGATCGCGGCCAGGGCGGTGATCAGCCAGATCAGTCGACGACGGGCGGCGGGCCATAGTGCCGCCATGATCAGCAGCACTGCGGTCAGTGGTACGAAGACGACAATGATGTGGACCAGCAGTACGTGGGCAGGTAGACCGTTGATCATCGACATGGGGCACACTCCTGGCGTTCGCGACCGCCGCGGCGGTCGCGGCCCGAGTATCTCTTCCCACTCACGGTTTACCGCGCCGAACGGTTCATCCGAGCAGTTACGTCCGGTTGGCGGCCGCGATGTAGTCCGCGTCGAGGACCTCCGTCGCCTCGGCTACCGGGTAGAAGCGATGCACGGTGAGCGCCGCGGCGAGCAGACGCGAACCCTTGGGTTCGCTCGGATCGATGCCGGTGAGTTCGGCGATGCGCTTGAGCCGGTAGCTGAAGGTATTGGGGTGCACGTGCACCTCGGCGGCGGCCGCCTTGCGATCGGATCCGTGGCGCAGATGGGCGTCGAGCGCCTCGAACAGGTGCGGGCGCAACAGCAGTGGGGCGATGCGGTCGGCCAGGCGATCACGGGCCGGGCCGGGGCGGGTGAGCTGGTATTCGAGCAACAGATCGTCGAGATCGTAGACGCCGCTGGGCCGGTTGAGCAGCCGGGCGAGTTCGGCCAGGTCGGTCGCCTCCTGAACCGCGTGCGGGAGCACATCGCGTTCGGCGGCGCGACGCTCGGCGAGGAAGACCTCGACGCCGAATTGTTCGGTGAGTTCGGTGGCCAGCCACTGATACTCGGTAGAGTCGGATCCGCTTGGTAGCAGGGCGATTCCGGTCGTGCCGTCGAAGGTGCTCAGCGCCTTGGCACCGGCGATGCCGTCCAAGGCCCGCTGCAGCACCCGGATGCGACGCCGGGTGAGCAGATCGGCGACCACGATCGGGTGGTCGTCCGGGCGGATGTGGATGGCCAGCACCGTATAGCGTTCCGCGAGTACGACATCCGCGCGCGCGGCCAGTTCCTCGGCGGGCCGACCGCGCAATAGCGCCGAACACAGTGCGCGGCGGGCCTCCCGCTCCGCGTGATAGATCGACTGCTCGACGTCGGTATACGCCTCCACCACAGCGACATTGATGTCACGCAGCAGATCGAGCAGCCGACCGCCGAAGGCGATCAGATCATTCATATCCTCGGGCGTGGCCACCGCCGCCGCCTGCAGGATCGCCTGACCCGAGCCGTGCACGGCCTGCAGCAACAGCCCCAACGGGATTCGGTCCTCGGCGTGCCGCTCGGCCACCGGGCCGACGAATTCGACCACCTCCGCACCGGTGAAGGCGCGCTGCTCCTGGATCGCACGGAAGAAGGCTTGGCCGCACGCGGCGATCGCCGGAAGCACCTCGTCGGTGAAATGCCCGTCCGGCAGATCGGCGGCCGGCGGTGTCGATCCCAGGCCCGCCGCGAGCATGCGTTCGGCGATTTCGGGTAACCGACGGACCAGTCGGGCGATTATCGGAGCGTCTCCGGACAGCGGGGGTAGGGCAACGGGCATGACGTGCACGCTACCAATGATGGCATTTATCAATAAATCTCGTAGCCCCCGGTTCGTTGTCTCCGGGCACAAGATTTCGGCGGATTATTCTCGTCCGCGTGCAGTGACAACAGACTTCCGATGACCCTGCTCACCTGCGTGTTCCACGCCCACTACCGGTGACACGGGTCACGGTCAACTCCATCCACGGGAGAAAAACACTAAGCTCAATTGTGTTTCGGGACAATTAATTTCCCCGACCCGCGTTGCTATCTTCAAGAAGGATTCCGGCGTCATTTCAAATAGAACACCGTGCCGGTGTGCCGTTCGAAAGGATGTACAGGAATGAGCATGCAGGCCGACACCGGGATGGAATCGGCGCGCCCGGTCGCCGAAATGTTCCCGTCGGGCCGACCGCCGCGGCCGGAACTGGATCGGTTCTATCGGCCGCCCCCGGGTTTCGCCCGCTTCGCCCCCGGCACCATCCTGCGTTCCCGCAAGGTCGAGCTGGCGCTGTTCGGGCGTGTGCCACAAAAGATCTCGGCCTGGCAGCTGCTCTACCGCACCAACAACCTGCACGGCAGCGCGGAGGCGGCGGTGACGACGGTGCTGCTGCCGTGGGGAGCCGATCCGGACGAGCCGCGGCCGCTGGTCTCGTTCCAATGCGCGATCGACGGCGTCAGTTCACAGTGCCTGCCCTCGTACGCACTGCGGCGCGGCGCGCGGGCGCTCGGCTCGATTCCCCAGGTCGAGCTGCCGGTGATCGCGTACGCACTGGCCAGCGGCTGGGCGATCTCGGTGCCCGACCACGGCGGGCTGTCCGGACACTTCGGCGTGCCACGCGAGCCCGCGTATCGGTCCCTCGACGCGATCCGCGCGAGCCTGAACTTCACCCCGCTCGGCCTCACCGACTCGACACCCGTTGCGCTGTGGGGTTATTCGGGCGGCGGCCTGGCCACCGCCTGGACCGCGGAGCTGGCCGCCGAATATGCTCCGGAGCTCGATATCGTCGGCGCGGTCGCCGGTTCACCGGTCGGCGATCTCGGCGCGGCCTTCGCGCGATTGAACGGCACCTTCTTCGCGGGCTTCGCGACGGTATGCGTGGCGGGACTGCGGCGGGCCTACCCGGATCTGGATCACATCCTGCGCGCACATCTGAAATCCGAATTCCTCGACCTGCTCGCGGATGCCGAATCGCGCACCACGCTGCACCTTCTGTTCCGGTTGATGGGCAAGAACATCGACAACTACAGCCACAGCAGCTTCGCCGACCTACTCGCCGAACCCGGTCTGCAGCGGATCCTGGCCGATATCCGGCCCGGCACGCGGGCGCCCGCCATGCCGATGCTCGTCATCCAGGGCGTCAACGACGAACTCATCGCCGTCGACGATATCGACCACCACGTGGCCCGGTACGCGATCCGCGGTGCGCACGTGCGCTATCTGCGCGACCGCCTCAGCCTGCACATGCCGCTGCAGTTCATCGGCGCACCGGTCACCATGCACTGGCTCGCGGACCGATTCGACCAGCGCCCGCTGCCCGCGGCGGGCACCGAAACGGTGTGGTCGGTCGCGTTCACGAAGCGAGAAGTGTTGGGCCACTGGCGTTTTGCCCGACTGTTTGCACGCATGCTCGCAGGCAGGCCGATCCGGCGGTGCTCACCGGCCTCGGCTACAGCGATTTCGCCGGACTGCTCGTCGGAACCCTGTTCTCGGGTGCGGTCCTGATCATCGAGACGATCCGGTCCCGACGCCTCGAACCCTTCGCCGCGATCATGCTCGGCGTCTTCGCCTTCGGCTTGATCGGCTCGCTGATCAGCGGCGATGCCCGCGTGATGATTGTCAAGGATTCCGCGGGCACCGCGATCGTCGGTATCGCCTTCCTGATCAGCACGATGGTCGGCAAACCGCTGACCTATCTGTCCGCGCGCAAGGCGCTCGCGGCCGCCGGACCGGCCAAGCTCACCGAATTCGAGGACTCCTACCGCACCGACCCGGCCAAGCGCCGCGGCTTCACCACCCTCGCGGCGGCCTGGGGCGTCGGTCTGCTCGCGGAGGCGTCCGTCCGGATCCTGCTCGCCTACCAGCTGCCCATCCACACCATGGCCTGGCTGTCCCCGGTTCTGTCGATCGTCTTCTTCGCCCCGCTGATCGCCCTGAGCGTTCGCTTCGTCAAACGCGCCCGCCGCGCCTGACTCCCCTACTCGCGCTGCCGATCCCGGCCTTCGGGATCGGCGGCGAGGTCTTCCCAGAACTCGACGTAGGCCTGCTCGTGCAGGATGCCGAGCCGCAGGATGCGGGCACGCGAAACGCCGCGGATCTTGTCGGTGGGATCGCTCTCGGCCCGCAGTCCGCGGTAGAGCTCGAGCAGACGACGATGCTCCGCGGCCTGACTTTCGGCCAGCGCGACCACATCGCCCGGGTCGCCCAGATCGGCGAAGAAGAGTTTGAGCTGCGCCGGGTCCCGGGTTTCGGCGGGCGGGCTGTGCGGATCGGCGAGCCAGCGCCGCAACTCGGCCCGGCCGGTATCGGTGAGATGGAAGAGCCTGCGCCGCCGCCCGCCCTGTTCGGCCTCCTCGTTGAGCAACCCCTGCTCGGCCAGGCGCACGGGAATCCGATAGAGCTGCGCATGCGGCACCGGCCAGAAGTAGTCCACGCTCTCTTCGAGTCTGGCCTTCAACTCATAGGGCGTGAGCGGCCCGTGCCTGGCGATCAGCCCCAGCACGATGTGGTCCTGCGGCCCGAGCTCCGGCATGCCGCCTCCTCGCTCGCATTGACACCGTCTCACTGAGACTATAAGTTAGTGCCAGCGAGACCGTATCACTGATACTATCAAGGAGTGAGGATGCGCGACTTCGGCATCGACCTGTTCGACCAGTGGACCGCGATGTGGAACGGCGAGCTGGCGCTCGCGGACAAGATCATGGCCCCCGAATTCACCCTCCGCTACGCCCAGCCGGGCACCGACGTCTACGACGACATCCACGATCCGCGGGCCCTCGCCACACGGATCGCCGCGCACCGCGAGTCGGCTCCCGGACTTCGATTCGAACCGCAAGGCGAGGCGGTCATCGAAATGGACGACGCCCGAACGGGATTCGTGGCACACCCATATGGGGCGGAGTTCACCGGACCGGATGGCCGGACGGTGTCCGTGAGCGGCACCGATATCCTGCGCACCGTCGCGGGTGTCATCACCGAGGTCTGGTCGGCCTCCGGCGGGCGCGGCGGCCGCAGCTACTACTGACCCAGGCCCATCGGTGGGAGGTATTCACCCACCAGGGTGCGGTGCCACCAGTTTCGGTCATGCCGTAGTTCGGCGCGGGTTGCGAAGCGGTACAAGTAGATTCGCGCCCGCACGTAGCGGGGCGGGGAGTCGGGGAAGGGGCACCGGCGCAGCAGTCGCAACGTCGCCGGATCGTTGCGCAACAGCCGCTCGACAAAGGCGAGCAGCCAACCGCGGGCATACGTCGGTGAGATCGCGGCGAACCACATCAACCAGTCCAGCCGCAAATGGTATGGGGCCCACTGCCTCGGCAGTCGACGCGGGTCGCCCGGTTTGCCCTTGAACTCGTACTCCCGCCAGCGCGTCCGCTCAGTGATATCGGCTTCGTCGGTGCCCTCGAACACCACCTCCTCGCGGGTCCGGCCGATATTGCCGAACGCACCGTAGGTGTTGACGAGGTGCAGCGGATTGAAGGACACGTTCATGCGCTGATGCCGGGAGATCAGGTTGCGCGCGGGCCAGTAGCTGAGGAACACCACGGCGACGGTGAACGCGATGATCAGGCCCGCGAACCACGGTGGCGCGGCGGGCAATGCCGGCGGGTCGGGTACCGGCAGCACCGCCGCGGCCGACGATCCGGCGATCGCGGTGGCGGCCAGCAGGATCGTCATCCAATTCAGCCAGGCGAAGTTCCCGGACAGCACCAGCCACAGCTGAGTGACGATGAGGAACGCCGCGGCCACACTCGCCACCGGCTGCGGCGCGAAGAGTCCGAAAGGCACGACCAGCTGCGCGAAGTGGTTGGCCGCCACCTCGACTCGATGCAGCGGCCTGGGCAGTCGGTGGAAGAACCAGCTCAGCGGACCGGGCATCGGCTGGGTCTCATGGTGGTAGTACAGGCAGGTCAGATCCCGCCAGCAGGCATCCCCGCGCAACTTGATCAGCCCGGCGCCGAACTCCACCCGGAACAACAGCCACCGCGCCAACCACAACACCAGCACCGGCGGTGCGACCCGATCGTTGCCGAGGAAGATCGCGAGGAACCCGGCCTCCAGCAGCAGGGACTCCCAGCCGAAGGCGTACCAGGCCTGCCCAACATTGACGATCGACAGATACAACACCCACAGCACCGCCCACAGCAGCATCGCCGCCCACAGGGGTACCAGATGCGGCGCACCGACCGCCATCGCGGCCGACAGCAGCACGCCACACCAGGCCACGGCGGTGAAGAACCGATCCGAGAAGTGGAACTGGAAGATGCTGGGCGCCGAGCGGAACGAAACCCGCCGCACGAAACGCGACACCGGCAACATTCCCCGCTCCCCGATCAGCGCCGGGAATTGCCGCGCCGCCGCCAGGAACGCGATCAGGTAGATGACGCCGAGGCCGTGCTGGAAAACCAGCCTGCCCAGCCAGTACTCGGAGTCGGTGAAGGACATCATTGTCCGCTCCCCCGTACCACCCCCAGTGCCACCGAGAGCGAATCCGACGCGGCAGCGGCACCCCGTCGATCACCGAAGGGCGTCATACCGAAGCGGTACCCGACAGCCACGTGGGCAAACAGGCCCCGCTCAGCGCTACTCGAACAACTGGTCGTCGAGGATATCCGTATCGCCGTCGACCGATTTCAATCATGACCTAGATCGACACCGCCGCCGATCTTTTTTCCACATCTCGAGAGGTGGCCTTCGATCTATCGCCTTCGAGGACGGCCGCGAGGTATTCGGAAATGGCGTCGCGGTTGCGAATGAGAACCTCGATGCGGCGGGTCATCCGGTCGCGCTCGTGCTCCAACGTCGCGATCATCTCCGGAGTGGCATCCGAGAAGTGGATGACGCGGGGCTTGTCGAGACACGGCAGGATCTGCTTGATGATCCGGGTGGGCAGACCGGCATCGAGCAGCCCGCGAATCTGGCGGACCCGGTCGACGAACGCGTCGTCATACGCGCGGTAGCCGTTCGCACAGCGTTGCGAGACGATCAGGCCCTGCTCTTCGTAGTACCGCAGGAGTCGGCGCGAAGTTCCGGTACGTTGCGACAGCTCTCCGATGCGCATGTGGGCCACCTCATAGGACGGGACAGCTTGACCCTCACATTAATGTGAGGGTTCGAGCATACGTGCATGGTCAATCGCACAGCACACTCGAACGACTCTCCGATAGCGAAAGATCGCCCGCGACTGCCGATTTCGGCATTGCTGGCGCTGACGACCGCCGCCTTCCTCACGGTGCTCACCGAAGCCCTGCCTGCCGGTGTACTGCCGGGCATGAGCGCCGGCCTGCACGTCAGCGAGTCGGCGACCGGACAACTGGTGACGGTCTACGCGATCGGCACCGCGCTGTCGGCGATTCCGTTGTCGGCCGCGACGGCAGGATGGCGGCGCAAACACCTGCTACTCGCCGGGGTGGCGGGCTTCCTGGTGGCGAACACGGTGACCGCGGCATCACTGGTGTTCGCACTGACGCTCATGGCCCGGTTCGTCGCCGGGATCGCGGCCGGGGTGGTGTGGGCCCTGCTGGTCGGCTACGCCCGCCGGATGACGCCGGAAGCATTGCAGGGCAAGGCGATTGCGATCGTCATGGCCGGTATTCCACTCGCCTTGTCGCTGGGAATTCCGGCGGGGACGTTCCTGGGCGCGACGCTCGGCTGGCAGATCACCTTCGGCGTGATGTCGGTGCTCGCGGTGCTGCTGATCGGATGGATCGCGGCGACCGTACCGGATTTCCCGGGACCGGGCCGGGCCGGGCGCATCCCGATCGTGGCGACCGCGAAAGTACCGGGCGTGGCTGCGGTGCTCTTCGTGACGCTGACATTCGTGCTGGCGCACAACATTCTCTACACCTACATCGCCACCTTCCTCGACGAGGTCGAGCTGGGCGGGCAGGTCGGTCCGGTGTTGTCGGTCTTCGGCATCGCGTCGATGGTGAGTATCTGGTTCACCGGAGCGCACATCGATCGCCGATTGCGCGGATTGACCGTTGCCGCAACGATTCTGGTCGCGATTGCGGTAGCGATATTGGCTGCGCTGTCCGGTAGCGCGGCGCTGGTGTTCGCGGCGGCGACACTGTGGGGCCTCGGCTGGGGTGGTGTACCCACGCTGCTGCAGACCGCCGCGGCCATCGCGGGCGGCGAGGCCGCCGATACCGCGCAAGCCATGCTGGTCACCCTCTGGAACGCGGCAATGGCAGGCGGCGGCGTCATCGGCGGCATCCTGCTGTCCGCATTGGGACCACGGGCCTTCCCGTGGACCGTGCTGGCATTGCTCGCCGTGAGCTTGCTCGCGATCATGACCGCCCGGTCGCGTCCGTTGGCGCGGGCGGCACGTCCCATGCGGCAGGGGTCTGCGTCGCGCAATGGCGTGCTTCGTTCATGAGAGCGCGCGCGGGTGGGGTGAGGTGGCTTCGGCGACGGACCGCGGCGACCGCAAAAGGCGCCGACCCTGCCGCGACCCAGTACCTCGATGCCGGACTGGTCATTTCGTCGAGGTCCTCACCCGCAGCGGCTATCCCGAGGCCCGGGCGATGGCGAACTCCGCCGGAGCGGGCAGAGATCGGTGGCGCACGTCACATCACCGTGCTGTCACACGGGCACAGGCACCGGCATCTTGTGTTCGTCCAGGTACCGAGTGGGCGCAGGCGGCCCGCCGCGCGCAGCTTCCCGGACCGTTTACCAGTAACCAGTGAAGGACAGTCGTCATGCGAATCACCGTCTTCGGAGCCAATGGCCCCACCGGCCGCCTGCTCACCGGCCAGGCACTTGCCGCCGGACATCGGGTCACCGCGGTCACCCGGCAGCCGGACTCGTTTCCACTGCACCATGATCGGCTCGAGGTAATCGGTGCCGATGTGCTCGATCCGGAGGCCGTCGACGCAGCCGTGGCGCAGCGGGATGCGGTGCTTTCGACGCTCGGGGTGCCCGCTGGAAAGGAACCGATCAGCACCTATTCGCGTGGTGCGGCCAATATTGTCGCCGCGATGCAACGGCATCGGGTGCGCCGGCTCGCCATGGTCAGCTCGAGCGGGGTCGACCCGCACCCGTACTCCGATGGCGGGTTCCTGTTCAACCGAGTATTCCTGCCATACGTGACGCGGGTGCTGGGTAAGACGCTGTACGACGATATGCGGCGGATGGAAGCGCTGGTCCGGGCCAGCGATCTGGACTGGACGATCGTGCGCCCGAGCGGGCTCTACCACCTGCCGTCGGTCACCGGCTACACCCTCGTCGAGGGCCACGCCGACGGCAGGTTCACCGCCCGTGCGGACCTGGCCGCGAGCATGCTGGCCCTGCTGGACGACAACCGCTACCGCCGTAGCACCGTCGGCATCATCACCACCGTCGACAACCCCACCTTGCTCCAGTGGATCCGCCGGGAAGCACTCACCAAAAGCTGAGCCGCCGACGCCGCGATCGGCGTCTCCCGCATCACCGCCTGGCGCAACCTGGGGAAACTGGCCGGGCGCCGCGCCGATTACGGCAGGGCGGGGCGGCCGAAGACCCGGTATCGCTGGAAGGGCTGAGCGCCCGTCCCAGGTGTCAGCTGCCGGGCATGCGGTCGCCGGATGCCATGGACGGGACAACCCGCGCACCCGCCGGTCGCCCCAGCCGGGCAGGCATGTGCTCGTAACCGTGCAGGGTGGACAGGCCGCGGCGGCGTGGTTCGCCGTCGAGGCGCAGGTCGGGGAAGCGTTCGAACAGGGCGGGCAGCGCGTGGGCCGCTTCCAGCCTGGCCAGGCTCGCGCCGATGCAGGCGTGGATGCCGGAGCCGAACGAGAGGTGCTCCTTGGCGTTGGCACGGGTGATGTCGAATCGATGCGGATCGGGGAACTGCGCGGGATCACGGTTGGCGCCTGCCAGGGACACGATCATCGACTTTCCCGGCTGAAGGTGAACGCCCGCACCGAGATCCACCGGTTCCAGTACGCGGCGAGCGGTCATCTGCACCGGCGGGTCGAACCGCAGCACCTCCTCGATCGCGCCGGGCCAGCGCTGCGGCTCGGCGCGCAGAAGGTCGAGCTGGTCGGGGTGGGCCAGCAGGAGTGGGATCGCGTTGCCGATCAAGTTCATCGTGGTCTCGAAGCCCGCGCCCATCAGCACGTTCGCGCTGGCCATCAGCTCGGGGGTGCTCAGTCCACCCGAGGACACCAGGACGCTGAAGATGTCCTCGCGGGGTTCGCGGCGCAACTTCTCGATGTGGGCGGCGAGATAATCCTCCATCGCCGCCGTCGCGGCCATCGCGCGCCGGTGCGCCCGCCAGGAGATCCCGACGTCCAGCAGCGGGGTGACCACGTCACCCCAGCGCAGGAACAGATCGCGGTCGGCGGCGGGGAAACCGAGCATCTCGGCGATGACGGCGATAGGGACTTGCGCGGCGAAATCGCCGATCAGGTCGGCCGATCCGTGCGCGGGCATGGCGTCGAGTAGTTCGGTGGTGACCTCACGCACCCCGTCGCCCAACCGGGCGACGGCGCGCGGGGTGAACGCGGAGGCGACCGGCTTGCGCAACCGGCCGTGCTCCGGCGGGTCTTGCATGAACATCGACGGCGCCTCGATCGGGTTGGGCGGCAACACGACTCGCTCGGCGTAGCGGCGCAGCGGGCCGGGCACAGTGGGGTCGATCGGGGTGCGCACGCCGAATCTTCTGTCGCGCAGGACCTCCCGGCACAGCTGGTAATCGTAGATGGCGTATCCGGTCCGCGTGATCTGCACCCCGCCCCCCGCACGCAGCTGCTCGATCAGCGAATACGGATCGTTGCGGCCTTCCTCGCCACTCAGCAGCCGGGCGAACGGGTCGCCCGAGCGGTGCATCGCGCGCAACCCCAGCCGCGGCAACCCGTGCTCGGCTGCCCACCTGACCGCGTACCGTGCGTTCATCAAAGCCCCCGTGTCCCGCGGCAAAACTCCATTGAGTACCCAGTCTTCCACGCCCGCAACCATTGGGCGGCGTTTCGTTTGCTGTGCAAGACTGCACTGTGGCCGAGACCGCTGAACTCATTACCAACGTTTCCGACACCGCCCGCTGGGTGGCCGCCTACCGCGCCGTCGAATCCGCCCGCCCCGATGCCCTCTTCCACGATCCCCTCGCCGACCGAGTGGCCGGGGAGCGGGGCCGCGCCATAGTCGGCCACGGACCGCGCTTGATGCACAATGGCTGGAACCTGATCACTCGGACCAAACTCATCGACGACCTGATCATGAAGACCATCGCGCAGGGCTGCGATCGGGTGCTCAATATGGCCGCGGGTATGGATACCCGCCCGTACCGGCTGGATCTGCCATCCGAATTCCCTTGGATAGAGGCCGATCTCCCCGAATTGGTCGCCGAGAAGAACAAGCTGCTGGCCGGGGAGTCGCCGCGCTGCGCGCTCACCCGCACGGCGGTGGATCTCGCCGATCCCGAGGCGCGGCGGCAGTTCCTGGACGAGGCCCTCGCGGGTGCGCGGCGGGCGCTGGTGCTCACCGAGGGTCTGGTCTACTACCTCACCGACGACGATGTCGTCAGCTTGGCCGCCGCGCTGAATCGTCCGGAAATCGCTTGGTGGGCAGTGGATGTCAATAACCAGGCGCTTGTGAAGCGAATCAACAAATCCACCACCGAACTGCTGGCCAGCGCCCCCTGGCGGTTCGGTCCGGTCGATCCGCTGGGCTTCTTCGCCGACCTCGGCTGGACGGCCGACGAGGTGGAATCGCTGGCCTGGGCGGCGCACCGGTACCACCGGCTGCCCTGGTTCATGAAGCCGTTCACGCTCTTCCCGCAGCCGGATCCCCGCAAGGCGGTCGAAAAGTCGTGGATGCCTTGGAGTTCGGTGGTGCGGCTCACGCGCACAGCACCGAGCCTTTAGTACGCACGCCCATCGCATACAGCTGCCCGTAAACGAAAGGCTCTCCACCCTATGGGTAATGGCTGGCTACGTCCCCTGTCCCCCGCGCCGAGGGATGGATCTCATACATTGGTTTGCTTTCCGCACGCCGGCGGCTCCGCCATATCTTTCGGGCCATTGGCCGAATGCGTCGGGTCAGAATATGAGGTACATGCCGTCCAGTATCCGGGGCGACAAGATAGACGACGTGAACCGCTCGTGGGGAATATTTCGGACCTCGTCGATGGCCTGCTTCCCGAGCTGATAGAAGCAGTTGGGGGTGCCCAGGAGTTTTCCTTGTTCGGGCACAGTATGGGATCTGTCGTAGCTTTCGAGGCATGCAGGCGGCTCGAGCACGAAGTGGGAGCGAGCGCGCGGGTCCTGTTCGCGTCCGGTCGGCGCGCGCCTTCGGCGCCGCTACCTGAGCTGCGAATGCACCTGCTGAGCGATCGAGAACTCGCTGAGCATCTACTGCGGTTCGGCGGTACACCATCGGCGCTGCTCGAGGAT
Source organism: Nocardia sp. NBC_00565 (assembly GCF_036345915.1). NCBI lineage: Bacteria > Bacillati > Actinomycetota > Actinomycetes > Mycobacteriales > Nocardiaceae > Nocardia > Nocardia sp. NBC_00565. The sequence continues at coordinate 5,725,812 of NZ_CP107785.1, forward strand.
CCTGAATTTCGAGAGCTGATCCTGTCGATCGTCAGGAACGACTACCGAGCCATCGAGACTTACGAGTGCAGTACGGACGCGATGGTCAGCAGCCCTATCGTCGCAATTGTCGGCGATCGTGACCCCGATGCAAGTCTCGCGGAAATCGAGGTATGGGGCTCGCACACCTCTAGAAGCTTCTTTGCGAAATCATTCCCAGGCGGTCACTTCTTCATCGATTCGAATTGCCGGCCGGTAGGGCAGCTGATCCGCGATCATTGCGCTCGAGCGCTGTCGAGCTAGGCCGGAACGACCGGGTGAGCACGTCGCCCACCCGGTCGTTGTTCCTAGCTCTCGAGCCAGCCCTCGATCGCTTCGGCAGCATCCGCTGAGCCGTCCTCCAGGATCGTGAAGTGGTCGGCCTGTAGCGACACAACGGTATGCGTTGCATCCCACGGTTCGGCCTGCCAGTCCATACGATCCGATGAGCTCCCCAGGAATGACTGGGCGCATTGGATGAACAGCGTCGGCGTGACTACGGAGCTGGGCGCCATCTCCTGTAGCAACTCCACATACCGGCCCATGCCGGTCAACCGGGCCGGGTCGAAGCGACCGAACGTAGCTTCGTTCGACACCATGTGTTCAGCCATCGCCCGAAGCAGCCATTCGCCATCGTCGTGCACCTTGTAGGTGTCCAACATGACCACGCCGGCGGGCGCCGGGCCACCAGCCGCTTCCAGGTACTCGGTGACCAGGTAGGCCAACAGGCCGCCCGAGGAATACCCGAGGAGAACGAACGGATCGCCCTGCGCCGCCTCGAGGACGCAGCGCGCCAATCCTTCCAATGCCGCCGTCGGCGTCGTCGGCACTGGCTCCCCCGTACTGAAACCGATCGGCGGCAGCGCCAAAACGTCACGGGCCGTTCGCAGGTGCGATGCGATCCTGGCGTACTGATGTGCGCCGCCGGTGGCCAGTGGCGGCGTGAGGCAAATGATTCGCGGCAGGGCGGGGCCCGCGGCGAGTCGCGCAGGCACCGGCAGCCGGTCCAGTTCATGTGCCGCGGAGAACTGCTCGCGCAGCTCCGCCGCCGCCTTCAACAAGGCGAAGCCCTTGCCGGCCTGGCCATTCGATACCGCGCCACGGAACATCCCGTACAACGAGTCGTCGTCGCCAACGTGCTCATGGCCCCGTGAGTCTGCGGTGAGCTCCTTCTGCAGATATCGGGCCAGCGCCGCCGGCGTCTTGTGATCGAAGATCGCGGCGGTCGGCAGCGTCAGGCCGGTGGAAGCGTTGAGCGCGGTTCGCAACTCCATGGCAGCCAGTGAGTCGAACCCCGATTCGAGGAAGTCCCGCTCGGGGTCGAGTGCATCAGCGCTCTCATGTCCCAGCAGTCTGGCAGCGTTCTCGAGGATGTGCGTCCGAAGCCACTGTTCCTGTTCGGACTCCGAGAGTTGTGCCAGTCGCCTGCGGAGTGCACCCGCATCCTGTATTCCGGTGCTCTGCCGCCGCCCGGCTCGCTTGGCCAAGTCACTGAGCAGCGCGGGCACCGCGTCCCGAGCACGCAGTGCGGCCAGGTCGATCTCGACCGGTACGTGCACCGGACGCTCCGAAGACAATGCCGCATCGAACAATTCGAGCGCCTTGTCCGCAGCCAGTGGCGGCAGACCTTGGCGACGCATACGCTGCCGGTCGGCCTGGCTGAGCCACTGCGAGAGGCCGGTGTCGATATCCCACAGGCCATAGGCGAGCGAGGTGGCCGGCAAACCTTCGGCGTGACGGTAGGTCGCGAGCGCGTCGAGGAACAGGTTGGCCGCCGCATAGCCGCCCTGACCCGCTGGCAGTATCGAGCCTGCCACCGAGGAGATCATCACGAAGGCGGACAGCCCGGCTGCACGGGTGAGCTCGTGCAGGTACCAGGCGGCGTCGGCCTTGGCACCCAGGGAGTAGTCGATCTGCTCCGGCGTCAAGGTGTCGACCAGTCCGTTGTGGGCAACGCCCGCCACGTGGACGATCGCGCCCAGCGGATGCGCCGCGGGTATCGAGGCCAGCAGGTCTCGCAACGAATTACGGTCTGTGACATCGCAGGCGGCTACGCGAACCCGGGCACCGAGAGCGTCGAGTTCCTCGATGAGATCCGCGGCCGCGGCAGGTCCGCGTCGGCCGACCAACATCAGGTGTCGCACACCGTGCTCGCTCACCAGGTGCTTGGCGAGGTGGCTACCGATCCCGCCGGTGCCACCGGTAATCAACACAGTCCGTTCGGAATCCCAGGGTGCCGGCCGCTCCGATTCGGGCGATCCGGCGCGGACGAGCCGCGGCACCCGTGTCCCCTCCGCATGGACAGCCAGTTCCGGCTCCCCCGTATTCGCCGCGGCGACAAGATGATCCGTCGTTATCGCTGCAGGGGCCTCGATGAGCACAATCCGCCCCGGGTTCTCCGCCTGCGCCGCGCGCACCAGACCCCACACCGCAGCCGCGGCCGGGTCGGCCGTGCTGTCGGTGATCACAGCCAGAGTGCGTGTGGCGTAGCGCTCTTCGCTCAGGAACTCCTGGATGACGCCGAGCGTGGCGTGCAAAGCTGTCCGCAGGCGGACCGGCACTTCGACGCCGTCGACCGGAGGCCGGAAGAGCAAGACCGAGGACGACTCCGCCGCGCTCCACTCGGCCCACGAGACTCCTGCCACGGATCGCAGCTCCGGGCCGGGCCGCCAAGTGATCTCGTACAGCGCGTCGTGCCCGGACCGGGTTGAAGCCGAGAGCAGTTCGAGGGACAACGGGCGCAACGCGAGGGACTGTACCGACAGCACTGCCGCGCCACCGGAATCGGCCATTGTCAGGGCGACCGTCCCCGGATTCAGCCAGGTCAACCGAACCCGCACCCGCCGGGCGCCGTCGGCGTGCACACGCACCGAAGACCAAGCGAATGGCACGAGGGTCGGCCGCTCGGCGTCCTCGTCCACGCCCTGGGGAAGGCTGAAGGACAGTGCGTGCATGGCCGCATCGAGCAGCGCCGGATGTACGCCATAGCCTCGGGTAGAGGTCTGCTCGGGCAGAGCGACCTCAGCGAAGATGTCCTCGCCGCGGCGCCACACGGCTACCAACCCTTGGAAAGCAGGCCCGTAGTTGTACCCGTTGTCGGCGAGTGTGTCGTACGCGCCATCCAACCTCACCGCCGCGGCACCGACCGGTGGCCACTGAGCGAAGTCGGCCCAGCCTTCCGGTTGGTCGGTCTCCCGGCCCGGGCTCACCGCACCTTCGGCATGGTGCGTCCACGGGAACGACGGATCGTCGTCATCCTTGCGCGAGTAGATGTCGAGCCGTCGGCGACCGGTCTCGTCACCGTCACCGAGGATCACTTGGATCTGCACTCCGCCATGCCCCTGGAGCACGAGCGGCGCACGAAGAGTGAGTTCCTCCAGTTCCGGACAGTCGACCTGATCTCCGGCGTGAACGGCCAGCTCGACGAATCCGGTGCCGGGCAGCAGCACGGTACCGAGCACGTCATGATCGGCCAGCCAGGGATGGGTGGCCGTGGACAGGCGGCCGGTGAATCTGACGCCCCCGCTCTCCGGCTGCGCCACCACCGCGCCGAGCAGGGGGTGTTCGGTGGACCGCAGACCGAGCGTGTATGCCTCTCCTGTGTGCAGTTGGCCTGTTGTCCAGAAGCGGCGGTGCTGGAAGCTGTATGTCGGTAGATCTGTCTTCGTGGCTCCGGTGCCGGTGTAGTAGCTCGTCCAATCCACCGTCGAACCTGTGACGTGCAACCGGGCGAGGCCCGTCAGCAGGGTCGCGGGGTCGGCGTTGTTTCGTCTGGTCAGAGGGATTGTGGTCGCGGTTTCGAGCGTCTGGGCGATCATCGGGGTCAGTACGGCATCGGGGCCGACCTCGGCGAACCGAGCCACACCCATCCCCGCCATCGCGGCGACGGCATCGGCGAACCGCACCGTGTCACGGACCTGACCGACCCAATACGACGGCTCCGACATCTCGTGCTCGACCCGGGCACCGGTTACCGTGGACACCAACGCAATGCGCGGACGGGTGAACGTCAAACCCTCGATCGCCGAAGCGAATTCGGCCAGCATCGGCTCCATCAACGCCGAATGGAAAGCATGCGACACCCGCAACCGATGCGTACGCCAACCACGCTCGACGCACGCCTCGACGACAGCGGCGACATCGTCCTCGACACCGGAGAGCACCACCGACGACGGACCATTGACCGCCGCGACCGACACCCCACCAACCAGCAACGGCAGCACATCGGCCTCCGACGCACCGACAGCCACCATCGACCCACCCGTCGGCAGCGCCTGTATCAACCTGCCCCGCGCCGCCACCAGCACACACGCGTCCGCCAGCGACAACACGCCCGCCACATGGGCGGCAGCGATCTCGCCGATCGAATGACCCGCCACGACATCCGCACGGACACCCCAGGATTCGAGCAGCCGGAACAACGCCACCTCGAACGCGAACAACCCCGCCTGCGCGAACACCGTCGCATCGACCAGATCCTCGGTCGACAACGCCGAATCCAGCGAAACCGACTGCCCCAGCAATGGATTCAGGCGCGCGACGATCCCGTCGAAATGCTCGGCGAACACCGGGAATGCCGCGCGCAACTCGGTGGCCATACCGGCCCACTGCGCGCCCTGACCGGAGAACACCAGACCCGTCGAACCCAACACCGCGCGGCCGGTCACCACGCCCGGTGCTTGCACACCGTCAGCCAACGCCCGCACACCCGTGAGCAGACCATCACGGTTGTCGGCGACGATAACCGCGCGATGCTCGAACACAGCACGCGTGGACGCCAGCGAGAAACCGATATCGATCGGATCGTGTTCGCCCACATGCGATGTCAAACGGTCAGCCTGACCGGTGAGAGCCGCACCGCTACGCGCCGAAACCACCCACGGCAGCAATTCACCGGCCGGGACAGTCTCGGCCACCGGCTCCGGAGCCACCACCGGCATCGGGGCCTGCTCGATGATGACGTGAGCATTCGTCCCGCTGATACCGAACGAGGACACACCCGCACGTCGCGGCCGATCTGTCTCCGGCCACGGCACCGGCTCGGTCAGCAATCGGATGTGCCCCTCGGTCCAGTCGACCTTGGTGCTGGGCTGATCCACATGCAGCGTCCGCGGCAGCACGCCGTGCCGCATCGCCATCACCATCTTGATCACACCACCCACACCCGCCGCGGCCTGGGCGTGACCGATATTGGACTTCAACGACCCCAACCACAGCGGGCGGTCCGGGGCACGGTCTTGGCCGTAGGTGGCCAACAGGGCTTGGGCTTCGATCGGATCGCCGAGCGTGGTACCCGTGCCATGGGCCTCCACCGCGTCGACCTCGGTCGGTGCGACTCCGGCGTTCGCCAGGGCCTGCCGGATGACCCGCCGCTGCGACGGACCGTTCGGAGCAGTCAAACCATTCGACGCGCCATCCTGATTCACCGCCGAACCGGCGATCACCGCGAGCACCTGATGACCGTTGCGCCGCGCGTCGGACAGCCGCTCCAATACCAATACGCCGGCACCTTCGGACCAACCGACACCGTCGGCCGCGTCGGCGAAGGACTTGCACCGACCGTCCGGCGACAACCCGCGCTGCCGGCTGAATTCCACAAACGTCTCCGGGGTCGCCATCACCGCCACACCACCGGCCAAGGCCAGATCGGATTCACCCGACCGCAAGGACTGCGCGGCCAGATGCATTGCCACCAGCGACGACGAACATGCCGTATCCACCGAGACAGCCGGGCCTTCCAACCCCAGGGTGTAGGCGACCCGCCCGGAGACCAAGCTGCCGGTAGCGCTGCTACCGCTTCCCTGGGCGTAGTCGTGGTACATGACACCGGTGAAGACTCCGGTCGAACTGCCACGCAGCACCGCCGGATCCACACCGGCGCGCTCCAACGCCTCCCAGGTCGTTTCCAGTAGCTGCCGCTGTTGCGGATCCATCATCGTGGCTTCGTTCGGGCTGATCCCGAAGAATTCCGCGTCGAAGTCGGCAGCAGTGTGCAGGAACCCACCTTCCCGGGTGTAGGACTTGCCCGCGCGGCCGGGTTCGGGATCGTAGATGCCGTTGATATCCCAGCCTCGGTCGACCGGGAGCGTCGATACCGCATCCTCGCCGATACGGACCAGTTCCCAGAGTTCCTCAGGGGAGGTAACCCCGCCGGGGTAACGGCAGGCCATTCCGACCACAGCGATCGGGTCGTCGTCGACAGATCTGCTGGCGGTGACCACGATGTCCTGGCTGGTGCCGGTGAACTCGTCGGCCAGATACTTGGCCAGAGCCTGCGGTGTCGGATAGTCGAATACCAGAGTCGCGGGCAACCGCAGACCCGTGACGGTGTTGAGGGCATTGCGGAACTCGACGGCGGTGATCGAATCGAAGCCCAGCTCGTTGAAGGCCTTGTCGGCAGCGATGGCGCTCGCGTTCTGGTGACCCAGAATCGACGCGACCTGACCACGGACGATCTCGACGAGAACGCCGAGGCGTTCGCTGTCGAGAGTGTTCGTCAACCGAGCGCGTAGTGCCGTGGCGGCAGCCGAGGCCGCTTTACGGCGAGCAGGGATCAGACCAGCGAACAGCGGCGGCACGACGACCCCTGGACTGCGCATGGCGTTCAGATCCAGACGGGCGAGCACGAGCGTCGCCGTGTCCATCCCTGTCGCGGCGTCGAACAGCGCGAGGCCTTGTTCCTGCGAGAGCGGCAACAGGCCCGAACGAGACATGCGGTGCCGGTCGACATCGCTGAGTTCCCCGGCCATACCGCCGTCCCACAGACCCCAGGCGAAAGACTGACCGCTCCGGCCCGAGGCCCTGCGGTGTGCCGCCAGGGCATCCAGGTAGGAGTTGGCCGCGGCATAGTTGCCCTGCCCGGCGTTGCCGAACGCACCGGCCGCCGAGCTGAACAGCACGAACGCTTTCAACGGCAGATCGGCGGTCAGTTCGTGCAGGTGCAGGGCAGCATCTACCTTGGGCCGCAACACCGTGTCCATCCGATCCGCGGTGAGCGAACCGATGGAACCGTCATCGAGCACGCCGGCCATATGGAACACACCGGTCAGCGGATGACCGGCAGGCACGTTGGCCAGCACCTGCGCCAGTCCATCACGATCGGCGACATCGCACGCGACGAACTCGACCTCGGCACCCAGACGCTGCAACTCCATTCGCAATTCGGCAGCAGCAGGACCGGACTCGCCGCGCCGGCTCAACAACAACAGGTGCCGAACACCCTGTGTGGCGACCAGGTGCCGGGCGAACAACCCACCGAGCAGACCACTGGCACCGGTGATCAGAACAGTATCGTCCGGGTCGAAAGAGATAGTCGCCGAAGCGGTTTCGGTGGAGACAGCCGAGGTGGAATCGACACGGGCCAGCCGCGCGATGTGTACTTGCCCATTACGCACGGCCACCTGAGGTTCGGCCGCGGCCACGATCGCGCCCAGCGGCGCACCGAGTTCGGAATCGGTGTCGAGCAACAAGATTCGGCCAGGATTTTCCGCCTGTGCGGAACGAACCAGACCACACACCGCCGCACCGGCCAGGTTCGTGATGTCTTCCCCGGCTACCGAGACAGCACCGCTGGTGCGGATTACGAGGACCGATTCGGTGCACCGATCCTGCGCAGTCCAGGACTGGAGGACCTCGAGAACCTCGTGCGTCGCAGCGTGGATGGTGGCGGGATCATTACCCGACGGGCAGTCCAGAACCACGACCTGTGGAACCACCTCGTCACCGAGATCTGCCCATCCCACCACTGACCCTTTCGAGCGACCAGACAAGTAGTCGCTAGCGGCGGTTTCGGCCTCGGACACCGAGATCGGCGTCCAACCGACCTGGAACAGAGCGGTACGGGCAATGGGTGTGCCTGCCGTGAGTTGTGCGGGATCGATCGGCCGGGAAGCCAGCTGCCGCACGGTCGCCACCGGGGCGCCCGTCGGGTCCGCGAGATCCAGAGCGACACCGTGTTCACCGATACGGGTGAGCCGAACACGCAACGCGTCGGCCCCGGCCGCATGCACGGTGACACCGGACCACTCGAACGGCAACGCCGGCCCGGCCCCCGCCGCAGGCTTGTCGTCGGCGAATCGCAAGGCATGCAAAGCGGCGTCGAGCAGCGCCGGATGCACACCGAACCGTTCCGCCTCGGATCGGGCCTGCTCGGGCAATTCGACCTCGGCGTAGACCCCGTCCGCTGCGCGCCACACCGACCGCAGCGCCTGGAACACGGGACCGTAGTGATAGCCCTGCGCATCGAGGGAGTCATAGACACCATCGATATCGACCGCGGTCGCTCCGACCGGCGGCCACTGCACCAGATCCACAGCCGCGCTATCAGATCCGGACGCGAGCACGCCTTCGGCGTTCAGCGTCCACGACCGCGACGAATCGACATCATCATCGGGGTGGGAGAAGATTCGCACCCCGCGACGGCCCGCGCTGTCCTCGCCACCGACGACAACACGCACCGCGACCCCTGCCGACTCCGACAGCACCAGCGGCGCCCGCAGAACCAGCTCATCCAGGACCGAGCAGCCCACCCGCTCCCCGGCGTGCATGGCGAGTTCGACAAGACCGGTGCCAGGGAACAACACGGTGTCCATAACCCGGTGATCGGCCAGCCATGGATGCGTTTGCAGCGACAATCTGCCACTGACAGAGACCACATCGGAGTCCGGCTGCGACAGCACCGCCGAAACCAAGGGATGTCCGGTAGCCACCAGGCCCATCGCCCGAGCGTCACCACTACCAGCGGACCCTTCGGCCATCCAATAGCGCCGGCGCTGGAAAGCGTAGGTGGGCAAGTCGATTCGCTGGGCTCCGGTGCCGGCGTAGCAACCGGCCCAGTCCACCTCGGCGCCGGAGACGAACAACCCGGCCACCCCACCCAACACCGTGGACGGATCGGCATGGCCTCGACGCGCCAGCGCCACCACCGCCGCAGTCGCGGCCGCCGCCCTGTCGTCGAGGGTCTGGGCGACCATCGGGGTCAGTACCGCATCGGGCCCGACCTCGGCGAACCGGGACACACCCATACTTGCCATCGCGGCGACCGCATCGGCGAACCGCACCGTGTCACGGACCTGACCGACCCAATACGACGGATCACGCATCTCATCGGTGACGCGGGCACCAGTCACCGTGGACACCAACGGGAGGCTCGGCCGAGCGAACGCCAAACCCTCTATCGCCGAAGCGAATTCGGCTAGCATCGGCTCCATCAACACCGAATGAAAAGCATGCGACACCCGCAACCGATGCGTACGCCAACCACGCTCGACACACACCTCGACGACAGCGGCGACATCGTCCTCGACACCCGAGAGCACCACCGACGACGGACCATTGACCGCCGCGACCGACACCCCACCAACCAGCAACGGCAGCACATCGGCCTCCGACGCACCGACAGCCACCATCGACCCACCCGTCGGCAGCGCCTGCATCAACCTGCCCCGCGCCGCCACCAGCACACACGCATCCGCCAGCGACAACACCCCGGCCACATGGGCAGCAGCGATCTCTCCAATCGAATGACCCGCCACGACATCCGCACGGACACCCCAAGATTCGAGCAGCCGGAACAACGCCACCTCGAACGCGAACAACCCCGCCTGCGCGAACACCGTCGCATCGACCAGGTCATCGCTCGCCAATGCCGAATCCAGCGAAACCGACTGCCCCAGCAATGGATTCAGGCGGGAGACGATCCCGTCGAAATGCTCGGCGAACACCGGGAATGCCGCGTGTAGCTCAGTAGCCATATCCGCCCACTGCGCACCCTGACCGGAGAACACCAGACCCGTCGAGCCCGCCACCACACGACCGCACACCACACCCGGAACGGACTCGGCGCGACCCAGCGCTTGTGTGCCGGCCCGAAGGCCGTCGCGTTCGGGTGACAGCACCACTGCCCGGTGGTCGAACAACACTCTCGAAGTTGCGAGCGAGAAGCCGATATCGATCGGGTCGTGGTCGTCGGCATGCGATGCCAGACGCCCAGCCTGATCAGCAAGAGCCTGCTCACTGCGTGCCGAGACCACCCATGGCAGCACGCCACCGGCCGGGACGGTCTTGACCACCGGCACCGGAGCCGGGTCCGCTACCGGGGCTTGTTCGACGATGAGGTGGGCGTTGGTGCCGCTGAGTCCGAAGGAGGACACACCGGCACGACGCGGTCGATCCACCTCCGGCCACGGCACCGACTCGGACAGCAACCGGATGTGGCCTTCGTTCCAGTCGACTTTGGTGCTGGGCTGATCGACATGCAGGGTTTGGGGCAGCACGCCGTGCTGCATCGCCATCACCATCTTGATCACACCACCCACACCGGCGGCGGCTTGCGCGTGACCGATGTTGGATTTCAACGATCCCAGCCACAACGGACGATCCGGGTCACGATCCTGGCCGTAGGTCGCCAGCAACGCCTGCGCCTCGATCGGATCACCCAAAGTGGTACCGGTGCCATGGGCTTCGACCGCATCGACGTCCACCGCCGAGACCCCGGCGTTGGCCAAAGCCTGTCGGATCACCCGCCGCTGCGAGGGACCATTGGGCGCGCTGAAACCATTGGAGGCACCGTCCTGATTGACCGCCGAACCGGCGATCACCGCGAGAACCTGATGACCATTGCGGCGAGCGTCGGACATCCGCTCCAACACCAGGACACCGGCACCCTCGGACCAGGCGACACCATCGGCCGCATCGGCGAAGGATTTACACCGCCCGTCCGGCGCCAATCCCCGCTGCCTGCTGAACTCGAGGAACATCTCCGGTGTCGCCATCACCGCCACGCCACCGGCCAACGCCAGATCACACTCGCCCGACCGCAATGACTGCGCGGCCAAATGCATTGCCACCAACGACGACGAACACGCCGTGTCGACGGTGACCGACGGCCCTTCCAGGCCGAAGACATACGACACCCGGCCGGAGACCAAACTCCCGGCGGCCCTGCCCTGCGCGTAGTCGTGGTACATCACACCGGTGAACACGCCGGTCGAACTGCCACGCAACACAGCCGGATCCACACCGGCACGCTCCAACGCCTCCCACGACACCTCCAGCAACAACCGCTGCTGCGGATCCATCACCGCGGCCTCGTTCGGGCTGATCCCGAAGAAGTCCGCGTCGAACTCGGCCGCCGAATACAGGAACCCGCCGCGACGTGTGTAGGTCTTGCCCGCCTTACCGGGTTCGGGGTCGTAGATGCCCTCGATGTCCCAGCCTCGATCCACCGGCAACTCACCGGTGGAATCGGCCCCCGAGACGACCAGACGCCACAGATCCTCCGGCGACGCGACACCACCGGGGAAGCGGCAGCCCATCGCCACCACCGCGATCGGCTCGTCGTCGGCTCGGACCCGGCTGACCGCGAGCTCATCGACGGCCCCGGTGCCGGTGAGCTGGGAATCGATGAAGTCGGCAACGATCTGCGGGTTGGGTTGATCGAAAATGAGGGTGGCGGGCAATTGCAGACCGGTCGCGGCATTGAGCTTGTTGCGGAACTCGATAGCGCTGAGCGAGTCGAACCCGAGCTGCTGGAACGCTTGATCGGGTTCAACCGCATCGACGGAGGCGTGCCCGAGGATTTCGGCAGCTACCGAGCGAACGAGGTCGAGCAGGGCGCGCTTGCGATCGGTATCAGAGAGGCCGGCCAGCTTCTGCGCAAATGCCTGACCTGCTGGGGTTCGAGTATTCCGACGCACAGGGATCGGTGCGATCGCGCGGACCAGGGCCGGGATCTGCTCGCCCCGGGTTCGAAGCACGGCAGGCTCGATCCGTAGCGCCACCAACTGGGCGGTATCGGTGGCTATCGCCGCGTCGAACAGCGCCAGACCCTCGGCCTCGGACAGCGGCGGGAAGCCCTGCCTGCGCATCCGATCGAAGTCGTCCTCGGACAGCTCCGCGCCGAGCCCGCTCGATCTCGCCCAGAGTCCGTAATCCAGGGAGGTCGCGGGCAGTCCCAGGCTGTTTCGATGGGCGGCGAGGGCGTCGAGGAAGACATTCGCCGCGGCGTAGTTGGCTTGACCGGCGGCCAGAACCAGCCCACCCGCGGAAGACACCAACACGAACAACGACAACGAGTGATCGCGGGTGAGTTCGTGCAGATGCCACGCCGCATCGACCTTGGGCCGGAACACATGATCGATCCGGTCCGGCGTGATCGACTCGATCACGCCGTTATCGGCGGTTCCTGCCGCATGCACCACACCCACCAGCGGACGCTGGGCCGGGATGGTATCCAGCAGTGCCGCCAGTGCGTCCCGATCGGACACATCGCACGCGGCAATGGTGACCTCGGCACCGAGCTCGACCAACTCCGCACGCAGTTCTGCAGCGCCAGGAGCATCGAGGCCACGGCGAGAGGTCAGAAGTAGATGGCCCACACCGTGTTCGGTCACAAGATGGCGAGCGATCACCGCGCCCAGACCACCGGTACCACCGGTAATCAGCACGGTGCCAGGCTCGGACAGCCGAACGATCGCGCCGGGTGCGTGACGGGTCAAGCGTGGCACGAACACGCTCGTACCCCGCAGCGCAGCCTCCGGCTCCGCCGCAGCAGCCGCTGCCACGGTCGCGACAGAGACCGGGTCACGGTCCTGATCCAGGTCGTCCTGATCGAGGTCGAGAAGCTGGAATCGCCCCGGGTGTTCAGCCTGCGCGGCACGCAGCAGCCCCCACACCGGCGCCTGATCCAGGCGCACCTGCTCGGAGTCGGCAGTGGTCACCGCTTGTCTGGTCAGCACAACCAAACGCGAACCGGCGAAACGAGTTTCAGCCGCCCAACGCTGGACGGTGTCGAGGACCTCGGCTACGACCTGCCGCGCGGCCTGCGGCGGCGGACCGTCGTGGCGGGAGCACTCGAGCAACACGATGTCAGGAACAACCGAATCGGGAGTCGCATCGAGATCGATGATCAACGCCGCGAGATCGCGATAGTGCCGCACTCCAGCAGAGCTCTGGTCCCCACCGAGCACCGCCACGCGGTGCGGCTCGACACTCACCGACGACGACAACGAAACAGCGACCCAATCGACACCGAACAAGGCCTGCGCTACCCGGTCGGCGCCCAGACGCTCGGCCGACACCGGCCGCGTAACCAGAGCGCCTACCGACAGCACCGGCCGGCCCTGCTCATCGGCCATCTGCACGGCGAATCTGTTGCCTTGCAGCACGATACGAACCCGCACCGCGGCGGCACCGGCCGAATGCAGCACCACCCTGTTCCAGGTGAACGGCAGCGCCGGGAAGCCCTCGCCACCGCCGCGAAGACCGTGAACTATCCCGGCATGCAAGGCCGAGTCGAACAATGCCGGGTGGATCCCGAAATCCTCGGCTTCCCGCGCATCGCTCAGAGCGACCTCGGCGAACAACTCATCGCCGCGTTGCCACGCCGCCTGCAAACCCTGGAAGAACGGGCCGTACCCGTACCCGACATCGAGCAGCTCGTCATAAACCCCATCGATGTCCAGCCGTTGCGCACCGGCCGGAGGCCAGGAAGTGAGGTCGAAATCAGCCACCACCTCGCCCGGGGCGAGAACACCCTCGGCGTGGAGAACCCACGGCCCCTCGCTCGCCTGCCGGGAATGGACACTCAACCGTCGACGACCAGCCTCATCGGCGGCGGCCACCACGACCTGTACCGAGACACTGCCGTCGGACGGCAAGGTCAACGGGGTGTGCAGAACGAGCTCGTCCACCACAGGGCAGCCCAGCAGACCACCGACGTAACCGGCCAGCTCGACAAACCCGGTGCCCGGCAGCAACACGGTGCCGAGCACGCTGTGGTCGGCCAGCCATTCCACCGAGTCCACCGACCAACGGCCCGTGAAACTCACTCCACCCGAATCCGGGTGCGGCACAATCGCACCCAGCAACGGATGATCCACCACATCCAGCCCTACAGCGGTGACCCCACCCAGCTCAACTCCCAGCCACGACTGGGCCAGCATCTGCCTGGCATCGAGCCAGAACCGCACGTGTTGGAAAGCGTAGGTGGGCAAGTCGATTCGCTGGGCTCCGGTGCCGGCGTAGCAACCGGCCCAGTCCACCTCGGCGCCGGAGACGAACAACCCGGCCACCCCACCCAACACCGTGGACGGATCGGCATGGCCTCGACGCGCCAGCGCCACCACCGCCGCAGTCGCGGCCGCCGCCCTGTCGTCGAGGGTCTGGGCGACCATCGGGGTCAGTACCGCATCGGGCCCGACCTCGGCGAACCGGGACACACCCATACTTGCCATCGCGGCGACCGCATCGGCGAACCGCACCGTGTCACGGACCTGACCGACCCAATACGACGGATCACGCATCTCATCGGTGACGCGGGCACCAGTCACCGTGGACACCAACGGGAGGCTCGGCCGAGCGAACGCCAAACCCTCTATCGCCGAAGCGAATTCGGCTAGCATCGGCTCCATCAGCACCGAATGGAAAGCGTGTGAGACCCGCAATCGATGCGTGCGCCAACCACGCTCGATACATGCCTCGACGACAGCGGCGACATCGTCCTCGACACCCGAGAGCACCACCGACGACGGACCGTTGACCGCCGCGACCGACACCCCACCAACCAGCAACGGCAGCACATCGGCCTCCGACGCACCGACAGCCACCATCGACCCACCCGTCGGCAGCGCCTGCATCAACCTGCCCCGCGCGGCCACCAGCACACACGCATCCGCCAGCGACAACACGCCCGCCACATGGGCAGCAGCGACCTCACCGATCGAATGACCCGCCACGGCATCCGCACGGACACCCCAGGACTCGAGCAGCCGGAACAACGCCACCTCGAACGCGAACAACCCCGCCTGCGCGAACACCGTCCGATCCACCAGGTCATCGCTCGCGAATGCCGCGCTCAGCGAAACCGGTTGTGCCAGTAGCGGATCCAACTCAGCGACGATCGCGTCGAAATGCTGGGCGAACACCGGGAACGCATTGCGTAGCTCGGCGGCCATACCGGCCCACTGTGCACCCTGACCGGAGAACACCAGACCCGTCGAGCCCGCCACCACACGACCGGACACCACACCCGGAACGGTTTCGGCGCGACCCAGCGCCCGCACTCCCGCGAGCAGACCATCACGACCCTCGGCTACGACCACAGCACGATGCTCGAAAACACTGCGTGTGGACGCCAGCGAGAAACCGATATCGGCCGGGTCCGCGTCGTGATCGTCCACATGTGACGCCAGGCGGACAGCCTGACCCGCAAGAGCCTCACCACTACGCGCCGAAACCACCCACGGCAGCAACCCACCGGCCGGAGCGGGCTCGACCACCGGCAGCGCAGCCTGCTCCGCCACCGCAGCCGGTGCTTGTTCGACGATGACGTGTGCGTTGGTGCCACTGATACCGAACGACGACACACCGGCACGTCGCGGCCGATCTGTCACCGGCCACGGCACCGGCTCGGTCAGCAACCGCACATGCCCGTCGGACCAGTCGACCTTGGTGCTGGGCTGATCCACATGCAGCGTCCGCGGCAGCACGCCGCGCCGCATCGCCATCACCATCTTGATGACACCGCCCACGCCCGCTGCGGCCTGGGCGTGACCGATATTGGATTTCAACGACCCCAGCCACAGTGGACGATCCGGATCTCGGTCTTGGCCGTAGGTGGCGAGCAGCGCTTGGGCTTCGATCGGGTCGCCGAGGGTGGTGCCGGTGCCGTGGGCCTCGACGGCGTCGACCTCGACCGGTGTGATTCCCGCATTCGCCAGCGCCTGCCGGATGACCCGCCGCTGGGAGGGACCGTTGGGCGCGGTCAAACCATTCGAGGCACCATCCTGATTCACCGCCGAACCGGCGATCACAGCGAGAATCTGATGACCGTTGCGTTGGGCGTCGGACAACCGCTCCAACACCAATACACCGGCACCTTCGGACCAGCCGACACCGTCGGCCGCGTCGGCGAAGGACTTGCACCGACCGTCCGGCGACAGCCCCCGCTGCCGGCTGAATTCCACAAACGTTTCCGGCGAAGCCATCACCGCCACACCACCGGCCAACGCCAGATCACACTCACCCGACCGCAATGACGCCGCGGCCGAATGCATCGCGACCAGCGACGACGAACATGCCGTATCCACGGTGACCGACGGCCCTTCCAGGCCGAACACATACGACACTCGACCCGAAGCGATAGATCCTGAGTTCGCATTGGCCGGATAGTCGTGGTACATCATGCCGACCCATACACCGGTCCGGCTTCCCCGCAGCGAACCAGGATCGACACCGGCGCGCTCGAACGCCTCCCACGAGGTCTCCAACAACAGAAATTGTTGCGGATCCATCATCGCGGCTTCGTTGGGGCTGATCCCGAAGAACGCAGGATCGAACTCGCCCGCAGAATGCAGGAAGCCACCTTCGCGGGTGTAAGTGGTGTTCGGTGTTTCGCCGGTTCGATCGTAAAGACGATCGGTATCCCAACCTCGATTTATCGGGAACTCCGACGTCGCGTCGGTCCCATCCGAGACCAACTTCCAGAGGTCCTCAGCAGAGCTGACACCACCCGGGTACCGACACGCCATACCCACGATCGCAATAGGTTCGCGAAGGGCTGCGTCGAGCTTGCGGTTGCGGGCACGCAACCGCTCGGTCTCTTTGAGTGAGACACGTAGCGCCTGGGCGAGCTTCTGAGTATTATCGTCGGGCTTCGTCATTGTTGTTCTAGCTCCGTCAGTCTTCGGATGAGTTGTTCAAAGCCATGTCGATCAGGTCATCGATATCGAGCTCGTCGATCGATTCATCCGTGATGCCGTGATCAATCTCGCCGTGGCTTTCCTGTCCTTGTGCGAGCTTCATGAGTGCATCCAGCAGACCCGCGTCGCGGAGACGGGTGAGAGGGATTGTTTCGAGGGCTCTGCGAATATCGTTTTCTGAAAGGTCTGTCGACCGGCCGGGGTTGTCGTGATCGGTGAACTCGTCGGCCAGGTATTCGGCCAGAGCCTGTGGCGTCGGATAGTCGAACACCAGAGTCGCCGGCAACCGCAGGCCCGTAACGGCTTTGAGGGCGTTGCGGAACTCGATAGCGGTGATCGAATCGAAGCCCAGCTCGTTGAAGGCCCTATCGGCGGCGATCGCATTCGCGTTCTGATGACCCAGAACCGCCGCGACCTGACCACGGACGATCTCGACGAGCACACCGAACCGCTCATTGTCGGGAGTGGCGGCCAAACGCGCACGGAGTGCCGCGGGTGCGCCCGAGGCTGTCTTGCGGCGAGCCGGGGCCAGGCCGGAAATCAGGGCCGCGGCGAACCCCGCGCTGCGGAGGCCATCCAGATCGAGACGAGCGAGGATGGGTGCCGCCGCGCCGATATCGGTAACGGCGTCGAACAGCGCGAGACCCTGTTCCTCGGACAGCGGCAGCATGCCCGAACGAGACATGCGGTACCGGTCGACATCGCTGAGCTCTGCGGCCATACCACCGCTCATGTCCCAAAGACCCCACGCAAGAGACTGCCCGGAGCGCCCGGATGCCCTGCGGTGCACCGCCAAAGCGTCCAAGCAGGCGTTAGCCGCGGCGTAGTTGCCCTGGCCCGGATTGCCGAACGCACCGGCCGCCGAACTGAACAGCACGAACGCCTTCAACGGCAGATCGGCGGTCAGGTCATGCAGGTGCAGGGCAGCATCGACCTTGGGCCGCAACACCGTGTCCATCCGGTCCGCGGTCAGCGAAGCGATGGCACCATCGTCGAGCACACCAGCCGTATGGAACACACCGGCGAGTGGACGGCCCGCAGGCACACCGGCCAATACCTCGGCGAGCGCGCCACGATCAGTGACATCACCGGAGACGAACTCGACTTCGGCACCGAGTTGCTGCAACTGCGTCCGCAATTCGGCAGCGCCGGGAGCGGATTCACCGCGTCGGCTCAGCAACAGCAAGTGACGGACACCGCGGGCATTCACCAGGTGCCTGGCGAACAGCCCACCGAGGTATCCGCTGGCACCGGTGATCAGAACCGTCTCGTCCGGACCGAAAG
This sequence comes from Nocardia sp. NBC_00565, assembly GCF_036345915.1. Lineage (NCBI taxonomy): Bacteria > Bacillati > Actinomycetota > Actinomycetes > Mycobacteriales > Nocardiaceae > Nocardia > Nocardia sp. NBC_00565. The sequence goes on from NZ_CP107785.1 coordinate 5,743,814, forward strand.
CCGGACTCGCAGCGGTCGCTGGAGTCGAGGCGGTTCGGACGAGTCGCGCATTGTGTACCTGTCCGCCGCGCACGGCCGCCTGCGGTTCCTCGGAAGCCAGAATCCCGCCGAGCAGCCCGTCGAGTTCGGAATCGGTGTCGATCAATACGATTCGGCCAGGGCTTTCCGCCTGCGCGGAACGAACCAGACCACTCACCGCAGCACCGGCCAGGTTCGTAATGTCTTCCCCGGCGACAGATACCGCACCACTGGTCCGAACCACCAGCACCGACTCACCGAACCGCTGATCGGCAATCCAGGACTGGAGCACCTGCAGCACACCGTGCGTCGCGGCACGAACGGTGGCGGGATCATTACCCGCCGGGCAGTCCAACACCACTGCGGCCGGAACCTCGGCACCGAGATCCGCCCACGACACTGCGCCGATCTCATTGTCGGACACCGAGATCGGTGTCCAATCGACCTGGAACAACGCCTTGTCGACCGTGGACGCGCCGGCCGTGAGCTGCGCGGGATCAATTGGCCGGGAGGCCAGACGCCGCACCGTCGCCACCGGAGCACCGGTCGGGTCCGCGAGATCCACAGCCACCGCATGCTCGCCGACGGGGGCGAGCCGAACGCGCACTGCGTTGGCTTGCGCCGCGTGCACCGTGACACCGGACCACTCGAACGGCAATGCGAGTCCGGTTTCCGCCGCCGACATGTAGCCGCCCGAGCGCAGCGCATGCAGAGCGGCATCGAGCAGCGCCGGATGAATCCCGAAACCCTTGGCTTCCTGCGGATCCGGTAGCGCGACCTCGGCGAACAATTCCTCGCCGCGCTGCCACGCCGCCTGGAGACCCTGGAAGTGGGGTCCGTACCCGTACCCGGCATCGAGCAGTTCGTCATAGATACCGTCGATGCCCAGCGGCTGCGCACCGGCCGGGGGCCACGAGGCGAAGTCGACAGCAGCCACCACTTCACCCGGCGCGAGCGCGCCTTCGGCGTTCAGCCGCCACGACGTCGCCGAATCGACCTCTCCATCAGGGCAGGAGAAGATCCGCACCGCGCGACGATCCGTCTCGTCCTCGGCGCCGACCACAATGCGCACCGCGACCCCGCCGGACTCCGGCAGCACCAGCGGAGCCCGCAGGATCAACTCGTCCAGGCTCGAACAGCCGACCTGCTCCCCGGCATGCATGGCGAGCTCGACCAATCCGGTGCCCGGGAACAATACGGTGCCCATCACCCGGTGATCGGCCAACCAAGGATGTGTCTGCACCGACAGGCGACCGGTCAGGATGACCGCACTGGAGTCCGGTTGTGACACCACCGCCGAAATCAGCGGGTGTCCGGTAGCGACGAGACCCATCGACCGGGCATCACCACTATTGGCGGATCCCTCGAGCATCCAGTAACGCCGACGCTGGAAAGCGTAGGTGGGCAAGTCGATTCGCTGGGCTCCGGTACCGGCGTACAGACCGGCCCAGTCGAGGTCGGCACCGGAGACGAACAACCTGGCGACCCCACCCAACACCGTGGACGGATCGGCCTGGTTTCGACGCGCCAGCGCCACCACCGCAGCGGCCGCGCCCGCGCTCACCTGCTCGTCATCGAGCGTCTGGGCGATCATCGGGGTCAGCACCGCATCGGGCCCGACCTCGGCGAACCGGGACACACCCATACCCGCCAGCGCGACGACAGCATCGGCGAACCGCACCGTGTCCCGGACCTGACCCACCCAATACGACGGATCCGACATCTCGTCGGTGATACGGGCACCCGTCACCGTGGACACCAATGGGAGGTTCGGCCGAGCGAATGCCAAACCCTCGATCGCCGTGGCGAATTCGGCGAGCATCGGATCCATCAACGCCGAGTGGAAAGCGTGCGAGACCCGCAACCTGCGCGTCCGCCACCCACGCTCAGCGCACGCCTCGACCACAACGGTGACCGCGTCCTGCGCACCCGAGAGCACCACCGCCGACGGGCCATTGACCGCCGCGACCGACACCCCACCAGCCAGCAACGGCAGCACATCGGTCTCCGACGCACCGACAGCGACCATCGACCCACCCGTGGGCAACGCCTGCATCAACCTGCCCCGCGCGGCCACCAGCACACACGCATCCGCCAGCGACAACACGCCCGCCACATGGGCGGCAGCGATCTCGCCGATCGAGTGCCCGGCCACGACATCGGTTCGGAATCCCCAGGATTCGAGCAGCCGGAACAGTGCCACCTCGAAGGCGAACAACCCCGCCTGCGCGAACACGGTCTGGTCGACCTTGTCATCACTCACCAACGCTGTGCTCAGCGAAACCGGTTGTCCCAGAAGTGGATCCAATTCAGCGACGATCGCGTCGAAATGCTCGGCGAACACCGGATTCGCAGCACGCAACTCAGTAGCCATACCCGCCCACTGCGCGCCCTGCCCGGAGAACACCACACCCGTCGAACCCGACACCACCCGACCCGACACCACATTCGGTGCCTGCGCACCCGCGGCCAACGAGCGAACCCCCGCCAGCAGACCATCACGGTCGCCCGCGACGGCAACAGCCCGATGCTCGAAGACACCACGCGTCGACACCAACGAGAAACCGACATCGATCGAGTCGTGTTCGTCCACATGCGTTGCCAGGCGGGCAGCTTGCGCGGCAAGAGCCGCACCACTGCGTGCCGAGAGCAGCCACGGCAATACGGCCGGGACGGCTTCGACCACCGGCGGCACATTCACCGGAGCCCGTTCCACCACCGGCTCGGTCACCGGGGCCTGCGCCACGATGACGTGAGCATTCGTGCCACTGATACCGAAGGACGACACACCCGCACGACGCGGCCGGTCTGCTGTCGGCCACGGCACCGACTCGGTCAGCAACCGGACATGACCTTCACTCCAGTCGACCTTGGTGCTGGGCTGATCAGCATGCAGCGTCCGCGGCAGCACCCCGTGCCGCATCGCCATCACCATCTTGATCACACCGCCCACACCGGCGGCGGCCTGAGCGTGACCGATATTCGACTTCAACGACCCCAACCACAGCGGACGTTCCGAATCACGGTCCTGCCCATAGGTCGCCAACAGCGCTTGCGCCTCGATCGGATCACCGAGGCTGGTACCCGTGCCGTGGGCCTCCACCGCATCGACCTCGACCGGCGACAGCCCGGCGTTCGCCAGCGCTTGGCGGATCACCCGCTGCTGCGAGGGACCATTCGGCGCAGCGAAACCATTCGAGGCACCATCCTGATTCACCGCCGAACCGGCAAGCACCGCCAGCACCTGATGACCATTACGGCGGGCATCGGACAACCGCTCCAACACCAGGACACCGGCACCCTCGGACCAGCCGACACCATCGGCCGCATCGGCGAACGACTTGCACCGCCCATCCGGCGACAACCCCCGCTGCCGTCCGAATTCGAGGAACATATCCGGCGTCGCCATCACCGCCACACCACCGGCCAACGCCAGATCGCACTCCCCCGACCGCAGCGACTGCCCCGCCAGATGCAGGGCGACCAGCGATGACGAGCACGCGGTATCCACGGTGACCGACGGCCCTTCCAGACCGAACACATACGACACCCGACCCGAGACCAAACTGCCCGCGGCACCGCTACCTGTCCCGGTTGCTTGGGCGTAGTCGTGGTACATCAGACCGGTGAACACCCCGGTCGAGCTGCCACGCAGCACCGCCGGATCGACACCAGCGCGTTCCAGCGCCTCCCAGGAGACCTCCAACAGCAACCGCTGCTGGGGATCCATCACCGTGGCCTCATTGGGACTGATCCCGAAGAAGTCCGCGTCGAATTCGGCTGCGGAGTACAGGAATCCGCCACTGCGCGTATAGGTCTTGCCCGCCTTCCCGGGTTCGGGATCGTAGATGCCCTCGATGTCCCAGCCACGATCGACCGGCATCTCCCCGGTGGTGTCAACGCCCGAGACGACCAGATTCCACAGGTCCTCCGGCGACGCGACCCCACCTGGATAACGGCAGGCCATCGCGACCACAGCGATCGGCTCATCGTCGGCTCGGACCCGACTGACCGCGAGCTCTTCGACAGCTTCGGCGCCGGTGAGTTGCGAACCGATGAAGTCGGCGACGACTTGCGGGTTGGGATAATCGAAGATGAGCGTGGCCGGGAGTTGCAGACCGGTCGCGGTATTGAGTTTGTTGCGGAACTCGATGGCGCTCAACGAGTCGAACCCGAGCTGCTGGAAAGCCTGCTGGGGTTCAACGGCATCGCTGGAGGCGTGTCCGAGGATGCCGGCGGCAACCGACCGGACAAGGTCGACCAGAGCACTGTCGCGGTCGGAATCCGATAGGCCCGCCAGCTTCTGCAGAAACTCCTGCCCCGCCGGGGTCCGGCTCTTACGGCGCACAGGCGCTGGCGCGATCGCCCGCAGTAGGGCGGGGATCTGCTCGCCCCGAGTTCGCAGCACCGCCGGATCGACCCGCAGCGCTACCAGCTGAGCGGTATCGGTGGCGATCGCCGCATCGAACAATGCCAGACCCTCGGCCTCGGTCAGCGGCGGGAATCCCTGCCTGCGCATCCGATCGAAATCGGCCTCGGACAGCTCCGTACCAAGGCCGCTCGATCGCGCCCACATGCCGTAATCGAGCGAGGTCGCAGGCAGCCCCAACCCGTGACGATGCGCCGCGAGAGCATCCAGGAAGACATTCGCCGCAGCGTAATTGGCTTGGCCCGCGGCCAGCACCAACCCACCCGCCGAGGACACCAGCACGAACAGTGACAGCGACCGATCACGCGTGAGCTCGTGCAGATGCCACGCGGCATCTGCCTTGGGCCGGAACACATACTCGATCCGGTCCGCCGTAATCGACTCGATCACACCGTTGTCGGCGGTTCCCGCCGCATGAACCACACCCACCAGTGGATGCTCGTCGGAGATGCCGTCCAGCAGCGCTGCCAGCGCGTCCCGATCGGACACATCACACGCGGCAATCGTGACCTCAGCGCCGAGCTCGACCAACTCGTCACGCAACTCAGCGGCAGCGGGAGCGTCCAGGCCGCGCCGCGACGTCAAAAGCAGATGCTCCACACCGTGTTCGGTCACCAGATGCTTAGCGATCACGGCACCCAGACCACCGGTACCACCGGTGACCAGCACGGTCCCCGGCTCGGTCAGCCGAGCGATCGCGCCCGGTGTGTGGCGGGTCAGACGCGGCACGAGCAAGCTCGTGCCGCGCAGCGCGGCCTCCGGTTCCCCGGCAGCGGCTGCCACCGTGGTCGCGACAGCGGACAGGTCACCGTCCTGATCCAGATCGAGAAGCTGGAACCGACCCGGGTGCTCGGCCTGCGCGGCACGTAGCAGCCCCCACACCGGCGCCTGATCCAGACGGACCTGCTCGGAATCGGCAATGGCCACAGCGTTTCTAGTCACCACCACCAAACGGGAAGCGGCGAAACGGGTTTCGGCCAGCCAACCCTGAACGGTGTCGAGTACACCGGTCACGACCTGCCGTGCCGCCGCTGTCGGCGGACCGTCGTGGAGCGGGCACTCGAGCAGCACGATGTCAGGAACAACCGGCTCCTCGGCCGCATCCAGATCGGTGATCAACGCCGCGAGATCACGATGGCCGGAACCGAGTACCGCCGCCCGGCCCGGCTCGACACGCACCGCCGACGACAGCGGGGCGGTGACCCATTCCACGCCGAAGAGGGCATCCGACACCCGGTCCGCGCCCAGGCGTTCGGCCGATACGGGCCGAGACACCAGAGCACCCACCGACAGCACCGGTCGGCCCTGGTCATCGGCTATCTGCACGGCGAAGTTGTCGCCTTCGGGGACGCTCCGTACCCGCACGGCGGCAGCGCCGGCCGAGTGCATGACCACACGGTTCCAGGCGAAAGGCAGTACCGCGGAACCACTGTCGCTCCGACGACCATGAATGATCCCGGCATGCAGGGCCGAGTCGAACAACGCTGGATGGATCCCGAAACCCTCGGCCGCCCGCGGGTCCGGCAGGGCGACCTCGGCGAAAATTTCATCGCCACGCCGCCATGCCGCCTGCAATCCCTGGAAGAACGGGCCGTAGCCATACCCGAGTTCGAGCAACTCGTCATAGGCACGGTCGACAGGCAACGGTTGCGCACCTGCCGGAGGCCATGAAGTCAGATCGAAATCAGCCACCAGGTCGCCCGGGGCGAGCACGCCCTCGGCGTGCAGCGACCACGGACCCGCTGCGGCCTGTCGAGAATGGACGGTCAGTCGTCGGCGACCGGACTCGTCGGCGGCGGCCACCACGACCTGTACCGCGACACTGCCTTCGGCGGGCAACGTCAACGCAGTGTGCAGGACGAGCTCGTCCACCACCGCGCAGCCCAACAGCCCGCCGACATAGCCGGCCAGCTCGACGAATCCGGTACCCGGCAGCAACACGACACCGTGCACGCTGTGGTCGGCCAGCCATTCCACCGAGTCCACCGACCACCGGCCGGTAAAGCTCACCCCACCCGACTCCGGGTGCGGCACAACAGCACCGAGCAGGGGATGGTCCACCGCATCGAGCCCGACAGAGGTCACTGCGCCCAGTTCGGCACCGAGCCACGACTGGGCCAACATCTGCCGGGCATCGAGCCAGAAACGCTCATGCTGGAAGGCGTAGGTAGGCAAGTCGATTCGCCGAGCCCCGGCACCGGCGTAGAGACCGGCCCAGTCCACCTCGGCACCGGCCACGAACAACCCGGCCACCCCGCTCAGCAGGGTGGACACATCGGGATGGTCTCGACGCGCCAGCGCCACCACCGCAGCAGCGCCATCCACGATCTGCGCGACCATCGGGGTCAACACCGCGTCGGGGCCGACCTCGGCGAACCGGGACACGCCCAAACCACTGGCCGTGACAACCGCATCGGCGAAACGGACGGTCTCGCGGACCTGACCAACCCAGTACGCCGGATCGGTCATCTCGTCGACGACCTGGGCACCGGTCACTGTGGACACCAGCGCAATGCTGGGGCGGGTGAATTCCAAACCCTCGATCGCCGTGGCGAATTCGGCCAGCATGGGCTCCATCAACGCCGAGTGGAAAGCGTGCGAGACCCGCAAACGATGCGTGCGCCAACCACGTTCGATACACGTGTCGACAACGGCCAGGACCGCGTCTTCGACACCGGAGAGCACCACCGACGACGGACCGTTGACCGCCGCGATCGACACCTCACCAGCCAGCAACGCCACCACATCGGCTTCCGAAGCACCGACCGCGACCATCGCTCCACCGGCAGGCAGAGCCTGCATCAACCGTCCACGCGCCGCCACCAGCACACACGCATCCGCCAGCGACAACACACCCGCCACATGCGCGGCAGTAACCTCACCGATCGAGTGACCAGCCACCACATCGGCGCGGACTCCCCAGGATTCGAGCAGCCGGAACAGTGCCACCTCGAAGGCGAACAACCCCGCCTGCGCGAACACTGTCTGGTCGACCAGATCACCGTCGGACAATGCCACGCTCAACGAAACAGATTGCCCCAGAAGCGGATCCAGTTCACCGACGATCGCGTCGAAATGCTCGGCGAACATCGGATACGCAGCATGCAACTCGGCAGCCATACCCGCCCACTGCGCACCCTGACCGGAAAACACCACACCCGTCGAACCCGACACCACACGACCGGTCACCACGCCAGGAGCCTGCACTCCCGCAGCCAGCGCCCGCACACCCGCCAGCAGGTCGTCACGGCCCTCGGCCACGACAACCCCGCGATGCTCGAACACACTGCGCGTCGACGCCAATGAGAAACCGATATCAATCGGATCGTGTTCGCCCACATGCGATGTCAAACGATCAGCCTGAGCGGCAAGAGCATCGCTACTGCGTGCCGAAACCACCCACGGCAACACAGCCGGGACGGTCTGCACAACCGGCACCGGGGCAGGCGCCACCACCAGGCCCTGTTCCAGGATGACGTGAGCGTTGGTGCCGCTGATACCGAACGAGGACACACCAGCACGACGCGGCCGATCTGTCACCGGCCATGGCTGCGGCTCGGTCAACAACCGCACATGACCTGCAGACCAATCAACCTTCGTCGAGGGCTGATCGACATGCAGGGTCTGCGGCAGCAGCCCGTGCCGCATCGCCATCACCATCTTGATCACACCGCCGACACCCGCGGCGGCCTGAGTGTGACCGATATTGGACTTCAACGACCCCAACCACAGCGGTCGATCCTGGTCACGGTCCTGTCCGTAGGTGGCCAGCAGCGCCTGGGCTTCGATCGGATCACCCAAAGTGGTTCCCGTGCCGTGGGCTTCGACCGCGTCGACCTCGACCGGGGACACCCCGGCGTTGGCCAAGGCTTGGCGGATCACCCGCCGTTGCGACGGACCGTTCGGCGCGGTCAAACCATTCGACGCACCATCCTGATTCACCGCCGAACCGGCGACCACAGCGAGAATCTGGTGACCATTGCGCTGAGCGTCGGACAACCGCTCCAACACCAGCACACCGGCACCCTCGGACCAGGCGACACCATCGGCGGCATCGGCGAACGACTTACTCCGCCCGTCCGGCGAAAGCCCCCGCTGCCGACTGAACTCGACAAAAACCTCCGGCGTAGCCATCACCGCCACACCACCGGCCAAGGCCAGATCGGACTCGCCCGACCGCAAGGACTGCGCGGCCAGATGCATTGCCACCAGCGACGACGAACACGCCGTATCCACGGTGACCGACGGCCCTTCCAGGCCGAACACATACGAGACTCGACCGGAAGCGATGGATCCCGCATTCGCATTGACCGGATAGTCGTGATACATCATCCCGGTGAAGACCCCGGTCGAACTGCCACGCAGCACGGTGGGATCGACACCGGCCCGCTCCAATGCCTCCCATGAGGTCTCCAGCAACAGGAACTGCTGCGGATCCATCACCGCGGCTTCATTGGGACTGATGCCGAAGAACGCGGGATCGAACTCTCCAGCGGAGTGCAGGAATCCACCCTCACGCGTGTAGGTGGTGTGTGGTGTTTCGCCGGTGGGATCGTAGAGACGTCCGGTATCCCAGCCTCGATTCACGGGGAATTCCGACGTCGCGTCGGTCCCGTCTACGACCAGATTCCACAGAGCCTCGGGCGAATTGACACCACCCGGGTACCGGCAGGCCATGCCGACGATCACAATAGGTTCGTCGTCAACAGCTTTGACGGCAGTGACCGCGACGTCCTGTCCCGCGCCGGTGAGCTCGTCGGCGAGGTATGTGGCCAGCGCCTGTGGTGTCGGGTAGTCGAAGACCACCGCGGCCGAAAGCGACAGGCCGGTGGCGGTTTTGAGCCGGTTGCGCAGCTCGACCGCGCTCAGCGAATCGAAGCCCAGGTCCTGGAACGCGCGATCGGAATCGATCGCGGACGCACTGTCATGACCGAGCACGGCCGCGACGTGCGTGCGCACGGTATCGAGCACCGCCTGCCGCTGCCGATCGGAGTCCAGACCGGAAAGTCGTTGCTGGAGACCGGACAGCACCGCCGAGGTCGCCGCCGGGCGCCGGGCCACTGCCGGTGCCAGTTCCCGCAGCAGCGGTGGCAGCAGTCCGGCATCGGCCTGGGCGCGAATCGCGGCGGGATCGACCGCGGCGATCACCGCGTGCGCGAAACCTCGGTCGAGCACCGTATTCCAGCCCGCCAACGCCTGCTCATCCGGCATCGCGGTGAATCCGCCCCGGCTCATCCGGGCCACATCGGTCTCACCCAGGTGTCCGGTCATACCGCCCGAGCGTGCCCACGGACCCCACGCCAGTGATTGTCCGGGCAGCCCTCGGGCACGACGGTGCGCCACCAGCCCGTCGAGGAAGGTGTTCGCGGCCGCGTAGTTGGCCTGCCCTGGTCCGCCGATCGTGCCCGACACCGACGAGAAGACCACGAACGCCGCCAGATTCAGCTCCGCCGTCGCCTCGTGCAGATGCCAGGCGGCATCCACCTTGGGCGCCAGGACCGCGTCCACCCGCTGTGCGGTCAGCGACGCGATGATCCCGTCGTCGAGCACCCCCGCGGCGTGGATCACGCCGGTCAACGGCCACTGCGCGGGTACTTCGGCCAGCAACCCGGCCACCGCATCGGCATCGGTGACATCACAGGCCACCACCCGAACCTGTGCGCCCAATTGCTCCAACTCGGCGCACAGCTCCGCCACGCCCTCGGCCCGCGGACCGCTGCGACTCACCAGCAGCAACGACCGCACGCCGTGCTCGACCACCACGTGCCGGGCCACCACCGCGCCCAAACCGCCTGTACCGCCGGTGATCAGCACTGTCCCCGCGCCGAAGGCGGAAGCGTCCGCTGCAGAAGGCACAGTCGCGGGTCGGGTGAGTCGAGCGGTGTGGGTGGCACCGGCGCGCACGACCACCTGGGGTTCGCCCACGGCCAAGACGGTGGCCGCGAGTTGCTCGTCAATGTCGGTGTCCGTGTCGACCAGGACGATCCGGTCCGGATCCTCCGTCTGCGCGGTACGCACCAAGCCCCACACCGCGGCACCGGCGAGGTCGGTGAGGTCTTCATCGGCCAGCGCGACCGCGCCGCGCGTGGCGATCAGCAGGGTGCTCGAGGCGAACCGGTCCTGAGCCAGCCACGCCTGCACCATCTCGAGGATTCGCGCGACTTCGGTATGGGTGGCGGTCACCACGTCGGTGCCGGTGGTTTCGTTCCACCCGGACCCGGCCTCGACCACCACCACCGGGGGTACCGGCGACTCCGGGTCCAACCGGTCCCACCGACCCACACCCGCATCCACCACCGCGGACCTGGACGCGGTCGGCGACCACACCAGTTCCAGTACCGGATCGGCCGCGCCGCCCGCGGCGGCCGCGGCGAGCTGGAGGAGTGGCATAGGCCGGGTCGTCACCGATCCCGACAACACCGGCTGTCCCTGCGCATCGGCCACCGACACCGATACCGACGATCCGGTCGTGGTCAGACGTACGCGCAGCACCGACGCCGCGGCCGCGTGCAGCGACACCGATTCCCACGAGAACGGCAGCACGACCTGCCCGGGTGCGACCGTGAACGGTGAATCCGGCTGTCCCGCATCGCTGTCGAGCATTCCGGCCAGCAGACCCGCCTGCAGGGCAGCGTCCAGCAGTGCCGGATGGATGCCGAATCCTTCGGCTCGCACCCCGGTGTCCGTATCGACGGCGATCTCGGCGAACACCTCCGCACCGCGTCGCCACAGCGCCCGCACACCCTGGAACGCCGGACCGTAGTCGTAACCACGCGCCAGCAGCTCCGTGTACGCGCCCCCGACATCGATACCATTCGCCGCGGTCGGCGGCCATGCCGCCGGTTCGGGTTCGGGCATGCCGGCACGGATGGCCAGCAGGCCCCGCGCGTTCAGTACCCACTGTCCGTCCCGGTCGTGTTCATCGCGGGAGTAGATCGAGATCGGCCGCTGCGGCGACTCGTGTTCGGGCCCGCCGACGACGACGTGGATCTGCACACCACCGGTCGCGGGCAGCAGCAGTGGCGCCTGTAGCGTCAATTCCTCGATCACCGGGCACCCGGTCACGGCACCGGCACGCAACGCCAATTCCACGAAACCGGTGCCCGGTAACAACACCGACCCGGCCACCGCGTGGTCGGCCAGCCAGGGCTGCGTCGCCAGCGACAACCGGCCGGTCAGCAGCACGCCACCGGACTCCGGTACCGACACCACCGCGCCCAGCAACGGATGGTCCACCGCACCCAAACCCACGGATTCGATACCGGCCGTGCCTGCAGTGGGCTCCAGCCAGTAGCGACGGTGCTGGAAAGCGTAGGTGGGCAACGACACTCGCGAGACCGAGCGGGCGGCGAAGAATGCCGTCCAGTCGACATCGACACCGACCGTGTACGCGTGTGCCAAGCAGTTCACCAACTGCTCGACCTCGGCCCGCCCGCGACGTGCTCCGGCGACCACCGACGACTGCGCTTCGATATCTTCCGGCAGGCATTGCCGGGTCAGTGCCGTCAGCACCGCATCCGGACCGATTTCCAGGAATCGACGCGCGCCCGAGGCCACCAGAGTGTCCACGCCCTGAGCGAACCGAACGGCCGCCCGCACCTGCTGGACCCAGTACGCGGGTTCCAGCACTTCGGCACCGGCGATCCGGCCGGAGACATTCGATACCAGGGGAATCTGCGGGCGGTGGTAGGTGACATCCCGTGCGACGGACTCGAACTCGGCCAGCATCGGATCCATCAGGTGGGAATGGAACGCATGCGACACGGTCAACCGCGAGGTCTTCGGTCCACGCTCGGCAAACTTCTGCTGGAGTGCCTCCACCGCGTCCTCGTCGCCGGAAACCACAACGGCTTCGGGCGAATTCACCGCGGCGATGGACACTCGGTTCGCATGGTCGACGAGCGCCTCGGATACCTCGCGCTCGCTCGCCGCGATGGCCAGCATGGCGCCGCCTTCGGGCAGCTGCCCCATGAGGCGACCACGGGCGGCGACCAGCCGACACGCGTCCGGTAGCGACCACACCCCGGCGATGTACGCGGCGGCCAACTCACCGATCGAATGTCCGGCCAGGACATCGGGTGTCACACCGAACGAGTCCAGGAGTCGGCACAGCGCGACTTCGTATGCGAACAACGCGGGCTGGGTGAACTCTGTCCGATTCAGAACATCGGCGTCAGCAGGGCCACCATCGACCAACTGACCGGTGAACATCAACTGCCTGAGCGAGCCGCCCAGCAGTGGATCGAACTGCGCGCAGATCTCATCCAACGCGGCAGCGAATGCCGGGAAGGCGTCGTACAGTTCACGTCCCATCCCGACCCGCTGTGCGCCCTGCCCGGTGCACAGGAAGGCTGTCTTACGCGTAACCGCCTGCCCCGTGGCCACATTGGCGGCGCTCGCCGATCCGTGTTCGGCCAGCGCGGCCAGTCCGGCGAGCATCGTGTCCCGGTTGTCGCCCACCACCGTGCCCCGCCAGTCCAGCTGGGCGCGGGTCGTCAACAGCGAGTAGCCGATATCGTCGACGGTCAGGTCGGGGTGTGCGGTCACCCAGTGCAGCAGTTTGGCCGCCTGCGCACGCAGGCCGTCTTCGGTTTTCGCCGATACCAGCCATGGGGAGGCACCGGACACGACCGCCTTGGCACCGCGATCGGCGGCGTCGTCGGACGATTCGGCCGGGGCCTCCTCGAGGACGGGGGCTTCCTCCAGAATCACGTGAGCGTTGGTGCCGCTGGCGCCGAAGGAGGACACGCCGGCGCGACGCACCCGCTCTCCCGTCGGCCACTGTTCTGCCGTGGTGAGCAGCCGCACCGTTCCCGCCGACCAGTCCACGTGCGGGGTCGGAGCATCGACATGCAGTGTCGCGGGCAGCATTTCGTGCCGCAGCGCCTGCACCATCTTGATCACGCCGCCGACACCGGCCGCGGCGGAGGTGTGTCCGATATTCGACTTGAGCGAGCCGATGCGCAGCGGGTCTCCGTCGCGATCGCGACCGTAGGCGGCGATCAACGCCTGCGCCTCGATCGGGTCACCAAGGGTGGTGCCGGTGCCGTGCGCTTCGACCGCATCGACGTCGGCGGGCGTCAGACCGGCATTGGCGAGGGCCGCCGCGATCACCTTTTCCTGCGAAGGACCGTTCGGCGCGGTCAGCTGGCTGCTGGCGCCGTCCTGGTTGATCGCGCTGCCGCGGATGACCGCGAGGACCTGGTGGCCGTGCCGGCGTGCGTCCGACAACCGTTCGACCGCGAGCATGCCGAGGCCCTCGGAGAATCCGGTGCCGTTCGCTGCTGCCGCGAAGGCCTTGCACCGTGCGTCCGGGGACAACGCGCGCTGCCGACCGAAGGCGATCAGCAGGGTGGGGTCGGACATGACGGTGACCCCACCGACCAGGGCGAGCGAGGTCTCCCCCTGACGCAATGCCTGACAGGCGAGGTGCAGGGCGACCAATGACGACGAGCACGCTGTGTCCACCGAGATCGCCGGACCTTTGAAACCGAAGGTGAAGGCCACGCGCCCGGAGAGGACGCTGGCCGAAACACCCGGGTAGGCGTGGCCTTCCGACTCCGCGGTCAGGCCCGGCGAACCCACGCGGGGGCCGTAGTCCTGGTGGATTACGCCCGCGTACACACCGGTGTCGCTACCGCGCAGCGTCGCCGGATCGATCCCGGCGTCCTCCAGTGCTTCCCAGGCCGTTTCCAGGAACAGCCGCTGCTGCGGATCCATCGCCGCGGCCGCGCGCGGACCGATTCCGAAGAATCCCGCATCGAAATCGCCTGCGGCATCCAGGAATCCACCTTCCCGGGTGTAGATGGTCCCGGGCGCGTCGGGGTCGGTGTCGAACAGGCGCTCGAGCTCCCAGCCGCGGTCGGCCGGGAAAGGACCGACGGCGTCGGTGCCGGAAGCGACCAACTCCCACAGCTGCGCCGGAGTTTCGACACCACCCGGGTATCGACAGCTCATGCCGACGATCGCGATCGGTTCGGTGGCACGTTCTTCCAGGTGCTGGATGCGCTTGTTGGCGGTTCGGAGGTCTCCGGTGAGCTTCCGCAGATACCGGCTGAGACGTTCCTCGTTGCTGGTGCCGGGGTTGCTCATGCTGGGCCAAACTCCTCGTCGATCAGATCCAAAAGTTCACTGTCGGACTGGAATTCGAGATCGTCGTATTCACTGTCCGACCACTTGCCGCCCAGGTAGCCGCGCAGGCGCTCGTTGACGCCCCGCAATCCGGCGACGGTTTCGTCGTTGTCGGCGCCGCTCGCGATAATCCGCTCGAGCAGGGCCTCGAGCCGCGCGATGTCGTCGGGCACCGTCGATGTCGGTTGCGCGGGCGTCGTCACCACGGTCTGCGCCAGCAGGTAGTCGGCGGCGTCTCCCGCGGTGGGGTAGTCGAATACCAAGGTCGAGGGCAGCGACAGCCCCGTCGACTTCGACAACCGGTTACGGAACTCGATTCCACCCAGGGAATCGAAGCCGAGTTCGGTGAAGCCGCGTTCGGGTGCGACGTCGTCGGCCGACGCGTAACCCAGCACCGCCGCCACCTGTTCCCGCACCAACTCCAGGACGACTCCCCGCCGCTTCGCCTCCGCCACACCGTGCAGACGCTCCCCGAGCGAAGGTTCGGCACTCGATGTCGTGGCCGACCGGGCGCGCGCGCGAACGAACCCGCGCAGCACCGCCGGTACCGGACCGGTATGCGCTTCCAGGCGCAGTTTGTCGGTATCCAGCTGCAACAACGCCGACACCGGTTCGGCCGTGGTCAGCGATTCGTCGAACAACCGCAGGCCGTCGGTGCGGTCCAGCGGGGCCAGGCCCATTCGGTCCAATCGACCCATGGCACTGCGATCCAAAGCGCCGGTCATGCCGATGTCCTGCTGCCACGGACCCCAGGCGAGTGCGAGTGCCGGTAGTCCGTCAGCGCGGCGTTGCATCGCGAGGGCGTCCAGGAAGCTGTTCGCGGCAGCGTAATTCGCTTGCCCCGGTGAACCGATCATTCCGGCAATCGACGAGAACATCACGAACGCGGACAGATTCATGTCGCGAGTGAGCTCGTGCAGATACCACGCCGCCTCGGCTTTGGGAGCGAACACCCGATCGACCTGGTCACCGGTGAGCGTGTGGAACGTACCGTCGTCGAGCACGCCCGCGGTGTGCACGACACCGGTGAGTGGGTGCTCCGCGGGAATGCCCGACAGCAGATCCCGAAGCGCGTCGCGGTCGGTGACATCGCAGGCGGCGATCCGCACCTCGGCGCCGGATCGAGACAGTTCCGCCGCGAGTTCCGTTGCGCCGTCCGCACGCTCGCCACGGCGAGATACCAGCAGTAGCCGTCGCACACCGTGCGCGGTGACCAGGTGCCGGGCCAGCAGCGCGCCCAGTCCCCCGGTCCCGCCGGTGATGAGCACGGTCCCGGACCCGAACGAAACCTTCTCGGCCGCAGCGGATGTCACCGCCTCCAGCCGCGGTGCCAGGACGCGGTCGCCCCGCACTGCCACCTGCGGCTCTCCGGTCGCGATCGCGACTCGGATCGCCTCGGCCGAAATATGCTGCGCACCACCGGATTCGTCGACGTCGAGCAGCACGATCCGCTCCGGATATTCGGTCTGAGCGCTACGCAGCAGCCCCCATACCGCAGCCGATGCGGTATCCGGTGCCTCATCGGCCAGGGCCGCGGCACGTCCGGTCACCACAACGAGCTGCGACCGTGCGAATCGCTCGTCGGCCAGCCAGCCGTTCACCGTGTGCAGGGCGGCCTTCACCCGATCACTCGCGGACGGCATCGAATCATCGTGCAGCGCAGCGGCTTCGGACCAGACGATAACGTCCGGGACGGTCGGAGCCGAAGCGAGCGCCGCCAGATCCGAATACCGCTCGTCGATTCCGGCCACGTGCGCGGCTCCGAGCACGGCCGCACTCCCGGTCGGGGTGAATCCGTCGGGTATCCCGACCGCCGCCCAGCGCAACCCATACCGCGCCGCACGTCCACCCGCCAGATTGGCGCGGAACTGCTGGACGTCGTAGGAGCGCATGACCACTTCGTCGATCGAAACCACCGGAGTTCCGTCCTGGTCGACGGCCACGACACTGATCGCCTCACCGCTGCGCTGGATGGCCATCACCCGCAACGTCGTGACCTTGGACGTGGTGTGGAATTGCGTTGCGCCCCACCGGAACAAGAGTTTGCCCTCAGCGGGATTGCGCTTGTCATCGGTCCACACCAAACAGACAAGTCCGGCATGTAGCGCCATATCGAACAGCGCCGGATGCAGCTGGAACCGATCGGCCGGGATTTCCTGGTTCAGGGTGATCTCGGAGAAGATCGTGTCACCACGGCGCCACGCGGCGTCGATGCCGATGAACGAGGCACCGTATTCCAGTCCGGCGACACGCGCCACCTGGGCCGGAATCCAGTCGGGGTCCACTGGTTCGGCGTCGACCGGCGGCCACGGCTCGTTGCGCAGCATGTCCACGAGTCCGATGTCGATCAGCTGTTGACCACTCAATACACCACTGGCGTTGCGCGTCCACTCGCTGTCGGCGGCGCCGGTGAGGCGGTAGTGGAACGTGAACGATCGACGTCCCACGGGGTCCGGTTCCCGCACCAGTACTTGCAGTTCGACATCGCCCTGCGCCGGAGGGAGGATCGGCGCCTCGAGGGTGAACTCTTCGACAGCGTCGCATCCGATCCGCCGACCCGCGACCAGCAGCATCTCCATGAGCGCGGCACTCGGGACGAGCACCACACCGTAAGTGGTGTGGTCGCTGATCCATGGATGGGTGCGCAGCGAAAGCCGCCCCGTGAACAGCCACTCGTCGCGGTCGGCCACTCGCACCACATCGGTGAGCAGCGGGTGTTCCGACGCATTCCGGGGCTCCCCGAGGCCGGGTTCGAGCCAGTACCGCCGATGTTCGAAGGCATAGGTGGGCAAGGCGACTCGTGACATCCGGTCGGTGAACAGCCCATCCCAGCCGACAGCCACCCCGGCCGTGTGCGCCTGGCCGAGCATCGTGAGGAACTGCTCGACCTCGTCGTGCTCCCGGCGGGCCGCCGCGGCGACCACGGATCGAGCCTCGATATCCGCGGGCAGCGTGTGCCGCGTCATCGCCGCGAGCACCGCATCGGGTCCGACTTCGAGGAAGCGCCGCACACCCGACGCCACCAGCGTCTCGACACCGGGCGCGAAACGCACCGCGGCGCGCACCTGCGATACCCAGTAGCCGGGATCCAGGATCTCGTCACCGGCGATCCGGCCGGAGATGTTGGATACCAACGGAATCCGTGGGGCGTGGAATGTTACTCCCGCCGCCGCGGTCTCGAACTCGGCCAGCATCGGCTCCATCCGATGGGAATGGAACGCATGCGACACCCGCAGCCGGCTCGTCTTGCGATCCGACTCGGTGAACTGCCGATCGATTTCGTCGATGGCGTCCTCGTCACCCGAGACCACCACGGCCGCAGGCGCATTCACCGCTGCCAAGGACACCCGATCACCGAATCCGGCCATCGCCGCGCCGACTTCGGCCTCGGACGCGGCGATCGCGAGCATCGCGCCGCCCGCCGGCAGCGCCTCCATCAGCCGTCCTCGTGCCGCGACCAGCGCGCAGGCGTCTTCCAGTGACCACACACCGGCCACATATGCCGCGGCGAGTTCACCGATCGAGTGCCCGATCAACACATCCGGGACAACTCCGAATGACTCCAACAGCCGATACAACGCCACTTCGAACGCGAACAGCGCGGGCTGGGTCAATCGTGTCCGATCCAGAATCCCGGTCTGCGCTGACCCATTCGAGCGACCTGACAAGCAGTCGCAAGCTGACCCTTTCGAGCGACCTGACAAGCAGTCGCAAGCTGACCCGTTCGAGCGACCTGACAAGCAGTCGCTAGCGGTGACTCCCTGATCGTCGATCAGCTGTCCGGTAAACATGACTTGCTTCAGGGAACATCCGAGTAGCGGATCGAACTGGGCACACACCTCGTCCAGTGCCGCGGCGAATACCGGGAAGGCCTCGGCGAGACCCGCGCCCATACCGACCCGCTGCGCGCCCTGACCGGTGAACAGGAAGGCGGTCTTCGCGGAGCCCACCTCGCCGGAAACCACTCCGGCCGAGGAGGATCCGGCGACCAGCTTCGCCAGCCGCGCCAGCAGTTCGTCGCGATCACCACCCAGGACCGCCGCCCGCGACTCGTGCTGCGCACGGGTCGTCGCGAGCGAATACGCCACATCCGCCGGATCGGCGTCGGGGTGATCGATGAGCCACTGCTGCAGTTTCGCCGCCTGTGCCCGGAGGGCGGTCTGATTCTTGGCCGACACCAGCCAGGGCACCACCGTGCGTGGGCGGTCGGTAACCGGTGCCGAGACGACCGACCGTAGGGCGGGCGCTTCCTCGAGGATCGCGTGCGCGTTGGTGCCGCTGACACCGAACGACGACACGCCGGCTCGACGGACCCGTCCGCCGGTCGGCCACGGCTGCGCCTCGGTCAACAGCTGGACATCGCCCGAGGACCAGTCCACGTGTGGGCTCGGCTCGTCCGCATGCAGTGTCTTCGGCAGGGTTTCGTATCGCAGCGCTTGCACCATCTTGATGACGCCACCGACACCCGCCGCGGCCACGGTGTGGCCGATATTCGATTTGATCGATCCGATGCGCAGCGGTTGTTCCGCACGGTCCTGCCCATACGCCGCGATCAGCGCCTGGGCTTCGATCGGATCACCCAACGACGTCCCGGTACCGTGCGCCTCCACCGCGTCGATATCCGACGGCTCGAGCCCGGCATTCGCCAACGCCGCCGCGATCACCCGCTCCTGTGACGGACCATTCGGCGCGGTCAAGCCGTTACTCGCGCCGTCTTGATTCACCGCCGTTCCGCGCACGAGGGCGAGGACATTGTGCCCCAGTCGCCGGGCGTCGGAGAGCCGCTCGAGCACCAGCACACCGACGCCCTCGGAGAAGGCGACGCCATCGGCCGCCGCGGAGAACGCCTTGCACCGTCCATCGGGCGAGAGACCGCGCTGCCGCGCGAAATCGACGTAGAGATAAGGACTGGCCGCGACCGTCACACCGCTCGCCAGCGCCAGCGCGCTCTCCCCCTGGCGCAGCGCTTGGCAGGCCAGATGCAACGAGACCAGCGACGACGAACATGCGGTGTCCACGGTGACCGCCGGGCCTTCGAGACCGAGGACGTAGGCCACCCGTCCGGAAATCACGCTGCTCGTGGTACCGGTGAGCCGGTAGCCCTCCAGGTCACCGGCCACCCGATCGACGTAGCCCGAGTAGCCCGCTCCGGCGTACACCCCGGTGTCGCTGCCCCGCAACGACGTCGGGTCGATGCCCGCGTCCTCCAGAGCGTCCCAGGACACCTCCAACAGCAGACGTTGCTGCGGGTCCATCGCGGACGCCTCGCGTGGACCGATCCCGAAGAATCCCGGGTCGAAATCGCCTGCGTTGTAGAGGAATCCGCCGCGTCGGGTGTAGACGGTACCGGGCTTGTCCGGATTCGAATCGAACAGCCGCTCCAGATCCCAGCCCCGATCCGATGGGAAATCGCCGGTCGCGTCGGTTCCGGAGGCAACGAGATCCCACAGCTGGTCCGGTGATTCGACGCCGCCGGGGAACCGGCAGGCCATGCCCACGATCGCGATCGGCTCGTCCGCCCGGACTCGGCGGACAGCCTTCTTGACGGGTTCGCCCGCCGTCGGCTCGACGCGGGATCGCACCAGCTTCGCCACCGCCGCCGGGGTCGGATGATCGAATACCAGCGTCGACGGCAACTGCAGGCTTGTGGCCTTGCCGAGCCGGTTCCGGAATTCCACGCCACCCAGCGAATCGAAGCCGATCTCGTCGAAGCGCTGGTCCGGCCGGATGTCGGCGGCCGAATCATGCCCCAACACCGCCGCCGCCTGTGCCAGTACGACCTCCAGCACCACCTCGTTACGCCGTGCTTGCGGCACACTCGCCAACCGGGCGGCCAGCGAGCCCGCCGCCGCGGCGACCGCCGCCTGTTGCGTCGGGCGCGTCGAGCGCCGCACGAATCCGCGCAGCACCGCCGGAACCGCGTCGACCTCGGAGTCGCGACGCAGGACACTCGCGTCGAACCGGATCGGAGCCAGACGCGCATCCGAGTGGATGAGCGCCTCGTCGAAAAGGCGTGTCCCTTCAACACTTTCGAGCGGACCCAGACCCAAGCGATCCCACCGCGCGAGGGCGGCGCGGTCCAAGCCACCGGTCATACCGCTGCCCTGGTTCCACGGCCCCCACGCCAGCGATGTGGCGGCCGATCCCGCGGCCCGTCGCCGCTGCGCCAACGCGTCCAGGAAACCGTTCGCCGCGGCGTAGTTGCCCTGCCCCGACGACCCCAGCACCGTCGCGATCGACGAGAACACCACGAACGCGGACAGATTCAGCCCACGAGTCAGCTCGTCCAGATGCCAGGCCCCGTCGACCTTCGGTGCCAACACCCGATCCACCTGGTCACCGGTCAGCGACTCGACCGTGCCGTCGTCGAGAATTCCCGCGGTGTGCACGACAGCGGTCAGTCCGGCGTCGGGATCGATCGTCGCCAGCAGGTTCCGCACCGCGTCGCGGTCGGCGACATCGCACGCGACGACCCGAGCCTCGGCCCCGGCCTGCGCCAATTCGGCAACCAGCTCGGCGGCGCCGGGTGCTTCGGGTCCCCGACGCGACGTCAGTACCAGACTGCGCACACCGTGCTCGGCGACGAGATGACGGGCGAACAACGCACCCAGTCCACCCGTACCGCCCGTGATCAACACGGTCCCTTCCCCGAACGACGGCCCCATCGCCGGGTCCGCGGAGGCGGACGCGCGCACCATCCGAGGAACCAGAATCTCCTCGCCACGGACCGCGGTCTGCGGCTCGCCCGATCGCACCACCGCCGCGATACGGTCCGCATCGAGCGGCCGGGCCGGATCCTCGTCGACGAGGACGAATCGTTCCGGATGCTCCGACTGCGCACTGCGCACCAATCCCCACACCGCCGCCGCGGCCGGATCCGGAGCCTCATCGGGCAACCCCACGGCGCCTGTCGTCACCACGACCAACCGGACATCGGACAGACGTTCCTCGGCCAGCAAGGACTGCACCGTCGCCAACGCGCCGTGCACGCTTGCCCGCACCGATTCCGGACCACCGACGGCCGAACCTGCCACGATTGGCTCGGTCGCCCGCCACACCACCACACCGGGAATACCTTCGGCCACAACGACATCGGCGACCGACGCGTATTCCGTGTCTATCCCCGCCACTGCCGTGTTCCCGAGTACCGCCAGGGACGGTCGACCGACTCCCGCGGCCGACTCCGCGGTGGGCTCCCAGCGCACCTGGTACAGGCCCGCCTCGTCACCGACGAGACTGCTCCGGAATTCCTTCACGTCATATGGACGCATCACCACCGCGTCGACCGACACGATCGGGTTGCCGTCCGGATCGACAGTCGCGACCGAGACGGTCTCGGGTCCGGTCGCGACCGCAATGACCCGAAGCGACGTCACCTCGGCCGGCCACTGGCCGCCATCCGTTGCCGACCTGTGGAAACGGGCACCACCCCACCGGAACAACAACCTGCCGGTATCGGGATCGGAATCCGCATCGCGCCACAGCAAACCGGAGAACCCCGCGTGCATGACCATATCCAGCAGGGCGGGGTGCAGGTCGTGCCGTCCCAGCTCCGGCGCCGCCTCGGTGTCCAGCACGATCTCGGAGAAAACCGTGTCGTCGCGTTGCCACGCGGCACGCACACCGACGAACGCCGGACCGTACTCGAGCCCGGCGAGCTTCGCAATCCGCTCCGGAAGCCCCGCGCTGTCCACGACCTCGGTATCGACGGGCGGCCATTCCTCCTCGCGCAGCCGCGACAACAACGCCGAATCGCCATCCCACTCGGCCCCGAACGCACCGGTGGCGTTGTGGATCCATTCGGCATCTGAGGACTTGCGGAAATAGAACTCGAACGGACGCCGCCCGGACTCGTCCGCCGCCTGCACCAATACCTGCAACTCGACCTCGTCGTCGGCGGTCGGCAGAATCGGCGCTTGCAAGGTGAGCTCCTCGACCACCCCGCAACCGATCCGACGGCCCGCGACGAGAAGGAACTCGATGAACGTCGCGCTCGGCACAACCACCACGCCATGGGTCATGTGATCGGCGATCCACGGATGAGTCCGCAACGAGAACCGGCCGGTCAACAACCATTCGTCGGTACCCGCCAACCCGACCACGCCCGTCAGGATCGGATGATCCGTCGACGGCGAAGCGTCCACGGCGCCCGACAACCAGAAACGGCGATGCTGGAAGGCATAGGTAGGCAACGGAACCCGACGCGCCTCACGACCCGCGAACCACGAACGCCAGTCCACCCGCGCACCCGCGACATGAACCTGCGCCAAGGAAGTTACGAACTGCTCCACCTCATCGACCGACCGCCGCGAAGTGGCCGCCACCGACGACACCGACTCGACTTCCGGGTTCTCGGCCAGACATTGGCGAGTCATCGCGGCCAGCACCGCATCCGGTCCGATCTCCACGAACCGCCGCACACCAGCCTCGACCAGGACATCGATCCCCGGCGCGAACCGGACGGACCCTCGCACCTGCTCGACCCAGTACTCGGGATCGGTCAGCTCGGCAGCGACCACGACCGCCGAAACATTCGACACGATCGGCAACGATGGCTGCCGATACGTCAATCCTGCTGCGACAGACCGGAACTCGGCCAACATCGGATCCATCCGCGCCGAATGAAAGGCATGGCTGACCCGCAACCGGTTCGTCTTCACACCCTCGGCGGACAGCAGCCGCTCGATCTCACCGATCACATCGACGTCCCCGGACAACACCGTCGACGACGGACCGTTCACCGCCGCGATCGACACACGGTCGGCGAAATCGGCGACGATATCGACAACTCGTCCTGCACCGATCGCCACCGCGAGCATCGCGCCGCCCACCGGCAATGCGCCCATCAACCGGCCCCGGGCCGCCACCAGCGCACACGCATCCTCGAGCGACCACACCCCGGCCACATACGCCGCCGCCAACTCACCGATCGAATGCCCGATCAGCAGATCCGGTGTCACACCGAATGACTCGATCAACCGGAACAACGCCACCTCGAACGCGAACAAGGCCGGTTGGGTGAATTCGGTCCGATCCAACACACCCTCGGCGTCGGCGAACATCAGCTCCTTCAAGGACAGCGCGGAGCTCCTCGAGGGGTGGTGGTCAGGCGACGGGTGGACCCGGCCCAACAACGGATCGAACTCCGCACACACCTCGTCCAACGCGGCCGCGAACACCGGGAACGCCCGATACAGGCCCGCACCCATACCAACCCGCTGCGCACCCTGACCCGTGAACAGGAACGCCGTCCTGTCAGAACCCGCCGTCCCCTCGATCGTGCCGTGCGAACCGGCGGCCACATCAGCCAGACCGGCCAGCAGTTCGTCCCGGTCACGCCCCACGACCGCACCGCGCCGGTCCAACTGCGCCCGCGACGTCGCCGAGGAATACGCGATATCCCACACATCTACGTCGGGATCGTCGATCAACCACTGTCGCAGTCGATCCGCCTGGACACGGAGGGCTGCGTCGGACTTGGCCGATATCAACAACGCAACGATATCGGCCACCACGGTTTTCGCGGCCGGTGCCTGCTCGGCCCCGTCTGCGGACGTCACGATGACCGGATGGGCGGGCGCTTCCTCGAGTATCAGGTGGGCGTTGGTACCGCTGGCTCCGAACGACGACACCCCGGCTCGCCGGACCCGGTCCCCCACCGGCCACGACTCACTGTCCTGCAGTAGCCGCACCGTGCCCGCGGACCAATCCACATGCGGGGTGGGCGAATCCACGTGCAACGTCTTCGGCAGCACGCCGTACCGCATGGCCTGCACCATCTTGATCACGCCGCCGACCCCCGCCGCAGCCGAGGTGTGACCGATATTCGACTTCAACGACCCCAAACGCAACGGCACGCTCTCGCGCCGCGCGCCATACGCGCTGATCAGTGCCCGCGCCTCGATCGGATCCCCGAGCGTCGTGCCGGTGCCGTGCGCCTCTACCGCGTCGATCTCCGACGGGTCCAGCCCGGCGTTCGCCAACGCGGCCGCGATTACGCGTTCCTGCGACAGACCATTCGGCGCGGTCAAGCCGTTGCTCGCACCATCCTGGTTGACAGCACTGCCACGCACCACCGCCAGCACGGTGTGACCGAGCCGCTGTGCGTCCGACAACCGCTCCAACACCAACACTCCGAGCCCCTCGGAGAAACCGGTCCCGTCGGCAGCCGCCGCGAAAGCCTTACAACGCGCATCGGGCGACAACGCACGCTGACGCGCGAACGCGATCAGCAAAGACGGATCCGACATCACGGTCACCCCACCCGCCAACGCCAGCGACGTATCGCCCTGCCGCAGTGCCTGGCACGCCAGATGCAACGCCACCAGCGACGACGAACAGGCGGTATCGACCGATATGGCCGGGCCTTTGAAACCGAACGTGTACGCGATCCGACCGGACAGCACAGCGTTCGAAACACCCAGGTAGGCATGGCCTTCGGTCTCGGCGGTGATATTCGGCGAGCCGATGCGGGGACCATAGTTCTGGTGGATGACTCCGGCGAAGACGCCGGTGTCGCTGCCGCGCAACGCCATCGGGTCGATACCCGCGTCCTCCAACGCTTCCCAGGACGCCTCCAACATCAGGCGCTGCTGCGGATCCATCGCCGCGGCCTCACGCGGGCCGATCCCGAAGAAAGCCGCGTCGAACTCACCTACGGAGTCGAGGAACCCACCGTCACGGGTGTAAATGCTGCCCGGCACATCCGGATCCGGGTTGAACAGCCGTGCCAGGTCCCACTCTCGATCGGTCGGGTAATCCCCGATGGCATCTACACCGTCCGCCGTCATGCGCCACAAATCCTCGGGGGACCGCACACCCCCGGGATACCGGCAAGCCATACCGACGATCGCGATCGGTTCCCGCGACCGGTCGGTGAGCACACGTAGTTGTTGTTTGGTCTCGTAGAGCTCCTTCGCGGTCTTCTTCAGATACCGGCGTAGCTCGTCGTTGTCGGCCATCGGTGGAACTCCAGATCGTGTGTGCTCAGCTGAGGTGGTCGCGGAACGTGCTTCAACTGATTTGGTCGATGAATTCGAAAAGCTCGCGGTCGTCCGCGGTTTCGAGACTGTCGGGGTCGCCGCCCAAGTCGATTTCGCCGATGTCCTTGCCTTCGAGCTCACGCAACAGTGCGGTCAAACTGCTTGCGATAGCCGACCGGTCCACAGCCGACAGCTCGGCCGTGGCACAACTGCGCGCCAGCGACTCGATCTCGGTCGCGATACGTTGCGCGGGGTCGTCGACCGGAACGATCTCCTGCCGGATGAAACCGGCCAGCGCCTCCGGGGTGGGATAGTCGAACATCGCGGTTGCGGACAACTGCACGCCCACGGCCGATTTCAGCCGGTTGCGGAATTCCATCACGCCGAGCGAGTCGAACCCGATATCGCTGAACGGCTTGTCCGGAGGGGTCGAGTCCGCGCTGGTGTGTCCCAGAACGACCGCGGCCTGGGTGCGGATCACGTCGAGGATGAGACGTTCTTGTTCGGCTGTCGGGCGGCCGAGCAGTTGCGCCACCAAAGACGCGGAGCCCGCGGAGTGCCCATTCGACGCTGTCGGCGGCGCACTCGTCGTAGCCGCCCGGCGGTGCGAGGGCCGCGACAAGCCCTCCCGTCGCCCACCACCACCCTCAACGGTGGCGCTGCGCGCCGCAGATACATCCCGCATAACCGCGCGCAGATCCTCGGGAGCCGCCTCGCCGAGCGCGGTCCGGTCGATCCGGACCGCCACGAACGCCGACCGGCCGCCCGCCAGCGCGGCGTCGAACAGCCCCATGCCGTCCTCGTCGCCCAACGGAAGGAGACCTTCGCGCCGCAAACGGGCGATATCGGCCTCGCCGAGCGCGCTGGTCATACCGCCGCTCTGCTCCCATGGCCCCCATATCACCGACGTCGCGGGCAGACCGGTGACGTGCCGGTGTTGTGCCAACGCATCGAGGAAGACATTGGCGGCCGCATAGTTCGCCTGGCCCGGATTGCCGATCACGCCCGCGATCGAGGAGTACAGCACGAACGCCGACAGATCCAGGTCCTTGGTCGCCTCGTGCAGATTCCAGGCCGCATCGACCTTGGGCCGCAGCACCGTCGCGATCTGCTCCGGCGTCATGGTGGCGAGCAGACCGTCGGCCAGCACACCCGCCGCATGCACGACACCGGTCAACCGATGCTGCGACGGTATTGCCGCCAACACCGCGTCCAGTGCGGCTCGATCAGCCGCGTCACACGCGACCACGTCCACATGCGCACCGAGCGCGGTCAGCTCGGCGGCGAGTTCGGTCGCGCCGGGCGCTTCCGGACCACGCCTACCTGCCAACACCAGCCTGCGCACACCATGCGCGGTGATCAGGTGTCGCGCGGCCACAGCGCCCAATCCTCCGGTGCCGCCGGTGATGAGAACAGTGCCCTCGGGCCGCAACGGCACCGGCACGGTGAGCACATTCTTGCCGATATGCCGGGCCTGGCTCAGGTACCGGTAGGCGTCCGGCGTCTGCCGCAGGTCCCACGCGATGGTCGGGTACGGCGCCAGAGTCCCGGCCTCGAAAAGCTCGACCAGCGCGGTCAGAATCTCGTGCAGCCGATCCGGACCCGCCTCCATCAGCATGAAACTGTGGTAATCCACGCCCGGATGCTCGGCGGCGACCTCGACCGGATCACG
Organism: Nocardia sp. NBC_00565; assembly: GCF_036345915.1. Taxonomy (NCBI): domain Bacteria; kingdom Bacillati; phylum Actinomycetota; class Actinomycetes; order Mycobacteriales; family Nocardiaceae; genus Nocardia; species Nocardia sp. NBC_00565. The sequence goes on from NZ_CP107785.1 coordinate 5,771,046, forward strand.
CCGGTCGATCATGCCCATCTCGACGAACCGACCACCGCGCGGCAGCAGACGCAAGGACGCATCCACGAATTCGCCTGCCAGCGAATCCAATACGATGTCCACACCGCGACCGCCGGTGGCGTCGAGGAATTTCTGCTCGAAATCCAGTGTGCGCGAGTTTCCGATATCGGAGTCGTCGAACCCCAAATCGCGCAACACATTCCACTTGGGCTCACTGGCGGTGACCAACAACCGCAGGCCCAGGTGTCGCGCGAGTTGCACGGCCGCCAGGCCAACGCCACCGGTCGCCGCATGCAGTAGCAGCGTCTCACCGGGCCGCGCATCGGCCAGGTCGACAAGGCCGTAGTAGGCGGTCGCGTAGACGATGGGAATCGCCGCGGCCTGGGCGAAGGACCAGCCGCGCGGGATCGGCGCAAGCAGTCGGCGATCGACCACCGCCACCGATCCGACACCCGGGATCAACCCGAAAACCCGGTCACCGGGCGCGAATTCGGTCACATCCGGTGCGACCTGCACCACGACCCCGGCTCCCTCACCACCGATTCGCTCCGCCTTGTCGGGGTAGGTACCGAGTGCCATCAGCACATCTCGGAAGTTGAGGCCGACCGACCGCATACTCACCCGGACCTGGCCTGGTGCAAGCGGTTCCAACGCACTCGGATGGTCGCTCAGACCGAAGTTGTCCGCGGTCAACGTGCCCTTGTCACGCAGAGTCAGCGCCCATGCCGAGGCGTCTCGCGACGCGACTTCGAGCGGGTTCGCACCACCGCGATTCAGGCGCGGCGCATGCGCCTTTCCGCGCCGCACGGCCAGCTGGGGTTCGTCGCCCGAAGCCAGGGCCACGGCGGTCCGATAATCCGCCCAGTCCTCGACATCGACGAGCAGAATCCGGTCCGGGTTCTCACTCTGTGCCGTACGCAGCAGACCCCACACCGCTGCCGTGGGCAGGTCGACCGACTCGTGTGGATGTACCGCGACCGCGTGCCGGGTCACCACGACGATGCGCCGGTCCTGTGTCAGCAGCCGCTGCACCCGCACCGCGAGTTCGGTGACCCGATCCCGTACCGCCGCAGGGAGATCGCCGTCGACGGCCGTGGCGTCGAGCCGCAACACCGTCGCGTCCCGTCCCGCGATCGTCACGGTTTCACCGTCACCGTCACCGTCACCGTCATCGGCGAGGCTCCAGGTGTCGACCGCGATGAGCTCACCCGCGGGCTCGGGTAGCACGACCCAATTCACCTCGTAGCCAACGCCTTCGGTTCGACGGTGCGCCGAGCCGAGCGCATCGGCCGACAACATCCGCAGCGTCAGTGCCCCCACTTCGGCCACCGCCACGCCCGCCGGGTCGGCGAGGGCTACAGTTATCCGCTCACCCCCCGGCCCGGAGCCGGTCACGGCGGCACGCACCCGCACGGTGGTCGCGCCCGTCGCATACAGGGCGATGTTCTCCCAGGAGAACGGGACGGCGATCGCACCGGCCCGGGTGTCCGGAGCCAGCCCACCGAGCAGGATCGCGTGTAGTGCGGCATCCAACAATGCCGGATGCACACCGTATTTCGCGCCGTCGGATCGTGCGGACTCCGGCAGGACGACCTCCGCGAACACCTCACCGTCGCGCCGCCACAGGGCGGTCAGTCCGCGGAACGCCGGTCCGTACTCATAGCCGCGCTCGGCCAGATCCGCGTAGGCGTGATCGATCGCTATCGCCGTCGCACCCGCGGGCGGCCAGCTCACCAGATCGGAGTCGACCGAGAGCGTGTCCGACCCGGCGGTGACCGTCGCGACCGCGTGGCGAACCCACTGGTCCGCATCGTCGTCGCGCGAGTCCGAATCACCATCGTTGGACCGCGAGTACACCGACACTGTCCGCGCACCGGTGTCATCCGGTCCGCCCGCTACCACCCGCAACTCGACGGCCCCGGTGGCCGGTATCGGCAGGGGTGCCTCGATCACCAACTCCGCCAGTCGCGGGCATTCCACCACCGTTCCCACGTGCAGGGCCAGCTCCACGAGGGCGGCGCCGGGCAGCAATGTCACCCCGGTGACGGCATGATCGGCCAGCCACGGATGACCGGCTCGTGACAGCCTCCCGGTGAACACCACGTCCTGGGAATCCGGCAACCGCACCATCGCACCCAACAGCGGGTGCCCCGCATCGTCCAGTCCCGACTGCCACAGGTCCGGTGCGTCGACCGGCTGCGCCCAGTAGCGTCGATGCTGGAAGGCGTAGGTGGGCAACGTAATCCGATTCGTGGGACGGCCCCCATACAGCGGCGTCCAGTCAACCCCTACGCCGACGACAGCGGCCTGTGCCAGCGCGGACACGAACTGGGTCGGCTCGTCGATCGAGCGCCGGGCGGCCGCGACCACCGTTGACTTGGCCTCGGCGGCCGGAGTCTCGACAAGGCATTGCCGAGTCATCGCGGCCAGCACCGCATCCGGTCCGATCTCCACGAACCGCCGCACACCAGCCTCGACCAGAACGTCGATCCCCGACGCGAACCGGACGCACCCCCGCACCTGCTCGACCCAGTACTCGGGATCGGTCAGCTCGGCAGCGACCACGACCGCCGAAACATTCGACACGATCGGCAACGACGGCTCCCGATACGTCAATCCTTCGGCGACAGACCGGAACTCGTCGAGCATCGGCTCCATCAGCACCGAGTGGAACGCGTGGCTGACCCGTAGCCGGGAGGTCTTCACTCCCTCCCCGACAAGCCCGTCACTGATCTCGTCTATCGCGGACACTTCCCCGGACAGCACCACCGATGATGGGCCGTTCACCGCTGCCAACGACACCCGACCGCCGTACTCGGCCAGCACCTCCTCCGCCTCGGCCTCCGACACCGCGATCGCGAGCATTGCCCCGCCCGCCGGCAAGGCACCCATCAACCGACCGCGCGCCACAACCAGCGCACACGCATCCTCGAGCGACCACACCCCGGCCACATACGCCGCCGCCAACTCACCGATCGAATGCCCGATCAGCAGATCCGGTGTCACACCGAATGACTCGATCAACCGGAACAACGCCACCTCGAACGCGAACAAGGCCGGTTGGGTGAATTCGGTCCGATCCAACACACCCTCGGCGTCGGCGAACATCAGCTCCTTCAAGGACAGCGCGGAGCTCCTCGAGGGGTGGTGGTCAGGCGACGGGTGGACCCGGCCCAACAACGGATCGACCTGTGCGCACACCTCGTCGATCGCAGCCGCGAACACCGGGAACGCCTCGTACAGCCCCGCGCCCATTCCCGCCCGCTGCGCACCCTGACCCGTGAACAGGAACGCCGTCTTCCCCGAACCCGCCGTCCCCTCGATCGTGCCCGGCGAATCCGCCGCCACATCGGCCAGACCCGCCAGCAGCTCATCTCGATCCCGACCTACGACGACCGCCCGACGGTCCAGCAATGCCCGGGAGTCCACCAATGACCGTGCCACCGACCAGATCTCGACCTCCGGACGATCGGCCAACCACGCCCGCAACCGCTCGGCCTGAGCCCGCAGGCCCTCCTCCGATTTGGCCGACACCGTCCACGGCACAGCAATATCGATTCCGCCCGAATCGTGCTCGGGCACCGATGCCGCCTGGGCCGGAGCCTCCTCGATGATCACGTGCGCGTTGGTGCCACTGATCCCGAATGACGACACCCCGGCCCGGCGCACCCGGTCACCGGCCGACCACGCCTGCGCCTCGGTCAACACCTGGACCGACCCCGCCGACCAATCCACATGCGGCGATAACGCATCCACGTGCAATGTCTTCGGCAGCGTCTCGTGCCGCAGGGCCTGCACCATCTTGATCACACCGCCGACACCCGCCGCCGCCTGGCTGTGACCGATATTCGACTTGAGCGAACCAAGACGCAACGGATCGCCCGCACGATCCTGCCCGTAGGTGGCGATCAACGCCTGCGCCTCGATCGGGTCGCCCAAAGCCGTTCCCGTACCGTGCGCCTCGACCACATCCACATCCCGTGGACGCAATCCGGCATTCGCCAGCGCCGCCGCGACCACCCGCTCCTGCGACGGACCGTTCGGCGCCGTCAAACCATTGCTCGCACCGTCCTGATTGATCGCACTGCCACGCACCACCGCCAACACGTTGTGGCCCAGACGACGCGCATCCGACAGACGCTCCACCACCAGCACCGCGGCGCCCTCGGACCAGGCGACACCGTCGGCCGCGGCCGAAAACGACTTGCACCGACCGTCGCGCGCCAAACCACGCTGCCGCGAGAACTCCTGGAACACCATCGGCGTCGACATCACCGTCGCGCCACCGACCAACGCAAACGAACTCTCCCCCTGGCGCAGCGCCTGGCAGGCCAGGTGCAGCGCCACCAGCGACGACGAGCAGGCGGTATCCACCGTCATCGCCGGGCCTTCCAGACCCAGCGCATAGGCCACCCGTCCGGAAGCCACACTCCCCAGACCACCGGTGAGGACATACCCCTCGACCTCGGGCCCGGCCTTGCCGGTCACCGCCTCGTAGTCCTGGTACATCACGCCCGTGTAGACGCCGGTGTCGGTGCCGCGCAACGACGTCGGGTCGATCCCCGCATGCTCGAGCGCTTCCCAGGACACCTCCAGCAGCAACCGCTGCTGCGGATCCATCGCCGAGGCCTCACGCGGACCGATCCCGAAAAAGCCCGGATCGAAATCACCTGCGTCATAAAGGAATCCACCGCGCCGGGCATAGACCGTCCCCGGCTTGTCCGGATCCGGGTCGAACATCCGCTCCAGATCCCAGCCACGATCCGACGGGAACTCACCGGTCGCATCTCTTCCGGAAGCAACCAGATCCCATAGCGCGTCCGGCGATTCCACGCCGCCGGGGAACCGGCAGGCCATGCCAACGATCGCGATGGGTTCGTCCACGCGTGTACGGCGCGGCACCCGTGCGGTCCTGGAATCGGACGCTGTTCCCTCGATCCTGGAGTGCAGGAGGGTAGCGACCGCCGCGGCGGTGGGGTGGTCGAAGACCAGGGTGGACGGTAGCTGGACACCGGTGGCCTTCGACAACCGGTTGCGGAATTCGACGCCGCCGAGCGAGTCGAATCCCAGTGCGTCGAATCGGTCGGCCGGGTTGACGTCTTCGGCGCAACCGTGCCCCAGCACGGCCGCCGCGTGCTCCCGGACCAGGTCGAGCACCACCGCGGCGCGTTGGGCCTGCGGTACCCGGCTCAGTCGGGTGCCCAGCGAACTCGACGCGGCCGCGGTCCGGTCCGGGGTGCGGGGCAGAAAACCGCGCAGCACCGCCGGTGCCGCACCGTCGTGCGCTTCGCGCCGCAGTTGCGCCGGGTCGAACCGAATCACTGCCAGGTGCGCGGCGGCGCGGCCGGTGGCCGCATCGAACAGCCGCAGACCTTCGTCGTTCTCGAGCGAGTAGAGACCGAGCCTTTCCCAGCGAGCGACGGCGCTGCGGTCCAAGCCGCCGGCCATACCGCTTGCGGAATTCCAGGGCCCCCAGCCCAGTGCTATCGCGGACAGCCCTTCAACTCGGCGACGGTGCGCCAGCGCGTCGAGGAATGCGTTGGCTGCCGCGTAGTTGCCCTGTCCCGCCGATCCGATCGTTGCCGCGACAGACGAGAACAGCACGAAGGCCGACAGGTCACGGTCGCGAGTGAGTTCATGCAGGTGCCATGCGGCTGCGGCCTTCGAGTCGAACACTCGCCGCAGTTGCTCGGCGGTCAGGCCCGCGAGGGTGCCGTCGTCAAGGACACCCGCCGCATGGACCACACCGGTCAGCGGATGATCGGCTGCTATCGAATCGAGCAGAGAACCGACGGCATCTCGATCGCCCACATCGCAGGCCGCCACCCGGACAGCCGCACCGGCTTCGGACAGCTCGGACATCAATTCCATTGCACCGTCGGCGGTTTCGCCCCGCCTGGACACCAGCAGCAGATGGCGGACTCCGTGCGCGGCGACCAGATGTCGAGCCACCAGTGCGCCGAGGCCACCGGTGCCACCGGTGATCAGGACAGTACCGGTACCGAACAACAGCGTCGCGGAGCGACTCGATGAGGGGTGGTGGTCGGGCGACGGGTGGGCCGGCTTCGGCTCGGCCTCGCGCTCCGCTCGTGCTCTCGCCAGTCGGGGTACGAGCACCGCTCCGGCGCGCACCGCGGCCTGTGGTTCGCCCGCCGCGATCACCGCACCGACCAGCGTCGGATCATCCATGGGCGCAACGGCCGACGGATCGGTGTCGACGAGAACGAACCGGCCCGGATATTCGGATTGGGCGCTGCGTATCAGGCCCCAGACGGCCGCCGCGGCGAGATCCGGTGCCTCACCCGGCAGCGCGGCACCGTTCGCGGTCACCACGACCAGCCGAGTGTCGGCCAGACGATCCTCGGCCAGCCAAGCCTGCACCGTCGCCAGCACCATTTCCAAGTGGCCGCGAACGGCCGCCGGATCGCCGGACGCAGCGCTGTCCTCCGGATGCCAGCTCACGAAATCTGGAATCTCTTGTGCCGCAGCGAGTTCTGATGGGCTCGAACCGAGTACGGCGATCCGGTCCGCGGATACGCTCGGTGCCGCTACCGCCGCGGGCGTCCACTGGACCTCGTAGAGGTCGGCGGCATCCCCGGCCAGTGTGCCGCGCATCTGTTTCACGTCATAGGGCCGCATGACGACCGCGTCGACGGAGACCACGGGCCGTCCCGAATCGTCAATGGCCGCTATGGAAATCGTCTCCGGTCCGCGCGCCACCGCAATGACCCGCAGCGTCGTCGCCCGGACCAGCGGCTGGTGTAGCCGCGCTCCGCCCCAGCGGAACAGCAACCGGCCGGTGTCCGGATCGCTGTCCTGATCGCGCCAGAGGAGCCCGGCCAGCCCGGCGTGCAGCACCAGGTCGAGCAGAGCCGGATGCAGATCGAACCGCTCCGGCTCGGGCGCGGCCGCCGTATCCAGGGTGATCTCGGAGAAGACGGTCTCGCCCCGCCGCCATGCGGCGTCGACACCGATCAACGCCGGGCCGTATTCGAGTCCGGATCCTTCGGCGATCCGCTCGGGAATCCATGATGGGTCGAGAGTTTCGGCGTCGATCGGCGGCCAGGCCTCGTCCCGCAGCTGGTCCAGCAGCGCGTCATCGCCGTCCCACGAAGGGGCCAGTACACCGCTGGCGTTGCGCACCCATTCGCCCGCTCGGCGACCCGCCTGACGGAAGTAGAAGCTGAACTGCCGTCGCCCGGTCCGGTCCGGCTCCTGCACCGACACCTGGAGTTCGACCTCGTCGTCTTCCGACGGCGGTATCGGAGCCTCCAGGGTCAGTTCCTCGACGACGCCGCAACCTATTCCGCTGCCCGCGACGAGTAGGAATTCGACGAGGGCGGCGCTCGGCAGAACCACAGTGCCGTAGGTCATATGGTCGGCGACCCACGGGTCGGTCGGCAGCGAGAACCGGCCGGTGAAAACGAACTCGTCCTTACCGGCCACCGGCACCACACCGGTGAGCAACGGGTGGGCAAGGGCGTCGCCGGTGGCTTCGGGACGCGGCGGCAACCAGAAGCGCTGGTGTCGGAAGGCGTACGTGGGCAAGGGAACTCGTCGAATCGCCCGGCGACGCAACAGTGGCAGCCAATCCACCCGCACACCGGATGTGTGAGCGTGCGCCAACATCGTCGAGAACTGTTGGGGCTCATCGTGATCCCGGCGTGCGGCCGCGGCGACAACCGTCGCCGACTCCGCGTCCTCCGGAAGGGTCTGCCGGGTCATCGCCGCCAGCACCGCGTCGGGCCCCACTTCCAGGAACCGGCGCACACCCGAGGCGATCAACGTCTCGATCCCCGGCGCGAATCGCACCGCGGCCCGCACTTGCCGAACCCAGTAAGCAGGTTCGGTCACTTCGTCCCCGGCAAGCTGACCGGACACATTCGACACCACCGGCAGGCGTAGCCGGTGGTACGTCAACTCCTGTGCCACAGACTCGAATTCGGCCAGCATCGGCTCCATCCGATGCGAGTGGAAGGCATGGCTGACCCGCAGCCGCGACGTCTTCGCGCCACGCTCGGCGAATCGGGCCTCGATCTCGACGACCGCGTCCTCGTCACCCGAGATCACCAGAGCCGCCGGCGCGTTCACCGCGGCAACCGACACTCGGCCGGGATACCGGGCGACAACATCATTCACTTCGGTTTCGGACGCTCCGATGGCCAGCATCGCTCCGCCCTCGGGCAGCGCACCCATGAGACGGCCGCGCGCCGCCACCAACCGGCACGCGTCCGCGAGCGACCACAGGCCCGCGATGTACGCGGCGGCGACTTCTCCGATCGAATGGCCGATCAACACATTCGGGGTGACGCCGAACGACTCCAGCAAGCGATACATCGCCACCTCGAAGGCAAACAACGCGGGCTGGGTGAACTCCGTCCGATCCAGCACCGTGACACCGGTACCACCAGCGACGACGCCGTTGAACATGATCTCTTTGAGCGAGCACTCCAGCACCGGATCGAACTGGGCGCACACCGAATCCAACGCGTCCGCGAATACCGGGAACGCCGCGTACAAGCCGGCGCCCATACCGATCCGCTGTGCACCCTGACCGGTGAACAAGAATGCCGTCTGCCCCGAACCGACGACACCTCCGATGACACCGGTGCCGGTCCCCGATTCGGCAAGGCTCGCCAACCGCTCGAGCAACTCATCGCGATCGCGACCGAGTACCACGCTCCGCGAATCCAGCTGCGCCCGCGACGTCGCCAGCGCATAGGCCGCATCCGCGACGTCGATCTCCGGCCGCTCCGACAACCATGCACGCAGCCGGGCGGCCTGCGCACGCAGACCTGCCTCGCCCTTACCCGACACCAGCAATGGGGTGACCGGCACGGTGATCTCGGTGTCTTCCTCGGCAGCCGTCACCGGTGCGGCAGGTGCTTCTTCGAGGATCACATGCGCGTTGGTGCCGCTGATCCCGAACGACGACACACCCGCCCGACGCACCCGATCTCCTGCGATCCACGGTTCGGCTTCGGTCAGCAAACGCACCGCGCCCGCGGCCCAATCCACGTGCGGCGACGGCGTCTCGACGTGCAGCGTCCGCGGCAACCGCTCGTGCCGCATCGCCTGCACCATCTTGATCACACCGGCCACACCGGCGGCGGCCACGGTATGGCCGATATTCGACTTCAAGGAACCGATCCGCAACGGCTCCCGATCGCCGCGATCCTGTCCGTAGGCAGCGATCAACGCCTGTGCTTCGATCGGATCACCCAGAGTCGTGCCGGTCCCGTGCGCCTCCACAGCGTCCACATCGACCGCCGAGATCCCCGCATTGGCGAGGGCCTGCGCAATCATCCGCTCCTGCGACGGACCGTTCGGTGCGGTCAGACCATTGCTCGCGCCGTCTTGGTTCACCGCACTTCCGCGAATAACGGCCAGGATGTTGTGGCCGAGCCGCTGTGCATCCGAAAGTCGTTCCAGCACAAGAACACCCGAGCCCTCCGACCACGCCACACCGTCGGCGGCGGCCGAGAACGCCTTGCAGCGACCATCCGGTGACAGGCCGCGCTGGCGGGCGAAGTCCACGTACAGATACGGGCTGGCCGCAACGGTCACACCACCGGCGAGAACCAGCGAGCTGTCGCCCTGACGCAGCGCCTGGCACGCCAGGTGTAACGCCACCAGCGACGACGAGCACGCCGTATCCACCGTCACCGCCGGACCTTCCAGACCGAACACGTACGCGACACGGCCCGAAATGACGCTGTGCGACGTGCCGGTCAGCCGGAAACCCTCCAGGTCACCGGTCACCCGTCGCGAGTAGCCCGACGAGCAGGCACCAGCGAATACGCCGGTATCGCTGCCCCGCAACGACATCGGGTCGATACCCGCGTCCTCCAGGGCTTCCCATGATGTCTCGAGCAGTAGCCGCTGCTGCGGATCCATCGCCAACGCTTCGCGAGGGCTGATGCCGAAGAAGCCGGGGTCGAAATCGCCTGCACCGCTGAGGAATCCACCGTGGCGCGTGTAGACCGTTCCCGGTTTATCGGGATCCGGGTCGAATAGCCGGTCCAGGTCCCAACCGCGGTCGGTGGGGAATTCGCCGATCACGTCCCGGCCCGCAATCATCAGGTCCCACAGGTCCTCGGCGGACCGCACACCACCAGGGAATCGGGCACCCATGCCAACGATCGCGATCGGTTCGTCCGACATCGGGGATGGTCGGCCGGCGGAGCCGGCGGGGCGGGTTAGCTCAGCGCGCCGCGCTACCCGGTGCTTGCCTCGGTCGGTTCCGGTGACCCGTGCTCGCAGCAGTGTCACAACCGCATTCGCGGTCGGATGGTCGAAGATGAGCGTCTTCGGCAGCGGCACACCGGTGGCCCGTGTCAGTCGGTTCTGCAGCTCCACCCCACTCACGGAGTCGAGGCCGAGCTCGGTGAACGGCAGGTCGGGCTGAATTGACTGGGCCGACCCGTGGCCTAGTACGGCAGCAGCATGCTCACCGACGATATCGAGAACTACTGTGTCGCGCTGATATTCGGGGGTCGCCAGCAATTTGCGTGCCAGCGGGCCGTCGTCCCACGCTCCGGTCTGCTCCCTGCCCTCGGAAATTCGACCCTCGGAACTTTGCTCCTCGGTTGCCGCAACGACGTCGGTGACACCGGTGAAGCCACCGGAAGTGACCGGCATACCGGCCCAGAAGTTACGGCGCTGGAACGCGTATGGCGGCAGGTCTACCCGCGCCCCACCGGAGACCAACGCGCGCGGATCCACCTGCACACCGGCGCAGTAAGCCTGTGCCAGCGACGCCATGAACCGTTCCGGGCCGCCCGCACCGCGCCGCAACGATCCGACAACAGATACGCCCTCGGCTGCACCGGCCGCCTCGGCGGTCAGGCCGATACCCATCGTGAGCACCGGATGCGGACTTGCCTCGATGAATCCGGTGATACCGTCCCCGATCAGCGCCGTAACAGCATCGGCGAATCGAATCGGTTCCCGCTCCGACCGGTACCAATATTCGGCGTCCAGTTCCGCCGTATCCAACCGGTCGGCGAATACCGTGGAAAAGAACGGCACCGACCCGGATTGTGGGCGGATCGGCTCCAGTTCCTCGAGCAGCCGATCGCGGATCCGCTCGATCGCCTTCGAATGCGACGCGTAATCTATCGGAACCCGGCGGGCCCACACACCGTCGTGGGCGCAGTCGGCGAGGAAGTCCGCCATCGCCGAAACGTCACCGGATATCACACTTTGCGCCGGTCCATTCACCGCCGCCAATGACAGCCGATCCCCATACGCCGAAAGACGTTCCCGGACCGCATCCGCGCCGAGTCCGATCGAGACCATACCGCCGTGTCCGGCCAGCTCATCGGCGATCGCCCGGGACCGGAGAGCCACCACACGCGCCGCATCGGACAGCGACAGTCCACCGGCAACGTAGGCGGCGGCGATCTCGCCATGCGAATGGCCGATCACCACGTCCGGCTCCACGCCGGCCGCTCGCCACATCCGAGCCAGTGAGACCATCACCGCGAACAGCGCCGGCTGCACCACATCCACGCGGTCCAGCGAGGGCGCGTCGCCTTCGCGACGCAGTACGGCCGTCAGCGACCAGTCCACGTACGGCGCAAGCGCCGCTTCACATTCGGCGATCGATGCCGCGAACGCCCCACCCGCAGCCAGCAGTCCGAGCGCCATACCCTCCCACTGGCTGCCATTCCCCGGGAAGACGAACGCGATCCGCCGCTGCTCGGCCCGCCCGGTTGTCGGCTCGATGGCCGCCGCAGGCGCGGTCGGGTCGGCCAGGGCTGCCAAACCGGCCAGCAGCTCGTCGCGATCCCGCCCGACAACGCTTCCGCGCCAATCCATTTGGGCTCGCGTGCGCAGCAGCGAATGCGCCACATCGACCACATCCAGCTCCGGATGGCGCAGTAGCCATTCCCGCAGCCGGGCCGCTTGCGCACCGACGCCGCTCTCGCTGCGGGCCGACACCACCCACGGCACCGCACCGGCCGCGCCGTCCACCGTGGACGCGGCGGACCCGACGGCGGGCGCCTCTTCCACGATCACGTGGGCATTCGATCCGCCCATGCCGAACGACGACACAGCTGCCCTGCGCACGGTGGCCAAGGGCCAGTTCTCGGTGCCCGTCACCACCCGTAAACCCAAGTCCTGGAGTGGAATTCGCGGATTCGGTGTCTCGAAGTCGAGACTGGCCACCAGTTCTCGGTGGGTCAGACAGAGCACGGTCTTGATCAGGCCCGCGATACCGGAAGCACCTTCCAGATGCCCGATATTCGTCTTGACCGATCCTACGGCCAGCGGCGCATCCTGCGCCCGGCTCATTCCGTAGGTCTCGCCGAGCGCGGCGGCCTCCACCGGATCACCGGCGGGTGTTCCGGTGCCGTGCAATTCGACGTACTGCACCGACGGCGCCTCGACACCTGCCGCGGCCAGAGCCGAGCGGATCGCCGCCGCCTGCGCATCCCGACTCGGGGCGCTCAGCACTCGGCGTTCGTTGCCGGTGTTGACCGCACTGCCACGGATCACCGCATGAATCCGGTCGCCGTCGGCGACCGCCTGCGCCAGTGGTTTCAGCACCACCATGGCGCCACCCTCGCCGCGCACGAACTCGTCGGCCCGCGCATCGAATGCGTAGCACCCGCCAAGCGCCGACTGCGCGCCGAACTGCTCGATCCGCGCACCGCTCGTCGGCGACAGAATCAGGTTCAGCCCGCCGACCAGGGCCATGTCGCTCTCGCCGCTGCGCAGGCTCGCACATGCCAGATGAACCGCGACCAGCGAGGATGCCTGGGCGCTGTCGACCAGGATGCTCGGGCCGCTGAAACCGAAGTAGTTCGAGATGCGGTTTGCGATGATGCCGCGTTCGACACCGCATAGCGAGTGGCGGCTGACCCCCGGGCCGCCCTGGGAGGCCACGATTCCGGCGAAATCGCTGCCGGTGCAGCCGAGGAACACACCACACCGCCGGGCATCGCGTGTCGTTGCGGCCAGGCCCGCGTCCTCGAACGCCTCCCAGCTCAACTCCAATGCCAGCAGCTGCTGCGGATCGATTGCCCGCGCCTCATCAGGCGAGACCCCGAAGAAGTCCGCGTCGAACTCCCCTGCGGTATCAACGAATCCGGCCCGCTCGGTGATGCTCCCCCGTCCGGGCGGAGCTGCGCCGATCGCGGCGCGCCCCGCCCTGAGCAGCTGCCAGAAACTGTCGAGATCGGCCGCGCCCGGCATTCTGCAGGACATGCCAACGATAGCGACGTCAAACGCCGATCCGCTCACCTCTGAACATCCTTCCCCACGGCGTGCTGCAACCCGCCGTAAGCCTCTGACCAGTGTGTTTGTTGTCGGCCACCGTTGACATCCGCAATGCGAGACGGCACGAACTTCGCGACCGCACCCACCGCCGGATAGTCGAGGACGAGCGTGGCCAGCAAGTTCCGTTCTTCTACCCTGGCCAACCGGTCCCGAAACTCCACATCAACGCTTGCCAATCGCCCCGCCGGCAATGCGTTCTCGATTCGGCGTTCCCGCCGCGGCTCCTGGTCGATGGAGCTCGCTGGTCGGCCGCCGCCCCCCGCGTCATCCATCCGGATCGCGGAGCAGGTCATATCACCATCAATTCGTAGGTCTAACTAACGAGTTCACAAGTAGGTCGACTCAGACGATTCCTGCTTCGACATAGCGGATTTCGACGCGGTCGAGGCGCAGCGAAGAGGCACCGAAGGATGCGGAGCGTCTTCCACAGGCGGCCTGGGGCCCCGAGGATATGGTGCAGGCCAGGCCCAGACTGGATCTGAGCTGTGCCGCCGGGCTCAGCAGAGCAACTGATCAGCGAGCGACGCTGAAAACTGAGGCGCTACGGGGACATGCCAGAAGATTGAGGCGCGCGCAAGAGGGGGTAGTGCCCGAACGAGGTGTTTACGTAGCACCTACGTTACGGCGATGTGGATCGACACAATGATCCCTCTCGGGGTTCGAACGGTAGGACAGGAGTCACGGTTACTGCGCAGTAGGGGTCATGGTTACTGCACAGTATTTGGATGATCTTGACCTTGTCAACCAACCGATATCCCCACTGCTGAGGACGAGACGCAGGCTCGATCGAGGCGGTGATCACCAGTCGGCTCCGGCGCGCTAGCAGTGGGGATCCGATGGATCGCCGGCGTCGTTGCCGCAGTCGCTGTGCTCGACATCCCGATGTTCTCGGTGATCGATCGGCGCGAGCCGTTCGGGTGGTAGTTGCGGCCGTTCACCACGATGAGATCCTTCTGTCGGCCGACCACGAAGAGTCCGATCCGGTCCAGATCTCACCGACGCGACCTTCGGCCAGGACCTCGGAGGCCGCCGGGATCGGCGATGCGGACAGCCATCTCCGGTGCAGCCGACCACGGTACGTGTGGATGCCTCGGGCGAGGAATCCGCCACCCTGCCGGTCGACGCAAGGACTCCGCGATCCGGGGATAGCGACCGCCGGCCGGTTCCCGGGGGGCCGCCCGGTCACGAACAGTATCTACTCAGCAAACCCGTAGCACGGAAGAAACGCCGAGGGATCGAAGCCGCAGGGTACGAACCGTTCAGGACCCCGACCTCGTTCACCCGGGAGAGGGTCGACACGTTCACCCGGACTCGATCCGGGAGAGATTCAAGCGTCTTGCGGCGGAGGCGGGGCTACCTGAGATCCGGTTCTACGGTCCGAGGCGCTCCTGCGTGACCGGCGCGCTGGGATCAGCCCGAAGGTGGTCAGCGAACGAGTCGGTCACGCCGATGTGGCGTTCACCCTCGAGACCTACTCGCGCATGCCGCCGGGGATGGATCAGGATGCGGCGGTTCGCGGACCACCTCCTGGGCGATGCCGCCCTGAACCCGACGGCGGATCCAGAATCCTGAACTTGGCTGAGGTTCCCAAATTCGTTCTCATGGGGAAATGAAAAACGACCCGGAACAATGTGTTCCGGGTCGTTTTCCCTTGTAGCGGGGACAGGATTTGAACCTGCGACCTCTGGGTTATGAGCCCAGCGAGCTACCGAGCTGCTCCACCCCGCGTCGGTAAACACAACATTACACACGTCTACGCACAGAAGGCAAATCGCCTACCTTGCAGGGGGTTTGCGCTGGTCAACAGCGCGGAGCGGGGGTCACCACAGCCGCGGGTGGCGTGGCACACAGACAGTCCGAGGGCGGGCTCAGCGACCGAAGAGGGCGGCCGGAGTCGTCCCCGAGCCGATGCCGAGAAAGTCGCCGGGGGCCCCGGCAAGCAATCGAACCCGGTTGGTCAAGCGGGTTCAAACGTGACCCGTGCCACTATTTCGTAGTGATCCCGAACACATAACGTTGCTATAACAGACCGTCCAGAATCCATTCTTAAGGCATTCGCGACCTGCACAAACACTGATATACACGTTATTCGCATCATGCAATGGCGAAGTTATCAAGATGTGATCTGATGAGATTTCTTCGTTACCGTCGGTCCACGGCCCGGATCAAACGAGATGGGCTCGAACTCGAACCGCCGAACACCGGCGACCCTGTCCCGCGGTTCGAGGATCCCCGACACACCTGGGGGCAGGGATTCGGCTGATTCTTTTGCCGGGGCGGTGGACGCGGGGAGGGAAAATATCATGTCGAAGTACCGAAAGCTCAGCACCCGCGCCCTCGGCTATGTCGCCGTCACCGGCGCATTCGTTGCCGTCCCGTTCGGTCTTTCCGCCGGCACCGCCGAGGCCGCCCCCGCCCACAACTGGGATGGCGTCGCGCAGTGCGAAAGCGGTGGCAACTGGGGTATCAACACCGGAAACGGCTACTACGGCGGTCTGCAGTTCTCGCAGGGCACCTGGGCCGCCAATGGTGGCGCCGGTTCCGCCAACCACGCCAGTAAGGAAGAGCAGATCCGCGTCGCGGAGAACGTGCTCGCCACCCAGGGCGCGGGCGCCTGGCCGGTCTGCGGCCAGTACCTGCGCGCCGGTGAGTCCGAGCCGAGCCCGGCCGTCGTCGAGCCGGAGCCCGCCGCCCCCGCGCAGGCCGCCCCGGCCCCGACCACCAACGTCGATACCGCCATCGAGCGGGCCAAGGCCGCCGGTTTCGAGCTCGCCAAGCAGAACGGCCTGGAAGGCCCGTACAAGCAGCTCCTGGAGCAGAACAGCGCGCTGATCGACTCTTTCGGTCGCTGACGCACGAGCCCGAGGTCACTCGGCAACGGCGCCGAGAGTGACGTACGGTTCGTCCGACGTCGACTAGAACGGCCCCGCCACCCGGATTCGGGTGACGGGGCCGTTCTCGGTTTCAGCGGGTCAGCGCCCGGCGTCCTGGTAGGCCTTCACCGCGGCATCCAGTTCCTCCAGCGCCTTGCCGAAGTCCTGGAAGTTGCCGGACTTCATGGCATTTCGCACACTTTCGATCTTCTTGCTCAGGTCCGCGGCCGCGGCATCCTTTGCGGCGGCTCCGGTCGCGGGCGGCGGTGTGGTGCCCTGCGCCGGTGGCGTGGTGCCCTGGGTCGGCGGCGTGGTGCCGTGTTCCACCGGCGGTGCCGTACCCGGTTTCGGCCTGCTCGCCGGATCACCGCCGAACGGCGTGGCCAGCGAACCCGTCCCCGGCAACACCTGATTCAGCGCGTCGGCCAGAGTGGAGGCGAAGCCGACCTTCACACTGCCCGCCACATCGCGATAGCTCACCAGTACACGCAGTAGCTGCGGGAAGGTGGAGCTGCCCGTATTTCGTTCGTTGTAAAACGGCTCCACATAGAGGATTCCGCCGTCGGCGATCGGCAATGTCAGCAGATTGCCGTATCTGATCTTGTTCGAGTTCGACAGCAATGTTTTCTGACTGGAGACTTCGGGCGCTGTCGTCATGCTGTTCTGCGTCTGCTGCGGACCCTGTGTCTGCGCATCGGTCGGCAATTGCAAGATCGTGAATTTGCCGTAGCCGTCCGGATCCGAACGCACCGAGATATACGCGGACAGGAATTGCCGGTTGTAGCCGACCATGGCACTGGTCAAATTGAACACCGGCTTATTCGTCGCCGGATCACCGAGCAGCACATAGTACGGCGGCTGGTCGAAAGTGCCGCCCTCGGCGGTCGGATCGCTGGGCACCGACCAGAAAGCGTTGTTGGTGAAGAACTCTCGCGGATTGTCCACGTGGTACTTGGTCAGCATTTCGCGCTGCACCTTGAACATATCCTCGGGATAGCGGAAGTGCGCGCGCAACTCCGGGGAGATCTCGCTCTCTGACTTGACCGCGCCGGGGAACACACCGCGCCAGGCCTTGAGCACCGGGTCGGTGGGGTCCACCTCGTAGAGGGTCACCGTGCCGTCGTAGGCGTCGACGGTGGCCTTCACCGAGTTCCGGATATAGCTGACCTCCTTGCGCGGCAGCAGTCTTCCGGTCTTTTTGTCGATGCTGTCCTCCGTGCCCTCCAGCGAGGTGGACTGCGCGTACGGGTAGTTGTCCAGCGTGGTGTAGGCGTCGACGATCCACTGCATCCGGCCACCGACGACCGCCGGGTAGGCGTTGCCGTCGGTGGTCAGCCATGGCGCCACCTTCTGCACCCGCTCACGCGGACTGCGATTGAAGATGATCTTGGAGTCGTCACCGATGGCGGAGGAGAACAAGATATTGCGCTCGGTGTACTTCGCGGCGAAGGCCAACCGGTTGAACCAGTTGCCGATCGAGACGCCGCCCTTGCCGTTGTAGGTGAATTGCGCGGTGTCGGAGTCGTACTCGCGCGGCTGCTGGCCGCTCACGCCGCCGACGATCGCGTAATCCGGGTTGGACTGCGAGATCAGCTCGCCGTAGTAGACGCGCGGCTGGTCGACCTTGATCTGCTGCTGATCCGTCGTGTTGAACAGATCGCTGACCAGGAAGATCGGATAGCCGCTGTCGCTGCTGCCACCGGAATTGGCGTTCGGATCGTCGTACTGCGGCTTGTTGACCCGATTGGCGGGGGCGGCGACGAAACCGTTGCCGTGGGTGTAGACGGTGTGCTTGTTGATCCAGTCGGTCTGGTTGCCGCTCAGCGCGGACGGATGCAGCTCGCGCGCGGCCACGATGTAGTCCTGCACGTCGCCACTGAGGTTGTAGCGGTCGATATCCAGCGACTCCGGGAAGCCGTAGAAGTTCTTCAGCTGCTTGAGCTGCGTGAAGGTGGGCGAGAGAATATTCGGATCGAGCAGCCGAGCGTTGCCGATGGTGGCCGCGTCGACCGGGACCTCGAGCGGGCTCTTCTTACTATCCCCCTTGTAGTCCTTGTACTCGATCTTGTCCGAGGTGATGCCGAACGCCTGCCTGGTGGCGGCGATATTGCGCTGGATGTACTCGCTCTCCTTGTCCGCGGCGTTCGGGCGCACCGAGAACTGCTCGACCACCAGCGGCCACACCGCGCCGACCAGGATCGAGGACAGCACGAGCAGCGCGGCGGCCATCGCAGGCACCCGCAGATCGCGCAGCACGATTCCGGCGAAGAAGGCGATCGCGCAGATCACCGCGATGGACAACAGGATCAGCTTCGCGGGCAGCACGGCGTTGATATCGGTGTAGGAACCACCGGTGAACGTCGGCTCCTTGCGGCTGCTCGACAGCAGTTCGTAGCGATCGAACCAGTAGGCAACCGCCTTGAGCAGCACGAAGATTCCGGCGATCACGGCAAGCTGGATGCGCGCGGGCCGAGTCAGCGTGCCCTCGCGTCCGCTCAGGCGCAGACCGCCGAAGACGTAGTGCGTCACCAGGTTGGCGAAGAACGCGATGACCACCGAGACGAACAGCCAGTTCAGCACCATGCGATAGAAGGGCAGATCGAAGGCGTAGAAGCCGACGTCGAGGCCGAACTGCGGATCGGTCTGACCGAACGAGCCGCCGTTGAGGAACAGCTGCACCGTCACCCAATTCGACTGCGCCACCAGGCCCGACAGCACGCCGAGCAGCAGCGGGATGCCGACGCCGAACAGCTTGAGCCAGCTCATCACGGTGGTGCGATAGCGCGCGATCGGATCGTTCGGACCCGCCACCGGCACGAACACCGGCCTGGTTCGGTAGGCGAGCAACAGCGCCAACCAGACCACGAGACCGACGAACAGCGCGACGACGACCAACAACAGCACGCGCGTGCGCAATACGGTGAGATAGACGCTGCGGAAACCGACCTCGCCGAACCACAACCAGTTCGTATAGGTGTCGGTCAGCCGCGGTCCCAGCAGCAGCAGAGCCGCCACAATGATGGCCGCCACCAGCAGCACTCGGCTGCGTCGGGACAACGAAGGTAAGCCGGTGGGGGGCCGCATGCCCACGATGCCACTCTCCAAGGTCCGGCGACGCTCGCACTGATTACTCAGCCTTCGCGCCGCAGTCCAATGTTGCGGGTGGTCCATTGCGGACCGCTCTGGGCCCACTCTACGGAATCGGACAAGGTACAGACCCGTGGGTTGCAATTGGCCTGCGATTACCCAGACCACGGGGTTGCCAGCAGCGCCGGTTTGGTTGGATGTCCGGTGTGACCGCAGACCTGCACGCCGAACTCGTCCTGTCCCGTTCCGTCCGGGAGGTGGCGGAATTCGTCGACGCCGAGGGCTGGGACAGACCGCCGCAGATGTTCGCGCTGGTGCCCACCGCCGATCTGGTCGCGGCCGAGCCCGGGTTACTCGATCAGCTCGACCAGGGCAGCGAGCTGACTCCCATTGCGCAGGAATCGTTCCCGGAGGACATCACCGGCGGATCGATGGCGCTCGACGAATTCCTCGCGACCACCAGTTGGCCCGATGGGGTCAGCGGCTGCGTGCTCGTCCAGGAGATCGTGGTGCTCCCGCCGGATGCCGAGAGCACCCTGGACGAGGCGTTCACCCCGCTGCTCGCCGACCACGAGGCCGCCGACGCGGCCGCGCGTGCCGCCGCCGAGACGCATCCGGAACGGCGCACCGCCCGACTTTTCGCGGCGGTGCTGCGCGCGGGCACGGAGCTGTGCCTGCTGCAGGTCAAGCCCGAGGACGACGCCGATGAATTCGGCGATCTCGACCTGCGCACCTACCCGAACCTGGCGCCGAACCTCCTCGAGGCACTGCACCACACCATGGAGTGAGGCTCAGCCGCAGGAGACGGTTTCGCGTCCCGCGTTGATGTCGTTGAGGGATTGCACTGCGCCGTTGAGGTTTTCGACCTTCACCAGGCGCAGGCCATCCGGTGTGCGCTGTTTGGCCTCATTGCAGTTGGCGGCCGGGACCAGGAAGGTCTCGGCACCGGCATCGCGGGCGGCCATCATCTTGTACTGGATGCCGCCGATCGGGCCGACCTTGCCGTCCTGGTCGATGGTGCCGGTGCCCGCGACGAACTTGCCGCCGTCGAGCTCACCGGGGCTGAGCTTGTCGATGAGCGCGAGGCTGAACATGAGACCGGCCGAGGGGCCGCCGATATCGGCGAGGTTGAACGCGACCTGCAGCGGCGGGCGCGCGCCCTCGGTCGGTGTGAGACCGAGGTAGCCCTTGGCCGCGTCGTCCGGGCGTGCGGCGAGGGTGATGGTCGCGGTCTGCTCGGCGTTCTCGCGGCGGTACACCACGGTGATCTGGCTGCCCGGGGGCTGCGAGGACACCGCGGCCACCACATCCTTGGGCGTGGTGATCGGCGCGTCGTTGATGCTGACCAGTTCGTCGCCGGCCTGCAGCGTCTGCTTGGCCGGGCCGTCGTCGGAGACCTTGCGCACCAGTACCACCGTCGGCAGGCTCAGGTAGTGCAGCGCGGCCACCTCGGCGTTGCCCTCGGAGTCCTTGAAGTCCTGCTGATTGGACTTATCGATCTCCTCGCGCGGGACACCGGGCGGGTACACCTCGGCGCGCGGGACCAACCCGTGCTCACCGCTGACCCAGAGCCCGAACGCCTCGAAGATGTTCAACCCGTCGCGCACCGAGACGGTGGTCATATTCAGGTGCCCGGTCGTCGGGTCGATGTCGGCGCCGCGGACGTCGACGACTTGCTGGCCATCGACCTGGCCGAGGGTATTGAACGTAGGTCCGGGGCCGAGTGCGACGAACGGCACAGTGAGCACGCTGCCCACCGCGCCGAGCACGAGCACCGGGATCAGGGCGGCCACCAGGGTCAGGATCCGACGATTCACCTGGACCACAGTAGTGATCGCCCCCGCCGGAATACACGCATGGGCGGATATTCAGCGCCCCCGCGCGTCCACCGATTTCGCGCCGCGCGAACATCGAACCGCCATGCGACACGCGTAATGTTTGGGGTATGAGTGACGTCCCCTTCGGATTTTCGAACCGCGATGACGACGACCGCAAGCGCGGCGACGAGCCGAGCGGTGCCGGAGCGAACGATCCCTTCGGCTTGGGCGGGGCAGGCGCGGGCGGATTCGATCCGGCGCAGCTCGGACAAATGCTCACCTCGCTCGGCCAGATGCTGAGTGGCATGGGGCAGCCCGGCTCCGCGCAGTCCGGTCCGGTCAACTACGACGTGGCCAAGCGACTTGCCCGCGAGCAGCTCGGCTCGACTGTGTCACCGGTGGCCTCGGGCACCGTCAGCGCCGTGACCGATGCCGCGCACCTGGCCGAGTTATGGCTCGACGGCGCGACCACGCTGCCCGCCGGCGCGACCAAGAGCGCGGCCTGGACCGCCAACGACTGGATCGAGGAGACGCTGCCGACCTGGAAGCGGCTGTGTGATCCGGTGGCCGAGCAGATCTCCAGAATGTGGACCGCGCAACTGCCGGAGGAGGCGCGGGAGTTCGCCGGACCGATGGTCGGCATGCTCGGGCAGATGGGCGGACTGGCATTCGGCTCGCAGCTCGGGCAGGCGCTCGGGCAGCTCGCCAAGGAGGTGCTGACCTCTACCGATATCGGTCTGCCGCTGGGTCCGAGCGGAACCGCGGCGCTGCTGCCCGCGGCGATCTCGGAGTTCAGCGCCGGGCTGGAACAGCCGGAGAGCGAGATCCTGGTCTTCCTCGCGGCCCGTGAGGCCGCGCATCAGCGACTGTTCGGCCATGTGCCGTGGCTGCGCCAGCAGGTGCTCGGCGCGGTCGAGGACTATGCGCGCGGCATCAAGATGGACTTCTCCGCGCTGGAGTCGGCGGCCCAGGGCATCGACCCGATGTCGCTGACCGATCCCGCCAAGCTCGAGGAGCTCCTGTCCCAGGGCACCTTCGAACCGCAGACCACCCCGGAACAGAAACAGGCGCTGGAGCGGCTGGAGACGCTGCTCGCCCTGATCGAGGGCTGGGTGCAGGTCGTGGTCACCGACGCGGTCGGCGATCGCCTGCCCGGCGCGGGTGCGCTGGCCGAGACGCTGATCCGCCGTCGCGCCACCGGTGGTCCGGCCGAGCAGACCTTCGCGACCCTGGTCGGGTTGGAACTGCGGCCGCGCAAGCTGCGTGAGGCGGCGGCGCTGTGGCGGCGGCTCACCGTCGATACGGGCATCGACGCGCGCGACGCCATCTGGGCGCACCCGGACCTGCTGCCGGATTCCAACGACCTGGACTCCCCCGCCGGCTTCATCGATTCGGTGATCGGCGGCGGCACCAACGCATTCGACGATCCGCTGGCCCAACTGGCCGAGACCGAGGCTCGTGAGCAGGCCGAGCGCGAAAAGGGCAGGGGCGACGGCGAATCCGGCCCCAACCTCGGCAAGGACACCGACGCGTCCTGATAGTTGTCCTGTTGATAAGTACGAATCCCTGTGGATTACTGCGGGATTCGCGCTGATTCACCCGTGATGTGGTGCGCATACTGCTCGCATGACGACGGGGCGGGTATGCGGGCCGATGCTGGCGCCGCGAGTGACGGTATTGGTGCGGGCGTCCGGGGTAGTGCAGCTCGGATGGGATCCCGAGGGCGCGCTATTGCTCGATCGGACACCGTTGGACGCCGATACCGTGCTCGCGTTCCTGCGGCTACTGGATGGGATGCAGAGTCGGCCACAGGTCATCTGGCGGGCCGGGGAGTGCGGGATCGAGCCCGAGGCCGCGGCCGAGCTCTTGACCCGCATCGATGACGCGGGACTACTGCTGCATCCGAACGAACGGATGGGCCGGGTGCGTTCGGTGCGGGTGCACGGACTCGGACCACTCGCGGACGCGCTCTCGACCGGGCTGCGCGGACTCGGCCTGCGCCCGATCCGGTCACGTGGGTACACCCCCGACGGTTCGGTCCCCGACTGGCGCGGCGAACTCGTGGTGTTGACCGACACACTGGTGATCGACCCTCGGTTCACCAATGAGCTTGTGCTGCATGGGATCGCACATATGCAGGTCCGCATTCGCGATGCGAAGGGCGTGGTCGGTCCGTTCGTTGTGCCGGGCCGAACGAGCTGCCTGCGTTGCGCGCATCTGACCCGCTGCGACTACGACGCGGAGTGGCCGCACCTGGCCGCACAGTTGCTCGGCCGCGTCGGGCATGCGTCACCGGCCGCGATCGCGGCAACCGCCGCGCTGGCGCTGTACGAACTCGAGACGATCCTGGCCTGCTCGGCGCGCCGGACACCGGCCACCCTGAACACCACCCTCGAATTGGACCTCGACTCGCACCTGGTCGAGCAACGCGATTGGGCGGTACACACCGCATGTGGCTGCCATGCGATCTCCGCTGATGCGAACTCATGACCAGAGGCGATCATGTGCTGTTCCGGCCGATGAAGGTGTCGATTCTTACACTCCGCCAAGGAAGGGCATCAAGATTGGCATGGCAAATCCACGGGTTTGTCCGCCATGATGGGTACGTGTCTGAGATTGTGCGTCGTCGCTCATCCCGCAATGCCAAGTTAGCCAAGATTCCGCTCGGTATCGCTGGCCGGGCCGCCGTCGGGTTCGGCAAGAGGTTGGCCGGTGGCGACAAGTCCGAGATCAACGCCCAGTTGAACCAGAAGGCCGCCGAACAGCTGTTCACCGTGCTCGGTGAGCTCAAGGGCGGTGCGATGAAGTTCGGCCAGGCGCTGAGCGTGATGGAGGCCGCGGTTCCCGAGGAGTTCGGCGAGCACTATCGCGAGGCACTCACCAAATTGCAGGCCGCCGCGCCGCCGATGCCGGCCGAGACCGTGCATCGGGTCCTGGACCAGCAGCTGGGCACCCAGTGGCGGCAGCGGTTCCAGTCCTTCGAAGACACTCCCGCCGCGTCGGCGAGCATCGGCCAGGTGCACAAGGCGGTCTGGTCGGACGGTCGGACGGTCGCGGTGAAGGTGCAGTATCCCGGCGCGGACGAGGCGCTGCGCGCCGATCTCAAGACCCTGTCGCGGATGACCGGCCTGATCGCCTCGGTCGTTCCTGGCGCGGATGTGAAGCCGCTCCTGGCCGAGATCACCGAACGCACCGAGGAGGAGCTCGACTACCGCAATGAGGCCGCCAACCAGCGCGCCTTCGCGAAGGGCTTCGACGGGCATCCGGAGATCGTGGTGCCGAGGGTGGTGGCCAGCGCGCCGAAGGTGATCGTGACCGAATGGCTCGACGGCACCCCGGTCTCCACGATCATCAAGCTGGGCGCCGAGGATCCGGAGGGCACCCGGGCCCTGCGCAATCGCGTCGCCGCATTGATGGGCAAGTTCCACTTCTCCTCGCCGGAGACTGTCGGCCTGCTGCACGCCGATCCGCATCCCGGCAACTTCATGATGCTGCCCGACGGCAAATTGGCCGTCATCGACTTCGGCGCCTGCGCGCCCATGCCGGGCGGCTTCCCGGAGATCTTCGGGCGGATGCTCGCGCTGGAAGTCGACGAACGCTTCGACGAGCTGGTGCAGTTGATGTACGACAACGGCTGGGTGATTCCCGGCCGAACCGTCACCGATCAGGAGATCGCCGACTACCTGCGGCCGTTCACCGACCCGATCCAGACCGATTCGTTCCACTTCACCCGCAAGTGGATGCAGCGGATGGCGGGCAAGGCCTCCGATATCACCAGCACCGATATGAAGACCGCGCGCGCCCTGCAGCTGCCCGCGCAGTACGTGATGATCTTCCGGGTCCTCGGCGGCTCGGTCGGCATCCTGGCCCAGCTCGACGCGGAGCTGCCGTTCATGCAACTGGTGCGGACCTGGATGCCCGGCTTCCGCGAGGAGCGCTCGGCCAGCTGATTGATCTCGAACCGTCCGACACCCCGGCGGCCGGTCCGAACACATGTGAAAAGTATTGCCGTGGAACGCAAACGAGCCGCCCACCTGATCTCGAGGTGAGCGGCTGGTTTGCTTTCTCGTTCCTGGGCCCGGCCCGGATCCGAAGCGGCCGGGTGGGCCTCAGCGACCGGAGGGAGGGGAGCCACGGATCTCATGCCGAGATCGCGACCTTGCGCGGACGACCACGCGGGCGCTTGCGGGCGATCACGACACCCTGGTCGAAGATCTCACCGCCCCAGACACCCCACGGCTCACCCCGATCCATGGCCGCGGTCAGGCAGCCCTTTCGGATGGGGCAGGACGCGCACAGCGCCTTGGCCTGCTCCAACTGGACCGGGCTCTCGGCGAACCACAGATCGGGATCTCCGGCTCGACAAGGCAGGACCTTTGTGACCTCCCGGGGGCGGGTAGGCCGTGCCACGGTTCGGCATGTCACGTCAGTAGTGGCTTGTGGCCAGCTCTCTGCGGTGAACACGTCGTTCTCCTTCAGCTCGTTTGCAGCGGTACGTTTCGTTCGTTCCGCGAAACCGAGGCCGGTGCTGGCTGAAGGGCCGGTAAAAAAAATACTGGCCACGGTTTCGCTTCGGGCGATCCGTGGCCAGGAGGTCGGGGAGTGTTCCCTACCTAGTTCGACATCTCTGTCGAATCCTGATCACGGTCGCTGGGTGGGTGGTGCGGCGGAGGTGTGCTGCCCGCAGATCTGCCGGGGCATATCCGGCCTCAACTGCGAAGACGCCGACTTCTGCCGAATTGGCAAATGCCGGGTGCCAGCCCACGCTGGGCTTGTCCTGCGTCATGACGCACACGGGGGAATGCGTAGGCATGGATTGCGCCTGGAGCCCGAATACGTCGACGCCGGACAGACCGATCCCCTGCAAATCGAGGATCCCCCGGGAGGCCGACATGACGGGTGCAGCATTCACCGCAACGCCGATGGCGCTGGAGTTCGTGTTGTCATTCATCGTTCTGCCTCCCTCCTGTACTCGTGTCGGTAACTGTGCGCGCACCGGAATGACCTCCCGGTGCGTGATTCCCACCATATGTGTTGGCGCCGATCGCGACAACCTATTTTCTACCTGCGGTTTTGTGGGCTTGACCGCAGGCGCGAAGCCACTATCGACAGCACCTCGGCCCCGTATTGCTCGAGCTTCTTCGACCCGATTCCGGGGATCGCGGTCAGTGCGTTGTCGTCGGCGGGCAGTTGCTCGGCGATCGCGGTGAGCGTGGTGTCGGTGAAGACCACGAACTCGCGCACCCGCAGATCCTGCGCTTTTTCCGCGCGCCACGCCTTCAGCGCTTCCAGTAGCTCGGCATCCAATTCCGCCGGGCAGCGACGGCAGCGCCCGAGCATCGTGGCGTAGGTGCCGATTAACGGTTTGGCACAGACCCGGCAGGTCGGGCGCACACCGTTCGCGGCGGAGTCGGCGACCGGCGCGGCGATTCGCGAGGCGGGCGAGTCGTCGGGCACCAAGCCGTTGAGAAACCGGGAGCGGCGCCGAGTGCGCCTGCTGCCCTCGCCGCGGGCCAGCGCCCAGGACAGTTGCAGGTGTTCGCGGGCCCTGGTCACGCCGACGTAGAGCAGTCGCCGTTCCTCCTCGAGCGCGGCCTGATCGGCAACCGAGCCGTCGTCACCGAGTACGTGCGCGATCGGCAGGGTGCCGTCGGCGACACCGACGAGGAAGACCGCGTCCCACTCCAGCCCCTTCGCCGCGTGCAACGACGCGAGGGTCACCCCCTGCACGGTCGGTGGATGCCTGGCCTCGGCGCGCGCGGCCAGCTCACGCAGCAGACCGGGCAGCTCGAGGGCATCGTCCTGGTCGACCAACTCCTCGGTCAGGCGCACCAGCGCGACCAGCGATTCCCACCGCTCCCTGGCCTGCGCGCCCGCGGGTTCGGTAGTGGTGAGGCCGACCGGCGCGAGCGCGGCCCGCACCAAGGTAACCAAGGCCTTACCACCGCGGGACTGGTCGGGCAGGTCCTCGCGGGAGGCGACCTGACGCAATACGGAGACGGCTTGCCTTACCTCGGCGCGTGCGAAGAAACCCTCGCCGCCGCGGACCTGGTAAGGGATGCCTTGTTCGGTCAGCGCCTGCTCATAGGCCTCGGACTGCGCGTTGATCCGATAGAGCACCGCGATCTCGGCGGCGGGCGTGCCCGCGGCGATCAGCTTCTTGATCGATCGGGCGACCGCCGCCGCCTCGGCCGGGCCGTCGTCGAATTCGGCGAAGGTCGGCTCCGGCCCGTCGTCGCGCTGCCCGATCAGTTGCAGCCGGGTGCCCGCGATGCGCCCGCGGGCGGCGCCGATCACTCGGTTCGCCAGCGATACCACCTGCGGCGTCGACCGATAGTCGCGCTCCAGCCGGACCACCGTCGCCTCGGGAAAGCGCCGGGAGAAGTCCAGCAGAAAGCCGGGGGTGGCGCCGGTGAACGAATAGATCGTCTGGTTCGCGTCGCCGACCACGGTCAGATCGTCGCGCTCACCGAGCCAGGCATCGAGCACCCGCTGCTGTAGCGGCGTGACGTCCTGGTATTCGTCGACGACGAAACTGCGGTAGCGCCCGCGGAATTCATCGGCCACCGACGGATAGTCCTCCAGCGCGGCGGCGGTGTGCAGCAGCAGATCGTCGAAATCGAGCAGCAGGCCGTCGGGCGTCGCCTTCAACTTCTCGTAACCGCTGTAGACCGCTGCGACGCGCAGCGGGTCATACGGCGCCTCGCGGCGGTGCTTGGCCACCGCCGCCGGATAATCCTCCGGCGCGATAAGGGTGGCCTTCGCCCATTCGATCTCGGTGAGCAGATCGCGCACGGCGTCGCTGTGCGAGGACAGTCCGGCCTGGTGCGCGGCCTGCGCCACGATCGGGAATTTGCGATCGAGCAACTGCCAGGGCACATCCCCGACGATCTGCGGCCAGAAGTACTTCAGCTGCCGCAGCGCGGCCGCGTGGAACGTGCGCGCCTGCACCTGGTTGGCCTCGCCGCCGAGCCCGAGGGCGCGCAGGCGACTGCGCAGTTCCCCCGCCGCGCGCGCGGTGAACGTCACCGCGAGCACCTGGTCGGCCTTCACATGTCCGGCGGAGACCAAGTGCGCGATGCGATGGGTGATGGTTCTGGTCTTACCGGTGCCGGCGCCCGCGAGCACGCACACCGGACCCCGCGGCGCGCGGACCGCGGCGGCCTGCTCGGGGTCCAGCCCGTCTTGGACATCAGCCAGCGCTGGGCGGACGGGCTCGCTGATACTGGTTGCCGACACGACACACATCATGGCAGTGCCCGCCGACAAGTCATGGCGGCGGCGCAAAATGGGCGTCGGTCCCGGCCCGCCTGAGTACCGCATCGAACATCTGATGGGCCACCTTATCTCGGTCAACCCGGCGAGTTCTTGGAGTCGCGCAGTTGTCGTAGTGCACCGGCGAATGCCTCGACGTGCGCACCGAGCGGAGCGAAGAACTCCTGGTCGCACTGCTCGACCGCGACCACGGCCCGATTCGCCAATGCTGCACCGGCTTCGGTGGGGATCAGGGCCTTGGCTCTGCGGTCGTTCGGGTGGGCGCGGCGCTCGAGCAGGCCCCTTTGCTCGAGCGCGCGCAATACCTGGGAGGTCATCATCGGGTCGGTGACGGCGTGTGCGGCCAGATCGCGCTGCATTACCGGTTCGTCGCGGCGGGCGGCCAGGTAGGTCAGTGAGGCCAGTAGGACGAATTGCACATGGGTGAGGTCGAATGCGGCCAGGGCCGCGCGCTGGGCTGCCTGCCAGCGGTTGGTCACCTGCCAGAGCAAGAGGCCCGGGCTTTCGTCGGCCTCGGCGAAGCTGCTGCGCAGACCCTTGTCCTCACTCATGTGCCTGCGCTACTGCTGATTCGCCGATCATCGTCCGCGCGATCAATGCGAAGTCGTGCGCGGTCAGTTCGATGAGTCCGCGGCGCAGCGCCATGCCCCAATTCGGCGTGCTGGTGAGATCCAATTCGGCGCGCAGTTCGTCGATCGGGATCTCTTGCGCGTCGGTGCGGTAGTCGACCGCGCGTCGCCACGGCTGGAAGCAGCCGCCGTCGTCCGGGTCCGCCTGCCAGACCGGACCGTCATCGATGGTGCCGATGGCGGTGAAGGAGCGGATCGGCGCACCGGTTCGCATCCCCTCGCGCGGTGAGTAACAGAGGAAGCCGTCACCCGGGCTCATCCGTTCGAGTGGGGTCCGCTTGCCATGGTTGACCTGGGCGATGCCGAGTTCTACACCGCGGCGTACGTGTTCTCTGGAGACCACACCCAGCCAGTACCGCCCACCCGATGTGGCGGGCGAGGTGGCCTGTGCGGTGGCGATCGTCGTCATGGATTTAGTATGCGCACATACTAAATCTTGCGCAAGTCTCAGCCGGAACAGGATCGGACCGTAAGGCGTTGCACGATCCGTGACTGACGTGACTCCCGCTCTGACGATGTACTCGACCACCTGGTGCGGCTACTGCCGCAGGCTGAAGAAGCAGCTGGACGAGTCCGGTATCAGCTATGTCGAGATCGATATCGAACAAGATCCGGCATCGGCCGAATTCGTCGGCAGCGTGAACGGCGGCAACCATGTGGTGCCGACGGTGAAGTTCGCGGACGGCTCCACGGCGACCAACCCGTCGCTGGCCGCGGTCAAGCAGACGCTGGCCACCCTCCCCTGATCGGCTCGATCGCCTGCTCCGTGCGGACCCTCGCGGCCCGCACGGAACTTTTTATGCCCTCGATCAGCTGTCGAGTTCGGCCCAGGACTCCACGATCGTGCGCGCGATGGAGATCGATCCGGGCAGCAGTAGCCGCGCGCCCTGGTTCTGCGCGGACCAGTCGCCGACGGCCAGCGCCGTGCGCACCTCGGCACGGGTGAACCAGTGGGCCTCGGCGATCTCGCCATCCGAGAAGGCAAGCGGCTGATCGGGATCCGCGATGGCGGAGAAGCCGAGCATCAGCGAGCGTGGGAACGGCCACGGCTGGCTGCCCAGGTAGGTGATGTCGCGGACATCGACCCCGACCTCCTCGAGCACCTCGCGTTCGACGCACCGCTCCAGCGACTCCCCCGCCTCGACGAATCCGGCGAGCAGCGAGAACAGCGTCTTCGGCCAGGTGTGCTGGCGCCCGAGCAACACTCGATCGCCGCCGTCGTGGATCAGGCAGATGACGGCTGGATCAATGCGCGGGAACTCCTCGTGACCGTTCTCGTCGACCCGCGACCAACCGCCCTTGGTCGCGGCCGTCGCGGTGCCGTCGACGGCATTGAATCCGGCCTTGTCATGCCAGTTCAGCAGGGCCATTGCGGCGGTGAGCAGACCAGCGGTGAGATCGTCGATGCCGCCCGCCATGGCGCGCAGATCGGTCAGCGTGCCCGCCAGGTCGGCGTCGCGCACGGCCCAGACGTGCTTGCCGCCGTTGATACCGAGGAATATCGCGGCCGGACTCGGCTCGGCGGACAGTTCAATCGCCGGCTCCAGCACCAACGCGCCGTTCTCGAAGCGGAACTGGCCACGCTTGTTGACTCGGAGTAGTTCGGCGTCGGCCCAGCCCTCCTTCAGCGCCTGTTCGTCGGCCCGGATCTCCTCGGCCCGGTCGAGCACTGAACGCGAAAGCAGCGGAACGCTATTGAGCTGGAATCCTGAGGCCACGGTTCGAGACTATCGCGCCGCCGCGAACACCAGTCGTCGCGGCAGTGTTACCTGCCCACGTGCCGGATGTACAACAGTTTGTCGGTCGGCTCCAGCGCGTCCACCTCGGCCTCACCCACCCGGATCAGCACACCGCCGCGCACCACGCCCAGCACGATATCGCCGAGATGTCGTGGCGAGCCGCCGACCTCGGCGGGTTCCACTTCGCGTTCGGCGACCGCAAAGCCCTGGTCGGGGGTCAGCAGATCCTCGATCATCTCGACCACGGTCGGCGTGGTGGTGGCGATGCCCAGCAACCGGCCCGCGGTCTCGGAGGAGACCACCACCGAATCCGCGCCGGACTGGCGCAGCAGGTGGGTGTTCTCGGCCTCCCGGATGGCCACCACGATCTTGGCGCTCTTGTTCAGTTCACGCGCCGTGAGACTCACCAGGACGGCGGTGTCGTCCCGGTTGGCGGCGACCACGACCGCGGCCGCCCGCTGCACACCGGCCAGCCGGAGCACATCGGACCGGGTGGCCGAACCGTGCACCGTCACCAGGCCGGCGTTCGCGGCCGCCTCCAGCGCGACGGCATCGGTGTCGACCACGACGATATCGGCGGCCTGCACGCCATCGCCGAGCATCGCGTCGACCGCCGTACGGCCTTTGGTCCCATAACCGACGACCACGGTGTGATCACGCATGCTGCGCCTCCAACGCTGAATCTTGAATGCCTGCCGGGAACGCTCGGTGAGTACGCCGATGGTGGTACCGACGAGCACGATGAGGAAGAGAATGCGCAGCGGGGTGATGATGACGATATTGGCGAGCCGGGCCTCGGGCGTCACCGGCGCGATATCGCCGTAGCCGGTGGTCGACAGCGAGACCGTCGCGTAGTAGAAGGCGTCCAGGAACGACAGCTCGTCACCGGAGTTGTCGTGGTACCCATCGCGACCGAGGAACACCACCAGCGCCGCGGCGAACAGCAGGCCGATTGCGAAGAGCACCCGGCGCACCAGCGAAGTCCATGGGCTGGTCGCTATTTCGGGGATGCGCAGCACGCCGACCAGCGCGAAATCCGGACGACTCGACAAACCGACACTGCGCGCCCGATCACCGAACACCGGACTCACCCACCCCCACGCTCGCCGAAATCTCGGCGCTCACCGAGTCGGTCAACTCCGGCGCTTCTTGTCCCTCCGGCACGCACGGCAGCCTACCGGGTCAGCCGAGCATTGCCCGCGCCCGACGCGAACACCCGATGAATGTATGGGTTCAGTCCGGCGCGGACGCGCTCGTCGGCGCGGCATTCCTGATCAGCTCGGCCAATTCGTCCGGGCCGGGCAGTGCGGCGGGCGCGATGGTGCGCCCGGTGCGCACGTAATGGAATGCGGCGCCGATGCGTTCGAGCATCTCGGCCTCGGTGCCGTGGTCGCGGGCCGCCATCAGCCGAGCCCAAGCCAGCCGGTATACGGCCAGCTGCATGGCGACCGCGGGTTCGTCGGCGGGCGCGGGCTCGGCGCCGGTCTTCCAGTCGACCACAATCCAACCGCCGCCGGGTTCGGCGAAGACCGCGTCCATCCGGCCGCGAATCACCGTGCCCGCGATGGAGGTCTCGAACGGGATCTCCACCTCGAGCGGGCTGCGATTGGCCCACGGCGAGTTGAGGAACGACTCCTGCATGGTGACCAGTTCGGTGTCCGGGCCTGCGTCGGCGGCAGTGCTGTCGGCGGCGCCGGGCAGTGCGTCGAAGCCGAGCAGCCGGTCGGTGGCGAACCAGCGCTGCACCCAGGCGTGGAAGGCGGTGCCGCGGCGGGCCAGCGGATTCGGCGGGAACGGCAGTGGGCGGCGCAGGCGGGCCGCGAGTTTGGTTGGGTCGGCACGCATTTCGACCAAGGCCGTAGCGGCGATCTGGCCGGGGAGTTCGACGTCCTGGGTGATCGCCTGGGTGGCTTCGAATTCGGCGAGGAGGGCGTCGACGTCGGCGGACCAGCCGTCGGGGTCGTCGGGGTTGGCGGCTGGGGTGGTGGTGTCGGTATGGGGGATCCCGGGTTCGGCTGGGGCGGTGAGGTCGTCTGGGGGGGGCTCGAATTCGTCGGCGTACGGCGCGAAATCATCGGAGTACGGGGGGAAGTCGTCACCGTAAGGTTGGACGGCGTCGGCGTATGGCGCGACGTGTTCCGCGTGCGACGCGACGTGCTCGGCGTACGGCGCAACATGTTCGGCGTGCGACGCGACGTGTTCGGCGTACGGCGCGACGTGCTCGGCGTACGGCGCAACATGTTCGGCGTGCGACGCAACGTGCTCGGCGTACGGCGCGACGTGCTCGGCGTACGGCGCGACGTACTCGGCGCGCGACGCGAAGTCGCCTGGGGGCGGCGGGAAGTCGTCCCGGTCGTACGGATCCGGGGCGCTGTTGACAGATGATTCGCCGGGATCCCCGAATGATGCGGGCGGGTCGAGATAGTCGGGCAGGGGAACATCGGCGTAGGGGTCGTCGGGTAGCGCGATGGCGCCGAGATCGTCGGGCGCGGAGTTCGGGGCGGCAAAGTTGTCGGTGGGCGGGTCTACAGTCATTGCCATGTCGATGTCACGGAGGGCGCTGGACGCGAAATCGACTGAGGCAGTCGGGTTATCGAAGACCGCGTGGTGCAATGCGGTGATGCCTGCGGCGGATTGTGCCGTGAGTTCGGCGAGGGCGGCGTGGACGAGAGAAGCGCCCTGTTCGATGGGGGCGCGGCGGTTGCCGAGGGGGTCGCGGGGCCATTCGGCGGTTGCGGGGTTGTCGGTGAACGGGTTTACCGCGTCGACGTCGGGGGCGTCGTCCCAGCGGTCGATGGTGACCGCGCCGTTCGCGGGGCTGTCGGGGGCTTCGCTGGCGTGTTTGAGTTCCAGGAGGAAGTCGGAGGGCCCCTTGGGTGCGGTGCCGGTTTCGGCCCAGTGGTGGGCGCAGACGAGCAGGACCCGTTCGGTTCTGGTGAGGGCCACATAGAACAGGCGGCGGTCTTCATCGATGCGACGGCGGTCCAGGGATTCCTTATGGGACTTGATCGCTCGCTCCAGGTCGGCGCGGTCGTAGAGATCCGAGAGGTCGAGCACGGGGACACCCTCGGCGGCATCGTCCTGTCTGCGGTCACCGCGTAGGGACGTGGGGAGTTCGGCGAGTGCGCCGAGCCAGGTGCCCGAGGCCGCGCCGGACGGGAAAACGCCGCGGGCCACGTGCGGAACGGCGACGATCTCCCACTCCAAGCCCTTGGCGGCGTGCACGGTCAGCACCTGGACGCGGTCCCTGGCGACCTCGACTTCACCCGGTTCCAAACCGTTCTCGACGGATTCGGCGGCGGCGAGGAAGGCGAGCAGGCCGCCGAGCGACGCGCCGGAATCGCTGGCGTATCCGGCGACCACCTCGGCGAAGGCGTCCAGATGTTCGCGTCCGGCACCGGCGCCGACCAGTGCGCGGCGAGCCTGGGTCTCGACACCGACGCCGATGGTGCGTTCTACATCCGCGACGAGTTCGGCGAGCGGCTGGCCGCTGCGTTCGCGCAGCCCGGCAAGTTCCCGGCTGAGCGCGACAATGCGCTGGCATCCCGACTCCGAATACTGTTCGCGCGGACCGGGATCGGCGATCGCGTCGGCCAGACCCGCCTGTTCGGCCGGTTCCGGCGCCACCTCGCGCAGGGCCTCGGCGAGTGCGGTCGAATCGGCGATCTCGTTCGCCTCATTGCCGTGCAGGCGGCTGATCGACAGGTCTCGGGCACGGCGGGCGAGCGCGGCGAGGTCGGCGACGCCGATACGCCAGCGGGCGCCGGTGAGGATGCGCATGGCGGCGCTGCCTGCGCCGGGTTCGGCGACGAGCCGCAGGGTGGCGACGATATCGGCGACCTCCGGGGTGGCGAGCAGGCCGCCGAGACCGACGATCTCCACCGGAAGTCCCTGCTCGCGCAGGGCTTCCGCGAGGGGTGCGGCGTCGGCGTTGCGGCGGACCAGCACGGCCGAGGTCGGCGGTGGCTTCCCCGCCTCGCGTTTGATCGCCCATTCGGCCGCGATCCGCCCCGCTACCCAATCGCGTTCGTCGGCAACGGTTTCGGTCAACGCCAGCGCGACGACACCCGGTTCCGCATCGGGTTTCGCACGCAGCGCGTCGACCGTGACACCACCGCTATCGATCGCACTGCGCCGCAACGGTTCCGCCACCAGATTCGCCAGCGCCAGCGCCTCCGGCGGATTCCGCCAACTTGTCAGCAGCGGCAGGATCGGCGCGGGAACACCTGGGGCACTGGGAAAGTCGGTAGCGAACCTGGGGAGATTAGCGGCCGACGCCCCACGCCAGCCATAGATCGATTGCATCGGGTCACCGACAGCGGTCACCGCCAACCGCTGTACACGGTCTGCTCGGGCATCCGACCGATGCCCATGTGTCGCATCGCTTTCACTCCGTCGATCCTCGGGGTCCGTCGGCACACGTGCAGCCGAACGCTGGCCGCCACCATTCACTGCCGCCCGCTCCGCATCCGCCTGAGGGCGCTGCGTCGCATCGAGATGGCTCCGCCCGGCATCGGCATCCACCGGCTGACGTGCAGCCGAGCGCGGGGCGGCACCACTGGCTGCCAT
The DNA here is from genome assembly GCF_036345915.1 of Nocardia sp. NBC_00565. Taxonomy (NCBI): domain Bacteria; kingdom Bacillati; phylum Actinomycetota; class Actinomycetes; order Mycobacteriales; family Nocardiaceae; genus Nocardia; species Nocardia sp. NBC_00565. The sequence goes on from NZ_CP107785.1 coordinate 5,806,322, forward strand.
CTGCTGGGCGTCCGACGGGTTGTGCTGCGTCGAATCGCCCTCGCTGTGGTGCGTGTCGGGGGCCGTCGGGGGGAGCGAATCCGAGGCGACGGGCTTGCCGGCGGTGGACCTGGTGGAGTCGGTCTTTCGTGATCGCTTGGCGCGCGGCTGTGGGGGGGATCCGCCGAAGAGGGAGGCGAGCAGGATGCGTTGGGCGTGACCGGTGTCCTGGTATTCGTCGAGCAGGACCAGGCGGAAGCGGGCGCGTTCGGCCAGGGCGACTTCCGGATGTTCGGCGGCCAGGCGGGCGGCCAGGGACATCTGGGCGCCGAAATCGAGTGCGCCGCGGCGGCGTAGCGCTTCGGCCAGCTGCTTGACCAGCGGCAGCAGGGCGACGCGCTCGCGTTGGACCTGGACGATGTTCTGCAGAGCCTGGCTCGGTCCGCCGCGTTGGCGTGGACCCGCGGGCAGGGTGTGGACCAGCTTTTCGAGTTCGGTGTGAGCCTCGGCGAGTTGTTCGGGTTCCACCAGGTGTTCGGCGAGTTGGCCGGAGAGGGCGAGGACGGCCTCGGTGACCGAGACCGGGGTGCGGTCGGTGTCGAGGTCGCCGTCCCAGTTGCGGACCACCTGGTGGGCGAGCTGCCAGAGCTGGGTTTCGGTCAGCAGTGTCGCCGAGGGTTCCACGGGCAGCAGCAGACCGTGCTGGGTGAGCAGTCGGCCCGCGTACGAGTGGTAGGTGCTGATCTCGGGTTCGGCGCCGGAGAGCTGAGCGCGCAGTTCACCACCGGCGTCGAGTTCGCGCAGCAGCGGCGAACCGGCCAAGCGGGCCAGCCGGGTGCGGATGCGGGAGGTCAACTGCTGGGCGGCTTTTCGGGTGAAGGTCAGGCCGAGCACTTCGTCGGGCAGCACCAGGCGGTTGGCGACCATCCACACGACCCGGGCGGCCATGGTCTCGGTTTTGCCCGCGCCCGCACCGGCGACCACGAGCGTCGGTCCCGGTGGGGCCGCGATCACGGCGGCCTGCTCGTCAGTGGGCGGTGGCAGGCCGAGCGCCTCGGCGAGACGGTTCGGCGAGACGGTGGCATGCGCGTCGCCGGAAATACTGCTCACTCGTCGGTCACCTGCCTCCCGGTGTCCTGGACGGGGCAACTGCCCGCCACCGGACAGTGCCTGCAGCCATCGTTGCGCATAGCGAGGTAACTCGGCCCCTGCGTGGCGGCCGCGGCATCGTGAATCGTGCCACGCCACTTGTCGAGCGCCTCAGCATCGAGCGGGGGCTGCATGCGTTGTGTGGCCCCCTCCTTGCTGCTCGGCTTGGCGACGTAGACCAGACGCGCACCGCCGGGTTCGCCTGTGGTGGAGCCTGGTTCACCTGCAGCGGGGCCGGACTCACCTGCAGCGGGGCCGGGAACGCGCACAGCACCGCCGGACTCACCAATAGCACCGCCGGGATCGCCTGCAGGGCCGCCGAGACCGCCTGCAGCAGAGTTGAACTCGTCCGCAACGGAGACGAACCCGTCGGCGGCAGTGCCGGAATCACCCGGGCCGGACTCACCTGGACCACGAGGCGTTGCTCCGGCCGCAGAGGCGGATTCGGTATGTGCTCGATCGGATTCCGAGGTGGGGTCGCCCAGGGTGATATCGAGTGCGCCAGCGGCGGCGGCTACCTGGTAGGTCGCGAGTTGGGCGTGGTCGGCGGCGGCTTGCTTGGTGACCGGTGATTTTCCGGTCTTCACGTCGACGATCACGAAGCGGCCCTGGGCATCGCGCTCCAGGCGGTCGACTCGGCCTCGAATCCGCACGGCGCGTTCGTCTTCGGTGCGCGGGGGCAGTACGCAGTCGACCGGAACCTCGACTCCGGCCTGGGTGAGTTCGCCGCGGGTATTGTGCACCCATGCCATGAACGTTTCCAGCATGGCCTCGGTGCGACGCAGTTCCTGCCGCGAATGCCAGCCGGTGCCGGGATCGATGGCCTGCCATGCCTTGTCCAATGCCGCGCGGACCTGGGATTCGGGCACCTTGCCCGCCAGCGCCTGCACGAGCGTATGCACCAGATTGCCCTTGACGGCGTGCGGATTGTCACCGTCGGTGCCGCCATGGCGTTCCAGCGCCCAGCGCAGCGGACAGGTGCGCAGCAACTCAACGGTGGACGGGGACAGGGCGACCGCGCTGTCGTCCTCGTCCCAGAGCGACCGCGACGAGCTGAGATCCGCGGTGCCGTACCAGTCGTCGGGGTGGGTACCGGGCACGCCTGCGTGCGCGAGCCGGGCCAGCTGATGTGCGGCGCGACGCCTGCGCTCGGGTTCGGCCTCGGCATCGCAGACCACGCCGCGCAATTCGGCCACCAGCGCATGCATGACCAGCGCCCGGCCCGGATCGGCGACCGGCAGCGCGCCGGGTTCACTGTCGTCATCGTGCCCGAGCAGTTCGGCGAGGAACCGGGACGGGACCAGATCGCGTTCGCCCGATACCGATTCCACGGCGGTGACCAGCAGCGAGTGCCGGGCCCGACTGCAGGCGACGAGCAGCAGTCGACGCTCCTCCGCCATGATCGGAGCCGCCCGGCTCACCACTGCGCCCGCATCGACTATGCCCGCGGTGAGATCGACCAGATCCTCGGTCTGCAACAGGGTGCCGCGCGGGCGCGGATTGGGCCAAATACCTTCCTGCACAGCGGCAACCGCGACGACGTCCCATTCGCGGCCCGCGGACGCGTGCGCACTGAGCAGTGCGACGGCCTCCCCCGGCGCGGTCAGCGATCTGGTGTCGTGTGGAATCTCCTGCTGCAGTAGGTATTCAACGAAACCCTCGATACTCGCGCGCGGCAGCCGGTCCACATACGCGGCCGCGGCGTCGAACAATCCCACGGCGGCATCGAGGTCGCGATCGGCCTGCATACCCGCCGCCCCACCGCGTTCGGACTGCGCGACCCAGCGCCGCTCCAGCCGCGATCCGGTCCACAGCGCCCACAGCACGTCTTCGAGCCCAGCACCGCGACGCCGAGTCGTGGTGGCCCGGTCGAGCGCGTCGAACACCCGCTTCAGCGGCGCGGCCTCGACATCGGTGAGCCGCTCCATGATTCGCCGGTCCGCGCGCCCCACCAACAGATCACGCAGCACCTCCGCGGAGGATTTGTCGACATAGGCGCGCCATACGGAGCCGTCCTCGGCCTGTCCGGATGTCGATGAGTCCCGTTCGGCATCCGCGTCGCCTGGATCGGTTCGCTCAGCCTCGTCTACGCCGGAGGCGTCACCGCCCACCCCGCCATCTCGTTCGGGATCGCCAACACTGCGTTCGGCATCCTCGAGATCGGGCTCCGGACTCTCCCATTCGGAGTCTCCGCCACTCCATTCCGGCTCGATGCCATACCAATCGGCGTCGTCCGCGGTCCGTTCGGCGTCGCTGATATTCCGTTCGGCCGTCGCAACATTTCGTTCGGCGCTGTCGACGCCGGATTGTTCGGGCTCGAAGCCCGCTTCATCCGGCGGAAGACCCTCAGCGCCCCAATCGGGTTCATCATCGCGCGCGGAACCCACACGCGCCGCCTTGATCTCACTGCGTGCGGACTCCAGCACACTGCGCCGAATACCGCGCCGCAACCGCCGCAGGGTGATCTGATCAGCACCGCCGAGCGGCCCGGCCAGCAGGTCCAACGCATCCTCAGCGGTGAACATCGCCTCGGCAGCGCGCCGACGCCCGCGCTGTACCGCATCCTCCGCGAGCACCGTCCGCAGCGCGAGCAGCATCCAGGCGGCACCGCGCCGCCGAGCCAGCGGCGCGTCGAGCGCGGGCTGCTGCACCGGCACTCCGGCCGCCAGCAGCGCGCGCCGCAGCGGTGCCAGCGATAATGGCACCGAGCGGACGATCACCGCCATCCGCGACCACGGCACGCCATCGGTAAGGTGGGCGCGGCGCAAATGATCGGCGATCAAGGCGGCTTCCTTCGCCGGAGTGGCCAGCACACGCACCCGCACCTCGGTGCCGTCGTCCTTCGGCGGCACCGCATGGTTGGGCGTCGAAAAGCGTTGTGGCGCACTGCCCGGCAACTTGGCGGCGATCCGCGCGACGGCCAGTTGCACCTGCCCGCCCGATCGATGGTTGTCTCGCAGGATGATTCGCTGCCCGTCCGGCGCCGCCAGATCAGCGACGAAGCGAGCGTCCGCGCCGCGAAACGCGAAGACACCCTGATCCGGATCACCCGCGACGACCGCGGTATGCGCGGCCGTACCCATCACCTCGACGAGCAGCGCGGCCTGCGGATCCAGATGCTGGGCATCGTCGACCAGCAGGTATCTGATCCGATTCCGTTCGGCGGCAAGCAGTTCGGCGTCACCGGCGAGCGCGTCCAATGCCGCGCCGACGAGTTCGGCCGCGTCGAGCGCGGGTGCCGTCGCCTCGGGCGCCTCCACCCCGACCGACCACCGCAACAGCATCGACTGTTCGTAGCGCACCGCGAACTTGCCCGCCGCCACCCACTCCGGCCGACCGTGCTCGCGGCCGAGCCGCACCAGATCCTCGGGCCCGAGCCCACGTTCGGTGGCCCGCAGCATGAGATCACGCAACTGTTCGGCGAACCCGCCGAGCCCCAGTGCGGGCTGCAGCCGTTCGGGCCACAGCCCGTCGGCACCGGCCGCGATATCGATCAGGTCACCGCGCAGCATTTCACGCAGCACGGCATCCTGCTCGGCACCGGTCAGCAAACGCGGCGGCGGATTGCCGTGCGCGCTCGCATGTCTGCGCAGCACCGAGAACGCGTAGGAGTGCAGCGTGCGCACCAACGGCTCCCTTGTCGCACCGGGCACCCCGCCCGCCGCGCCGTCGGAACCACTCAGCCGGGCGGTGATGGCATCGCGCACCGCGCTCGCCGCCTGCTTCGAATGGGTCAGCACCAGCACCGATTCCGGATCGGCGCCCGCGGCGATGCGTTCGGCGGCCAGATCGATCAGCAGCGCGGTCTTGCCGGTCCCCGGTCCGCCGAGCAGCTGCCACGGCCGCCAGCCGGGTCGCATCGGGCCTACGGTGGCGGCGGCGTCGAACAGCGCGCGGACATCGGCACCCCAGGCACGAGCCGGGGGTGCCGCCACGTTTCGGCGAACAAGTCGCACCGCGCTATCCGATCGCACCACGCGGGCTATTGCAACAGACACCTCCGACACGCCACGCGGCGCTCCGCAGTCGACGCACTCATCGGTGAGCTCGAACACACGCCTCGGTCTGCGTTCGAATTCGATATACGTCAATATGGTTCAGGTGTCGACTCTTCATGTGCACCGGTACGGGCCTGCGGACGGGCCGAAGGTCCTGGCCCTGCACGGCGTGACCGGACACGGCAAACGCTGGGAAGACCTGGCCATCCGCCATCTGCCGGACGTCCGGATCATCGCCCCCGACCTGCGCGGACACGGCGATTCGACCTCGTTGCCGCCGTGGAACTTCGAAACCATTGTCGAGGATCTGGTCGAGGTGCTCATCGCGGAGACCGACGAGCCGGTGGTGGTCCTCGCGCATTCGTTCGGCGGCGCGTGCGCGCTACACCTGGTGCATCAGCATCCGCACCTGGTGCGCAAGCTGGTGCTGCTGGATTCGGCCGTCGCGCTGGAGCCGGAACGTTTAATGGATATCGCGCTGTCCAGCCTGGCCGCACCGGACTACGACACCATTGAGCACGCCCGCCGGGACAAGATCGCCACCGGCTGGGGCGAGGTGGAGCCGCGGCTGCTCGACGCCGAACTCGCCGAACATCTGATGCCCACCGCGGACGGCCGTGTCGGCTGGCGGATCAGCCTGCCCGCCATCAATTCCTACTGGGGTCAGCTGGCCCGCCACTATGTGCTGCCGCCCGCCGACCTGCCGACGGTCCTGGTGCAGGCCATGAAGGTGGTGCCGCCCTTCGTGACACCGGAGTTCCGGGCGGCGCTCACCGAGCATCTCGGCGCGAATCTGACCCTGCTCGAGTGGGACTGCGATCACATGGTCGCCCAGGCCCGTCCGGCCGAGACCGCGGCCCTGGTCCGATCGGTGCTGTGAGTCCGATGGCCACCACCGACGCCGAGGTCGAGCGGGTGCGCGCGCTGGTGGCGACCGTTCCGCCCGGCCGCGTGGTCACCTACGGCGATATCGCGGCGGCGGCCGGGTTGTCCACGCCGCGCACGGTCGGCTGGATCATGCGCACCGACTCCGCCGATCTGCCCTGGCACCGGGTGATCGGCGCGAGTGGCCGGCCGGCCGCTCACCTGGCCGGTCGCCAGTTGAGCTTGCTGGCCGCCGAGGGCGTACCGATCCGCGACGGACGAGTGGACCTGCGTGCGGCACGCTTTCCGCTCCCGTAAACGGCCCCGCCGCCGTCGATCGGCGGCTAACGTAGAGCTATGTCCACCCGCCTGGCGCGTGTCGTGTTCGATGCAGACCGGCCCCGGTTCGTCGCGGATTTCTGGGCCGTATTGCTGGGCTGGAGGGTGACGGTCGACCGACCCTACGAGGTCGACGTGGCGGCGCCCGATCCGGACGGCCTGGACCTGGCCCTGAGCTTCCTGCCGGCCCCCCGCGCCAAGGATGGTAAGAACCGCATCCATCTCGACCTGGCGAGCCGCTCGTACGACCATCAGCGCGTGCAGGTCGACCGCGCACTCGCACTCGGGGCACGCCGGGTCGATATCGGCCAGGGCCGGGTGCCGTGGGTGGTGCTCGCCGATCCGGAGGGGAACGAATTCTGCGTGCTGGAGCCGCGGGAGGAGTACGTGGATACCGGCGCGGTCGCGGCCATCGTGGTCGATACCCACAACCCGGTGCGGCTCGCCGAGTTCTGGTCCATGGCCTCCGGCTGGCCGGTCGCGTACGGCGGCGCGCAGGTGGCCGGGTTGCGCTCGGCGACCGGGCTCGGCTCCTGGCTGGAATTCGTCCGCACGCCCGATGTGAAGAGCGGCCGCAACCGACTCCATCTGGACCTGAGGTCCTTCCCCTCCGACGATCAGGCCGCCGAGGTGGCCCGACTACGCGCGGCGGGCGCGACCCAGGTCGACCCGAACGGTCTCGGCGGCACGCCGGGGTTGGTGCTCGCCGATCCGGAGACCAACGAATTCTGCCTGCTCCGAGCGGCCGCGTACTACTCGACGGTTTAGCGGTTGCGACGGTCCGTGGGTCGCTCGAAGCCGCCACCCTCCCGGGATCTGCGCCGCCGTCGAATTAGCATGTCCACCATGCTCGCCCCGTCGCTCAACCGCCACACCGCATCGCATCGCATCGCGATACTGCGGCCCATCGTGCCTGGCGCCTGCCGGTGACCGCCGTGGACGCGATCGTGCTCGCGGGCGGGCGAGCCAGCCGGATGGGGGGCGTCGATAAACCCGCCATCGTGATCGGCGGACGATCCATGCTCGACGCGGCGCTGGCCGCGGTGCGGCTGTGTGCACGGACCGTGGTCGTCGGACCCCATCGGTCCGGGTTGGACCCGCGGATCGTTCAGGTGCGGGAGGTGCCGCCGGGTTCGGGTCCGGTCGCCGCCGTCGGGGCCGGGCTGCGCGCGCTCGGCCCGACGGCGGCACCGCTTGTCGTAGTGCTCGCGGCGGACCTGCCGTTCCTGTCGGAATCGACACTGACAGAACTGATTCGGTACGGGAACGAATCCGGTGCGGACGCGGTTTTCGCGGCCGACGAATCCGGTCGACCGCAGTATCTGATCGGCGTGTGGCGGCGCGCCGCGCTGGCGGCCGCACTGGGGCGGCTGGACTCGCTGATCAATCAGCCGATGAAGGCATTGATTCCGGCCGATACGGTCACCGTCACCATGGCGGGCATCGCCGACTGCGATACCGAGGAACAGGTGCGGCGGGCCCGGCTCGCGTGGGATACCGGGGTGGCCGAACTCGGTGGGTCGAGCACTCGCCCGGCACCACCGCCGACCGCTGCCACCACTGCGCTGCCTCTTGATGAGGCACGAGACATCCTGCGCACCAGCCTCTCTCGGCTCACCGACTATCGGGCGGAACTGCGTTCCGTGCGCGGTGCCACCCTCGCGGCACCGCTGACCGCCGTCGCGCCGCTGCCGCGCTTCGATGTCTCCGCGATGGATGGATACGCGGTCGCCGGTGCGGGTCCATGGCGATTGCGCCGCGATATCGGCTTCGCGGGCGGTCGGCGGCCGGTCGGGCTACTGCCCGGTGAGGCGGTGCGGATCGCCACCGGCGCGCATGTGCCCGATGGCACCACCCGCGTTCTCCGTGACGAATTCGCGCGGATCGAACCGGACGACACGCTGCACCAGCGGCCGGATTCCCCGCTGCGCGACGATATCCGCCGCCACGGCGAGGACCGCGATCGCGGTGATCTCGTCGCCCCCGAGGGCACGGCGGTCACCGCGGCCCTGGTCTCCGCCGCGGCCAGCGTGGAGATCACCGAGGCGCTCGTGCGCGGCCCGGTGCGGGCCCGGATCATCATGACCGGCGACGAGATCCGCAGCACGGGACCGCTGCAAACCGGCCAGACCCGCGACTCGATCGGTCCCATTCTGCCGGATGTGCTGTCCTGGTGCGGAATTCGCGCGGTCGATCAGGTCCACCTGCGCGACACTCCGCGCGGCTTCGACGAAGTACTCGGTGCCGCCGACGATTGCGATCTGCTGGTCATCGTCGGCGCTACCGGCGGCGGCGCGGCGGATCAGCTGCGTGCTGCGATCGCGCGTGCCGAGGCTCGAATCCTGGTGCACCGCTTGGCCGTACGTCCCGGCGGCTCCACCGTTGTCGCCGAACTGGCCAACGGCACAACCATTCTCGGCCTCCCCGGAAACCCGTTCGCGGCCCTGGCCACCCTGATGACGCTGTCCCCCGCCCTGGTCGAGGGCCGGACCGGCGGCCATCCCCAGCGCCCGCTGGTCGGGCCACTGCACAACGCGAGCGCGATCTCGGGGCCCGTCACCCGCATCGTCCCGGCCCGGATCGCGCCCTACGGCGGTTGGCTCGGCGATCCACAGGTTCGCACCACCCATCTGGGCGGTCTCGTCGACCGTGACGGCCTGGTCATCGTCGCGGCCGAGGCCACCGACGACGATCTGGTCGAATTCCTGCCACTCCGGGTGTAAAGAATTGGAATTCTTCTTCCTCTGGTGATGTCCGCTCGCTACTGTGTGATGGTTAGGCGAATACAAAATCACCTTCGGAAAGGACCGAGTGGAGATGGCTGAAAAGTCGAAGAAAACGCCTAAGAAAGCACCCAGGCAGATGGATCGCCAGCAGCAACAGCAGCGCCAGGATCAGAGCCGAGCAGGCGGTGAGGAGCGCCAGCGGATGGCGAACGACCCGCAGCGCCAGGAGCGGCGAGACCCTGACCAGCGCCGAATGGGTCACAACTGATCTGAAACGGGCCGCCGGTTCCCCCAAGGGCCGGCGGCCCGGTTGTGCGTTCGACTCCCCGCTTCACCCCGCTCATCGCCGACATTATTTACGGCAATGCGTTTGGACCAATAACGCAGGACGCGTCCCTTTTTCAACGCGCTGCGCGGTTCGAATTGGGCCCGCCACCACCCGGCGAGTTGCCTTTTCTCGGGGCAAATACGAAATGGCTTTGCAGGCCGCCATCGAGGTGGCAGCAGTGTTTCCCGCGGCCACTGCGAGGTGCGGGTCAGGCCCCGATGCGGGCCAGTTCCGGGGAGGTCGCCGTGTGGGCGGCGCGGCGGGCTACGGCTGGGTCGGGGGTGGGCACTGCGTCGAGCAGGCGGCGGGTGTATTCCGCTCGGGGCGCGGCGAATACCTCGGTCACGGGGCCGGTTTCGACGACGGCACCTGCACGTAGGACCACGACGCGGTCGGCGATCTGGTGGATCACCGCGAGGTCGTGACTGATGAACAGGCAGGCGAAGCCGTACTCGGCGCGCAGGTCGGCGAACAGGTCGAGGACCTGGGCCTGGACCGAAACGTCGAGGGCACTGGTCGGTTCGTCGGCGACGAGCAGGCGTGGGGCCAGCGCGAGTGCGCGCGCCAACGCCACCCGCTGACGTTGGCCACCGGAGAGTTCGCCCGGACGGCGGGCAGCGTAATCGCGTGGTAGACGGACGGATTCGAGCAGATCACCCACCTTGGTGCGCAGCAGCGCTCCGGAGGCGACACGGTGCACCTGCAGCGGTTCGCCGATGGCGTCCTCGATGCTGCGGCGCGGATCGAGCGAGGCCGTGACGTCCTGATGCACCAGGGCGACGTTCTTGCGCAGAGCGCGCAACTCCCTGGCCGGTAGACCGGTCAGCGAAACCCCTTGCAGCTCAACCTGTCCCGCATGGGCGGCCACGAGACCGAGCGCACTGCGCCCGAGAGTGCTCTTGCCGGAACCGGATTCGCCGACCAAACCGATCACTTCGCGCAGCGCGACCGTCAGCGACACATCACGCAGCGCGCGAAAGGCTCGCCTGCCACCACGACCGCGATAGACGACGCTCAGATCGCTGACTCGCAGCACCGGCTGAGATTCCGTGGGAGCAGTGCGGGCAGTGGAATCCTCGTCGTCCCCGATCGGCCGCGTGGCCGCCGGTAGGCGCGGGACGGCGTTGAGTAGAGACCTCGTGTAGTCCTCGCGGGGATCGGCGAACAAGCCGTGTACCGGCTGTTGTTCGACGAGCTTGCCCGCGCGCATCACCACCACTCGGTCGGCGATTTCGGCGACGACGCCGAGGTTGTGGGTGATGAAAAGGATTGCGGTGTCGCGGGTTTGCTGGAGGGTGCGCAGTAGATCCAGGATCTCGGCCTGGACTGTCACGTCCAGGGCGGTGGTCGGCTCGTCGGCGATCAGCACGTCTGGTTCGCCGGATAGGGCCAGTGCGATGACCACGCGCTGTTTTTGACCGCCGGAGAGCTGGTGGGGGTACCAGTCGACGCGCCGGTCGGGCTCCGGGATGTCCACCATGGCGAGTAGTTCCACGGCGCGGGCGCGGGCCGCGGCCTTCGAGATGGGACCGTGCGCGCGCAGGGCCTGGATGAGCTGGGTGCCGACCTTCTGCACCGGATTCAGCGCGGTCTGCGGCTCCTGGAACACCACGGCGGCGCGGGTCCCGCGCAGGCCGCGCAGTCGCGACTCGGGCGCATCGACTACTTCGGTATCCGCGAGCCGGATCGACCCGGCTGCGCTCGCGCCCTCGGGCAGCAGTCCGAGCACCGCGCGGGCCGTGATCGACTTGCCCGAACCGGATTCGCCGACGAGCGCCACGACCTCGCCGCGGCGCACCTGGAAGCTGACACCGTCGACGACGGTGCGAGTGCCGAAGCGCACCACCAGATCCCGGATATCCACCAGCGTGTCGGTACGCGCTCCCGTCGCCCGACCGCCACCCCGCATGGAATCGCTACGCGATGCTTCGTTCATCCGATCCTCCTGGCCCGGCCCAACGCCTGGGCGATCAATAGGAAGCCGAGTGTCAACCCCGCCACGACGACGAGCGGACCGATCGCGAACGCGGCATTGACATCGAGATTCGAGATCGATTCGGAGATGATCGATCCCAGCGACGGGTCCGGCGGACGCACGCCGATGCCGATGAAACTCATGGCGCCCTCGACGAAAACCGCCACCGACATCGACAGTGCCAGCTGCACCGACAGCGGCTCGATAACGTTGGGCAGCACGTGTTTACGCACTATCCACCAGGTGCCCGCGCCGATCACCTCGGCGGCCTCGACATAGGGCTGTTCGCGAACCTGTAGGATCGCCGTGCGAATCTGCCTGCCGAACACCGGAATCTCCGCAGCGACGATCACCACGATCACCGCATGAATGCCCGGTCCGGTGATCGCGGCCAGCGCGATGGCGAAGATGAGCGCGGGAAATGCCAGTATGACATCGAAGACCCGCTGCGCCACCACATCCGCGACCGGATTGACGCTCGCGAGCAGCCCCGCGAACGCACCGGCCAGCGCACCGAGTGGTACGGCGACGAAGACGATGATCAGGTCGATCCGAATTCCGTACAGCACGCGCGCGAACACATCCCGATTCAAGTGATCGGTGCCGAGCCAGTGATCCCCGTTGGGTCCCAACAGGTTCGCGCCCGGGATCTGGGCGATCGGATCGTAGTGGGACAGCGCACCGGCGAAGATTCCGGCGAGCGCGATGATCACCACCAAACTCAGCCCGAACAGCCCTTGCCCGCTGCGCAATGCCGATCGCAGCGTGCCAGCGACACGATCGGTTGTCCGCGTGGCACTTTCGACAGCAGCGATATCGGGCCCACCCGTCACCCGGCCACCACCTCCCATCGAATCGTTGCGCGATGCCAACCCCATTACGGGCCGCCGATCCGGATGCGCGGATCGAGATACGCGTGTGCGATATCGGTGACCAGCTGGATCGTCACGAAAACCGCGACCGACAGCAGCAAGAGCACCTGCACCACCGGATAGTCACGCCTGCTGATCCCCTGCTCGACCAGCTGACCGATGCCCGGCCACGCGAACGCGGCCTCCACCAGCACCGCACCACCGAGTAGCTGTCCGGTCTGCAGACCGAGCGCGGTCACCATGGTGGGCAACGCATTTCGCAGTGCGCCACGGGTCACGATCTGCCAGTGCGAAATCCCCTGCGAACGCGCGGTCAGCACATAGGGCTTGCGCAGCTCGGTCCGCAGCGATTCGGTGAGGAACCGTGTCAGCGCCGCACCCACCGGCATCGCGAGGCAGATCGAGGGCAGCAGCAGATACTGCACGGCGATATCCGGTCGCGCGATGAACCCGTCCGGCGGCACACCGCCGGCGGGCAGCACCGGGAGCGCGACCGCGAAGACGAGCACCAGCAGCACACCCGTCACAAAAGTAGGCAGTGCCACCGCAACGGTGTTCGCGGCGGCTACCACCGCGTTCAACCAGCGATTCGGCCATGCCACCGACACCACGCTGAGGACCACACTCACCACCACCGCGAGCAGCAGCGCGGCACCGGTCAGCACCAGGGTGTTGGTCAGGCCCCGGCCGACAAGATCGGCGATCTGACCGCCGATGATGTAGGACCGGCCGAGGTCGAAGGTGAACAGGTCACCGAGCCAGGTCACGTACTGGGCCGGGATCGATCGGTCGAGCCCGAGCTGATGGCGGATCGCGGCGATCGTCTCCGGCGACGCGTCGGGACCGGCCAGAGTGAGGGCCGGGTCACCGGGGACCAATCGCAGCAGCAGGAAGATCAGCACCGACGCGGCGAACAGCACGAGTACCGCGGAAGGTAAGCGCCGCAATAGATATCGGGTCATGACAGGAACGCGTCGGTCAGCACCGTCTCCCGGCGCTTGGTCCAGTTCAGCCCGTGCACCTTGCGCGTGGTCGAGGCCTGCTGGTTGTACACACCGATCTCGATGAGAAATAAATTCTCCAGCAACTGGTTGCTCACGGCCTGATAGGCCTTGATCGCTTCGGCGCTGTTGCCCTGCTTCACCTTCCACGCCGCATCGGCCGCATCGACATACGCCGGGGATTCGAAGTGCGAGGAATTCTTGCGCGCGTTGAAGGGGTACGCGCTGACGGTGAGCGTCGAGGGCGTGAACTGCGCCCACGAATGCGTTGTCACCCACAGACCCGGGAACTCCGCGCCGATCAGCTTTTTCACGAAGGTGGCCGGTTCGATCGGATCGAGGGTGACGCCGATGCCGATCTCGGCCAGGTTGGCCTGCACGATCTGCGCGGTCGCCGCGGAGTACGGATAGCTGGTGTCGTAGGACAGCGACAGATTCGGCGGCGTAGTGGTCTGTGCCAGAATCTGCTTGGCCTTGGCGATATCTCGGGTGTAAGTGTTGTTCCGACTGTTGTCGAAGGCGGGCGAACTCTTGGGCCACGGCAGGCTCACCGGATAACCCGCGTTGCGGAACACCTCGGCGATGATCCGTTCCCGGTCGATGGCGTACGCGATCGCCTGGCGCACTTTGACATCCGCCAATGCCGGCTGGGCGACGTTGGCCCCGACGTAGATCTGCAATTCGGCACCGTCATAGCTGACGGTGGTGAAACCGTCGCTCTTGGCGAAGTTTTCGTTATCGCGGTAGTTCAGGCTGTGTGCGACCGCGATCTGACCGGACTTGAGCGCGTTCACCAGCGCCTGGGAATCCGGAATGATCGAGATCTCGACACGGTCCAGGTACGGCCGCTCGGGCACCCGGTATTGCTCGTTGCGCTCGAAGACCAGCAGTGAATTCGGGGTGCGCTGGGTCAGCTTGAAAGCTCCGGTGCCGATGAACTTTTCACCGGTCGATAGCTGCGCGGCGGTCTCGCTGTCCAGGATCGGCGCGGTGTCGAGCAGGTCGAAGATATTGCCGATCGGATGCGCGAACTTCAGCACGATGCGGTTCGGCGCGGTGATGTCGTATTCGGTGATCGCCGCTGCGGTGCTCTTGAGCTGGGCCGACCACTTCGGGTCCGCGTAGGTGCGCAACGAGAATTCGACATCCTTGGCGGTGAACGGTCGGCCGGTGTGGAACGTCACGTCCTCGCGCAGTTCCAGCGCCAGTGAAAGTCCGTCCTCGGCCAGCGTCCACGACTTCGCCAGCAGCGGGCCGGGTTCCAGCTTGTCGTTCGGGTAGCGGACCAGCGTCTCGTAGACGAGTCCGATGACCGCGGGCACGCTGCCGGAATTGGTGAGCAGGTTCGCCGGGATCACATCCGTCGGCACACCGACCTTCAAGGTGCCGCCGCGCACCGGCTGCGCGTCATCCTTGCCACCCGCCTTCTGCTCACTCACCGCCGACGTGCAGGCCGCCAGCGCACCGGTGCCGAGGATCGCGAAGGCGGCGATACCCGAATTGCGCAGGAAATTGCGGCGAACGAGGGCCTGGGAAGAACTCATCTGAACAAATCCTCGAGAGACATATCGGGCCCGGGGACGAGGGGAACCGATTTCGATGCGGGGACGGCATCGGCGGGGATGGAATGGATCAGCATCGGATACGCGTCAGCAACGCGACGAGCGACACGAACAGCAGGGTTCCTGGGCGCATTCTTCGTGCGCGGCGCAGGGCGGATTCGTGGGCATGATGGCGAAATTAACAGTCGCCGCCACCGCGGTCACCGGTTATACGCACCGTGCGCGAAACGCTGGCGACCTGCGCCTACGCTGGCTTTGACTGCAATGATGCCTGTTCCATCCCATGCTCGCGGCTATGCCGGATTCTCCGGTGCCATCGGGCGCACCACCGCCGATTCCACCCCCGAGTGGACCTACCCGCCCACCGCACCCGATGGCGCACCGAACATCATCGTGGTCTTGATCGATGACATGGGATACAGCGATATCGGCCCGTTCGGCTCCGAGATCGAGACGCCGACGCTGGACCGTTTGGCGGCCGGCGGTCTTCGGCTCACCAACTACCACACCACTCCGCTGTGCTCGCCCTCGCGGGCCTCGCTGCTGACCGGAATCAACGCACACCGTGCCGGTTTCGGCTTCGTCGCCAATGCCGATCCCGGCTATCCGGGTCTGCGACTGGAACTCGCCGACGATGTACTGACACTGCCGGAGATACTGCGTACCAACGGATATGCCACGTATGCGGTCGGCAAATGGCACTTGGTGCGCGACGCGACGATGAACCCTGCGGCGCACCGCGATTCCTGGCCGACCCAGCGCGGCTTCGACCGCTATTACGGCTCGTTGGAGGGACTCAACTCTTTCTACTACCCGAATCAGCTGGTGTCGGACTCCTCGGTGGTCGATATCGAGGAATATCCGCAGGGCTATTACCTCACCGACGATCTGACCGATAAGGCGATCAGCTACATCAAGGACCTGCGCGCGCACGACGCCGCCAAACCGTTCTTCCTGTACTTCGCCCACGTCGCCATGCACGGTCCACTGCAGGTCAAGCCACAGGATCTGGCCAAGTACCGCGGCCGCTACGCCGAGGGCTGGGACAAGCTGCGCCAGAACCGATTCGCCGATCAGCTCGCCGCGGGCCTGTTCCCGCCGGGCACCCAGCAGAAGCCGCGCAATACCGAACCTGGATACGAAGCGGCCGAATGGGATTCGCTCACCGCGGCCGAGCAGCGGCGCTTCGCCAGGTACATGGAGGTGTACGCGGGCATGGTCGACAGCATCGACCAGAGCCTGGGCCGCATCCTCGACACGCTCGAGCAGCTGGGCGAACTCGATAACACCATCGTGGTCTTCACCTCCGATAACGGCGGCACCGCCGAGGGCGGACCAGAGGGCACCCGAACCTATTTCGCCGAATTCGCCCACATCACCGATCCGGACTGGGTCGGCGACGTGCCGCATGATGAGGAGCTGATCGGCACCGCGAAGCTGGGCGTGCACTATCCACGCGGCTGGGGCCAGGCCTCCAATACGCCGTTCCGCTTCTACAAGGGACAGACCTTCGCGGGCGGTGTGCGCGTGCCATTCCTGCTGTCCTGGCCGAAGGGACTGCCACGCACCGAGGACGACAACGGCATCCGCCACGAGTACACCTACGTCACCGATCTCGCGCCCACACTGCTCGAGCTGGCCGGACTGCAACGGCCGAGCGTGCGCAATGGTCTGCCCGCCAAGGAATTCGATGGCATCTCCGCCGTCGAATCCCTGCGCGATCCGAGGGCGGCCGCCAAGCACACCGAGCAGTACTCCGAGATGGTCGGCAACCGCGGCTTCTACCGCGACGGCTGGAAACTGTTGTCGCTCTATGAACCCGGCACCGATATCGATGAGCCGAAGTGGCAGCTGTTCGATGTGCGCGCGGATCCGACCGAGCTGCACGACCTTTCCGAGCAGTTCCCGGAGAAGGTCGCCGAACTCGCCGGCGCCTGGGACGAATCCGCCTGGGCGAATACGGTTTTCCCGTTGGTCACCCGGCAGGATCTGGCGCGGCGACGGCCGGAAGAGGGACGCTTCTCCGCACCGGTGCGGCTGTTGCCCGGCACGCCCACCCTGGAGCGCTACCGATCGCAAAGGCTGATCGCCTACCGGGACTTCACCATCGAAGCCGAACTCGACGGCTACCGATCCGGCGACGAGGGTGTGCTCGTCGCACACGGTGATCCGCTCGGCGGCTATGTGCTCTACCTCGAGGACGGCCGAGTGGTGTTCGGGGTCAACAGCTACGGCGTCTACCACACGGTGGCGAGCGAGCCGCTGGTAACCGGCGTCCGGCGCATTACGGTGCGCGCCACGGTTCGTCCTCGGCTGCGCTCGGATTTCGTCATCGAGATCGATGGCGTGCCCGGCGCCGAGCTGCTCGACCAGGTGCAGCTGGTCGGTATGTCACCGTGGACCGGCATATCCGTCGGCGTGGACGCCCGCGGCCCGGTCGACTGGGACCTGCGCGAACGCCGCGGCACCTTCCGCTACACCGGTGATCTGCGCGCGATCACCTACACACCGGGCCCGATCCAGGTGCCGCAACAGACCATCGAGGCAGTGGAGCGCGAGGCGGAGTTCGTCGCGGAATAACCCCGCCGACACGGACGGCCGGATTTCGGCCGCCACCGGCCATCCGATACCGTTGACCAGGCACAACACCACTCCGCCCGACCCGAAGGATGCGCCTGATGGACGACAGTTCCCTGATCTGGGACGACGGTGCGCTGGTCACCATCGACCAGCGTGAACTGCCGCATGAAGTGCGCGAGCTGCGGCTCACCACGGTCGACGAGATCATCGACGCGATCAAGACGCTGGCCATCCGTGGCGCGCCCGCGATCGGCATCGCGGGTGCGTTCGGCGTGGTCATCGCCACCGCCGCGCAGACCACCGACGGTGTCGTCGACGTGGCGCGAGCCGAGGCCGAGGCCCAGCGGATCGCCGACGCCCGGCCTACCGCGGTCAATCTGGCCTGGGCAGTGCGCCGGGTGGTGACCAAGGTGCCATTGGGCGCGGACGCGGTGCTCGCCGAGACCTTGGCGATGCTGGCCGAGGACGGCCGCGTCAACCGGGCTGCCGCTACCCATGCCGCCGATCTCGTGCAGCAACTCTGCGCGGACCGGCCGCTGCGGGTACTGACCCACTGCAATACGGGTCGGCTGGCGACCAGTGCCTTCGGCACCGCGATCGGGGCGCTGCGGGTGCTGTCCGAGCGCGGGGCGATCGAGAACGTCCTGGTCGACGAGACCCGCCCGCTGCTGCAGGGCGCGCGGCTGACGGCCTGGGAGCTGGCCGAGGCGGGCATCCCGCACCGGCTCACCATCGATTCGGCTGCCTCCTGGGCGATGGCGACCGGTCAGGTCGACTGTGTGCTGGTCGGCGCGGACCGCGTGACGGCCAATGGCGATGTCGCGAACAAGATCGGCACCTACGGGCTCGCGATCGCGGCCCGCCACCACGGCATTCCGTTCATCGTGGTGGCGCCGGAGTCGACGCGGGATCCGAATATGGCGACCGGCGCGGACATCGTGGTCGAACAGCGGGCCGCCACCGAGGTGACCGGATTCGGTGGCGTCACAACGGCTCCCGTCGGCACCGAGGCCTTCAACCCGGCCTTCGATGTGACGCCCGCCGAGTTGGTGACCGCCGTGGTGACCGAACTCGGTGTGGTGCATCGCGCGGGCGACGCCACCGCCGCGGCTCCCAACGGCCAACCGGCCGAGGCCGATTCGGACGACTCCGACCGCGCCGCGATCGCGGGTACCGCGCGCGAACTCTACCGACGCGGCTGGATGCCGGGCACGGCGGGCAATATCTCGGTGCGGACCGGCGAAACCGCGGTGATCACCGGCAGCGGGCTGTCCAAGGGCGAATTGACCGCGCGCGATATGGTCACCGTCCGCATCACCGACTCCACGCCGTTGCCGAACCAACAGCGCAAACCCTCGGCGGAGACCACGATTCACACCGCGGTCTACCGCACCACCGACGCCGCGGCCGTCGTACACATCCATCCGCCGTACGCCACGAGCGTCTCGACGCGTTCCGGCTCCCCCGACGCGGTGACCACCCTGCGGATCACCGACTTCGAACTCATCAAGGGGCTGGTCGCCAAGGAACCCGACGGCAGCTATCCCCGTACCCTCGACCTCCCGGTCTTCCCCAACTGGCCCGACGTCGCGCGCATCGGCGCGGATATCGAGCGATACCTGAACGAGAATCCCACCGCGCCACCGGTATTGGGCATCGCGGGCCACGGCATCACGACCTGGGGGGACAATCTTTCCCAGGCACGTAACCGCGCCGAATGCCTCGAAGCCCTGTGTGAGCTGGTGGCCCGCACCGGTCGACGGCAGGCGTTCGCCCCGCGCAATCCGAACGAGATACTCGAGATTGGACTCACCTCTTAACGCTTCCCCTGCCTGGAGGCAGGAGATTCACAGCTCAGACCGCAACCGAACCACCCACCCGAGGGAGGTGACCCGCTTGTCTCACATCCTCAACACTGCTGTGGCCGCGTTCTGCCACAACCAGAATCACCCTGGCAGCATTGCGATCCCGACCCGCGGTAAAGCCGCAGTCGGGGCATCGGAAAGTTCTCTCGCACAGTTCCAGTCGCTTGGCTCTCGCGAAACAGTCGCTGCACGTCATCGACGTATAAGCGGGCTGAACCAACACCACCCTCCGGCCAGCCCGCACACCACGCTCGATCAACTCCCGCAACGCAGCACCGATCGCCGCATCCGCCGCTTTACGCGCCATCGTCGACTTCGCCAGGAACTTCGGCCGGAAATCCTCCACCGCGATCAACCCATGCTCGGCGACAACACGTTTGGCCCACACCCGCGAATCATGCCGGGTTTGCCGCGCCGCTTTCTTGTGCAGCTTCGCGACCTCGCGCGCGGCCCGCTGGTAACCGCCGGACTGGGGGCCACGCTTGCCGCTGCGCCGCCGCGCCATGCGGCGTTGCGCTTTCGCCAGTTCCGCGGCACACCGTTTCCGGTGCCCCAGAAAGGGGAGGTCGAACTCGGTGTCGGTGGTTGTGGCCGTGGTGCTCACACCCCAGTCGATACCGACACCCCCCTGGGCCACCGGCACGGTTTTTACCTCACGCCGCACGACGAACGAGGCATACCAATGCCCCAGACTGTCCCGGGTCACACGGACGGACGTGGGTTCGGATGGCAGTTCCCGCGACCACACGACCGGGATGGAAACCCCTTTCGGCAAAAGCAGCCTGCCGTCGCGGATGCTGAACCCGCGCACGGTGTATTCCAACGACGGCAGCGCCTTCTTACGTGGTTTGAACGTCGGCCGGCCACGTCCCTTCACCTTGAACGAATGGTCGAGGGCTTGCGCATAGGTGCGCAGCGTCTGCTGTTGCGCGACCTGCGACCCGGCCCGCAACCACGCCGTCCGGCCACGCGCTTCGGTGAGCAACTTTCCGAGCTTGCCGAAGGTGAGACGCCCACCCGACTTCTGTTGATGCACAGCCTCATTCCACAGAAACCGGCATCTATCCCACTCCGCGACCAGCGCTCGCTCGGCCTGCACGCCAGGGCGCAGTCGGTAGCTGTACCGAACCACCTCGTCCACACCCGACAACCTAACCGGCACCACCGACAAATCCTTACGACCCAACCTCTGAAAGGAGGATGGCGCTTCCTCTCGCTCGTGAACGAGGGAGTATCCGCGCCAAACACCCGATGACGCTGTTGCAGATCATGGCCGCCGACAACGCCGACAAGGTGCTGCTGCGCACCACTGACGATGCGGTGATCGGTGCCGAATTAGCCGCCCGCGGAATCACTTTCGACCACTGGCCGGTGCTGGACAACGCGGCCGAGACGGGCTCGGACGAGCTGCTGGCCGAATACGCCGACCGGGTAGCCGAACTCAATGCCTCTGGCCGCTACCAGCATATCGATATCGCCCGCATCCACCCGGACGACGCGAATCCGGAGTGGCCGCAGATCGCCAAGGGCGCGCGGGAGAAGTTTCTCAACGAGCATCGGCACGCCGAGGACGAGGTGCGGTTCTTCGCGGCCGGGCGCGGCTGCTTCTACCTGCATCTCGGTGACGAGGTCGTGGCGGCGGTGTGCGAAGGCGGCGATCTGCTCTCGGTGCCCGCGGGCACGCTGCACTGGTTCGATATGGGCACCCGCCCCGACTTCATCGCCATCCGCTTCTTCGAGGAGGCGGACGGGTGGGTCGGCGATTTCACCGGTGACCACATCAGCGAAGGTTTCCCGACCCTCGACCAACTGCTGACGGCACCGTGATCGCCGCCGTCGTCATCGATATCGAGGGCACCACCAGCCCGACCAGCGCGGTGCGCGAGGACCTGTACGGCTACACCCGCGCGCGCCTGCCCGAATGGCTGGCCGAAAACCGTACGGACGCGGCCGCTCCCATCATCGCGGCCACCCGGGAGCTCGCCGCGCGCCCCGACGCAGACACCGACGAGATCGCGGCGATCCTGCGTGACTGGCTCGGTGCCGATGTGAAGGCCGAGCCACTCAAGGCCGCCCAGGGCATCATCTGCGCCGAGGGCTTCCACAACGGCGCACTGCACGGCGAATTCTTCCCGGATGTCGCGCCCGCGCTCACCGCCTGGCATGCGGCGGGGTTGACCCTCTACATCTACTCCTCGGGATCGGTACGCAACCAACAGGATTGGTTCACCTACGCCCGCGGAGGCGAATTGGCCTCGCTCATCAGCGGCTACTTCGATCTGTCGAGTGCAGGCCCGAAACGCGAACCCGCGTCGTACGAGAAGATCGCGAGCGCGATCGGCACGCCCACCGACCGCATCCTGTTCCTGTCCGACCATCCGGACGAACTCGACGCCGCGGTCACGGCGGGGTGGTCCGTCACCGGTGTCCACCGGCCCGGCGAACCCAATCCCGCACGGCCGCCGCACCGTTGGATCGCGTCATTTGCCGAGCTGACGCTGCCCTGAGATATTCGCTTGCCGGTCCGGTATCCGGCCTCCGCCCCTGAGCGCCGCGATGATCTCCGCGGGCACCGCGACATAAGCGCCGCCGCCGGCGCCGGACTCGATGGTCGCTTCGAATCGCTGCATGAACTGAAGAATAATCGGGCGCTTGCGGCTGCAACCCGAACCGGGCGGCAAATTAATAGCGAACGGGTCGGCGGGCCCAGAAATCGTGTCACGCGGGTCCGTTCCAGCACCGCGAACGGGCGGAGAATCGGCGGCGAACGACCGCGGCCGAAGTGTTAACAAATGTAAAGCACCCGAGAACCAGCGGTTTCCAAAGTATCACCGGCAAGTCCCCGAAACACCTCCTCGGAGGTGCATTTCGGCCGGTCAGAACAGATCCGCCCTGGTCACATCGATGTCCACATCGTTTCGCGGCAATCGCGCGGTGACCGTCACGTTGCGGCGACCTCACAACGCACAATGGGCCCGCGCGCGCTGTGAGAGGATCGTTTGGACGTGCGTCGTGACCTCCTTACAGTCGGGGCAATAGCCCGATTTCTCAACTCGAAGGGGGCGCCGTGGTTAATTCGCGCACTCAGGCTTCCGCGTCCTCCGATTCGGCCGATCAGCAATCCACCGACCCGGGCGACGCACTGCTGCGCCTCGGGAAATACTTCCACCGAGGCGAGGTTTCGGCGGATCAGCGCAGCCTGCATCAGGTCGGCGGGCGCAGCGCCGACGAGTTCTACCGGGATCGCTGGTCGCACGACAAGGTGGTGCGATCCACGCACGGGGTCAACTGCACCGGCTCGTGCTCCTGGAAGATCTACGTCAAGGACGGCGTGATCACCTGGGAGTCCCAGCAGACGGACTATCCCTCGGTCGGCGCGGACAAGCCCGAATACGAGCCGCGCGGATGCCCGCGCGGTGCGTCGTTCTCCTGGTACACCTACTCCCCTGCGCGGGTGCGTTATCCGTATGTGCGCGGCGTGCTGCTCGAGCTGTACCGGGAGGCGAAGGAGCGGCTCAAGGACCCGGTGCTGGCCTGGGAATCGATTGTCGAAGATCCGGCGAAGGCCGAGCGCTACAAGTCTTCTCGCGGCAAAGGCGGGTTCGTGCGCGCGGAGTGGTGGGAGGCCGCCGAGATCGCCGCCGCCGCACACGTGCACACGATCAAGAAGTACGGGCCCGACCGGGTGGCCGGATTCTCGCCGATCCCAGCCATGTCGATGGTCAGCCATGCCGTTGGGGCACGGTTCATTTCGCTGCTCGGCGGCTCGATGCTGTCGTTCTACGACTGGTACGCCGACCTGCCGGTGGCCTCACCGCAGGTCTTCGGCGATCAGACCGATGTGCCGGAGTCGGCCGACTGGTTCGACGCGAGCTACCTCATCATGTGGGGCTCGAACGTCCCGGTGACCCGAACCCCGGACGCGCACTACATGACCGAGGCGCGGTACCGCGGCCAGAAGGTCGTCGTGGTGTCCCCCGACTACGCGGACAACACCAAATTCGCCGATGAATGGGTGCCGGCGCGACCGGGAACCGATGCGGCCCTTGCCATGTCGATGGGCCACGTGATCCTGAAGGAATTCTTCGTCGACCGCGCCACACCCCGGTTCCTCGACTACGTCAAGCGCTACACCGACCTGCCGTTCCTGGTGTGCCTCGACGATCCGCAGGGCTGGGACGCCAACGGCCAGTACCACCACGACGGTGCGCTGCCCGGCAAATTCCTCACCGCCGCCGACCTCGGCCACACCGACGAGACCGCCGAGCACAAGATGGTGCTGCTCGATGCCGCGGGTAATCCGGTGGTGCCCAACGGTTCTCTCGGACACCGCTTCACCGCGGGCGACGCGGGCAAGTGGAATCTGGACCTCGAGGGCGTCGATCCCCTACTGACGCTGCACGATCGGGCCGACCAACGCCCGGTCGCGGTGCAGCTGCCGCGATTCGACACCGATGCCGCGGGCGTGCTGGTGCGCGGTGTACCGACCATCACCATCGCGGGCAAACGGGTCACCACGGTCTTCGACCTGCTGCTCGCACAGTACGGCGTGGGCCGCGACGGGCTGCCCGGGAACTGGCCGACCGGCTACGACGACGCGTCCGAGCCCTACACCCCGGCCTGGCAGGAGACCATTACCGGCGTACCCGCCGTGCAGGCGCGACGGATCGCGCGCGAATTCGCCGATAACGCCGATAAATCCGGTGGCCGGTCGATGATCCTGATGGGCGCGGGCACCAACCACTGGTTCCACTCCGACCAGATCTACCGCTCCTTCTTCACCCTGACCCTGCTCACCGGCTGCCAAGGCGTGAACGGCGGCGGCTGGGCGCATTACGTGGGCCAGGAGAAGTGCCGACCGGTAACCGGTTGGTCGACACTGGCTTTCGGGTTGGACTGGCAGCGCCCGCCGCGCCAGATGCAGGGCACCGTGTTCTGGTACCTCAGCAACGACCAGTGGCGTTACGACCCGTTCACCGCGCAGTCCTTCGCTTCCCCCCTGGGCAACGGGAACTTCACGGGGCGCACCGCGGCCGACAATATCGCGCTGGCCAGTCGCCTCGGCTGGATGCCGAGTTATCCGACCTTCGACCGCAATCCGCTGGATCTGGCGGACGAGGCCGAGCAGGCGGGCAAGAGCGCACCCGAGCATGTCGTGGACGGGTTGAAGTCCGGGGACCTGCGTTTCGCCTGTGAGGATCCCGATGCGCCGGAGAACTTTCCGCGCTGCCTGACCGTGTGGCGGGCCAATCTGCTCGGCTCCTCCGGTAAGGGCAACGAGTACTTCCACAAACATCTGCTCGGCGCGGACTCCAATCTGCAGACCACCGATGTCGCGGGTGTGCGGCCGCAGGAGCTGGTCTGGCGCGAGGACGCGCCGACCGGGAAGCTGGATCTGCTGCTGTCACTGGACTTCCGGATGACCAGCACCACGCTGTTCTCCGATATCGTGCTGCCCGCCGCCACCTGGTACGAGAAGCACGATCTGTCCTCCACCGATATGCACCCGTTCGTGCACGCCTTCTCGCCCGCCATCTCCCCGCCGTGGGAGGCCAAGACCGACTTCGAGGCATTCCACCGGATCGCGC
Organism: Nocardia sp. NBC_00565; assembly: GCF_036345915.1. NCBI lineage: Bacteria > Bacillati > Actinomycetota > Actinomycetes > Mycobacteriales > Nocardiaceae > Nocardia > Nocardia sp. NBC_00565. The sequence goes on from NZ_CP107785.1 coordinate 5,831,148, forward strand.
GCGGGTTCTCCTGGATGGCCGAGAAGCATCTCGGCAAGCGCAAGGACATCGTTGCCGTACCGCTGCAACATGATTCGCCCGATGCGCTGGCGCAGGCGGGCGGCCGGGTGCTCGACTGGAAAGCCGGTGAGTGCGAACCGATTCCGGGCAAGACCATGCCGAAGCTGGTCGTGGTGGAGCGGGACTACCCCAAGCTCGCGGAGAAGATGGCCGCGCTCGGACCGCTGATCGAGACGCTCGGCGTCACCACCAAGGGCGTCACCACCCATCCCGACCAAGAGGTGGCCTATCTCGCCGGGGTGAACGGCACCGTGGTTTCCGGCGTGGCACAGGGACGTCCGTCGCTGGCCAAGGACACCCATGCGGCCGAGGCGATCCTCGCGCTGTCGGGCACCACCAACGGCAGGCTCGCGGTCCAGGGCTTCGAGGCGCTGGAACGGCGCACCGGCACCAAACTCGCCGATCTGGCCGCCGAGCACGAGGGCAAGCGCATCACCTTCGCCGACACCCAGGCCCGGCCGGTACCGGTGATCACCTCACCGGAATGGTCGGGCAGCGAGACCGGCGGGCGGCGGTATTCGCCGTTCACCATCAATACCGAGCGACTCAAGCCCTGGCACACCCTAACCGGGCGCCAGCACTTCTACCTCGATCACGACTGGATGGCCGAACTCGGCGAGCAGCTGCCGATCTTCCGGCCGCCGCTCGATATGAGCGCGCTGTTCAGTGAGCCAGGGGTGGGGTCCGTCGGTGACAACGGCGTCACCGTTCGGTACCTGACCCCGCATTCGAAATGGTCGATCCACTCGGCCTACCAGGACAACCTGCACATGTTGACGCTCTCGCGTGGTGGACAGTCGATCTGGATGTCGGATAGGGACGCCGCGAAGATCGGTGTGGCGGACAACGATTGGATCGAGGCGGTCAACCGCAACGGTGTCGTCGTCGCACGCGCCATCGTCAGCCACCGGATGCCCGAGGGCACGGTGTTCATGTACCACGCCCAGGACCGGGCGGTGGATGTGCCGCGTATCGAGGGCGCGCCCGGCGGATTCGATTGGGGCGCACCGGATAAGCAGCCCGGCAAGGGTAAGCGCGGCGGTATCCACAACGCGCTTACCCGCATCATGATCAAGCCGTCGCATCTCATCGGCGGCTACGCGCAGCAGTCCTTCGCACTGAACTACCACGGGCCCACCGGAAATCAGCGCGACGAAGTGACGACGATTCGTCGGCGCTCGCAAGAAGTGGAGTACTGACGTGAGGGCGCGACGAAGTAACACCGTGCCGTTTGGTCGGCGCTCGCAGGAAGTGGAGTACTGACATGCGTGTCATGGCACAGATGGCCATGGTGATGAACCTGGACAAGTGTATCGGCTGCCACACCTGCAGCGTCACCTGCAAGCAGGCGTGGACCAACCGCGGTGGCACCGAGTACATGTGGTTCAACAACGTGGAAACCCGTCCCGGACAAGGCTATCCGCGGCAGTACCAGGACCAGGAGAAGTGGAAGGGTGGCTGGCGGCTGAACAAGCGCGGCAAGCTGACCCTGAAGTCCGGTTCGCGGCTGAAGCGGCTACTCAATATCTTCGCCAATCCCGACCTGCCGACGATCTCGGACTACTACGAGCCGTGGAGCTACGACTACGACAACCTGCTGTCCGCCCCCGCGATGGACACCAGCCCGGTCGCCCGGCCGAAATCATTGATCACCGGCCAGGATACGAAGATCACCTGGGGCGCCAACTGGGACGACGACCTCGGTTCCGGGCCCGAGCAGGTCGGCAAGGATCCGGTGCTGGCCAAACTCTCCGATCAGGTGAAGCTGGAGTTCGAACAGACCTTCATGTTCTACCTGCCGCGGATCTGCGAGCACTGCCTCAACCCGTCGTGCGTCGCGTCGTGCCCATCGGGTGCGATCTACAAGCGGTCCGAGGACGGCATCGTGCTCGTCGACCAGGACAAATGCCGCGGCTGGCGGCAATGCGTGAGCGGCTGCCCGTACAAGAAGATCTACTTCAACCACAAGACGGGTAAGGCGGAGAAGTGCACGTTCTGCTATCCGCGCGTGGAGGTCGGCATCCCGACGGTCTGTTCGGAGACCTGCGTCGGGCGGCTGCGCTACATCGGCGTCATGCTGTACGACGCGGATGCCGTACAGGCGGCGGCCTCGGTCACCGACACCAAGGATCTGTACCCCTCCCAGCTCGGGGTGTTCCTCAATCCGCATGATCCGCGGGTGATCGCGGAGGCCGAGCGGGCCGGGATCTCGCCGGAATGGATCGAGGCCGCGCAGAATTCGCCGGTCTACAAGCTGATCGTCGACTACCAGATCGCGCTGCCGCTGCATCCGGAATACCGCACCATGCCGATGGTTTGGTACGTGCCGCCGCTGTCGCCGGTGGTCGATGTGCTCTCCGAGACCGGGCACGACGCGGAGGACGCCGCGAATCTGTTCGGCGCGATCGACGCACTGCGCATTCCGATCGAGTACCTGGCCGAACTGTTCACCGCCGGTGAGATCGGACCAGTGCGCGCGTCACTACAACGACTGGCGGCGATGCGGTCGTTCATGCGGTCGGTGAATCTCGGTATCGAGCCGGATCCTTCGATCGCGCCGTCGGTGCGATTGGAGCCCGAGGAGATCGAGGCGATGTACCGGCTGCTCGCCATCGCGAAATACGAACACCGGTACGTGATTCCGCAAGGCGCGACTTCCCAGGCGCACGAACTAGATTCGCTCGCCACCGGGTGCAGCCTCGATACCGATGGCGGACCCGGTATGACGGCATTCGACACGATGGTCGAGAAGTTTCATCTCACCGATGCCAATGATGCCGCGCCGGAGGAGAAGTCGACGCGGGTCAACCTGTTGAACTGGGACGGGCGCAGTACCGAAGGTTTGCTGCCCGCCGCCACCAATGGCAATGGGCACGGCTCGAACGGGACCAATGGTTCGGCGAAAAACGGTGCGGTCACGAATGGTTCGACAGCGGTGACGAACGGTTCGGCAACACCGACGCCGACCGGAGCAACCCAGTGAACGCCGCCAGTCCGCTGGGAGGCGAGTGATGGCACTGCTGAAGGTGCGCCGCAGGCCGGAGCCCGTCGCTCGGGTATCCGAGCGGGATTGCCGTCTGGTGTGGCGGATAGCCGCCCTGCTGCTCGACTATCCGAGCGAGCAGATGCTGGCGACCGTCGACCAGATCGATGATGCCGCAACGCAATTGCCGGACGAGGTGGGTGCGCACCTGCTGGAATTCGTGCACCATCTGCGCGCCACCCCGCCGATCACGCTGGCCCAGCAGTACGTCGAAACCTTCGATATGCGACGGCGTTCCAGCATGCATCTGACGTTCTACGCCTACGGCGACACCCGCAAGCGCGGTATGGCACTGCTGCGTTTCAAACATGCCTACCGCCACGCCGGAGTCGAACTCGGCGACGAGGAGTTGCCCGACCACCTGCCGGTGCTGCTGGAATTCGCCGCCACGGTCGACCCGATCGGTGGTGAACGACTGCTCGGGGAGCACCTTCCGGTCATCGAACTGCTGCGACTTTCGTTGGCCGACAACGGTTCCCCGTACTCCGGGGTACTGGCCGCCGTGGTCGCCACCCTGCCCCCGCTGACCACCGCCGACCGCCGCCGGATCGCCGAACTCGCCGCGCAGGGACCGCCCGATGAGGAGGTCGGCCTCGACCCCTTCACCATGGATCCCGCCCTCCTCGACGGATCGGAAGCCCGCCGATGACCACCACCTGCTGGATGACCCTGCCGTACGTGGCCTTCACCTCGTTCCTGCTCGGCCACCTCTGGCGCTACCGCAACGACCAATTCGGCTGGACCACAAGGTCATCCCAGATCTACGAGAGCCGCCTGCTGCGCCTGGGCAGCCCGCTGTTCCACTTCGGCATGCTCGGCGTCATCGGCGGCCATGTCCTCGGCGTACTCATCCCGGAATCGTGGACCGATGCCGTCGGCATCTCCGAGCACACCTACCACCTGGTCGCGGTCGCGGCGGGTTCGGTCGCCGGACTCGCGGTCATCCTCGGCGTCGGCATCCTGCTCTACCGCCGCGTCACCGTCCCCGCCGTCCGCAAGGCCACCACCCGCAACGACCTGCTCATGTACGTACTGCTGGCCGCCGCCTTGATCACCGGCCTGCTCAACACCTGGGGCAGCAACCTGCTCTGGGGCACCTACAACTACCGCGAAACCGTATCCCCTTGGTTCCGTAGCCTTTTCACCCTCCACCCCCAACCGGACCTGATGGTCGGCACCCCCTGGACCTTCCAAGTCCACGGCCTCGTCGTCCTCACCCTGATCGCACTCTGGCCCTACACCCGCCTGGTCCATATGTTCAGCGCCCCCATCGGCTACCTGACCCGCCCCTACATCGTCTACCGCGCCAAAGAATCCAACGCCCCCGACAAACGCCGCTACGCGCGCGCCTGGGAAGCCCCCGTCACGCCCGAAACCTGGCGCTGACCACCGAGTTCGGGTCCTCTCACCCGAAGCCCCACAGCCCCGCCCTCGGAGGCGGGGCTGTGTCATTTCTCGAGAATGCGCTGATGCGGGAGCGACGTTTGCCTACATCAGGGCACGGTGATCGGATATCCGAGTCAGGCTTGGTCGTAGGCGTCCTGGAGGGATTTGAGGTCGAGTTTGGACATGGTGCGGAGGGTGGTGGCTACAGCGGCGGCTTTGGTGGGGTTTTCGCTGTTCAACAGGGGGAGGAGGGGGGCGGGGACGACCTGCCAGGAGAGACCGTGGCGGTCGGTGAGCCAGCCGCAGGGGCCGGGTTCGCCGCCGTCGACGAGGGCGTCCCAGAGCTGGTCGACCTCGGTTTGGGTGTCGACGATGACCTGGATCGAGGCGGCGTCGGTGAAGGGGTGGCCGGGGCCGCCGTTCATCAGGGTGTAGGGGTGGCCGTCGAGTTCGATGGTGACGATGAAGGCCGAGCCGTCGGGGTGGCGATTGATCTCGACGACGCGTGAGTTGGGGATCAGGGCGGTGTAGCGGTTGGCGGCTTCCTCGGCGTCGCTGTCGAACCAGAGGAAAGTGTTGACCGACATGGTGGGCTCCTTGGGTTGGATGACCTGCTCTCACCCCTAGGTCGGAGCCGATCGGACGCCTCCGACACATCTGCGCGAATTCTTCAGATTTTTTTCGAGAAGGCGTCAGACGCTCGCCAAGGCCACGAAGCGATCCGGGGTGATCGTGATGAGAACACGCACGCGATCCGGCGCACCGAGGGCTACCCCGCTACCGTACTTCTCCCAAATCCGCTGGGTCCATACACCGTCCGGGTCGATGGCCAGCTCGGCATCGCCCATGACCCGAACCTGCCGATTCGGCCGCTGCCCGTCAGCGCGCACGCCGGCCTCCCGATCGATGACCAGCCCAACCCGCGGATTGGCCCGAATCCGCCGCAGATGCGGCCGCCCGGCCCAACTGGTCAATCGAAACGCACGGTGTTCCCACAGAAACCAGATCGGCGTGACATGCGGATATCCGGCAGCGTCGATCGTCGCCAAGTGCGCGACGGTGTCGCTGGCCAGCAATCCGGCGATCTCGGCCGGACGTAACGTCCGCATCCGCCAACCCTTCGGTTCGAACTGATGTTCGATTCTACCTCGAGGGGTGCGGCGCGTGTCGGACCGATCGGGGATGGGCTGGTGGGATTGTGTGGGCGGCGAGCCGAATCAGCTCGCGCACTCGGGGGCGTCGGCGTCTTCGAACAGTGGCAGGCCGGTGGGTGGGGCGTACACGACGTCGAGAATGAGGGGATCGGGGCCGAGGTTGCGGCCGATGTGGACGTTCCAGGAGCCCTCGGGCTCGTAGATGAAATCGCCGGTGCGGTAGACGGGGGCGACGCAGTCCGGGCCGGGGTGGGTGAGGGTGCCGGAGCGGACGAAGCCGAAGACGGGGCCGTCGTGGTAATGCCAGCCGGTGGAACCGCCTGGAGCGATAGTGATTTCGCGGACGACGAGATCGGTGCCCGCGACGAAGGGCAGCAGTCCAGCGGGGATCTGGGCCTGGGCGAGGGTGACGGCGGTGATGTCGGTACCGGGGGTGGCGTTGGCGGTTGCCGCGCCGAAGACCGAACCGCCCACCACGAGCACCGCGGCGGCCCCGCGCGTAAATGGCGTCATCGCGGCAGCCTAACCAGGATGTCGGCGGCGGAAAAGGGCAGAGTTCATGAAATGTTCGCCCTCGAATCGCGTTGCCGAGTTGCCTGATCCGCCACGGGCGTACAGCATTTGATGCCATGCCGTCGAAGCCGTTGAACCCTGCGGGCGATCTACCGGATACCGGGATTCCCGCCGCCCTGTCCGCTCAGATGACGATGGCCGAACAGCATGAGTGGCACCGGAACTATCTACGCCGCCACGCGGTGTCCCGGCGCAATGTCCTGCGCGGTGCGGCGGCGGCCGCGGCGGCCGCGGCCGTTGGCACCTCCCCCTTCGGCAGGCGCGCCTATGCCGAGGACACTCAGCTCGCGGTCGGAGGTCGGCACGTCGCGTACGGGCCGAATGCGACCAGTCAGCTGCGCTTCGCTGGTCAACTCTCCCGTCCACCGGCGGGTACGAAGGTCTTCCTCGATCACGGTCCGACGCCCGCACTGGGCGCAACCATCGAGGCCGAGGTGCGCAATCTGCTGACCCAGGTGCCCGTCGCCGACGGCGGAGTCCTCGCGGCCGAACAGTTCTACGTGCACGCCCCCGTCGACGGCCTGCCCGGTCGACTGCCGCATTTCTACCGGTGGCGCACTTCCGACGGGTTCACCGGCGATATCCGCAACGCCGCACCCGCGATGCCCAGCGCGCGCACCTCGATCCTGCCGTTCCGCTTCACCATGATGGGCGACCAGGGCACCGACGACACCCCGGCGCAGCCGCAGGGCACAGTCCCCGGCGACTACGACGACAAGTACTACAAGCCCGACAACGATCCGACCGCACCGCACGCGACCAACGTGCTGCGCCAAATCGCCGCCGCCAAACCGGATTTCCACATTCTCGCCGGTGATATCGCCTACGCCGACCCGTCCGGCGCGGGCAAGCCGAACGAATTCGTCGCACACGACGCGACGCTGGCGACCGGCTTCGACAAGTACAACCCCTACGTCTGGGACGTCTATTTCGGCGCCATCGAGCTCAGCGCCGCCCAGACACCCTGGATGTTCGCCACCGGCAACCACGATATGGAAGCCACCTACGGCCAGCACGGCTACGGCGGGCATCAGGCACGGCTGGACTTTCCCGGCAACGGCCCCGCGGGCTGCCCCTCGGCGTACTCGTTCACCTACGGCAATGTCGCGGTGCTCTCGCTCGATGCCAATGACGTCAGCTATGAGATCAAGGCCAATACCGGGTATTCCGGTGGGGCACAGACGAGTTGGGTGGAACGGGCGCTCGCCGCCTATCGCGCCGATCCGGATATCGACTTCCTGGTGTGCTTCTTCCACCACTGTGCGTACTCGACCACCGACGCGCACGCCAGCGACGGCGGCGTGCGCGATGCCTGGGCGGAACTGTTCGACAGGTATCAGGTGGATCTGGTGCTGCAAGGCCACAATCACGTCTTCGAACGCACCGATCCGATCCGCGCGGGCGCCGCGACCAAGGTCGCCGGTGACAATTCGATCGTGTACCCGGCGACCGACGGCACCGTCTACTACACCGTCGGCGGCGGTGGCCGGCCCCGCTACGATTTCCAGCCCGGATCGCAGGAGTCGTTCCGCGGCCGCGAATTACCGGACACCACGGTCCCGAACAGCTATGTGTGGACCTCCTCCGGCGGCAAGCAGGATGAGGCCGCCCCCTGGTCGCGCGTGCGGTTCCGCAACTACTCGTTCCTGCGCGTCGATGTCCGCCCCGGCATCTTCGCCAGCGAAATGGATGTGGTCGCGGTGGACGAATACGGCCGGGAATTCGACAAACTCACGTTCCGCCGTCTCGCCCGCTGAGCACCGGCTACTTCTCGTGCTTCGGCGGGAGCGAGCGCGCGTAGGTCACGCAACGATCGATCCACTCGTGCAGCGCCGCATCCTCGGCGATCGCTTCGCCCTCGACGCGCAGCCAGTTGTTCATCTGCCGACCGCCCATCACCATCACCTCGACATAGTCCCGGGCGAGCAGCGCATCGCTCTCGTCCGGATCGACGCGGGCCAGCAATCCGCCCGTGCGGCTCGCTGCGACTGCCATATTGCCGCCGATCAGGAAGGCCAGACCGCCGAACATCTTCTTTTCGACCACGCCGGGTTCGGGCTCGATCAGCTCCCGGATCCGATCGGCGAGCTCCGTGTCATATGCCATACCGCATTGTCGACCTGAACACCGACAAGTTCGTGGCGAACCTCGCCTGCGCCCAAGCGCCTACACGCCGAGGGCGGCGGCGAACAGCGGCCAGGACTGGTGGACGTCGTCCTGCCAGTAGGCCCAGGCGTGGGTGCCCGCCGGGCGGAGATTCACGGTGGCGGGGATGCCGGCGGCGGCCAGTCGTTCGACGAAGGGCCGGGTGCAGCCGCCGATGACGGTCTCCATGATGCCGCCGACCAGCATGCGGTCGAGCAGGCGGACCGGGTTGCCGTCGATGCCGGTTTCGCCGAGGGCCTCGTACCGGCCCGGTGCGCCGTTGCCCGCCGAGATGTAGAGCGCCACACCCCGCAAACGGTCCACGTGCAGCATCGGATCGTGCTCGGCCCAGGCCGGGTTGTCCGGGGCGCCCCACATGTTGTCGGCGTTCGCGCCGAAGACCGCCAGCTGGGAGTGCATGTAGGCGTTGGCCGCGGCGTCGCTGGTGCGTGGACAGCCGCTGTAGGCGCCCACCGCCTGATAGAGACCGGGCGCGCCGATCGCCAGATTCAGTGCCGAGGTCGCCGACATCGACAGGCCCGCAATGGCATTGCGCCCGGTCATGCCGAAACGTGATTCCAGCAGCGGCGGCAGTTCCTTGGTCAGGAAGGTCGTCCACTTGTTGCGGCCGAGGACCGGATCGTCGCTCAGCCAATCGGTGTAGTAACTCGCGCGCCCACCGATCGGCACGATCACATTGACCGGCTTATCGGCGAAGAAGTCCGCGATATCGGTGCGCCGCATCCACGGCCCGCCCTCCTCGCCGCCGTCGACCGCATTGAGCAGATAGAGCGCGGGCGCACCGGAGCCGGGATGCGACATCCACAGCGTGATGGGCCGATTCATCGCCGCCGAATGAACCACGACCTCGAACTGCCGCCCGCCCAGCGGCCGAACGTCGAGGATCCGGGAGCCGGGATCGGCTGCGGCGGTGATGGGGATGATCGCGGCGCAGACCGCGAGCAGTAAAACCAGGCATCGGGTGAGGGAGCGCAGCGAGCGAACCATCGGCACAACGCCCAGCGAGCGTGAGGTAGCCGAGCGAGGCGGGGGCACGAGCCGGTACATGGGTGGATTCCTATCACGAGCCAGCGTGCGCCCTGGGGATTCGACAGGCGTGTTCGGCGGGCGATCAAACCGTCGTGGCTGATCGGGCACGGTATCGGCAAATTCGCGGCCGCTGCGGTGGGCGGGTGTTCGGCCTTGACGACATGTGCACGCCTGGCACTCAGGACGACGAAATCACCTCCGCGAACACATCGTCGAGCGCACTGGCCGATAGGCCGAAGGTCTCCCGGGTCGCCGAATCGTCGACGGTGAACTTCCGGTGCGACATGTGCTGGGTCTCGAACAACTCGGCCCAGAACGGATCGGTGAGGCCGAGCAGGGTCAACTCACGGTCGGTCATCACGTCGAGGCGTGGCGCCGGCGCGTCGGCCACGGTGGCGAATCGCTCGGCGGCCTCGCGCAGTGTGCTGGTGATCGTCGGGGCGAGCCAGGCTCGTCCCCAGGCGTTTTCGGCACGGGCGAGCGCGACCAATGCGGCGGCCGCGTCGCCGATCGCGGTGTAGGCATGCGGCAGGTCGAGATCCTGCGGGACCAGAGCGAGTTGGCCCGCAACGACTTTCGGCTGCACCAGCAGCGAGAACATCGATATCGCACCGGCACCGAGGAACTGGCCGGCCCTGACTTCGGTGACACGCACCCGGCCCGCGTCGTGCGCGGCCTTGGCATCGAGCCACATCTGCGCGCGCACCCGCCCCTTGGGGCCGGTGGCCGCCAACGGGGTGTCCGCGGTGAGCAACCCGTCCACCGGGCCGTAGCCGTACAGGTTGCCGAGCATCACGTAGTTCGCGCCGGACTGCGCCGCGGCCGACAGTATCGCCCCGAACAATGGCGGCACCGCCTCCGGCCAGGTGTGATAGGCGGGCATGGCCGCATTGAAGATGGTGTCGGCGCCCTCGACAAGTTCGGTGAGCGCGGGCGCGTCGACGGCATCGGCGGCGATCCGCTCGATATTCGGGTGCACCGGACCCGCGCCGCTGCGGCTGATCATCCGGACCTGATCGCCGGATTCGGCCAGCAGGACAGCGGTTGCCGAGGCGGTGCCGCCCCGGCCGACGATGACATGCGAAGGCATGCGAGTTCCCTTCTGAGACAAGGTAATCCAGACGATCGGAGGTTGTTGCCGATCGCGTGCCATCAACATTGCCGGGCGGGCGGGCGCTACACTAGTGGCCGGTTAGCCATCTATCCCAAGGATCAAGCCATGAAGACTGTGGCCGTTGTCGCCGTCGCGCCGGTGAAGCCCTTCGAACTCGCCATGCCCGGGACCATGCTCGGCACGGTGACGGTGGACGGTGAGCCGTGTTACCGGATGGTGGTGTGCACCGCCGAACCCGGCGTTGTTCCCGGTGCGCTGGGCGGCTTCGATGTCGTGGTGCCGCGCGGACTGGATGCGCTCGACGAGGCGGATACCGTCATAGTGCCGAGCACCGGCAGTCGAGGCACCGCCGATGCGGCCACTATCGCCGCACTGCGCCGAGCCGTCGATCAAGGCAAGCGCGTCACCTCGATCTGCAGCGGCGCATTCGTATTGGCCCAGGCCGGGCTGCTATCCGGTCGCACCGCGACCACGCACTGGGGACTGGCAGACGAACTCGCCGAGATGTTCCCGGAGGTGACAGTGCGCACCGACGCACTGTTCATCGAGGACGGACCGGTAACCACCGCCGCCGGTGCCGCCGCCGGAATCGACCTGTGCCTGCACCTGATTCGCACCGACTACGGCGCAACCATTGCCAATGCCGCGGCCCGCGCCGCCGTCGTAACCCCGGTACGCCCCGGCGGCCAAGCCCAATTCGTCGACTCACCACTGCCGCCCGAGAACGGGCTGACGCTCTCGGCCACCCGCACCTGGGCCCTGGAACGCCTCGACACTCCCCTATCCCTGGGCGATCTGGCCACCCACGCCCGCACCAGCGTGCGCACCCTCACCCGCCGCTTCCACGAGGAAACCGGCCTCAGCCCCCAGAAATGGCTACTGCACCAACGCATTCAGCGCGCCCGCGAACTCCTCGAATCCACCACCCTGCCGATGGACCAGGTGGCCCGCCACAGCGGCATCGGCTCCGCGGAATCCCTGCGCCAGCACATGATCCGCCACGTCGGCCTACCCCCGAGCGCCTACCGCGCCTCCTTCACCCGCAACCCGCACTGAGCCGCCTGAGCAAACCTCGGGGCGGCCCGGCTACACCTGAATAACAGTCAACTCCGGCACGACGGAAGGAAACCCGGTGTCCTGAGTGGCTACCGGCCATCCGTGTGCCATCGCAGTCGCCGCAATCCACGAATCGTTGATCTCCATCTTCGTCCCGGCCGCCTTCAGCCGCTGTCGCAGCAGCGCCCACGCCGCCACCACACGCTCATCGATGGGAATCGGTTGCAAGCGTTGCGCTGCCATCAGCGTATCCAGCCTGTGGGAACGGGACTCGTCATCGACGGACATCAGCACACCCCACCGCAATTCAGCGAAGGTGACCACGCTGACCGCCGATTCCTCCGGAAGCAGGTCGATGTCGATGCGCCGGTTGCTTTCGCGCGCGATAAATACCGATGTATCGAGCAGGCCGATGCTCATACGCTCGCTCACCGCCACGGACCTACGGTGTCGTCCGTGGTCTCGGTCAACTCATCCGCAAGCTGATCACGCAGGCCGGGATCGGCGAGCGGCAGATCAGCGAAGAATGCCCGCGTCGCCACAGTGGCTGGCCGCTCGCGGCGAGGCACCAACAGGGCGACCGGACGCTCGTTCACGGTGACTTCGAGGGTCTCACCCGCCTCGACTCGCCGCAGCACCTCACTGACGTGATTGCGCAGTTCACGCACCGAAACCCGCTCAGGATGAGACATGAATTCAGTGTAGCGTTTTTGCTACGGTGTGCTACGGCTTACTCGAATCCACCTTACTACCCATGGACCAAGTAGCCAGACACAGCGGCATCGGCAGCGCGGAATCCCTGCGCCAGCACATGATCTGCCACGTCGGCCTACCCCCGAGCGCTTACCGCGCTTCCTTCACCCGCAACCCGCACTGAGCCGCCTGACCTTCACACCCAACCTCATCATCCCGGCGAACGCTGGATGACGAGCGAAAGGGCCCGAGCGCGTCGTCTACGTCGCGGACCTTAGTCGTCGTGAGGTTCGAGCGATGGCCTTTGTATCAGTCAGAGCGAGGTCGCCACCATCAGGAGGCGGATCACACTTCGCCCACCCATCGCCGTGGATCTCGGGCCGTACGATCGTCGGCTTGGAGAAGGTGAACCCAATATCACAAAGTTGCTTCTTCGCCTCTGCGACCCACAGCCCGCCGAGACTGGCGTTCACGACAGCCCCGCTTGTGCCGGAGATCAGCAGCGCGGAGCGCGGCCACGGTGACGGACAGTCGAGAAATGTTGTAGCGCAATGGATTGCCCCCATTCTTCCTGCCTGAGCAGCCGATATCGCCCAGTACTCTCATGGCGTGATCAGTTCACTTCGTTGTCGACAACGCTGACAGGCGTGATCGTGAGGGCGTCGGCTTTGTCCAGGTCGGCGTCTGATTCGGAGACCCATCAGTCCTCGTCAACCTGCATCAGCGAGCCGTCCGCACCCAGAAATATCGGACGACTATCGAAGGGGGCACGGTCGAGTTTCTAGCGAGTGTCCTCGTGGGAAGACCGCGAGCAGCGCCCGCACCGATGGAGCGACATACATTCGGGCGGTGTGCAATTCGAACACGACCGCCGCCCTTGCACTACTCGACAAGTCGGAGCGCACCGCATCCGAAACGATCCGATACAACGGACATGCCCGCGAGATGTTGCACGCCTTGGCAAAACGCCCTCCGCCGGGAATGCGAGACTACGTCCGGCAGCTTTGTGAGCGCGTCGGCGTCGCCGTCTAGACACCGACCGCCCAGGTGCGCATTCTCGGTGAATGACTCTGCATTCGTTGCCTATTCCCGATCAGTTGTGGAGCGTTCGATCCATTCGGTGTAGGTGTCGATGCACCATTCGACCGGGGTTGCGGTCACTTCCGGGCTGTCCCACGGATGCAACTCGGCAACACGAGCTGCAAGTCGGTCACGAACAGCTGCTGAGGCGCGGAGCCTGACCCGCCATTCATTGCCTCCGCCGAGTTTGCCGAGGTGCCAGAAGACCGATGCCGCTGGGCCGGTGATCTCGGCACCGGCCGCGAGTCACTCGGCGACGGCAGTCCGCGCGATGACCGAGCGTCACTTTCGGTTGGTGTTGTGGAGAAAGCGGACTATACCTGTGCCGTTGTCATGCAGCCACACTAGGACGCGCGCTCATCTCATTTCCAAGACTGCGGCGATCGGCCGCAGTGCATAAAAAGCCTCGGCGGCAGGTTGCTACGAAGTAGAGGGCGATGACGACAGAATCTGTGCCTTGGGCGCTAGATCGCGGACGGCGGTGCGGTAGCGATCGGCGATCAGGCGGACGACTGCGGGATGCACGCCGATCGGTTCGGCCACACCGTCCGCACCCGCTTCGTGCAGGCGCTGTTGGAACAGTCCGTGTGCGAGCAGGTACGAAGCGATGAAGACGCGTTTTTCGCCTGACTCACGTAGTGCGGCAACAACTTCCGAGATACGCGGCGCTCCGGTGGCGACGTAGCCGATTCGGACCGGTGTATCCAGGCGCTCGGCCAGCATGGCCGCCGCGCGCCGAACGTCCTGGCGGGCACGGGCATCCGAGGATCCAGCGGCTGCGAAGATCACCGCGTCACCCCGTCGCCATCCGGCGGCACGTAGGCGCATGGCCATGATTCGGGTCAGCGCAGGGTCCGGTCCCATCGCGGGCGTCACCGCGACCGAGGGATGTCCGCTTGCGGCCACCTCGCGCGGCACATCCTGGTACACGTGGTATCCGGACGCGAGGAATGCCGGAACCACCACGGCGGGAATGGATTCGCCTGCGGCGTCGGTCAGATCGCGCAGCACCTCCGACGGCGACGGACCGAGCACGTCCACGAAAGCCGTACGCACCCAAGGCTGCCCGGTACTCTCCGGCTCGCGAACGACGCCGCTACAGTCGCTAACCTGAGCCGATACGGCGGAGATATCGGCGTCGCGCCCCGAAAACGCGGCGCCGAGCTCCCGTGCCACCGCCTCGGCCAGCGCGGCGATCATCTGCACACCCCGGGTGCTCCTGGTGCCGTGTGCCACCAGGACCAGGGCCGGAGCCGTCACCAGCTCCCCGCAGTCTGCACATACCTCGGCGCGCGCGCCGGAGTACCGATGCCGGATGCCGGCGCAACGGTACGCGGATAGTCATCGGCGCATTCCGCGGCGTCCAGCGCCAGTCGGTAACCCCGTTTGACCACGGTCTGAATGGCTTTCGGCGTGCCGAGCCCGGCGCGCAGCCGCGCGATCGCGGTCTCCACGGCGTGGGTGTCGTCACCGCCGCCGGGCAGCGCCGCGAGCAGATCCTCGCGAGATACCACCCGCCCCGGCTGACGTGCCAGCGAGCGCATCAACGCCATTGGCGCCGGCGCGAGCTGCCGCACCGAACCGTCGACCACCACACAGGCCCCACGCACGCTGATCGCATGCCCGGCGGCCTGAATTCGATTGGCGCGCCTCGGCAATTCCTCGGCGACGTGCCGCGCCAGCGCACCGAGCCGGGCCCGACCCGGCATCGACGTAGCCACCCCCAGCTCCTCCAGCGGAGCCGCGGTGATCGGTCCGACGCAAGCGGGCAGCACCCGGCCGCGCAGAGCGTGCAGCACACCTTCCAACAGCCCGGTTTCCTTGGCGCGCATCAACAGTGACGCCACGGCGGGCGCGCTGGTGAAGGTCACACAGTCCAGGCTGGAGGTGACGATGGCCTCGATGAGCTGATCCATCGGCCCCTGATCATCCGGCGGCACCCAGCGATACACCGGCACCGGAATGACATCGGCGCCCGCACAACGCAATACCTCACAGAAATCGGGAACCGGTTCCCATTCCGTTGTCGCACCGTGCAATTGGACCGCGATCCGCACGCCCTCCACGCCCTCGGCGAGCAGATGGTCGAGCACCTCGGCGGAGGATTCCGACGCCGGGGACCATTCCTCGCGCAGTTCGGCGGCGCGAATGGCGCCCTTGGCCTTCGGCCCGCGCGCCAGCATCCTGGTCTCGGCCAGGGTCACCCGCAGGTCTTCGGCGATGCCCCAGCCCTCGGCCGCCTCCATCCAGCCGCGGAAGCCGATGCCGGTGGTGGCGACCACGAGCTGCGGCGGATCCGCGACGATCTCGCGGGTCACCCGCTCCAGCTCGTTGTCGTCGGCCAGCGGGATGATCCGAATGGCCGGGGCCGAGACGATACCGGCGCCCCGGCGCCTGAGCAGCGTGGCGAACTCGTCGGCCCGCCTGGCCGCCGTGACCCCGACCGTGAAACCGGCCAGACAGGCGCCCGTATCGATTGTCGTCATGCCGATCCACCGTCCGTGGCGAGCTCGGCCGCGACCGGCTCATTGGAAACCGAAACGATGCCGTCGTCGACACGCACCGCGTATACCGGCAGCGCTGCCGAATCATCATCCAGGCAACGTCCGTCCAGCAACGAGAACGCCTGCTTCAGCAGCGGCGACGCCACGACGGGAATGCCGCCGCGATCACCGACGATCCCGCGCGACATCACGGCCGCGCGGCCGAACGGATCAATATTGCCCACGGCGTAGAGCATCCCGTCGGGCAATACGAACAGGGCGGCCTGACGGCCACCTTTCAGCAACACCGCAACGCCGCGGCCGGGGATCAGGTAGTCGAGTCGGCACGCCTGCGTCCACCCAATGGTGGTAGCTGCGGCGATGCCGGGGGTATCGATCACGGTCATCGGTGTCATCCTCCAAACGCCTTACCCATTGGTACCGGCGCCCTGTTTCTTGGGGGTTAAGCGGCTATTGCCCGCGTGTGGCGACCGGGACTTCCGGCATCCCGAGCAACACCGGCACCTTCCGTTCGCCGGTTTCGTCGAACGAAATGGTCGGATCGGACTCCTCCGGGGCATTGACAAACGACACGAAGCGCGAAAGCTTCTCCTCGTCGTCGAGCACCGCGGCCCACTCGTCGCGGTAGCCCGCGACATGCTGGGCCATGGCCGCCTCCAGATCCTCGGCGATGCCGAGGCTGTCCTCGCAGATGACCTGCTTGAGGTAATCGATGCCGCCCTCGAGGGCCTCCTGCCAGGGCGCGGTGCGCTGCAGCCGGTCGGCGGTGCGGACGTAGAACATCAGGTACCGGTCGATGTAGCGGATCAGCGTCTCGTCGTCGAGATCACCGGCCAGCAGCACCGCGTGCTTCGGCACGAGACCGCCGTTACCGCCGACGTACAGGTTCCAGCCGTGCTCGGTGGCGATGACGCCGACGTCCTTGCCGCGCGCCTCGGCGCATTCGCGGGCGCAACCGGAGACGGCCAGCTTCAGCTTGTGCGGCGAACGCAGTCCGCGGTATCGCTTCTCGAGCAGCACGGCCATGCCGACCGAATCCTGCTGGCCGTACCGGCACCAGGTGGATCCGACGCAGCTCTTCACGGTCCGCAGCGACTTGCCGTAGGCGTGCCCGGATTCCATGCCGACATCGACCAGGCGCTTCCAGATCAGCGGCAACTGTTCGACGCGCGCGCCGAACAGATCGATGCGCTGACCACCGGTGACCTTGACATATAGGTCGAATTCCTTGGCGATCTGGCCGATGGTGATCAGCTGATCGGGGGTGACCTCACCGCCGGGCATCCGCGGCACCACCGAGTAGGTGCCGTTCTTCTGCATATTGGCCAGGAAGTGGTCGTTGGTGTCCTGCAGCGCGGCCTGCTCGCCGTCGAGGATGTGCTCGCTCGAGGTCGAGGCCAGGATGGAGGCGACCGTCGGCTTGCAGATATCGCAGCCGGTGCCCTGGCCGTGCTTGGCGATCAGGCCGGAGAACGTGCGGATACCGGTGGCCTGGACGATCTGGAACAGCTCGGCGCGCGACTGGGCGAAGTGCTCGCAGAGCGCCTTGGACATCTCGACGCCGGACTGTTCCAACAGCTTCTTGAGCATGGGAACGCAACCGCCGCAGGATGTTCCGGCGGAGGTGCACTTCTTGATGCCCGGGACATCGCAGGCGCCGTCCGCGATGGCCCCGCAGATCGCACCCTTGGAAACGTTGTTGCAGGAACAGATCTGGGCGTCATCGGGTAGCGAGTCGGCGCCGAGTTCGGCGCCGGCCGGGGAGATCAGCGCGGCGGGTTCGGCGGGCAGCGGACGTCCGACCAGCGGACGCAGCGCCGAATACGCGGTCGCGTCGCCGACCAGGATGCCGCCGAGCAGGATCTGCGCGTCATCGGAGACAACGAGTTTCGCGTAGGTGCCCTTGGCCGCATCGTGCAGCACCACCGACAGCGCGCCCTCGGTGGTGCCGTGTGCGTCACCGAAGCTGGCCACATCGACACCGAGCAGCTTGAGCTTGGTCGACATATCCGCGCCCGGGAATTCGCCCGCGCCACCGAGCAATCGGTCCGCGACGATCTCGGCGGTGGTGTAGCCGGGTGCGACCAGGCCGTAGCAGGTGCCCTCGACGGCGGCGCATTCGCCGATCGCGAAGATATTCGGATCGGAGGTCCGCAGGCCTAGGTCGGTGATGATGCCACCGCGCGGGCCGACCTCGATGCCGCTGTCGCGGGCAATCTGGTCGCGCGGGCGGACACCGGCGGAGAAGACCACCAGACCGGCCTCGATCACCGACTCATCGGACAGCGTAATCCGCAGGCGCTCAGATGTTTTCGTATCCGCGACGGTCTCGATCGACGCGGTGCCGACACCGGTGTGCACCTGCAGTCCGAGGTCGGTGACCAGCTTCTCCAGGATCGCGCCACCGCCCTCGTCGATCTGGGCGGGCATCAGGCGGGCGTTGTACTCCACCACATGCGGTGTCATGCCGAGCAGTCGCAGCGCGTTGGCCGCCTCCAGGCCGAGCAGACCACCGCCGACGACCACACCGGCCGCGCCGGGCCCGGCCGCCTCGGCCGCCGCCCGGATGCTGTCCAGGTCGTCGATGGTCCGGTAGACGAAGCACTCCGGCAGATCATGCCCGGGAACCGGCGGCACGAAGGGGTACGACCCGGTCGCCAGCACCAGCGCGTCGTAGGCGATGGTGTCCCCCGCCGACGTGGTGACCTTGCGGGCCTCCCGGTCGATGGTCTGCGCGGCCTGGCCGAGCCGCAGCTCGACCAGTTCGTCACCGGCGTACTCGTTACCGGGCAGCGCGAGCGCGCCCGCATCCCAGGTGCCGACGTACGACGAGAGTCCGACCCGGTCGTAGGCGGGCAGCTGCTCCTCGCTGAGGATGACCACCTGCCACTGACCGGCCTCGTCCCGGGACCGCAGCGCCTCCACGAACCGGTGTCCGACCATGCCGTGGCCGACGACCACGGCGGTCTTGCGGTGGGTGGGGTCGACTGTCGAGTTCATGACTGTCCTCCGTTGATGGTTCGGCGTCAGGCTCGGGCCGACGTACTGGCGGACTGGGATTCGGTGCCCGCGGTCTCGGCCTCGAGCACCAGGGCTTCGGCCTCGACCACGACCACGGAGTCGGTGCTGCCGACCGAGCGCAAGCCGGGACGGCGCAGGAAGACCGCCCAGGTCACCACCGCGCAGACGACGTAGAAGGCCATGAAGACCCAGAATGCGGTGGTCGCCGATTTGGTCGAGGCGTAGGAGGAGCGCAGCACCAGGTTGATCGCGACGCCGCCGAGTGCACCGATCGCGCCGACGAAGCCGATGAGCGCACCGGAAGTGTTCTGCGACCAGGCCGCCTGGGTGGCCGGACTGGCGTCCAGGCTCTTGGACTTGGCGTCGAAGACCGACGGGATGATCTTGGTGACCGCGCCGTTGCCGATGCCCGACACGATGAACAGCCCGATGAACCCGACCACCAGCGCGACCATCGCCGCGCCACTGGGCACGCCGCCGCTGCGGTCGCCCGCGGTGCTCGCCACCGCGACCAGCACCGCGGCCGCGGTCATCGCGCCGAAGGTGTACATGGCGACTCGGCTGCCGCCGATCCGGTCGGCCCACTTGCCGCCGTAGGGCCGGGCCAGCGAGCCGAGCAGCGGACCGATGAACGCGATCTGCGCGGCGTGCAGCGTGGCATGCGCGACGGTGTCGCCACCGGCCTTGAAGCTGATCTGCAGCACCTGACCGAAGGCGAAGCTGTAGCCGATGAACGAACCGAAGGTGCCGATGTACAGGAAGGCGATCGCCCAGGACTGCGGCACCTTGAGCGCCGTGATCATGTAGGACAGATCAGCCTTCTGGTTCTTCAGGTTGTCCATGTACAGCGCCGCGCCGACACCGGCCAGTGCGACTAGCACGAGGTAGATCGCGCAGATCACCGAGGCGTAGCCGTTGCCGAGGGTCGCGATGACCAGCAAGCCGACCAGCTGGATGACGGGCACGCCGATATTGCCGCCGCCCGCGTTCAAACCGAGCGCCCAACCCTTCAGCCGCTGCGGGTAGAACGCATTGATATTGGTCATCGAGGAGGCGAAGTTGCCGCCGCCGAAACCGGCGAATGCCGCGACGATCAGGAAGGTCGTGTACGAGGTGCCCGGCTGGTTGATGAAGTACAGCGTGAGCAGCGTCGGAATGAGCAGCAGCGCCGCACTGAAGATGGTCCAGTTACGGCCGCCGAAGCGGGCCGTCGCGACGGTGTACGGAATCCGCAGAATCGCACCGACCAGAGTCGGCATGGCGACCAGGAAGAACTTGCCCGCCGGATCGATCCCGAACTTGTCGGTGGGCATGAACAGCACCATGACCGACCAGATGGACCACACCGAGAACCCGACGTGCTCGGCGAAGACCGACCAGATCAGATTCCGCTTGGCGACGTCTTTGCCACCGGCCTCCCAGGCCGCGACATCTTCGGCATCCCAATGCTCGATGTTGTGGTTACGCGTCAGCGTGCTCAACAGGGGCCTCCCAAAATCGGTTAGCCCCACGGTAGGAAACGGGTATTGCCGAAATGCTGCCCCAAATGACCGTCAAATCAACGGTTGCTCACGATTCCCCAAGATCCGGGGTGAGTTTCAATGGAATGTTTCGCGCATGTGACACAACGGTTTCCGCGCGTCACAAACAGCCGACTTGTCAATCAGCAGTCGGTGAGATGTGACGCGCACAGCATGCTCGACCCCGCACACCCGCGCAACTCGAGCGGTGAGATTTCGAGCTATTTATTCCAGGTGTCCTCGAGCATGCGCGGCTTGCATGCCTGCCAGGCCCCCGCCAGCATCACCAGGACGGCGACGACGAGCATCGCGAACGGCGCGGCCCAGCCGTCGGTGACGGAGTGCAGCATGCCGAACAGCAGCGGACCGGCACAGGCGACCGCGTACCCGACACCCTGCGCGAAGCCTGACAGCGCGGCCGAGCCATGCGGAGTCCTGGTACGCAAATTGATCAGCGTGAGCGCCATCGGGAAGGTGCTCGGACCGAGGCCGAGTAGCACCACCCACAGCAGCGGCGCGCTCATCGGCGCGATCAGCAGTCCGGCGAACGCGGTGAAATAGAAGACGGCGCAACCGACCACGAACGGAAAAGGATTGCGAAAGCGCGCGACGACCGTCGGTGCGGTAAACGCCGACACCAGCCCGACCAGCGCGAACAGACCGACCATCGTGCCACCGAAGGCGGCGCTCGCGCCCGCCTCGGACAGGATCTTCGGCAGCCAGGTGAATATCGCGTAGGTGGTCAGCGAGGTCATGCCGAACATGCCGGCCATGCCCCAGGCCATCGGCGAACGCCACACCTTGCCCTCGGGCTCCGCGCTCTTCGCGGGCAGGCCGGTAGTGTCCACCCGATCGCGGCCCCGCCGGTCCCGCAGCACACCGAACCACGGCAGCGCCGCGGCGAAGCCGAGCACCGCCCACAGGCCCAGCGAGATCCGCCACCCGTGCGCCTGCGCGACCGGCACCGCGATGAGCGCGGGCACCACGGTGCCGAGCTGGACCATGGTGATGTACAGCGAGCTGACCACCGCCAGCCGGTCCGGGAAGTACCGCTTGACCAGCGGCGGGATCACCACATTGCCGATGCCCATACCGCCGAGGGCCAGCGCGGAGAAGATGAGCAGCTCACCCGTGCCGCCGACCACGGCGCGGATCAGCATGCCGAGCCCGGCCAGCAACATCGCGACCAGCGCCGTGCGTTCCAGTCCGAGCCTGCGGACGAACAGCGGGGTGAGTAGACCCGAGACCGCGAACATGGCGGTCGGGATCATGCCGAAGACGCCGACAACAGCCGTCGAGTAACCGATATCGGCGCCGATGCGCTCGGCCAGCGGAGAGAACGCGGTGACAGCGACCCGGAGGGTGAGCGCGGACATCACAATGGCGGCGAGGACGAGCAGTCGCCCTTCGGCCAGCGCGCGTTTACGCCGCTCGACCCGGACATATTCCGGACGAGTCGTGGTTTCCGGGAGAGTTGCAGTCACCGCGAAATCATAGGATGACCCCATGATAGGAGGCAAGGATTTGTGATGGGCGGTACTCTGTTGCCGTGCAACCCGTCCGGCGGACCAGCCTCATTGCCCAGGTGACCGAGCAGCTGCGTGCCGAAATTCGTTCAGGCCGTTGGCCGATCGGCTCGCGCATCCCCACCGAACCGGAGCTCACCGAGCTGACCGGAACCGGTCGAAATACGGTTCGCGAGGCAGTCCAAGCCCTCGTCCACGCCGGGATGCTGGAACGTCGCCAAGGCTCGGGTACCTATGTCATCGCCGCCTCGGAGGTCGGCGGCACCCTCGCGAAGTACTTCGCCGACGCGGAGGAACGCGATGTGCTCGAGCTCCGAATGGCGTTGGACGCCACCGCCGCCGGACTCGCCGCGCGCCGCCGCGACGAGAGCGATATCGCGAACCTGCGCCGGCTGCTCGAGCAACGCAGTCAGCAGCCGTGGGACCAATCCAATATCGCGGCCATCGAGGCCGACGTCGAACTGCATCGCGCCATCGTGGTGGCCAGCCACAATGCGGTGTACCTCGAGTTCTACGATTCCCTGCTGCCCGCCATCGAGCAGGTGATCCGCGCACGGACCGCGAAGTCCGACGACGCCTACGACGCCGAGCACAACGAAATGGTGCAGGCCGTCATCGATGGCGACTCGGACCGGGCATCACAAGCCGCGCGATGCTTCCTCAGTTCGCTGATCGCGGAATATCCTGACAGATAGCGGAGTTACAGCCTCCGATTGTTCCGACCGGCCGCCGAGCCGAGCGCCAGGTAACCAACAGGTCACCAACCCTCGCCCGGCCGTGTGAGTCGGATTTGCCGGGAACGTCACGGAGCGCCATTCACTCGCAACAACCGACTTCTACCTTTGTCTCGACCGCAGCTCGGCAACCCACCGAGCCAGATCGAGAGGAAGCCGATGACTGCCGTAGCAGCTGCCACCGGCCAGCAGTCGGAACCCACAGCATTCGAGCATCGCAAGCGCGGACGCTGGTTGGATCATTGGGAGCCGGACAACACCGAATTCTGGGAATCCGGCGGCAAATTCACCGCCCGCAAGAATCTGATCTTCTCCGTCTTCGCCGAGAATCTCGGCTTCAGCATCTGGGTCATCTGGGGCACCGTGGTGACCAGCATGGGCCTGGCGGGTTTCGACTTTCTCGCCGGACTCGGCAAGGGCAACCCCACCGCGGTGAGCAACGCCCTGCTGCTGACCTCGACCCCGACCCTCGTCGGTGCCGCACTGCGCATTCCGTACACCTTCGCCATCCCGAAGTTCGGCGGGCGCGCCTTCACCGTGTTCAGCGCGGCGATGCTGCTCATCCCGACGCTGGGCCTGGCGTACTTCGTCAACCAGCCGGGCACGCCCATGTGGGTATTCATGGTCCTGGCCGCCCTCGCCGGTTTCGGCGGCGGTAACTTCTCGTCCTCGATGGCCAACATCTCGTTCTTCTTCCCGGAAGGGAAAAAGGGCGCGGCCCTCGGCATCAACGCCGCGGGTGGCAACCTCGGCGTCGCGCAGACCCAACTGGTGCTGCCGCTGCTGATCACCCTCGGCACCCACATCATGGCCAAGGATGCGGCGGGCTACCGCTTCGGCATCACCCTGTCGGTGCTGGTCTGGGTGCCGTTCATCCTGGTCGCGTGCTTCGGCGCGCTGCGGTACATGGACAGCATCAGCTCGGCCAAGGCCGACGGCAAGTCCTACAAACTGGCGCTGACCAATAAGCACACCTGGGTGATGTCGTTCCTCTACATCGGCACCTTCGGCTCGTTCATCGGGTTCTCCTTCGCCTTCCCGACCCTGATCAAGGCCAACTTCCCCGATCTGGCCAAGATCGGCTGGATCACCACGCTCGGCAACCTCGCCTTCCTCGGCGCGCTGGTCGGTTCGTTCAGCCGTCCGTTCGGCGGCTGGGTCTCCGATAAGGTCGGCGGCGCCAAGATCACGGTGTACGTCTTCGGCGGTATGGCGATCGCCTGCGTGCTGATCATGGCCGGACTGCAGGCCAAGAGCTTCCCGCTGTACCTGATCGCCTTCCTGCTGCTGTTCGTGCTGACCGGCATCGGCAACGGCTCGACCTACCGGATGATTCCGTCGATCTTCAACGCCGAAGCCAAGAAGTACGCCGCCGAGCACGGCCTCGACATCACCGACGCCGCCGCATCGGCCCGACGCCAAGCCGGCGCCGCGATCGGTGTCATCGGTGCGATCGGCGCCTCCGGCGGCTACCTGCTCCAGCAGGCACTTCGCTTGTCCAACATCAACTTCCACAGCATGAACCCCGCATTCTGGGGGTACTGCGGCGCTTTCCTCGTGATGGCCGCGGTCACCTGGTTCTTCTACCTGCGGTCCTCGTTCGCCGTCGCCCGCGTCTCCTCGCTGGCCTACGCCAACGTGTAACCGCCTGCGCTGCCTGCCATTCGGTCCGAACCCCCGAACGACAGGCCCGGCACGGTTGCCCCCGACCCCCCTCCGGGCAAGCAACCGCGCCACCCGATAAACCCGAATGCCGCGCTGGACGAGGTCCCCAGCGCGGCATTCGGCTGTCGCGCACCCGGCACCCGCACGGCGGAGCCGAGCCGATCCGAACCTCATCACCGCACAACCATTTACGCTGAAAGCCAGTCTCGCCCCAGGAGAGGTGAGCGGTGGACATCGGATGGGGCCGGGCTCACCGAGATCGAACGAACCGTTACCGCCTAATCGGAAGCGCTTGCTGCACAAGCTATTTCGCCGCAATCTTTCGACCTCGCTCATTCCGTGGACTGGCGAACCTTGCCGAGGCACACTTTGTGTACAACGACGTTCGGCGCCGGTGGCCGAACGCGGGGGCGAGGGCAGGGACAGTATGAGAATTCGGCCGCGGCAGCAGCTGCTCGACCTGTGGCGAGCCGTGCTCGCCTACTCCTATCGGGACGAGAAGTGGATCTGGGGCGGGCGCGACGGCGCCAACTCGATCAGCGACGCCGAACAGCTGCTGTGTCTGCTGTATCCGGCGACGGAGATCGATGCTTTCGCGCTGCACCAGCCCGACGAGATGGCCGCCGACGCGAAGACAGCCCTCGCCCTGTTCGGGGAGGAGACCCGTATCGGTCGGGTCCTGGTGGATCTGCTCGACGACTACCTCGATCGCTACGCGGGCGCCGACGGCCGGCCGATCTTCGCCGCAGGCAGCTACCTGCATTCCGTCGACGAAAAACCGCCCAGCGAAGCACAATTGGCGCTGGAAGTCGTCGACTCCTATTCGATGTCGCTGAGCCTGTGCATCGCATCGATGCGCTTCCTGCGCGGCTTCGACCGATTCGTCCGCGGTGAGGTGCGGATGGAGGCCAGGAAGCTGCGTGAGCGGATCCCCCTCGTGATCGACAAAGTCAGCACTCGGCTCACCGCCGCGATGGCGGGCCTGGTGCGCAGCTTCGTGATTCACACCCCGGAGTCGAAAATGGCTACGGGGCAGGAGATCCTGAACATGATCAATCAGAGCCGCGCACCGGCCGACGATGCCCTCGCGCGGCTGTCGGCTCGGCTGGAGCAGCTGCGGGTCAGGGCCGCCAGCGAGGTCAGGCTCGGTCAGCCTGCCGAGAGCGACATCGCCGACGACAAGCGGATCGACATCGCCGACGACAAGCGGCTGTTCGAATGCGGGTGGGGCTGGGGCATCGTCCACACCGCCGAGCCGATCGACTTCGTACCCGGCCACGTGGGCACTGCGACCGGCCTCGCGGAGCCCCGCCCCTACCTGTACTTCACCGCCGTGGCCCTGGACGGCATCATCGACCTGGCGTCTCAGCGCATCCGGGAACTGGACCTGCTCACCGACGAGCAGCGCAAGCTCGCCGACGCGTTGGCACTGCGTTTCGAACTCACCCGCAACTACTGGTCGACCGTGGCCCGCTTCGGCAGCGGCCGTTGGCCATTGGAGGACATCCCCTGGCGCACCTCCGACGGCGAGGAGTCGGACTACTTCAGCCTCGCGGTCAGCGCCATGCTCATTCAGGACCTGGTCTACCGCGACAGCACCGAGGATCTGGCACGCACGGTGGCGGTGTTCGATCAGCTGGCCCGCCGCGGCCGGATCACCAGTCGGCTCACCTCCGGCGACCCGGCCGCAACCCTGCACTATCCCGGCGTGCGGATGCGCTTGGCCGGTAGCGAGCACATCGGCGGTGGGCCCCAATTGGAGTGGTACGTACCGGATTTCGTGACGATGATGCTCAAGCGCTGTCTGCAGGCCGCACGCCTGCGCACCGAGGTCGACACCCGCGACCAGCTGATGGCGCTGGCCGAATCGGCCATGGACCACATCGACAGTCGCATGCTGCGAGACAGCCCCGCCCGGGGACTGTGGGACGACCCCGGCTGGCTGTTCGACACCGCGAAACCCATCGCCGAAGGCCCATCCTGGTTCGTCACCGAGCGGGTGATGGAATGCCTGGTAATCGCGCACGACACCTTCAGCAGACCACCGCTGGCACCGAAGTCCATGGTCTCCCGCGCGGTGGATCTACTCAGCGAGGCCGAACACCTGCTCAACCAGGAGGAGCTCGAGGTCGAAGGCGATGATGTGTCCCCGAGGCAAGTGGCGGTCAACCGGATTCGGCAATCACTCGACCGCGCCCGCCGTGTGCTGAACGAGCGCCCCGGAACCGCCTACGGCCTGGCCACTCAGGCACTGACCCAGCTCGACGAACTGGCGTACGCGCGCCATGACGCGACGCGGTAAGGCGGCATTGTGCTGGTGTTCTCCACCTCCGACAAGGGCGGCACCGGACGCTCGGTGACCAGCTGCAACATCGCGTACCGGCTGTGTCTTTCCGGGCACAATGTCGCCTATGTCGATTTCGATTTCGGCTCGCCTACCGCTGGCGCACTATTCGAAATCAGCGCTATGGAGCGCGGTACGTCGCTCGGCGGCACGCATTCCTATCTGCTCGGCGAGCAGGGCACCGTCGACCGTGTCGACATCGGCACGGCCACAGACCGGACCGAACTCAAGCGCGTCGGTCCCCGCTCCGGCCGACTGGTCCTGTTTCCCGGCGACGAGGGGGGCGCCGAATTCCTCACCTGTGACGACGAAATGGTGCAGCGCTGCGTGGAGTTACTGGCGACGCTGGAGCAGGAATTCCCAGTGGTGGTTGTCGATCTCAGCGCGGGTCGGTCGATCGCGCTCGAAATCACCCTGAAGGCAACGGCTCTGCCGCAATTGCGGCGGCACACCGCGCGCTGGCTGATCTTCCACCGCTGGACCCGCCAGCATATTCTGGCCGCCTCCGGATTGGTGTACGGCCAGAACGGGCTGCTGCAGAGCGGTACCTTGTACGGCCACGACCAAGACGAACTGCTCGGCTCGCTGCGCTATGTGCGCACGGCCGTACCCGACACCAACTCCCACCTCAGCGCCCAGCGTGCCGCCCAAGCGGCGTGGCTGCAGGAGCAGGACGCCGCGCTGCGGCGCCTTGCCACCGCCAACCGTCTCGGCACAACCGCGGTCCTCGGAGCCACCCCCATAGAGCCGGTGCTTCAGTGCCGCGAACAGCTCATTCTCGACAGCGACGTCAATGCCCACATCGCCAACAACGAGACCGCGCAGGCATACATCGAACTCGCCCGCAGCCTGGTCGACAACGCAACCTGGGAGAGACTCTAGATGCGTGGAACGCGAGGATACAGCGAGGCGACCGATCGGCCGCAGATCGCGCGGGTTCCATTGTCGCACTTGTCGATCGAGGTCGGGCACTTCTATCCCAACGACATCACCGGCGACATCGACCGGGTGAAGGCGGAGTTCCGCCGCATCGTCCCGCTGGTGTCGGCATTCGTCGAATCGGCGCGGGTACAGTTCGGCCCCGAAGCACGAGTCAGCACCTGCTACCTGATCGACGACTACTTCCAGCCCGACACAGACCCCGCCGAAATCCTCGGAAAGCTGCTGGCGGCTGCCGACGAAACCGGTTTGACCATCGACTATCTGGCGCGCGAGTCCGGCTGCTGGCAGACCTCACCGTTCGCCGACGGTGTGCCGTCGGGCGAGCCGATTCCGGTGGCGGAGATGGTGGCCGCACGCATCATCGCCGAGCCCGCGCCGCCGGACACCGGCCGCCGCCCACCCACGGCCCAATCGGGCTGGTTGTGCAACGGCCGCCGATCCTCGGAGCACGAATCTGCGCAGGCCATGCGCGGACGGCCCTACGAGCCGCCGGAGGAGTTCGGTCGCCGCGAACACTCCATCTTCCTCGATGTGCAACTGTGGCGCACGCGGATCGACGAGGGGGTCACCGAGACCAGATGGTCGTGCTCGTTCCTGGCCGCCGTCTGGCACCTGATGCGACTGGGGATGCTGCGCTATCACGGTGAGCCCGTGGTGGATCCGCAACCCTGGCGCGGCGAACCGTGGCCGCGTCGCTGGCACGAGGTACCGCCCGTGGTGCAGGTCAATCCGGCTGCCCAGCCGTTCGCGGCCTACCGGACGCTGTCGATGCTGCCCAAGCTCTACATCGGCATAGAGCACTCGGTCCGACTGGTGCTCGATCATCTGGATCTGGACGACGACGTGGTCAACCAGATCATCGACTGCGGGGCCAACGACCAAGTACCTGTGACGGTGTCACGCAAAATCAGCGACCGGTTGTCCCACCTGCTCCTCGACGGGTCTTGAGATGGCCGTCCCCTTAGTGATGCTCGGCGAGGTTCGTACCTGCCTGCTACCATCGGCGGCCGCACTCACCCGAGCAGAGGCCGGTGAGTTGCTGGCGCTGATGCCCGGCTGCGCGGTGCGCTGGCGGGAGCGGCCGGGCAAACTCGCCATTTCGCCCACCGTCGCGGTCGGCGTCGACTGCAACCTGCCGCTGGGCGAGCAGGTTGCGCATGTCGTCGGCACCGTGGCGACCAGCATCGTGCTGGCGGGTGGGCGTGTGCTGCAATCCTCGGCCAGCACCCGGGTGGTGCGGGCCTCCGAGAAGCGGCGGCAGACGTGGTCGCACTACGTCAGCCAGAAGGGCGTGACGGAGGTCATCAGCCGTATCCCCGAAAGAGCGACGGCCGGAATCGCTTTGGCCGAGGGGTACCTCACCGGCCCGGTCGGCGGCGACATCTTGGACCTGGCCTCGATCAGTGAGCGCCTGCTGTCGCGAATCCGCGCCGATGTCGGGCTGGACCATGATCCACCCGTGCGGGCGCGTACCACCCGGCTGCGCTGGACCGCGCGTATCGGCGGCACTGCCGGGCCCACAGCGGAGCTGCATCTCGACGACGACAGTGTCCGCTCGATCCGGCTGATCGTGCGCGCGGAGTCAGATCTCGATGCGGCGCAACGGTTCTGCGAGGATCTGGCCGCGCACGACTGGCTGCTGACCGTACTTGCCGACGCCCTCGACGAGGCGGACCGATTCCCTTCGCACAGCCGTGAGCGGATGAACACCCTTGCGCCGGCGCTCGAACACCTGACGGGATTGTGGATGCCGGGCGGACACACTCCCGCCGAGTTGCGTGCGCTATGGAAGGAGTTGCAGACCGAGCCAGGCTTCTCTCGCCAGTGGACGACGCTGGTCGCCAGGCTGCGGGACAATATCGCGGTGGCAACGCTGGCGGCCTTGCGGCACAAGGTTTTCGACTCCGATTCGCAGTCGGAACCAGTTTCGCACTAGCCGCGGTAAGCGCACCGACACCGATGAGAAATCGCTTCGACGTGGGTGGTGAACATTTCCGGCGGCGACTGTGCGGGGTGCGCCGCCGATCTACATCCGTAGCGGACTGTGCTGCGCGCCTTACGACCCGTTTCGAGCCGACGCAACGAACGAGGGAATCTCGTTCAGGATCGCGAGTTCAGTCTCCGGGAACAAGCGGTATTCGAGTACATCGCGTGGCTCACCCTCTCCGAAGTACCGATTATCTTGTTCGACGAGTTCGAACCCGGCCTGCTTGAACAGGTTGCTCGCCGCATGATTGTCCGGTCGCACGGTCAGGTACATCACTTTGGTGCCCAGTTCTCCGCACGCCCGCAGGGCGCGGTCCAATAGGCCCCGGCCATAGCCGCACCCCTGATACTGTTTGGCCACGGCAAAGGTGAACAGCAGGGCGCGGCCGGACTTCTCCAGCGTCAGCGCGTACCCGATCACCGCGCCGCCCAATTCGGCGACCAGCCACTCGGATCCGTGCAGCTCGAACAGCTGCCGCAGCATCAGGTACAGGTACGGCTCATCGAAGACATCGGCCTCGATGGCCGCGAGATCCTCGAGGTCGGCGAAGCAGGCCCGGCGATATTCCGGCTGCGGCGCCTCAGCGATGTCCATGTGCTCCCTAATGCCAGAGTATAAGCCGTCCATTTCCAGCCTAGAACTTTCTTTCGTCAACCGCGTCATTGTAGAGGTCCTGGAATGGTCCTGTGATACGACGGGGCGTTGGGCACTGAAAATACCAACCAGTCGGGCTATCGGGCGAAGTGTCCGGGCAAGAAGTCAACGCCCGAGTCGCCGGACACGACAACACTTATTTCAGCGCCGACGAGCCGCGCGATAACTTGTCGCGACAGATCGTATACCCCACCCAGACCATCCCCGATCCGAAACGACCTGCCCTTGATCAAGGGCCGTCGCCGACCCCGGCTGGTAGCCCAATCACATTGCTATGGTGGATATCACGCGTCCAGAATGCGTGGGCGATCCGGGGGAGATACGGGATGACCGAATACGAGGGACAGCTGGGGCTCTCCGACTTCGTCCGGTCCATGACCACACGCATCGACCGGCACGGCGAGGCGTACGCCGCGGAGGTCACGGAATTTCGCGAGGAACCGCATACCGGTCAGGATGATTCGGCCGAACGGGAGCTACTGGATTCCTTCAATATCCATGTGGAGAACGTGGTCGCCCACTACAACCCGCCGGAGACGCGACGGCGCGGAGACAGCCTGGTCTTCGCCCATATCTACGTGGCTGTGGGCCGCAGCGCCGACGAAGACGAGGGTGTCCGCAGGACCTTGCTGACCGCGCTGCTGGCCGCGGAGGTCGAATTGCGCGGGCCGCTGCGGCTCAGCCCGACCCAGAACATGCACTTGGCCGGGATCTACGAACGGATCGGCACCGATCTCACGGCGCACGGGCTGCCCGCGCACGCGGTACTCTCGCTGCGCCGCGCCGCAAGCCTGCACGGCCAGAACGAGGATGTCGACGCCCAGGACCGCTGCGGGTTGGCCATGGCGCGGGCCCGGCGGCAGGCGCGCTCTCCCGCTTGGCGCCGGATACCCGGTTGGGCCGCAGATCTGCTCTGCGGCTACGGCTATCGCCCGTTCCGGCTGCTGCCATGGATCGCGCTGCTCCTGGTGACGTTCACCATCGGGCTACGGGCGAGCGCCGAGGTGTCGATCACGACCGCGTTTCACATCTGCCTGGTCAACTTCCTGAACCCGATCGGTCTCGGCGACCTCGACCGCGTGCACCAGATCGGCCGCGGCCTGCTGATAATCGAATCCTACGTGGGGATCATCTCCACCTCGGTCTTCTTTGCGCTGCTGGTGCGGCGGTGGTTCCGGCTGTGAGGCGGCTACCAGTCCGTGCTGCTGATCTTGGTCTGGCGCAATGCCGCCAGGGTCGCGACGGTCATCCGATCACGTAGCTGACCGACCCGGGCGGTCCACTGCGCGGCGCCCGCTATGCACACCCGATAGGCGATATTGCAACTGGTCACCGAGCGGCCGGTGCCGCCCTTGTCCGAGGTAACGAAGACGATCATCCGATCACAACACCCTCGTTGCGTCGCGGCGGGCATGTGTCAGCTTGTTCAATTCGACTAACGCCACCGACGCGAGACTGAACGCGGTGCCGGGCTGCTCGTCCACCAGCTTCCTGGCACGGGTCAGGTACTCCTCGACGTCGGCGAGCATACGCCGGTTGTCAGAGATGTCCTCGACACTGACGCCCAGCATGCCCTGATTGAACAAATGATCTGCCTCGTTGAGCAATTCGACCGTCCGCACGACCATCGCGGATGCCCGCAACGGCTCCTCCCGGAAGGTACGGTCGGCGGCGACCAGACATTCGATTATCCGCTCGGTCAGGTACCAGGACGGCTCGATCTCGGGATCCGCGCCGTTACCGCCGAATACGCGCGTCGGATCGTCCCAGAGCCCGGCAGCGGGACCGACCCGCAGCATTCGTCGATCGAGATGCTCCATCGACAGTTCGGCCAATTGCATCAGCCGGTCGCGGGCCGCGACATTGCCGGACAGCCGGGCCGCCTGCAGGGTGCGCTCGAGCAATACCGCGGCGAAATCCGATACCTGCCACTCCAATCGCGGTCCCCGGTCCACCTCCTCGGTACCGACCAGCATGAGCCGCACGCCGGGGGTGTGCAGACGCACCGCCGGGTCGTCCCTGGCGGGTCTGCGGGTGATCCGGCCGCGCCGCGCCAGCTCGTCGAAAATGGCTACGGCCCTGGTCAAGTCGTCGTCGGAGGCAGTCCGGCTGACCAGATCCTGAATCAGCACCGCGGAGACGATGAGACTGTAGTAGTCCGACTCGTCGCCGTCGGAGGTGCGCCAGGGAATATCCTCCAGCGGCCATGCGGCGGGTCCGAAGCGGGCGATGGTCGACCAATAGCGCTGGGTCAGGTCCCAGCGGATTCGCAATGCCTCGGCCAGGCGATACTGCTGTTCGCTGAGCAGGTCCAGTTCGCGGGTGCGTTGCGATATGAGGTCATTGATGCCGTCGAGCGCGACGACGGTGAAGTACAGATACGGTCGGGGATCGGCGATTCCGGGCTGTTCCGCGATGGCGGCGTCGACGAATCCAACGGCGGCGGCATCCTTGGCCACACCCCAGGTCCAGCCGCATTCGAAGAGCAACCCGTCGTCGTCGAGCTGAGTATCCGGGGTCTGGCCGAGCGTGATGTCGTTGCGCAGCCGGGCCCGGACGCGTTCGAGGGCGTCGCACACCTCGCGCAGCACCGTCTCCTCGCGCCGGTCGCCCTGATTGAGTATGCTCAAAATCACCTGTCCCGCAGGCGATTTCGGTGCCACCGTATTGACGACGAAACTGCGCACCAGACCCGTCATCGCGGCGGTTAGCCGGTCGCTGAGCTTGGCGGCGAGGGTATCGATCCGGTCGACGGGTTCGCGATGCGCCTTGCTGCGCAGCGAACCCTTGTACCCCCTCAGGAAGCGCATTCCGGCGAGGCATACGGTCAGCGACATCGAGTATGCGGCGACGACCTCGATATCGCGCTGTTCGGCGGTGGGTTTCCGGTGATCCGAGGATCGCAAGTAGCTGCCCGCAGCGAAGTTCGGCCGGCCTTCCGCGCCCGTGTTCCGCTCGATGTACTGCTCCAGCAAGCACACTACGAAGCCGCCGATCTGCATCGGACCCCTGAGCGGCTCTAGGGCCGCAATGACGTCGTCCTCCATGCGATCCGGGACATCCAGCGCGAAGATATCGATCTCGGTGGCCGGATACAGCAGGCATAGAATCTGCTCGGAATCGCTGATGGAGTTGGCGCCCCCTTTCCCGCCCCAGCGCCAGTCTCGACCATCCCAGCATGTGGTCATCATCGCGCGCCACACATCCAGAATCTGTTGCCTAGGTCGGATTCTCACCAGCCGCCGTCCTCACCCCATACCGCAGAAGATGCTCATCGACACCACAGCCCGCGAACATCAAATTTAGCACGACGCAGCACACTCACACCGAGCCGCGGGCGGGGCCGAAGCTTCCCTTCCGTCATCCCCAGAGCAGACCGCAGAGTCGTTGGAACACGGCCCACCGCACAGCATTCGACAGCCGTGGAACCGAATAGCGTAACCACCACAGCGCGCGGCGATCGTCGGGCATGAGGTCGACTACAACGGCGCTCTCGCTCTATCGGGACCGTGCCCGCTGTCGGCAGCGGAAAGGGTATCTCAGAGCATGAGTCGGACCATGTCCGCCGTACGCGCCAAGCCGGGGAAAGCTTCGGGCGTCGACCGCGGATGCAATGCGTGCACAGCAAGCCGAAACATGACCGCGCGCAACAACATTTGCGGCCACTCGGGAAGGTCGGACCAGCGCACGAGCAGACCGTCGTCGGCCCCACCCCACGCGAGTGCGTCGATGACGATAACGCCGGCCGCCCATGGCGCGGGACGCCAATAGGGTGTGATATCGGTGAGGCCGGGTGTAAAGACCCCTTCGAAAAGTACTGTGCCGAACAGATCTCCATGCACCAATTGCGCTGGTGTTTGGACCGGTTTGCGAAGAGTGGCCAGTTGGCCGATCAATTCCATGCTGCGCACACCGTCCGGCGAGGTGGTCGGCGGTGTCCCACCCGCGCGCAGACTGCGCAGCGGCACTGCCTCCCACGCGGCGCGGTCGGCGGCGACGAAGACGTCGACATCCACCCATGGCGCGACGGGCGGCTGCACGAGGAATCGCGGTCGTTCGAGGTGTGTGGTCGCCTGATGTAGTCGAAGCGATACCGAAACCACCTCGTCGTGGCGTGGTTCCGGAACCCCCTCCAGGAAAGTGTCCGCGCGCCAACCGGATACGACGTAGCGGCCGTCGGTGGCCCGCACCGGGCGGGCCAAACGTAGGCCGTCGACCTTGAGTGTCTCGCGAACCTTCGCCGACCATGCCGCCCTGGCATGGTCGGCGACCGGGCTCAGCACCACATCACCGAGACGCCAACCGCCGTCCCAATCTCCCAGCGAAACCGGGGTCACTTCGCGCAGACCGAACGTGGCGCGCACGTGCTCGGGGGGTTCCACAGAAGTCACGGCCGTACCGTACTCCCGGGATCCGGCAGGGTTGAGGATGCCGCGCCGTGGGCGTCAGTACACCGGCAGCGACTTGTCGACCTGGTTTGCCCAGGCGACGATGCCGCCCTGGACGTGCGTCGCGTCGGCGAAACCGGCGTTCTTGAGCACGGCCAAGACCTCGGCCGAGCGGATGCCGGTCTTGCAGTGCAACACGATCGGACGGTTCTGCGGCAGCTGCGACAGCGCCTCACCGGAGAGGAAGCGATCCTTCGGGATCAGCTTCGCACCCTCGATGTGCACGATGTCCCATTCGACCGGTTCGCGGACATCGATCAGCTCGATCTCCTTGCCCGCGTCGATCAGCTCCTTGAGCTCGCGCGCGGTGATCGTGGAACCGGCCGCGGCGGCTTGCCCCTCATCGGAGACCACACCGCAGAAAGCCTCGTAATCGATCAGTTCGGTGATCGGCTGACGCTCCGGATCGCGGCGCAGCTTGATGGTCCGGTAGTTCATGTCCAGTGCGTCGTACACCATCAGACGGCCGAGCAGCGGTTCACCGATGCCGGTGATCAGCTTGATCGCCTCGGTGACCATGACCGAACCGATCGAGGCGCACAGCACGCCGAGCACGCCGCCCTCGGCGCAGGAGGGCACCATGCCGGGCGGCGGGGCCTCCGGGTACAGATCGCGGTAGTTGATGCCGCGACCGTCGGGCGCGTCCTCCCAGAAGACCGAGACCTGGCCCTCGAAGCGATAGATGGAGCCCCACACGTACGGCTTGCCCGCCAGCACCGCCGCGTCGTTGACCAGGTAGCGGGTGGCGAAGTTGTCGGTGCCGTCGACGATCAGGTCGTATTCGGCGAACAGTTCGACCGCGTTCTCCGGCTCCAACCGGATCTTGTGCAGCCCGACATTGATTCCGGAATTGATCTCCAGGATCGAATCGCGCGCGCTGTCGGCCTTCGGGCGGCCGATATCGGATTCACCGTGGATGATCTGGCGCTGCAGGTTGGACGCGTCGACCTCATCGAATTCGACGATGCCGAGCGTGCCGACACCGGCGGCCGCCAGATACAGCAGTGCGGGCGAACCGAGCCCACCGGCGCCGATCACCAGCACCTTGGCGTTCTTCAGCCGTTTCTGCCCGTCCACACCCAGGTCGGGGATGATCAGATGACGGCTGTAGCGGGCGATCTCGTCCTTGGTCAGCTCCGCGGCCGGTTCGACCAGCGGCGGCAGGGACTTCGGTGATGACACGTCCAGGGCTCCTCGAATCAATTGGCCGATCGCTATGCGGTGGCTCAGCGCCTAATAGGTAAACACCGACAACCGGGCCGTTCTTCCCGTCCATATTCTCGCACCCGGCGTTCGCCGAATCGACGGGGTCGCGGGGGTGTACTCATCCGCGTGGATAAGGCCAGGGATTGAAGCGACAGCGCTTGCCGTCCATCGGGACCACCCCGTCCGGATCGAGCGCGGCGATGTCGTTGTTCCTGGTGCCGAAGGTCTGCTGCATCATCACCGGCGCGAGTCCGCCGTCGGTCTCACACGGCTGATGCTGGTGGTAGCCGATCGCATGGCCGACCTCGTGGTTGACCTGGTACTGCCGGTAGGAGCCGATATCGCCCTCGAAGGCCAGCGCGCCGCGCACCCAGCGCACCTCGGAGAGCACCACCCGGCGTAGGTCGGCGTTGAAGCAGGAGGAGTCGATCGGAATATCGAAACCGCATGCCTTGCGCGAGGATTCGCGGGAGGCGAGGGAGATGCGGAAGTCGGGCTCCCCCTTGTCGATGCGCCGGAAGGCGAATTTGGTGTCGTGCGCCCAGCTCTTGGGATTGCCCAACGTGCTGTCGACCAGCTTGGCCACGGATTCGTCCCCGCCGAATCCGGAAGTGTCGACGCCGTCCTCGATTTCGACGGTGTACTTGAAATGGAACTCCGCACCGGTGCCCACCGGTCCGGTGGTCCCGGGCACCACATGCCATGTGCCCGTACCGGTTTCGGTGAACAGTCCGCCGTCGGGCAGCGCGCCGGTCGGCAGATTCGTCGGGAAGTGACCGTCGCCGGGCGGTGCGCCGATGATGCCCGCGGACGCCGCGCGCGGACTCAGTCGCCCGAATCCCGGCGCCCCGCCGGCCATCTTCGCGGGATCGGTGCCACTGCGCACCGCGTCCACGATCACCAGCACGGTGATCACGAACAGCACGGGTAAGGCGTAGGCGCGCCAACCATAGGTCGAGACGAAGCGACCGATCGCACTCTGTTTCTTGGCCTCGCGCTCGGGTCTCGGTGCGCGCGAATGATTCTCATCGACGGCGGTGGGATCCCACTGGGCCCGCAACGGCTGATAGGAGCGATCCACCGGTGGTTCGTACAGGCCGAGTGGGTCATAGAGCTCGAGGCCGTTCTTATCCAGCTGCGGCCCTTCCACAGAGCCCGAGACTACGGAACCGGACGCGGTGGAGCCAGCGGTCCGGCGCGCTTCTCGCCCGCCGGACGCGTTCGGTGGGCCGGAATCGTGTGCCTGAGGCCCGTTCGCGCGCAGGTTCACGCCAACCAGAGTCTCACAGCACGCAATACCCTCGAACCGAGAACGGGGCCGGTCAGCTGCGAGATATCTCACCGAGTGGGCTTGATCTCCGGCCCCGATCCGCAAGTGAGCGGCAACCGGGTATCGTTCATGGGATACCCGGTGTACACCCCATTTTGCCGGGGCATCGACTGGGAGAGCCGAAATGACTGACCTCGTGGACCGGATGACGTCCCGCAGATCGTCGTCCGATGCCGTGGCGCCGACCAAGCGCGGTACCAGGCTTCCGCGCGACGAGCGTCGTCAACAACTACTCGCGGCGGCCAGCGAGATATTCGTGCAGCGTGGCTACCACGCCGCGGGGATGGACGAGATCTCGCAATGTGCCGGCGTCAGCAAGCCGGTGCTCTATCAACACTTCGCCAGCAAGCTCGAGCTGTACCTGGCGGTACTGCAGAACTACGTCGACATGCTGGTGTCGAGCGTGCGCCAGGCGCTGCGCTCGACAACCGACAACCGACAGCGCGTGCGCGCCGCCGTGCAGGCCTATTTCGACTTCGTCGACAACGAAATGCAGGGCTTCCGACTGGTTTTCGAATCCGACCTGATCAGTGAGCCGCAGGTGCAGCGCCGGGTCGAGCAGGCCACCGAGGCCTGTGTGGACGCGGTCTTCGACCTGGTCGCGCACGACTCCGGTTTGGACCCCTACCGCGCCAGGATCCTCGCGGTCGGGTTGGTCGGCACCAGCCAGTTCACCGCGCGCTACTGGCTCGAGGCGGATCGGCCGATTCCGAAGGAGGAGGCGGTCGATACGACCGTCTCGTTGGCGTGGGGCGGTCTGTCGCACGTGCCGCTGCACCCCATCAACTGAAATAGCTTCGAACGGCAGAGCCCCCGCACTCGATCGAGTGCGGGGGCTCTCGTCTGGGTGACGAGGTTCGGCTCAGACCGCGGCGAAGCCGACGCGACCGCCGGTGGCGGCGCCGATCTCGACGTAGGCGACCTTCGAGGCCTGGATCAGGAACTTGCGGCCCTTCTCGTCGGTGAGCGCGACGACGCCGCCCTCGCCGCTCAGCGCACCGGACACCAGCGCCTCGACCTCTTCCGGGGTCTGCCCGCTGTTGATCACGAGCTCGCGCGGGCTATCCGAAATACCGATCTTGACCTCCACGGCCAACCTCCGAACCTAGAGTCCTGTGTGCTGTCGAATCAAGGCTAATGCAGCACCCCGACGCCAGTACCATGCCCACCTGCGCTCAGAGCGAACAAATGCTACTTGGGCTCGATCAGCTGGATTTCGAGCTCGACCTTGACCGTATCGCTGAGCATGCCGGGCAGCGGGCCGCCGACGCCGAAGTCGGTGCGCTTGATGCTGCCGGTCGCGGAGAAGCCCGCGTGCCGGTCGCCGGTCCCGGCGAAGACCTGGACACCGCCCCACTCCACGTCGAGGGTCACCGGCTTGGTGATCCCGCCTAGCGTGGCCTCGCCCTCGACCTCGAACGATTCGGTGACCTGGACCGGCTCGACGGCACGGAAGGACAGGGTGGGCCGGTTGGCGACATCGAGGAAGTCGGCGGTGCGGACGTGGTTGTCCCGATCCGGATTGCCGGTATCGAAGGAATCGAGGTAGATGGTGGCGCCGAGGGTGGCGAGTCCGGCGTCGTCGACGACGAATTCGGTCTCGAACTTGTTGAAGCGACCCCGGACCTTGGAGATACCGAGGTGGCGAACCGTGAACTCGACCTGCGAGTGCGCGGCATCGAGTGCCCAGGAACCCGGGGTAAGTGACGTAGCGGTGGTGGACTCAGCAGAAGATGTCATGCCATAGACCATGACCGGACCGTGGTCCGTTAACCAGACCGCCGTTATCCTGGACTCGACAGGGCGGGGATAACCATCCCAGGACAGGGCACGATGAAACGCATGGCACCGAACCCCTTTGCGGAATACCTCGTCGCACGCCGCGCCCAACTGCGGCCCGCCGACGTCGGTCTGCCCGAGGGCGGCCGCCGCCGGACCCCGGGTCTGCGCCGCGAAGAGGTCGCCGTGCGTGCCGGCGTGAGCGCCGACTATCTGGCCCGGCTGGAGCAGGGCCGCGACA
Source organism: Nocardia sp. NBC_00565 (assembly GCF_036345915.1). Taxonomy (NCBI): domain Bacteria; kingdom Bacillati; phylum Actinomycetota; class Actinomycetes; order Mycobacteriales; family Nocardiaceae; genus Nocardia; species Nocardia sp. NBC_00565. Next base: position 5,870,403 of record NZ_CP107785.1, read on the forward strand.
CCAACCCGTCAGCGGCGGTCATCGACGCGCTCGCGCAGGCACTGCTGATCGAGGGCAAGGACCGCAACCACTTCGGCTGGCTCGCCGTCACCACGACCAACGAATCTCGCTGCCCCACCACCGAATCCGTCGAGGAGCACCCGACGCCCGCGATCGAGACCATCCTGCGCGCACTGCATCCCACCCCGGCGTTCGTGATCGGGCGACGACTGAATGTGCTCGGCTGGAATCCAGCGTGGGCGGATATCGTGAAACCCCTTGGGCTGCTCGATAATCCGGAGGCGGTGAATCTGGCCTGGTTCACCTTCACACATCCGCGCGCCACCCAGGTGCTGCGCAATTGGGACGAGATGGCCAACAGCTTCTCGGCCGCACTGCGCAGCGCGACCATGCGCTGGCCGGGCGAGGACCGACTACTCGAACTGATCGCCGCGCTGCGCGAACACCCCGAGTTCGAAAGCCGTTGGCAGCCACAGCATATCGACGAGCTCGTCGCTGGCACGATGCGGTTGGACCACCCCGAGCACGGCCATCTCGATATCCCGTTCGAAACCCTGAACGCCGACCGCGATCAGGGCATCGTCGTCTGGCTCACCGAGCAGGCGCAGGCACAGTCCCCAGGCCTGCGACTGGTCCGCGCCGTCAACGAGTGATCAGATACCGAGCACGGCCATGCGCTCGGCATGGCTGGCCTGCATGCGCTCGAACAGCGCGGCGATGCCGTTCAGGTCACCGGTCGCGGTGAGCACCAGATCGGTGAGTTCGTCGCGCTGGGCCATCACGTACTGCGCCTGGGTGATCGCCTCACCGAGCAGCCGCCGCCCCCAGAGGGTGAGCCGGTCACGCTCGGAGCGGCTGGTCGCGACCGCCCGGCGCACTTCCTCCACCACGAATTCCGAGTGGCTGGTCTCGGCGAGCACATCCCGGACCACGGCGGTGACTTCGGGAGTCAGCGCACCCGCGATCTCGGTGTAGAAATCGGCGGCGATGCCGTCGCCGACGTAGAACTTCACCATCGACTCGAGCCAGGTCGAGGGGTCGGTGGAATCGTGGTAGGCATCCAGGGCGCGCACGAACGGTGCCATCGCATCGAAGATGTCCACACCGCGTTCGGCGAGCGCGGACTCCAGGGTTTCGAAGTGCCGCATCTCGGCGGCGGCCATCTTCGCGACAGCCACCCTGCCGCGCAGCGTCGGGGACAGCTTCGCCTCCTCGGCCAGCCGGTAGAACGCGGAGATCTCACCGTAGGCGAGCACCGCGAACAGGTCGGTCACGCCGGAATCCTCGGCGGCGAACCGCGAGTCGGTCGTCGAAACTCCTAGTGCTGCGGATGACTGTGCTCCCATACCGAGACAGCGTAGTCCCGGTCCGTTACGCGGCACCGTCATCCCGTTACATGTCGGCGTCATCCCGGCGAACGCTGGTATGGACTCAGGCCAACTCGGACAGGAACTTGTCGAGATAGGTCCACGTGGTGTCCCTGGCGGTGTCGCCGGTGAGTATGCCGAGGTGGCTGCCGGGGGCGGTTTCGTAACGCACCGACCGCGCGCCGGTGAGGGTGCCGATGCCCGCCTCGACGGCGGCGGCCGGCGTGATGACATCGGTGGGCCCGCCGACCAGCAGCACCGGCGCGGTCACCTCGGCCAGCTCGATCCGGCGCCTGCCCAGTTGGACGACGCCGCGGCCGATGTCGTTGTTCAGGATCAGCCGGCCCCACAGCTGGCCGTAGAAACGGCCGGGATAGCCGGGCATCTCGGCCATGAAACGGTCGATGGACTCCATCTTGGCCAGGCTTTCGGTGCGGGCGATATTGCTCGCGACGAACCAGGGGCGGGTGAGTTCGCGGTCCCATGCGGTGACCCGGTAGGCGATCCTGGTCAGCGGCGCCGGAATGCCGCCCGCCGCGCGCACCGCGGTCGAGGTCGCGATGCCGCCGGTCAGCTTGGCGACCGCGCGCACCTGCGGGATGCCGGTCATCTTGTCGTAGTCCAGCGGCGAGCCGACCGCGGTGATGGAGCGGATCGGCAGTTCAGCGTGCGCGGCCGCGGTCAGCAGCGCCAAGGTACCGCCGATGGACCAGCCGACCAGATCGACGGGCCGACCGTCACGATCGGCGCAGGTGCGCAGGATCGCCTCGGGCAGGATGTCGTCGATCCAGGTCTCGAAACCCATCCGCCGGTCGGCGAAGGTGATCTCGCCGTAGTCGACGACATAGGGCGAGCGGCCCGTCTCGAGCAGAAACCGGGCCAGGCTCTGGTCCGGCCGCAGGTCGAAGCAGCTGGTCGGCGCGGCCAGCGGCGGCACCAGCAGTACCGCCGAATCCATTGCGGCGTCGGCGGATTCGGCGCCCTCGAAGCGGCGCAGCTGCCGATGCGGTTCGTCCCAGAGCACCGTCGACGGGGCGGGATCCGGTGTCTCGACGCCTTGGCCGAAGGTCAGCGCCCAGGCATTGCGCGCGGCGGTGGTGACGGTGTCGGTGAAACTCACAGCACAGAATCTCTCATATCTCGTTACCGACGGTAACAGGCAACTCCGGTTCGGACCGATCGGACACGGCTCAGCTCTGCCCCATGCCGACCGGGTTGATCGGCGGCACCACGCTCTCCTGCACCCGTTTCACCAACCGCCTTGCCTACCGTCGCGGGGTGGAATCCGGCGAAGGTCGCCGACACGGTGCCCGCGCTCACCGCGCCCATCGGAGCGGCCCGGAACGCGAAGTAGGTCTGCCAGAATCCGCGCAGTCCGAGCGCCACTCCGGCCTCCTTGACACCCGCGCCGAAATACACCACATCATGCAGCGGTTCGAGGGTGGTCCAGATTCGACGCGCCAGATGAATTGCCATGTGGCGCAGCGTACGTCGAGGGGCCGACCCGGAGAAACCAGACTTTTGTCCCGAAATTACGGCTGACCTTTTCGAGCGACCTGCAAGCAGTCGCAAGCTGACCCTTTCGAGCGACCTGCAAGCAGTCGCAAGCTGACCCTTTCGAGCGACCTGCAAGCAGTCGCAAGCTGACCTTTTCGAGCGACCTGCAAGCAGTCGCAAGCGGTGCTAATTCGAGCCGTGCACAATATCACGCTACAATCACTGCGGACAACGAAAATTTTCGTCCCATCGAGTCGCCGGATCGTACGGTCGCCCGGGTTGCGGGAGGCGAGATTTTCGAAGTTCAGGAATATGTGCGCGCACCAGATCCGCATCACCCTTGCGCCGCGCCGATGTCTCCCGAGGTGGCCGTCGAAACGACGAGCTCCCGCCGACATCGCCGACAGTGGCCGAGGTGAGTATCACAGGCGGATACGTGGTCGTCGCGGGCCGACCGGTCCGCCCCACGCCTCGTGCGCGCGTGACGCGATAACGAGGAAGGCACGAACCTGAGCAAGATCACTATCGATCAGGAACCGGGGCTGGCGGATACGCTGCTGACCGCCGAACTGGACGAAACCCACACCGCGCCGACATTCGCCGAATTGGGGGTTCGCGACGAAATCGTGCGAGCGCTCGGCGAGATCGGAATCGAACGCACTTTCGCAATTCAGGAACTGACCCTGCCGTTGGCACTCGCCGGTGAAGACCTCATCGGTCAGGCCCGTACGGGTATGGGAAAGACCTTCGGATTCGGCGTGCCGCTGCTGCACCGAATCGCCACCGCCGACACCGGGACCACTCCGCTGGACGGCACCCCGCGGGCACTGATCATCGTGCCGACCCGTGAACTCTGCATCCAGGTCACCCAGGATCTGGAGAACGCGGCCAAGCACCTGAAGAACCACCAGGGTCCGCTGCGCGTGCTCTCGATCTACGGTGGTCGCCCCTACGAGTCCCAGATCGCCGCGCTGCGCTCCGGCGTGGACGTTGTGGTCGGCACCCCCGGCCGACTGATGGACCTGGCCGATCAGGGCCACCTGATTCTCGGCAAGATCGGCGTGCTGGTCCTGGACGAGGCCGACGAAATGCTGGATCTGGGCTTCCTACCCGATATCGAGCGCATCCTCGGCATGGTCCCCACGCAGCGCCAGACCATGCTGTTCTCGGCCACCATGCCGGGCCCGATCATCACCCTGGCCCGCACGTTCCTGACCCAGCCGACGCATATCCGCGCCGAGGAGCCGCACGACTCCGCCATACACGACCGCACCGCGCAGTTCGTCTACCGGGCGCACGCGCTGGACAAGAGCGAACTGGTCGCCAAGGTGCTGCAGGCCGAAAGCCGCGGCGCCACCATGATCTTCACCCGAACCAAGCGCACCGCGCAGAAGGTCGCCGACGATCTGGCCGAGCGCGGATTCTCGGTCGGGGCCGTGCACGGCGACCTCGGGCAGATCGCCAGGGAGAAGGCACTCGGCAAGTTCCGCAAGGGCGCCATCGATGTGCTGGTGGCGACCGACGTCGCGGCACGCGGCATCGATATCGACGACGTCACCCACGTCATCAACTACCAGTGCCCCGAGGACGAGAAGACCTACGTGCACCGGATCGGGCGCACCGGTCGGGCCGGGCGTACCGGTGTCGCGGTGACGCTGATCGACTGGGACGAGCTGAACCGCTGGGCTGGTATCGACAAGGCACTGAGCCTCGGCATCCCGGAACCGGTCGAGACGTATTCGCGTTCCCCGCACCTGTTCTCGGATCTCGGCATCCCCGAGGGCGTCACCGGCACGGTCCGCAAGGCCAAGCCGGCGCGCGACGAGGACGCCGAAGTGGTCGAACGCCCCGCCCGCGCCCCCCGCAAGCGCAGCCGCAGGCGCACCCGCGCCGGTCAGCCGATGGATGGCGAGCTCAACGGCACCGAAACGGCCGACGGTACCGAAACCGATACCGCCACAGCCCCACTCGACCCCGTCACCAACGGCGACACCGACGAGACCGGCGACAAGCCGGCCCGCCGACGCCGCCGCAGGCGCAAGCCCGCCGGTGACATCGAGGGTGCCGCCGACAACGGCACCGAGCCGAACGGCAACGGGGACAACGGCAACGGCGCGGCCCAGCCGACCTCGGCGGACAACGACGTCGCCGACGCCGACGACCAGCCCGCCCGCCGTCGCCGCCGCCGTCGCAAGCCCGCGGGCGAGACGGCCGCCGAAACCGCCCCCGAGGCGGCCACCGCATCGGTGTAATAACCGCGAACGCGGCCAGTCCGCGACGGAAGGAAGCATCAGCGAACCTTCGTCGCGGACTGGCCGCTGGTTCGTGCCGACATGCCACAGGGTGGCCGGTGGAATGCTGCCGGGGCTGTGCGGCACAGATGGTTGCAGTTCTGCTCGGCCCCCACGGCTGAGCAGCAAATCCTGCCGTCATGCCACGCCCGCGCCGCACGATTCGTATTCGATCATTGCGCCGATGGGGCCGATGGGAAGGCGCTGACCCGCATATCCGTGCGGGTGAAACCGTCCCGCACGACACGGAAACCAACACTCACGCTGCATCGGCGTGAGTCCAGGACGCCCGAGAACGGCGGTGTCTCCCGATCTCACCGCAGCGGAGACACGTTGTAGTCTCGCAAGCGTGCTCGTACCAGAGCGGCGAACGCGCGCCGACATCATCTCCGCAGTCGCGATCGCTGTGCTCGTAGTGGTCGCGGGGGTCGTGGTGTGGGCGCGCAGTGATGCGAAGAGCACGGAGTCGGTGACGGCGGAACATCCGTTGTCGACGCCGTCGGCGGCGGATCAGGTGCCCGCGAATCTGCTTGAACTCTGGCATGCGCCGGATCCCGCGTCGAATCGCGCGCTGGTGGCCGCGGGCTCGGTGGTCACCGGAGACGGTGGCACGGTCACCGGTCACGATCCGCGTACCGGTGCGGATCTGTGGCATTACCGGCGCGATCTACCCCTATGCGGCGTGGAGTCGCAGTTCGGCACGGTGGTGGCGGCGTACAAGGATCAGCGCGGCTGCAGTCAGGCCACGCTGCTGGCCGGTGAGGACGGTTCCCGGCGGACCGCGCGCAGCAGCTATATGGATCCGACCGTGCAGCTATCCGTCGACGGCACCTATGTGCTGGCCCAGGGGCCGCGGCGGCTGGAGATGTGGCGCTCGGATCTGGTGCGCACGCTCGAGTACGGCTACGTGGACGCACCGGTGAACGTGAAGACCCAGCCGCGCAAGGGGTGCAAGCTGCTCTCGTCGAGTTCGAGCTCCACCCGGCTCGCCGTACTGGAACGCTGCCCCGAGGACACCACCGATCGGCTGACCGTCCTCAATCCGGCGCCGAAGGACAATACGGTGCCCGAGGAGTACGGCTCGCGTGTGCTCACCGGCCCCGGCGCGGACTCCCCCGACGCGCGCGTCATCGCGGTCTCCGATAACCGAATCGTGCTGTACCTGCCCGGTGTGGCGGGGACCGAAGCGACCTCGCCGCGACTCGAGGTCTACGACGGCAGCGGCAACGCCCTTGTGGTGCACCAGCTCTCGGCACCGCTGAGCGATAGGACGACCACCACCCGGATCAGCTCGCTGCTCCTGGTGTTCACCGGCAACAGCCTGATCGCGTTGAACGCCAGCACCTTCGATCCGATCTGGGCCGCCCCCGCAGCCCTCGGCAGCCCGGCCTTCATGGCGGGCCGACTACTCATGCCGGTGGACGGCGCGATCGCCGTCCTCGACCCCACCTCGGGCGCCGAACTGTCCCGCATTCCGGTCGCCCGCCCAGGCTACGACGGCTCGCCCATCTCGCTCGCGGTCCTCGGGACGACAGTCCTCGAAAAGCGCGGCACCGAGATGTTCGCCCTCGGCTAGGCGACTGATTTCGCAAGCACATGGGTAACTCGTCGGGTACGCCCAGAGATCTGCCGCATCCAGACCGTCGGCCCGCGACGCGACTATCGAGGCACCGACGACCGGCAAAAGATTCGGGGAGGCGGGGGAGCGCTGTCGGACCCGTGCTCCATGATGGAAGTCATGTCCGCACTCGACGACGCCCGGCTGGTCCTACTCCGGCACGGTGAAACCACCTGGTCGAACCAGCGGCGCCACACCGGCCGCACCGACGTGCCGCTCACCGAGCGCGGCCAGGAGCAGGCCCGCGCCGCGGGCGGTCTGCTGAGCGAGCTGAAGCTGCGCGACCCGCTGGTACTCACCAGTCCGCGCGAGCGAGCGGTACGCACCGCGGCGCTCGCCGGGCTGACCGACACCATCGTCGACGACGATCTGGCCGAGTGGGACTACGGCGAATACGAGGGCCTGACCTCGGTCGAGATCCGCGAAAACGCTCCGGGCTGGACCATCTGGACCGGCGCGGTACCGGGCGGCGAGACCGCCGCACAGGTCCGCGCCCGCGCCGATCGGGTGTTGGCTTCGGTCGAACCCGCGCTGCCCGACCGGGATATCGTGCTGGTCGGGCACGGTCACTTCTCCCGGGCGCTGATCGCCCGCTGGGCCGAGCTCGACATCACCGAGGGGCGTCGCTTCACCATGTCGACTGCCGCGATCACGGTGCTCGGTTTCGAGCACGAGGACCGAACCATCCTGGCGCACAACCTAGTTCCCACCGATCATGGAGCCGCACTATGACTCGCCCCGGCCAGATCCGCCGCGCCACCCCCGCCGACGTACCCGCGCTGGTCGGCCTGGTCGAAGACCTCGCCGAGTACGAGCGGGCCCGCGAGGAGTGCACGCTCACCGCCGAGCAACTGCACGCCGCCCTGTTCGCACCCGCGCCCGCGGTCTTCGCCCACGTCGTCGAGGACGAGAACGGTGTGGTCGGCTGCGCGATCTGGTTCCTGAACTACTCCACTTGGACCGGCACGCACGGCATCTACCTGGAGGACCTGTACGTCAAACCGGAGACGCGCGGTAGGGGCTATGGCAAAGCGCTGCTCGCCGCACTCGCCGCCGAGGCCGCCGCGAACGGCTACAGCCGGGTCGACTGGTCCGTGCTGACCTGGAATACGCCCTCCATCGAGTTCTACAAGTCCATCGGCGCCAACCCGCAGGACGAATGGGTCGGCTACCGCCTCACCGGCGAGGCCATCGACAAGCTGGCCGCCCAAGCCTGGTGAGCGCCGCGTGGCCGACCACCGCGGACGAGGCCGTGGCGGTCCAGGATCCGTTGCGTCCGTTGGTAATCGCGGCCATCTGCTGATCTGCGACGGACAGGGACTGGCCCACCCGCGCCGTTTCGGGTTGGCCTGCCATCTCGGAATCCTCAGCGGCACACCGACGATCGGCGTCGCCAAGACTCCATGGGGCGATTATCCGGAGCCGGGCCCGGAACGCGGTGCGGCCAGCGACATCACGATGGCGGGCGAGGTCGTCGGGCGCGCCCTGCGCACTCGGCGCGGCATCAAACCGGTGTTCGTCTCGGTCGGGCATCTCATCGACCTCGACACCGCATGCGCCCAGGTGCTCGCACTCACTCCGCGCTACCGGCAGCCCGAGACCACCAGGCAGGCGGATCACCTGTGCCGTCAGGCGTTGCGCGCCGCGACCTCCTGAACCAGGGGACTACTTCGATTCGGGCGCGTCCGAGTCGATCCCGTACAACTCGGCCATCCAGCGATTCGACGCGGGCGCGAACAACAGCACCAGCGCGGCGATCACGACCACACCCAGCAGCCCCCCGAGCACCGGCTGATGCGAATCGGTCAACAGCGACCAGGTCACCGGAAGCAGCAGCACCTGCGCGATCACCGCGATGGCCCGCCCCCACCGATGCCCGAGGAACAGCCCGATCCCGGCCGCCAGCACCGCCCCACCGAGAATGCCGAACCACGCGGCGGTGCCGTATCCGCTGGCGGCACTCTGATCGTGCCCGAGCAGTCCGCGCACGATCAACACGATCGCCACGCCCACCGCGACCGCACCCTCCAGTGCGACCAACCCGCCCGCGCCCCGCACCGTCGCGGGCACACCCGCCGAAACCTCGTCTTTGCCGCTGTCCGCCACGGGGCAAGCCTAGAACGCACTCGGCGGCTTTTCGGACCGGGCTGTACGCCGATTAGGCTTCCCAACGTGCGGACGCTGCTGATCGTGAATCCGAATGCCACCTCCACCACGCCGGCGACCCGGGATCTGCTGGCGCACGCGTTGGAGAGTCGGACTCAGCTGACCGTCGCGCATACCCAGCATCGCGGCCACGCGGCGGAACTGGCGCAGTGGGCTTCGACCAACGAGATGGATCTGATCGTGGTGCACGGTGGCGATGGGACGGTCAACGAGACCGTCAACGGCTTCCTGCCGCTGCCTCAGGTGAACGATGGGCAGGCCTGGCTGCCGCGCCTCGGCGTGATCCCCGGCGGCTCGGCGAATGTGTTCGCGCGCGCACTGGGCATCTCCCCGGATCCGGTCACCGCGACCAACCAACTGATCGACCTGCTCACCCTCGACCGAGACCGCAAGATCGGGCTCGGCCTGGCCGATGATCGCTGGTTCGGCTTCAGCGCGGGCGTCGGCCTGGACGCCGATGTCTGCGAGGCGATCGACAACAGCCGCGCCGATGGCCATGCCGCCACTCCGGGACGCTATGTTCGAACAACTGTGCGACAATTCTTCAAGGTCAAAGGCAAGGAGCCGAGCGTCCGGATCCAGATCCCGGGACACGAGCCAGTCGGTGAGGTCCATTACGCATTCGTAACGAACACCAGTCCCTGGACCTACCTGAACTCGACTCCGGTGCACACCAACCCGGGGACGGCCTTCGAAACGGGTCTCGGTGTGTTTGCCGTGCGGTCGATGTCGGTGGTCTCCACGCTGCTACTGGCCCGCCAGCTGCTCGCCGCCAACGGAAATCCCAAGTCCCGCAATCTATTTCGTGAGGACGATGTGCCGTCGGTGCGGATCGAGTCGGCCGAGCCGATCGGGCTGCAAATCGATGGCGACTTTATCGGAAAACGCAACATGGTGGATTTCACAGCCGTGCCGAACGTGCTCGATGTCGTGGCTCCGCGCCCCGAGTAGGCGCGAAACGCGCGAAGAATCTCGGTGTTGCGCTGCGAAAACCGGGTAGAGCGAGTACAAAGGACCGGGCAGGTTCCCCATGGGGGACCTTGACAGCGTGAGCTTCCCCACGGTGCACCAGATGCCTATTGACATCTACGGTGTTCGTGAAAGCATTCACAAGCAACCGTGCGGAAACATTCAGGTCGCACAAGTAAACGATCCACAAACCATAGGCGCCCTTTGCGGCGCGCAGCAAAGGAGCAGAGGAATGGACTGGCGCCACAAGGCCATCTGTCGCGATGAGGACCCCGAGCTGTTCTTCCCGGTGGGTAACAGTGGTCCTGCGCTCGCGCAGATTGCCGATGCCAAGCTGGTCTGCGCTCGCTGCCCCGTCACCGCCGATTGCCTGTCCTGGGCCCTGAAGTCCGGACAGGATGCGGGCGTGTGGGGTGGAATGAGTGAGGACGAGCGTCGGGCGCTCAAACGCCGCAACGCTCGTACGCGGACCCGCACTGTCGTCTAACCAGACGACTGGCGTTACCGGACCTATCAGCCCGGCCCGGTAACGCAGTTAAGGCCCGGCACTTAGGTGCCGGGCTATTTTGTGCCCGTATCTATTTGCCTACTCGATCTCGCTTCGCTCGAAAGTCGTTGATTACCAATGGGATCAGCAGGGATGTGACCTCGCGAGCCAACTATCGACCAGAGCGACGTCCCAGCGGCACCCGCAACACCGCATCCGTGCCGATATCGGCACCTGGGTGTAAACCGATCGAGCCGCCCAGTTCCGCCGTCACCAGGGTGCGCACGATCTGCAGGCCGAGGCGGTCGGAGGATTCCAGGCTGAAACCCGGCGGCAGGCCGCGACCATCGTCGCTGATGATCACGTCCAGCCAGCGCGCCGAGCGCTCGGAACGGATTGTCACCGTGCCGTTTTCGCCGGAATCGAAGGCGTGCTCGATGGCGTTCTGCACCAGTTCGGTCAGCACCATCACCAGCGGGGTGGCGCGTTCGGCGGAGAAGACGCCGAGCGAACCGGCCCGGCGGACTTTGATTCTGGCGGTGTGCACGGTCGCGACATCGGCCATGATCGGCAGCAGCCGGTCCACCACCTCGTCGAGATCGACCTCTTCGTCCACCGACATGGACAGCATTTCGTGCACCGAGGCGATGGAGGTGACCCGGCGCACCGATTCGGTCAGCGCGACCTGCGCCTCCTCGTTCTCGGTGCGGCGCGCCTGTAACCGCAGCAGCGCGGCCACCGTCTGCAGATTGTTCTTCACCCGGTGGTGGATCTCCCGGATGGTCGCGTCCTTGCTGAGCAGCGCGCGGTCGCGGCGCTTGACCTCGGTGACATCGCGGACCAGCACCGCCGCCCCGGCCAGTTCGCCGTGTGGCCGCAGCACCAGGGTGCGCAGCAGCACGGTGGCACCGCGTGCCTCGACCTCCATGCGCCGCCCGGTGCGACCGGCCAGCGCGGCCTGGATATCCCCGACGACTTCCTGGGCGTCGAACGGGTCGGTGATCAGCGACCGGGTGGTGACGGCCAGATCCTGGCCGGCCAGATCAGCCTGCAGACCCATCCGGTGATATGCCGACAGCGCGTTCGGGCTGGCGTAGACGACGATGCCCTCGGTATCGAGCCGGATGAAACCATCGCCCGCGCGCGGGCTGGAGTGCGTCGCGGCGCGGTCTTCGGTGGTCGGGAAGGTGCCGTCGGCGATCATCTGGCACAGATCGTCGGCACAGGCGACGTAGGCGATCTCCAGCGTGCTGCGCACCCGCGAACGCTGCAGATCGGTATCGCGACTGAGCACCGCGATGACATCATCGCCGCAGCGCACCGGTATGGCCTCGCGGACCGCGTGCACCGGATGCGGGTGGTAGACGCCCTCGGCCTCGATATCGCTGTCCGCGCGCACGATCTTGCCGGTCATCAGCGCGTCGAAGACCTGCGGGTAATCGGCATGCGAAGCCGCACCGCTCACCCGATCCTCCGGATGCACGGTGGGCGCGGTCGTCGGGCGGCATTGCGCGACACAGACGATATCCGCGCCGTCGGTGATCGGTCCCGCACCGACCCACAGCAGCAGATCCGCGAAGGACAGATCGGCGAGTAGCTGCCAATCGCCGACAACCCGCTGCAGATGGTCCACGGCGACGCCGGGGAGGTCGGTGTGTTCGGCCAGTAGCTCGCTCAGTGTCGCCATATTCGGTCTACCCGTTTCAAAAACTAAGAGATGACGGCGATTAGATGCCCGGCCTTGATCGCATCGCCCTCTTTGACGCCGATCGAGCTCACTGTGCCCGCACTCTCGGCCAGCACCGGAATCTCCATCTTCATGGACTCGAGAATCACCAGCGTGTCGCCCTCGTGCACCTCGTCCCCCTCGGCGACAACGACCTGCTGCACGACCGACACCAGCTCCGAGAGCACTTCCTCAGCCATGACACCCCATTCACTCGTTCGGCCCGTATCCGCTGAAGCTACAGCCAACCACACATGAAACAATGGCCTTCAATCAGAAGGGAGACTACCTATGGGTAAGCGTGGTCGTAAGAAGCGCAGCCGCAAGGGAAACGCGGCCAACCACGGCAAGCGTCCTAACGCCTGAGCCGTAACGTAGCGACTGCTTGCAGGTCGCTCGAAAGGATCAGCGTAGCGACTGCTTGCAGGTCGCTCGAAAAGATCAGCGAGACGAAAAACACCGAGGGCCAACAACAGTGCCGCTCGGTGTTTTTCTTTGTTCAGTGGTCCCGACCTGCGCCGGGACGGATTACTCGGAGGTCTCGACCCGGGTGACCGTGACCGACCGCCGGATCTCCAGGCTCAGCCGGTCGCGCAGCGAATCCGGCGCCCGGTCGCCGCCGCATTTGCGGCTCAGCAGACCCTTGATCTTCTCCTCGATGCCGAAGGCCTCGATACACGGCGAGCAGTGGTCCATGTGGTGCTGCAGCCGTTCGCGAGTGGCCTGGTCACACTCGTTGTCGAGCAGCAGCCAGACATCGGCGATGACAGCCGTGCAGTCCAGCTCCATATCAGGGTCACGCTCGGTCACGACTGCACCTCGCTGGCGCTCGGTTCCGTCGCACCGGAAGGTGCCGCACCTTCGATTCGCTCGCTGCGCTCGCTCATGCCTGCTTGACCTCCTGGCGTTCCGCGCCGTTGCGGTTGAAACCTCGTTCGCGCGCCACGTCGGCGAGCAATCCCTTCAGCTGCTTGCGACCGCGATGCAGCCGGGACATAACGGTACCGATCGGAGTGCCCATGATGTCGGCGATTTCCTTGTACGGGAAGCCCTCGACATCGGCGTAGTAGACCGCCATCCGGAACTCCTCCGGCAGCTCCTGCAGCGCGGCCTTGATGTCGTCGTCCGGCAGTGCGTCCAGCGCCTCGACCTCGGCCGAACGCAGACCGGTCGAGGTGTGCTCGGCGGTGGCCGCGAGCTGCCAGTCGGTGATCTCGTCGGTCGGGTACTGCGCGGGCTGGCGCTGCTTCTTGCGGTAGGAGTTGATGTAGGTGTTGGTCAGGATCCGGTAGAGCCAGGCACGCAGATTGGTGCCCTCCTTGAAGGATTTGAAGCCCTGGAACGCCTTGATGTAGGTCTCCTGCACCAGGTCCTCGGCATCGGCCGGATTCCGGGTCATGCGCAGCGCGGCACCGTAGAGCTGGTCGAGCAGCGGGAGCGCATCGCGCTCGAACCGCCGCGCCAGCTCGGTATCGTCGACCGCGGCGCCGACCGCACCGTCGGTCACCACGTGATCGTCGCTCGTCACACCAATCCCTTCGATCGCCGTACCTGCCAAATCTACAGGCGTGGTCAGATCGAGTGGGAACCGAGACTCCGTCGGACGTTCTTCGAGCAGAACGGGCACCGACCTCTCCTTCACGTCGTACAGCGGTGGAGCTTTCTGTATTCGCATGCAACATGTCCGCGCCCGACTGTGTTCCCACAGCGAATTCTCCGCACCGAAAGCGGCGGCCGCGCAGGTGAGAAATCCAGTGCCGACCGGGGGTCTACCGCCATTAAGGTGGCCCGCATGGCAGGAGCCTCGACACCGGCGATCCGCGCACTGGCCAAGGCCGGGGTGGCCCATCGCGTGCACGCCTATAAACACGATCCGCGCGCCGACTCCTACGGCGCCGAGGCCGTCGACGCGCTCGCCGCCGAGGTCGGCGTGACGGCGGCGCAGATCTTCAAGACGCTGGTGATCGAATTGTCGAGCGGTGTGCTCGCGGTCGCGGTACTACCGGTGCCGAATACCTTGTCGCTCAAGGCCGCCGCTGCGGCACTCGGCGCGCCCAAGGCGGTGATGGCCGATAAGGCGAAGGCCGAGCGAATCACCGGTTACGTACTCGGCGGCATCTCACCGCTCGGCCAGCGCAGGCTGCTGCCGACCGTGGTGGACGCCTCGGCGCTGGCCTGGGATCGGCTGTTGTGCAGCGCGGGACGGCGTGGGCTGGAAATCGAATTGGCGCCCGCAGACCTCGTCCGACTCACCGAAGCGGTTACCGCCGAGGTGGCATCCGGGTAATTTCACACGATTTCAGCAACATCTGTGCGTTACTGGACAAGATCAAGATCGCCCGATTGGTCCGACTCGAGGATGTGATGCGAAATGTCCACGCGCCAGCGTTTGCGCACCATGATCGTCGCCCTGCTCGGAGTTCTCCTGCTCGCCCTCGCCCCCGTGGCGCTGCTCGCGCCGACGGCAGCCGCCAACCCGGGCGGACCGGGGGTGACCGAAGTCGGCGACTTCCCGTTCGACGGGCAGCCCATCGACGACGCACCGAAGCAGAACGGCACCCCGAAGAAGGATGAAAGGGCCGATAAGGCCGAGAAGTTGGGCGGCGGTGTCGCGGGCAAGGTCATCGACCTGGGCGGCGGCGTCGCGCGCAAGGTCATCGACCTGGGCGGCAGTATCGCCAAGTGCGCGCTCAATATCGTGACACCCAGCGTGAAGTGCCAGCTCTGAGTCGACCAACGGCGGGCCGGGCGATCAGAGCAAGCTGATCTGCCCGGCCTTTTCCGTATCCGACTGGATGTCCAACGGCGCCAATAGCTCCGGGCCGTTATTGCGCACGCTGTTGACCAGCGACGAGACCGGCCGCGCCACGATGCCCGCCACGGACTCGGCGCTCGGGGTTTCCAAGAGGGTGGCCGGAGCCGGATGATCCGGGTCCAGCCACGCGTCCCAGTGCTCGCGCGGCATCGGCAGCGGCATCCGGTCGTGGATGCGGGTGAGATCGCCGACGGCGTCGGTGGTCAGGATGGTGCAGGACAGCAGCGGCTCGCTCTCCTGTTGCGAACGGTCCCGCCATACCGACCACAATCCGGCCATGTACAGCCGCGATCGGTCGGCATTCGCCATGAAGTACGGATGTTTGGCCACCTTGCCCTTGACCCCGGCCACCGCATCTGGTTCGACCAGCCACTCGTACCAGCCGTCCATCGGCACCAAGCAGCGGCGGTACTTCACCGCATCGCGGAATGATGGCGTGGTCGCGGCCTTATCGGCGCGCGCGTTGAACAGCGGCTTGCCCTTCGCCGGCACACCGGGTTCGGCGGCCTTGGTCCAGACCGGGATCAGTCCCCAGCGCATCCGCCGGATGCGCAGCTCGGGGTCGTCGTCCGGATGGCCGTGCTCGTGTCGCTCCACCACGGTGAGCACCTGGGTGGTCGGCGCGACGTTGTAGTTGGTGAACCCGCCGTTGCCAGCGGCCGGGGTCTCGTCGATGGCGTCCAGCTCGACGGCGAGCCGACCGGGATCGGTAGTTGTCGCATATCTGCCACACATATCTCGATACTTCCACTAGGCGCCGACGGACTCGGGAAGAATTGATAGTAGGTGGTGACCCGGTGAGAGTTTTGGCATAGCATCATCTCAGGGAATGACGGTTAACTTATATCGCGATCCATCCCGCACATGCGCACCGACCGGCCATCGCAGACGGCAAGAGGAGATACCCACCGTGACAACCATCGAGACCACCCCAGCGGCGCCGGAAACGGCGCTGCAATCGGTCGACCCGGCCACCGGAGAGGTCATCGCCACCCACGCCATCGCCGATGCGGACGCGGTGCGCGCTGCCGTGGCCAAGGCCCGCACCGCCGCCCCCGTCTGGGGCGGACTCGGCTTCGACGAGCGGCGCAAACATCTGCTGCGCTGGTCGAGCCAGCTGGTCGCGGACGCCGATGAGTTCACCGCGCTGATCCACCAGGAGAACGGCAAGCCGCTCGACGACGCGTTCCTGGAGTTGATGCTCGCGCTCGAACACATCGCCTGGGCCGCCAAGCACGCCAAGAAGATCCTGTCGCCGAAGAAGATCTTCCCCGGGGCGCTGATGTCGAACTTCTCCGCGCGCCTCGAGCAGCGCCCGCTCGGCGTCATCGGCGTGATCGGACCGTGGAACTACCCGGTCTATACCCCGAACGGCTCCATCGCCTACGCGCTGGCCGCCGGCAACGTCGTGGTCTTCAAGCCGAGCGAATACTCCACCAGCATCGGCAATTTCCTCGCCACGGCGTTCAAGAAGGCCAATCCGGAACTGCCGGAAGGGGTCTTCGAGACCATCAACGGCTATGGCGCGACGGGTGCCGCGCTGGTCGACTCCGGCGTGGACAAGATCGCGTTCACCGGTTCCACCGCGACCGGCAAGCGGATCATGGCCGCGGCCGCCGACTCGCTGACCCCAGTGCTGCTGGAATGCGGCGGTAAGGATGCGGTGATCGTCGCGGGCGACGCCGATATCAAGGCCGCCGCCGACGCGGTCGCCTGGGGCGCGACCGCCAACAGCGGCCAGACCTGCGCCGGTGTGGAGCGGGTGTACGTGGACCGCTCGGTGCGTGACGAATTCGTCGCCGAGGTCAAGCGCATCCTGAAGGACATCAAACCGGGCTCGGGCGCCGGCGCGGCCTACGGTCCGATGACCATGCCCAGCCAGATCGATATCGTGCGCCGCCACATCGACGACGCGCTGAAGAACGGCGGCACCGCGGTGCTCGGCGGTCCGGAGTCGGTGAAGGGCCCGTTCATCGAGCCGGTCGTGCTGGTCGATGTGGACGAGAACTCCGAGGCCGTCGCCGAGGAGACCTTCGGCCCGACCGTCACCATCCGCACGGTGAACGGTGTGGACGAGGCCGTGGAACTGGCCAATAAGTCCAAGTACGGCCTGTCCTCGGCGGTCTACTCGAAGAAGAACGGCCTGGAGATCGCGCGTCGGCTGCGCGTCGGCGCCACCTCGGTGAATTCGGTGCTGGCCTTCGCCGCCATCGCGGGCCTGCCCTTCGGCGGTGTCGGCGAGTCCGGTATCGGCCGCATCCACGGCGAGCCCGGCCTGCGCGAATTCTCCCGCCCGCATTCGATTGCGATGCAGCGCTTCACGATTCCCGGCATGGCGCTGCTCAGCTACTCGCGCACCCAGTCCACGATGAAGCTGCTCCGCCGCCTGGTCCCGATCCTGCACGGACGCCACAAGTAAACCGCCGGACGCCGCATCGGTCGCCGCGACCGGTGCGGCGGCTGTGGCCCGTGGTACGGACGATTTTGCTGAGAGTTCGGCAACCGCCCGTGTGTCCGGGTTGGCGATGGGCGAAGATAGACAGGTGAGTTTCTGGCCAGCGCCCCATGTCGATGTACCCGTGCACGCGACCGTGACCCTGCCCGGATCGAAATCGATCACGAACCGGGCATTGATTCTGGCCGCGTTGGCCGACGGCCCGTCGACCCTCTCCGGCGCGCTGCGCAGCCGCGATACCGACCTGATGATCAATGCCCTGCGCGCGCTCGGTGCGCGGATCGAGGGCGACGGTGACACGCTGACCGTGACGCCCGCCCCGCTGCACGGCGGCACCGTCGACTGCGGACTGGCGGGCACCGTGATGCGCTTCCTGCCGCCGGTCGCGACCCTGGCCACCGGTGCTGTCGCCTTCGATGGCGACGAACAGGCCAGGGTCCGCCCGCTCGGCACCATCCTGGACGCACTGCGCCGCATAGGCGCCGATATCGACGGCGACGGTCTGCCGTTCACCGTGCACGGCAAGGGCGCGCTGCGCGGCGGCGCGGTCACCATCGATGCCTCCGGTTCCTCCCAGTTCGTCTCCGGTCTGCTGCTGTCGGCGGCCCGCTTCGACGAGGGTGTGGTGGTGCACCACAGCGGTAAGGCACTGCCCTCGATGCCGCATATCGAGATGACGGTGGAGATGCTGCGGCGAGCCGATGTCGCGGTCGAGGCCCCCTCCGACAGTCGCAAGGCCCAGACCTGGACCGTGGCGCCGGGCCCGATCCGCGCGGTGGACTGGGATGTGGAGCCCGACCTGTCCAATGCCACGCCGTTCCTGGCCGCCGCCGCCATCACCGGCGGTGAGGTCCGCATCCCGCACTGGCCACAGATCACCACGCAACCCGGCGATGTGATCCGGGAGATCCTGGTGCGCATGGGCGCCGAGGTGCGCCGCTTCGACGGTGTGCTGACCGTGCGCGGCCCCGAGCGACTCGCCGGTATCGATATCGATCTGCACGATGTGGGCGAGCTGACCCCGACCGTGGCCGCCCTTGCGGCGCTCGCGGATTCGCCGTCCTGGCTGCGCGGCATCGCGCATCTGCGCGGACACGAGACCGACCGGCTCGCGGCGCTGTCCACCGAGATCAACCGGCTCGGCGGCAATGTCACCGAGACCGAGGACGGGCTGGAGATCACTCCCGCCCCGCTGCACGGTGGCACCTGGCATTCCTACGCCGACCACCGAATGGCAACGGCCGGTACGATTCTCGGACTGAAGGTGCCGGGCGTGTCGATCGAGGACATCGGGACCACGGCCAAGACATTGCCCGGATTCGTCGGTTTGTGGCAGCGAATGCTGGATCCCACGCTCTCGGATCAAGGAGCGGCGCGCTGAGGAAGCGCGAGTACGACGAGTCGGATGTCCGGGTGCGCCCGGGCAAGTCGTCTCGTCCGCGCACGAAAACCCGTCCGCAGCACAATGACGCGGAGTCGGCCATGGTCGTTTCGGTGGACCGCGGCCGCTGGGGTTGTGTGCTCGGTGGCGATCCGGACAGGTTGATCGTCGCCATGCGGGCCAGGGAACTCGGCCGCACGCCGATCGTGGTCGGCGATCAGGTCGACGTGGTCGGCGACACCTCCGGAAAAACCGACACCCTCGCCCGCATCGTCCGCGTCGCCGAACGCCGGACAGTGTTGCGCCGCACGGCCGATGACACCGACCCCTTCGAACGGATCGTGGTCGGCAACGCCGAACAACTGTTCATCGTGGTCGCGCTCGCCGACCCGCCGCCGCGTACCGGATTCGTCGAACGCTGCATGGTCGCCGCGTATGCCGGTGGGCTGCAACCGATTCTGTGCCTGACCAAACACGATCTGGCCGCCGAATCCGAATTCGCCGCCGCCTTCGATGATCTCGAGCTCACCATCATCTACGGCGGCATCGACGACTCCTTCGAACCGGTCCTCGAACTACTCACCGATCGCCTCACCGCCTTCATCGGCCACTCCGGTGTCGGCAAGTCGACATTGGTGAATCGCCTTGTGCCGGACGCGGATCGAGCCGTCGGCGAGGTCTCCGGCGTCGGCAAGGGCAAACACACCTCCACCCAATCCGTCGCCCTGCCCCTGCCCGACGGCGGCTGGGTCATCGACACCCCCGGCGTTCGGTCCTTCGGCCTGGCGCACATCACCCCCGACGATGTCATCGCCGCCTTCACCGACCTGGCCGCTGCCATCGAGGACTGTCCGCGCGGCTGTACCCATCTCGGTCCGCCCGCCGACCCCGAATGCGCCCTGGATACGTTGCCCGGCAAGGAACGTCGCGTCGCCGCCATCCGCCTGCTGCTAGCAGCCCTGAGCTCTAACGATCCCTGGTAATTGAGCGTCGACTGCCGCATACCGACGCGACGGGGTAGACGTCAAGGCTCTTGCCGGCCGCCCAGGATTCCGACTACGCGTCGGCAACTACCGCCTGGTTTACGAAGTCGATGACGGCAAGCTGATCATCCTCGTCATTACCGCCGGGCACCGTCGCGATTTTTACGAGCGCTAGACACCTGAGCCAGAGACGACGAAGGCGCCCTTGGACTCCGAGCCCAAGTGCGCCTTCGTGGTTCGAGCGTCAGTGCCGACGACGCGTCTTCGGCGCCCGCTTCGGCTTGGCCTGCGCGCGGGCCGCCTCGCGGCGCTCGCGGCGGGTGGAGCCGTCGCCGTACTCCTCGACGTCGCTATGGGTCGCGGCGTGGCCGCCCTCGTCCGGCCCCGAGTAGCTGAAGCCGTTATTCGGGCGGGTGTCGCCGATGCCCTTGGCGCGCAGGGCCGCCGGCGCGCCATTGACGACCGGGGCCTCCTGGGTCGGCAGCGGACGCGGGGCCGCACCGACCGGGGAACGCAGGCCCGGATCGATCGCGACGCCCTCGGGCTCCGGCTGCTGCACCTCGACCTGCAGGTTGAACAGGAAGCCGACCGACTCCTCCTTCAGGCCCTCGAGCATCGCGGCGAACATGTCGAAGCCCTCGCGCTGGTACTCGACCAGCGGATCACGCTGCGCCATGGCACGCAGGCCGATGCCCTCCTTGAGGTAGTCCATCTCGTAGAGGTGTTCGCGCCACTTGCGGTCCAGCACCGAAAGCAGCACCTGGCGTTCGAGATTGCGCATCGAGCCGTCACCGGCCAGACCGTCGATCTGCTGCTCGCGCTTGTCGTAGGCGTCGTGTGCGTCATCGAGCAGCGCCTCGACCAGCTCTTCCTTGGTCAGGTCGCCCGCTTCGCCGACACCGGTCTCGCCGGTCAGCTCCTTGTCGTCCACGTTCACCGGGTACAGCGTCTTCAGCGCGGTCCACAGCTTGTCCAGATCCCAGTCCTCGACGTAGCCCTCCGCGGTGGCGCCGTTGACATAGGCGATGACCACGTCGGTGATCATCTCCTGGACCTGGCCCTCCATATCCTCGCCGCGCAGGATCCGGTTGCGCTCGCCGTAGATGACGGTGCGCTGCTGGTTCATCACCTCGTCGTACTTGAGCACGTTCTTGCGGATCTCGAAGTTCTGCTGCTCGACCTGGGTCTGCGCGCTCTTGATGGCCTTGGAGACCATCTTCGCCTCGATCGGCACATCATCGGGCAGGTTCAGCCTGGTCATGATGGCCTCGAGCGCCGCACCATTGAAGCGCCGCATCAGCTCGTCGCCCAGCGACAGGTAGAACCGGGACTCACCGGGGTCACCCTGGCGACCGGAACGACCGCGCAGCTGGTTGTCGATACGCCGCGACTCGTGCCGCTCGGTGCCGAGTACGTACAGACCGCCCGCCTCGCGCACCAGATCGGCGTCCTCGGCGGTCTGCTCCTTGACCCGCTCCAGCGTCGGCAACCATGCGGCCTGGTACTCGTCCGGCGTCTCCACCGGATCCAGACCCTCCTTGCGCAGGATGATGTCGGTGATGATGTCCGGGTTGCCGCCGAGTACGACGTCGGTACCACGACCGGCCATATTCGTCGCGACCGTGACCGCGCCGGGCCGACCGGCCTCGGCGATGATCTCGGCTTCCTTCTCGTGGAACTTCGCGTTGAGCACGTTGTGCGCTATGCCGCGCTTGGTGAACTGCTTGGACAGATACTCCGAGCGCTCGACGCTGGTGGTACCGATCAGCACCGGCTGTCCCTTTTCGTGCCGCTCGGTGACGTCGTCGACCACGGCCGCGAACTTGGCCTCTTCGGTCTTGTAGATCAGGTCCGACTGATCCGCGCGGACCATCGGCCTGTTCGTCGGGATCGGGACCACGCCGAGGGCATAGATCTGGTGCAGTTCGGCGGCCTCGGTCTCGGCGGTACCGGTCATACCGGAGAGCTTCTCGTAGAGGCGGAAGTAGTTCTGCAACGTGATCGTGGCCAGGGTCTGGTTCTCCGGCTGGATCTCCACCCCCTCCTTGGCCTCGATGGCCTGGTGCATGCCCTCGTTGTAGCGGCGTCCGACCAGAATGCGACCGGTGAACTCGTCGACGATGATGACCTCGCCGTCGCGGACGATGTAGTCCTTGTCCCGGTTGTAGAGCTCCTTGGCCTTGATGGCGTTGTTCAGGTAGCTGACCAGCGGCGAATTGGCGGCCTCGTAGAGGTTGTCGATGCCGAGCTGATCCTCGACGTACTCCACGCCCGCCTCGTGCACGCCGATGGTGCGCTTCTTGATATCGACCTCGTAGTGCAGGTCCTTCTTCAGCAGCGGTGCGATGCGCGCGAATTCGGCGTACCACTTGCTCGAGGCGTCCGCGGGACCGGAGATGATCAGCGGGGTGCGGGCCTCGTCGATGAGGATCGAGTCGACCTCGTCGACGATGGCGAAGTTGTGCCCACGCTGGACCAGATCGTCCAGCGAGTGGGTCATGTTGTCGCGCAAGTAGTCGAAGCCGAATTCGTTGTTCGTGCCGTAGGTGATGTCGGAGTTGTAGGACACGCGACGCTCGGCCGGCGTCATGCCGGACAGGATCACACCGACGGTGAGGCCGAGGAAGCGGTGTACGCGACCCATCCACTCCGAGTCGCGCTTGGCGAGGTAGTCGTTGGTGGTGACGATATGCACGCCGTCGCCGCTGATCGCATTCAGGTAGGCGGCGAGCACCGAGGTGAGCGTCTTGCCCTCACCGGTCTTCATCTCGGAGATATTGCCGAGGTGCAGCGAGGCACCGCCCATCACCTGCACCTTGTAGGGCTTCTGGTTCAGCACCCGCCAGGACGCCTCGCGGGCCACCGCGAACGCCTCGAGCAGCAGATCGTCCAGCGATTCGCCGTCCGCGTAGCGGTCCTTGAACTCGTCGGTCTTGGCACGCAGTTCGGCGTCGGTGTACTCCTCGATCTCGGGCCCGAGCGCGAGGACCTCGTCCGCGAGGTGGGCGAGCCGCTTGACCGTGCGTCCCTCACCAATCCGTAGCAACCTCGTCAGTGTCAGCGCAGGCACGGGTCTCGTCAGTCCTCTGGTCGGTGTGTCAAATGTTCGGCCGTCACCCGGTCGGGCAGTGTGCACGCGGGCCCCCGCCGAGCATGGCGGAATCCGCGGCACAGTTCATGGTAATGCGGCGCCCATGGTAGTCCGTAGCGACTGCATGCAGGTCGCTCGAAACGGTCGGCGCCGTGGACCAGCGACATAGCGCAGTACCCGCCACCACCTAGGCGGCAGCCGTTTCTTCTCACCGTACCCGTGTGTCGCACACGACCCGACGAGAACTTCGGGCCAATCGAATTGGAGTCGAACCCGCCGCACTGTCGGTGTCATACGATGTAAGTCGTCCGCTGTACCGGCCGCGACAATCTCATCTGCTGAGGTCGGATGGCATGCGATGACATAAAGGGCAGCGCGGCCTTGGGCATGTCCCGCACGGTACCTCGTTCGCTGTGATCGAATCGAGTTCCCCGGAACCGAGCCGATGAAACCTCCCACGGATCCTGGGTCCGGGTAAAGGGGTGTGCGGATATCGCTAGAAATGCCACAGGGGGCAGGACGAACCGTTGTGGGCGACCACAATGGGCGTGGGAACGGCTCGGGTGGGAGCCACACCGAAAGGAGCACCTGGCAGCGTGATCACGAGATTGACGCCGCAGGACACATCGTTCTATCGGCTCGAGTCGAGTAGCAATCCGATCCATATCGGCTCTCTCGCGATCGTCCGAGGCAACGACACCGCGCAGGGGGAACCGGCGCTGGACTACGACCGGCTGGTCGATCTGGTGGAGAGCAGGCTCTCCCTGGTCCCCCGCTATCGCAGGAAGGTGCGCGAAATCCCGTTCGCGCTCGGCCGCCCGGTCTGGGTCGAGGACAGCCACTTCGACATCACCTATCACATCCGCCGCTCCGCGCTGCCCGCTCCGGGCACCGACTGCCAGCTGCACGATCTGGTGGCCAGGCTGGCATCGCGACCGCTCGATCAGAGCCGGCCGCTGTGGGAGATGTATCTGATCGAGGGACTCGCGGAGGGTCGGTCCGCGATTTTCACCAAATCGCATTCGGCGCTGGTCGACGGGGATACCGCGCTCGAGATCGGGCACGTCATCCTCGACACCAGCGCCTCGCCGCGCGATATCGCCGACGACGCCTGGATCGCACCGCGCGAACCCAACGAGATGGAGCTGCTGGTCGGCGCGCTCGCCCAGCTGGCAGCCCAGCCGCGTGGGGCGCTCGAGGTCGCCCGCGATGCGAGCGCGCACGCGTTCTCGGTGGTCGCCACCACGGGCAAGGCGGTGGACTCGGTGGTCTCGGCCGTGCGCGCGGCCACCATCGGCGCACCGGACAGTCCGTTGAACGCCAAGACCTCGCGTAACCGGCGCTTCGATGTGGTGCGCACGGATCTGGAGGACTACCGCAAGATCCGCAAGCGCTTCGACTGCTCGATCAACGACGTGATCCTGGCCGTGGTCACCGGCGCGCTGCGCAACTGGCTGCTCTCCCGGGGTGAGGCGCTCACCGAATCGACCGTGCTGCGCGCGGTGGTGCCGATGTCGGTCTATGTCGAGGGCATCGATGACCAGCTCAAACCGGCCAGCGAGGTGTCCTCGTTCCTCATCGATCTCCCGGTGGGCGAACCGAATCCGGTGATGCGGATATCGCACATCTCCCATGCCACCGAGGCCAACAGCAAGCACCAGCGCGGTGTCCGCGCGCGCACCCTGGTGCACCTGGCCGGATTCGCTCCGGCCAGCCTGCACGCGATGAGCGTGCGGGCGGCGAGTACGTTCGCAGAGCACACGTTCAATCTGGTGATCACCAACGCACCGGGTCCGCAGACCCCGATGTACATCGGCGGCGCGCGGATGCTGGAGATGTATCCGGTGTCGCCGCTGCTGCGCAACCAGGCCTCGAGCATCGGGATCACGTCCTATGACGGACGCGTCTTCTACGGACTCAACGCCGACCGCGACGCGATGGCCGATATCGATGTGCTGGCCGCGTCGGTGCACGAGTCCATGGAGGAGATGCTCGGTGCCTGCGTCTGATCAGAACACCCTGCGGGTGTATGTCCCCACCACCGTGCCGATGCTGCGTGAGCTCGTCGCGAACCGGGAATTGCTCCCGGTCGGCGGCACCGCCTTCGCGGTCACGCCGACGCTGCGCGAGGCCTACGCCTCCGGCGATGACGAGGAGTTGGCCGAGGTGGCGATGGCCGAGGCCGCGCGGGCCTCGCTGCGACTGCTGGCCGCCGAGCGCGAGGACGCCGCCGAGGCGGCCGATGACGCCGATGACGCCGAATCGGCGGACGCCGACAGCCCCGCACCGGCCGCGACCTACCACAGCCCGGTCTACCGGCGCGCGGTCATCGCGGCCGATGTGACCGGCGCGAAGTTGCGCCCTGACCTGGACGACGCGGTGGTTCGCCTGGCCGGACCGATCACCTACGACCGAATCGCCTCGGTGCACGTCGACCTGGCCGAGGCCGAACCAGAGGTGGCCAAGGCGGTCGATGTCGTCGACGCCGCCGATCTCGGCGACACCGACGCCGAATTCGTGCTCGGCGATGCCGAGGACCATCAGCTCGCCTGGTATGCCGCGCAGGAACTGCCATTTCTGCTCGAACTTCTGTGACGAACAACCTCGACACTCCGCGCTAACCTACGATGCCGTAACCTGGCTGCGAGGCGGGCCCACTGGTGGCCGCTACGACAGGGAGACGAACGGCGGCAATGGTCTTGAGAAAAGCGGCATCCTCGGTGCGGACGGTCAAGGAATGGCTGGAGGCTCCGGCGGCCGAGGTCGCCGAGCGCGGCGGACGGCTGAACGTGCTGCGCGGAGCCGTCGCGCGCGTCACCACCCCGCTGCTGCCCGACGACTATCTGCACCTGGCGAATCCGCTGTGGTCCGCCCGGGAGCTGCGCGGCCGAATTGTCGAGGTGCGCAAGGAGACCGCGGACTCGGCCACCCTGGTCATCAAGCCGGGCTGGGGCTTCGACTGGAAATACGAGCCTGGTCAGTACATCGGCATCGGCATCCTGGTCGAGGGCCGCTGGCACTGGCGTTCGTACTCGCTGACCTGCCCGCCGAACTGGACCGATCCGGAACATCGCGGTAAGCGGCTCATCTCCATCGCGGTGAAGGCGATGCCCGAGGGCTTTCTGTCCAGTCATCTGGTCAGCGGTGTCGCCGCGGGCACCGTGGTCCGGCTGGCCGCACCGCAGGGCGGTTTCGTACTGCCCTCGCCACCGCCGGAGAAGGTGCTGTTCCTCACCGCGGGCAGCGGCATCACCCCGGTCATGGCCATGCTGCGCGCGTTGGACCGCCGCGATGTGGTCACCGATGTGGTGCACGTGCACTCCGCACGAACCCTCGACGACGTGATGTTCGGCGCCGAACTGCGTGATCTGCACGATCGCCGCCCCAGCTTCTCCTCGCACCTGCACCTCACCGACGAGCACGGCCGCTTCTCGCTGACCGCGCTGGACGAGCACTTCCCGGACTGGCGGGAGCGCCAGACCTGGGCTTGCGGCCCGGCCGCCATGCTCGACGAGATCGAGCACCACTGGCGCGATGCGGGCATCAGCGATCGCGTGAACGTGGAGCGATTCGAGATCGAGCGTTCTGCCGTCGGTGAGGGCGGCACCGTCACCTTCGGCAAGACCGGGCGCACCGCGGAAGTCGACGGCGCGACCAGCCTGCTGGAGGCGGGCGAGACCGTCGGTGTGCAGATGCCGTTCGGCTGCCGGATGGGTATCTGCCAGACCTGTGTCGTGACATTGACTTCCGGGCATACCCGCGATCTGCGCAACGGTGACGAGCGCCGCGAGGGCGACAAGGTGCAGACCTGCATCTCGGCCGCGGCGGGCGACTGCACGCTCGACGTCTGAGACAGCACACACGCAGCCGCACCGTCGGGAGGATCCGACAGGTACCCTCGAGGTACATCCAGTCAGGGAAAGGACCCCGGTGGCCATCACCGATATCAAGGCGTTCGCCCATCTCACGGCGGCCGACATCGAAACACTGGGCCAGGAACTCGATTCCATTCGACGCTCCGTCGAATTGTCCCGCGGCGAACGTGACGCGAAGTACATCCGGCGCACCATCGCCGCGCAGCGCGGCCTCGAAGTCGTCGCGCGCGCAGTGCTGTTCGGCAGCCGCAACCGCTGGGCCTGGCTGACCGGAACGGCATTGCTGTCGGTCGCCAAGATCATCGAGAATATGGAACTCGGGCACAACATCAGCCACGGGCAATGGGACTGGATGAACGATCCCGAGATCCACTCCAGCTCATGGGAATGGGATATGACCGGGCCTTCGTCGCAGTGGCGGCGGGCGCACAACTACTCCCACCACACCTATACCAATGTGCTCGGCAAGGACGAGGACCTCGGGTTCGGCATCCTGCGGATGACCCGCGACGAGGAGTGGCGGCCGGTCCACCTGGTCCAGCCGTTCGCGAACATCCTGCTCGCCGCGACCTTCGAATGGGGTATCGCGCTGCACGACTGGGATATCGAGAAGGAAATGTCCGGCGCGCCCAAGCAGCTGACGTCGGAGCCGAACAAGGAGTTCGCCCGCAAGATCACCCGCCAGGTGGCGAAGGACTTCCTGTTCTACCCGGCGCTCACCGGACCGGCCTTCATGTCGACACTCAAGGCGAACGCGACCGCCAACCTGGTGCGCAACCTGTGGGCGTACGCGGTGATCTTCTGCGGCCACTTCCCCGACGGCGCCGAGAAATTCACCATCGAGCAGCTCGAGGGCGAGACCAGCGGCGAGTGGTACCTGCGCCAGATGCTCGGCAGCGCCAACTTCAAGGCCGGACCCGCGATGGCCTTCATGAGCGGCAACCTCTGCTACCAGATCGAACATCACCTGTTCCCCGACCTGCCGAGCAACCGGTATCCGGAGATCGCCGAGCGGGTCCGCGAACTGTGCGATAAGTACGACCTGCCCTACACCACCGGCTCGCTCGGCAAGCAGTATCTGCTGGCCTTCCGGACCATCCACAAGCTCGCGCTGCCGGACCGCTTCCTCAAGCGCACCGCGGACGACGCGCCGGAGACCTCCTCGGAGCGCAAGTTCGCGGGGGTCTCGTTGCCCGCCATGCCCTCGATGCCGACGGCCGAGCAGTTGGCCGACAAGTGGAACGAGACGCACTGGCTGCCCATCGACCCCGAGACCGGTAAGCGCCGCGGTCTGCGTTCGGCGCTGAACGAGGCCAAGGTGGTGTTGCGGGAGAAGGCCAGGCACGAGAAGGAAGTGCTGCGCGAGGCCAAGCTGGCGCTGCAGGAGAAGGCGCGTCAGGAAAAGACCACGTTGCAGCGCAAAGCCATGCGGGAGCGGGCGATCCGGCGCATTCGACGCCGCAAGTGATATAGCATCCCGAGGACACATTCGCAATAGGGGATTTACCACATTTAGGTGACGCTCCTCATAACCTACGGTCTCGTAACCTACGGTACTGTAACCACCATGGCGATCTCGGATGTCAAGGAATACGCGCACCTCACCGAAGCTGACGTGGAGGCACTCGGCGCGGAATTCGACGCGATCCGCCGGGATATCGAGGACTCGCGTGGTGAGCGGGACGCACGGTACATCCGCAATGTCATCCGGTTGCAGCGGGCGCTCGAGATCAGCGGGCGCGCGGTGCTCTTCGCCAGCTTCCTGCCGCCCGCCTGGTTCGCGGGCGTCGCCCTGCTCAGCACCGCCAAGATCATCGAGAACATGGAGATCGGGCACAACGTCATGCACGGGCAGTGGGACTGGATGAACGATCCCGAGGTCCACTCCAGCTCGTGGGAATGGGATAACACCGGCCCGTCCAAGCACTGGAAGCACACGCACAACTACCTGCACCACAAGTACACCAACGTGCTCGGCATGGACGACGACATCGGCTACGGCCTGCTGCGCGTCACCCGGGACCAGCGCTGGAAGCCGTTCAATATCGGCAATCCGGTCTACAACCTGGTGTTGCAGCTGTTCTTCGAATACGGCGTCGCGATCCAGCATCTGGAGCTCGGTAAGATCGGCCGTTTGAAGGAAGGCTCGCCCGAGCGGGCCGAGTTCGAGGTCAAGCGCCGCGAGGTGCTGGTCAAGATCGGCAAGCAGGTCGGCAAGGATTACCTGCTGTTCCCGCTGCTGACCGGGCCCGCGTTCGTCTCGACGCTCACCGCGAACCTGGCCGCCAATATGATCCGCAATGTCTGGACCAACGCGGTGATCTTCTGCGGCCACTTCCCCGACGGCGCGGAGAAGTTCACCAAGGCCGATATCGAAGGTGAATCCAAGGGCCAGTGGTACCTGCGCCAGATGCTGGGCAGCGCCAATATCTCCGGTGGTCCGATCACGCACTTCATGTCCGGCAACCTGAGCCACCAGATCGAGCACCACCTCTTCCCGGATCTGCCGAGCAATCGCTACGCCGAGATCGCGGTGCGCGTGCGCGCCCTGGCCGAGAAGTACGACCTGCCCTACACCACAGGCTCGCTCCCGGTGCAGTACTACAAGTCCTGGCGCACCATCCTCAAGCTGGCGCTGCCGAACAAGTACCTGCGCGCGACCGCCGACGATGCCCCCGAGACCGCCTCGGAGCGCAAGTTCGAAGGCAATGCCGTGCCGAGCTTCGACCCGGTCACCGGCAAGCGCCGCGGCCTGCGCACCGCCCTCGCCGATGGGCGCCGCCGCTTCGCCAAGCGTGCCCTGCCCATCGGCTGAGACCTGCTCTCGGAAAACGAAGGCGCCCACCAAAATTGGCGGGCGCCTTCGCCGTCCCCGATCCCGTCCGGAACGGTCCGCACTGTTAGGAGACGAGTGTGCGGCCCGTCCGTCCGGTGACGGTCATCTGGTACGCGCGCAGCCACCGGGCACGCAGCCGGCGGCGGGCGTTGACCTGCGTCGAGGGTGGTCATTCGCTGGTGGTTGACTGGGCAGGTGGGTGTTGCGGACATCAGTGTTTACGAGGCCATTCGGTTGCGGCGCGATGTGCGTGCGGAGTTCACCGGGGACCTCGTCGACGATGCGACGATGTGGCGGATTTTGGATGCCGCGCATCGGGCGCCCAGTGTTGGCAACTCGCAACCGTGGGACTTCGTGGTGGTGCGCGAGGCGGCGACGCTACGGAAGTTCGCCGATCATGTCGCCGAGAAGCGGATCGAATTCCGCGACGCACTGCCGCCGGAGCGGGCGGCGACCTTCGAGCCGATCAAGATCGAGGGCATCACCGAGAGCGGTACCGGCATCGTGGTCACCTATGACCACGACCGCGGCGGCCCGCAGGTGCTCGGCCGCGCCACCGTCCCCGAAACCGGCATCTATTCAGCGGTTCTCGCGATCCAGAACCTCTGGCTGGCCGCGACCGCCGAACAGGTCGGCGTCGGATGGGTCTCGTTCTACGACGCGGAATTCCTGGCCGACCTGGTCGGCCTCCCCGACGGCATCCGCACCGTCGCCTGGCTCTGCGTCGGCCCGGTTCACGAATTCCAGCAGATCCCCGACCTGGAACGTTTCGGCTGGCGCACCGGCCGCCCCCTGACCGACGCCATCCACCACGAAACCTACTCGCCCGCCCCTCCGCCCCCTTAGGCCGTACCAGCACTCACACTGATCGCTCCCACGGCAATCAGAGCCCGTCGCGCGTGATGTCCGCGCCCTCGGGCGTGCGCACCCGCAACACCTCGCCATCGAAACGCCCCGAATCGATGGCCGCGGCGGCCCGGTGATGCGAGCGCACCGCGAACTCGTCCTGATCCGCCCGGCTGATCCCATGCACGCGAGCCATCTTCTCGGCCGATTCCCCCATCACCTCGCCGGTGGTGCGCTCGGCGCACGCCCTCGTCACCGTGTACCCCTCACACCCGGCGTCGAGACCGAGATCCAAGCCTCTAGCCGACACCCGACGGCACCCGGCTCAGCGATCCCCTCCATTCGGCCGCTGAGCCGGGCCACTGTCCCGCAGGACCGACCTGCCGCGCGCCAACCGAGTCCACAAGCCATGGACAACTCACCGGATCACGCCCTGAACGGATCCGACGGCTTATCGCCTTGCCCACGACGCAAATCCCCGAGCACCCACGACCGGCGAGGTCCGCGGAGGCGGCGGAGTCCGGCCTACCGCGCGCCATTGCGCAGCAGACCGGATGCGCCCGTCCCGGCGAACGCCCCTGCTCGTCCCGGAACGCAAGGCCGACGTCGACACCTTTCAGCGCGAACGAACAGTAGCAATCTTTCTATTAGTTTTTCAAACCTTTTCTATGAAGTTGTCTTTTCGCCCAAAAGAGCTCTAGCATGAGGCTCACTATGCAAAGCCCTTCGGAGCTGTCGCGACAGAAGCGCTTCGGCCGCATCATCAAGGAACGCCGGGACGAACTCGGCCTCACACAGATGCAGATCGGCGATCTGGGCGGGCCCTCCGCGCCGACGATCCGGAAAATCGAAGACGGCGATGCGACGATCAGCACGCACACCCTGAACAAACTCGACGCGCCACTGCGCTGGCTGCCCGGCAGTGCGGCACGCACCTACGCGGGCGGCGAACCGACCGCGGGCGAAACCGCGGCACACACCGCGAGCACCGGCGAGTCGATCGTCTCCGGCCCCGACTCGATCCGCTTCGAGCTCGCGGATCTGACCGGCCTACTCGCCGCCGCCGGTCGGCTCAATGACGCGGTCGAGCGCGGTCGGACCACCGAACCCCATCTGGTGTCGGCGATTTCGGATCTCAACGGGGTCGTCTCCCGGCTGTCCGCGCGCTACGCCACCGCGATGCTGGAACGCAACGGCGGTCCGGGGCGGCCGCTGCGCCCCTTGGTCGCGATGGCGTTCTCCCATCTGCTCGATGTCCCCGCGGCGTCGAGCGATCCCGCCGAACTGGCGGAACGTCGGTATCGTCGCTGGCTGGCCGGGCGCGCCGAGGACGTGGACACCGCGACCGAGGCCCGATTCCGGGCACGCTGGCTGGCGGCCGATCCCGGCGCGGCATCGATTCGAAACGGTAAGCAGTAGAGGGCGAGTAGATGACCGACGATGCGACGGGCCGAGCGCGAATGACGCTCAGCCACAAGGTGAATCGACTATTCGCCACCGTGCACCCGCGTTCGCAGCCCGAGCGCACGACGGCCTCGGTGGCCGAACAGGTCGGCGCGCAGCTGGGCCGCGACGTCCCGGTGAGCCGGATCGACCGTTTGCGCCGCGGCGAATTCGACGCCGCACCAGTCGGATCCGACCTGCTGATCGCGATCGCGCACTGCTTCGGCGTGAGCCCCGACTACCTGACCAGCTCCGGACCCGCGGCGGCCGCAATCGATCGCGAACTCGAACTCCTGGCCACCATGCGCGACGCCAATGTCGCCAGCATCGCGCTGCGCGGCTCCGATGTCGATCTCACGACGCTGACCGCGCTCATCGCGAGCACGGATCAACCAGTGCCGGACCGACCACAGATCGAACGGTTTCCGAACACTCGGTAGCATCGTCTCCTACACGGGGCCGGACCCGCAACGCTGTAGGAGATTCATCGAATGCCCGGTATGCAGAACCGATTTCGGGAAGTGTCCCGGGACGTACCGATACCGTCGCCCTGGGATCTGACCGACTACCTCGACGCCGTCGCCGACCATCGCGGTCGCACCATCACCCTGCAACCCGTCGACACCGCATTGCTGGCCGGCACCGGCTGCGGCACCGGCAGCGGTCTGTGGATTGCCAAGTACGACAGCGACATCATCGTCTACGGCGCCGACACCACCGAATGGCATGCCGAGCACATCATCGTGCACGAACTGGGTCATATGCTGCTCGGCCACGGACCGGAATCGGCCACCGCACAACCCACACCGCCGCCCCGGCCGCTGACCGCCATCGCCGAACTGCTGCCCTCGATCTCGCCGGAGTCCATCGCGTATGTGCTCGGACGCAGTGACTACGAATCGGCTCGGGAACGCGATGCGGAGACCTTCGCCGATCTGGTGATGGTGCAGGCGATGCGCCCGCGACGCCGAGATTCCTTGCTGCACAGAACCTTTTTCCGAGAGCTCCCCCGCCACCCCGGACCTTAGGCCGGTCGTAAGTACCACGACCGTGTCGTCGCGAGCCGCCGGTCCAGCACCCGGCTGAATTCTGGACGTACCCGACGAGTTCCCCATGTGCGTACCAAATCAGTGGCACCTGAACGCAAAATCTCCGGGCACCCAACCCGTCGGCTGAATACCCGGAGATACGGAGAACCTACGCTAGCCGGATCAGGCCGTAGTCGAACGCGTGCCGACGATAGACAACCGACGGTCGGTCGGTCTCTTTGTCTTGGAAGAGGAAGAAGTCGTGACCGACGAGCTCCATTTGATAGAGGGCGTCGTCGACGGACATCGGGGTCGCGGTGTGGACCTTGGTTCGAACGATATGGCCGGGACCGGCCGCGTAATCCGGAGATTCCGGTTCGGCGGACCGTCGGCCCTCGACCTCGGGATGGTCGTGCGCCGCGGTCGTTGTCCCGTGCTCCGGCGCGAACAGAGACTCATCGACCAGATCGGCGGTGGCCTCGGCGACCGACACGGGAGTCTTGTCCCCGTAGTGCACCCGGCGCCGATCCTTCGTCCGGCGCAATCGGCTTTCCAGCTTCGCGGTCACCGATTCGAGCGCCGCGTAGAAGCTGTCCGCGCAGGCCTCGGCCCGGACGATCGGCCCCTTGCCGCGCGCGGTGATCTCGACGCGCTGGCAGCTCTTGCGCTGACGACGGTTGCGCTCGTGGAACAACTCCACATCGAAGAGGAAAATGGACGGATCGAAGCGTTCGAGACGGGAGATTTTCTCCGCGACATAAATTCGGTAATGGTCAGGAACCTCGACATTGCGGCCCTTCACCACGACATCGGCGCGAGGCGCTCGAGGTCGGTCCGCTGTGGGTTCATCTGTTGCTTCCAGGGTGCCGTCATCCAGCACCGATGACTGAGCCTCTTTAACAGAGGGGGCAACTTTCACTGAAGGTCGTGAAGAAGTCGTCACGCGTACCTCCCGGATATGGCCACACAAACCAACGTACGTGCGGCGGGATTAGCCGTGCCGATCGACAATCTCTCGGCACTTGATGTCCGAGGCGCCACCTCCAAACTCCCGGTTCGGGTGTGTGATCGCGACGCTAGTACGACAACGGGCGGTACGCCAGTGTTCACGCAAATTTTCCGGAGTCAAGCCGAACACGTCACCAACACGGCACAAACCGGCACTTCGATCCGGCTGAGCGCACGGACCGATTCGCGCGCGGTCGCACCGGTCGTCAGCACGTCGTCGACCAGCACAACCTCGGTATTCGCCGAAATCCGCGGCCCGGCTCCTGGACCGGGCCGGGCCACTACTCGACCGCGGATATTGTGTTGTCGCTCATTGGTTGTCAAGCCCACCGAATCACGCACACCCCACCACACCCGCAACATCGGTACCACCCGGCAATCCGGCAGCCACCCGGCCGCTGCGTGCGCCATGCGCGATACCGGATCCCCGCCGCGACGCCGCGCCGCCGCCCGCCGACTCGGCGCGGGCACCAACACCAGTGGTCGCTCGCCATCGCGCAGCCGCCCCAGCCCGTGCGCGAGCGCCAGTCCCAGCGGCTCGCCCAGATCGCGTCGTCCGCGTTCCTTCGCCGCGAGCACCGCCCGTCGCGCCGGACCGGCATATGGCCCGAGCGTCCAGCACGGCACGCCCGGATCGGTGCGCGGCCGCACCCGCACCGGTGGCCCGGCGACGGTCGCCGCACACTCCGCACACCAGCCGACCCCGGCCGTCCCGCATCCGGCACAGGCCGCGGGCAGGATCAGGTCCAGCAGTGTCCGCATCGCCGTAGTCTGCGCCCGCCCACCGACAGGTTCGCATCGGCCGAATGCCGGTGGCGCGGTACTCGTTTGGTCAGCCGGGTAGTACTGGAACCGAGTTGTCGCCGTTGAGACCCGGCACCTCGCGCCAGAAGCGGTCGGTGCTCTGCTCGCTGTACTGGAGTTGGAGTACGGCGCGGGAGTCCCCGACGTACTCGGCATCCGGGGAGGCGCTGACCACCCGGACGGGTGCGGTCAGATTCTGGCTGATCTGCGGATTCGGCTGAGATCCGTCGATCGAAACAGTCGACAGCGGATCGACATTGCCCTCCCTGGCAATGACGATGGTGTCCGCGGTGAGCCAACTCAACGACACCGCGCGGGTGCTGAGCGTCAGCGCGAGTGGCAGCGGCGAGGTGAGCGCGTACTTGCCGTCCGGGCGTCGCTCGACCACCGCGAGATAGACCCTGCCGTCGGCGATCAGCGCCGCCCGCACCCCGGTGCGGGAGATCCGCAACTCGGTGATGGGCAGCCGCAACGCGGACCCCTGGGGCGAGGTCGTCAGCGCTGAGGTGTCGACCTCCTGGACCGAGACCGTCGCGGTGGCGCGATCGTTGACCGCGCGGATGACCCGTTCACCATCGATGACGGCCCAGGCGGCGGTGCCGTCGGCGTTCCAGGACGGCCTGCTGATGGTCGAGCCCGCGGCGACCGGAAAGGCATTGCCGCCATAGCTGCCGACCATCAAGGTGCGCGGCGGCTCCGGCGGCGGACGACCGGCGTCGGCCACGGCGGCGACCAGTTGACCGTCCGGTGACAGTGCGACCGACTGCAGATTGTTCACCGCGCCGAAATAGCCGGGCGGGGTGATCATGCCGCTATCGGTGACCTGCACCAGCGAGCCGTTGCGCAAGGCGTGCAGCCCGATCTGGTTGCGCGCGTAGACGGCCGGGCTCAGCTGTTCGACATCGGCGACCGACCAGCCGTTGGCGGCGAAGCGATCGTCGAACGGTTTACCGTCGGCCAACAGCATGTACGGACCGAGGATTTCGGCGCCCGCCAGCGTGAGCACCACCTGTCCGGCCAAGAGCTCCCTATCGCGCGGCGACAGCGCGGAGGCACCGGCGAAATCGATGCGCACGCCGCCGAGTCCGACGCCGACGTCGGTATCGTCGTTATTGGGCTTGGTGATCGGGCCGCGCACGGTCACCGGCGGCGCGAGTTCATTGCGCACCACCGAGGCGAGCGCGGGCTGGGTGCCCTCGGAGAGCAGGCTGAGCAGCCGCTGGGTCAGCTGGTTCTTGGCCACCGAGATCCAGCGCAGATCCGGTACGACGGTGGTGCCGGAGGGGTCGATGAAGTACAGCACGTAGCGGCGATAGGACTTGGCGAACGCGGTCTGTTCCATCACCACGCCGTCGGGCAGCTCATCGATGCGCCATTCGCCGTCGACCTTGGTCATCTCGATCTTGTTTTCCAGGGGCGCGTCGATGGCTCGATACGCGCCGTCGGCAGCGAGTTCGCCGACCTTGTGCGCCCGGATCACGTAGGTCGCCTTATCGCCGGAGCGCGACTCGCGCAGCGTATCGGCCTTGTCCACGATCAGGGTGCCCGCCGTGTCGTCCCACTGCGCCGACGCCGACTGTGTCATGTACTGGCGTGCGGCCAGGTGCCGGTTCGCCGGATCCGCGGTGGCCTGCAGGAAGTCGCGCAGCAACAGGTCCGGATCGCGGCCGGCGATGGGTGGCGGCGGACCGTCGGAGGTGGGTTCGCGATTGATGGTGCCGAGCGCCTGCGGCGCCGAGGACTCCGGCAGGCTCGCGCATCCGGTGAGCACCAGCAATGTCGCGACGGCGACCGCGCCGAGCACGGACGGCCGCAGCGATACGCGCTTCGGGAACCAGCTACGCACCCTCATGACTGTACGTCCCCGGTGTCACCGGACGCGCCGCGCCCGGCCTGCTCTGGTTCGACGATGTCGCCGTCGGTGGCGGCATCCGGATCGGCCGCCGCCACCGTGCCATTGGTGGGTGCGGACCCGATCGAGCCGACGCCGTTCGAGTCGGCGTCGGTGGCATCCGCGTCCGTCGCATCGACGGCACTCGGCTCGGTTTCGATCCGCGGGACCGGGGTCGACTCGGCGCCGTTCAGCTCGATGCGAACCACCGCCAACTCCGTGACCTTCGCCTCGAGGGCCGGGTCCGTGTCGACCGGTGGCGCGGGCAACGCCCTGCGCAGCACCGGTTCCAGCGGCAGCGGGCTCGCGCCCAACTTCTTGCCGCGCACCAGCGGCAGGGTCAGCCGGAAGCTCGCGCCGATACCGATTTCACCCCACGCCTCGAGCTTGCCCTCGTGCAGATTCGCGTCCTCGACGCTGATCGATAGACCGAGGCCGGTACCGCCGGAACGCCGCATCCGCGACGGATCCGAACGCCAGAACCGGTTGAAGACCAGTTTCTCCTCACCGGGCCGCAGGCCGACGCCCTGGTCGCGCACGATCACCGCGACCGCATTGGCCTCGACATCGCCGCGCATCCGGATCAGCACCGGCTTGCCCTCGCTGTGGTCGATGGCGTTGGCGAGCAGATTGCGCAGCACCCGCTCCACCCGCCGCGGATCGACCTCGGCGACCAGCGGATCCTCCGGCATATCGATGACGACCTCGACACCGGATTCCTTGGCCAGATGCCGCACGGTGGAGATCGCCGCCCGCGCGCACATCCGCACGTCGAGCGATTCGACCTGCAGTTCGGCCACACCGGCGTCGTGGCGGCTGATCTCGAGCAGATCGTTGAGCAGACCCTCGAACCGGTCAAGTTCGGTGACCAGCAGTTCGGAGCTGCGCGCCAGCGCCGGATCCAGATCGTCGCTGCTGCCGTGGATCAGGTCCGCGGCCATTCGGACGGTGGTCAGCGGGGTCCGCAGCTCATGGCTGACATCGGAGGTGAAGCGGCGCTGCAGATTCCCGAACTCCGCCAACTCACTGATCTGGTTGGACAGACTCTCGGCCATCTCGTTGAAGGCCTGGGCCAGCCGCGCCATATCGTCCTCGCCGCGCACCAGCATGCGTTCCTTGAGCCGCCCGTCGGCGAAGCGACCCGCGATCCGCGCGGCGGAGCGGATCGGCAACACCACCTGCCGGGTGACCAGCGCGGTGATCGCGGCCAACAGCACCAGCAGCACGATGCCGCCGATCATCATGGTGCCGCGCATCAGCGACAGGCTGCGCTCCTCATTGGCCAGCGGGAAGATCAGGTAGATCTGCAGCGTCGGGATCTCCGCGCTCGGGCTGCCGACGATCAGCGAGCGGCCGTGGTAGCCGTCCGGATCGGCAACCGTCGCGAACTGGTAGCTGACCTGATTGCGCGCTACGAACCGGCGCAGTTCCTCGGGCACCTCCTGGATCGGCCCGGTCGAGATCTGCTGCTGCGGAGTACCGCCGACCAGGCTCAGCGCCGAGTCGAAACTGCCTGCGACGCCGGTGGATTGGCCGGAGCCGCCGCGGTTGGACAGCGCATTGCGCGCATCGATGAGACGCTGCTGCTGGGTGCCGATGTCGTGCACGCCGGCGAGCTGACTCTCCACCGTATTGCGGGCGCGATCCATCTCCTCGACCGCGCCGTTGATCTTCGCGTCGATCAACCGGTCGGTGATCTGACTGGTCAGCACCACACCGAGAATCGTGATGACGATCAGCGACAGGGTGAGTGTGGACACGATGACGCGCAATTGCAGCGAACGCCGCCAAACGTGGCCGAGTGCGCTGCCGACCTCCCTGAGCCAAGCCGCCACCGGCGCGAGGGATCGTTCGAGACGCTGCACCATTGCGGGCGATGCGGTCGAACGATCCGCGTCGCCTCCGATCACGGCTTCGCCTCGCTGGCGCTCGGCTGCGCCGTTCTCGCGAACGCTGTGTCCTCGGTTCGCTCGCTCATGCCTACGCCTCGCTGGCGCTCGGCTCCGACATGACCGAGCAACTCGGCTGTGTCCTCGGTTCGCTCGCTGCGCTCGCTCACGGTGGTCCGGCCTTGTAACCAACCCCGCGGACGGTCAGCACGATCTCCGGGTTCTCGGGATCCTTCTCCACCTTCGCGCGCAGCCGCTGCACGTGCACGTTCACCAGCCGGGTGTCGGCCGCGTGCCGATAGCCCCAGACCTGCTCGAGCAGCACCTCACGGGTGAAGACCTGGCGCGGCTTGCGGGCCAGCGCGACCAGCAGATCGAACTCCAGCGGCGTCAGCGAGATCTGCGCGCCACCGCGGGTCACCTTGTGCGCGGGCACATCGATGACGATATCGGCGATGGAGAGCAGCTCCGCCGGCTCCTCCTCGGTGCGGCGCAGGCGGGCACGCACCCG
Organism: Nocardia sp. NBC_00565; assembly: GCF_036345915.1. Taxonomy (NCBI): domain Bacteria; kingdom Bacillati; phylum Actinomycetota; class Actinomycetes; order Mycobacteriales; family Nocardiaceae; genus Nocardia; species Nocardia sp. NBC_00565. The sequence continues at coordinate 5,909,380 of NZ_CP107785.1, forward strand.
GGCGACGAGTTCCTTCGGCTTGAAGGGCTTGACGATGTAATCGTCGGCCCCGGACTCCAGACCGAGCACGACGTCGACCGTATCGGTCTTCGCCGTCAGCATGACGATCGGAACTCCGGAGTCGGCCCGCAGCACCCGGCATACGTCGATACCGTTCATACCGGGCAGCATCAGGTCCAGCAACACCAGATCGGGGCGGAGCTCACGAACCGCCGCTAGCGCCTGCGTGCCGTCGCCGACCACATGCGGGTCGAACCCTTCCCCGCGCAAGACGATCGTGAGCATCTCAGCGAGTGCCATATCGTCGTCGACGACCAGAATCTTCGGCTTCATAAGTACTATGTTGTCATCTCTCTGGCCAGGAACGGGCCGCCACGCCATTAATGCTGCGAACCCGCCGCACATCCAACCTTATCGGGCAACAATTTCGGCAATTCGCGCGGCCAACGATGCTGGATCGTCATCGGATCGGAATACCCACCACGGGCTGCGCCAGTCCCGTTCGGCCAGCTCACGGTACACCGCCGCGGTCCGATTCTGCAGTCCGCCATCACGTTCGTAGGCGTCAAGTGCCCGGCTCGCGTCCAACTCGCCGCGCTTGCGCGCGCGCTCGGCCGCGACCTCTGTCGGCACATCCAGCAACACCTGCAGGGCGGGCACCGGCACGGCGAACCGATCGAACTCCAATTCGCCTACCCAGTCGACGATTTCGCCGTCCGCGGCCTGACTCGACCGGGCCGCGCTGTAGGCCGCGTTGGAGGCGACGTAGCGGTCCAGGATGACGATGTCGTTGTCCGCCAACAACTTCGACAGCCCGTCTCGGGCATCGGCCCGATCGAGCGCGAACAGCAACGCCATCGCGCTCACCGAGGCGGCCAGATCGCCGTGTGCGCCGCGCAATGCCTCGGCGGCCAGATCGGCATGCACCGACCGGTCGTAGCGTGGAAAGGCGAGTGTGTCCACCCGCAGCCCCCGGGCGCGCAGGTCCGCGACGACGCCGTCGATCAGCGTCCGCTTCCCGGCACCGTCGAGCCCTTCGACCGCAATCAACACGCTCATGGCGAGCAGGCTACCGCCCGACCTCTAGTTCTCCGAGGTCAGGGGGCCGAACTGACGGTGCCCCGCCGACCGGGGAGGTCGGCGGGGCACCCGGCATTCAGACCGCGGATCAGTAGCGGTAGTGGTCGGGCTTGTACGGGCCCTCGACGTCGACGCCGATGTACTCGGCCTGATCCTTGGTGAGCTTGGTCAGGGTGCCGCCGAGCGCCTCGACGTGGATGCGAGCAACCTTCTCGTCCAAATGCTTCGGCAGGCGGTAGACCTCGTTGTCGTACTCGTCCGGCTTGGTCCACAGTTCGATCTGCGCGATCACCTGGTTGGAGAAGCTGTTCGACATCACGAACGACGGATGTCCGGTCGCATTGCCGAGATTGAGCAGCCGGCCCTCGGAGAGCACGATGATCGACTTGCCGGACTCCTTGAACGTCCACAGGTCGACCTGCGGCTTGATATTCAATTTCGTTGCGCCGGAACGCTCCAGCGCCGCCATATCGATCTCGTTGTCGAAGTGACCGATATTGCCGAGGATGGCCTGGTCCTTCATCGCCTTCATGTGCGCGAGGGTGATGATGTCCTTGTTGCCGGTCGAGGTGATCACGATGTCGGCGTTGCCGATCGCGTCTTCCACAGTGACGACGTCGTAGCCGTCCATCAGCGCCTGCAGCGCGTTGATCGGGTCGATCTCGGTGACCTGCACCCGGGCGCCCTGTCCCGCAAGCGATTCCGCGCAACCCTTGCCGACATCGCCGTAGCCGCAGATCAACACCTTCTTGCCACCGATCAATACGTCGGTGCCCCGGTTGATTCCGTCGATCAGCGAGTGGCGGGTGCCGTACTTGTTGTCGAACTTGGACTTGGTGACCGAGTCGTTGACGTTGATCGCCGGGAACACCAACTCGCCCGCGGCCGCGAACTGGTACAGCCGCAGCACACCGGTGGTGGTCTCCTCGGTGACGCCCTGGACCGATTCGGCGATCTTGCCCCATTTGGTCTTATCGGTCTCGAAGCGCTCGCGCAGCAGGTTCAGGAAGACCTTGTACTCGGCCGAATGATCCTCGTCCTCCGGCGGCACCAGGCCCGCCTTCTCGAACTGCGCGCCGCGCAGCACGAGCATGGTGGCGTCGCCGCCGTCGTCGAGGATCATGTTGGCGGGCTCGCCCGGCCAGGTCAGCATCTGCTCGGCGGCCCACCAGTACTCCTCCAGGGTCTCGCCCTTCCAGGCGAAGACCGGGGTGCCCTTGGGCTCGTCCACGGTGCCGTGCGGGCCGACGACGATGGCCGCGGCGGCATGGTCCTGGGTGGAGAAGATGTTGCACGAGGCCCACCGCACCTCCGCGCCCAGCGCGGTCAGGGTCTCGATGAGCACCGCGGTCTGGATGGTCATGTGCAGCGAACCGGAGATGCGCGCGCCCCGCAGCGGCAGCACCTCCGCGTACTCGCGGCGCAGTGCCATCAGGCCGGGCATCTCGTGCTCGGCGAGGCGGATCTCCTTGCGGCCGAATTCGGCCAGCGCCAGGTCCGCCACCTTGTACTCGATGCCGTTGCGGACATCGGCGGTCAGGGACGTGCGTGCGGGAAGTTCTGAGGTCGTCATCTGCCTCTATCAGCCTCTCCTGGTTCGTCAGTACCGAGATAAGGCTAACCGCTGCGGGCCGAGATGAACTACGCGGTCACACCGTAGGTCATCAGGATCCGACGGCGCTTACGCGGCTGGATATTCGCAAGGGTGATGTCGCCGCCGTAATGGGCCAGCACGCGGTGATCCATGATGGCGCGCCACAGCGGTGGGATGGCCGCGAACACGATCATGCTGAGGTAACCGGCGGGCAGTTGCGGCGCCTGCATCGAACTACGCAGGGTCTGGTAGCGGCGGCCTGGATTCGCGTGGTGGTCGCTGTGTCGCTGCAGGTGGAACAGGAAGATATTGGTGACGAGATGGTCGCTGTTCCAGCTGTCGCGCGGCGAGCAGCGCACGTACTGACCGTTGGGTCGACGCGCCCGCAGCAGCCCGTAGTGCTCGACGTAGTTCACCGTCTCCAGCAGTGCGATACCGAGCGCTGCCTGCACCACCAAATACGGCAGTATGTGCCAACCGAACACTGCGAGCAGGGTGCCGAACAACGCCGCACTCATCGCCCATGCCTGCAAGATGTGGTTGTGCACGCTGAACCAGCGGAGGCCCTTGCGCGTCAGCCGCTCACGTTCCAGCGACACCGCCGAGCGGATACCACCGGAAATGGTGCGCGGCAAGAACTCCCACAGCGACTCGCCCATCCGGGCACTGGCCGGATCCGCCGGCGTCGCCACCCGGGCATGGTGGCCACGGTTGTGCTCGACGAAGAAGTGCCCGTATCCGGACTGTGCCAGTGCGATCTTGGCCAGCCAACGCTCGAGATGCTCGGCCCGATGCCCCAGTTCATGCGCCGCGTTGATGCCGATACCGCTGACGAACCCGAGAGTGACCGCGAGTCCCACTTTGTCGACCACGCGCAACTCTTCGCCCGCCCACATGTAGGCGGCGATCCCCAGGCCGGTCAGCTGGATCGGGAGGAACAGATAGGTGCACCACCGGTAGTAGCGGTCGTTGGACAGCAACTCGTAATCCTCGTCGCGCGGATTGGTGCCGTCCTCGCCGACTATCCAGTCCAGCAACGGGATCGCGATCAAAATGATGACCGGCCCGATCCACCAGAAGACGGGGGCGCCGGTCCGCAGGACGAGTTGCGAGGGCAACAATGCGCACGCAGGAGCGATCAGACCGAGAACCCACAGATGGCGTTTGGGGTCTGGAGACCCGGCCGGTTTGCCAACCGTTTGCACGTTTGCCCCGCTAAATAAGAACCCAATTCTGACGAATGACAATACAGATAGACTTTACGTCCGTTACATCTCAGATTTATCCCCAACGGTGACAGCGGTTACATGCCAGCCAGTCGGTTTTTAAGCACGTTTGCATGTGATCATGATCACCGCACACTCGTCGCAATCGCGCAAGAGCCGTGCGCGGCGTGCTAGCGCCGCTCCCGGGCCGCCAGGATTGCCTCGACGTACGGACTGAATACGGCACTCAACTCAGCGGGCGCATTGCGTCCCGGTGCGGGCGGCGTGGGGATGTAGCTCAACGCAATGCGCACGAGGGCCTGCGCGAGCACATCCGATTCGATGGCCGTCGCCCGCACCCAGCTGTGCTGGAACGCGATGGACAGCCGCGCGGTGGCATGCTCGAGCAACGGCTCGGCATCAAGGGTGATGAGCCGCAACAGATCCAGCTTCACCTCACCCGCGAGCAGCGACCGCACCAGCGGGTCGGCGGCGGCCGCCTGGAAGAAATCGCGCAGCCCCTCTTCGAACGCGGCGCGCGCGTCGTCGACATTGCCGTCGATGGCGGCGCCGACGTGATCGACCAGATCGTCGGCCAGGCGCAGCGCGTAGGACTGCGCCAGCCCGGCGCGCGAACCGAATTCGTTGTAGAGGGTCTGCCTGCTCACCCCGGCCCGGGTGGCGACGTCGCCGAGGGTGATCTTCGACCAGTCCCGTTCGGTGAGCAGCTCGCGCATCGAATCCAGCACAGAGGTGCGCAGGAGGTCCCGCGCTGCCTCCTGATAGGAAACCCTCGGTCCGGTGCGCGGCATACCCGCGAGGTTGTCACGGGTGGTTACCGCAGTCAAAATTCACGACCGTTCGATCTCGACCATGTAGAAGTCGGCCTTGGCCGCGCCGCAGTCCGGGCAGGACCAGTCGTCGGGAATATCGTCCCAGCGGGTGCCGGGCTCGATCCCGTCCTCCGGCCAGCCCTTGGCCTCGTCGTACTCGAAGCCGCACTGGATGCATTGAAACAGCTTGTATTCGCTCATTTTCGGACTCCTACAGGTTCGAAGTCGATCTTCTCGCGCACACCGCAGTCGGGGCAGCACCAGTCGTCGGGAACGGTTTCCCACGCAGTGCCCGCCGGAAACCCTTCGTGTGGCGCGCCTTTCAGCTCGTCGTAGACGTAATCGCAAACCGGGCAACGAAACGCACTCATCACTACGCTCCCGAGCCCGCAGCTCCGTAACGGGCGATCACCTTGTCCCGCTTGGCCGGATGGATATTAGCGCGGGTGATATCGCCGCCGTAGTGCGCGAGCACGCGCTTGTCCATTACGCGCCGCCACAGCGGCGGGAAGTAGGCCAGCAGGATCATGCTGGCGTAGCCGCTCGGCAGATTCGGCGCGCCATCCCAACTGCGCAGGGTCTGGTAGCGCCGGGTCGGGTACGCGTGATGATCGCTGTGCCGCTGCAGGTGGTACAGGAAGATGTTGGTAACGATGTGGTCGCTGTTCCAGCTGTGCACCGGGGCGGGCCGTTCGTATCGGCCGGACGCTGTGCGCTGGCGGACCAGACCGTAGTGCTCCAGATAGTTGACCGCCTCCAGCAGGCTGAATCCGACGACCGCCTGCAGGATCAGGTACGGCAGCAGACCGATCCCGAACACCGCGATCAGCACCGCATACAGCGCAACCGACATCAGCCAAGCGCTCAGCACTTCGTTCCGCGGACTCCACGGCTTCTTGCCGAGCCGCTCCAGCCGGATCTTCTCCAGCCGCCAGGACGAGCGGAATCCGCCCCACACCGTACGCGGCCAGAAGGCCCAGAACGATTCGCCGACACGGGAACTCGCGGGATCCTCCGGCGTCGCGACGCGCACGTGATGGCCGCGGTTGTGCTCGATGTAGAAATGGCCGTAGCAGGACTGGGCCAGTGCGATCCGCGACAGCCAGCGTTCTAGATCGACCTTCTTGTGGCCGAGTTCGTGGGCGGTGTTGATGCCGATGCCGCCGATTATGCCGACGGTGAGCGCCAGGCCGATCTTGTCGACGAGGTGCAGCCCGCCGTCGATGCCGAGCCAGCTCACGTTGTCCGCGGTGATCAGGTAGGCCGCCAGGATCAGCGTCGCGTACTGGAACGGCAGGTAGAGGTAGGTGAGGTAGCGGTAGTACTTGTCGTTCTCCAGGTACTCCATCACCTCGTCGGGCGGGTTGTCGCCGTCCGGGCCGAAGAAGATGTCGGCCAGCGGGATCAGCACGTAGACCAGCACCGGGCCGAGCCAGAACGGGACCTGGGCCAGCCTGTGCCAGCCGAATTCGTTGAACGCCCAGATCAGCGGCAGGGCGATGGTGAACAGGCCGGTCGGCGCGAACAGCCCCCACAGCCACATGTATCGCTTGCGGTCGCGCCAGTCGGTCGCCGCGACCTGACGGTCGGACGTATGGGTTTCCGTGGACATCGTTGTCTCCTCATCCGAGCAGCACATCACATGTGATGCGCAGTACCACCAAAGTTGACATTAGAGATCAACTTGTCGTCTGTCTAGACAAATTGGTCATTTTGTAAAGACTGGCGGAAACGGCAAATCGGACGATCGATAAGGAGCGTGCGGGCCCCGACCCGACGAAGCGCACGTGCCTCGGGTTTCCGTGACACGTGCGCTCGGTCTATGACAGGTCAGCGCAGCAAGACGTCGGCGTTGGCGGGCAGGGCGTCGATCGGCCACCAGCGCAGGTCGGTGGATTCGTGGCTGCGGATCGGGACGGCACCGGGCGGGGCCACGATCCGGAACAGCAGATCGAGGTGCCGGGTCGGGACGCCGAGCGAGCAGGTGATCGGATGCGCCTGCGCGCCGTATAGCTCCGGATCCATCCGGAGTTCGGTGATGCCCGACTCCTCGGTCGCCTCGCGCAACGCGGCGGCGGCCACCGTCTCGTCGCCCTCCTCGCAGTGCCCGCCGAGTTGGATCCAGCGCCCGACCCGCGGATGCAGCGTCAGCAGCACCTCGCGCCGGTCGTGTGAGAAGACGACGGCCGAGGCGGTGATATGCCCCGGGGCGTGCTCACGCAAACACCCCCGCGGCGCCGACCCGAGGAACGCCAACATCGCCTCCCGCAGCGACGCATCCGAACCCCCTGCCGGACACCAGGATTCGAGCAGCTCCGTTGCCGACGCGTGCAGCGAACTCGCACTCACAGATCCGCACCTCTTCGCGGCAAGCGCATCCGCCGGCCTCGACAACGGGTGCGGCGGCCGATAGCGGGTGCGAGGTTACCGATCACAGCTCGACCAGGCCGGGGCCCGGGCCGAAGACCGGGCGGGGGGTGAGTTCTTCCAACGGGTGGCCGATCGCGATGGCGCCCAATGGGTTCCAGTCGGCGTCGAGGCCGAGGACATCGCGGGTGACCTCCGGAGCGAAGATGGTCGATCCGATCCAGCAGCTGCCGATGCCCTCGGTGGCCAACGCGACGAGCAGCCCCTGCACGGCCGCGCCCACCGCGACGGTGAACATGGTCCGTTCATTGCCGCGCCGACGTTCGTCCGGATAGTCGTGCGCACCGTCGGGCACGCAGAACGGGATGATCACCTCTGGCGCGTCGAAAAGAATTCGGCCGCGCCCGATTCGGCGCTCCACCCGCTCCGGGTCGAGTCCGTCCGCAGTGAGATCGGCACGCCATTGTTCGGCCATCGCTTCCAACAGCTGCGCGCGCAGCCCGGACTTGCGGACCCAGACGAACCGCACCGGCCTGGTGTGATGCGGCGCGGGTGCGGTCAGCGCCTTGGCGACCGCGGCCCGGATGCGTTCGGGATCGACCGGGGTGTCGGCGAACTGCCGGATCGAACGCCGCAGCAACAGCGCCTCACCGCGGCCCCGTTCGATCGCCTCGGCGGTGCCGAGCCAGAACAGATCATCGGTGCCCCCGCGCAGCAGATCCGCCGCACTCGACCCGTCGTCGGTGACCGGCAGCCCGCGCACCACCGCGACCGGGACGCCGCCGAGCTTGCCCTTCACCAGATCCGCCGCGGCGGCGAGTTCGTCGGCCACCGCCACCTGGGTGACCTGCAGTTCGTTGCCCTGGCCATCGATAGCGCCCGCGTAGTCGTGTAACACCCGCAGGCCGGCACTGCCGATGGCGGTATCGGTCTGACCGTTGCGCCAGGCCCGGCCCATGGTGTCGGTGATGACCACCGCGACGTCTACGCCGAGCCGCTCGGCGAGCGCGGTACGCAGTGCCTTCGCGCTGGCATCCGGATCGGATGGCAGCAGCACGAGTTCACCCTGTTCGACATTGGAGCCATCCACCCCGGAGGCGGCCTGAACGATGCCGAGCTTGTTCTCGGTGATCAGCGTCCGGCCCTTGCGCGCGAGCACGCGCACCGCCTCCTGCTCGACGAGCGCGCGGCGCGCGGTATCGCGCTCCGCCGGATCCAGCGGCGCCTCGACGATGCGCCCCTCGACCTTCGCGACGATCTTGCTCGTGACAACCAGGATGTCGCCGTCGGCCAGCCACGGCGCGCACCCGGCGATGTGCTCGGCGAGATCGTCACCCGGGCGGAACTCCGGTAGTCCGGTGATCGGCAGAATCCGCAATTCCCCCGCGGCGTGATCGGCGGGTCCTGTCAACGGCGCTTGCACATTCATGGTTTCACCCCGGCGAGGTCCAACGCCTCCCGCACCATCTCGGCGGTGGTCGGCGGATCGGTCATCAACAACGGCACGCTACGCACCTCGACGCCGGGTACATCCGCGGTATCGGTGCTGTGGATCAGCCAGCCGTCCAGGATCCCGGTGGCCGAGCGCGCGCCGTAGTGCCGCCCGATCGCCTCGGCGGTGGTCTCGACGCCGATCACCGATAGGCATTCATCAGCCATACCGCGCAACGGTTTCCCATCGATCACGCCGGAAATCCCGATCACCTTGGCTTCGGTGGTGCGCAGCGCGCCGCGAATACCGGGCACCGCGAGGATGGCGCCGATGCTCACCACCGGGTTGGACGGGGCCAGTAGGACGGCATCGGCGTCGGATATGATCTGCGTCACATTTGGCGCCGGTTTGGCGTCGTCTGCCCCAATTGTGGCGAATCCGTGCGTCTCGATGTCCGCGCGATAGCGAACCCACCACTCTTGAAAATGGATCGCGCGGCGTTCGCCAGGGTTGTCGGGGTCGCTGACAACGACATGTGTTTCACAGCGATCATCGGTAGCCGGGATCAGTTTTACGCCCGGCTGCCACCGGTTGCACAACGCCTCGGTGACCGCGGAGAGCGGGTACCCGGCACGCAACATTTCAGTCCGAACCAAGTGGGTGGCGATATCGCGATCCCCCAACCCGAACCAATCGGGCTGGGCATGGTATTTGGCCAGTTCCTCCTTGGCATGCCAGGTTTCCCCGACCCGGCCCCAGCCGCGTTCGGTATCAATCCCGCCGCCGAGGGTGTACATGCAGGTATCGAGGTCGGGGCAGATTCGGAGGCCGTGCATCCAGACGTCGTCGCCGACATTGACGATGGCGGAAACATCCGCATCGGGCAGTAGTTCCCGGACGCCCTGAAGGAAGCGTGCGCCACCGACCCCGCCCACCAGGACGGCGATCTTGGGCCCACTGGCGGCTGTGCTGTCCGCTTGTTGTGGAGTCACATCGACACAGCCTATGCGCTGCCGGAGCGGCCGCCGTTCATCCCATATTTGCCGGTCATTTGCTATTCCATGGTTCAAGATCAGTTCGGAAAGCGGTAGCGGATAGTAACGGAATTGCGACGGCGGCTTGACCATCGACACGTTCGGCGTGTCTAATCACAGTCATGTCATTTCGGTTCGCGCGAGAGTTCAAGGCGCGGATGGCTTTTCGAACACATGTTCGCATCGGGATGACAAGCTCGGGGATGTCCGCGGGACAACGTCGCGGGGTAGGGCCGTCGGTATGCGTGTTGGTCCGACGGAAAAGAATCATTCTGCGCTAACACACAGTGAGGAGGCGGAGCGATGGCCAATGAGCTGGCCCCTTCGGGCATGCCGGGCGGCGTATCGCAAACCGATTCCACAGCAGGCGCAGCACGTGGCGTCTGCGCAGAGATCGGCCGGATCGAACCGGACCGGATCGGACCTGAGATGACCGACGGAGTGACAGCACCCCGGCTCAGCTTGGTCGTGACGGGCTTCGATGAGATGTTCGAGTCGATCGAGGAGCAGTGGCAGGAACGTGCCCTGTGCGCACAGACCGATCCGGAGGCGTTCTTCCCCGAGAAGGGCGGCTCGACCCGTGAGGCCAAACGGATCTGCATGGGCTGCGAGGTACGCGACGAGTGCCTGGAATACGCACTCGCACACGATGAACGCTTCGGTATCTGGGGCGGCCTCTCCGAACGAGAGCGGCGCCGCCTGAAGCGCGGCATCGGCTAGCAGACTCTGGCGACCCCCAGGGTTACCCAATCGCTCAGGCGACATCTGATTTCGTGAGCACATGGGTAACTCCTGGGGCACGCCCAGCAGCCGAGTCGCGAACGACCGTCGGCCCGGAGCGCGGCTGACGAGGCACCGACTTGTCGGCCTGAGGCTCGGGGAGGCGGATGAGCCCGCCTCGATGCGCATGGCAGAGGCGGGCTGACTAAGTTTTAGTCATGGCCCGTTCACGTAATCGTCGTCCACCGACCGCACGTTCGGTCATCCGCCGTGGGCGCGGGGTGCGTGGGCCGATGCTCCCACCCACTGTGCCCGCGTGGCGCACTCGTGGGCAGCAGTTCGACCGGTTGGTGCTGGAGGCGTTCGCACCACTGGACACCCGCTGGCACGATCGGCTCACCAAGCTCGATATCGCGGTCGACGATGTGCCGAAAATCCGTCCGCTGCACCCGGATTCGGTTACCTGGCCGGACGAGGTGGTGGCCGACGGACCGGTGCCCCTGTCGCGCCTCATCCCGGCCGGCGTCGACCGGCACGGCGTGGCCACTCGTGCGCGAGTCGTGTTGTTCCGCAAGCCACTCGAACTCCGCGCGGGCGATCCCGACGATCTCGTCGATCTGCTTCGCGAGGTACTGGTCCAGCAGATCGCCACCTATCTGGGCGTCGATCCGGACCTCATCGATCCCGAAGGCGCGTAACCGGACAAGGGTGATCTCCCGCCCCAAAACGCCGAATCCTTAGCGTGTCTGAGCACATCGGGGCGTCGAGCGCGTTACTCTCATCGGCGTGATCCCCATGCGTCGTTGCTGCCGACCAGGTTGCAAGAATCCCGCTGTTGCGACGCTGACCTACGTGTACTCCGATTCGACCGCAGTCGTCGGACCACTGGCGACGGTGGCCGAACCGCATTCTTGGGATCTTTGCGAAACACATGGTTCCCGAATCACCGCGCCGAAGGGTTGGGAGATGGTTCGCCACGAGGGCGGATTCTCTTCCAGCACACCGGATGACGACGATCTGACGGCCCTGGCCGAAGCGGTCCGCGAGGCCGGATTGCGCCGCCGTCCCCCGGAGCACGACCAGCGTGGCTACGCCGATTACGCCCCGCCCCCGCCGCGTGCCACTCGCACCGGCCGCCGCGGACACCTTCGCGTACTCCCGGACCCGCCCAGCTGACCTCGGGACGAGGACCGTGTCAGCGGTGTCGGTGGGAGCCACTAGGGTGGTGCTCATGACAGTGGCCCGCTCTGCCGAATTCGTGAACGCGGTGATCAAGGCTTACGACGTTCGCGGTGTCGTCGGTGAACAGATCGACGGAGAATTCGTCAAGGATGTCGGCGCCGCGTTCGCGCGGTTGATGCGCGCCGAGGGCGCGACCCGCGCGGTTATCGGACACGATATGCGTGCGTCCTCACCGGAACTGGCCGTTGCGTTCGCCGACGGCGTGCTCGGTCAGGGTCTCGACGTGGTGCACATCGGACTCGCCTCGACCGATCAGCTGTACTTCGCCTCCGGTCACCTCGACTGCCCCGGCGCGATGTTCACCGCCAGCCACAATCCGGCCCGCTACAACGGCATCAAACTGTGCCGCGCGAAGGCCCTTCCGGTCGGCCAGGACACCGGCCTGGCGACCATCAAGGACGAGGTGGTCAACGGCGTCCCCGCCTACGACGGCGCACCGGGCAGCACCACCGAGGTCGATCTGCTGGCCGATTACGCGAAGTTCCTGCGCGGGCTGGTCGATCTCGATGAGATCCGCCCGCTCACCGTCGCGGTGGACGCGGGCAACGGCATGGGCGGGCACACCGTGCCCGAGGTGCTCGGCACCGTGGCGAAGCTGACCCTGGTGCCGCTGTACTTCGAGTTGGACGGCACGTTCCCCAATCACGAGGCCAATCCGCTCGATCCGAAGAATCTGGTCGATCTGCAGGACCTGGTCCGCAAGTCCGGCGCCGATATCGGCCTGGCCTTCGACGGCGACGCCGACCGCTGCTTCGTGGTGGACGAGAACGGCGACCCGATTTCGCCGTCGGCGATCACGGCGCTGGTCGCCGAGCGGGAACTGGCCAAGGAGCCGGGCGCGGTCATCATCCACAACCTGATCACCTCGCACGCGGTGCCCGAACTCGTGCACGAGCTCGGCGGCACCCCGGTGCGCACCCGGGTCGGGCATTCATTCATCAAGCAGGAGATGGCGGCCACCGGCGCGGTATTCGGCGGCGAGCACTCCGCGCACTACTACTTCCGCGATTTCTGGGGCGCCGATTCCGGCATGCTCGCGGCATTGCATGTGCTCGCCGCGCTGGGCGAGAAAGGTCCGGGCGAGAAGGATCGGCCGATCTCGGAGCTCATGTCGTCCTACGAAACGTATGCGGCCTCCGGAGAGATCAACTCAACCGTGGCGGACGCGAAGGAGCGGACGATGGCTGTAGTGCAAGCGTTCGCGGATCGAGCCATCTCGGTGGACCGCTTGGACGGGGTGACCGTGCAACTCGCCGACGACGCCTGGTTCAATCTGCGCGCGTCGAATACCGAACCGTTGCTGCGGCTGAACGTCGAGGCCCGGTCAGCGGCGGAAGTAGACGTACTCGTAACCGAGATCCTGAGCGTCGTCCGCTCCTGACTGGGATAGTGGAATTACGGCGGAATGGAATCACATGCTCAGGATTCGACGACCGGGGAAGTAGATGGCTCAGCCCGATGCCGAGATCATGAGCATCGTCGGCTCCTGACTGGAATAGTGGAATCACAGACGTTGGATTCGCCCGACCTGGGTGCCCGAGTCGATATCGCAGAGTCGACAGCCCGGGTGGGAGCAGGGCGGGACCGCACACAGCGCGATGAGGGGAGGTGGGACGCCCGATGATCGCTGGAACACCGGTGCTCGACCTCGACGATGCCGCTTCACTCGAGGCGGCTGATGTCGGCGGCGCCCTGCGCTCCGCCGCATCCGGTGGCGCGCAGGTACGCGCGACCGCCGCAGCGGTCGGTGAGGACGCGCTCGCGCGCCTGGCCGATCTGCGACCACGCAGCGTGGTGCTGGTCTCCGGCGCAGGCCGGGCCGCACGCGCCGCCAGCCTGATCGTCGCCGCACTCGGCGATCGCGCGGGCCTACCTGTGGTCCCTGTCGCCGCCCTCCCGCCGTGGGTCGGTCCACTGGACGTTGTCCTGGTCGCCGGTGACGACGCCGGAGATCCGCGCTTGATCGACGCCGTCGACCGGGCCCAGCGCCGGGGCGCGGAGGTCGTGGTCGCGGCACCGCACGAGGGACCGCTGCGCGCGGCGGCGGCCGGGCGGACGTCGCTGCTGGAGCCGCGGATCCCGGTACTCGACCACAACCGGCTGCTGCGCTTCCTCGCGGCCTGCATCGCGGTGCTGCGCATCGTCGACCCGAGCCGCTCGGGCGCGGCGGTACCCGATCTGACGGACCTGGCCGATGTGCTCGACGCCGAGGCGTTGCGCGACGGTCCGCACAATGAGGTCTTCCACAATCCGGCCAAGACGCTGGCCGCGCGCATGCAGCAGCGCGGCATCGTGCTCGCCGGGGACTCCCCCGCCGCCAGCGAACTGGCCGAGCATGCGGCCGAGGTGCTGTTGCAGTCGGCGGGCAAGGTGGCCGCCGCGGTCGACCTGGCCGAGGCCGTCGCCGCCAATCCGCGCTTGGTCGAGGCCGCGGGCGAACCCGCGCCCAATTTCGATCCGCTGTTCCACGACGAGGAACTCGACGGACCCGTACCGGTCGAGCGCATCCGCGTCTTCGTGCTCAGCGCGGACCTGGATCAATCGGCCGCGCGCCGCAGACTGGCCGTCTTCGGCGGCGCCGGAACGGGTCTGGTCGACGCCGACCTGGTGACCGCGGACGTGGAGCTGCTACACAGCTCACTCACCGATCCAGCGGTTCCCGTGCAGGCCCGAGTCGACGAATCGGGCGCTCCGGTGCCCGGCACGCTCGCCCACGCCAGCGAACTCGAACAACTCGCGGTGCTCGCGCTGCGCTTGGAGATGGCCGCGGCCTATCTGCGGCTGATCGGCGCACGCGGCGGCGCGCCCCAGTCCACCGACCAGCTCGACGGGGGACGCTACTAGTGCACGAACTCGTTGGTGCGCTGCGTTCCTATGCCTGGGGTTCACGCACCGCACTCGCTCGGCTGTGCGGCCGACCGGTTCCTTCCGCACATCCGGAGGCGGAGCTGTGGTTCGGCGCGCACCCCGCCGATCCGGCGTATGTCCGCCTCGAGAACAGCACCCGCTCCCTGCTGGAGCTGGTCGCGGCCGATCCGGAGCGCGAGCTCGGCACCGTCGCACTGGAATTCGGCGGTCGGCTGCCGTTCCTGTTGAAGATTCTCGCCGCCGAGGAACCGCTATCGCTGCAGGCGCATCCGAGTTCGGCGCAGGCGCATGCCGGATTCGAGCGGGAGAACCGCGCGCGGGTACCGCTCCAGTCGCCGATGCGCAACTACCGCGATGAGAACCACAAACCGGAGCTGGTGGTGGCGCTCGATCGGTTCGAGGCGCTGGCCGGATTCCGAGAGCCTCGGCGCACCGTCGAGCTGTTGCGCGCATTGGATGTGCCCGGCCTGCGCTCATATGCGGATCTGCTTGCCGCCCAACCTGATTCGGCCGGACTGCGAACCCTGTTCACGACCTGGATCACGCTGCCGCAGCATGTGCTCGCGATGCTACTACCCCAGGTGCTCGACGGTTGCGTGCGCTATCTGTCCAGCAAGGGCAACCGGCAGTTCATTGCCGAAGCGCGGACCACGCTCGAACTCGCCGAAGCCTATCCGGGCGACGCCGGGGTGCTGGCCGCGCTGCTGCTCAATCGGTTGACGCTGGAACCGGGACAGGGGCTGTTCCTCGCGGCGGGCAATTTGCACGCATATCTGCGCGGGCTCGGCGTGGAGATCATGGCCAACTCCGACAATGTGCTGCGCGGCGGTCTCACGCCCAAGCACGTCGATGTGCCGGAGTTGTTGCGGGTGCTGGATTTCGAGCCGATCGAGCTTCCGGTGGTGCTGCCGGAACCGGCGGGTGACGGATCGGTGCGGTATCGCACACCCGCGCCCGAGTTCGCGCTGCGGCGATTCGATCTGACCGCCGGATCCGGGCAGGTGCCACTGACCTCGGCCGGCCCCGGAATCGTGCTGTGCACGGCCGGGACGGCGCGGCTGCTGCAGGGCGGGACTTCGCTGGTGTTGGAACGCGGCGCGGCGGCATGGATATCGGCTGCCGACAGCGAGATTCGCGCGCAGGCGGTCGATGGGGATGCGCAGTTGTTCTGCGCGTGCGTCGGTGGAACCAACTGACGGTGCCGGCCGGGTGCCGGCTCGGGCGGCGGAGTTCTGACTCTGATCCGAGCACAGGCTAAGTTAGCCAAGATCGGCAATACGAGCGGGAGGTAGTCAACCATGTCGGCTGGTGGTGGCAAGAAGGCGATTCTCGCCGCGTTGTCGGCGAACGCGGGGATCGCGGTGGCGAAGTTCATCGGCGCGTTCATCACCGGTTCGGGATCCATGCTGGCCGAGGCGGTGCACTCGGTGGCCGATACCGCCAACCAGGGGCTGCTGCTGCTCGGTCAGCGCCGCGCCGCGCAGGATGCCGACGAACTGCACCCGTTCGGATACGGGCGCAACCGCTACTTCTACTCGTTCATCGTGGCGCTGGTGCTGTTCACCCTCGGCTCGATCTACGCGATCTACGAGGGCGTGCACAAGATCCAGCATCCCGAGGAGCTGAGCAATCCGATTGTCGCGATCGTCATCCTGTTCATCGCGATCTGCCTGGAGGGCTTCAGCTTCAATACGGCGATGCGGGAATCCATCCCGCTCAAGGGAAATGCCAGCTGGTGGCGGTTCATCCGCAACTCGCGCAGTCCAGAGCTCCCGGTGGTATTGCTCGAGGACACCGGCGCGCTGATCGGTCTGGTCTTCGCGTTCGCGGCGGTCGGCCTGACGATGATCACCGATGACCCGATCTGGGACGGCATCGGCACGCTGGCCATCGGCGCGCTGCTGGGCATCATCGCGGTGATCCTGATCGTGGAGATGCAGAGCCTGCTGATCGGTGAGGGCGCGACGCCGGAGGAGGACAAGGCGATCCGTGCCAATCTGGTCGACGGCACCCGCATCGACCGGGTGATCCACCTCAAGACGCAGTACCTCGGGCCCGAGGAGATTCTGGTCGCGGCGAAGATCTCGATCGTGCCGGATCTGGATATCGAGGACATCGCCGCGGCCATCGATGATGCCGAGGCCAGGGTCCGGGCGGCCGTGCCCGCCGCGCGGGTGATGTATCTGGAACCCGACCTCTATCGCAAGCAGACTGTCTAGCGGCTCGTCCGCCGGACGTCAGGGCACCTGTGGGGTGCGCACGAGATCGCTTGGGTCGGTGCGAATTCCGAACTGGCGCAGCACGTGTCGGGCGGCGTTGAGACCCGACATGCCGTGTACGCCCGGGCCGGGTGGGGTCGAGGACGAGCAGAGGTAGACCCCGGGTAGCGGTGTGGCGTAGGGATTCCAGCGCGGGACCGGGCGGAAGGCGAACTGGCGCAGGGTCATCGCCCCCGCCGAGATATCGCCGCCGACGTAGTTGGCGTTGTGGGCGGGCATTTCGGCGCCGGTGACGACATGCTCGGCGAGGATCAGGTCGCGGAAGCCGGGCGCGAACCGTTCCACCTGCGCGATCACCGCGGCGCTGATATCGCGGGTGGAGCCGTTCGGCACGTGCGCGTAGGTGTAGAGGGTGTGGCCGCCTGCCGGGGCACGGGTCTCATCGACGACACCGGGCTGGATGGCGAGTACGTATGGGCGGTCCGCGTGTTGTCCTGCGGCGACGGTCTGCTCGGCCGTCATCGCCTCGGCGCGGGTGCCGACCAGATGCAGTGTCCCCGCGAGCTCACAGCCCGCCGCTTGCCATGGCACCGGTCCGGACAGCGCGAAATCGACCTTGCAGGCCGCGCCGCCATAACGGAAGCGGCGCAGCCCCCTCGCGTAGCGCGCGGGCAACCGGTCCCCCGCCATCCGGAGCAGTTCAGCGGGCGCGGTATCCAGCAGGATGGCGCGCGCACCGGCGAATTCGTCGAGTGTGTCGACCCGGTGTCCGGTGCTGACCTTGCCGCCGAGGCGTTCGAGCTCGGCGATCAGCGCGTCGGGAATGGCCTGGCTACCGCCTCGTGGCAGCACCCAACCGCCGACATGGGCGAGCGTGCCGAGCAGCAGTCCGGCGCCCGCGGCGGGGACGGCGCGCGGCGGCGTAATCGCATGCGTGGCAACGCCGGTCAGCAGTGCGGGGGCCACCTCATCCCGAAAGCGCATATTCCACAGGGGTGATCCCTGTTCCAGCACCCGCAGACCGAAGCGCAGACCGGTCAGTGGATCCCGGGGCAGGCGCCGCAGATCCGACATGGACAGGTCGACGATCGACTGCCAATGCCGGACCATCGGCCCGAACAGCGACCGCCAGCTCGCGCCGTCGCGGCCGAGACCGGCCACCGTGCGGTCGAGATCCCGCCAGGCCAACCCGGCTCTGCCACCGTCGAGCGGGTGCGCGTAGGACACCTCGGGCGCGAGCAGGTCGACACCGTGTGCGGCCAGGTCGAAGGCACGAAAGACGGGCGAGGCCAAGGCCAGCGGATGTGCTCCGGCGCAGACGTCATGCCGGTATCCGGGCAGCGTCAGCTCGGCCGTGCGGGAACCGCCGCCCGCGGTGGTCTCCGCCTCGTGCACCTCGATATCGAGTCCGGCACGGGCCAGGATCACCGCCGCGGCGAGACCGTTGGGACCGGAACCGACGACGACGACATCTGGCATACCTCGATTCTGCCGGGCCGACCCGGCCGATGCCGTCGACCGCGGGAGGTATGCGTCACCCATTCGATCCCTGAGGTCGTGTCGCGGTCCATTGTCCGAGCAGGGCCTTCACGCGCTCCTCACGCAGATCGTCGACCAGCCGACCACTGCGATCCAGGGTGGCGATGCCGTGCAGGGTGCTCCAGGCCACTTCGGTACCCGCCTGCAGGTCGAAATCGCCCGCGAACGGCGCGTACGCGCTCTGGATCTCGCCGAACGCGTCGCGCAGCGCCTGTGGCGCGTCGTTGCCGAAGGTGAGTTCGGTGTTGAGGACGAACATCGCGTCGTAGCGGGCCGGATTCTCGGTCGCGAAGTCCAGGTAGCCGCGCACCATGGCCTCGAGCGCCGCGAGTGGGGTTTTCGCGTGGGCCCGCCGCTCGCGCAGCTGCGTGGTGAGATCGGCGATGCCTTCTTCGGCGACGGCCGAGACGATCGCCGCCTTACCCGCGAAGTGGCTGTAGAGCACCGGCTGGCTGTATTCGATCTTCTCGGCGAGGCGGCGCACGGTCACCGCCTCCCAGCCCGACGTTTCGGCGAGCTCGCGGGCGGTGTCGATGATGCGCTGATGGCGTTCGGCGCGTTCGCGTTCCTTGCGGTTCTGTGTGGTCATACCGAAATTCTAGCAGCGCTAGACAAACTAACGAGGCTCCATTATCGTTGCTCTCACACCTAGCGACGCTAGATTTCAGAGCAGCGGTACGAGCCCTACATCGAGGAGCACCCCATGACCATCTCGCGCATCGCCACCGCCTTTTCCCTGATCGGTGCGGCCTTCATCCTCTACATCGGCATCAACTACCTGGTCACGCCGGAGACGATCGCCACCGGCTTCGGCCTGCCGGAATGGCCGTCGGGTGACGCGGTCGCGTTCATGAACCTCAAGGGCGTCCGCGACACCGTCTTCGGGCTGGTCATCCTGGTGCTGCTCGCCACCAAACAGCGATACGCCCTCGGCATCGTGACCTTGGTGATCGCGCTGGTACCGATCGGCGACATGCTCACCGTGCTCAGCTGGCACGGCTCCACCGCCACCGCGCTGCTGGTGCACGGCCTGACGGCGGTCTTCGTTGTCGCGACCGGCATCCTGCTGATCCGCGAGCGCAGCGTGCCCGCCCGCTCGGCCCAGCCCGCCGCGGTCGCGGCCTGACCAACAGAGCCGCGCACCACGAAGGGGCCTGCAGATCCTGCGGGCCCCTTCGTATTTCGGGGTACAGCTAGGCCTTGGCCAGATCTATGGCCTCGGGCTGCGGCTGCGGCTGCGGCTGCGGCTGCGAACCATGGTCGTTGTCGACCATGGTCTGCTCGTCGAAGGGCAGTTTGCGGTCGAGAACCATGCGGACCCACTCCATGTCGATGGTCTTGGTCCAGGTGCCGACCAGTACGGTGGCGACGGCATTGCCCGAGAAGTTGGTCAGCGCGCGGGCTTCGGACATGAACCGGTCGATGCCCACGATCAGACCGACACCGTCGAGCAGTTCGGGGCGATGGCTCTGCAGCCCGCCCGCCAGCGTCGCCAGACCCGCGCCGGTCACCCCGGCCGCGCCCTTGGACGCGACGATCATGAACAACAGCAGGCCGACCTGCTCACTGATGCTGAGCGGTTTGCCCATCGCGTCGGCGATGAACAGCGATGCCATGGTCAGGTAGATGGCGGTGCCGTCCAGGTTGAACGAATATCCGGTCGGCACGACGACACCGACGGTCGTCCGTTCGACGCCGAGGTGCTGCATCTTCGCGATCAGCCGCGGCAGCGCGGACTCCGAGGACGAGGTGCCCAGGATCAGCAGATACTCCCGAGCCAGGTACCGGACCAGCTTGAAGATCGACACCCGCGACACCGCCCACAGCAGTACGCCGAGCACGCCGAAGACGAACAGCAGACAGGTCAGGTAGAACGCGACCATCAACAGCGCCAACTGCTTCACCGCGTCGAGGCCGGTCCGGCCGACCACGTTCGCGATCGCGCCGAACGCGCCGATCGGGGCGAGCCACAGAATCATCGACAGAATCCGGAACACCAACTTCTGCAGCGACGCGACACCGCGCAGGATCGGCTCCCCCGTCGTGCCCATGGCCTGCAGCGCGAACCCGACCAGCAGCGCGACGAACAGCGCCTGCAGCACGCTACCGGTGGTCAGTGACGAGGCCAGTGTGGTCGGAATGATGCTCTGGATGAACTCCCAGGTACCGCCCGCGGCGTGTGCCTGATCGGCCAGCTTCGCGCCCTGGTTGGCGGTCTTGGCGATATTCATGCCGGAACCCGGCTCCAGCAGATTGCCGACGACTATCCCGATGGCCAGTGCCACCGTCGACATGACCAGGAAGTACCCGAGCGCGAGCCCGCCGACCTTGCCGACATTGGCCGCCGAACGCACCGATCCGATGCCGAGCACGATCGTGCAGAAGATGACCGGCACGATCATCATCTTGATCAGATTGACGAACATGGTGCCCAGTGGGCCCACGTCCTGACCGAATTCGGGAGCCAGCCAGCCGACCAGGATTCCCGCGATTACGGCGATGATGACACCGAGATATAGCCAATGGGTGCGGTCGCGCGGCTGTCGTACTCGTATATCGCTCATATCGGGAAAAGTCCTCTTCAGTGGTACCGGGGTGAGGTGGCTCACGCCATCACGTGCACAATGTTGGCGGCTAGAGGTGACGGCGGTCACGCTTTGGTGCATTTCGTTCAAGAGGTCGCGAGGGAAAAGACAGTGTTGCGCGGTGAGAAACACGAGGGAGGTGGTCGGCTATCGCTGGCCGGACAGGCCTTCGTGCTCCAGCTCGTGGTGCTCGGGCTGGTCATCGGCATCGGGGCGGTCCTGGCCGTACTCGACGCCCGCCACGACAGCGATGTGACCACCTCGCGCGAGGTCACCGACGTCGCGGTGACCGTCGCGCAGGCGCCCTCCACCATCGCGGCGCTGCACACCTCCGATCCGACCGCGCTGCTGCAACCGGTGACCGAACGGACCCGCATCCAGACCGGCATGGACTTCATCGTGGTGATGGCGCCGGACCGGACCCGGTACACGCACACCACGCCTGAGCTGATCGGGCAGCCGTTCAGCGGCACCATCGACCGGGCATTGGCCGGGCAGACGTTCACCGAGACCTATACCGGCACGCTCGGCCCCTCCATCCGGGCGGTCACGCCGATCTATGACAACGGCCGCATCATCGGGTTGGTCTCGGCGGGTGTCACTCGCGCCCGGATCGGCGACCAGGTCGGCACGCAACTGCCGCTGATCCTCGGCGTCGCCGCCGCCGGCCTGGCGGTCGCGGCAGCCGGTTCCTTCCTGTTGGCCCGCCGGATCCGCCGCCAGACGCATGGTCTCGCACCGGATGAGCTGCGCACGATGTACGAGCAGCACGACGCGGTGCTGCATTCGATCCACGAGGGGCTGGTGGTATTCGGCCCGACCGGTGAACGCGCGGAAGTGGTCAACGATGAGGCGCGCAGGTTGCTCGATCTGCCCGCAGGCACGGTCGAACGCGGCGATCTGCCGATTTCGATGCAGCGCATGAGCTGGGGTGTGGTGCGCGACGAGATGCATGTGACAACGGATCGGATTCTGCTGGTCAACCAGGATGTCGTCACCTGGGAGCGACGGCCGATCGGCACCGTGATCACTATTCGCGACCACACCGAATTGCGTACCGTGATGGGCGAACTCGACTCGGTGCGCGGTTTCGCGGAATCGCTGCGCGCCCAGGCGCACGAATCGGCCAATCGGCTGCACACCGTGATCACCATGGTGGAGTTGGGCCGCTACCGGGAGGCGGTGGAGTTCGCGACCGCGGAACTCCAACTGTCCCAAGCCCTTATCGATCGGCTGCTGACCTCGGTCGGCGACCCGGCGCTCGCGGCGCTGCTGCTCGGTAAGGTGAACCAGGCCGCCGAACGCGGTATCGAGCTGACGATCACCGAGGATACGGCGCTGGACTCGACCGCGCCGCTATCCGCGCACGAGACGGTGACGCTGGTGGGCAATCTGATCGACAACGCCATCGACGCGGCGACCGAAGGCGCCGAAGGATGGGTGGAAGTTACTGTGCGCCAACAGGATTCGGAGATGATCGCGGATCCGGCGGCGGCACCCGATCCGGCCGTCGAGTTGGCGGCGGCATTCGATGCGGTGCGTTCGGCGAACGGGGATTCGGCGCTGTACGTCCGCGTCGCGGACAGCGGACCCGGGATGTCCGCGCAGACCTTCGCCCGCGCCGCCGAACGCGGCTACTCCACCAAGGCCGACCACCACGGCCTCGGCCTGGCACTGGTACACCGACTGGTCGATCGCCACGGCGGCGTGATCGGTACCGAACGAGATCCGGAAAGCGCTGTGACCGTGACGATTCCGCGAAAGGACGCGCGATGATCCGAGTGTTGATCGTCGAGGACGAGCCGTTGATCGCCGAGGCGCACCGCGCGTACGTCGGTCGCATTCCCGGCTTCACCGCCGTCGCCGTGGCGCATACCGGCCGCGAGGCCATGCGCGCGGCCGCCGATGCCGCCGCCGAGAGCGAACCGATCGACTTGGTACTCATGGATATCGGCCTGCCCGACGCCAGCGGCCTCGATGTGGCCGCCGCGCTGACCGGCCTCGCGCCCCGCCCCGATGTCATCGCCATCACCTCGGCCCGCGACCTGGCGATGGTGCGTACCGCGGTCTCCTACGGTGTGGTCCTATATCTCCTGAAACCGTTCACCTTCGCCGCTTTCCGCGACAAACTCGAGCGCTACCGCGAATTCCGCACCGCCCTGCCCGCGGGCGAAACCGCCGTCTCCCAACAGGACATCGACCGCGCCCTCGGCGCCCTGCGCACCTCCGACCAACGCACCACCGCCCCCAAAGGCGTTGCCCCACAGACCTTGGACGAAATCTCGCGCACCGTCCGCGACGCCCCCGGCGGACTGACCGCCGCGGATACCGCCACCACCGTCGGAGTTTCGCGCATCACGGCCTGGCGCTACCTCGAAAAACTCGCCGACGACGGCCTCGTCGACCGCAAATCCGACTATGGCCGAGCCGGCCGCCCCAAAACCCGCTACATCTGGAAGATCCGCCCGGAGTAGGACCCGATCACCTGTCGACGCATATCCGGAAACTGCACACAGATCCCGGGTGGTCCCAGGTCTAATGCCTCAGCGGCATGCCGTCGTCAGAGGGTATGCCGACGGCAGACGGGTTGGGTCAGACGTCGGTGGAGAAGCGGATGCCGCCGTCGGGGATGTCTACACCGGGCCAGACGCGGGCGCCGCGTAGTAGTTCGCAGCGGGCGCCGACGTTGGCACCGTCGCCGATAACGGCGTCGCGGACCAGGGCGCGGGGGCCGATGCGGGCGCCGAAGCCGATGATGGAACGTTCCACGGTTGCTCCGGCTTCGATGCGCGCGCCGTCGAACAGCACCGCGCCGTCGAGGCGGGCGCCTGCGCCGACCTCCGCGCCGCGGCCGACCACGGTGCCACCGATGAGCAGGGCGCCGGGGGCGACGCCCGCGCCCTCGTGCACCAGGGATTCGCCGCGCTGACCGGGCAGGGCCGGGGAGGGGGCGATGCCGCGGACCAGGTCGGCGGAGCCTGCGACGAAGTCCTCGGGGGTGCCCATATCGCGCCAGTAGGCCGAGTCGACGTGGCCCTGGACGCGAGCGCCCTCGGCGAGCAGAGCCGGGAAGACCTCACGCTCCACCGAGACCGGACGCCCCGCCGGGATCTTCTCGATGTATTCGCGGCGGAACACGTAACAACCGGCGTTGATCTGGTCGGTCGGCGGATCCTGGGTCTTCTCCAGGAACGCGGTGACCCGGCCGTTCTCGTCGGTCGGCACGCATCCGAACGCGCGCGGGTCGCTCACCCGGACCAGGTGCAGGGTCACATCCGCCTTCGTCGACTCGTGGGTGTCCAGGATCGCGCCGAGGTCGGTGCCGCCGAGCACATCGCCGTTGAACACCATGATGTTGTCGGCGCGCAGCCTGGGCAGCACGTTACGGATGCCGCCGCCGGTGCCGAGCGGTTCGGTCTCGGTGACGTACTCGAGGTCCAGCCCGAGGTCCGCGCCGTCGCCGAAGTGTTCCTCGAAGACCTCGGCCTTGAACGAGGTGCCGAGTACGACGTGGGTGATCCCGGCGTCCGCGATACGCGCCAGCAGGTGGGTGAGGAACGGCAGTCCGGCCGTCGGCAGCATCGGCTTGGGCGCCGAAAGGGTCAGCGGACGTAACCGCGTGCCCTGGCCACCGACCAGAATCACGGCGTCGGTGCCTGCATTTGCTGCCATCATGTTCCCCTGTTCACAGTGGATCGTCCTCGATTGTGCGCACGTCGAACAGCACTGACGCACCTTCGACACCATTCCAGTACCCATCGACACGGCTCGACACCGTGTAGTGGCGAAGTTGTGACGCTAGCCCTGCGCCTGTTGACCTTCCCGCGCCTGTTGACGCAGCGCAGATCGAACCGCAATTCGGGAACGGATCGCAAGTCCGGCGCGCAACGCGAGCCGCAATGGCGCCTGCCACCAGTGCGGATGCCGATCGGCCTGGAATCGGTACGCGCTGGCGTGATGCGCGGGCAGCATGACCTCGGGGTGGCGTCCGGCCGCATGGCCCTTGGCGTGGGTGACCTCGGATTCGGGCACGAAGACGTTGTGCCAGCCCGCCTTGCCCATCCGGTCGCCGAAGTCCACATCCTCCATGTACATGAAGTAGCGGGAATCGAAGCCGTCGATCGAATCGAAGGCCGCGCGCCGCACCAGCAGGCACGAACCGGACAGCCAGCCGACGGCCCGCTCGGAGATCTCCTCGTTGTCCTGGCGGTAGCGCTGGGTCCACGGGTTCCCCGGCCACACGGTGCCGAGGATGGCATGGCCGGCACCATCGAGCAGTCCGGGCACCGAGCGCGCGGACGGGTAGACGCTGCCGTCGGGTTCGCGCACCATCGGCCCGAGCGCGCCCGCCCGTGGCCAGCGCTTCGCGGCCGCGAGCAGTTTGTCGATAGATTCGGTGCCCCAACGGATGTCCGGATTGGCGATGACGATGAATTCGACATCCGGATCGATCTCGGCCACGGCCCGGTTGATCGCGCCGCCGTAACCGATATTTCCGCCGGTCCGTAGCAGTCGCACATGCGAGTTCGCCTCCGCCGCCAACTCCGGCGTACCGTCCACCGACCCGTTGTCGGCGAGAATCACCTGCGGTTTCTCGCTGGTGGCGTCGGCCAGAGTTGTGATGAAGTGCTCGAGGTGTTCGCCGGGTGAATAAGTCACCGTGACTACGACAAGGCCACCAGGGGCTGCGGGATCGGAAGCACTCATGCCCGCGCCTCGCTGACGCTCGGCTCCGGCATGACCGCTCGGGCGGCTGTGTCTATGGTTCGCTCGCTGCGCTCACTCACGAC
Source organism: Nocardia sp. NBC_00565 (assembly GCF_036345915.1). Lineage (NCBI taxonomy): Bacteria > Bacillati > Actinomycetota > Actinomycetes > Mycobacteriales > Nocardiaceae > Nocardia > Nocardia sp. NBC_00565. Next base: position 5,934,888 of record NZ_CP107785.1, read on the forward strand.
CGTGCAGCCTAGTCCGACAACCCCGACAGCGCGTCCCCGAGTGCGGCCTCCCATGACCGCAGCGGAGTCAGCCCGGCATCGCCCCAGGAACGGTTGGACATTACCGAATACGCCGGGCGCCGTGCGGGTCTGGGAAACGCGGTCGAGTCACACGGCCGAACGCGATTCGGGTCGGCGCCGATTCCGGCGAATATCGCCCGCGCGAAGTCGAACCAGCTGGCCTGGCCGGAGTTGGTCGCATGCAGCACCCGTGGCGCGTCCGGCCGACCTGCCAACTCCAGCAGCCCCGCGGCCAGATCGGCGGCGTAGGTCGGCGATCCGAGCTGATCGCAGACCACCTCGACGGTGTCGCGCTCGCGTTCCAGCCGCCGCATGGTCGCGACGAAATCGCTTCCGCGCCCGGTGTATACCCAAGCCGTGCGCACCACATGAGCGCCCGGCGCGAGGTCGAGCACGGCCTGTTCGCCCGCCAATTTGGACCGGCCGTAAACGGTCGCGGGTGCGGTCGGGTCGTCGGTGTCGTAAGGCTTCTCGTGGGTGCCCGCGAACACATAGTCGGTCGAAATATGGATGAGCCGGGCATCCACGCGGGCACAGGCGGCGGCAAGTACCGCTGGTCCGGTCGCATTGCCGGCGAAGGCGGCCTCGGGATCGGATTCGGCCTGGTCGACGGCGGTGTACGCGGCACAGTTCAGCACGACATCACCCGGTTCGAGCACGGTGCGCACCGCATCCGCGTCCGTGATGTCCAGATCGGTGCGGCCGTAGGCGCGGGCGGCGGGTGCCAGGCGCAACAGTTCGCGCCCGAGCTGCCCGCCGGCTCCGGTCACGACGAGGCGCGCAGCTACGGTCGGGGCGGGCGATATCGCGGTCACGGGCACGAGTCTGGCACGCCGTCACACCTGCGGTTGAGGTCTGCCGGGCTAACCGTTGGTTAGCCTTGATGCAACGAACACGGGGGCTATCGGAGGCGGGACAGTCGGGTCGGCGACGCGTCGGCATCGACGAAACCGGCGCTGCACAGTCAGAACATCAGCTGGGAGCCCTCGGGCGAGCACAGTGTGGTGCTCGGGATCGATGCTCGGGTTTGGCGAGAGGACGTAGTGGTGCCGCAGAAGGTGAAGGCGACAATGCTGTCGCGACTATCCGGAGCCGATGGCCGCCCCGGGGTGTTCGGTCCGCTGCGCGTATTCGTCGCGGTGGGAGCGGTGCTGGTCCTGCTCATCACCGGATTCGCCTGGCACAGCGTCGACTCGCTCATCTCGAATATCGAACGGATCGGCGGGCTCGGTCTCGGCGGTGGCAGCGACGGCGCCGTCGACATCCTGCTGGTCGGTGTGGACAGCCGCACCGACGCGCACGGCAATCCGCTCAGCGACAACGAACGCGCCATGCTGCACGCGGGCGATGAGGTCGGCACCAATACCGACACGATCGTGCTGGTGCGCGTCCCGAACGACGGCCGCTCCGCCACCGCCATCTCCATTCCGCGCGACTCCTACGTGGACATTCCCGATATGGGCAAGGGCAAGATCAACTCGGCCTATGGCTCGACCAAGGAAGCCCAGCGCCTGAAACTGATCAACCAGGGCGTCTCCGAGGCCGACGCGGACAAGCAGTCCACCCAGGCGGGCCGCCAGGCGCTGATCAAGACCGTCGCCAATCTCACCGGCATCACCGTCGACCACTACGCCGAGGTCAGCCTGCTCGGCTTCGTGCTGCTCACCGATGCGGTCGGCGGGGTCGACGTCTGCCTGAACAATGCGGTAGACGAGTGGATGTCCGGCGCCGAGTTCCCCGCGGGCCGCCAGAAGCTGGACGGCCCACAGGCTTTGAGTTTCGTGCGCCAGCGCCATGATCTGCCGCGCGGCGACCTGGACCGGATCGTGCGCCAGCAGGTCTTCATGGCGCAGTTGGTCGGACAGGTGCTCAGCGCGAAGACACTCAGCAATCCGGGCAAGATGAAGAATCTCAGCAATGCGGTCGGGCGGACCGTCGTGCTGGACGACGACTGGGATGTGCTGGCGTTTCTGCAGCAACTGAAGGATCTTTCGGGCGGTCAGGTCAGTTTCGAAACGGTGCCGGTCGCCGATCTCAACGACACGACCAGTGATGGCGAATCGGTGGTCCGAGTCGCCCCGAAGGCGGTCAAGACCTATGTGGCGTCGCTGGTCGACGGCAGATCGGCGGATCACGCCGAGCCGACGATCGATCCGGCCACGGTGCGCGTCAGCGTGTTCAACGCGAGCAGTATCGGCGGGCTGGCGGGTCAGGTGGCACAGGCGTTGACGGCCAAGGGATTCCAGGAAGGTCTGGTCGGCAACTACACCGGACCCGGCGTCACCAGCAGCCGGGTCCTCGCCGCGGATACCTCGAATCCGAAGGCCACGGCGGTCGCGAAGGCACTCGGGGGGCTGACAGTCATGGCGGACAGCACGTTGTCCCCGGATTCGGTGAGCGTCGTGCTGGCAAGCGACTATTCTGGTCCGGGCTCGGCTGCGGGCAGCATGTTCGACTTCTCCGGAACGTCGAGCACCGCATCGCCCGTGCCGCCCGCCCCACCGATCGACGCAGGCCAGAACGGACCGAAATGCGTGAATTGACCATGCGTGAATTGACCGATGCGTGACCGAGACCACGCACTGACCCTCACCGAGGCAGTGCTGGATCCGATCCTCGAGCGCGATCCCGCGGGCCCGCGCGTCACCTACTACGACGACGCCACCGGCGCCCGGATCGAACTGTCCGGGCTGACGCTGGCGAACTGGGCGGCCAAGACCGCCAACCTGATCCGCGACGAATTCGGGCTGAGCCCGGGCGCCAGGGTCGCGGTGCTGCTGCCGGCACACTGGCAGACCGCCGCGGTCCTGCTCGGCTGCTGGTGGGCCGGGACCGAGGTGGTGCTCGGACCCGATCCGGACGCCGATCTGGCGCTGGCGACGGCCGAACGGCTGGACGAGACCGACGGTATCGCCGAGGTCGCCGCGCTCTCGCTGGACGCCTTCGGCATGCCGGTGCGCGATCTGCCGATCGGCGTCACCGATTTCGCCACGTCCGTGCGAGTGCACGGCGACCAGTTCCTGCCGCGCGGCACCGGTGTCGCGCTGGACGCGATGCCGGTCTCCGAGGTGCTCGCCGAAGCCAGGAAATCCGCGCTGCGGCAAGGGTTTTCCGAGGGTGATCGGGTGCTGTCGAGCACGTCCTGGGATACCGCCGCCGAACTGATCGATGGATTCGTCTCGGTGCTGGTCGCCGGAGCCTCGCTGGTGCAGGTGGTCAATCCCGATCCGGCCCTGCGCGAGCGGCGCATCGAATCCGAGCGGGTCACGGCGCAACGCGGCTGAACAGCTCCTACCACGGTAGGGGACGAAGTCCGACCCGAGGACGTTCCCCCCTCGTCGGGCAGTCCGTACGGTGGATGTATCGCGCAACGATGGGGTTGGTGAGAGATGAAGCCGCAATATTGGTTCCACTGGTTGTCGGTGCAGGGTGCGCCTCGGTTGGCGTTGCGCACACAGGCTCGGCGCGGTGATCCGTTCGCCCAACTGATGGGCGGACCGGACGGCCTTGCCGATCCCTATCCACTGATCGAGCGGCTGCGCGGTCAGGGTCGGCTGCAGCGCACCGCCATCGCGTTCGCGAGCTTCGACCACGATCTGTGCCGAACGGTCCTGCGGGACAACCGGTTCGGCGTGCGCACCACCGACACCTTCAATATTCCGAAGCCGCTGCAGTTGCTCGCCGAGCGACTTCCGTTGCCGCCCAACCCGGTCGAGCCGCCCTCGATGCTGGTCATCGATCCACCGGAACACACGCGGATGCGCAAGCCGGTCGCCTCGGCCTTCACGCCGCGGGCGATCGGCCGATTGCGCGAGCGGGTCGAGACGGTCACCGAGGAACTGCTCGGTGCGCTGCCATCGGGCGGTTCGGCGGATCTGATCGAGTCGTATGCCGCGCAGGTGCCGATCGCCATCATCTCGGAGCTGCTCGGGTTCCCGGAACAGGACCGAAAGGTGTTCCGGGACTGGGGCGATCGGATGACGCCGCTGCTCGATGTGGGGATCTCGTGGCGAGCCTTCCGGCGTGCGCTGGGGTCGATGGAGGTCATGAACGACTACCTCGACGGGCACATTCGGCGACTGCGCCGCGAACCGGGCGACGACATTCTGAGCAGCCTGGTCACCGCGGGCGAGCTCGATGATTTCGCGTTGAAGGCGACGGCGAGTCTGTTGATGGGTGCGGGTTTCGAAACGACGGTGAATCTCATCGGCAACGGTGTCGCCCGATTGGTCACGCATCCGGAGCAATTGGACCGGTTGCGGGCCGAACCGGAGCTCTGGTCGAATGCGGTGGAAGAAGTGCTGCGCATCGATGCGCCGGTACAGACGACGGCGCGCATCGCGTTGACCGATATGGAACTCGAAGGGGTGCGGCTGCACAAGGGCAGCACCGTTGTGCTGTCGCTGGCGGGTGCGAATCGCGACCCCGCGGTCTTCAGCGACCCCGATGTTTTCGATGTCGGGCGCGCCAATGCCAAGGAGCACTTGACCTTCAGCAGCGGTATCCACGTCTGCCTCGGTGCGAGCCTGGCTCGAATGGAAGCCACCCATGCGCTGCGGTCCCTGTTCGATCGGTTCCCGGATCTGCGGCTCGATGGGCCGCCGCAGCGGCGAAAGTTGTTCACGCTGTACGGGTATGAACGGATGCCGGTTCGGCTCGGGCAGCGTGCGGCTGCTCCGGAACCCACGGCGGTCTGAGCGGGGCCGCGCGGTCGCGCTCGGGCCGGCGTGCTCCAAGCCGGCGATACCGCTCTCGCAGGCGCGATGCGCGGGCGCCGCGTTCGATGCCGCCGATTTGTGCGTGTGAAATGGCTGGTCCGCAGTCGATCCGAACCGCCATTTCACTACGCGCAGAACTGAATCGGTCGCTACGGGCCATGGCGACGGGCACCCATTGTCAGTTCGGCCACCCGCGCTTCGGTCCGTGCACGCCGTCGGCCGGTGCGTTGCGCGGGCTGCCGGCATCGATGACGACCACCGACCGTCGCGCCCGACCGAGCATCAGCGCCCCGCTCAATCCGGTGGCGCCCCCGCCGATAACCACCACGTCCTTCAACTGATCGGTCACTATGACCACCTCCTGCGCACAACCATGCGAGCCTATCGGCAATATTGGCAAATAGACTTGCCGATATGGCAAACTGGCAGGTATGGACAACGACCTCGGCCAAGCCCTCGACGCGGTCGGACCTCGGTTACGGGCACTGCGCCAGCAGCGTGAAACCACTCTGGCCGACCTCTCGGCGACAACGGGCATTTCGGTGAGCACCCTGTCCCGCCTGGAGTCCGGCGCCCGCCGCCCGACCCTCGAACTACTGCTCCCGCTGGCCAGAGCGCACGGCGTCACCCTCGACGAACTCGTCGATGCCCCACCCACCGGCGACCCGCGCGTCCACCTGCGCCCCGTCACCCGCCACGGCATGACCATGCTGCCGCTGACCCGCCGAGCGGGCGGCATCCAGGCCTTCAAAATGGTCATCGGACCCGACGCCCGTCGCAAGCCCGACCCGCAAACCCACGAGGGCTACGAATGGCTCTACGTCCTCAACGGACGCCTGCGCCTCATCCTCGGCGAACACGATGTGATCCTCGTCCCCGGCGAAGCCGCCGAATTCGACACCCGCGTCCCGCACTGGTTCGGCGCGGCCGAGGCCGAACCGGTCGAATTCCTCAGCCTCTTCGGCAAACAGGGCGAACGCGCCCACGTCCGCGCCGCCCCCAAAACGACACGTCAGTAGGGCGCGCAGCTCGTTGATCGCCACTGCGCCTGCGCCAGTACCGGATTCGATGGCGCACGTTGCCGAACTGGAACGGCGATTCGACGCCTGCCTCGGCGGCCGGACACCACTGCCGCACCTCGAGGAAACCGAGCCCGTTGCCTGTCGGCACTCGAAACTCGAGACAGCACAGCAGGATGCACTCGTCACTCCGGCGCTACCGCCGGTCAGCTGAAGCCGACGGCTTGTTCGCCCCAGGCGGTGTGCAGGTCGCGGTCGGGGTTGTCGATGACGCGGTCGATGTTGTCGACGACGAGGGTGGTGCGGGTGGTGGGGCGATAGGGCGGCCAATGTTTGGAGCCGTCGAGGGCGGCGGGGACGCCGTGGGTGGCGAAGGCGAGCCAGCGGCGCTGCATGCGGCCGGAGACTTCCATGGCCACCTTGCGCCCGCCCAGCCAGAACGTGGGGTCGTGGTTCAGGGTGCCGAAATTACCGAAGACGTACGGTAATTCGGTGGCGTGGCCCGCCCCGACGCGCGCCGCCTTCAACATGGGGGTGGCGTGGTCGAAGCGGTACATCCAGGTCGGCGAGTGCTGGGCGTGTGCGTCGGCGACCCAGTGGGCCGGCATGCGGAAGGCCGCGTCGGTGGACATCGCCAGTGCGCCACGGGTTTTCGCGAGATCCGGGTAGGCCGAGGTGATTTCGGCGATGCGCTCGGGCGACATATCGGGGTGGTTGGCGGCCACATCGCGCAGCATCGCGTTCACCGCGTCGGGGGTGACCGGCAGAATCGGCGAACGGAAGACGCGGAACAGAGATGCCTCGTCCTTATTGGTGCCGATCATCAGCGGCACGCGATGTGAACGGCCGTGCTGGAAGCGGTCGATCGGATAGGTCGGGACCAGATCGCCGTCGACGACCGGCGCGGCGGCCAACCTGCCGGGCTCCTTCAACGGAATCTCGTCGAGCAGTACGCCTGCCGCGGTGACGATCCGTTCGATCGGGCATTCCAGCAATTCGCTTGCGCGCGAATATGGTAACTCCATCAGTTCCAGAAACCGTCGCGCCACACCGGCGGCCCGCTCCTGGCCGAAAACCGTTGTCGCGGGTGGACTCTGGGCAATCGCCTGATGGAACAACCCGGCGGCGCGTGGTGCGGTCAGCAGCGCGGTCACGCATCCGGCGCCGGACGATTCGCCGAACAGGGTCACCTTGCCCGGGTCACCGCCGAATGCGGCGATATTGTCGCGCACCCATTCCAGCGCGGCGATCTGGTCGTGCAAACCGAGGTTGGGCGTGAAATCGCCGGACAGCGAGGACAAGTCGAGGAAGCCGAGCGCGCCGAGCCGGTAGTTGATCGTCACCACCACGACGTCACCGGTTTCGGCGAGCTTACGACCGTCGTATATGCCCTGTGCCGCGGTGCCGAGGCAGTAGGCGCCGCCGTGCAGCCACACCAGCACCGGCCGTGGCGCACCGGTATCGGCGGAACTGTGCGGCGACCAGACATTGAGCCACAGGCAGTCCTCACCCATCCGCAGTTCGGAGTCGACCGGAACCATGTTGCCCATCGTCTGCGGGGCGATCTCGCCGAAGGTCGTGCACTCGCGGATCCCGTCCCAGGGCTCCGGCGGCCGCGGCGGCCGGAACCGGTTCCGGCCAGCGGGCGCCGCGGCGTACGGAATGCTGCGCCACACCGCGACCGGACCATCCCACCGGCCACTCACGCGGCCCCAGGTCGTGCGCACGACCGGCTCGGTATCGCCGACCTCGGAGCCCGGTTCGGTCTCGAACTGAGTGGTCATCTTCCCGCACCTCCTGCCCACGACCCGGCAGTGCACTGCGAGTTTGCTCCGGCCGGGTCCGTGGCCTAGCGATCTCTTCATCGAGAGTACGTCCACCTGGACGGTGGTACGGGAAAGACGCACGACTGGCCCTGGGCGCTACGCTGGGCCGATGCCGAGTTATAGCTTCCGGTGCCGCAGTTGTGGCGACACCTTCGACGTCGATCGCCCGATGGCGCAGGCATCGGATCCGGCGGCCTGCCCGAACGGCCACGACGACACGGTCAAGCTGCTGACCACATTTGCCACGGTCAGCAGGGGTGGCGGCGGTACACCGTCGCCCGTTCCCGCCCCGCGTCCCGCCGGTGGCGGGTGCTGCGGTGGTGGCGGCTGCTGCTGACTCCGCCGATGCCGCGGTGGTGCCGATAGACGTGGTCGATATCACTCTCGCATAACCCGGGATCAGCGGGATCGCCCTCGGATCGCCACGACAGTCCGGGAATCGCCGCGGCGCGTCCGCGATCGCATCAGTGGTCCGCGATCATCGGTGACCGTCCGCGACTTGTGCCTGGAGCATCGCGATGGTCGCGACCAGGCGGTGTTCAGTCGCGCTTGTCGACGTGGCCGAGATCGCGGTCGGGCGCGACCCGGTCCCGCACCCGCTGCTTGAGCACGGCGATATCGGGAAAGCCGCCGTCGGCCTTGCGTTCCCAGACCTGCGCACCGTCGACGGTGATCCGGAAGACGCCACCCGTGCCCGGGATCAGCGCCACCTCACCGAGTTCGGTGGCGAAGGTGCTCAGCAATTCCTGCGCCATCCAGCTCGCGCGCAGTAACCAGCGGCATTGCGTGCAGTACTCGATCGCGACACGTGGCATGGGTGGCACGCTACCGGTCACGGTTCGATGATGCCGTCGAGGTAGACCCAGGCACCTTCGATCCGGGTGAACCTGCTGACTTCGTGCAGAGATCCGCGTGCGCCGTCGGCCTTGTAGTGGGCGATGAACTCCACGATGCCGGTGTCGTCGAACGGTCCGCCGCGCTCGGTGCGCAGGATCTCGAGGAACAGCCAGCGCTGATCCGGGTCGAGGTCGAGCGTCTCGGGTCGGGTGCGCGGATGCCAGGACCGCAGCAGGTAGTCGGTATCGCCGACCGCGAACGCGGTGTAGCGCGACCGCATCAGCGCCTCGGCTGTCGGCGCGGACCGCTCCCCCGCCAGCGCGGGTCCACAACATGCGCCGAACGGTTCCCCACGCTTACAGGGACACGGCTGCGACTCGTCCATGCCGGAAATCTTGCTCGCCGCGCCCGCAGCCGCGCGCATCGGGGCATTGCCGAAGTGCGCGCGACATGACGCCGATTCCGCGGCCACGATCAGATGAAGCTGCCGACCATATCCGCCTCCTGATCTTGATCCGCGGCTGCGGCCGAGCCGCCTCGGCGCGAACAGGTTTCGAGTCACCGCGAATCGGCAATGGTTCGGCGACCCGGCCACTCGTGGGGAAATCCAGCTCGAATTGGCGTGTCGCGCGGAGTGTCGCCCAAATGTGTAGCTACCACGGCGATCCAGCGACTCCGGGGCGACGAATCATGGTGTAAACAATGCGGAAGTGTCGACACCGATCAAGGAGCCCGCCGTGGGACTGCTGAATGTGTTGAACATCTTGAGTACCGGTTCCGCCATTGCCTCGACCGGCATTTCACTGCTGTCCAGCATCATCGGACTGTTCAGTCCGTTCTGATACCGACCAGCGACGCGAATGCGCTGCGGTGCAACAGCATCGACCGATCGGAACACGCAGCACGGCCGATCGCACTGCGGATCCGTCCGCGGGTGCACGGTCGCACAGATACGTATTCGCCGAACCGTGGCGCGGGCCAGCGATGCCGCGATCGCATTCATGCGCGTTCGCCGAATCATGGCCGCGCCAACTGATGCCGCGGGACGCGCTCATCGAAGCGCGGCCGCAGCCAGCGATGCCGCGATCGCAGCGGTCTGCTCGCGCCAGCGGCGCAGTTCCGTGACGCTGGGCGCAAGTTCGTAATCATGGTGATGGGCGGCGCGTGACAGCGCCGCCCATACCGTCGCGACCTCCGCAGCGGCGTCATGACCAGCAAAGACGCGTAAAGCGAGCAGCTGTGCGCGCATCGGGCAGCGCGCCAATTCCGGTGCCACGCGCGACCACAACTCATCGACGGACTGCTCGAGCGCCAGCCGCAGAATCCATACGGTCGCCCGCGACCACAGTCCGTCGGCATCGGTCACCGACCCGTCCAGCAGCCGATCCACGGCCTCGAACCGCTCGGCCACCGACGGCCGCGGCGGACTCGGTCGCCCCGTCCCACGACCCGCGCCACGTTGCCGACCCGCCTTCTCTTGCCGACCCGCGCCGCCCTGCCGCCCTGTCCCGTTCTGCGTACCGGTCCTGATCTCACGGCCCGACGCACCCGCTCGACCCGCGCCGTCCCGCCGACCCGAACCCTCGCGCGGGCGATGCTCGCCGCTCACAGTGCTCGCCCCCGGCCGAGGCGATCCGCGGCACAGCTCATCGCCGCAACCACCCGACGAACTTCTCGGTATCCGCGATCAGGTCGCGCATACTCCGCCCGATCGGCACATGCGCCCCCGCCGTCGCGTCCCGCAACGCGTCGACCACCCACTTCCCTTCGCGCGCAAGGTGTTTGTTGAGATCGTCGACCCGCCCGTCGATACCCATCACCGCCAGCGCGACCATCGCCCGGGTGGTCTGCGCACCTTCGATATGCCGCTCGACCGAACGGTGGTCCATCCCCGCGGCCAGCAAGTTGCGCCGCGCTCGCGCCAGACTCGCCGCCTCCACAGCCGACCGGCAGCAGGTGGCCACCAACTCGTCGGCGATGGCGGGCGGCAGCTGCGGTGTCCGGACCAGCGAGCGCGCGTCGTCGAGGTAGCGACGGATCGGGTCACTGGACACCCGCACCTCCACCACCGAACGCTCGCGCCGCTGCACCTCCAGCACACTGGCGTCGAGCTGCATTCGCCGGACCGCCTCGGCCAACCGCTCGTCATGGGTGAATACGATCACCTGCCGCGTCCATGCCATCACCGCGAGCACCCTGGCCAGCCCGTCCACCTTCGCCGGATCCATCGCCTGCACCGGATCATCGATCATGACGAAGCGAAAGGGACTGTCCTCCACGGTCGCTCGCGGCAGGAACAGCGAAAGCCCGAGTGCGTGCAGTTCGCCCTGGCTCATCACCCCGAGCGCGGCACCGTCCACCTCGTCGACGGTGACATCGAGCAGCACCCGGCGTGCGGTTCCGGCGTTGCCCTGCAACCGAATCGCACCGAGTTCGACATTGCTCTGCTGCCGCAGCGTGCGCCAGACCCAGCGCGCCGTCGTCTCCAGCGGCGCCATCCGTTCGCCGCGCAGTCCGGCGGTCGCGGATTTGAGCCAGTCCTCGGCGCGTTTGAGCGTGCGCAGCTCGCTTCCGTTCGCGACCACCGCGCGCGCCCCCGCCAGCCAGCCGGTCATGCGCGGCACCAGGGGCAACCACACCTCGTCGAGACGGTTCAACTCCTTGCGAGTGCCCTGCTGGAGCAGCTCGAGCTCGTCCACCAGGCGCGAATGCGCGCCGCGCAGTCGGTCGGGCAGTTCCGGGGAGTAGTCGGCGGCGGTCAGCGCCGCCCAGTCGGTCCACGCACTACGCACCGCGCTGGTGTCGACGGTGGGCGGGTTGCGCGGGTCGAAATCCAGTTCCGGCGGAATATGTTCGGGCAGCGCGCGGGCGTCGCGCACGGCCTGCCGCAGCGCGGCGCGCGCGGTGGCGAGCGCGTCGACCCGGGAGGTGAGCTCGGCGATCGAGCCTTCCGCAGCGTGCAGCCAGGCCGTGTCCAGCTCCCCACGCCCGCAGACCGGACATGCGCATTCGCCGCTGGCCGCGACGTGATCGCGCGCCCGGCGCAGCAACTCCAGCACCCGCAGATCGGCCTCGGCATCCGCGGTCGAATCGCGAGCCAGCACCGCGCGGCATTCTTCTAGTCGGGCGGCGATCGCTTCGACCTCCGCTCCGGTGGGCAATGCGAGCCGCACGATCGCCCGCAGCCCATCGGGTCCGACCGGATGCTCCGCCGTACCGAGCACCGCACGATCGATGGCGGTGAGATCGGGCCGGTCCGGGCGCAGCAGCGCCGCCATCCGGACCGCGCGGTCGTCGGCCACCGTCTCCAGCGCGGCCACCAGCTCGACCCGCTCCTGACGCGAATCCCGCGCGGCGCGTTCGAGTTCCAGTCGGCGCGTGCGAATCCGCTCCTGCGCCACGGTCAATTCGTCGAGGCCGAGCAGCCGGTGCAGTGCGTCGAACAGATCGCTCGGCTTGCCGTCGACGAGTGCGCCGAGTTCGCTGTAGGACAGGAAGGGACGGTAGAGCTCGAGCAGACCGGCCCAGCGCGTGCCGTCGAAATCCGTTGGCGCGGTGTCGGACCGCTGTTCGGTCCAGCGCGCTTGGCCCAGATCGGTCTGCGGTGACCACTCTTTGGCAATGGTCAGCTCGGGATCGGCTCCGGTGGTGAGCAATTCGAGTTCGATGCGGGACGAGTCGCCGACGTGCAGATTCCGCCAGCCCTCGCGCCATGCCGCCGACCGGCCGTCCCAGCGGCGATTGCTGCCGGTGAGCACTAATTCGGCGGCCTCGGCGAAGCTGGACTTACCACTTCCGTTGCGCCCCACCACCAGGGTGAGGCCGGGGCCCGGCGGCAGCTCCAGCGTCGCCTCGGGGCCGATACCGCGGAATCCGCGCACCCGGATCGCGCGCAGGAAGATGCCAGCGGCGGCGGATTCGGTTGTCGGATCATCGGACTCACCGCCGCCGAGCGCGCGCAGCACGGCATGCGTGACATCGGGGGTGACCGCGGGGTCCGTGGCGAGCCGGCGGGCGACGACTTCGGTCAGCCGCGGCACGGTCGCCGTCGCAGGATCGGTTCCGGGATCTGTACGCATGCGTCACCCCCTACACCACCGAACCGCGGCACGTCCTCCAACCCCCGTACCGGGTATCACCGTTGAAAGCTGAGCGAAACGGTACCCGATGGCGTGGAATAGGCGCACAGCGGTGTTGTTCGGCATGTGCCGCAGGGAGGGTGCGAACCTGCCCGCGGGGATGGTATGGCCATCGAACGGGCTGGGATCCGCTCGATGTCCACCCCTCGCCAACCCCGACGGGCAGCTCGATGGTGTATCACCCGATATGGGTGGCTCGGTCGGAGCCGAACAGGACAGAATGCCAGAATCGGACAACCAACGCAAGATGGCGGCCGCGCCGAATGTGCTGTCCGTGCAGTGTTTTCCGGGTAAAACTCCCGGTCACCACCACTTGTCGGTGGGCTGCGGTAGAAATCCGTCAACCGAGAAACGGGGGAAGATATGACGCACAGCCGATCCGGGGCCGCCGGATGAGCCAGGCGGGAGCAATCAGATGACCGCGCCGTGGAGCGAGGATCAGGTCAGCGCGCTGGCGCCGGATGCGAGTTCGTTATCCGCCGCGCGCAAGCTCGCCGGGCGCTGGCGCGGCACCGGACAGTTGGACACCGCGCTGTGGGGTCTGTGCCAGGGCAGCGGATCCAAGCCATATCAGACGATCGTCGATCTGGCGGGCCCCGCGTACAAATGCTCGTGTCCGAGCCGCAAGTTCCCGTGTAAGCACGCGCTCTCGCTGTTGTTGACCTGGTCGGGCGGCGCGGTCACCGAATCGACCGCGATCGCGGACTTCGCGGCGGAGTGGATCAACGCCCGGGCGGCCCGCGCCGCCGAACCCACCGCCACCCGCACCACGAATCCGGCGACCGCCGAGCAGCGACGGGTGCGGGTCACGGCGGGTCTGGAGGAACTCGACGTCTGGCTCGGCGACCAGGTGCGCACCGGGTTGGCGCAGAGCGATCGCTCGTTCCAGGCCTTCGAGACGATCGCCGCCCGGATGGTCGACGCGCAGGCGCCCGGCGTCGCGTCGGCGCTACGCCAATTGCCGACCGCGGTGGTGACCAGATCCGACTGGCCCGATGTCGTACTCGCCGAATACGCCAGGCTGCATCTGCTGATCGCCGCGCACCGCCGTCTCGACGACCTGTCCCCCGAACTGCGGGCCGGCGTCCGCACCCACATCGGCTATCCGATCCCCGCCGAGACCGTGCGCGCCGAACCCGCGGTCCGCGATCAGTGGCAGGTCCTCGGCATCCGGACCAGTGCAGATGAGCGGCTCTACACCCGCCGAACCTGGTTGTACGGCAGGCAGACTCGGCGCTGGGCGTTACTGCTCGAGCATTCCTTCGGCGCACCGAACTTCTCGGCCGAGGTGCCGATGCCCGGCATGATGGCCGACGCGGATCTGCACTACTACCCGGGCGGCGCGCCACTGCGGGCGCTGTGGGGCGAGCGGCACGGCGCGGCCGAACCGTTCACCACGCTGCCGGTTGCCGAGGGCACGATCGCGGTCGCGCTGGCCGAGCACGCCAAGGCGCTCGGCGGTGATCCCTGGCTACGGTCACGTCCGATGTTGCTCACCGGAGTGGTCCCCGGATGGACCGAGAGTGGCTGGTACATCACCGAATCCGACGGCACCGCGCTCCCCGTCGCGGCCACCGAACAGCCGTGGCGGCTGCTCGGTGTGTCCGGCGGGCATCCGGTGACACTGGCCGCCGACTGGGGTATCGCCGGATTGATCCCGATCTCGGTGTTCACCGCGGGCGAGGTGGTCGATGTGGGCGGTGCGGAGTCCGCACCTCGCCAGGTGTCGAATGCGGCCGCTGCCCCGGTATCGGAGGATCTGACCTCGGTGGCGCTGCTCGGCACGGCCCGCAGGGCACTCGATCCCGCCCGGCTCGAAGCTCCGGTGGCGGCGGCCGCCGCTCGGTTGCGCACCGATCCCGCGCTGCTGCTGCTCGAATCGGCCGCGCTGCGTGGCGCTTTCGCGCGCGGCGGAGTTTCGGCCGCCACCGCGACCACACCCGAACCTGCCGAGGACGACGCTCGGCGACTCCTGCCGCGCGCCGCGGCCACCCGCCTCGCCAGGATGCTGCGCGACCGCTCCGCCTTCCTGCCCGAATGGTTCGCCGCCGCAACACCATTCGACTATCGCGCCCCGGACGCGCTGTGCGCGCTGCTACTCGAGCAGGCGAAGGCCCATACCGAGCTGCGCGAGCCACTGCTGCGCCTGGCGGGAGCCCGCGGCCGCTGGCTGGCCGATCAGCATCCGGAATGGCGAGACCTGGTGCGGTATTCCGATGCGGCGCCAACGGAGCAGAGCTGGCAGTTCGGCCAGCCGCCCGAGCGCCGCGAATGGCTCACCGACCTGCGCCGCCGCGATCCGGACGCGGCGCGGACCGCACTGGCCGCGTCGTGGCCGAAGGAGTCCGGTCCGCTGAAGGCCGAGTTGCTCGCGGTACTCGCCGAGGGGATTTCGGCCGCCGACGAACCACTCTTGGAAGCGGCGCTGGACGATCGGCGCTCCGATGTGCGGCGGGTCGCGGCCGGACTGCTGCCGCTGCTGCCGAATTCGGCGTTCGCACAGCGCATGACGCGGCGGGCGAGCGCCTGGGTCCAGGTCGAACATCTGCTGCTGCATCGGAATCTGGTGGTCCGCGTGCCGGAATCGCTCGACGACGCCGATCGCAGGGACGGCATCACCGACCGCACCGTGGAGTTCACCTACCGGTGGGACGGCGCACCGGATCTGCGGGCGGGACGGCTGCGGCAACTCGTCGCCGCGACGCCGCTGGCCCACTGGGAGTCCGAACTCGGCGCACCGGATAAGGCCATCCAGGCCAAGATCAGTGACCGGTTTCGGCAGCCGCTGTTCGACGGGTGGGTGGATGCCGCACTGGCGCGACATGATCCGACGTGGGCGCGGGCACTGTTCGAGGCCGGGGTGCCGACCGATCTGGCGATGCTGCGGCGGCGCGAACTGTTCGCACTGCTGGCGCTGCCCGATCGCACCCGGCATCTGCTCCAACTGGACGGCGCGTGGCTCTCGGAACTGGAGGCGCTCCTGCCCGCCGTGGGGCATCCCTGGCCGGAAACCCTTGCGCAGCACCTGATTCTGTTGTTGTTCGAACGCGCGCGTGCCGCGGCCAAACGACCCGAATCGCACGGCAGCAGCCCGAGCGCACATCGGTCGCTGCTGTCCGCGGCGGCCGTGCACCTACCCGTCGGCGCGGCGCGCGCGGCCACCTTGGTGGCGCGCCGATGCGACGACCCCAACTGGGAGCGGGCCTTCGATCAGCTCGCCCATGACCTCAACCACCGCTCGATGATGCTCGAGGAGTTGCGATGACTACCACCCGATCCGCGCCGGAGCTGTTGCGGCCGCACGCCGAACAGGCCTATGCCGACGAGTTGCGCGCGCTGGCCGCCGTCGATGATCGGCCGCGGCCACCGTCCTGGCTGCTGTCGCCGTGGGCGGTGGTCACCTATCTACTCGGTGGCACGCTCGACGACGGCACGGTGATCACACCCAAGTACGTCGGTCCGCGCAGGCTCATGGAGGTGGCGGTCGCGACCCTGGCGACCGATCGGGCACTGCTGCTGCTCGGTGTGCCGGGAACCGCCAAAACCTGGGTGTCGGAACACCTTTCGGCCGCCATCAGCGGTGCCTCGACGCTGCTCGTGCAGGGCACGTCGGGCACCGCCGAAGAGGCGATCCGCTACGGCTGGAACTACGCGCGGTTGCTCGCCGAGGGGCCGAGCGAGGCTGCGCTGGTGCCCTCGCCGGTGATGACCGCGATGCGCGGCGGTGCCATCGCCCGCATCGAGGAACTCACTCGCATCCCGTCCGATGTCCAGGACGCGCTGATCACCGTGCTGTCGGAAAAGACGCTGCCGGTGCCGGAACTCGGCATGGAAGTGCAGGCCGCCAAGGGCTTCAACGTCATCGCTACCGCCAACGACCGTGACCGCGGCGTCAACGACCTGTCCTCCGCGCTGCGCCGCCGCTTCAACACCGTGGTGCTGCCGCTGCCCGCCAGCGAGGACGAGGAGGTCGCCATCGTCACCCGCCGGGTCGAACAGCTCGGTTCCGCACTCGAACTGCCCAGCGTCCCGGCCGCGGCCGAGGAGGTGCGCCGCGTGGTGCGCGTCTTCCGCGAACTGCGTTCCGGCAGCACCGCGGACGGGCGCACCAAACTGAAATCCCCCTCGGGCACGCTGTCCACCGCCGAGGCGATCTCGGTGATCACTAATGGCATCGCCCTGTCCGCCCACTTCGGCGACGGCACGTTGCGCGCCGCCGATATCGCGGGCGCGGTACTCGGGTCGGTCATCAAGGACCCGGTCGCCGACGCCGTCATCTGGACCGAATACTTGGAAGCGGTTGTTCGCGAACGCCCCGAGTGGTCCGACTTCTACCGCGCCTGCCGCGAGGTCAGCGGATGAGCCCGGCCGACAGCCCTCCGGCGACACGGGTGTTCGGCATCCGGCATCACGGCCCCGGCTCGGCTCGATCGTTGCGCGCCGCGCTCGACGAGTTTCGACCCGACACGATTCTGATCGAGGGACCGGCCGATGCCGATCCACTGGTCGGATACGTCGCGGCGGAAGGGATGGCGCCGCCGGTCGCGCTGCTCGCCTATCTGCCCGATGCTCCGGCCAAGGCCGCGTTCTGGCCGTATGCGGTGTTCTCGCCGGAATGGCAGGCGCTGCGGTACGCGGCCGAACACGATGTGCCGGTACGGTTCTGCGATCTGCCCGCGACCACGGTGCTCGCCACCGAAGACGAGCCCGGCGACCGCATCGATCCGCTGGCCGAACTGGCCGCGGCCGGTGGCTACGACGATGCCGAGCGCTGGTGGGACGCGGTGGTCGAATCCGCCGCCGACGCCAACGCATTCGACGCGATCACCGAGGCGATGGGCACGCTGCGCGAAGCGGCCGAACAAGGCATGTTCGCGATCGGCGAAGCGGTCGGTTTCGAAGACGCTGAACGCGAACCCATCGGTATCGACGCGCACACCTTGCGGCGCGAGGCGTATATGCGGCAGACGATGCGCAAGGCGCTCAAGGACGGGGCACAGCGGCTGGCCGTGGTGTGCGGCGCCTGGCACGCACCCGCCCTCACGGGGAAGCTGGGGCCCGCGACGGCGGATACCAAGCTGCTCAAGGGACTCGCGAAGGTCAAGGCGACCGTGACGTGGGTGCCGTGGACCCATTCGCGGCTGGCGACGACCTCCGGATACGGCGCGGGCATCACCTCACCCGGCTGGTATCACCACCTTTTCACCGAGACCGAACAGCCGATCGCACGCTGGCTGACCAAGGTGGCCGGAGTGCTGCGCACCCACGATCTGCCGGTCTCCAGTGCGCACATCATCGAATCCGTCCGGCTCGCCGACACTCTCGCGGTACTGCGCGCCCGACCGTTGGCCGGACTGTCGGAGGTCACCGAGGCGGTGCGGTCGGTGATGTGCGCGGGCGATGAAACCATGGTGCACCTCGTCGCGACCGAACTGGTGGTCGGCGAGGCGCTGGGCGCGGTACCCGAAGGCACGCCCACCGTCCCGCTCGACGCCGATCTGCGGACCCGGATCCGGACCCTGCGACTCAAACAGGAAGCCCTGTCCCGCAACCTCGATCTGGACCTGCGCAAGGAGCGCGAGGTCGAGCGCTCCCGGCTGCTGCACCGGTTGCGCGTACTCGAAATCGACTGGGGCACACCGACAACCGGCGAGGTGCGCAGCACCGGCACGTTCCGGGAGACCTGGACCCTGCAGTGGCGGCCGGAATTCGCCGTCTCGATCATCGAGGCGTCTCGTTGGGGCACCACCATCCGCACCGCGGCCGAGGCCAAGATCCTCGACACCGCGAGCCGCGCGGACAGCACGGTCGGCGACCTCACCGCCGCACTGGAAGTGGCGCTGCTCGCCGATCTCGGCGGCGCCACCGACGGCCTGATCACCCGCCTGGAATCGGCCGCGGCGCTCGACCACGACGTGACCCACCTGCTCGCCGCCCTCCCCGGCCTGACCAGAACACTGCGCTACGGCGACGTCCGCGGCACCGACACCAAGGCGCTCACCCACGTCGCCGATGGCCTGCTCGTGCGCATCTGCGCGGGCCTGCCCGGCGCGGTCACCGGCCTCGATACCGAAGCAGCCGAACAACTCCGCACCCAGATCGACGCCGCGCACACCGCCATCCACACCCGAGACGACGGCTGGGCCACCGGCGAATGGCTCGCCGCGCTACGCCGTCTCGCCGACCGCGACGATGTGCACGGCGCTCTCGTCGGCCGCGCGGTCCGACTGCTCGCCGATGCCGGACTCATCGACGAATCCGATTCCGCACGTCGGCTTTCCGCCGCGCTGTCGATCGGCAACACCGCCGCGGCCAAGGCCGCCTGGATCGACGGCTTCCTCGGCGGCCGCGGCCTCCTGCTCGTGCACGACCGAGAGTTGTTGCGCCTCATCGACGACTGGCTACGCGGCCTCGGCGACGACATGTTCGTCGAGATCCTCCCGCTACTGCGCCGCACCTTCGGCGCATTCGAATCCGGGGAGCGCCGTGCCATCGGTCAGGCGGTACGAGACGGCGGCTCCATCACACCGCAGAGCGGCTCGAGCACTGGTCTCGATTTCGAACGCGGCCTGATCGCAATGCGCACGGTCGCAGACATTCTGGGGGTACCGGCATGAATATGTCACGTCGACAGCCCGGTTGGACGCCGGATCGAACCTCGAACGCCGAAGATGCGACGGCAGGGCGGGCCGCCGCCGACTGCACTGGAGCGGACCGATGACGAACAGTGAAACCCAGTCCAGGCGTTGGCGTTTGGTGCTCGGCACCGCCGCCGAGCAGCCCCTCGGCGGTCTCGGATCCGCCGACGACGAGGCGATGGACAGCGCGCTGTCGGCCCTCTACAACACCGGCGACGACCAGACCTCGGGCAAGCGCTCGGCCGGTCTCGGCGGCTCCGCACCCAAGGTGGCTCGCTGGCTCGGCGATATCCGCACCTATTTCCCGTCCACCGTCGTGGAGATCATGCAGCGCGATGCCGTCGATCGCCTGAATCTGACCCAGCTCCTGCTGGAACCGGAACTCCTCGAGGCCGTCGAGCCCGACGTGCACCTGGTCGGCACCCTGCTCGGCCTCAATCGCGTCATGCCCGAAACCACCAAGGCCACCGCACGAATGGTCGTCGAGAAGGTGGTCCGCGAGATCGAAAAGCGCATTGCCGCGCACACCGTCGCCGCGGTCTCCGGCGCGCTGAACCGCGCCGCCCGTGTCACCCGCCCGCGGCTGCGCGATATCGACTGGAACCGCACCATCCGCAAGAACCTCGCCAACTACCTGCCCGAACATCGCACCGTCGTCCCCGAACGTCTGGTCGGATACGGCCGCAAGGCGCAGGCGGTGCGCCGCGACGTGGTGCTCGCCATCGATCAATCCGGCTCGATGGCCGCCAGCGTCGTCTACGCATCGGTCTTCGGCGCGGTCCTGGCCTCCATGCGCTCGCTGAAGACCTCGTTGGTCGTCTTCGACACCGAGGTCGTCGACCTGACCGAACAACTCACCGATCCGGTCGAGGTCCTGTTCGGCACCCAACTCGGCGGCGGCACCGATATCAACCGCGCCATCGCCTATTCCCAATCCCTCATCACCCGTCCCGCCGACACCCTGTTCGTGCTCATCTCCGACCTCTATGAGGGCGGCATCCGCGCGGAAATGCTGCGCCGGGTCAACGCCATGCGGGAATCCGGTGTCCAGGTGGTCGTGCTGCTCGCCCTCTCCGACGACGGCGCCCCCGCCTTCGACCACGACAACGCCGCCGCCCTCGCCGCCCTGGGCATCCCCGCCTTCGCCTGCACGCCCGACAAGTTTCCCGACCTGCTCGCCGTCGCATTGGATCGCGGCGATATCCAGTCCTGGGCCAGCAGAAATGCCTGAGGTCAGTGCGTCGGCAGCGGCTGCGGCCCGACCGGGCCCATCGCACCCCACGCGGTGGCCGAGGCCGGGACCACCAGCGGATGCAGCAGCGCCGCCAGCCCCAGCAGCACGACCGCGATGATCGCGTCGAGCCAGTAGTGGTTGCCGGTGCCGACCACGACCAGTGTGGTGAGCACCGGATGCGCCAGCGCCAGCCAGCGCCACGCGCCACGGGTCGCCGCCACCACCGCGAAGGCGAGCAGCAGCGCCCAGCCGACGTGCAGCGAGGGCATGGCCGCGAACTGGTTCGATAGTCCGCCGGAATCCGGTGCGCCATAGACGGATTGGCCGTGTACGGCGGCGAGATCGACGAATCCGTACTCGGGCAGCATGCGCGGCGGCGCCAGCGGCATCAGCACGTGCACCGCCAGCGCGGCGCCCGTCAAGGCGACCATCAAGTTTCGCGTCCATCGGTAATGCTGCGGCCGAAACATCCACAGCCACAACAGCACACCGACCGCGACCGTGAAATGCGCCGTGGCGTAATAGAAGTTGGCCGGTACCGCGAGAAAATCCCGGTGCAGGAACACACCCTGCAGCGTCGTTTCCTCCGGCAGCCCGAGCCGGTCCTCGAAGCTCAGCATGGCCCTGGCATTCGCCAGGGCGTGCACCGTGTCGTCCGCGGTGAACATCCGCCCGACCCGATAGCCCAGATACAGCACGGTAATCAGGGCGAGCTGCCGAACCGCCTCGCCGCCGCGGCCGTGCACCGCCGCCCGCATCCGCTCGGCGACACCGCCGAACGCGGGCGAAAAGTCCACATTCGGACCACCGAGACCCACTGCCACCATCGCCAGCGGCCTCCTTCCCCATCGAACCAGGCCGCCATAAGGCGTTAAACGGAGCAACTACCTCCGTTTACCGTAGCATCACTCGTTAGCCAGACTCAGCACACTGTGACGGGACAGACAAAACCCCCGCGGCTGCTCTCGAAGATGCTGAGCGCACCGGTAGAACACCGGACGCTGCACCACGTTCGGCTGCTATCACGGCGCCACCAACACACTCGCCTGCAGCTGGCGGCCGCACGGCGGTAACGGCACCAGGACTGCGCCCATTGGCGATGCCAAGCGCGCGGCCGTCGTCCGCGCCGCACCTGCGCTCTGCCGCACCCGCATGCCCGTCCGGAAAGTCTTCGAATTCGGCTGTACCGCAGCGGCACTCCCCCTCGGGCACCCCGAGTCACCATGGCCGCCGTCGTCGCCAGGCCGACGCAAGACACCGACTCCACGCGCCATCTGCGTGGCGCTCAACGATGCGCACCGCACCGAGCACGATGTGACCGGACTCGACTACAGGCGGATGTCGAGGGGCATCGCGGCAGCATCCATGGTGTCCGCTATCCCGCACGCATTGCGCTGCGCACTCCATGCCGGGTCCGAATAGCGGGGTGGCCACCGACTTCGGCCACACTCCGCCGAGCGACACCCACGGAGCACCGACGGCGGAGTGGCAAGCCCGCTATTTTCCTTAGGTAGCCCTAGAGATCCGCGATGGCGGCCAGCGGCGGCGTGCGGGCGGCCCGGATGCCCGGCCACAGGGCGGCCAGAACGCCGACTACGGCCGAGCTGATGAGCACGAGGACCAGCTGGTTCCACGGGATGGCGATCTCGTCGATGCCGAGGTCACGCAGTGTGCGCAGGAAGCCGACGCCGAGGCCGAGGCCGAGCAGCATCCCGACGATCGCGCCGAATACCGCGATCAGCATGGACTCCAGATAGATGGTCCGGCGCACCTGTGCGCGTTGCATGCCGACCGCGCGCAGCATGCCGATCTCTCTGCGCCGCTCCACCACCGACAGCGCCAAGGTGTTGACGATGCCGAGAATCGCGATCACCACCGCGAGTGCGAGCAGCCCGTACAGGATGGCCAACAGCGTGTTGATCTGCTTGCCCTGCGCGCCCTTGAACTCCTCGCGATCCTGCACCTGCACCACGACGAACTGCTCGGTCGCGTTCTCCAGGTCGGTGCGCATCTGGGTCAGGTCCGCGCCCGGCTTCGCCTTGACGAACATGAACAGGTTGGTCCTGAAGTTGACCGGCATCACCTCTTCGTACATGACCGGCGAGACCATCAGCGGGCCGAGTAGCGGCGTCTTCTTGTAAACGCCGACCACCTTGACCGGAATCTTCTTGAACCCGAGGCTGGTCACGGTGACCTGATCGCCGACCTTCCAACCGCGCTTATCGGCTTCGTCCTGCGAGACCATGATGTCGTGGTCACCGAGCGTGCTGGTGCCCTTGATCATGTTGTAGTTCAGGACGTTATCCACCGCACCGTCGAACTCGGTGCCGCCCAACTGTTCATCACCGATCATGAACGCGACACCGCGCAGACCGACCACATCGGCCACCCCCGGCACCGACTTGCGCACCGCGTCACCCGCACCGAGCGGCACACCGATCATCTGCGGCCCGGCCAGCACATAATCGGCCTTCACACCCTTGTCGACGAGCACGCTGACACTGGCCTTCGCCGACGCGCCGAGCATGCCGATCGCAGTCACCAGCATCAATCCGAGGGTGAGCGCGAAGGCCGTCGCGGCGGTGCGCCGCGGATTGCGCGCGGCATTGTTGCGCGACATCCGCCCGATCGGGCCGAACGGCCGCAGCAGCACCCCGAGCACGCTCACCACCGGCCGCGACAGCGCGGGCGCGGCGAGCAGCACCGCGAAGATCAGGCCGAGCGCGCCGATCCCGACCGTCAACGCGGCATGGCCGCCGGTCTTCTGCGCACCGAGTACGACGAGCACCGCACCCGCGGCGGCAAGAACAACACCGATCACGGTCCGGACCCGCAGCGATTCCCCGGTCGAGGCGAACTCTTCGCGCATCGCCTGCACCGGCGGGATCTTCGCGGCGCGGCGCGCGGGCGCATAGGCGCTGACCACCGTCACCAGCAGCCCGACGAGCAGTCCGACGATCACCGTGCGCGGCAGCACCGTCAGCGAACCGGTCGGCAACCCGAGATCGAACGCGTTGAGCAGGGCCGAGAGCCCGAAGGCCAGACCGATACCGGCCACCAAACCGATTGCGCTGCCGATCAATCCGATGACGAAGGCCTCGGCCACCACCGATCGGCCCACCTGTTGTCGGCTCGCGCCGACCGCGCGCAGCAACGCCAGTTCCCGCAGCCGCTGGGCCACGATCATCGAGAAGGTGTTGTAGATGATGAAGGTGCCGACGATCAGCGCGATCGCACCGAAGGCGAGCAGGAAGTAGTTGATGAAGTTGAGCGCGTTGGAGACTTCCTTCTTCAGATCAGCGCGCACCTGATCGCCGTTCTGCACCTTGTAATCCGGGAGCGCGGTGGCGATCTTGTCGCGCAGCGCATCACCGGGCATGCCGGTAGCCGCGATATCGACATAGGCGACATGTGCGCCGTCGGTGAACAGCTGGCGTGCCTGGGCGTCGTCGAACAGCACGCCGATGAAACCGCCGGTGTCCGAGGGGACTTCGTAGATCCCGGTGAGGGTGACGTCGATCGGGCCGCCGTGCGAGGGAACCAGCACCTTGGTCTTGTCCCCGACGTGCAGGCCCGCCCGGTCCGCGCCGCCGGTGTTGAGCGCGATCTCGCCCTCGTGCGCGGGCGGCGCCCCCTGTAGGAACTTGTCGGGTTCGGCGACCGCCTTGTCCGGCGGAATATAGGACTGGCCGAAAGTCGGTGCGCCGCCGGTCTGTACGGCCTTCTTGCCGTCCGGATTCAGCAGCACCAGTGGGCCGTTCACGCTCGGCGCGACCGCGCGCACCCCGTCCATCTTCGAGATATCGCCGACCACGCTCAGCGGAATGCCTTGCGCCTGTTGCTTTTGCGGGCTCACCCGCACATCGACGCCCTTCGCCTGATTGGCGAAGATCCCGTCGAAGGTGCGCTGCAGGGTGTCGGTGAACACGAACGAGCCCGCGATGAAGGCGGTGCCGAGCACCACCGAGAGCAGGGTCAGCGCTAGGCGCACCTTGTGCGCGGCGAGGTTGCGCAAGATCACCTTGCGCATCGGTTTGCCACTCATTACGCCTGCTCCAGCGACTTCATCTTGTCGAGCACGGATTCAGAGGTCGGATCGCGCAGCTCATCGACGATGCGGCCGTCCGCGAGGAATATGACGCGGTCGGCATAACCGGCGGCATGCGGCTCGTGCGTGACGATTACCACCGTCTGCCCGAACTCGTCCACCGCCGCGCGCAGGATCGAGAGCACCTCCTCGGAGGAACGGGAGTCGAGATTGCCGGTCGGCTCGTCGCCGAAGATGATCTCCGGCTTCCCGGCCAGCGCTCGCGCGCACGCCACGCGCTGCTGCTGTCCGCCGGAGAGTTCACTCGGCCGGTGCGTGAGCCGATCGGTCAGGCCGAGCCGCTTGATCACCGTATCCAGCCAGTCCTGGTTGGGCTTGCGACCCGCGATATCCAGGGGCAAGGTGATGTTCTCGTGCGCGGTCAGCGTCGGCACCAGGTTGAAGGCCTGGAAGACAAAGCCGATGCGATCGCGCCGCAGCCGCGTCATCTGCTTGTCCGAGAGTCCGGCGAGGTCGGTATCGCCGATTCGCACGGTCCCGGTGCTGGCACTGTCCAGCCCGGCCAGGCAGTGCATCAGGGTCGATTTGCCCGATCCGGAGGGCCCCATGATCGCGGTGAACTCCCCCTTCGCAAACTCGGCCGACACCCCATCCAATGCCCTGACCTGCGTATCTCCCGAACCATAAACCTTCACCAGATCGATAGCGCGGGCCGCGACATCAGTCGAGGCAGCCGATTTCTCGAGGTCGGCACCCAGGGCTTGCGAAGTCATGGAATCCAGTCTGTCTGTGTTCACCCGCCCGCGCCATCAGGGAGGACCCCCAACTCTCAGGGTCTCATCGAACCCTTAAGAACTACTGCCCACCGGCAGCGATTGCACTGAGCAGACCTGACACGGCACGGCAACGACCGGCTCTTCGCGACTCACCTGGGCAACCAGGTGTCTTCCGCGCCGATCGCGTGGATGGTCCAGAAATGCATGGACTGCTCGCTGCTGGCAGCGGACGAAATCATGAACACGATCTACACCGCCGACTTCCGCGACGAGCTGCGCGCGATCACCCTGCCCACGCTGGTCATCCACGGCGACGCCGACGCCTCGGCACCCATCGACCTGTGCGGGCGGGTGGTCGCGGACCTGATCCCCGGCAATACCTACAAGGAGTACCCGGCCATCGGACACGGCATCATGATCTCGCACGCCGCGCGGCTCAATGCCGACATCCTCGACTTCATCAAGGCGTGATTCTTGTCGGACCCCACCGCTACCGTTGGCGCATGGCGTTCGCTCTCTCGATCACCGTGTCGCCCGAGGACATCGACGGCAACGGGCATATGAATCAGGCTGTTTATCTGCAATACGCGGAGCGAGCGCGCTGGGCGTGCCTGCGGCAGGGCGGCCTGACCCAGGAGAAGTTGCTGGCGGCGGGGGTCGGCCCGATCGCGTTGAAGGCGACGCTCACGTTCAGGCAGGAATTGTTCGTCGGCGACGAGGTCACGGTCACGTGTGATTTCGTCTGGGACGGTAAGACACATCAAACCGTCCAGGAGATCCGCAAGGCCGACGGGGCCCTCTCCGCTGAGATTCTTGGCGTCGGGGGCCTGCTCGATCTGACGGAGCGGCGGCTGGTGCCGGACGGGGCGCGATATTTCCGCGAACTTGCCGACGATCCAACGGTTTTCGGCCTCGGCTAGCCGGTCGCCCATTCTCGGCAGGATTCCGCCAAGAATGGGCGCTCGGTACAACGGGCCGGCTACTTCAGGATGAGCAGTGCCGACTTTTCGATGCGGTCGGCGATTTCGGAGTAGGAGGCGTAGCCCATGCCGGCGCGGACCAGAGCGCCGGCGTAGAGGAGTTCCAGGGATTCGATGACCTCGGGGTCGGCGTCGGGGCCGAGCGCGCGGATGAGGCGTTTGCGGATCTCGATGCCGATGCGGGCGCGCAGGTGGGCTACGTCGGGGTCGCGGCCGAGCAGGGCACTGGTCACCGCGCCCGAGAGTTCCTGTTCGTCGGCGACCAGCATGGCGATATTGCGGAGTTCGGCGAGGACCCGGATGGTGGGGTCCGGGTCTTCGCTGACCGGAGCCGAACTGGCGCATAGGCGACGCCAGAAGATCTCGGCGACGAGGTGTTCTTTCGAGGAGAAGTAGGTGTATGCCGTGGCGGTGCCGACTCCGGCCGCCGCGGCGACCATACGGATGGTCATCCCCGCAAAACCTTCGCGCGCAAGCACTTCCACCGCCGCTCTGGTGAGCTTGTCGACGGTGTCGGCCTGCTTTTCGGTGAGGCGACGCCGGGTCGCCTCGAGGATGATGGACTCGCCTTCGGACATATGTCTAGATCCTACTTTGCTGCGGCGCGGCCAGCACGGCGGCCATAGAAACTGCCGTCGCCGAGGGACGCGCCGCTGACATAGCCACCCGCACAGAGCCCGGAGGTGCAGCGACCCGCGGCGAACAGCCCGGGAATCGGTTCACCGGAGACGTGCAGCACTCGCGAATCCAGATCGGTGCGCAGTCCGCCGAGGGTGAAACCCGCGGTGAATCCCCGCATGTCGAACGCCGCGAGCGGGGAGCCGATCGGTTTGACCCATTCCGGTTTCTTCCCGAGCAACGGGTCCTTGCCATCGGCGGCATGCAGGTTGTAGCAGTCGATGGTGCCCTGCAGGGCACGCTCTGGCAGGCCCATATCGGACTCCAGTTCCGCGACCGTCTCGGCCGCCCAGGTCGGCGGCTGTCGGAAGAACGGCGTGGAGGTGACGGTCGCCAGCGCGGCCTCCAGCGACTCCTCATCGATGACCAGGAACGCCTGATTCTCCTGTTGGATCAGCGTCGCCTGCCCGATCCGCCCCGGATAGGTGTCCTCCGGGATATAACGCTGGCCACGACCGTTCACCAGAATGCCGCGCGCCAACAGCTGCGGATCACCGAAGAACGCGACCTCGGTGGCATCCATATGCGCCAACTCCGCGCCGAGCGCCTGGGCGACCAGGATGCCGATGCCGTCGTGTTCCTCGATGGCGGCGGCCGGGCGGCCGATCAGCCGCGGCGCGTAGGTCTCGATCATCTGCTGGTGATAGGCGAAGCTACCGGTGGCGAGCACGACGCCACGCTCGGCACGGATCGCGACCTCCTTGCCGAAGTGCGTGGCGATCAGTCCCACCACACGATCGGTGTCGTCGATGACGAGCCGCCGGATCCTGGTGTCGTATTCGACACGGACGCCGAGACTTTCGGCCGTCTCCGCGAGCGGCTTCATCAACATGTAGCCGCCGCTCTTGGCCCCGATCTTCTTATCCGCCATCTGCGGAACATGTCCGCGCGGAGCGGGTTTCGCGATCGTATTGAAGGGCGCGGCGTTCTCGCCGCCGGAGTACATCAGCCCCTCGTCGTGCGGCGGCTCCCATCCGGGCTCACCCCAGAACGCCTCCTTGAACGGCACACCGCACGAGACCAGCCAGTTGTAATGCTCGACGCTGTTCTGGCAGTAGTCCGCGATTTTGGCCTTGTCCTGCCCCGGCCCCAACGCGGCCTGCAGGAATGCCTCCATATTCTCCGGCGTGTCCTCGAAGCCGAGCGCCCGCTGCAGCGGCGTACCGCCACCCATATAGATGAACCCGCCGGCCATCGCCGCCGCACCGCCCCAGCCGCCGGTACGTTCCAGGATCAGCACATCCGAGCCCGCGCGCGCGGCCTCGATGGCGGCGCAGACACCGGCAATGCCGTATCCGGCGACGACGACGTCGGCCTCGAAATCCCACGCGGAAATCGCGCTGGCCCGCAGCGGCCGAATCTTTGTGCCATCAGACATATTTCGCGTTCCTTACTCAGCTACTCGGCGGGGACTGAATCAGATTGCACCTGACCACTCGACGGCGTCTCGCCTTCGGACAACACAGACGATTCGGACTCCTCCACCTGTTCGGACTGCTTGCGCGCCGCCTTTTTCTGTTGGGCGACAATCGTTCCCACCAGGATGTCGAGTTTGGTGCCACTGGGCCAGCCGACGTAGTAGCACAGGAACAATGCGATCTCGTGCAGTTCCGCCTCGGTCAACTCTTTGTTGCGCAGTGCCGCACCGATCTGGATACCCGCCGTATCCTGCAGCCCCTGGGCGGTGAGAGCGCCCAACAGGATCAGTCGGCGATCGCGGATGCTGAGTCCGGGCCGCGACCAGATCTCGGCGAAGAGATGATCGGCCGTCATGGCGAAGTGGTCGCCGGGATAATTCTGGAATTCGGTGCCGTAGACCTCGGCCATCTTGGCCAACCCGCGCTGTCGCACGGCGTCGGCACTTCCGTTCGCACGCCCACCCGTCACCTGGCCACCACCTCTCACCGAATCGCTACGCGATGCTTCACTCATTGGTTTCCCTTTCGCTTGGCACACCGAGCCCCGGCCCGAGGCGATCGAGAGCCAATGCCGCCAGCGGCAATTCGACGCCCAGCCGCGCGCCGAGATCCAGGGCGAGGCCGAGGTCCTTCTCGCCGAGGTCGCGTACATGACTCAGGATCGGCAGCCAGAAGTCCGTCGGCTCGATCGGTGCGGTGCGGTCACGCAGCATGATGGCGCCGGGGCCGCCGGTGACCGCGTCGGAGTGCCGAACAACCTTGCCCAGCACGGTGATATCCAGATCCGCGGCTTCGGCGAGCCGCTGCGCCTCGGTGGCCGCGGTGAACGCGATGAAATGTAAGAGGTTGCGCGCCAACTTCATTCGAGTACCCGCACCGACCGGCCCGGCGTGCACCACCAGATCGGCGAAACATTCGAACGGTCCACGGACCTTCTCGAATGCGGTGTCGGTGCCGCCGACCATGACCGCGAGCTTGCCGCGTGCCGCACCCTGTGCGCCACCGCTGATCGGGGCGTCCACCAACTCGACCCCCCGCTCGGCACATTCACCCGCCAGCGCCTCGGCGGTCCGGTCGCTGATCGTGGAGTGCACGGCCACGACGGTTCCGGGCGCGGCGGTCCGCAGTAGGCCATCCGGCCCGGCGACCACCGCCCGCACCTGCTCGTCATCCAGCACGGTCACCGATATGACGCCGGCCTTCTCGGCGAGCTCCGCCGCGGAATGGGCCGAGGCCGCACCGGCTTCGGTGAGCGGTTGTACGGCTTCCGCGCGCATATCGCAGACGGTGAGTCCACCGGGCCAGTCCAGCAGTTTCTTGGCCATCGGCGCGCCCATATTTCCCAAACCGATGAACCCGACCGGCAATTCAGCATTCATGACCGGAACACTTGTCCGCCGTCGACATTGAAGATCTGCCCGGTGACCCAGCTCGCCTCATCCGAGAGCAGGTACAGGCAGGCACCGACCAGATCCTGCGGCGTGCCCATGCGCTTGAGCGGCAACCGCTTCACCATGTCATCGACGATCACGCTCGGTGTCACGGCTTTGGTGGCCTCGGTGTCGATGGGCCCGGGCGCGATGGCGTTGATGCGGATCTCGGAGCCGCCGAGTTCGAAGGCGAGCTGCTGGGTCAGGCCGTTGATGCCGACCTTGGCCAGCCCGTAGAAGCTGGAGTATGTCCATGCGGCGGTGGAGGATTGGTTGACGATCGATCCGCCGCCCGCCTTGACCATGGGCTGCCACACCGCGCGGGTCATATTCAGCGCACCGTCCATATTCACGCTCATGAACTTCTTGTAATAGTCCCATGGCACGGTGAGCAGCAGGTTGAGCTTCATCTCGCCGTAGATGGCGGCGTTGTTCACGAGGTGATCGATCGCGCCGAACTCGCGGACGGTCAATTCGGCCAGCGCGACGGCCGATTCCGGATCGGCGACGTCGACCTCGCCGAAGATGGCGGTATCGCCCGCGGCGGTGATCTCCGCCGCGACCGCCTTACCGCGCTCGGTATTCAGATCGGCGACAACGACATTGGCCCCCTCGTGGGCCAATGCCTTGGCATATGCCGCACCGATGCCCTGGGCGGCGCCGGTGACGATGGCGGTCTTTCCCGAAAACCGGGTCATGAAGTGAGCTCCTCTGCAGCTGTTCTGTGGTCTATCCGGCGGTGGCGATGAGCTTGGTCTCCAGGTACTCCTCGAATCCGGCGACGCCCATCTCCCGGCCGATGCCGGATTGCTTGTATCCGCCGAACGGGGCGTCGGCCGAGTACCAGATGCCGCCGTTGACGCCGAGCGTTCCGGTCCGAACACCATTGGTGACGTGCCGAATCCGGTCCTTGTCGGTGCCCCATACCGAACCGGAGAGCCCATACGGGGAGTCGTTGGCGATCCGGATCGCATCGTCGTCGCCGTCGTACGGGATCACCACCAGCACGGGTCCGAAGATCTCCTCGCGGGCGACCGTCGCGGTATTGGGCACGTCCGCGATGAGCGTCGGTTCGATGAAGTAGCCGCGTTCGCGGCCCGCCGGGCGTCCACCGCCGACCACGATCCGACCGCCTTCGGCGCGCGCGATCTCGAGATACCGCTCCACCCTGGCCCGCTGACGCTCGGAGATCAGCGGCCCGCAGATGGTGCGCGCATCGGCCGGATCACCCGGCACGATGCCGGACAACGTTGCCGCCGCGGCCTGGACCGCTTCGTCATACGCGGCGCGCGGCACCAGCAGTCGCGTCGTGAGCGCGCAGCCCTGCCCCGCGTGCACGGTCACCGAAAACGCCGCCATCCCACACGCCGCAGCGATATTCGCGTCGTCGAGCACGATGAACGCCGATTTACCGCCGAGTTCGAGGAAGGTCTTCTTCAAAGTCGTTGCCGCGCTGGCCATCACCGATTTCCCGGTCTGGGTCGAGCCGGTGAAGCTGATCATGTCGACGCGCGGATCGGTGGTGAGCTGTGCGCCGAGACCGTGATCGGCGGAGGTCACGATATTGACCACGCCGGGTGGAATATCGGTCCGTTCGGCGATGATCGCGCCGACGGCCGCCGCGCACCACGGGGTGTCCGGAGCGGGCTTGAGCACCACCGTATTTCCGGCCGCGAGCGCGGGACCCAGCTTGGCGAAATTGATCTGGTGCGGAAAGTTCCACGGGGTGATGGCCCCAACGACACCGGTTGCCTCGCGCCGCAGTACCCGATGGCTCGAGATGCCCATGGGCGTCGCGGTGCCGAGATCGGTTTCCCAGCTGTAGGTTTCGGCCAGTGACGCGGAAAACTCCAGATCGGCGACCGGGCCCTCCAGCTGCGGCCCGCGGGTCAGCATGGTCGGTGCGCCCGCC
Source organism: Nocardia sp. NBC_00565 (assembly GCF_036345915.1). Taxonomy (NCBI): domain Bacteria; kingdom Bacillati; phylum Actinomycetota; class Actinomycetes; order Mycobacteriales; family Nocardiaceae; genus Nocardia; species Nocardia sp. NBC_00565. The sequence continues at coordinate 5,966,601 of NZ_CP107785.1, forward strand.
TCGGCGATGGTGATCTCGCGCAGCTCATCGACATCGGCCTGTAGGGCCGTGCGCAACTGCTCCAGGCAGCGAGCCCGGAAGGCGTGATCACGCGACCAATCGGTGTCGTCGAAGGCGGTGCGCGCGGCCGCGATGGCCGCGTCCATATCCGCGCCGTTCGCGTTCGCGGCCTGCCCGATGACCTCTTCGGTCGCCGGGTTGACCGTCGCGAAGACACCGTCCCCGCCGGTGACCAGTTTCCCACCGATCAGCAGGCGGGAACCGTCGGCGGGCAGAAGGTCGCTCATGGATGCTCCGATACTGTCTGGACAGGTGTACGGAATATAGTCCCGATGCACGATCCAGCGCAAGAACTCGTTTCAGAACCATCTGCCGCCGCCATATCCGCGAACGCCGGGACCCATCTCGGCCATACACCTGGCAATGGGTGGCCCCATCTATGATTCAACAGATTATTCAGGGAAAGTACTGCCGATCCGCGAAAACCAGTGGTACCGTCCAGACACATGTCCAGCTATGTGTTTCCCATCGGCGCAGCACCGATGGCCGATGAGAACTGGTTCTCGAATTCCGGGCTATCGCGATGACGGCCGCTGCCCTGGAGCCCCTGATGTTCGACCCCTACGACTACGCGTTCCACGAGGACCCGTACCCCACATACCAGCGGCTGCGCACCGAAGCACCGCTCTACCACAACGCCGACCTCGACTTCTGGGCACTGTCGCGGCACGCGGATGTCACCGCGGCCTTCCGCGACAGCGTGCGACTGTCCAGCGCCAACGGTGTCTCGCTGGATCCGGCGGCCTGGGGCCGGCACGCACATCGGGTGATGTCGTTCCTGGCCATGGACGACCCGCGGCATATGCGCATGCGCCGGCTCGTCTACAAGGGGTTCACCCCGAAGCGGGTCGCCGAGATGGAAGACCGGATCAGGGAACTGACGCTGTCCTATCTCGAACCGGCCATCGCGACCGGATCGTTCGACTGGATCGATGAGGTCGCGGGCAAACTCCCGATGGACGTCATCTCCGAATTGATGGGCGTGCCCGAGGCCGACCGCGCGGAGATCCGCAGGCTGGCCGATCTGGTGGTGCACCGCGAGGACGGTGTCCTGGATGTCCCGATGGCCGCCGCGCAGGCATCGATCAAGCTCATCACCTACTACGCCGAGATGGTCGCCGACCGCAGGCGCTCCCCCACCGAAGACCTCACCTCGGCGCTGCTGGATGCCGAAATCGACGGCGACACCCTGACCGACGAGGAGATCATCGGCTTCATGTTCCTGATGGTGGTGGCCGGAAACGAGACCACCACCAAACTGCTCGGCAATGCGCTGTATTGGAGCGCACGGAATCCGAGCGAGTACGCCAAGGTCGTCGCGGAACCCGAACTGGTGACCGACTGGGTCGAGGAGACCCTGCGTTACGACACCTCCAGCCAGATAGTCGCGCGCTGTGCGGCGGTGGATATCGACCAGCACGGCCGCACCATCCCGGCGGGCGCCAAGGTGCTGCTGCTGATCGGTTCGGCCAATCGCGATCCGGAGGCCTTCGCCGACGGCGACAGCTACCGGATCGGACGCTCGGACAAGGCGGGTCTGGCCAGTTTCGGTGCGGGCGTGCACTTCTGCCTCGGCGCGCATCTGGCCCGTCTGGAAGCCGGTGTCGCACTGCGCGAATTCGTTTCGCGGGTGCGGTCCTATGACGTCGCGGATACCGGCATCGTGCGAGTGCATTCGACCAACGTCCGCGGCTTCGCCAAACTCCCCATCGTCGTGAAGGCCAAGTAGATGCCACGATTCGAACCCAATCCAGTACGCCGACCCGCGATCGTGGCCGGCGCCTCCTCCGGCATCGGCGCGGCGACGGCGGAGGCGCTCGCCGAACTCGGACACCCCGTCGCGCTCGGGGCCCGGCGCGTCGATCAATGCGAGGCCCTCGCCGCCAAGATCCGCGCGAACGGCGGCGACGCCTTCGCCCACCAGCTCGATGTCACCGACGCGACATCCATCGACAACTTCGTCACGGCGGCTGAAGACGCCCTCGGGCCCACCGAGATTTTGGTCTCCGGCGCGGGCGATATCGAATTCTCACTGGTTCACGACATGGAACCCGAGGTGTTCCTGCAGCAGGTGCAGGTGCATCTGGTGGGTGCGCAACGGCTGGTCCACCGCGTGCTGCCGGGCATGATCCGAAGGCAGCGTGGCGATTTCGTCTTGATCAGCTCCGACTGCGCGGAGGAACCGCGCCCGCGCACCGGCGCATATAGCGCGGCCAAAGCGGGGCTGGAAGCGATGGTCCAGCAGATTCGGATGGAGTTGGAGGGCACCGGGGTCCGAGCCTCGCTGGTGCGGCCGGGGCCGACGCTGACCGGCATGGGCATGAACTCCACCCCCGAAGTGGTCGGCCCGGTGCTGGAGGACTGGAAGGCCTGGGGATTCGCCCGCCACCCATACATGCTGCGCGCCAGCGACCTGGCCGCCGCGGTAATCGCCGTCGTATCCACACCGCGCGGCTCCCATCTCGTGCTGGTCGAGGTCCAGCCCGAGGCGCCGCTGCGACCGATACCGGATTCGAATGACAGGAGCCGACCTTGAGGATCATCGCCGATCTGGATCTATGTCAGGGGCACGCCGTCTGCCAGGACGAAGCGCCATCGGCCTTCACCGTGCCCAAGCGCGGAAAGGTCGAAATCCTCGACCCCGCACCGGGTCCCGACGCACGCGCCGATATCGAACGCGCTGTTCGCTACTGCCCCACCCAAGCGCTGTCGATCCGCGAGGACCCTGGCGGATGGCAGCCGGCGGAGCAGGTAAACACAGCGGTGAAAGGAACACGGTAATGCCAGATTTCGACCGGGCCGAACTCGACGAGATGGTCCAGCGCTGGATCCTGGAGAACCAGCGCTGCGAGGAGAAGGGCGACTGGAAGCCGCTCGCTGAGATGTACACCGAGGACGCCACCTACGGCTGGAACTACGGGCCCACCCAGGAATTCATGGCGGTCGGGCGGGCCGAGATCCGTGAACTCGCGCTCGGTCAGGAGATGGCGGGACTGGAGGGCTGGTCCTATCCGTACCAGCAGTTCGTCATCGATGAGCGCAGCGGCGATGTCATCGGCTTCTGGAAGCAGGTGAGCGACAACAAGCGCCCGGACGGCCGCAATTACAGCCCCGAGGGCATCGGCGGCAGCTGGTTCCGGTACGGCGGTGACTACCAATGGTCGTGGCAGCGTGACTTCTTCGACTTCGGCAATGTCTCGCAGCTGTTCGTCGAGATGATCCAGCACAAGGCGCTCACGCCCGGCATGCAGAAACGCATCGAACGATCCGTCTCCGGTAAGCCGCTGCCGGGCTGGTACCGGATCGGCGAAGCGCCGGTTCCACTGTGGTGACAGATATGTCGAGCGGCTTCGACCAGCTGTCGCGGGCGGAACTGGCGACGCTACTGCCCGAACTGCTGTTGTGCGGGCATCTGATCGACCGATCCGGCATGGCGCACTCCATCGGCGCCTTCGGCCGCGCGGGCATGACGGCCGTCGCCATCGAGGAGTGGCAGCTTGCCAGCCCCGTCTACACCCGCCGCATGCGCGAGGCCCTCGGCTTCGACGGTGACGACGTGCCGACGATCTTCAAGGGCCTGCAACTCGATATCGGTGCGCCGCCGCAGTTCATGGACTTCCGGTTCCGCGTCGACGATCGCGATCACGGCGAGTTCTGGCTCGATCACTGCGGCGCACTGGCGGATGTGGAACCACTCGGCGAGGACTTCGTGGTGTCGATGTGCCACGACATCGAGGATCCGACCTTCGACGCGACCGCCCTCGCCACCAATCCACACGCCCAGGTCCGGCCGATCCACCGACCGCCGCGCCATCCGGCCGACCGGAAACCGGTGTGCGCGTGGACCGTCATCATCGATCCGGCGCATACTCCGCCACCGACGCCACCGAACGCCGCGGCGGTGGCGAACTCCCGAGCCGCACTGCTGCGGTTACGACCGGTCGATAAGGCCGATCCCGGCCACAGCGATTACGCGGGACCACTGCTCAGCGATCTGCGCTTCGCCGACTTCTCGAAATCGGCCCTCGTGCGCATGGCCGATGAGGTCTGCCTGCAACACCATCTGCTCACCCTCGGATTCATGACCGCGGTGCGGCAGCGGGCCGCCGACACCGCGACCGAGATCGGGCGCAAACAATTCACGGGCATCGCCGGACTCACCTCCGAGCGCATTCGCACCGCGCTCGGGCTCGGCGACGATCCGGCCGGACTCGCCCAAGTATTGCGACTACACCCGGCATGGAACCCGCTGCCCTACACCGATATCGACCTCTCGCTCACCGACGACGCGGTGCGACTGCGGGTGCCGTGGCACAGCGACGCCGGCACCGATCGCGCGTGGCCATCGATGATCGATCCCGACCATCTCGCCCCGCTGGAGGCCATGGTGCGTGGCGTGAACCCCCGGTTCTTCGCCCGCTCCGCAACCGCCGACGAACACGGCTGGACCGCCGAAATCGCGCTCGCCGCAGCACCATTCAAGGAGGCGACCGAGGTGGCGATCACCCGGATCAGCACCGGCGCCGCCTTCACCTTCACCGATCGCGGCATCCCACTGCCGCTCACCGTGGTCCGATGAGAGCGAATTGCCATGTCACACAACTTCGCCGACCTGTTCGAGCACTCCGTCGACGCTATGCCGGAGCGCACCGCACTGATCGAGGGTGATATCGCGCTGACCTTCGCCGAGATCGACGCCCGCGCCAATCGACTGGCCGACCATCTGATCTCGATCGGCGTCGGCCCCGGCGTCCATGTGGGTTTTCAGATGCACAACGGCATCGCGACCATGGTGACCCTCATCGCGTGCTTCAAAGCGCGAGCCGTCCCCATCAATATCAACTACCGCTACGGCGTCGACGAGTTGCGCTACCTCTACGACAACGCGGACCTCGAAGTGCTGGTGTACCACGCCACCTACACCGCGGCGGTGCTGGCGGCAGCCGCACAGGCACCCGGACTCCGGCACCTGATCGTCGTCGACGACACCACCGCACCAGATGCCCTGGTAACCCCCAATGTCGCGGCAACCGTCATCGCGACGAACGCCGGAATCCATCGTCCACCAGCAGATCCGGTGCCATACGCGAAGGCCCTCGCCAACGGCGACCCCACCCGCCGCAGCATCGACCGCACCCCCGACGACCTGTTCATGATGTACACCGGCGGCACCACCGGCCGCCCCAAGGGCGTCATGTGGCGACAGGAGGACATGTGGCGCGTCCTCGGCGGCGGCATCGACTTCTATACCGGCGAACCGGTTTCCGACGAATACCAGCAGTCCCGGGTCGGCGCGCAAGGCGAGTCGAGTACGTGGTTCGTGCTCCCACCCCTCATCCACGCCGCCGCGATGATGCCGACCTTCGCCGCCCTGTTGTCGGGCAATGCCGTGATATTCGAACCGAAATTCGACGCACGCCGAGTCTGGCGGGTGGTCGAACAGCGCCGTCCGCAGATCATGGTCATCACCGGCGATGCGATGGCGCGCCCGCTGATCGACGAATACCGCACCGCACCGGTCGACGCCGCCTCGCTCGTCGCCATCGCCTCGGGTGCGGCATTGCTATCGCAACCGGTGAAAAACGCACTGCTGGAACTGTTTCCGTGGGCCGTGGTCTCCGATTCCATCGGCTCCTCCGAAACCGGTTTCGGCGGTATCGGTTTCGCGCAGAAGGACGACAATCCGGGGCGCGGTCCCCGCGTGCAGAGCGGCCGGGGCGCCATCGTGGTCGATGACGCGGGGTGCCCGGTCGAACCGGGTTCCGAAGGCTGGCTCGCCAAGACCGGCGCGGTGCCGATCGGCTATTACAAGGATCCGGCGAAGACCGAGCGACTCTTCAAGACGGTCGACGGCACGCGGATCGTGGTGACCGACGATCGTGCCAAGGTCGAGGCGGACGGTTCGGTGACACTGATCGGCCGCGGCAATATGGTCGTCAATACCGGCGGCGAGAAGGTCTTCGTCGAAGAGGTCGAGAGCGTGGTGAAGGCGCACGACGCCATCTACGACGCCGTGGTGATCGGGGTACCGCACGAGCGCTGGGGCCAGCAGGTGGCGGCGGTCGTCTCCGTCGCCGGCGGCGAACCGGTGGATTTCGCCGCGCTGGAGACCCATGTGCGCCGGCATCTGGCGGGCTACAAGGTACCGAGGAAGATCTGGCTCGCCGAGGTGGTCACGCGGGCGCCGAGCGGCAAGCCGGACTACCGTTGGGCCACGGAGTTCGCGGCCGGTCACGCACCGGATCATCAGGCGGATTGAGTATGTCTCGATGGGCATTCAACCAGGTCATCCCTACCGAGGCTCTGGCAGCGGCAGTGAGAACGTGTTCTAATTCGAGAACATCTGCCGTCGTTGAAAAGTAGGTCTGATGAGCACAACAGAAACCAATAAAGATGCCGCACTCGCCTTGCCCGCCCGGATCACCGCGGAACTGGTCGGCCGACTGACCGATCTGGTCGCGTCGAGCGGAACCGCCGCCCCGTACTCGATGATCGAGGTCTACACCGGAGCCGTCGTCGGCGACCTGCCCCAGTCGACACCGGAGGACCTCACCACCGCCTACGCGACCGCGCGAGCCGCCCAACAGGAATGGGCCACCTGGCCGCTGCAGCGCCGCCTCCGAGTCTTCGAACGCGCACACGAGCTGATCCTCGCCGAACACGAGACCATCGCCGACCTGATCCAGATCGGCTGCGGCAAGACCCGCCGGATGGCCTTCGAGGAGTCCTGCGACGTTCCGATGGTCATCAGCCATTACCTCAAGACCGCGCGCCGGGTACTGAAGCCCAAGCGCCGCGGCGGCCCGGTACCGCTGATCACCACCTCGACCGAGGAACACCGTCCCAAGGGCGTCGTCGCGGTCATCGCACCGTGGAATTTCCCGTTCGCCATCGCGCTCTCGGATTCGATGCCCGCGCTGATGGCGGGCAACGGCGTCGTACTCAAGCCCGATAACAAGACCGCGCTCTGCGCGCTGTTCGGGGTGGAGCTGCTGTACCGGGCGGGCCTGCCGAAGGGGCTGTTCCAGGTCGTATGCGGCGAGGGCCCCGATGTCGGTCCGACGTTGATCGACAATGCCGACTTCGTCATGTTCACCGGCTCCACCGCGACCGGACGGGTGGTCGGCGCGGGCGCGGGCCGCAATCTGATCGGCTGCAGCCTCGAACTCGGCGGCAAGAACCCGATGATCGTGCTGGACGACGCGAATCTCGACGAGGTCATTCCCGGTGCGGCGTTCTCGGTCTTCGCGAACTCGGGCCAGGCGTGTATGCATATCGAGCGGATCTACGTGCAGGACCGCGTCTATGACGAGTTCGTACGCCGATTGGTCACGGCCGCGGACGAATTGAACGCCCACATCGGCGCGGCTTACGACTACACACCGGAATTCGGTTCACTGGTCTCGGTGCCGCATCTCGAGCGGGTAGCGGCCCATGTCGAGGACGCCCGTGCGAAGGGCGCGACGGTATTGACCGGCGGCAAGGCGCGACCCGATATCGGCCCGGCGTTCTACGAGCCGACCGTACTTACCGGCGTCACCCCCGAGATGACCCACGCGACCATGGAAACCTTCGGCCCGGTGGTCAGCGTTTACCGATTCACCGACGAGCAGGAGGCGATCCGGCTCGCCAACGACACCGACTACGGCTTGAACGCCAGCGTCTGGAGCCGAGACCTGACCCACGCCAACCGCATCGCCGCACACCTCGAGGCCGGGAATATCAATATCAACGACGGCTTCGTCACCACCTACGCCGCCAAGGCCACGCCCTCCGGCGGCATCAAACAATCCGGCGTCGGCACCAGGCACGGCGATCAGGGCCTGTTGAAGTACACCGACACCGTCAATATCGGCGTGCAGAAACGCCAATTGATGGCGGCCCGCGCGGGCCTGCCCTACGCCAAGCAGCTGCAGACCACGTTGACGACCCTGCGGCTCATGCGCCGAATCAGGTTGCGCTGAACCGCATTTCACCCAGGAGGTAGCTATGGCAGCGCCCGCTTTCCCGGCAGGCTTCGATTTCACCGATCCCGCGCTGTGGGAAAACCGCATGCCGATCGAGGAGTTCGCGACCCTGCGCCGCACCGCACCGGTGTGGTGGTGCGCGCAGCCCGACGCGACCTCGGGCGGCTTCCGCGACGGCGGGTACTGGGTGGTCAGCAAATACGAAGACGTGAAGGAGATTTCGCGCAGTCCGGAGATCTACTCCTCCGCGCAGAAGGGCGCCATCATCCGGCTGCCCGACGATATCACCCCGGAACAGATCGAACTCACCGGCGCGATGCTGATCAATATGGATGCGCCGAAGCACGCCAAGACGCGCCGGATCGTCTCCAAGGGTTTCACCCCACGTGCGGTAGAGGGCCTGCGCGCCGCGCTGACCGAACGCGCGGCGCGAATCGTGCACGAGGCCAAGCAGACCGGCGGCGGTGACTTCGTCCAGCAGGTCGCCTGCGAACTTCCACTACAGGCCATCGCGGAACTGCTCGGCGTGCCGAATGACGACCGCCACAAGCTGTTCGAATGGTCCAACCAGGCGCTGAACTACGACGATCCGGAGTACGGCGACGCGAATGCCGCCTTCGCCGAAATCCTCGGCTACGCCTGGAATATGGCCGAACAGCGGCGCGCCTGTCCGGTCGACGACATCGTCACTCAATTGGTGCAGGCCGATGTGGACGGCGAGTCGCTCGGCTCCGATGAGTTCGGATTCTTCGTCATCCTGTTGGCCATCGCCGGCAACGAGACCACCCGCAACGCCATCACACACGGTATGAAGGCCTTCGTCGACCATCCGGAACAGTGGGAGCTGTATCGGGAGCAGCGCCCGCGCACCGCCCCCGACGAGATCGTGCGCTGGGCCACCCCGGTGAATGCCTTCCAGCGCACGGCGGCAGCGGACACCGAACTCGGTGGGCAGCAGATCAAGAAAGGCCAGCGGCTGGGAATCTTCTACAGCTCGGCCAACTTCGACGAGGACGCCTTCGAGAATCCGTTCACCTTCGACATACTGCGCGATCCCAACCCGCACGTCGCTTTCGGCGGCACCGGCGCGCATTACTGCGTCGGGGCGAATCTGGCGCGGCTGGAAATCGACCTCATGTTCAATGCGATCGCCGATGTGATGCCCAAGATCAGCCAGGTCACCGATCCGGTACGGTTGCGGTCGGGGTGGATCAATGGAATCAAGAACTGGCAGGTGCGATACGAATGAACATTCGCAACATTCCACTACGTACCCTCTCCGGCGACCCGGCCACACTGGGCGAACTCGTCGGGGACAAGGCGGTACTGCTGGTCAACGTGGCCTCCAAATGTGGTCTGACACCGCAGTACACCGGTCTCGTCGAACTGCAGAAGACCTACGGAGATCGCGGCTTCAGTGTGGTCGGCGTCCCATGTAACCAATTCATGGGCCAGGAGCCGGGCACGGCCGAGGAGATCGCGGAATTCTGTTCGACCACCTACGGCGTCGACTTTCCGCTACTGGAGAAGACCGATGTCAACGGCGAGGAGCGGCATCCGCTCTACAGCGCGCTGGTGGAAACCGCGGATACCGAGGGCGCGGCCGGTGATATCCAGTGGAACTTCGAGAAGTTCCTGATCGACCGGGAGGGTGCGGTGATCGGCCGGTTCCGGCCGCGGACCACACCCGATGACGCGGCGGTCGTATCCGCCGTCGAATCGGTGCTGTAGCAACCAGCAACAGACTTGGGCCGGAGCTCGTGACGCGAGCTCCGGCTCGTTCTGTTCCCCTACGCCATCGCGAAGCGCAGCAGCGCCTGCTTATCCCCCTGCTTGATCTTGCCCTTGCGGTTGAGCACTTCCAGCTGCCAGCTGTCGCCGCTGCGGAAGGCGCGCGCGACGGCATTGGCATTATCGGCGCCGAGCAGCGAGGGCCAGATATCGGCCACCTGCTGGGCGGCGCCACCGGTCGCGTCGTAGACCTTGAAACTGATGTTGTTCGCCTTCTCGAACGAACTGCCCTTCTTGAACGCGGCGGCCACGAAGATGATGGCGTCGATACCGCCGGGCACATTGGCGAAGGTGACGTGCACCGATTCGTCGTCACCGGTGGCGGCGCCGGTCTGCTCATCGCCGGTGTGCTGGACCGAGCCGTTGCCCAGCGGGTCGAGGGAGTCGAGACCGGCGAAACGCACTGGCTCGGAGCCTTGCATCAGGATGGCGATCAGATCCAGGTCCACCCCGCGCTTGCGGCGCAATATGCCGAGCGCGCCGCCGCTGGTCCCGCCGGACGGGTCCCAACTCACCCCGACAGTCAGTTTGGTGATGCCGTTGAGATCCGCGGCGCCATCTTCCTTTTTGAGCGTGATCATGGCATCGACACTACAAGCGATTTCGGAACGACATGCGGCGCAAGTGTTCCGGAACACCCGCGCCGAACAGCCGTTTGTGCACTGTGTCTTGCGCCGCCTGCGGTAGCGGACCGCGCAGGGCTGCTGTAGTTGCACGACCATCGTGCTGTGGTCGTTGCGGTAGCTGTCCGAGGGCTGAGCCGCCTCCCGCGTCGGCCTTGTTGAGCGCCACCACGACCTGACGCGCGAGCAGCACATGCTCGGCCGTCTGCGGCATGACGCCATCCTGCGCCGAGACCACCAGAATGGCCCCGTCGAGCTGGACGCGCCGGTGATCATATTCTTCACGAAATCGGCGTGCCCCGGCATATCGATATGGGCGTAATGCCTGGTGGCGGTCTCATATTCGACGTGCGCGATATTGATGGTTATCCCGCGCAACGCCTCCTCCGGCGCCCGGTCGATCCGCTCGAACGGCACGAAGCTGCCGCCGCCGCGCTCGGCGAGCACCTTGGTGATGGCGGCGGTCAGCGTCGTCTTCCCGTGATCGACATGACCCATGGTGCCGATGTTGAGATGCGGCTTGGTGCGAGCGTAGGTCTTCTTGGACATGACTTTTCCCTGGCTAGGAATGATGGGGGACCTCTCTGCGACGGGCCACCTTCCCCGTCAGAGGTCCCGGGACATCCCGGGGAAGGTCACTTCGGGCGCCGCCGAAGTGCGCCGCAGCCATTGCTGCCGACGCCACCAGGGCAGCCGCCATCGCGCCCGCGACCGCGGACTCCAGAGCGATGGTGTGGCCGAACATGCCGAGAACTGTACGGTCCGAGCCGAACCGGGCGCGAGCGATTTTTCGCTCGCGCCCGGTTCAGCGGGATGACATCAGTTCAGCGGGGCCGAGCGCCACCAGCGCAGGACCTTGTCCTGGGCGCCGGCCAGGCCGTCGGCGTACATCAGGAATTGGGCCCGGTTCTTGTCGCCGGTGAAGGCGGTGACGATCTTGGGGCCGTCGTTGACGAATTTGTAGTTGGTGTAGGACTTTCCGCCGTTGGTGTCGGTCGACTTGGTGGCGTCCGACGGCAGCTTGCTCAGCACGCTCTGCACGTCGGAGGCGTTCTTGTAGACGTAGATGGTGTAGAACGGGTCGTCGTTGTCGCCGCCGCCGTAGCAATCCCATTGCGCGGTCCAGGCGCCGAAGTCCGGGGAGCCCGGTGTCGGCAGGGTCAGGTCGCCGGTCTTGTGGGCGTTGCATTTCGCGCCGTTGTAGCCGACCGAATCGGATTCGCTGGCGGGCACCATGCGCGGGAACTCTTTGCTGATCGCGGCCGCGGTGGCGTCGACGCCACCATTGGACGTGACGGACGTGGTCGTGGTGCCGCCGCCCCCGGAGGTCGACGAACCGCCGCCCGAGACGACGCCGATGATCACCAGCACGATCACCAGCAGAACGACCAGCCCGACACACAGGGCGACGATCAGCCCGGTATTCGACTTGCGCTGTGGCGGCGGAACCGGCCGCACGCCACCGATCGGCGGCCGCGGCGGGCCCGGCGGAGTCGCGAACCCGAGCGGCTGCTGGTTGTAGGGATTGCTCGGATGCGGCTGCTGTTGCGTCGGCGCGGTCTGCATCGGCTGTGGACGCTGCGTGCTGTGTGCGGGATTGACGGTCGTCGGCGCCAGTGGCTGCGGCTGCATGGTCTGCGGTCCGCTGGTCTGCGGATACGGTCCGGCGGTCTGTGGGTATGGTCCCGCGGTCTGCGGGTACGGCCCGTTGGTCACGGGCATCGGCTGCCCGGTGGTCGGGCGCGGGCCACCCGTCACGGGTATCGCCGGTCCGGTGCCGGGACGCGGTCCACCGACCACCGGCATCGACGGAACACTGGGGTTGGTGAGCGCCTGCTTGGCCGCGAGCGCGAATTCCGAGCAGGAGGCGAACCGGTCATCGGGCCGCTTGGCCATGGCCCGCGCCATCACCGCGTCCAGCTGGTAGGGCAGGCCGGGACGCACGCTGCTCAGCGCGGGGGGCGCGGCCTGCAGATGCCCCTGGATCACCGCCGCCGGATTGGTCGCCACGAACGGGCCGGACCCGGTGAACAGCCAGAACAGTGAGCACGCCAGCGAGTACTGATCCGATCGATGGTCGAGCGAGACGCCGGTGAGCTGTTCGGGCGAGGCGTAGGCCAGGGTGGCGGTGAAGGTGCCGGTCTGGGTGAGGTGACCGGTGTCGTCGCGCAGCCGCGCGATACCGAAGTCGGTCAGATAGACCCGCTCACCGCGTCCGCCACCGGAACGGGCCAACAGGATATTCGCCGGTTTCACATCGCGGTGCAGTACGCCCATGCCGTGCGCGTAATCGAGCGCGTCGGCGGTCTCCTTGATGATCTGGACCGCCCGCTCCGGCGGCAGCGACTTCGGATCGACCGACGCGGCGTCGATGCCATCGACGTACTGCATCGAGATCCACAGCTGCTCGTCGTCGAGGCCGCGGTCGTAGACGGTGACGATATTCGGGTGATCGAGCTGTGCGACCAGGTCCGCCTCCCGCTCGAACCGCGCCCGCACCTCCTTATCGAAGAACATCTCCCGATTCAGCAGTTTGAGCGCTGTCATCCGCGGCAACCGCGGATGTTTCGCCAGGTACACCGAACCCATGCCACCGCGACCCAATTGCCGATCGATGACATAGCCGGCGAATACGTCACCGCTGGCCAGCATGTCTGCTCCACTTCCCGCCGCGCATCGGGACCCACCGATGCACTGGCGTACCGCATGAGAATCCGCAATCAGGGCCCTGACCACGGAAAACATCGAAACCTTAGCAGGATTCGCTTAACCCCTGGTTATCGTCCGCTTATCGTTATTCGATAGCGCCCGGCTATGGCGGAGGGCGTGCGGCGGGCCCCGGCGGCGTCCGGCCGGGACGGCGCGGGATGTCGGGCAGCGCGATCGTGCCCGGCCGCACCGGCCGACGCGGCAGCAGTGGCATGCGCGAGCCCGCGGGCTGGGTCGATCTCGGTGATTCGGTCGACTGCGGCGGTTCGCCCCGATTGGTCGGCTCCGTCGGCCGGGTGGTTCTGCCGCGGCCGGCTCGCTCGGCGGCGTTGGGCGGCACGGCATTTCGAGGCGGACCCGCATTATGCGGCGGTTCGTGGCTCGGTCCCACCGGCGGTCGATGCGGCCCCGGCCGACCGTGTTGCGTCGACCCGTTCGCCTGCGGCGGGTGCGGCGTGGACGACACCAACACCCGACGAGCGGCGACGGCGAATTCGGTACAGCTGCCGAACCGGTCCGCGGGGCGCTTCGCCATGGCGCGGGCCAGCACCGTGTCCAACCCGGGCGGCACATCGGGCCGATGGCGGCGCAGCGACGGGATCGACCCGTACAGGTGGCCGTTGATGACGGCCATCGGGTTCGGTCCGTTGAACGGGGCCGTCCCGGTCAACATCCAGAACAGCGAGCAGGCCAGCGAGTACTGATCGGCCAGATAGTCCGGTGTTCCGGTCAGTTGTTCCGGCGCGGCATACGCCAGGGTGGCGGTGATCGTTCCGGCCGAACCCAGCGTGGAGTCGCTGTCGCGCATGCCCGCGATGCCGAAATCGGTGAGCAGCACCCGTTCCGGCTGTCCGATCGGCGCCTTGGCCAGCAGGATATTGGCCGGTTTCACGTCGCGGTGCAGCACGCCGTTGGCATGCGCGAAATCCAGGGCGGCGGCGGTATCGGCGATGATCTGCACCGCGCGTCCCAGCGCGAGCACATTGACATCCGCGCAGGACGCGTCCGCGCCGGGCACGAATTGCATCGAGATCCAGAGCTGTTGATCCTCGGCGCCGCGATCGAAGACAGTCACGATATTCGGATGGTCGAGCTGGGCGACCAGATCGGCCTCACGCTCGAAGCGCTGCCGGATCTCGGCGTCGGTATACAGCTCGCGTTTGAGCAGCTTCAGCGCGGTCAGGCGCGGCAGGCGCGGATGTTGGGCCAGGTAGACGGTGCCCATACCGCCCTGGCCGAGCACCCGTTTGATGGTGTAGCCAGCGAAAACATCGCCACTTCGCAGCACAGTGGATTCACCCCCCATATCGGGTCGAGCACCTGGATCCTACCGATGTATCTGTTCGGGCGGCCCGGACGCAACATCTTCGTTGCGGTCCGTTCCGGCCGTTCGCCGGTAGTCCGAGGCCATGTCGGAGACGTTGTCGGTGGTACTCGATACGCTGGCCCCCATGCGCATTGGAGCACACGTCCGGCTCGACAGCGATCCGATCGGCTTCGGTGAGAAACTCGGCGCCGATGTCATCCAGCTGTTCGTCGTCGACCCGCAGAGCTGGGACAAGCCGGCCCCGCATCCGCGGACCGAGGAGATCCTCGCGAGTCCGATCGATGTGGTGGTGCACTCGTCCTATCAGATCAATGTGGCCAGCCTGAACAACCGCCTGCGCATGCCTTCGCGCAACGCGGTCGCGCAGCAGGCGAAGGCCGCCGCCGAGATCGGCGCGTTCGGCCTGGTCGTGCACGGCGGGCACGTCCGCTCCGACGCCGAACTTGAGACCGGAATCGACAACTGGCGCAAGCTGTTCGAACGCCAGCAGGACAAGGGCGGCTTCGCGGTGCCGATCCTGATCGAGAACACCGCAGGCGGCAACCATGCCATGGCGCGGCACTTCGATTCGATCGGCCGGCTCTGGGACGCGGTCGGCGATTTCGGCGCAGGCTTCTGCCTGGACACCTGCCACGCCTGGGCGGGCGGTGAGGATCTGGTCGGCGTCGTCGAGCGGATCAAGGCGATCACCGGCCGAATCGACCTGGTACACCTGAATTCCTCACGCGATGAGTTCAATTCGGGCGCGGACCGACACGCCAACTTCGCCGACGGCACCATCGATCCGCAACTGCTGGCCGAGGTATGCCGGACGGCGGACGCACCGGTCATTCTGGAGACCCCCGCCGAGGGCGTCGCCGACGATCTGGCGTACCTGCGCGAACACCTCGGCTGACCGGCCTTCGTCGGATGGCGCAGTGTGGCGGGGTCGGCGGGCGTCCTTGGGATCACGGCGACGAAAACCCTGGTGAGGCTCCTGGTTTCGGTGGTGTGCTCGATGGTGCATCAACCGATCTCAACCAGCGAAGGTGATCCCATGACGGTCGACTACGCCACCACAACCGCCACCGTGACCAAACTCGGCGCCCGTATCGGCGCTCAGGTCGACAACGTCCGCTTGGGCGGCGATCTGGATCCGGCCACCGTCGAGGTTATTCGGCGCGCGCTGGTCGAGAACAAGGTCATCTTCTTCCGCGGGCAGGATCACCTGACCGAGGACGGGCAGTACGAGTTCGCGCAGTTGCTCGGCACCCCGACCACCCCGCACCCGACGGTCACCTCGCACGGCGTCAAGAGCCTGGCCATCGACTCCGAGTACGGCCGCGCCAACAGCTGGCACACCGACGTCACCTTCGTCGACCGGATCCCGAAGGCCTCCATCCTGCGCGCGGTCCACCTGCCGTCCTACGGCGGCTCGACCACCTGGGCCTCCACCGTCGCCGCCTACGAATCGCTGCCCGAACCGCTCAAGCGCCTGGCCGAGAGCCTGCGGGCCGTGCACACCAACGTCTACGACTACGCCGCCGTCAATGTCGAGCGCAGCAACCCGAATACCGACGCCTACCGCGCCGAGTTCCAGTCCGACTACTACGAGACCGAGCACCCGGTGGTGCGGGTGCACCCCGAGACCGGCGAGCGCGCACTGCTGGTCGGGCACTTCGTCAAGCATTTCGTCGGCGTCTCCACCAGCGAGTCGCAGGCGCTGTTCCGCCTGTTCCAGGACCGGGTGACCCGGCTGGAGAACACCACCCGCTGGACCTGGCAGACCGGTGACGTCGCCATCTGGGACAACCGCGCCACCCAGCATTACGCCATCGACGACTACGACGACCAGCCCCGCAAGCTGACCCGGATCACCCTGGCCGGCGATATCCCGGTCGGCGTGGACGGTGTACCGAGCACGGCGCTGCAAGGCAATGCCGAGCACTACTCGATCGTCGAGGAAGTAACCCGCGCCGCCTGACAGCTGACCGCCGGTTACCGCAGATGAGGGGACCGGCGGTGATCATCGGGAGCCGAGCGCCAGCGAGGCTGGTAATCGCAATTGGGCGCGCCAGCGACCAATCCGCTGCGGAGTCCGCGGCGGACCACGAAAGCCGAGCGCCAGCGAGGTGTCGTGGTGCGCCGCCCGCCGGGGTGGCGCGATGGTACACACTGATCCCATGAGCATCAGCCCGCTGGACGGGGTTCGCGTCCTGGAACTCGGCAACTACATCGCCGCGCCGACCGCTGGTCGCATCCTCGGCGATTTCGGTGCCGAGGTGATCAAAGTGGAGCGGCCCAAGGCCGGAGATGAGCTGCGCAATTGGCGGCTCTACGGCGGCGATACCTCGATGCTGTACCGCACCATCAACCGGAACAAGAAGTCGATCACGCTGGATCTACGCACGGAGGCGGGCCGCGGCATCGTCCTCGATCTGCTGCGGCAGTGTGACGTGCTGCTGGAGAACTTCCGTCCGGGCATGCTCGAGAAGTGGGGCCTGGGCCCCGAGGTGCTCGACGAGGTCAATCCGAACCTGGTGATCACCCGGATCTCCGCCTACGGACAGACCGGGCCGCTTGCCGCGCGGCCCGGTTTCGCCGCGGTCGCCGAGGCGGTCGGTGGTCTGCGCGAACTCGTCGGCGATCCGGATCGGCCGCCGGTGCGGGTCGGCGTGTCCATCGGCGATTCGATCGCGGGCATCTACGCGGCCTTCGGGACGGTGATGGCACTGTTCCAGCGCGAGCGCAAGCCCGATGCGGCATCCATCCCGCTGGGCGAGCGCATCATCGACGTCGCGCTCAACGAGGCGATCCTGTCGGTGATGGAATCGCTCGTCCCCGACTACCTTGCCTACGGCATCAACCGTGCGCGGGTCGGCGGACGCATGGAAGGCATCGCGCCGAGCAATGCCTACCCGACCAGCGACGGCGCGAGCATCATCATCGGCGGCAACGGCGATGCCATCTTCCAGCGCTATATGGAGGTGATCGGCCGCCCTGATCTGGCCGCCGATCCAGAACTGCGGGACAACGCCGGACGCTGGCGCCACCGCGAACGGCTCGACGCGTCGATCGCCGAATGGAGCGTGCGGCACACTCGAGACGAGGCGCTGAAGCTGCTCGAGGCGGCGGCGATCCCGTGCGGCCCCATCTACACCGCGGCCGATATCGTCGCCGACGAACAGTACAAGGCCCGCAATATGATTCAGCACTTCCCGGTGGATGTCGGTGCGCCGCAACCGAAGACGGTCGGCTTCCCCGGCATCGTCCCGGTGATCGGCGAACAGTCCCTGCCCATCCGCAACGTCGGTCCCGATCTCGGCGAGCACACCCGCGAGGTGCTGTCGGAACTGCTCGGTATGACCGATACCGAGATCGACGGGTTGGCGGTGCGATGACCCGGCGAGTTTACGGCCGCAGGCGGCCCCCCGGCCGCAGTGCGTATGAGCTGCGGGCGCCCGGCCACGCCCGCCCCACGGTGCACCCCACCCCCGCGACGAACGAAAAGCCCTGCGGCGGTGTGATGTGCGTGCCGCCGCAGGCACGCCAGACACCGCCCCACCCCGCGCGGGAGGAAGAATGATCGGCTCGGCGCTGCTGCGCGATGTCACCCTGCGCGACGGACTGCAGCTGACCGGAAAGGTGCTGCCGGTCGAGCGCAAGGTGGATATCGTCCGCCGCCTGCTCGCCCTCGGCGTGCCCGCACTGGAGATCGGGTCGATGGCCCGCCCCGATCTGGTCCCGCCGATGGCCAACACCATGGAACTCATCGCCGCGCTGACTCCCGAAGAGTTGCAGAGCTGTTGGGTCTGGGTGGCCACGCCGCGCCACGTCGAGAAGGCCGCCGCGGTGGGTGTGCGCAACTTCCAATACTGTTTCTCCGCCTCGGACGCGCACAACAAGGCCAATATCGGCCGCAGCACCGAGGACAGCGTCGCCGCCATGCCGGCTGCCGTCCGCCTGGCACACGAGGCGGGTGGCGAGATCCAACTCTGCCTGGCCACCAGCTTCACCTGTCCCTTCGACGGACCGGTGGCGCCCGAGCGCGTCCTCGCCATCGCCAACGACCCGCGCACCGAGGGCGCCGCCGATATCGTCATCGCCGACACCCTCGGCCAGGCGCACCCCACCCAGGTGTTCGACCTCATCACGGCCGTCCGCGAACGAACCCCCAACCGCCGCATCGTCTTCCACGGCCACGACACCTGGGGCATGGGCGTCGCCAACACCCTTGCCGCCCTGCAGGCCGGAGCCACCATGGTCGACGGCTCCCTCGGTGGCCTCGGCGGCTGCCCCTTCGCCCCCGGCGCCAGCGGCAACACCTCCAGCGAAGACATCCTCTTCGCCGCCCGCCCGGACTGGTTCACGCCGACGACGCTGGCCGCTCTCGTAGAACTCACCGAAGACCTACTCGCCGAACTGAACGAACCCAACCGCTCCCGCACCGCCGAAGGCGCCCGCTCCAAGGCCGAAGCCTTCGAATGGGTTATCTGACCCGTAGCCTGCAATAACGACACGGACGGCGGCACCAGCCTCGGTCAAGTCGACGCACGGGGCGACATCGGATTCGGTTGCGCGAGGCAGTAATCCGGCGGCATCGGGGAAGCGCAGCGCGCCGAGGCGGTAGAGGCGGGTGGAGTATGCCTGCTCGTATCCGGACAATGAACGCTCCGACGAACCATCGTCCTAACAGTGGAGCTGGGTCGCACGGTTCCACTGGAACCGGGGACCGGCTACGCCATCCGCGAAAGCGGTCCCTCGGTCGCCTATGCCCTCAACCTTGCGTACCCAGCCGGTCACCGACCAAACTGCAGCACGTCCTCATGACCATTTCGGCGACACCAACTCACGATGTATCGAGCATGCAGGCCACACCAGCGATAGACCACCCCGACGGTCATCGGAAGATCTGGATCATGTTCGCCCCGTTGCTCGATGATCGGGCCTAGATAGGCGCTGGTCACTTTATTCGCGGTGTTGATCCCGACTCGGGCAGCCGTTGCCAGGGTCGAGGTATCGGATGCCCGTCCTGCCGCGATGGCTCCTGCCAGTCGCCCGGCCGTAGTGCCCCGTCGGTCACCGAAGAACTCGTAAAGTGATCGGGGCCTGAACAAAGGCTTCAGATCATAACGACGCCCCACCGCAGCTTCCCTAATCGCATCCAGCAGCGGAGGCACCCCAGAGGATTTCAAATAGATGCCCACTGCCTCGGCTGGACGCAGACGTGCTTCATCTAAGTGATCGCGCTCCATACTGTGCCCTTGCGCGGCGAGCAGGACAGCCGCTTGCCGTTCTTCGCATCGAAGTATGTCCAGAACATCAAGACCATCGAACGTAAGCTCCAGACTGGGGTTGTTCCAGATCAGATCGGCGAGCACGACGTCGAACCGGACTCTGTTGGCAATGTATTGCCGCACAGTCGCCGGATCAACGGCTACCTTAACCGTCGATCCTGTAAAGGTGGCTGACAGGGTCGGCTCGATCACTGCTCCCAACGGTGAAGCAACCAGAATCCGCATCGGCGATTCTACGGGCACAATATTGCTCCTAATTCAGCCGACCGGGCAAGATCGAGCCATCTGTGGTTCATGCCGGGCAAACTTGTGCTTGACACCCGGAAATCAGGCACACAGCCACACGAATTTACCACGGAGACAGCGGATGATGGAGTGGCTGTCGCAAGCTGGTGCACTGCCAGACTTCTACTGCGGCCACACAGGAGGAAACATGAAGAACCGTAAGAACAAGGTTCAGTCGTACACAACCCTCAGCCCTAAGCGCCCCATAAAGCTGATGTACTAGGGCACAATTTGTGTGGGCGCGAATTGTAAACTGAATTTTCGCGCCCATGCAATGCCCCGACGACCGCGCCGGTACGGCTATCCCCGAACCGTTACCATAGCAAGCATTGTCGATCTAATGAGGGTGAATCACGAGTGGCAAGTAAAATTCTGCCGTCGCAAGCTCAACACAGAATACCCCGCTGGTCAACGTACCGGCCATACTTGGACTTCGGCCCGGCCGTCAGTAATGCTCCATTCCACGTGGTCGGATTAGACTGGGCCATCGATGATGCTATCAACGGTACTAATCATCCTGAAATCCAGGCCTCTGTCAATGAATCATTCCGCGATGAGCTAACGATATCGCCGTTGACCGCGTACTCCGTTGATCACCCGAAGGACGTGCCGAGAGATCTTATCAGTAATAGAGGGCGAGCGTTCATCGACGTCCTCGAGTCCCACGGGCGCGATATCTACCCGGATGGTTTGCGGGCGTGTTGGGCGTTAAGTAAGATGGGATACCATCATTTAGTTCTAGAAATTGTACCTGACGATGTCTCACGCGACCTATCGTCTGCGTCATCATCGGTGGATATTGAATTTGCATATCTGCGCACCTGGGCGATGTTCAGGTGCTGGCTCGATGATCCGAGGATACCGTACCGGGTCCAGTCATTCGAGGATATCGCCCTACACGCACCGGTGTCACGACCCAAATTGCATGCCGCCTACCAGGTAGTCATGCAGACCGCGAAGTTCAGCGGCGACCGCGCGAAATGCGGCGAGTGGCAAGAGCGGCACGCGAAGATTCTTTCAGACATCAGCCTAGATCTCGAGCCGCCAGAAATAGCGCGTTTAACGAGTCGGTTCCATCGTGTCGGCGGCTTTCTCCCCCAAATGGACGCCGATGCCGATGGCGTCGAGCGTGAGATGACCCTCGCCGAGCGCGCAATCCGGGACGCACCGGCTCCGGATGAATTCGAAGAAACCGCCCGACTCGAAATGCTATTTCCCTGCATAGAAAGTCGAATGCGCGAGTCGTTATGGCGTGGCGATCTCGACAGCGCAACGAGTCGGGCCGAGGAGTACATCAACATCAGACCAACCGATCCGAAGGGCTGGTCATACCGAGCCGATATCCTCGTGGAACAGGCGCACTTCAATGCCGCAGCCGCGAACTTCGCAATGGCCGCTGCACTCGCGCCGCCAGGACGAAGCATTGCGCTGTACATGCGTGCGCAATGTCTACAACAGGTCGGCGATGATGAAGGGGCACTTCTTTCATTGCTAGACTGCATAGAGGCTGATCCCCTCGCAATCGGCGCAGTCGCCGCAACAGCCGATCTTTCTACTCGAATGGGACGCAAGGAGATAAGCACCTGGTGCTCGACCCGATTGGAAGAGTTGGTCGCAATGTCCAGGGAAGACCATATTCCGTCGATACCCGAGCCGTACCAGAAATACTGATCCTGATCAACGGAGTTGGAAACAAGCATGACGATGCCAATAGCAGGCCATTCGTGGCCGCCGGACTGGTGGGAGAATGTTGAGGACGCCGATGGCGCCGGGCATGCACTTTCCACCGAGGCGGCCTATCATCTGGCCGAACGCGCCAGGAAAGCAGTGCCAGTCACGCGCGTTCACCGTTTGACAGATTTGGGATCAGTCAAAATTCCGGTATGGGCCGCGGTCACGCCGTGCACGAAAGACCTCACGGTTCACTTGGGCAAAGGTAGCAGCGACACACTAGCCGAGTTGAGCGCTATCTTCGAAGGAATTGAGCGATTCAGCGCCGAGAACGTACCTGCACACCAGATCGTGAGCACCGATGAGGACATCGACCTCCGCCGAGAAGTCATACGCAGATTGAGACTGCCTCATATAGAAGCCGAGCTGCTGTCCGACCAGTGGGTCCATGCATGGGATCTGATTCGACACGAGCACACCAGCCTGCCCGCTAAGACGGTACTGTCTCCAGTTGTCGTAGATGGCGTCTATAGAGCCGACACCACCGGGTTGGCTTCCGGAGGTCACCACATTGAGGCTGTGCTACATGGCATATACGAATTGATCGAACGGGATGCCGTCGCAGCATTGGAATTCGACCAACAGTTCGGCAATCGTAGCCGACGATATCGCCCGCAGATACTCCACCTGCAAGAGCACCCGGAGCTCGCATCAATTATCGATCGCATCACGTACGCTGGATTTTCGATATCCGCATTCGGACTAGATGCAGTCGGTCGAACGGCTACGTATTGCGTCTACCTAATAGATCGCATCGGCGCCAACTCGATCGGACATCCGTCGGTGTTCATGGGTGCCGGGTCCGCCAAATCGGGTTCTCGTGCCCTGACGCGCGCAGTATGTGAAGCAGTCCAATCATACGCGGGCTTTACTCTCGGCGCCCGGGAAACATTCGAAGGGTGGTCTGAGGATATCATGGATGACGACGAGAAAATTGAATCTCGTCAGACATATCTGCTCAACCTATTAGATGCAACAAGTGCGCCGCCGGAGAGATCCGCAGCGTTGAGCGGACCCGAGTACGACTCCCTCCTGGAGGAATTGGAGAACTTGATCGACAGATTGCGGGACGATGGTGCAGAAGACATATTCATCGCAGATCTCACAAGACCGGACCTACATGTACCGGTCATTCGCGCAGTAATTCCCTGCCTTGCCCGCCCTCATGGCGCAACATTGTTTCCGACAAGCTTGAGACTCTACGCGCGGATGCTGGATTACCATGTCTGACATAATATTTGTGGGATCATCGCTCGCGCAAGAGGAAGCGAAACAGCTGCATCCAAATGCGCAGATAATGGATCCCGTTCGACGCGGGGAACTCAACGGGTTAGTACTGGGCGATCCAGACACGCCATTTCGCATCTTAGTGGTCGACGGCATCTTCAGCGGTGCATCCGCACCGTCTCCCAGCGAATTCGCGGACCTGAGCTCCCGCCAGCGCGTTTCGCTATATGGGTGCTCCAGCATGGGAGCCGTCCGCGCTGTTGAGTGTGAGCCGGCGGGCATGCGTGGCACCGGAACCGTTTTCCATGGATTTCGATCGGGAATTCTTCGTGACGACACTGAGGTGGCGGTAGCCGTAGATCCCGACAGTGGGTTCAGGTCCGTCACCGTAGCTCTCGTAGACATCAGGTGGTATATCGCCAAACGACGGCGCTCTGCCGGCTTATCCGCGAAGCAGTGCAAAATGATTACGGAAGAAGCCGAACGCATCCACTTTCTTGAGCGTTCAAAGTCCGCAATCCGAGCCATGGCGAGCGCAGCTGAGCTCGACGTCCGTTTCTGGGATCCGCTATTCCACTCAGGAGGCGTCAAGCGCCTCGACGCTATTCGGGCTATTCGAAGAATGGCTGCGACAACTACTGCGTACGAATCAACAATCGCACACTCGAAGACAATTCCGGGACCGCGACCACTTCGCTACATCGACCCGATTCGATCAGACCCGACAACGCAAACGGTCTCTTTCCTAGATTGGTTCATCGGCTCAGGAAAGTATCAACACTGGTTGTGGCCGATTGTCATCGCCAATGCAGGTCTCGTCAGCAACGATATGAAACTGCCGAACGATACAGAGAGCTCGAGGGCCTTCGCCTCCAGAGTAATGCGGGGTCTTATTGCACTGGAAGCCGATACATTGGAGCCACTTATCATCGCCGAACTCGAGTATATGGGGGACTATGCCGCTTGCCGGTTCGAATGGATCGCTGAGCTGAATCTTGCCGCCGAGTGTGGATCGCCCTCATCCGAGGATCTGGCTTTTGCCAAGGAAGAGATCGCGATCGCGCACGGATTCGATTGTTGGGCCGAGATTCGCGCTGCTGACACAGATGGACTCATATATGATTTTTTGCCCACATCGACTGTCGAGCAGGCAGTCCGTCTCCGTGGGGCGGCCCGCACTGCGGCGCGGGCCTTGAGTCCACGAATTCTGCGATGATCCACTGAGAGAGGAGCAAAAGGGCGATCGCTCCTCCCCCAACGCTCGGGACCACAGCTAGCGAGCGGCGATGGATTCGCCGTCCAGCTTGACGAACAGTGGCTTGATCGGTTGCAACTCAATATCGGTGACAAGAGCAGGCCGTTCCCATGCCAAAGCCCCTGCGATTCCCAGTGCGTCGAGAACCTTTCTGCTCGAGGCCGGCAGAAATGGCGACAGGCCGAGTGCAAGGCCGGTCAACGCGCACAGAACGTTGGACACTACCTGCGCAGCCGCTTGCGCATCATGCTTCCGCAACGTCCATGGCGCAGCATCGCTCAGGTAAGCATTGGTGTCCTGAACTGCGGTAAGCATTATCCGCAGCGCACGTCGGATCTCAACAGACTCGAATGCTTTGGCGGATTCGACGAGTGCGGAATCGACTACCGCCATCAAGTTCGAATCCTCGGCTGAGGACAGTTGCGATGGATTCGGCGTCCGGCCGTCGAGCTGCCCGACTGCAAGCGCGAATGTGCGACTGACGAGATTGCCCCAACCGTTCGCGAGCTCGGTATTCACTCGTTCGACGAGCAGATCTTCGGTCAGTTCAGTGTCATCCGCTTCGGGCAAAAGAGTTGCCAAGCCGTACCGCAGAGCGTCGGTGCCGAAGGCCTTCGCATAGTCGACTGCAGGTTTGCCAAGGCCAGCCGATTTGGATGCCTTCTTGCCGCCGAGGAGAACATAATTGTTGGCCGGCACATTGGTTGGCAAGTTCAGACCTTGATGGGCAATAAGCATAGCGGGCCAGATCACTGTGTGGAACGGAATATTGTCCTTGCCCACAAAATAATACGACGCGGTATCGGGACTCACCCACCAGTCGTGCCAGTCGAGCCCGTTCTTATCAGCGTACTCGATGGTAGCCGACAAGTACCCCATCACAGCCTCGAACCAAACATACACCCGCTTGTTCGCATTCAGGCCCAGCCATTCGGGAACAGGAACACCCCAGTCGAGGTCCCGGGATATCGCGCGGTCATGGAGTCCACTGCCAACAAATCCTTCCGTCCATTTCTTGACGTGATTTCTCCATCCGATCTTTGGTCGCACCCATTCGAGTAATGCGTTCTCAATATTCGATAGGCGAAAGAACGCGTGCTGAGATGTACGTAGAACTGGCTCGCTGCCAGATATCTTGCTGATTGGACTTATCAGATCGGTTGGATCAAGAGTTCGTCCACAATTCTCGCATTGATCGCCGCGCGCGTCCTGGTACTTACAATGCGGACACTGACCTTCGACGTATCGGTCAGGCAAGAAACGGTGAGCGATCGGATCGAAATACTGCTCCGTTTCCTTCTGGTAGATATAGCCATTCTTATCGAGAGTCGCGATGAACGATTGAACAACATTACGATGATTCTCGGTTGCGGTGGATGTGAAGATATCGAATGAAATATCGAGAACATTCCACAGCTCATCGAACTTTGCGGAGTATCGATCAACGATCGACTGCGGTTCGAGCCCCTCCGCTTCGGCGCGGACGAGAATTGGAGTGCCGTGGGCATCGCTCCCGGAAACCATAAGTACATCGCAACCCTTGAGTCGCATGTATCTGGCGAATATATCCGCTGGCAAATAAGCCCCCGCCACATGGCCAAGGTGTAATTCCCCGTTGGCGTAAGGCCATGCGACACATACGAGAACCCGCTGTTTGACTTCACCTTCACTCAATGATCGTTCTCCTGAACTTTCCGGTAAGGATGGATCATGGTCTGGCCGACTGGCCTGTCAAGTTCGCGGACCCGTCTACAGTCCGAGAGATGTTGCCATTTCGGCTGCGTGCGGCGTCTGTTCCCAGGTAAAATCAGGATCTTGCCGCCCAAAGTGCCCGTACGATGCGGTTTTGTAGTATATCGGCCTCCGCAGGTCGAGATCGCGAACGATCGCAGCTGGCCGAAGATCAAATATATCGTCAACTACTTCCGAAATGAGTTTTCGATCAACTCGCTCGGTACCAAAGGTGTCGATCATGAGCGATACCGGCCTTGCGACACCGATAGCATAGGAAACTTGCACTTCACATTTCGTGGCAGCACCAGCGGCAACGATATGTTTCGCTACCCATCGCATAGCATACGCCGCCGACCGGTCTACTTTCGACGGATCCTTTCCTGAGAATGCTCCGCCACCGTGCCGACCGACACCTCCGTACGTATCCACGATTATTTTCCGACCAGTGAGGCCCGCGTCGGCATACGGTCCACCGAGGACGAATTTTCCAGTAGGGTTGAGCAGAAACGTGACATCAGGGTCCCGTAGATCCTCAGGCAGAGACGGCATCACCGCTTTGTCGAGCAGCGCCTGCCGAAGATCAGGGTCGACATCGATATCCGGATCATGCTGGACGGATATGACGACTGTCGAAATAGCGGTTGGCCGACCTGCGACATATTCGACTGAAACCATAGCCTTCGAATCGGGGCGGAGCCCGGCGACAACCGCGTTCCTGCGTGCCTCGGACGTCGCCTTGGTGAGCCTGTGGGCAATCGCGATCGGCGTTGGCATCAGCTCAGGCGTTTCGTCACAAGCGAATCCGTACATCATCCCTTGATCGCCCGCGCCCTGTTCATCGAAACTTTCTCCGTCAACTCCTTGGGCTATGTCAGGCGACTGCTGGACCAGGGCCTGCAATATTTGTAGATTTCCTGGCGCGCACGCGAAGGAATCATTGAAGGCTTCGGGCGAATACTCGATTCTTGCGAGCGTGTCGGCAACGATTTGCCCCACATCCACCCGAGCGGTTGTCGTCAACTCACCTGCCACCAGCACAAGATTCGATTTCAGTGCGGTTTCGACCGCCACCCGTGCGGCCGGGTCGGTACGGAGACAAGCGTCAAGGACGCCATCCGAAATTTGATCGGCAATCTTGTCTGGATGACCTTCGCTGACCGATTCACTGCTTATGTAGTGCGTCATGTAGTGGTTCTTCCCGCCGACTGTGAAACACCGGCCAATATTTCGCACCTGCCAGAACGCTGATTTTGACCCAGCAACGGTAGTAGCTCAAAGCCTGTCTGTCTCGGACGCTGCCAGTATGCCGGGCATTGCTCGCCGATACAGCTAGCAGGATCGCACGCCGGACTAGCATATTGGTGTGATCAGCTCAGTATTCAGCTGTGGCGGCAAGATGTTGCCTACTGGGCGGCAGTGGATAGGCGACCAGGCGGCTTCCCCCTTCCCGGTCGGCCGTCCAGCGGCGGCTTAAAGTTCGAGTTCCGCACAGCGAAGTCTCCTCAGACAGCGCGGCATCGGATTCGGTTGCGCGACGCGGCAATCCGGCGGCGTCGGGGGAAGCACGGCGCACCAAGTGGGAAAAGGCGAACACCACGCCGTCGGTCTCGACACCACCGGGAAACGACTGTTCGACAAGGCATTACCGAACGACGAGTCCCGGCTACGAGCGGTGTTCGACCAGCTTGCCGCCCGTGGCCCGCTGCTGATCGTGGTCGACCAGCCCAACACCATCGGTGCGCTGCCGGTCACTGTCGCCCGCGCCTGCGGCCACGACGTCGCCTACCTGCCCGGCCTGTCGATGTGCCGCATCGCCGACCGCTATCCGGGCCAAGCCAAGACCGATTGTGGGCATGATATCCGCGGCGTTCTTCCGGCGGCCTGACCCGAAGACCGATCGGCCGCGTGCCTTCCAGGCGACAAGTCGGCTGTCGGGAGAATGCCGTTCGGTGTCCTCGATCGGGCGCGCTGTGGCCTGATAGGGGCTTGAACTTCCCACCACAGTCCTGCCCGCGCCGCCTCGGAGTCCCGCACGACAGCACTACCGTCGACGCGAGCGCGGCGATCACGAGCAATCATACCCGTTCACGGCGACCGGACCGCGGAAGACACACCGCGCCAACCGAATCCGGGTCGGCCACCACCGTCGCTAGGTCCGCGGCCTATTGCGAGGACTGCAAGCCCCGTGTAACCCGAGGGATCCCGGCGACGACACCAAATCGGCCCGGCCACAGCACCTGCTGCCTATGGTGAGGGATCACAGTCCCCAGGACACCCGAGAGGTCACCGCGCCAGACCCGAACGATCAACCAACGGTTCGATCGTTCGGAGATAAGTAGGGACACGCCCCGTGCAGTTTGCCCCAGCGCTCGGCGAATTCGGTGGCGTCATCGATCACACCCTCGACACCCTCGACACCGTGGGCGACCTCCGCCATCGCATCGGCAACGGCCGCAACACTTCCCGCGGGGAGCGCACCGAGGTATATCCCGCGTCCGGCGGCGCGCATGGCGACACCGACGACCGTCGCATCGTCGTCGTGCACCGACAGGAACCGCGAGTGCTCGGCATCGGTCTGCATGCCGGTCAGGTGATTGGCGATGCCCGTGGTGATCACCGTGTGCCGCAGGGGATCACGCAGCAGGAAGGCCTCGGTGGCCGACCGGAACCGCGCGGCATCGGCGGTGGTCTCGATCCTCATATCGCATCACGCTAGAGCCCGAAAGCCCTGCGCGCTCGTGATTTTCCGGCGTCACCGCAGCCTGGCGACGCCTGGTTCAGCTGGTTCGACCCGCCCCATCGGCGCGTAGCTTCAGCAGGACCAAACCGGCGGTGCACGCCAGAATCAGTCCGGCGACGGTGATTTCGACATGTAGTCCGGCGATGCCGAGTACGGCTCCGACGATGCCGCCGGTGAAAATCAGCCAGGCAAGTATCCGCGACAGCATCGTGGACGTGGTGCGCACTGGCGGGTTCGACACGACTTGCTGCGAAGTTTCCGGGGCCACCGATTCGGCGGCCGTGGCGGAGGCTCGCAACGGAGTTGTC
This sequence comes from Nocardia sp. NBC_00565, assembly GCF_036345915.1. NCBI lineage: Bacteria > Bacillati > Actinomycetota > Actinomycetes > Mycobacteriales > Nocardiaceae > Nocardia > Nocardia sp. NBC_00565. Next base: position 5,995,634 of record NZ_CP107785.1, read on the forward strand.
GAGTAAGCTCCCATCATCAACTCCTCGATGACGCCGATCAGAGTATTGCCGTCGCACGAATTCCACCGCGCGTCTCTCATCTAGGTACTGGCGTCTCACGCGTAACTTTGATCACACACGCTACGTCCATGTCGGAGGGTTCGACTGCGACACGTGCCCGCGACACGCCGAAGAGACCAATTCGATATCTGAATTACCAATGTTTAATTTGCGCTGGCGCCGCGGGTGCCCAGCGTGTTCTCACCTGGCCGGAGCGACCGGCCTCGATTATTGTGAGCCCCACTTGAACGACGAGGAGTGTCACCGATGGAGAGCAGCAGGGCCAAGATCGCCGGTCCGGTGATCGCCGCGGGCGCGGTCTCTCTCGGTCTCGTTCTTATCGGCGCCTGCGGGCTCGGCAAGCACGACACCTATGTCGCACCCCCACCGATCAAGTCGGTCGGGGATGCCGCCCCGGTAGTCCGCGACGGCACCACCGCGACAGCGCCGAGAGTGGTCATCCCGCCCTCGCCGAGCTGGCAGGTGGCACCCGCCGGACCGCCGCGCAAGCCGGTCGGCTTCACCGATCCCTCGACCTCGCCGGAGTCGGAGTCGGAGTCCACTACACGAGTGCCGCGGACCATGACGATGCCCGCCACCACCGCGCCCCCACCGATCGTCACCGCGCCCGAGTTCGACCTGCCGACCACCAGGCCGCGGCCGACCACCGATGAGCCGACTACGACTCGACGCCAGGCGACCACGTCAGAGGGTCCGTACGGCGACGACGGATAGCCGACAAACCAACGGCGCGTGCACCATGAGGTGCACGCGCCGCCGTTCGGAGTCCTACAGCTCGGGCAGGTCGTAATCACCGACCTGGCCGGTCAGCACCCGCAGATGCTCCAGCCCGCCACCGAGCGTGCGCTCGATCGCGGTGAGCCTGGCGACGTAATGACTCACCGGATACTCCGCCGTGACACCGATACCGCCGTGCATCTGGATCGCCTCCTGGCCGATGTGCCGAGCCGCGCGCCCCACCTGCAGCCGCGCCCGCGACGCGACCACGGGGTCGTTCGCTCCGTCGGCAATCGATGCGTTCGCGTAGAGGCTCATGCTGCGCGCCAGTTCCAGTGAGACGTACATATTCGCCGCCCGCTGGGTCAGCGTCTGGAACTTCGACAGCGTGACGCCGAACTGCTTGCGTGTCTTCAGATAGTCGGTCGTCAGCCGCAGCGCCTCCTCCATCGCACCGATGGACTCCGCGCACAACGCGGCCTGGGCATGCCCGATGGTCACCTGCACTGCCTCGGCGGCGTCGATATTGTCACCGAGCAATTCGCCGGAGGCCTTGTCGAATTCGATCTGCGCGCCGCGCTGCCCATCGACCGTCCGGTACGACGTGCGCCGCACGCCGGCGGCATCGAGGCCGACCAGGAACAGTCCGGTGCCGCCGGTCGGCAGCACCGCGCTGACCACCAGCTCGTCGGCGCAGTCGCCGTGCGGAACCGGGTTCTTCAGACCCGTCAGCACCCACGAATCGCCCTGCCGCACAGCGGTGGTCGCGAGCTCGGTGGACGGCCAGCGGACACCGGGCTCGGCATGGGCGAACGCGAGCAGCTTGGTGCCGCCGAGGACCTCGGGCAGAATCCGCTGACGCTGTTCGGCACTGCCGACCCGCGCGACCAGACCGCCCGGCACCAGCACCGCGTCCAGCAGCGGCTCCGGCGCGAGCCGGCGCCCGATCTCCTCGAGTACGACCATCGTCTCCACCGGACCGGCGCCGACGCCGCCGTCCTCCTCGGTGAAGCTCAGACCGAGCACGCCGAGTTCGGCCAGCTGGTTCCAGACATCGCGGCTCCAGCCGAGTTCGGTGTCGAGGACCTTCAGGCGGGTCTCGGGATCGTAGTCGCGGGCAAGCAAGTCGCGAACCGTGTCGCGCAGCATGACCTGTTCATCGGTGAGTTCGAAATCCATGGCGGCGCCTCACAATCCGAGGATCGTGGAGGCGATGATGGTGCGCTGCACCTCGCTGGAGCCTCCGTAGATGGTGGTCTTGCGGTAATTCAGGTAGCCGGGACCGCTGCGCTGCGCCCAACCGGGCGAGGCGATGTCCTCGGCGCCGACCGGCAGCGCGTCCTGGCCCGCGATATCGAGCAGCAGTTCGGTGGCGGCCTGCTGCAGTTCGGAACCGCGCAGCTTCAGCACCGACGAGGCCGGATTCGGCTTGCCGTCCGAGGAATTCGACACCACGCGCAACTGGGTGAGCTCCAGCGCGAGCAGTTCGTTCTCCAGCTCCGCGATACGAGCGGCGAACAGCGGATCTTCGAGCAGCGTGCCCGAACCCGATGTCGTCTGGCGCGCGTAATCCTTCGCGACGCCGAGTTTGACCTTGGTGCGGCCGACACCGGTGATGCCGGTGCGCTCGTTGCCGAGCAGGAACTTGGCGTAGGTCCAACCCTGGTTCTCCGCACCGACCAGCTGATCGGCGGGCACCCGCACGTTCTCGAAGAAGACCTCGTTGACCTCGTAGCCGCCATCGATGAGCTTGATCGGGCGGATCGTCACGCCGGGAGACTTCACGTCGAACAGCAGGAAGGAGATGCCCGCCTGCTTCTTCGGTGCGTTCGGATCGGTGCGGACCAGACAGAAGATCCAGTCCGCGTACTGACCGAGCGTGGTCCAGATCTTCTGGCCATTGACGATGTAGGAGTCACCGTCGCGCACCGCGGTGGTGCGCAGCGAGGCCAGGTCGGAACCGGCGTCGGGTTCGGAGAAGCCCTGGCACCACCAGATATCCAGCGCCGCCGTGGCGGGCAGGAAGCGCTCCTTGACCTCCTGGGAGCCGAAGTGCGCGATCACCGGGCCGACCATCTGGGCATTGAAGGTCAGCGGCTCGGGCACCGAGGCCAGCTGCATCTCGTCCTGCCAGAGGTGGCGCTGAATCGGCGTCCAGTCTTTACCGCCCCATTCGACCGGCCAGTTCGGCACGGCTAGACCGTGGTCGTTGAGGATCTTGTTCGCGGTGACGATGTCCGCGCGGGACAGTTCGTGGCCGTACTTGACGCGCTCACGGATGTCGGCGGGAATCTCGGTTCGGTAGAAGTTCCGCAGTTCGTCGCGGAAGCTCACCTCGTCGGGCGTCAAAGATAGTTTCATACACATCTCCCGGTGTGTCTCGTACGTCCGAGTCCAAACCTACCCCCCAGTAATCTCTCATTGTCGACGGGGTCACAGGGGTAGTTCGCGGGTATCCGGCTGCCGAGTCGCACGCCGGATGTCGCATGCCGGATGGTTGGTCGCGACTCCCTGGGCGGCCGCAGCAACGACCTGGTACGTTGTGCTGCACGCGGGTCGGGGATACCCCCGTGGTCGGTATCGAGGAGAACGAGTGAACGGCAGATCCATCGCACGCGCCGCCGCGGCAGTGACAGCTCTCGGCTTCGGTGCGGTCCTGACCCTCACCGGCACGGCGGTCGCCGAGCCCTCTCCCGTCGATACCGGACTCGAACAGCTCACCACCGCCGCCGGTGCCGATCCGGCCGCGCAAGCCGGCGTCGGCGCGCTCGACCAGTTCACCAAGCTGGTGGACGTCGCCGAATTGCACAACGTCGCGGCAGCCTTCACACCCTTCGCGTATGCCGCGCCGACCTTCGGCTGCGGCAGCGTCGGCCCGATCACCACGATCATCGCGGCCGCCTCTACCGACGGCAACACGATCAACGGTGGCGTCGACCCGGTCCCCGGCACCCTGCGATTCAGCGCCACACCGGCGCATTCGGGCTCGCCGCTGTCTTCCGGCCTCGTGGTGGCCTGGCTGAATGTCAATACCGGCGCGAGCGGCCTCACCACCCTCGACGACCGGACCGAACTCGGCCTGCCGACGCTGTCGAAGACCGTGGCCAGCGGCCCCGGCACCGTCATCGCCTCGATGTGGGGCATGATCGACTACCCGTCCGCGCACTGTGTGATGACACCGACGGTCGGGATGTTCTTCGTTCCGAATCTTCCGGTGCAGGCCCCGCCGCCGCCCGCACCCGAGGTCGCACCGGCCGCCGCGGGGGCACCGCAGGCCGCTCCCGCACCTTCGCAGCCCATCGCGGCGCAGGACGAGATCGCCCACCAGACCCCGGCCAACTGAGGCGCGGGGCCCAGCCGGTTCCCTCAGCGCACCTTGCCGAAGAACGCGCGGATGTCGGCGACGTGCATATCCGGGAGTTCCATCGGCACGAAATGGTTTCCGGTATTGCCCTCGGGCCAGTGCGCAATGATGTTGTCGCGCTCGGCAAGTCGCAGCATGAGGGCGGAGCCGCCCGCGTAGACGCCGGTCGGCACCAGCTTTTGCCCTGCGGGCCAGACGAATCCGCCCGCGCCCAAGCCGTTGTACATCGGCCACGACGATGTGCCCGCGGTATTGGTGAACCAGTACAGGCTGATGTTGGTCAGCAGCTGATCGCGGTCCATGACGTCCTCGGCCAGCTCGGCCAGCGGTGTGAATTCGTTGAATTTCTGCATCAACCAGGCCAGCAGGCCGACCGGGGAATCGGTCCACGCGTGCGCGAAAGTCTGTGGCGCGGCATGCAATAGCACGTGATGGTTCACGCCGCCGGTCATCCACCCCTGCATCTGATCCCATTCGGCACGTTCGTCCGGCGCCATGGTCGGCACATCGGCCTCGGTCGGCATGCCGATGCCGCCATCGATATGCACACCGACCACCCGATCCGGTGCGATGCGGGCCATTTCGGGCGCGACGTAGGCACCGAGATCGCCGCCCTGAGTGCCGTAGCGCGCATAGCCGAGCCGGTCCATCAACTCGACCCACATCTCGGCCACCCGGCGCACGGTCATCCCGGTCTCCTTCGGCCCCTCGGAGAACGCGAAACCGGGCACCGACGGGACGACGACATGGAACGCCTGCGCCGCATCCAATCCGTGTGCGCGCGGATCGGCGAGCAGGCCAATGGTTTTGGTGAATTCGACGAACGAGTTGGGCCAGCCGTGGGTCAGGATCAGCGGCAGCGCATCCGGCTCGGGCGAACGCACATGCAGGAAATGCACGTTCAGGCCCTCGATTTCGGTGATGAACTGGGGGAACTCGTTCAACGCCGCCTCTTGGGCCCGCCAGTCGTACCCGGTGCGCCAGTATTCGGCCAGCTCCCGCAGATATTCGACCGGAACGCCGCGCTCCCAGCCCTTACCGGGCAGCTGCGCCGACCAGCGGGTGCGGGCCAGCCGATCGATCAGATCGTCGAGGTCGGCCTGCGGAATGTCGATGCCGAAGGGGCGAATCTCGGTGGTCATTGGTTCTGCTCCTCATTGTCGTGCACTCGGTACGACAACGACCTTAGAATCCATCTAGGACCATCTGTGTCCTAGTTATCTAGAATCCTGAAAATCATGAACGACACCCCCGCCCGCCTGCTGCGCCTGCTTTCACTACTGCAGACGCCACGCGAATGGCCCGGCAGCGAACTCGCCGAACGTCTCGGCGTCACCGACCGCACCGTGCGCCGCGATATCGACCGCCTGCGCGAACTCGGCTATCCGGTCGAGGCGACGATGGGCGCGACCGGTGGCTATCGGCTGGTGGCCGGGGCCGCGATGCCGCCACTGCTGGTCGACGACGAGGAAGCGGTCGCCATCGCGGTCGGATTGCGCGCCGCCGCCGGATCGGCCATCGCGGGCATCGAGGAGGCCTCGGTCCGCGCCCTCGCCAAACTCGAGCAGGTGCTCCCCGCGAAGCTGCGCCGTCGCGTGCGCGCGCTCGGGACCGCGCTGGTGTCCTCCGCCGATGACGGCCCTGTCGTCGACCCCGAGGTGCTGATGGTACTGGCAGCGGCCGTAACCAACAGGGAGCGTGCGCGTTTCGCGTATCGCGGCGAAAGCGGCGTCGAAACCCGCCGCCACGTCGAACCGCTCGGCCTCGTGCCTGCACATCGCCGCTGGTACCTCGTCGGTCACGATATGGACCGCGACGACTGGCGGATCTTCCGCGTCGACCGCATCGACCGACCCCGGCCCACCGGCGCGCGCTATACCCCGCGCGCATTGCCCGCCGCGGATCCGGCCGCCTATCTGGCGGGCCGCCGAACCGATTGGGGCACACCGTCATTCCGTGTCCGCGTGACGATCCAGGCCCCGATCGGCCGCGTCGCGGGCCGTCTCGGCGACTCCCCCGGCGATATCTCGCCCATCGATGACGACTCCTGCCTTTTGGACGCCACTCGCGACGACGACCCGACCTGGTTGGCCCATCGCCTGATCGGTCTGGGCGCTGACTTCCACGTCGACGAACCGCCCGTACTCGTGGACCGGTTGCGCGCCATCGCGATCCGCATCACCGACGCCGTCACCTAGCGCGGAGTTTGCCCATAGCCGAGAGGTTGCACGAGGATAGGAGTCCGATTCCCCGACCGGAGGCCAGTACCGTGCTCGACGCTGACGACGTGCGCCGCATCGCGTTGTCCTTTCCCGAGACCGTGGAGAAGGAACGCTGGCACCATCCCACCTTCGACGTGGCGGGCAAGATGTTCCTCACCCTCCCCGACGATCAGAGCTCCTTCGCCGTGCGCTGTCCCAAACACGACCGGGAAGAACTCATCGCCGCCGAACCGCACAAATTCTGGGTTCCGCGCCATGAAGCCTCGTCATCCTGGGTCCGCGCGCGGCTGTCGGCCCTCGAAGACACCGCCGAGTTGCGCGATATCCTGCTCGACTCCTGGCGGCAGGCCGCGCCCGCCGCCCTCATCGAGGAGTGATCACAGCTCACCGCGTGGATCGGGATGAGCCGATACGTAGTACCAGAGTTCCCAAGGTATTTCAGGTTCGGCGACACGAGCTGTCGGGAAGTCGGCCGGGGTGTCCAGCGCCAAGTCGGCCAGCGCACGATTCACGGCTATATGGAGTTCCAGAGTGAGGCGGCGGCGGCCGGAAGGGCTCAATGCCTGCGCCGTGCGGACGATCGCGCGGACCGTGCGCAAGACGGATTCTGTTGCGGCGGAGACCAGTTCGTAGCATTTGAGCACGGCGTCATCGGGTTCGATAGTCGGGTTCATGAGGGCACCTCCGCAATGCCGACGGCCAGAAGCGCGACTGCACGTCGTTGCAACATGCAACTAGAACCTAGGCGATGTAGTTGCGAATTGCAACGGCTATCGTGGAATCGATGAGACACGACGATCTGCTCGCGAGTAACTGCGCGATCGAGCGCTCCGGTGCCGTACTCGGCGAGCGCTGGGTGATCGCGATCCTGCGCGCCGCCTACTTCCGCGCCCGTACCTTCGAGGACTATCAGCGCAAGACCGGCATCGCGCGCAATATCCTGACCGAACGACTCAACCGACTAGTCGACTACGGCATCCTGGAGCGCCGCGAATACGCCTCGGGCCCCGCGCGCACACTGCACGAGTACCGACTGACCGCGGCGGGCATCGACCTGTATCCGGTCATCGCGGCGATCCTGGCCTGGGGCGAGAAGCACACCGGGCTGATCAACGGCACGCCGACGGAACTGGTGCATCGCGGCTGCGGCGAGGTCACCCACGCCAAGGTGGTGTGCGAATGCTGCGGCGAAGAGCTGCGACCGCATGATGTCGAGGTACGGCCGGGCCCTGGAGCCGAAGATCCCGCGCCCCCATGGGCACCGGTCAAGGTCGACTGAACACAGTCCAGCCACCTTGCGGTTATGCCACGCGCGCGACTTATGTCATGGAGTGTGCTCGATCGCGCAAGATTTGGCAGTATCCACGGATGCCTTTCTTCGACGGAGCGCGTGGCCGGATGCATTATCGGCGATGGACGGTCGACAATCGGGCCGCGGTGGTTGTGCTGCTACCCGGAATGGGCCAGCACAGCGGCCACTACCACCGGTTCGCGCGGGCGACGAAGGCCCTCGGTATCGAGGTCTGGGCGTTGGACACCGCGGGGCACGGGTTGAGCGAGGGCGATCCGAACAATCCCGGAACGCTGGTGGAACTGGTCGTGGACGCGATGCAGCTGGTCGAACTGGTCCGCCACGAACTACCGGGTACGCCGCTGATCCTGATGGGCCACTCGCTCGGAGCGGTCACGGCCTTGGGCATGCTGGGCGCCGCGGTGCCGGATCGCGCCAGCGCGGCCGACGATCTGAGCGGACTGGAGGCGAAGTACCCGCTCACACCGAGCTTGCCGCCGAGCGAGCTGGTCGGGTTGGTGCTGTCCGGCGTGCCGAAGCGCGCACTCGGCGGCGGCGCGCCCGGCGCTGCCGGCACACCGGTGCCGAACACCTTGCCCATCCTCGCCGTGCACGGCGTGGAGGACCGGCGGGCGCCGATCGATGCGATGAAAGTCTGGACTCGGCGCCACGATTGGGTAAGTTTGCGGGAGTACGCCGACGCCGGGCACGACCTGTTGCACGAGCCGGTGCACGCGCGGGTCGCCGCCGACATCGCGGACTGGATGCAGGGTGTCGTCATGGGGTTGGCACGACACCGGTGAGTTGATCACGGCTGCGCGGGCAGCACGATGAGGAAGGGGGCGGCGAAATGTCGGACGTGACGGCGCTGAATCAAGCGATCGACGAAGGCCAGCTCTGGATCGACGGCGTGCTGGTCGCCGAGGGCGCGCACGAACAGTGCGCCAAGCGCTATGAACAACTGGCCGATGAGGTCGAGGCCCAGATAGCCGTATTGAGCGGGGCCGTTTCGCTGCCCGGCTTCGGCGGGTTCGCCTCCGGCGCGGCATTGCGTCGCGGTTTCGAGAACAAGGCGGACGGCGCGATCACTCGATTGCGCGCATACGCCGACGCCGCCAGGGAGCTCGCGCAGACCTTCCGCGCGGCCGGAGCGGCATACACCCGGGCCGACGAGGATCTCGCGGCCGCGGTCGGTCAGGTCGAGGTGGCGGGAGCCGCGCATGCGTAAGATGCCGCACACCGGTGAGAAGACGCCCATTCGGTACGTCGATCCCGATTACACGCAGACCGTCGAGATCTTCGACAACCTGTCGCATAAGGAGATCCACGACGGCGTCCAGCTGATGAATCCGGTCGTCCTGGCCGCCGGACAGCAGGCGTGGCAGGGCAGCTCGACCGGGCTCGCGACCGCAGTCGAGCAGGCGCACAACGAGATTCGGACCGTGCTGACCGACGGCTGGCGCGGTGGCGCGGCCGAATCCGCCGCCGACGCGGTGCGCGAATTCGAACGGCACGGACAGCAACTCGCGGATGTACTGGCCGCGGTCGGGCAGCGGCTCGGTCAGGCGGGTGACGCGGCGGAGGCGCTGCGCGCGGCCGTCGTCGCGCCGTCCAACGACGCACCGGATCTGTCGGGGGCACTGCTGGATCCGACCCGGGCCACCGATAACACCGCCACCCAGAAGATCGCCGACGGCACCCGGCAGGACGTGGTGCAGGCGATGGACAGCATCTACACGAACGCGTTCATCCCGACCGGATCCGGGATTCCGGCCTTCCCCGATACGGTGACCGGCGACGTACCGCAGACAGCGGACACCACGCCCGCCGCAGCGGTCCCCGCCACGACCGGCATCGACACCGGTACGCAAACCCGCACCGCACCAACGGTTTCGACGACGGCTCCCGCGACGACCGCACCGCACACGACCGTCGAGCCCGCGGCGACCGCGCCGACCAAGCCCACTACGACACAAACCACCGTAACCCCGGCGAGCACAGCCGACATCACCCCCGCCACAGCCAAACCCGTTGTGCCCACGGCGGATTCCCCGGCAACAACCACCCCTGCGGCCACCACGCCGACGGCCGCACCGGATCGCGCCGTGCGACCCGGTACCACCGCGCCGGTGGTCACCGCGGCGGCTGCACCGGTAGTCGCCCCGACCGTCCCCGGCGCGGGCAACTCCACCGCCGACGACGAACGCAAACGCGACGAACGCAAACGCGATGTCAGTAGCGACGCGATCAACGGCGCGGGCGCGGGCGCGGTCGGCGGGCTCATGGGCGGCGCGATGGTCGCGGGCGACACCCCGCGCTCCGGCATGAGCACCAGCGCGGCCGCGGCCCGCTCCGCACTGGCCCGCGATGAGGACGACTACGACGACGACTACCACTTCTTCGACGACGATCTGACCTTCCTGGAACCCGCCGACGACGGCGGTGAGCTGATCGGCGATATGGATCCGACGACACCGCCGGTCGTCGGCGAATGGACCGAGCTGGAGTGAACTGGACGCTGACCCCGGACCAGTTCGCCATGGCCTGGGCCCGCACCGATGGCGACCGCATCCCCTATCCCCTCGCCGTTCGACTCTCGGCGCGCGACACCGCCGAGCGCGCCGCCCAACTCCCGGCCCTGAACAGTTGGTGCGACCAGACTCTCGACGCGGATCTGGAAGGGGCACTGCGTGTGCTGGCCCGACCGACCGTGCGCATCGAGGTCTTCGGACAGCGCGATGCGGCCGGACCGGGCCCGGCGCAGGATGGCGTCGGCGAACAGATCGGTGTCGTCGAACAAAGCGGAATCGTCACCACCACCGCGCCGGACCTCGCCGCCGACAGTCGCCCCGTGCGCGTACTCGGCGCGATCGCCGGCGATATCGCGGTCGTCGCCGCGCAGCGCGCGGGTGCCACCGCGGACCGCGGCGGGGATATCCGGCTATTCGTCGATCGGGCGAAAAACCTGTCCGCACGGGCGATTTCGATGCTGCCGGAAAATACACCCGGCACCATGCCCCAGCTGACCGCACCGCTGGCCCGGGTCAACGAGGACAGCCGGGATCTGGTGACGGTGCCGGTCGCCGGACCCGCGACGCCGACGCGGATCCGCAGGCTGCTGCGGCAGCCCCGCGACGGCATCGGTCAGATCGTGGTGTCGGTGCGGCGGGCGGACGGCGAGCTACACCCGTTCGGAGTGCTGTGCTGGATCGACGTGGTCGGTGACGGCCGATACTCGGTGCGCACCGGCGTCGATGTCGACATCATGCCGGTCAACGCCCAACGCTTCACTGCCCAACTCCGGCCGATGGTCACCGCCGCCGAACGCACCCTCGCCCTCGCCGAACGCTGGTAGCGCCATGCTGTGCTGCGTCGCTCTGCTGGGCGCAGGTGACCCACACGCCACCGTTCACGGCGGCGAAGACACGGCCGAAGACACAGCTACGGTGAGGGCGTGCCCCTTTACGAATTCGAAGGCAAACGGCCCCAGGTCGATCCGACGGCGTTCATCGCACCGACCGCGACCTTGATCGGCGATGTGCGCGTCGAGGCAGGCGCCTCGATCTGGTACGGCGCGGTGTTGCGCGCGGACCTCGCGCCGATCACCATCCGGGAACGCGCCAATATCCAGGACAACGCGGTCCTGCACGTGCCCCCGGATGTGCCGATGGAGATCGGCCCGGGTGCGACCATCGCGCACAGCGTGGTCTTCCACGGTGCGTCGGTCGGTGCGGAGGCCATCGTCGGCAATGGGACCACCGTGCTCGATCTGGCCGAAATCGGCGCGGGCACAATGATCGCCGCGCACTCGCTGGTCCCGCCGCACGCCAAGATCCCCGCAGGCGTGCTCGCAGCCGGTGCCCCCGCCGAGGTCAAGAAGTCCATCGAAGGCACCCAGGCCGAAGGGTGGGTCAAACTCAACCCCGGCTTCTACGCCGAACTCGCCCAACGCCACCGCACGGGCATCACCGAAGTCCACTAGCGGCGCAACGCATCTCAGGCGAGCAGCGCGGTGACCTCGTCGTCTTCCAGCTGGTGGAAGTCACGATAGGCGGTGCCGACACCGCCGAGCGAGGGCGGCACCCACGGGCAGAGCACCTCATCGGCCTCGGCGGCGACCCGCCGTAACGCCTCGGCGGAGGACACCGGCACCGCGACCACGATCCGCGCCGGCTGGTGCAACTGGGCGACCCGGCAGGCGACGACCATCGTCGCCCCGGTCGCCATCCCGTCGTCCACGATCACCGCGGTGCGGCCCGCGATCGGAATCGGTTTGACATCGCCGCGCCACACCTCGCGTCGGCGCTCGAGTTCGGCGCGCTCCAACTCCTCGATCTCGGCGAACTGCCGCGGCGTTATCCCGGTGTGCGACAACACATCCTGATTCAGCACCCGGATACCGTCCTCGCCGATCGCGCCCATCGCCAGCTCCGGCTGCCACGGCACACCGAGCTTGCGGACCAGCAGGATATCGAGATCGCCACCGATGACCTCGCGCACCGCCGCGGCCACCGGAACCCCACCCCGGGGCAGTCCGAGCACCAGCGGTTGCGCCGCACGCAGGTGGCCGAGTTCCGAACCCAGCGCGCGACCGGCAGCTGCGCGATCGGTGTAGATCATCCGAATAAAGGCTACTCCGCTACTCGCTCGGTGATCGCGAATCGACGCAATGCCAGACTGGGGTTGGTGCGGCGGACCTGGGCCAGATGATCGAGATCGATGGCCGCGGTGAGCACACCGGGTTCGTCGCCGAGTTCGGCGAGTACCGCACCGGCCGGATCGATGATCATCGATGCGCCTGCGCCGCGCGGCGCGCACTGATCGGCGGCGGCCACGTACACGGTGTTCTCGATGGCGCGGGCGCGCAGCAGCGTAGTCCACTGATCCACCTTCGCCGGACCGGGAATCCACTGGGCGGGCAGCACCAGCACCTGTGCGCCCGACGCCGCGACGCGACGGCAGCCCTCGGGGAAGCGAAGATCGAAACAGGTCTGCATGCCGAATGTCACAGGCCCGACCGAGAATGTGGCCGGGGTCTCGATTTGCCCCGCCTCGACGACATCGGATTCGAGGTGTCCGAACGCGTCGTAGAGATGCACCTTCCGGTACTTCGTCACCAGGTTCGCATCGGGTCCGAGCACGACCAGGGTGTTGCGGATTCGCCCCGACTCCGGTGCCACCTGCTCGACCGTTCCGGCGACCAGATACACCCCGAACTCGCGGGCGATTTCACCGAGTCCGGTGACGAACGGCCCGGTCAGCGGTTCGGCGACCGCCACGACCCGTTCATCGAGCCGGGTGACGGCAAACATCGAGTATTCGGGTGCGACCACCACCTTCGCACCGCGTTCCGACGCGCTGCGGACCTGCTCGCGCAGGGTCGCGAGATTGGCGGACGGATCGGTTCCCGGTGCGAATTGGACCACCGCCACATCCACCGGTGACAGCGCCGGGTCATGATGCGCGGACGCGTTCTCGGGTTGCATACATCTCACCGTATTGGCCCGGTGGCCGGGACGACCACCGCAAGGCAGTAAACTCCTGGTCAATGAGTACCAATCAGGTCGACAGCGTTCCTGGCGACAACGACAGGGACAACGACGGCCCGACTTTCGCCGATCTCGGCATCGATGACCGCGTCCTCGCGGCCATCGCCGATGTGGGCTATGAGTCGCCGTCGCCCATCCAGGCGGCGACGATTCCCCCGCTGCTCGCCGGCGCCGATGTGGTCGGGCTGGCCCAGACCGGCACCGGCAAAACCGCGGCATTCGCCATCCCGATCCTGATGGGGATCGAGCCGACCGGCAAACTTCCGCGCGCCCTCGTGCTGGCCCCGACGCGTGAACTCGCGATCCAGGTCGCCGAGGCATTCGGCCGCTACGCCACCCACATTCCCGGCCTGCATGTGCTGCCGATCTACGGCGGTCAAGCCTATGGCGTACAGCTGTCGGGCCTGCGCCGCGGCGCGCACGTCGTGGTCGGCACGCCGGGCCGCGTGATCGACCATCTGGAGAAGGGCACGCTCGACCTGTCGCAGCTCCAGTATCTGGTGCTCGACGAGGCCGACGAGATGCTGAAGATGGGGTTCCAGGAGGATGTCGAGCGCATCCTCGCCGACACCCCGCGCGAGAAGCAGGTCGCGCTGTTCTCCGCGACCATGCCCTCGGCGATCCGCAGCATCTCGAAGAAGTACCTGCGCGAGCCGGTCGAGATCACGGTCAAGTCGAAGACCTCCACCGCGACCAACATCACCCAGCGCTGGGTGCAGGTCTCGCATCAGCGCAAGCTGGACGCACTCACCCGCATCCTCGAGGTCGAGTCGTTCGAGGCGATGATCATCTTCGTGCGCACCAAGCAGGCCACCGAGGAGTTGGCCGAAAAGCTGCGCTCGCGTGGTTTCTCGGCCGCGGCGATCAACGGCGATATCGCGCAGAACCAGCGTGAGCGCACCATCGGACAGCTGAAATCCGGTGCGCTGGACATTCTGGTCGCCACCGATGTCGCCGCGCGCGGTCTGGACGTGGATCGCATCTCGCACGTGGTCAACTACGACATCCCGCACGACACCGAGTCCTATGTGCACCGCATCGGCCGCACCGGCCGAGCAGGGCGCAGCGGTGAGGCGCTGCTGTTCGTCGCGCCGCGCGAACGCCACCTGCTCAAGTCGATCGAGCGCGCCACCCGGCATCCGCTGACCGAAATGCAGCTGCCCAGCGTCGATGACGTGAACACCCAGCGCGTGGCCAAATTCGGCGATTCCATCACCGAGAACCTCAGCTCGGCGAATCTGGCGCTGTTCCGCAAGCTCATCGAGGATTACGAGCGCGAGCACAACATTCCGCTCGTCGACATCGCGGCGGCACTAGCGGTCAGCGGCTACGACGGCGACAACTTCTTCATGGAGCCCGAGCCGGAGCCGATCGAACGCCCGCAGCGCGAACGCATGCCGCGCGGCGATCGACCCGCCCGCCGGTTCGAGGGCGAGGATCACGGGCCGTCGCATCAGCGCGGCACCGGAGCCGAATTGGCGACCTACCGGATCAGCGTCGGCAAGCGGCACCGTGTGGTGCCGGGCGCGATCGTCGGCGCCATCGCCAATGAGGGCGGACTGCGTCGCAGCGACTTCGGACATATCAGCATCCGCCCGGACCACAGTCTCGTCGAACTGCCGGCCGACCTATCCTCAGAGACACTGGAAGCGTTGCGGCGCACCAGGATCAGCGGCCAGCTGATTCAGCTGCAGCTCGATTCCGGTCCGCCCGGCGGGCGCTCGTTCCGCCCCGGACCGCGTCGCGATCGCGACGGCGGCAAGCGACCGGAACGGCGTAAGCCACGCTCGTGAACCGGGGAGGGGTTCAACGCAGCTATAGCGGCTAGCTACAGTGTTGCCGTCCGTGTCCCGCGAAGACACAGGAGGGCCGCGTTGATCGTGTTCGGTGATCGTGTCGTCTGCTCCGCCGTCGACCTCGTGCGCGCGGCGCAGTGTGAATTCGCGTTGCTGCGTGCCCTCGATACCGAACTGGGCACCATCGCGGGCACGGTGGATGCGGTACCCGATCTGGTGCCGCGCACCGGATTCGACGATTCGCGCGAACGCAGGCTCGCGGACTTCCGTGATCGATTCGGCAGTCAGCTGGTGGAGATCCATTCCGTAGCGACTGCTCGCAGGTCGCTCGAAAGGGCCAGCGTAGCGACTGCTTGCAGGTCGCTCGAAAGGGCCAGCGTAGCGACTGCTCGCAGGTCGCTCGAAAGAGCTAGCACCGCCGAGCACGATCCGGCAGCGCATATCGCCGCACTGCAGGCCGCGCATACCGAGACCATTGCCGCGTTGCGGGCGGGTGTGCACGTCATCCACGGAGCTACCTTCTTCGACGGTCGATTCTTCTGCGCCAGCGACTTTCTGGTGCGCGCGGGCCACCGGGTCCGCTACACCGTGCACGGCACCGCGGCGGGTCCGCCGGATCGGGTCGGCGCGGCACTCGAACTGGCCGCCTGCGCCACAGCTTTGGACAACAGCGGCGCGCTGACCGGTCCCCTGGTCCGGTTACACCTGGGTGATCACAGCACGACCTATGCGCTCGCCGATCTGGTGCCGGTGTATCTGGCCCGGCGCGGGCGCGTCGAACGGATCGTGGAAGACAAACTGAGCGAGCTGCTTCCGGTGCAGTGGGGCGATCCGCGCTATCTCGCCTGCGGGCACTGCCCGACCTGTACCGGCGCGCTCGCGACGGCGCGCGACCTGCTGCTGGTCGCCGGTATGCCGCGCACGGCGCGGGCCAGACTACGTGAGGCTGGGATCAACACCATCGATCGGCTGGCCGGCACCGTGACCACTGTGCCCGGCCTGTCGCAGCGCACCCTCGACACGCTGCGCCGCCAAGCCGAAATCCAGCTGCGCCGCGAGGATTCCGGGCAGCCGACGCACACCCTGGTCGACGCGATCGCGCTCGGCGCGTTGCCGCCGCCGTCACCGGGCGATCTCGCGCTCACCATCGATGAGGGACCGTCGGGTCAGCTGCGCGGTATCGAGGTGGGTGGGCCGGGCACCGTCCATTTGGCCTTCCGTGCCCCGTTCGGGGCGGCACTCACACCGTATCGGGCGATGACCGGTATCGCCGACGAGGCGGCCGGACAGCGGCGGGTGCTGGAAGAGGTGCTCGACTTCGTCGCCCAGCGACTGCAGATGTATCCGGATATGCGCGTGTACCACTTCACCTCCGGCGTGCGCTCGGCGCTGCTGCGGTGGACCGGCAGGCATGGCGTCGGCGCGGAGACCGTCGAGGAGCTGCTACACGCGGGTGTGCTCATCGATCTGTATCCGATCGTGCGCAACGCCCTGCTGATCGGAGAACGCTCCTATCGGCTGAGCCGGCTACGGCGGCTGCTACCGGGTTCCCCTGATACCGAACGCGATTGCGTCACCGTGTTGCGGCTGCGCGACTGGCTGGTGGAGCGGGCGGCCGAACAGCGTGTCGACCCGGACGCGCGCAGCCTGGAGCAGGTGAGTTCGTGGTGTCTGGTGCCACGCCCGGACGAACCGGATACCGCGCCGCCGTGGCGGCCGTCCTCGATCGAGGCCGCGCTCGCGGAATTCGCGGCGGCACAGGGCCAGGCGCACCATCCCGCCGCCCTGATGGCGGCGGCGCTCGGCTATCACCGGCGTGAACGCCAGCCGCTGTGGTGGGCGCATGCCGACCGGCTCAGTCATCCGGTCGACGAATGGGCCGACGCACCGGGGGTATTGGTGGCCGACTGGGGCAAGCTGGACACCAAATGGCATCGCAGCCCACACCAGCCGACGATGCGCAGGTACCTCACGCTGACCGGACGGATCGGCATCGGCTGGGGCGGCGCCGATACCGCGGGCGGGGCGGCGACCAGCACCGTGCTGACACCGGGCACCGCCGTGTACACCTTCTACGATCAGCCGGTCGCCGCCGGAATGATCACCGCGGTCGGCCGGCGCGCGACCGCCACCGCGACCGTGCTCGGCTGCTCGGTGGACGTGAACTTCGACGATGCCGTCCGGCTCGAGGAACTGCTACCGGAGGGCTGCGAACCCTACGACGATCTGCCGACCGCGATCGCGCCCGGGCTGCCCGCCTGGGACGAGAATATCGAGACCGCCGTCGAATTCGCGGCCCAGCAGCTGCTGATGGCGCTGCCGGAGATTCCGGCCAGTGCGGTCTTCGACATCCTGGCCCGCCGGCCACCGCGCCTGCGCAAGGCCGCGAGACTGCCGGATGTGCACGGTGATCACGCGGCGGCGATCACGGCCGCGATGCGCGATCTCGACGATTCGTATCTCGCGGTGCAGGGGCCATCGGGTACCGGCAAGACTTCCACCGTCGCCAGGGCGGTCGAGCGGCTGGTCACCCGGCACAAGTGGCGTGTCGGCGTGGTCGCACAGACGCATTCGACCGTCGAGAGCCTGCTCGACATGATCGTCGCGATGGGCGTGCTGCCGGAACTGGTGGCGAAGAAGGATGTCGAGGCGGTCGCGCCGGAGTGGTCGGTGATCGACGGTTCGCGCTATCCGCGGTTCCTGGACAACGCGGTCAACGGGTGCGTGATCGGCGGGGCCCCGGCCGATTTCGCCGATGACGAGCTGGTGCCCGGCGACGGTCTCGATCTGCTGGTCATCGCCGACGCGGGCCGCTTCCCACTCGCCGACACCATCGCGGTCGCGGTGAGCGCGCGCAATCTGCTGCTGCTCGGCGATCCCGCATCCGCCGCGGCGCGCAGCACGCATCCGGAGCCGGTCGACGAATCGGTACTCGGCTGGCTCACCGAGGGCCGGCACACCCTGCCCGCCGAGCGCGGCTACTTCCTGGACCGCACCTGGCGGATGCACCCGAGCGTCTGCGACCCGATCTCCCGGCTGTACTACGACAACCGCCTGCGCTCCAATGAAACCGTCACGCTGGCAAGGCAGCTGGAGGGTGTCGAGCCGGGCGTGGAGACGGTGCTGGTGCCGCACAGCGGCGATTCGATCGAATCGGTGGCCGAGGCCCGCGAGGTGGTCCGCCGGGTCCGCGCCCTGCTCGGAGTGTCGTGGACGACCGGTGCGATGACCCGGCGGCTGCACCCGCACGACATTCTCGTGGTCGCGCCCTACAGCGCCCAGGTCGGGCTGATCCGAACACTGCTGGCGCGGGCCAAGATCGAGGACGTGCTGGTCGGCACCGCCGAGCGTTTCCGAGGCCGGGAGGCCGCGGTCGTGCTCATGTCGATGACCACCTCCAGCCCCGCCGACGCCCCCTACGGCATGCGGTTCCTGTTGTCACGCAGCATGGTTCAGGCCACACTCTGCCGGGCCATGTGGAAGGCCGTCATCATCCGGTCACCCTTGCTCACCGAATATCTGCCGAGTACCCCGGATGATCTATCCGATCTGGCGACGTTCCTGCGCCTCAGTTGAGCCGATTACCGCTGGTGCGAATCCGGCCGATATCGATGAAATGAGGCGAACCTTATTTATACGTTGGGAAATTTATTCGGACCGGTTGGTTTAATAGCGGTCCATAAGATCCGCCGCAGCAGTATTCGATCTTGTAAATCACCGTCACAATTCGCCATTAGCGACATACGGATAGCGCGGCTGGCTCAGCCGAAGCAGTTGCCCTCACCGCGGTAGGTGGGCACGGTCGTGCGCGTACCGTCCGAGTCGACGAGATGGACCTGGTTGAACCGCTCGCACAGCTCGCCGGCCTTGGCGTGCCGGAACCACACCCGGTCGCCGATCCGGATTTCGGCGGCACCGGACAGCGGAGTCTGCACCTCACCCGCACCCTCGGTGCCGAGCAGCTTCAATCCGTTGGGCCACGCCGGCTTCGGCACGCGGGACGGACCCGTCGGACCGGAAGCGATGTACCCACCGGCGAAAACCGTTGCGATGGACGGTGTCGGCTTGCGCAGCACCGAGGTCGCGAAGAACAGCGCGGGACGCGGGGTGAAGGCGCGGTAGTGATCGAACAGTGTCGGCACATAGAGTCCGGAGCCCGCGGTCACCTCGGTGACGTCCGGATCGGTAATGCTGACCTCGATGGATCCGGAACCGCCGCTGTTGACGATCTGCAGCTTGCCGACCACCGAGCGCACCGCGTCGAGAACTTGCCTGCGGCGCTTGCCGATTTCGGCCGCCGAAGCCCGCTTCACCAAGCGCACAGCGATATTGGCGTCGGGCAGTCCGGCGATCTGCGCCTCATAGGTCATGACGCCGACCACATCGAAACCGCGCTGCAGCGCCGCGCGCGCGAGCGCTGCGGCCTGCTCGGGTGTGCGGACCGGTGAGCGCCGAACACCCAGGTGCAGCGGCCCGATGCGCAGCGAGGCATCCACATCGAGACATACCCGTGGCCGCACCAGATCGGTGCCGACGGCGGCGCGGATCAGTTCCAACTGCGTGACATCGTCGACCATCAGCGTGATCGACTTGCGCAGGGTGTCATCGGCGGCCAGTTCGGCCAGCGCCGCGCGGTCGACCGTGGGATAGCCGAGCAGCACATCGCGGGCGCCGCGGCGCACCAGCCAGATGGCCTCGGCCAACGAATAGGACATGATGCCAGCGAACCCACCGTCCGCCGTGAGTCCGGTGCCGAGCACCTGCTCGAGCACCGCACGACAACGCACCGACTTGCTCGCCACCCGGATGGGCACGCCGCCCGCGCGCCGGACCAGGTCCGTGGCATTGGCGCGCAGCGCGGTCAGGTCGAGAGCGGCCAGGGGCGGGTCCAGCTCGGCCGTGGCCGCATGCAGTGCGCCGATCTCACTCACGGCTGCGCCTCACTGCTGCTCGGCTCCGCCGTGCCCGAAGGCGCTGTGTTGATGGTTCGCTCGCTGCGCTCGCTCACCAGCACAACTCAACCATTAAACTGGTCAAACGTCCAGTATCGCGAGGCGCTATTTCAATCGCCCCGCAAGCAATCGGTACCGAACTCAGATTTCGGCGGCCCGGGTGGCCAGGCTGCTGACCAGGTCGTCGAGCACCACCAGCGTCGTCTCGTCATTGCAATCCGCGAGCCAACGCAGCACGGTGCCCTGCAGCACCGAGACCGCGTAGGCCGCGATGGCATCGACCGGCTCCAGCCACTGCGCGCCCGACCGGTCGGCACAGAGGTCGAGGAAGGTCGCAACCTCGGAGTCCATCTGCCGGAAGGCGGCCGAGGCCCGCGGGTCGGAGGCACATTCGGTCTCCATCTCCCAGCGCTCGGCCAGCAGGTGCACAGTCGCCTCATATGCCCGGACCTGCTTGGCAGGAGCGGACTTGATATGTGGCCAGTACGCGCTGACACCGGCATGCAGCAGCACCCGAAGTGCTCGCACTCCGGTGAAATCGAGCGAGGCGGCCGCCTTCTCGACGGCCTCGCAGATGGTCGGCCGCAGCCTGCCCTCTGCTATTTCTCCACGTGCGCTCAACGACGACTCCCTCGGGGAAAGAACTCGCGCACCACCGTCGGCGCGACTCGCTGAACATGGCGGGCCGCTCTCACGAATCCCCAGCTCGGGAATTTCCTGGATGCCCGGTCCAACATTCATCAATGGTAGAGGGTTTCCGGGGTTTAAGAACAGCTTCTGTGGGTATTTCCAGACTGGAAGAATGTTTTGTTACCCAAACGGAATGCCGCTGCGATCGATCGGTATCCACCGGAATCGCCTCTCTGGGCGTCACTCTCACGCCCGCCCTCGCGAGATAGACCATTGACCACTCTACGGGGCGGGCCGCCACCGCTCCGGTTTTCTGTGGCGGATCACACATCGACACCTCGCAAACTGGACAACAGACAGTTCCACGCCGGATCCGGTATCGACACCAGCAGGACACCGTGGGGTAGATAGCCTGGATCGGTGACTCTCTCGCCATCGGCCGACCAGTTCTACCTGACCGGCACGTTCAACTTCCGCGATCTGGGCGGTCTGCGCACCGTCGACGGCGCGAAGGTTCGCCCCGGCGTACTACTGCGCTCGGCCCAACTGAGCGATCTGGACCTACCCGGGCACGCGATCCTGCACGACCTCGGCGTAACCGACATCTACGACCTGCGCGGGGTGCGCGAGATCGAGCACATCGGCCACGACAACCTGCCCGACGGGGTGCGGCTGAACGTCACCCCGTTCGACTCCAGGATGGCCGAGGCACCGCCGCACGACGCGCAAACCGACTCCGCGTTCACCCACATGCTCGAGGTCTACCGGCACTTCCCGGTGCTGCCCGAGGCGAACTCCGCGATCATCGCCATCGCCGAGACGATCGTGCGCGGCGACGGCGCGGTGCTGGTGCACTGCGCGGCGGGTAAGGACCGCACCGGCTGGGCAATCGCCACCCTGCTGCGCGCGGTCGCGGTCAGCGAGGCCGATGTGCTCACCGACTTCATGGCCAGCAACGACGCCGTGCCCGCGCTGCGCGCCATGATGGCGCCGAAACTCACCGCGGTCGAAGAACTTTCCATCGACATCCTCGGCGTTCGCGAGGATTACCTTCGGGTCGCGACGGATTCGGTGCGCGAGCGGCACGGCGACGTCGAGACCTACCTGAGCGCGATCGGCTTCACCACCGAGCTGCGCGAACGGTTGCGCGATCGCCTGCTCGAGTGAACTAACCCGCCTGCGCGTGCCCGCGCCGGACCAGGCCGTCGGCGTCGATACTGACCTGATCGCCGGTGTGGAACCAGCTGCCGGTGAAGCGGTCCGCGGTGGTCTTCGGATCGTTCCAGTAGCGGCGGGTGACATTGGGCCCGCGACACAGCAACTCACCGTGCCCGGCCTGCGCTTGCGGGCCCCACAGCGCCAATTCGGTACCACCGAAAGGGAATCCGAGCACCGGATCGGCACCCGGTGCGGTATCGGTATCGTCGTCGACGACCAAGCCGATGCCGCTGGTTTCGGTCGCGCCCCAGACCGACCACTGCCGGGCAGCGGGGAACATATCCCGCACGGTGGCGGCCCGCTGCACCGGATCGGTGGGGGCGGCGGCGCGATGGCCCGCGGTGCTGATCCGGACGACCCCGTCGGTGCGCAGCCCCTCGGTGCGCAACTCCGCGAGCTCCGGCAGCAGTCGGGCGAAGATGCGTGGTGTCGCGGAAACCATGTCGATCCGTTCGGAGACGATGGTTTCCGCGAGTCTTCGGCCGCCCGGCGCGAGGACGACGGTGCCGCCGACGGCAAAGGTCGGCAGCAGCTGATCCACGCAGCCGCTCGCATGCGCCAGCGGTAGCAGCAGCAGATTGCGCAGGCCATCGGTCGGCAGGTCGAGCGCTGTGACGACGGAGCGGATTGCCGAGAGCAGGTTTTCGTTGGTCAGCTCGACGCCCTTGGGCGTGGCGGCGTTGGCCGGGCAGACCCCGGCGCCGCTGGTGTAGCACAGCAGCGCCAGATCACTCAGCGCCGCACCGTCATCGATGAAGGCCGCGCCGTCCGGCAGGTCGGCGTCGCTACCGCAGTCGAGCACGAAATCGGTGCTGCTGTCGGCGATCACCCGCGCGGCCACCGCATCGGGCAGTCCGTCGTGCACCAGCACCGGGACCGCGCCGCTGAGCAGCGCCCCGAGGAACGCCTGCACCCAGCGCGCGCCCGTCGGCATATGGATGGCGACCCGGTCGCCATAGCCGATGCCGTGTTCCTGCAGCCCGCCCGCGATACGCGAGGCGGAGCGCCACAGATCCCGATAGCTCAGCCGGGGGCCGCCGATCTCCACCACCGCCTCCCTGGTCGAGAAGGCGTGCACCTGCAGATCCAGGAGTTCGGTCAACGCGGGGGTGAGATTGCCGTATCGCAGCACTCCGTCGGAGCCGCGGGCCAGCGGGGCGTCGCAGGCATGCGAACGATTCGGTGGGTATTCGACCAAGAACTGCGACATGGGTCCTCCGCACACGCCTCGAGCCTTCAGGCTCTTGCGACTATATGACGCGAGTCACACTTTCGCTGGGATAGGCGCCGAACTCGCCGACGCCCGTTCGCGCGTGCCCCGGCTGTTACCGGCCGGTATAGGTGGCCTTTCCAGGGCCGACCTCGAGGAAGCTGCGCACCGCGCCGCGCAGATCGTCGGTGTCGAACAGCGCGCCGGACACCTCGGGCGTCACCGAATCCGCATGGGCAACACCGCCGGACCGCCATGCCCCGATGATCTCTTTGGTCGCCGCATGCGCCCTGGTCGGGCCCTGGGCCAGGCGCTGGGTCAATGCCCGTGCGGCGGCGTCGACATCGTCGTGGATGGCGTTCACCACACCCCAATCGGCCATGGTCGCGGCGTCGTAGAGGTCACCGGTCATGACGAATTCGCGGGCCCGGCCCGACCCCGCGCGCTCGGCCAGCCGCTGCGGGCCGCCCATCGACGGCGTCAGGCCGACCACGGTCTCCACCAGACCGAATTTCGCCTTGGGCGCGGCCAGGATGATGTCGCAGGCCAGCGCCATCTCGAAGGCGGCGGTCAGGGTGAGACCGTGCGCGGCGAAGACCACCGGGCACGGCAGTGCCTCCAGCGGATGGATGATCTGCGCGAACAGGGTGCGCCACAGTTCGGCACCCTGCTCGATATTCAGACCGTCGAAGACGTGCACGTCGACGCCGCCGGAGACCAGCTTGCCCTCGGCACGCAGCAGCACCGCCCGGGGCGGGTTGGCCGAGAGCTCCGCGAAGTCCTCGATCAACGCGTCGAGCATCGACTGGTCGAACAGATTCAGCGGCGGATTGGCCAGGGTGAGAGTCACGACCTCGGCGCCGCCGTCAATGGTTTCCCGGGTCAACCGGGTGGCCTTCGTTTCACTCATTCGGCAAGACTAAGACCTGCGTCTGCGAGACTGTCCAGGTGACCAAGTCGGTATCGGAAACTGCCTCCTACGTCGAGCCGGGCGAATTCAAACGGGATACGAACTACATCACCACCCGCATCACCGCCGACGGCCGCGACGGATATCCGGTCGAGCCGGGCCGCTACCGCCTGGTCGCGGCGCGGGCCTGTCCGTGGGCCAATCGGACGCTGATCGTGCGCAGGCTGCTCGGACTCGAAGAGGTGCTCTCGCTGGGTTTGTGCGGCCCGACGCACGACAAGCTCAGCTGGACCTTCGATCTCGATCCCGGCGGGGTGGATCCGGTGCTGGGTATTCCGCGACTGCGCGACGCGTATCTGGCGCGGTTCCCGGACTATCCACGCGGCATCACGGTGCCCGCAATGGTGGAAGTCGCCACCGGACAGGTGGTGACCAACGACTACGCGCAGATGACGCTCGACTTCGCCACCGAGTGGACCGCGTTCCATCGGCCCGGCGCGCCGCAGTTGTATCCGGAGGCGCTGCGGGCCGAGATCGACGAGGTGAATCTGGCGGTGTTCCGAGACGTCAACAACGGCGTCTACCGGTGTGGGTTCGCGGGCGCCCAGGAGGCATACGAGGCGGCCTACGACCGGCTGTTCGCCCGGTTGGACTGGCTGTCCGAACGCCTGGCCACCCAGCGATACCTGGTGGGCGACACCATCACCGAGGCCGATGTGCGACTGTTCACCACCCTGGTCCGATTCGATCCGGTCTATCACGGCCACTTCAAGACCAACCGCGACAAGCTGACCGAAATGCCGGTGCTGTGGGCCTACACGCGCGACCTCTACCAGACGCCCGGATTCGGTGACACCATCGATTTCGGACAGATCAAGACGCACTACTACGTCGTACACGCCGATATCAACCCGACCGGGATCGTGCCCAAGGGCCCCGAACTGACCAACTGGCTGACCCCGCACGGCCGAGAAGCGCTGGGTGGCAGGCCATTCGGCGACGGCACCCCGCCGCCACCCCCGCCGCTCGCGGAACGGGTGCCTGCCCTGCGCGACCCGGCGTGATGGAAGCGACATGCGGGGAACCCGTTCGACGGGGTACATCGTTGTCATGACGAGTTGATGGCGGTCGGTGCCATAAGGTTCATTCCGTACAGGCGGAAGAGGAGGATATCGCCGTGTTCAAAGGCACGTTCGAGAAGACGGTGGTCCAGCTACTCGATACCGGGTCGCGCCTGCAGGCGCCGGCCGTCGCCAAGTACGTGGACCGGCTCCGGCGCTCGCATCCGTCGGAGAATCCCGCGCAGATCATCGAGCGGCTGGAGAACCAGTATCTGCTCGCGGTGACCGGCAGTGGTAGCGCAGTCGGCGCGACGGCTGCGGTGCCGGGGGTCGGCACCGTGGCGGCGATCGCCGCGGTGAGCGCCGAGACGACCTTCTTCATGGAGGCTTCCGCGGTGTTCACGCTGGCAGTGGCCGCCGTGCACGGGATTTCGCCTGAGGACAAGGAAACGCGCAGGGCGCTGGTGCTGGCCGTCGTGCTCGGCGAGAGCGGGATGGAGATCGTCGAGAAGACCGTCGGTCACTCGGCGAAGAACTGGGGAACGCTGTTCGCCAATAAAATTCCCGGTCTGTCGAGCATGAACGACTCGCTGCTCAAGCGATTCATCATCCGCTTCATCACCAAGCGCGCCGCCCTGATGGCGGGCAAGGTGGTGCCCGCCGGGATCGGCGCGGTGATCGGCGGTTTCGGCAACCGGGCGCTCGGCAAGACCACGATCGGCAATGCGCGCAAGGCCTTCGGACCCGCGCCGGTCACCTGGCCCGCGGACCGGCAGCTGGTCATCGACGCCGATCCGCTGCCCGCGCTCGATCCGATCAAGCCGCAACCCCCGACCACGCCACGATGAGCGCCGGCCGACCGCTCGCGTTCGCCGTCCGCGGCCTGACCAAGCGATACAACCTGGTCACCGCGGTCGAGAACGTGAGTTTCACCGTGCCGTCCGGGACCATGGCCGTCCTGGTGGGGCCGGCGGGCGCGGGCAAGACGACTATTCTGCGGATTCTGCTGGGGTTGCTCGAACCGACCTCCGGTACGGCCGCGGTCGGCGGGCCGGGGTCGGGACGGCGGCGTGAGCCGGAGCGCGGCCCCGCGTCGGCCGTCGGCGGCATGTTGGACCCGCGCGGACTGCATCCGGCGCGATCCGCGCGCGATCACCTGCTGGTGTACGCGGCGGCGGCGGGCGTCGAGGACGCGCGGGTCGATGAGGTGATCCAGGCGGTCGGCCTCGGTGAATCGGCGCGGACGCGGGCGGGCGCACTATCGGTCGGGGCGCAGACCCGGCTGGCGTTGGCGACCGCGCTGCTCGGCGATCCGACGCTGCTGATCCTCGACGAACCGATGGCCGGTCTCGACCCGGCCGAACGCGCGTGGCTGGTGGACTTCCTGCGCCGGCACACCCGACGCGGCGGCACCGTCCTGCTTTCCAGTGAGACCCTGGCGCCGGTGATTCCGATGGCGGACAACATCATCGTGGTGAGCGAAGGTTCAGTGGTCTATCAGGGCACCCCCGCCCGGCTGCGGCGTGGGCATCCCGATCGCCTGGTGGTCGTCGCGTCCACGCCGATCGCACTGGCGACCACGCTGGCCGCTCAGGGCTTCACCGATGCGGTGATCCGGCCCGACGGACGGCTCGCGGTGGCCGAGGCGACCGAGGCGCAGATCCGCGCGGCGGCGGCGGCCGCTCGAGTGCGCGTGGACAGCATCACCGCCGACCAGATCCACCCCGACCGGGTGCTGGCGTCACTGGTCAAACCGGCCCGCCCACCCCAGCCCGCGCCCTATGCCGGAATCGCACCGCACCAACCGACGCCCTACGGGATTCCACGATGATCGCCATCCTGCCCCCGGACCTCGTTCCGGCCGTCAACTCGGAGATCCGCAAGGTCACCACGCTGCGCGCCAGCCGGCTGCTGGCCGCGTTCATTCCCGCGATCGCGCTGGTCGCGAGCACGGTCACCGCGCTGCTCGCCGGACCGGCCGACCCCAAATCCAATCCCGCGACCGGCGCCGCGACAATCGGGCTCTATATCGGTCTCGCCGTCGCGATCGTGCTGGCCGGAGCCTTCGGCGCGGCTGGCGCCGGTGCCGAATATCGTTACGCGACAATGCCTTTGACGGCACTGTTCACCGCCGACCGAGATCGCCTCACCGCCGCGAAATTCCTGGTCACCGCCGGATCCGCACTGGCGACGACCTTCGTGGTGGAACTGATCGCCTTCGCCTGCCTGCTCGGCTTCGGCCACGGCAAATTCGACTTCGGTCTGCGCCTACTCGCCGTCTTCGGCGGCGGGCTGCTCGCCGCGGTCTGCTGGTCCCTGATCGGCGCCGGACTCGGCCTGTTGCTGCGTACCCCCACCGCCGCGATCGCCGCGATGCTCGGCTGGCTGGTGATCATCGAGCCGCTGATCTGGGTCGTCGCCAAGGCCGTCGGCATGGCCGGCTTCGCCACCGTCCTCCCCGGCTCGGCGACCGTCAGCACGGTCGCCGTCGGCTCCTTCAAGGACAGCGACTTCCTGGCCCCCACCCCCGCCGCCATCGTGGTCCTGACGCTCTGGACGCTCGGCATCGGCGGCAGCGCCTGGTGGCTGTTGCGCAAGCGCCTCTGAACCGTCCCCGCCCAACCGGTCGTCGGACAACTTCGCCCGCACAGAACTACTGCGGGAACAAATGGCGTGGTGATCCGTGTAGTTACCGTCGATATGGGGACCGATGAGACGGGTGTGCGGCGGAATTGAGTGATGGCGTGGGCTGGATACGCAGGCTGTGGGCCGAGTGTCGGTCGCACAGGGGGACGGTCGCGGGGATCGCGGCCGCGCTGGTGGCCGGGGCATTGGTGGAGATCGCCGCGCCGTTGTTGACGAAGTGGGCCGTCGATGCGGCGGGCATCGGCGACACCGCGGTGATCGGGGTCGTCGCCTGGCTGCTCGCGCTGGTGGCGATCGGCCGGTTCTCGGCGGCCTTCGGTCGGCGGATGCTGGCCGGACGGCTGTCCCTGGACGTGCAGCATGCGCTGCGGGTGGATCTGCTCGGTTCGCTGCAGCGGCTGGACGGGGCGGGGCAGGACGCGCTGCGGACGGGGCAGGTGGTGTCGCGCTCGATCACGGATCTGCAACTGGTGCAGGGGCTTTTGGCGATGGTCCCGCTGTCGGGGTTGGCGTTGCTGGAGTTTGTGCTCGCCGCGGCCGTCATGGTGTGGTTGTCGCCGCCGCTGGCCGCCGTCGCGCTGTTGGTGGTGCCCGCGATCGGATTGCTGGTCTACCGGATGCGGCCGCGACTGTACGCGGCGACCTGGTCGGCGCAGCAGCGGGCCGCCGAGGTCGCGCAGCATGTCGAGGAGACCGTCACCGGTGTCCGGGTGGTCAAGGGGTTCGGGCAGGAGGCTCGGATGGTGCGCGTGCTGGAACAGCACGGACGCGCGCTCTACGCCGAACGCATGCGCGCGGCCACGATCAATGCCCGCTTCGCGCCCGTGGTGACCACTATTCCGCAGGCCGGACTGGTCGCGGTGATCGTCGTCGGCGGACTGCTCGCATTGCACGATGTCATCGGCATCGGCACCTTCCTCGCCTTCTCCGCCTACGTCACCACCATGACCGTCACCACCCGCACCATGTCATCGGTGGTGATCATGGCCCAGCTGACCAGAGCCGCCGCCGAACGCGTCTACCAGGTCATCGACGCCGCCCCCGAAATCGCCGACCCACCAACCCCAGCTGAGCTCCCCGACGGCCCCCTGGGCATCGACATCGACACCCTCACTTTCGGATTCGACCCCACCCAGCCGATCCTGCGCAACCTCGATCTCACCGTGCACCCCGGCGAAACCGTAGCCATCATCGGCCCGGCAGGCTCCGGAAAGTCAACGCTGTCCTTACTTCTCCCCCGCTTCTACACCCCCGACTCCGGTACCATCCGCCTATTCGGAGCCGAATCCGCCACCACGGGGAGATTCGCGGATGCGACCGCACGGGCCATCGATGCCGCAGCCTCGCCGCCCGCTCACGCCACGCTCGACAAACCGGCGGCAGATTCTCGAAACGCCAACGCCGTGGATATCGCCGACCTCAGTGCGACCGATCTGCGCGCGGCGATCGGCGTGGTGTTCGACGACCCGTTCCTGTTCTCCGACACCATCGCCGCGAATATCGCCCTCGGCCGGCCGAACGCCACCGACGCCGAAATCCGCTATGCGGCAAAGCTTGCCGCGGCCGATGAGTTCATCGCCGAACTCCCCGACGGATTCGACACCGTGGTCGGCGAACGCGGGTTGACGCTCTCCGGTGGGCAGCGGCAGCGGATCGCGCTGGCCAGGGCGCTGTTGGCGCGGCCGCGGATTCTGGTGCTCGATGACGCGACCTCCGCGGTCGACGCGGTCACCGAGGCGGCCATCTTCGACAAGTTGCCGGATGCGGGCGGGCGCACCACGCTGATCCTGGCGCATCGGGAATCCACACTCGCCCATGCGGATCGGGTGATTCGACTGCCCGCACCGGCCGGCTACGTCTCTGGCGAAGTCCCGACCGCACCCGCCGGTCTCGGCGTCCGCACCGCGACCGGCACCAGCGGACCAGGCGGATTCTCCGGCGCCGCAAGTGGTCTCAGCGAAACTCCCGAATTGCGGCGCACCATCGAAGGCCTGCCACCGGCCACCGAACAACCCGGACTGGACGACGAGCGACTGCGGCAACCCGATCCCGGATTCCGGCTGACCCGGCTACTGCGCCCGGTGCGCTGGCTGGTGCTGACCGTCATCACCTTGCTCGCGCTGGACACCCTGATCGGCGTCGCGTTTCCGCCGATCGTGCGCTACGCCATCGATACCGGTGTGAGCGGCCATGATTCGGGCGCGCTGGCCCGAGCCGGTGTACTCGGCGCGGTCCTGGTCGTACTCGGTCTCGCGGTCGGCGCGGCGACCACCGTGCTCACCGCGCGCACCGGCGAACGCGTGCTCTACGGTCTGCGGGTGCGCAGCTACGCACACCTGCAACGACTGGGACTGGACTACTACGAACGCGAACTGTCCGGCCGCATCATGACCCGGATGACCACCGACGTGGACGCGCTGTCGACCTTCCTGCAGACCGGCGTCGCGACCACCCTGATCGGCGTGCTCACCCTGGTCGGCATCGCGGTGGCACTGCTGGTCATCGATGCCGCGCTGGCCGCGGTCGTGCTGATCGCACTGCCGCCGCTGCTGGTGGCGACGATGCTGTTCCGGCGCGTCTCGTCCACCGCCTACACCGTGTCGCGCGAGCACGTCTCGACCGTCAACGCCGATTTCCAAGAGAACGTCTCCGGTCTGCGCGCCGTCCAGGCAAACCGGCACGAGCCGGTCGCCGCCCGCCGCTTCGCCGAATACTCCGACCGCTACCGCGCCAGCCGGATGCGCGCCCAGCGCGCGATCGCGATGTACTTCGCCTTCGTCATCGCCTGGGCCGACCTGGCGCTGGCGGCGGTGGTGTACTTCGGGGCGCGCGAGGTCGCCGATGGTGCGACGACGGCGGGCACACTCATCGCCTTCGTGCTGTATCTGCAGTTGCTGTTCGGCCCGATCCTGCAGTTGTCCCAGGTCTTCGACGGATACCAGCAGGCGCGAGTCGGCCTGCGCCGCATCGGCGACCTGCTGCGCACCCCGTCCTCGATCGCCGCGGATGCTCCGGACGCGGTGGCGATCACCGATGGCCTGGCCGGCGAGGTCGTCCTCGACGACATCCGATTCCACTACCCAGGCACCGAAAAGCCCGCCCTCGACGGAGTGTCACTGCGCATCCCGGCCGGATCCACGCTTGCCCTGGTCGGTCCGACCGGCGCGGGCAAGTCGACCATCGTCAAGTTGTTGGCCCGGCTCTATGACTTACCCGACACAGTTGGCGAAGTACCGGGCCGGACCGACGGCGCGATCCGGGTCGACGGCATCGATATCCGCGACTACCGCCTCGCCGACTACCGGGCCCGACTCGGCATCGTCCCCCAAGAAGCTCACCTCTTCACCGGCGACGTCGCCAACAACATTGCATTCGGGAAACCATCAGCGACCGAGGCGGAGATCGCATCCGCCGCCGCGGCGGTCGGCGCGGCGGACATGATCGCCGCGCTATCGCACGGTATGCGCCACCCGATCGGCGAGCGCGGCCGCGGCCTCTCGGCGGGGCAACGCCAACTGATCGCACTGGCCAGAGCCGAGCTCGTGCGCCCCGATCTGCTGCTGCTCGACGAGGCCACCGCCACCCTCGACCCGGAAACCGAGGCATCGGTCCTGGTAGCAAGCCGATCACTGACCCGGGGCCGCACCACCGTCGTCGTCGCGCACCGCCTCGGCACCGCCGCGCGAGCCGATCGGATCGCCGTCGTGGAACGCGGACGAATCGCCGAAATCGGGCCACATGACATGCTGCTGGCGGCCGGCGGACCGTATGCCCAGCTCTGGGCGGCGGCCAACGAAGCGGGGGGAATATTCTCGAGCGAGGACGGGTCGTCATCTTTGGGATCGGGTTTGTCCGGTGGTCAGTCGGTCCGCTGATTTGCTGCTGGGCCTATCCTCAGAGAGGGCGCATCGGCGCGCATCCGCTGATCCCCGTGCCGGGCACGTCACAAACGTCGCAGCGCGAAGAACGAAATGAGGCGAACACCTGCTGTGAGCAGCTCAACTTCCCAGTTCGGACAGAACCAGTGGCTAGTCGATGAGATGTATCAGAAGTTCAAACAGGATCCATCTTCCGTCGATGAGAGTTGGCACGAGTTCCTCGCCGATTACACGCCTGAGGTCACGGGTGATTCTGGTAACAGCCAGAGCGCCGGGGCCGCGCCCGCGCAGGTGGCCACTCCGGCTGCGGCTCCCGCGCCGGTGACCGCGACACCCGCACCCGCACCCGCACCGGCACCCGCACCCGCCGCCGCGGCTCCCGCACCGGCAGCGCCGGCGGCCAAGGCCGCCGCGCCCGCGAAGGTCACCGCGCGCGCACCGCAGACCACCCCGGCGCCGACCTCGAACGCCGCGCCGACCTCCGGCGCGCCGAAGCCCGCCGATACCGCGACGGACGAGGCGAAGATCCTGCGCGGCCCGGCCGCGGCCGTGGTCAAGAACATGTCCGCATCGCTGACCATCCCGACCGCGACCAGCGTGCGCGCCATTCCGGCGAAGCTGATGATCGACAACCGGCTGGTCATCAACAACCACCTGGCTCGCACCCGCGGCGGCAAGATCTCCTTCACCCACCTGCTCGGCTACGCGATCGTGCAGGCAGTCAAGGCCTTCCCGAACCTGAACCGGCACTTCGCCGAGATCGATGGCAAGCCGAACTCGATCACCCCGGCGCACACCAACCTCGGCCTCGCCATCGACCTGGCGGGCAAGGACGGCAACCGCTCGCTGGTCGTCGCCGCCATCAAGGGCTGCGAGACCATGACCTTCGGGCAGTTCCACACCGCCTACGAGGACATCGTGCGCCGCGCCCGCGACGGCAAGCTCGGTATCGAGGACTTCACCGGCGTCACCATCTCGCTCACCAACCCGGGCACCATCGGCACCGTGCACTCGGTGCCGCGGCTGATGCCGGGCCAGGGCGCGATTGTCGGCGCCGGCGCGATGGAGTACCCGGCCGAGTTCCAGGGCATGAGCGACGAGCGCATCAACGAGCTCGGCGTCGGCAAGCTGATGACCCTGACCTCGACCTACGACCATCGCATCATCCAGGGCGCGGAGTCCGGCGACTTCCTTCGCACCATCCACAACCTGCTGATCAGCGATGAGTTCTACGACGAGATCTTCCACGGCCTCGGCGTGCCCTACGAGCCGGTCCGCTGGCGCAAGGACGTCAAGGAACGCGGCGTCGACAAGAGCACCCGGGTGCTGGAGATGATCGCGGCCTACCGCAACCGCGGCCACCTGATGGCCGATACCGATCCGCTGCGGCTGGTCAAGGACAAGTTCCGCAGCCACCCGGACCTCGATGTCACCCAGCACGGCCTGACCCTGTGGGATCTGGACCGCACCTTCGACGTCGCGGGCTTCCACGGCCAGGAGCGGATGAAGCTGCGCGATGTGCTCTCGGTGCTGCGCGATGCCTACTGCCGCCACGTCGGTGTGGAGTACACCCACATCCTGGAAACCGAGCAGCTGCAGTGGATTCAGGAGCGGGTCGAGCAGAAGCACGTCAAACCGACTGTCGCGCAACAGAAGTACATCCTGAACCGACTCAATGCGGCGGAGGCGTTCGAAACCTTCCTGCAGACCAAATACGTTGGTCAGAAGCGCTTCTCGCTCGAGGGTGCCGAGGCCGTCATCCCGATGATGGACGCGACCATCGACCAGTCCGCCGAGCATTCGCTCGACGAGGTGGTCATCGGTATGCCGCACCGCGGTCGCCTCAATGTGCTCGCCAATATCGTCGGCAAGCCGTACTCGAAGATCTTCACCGAGTTCGAGGGCAATATGAACCCGGCCGCCACGCACGGCTCGGGTGACGTGAAGTACCACCTCGGCGCGCGCGGCACCTACCTGCAGATGTTCGGCGACAACGAGATCGAGGTCTCGCTGACCGCCAACCCCTCGCACCTGGAAGCGGTCGACCCGGTCCTCGAAGGCCTGGTCCGTGCCAAGCAGGACCTGCTCGACAAGGGCGACGGGCCGGAGGGCTTCTCCGTCATGCCGCTGATGCTGCACGGTGACGCCGCGTTCGCGGGTCAGGGTGTGGTCGCGGAGACGTTGAACCTGTCGGGTCTGCGCGGATACCGCGTCGGCGGCACCATCCACATCGTGGTGAACAACCAGATCGGCTTCACCACCGCACCGGACAACAGCCGCTCCACCGAATACTCCACCGATATCGCGAAGTTCATCGGTGCGCCGGTCTTCCACGTGAACGGTGACGATCCGGAGGCCTGCGACTGGGTGGCCCGTCTCGCGGTGGACTTCCGCCAGAAGTTCCGCAAGGACGTCGTGATCGACATGGTCTGCTACCGGCGTCGCGGCCACAACGAGGGCGACGACCCGTCGATGACCCAGCCGGAAATGTACGACGTCATCGACACCAAGCGCTCGGTGCGCAAGGCCTACACCGAGAGCCTGATCGGCCGTGGCGACATCTCGCTGAAAGAGGCCGAGGACGCCCTGCGCGACTACCAGGGCCAGCTGGAGCGGGTGTTCAACGAGGTCCGCGAGCTGGAGAAGTACGTTCCGGAGCCGAGCGAATCGGTCGAGGACGACCAGCAGGTGCCGACCACCATCCTGACCGCCGTCGATAAGACGGTGCTGCAGCGCATCGGCGACGCCTTCCTCAATGTGCCGGAGGGCTTCAGCGTGCACCCGCGCGTCAAGCCGGTGCTGGAGAAGCGGCGCGAAATGGCCTACGAGGGCAAGGTCGACTGGGCCTTCGCCGAACTGCTCGCCTTCGGCACACTGATCGACGAGGGTGTCGCGGTGCGCCTGACCGGCCAGGACTCGCGTCGTGGCACCTTCACCCAGCGCCACTCGGTGATCATCGACCGCAAGACGGCCGAGGAATACACCCCGCTGCACAACATCGGCAGCAAGAACCCGGGCTGGTTCGCGGTGCACGACTCGGCGCTGAGCGAATACGCCGCCGTCGGCTTCGAATACGGCTACTCGCTGGGCAATCCGGACGCACTCGTGCTGTGGGAGGCGCAGTTCGGTGACTTCGTCAACGGCGCGCAGTCCATCATCGACGAGTTCATCTCCTCCGGTGAAGCCAAGTGGGGTCAGCTCTCGGAGGTCGTGCTGCTGCTGCCGCACGGTCACGAGGGTCAGGGCCCGGACCACACCTCCGGTCGCATCGAGCGGTTCCTGCAGCTGTGCGCCGAGGGTTCGATGACGGTCGCCGTGCCGTCCACCCCGGCGAACTACTTCCACCTGCTGCGCCGCCACTCACTGGACGGCATCCGCCGCCCGCTGATCGTCTTCACCCCGAAGTCGATGTTGCGCAACAAGGCCGTGGTCTCGGACCTGAAGGACTTCACCGAGTCGAAGTTCCACTCGGTCTTCGACGAGCCCACCTACGAACAGGGCATCGGCGACCGCGCCAAGGTCAAGCGCGTCCTGCTCACCAGCGGCAAGCTCTACTACGAGCTGGTCGCGGCGAAGGCCAAGGACAGCCGCGAGGACATCGCCATCGTCCGGATCGAGCAGCTCTACCCGCTGCCCAAGTTCCGGTTGAACGAGGCCCTCGCCGGTTACCCGAACGCCACCGACATCGCCTGGGTCCAAGAGGAACCGGCCAACCAGGGCGCCTGGCCCTTCTTCGGCCTGAACCTGCCCGAGCTGCTCCCGGAGCGCTTCACCAAGCTCCGCCGCATCTCCCGCCGCGCCATGTCGGCCCCGTCCTCGGGTTCCTCCAAGGTCCACGCCGTGGAGCAAGCCGAGATCGTCGCCGAGGCCTTCGAGCCGACGGCGTAGTTCTTCGCTGACCCGACGCCGGGCCGAATCTCCTCTCCCCGAGAGCGATTCGGCCCGGCGTTGTCCTGTCCGGCTCCGATGGACATCGCCGATAGCGCCGAGTAGCTTCCGACCTTGTGAGCGAAGTAGGGGGTTCGCCCAGCCAAAGCATGTCGGTTGTTCCCGAAAAGGTGCGTGACGTCGGCAAATACGTCTATGACTTGGCTGAGGCGCTTCGGTCGGCACTCGATTCCACGGCGAAGAATGTGGACGCGGTAGCCGAGGGAAGCTGGACCGGTGACGCGGCAACCGTGTTCGCCACCGGCTGGACCGAAG
This sequence comes from Nocardia sp. NBC_00565, assembly GCF_036345915.1. NCBI lineage: Bacteria > Bacillati > Actinomycetota > Actinomycetes > Mycobacteriales > Nocardiaceae > Nocardia > Nocardia sp. NBC_00565. The sequence goes on from NZ_CP107785.1 coordinate 6,031,341, forward strand.
TCCATGATGGTGGCTTCCAGATCATCACGGCGTTGACCGGTATGGCCGAGAACCGCGAGGAGGTTCCTCGCAGATCAGGACGCAGATCGGCAAGTCGTTTCAGAGCGGGCTCTGACGCGAGTTCAGCGGTCCGTGGATGGGGCGGCGGGTTGGCGGGGCTTGGGTTCTGGGGTGCCGTGCGCGATGGCGTGGATGGCGTGGCGGAGGAGGGCGGTGATGTGGTGGGGCGGGGCGTCGTGCAGGGCGTCCAGTTCGAGTAGGTGTCGGCCGATGACGGTGCCGATGGTGAGGGCGCCGATGAGGCCGGCGCGGAGGTCCGCGTCGTCGGCGGCCAGGTGCTGGGCGGCCTGGTGTTGGCGGGCGACCATGGCGGAACGGACTTCGGCGGCGGCGTCGGGGTGGGTGAGCATGGAGCGGATCGCGGTCAGTGCGTCGGTGGGCTGCTCGGCGAGTTTCTGCTCGAGCGCGGCCAGTAGCTGTTCGGCTGCCTCCGGTGGCGTCCCGGTGATCAGTTCGTCCTGTTCGAATTGTGCGACCTGGGCGAACAGGTCGTCTTTGGATCCGAAGTAGCGCATCACCAGCCCCGGGTCGGTGTCGGCCGCCGCCGCGATCGCGCGGATGGTGGCCCGGTCATAGCCGACCTCCGCGAACAGCCGCCGCGCCGCGTCCAGGATCCGGGATCGGGTGCGGTCGCGCTGTTCGGCGCGGCGGGTGGGATGGGAACTCATGCATTCAGTCTACGGTCGTTGACCGAACGCGGATAAGTCGCTACTATTCAGTCAACGATTGTTGACTGAAAATAGGTGACCGATATGTGGCATACGATCCTGCTGTCCGCGCTCGCCGGCGTACTGGGCGCCAATGCCGTCCCGCACTTCGTCAAAGGCATGGTCGGCGAACAGTTCCCGAATGTGTGGGGCAACGACGCACTGCGCAATGCCGTGGCCGGCACCTTGGGACTCACCCTCGCGGTGGTGATCGGTTACTGGGCCGATCTGCCCGCACATGCTCTCGCCGGTATCGCCGGCGCCTTCGCCGGGGCGCTGCCCATGGCGGTGTTCCACGGGCTCGGCGGCGCGTATCGCCTCAACTCCGCCTTGGGTTTGGCCAATCCGCCAGGCGCCGCCGTACCGCGTTGACCTACGCCACGGCGAGCACAGTCGAAAATCCGCTGCGATACCTAGCGCGGAGGCGAACCCGCGGTTTGTCCCGAATGCTGACCGCCCTGGCTGTCGGAGCGCGATACCTCGGTGACACCGGGGACCCGGTTCTCCACGACGAAGGCAGCGCGGGTCGAGATGGGGGCGCCGGGTCGGTGGATGTAGGGGACCACACGAAAGTCGTTGTGCCACAGGCCGTGATCCAAGGAGGCTCGGGAGTAACCACGTTGGGCGTTGAAGAATTTCAGGTCGGGGTTGGCGGATAGCAGGGTGTGGCCGGTGGGGGTCATATCGGTTCCATTGCCGCCGGTGGTTATCGAGGTTCCGATGAATTCGGAAGCTACGACTGGGGATTCGGGGGCGGCATAGTCGGAGCGGAGGTTGGCGGCGTGGTTCTGGTGGCGGTCGCCGGTGATCACTACGAGGTTGTGGACATTGCGGTCGGCGGCGGCGCCGAGGATGGTATTGCGGTCGGATACATATCCGTCCCAGGAGTCGGTGCCGGTGGCGACGCCGGGGCCGAGGTCGAAGTCGGATTGGGCCATGGAGACCTGGTTGCCGAGGATCTGCCAGCGGGCGGTGGAGTTGGTGAAGCCGTCGATCAGCCAATCTCGTTGTTGTGCACCGAGAATCGTGCGATCGGCGGCGAAGCGGTCGGGGCAGTCCGCGACCAGGCCGCCGTCGCCGCAGGCCTGCGCGGTGCGGTATTGGCGAGTGTCGAGCATGGTGATTTCGGCGAGGTCGCCGAAGGCGTAGCGACGGTGGATGTGCATGGTGGAGCCGGAGGGCAGGGCCGCGATGCGCAACGGCTGATGTTCGTACAGCGCTTGGAAGGCGGCGGCGCGGCGGCCGCGAAAGAGCTTGGGGATGCGGTAGATATCGAACCCGAGGCCGGGCGAGTCTCCCGCCCAATTGTTGTCGAGCTCGTGATCGTCGAAGGTGACCAGCCAGGGGAAGGCGGCGTGGGCGTTTCGCAACGGCTGCTCGGCCTTGGCCTGCGCGTAGCGCAGTCGGTAGCCGGGTAGGTCGACGGCTTCGGCTTGGAATTGCGGCTCCACCGACACGCCTTCGCGGCCGCGCGTCCAGCCCCGTTCGTAGATGTAATCACCGAGGTGCACAACCAGATCGAGGTCTTCGGCGCTCATGTGCTCGTAGGCGGTGTAGTAGCCGGATGTCCATGATTGGCAGGACGCGAAGGCGAAACGCATGCGTGCGGTGGGCTGCCCCAGCGCGGGTGCGGTGCGGGTCCGGCCGACCGGTGAGATCGCCGAGCCCGCACGAAATCGGTAGAAATACCAGCGATTGGGCTCTAGCCCGCGCACTTCGGGGTGCACGGAATGCGCGAGCTCGCGGGTCGCGACCGCTGTCCCCCGCGTCGCCACCTGCCGAAACTGCTCGTCATGGGCTACCTCGTAATCGACGGTCACCGGATGTTGTGCCATGCCGCCGAGCCCATCGGGAGCGAACGGATCGGGAGCCAACCGCGTCCACAACACCACGCCATCCGAGGTCGGATCACCCGATGCAACCCCGAGAGTAAAAGGGTCCCCCAGCCGCCGCGGCGCCCGGAACCACCCGCTACTCGCCGCCGACGTACCAACCAGCACCGCAACCGCTCCAGCGGTGCCGGATCTCAACAACTGCCGCCGAGACAGGCCCATACGTCAGGGTAGCGAGTAGACCACCGGAGCCATCCGGTTCGGACTATCGGTGCGGCTACCCCCGTCAACAGCGCAGGCCGTGCGATACTGCTGTTCCCGCCGCCCAGGCGGCGCTTCGCGCGACCCCCGGACATCGCGTTCTCCGTGTCCGATCCAAAGCTCAGAGCACGTTGGTAACATCATTCTCCCAATCAGAGAACGACGCTCGCGCGCCGATCGGAGGCCTGCCATGAACCATCGCCAGTGGATGCGCGCGGACCAGGACCCGCAGCGCGGCTCGCTACCGGGATAGGTCCTGTCCCACTCATCGGGCGCGCCCGGGACGATCTCGCTATGAGCACTATTGTGACCATCGCCTCTATCGCTGGGGGTGATTGAAGGAGTATAATGACGTCTTCTGATAGTGACGCGTTGTTCAAGGCCCTACTGGGCTCGGCTACTCGACTTTCCTTCGACCCGAGAGACCCCCTGGTCTACGAACCTGGATCGAATGACAGCCGGCTTCATGGGATGACGCCCGAGTGGTCACCGCTGTTCGGAACTCGAACTTGGGCAGGCATGTCCGAGGATGAGCGGATTCGGCTCACCAGATGCGAGGTTGCCCAGTTCCTGGGCGTTGGAATTTGGCTGGAAATGGGGCTACAGGTAGCACTGTTGCGTAAAAATCATAGTTCGGACCCGGCGCGGCCCGACGTCAAATTCCTGTTCAACGAGTGCGCGGACGAGAATCTGCATTCGTTGATGTTGGTCAATGCTGTCGACAGCATCGGATCGCGTTTCTATCCACGTGACCGCATACTTTCCGTCCTCGGATTTCTGTTTCGGTCGTTCGCCTGGGAGGAGGCGGCGTATGGAATCGTCCTGGCCGGAGAAGAGATTTTCGATGTCATGCAACGCGACTGGATGGCGAGCGAAAACGTCGCCGAGCCCATTCGCCGGACTTCTTATATCCACGTTGTCGAAGAATCCAGGCACATGGTGTTCGCGCGCCGAAAGATTCGCGACCGGCTGGCCGGAACTTCAAGTCTTCGACGTTATTTCAGTTCGCTGGTCATCGCGATAGGCACGCACGTGATAGCGAAGAGCTTGATAAATCGCAGAGTGTATGAAGATCTGGGCTTGGACTGGAATGCGGTAAAGCTCGATATCGATGCCAATGAACACCACAGGATGATGTTCCGAAAGGCTGCCGAGCCCTTTATAGAATTTATGAACAAAGAAGGTCTGCTGAATTCGAGCGCGCGCTGGGTTTACCGGAAGTCGAATCTTCTCTAGACAGGTCAGGGTAATTGGCACACGTTATCTTGGGGCACTGCTGTAAGGATGCGTCTTGTGTCAAGGCGTGTCCGCAGAACTGTATCCACCCAGCCCCGGGTGAGCCCGGTTTCGAAACTGCGGAAACACTGCACATAGACGCTCGGTCATGTATCGACTGCACCGCCTGTGTGGACGCGTGCCCGGCCTCCGCCATCAAACCCGAGGGTGCGCTCACCATCGCCGAGAATCGGTACGCCGTCCGGAGCAGAGAGTTCTTCGCGCCGAAACCGGTCTTCCTCGGCCCGGCGCCGCAGCGCGCGAGCTTCGAGCAACCATTGGGAAGCCCGTACGATCGGCTGCGGATCGCCGTCATCGGGTCGGGACCGGCAGCTCTGTATACAGTGCGCGAATTGCTGCGCCGATCGAGTTCGGTCCGCGTCACGGTGTTCGAACAGCACGGCGAGATCGGGGGCCTGCTGCGCAGGGCCGTCTCGCGTGACCATGCCGAGATTCGAGATATGATCCGGCTCTTCGAAGTGCCGTTCAAGGATGACCGTGTCGAAATTGTCTTCAACACCGAAGTCGGTATCGACGTTTCCGTTGCCGACCTCAGAACCAGCTTCGACGCCGTAGTGCTGGCGTCCGGCGCGTTGGAACCGCGGAAAATCGGTTTCGCTGACACAATGCGTCGCGTTGGGGTATATGAGGCGAAGGACATCCTATTCGCCGAGAATTGCGGCTTGTCCGACCCACTCTCGCATGGACCTATCGGACCCAAGTGCGTAGTCGTCGGCGCGGGAAATGTGGCACTCGATGTTGTCAGACATGTCTCGCGGATTCGCGCCGGTGCCGCTCGCGGAGAAATGGTGACGGACCTGGTCGTTTTGTCGCGGTCGGCTCCGGAACGTACATCGTTCACACCGTCGGCGCTCTATGAGCTTCTCGATCTCGAGGATATCGAAGTGCTGCTCGACGGGGCCGGAACCGCCGTGAACGCGCGCGCGACCAGTCCACTACTTCGGGATATTTCGAAATTACCTACCGTCGATATTTCCGACGACGGCAACCTGTCGAAGGTATATCGGGGCAAGCTTCGTGTCATCTTATCCTTCGGAAACGATGTGACAAATATCGAAGGAACGAGCCTCGGGGAACTTGCCGTAGTAACAGCCTCGGGACGAAGGTTGATCGCGAACTCGGTGATCTGCGCGGCAGGCTTCACGACCAAGGAGATCGACGGTATCCCAGTGAGCGAGAACGGGGCCGTGCTGAATCGGCGAGGAAAAGTGGTCTCGCGCGAGACCGGCGAACCGCTCGAGCGGTTGTACGTTGTCGGCTGGGCGAAACGGGGCGCCACCGGCGGAGTAGGCGACAACCGCGTCTGCGCGACGGAAACGGTTGCGCAGTTGGCAGCGGACCTCGCAGCGGACCGCCCTCATCCGACACCGACCTGCTTGATTTGAACCGCGCCACTCGACTGAACCCACTGGATGATGCTGCCCCGTGGCAAGTTTCGGACGTGCTGGTGGGGTTACCACCTAGAGTGAGGGAACGGCGCGATGGCGGTTGTGCCGTACATCGCGTTGCGGAGAAGGGCCCCGTGTCAGCTGCGTTGGAGAATGAAGAAGGATTTGCGTTCGTCACGATGGGGCTGGGGTGGGACCCCGAAGCCCTTCGGTGGCTGGGCGGTAAGCCAGATATCGACCTGAATGCCGCAGCGCTGTTGTTCACCGGCGACTCCATCGCGGATGTCGTTTACCACGAACAACTTGCGTCGCAGGACGGGGCGGTTCGGCTGCTCGGAGACAACACGACCGGGGAGGGTGAAGGGGACGACGAACTGATCACCGTCGACCTGACCCGACTGCCGCCGACGGTGACCACCGTGTGCTTCGTCATCACTTCCTACACGGGCCAACCGTTCGGACAGATCCAGAATGCGTTCTGCCGCTTGATCGATGGCATGTCGAACACCGAATTCGCCCGCTACGAACTGGACGGCGGTCGCGGATCGACCGGCTTCGTCATGGGCAAACTGTTCCGCTCCGCACAGGGCTTGTGGTTGTACCAGCCGATCGCCGAAACAATTCAGGCGAAGCACCCCGTCGAAGCCGTCCACCAACTCGCCCCCTACCTGCCCTGACCTGCCACCCGGCCCCGGGTATACGCCGACGAAAGGCGACAATCCCGCGCGACCGGTCACCCACGCAGAGCCGCGGCGAGCGCGGGATTGAGCGAAAGCGCAAGGGCGAGTAGCGATTCGACCAGCAGATCGACCAACTGCGCCCGGATGATCGTCTCGTTGCGCAGCCAAGTGAGGGTGGTCTCCTCCACGAAGGCGATCCAGCCCCGCATGGCAAGGGTCAGGCGTGGACGCTCGGCGTCATCGATCGGCACCGGCGCTTCGGTGAGAATGATGCCGATAATGGCGTCGCGGGTCTGGTCGACCAGTGGAACCAGTTCCGGAGTAACGCTGGCGGGACCGCGCAGCAGCGATACGTAGGAGTTGCGGTTCTCGCTGACATAGTCGATATACCGCTCGATCGAGTCGCGCAGCATCTCGAACACACCGAGCGAGCGGTCGGGCGCGACGCGCTCCAGCAGCTCGGCGTTCGCCTGCCGGACGATCGCCGACTGGAAGTCCTGTTTCGTCGGAAAGTAGTGGAAGAGCAGTCCGCGGGAGATCCCCGCCGCTTCGGCGATCTCGGTGATCGAGATGTCTTCGATGGCGCGTTCGCCAAGCATCTTGGTGCCCAAGGTGATCAGCTGCGTGCGACGTTCTTCCGGGCTGAGGCGGGTTCGCTTCACCATGTCACCGACACCTTTGCTACGCACACCGACATCCTACTGAACAACAGTCAATACTGTTGACTCATGCTCAATAAGACCGTACGCTCGCTTATATGAGTCGTAGGGTTACAGACAAAGCTGTCGGCGACCGGCCAGCCCGCCACGTCGAGACCATCATCATCGGCAGCGGATTCGCTGGTCTGGGCCTGGCGATCCGGCTGAGCCAGCAGGGCCGCAATGACTACCTGGTGCTGGAACGCGGCAGCGATGTCGGCGGCACCTGGCGCGACAACACCTATCCGGGTGCAGCCTGCGACGTGCCATCACAGCTGTACTCGTATTCCTTCGCACTGAACCCGAACTGGTCGCGCTCGTTCTCCAAGCAGGGCGAGATCCAGCAATACATCCAGGGCGTCGCGAAGCGGTGCAACGTGCTCGACAAGCACCTGTTCAACTGCGATGTGACCCACGCGCGCTGGCACAACGCCACCAACCTGTGGCAGATCGAGTCCAGTCAGGGCAGCTTCACCGCGAACACCCTGGTCTCGGCGGTCGGCGGACTGTGCGAACCCGCGCTGCCGGATATCAAGGGCATCAACGGTTTCGAGGGCGAACTCTTCCACTCGGCCCGCTGGAACCACGATGCCGACCTGACCGGCAAGCGCGTCGCCATCATCGGCACCGGCGCTTCGTCCATCCAGATCGTGCCGTCCATCGCGCCGAAGGTCGCGCACCTGGACGTCTACCAGCGCACCGCGCCGTGGCTGCTCCCCCGTATGGACCGCCCGTACACGCTGCCCGAGCGTCTCGCCTTCCGGCACATCCCCGGTTTCCAGCGACTCTCGCGCGCGGCCATCTACGCCGCCCGCGAGACCCAGGTGGTCGGACTGGCCAAGGTCCCCGCGCTGATGGAGATATTCGAGCTGATGGCGAAGGTCAAACTACGGCGTCAGATTCGCGATCCGGAGCTACGTGAGAAGGTCACCCCGGACTTCCGGATCGGCTGCAAACGCATGCTGATCTCCAACGATTACTACCCGGCGCTGAGTCGCCCGAATGTGGACGTGGTCACCGACGGCATCGCCGAGGTGCGCAAGAATTCCATCGTCACCAAGGACGGCACCGAGCGCGAGATCGACGCCCTCATTGTCGCGACTGGTTTCCATGTCACCGATTCACCGGCGTACGACACCATCGCCGGTAAGGACGGACGCACGCTCAGCGAGGTATTCGACGAGATCGGCCAGCAGGGCTACAAGGGTTCGGCCATCGCGAACTTCCCCAATATGTTCTTCCTGGTCGGCCCGAACGTCGGTCTGGGCCATACTTCGATGGTCTACATGATCGAATCGCAGATCAACTACATCGCCGACGCGCTGGCCACCGTCGACCGGCTCGGCCTGCGCACCGTCGAGGTCAAACGCGACGTGCAGGACTCCTATAACAAGGAAATTCAGGGCAAACTGGTGAAGAGCGTGTGGAACACCGGTGGCTGCGCCAGCTGGTACCTGGACAAGCACGGCAACAACACCACGCTGTGGCCGGATTTCACCTTCGAATTCCGCAGGCTCACGAAGAGCTTCGACGTCTCCGCCTACGACACGACGACCGTCGACACCTCCCGCGATGAATTGAAAGTGGTGGCAGCACAGTGAGCGATGATGCTTACTTCAAAGGCAAAGTTTGCGTGATCACGGGGGCGGGTTCCGGTATCGGTCGAGCACTCGCCGAGAACCTGGCCAAGCGCGGAGCCAAGCTCGCGCTCTCCGATATCGACACCGACGGCCTAGCCGAGACCGTGCGCCGCTGCGAGGTGTACGGGGCCGAGATCAAGTCCGACCGACTGAATGTGGTCGAGCGCGACGCCGTTCTGCTCTACGCCGACGCGGTCAAGGCACACTTCGGCAAGGTGCACCAGATCTACAACAACGCCGGCATCGCCTACCACGGTGAGGTGATCCGCTCGGAGTTCAAGGACATCGAGCGCATCATGGATGTCGACTTCTGGGGCGTAGTCAACGGCACCAAGGCGTTCCTGCCGCTGCTGATCGAATCGGGCGAGGGCCACGTCGTCAACGTCTCCAGCCTGTTCGGCCTCATCGCGGTCCCCGGGCAGAGTGCTTACAACGCGGCCAAGTTCGCGGTGCGCGGATTCACCGAATCGCTGCGTCAGGAGATGCTGGTCGGCAAGCATCCGGTCAAGGTGACCTGTGTGCATCCCGGCGGCATCAAAACCGCCGTCGCCCGCAACGCCACCTACGCCGATGGCATCGATGGCACGAGCGCCGCATCGATGTTCGACAAGAAGCTGGCCATTCACACGCCGGAGATGGCCGCGCAGACCATTACCGAAGGCGTCCGCAAGGGGCACGGCCGAGTGCTGATCGGCTGGGAGGCCAAGGTGCTGGATCTGTTCGTCCGGGTCACCGCCTCCGGCTACCAGCGCATCGCCGCCGCGGTGAACCGTCCCTTCCTGCCCTGAGCCCTGCGGCCGGGGCGACCGGGCACGCACGCCCGGGAATCGAGGAAAACCTATGCGTGACATCAATATTCCGCTACCCATCGCGCGGACGCTGCTGACTCCGATCTTCCGAGCCACGCTGAACGCGCGGCTGCCATGGCAGCTGCAGCGGCTGCTGCTCGATATCGGTTCGCGCGCACAGTTTCGGCCCTCGGGCACGGTCGTGCACCGGCTGCGGCTCGGCGGCCGGCCCGCGGAACGGATCACCGCAGGCTCGGCCGAGCCGGGCCTGCTCAGAGGAGCCGTACTCTATCTGCACGGCGGTGGCTACGCGGTCGGATCGCTCGCGACGCATCGCTCGTTGGCGGCCCGCCTGGCCCACGAAACCGGTTGCGCCGTCTACGTTCTCGACTATCGGCTGGCACCGGAGCATCCGTTCCCGGCCGGGCTCGACGACGCCGAGGCAGCCTTCATGGAGCTGGTCGGCAATATCGGCTACCGACCCGAACAGATCGCGCTGTCCGGCGATTCGGCGGGTGGCGGGCTGTCGCTGGCCACCGCGCAGCGCCTGATCGCCGAACGCGGATACACCCCGGCGGCGCTCGGCCTGATCGCGCCGTGGGTCGACCCGAATCAGGTCCCGGAGCAGTTCCGCGATCTGGTGATCAGCCGTCCATGGTCGCGCGCCTGCGCCGCCGCCTACCTCGGCGACGGCGACGGGAAGGACACCGGCTACGCACCGCTGCACGGCGAGCTGACCGGATTGCCGCCGACCTATGTGCAGGTCGATGTCAGCGAGCTGCTGCACGCGCAGTGCGTGGAGTTCGTGGCGGCGCTGCGGGCGGCGGGTGTGCACGCTCGGTTCACCGAGAGCCAGGGGCTATGGCACGTCGCGCAGCTGCAGGCCGCGCTCGTCGGCCCGGCCGCGGCGGCACTGACCGAATTGGCCGATTTCCTGCGCGAAGCAGTCCAACCGGTCTCGTTGCGCGACCTAGGATAGGTCTGTGAGCAGGCCGCTGGTTTCCAACCGGACATGTTTCTGGTGGGCGCGCTGACGTCCACGTCACAGGTGTCGTAGATTACTGGCGAGTAAACCCACGTGGAAGGGCACTGATGCGAGAGTTCGAAGTCCCGGCTTCCTACACCATTCCGGAAGACGCGAACAATTCCGATAACGTCTTCCGGCACGCCGAGCAGTCGCCCGGTGCGGTGCTGTTCAACGTGTCGAACGGTAGCGGCTGGCGGGAAATCAAGGCGGCGGAATTCGCCACGGCGGTCACCGGTGTGGCCAAGGGTCTGATCGCCTCGGGCATCGAACTCGGCGACCGCGTCGCCATCATGGCCCCCACCCGCTACGAGTGGGCGCTGCTCGACTTCGCCGTCTGGGCCGCCGGTGGCTGCACCGTCGCCATCTACGACAGCTCGGCCGCCGAGCAGGCCAAGTGGATCCTGCAGGACTCCGCCACCAAGCTGCTGGTCGTCGACTCCGACAAGCACCGCAAGGTCATCGACGAGATCGAGGCGGGCACACTGCCCGATCTGAAGGAAACCCTGCAGATCGACAAGGGCGCCATCGACGAGTTGATCACCCGCGGCGCCGATCTCGACGACGCGGCCGTGCACGCGCGCCGCGCCGAGGTCAACGCCAAGTCCCCGGCCACCCTGATCTACACCTCGGGCACCACCGGCCGTCCCAAGGGCGTCATGCTCTCGCACGCGAACCTCTACGCGGAGTCGCAGTCGGACCGGATCGCCCTGAAGCGCTACGTCACCGAGGGCAAGAAGACGCTGATGTTCCTGCCGCTGGCGCACGTCTTCGCGCGTGCCGTCACGCTGGCCGCGTTCGACGCCAAGGTGATCGTCGCGTTCACCGCCGACTGGTCCACCCTGGTCGAGCAGTTCGGCAGCTACCGCCCGCACTTCATCCTCGCGGTGCCGCGCGTCTTCGAGAAGGTCTTCAACGGCGCCAAGCAGAAGGCGCACGACGGGGGCAAGGGCAAGATCTTCGATGCCGCCGCCGAAACCGCCATCGCCTACAGCGAGACGCTGGACAACGGCGGACCGGGCCTGGTGCTCAAGCTCAAGCACACCCTGTTCGACAAGCTCGTCTACGGCAAGCTGCGGGTCGCGCTCGGTGGGCAGTGCGAGGCGGCGGTTTCCGGTGGCGGACCGCTCGGCGCGCGCCTGGGCCACTTCTTCCGCGGTGTCGGCGTCACCATCTACGAGGGCTACGGACTCACCGAGACCACCGCGGCCATCACCGTGAACACCCCCGGCAATATCCGCGTCGGCACCGTCGGCAAGCCGATCGAGGGCCATGCGGTGAAGATCGCCGAGGACGGTGAGCTGCTGGTGCGCGGATCGGTCGTCTTCAACGGCTACTGGGGCAATGCCGAAGCCACCGAGGACGCCTTCGCCGATGGCTGGTTCAAGACCGGTGACCTCGGCGCGATCGACGGCGACGGATACGTCACCATCACCGGCCGCAAGAAGGAAATCATCGTCACCGCGGGCGGTAAGAACGTCTCCCCCGGTCTGCTCGAGGATTCGCTGCGCGCGCACCCACTGATCAGCCAGGTCATGGTGGTGGGCGACGGCCAGCCGTTCGTCGGCGCGCTGATCACCCTCGATCCGGAGGCGCTGCCAGGCTGGAAAGAACGCAATAGCCTGCCGGTCGACACCCCGATCGAGCAGCTGATCGAGAACCCGGCGCTGGTCGCGGAGATCAACGCCGCGGTCGCCGAGACCAATAAGAAGGTCTCGCACGCCGAGGCGATCAAGAAGATCCGCATTCTGCCGGTCGACTGGACGCAGGAGACCGGTGAGCTGACGCCGAAGATGTCGCTGAAGCGCGCCGTGGTGATGAAGCAGTACGCCACCGAGGTGGAGAAGATCTACGGCTGAGGCCGGCTTTCGAAGGCGCCGTCCGTGAATCATGGACGGCGCCTTCGCTTTTGCGGCCGAGTACTGCGCCACCGTCGAACCAGCTGTCCGCCAAGGGCACGAGGTCCGGCCACCTCACGCTGTACTCACGGTCCCGCGGCGAGCCAGTGCCACCAGGCCGACGACTGACGCACACGTCACCGAATGGTCATACTCCCCCGACCCTGCGCGGCAGTACGCTCGGACCATGGCTGAACTGCGCTTTCGGGTGATGGCGGGCATCGTCGCCGCCGGTCTGGCACTCGGTGTCGCCGAACTGCTTGCCGCCTTCATCGGCCCCGACAGCGCCCCGCCCAACGCGCTCGGCTCGACCGTCATCGACCACACCCCTGATGGCGTGCGCGAATGGGTGATCCAAACCTTCGGCACCAACGACAAAACTCTGCTCTTCACCTGCATGGCGCTCGTGGCGGTACTGGTCGCCGGATTCGCCGGCGCGGTCGAACGAACAGCGCACCCCCGAGGATCCTGGTTGCTGGCCGCCCTCGGCCTGCTCACCGCCGCCATCGCCATCGGCCGCACCGGCCTGTCCGCCGCCTGGCCCACCATAATCGGCGTCGCCGCAGGCATTTACGCACTGCGTGTGCTCACCGCCCGCATAGATGACGCGGTCGCCACTACCCTGACTGGCTCTCCCCGACCCGAGGCACCAACGGAAGCCAGCACATCCGACGACGGCACATCGGCAAGGCCGCAGACCTCGGGCTCGAGTTCGGCATCATCGGCAACCCCGGAAGCCACTGCCCACGGCAGCGCCTCATCCAGCCCGGACGCGTCAGCTCCAGCCGCATCCAGTGCGATCGAACCAGCGACCGAGCAAGCGGTGAGCGACACCGAATCCGGCACGAAATCACCGTCACTCGCGACGCCGAGATCCACTGCTGACTCGCCCCGGGGCGCTGCGGCAGGACCAGCGGCCCGTGCTGTCGCGGCGGCCGAGACAGCACCCACACGACAGATTGCCACCGAGCGGTCGGTCGCGCTGCCGCAGCGGCGACAGTTGCTGCGTGGCATCGCTATTACCGGTGGGCTGGCATTGCTCAGCGGAGTCGGTGGACGGTTGATCGGGGCGCAGCGGCGGAATGTGTCCGGTGAGCGGGCGGCGATTCAGTTGCCCGAGCCGAGCGCTCCGGCGGTGCCGCTCGCGCCCGATACGGATCTGAAGTTGCCGGGGCTGACTCCGTATCTGACCTCGAACAGCGATTTCTATCGGATCGATACCGCGCTCATCGTGCCGCAGGTGTCGGTCGACGATTGGTCGCTGCGGATCCACGGGATGGTGGATCGCGAAATCGTCATCGGCTGGGGCGATCTCGCCAAGCGGACGGCGGTCGAGACCTTGGTGACGCTGGCCTGTGTCTCGAATCCGGTCGGCGGCGATCTGATCGGCAATGCGCGCTGGCGCGGTTATCGCCTGGCCGAACTGCTCGCCGAGGCGGGACCGCATCCGGACGCCGATATGGTCCTGTCGCACAGCATCGACGGTTTCACCGCGGGCAGCCCGCTGGCCGTGCTCACCGACGGCCGCGACGCGCTGCTCGCGGTCGGCATGAACGGCGAACCACTTCCGGTCGCCCACGGCTACCCGGCCCGCTTGGTCGTCCCCGGTCTCTACGGCTACGTCTCCGCCACCAAATGGGTGACCGAACTGGAGATCACCCGCTTCGACCGCGCCACGGCCTACTGGACCCGCCGCGGCTGGTCCGCCAACGGCCCCATCAAAACCGGCACCCGCATCGACACCCCGCGCGCACGCGGGAAGGTGAAACCGGGCTCGACCCCCATCGCGGGTGTCGCCTGGGCCCAACACCGCGGCATCCGAGCCGTCGAGGTCCAAATCGACGACGGCCCATGGCAACCCGCCCGCCTGTCCACCGAACAATCCATCGACACCTGGCGCCAATGGGTCTACGACTGGAACGCCACCTCCGGCTCCCATACCATCCGCGCCCGCGCCACCGACGGCACCGGCGAAACCCAAACCGCCGATCGCGCCCCCGTAGTCCCCGACGGCGCCACCGGCTACCCCTCCGCCACAGTCCAAGTGGGCTGACTCGAGCCGATACGCGTGTGCCCCGTGCGCGAACGGCGCACGGGGCATACGGAACTCAGGCGGCGACGGTGTCGGCCTTGGCGAGTTTGTCCTTCGGGCCCGCCGACAGCGATTGGCCGTGGCGGACGAAGAGGGCCGAGGCGATCACGCCGATCAACAGGATGCCCGCGGGGAGCAGGATGGCTTGGCTCAGTGCGGTACTGAAGGCGTCCTTGACGAATTCCGGGATCGGGCCTTGTCCCGCACCGCCTTCGGCGACCTTGCCACCGCCGAGACCGTTGGCGGTCATGCGGGCCGCGATCAGCGCACTGATCGCGGCGCTGCCGAGCACCGAGCCGACCTGACGGGTCGTGTTGTAGATGCCCGCGCCCGCACCCGCCTGCTGGACCGGCAGGTTGTGCGTCGCGGTCGAGGCCAGCGGTGCCCAGATGCAGGCGTTGGCGACACCGGCCAGCGCGGCCGACAGCAGGAACCACACGATCGAGGAATGCGGGTCCATCACCGCCGAGAACCAGAAGACCGAGGCCGAGAATCCGATGAACCCGATGGTCGGCACGATGCGCGGGTGCAGCCTATCGGCGAACTTGCCGATGATCGGCGCGAAGATGCCGGTCACGATCGCCATCGGCGCGAAGACCAGCGCGGACTTGGTCGGTGACATCTCGCGCACCGCCTGCAGATAGAAGTAGGACGGCACCATCATCGAGGTCACGGCCGCGCCCATCGCCGCGATGGCCACATTCGACAGCGCGAAGTTGCGGTCGCGGAACAGGCCGAGCGGCAGCAGCGGCTCACCGGTATTGCGCGCCTGATTCACCACGAACACGGCCAGCACGACCAGACCCGCGCCGATCATCAACCAGATCCGCAGCGACCAGTCGTAGGTGCTGCCCTCCTGGATGCCGAACACCAGCAGGAACAGTCCGATACCACTCAGCAGCACGCCCGGGATGTCGAACTTGTGCTCATGTGTGGGCAGCGACGGCACCAGCCACGCCGCCAGCGCGAAGGCGACGATGCCGACCGGAACGTTGACGTAGAAGATCCACTCCCAGCCGAGCCCATCGACCAGCACGCCGCCGAGGATCGGGCCGACCAGCGTCGCGAGACCGGCCACGCCGCCCCACAGGCCCATGGCCGCGCCGCGCTTGTCCGGCGGGAACGTCCTGGTGATCACAGCCATGGTCTGCGGCGTCATGAGTGCGGCGCCGAGCCCCTGCACGGCCCGCGCGGCGATCAGCATCGCGATCGATCCGGACAGACCGCACCACAGCGATGCGCCGGTGAACACCGTCAAGCCGATCAGGTACATATTCTTGGGACCGTAGCGGTCACCGAGTCGGCCGGTGACCAGCAGCGGCACCGCGTAGGTCAGCAGGTAGGCACTGGTCACCCAGATCACCTGGGAGATGTCGGCATCATGGAAGGCCCCGAGGATCGCCGGGTTGGCGACCGCGACGATGGTCATATCCAGCAGGATCATGAAGAAGCCGACGACCAGCGCGAACAGCGCTAGCCACGGGTTGCGTTGAGTGGTCATGGATCGGGTTCCTATCTGGGAAGTTGGTCCGGATGCCGCGGGGCGGCGGATCGAATTCGGGTGCGGCGGTGCACACTCCCGCACGCCTGCGCACATCAGGGGGACGAAGCTCCGGTCTTCGTCGAGCGCCGCGGCACCGGCGGTGGTTCCGCATGCCCGTCGGTGGCCCAGGGGTGATGGTGGTCGGGGGTGATCCGGGCACCGGTGACCGGATCGAATTCCTCCCACTCCAGCTCGTCACTGTCGAGTTCGGAGATCAGGTTCTCCACCCAGGCGATCTCGGCCGTGACGGTGGCCTGCAGGTACGGGAGCACGATCCAGAATCGACGCGGCACGGAGTGCTCGCCCGCCCACCGGCACATCATCGCCACCTCGGCGAGGTCCTCCGAAAGCTTTTGGACGCGCTCGCGCAACAGCGCGACTACATCCGGTCTCGGCAGGTTGTGCGCCTCCGCGAGCGCGACCGGGAACACCGGGAACTCCCGCGCCGGACTACGCAGCAGCTCGGCAATCCTGGAACGCAATGCCTCCCGGCCACTTTCGGTGATCCGATAGGTGGTGCGCTCCGGGCGATTGCCCTCCCGGTCGACGCCTTCGGACCGCACCAGTTCCTGGACCGCCAGCCGCGCGACCGTGTGATAGAGCGAGCCCGGTCGCACCTTCACGAGCAGATCCTCGTGCCGGGCGATCAACAGCTGATACATCTCATAGGGATGCATGGGCCGCTCTTCGAGCAGCGCGAGCACGGAAATCGCCAATGGCGTCACCGTCGGGTGCGCGTGCTGCCCCATTCAGTCACCTCCTGCACAACGCTCGCGACGGGCGAGCCATCGATTCCTGAGAGCACGCACAGTAGCCCTGGCCACCGACATACTCCGTATCAAATACTCCGCGTGGAATATACGGCGCGGAACAGTCCGGCCGCAAGGACTGATCGCTAGACCAGACAGGGATCGGCGACATGACGATGGTCCCGAGCGGTACGCCGCCCGGGACCAGGGATTACCGGATGAAAGAGCTAGAGCGCGTGCTGATCCAGCCAGGCGCGCGCCACGTCGGCGGCGGCCGCACCGTCGCGGACCCGCTGGATCATCCCGACCAACTCGTCGGTGGCGAGTTCGCCCGCGACATAATTCAGCTTCCGGATCTGCTGATCATCGAGCAGACCCTTGCGGTACACCGCGAGCACGTTCTCGGCGCGCACGGCGTAGTCGCCATCGGAGAGCACGATCAGCCCATCGGTCGAACCGGAGGCCAGCGTGGGCGGCCCGGTCAGTATTCCGGCCTGGATCTCGCCGTCCAGCAGGGCCTTTCGCAAGGCAGGCGCATCGGGATAGGCGCTGGTCCCGGCGAAAGCGCAGCCGACAACCGACACCGGCCCGGTGGGCGCGCGCAGCACACCGGGTACCGGAGCCACCCCGGCCTCGATCTCGCCGCAGTGCGGTGTGAGCGCGCCGACCGACCGCACGTTGTCCCGAGTCGCCGCGGTCTCAGCCAGCAGCACCCGCGGTCGCATATCGGTGCCGTCGGCCGGATCGGAGACCGCGAGCCCTTCCGGCAGCGATCGACTCAGCTCCTCGGTCACCGACAGCCGCACCGGCTCCGATTTGTCTGCCACCTCCGGCGTTCGCGCCCGCGCATTCCCGTTCAGAAAGGTGAGCAGTTCGCCGCTGTGCTCACCGACCACCGCGACGGCACCCGAGTCCAGCGCACCGAGATAGTCCGCGCGATTGCCGAGATTCGCGGTGATCGAAGTGCGCGCGCCGGTGCGCGCCAATGCGCCGGAATAGATTTGCGCAAGCAGATTTGATTCGGCCGAATCTCCGGCGCCAACCACTATCGTCGAGCCCTGATTGTCGTTTCCACAGGAAACGGCCAGTCCGACGGCCGTCACGACCAACACCCGAGCCAGCACCCGCCTCGACGCGGTCAACACCATCCGGCGACACCAACTCTCTGTAGCGAACAGGAACACCATGCAGCGGGCAATATGAACAACCAGAATGTACCGGGTGGCCCGAACGCTGATGGGCTCAGCGTTCACGGCTCCTCGCACCGCCCGTCCATGCCGGAAGGACTCCAGTGAAAACCACGATCACCCCCGATGCCGCGAGGCACGGGCGGTTTGCGCTGCGGCTGACGCTGCGCACCGCCCGGGTCCTCATCGCCGCCGCGGCACTGGCCGCAGCCATGATCCTGTCCGCGTGTGGCAACTCCGATCCGCTTGCGGCCAAGGGCGATTGTGCTGGCGACACGCTGATCGTCGGCTCGGCGAACTTCCCCGAATCCGAGACGGTCGCGAACATCTATGCGGAAGTGTTGAAGGCCAACGGATTCAAGGTCGACACCAAGCTGAACATCGGCAGTCGCGAGGCCTACATTCCGGCGCTGCGCCAGTGCGCGATCTCGGTGATCCCGGAGTACAACGGCAACCTGCTGCAGTATCTGGACAAGAACGCCACCGCGACCAGCTCCGCCGACGTCGACGCCGCGCTCACCAAGGCGCTCGGCTCCGAACTGGCCGTCGGCACGCCGGCCCCGGGTCAGGACTCCGACGCGGTCGTCGTCACCAAGGCCACCGCGGAGCGCTGGAACCTGCACAGCATCGCCGATCTGGCCGCGCACACGGCCGAGGTGAAATTCGGTGCGCCCGCCGAATTCCAGGAGCGCGCAGGCGGTCTGCCCGGTCTGAAGAAGAATTACAGCCTCGATATCGCCGCCAACAACTTCGTCCCGATCGCCGACGGTGGCGGCCCGGCGACCGTGCGCGCGCTGGTCGACGGCTCGGTGACCGCGGCCGATATCTTCACCACCTCCCCCGCGATCGTGCAGAACAACCTGGTTGTGCTCGAGGATCCGAAGCACAATTTCCCCGCGCAGAATGTGGTGCCGCTGTTCAACGCCGCCAAGAAGACCGACAAGGCGCTCGCCGCGCTCAACGCCGTCTCCGCGAAACTCACCACCGACGAGCTGATCAAACTCAACGAGGCCGTCTCCGGCAGTAGTAAGACCGAACCCAAAGCCGCAGCGCAGCAATGGGTTGCGGCCCAGGGTCTGAATACGCCGACCGGATAGGAACCAGCGTGTCCGATATCGAATTCCGCGGTATCAGCAAGACCTATCCGGATGGCACCCATGCCGTTACCGACCTAGATCTGCGCATCGAATCCGGCTCGTTCACCGTCTTCGTCGGACCGTCGGGCTGCGGCAAGACCACCTCGATGCGGATGATCAACCGGATGATCACGCCTACCACGGGCACCATCACCATTGCCGGACAGGATATTTCGGCGGTCGATCCGGTGCGGCTGCGACTCGGTATCGGGTACGTGATCCAAAGTGCTGGATTGCTGCCGCACCGCACGGTCGTCGACAATGTCGCGACCGTACCGGTGCTGCGCGGCGATTCGCGCAAGGCCGCCCGCGCGGCAGCGCTGGAGGTGCTGGACCGGGTCGGGCTGGACCGCTCACTGGCCGGACGGTATCCCGCGCAGTTGTCCGGCGGCCAGCAGCAACGCGTGGGGGTGGCCAGGGCACTGGCCGCCGATCCGCCGGTCCTGCTGATGGACGAGCCGTTCAGTGCCGTCGACCCGGTGGTCCGGGCCGAGCTGCAGCTCGAAATGCAAAGGCTGCAAGCCGAATTGCACAAGACCATCGTTTTCGTCACCCACGATATCGACGAAGCGATCACCCTCGGCGACAAGGTCGCGGTGTTCGGCCGCGGCGGGGTGCTGCAGCAGTACGATCCGCCGCAGCATGTATTGGCCCAGCCCGCAACGGATTTCGTCGCCGACTTCGTCGGCCGGGACCGCGGCTATCGCGGCCTGTCCTTCCGGACCGCCGATACTGTTCCGCTACACGAGATCCGGACCGCGACGGCCGACGAGGTGACCGAACTCAGGCTGGAACTGGGTGATTGGGTGCTGATCGTCGACGCTTCCGATCGGCCGACCGGATGGATCGATGTGACCGGCGTGGAGTCGGTGCGGGCCGGTCGTGCCCTGGCCGACAGCACGGTCGCAGGCGGATCACTGTTCACGCCCGCGGGCGACCTGCGCCAGGCCATGGACGCGGCGATCTCCGCACCATCGGGAATCGGTGTGGCCGTTGATGATTCCGGCGCGGTGCGCGGCGGTGTGCTGGCCACCGAGGTACTGCAGATCCTGGCCGCCCAGCGCGCCGCCGAAGACGCCGAACGCAACCGCCTCGCCTTCGAACAGGGCCTCGCCCCGGTGGACGGCATCGCATGAGCCGCGGGCGGCCGTCGATTTCGCGTGCGCCCGAACGCGGCGGATGGGTGGAGACGACGTGCGGTATCTGATAGACAACTTCGCCGAGATCATGGGTTTCACCAAGACCCATCTGTATCTGGCATTGGTGCCACTGGCGCTCGGCCTGGTCATCGCGATTCCGGTGGGCGCGTTGGTGCGCCGGATCTCCTGGCTGCGGCGCATCACGGTGACCGTGGCCAGTCTGTCCTACACCATCCCGTCACTGGCGCTGTTCGTGATCATTCCGCCGCTGGCGGGGATCTCGACCATCGATCCGCTGAATGTGATCATCGCGCTCACCGTGTACTCGACGGCGCTGCTGGTGATCGCGGTGCCGACGGCGCTGGATTCGGTATCGCCCATCGTCGTCGACGCCGCCGATGCCGTCGGGTTCAGTGCGCTGCGGCGCACGGTCACCGTCGATATGCCGTTGGCCATACCGGTTTTCGTATCCAGCCTGCGTGTCGTGGTGGTCACCAATATCGCGATGGTTTCGGTCGGCGCGCTGATCGGTGTCGGCGGACTCGGCAAACTCTTCACCCAGGGCTACCAGCGCGACTATCCGGACGAGATCATCGCGGGCATCATCGTCACACTGGCGCTGGCGCTGATCTTCGACCGGCTGGTCTACGCCCTCGGCCGCTGGGCGACCCCGTGGGCACGCGCGGACGCCAGGGCCGCCAAAGCGAAAGGCGCTGCCGCATGAACCTTTTCATCGACGCCTGGCACTACCTCACCGACGGCGCGAACTGGAGCGGCCCGGCCGGCATCGAACACCGCATCGGCGAACACCTCTGGTACAGCTTCCTCACCATCGTCTTCTCCGCGGCGGTCGCGATCCCGCTCGGTTTGGTGATCGGGCATACCCGCCGGGGTGCCGCGGTGCTCGTCGGCTTCGCCAATGCCATGCGCGCCCTGCCGACCCTCGGCCTGCTCACCTTCCTGGTACTGCTGCTCGGCCTCGGGCTGATCCCGCCACTGCTCGCCCTCGTGACGGTCGGCATTCCACCGTTGCTGGCCGGTGCCTACGCCGGAATCGCCAATGTCGCGGCCGATGTTGTCGACGCCTCACGCGCCATGGGCATGACCGAACGCCAGATCCTGTTCCGGGTCGAGGTTCCCAACGCGCTGCCGATCCTGCTCACCGGTCTGCGCGGGGCCACCCTCCAGGTCATCGCCACCGCGACCATCGCCGCCTTCGTCAACCTGGGCGGCCTCGGCCGCTACATTTTCGACGGCATCGCCGTCTACCGCTACGACCGCGTCCTGGTCGGCGCACTCCTGGTCGCCGCCCTCGCCATGCTCATGGACGGCCTACTGGCCTGCACGGTCTGGGCCAGCGCTCCCGGCACCGGTCGCCTGCGCCGCGCGAACGGGGCGATCGTCACGCCGGCCGCCATCCTGCAAACCACGGACTGAACCGGTCAGGCGTAGGGATCGGTGATCTCACGCAGCCGGTTCAACGCATCTCGCAACTGCCGCATGCGCTGTGCGCCGAGGTGCGTCGCCCACTCGGTCTGGATCCGCTCGGCGATGGTATTCGAGTAGGCCGCGATCTTCTCCCCTCGTTCGGACAGCTTGACCAACCGAGCCCGGCCGTCGCTCGGGTCCGGTACGCGCTCCACGTAGCCGGTGCGTTCGAGCTGGTCGACAAGGAATCCCGCGGTCTGTTTGGTCACCTGGGCCTGTTGGGCCAAGTCGGTCAGGCGGGTGCCGTCGGGACCGATGCGCGCCGCGAGCCGCGCCTGGGCGATGGTGACGTCGTTGTACCCGGCCTCGGCGAGGTCAGCGAAGATCCGGTCCTCCATCGATCGGTGGGCGATGAACATCAGCAGGCCCACATTCATCTCGTCGTCGGCCATTCCACTCCTTGACATATGGTCAGAGCAACTTACTATATTGGTAAGTCTATCTGACCAATACTACGGGAGGCGTCCCGTGTCGGCACCAACACAACCGGACCACCTGCGCCAGATCGATCGGGCCACGGCATCGACTTCCATTGACCGGGAGATACCATGGACCGCGAAACCTGTTGGCAGGTCATCGAACAGCAGCGCCGGGCGATTGCCGACCTGCTGACCGACCTCTCGCCCGGCCAGTGGGAAACGCCCTCACTGTGCGCGGGCTGGCGAGTCCACGAAGTCGCCGCACACGTCGCGCTGACACCGCAGCCGCCCCCGATCGGTGTCATGCTCGGCGCCACAATCCGCGCTCGCGGCAACTACAACCGCCTTATCGATGAACTCACCAGGTACGGCGCCGATTATCCTGCCGCGGAACTCATTTCACTGCTCCGCGCCAACGCCGCCTCCCGGAAACTGCCCAAGCTCACCAACTACCGCAACATCCTGTTCGACACGATGGTGCACGGCCAGGACATCGCGATACCGCTCGGTCGCACGATCGACATCGAACCAACCGCCGCTGCCGCCGCGGCCGCCCACGCGGCGACGATCGGCTGGCCGGTCTGGGACAAGCACCGCCTCGACGGAATCCGCCTGGTCGCGACCGATATCGACTGGACCCACGGCAACGGGCAGGAGATCCGCGGCCCGATCATCGCCCTATTACTCCTGATCACCGGCCGCACGGCGGCGATGGACCTGCTGTCCGGCGAGGGCGTCACGCCCATGGCCGCCCGCCTGCGACCTTGACCCCTGTTGTGATCTAGGACACGATGTGTCCAGGCCGTAGGACTCGTCAGCCCGTGGGGCTCGGCGCATCTGTGACACCTCGTGTCGAGTTCCTGCGCAACCTCGAGTCCTGCGGGTTCATTCACCCGAGACAGGAGGTTTGCCGTGCAGAACCGTCCTTTGAAGGCGCGCGACATCATGCATGCGAGCGCGGAGTGGATCCCCGCCGACGAAACGCTGGACCGAGCCGCGCAGATGATGCGCAGGCTGGATGTCGGCGCGTTGCCGATCGGCAACAACGACCGCCTCGTCGGCATGCTGACCGACCGCGACATCGTCGTGAAATGCATTGCGATAGGCCATGATCCGAGCAAGGTACGGGCAGGAGACCTGGCGGAGGGCACACCGCGCTGGGTGTCCGACGACGCCGACGTCCGCGAGGTACTCGACCTGATGGAGCGGGATCAGATCAAGCGGCTACCGGTGGTCGACGCCAAGAAGCGGCTGGTCGGCATGATCTGTGAATCGGATATCGCCAAGAACCTCACCGACCGGGAGATCGCCCAGTTCGTCTCGGCCGTATCCGTACCGCACTGACCCACGACGAAATGCGGGGCCGCCCACCATCGTGGACGGCCCCGCCTTGCCGAATAGGACTACGCGACACCCTCCGCACGAGCGGCGGCCGCGACGGCCTCGGCGACGGCCGGGGCGACACGGGGGTCCAGCGGGCTGGGGACGATCATCTCGGGGCCGAGTTCGTCGGCGACCACATCGGCAATGGCGTTTGCGGCGGCGATCTTCATGCCCTCGGTGATCCGGCGAGCACCCGCGTCCAGTGCGCCCTTGAAGACGCCGGGGAACGCGAGCACATTGTTGATCTGGTTCGGGAAGTCGCTGCGCCCGGTGGCCACGATCGCCGCGTACTTGTGCGCGATCTCCGGGTGGATCTCCGGGTTCGGGTTCGACATCGCGAACACGATCGACTCCGGGGCCATCGACGCGATGAACTCCTCGGCGATGGTGCCCGCGGACAGCCCGACGAACACATCGGCGCCGGCCAGCGCCTCGGCGGCGCCGCCGGTCAGCCCGCGCGGGTTGGTGCGCTGCGCCAGGTCGATCTTCACGTCGTTGAGGTCGGCGCGGTCGCGGCTGACGATGCCCTTCGAGTCGAGCACGGTGATGTCCGCGACGCCCGCGGCCAGCATGATGTTCGTGCACGCCACACCGGCGGCACCGGCGCCGGACACCACGACCTTCAAGCCGTCGACGCCGCGGCCCTGCACCTTGGCCGCATTGTTGAGGGCGGCCAGCACCACGATGGCGGTGCCGTGCTGGTCGTCGTGCATGACCGGGCAGTCCAGCGCCTCGATGAGCCGCTGCTCGATCTCGAAGCAGCGCGGCGCCGAGATGTCCTCCAGATTCACCGCGCCGAAGCTCGGGCGCAGCCGGATGACCGTCTCCACGATCTCGTCGACGTCCTTGGTGTCCAGCACGATCGGAATCGAGTTCAGCCCGGCGAACTTCTTGAACAGCGCCGCCTTGCCCTCCATCACCGGCAGCGCGCCGCGCGGGCCGATGTCACCGAGGCCGAGCACCGCGGTGCCGTCGCTGACCACGACGACGAGCCGGTCGGTCCAGGTGTAGCGCTTGCACAGCGCCTCGTCCTCGGCGATGGCCAGGCTGACCTTCGCCACACCCGGGGTGTAGGCGATGGACAGGTCGCGCTGGGTCTCCAGTGGTGCGGTGAGTTCGACCGATAGCTTGCCACCGAGATGTCCCGCGAAAATCTCGTCGTGCGTGATTTCGGAAAGGCTTGCAGTGGCATTCGGTGCGTCAGTCACAGGTGACACGATTTCACTCCTGCTCGGGTCGGACAAACCGGAGGACGGTTACCGCCGGGTAATGGATACTTGTTGATTCATACGCTCATCGAGTGCGCTGACCGGGACGTTTCGAGACCGGAGGCGTCGGACATCCGACGGCCGAATACCGGAACGTGGCGCGGCACTGATCCGCAGCGCGAGAGCCGGACGGGTGTGTCCGTACAGAGCATGCAGATCATTTCGAGCGACCTGCAAGCAGTCGCTAGCGCGGGTGATCCTCGGGTCACAACGGTGCGTCGTGAGGCGGAGATCGCCGTTGTCCCCGAACCCGGCGGTGGCTTGGGTGGGAATCCGCAACATTCTGCCAGCTGGGCGGACGCATTGCCAAACCGGCGTGTCGTGTCCCGGCCGCGCGTCATCTTTCGAGGGTAAGTCGCCGGAATTACCAGGGGGTAAGCAGAAACTCGCGGTTCGGCGACGACATCCGGTGAGCTGTCACATCGGGAGCGGATCCGCCGCGGTGAGCTCGGGCCGCGGCGACGCCTCGGCCAGTTCCGCGGCAGGTGGCGGCGTGTCCGAACGTACCCAGACCGAATCGAGTCCGCCGGAAGTGAGCCGCACCCGCCAATCGTCGGTCGCGCCGGGATGATCGGTGCGCCGGTGCATTCCGCGGCTCTCCGTGCGCGCGAGCGCGCTGTATTTCGTCCAGCGCGCCACCGCGAGCAGCGCCGCCGCCTGCCTGGCGCGCAACCGATCCGCTCCGGATCCGCCGAGATCGAATTCGGCCCCCGGCCACATGCCATCGAGTTCGGCGATGCTGTCGCGCAGACTCCCCGCACTGCGCCAGTAGCTGCGCCGCAGCGGCAGCGTGTGTTCCTGCACCAACCCGACCACCGCGCGCGGGTCGATGCGGGCCACCGGATTCAGCCCGGCCCCCGCCACCTCGCGCACCGGACCGGTCATACCACGCCCGTGTGCGAATCGCGTGGCGCCCTTCCCGGCCCAGACTCCCGAGGCGATGGCCCAGGCCCCGCCCTGTCCACCGAAGCCGCTCACCGCACCGGTGATCGGCTCCCGCGTGGTCACATCGCCCGCGGCGTAGAGTCCGGCCACCGTGGTCGCGCAGTCCGTACCGGCGATGCGCAGTCCGCCGGTCCCCCGGACCGTGCCCTCGAGCACCGCGCGCAGCGGCACCCGGCGGGTGCGGTCGACCAGACCCTGTCGCGACAGCCAGCGCCGGACCGCGTACGGCACATCGTCCAATGCCGCGAAGATCCGGCGGCCGTCGGCGATCGCGGCGAATGCCGCGGCGCGATGGCCGGTGATTTCCGCGCCGGATTCGTCGTAGAGCGTCGCGAAGTGCAGGGCGAGTCCGGGGGCGAAGGCATTGCGCGGCGAAGGCAGCATCGGCGCGAGACCGTAGGCGCTGGAGAATTCCATACCCGACAATTGCGCGCCCGCCTCGGCGGCAAGCAGCAGTCCGTCACCGGTGTCGACATCGGTGCCGGCACCGCCGGAGAGGAAGGCGCAGCCACCGGTGGCGACCACGACCGCGCCGGCCCGGATGGTCCACGGGCGAAAGTTGTTGTACTGCTGCACCCCGGCCGCCCCGGCGATCACGCCGTCACGATCGACGAGCAGTTGCAGCGCGGGATGGTGATCGAGCACGCGCACCCCCGCGTCGAGCAGGCTGTGGCGCATCCGCCGCAGGTAGCTCGCGCCATCGAGGCAGACCCGCAACGAGGTCCCCGTGGCATTCGGTCCGTTGCCCTCCCCCGGAAACCGAAACCCCCACTCCACCAACTGTTCTACCCGCCGATGGGTCTCGTCGAGCACCCGCAGCATCCACTCCGGTTCGGCGAGCCCGCCACCGTGCGCATACGCGCGGCGCACCGCCTCGTCCCTGGCGGGTCCCGGCGGGATATTCCACAGCGAGATCGTCCCGCACGCGGTCGGCCCACTCGCACCGCAGCGCCCCTTGTCGACGAGCATCACCCGGGCGCCGGCGGCGGCGGCCGAGACGGCGGCCCAAGCTCCGGCGGGACCACCGCCGAGAACGAGCACATCCGTCTCGATTTCGTTCACAAGGAGAAATGTTCGACCACAATTCACGCGGCCGCAACCTTTACGGATATATCAGCCCCACCACTGCGTCCAGAGCAATAATCCAGCGACAATGAAAACGACCAGCGATCCGGATAAAGCGGCCAAACCCCGATGCTGATCCGAAAAAATTTGTGCCGCAATGCCGATCACGGAGGCGGCGATATGCCACGTCACCGATTCGCTCCCCGGTCCGGGAAAGTCGCGCCGAGCGGCGATTATCGCGGTACCGACAACCACGAGGGCCAGCACGAACATCCCACCGGCGACGATTCCGCTGAGTCCGCGCAGCACCCTCACGAGGCGATCACCGGCACTCCCGTGGCTTTGCCCGCGAGTACCTCGAATTGCGCGGGATCAGTGGTGAATTCACCGAGCCGAATGGTTTTGTTGGCGCCGTGATAGTCCGACGAGCCCGTGGTGATGAGTCCGAGTTCGGCGGCCAAATCCTGCAGCAGCGCACGGTCGGCGGCGGCATGGTCCGGATGATCGATCTCGAGACCGCCGAGTCCGAGCGTGGCCAGTTCGCGAATATCGTCGAATGCGAGCAGCCGACCGCGCTTACGCGCCCTGGTATGCGCGAGCACACTGACCCCGCCCGCGGTCGCGATCATCTCGACGGCCCGGCGCAGCGGCGTATCGGCCTTCTCGGCGTAGTAGCGACCGTGCGGGGCGAGTAGTTCGACGAAGGCCGCGTCGACACTCGGCACCACTCCGGCCTCGACCAGTGCACGCGCCAGATGCGGACGCCCCGCCGACGGTCCGGCCGAGGCGAGCACCGCGTCCGGATCGATGGGTAGCCCGTCGGCGCGCATCCGCTCGGCCATCGCGCGCAACCGCTGCACGCGTTCGGCGCGCAAGCGCTCGCGCTCGTCGGCGAAGCACCGGTCGGCTGGGTCGAACAGGTAGGCCAGCAGATGCACCGGGACCGGCCAGCCGTCCTCGCCCAGGCCGATGCACGACATCTCCATACCGCGCACCAGCGTCAAACCCGTCGGCAGCGCGTCGACCGCCTCGGTCCACCCGGCGGTGGTGTCGTGGTCGGTGATCGCGACGACATCAAGTCCTGCCGCTGCCGCGTTCCGGACGAGTTCGGCTGGGGTATCAGTGCCGTCGGACGCGGTGGAATGGGTATGCAGGTCGATGCGCACGCCTTCAGTCTTACAGTGCCGCTCAGCGCGAGCCGCACGCGCACGCGACGTAGCATCGACCGGTGCCATCTATTCCGCCGCTACCGTCGTTCCGCAGCCAGGGCCGAGCGCATACGCCGCTGCCCCGCATCATGGTCCCCACCGCACGTGCGGTGATCGATTGCGCTGTCTACGTCGACGGCAGACGGCTACCCGGCCACTTCAGCCATGCGGATGCGATGGCCGAGGTCAGCAATCGCGGAACCGGATTCGTGTGGGTCGGACTGCACGAGCCGGACGAATACCAGATGGCCGATGTCGCGAAGATATTCGAGTTGCATCCGCTGGCCGTCGAGGACGCGGTCAAAGCCCATCAGCGGCCGAAGCTGGAGCGCTACGACGACACCCTGTTCCTCGTCCTGCGCACTGTCAGCTACGTCCCACACGAAATCCACTCGGTCAGTGAGATCGTCGAGACCGGCGACATCATGGTCTTCACCGGACCCAACTTCACGGTGACCGTACGCCATGGCGAGCACACCGGACTCGCCGGTGTCCGAAAGGAGTTGGAGAGCCAGCCCGAGCAGCTCATGTACGGTCCCGGCGCGGTCTTGCACGCGGTCGCCGACCACGTCGTGGATTCCTACATCGAGGTGGCCCAGTCCGTCGAGAACGATATCGATGAGATGGAGGAAGAGGTCTTCACACCGCGCAGCAAGGTGGCCATCGAATCGATCTATCAGCTCAAGCGTGAGGTCGTAGAGCTGAGGCGCGCGGTCAATCCACTCGCGAGTCCGCTCGAAGCACTCGGCCGCAATACGACAATGCCATTGCCCAAGGAGATTCGGCGCTATATGCGCGATGTCGCCGACCATCACACCGCAGTGGCCGAGCGGATCAACGACTTCGACGAGGCGCTCAGCGCGCTGATCAGTGCGGCCCTCGCCAAGGTCGGTGTGCAACAGAACACCGATATGCGCAAGATCTCGTCCTGGGTTGCCATCGCGGCGGTGCCGACGATGATCGCGGGCATCTACGGGATGAACTTCGAGCATATGCCGGAGCTGAAGCAGGTCTGGGGCTATCCGGCGGTGCTGCTGCTCATCGCCACCATCTGCGTCGGGCTGTACATCAATTTCCACCGCAACAACTGGCTGTGACCAACAGCGGAATCTACAGCGACGCAGCGCCTCTCGCGGGATCGCGCACGTCGATTCCGGCCTCCGCCCATGCTTCGCGCAACGCCTGCGCACCGCGCACCCGCACCCAGGCCGCCTCGGTCGCGGTCACCGGCACCACCGCGAGATACCGGACCGGTTCGGCGGGCTCGGGCAGCACCACCTCGGGAATCTCGCTCTCCCCCAACAACACCGCGGTGAACGGCGAATCCCGCCACATCGGCTCACCCAGATCCAACAGCGCATCGGCTTGCAGCACAACGCCTTCCACCGCGGGCGCCGCGACGAGCACGCCGAGTGTGCGCGCCAGTCCGGAACTCGGTCCGACCCCGGCACGCAGTGTCAGCACCAATTCGGCGCGCGGCCCGCGCACCGGATCGGCGTGCAGGTCACCGGGATCGCCCATGGGATGGCGTGATCCGCCGAGGGTCACGTAGTGCACCAGCTCCGCGCCCGGGATGCGCAGAATCTCGATCGGTTCCAACCCGAGGAAGGTCACCGACGCCGAGTCGACGGCCGCGGTGTCCACGCCGAAATGGTCCAGCATCTCGGTACGGACCCTGTCCACTACTTCCATGCGCTCAGATCGCCAACCGCGCCAGCATGTCCCGCGCCTGCTCGGCCGACTTCGGGTCGCACAGCACGTCGTATCGCCCCGCCACCAACTGCATGGTGGAGGCGAAGTCGCGCTGCCCCTTGGTCGCCGCGTACGGGATCGAGGTGGAGATGACGCCGAAGATGATGCCGCCGACCAGGCCGACCAGCACCGGCGCGAAGCCGCCGCTGGTGGTGAAAAGGCTCAATAGAAGGCCGAGGAACAGGCCGAGCCACGCGCCCGAAACAACCCCACCGCCGATCACCTTGCCCCAGGTCAGCCGGTACAGCACACGCTCGACCTGCATCAGGTCGACGCCGACGATGGTCACGTCTTGCACGGGGAACTGGTTATCGGCCAGGAAATCGACGGCCTTCTGCGCCTCGGCGTAGGTCGGATACGAGCCGACCGGCCACCCCGACGGCGGCGTCGGCAGGCCTTGGCGCGCGCGATTCGAGTTCCCCAAGGGATTCGTCATATCTCTATTCTGCTATTCCGAACCGATGTTCGGGGGTGTGAAACGCGTCGTACCCATCATTCGGGCGGCTCTACCCTTGGCCTTATCGATTATCTTCTTGCTGCTACCGGGGCAGGCGAGCACCGAGCGGCGCGACTTCATGATCACTCCCGTCGATCGTGGCATGGGTGCCTACCCGCGGCCCGCGAACCTCTAACCTGACAGCCATGGCAACAACCAGGGTGTACGTCGCCAGACTCGCCGGGCTGGTGGTACTCGGCCCCGACGGCGAGTCTATCGGCCGCATCCGTGACGTCGTCGTGGCCATCCGCTATGACCGCCAGCAGCCTCGGGTGCACGGTCTCGTCGTCGAATTGCCGTCCCGGCGGCGGATTTTCGTGCCGATGCTGCGGGTGACCACGATCGAACCCGGTGTCGTCGCGCTCAATACCGGCACGGTGAGCCTGCGCCGCTTCCACCAGCGCCCCGGCGAAATGCTGGCACTCGCGCAGATCGTGGATTCCTCGGTACGCGTTGACGATCCGGATCTGCCGGACCTCGCGGACATCGATGTGCTCGTGGTCGATCTCGGCATCGAACAAACCCGGACCAGGGACTGGCGGGTGACCAGGGTCGCGGTGCGCGGACACCGCAGGCTCGGCCGCCGCCGCACCGTGCACGTGGCGGACTGGACCCAGGTCAGCGGGCTGACCCCGTACGAGATCGGCCGCCCCGGCCAGGACGTCACCCAGCTGCTCGAACAGTTCGAGGGCATGCGCCCCGCCGATGTCGCGCATTTGCTGCGCGAACTGCCGGAGAAACGGCGCATCGAGGTGGCCATCGCGCTCGACGACGAGCGACTCGCCGATGTCGTGCAGGAACTCCCCGACGACGACCAGGTCGATCTGCTCGGCCACCTCGAAGTGCGCCGGGCCGCAGATGTGCTCGAGGCGATGGATCCCGACGACGCCGCCGACCTGCTCGGCGAATTGCCGACCGGCGAGCGGGAATCGCTGCTCGCGCTGATGGATCCGGAGGAGTCCGAACCGGTCCGCAGGCTGCTGCAGCACTCCCCCGACACCGCGGGTGGTCTGATGACCCCGAAACCGGTGGTGCTGACCCCGGCCACTACCGTCGCCGAAGCGCTGGCCCGCGTGCGCAACCCGGATCTGACGCCCGCGCTGGCCTCCATGGTGTTCGTGGTCCGCCCGCCGACCGCCACCCCGACCGGCCGGTTCCTCGGCTCGGTGCACCTGCAGCGACTGCTGCGCGAACCACCGGCACACCTGGTCGGCGGCATCCTCGACACCGATCTGGCTCCGCTGCGCCCCGATCTCCCGCTCAGCGCGGTGACGCGCTACTTCGCGACCTACAACCTGGTCTGCGGGCCGGTGGTGGACGCGGAGAACCACCTGCTCGGCGCGGTCAGCGTCGACGATGTGCTCGATCATCTGCTGCCGGAGGATTGGCGCGAGCAAGAGGATATGGCGCACGAAACGATCCCTGGGCACGAGGGGGCCGACGGTGAGTGAGAAGAGTCCGGCGCGCCAGCGTCTGGAAACGCCGCTGGAGTACCGATTCCGCTTCGACTACGACGCCGAGGCGCTGGCCCGCTCCAGCGAGCGCGTCGCCCGATTCCTCGGCACCGGCCGCTATCTGGCGATCCAGACCATCGTGGTGATCATCTGGATCGTGCTGAACGTCTTCGTGCTGGCGCTGCGCTGGGACCCGTATCCGTTCATCCTGCTCAATCTCGCGTTCTCCACCCAGGCCGCTTATGCCGCGCCGCTGATCCTGTTGGCACAGAATCGGCAGGACAACCGCGACCGCGTGTCGCTGGAGGAGGACCGCTCCAGGGCCGCCCAGACCAAGGCGGATACCGAATTCCTCGCCCGCGAACTCGCGTCGCTGCGGATCGCGATCGGTGAGGTTGCTACGCGCGACTACCTGCGCCGGGAACTGGAGGAGATGCGGGAGGTGCTGGACCGGATCGAGGCCGCCGAATCCCCGGATCGCGAATCACAGGCCGATAAACCCGCCAAGGCGCCTCGCAAGAAAACCTCCGGCCGAAAGCCAGCCGTAGACCCGGTTTCACCGCCAGTTGCTGACGATTGACAGGAAATGCTCTATAACATTCTGACCCACGGGTAACCTAGACGGCGTTGTCCCGAGCGGCCGGCCAGGGGATGTCCCGGACAGACGCTCCCATGACGTCGAGGATTGGTGTGGCCGAATGCGAATATCTGCTCCGATAACCGTCTCGGCCCTGGTCGTCGCGGGTCTGGTCGCTACCGGCTCCGCCACCAACGCCACCCAGTCCAACACTCCGGACAAGGCACCCGAGGCGCTGCTCGCGGCGTCGACCGGTCCAGCCGCCACCGACGGAACATCCGGCAACACCGCCGACGTGCCATTGTCTCGGACAGTTGGTCTCCTTCCGGTCACGCCGGAAATGCCCCGCAAACTTCGAGCAATGACTCCGCTCGCCGATGGCACACCGTTGTTCGCGGGTTCGGTGCCGTTGCAGGACATCGCGTTACCAGCCACCGGCGGTGCGTTGGGCATTCCGGAAATCGTGCTCGCGGCCTATCGCAATGCCGAACTCGCACTGGAATCCTCGATGCCCGGCTGCGGCCTGTCCTGGAGCCTGCTGGCCGGAATCGGCCGGATCGAATCGGGCCATGCGGGCAGCGGCCGCACCGATGCCGCGGGCACCACAGTGACACCGATCTTCGGCCCCGCCCTCGACGGCTCGCTGCCGGGCAACGAGGTGATCAAGGCCGCCGACGGCAGCGCGGTGCGCGCCATCGGCCCGATGCAGTTCCTGCCCGGGACCTGGGGCCGGTACGCCGCCGACGGCAACGGGGACGGTATCGCCGATCCGCACAATGTCTTCGACGCCTCGCTCGCCGCGGGCAAGTACCTCTGCTCGGGCGGGCTGAACCTGCGCGATCCGCAGCAGGAGCTGCGCGCGGTGCTGCGCTACAACAACTCGCTGTCCTACGCGGCCAATGTATTGAGCTGGTCGGCGGCCTACCGCACCGGCGGCACGCCGAGCCAGGTGCGGATCTCCCCCGATCTCATCCCGCCGGGCACCGCGCCGATCCAGGCGAGCCCGGATATGTTGGCCACGTCCACCACTGCACCGGCGACCACCACCGAGTTGGCACCGAACAGGGCGACCCCGCCGACACCGACCCAGGTGATGATCATCATCCCCGGCCTGCCGCCGATCCCGTGCGGCATCTTCTGCCCGCCGCCCGCGCCCAAGCCGCAGTGCGATACCCAGCAGGTGGCACCCACGCAGCTGCCCGCGCCCGGCGATCTGGCACAGTCGCTCGCCGCACTGGCACAGACCTTCGGTGCGGGCAACGGCGAGCCGAAGAATCCCCAGCAGCCAGCTCAGCAGCAGCCAGATCCCGAGCACCCGGATCAGCAGCAACCGCCGCAGCCGCAAGTCGCCAACTGCACCCCGGCCCAACCGAATGCGAACCAACCGGGGGCGACGCAGCCCGCACCCATGCCCGACGAGCAGATCCCCGCGCAATCGCCGGGCGAGGCGGCGCAGAGCACCCCGGAGAAGACGCCCGAGCCCGGCCTGCCCGGCGCACCCGAGCCGGCACCGACCGAGGCCGCGACGCCGCCGCCCGCACCGGGCATCACGCTGCCGTTCGGCATCGTGATCCCGCTGCCCGCACCGGCCCAGTAGGGCTCACCAGGACCGATACCCGATAGTAACGCCACACTCGAAACCCGATAACGAAGCAGTAACAAAAAGGTCTCGAATGAGGTAACCTCTACTTCGTCCATCACGAAGGGCTCGTTGCCGAGTCAATTGGAGGGTCACCGCACAGTGGGGCGTCACCGTAAACAGTCGCCTGCGACCATCAAGCGCAGCTCCGTTATCGCATTGACCGGATTGGTTCCCGCTGGACTCGTGGCAGTCGCCGCATCCGACGGGGGCAGCGCCAATCAGAGCGCATCTTCTGTCCTGCAACATGTTTCGGGGGACGATCAGGACGACCAGGGGCCCAGACCCGAGGTCGCCGCGGAACCGGAAGCGGCGACCGAATTCGTCGCGCACGCCATGGCAAAGCAGGTGCCCAGTGCGCCGCCGGTGGTGAAAACCGTTGCGCTGCCGGATGGTAGGCAACCGGCGGCATTGCCGCCCGGCCCGCTCGGCGTTCCCGGCGTCGCCGTCGCGGCCTACCAGAACGCCGAACGTACGCTCGCCGCGGAGAATCCGGTCTGCGGCATCCCGTGGTATCTACTCGCCGGCATCGGCCGGGTCGAGTCGACGCACGCCTTCGGTGGTAAGGCGGACACGGACGGGAATCCGCTGACGCCGGTCTACGGACCGGTGCTCGACGGCAGCCTCTCGGGCAACCACGTCATCCGCGATTCCGACGGCGGCGCGCTGGACGGACTCAGCGGATACGACCGCGCGATCGGCCCGATGCAGTTCCTGCCGGAGACCTGGAAGCACTACGCCGCCGACGGCAACGGCGACGGTATCGCCGATCCGCAGAACCTCTTCGACGCGGCGCTGACCGCCGGAAAGTACTTGTGCGACGGCGGGTTGAACATGCGCGATCTCACCCAGCAGACCCGCGCGATTCTGCGCTACAACAACTCCATGGCCTACGTCGCCAATGTGATGGCGTGGGCCGGGTCCTACGCCTCGGGCATCGCACCGAAGCCCGGTGACCTGCCGCGAATCTGACACGACGTAAAATTCCTGTTATGCCAGTGGTAACGGAAGTGGATGTGCGGGGCGCCCTCGCAAAGGTCGACGATCCCGAGATTCGCAAGCCGATCACCGAACTGGGCATGGTGAAGAGCATCGCGATCGGTGCCGACAGCAATGTCCATATCGAGGTCTACCTGACGACGGCGGGTTGCCCGCTGCGCACCGAGATCACCCAGCGGGTGACCAAGGCGGTCGCCGACGTCGCGGGCGTCGGCGCGGTCACGGTCGAACTAGACGTGATGGACGACGAGCAACGCACCAATCTGCGCAAGCAGCTGCGCGGCGACTCCGCCGATCCGGTGATCCCGTTCGCCCAGCCCGGTTCGCTCACCCGTGTCTACGCGGTGGCCTCGGGTAAGGGCGGCGTCGGAAAGTCCAGTGTCACGGTCAATCTCGCCGCGGCCATGGCCGCGCGCGGATTGTCGGTCGGTGTGCTGGACGCGGATATCTACGGCCACTCGATCCCCCGGATGCTCGGCACCGACGCGCGACCGACACAGGTCGAGCGGATGATCATGCCGCCGCAGTCACACAATGTGAAACTGATCTCGATCGCGCAGTTCACCCAGGGCAATACGCCGGTGGTGTGGCGCGGTCCGATGCTGCACCGCGCGCTGCAGCAGTTCCTCGCCGATGTGTTCTGGGGCGATCTGGATGTGCTGCTGCTCGATCTGCCGCCCGGCACCGGCGATGTCGCGATCTCCATCGCGCAGCTGATTCCGAACGCGGAGATCCTGGTCGTCACCACCCCGCAGCCCGCGGCCGCCGAGGTCGCCGAGCGCGCGGGTGCGATCGCGCTGCAGACCCGCCAGCGGATCGCGGGCGTCATCGAGAACATGTCCTGGCTCGATCTGCCCGACGGCACCCGGATGGACCTCTACGGCTCTGGTGGCGGTCAGGCCGTCGCCGAACGCCTCACCCGCGCGGTGGGCGCGAATGTGCCACTGCTGGGCCAGATTCCGATCGAGCAGTCGTTGCGCGAGTCAGGCGACGAAGGTACCCCGATCGTGCTGCGCGATCCGGAGAATCCGGCCGCCAAGGCGCTGCTCGAGATCACCGAAAAACTCGCCGTCCGCCGCCGCGGTCTCGCGGGCATGTCCCTGAGCATCGACACCACCCGGCACTGATCCGCCTCCTCGAATATCCAGGCTATGTAAATGCATGCGACGTAGGTCCTGCGTCACTGTCTGCTCGAGTCTTGGGCGTACCCGACCAGCTACCCATCCTCGTGCGAAATCAGTCGTCCCGATGGATTTCGAAGGCTGATTTCCGCGGGGCAGCGCGTGGCTGGTGTCGGGGCGAGCCAATAAGCTCGGGTGCATGCTCACGCTGCTGCTGTACGTGTTGATCGTCGGCTTGGTCGCCGCGGTGTTGTTCTTGCTGGCCAGTGCGGTGTTCGGGCGGGCCGAGGAACTCGGACCGCTGCCCGAGGGCACGACGGCCACCGTGCTGCCCGCCGAGGGAATCACCGGCGCCGACGTTCGCGCCCTGCGGTTCCAGCAGGTGGTGCGTGGCTATAAGGCAGGCGAGGTCGACTGGGCACTGACCCGCCTCGCCGCCAGGATCGATGAGCTGCAGTTCCAACTGGCCGAAGCCCGCTCCGCCCAGCCCCTGAACTCCCAGCACCAGCAGCCGCAGGCACCGGCCCACCAGCAACCCACAACCATCCCACCCAACGGCACGACTACACAGTCACACAAACAATTCCCCCAGTCGGACGCACCAACCGCCCAATCACACGCACCGACCGCGCATCCGCAGCCCCCGACCACTCCGCCCAACGGCACGATCGCCCATCCGCAGGCACCGAGCGGCCACCAGCAACCCACGATGGCCCATGGCGTAATTGCCCAGCCGCAGGCACCAAGCGTCCAGTCACAGGCACCGAGCGTCCAACCGCCCGGCTCGGTCACCCAGCCGCAGGCACCGAGCGTCCAGTCACAGGCACCGAGCGTCCAGCCGCCCGGCTCGGTCACGCAACCGGAGGTGCTGACCGGCCAGCCGTACACGCCGGTCACTCAGCCGTACCTTCCGGCCGCCCAGCCGTCCGTAACCCAGTCGCACGCGCCGCTCGCGCCGCCCTATCCGCCTGCCGTCCACCCGCAGGGGCAGTTCGGGCTGGATACGAAATGACCGCCGAGATCGCCGGGAACGTGGTGGGGACGACCGAGTCCGATGGCAGGATTCGCTGTCCGTGGTCGGCGGGGTCCCAGCTTTATCGCGACTATCACGATCTCGAGTGGGGTAAGCCGCTGCACGGTGACGACACCATGTTCGAACGGATGTGCCTCGAGGCGTTCCAATCGGGTCTGGCGTGGATCACCATCCTGCGTAAGCGACCGGCGTTCCGCACCGCGTTTGCCGGGTTCGCGATCGACCGGGTGGCCGCCTTCGGTGCTGACGACGTGGCCCGGCTGCTCGCCGATCCCGGTATCGTCCGCAACCGAGCCAAGATCGACGCGGCGATTGCCAACGCGCGGGTCGCGGCTGCGCTCGATATCGGACTCGACGAGTTGATCTGGTCCTTTGCACCGGCGCCACGGCCACGCCCGCGCGCGGTCACCGATGTGCCCGCGACCACTCCCGAATCCGTAGCTCTGGCAAAAGAATTGAAGCGGCGCGGGTTCCGCTTCGTCGGCCCGACAACCGCCTACGCGCTGATGCAGGCGACCGGAATGGTCGACGATCACCTGGCAGATTGCTGGGTCCCGTAGCGACTGCTCGCAGGTCGCTCCAGATCGTCAGCGGTGAGTGGCCCAACACAGGCCGAGCGGTCACATTTCGAACTCAGGTATCCGTCCACTCCGGCGATAGGGAAGAATAGGCCGGGTGTAGCTCGCCAAATGCCGGCGGGCTCGCTTGTTGGTGACAGCACGAGTTCCAAGAAAGTGCGCAGGATATCGCGCAGATCTGGAGGGAGCAGAGGATGGCGGCCATGAAGCCCCGCACCGGGGACGGTCCCCTCGAGGCAACCAAGGAAGGGCGTGGAATCGTAATGCGGGTTCCACTCGAGGGTGGCGGGCGTTTGGTCGTTGAGCTCACGCCGGATGAAGCGGCAGCGCTCGGTGACGAACTGAAGAGTGTCACCAGCTGATCCCGCACGCGGCGCACTCGCTGCGGTGGCCGGTCTGCTGGCCTGCCCGGAATGTGGCTCCGGTATGGAGTCGCGGGACCGGATGCTGCGCTGCGGACACGGGCACAGTTTCGACGTCGCCAAACAGGGTTACGTCAGTCTGTTGACCGGCGCGTCGACGAAGATGACCGGTGACACCGCGGCGATGCTCGACGCGCGCGCCGCGTTCCAAGGTGGGGGACATTTCGCGCCGATCGCCGATGCGGTGGCCGCGGCGGTCGCGGCCGATGCCCCCTCCGGTCCGGTGCTCGACGGCGATGCCGTGCTGGAGGTCGGTGCGGGCACCGGCTACTACCTGGCCGCCGCGCTCGACACCGTCCCGGCCATCGGGATCGCGTTGGATGTGGCCAAACCTGCCGCCCGGCGCGGCGCCCGCGCCCACCCGCGCGCCGCCGCGATACTGGCCGACGCTTGGCGCGGACTGCCCGTTCGCGACGGTGCGCTGCGCCGAGTGCTCTCGGTATTCGCACCGCGCAACCCGAGCGAGGTCGCCAGGGCCCTCACCACCGATGGCAGGTTCGTCGTCGCCACCCCCACCCCACGCCACCTGGCCGAGCTGATCGGTCCATTGGCCATGGTGACGGTCGACCCGGACAAGGATCGACGACTCGGCGAAGCCATGTCCGGCCACTTCACCCCCGTCGAGCGCACCCTCGTCGAGTACTCGATGAAACTCACCCGCGCCGACGTCGGCAACGTGGTCGCGATGGGCCCCTCCGCCCACCACCCGACACCCCACCTCGAGGCCATCCCGGAGACCCTCGAGGTAACCGCCTCGGTCCAGATCTCGACCTACCAGCCGAAAGGTCAGGCCTTGCGAAGTCCGTCGTAGATGGCGACGGTTTGAGCCGCGATCTGGAGCCAGTCGAATTCGGCGATCGCCCGGTGGCGTCCGGCCGCACCGAATTCGGCGGCGAGCACCGGGTCACCGGCGACCTCGTTGACCGCATCGGCGAGGTCCTGTTCGTACTGCGGCGCCGCGTGCACGTCGTAGTGCACCAGGCGGCCGGTCTCCCCGTCCACGACCACCTCGGGAATGCCGCCCACATCCGAGGCCACCACCGCGGTCGCGCACGCCATCGCCTCGAGATTCACGATGCCGAGCGGCTCGTACACCGAGGGACAGACGAACACCGTGGCCGCGGCCAGGATCTGGCGGATCTGCTCGGTCGGTAGCATCTCGCGCACCCAGAACACATTGCCGCGCACCCGACTGAGTTCGGCGACCGCCGCGGCGACCTCGGTCTCCAGCTCACGGGTATCCGGCGCGCCCGCGCACAGCACCAACTGGATCTCCGGATCGAAGTCGCGCGCCGCGGCGAGCAGATGCCCGACGCCCTTCTGCCGGGTGATGCGACCGACGAAGGCCACGATCGGGCGGTCGGTACGCACCCCCAGTTCGCTCAGGATCGAGCGCGATCCACCGACCGGCGGTCCGGGATGCCAGACGGCGGCGTCGATGCCGTTGCGCACCACGTGGACCCGGTCCGGATCGATGCTCGGGTAGGCGTCGAGCACATCGTGGCGCATACCCTCGCTCACCGCGATAATCGCGTCGGCGTATTCGACGGCGTTGCGCTCCGACCATGAGGACAGCCGGTAGCCGCCGCCGAGCTGTTCGGCCTTCCACGGCCGCCGCGGCTCCAGCGAATGCGCGGTGAGCACATGCGGGATCCCGTACAGGGTCGCGGCGAGATGTCCGGCCAGCCCGGTATACCAGGTGTGCGAGTGCACCACGTCCACCTGCCCCGCGGCATCGGCCATGCGCAGCTGGGTCGACATCATCTGCAGCGCCGCGTTGGCGGCGTAGAGCATCGAATCCGGTTGGTGCACTACGGCATCGGTGCGCGGCACGCCCATGCAGTGCACGGTCACCTCGCACAGCTGCCGCAACTGCGCGGCCAACTGGGTGACGTGCACACCCGCCCCGCCGTACACCTCGGGCGGAAATTCGCGCGTCAACATCGCGACGCGCAGCTGGTCGTGATCACCGGCTGCCGCCGCCGCATCCCCGCCGCTCGTGCCGAATCTCACGGCTTCAAACTAGACGTTCACTTGTGCATGGGCCACCTGTACCCGGGTTGCGCGGTAGTTTGGCAGGTGTGAGGAGCCAGCCGCACGTACTCGGGATCGTGCTCGCCGGTGGCGAGGGTAAGCGTCTGTTCCCACTCACCGCGGATCGCGCGAAGCCAGCAGTGCCTTTCGGCGGCGCGTACCGCCTGATCGATTTCGTGCTCAGCAATCTGGTGAACGCGGGCTATCTACGGCTGTGTGTGCTGACTCAGTACAAATCGCATTCGCTGGACCGGCACATCTCGCAGACCTGGCGGCTGTCGGGTTTCGCCGGCGAATACATCACCCCGGTGCCCGCGCAGCAGCGGCTCGGCCCGCGCTGGTACACCGGCAGCGCCGACGCGATCATGCAGTCGCTGAACCTGATCTACGACGAGGATCCGGACTACATCGTCGTCTTCGGCGCGGATCATGTGTACCGGATGGATCCCGAGCAGATGGTCCAGCACCACATCAACTCCGGCGCCGGTGTCACCGTGGCCGGTATCCGGGTGCCGCGCAGCGAGGCCAGCGCGTTCGGCTGCATCGATTCCGACGAGGCCGGCCGGATCACCCAGTTCCTGGAGAAGCCCGCGCATCCGCCCGGTACGCCGGACGATCCGAACGTCACCTTCGCCTCGATGGGCAACTACGTCTTCACCACCAAGGTGCTGGTGGATTCGATCCGCGCCGACTCCGACAATTCCGATTCCGATCACGATATGGGCGGCGACATCATTCCCGCGCTGGTCGCCGCGGGCGAGGCCTCGGTCTACGACTTCGCCGACAACGAGGTGCCCGGCGCGACCGAACGCGATCGCGGCTACTGGCGTGACGTCGGCACCATCGACGCCTTCTACGAGGCCCATATGGATCTCGTCTCGGTGCACCCGGTGTTCAACCTCTACAACAAGCACTGGCCCATCCGCGGCGCGGCGGAGAACCTGCCGCCCGCCAAATTCGCCCAGGGCGGGCTGGCGCAGGAGTGTGTGATCGGGGCCGGATGCATTCTGTCGGCCGCGACCGTGCGCAATTCGGTGCTCAGCTCCGGTGTCATGGTCGATGACGGTGCGACCGTCGAGGGCAGTGTGATCATGCCCGGCGTGCGCATCGGTCGCGGCGCGGTGGTGCGGCGCGCGATCCTGGACAAGAACGTGGTGGTCGGCGAGGGCGAGATCATCGGCGTCGATCTGGACCGGGATCGGGAACGTTTCGCGGTCAGCAACGGCGGCGTTGTCACGGTAGGCAAGGGCGTCTGGGTCTAGGCGTCATGGGCGCCGGGCAGAATCCGCGGCCAGGCCTGTCCGGTGATCATGCCGCGCGCGGCCACCTCGGAGAGCCGGGCCAGCGCCGCGGCGGATGCGGTCGAACTCACACCGACGCTGAGCAATTCGATCCACATCCGGTTGATATCGACGGCGCGAACGGCCGCGAGCACCTGCGCGTCGAGCGGCACGCCGAGTGCGCGATCGACGAAGTCCGATCGGATGCCGCCGATTTCGGTCGTGCGCTCCGGAAAACAGTGCCCGTGGTCGATCGCAATCGGTGTGCCGTCGCGGCCGGTGCGCCACGAGCGCGGACCACGGTCGTAGTTGCCGATGATGTAGTCCAGCACCGCCATCTGATCCCGTTCGCGGCGCGAATACTCCGCAACGGGTCGCGCCTCGGTCGAATCCGCCAATAGCCGAACCGCTTCCGGGTCGGCCGAGTCGACTGCTGGTATCCGGCCGAA
The DNA here is from genome assembly GCF_036345915.1 of Nocardia sp. NBC_00565. Taxonomy (NCBI): domain Bacteria; kingdom Bacillati; phylum Actinomycetota; class Actinomycetes; order Mycobacteriales; family Nocardiaceae; genus Nocardia; species Nocardia sp. NBC_00565. The sequence goes on from NZ_CP107785.1 coordinate 6,073,069, forward strand.
TCCCAACGTCCGATCGATGCGCCCGACGGCCGACCGGTGGGCCTTACGTTGGATCGACATGCGTCGGACAGAACGGCGCGCAGGGACCGGGGGTTCTCGGCACGGTCGTCGGCGTCTTATCGCCGAAATCGCCGGTGACAACCAGCACCATCAGAATGACCGCCAGCGCGAGCACTAGTACGAGTACGACCGCGGACCGACCCCAGTTGATCGGACGCGGTTCTCCATAGTCGTCGTTGCCGAACATCGAACCTCTCCCCTATGTCCATCTCCACGACAGGACATCCTGATACCCCTTGATACCCACTCGGGAGCGGTTTGCGCGCAATTTTCCAGTTATGGCGCGGGTTTCGGTGGCGCGACGGTTGCTGTGCAGAACGGTTCACAAGGCCCGGGAGTCAGCGGAACTTTTGTCCGATCGGTGCCGAAATCGGCATTGCTGACCCACATCAGCACCACCACGGCGACCACCATGGTGAAAATCAGAAAGCCGAGTGCGGGCAGCAGACAACCACCCCGCAATCGTCCTTCATTGATCGTGTGGCCGATATGGCCGATTTCGAGGATCTCGGATCCGCGCTCCCACACCATGGGCATACCTTGCCGTCGTCGAACCTGGCATCACATCGGATACCCGTCGGACGGCGGCGCAATCAGCACGCGGCACACGAAATCCGCACGGCCACAACGACTGTGAATAGCCAGACGGTTACTAGCCGCGCGAGGCGCAGAGCAAACCGTCGCCGACCGGGATCAGCACGCTGGTGAGTTCGGGATCCTCGGCGATGGCCCTGGTGGCGGCCCGCACGGCTTGGGTCGCCGGATCGCGCTGGGCCGGGTCCGGAACGCGACCGCCGAGCAGGGCGTTGTGCAGCAGGATCGCGCCGCCCGCGCGCAGCAATCGCACGGCCTGCATGACGTACTGCGGATGCTCGAGCGGGGCGGCATCGATGAAGACCAGGTCGTAGGCGCCATCGGCGAGCCGAGGCAGTACATCGAGGGCACGGCCGTTGATCAGCCGGGTGCGTGCGGTCGGGATCTCCGCGGTGCGGAACGCCTCCTTGGCCGCGCGCTGATGCTCCGGCTCGGAATCGATGGTGGTCAGGGTTCCGTCTTCGCGCATGCCATCCAGTAGCCACAGTCCGCTGATCCCCGCGCCCGTCCCCACCTCGACCACCGCTCGCGCGCCGAGGAGCTGGGCATACATGCTCAGCAACGCACCGACCGAGGGTGGTACGGGTACCGCACCGAGTTCAGTGGCCCGCTCACGCGCGTTGACGAGAACCTCGTCTTCCACGACGGATTCTTCCACGTAGGAGAGATTTCGCTCCAGGTTCGATGCCACGCCTATGAGGCTAGGCCAGAGCGCCTCTCCACGCCCTCAGCCGACTACCGAGCACCGGGAATGTCGCGCAAGTCCGGATAACAACGCTTTGGGACTCGGCGACTTATCTAGTGAGTACATGGGTAACTCACCGGGTACGCCCAGAACTCGACGATGTCGGAACATCCGGCCCGCAATGCGACGTCCGCGGCTCCTATTGCGGCAAAAGATCCGGGGAGGCGGGGGAGCCGGCGGCGAGATTCTCAGGTGTCCCTCAGGGTCTCCACACCCCCGGCATATCGAGGCACGAAAGAGTATGGGCAAGCAAGACCAGCTGACCGCCCGGCGCGGGGACGCGGGAACAACGACATACGGCTTGTCGGTTGTATCCGTACGAAACGATCCGAGACCCGGATCGCCAACAGGTTCTCAGCCACGGTCCCGAGTAGGAGGTATCACCATCCACATGGTCGATGCGGCGCGCGAGTTCGCCACCCTGCCAGAGCAAGTCCAGCCGATGGAGGCTGATATGAATGACGATGTCATCGATGTCGAGCTGACCGGCACCGCGGCTTTCGACGCCACGGGCGACCGTTCGGCGATGCCCTCCTGGGACGAATTGGTCCGCGAACATGCCGACCGGGTGTACCGGCTGGCCTACCGTCTTTCCGGCGACGCGCAGGACGCCGATGATCTGACTCAGGAAACCTTCATCCGGGTATTCCGCTCGCTGTCGAATTACCAGCCGGGCACATTCGAGGGCTGGCTGCACCGCATCACCACGAACCTGTTCCTGGACATGGTGCGCCGGCGCAACCGGATCCGGATGGAGGCGCTGCCCGAGGACTACGACCGGGTACCCGCCGAGGGACCGAGCCCGGAGCAGGCCTACCACGACGCCCGGCTGGATCCGGACCTGCAGTCCGCGCTGGATTCGCTGGCACCGGAGTTCCGCGCCGCGGTCGTGCTCTGTGACATCGAGGGTTTGTCCTATGAGGAGATCGGTGCGACGCTCGGGGTCAAACTCGGCACCGTGCGCAGCCGCATCCACCGCGGCCGTCAGGCGCTGCGCGACTACCTTGCGCATAATGGAGTTGAGCAGCGGTTCGCCGCTGACGCGAACATAGGGTGACCCGGCGGGAGCCGAGCTGCACCCAGCGGCCGAACATCCGTCCGGCCGTGCGCTCTATGGATGATGTCGGTTGGAAGGGTGAGCACCGAATGAGTGGCGACGCCAGCACGTCAGGTCGTCCCCGTTTCCGTCCCACCGAGCATCTGGCCAGCGAGGCGATCGCGGCCTATGTGGACGGCGAACTGCGGATGAATGCCTATCTGCGTGCCGCCCAGCATCTTTCCGTCTGCCCGGAATGCGCGGCGGAGGTCGAGGCACAGCAGCAGGCGCGGATCGCACTGCGCCGGGCCGGTCAGGTGTCGATTCCGACCGATCTGCACGACAGCCTCACCCGTATCCCGCTGGCCGAACTGCCGGGCGGCGCGACGAGCGCGACCTCGCGGCCGCCCACCGGAAGCCCCCGCAACGAGGCGGTTTTCGGTTTTCTGACCGATTCGTTCACCGCGACCCGGTGGACAACCTGGTGGCGCAAGTAGAGTTTGCCGAGTGACCACCGAATCGACGAATTCCGGGCCGTCGGAATCGCGGCCCTCCGCAGGCGATACCACCGATTCGGCGGCCAGCAGGGGGACGCTGGGTTCACCCACCCCGCCGGCTGCCAGCCCACTGAGGCCGTCGGACGCACCCGTACTCGGACCGCGACCGGTCTATCGGCCCCATGTCGACAGTCACACCACCCATGCCTTCCGCCGCCCCTCCGGACAGGCCGGCTCGTTCTCCGAACAACCGAAGTCCGCGACCGGTGCCGGCGCCCCGCAGGTCGGCCCGGAACTGCACAACAGCCCCCCCGACGCCGTCCTGGCCGAGGCCTTCGGACGCCCGGCGGGCTCCACCGATCTCCTGCAGCGTGATCCCGACGCCACCGACCAACCCGCACCGGTCGCCGGTCCGGCCGATCCGTGGCGCGATCCCGACGCCGCCGCGCGCCTCGGCGCACCCGCTGTGCCGACGCCCCGGCCCGCGCCGCTGCCGCAGGCACAAAAGCTCTCGGCCAGGGAGGTGCTGTTCGGCTCCCGGGTCGCGCCCAAGGCCCTGGCCCTGCTCGCCGTCGTCGCACTGGCCGTTGGCGTGCTCGGCGGTCTGGTCGGCCGGTTGACCGCGGAGGCGACCTCGCCGCTGACCTCGCGCAAGGTCGCGCTGGAGCAGAGCGGCGATATCGAGCGCCCGCACGGTCTGATCGCCAAGGTCGCCAATGCGGTGCTGCCCGCGGTGGTGTCGATCCGGGTCACGGTCGGCGATAACGGCGCGACCGGTTCCGGTGTCGTAATAGACGGCGCGGGCTACATCGCGACCAACAACCACGTGATTTCGATGGCGGCACAGGACAAGTCGAACCGGGCCGCCATCCAGGTGACCTTCTCCGACGGCAGCCGGGTGCCCGCGAATATCGTCGGGCGCGATCCGAAGACCGATCTGGCGGTGCTGAAGGTCGATGTGAAGAATCTCACTGTCGCGAATCTGGGCAAGTCCAAGGACGTCCAGGTGGGTGACGACGTGCTGGCGATCGGTTCGCCGCTCGGCCTGAGCAAGACCGTCACCTCCGGCATCGTCAGCGCGCTGCACCGTCCGGTGGCGCTGTCCGGCGAGGGCAGCGATACCAAGGCCGTCATCGACGCGGTGCAGACCGACGCCTCGATCAACCCGGGTAACTCCGGTGGTGCGCTGGTCGACATGGAGGGCCGGGTCGTCGGCATCAATACCGCGATCCGCAGTGAGACCGGCGGTTCGGTCGGGCTCGGCTTCGCGATTCCGGTCGATATGGTGACCTCGATCGCGCAGACCCTGATCCGCGACGGTCAGGTGCACCACCCCAAGATCGGTCTGAGCGCCCGCACCAAGCAGGTAGCCAACGATGTGATGAGTGGCGCCGCGGTGGCCGACGTGGAACCCGGCGGTCCGGCGGCCAAGGCCGGGATCGTCGAGAACGACGTCATCGTGAAGATCGGCGATCGCGAGGTGACCGGTCCGGATGAGCTGGTGGTGGCCGTGCAGCAGCGCAAGATCGGCGAGACGGTGAACGTGCAGTTGATCCGCGATGGCAGGCAGGTCGACGTGCCGGTCACGCTGGAATCGGACTGATCGCGCGGTGCGATCCGGCGCGGCTCGAGCAGTTCTGCCCAGGTAGCCTGGTCTCGTGTTCAGCAACATCAGCTGGGGCGAGATGGTCATCCTCCTCGTCGCCGCCCTCGTGATCCTCGGCCCGGAGCGACTGCCCGGCGCGGTGCGCTGGACCACGCAGAGCCTGCGCAAGGTTCGCGACTACGCCAGCGGTGCGACCCAGCAGTTGCAGCAGGAACTCGGCCCCGAATTCGAGGATCTGCGTAAGCCGCTCGCCGACCTGAACGAGCTGCGCCAGATGTCGCCGCGCCAGATGGTCACCAAACATCTTCTGAATGGCGACGATTCGGTTTTCCGCGATTTCGAGAAGGCGATCCCGGACAAGCAGGACTTCCTCGGCACCAACAGCGGCATGCCGGACTACTCGATGCCCAAGCTCGAAAAGCCGTTGGAGCGCAACGAACGTCCGCCGATAGACACCGACGCGACGTGAGCTGTCAACCGGGCTAGACGCCTGGAAGTGTCGAGATGTCTAGACTTCGCACATGTCGGCCGATGACGTGGCGCGCGTTTTCGCGATCGAAGATAAGGTCGAGCGACTCAAGGCGGCCACCGATGGGGTGGCGGCGGCCCAGCAGACCATCAACGAACTCACCCGCATCCGCAGGGCGGTGATCAGGGAACTTCATGCCGAAGGCTGGACCTTCGCCAGAATCGGTGCGGCGGCGGGACTTTCCCGCGCGCGGATCCACCAGGTGAGTACCCAGGGTCCCGCACCGGAAGGTCTGTTCTTCGGGCACGGGTCGCTCACGGTGCTCGCACCGGAGGTGCGTGGCGGCCGGGTGCTCGGCGCTCCGGACCCGAGCGCGGCGCAGCGACTGGTCGAGTTGCTGCGCGAACTCGGGTTCACCGCGACGGTCGAGCACTTCCTGCCCGGACGACCCGTCGATCTGAATCGGGACGGGCTGATCGTGCTCGGCGGGCCCGAACTGTCGCCAAGTGTGCGGCAGTTGATCACGGCCGATCCGCGGCTGCGGCGGGCGGTGGCGCGGGCCGGGGACGCCCGGCGCGGCATCGAGGACCGCGCGGCCAGGCGGGTATACCGGCCGGGCGGACCGGAACCACACGACATCGCCTATATCGCCCGTCTGCCGCGCCCCGACGGCCGCGGCACCGCGCTGATCATCGATGGTCTGCATCCACCCGGCTCCCTCGGCGCGATCCGTTTGCTCGCAACCAGATTGGCCACGCTGCACGAACGCGCTGCCACGCATCTGTTCTCGGTGCTCGTCGCGGTCCGTTACGACCGCGCCACCGGGGAACCGGTCGATGCCGATCTACTCACCCCCGTGTACCGACACGACGCCGAACCCAGATCGAACTCGGGCCTGAGACGCTGAGCTGTTCGCTTGACGGACACCTTCTGGCAATCAGATTCGGCGGCGCCCAAGTACGCGACGCCGACGTCGGCTGAGCTCGCCATATATTCAGTCGTATTCGAAGAGTGCAGGTAGACCACATCGGTTTGCAATCAAACCGTGATGTGTCCCACATCACCAAAACCTTACATCCGACCCCGACTACCGCAATGCTGAAGTAGCTAGTCGATAACTAACGGTGGTAGGTGGGTCCAGATGAATGTTCTACGTCCGATGAGAGCTAGAACCGCGTCGCTGTCCGCTCGGTCCGAAATCGGGTTGGGCTTCGATCTCCAGACCGATGGTTCCGCCACGGAACCGACGACCGCCACCCACCGTGTGACCTACAGCGATCGACTCAAGCTCTTCCTCGGTCCCGCCGATTCCGTGACCAACTTCCTGCGTCCGCTGCGCAGGCTGAACGGGTTCGACTACTACTCGGTGAATCTCACGCGGCTGCCGTTCCCGATGCCCGCCGCCGAGATCACCGCGATGATCAGCGCAGCGCCCGGCACAGACTATGTGCAATGCACCGGCGCGGCCGATGTACTGGCGATCGAGCTGCGCACCACGATCGACGGGCGGCCCCGCCGGTACCTGCTCGGCCTGCCCGGCGACCGCCTCGGTTATCCGGGTGTCGATGTGCCGAACGGCCCCGATCTGCTGCGCGTCTACCCCGACGAGGTGTTCACCGCCGAACACGCCGCGGAGGTATTCGCGACCTACTTCCGCATGGGCGATATCCCGACAGGCTTCCAACTCCGCGAGGTTGTCGAATGATGGGGATCCGAATGAGGTGCATCTTGGGCAGGCAGCCATGAACGCAATCGTGATCGTGACTGTCGTACTGATCGTGGTCGTCGGGCTGGTCACGGCGGCAGGCCTGCTGCTCCGGCCACGTACTGTGCGCACCCACCCCGCCGAGCACACCCATGTGACTGTGGCGGACCTGCAGGCGCGGTTGGCCGAGGAGGCGGAACGACTTCACCCGAATGCCCACTCGGACGATCCGGAGGCAGCATTGCGGACTGATCCCGCGCACAGGGGGACCGACGGGGTGGGTGAGCACACGGGGATGGCAGACGGCGAAGCCGGCGGGGTGGGTAAGCACAGCGACGGACCACACGACCTCAGTCGCAGCGCATAAGAACTGGTCGGTAGCTACGCTGATGGCAGCGACGATCACGCTGCCGTTTCACGTCGAATCCGCCTTCGGTTCGGTGACGATCCGCCCGAGAAAGGATCGGTTGCCGTGCGCACGATACTCGAACAGTTGGTGCTGCTGGCCGGTCGTGGGCCGGTCGCGTTGGCCCGCATCGTGGATGCGACCGGGCCGGGACCGCGCGAGTTGGGCGCGGCGATGGTGGTTACCGATAGCGCGGTGCTCGGGTCGCTTTCGGGCGGTTGTGTCGAGGCCGCGGTGGTCGAATCCGCACGGGAAGTACTGGTCAGTGGGCACGCGGTTTCGGATCGGTTCGGCTATGCCGAGGCCGATGGTTTCGCGGTGGGTCTGACCTGCGGGGGTGAAATCGAAGTCTTCGTCGAACGGGTCGACAGCACACGGCTGCCCTTGCTCGTCACATTGCGGGCGGCGATCGACGCGGGCGCGCCGGTTTCGCTGGCCACAGCACTGGACGCGGCCCCGGACTGGAAACTCTTGCGGCCCGGCGATTCCGAACCATGGCGTGGCGTCGACCGCGACGCGCAAGCACTGCTCACCGCCGGACGCAGCGGCCTGGTGGGCTCGGACGAATGCGAAGCGGTCCACGGGCCGCGCCCTCGCGTCTTCGTCCAAACCTTCGCCGCCCCGGCCCGCATGATCCTGGCGGGTGCCAATGACTTCGTCCGCGCCCTCGCCCGCACCGGCCGCCAACTCGGCTACCGAATCACGGTCGTCGACGCTCGCGAAACCTTCGCCACCCCAGCCCGATTCCCCTCCGCCCACGAGGTTGTCGTCGACTGGCCCCACCGCTACCTGACCGCCGAACACGCCGCCGGCCGCATCGACCACCGCACCGTGGTCTGTGTACTCACCCACGACACCAAATTCGACGTCCCGATGATCGTGGCCGCCTTGGCAATCGAGGAAATCGCCTTTGTCGGCGCACTGGGCTCCCGCCGAACCCACCATGAGCGCACCGACCGACTACGCGCCGCCGGTGTCAGCGACGATCAACTGTCCCACCTGAAAAGCCCACTCGGCCTGGACCTCAACGCCCACACCCCCGACGAAACCGCCATCTCCATCGCCGCCCAGATCCTCGCCGAACGCGGCGGTGGATCGGCTCGCCCACTGGCACGAACGGATGGCCCGATTCACCACTGACCGTTCGTTCGAGAGCTTGGGACAGGCCGTCGCGTGAACCTCGATTGTCGTAACGAGGTTCTTCCTGCTTCGAACGGTGGCACCGAGGATGCGGGCCGCCCCGGCCGGTGAGCCAGGACATGTCCGCACGAGTGCCCATGTCCCCGATGCCCGGCAGCCGCACGGTCCGCGCATCGACGGGCTCGGCACGGTCGGTGTCGTAGCGGAACCGGCTGTCGTGCTTACGTTTGCGCCAACCCCGGATCAACGGATCGAACCCCGAGTGCAACGGCACCCGGGGATCGATGTCCATCCGACCGCCTAGCCGGCGGCGCGGAAACCTACGCGGCGGCCCAAGCCGGGCGCAGCGTATTCATCGGTGGCCGATCGTCCAGCGACACCTTGGTGCTGTGCGCGGTGAAGGCATCGCCGATCAGTGGGAACTGGGTCAGCGCCGCACCGGAATCCGGGACACCGCTGCGGCCGAGCACGGTGCCGAGGATCTGGCGGCTCATCACGCCGAGATCGGCGAGCGGGCGGTTGCGGTGCGTGCGCACGCCCAGGTTCACCTGACCGATCGCGGACAGGCCGAGGCGGTCGTAGGTGTCCAGGAGCAGGCCAATCTCCACGCCGTAGCCGGGGGCGAACGGTACCGAGGTCAGCAGTTCGCGGGTGCCCGCGTATTCGCCGCCGAGCGGCTGCAGCACCTGTGACAGTTCCGGGCGCAAGGCCGACAGCAGCGGCCGGGCGACGAGTTCGGTGACGCGCCCGCCACCATGCGCGTCCACTGCACCGGCCTGCCGCAGCGGCCTGCGGTAATAGGCCTTCACCAGATGCATATCGTCGACCAGCAGCAGCGGGCCGAGCAGTTTGGGCACGAAGGCCGGATCCGGATCGATGAGATCGGAGTCGACGAAGGCGATGAGGTCGCCGCTGGTCACGGCCAGCGAGCGCCACAGCACCTCACCCTTGCCCGGCATCGGCTCGAGTTCGGGGACGGCCTGTTCGCGGCTGATCACCTCGGCGCCCGCGGCCAGCGCGCGTTCGGCGGTGGCATCCGTCGAGCCGGAGTCGAGCACGATCAGTTCGTCGACCAGGGTGCCGAGCAGCGGCCGAATGCTGGCCACCACATCGGCGACGGTGTTTTCCTCGTTCAATGCGGGCAGCACCACGGAAACGGTGCGACCGGCTTTGGCGGCGACGAGTTCGTCGACCGTCCAATCGGGGGTGTCCCAAGTATTCGTCGTCGCCCAGGCGGGGCCGTAATCCCGACTATGGGAGTGATGGAAATTCATACCAGACCTCGCAAGGTTCGTGCGGGGGGCCGGATGCCCTGTATCGCGGCGATCATGTCCACGACGCGCCGGGTCGCGGCAACCTCGTGGACACGGAAGACTCTGGCCCCGGCGGCTGCCGACCATGCTGTTGCTGCCAATGTGCCCTCCAACCGTTCGGATAGACCGACACCTAAAGTCTCCCCGATAAAATCCTTATTACTCAGCGCCATCAAGACTGGCCATCCGGTATTTACAAGAACGTCGACTCCCCGCAACAACTCGAGCCCGTGGTAAGTGTTCTTGCCGAAATCATGGGTCGGATCGATCAGAATCGAATCCTTGCGAACCCCGGCTGCCACCGCATGTTCTGCGGCGCGGAGCACGGTTTCGGTTACTTCTGCCACCACATCGGCGTAGCGCACCCGATGCGGCCGGGTGCGCGGGACCGCCCCGCCGGTGTGGCTGCACACGATCCCGACGCCGCGATCGGCGGCCACCCGGACCAGATCCGGGTCGGCCCCCGCCCAGGTGTCGTTGATCAGATCCGCGCCCGCGGTCACCGCGGCCTCGGCCACTTCGGCCCGCCAGGTGTCGATGCTGATCAGTAGCTCCGGGTACTTGTCCCGGATCGCCGCGACGAACGGGACCACCCGGCGGGCCTCCTCGACCGCGTCGACCAGGGTGCCCGGCCCGGCCTTCACCCCGCCTATGTCGACCAGGTCGGTGCCTTCGTCGACCGCCCGCGCGACCGCGTCCATGGCGGCCGCGTCGGTGAATGTGGCACCCCTGTCGTAGAACGAGTCGGGGGTGCGATTGACGATGGCCATCACCAGCGCCCGATCCGTCGCCACCGGCTTGCCGCACAAGGTCGGAAGCGGCGCTGCGGTGGGGCTGAACATGGCTCCGACTGTACCTAGTCCTGTAACACGGCCCGAGGGAACGGTTGTGGACGATGGATTCTTGGGACGCGCGACAACCGATCTCGCCCGCACCTGGATATCTGGTCGGGTGCGCCCAACGGCCTGTGGGCACATGCTCTCCGGTCGTCAGCGCACCCGGCGACCGGCGACACTTGGGCGGCGGCCCAGCGAGGGTGAACGGTAGCGTGGGCGCCATGTCCACCGAAGCCGCCGACAACGAGATCGCAAGCACGCCGAAGTCGACACCCAAATTCCGCGGACCGATCATGTTCCGCCGCGATCGCAAGCCGGGCGGCACCGCCGACCAGCACCTCCTGGACAGGCACGATCCCAGCGATTGGGTGCATACCGATCCGTGGCGGGTACTGCGCATCCAGGCCGAATTCGTCGAGGGCTTCGGCGCGCTGGCCGAACTGCCGCGCGCGGTCACCGTATTCGGCTCGGCCCGCACTCCGGCCGGTCATCCGGAGTACCACGCCGCCATGGCCATCGGTGGCGCGCTGGCACAAGCCGGATTCGCGGTGATCACCGGCGGCGGCCCGGGTGTGATGGAGGCGGCCAACCGCGGTGCGTCGGAGGCGGGCGGGTACTCGATCGGACTCGGCATCGAGTTGCCCTTCGAGCAGAGCCTCAACGAGTGGGTCGATCTGGGCATCAACTTTCGCTACTTCTTCGCCCGCAAGACCATGTTCGTGAAGTACTCGCAGGCATTCATCTGTCTGCCGGGCGGATTCGGCACGCTGGATGAGCTCTTCGAGGCGCTGACCCTGGTGCAGACCCGAAAGATCACCCGCTTCCCGATCATCCTGTTCGGCAGCAAATACTGGGCCGGACTGGTGGACTGGCTGCGCGATTCGCTGGGCGGCTCCGGCAAGATCGCACCCGGCGACCTCGGCCTGCTGCACGTCACCGACAGTGTCGAGGAGGTCGTGCAAATCATCCAGGCGACGGCCGAAGCGGACAATCGCGCCGATGCCATCGGTACGGAGGATCAGTGGTGAGTGAGCGCCCGTACGCGGTCTGCGTCTACTGTTCGGCCAGCACCGCCGACCAAGCCCTGCTCGCGCTCGCGGCCCGCGTCGGCACCGAGATCGCGAGGCGCGGTTGGCAATTGGTCTCCGGCGGCGGTCACGTCTCGATGATGGGCGCGGTCGCGACCGGCGCCCGCGCCGGCGGCGCGCACACCATCGGCGTGATCCCGAAACACCTGGTGCACCAGGAAGTAGCCGATGTCGACGCCGATGAGCTGATCGTCACCGACACCATGCGCCAGCGCAAACAGGTCATGGAGGATCGCGCCGACGCCTTCCTCACCCTGCCCGGCGGCATCGGCACCCTCGAGGAATTCTTCGAAACCTGGACCGGCGGCTACCTCGGCCAGCACGACAAGCCGGTGGTGGTGCTCGATGCGGACGGCTTCTTCCGAGGTCTGTTCAGCTGGTTGGACGAGCTCTACGATCGGGAGTTCGTGTCTCAGTCAGCCAGGGACCGGATCACCGTGGCCAACGATCTGGCAGCGGCCTTCGCCGCACTGAACCCCGGTGCGGCGCGCGAACCCTGACCGAAACTCCGAGCACGGCACCGCCTTCGACGAGGAGATTGCACGCAGTGAGCACCGACGCCCGCCCGACGGTCAGCCTATTCGATATCGCGAAACAGTTGCCGCGCATGGCCTTCGACGCGCCATCCATGCTGCGTGGCGCACGCGGCATGCGGGTGGGGCCGGACGACGAGTCCTCGGTCGGTCTGTACTTCCAACGCACCGCACACCGGCATCCGGACCGTCCGTTCCTGCGGTTCGAGGGCACGAGCGTCAGCTACGGCTCGGCCAATGCCCAGGTGAACCGGTATGCGGCAGTGCTCGCGGACCGGGGCGTGCGCCGCGGTGACGTGGTCGGCGTGCTGATGACCAACCGCCCCGAAACGCTGTTCGTGGTGCTGGCCTCCGTGAAACTCGGTGCGACCGTCGGCCTGCTGAACCACCATCAGCGCGACCAGGTGCTCGCCCACAGCTTCGGGCTACTCGACAGCGTGCTGAACATTGTCGGCGAGGAATGCCGAGCGGCCTTGGACTCACTCGCGGAACCCCTTGCCAACGTGCTCTTTTCGCAGGATCTACACAAGGCCGCCGAGGACGCGGACGCCGCCGACCCGCCGAGCTGCGTGCAGATCACCGCCAAGGAACGCGCCTTCCTGATCTTCACCTCCGGCACCACCGGACTGCCCAAGGCCAGCGTGATGACCCACCTGCGCTGGACCAAGAGCATGTCCGGACTCGGCGGACTCGGAATTCGCCTGCGCGGCAATGACACGCTGTATTGCTGCCTGCCGCTCTACCACAACAACGCACTCACCGTCGCGCTGTCGTCGGTCCTCGCCGCGGGCGGCACCTTCGCACTCGGCAAGCAGTTCTCCGCCTCCCGATTCTGGGACGAGATCATCCGCGAGCAGGCGACCGCGTTCATCTACATCGGTGAACTGTGCCGCTACCTGCTCAATCAGCCGGTCAAGCCGACCGATCGGCAGCACCGCGTCCGGCTCGCAGTCGGCAACGGCCTACGCCCGGAACTGTGGGACGAGTTCAAGAACCGCTTCGGCATCAACCGGATCGTCGAGTTCTACGGCGCCAGTGAAGTGAATATCGCCTTCGTCAATGCGTTCGGGGTGGACCGCACCGCCGGCTTCGGACCGCTGCCCTACGCCATCGTCGAATACGACGACGCGACCGGAAAGGCCAAGCGCGATAAGAACGGTCGGCTGCGCCGTGTGCCCCGCGGCGGCGTCGGCCTACTGCTGGCCCAGGTCACCGACCGCTCGCCGGCCGACGGCTACACCGATAAGGCCGCGTCCGAGGCGAAGCTGGTCCGCGACGGCTTCACCGACGGCGACGTCTGGTTCGATACCGGCGACCTCGTCCGCGATCAAGGCTGGCACCACATCGCCTTCGTCGACCGGCTGGGCGACACCTTTCGTTGGAAGGGCGAGAACGTCGCCACCACCGAGGTCGAGGGCGCGCTGGCCGAATCCGACGCAATCTCGCAGGCGGTCGTCTTCGGGGCGGATATCCCCGGTACCGACGGCAAGGCGGGCATGGCGGCGGTGACCCTGTACCCGGGCGCCGAATTCGACGGCCGCGCACTGGCCGAACTGGCCTACTCGCGGTTGCCCGGCTACGCAGTGCCCCTGTTCATCCGGGTCGTCGCCGAGCTGGAGCAGACTTCCACGTTCAAGAGCCGCAAGGTCGAACTCCGCAAGCAGGGTTATGCGCCCGACGCCGACAGCACGCTGTACGTCCTCGCGGGGCGCTCCGACGGCTACGTCCCCGCCTACGACGAATACGCGGCCGATGTCGCCGCGGCCCGAGCGCCCAAGGGCTAGCACCGATGACTCGGCGCAGGCGGGCCCGCGAATTCTGATAGCCGTCTACTTCTGTGCAGACAACTTACGTCCCACTGCCACGACAGGCAGCCATCGGCGGGCAACGCGGAAACACCAGTAGGTATGGACGACCATGGCCCCGCCCTCGACGGTCGAGGACCGGGGCCGCTCGTTTGCTGCCGACATATGTGCATGCTTTGCGGCACGAATTCAGCGAGCGCCGGTGAGGTAGCCGCGCAGCACCTCGGTGACCGAGGTGATCTGGGCGGTGGGGACGTGTTCGTCGCGCTTGTGGGCGAGGTTGGGGTCGCCGGGGCCGAAGTTCACGGCCGGGATGCCGCGGGCGGCGAAGCGTGCGACGTCGGTCCAGCCGTATTTGGCGCGCACGCTGTCGGTGCCGACAATGGCGATCAGGTCCTTGGCGGCGGGGGCGGACAGGCCGGGCAGTGCGCCCGCCGCGGCATCGGTGACCTCGAAGCCGAGTTCGAGTCCGTCGAAGACCGCGCGGACGTGGTCGGCGGCCTGCTCGACGGTGCGGTCGGGGGCGAAGCGGAAGTTCACGTCGACCTCGGCCTCGTCCGGAATCACATTGCCCGCGACGCCACCGGAGACGCGGACCGCGGACAGGCCCTCGCGGTAGACGCAACCGTCGATATCGACCTCGCGCGCCTTGTAGTCGGCGAGTCGCCGCAGCACCGGGGCCAAGCGGTGAATCGCGTTGTCGCCCTTCCAGGATCGCGCCGAATGGGCGCGCACGCCCGGCGTCGTGAGGCGAACGCGGAGGGTGCCCTGGCAGCCCGCTTCGATGACGCCGCCGGACGGTTCGCCGAGGATCGCGAGATCGCCGACGAGCCAGTCGGGCAGGTCGCGCTCGATGTGATTGAGGCCGTTGTACTTCGCGGCGATCTCCTCGCAGTCGTAGAAGATCAGGGTCAGATCGTGCACCGGTTCGGCGACGGTCGCGGCCAGATGCAGGAACACCGCGTCACCGGATTTCATATCGACGGTGCCGCAGCCATAGAGCTGTCGCTCCCCTGCCTCATCGACGAACCGGCTCGGCACGTTGTCGGCGATGGGCACGGTATCCAGGTGCCCGGCGAGGATGACGCGCGTCGGCCGCCCGTGGTCGGTGCGGGCGAGCACCACGTTGCCGTGCCGCAAGACCTCGAACCCCCGCGTCTGCTCGCGCAGCGCCCGCTCGACGACGTCAGCGATAGCCGCCTCGTCCTGCGACACACTCGGAATGTCGACCAGAGCCGCGGTCAGTGTGATGGGGTCGGCGCGCAAGTCGATGGTCACGCGCCCAGCCTACGACCGCGACCGGTCGACGTGGCTCACCACGGTGGCGGGCAAGTGGGTAACCTCTTGTGACGTGAGCATTCAGGGAGCAGCAGCAGTCGGTATCGCCAATGTGACCGCGGACGGGACCGTCTTGGATACCTGGTACCCCAACCCGGAGCTGGGCGCGTTCGGCGACACCGGTACCAAGCGCCTGGACGACGCGCCCGCGGAGTACGCGGCGCTGCTCGGATTCGACGAGGCACGCGGGGTCGATGTGATCGCGGTGCGGACCACGATCGCTGATCTGTCCGCGGCACCGGTCGACGCGCACGATGTCTACCTGCGGCTGCATCTGCTCTCGCATCGGTTGGTCAAGCCGCACGAGGTGAGCCTGGACGGGCAGTTCGGGCTGCTCAGCAATGTGGTGTGGACCAATCATGGTCCCGCCGCGGTGGAGGGTTTCGAGGCTACGCGCGCCAAGCTGCGCGCTCGCGGGCCGGTCACCGTGTACAGCATCGACAAGTTCCCGCGGATGGTCGATTACGTGGTGCCCTCGGGGGTGCGGATCGGCGACGCCGACCGGGTTCGCCTCGGCGCGCATCTGGCCTCGGGAACGACCGTCATGCACGAGGGCTTCGTGAACTTCAACGCGGGCACGCTCGGCGCGTCGATGGTCGAGGGCCGCATCTCCGCGGGCGTCGTGGTCGGCGACGGCTCCGATATCGGCGGCGGCGCCTCCACCATGGGCACCCTCTCCGGCGGCGGCACCACCATCATCTCCATCGGTGAGCGCTCCCTGCTCGGCGCGAACTCCGGGCTCGGCATCCCCTTCGGTGACGACTGCGTCCTGGAAGCCGGCCTCTACCTGACCGCGGGCACCAAGGTCACCACCCCGGATGGCACCGTGGTCAAGGCCGCCGCGCTGGCCGGCCAGAACAACCTGCTCTTCCGCCGCAACTCCACCACCGGCGCGGTCGAGGTCGTCCCCCGCAAGGGCACCGGCATCGAACTGAACGCCGCCTTGCACGCCAACGACTAGACCAGCGGCTTGCCGAGCCGGTGCCGCCTGCGCATGTCGTACAGGTAGAAGTTCATCGGAAACAGCCTGATCAGCTTCGGAAGTCGGCGGTGCACGGCGCCGATGACGCGCAGCACCCGGTTGGCGAAGCGATCCTGGCGCACGGTCCAGTTCATCCGCATTTCGGAACGCAGGTGCGGCGGCAGCAGGCTGGTGACGAAGAACCGCTGCAGCGGGACGAAAACGCGCAACGGCCAGGCGACCATCTTCAGATCGATGAGATCGTTGAAGTACGCGCGGGTGCGCGCGTCGACCGTCCTGGTCGCGAGATTGGTATTCCAGTACTCCTGGAACGCTTTTCGATCGGCGGGCCACATCTGCGGCCGCATCTGCAGGGTGGTGCCGAGCCGAGCGGCGTACTGGTAGAACACCTCCGCGGCATCCTCGTCCATCGGGCCGTGCAGTCGTTCCTCCAGATCGACTACGCCCCAATACAAACAGGCCGCGACCCACAGTTGCAGCTTCGGGTCGAAGGCGTTGTATTTGACCGGAGCGCCGGGCTCGGAATGAACCGCTCGATGTGAGCCGTTGACGGCCGCACGGTAGAGCGCGCGATCCTCCTCGGTGCCCATCAGCGCCACCGCGAGATAGGTCAGGGTGGTGCGCGTCCGCTTCCACGGGTGCACATCGATCCGGCCGGACTCGACCGTGCTCTCCATGACGCCATAGGCGACCGGCTTCAGGCTGAGTTGCAGGATGACATTGGCCGTGCCGCCGAGGAAAGCCGCTACGCCGCTCCACAATTCGTCCATGGCGAACTCGTCGACGGTGCCGTAGCGGCAGGTGGCTGGGGGTTCGGGCGGCTCCTCGCGAAGGGGCAAGGTCATCGTTGGCCTCGGCTTTCCGGGTCGGTCGGCGACGATAGAGCGATGAGAAGATTTGTGGTCAACCTTCTCATCGTCTCGATAGCCTGTCAAACGATCGCTCGGTTGGGCCGCCCTACACGAGCGGTTTACCCGAACGGATGCGCCTTCGCACATCGAACATGTAGGCATTCAACGGGAACATCCGCACCAGCTTCGGTAGTCGGCGGTGTACCGCGGAGATAGTGCGCAGCATTCGGTCGAAGCGGCGCTGATCGGCTTCGGTCCAGGTCATCCGCATCTCGTCGCGCAGGTGCTGCGGCAGCAGGCCCACCACGATGAACCGCTGCAGTCCGGCGAAGACGAACCGAATCGGTCGCGGCAACATCTTCAGGTCGATGAGGTCGTTGAAGTAGTCGCGCAGGGCGGGCTCGATACCGTGTTTGGGCAGGTTCTCGTCCCAATACCGATGGAACGCCGCGCGGTCGGCGGGCCACATCTCCGGTTGCATCTGCAGGGTGGTGCCGAGTCGGGCGCAGTACCGGTAAAAGGCCTCGGCGACATCGGGTTTCATCGGGCCGTGCAGGCGGGCGTAGAGGTCCTCGATACCCCAGTAGAGGCAGGCGGCGACCCACAGTTGCAGGGCGGGGTCGAAGGCGTTGTACTGCACCGGGCTCGCCGCGGTCGAGCGCACGGCGCGATGGGACTGGTCGACCGCGTCCCGGTAGCGCGTCCGCTCGTCCTCCGAACCCATCAGTGCCACCGCGAGATAACTCAATGTGGTGCGCAGCCGTTTGATCGGATGCAGGGTGACCTTGCCGCTGTCGACGGTGCTCTCCAGCACGCCGCGTCCGACCGGGCGCAGGCTCAACTGCATGATCACATTGGCGGTGCCGCCCAGGAATGCCGCGATGCCGTCGATGTAATCTTCGACGGTTTCCGGAGTTATGGGCTCGACGGGGGTCGGGCCGATGCGGTCAGGATGCGACCGGTAGTCGTCGCGCAGTGGTTCGGTCATCGTTGACCTCGTCTTTCTGTGGCCGTCAGGTCGATGCGCGGTCGGTGAGAAGATTTGACATCAACCTTCTCATTGCCACGAAGCGCTGTCAATTACGCTATCGGCGCGCTATCCCGGGGTTCCGGGGTGGCAGTGGCTGATGGCATGCGATGCTAGCGGTGTCATCGTGTCACCGGACCGGAATAGGTGGGAATTATGGCGAGGCTGACCAGACTGCTGGCCCTGGTGCGTAGCACCGGTCTAGAGGACCGCAATCAAACACGGGTGCTGGACGCTGCCTTGCTGGCGTTTCTGGACTTCGGCATCAAGCGGACCAGCATGGTCGAAGTCGCACGGCGGTGCGGACTTTCGCTGGCCACGCTCTATCGGCGCTTCGCGAGCAAGGCCGATCTCATTCAGGCGGTCGCGCTGTGGCAGGCGCGGCAGTTCATCGACCAGGTGGACGCCGCGTTGCAGCGGCAGGTCGATCGGGACGCCGGCGCCGAGGATCAGATCGTCGAATTGTTCGTCGTCTTCCTGGACGGGTTGCGCGGCAACAAGTTGCTGGAGCGCCTGTTGAAGACCGAGCCGGAGATCGTGCTGCCGTATATGACGGTCAAGGGTGCCCCGGTCATCGAGCTCGGCCGTGACTATCTGGCCGAATTCATCACCCGGCTACAGGACGAGGGCAAGCTGCCCGAGTACGACCCGGCGCCGCTCGCCGAGATGGTCGCGCGGACTGCGCTGTCGATGGCGCTGACGCCGCAGACGGTCATCCCGCTGGATGATGACGCCGCGATGCGGCGGTTCGCGCGCGACCACGTCGCCGTATCGTTCCGGATCTAGTCAGACCAGGCGCAGACCGAGCCGCCGCCGGACGCGCAGGTCCCACAGGTAGGCGTTGATCGGAAACATCCTGGCCTGCTTCGGCATTCGCGCCGTCACCGAACCCAGCGCGTGCAGGAGTCCGGCGAGTATCCGATCCTCGCGCGCGCTCCAGGTCATGCCCATCTGGTCGCGTACGTGCGCGGGCAGCAGGCCGGTGACCACGAAGCGGTGGAATCGGGCGAAGGGCCAGCGGGCGGGGAGCGGGAGCATCTTCAGATCGATGAGGTCGTTGAAGTAGTCGCGGATCGGGGGATCGATGGTGGTCTTCGCCAAGTGCTCGGCCCAGTACGCGTCGAAAGCGGCGGGGTCGGCGGGCCACGCCTCCGGGCGCATCTGCAGTGTCGTGCCCAGGCGAGCGCCGTAGTAATAGAAGGCCGTAGCGTCGGTCTCGTTCATCGGGCCGTGCATGCGCTCGTAGATATCGCGCGCGCCCCAATACAGGCAGGCGGCCACCCAGAGCTGCAGTTTCGGGTCGAAGGCGTTGTACTTCACCGGACTCGCCGCGCTCGACTTCACCGAGCGGTGCGATTCGTTGACGGCGTCGCGATAGGCCGTACGCTCGTCGTCGGTACCGAGCATGGCGACCGAGAGGTAGGTGACGGTGGTGCGCAGCCGTTTGAACGGATGCAGCATGACCTTGCCGCTGTCGACGGTGCTCTCCAGGACGCCATAGCCGACCGGCAACGTGCTGAGCTGCAGGATGACATTCGCCGTGCCGCCGAAGAATGCCGCGATGCCGTCGATGTACTGCTCGACATCGAAGGTGGACGCGGGTTTTCCGAGCGGACTGGTCATCGTCGACCCCGTTCTCGTCGGCGAGAAGGATATGGGTCAACATTCTCACTGCCTCAGTGGGGTGTCAACGGTCACATTCGGCCGGTCGTGTCGTGGTGGGCGGAATGGTCGGGTCGAGTACTCGCGAAGTAGCGTGAGCGAATGTCGTTCGGTCCGCCGCTGCTGCTTCGTTCGCTCAACCCGCTCGCCGTCGCCGCCGGGGCGGATATTCCCGATGCCGTCACCATCGATGGGACAACCTTGTCGCGCAGCGATCTGCTCGGCGCGGCCACATCGGTGGCCGAGCGGATCGCGCGCGCGGATCGGGTGGCGGTGTTGGCCCGGCCGACGGTGACCACGGTGCTCGCGGTGGTCGGCTGCCTCATCGCGGGTGTGACGGTGGTGCCGGTGCCGCCGGACTCCGGGACCGCCGAGCTGGCGCATATCCTCACCGATTCGGGTGCTCAGGCGTGGCTCGGCGAAGCGCCCGAGGGTTCGACGCTGCCGGTGGTGCCGGTGCGTGTGCATGCCCGCTCCTGGCACACCTATCCCGAACCCGACTCGGCCGCACCGGCATTCGTGCTCTACACGTCAGGGACCACCGGTTTGCCAAAGGGCGTCGTGCTCAATCGCGGCGCCGTCGCGGCCGGGTTGGACGCGCTCGCCGATGCGTGGGCTTGGACGGCGAATGACGTTCTCGTGCATGGACTCCCGCTGTTTCATGTGCACGGTCTGATCCTCGGCGTATTGGGTCCGCTGCGGGTGGGCAGTCCACTGATCCACACCGGGAAGCCGACGCCGCAGGCGTATGCGCAGGCCCGCGGCACGCTCTATTTCGGGGTGCCGACGGTGTGGTCGCGCGTCGTCGAAGATCCCGATGCGGCAAGACGATTGGCCGATGCGCGGCTGCTCGTCTCGGGCAGTGCACCGCTGCCGGTGCCGGTCTTCGAGCGGCTGCGCGAACTCACCGGCCACGCGCCGATCGAGCGCTACGGCATGAGCGAAACAATGATCACGCTCTCCACTCGTGCCGATGGGGAACGCCGCCCCGGGTGGGTCGGCACTCCTGTTGTGGGCGTGCGGACTCGGCTGCGCGATGAGGCGGGCGCGGACGTCCCGCATGATGGCGAGAGCATCGGCGGCTTGCAGGTCCGCGGTCCGATGCTGTTCGACGGGTATTACAACCGGGCGGCGGCGACCGCCGAATGCTGGACCGATGACGGCTGGTTCAAGACCGGCGATGTCGCGGCCATCGACGCCGACGGCTACCATCGCATCGTCGGCCGGGAGTCGGTCGATCTCATCAAGTCCGGTGGCTATCGCATCGGCGCGGGCGAGGTCGAGACCGTACTGCTCGGACATCCCGATGTCGCGGAGGCCGCGGTGGTCGGCCTGCCCGACGCCGACCTGGGGCAGCGCGTCGTCGCGTTCGTCGTACTGCGCGGCGCCGCACCGGATTCCATCGAGAAGAGCCTCATCGAGCAGGTGGCCGAACAACTTTCGGTACACAAGCGCCCGCGCGAGGTCCGGGTGGTGGATTCGCTGCCCCGCAATGCCATGGGCAAGGTGCAGAAGAAACTCCTCGGCTGACTTGACCTCGATGTAAGTTGAGGTAACCAGCGTGAGTCGAGGACGTCCGAGAAGGACGGTGCCTCCCAACTCGACGATCGGGAGACACGCTGTAGTCAGGACTTGCTGACCAGCGCGCGCAGGAAGAACGTGAGGTTGGCCGGGCGTTCGGCGAGGCGGCGTGTCAGATAGCCGTACCACTGGCTGCCATAGGGCACATACACCCGCATGGTGTTGCTCGCGGCCAGCCGCAGCTGCTCGACGTCGCGAATACCGTAGAGCATCTGATGCTCGAAATAGTCTGGGCCACGGCCGGTTTCGGCGGCCAACTGCTCGGCGGCGAGGATGAGCACCGGATCGTGGGTGGCCACCATCGGGTAGCCGTCGCCGCCCATCAGGATCTCCAGACAGCGCAGGTAGGAGTCGGTAACCTCGGCGGAGCGCTGGTAGGCGACGGTATGCGGTTCCCGATAGGCGCCCTTGCACAGGCGAATTCGGGAATCCGGGCCGGACAGCTCCCGACAGTCCGCCTCGGTGCGATGTAGATACGCCTGCAATACCGCACCCAGCCAAGGGAATTCGGCCCGCAACTCGCGAATCGTGGCGAGGGTGGCATCGGTGGTGGTGTGGTCCTCGGCGTCGACCGTGACCCACACCCCGGCCCGAACCGCCTCGGTGCACAGGATGCGCAGGTTCTCGGTGGCGATCGCGGGACCGTCCGGGGCCAGTGCCTGCCCGAGCGCGGACAATTTCACCGACACCTCGGTACGCGCCGCCGCACCGGTCGCACCGTTCAACGCCGCCAAATCGTTGATGAGCGAAAGGTATTCGGTGACCGTGGCATCGGCTTGGGCGCGGTCGGTGGTGTTCTCGCCGAGGAAGTCGACGCTGATCAGCCGACGGCTCGCCAGCAGCTCGCGCACCACCGGGATCAACTCGTCGCGGCCCTCCCCTGCCACGAAGCGCCGCACGATCTCCGCCGTGATCGGCGTTCCGGTGAGCACCCGCTTCATCCGGGGTGAGGCCGACGCCGCGAGGATGACCGGCCGCAGCGGGTTCATTCCGACTCCATGTGCGGATACCGGTGCTCACCCGGCGGCACGAAGGTCTCCTTGATCGTGCGCGGCGCCACCCAGCGCAGCAGGTTGAGCGGTGAACCCGCCTTGTCGTCGGTGCCGGAGGCGCGCGCACCGCCGAAGGGCTGCTGACCGACCACCGCGCCGGTCGGCTTGTCGTTGACGTAGAAGTTGCCGGCCGCGAAGCGCAGTGCGGCCGAGGCCTGTTCGACGGCGTGGCGGTCCTGGGCGAAGATCGCGCCGGTCAGCGCGTACGGTGCGGCCGACTCCACTTCGGCCAGCATCGCGGCGTAGGAGCCGGGTTCGGCGTCGTCATAGACGTGCACCGCGAGGATCGGGCCGAAGTACTCGGTGGCGAAGGCCTCGTCATGCGGATCGTCCACCAGCAGCACCGTCGGCCGCACGAACCAGCCCTCGCTGTCGTCGTATTCGCCGCCCGCCGCGATGGCGATGCCCGCCGACCTGGCCCGTTCGATGGCGGCCACATTCTTGTCGTAGGCGCGCCGATCGATCAGCGCCCCACCGAAATTCGTCAGATCGGACACATCGCCGTAGCTGAGCTCGCGGGTGAGCTGGAGGAAGTCATCGCCTATCGTGCGCCATACCGACCGCGCGATATAGGCGCGCGAGGCCGCCGAGCACTTCTGGCCCTGATATTCGTAGGCGCCGCGAATCAGCGCGGTACGCAAGGCATCCGGGTCGGCGGACGGGTGCGCGACGATGAAATCCTTGCCACCGGTCTCCCCGACCAACCGTGGATACGAATGGTAGCGGCCGATATTCGTGCCGACCTGAGACCACAGGAACTGGAATGTCTTGGTGGACCCGGTGAAATGGATACCCGCCAGCCGCGGATCGGCCAGCGCGACCTCCGACAGCTCGACACCGTCGCCGGTCACCATATTGATGACGCCCGGCGGCAGTCCGGCCGCCTCGAGCAGCCGCATCGTGTAGAACGCCGAGAGCGTCTGCGTCGGCGAGGGCTTCCACACCACGGTATTGCCCATCAGCGCGGGCGCGGTCGGCAGATTTCCGGCGATCGCGGTGAAATTGAACGGGGTGATCGCATAGACGAAGCCCTCCAGCGGGCGGTAGTCCATCTGGTTCCACACCCCGGCGCTGGATTGCGGCTGCTGCTGCAGAATCTGGCGCGCGAAGGCCACATTGAACCGCCAGAAGTCGACCAGCTCGCACGGTGCGTCGATCTCGGCCTGCTGGACTGTCTTGGATTGACCGAGCATGGTCGCGGCGGCGACCGTCTCGCGCCACGGCCCGGCCAGCAGATCGGCCGCCCGCAGGAAGATGGCGGCGCGCTGGTCGAAGGCCATGGTCCGCCAACCGGGCGCCGCCGCGAGCGCGGCCTCGATGGCTCCGCTGGCTTCGGAATGGGTGGTGTCGGTGTAGGTGCCGAGCACCTGCCGGTGTAGGTGTGGGGCGACGATATCGTGCCGAGCCCCGATGCCCGGTCGGTGTTTACCACCGATGACCAGCGGAATATCGAGGGATTCGGCGGCGATGTCGGTGAGCTTGGTGGTCAGCAGCTCCCGCTCACGGCTGCCTGGCGCATACGAGTGCACCGGCTCGTTGCTCGGAATAGGGACTACCGTGACAGCGTCCATACTCCAGGCTAACGCCGTTCCACGGTCGTCGCGTGCGACTGCGGGCCGTGTCGGCGACACCGAGATGACAAAGAACGCCTAGTCGGCCGTGAGGCGTCGCGCCGCCGCGGCGACGCGCTCGTCGCTCGCGGTCAGTGCGATGCGCACGTACTCGCCGGCGCCCGGTCCGTAGAAGTCGCCGGGGGCGGCGAGGATGCCGCGCTCGGCCAGCCAGTCCAGTGTGGTCCGGCAGGGCTCACCCCGGGTGGACCACAGATAGAGGCCCGCCGCCGAGTGATCGATACGGAAACCGGCAGCCTGCAAGGCCTTTCGCAGCACCTCGCGCCGCACACGGTAGCGCTCGCGCTGCTGCGCCTCGTGGGTGTCGTCGCCGAGCGCCGCGGTCATGGCCGCCTGGATCGGGAACGGCACCATCATTCCGGAGTGCTTGCGCACCTCGAGCAGTTCGGCGACCAGCTCCGGATCACCCGCCACGAACCCGGCCCGGTAGCTGGCCAGGTTGGAGGTCTTCGACAGCGAGTGCACCGCCAGCAGACCGGTGTGGTCGCCGTCGCACACTTCCGGGTCGAGGATGGAGACTGCTCGTCCGTCCCAGGCCAGGCCCAGGTAGCACTCGTCGGAGGCCACGATCGCGCCGCGTTCCCGCGCGAAAGCCACGACCTTGCGCAGATGCTCGACACCGAGCACCTTCCCGGTCGGATTCGACGGGGAGTTCACAAAGATCAGGGCGGGCGAGCGCGGACCGAGTTGGGTCAGTCCATCGGCTCGCACCACCTGCGCACCAGCCAGTAGCGCACCCACCTCATAGGTCGGGTACGCGACCTCGGGAATGACGACCAGATCGTCCGCGCCGAGTCCGAGCAGTCGCGGCAGACCGGCGATCAGTTCCTTGGTACCGATCACCGGCAGCACCGCGGCCGGATCGAGTTCGGTGATCCCGTACCGCCGCTTCAGCGCGTCGACCGCCGCCACGCGCAGTTCGGGGGTGCCGTGCGTGGTCGGATAACCGGGCACGTCGGCGACCGAACTCAACGCCGCGCGGATCAACGGGGCCACCGGATCGACCGGAGTGCCGACCGACAGGTCGACAATCCCGTCCGGATGCGCGGCGGCCTTCGCCTTCACCGCCGCGATGGTGTCCCAGGGAAAATCGGGTAGCAGACCGCTGACCCGGCGACGCGACGACACGTCAGAGCTCATTCACTCGCCATCGGCGGCAGCTCTTTGATGAACGGCGGGTCGTAATCCACCTTGCCGACCTTCGTCGCGCCGCCGGGCGAACCCAGCTCGTCGAAGAAGTCGACATTGGCGTTCACGTAACCGCTCCACTGATCCGGGGTGTCGTCTTCGTAGAAGATCGCCTCCACCGGGCACACCGGCTCACATGCACCACAGTCCACGCACTCGTCGGGATGGATGTACAGCATGCGACCACCCTCGTAGATGCAGTCCACGGGGCATTCTTCGATGCATGCCTTGTCCTTCACGTCAACGCACGGTTCAGCGATGATGTACGGCACTGCCGCTCTCCTAGTCTGTCCTCACGGGGATAATCCGCCCGGCGTCACACTATCCCGGCAGCTCAGGTTACTCCCGGTCAGCCTGTCCTAACTAACTTTGTTCCGCACGCCACTCGGTGGATACGAAACCCCCCTTGCATCCGCATCTTTGCGGATCGCCACAGCGCGACGACCGGGAGTCTGGTATCGGCCCGGTGCCGCTAGCCCACCGACAGTGGCAGCGCCGCAGAGATCTTCCGTTGCGGCACCCCGTAGGTGGTGGTGCGCTCGCGCACCGGACGGCCGATGCCATCGGCGATCTCGGTGAGTTCGGCGACGGTCTTGGCGGACCCGTGTTGGGATCCGGCCATGCGGGAGATGGTCTCCTCCATCAACGTACCGCCCAGATCGTTGGCGCCGCCGTTGAGCATGGTCCGGGTACCCGCGGTGCCGAGCTTCACCCAGCTGGTCTGGATATTGTCGATCCGGCCGTGCAGCATGATCCGCGCCAGGGCGTGCGCCGCCCGGTTGTCCCGGATGGTCGGCCCCGGCCGCGCCGCGCCCGCCAGATACAGCGGCGAACTCTGATGCACGAATGGCAGCAGCACGAATTCGGTGAAACCGCCCGTCTCGTCCTGGATTCCGCGCAGCACCCGCAGATGCCCGACCCAATGCTTCGGATTGTCGACGTGGCCGTACATCATCGTGGAGCTGGAGCGCAGACCCACCTGATGTGCGGTGGTGATCACCTCGATCCACGCGGAGGTGGGCAGTTTGCCCTTGGTGAGCACCCAGCGGACCTCGTCATCGAGGATCTCCGCGGCCGTGCCGGGAATCGTGTCCAGCCCGGCTTCCTTCAGCGCGACCAGCCAATCGCGGATGCTCTGCCCGCCGCGGGACGCGCCGTTCACGATCTCCATCGGGCTGAAGGCGTGCACATGCATCGACGGGACCCGCGCCTTGATCGCCCGCACCAGATCGGCGTAGCCGGTGACCGGCAAGTCCGGATCGATACCGCCCTGCATGCAGATCTCGGTCGCGCCGTCGACATGCGCCTCCCAGGCGCGGTCGGCGACCTCGTCCATGCTCAGGGTGAACGCGTCGGCGTCACCCTTGCGCTGGGCGAACGCGCAGAAGCGGCAGCCGGTGTAGCAGATATTGGTGAAGTTGATATTCCGGTTCACCACGTAGGTGACCTCGTCGCCGTTGACATCGCGACGCAGTTGGTCGGCCAGCGCGGCCACCGCGTCCAGCGCCGGTCCCTCCGCCGTGGCCAACGCGAGGTACTCGGCGTCGGTGAGGCCGGCCGGATCGTGCTCGGCGGCCCGCAGCGCGGCCAGCACCTCCGAATCGAGCCGCTCCGGTGTCGCGACGGCGAGATCACGAGCCTGCTCGCGGATGGTGTCCCAGTCGCCGAAGGCCCCGACGATATCCTGGCCGAGCCCGGAATCACTGCGGCTCTCGGTATTTCGACCCTCGGTGTCGATCGCGGTGTTGAGGTCGACGCGCCCGGCCGAGTCCCAGGACTCGTCCGGCTCCTGCCAGGGCAGGCCGACCGGCAGCGCGTCCGGATTCGCCAGACCGGTCTTCGGATCGGTGAGCGCCGCGACGTGCGCGCCGATGCGCGGATCGACCCACGGATTGCCCGCGCGCACGTATTTCGGGTGCGCGGAGGTGCGTTCGACCAGCTCGTAGCCCATGGACTCGGTGATCTCGCGCAGCGTATCCAGGTTCGGCCACGGCCGTTCCGGGTTCACATGGTCGGGGGTGACCGGCGAGACGCCGCCCCAGTCATCAATGCCCGCGTCGATCAAGGCACGACATTCCTCGTGCGACACCAGGTTCGGCGGCGCCTGCACCGGCACATCGGGTCCGAGCAGCAGCCGGGTGACCGCGATGGTGGCCAGGAACTCGTCCAGGCCCGCGTCGGGGACATCGCGCATGGCGGTGTCGTCCTTGGCCCGGAAGTTCTGGATGATCACTTCCTGAATATGCCCGAATGCCTTGTGCTGCTTACGAATCGCCATGATCGACTCGGCGCGCTCGGTCAGTGTTTCGCCGATGCCGACCAGAATGCCGGTGGTGTAGGGCACCGAGAGCCGACCCGCGTCGGTGATGGCGCGCAACCGGACCGCCGGATCCTTGTCCGGACTGCCGTAGTGGCAGTTGCCCTTCTCGGTGAACAGCCGGGTCGCGGTGGTCTCCAGCATCATGCCCATGGACTGCGCGACCGGCTTGAGCCGGGAGATCTCCGCCCAGCTCATCACGCCCGGATTCAGATGCGGCAGCAGGCCGGTCTCCTCGAGCACCATGATCGAGACGGCGCGCAGGTAATCCAGCGTGGAGTCGTAGCCGCGCTCGTCGAGCCACTGCGCGGCCTCGGGCCAGCGGTCCTCGGGCCGATCACCCAGCGTGAACAGCGCCTCCTTGCACCCGAGTGCCGCACCTTTGCGCGCGATCTCCAGCACCTCATCAGGCTCCAGGAACATGCCCTTGCCCTCGGCGCGCAGCTTGCCTGGCACCGTGACAAAGGTGCAGTAGTGACACTTGTCCCGACACAGCCTGGTCAGCGGGATGAAGACGTTGCGCGAGTAACTGATGGTCTTCGGCCGCCCCGCCGATGCCAATCCGGCATCACGCACCCGAGCAGCACTGCGGCTCAGGTCGACGAGGTCGTCGCCGCGCGCGTGCAGCAGCACTGCGGCCTCGTCCACGTTCAGAGTCACGCCATCCCGAGCACGCCGCAGCGCCCGACGCATAGCGGACTGAGCGGGCGGCGGGGAGGGAATGCTCGGGTTCGGCAGTTCGGTCACGTCCTCGATCATGCGCTAACCATCCGGACCTGTCTCCTTCCGAGGGCTTTGAGCGAGGACAACCGTCCGCCACGCCACGGTATTCCGACGGGTACGGGCCAGCTGACTCTGCTCGTCGGCGCACAATGCCGCGGCGGGTTCTCGTGGCTCGAGTGCCTCTCCCAACTTGTCAGACCGTGGTCCCAGAATCGTCGCCATGCAGTTGCGGCACAAGTTCCGCCTATACCCCTCGGTCCATCAAGGGCAGTCCTTGGCACAGGCGTTCGGCTGCGCACGAGTGGTGTACAACGACGCGTTGGCCGCAAGGAAACGGGCATTCGCGGAGGGTATGCGGCTCTCGGACGCCGAGTTGTGCCGGGCCCGGGATTGATAACTGTGAGTTACGACGCACCATTCCGATGATGAGCCGAAGACTTCCCCCGCGGGTCCGGGAGCGTTGAGCGATAGTTGGCGGCACCGTAAGGGGATTGGCGCGCGACGTGGAACGATGGCAGATATGTCGCAGCCGCGCACGATCTTGGCCGATCCGGCCTGGCGTCCGAGTCCCAAGGCCAAGGTGTTGTGGACGATTCAGGCCGCGTTGGGGTGGATCGTTCCGTTCGTGGCGCTGATCGTATGGGTCGCGTTCGACGGCGACCGCCGTGGGGCACAGCTGGTGGTGTTCGTGGTGGCGGTGGTGCTCGCACTGGTGAGCATCGGTGTGGTGCCTATGTGGCGGTATGCGGTACATCGGTGGGAGGTGACCGATGAGGCGGTGTACACGCGGGTCGGGTGGCTGACGGTGCAGAGCCGGGTGGCGCCGATTTCGCGGGTGCAGACCGTCGATACCGAACGCGGGCCATTGGAGCGATTGCTCGGGCTGGCGACGGTGACCGTGACGACGGCGTCATCGGCGGGGGCCGTGCAGATCTCCGCGCTCGATCTGCCGGTCGCCGAGCAGACGGTGACCCGGTTGACCGAGATCGCCGCGCTGCATCGGGGGGATGCGACGTGAGTGCTCACCTGCCCGAAAC
Organism: Nocardia sp. NBC_00565; assembly: GCF_036345915.1. Lineage (NCBI taxonomy): Bacteria > Bacillati > Actinomycetota > Actinomycetes > Mycobacteriales > Nocardiaceae > Nocardia > Nocardia sp. NBC_00565. The sequence continues at coordinate 6,102,291 of NZ_CP107785.1, forward strand.
CGATGGCGCGTCCGAAGCGGATCAGCCGTGGTTGCGGCTGGATAAGCGAATGCTGTTGGTACACCCCGTCACCGAGGTGGTGAAGTTGATTCCGGTGCTGATCGTATCGGTGATCCTCGGCACCAATACCGGCAATCACCTATGGGGTCTGATCGCACTGGCGCTGATCGTCGGCTTCGCGCTGACGCGCTGGTTCACCACCACCTATCGGGTCGGACCGACCCATGTCGAGTTGCGCACCGGGCTGATTCAGCGCAAAAAGCTGTCGGTGCCGCGCTCGCGGATCCGATCGGTCGATATCGAAGCCGATCTGCTGCATCGGGTGCTCGGGCTGGCGGTGCTGGCGATAGGCACTGGGCAACAGGCGGATTCGGGTGAGAAGTTCAAACTGGACGCGTTGGCCGCGGGTGCCGTGCCCGAGTTGCGGGCGGTATTGCTCGCGCATACCGCCGCCGCGCCCGCGGCCGCGGAACCTGCCACGGTGGATCTGCTCCGAAAAGGCATGCCGGAGTACACACCTCGCGAGATCGGCCATTGGCGGGCGAGTTGGGTGCGTTACGCGCCGCTGTCGCTCACCGGTTTCGCGATCATCGCGCCCATCGTCGGTGTGGCGTTCCAATACGGCATCGGCCAGGTCCTGTTCCGTTCCGACGCCGTGCACAGCATCGAGGATGGCAGCACTGTCTTCATCGCGGTCGCCATCGCACTGCTGGTCATCGCGATCGTGGTGATCGTCAGCCTCGCGGCCTGTACTCGTTATCTCACTACGTATTTCGGCCTGCGCGTGCTCGATGACGACCGCACACTGCAGTTGCGCCACGGCCTGTTCACCACCCGCCAGATCACCCTGGACCTGGCCCGCTTCCGCGGCGCCACCGTCAACGAGCCGCTGCTGCTGCGGCTGGCGGGCGCCGCTGAACTCGAAGCCATCATGACCGGTCAGAGTCCGCGTCAGAAGATTCTCCCGCAGGCCCCGCGCGCGGCGATCGAAAGCACGCTCGGCGAGCTGCTCGCGCCGCGCGGCACAAGGGGTTTCGCTTCGGCATCCGGTAGCGCGGCGGACACGACGGTGCGGCAACAAGATTCGGTGTCGGGGCCGGGTGCGACACTGGGTACCGCGCCTCTGGTGGCGCACGGCCCGATCGCCCGTCGCCGCCGGTACACCCGCGCGTTGAGCCCGATCCTGATCGTCGCGGCCGCCATGCTCATCGCAACCCTTGCGGGAGCGGACTTTTCACCGTGGTGGTGGCTGCTGCCCGTGCTCGCGACCCCCGTCGCCGCCGCACTGGCCGCGGACCGCTACCGCGGACTCGGTCACACCGTGCTGCCCGCTACCGGGAGCGGCCCGGCCTGGCTGATCACCCGCTCCGGTTCGCTCGACCGCGACCGCGACTGCCTCGAGGCCCCCGGCATCATCGGCTGGACCGTCCGCCAATCCTTCTGGCAGCGCCGCGCCGGCGTCGCCACCGTGGTCGCCGCCACCGCCGCGGGCAAGAAGCACTACCTCGTCCTCGACATCCCGATCGAACAAGCTTGGGACCTGATCGAATCGGCGACACCCGGCCGCCTCGGCACCCGCTGACGCCGACCGCTGCGGGCCACGATCGATGTCGCACAGATCGAGTGAACGCCGCGCAGAGGTTGCAGCTTGTGTGCGGACGTCACTGGGTATGCGACGAACGGTGAGTCAGCTTGTGGCTGAGTGCGCCCGATTGGACTGGTGTCGCTGATCGATTGCCAGCGCCGTGCCGAGTTCAATGGTGAGTGTGGTCGAGACCTCGGTATCGCCGACGCGGGAGTTGCCAATCGCCGATCGCCGGGTGCGGCGGCTGCAGAAAGGCGATAAGTACCGGCTGACCGCGATCGGCGGTTTGGCGGCGTTATCGCTGGACGCGCTCTCCAGTGTGGCCTACGGGCCGGAGGCGATCGTGCTGGTGCTTGTCGCGGCGGGTGCGGCGGCGGTGTCGTGGACGTTGCCGGTGTCGCTGGCGATCGCGACGCTGTTGCTGGTATTGGTGTTGTCGTATCGGCAGGTGATCGCGGCGCATCCGGACGGCGGCGGATCCTATGCGGTGGCGAAGAAGGATCTGGGTCGCGGCGCCAGCCTGCTCGCCGCGGCGAGTCTGGTGGTGGACTATGTGCTGACCGTCGCGGTCAGTCTCGCCGCCGGTGCGGCCAGCTTGGCCAGTGCGTTCCCGGCGCTGGCCGATCACCTGCTGCTGATCACGTTGATCGGACTCGCGGTGCTGACGGTGATCAATCTGATCGGGGTGGCCGAATCGGCGAAGGTGCTGATGGGACCGACACTGCTGTTCATCGTCGCGATCTTCGCGGTAATCGTGGTCGGGTTGTTCCGGCCGGAACCGGTCGCGGTGATCGGCACCGATCTCGGCCCGAGAGTGCCGTTCGACTCCGTGGGAATCTTGTTGCTGCTCAAGGCATTTTCCGCGGGCTGCTCGGCGCTGACCGGTGTCGAGGCGATCGCCAACGCGGTGCCGTCGTTCCGAACTCCCGCCGTGCGACGGGCCCAGCACACCGAGATCGGCCTCGGTGTGCTGCTGTGCTCGATGCTGCTCGGTTTGGCCTTCCTGATTCGCCACCATCACGCGGTACCGCGCGGTGACGTAACGCTGCTCGCCCAACTGTCGGCGGCGGCATTCGGCACCGGCTGGCCGTTCTATGTCACCAGCCTGTCCGTCACGCTAGCCCTGTGCCTGGCCGCCAACACCAGCTTCGGTGGCCTGCCGGTGCTGTTGTCTCTGCTGGCGAAGGACCATCGCGTCGCCCACCTGTTCGCGTTGCGCTCCGAACGCCCGGTATTCCGCTACGGCGTTGCGGCCCTTGCCATCCTGGCGGCCACCGTGCTGATCGTGGTCGAGGCCGAAACCCACCGTCTGCTACCGGTTTACGCGGTCGGCGTCTTCATCGGCTTCACCATCAGCCAGACCGGCCTGGTGCGCCATTGGCGCGAACAGCGCGGCTCCGGCTGGCTCCGGCGCGCCACCCTCAACGGCTTCGGCGCGATACTCACCGCGGTCGCCGCCGTGGTCCTTTTCATCGAAAAGTTCAACGAAGGCGCATGGCTGCTGCTGATCATCGTGCCCGCGTTGATAATCCTGTTCGCCCGCACCGAGAACTACTACCGCAGCGTCGCCGAACAACTCGGCCTCGGCCGAATCCCGTTCCTGCCACCGCAATCACCGGATCAACAACCGATGCTCATCGTGGTCCCGGTAGTCGCCGTCAGCGAAGTCACCGCGCGCGCCCTGCGCACCGCCCAATCCTTCGGCGGCGAAATCGTCGCCGTGGCAGCCGAAATCGACCCTGCCGCGACCCGCCGCCTGAGCGCCCAATGGAAGGAATGGGATCCGGGCGTACCCCTGACGGTTCTGCCCTGCCCCCGCCGCAGCCTCGTCGCCACCCTCGTCGGCTACGTCCGCAACCAGACCCGCAAGGGCCGCCAGGTCACCGTCCTACTGGCCCAAGTCGAAGCCGACCGCTGGTGGCAACGCCCCCTCCACAATCCCCGCGGCCCCGTCCTGGCCGCGGCCCTGCGCGCCCGCACCGACGCGGTCATCGCCACCCTCGCCATTCGCCTCGACTGACCGGCGCGTCGGTACCATCCGGCACCGACCGGCCCGACCTATAGAAATTCTGCGGTGCGTTTGCCGATGGCGGCGCTGAGTGCGTCCAACTCGGCCAGCACGTCGGTGGCGGCCCAGATTCGATTTCGTTTGCTCTCCGACAGCATTTCGAGGATCCCGGCATCGGTCAATCTGCCCAACGCCCGATAGACGCTCGCTTAGGTAGTGCCCGCGATCCGTTGTGCGGCATCTTCGTGTACGCGTGCTACGGCTCCTGCGGTGTTGTAGTCCAGCTCGGCGATGACCGGCGGAATCGACACTCGGATGGGTCCGAGCGTCCGATCCGCGACCATCGCAGACGTCCCAGAATGCAATTGCTCAGCGACTGAACAGGCCGGCGTTCGCGCGGAAGTACAGGTAGAGCAAGGGCGGGGCCAGGCCGCAGAACAGGAGAAGTAGTGTGCGCCAATCGCTGCCGAGCATGATGTCGCCGCCGGGGCCGGTTACCGAGCAGGCGAGGAAGCCGAAGGTCCACGCGCCCAGCGGAAGTAGGGCCGCGCCGATGCGGTGGGTCACCGAGCGGACGCCCATGACCAGCAGCACGTTCACGACACCGGCCAGCACCGCCGACAACGGAAACGCGACGGTGCCGAGGTAGGTCGGGAGGTAGAGCACTTCCAGGGCCAGGGTGATGAGGCCGTTCAAGACCAGGACACCGATGATCACCGGGCCCAGCGGAAGCGGCCCGGGCTCGGAAACGCCATATGCGCGGCTCGTGTGCTCGTTGACGGTTGCCCTCACGCGACCGGCGGGAAGCCGAGGAGAGTGAGCAGATGGCTCTGCATGTCGACAAACGCGTACAGCACCGACATATAGAGGTCGTGCTGTTGCTGTGCGCCAGGGCGCAGGCTGTCCACGAAGGCAGCGATGGCGTTCTGAAGATCCCAGTTGTACATGATCGGAGTCTATTCCGGACTCACTCACCTTCAATGGGGATGTTGGCGACGACCGGGAACTCGCCGGTGTAGCCGTTGCGCATCTCGACGATCGCGAGAACCCGCTTGCGAGCGGCGAACCAGCCGATGATCAGCGCCGGAATGATCACCACCAGAGCGGTGACAGTCCAGGTGCCGACCGCATAGTCGACGCCGGTGCGCACCACCGTTGCCGAGGCCGAGCGCTTGGGCGCAAAGGTATTGGTGCCCACGACGAACAAATCCGGCTTGGTATTCGATCACCTCACGGACACCTCGGGCAATCAATTCGCTATCTTCACCCCGCCGCCAGCGGCCTGAGCCCTAGTGGTAGTGCGTCGTGATGCGGCCCACCACCGCCGCGAAGTCGCGGGTGAAGGCAGCCGGTTCGTCGGCGTCGAGGGTGGCCAATTATCCTTTCAGCTAAACATCAGCTACTAATATCGACATGGGCGCCACGCCAGGAGGCCACGGCGCAGTAGAGCGGTCGACTATCACAGTGAAAGGGAAATATCCCATGCAGCGATCCACTCTCTACCGTGCGCTCGCGGTCACCGTGACCGCCGTCGTCGCAGCCACCGGCGCACATCTCATTGCCGGAGGCAGCACTGCGTCGTCACAGCCGTGGCCCGGTAACAGTAGCGCCGAGCAATTCACCCTTGCCGCAGACAAGTCGGGGCACCGATGGGCGTCCACCGCGTCCGCCACCATAACGCCCGGGGTGCAGACCAATACCCAGGGTGGGAGACAGTGCACGGCGAACTACACCTTCGTCGACGATGCCGGCAACGTGTACCTCGGCCAGGCCGCACACTGCGCGGGCACGGGTATCGGCGACCTGACAGACCCCGACGGCTGCACCGCCGACAGTCTCCCCCTCGGCACCGCGGTCACCTTCAACCGTGGCGGCCTACTGATGTTCCCGGGTGAGGTCGTAGGCACCGGTCAACTGGTCTATAGCAGCTGGCTGGCCATGCGGCAGAGCGGCGAGCAGGACCACAATACCTGCGCCTACAACGATTTCGCGTTGGTGAAGGTCGCCCCCGAGGACGTCGGCAAGGTCAACCCGAGCGTGCCGTACTGGGGTGGTCCCGTCGATATCAACACCACCGGAACCGACACCGGTGACCGTGTTTACGGTTACGGCAACTCCGGCCTGCGCTTCGGAATCGCCGAACTGTCCCCTCGGACCGGCCAGACCAAGGTCGACGCGCTTGCTACCGCCGGTTGGACACACGCGCTGACCACGCCCATGCCGGGGATACCCGGCGACAGCGGCAGCGCCTTCCTCGACCGCAACGGCTGCGCCCTCGGCACGCTGTCGACTCTGGGCATCGGTGTGCCGATCGTCAACAACATCGGTGACATCAGCCACGAACTTGCCTACGCCCGAGCGCATTCCGGCATCTCGGGACTCTCGCTGGTCCTCGGCACCGAACCGTTCAACCCGAACCGCTGAGAGGAGCTGTCAGCTACGACGATGTCGAGTGGGAACAGCTCATGCAGAGTGCGCCCCGAGCTCGCTGTGGGGGTAGTTTACGAAAAGATAGCGAGCCCGGGCGCACCCCATGCGGAACGCCGGACGATCCAGCTTGCCCTGCTTCCACCAGCGCCACAGCTGGCAGAGCACGATGGTGGCCCAGGAGGCGATGCTGCCGAGGCAACGATCAGGAGCCGCTCGAGGTATCAGGGCAGGTGCTACAGCCCCGCGAACAGATCGTGTTCGCGCCCGTCCGGCCCCACCGGACCGCGCTTACCACGCACGAGCACGAAGTGCTCCTCCGGAAGTATCGGCTGCGCAACGTTATTGGAGAGCGCGAACTCCCGGCCCGACGGCGCGACCGTCACTTGCGTGGCATGTGCCCGCAGCGCCGCCCGCTTGGCGGCGACCGAATCGGATACGTCGATGGTCGTCGTCACCGTATGACTCGGCACGCTCGCGAGTTCCCGCTCGGCGGGCAACCGCCAGCCGCGCGGCAAGGCACCGGGCAGCCCCTCCACGGTCCGTCGGGCCAGCGCCGCCGTATACAGCCGCAACATATCGCCGTCGGTGACCGTCCAATAGAACTTCGGGGTGTCCCAGCCCTGTTCGGCCGCCGCGGTGACCGCCGCCGAGGTGACCCAGTGCGCCCGAATATGGTCCGGATGGCCGTAGCCGCCGCGCGGGTCGTAGCCGATCACCACCTCGGGCCGCAGCTCCAGCACGATCGCGGTGAGCGCGTCCACCGCCGCGGCGCCGGAGTGCACGAAGGCGCGCGGATGCTCCGCCGCCGGCGTGCCCGCCATACCGGAGTCACGCCACCGGCCCGCGCCACCGAGGAATCGCGGCGGTCCGGCGTTCAGCGCCGCCAGCGCCTCGACCAGCTCCGATATCCGGTACCCGCCGAGCTGATCGGCGTGCTCGGCGGTCAATTGCGCCCACTCGTCCCCGATCACCTCGCCCTCTTCACCGAGCGTGCAGGTCACCACGGTCACCGGGATGCCGCGACGGCGGTAGTGCGCGATGGTGCCCCCGGTGGTGATGGACTCGTCGTCCGGGTGGGCGTGCACCAGCAGCAACCCGCCCGTCACGGAATCCTGCGCCACATCGCCACGTCACCGAAGATGCCGACCTGGATGGCTCCGCTCAACGACGCACCGTCCACCCGGGGGCCGGCGGCCGCGACGACGTTGTCCTGCACGATCGGCAGCACCGTGGCCAGCGCCCACAGCTTCGGCTCGGCATCGGCCAGCGCCCGGCCGACCTCGATACCGCGCAACGCCTCATCGATCGAGGGCTGTAGTCCGGGATCGCAGACGCCGGACAGATTGCTCGGCGCCTTCTTGGCCGCCTCGATAGCGGTCTGCGAATTCCCGTTGGTGGCACCGGTTTCCACCGGCGGGCAGGCGTAGCGGGAGGCGAGCACGGTGGCCGGATCCGAACCGGCGACCTCCCAGCCGACGATGGCGTCCACACCGCCGTCGGTGAGTTCCTTGCCGTAGAGCGTATCCGCGGCCAGGCTGCGCACGGTGGCATCGATTCCGGCACTGCGCAATTGGTCCGCCGCGGTGTTGGCGACCGCGAGTGCGGTGGCATCACCGGTGACCGCGCCGATCCGAATCGTCAGCGCCTTACCGTTTTTCACGACCGCCCTCGGCTGCGGCGCGGGCGAGGTCGGCGAGGTCGGCGGCGGCGTTTCCGGCGTGCGGCCATAACCCGCCTCGCCGAGCAGCGCGAAGGCCTGCTCCGCGGACGGCCGCGGCGGCGCGGTCGGCGCGTATCCGGGATCCGATGGTGTCAGGATCTGCGCGTGCACCGGTTCGACCCAACCGCCGGTCTGCCCCGCGACAGTGGCCAGCAGCGTCGGATCGATCAGCGCGGTGACCCCGCGCCGCACCCGGGCATCGCTGAGATCGCCACTGCGCCCGTTGATGGCGAACTGGAGCTCGCGTGACTGCGGCATGATCGCGGTGCGCACCGACGGGATCGCCGCCAACTGCGCCTGCGTCGCGACACCGCCGTGAACCAGCGCCATCTGGGCATCGCCGGTGCGCAGCGAATCGGCCAGCTGCGCGGGAGTTCCGCCGCGGCGGAACAGGATCTGATCCGGCGCGGCGGGCGTACCCCAGTACCGGTCGTTGCGTTCGAGCAGGATCTCATCGCGTCCGCGATCGGCCGACTTGATGCGGAAGTTGCCGCCCGATACCGGAATTCGCTCGACCAGGCCGTTCGCGAAACCGCCCGGCTGATCCTTGATCAGATGTGAGGGCAGCAGATTCGTGAACAGCTCACGCCAGGCGGGGTAGGCCTCGGTCATGGTGACCGTGACCGTCTTGCCGCCACCGGAGGAATTCACATCCGAAATATGCCGGTAGCCAGCGGGATCCACCACACCCGGCTGGGTGATCATCTGCTGCCACAGGAACCGGAAGTCCTCCGCGGCGATCGGCGCGCCGTCGGACCAGTTCGCCTGGTTACGCAGCGTATAGGTGATCGTGAACGGTTCCTGCGCGGTGACATCGGCCGACACCACCAGCGCCGTATCCGGCACCCACTCGGTGGCGCCGGGCACGGCCGGATTCGGCACCGGGCGGAACGGACTCGGCAGCACCATCGAACTCACCGCCGCGGTGGCCGGCGACTGATCGGACCGCAGATGCGGATTGAATCCGATGCCGATGTCATCGATGGCCACCACGACGGTGTTCTTATCCGGTTTGGCCGGTGTCGTCTTGGGACTGTCCGTGCTCTCGATCGGGGGTGGCGGATTCGCGGTACAACCGGCGAGCACCGTTGCCGAAGAACCGAAAAGGCCCAGCGCCGCCATCACCATCAGGATCGCGCGCATTGTCACCCGTCGTCCGGCGCGTGCGGTCAGGCCCGGAGGAGGCAGCCTGCGTAACCACGCAGAGCCCCGCACGTGCCAAATCGATTCAGCCCCCGAGCTCACGGTCGGGACTCTACCTTGCCGCTGCCGACCCACTCGCGAACTACAGCGCTGCCCGATCCCGGGCCTTCCGTCGCGACAGCTCGCGCCCACGTTCGGTGGCACCGAGGATCGCCTTGCGCACCCGCACGATCTCCGGCGTGACCTCGACGCACTCGTCGGCGGCGCAGAACTCCATCGCCGCCTCCAGGTCGAGCTGCAGCGGCTTGGCCAGCGTCTCCATCACGTCGGCGGTCGAGCTGCGCATATTGGTCAGCTTCTTCTCGCGGGTGACGTTGATATCGAGATCCTCGGCGCGCGGGTTGATCCCGACGACATGACCCTCGTAGGTGTCCGCGCCCGGCTCCACGAAGAACTGCCCGCGGTCGGCCAACTGGATCATGGCGAACGGGGTCACCGAGCCGGCGCGATCGGAGACCAGCGAACCCGTGTGGCGGGCCCGGATCTCCCCCGCCCACGGCGCGTAGCCGTGCGAGACCGCGTTGGCGATGCCGGTGCCGCGGGTTTCGGTGAGGAAGTCGGTGCGGAAGCCGATCAGGCCGCGCGAGGGGACGATGAACTCCATCCGCACCCATCCGGCGGCGTGGTTGTTCATCTGCACCATCTTGCCCTTGCGGGCGGCGAGCAGCTGGGTGATCGCGCCGAGGTACTCGTCGGGGCAGTCGATGGTCAGCTCTTCGTAGGGCTCGTGCACCTTGCCGTCGACCTGCTTGGTGACCACCTGCGGCTTGCCGACGGTCAGCTCGAAGCCCTCGCGGCGCATCTGCTCGACCAGGATGGCCAGCGCCAGCTCACCGCGGCCCTGCACCTCCCAGGCGTCCGGGCGGCCGATATCGAGCACGCGCAACGAGACGTTGCCGACCAGTTCGGAGTCCAGTCGCGACTTCACCATGCGCGCGGTCAGCTTGTGGCCCTTCACCCGGCCGACCATCGGTGAGGTGTTGGTGCCGACGGTGACCGAGATGGCCGGCTCATCGACGGTGATGCGCGGCAGCGCGACGGGATTGTCGATATCGGCGAGGGTGTCGCCGATCATGATCTCCGGGATGCCCGCGATGGCCACGATGTCACCGGCCTCGGCGACCTCACCGGGCTGACGTTCGACGCCGATGGTCTGCAGCAGTTCGGTGATCTTGACCTGCTTGACGCCGTCGCCGTGCATCCACGAAACGTTCTGGCCCTTGCGCAGTTCACCGCTGTAGATGCGGACCAGCGCGAGGCGGCCGAGGAACGCCGAGGCATCGAGGTTGGTGACGTGTGCCTGCAGCGGCGCGGTCGGATCGCCCTTGGGCGCCGGAATGTTCTCCAGCAGCACGTCGAACAGGGCGTCCAGGTTCTCCGCATCCGGCGCGTTGCCGTTCTCGGGACGTTCCTTGGAGGCCTTGCCCTCTCGGCCGGAGGCGTAGAGGACCGGCAGATCCAGCGCGAGTTCGGCGGCCTCGGCGGCCTCGTCGTCCAGATCCGAGGCGAGGTCGAGCAGCAGATCGTGGCTCTCCTCGACGACCTCTTCGATGCGGGCGTCGGGCCGGTCGGTCTTGTTCACCACCAGGATGACCGGCAGCTTCGCCGCGAGCGCCTTGCGCAGCACGAAGCGGGTCTGCGGCAGCGGTCCCTCGGACGCGTCGACCAGCAGCACGACGCCGTCGACCATGGACAGACCGCGCTCGACCTCACCGCCGAAGTCGGCGTGGCCGGGGGTGTCGATGACATTGATCACGGTGACCGAACCATCCGGGTGGTGCCGGTGCACCGCGGTGTTCTTGGCGAGAATGGTGATGCCCTTCTCGCGCTCGAGGTCACCGGAATCCATCACCCGATCGACCAGCTCGGCTCGCTCGGCGAAAGCGCCGGACTGGCGCAGCATGGCGTCGACCAGCGTCGTCTTACCGTGGTCGACGTGGGCCACGATGGCGACGTTGCGAAAATCGCGTGCAGACGACACGCCTCAATCCTCCTGCTGTTGGGTGTTGATGCCGGCCGACCCCTGCAAACAGGTGGACAATCGATACTCACCGGGCATTGCGGCCAGTTACACAGTACCGGTAACCGGGCGGGTCGAAGACCACGCGCTCTGCTAAGGGTACGCTAACCAATCATGGGCAAGGTCAAAGCGAAGCAGGTTTCGAGCCTGAAACCGAAGAAGAAGTGCTGTCGGAAGAAGACGCGCTGCTTGAAGTGCCCTGTTGTCATCATGCGGATGAAACGCCTGGAAGCGACCGGTTGCTGCGGTAAGGAACTGAAGAAAGGCCTCAAGAAGGCACGCGCCGCCTGACCGTTCGAGCCGACGAAACCGCCATGTCACCAGCATTCCGCCGTGCCGCCCCGGCGCTCGGAGTACAACCAGGGTATGAGTGCTCCCAAACTAACTGAGGCCGAACTCACCCAAGCTCTGACCCAACTGCCCGACTGGACCCGCTCCGGCGACACCATCACCCGCACCATCGAGGCCAAGACCTTCCCCGCGGGCATCGAACTCGTGCGCCTGGTCGCCGATGTCGCCGAGGCCGCGAACCATCACCCCGATATCGATATCCGCTGGCGCCGGGTGAGCTTCACGCTCTCGACCCACGACTCCGGCGGGCTCACCGCGCTGGACGTATCGCTCGCGCGCGAAATCGACCGACTGGCGGCACAATCCGACTGATCAGGCGTTGCGTTCGACGACCACCGGGGCTGCGCTCTCGCGGTCCGACCATTCGTTGCGGCCCGCCCAGATCACCCAGCCATAGAACACCAGCACGCCGAGCACATCGACGGTGCCGAGCCAGGACAGCACACCCGGACGCGAGATGGTCCAGATCGAGTGCTGAGCGAACGACAGTACCCACGGCACCCCGATCAGGGTGGTGACCAGCCAATAGCCCGCGAGAATCCGCGCGCCCGGCGCCCGCCGCAGCGGACCGTGGACCAACCACAGCACCGTGGGCAGCAACCACACCCAGTGATGCGACCACGAGATGGGGGAAACCAGCAGCCCGAACAGCTGCACCACGATCAGCGTGCCCAGCCGATCATCGGAATCCAGTGCGCGCCAAGCGAAGAAGGCCAGGATCGCAACCACCACGACGGCCGCCAGCCACCACGGCCCGGACTGGACGTCATAGCCGAGTAGACGGCTCAGCGCACCGCGCAGCGACTGGTTCCACACCGAGCCGACCGGACCGATTCGATCCGCGTCGCCGAGCAGCGTGCCGAAGTACCGCTTCGCCTCTTTGTGGTTGATCAGGAAGCTGATCCCGACCGTCGCGCCGAACACCACCGCCGACCACACCGCGGTTCCCCAGCGCCGTCGAGCCACGAAGTACAGCCCCGAAATCGCCGGCGTCAGTTTGATTCCCGCGATCACACCGATCAGTCCACCCGATAGCCACCAGCGCGAGCTGCGCACCGCGAGCATGGCACCGAGCACCAGGAAAACATTGACCTGGCCGTAGTCGATCGTGGTCCGCACCGGCTCCATCCAGATGCCGATGGCGGTCCACCAGACGGCGGCGGTGCGCCACTGCGGCTCCCGCATCCGCTCCTTGCCGAGGATCAGCTCGAAGGCGATCCACACCACCACATACAGCGCGGCGACGATGGCCAGCAGCCAGAGCACCGCGATCAGCGTGAACGGCAGATAGTGCAGCGGGAAGAAGACCAGCGCCGCGAACGGCGGATAGGTGAACGGCAGCGGGAAGTCCGGCGTCTTCTCGGCGTAGGTGAAGTCGTAGAGTCGGTCGGTCAGCAGGGCCGCCGAACCATCGACATAGACGTGCAGGTCGACGAGGTTCATCCCGTTCTTCGACAGCAGCATCCACAGCAGCCTGGCCAACACGGACAGACCGAGCACCGGCACAGCCAATCGGAGGCTTCGGTTCAATTCGCAGGCTTTCGAGTCGGTTCCGGGTCGTCGGCCTGGTTCCCGCGCGGTTCGGGCATTCGGCGACAGAGAGCTGAAGGCTTCGACTAGATTAACCGCCGTCTCGAGAGATCCCATCAATCCCCTGCACTGCCCCGGCGCCAGCACTCATGCGCGGAGTGGGGTAGCTTGCGTAGCCGCAACAGCCCGCGCCCGCCAATAATCACCGATAACATTTGCATCACCTTTCACTCTGGTAACATACGACCGCGCTACGGTCTGATATCACTGATCGTCCACAACAGAATTAGGGGCACGGCGGCTGTACACACGGCGCTCATGTCCCTAGAGTGACCCCGAAACGATGGCTTTTTGCATCGCTCCTGTGATGTACCCGAGGTTAAGGACGGCTAGACCAGTGCTTCGCACCCGAGGATCGCGGATCTTGTTGTCCGCGCTCGCCATCGCAGCGAGCGCTTCGCTCGCCGCGCCGTCGACGGCAGTCGCGGCACCGGCCCCCGCGCCCGTCGCACCGAGGAACACCATTCCCATGGTTCCCGAGGGCGTCCCGATCGATGTGCTCGCCGCATTGGCCCCGGCCATCGTCGGTGCCATCGCCGGACCGGCCGATGCCAAGCCGGTCGCCGATGCCAAGCCGGTCGCCGACGCCAAGCCGGTCGCGGATGCGCCGAAGAGCGCCATCCTCGATCAGGCGCGGGCACTGCTGGCGACGCTGAACCTGCCTCCGCAGATCAAGTCCACGCTGGAACGGATCATCACCTTCCTGGATGGCAGCGGTGGCGGCGGACCGGAGGTCCCGCAGGGCGGTCCGGTCATCGCCCAGTTCCTCTACCCGACCATCGGTAAGGGCTGCATCGGCACCGGCGCCGATTCCATCGGCACCGCGCTCGCCGTCCCCGGCCCGGCCACCCTGCCGCCGCCGGGACCCGCGGCCGGTCAGACCGGATTCGTCTTCACCGCGCTCGGCACCAAGTCGCCGACACCGGAGCAGAACCCGCCGATGACGGTCCAGTGGCTGAACCTCGACACCCGGCAGACCGGCATCCTGCCGCTGACCGACGAGGCGAAGATCAACCCGGACGGCCCGGCCACGCTGTCCGCGATCGCCGACACCGGCTCGGGCCGGGTCGTCGCGGTGGTCTCCGGCTCGCTGACCACCAAGGCCGATGACGCCGATCCGCGGACCTGCTCGTTCCTGCCGACGCTGGGTTTCTTCACCGTCGCTTGAGTGCTGCCGCGAAGCCCGGCGGTCCGGACGGACCGCCGGGCTTTGTTCGGCGTCGACACGGTGGATCAATCGGTGCGATAGCTCGCCGCTCCGGAAAGACTGTGGTAGACAAAGGCTATGGCGACTGTCGAGGCTTCGCTTCGGTCCCGTTCTTCGATCCGCCCGGGTCGCTCGATCCGGAGTAGGCGTTCGCATCGATCGATCCTGTCCTTCCGCTCGGAAGGCTCGATACTGTCGATCGGCTCCGCCTACTCGATTCTGTCGATCGGCAGCGTCGGCTCGGTCCTGTCCATCGGTGCCGTCGGCTCGTTCGGCTCGGTGATCTCGTCGTTCTCGATCGGCAGCCTCGGTTCGGCCTTCTCCGGCATATCCCAGTGGTCCCTGTTCTCCTGGCGCGGCGACCACGAAGCCCCCGACAACCGGCCCATCCTGCGGGTAGTCCCCGACGACGAGCCCGAACTGCGTTTAGCCCCCACCTGCCACTGCCAGACCTAGCCGCCGCGCCGGCTCACCATTGGCCGTATTCGGCGGCGAGGATGTTGTTGATGTCGACGCCGACGCCGTCGATGGCGCGCTGATCGATCTCGATCTGATGCAGGTGTGCGGACGGGTGCACGAAACCCTTCGGTGTGCCCCAATTGTGCTGCCAGTACCAGGCACCCAGCCCCGCGGCGCGCGCCAATTCGATGGTCGGCGCGTTGGCGTAGATGCCGACGTTCTCCTTGCCGATCACCGACTCCCAGCCGAGGATGTACGGCGCGATCATGGCGGCAAAATCGACCGGTGTCGGATTGTCGTCGATGGAGGCGTAGATCGGCCGGTTCGCCGGACCGCCGGCGGCCAGGTGCAGCTCCAGACCGCGCGCGGCATGCTTCTTGCCCGCCTCCAGGCCGCCGCGCCAGTCGGCGGTAGCCCCCTTGCCGAACTGGTAGTTCGACACGATCGTCAGACCCGCGGCATGCAGTTGATCGACCTCGCTGGCGCGCAATGGCTTACCCGCCATCCATTCGGCGCCGGGGCGGCGATCGGAGACGTAGCGGATCACGCCGACATGACCGTCGTCCCTGATCGAACTGGCGGCGGGGATGCCACCCGCATAGTCGACGAGGGTGCCGAGCACACCGCTGGCCGCGGCCCGTGGCGCGGTCAGCCCGACGGCGGCGGCCGCGGCGGTGTAGGCGAACAACTGGCGGCGAGACACAGAAATGGAACGCATCGCAGGACTCCTTCGCGCAACCCGGACATGGATAGCAGCGTGCCCGGCGCACCTTCCCCAAGGTTCACTCGCGCGCCGGTAGCCTCGAACGTGCACTCATTTCACCATATTCACATGTGAACCGCTAGACCCACCGGAAACATGATTCACACTCGCCACATGCGTAAAATGAGTCGCGCTAGGCGATACCGTCGATCCGCGCCGCGACATCGATCGTGCGGCCCGAGCTATCGCTGAGCTCCTCGCGCACTACCCCGGCCACCTGCGCGAGGACCTGCTTCTTGATGCCGGCGAGCGCCCCGAGTGTGGCGGCCCGCATCCCGTGCGCCTTGAACTCCAGCCGCAGCTCATCCGAGGCGGGTGGCGGCACATCGATGACCACCAGTAGCGGATCGGCCGCCCGCGCGATCAGCACCAACGGGATCTCGACATCCGCGCGATAGCGGTTGGTCTTGAGCACATCGACGGTGATGTCCAGACTCACCGGCAGCGTCAGGTCGAAGGCCACCGGCTCATCCGACCGATCCGCGAGCTGCGGTATCCGAACATTCCCCCGCACCGTGACCGTCGCGGAGTTGCGCGGCCCGGTCCGGAACGGTCCGACCTCGATCGGACGGCCCGCGATCTGCTCGATGAATTCGAAGACCCGATCCCTGGTCACGATGCGCGAGAAGAACTGGTGCCCGAATTCGTCGTAGCTGATCCAGTCGAACTCGGCCTGGGTGGCGCGCTCGGAGCGAACTCCGTTGATGATGGCCTCGACGTCGAACACCCGGCCGCTGCGCGTCTGCGGATCGGCGAGCATCGCGTTCACCCGATTGGCGACCTCGCGCTGCACCACCCCGGCGATCGGGTCGAGCAACCACTCCCAGGCCGAGGCAATGGCCTGGGCGCGCAGCACGAAGCTGACGTCGCGGGCGGTGATCGGCGGGATATCGATCACGATGAGCAGCGGATGGGCGGTGCGCGCGTGCAGCGTGAGGTCGATTTCGGTGACCGCCTCCAACCGCAGTTTCCGCCCACCGAGCAGTACCTTCACCGACATCGACAGCGGCACGGTGACCTCGAAGGTGACATGCGGGCCATTGCGCAGGACGACCGGTTTGCCCACCTTGCCCTCGGCGACGAACCCGGCCAGTCCGGCCGGGCCGAGGGAGAACGGGCCGATCGTCATGCCGCGACCGGTCATGCTGGAGACCGCGGCCTCGATCCGATCCGCCGTCACCGCGTGGGTGACGAACCGCTCCCCGAAATCGGCATAGTCGATCCACGTGGGATCGTCGGTCGTTTCCTCGGTCGGCTGCATCAGAGTTTCCGAAACCCTCACCTCTCAACGGACACCCGACACGGTACGCGACGCGGATTTCCAGAAGGCGGGGCCGACGCGCCCCGATCAAGGGTCCCTGTCCTGCTGATGAGGGGGTAGCAGGACAGGGACCGGACGGCGGCGCTGCCGGGCGCCGCCTGCTCAATGGTAAGTGTTAACCGAGAGCTCGCCGACCACGCATCCACACTAGGAAGACCGGCTGAGCGGCAACACTATTCACAAACGACCGAACCCGACGATCCCGGGTGTCACCGCCAGCGGGAAGCGGTGCATCGCGATCTCGCCGAACTCGTTGCCGCCGATCGTGGTCACCACCCCGTTATCGGCCGTGACCACAATATTCGTGTGCTGACCAAAGGGACTCTGCTCAGCGTAGAGCAGTACGTCACCAGTGCGCGGCTGATATCCGGAACCGATCGGTACGAAACGATCCGCGCCCTGGTAGTACTCCTGCAGCGTGTAGACACCCGGAATCCGCCACGATCCGGAATTCGGATTCGCCAGGGGCGCATCCGCCTCCCGCAGCACCCAGCTGACGAAGTCGGCGCACCACGGTTCGTCGACCCCTTCGGCGTACTTCGGACCGTCGCCCGGTGCCTTGAATTCCCGTTCGAGGACCGTGACGATCCGTCCCTGCGTGAGGTCCAGCCTGGACCCGTCGATCGCAGGAAATGCGGTCAAGCGGTCTCCGGCGATTGCGGGTTGTGCACGATCCTGCCACCAGCGCACCCCGACCACACCGGCCGCCACCAGCGCAACCACCAGCATGCCGAGCATCGGCCACACATACCGTCGCCGCTCGGTCACCTCATGCACCGGCATGCTCCCCTCCAGGATTCGACTCTTGATCAGTAGGACGAATGGGCCCGCCCCGAGGTTCCCGCGGGTGTGGTTGAGGTTGGCGACTGTTCCGAATTTCCTTTCAACGCATGACATTCAGTGATAGCCTGCGGTGGTCTTGGGATGCGGCGAAAACCAAACCGTAAGTTGGGAAGTCGTTTTTGTAGGTCGTCCAGGCGAGTTGCGTCGGACGTAAAAAGCTCGATGGAAACCATGTAGAACCCGGCGTTGCCGGGCGGTGGTATTGCCACGAGCAGACCTGCGACTTCAGTTGCAGGCCAACCCTGGTGGAGTAATTTGTCAGGTCGTGCAAGCGTGCCGCACATTTGACACGTTTCACGAACGGAGGTACGGCCCTGGACACACTGTGGACATTCGTGGTGCATCGGCGCGCACAGCTGATCACCGACTCGTATCTGCACGTCTCGGCGGTGGTGCAATCGATGCTGCTGGCGACGCTCGTGGCCGTGCTGATCGGCGTGCTGGTCTATCGCAGCCCGTTCGGCTCCTCGGTGGCGACCGCGCTGGCCAGCGCCATTCTCACCGTCCCGTCGTTCGCGCTGCTCGGTCTGCTGATTCCGTTCCTCGGTCTCGGCGTCGGCCCGACCATCACCGCACTGGTGCTCTACGCCCTGCTGCCGATTCTGCGCAACACCATCATCGGACTGGCCTCGGTCGATCCCGCGATCGTCGACGCCGCGCGCGGGGTCGGCATGAACCGGCTCCGCGTGCTCGCGCGCATCGAACTCCCGCTGGCCTGGCCCTCGATCCTGACCGGGATGCGCGTCAGCACCCAGATGATCATGGGCATTCTCGCCATCGCCGCGTACGCCAAGGGGCCGGGCCTTGGCAATCCGATCTTCTCCGGCCTGGCCCGGCTCGGCAGCCCGAATGCGGTGCCGCAGGCCCTGGTCGGCACGATTCTGATCGTCGTGCTCGCCCTGATACTCGACGGGATCTTCGTCATCGTCGGACGACTCACCACCTCGAGGGGAATTCGTGACTGATACCGAGACCCGCGGCGACACGACGGCATCGGCGGTATCCGGCGTCGAGATCGTGCTCGACGCGGTCACCAAACACTATCCCGGCCAACGTGATCCGGCGGTCGACCGGGTGTCGCTGACCATCCCGGCGGGTGAGATCGTCGTCCTCGTCGGACCGTCCGGCTGCGGCAAGACCACCACCATGCGGATGATCAACCGGCTCATCGAGCCGACCTCGGGCATCATCACGATCGGCGGTCGCGACGTCACCGGCGAGAATCCGGACCAATTGCGCAGGGGCATCGGCTATTCCATTCAGCAGGCCGGGCTGTTTCCGCATATGACGGTCGCGAAAAACGTTGCGACAGTGCCGGGTTTGATCGGCTGGGACCGCAAGAAGGTCGCCGCGCGGACCGATGAAATGCTCGATCTGGTCGGCCTGGATCCCGATACCTACCGCCACCGCTACCCGCGCCAGCTCTCGGGTGGCCAGCAGCAACGCGTCGGCGTAGCCCGCGCGCTGGCCGCCGATCCGCCGGTGCTGTTGATGGACGAGCCGTTCGGCGCGGTCGATCCGATCACCCGGGGCCTGCTGCAGGACGAGCTGCTGCGCCTGCAATCCGAACTGGGCAAGACGATCGTCTTCGTCACCCACGATTTCAACGAGGCGGTGAAACTCGGCGACCGAATCGCGGTGCTGGGCAATCAATCCCGCATTCTGCAGTACGACACCCCGGCCGCGATCCTGGCCGATCCGGCGGACGAGACCGTGGCCGGTTTCGTCGGCGCGGACGCCTCGCTCAAGCAGCTCACCCTCACTCGGGTCCGCGATGTGGAGCTCGGCAGCTGCCCCACGGCACTCGAGACCGATTCGGTCGACAGCCTCCGCGCGACGCTGGCCGGGCGGGACTGGCCGTGGGCGCTGATCCTGGACGCGCAGCAGCGGCCGCTGCGCTGGGTGTCGAGTGCGCAACTAGCGCAGGCGAATTCGTTGCGTGACAGCGGTTCACCGGTCGGTGAACAGCTATCGCTGCAGTCGACCCTGCAGGATGCCTTGGAGGCCTTGCTCGCCGAGCAGACGGCGACGGCGGTCGTCACCGGTCGGCGCGGCGAATACGCGGGTTTGATCACGATCGACACCCTGGTCGGCCACCTGTCTGCCATGCGTGCCACGCACGCCGGCGCGGAGACGGACGCGCCGACATGACCACGGCCACCACCGCACCCGCCACGGCCTCGCCGACGACACTGCGGAGGGCCGAACGTATTCGGCTGCTCGTCCAGCCCGCGCTGGTGCTGGTGCTCACCGCGGGCGTGCTGGTGTGGGCGTTTCGGCGCGACCTCACCGTCACCCAGCAGGCCAGCATCAGCGTCTCGAATATCGCGACCGTCACCTGGCAGCATGTGTTGATCACCGCGACGGTCGTGGTGATCGTCATCGCGGTCGCGGTGCCGCTGGGCACACTGCTCACCCGGCCCGGATATCGCCGCCTGGCACCGCTTTTCGTCGGCATCGCCAATATCGGCGCGGCAGCGCCGGCCATCGGTCTGATCGTGCTGTTCTATCTCGCGACCCGCACCACCGGGTTCTGGATCGGCGTCGCGCCGATCGCCTTCTATTCACTGCTTCCGGTGCTGCGCAATACGATCCTGGGCTATCAGCAGGTGGATCGGACTGTCATCGATGCCGGGCGCGGCCAGGGGATGTCGGCGCTGACGGTGTTGCGCCGCATCGAATTTCCGCTCGCCGTCCCCTACATTCTGGCCGGACTGCGCACCTCCCTCGTGCTGGCCGTCGGCACCGCGACGCTGTCGTTCCTGGTGAGCGCTGGCGGACTCGGCATTCTGATCGATACCGGGTACAAGCTGCGCGACAACGTCACGCTGGTGGTCGGGGCCGTGCTCGCGGTCGCGCTCGCACTGCTCGTCGACTGGCTGGGTGCGCTGGCCGAGCAGTATCTGGGTCCGAGGGGGTTGAAATGAGGGCGTGGGTACTGGGAATCGCGACCGTACTAGCGTTGAGCGCCTGCGGATTACAGTCCGGCAGCGCGGTGCCGTTGCGGGTGGGTCCCGGCAGTATCCGTCCGGTGCCTGAGCTCGACGGTGTGTCGATCACGGTGGGCTCCAAGGACTTCACCGAACAGAACATCCTCGGATACCTCATCGAATTCGCCCTTTCCGCGGCCGGTGCGCAGGTTCGGGATCTGACGAATATCCAGGGCTCCAACAGTGTTCGCGATGCCCAACTGCACGGTCAGATCGATATCTCCTACGAGTACACCGGAACCGGGTGGATCAACTATCTCGGCAACGAGACTCCGGTGCCGGACGAGGTGGGGCAGTTCGAGGCGGTCCGGGACGCCGACCTCGCCGCGCACGGCATCGTGTGGACGGATATGGCGCCGATGAACAACACCTACGCGCTGGTGATGAGTACCCGCACCGCGCAGGAGACCGGCGTTGTCACCTTGTCCGACTATGCCCGGCTGATCACCACCGATCCCGATGCCGCGGCGACGTGCGTCGGCACCGAATTCAATGTGCGCCAAGACGGTTACCCGGGAATGGCGCGCAAGTACGGTATCGATGTCGGCAAGGTGCACAAGCAGATCGTGCAGGACGCGGTGGTCTATCAGGCCACCGCCGATGCCAAGCAGTGCCGGTTCGGCTCGGTCGCCGCGACCGACGGCCGGATCCCGGCCCTCGGGCTCGTGCTATTGAAGGATGATCTCGGGTTCTTCCCGAAATACAATGCGGCACTGGTGATGCGGAAATCCTTCGCCGACGCCCACCCACAGGTTGCCACCATCATGGAGCCGATCTCCAAGAAATTGACGAACGAGGCGATCACCGAATTGAACCGGCAGGTCGACGTCGATGGGCGGGAACCCGCGGAAGTGGCGCGCGACTGGATGGTCGCCGAGGGCTTCGTCACCGCCCGCTGACCGGGCTGAACTACGCCTGCGGGTCGCGACCCAGGTAGCGCAGCAGCTCATCGACCGTGGTGTCGCCCGACTCACCATCGACGATGGCGGCGTACGCACCCCACTGACGCAGCGGCTCAACGATTTCTGCCTCGGGTCCGCCGCCGGGCGCCGGATTCGCGGTCCGTGCCGCGGTGAGCAGGTGGTCGGCGAGTTCGTCGTCGAGCGGGGAGGGCTGTCCGGTGGCGATCGCGATATCCCAGGCGTGGACGGCCGCGTCCAGCGCGCACATCAGCGCGGCGACCGGAGTCGGCAGCGCGCCATGTGGCAGCGGGGTGGGGACGGTCTCGGTCTCGTCGGTGACCGTGGCCCAGGCGGCCGCGGTCTGCTCGATCGCATCCCGCACCAGCGCGGCGGCGGCGCCGTCGATCGCGCCGGACGGGGCGAAGGGGTTGTATGCGGGCCCGTTTCCGATACCGAGCGCCGCGGCGTAGGCGAGTTGATCACCCGCGGCGTGCTGAATCACCTGCGTGACATCCCATTCCGAGCACGGGGTCGGCAGCTGCCACTGGTCGTCGCCGATGCCCGCGACGACCTCGGTCAGCGCGCGGTAGGAGGTGGTGAGCGCATCGCGCCAGACGGGACGCAGGGTCGCGGTGGCGGCGGTCGTGATGTTCATGGCGGGCCTTTCGAGCTGTGCTGACTGCTTCTTGCTGATGTCACCAAGCCTATGAGGCCATTAGGCTAGTTTTGTTCCTAATACATCGGCTCCGGCCAAAAAGATTTCGGGAGGCGACGGTGGCGGCCACCACAACGCGAGTCCTTCGCTTGCTATCGCTGCTGCAGGACCGCGCCCATACCGGCCGTGAGCTGGCCGAACGGCTGGACATCACCGACCGCACCCTACGCAACGACATCCAGCGACTGCGCGAACTCGGCTATCCGGTGCACGCCGAACGCGGCGCGATCGGCGGCTATCGACTCGGCCGCGGCTCGACCATGCCACCGCTGCTGCTCGATGACGACGAGGCAGTCGCGGTGGCCGTGGCGATCGGCCTGGCCGAGGACGGCTCGACCGGGATCGCCGATATCACCGCGAACGCGTCGCGCGCACTGGCGAAGCTCGAGCAGATCCTGCCGAAACGCTTGCAGCGCAAGGTGACCGCGCTGCGCAGTGCGACTGCGATCGGACCGGCGACCACTGGATCCCGCGAACCGGACGCTCCGGTCCCCGCCGCCGTGCTGAGCACCCTCGCCGGCGCCATCCGCGACGGCGCGACCGTGCTGATCGGCCTGAATGCCGACGCGGACAACGAAATCGAGCCCTACCGGCTGATCAACTGGCAACGCCGCTGGTATCTGGTCGCCTACGACCTGGAAACCCATTCCTGGCGAGCGATTCCCGTCGCCCAGGTCCAGCGGGCCGTCGCGGGCGCGCGCCGCTTCGCCCCGCGGTCACTGCCCGACGACGATCTGGTGGCCTTCGTCATGCGCCATATCGCCAGCACCGGATGGAAGGTGCATGCCCGGGTCACGGTCCTCGCCCCCGCCGAAACGGTGATCGCCCGGATCAACCCGGCCGTCGGTGTGGTGGAGGCCGTCGACGCCGGTACCTGCATCCTGTTGACCGGCGCGGACGCCCTCGAGACCATCGCCATCTACCTGAGCATGCTGATGATGGACTTCCGCGTCGACGGCCCGCCGGAGCTGGTCGCGCATCTGCGTACCCTCGCGCGGCGCTATACCGAGTCGGTGGAACTGGCGCCGTAGCGCTATCGACCTGGCAACCCGATCCAATCGAGCGGGCTTCGACCGTTTCGCGGCGGCATATCGCGATGGCATGGCGTTCAACGACAACGGGACCGATCCTCGTCGTTGCGGATCGGTCCCGTTATCGTTCGAGCGCTAGCGCCCGATGATCAGGCGTGCCCGGCCATATCGGCGGCATCCGCTGCCTTGCGCATCGGAATGATCAGCGTCAGCACGATCGCGACCAGGGCCGCCGCCGTGGCGATCAGGAAGGTGGTGTGGAAGCCGTCACGCGAGGGCAATACGTGCGGGCCGAGCTGCATCGTCATATGCGCCAGCACCACGCTCATCACGGCCGCCGAGGACGAGGTGCCGATCGAGCGCATCAGCGAATTGAGGCCGTTGGCCGCGGCGGTCTCGGTGATCGGGACCGCGCCCATGATCAGTGCGGGCATCGCGGCGTAGGCCAGGCCGACGCCACCCGCGACGATCATCGACGCCACCATCAGCTCCCAGACACTGTTCATCAGCACCACGGCGCACAGGTAACCGACCGCGATCACGGCCGAACCGAGCGCCAGCGTGACCTTCGGGCCGCGCACCGCCGAGAGTCGCGCGGAGACCGGCGACAGCAGGATCATCACGAATCCGGTCGGGGCCAGCGCCAATCCGGCATTGACCATGGACAGGCCGAAGCCGTACCCGGTCTGCTCCGGCGCCATCATCAGCTGCGGGAAGGTCAGCGACATGCCGTAGAGCGCGAATCCGACCGCGATAGTAGCGACGTTGGTGAACAGCACCCGCGGCCGCGCCGAGACCCGCAGGTCGACCAGCGGCGAGCGCTGCTTCAGTTCGAAGTAGCCCCAGATCAGGAACACCAGCACCGACAGCCCGAACAGGCCGAGCGTGCTCGCACTGCCCCAACCCCAGTCCGCACCCTTGGTGATCGGAATCAGCAACGCCAGCAACGCGATCGAGAGCCCGACCGCACCACCGAAGTCGAAGCGCGCGGGGGTCCGCACCGGCGACTCCGGCACGAAGACGAAAACCACTACGGCACAGATGACACCGAGCCCGGCCGAGGTCCAGAACAGCATGTGCCAGTCCGCGTTCTGCGCGATCGCCGCCGCCAACGGCAGGCCGAGGGCACCACCGACGCCGAGCGTGGCGCTCATGATCGCCATCGCCGAACCCACCTTTTCGGCGGGCAATTCGTCGCGCATGATGCTGATGCCGAGCGGGATCGCACCGACGGCCGCACCCTGCAGCGAGCGCCCGATGATCTCGGGAACCAGCGAGGAGAACAGGGCACAGACCACCGAACCGGCGACCAGCGACACCAGATTCGCGAACAGCACCCGGCGCTTGCCGAACATATCGCCGAGTCGGCCGCTGATCGGGGTCGCCACCGCACCGGCGAGCAGGGTCGCGGTGATCACCCAGGAGGCGTTGGACGCCGAGGTACCCAGCAGCGACGGCAGCGTGGGGATGAGCGGAATGACCAGCGTCTGCATCAGCGAAACGACGACACCCACCAGGCCGAGGGTCGCGATGACCAGGCGGGGTGTGGGACGGCGCCGGACGTCGGTTTCGGTGACGGTCGAAGACGCGTCGGCTGCAACAGTCATGAATGTGTACGCTACACATCATATGTATCATGCACAATTTGCTATCTACGTGATCCAGCCGACATAGTGTGGGCCATGCCCGAACCAGGACCCGCGGATAATGACGCGCTCACCCGCCTCGTCTTCGAGCTGACCCTGCTGTCCCGGCACTTCCCCGCATCGCTGCTGCGGCGACCGGGCTTCCAGCTCGACCGGTCGGCATATCTGATCCTGACCAGGTTGGAGATCGACTCCCCACTCAGCCTGCGCGAGCTGTCAGAGGCCTTCCGGCTCGATATCTCGACCATCAACCGGCAGGTCGCGGCCATGCTGAAGCAGGGCCTGGTGGAACGCGTCCTCGATCCGGCGGGCGGCATCGCCCGCAAGATCCGGGCCAGCGCCAAGGGCCTGGAATTGGCCGCCGCCGATCGCGAGCAGAGCCTTGAGAGCATCGGCGCGGTCGTCGCCGACTGGGACGCCGCCGATATCGCACAGCTGAGCGAGCTCATCTCCCGTTTCAACGTGTCGATCGAGCACGTCGAAGAGAACCCGTGGCCGCGACCGCCTTGCGCCGAGTAGCGCACCGCCCGCGACGTCGGGCACTATCGCTGTCGTGAGGTTCGGGTTCGGGACGATCGCGGCAACACTTGTGGCGGCATCGCCGCTCGCCGTCGGCTGCGGACTGAGCACCGAGGCCGACGAATGGGATGGCTGGACCGTGACGGTCTATTACACCGCCGTCGAGTCGTATCACTCCGGTCCACGCGAAACCGTGCGTGGCTGCAGCGATCTCGAATGCACCGACGCCAATATCGAAATCGGCACGCTGCCAGAAGCTTTCGTCGACGTCGTGCGCGACGAAGGCAGCGGCCGGATCACCAGTGGCGAGCATGCGGGCGATTACCTGAACTGGTCCTACGATGTCGGCTTCTGGCTCGACACCGAGCCGCGCGATACCCGCGGCCAGGCCCTGCACCCGTTCGAGAGTGCGGCGGCGGACGACATCGACCCGGGAACTCGGCTGCGGCTCACCGGTTGTGGGACCACCGACCGCGAATCCGAGGATGTGTGCGCCAGATTCAGCGCCGCGACCTGGACGATCGGCGACGAATTCACGCCCGGACTCGGCGGGCCGCGGCATCTGGATGTCTACATCGGCGAGGAGACCTCCGAAAGTTTCACCGAGGGACCGGATTTCGTGACGTTCACCGAGGCGACGCTCGAACCCGTTGCGCCTTGAGCTTCATCCTGCTTCGAGATAGACGCCGGGCGTGATGCCGTAGCAGCGCCGGAACCAGCGGGTCAGATGGGCTTGATCGGCGAATCCGGCCTCGACGGCCGCCGCGCTGATCGGTCGGCCCGCGGCGATCAGTCGGCGGGCCGCGCGCAGGCGCAGTAGTCGTTGATAATCGCTGGGCGCCAGACCGTAATTGGTGCGGAAGGCGCGGTACAGCGCGAATCTGCTGCACTCGGCGGCCTCGGCCAGATCGTCCATGGAGATGGGATCGAGATAGCGGTCGTGCAGTACGGCGCGGACCCGGCGGGCGATCTCGGATGCCGAACCATCCTGCATCACTGCGGCTTTCGCAGTTTTGCGGCTACCACGCTGCACCAACGCCGCCACCGCCGCGGCCAACGCTTCATCGGCGGCGAGCTCGGTGGCGGGGCCGATCAGACTCGCGCACAACCTGCTCAATGCCGCCGATAGCACCGGATCCGGCAGCACCGGGTCGGCGAACAGCGGCAGGCCGGTCGGTCGGCCCGCCCGATCGGTGAGCAGATCGGTGATCAACTCGGGACCGATGTGGGCGATCCAGTAGGTGAATCCGAGTTCGGTCGTGCTGTGGCCGTCGTGCGGCTCATCCGGATTGAAGGCCATCACCATGCCTGCCGCGCTGGTGCGCGTCGCACCGCGACAGTCGAAGGTCTGCGCGCCGAATTCGGTCAGCCCGAAGGAGTAGGTCTCGTGACTGTGCAGGTCGTAGACGTGGCGCTGGAAATGCGCGTGCATGACCTCGACCGGCCGGTCCGCCATCCGCCGGTAGTCGACCCATTCGTGCTCGGTCACCGATCCATTGTCCCCGCACCAGCGTTCAATACTTTGCCTCGACCCCCGCCGAGGATCGAATCCGTGCGTATCAGATTGCTTTTGGTGCTGGTCATGGCGTTGTGGGGCAGCGCGTTCGCGTCCTCGAAGCTGGCGGTGAACGAGGTGCCGCACGAGGTAGCCGGCTTCCTGCGGTTCCTGATCGGCACGATCGTGCTGCTCATTGTGCTGCGGGCGCCGCGCCTGCCCGTCGCCGACGGCGTTCGCGCCGCCGGCCTCGGGCTCGTCGGGGTGTTCGGCTACAACTTCCTGTTCTTCCTCGGGCTGTCCCTGGCCCCCGCGGCGGACGGCAGCGTGATCGTGCCGATGGCCGCGCCTATCTTCACGGTCGTCGTGACGGCGCTGCGCGGCCACACCCGCCTGTCCCCGATCAGAATCATCGGCCTCACCACCGCGATCGCGGGTGCGGGCGTCTTCTTCGCCGGCATCCCCACCACCGGCGCCAACCGCCTGCTCGGCGATCTCGTCTTCCTTGCCGCGGCAGCCTGCTGGGCGAGCTACACCATGCTCGGCGCGCCCCTGCTGGCCAGGCTCTCCGCCCCGACCGTCACCGTATATGCCACCGCCGCGGGCACTCTCGCCCTCGGACTCTTCGCGGCACCGGCCCTCCCCGATGTCCCGTGGTCCGATCTGAGCCTCGAATTCTGGCTCAACCAGGCCTATCTCGGCATCCTCCCCACCGCCCTGGCCTATGTCCTCTATTACCGCGCGGTCGGGCAGGTCGGTCCGGCCACCGCGTCGGCGGCGATGTTCCTCGTCCCCGCCTTCGGCCTCACCTGCGCCTGGATCCTGCTCGGCGAATCCATCTCCCCTGTCCAAGCCCTCGGCGCCGCGCTGATGTTCGTGGGCGCCTGGCTGAACACCCGGCGCGCGGCACCTCGCGAACCGACCCCGCGCGAGCCCGTGAAGGTGCATCCCTAGCGGGTCGGATGCCTGCTGACGACGCATTTGCGGGCGGCACAGCAGTCTCCGGCGCTGGCATCCTGCGCCAACCCGCGCGAAAATATTCGCGCCGGACCGGACCACCTCGCCCTCGCCGATCGATGACGTTGCGCCGCATGTGAAACATGCATGTCGCGTCGGTGCGGCGATGCACATAGGCTTGCGCCGTGATTTCCGGGCGGACAGTGGTCGACGGGCGTTTCGAGTTGCTCGAGCCGCTCGGCAGCGGCGGCATGGGGACGGTGTGGCGGGCGTATGACCTCGCACTGCATCGCGAGGTCGCGCTGAAAGAAGTGCGGGCGGACGAAGCGGATGGTGCGGCCGGTTCATCGGGCGTGCACCGGGAGCGGGTGCTGCGGGAAGCCAGGGCGCTGGCGCGGATCGGTCACCCGAATGTCGTGGCCATTCACCACATCGTGGATTCGCCCGAGGTAGCCCACCCATGGATCGTCATGGAGCTGGTTCGCGGGCAGAGTCTCGCCGATTACTTGGCCGGTGGCGTGCTACCCCCGCCGCGAGTGGCGCAGCTCGGCCGCGGCATCCTCGCCGCCCTACGCGCCGCACACCAGGTGGGCGTGCTGCATCGCGATATCAAACCCGCGAATGTGCTGCTGCGCGAGGATGGTTCACCGGTTCTGACCGACTTCGGTATCGCGGCGATCAACGGCATGAACGGGTTGACCTCCACCGGAAGTGTGGTCGGCTCGCTGGATTATGTTGCGCCGGAACGACTCAGCGGTCAGGAGGGGCATCCGGCCTCCGATCTGTGGTCGCTGGGGCTGGTGCTCTACGTCGCGGTGGAGGGGTTTCACCCGATGCGGCGTGATTCGACTGTCGCCACGCTCGCGGCCGTCATCAGAGGTGAGGTGCCGCCGCCGCAGCGGGCCGGAGTGCTGACAAACGTACTCGCGGCGTTGTTGGTGCCCGAT
The DNA here is from genome assembly GCF_036345915.1 of Nocardia sp. NBC_00565. Taxonomy (NCBI): domain Bacteria; kingdom Bacillati; phylum Actinomycetota; class Actinomycetes; order Mycobacteriales; family Nocardiaceae; genus Nocardia; species Nocardia sp. NBC_00565. The sequence goes on from NZ_CP107785.1 coordinate 6,130,993, forward strand.
CCGGATCGGCGGCCGAGCGCGGAGCAGGTCGATCAGATGCTCGCGCGGGCAGTTGGGGCGGCGGGGGTTGTCGGTGCGGCAGGTACGTTCGATCCGCCGAGCGCGGGCGGCGGTTTCGGTGCGGTCAGCGCACCGGGTGGGTTCAGTGCTCCTGGCGTGATCGGTACGCCCGGATCGATGGGTGTGCACGGCTCGATCAACACGCCCAACTCGATCGGTGCGCACGGCGCGAACAGCACACCCGGATCGATGAGTGCGCACGGCGCGATCAACACGCCCAACTCGATCGGTGCGCACGGCGCGAACAGCACGCCCGGATCGATGAGTCCGCGCGACTCGATCACGCCCGGCTCGATGAGTCCGCACGGCGCCAACAGCACACCTGGCTCGATGAGTCCGTACGGCGCGATCAATACACCCGGCGCGATGGGTGCGCCGAGCCCGCTCGGTGCATCCCACGCACCCGGTGCCGCACCCCGGCTACCCGGCCCCGCGGATTACCCAGCGCGCAAGCCGCTCTCGCGCGGGATCGCACTGGGGCTCGTAGCTGCTGTTGTCGTCGCTGCCGTTGTCGTCGCGATCGTGATAGTGGCACTGCGACCCGACTCGACCGGCAACCAGGCCGGTCCGAGCAATCCCCCCGCCACCGGCGATTCCCCCGCAACGAGCCGATCTGTGGGCCCGACGTCCGCGGTACCCGGGACCGGGAACGCTGTCGACCTACTCACCCCGAACGGCATCCGACAGGCGATCACCGCACTCGAAAAGGTCTCCGGCAGTCAGGAATTCACCGAGGCGACGTTCTATCCGACCTACGCCAACGTCGGCGCACCGGTCGCCGGCAAGCCCACACTCTTCGACCTCTTCGTCTACCGCGACGGCAACGGCAGCCGAAAGGGCGCGGGCGGCGCGCTGTCCAACCCCGCCACGGTCAAGCTGAGCGCGATCAATTGGGACGCACTGCCAACCCTGCTCCGAACCGCCGAGGACAGCCTCGGCATCCCCACCCCAACGATGCGCTACGTCATTGTCGATCCCTCCTGGACCTTCAACAATGACCAGCCGACTGTCATGGTCTACCTGACCGACGCCTACGGCGGCGCATACCTAGCGGCCAACACCGACGGCACCGTGGTGACGATGTACCCCAGGGGACGCTGACCCGCCCCACACCGTCAGATATTCGTTCCAGGAATAACGCACCGTCCGTCGGGCCCGATGGTCCCGATGATCATCCCGTCCGACAACGTACAGAAGCTGTCGACCGGTACACATTCACGATGCGTGTTCATAACCATATTGGTCCCACACGGCGTACCAGGATCATCCGGTGCGGCCTGCGCTCCAGCGGCAACGGCCAAGGGTACGGCGAACCCCGCGAATATGGTGACGAAAAGAAGAGCGAAACGAGATATGATTTGATCTTCCAAAATGGCGTATCCCAATGAGTTCTTGCTATTCACACCGTCCGATCATGTGCGTCGAGCTCGTAAACGCCTAGAACCCGTCCTGACCAGCAGAATCGTACTCGCTCCCCGATCGACGATCAGCGGGGGATTCAGGTAGAGCACTACTCGATACTTGCCGACTCGACGAGCCCACACTCGTCCTGTGTCCACTGGATCCAAGAACATCGTCATCTGTCTCGACGGGACAGGTAATCAGCTCCGCGCCAGTGGCAGCACGAATGTGGTCCGCCTATTCGAGATGCTGGACCTGAGCGATTCCGCGAAGCAGATCGCCTACTACGACCCGGGTGTCGGCACATTCAGTGCTCGGGGTGCATGGTCGCCCACGGCCCGATGGTTTTCGCGGATGCTCGGATTGGCGCTCGGCAGCGGGCTGCGGTCGAATCTCGCCGAGGCCTACTCCTATTTGATCGAGCACTGGCAACCAGGCGACCGAGTATTCATATTCGGATTCAGCCGCGGTGCGTACACCGCGCGCGCCCTGGCCGGACTGCTGCACGAGCCGGGCCTCTTGCGTCCGGGCAGCGAGAACCTCGTCCAATATGTTGTCAGCGCATACACGCGCAAAGCTACGGACTGGCCAGAGTTGCGCCGATACGCCCGTACCTTCTGCTCGAAGTCCCAGCACGGTGACTTCTCGATTCCCATCGAATTCCTCGGCGTATGGGACACGGTCAAGGCGGCCGGTCTGCTCCGCTGGGAACTCCGCTGGCCCTTCACCAGGCAGGTGCCCAACGTGGTGAAGGCGTGGCACGCCGTTTCCATCGATGAGAAGCGCCGTCCGTACGAGGAATACCTGGTCATGCCCAAGGGGGACCGTCCGGTTCTCACCGAGGCCTGGTTCGCCGGTGTTCATTCCGACGTCGGTGGCACATTCGAGGACGATCCGAAGCTAGCCGAGATCGCGCTGAAGTGGATCGCGGACGGCGCACTCGAGTCCGGATTGCTGCTGCGGGCCGAGGCATATCTGCGGACCTGCGCCGTCGACCCGATGCACGCGAACGGCCGGGTGCACCGAATGGGGTGGATCTGGGCCCTGCTCACCTACCGTCGGCGCAAGGTTCCATCGGGTGCCCAAGTGCACACGAGCGTGCGGTCCCGGTGCACGACCGACCCGAACTATCGGAAACGAATCCCCCAAGACATCCGGTGGGAGGACGAACAATGGACCAAATTGCGCATGTAGCGGCGACCACCGCGGCTGGCCCGCGGACATCGGCGTGCGGCAATAGCGGAATCGGCCCGCCGGCCCGGCGCAGGCTGCGCACCTTCGCATTCGACCCGATGTCGACACGTCTGTCCGGGCGGTTTCTCACGCTGGACATCCCCTTCGAATGCATCCGCGGCCCCGGACCCGACGGTGGACTCGTACAGGTGGTCGACTTCGACGCCAGCCGCGATGCCTGGTACGAGCCGGTCGACCTCGACGATCCATTTGTGTTGGCGCAAGACGGAATTCGTCCGACGGAGGGTGATCCGCGGGCGCATCAACAGGTCGTATACGCGGTGGCAATGAGTGTCATCGAACGGTTCGAACGATTCATGGGACGTCGATTCCGTTGGCACGGCGACCAGATCCTGCGCCTCGTCCCGCATGCCTTCGAGGGGCAGAACGCCTATTTCGATCCGCGGCGCCGCGCCGTGCTATTCGGCTATTACCAAGCCGATGCCGAGAACCCCGGCGCGAATCTCCCCGGCCAGGTCATTTTCACCTGCCTGTCGAGTGACATCATCGCGCACGAGGTGACGCACGCGATCGTGCATCGAATCCGGCGGCTCTACAACGAATCCACCAACCGAGATGTCTTCGCCTGGCACGAGGCCGTTGCCGACTTGATGGCCCTGTTCCAGCATTTCGCACACCGGGATGTAGTACTCGAGGCAATCGCGAACACCTCGGGAAAACTCGAGAACAGCGCGGGACTGCTGGAATTGGCCAGGGAATTCGGCGAGTCGACCGGTCGCGGCGCCGCACTGCGTTCGGCGATAACGGACCCGAACCGGACGCCGGATAGATTTCGCGCGGCACAAGAGCCACACGAGCGGGGCGCGTGTTTCGTGGCGGCGGTATTCGACGCGTACCTCGACGCCTACCAGAATGCGATCGCGGACCTGTTGCGGATCGCCACCGGTGGAACCGGCATGCTTCCGGCGGGTCGCCTGCACCCGGACCTCGTATCGCGGCTCGCCGACGAGGCGGTGAAGACCGCGGACCGGATTCTCGGAATGGTCGTGCGTGGATTCGACTATCTCCCGGTCATCGACGTGACGTTCGGCGATGTGGTGCGCGCGATCGTCACCGCGGATCGCGGCCTGTACCCGGAGGACCGGCTACATCTGCGCAGCAGTCTCGTCGAGGCACTGCGGCGGCGCGGCATCTGGCCGATCAGCGTCACCTCGTTGACCGACGAGGCGCTGATCTGGCAGCAGCCGGATACCAGGCTGAACCTCAGCGAGGGCGATCATCCGGTGGACTTGTCCAGAGTCATCCTGTCCGCATCGAAGGATCTCGACCCGATCGGCAACCCCGGCGAATTACGCACACCCTCGTTACCCGACGGCAACGGCTCCGCCGGGCTGGCCGGCACCCAGACGCGGCGTTCCGTTTTCGAGCAAGTCGCCAAAGACCTCATCGCCTGGGCCCGTTCGAACGCACCCCAACTCGGGCTCGATCCGAACTTCGCCATCAGCTGCGAAGGAATCCACGTCTCATACCGGCTGGCGGGTGATCGGCTACCGCGTCCCGAACTGGCCATTCAGCTCCTGCAACGCCGCGCCGACCTCGAAGAATCGACGCCGGGAAAGCATCCGGTGATCCGCGCCGCCACCGCTCTGGTCGTCAGCGCCGATGGGAGTGTGGATTACGTCATCGCGAAGCCACTGCCGCTGAGCGATGAGTCCTCGGCCGACGACGACGCCGCACGGCCACTACACGAAGCGGGCAAACTACGACTCGCCGCGATGCGTGCTTGGTTCGACAGATTGGAAGCCGACGACGCGCTGAGCGCATGGACTGCCGAGCACGCGATCCACCGCCTCGACTTCGCCGCGATCCACTCGGAAACAGATCAGTAGGTGCGATATGTCAACGCCGACAACGATTGCCGTGCGGATGTACAACGTCGGATTCGGCGACGCCTTCACCGTGACGGTCCGGCGCAAGCACGAAACGTGGCGAATGTTGGTCGACTGCGGCGTACACAGCCAGGGCCAGGCGCGCCCGATCCGTGACTCCGTGCAGGCGATCATCGCCGACCTGGCCGAGGCAGATCCCGGTCACCGACCGCATCTCGACGTCGTCGTCGCCACCCACCACCACGCCGATCACATCACCGGCTTCGCCTGCGCGGAATGGGAGCAGGTCGAAGTCGACGAGGTGTGGGTGCCGTTTGTCGAGGACCCCGACGACGCGGACGCGCGACGGATCCGCAGCGGGCAGGACGATGCCGCGCGCGGCCTGGCCGCGCTCATCGACCGGCGCGTCCATCGACTCGACCGCATTCCAGCGGCAGTCGAACAGGCACGCGCATTCGCGCTGAACTCGCAAGGCAATGCCGCCGCGACCGATCGCCTCCTGGGCCGGAACCAGAAGGGGTTCGCAGCACCGCATCGGGTGCGGCACCTGCCGAGCAAGAAGCAGACGGAGAACAAGATCACCGTGGCTCGCGTAGGGCTCGTCGCACACATCCTCGGCCCACCGCGCGATACCCAGTTCCTCAAGCGAATGGATCCGCCCGCGAAGCAGTCGTGGCCACTGGTCAGGGGCGGCACCGCCACGGACACCGACGACACGCCCACACCGCTGTTCAACCGGCGCTACATCGCGCGGAATCCCTTGCCGGGCAGGCTGCCCAAGGCGAAGGCGGATCTGCACCTGGACAAACTCGTCACCGACGACGACCGATTGCTGCGCGCCGCCTCGATCCTCGAGAACGCGGTCAACAACACCAGCGTCTTCTTCGTCCTCGACATCTCCGGAACCCGGCTGCTATTTCCCGGAGACGCGCAACAGGGCGCATGGGAGCACGTACTCGCCGACACGAAAAACGTCGCTCTGGTTTCCGATTTATCTCTATACAAGGTCGGACACCACGGTTCCCACAACGCCACCCCCCGACGTTTCATCGAAACCGATTGGCAGACAAACGGATACGCGATGATCCCATTCGGCCTCGTCAAGCGATGGGCAAAAACGATCCCGAAGAAGTCCCTCCTCGATTCGCTCGCAGACCACGACCACACCGTCATCCGAGCAGACATATCCCCCAAGCCCGTCCCCAACAAGATCGCCGTCAAGGATGACATCTGGACCGAGGTGACCCTCACAGCTCAATGATCCACGTCCTTGCGGCCGCATTCCACGAGGAAGCCGTATTCATCGACCTCGCACAATAAGCCGTCTGTTCGAGCGGATTACGCGACGAGGGTGAGGTGGGCGCCCTCGACGCTGCTGGTACCGCCTGCACGGGTCAGCAGGCGGGCGATGGCCTCGGCGACCTGCGTCGGCTGCTCGAGGATCACCGAGTGACCGGCGCCCTCGACCATCACGTAATCCGCGTACTCGACGGCGGCGGCCATCGCGACGGAATGCGACGGTGGCGTCATCAGGTCGGCGGCGCCGCACAGCACCAACGTCGGGATCTTCGAGAGCAGAGGAAGGGCGTCGGTCTGGTCATAGACCATGAAGGCGCTCAGGAAGCTGGCCATCGTCACGATCGGCGTCTCGTTGTGCATCGCGTTGGCAAGGGTGAGCACGCGGGCGCTGACCTTGCGGTCACCGAATTCGGCGGTCCGGATGATCGGGGCGAAGACCTTGCAGGCCATCAGCTTCGCACGGTGCATCGCGACCGGCGCCCGTCGGACGGCGGCCTGGAATACCGAAACGACCGGGTTGCGCAGGAGGCGGCCGAAACCGGCGTCGGCGAGCCCGCTCGCCGCGGTCGCGATGAGTGCGACGCCGACGATGCGAGTGCCGATCTCCTGCGGGTTCTGGCTGGCGTAGGTCAGCGTGGTCATACCGCCCATCGAGTGGCCGACGAGGACGACCGGTCCGGTGGGGGCGACGGCGTCGAGAACGTCGCGCAGGTCGTGGCCGAGTTGCTCCAGGTTGTAGGTCTTTCGCGACGCCGTGGCGGAGTCGCCGTGGCCGCGGTGGTCATAGCAGACGACCCGGGCGTCGGGGTATTGGCGCAGCAGCGCGTCGCGGACGTAGGTCCAGGACTCGGTGCGCAGGCAATGTCCGTGCACGAGGACGACCGTGAGGTCCGCATTTCGTGGGCCGTATTCGCGAACCGCGAGTTCCACACCGTCTTCAGTCGAGACCGTGGCACGATGTTCTGCCGAGATGACAATTGTGCTGGTGATCGACATGGGATGCTCCGGTTCGCTGGCGGTGACAGGTCTAACTGTCCGCCACTTTCGCCCCCGGTATCAGGCCCCCGAGTGCTGGGCTCGCTCCCCCAAGGTGGTGCAAACCACCACCAAGGTGAGGCCTGTTGCACATATCGCGCTGTTCGAAGCCGTCACACACGCCACCGAATAGGCCAGCAGGGGCGTGATGGTGCGCGAGGGAAGCCGCGACGACAGACACCTCAACGACGGCGCCGCAGCCTCGACGCGCGGTGAAACGTCTCGAGGCGTCATCCGAGCGACTGTGACTGGGCACCGCTTGCCAGCAGAGGTTATTTCGCTTGGAATACAACGCGCTCGGTCGTTTCGACCTCGGCACATCTCAGGCGAACAACCTCGCCAGCGTGGGCTTTTAGGGCGCGGGCTCGAGTTTGTCGTGCCACTGAGAGGGCACGAGCAGCGATTCGGCGGTAAGCGCACCCAGGTCGCGGACCTCGAGAGGTTTCTTGTTCCCGCTCCAGGAGACGACCTGTACCGGCTTGACCTGATCGAGGAACAGGTAGTAGCCCTGCTCCGGCCCTTCCCGATAGCCGGTCGTGGGGAGGTGCTTCCAGCAGTATCCGGCCATATTCGCGTGTTGGTTGAGGTCGGCTTCGGTAGTCGACGCACGCACCTCGACCATGCGCACCCAATCATCGGTCCAACCAGCCGCCCGCGTGACGTCGATCAGCTTGGCTCCCACCTCCCCCTTCGCGACCTCACGCAACTTGGCATCGAAACTGCGGTTCGATCCAAGCGGCTCAACTTTGCTGTCGAAATCGAAAGTGCCGGTACAGGTTTGCTGCGACGACTCACCGGCGCTGGAAGTGCACGCGACAAGGATCGGCACAGCAACGATGGCCAAGAGAAGGTAGCTCAGTTTCGCCATGGGTTCATCGCTTTCCCGGCAGCGGGATCTCGACGCCGGCGGGCTGACCGGTCTGGCTCTCGCTCACGGTGTTGCTCCAGGTAATTTGCGGTCGGCTCTGTGTGCCGGTGCCGAGGACGATCGCTTGTCCACTACTGATGTGTTCAGCAACCTTCTGCGCCAGCTCTTCAGGAGTTGCGTTCGAGTTCGCCACACCGATCTTTCGGCCCTGTTCGTTGTTGTACAGATCCATAGCCTCGCGATGCGGCGGGTTCCCACCTATCTTTTCATGGCTCGTGGTGTACGTCTCGGTCCAATCCTCGCCGAACTTCTGCGTCATCAATGCATTCCAGTACGTGTGCCGGAATGCGTCACCATGCCCGTCCAGGTATGAGGTCGGATACCGCTTCTTGGCTTCATCCTCCGCCCGCGAGGTGATATCGAAGAAATCCTTCAGACCGGGAATTCCCTTCTTGGAGTACAGGTTATCGAGCGCCCTGGACTCCTCCTCGGTCATCAGAGTGGCCTTGAAATCCGGGATCGCCATCCGAATGACGTCGAGCAGTGCGCCGTCCGACGGCCAGATCACTGGATTGGAGCTCGACGTTTCGGTTTGATAATCAGTGAGTATCTTGGCCAGGTTCGGATCGGACGGGGTGCCAGACACACCTTGCTTTACTGAATCGGCCAACTTCTCCAGTATCCGCCCAAGGTTCTCCGACCCGGTAAGATCGGCCTCTTGAATCCTGGTCAGTGCCTGACGAATTGCCTGTGTCAGCCGGAACTCCTCCAACTCCTTTGTCGCAACGGCAGTAGCGGGAGACCACCAATGCTCCTTCATGGTCTCCCAATTCGACTGGCGCGAAAGCACTTCGCCGTCTGGTTCGCAGAATAGATCCCAGTCCGAATCCTCGACCTCTTCGAGCCACCCACGGATCTCTCCGATCTTCCCTTCAATGGTCTCGCAGACGGAGTTGATCGACTTGGCCATCTCCTCGTAGACGTCGACGGTTCTGAAACCATCCTTCTTGTCCTGATCACCGCGCTCGCGCACGCTATCGCCCGATTTGCCTTCGAAATATTCGTAGGACTGCTCGACCTTGCGTCCAGCATCAGCCATTTCCGAATCGATCTCACCCGACACGCGCTTCACAATCGATGCCACATCACGGGCCGGGCCGAGATTCCAACCCAGCACCTGAGGAACTGTGAGGGGATGATCCTCGTGAAATCCGCTCATCGCTCCCCCACCTGCCGCAAGCGAGTCGCGCTGGCTTGGTCCTGCTGCTCGAAGGCCGTGGCCTGCTGTTCGACCACACCAGCGAGCTCTCGCATTCGGCCGACATGAAAATCCACCACACGGTCCAGCGCTTCGAGGGTCTCCTGGATACGAACCCCCGTAGAAGAACCCGACAGTTTGTCCCGCGCATCGTCGCGACTATCCTTCGCGACCGGTGCCTTACCAGCGATGGCGTCCGAGTGAGCCCGCACATCGGCCGCCAGCTTACGCATCCTCGCCGGGTCGACCTCGAACACCGGATCACCATACCTTCGGTTTCCCTTGCCGCACATCGCAAGTCGCGTACGACAGACTTACCTACAGAGCGTCTTCGCGAGCCGCTGCGCTAACTATGCCGCCTCGGCGCGTCCCGGTTGAGCTCTGTATAGACACGTTCGGCCTCAGCCTGAGCATTTCCATACGCGATCCGGTGTTGATCCGCAATCAGCAGCTCGAGCCGCCGAGCCCCCGCTTCCAGCGCATACGGCTCGATACGCAGGGCCATGATCGTGCCGCGAGCATCGGCTTCGACATACACGCCACCATCCGACGATCGGGAACTGCCCCGCACATCAGAGACCGCGGCGTTCAATCGTTCGAGATGCGCGGCTCGACGCTCGGCGTATTCGTCCACTGCTCCCCCACTCGATCGACACACAGATCTTCTTCGACGTACAGCGGAACACTATCGGCCACAAGTTCGCAACGGCAAAACCCTGGTGTCGATGCCGGACTGTGGCGCTGCAATAGGGCGGGATCTCGAGCTGGCCCAGCGTCTCGAAGTACGTCGTCGTAGGTGCCGAAGATCCCGACCGCCATCGAGATGAACGCGAACGAGATCGCAAACACCTGAAAGGAACCCAGAGTTCGCTTCAGCTCCGGTTTGTAGCCGCTGTCTCGACATTCTCGATCGGCGATCTGCGCGCCCATCACGTTTTCTGCCGTCATCTCGGCCGCCTCACGTTGAATCGGGATTGCGGGAGAAGTCGAAACGCCTGAAAGGGCCCGATATAACGAGACCCGTTCCGCGGTAAGAGCCAGACCGGTCTGGTTTCATCCTCCCCCCACGGCTACGGATGTCAGCGGTTCGGCCCCTGAACACTCCGCTAGCACGGCGCACCGAACGCGCCCGCATGCCCGGAAGATGTGCCTGGACAGCGTACGTTCGATGTACGGGTCCAGCGGTTCCTGATCGCGGCGGGCAGTGAGCTCGGGCGGATCGGCGCGGCTCAGCTCGCGACAGGGCGGGGCGATCCGATGTTGCGCGAGTACGTGGCGCAGCGTGTGGACGCGGTGGTCTACCGGCGGCTCGACGAGCTGTTCCGGGACGGGCACCGGCGGGACTGCTGCCGTCGCCGCCTGAACTGCTGGGTGAGATCACCCGCGGCGCGTTGGAGCGGCTGCTCACCTCGCAGTTGCCCCACGAACTCGACTGGACCGCAGCCGATCTGCTGCGGGCGACGGTCGACATCGTGCTCTACGGGGCGATCCGCCCCGCACATCGCGGCATCGACGATGAAGAACTCGGGGCGGTCATGCCGACTGCCCACGATGATCAGCAGGAGGTGGAACTGTGACTGGGACAACCGGCAGGGTGGCATTGGTAACAGGGGCCAGCAGTGGAATCGGTGCGGCCACCGCGCGCCTGCTGGCCGCGCGAGGGATGCGTGTGGTGGTCAATTACCTCCACAGCGGCGCGGCAGCCGAGGAGGTCGTGGCCGGCATCGAGGCCGCAGGCGGCCGGGCTATGGCAGTGCAGGCCGACGTGCGCGAGACAGCGGCGGTCGAGACCATGATCGAACAGGTCCAGGCGGCGTGGGGCGGCACCGACGTGCTCGTGCACAACGCGCTCACCCCGTACGCGATCAAGCCGTTCCAGGACATGACGTGGAAAGAACTGGGCGGCAAGCTCGACGACGAGATGCGTGCGGCGTTCACGGTCACCAAAGCCGTCCTGCCCGCCATGACCGACCAGGGCTGGGGACGCCTGATCTACCTCGGCACCGGTCTGAGTCGCCAGCCCCGAGCGGGCATGATCGCATTGGGCACAGCCAAAGCGGCATTGGCGCAGTTCGCCCGGTACCTCGCCCAGGAACTGGGTCCGCGGGGCATCACGGTCAACGTCGTCGAGCCCGGCCCGGTGGAGGACACCCGCATCGCGGGTGTGCTCGACGACGAGCGCAAACAGCGACAAGTGGCCGCCACCCCCCTGGGCCGCTTGGCGCACACCGGCGACGTCGCCCAAGCGGTCGCCTTCTATGCCAGCGAGGACAACGCCTTCATGACCGGCACCACTGCCGCGGTCAACGGCGGGATGTCCATGTACTGACGCCTCGCTGTCCTCCACGCACAGGCCATACCGTCCGGGTCCGGCCGATGGCCGGACCGCATCCGGCACACGTCACCTCAGCACCATGGGCGAAAGCGGCCCGCGGCACACGGCATGCGCGGCGCATGGCGGGTGACACGATGAAGGAGGAACGTTCATGTACACGATCGATCTCGCCTACGTCGGGCGGGGATTGCACGAGGAACTGGTTGCCTACATCGCCGACCAACAGGGCTACTACGCCGACGAGGGCGTTCACGTCGCGCTGCGCGACGGCTGCACCTGGGACGAGGAGCGGCTGCGCCGCGGCGCCACCATCGGGCTCGGCCGGGCACTGCTGTCCCGGCTGGTCAATGGAGTCCCCTGGGTCGCACTCAATGTCAACACCCACCGCCCGCTGTTCTGGTTCCTTGCCCGCCCCGGCCTGACCTCCCTCGCCGATCTGGCCGGTCGGCGGCTGGCGGTACACGCCCCCCACACCGCGCCCGGTTGCTTCGCCCGGATCACGCTGCGCCACGCCGGTCTCGACCCGGACCGCGACATCCACACAATCATCCGCTCGCCCGGCGATTACGGCATGGACCTGCGCTGGCTGCACGAGGGCAGAGTCGATGCCGCCCTGGTCGGCAGCACGATGGCACCGGAGGCAATAGCCGCCGAGCAGGGCTGGCAGGTGCTGGCTTGGGTCGGCGACTATTTCCAAATCCCCACCGTAGGTGTGGCCGTCGACCCCACCTACATCCGCCCGGACGACCCCGCGGTCCAGGCCGTCGTACGAGCCCATCGGCGCGCGCTACACGTGATCCACAACGAACCCGACACGACGGTGCGGTATCTCCAGACGTTCCTCGGCCGACATACCGCGGACGAAGTCCGGGCCCACTGCAAGACGTTCATCGCACCGTATTTCACCACCGACGGCCAAGCCGACCTTGCCGTCGGTGCCACCGCGATCACCGCGGTCGCCGCCGAACTCGGTGTCCCCGACACCCTCACCGCAGCCGAGTTCTACCGCACCACAACCACCACACCCTAGGAGCCCGCGACGACTGCGCCGCAGCAGCGGTTGAATTACAGGGTCATTCAACTCGGCTCGTTCGGTGCACATGCCATCCTCGAGGTAGGCGCGGGCCGCGTCAGCTCACGCGTCGGTGAGGTCGTCGATCCCGACCTCGTCCTGGACGGCCCCCGCAGTCTCGGTGTCGCCACACCACCATCCGCACCGCACTCCAACGGCACCGCTTACGTGCCACGGTCCTTGCATCGCGAACCACCGGTTTCGAGTAACGCACTACCCACGACACCGAACGCATCACGGATCCATCGTGGTCATACGCACGCCAAATACCCACGAAGGAGTACATCATGTGGTCGGTGCGACTGATAATCGGAGTCCTTGCGGTCACCATTTGCGTGGGGACGTCTTTGTCGACCGGTGCCGGGAGGGCCGCCGCCCTCCCGCCAGCAACGAAAGAAATCATTGCAGCCGCCGAGGAGGTTGTCCCTCCATTAGTCAAGAGGCTGGGTCTGGGGGGTACGTTCATAAAGACGATCGAATCGCTCTTCGAATCACAGGCGACGAAATTGACGCCAGTGAAAGAGAGTGTTGAGCTGAACAAATTTAAAACGGAGTGGACCTCGTTTCAGCCAAGGAAGCCACCGTCAGAAGAAGTGGCACCGGTGCGGGGAAAGTTGCCAAGCGCGTACAAGCAGGCAGGTCAGATGCTGTGCGGAACCGCTCTGGACCTGCTTAGCAACCCCAACCAAGCCAGATGGGAATATTTGATAAAGCAGGTCAACAACCAGATTGCAGCACAGAATCCACTCGGGAAAAACCTTGTCATCTATTCCGAACTCAACGATATCTACGAGAAATTCCGGAGCGGTTGCTATTGCGCCGCGACGGCTGAGCTTGCTGTCTTCTTCGCAAAGCAGCGATATTGCGAAGGCGAAGAGTAGCTCGAACCGGCTGCAGCACATTTCGGGGTTTAGCCCCAATGCCGCTCAGTTAGTTGTCCTGCCCGGTTGTCAACCGGGCAGGATGTAGACGATGGCGGTTTTGTAGTTGGTGCGGTCGATGTCGCCTTTTGGCGCGATGTTTGGAGATCGCGCGTTCCTTGCTGCGCTCGACCCACCGCTCGCTGCGGCAGACCCGTCAGCCGCGTGTGCGCCAGCCGCTCAACCCAGCTGGAGAGGTCGTCGGGCGGGACCTGCATACCGGTCGGCTACCACTACCACCCGGGACCAAGGTGCCACTGATGCATATGTACACGAACGACGTGACACCCAAAATCAGTGTGCCCATGTGCGTCCGATGCTGCTGACCTGCTCGACTTTGTCGCTCGTACCAGCTTTCCGCCGAGAACGTCGCCACCCCGCTCGCGGACTGGAACGATGCTGGTGTGGGCCGCAGCCGAGCACTTCCTTATTCAGAGCTGCGGGCGAGCAGTCCGGCCATGAGATGGCCGGGTGTCAGCGCTGCCGAACGAGACTTCGTCCGCAGATACTGTGCCGCTCAAACCGCATCGGTGCTTCAAGCCCCGAGTGCCCTCAAACGTTGAAGCGGAATTCGACTACGTCGCCGTCGGACATAATGTAGTCCTTACCCTCCATGCGGACCTTGCCTGCCGCCTTGGCGGCGGCCATGGAGCCGGCGGCGATGAGGTCGTTGTAGGCGACTACTTCGGCCTTGATGAAGCCGCGTTCGAAGTCGGTGTGGATGACGCCTGCGGCCTTGGGGGCGGTGTCGCCTTGGTGAATTGTCCAGGCGCGGGCCTCTTTTGGACCTGCGGTGAGGTAGGTCTGGAGGCCGAGGGTGTGGAAGCCCGTGCGGGCCAGGGCATGGAGGCCGGGTTCGGTTTGGCCGATGGATTCCAACAGCTCCAGCGCGGATTCGTCGTCGAGTTCCAGGAGTTCGGCTTCGACCTTGGCGTCGAGGAAGACCGAATCTGCTGGTGCGACAGCGGCTTTCAGATCGGCGACCTTTGCCTCGTCGGTGAGTACGGACTCGTCGGCGTTGAAGACGTAGAGGAACGGTTTGGTGGTGAGCAGCGAAAGTTCTTTCAGCAGTTCACCATCCAGCTGCGCGCGGGCGGAGAAAAGGGTCTTACCGCTGTCGAGAACGGCCTGGGCTGCGTTGGCCGCGTCGAGCAGCGGCTTGCGATCCTTCTTGACCCTGGCTTCCTTCTCCAGCCGCGGAATCGCCTTCTCCAACGTTTGCATATCGGCGATGATCAGCTCGGTCTCGATCACCTCGATATCGGCGAGCGGGTCGACCCGGCCGTCGACGTGCACCACATCATCGTCGGCGAAGACGCGCACCACCTGGCAGATGGCGTCGGCTTCGCGGATATTGGCGAGGAACTTGTTGCCGAGCCCGGCGCCCTCGGAGGCGCCCTTGACAATGCCCGCGATGTCCACGAACGACACCACCGCGGGCAGAATGCGCTGGGAACCGAAGATCTCGGCCAGCTTGTCCAGCCGCAGGTCGGGCAGCGGAACCACCCCGACGTTCGGCTCGATGGTCGCGAACGGGTAGTTCGCCGCCAACACGTCGTTCTTGGTCAGCGCATTGAACAGCGTCGACTTTCCGACGTTGGGCAGGCCGACGATTCCGAGGGTGAGACTCACGAGGAGCAGAGTCTACGCGGCGTGACATCGGTCTACCGCAGCGCGCCGGGCGAGAGACCATTGGAACGACCGCTTAAACCCACAGAATCGCGTGTAGCACATCCGTAGCACTACTGTAGGCATCTCGGTATGATGGCGCGATGGGCACACCCGCCGAGCTGCCGGAAATTCCGCAGCGCGAACTTCGCAACGACGCCAGCCGAATTCTGCGCGAAGTCCGAGCCGGACGTTCGTACACCGTCACGGTCGACGGAACCGCAGTCGCCGATCTGGTGCCGCACCGCCAGCTCAGGCGGCGGGCCGCAGTGCCTCGCGACGAGGTCATCGCGGCATTCGCGGGCCTTTCGGGCAGCAGCGACGAGAACGAATTCGTCGACGACTCGCTGTACGACCCATACGACCGCGCCAATCGCCGAGGTGAGTTCACACCCGGAAGCGACGCGTGACCGCCGCCCACGAGCGGGGCTTGGTCGACACTGATGTCGTTATCCTCATCGATGCTGTCGCCCCCGCCGAGCTGCCCGCAGAGATCCTGATCAGCTCGGTGACAATGGCCGAACTCGCCGCCGGACCGCATTTCACGACGGATCCAGGCGAGCGCGCCAGGCGAATCGAGCGTGTCCAGAATGCTGAAGCATTATTTGAACCGCTATTGTTCGACACCCGCGCTGCCAGACGCTACGGCCACGTCATCGCGGCTGTCCTGGCCGCCGGACGAAGTCCGAAGCCACGCAGGATCGATCTGATGATCGCGTCGATAGCTTCCGTGCACCAGCTGCCGCTGTTCACGGTCAACCCGGCCGACTTTGCCGGACTGGACGAGCTCGTGACGGTAATGCCAGTGACCCATCCGGACGCACGCTGAGTCGATCAGGGGATCAGGATGACCTTGCCGAGGTTGGTGCGGGCCTCGATTGCGGCGTGCGCCTGCGCGGCGTCTTCCAGGGCGAACTCAGCGTGGACGGCGGGGCGGAGTTGGCCGGAGGCGAAGTATTGCCAGAGTTCTTGGCGCCAGTGTTCGTAGAGGTCCGGGGAGTTGCGGGCGATGCGGGCCATCTGGAAACCGATCACCGATTTGGCGCCCGCGAGCAGATCGTAGGCCTGAATGGTGCCGCCGCCGGAGCTGTAGGCGACGAGTCGGCCGCCGGAGGTGAGGGCGGCGATGGCCGGAGTGAGGAGGTCACCGCCGACGGCCTCGAGGACGTAGTCGACTGGGTCACCCCAGGATTCCTGCTCGTAGGCGACCACTTCGTCGGCGCCGAGGTCGCGCAGGAAGTCCGCTTTGGCGAGATCAGAGACCGCGGCCACGACGCGTTCCGCCCCGCGTACCCGCGCCAATTGCAGGGCGAGGTGCCCGACACCGCTGGCGGCGGCCGTGATCAGCGCCGACTCGCCCGACTTCGGGTTGGCGGCGTCGAGCGCGCCGAGCGCGACCAAACCGCTGCGGACCAGTGCGACGGCGTCGACGGCCGAGGCACCGTCCGGAATCGGCGAGGCCATCGCCGACGAGAGCAGTGCGTAGTCGGCATAACCGTGGCCGAAGACCAGACCGGTGACGCGGTAACCGGGCATGCAACTGGTAACGCCGTCACCGACCGCGACCACTTCACCCGCAATCTCGCCACCCAGCGCGATCGGCTCACGTGGCTCACGCACTTTGCGCACGACCGGCAAGGTCACACCAACCGCGTCGACCCGGACCAACAACTCCCCGGGGCCGGGCGTCGGAACCTCGGCCGATACGACCTCGAGCACCTCCGGACCACCGCTGCGCTGGTATTGAACCCGCCGCATCACACCTCCAAAAATCCTTAGGAGCGGTAAAGGTAGCTCGCCGCTCCGACAACTCCCCAGCCCTTCACCCACCCGAGTGCGATATCTCACCGCCAGATCGACCTGCGTGAGAGGCACAGATGACACCTTCGCCCTGACTCTCCGTCCGGCCGATCTGAAGCCGCCATCGAAGCGCCCGAACCCATCCGCGCGAACTACCGCCCGAGCCACCCCAGCCGTACGAACCACGCAAGCCGTTGCGGAACCACCCGAGCCGTGCGCACCGTGGGAGCCGCGCACATGCGAACCGCGCGTCACGCAGATTGCGACAGCGCCCAGCCCAGCCGGATCCGAATGCCCGGCGTGCCACCGAGAGCCATCCACGTGACGCACTCGGTGGCCCTCCGCACGGACTGCGGCAACGCCTCAACCCAGCCGGATCTGAAAGCGCCAGCCAGCGTTTGTGCGAAACGACCGGCGAGTCCATCGCGGCCATCGCACCGCCGCCACCAGCCAGAGCGGCTCCCCGTCCGTCGAACAGCGGATGACCCGAGGCCATCGACGAGGACCCGCGGACGAGTCAGCCATGTTCCGTCGACATCAGCCGGCGCGGCTATCCCTCAACGTCGCCAGCTGACCGAAAGAAGTTCACCTTGCGATAGCGGCCAGCGGCGTAGCGTTCCCGATATGGAGCCGACCACCGAAGTGGTGACGGCACGACCGGCACCCGCGCTCGCGGCGTTCATCGACCGCTACACCGGATATCGACTGTCCGGGTTCGCGCCCGGACTGCATCGGGGACTGCCCTCGCGGCATATGACGTTCATCGTCGCCATCGGACCGACCATCGACGTTGTCGCGCAGACGGATCCGCGCCAGACCCCGGATGCGTACGGTTGCGTGCTCAGCGGGCTGCAAGCGAGTTCGGCGACCATTTCGCACAACGGCTATCAGGAGGGCGTGTCGATCGCGCTGACGCCGTTGGGTTGCCGAACCCTGTTCGGGATGCCCGCGGGCGAACTCTGGAACACCTCGGTGGAGTTCGCGGATGTGGTCGGTCCGGCCGGGCGCAAGCTGTGGGAGCAGCTTCAGGAGCTGCCCGCTTGGCCGGATCGTTTCGCGGCCTGCGATCGGGTGCTGACCGAGTTGGCCTGTCACGACCGCGTTGTCACGCCCGAATTGACTTGGGCCTGGCGAACTCTGGTCGATTCCGATGGCACCGCGACGATCGGCCCGCTGGCCGAGGAGATCGGCTGGAGCCGCCAGCATCTGGCACGCCGTTTCGGCACGGAGTTCGGCCTGAGCCCGAAACTGGCCGCGCGGATCGCCCGGTTCGAACGCGCCCGGCACATGATCGCGCGCACCCCGTCTTTCGTCACCATCGCCCAGGTCGCGGCCAGCTGCGGCTACTACGACCAGGCCCATCTGAACCGCGACTTCGCGGAGTTGGTCGGCTGCAGTCCGACCATGTGGCTCGCCGAGGAGATTCCATCTGTCCAAGACGACACCGGGGTCGCTGGATGAGGCTGGGGATATGACGAATCCAACAACAACACCAAGTACCACCCGCACCGCGATCTGGCCCTGCCTGATCTTCCAGGATGCCCGCGCGAGCTCGGAGTTCCTGGTCAAAGCCTTCGGCTTCGAGCTCACCGGGCTCTACGCCCGCGATGATGATCCTTCGATCGTCGAGCACGGCGAACTGCGCTGGCCGCTGGGCGGCGGCATCATGTTCGGCTCGGCGGGCCGCAACGACACCGAATTCGGGCGCCGCGCCATCGGAAACGACTCCGTCTACGTGGTGTGCGAGAACCCGGACGAGTTGTTCGCCAAGGCCACGACGGCAGGCGCCGAGGTCGTGCGCGGCCTGCGGGACGAGGACTACGGCTCGCGCGGCTTCTCGGTCCGCGATCCGGAGGGCAACCTCTGGAGCTTCGGCACTTATTGGGGCGAGTAGTCAGCGACCGCCGAGGCCCGACGCGGCAATGCCACGAACGAAGGCACGCTGAGCGATGGCATACACGACCACCAGCGGCAGCAGAATGACCACCGCAGCGGCCATGAGAATCGGCCACTGCGTGTGGTACTGCCCCTGCAGCCGGACCAAACCCAGTGTCGCGGTGGCGATGTCGTTGCGCTGAATCATGATCAACGGCCACAGGAAGTCGTTCCAGACATTGATCCAGGTGAGTACGCCGAGCACCATGAGCGCGGGCCGAGTGTGCGGCAACAACACTCGCCAGAACACCTGCCACGTGGTGCAGCCGTCGACGATCGCCGCCTCCTCCAGTTCGGCGGGGAGCGTGCGGAAGAACTGGCGCATCAGATAGGTACCGAAAGCGCTGCCGAACAAACCTGGCACGATCATCGCCCAAGGTGTATCGACCCAGCCGAACGCACGCATGAGCAGGAATTGCGGGATCACGGTGACCGTCAACGGCACCATCAGCGTGCCGAGATAGGCGAGAAACAACACCTCCCGCCCACGGAATCGCAAGCGCGCGAACGCATATCCGGCCAGCGCGCAGAAGAACACCTGTCCCGCCGTCACACACAGCGCGTAGCACGCGGTATTGGCCAGCATCCGCCCCAGCGGCAGCAGTTCGAAGACCTTCCCGTAGTTGGACCACTGCGGTCGCGCGGGAACCAGTGTCGGCTCGGTGATCTCACCGTCGCGCTTCAGGGATCCCGACAACGCCCACAGGATCGGCGCCAACGCACACCAGGCGATCCCGATGAGCGCCGCGTAGAGCAGCAGCCCGCGCACGGTCCGACGCAGGATCGCTCGCTCGACCCGACTACCTGCAATGGGCGCACTGACCAGCCGCACCAGAAGTGACCGCCGGACAACCTCATACGCGTTCATGCCTCCGCCTCGCTGGCGCTCGGCTCCGACATGACCGCGATGGCGGCTGTGTCCATTGATCGCTCGCCGCGCTCGCTCACAACTCCACCTCCGCCCGGCGCGCGAACCGCAACTGCGCCAGCGTCAGCACCAACAGGATCGCGAAGATCACCCAGGCCAACGCCGCCGCATAGCCGACTTCGTAGAACCCGAAAGCGTTCTGGAACAACATGATTCCGAGCAGATAGGTCCCCGTCTCCGGCCCACCGTTACCGCCGGTCAGCGCATAGGCCTGGTCGAAGGCCTGAACCGAATTGATAATGGTGATAACGAAAACGAATGACAGCGGCCCGCGAATCAACGGCAGGGTGACCGACCAGAACCGCTGCAGCGCCCCCGCCCCATCGATGCGCGCCGCCTCGTACAGCGTCTCCGGCACCCCCTGCATCGCGGCCAACAGGATGACGGTCGCGAAAGGCACACTCTTCCACACGGTCACGATACTCAGCGAGACCAGCGCCCAATCCGGATCGGTCAGCCACGGCACCGGATCGATCCCGACCCAGCCGAGAACGATGTTGAGCAGCCCGTCATCGGTGGTGAAAATGAAACGCCACACCACGGCCATGGCAACGGTCGAAGCCACCAGCGGCAGGAATGCGATGGTCCGAAAGATCCCGATCCCGGCCAACTTTCGATTGAGCACCGCCGCCACCGCCAGCCCGATCACCACCGTCGGCACCAATGTCAGCACGGTGAACACCGCGGTATTGCGTAATGCGATGAGAAACAACGGATCCGACACGAACAACCGCCGGTAGTTCGCCACCCCGACAAACCGCGGCGCACTGAACAAATCCCACGAATGCAAACTCAGATACAACGAAACCGCCAGCGGCCCCAGCAGAAACACCACCACCGCAGCCACATTCGGCCCCACGAACACCCACCCCGCCCGCTCCCGCCGCCGCGCCAGCCGTCCCCGCTCGCGCGGCGCCGCGCGTGGCACACCACGGCGGGACCTGCTCGCAGTTTGCCGCGGCGATGCACCACTCGGCGGAGAGTGTGTCATGGAGTTTCCAGAAGGGTGTTGATGTCGGTGGTCAGGGAGGGGCTCACGGATGCGGCGGTGGCGGCACCACGTAGGACGCGGTTTCCGCCGCGTTCCAATAGTGCCGAAACCTTGCCCCACACTGGAGTTATCGGCAGTGCACGGGAGTTCTCCGGTCCCTCCGTGAACACCTGGAGGTTGCCGATATCGCGATGGGCGGCGGCGAATCCGGGTGCTGCCATCGCGGATTTCAGCACCGGTACGAACAGACCGGAGGCGGCGATTATGGCCTGCCCGATCGGGCCGGTCGCGAATTTGACGAATTCCCAGGCCTGTTCGATGCGCGGACTATCCGCGGCAATCGACAATCCGGTGCTGCCGACATCGGTGATCGCGCCGGGACCGCCGTGTGGACCGACTGGCAGCACCGTCACATCGATCGGCAACTCATCGTGCCCGGCGAATTCGGAATACAGCCAGTGCCCACCCATCGCCATCGCCGCACGCCCGCGCCGGAACAGATCCGGTGCCGAAACCGATTGCTGATCAGCGACTTTCGGCGCCACGCGATGGCGAAGCGCGAGATCGGCGTAGAACTGGAATCCCTCGGCGAACCGCGGATCGGCAAGATTGGTCCTGGTCGGATCCACCGGCGGCATGAACCACTCCGCCCCGTTGTTCATACCGAAGCAAGCGGCGGAGAAGTACGGCACCCATGCGTCGACGAATCCCCACTGCCGGGTCTGCGTGAGTGCCCGTGCCGCATCGAGGAATTCGTCGAACGACCAGGCATCGTGCCACCGCACCGGTGCGCGCACGCCGGCGTCGGCGAACAGCTTCCTGTTGTAGTAGAGGAACACCCCCGACCACTGCTCCGGCAGCGCGTATTGCCCACCGGCATAGGTGAAGGTGTCATACAGCGTCGGATAGCTGTCCGCACGCAATGCGGCGGCGTACTCGGGATCCCGGTCGAGCAGGGTGCGCAGGTCCAGCAGCACCCCTCGTTCGGCGAGTCCGGCATAGAGCAACTCCCACGCCATCATGACGTCCGGACATTTGCCACCCGCGCAGTAGGTGAGCATCTGCTGCAGTGGGTCCGGCCCGGACATGATGGTGCGGATCCGAATGTCGGGGTGCCGCTTGTGGAACTCGTCGATGATCCGCAGCCGGACCCGCGCCTCCTCCGGCCTGGCCTGGAAGAAGAAGGTGAGCGCGTCGTCATCGGACGCACAGCCGGTCGCGGCAAGCAGCGGCGCGGCAAGCACCGAGCCGAGCAGTGTGCGCCTGCGCAACGGAGCCCTCCTCCAGGGCGGATGTGGAGCTTGGCGGAATCGCATGGCAGCATACGTTTGGCAACACCGAGGTGACCGCCGACACACGAACAAAACTTAACGTTGTCCTAAGGCGACGGAAATCGGCCACGGTCGCCGTCACCAATCGGATACGTTGTCACGTGTTTCAGCAGGATCCTGCGCGTTTTCAGGAGAGTAGACGGATGGCGACAATCGAATATTTGCGGACGGATCCCGATCTGCCGCCCGTCGGGGTGGTTGATCAATCCCCGATCACGCCACGAAAGAAGGCGATCTTCGCGGCGATCGCGGTCGTCGGCGCGATCGCCTGGGCCGTCCTCGCCATCTCGCGTGGTGAGAACGTCAACGCGGTGTGGATCGTGATCGCGGCGGTCTGTACCTATGTGACCGCCTACCAGTTCTACTCCAGGCTCATCGAATACCGGATCACCAAGCCGCGCGACGATGTGGCCACCCCCGCCGAGGCCATGGAGAACGGCAAGGACTACATGCCGATGGACCGGCGGGTGCTCTTCGGGCACCATTTCGCCGCCATCGCCGGCGCGGGTCCACTGGTCGGACCGGTCCTCGCCGCGCAAATGGGCTACCTGCCCGGCACCATCTGGATCATCGTCGGTGTGGTCTTCGCCGGTGCGGTGCAGGACTATCTGGTGCTGTGGGCCTCCACGAAGCGTCGTGGTCGCAGCCTCGGGCAGATGGCCCACGACGAACTCGGCCCGATCGGCGGCGTGGCCGCGATCATCGGTGTGCTGGTGATCATGATGATCCTGCTCGCGGTGCTCGGCATCGTGGTCGTGCAGGCGCTGGCCGCGGTCAAGGGGCCGGACGGCACCCTGCACGGCGGCAGCCCCTGGGGTGTGTTCTCCATCGGCATGACCATCCCGATCGCGCTGTTCATGGGCCTCTACCTGCGCTTCGTCCGGCCGGGCAAGGTCGGTGAGATCTCGGCCATCGGCTTCGCCCTGCTGCTGCTGGCGATCATCTCCGGCCGCTGGGTCTCCGAATCCGGTTGGGGCCGTGACCTGTTCACACTCTCGGGCACGACCATCGCCTGGCTGCTGATCATCTACGGTTTCGTCGCCTCGATCCTGCCGGTGTGGCTGCTGCTCGCACCGCGCGACTATCTGTCGACCTTCATGAAGATCGGCACGATCGGCCTGCTCGCCATCGGCATCGTGATCACCATGCCGGTGCTGAAGGCGCCCGCGGTGTCGCAGTTCGCCCACAACAGCAACGGTCCGTCCTTCGCGGGCAGCCTGTTTCCGTTCCTGTTCATCACCATCGCCTGTGGCGCGCTGTCGGGTTTCCACGCACTCGTCTCTTCGGGCACCACGCCCAAACTGCTGGAGAAGGAGTCGCATGCGCGGATGATCGGCTACGGCGGCATGCTGATGGAGTCGTTCGTCGCGGTCATGGCGATCATCACCGCGAGCATCATCGACCAGCACCTGTACTTCGCGATGAACGCGGGCGCCGGGCTCACCGGCGGCACCGCCGAGAAGGCCGCCGCGTACACCAATTCCCTTGGCCTGAGCGGCGATCCGATTACCGCGGGTGAACTCACCCAGGCCGCCAAGGACGTCGGCGAGACCAGCATCATCTCGCGCACCGGTGGCGCGCCGACGCTGGCGGTCGGCATGTCGGAGGTGATGTCGCAATTCCTGGGCGGCTCCGGACTGAAGGCGTTCTGGTACCACTTCGCGATCATGTTCGAGGCGCTGTTCATCCTCACCACCATCGACGCCGGTACCCGTGTCGCGCGCTTCATGCTCTCGGATTCGCTCGGCAACCTCGGCGGCCCGGCGAAGAAGTTCAAGGATCCGTCGTGGCGGCCCGGCGCCTGGCTCTGCTCGGCCGTGGTGGTCGCGGCCTGGGGCTCGGTGCTGCTGATGGGTGTCACCGATCCGCTCGGCGGGATCTACACGCTGTTCCCGCTGTTCGGCATCTCCAACCAGTTGCTGGCCGCGATCGCGCTCACCGTGGTGCTGACCATTCTGATCAAGAAGGGCCTGATGAAGTGGGCGTGGATTCCCGCGCTGCCGCTGATTTGGGATCTGATAGTGACGATGACCGCGTCCTGGCAGAAGATCTTCTCCGCGGACCCGAAGATCGGCTACTGGAAGCAGCACAGTAACTACGCCGCGGCGCGCGAGGCCGGGAAGTTGCTCGCCCCCGCCAAGAATGCCGACGATATGGACAAGATCGTGCGCAACACGTTCATCCAGGGCAGCTTGTCGATCATCTTCGCGGTGTTGGTGCTGATCGTCGCGGTGGTCGGTGCGGTGGTCTGCTACCGGACCTGGCGGGCGGGCGGCGGGCCGAGCAGCGAATCGCCGGAGGAACCGTCGAAGATCTTCGCGCCGCGCGGGTTCATCGCGACCCCGGAAGAGAAGGCGGTGCAGAAGGAATGGGATGCCCTGATCGAATCGGGGCAGGTCCGCGCGCCGGGCGCCGCGCATTCGAAGGGCGCGCCAGCGGAAACAGCGGGGCCGGCGCCACATTGACCGCAGCATCGCCGCCCAGTGACGGCCGGTCACCCCGACCGGCCGTCGCTCGGCGTCTGCGTGCGGCCGGAAGTACCTGTGCCGCAAAGGTTCGCGCGTTCGGATCGTGGTTCAACGCGGTGCTCGGCGGGCAGGATTATCAGCGCTACGTGGACCATCTGCAGCGCAACCATCCCGGATGTGAGATCCCGTCCGAGCGTGAGTATTGGCGTCGACGTCATGCCGACGCGGACAACAATCCGCAGAACCGCTGCTGTTGAGCCGCCATTCGGTGTGATTGCGCTGCCGATAGGTTGGGTCCGTCGCCCGATCTGGGCCGAAACCTGATCCAGCGCGGGATAGTTCGAGGCACCTGGGACTAGAACGTGCCATGCCGTTCCGGTGCGCGACTGCTCGATACGCGCCCGGGTGAAAATGAGCCACAACGGTCGGGCGCGGGACTACTCGATCCGCAGCTGGGCGTCGGGCGCACCGCCCTCATGGTCCAGCAGCCAGCGTTTCACCGGCAGGCCCCAGCGGAACCCGCCGAGCGCGCCGCCGATGCGCAGTACACGGTGGCAGGGCACGAACAATGCCGCGGCATTGCGGGCGCAGGCGTTGGCGGCCGCGCGGGTGGCGTCCGGGCGTCCGGAGATGGCGGCGTATTCGGTGTAGGTGACCGGGGCGCCCGCTGGGATCTTGCGCAGCACTTCCCATGCGTACATGAGGAATTCGCCGGATTGCTGGCGAACCTCGATGGGATCGATGGCGGTCAGCTCGCCGCGGTGGTAGGCCGCGATCGCGCGGCTCACCGCGCCGAGTTCGTCGCGCTGGCGCAACTTGCCGGGACGCAGACTCGGGTGGATCAGCTGCCGCAAGTTTTCGGCGTCGGTGGTCCAGCCGGAGGCGAGTACGACGCCATCGGCATCGACCAGCGCGGTGAAGGGGCCGATCGGCGTCTGCGAGGTCGCGAAATCAGCTGTCTGTGGCGCGGTCACGATCTGGCCTTCGCTCTCGATGCGGCGACAGACTTCGTCGCGAGTGACTTCGGTGGGGTGGCTTTACGACCGGCGAGTGCGGCCTTCCACAGGTGCATGGACAGATACGAGCGCCACGGCGCCCAGCGCGCGGTATCGGTGAGGTCGACCCCGAGCAGTGCGGCGCCCTGGCGGACAACGAGATCGGTATCGAGCAGGACATCCGGATCGGCCAGCAACCGCATGCTCACGTAATCGGCGGTCCACGGTCCGACGCCGTCCAGCGCCAATAGTTCGCGGCGTAGATCGTTGGCGGTGCGGCCCTGATGTAGCACCAGATCGCCGGAGGCGAGCGCCGCGGCTACGCCGATGATCGAGCGGATTCGACGCGCCGGGCCGGTCAGTACCTCGGCCCCGCGTTCGGCGATCACGGCCGGGGTCGGGAACAGCCGCGAGACCGGTCCGTCGATCGGCTCGCCGAGCGCCTCGACCAGCCGGGCCGTGTGGGTCGCGGCCGCTGAAACCGAGATCTGCTGCCCGATCATGGTGCGCAACAACAACTCCGGACCATCGAGACAGCCCGGCACCCGGATGCCTGCGGTGAACGGCGGGCGCGCGGGAGCGCGGCGCGCGGTACTCGCGCCGACGTTGAACGGGTGGCCGGCCGGTGCCGAACCGGCATCGGGGAGATCTTGCGCGGAGGTTGCCATGGCGGGCGGGTCGGCGGGCACCACGCCGAGCGCCTCATCGATGCCGACCGGGTCGGCGTCCAGATCCAGCAGGTGCCGCAATCGGGCGACGGTGGGCGCGAGGTCGCGCATATCGTGCAGGGACAGTTCGGCGCGCACGTGATCGCGCTGGAAGCTCAGGCGCGTGGTCGCATGGCCGTGCGGCGTGCGCACGCTCCGGGTATAGGCGCGGTCCTCCCACAGTTCTATGCCCGGCGCCACATGTGAGGAGAGGAACCACTCCAACCAACCCCGGTCCAGCGGTTCCCGGAACGGGAGTCGCAAGGTGAGTGAACCGTTGGTGGCGGGCACGACGTGATTGCCCGAGCGCGTCACCCGCTGCGCCTCGGTGCGCATGATGGTGGGGCTGACCGCAAACACCTCGCGGACGGTGTCGTTGAACTGGCGAATGCTGGCGAATCCGGCCGCGAAGGCGATATCGGACATCGGCATATTCGTGGTCTGGATCAGCAGCCGCGCGGTGTGCGCGCGATGGGCCCTGGCCAACGCCAGCGGGCCGGCCCCCAGTTCGGTGGTGAGCACTCGGGTCAGCTGGCGCTGCGAGTAGCCGAGGGTGGCGGCCAGCGCGGGTACGCCGCCGCGCTCGATGACGCCGTCACCGATCAGCCGCATCGCCCGCGCGGCCAGATCGGCCCGGGTGTTCCAGAGTGGCGAACCCGGTGCGGCATCGGGCAGGCAGCGGCGGCAGGCGCGGTATCCGGCCTGCTGCGCCGCCGCGGCGGTCGGCAGGAACGTGACGTTCGTCGGTTTCGGCGTGATCGCCGGACATGAAGGGCGGCAATAGATTCCGGTAGTTCGCACCGCGGTGAAGAACTGGCCGTCGAATCGGGAGTCCCGGGTCGACACCGCCCGATAGCAGCGCTCGAAATCCAAAGCCGTGATCGTCACCCAATCCACAATGGCAGTAACCGGCACCAGGCGCTAGCGGAAATCCGCCACATACCCACGCGGTGTGGCTGGACCAGGACAGGCTGCGAGTGGCCGGAGCGCCTATTCTCGCGGCCAATATGCGGTATCCCGCTGATCAGCGCTCAGCACGACCGCAGGGGTAGCGCGGGCCGATCTGCCCGCTCATCGCGAACACGGGTATGCCGCAGATGATTGCCATGATGTTCAACCCGATTCCGGCAGCGGTCGCACTCGGCACGTATGGCGAGCGCGACTCATTGTGCCTGCAGTGGGGCCAGTACCCGGGGGCCTGAACACCCATTCCCGCAGCGAATACCTGAAGCGCAGGTATGGCGGTGCAAGCTGGCGGGCGCCGCGGTGCCGGTCAGGCGACGGTGGTGCGGAGTTGGGAGCCTGCTCGGCCGCGGATGACGTGCAGGCGGCTGGGGATGCGCTGGCGCATTTCGTCGACGTGGCTCACCACGCCGACTACGCGGCCGCCTGCGCGGAGTTCGTCGAGGACGCCCATCACCGCGTCGAGGGTGTCGGCGTCGAGTCCGCCGAAGCCTTCGTCGATGAAGATGGTGTCGAGGACCACGCCGCCGGATTCGGCGGCCACGGTGTCGGCGAGGCCGAGGGCGAGTGACAGTGCGGCCATGAAACTTTCGCCGCCGGAGAGGGTTTTGGCGGGGCGGATGGCGCCGGTGTAGTCATCGCGGATGTCGAGGCCGAGGCCGCCGCGACGACCGCGTGGGCCTGCCTTGTCGGAGTGCACGAATTCGTAGCGGCCGCCGGACATGCGGCGCAGGCGAACGGATCCGGCCAGTGCGACTTCCTCCAACCTTGCGGCGAGTACATAGGAACGCAGTGACATTCGCCGGTTGTTCTCACCGCGACCCGCGACCACCTCGGCGAGCCCTGCCAGTTCCTCATGGGCGCGCTGCACCGGCGCGATCCGGTCTACCGCGGCCCACAGTTGACCGCCCAAGTCCTCCAACTGGTTCACTCGCCGCGTGGCCTCGGCGTGCGCGGCGACCGCGGCGTTCAACTGGGCCTGCGCGGCGGCGACGGCGGTCTCCAGCTCGTCGAGATCGCCGGGTTCGGTCGATGCGGCGGTTCGGATCTCCGGCTCCGCCAGCACCGCTTCCGCATGCGCGCGAGCCCGATCGGCCGCGACCAATTCCGCGTCGATCTCCTGCTGCCGCTGCGTGGTTCGCGAGGCGTCGGTGACTACCCGCGCATAGGCCGTCAACAAAGCGACATCATCACGCGGCACCCTCGCATTCGGTGACGCCGAAGCGGCGGTGTCCGAATCGTCGGCGACCGGGCGATCGGCCACGTCGCCCACGCCGGCATCGTCGACCCCCGAAGCATTCGGGACAACTACCCGGCTCGGCGCTGGTGCACCAGCCTGATCACCGGACGGCGCCTGCTCGATGACGAAACCTGCTGCGAGTGCGAGGCTTTCGACGCGATCGGCGATGACGGTGACTTGCTCGGCGGCGGCCGATGCGTCGTTGCGGGCGTCGCGGAGGGCGGTGGCGTCGCCGATCAGAGTGTTGAGCCGCGAACGGCGGCGGTCGATGGTTTTGTCGGCGCCCGCGGCGGTGTGCAGGCGGTCGGTGAGTTCGGTCAGACGGGTGGTGGTGGCGGCGATGCGGGTGGTGACGGTGCTGCGGCGGGTGTCGGATTCGCGGAGTTCGTCGTGCAGGCGGGTTTCGTCGGTGCGCAGGCGGGACAGTTCGGCGGTGAGGCTGTCGGCGAGGGCGGCGAGTTCGGCGGCGTCCTCGTAGCGGTCGGTGGCGGTGCGCAGGGCGGCGGCCAGTTCGACTCGGTCGGCGT
Source organism: Nocardia sp. NBC_00565 (assembly GCF_036345915.1). Classification (NCBI taxonomy): domain Bacteria; kingdom Bacillati; phylum Actinomycetota; class Actinomycetes; order Mycobacteriales; family Nocardiaceae; genus Nocardia; species Nocardia sp. NBC_00565. The sequence continues at coordinate 6,159,877 of NZ_CP107785.1, forward strand.
CGCCACCGCGGGCGATGAGGGCTTCGATTTCGCGTTCCAGGCCGGTGATTCGGGCCAGCACCCGGTCGCGGGCGTCTTCGGCCGTACGTTCGTCGGCCGCTGCCGCCTCCTCGGCATCCTTCGATACCGCGCTGGCCCCGGGGCGAGCGGGCGCGGGGTGGTCGGCGGATCCGCATACCGTGCACGGCTGTCCGTCGGTCAGCTGACCGGCGAGCTCCGCCGCCATCCCGGCCAGCCTGCGCTCACGCAGCTCGAGGACGCGTTCCTTGGCATCGTTGTGGGCGGTGCGGGCCGATTCGAATTCGATCCGGGCGTGGTCGAGAGTTGTTCGGTGACCGGCGAGTTCGACCGCGGCCGTCGCCGCGATCTGCAGGCGTTCGCATTCGGCGGTCAGCGCGGGCAGTTTGGTTGCGGCCTCGGTGGTTTCGCGCAGCCGGGCGTCGATGGTGGCGATCGATTCGGGCAGCTGCTGGCGCAGTCGGGTCAGTTTGTCCACGCGGCCGGACAGTGCGGCGTCCTCGTCGCGCAGCTCGGCAAGTTCGCAGGTGAGCCGAGTCGCGGTGGCCGCGTCGGCGCTCACCTCGTCGAGCGCACCGATCTGAGCGCTCCACCGCCTGATGGCCGCATCGACATCGGCGGCCGCGGCGACGGTCGGTGCCCCGTCGGGGCCGGGCTCGACCGTGACGAGTTCATTGCCAGCAACATCCGCACCTGCGGGCTCGGCCAGCAGTACAGCCAATCGTGCTGCGATGCGGTGGGTTTCGTCGGTCTTGCGTCTGGCGTGCACCACCGCGGTGCGAGCTTCATCGATCGCCTCGGCGACCGGTGCGGCCCGGCGGGCGAGTTCCAGTTCGGCCTGCAGATCGGCACGGTGATCGGCGGCGGCCGCGTATTCGTCGAGCCGCTGGCGGGCGGCGGTCATCCGGCGGCGCAGTTCGTGCAGGCGACGTTGTTCCTCGGCGAGGGTTCTGGTGCGCGCCGATTCCTGTTGGCACCGTTCGGCTTCCGCGGCAGCGGTGGTGAGGGTGTCGCGCGCGGTCGCCAGCAGATCCTGCGACCAGCCGATCGCTTCCAACGGACCGACGGATTCGGCCGCGGCCTCCCCTGAGGCAACCGCCACCTGGGCGATCAACCGGTCGATGCCCTGCTTGCGGGACTCCACCTCGGCGGCCGAGGCACGACGCCGATCGGCCAGCCACTGCTCGGCGCTGCCGAATCGCTCAGTGTCGAAAAGCTTTTCGAGCAGCTTCTCGCGGTCCTCGTTCTCCGCGCGCAGGAACCGCGCGAAATCACCTTGCGGCAGCAGTGCGACCTGGAAGAACTGATCGGCGCTCATGCCGAGCAATCGGATGATCTCGTCCCCGATATCGGTGAGGCGAGCAAGGTTCGTGCCACGCCCGTCCAGCCATTCCAGTGTCGCGGCGGCGTTCTCCTTGACCCAGCCGCTCTTGGCCCGCTTACTCGGCCGCTGGAATTCCGGCGAACGCGTCAGTCGCACGCGACGGCCGCCGAGCGTGGCCTCGAGCACCACCCGCGGCGGCGTCTGCTCATCGGCATGATCCGAGTGCAGCCGCTTACTCTCGCCCCGTGCGCCCGGCACGCTGCCGTACAGCGCGAACGCGATGGCGTCGAGCACCGTCGTCTTCCCCGCGCCGGTCTGCCCGTGCAGCAGGAACAGCCCATCCGCCCCGAGCGCGTCGAAGTCGACAACCGTGGTCTCGGCAAACGGCCCGAACGCGGTCATCTCCAGCCGGTGCAGCCTCATGCAACGCCCCCGGTAATCGCTGTCCACGGGGCGGGCGCAACGCCGACCGGCGTCCGGCGAACTGAGCAGAATTCGCTCCCCGCGCCAGCGTCCACGGCAGATCTGCCGCGAGGACCGATGTTCGGCTCCGACGGCCCCGCAATGCGACTGGCTCCGGGGCCGCACCCGGACTCGATTCTCCGCAGCACGCAGCGCACCCCGGTACCGATCGCCGGTCTGGCTGGGCATGCTTCGCGGGCCGGCCGATACCCGCTCACGCGGAGAGTTCCCCGGCGAGGGTGACCGCGGCGGGAACGACCCGATCGGGTTCGGCGACCGCGGCGGCGAGTGCCCGTTCCAGCCAGGCCATTTCGCCCGGGGTGGGTTCGCCGCGGACGTCGGTGAGGAAGCTCTGCGCTACTTCGGTATCGCGGCGACCGTGCACGCGCTCACGGTAGCGCAACTCCGGGTTGCCTTCCGGGCGTGACCATTCCACGTGGACCGCGTGTGGGAAGCGTTCGCGCAATTTGCGCATGGCGTCGACGGGGCGGGCGTAGTCGGTCAGCGTCGCCGAGACGTAGTGCTCCTCGGCCTCGGAATGGGCTGCGTCGGTGAGCAATTCGTCGAGGGTGCCGGTGAGGCGGCTCAAGCCGCGCACGACTGGAAGGTCGCGGCGCTGCACCGAACGCAGGCCGGTGGCATCCAGATCGACGAGCCAGACGGCCTTGCGGTGGGAGGTCTCGGCGAACGAATACGGCAGCGGGGAACCGCAGTAGCGCACCGATTCCGACAACGTCTGCGGCGAATGCAGATGGCCGAGCGCCACATAGTCGATGCCGTCGAACGCGGACAACGGCACCGTCTCCACCCCGCCGACCGAGATCGAGCGCTCCGAACCGGTCGCCGCGCCGCCGACGACGAAGGCGTGCGCGAGCACCACCGTGCGGGTACCCGGACGCTCGGCGATATCGGCCCGGATCCGGCTCATCGCCGCGTCCAGAATGTCCGCGTGCGAACGCGCCAGTGGCGCACCGAGTTCGGCGCGGGTGATCTCCGGCTCCAGATAAGGGATGCCGTAGAACGCGATCGCACCGTGCTCATCGGACAGCAATACCGGCTGATCGGCGGCGGCGACGGTGGTGCGCAGATGCAGTCCGCCCGCCGCCGCGAAACTGGCACCCGCGCCGAGCCGCGTCGGTGAGTCGTGATTGCCGGAGGTCGCGATGATCTGTGCCCCCGCCGCGCGGATGGCCTCGAAACCCTGGATACACACCGCGATCGCGTCGGCACTGGGTATCGACCGGTCGTACACATCCCCCGGCAGTACGACCACGTCCACCGACTCCGCGGCCACCAACGCGGCAACGGCCGCGAGCGCACGAGCCTGATCGGCGAGCAGATCGACTCCATGGAATGTGCGCCCGATGTGCCAGTCCGAGGTGTGCAGCATCCGCATGGCGCCAAACCGTAGGCGAACCCACCGACAGACTTCAATTGCTGTGCCCGCCGTGTCGGATAGCGGTACCTCCCCTCCGGCGTGTTCACGGCGTTTCTCGATGACTGCGCGACACATTCGCGGGCGCAGTCTCGCCACGCAGCCGTGCAACGACGGGCCGCGAACCGAGATCGGACAACGCCCCGCTCGATTTGCTGCGCCATCTCCGTGACCAACGGAACAGTCCGAACCCACGGCTCCCAGCTATTTGCCGACGCGCTGCTGCCCGATAGCTCGCGGAGTTCGAACTTTGTCGGTGGGGTGGGGCACTATCTGCGCTATGACCGCACCGATGCTCGTCGCACTGATGCTGGTATTCGCCGCTGGGGTAGGGCTCGGGTGGCTCGGGCATACGGCGCGCGCCGGGCATCGGGCGACGGCGGCCGAGGCGAGACTGGCCGCGGCCACCGACAACGAGCGGCTACTGCGGCAGTCGCTCACCGCGGCGAACGAGGATGCGGCACGCAGACATTCGCATGCGATCGGTGCCATGGTCGATCCGCTGCGCGAGGCCGTCGGCGCGCTGAACCAGCACATCCAGCAGGTCGAACACCATCGCATCAACGCCTATTCGAGTCTGCGCGAACAGGTCGCAGGCATGCAGCGCACCTCGCATCAGCTGACCAGCCAGACCAGTCAGTTGGTCGCCGCATTGCGCGCGCCGCAGGTACGCGGACGCTGGGGTGAGATCCAGTTGGAGCGAGTGGTGGAGCTGGCGGGCATGACCAGACACTGCGATTTCGACACCCAGGTGACCAGGGCCGCGCGCGGCGACGGCACGACCGAACGCACCGGCATGGTGCGCCCGGATCTGGTGGTCAACCTCGCGGGTGGCAGGCAGATCGTCGTCGACGCCAAGGTGCCGTTCACCGCATATCTCGACGCCACCATGTCCGATGACCCGGACGAGCGCGCCGAACTACTCGGCAGGCATGCCAAACATCTGCGCGCCCATATCGATCAGCTGGCCGACAAGGCGTATTGGCTGGCCTTCGATCCCACACCGGAGTTCGTGGTGCTGTTCGTGCCGGGCGACCCGTTCCTCGACGCGGCGCTGACCACCGATTCCGGACTACTCGAGTACGCCTTCGGCCGCAACGTGATCCTCGCCACTCCCACTACTTTGATCGCATTGCTGCGCACGATCGCGTTCGGGTGGCGACAGGAGGCGTTATCCCGCGATATGGCAACCGTGCAGCAACTGGGCCGCGAGTTGTACAACCGGCTCGGCATGACCGGTCGGCATCTGGACCGGCTCGGCGCGCAACTCGGTAAGGCCGTCGACGCTTTCAATTACACCGTCGCGTCGGTGGAGTCACGAGTGATGGTCACCGCGCGCAAACTCCACGATCTGGAAATCGCCGAACAGGAGGTGCCAGCAATCCAGCGGGTCGATACCTGGCCGAGGGCAGTCGGCTTCGCCGACGCCGACGATTAGCCCGGACGACCGCCGTGCCGTAACACCGCCGAACGCGGCGGCAGTTAGTGTCATAGTGTGGCTGTTTCCCAACGTGTGCGAACCCAGGTGCTCGCGCCACAGCGTTCGATCCTGCCCTCGGTACCGGGTATCCCGGCCGGGGCAGCGGTCCTGATCGCGGTCGCGTGCACGTTTCTGGGGTTCCTGATCGATGCCCACGGCGAAAGTAACGAGCTGACCGGGACGTTCAACGCGTTGTATGTCATCGGCTGCATCGCGGCGGTGCTCGCCGTTCGCTACCGCGGACTGTTCACGACGATGGTGCTGCCGCCGCTGCTGCTGTTCATCGCGGTGCCGCTGGCTTATCAGCAACTGACCGGTCACACCTCGACCGGTATGAAGGACATCCTGCTGAACCTGGCGATCCCGTTGGTGAACCGCTTCCCGGTGATGGCGTTGGCCACCGTGCTGGTCCTGGCGATCGGCGGTGGACGGATACTGCTACATCGGCGCGGGGAGGCCGCCGAGCGCACTGGTGAAGCCCGTAAGGGCACCAGTTGGGGCCGCAGCAGCACACTGAAGCGGCCGCGGACCGAACGCACCGAAGGCGGCTCACTTGCCGACTCCGCGCGCCGCCGCACCCGCCGTCCGCAGGTCGATCCCGCGGACCTCGATACCGATCTGCATCTGCCGCGACCATCGCGTCGCGCGGCGTCGGAGGTCGCGGACACACCGCCACGCGTAGGCGGCGCGGCCAAGACCGGCCGAGCCGACGAGCGCCCGGCCCGCGAGGACCGACCGGCCCGCGTCGAGCGCCCGGCCCGGGATCGACAGCCGAATACCCGCGCCACCCGCCCGGCAGCGGCAACCTCTCGGGCCGAAGGAGATTCGAGCCGGGCGGCCACCACCAGGCGGCGCGGCGAGGTACCGCCGCCGCATCCGCAGCCCAATGTCCGCTACCGCGAACGCGATTCGAGCCGTACGGAGCGACGGCGGCCGGAAAACCTTTAGCCGGACGGCTTCTCGTCCACTGCGCCCTCCGCGCGGAAACCCTGGCTCGAACCAGACAGCCCCCGGCCGAACTCAGCGACGCGAAGCGCGCAGCTCCCGGGGCAATGCGAAAACCAGCGTCTCGTTGGCGGTGGTCACCGGCTGCACATCACCGAAACCGTGCTCGGCCAGCAGATCGAGCACCCCGCGCACCAGGATCTCGGGCACCGAGGCACCGGAGGTGACACCGATCGTGCGCACCCCGTCCAACCACGCCAGATCAACCTCGCGGGCGTAGTCGACCAGGTGCGCGGCCTTGGCGCCCGCACCGAGCGCGACCTCGACCAACCGCACCGAATTCGATGAATTGCGCGAGCCGACCACGATCACCAGATCGCATTCCGGCGCCATCGCCTTCACCGCGATCTGCCGATTCGAGGTGGCATAGCAGATGTCGTCGCTAGGCGGATCCTGCAGCGTCGGGAACCGCTCCCGCAACCGCTGCACCGTCTCCATGGTCTCGTCGACACTGAGCGTCGTCTGCGACAGCCAGATCACCTTCGACTCATCACGCACGGTGACCCGGTCGACCGAATCCGGCCCGTCCACGAGCTGCACATGCTCGGGCGCCTCCCCCGCAGTGCCCTCGACCTCCTCGTGCCCCTCGTGACCGATCAGCAGAATGTCGTAGTCGTCACGGGCGAAGCGCTTGGCCTCCTGATGCACCTTGGTCACCAGCGGGCAGGTCGCATCGATGGTGCGCAGATTGCGCGCCGCCGCCGACTCGTGCACCGCGGGTGAGACACCGTGCGCGGAGAACACGACCAGCGCGCCCTCGGGCACCTCATCGGTCTCGTCGACGAAGATCACGCCCTGCTCGCGCAGCGTCTCCACCACGTGGCGGTTGTGCACGATCTCCTTACGCACGTAGATCGGCGCTCCGTGCTTGTCGAGCACTTTCTCCACCGTCTCCACCGCGCGGTCCACACCGGCGCAGTAGCCACGCGGCTCCGCTAGCAGCACACGCTTACCACCATCGGCATCGGCGGATCCGGAACCAGCCGAGCGGGCGATTCCGACATTCAAGGGGATGGCCGAAGACATGCCACTCAGCTTACGTGCGTCCGGCGAACCCGGGACGGCCGGTCACCGCCTCCGCCAGGTCATTCTCGACACACTCGTACCGACGGAAAACGCGGCCGATTGATGCAGAACCCCGGGCGCGTGCGGTCAAGCCCGGGGGAGGCAGGCTGCGTAAGCACCTAGGGGCCCGCTCGCGCCGTATCAAATTCCGTGTCTGTGACACTGGTGCTTTGCATAACATCCCGTATCGGGCAGGCTAGGAGCATGTTTCGACCACCGTTCCTGGCCCGGGTCGCTGCCGGAGCCGCCGTATACGCCATCGAAGAAACCCGTCGGTTACCCACTGCCGCAATGAATTTCCCGATCACCGCGATCAGCCAGATGCTGCAGACCACCATGCACGTCCAGCAGTTCGTGACCAGCCTCGCCCTCAAGGGCGACGGCGTCTTCGACCGTCTCACCAACTCTCCCGTCGAACAACCCGAGTGGGCGACCTTCGACGAGGACGCGGACCCCGAATTCGCCGCGCCCGCCCGCACCAGCAGTTTCGACCTGTACGCCGCCGACGAAGCCGCCGAGTTCAGCAAGCCCGACACCCTGTCCACCGAAGCCGCCGCCCGTGCCGGTGAGCGCAATGGTCACGCCACCTCGGTGCAGACCATCGCCGAGCCGGAGACCGAGGTCGCCGCGGCCCCCGAACCCGAGCCCGAGGTCGTCGAGCCCGAGGTAGCCACCCGCTACGACTACGCCAATATGACCCTGGCCCAGTTGCGCGCCCGCCTGCGCATGCTGACCGTCGATGACCTGAACGCACTGCTGGACTACGAACAGCGCACGCGCGCCAGGGCGCCGTTCGTGACCATGCTGACGAATCGGATCGCCACCGTGCGGGCCCAGTGACAGAACCCCCCACGTCATCGTCGACGGTTGGCCGGGAACCTTCCGGCCAACCCGACCGAACCGCCGCCCCTGCGTCGCAGAGCGCGCCCACCAACTCCGCCGAACACCCGATGCCGGTGCGTTCGGTATCCATCAAGGTCGCGCAATGGATCGATCGGCTCGGCAGCATCTGGGTCGAGGGCCAGATCACCCAGATCAACCTGCGCCCCGGCACCAGCACCGCATTCCTGGTGCTGCGTGACACCTCCGCCGATATGTCGCTGTCGGTGACCTGTCATCCGGACCTCATCCGCCGATCCGAGGTCCCGCTGCAGGAAGGCAGCCGGGTCGTCGTCTACGGCAAACTCGCGTTCTTCACCGGTCGCGGCACGATTTCGTTGCGCGCCATGGAGATTCGCCCGGTCGGTATCGGCGAACTGCTGGCCCGCATCGAACGTTTGAAGGCATTGCTCGCCGCGGAGGGACTCTTCGATCCCCGGCTGAAGCGGCCGATTCCGTTCCTGCCCAAGACCATTGGACTGATCACCGGCCGCGCCGGCGCCGCCGAGCGTGATGTGCTGACCGTGGCCCGCAACCGTTGGCCCGCAGTGCGTTTCGAGATCCGCAATACCGCGGTACAGGGCCCGAGCTCGGTCCCGCAGATGCTGCAGGCGCTGGCCGAACTCGACCGCGATCCGGCCGTCGAGGTGATCGTGCTGGCCCGCGGCGGTGGCAGTGTCGAGGATCTGCTGCCCTTCTCCGATGAGGCGCTATGCCGCGCGATAGTCGCCGCGACCACCCCGATCGTCAGCGCGATCGGCCACGAACCCGATAACCCGCTCTGCGATCTCGTCGCCGACCTGCGCGCGGCCACCCCGACCGACGCCGCCAAGCGCATCGTGCCCGATGCGGCCGCCGAACTGGCCGGGGTCCGCGATATGCGGGCCCGCGCCGCCGCCGCGCTGCGCGGCTGGGTCGATCGCGAGACCAGGGCGCTGGCGCAGCTGCGCTCCCGGCCGGTGCTCGCCGACCCGCTGCGCGAACTCGACCGCCGCTACGACGAGATCGAGCGCCTGCGTACCGCCGCGCGCCGCACCGTCGAACAGTTGATCCGCACCGAAGACACCGCCACCCGCCACCTGCGCGAGAAACTCACCGCCGTGGGACCGGCCGCCACCCTGGCCCGTGGCTACGCTGTCGTGCAGCGCGTCAACGGCAAGCAGCGGCATGTGGTCCGCTCGATCGAGGACGCGCCGGCGGGCAGTCAGCTGCGGATCCGGGTCGCCGACGGCGCGATCACCGCGGCGGCATTGGGCACGCAGGCATTGGGCAAGACCGACACCGGGAGGAACTGACCTTGGCCGACTCCGGCAAGGACGACGAACTGGCCGAGATCTCCACCTTCGGCTACGAACGCGCCCGCGACGAACTGGTCAACGTCGTGAAGATGCTCGAACAGGGCGGCCTCGACCTGGACGAATCCCTGGCACTGTGGGAACGCGGCGAGGCCCTGGCCACCCGCTGCGAGGAGCATCTGGCCGGCGCGCGCCAACGCGTCGAGAACGCGCTGTCGCGCACCGATCTGGAAGGCAGCGAATGACCATCCGCCGCGCCACCCCCGATATCCGCACCGATGACATGGCGGCCAGCCGCGAGTTCTACAAACGGCTCGGCTTCGACGAAGCGATGGACCTCGGCTGGGTCGTGACAATGGCATCCCCGGCTAACCCGACCGCCCAGGTCCTGCTGCTCGGCCCGGACGCCGAGCAGCCGCAACCGAATATGAGCGTCGAGGTCGAGGATGTCGACGCCGTGCACGCGGATATGGTCGCCGCCGGCGCCGACATCGTCTATCCACTGCGCGACGAGCAGTGGGGCGTACGTCGCTTCTTCGTCCGCGACCCAAGCGGCACCATCGTGAACGTGGTCAGTCACCGCGGACCAGGCGCGGACCCGCTTGCCGATGTGCGCCGCCGCATGGATCAGCGCTCTGTTGATACCGAGGGCCGCGCGAGCGCGGCGTTGCAGAAGTTGCGCGACGACGAACGCTACTGATGATCTGCGCGGACACACTGGACTGGAATCAGCCGACCTCACCGCATATGACAAACGACCCTGTGCCGCAGCCGATGCGGCCGGACTGAATTGCGTAGTGCCCCTCTGACTACGGCTTCAGCGGCTGGGCGGCCGCGATGGCGGCGGCGAGGGTGGTGAAGCCGGCGTGGTTGCCCGCGCCGGTGATGAGCACCCGGGACTGGCCGAAGTCGGCGATCCACGCCGTCTCGGAGCCCTGTTCGGCGTAGACGACCCACTTCTGGTCACCGACCTGCTCGGTGCCGGTGCCGTAGCGGGAGCCCAGTACGAAGCGGGACAACGCTTCCTCGGTCGCACTGCTCTGGCTCATCCGCAGGTAGGTGCCCTGCGGCGTGATGAAGCCGACTGTGCTGACCGGTCCGCCGCCAGTGCTGGTGATGGTGTCGCGGCTACCGGAGTTCGGCGTCCACCCCTCGGGCAGGCTCGGATTGCGGATCGGGAACGGCATCGACTTGGCGTCCACCGACAGCGCCGTGTTCACATCGAAGTGCGGAATCTGGCCTTGCGTCGGTCCCTTCGCGGCGAAGCTGCACTGGCTGGCGAGCCCGGCGAAGACCACGGCGATCAGCACCAACGGGATCAGCGACCAGAACAGATCCCGGTAGTCGTTGAGAATGCGTGGCTTTTGGTACGACACGCTCCCAGTATCCACGCCCGCCCAGTCGGGCTCGACCATAGGTGTCCGCAGTACCTGATCGAGAGCGGTGACGCTTCTGAGAGAATCACTGGTAGCAACGACCGTAGGAGGCACACCGTAATGACGGCATCTTCGCCCGCACCCAGCCGCCGTGAGGCACCCGACCGTAACCTCGCGCTCGAACTGGTCCGGGTCACCGAGGCCGGTGCGATGGCCGCGGGCCGCTGGGTCGGCCGCGGCGACAAGGAAGGCGGCGACGGCGCAGCCGTCGACGCCATACGGCAGCTGGTCAGCTCTGTTTCCATGCGCGGCATCGTGGTCATCGGTGAGGGCGAGAAGGATGAAGCGCCCATGCTCTACAACGGTGAACTGGTCGGCGACGGCACCGGTCCCGAGGTCGACTTCGCGGTCGATCCGGTCGACGGCACCACACTGATGTCGAAGGGTTCGCCCGGCGCCATCGCGGTGCTCGCGGTCGCCGATCGCGGCGCGATGTTCGATCCGTCCGCCGTGTTCTACATGGACAAGATCGCGGTCGGCCCGGAGGCCGCCGACGTGATCGATATCTCCGTACCGATCGGCGAGAACATCCGCCGAGTCGCCAAGGCCAAGGGTCTGTCGAAGTCCGATATCACCGTCTGCATCCTGGACCGCCCTCGGCACGCCGAGCTCATCCAGCAGGTGCGCGAGGCGGGTTCACGGATCCGGCTGATCGGTGACGGTGACGTAGCCGGTGCTATCGCGGCCGCGCGTCCCGACTCCGGCACCGACATCCTGGTCGGCATCGGCGGCACCCCCGAGGGCATCATCGCCGCCGCCGCGATGCGCTGTATGGGCGGCGAACTGCAGGCCAAGCTGGCGCCCAAGGACGACGAGGAGCGACAGAAGGCGATCGACGCGGGCCACGACCTGGATCGAGTGCTCAGCACCACGGACCTGGTCTCCGGCGACAACGTCTTCTTCTGCGCCACCGGCGTCACCGACGGCGACCTACTACGCGGCGTCCGCTACTACGGCGGCGGCGCCTCCACCCAGTCGATCGTGATGCGCTCCAAGTCGGGCACCGTCCGCATGATCGACGCCTACCACCGCCTCACCAAGCTGCGCGAATACTCCTCGGTCGACTTCATCGGCGACGAACACGCAGTCCCCCCACTCCCCTGATCCCAGCGGCAACCAAGATCCGACAAGACGCGCAGGCCCCCTGCGCGTCTTTTCTTTTGCCCGACACCGCCCTCCGTGCGCCCCACCTGGTGTGCGCCAACGGTTCCGGGCACACCGGGTTCGGGGCAGCGAATGTGGTGGGCCGAGGGTGGCGCGGCTCCGCGATGGTGCCGTGGCCGCTCGGTATTCCGGGGCCCTGTGTGCGAATCGCCTCAGGCGTGGCAGCCCCATGGGAGTCACCTCGGGCATAGGGTCGAAATCATGACGACCGAGGAGACGCAGTACCGCATCGAACACGACACCATGGGGGAAGTCCGTGTACCCGTGCACGCGTTGTGGCGGGCGCAGACCCAGCGGGCCGTGGAGAACTTTCCGATCAGCGGGCGCGGGCTGGAGCGGGCGCAGATTCGCGCGCTCGGCCTGCTGAAGGCCGCGTGTGCGAAGGTGAATCGGGATCTCGGACTGCTCGATCCGGCGAAGGCGGACGCGATCATCGCCGCCGCCAATGAGATCGCCGATGGCCTGCACGACGACCAGTTCCCGATCGATGTCTTCCAGACCGGCTCCGGCACCAGCTCGAATATGAACGCCAACGAGGTGATCGCCTCGATCGCCAAGGCGAACGGCCTGACCGTGCACCCGAACGACGACGTGAATATGTCGCAGTCGTCCAACGACACCTTCCCCACGGCAACCCATCTCGCCGCCACCGAGGGCGCGATCAAGGATCTGATCCCGGCGCTGGACCATCTGCGCCTGGCACTGCTGGATAAGTCGAGCGAGTGGCGCACCGTGGTGAAGTCCGGGCGCACCCACCTGATGGACGCCGTACCGGTGACCCTCGGCCAGGAGTTCGGCGGCTATACCCGCCAGGTCGCGGCGGGTATCGAACGCATCATGGCGACGCTCCCCCGGCTCGGCGAGCTGCCGATCGGCGGCACCGCGGTCGGCACGGGGCTCAACGCGCCCGACGGATTCGGCACGAAAGTCGTTGCCGAACTGGTCGAGTCGACCGGTATCGATGCACTGTCCGAGGCCACAGATCACTTCGAGGCGCAGGCCGCGCGCGACGGTCTGGTGGAGGCCTCCGGCGCGCTGCGCACAATCGCGGTGAGCCTCACCAAGATTGCCAACGACATTCGCTGGATGGGGTCGGGTCCGCTGACCGGACTCGGCGAACTCCAGTTGCCCGATCTGCAGCCCGGTAGTTCGATCATGCCCGGCAAAGTGAATCCGGTGCTGCCCGAGGCGGTCACCCAGGTTGCCGCGCAGGTGATCGGCAATGATGCGACTGTCGCCTTCTCCGGTGCGAGCGGGGCATTCGAGTTGAACGTCTACATCCCGGTGATGGCACGGAATCTGCTCGAGTCGATTCGCCTGCTGGCCAATGTCTCCCGGCTGTTCGCCGATAAGTGCATTCGAGGGTTGGTCGCGAACGAAGACCATTTGCGAACCCTGGCCGAATCCTCGCCGTCCATTGTGACTCCGCTGAACTCAGCTATCGGATATGAAGAGGCCGCCGCAGTCACCAAAGAGGCTTTGAAGCAGCGCAAGACAATTCGCCAGACGGTCATCGATCGCGGCCTTATCGACGAAAAGTTGACCGAGGCAGAACTCGACCGCCGACTCGACGTGCTGTCGATGGCGAAAGTACGAGACGAAAAGTAGCGAACAAGAGTCGAGCGTCACGTTGGGCCTCGCATACTGGCCCAACGTGACGCACGAGACCGTTTCGCGCGGTTATTTCAACCGCATCAGGCGTGCGACGAGGTCCGCAGCCGCGCAAGCTCCGCGCGGGCCTTCTCACCCACTTCGCCGATATCGGTTCGAGTGAAGAACTCCCACCGTTCCAGCAGCGGAGTGAAGACCAACTCGCCCTCCTTGGCGCCGTCGTAGATGCCCGCCTCGGCCAGCACCTCGTCACTGCTGCGCCCATCAGGCAGCGCAACCGTTGGCACGTGGAAGCTCGCCACGCTGTCGGCGATGGCGCGCATCGTCTGATCCGGCGCGATGCCGAACGCCGCGGTGATCAGCTCCGCGAAGAAGATCGACTGCAGCTCATCGTCGACCGCGATGCGCTCGGCGATGGCGGTGACCATCTTGTTCTCCCCGAGCGCGGCGGTGTTGCGATGCCGGATCGCGGCGGCCGCCTCCTCGAACGCACAGGTGGCCAGCAGGTCGAGCAGGTGCAGTGCGGGCCGCCGGAAGCCCTTGGTCATATGTTCCATGCGCAGCCGCTCCAACTGCACCGGATCGACCGATCGGGTGACCATGAGGTAGTTGCGAATCATGATCTCGTGCCGGTTCTCCTCGGCCGTCCACCGGCCGACCCAGCGCCACCACGATCCCGTGCGCAGGTACTTGCCGATCTCGCGGTGATACGAGGGCAGGTTGTCCGCGATGAGCACACTGACCGTCAGCGCCAGCTTGGCGGTTTCACTCAGCTCGGATTGCTCCGGCTCCCAATCGACTCCGCCGAGGAAGCCGAAATTACGGCCGTCGTCCCACGGCACGTAATCGTGCGGCTGCCAGCCGTCGGCCGCGGCGATATGGCGCCCGAGGTTCAGTTCCACCTCGTCCGCGAGGGCCGCGAGCAGTTCGCGGTCGGTCAAGAGAGTTTGCACTAGCACAACCTAGCGGCCGGGCCCGCGATGCGGGGATCTACGGATAGGAACGGTATCGGCGTCCGAGCGTACAAGCGCTGGCCCTTTCGAGCGAGCCGCCCGCATTCACCAGCGGTGAGCGCGCCCGGACGCCGTGCCACGGGTCAGGACTTCGGCGTGACGGTCGTATTGCCGTCCACCCAGGTGATGGTGCCGCTGGCGAAATCGCTCTGCTTGCCGCCAGGGATGTCCTTCTCGTCACCGGTCGGGTAGCCGAGCTGGCCACCGGGGCCGCCGTTGTCTTCCCACGCCTTGCGGATTTCGCCCCAGACGATGTGCGCGCCGGTGTCCCTGCTCCAGACGATCGCGCCGCCGGTGAAGTCCTGCCACCTGCCATCGCTCGGGCCGTCCTCCTGCTCCTTCAGCGGAGCGCCGAGCGGACCGGTCGGACCGCCGGACTGTACGTACTTGTCGAAGATCGTGCCGGTGACGGCGATTTCGCCGCCCTGGGTGGCGATCTTCGTTTCTCCCGCCGCGCCGGACATATGCTCCTCGCCGTGGCCGACGGCCGCCGAGGTGGTCGTCATGGACGCGGCGGAATTCGTGTCCTTGTCGTCGTCCTTGCTGCAGCCCGCGGCCAGCAGCAGTGCCGCGGCCGCGATGACCGCGCTGAATCCAGCCGTTCGTCGAGCGAAGTGGTGCATTTCCATCCTCTCGAAAGTGGCTACCGATGCCAGCGCGGACGCGGTGACATCGCGGGTAGCCTAGGCCGATGCCCGGCAACGGCCCGGCGAATCCGCATAAGACTCGCCGGGCCGGTGCTGAACAGGTATCACGCGGATATTACCCGCTCGATTGTGAGGTGAAACACACGCTGGACGGTTGCTCTACTCGAGTGCCCGGCTACGCGCTCGGGCCGTACTCCTCCAACATCTCGGTCACCAGCGCCGCGATCGGCGACCGTTCGCTACGGGTCAGCGTGATGTGCGCGAAAAGCGGGTGTCCCTTGAGCTTTTCGATCACTGCGGCGACACCGTCGTGGCGGCCGACCCGCAAGTTGTCGCGCTGGGCCACATCGTGAGTGAGTACCACCCGCGATCCGGTGCCGAGTCGGCTCAACACCGTCAACAGCACATTGCGTTCCAGCGACTGCGCCTCGTCCACGATTACGAACGAATCGTGCAGCGAGCGACCGCGAATGTGGGTGAGCGGCAAGACCTCCAACATATCGCGGGCGAGCACCTCCTCCATCACCTCGCGACTGGCCAGCCCGTCGAGGGTATCGAAGACCGCCTGCGCCCAGGGGCCCATCTTCTCGCTCTCCGAACCGGGTAGATAGCCGAGATCCTGACCACCGACCGCGTACAGCGGACGGAACACCACCACCTTGCGTTGCGTGCGGCGCTCCAGCACCGCTTCCAAACCCGCCGTCAGCGCCAGCGCGGACTTACCGGTACCGGCCCGGCCGCCGAGCGAGACGATGCCGATGCTCTCGTCCAGCAGCAGATCCAGGGCGATGCGCTGTTCGGCCGAGCGGCCGTGCAGCCCGAACGCCTCGCGCTCACGAACCAGCTGCACCCGCTTGTCCGGGGTGACCCGCCCGAGCGCACTGGAGCTGGCGCCGAGCAACCGGATCCCGGTGTGGCACGGCAGTTCCCGCGCCTCGTCCAGATCGATCACGCTCTCGGTGTAGAGCTGATCGATCTGGCCTTTGGAGACATCGATCTCCGCCATTCCGGCCCAGCCGGAGGTCACCACGTCCTGGGCGTGGTATTCGTCGGCGTGCAAACCCACCGCACTCGCCTTGACGCGCAAGGGAATGTCCTTGGACACGAGCACCACCTCGCGGCCCTCGGCCGCCAGGTTGAGCGCACAGGCCAGGATGCGGGAGTCATTGGTGTCGGTGCGGAATCCGACCGGAAGTACCGCGGGGTCGGTGTGGTTGAGTTCCACCTGCAACGTTCCGCCCTCGGTGCCGATGGGCACCTGCTGATCCAGCCTGCCGTGCTGCAGGCGAAGATCATCGAGGTTGCGCAGCGCTTCGCGTGCGAACCAGCCCAGTTCATGGTGGTGGCGTTTGCCTTCGAGTTCGCTGATCACGACCAGCGGTAATACGACATCGTTTTCGCCGAACCTGGTGAAAGCCCAGGGATCGGACAATAGAACCGAGGTGTCGATAACGAAGGATTTCGCACCGGAATTCTGGGAATGCGAGGGGCGGGCCCCCTTCGCGGCGGCTTCGCCTTTCGCGGAGCTGGAGTGCGCCGAGGGAGCGGGAACGGAGCGTGCAGCAGTCACGGTGGGCTCCTTTGTGTTCGCGCGGCACCCGCACGAACGATCTCGCTGGACCGGTCCGTCCTGATGGAATCCGACTTGCGTCAGATGCCACGAGGGCCGGGTGCCGGCCCTCTCGTACTGAGTAGCTCAGTCACGGTTCAGGACCTCCCGTACGAGCCACACCGACGCGGCCCGCACCACCGACGCTACCGCCGACTGCCCGGTCTCCGCTCGGGCACAGGTAGGCGTGTCCGTGAATTTGTCGTTAACCCCTGCTTCGGACAACGGATGGATCCGCGCCGCGCAACGGATAGAGTCGCTGACATGGCCAGTATCGAGGAGTTGGAGCAACTGTCGTCCAAGGAGTTGCACGAGCGCGCGGTGAAGCAGGCCGTGCGCCACGGGGATCTGAAGTTTCTGTGGCGGCTGGCCGAACGGATCCCGGTGGCGGAGGTTCAGGCCGGGGATCTGGGCGAGAGCGAAGCCGATATCAAGAACGTGGTGCTGCTGATCGACGACTACATCCACGCCGGCGACGGCAGGCTCGCCGAAGCGCTGCGCCCCTTCTACATCGAGTATCTGACCAAGCGCGGCTGACGGATTCACCGAGGCCGGTCGCCTGGCGACTCCGGGGTGCTACCCACTCGACCAGCGCCGATGCGCCTCAGTTGCCGGGCAGTACCGCGCGGACCAGTCCGACGACCGTGCCGCGCAGGAAGTTCTCCCAGCTGAAGTGGTCGTCCCACAGGATGATTCGGCCGTCGCGCAGTTCGAAGGTGCCGCAGACCCAGAAGCTGATCCGCAACGGGCCGACGCGCAGGATGTCGGTGCGGTCGGTCAGCACGATGTCGCCGTCGGCCGCGATGTGATGCATCTCGGCCGCGAAACCGATGCTGTCCCGATTCATGCCGCGCAGAATCTTGCGGGTCAGACCGCCGCCGACCGTGGGCAGCGAGGTGTTCTTCCAGACGACCTCGGGGTGCAGGAGGTCGATGGCCTCCTCCACGGCACCGAGTTCCAGCGCGGCGAAGAACTCCCGCACCGTGGTGATCGCTTCCTGTTTCAGCTCGAGTTCCTCGGTCATGCTCCGAGCGTAGGCCGTCGCCGTAGCGCTCGACAGTGCCCACCGAACCTCACCGCGATTCGCCGCGGCGCTGATCGATGAGCACGGCCAGGCCGTCGAGCACACGAGCGATACCGAAGTTCAACGCGTCGTCGGGTCCTCCGGCGAACGGCGGTTCGGATGTCGCGGACGCCTCCTCGGCGAAGGCCGCGACGACCTCGGGATAGCGGTCGCCCGCCGCAGTCATCATCTCGGCGAACTGTGCGTTGAACTGCACGGACGTATCGCCTCCTGCGGAGCTGACCTGCTGGGCCAGGCTGCGAACGTGCCCGTTGAGCAGCACGATGGTGTCCAGCCGCTCGGATCCGTTCAGTCCGGTGTCCTTGAGCGCCACCAGCGCGGCCTCCGTCCACCCCATCTCATTGGGCCCGATGGGGCGCAGTCCGGTGGTGAGTTCGATCGCCCAGGGATGGGCGGTGTAGCGCTCGAAAATCGTCTGGGCCCAGCGGCGCAGCGTGCCGCGCCACTGTTCTTCGGACGAATCCGGCGGCGCGGCATCCATATCCGGCGGCGCCCCCATGGCCGTGTCGAACATCAGCGCCGTGAGCTGTTCCTTGCCGGGCACATAGCGGTACAGCGACATCTTGGTGAAGCCGAGGCGTTCGGCCAGGCGCTGCATGGACAGATTCGCCAGGCCTTCGGCGTCGGCGAGGGCAATGGCCGCGCCGACGATCCCCTCCAGTGAGAGCGCGGGCTTGGGCCCGCGCTTGGGCCGCTGCTGGGTGCCCCAGAGCAGCTCGACGGTGGTCGGTGACGGCATCTCCACATCCTTCCGGAAAGCGCGTTGACAAGTAACTGTGTCTACCATACTCTAATTCGTGTCCAGCAGATACAGATTCCATCGGACGCAGATACTGACATCAGGAGACATCATGCGTAACAAGTCCGTTCTCATCTCCGGCGCGAGCATCGCGGGCCCCGCCCTCGCCTACTGGCTGAATCGCTACGGGTTCGATGTCACCGTGGTCGAGCGCGCCTCGTCGCTGCGGCCCGGCGGCCAGGCCGTCGACTTCACCGGCGAAACGCACCGCAAGGTGCTGGCGGGCATGGGCATCCTGGACGACATCTACGCGCATCGGACCGGCACGACCGATATCGCGATCGTCGACGGCACAGGTGCGCGGCAGGCGATGATCTCCGGCGATTTCACCGGCGGCGACGTGGAGATCCTGCGCGGCGATCTGGCTCGGATCATGTACGAAAAGACCTGCCGGGACTGCGAATACATCTTCGGCGACTCGATCAGCGCACTGACCGAAACCGATGACGGCGTGTGGGTCGAATTCGAGAAGGGCGCGCCACGCGGCTTCGATCTGGTCTTCGGCGCCGACGGAATCCATTCGCGGGTCCGGCGTTTGGCGTTCGGACCGGAACAGGACTTCGTCAAGCACCTCGGCCACTACTACTGCGTCGCGGGTGCTAGTCCGTGGGCGACGAAGTCCGCGGGCACTCCCGAGCGGATGACGGCCTACGGCTACAACGAGCCGGGCAAATGCGTCATCACCGGCGGCTCGAAGGCACAGCAGCTCTACATCTTCGCCTCGCCCGAACTCGATTACGCCCGCGACGATGCCCAGGCGCAGCGGCGCATCGTCAAGGAGACCTTCGCCGACGTCGGCTGGGAGGCGTCGCGCATGCTCGCCGAAATGGACGATTTCGACGACTTCTTCCTGGACTCGATCAGCATGGTGCGCAAGATGAAGAGCTACAGCCGTGGCCGGATCGCGCTGGTCGGCGACTCGGGCTACGGAAACACCCTGGGCGGCTTCGGCACCGGGCTCGCGGTGCAGGGCGCCTACATCATCGCCGGTGAACTCACGCTCGCCGATGGTGACTACCCGGCGGCCTTCGCCCGCTACGACGAGCGCATGCGCGCCCTCACCAAACTCGCGGACTACAGCAACGCCGGGCGCTTCTTCGCGCCGAAGACCGCGCTCGGCATCAAGTTCCGCAACTGGTTCCTGCACTCGTGGATGTTCGACATGACGGTGAAAATGACCGAGAACGTCAAGACCATCGAACTGCCGGACTACCCGGCGCTGGTCGCGGCGGCCGATGCGAACTGACACCGGCTCCACCCCGGCTATCCGCGGACGGATGGTCTGGCGCGGCGAGATCGGCTGTGTTTCGATGGAACCGGGGTGGGGTCGGGTGCGTCTATAAGGTCAGACGGCACTGACGGAAGGGGCTGGGTCGGCCATGACAGCACAGACGGACGGCCGCGTGATCACCGATCCCGAGAACGCGCAGAACTTTTCACACGCGGAGATCAAACAGGCGGCCGACCAGATGAATCCGGACGGACTGGACGGTGCGTTCGATGCCTGGTCGGCCATCGCGGCGGCGGTGACCAAGGCGGGGCAGCAGTTCGAAACCGCGATTCAGCAGGCGGTGGACCAACATTGGGAAGGCGCCGCGGCGGACCAGGCGGTGCGCGGCATCCGGGATTACGCCACGCGGGTGGGTGAGCTGGGCGAGTCACTGGATCAGCAGTCGACGCCGCTATCGGCGGCCGCGAGTGCCGCGGGGCGGTTCAAGGTGGCGGTGCCGCCGGTGGTGGAGACGTCGAGCAATCCACGCGGGCCGGAGCTGCGGAATACGCAGGAGGAGCAGGCTCGCGATGATATGAGCACGCTGTATATCCAGCCGTATGGGAGTACGGCGCCGGCGATTCCGACGTTGCCGCCGCCGGTCGATCCGATTTCTGTGCCGTCGGGGGTCGGGACTTCGCCGAGCGATACCGCGGTCGGGACCGGGCCGAGTAAGAGCGAGGACTCGGGCAAGGCGACCGAACCGGGTAAGAGCGAAGAGTCGAGTAAGACCGAGGACGCGGGGAAGGCACCGGACGCTGGGCAGACGGACGAGACCGGTAAGAGCGAAGCTGTTGCTCCACAGTCCGTTTCGCCGACGCAGAACAGCTCGTCGACTACACCGGCCTCGTCTACGCACAGCTCGACGACGTCGACCGTTCCCTCGACCGGCTCGCCGCCGACCTCGGTCACCACTGTCACACCGGCTGGGATCACGCCGGGGACATCGAGCCGTCCCGGAACCTCCCCGAGTCTCGGCGGGACGCCTGGTGGTGGCGGGTCGACACCAGGTAATGGAGGGACGACACCCAGCCCTGGGAAGTCGGTGCAGGGCACCACGCCGGGGGCGGCCACTTCGACGCAACCCGCGAGCGGCACACCGAGTCGGGTGGGCGCGGCGGGTGCCTCGGGATACTCCGGGATGCTTCCGCCAGGGGCACGTGCGCGGCGCGGGGCGGACGGCGAGCACAAATCGGCGACCTACCTGCGCACCGAGGAACATGGCGAGGAGCTCATCGGCGAGGTGGACAAGACCGTACCGCCTGTTCTCGGGGCCCAATGATGGCGCAGTGGGCCTTGTCCGCCGAGCAATTCGCGGCGGCCTGGTTCGGCACCGGTCTGGACCGCATGCCCTTTCCGTTTCGCTTCACCAGCCGCTTTCCCGGACTCCACGAATACCACGCCTATCAGCAGAAATTCCGCTCCGAACTGGCCCGCGAGGACCATGCGCCGCTGCAGCGTGCCCTACAGGTGCTCGCCCGACCCGAATGGCGCATCGAACTATTCGGCATCGACAACACGCGCGGTGCGGTCGAGATGCGTGCCATCGCCTGCGCCACCCGCAGTGGACCCGGCGTCATCGCGTTGCAATCGGCCGCACCCGACGGCGGCAAAGTGCGCCTGCGCCGCGTCCGCATAGACCAACTCGCCACCGAACTGGTCCGTCTGCTCCCGGACCCGCCGCCGGGCATCGCCGCCGAAAAGAGCTATCTACTCGACGATCTCAACGACGACCGCCCCGACCCCTTCGGCAACGCCCCCTCCCGCGCCATCCAGGACCGCTACCGCCGCTTCTGGCGCCAACCCTGCGATACCAGCGGCACCGCAACCGTCCTGGTCGGCCCCCGCAACGCCGAACCACTGCGCACCGGAAAGCTGCGCTGGATAGACACCAAGGACGGCCGCTACTGCGAGGTCCCCGCCAACCGAGCGCTGATGATCCGCCCCGCCACCACCGCCGATATCACCCGATATCTGGATGACTCCATCGTCCGCGCGAAAGCCCGCATCGACCAGTAGGTTTGCGCGCGGAGCTGACGATCTCAACGCATCCCGCCGGCCGACCGCACGAGCACACGAAATCGCCTGGGATTCCAGCCGGATGGCGTTGGATTCCCAGGCGATTTCCGAGATCTGATGAGATCAGCCGAGCAGACGCCAGTCCTCGAGGCCCTCGTAGAGCGGGAGGTCTTGGGCAAGCTTGCTGACCCGGGCACGCAGCGCGTCGATGTCGGAGCCGCCGGCCAGGGCGGTGGCGATGATGTCGGCGACCTCGGTGAACTCGGCATCGCCGAAGCCACGGGTGGCCAGTGCGGCGGTGCCGATGCGCAAACCGGAGGTGACCATCGGCGGACGCGGGTCGAACGGAACGGCGTTGCGGTTCACTGTGATTCCGGTCTCGTGCAGCAGATCCTCGCCCTGCTGGCCGTCGAGTTCGGAGTTGCGCAGATCGACCAGCACCAGGTGCACATCGGTGCCGCCGGTGAGGACGCTGATGCCCTTGTCCTTGACGTCGGCGCCGCCGAGACGCTCGGCCAGGATCTTCGCACCGGAGAGGGTGCGCTCCTGCCGCTCGCGGAATTCGGCGCCCGCCGCGATCTTGAACGCGACAGCCTTGGCGGCGATCACATGCATCAGCGGGCCGCCCTGCTGCCCCGGGAACACCGAACTGTTGAGCTTCTTCGCGAACTCCTGCTTGGCCAGGATCAGACCTGAGCGCGGACCACCGAGGGTCTTGTGCACGGTCGAGGACACCACGTCGGCGTAGGGCACCGGTGAGGGATGCAGACCGGCCGCGACCAGACCGGCGAAGTGCGCCATATCGACCCACAGCTTCGCGCCCACCTCGTCGGCGATCTCGCGGAACGCGGCGAAGTCCTGATGCCGCGGGTAGGCCGACCAACCGGCGACGATCACCTTCGGACGCGCGGCGAGCGCGGTCTCGCGCAGCTCGTCCATATCGATGCGGTGGTCTTCCTTGCTGACCCCGTAGGAGTGCACCTCGTAGAGCTTGCCGGAGAAGTTCAGCCGCATACCGTGGGTGAGGTGACCGCCGTGCGCGAGGTCGAGGCCGAGCAGTTTGTCGCCCGGCTCCATCAGCGCCATGAGCACCGCGGCGTTGGCCTGTGCGCCGGAATGCGGCTGCACATTGGCGAATTCGGCGCCGAAGAGTTCCTTGGCACGATCACGGGCGAGGGTCTCGACGACGTCGACGTGCTCGCAGCCACCGTAGTAGCGACGCCCCGGGTAGCCCTCGGCGTACTTGTTGGTGAGCACGCTGCCCTGAGCCTGCAGCACCGCGCGCGGCACGAAGTTCTCCGAGGCGATCATCTCGAGGGTGTCGCGTTCGCGGGCGAGTTCGCCTGCCATCGCGGCAGCGACCTCCGGATCGAGCTCACCGAGGGATTGGGTATTGACAGAGGCGGTCGTCTGCGTCACCCGATCGAGTCTATTGGCCGTCGGCGCAGCGCCGATCAGGGGGTTCTGTGTCTCGGTATGCATCGCAACCTCCGTGGCCCCGGGGGTGCGCACCCCAAGGCCCTAGGCCCGGCACCCAGGCGCGCGGTGCGGGGCGAGGGTGCTTCCCGGTGGTTGCTTCCACCTCGAGTGCGCCAGTCGCGGTCCTGTCATCTTATCCAGAGCGCAGCAGCGGAACGAGATTCGCCACCACATCCTCGAGCGGCTGCGTGGATTTCATGGCCCGCGCCTGCACGATCGCGCCTTCCAGCGCACTGATCGTGAAGCCCGCCAGCGAGCGCGCGCGTTCGGGGGCGATCCCGTCGGCCGCCAAGGCCGCCGCAAGCCGGTCGGTCCAGTCGGTGAAGACGGCGCCCGCGGCCGCCTGCACCCGCGGTTCGGATTCGGCGAGGGCGGCGCCGACGACCGGACAACCCGCGGTGAACGAGGTCTTTTCCAGCGCGTGCCGCCACCAGCCGACGAGTTCGGCGATCCACTGCTCGGCCGGTCCGGAACCGGTGATCCGGTCGATCACCCCGGCCAGGCGTGCGCCCGCCGTCGTGGTCGCGGTCTCGACCAGCTCACTCTTGCCGGACGGAAAGTGCTGGTAGAGCGAATTGCGGGAGGCGTGACTGCGCTCGAGCAGGGCGGCGAGCCCGGCGGCATGCACACCCTGTTCACGTATCAGCTCGATGGCGCTCTCGATCAGCCGGTCGCGCGGACCCACGGTCATCGACGGCCTCCCTGCCCGATAGTTGCGTGAACCGATCGGTCCATGCTCCAATCATGACAGATGTGGACCGATCGGTTCACCGAAAGGACGGAACTCATGAGTTCGCCAACCTCGGCCGAGCCGGTCGACCTTGCGCAACTGTCCGGACTCGAACTGCTGCGCACCGCGATGACTACGAAATCGCGCCCGCCGTTCATCGGCGATCTGCTCGGTATGGAGGTCGATCTGCTCGAACACGGCAACGTTGTCTTCGGGCTGGCGACCCGCCCCGATTTCGCCAATCCGCTCGGCACCACGCACGGCGGCATCTGCGCGACGCTGCTCGATTCGGTGATGGGCTGCGCGGTGCACACCACCCTCGACGCCGGTGTCGGCTACACCACGCTGGAACTGAAGATCAACTACATCCGGGCGGTGCCGACCGACGGTCGTCGCCTCACCGCGACCGGCACCACCATCCATGTCGGGCGCACCACCGCCACCGCCGAGGGCCGCGTCGTCGACGACCAGGGACGACTGGTCGCGCACGCCACCACCACCTGCGTCATCTTCCGCTGACGAAGTTCATCAGCAAAGCGCTGGAATCCGACCCGATCTCGGTGCGGATCGCCAGCGTGTGAGTGATCCAGCGGCGGGTCACATGGTGCGGACCGCGCCGGGGGTGAGGGGTTCGTCGAGGAGGCGACGGAAGCGGTCGGCGCGATCATCGGCGTCCACCGCGCGGTCCAGCCAGCCGCCGAGCAGGCGGTAGCCCTCGACGTAGGTGCTGATGTAAGCGCGCCACAGCGGCGAGGAGAGGAACCGCAACGACTGACGTGCGCGTTCCTGCGTGGTCAGACCCCAGCGCTGCAGGAATCCGGCCACCTCGTCCGCGTCGCGATGCTGATCGTGCAACAGCAGCGCGGCATCCTGCCTGACCCCGAGCAGTTTTGCGGAGGCGTTCGAAAGCTGTTCGGCGCGTTCACCTTCGAAGCGCAACCCGAGATCGGCGTAGATCTCCTGCGCCCACTTGCCCCAGCCGGGTCCGACGATCGAGCGCAGCGCCAGATCCGCCAGCCCCTCCGCCATCAGGCACTGCGGCGTATTCACCAGGAACAGCGTCTGCTCGGCCTGCCCGGCCGCGACCAGCCCGGCCTCCTTGCGGCAGTGCTCGGTGTGATGCCCCGGGTAGGACTCGTGCGCGATGAGGGTGGGCAGCTGCGCCATATGTTGTTTGAGGTCGGAGTTGATCGCCACCCGGGAGTGGTAGTTGCCCAGGTAGTAGTTGAAGCCGGACCACGGCTTGTCCCCCACCACCTCATAGGTGACGTGCTCGTGGTCGGGCAGTGGATAATGCTCGCGCACCAGTTCGCGCAGCGCACTCGAGAATGCCTCGACGCAGACGCTCAATCGCTCCGGCGGAACCTCATCGGCCTTGCGGAACGCGGTCACCCGCTCGTCGAGCGGTCCGTCGCCGGTGAGCACCTCGTCCATCTGCCGGTGCGCCTCGCGGTAGTCCTCGACATCGCCGGGCGCGATCTCGACATCGAAGTACGCGCGCACCTCGTCGACGAATCCGATGTCGTCCCCGGCGAACTTGCGCCCGGAGCATTCCAGCGCGCGCAGATGCGCGTCGAGGAATTCCGACCGCCGCGGCGCCAACCCGGCTGCTGGCAGTTCCGCGCGCAACGACGCCGCCCGGCGCGCCAACTCGCGCGGCTGCGGGACCGGTGCGTTGTCCACCTCGCGACGCAGCGCCGGATCGCCGGTATAGGCGTCGACGAAACCTTCCTCGAGCCGGTCGAATGCCAAGCCGAGTCGCAGATACTCGGTCACGAGGGGATGCGCTTCCATGCCCGCCGACATTAGCCGGTAGCGGCCTCGGCATCGACTGGTTACCAACCGGTAGCAGCACCCCCGTGTTCCCACCGATGGTGACGCAGAGCAGAATCCGGCTATGCGAGAGCTAGACCGAATCTCACACAGTCGGCGCGTGACGTATGCGTGTTTGCCTGAGCGGAGTGTCGGGTAAGTGGCACGAATGGGTGAGCCGAGTCCCTATGTGGAATTCGACCGGAAACAGTGGCGCACGCTGCGTAAGTCGACTCCGCTGGTGCTCACCGAGGAAGAACTCATCGGTCTTCGCGGCCTCGGCGAACAGATCGATCTGGAAGAGGTCGCCGAGGTCTACCTCCCGCTCGCTCGGCTCATTCACCTGCAGGTCGCCGCACGTCAACGGCTGTTCGCCGCGACCGCGACCTTTCTCGGGGAGAAGCATCCCGATCAGCAGGTGCCATTCGTGATCGGTGTCGCAGGCAGTGTCGCGGTCGGAAAATCGACGACCGCGCGCGTACTGCAAGCGTTGCTCGCACGGTGGGATCACCATCCGCGTGTGGATTTGGTCACAACCGACGGATTCCTTTATCCCACCACGGAACTGACCCGGCGCGGCATCATGCACCGCAAGGGTTTTCCGGAAAGCTATGACCGCCGCAAACTTCTGCGCTTCGTCACCGAGGTGAAATCCGGTGCGGCCGAAGTATGCGCGCCGGTGTATTCGCATATCTCCTACGACATCGTGCCGGGCAAGTTCCACTGCGTGACTCAGCCCGACATTCTCATCGTGGAAGGTCTCAATGTGTTGCAGACCGGTCCGCGGTTGATGGTCTCGGACCTGTTCGACTTCTCGATCTACGTCGACGCCCGCATCGAGGACATCGAGAAGTGGTATGTGCAACGGTTTCTCACGCTGCGCGAGACCGCGTTCGCCGACCCGAACGCGCATTTCCACCACTACGCCGGTTTCACCGACGAGCAAGCGACGGCCACCGCGCAGGAGATCTGGAACTCCACCAACCGGCCCAATCTGGTGGACAACATTCTGCCCACCCGCCCGCGCGCGACGCTGGTGTTGCGCAAGGACGCCGACCACACCATCAACCGCCTGCGGCTGCGCAAGCTCTAGAGCTTCCAGGCCGCGTCGAGGCGGGCCCCGACGTCGATATCGCGTACGGCGGCGATATGCGGTTTGCGGATTTCGGCGGCGATGTAGCGCGCCACGAACCGCCGGATCTCATGGTCGACGCTGGCGAGGATGCGTAGGAGTTGACCCCGCTTAGTCGCGATGGCCACGTTGACGCGGACATCGCTCGGGCGCGGCTCAGTGATATCGATAACAACCCGCAGCGGCTCGGCGGTACGGACCGTCAGGTGCAGGTGCACGTTGCCGTCGACGTGGAAGCGATGCCGATCGACAGCGAGGTCGAGCAGCAGATCGACATCGAGCGGAATGATCAACTCGAAGGAGATGACGTCGTCGACATACCGGAGCAGCTTCGGCTCACCTAGTCGTACCTGCGCGGCGACCTTCGCCAGCCTGCCGGGCCCGACGCCGATCGGGCCGAAATCGAAGGCGGCACCGGTCAACTGGGCGAAGGCGCCGGAAATGCGCTGCTCCGAGGCCGCGTACTCCAGGAAACGCCTGCCGAATTCCTCGTAGCCGATGTAGGCCATCGGCCCATCCCCCTTCGGCGCGGGCACAGCATTCGACTCGTCCACAAACCGGACGGTACGCGAATGCCGTTGCGTCAAACGCCGAAACGGCGATGCCTGGCGGCGAAGTCGCGCAACGCGCGCAGGAAGTCCACCCGCCGGAACTCCGGCCAGTACGCCTCGGTGAACCATATCTCCGAGTATGCGCTCTGCCACAGCAGGAATCCGGAAAGCCGCTGCTCACCGGAGGTTCGAATGACCAGATCCGGATCCGGCTGGCCGGAGGTGTACAGGTGCTGGCCGATGGAGTTCACCGTGATCGACTGAACCAGATCCTCACCGGTCTCCCCCGCCGCCATCTCCTGGCGGACCAGCTTGCGGGCCGCGTCCGCGATCTCCTGCCGACCGCCGTAGCCGACCGCCACGTTGATATGTACGCCGTCACGTCCGCTGGTGCGCTCGGCCGCGGTGCGCAACCGCTTGGCGACCAACTCCGGAAACCCGTCGAGCGAGCCGACGATGCGCACGCTCCAGTTCTGTTCCGGCGCGGAAAGTTCCTCGACCACGTCGGTGATCACCTCGAACAGGGTCTCCAGTTCGTCGGGATCGCGCTGCAGGTTCTCGGTGGAGAGCAGATATACGGTCACCATCTCGATACCCTCGTCGGCGCACCAGCCGACGAGTTCGGCGATCTTGAGCGCACCGACCCGATGGCCATGGCTCACATCGGTGAAACCGTTCTCCCTGGCCCAGCGCCGATTACCATCGCACATCACCGCGACGTGCCGGGGATGTTGTTTACCGGCCAGCTGCTTGGACAGCCGGGCCTCGTAGATGCGGTATGGCAATCCACGCACCTGACTCGGAAGCTCCACGGCGACCAACCCTACGCCTCAGCGGCACGATCCCGGCACCGGCCGCATATCCGGGTACAGTGGCTGACGATCACCAACTTACGGTACCGTAGGTTACTGGTTGGTATTACTAGGAGGTAGCTCGTGTCCGAATCGGTCGGCACAGCGATCGCGAATACGGCGACGCTGATCAAGCCGCGGATGCGGGGCTGGATCCACACCTGGGCCGTCGGCATCGCGGCGATCGCCGTGATCGTGCTGGTCACCAAGGCCGCGACCGTCTCGGCGACGGCGGGCTGGTCCACCATGGTGTACGGGCTCACCGTCTGCGGGTTGTTCGGCATCAGCGCCGTCTATCACCGGGTGACCTGGGCGACCACGAACGCGCGGATCCAGATGAAGCGCGCCGACCACTCGATGATCTTCCTGTTCATCGCGGGCAGCTATACGCCGTTCGCGCTGCTCGGGTTGCCGGGGCGGACCGGGCAACTCCTGCTGCTCGTGGTGTGGATCGGCGCGCTCGCCGGGGTGGCATTGAAACTGTTGTGGCCCACCGCACCGCGCTGGGTCGGGGTGCCGCTGTATCTGCTGTTGGGTTGGGCGATCGTGCCGGTGGCCGGACAGTTGCATACGAATGTCGGGATCGCGCCGCTGATCCTGCTGCTCATCGGTGGACTCGTCTACAGCGGTGGCGCGATTCTGTACGCGACCAAATGGCCCAATCCGTGGCCGACGGTCTTCGGACATCACGAGTTCTTCCATGCGGCGACGGTGCTCGCGGCGGTGTGTCATTACGCGGCGATCTGGTTGGTCGTGGTGCGCTGATCGTTTCGAGCGACCTTCGAACAGAGGTTCGCGACGGGGTCGGCGCGCTGCCCGGACCGGAGGTACTGGTCGGCGGCGTGACTGCCGAGTTCGCGGATATGTCCGACGAGATCACCGCGAAACCGCCACTGGCGATCGCACTGGTCTTATGCTGCTCGTTCGTGTTCCTCATTGCTGCCTTGCGCAGCATCGCGCTGCCGATCAAGGCGATAGTGTTGAATCGGCTGGCCGCCGGCTCGGACCTCGGCACGTGCGTGGGTGTTTCAGTGCGCATGAACGCCGGGGCGCTGTGATCACCAAGCTGGTTGTCTGGGCGCTGAATGCGCGGTGGGGTTTGTCGGCGGTGGTGATGGCCGCGAACCTCAGCGGGCTTGCGGTGATCGTCACCGAGCTGTGGCTCAGCGGGTTTCTCGGCCGGCTCGGGGACGACTGGCGTCACACCGTCGGGCTGGTGGCGATCTATCCGGTGGTGGGGTTCGTGGGCGGGATCGGCCTCGCCATCCGGGATCGCACGGTGTACTTCGGGTGGCTCGATGATGGGCGCGAACCGAGCGTCGAAGAGGCGCGCCGACTGCTGCGTCTGCCGATCGCGATCACGATCAAGGCGCTGGCCAGCTGGATTCCGGGTGTCATCGTGGCAGCCGCGACGTTTTCGCATCTGACCGCACACAACAGTCCGGCGGTGACCGCGGCGCTATTCACCCTAGGTGCGCTCCAAACCGCCGGATTCACCTTCCTGATCGTCGACCGGCTGATCCGCCCCACCATCCCGATCGTGGCCGAGGTGCTCGGCGGCACCATGCACTGGAGTTCCTCGGTGCTGGTCCGGGTCGTGATGACCTGGGCGGTAGCGGGTGCGATGCCGCTGTTGATGCTGATCGTGGTGCTCGCCGATCCGGCCTCGGGCGCGCCGGACCGTATTCGCACGGCCATCTACCTCTCCGGTGTCGGCTTGGGCGCCGGTGCGCTGGCGACCGCCTTCCTGGCCCGCTCGGTCGCGATGCCGATGTACACACTGCGCCGGGCGCTGGACCGGATCACCAAGGGCGAGTTGGATGTTCGGGTGCCGGTGGGCAGCACCAGCGAGATCGGGCGGCTGGAGAACTCGGTCAACGAGCTCGCCGCCAATCTGCGCGAACGCGAGCGGATGCGGGATGTGTTCGGACGTCACGTCGGTACCGAAGTCGCCGAGCGAGCGCTGGCGGGTGGGCTCGATCTGACCGGTGATGTGCGGGAGGTCTCGGCGCTGTTCGTCGACGTCACCGGGTCCGTCGAATTGTCCAGCGGGTTGAAGCCACAGGAATTCGTCGCCAAGCTCAATCGGCTGCTCGCGATCGTCGTGGCGGCGACCGAGGAGAACAACGGGCTGGTCAACAAGTTCGAAGGCGATGCGGCACTCTGCATCTTCGGCGCGCCTATTGCCTTGCGGGACAACGCGACCCCCGCGCTGCGGGCGGCTCGGCGGATCCGCGACGAGGTGATCGCGACCGGCGAACTGGATATCGGCATCGGCGTCGCGCGGGGTCTGGCGTTCGCGGGTGACGTCGGCTCCGATACGCGCTTGGAGTACACGGTGATCGGCGATGCCGTCAACGAAGCGGCCCGGCTGACCACCGAGGCGAAAGAGGTGCCCCGGCGAATCCTGGTGAGCGGCTCGGTGATCGAGGCCGCGGCCGAGCACGAGCGCGCCGAATGGACCCTGTACGACCACATCCTGCTGCGCGGAATGCCCGAACCCACCGCCTGCTGGACCGACGTCGAAATCTCCGACACCCCCGCGGCCAACGCAACGGCACCCGATACCGACGACGCGACGGCCGTCAGCGCGATCGCCGAAGTACGCACCGCGACAACCGAATCCCCGTCCTCGAATTGAGTTGGTTCGTCCTCGTACTGGATCGCGGTGACACGCAGCGCCTTGCTGCAATTGTGGGGGCATCGCACCGGGATGGGTCCTTCCAGACGCGCCGCGGATCAACGCAACCAGCAAGAAAGGCCGACAACTTCCGCCGCGATATCGGAGACCCGGCGGCCGTCGGTGCGCACCCGGTGGACCCGGTCCGGTGCCTCGGCATCCAGCTTGGCGGCCATAATCCTGCTGCGCTCCACATGTCGGTCCAGGGCGGTGCCGATCTCTCGACCGGCCAGCCGCTCAGCCGCGGTCGAGTCCGCACAAGTCAGCAGAACCGCAGTGACTTCCGGCTCCTCCCCCATCGCCGCGACGAGTTCGCCGAGCACCTCCTCGAACACACTCGCAGTATTCGTGTACACCATCCGCCGATATCCGAGCGCCCGATAATTCGCCCACATCGCACCCAGATTTCGCTCCGCGAGACCGTGCTCCCACGGCGCCGGATAGGCCTGATCCAAATTGTCGCCCTCGATCAAACAATGCTGCACCCCCGCAGCCGAAAGCTGCGCATGAACCTCGAAGGCCACAGTGGTCTTCCCGACACCGGACCGCCCACCGAGAAACAAGGCCTGACTACACACGTCCACCCCACCACTCTCCCCCACCACCCCCATCCGCCGCCTCCATCGCAACCGACTTCCCGCCTGCCTCGATGCCATGCTGCCGCAAACCGTCCGACACCCCCACATACTTCGCAACCGATACACGAGGTCGCCACGCTCTGCGGGGGCAACTGCGCGATCCGGCAGACAGGCTGCTGGACACAGAGCAGTCCGCACAGTGGAGCAAGCTGTCGCACACCATGTGGCAGCCGCGCACAGGGTTCTATGTGCGAGGTGGACGCGCTCTGCGGCAGTTCTTCGGGCTGCCGCGTTGGCGGGAGGTCAGGGGCGGTTCAGGGAGGCCTGGAGGTCAGCGGATGTGCGTACAGGGAGGTCGCAGACCGAGCCGCGGCAGACGTAGGCGGCTGGTGCGCCGTCTGCGGTGGGGCGGTCCGCCAGGAGGGGGACCGAGTCCGGGGGTGCGGCGATTATGACTGTGCCGCCGGGGGCTTCCGTGCGGGCGGTTGCGATCAATTCCCTTGCTGCGGTGGACCTGTCGGAAGTGGTGGGCTCTGTTGGAGTGGGTAGGGCGATGGCGATTTGGAGGGGGCCGCGCAGGGCGGCTTCGGCGACGGTGAGCCACTGGCCTGCTGAGCGTGGGGCACGGGCCAGGACGACCGCGCCGCGGGTCAGCGTCTGATCGGCGAGTTCGCGGTAGCGCAGTGCGGGTTCCGGGGCGCTGGTGGCCGCGGCGGTGAGGAGGGCTTCGGCCAGGGCGGAGGCGCCGGCGGGGGTGGCGCCGTCGATGGGGTCGCGGGGACGGGTGACGAGGGTTTCGGCGTCGTCGGCGGTGTCGAACCAGCTGCCGGGCGAGGTCGGATCGGCGAAGTGGTGAATTGCCTTGTCCAGCAGGCGTTGTGCGTGTTCGAGCCAGTCGAGTCGGCCGGTGGCCTGATGCAGGGCCAGCAGGCCGGTGACCAGCCAGGCGTAGTCCTCCAGCACACCAGGAGATGTGCCGACGACACCACCGAGGGAGGCGCGGCGCACTCGGCCGTCGACCACGTGTTCGTCCAGCAGGAAGCGAGCACAGCGGGCGGCGGCGTCGACCCAATCATCGTGCTGAAGTGCCGAACCCGCTTCGGCGAGAGCGGTGATGGCCATGCCGTTCCAGGCCGTCACGACCTTATCGTCGCGGTCCGGCTGTGGGCGTCGAGCGCGTGCTTCGCGCAGGGTGGCGCGGATTCGTTCGAGGCGCTCGCGGGCGGCCGCGGCGGTAGCCGAGTCGGATAGCGCGTCGGGGTCGGCGTATCGGGTCGGGATCGAGGTGCCCTGTTCGAAGTTTCCGGCGGTGGTGACGCCGAAAACCTCAGCGGCCCAAGCGCCGTCGATAGGGCCGAGTTCGCCGACCAGCTCGGCGGGGGTCCACACATAGGTCGCGCCCTCGACTCCGGGACCACCCGGCTCGAGGTGCGTGTCGGCATCCAGCGCGGAGGCGAAGCCGCCGTGGTCGGTGCCGAGATCGTCGAGGATGAATTCCACCGTCTCGCGAGTAACCCTGTGCGCCAATGACTCTCGGTCCGCCGACGGCGTCCGGCGGGCGAGATGCGCATAGGCACGCAGCAATTGGGCATTGTCGTAGAGCATCTTCTCGAAATGCGGCACCACCCAGGCGGCGTCGACCGAGTAGCGGGCGAACCCGCCACGCAGCTGGTCGTAGATGCCGCCCCGGGCCATGGCCTCGGCGGTGCGGGCCACCACGTCGAAGATCGATGTCTCGCCGGTCCGCTCCCAACCGCGCAGCAGGCCCGCCAACAACGCCGACGGCGGAAACTTCGGTGCGCCACCGAATCCGCCGTGCTTGGCGTCCTCGTCGCGGATGACCGCGGCGATCGCGTGATCGAGCAGTTCGGCCGAGATCGTCACGTCGGCATCGGGCAGTCCGGCGGCCTGCGCCCGCAGCGCGTCGGTGACTTGGGCGGCGGCCTTGTGCACCTCGTCGCGCCGAGTGCGCCAAGTATCGGTGATGGCGGTCAGCAGCTGGGTGAACGACGGCATCCCGCCGCGCGGCAGCTTCGGGTAGTAGGTACCGCAGTAGAACGGTTCGCCGTCCGGGGTGAGAAAGCAGGTCATCGGCCAGCCGCCCTGACCGGTCATCGCCACCGTGGCGTTCATATAGACCGCGTCCAGATCCGGACGCTCCTCGCGGTCCACCTTGATGCACACGAAGTTGTCGTTCATCAGCTCGGCCGTCGGCACGTCCTCGAACGATTCGTGCGCCATCACATGACACCAGTGACAGCTCGCGTACCCGATGGACAGCAGAATCGGCACGTCCCGCGCGACCGCCTCCGCCAGCGCATCAGCATCCCACTGCCGCCAATCGACGGGGTTGTCAGCGTGCTGACGCAGATAAGGCGAGGTCGCACTGGCCAATCGGTTCACGCTTCCAGCCTCCCACACCCGTCGAGCACACCCCGCGAGCCACACACGACCCCTGCGACCGAGGACAGGCGATCACCACATAGGCCCTCGCCCATCCGAGTCCCGGCTCGTGGGCCAGCACATGGTGATCAGTGCGCCATCACCTGACCTGATCGGTGAGCTCGTCACCCACATCGACGTATTCCGCCGCCATCGGCAAGCTCACGACGTGAGCGACACGTCCAGGGGGTTCTGACAGAACCTGCCACCTGCGCCGATCCGTACCTACCGTGGAGGCATGGCCCATAACAAGATCACCTTGAACAACCGCGTGGACATGCCGGCCATCGGCCTCGGTGTATTCCAGACCCCGCCCGACGCCACGACCGCCGCGGTCGAGGAAGCGCTCGACCGCGGCTACCGCCATATCGACACCGCCGCCGCGTACCTCAACGAGCGTGAGGTCGGCGAAGGTATCCGCCGCTCGGGCGTCGCACGCGAGGACGTATTCATCGAGACGAAGGTCTGGATCAGCGACTACGGCTACGGCGCCACATTGCACGCCTTCGACAAGAGCGCCGGCAAGCTCGGCGTCGACCAGCTCGACCTGCTGATCCTGCACCAGCCGCTGCCGAGCCGCTTCGATCTCACCCTCGACGCCTACCGGGCGCTCGAGCAGCTGCTCTTCGACGGCCGGGTGCGCGCGATCGGTGTCAGCAACTTCATGCCCGAGCACATCGACCGTCTGCTGAACGAGACGTCCGTGGTGCCCGCCGTGAACCAGATCGAGTTGCACCCGTACTTCCAGCAGACCGCGGTGCAAAAGGTGAACGCCGAACACGGGATCCTGACCCAGGCGTGGTCGCCGATCGGTGGCATCACCTCCTATCGCGATGCCGAGAGGCGCACCTTCGACGACCCGACGCTGCTCGAAATCGCCAGTGCGCACAGCAAATCCGCCGCGCAGGTGATGCTGCGCTGGCATCTGCAGCAGGGCCGGTCCGTGATTCCGAAGTCGACCAAGCCCGCTCGCATCGCCGAGAACTTCGATGTCTTCGACTTCGAACTCACCACCGAACAACTCGCCGTGATCGACGCACTCGACACCGGAGTGCGCGGCGGGCCGGAGCCGGACAGCATCACGCTCGAGGCGTACGGCCGCGAGATTCCCGAGGCGTAACCCAGGCTGCGGTGCGAGCCGGGTGTCCGCGGCCACCACGGTGACCGGAACGGACAGGTCAGGTGACCATGCCGCGCTGGCCCGAGTCCAGTAGGGACGGGACCGCCAGTGCGGCGGCCATCGACATCGCACCCCCGAACGCCCCACCACCGACGCCCTCGAACGCCTCGCCACCTGGGCTGCCACCCTGAACCGAACCAGCGAACTCCCCAACCGTGCCACCGACTAGAGCTGCGCGGGGCCGGCCACTGGAACTTCGAGCGCAGGATGTCGGCAGCGAACGGGTCGGCGCACACCCGAATCCGATCGTGCATCACTGCAGCCTCGATCGCCTATATACCGCCCCTGCCGACAACCCCGCAGCAGCGGTTCGCCCTTCCGAGCAACCCTGTGACATCCGGACATCGAAACCCCACCCCCTCAGTAGCTTTCACTTCCCGAACCCGATTCTGCTTCGCCGACAACAGAAGTCGCGAGTAGCCCGCTACCTGATTCCAGCGCCGATGGACGTCGACGGCGTGAACCAGCGTGCGGTCGTCAGTTGTGAGCAGTGCAGCCAGCGCCTGCCGCAGGTTCACCTCGAGCGCCGCACGAACCCGGGCCGCGTACGCACTGTCATCGGCGACTCCAGAAGCCATGGCACGCAGCGTGATCCACCTCAGGAAAGTCAGCGGACCGCCGATCACGAGCGCGGCGTAGACATCTCCCTTGACGACCAGGGCGATACGGTCTGTAATCCCACTCGCCTCGCCCCCGTCAGGGTGGGCGCCTGGCGCGTCAGCCAGCCGAGTTGCGCGGCGATGCCCTGCGCCAACGTGGTGCGCGGTTGCCAGCCGAGCACGGCGAGGGCCCTGGCGGGATCGGCGCGCGTCTCGGTGACGTCACCCGCGCACGCGGGACCGTGTTCGACCCGAACCGAACGACCGGTGAGCCGTTCTACGGTCGCCACGACATCCAGAATCGAGGTGCTGCCGTAGCCGCCGCCCACGTTGACAACCTCGGCACCGGCCGGGATACGCCCGGCCGTCACGGTTGCCGCGACGACATCCTCGACGTAGGTGAAGTCACGCCGCTGGGAGCCGTCGCCGTGGACCCGGATCGGTATGCCGTCCAACGCCGCCCGCAACACCCGGTGGATCAGCATGTCCGCGCGCTGCCGCGGCCCGTACACGGTGAAATAGCGCAAGGCCACCACACCGGTGGCCGCATCGGGCCGCTCGGCGTGAGCCAGACACAACCGCTCCGCCGCCAATTTCGTTGCCCCGTACGACGAGGCCGGACGCGCCGGACCGTCCTCGCTGAGCATCCCGCGACCGACATTGCCGTACACGCTGGAGGACGACGCCACAACCAGGCGACGGACACGCGCTCGCACGCAGGCGTCGGCGAGCCGCTGGGTCGCCACCACATTGGACATGGCGTAGTCGCAGAACTCGACACCCCACGGCGGTTGGACCCCGGGCACACCGGCGAGATGAAAAACCGTATCGGCACCCTCGACCAGCGGCTCCAAGGACAGTTGGTTCAGGTCACCCGGAATGAACGTGAATCCGGGTGCGGCGAGGCAGAATTCGAGGTTCGCAGCGGCTGTCCGACTGCTGGCCGGGTCCCGCCGATCCACACCGAGGACATGCCTGCCCTCGGCGAGCAACGCCTCGGCCAGGTGTGAACCGATGAACCCGGCCGCACCGGTGACGACCACATGACCGCCCGGTACCCGACGGGTCCTCACCGCACTGCCAGGTTCATGCTGAACGTCCACCACCAGGGATGGCGATCGCCCAATCGCTGCGCGGCCTGCCGCAGCCGCGGTAAACCGAACCTCTGCTCGCCAGCCCCCTGCTCGACGATGACCAATTCCATCTCGCACGGGTAGTCGACCGCCGGCACCGCTTTCACAGCGCCGCTGAGTGTCGCGAACTCGTTGTAGATGGGCATCAGGACGGACAGCTTCATGCATCCCACCGGCAAATTTCGAGTCGGCATAGCAGATTCCCGCCATTCTGGTAGTCAACGTGTTACGCCATCCGTTTGGTACATCGGGTCGGACACCGTACGCGTATTCGATGCCGTAAAAGGTCTGGATCGGACCAGAGAACAATTTCTTCGAAATCGGATGCGTACAGCAGCTGGAGTATGCTTCGATCTCGCGGTTCCGCATGCCCGTTTTCGAATGATGAAGGGGTCGGACATGTTTCACACGACGGCAGCGCTGGATCGAACCGGCCTTTTCGCCGGTCTGCATGATTGAGTCGGCATAGGCCGAGTCGACCGTTGTTGCACGTTCGGAATCGATGAACCCGCAGGACATCTGCGGATCGAGTTCCCGCGCAATGAAATTCGAGGCCGATTTCAGAATATCGTTGGTCTCCTTCAGATCTCTGCTTCGACAGACGCCGGTATTTCGTCGGCGTCGGCACGCCGCAGAAAAAGGGACGGCACGGCACCGATCTGCGCTACGTGCACGCCGTGGTAGACACACTGGGACCGCTGCTCGAGCGGCCGTCGGTGATCATCGGCAAGTCCACGGTGCCGGTGGGTACCCAGCCGAACTGGGGCGCCGGCGATGCGATGGCGTTCCTGCGCGATGTGGACAACATATCAATATGCGCCGCCGAACCAAGGTGGCCGAGATAGCAACCCAGGCGTGCGGCGAGTCGCTGCTGGGAGCGAATATCGCCATGCCGGGAACCGCCGTCGAACCCCCCGATGACCTGCTCGACGAGCGCCGGAACGATCTCGAACGCATCGCGGGATACGCCCTGCTGGTGTGTCGGAGCCGCGCAATCGTCGCACGCTGACAGGATGAACTCGGCGTCATCGGTTGGGTCTCGAGGTCGACGCCCGTGGGTGAGTCAAGCGTCGTCGGTCCGCTCGTACGTTGTCAACGCTGATCGAGGAGAGGAATGTCGACACATCGCCTTGTCTGCTGTGTCGTTCCGTTGCTGTCGCTGCTGGTCCCGGTCGCTGCCGGGGCGGAGACCACGGCCAACGATCCGATAGCGCAGGTGAATCCGTTCGTCGGCACGCAGGACGGCGGAACCGATTTCGGGCACGGTGGTGGTGGCGGCATGACTTTCCCCGGTGCGGTCACACCGTTCGGAATGATGCAGTGGAGCCCGGACACCGTTCGGACGGCAGGCGGCGGGTACAAATACGAGGACAACCGGCTGCACGGGTTTTCGATGACCCACATCTCCGGCCCCGGTTGCACTGGTGCGCAGGACTTTCCGGTTCTTCCGATCTCCGGCGCGATCGGTGTTTCACCTGCGGTGCACGGCTATGTGCAGACCTTCGACCACCGCAATGAACAGGCCGAACCCGGATATTACGGGCTCACCACCGACGCCGGGGTGGAAACCGAGCTGACCGCATCGACCCGGGCCGGCGTCGCACGCTTCGCGTTCCCGGCGAACAAGCCCGGCACACTGCTGCTCGATATCACGGGTTCGGTCAACGGCGTCGACGACGCAGCGGCGGTCATTCGGGACAATACCGTCTCCGGCTGGGTGCGGACAGGCGGGTTTTGCGGAGCACCAAGCCGTTACCAGGTTTACTTCCAAGCTGTCTTCGATCGCCCGTTCACCGCGTACGGCACCTGGACCGACGATAAGGTGCACCCCGGCGAGACCATCGTGCGCGGAGCTGCCCCGACCACGCCAACGGATCGCGATGAACTGGTCGCCAACGGGCTCGGCAGCGGCATCTATCTGCAGTTCGACTCCGCTACGCCGGTTCAGATGCGCGCCGGACTGTCGTATGTGAGCGTCGAGGGCGCACAGCGCAATCTCGCGGCCGAGATCGCCTCGCAGGACTTCGAATCGGTCCGATCGGAGGCTCGTACGGCGTGGCGGCGCAGACTTTCCCAGATCGAGGTCACCGGCGGCGATCCCGACCAGCTGCGCACCTTTTATTCCGCGTTGTATCACGTATTTCTGCAGCCGTATATCTTCGACGACGTCGACGGCGCCTACATCGGATTCGACGACAGCCTCCACCAAGTGCTTCCGGGACACCACCACTACGCGACCTTCTCCGGCTGGGATATCTATCGCAGTCAAACGCAATTGCTGGCGTGGCTCGCCCCGGACGTCGCCTCCGATATCGCTCAATCCATGTTCGACAACGCAGCGGTGATCGGTGACGTGTGGGACCGATGGTCGCATCAGAACACCATCACCGGCGTGATGAACGGCGATCCGTACCACTCGGCCATCGCCAGCGCGTATGCGTTCGGCGCTCGCGGCTTCGACGCCCCGGGTGCGCTCGCTTCGATGATCGCCGGCGCCGAGCGGGTCGGCGAGAAGTCCGGCTACACCGAGCGCCCCCGAAACGACGAATACCTGCGGCTCGGCTATGTGCCGGGGCAGGTCTCCGACACCTTGGAGTACGGCATGGCCGACTTCGGCATCGCCCAACTTGCCGATCGCCTGGGCGACCGGGCGAGTGCCGACAAGTTCCTGCGCCGCGCACACGGCTGGCAACAACTGTTCAATCCCGCCACCGGGTGGCTGCAGCCCCGCGCCGCCGACGGAACGTTCACCGCGGCCTTCGATCCGGCAGGCACCGACGGGTACGTGGAAGGCAATGGCGCGCAATACCATTGGATGGTCTTCGCCGACGTGCGCGGGCTGTTCGAGATGATGGGCGGACGCGACCGGGCGGCCGAACGCCTGGACACGTTCTTCACGAAACTGAATGCGGGACCGCACGAACCGTTCGCCTACCTCGGTAATGAACCATCCCTGCAAACGCCATGGCTGTACGCGTGGGCCGGACGCCCCTACCGCACCCAGGACGTGGTCCATCGCGCTCGCACCGAACTGTTCGGCCCACACCCGAACGGCCTGGTCGGCAACGACGATCTCGGCACCCTCTCGGCCTGGTACGTCTGGGCCTGTCTCGGCCTCTATCCCGTCATTCCCGGCCGCGCGGAACTGCTCGTCCACGCACCCGCCTTCTCCGAGATCGTGGTGCACCGTTCCTCCGGTCAGCAGATCACCATCGACGCCGACGGTAGCGGCCGATACGTCCAAGCCCTCCGCGTCGATGGCAGGGACACGACCAAGGCATGGCTGCCGGAATCCTGGACCACCACCGGCGGCCACCTCGATTTCACCCTGGGACCCGACCCTGAACCTTCGTTCGGTTCCGATGAAGCCGACGCCCCACCCTCATTCGACGCACCCAGCCCGCAGCAAGCGGCACTTCCGCCACGCTGACCGATCGCCACGGACGTTACGCGGAAGCGCTCGTGTCGGCGCACCGCCGCAGCCACGGCACCGATACCGCCATCGCCCGCATCTTCGACACCTACGGCTGGCTGATGACGCCCACAGACGGTCGCGCGGGAACGATATCGTCGCAGCGTGGACTCCTTGCGGCAGCTGCGGTACTTCGTCGCCGTGGCCGAAGAACTGCATTTCGGCCGGGCCGCCGAACGGCTCGGCATCGCGCAGCCGCCGCTGAGCCAGCGCATCCGCAAGCTCGAGCAGGATCTCGGCGCTCGGCTCTTCGATCGCGACAGCAGGCGCGTCGAACTCACCGAGGCGGGCCAGATCCTGCTGGCCGAAGCCCGCGATCTGCTCGCCCGGTGGGATCGGGCGCAACGGCTGGTCGGTAAGGCGCATCGGGGTGAGATCGATGCGCTACGAGTCGGGGTTCCGCCCGAGCTGGCGGGGCGGATGCTCGCGGCGATCCTCACCGCGTTCGAAAGTCGTGATATCCGTGTCGATCTGCAGGAACTGACCACCGCCGAGCAGATCCGGCTGCTCGCCGACGGTCAGCTCGATGCCGGACTGCTCCAGCATCCGGTCGATGTGGTCGGTCTCGAGCTGGGACCCGAGGTGCACACGCCGCTCGGTGTGGTGCTGCCGCGCGATTCGCCGCTGGCGACGCGCTCCGCGCTCGCCCTCGCCGACCTGGCCGGGCTGGGTCTGGTGATCTTTCCGCGGGCCGCCGCGCCCGGGCTCTATGACGCGACGCTGCGCACCTGCTGGGAGCACGGCTTCCGGCCGACCCGCGTCCAGCACGCGCGCAATCCCGAATTCGTGCTCGGCATGGTGCTTTCCGGCCGTGGCGTCGCCTTCGACCAGGGCATGGTGGCGCAGAAGGAACCGCGCGTCGTCTGGCGCCCGCTGACCGACGCGTTGAGCTGGCGGCTCTCGCTGGCCTGGCCCGCGGCGGCACCACATCCACTGGTGCGCGAGCTCGCCGAGCTGATCGTGACGGTGATCCAGGGCGACGGCGCGTCGCGGCCCGCGCCCGCTCAGGAGGTGGCGCAGCGACCGTGGAATGTCGTCTTCGGCAGATCGTGATCGATGCGGTGGATCGCCTGCCGCGCGGCCTCGCCGATCGCGTGATCCACTTCGGGCAGCCGCTGGACGAGCGTATCGGCCCTGGTGAAAACCGCGACGGCATAACGACTTCCGCCGGGGTACTCGACAACGCCGATCTCGTTGCGGATCGAGGGCAGTGATCCGGTCTTCCCCCACACCGTCACCTCCGGCGCGAAGGCGGCGGCGAGCCGGTGCCAATTGACCTGCTGCGCCATGAGTTCACGCACCCAGCGACAGGCCTCGGCGGCACCCGCGCGATCCTGGCCGAGCAGGGTGAGCAGAAGGGTCATATCGCGCGCCGTGCTGCCGGTCGTGCGCAGCGGATCCATGGCGCGGGTGCCGAGCACCTCCGATACGCTCGAAGTCGGGAAGCGGCGCGCGAATTCGGCCGTATCGGATGCGCCGATATCCTCGGCCATCGTCTGGACGATGTAGCTGGGCGATCCGACGATCCGAGTATCGACGAGGCCCAATTCACGGACCAGCGAGCGCACATTGTCCAGGCCGACGCGATCGAACAGCAGGTCGGCGGCGGTGTTATCGCTCAACGACAGTGCGAAGAACGCGGCATCGCGCAGGCTGAATTCGACATCGTCCAGACAGCCCGCCGTCCCGACGCCGCCGAGCCGGTCCGGCGCAGTGGCCCGCACCCGATCCGTCGGGTCGAGCTGGCCCGCGACGACCTGACGGGCGAATTCCAGCACCAGCGGCACCTTCACCACCGAGGCCAGCACCACCGGTTCGTCCGCGCCCGACCCCGCGTCACCGGCACAGTCGAAACATCGAGCGTGCACCCAACCGCGCACGCCGACCTTACCGAAGATCTCCTCCACGACTGCCAAACTTCCACACGGGATCGTTCACCGTCACCTTGACTCTCCCGCCGATGGAGGGTTCACGCTCGTCACGGTCCGATACTTCGACCGGAAGGACAGGCGATGAAAATCGATTTGGCCAAGAGCGACAAGCACTACTACGACGCCACCCCGCACCCGGAACTGCGCATCTTCGACGCCTACGACTACCTGACCGCCACCGGCTCCGGCGCGCCCGGCGGCGAGGCGTACACGGATGCGGTGCAGACGCTGTATCGCACCGCCTACGGCGCGAAGAAGCTCGCCGAGGCGGACGGACACGATTTCGTGGTACCGAAGCTGGAGGGCCTGTGGTGGGTGAATTCCGACGCGCCGCCGCTGACGGTGCCGCGTGAGCAGTGGCACTGGAAACTGATGATCCGGATGCCGGAGGTGGTCACCGCGGAGATGGTGTCCGGCGCGCAGTTCGAGCGACTGACCGAGGGCGCGGCGATCCAGGTCATGCACATCGGACCGTATGCGACCGAACCGGAGACACTGGCCCGCATGGACGCGTTCATGTCCGCCGAGGGGTTGGCCATGAACGGCCGCCATCACGAGATCTATCTCTCGGATCCGCG
Source organism: Nocardia sp. NBC_00565 (assembly GCF_036345915.1). NCBI lineage: Bacteria > Bacillati > Actinomycetota > Actinomycetes > Mycobacteriales > Nocardiaceae > Nocardia > Nocardia sp. NBC_00565. The sequence goes on from NZ_CP107785.1 coordinate 6,202,640, forward strand.
CAAATCCCCCGCCGCGAACACCCGCACCATCCTGCGCCATCCAGTAACCCGGACATAGTCGCGAAAGCGGCTGTGCGGCAAGCGATCAGCAGGATCGTCCAAGATAGCCGAGCAGCCGACGGTGCGCAGGCGCGTCGGCGGGCACGGCGACTTCCTCGTCGAAGACGCCCGGCTTGCGGAAACTGGCGAGCCCGCCCTGTGCGTGCATGGTGGTCAATAGTTCGGCACAGAGCTCATCGTCGGCGAGGTCGGGGCGGTCGATGGCCACCGCGATATCGACCGCGTGCGCCACCACCTCGGTGAGATGAACCATGGCGGCCGCCGGGCCGGGTAGATCGCCGATCGGAAAATGCAGGGTCGCGTCCACGACCTCGCTCCGCCGAGCCTTGACGGCATCGGCCAGATGCGGCAGTCCGAGGCCGAGCACGTAGAGCAGGTACGGCTCGGTGGCCGGTCGGCTGTGCGACCACCGGCACCCCGGCACGACGCGCGTAGGCCACGACCGCGGCGACGTCATCTGCGTCACCCGCCCGCACTACCGCCGCAACCGGCTGGGTGACCGCCGTGGACCACGGCCGCGCCGCCGCATCGAATTCCTCATCGCCCGGCACCAGCACCCGGCCCGGGAGTTCAGCGCGCAGATCCTCGAATGTGATATCCCTCACGTCGCGACAGTGCCCGAAAGCACCTGCGGCCCGTGGATCGTGCCGCAACTACCCAATGACGAAATAGCGCCCGCAAATGTAACAACGGCCGCCCGGAAACTCGGGCGGCCGTTGTTCGAAGCAGGTGCGATCAGGTCTTATCGGGCCGATCGTCGGACTCGGTGTCGGGCTCGTCGAGTCGGGCGATACCGGGTTCGGTGCCCTCGTCGGCCGCCTGGTCCGGCTCCGGATGCTCGGGCTCGAAGGTCGCAGGCAGACCCTTGATATGCCGGTTCATCGACCGCACCAGCAGCACGGTCCCGGCGAGCAGCACCAGGATGATCACCAGACCGAGCGGCGATGCCTTGCCGAACTCGGGTCCGGTGGGCGTACCCGGTGTCTGGGCGAGCAGAGCCAGCATCACCGGTGCTCTTCCCCGATACCGGCGAACAGGTCGGTCTCCGGGAGCGTGGTCTCGACCCTGGACTCGGCCAGTTCGAACTCCTCGGTCGGCCACAGCCGCTGCTGCAGCTCCATCGGAATCGCGAAGAACACGCCGTTCGGATCGATCTGCGTGGCGTGCGCGCGCAGGGCGTCGTCACGCTGCGGGAAGTACTTGGCGCAGTCGATCTGTGTGGTCACCCGGCTTATCCCGTCGGCGCGGCCCTGGCGGTAGCTCCGCATCCGGTCGAGCCACTCCTTGAGCGGGAACGGCTCGCCGAGCCGCTCGTATTCCGCGCTGAAGACATCCAGGCGGGCCATGGTGAAACCGTGGTCGTAATAGATCTTCAGGGGCTGCCACGGCTCGCCCGCGTCCGGGAAGCGCTCCGGATCGCCCGCCGCCTCGAACGCGGCCATCGATACCTCGTGGCAGCGGATATGGTCGGGATGCGGGTAGCCGCCGTTCTCGTCGTAGGTGGTCATCACGTGCGGCTTGAATTCGCGCACCACGCGGACCAGCGCCTCGACGGCCTCATCCAACGGGACCAACGCGAAGCAGCCCTCGGGTAGCGGCGGCGGCGGATCGCCCTCGGGTAGGCCGGAATCGACGAAACCGAGCCAGGTCTGTCGCACACCGAGCGCGGCGGCCGCGGCGTCCATCTCCTCGCGGCGGATCTCCTCGATCCGCTCCAGCACCCCGGGGGTGTCCATCGCGGGATTGAGGATGCTGCCGCGTTCGCCGCCGGTCAGCGTCACGACGAGGACGTCGTGGCCCTCGTCGGCATAGCGTGCGGCTGTCGCGGCACCCTTGCTGGATTCGTCGTCGGGGTGCGCATGAACCGCCATGAGCCGAAACCCGCTCACGTCTCGTTCACCTCATCAACCACCGTGATACCTCGTACTCTCCGCCGCGGGGGTCCGATCTGCCAGTCCCTATAGTTCCATTCGACAGACTTTTGTTCCGACGTACCCCCCGGGAGCGATACCGCATGACCGAAACCCCCGGTACCGCGCCCGTCGACCGACGTGCCGACCGGTACGGGACCACGCCACGCCCGACACGCCGCTGGATTCCGCTGGCACTCGGCGCGGTCGTGCTGGCGGCGGGACTCGGGGTCGCCTACATCGGCTTCCAGAAGTACGGCCCGCACGATATCGACGCCGAACAGCTCGGCTATACCGTCGTCGACGACTCCACGATGTCGGTCCACCTCAAGGTCACCCGCAAAGATCCCCAGCACCCGGTGGTGTGTTTCGTGCGCGCCATGGCCAGGGATGGATCCGAATTGGGCCGCCGCGAGGTGCTGATCGAACCGTCCAACAGCGGCACCATCGAGCTGACCACCACCGTCCGTGCCTCCGCCCGCCCCGTCTCCAGCAGCATTTACGGCTGCAGTGCCGACGTCCCGAAGTACCTGCGGGCGGGCTGATTCCGGGCAATACACCATCGCGGCGTCGGCAAAACAAACTCCGACCTGCATGTTTGTGATTCATGCTAAAATAGCGTGATACACGGTTCCGGGGCTCGGAGCCGTGTTTGCTGCATTGGCGGCCAGCGCTGTCAGTTCCGGGTATGTGAGTTTGCCGGACCTGAAGCCTGTCGGGGTTCGATGAACTTCCCCAGGATGGCACTAGCCGTCGGCTGGTGCGTGCCCGCCCCCTGTGGGCACTGCAGCGGATCAGGGAACCCGGCCTGGCCGGGAACAACTACTAGGGAGTGATCGAGATGACTGAGACGCAAGTGACTTGGCTGACCCCGGAGTCGCACGACAGGCTCAAGGGTGAACTCGACGCGCTCATCGCCAATCGTCCGGTCATCGCTGCCGAGATCAACGAACGCCGCGAAGAGGGCGACCTCAAGGAAAACGGCGGATACCACGCCGCGCGTGAAGAGCAGGGTCAGCAGGAGGCGCGCATCCGGCAACTCCAGGAGCTGCTGAACAACGCCAAGGTCGGCGTCGCACCCACCAAGTCCGGCGTCGCACTGCCGGGTTCGGTCGTCAAGGTCTACTACGACGGCGACGAGTCCGATACCGAGACCTTCCTTATCGCGACCCGCGAAGAAGGCCTGAGTGATTCGAAGCTCGAGACCTACTCGCCCGCGTCCCCACTGGGTCGCGCGCTGATCGACGCCAAGGTCGGCGACACCCGTGAGTACACGCTGCCCAACGGCAAGACCATGAAGGTCACGCTGGTCAGCGCGGAGCCCTACCACAGCTGAGCGCCGCGGCCGAGGCGTTCTGCTCGCGGAGCCCGGCCGGTATCCCCCCAAGACACCAGCGGCCGCACCCGGTACCGGGTGCGGCCGCTTCGTCATGCCTTCTCCTACTACTCGGCGAGTGCTTGCTCGACGTCGGTGAGCAGGTCGCTGACATCCTCGATGCCGACCGAGAGCCGGACCAGATCGTCGGGTACCTCCAGCTGCGAACCCGCGGTGGAGGCGTGTGTCATCGCGGCCGGATGCTCGATCAGCGATTCCACGCCGCCGAGCGATTCGGCGAGGGTGAAGATCTTGGTGCGCGAGCAGAAGTCGTGCGCAGCGGCCCGACCGCCGTGCAGGCGCACCGAGATCATGCCGCCGAAGCGCTTCATCTGCTTGTCGGCGATGAGGTGACCCGGATGTTCGGCGAGGCCGGGGTAGATGACCTGCGAGATCGCCGGATGCCTGGTCAGGAATTCGGCGATGGTCTCGGCATTGTCGCAGTGCCGGTCCATCCGCACCGCGAGGGTTTTGGTGCCGCGCAGGGTGAGGAAGGCGTCGAACGGGCCGGGGACCGCGCCCGCACCGTTCTGCAGGAAGGCGAACGCGGCGTCGAGTTCCGGATCGTTGGTGATCAACGCGCCGCCGACGACATCGGAATGCCCGCCCAGATACTTGGTGGTCGAATGCGTGACGATATCGGCGCCGAGCAGCAGCGGCTGCTGCAGGTACGGCGTAGCAAAGGTGTTATCCACCACCAGCTTCGCGCCGACGCTGTGCGCCACTTCGGCGAGCGCCGGAATGTCGCCGATGCTCAGCAGCGGGTTGGTCGGGGTTTCGATCCAGATCAGCTTGGTGTTGGGCCGGATCGCGGCACGCATCTCGTCGACGTTGAACACATGTGCGGGCGAGTGTTCGATGCCCCACTGGCTGAAGACCTTGTCGATCAGCCGGAAGGTGCCGCCGTAGGCGTCGTCCGGGATGACGATGTGGTCACCCGGGCGCAGCGTCGCACGCAGCGCACAGTCGGTGGCGGCCATGCCGGAGGCGAATGCCCGTCCGTAGCGGCCCGATTCGAGCGCGGCGAGGTTCGCTTCCAGCGCGGTCCTGGTCGGGTTGCCGGTGCGGCCGTATTCGTAGCCGTCGCGCAACCCGCCCACTCCGTCCTGGGCGAACGTCGAACTCGCGTAGATGGGCACGTTCACCGCACCGGTCCGTGCTTCGGGGTCATATCCGGCGTGCACGGCTCTGGTGGAGAATCCCAGCTCACTCATTGGGCCAGCCTAAACCCGGCGATCGGCGGGCTATCGGCCGGTGCACGTTGTACCGGATCGTCGCTTTCGTCGCGACGGCGGCGGTAGGTTGAGGTCCATGCTCAGCGTTGATGAACTGTTCGGGATCGATGCCCTGCTGACCGAGGACGAGCGCGAGATCCGCGACACCGTCCGCACGTTCGCGAACCAACGGTTGCGGCCGCATATCGCGGATTGGTTCGAGGCGGGCACCTTCCCGGCGCGCGAGATCGCCCCGGAGCTCGGCAAGGTCGGACTGCTCGGAATGCATCTGGAGGGCTACGGATGCGCGGGCATGTCGGCGACCGCCTACGGCCTGGCCTGCCAGGAGCTCGAGGCGGTCGATTCGGGGGTGCGCAGCATGGTCTCGGTGCAGGGCTCGCTCGCCATGACCGCGATCCACAAATACGGCTCCGAGGAGCAGAAGCAGCGGTGGCTGCCCGAGATGGCGGCGGGCCGCGCGCTCGGCTGTTTCGGACTCACCGAACCGGACTTCGGCTCCAACCCCGGCGGTATGCGGACCCGCGCCAAGCGCGACGGCACGGACTGGGTGCTCAACGGTTCGAAGATGTGGATCACCAATGGGTCGGTGGCCGATATCGCCGTGGTGTGGGCCCAGACCGAGGACGAGGGCAAGCAGGTGGTGCGCGGCTTCCTGGTGCCCGCGGGTACGCCTGGTTTCACCGCCCGTGAGATGCATCGCAAGCTCTCGTTGCGGGCGTCGGTGACCGCGGAGCTGGACTTCGACGATGTGCGGCTGCCCGCCGACGCCGTGCTACCGGAGTCGCGCGGGCTGAAGTCGCCGCTGGCCTGCCTGAGCGAGGCGCGCTTCGGCATCATCTTCGGCGCGCTCGGCGCGGCGCGTGACTGTCTGGTCGCGACCATCGAATACGCGCGGACCAGGGAGGTCTTCGACAAGCCGCTGGCCGCCTACCAGCTGACCCAGGCGAAATTGGCCGATATGGCGCTCGAATACGGCAAGGGCGAGCTGCTCGCGCTGCGGATCGGCCGGCTGAAGGATAGCGGTGAGGTGCTCGCGGAGCAGATCAGCGCGGGCAAGCTGAACAGCACCAGGGAGGCGATTGCGATCGCCCGGGAGTGCCGGACCATCCTCGGCGCGAACGGCATCACCCTGGACTACCCGGTGCTGCGGCATGCGAACAATCTCGAGTCGGTGCTCACGTATGAGGGCACGGCGGAGGTGCATCAGCTGGTGCTCGGAAAGGCGCTCACCGACGCGAACGCATTTCGTTGACGTCCTCCCTAAAGGTCAGGGATTCCTACCAGCGCCTTGCGGCGCTCTGGGTGGGTTCCTGCTTCAACGCGCTGCGCCCGGCCGGAGCCCGGTCTTACCTGCACTCCACAAGCGTTTAATCTCTCCGCCCGTCCGGCGGCGAGAATGTTGTTGGCGGCGTTCACGTCCCGGTCATGGACCGCGCCGCAACCACAGGTCCAGGCACGCACGTGGAGTGGCTTCTTCCCGTCGACAGCGCCGCACACCGAGCACAACTGTGATGACGGGAAGAACCGGTCCACCTTCCCGAAATACCTGCCATACCGGTTCGCCTTCTCCTGCAGAAGGCGCGTGAACAGCCCCCAACCAGCGTCGTGCACCGACTTCGCCAGCCGGGTCCGCGCCAAGCCTTTGACACACAGGTCCTCGACGTACACCGCTTGGTTCTCGCCGATGATCGCCGTGGAATGCTTGTGCGCCCAATCAGCGCGGGTGTCACGTACTTTCGCGTGGGCCTTCGCGACCCGGACCCGAGCCTTCGCTCGGTTACTGCTGCCCTTCTGTTTCCTCGACAGCGCGCGTTGCGCCTTCTTCAGTCGGCGTTCGGCGTGACGCAGGAACCTCGGGTTACTGACCGTTTTACCGTTGCTCAGGACAGCGAACGTGTCGAGGCCGAGGTCGATGCCGACCTCGGTGTCGCACTCCGGCAGCGGCACCGCCTCGACCTCGACGACGAAGCTTGCGTAGTACCGGCCGCTAACATCCTTTATGACGGTGACCGACGACGGCTCCGACGGAAGTTCCCGCGACCAGGCAACATTCACGTCTCCGATCTTCGGAAGTCGCAGTTTCCCGCCGCCGGTGATACTCCACCGCGCGTTCGCCGTGAACCGGATCGATTGACGGTTGTCGCGGCGAGACCGGTACCGGGGCGGGTGGATCTTCGCCCCTTTCCGCTTCCCGGTCACCGAGGCGAAAAAGTTCCGGTACGCGGTCGCCAGGTCGGCGAGCGCCTGCTGGAGCACAACCGCCGACACCGTATTGAGCCACACTCGTTCGGGGGTTCTCTTCGCCTCTGTCAGCGCTTTCGACAGTTGCGCGTCGGTGACGCGCACGCCTTCCGCGCGTGCTTGTTCACGCGCGGTGAGGGCGTCGTTGTAGACGACTCGAGCGCAACCGAACGCTTGCGCCAGTGCCGAGGTCTGCCCGGATGTCGGGTAGAGGCGGTACCGGTAACGGAGCTGCACACCAGCGACATTAGCCTCTCGGTTTGTGGGTGGCAGCCTTTAGGTACGCACAGGCAGGCATTGTGTTTTCGCGCTGCATGCGCATTTGGTCTTCGTCACACTCGTGGATCCCGAAAAATATTCGGCCACAGTCGATCCGATCCGGAAGCTCGATCCGTCCGGTATCTTCAGCACGCACCTTCCTCCGGCGGTCGATATGAACGATCGCATGTTCGAGATGATCTCGGCGGCGCCGACCGCACCCGCCTTCGTCGGACCGGATCAGCGGGCGCTGGAATCCACGTTGGCCGCGTTCGAGCCCTGGTCCGCCGAATCATGCTGGGCAACTGGCATATTCGGCGTCATCCGTACTGGTCGGCCCGCTTCACAGCGCCGCTCGCACGAGGTGGAGAACATTGTTACTACCGGTCATCGCTGTGCCATCTACATGTCACTGATTCGCCAAGACAGGTGGCGAAGCTGAATCGGCACTCGGTTTCGGGAAGGCCTCACGGTATGGGAGGCGTTTAGCGCCCGGATCAACGCGGCGAATCCGAGTGCACCGACCGCTAATTCGGAGGTGCACCATGTCCACGCCGTCGTTCGATCTGGGGGCCCATCATGTTCGTGCGTAACCGCGCGCCGATTATCGAGGGCGTCACAATCCTGCCCGACCAGCGCGAGTTGGTCAGTACGTTCGGTGGGCAACCACCCGACCCGGACCAGGACCATCCCCTGCTGCCCTTGGCGCGCGAACTCGCCGAACTGCACCGGCAACGCCATCGGGACCCTTTGGCGACCGCCGGAATCGATTGCCGCCGAGCCGAACTCGTCACAGCCATCGACAACTGGGTGAGCACCCGGGTGCCGCGTCGGCAATCCACCGCGCACATCCGCGACGAATCGATCGGCGCGACCGTGGATCGCATGGCCGCCGCCCACGCGCACGCCAGTCACCTGCTGCACACCGCCGAAAAGGTCGCCGACGACCGGGTGCACGCGGCCTGGTATCGCCTCGCCCTACTCGTCGACCATTGGACCGACCTGATAACCGGTTCCGCGCACAACGATTCGCGAGCCCGGCAGTCGGCGTAGGCCGCAGCAGGTCCGCTGGTGGACTCAGATACTGCCGGTGCTCAGGAAGCCGAGGAGATCGTGGCGGGTGATGACGCCGACCGGCTTGCCGTCCTCGACCACCATCAACGCGTCGGTGTCCGACAGTGCCTTGGTCGCCGATGAGATGGGTTCACCCGAACCGATCAGCGGGAACGACGGGCTCATGTGCTGGGCCACCGAATCCGTCAGATGCGCACGTCCTTCGAAGACGGCCGACAGCAGATCGCGTTCGGTGACGCTGCCCGCGACCTCGCCAGCCATCACCGGCGGTTCGGCGCCGACGACCGGCATCTGCGAAACCCCGTACTCGCGCAGGATCTCGATCGCATCGCGCAGAGTCTCCGACGGATGGGTGTGCACCAGATCGGGCAGCGCACCCGACTTGCCGCGCAACACGTCACCGACCAGTGGCTCCGCGGTACTGCCGTCGAGGCGTTCGCGCAGGAAGCCGTAGGAGCTCATCCACTGGTCGTTGAAGATCTTGGACAGGTAGCCGCGGCCGCCGTCGGGTAGCAGCACGACCACGAGCGCGTCGGGATCGCGGCGCGCGACCTCGATCGCCGCGACGACCGCCATACCGCACGAGCCGCCGACCAGCAGGCCCTCCTCGCGCGCGAGCCTGCGGGTCATATCGAAGGAGTCGGCGTCGGAGACGGCGATGATCTCGTCCGGAACGGCCGGGTCATAGGCGGAGGGCCAGAAGTCCTCGCCGACGCCCTCGACCAGATACGGCCGACCGGTGCCGCCGGAGTAGACCGAACCCTCGGGATCGGCGCCGACGATCTTGACCTTGCCGCCGGAAACCTCTTTCAGGTACCGGCCGGTGCCGGTGATGGTGCCGCCGGTGCCGACGCCCGCCACGAAGTGGGTGACCTTGCCGTCGGTATCGCGCCAGATCTCCGGGCCGGTGGTCTCATAGTGGCTGTCCGGGCCGCCGGGGTTGGAGTACTGGTCCGGCTTCCACGCGCCGTTGATCTCGCGGACCAGGCGGTCGGAGACGCTGTAGTAGCTGTCCGGATGATCCGGGGGCACCGCGGTCGGGCACACCACGACCTCGGCGCCGTACGCGCGCAGCACGTTGCGCTTGTCCTCGCTGACCTTGTCCGGGCAGACGAACACGCATTTGTAGCCGCGCTGCTGCGCGACGAGCGCGAGCCCGACACCGGTATTACCGGAGGTCGGCTCGACGATGGTGCCGCCGGGCCGCAACTCGCCGGAGACCTCCGCCGCGTCGATCATCTTCACGGCAATGCGATCCTTCGAGCTACCGCCCGGATTCAGGTACTCGATCTTGGCCGCAACGACGCCGGCGTTGGGCCCCACCACCGAGTTCAACCGAACCAGCGGCGTATTGCCGATGAGGTCAACGACGTGATCCGCGATGCGCATGCCCCCCATCGTTGCAGAAGGGGTGCCGCGGCGTTCGCGACGGGCCCGGAGGCGGTAGCGACAGCGTAACCACGGAGGGCACCGTGAATGTCGCAGATCAGACAACTGTGAGTTCGCGCACGTCGCGTCGGAGCGTCTTACCGCGACTGTCCGCAGCGCGTCGATCACCCGCTTAAGATCGCCGACATGAGGCAGCCGAACAGCGCTCGAGCCGCGACAGTTCTGGCCGGAGCGGCAGTAGCCGCGGGACTCGTCGGGGCGGCGCCCGCGCAGGCCGCGACCGTGCAATTCCCGCAGGTGCCCACGCTCGCGCACGGCGGACTGTGCTGGACCACCATCCGCACCTGGGCCGACACCAGTCCGGACTGGCCGGGCCGGGCCGTCCTCAATGTGCGCGCGGATCCGGTCTCCGGGCTCGGTCCCGGCAACTACCCGCTGGCCCCGCTGTGCGAGGTCCGCACCTCCGTCGCGTGGCGCAATCTGAACACCGGCGCGACGGGCACCTACGACAACAACGTGGTCACCGGCCTGTACGGCAGCATCCAGTACGCCCTGTTCCAGGACACCGGCCCCGGCCGGATCGAGGTCACCGTCACCACGGACACCGCGAACGTTCCGGCGCGCGGAACCTTCGACGTGCCCGCCTGAGAGCCCAGCACATCCCGGCGAACAAGCCGTACCATTTGTTCTTGTGGCACCTCGGATCAGCTGGCGAACAGCGGCCATGACCGGTGCAGCGACCGTGCTGGCCGGGTCCAGTGCGGGCACCGCGTCGTGGGCGGCATATCGAATTCTCATGGCACAGGCGGGCATCGCGCGCGGCGTCATCGGTCGCGATACCGCCAAACCGCCGGAGGCGGACGGCATTTACACAGCGGGCTGCGTCGCGCCCGAACCCTGGCGATCCGGCAAGCCGGTCGATGTGCACCTGATGATCTTCGGCGACTCCACCGCCGCCGGCGTGGGCTGCGTGAGCGCTGAGGAGGTGCCGGGCGTGCGTATCGCGCGCGGGCTGGCCGAAACCACGGGTATGCGGATCAGGTTGAGCACCAAGGCGATTTCCGGCGCGACCTCCAAGGGCCTGGCCGGTCAGGTGGACGCGATGTTCGTCGCGGGACCGCCGCCGGACGCCGCGGTGATCTTCGTCGGGGCCAATGACATCACCAAGAAGCATTCCGTCACCGCGTCGGCGCGCAGGTTGGGCGCCACGGTGGCCCGGCTGCAGTTGGCCGGCAGTGTTGTCGTGGTCGGCACCTGCCCGGATCTGGGCACTGTCGCCGTGATTCCGCAGCCGCTGCGCACCATCGTGCACAACTGGAGCGTACGACTGGCCAAGGCGCAACTCGGGGTGACCGCGGCGGCGGGCGGAAATCCGGTGCCGCTCGGCGATCTCGGCCCGGAATTCCTCACCGCGCCCGGTCGCATGTTCGCCGACGACGGCTTCCATCCCTCCGCCGACGGCTATGCGTTGGCGGCGGGGAAAATCCTGCCCGTCCTGGTTACCGCACTCGCAGAGCGGCGTTCCGAAACGCCGCAAGCCCGCTCGGCCGAACGTCGCGGTATTACCGCTCGGCTGCGCGGACTCATCGAATCACCGGGGTGGCGACCGCGCCGCCCGGCGGATTCGGTACACATAGAAGTGCCAGTACAAAACTGAGCAGCGAGTACATAAGGAGCCCTCATGCCTGAGGCAGTTATCGTTTCGACCGCCCGCTCGCCCATCGGCCGGGCCGTCAAGGGTTCGCTGGCCGATATTCGGCCCGACGATCTGACCACCCAGATCGTGCGTGCGGCGCTCGACAAGGTGCCTGCCCTGGACCCGGCGCAGATCGACGACCTGGTCCTGGGCTGCGGCTCGCCCGGCGGCGAGCAGGGCTTCAATATCGCCCGCATTGTCGCGGTGCAGCTGGGCTACGACTTCGTGCCCGGTACCACCGTGCACCGCTACTGCGCTTCATCGCTGCAGTCCACCCGGATGGCCTTCCACGCGATCAAGGCCGGTGAGGGTGATGTGTTCATCTCCGCCGGTGTCGAGACCGTGTCGCGCTACAAGAACGGCTCCGCCGACAGCTGGCCCAATACCAAGAACCCGCTCTTCGCCGAGGCCGAGGCCCGGACCGCGAAGAGCGCCGAGGGCGGCGCGGGCATCTGGCACGACCCGCGCGAAGACGGCCTGATCCCGGACGCCTACATCGCGATGGGCCAGACCGCCGAGAACGTCGCCTCCTCCACCGGCATCACCCGCGAGGAGCAGGACCGCTGGGGCGTGCGCTCGCAGAACCGCGCCGAGCAGGCCATCAAGGCGGGCTTCTTCGAGCGCGAGATCACCCCGATCACGCTGCCCGACGGCACCGTCGTCGCCAAGGATGACGGCCCGCGCGCCGGCGTGACCTACGAGGCGGTCAGCCAGCTGAAGCCGGTCTTCCGTCCGGACGGCACCGTCACCGCGGCCAACTGCTGTCCGCTCAACGACGGCGCGGCCGCGCTGGTCATCATGAGCGACACCAAGGCCAAGGAGCTCGGCCTGACCCCGCTGGCGCGCATCGTGTCCACCGGTGTCTCCGGCCTTTCCCCGGAGATAATGGGCCTCGGCCCGATCGAGGCCGTCAAGCGCGCGCTGGCGCTGGCGGGCAAGTCGGTCGACGATATCGACCTGTTCGAGATCAACGAGGCCTTCGCGGTGCAGGTGCTCGGCTCGGCTCGCGCGCTGAAGATCGACGAGGACAAGCTGAACGTGTCCGGTGGCGCGATCGCCCTCGGCCACCCCTTCGGCATGACCGGCGCTCGCATCACCACCACGCTGCTCAACAACCTGCAGACCTACGACAAGCAGTTCGGTGTGGAGACGATGTGCGTCGGCGGCGGCCAGGGTATGGCGATGGTCATCGAGCGCCTGAGCTGATTTCGCGCCCCTCGGGGTGATTCGTCGAGCGGCTTCCTATCTCGCGGGATAGGGAGCCGTTCGGCGTATCGGGGCTGCTATCGCCCTGATTTCTAGTCCGCCGACACCGTTCATCTCGAATTCTCCTTTGTATCAACAACACTCGGGCATCTGATATCTGGGCGGGTCAGTCGAGGGTGGCGATCCAGTCGATCACGGTTTCGACGTAACGTTTCGGGTCGGGGTCGTGCATGGTGTGCGGCGCGTCGGGCAGCGACACATAGGTGACGGGCCGGCCGGTGGCCTCGAGAATTCGGCACACCTGCTGGGCTTGCAGGTCGGTGAGGGCGCCGATCAAGTGTCCGGTTTCGGGGTCGGTCATGCGGAAATGGTGAGTGAGCAGGATCGGGACCCGGACCTGGGCGAGCATGGACTGGTGATCGCAGGCGGTGTTGGCCAGATCGGTCGCCCAGGACCGCGCCCACTCCGGGTCGTATTCCTTCAGATGCTGTGGCGGTTTCGCCGCCGCGCCATCGCTGGTGCCGTCACCGAGCATGAATCCGATACCCGGCAGCAGCGGCGCGGGCAGTTCGTGCGGGAGAGCTTGCACGAGTCCGTCCCAGTCGCCGATCTCCCATTGGTCGCCCAACCATTTGGCCCACGCGGCGAACATCGGCCCCAGGGTTTGCATCATGCCCGGCCCGTAGGGCGGCGCGGCTTGGGCGGAGAACAGCGGCGGATCCTCGAGCACCGCCGCCCGGATCTGCCCGGGTTTGGCGAAGGCGGCCAGCCAGGCCGCGATGACACCGCCCGAAGAATTCCCGGCTGCCAAGGTGGGCCGCCCGATCACCCGGTCGATGAACCGCACCAGATCGTTGCCGACGTTATCCAGGGTGTAGCGCCCGGGCGTCCAGGTAGACCGGCCCTGCCCGCGCAGGTCGACGGCGAACACCTGGAAGTGCGGCATCAGCAACGGAATGGCTTTTTCGTAGCCCCACCACGACTCACCTTGCGCCGGGATGAGCAGCAGCGCCGGTGCGCACGGGTCACCTTCGACGACGTAATTCATCCGTATTTCGCCGAGATCAACTGTGTACTCAGCGAATTCGTGTGGTACGAAGGTTTCGGCGCGGTCGGCCGCTTCGGACTTACCCATGATCGTCGATCCTTTCTACGAGGATGGACTGACAGGTGACCAGCCCTCAACATAACCGACCAGCTAATTCCTGGTGATCTCTTGACGCATGAACCACCGTAGGAAGTAGCTAGGACAGTCTCCGGCCTAGGTCGGAGGCAGGGTCCAGGTTGCGAATCGCTACGCGGATCCGCGTAGCGGGGGCTACATGACGGCAGCAAGGGGTGTGATCGGTTATGGTCCGCGACTCCGACCGAGGACGAGGCACGAACCATCACACGGGTTCCCGACCCGATATGGGATAGAACCCCGAAAACGGCAGCGGCCCCAGTCACCTGGATTACCAAGGGAACTGGGGCCGCGGACGGCTTGGGGGATCAGTCGTTGTTGAAATAGCTGAGTAGGCGCAGGATCTCGATGTAGAGCCAGACCAGGGTGACGGTGAGGCCGAGGGCTACGCCCCAGGCGGCTTTTTCGGGGGCCTGGGCGCGGATCAGTTGGTCGGCGGCGTCGAAGTCGAGCAGGAAGCTGAAGGCGGCTACCGCGATGACGACCAGGCTGAAGATGATGGCGAGGGGGCCGCCGTCACGCAGGCCGAGGCCGCCGTCGATGAAGAAGCTGGCGATCAGGTTGCCGACGATGAGTACCAGAATGCCGATCATCGCGCCGAAGATCATGCGGGTGAAGCGCGGGGTGACGCGGATCGCGCCGGTTTTGTAGACCACGAGCATGCCAGCGAAGACACCGAAGGTGCCGAGGACGGCCTGCGCGATCATCGCACTGCCGCCGACGCCGCCGAATTCGATGTTGGTGAACATGAACGACAGCGCACCGACGAACAGACCCTCGAAGACCGCGTACGAGAGCACGATGATCGGGTTGTCCATCTTCCTGGCGAACGTCGCGACCAGCACCAGGACGAACCCGATCAGACCGCCGCCGATGACGAACAGCGGGGCCAGCGAGGTGTTGGCGTTGGTGAGGCCGTAGGAGATGATCGCCGAGAGGGCCAGCACACCGAGGGTGATGGCGGTCTTGGTCACCACATCGTCGATGGTCATGGCCCGGGTGGCCGGGGCCTGCTGGTACGGCTGTTGGTACTGGGGGTACTGCTGGCCGTATTGCTGGCTCATCTGGCCCGCGCCCGCCACCCCTGACCCGAAGTTGGCATAGCCACCGCCCTCTTGCCGAGGGAGCTGTCTGAAAACCGGATTGCTAGTGGTGCGCACCGTTGATGCCTTTCTGGAGTCGTAGGGCCACGTCGCCGTGGCCGTCTCGCTCGATGTCCAACTAGGTGTCCAACGTGTATCTGCCCGTTCGAGTTCCCGAGCAACCTTTAGGTACGGACAAATCGGACTCTACTACCGCTGGACGTCGCGCAGTCCACGCACGGACCGCGTGACCGTGAATTTCCGATTGCGACCGACCACCTCGGTCTGCCCGACCATCCGCTGGACCACGCCGCGATAGTTCAAATGTGAGTTGTACACCGTCCACAGCTCACCGCCGGGCCGCAGCACCCGACCGGTCTCGGCGAACATCTTGATCGCCGACCCGGTGTGCACGGCCGCGCCGACGTGGAACGGCGGATTACAGAGCACCAGATCGGCGCTGTTGTCGGCAGCCGAGGACATGGCGTCGTCGCGCACCACCGTCACCCGATCGGCGACCTCGTTGACCTCGGCGGTCGCCCGCGCCGATGCCACCGCCGCCGCCGACTGATCGGTGCCGACCACCCGGATGCCGGGCCGCGCCTTGGCCAGCGCGACGGCCAGAATGCCGGTGCCGCAACCGAGATCGATGGCGTCGCGGGCATCGGGCTTCATCCACTTGAAGTGCTGCAACAGGAATCGGGTGCCGATATCGAGTTTGGCGCCGGAGAACGCGGCACCGTGCGCGACCACATCGATATCGATATCGTCGATCCGCTCGCACACCGGAAACGGCGGCTCCGCAACGGGTTTCGGACCGGTCACCAGAAGTGTGCGGGACTTCTGCCTGCCCCGGCTCGCGCGCACTTCCGAGAAGGATTCGGCGAGTACGTCGTTCATGGATTTGGTCAGATATTTATCGCGGCCACCGGCGAATACCGCCACCTCGGGATCGGCGTAGCGGGCGATGGCATCGGCGACCTCGGTCAGTCCGGCGAGCATGCGTGGTAGTCGCAGCAATACGACCTCGGCCCCGGTGAGCAACTGTTCGCAGAGCGGGTGCGCGGCATAGCGATCCGCGAGACCGAGCGCGCGAGCATTGTTGGCCAGCGCGAGTTCACCGGTGAGCAGGTCCTGGTGCACCCGCACCTCGCGCAGGTCGTGTCCGGCGATCGCGCCGAGGGTGAGCGCGCCGTAGGCGTCGCCGATCACGACGATCCGGCCACTGCCCGCGGCATCGATCGCCTCTGCCGCCACCTCGAGAATCAGCCGGTCGGCGGCATCGACGGCATAGAGGTTCAGTGCCTCCACATCCGGATACCGCCGGAGTCGGCCAAGTACGTCCTCGACATCTCCCACAGCTCAAGTGTGCTAGATCGTTGCCGTAACCTCGCGCCCGCCCCGGCATGTCGGGGATACCCCAGCGGCAAGTCGACCAATACCATCAGCCACATGCGTAACAGGATGGTGCTGATGGTCGCCGCCGCGGCGATGGTGCTCGGTGGCTGCGGCGACGACGGCGGATCCAGCTCGAACACCACGACCGCGCCGACCACGACCGGCACATTCACCGATGCGCCCGACACCGCGCCGCGCGATGCCATGCCCAAGCGCGGCACCCCGTCCAATGACGCGGGCCTCACCGTGACCGGCATCCGAATCGGACACCACCCCGGATTCGATCGCGTGGTCTACGAACTGGGCGGCGCGGGCACGCCCGGCTGGATCGTGCAGTACACCGGGGAGGCCATTCAGGACGGCAGCGGCAAGGTCATCGATGTCGCGGGCGGCTCGATTCTGGAGGTCCAGATCACCGGTTCGGCCTATCCGTTCGACAACGGCGTGACGCCGTACTCCGGGCCGGACCCCGCCACCGACCCCAGCGCGCCGGTGATCGCGGGCGTCTACCGGTCCGGCGTTTTCGAGGGCACCACCCAATCGTTCATCGGGGTGAATGCCGAGCGCCCGGCCTTCGATGTCAGCATGCTGGCCAATCCCGCTCGACTGGTCATCGATATCGCCACCGCATAGTCCGCATACGGTCAGGGGGTATTTAAAGTCGACATCGGGGCGCTCCCTAGAATGACGATGTGGTCGAACAGCAACTGCCTGCGCGCGCCACCGGACTCGTCCGGTTGCTCGGTGTGCTGGCGCTGCTCGCGGGCATCGTGGCCATGCACGCCGGGGTTTTCGCGGTCGCGCCCGCGCATGCCGATGACCACAGCATGGCGTCGGCTGCCGACCACCACGCGACCGCCGGATCGGACTGCACCGACGACGGTTGCGGCACCGGCCACGGCAGCATGCACGCCTGCGTGTTCATCTTGACGGCCGTGGCCTTGGCCCTGATGCTCGTCCTGCTCTACCGGATCACCCTCGATCGACCGGGTGACGGTGTGTCGAAACCGCGCCAGCGGCGGCGGACGCGCGAACGCGCACCGCCGTGGACCGTGCTCTCCCTGGACGAATTGTCGATTCTGCGGATCTGACCGGCCCACCGCGCCCGTAGCCAGCACGGTCGCGGCTCTTGCCTGTCCGAAACCCAGTCTTTCGCAATCCCCCAGGAGCACAGACATGTTCAGCACCCGTAACCGAATCACCGTGGCCATTGCGGTAACCACCACCACCGCAGCGCTTTTCGCCGCAGGCTGTAGCGACGACGACAGTTCCATGCCCGGTATGGATCACGGCTCGTCGTCGAGCAGTCCGGCGACGTCCGGAAAACCCGCCGCCCGAAGCGATTTCAACGACGCCGATGTGACCTTCCTGCAGATGATGTACCCGCATCACGCGCAGGCCGTGGAGATGGCGCGACTGGTGCCGAGCCGCACCCAGAACGAGCAGTTGCGCGCACTCGCGGGCGACGTGGAGCAGGCGCAGGCCCCGGAGATGGAGCAGATCACCACCTTGCTCCAGAGCTTCGGCAAGCCCGCGCCGAGCGCCGGCGGGCACAACATGGAGATGCCGGGCATGACCACAACACCGAGCACCGCGAATATGCCGGGCATGATGTCGAACGATCAGATGAACGCACTGGCTGCGGCATCCGGCGCCGATTTCGATCGGCAGTGGATGGAAATGATGATCGAGCACCACACCGGCGCGATCGCGATGGCGAATACCGAACTCGCCAACGGCGCGAACCCCGACGCGCGGGCACTTGCCACCGCCATCATCGCCGCCCAGCAGGCCGAAATCGCCACCATGCGCGGGCTACTCGGCCAGCGCTGACACCGCGGTGTGAGCACACCGGTGCCATCGCGGTCCCGGTGTGCTCGCACCCACCCCTCCATGCCGCCCACCCGGTTCTGACCAGCGCCTTTCCGTTCGATGGATATCGGTTGGTCATCGATATGGCTTCGGTCGGCTGACGTCGACGGTCGCGAACAAGTACGGTCTTTACGTCCGGCCTCCTTCGCGCCTCCAGCGGCCGGGTGTTCGGAGGGGAGAGAGGGGAAATCGACATGCGACGACTAGAACGTGCGGGCCTCGTCGCCGCGGCGGCGGCCACCGCGGCGGGCGTGCTGACCATCGGCGCCTGCGCGAAACAGATCAATGGCAACGCGCAGGTCGACCAGACCGAGCTCGCCGCATACACCTCCGAGGTCACGGCGTCGTCGGTGGCCGCATCCTCCTCGCGAGCGGCCGCGGCCGAACGCGCGACCGGCACCGCCTGCGACACCTTCAGCACGGCCAACAGCAGCTCGATCCACAGCTTCAACGACTACATCGACGCGAGCAACAGCAAGGGCATCAACGACCCGGAGACCAACACCAAGGCCAATGACGCCGTCACCACGCTGCGCAACAACGCACGCACCATCGATGGCAAGGTGACCTCCGAAGTGCCGTTGACCGTGGCCACCCCGCTGCGCAGCTACCGCGACGACACCAATGCCCTTGCCGACACCCTCGATCGGCGGGCACCCACCGATACCCTCAATGCCGCGATCGATAAGTTCAACGCCACCAAGAACATTGCCGAGGATGCCTGTAAAGGCCACTGACACAGCTCATTTCGCGCTGCGCTCGGTTGCCAAGGAGTTGGTGGTCGAATACGGGTCATGAACCGGGCGGAACGATCGGCTGCCATGGCTCCGGCTGCTCGTGTCCGTTGGGCCGCGGCCGGAGGCCGCGCCGCTCGAAGAGGACCAGGGCAACACCGCTCAGCGATGCGACGATGGCGACGAGGGCGAAGATGAACGCCGCCTCCGGGTAACCGACCGCGCCGATCGCGGCGGCGACGATCGCGACGAGTCCACCGATGATCAGCAGGACGAATCCGGGCCAATTTCTGGCGTCCGCCAACGTAACACCCGGCTGCGGCTGGTTCGCGCGGGCGATATCCGGTGCGTCGTCGAGCGGGGGAATCTCCCACGGCCCTTCCGCTGTCATTGTCGTACCTCACATTTCGGTGTCAGACAAGGGTGCTCGATGCCTGATGCCTATGGGATGCCCCCATCGCCGCGATCCAAAACAGCCAGGTGAGCTAGTGGGCGAGGACCCGCGCCAAGGCGCGAGCGAGATCGTCGGCCGGATTCGGCGGCGCGATGGGCGAGCGCCAGGCGATGATCTGATCGGGTCGTACGAGCAGAGCCCTTGGTCGGTCAGTCCGACCCTATGCGGCAGTCCGGAGCGTCGATCACTTCGACCGCCAACGGGACGAGCAGACGGTCGGCAACCCTCCCATCGACAGTGGTGCCGATCAGCGCTTCGACTTCCGTCGTCCGGGCCTTTCCGGTCCTGGGCGCTCGGCTCGACCGGTCGAGGACGGTTATCTGCTGATGGCCCGCATCCGGCTGACCCGGGCGGCGACGGCGGCCCTCGTCGAACTCGGCCACCGCGCGGGGTGACGATCAATGGGCTGGTATCCGCGGCATTCCTGACGGTGGCGGCGCACGGCTGGAATCGTCAGCGCGCGAGCAGAACCACGCCGGTCAGCGCGTCTGGAAGGCGGTGCGGTAGGCGTGCGGACTGGTGCCGACCACTCGTTTGAAGCGATCCCGAAAGGCGGTCGGGGAACCGAATCCGACCTGGGTGGCAATGCGGTCCACCGGATGGTCGGTGGCTTCGAGCAGATACTGGGCCTGGCGGATGCGGGCGCGGTGCAGCCACTGCAGCGGAGTGGTGCCGGTCTGTTCGCGGAAGCGGCGGTTGAGGGTGCGCGGGCTCATACCGGCCCGGGTGGCGACCTCCTCCAGGGTGAGGCTCTGCGCCGCGTTGTCCTCCATCCAGCGCAGCAGCGGCTCCAGCTGCGTGCCCTGCGGCGTCGGCGGCTGGTCGTGCACGATGAACTGCGCCTGTCCCCCTTCACGTTCCAGCGGCATGACGGCGAGGCGGGCGGCGTCGGCGGCCACCGCGGAACCGTGATCACGGCGAATCATGTGCAGGCACAGGTCGATTCCGGCCGCGGCACCGGCGGAGGTCAGAAACTGACCGTTGTCGACGTAGAGCACATCGGGGTCGACATCGATCGCGGGATAGTGGGCGGCGAGGGTCGGCGCGGCCAGCCAGTGGGTGGTGGCACGTAGCCCGTCGAGCAGTCCGGTGGCGGCAAGGATGAACGCGCCGACGCAGATCGAGGCGATGCGGGTGCCGTTCGCGGCGGCCGCACGCAGGGCGTCGAGCACATCGGCGGGGACCGCGACGGTGGGATCCGCGCAGCCGGGCAGGACGATGGTGTCGGCCTCGGCCAGCGCCGCCAGTCCCCAGTGTGCCCGGATCGTGAACAATTCGGTCTCGACGATCGGGGTCGCGGCACAGACGCGGACCCGGTAGGCCGGGCGGCCGTCGGGCAACCGGCAGCGGGTGAAGGACTCGATCGGTGTGGCGAGATCGAAGGGCAGGACCTGGTTCAGCGCCAGGACGGCCACGGTGTGCATGCCGATACCATAGGTGATGAGCTGATTCCTGCCAATGCCTCTGACCTGCTGTATTGTATATTTGTGCAGTTCAGCCCCATTGGCGATAATCCGTTGACATATGGCAATTCCGCCAGTTCCGATGGCGGTTCCTGATCACTACTGTCGGCAGCACCGACAACGAGAAGGAGCTGATCCGGGTGCTCGCGCAGTTCGTATTATTCGACGGATTCGACCCACTGGACGTCATCGCACCGTTCGAGGTCCTCGACGCCGGACGTCTGATGACCGACGGCGCCGTGACGGTCGAACTCGTCTCCGCCGAGGGCGCGCGCCGCGTGCCGAGCGGCATCCCCGCGATCACCCTCGAGGCCACGGCTCGGCTCGATCCGAACCGCGCGGACCTGATCGTCGTTCCCGGCGCGGTCGGGCAGCTGCCCGAAGGTCCGAATGACCAACGGCCGCAGACCATTCCGATGATCCTCGCGCGCAGTCTCGGCACCGCCATCTGAGCCCGTGACGAAACTTCTACTCTCCCTGCATGTCCTGGCGGCCATCATCGCCATCGGACCGGTAACGGTGGCCGCCAGCATGTTTCCGGCCACCGCCCGCCGCGCCTTCGCCACTCCCACCGACACACACCACCTGGCCACCGCCCGCACCCTGCACCGAATCTGCCGCGTCTACGCCATGATCGGCCTGGCCGTCCCCGTCTTCGGCCTGGCCACCGCCGCCGGTCTCGGTGTGCTGACCGATATGTGGCTCACCATCTCCATCGCGCTCACCGGTGTGGCCGCCGGGATCCTCGCCCTCGTCATCCTCCCCGGCCAATCCCGCATCCTCGCCGCGATGCCCCGACCCGCCGCCCAGTCCCTGCCCTCCACCGCCCAACTCGCCATGTTCACCGGCACCTTCAACCTCCTGTGGGCCGTGGTCACCGTGCTGATGATCGTCCGCCCCGGCTCCACGACGGGCGCCTGATCAGCGGTTGTGCCACAAGGGTTTTCAGGGGACCAGGACGACCTTGCCGGTGACGGTGCCGGATTCGGCCAGTTCCATGGCACGGGCGGCCTCGGTCAGCGGAATGCGGGCAGCCACCTGCGCCCGCAACGCTCCCGCCGCGGCCAGATCGAACACCGCGGTGAGGTCCGCACTGATGGCGGCACGGAATCGGGTGCGGTTGCGCCGGCCCGCCCAGATGTTGAAGAATTGCGCGTTGCGCTTGTTGGGCAACAGATTCCACCGGGTCAGGCGGCCCACCAGTGCGAGTACGGGCAGGCGCGAGTTGCCCGGATCGTTCTTGGTGGCCGCGGTGCCGTAGGAGACGAGCGTGCCGTGTGGGGCGAGCAGGCGGAACGAGTCGACGATGCCGGCACCGCCGATATGGTCGAAGACCGCGTCGACTCCGGTGGGCGCCAGCGCGCGCACCTGCGCGGCCACATCGCCGCGATAGTCGACGGGGGTCGCACCCAACGCCGCCACCGCGTCGGCATGTCGCGCGGATGCGGTACCGATGACACGGATTCCGGCGTGGCGGGCGAGTTGGACCAGGGTCGAGCCGACGCCGCCATTGGCACCGTGCACCAGAATGGTCTGGCCGTTGCGCACCTTCGCGATGCGATGCAGCATTTGCCATGCCGTGATGCCGTTGACGACGAAGGTCTCGGCGTCGGCGGGATCCAGGCCGGCGGGCACCGGAACCAGGTCGGCCGCGTCCACCACGATATGGCTGGACCAGCCGCCGGTCTTGGTCAGCGCGGCGACGCGGCGGCCGAGCAAGGTCGGATCGACACCCGTTCCGATAGCTGTCACGGTCCCGACCAGGTCGTAGCCGGGGACGAACGGGAACGGCGGCTGGTCGTAGTACTTTGCCCGCCGCATCTGCTGTTCGGCGAATGAGATGCCGCTCGCCTCGACCGCCACCAGCGCTTGGCCGTCAGCCGGTCCGAGCAGTTCGCGCTGGGTGATCCGGAGGCCCGTGGGTTCGACGGGGCCGGGCAGGACGATCTGAGTAGCCAGGATGTTCATGGGGGTTGCCTTTCGTTTGGTGTTCATCGGTTTATCTTCGGTTAGTGAGTGACTGAACAGTCACTCCGTGGCTAAAAAGAGTGCCCCACGAAGGGGCGGGTTCGATTCACTAAGCCGGATCGACGTGACGGATCCCGTTGCTCAGAATGCGCGCCCAGTCACCGTCCAAACTCTCGAGTCCGAGCGTGGTGATCAGATGGCACAGTTGGCCATAGGCCATGAAACGCTGCACCGCGTCATCGGCGGCACCGGATCGCGTTTTCGCGAAGGTCGTCACGCGCTCGAGCCCGCGCCGCACCGCGTCGGAAACCTCCGGAATATCGGCCGCCGATTGCGCATGCACCTGCAGCAGCAACAGATTTCGATCGGCGATCAACTCCGCGTATGCCGCGCCCATCTCGTGCAGGATCGCCTCCGGAGCGCTGCCATCGACGCGCGCGGCGCCCGCCGACAATGCCCGCTCCACCAGTTCGTAGCACCGATCGAGTGCCGCGACGAACAGCGCGACCTTGCCGGGAAACAGCTTGAACACGTAGGCGGGCGAGATATTCGCCCGCGCCGCAACAGTATTGATCGGCGTGCCGTGGTATCCCGACTGTGCGAATTCGGCGATCGCGGCATCGACGACCGCCTCGCGCCGGATCTCCGACGTAGAAAGTACGACACCTCGCCTGGTCATGTGAGTGACTATACACTCACTCTCCAGCTCGCTGTCAAGGCCGAAGTTTGTCGGACCCGACCTCTACCGTGTCGGCATGACGGACACCGACCGCGCGGCCAGGCACGGCCGGTTGCTCACGGGTCTGCTGCGCGTGGACGCGCGACCATCCGAAATCCGCTGGCGGCTGGTCGAACTCAGCGAATTGAACGCCAGCGTCACCGAATGTGCCGGGCGGGTGGAGTTCTACTCGCGCATGCTGGTCGAGGGGCGCTCTACGGCCGCGGGGCATGCGCAGAGCGTTCTCGCCGAGTTGCACGCGGCGGGGTTGTTCGCGAGCGACGAGGTGGTATCGCTCTCGCGTGAGGTGCTGGCACGCACCGAAAAGAAGCTACTGCGTGCGCAATTGAGCTGGTTGGATCGCACGGTGCGCAGCGAACCGGGATGCGCTTCGGCGGCGGTGCGGGCGCTTGCGGAGGCCGTCGAGACTACGGCGGATATCGCGCTGCGCGAGCGGATGGAGCGGATGATCACCAGACATCTGCGCTCGACGGACGAGCAGACGCGGACGGATCTGGCCGCGGCCGCGACTGCGTGGCAGATCGAGGACGAGCCTCCCCTACCGCCGCCGGCTGCACCCGCGCCATTCGGTGTGCCGACCACGGTTGCGGAGACGGCGGAGCTGTACCGCTGGGTGACAGCATCGCATCACGACAATTGGTTGATGGATGAGCGGTTCCTCGACGGTGTCATCCGTTTCGCATATCTGGATCGTGCCGGGTTGTCGGCGGCTCTCGGACCGCTCGCCGACGACGAAATCCCTGCGGCACAACAGATGTCGTCGTGGTGGCAGCGCCAGCGCCAGCGCCGGTGGTGCGGCAAGCAACCGTGGTCGATGGGCACGCTGGCAGCGATCGCCACCGGCGCACTGCGCAGTCCGCCGCGTGGGTTCACCCGCTCCAACCCACTGCTCGATCGGATGGCCGAGTGGGGCAGCCTGGTCCTGGAAGGTGCTGTGCTGCCGCCATTTTCACTGGCCACGCCAACCTTCGACACCGGGCAGATCGATGCCGCCGAACTCGTCGAGCGGCTGCGCGAGTATGCGGAGTTGGGACTGCGGCCCGGTGCGGTCGACTTCGCCCAAGCGCTGGTACGGGTGACGCCGACCGCGCGACCCGAGGTGTTGTTGATGGCCGACGCGCTGCCGTCGCCCGAGGGCGAGCGCCTGGCCGCGTGGCTGCGCAACGAACACTCCGGTGCGCAGACGCTTCCGGACTACTTCAGCGCGGCGTTCCGTGGCCCGCCCCCGAGCGCACGCCGGTACTCCAGCCCGATGACCGAACACCTGCTGCCCATTCCCGAGGTGCAGGCCGCATGGATGTCCTGGACGAACCGCGACAAACTCCTACGAATCGTGGCGCTATCGGGCACGAAGGGTGAGCAAGTGCATCGGGCGGTCATGAACGCACTCGTGAGCGAGGACAACCGCGACCGCACCGCTGGTGTCGAGGCGCTGCTCGTGCTCGCCGCCGCGGATGAACTCCGCCCGCACCTGCTGGCGGAGGCGCTACCGGTTCGCGCACCCGCCAACCGTCTCGCGAGTTCGCTGCGCGACGCCCGGCACGTGCTCGGCGCACACCGCACCTGGCCAGTGCTCGCCGCCATCCTGCCGGTGCTGTTCGCGAACAATCCAACGCCCGGCCTGCCCGAGGTGGTGACGCTGGCGGCCGACTGCGCCCGGCGATCGGGCACGCGAGGTCACCTGCCGGGACTCGACGCGATCCTGCGGCGCGGTGGTTCCAGCCGACTGGCGAAGCAGGCCCGCGCCCTGTCGGTCGCCCTGTCGAGCCCTTGACCGCACACCTCGTCTAGGCCTCATCGGACCAGCCGATCATCATCGCGGGCTGGTACCGCTTGCTCAGCACCGTGATCAATAGCGCCCGAGTCGAACTCGAACCCTGGGCCCGGCGCTTTCCGGCACGAACCTGACGCGTGAGCTCAGTGCGGCGCTGCCGTCAGGTCGTACACGGCGACATTGCCGACCTGGACTGCCGAGTAGTGCGCGGCTACCCAGTCGCCGATGTCCCGGTGCCCGATCGGGCGCCACAGTTCGTCTTCCGGCGTTGTGGGGGCCGGTGCATCGGACTGATCGCGCACTCGCCAGGAATCGGGCAGCTGCATCTCCTGGGCCAGATAGTAGGTGACCTGATGGGCACGGACGAGGTCCTGGAACTGGCCGAGGGTGGGCACCGGGTCCTCGGAGGTGAAGCCGCCGATCGCGATAATCGGTGTGCGGCTGGCCAATTCGAGGGTGGCCGCGGTCGAGGACCGGTCCACCGCAGCCGACCACCGCGTGGTCGTATCGCCGAGCAGGGTCACCAGTCGCGGCTCGTCGAAATCGCCGCCCATAACCCGGCGCATCTCGGATTGGACTTCGTTCGCGGGACCGGGCTTTTTCGCCCGCGCCGGGCCGACCGTCGGGCCGCCACCGGTATGCGACTGCGGCAGGGTCGCCACCGCATACGCCGTCGACCCGCCGAGACCGGCCAGCACACCCGCGATTACGAGCACCGAGGTCACCCGGTCGCGCGCGCGGCGGCGTCCGGCCGCTGGGACCGACGCGAGGAGCAGACCGAGCGCCGCGAGCACCGATATCACGACGATCGTCCAGCGCAGCCAGGGCTGCCAATCCGAATTACGCTGCAGGACAACGAATCCCCAAACGCCAGCGGTGAGAATGAGCGCGGCGGCGCCGATTCGACCGAATGCCGTGGTGCGCGAACGCCACACTTCGTGCACGCCCAGCGCGAACATCCCGGCAACGGCGGGTCCGATCGCCAAGGTGTAGTAGGCGTGCATGCCGCCCTTCATGGTGGAGAAGGCGACGCCGTCGATGATCAGCCACAGCCCGAAAGTCAGTGCCGCACCGCGCACCAGATCGGTGCGCGGCGCACGCCACCGGGATACCAGCACCACCACGAACGCGAGGATCGCCGCAGGCAGCAGCCAGGAGATCTCGTAGCCGATCTCACCGGTGAACAACCGGTCCGGTCCCGAGCCGAACCCGCCGAAACCCTGCCCTTGGCCGCCGATGTGCGGCATCTCGTAGCCGGGCGGAAGCTCGAAGCGGTTGCCGCCCTTGTGATTGCGGCCGAGGAAGCGCGCGAAGCCGTTGTACCCGAGCACCAGATCCATGAACGTATTGTTGGTCGACCCGGCCAGATACGGCCGCGAGGACTCCGGCCACAGCATCGTCAGCACCACGAACCAGCCGGACGATACGATCAGCGCCGCCGCTGCGGCGAGCAGGTGCAGCAGCCGCGTCCGCAATGCGGTGGGCGCGATGATCAGATACGCAATGCCCAACGCGGGCAGTACCATCAGCCCCTCGAGCATCTTCGCCAGGAACGCGAATCCGAGCGCGACCCCGGCCAGCATCAGCCAGCGCACGTTCGCGTGTCGCAGCGACCGGATCGTGCAGTAGGCACCCGCGGTCATCAACAACACCATCACCGCGTCCGGGTTATTGAACCGGAACATCAACGCCACCACCGGTGTCACCGCGAATACGGCACCGGCGAGCAGCCCCGCGCCGCGGCTCACGGTCGCCGTGGTCACGGCGGCGTACATCAGCGCGACCGTCGCGACCGCCATCAGCGCCTGCGGAATCAGCATGCTGGCACTGCTGAACCCGAACAGCTGACCCGAAAGGCCCATCACCCACTGCGATACCGGCGGCTTGTCGACGGTGATGAAATTCCCCGGATCCAGCGAACCGAACAGCAGCGCCTTCCAGTCCCGCGACCCCGACCACGCCGCCGCGGCATAAAAGCCATTGCCCATGGCATTGACGGTGATGTTCCAGAGATAGGCCACCGCCGTACCGATCAATAGCACCGCGAGTCCGATGCGTTCCCAGCGCCGTATCGGCGGCAGCGCGGGTGCGGGCAGGGTTGTGTCGGGCAGGGTCTCCAGAGCACTGGTCACTGTCACCTGGGGAGTATCACAACCCTCGCGGTGGATCCCCTGGGCGTTTCCTGGCAGTCCGCTGTGAGCCTGCTCCAACCCGTTTGACCAGGGCATGATCCGCCGGGACAGCTATCAGCTGCCGAGCCTGGATCCGGTGGTCAGGTGGCCGGGATTTCGCGTTGGAACCAGTCCAGGATCTGCGGGAGGGCGATGCGGGCGGTGGCGGAGTGGTCGATATCGCCGAGGTCGGTGAGGGTCGCTTTGTCGGTGCGCAGGGCTTGCAGACAGTGTTCGGCGTTGGCGTAGAGCACGTTTCGGTCACCGGTGGCGGCGTAGAGATGGACGGGGACACGTGGGGTCCAGTCGCAGGTGCCGTCGCTGGCGGCGACCGCCCGCTGCGATGCTCCGGTCGGATTCTGCGCCAGCGCAAGGAATTTCGGCGTCAATAGGAGTTCGGGGCGCACGGGCAGTGCGGTGCCGATGGCGATCTCGTTGTGCTGTCCGTCGAAGAGTTGCTCGATGCGGTCGGCGATGGGTTCCTGGAATGCCTCGGCGGGGTGGTCGTAAAGGCGGTAGACGCGGTTCATCGAGGTGATCCAGTAGGCGAGGTAGAAGACCGCGACCGCCGGGGTGACCCGTCCCGCGAGCGCCCCGGGTGTCTCGACGTTCTGCACGGCATAAGGGCCGCTGATCGGGGCGAGCGCGGCCAGGCCGAAGCCGGTGGCCTCGCCGCCCTGTAGCGCCTTGCCCAGTGCCGTCGCGGCCTCGCCGCCCTGGGAGAAGCCGGTGACCAGGATGTCCGGGTCGAGATCGCGCCGCTGCTCGGCGGCCATGGTCTGGGCGGCGCGCAGCAGGTCGACCGAGGCACTGACCTCCGAGGGTGCGTGCGTGTAGGGATGCAAGCCCGGGCCTTCGCCGAGGCCGAGGTAGTCCGGTGCGACGGCCGTATAACCCGCCGCCGCGAACATGATCGTGCGGGCTCGATCGGCGCGGGTGTCGTTGACCGAGGGCGCGTCGCTCTTCGATACCAGCGTGCCGTGCTCGTAGGTGACGACGCGCAGCCGCCGGGAATCGGTGCGCGGCAAGACGACCAGTCCGCTCGCCGTTGTCGGGCCGCCCTCCGGGGTGATGGTTCGATAGTTGACGCGGTAGGCGTCGACGCCATTGCGCACCGGGGTGCCGATATTCGCATCGGCCAGATAGGCCGAAGTCTGTTCGGTCGACAACTGCGCGACCGGTGTCGTGGCGACTATTTCGCCGCGCGGGACCGCCGGGGCGGGCGCGTTGTCCGACCCGCACGCGGTCACCACTGCGAGCAGCAGTGCCGCGACGAAAATCGCGATGACCGAACGCGGTGTGCTGAGCATGAATTCGGATTCCTCTCGAACGACCACGCGGACCGACGGGCAAGTGCCCGACTCCATCGTCTCCTGCTCCATCGTGACACCGCGGCGCGCGTCATTGGATTCCGCGACTCGCCGGGATGTCGAACATGTTTGCCCTGAATTCGCTGCCATGCTATGAACCAGGCGGTTGAAACACTTTCGCCCGCGATCGTCGGGCTGGTTGCGTGATTCGTTTGCAGGTCCTGATTTGTGAGCGAGAGGGTCGCTACGGTGTTTGCGAAAAGTTCGCGTGTTCGTCGACCGACCGGCATCGTCGTGTCCGCTCTACTCATCGGCACGGTGTTCGGCGCGATTCCCGCCGCGAGCGCCGACGATAGCTACGGCGACGGGAGCACCCCACCGGCTGGGGCCAATGATTGGGAATGCCGACCGTCGGCGGCGCATCCGGAACCCGTTGTCCTGATCCACGGCACGTGGGGTAACCAGAATTCCTGGGATGTGCTCGCACCGCAGCTGAAAGCGCAGGGCTACTGCGTGTTCTCACTCAGTTACGGGCGAGCGGCCAGCAGTGTCCGAGGCGCCGAACCCGGCGTCTACGGCACGGCGGACATTCGCAGCTCGGCCAAGGAAGTCGCGCGATTCGTCGACCAGGTACGCGAGGCGACCGGAACACCCAGGGTCGATATTGTCGCGCATTCCCAAGGCGGCCCGCTGGTCCGGCAATTTCTCCGCTTCGAGGGCGGGGCGAATCGCCGCGATCCCGCGGACAACAAGGTGGATCACTTGATCACCATCGCGGCGACCAATCACGGCACCACCGCGGAAGGGCTCGGCTTTCTACTGCCGACCGGAAGTGCGCAGGCTCCCATACTCGGCCTCGTGGCGAAATATCTGGGCACTGCCGCATTGCAGCAACTGATCGATAGCGAATTCCTGCGCAGCCTCAATGCCGCGGGCGATACCGAGCCCGGTATCGAATACACCGTCATCGCCAGCCGTGTCGATCGCGTTGTCACCCCGCCGGAAGCCACCTTTCTCGCCGCCGGTTTCGGGGCCACCGTGGACAATGTCTGGGTGCAGGACCTGTGCGCGGACGACGACTTCGACCACGGCGCGCTCCCGGCATCACCGACCGTCGGCTACGTCGTGCAGAAAGCGCTCGATCCGTCCTATATCGGCCAGTCCTGCCATAGCTGACCAGCGCGAATGGTCGTCGCCGACGCAGTTGCGTCAGCGCTGTTATCGTCGAGAGCGCCCATGGTGCCGGGTGGTGGACCGTGCGCCGCACCGCACCCCGCGAGGAATGACTTTCGTGAAATACGTTCCACGTATCGCCCTGTTTCTGGCGATTCCCGCCCTGCTGTTCCTGCTGCCGTGGTGGACGCTGATCGGCGCGACGACCGAGGGAGCACTGTTCTGGCTCGGCTCGGCGGTTTTCCTGCTCGGGTTCGCATGTTTGCCCGCGTCGATGTTTCTCGGTCATGGACCGGCGCAGTCGGATGCCGCGTCCATTGTCGGCGACACCTTGCTCGGCACGATGTGGGTGCTGTTCAGCTGGTCGGTGCTCGGCAATATCGTCGGGCTCGGATTGGCCGTGGCCGGGGTGGACGATCCGACTCGCTCCCGCATCGTCGCCGTCGGCGTATTCGTCATTGCCGCCGCGCTGACGGTCTGGGGTGTATTCGAGGCACGACGGGTGCCGCGCGTCCGCACGCTCGATATCGGGATCCGCGGCCTCGGATCCGGACTCGACGGACTGCGCATGGTGGTCATCACCGACACCCACTACGCCGCGCTCGACCGGTTGCGCTGGTCGGAGAAGGTCGTCGATGTGGTGAACGGCTTGCGACCGGATATCGCCTGCCACGCGGGCGATCTCGCGGACGGCTCGGTCGCGAAGCGGCATGCGCAGGTCGATCCGCTCGGCAAGATCGAGGCCCCGCTCGGCCGGTTCTACATCACCGGCAACCACGAATATTTCGGCGACGCGCCGGGCTGGATCGAGCATATGACCTCGATCGGCTGGCAGCCGCTGCACAACCAGCACGAGACGCTCATCCGCGGCGGTGACCAGCTGGTGCTGGCGGGTATCGACGACCCCACCGGCGTCGGCCTCCCCGGTCACGGCCCCGACCTGCCCGCCGCGCTCGCGGGCGCGGATCCCGATGTCCCGGTGGTCCTGCTGGCCCACCAGCCCAGGCAGGTCACCGAGGCCGCTGCCGCGGGCGTCGCCCTGCAGATCTCCGGCCACACCCACGGCGGCCAGATCTGGCCCTTCCACTACCTGGTCCGCCTCGAACAACCCGTCGTCGCCGGTCTGAGCCGCCACGGCGAGCACACCCAGCTCTACACCAGCCGCGGCACCGGTTTCTGGGGACCGCAATTCCGCGTTTTCGCGCCCAGTGAGATCACCGTTCTGGTACTTCGCAGCGCCTGACCGGCATTGCGTCACGGCTCGCGTTCGGCCGCCGATTTCGCGACGCACCGCCCTCGATGATGGCGGCACGGCGGCCGCGGTCGGCGCTGGTCGGGACCCGAGCGGTTTCGCGCGTGGTCAGCAGACCTGGTCCGCGGACCGCCCGAGTGGCGGCTTGACGCTTACCCGGTAGGGGTATAGTTTCGCCCGCAGGGCGGTCGCGGCGGCTGCCCGTGGCCGCACCGAGATGAGGTCGTGGTGAACGCAATCGGGCATGCGCTGGCGCTGGCCGGGTCGATGACCTGGGAGATCCTCTGGGCGCTGATCCTCGGCTTCGCACTGTCGGCCGTGGTGCAGGCGGTGGTGCGCAAATCGACGATTCTGCGGCTGATGGGCGATGACCGCCCACGCACCCTGGCCATCGCCGCCGGGCTCGGCGCGGCCTCCTCCTCGTGCTCCTACGCGGCCGTGGCGCTGGCGCGTTCACTGTTCCGCAAGGGCGCGAACTTCACCGCGGCGATGGCCTTCGAAATCGGCTCCACCAATCTCGTCATCGAACTCGGCGTAATCCTCGCGCTGCTCATGGGCTGGCAGTTCACCGCGGCCGAATTCGTCGGCGGCCCCATCATGATCGTGCTGCTCGCGGTGCTGTTCCGTCTTTTCGTGCGGTCGAAACTTGTCGATGCGGCCCGTCGCCAAGCCGATCGCGGCCTCGCCGGATCGATGGAAGGCCATGCCGCGATGGATATGGCGGTGGCCACCGAGGGCTCCTTCGCGCGGCGGCTGCTGTCGCGGCAGGGCCTGACCGCCGTCTCGCATGTGTTCGTCATGGAGTGGGCCGCGATTCTGCGCGACCTCGTCATCGGCCTGCTCATCGCGGGCGCGATCGGCGCGTGGGTGCCGGAAACGTTCTGGCAGAGCTTCTTCCTCACCGATCATCCACTGCTGTCGGCGATTTGGGGTCCGATCGTCGGACCGCTGGTGGCGATCCTGTCCTTCGTCTGCTCGATCGGCAATGTGCCGCTGGCCGCGGTGCTGTGGAACGGCGGCATCAGCTTCGGCGGCGTCATCGCCTTCATCTACGCCGACCTGCTGATCCTGCCGATCCTGAACATCTACCGCAGGTACTACGGCACCCGAATGATGCTCACCCTGCTCGGCACCTTCTACATCGCCATGGTCGGCGCCGGCTATCTCGTCGAAATCCTCTTCGGCGCAACGAATCTCATCCCGACCGAACGCAATGCCATGGTGATGAAGGAAGGGATCAGCTGGAACTACACCACCTGGCTGAATATCGTCTTCCTCACCCTGGCGGCACTTTTCGTCACCCTGTTCGTGCGAACAGGTGGAATTCCCATGCTGCGCATGATGGGTGGCGCGCCCGACACCGAGCACAGTGCGCACGACCACACGATGCCGGACCACACGGACCACGGTGGGCGATCACCGCACACCGGAACGTAATCCGTTCGCGGTCACCGAAACCAGCCTGATTCAGCGACTGCCAGGCCCGCTGACCCGGCGAGCCGTTCATTCACGATTGTTCGAGTCGAATGCGTCGTGCGAGTGCTCGGCCGGTAGGCAGTTCGCCGACGAAGGCGCGCAGGTAGTCGTTCACGTGCTGGAGGTCGCCGCCCTGCGCACTGTCTCGGATGCGTTGGTAGAAGCGCTGCTCGATATCGGCGATACGCTCGGCGACTTCGCGCCCCTCGGGGGTGAGGGTGAGTTCGATGTGACGGCGGTCGAGCACCCCCGGTTGCCGGTTGACCAGTCCGGCCGCGCAGAGTCGGTCCACCAAGCGACTGGGACTCGTGCCGGTTTCGCAGACCAGCAATTCGCCGAGCCCGTTGAGGGTGAGCGGTTGATGGTCTTGCAGTACTCGCAGTACCTCGCCCTGGGCAGTGGTGACACCGAGCGGTTTGAGTTCGAGGCCGATGAGCCGGGCACCTTCGCGTTGGGCCGCCAGGACGAGGTACCGGAATTCTTCAGCGTCGTGCACCGGCGACCTCACGGTGCTCGACGCGATCGGCCAGGAATTTCGCCACTGCGGCAGCGTACGTGCCCGGATGCGAGAAGCGGAACATGTGCCCGGTCCGCGCCAGCACGACCTCGGTCGCGTCGGGAATACCTGTACGCATCACCTCGGCCGGGGCTGCACCGACGATGACGTCGTGTTCAGGGGTCAGGATCAGGGTCGGGACAGCGACCTGGTCGAGTTTGTCGACGTAGTAGGCCGACAGGGCCGCAGTGATGCGGGCACCATAGGACTCCGCAGGAGTGTTCTCCCGGAACACGCGGCGGCTTTCAGCCGTACTCCAGGCAACCTGGCCCTCGCCGTCGAAGGGAGACGCCAGCCGGTGGGCGTGCGCCCGCAGGACGATGTGCCGGTAGGCGCCGCCGCGCATCTTGCCCATGGTCCGCATCGCGGTGTTCCAGAACGGCGAGGTGACCGGGTTTGCGGCGAATCCTCCCGACATCACCAGCCCGCGCAAACCTTTCGGTCGGCGAACCGCCAGGGCCAGCGCGATCTGCGCGCCGAAGGAGTCGCCGACCAGAACATAGTCGTCGAGATCGGCGACAGCTTCGGCGACGAAGTCGGCATAGACCT
The DNA here is from genome assembly GCF_036345915.1 of Nocardia sp. NBC_00565. Taxonomy (NCBI): domain Bacteria; kingdom Bacillati; phylum Actinomycetota; class Actinomycetes; order Mycobacteriales; family Nocardiaceae; genus Nocardia; species Nocardia sp. NBC_00565. The sequence continues at coordinate 6,236,238 of NZ_CP107785.1, forward strand.
CCATATCGTCCACGGCCTCGGGGAGTTTCAGCAGCCGTGCGGGCCGCTCGCTCAACGAGTCGAACCTGCTGATGTCCCACGGAGCGCCGGACATGCAGGGGATGAATACCAGGGTTGAGTTCTTCGTTGAGTTCGTCATAGCAAATACGTTACACGACATGTATGTCGTGTAATATGTTATCTGGATCACAGATCCGAGTGATGCCGTTACCGGAATATGCGCAGTCCCCGTGCACTTCAGAGGGGTAGGGCAACCTTCGAGAACATATTGACCATCGCTCGCTCGATAGCCGACGTCTTCAACTACCTGGCGGAGTTCGAGAACGTTCCGCGACGGCTACTCGAGGGGTAGTCGACTGCCCGATGTCAACTGGCGTGCTCGCTCGAAAAGCGGGTTTTGATCATGGCGGTGGTGGCGGCGCTGTAGGCATGGCTGGCTTCGAGGGGGCGCAGGGTCGGGTAGTTCGAGCGGTGGGTGACGATTACGCCGTTCGAGAGGGTTACCGTGCGGTCCGGGATGGTGGCGGTGCAGTTGCCGCCAGCTTTGGCGACAAGGTCGACGATTACGGTGCCGGGGCGCAGCGCATCGAGTGCCGCGGCGTCGAGTAGCAGGGGGCCGTGGGTGCCGCGGTGGACGGCGGCGCAGATGATGAGGGCAGGTGGGGTGGCGGTGAGGTGAGCGAGTAGGCCCGCCGGGTTCGGCAGAAATGTGTTGGCGCCGTGTCGGATTGCGGCGGCCTGCTGCTCTGGTCGGTTGCCGATCGCGGTGGGTTCGTCGCCGTGGGCGACGGCGGCGGCGATGGCGGAAAGGCCGGCTTGGCCGCAGCCGAGGATCAAAGCGCGCAGCGGGGGTTTCGGTTCCGAAAGGAGTTGTCGTCCTTGGTCATAGGCGATTTCACCCGCTATTCGGCTCATCGCGGAGAGGGCGTCGATGTCGGGGCGCGAGTGCGGGACGGTTTCGTAGCCGACGGATTCGATACCGCGGGCGCGTAGGTCATCGATTATCTGGCGGCGATGGAGCGGGTCCTGAAATCCGATGGTAGTCATGCCGCAGCGCATCGAATTCAGCTCGTACACAGGTGGTTTCACCCACACCACAAGGTCCGACCCGGCGAAGACCTCCGCCCGCTCGGCCATCTGCGCTCCGGACTCGGCATAGTCCACGTCGGCAAAGCCGATGGCCCGGCCGGCATCGCGCTCAACGACAACCCGCAGGCCCTCGGCCACAAGCCCACGCACATCGTCGGGGATGAGCGCGACGCGCAGCTCATCGGCGGCTGTCTCCCGCAGAACTCCGATAATCATTGTGCGGCAGTGCATTCCGACAAGCCGCACTCGGCCAAGACCTTCGCGTAGGTCAGTCCACCCCGGATCTCCAGAATCAACTGCTCGAGCCGGTCGAACAGCTCATCGACCAGATCCGCCGACTCGCGACCCGGGGCTTTGCGCGGCGCGAGCACATTGAATCGCACGCCGAGTCGCGCCGATCCGGTTCGGTCCAGCGCGACACTATCGATTCCGGCCGCCGCGAGCAGCAGATCTTCGATCTGCGCGCTGGCACCGACGCCGGCCTGGTCGAGCAGCGCATCGTCGAAGACGACGGTCAGGAACATCCCTTGCCGACTACCCAGCGGCCGTATCACTGTCGCACCCAACCGATCGTTGATCGCGTCGATATGGCCGTGCGCGCGATCGAGCTGCTCGAGCATGCGCACGCGGTTGCGATCGAAGTAGCTCTCCGGCGTGTGCTCGATGATCGCCCGCGCCAGATGCGTCGACTCCCGCTGGAACGAAATGGTGAGCCGCTCCCGAATCGCGGCCAGCCACACGGCATCACCCGAACACGCCGCACCCAGCTTGCACGGCCCGAAAGCGTTGTAGCCCTTCGAGTTCCCGGTAATGGTGAGGACCTGATCGTACAGGCGGCGCACCCCATCAGCGGTCGGAATCTCTAGCGAGGCGATCGGAATATGCCGCGCCACCATGCAATCGAAGGCCATATCGCAGATGACCGGGACCCCGCGCGCCAGCAGCACCCGCCCGATGGCCAGCAGCTCCTCGGCCGAGTAATCGGTGAACACCGGATTTCCGGGCAGCGTGAGCAGCACCCCGCACAGCTCGCCACGCTCGGCGAAATAGTCGAGGCACGCCGCCAGCAGCTCCGGGTCGATCTTGAAGGAGTCGTCCGCCGCGACCGGGCACGCCTGCATCCGCAGCCCGTACTTCTCCACGTGGATACCCGAACTCTTGTACGCGCCTTCCGGATACACGATCACACCGCCGGGCCGGGCGAGCGTCGCGACCGCCTCCTCGAGCAGCATCGTGCTCGAATACGGGCAGACGATGACCTCCTCGGGCGACACCCGAACTCCGGGCACCCCGTCGACCGGCTCCGACAATCGCCCGAACAGCTTGTGCGCCGCCAACTCTCGCAGCACCAGCGGTTGCCGCTTGTGATATAGCGTGCCGTCCGCGTACTCGTCCGGCGGCTGGGTGTGCAGCAGCTCGCGCCAGGCCAGATCCAGTGCGGTAACGGCACTCTCGGCCAGCGGCAGCCCCGTCTCGCCGTGATAGGCGTCGATGACCCCCACGTACATCCGCTGGTCCGTCCCCGCGAATCGCGGATCCGCGCCCAGGTTGCGACGCACCTCCCGCTTGCGCGCCTCGGAGCGGTTGGTGCGGGCGGCCAGGCTGGGCCCCGGGTTCCGCCATGGCAGCGGATCCATGACAGCCTGCCTGCTCACGACACCTCACCTTCGACGGGCGGCTCCCCCGGCGCGGTCATCTCACGCCAACTCTGTTCCAGCGCCGCACGGAACAGGTCGCGGCAGTCGCTCTCGGTGAGGCGATCGAAACCGGCCAGCGCCGGTGTCGCGACGATATCGTTGACGACGATGCCCGAACCGGCGAGCTTGAGTTCGTAGAGTCGCTCGAACCGGCGCGCGGCGAACGCGACATCGTGCTTCAAGGCCGAGAACCTGGTCGCGACGCGCGCCTGCCGGGAGTAGTCGTATTCACCGACGGCGACATAGCGTTCGTCGACGATGAGCATGCTCTGCGCGTTGCGCGCATGCTCACGCTTGACCAGCACGCTCTCCACACCGGAGCGCGCCTGTTTCCACAACTTGTCGTCATAGGGCCACACATCCTCAATCGTGTCGAGGACATACATTCGTCGCACATCGATACGGGGCGGCAGGGCCTTATCGGCCAGCCGCAGGATCGCGGCGTGGTAGTCGTCGCCCACATCGCCGCCGATGGTACCGAGGTCGGCGGTGTGGATCGCGCGGACCGACCGCGTGGCCTGCTCGAGAATCATCAGCCAGTCGCTGACGGTATTCCATTCCCAGACCGTCGCGCTGCGGGACGGGATCTGCGCGAGGATCTCCTCGGCGCGCTCGAGTTGCCGATCCGCGATCATGCGCAGCGGTTCGATCTCCTCGCGCGCGCCGGTCGCGTCGATCAGGCTCCCCGCGATGCCGAGCGCGCGCTCGACGAGTTCAGGGTCCTTGCCGAGCAGGACATTGAAGCGCATGCGGAGCTCGTGGTACGCACCGCCCGCGAGATCACCGGCGGCGCCGTCGGCCATCGGCAATCCCTGTCCCAGTGCCAGACTGAGACGTTCACGCAACGGTAGCGGTGGCACCCGGGTGCCGTTCTCGATCTGCTGGATCAGACTGCGCGAGCAGCCCGCCTTGGCCGCGAGCGCCGCCTGGGTGAATCCGCGTTCCGTGCGGAGCCGACGGACCAGATCCCCGACCTGCTCACCATCTGGCCCTGAGCCAGCCATGCCGCGCCTCCATCCTGCGCTCGGATCCTAATGCTCACGATGTGTCATCCGAAGTCATCATAGTCACGTTACGGCGCCGGGCGACGATCACGACGTCCGGAGTTTTCTGGGCGATCGCTGGAACCCACAGGCGGACGCGGTATTTGCGCGCCGCGAGCGCGATATTGTCAGCGCAACTCCACCTCTCCGGAGCCTCGAGTCGCTCAATCCCGCCCTGGCTGAACATATTCTAGATATCCATGTCTGAATCTGCTTTATGTAAAGCAGATCTGATTTAAATATATCCAAAGATAGCAGTGATGCTTAGTTGACAGCTCGAAGTGGCGATCCATAGCATTGTTGTCAACGCCACATCGTTTCGGAGCCAGCTTCCGGAACATGTGGCTCCGATTGACCAAGGGAGGGGTCATGACGCTCGAACTGACCAACTGGTTGATCACCAGTGACATCACCCCCGAGACTGCCCGCTACATCCCCACCGTCGACGGCGACAGCTGGCTGCTCAGCTGGCTGCCGGGCCGCATACTCAGTCGGGACCAAGCCATCAGCGCCATGGTCCTCGACGAGACCCTGAGCGATCCGAATCCCGAAGATTACGTAATCGCACTGGAACTCGCCGCCATCCGAGCCGAAGACCTCGGCCTCGACCTGGCCGAGGCCATCGTGCTGCTGTACGCCCGCATCCTCGAACGCGACCGGCAGCTTGCCGGCACCGATAACCGCATGGCGGTACCGACCACACCGGCCGCGTAACGATAGTTGGCGCCGCGGAGGGGTCGGCGCCACCTGACGTCACGCCCGAACGGGGTCCGGCGAATATCATTCGCCGGACCCTGTTTTCGTCGATTCACCCGTGCCGAAACGCCGAAACCACTTGGCGGAGCCCGATTTTAGCGCGGTGTGCTCGATCCGCGGATCGTCGGCGACGTCGTAGCGGCGCACGTACAGACCGAGGAAGGCCTGCACGGGCCAGATTAGCGAATTACCGGTTATGCCCCACGGCGATCCGCAGTGCCGAAGGTCTGCTTGAAGTCCGGGCACTCGACCAGCGGTTGATGGGTGCAGGTGGCGGCGTGGCGCAGGCTGTCGCGCATGCGGGTGAGCCGGGCGATGTCCTCGTCCAACTGTGCCGCCTTCGCCGCCAGGTGCCCACGGAGTTCGGTGTCCGCCGGCGAGGCGACCAGGAACCGCGCGATCTGCGCGAGCGTGAAACCTGCTGCGCGAGCACAGGATACGAGCGTCAAACGGTCGAGCACCTCGGGGCGGTAGGTACGACGCAAACCGTTGCGGCCCGTGGACTCGATCAGCCCACGCTGCTCGTAGTACCGCAGCGCCGAGGGTGCCAACCCGGACCGCGCGGCCACTTCGCCGATATCGAGCGCCACAATTTACTCCTTGACTTGAAGCGTGCTTGAAGTCAGACGATAGGCGGCATGAGTGAGCAAAGCGAACGAATCATGAAACAGCGCGCATCGCGCATGCCGGAGCCGAGCGCCAGCGAGGTGCAGGCATGAGCGATAGAAAAGAAGAGCTGCACCCGCAGGTTCAGGCGTACCTGGACCGTCTCGCCCGCGCCGATTTCGGTGACCTGCACACCTTTACCCCCGAGCAGGCCCGCGCAGGCTGGCGGCGGCAGATCGCCCTACTCGGCGAACCGGAACCCGTTGCCCACGTCGAAGACCGCACCATCCCGGGCGTGGATGGACCGCTGCCGATCCGGATCTACACCCCGCACGGCGACGGTCCCTTTCCGGCTTTGGTGTTCTTCCACGGCGGCGGCTTCATGCTCGGCGATCTGGACACCCACGACGGCCTGTGCCGCAGTCTGGCGAACGGGGCCGAATGCGTCGTCATCTCCGTCGACTATCCACGCGCACCGGAACACAAATTTCCGGCCGCGCCGGATGCCTGCTTCACCGCGACGCGGTGGGTCGCCGAGCAGGCCACGAGCATCGGCGTCGATGCCGGTCGAATCGCCGTCGGCGGTGACAGCGCGGGCGGCAATCTGGCGGCCGTCGTCGCGCGAATGGCCAGGGACCAAGCCGGTCCGGCGCTGGTGTTCCAACTGCTGATCTACCCCGACCTCGATTTCCGCAGAACGAATTTCAGCATCCGGGAGTACGCGGGCGAATACGGCAATATCACTCGCGACGGCCAGCACTGGTTCATGGACAACTACCTCAACAGCGCCGCGGAGAAACTCGACCCGAGGGTCTCACCGCTGCTCGCCCCCGACCTCGCGGACCTCCCGGCGGCACTGATCATCACCGCCGAGTTCGACGCGCTACGCGACGAGGGCGAACAGTACGGTGCCCGACTCGACGAGGCCGGTGTCCCGGTCACCGTCACCCGCTATCCGGGGATGATCCACGAATTCGTCCGCCACCCCTTCGACGACAGCGAACGCGCACGACTCGATTCCGCGACCGCGTTGCGAAAGGCCTTCACCCGCTAGGGCTTTGCGACGTCAAGCGGTGGTGTCAGGATCCGCGGGTGCTCTGGAAACGACAATCGGGAGCCGCCACGACAGGCGGAGCGGGTTGGCCGCGCGTCGAACGCGCAACCACTGGGCGACCGCGGCCATGGCCGAACCGAGCGAGGTCACGACAGCGAGCATCCCCCAGTTCGTGAGATCGGCGGTCGTGTATGTGGCCGTACTGGTTCCCGGCACGAGGAGTTTGCCCCTACCGGTAGCCCAATTCAAGATCTGTCCGACCTGGCCGCCCAGGTCGTATGTACGACCGGTCATGCCTTTCAAGGCGGCGCCCTTGGAGTTGAGGTAGATCAACGCGAGGATCACGAAGAAAGCGGCACTGACCAGGGAAAACGTCGTCAAGCGGGCGAGCAACTCGGTGCGCTGCCGGATGTTCAGCACTATCGCGCAGACAGCGATGACAATGGCGGCGCTGGCCAGGATCGCCCAGATGCCGGTGATCGTCGGGGTTTGGGGCTTCGATTGCGACCAGGCATTCATGGAGTTGGTCGTTACTTCGAGCCGGCCGAAGGCGTCGGCGGCGACGTCGCCGTCGGGCCCCTTTGCGGTGATCCACGGCTGAAACAGCAAGATGAGTGTCACCACGCTGCCAACTGCGGCCAACACGTAACCCCAGTTCCCTCGGAGCTGGGTCCCTCGGAGCTGGGACAGGCGCACCCGGAGTTCGCCTGCCTGCTCTGCGCCGCTTTCCGTTCGCCGCGCCGGTGTGTTCGGGTCGCGTCGAGTTACACTCGCTCGCCAGGGGGTCGGCTGCGCCATGCTCGTCAGCTTATGTGATGGGCAGCACCGAAATCCGGATGAAACCCACCCCCAGTGGGAAGTGCACAATGCCTGGCCGAACAGGACAGGCCGCTGATCCGGAACACATGGTGTCGTGCGGTTGTTGGCACACCTTGGGGGTTAGTGATGAGAGCGAGGATGCCCGTGCGGGTCGAGATCTGGACCGATATCAACTGTCCCTTTTGCTACCTGGGCAAGAAGCGGTTCGAGCAGGCGCTGACCGAATTCCCGCACCGCGGCGACGTCGAGGTGGTGCACCGCTCGTTCGAGTTGGATCCGACCCTGTCCGCCGATGAATCCGGTCCGGTGATCGCGAAGATCGCCCGCAAGTACGGCATCAGCGAGGCGCAGGCCGCGGCCAACGAACGCGGTATCGGCACGCAGGCCGCCGCGATCGGCCTGCCGTATCTGACCGAAGGCCGCGACTACGGCAACTCCTTCGATATGCACCGCCTCTTGCATTTCGCGCTCGCCGAGGGCAGGCAGGACACACTGCTCGATGCGCTCTACCGTGCGAATTTCGCCGAGGAGCGGTCCCTGTTCGCCGATTATGAGCGGCTGGTCGGGCTTGCGGTCGCCGCTGGATTCGACGAGTCGAAGGTGCGCGGCGTGCTCGCGGACCCGGCTGCCTACGCCGACGCGGTGCGCGCCGACGAACAGGAAGCCGCGCGACTCGGTGCGACCGGTGTCCCGTTCTTCGTCTTCGATCGCAAGTACGGTGTCTCCGGCGCGCAGCCGTCCGAGGTCTTCGCCCAAGCGCTGGATCAGGCCTGGGCCGAGCGCGAACCCGCCCTGCAAACGATCGGTGGCGGCGCGGCCTGCGGTCCGGACGGATGCGAGCTGCCCGCGCGCGATTGAGCTGCGGGACAGTCTTATTCGCGGGACGTTTCGTCAGCGGATGCGGGCGCGCCGATGCCGGACAGGCGCACGACGCCCGCGTCCAGATCGATCTCGACGCGCGGCCGGTGCTGCTGACCATCGCTGTCCTCGCTACCCTCGTCGCCCAGCTTCTGCCCCGGGAACAGCTCGCCCATAACGCCCACGACTCCACCGTAGTCCGAACCGCTGTGCAGCGGCGGGACCACAGTCATCAGGCCGGCGCGGGTGTGGCGAGCCGCAGTCCATCCCGCAGGGCTCCGGCTTGTTCGACGGTCTTGATAATCGATCAACTACCCGATCCTGAAGCAGGAACACGGCGGCATCATCCGGGACGGCGCGAAGCTGTTGTACGCGTACTGGGTCACCGCTACCCGAGCCGGGACCTGATCGATGCGGCCGCGCATACACTGGGCCGCATGTCTGTACCACGGATGCTCGCCCTGTCCGCGTTCGCCCTGCTCACGCCCCTCGGAGCGGCAGCATGCTCGTCCGAGGGGACCGGGTACAAGTCCGAGTGCGAGGTCAGTGGTTGCACCGTCACCTTCACCCGTGGCGTGAACGCGAAGGCCAGTGTCCTCGGCATCGATGCGGAACTCGTCGCGGTGAAAGGTAATACGGTCACGCTGAAGGTGGGCGGTCAGCAGGTCGATATCCCGGTCGGGCAGAGCCAGCCCGCCAACGGCCTGAATGCCACCGTGCAGGAGGTCACCGACGACAAGGTCGTGATCAAGTTCGCCACCGGCGTCAACTGACCGATCAGATCCGCGCGACGGCGTCACCGATCGCTTCGTCGAGGATGTCGAGGCCGAGGGTCAGTTCCGCCTCGGTGGCGGTCAGCGGTGGCGCGATGCGGAAGACCCCGCCCATGCCGGGGAGCTGGACGATGTTCATGTGCAGGCCGAGTTCCAGGCAGCGGCGGGTGACCAACGCGCCGAGTTCGTCGGAGCCCTGCTTGGTTTCGCGGTCGAGCACGAGTTCCAGACCCGCGAGCAGGCCCCGGCCGCGGATATCGCCGACGACGCTGTGCCGCCGGCCGATTCGCTCGAGACCGTGGCGCAGGAAGGTTCCGAGTTCGGCAGCGCGCGCGTCGAGCCGATCGCGGGTCAGCACATCCAGCACGGTATTGCCGACCGCGGCGACCAACGGATCCGAGACGTGGGTGGTGAAAAATAGGAACCCGCGCTCGTGCGCCCGCTGTTCGATCTCGGCGCTGGTGATCACGGCCGCGAGCGGCAGTCCCGCACCCAGCGTCTTGGACAGGGTGAGGATATCCGGCACCACGCCGTCGCGTTCGAAGGCGTACCAGGATCCGGTGCGGCACAGGCCGGTTTGGGCTTCGTCGAGAATCAGCAGCATGTCGCGCTCGCGGCACTTGTCCCGCAGCGCGGCGAAGTAGCCGGGCGGCGGTTCGACGACGCCGCCGGAGCTGAGGATCGGCTCGACCAGGCAGGCGGCGAGACTGCCGACCGACTGGGCGTCGATCAGCTCGAAGGCGAAGTCGAGTTGGCGTCGCCAGTCGAGCTCGCCTGCGGCCGTGGCGAAGTCGGGGCGGTAGGCGTTGGGTACGGGGATGGCGAAGTTGCCCGGCGCGGCGGGGCCGTAGCCCCTGCGGCCCGCGCTGTAGGTGGCGCCCGCGGCCGCCTGGGTCATGCCGTGCCAGGAGCGGGCGAACGAGACGATCTCGTGTTTTCCGCTGACCAACTTGGCCATTCGAATAGCGGCCTCATTCGACTCGGCACCGGTGGTCAGCAGCAGCACCTTCGCGAGCGGTTCCGGCAAGGTCTCGGCCAGGCGGCGGGCGAGGTCGACGACCGGGCGACTCAGCATGCCGCTGAACAGATGATCGAGTTCGCCGACCTGGCGTCCTACGGTGGCGACGATATCCGGATGCGCGTGTCCGAGAATCGCGCTCATCTGACCGGAGGTGAAATCCAGTATCTCCCTGCCGTTTTCGGTGTACAAGAAGCTGCCTGCGGCACGGGCGATGATCTCGCGGGTGAACTCGCCCGCGCCCGCGTAGCGCACGAGGTGCCGATCGGCGTCGGCCCAGAAGTCGTCGGTGGTCAGCGGTGCGGAGATGGGGGCGGCCATATCTTCGACGGTAAGGCCGGTGCGAGCGCCACGTCCATCTCACAATTCCGGCTGTGCTGTTCGGCTCAGCCGTACAACAATGGGCCCATGCTGAACCCGTGGCGACTGCGTCTACTCAGCCAGCTCGACTCGCTCGGCACGGTTCGGGCGGTCGCGATCGCGGCCAATCTGAGTGCGTCCAGCGTGTCCCAGCAACTCGCGGTGCTCGAGGCGGAAACCCACACGCAGCTGCTGGAACGTACCGGCCGCCGGGTCCGGCTCACCCCGGCCGGGCTGATGCTGGCCCGCCGCGCCCGCGCGATCCTGGATCAGATGGACAGCGTCGAAGCGGAGTTGCGCAGCCTCGGTGACGAACCGGTCGGACTGGTCCGGCTCGGCGCGTTCCAGAGCGCCATCCACTCACTGTGCGTGCCCGCGGTGACCCACCTCGCGCAGACGCACCCGCACCTGGATATCGAACTGCTCGAACTGGAACCGCACCAGAGCATGCCGGCCCTGCGCGTCGGCGACGCCGACATCATCATCACGACAACAGATTTCGTCGAACACCCGCTCGGCCCGGATGTCGATATCGTGCCGCTGGCCACCGACCCGATCGTGGTCGTGCTGCCGCCAGGACGCGGCGCGCGCGGACCAGCCGACCTCGCCGCCTACGCCGACGAGCCATGGGCCTTCGATATGCCCAAGTCCTATATGGCGAATCTCGCCACCCGGCTGTGCCGTGAATCGGGCTTCGAGCCGCGCGTGGTCTGCCGCTTCAGCAACTACATGATGACGCTGCAGCACGTCGAAGCCGGACTCTCGATCGCGCTGCTGCCCGGCCTGGCCGTCGACCCGCGCTACCGCGTCGCGACCCGGGAACTCACCAATCCGGTCACCCGCACGATCACCGCGGTCATCCGGCGCGGTGCGCCACCGCGCGCCGCGGTGCACTTGGTCCTCGATGCCTTGCGGCGGTACCGGGACCTGCCGATCGTCGACCCGCGGCTCGGCAGCCGCATCGAAAATCATCCCGGGTAGTCGCCGAATCCTTGCTCCAGCACCGCGATCGCGCGGCGCGCCTGAGTGAGCACATCGTCGGCGGACGCGCCTGGTTCGGCATCGGCGCCGGCTACCAGGACGACGAGGCCCGAGCGATGGGCCTGCCGCTGCCCGCGGCAACCGAAGTTGCCCAGCCGTAGCGGGCCCGATCGAAAAACTAAAACGTTTCGGCGCCCGATCGCGATTATCGATGTATAGGCCACACCGACCAGGCGAAAGCACCGATGATCACCGAACCACCGAATGCCGCCGACGCATCCGACGACGACCCCGTCGCCGCCCGAACGCCGAGCATCGATGCGATGCGCGGTCACGTCGCCGAGCTCCGCGAGCGCAAACGTGCCGCCGCGGCCGGACCCGATCCGGCGGCCACCGAACGCCAGCACGCCCGCGGTAAGCAGACCGCCCACGAGCGCATCGAGACCATGCTCGATCCGGGATCCTTCGTCGAGATCGAGGGGCTGCGCACGCATCAGGCGACCGGCTTCGGCATGGATCGCAAGCACCCGGCCGGGGACGGCGTGGTCACCGGGTGGGGCACCGTCGAAGGTCGCCGCGTCTTCGTCTACGCGCACGACTTTCGGATCTTCGGCGGATCACTCGGCGAAGCGCACGCGCACAAGATCCACAAGGTGATGGATCTGGCGCAGGCCGCGGGCGCGCCGCTGGTCAGCCTCAACGACGGCGCGGGCGCGCGCATCCAGGAGGGGGTGACCGCGCTGGCCGGATACGGCGGCATCTTCCGGCGCAATACCCGGGCGTCCGGGGTCATCCCGCAGATCAGCGTGATGCTCGGACCGTGCGCGGGCGGCGCGTCCTACAGTCCGGCGCTGACGGATTTCGTCTTCATGGTGCGCGGTACCGCCCAGATGTTCATCACCGGGCCCGAGGTGGTGGCCGCGGTGACCGGCGAGACGATCACCATGGAGGGGCTCGGCGGCGCGGATGTGCACGCGCAGACCTCCGGGGTGGCGCACTTCCTGTACGACGACGAGGCGAGTTGCCTGCACGACGTGCGGTTCCTACTGTCGCTGCTGCCGTCGAACAATCGCGAAGAGCCCCCGATGGTCGCGAGTAAGGATCCGGCCGACCGGCGCAGTGAATCGCTCTACGATCTGGTGCCGGCCGACAGCAACCGGCCCTATGACATTCGCGTGGTAGTCGAGGAGATCGTCGATGACGGTGTGCTCTTCGAGGTGCACGAGCACTGGGCGGCCAATATCGTCTGCGCGCTGGCCCGGTTGGGCGGGCGGGTGGTCGGCATCGTCGCCAATCAGCCCAGTGTCTTCGCGGGCGTGATCGATATCGCCGCGTCGGAGAAGGCGGCCCGGTTCGTGCAGCTGTGCGACGCGTTCAACATCCCGCTCGTCACCCTGGTGGACGTGCCGGGATTCCTGCCCGGCGTCGCACAGGAGCACGAGGGCATCATCCGGCACGGCGCGAAACTGCTGTACGCGTACTGCAATGCGACCGTCCCGCGGATTTCGGTGGTGCTGCGCAAGGCCTACGGCGGCGCCTACATCGTCATGGACTCGCTCTCGATCGGCGCGGACCTCGCGCTGGCCTGGCCGACCAATGAGATCGCGGTGATGGGTGCCGCGGGCGCGGCCAATGTCATCTTCCGGCGCGAGATCGCCGCCGCCGACGATCCGGACGCCGCCCGCGTGCAGAAGATCAAGGAGTACCGCACCGAACTGATCCACCCGTACTACGCCGCCGAACGCGGCCTCGTCGACGACGTCATCGATCCCGCCGACACCCGCCCGGCCCTGATCGCCGCACTGGCCATGCTCGCGACCAAACACGCCGACCTCCCGATGCGCAAGCACGGCAACCCACCCCAGTAGGAGCAGCGCCGATGACCCCCGTCCTGAGAATCGAACGCGGCAACCCCACCGACGAAGAGCTGGCTGCCCTCACCGTGGTCCTGCTGGCGGCCCTGGCCGGCGCCACCCCGAGCGACCAGCGTCGCCCCGCTACCGTGCGCTGGCTGCGCCCCGAGCGCCGTCCCGCCTTCATCGCCCCGCACAGCTGGGTCGCGTGACCGTCAGTCTTGGCAATACCGGATGACGAAGCGACGCAATATCCGGCTGGGGGCCGTGACCGCTTCGCGGTGGCCGAGTGCGATGAGGTAATCGGCCTCGTCCGGGTCGAAATAGCCCGCATGCCGGTAGACCTCGATGCGCAGCGCGAGTCCGTTGCCATCGAGTTCGGGGTGGAACTGGGTCGCGTACACGCGTTGGCCGACTCGGATCATCTGCACCGGGCAGTCGGCGGATCCGGCAAGTAATACCGCGCCGGGCGGAACATCTTGGCAGGCTTCCTTATGCCCGACGAATGCCCGAAACGACTGGGGAATGCCTCGAAGGAGGGCGTCTTCGCGGGCCTCGTCGGTCAATTCGATGGTCTGTGCGCCAGCCGTTTCGCCGTATCGTTCATCGGTCACCTTCGCACCGAGCACGTCCGCCAGAATGCTCAATCCGTAGCAGGCGCCCAGATATGGAAAGTCTCGGTCGACGATCTCGGTGATCAACGTCTTCAGTCCGGGCTCGAAGCGCTTCTGATAGTCGTATTTCTCCCCGTCTGGACTGCTGACATTGCTCGGCCCGCCGCCAACGACGACCGCCGAGAAATCATCGAGGTCGATATCGGGCATTCTCTGATCCATCTGCACGCGCACCACGTCGCGAGCCTCGAGTTCGCCCGCGCGCAGGATGGCGTAGTACTCGTCGTCCGCGGCGGCGCGCTCGGGCCGCAGCTGAAGCAGCAGACAGGGCTTGGCCATGCACCGATTGTGCAAGATCAGTCGATCGATCGGTCCACTATCGCGTGTCAGCGTGTGTCACGGTTCCAGACCGTGGCGCAGATATCCGGTCAGCAGAATGACGATCTCGTCCTCGACTCGTCGTGGATCGATCGCGGTCGGCGCCGTGAGGAGTCGGTGCACCAGCGATTCGATGGTGGCCACCACGATTCGGGCGCTGATATCACTGTCGACAACCCGCACTTCGGGGTGAGTTGCGAGCAGACGCGCGGTCATCTCGACCGCAGTTCGCTCCAACTCATGTAGTCGCGCGAGGAATTCCGGAGCACGCGGAGCCTGCTCGAAGAGCACCCGATGCAGTCCCGGATCATCGCGATGGTTATCGATGGTCGCACGCACGAACATTCGCACGACCTCATCGAGCCGCTGCGGCAAACCGTCCGACAGACGCTGACCCAATAGTCGGGTGCCGGAATCCACATGCGCGTCCATCAGTGCGCGCAGGATCGCGTCCTTGTTCGGGAAGTACTGATACAGCGAGCCGATTGACAGGCCCGCATGCTCGGCGATGCGGTTGGTCGTGCCCGCCGCATAGCCGTATTCGGCGAAAATGTGAGCCGCCGCGTCCAGGATCCGCTGTCTGGTCTCCGCGGCGCGCGGCTGTTTCGGCTGCTTGCGGGCCCGATACCGGTTCGGTGGCGCGATGGTCGCCTCCCCTCGAAAAGCGAGTAGTCAACGATGTTCCCACTCCGCAGAATTAGGTGACCCTAACACTTATAGGAGCCGACAATGCGGACAATCCACGTCGCGACCACACTGCCCACCAGCGCCGACCGAGCCTGGCAGGCCATGCAGTCACCAGCGACCTTTCGCTACGTGTGCCGGGGCTTGATCGGCATTCCGGCGCTGACCGGCCGGACCGAACCGCTGCGGGTCGGCGAACGCGGTACGGCCTGGTTGTTCGCCTTCCACGTCATACCCGCCTACCGGCACACCATCGAAGTCATCGAGGTAAATGAGAAAACCAAGACCATCCGCACAAACGAGCACGGTGGCATCATCACTACTTGGAACCACACATTGCACACCGAACTAATCGATGAGAAAACCTGCCATTACAGCGACACCGTCGAGATCGACGCCGGTCCCGCCACCGCCGCCGTTGCGGCACTCGCGATCAGGATCTACCGATACCGCCAGCGGCGCTGGCACCAGCTCGTCCAATAAACGAGAGGAATCGATCTTGGAGGTCATCGCGAGCCTAAGTGGCCCAGTCGATCCGGTAGCCCATCTACGATCGCTCGTCGGCAAGCACTATCGGGTGAACGACACCTACGAGGTCGGCCGGGAGAAGATTCGGGAATACGCCCGTGCCGTACAGGATTTCCATCCGGTCTATTGGGACGAGGATTCGGCCGCGGAGTACGGCTACCCGACTTTGCTCGCCCCGCCGACATTCACATCGCTACTCGCCACCACGGTCCAGAAGGCCCTCAGCGAAATCCTCATCGGCATCAACCTGACGACCACGGTGCAGACCGATCAGGTCTTGGACTTCCATCAACCCGCACTGGTCGGCGACCAGTTCATCAGCAATATCTCGCTGCAGTCGTTCCGCCAGGCCTTCGGCGGCGACCTGATCGTCATCGAGAACGCGGTGACGAATCAGCGCGAGGAGAGCGTGGTCACCTCGCAAACCAGCCTGATCGCGCGGTCGGAGCAGGCGCCGAACACCGAGGAGATCGCCGCCAAGATGGCGGGGATCATGCGCCAGGACCTGACCCCACCCGCCAAGTTCGCACTCCACGCGCTGCATTTACGCAAGCCGGAATCCGCACCGCCGCAACATCTTCGAGCACGGAAATTCGACTCGGTGACGGTCGGCGCGGAACTGCCGCCGCGAACCGTCGGCCTTACCGTCGGCGATCTGGTCAACTACGCCGGTGTTTCGGGCGATCCGAATCCGATCCACTGGCATCCAGCGGCGGCCGAACTCGTCGGTCTGGATCGCACGGTGGTCGCGCACGGCATGCTGACCATGGCCCTGGGCGCGGGCTTCGTCACCTCCTGGCTCGACGACCCGGGCGCGCTGCGCCAGTTCCGCGCCCGCATGACGAGCCCGGTCTACGTCGACGCGGACGGCCACAGCGTGATCGAATACGGCGGCAAGATCAAGTCCCTCGACCCCGAACACAACACCGCGATAGTCGCTCTCACCGCCACCCACGGCGGGCGCAAGATCTTCGGCCGCGCCACCGCCACGGTCCAGTTGTCCTGACGTGCTCACCCGCCCGCCCGGCGTCGGCTCGATGGCGGCTCCGACACTAGGTATTCTGCGACGGTGAAGTCACGGTCACTGACGCTGATCCGCGACGAGCTCGTCGACTACGACAAGGCGATGAGTCGGATGACCGATCTGGTCGGCCGGCGACAGCGGGACGAACTCGACGACACTGTCTGGCTGCTCAGTCATCCGCAGGTGTACACCATCGGCCGACGGACCCCGCGCACGCACCTGCCCGACCCGGCCCACGACATCCCCGTCGTGGAAACCACTCGCGGCGGCCAACTCACCTATCACGGTCCCGGTCAGCTGGTCGGCTACCTGATCGTGCGACTCGGCTCCGACGAAGGCGTCGTCGACTACATTCGCGAGGTCGAGCATCGGCTCATCGGGGCGCTCACCACGCTGGGCGTCCCCGCCGAGCGCCGCGACACCCCGCCCGGTTCGGAACTGCTCACCGGCGTGTGGACCAGCCACACCAACCGCAAGATCGCCTCCATCGGCATGCGCCAGAGCCGCGGTGTCACCAGCCACGGTTTCGCCCTCAACGTCGACGGCGATCTGCGCCCGTGGACCTGGGCGATAGCATGCGGCCTACCCGAGGTGGACATGACCTCGGTCGCCCGCGAGCTGGGCGCGAACACGAGCATGGACCAGGTCTGCCCGATCGTCGCCGAAGCCTTCGAAGCAACCGTTCAGATCCGCTAGCGTAGGTCGGACAACTACAGCATCATCTGACCATGACTCCGGGGGCCGAACAGATGCGCTACCGACCGCGAACAGTCCACGCTGCCAACGTCTCTGAACGGCCGGGCGCGCAATGGCATCGGACGATCGCTGACCTCGCATCGCGGTCGCCGAATTCTCTGATGGAATCCCTCGGCGTGTGCCGCTGGCTTCTCGAACTCGGCAGACCTCAGGGCTAGTCCTGGATTTCGCGGCGGGGCCACTCGCGGCCGCTTCGGGGCAGGTCGGCGGGGCTGGTTGCCAGGGTGCCGGACTTGAACCGCGCGGGTCTGCGCCGGGGGGCTTCGGGCCGAGCGGGTGCGGGTCGCTCGGGTACGGGCACGGGCACCGCATCGGATATGTTGCGTTCATCGAGTTCGGCCAACCCGACCACGATGATCAGCACCATGATGACCGCGACGACGCTCATGATCAGCGGTGTCAGCAACTGCACCGGCTCGGCGCCGTCCGGCATCGCATGGCCGCCGGCATGTTCGGCATGCATCGCCGCCATTCCGGTGTAGTGCATGCCGCATACCGCGACACCCATGATCAACGCCGCGCCGATGGTCGCGCGAAATCCGTGCACGTGCAGCATGAACCACAGCGCCGCGGTCGCCGCGACCACCGCGATCACCAGCGACAGCGCGACGGGCACGGGCCGGTATCCCACGGCCACATTGGTGTGCATCGCATACATGCCCAGGTAGTGCATGGCGGCCACGCCGAGTCCGGTGATGGTGCCGCCGACCGGCAATGCCAGGACTTCCCGCCGCCAGCGCACGACGACCGACAGTCCGATCCACACCACCAGAATGGCCACGACCGCACTGAGCAGCGTCATCGGCACATCGAAGCGAATAGTGCCACCGTTGATGGAGAAGCCGAGCATCGCGGTGAAATGCATAACCCAGATACCCGCGCCCCCAAGGGATACGGCCGCGGCGATTAGCCAGCCTCCTGGCCAGCGCGCCGATCGGGCATGCACCGCACACCGCAGGCCGAGCATCGATCCGATGACAGACATGACATAGGCCAGGACGGGGGTCACCCATCCATAACTGAAGTGGTCGAGATCCAGCACGCACACGCTCCGTAGCTACTAACCGGCTTCGCACCGGCAAATCGTGATGCAAACGTAACGCAACCTGCCGAGTGTTGCATAACTCATGTTTCAGAGCGAGTGTTTCGCCGCACACACCCTCCTCTTACCGACAGCCCAAGACCCGGTGGCCACAGCGATCCCCCTGGACCAGCCTCCGGTCCGCCATGTTTCGCCAAGCTTTGCAGGCCCCTAGGTTGAAGCGGCAACCTCCCAGAAACCCATGAGCACCACTCCAGCTTCCCACGCGACACAACCCCACCGAATCGATCGAGTCTCCGATCCGATCCCCGGCCGAGGTTCGCCGCGGGCACCATGACCGCCGATGCGGCGAAGAGTTGCTCGGTATCCGACCGCGGTGATGTCGCGTGCGATCCCCGAAGCCGACTCAGCAGATGTCCATGCACGGCTTCGGATTCAGCGCCGACGGCACAATCATGTACCTGGCCAACAACTTCGGCGGCCTCATGGTCATGGATATCAGCGCCGTGCAACGCCGCGACCCCAACCCACAGGTGCGCCAACTCGCGCACATCACCTGGACCGACGGCTGGGCCACGCAACACAACATCCCCGTCACCTACGACGGCACACCCTATGTCTTCGCGACCAACGAGGCCGGATCGGGCGGCGTGAAGATCATCGATGTCGCCGAGCCGACCAACCCGCGCATCGTCAACACCATCAAACTCGAAATCAACCTGCCCCAAAACCAGGACGCCGCAATGGCTTCCACATCCGGCGGCTCGCTGTTCTCCTACGATGCGCACCACTGCGCCGCCGATCGCCCCACCGATCCGACCGCATTGGCGTGCAGCTGGACCTCCTCGGGGATTCGCGTCTTCGATATCCGAGATCCCTTGGACGTGCGCGAAATCGCCTACTACAACCCGCCCGCACGCACCGGAGACAACACCGAACTGCCGAACTCACCGCACGCCCTCGCATCCATCATCGGTGTCCCGCTGCTCGCCTCCCCCACCGTCGCTCAGGTAATGCTGCAAGGTCAGTTCGATCTCACACAGGCCGGCAGTCCCCGAACCGGCATGCTCGCATTCGGTGACCTCTCCACCGACTGGTGCTTCTCGGCACCCGAATGGCGCGGCACTCAATTGTGGACCACCTGCGCCGACAACGGATTCCTCGCCCTCGCACTCGACCGGAACGGCTATACACCCCCCGGCCGATCAGCACTCGACCATGGGCTCATAACACCCCGGGCCTTCTCGCTGAACGGGAGGATCGGGCCCCGTCGCCGCCCCCGCCGGATACCGTTCCCGCGTCCGCTCCGATGCGACGAAACGATGAGGCACGCAGGTGAATTCTCCGCTCGTATCACTGGCTCTGCCACTGGCTTTGGCCGTGATCATGTTCGGGCTGGGACTTTCGCTCAGCGTCGACGATTTCACCCGCATCGCGCGCCAACCCAGGACGGTCGCTATCGCGCTGGCTTGTCAGCTGCTCGTGCTGCCGGTAGCCGCGTTCGGTCTGGTCCTGCTCTTCGACCTTCCGCCGACCCTTGCTGTCGGCGTGCTGCTGCTCGCGTCATCGCCGGGCGGTACCACGGCTAACCTGCTCAGTCACCTGTTCGGCGGCGATGTCGCACTCAACGTATCCCTCACGGCGGTCAATTCGATCATCGCGGTCATCACCGCACCCGTGATCACGAACTTCGCGATCGACTACTTCGAACCCGTTGCCGGCGCGAGCGGACTGGGCCTGCAGTTCGGCAAAGTCGTCCAAGTGTTCGCGATGATCCTGATCCCGGTCATCGTCGGCATGCTGGTGCGGCGGCTGGCCGCCGATTTCGCCGACCGGATGGACCGCCCGGTGCGCATCGGCTCGGCGCTGACCCTGGTACTCGTCATAGCCGCAAGCATGATCGGCGGTGCCGCCGACCTGCCGGGATACCTCCTCGACGTCGGCGCCGTCACCTTTGTCTTCTGCTTGCTCAGCTTGACCGTGGGCTACTTCGTCCCGCGATGGCTCGGCGTCGACATCCGCCAGGCGATAGCCTGCTCGATGGAGATCGGCATCCACAACAGCGCCATCGCCATTACGATCGCGATCAGCGTTCTCGACAGCACCGAAATAGCCGTGCCCGCAGGGGTTTACGGCGGAATTATGCTCCCGGTCGCGGGCGCTGTCGGTTGGCTCATCACGCGACGACACGTCCCGGTGGCGACCGAAGCGGTTGACCGAGGATGACCGTCGACGTTCCGGCGCAGATGTCGTTGCCCGGCCTCAGTCGCCGAACTCGGCGTTGAGGCGGTGCAGGAGTTCGGCGAGTGTTGCGAGGTCGGATTCGGGCCAGCTCGACAGTCGTTCGTGCAGCGCTCGGCGTCGGATGGCGCGGGTCGCGTCGAGACGCTGCTTGCCGAGTGTGGTCAGTGCGAGCAGCTGGGCGCGACCGTCGTCCGGGTCGGGTTGCCGGTCGATGAGTCCGAGTTCCTCGAGTGCGGAAAGTTGGCGTTAGTTGCCCGAAGCAACTAATCGAGAGCGAGGCCGTCACCGGTCGATTGCGGCGACGGGGACTTCGATCCTGGTGTCGTGCTTGTCCTGGGTCCAGCGTTGTGCGTCGTAGAGCCACCACCAGTCGATGTCGAGGCGATAGAAGCGGCGTGGACCGTCGGTGCGGAATTCGTCGAGCGGCAGCAGCCACTCGGCACGGACCGCGGGGTCGGGGAAGTTCGATTCGTAGTAGCGGTCGTAGTAGGCGGGCAGCTCGTCGGCGGTGACTTCACGACACTCACCGATGAACTGGGCGCCGTCGATCGGGATGCCCGACGGCGCGTCGGCGCCGGTCAGCCCGGTCCGGAAGATCGAGCCCGCCACCTGCGACCGGCCGGCGATATTCACCGAGTGCCGCGCATCACGCAGCGAATACCACACCAGCCGCAGCGGCCGGTACAGCACGACGTAGTTGACGGTGGACGACCAAGGTCCGGCAGGCCCGCTGGTGGCGAGGGTGACGAACCGAGCCCGGTCGAGCAGGCCACGACTGCGCAGCGCCAGCGCCGCCGTATCCGACGCGCGTCCGGGTTGTTCGGACACCGGTAGCGGGATGGGAATCGGTGGGTCGGTCAGGATTCGGGCGTCGAGGATCGTGTACCACTCGTCCTGACCGGTTCGCCGCTTCTCCCATTTCGGATCCTGCGACCGAACACTGACTGCGCGACGGTAACGACCCCATTCGGCTTCGTCGGCGAAGATGACGTGATGCTCGAGGCAGTGCACATCGTCACCGATGGTCACCGTGTACCACCGGGTGCCGAGCACCATGTCCAGGTCGGCGTAGAACCAGAGCTGACGGTCCGCGATCCATCGCCAGAACTCCGCCAGATCTGCTCGTGCCTTTTCGGTCGGCCGAAATCGGTAGACCAGGTGCAGCATTTCGCGGGCCTTTCGTTCGGATCAGGGCAGGAAATCGAGCCAGTCACGGCTCAACGAGGACTCATATTTGGTAAATCGGTCCCAGTAGCCGCGCGCAAGGTCCGTGTTGTGTGCCCGCACGCTGTCGATGTCGAGTTCCGCATCGTCGAGCAGCACCACAGCCGCGAGCGGTTCCACCGTCGCACCACGGCGGATCTTCGCTTCCAATGACGACGTCGCCAGCAAGAGCCGAGGTGCTCCGATATGTGCGGCGTAATCGATGGGCGCATAACAGGTGGTGACGAAATACGCGTAGCCGTCTTTGCCCAACGCCTCATCCGCGCCGAAATACCGGCCGTGCAGACTGTCGCCATGCCGATAGCAGACGGCGACAGTGGCCGGCCTGCCCGCTCGATGGCACAGCAAGACTTTTGTGTGATCGAGCAGGCCCACTCGGCGCTGGGCGGCGAATACCCGACGCATCCAGTCGACGCCTTGGCCGTTGCCGAATCGGTGGCGGGTGGCCGCGATCAACGGCGCGATCGCGGCCTCGATATCGGGCGTGAGATCGACCCACTCCGCTGTGAAACCTGCGGCGGTGAAGTCCCGCAGCTCTCTGCGGCGCCGCTTGCGGTTGTGCCCACTGGCCTGCGCGACAACGTCCGACGTTCCATGTGCGGGCACCGCGACGATGGCCTCGGCCGAATGCAGTAGCACGTGCGCGTCGGGATGTGCGCGCCCGAATTCTCTTGCGGCACTGAGCGGAAGATACGGCATCACCACCCCGGCCCGCCGGTGCTCGCGGGCGTAATCCAGAGCACCAGTGAGCAGGTGGGACAACACCACCGACCGTTGCGACCCAGCCACGCCGATCAGGCCGTTGCGCACCGACCGCCGAGCGCCGAGCCAGACGAACGGGCGCCGCCAGGGACCCGAAACCTTCGGGAAGAAATCCGGCAGATGGAACAGGCCGGGCGTTTGCTCGCCATCCCACAGCACCGTCGCAGCAGCGATCCGGTTACCGACGCTGATCGTCAGGACCGGATGCGGCCCCGACGCCAGATCGAGGTGGCGCAGCCAAGCATGACTACAGAACAGGTCTCCCGGCCGAACAAGGGCGTCCCATTCGACTGCGCTGATCGCGTCGACAGCTTCGACCAGCCGCATGTCGATAGAGGTACCGAGCATTACTTCTTCCACGCCACTAGCAGGTAGCGCGATAGTAGAATAATCAACCAGTTGCCGCCGGGTACGACCGACCGAACTTCGTCCCGGCCTACCAATCGTCCGCGCCACCGAATCCGGCTTCCAAGACGTGATATCGACGTTAGCCAGCGAATATCGGGCATACGAGCCGCGACTTCCGCGATACCGTTGGTCGACACTGTGAGTACAAACACAGTCACCTCGGCACCTGCGCACCAGCCACCGCCGGGTTGTGCTGCCCGCCCCGGCGGGTTGGCTTTTCGGTATCGTCCTGGCTCGTGAGGAGGGTGTGCCGTGGCTGTGCGTCCGGGTGATGTTTTCGCCGGTTATCGCATTGTGCGGCGGATCGGGGCGGGTGGGATGGGGGCGGTCTATCTAGCGGAGCATCCACGACTACCGCGCCGGGACGCGCTGAAGATATTGGATCCGGTTCTGGGGGCTGATGCGCGGTTCCGGGCGCGGTTCGAGCGCGAGGCGGAACTCGCCGCGCGACTCGAGCATCCGAATGTGGTGTCGATCTACGACCGCGGCGACGAAGGCGGGCTGCTGTGGATCGCCATGCGGTATGTCGACGGTGTCGACGCGGGCGAGTTGGTGTAGCAGGGTCCAACGGCGCTGCCGCCGTGGCGAGCCGTTCATATCATCGCCGCGGCAGCGCACGGGCTGGACGCGGCGCATCGCGGCGGGCTGCTACACCGCGATGTGAAACCGGCCAATATTCTAGTGTCGAAGGCCGATGACGGATCCGATACGGTGCGCATCACCGACTTCGGGATCGCGCGGTCACTGGATGCCTGCGCATCCCTGACCACCGCGGGATCGGCGCTGGCCAGCTTCGCCTACGCCGCGCCGGAGCAGCTGACCGGAGCGCCACTGGATCATCGCGCCGATATCTACGCCCTCGGCTGCAGCCTGTACGAAATGCTCACCGGCAGTGTCCCCTTCGGCGTTCGGATGCCTGCGGCGATGCTGCGCGCACACCTGCACGAGCCACCGCCGCGCCCGTCGCTGATCAGCAGCTGGTTGCCACGAGACCTCGACGAGGTGATCACCCGGGCCATGGCGAAGAACCCCGCGGACCGCTACGCGACATGCGGCGAGCTGGCCGCCGCGGCGATCCGCGCGCTCGATCGACCGACCGACGCCATTATTCCACCGCATGCCAGAGCAGATTCGCGGCGACCCCATCGACCATCGTGCCGATATCTACGCGCTCGGCGCCACCCTCTACCAAATGCTTACCGGCACAATACCTTTCACGCGGACTACGCCCGCCGCTATGCTGCAGGCGCACCTGTTCGAACCCCCGCCACGGCCCTCGGCCGCCGATCCCGCGCTGCCGACCACACTCGACGATGTCATCGCGATCGCGATGGCCAAGGACCCCGAACATCGCTACGACAGCTGTCGCTCGTTGGCCGCGGCTGCCACTCGTGCTCTGGAACCATCAGCGCCGCAACTCGTTTCATCGGATCTGCAAGGCGCGGCAGCCGTATCGCCACCCGGCGCAATCGAATTCGCACAACCGCGCGCACATCGATCACGTTCCCGCACCACTACGATCGTGGCCGCGACAGCAGTAGCCGTGCTGACAGCGGCGGTTGCCATTGCGCTGACATCGCGGGGCGCTAGAACGCTCTCCGGCATCGGAATACCCGCCGACACAACGACAGCGGTCCGCACGACCACATCGTCGGCACCCTCGACATCATCTTCCGCCAGCACCGCCTGGGGTCGCGACAACGACCTCGTCGCCTTGTTCACCACACTGCTCCCGGCCACCCCCGCGGACTCCGGCTATCAAGGCGCACGCTGCACCGATCTCACCGTCCTCAACAACGGCGCGGCCCCCACCCTCGAATGCACCCAGGACAACGGAATCCACTGGTACGTCTGGTCATTCCGCCGCGGCGACCCGCGCCGCGACAGCACCTTCCGAACCAATATCGACAACGACACCACCCGCCAGACCACCTGGACCCGCCCCTCCGGAACCGGAAATGTGCGCTGGAGCTACTACCCCGGCGCCAACACCGGCCTACTCACCGTCTCCTTCGACGACCCCACCCGCGCCTGGGTCGTCATCGACGTCAACTGGGACCACCACACCGGCCAAGAACTCTACGACCAATGGTGGACCCCCGCACCACTCTGACGCCCACGTCAACCCTGATCAGGTCGGCCCCGGGATTCCAGAGAGCTTGTCCGGGTTGGTGGTCGAGTAGATATCCTCCCAAAGTCATTGCCATAAAGTACGAAATCTGTATGATATGGGAATCATATAATATTGTTAGCGTATCTAGCGATGTTCCGGCGGCATCCGGCGGGCGCGCGCAACGAGTTCGGCGGGCAGGTGTGACGGCCGAACCTCCAGCAACGAACAAGTAGATGGACACGAAAGGCAAAGGCGCACATGACCAACCATGAGGACACACCGCCGCCCGCCCCGCCCGCCGTCGACTACGAACGGCTGTATCGCGGGGAGGAGGTCTTTCCGGGTGTTGTCATCGACCGTGCACCCTGGGACATCGGTCGGCCGCAACCGCTACTGCTGGATTTCGAGCGCACCGGCCGCATCGTCGGCGAGGTCCTCGACCTCGGCTGCGGACCAGGAGACACCGCCGTCCACCTCGCCGGACTCGGATACCGAGTGGCCGGCCTCGACATCGCCCCCACCGCTATCGAGCAGGCCCGCGCCCGCGCCGCCGAACGCGGGGTATCGGCGACCTTCGACGTCGCCGATGCCACGGTCCTGGACGGCTACGACGCGTGTTTCGACACCGTGGTGAGCAGTGCGCTGCTGCACTGTCTCGATCCGGAACAGCGTGTCAGGCACGTGCATGCGCTGGCGCGCGTGCTCAAACCCGGCGGCCGGTTGATCCAGTTCTGTTTCCTGCGAACCGATCACGCCGAGTTGTATGCCCCGTATCCGATCACCGAGCAGCAGTTGCGCAGCACATTCGAGCCGCCGACCTGGTCGGTCACCACCCTGCGCACCGACCGACTGGAGGTGGCCGAGCCGGTCGGCCGGATGCTCAGTGGCTTCGCGCAGAACGGATTCGAACCCGAATTCACCGAGGCCGGGGCGATACTGCTGCCGGTCCTGGTACTAGAGGCGCAGCGCATCTGAGGCGCCAGTTCCTATTTCACGAAAGGACCATGACATGGACGAGAGCAGCTACCGCAGTCGGACCAACAGCATCAACAAGGTCATCGTCGGGCTGCAGCGCATGGGTATCGCCTTCGGCCCGATGCAGCTACTTACGGTCACCGGGCGCCGAACCGGACGGGTGCTCACCTTCCCGATCGCGGTCAACAAGCTGAACGGCGGCCGATACATCTTCCAGGCGTTCCCCAAGGCCGCCTGGGTGGCCAATGTTCGTGCGGCGGAGGCGGTCACGCTGACCCGCGGTCGGCGGAGTTCGACCGCCCGGCTGACCGAGATTCCGGTGGAAGAGCGTCGGCCGCTGCTGCGCGAGCTGGTGGCCGGGAGTCCGGCCAGTGTCGGCAAACGTTTCGTCACAACGGGACTGGCCGAGGCGGCGACACCGGACGGCGTCGCCGCGGCGGCGCACCAGATCGCGGTCTTCCGCGTCGACCCGGCCTGACAGCGCTCGACCGCAGCCGCTTCACGCGGCCGCGGTCGAGACTCCATTCCGGCTATGAGTTCGGCGGCGGTCGGGACTTCGGTGCGGATGGGTGCATTGCCGTAGAACCCACTCGATACAGAAAAGGAACCGGGATATGACCGACGAACACTCCCACGTCGAGCCCCATGCCCACGCACACCGTCACGGCACACTGACCCATACCCACGCTCACAGCGCACACGAGCACGACCACCTCGAACACGAGCACACCCATACCCATACCCATGACGGAGTCGAGCATTCGCATCGCCATGTGCATCAAAGCGATCTGTCCAACGATCACTCACACACCCACGACTGAGCCGGACCGGGCGGGCGCCCGGACTCCGGAAACATCCATTTTCGCTGGTCAGCTGCGCTGATCTGTCGGTGTATACGGAATGTTGAGGGCGCTGTTCTCGTCCACACGGATGGGTCTGCCGAGTTGCGGAAACGCACGCTGGGCGCAATTCGTGCGTTCACACACTTTGCAACCCGGTCCGATCGGAACGGCGGTACTCGGGTCATCGATCGGCAAGCCGTGAGAGTAGACGAGTTTGTGCGCATAGGTGAGGTCACAGCCGAGACCGATCGCGAAGTCCCGCTTGGGTGAAAGGTAGCCCGGTGTGCTCTCGTCGGTGGTGCGCGCCAGCCACAGGTATCGACGGCCGTCGGGCATTTGCGCGATCTGGGTGCGGATCCGCCCCGGTGTCGCGAAGGCTTCGTGAACGACCCACAGCGGGCAGCTGCCGCCTACGCGCGAGAAGTGAAATGCGGTGGCGGACTGACGTTTCGAGATGTTTCCCGCGCGGTCGGTGCGGACGAACAGGAATGGAACACCGCGCTTGCCGGGGCGTTGCAGTGTCGACAGGCGGTGGCAGACGGTCTCGAAGCCGACCTCGAATTTGGTCGAGAGCAAGTCGATGTCGTAGCGCAGCGCTTCTGCGGCCCCGTGGAACGCGGTGTAGGGCAAGATCAGCGCCCCGGCGAAGTAGTTGGCCAGCCCGACCCGCAGCAGGCCACGCGACTGCGCGGCCAGCGAATCCGCCTGTGCGATAACCGCATTGACGGTTTCGGCTCGGGTCAGGAACGCCAGCTGGGTCGCCAGCTGGAAGGCGCGGACATCCTCATAAGGCATGGCGGTGGCCGAATCGTGTGCGGGACTGTCGATGTCGGCCGAGACGCGTTCGAGTTGGTCGGTGGCGCCGCGTAGTCGGCGGTGCATGCCGACCAGGACCCGCGCCGCGGCGGGGATACGGGAGACGAGTTCATCGATCTCGGTGGTCGAGATGGACGCGCCCTCGGGGTCTTCGGCGAACACCTCCTGCAGGTCGGCCAGCAGGCGCGCGTCGGTGTCGGCGGCAAAGAATGCCCCAGCGTTCGGTCGTCGCCTGATCCGAAACCCTGACATCGGGTGAAGGCCGATGAGTCCTATCAGATCGGTGCGATCGGCCATCCAGTCCGCGCATACCTGTCCATCGGCGCGTGGCGCAGCCGATCCACGGTGTCGTCCTGGCCGTCGAGTTGCGCACCGCCGTCGTAAGGGACACGATGGCGCGGTCGTCTGCACGGGGCCAGCCGTAGGGATCTATCGGAGGTGCATATGCCACAACGCCTTTGGGCTGGGTGAAGTTGGCACGGACACGCCGTGACCTGCGTGATTCGATACCATCGAAGCGACCCCGGCTGAGGCTGTGGTGACGTCAAAATTGGCCGATACCAACATCTTCCGTGTGGTGGTGGTATCAAATTGCCATTGATCGGCGGTGTTGTAGATGACCGATGTAACCAGTCAGGAGTGCCCGCGTGCCACGTGAAATCGATTCGGCCGTCTTCCCGCATCTGGATGCGGACCTGGACCGCGTCCGTGACGTTCTCGGCCCCGTGCAGTTCCAGGGCAGGCCAGAGCTGACCGCACTCACCGACGAAGGGCCCGACAGCTCTCGCCGCCTGGTCCGTCCCACATTGACCTTGCTGTCGTACTACCTGCTCGCCGATCCCGCAGCGCCGGCCGAGGACCGGGTGGTGCGCGCCGCCGCCGCCATGGAGCTGCTGCACCTGGGCTCGCTCTACCACGACGACGTCATCGATCACGCCTACCAGCGCCGCGGCCGCCCCAACGCCAACGCGGTGTGGGGCTCGCATATGGCCGTATTGGGTGGAGACTCCGTGACGTCCTCGGGCACGCGCATGCTGGCCGAACTCGGCCAGCGCGAAGTTCTCGTAGGGGCGATCGCGGGTGAGCAGATGTGCGAAGGCATGGTCATCGAGGCCGCCGACCTCTACGCGGCCTCCCGCAGCGAACAGTCCTACCTGGACTCGATCAATGGCAAAACGGCGGTGCTGCTCTCGCTGGCATGCCAAGTGGGCGCGATGCAGGCCGGCCGGCCCGAGGATCAAGAAGAGGCGCTGGCCCTGTTCGGCCGACACTTCGGGCTGGCCTACCAGCTGTACGACGACATCCTCGATCTGACCTCGACCGCCGAAGAGATGGGCAAACCCGTCAACACGGATCTGCCCGAGGGCATCTACACCCTTCCCGTGATCCGCGCCGCTGCCCGCGACCGGGACCTTGCCCGCCTGCTGCGCAGAGCTATGACACGCGAACAAGCCGCACACGCCCGCGAGCTCGTCATCGCCTCCGGCGCCGTGGACGAAGCACAGGCGATGGCCGATGAATTCATGGACCAGGCTGCCGGTCAGCTTGCCAATCTGCCCGCTGACCCGCACGCCCGCCACGCGATGACCGCCTACGCCCGGTCCATACTCGACCGGCGAACTCCGCTGCCCGTGGTCCCCCCGCAGGCGACACAGCCACCCGCGGCCCAAAGTGATGCGCTCCCACCGGAGCTCGCGCGATGGGTGCGGAGCTGGATGGCGGACACCGGCCTTGTCGTCTCCCCGGCCGAGTTCGACCACCACCACCGATGGTCAGGAGCGCTGCGGTCCCCGGCGGCACAGATCTTGGCCCCAGCTGACGCGGCCCGTGAACAGACCACCGCCGCCATAGCCATGCTGTCCTTTGTCTGGGACGACCTCTTCGAGGATCCGCAGCTGAGGGACCCAGAAGCCGTCACCGCGCTGCGGCGTGGCCTGGTGGCAATGCTGCGCCAGGACCCGGAGGCAGCGGGGCGGCCCGGCGCGATCCCGACGGCCTGGGCGAGTTTGTGGCCGCGCCTGCGCGAGGGCCGGACCACCCGCTGGCAGGAGCGGTTCCTCGACAGCCTCGAGGAGTGGTTCGAAGCCGCCGAACGCGAAGCGCACCACCGCATCGACGGCTACATCCCCGCCACGGCCGACTACCTGCCGCTGCGAATGTCGACCAGTGGGATCGACATCGTCCTCGCCTGCATAGAGGTGCACCAGGACCGGGAACTGCCCTCGAAGCTGCGCAGCCACCCCGTGATCCGCCGTCTCGAGGAACTCACCTTCTTGGTGACCTTCGTGGAAAACGACCTGGTGGGGTTGGATCAGGATGAGGCCGACCAAATCCCCTACAACCTGGTGCGGGCGGTCCGTCACGAGACCGGCTGCACCCGCCGCGAAGCCGTGGAGCAGGTGCAGCGCCAGGCGGCGGAGCATCGCGCCCAACTCGAGGCGGTGATCCGCTACCTCCCCGCGCTCCTGCGCATGGTTCCCGGCCTGTCGGGCCCGCGGAAGGAATTCGCGTCGATCTACGGAAACCTGGCGAACATGACGTTCTGGGCGAATCAGACCGATCGGTACACGCCAACCGCATCCGCAGCGCCGGACTTGGAACGCTTGCGCCGTGAGATCTACCACTACCCGGCCGCCGAACCGGCTCCTACCGCGCGGTAAGCCGGCAAAGCAGGTGTCCCGCGCGATCCACCGTGGTGGTCGCGCGGGACGCCCCAGATATCGACCGACAACCACGCACCACGTCATCCCTGACTCAATCCGTGCTGAACAGCTTCTCCACTCGCCTGGCGAACAGCACATCACCCTTGACACGCAGCTTGCCGGAAAGCATCGATTTCGTCCCCGACGCCTGCCCGGACAACAATCGGAGGAACAGGACATCTCCCAGCGTCAGTGACACCGTCGGTTTGACACCCGCCGTAGCCTTCGTCACGGTGCATCCACCGTCGCGAATCGTCACCAACCACTCGTCGGGAGTCTGCCCCACTCGCCATAGCACGGTGGCATCGACACCGCGTGCTTCGTCAACACTCAACCGGTCCGGCATGCGCGCGAAAACGGTGTCGAGCATGGTGTTTCGTATGTTCGGATCGGCCAGCGCGGCGCGCAACTTCTCATCGGACGTGCTGGCGATGAGGTTCTTGAACTCACCCGGTGAGACTTGCGCTGGGTCGATCTCGGTGATGTCGTACATCGGATTCCCTCCATCGGCCGCCGAATGGTTGCGGCGCGTTCGTCGGCACGGTGTTCGTAGCCGTTGTGCTGAGCGTCCGACCGCAAGCTATTGGCGGGGATCGGCGACATGTACGGGACGGTTGACGTCGCTGACCGTCAGGTCGAGCACGGATTGCGATGCGGGATCCCCCTGCCCGATCACCAGCCGGGTCGCGACCGGCTCGTGTCGGCCACCCACCTTGAACCACACGGTCAACCTCCCGTCCGTGGTGACGCTCGGCACCACCTGGGCAATGTCGTGGGCCGCAACGAGTCCGGTGACGCGGAACGCTTCGACATCGGCGACGGTCTCCCTTGCCTCGGTCTGCACCGAAGACATCGATGTCAGTAGGTTCGCGACTCCTCGGTGCGGGTCGATCAACGTGGTGGGCAAGGGATCAGCCGACCCGTTCTGCTGTGGTGGCGCCGGCGCGAATCGCCCGGTGGGGTCGCGGGTGTAGATGGTCGAGTCGATCTCGACGAAATCAACGCGGACGTCACCGAGTACCGACGGCACCACCAGCTGTCCTTTCGCTCGCGCGTCACCGTCCCGGACCACGTCGGCCGACATGGCCCGGACACTCACTCCACTCAGGGACGCGCCGCTGAGCTGCAGGGTGAGGTGTGCGCTTGTCGTCGCACGCGCGGCCGCCGCCGCGTTGCGGAGTAACTGGGCGGGCCGTGGCAAACCACCATCCGCGGTGCAGGCGGTGCCGCCGATCGACAACAGGACGATGATCACGCCGATACCGGCGCGTCGGCCGATCATCGGACCAGGTGGGCGGAGTTTGTCCGGCGCACCTTGCCCGACGGAGTCTTCGGTATCGAACCCGGTGCGACAACGGCAACTGACCGCGGTGTTGCCCCCACGCTGTCGCGGACGGCGCGGGTCACCTCCCGTTGGATACGTACGATGTGCTGGTCATCGTTCCAATCGGCGGACTCGACGGCGACCGCGAAACTCTCGCGGATTTCCCCCGGCTCGAGTCGCACGGCGACGGTGTTGCCCCGTCGGACACCCGCCACCGTCGCGGCGGCGCGCTCGATGTCGGTCGGGAAAATATTGCGGCCCGCGACGATGATGGTGTCCTTCTTGCGCCCACAGACGACGATGTCACCCGATTCGGTCAGGTAGCCGAGATCACCGGTCGCCAACCACCCGCCCTCGTTTCGCGCTGAGCTGTAACCGTTTTCGGTGAAGTAACCATCGGTAACCGCGGCACCGGAGATGACGATCTCACCGACCGTTCGCGGCTGCACAGATACTCCGGTGTCATCCAGCACTCGTGCCTCGACACCGGGAAGCGGCGCCCCCAGCGTCACCAGCACCCGGGCGTCCGCACCCTCGGCCGGCGTCGCGCAACCGGCCGTCTCGATAGCGTCGGGCCGCACGGCATCGGTTTGCACGCCCTTACCGACCGGACTGAACGACACCGCGAGCGTGGCCTCCGCCATGCCGTAGGCGGGCACCACCGCACCCGCCGACAGACCGAAACGCGCTCCGGCCCTGATGAATTGGGCGACAGCGCTCGCATCGATAGGTTCGGCGCCGTTCAACGCGAACCGCATACTGGACAAGTCGAATGCCCCATCCGGAGCCGACTCCATTCGCCGTGCCGCGATTTCGTAGGCGAAGTTCGGCGCGGCGGTCATCGTGGCGTGATGTCGAGTAATGAGATCCATCCACACCAGCGGTGAACGTAGGAAATGCGTCGGACTCACGCACACCACCTCGACCCCGAACTGCAACGGCGTCGCCACGAAACCCACCATGCCCATGTCGTGGAACAGCGGTAGCCAGCTCACCCCGACATCTCTGGCCGGATCCATATCGGATGCCCGCGCGATGGCGTGACCACTCGCGTACAGGTTGGCGTGGGTGATGGCAACAGCTTTCGGGGTGCCGGTGGATCCCGACGTCAGCTGAAGTAGCGCCAAGGTGTCATCCGGAACATCGGTGGGCTCCAACGGTGTCGACGAACCCAGCCGGGCGATCGACACACTGAGCACATCGTGCTCGGCGAGAATGGTCACCGTGCTGTCGAAAGGGGGTCCGATCAACACCAGTTTGGCGTCGATGACATCGAGGGATCTGATGGTGTCACGCCCCCAGACCGTCAGATCGGTTCGATGCGTCGGTTGATGCAGCATTGTGGCCGAGGCGCCGAGCAACCAGCAGGCCAGTACCGCTACCACGACGTCCTCGGGTTCACCGGCAAGAATGGCGACCCGGGAACCCATGGTCACACCCTGATCGGCCAGCGACTGCGCGGCACATCGACTGTGCTGCAGCAGCTCTGCCCAGGTCTTCCTGCACAGCGCATCGGGATCGCCGTAGGAGAAACCCCGCTCGGAGACGCTGCTGGTCAGTACGTCATCGATAAAGCGCGACATCTAAGCTCCTCGTGGTAGATCGGCCGGTTGTCGGTCCACGCCCAACACCGTTGGTGGCGTGAGCCGCTCGCGTAATCGGCGTCGCCATTGCTCGTAACCGGGCTCGCCCGTGCCGAACGGTTGTGTGCTGGCCTCGTCGACGACCGCGACGACCGCATCGACATCGGAATTACAGAGCACTCGGGCCGCCGACACCGAGCAATCCGGTACGTACCCGGCATGGGCTCGGGCCTTGATCGCGAACGCGGCACCCTGTGCCATGTCCGCGACCGCGCGCCCGGCACGTCGCTGCGCTGTGTGTACGTCGGTCTCCGCGACTCCACCGAGATAGGCGATGGCGGCACCGATGCCGCTCCACATGTCGGCCCGACGGCCTGGATCCATACGCTCGATCCGGTTGGCGATCGCCTCCAGATCCGCGTCGTTGACGAAGTACAACGCCCGTCCGACGCCCTGATCGACGGCGCGCAGGAAGTAGGAACTGTCACCGTCCCACGAATACGGCTTGGGCCGCCACTGCCTATCGATCCATCGTGCCGTCTGGAAATACGCTCCGTCGAAACCGAATCCGTCGGCCGCCAGCCAGGTCAGATGCGACAACACGGCATCGTCGCCGAGGTGCGGCCTGCACCGTCGCCACAGGAACCTCGGCAGGCGTGGCATCAGCAGCCCATAGCCGACGTAGGCCATATAGGCGTGTGGGGCACCTGGACCTTCGACGAATTGCCGGGCCAGGTTTCGCCGCCGAAGGCCGATGAGGTCGCGGGTGACGAGCGCGGTCACCGCCCCTTCGTAGGCCAGGCTGCGATAGAACGGGTCGATATGGTCGAGAGCCGCTGCGAGGTCATCGATGTCGGCAATATCAGCGCCCATCTCGAAACCCCGGATCACCTGCACGCCAACCTGTTCGAGCGTGCTGGTTATCGGTGCCGATGTCGGGAACCCACGGCGTGCGAACAATGCGTCGGCCTGGGTGGGTACCGGCAGTATTCGGCGAAGAACGCGAAGTGCTGTCACGTGGAAGCTCCTGCTGCGATCGGGTGGTGATTACGAACTGCGGCGGCGTAGCGTTACCGCGCCGGTGAGCAAGGAGGCCGCGGCGAACGCTGTCACGACCACCAGGTCGATCCACATCGTGGTGGTCGGGTGTGGATACGTGCCGATCTCGGTGAGCCCCTGCGCGGCGTAGCGCAGCGGCACGACGTTGCTCAGCCCTTGCAAGAATCCGGCCATGTCCTCCCGCGGCCAGACGAGACCGCAGAGCAGCAGCTGCGGGATCACCAACGCGGGCATGAACTGCATGGCCTGGAACTCCGACTGCGCGAACGCACTGGTCAGCAAACCCGTCGACGAGCCGAGCACGGCCGTTGCGATGACGATCAGCAACACCGCTGCGATGGACCCCTGCGATTCGAGCCCGAGGAACTGATAGGCGACCGTGGCGGCCACCGCCGCCTGCACCACGGCCACCACGGCGAATGCCAGTCCGTAGCCGAGCAGCAGATCCATCTTCGACAGTGGCGTGCTCATGAGTCGTTCCAACGTGCCGGTAGTGCGTTCGCGCAGCATGGCAACGCTGGTGACCATGAACATCGACACGTACGGAAAGATGCCGAGCAGCATCAATCCCAACTGGTCGAAGATGTCCGGGCGACCGTCGAAGACGAAGCGCAGCAAGGTCAACAGCACACTGGGCACCACCAGCAGCAGGCCCACCGTGCGGCGGTCATGTCGAATCTGGGTGAGAACACGCGCGGTGGTATGCAACAGCATGCGGGCATTCACAGGGTGACCTCCGGCCGGATATTGTCGGAAACCTGATGATCCGAGACGTGAGTTGCGGTGGTGGGCTGCAGGTTTCCGTCGGTGGACTCGATCAGCCGGAGGAAGGCGCCCTCCAGGGACTCAGCTCCGGTTTGCCTCAGCAAGCCCGCGGGGTCGGAGTCGGCGAGCACGCTGCCCTCTCGCATGAGAAGGAGCCGATCACAGCGTTCGGCCTCGTCCATCACGTGACTGGACACCAACAACGTTGTGCCGCCATCGGCCAGATTGTGGAACGCGGCCCACAGGTCACGGCGCAGCACCGGGTCGAGGCCGACGGTGGGCTCGTCGAGCACCAACAACTTGGGTCGAGCGATGAGCGCGCACGCCAGCGACACCCGCGCACGCTGCCCGCCGGAGAGCTTGGCGGCCAATGTGTCTCGGTAGGTGGGCAGCCCGACCTCTTCGATGGCCCGATCCACGGACTCGGCCTTCGCCCCGTACATCACGCCGAAGTAGCGAACATTCTGTCGGACGGTCAGATCGTCGTAGATCGACGGCGACTGGGTCACGTATCCGACGTCACGGCGCAGCCGCCGATGCCCCGCCGGGTGGCCGAGCACGGTGATCGTGCCCGACGAGAACCGCTGCACGCCGACAACAGTGCGCATCAGTGTTGTCTTGCCGCAGCCGCTCGGCCCGAGCAACCCCGTCACCGTGCCCCGGCCGACGGTGAACGAGATATCGTCGAGGATCGTTTTCCGCTTCCGCCGCACGGTCACCGATTGAGCGTCGATGGCATACGACGACGAACTGGCATCCGGCGAATTCATCGGGCCGATCACCTCACTTTCGAACAGAGGAAGGACGTGGCAACGAGCAGGGCGGTCAGGTGATCCGGTAGAAGCGGTACTGCAGACCGAAGCCTTCGGTAAATCGGCCCTCACCGACGAAAAGCGTCTGGTTGACCCATTCGTAGTCGGGATCACCGGTCTCCAGACGCGGCAGCACCCGGAAATACTGGTCCTCGAATGCGGTGGGCACCCCGTCCGCGAACGCTGTCTGCACGGCGTCGGTCATCTCGATCAGCCCATCGAATTGGGCGTAGATGATCGCACCGTCGTCGGTCTCGAATTGCACGCGCACATCGGCGCGCGCCCACTGGTCGGTGCCGATCAGCACCCAGTCACCACCGCCGGGCAGCACTCGCCCGTTGATGCGCGCACCCTCCAGCTTTCCCTCACCGACTTCGATGAACATGCGAATTCCGTGCGGGGTATTGCCCACCATGCGAGGAGGATGCAATGACGCGGTGACTTCACCTTCGAACTTCAGTTCCATGAGCTACTCCTCTGTGCGGTAAGGGTCGTTGCGACGCAGCACCAATGACGAGTTGTGCCCGCCGAATGCAAAGGAATTCGTCAGCACGGCAGCGACATCGGCGTCGGTCGGCGCCGAGATGAACGACGCGCCCGCGCAGTCCTCGGCCACCTGGTCGAGATTGACCGACGGCGGGATCACCGATGTCTTGACGGCCAGCGCGGCAACGGCGGCCTCCAACGCGCCGCCCGCACCGAGCAGGTGACCGGTCATGGACTTGGTGGAACCCACCACGGTTTTCGCGAGATCGGCACCGAAAACAGCACGTAGCGCGGCCATTTCCGCGCGGTCGTTGAGGACTGTGCCGGTGCCGTGTGCGTTGATGTAGTCCACATCGGTTGTCGCGATGCCCGCATCGCGCAGCGCGGTGCGGATCGCCCGAGCGGCGCTGGAACCATCGGCCCGCGGTGCGGTCAGATGGTGGCTGTCGTTCGTTTGACCGTAGCCTGCGATTTCGGCGTATACGGTCGCTCCCCGCGCGAGAGCGCGATCCATGTCCTCGAGAACCAGCACCGCCGCGCCTTCGCCCAACACGAAGCCGTCGCGGTCGGCGTCGAAGGGGCGCGCGGCCTGCCCTGGACTGTCGTTGCGCCGCGACAGCGCCCGCATGCTGGCGAAGCCGGAAATGATAACGGGATTGACGCAGGCTTCGGATCCGCCGACGACGCACGCGTCGGCGTATCCGTCTCTGATCATCCGCATGCCCTGGCCGACCGCGTCGGCCGAGGACGCGCACGCGCTGCTCGGCGAGTAGCTCGGCCCGCCGAAATCGTGGCGTTGGGCCACCACCGAGGCGGCGACATTGGACATTGATACGGGGATGAAGGTCGGTGGGATCCGGTCACCGTCCGGGTCGTTGCCGACTGTGCTGCGAATCGTGTCGGCCCCGCCGAGTGCGCTGGCGATGATCACCGCAACGTCCGACGGATCGGCACTGAGCTCACCAGCGTCTTTGAGTGCCAGGTCGGAGGCTGCCATCGCGAGCTGACAGAAACGATCGAACCGTATGGCGTCCCTGCGCTCCATCCAGTCCGTCGCCGTGAAATCGTCGACCGTCGCGGCGATCCGAACCCGCTTGGTCGAGACGTCGAACGTGGTGATGGGCTTGACGCCCGAACGACTCGCGAGCAGGTTGTCCCACAGCACGCCGGGATAATTCCCCACTGGCGACACCACACCGATCCCGGTGATGGCGACCCTGCGCCGCTCGGTCACCGCTTGCGGCCGGCTCGGCGCGCTCATGACGACGTGGCATTCGGTTCGAGATCGAATAGGCGCTCCATCTTCATCGCGAGCTGCACATTGCCCGCCACCCGAAGATCACCGCGCGACATCAATTCGACACCACGCGTCGCGCCGCAGGCCAGCGCGACGAACGCCGCCGCGGGCGCGGTGAGGGTCGCTGCCGGTTCCGATGAGAAGGCGCCCTTTTCACCGACCGTGCAGCTGTCGGGGGTCAACTCGACGTCGCGTTCGAGTTTGCCGTGGGAGGGCCGGGTCACGGCCCAGCGGACCACCGCGAGCTCTGGCAGCCCGCCGCGATAGAACGTCGGCATCAAATCGAATGCCGCGACCAAACCCTCGGTGCCGGTGTCGGTATCGAGATGGTCCGCGAGCCGCTGCGCGGAGATGCTCTCGATCGCGCGCTTGACCCGGCCCCGGTCATTGCTGAGCAGATCCGCCGCGAGCTGCGTATCGACTCCGGAGGTGTCGTCCGCGGAAATGTCGGTCATGAGGTCACCGCTTTCTCGCCCAGTATCGAGTTGAGGTATCGAGCCAGTTCGCCGTGCGGATCCGCGCCGGGCAAGATCGCGCCGATGTGGCCGTCGGGACGCACAACGATCGCCGCTCCCCCGGACAAACCGAAGACCCCGAGGGCGTCGTCGCGGAAATCGTGCAAGGCGTCCGGACGCGGTACCGGGGAAACCGGCCACACTCGCAGCGGTATGTCGCCGAGCACCGACGCCCACGCGCCGAACGAGTCCTGCCATTCGGCCGCGCCTTCGACGGAAGTCAGCAACGCAAAGGTCCCGTTGGTCAGATCGCTGACGGCCGTGCGCCGCCCATCCGCTTCCAGCCACACATGGGGCGCGACGGCACCGACGGTCACCCTGGGGTGGTAGTCGACCACGTCGGCGACGACCGGAGCCGGGTGGTTTCCGTCCGAGGAATAGACGAATCCCCTTGCCTGACCGTAGAAATCGAAATGCGGCCGCTGTCGTTCGATGCCGTC
Organism: Nocardia sp. NBC_00565; assembly: GCF_036345915.1. NCBI lineage: Bacteria > Bacillati > Actinomycetota > Actinomycetes > Mycobacteriales > Nocardiaceae > Nocardia > Nocardia sp. NBC_00565. The sequence goes on from NZ_CP107785.1 coordinate 6,274,538, forward strand.
CGCCAGTGCGGCGGCAGCACCGATCTCGTGCCCGGATCCGATCAGCGATCGTGCCTGTGTGAAGAACTCGTCCATGGCAACGGCGTTGTGCACGCTGCGCCCGGCGTTGAAGTCCGCGACGGGACGGCGCTCCGACTCGTAGGTGCTCAGCAGACGCGGACTCGACCAGCCGCGCAGCACACCGTGCAGCTTCCAGGCGAGGTTGTGAGCGTCCTGGATGCCGGTATTCATGCCGAAGCCACCGGTCGGCGGGAAGCTGTGCGCCGCATCGCCGGCCACGAATACCCGCTGGTGGACGTCGCTCCACCGGTCGACGGCCGTCGTACCCATCGCCCACGTCCGGACCGACTCGATCGTGATGTCGATGTCGGCAGCACCAATGGCCGATCGGACCAGGCGCTCACATTCGTTCTGGTCGGGCATCGCCGACGGGTTGATATCCATGCCGGTCAGCTCGAGTAGCCAAGTACCGCGTTGCGGCGAGACGGTGATGAGCACCCCGTGTACGTCATCGTTGACAACCCAGTACAGGGCGCTCTCATTACCTCCGACTACAGCGCCGAGATCGGCGGTGAAATGGATGTCCAACATCGTTCCGAGTGGTGCGGACGCCTCGACCGTGATGCCGACGCGCTGGCGCAACCGACCGTGAATTCCCTCGGCGAGAATCACATACGAAGCGCGGAGAGCGGAACCGTCCGCTCGTACCGCGCCGATCCCCTCGGAATCGGCGAGCAGATCGGCGATCTCCACACCCGACTCGACGCTGACCGAGGGGTAGTTGTGCAACTCACGCAGCGCGAGTGTCTGCAGCTCGTTCTGCGGACAGATCAGTGGCAGCACCGGACTCGCCGATACCGTCCGCATCAGCTTCTCGGCGTCCCCCACCATGTCTATCTCGCCGAGTTCGGCACCGACCAGGGTGGTGTGGAAACTGACCCGACTCAACGCCTCCAGGCTGGTGCCGACGTCCTGCGCCGGCCCGAGAAGATCGAGGTCTCGGAGTATTTCCGCGGTACGAACATTGACCATCGTGGCCCGCGGATGTATGGACGCACTCGACCGGCTCTCCACCAGATGGGTGCGAATCCCCTGGCGGCCCAACAGATGTGCGGCGATCAGGCCGGTCGGACCACCACCGACAATCAAGACCTCGCAGTCCTCGACACTCATAGTGGCACCTCGTGTCGAGGCCGCACGGGCACACCGTCGGCGGCGACCACGTACAGCGTGCGGTCGAGATAGTTCGTGATGGCGGCGTCCACTCGATGACGAAAAGCGATGCGCGCCACCGTGGCTATCGGCAGGCCGATGGCGATCGCCGAACCCAGCGCGCTGACGAAAACAGCCAGTGCTGCTTTCTCACCGACCCCACCGGGTCTGGTGTAGCGGCGGATCCGTCCTGCCGCGAATCGAAATGCCGCGCCGGCCAGCAGGTCCGGACCGATCACCGCGGCATTTTCGCGTGCCGATTCGGCCCGCACCAACACCTCGGGCAGCACAGCGGTGATCCGCTCGCCGCTGGCGGCGCCTGTCTCGACCAGTTGCCGACCGAGCAGGCGCAGCCGTTGATGCTCGGCATCGGGCACACCGGCGGCACGCAGACCGAACGACGCCTCCCGCCGTCCCAACAACAACCACCGCAGGGTGGTGAACAGTGACACAAGTTGATTGGCGGTATCCGTCACCGCGATCACACCGAGGTGGCGAGCACCGGCGGCGGTGAGCATGCCGCGCATACTCACCGCCGCGGACGCCCACATATTGCGGCATGCGATGAACTGCACGACCGGCAGATCGGCCACCAGATCGGGGTAGCGCCGCACCACCGTTCGCATCGGAATCGACGGGTTGAGATACCACACCTGGTGCGCGAGGAGCACGAGATCTACATCATCGCTTGCTGGTCGACCGCCGTCCTCGATGGAGATGTCCACGGTCGCCTCGGTGTCGGCGGCCGCCGGAAATACACCGAAGAAACGACCGAGTGACCATGGAAACGGAAAGTCACCGGAGGTGGTGACTTCGATCCACCGGACGTCGCAACCGGCTTCTACCAGTGGCTCGAGAAAATGTTCGAGGCACTCACGCAGTTGTCCGGTCTGCGAAAACCAATACACCGCGATCACAGCGGGTTCGGCGCCGACATCCCGCACGGGCAGATCCCGAGGTACGGCGCTCATGAGTCTGTGCCGCCGACTGCCGTGAGGTGCATGTACGAAATCGCGAAACGCCCCGATTCCGGGACCATGCACAGCAGCGTGTCGCCCGGCGTGATGAGCTCGTCGCGCAGCATCTCGTCGAGAATCACGAAAATACTTGCGCTGCCGATATTCCCGACCCGGGTGAGATTGCTGTACCATACCTCGGGTCCCGGCCGTGGAACATCGCGCCGCGACAATTCGCCGAGCACCATCGACTTCATCCGCTCGCTCGAATAGTGCGCCGGAATCCATTTCAAGGTGGTCGGGTCGAATTTCCCGTCGTTCAGCAAACGCTCATACTCGTCGATACCGACCTTGACCAGATGCGGTAGCAGCGAGAGTCGCTGTCTTGCGACCAGAGCGCCGGCCTCAGCGGCCTCCGTCGCGTTCGGATAATCCATCCAGGTCTTCTCGGCATCGTTGGACTCGCTGCCGAAATACATGCACGCCTGCTCGGTATTGGCGTACGAGGTCAGCGAAATCCAGTCGATGCGCAGGCTCACCCCGTTCGACCTCGGCTTGTCCTGGACGACCGCCGCTCCCGCGCCGTCGGAGAGCATATACCGCAGAAACGCAGTCTCCATGGGCAGCGAACCTTCCTCGGTCCGGCTCTCCAGCGACTTGTATCGACTGCTCTTGAATCCACGAGAAGCGAACTCGCTGGCGACCGCGACGGCGGCTGTCTTCTCGCCGATCGCCACCTGCAAGTAGGCGTTCTTCAGCGCCATCATTCCCGAGCTACAGATGCCGTGCGCAGTGACGATCTCGCAGGGCGGATATGCGAGGCGGCCGTGGACCATACTCGCGTGACCCGGTCCCATCAGGTCCGGTAGCGTCGTGGCGGCGGCAAGTAACTGTAAATCTTCCGCATCGATCTCCGATCGCTCAACGGCATCCTCCACCGCCCGAGCGGCCAACTCCGTATTCGAGAACACAGTTCGCTGTTCCCGATCCAGGGCGTAATAGCGAGTTTTGATACCACTATTGGCGAGAATCGTGTCCCGAAGATCGGAACTCGCGTTCCCCGCTTTGCCAATAAAGTCTTCGATTTCGTCGTTTGTTACCGGCTCGCCCGGAAGAAAGCGACCAGTACTGGTGATATATGCGGTCACCGGAATCTCCAATGCTGTCGAATGTGACACTTGGTCCGTTATGCAGACTTCGTGCTGGATTCCTCCGAGCGTGACCGCACGGTATCGACGAGTTCGCCGAAAGTCTTGATACTGGCGATACGCTCGTCATTCAGCGAAATCGTGTACTTTCGTTCCAATATGTCCGCAATACCAAGCAGGCCGAGCGAATCCAGACCCAGTTCCTCGAATGTCGCGGAGGGGTCCACCTTGTCGATCTCGATGCTGTAGTGATTTTCTAGATAGTCGGCAATGTCGCCGTACACGTCCGTTTCGAGGCTCATCAGGATCTCCGATTCACTGTGCAGAACGGCTCTCGCGGGCCAATTATTTGCAATGAACGTAGCGACAGCGTTGTCGAACGCGGCGACGGCAATGTCGCGTTCAAGTCGGCTTTCTTCCAGGCGCGGCGCTTCTTACCGCATAGTCACCGCATGCACCACATAACAAGTGCTTCGAGGATCTCCCCTATCCGGCCCCGCCCGGCATCGCGCAAGTCGACTTGCGTATGACCATAATCGGGTCGGCCCGGCTGCGCAACACAAGTTGCTGTGACTCAACTCATCCATAGTCAGATGAAGTAGGGGGTTGCGGTTGGGGGTCGAAACCTGTTGGCGGCGAAGCAGATCCACCTAGGAGGGGCGTAAAGCCTCGCGCATCCTCGCGTTCTGCACGCGATCCTCGAGGTTCTGCACGCGCAGAACGGGCACCGCGACGACCTGCCGACAGCGATACGGTCATCGTCTGCCGAGTGCCATCCGGTGCTGAGTGCCATCCGGCCGAACCCTGGCGCAGAGCATCGGATGCGCCGCGACAGGGTCGGCGACCGCGCCCTCCAATCGGTCCGGATCTACTTGCCCACAATCGAATTCGAGATCCAGATTTCTTCCGAACCGTCCGGCTCGACGCGCCGTTCAGCTCCGGTCCCATTCGGTAAAATCTCAATCAAATCCCACTGCCGGGCAATGCGCTGTAGCGTCGTTATACTGCGCAAATGCCTGAAGAGTTGAGCGTGTCATCCCAGGTCAACAGCACGACAGACATCGTTACTTCCGTTCGTGACGCGGTGCTGTCGGAAATCATGAATGGCACCCCGGTACACGCTGTGTCTGTCGCGGCGGTCGCTCGGCTCGCCGGCGTACACGAGACATCGGTCTATCGACGCTGGAAGACCCGCGAACGCATGATCCTCGACGCGCTGACGGCGCGAAGCGAGGCGTCGCTGGTCGTACCCGACCACGGCTCGCTCCGCGAAGATCTGACGGATCTCATGAAACAGGCGTGTGATTATCTCGGCAGTCCGATCGGGCGATCTCTTTTGCAAATGAGCGTTGTCCCGACGGACAACCCTGCCGTTGGCGAGGCACGGCGACTGTATTTCGACACGCGGCTTCGGGCGATGGCGCCTGTCGTCGAGCGCGCGATCACCCGCGGTGAGGTCCAGCCCGGAATCGCCGCCATTGATGTACTCGAGCCATTATTCGCCTCGATCCAGTTGCGTGTGATCTTGACGGGCATGCCGATAACTCCGGACCTTCCCGAAAGGTTGGTCCGCGTCGTGGTCGACGGAGTCCTGTCCGGACGTTAGATCCACGCCACCATGCCCGAGACCGAGATCGACACGGCTGCAAAGCTTTCATTCGACCGCGAGCCGGCGCTGCTTCGCACCATCGGGACGACACCTCGCCAGGTGCGCGGCATGGCGATCGCGATCGCGGTTCCCGCGATGATCGTCGGGGTGCTGCCCGGCATCGGGCTCGATGCGTTTCTTCCTCGCACGAATGCTCGACGCGGGTGTCGTGCAGGCACCGATCGACCTCGTGATCACGGTCGGGCGTCCGTCGCATCCCAGACATCTCGACTGGTCCACCGCGAACTGCTGATTTTCGCCAATGTCGAGGTAGCTGTCCGACGCCCCCGGCGAACAAGCCCTGTGCCACCTAGAACCATTGCAACGCAACATATTCCGCCGGCACGACACAGCGATCTCATGTACTCCGGCCAGGCGGCGCTGCCGCTTTCTGACGATCTGTAGATCGATCGTCGTTGTCGGATGGGGAATCCACGGCCGACATGTTGACTTCAAGGACCTCTCACAGCAGCTTGTCGTCACACCTCCGCCCGACTGCTAGCCCCGTCCCTACGACCAGGAGCCACAGTGGAAAACTGGCAGACCAGTGCTACCCACACCCGAAACACTCCTGTCCGCGCGCCGAAGGCGCGCGGACAGGAGCAAAACCTATCGGTGGATCGGGGCTCAGGTTTGAGTGATGGTGTTGGTGTCCAGGGTGACTTGACCGTTGCGGGCCAATACGCGTCCGGTCACGGTGGTTCCGGTCTGCACCGTGATCGAGGTCAACGCCATGATGGTCCCGACGAAGGTGGTGTTGGTGCCCAATGTCGCTGAGCTACCGACCTGCCAGAAGACGTTGGAAGGCGAGGCTCCGTTGATGAGGCTGACCGTGCTGTTCGTCGCGGTGATCAGTGTCGACCCGGCCTGGAAGATGAACACCGCGTTGGGATTACCCTGCGCATCGAGGGTGACGGTGCCGGTCAGACCCATTGCGGCAGCCGTGTTGTATACCCCCGAAACCAGGGTTAGCCCGCCGATGTCCGCCGGCACCCCGATGTCCGGCGTCCTGCCCTCCGCATCGTTGTAGGCGGTTGTCAGATCAGTTTGGGCTTGGAGCGCAACTGCGTCCGCGACATGCTGTGTTCCATTGATCACTGTTCCCGGCGGGAACCCGGTCACTGCGCTGCCGGGGCTGAGCCCCAGATCGCCGGAGACGACCGAGGCGCCGGTGTTGGTGACTGTGGCCCCCGCCAATACAGCGAACGACGAGGCTGTCCCTAAATCAACCGGAGCCAGAACCGGCACGTAGGTGTAGGAGATCCCGTTGCTGGTTCCCCCGGCGGTGGTGGCGGTGACCTGCACGGTCCCCGTTCCCGCGGGGGCGATGGCCGTGATCTGAGTGGCGGAGTCGACGGTGAACGAGATTGCCGGGGTGGCACCGAAGTCGACCGCCGTGGCCCCGGTCAGATCTGTTCCGGTGAGGACGACCGTTGTTCCACCGGTTGCCGGACCCGTGTTCGGAACGACCGTGGTCAGGGCCGGTACCGCGACATAGGTGTAAGAGACACCATTACTTGTTCCACCCGCGGTGGTGACGGTGACCTGCACCGTCCCGACCGCACCCGCGGGGGCGACCGCTGTGATCTGCGTAGCGGAGTCGACGGTGAACGAAGTCGCCGGTGTAGCACCGAAGTCGACCGCCGTGGCCCCGGTCAGATCTGTTCCGGTGAGGACAACCGTTGTTCCACCGGCCACCGGACCCGCATTCGGAACCACCGTGGTCAGGGCCGGTACCGCGACATAGGTGTAGACGACACCGTTGCTGGTTCCCCCGGCGGTGGTGGCGGTGACCTGCACCGTCCCCGTTCCGGCGGGTGTAACGGCCGTGATCTGCGTAGCGGAGTCGACGGTGAACGAAGTCGCCGGTGTAGCACCGAAGTCGACCGCAGTGGCCCCCGTCAGATCTGTCCCGGTCAGGACAACCGTTGTTCCACCGGCCACCGGACCCACATTCGGAACCACCGTGGTCAGGGCCGGTACCGCGACATAGGTGAAGCCGACACCATTACTGGTTCCACCCGCGGTAGTGACGGTGACCTGCACCGTCCCGACCGCACCCGCGGGGGCGACCGCCGTGATCTGCGTAGCGGAGTCGACGGTGAACGAAGTCGCCGGTGTAGCACCGAAGTCGACCGCAGTGGCCCCGGTCAGATCTGTTCCGGTGAGGACAACCGTTGTTCCACCGGCCACCGGACCCGCACTCGGAACCACCACGGTCAGAGCCGGCACCGCGACATAGGTGTAAGAGACACCGTTACTTGTTCCACCCGCGGTGGTGACGGTGACCTGAACCGTCCCCGTTCCCGCGGGTGTAACGGCCGTGATCTGCGTGGCGGAGTCCACGGTGAACGAAGTCGCCGGTGTAGCACCGAAGTCGACCGCAGTGGCCCCGGTCAGATCTGTTCCGGTGAGGACAACCGTTGTTCCACCGGCCACCGGTCCCACATTCGGAACGACCGTGGTCAGAGTGGGGACCGCGACATAGGTGTAAGAGACACCATTACTGGTTCCACCCGCAGTGGTGACGGTGACCTGCACCGTCCCCGTTCCCGCAGGGGCGACCGCCGTGATCTGAGTGGCGGAGTCCACGGTGAACGAGATCGCCGGCGTGACACCGAAGTCGACCGCCGTGGCTGCGGTCAGATTCGTTCCGGTCAGGACAACCGTTGTTCCACCGGCCACCGGTCCCACATTCGGAACGACCGTGGTCAGAGTGGGGACCGCGACATAGGTGTAAGAGACACCGTTACTGGTTCCACCCGCGGTGGTGACGGTGACTTGCACGGTTCCGGTTCCCGCAGGGGCAACGGCCGTGATCTGGGTGGCGGAATTCACGGTGAACGAAGTCGCCGGTGTGACACCGAAACTCACCGCAGTGGCCCCCGTCAGATTCGTTCCGGTCAGGACGACCGTTGTTCCACCGGCCACCGGACCCACACTCGGAACCACCGTGGTCAGAGTCGGTACCGCGACATAGGTGTAAGAGACACCATTACTGGTCCCACCCGCGGTAGTGGCGGTGACCTGCACCGTCCCCGTTCCCGCAGGGGCGACCGCCGTGATCTGGGTGGCGGAATTCACGGTGAACGAGATCGCCGGTGTGACACCGAAGTCGACCGCAGTGGCCCCCGTCAGATCTGTCCCGGTGAGGACAACCGTTGTTCCACCGGCCACCGGACCCGCACTCGGAACCACCACGGTCAGAGCCGGCACCGCGACATAGGTGTAAGAGACACCGTTACTTGTTCCACCCGCGGTGGTGACGGTGACCTGAACCGTCCCCGTTCCCGCGGGTGTAACGGCCGTGATCTGCGTGGCGGAGTCCACGGTGAACGAAGTCGCCGGTGTAGCACCGAAGTCGACCGCCGTGGCTGCGGTCAGGTTCGTTCCGGTGAGGACAACCGTTGTTCCACCGGCCACCGGTCCCACATTCGGAACGACCGTGGTCAGAGTGGGGACCGCGACATAGGTGTAAGAGACACCATTACTGGTTCCACCCGCAGTGGTGACGGTGACCTGCACCGTCCCCGTTCCCGCAGGGGCGACCGCCGTGATCTGAGTGGCGGAGTCCACGGTGAACGAGATCGCCGGCGTGACACCGAAGTCGACCGCCGTGGCTGCGGTCAGATTCGTTCCGGTCAGGACAACCGTTGTTCCACCGGCCACCGGTCCCACATTCGGAACGACCGTGGTCAGAGTGGGGACCGCGACATAGGTGTAAGAGACACCGTTACTGGTTCCACCCGCGGTGGTGACGGTGACTTGCACGGTTCCGGTTCCCGCAGGGGCAACGGCCGTGATCTGGGTGGCGGAATTCACGGTGAACGAAGTCGCCGGTGTGACACCGAAACTCACCGCAGTGGCCCCCGTCAGATTCGTTCCGGTCAGGACGACCGTTGTTCCACCGGCCACCGGACCCACACTCGGAACCACCGTGGTCAGAGTCGGTACCGCGACATAGGTGTAAGAGACACCATTACTGGTCCCACCCGCGGTAGTGGCGGTGACCTGCACCGTCCCCGTTCCCGCAGGGGCGACCGCCGTGATCTGGGTGGCGGAATTCACGGTGAACGAGATCGCCGGTGTGACACCGAAGTCGACCGCAGTGGCCCCCGTCAGATCTGTCCCGGTCAGGACAACCGTTGTTCCACCGGCCACCGGACCCACACTCGGAACCACCGTGGTCAGAGTCGGTACCGCGACATAGGTGTAAGAGACACCATTACTGGTCCCACCCGCGGTAGTGGCGGTGACCTGCACCGTCCCCGTTCCCGCAGGGGCGACCGCCGTGATCTGCGTAGCGGAATCCACGGTGAACGAGATCGCCGGTGTGACACCGAAGTCGACCGCCGTGGCCCCCGTCAGATCTGTCCCGGTCAGGACAACCGTTGTTCCACCGGCCACCGGACCCACGTTCGGAACGACCGTGGTCAGAGTGGGGACCGCGACATAGGTGTAGGAGACACCGTTACTGGTTCCACCCGCGGTGGTGACGGTGACTTGCACGGTTCCGGTTCCCGCAGGGGCGACCGCCGTGATCTGCGTAGCGGAGTCCACGGTGAACGAAGTCGCCGGTGTGACACCGAAACTCACCGCAGTGGCCCCCGTCAGATCTGTCCCGGTCAGGACGACCGTTGTTCCACCGGCCACCGGACCCACACTCGGAACCACCGTGGTCAGAGTCGGTACCGCGACATAGGTGAAGCCGACACCATTGCTTGTTCCACCCGCGGTAGTGGCGGTGACCTGCACCGTCCCCGTTCCCGCAGGGGCGACCGCCGTGATCTGCGTAGCGGAGTCGACGGTGAACGAGGTTGCCGGTGTGGCACCGAAGTCGACCGCAGTGGCCCCCGTCAGATTCGTTCCGGTGAGGACGACCGTCGTTCCGCCGGCCACCGGTCCCGCACTCGGAACCACTGTGGTGAGGGTGGGTACCGCGACATAGGTGTAGGCGACACCGTTGCTGGTTCCACCCGCGGTGGTGACGGTGACTTGCACGGTTCCGGTTCCCGCGGGTGTAACGGCCGTGATCTGAGTGGCGGAGTCGACGGTGAACGAAGTCGCCGGTGTAGCACCGAAGTCGACCGCCGTGGCCCCCGTCAGATTCGTCCCGGTCAGGATCACCGTTGTTCCACCGGCCACCGGACCCACATTCGGAACCACCGTGGTCAGGGCCGGTACCGCGACATAGGTGTAAGAGACACCGTTGCTGGTTCCCCCGGCGGTGGTGGCGGTGACTTGTACCGTACCGGTTCCCGCGGGCGTGACGGCCGTGATCTGGGTGGCGGAGTCGACGGTGAACGAAGTCGCCGGGGTGGCACCGAAAGTCACCGCCGTGGCCCCGGTCAGATCTGTTCCGGTGAGGACGACCGTTGTTCCGCCGGCCACCGGACCCACATTCGGAACCACCGTGGTGAGGGTGGGTACCGCGACATAGGTGTAAGAGACACCGTTACTGGTTCCACCCGCGGTAGTGACGGTGACCTGAACCGTCCCCGTTCCCGCAGGGGCGACCGCCGTGATCTGCGTAGCGGAGTCGACGGTGAACGAAGTCGCCGGTGTAGCACCGAAACTCACCGCAGTGGCCCCGGTCAGATTCGTTCCGGTCAGGACAACCGTTGTTCCACCGGCCACCGGACCCACATTCGGAACCACCGTGGTCAGGGCCGGTACCGCGACATAGGTGAAGCCGACACCATTACTGGTTCCACCCGCGGTAGTGACGGTGACCTGCACCGTCCCCGTTCCCGCAGGGGCGACCGCCGTGATCTGCGTAGCGGAATTCACGGTGAACGAGATCGCCGGTGTGACACCGAAGTCGACCGCAGTGGCCCCCGTCAGATTCGTCCCGGTCAGGACAACCGTCGTCCCACCGGCCACCGGACCCACATTCGGAACCACCGTGGTCAGGGCCGGTACCGCGACATAGGTGAAGCCGACACCATTACTGGTTCCACCCGCGGTAGTGACGGTGACCTGCACCGTCCCCGTTCCCGCAGGGGCGACCGCCGTGATCTGCGTAGCGGAGTCCACGGTGAACGAAGTCGCCGGTGTGACACCGAAGTCGACCGCCGTGGCCCCCGTCAGATCTGTCCCGGTCAGGATCACCGTTGTTCCACCGGCCACCGGTCCCACATTCGGAACGACCGTGGTCAGAGTGGGGACCGCGACATAGGTGTAGGAGACACCGTTACTGGTTCCACCCGCGGTGGTGACGGTGACCTGCACCGTCCCCGTTCCCGCAGGGGCGACCGCCGTGATCTGCGTAGCGGAGTCCACGGTGAACGAAGTCGCCGGTGTGACACCGAAGTCGACCGCCGTGGCCCCCGTCAGATCTGTCCCGGTCAGGACAACCGTCGTCCCACCGGCCACCGGACCCGCACTCGGAACCACCGTGGTCAGAGTCGGTACCGCGACATAGGTGTAGGCGACACCGTTGCTTGTTCCCCCGGCGGTGGTGACGGTGACTTGCACGGTTCCGGTTCCCGCGGGGGCGACCGCTGTGATCTGGGTGGCGGAGTCGACGGTGAACGAAGTCGCCGGGGTGGCACCGAAAGTCACCGCCGTGGCCCCGGTCAGATCTGTTCCGGTGAGGACGACCGTTGTTCCACCGGCCACCGGTCCCGCATTCGGAACCACTGTGGTGAGGGCCGGTACCGCGACATAGGTGTAGGCGACACCGTTGCTTGTTCCACCGGCGGTGGTGACGGTGACTTGCACGGTTCCGGTTCCCGCGGGGGCAACGGCCGTGATCTGGGTGGCGGAGTCGACGGTGAACGAGATCGCCGGGGCGGCACCGAAGTCGACCGCCGTGGCCCCCGTCAGATCTGTCCCGGTGAGGACGACCGTTGTTCCGCCGGCCACCGGACCTGTGTTCGGAACCACCGTGGTCAGGGCCGGTACCGCGACATAGGTGTAGGAGACACCATTACTGGTTCCACCCACGGTAGTGACGGTGACCTGCACCGTCCCCGTTCCCGCAGGGGCGACCGCCGTGATCTGCGTAGCGGAGTCCACGGTGAACGAAGTCGCCGGTGTAGCACCGAAGTCGACCGCAGTGGCTGCGGTCAGATTCGTTCCGGTGAGGACAACCGTTGTTCCACCGGCCACCGGACCTGTGTTCGGAACCACCGTGGTCAGGGCCGGTACCGCGACATAGGTGTAGCCGACACCATTACTGGTTCCACCCGCGGTAGTGACGGTGACCTGCACCGTCCCCGTTCCAGCGGGTGTAACGGCCGTGATCTGAGTGGCGGAGTCGACGGTGAACGAGGTTGCCGGTGTGACACCGAAACTCACCGCAGTGGCTGCGGTCAGATTCGTTCCGGTGAGGACAACCGTTGTTCCACCGGCCACCGGACCCGCACTCGGAACCACCACGGTCAGGGCCGGTACCGCGACATAGGTGTAAGAGACACCGTTGCTGGTTCCCCCGGCGGTGGTGACGGTGACCTGCACCGTCCCCGTTCCCGCGGGCGTGACGGCCGTGATCTGGGTGGCGGAGTCGACGGTGAACGAAGTCGCCGGTGTAGCACCGAAGTCGACCGCCGTGGCCCCCGTCAGATTCGTTCCGGTCAGGACAACCGTTGTTCCACCGGCCACCGGACCCACATTCGGAACCACCGTGGTCAGGGCCGGTACCGCGACATAGGTGTAGGAGACACCATTACTGGTTCCACCCACGGTGGTGACGGTGACCTGAACCGTCCCGACCGCACCCGCGGGGGCGACCGCTGTGATCTGAGTGGCGGAGTCGACGGTGAACGAAGTCGCCGGTGTGACACCGAAAGTCACCGCAGTGGCTGCGGTCAGGTTCGTTCCGGTGAGGACAACCGTTGTTCCACCGGCCACCGGACCTGTGTTCGGAACCACCGTGGTCAGGGCCGGTACCGCGACATAGGTGAAGCCGACACCATTGCTTGTTCCACCCGCGGTAGTGGCGGTGACCTGCACCGTCCCCGTTCCCGCAGGGGCGACCGCCGTGATCTGCGTAGCGGAGTTCACGGTGAACGAAGTCGCCGGTGTAGCACCGAAGTCGACCGCAGTGGCTGCGGTCAGATTCGTTCCGGTCAGGACAACCGTCGTTCCGCCGGCCACCGGTCCCGCATTCGGAACCACCGTGGTCAGGGTGGGTACCGCGACATAGGTGTAGGCGACACCATTGCTGGTTCCACCCGCGGTGGTGGCGGTGACTTGTACCGTCCCCGTTCCCGCGGGTGTAACGGCCGTGATCTGAGTGGCGGAGTCGACGGTGAACGAGGTTGCCGGGGTGGCACCGAAAGTCACCGCAGTGGCCCCGGTCAGATTCGTTCCGGTCAGGACAACCGTTGTTCCGCCGGCCACCGGTCCCGCACTCGGAACCACCGTGGTCAGAGTGGGGACCGCGACATAGGTGTAGGAGACACCATTGCTGGTTCCACCCGCGGTGGTGACGGTGACTTGCACGGTTCCGGTTCCCGCAGGGGCTACGGCCGTGATCTGGGTGGCGGAGTTCACGGTGAACGAAGTCGCCGGTGTGACACCGAAACTCACCGCAGTGGCTCCCGTCAGATTCGTCCCGGTCAGGACAACCGTCGTTCCACCGGCCACCGGTCCCGCACTCGGAACCACCACGGTCAGGGTGGGTACCGCGACATAGGTGTAGGCGACACCATTACTGGTCCCACCCGCGGTAGTGACGGTGACTTGCACGGTTCCGGTTCCAGCGGGGGCTACGGCCGTGATCTGGGTGGCGGAGTTCACGGTGAACGAAGTCGCCGGTGTGACACCGAAACTCACCGCAGTGGCTCCCGTCAGATTCGTCCCGGTCAGGACAACCGTCGTTCCACCGGCCACCGGTCCCGCACTCGGAACCACCACGGTCAGGGCCGGCACCGCGACATAGGTGAAGCCGACACCATTGCTTGTTCCACCCGCGGTAGTGGCGGTGACCTGCACCGTCCCGACCGCACCCGCCGGGGCGACCGCCGTGATCTGCGTAGCGGAGTCGACGGTGAACGAAGTCGCCGGTGTAGCACCGAAGTCGACCGCCGTGGCCCCGGTCAGATTCGTTCCGGTCAGGACAACCGTTGTTCCACCGGCCACCGGACCCACATTCGGAACCACCGTGGTCAAGGCCGGTACCGCGACATAGGTGTAGCCGACACCATTACTGGTTCCACCCGCGGTAGTGACGGTGACCTGAACCGTCCCGACCGCACCCGCGGGGGCGACCGCTGTGATCTGAGTGGCGGAGTCGACGGTGAACGAGATCGCCGGTGTGACACCGAAACTCACCGCAGTGGCTGCGGTCAGATTCGTCCCGGTCAGGACAACCGTTGTTCCACCGGCCACCGGACCCGCACTCGGAACCACCACGGTCAGGGCCGGTACCGCGACATAGGTGTAGGCGACACCATTACTGGTTCCACCCGCGGTAGTGGCGGTGACCTGCACCGTCCCCGTTCCCGCAGGGGCAACGGCCGTGATCTGGGTGGCGGAATTCACGGTGAACGAGATCGCCGGTGTGACACCGAACTTGACCGCCGTGGCTCCAGTCAGATTCGTTCCGGTCAGGACAACCGTTGTTCCACCGGCCACCGGACCCGCACTCGGAACCACCGTGGTCAGAGTCGGTACCGCGACATAGGTGAAGCCGACACCATTGCTTGTTCCACCCGCGGTGGTGACGGTGACCTGCACCGTCCCGACCGCACCCGCCGGGGCGACCGCCGTGATCTGGGTGGCGGAATTCACGGTGAACGAGATCGCCGGTGTGACACCGAACTTGACCGCCGTGGCTCCAGTCAGATTCGTCCCGGTCAGGACAACCGTTGTTCCACCGGCCACCGGACCCGCACTCGGAACCACCGTGGTCAGAGTCGGTACCGCGACATAGGTGAAGCCGACACCATTGCTTGTTCCACCCGCGGTGGTGACGGTGACCTGAACCGTCCCGACCGCACCCGCCGGGGCGACGGCCGTGATCTGGGTGGCGGAATTCACGGTGAACGAGATCGCCGGTGTGACACCGAAAGTCACCGCCGTGGCCCCGGTCAGATTCGTCCCGGTCAGGACAACCGTCGTCCCACCGGCCACCGGACCCGCACTCGGAACCACCGTGGTCAGAGTCGGCACCGCGACATAGGTGAAGCCGACACCATTGCTTGTTCCACCCGCGGTGGTGACGGTGACTTGCACGGTTCCGGTTCCCGCGGGCGTGACGGCCGTGATCTGAGTGGCGGAGTTCACGGTGAACGAAGTCGCCGGTGTAGCACCGAATTTGACCGCGGTGGCAGTGGACAGCCCCGTCCCGGTGAGGACGACCGTCGTCCCGCCGACCACTGGTCCTGAACTGGGAGCGATGCTGGTCAGGGCGGGAACCCCGGCATAGGTGTAGGACACTCCGTTGCTGGCACCACCCGAGCCGGTGACGGTGACCTGCACCGTGCCCGTCCCCGGGGGGGCGATCGCGGTGAGCTGCGTGCTGGAATTCACGGTGAAGGTGGTGGCGGTGGTGCCGAACCGCACGGTGAGGGGGCCGGTGAACCCGGTGCCGGTGATCGTGACACTGGTACCGCCCGAGGTGGGTCCCGCGGTCGGGGAGATGGACGTGATGGTGGGTACGACGACATAGGTGTAGGTCGCCCCGTTGCTGGTTCCGCCCGGGGCGGTGACGGTGATCTGCACAATGCCGGTTCCAGCAGGAGCGACAGCCGTGATCTGCGTGTTCGAGACGACCGTGAAGGAGGTTGCCGCCGCACCACCGAAGCTGACTGCGGTGACACCTGCCAGATTGGTGCCGGTGAGGGTGACCGTGTTCCCGCCAGTGGTGGGCCCCTGAGTGGGACTCACGCTGGTCAGGGAAGGAACCGGGAGATAAGTGTAGGAAACACCGTTACTGGTACCACCACCCGACGTGGTGACGGTGACCTGCACCGTACCCGACCCCGGAGGGGCGATGGCCGTGATCTGCGTGGGGGAGTTCACCGTGAAAGTGGTCGCCACCGCGCCGAACTTCACGTTGGTGACAATAGGGACGAACCCGGTGCCGGTAATCGTGACACTGGTATTCCCTGAGGCGGGCCCCGAGGTCGGAGAGAGGGAGGTGATGGTTGGCATGAGTATCTTCCTTCGAGAGTCGGTCCGAGCCTGGGGGCAGTGGGCCGGGGCAGATTGTGGTGCTGGCGGGAGCCGGCCCCGGGTGGGGGCACGAGAGCCTGACCGCTGCCATAGCGGTATCGCCGATGACGTTGCCAGCGGTCAGTAATGCGGCTCACCGTTGCCGGTGACGGAGTTGCATTTCAAGTAGGAGGCGTCGCCAGGTTCGCGCTGCCACTTCCTCCATAATTTAGAATTGGCTACATTTTTCCTAGCAGACATTTGAGTGGATAAAAACCCATCCGCAAGCATACGTCTACGGAAATCGGAGAGCAATAGTTTATTTTGAATACAAGCCGCGAGACTGGCCAGGTCAGCAGCAGTTTAAGTAGAATTTTCGCGAATTCCGACAGCGTTTTACCGCGAATTCTGACGGCGTTTTACCGCGAATTCCGACGGCGATTTACGCGAATTTCGACGGCGCTTCATATCGAGTTATTAGCGAATTTCGACGGCATCAGCGATGCGTACCGTTTCCGAATTCGGAACGTTTGTTTCTCACATACGGTCCGGGCCATCCAATGGATCCGAAGCAGGGGCGCCGACGAGCCGCTTGTTGAGCAGACGCAGCGGCAGGCTCGACGGCATCGTCGGCGTGAGTCGAGGCTCGGGCAGGTCAGCGGGGTTTGTCGGTGGGTTCGGTTGCCTTGGCATGGGCACCGCGATAGCTGCGGGTGCCGGTCTCGATGATGTTGCCGCCGAAGGTAAGTCGGTCGATGATGGCGGCGCAGAGCCCGGGGTCGGTGAAGGTTTTGGACCAGCCGGCGAAGCTGCGGTTGGAGACGATCGCGACCGACTTCCGCTCCTCGCGTTCGGTAAGCACCTGGAACAGCAATTCGGCGCCGCGTCTGTCCAGTTCTGTGTAGCCGAGTTCGTCGATGCAGAGCAGATCGACGCCGCTGTAGCGGGCGATGGTATTGGTGAGCCGTTTGCCATCGACGGCTTCGATCAGTTTGTTGACCAGCCTGGCAGCCAGGGTGTATCTGACGCGGTATCCGGCTTTCGCCGCCTCGGCGCCCAAGGCGATGAGCAGATGGGATTTCCCGGTGCCGGAGTCACCGATCAAGCACAACGGCAGCCCTTCCTTGACCCAGTCGCATGTAGCGAGAGTGCGGATCATGGCAGGGTCGACACTGAGGTTGGCACCGAAATCGAAGTCACGCAACGTTTTAGAGCGAGGGAACCCGGCGGCCTTGATGAGCCGTTCGGAACGGCGACGGGCTGTCACCTGTTCCGCCTGTAGCTGTGGTTTGCGTTCGCGGACATAGGCACTGACTCGCTGATACGACACGTCCCGCACGCCATGCTCTTCGAGCAAACGGTGATAGATCCGGGTCGCCGTGTGACGTTGCCCAGGAGGCACATCCAGATCGGCGCGCAGAACATCGTCGATGAACGGCTTGTAGGGATCCAGCTTCTGTGGTCGCGGCGGATACCCCTTACGCGGCTCGGGCCACAGCGACTCCGTCGCGCTGGCCACCGTACGCCACCCGACCCTGTGCTTGCGCTCGATGGCACGCTTGGATAGGCCGGCACGAAGATCCTGGCGGATAGCCGCGTACAGCTCAACTTTCGATATGTCAGACAACGGCAGGCTCCCCTCGCCCCGCAACCGATAACTACACTATAACCGCTGGTGCTGCCTAAATCCGTGACTCCGCAACGCGCCCGCTAGGATTCGTGAGCAACCGCCGTCACGGTTGATGAACAGGAGACGGGCCCGAGGTGGACCTCGATACCGTCCCAAGTAGTGGCAGGTCATGTTCGGCCAGGCAGGTCGATGCGTTGCTGCTGCGGCAGCGACGTGGCGAGTCATCACATACCAGCCATGCGCGACAGTGGGAATGCCCGCGGGCACGCGCGGGCGTGGGTGCTCGGCTCGACCCATGCGCCGCCCGGTGGGCAGCCTCGATGCGTTTGCTCGGTGGATCGGCGTCAAGGTATGAAGTCGAACCCTCTTCCAGTAGTGGGTCTTCCTGTTCTGACGACTGCGGCCGCAATGGTGGCTTGTAGGGCGCGGACTCCGGTATCGTCCCGCACCCGGGGTGTGACACATGAACGCTGCGGACGTTCGGCGAGGAGAAGACTCGATTAGATTGGCCGACAGGCATTTTCTCCGGTCCTTCACCATGCCCGATTCTCGGACCCGGTTGTCGAAGATGAGCCGGCATTCACCTACCAGGCCACCACCGGTGACGGCGGCGCCACAAGAACCAAACTCCATCAACCACAGTCACCACGAGCTTCTCAGGGCAGTCGTGTCAATGTTGCCGCACGGCGAAGGTCCTGCCGTCGTCGAGCCGGAGTTGCTGAAGAGTCATCAGCATTCGTTCATGAACCTTTCGAGAATCGGGCCGATGATGGCCAGTGCATACGGGTGGGTCAACTCGAGGTGACGTGCGTCGATGACCGTGTTGTGAATGTCGCCTGTGATATGGGGTCGCCACGTCTGTGCGACAGCGTCGTGGTCGACGCGGTCTTTTCCTGCGGTGAAGAAAACCAGGTCTCCGTCGAAAACTTCCGGCCGGTAAGCGTCGGCGATGCCGCTCGCGGTCTCGAAGCTCTCCATCATCCGATCCGCCTGTTCGGCGGTGAACAGTCCGGTTCCGGTCACTTGGTCACGGATGACGGCCCACGCTTGCTCGTAGGTGTCCACGGTCACCTCGTCGCCGAGGTCGAACAGCTCCCGCCAGCCGCCGAGCAGGTCGGCCATCAGTTGTCCCGGCGCGGCCTCGTCCGCAGTGGTGATCGTCGAGGCGACCAGCGACTCCGATGAGCCACCGGCGCTGTCCATCAGGGCCAGCATGCCGACCTGCTCACCATCGCGCTGGAGCAGTATCGCCATAGCATGCGCGATTGCACCGCCCAACGACCATCCGAGCAGGTGATACGGTCCGGTCGGCTGTACTCGGCGAATCTCGGCCACATAGCGTTCGGCCAGTTCGTCCACGGAATCCGCACGTGGTTCGCCCGCCACGACGTGGGGATCCTGCAAGCCGTGGATCGGCCGATCCTTGTGCAGATGTTCGACCACGCCGCCGTAGAACCACGCCAACCCGCCTGCAGGGTGCACACCGAATATCGCAGGCTTCGGGCCGCTCGCACGCAACGGAAGCAACACTTGCAGCCCGGAGACGCCATCCGCGTCGTCGGCCCTGGCCGCCAGCGCCTTCGGCGTCGCATCGTCGAACATCCACGGCAATGCGATCGCCACACCGTGAGCACGCAGCTCGGTCACCACCATCGTTGCCAGCAGCGAATTGCCGCCCAAATCGAAGAACCCGTCCGATGCCCCTACGCGCTGGACTCCCAGGACCTGCGCGTAAACATCGCTGATCACCTTTTCCGTACGGGTCCGCGGCGCGACGAACTCGTGTGCTGATACGTCGAAATCAGGAGCAGGCAGTGCCTTTCGATCGAGCTTGCCGTTGACCGTCAACGGCAGATCGGGCAATACCATGATCGCCGACGGCACCATATAGCTCGTCAACACCTGAGCAGCGGTCTCCCGGACCTCGCCCGGATCGATCTGCTGCCCATCGACGCCCACGACGTAACCGATCAGCTGATCCACGCCACGATCGTGGCGATGCACTGCCACCGCGGCCCGTGTCACGCGTGGATGCCGGAGCAGCGCCGACTCGACCTCACCCATCTCGATCCGGAAACCGCGCAACTGCACCTGCGCGTCGGCCCGGCCGACGTACACCAACTCCAGCCCGCGCGCGGATTTCCGCCACCGGCCGACATCTCCTGACCGATACAACCGGGCGCCAGCCGGATCGAACGGGTTCGCCACGAATCGGCCCGCCGTCAACGCCGGAGCTCCCAGGTAGCCACGCGAGAGTTGCCCACCGGCCACATAGATCTCCCCGGCGGCGCCGATCGGCGCCGGATGCAGCCGGTCATCGAGCACATACACCTGCAACCCCGGTAGCGGCGATCCGATCTGGGCTACGCCCGCCTGATCGATCTCGGAGAACGTCACATGCACAGTCGTCTCGGTGATCCCGTACATGTTCACCAATCGCGGCGATCCCGGCTCGTGCGCGGCAAACCAGCCGGTCAACCGCGACGCATCCAATGCCTCACCACCGAAAACGACATACCGCAAGGCGAGATCACCAGCAGGACAACCAGATTCCCGATACTCGCGCTCCGCATCGACGAACCCGTAGAACGCCGACGGGGTCTGGCTCAACACCGTCACGCGCTCCCGCGCCACGACGTCCACGAACGCCTCCGGCGACCTGGAGGTGTCGTGGCCGACAACGACCAGCCTGCCACCGGATAGCAATGCGCCCCAGATTTCCCACACCGTGAAATCGAAGGCGTACGAATGGAACATCGTCCACACGTCGTCGGGACCGACGTCGAATCGTTCGGCCGCGTTGGTGAACAATGTGACCACTTCCCGATGGCTGACCGTCACCCCCTTGGGGCGGCCCGTCGAGCCCGAGGTGTAGATCACGTAGGCAACATTGTCCGGCCGCACGCCCGACACCACCGGACCGGAACTGCCCGCGACGGCGTCCACGCAATCCTCGACGCGCACCACCGGCGCCGCGTACTCCGGTACCGCCGACACCAGGTCGGCTGACGTCAACACGGCTGCCGGATCTGCGTCGTCGAGCATGAACCGCAATCGCTCCGGCGGATACGCCACATCCAGCGGCAGATACCCCGCGCCCGCTCGGATAACTCCGAGCAGGCCGACGATCAGTTCGATCGACCGCGACAACGCCACTGCCACCAGCGATTCCGGCCCCACACCGTGCTCGCTGAGCCGAGCGGCCACCAGGGCGGAGCGCCGATCCAGCTCCGCGTAGGTCAGCTGCGACTCACCATCGGTCACCGCAACCGCATCCGGCTGTGCGACGGCCCTGGCGGTGAACAGCTCCGCGAGCGTCACGTCCGCGACCGCGACACCGTCGTCCCCGGCCACGTCCAGCAATGCGCGCCGCTGCACCGGATCCACGATGTCGATATCGCCGACAACGGATTCCGGATTCGTGGTCACCTCCTCCAGAATCCGCACGTACGCTTGCGCGAACCGAGTCATCGTCTCCTCGACGAAGAGGTCGGTGGCGAAGGTCAGTCGCCCCGCCATACCAGCCGGATGCCCCTGGTCACTGAACCACTCGACAAGCTTCACGCTCAGGTCCGCCTGCGCCTGATCGAAGCCGTTCTCGACCGGCTCGACGGTGAGCCCAGGCAACTCCAACGCGGCTTTGCTCAGGTTCTGGACGTCCAGCGTCACCTGGTACACCGGAAGATGCGCGGTGGACCGGGGCGGATTCAGCGCCTCCACGACCTGTTCGAAGGGCACATCCGCATGTGCGAACGCGGCCAGGTCCGTCTCGCGCGTCGCGGCGAGCAATTCGGCGAACGGCTGATGCGACAACACCCGCGACCGCAATACGACCGTATTGACGAACATGCCGATCAGATCGTCGAGTTCGCGCTCCCCACGGCCGGCCACCGGTATGCCTATCGCGACGTCGTCGACGCCTGCCAGCCTTGACAGCAGGACGGTCAACGCGGCGTGCAGGACCATGAAGACCGTGGAGTTCGCCTCGCGCGCAACCACCTCGATCCGCGCCCGCAACTGCGCGGAAATCTCGAAATCGACTGCGCGGCCGCGCATGGACGCAACCGGCGGTCGGGGCAGGTCGGTCGGCAACTCGAGCAGCTCGGCCAGCCCGCCGAGTGTGTCCTTCCAGAATCGCAACTGCCCGGACATTACCGAGTCGGGATCGTGCTCATCGCCGAGCACCTCGCGCCGCCACAACGTGTAGTCCGCGTACTGGATCGGAAGGACCGGCCACATCGGCTCTGTCCCTTGCCTACTCGCCTGGTAGGCCGCTGCCACGTCCCGCGCGAGCGGCATCATCGACTGTCCGTCGGCGCAGATGTGATGCACGGTGATCACCAAAACGTGATCCCGGGCATCGAGGGCGAACAACTCGGCGCGCAACGGCGGCGCCTGTGTCACATCGAAGCTCGCCGAGACCGCGGCGGCCGCCCGCTCCATCACATGCTCTTCGTCGACCTTGACCGGAGTCAGTACGGGCGCGACCTCCTCGACGGCGACAACGACCTGATGAGGCGATCCGTCGATCATCGGGAACTTGGTGCGGAGCGACTCGTGCCGTTCGATCACCAGTTCGCACGCGTGTCGCAGCGCGGCGATGTCGAGCTCGCCCCTCAGCCGAATCACCAGCGGGATGTTGTACGCGCCGACCGAGGTATCGAACTGATTGAGGAACCACATCCGCTGCTGCGCCGGCGAAAGCGGCACAAGAGCAGGCCGAGTTCGCGGTGCCAGCCGCACCCGGATGTTCCGGTCGAAAGTAGCCAGACGCGCGGCGAGCTCGGCGACTGTCGATGCTTCGAACAGGTCCCGGACGCCGATGCTCACTCCGAGTGCCGTACTCAGCTGGGCAGTCACCCGCGTTGCCGACAGCGAATTGCCACCGAGGTCGAAGAAGCTGTCCGTTGCCCCAATTCTCTCGATGCCCAAGACGTTCCCGAACACTTCCGCGATGTGCCGCTCGGCGTCGGTGCGCGGGGCGATCCACCGACCGTCCGAGAACTCCGGCATGGGAAGCGCCCCGCGGTCGAGTTTGCCGGTGGTGGTGAGGGGCAATTCGGTGAGCGTCATGAACACGTCGGGCACCATGTGCGCAGGCAGTCGCAACCGTGCGGCGGCCCGGACATCGTTCGGATCTACATCCTCGGCGCTGACGAAGTAGCCGACGAGTCGGTCGATGCCACGTTCGTCCTTCCGCAGCGCCACCACCGCATGTTCGATCCCGGGATGCCCGGCCAGGACGGATTCGATCTCACCGAGTTCGATGCGTTGACCGCGAATCTTGACCTGGAAATCGCGGCGGCCGAGGTATTCCAAGGTGTGCTCCGGTGTCCAACGGGCCAGGTCGCCGGTGCGGTACATGCGCGAGCCTGCCGCACCGAACGGGTTCGGCACGAACGCCACCGCTGTTGTCGCAGGCCGGTTCACGTATCCGCGTGCCAGTTGCACGCCCGCGAGGTACAACTCCCCCGCTACCCCGACCGGCACCGGCCGCAACCACTCATCCAGCACAACGGCCTCGACACCACGGATCGGACGGCCGATCGTCACCACGTCACCGGGGAACAACTCGCTGATGCCGACCAGGATCGTGGTTTCGGTCGGACCGTATCCGTTCAACAGAAGCCGGCCCGGCGCCCACATCGCGACCGTTTCCGGCGACACCGCCTCACCACCGGCCGCCAGCACCCGCAATGATTCCAGTCCGGCGGGCGACATTGTCGCCAGCACGCTCGGTGTCAGGAACGCGTGCGAAACCCGCTGCGCCCGAATCAGTTCCCCCAGCGCTTCGCCCGCGAACAGATCCGGCGGCGGCACCAACAGCACCGCACCGTTGGCATGCGCCAGCAGCACCTCGAGCACCAGCACGTCGAAGCCGGGAGCGGCGGCGTGCAGCACTCGTGACCCGCTGTCCACATCGAAGCGGTCACGCTGCACTGATGCGAAATTCGCCAGCCCCTCGTGGGTGACCGCGACCCCCTTCGGTGTCCCTGTCGACCCCGAGGTGTAGATCACGTATGCCGCATCCCGGACGTGCGGGGTACGCACGCATTCCGCGTCGGTCACGGCGGCTGTCGATCGCGAGGCGATCGACTCAGCGGTGTCCGGATCATCGAGAACCAGCAGGCGCACCGCCCGGGGAAGCAGGTCCCGCGACGCCGAGACCGTGACCGCCACCTGCACATTGGAGTCGGCCACCATGAGCGCGACCCGCTCGGCCGGATTCCGGGTATCGACCGGCACGAACCCCGCACCCGCTTTGGTCACCGCCCACAGCGCGACTACGAACTCCACCGACCGCGGCATGACCAGCGCGACCTGATCACCCGGGCCTACGCCGCACCCGATCAAGTATCGCGCCACCTGGTTCGACCAGGCGTCCAGCTCGGTGTAGGACACCGTGCGCTCGCCCGAAATCAATGCCGCCGCAGCGGGATTCGCGGCTCCACCCGCTGATAGCAACTCTGCCAGCAGGCGCGGTGCCTCGGCGCTGCCACCCGAAGCGGGCACCAGCTCGCACCGCTCGCGCGTGGACAGCAGATCGATGGCACCGAGTGGCGTGCCCGGATCGGTCGTGACCGTGCGCAGCACTGTTTCGATACGGGCGGCGAGAGCGGCCGCCGTTACCTCGTCGATGCGGGCCCGCTGGTAACGGATTCTGACGTGCAACTCGTCGGTGTGGTGCGCCTGCACGGTGATCGGATAGTGCGCGGCGTCACTTCCTTCCGCCGAGACCACCCGCATACCATCGATGTCGGCATCACCCAAGCCGCTGCTGTCGACCGGATACGACTCGAAGACGACCAGGCTGTCGAACAGCTGGGTGCTGCCCGTGGCCGTCATGATCTGCGACAGTTCGAGGTAGTGGTGGTCGAGCAGACGGGTGTTGGCGGCCTGCAATCGGTTCAGCGCGTCCTCGATGGTCAGATCCCGGCGCATGTCGGCGGCGACCGGGATTGTATTGATGAACAGACCGATCATCGACTCGACGCCCGGCAGGTCGGCGGGACGTCCGGAGACCGTGCTACCGAATACCACGCGTTCAACGCCGAGCAGGTTGCCCAGTACCAGCGCCCAGGCGAACTGCACGATCGTTGCCATCGTCACCGCTTGTGCCCGAGCGAACTCCACCAACTCGTCCGTGACGGCGCGATCGAGGACAATCGCGAGATCGATCGGGATATCCACGGTCGCATCCGCGCGCGAATCGGCGACCAACGTGGGTTCGGTGAAATCGCGCAGCGCGTCTCGCCATACCTCGATGCCGGTGGACCACTCGCGCTGGTCCAGCCAGTCCAGGTAATCGCGGTACGACGCCACGGCGGGCAACAGGTCCGCCTGTGTGTCCACCGCATACAAGCCGATCAGCTCACGCCACAGTAGCGGCAGCGACCAGCCGTCCAGCAGGAGGTGGTGCGCCGTCAGCACCAGCCGGAAGTCTTGCGGCGCTATGGCAACGATCAAGAACCGCAGCAGCGGTGGATCGGCGGGATCGAAGGTGACCGCCCGTTCGGCTGCGATCAGCTCATCCAGTTCCATTGTGCTGTCGGTCAGATCGATTCTGCGCCAGCACACGGCGGTGTCGGCGGGAACAACCTGTGCAGGAACGCCGTCGGCCGTTCGGGTGAAGGCGGCCCGCAGGTTGGGATACCGCTCGAGCAAGGCGCTCGCAGAACGCTCGAGCCGGTTCTCGTCGACGACGCCGGCAAGGGCGACTACCGATTGCGCCGTGTAGACATCGAGTTCGCCGGCGGCGAGCTCGGCGTGGAACAGCAGCCCCGCCTGGAGCGGTGCCAGCGACCATACGTCGGTCAGCGGTCCGTACCGGTCGGCGAACGCGTCCAGGTCGGGCTGCGTGAGGTCGACGAGGGGAACGTCTGCTCGGGAGAGTCCCCAGTCATTGTTCGCGCGGGCCGCCGTGGCGATCCCGGTCACGGCGTCGATCCATTCGTCGACGAGTTCGGCCACGTCATCGTGGTCGAGCAAGCGCGAGGCGTAGCCGACGTGCGCCGACAGCTGAGGTCCGGCCTCGGCGTCCACGATATTCACATCGATCGTGACGACCGCTACCGCAGGCATGTCCGGATCGAATGCGGCCCGTCTATCGAACTCCTCCTCGGTCGGAATCCACGCGACCTCCGACAATGTCGTGAGATCGACGCCGACGCGGCCGAGATTATTGAAACTGATCTGCGGCTCGGGCGACGCTGCGAGGCGGTCCGCCGTGTCGGTGTTCAGATAGCGCAGCAGGCCGTAACCGATTCCCTTGTCCGGGATGTCGCGCAGCTGGTCTTTCACGGACTTCACCGCCGCGCGCGGGTCCGTGTCCTCGATCCCGCTCAGGTCGAGCGCAACCGGATACGCGTTGGTGAACCACCCCACGGTGCGTGAGACGTCTGCTCCCGCAGCAATCTGCTCCGCACGCCCATGGCCCTCCAGCAGGACTTTCATGCCCTCGTGAGCGAGGCCGCGCCGCCTGCGCCAGCGGGTCACCGCCACGGCCAGACCGGCCAGCAGCGCATCGTCGACGCCGCCGCGAACGGCTTCGGGCACCGCGTCGAGCAACGCCGAAGTAACCTCCGTCGGGATGGACACCGCCAGATGCCGCACAGTTGACTGGATGTCGACGGCGGGATCCAATGCCGCACGGCCGAGCAGCGGATCGGCAGCCGCACTCATCCGGTGCCACAGCTCGAACTCACCAGCGCGACCCGCGGCAGCGGCGGCCAACGCGTGCGCCCACCGACGCATGGACGTGCCCTGCGCGGGCAACTCCACCGGTTGCCCCTGCGTGATCTGTTGCCAGGCAGCCACGAAGTCGGGAACCAGGATCCGCCACGACACCCCATCGACAGCCAGGTGATGGATCACGATGAGGGCACGGGCATCGGCATCGACGCCCGGTTCGGGAAGCAGGCACACGACCTGCAGCATCCGGCCCTCGGCCGGATCGAGACCGTCGGATGCCTCGGCCAATGCCTCTTCCACCACGGCGGTGAAACCGTCGCTGCCCGGAGCCTCGTCCGCACGGAATGTGCGGGTCAGAACCGAACCCGCGGCATCGGCGGCGCTTTCGGGCAGCACGTCCAGCCGTCGTTCGCGCAGCCTCGAGCGCAACATGTCGTGCCGTTCGAGCACCGCCTGCACGGTCGAGGTCACGTCGTCGACTCGCGCGTCACGCGGCAACCGCACCAGCATCGACTGGGCGAACCGATCAGCGACCCCGACTCGGTCGGCGAACCAGGACACGATCGGCGTCAACGGGATTTCGCCCACCCCGCCCCCGGGCAGCTCCTCGAGCGACACCCGTTCGGAAGCCGCGGCCACCAGCGCCAACCCGCGAACGGTCCTGCGCTCGAATACATCCCGAGCTGTCACGACGACACCCGCGGATTTCAGTCGGGATGCCAACTGGATCGACATGATGGAATCACCACCGAGCGCGAAGAACGAGGTTGTCGCGCCGACCGACGTTATCCCGAGTACGTCCGCGAAGACCGCGGCGATGGCGCGTTCCAGGTCGGTCGATGCCGCGACGGCATCATCTCCGACGGTTTCGAAGACGGGTTCCGGCAGCGCCTTCCGATCCACCTTGCCGGTCGAAGCGAGCGGCATGCGGTCGAGCACCGTTAGCGTCGACGGCACCATGTGCGCGGGCAATACGGCAGCGACATGCTCGAGCACGGTGCTCGGTTCGACGACCGTTCCGAGCTCCGGCACGATGTACGCGGCGAGCGTAGGTTGCCCGCCGGATCCGCTGCGACTCACCGTCACAGCGGAGGCCACCCTGGGATGCGCGAGCAGCGCGGCGTCGATCTCGCCGAGTTCGATGCGCTGACCACGAATCTTGACCTGGAAGTCGATGCGGCCGATGTATTCCAACGCGCCCCGCGCGGTCCAGCGGACGATGTCGCCGGTGCGATACATCCGCGAACCCGGTTCACCGTATGGATTCGCCACGAACGCGCCCGCCGTCGCCGCAGGCCGATTCAGGTACCCGCGCGACAGCTGAGCACCCGAAAGGTACAGCTCCCCCGCTACTCCGACCGGCACCGGCCGCATCCGCGCGTCCAAGACCACGGCCTCCGCACCACGGATCGGACCGCCGATCGTGATCACGTCGGTGGGCTGCACCGGGTCACTCATCGTGATCACGATCGTCGTCTCCGTCGGACCGTAGATGTTGTGCAACCGCCGGCCCGGCGCCCAGGCAGCAACCACATCCGTAGCCACCATCTCACCGCCGACCGCCAGCATCCGCACCGAATCGAGACCGGCAGGCGACATCGTCGCCAACACACTCGGTGTCAGGAACGCATGGGACACCTGATGCGCCTTGATCAACTCGGCCAGATCCGGGCCGCCGAACACCTCCGGTGGCGACACGACCAACGACGCGCAGGCCGCGTGCGCCATCAATGCCTCGAGCAGGACCGCATCGAAGGCGGGTGCCGCCACTTGCAGCACTCGCGACGTGCTGTCCACCCGATAACGATCACGCTGCTCGGCCGCGAAGCCCGCCAACCCCTCGTGCGTGACGACAACGCCCTTCGGCGTTCCCGTCGACCCGGACGTATAGACCACATACGCCGCATCCTGAATCCGCAATACGCGTGGGCGATCCGCGTCGGTGATCGCGCGGCCAGGGTGCGAGGCGATTTCGGCGGCCGAACGCGGGTCGTCGAGCACCAGCCATCGGACACCACCCGGCAACGACGTGCGTGCGGCCGTGAGCGTGATCCCGACTTCGACACCGGAATCGTTCACCATGTGCGCGATCCGCTCCATGGGATACCGCAAATCCACCGGGACGAATGTGGCGCCGGTCTTCGCTATCGCCCACATGGCGATGTGATAGTCGACCGACCGCGGCACGGCGAGGGCTATGAACACTCCGGGTCCGACACCCTGGACGAGCAGGTGACCGGCGAGCTGGTTGGCCCGACGGTCGAGCTCCCCGTAGCTGAGGGTCTCGCTGTCCCCGATCAGGGCAATCGCAGATGGGTCTGCTGCCACGGCCGACGCCAACAGAACGGGAAGCAGGCACGGGGGTGTGGTGTCGCCACCACGTGCCGGGAGGAGGCGTTCTGCCTCCTCAGCGCTCAGCAGCCCGATGTCGCCTATCGGCCGGGTCGGATCGAAGGTGACTGCTTCGAGGACACGAATAAACCGCTCGGCAAGCGATTCGGCGGTCGATTCGACGAACAGGTCTGTGGCGTAGATGATCTCGCCGTCGATACCGGCAGGCCGATCGCCCTCGAGGCGTTCGGTCAGCAGCACGGTGAGGTCGGTCTTGGCCTGCGCAATGCCCGGGTCGAGGAGTTCGACATCGATACCGGGCAGCTCGAATCGAGCCGCGCGCGTGTTCTGCAACCCGAACATCACCTGATACAGCGGCGAATACGCCGTCGAGCGAGGACGATCGAGGACGTCGACGAGCCTTTCATAGGGCAGATCCGCGTGTGCGAGCGCCTCCAGGTCGACGCCGCGTACCTCCGCCAACAGGTCCCGGAACGACCGGTCGTCGCGAACCCGTGTGCGCAACACCACGGTGTTGACGAACATGCCGACCAGATCGTCCAGGGCCCGCCTGCCACGACCGGCGACCGGAGTGCCGACCGAGACGTCCTCGCTGTGCGCGGTGCGAGCCAACAGAATCGCCAACGCCGCGTGCAGCACGACGAACACGGTGACGCCCTCACGGTGTGCCAGCCGCACGATGTCGTCGTGCAGCCGCGTCGACATGCCGAAGCGAACGTTGCCACCGTCCATCGACATCGTGGCGGGCCGAGGCCGATCGGTCGGCAGGCCGAGCAGTTCCGGGGCATCGCCGAGAACCTCGCTCCAGTACGCGATCTGCCGCGCGATCACCGACGCCGGATCGTCCTCGGAGCCGAGCATCTCCTGCTGCCACATCGCGTAGTCGGCATACTGGACTTCCAGCGATTCCCACTGCGGCGCGCGACCATCCACACGTGTCCGGTAGGCGGCGAACACATCGCGGGCGAGCGGCGCCATCGACGAGCCGTCGGCCGCGATGTGATGAATCACGAGCACCATCACATGATCGTCGGCGCCGATGCGATAGAGCCGCGCCCGGACGGGCGCGGATTCCGCGATATCGAAACCCGTCCCGACGGCCCGCTGGATCCGGTCGGCCAGCTCTGTGTCGTCGACGACCGGCTCCGGATCCAACACCATGTCTGCGGCTATCGCCGCGACATCCTGCACGACCTGACACGGTTCACCGTCGACAGCGGGATACACCGTCCGCAACGGCTCATGCCGGGTCAACACGTCGAGGAACGCCGCTCGCAACGCGTCGACATCCAATGGTCCGGTCAACCGGGCCGCGAAACAGATGTTGTATGCCGCCGAGGCCGTGTCGAACTGGTTGAGGAACCATATGCGTCGTTGAGCCGCCACCAACGGGACGGCCGCGGGGCGTGGTCGCGGCACGAGCGGAATCACCGTAGAACGGGTACGCATCGCGATCTGTTCGGCCAATCCGGCAATCGTCGGTTCGTCGAAAATGTCACGGATGCCGACCTCGACACCGAGAGCTGCCTCGGCCCGCGCCGCGATCTGGGCAGCCGAGAGCGAGTTGACACCGATCTCGAAGACGTTCGCCGTCACGCTCACCCGGTCGGCGCTCGTGAGTTCGGCGACAATTCTCGCAAGCGCCACCTCGCGATCGGTTCGAGGCGAGACGAATTCCTCGCCGTCGTCGAACACCGGCTGCGGCAACGCGGCTCGGTCGAGCTTGCCGTTCGCGGTGAGCGGCATCGAATCGAGCACCTGGACACCGGCCGGAACCAGGTACGACGGCAGCGAGCGAGTGAGCTGATCGCGAATCGCGCGGCCATCGGTCACCGCACCCGGTGCCAGCGTCACATATCCGACGACTCGTTCCGCCGTCACGACGGCCACAGCCCGCGCGACTTGCGCAATCGCAAGCAGCGCCGCTTGGATGTCACCCGGTTCCACCCGCTGACCGCGGACCTTCACCTGGAAGTCACTGCGGCCCAAGAACTCCAGCTCCCGAGTTTTCGTCCACCGGACCAGGTCGCCGGTGCGATACAGTCGCTGCCCCGCCGCACCGAACGGGTGCGCGACGAAGCCGCCGCAGGTGAGGTCGGCGCGCGCGTGATATCCGCGCGCCAGCTGGACGCCCGACACGTACAGTTCGCCGACGACACCGATCGGCACTGGTCGCAACCGCGAATCCAGCACGTAGACCTCCATGCCGGACACAGGCGCACCGATTGGGACCGTCGCATGGGTTGTCACGCCTGGCAGGCACCGCGCAGCCGTGACGACCTCCGCCTCCGCCGGGCCGTACCAGTTCACCAGATCCGCATTCACGAACACACGCGCCGCAGCGTCGACAGTGCCCTGCGCCAGCGCCTCACCCGCGACGAATACCCGCCGGATCGATGGCAGCTGTGCAGCGCCCGTGGATTCGAGGAGAACATCGAGCATCGACGGGACGAAGTGGACCGTGGTGACCTGATGACTTGCGATGACACCTGCCAGGTACACCGGGTCGCGGTGCCCGTCGGGTTCAGCGACGATGATCTGCGCACCGGTCTGCAGTGGCCAGAACAACTCCCACACCGCGATGTCGAAGGTGATCGGTGTCTTGTACAGCACCGTGTCGGACGCGTCGTGTGGCCACTGCTGCTGCGCCCACGCCAACTGGCTCACGGTCGCGGCATGGGTCAGGGCGACCCCCTTGGGCACGCCGGTGGAGCCGGAGGTGAACAGGACGTAGGCGATGTTGTCCGGCCGGAGCGGCGCGCGCCGCTCCGTGTCCGTGATCGGGGCATCGGGCACACCGGCCAGATCCACGCGATCGACGCGCGCGGATTCGAATCCATCCGGCAGTTGGTCGCCGTCCGCGGATGTCGTGAGCACCACCAGCGGCTGCGCCGCATTCAGCAGGCCGGCGATCCGCCCGCTCGGATGATCCGGATCGATCGGAAGGAACGCGGCGCCCGCCTTGGCCACCGCGTACAGCGCTGTAACGAGCTCAGCCGACCGGCGGATAGCCACCGCCACAACGGATTCCGGCCCCGCACCGCGGGCGATGAGCCATCGGGCCAGACGATTGACGCGGGCGTCGAAATCCCGGTAGGTCCAAACGTTACCCGCTGGAAGGCAGATCGCCGGAGCGTCCGGAGTGCGTGCGACCTGTTCGTCGAAAGCGTCGACCAGGGTCCGGCCCGTCGCGACGGCGCCGCCGGTGTCGTTCCATCGCTCCAGCAGCAGGTGCCGCTCTGTGCCGTCGAGCAGCTCGATCCTGTCGAGGGGCGAGCCGGCCTTGGTCGCGGCGGCGTCGAGGACGCGCATGAATTGTTCGGCGAAACGCCGTACGGAGTCCTCGTCGAACAGGTCCGTGGCGTACGTCAGGCGCAGCGTCATACCGGTCGGCTCGTTGTGTGTGCCGTG
The DNA here is from genome assembly GCF_036345915.1 of Nocardia sp. NBC_00565. NCBI lineage: Bacteria > Bacillati > Actinomycetota > Actinomycetes > Mycobacteriales > Nocardiaceae > Nocardia > Nocardia sp. NBC_00565. Next base: position 6,306,689 of record NZ_CP107785.1, read on the forward strand.
CCGCTCCGTCATCATCATCAGCATGTCGTAGATCGCGGCACTGTCGCCCGGGTCGACGTTCTCGATAGCGAGACCCGGAAGTTCGACGCCTGCTTGCACCATGTTCTGGTAGGCGAGCATGACCTGGAACAGCGGTGTGTGCGCTGTGGACCGCGCGGGATTGAGTGTCTCCACCAGCTGTTCGAACGGGACGGTGGTGTGGTCGAATGCCTCGAGGTCGGTGCGGCGCACCTGATTCAGCAGGCTGAAGAATGTCTGATCGGGTGCGATCCGGGTGCGCATCACCAAGGTGTTGACGAACATCCCGACAAGGTTGTCGAGTGATCGGTGGCCGCGGCCGGCGTGTGGCACGCCGATGGTGATGTCGTCGCTGCCGGACAATCTCGACAGCAATACCGCCAAGGCCGTGTGCACAACCATGAACGTCGTCGCCCCGGCTCGCCGCGCCAGCGCCTCCACGCGGCCCTGCAGCCCACCCGGGATCGTCACGTGGATGACCGCGCCGCGCTGTGTCTGCACCAGCGGCCGCGGCCGATCGGTCGGCAGCTCGATCAGGTCGGGTATGCCCGCGAGTTGGGTTCGCCAGTAGGCGATGTCGCGGGCGATGTATGAACCCGGGTCGTCCGCCGAGCCGAGTACCTCGCGCTGCCAGAGGGCGTAATCGGCAAACTGCACTGTCAGCGGCGCCCAGTCCGGCGGGTTCCCGCTGGACCGCGCCTGATAGGCCGTGACGATATCGGTGGCCAGCGGCGCCACCGAAAAGCCGTCGCAACTGATGTGGTGCACGGCCAGCGCCACCGTCCAGATCGCGTCCGACAGCTGGTACAGCTCTATCCGCAGCGGCACACCCTTCGCCACATCGAATCCGATGCTCGAGAATTCGGCCAACCGGTGTGACAGCTCGCGCGCATCGATCGGCTGCGGCGTGAGATCGCACCTCGCGACGACATCGGCCGCGTCCAGCACGACCTGAGTGGGCGTACCGTCGACTGCCGGATACACGGTGCGCAAGCTCTCGTGCCGCTCGATGACATCACCGACGGCCGCTACCAGCGCATCGATATCGAGGACACCGTCGAGCCGAATCGCGAGCGGCACAACGTATCCGGCCGAATCGGTATCGAACTGGTTGAGGAACCACATCCGAGCCTGTGCCTGCGACAGCGGAAGGCGATCCGGCCGCGGCTTCCGAGTCGGCGCGGGAAGACTCGGCACCGCACGCAACTGCGAGATACGCTCGGCCAGGTCGGCAACCGTGGGCGCCTCGAATATCACTCGTACCGGTATGGACACATCGACGACGTCGCCGATGCGGCTCAGTGCGCGAGTCGCGGTGAGCGAATTTCCGCCCAGGTCGAAGAAGTTGTCGTCCGCACCGATCTCGGGCAGGCCGAAAAGCTCGCCGAAAACACCAGCGATGGTCTGCTCGACGAGCCCCTGCGGCGCCCGGTACTCGGACTCGTAGGCGCTCGGATCCGGCACGGGCAAAGCTCTGTAGTCGACCTTGCCGTTCGCCGTGAGCGGGATCGAGTCGATCCGGACCACCGGTGACGGCACCATATAGGCGGGCAGTCGTTGCAGCAGAAAGCCCCGAATCTCCTTGGCATCGAGCGCTTCTCCGGCCACCACATAGGCGATCAAGCGCTGCTCACCGCGGTCGGTGTGTACCTGCGCGACGGCCGCGCTCACCTGCTCGTTGGCGAGCAACGCGGCTTCGATGTCGCCGAGTTCGATTCGCAGGCCGCGAACCTTCACCTGGGAGTCGGCGCGGCCGACATATCGGATGCCTCCGCCCTTGTCCCAGCGCACCAGGTCGCCCGTGCGATACAGGCGAGAACCGCCCGCACCACCGAAGGGATCGGCGATGAACGTCGCCGCCGTCGGACCGGGACATTCGTGGTACCCGCGGGCCAGCTGGACACCGCCCAGATACAGCTCACCGGTCACTCCGACGGGAACCGGATGCAACCGCGAATCCAACACGTGGACAACTACATTCGCCTCAGGGACGCCGATCGGCACCGCGATGCCGTCGACCGCGTCGATCCGGTGGGCGGTCACGCTGACCGCGGCCTCGGTCGGCCCGTACAGGTTGTCGATGCGCGCATCACTGAGATCCCGGAATCTGCGGACAGTTTCAGCCGGGAGCGCCTCGCCGATGCACAGCACACGACGGAGGTCCAGGAGCTCGCGAGGGGCGGCCACCTCGACGAATGCCGAGAGCAAGGACGGTACGAAATCCACGGTGGTCACCCGATGCGCTGCCATCAGCCGGGCCACGGCCTCGGGGTCACCGTGCGCGTCGGGACCCGCGACAACCAAAGATGCGCCACAGATCAACGCGGAGAACAGCTCCCAGACCGACAGGTCGAATGTGACCGGCGTCCGCAGCAGCATGACGTCGTCGCCACCGAGCTGGTAATGATCCCGCATCCACCGGAGTTGATTCACCACCGCGGCGTGCGGAATCGCCACGCCCTTCGGCACACCCGTCGAGCCAGAGGTGTAGATGACATACGCCAGATCGTCCGGATGCAGCGGCCGGCTCCGATCGGCGTCGGTCACCGTCGACGGATCTGTGTGCTCGGCGTCGAGTTCCTCGAGCGACCACACCGGCACGCCATCGGGCAGACTCACCTTGTCGACCAGACGGGTGAGGACCGCACTCGGCCGCGCAGCATCGAGGACGGCACGCACGCGGTCGGACGGGTGATCCGGATCGAGGGGCAAATAGGCTGCACCGGCCGCGTGGATCGCGTACAGGGTGGTCAGCAGATCGATGGAGCGCCGCATCGCCACTGCCACAACGGTTTCCGGGCGGACCCCGCGGCCGATCAGCACTCGGGCGAGCGAATTCACCCGCGCCGCGAACTCACGGTAGGTGAGCCGATCGCCGTTCTCGGCGTCGAGAACCGCTGTGTACTCGGGCGTCGCCGCTGCCTGCGCGGCGAATAGGTCCGCGATCGTCGAGCTCGATTGGTGCGTCGTCTCCCCTGTCGAACGCGTTGTCAGTTCGCGCGCCTCGTGTGCGGTCAGCAGGTCGATGTCGCCGATGGCCCGGGTGGGATCGGCAACGACCGCACGCAGGAGCAACAGGTAGCGGTCGAACATCGTGGTGATCGTTGCCTCGTCGAACAGATCCGTCGCGTAACCGAATTCGACTGCCATCTCGCCCGGTTCACCGCCGGGCTCGAGAGCGTCGACGAGATTCAGATGCAGGTCGTATTTCGCCACGCTCGAGTCGGCCATGCGAGCCGAAACCGTCAGGCCCTCGAACGTCACCGTGGGGATCTCGATGTTCTGGAACGAGAATCCGACCTGCGTCAACGGTGCGTGTGCGGTTGTGCGCGGCGGGTTCAGTACCTCCACGAGGCGTTCGAATGGAATGTCGGCGTTCTCGAAGGCAGCCAGATCGGTGGCCCGGACTTGTTCCAGAATCCGGGTGAAGGAGGCATCGGGCTCGATGTGCGCCCGCAACACCAGCGTGTTGACGAACATGCCGATCAGGCCGTCGAGTCCGGGATCGCCGCGACCCGCGATGGGTGTGCCGACCGCGATGTCGCCGGTTCCCGACAGTCGCGCCAGCAACGCCGCGAACGCCGCGTGCGTCACCATGAAGACCGTTGTGTCGTGGCGGCGGGCCAGCACGGCCAGGTCACGATGGAGGTCGGCAGGCAATGTCGTCGACACTGTCGCGCCGTGGAACGACTGCTTCACCGGCCGTGGACGGTCGGTAGGCAGGTCGAGCACCTCGGGCAGATCGGCGAGGGCTGCCTGCCAATATCCGGTCTGGGCGACAGTGGCAGTGTGCGGGTCGTCCTCGGTGCCGAGCAGCTTTCGTTGCCACAGAGCGTAATCCGCATACTGCACGGGCAGCGGCGCCCATTGCGGCGCCTGCTGCCGAGCGCGGGCCTGGTAGGCGGTCATCAGGTCTGCGGCGAGCGGGCCGAGCGATGACCCGTCGATGCTGATGTGATGAACCACGAGAACCAGGGTGTGTTCGTCGGATGCGCTGCGCAGCAATGTGATCCGGCATGGCACCGCGGACGTGACGTCGAACCCGACCGCCACTTCGGCGATAATCCATGCCTCGACTTCACCCGCCGCGACGGTCACCGGCGCCAACTTCGGTAGGACGGTATCCACCGGGACGATCACCTGGTGCGGTCCGCTTTCGCTGTCCGGGTAGATGGTGCGGAGGGATTCATGTCGGTCGAGCACATCCGCGATCGTGGCTTGCATGGCAGCTACGTCGAGGTTTCCCGACATGCGCACAACCAGCGGAACGTTGTATACCGCAGAGCTGGTGTCGAACTGGTTGAGGAACCACATGCGGGCCTGAGCGGGCGACAGCGGGATCCGGTCCGGACGCTCTTGCGGCTCGAGTGGTGCCCGTCCTCCCGCGTCGGCGGTGCGAAGATGCTCCGCCAACGCCGCGATGGTCGCCGCCTCGAACAGTGTGCGCAGTGGAACGTCGACGCCGAACGCGCTGCTCAGCCGCGCTGCCGCGCGAGTAGCCGACAGTGAGTTGCCGCCGAGATCGAAGAAGCTGTCGAGGACGCCGACTCGCTCAATGCCCAGAACTTCCGCGCAGACATCCGCGACAATCTGCTCGGCCGCGTTGCGCGGCGCGACGAATTCGGTGGTCGTGGTGGCAAACACCGGTTCCGGCAACGCCGCACGGTCGACTTTGCCCACTGACGACAGCGGCAACGTGTCGAGCACTATTACTGTGTCCGGCACCATATGCGAGGGCAAGCGCTGCGCGACATAGTTCAACAGTTCCGTGGTGTCGATATCACACTGAGCAGGCGCCACGTACCCGGCTAGTCTGGGGCCGCTGTCGGTCGCTACGCCTACGGTCACTGCTGCCGCCACATCGGGGTGTCCGGCGAGGACGGATTCGATTTCGCCGAGTTCGATGCGCTGGCCACGGATTTTGACCTGAAAATCGGTGCGCCCGAGGTATTCCAGGGTGTAATCGGGTCTCCAGCGGGCCAGATCGCCGACGCGGTACATGCGTGAGCCCGGCGCACCGAACGGATTCGCCACGAATGTGGCGGCTGTGGTGGCGGGTTGGTTGAGGTATCCGCGGGCCAGTTGCACACCCGCGACGTACAACTCTCCCGTCACCCCGACCGGCACCGGCCGCAATGACGCGTCCAGCACCACAGCCTCGACGCCACGGATCGGACCACCGATCGTCACGACATCGCCGACACACAACGGATCACTGATCGCGACCATGATCGTGGTTTCGGTCGGTCCGTATCCGTTGAACAGCTGTCGTCCCGGCGCCCACACCGCCACGGTCTCCGGTGACACCGCCTCCCCACCGGCCACCAGCACCTGCAGCGAATCCAGTCCGGCGGGCGACATCGTCGCCAGTACACTCGGTGTCACGAACGCGTGCGACACCTGATGTGCCCGAATCAGTTTCGCCAACTCCCCACCAGCGAACACCTCCGGGGGCGATATCACCAGCACCGCACCATTGGTATGCGCCAGCAACAGCTCCAGCACCACCGCGTCGAAACCGGGAGCGGCTACCTGCAACACTCGCGACCGCGAGTCGGCCCGGTAGCGTTCACGCTGTTCGGCCGCGAAATTCGCCAGCCCCGCATGGGTGATCGCGACGCCCTTCGGGGTGCCCGTCGACCCCGAGGTGTAGATCACGTATGCCGTGTCCGCAATACGGCAGGGGCGCACCCGATCCGCTTTCGTCACAGCGGCAGCTGATCGCGATGCGATCGACACCTGGGTGTCCAGGTCGTCGAGAACCAACATCTGGACTCGGTCCGGGAGCAGGTTCCGCGATTCTTCGACCGTGATCGCGACCCGCACATCGGAGTCCGCGACCATGTGCGCGACGCGTTCGGTCGGATTGCGAGGATCGACCGGAACGAACGCCGCACCCGCTTTGGTCGTAGCCCACAATCCGACCACGAACTCCACCGACCGAGCCATCACCAACGCGACCTGATCACCTGGGCCGACACCCCACTCGATCAACACCCGCGCAACACGATTCGACCACTCATCCAATTGGGCGTAGGACACCGTGCGCGTACCCGACACCACCGCAGGCGCAGCAGGATTCCCCACCAACAAGTCCGCCAACACCCGCGAACCCACCCCCACACCCCCCGACGCGGGCACCAACTCCATCCGCTCGACCCCCGACAACAACTCCACACCACCCACGCGCATCTGCGGGTCCGACACGAACGCATCGAGGATCCGATTCAATCGCGCGGCAAGCTCCTCGATCGTCCCCCGGTCGAACAGGTCAGTCGCGTAATTGATCCGCAGTGCGACATCGCCGCCCGCGGCCGAGCTTTCGGCGACGGTGACGATGATGTCCACCTTCGCCGGTTCCGGCCCCGAATCCAGGATCTCGACGGTGAGGTCGGGCAGTTCCAAACTCGCACGGTCCATGTTCTCGAAGGCGAGATAGACCTGGCACAGCGGTGCATACGCCATCGACCGTGCCAGATCGAGTTCCTCGACGACGCGTTCGTACGGCAGGTCGCTGCAGGCGAAGGCATCCACATCGATGTCTTTGACCCGCGCCAGGAATGCGGTGAACGATTCGTCATCACGCACCTCGGTGCGCAGCGGCACAGTGTTGACGAACATCCCGATGAGCGGCTCGAGCGCGCGCTCACCCCGACCTGCGACCGGCGTCCCGACGGTGATGTCCGAGGAGCCCGACAGCCGGGCGAGCAGCACGGCCAGCGCGGCGTGGACAACCATGAAGGTCGTGACGTTCGCGGCGCGAGCCAACCGCTCGATCTCGGCGAAGGTCTCAGCCGGGATCACCGTGCCCGCGACGTCGCCGCGCATGGACTGGCGGCCAGGACGTGGACGATCGGCAGGTAGCTCCAGCAGCGGCGGCATTCCCGCCAATTGCTCTGTCCAATAACCCAACTGGTGTGCGGCCAGCGAGTTCGGATCGTTCTCGTCGCCGAGCAGTCCATGGTGCCAGATGCTGTAGTCGGCGTACTGCACCGTCAAAGGCTGCCAGTCCGGAGTCTTTCCTTCCGACCTCGCGCCGTAGGCGGCTGCCACATCGGCCGCGAGTGGTCGAAGAGATGAGCCGTCGCAGCAGATATGGTGCAGGACAAGGACCAGTACGTGGCATCGGCGGTCGCCGGTCGCAAGCAGGGCGCACCGGATCGGCGGACATTCGCGCACGTCGGTCCCGATCGACGCCAGCTCACGAATACGGTTCGCGATCTCGTCGGGGTCGGTCGGCTTCGGGGTCAGATCGAGCTCCGCGACGACCTGCTCGGCCGCCAGAATGACCTGTGTCCCTGCACCGTCCACAGCCGGGTAGAAGGTGCGCAGCGACTCGTGCCGATCGATCACGTCCATCAGGGACGCACGCAAAGCCGCGGTGTTGAGACGTCCGGTCAGCTGCACCACCAGCGGAATGTTGTACGCCGCGGATGCCGGGTCGGCCTGATTGACCAGCCACATCCTGTTCTGCGCGGGCGACAATGGAATCGGCTCGGTCCGCCGCACCGTGCGCAGCGCCGGCCGACTGGCGCGGTGCCCGTCTTCGATATGCGCGGCGAGTTCAGCGACGGTCGGTTTACCGAACAGGTCGCGGACCGACACGTCGCATCGGGTTATCTCAGCGATGCGCACGGCGGCGCTGGTCGCGGTGAGCGAATTGCCGCCGAGTTCGAAGAAGCTGTCCAACACGCCTACCCGCTCGGTGTCGAGAACCTCGGCGAAGACGTCTGCGATCGACTCCTCGACCACCGTGCGGGGCGCGACGTACGCTGCGGCCGAATCGAATACCGGCTCGGGCAGCGCACGGTGGTCCACCTTGCCGTTGACCGTCAGCGGCAACGTCGCCAACACGACGATGCCCACCGGGACCATGTATTCCGGCAGTCGCGCACCAACGTGCGCGCGAAGGGAATCGGCCTCGCAGATGGCGTCGCCGGCGGGCACGACGTATCCGACGAGCCGGGCCGCCTCCGTGCCGGGACGATGCACGACGACGGCCGCCGCCGAGACAGCGCTATGGCTCAACAGCGCGTTGCGGATCTCGTCCAGCTCGATCCGGAAACCGCGCAACTGCACCTGTTGGTCGGCTCGGCCGCGGTATTCCAACTCGCCCTTGTGATTCCATCGTGCGACGTCGCCGCTGCGATATAGGCGCTCGCCCGACGTCCCGAACGGATCGGCAACGAAGCGTCCCGCGGTCAACGCGGGTCGGTTCAAATAGCCGCGCGCAAGTTGGGCTCCCGCGACGTAGATCTCGCCCCACGCTCCCAGCGGAACCGGACGCAACCGTTCGTCCAGGACAAACGTCCGCAAACCCGGCAACGCCGGTCCGATTGCGCTCGGCGCGCCCGGCACGGCGATGTCCGGTGTCAGGCCGAGGTAGGTGACGAAGACCGTGGTTTCGGTGATCCCGTAGCTGTTGGCCAGCACGGGCAAGTTCGGGTTGTGTTCATACCAGTCCGCCAACCCCGCCGGATGGAGAGCCTCGCCCGAGAGAATGACCAATCGAAGGGAAAGTTCACCGTGCGGCACAGCTGCGGTCACGTACCGCTGTTGCGCGGCCGCGAACTGGAAGAACGCCGACGGTGTCTGGTTGAAAACGGTCACCTTCTCGCGTGCCGCGAGTCGCACGACATCGTCCGGCGAACGCGTGGTGAGGCTGTCCACGACGACGACACGGCCACCGGTGACCAGCGCGCCGAATATTTCCCATACCGAGTAGTCGAACGCGATCGAGTGGAAGAACGTCCAGACGTCCTCGGACCGGACTCCGATCTCGGCACACGCGTTCACCAAGTAAGTGGCGACGGCGCGATGGCTTATCGACACGCCCTTCGGTCGACCGGTCGATCCGGACGTGTAGATGACATAGGCGACGTGGTCGGAACACAGCGGGCCCCTCCGATCGGCATCGGTGATCGGATCCGAGGCATCATCGCGGGCAGCACCGGGAACGTCGTCGAACAGCACGACGCGGCCGGGGTCGCCCGGCACGTGCTCGCGCACGCTCCGGTTCGTCACGACAACGATCGGATCGGCATCGCTCAGTACGTATTCAAGCCGCTCGGTCGGGTGGGCTATGTCCAACGGCAGATAACCGGCGCCCGACTTCAGCACGGCCAGCAGAACGACGATCAGATCGGCATCCCGTGGCAGTGCGATGGCCACCAGTGATTCCGGCCCCGCACCGAGGGCGATAAGCCTGCGAGCGAACCGGTTGGACAGCTCGTTCAGCTCGCGGTAAGTGAGGGCGGTCTCGCCCGACGTGACGGCCACCGCAGACGGCGTCGCGGCGGCCTGTCGCGCCAGCAGATCCACCAGTGTCGCGCAGGGCGATTCACCGTCGCGGCCGGCGAGTTCCCCGACGATTCGCAGCTCCTCGTCGGGGTCGACGAGCGGGATGTCGACAACAGGGGTGCCGGGAGGCGAATCGATCAGCCGATGCAGGAACTCGATGAACCGGTGTGCGTGCGATTCGAGTTCATCCTGGCCATACAGGTTCGCGTTGCCGTGCAGTTCGATGAGCAGCGGCGCATCGGCCCCGGAACGGTACATGTTGAGCTGCAGGTCGTCGAGCACCCCCGAGGTCAGTGCGCGGTATCGGCCGACGGCTGCCCCGAGGCGAATCTCGGAGTCGAAGAACAGGATGTTGACGATCGGACCGAACGAGTTCGCGGCCGCGTCCAGCGCGTTCGAGTCGCGGCGCAGATCCTCGAATCGGTAGAGCTGGTGCCGCATCGCCGAGACGAGTTCGGACACCGACGCACCGACCAACTCTTCCACGGTGGTCGTCGCGTCCACGGCGAATCGAATCGGCACCATGTTCGCCAACATCGCGGCGGCATTGCGCAGCCGCATCGTGACACGCCCGCTCACCGGCATCGACAACACCACATCGTCGGTACGTGTCATCCGGGCGAGGAACGCGGCGAATGCGGCGATCACCACCTGCGCGGGCGAGGCGCCCAGGTTATCGGCGAAGCGATCGAGCATGTCGGACAACCGCGACGGAAGCTGCAGACCGGCTATGCGGTCGTCGCTCCACCGTGCGGTGCGACCGGACAGACTCGCCGGCGTCGGAAGGTCGGCAACCTTGTCGAGCCAGTATGCCTTGTCGTTATCGAACCGCGAGCTGGCGCGATAAGTGCGCTCCGCCTCGACGATGTCGTGCAATTTAGCCGCCACCAACCGTGCGGGCGGCCGGTTCTCGAGGATGGCGTTGTAGTGCTCGGCGATTCGGGTGACGACGTTGAACGCGCCATAACCGTCGATCACGAGATGATGAGCGCGCCCGTACCAGAGATACCGGTCTTCGCCGAGTCGGATGAGCCGCGTCGCGGTGAGCCGGTCACGGCTCAAGTCGACAGCCTTGGTGTTGTAGTCGCGGCGCATCCATTCCATCGCCGCCGCGAACGGATCGTCCTCATCACTGACATCCAGCACGGGCTCGTCGTAGATGATGCTGCGGTCGACGAATTGATATGGGCGACCATCGGACTCGATCACCCGTACCACCAGAGACTCGGTGTCCCGCCCGGCGCTGTTCACCGCCTGAGCGAACACATCCGCGTCTATCGGGCCTTCGATCTCGACGTACTGTGCGATATTGACAGGCGGGCCACCGGGCATGCTGTCTGCGAACCATATACCGTACTGCGCCCTGGACAGCGGAATCAGATCCAGATCGCCGTCGGCAGTTCCTGCTGACTTCAGACTCATCCTGTAACCCCTCGCTCAGACTCGCAGGCACTGCGACGGAACTACGCCGTGCCACCTGTCCGAAATTCCCCTTGTATCTACTTTTTCCAATTTCGAACCGGCACTACCCCTGCTCCCGAATGCGCCGATTACATACGGCGCGTGTAGCTCGATACGCCCTGCCCATCGATCAGCAGGCGGCACCAGCCCAGCCGGACCGAGACGCACGGCCGCGAAATCGCACTCACACGGACCGTCCTGCCGGTCGGTGTCACCGCCCGCGAGATGGCATCAAGACCTATTCGAAGCCGCGGAGATCGTGGATCGTAACAATTTTTCGCAGTCTCGTTTGCCATTGCGTGCACGGTATGAGCTGATATCGGCGGTCTGTCCGATTCGGGGTCGAACAGGTTCCGACCCGCACACTTCGGTACTACCTATTAGCAGTTGATGACTTCTTGCCCCACGGCGGGAGATATCATTTCGCTCCCATCCGCACGTCGTGCTGCCTCGAATACTGTGCAGTTCGTAACCTTCACCTGCCAGGAATGTCGCCCCAGAGTATGAAGGAGAACCCGAAAGTGTGGCAGCGTATCGGTCATCCGGTCGGAGCAATCGCCGCTGTGCTCGAGACTCCTCTCACCGCGTGATCGCGAATCCCCAATCCCCCGGTTGTGTGCCACCGATACACATACCCGGGGATTTTTCTGCTCGCTATTCCTGCTCGCGGTGAACAAGGTCCTGTTCTTCTTCCGAGCCGAGATACCCGCCCTTTTGTCAGGGTGCATTGCCAGGCCGATGCACCGCTCGGGAGATCCGACCCGGATGAGACGGACTACGAGCGTTGTCCGTCCGTGCACAATGTCAGTATCCAGTGAGGTGAAATGAGCACCAATCCCTTCGACGACGAAGACGGCCGGTTCTTGGTTCTGGTCAACGACGAGGAGCAGCATTCCCTCTGGCCGACCTTTGCCGAGATCCCGTACGGCTGGAGAGTCGTGTTCGACGAAAACAGCCGGGCCGCCTGCGTCGAGTACGTCGACAAGAACTGGACAGATATGCGGCCGAAGAGTCTGCGCGATGCAATGGCCGCCGACAACGCGGCACGCAAGGCCGCCAGGCCCAGGTCCTTAGCCGGCGATAGCAGATAGTGCGCAGCGGCGGTTCGGCCCAAGATACGGGGCTGTGTGACGCCGCCGGTGTCACATGCCCCCGCACCCGCCCGCTCACTTCCCGTTTCCCGAGACCGGCCACACTCGACCAGGGTGGAATCGTCCACCACACCGTCGGTCCGCAATCTGGTGTCTGCCAGTGCCCGGGTCACCGCACAGATCAGTCCGGCGGCGTTCCGCGGCCGCTTGTTATAGCCGGGCTGTTTCGGTAGGCAACGAGCAGGTACACCACCGATCGGCGATCTCGAGTTGGCCGGAGATTCGATCGATCCCGAATATGTGCCTGTTCTTCCCGTGTCGCACGCGCCTCCTTCACTTGCTTAAATGCAAAGACCGCAGCTCCAACAGCGACAGCAGTGGTTGTCCATCCGGCGCTGGCAGCCCAAGCATCAGCGGTCATCCCGAATAATTGGTCCCACACATCTCCGAACCAATTGCCAATATCTTGTGTCCACTCGGGTAGAGCAAGGTTCACGCGGCGATTCTGTCACCCGGCACCGACATCACACCGCGCTCATGTCCGGGTCAACGCGGCGCAACGCCGACGCCAGCAATTCACTTCGGAGGTGCTCGGCTGGCATCGCGGCCAGCCCGTGTGTCGCTTCCCCAACAGCTTCGGCCGTGCGCCCCAGCAGCGACAGAACACCGCCACGCTGCACCGCCCCGAATCCGGTGCTCCACCAATACATCGACGCCGGAGGTTCAACACCGTCCGCCGCTTCTGTCGCAACGTTGGCCAGAGCGAGCGCGCGTTGCGCTTCGCCCTTGTCGCCGTGCGCGGCCAACAGCTCAGCCCGCCGCATTCGCCCGTAGGCCGTGATGACGGGGTGCGCGTTCCGTACCGCCAGCGCTGCATCCGACAGGGCGACAACCTCGCCGTACTCCCCCGCGCTCACGGTCACGTAGCCGAGGAATCCTAGACTGTGCGCCAGACGGTCCGCGTCGCGAGATTCCTTGGCCAGGTTCACCGCCGTACCGAGGCTGCGACGCGCTGCTGCGTCAGCTCCGATCGCGTGCTCCAGCCATCCCCGATATTGCGTGATCTCCGATGCGAGGGACGCCGAATGCTCCGCCCTGTGCGCGCCTCACCGGCAAAGGTCTCGGCCATCTCGCCCATGCCTCGGACAGCGGGCAGAACCGTCAAAGCCCCTGCTTCGTCCTCGATTCGCCGGGTAGCCGCCAGCATCAATGCACCGGGCTCCATATGTCCAGCCTCCGCTAGCACACCCTTGTAAACCCGCATCCGTACTCAACCCCAAAAACCGATGCCACGGCCGCGATTGCCGCTGCGACGTTCGCACCAATTGACGCGGACCTGCTGGCCGATGTCTACGGGGGCCTCCTGTCCCTGCCGCCGGCAATCGACATAGAGCCAACGTCGGTGCGAGACACCGGAATGCCGTGAGCAGCGGCATGAACACATTCGACTGATCCTGGCGATTGGTATTCCGCTGGTGGTGCTGTTCGGTGCGTTGTTCTGGCCGGAGCGCATTCCGAAGGACCGCACTGTTCGCGCAATCCGAGCGCGCATCACCGAAGAAGACAGCTCAGACGACCACCTGCGTAAACGCCACCTGGGTAGTTGCCCACCCGCAGCGGGATGGCACGGGGGTGGCATGGCAGGCCGTGTTGACCTGTCGCACCATCCTCGTAAGCCCCCTACCAGGTGCGATGCAGTGCCCCCAGTCGGACTCGAACCGACACTTTGCAGATTTTAAGTCTGCTGCCTCTGCCAATTGGGCTATAGGGGCCTCAGGCTAGCGTACCGACCCGTACGGCTGTACCGGAATCCCGAGTGGTCTTGGCAGGACCGGGCGCCTGAGCCCTGAGCGGGGCACATATGTGCTGCTCGGGGTGCGGGCGCTCGGAGTCCTTGGGGGACAGCTATTCTCGCGTGGCTGCCGAGGTCGGCGGCAGTGCGTCGTCGGCGGAATTCGCCGTGGGCGTGTTGCCGAGGACGGAGTGTCGGCGGCTGTAGGCGAAATACACGATCAGGCCCAGTGCCATCCAGATGATGAAGCGCAGCCAGGTTTCGACCGAGAGGTTGAGCATCAGCCAGAGGCAGGCCAGCACGGCCAGGATCGGGATCAGCGGGACCAGTGGGACGCGGAAGCCGCGCGGGAGATCGGGGCGGGTACGGCGCAGGATCAGGACGCCGACCGAGACCAGCACGAAGGCGAAGAGGGTGCCGATATTGACCATCTCTTCGAGGGTGCCGAAGTCCACGAATCCGGCGAGTAGGGAACAGACGATGCCGACAACGATGGTGAGCCGGACCGGCGTGCCGTGCTTGCCGGTGTGGGCGAGGCGGCGCGGCAGCAGACCGTCGCGCGACATCGCGAACAGCACGCGGGTCTGCCCGAGGAACATCACCATGACGACCGTGGTGAGCCCGGCCAGCGCGCCGATGGAGATGATGTTCTTCGTCCAGGTGGCCCCGTGCTGCGCGAAAGCCGTTGCGAGCGTTGCATGCTCGCCGGACAGCGCGGTGTAGGGCACCATGCCGGTGAGGATCAGGGATACCGCGACGTAGAGGATCGTGACGATGATCAGCGATCCGAGGATGCCGCGGGGCACCGCGCGCTGCGGGTTTTTCGTCTCCTCGGCGGCGGTCGCGACGACGTCGAAGCCGATGAACGCGAAGAACACCAAACTCGCCGCAGCGAGCAGGCCGTACCAGCCGAAGTTGCTGTGCCCCGCGCCGGTGAGGTAGGAGAACAGCGACTGGCGCAGCCCCTCGCCTTCGGCGCCCGGCTGTGACGGCGGGATGTAGGGCGTGAGGTTCGACTTGTCGAAATAGGTCGCGCCGACGACGAGCACCAGCGCGATCACGCTCAGTTTGATGGCGACGGCCACCGCCGAGACGCGCGAGGACACCTTGGTGCCGATTGCCAGCAGTACGCCGAGTACCGAGATGAGAAGTACTGCGCCCCAGTCGAAGTCGATCGAACCCAGATGCACGATCGGTGAATGCGACCCCATCACCTCACCGAGATACTGCGACCACCCCTTGGCGACCACCGAAACCGCGAGCGCGAACTCCAGAACCAGGTCCCAGCCGATGATCCACGCGACGAGTTCACCGAAAGTGGCGTAGGAGAAGGTATAAGCGCTGCCCGCCACTGGCACGGTCGAGGCGAATTCGGCGTAGCACAGCGCGGTCAATCCGCAGGCGATGGCGGCGAAGACGAAGGCCAGCGAGACCGACGGCCCGGCCACATTGCCGGCGGTCCACGCGGTGAGCGTGAAGATGCCTGCACCGACGACCACGGCGACACCGAAGATGGTGAGGTCCCAGGCGGTCAGGTCCTTGCGCAGTTTCGAGTCGGGTTCGTCGGTGTCCCGGATCGACTGCTCGACCGACTTGGTGCGGAACAGACCGCCCCATCGAGTTCCAGGGGTCGCCACACTCACTCCTCGCTGTCGACGACGGGTTCTCCGCCGATGTTTCGATCCACCGGTGTCAATGCACACCGGCCATATGTCGGCTCACCCATGGTGTGAGTGCGACGACGATCAGACCGGCACAAATCGCCACCGCTCCGGTGATACCGAAGTAGGCGAATTCGTGGTCCGCGTCATAGAACCGAGCCAAAGTACCGGACATCGAGGTGCCGATGCCAACGGAGAAGAAGTACAGCGCCATCATCTGTGCGCGGAACGCCTCGGGCGCCAACTGCGTGGTCACCGAGAGACCGATCGGCGAAAGCAGCAGCTCCGAGACCGCGAAGGCGCCCATGATGAGCAGCACCGCCAGCGCCGGAACCGACTTCCCGCTGGTGCCCGAGAACAGCACGAACAACCAGAACGCCAGTCCCATCCCGATCACGCCGAGCGCGAATTTGCGCGGTGTGCTCGGCGCGCGATTGCCCAGCTTGGTCCACATCAGCGCGAACAGCGGCGACAGGCAGATGATCCACACCGGTTCGACCGAGCCGATCCAGTTCGACGGTGCGGTCCAGCCGAAGACGCGCCAGTTCATCCGCTCGTCGGAGTAGACCGCGAGCACGGTGAAGATCTGCTGGAACAGCGACCAGAAGACCGCGTTCGCGATGAACAGCGGAATGAACGCGCGGACCCGGCTGCGCTCGATCGGCGTCACCTCGGCGCTGGTCAGCATGATCACGAAGTAGGCGAGCGCGGCCGCGATGATGACACCCGTGGTGACCTCGGAGAGGTTGTCCAGATTCACCAGTCCGGTGACCATGGCCAGCACGACCACGATGGCCGCACCCACCACCAGCGCGGCGATCGGCCCGACGGCGCTGCGCGGCAACGGATTGGGCACATGCTTGCCCGCGTCGCCGAGATTGCGCCGGAACACCACGTACTGGGCAAGTCCCAATGCCATGCCGACCGCGGCCGCGCCGAAGCCGTAGTGGAAGCCCCAATTCCGTTGCAGCAGACCGGTGAGCAGCGGGCCGACGAACGCGCCCAGGTTGATGCCCAGGTAGAACAGTGTGAAGCCGCCGTCGAAGCGCGAGTCACCGGGCTGGTACAGCGTGCCGAGCAGCGAGGACGCATTGGCCTTGAGCCCGCCGCTGCCGAGCGCGACCAAGACCAGGCCGACGCCGACACCGGTCAGCCCCGGCAGGATCGCCAGCGCGATATGTCCGGCCACCACCACGACGCCGCCGTAGAAGACGGTGCGCTCCATGCCGATCAACCGGTCGGCGACCCAACCGCCGAGCACCGTCGACAGATACACCAGACCGCCGTACGCGCCGACGATGCCGACACCGGTGCTCTGCGACAGGCCGAGTCCGCCCTCGGTCGTCGAGTAGTAGAGGTAGTACCCGAGGATGGTGAGCATCCCGTAGAACGAGAACCGTTCCCAGAGTTCGACTCCGAAGAGGTTGGTCAACCCGATGGGGTGACCGAACAGGGTCCGGTCCCGGACCGATTGCTCCGCCATTGCTGCATCGGACATGCTCCGACCATCCCATATGGGCAGAGAATTTCCGGCATCCCGAAGAAAGTTTCCCTGTTCACCCGAGATGCCTGCACGAGCCCGCACACCAGGGGAATCGCAAACCGCTACCCACGCTATGCAGCATGGAAATAGTCGACCAAGGCGGCGCCATGGCGAATTTTCGGCAACATCGAATATTCGTCGAGCGTCAACGATCCCGGGTGGCTCAGCAAGTCCGGCGAGTATCGAGATCGTGCCGGTGTACCGCGAAGCCCTAGATCAGACTGGTCATATGGCATTGAGTTGGAAGCTGGTCATCGACAGCGTGAACGCCCCCGCCCTCGCCGACTTCTGGGCCGCGGCACTCGAGTACGAGGTGGAAGATCCGAGCCCGCTGATCGAGCAGTTGCTCGCCGCCGGGCACCTGCCCGAGGAGGCGGTCGTCGAATATGGCGGCCACAAGATCTTCCGCGGCTATGCCGCGATCCGCCACCCCGAGGACCCATTCGACCAGACCAGTGGCGTCGGTCACGGTCGGCGACTGCTCTTCCAGGACGTGCCCGAGGGCAAGTCCGGCAAGAACCGCCTGCATATCGACATCCATAGCGAGTCAGGTGACCTCGACAAACTGGTGGCCCGGCTGGAAGAGCTGGGAGCGACCCGCGTCCGCGAGGTCGACCAGGGGCCCGCCGGGCACTGGTGGATCATGCGAGATCCGGAAGGCAACGAATTCTGCGCCGCGTAATTGTGAGCCAGCTCATCCAGCGATAACGCTCGACGAGAAGCCATCGGGACTTCCCGGTAGAGTGCGTCCTCGATAGACGGGGAACCCTCGTTGTTGGCTACCCGGGGGAACCTGATGAAGTGCTCGAGCGCGCGAGTTGCGCTGTTGATCGCCGCGATCGTCACGCTGGTTTCGCTGCTCGGCACCGGGTGCGCACCGGTATCCGCGGTGGACGCGGTGCAGATATCCGATCCGGTCGAAATGGCCGCGGCCGAGCCGCCGCTGTCGGCCAATACCCTGCACGCCGATCTGCGGCTCGCACCATTTCGGTGTGGGCTGCCTGCGATCGGCATGAGCGCGGCCGACCAGCGGCAGTTCGTCCAGACTGCCCTGGACTGCCTGGCGAAGACATGGGGCGCGACCCTGAGCTCGGCCGGTATGACCGTGGCGCCGCTGGAGCTGGTCGTGGTGGACAGCGTGACGTCCGGCTGCTCGAAGCAGGTCCAGCCGACCGATGCCGCCTTCTACTGCGGCGGGCGCGTGTACTGGCCCACCGACGATCCGATTCATCACGGCTGGGGCCCGTTGCTCCCGCAGTACCTGCTGTTCGTCGTGATGCACGAATACGGCCACCACCTGCAGTCCTCCACCGGCATCCTGCGCAAGGCCGATACGGACATCGGTAGCGCGGGCGAGAAGTCCCCGCTCGGCCTGGAACTCAGCAGACGAATCGAACTGCAGGCCCAATGCCTGGCCGGAGTGACGCTGGCAGCCGCACAGGCGGGCGGCCTGGTAACCCCGTCCGCGGCCGCCGAGTTGATCGAAATACAAGCCGATACCGAAGAGGACCCGACCCACGGCACCGGGACCAACAGCCAGCGCTGGGCCGAGGCGGGTTATCGAAGCACGTCCACATCGGTATGCAATACGTGGGCAGCAGCGCCGGACGAGGTGAACTGACGGTCAGGCGATGGACAGGGCGATGCCGTCGAGGATGTCGTGTTCGCTGACGATGAGTTCGGAGATGTCGGCGCGGCGGGACAATTCGGCGGCGAGGACTTCGGTGATGACGGCGCCGCCGCCGATGACGTCGACGCGGCCCGGATGCATGGGACCCAGGGCGGCGCGCTGGTCGTGGTTCATGGCGATGAGGCGGTCGCAGACGTCGCGGATCTGATCCAAGGTCAGGTGGGTGAGATGGACGCGCTCGGAGTCGTATTCGGGGAGATCGAGGGCTACGGCGGCGATGGTGGTCATGGTGCCAGCCACGCCGACCCAGGTGTGCGCGCCATCGACGGGCACCTCGGCGAAGGCCTCGGCTAGTCGTTCGGCGGCGAATTCCCGTGCGGCGGCGACCTGTTCGGCGGTCGGCGGATTACCGGGCAGACAGCGCTCGGTGATCCGGACACAGCCGATATCTGCGGAGAACGCGGCCCGCACACCGGCGCTGTCGCCCAGGACGAGTTCGGTCGAACCGCCACCGAGATCGACGACGACGAAAGGCCCTGTCGCACTGGACAGTTCACCGACCGCGCCGGTAAAGGACAGCCGCGCCTCCTCGTCACCGGTGATCACCTCGGCCTCCGCACCCGACACCACGGCGCCGAGTTCGGCACGCGCCATGGCGAAGAAGTCCTCGCGATTGGCGGCATCCCGAGTGGCCGAGGTGGCGACCATCCGCACCCGGCTGACACCGGCCTCCCGCATGAGCGCGACATAGTCGGCGAGCGCGATCCTGGTGCGCTCGATGGCCTCCGGCGCGAGCGAACCGGTCGCGTCCACACCCTGCCCGAGCCGGACGATGCGCATCTCCCGGTGCACATCCGCCAGCCGCCCGTCGCCGAGCACATCGGCGATCAATAGTCGAATGGAGTTGGTGCCGCAATCCACGGCCGCTACCCGGTCACTCATATCCTGCTCCGCTCATATCACTGCCCGTCGTGGGACCGCTTGTACTCGGGCCAGTCGGCGGGAATCGCGGTGCCGCGCAACCCATTGTCGGCGGCCATCGCCACCGCTTCGTCACCGAAGGGATTGACGCCAGGGCCCTTGGCCAGCGCATGTGCGATCAGCACGTGCAGGCATTTCACCCGCTCCGGCATGCCGCCGCCGGTGAAATCGGTACCGAGCGACTCGATTTCGTTGCGTTCGGCCAGATAGCTCTCGTGGGCGGCGCGATAGGCGGCGGCCAATTCCGGGTCGGTGGCGAGGCGTTCGGTCATTTCCCGCATGACGCCGGCGGATTCCTGCCTGCTCGCCTCGGCCGTGAGCCGCGGATCGGTCAGGTAGTACAGGGTCGGGAAGGGGGTGCCGTCGGGCAGCCGCGGCGCGGTCTTGACCACCGCGGGCAGCCCGTCCGGGGTGCGGTACGCGACGGCGAGTACGCCGCGCGGCTCGCGTCCCAGCTGCTTGGCGATGGTCTCGAGATCGCGCTCGTTCGGCGTGCTCACCTGGGTCCTTCCGATGCTGGCGGCGCGGCAGGCGGTGGCGCGGCCGGTGCGGCCGCGGGCGCCGGAGCCGGCTGCGGTTGGGAGATGCTGCGCCACAGGTCGGTATACCAGGGCTCGGGCGCCTTCGACTGGGTCGGCGCGGCGGGCGGAGCGGGCGCTTCGATGCCGGGCACCTGCACGATGTAGGGCGTCTCGCCGGGCATCACCAGCCGCAGCCGGTCCCTGGCCTCGGAGCGGACATAGGCCGGATCCTGTTGCTGCGCACGGCGATCCCGCAGTCGAGCCAGATCGGCCTCGAGTTCGCTGCGCTCCTGGGCCAGGTTTGCGGCCTCGGCGCGCTGGGTGAAGTAGGTGCGCAGCGGCACGGCCAAGGTGAGCGCCAAAGCGCACACCACGATGGCCAGAATGACCGCTTTGCCGGTGGAGAGCCCGAGAATGGTGCGATCGTGCCTGTCCTCGTGCCCGGCGCGCGGCTCTATCTTCTGCGGCTTCGCCTTCTCACTGGACTGTCTGCGCGTCCGATTGGGCGCGGCCGCCGGACTCTCGGCGGCCGGGCGGGATCTGGCGGCGCGCGACGTGCGGCGGTTCCCACGTCCGGCCGGACTGGTCCCACGCGCACGTCGCTCCGTCATATATCCACCCCTATTGGCTAGCCCTCGAACGCGAACCGCGGGAACGCGACATCCCCCGCATAGCGCGCGGAGTCGCCGAGCGCGTCCTCGATGCGCAGCAGCTGGTTGTACTTGGCGACGCGCTCGCTGCGCGCGGGGGCACCGGTCTTGATCTGACCGCTGCCGACGGCGACGGCGAGATCGGCGATGGTGGTGTCCTCGGTCTCGCCGGAGCGGTGGCTCATCATCGTCTTGTAGCCGTTGCGGTGCGCCAGCTCGACCGCGTCCAGGGTCTCGGTGAGCGTGCCGATCTGGTTGACCTTCACCAGCAGCGCGTTGGCCGCGCCCTTGGTGATGCCCTCTTCCAGACGCTCCGGGTTGGTGACGAACAGGTCGTCACCGACGAGCTGCACCTTGTCACCGATCTGATCGGTCAGCGCGACCCAGCCGTCCCAGTCGTCCTCCGACAGCGGGTCCTCGATGGAGACCAGCGGGTAGGCGGTGAGCAGATCGGCGTAGAACTGCGCCATCTCGGCGGCCGAACGCACGCTGCCCTCGAACTTGTAACCAGTGCCCGCGGTGTAGAACTCGGTGGCCGCGACATCGAGGGCCAGCGCCACATCGGTGCCCAGCTTGAGGCCGGTCTTCGCGATGGCGACACCGATCAGGTCGAGCGCCTCCTTGGTGCCCGCGACGGACGGCGCGAAGCCACCCTCGTCGCCGAGACCGGTGGACAGGCCCTTGGACTTCAGCACCGACTTGAGCGCGTGGTAGACCTCCGTCCCCCAGCGCAGCGACTCCTTGAACGTCGCCGCGCCGATCGGGGCGACCATGAACTCCTGGACGTCGACGCCGCTGTCGGCGTGCGCGCCACCATTGAGGATGTTCATCATCGGCACCGGAAGCACGTGTGCGTTCGGGCCGCCCAGGTAGCGGAACAGCTCGAGGCCCGAGGATTCGGCGGCGGCGCGGGCCACCGCGAGCGAGACGCCGAGCAGCGCGTTCGCGCCGAGGCGGGACTTGTCCGGGGTGCCGTCCAGATCCAGCAGGACCTGGTCGACGGTGCGCTGCTCGACCGCGTCGAGTCCGATGACGGCGGGCGCGATCTCGTCGAGGACGCCCTCGACGGCCTTCTGTACACCCTTGCCGCCGTAGCGCTCCCCACCGTCACGCAGTTCGACGGCCTCGTGCTCGCCGGTGGATGCGCCCGAGGGCACGGCTGCCCGGGTCAGGGTGCCGTCGTCGAGGGCGATCTCGACCTCGACAGTGGGGTTTCCGCGAGAATCCAGGATCTCGCGAGCTCCGACCTGTTCGATGATGGCCACGAAAACGACTCTCCTTCAGCTGCCGGCACGGTAGGTCTGAAGCCTAGCGTCCTCGGCGATCACCGAGTAACCGGCACTCCGACGAAAGCCTTCCCGTTGTCGCGGCCGACACCTGTCATTTCCGCCAATCGGATCGATTACGCCCTGCGTCCGACGCTGTACGCGGCGGCGCGATCGCGCACGGTGAGCAGATAGGTATTGGATTGGTTGTAGGTCAACAGGGCTTGCTGCCAGCCGCGCTCGGAGGTCAGATCACCGCTGCTCGCGCACAGGTAGCGGGCCGCGGTGAGGGCGGCGTCGTCGATGTTCTGCGGATCGGTCACGCCGTCGCCGTTGGCGTCGACACCCCAGCGCTTCCAGGTTTCCGGGATGAATTGCAAGGGGCCCAGGGCCCTGTCATAGACCGAGTCGCCGTCGAGTTTGCCGCCGTCGGTGTCCTTGACCAGCGCCACGCCCGGCGCACCGTCCAGCGCGATGCCGATGATCGGCGGGCGCACGGTGCCGTCGGCGTCGACTTCCGAACCCCGGTGGCTGCCGTGCTTACTTTCCACGCTGGCGATTCCGGCGACGGTGGTCCAGGCGATCCCGCAATCGGGCCGGGATCTGCCCATGATCGCCGCGGCATAGCCGTACGCCTCCAGCGCGACGCTCGGAATGCCGAGAGTGTCGGATTGCTCATCGGCCCACCCGCGCAACTGCACGGCGGTCCGACCCGGAGCGTCCAGATCGATGACGGGCAGCGGTGTGCCGGGACCGGGCGGAATGCCTTCGGGAATCGGCGGCAGACTGCGTTCCGAACCGCAACCGGCTAGCACGAGGGTCACCGCGGCGGCGGCCAAGGCGCCGGTCAGTTTCAGGAGCACCACTCCATCATCCAGACTCCGGCATATGCCGCCCTTGGCGTTCGCATAAGACGCGCCGAGGGTTCAGCGCGCACAGATCCAGTATTCGTCGCGCACAGGGCATAACCCTGTGTGCGGCGATAAACCGGTGTGCGGGAGCGTCAGCCGAGTAGTTCGCGGGTTGCGGTATGGGTTGGGGACGCGAGAACCGTGGTGACGTCACCGGATTCGACGATGCGGCCGTGGTCGAGGACGACGAGATGCGAGCAATGGCCGGCAACGAGGGGCATGTCGTGGGTGATGACGAGTAGGCCGGTGTCGTGGTCGGCGCGGATGCGGTCGAGCAGTCGCATGATCGAGACGGCGGTGGTGTGATCGAGGGCCGAGGTGATCTCATCACAGACCAGGACGGCGGGCTCGGCCGCGAGCGCTCTGGCCAGTGCCACGCGCTGACGTTGGCCGCCGGAGAGTTCGTGCGGGTAGCGGGTCGCCAATTCGGGGGCGAGGTCGACGGAATCGAGCAGATCGGTGATGTGCTGCGCCAGTCGCCGTTTCGGTATGCCGCCGATCCGGCGCAGGGGGCGGCCCAGCGTCTGGGCGACGGTGCGGCGCGGATTGAGTGCGGACAGCGGGTTCTGGGTGACCAGCTGAATACCATTGCGGCCGTTCCGAGTTCGCCGACCGCGCCCGACCGGGACCGGTGTGCCGCCCAGTTCGAGCGAGCCCGTTGCCGTGCGGTGCAGACCGGCGATCACTCGCGCGAGGGTGGTTTTGCCCGCTCCCGAGGCTCCGACAATCGCCAGTGCCGCGCCGCTGGGAAGCGCGATATCGATGTCGGCCAGCACGTCGGTTCCGGCGATCGAGGCGTTGATATCCCGAGCGTGCAGTAGGGGTTTCATGGGCTCGGTCGCCAACTCGACTGTCCTGGCTTGTACTGCTACCGAACCATTTCCCTCGAGAATCGGCCGCACACTTACCGAACCCGACGCAATGGACGCCTCGTGGACCGGCGTGAGCGCGTCGTCTGCCTCGGCCGACCGGTCCACCATGGGTACCGCGGCGCTCGGTACAGGCAGGTGTAGCGCAACTCCGATGCCTTCGGTAGCCACGGCACCGAGTTCCACCACATCATCCGCGATGGTGTGGATAGTGGCGGTGTCGTGACCGGACAGCAGTATGGCGGCGGACCGCTGAGCCGCGATATCGACCAGCAGGCGGGCGATTTCGGTGCGCAAGGATCCATGGAGACCGGCGAGGGGTTCATCGAGGACGAGGATCCCGGTATGGCGGACCAGGGCGCGCGCGAGCGCCACCCGACGCTGCTGACCGCCGGAGAGTTCGCCGGGGCGGCGACGCAGATGCTCTGCGGATAGCCCGACCAGTTCCAAGGTTTCGTGCACCGCGGCGGCCGACGGATGGCTGACCTCGTTGAGCAGCGTGCGCACCCGCATCATGGGATTGAGCGCCGAGCCCGGATCCTGGCCGACGTAGGCGATATGATCACGCCGGAACCGTTGCAGCGCCTTGGAATTCAGCGCGAACACATCGTGCCCGGAAACCAGCGCCGAACCCGCGGATCGGGCCGCCCCCGTCGGCAGATGCCCCAGCAGCGCACGCATCAAAGTCGTCTTGCCCGACCCGGACGGACCGGTCAGCGCCGTAACGGCACCTGCCGCAACGCGAAACGTGGTGGGCCCGAACAACTCCTGACCATTCGATCCGCGCACGGTCAGCGCATCGACGACGACAGGGTCACTCATCTCGACTCCGCACCGAAATCTCCTCACCCGGCGACACCGTGTCTCGGTGCGCGACAAGTCGATCGGTTCGGGTTCGGCCGGACACCCGGTGCGGGCGCCACGCGGCAGGCTCCTTGCCCCCGCCCGCGCGACGCGAGGCCCGCCCGATCGCTGCGACGCGCTTGGACCGACGGCCGTGCTCGAACGATGTCACCGCGAGATTCACGCTGACCGCCACCACCGCGATGGCGAGGCTGGGAGCCAGCACCGCCCAGGGGTTGAGGAGCATTCCGGAGGAATTCTCACGCACCATGACCGCCCAGTTGCTCGCACCGAGAGTGGTCGGCAACTGAAGGAACGACGCGGTGCTCACCACATAGATGCCCTCCACGAAGCGCAAGCCCAACTGCGCGGCGAGCACCTGACGGAGGTTCGGGATCACCTCACCGAACACCAAGTGCCACAGCGTTTCCCCACTCGCCTGCGCACTCTCGACATACCCGCTGGCCGCGACCCCGGCGGCAGCGGCCGCGAAGACTCTTGCGCAGTACGGTGTGCCGAACAGCAGCGCGACCGCGATCAGCCCGTAGGTGCCCGCATCCGGCCATGCGGTCAGCACCAGCAAGATGCCGAGCACGGCCGGGAGCAGCATGACGAAGTCGGTGGCGGTTTCGATCACCACACCGACCCTCGGTCGCAGTGCCGCCACCGCGCCGAGCACGCAGGACAACCCCGTCACCGCGACGGCGATCACCGCCGCCAGCAGCAGCAGACCCCAACCGCCGTACAGCAGTTGGGCTACGACATCTCGACCGAGCCGATCGGTCCCCAACCAGGCATCCGCGCTGGACGGCCCGAACGGGATCCCGACCGCTTCCTCGGCGGGCCGGGTCGCCAATGTCGGTCCGAGCGCGGCCGCGACGACCACCAGCACCGCGGGCAATACCGTGAGCAGTCGGAACTTGTTCATGCCCGCCCCCGCAACGCCCACGCCCGAATGCCGTCGGCCACCGCCAACATCACCATGATGACCACTCCCGTCAACGCGACCACCGCAGCGATCAAGGAGGTGTCGCGATCGGCCACCGAACCGGCCAGCACCGCCCCGAGTCCCGGGTAGTTGAAGATCGTCTCGACTACCAGCGCGCCGCCGAGCAGCATGCCGACCGTGGTCGCGAAGCTCGCCACCACGGTCGGCAACGCGAACGGGAATACCTGGCGCGTCAGCACCTTGGTGGGCGAAAGGCCGTCCAGCACAGCGCTTTCCACATGCGGCGCGCGAGCCGCGTCGAGTAGCGCCGCGCGCACCACCCTGGTGTTCCAGCCGATCTGCGGTATCGCCAGCGCGAGCACCGGCAGCACCAACATGTCGGGACTGGCCGGGAAACCCGAACGGCCGGTAATGGTTACGGCGGGCAACCAGCCGGTCGCCAACGAGAACACCAGGATCAACAAGGTGGCGACAACGAACTCCGGAATCGCCACGGCCGTAGTGGTTGTCGGCTGCAGCAACCGCGACAGCATCGACCCGCGCCGAGCCGCCCACCAACCACCCAGCACCAGCGATGCCACCACCGTCACCAGAAACGCGATCCCACCGAGCAGCAGCGTCGGCGGAAACTTGTCGGCCAGTAGCTCATTGATCGATCGCCCACGCGCCGTGCGCCCGAAATCGCCGGTCGCCACCCCCGAGATCCACTCGAAGAAGCGCACCGGCAGCGGACGGTCCAGTCCCAGTTCGTGTTCCTTCGCCGCGATCTGATCCGGACCCGCCTCGCGCCCGAGCACCGCGCGAGCGCTATTGCCCGGCAACAGGTCGACGGCCACGAACACCGTCGCGAGCAGCGCGATCAGCAGAGCGACGCGCCGGATGAGGAGTCGGGCGAAGGCCATCAGTCCGCGAGCCAGGCTCGTTCCAGCTGCACCCTGGCGAAGCCGCCGAGCGTCGGCACGTCGCGCACCTGGGAGGTCGCGATATCGATGCCGTCGGCCATGCCCCACACCAGGTAGCCGCCGCGGGCGTATTCGATCCGCTGCACGTCGCGGCAGGCCGCCGCGTATTCCGAGTCACCGGGCGCGGCAAGGGCTTTAGCGGTGGCGGCATCGAATTCGGCGTCCTTGAAGCCGGTTTCGTTGCGATTGGAGCCCGAGGACATCAGCTTGGTCGCGAAGAACAGCGCGGAATCATTGGTGCCCCAGGAGACCGTGTAGAACGGGGCTTTCAACCAGGTCTGGTCGTAGAAGGCATTCGACTCCTGTGTCACGACGTCGAGCCGCAGCCCGATATCGGCCAGTTGGGTGGCGATCACCTTCGCCGATTCGACCTCGCCCGGCGCCTCGGCCTTGGTGAGCAGCTGGTAGCTCTTACCGGTATCGAAACCGGCCTCGCGCAGCAGCGTCTTCGCCCGGTCCACATCGCGGGTCCGCTGCGCGATGGTCTTGTCGTACAACGGATCTCCGGTGCCGAGAATATCGTTGCCGACCGTGCCGTACCCCGAATGCACCTGGTTCACCAGTGCCTTCCGATCGACACCCAACCGAACCGCCGCACGCACCCGAGCATCCGCGAACGGTCCATCGGAGGTCCGCATCGCGACACCGACCATGGTGTCGTTCGGCCGCCGGACCACGCGCAGATCACCACGCCCCTCGGCGGTACGTCCAGCGATCGCACCGACATTGGAGGCCAGATCGATCTGCCCGCCGAGCACCGCATTTCCCAGCGCGGTGACGCTGTCGAACATGGTGATCTCGATGGCGTCCAGCAGCGGCGCCGGACCGTGCCACCGCTCGTTGCGCACCAGTCGGGCATTGCCGTCCTGGTAGGACTCGAGCCGGAACGGCCCGGTGCCGATGGCCTTGGTGAAGTCGGTGGTGTCCTTCTTGACGGTGAAGGTCATCAGCTGAACCAGCAGCGGCAGTTGGGTATTCGGTTCGGGCAGCGCGATCACCACCCGGTTCGGACCGTCTGCGGTGATGTCCTCAACGGCGGCAGGCATTTTCGACGCGCCACCGACGGTGCGCAGCCTGCGCAGCGACCACACCACGTCATCGGAGGTGACCGGGGTTCGGTCATGGAAGGTCGCGCCGTCGGCGATGGTGAAGGTCCAGCGCCGGCGCTCCGCATCGGATTCCCACCGGTTGGAAAGGCGCGCAGCAACATTCGGGTCCGCGGCGGGTACCGTGAGCGCGTCGTATACCAGCGAGGTGATGAGGAAGTCGCTGTCATTGCTGAGATTCGCGTGCGGATCGCGTTCGATCCGCGCCGCGCTGCCGAGCGCACCGACCCGCAGGGTGCCGCCGCGGCGCGCGGGGCCGCCGGAATTCCCGCCGTCCGAGCATGCGGCGACCAACAGCACCGCGCCGACGCCGAGTCCCGATCGCAGGAGCTGTCGTCGATTCCATCCCATGGCGCTGCCTTCCTCGAACCTTGCGAGTTACCCACGCGCGATCGCGAAACTCTAGCCAACCGAGCTAGGACAGGCTAGCCTAATGGCGGTCCGGCCGTTGAATTTTCCCGCCGTTACACCCCCGCTCACCACCCCAAGATCTAAGCCACGAATTAACTACAGCTACACCCACTGAGCCCTGGCCTCAGTCATGCGCACTTGTCATTTTTCGCAACGCGCTTAGGTAAGCCTTGCTTAAGGAGGCCAGAGGCACTAGCTTCGCAGATCGAATCGTCATCCCCCACTTTTCGACCCGATGCGAAGAAGGGATCCCTGGTGAAAGGCGTTCTCTCCGAACGTAAGACGCTTCACCCAGTAGAAATCGAACGTCGCGAGCTACCGACCACCGCCGGATATGCGGTGCGCGCGCTCGCCCGGGAGATATGTATCACACTCGACTCCGAACCCGATGGCGCAGCCGATATCGCGCGCACGCTGACCGATCCGGCATTGCTCGAGCAAATCGATGCCCGTGTCGGCGAGTTGCCCGAGCAGGTGCGCGTCGCGCTGCGCCCACCCGCCACCGCGGCGGGCGCCACCATCGTCGGCAAACTGCCGCTGACCGATGCCGAATTCGGGCCGACCCCGCCGAGTTGGGTCGAGGCGGCCCGCTGGAGCGGGGAGGCCGCGCGCCGCGCGAAATCGTTCGAACTCGATATCGCCATGCTGCTGCTCGCCCGGAGTGCGGGTGAACCGTTCGGCTGGTCCGGCCAGCAGGGCGGACGGCTGGTCAACAACATCGTGCCCTCCCACGGCCACGAACACGAACAATCCGGCGCGAGCAGCAGAACCCTGCTCAGCCCGCATACCGAGGACGCGTTCCATCCGGACCGGGCAAACCTGCTGATGCTGGCTTGCCTGCGCAATCCCGATGGCGTCGGCACCACCGTCTCCTCGGTGCGCCGGACCGATCTCGCCGACGACGAGCGCCGACTACTGAGCACGGCGACGCTGCCGATCCTGCCCGACGTCTCCTACGGCACCGGCCACGAGCGCTACCGCGCCACCCCGCTGCCGACCCTCTGGACCGCCGAATCCGACAGCGACACAGCGGATCTCACACTGCGCTACGACCCCGCCTACACCCCGCTCGACGACGCCGACCCGGCATTCCGGCTCGCGTACACGCGCCTCACCGCGGAGCTCGAACGCGTCTGCGTCACCGCCGCGCTCACTCCTGGCGAACTGCTCCTGGTCGACAATGACGTCGCCGTGCACGGTCGGGTACCGTTCGCCGCGCGCTACGACGGCACCGACCGCTGGCTCAAGCGCGTCAATATCCGTTTGCCCGAACGACGCCGTCGGGCCGCAGAGGCCGACGAAAATGGCTATGGGCAACGGATCGTCGCCCCGTTCCGAGCGATAGGCAAACCGCTCGCGATCGACGGTGTACCGGCCCGGGTTACCGCCCGGACCGCTGTGAGGCTGGATACAACACACGATGATCGAGGAACCGTTGAGCACTCGTGACCGGAGCACACCACTGCGTGTGCTGAGCCGCAGCGACCTCGCGGACGTGCCCATCACGCCCGCCGATGTCGTGCGTGCGGTGGAGGATGCGTATCTCGCGTTCGCCGCGGGCGATTCGGATAACCCGCGCAAACTCAGCGTGGCGAATCCGGACGGCTGGTCGGTGGCCTACGCCATGCTCGGGCGCGACGGCCGCCGCCGGGTGGTCGCGATGAAGACCTCCTACAAATTCGATCCCGGCCACGACCGCAGCACCAAGCGCTATTACACGACGATCACGCTCTACGACGACAGCACCGGCGCGCCGATCGCGATGATGGACTGCGCCAGGGTCGGCGCGCTGCGCACGCCGGCGGTCTCGGCGCTGCTCGTCCGCGAGACCGCGCGCCGTGGCGCGGAGAGCGTACTGCTGATCGGCACCGGCACGCAGGGCCGAAACGCGTTGCCGCACTTGCTCGCCGCCAATCCGCAGCTGCGCAAGCTGATGCTCTACGGCACGCATCCCGAGGGACTGGCGGCGGTTCGCGACTACCTCGCAACATACAACCCGCACGCACTGCTGGAAACGGTCGAGGATCCGCGTGCGGCCGCGGGCAGCGCCGATGTCGTACTGGCCACCGCGGGCCCCGGCACCGAAGTCGCCATCGAATCCGAGGATCTCGCACCGGGATCGACGGTGGTCCTGGTCGGTTATGGATTGGCGCCGTCCACCCTGATCGACGCGGATCGCGTCATCGCGACCAGCGCTGAGCAAATGGCACTGACCGGCATCGATATGGCCGGTCCTGACGGCAGGCTGCGGCCGGTGGACGCCGAACTGCCGCAGATTCTCAACCGCCGCGCGGTCGCCCGCCGCTCCGACGACGAGCGGATCTTCGTCTACAACAGCGGGTTGGTGCTCACCGATATCGCCGTCGCGCACGCACTGGCCGAGCGGGCCATCGCCGAGGGCCGCGGCACGGAGGTACCCCTGTGGGACTAGACATCAGCGGCGTCGGGTTCGACAAGAAGATGCGCGCTCCCGGCATCACTGAACCCGACGGCACGCTGCTGTTCGACAACGGCTCGCACCGCGACAAGGTCAAACTGGGCGAGCAGCCGACGAGTGGGGAAAGCACAGTGGATCCGGCGGTGCTGGAGGCCGTGCACGCGCTACTGAGTATCTGCGCGGCGCCACTACCCGCGCGCACCGACGATTGGGAACGGCGGTTGCTCGCCGACCCGAATCTGCTGGGCGATATCGCCTTTGCGATCGGCGGGCCGTTCCACGTCATGTATCCACCGCGAGTCGCGGTGAATATCAACGGATTCCGGCAGGCGTTCGAGCAGTACGGGGTGGACGGCGCGATCTACTACGGGAAGAAGGCGAACAAAGCGGCCTGCGTGGCGCGCGCCTGCGCCGAACATGGTGCGGGCGTTGATGTTTCCAGCATCGGCGAACTGAATGCGGCGCTGTCGCATGGCGTTCGCGGCGACGAGCTGATGGTGACCGGCCCGGCCAAATCCGATGATCTGCTGTGGCTGGCGGTGCGACACGGTGCGTTGATCGCCCTCGACAGCCTCGACGAGCTCGCGCGGTTGGCCGCATTCGCCACTCCGGGCGCGGCGGCGCGCGTCCTACTGCGCGTGCTGCCCAACGGATCCGCCAGCCGATTCGGCATGACCGGCGATGAACTCGACCGCGCGATATCGGTGATCGGCGCTTCCGGCACCGTCGGCCACGAATCAATACGCCTGCAGGGCTTCAGCTTCCACCTGTCCGGCTACGACGCCGTCGCCCGTGCCGAACACGCCGACGAACTGATCACCCGTTGCCTGGATGCACGCACCCTCGGCCATCCCGCCACCACCATCTCCATCGGCGGCGGATTCGGCGTCGATTACGTCCCGGCGACCGCCTGGTCCGAATTCACCGAGCACGCGAACCGGCAGTGGTTCCACGCGGGCAAGTCCTTCGACTCGTATTACCCGTACCACTTCCCGGCACCCGGCCCGGCCATGCTGGCCGCCATCTTGGCACCCGACGGTCTGGCGGAACGACTGCGCGACAACGATATCCGGCTCGCCATCGAACCCGGCCGGGCGCTGCTGGACCGCGCCGGATCGACGGTCTTCCGGGTGCAGGGCAGCAAGACCCGCCACGCCGACGGCCACCCCTACCAGCTACTCACCGTCGACGGCACCAGCCTCAGCTTGTCCGAGCAGTGGTTCGACAGCGAGTACCTACCCGATCCGATACTGTGGCCGCCGCGTCCCGGCGAGCTCACCCCGACCTGCGTAGGCGCGGCCAGCTGTCTCGAATCCGACATGCTCAGCTGGCGGCGCATCCCGCTCCCCAGGCAGGCCGAGGTCGGCGATCTGCTGATCTACCCGAATACCGCTGGCTACCAGATGGATTCGAACGAGTCGGCCTTTCACGAACTGCCGATCCCACCGAAGGTGGTGCTGCGTGATACCGGCGATCGGCTCCGCTGGACGCTCGACGCCGGATAGTCCGGCCCCTTTTCGACCTACCCCTTCCGCCCCGAACGAGGAGACCTCCATGCCGCTCGTCACGCGCGTGACGGATCTGATCGGCCGCACCCCGCTGTTCGAACTCGCGACCACCACGACCGGCACCCGGCTGCTGCTCAAGCTCGAGCAGTTCAATCCCACGGGCGCGGCCAAGATCAGGATGGCGCGCGCGATGGTCGACGATGCCGAGCGCAGAGGTTTGCTGAGCGATGGCGGGCATATTATCGAGTCGACATCCGGTAACACCGGGCTCGGCCTCGCGGTAGTAGCTGCCGAACGTGGGTACCGCTTCACCGCAGTGGTCGATCATCACGCATGTAAGGACAAGCTGCGCGCGATGCGAGCAATGGGTGCGGAGTTGGTATTCGTCGCCGATGACGGCGACGACAACCTGGCCACCTCGGCGCGGGAGGATCTCGCCGAGGCGATGGCGGCCGAGCGGTCGGACGCGTACTTCACCGAACAGCACAACAATGACGCCAACGCGGTCGGCTACTACGCCGTGGCCGAGGAATTGCTGGAAGACGTCGACCGCGTCGATATCCTGATCTCCGCGGTGGGTACCGGCGGTTCGCTGTTCGGCACCGCGACCCGGCTGCGCCAACTCGGCTGCACGCCACGGGTGATCGGTGTGGAGCCGGTCGGCTCGATCGCCTTCGGCGGTCCCGGCGGACCGTACTGGCAGTCCGGCACCGGCACCCCGCCGGGCGCCACCATCGGCACCGCCGTCGACTATTCGCTGCTGGACGAGGGCGTCAAGGTCTCCGATGTCGCGGCCTTCGCCGCCGCCCGCGCGGTCGCGGCCGAACTCGGCCTGATGATCGGCGGCTCCGCGGGCGGCTCGGTACACGCCGCACTCACCCGGCTCGAGGAATTCCCGCCCGGCTCGACCGTGGTCACCATCGTATGCGACGGCGGCGAGAAATACCTCGACTCCGTCTTCGACGACAACTGGATGAACGAGCGCGACCTGCTCGACGCCGCCGCCGAACGTGAGGTGCGCGCGATGCTCGACCGCTACGCTCCAGCTACCCGGAATGATCAGCTTGTGGAGGCGCGATGAACAGGAGTGTGCGGTGATCTTGTCTCGGTACCGCGCCGATGGACGCCAGCTCACCGCGCTGGCCGCACCCATCGCGTTGACCCAGCTGGCGCAGATCGCGGTGTCCACCACCAATATCGCGCTGATGGGCACGCTCGGTGTGCGTGAGGTCGCCGCGGGCGGGCTGGCGATGGTGCTGTTCAACCAGATTCGCACCATGTGCGTCGGGTTGATCACCGGGACCGGGAACCAGATCGCTACCTCGGTGAGTGCGGCGGGCAAGCGGGGCGAGTCCCCGGATCGGGAGGTCCGCGCTATCGTGCGGTCGAGTTTCCTGATCGCCACCGTCGCCGGAATCGTCGGCGGCGCAGTGCTCGTCGGTCTCGGCTGGGCGTTGCGGTGGCTCGGTCAGGACACGGCGGTGCTGGCCGACGCGCGGCCGCTGATGATCGCGCTCGCGCCCGGACTGCTGCCCTGCCTGTGGTTCCAGGTGCTGCGGCAGTACACCGTCGGTATGCAGCGTCCGCAGGCGCTGCTGCTGGTAACCCTGGGCTCGGTGGCGCTGAATCTCGTACTGGCCCTTGCCTTCATCCACGGCTGGGCCGGACTGCCCGCCCTCGGGCTGACCGGCATCGGCATCGCGACCTCACTGGTCTTCCTGATCACCTTCGGCGTGTTCTGGGCGATGGTGCGCGCGGATGCCGAACTCGGCGCGACGCTGCCGCTGCGGCCGTGGCCGGTGCACCCGCCGACCATCCGGGCCGAGTTGAAGCTCGGCGCGCCGATCGCGCTCACCTACGGTTCGGAGGCGGGCATGTTCTCGGTGCTCGCCCTGGTGATGGGCAGCATCGGACCGGCCGCGCTGGCCGCGCACAATGTGGTCTACCAGATCATCTACATCGTCTTCCAGGTCGCGATCGGCCTGTCGCACGGCGCGTCCATTCTGGTCAGCCATGCCGTCGCCCGCGACGAATACGGGCACGCCCGAGCACTGGCGTGGCTGGCGCTGCAGCACGCCGGCATCGTCGCCGCGGTCACCGGCGTGGTCTACATCGCCGCGCCGAAGCTCGTGCTGACCCCCTTCCTGGAACCCAGCGACACCGCGACGATCGAACTGGCACGCTCCCTGCTTCTCATCGGCATCGTGCTCCAATTCTTCGACGCCGCACAGAACATCGGCACCGGACTGCTGCGCGGCCTCGAGGAAACCAAGGCGGGCTTCCGCCTGTCCCTGGTCGGCTACTGGCTCGTCGGCCTCCCCACCGCCCTACTCCTGGCCTTCCCCGCCGGCCTCGGCGCCGCGGGCGTCTGGTGGGGCCTCACCGCGGGCCTGGCCGCCACCGCCGTCCTCATGCTGCGCCGCTACTTCACCCTCCTCGACGCCGAACAGCGGGCTCACCCGCACCGCATCCCCGAATCCCTGCCCAGCCCCGGCTGACCCGAGGCGGGCAAATAGGCGTGGGTGGATCCGGCGGAAAGTGTTGGCGGGCAACCTGATAGCCTGCCGGGAATGCGGCAGAGCCTGGCATTGAGTTGTGAGCGGATCTCCGCTGAACTGCTCGACCACTTCGACGGTGTCGGGATGGTGCGCGGTGAATATGTATTCCGCGCGGCCGGGAAATACCCGACACCGGAATCGGTTTCGGGTTATCTGGTGCCGTATCTGCGGCATATCTCCAAGCGTGCGAGCGGGACCATCTGGTATCGCACCATGGAAGCCGATACCGCCGAATGCAATACCCTCGACGGCGTCGAAGAGATCATCCACGAGCCGAACACCCTGCTCGGTCTGCGCGGAATTCGCCGGGCGCGCCGCTTTCCCGAGGCATTCGTCGCGGAACTCGAGGGCATCGCGCAGGTGCGCGACGAGGGCGCCGATATCGGCGTGCTGTTTCCCTTCGTCACCTATGTGGACGAATTGCAGTGGGCCATCCAGCAAACCAGGGCCGTCATCGGTGACTGCCCGGTCGCCACGATGGTCGAAATCCCATCACTGCTGCTCGAAGTAGACCGCGTCGTTGCCACCGGGGTATCGCGCGTGGTGATCGGTTGCAACGACCTGTCGTCGCTGCTGCTCGGCCAGGCCCGCGCATCACTGCGACCGGTGCGCCCCGTTCCCCCGCTGCTGCGCGCGATCGAACGCGTCACGATGGTGGCCGCCGCCGCGGGCGTGCAGACCGCGGTCGCGGGTTATCTACATCCGGACCTGGTCGCGGCCTGCGCGAACCTCGGCGTCGACGAATGCGTGCTGCACTACTCCGACCTCCCCGAACTACTGGGTGACGAGTTCGCGGAGCTGCCGGATCTGGATGTGCTGCAAGCGATCAAGCGCAAGACGCGCGCCGCGATCGCGATATTCGAGGCCGAGCGGGCGGCCGGTTCCGATCCCGACCACCCGCAGGCCCATCAGACTTTGACGCCGTAGTCGCGGGCGATCCCCGCCAGTCCGGAGGCATAGCCCTGACCGATGGCGCGGAACTTCCACTCGTTGCCGTACCGGTACAACTCCCCGAACACCATGGCGGTCTCGGTGGACGCGTCCTCGGTGAGGTCATACCGGGCCAGTTCGGCGCCCGTGGTCGCGTCCACCACTCGGATGTACGCGTTGCGGATCTGTCCGAACGACTGTCCCCGCGCATCGGCATCGTGGATCGAGACCGGGAAGAAGATATTGGTGATCGTCGGCGGCGTGGCCGCCAGATCGACATTGATCACCTCGTCGTCGCCTTCGCCCTCACCGGTGAGATTGTCACCGGTGTGTTCGATCGTGCCCTCGGGCGAGCGCAGATTGTTGTAGAACACGAAGTGCTGATCGGACAGCACCCGCTGATTCGAGCCCGTGGCGAGCGCACTCGCGTCGAGGTCGTAATCGGCCCCGGTGGTCGTTCGCACATCCCAGCCGAGCCCCACCGCTACCTTGGTGAGGTTGGCCGCCTGCTTCGACAGCGAGACATTTCCGCCTTTGGCCAATGTGACGCTCATGATCCCCTTCCGTTCGACGCGTTCGCGCCGCCTTTCTCCACGATTATTACCCTGTCCGGGACTGGTTACGCCCGTTCAGTTCTGGTTGTGGGCCTTCGCGAGCAGTCGCTAGCGGGCCCAAGCGCGCAGCGTCTGGACGCGCCCTTCGAGTGCGTGCAATTCGCTCGCGTCGAGCACCGTGCGCTCGATGCCGTGCGCCACCGCGAATGCCGATTGGCGGTGATCGTCGATCACCTCGACATCGATCTGCACCGCCACATACTCTGGCGCGCCGGGCATTTCCTCGGCAACGACCTTCGCCCGTCCGCGCGCGCACAGTGCGACATTGCCGCCGCCGAGAATCAGCAGGGCGACCTCGGACCGCTCCCGCAACCGGGCCAGCGAACCGCGGTCGAATTTGAGACTGAGCAGAATGCGCCGGTCACCGGCGCGCACGGGCCAGGAGACCGGAATCGCATGCGGCGCGGGATCGGTGGTGACCAGCACCGCGATCGTTTCCTGGGGCCATTCCGGTAGCACGTCCAGCTCGGGATGATCGGTCGTCGAGTGGTCCTGATGTTGCGCGGGGCTCGCTGCGGCTGCCATCTTCGTCACCTCATGGATTGATGCAACGCGGCGGGCTGTGCCACGTTACTTGCAAGTCTAAGGTGCTGTGTCCCTTGTTCGCTGGCCCTGCCAGCTTTGTCCGAAGTGCTCTCAGTGACCTCTAAGGACGCCAGCGCGGCGCCGCTGGCTATCTTTGCTCGTTCGTCGGAGATTATGCGGTGAGGCTACCCTTATTTCAATGGGACAATCGCGCTGAACAGTCTGTCCCGGACACTATTGGAGTGTCCGGATTGACGGGTCGGCACAGTCGATGCATCATTCCTAACAGCACCCTGTTCATCAGGGACTTCTCCATTCGTCGGCCAATGATTGTCCGGCCCGGCGTGCTGCTCCCGTCACGCTCGGCCGCCGCGCCGTGCCCAGGTGAACAGCACTCCTTTCAAGAAGACGCGATGGCGTCCGGCCGTGAGTGAGGTGAGAACGACATGGTTTACCGATCGTCTGAGACTCGGCTGATCACATCGTTGCTGCACTACGGCATCGTCCCGAACTTCTGAATTCAGCCGCGCCGGGCGCGGCATCCGGAGGACGACGTCGAGGACGTCGCCCGGAGCACTGCTCGGGTTATTGCGCGGCACCTCGGGACATTTCGGCACAGCTACGGACGTGGAGCGGACACATGGTGGATTTCGGGGCAATGAATTCCGGGGCGATCGATATGGTCGCGTGGCCGACGACGGGCAATCTCGTCGTCTCGCCTGCGATGCTGGCGGATCTGGGATATCTACGGGGCGAACTGGCGGCGGCGGAGGTGCCGTTCCTGCTCATTCGCGACCGCGACCATCGGCTGGCGCTCGCCGCGGATGCGGCGCACCAGGCCATGGTGCGCCGGGTGCGGGCCACCGCGATCGCCGCGGGTTTCGCCTGTGCCGAGGTGGGGCACAACGTCTTCCGATTCAGCCGCAACGCCGATCCGGCGCACTACGTCGATCTGGAACTGTGGGAGTACCACGGCGACACCGTCGCATGCCCGCGCCCGAATGCCTTCACCCGCAACGTCTTCGACCTCGCCGATGTCGAGCGTACCGAAGTCCGCCTGTTCGACCGCAACTGGCCGACGCTGACCGATATGTTCGCACCACAGCCGACCGACGTCGGCTTCGATATCGACCTGGTGTTCTCCTGGGTCGACGGGACCGATCCCGAATTCCGTGCGCGCCGTGCGCGAATGCTGGCGCAGGTCGTCGTCGGCGAGGGCGATGACGCCGATGCCAGGATCCGTCAGATCGATGAACTGAAATACGCGCTGCGTTCGGTATACAAGAACGCGCCGTGGATCCGCCGGATCTTCATCGCCACCGACTCCGCGGTGCCGCGCTGGCTGGACGAGCATCCGCGGGTGACGGTGGTGCGCGCGGTCGATCACTTCAGCGACACCAGTGGGCTGCCCACCTTCAATTCCCATGCGGTGGAATGCCAACTGCAGCACATCGATGGCCTCAGCGAGCACTTCCTCTACTCCAACGACGATATGTTCTTCGCCCGGCCGGTGCGCCCGTCGATGTTCTTCACCGCGGCCGGGGTGAGCCGGTTCATCGAGGCGGACACCAGGATCGGGCCCGGTCGAAACAACGAGCGACGCAGCGGTTTCGAGAATGCTGCCCGGGTGAACCGGGAACTGCTGGCCGGGCGGTTCGGTCACCTCATCACCCGGCATCTGGAACACACTCCGGTTCCGTTGCGGCGCAGCGTATTACTCGAGATGGAGCAGGAGTTCGCCAGTGACTTCGCGCGGACCAGGTCCAGCAGATTCCGTGCGGCCACCGACATTTCGGTGACCAATTCGCTGTACCACTACTACGCCATGCTCACCGGGCGCGCGGTACCGCAGGACGCGGCGCGGATGCGCTACGTCGATACCACCAGCCAGCGCGGGCTCACCCTGCTCGACGGGCTCGCACAGCATCGCGACGTCGACTTCTTCTGCCTCAACGACGGCAGTTTTCCGGAGATCGCCGAGGTGGATCGCGTGCGCGCGGTCTCGGCGTTCCTGTCCACGTACTTCCCGGACCGCGCGCCCTGGGAGCGGGTCAGTGAACGGCCTCGTCATCCGATTGCGGAGTCTGCGCCTGGCGCCGCATGACCCGCGGGATGCGCGCGGCGGGCGGGATCACTATGCCCGCCTCGGCCAGCTTGCGCGCGGCCTCCTCCGGGGTGGACGGTGCGCCGACGGTCGGGCCGCGATCGATCGGGACCACCGAGTGCACGATGGTGTCCGGGTAGATGTGCACATAGTTGAAGCCCTGCGCGCCGTCGCGGCCACGCAGCCCGCCCTCGGCGACGGCCAGATCCTGGCTGTAGCAGGTCGCCGAGGCGACCGAGACCGGGATGCCCGCGAAGGTCGCGCTGGTCGAAAAGTGCAAGTGCCCCGCCAGGATCGCGCGCACGTCGCTGCCGTCCAGCACATCGGCCAGCCTGCGCTGATCACGCAATTCCACGGTGACCGCGAGATCGAGCACGCACGGCACCGGCGGGTGGTGCATGGCCAGGATGGTCCCGAACGGAGCCGGTTCGGCCAGTACCGACCGCAGCCAGGCCAGCTGTTCGTCGCGGATCTCGCCGTAGTGGTGGCCGGGGACCGTGGTGTCCAGGGCGATGATGCGCAGACCGTCGACCATGTGCACCCGATCCAGCGGCTTCGTCGACGCGCGCTCACCGAGCAGGGTCTGTCGCAGCACACCGCGATCGTCGTGATTGCCGGTGACCCACACGATCGGCGCACGCAATCGGCGCGCGAACGGCTCCACCATCGCGCGTAACTTCTCGTACGCGTCGGGCTCGCCCTGATCGGTGAGGTCACCGGTGAAGACGATCGCGGTCGGCCGGATCCCGCTGGCCGCGGCCTGGTCGAGCAGCTGCCGGAGCCGCTCATCGGCATCTACATCCCCATAGAGCTCGCCGTCGCCGCCGATCAAATGGGTATCGCTGAAATGGAACAGCACGTGATTCGGTCGCGGGTGCTCCGCGACTCTGCTGATGGGCACCGGACCGAACGTCCTCCCCGGCGGATTTGCCCGCCATTGGCTTCGGGTTCCATCGCCAGGATAGCGAAGACCTATTGACAGGCTGCCCCACGGAGGGTGACGACATGCTTGCGGGAAGGTGAGAGTTCGATGTCATCGACGCCCGCCGCACACCATTGCCGCTCGATAGACCGAGCTCGTGACGGCTGATTCCACTAGCGACCGGCCCCGTCGGCGATCACGCATCGGCACGCTGGGCCGAACCGGATCCAGCCGAGAAGTCCGCACAGTCCGTGCGGAAGCGCCTCAGCGGCGAGGATCATCCTCGACACCGCGGCGGTGGGGCATTTTCGAGCGGTGCGACCGGCATGCCAAGCGTTCGACGTGCTTCCGCGAGGGCGGGATTCAGGTGGTTCGCACTCACCTCGTGCCGAGGGCATCGGCGGTGCGGAGGGCGTCGAGGGTCATTTCGGCGTCGACTGTGAAGGGTTCGTTGTGGATTGTTTCGCCGGGGGCGGTGGCGCGAGTTGCGATGGCGGACAAAGTTTTCTGGTCGGCGTCGCGGAGGCCGAGGGCGGCGAGGGTGGTGGGGAGGCCTACTTCGGTGCAGAAGTCGAGGACGGTGGTGATTTCGGTGGCGGGGGCGCCCTCGAGGACCAGTTGGGTGAGTACGCCGAAGGCGACCTTTTCACCGTGTAGGAACGGGTGGGTTTGCGGGGCGGCGGTCAGGCCGTTGTGGACGGCGTGGGCGGCGGCCAGGCCGGAGGATTCGAAACCCAGGCCGGACAGCAGGGTGTTGGCCTCGACGATCCGTTCCAAAGCCGGTGTGACCGTGTGGTTTCGGACTGCGGCCAGCGCGTGGGACCCGTCGGCGAGCAAGGTGCGGTAGCAGAGTTCGGCGAGGGCGGTCGCGCTGCGGGTGGACGCGCCGCCGCGCATATTGCGCACCCGGGCCGCGCTGCAGGTGCGTGCCTCGAACCAGGTGGCGAGCGCATCGCCCATTCCCGCGGTGAGCAGCCGTGCCGGGGCCTGCGCGATGGCGGAGGTATCGACCAGGACCAGCGCCGGGTTGCGGCGGACCAGTTGATAGGCCTCGAATTCGCCGGTATCGGTGTAGATCACCGACAGCGCACTGCACGGCGCATCACTCGACGCCGCCGTGGGACAACTGATCATCGGCAGGTCCAGGTCGTCGGCGACCGCCCGTGCGGTATCGAGCACCTTGCCGCCACCCGCGCCGAGTACGACGGTGCTGCCGCTGTCCCGCACCGCCGCGGTCACCTCCGCGATCTCGGCCCGACTGCATTCGCCGCCCGAACGGTGCACGGTGTATTCGATCTTCGCCTCGGTCAGCGACTGCTCCCAGATATCGGCGAGCAGCCGATACGCACTGGCGCCCGCGACAATCGTCACCGGCCCGCCGATGCCCAACCTGGTCATCTCCGCCCCGAGCGCGGCCGTCGCATCCCGCCCCTGCACATAGTGTCCGGGCGAGGAGAACACACTGAGCATCTGGCACCTCCTGATCGCGGGCACCCGCCGGTTGCGCCGAACGCGCACACCACCGTTGCCCGACAGCCGCTCTCGGTACCGGCAACGCTACGCGCTCGCCGCCGCCGCCGGCCCCTGGTGCCGCGATGCTCGTCCATTACGGCGACACTCTGTACTTCTGCCACCGATAGCCCTCGGTTCCGCGATGACGCATCAGCGAAGGGAGTTTTCATCGTCGCGATCGATACGGAATTCGGTCGGTACCGCATCGACAACCGCATGCGCTGGTTGTCGAATGAGCGTGCGGCTCGGCTGCTCTTTCGAACGCGCGGTCAGTCGCCGACGGGCCAGTGCTTGTGCCAGTCGGCACTGGACAGCGGCGCGCGGTCGCCGCGGGTGACTTCGGCGGCGTCTTCGGCGGCACGAATAGCGGCGGCGAAGGCGAGCGCGGCCTTACGCACGCGTTCCTCAGCACTGTCGGCACCCCCGAGGTGCACCACGCGCAGCACGTCGGGAATCAGATCGTCGGGGAGACCGGCCTTGGCGCTGCGGTCGCGGATCTTTTCGGCGAGTGCCAAGGCGGGCTGGGCCAGCGCAATACCGTCCAGACAAGAACGGCGGGATTTCTCGGCCGACTTGCGTTCCTCCCAGGCGGCTTCCTGCGCGGCGACCTTCTCCGCGACCGTTGCGGCGGGGGCGATCCGCGAATCGACCAGGTGCGGGCTGCGATTGACGAGTTTGGCGACCAAGGCCGCCGCGACGTCATCAACGGTGAATTCGCCTGCCGCCTGGGCGATTCGGGAATGGAAGAGAACCTGCAGGAGCAGGTCGCCCAATTCCTCTTTGATGGTTTCGGCGTCATTGTGCTGAATGGCGTCGAGAAGTTCGTAGGTTTCCTCGAGCAGGTAGGGGCGCAAAGAGTCGTGGGTTTGAGTTACTTCCCAGCCACCGAAGTTCCAGAGGCGGTCCATGACCTCTACGGCGTCGGCCAAACCTGCCGCAACTAGCGCAGTATCGGTTTTCGGCCGCGCGGCGTCGGTCTGGTATCGCGCACCCTGCCGCGCTCCATTCGGCACCGCACTAGCAGCCCGAGCAGCCCGCAATACCGACTCGTCGCGGTCGCCACTCATCGGGCCGCCGAGGCCTCGGTGGCGACCCGCAGCTCGACGAAACCCGGTGGCTTCCCGTCCAACTGGAGCAACAAGTCGGCGACGAATTGCAGCAGGACCACATCGCGGACACGGTCCGCACCGACACTGTCCTGCACCCTCGGCAGCGGCAACTGCACCACGCCGCTGGCGGCGCGATAGCCCGCACTGGGGTAGAGACGCTTGAGCCGCGTCTGCTTGGAATCGGGCAGACTCAGTGGAGAAACCTTCAAAGTGGTTCCGGTGACCGCGATTTCGGTGAGGTTGTACTGGCGGGCCAGCAGCCGCAGCTTCGCGACCGAGACCAGCCTGCCGACCTCGACGGGCAGCGGGCCATAGCGGTCGAGGAGTTCCTCGACCACCGACTCCAGCGCCGGATCATCCTGCGCGGCAGCGAGTTTGCGGTAGGCCTCCAGCCGGAGCCGGTCGCTGGTGATGTAGTCGGGCGGAATGTGCGCGTCCACCGGGAGGTCGATGCGGACCTCCTTGACCTCCTCGATAGTGATCGGCTTACCGTCGGCAGCGGCGCGATAGGCCTCCACCGCCTCACCGACCAGGCGCACGTACAGGTCGAAGCCGACACCGGCCACGTGCCCGGACTGCTCGGCACCGAGCACATTTCCCGCACCGCGGATCTCGAGGTCCTTCATCGCCACGGCCATACCCGCGCCGAGATCCGAGTTCTGCGAAATGGTGGCGAGCCGGTCATAGGCCGTCTCGGTGAGCGGCTTCTCCGGCGGGTAGAGGAAGTAGGCGTAGCCGCGCTCACGACTGCGGCCGACCCGGCCACGCAGCTGATGTAGCTGCGAAAGACCGAGGGCGTCCGCGCGTTCCACGACTAACGTATTCGCATTCGAGATATCGAGCCCGGTTTCGATGATGGTGGTGCACACCAGCACATCGAATTCGCGCTCCCAGAACCCCTGCACGGTCTGCTCCAGCATGTCCTCGTGCATCTGGCCATGCGCGACCACGACCCGCGCCTCCGGGACCAGATCCCGAATCCGCTTGGCGGCCTTGTCGATCGAGGACACCCGGTTGTGCACGTAGAAGACCTGGCCGTCGCGCAGCAGTTCGCGCCGGATCGCCGCGGTGACCTGCTTGTCGTTATAGCCGCCGACATAGGTGAGCACCGGATGCCGCTCCTCCGGCGGCGTGAGGATGGTCGACATCTCGCGGATACCGGCCAGGCTCATCTCCAGCGTGCGCGGAATCGGGGTGGCGGACATGGTCAGCACGTCGACGTGCGTGCGCAGCGCCTTGATGTGTTCCTTGTGCTCGACACCGAAACGCTGCTCCTCATCGACGACGACGAGCCCGAGATCCTTCCACCGCACGCCCGTCTGCAGCAGGCGATGCGTGCCGACCACGATATCGACCGAGCCGTCGGCCATCCCCGCCAGCACCGCGCGGGATTCGGCCAGGTCGGTGAAGCGCGACAACCCCTTCACAGTCACCGGGAAACCCGCGACACGTTCAGCGAAGGTCTGCAGATGCTGTTGCGCCAGCAGGGTTGTCGGCACCAGCACGACGACCTGCTTACCGTCCTGCACCGCCTTGAACGCGGCGCGCACGGCGATCTCGGTCTTGCCGTAGCCGACGTCACCGCAGACCACGCGGTCCATCGGGACCGCCTTCTCCATATCCGACTTCACCTCGGCGATGGCGGTCATCTGGTCGACGGTCTCGGTGAACGCGAACGCGTCCTCCATCTCCTGCTGCCACGGCGTATCCGCGCCGAACGCGTACCCCGGCGCGGCCTGTCGCGCCGCGTACAACTGCACCAGCTCACCGGCGATCTCGCGAACCGCCTTGCGCGCCTTGCGTTTCGTATTCGCCCAGTCGGACCCGCCGAGTTTGGACAGGCTCGGCAGCTCGCCGCCGACGTAGCGCGAGAGCTGATCGAGGGATTCCATCGGCACGAACAGCCGGTCACCGGGCTGGCCGCGTTTGCCGGGCGCGTATTCGATGACGAGATATTCGCGCCGGGCCCCGCCGATGGTGCGCTCGATCATCTCCACGAAACGGCCGATGCCGTGTTGGTCGTGCACCACCATATCGCCGGCGTTGAGCGCCAGCGGGTCGACCTGGTTGCGACGCTTGGCCGGTAGTCGCTTGCCGTCCGCCGGTGCGGTGACCCGGTTACCGGTGAGATCGGATTCGGCGACCATGACCAGACCGGCGTCGTCGAACACCAGGCCGTCGTGCAGCGAACCGCACAGCACAGCGACCACGCCGGGCGTCGGCTCGGCCCCGGCGGCCAGTGCCGCGGCGGGCACATCGGCATCGGCGAGTCGTTCCAGAATGCGTTGCGCCGTACCGTGGCCCGCGACGACCACGACAGCGCGGCCACCGGTCAGCACATGCGCGCGCAGCGACGCGAAGATCGTCGCCACCAGTTCGTCGGAGCCGCGCGCCGCGGGACCGGCCAGCACCGGCAGCACCACCTCGGCGGGATCGCCGGAGGTCAGCGGGCTCAGACTCCACCAGGGCAGGCCGTGTTGATTTGCGCTGTCATGGATTTCGGGCAGCGCGCGGTACCCGGAGGCGGCCAGATCC
Organism: Nocardia sp. NBC_00565; assembly: GCF_036345915.1. Lineage (NCBI taxonomy): Bacteria > Bacillati > Actinomycetota > Actinomycetes > Mycobacteriales > Nocardiaceae > Nocardia > Nocardia sp. NBC_00565. The sequence goes on from NZ_CP107785.1 coordinate 6,351,407, forward strand.
AACCCGTGCCCACCCAATGGGGCCGCGCCACCGAACGAGGCCGCGGTCCAGGACGCCTCCAGGAACTCCTCGCCGGTGCGCACCAAATCGGCCGCGCGCGTGCGGATCTTCTCCGGATCGCACAGCAGCAGCTGGGTGCCCTCCGGCAAAACCTCGGTGAGCAACCGCAATTCGCCGGGCTGCAGCACCGGCAGCAGCGCCTCCATACCATCGACCGGAATGCCCTCGGCCAATTTCTCCAGCATTTCGACCAGCGCGGCGTCGGCGGCGTTCGCCACCGCGACCTCGGCGGCGCGTTCGCGTACGGCCCGGGTGAGCAAAAGTTCCCGGCACGGCGGCGCGACCACGACACCCACCGCCACATCGGTCAGCGACCGCTGGTCGGCGACCGCGAAGGGCCGCAGCTCGGTCACCTCGTCGCCCCAGAACTCCACGCGCACCGGATGATCCGCCGTCGGCGGGAAAACGTCGAGGATCCCGCCGCGCACCGCGAACTCACCGCGTTTGCCGACCATATCGACGCGGGTATAGGCGAATTCGACCAGACGCAAGAGCAATTCATCGAAATCGAATTCCGCGCCGACGCGCAGCACGATCGGATCGATATGACCGAGGCCGGCGGCCATCGGCTGCATGAGCGAACGGACGGTGGTCACCACCACCCGCAACTGTTCCGGGAACAGCTCGTCCTCGGGATGGGCCAACCGGCGCAACACCTCGAGCCTGCGTCCCACCGTATCCGCACCCGGCGACAGCCGCTCATGCGGCAACGTCTCCCAGGACGGGAACTGCGCGACCGAACCACCGAGCATCTCCTCGAGTTCGACCGTCAGATCGTCGGCCTCACGCCCGGTCGCGGTCACCACGACCAACGGCCGCTGCGCCGCGATCGTCGCGGCCACGAACGGCCGCACCGCGGACGGCCCGACCAGCTCGACCGGCGACTTCCCGACCAGCTCAGCGACGGTCCGCAAGGCGGAATCGGCCCCGGCCACCGCGGCCAGTCCGGCGAGAGGTGGACGGTGGGTGGGCATCAACACTCCTGGAACTCAGGCGGGGCTTGGGGCGGCCAACCGAGTCTAAGCTCCCCCGCCTCCCCGGATCTTCTGCCGGTCGCTGAGTGCCACCATGGTCACCTCGCGGACCGGCGGTCGAGGAGTGGGGCGAGCTCTGGGCGTACTCGACGAGTTACCCATGTGCTCACGAAATCAGTCGGCCAGCAGATAACCTACCAACGCACTCCGACACCTTTTACGGCACGTATCGCCGCAACCGCCGGGCCGCGAATTCGCGGAAGTAGGACAGCTTCTCCTGCGGCACGAGCGAGGGCAGCAGGAAGTACCACGCCCGCTCCATGCGCGTCGCCATCTGATCGATCGAATCGGTGCCGACCGCCGTGATGTGCACGCCGGCGGTCATCTCCTGCAGCAGCAGACCGATCACCTCGGCGTGCAGGTCGGCCTCGAGATCGCCTTGGGCGATGGCACGCTCGGATAGCAGACGGTAGGTATCGCCCCAGGTCTTGGCGATATTATCGCCTTGGGCGCCGCGGTAGTCGCCGATCTGATGGGTCAGCTTGAGCATCGCGCCGACCATCGGATCGTTCATGGATAGGTCCGCGACGACATAGGTGATCCCGATACACGCCTCGAGCGCGGGTACTCTGGGATCGAAGAAGCCCTGACACGAACTGGTCAGGCGCTCGTTGCCCTGGTCGACCACGGCGCGCGCTAGCTCTTCCTTCGAACCGAAGTGAAAGTACAAGGCGCCCTTGGTCACGTTCGACTGCGCGATGATCTCGCTCAGGCTCGCGTTCGCATATCCCAAGCGCAGAAAGACATCGGCAGCGCCCGCCAGAACGGAATCGCGGGTGATCTCCGCGCGCGCTTGCCTAGCCATCAGATCCGCCTGTCATCCTTAAAACCAGCCATCCTGAAGTAGACCGACATCCCGAAGTAGACCGACTTACCGCTCGAACAGCACCCTGAGGATGGGTGAACCGTACCACCAGGTGGGCGCCCGCCAGGGAATTCGAGCATTCGGACGGGCACACTGCGCAATTCACTGGCTACCAATGTGTTCAGTCCCCTGTACCGGCGCGCCATTCCGAGCTGAGCCGCGGCTCGGCCTCCAGATGACTGAGCCCGTTCCAGCACAGGTTCACCAGGTGCGCCGCCACCACCTCTTTGGACGGTTTGCGCTCGTCGAGCCACCAGGTTGCTGCGGTCGACACCATGCCGACCAACGCCTGCGCGTACAGACCGGTCAGGCTGGTATCGAAGCCGCGGCGTTCGAAATCCCCGGCGAGGATGTGCGCGACCTGGTTGGTGGCCTCGTTGAGCAGGCTCGAGTAACGGCCCTCCGCAGTCGCGGCGGGCTGGTCGCGCACCAGGATTCGGAATCCGTCGGTCCGTTCCTCGATATAGGTCAGCAGCGCGAGCGCGACCTGTTCGAGCCGGATCCTGGACCGATTCTGAGTCAGCGAGGAGGTGATCATGTCCAGCAGCATCGACATCTCGCGGTCCACGACCACCGCGTAGAGCCCCTCTTTACCGCCGAAGTGTTCGTACACCACGGGTTTGGAGACCTGGGCCCGCTGTGCGATCTCCTCGATCGATGTCGCGTCGTATCCCCGCTCGGCGAACAACGCGCGACCGATCTCGATCAACTGCTGCCGCCGCTGGGTCCCTGTCATTCGCGGCCGGGACACCCGCTGCGGCTCACCCGAAGACACCAGCCCCGCCTCCTCGCAATGACAATCCGTTCGCATAACTGTTCCAGACAGCTTCGCGAGGTTCCCAGCCGCCCCGGCCAGCGGCTCTCGATGAGCTTCCCGACGCGGCAACTGATCTCGCGCGAACGTGGGTCACGCGCCGGGGACATCCGAGAATCGGCCCATCCGACGACCGTCGGACCGCAACCGCGGCCACACGGCTGCGAGGCTCGGCAAAGATTCGCGGGGAGGCGGGGCAGTGTGCGAAGATTCGTGCCGTGCCGTGGGCACAGCGGCGGGTTTCCCGATCCGCCGGTGTGACAATCCGCCGTAGTGTAATGGCAGCACCTCTGATTTTGGTTCAGATAGTTCAGGTTCGAGTCCTGGCGGCGGAGCACACCGGCACGATGGCCTATCGTTGGCCCCGCACATCGCTGACCATCACGACGACAGCCCAGCACGATGACAGGCAGCCGAGGGAGATCCATGCCACAGCAGACCGCCGTCGTCGTTCTCGCAGCCGGTGCCGGGACGCGAATGCGGTCGAAGACTCCTAAAGTACTGCATTCGCTGGCCGGTCGGAGCATGCTCGCGCACGCGCTGCATGCGGCGAACGAGATCGACCCCGCGTTCCTCATAACCGTGGTGGGACACGATAGGGAACAAGTCGGCGCCGCGGTCGCCGACGTCGCCACCGAACTCGGCCGCGAAATCATGACCGCGATCCAGGAAGAACAACTCGGCACCGGGCACGCGGTGCAGTGCGCGCTGGCCGCGGTTCCCGACGATTTCACCGGTGACCTGCTGGTCACCTCGGCCGATGTCCCGCTGCTGGACGGACACACCCTGTCCGCGCTACTGGACGAGCACCGCAGCTACGCCGACCGTTCGGCGGTCACGGTGCTGACCTTCGTTCCCGGGGACCCGAACGGCTACGGCCGCATCGTCCGCAATGCCGACCGCCAGGTCACCGAGATCGTCGAACATGCCGACGCCACCCCGGAGCAGTCGGCGATCACCGAGGTCAACTCGGGTGTCTACGCCTTCGACGCGGCGGTGCTGCGCACCATGATCGGACGCTTGTCCACCGCCAACGCCCAGCACGAGCTGTACCTGACCGACGTGCTGCGGCTGGCCCGCGAGGCCGGACATCCGGTGCACGGCGCGCGCCTGATCGACGCGGCCAAGGTCACCGGCGTCAACGACCGGGTGCAGATGTCGCAGGCGGCGCGCACCCTCAACCGCTACATCCTGGAGCGGCATATGCGCGCCGGGGTGACCATCATCGACCCCGCCAGCACCTGGGTCGATGCCAGTGTGCGGATCGCCAGGGACGCCGAGATCCGGCCGGGGGTGCAGTTGCTCGGCGGCACCGTCATCGGCGAGGACGCGGTGATCGGGCCGGATTCCACGCTCACCGATGTCGTCGTCGGCGACGGCGCACGTGTTGTTCGCACCCACGGTGATCAGGCCGTGATCGGTCCCGGCGCGAATATCGGCCCCTTCAGCTATCTGCGGCCGGGCACCATCGTCGGCGATTCCGGGAAGCTCGGCGCATTCGTCGAAACCAAGAACGCATCCATCGGCGCACACTCCAAGGTGCCGCACCTCACTTATGTCGGCGATGCCACCATCGGTGAGCACAGCAACATCGGCGCCTCGAGTGTTTTCGTCAATTACGACGGTGTGAAAAAGCATCACACCGTTGTCGGCTCACATGTGCGCACCGGCAGCGACACCATGTTCGTCGCACCGGTGACGGTGGGTGACGGCGCGTATACGGCGGCGGGTACTGTGCTGCGTAGAAGCGTTCCGCCGGGGGCACTCGCGGTTTCAGGCGGGCCACAAAAAAACATTGAGGGCTGGGTGCAGCGACACCGTCCAGGGACGGACGCGGCGCACGCGGCGGCGGAAGCCATCGCGGCCAAAGAGATGTCGGGTCAGGCAATCGAGCAAAAGGATGGCAATCAGCAGTGACCGCGTCATGGATCGACAACCAGAAGAACTTGATGCTCTTCGCGGGACGCGCACATCCTGAGCTGGCCGAGCAGGTCGCCAAGGAACTCGACGTCCACGTCACCCCGCAGACCGCGCGCGACTTCGCCAACGGTGAAATCTTCGTCCGTTTCGAGGAATCCGTGCGCGGCTCGGATGCCTTTGTGCTGCAGAGCTTTCCGGCCCCGCTGAACCAGTGGCTGATGGAACAGCTCATCATGATCGACGCGCTCAAGCGCGGCTCGGCCAAGCGGATCACCGCGGTGCTGCCGTTCTACCCCTACGCCCGTCAGGACAAGAAGCACCGCGGCCGTGAGCCCATCTCCGCCCGCCTCGTCGCCGATCTGCTCAAGACCGCGGGCGCGGACCGCATCATCACCGTCGACCTGCACACCGATCAGATCCAGGGCTTCTTCGACGGCCCGGTCGATCACATGCACGCCCAGCTGCAGCTGGCCGAGTACGTGCGCAACAACTACACCCTCGACCACATCACCGTGGTCTCCCCCGACTCCGGTCGCGTGCGCGTCGCCGAGAAGTGGGCCGATTCGCTCGGCGGCTCCCCGCTGGCGTTCATCCACAAGACCCGCGACCCGCTGGTGCCCAATCAGATCAAGGCCAACCGCGTGGTCGGTGCGGTCGAGGGCCGCACCTGCATCCTGATCGACGACATGATCGACACCGGTGGCACCATCGCCGGCGCGGTCAAGGTGCTCAAGGAGGCCGGTGCCGGTGACGTGGTCATCGCCGCGACACACGGCGTACTGAGCGATCCGGCCGCCGAGCGCCTGGCCAACTGTGGCGCCAAGGAGGTCGTGGTCACCAATACGCTGCCGATCAGCGAGGACAAGAAGTTCCCCCAGCTGACCGTGCTGTCGATCGCGCCGCTGCTGGCGCGCACCATCCGCGAGGTCTTCGAGAACGGTTCGGTCACCGGACTTTTCAACGGCAACGCTTGATCACTGCTTATAGGATATGGCGGCTCGGATATTGTCCGGGCCGCCATTTTCGTCTGGGTGTATACCCTCGAGGCGTCTGCAATGACATAGGGGGGACACCATGACTACACCGCAGGATCCGGCACCGAATATCAATCTCGGGAAGTCACCGGAGCCGCCGCCGGTCGATCCGACGCAGGTCTGCCAACCGCAGGACGGCGCGGACGCGACCAAGGTCTGGGCGCCCGATAGTGCGCCCGGTGTCGATCCGACGCCGGCTTATCAACCGGGACAACCGTTTCCGGGCAGTGCCGCGCCCCCGTACACCCCACCTGCGGGCTACCCGCAGCCGACCGTCTACCCGCAGCCCGTCTACCCGCCGCAGCCGGGTCCCTATGGTGCGCAGCCCGGATACCCGCCACCCGGCGGATACCCCGGGTATCCGTACCAGCCTTACACTCCGCCACAGCAATCCGATGTCCCGATCTTCTCGATCATCAGCTTCTCCTGCCTCGCGGCGACCGCGCTGTCGGTGGTGATGTTCTGCGGGTTGCCCATCGTGATCACCGGACCGGCGGGCATCGTGCTCGGCATCATCGGACACAACAAGGGCGAATCCCTCGGCAAGTGGGCGGCCATCGCCAACGGCGTGGTGCTGGCCCTCGCGATCGTCCTGGTCATCGCCTTCATCGGATTCCTCGGAGCTTTCAGCTGAATCCAGGCGGATCGCCGCCGGGAGGGGTCGGATCCCGTTTGCCGCCGAGGTCCAGGGGGATACTGAGGATATGGACCGCGACCCACTGGACATGGACATGGGGGACGACAAGCAGGCGGACGATATCCGCGCATATGCGCGCAATGTCGAGGATCCGCCCGATGACCTGGAGATTCGCTATCGCGAGGGCGAGGATGACGGCAGGCTCGGCATCGCCGATGAACTCGCACAGGAGTGGACCCCGAGAGAGCAGGCCGCCGAACTCGCCGAGGAGGACGAGCGGCCCGCTGAGGTCGCCGCGATGGAGATCGTCGACGATACGGATCTGTAGTGCGCACCCCGCAGCCGCCGACGTGAGGAGAGTTCGATGACCACTCCGCAGCATCCCGAGCGGGGCGATGCGGTGCCCGAGAAACCGGACGACGAGAAATCCCCCGCCGAGCCGCTGGAATCCGCGGGCACGGATTGGGCCACACCGGCTGCCGGCGAGCCCTGGGAATCAGCGCCCGTCGAACCGGCCGCACCGCTACCGGCCGGGCCCGCCGCACCGGATATCGACGCACAGCCATCGGGCGCGGAACCGGCCGCACCGACGCCGGCCGAGCGCGCGGCCGCCGAGACCGCACCCGATCTCGTGGCACAGCCGCAGCCGTGGAACGCCGGTGACCAGCAGCAGGCGCAACCCTCGGGCACACCGAACCAATCTCGGGCGCAACCAGAACCGTGGCACCCCGCGGCGGGAGCACAGTACGAGCGGCAGCCCTACCCGCCGGGCGCCGTCTACCCGCCCATCACCGACAAAACACCGGAATCCCCGTACGGCGGCTATCCTCCCTACACCCCGCAGCCCTACAGCACACCCGAACCGAGATCCGGCACCCAAACCCTGTCGATCATCGCCTTCGTCTGCGCGGGCATCTCATTGCTGTTCTGTCCCTACCTGTTCGGCCCGGCCGGCATCATTCTCGGCCTCATCGCCCACAACAAGGGCGAATCCCTCGGCAAGTGGGCCGCCATCGTCTCCGCACTCACCCTGATCATCGGACTCATCCTCGCCTACGCGGTCTTCAGCGGCAGCATGATCCCCGACTCCAACTGACCGCGCTCGAACGGATGGGCGAGGTCGCGATACCGCAGGCTGACGTCGTAGCGTGTTGCCATGAGCGAACGCAGTGAGCGAATCATGTCGCAGCGTCCACGGCGAATGCGGGAGCCGAGCGCTAGCGAGGCGCACGCATGAGTCGATTCGGTGGATTCCCGCTGGCGGGGCTGGACTTCTATGAGGATCTCGAGGCCGATAACTCGAAGGCCTTCTGGAGCGCGCACAAGGATGTGTACGAGACGGCGGTCAAGGCGCCGATGGTCGCGCTGACCGCGGAGTTGGAGGCCGACTTCGGCACCGCGAAGATCTTCCGGCCGTACCGGGATGTGCGTTTCTCCAAGGACAAGGTGCCCTATAAGACGGCACAGGGCGCGGTGGTCAGCGTCGCGCCGGGCACGGGCTGGTATGTGCAGATCAACGCGGCGGGACTGTTCGTGGGCGGCGGGTTCTACGCGGGCTCCCCCGCGCAGGTCGCCCAGCTGCGCAGCACCATCGATGACGATGTGCGCGGCGCGGAGCTGGAGGCGATTCTGGCGAAGCTCACCAAGGCGGGGTTCACGATCAGTGGGGACAAGCTGAAAACCAAACCGAAGGGCTACGAGGCGGATCACCCGCGCATCGATCTCCTGCGGCACAAATCGCTTACGTGCAGTAAGGAATTCGGTGCGCCGGCCTGGCTGGACAAACCGCGGACCGCGAAGGAGGTCCGCACCGCCTGGGAGACGATGCGGCCCTTCATCGACTGGCTGGCCGCGGTGGTCGGCGGCGGGCCCGCCTAGTCCTAGCCGCGCGCGGCCAGTACCAGGGCGAAGCGGTTGTCGGGATCGGTCCAGACCTCTTCGGTCTTGAAACCGGTGGCGGCCAGTTCGGCATCCAGCCCGTCGATGCGGAACTTGGCGGAGATCTCGGTGCGCATCTGCTCGCCCCGCGCGAAGTGCACGGTGAGATCCAGGTCGCGAACCGTCACGGTCATCTCTTCGGTAGCCTCCAAGCGCATTTCGATCCACTCGCGCTCGGCATCCCATTTGGCGACGTGCGCGAACTTGTCCGGTTCGAAATCGGCGTCGAGCCGACTGTTCAACACGTGCAACACATTTCGGTTGAACTCGGCGGTGACACCGGCCGCGTCGTCATAGGCGGGGACCAGCACCGCCGGGTCGATGACCAAGCCGGCGCCGAGCAGCAATTGCTCGCCCGGTTCCAGCACTTCGAAAATGCTGGACAGGAATTCGGCCCGCTCATCCGGGACCAGGTTGCCGATGGTGCCGCCGAGGAAGGCGATCATGCGCCGGCCTCCACCCGGCAGGTTGCGCAGGGTGTCGGTGAAATCGCTGACCACCCCGTGCACCGCGAGTGTCGGGAATTCGGCGGCGATCTCGTCAGCGGCGGCCCGCAGCGCCGAGGACGAGACATCCTGCGGAACATAGGTTTTCAGCGGTCCTCCCGCGATCAGTGCGGAGAGCAGCAGCCTGGTCTTGGCGGCCGAACCCGAGCCGAGTTCGACCAGGACCTCGGCCTGTGCGGTGCGGGCGATCTCGCCGACGACCCGCTCCAGCAGCGCGCGTTCGGTGCGGGTCGGATAGTACTCGGGGAGTTCGGTGATCTGCTCGAACAATTCACTGCCGCGGGCGTCGTAGAACCACTTGGGTGGCAACCACTTCGGATCCGCGGTGAGACCGAGCCCGGCATCCGTCCGCAACGCCGAGGTGAGGTCGTCATCGGATAGGTGGATCTCCAGCGTCGGAGCGGTCATAACAGCGAGCCTTTCGTGCTTGGAACAGCGAGCAAAGGTGTCACGGAGAGCGCACCGGGGCGGGCGCTGACCAGCTGGCGATCCGGAATCGGCTGCCAGCGGGGGTCGTCGTCGAAGGGTTCGGAGGAAAGGATGGCGAAATCGTCGGTGACCAGCGCGGATAGCGAGTGGTACCCGGTGGTCGCCCACAGCTGTTGGCCGTCGCCGAGTAGGAAATTCAGTCTGGCGTCCGGGGCTCGGTCCAGGATCGCGGCGACGAGCAGACTCAAGGCCGCCGGGGCCGCCGCCCACGAACCGTCCGGTGCGCCGGTGGACAGCAGGCCGCGCAGGATGACCCAGAGCGTTGCCGAATCGGTCGCGGATTCGGTCTCCAGCAACCGCATCGGCTCGAACAGCTGACCCGCGCCGAGTTCGGTTGCGGTGGAGCCGAATTCCTCGGCCACCGCACCGAGCGTGCGGCGCCAGTCGGGCACCACGCCGTTGTGACTGAACGCCCAGCGGCCATCGGTGAACGGCGCGCAGGCATTCCGCTCGACCGGCATGCCCACGGTGGCCGACCTGATCGAGGCCAGCACCGCCCACGATTCCAATTGCGGGAGAACCTCTTCCACCGCCGGATCGGTCCAGATGGGTGCGGGATTGCGGTACCGGCTGACGGTCACCGAATCGTCATCGGCATCCCGCCACCAGGCCACACCGAACCCGTCGGCATTGATCGTCCCACCGCCCCGCATATCCCGTGGCGCCCACGCCTGCGTCCGCAGCGAATGCGACCCGAGCGTCAGCATGTCACCCACCCGCACTTGCGGGCCGAGGTAACCGAGGTGTCGGCACATCAGCGTTCACCTCCCGCGGCCATGGGTCGTCGCGCCGCGACACTCCCTCGCCTACGGGCCGGATTCCCATGCAGCACTGCGGCACTCGCCCGCACTGCGGCGTCACGAGTCCGGTCGGGACTCGCACTCATCGCCGTGCCGCTCACTCGCCCTCGCCTTGTCGCAGATCGCGGGCCAGCCGGAAGCCCGCGAAGATCTGACGGCGGATCGGGTGATCCCAGTTGCGGAAGGTGCCACGGCAGGCGACCGGATCGGTGCCGAAGGAGCCACCGCGCAGTACTCGGTAGTCGCCACCGAAGAAGACGTCGGAGTATTCGGCGTAGGGGAAGGCGCGGAAGCCGGGGTACGGGGCGAAACCCGATGCCGTCCACTCCCATACGTCGCCGATCAACTGGTGCACCCCGGCCGGTGACGCACCCGCCGGATACGCGCCGACATCGGCGGGTTCCAGGTGGCGCTGGCCGAGATTCGCGGTGGCGGAATCAGGTTCGGTATCGCCCCACGGATAGCGGCGCGACGCTCCGGTCGCCGGGTCGAACCGGGCCGCCTTCTCCCATTCCGCCTCGGTAGGCAGGCGCTTGCCCGCCCAGGTGGCATAGGCCTCGGCCTCGAACCAGCAGACGTGCACCACCGGCTGTTGCGGACGTACCGGGGCCATCACGCCGAATCCTCGCCGCCACCAGTGGCCGCCCGGATCGCGCTCCCAGAATTGTGGCGCGACCAGGCCCGCCTCCTGCCGGTGCGCCCAACCGCGTTCGGACCACAGCTCGGGCCGTTCGTAACCGCCATCGGCGATGAAGGCCAGGTACTGCTCGTTGGTGACCGGCGCGACGTCGATGGCGAAGGCGGGCACGTGCACCGGATGCGCGGGCCGCTCATTGTCCAGTGCCCACGGGTCGGTCGAGGTGCCCATGGCGAATTCGCCTGCGGGAATGACAACTTCACCGCTGACCGGAGTGGCCGCCGCGGGCGGGGCGGGCGCGGCCAGCACGGCGGGGCCGGTGCGCAATTGATGGGTGGCGAGCATGGTTTCGTCGTGCTGCTGCTCGTGCTGGGCGATCATGCCGAAGGCGAATCCGCCGTCGACCAGCGGATCACCGCGTAAAGCACTGGTGTCCAACACATCCCACACCTTGTCGCGCACGGTGCCGACATAATCCCGGGCCTGGGACGGATCGAGCAGCGGCAGCTCGGGGCGATGGGCGCGGGCGTGTTTGAACGCGTCGTACAGCTCATCGATATCGGCGCGCACGGGTTCGCGGCCGCCGACATCGCGAACCAGCCACAGTTCTTCTTGATTGCCGATATGGGCGAGATCCCAGACGAGCGGGCTCATCAGTCGCGAATGCTGCGCGACCAGCTCTTCTTCATCGAGGGTGGTGAGGCCGATGGTGCGATCCCGTGCGCGGGCGAGCACTTCGGCGATCCGGTCACGCAACTGTTCGGTGCCGGAATGGTCGGTTGCGGGGTGCTGAATAGTCACGATGGGTATCTCCGGAACTCGTTCTGGTCAAGTTCGTGCGGGTCGGGTAGTCCGGGCGCGATCACGGGACGACCCCATTGGAATCCGCACTGCGCGAAACGAGTTCATCGGTCGGGGTGCGACCGCTGCGACATCGCTCGGCCGCGGATTCGATCTCGTGGGCCGCCGCCGGACTCGCCGCGTGGGCCGCGGCCAGGCTCAGCAATGCGACGGCGGCCTCCTGGATCTCGGGATCGGCCAGCCCACAGCGAGCCGCGTCGAGCCACCGGCCCGCGAGTGGCGCGGCGATCGCGGTCGCCTCGGCGATCACGGCCGGGGCCGACAGCAGTGCGTCGAATACGTGGATCGGGACGGTCCAGTCGTCGTCCGGCTGGGCGTCGAGGTAGCGGACCTCCAGATGTCCCGAGGCGCGGACCGGCGGGAACAGGGTGGTCAGGTGATAGTCGAGATCACCGACATCGGGACGGCGACCGATCTCGTCGTCCAGCGCACCGGACAACCAGTCCGCGAAGGTCGCTTCCGGCGGCGCTGACCAGCCATGACCATCGCCCTCGGCGGCTACACCATTGGGGTGACGAACACACAGCAGCGGGACATCCAGGGCCCAGCGCGCATAGCCCCTGAGCGGATCCGGCCAGGATTCCACCGCCGGACGGGTGCGGGCATGGTCGAGGCGCAACCAGGTCCGCATGCGCTGCGACACCCACGTTCCCGCCGGTGCGCCGTGCAATTCGGGTGAGCAGGCGAATGCCGCAAGCAGTGCGGGGCCGATCGTGTACAGCGCGGTCCAGCGAGCGGTGACCTCGGCGCGATCCGCACCGGCGTCGACGCTGACCTGGGTCGCGGCGGTATTGCACATCATCAGCTTGCCGAACGGGCCGATACCGCTGAAGGACTGTTCCATGGCGCGATAGCGCGGTAACCGCAGTACCCGTTTGGGGCGGCGGTCCGCGTCGGCGGCGGCGGAGATGGTGCGAATGGATCGGGATTCGAGTAGATCCCGCAGCATCCGAGCGTCGGATTGCAGGCCCTCGCACAGCTGCGCGGCAGCGGCGAACGGAGCGCTGGAGAGTTCGATTTGACCGCCGGGTTCGAGGGTGACCCGGCTGCCCCCTGGCAGCGAGAGTGCCGGTGAATCGGGGGCAATGGACCGTGGTGCGTACGGTCCGAGTGCAGCCACGAGTGCAGCCAGCTGCGGGCGGGGTGCGGCGGATGGACCTGACGGCGAACACTCACCCTGCACGGTGAGCCACTCGAGTTCGGCGCCGATGAGCGTAGGTGGGCCCAACTTGAAACAGATTTTTTCGATATAGGCCTCGGCCGCGGCCCGCGAGGACAGTTCACCGTGTTCGAGCGCGGTGACCCGCTGCGGGTGTTCGAGCGTGACCGCCATACCAACCTCCACCATGTGAATCCGTGTACCAGGCCGAATGTGCGCTTAGTCCTGTATCGCCGCAGTCGCCCGGCATATTCCAGACGCGACGATCCATCCAGGGTAGCCATGGGCACCGACAGGAAACCGAAGAGAAACCGAACTCCGTACCCATTACTGTCGGTGCCATGCTGGACGAGAAGCGCGTACGTGCCGATACACCGGGCTGCGCGTCCGGTTCCGAACCGGGTCTGGTTTTCCTCGACAGCGCGGGATCCTCGCTACCGCCGCGGATCGTCCTGGACGCGGTGATCGGCCATCTGCGGCGCGAAGCCGAGATCGGCGGCTATCGGGCGGCGAACGAACGCCTCGCCGACCTCGACGCGGTGAAAACCGCCATCGGCACGCTCATCAACGCCGCCCCGAGCAGTATCGCGCTCAGCGACAGCGCCACTCGCTCCTGGTCCGATTTCTACTACTCCGTCCCGCTGGCACCCGGCGACCGGATCCTCATCTCCGGCGCCGACTACGCGAGCAATGCCATCGCGGCGCTGCAGCGGGCCAAGGCCACCGGCGCGGTCGTCGAGCCGATTCCCAGCGACGGCACCGGCCAGATCGATCTCGACGCGCTCGCCGAGATGGTCGACGAACGTGTGAAGCTGGTGTCGGTGCTGCACGCCCCGACCAACGGTGGCCTGGTAAACCCCGCCACCGAGGCCACCAGGATCGCGCATTCGGTCGGCGCGCTCGTCCTGCTCGATGCCTGTCAGTCGGCTGGGCAACTACCGATCGATGTGGCCGAGCTGGACGTCGACGCGCTCTCGGTCACCGGCCGCAAATGGCTGCGTGGGCCGCGCGGCACCGGATTCCTCTATGTGCGACCGGAATTGGCCGCATCGATGGAGCCACAACGCCTCGACTTGCACAGCGCGCAGTGGACCGGGCCCAACGAGTACACCCTGCACCCCGACGCGAGCCGCTTCGAATTCTGGGAATGCGATGTCGCCGCGCGCCTCGGTCTCGGTGCCGCCGTGCGGTACCTGCTCGAGCTCGGCCCCGAGGACGTCTACGCGGCGATCGCGGCGCGTGCCGAACACCTGCGCAAATCACTGCCCCAGATATCCGGAGTTACGGTGCGCGATATCGGCATTCGGCACAGCGGTATCGTCTCGTTCACGGTCGACGGGACCTCCGCCGTCGAGGTGCGGGATCGGCTCGCGGCGCAGAACATCACCGTGACCGTCAGCCACGCCAGCTCCACGCTGCTCGACATGACCTCGCGCGGACTGGATTCCGTGGTCCGGGCCTCCCCGCACTGCTTCGTCGGCTTCGATGAGCTGGACCGGTTCGTGGCCGCCGTGGCCGCGCTCTGATGTCGCCGCGCGAGCTGGTTGTCCTCGGCACCGCAAGTCAGGTTCCGACCAAGCAGCGCAACCACAATGGATATCTGCTGCGCTGGGGCGAGGAGGGCATTCTCTTCGATCCCGGTGAGGGTACCCAGCGGCAGATGACGTTCGCGGGCGTCTCCGTCACCGACATCACGCGCATCGCGGTGACACACTTCCACGGTGACCACTGCCTCGGTCTGCCCGGGGTTATCCAGCGGATCAATCTGGACAAGGTCGCGCATCCGGTGGACGTGTACTACCCGGCGTCGGGCCAGCAGTATTTCGATCGGCTGAGCAGTGCCACCGTTTTTCACCGCACCGTCGAACTTCGTACGCATCCGATCGCGAGTTCGGGCGCAGTGGTCGCGCCGAACGCACCGTTCGCGCTCGAGGCAGTAGCGCTGTCGCATCCGGTCGAATCGTTCGGCTATCGACTCACCGAACCCGACGGCCACCGCATCCTGCCGGACCGCCTCGCCGAACTCGGTCTGCGCGGTCCGGCGGTCGGGGCATTGCAGCGCGCGGGCCGCATCGAATTCGACGGGCGCACAATCACGTTGGCCGAAATCAGCGAACCGCGCCCCGGCCAGAGCGTCGCCTTCGTGATGGACACTCGCCTCTGCCCGGGCGTGCTGGCACTCGCCTCGGGGGTGGACATGCTGGTAATCGAGGCGACGTTCCTGGACGCTGATATCCGCCTCGCCGAGGAGTACGGCCACCTGACGGCCGGACAAGCGGCCCGAGCGGCCGCCGAAGCGGGCGTGCGCACCCTGGTCCTCACCCATTTCTCGCAGCGCTACCGTGATCTCGAAGACCACCGCGCCGAGGCGGCTCGACACTTCACCGGCGAGATCGTGATCGCCACCGACCTGGCGAGAATCCCACTCCCGCAACGCCGTTGACAGTTCGATAGCTCGTGCGGGAGGTTCGGGGATGGTGCGAGCTTGCCGGACGCGGCAGTTGCGAGGGGCGGGCAATGCGCTCAGGTGAGGTGACGAGCGATCACCTGGGTGACCAGGGCGCCGGCGTCGAAGCCGGGGTCGACCAGGCGCAGGCTGCAGTTGGCTTGTAGGGCGGCGATGCCATGGAGGTTGGTCCACAGCGTGATCGCACGGACCCGGGGTTCGGCGGAGTACGGGGCCGATTCGTGGACCAGGGTGGCAAAACGTTCAAAGAGGGGCAGGGTGGTCTGGCGGAGGTTTTCGCCGCCGGCACCGACAAGGTGAATCCGCGCGGCAGCCGGTTGCTGCGTTTCGGCAAGGTTCGGATCAGCTTCGGCGCACCGCGCTACTACCCGCAGCTCACCCCACTGCTCGCCGCGAACGACGTTCGTACCGCGACCGACGACCTGATGCGCGAACTCGCCGCGCGTTCGGGCCGCCATTACGTCGACCGCTACGCCGCCACCTTCCACTCCTGATTCGACCCTCAAAATCGGACCGTTCAGTACGCTTACCGGGCAAGCTCTTGGACAACCGAACGGATCGGTTAACGCGGGAGCGGATTGGCGGGATAGTTGGAAGCAGGGCCGGTAGAACGTCCGGCCACCGTATCGGGGTGATCAGGGAGTTGGACTTTGAGTAGGTTCACCGATGAGATGTACGCGACGGCGCAGACCTCGAGTCGGGGGCTGGTGAGCGGGGAGCCGAACGCGCCGTTGCGGCAGTCCTGGGGCGATATCCACCACATCGCCCGGCGGATGGCGGGCGGCCTCGCCGAGGCCGGGATCGGACACGGTGACGCGGTCGGCGTCCTGGCCGGAATGCCGGTCGATATCGCACCGGTCTGCCAGGGCATCTGGATGCGCGGCGCATCCATCACCATGCTGCATCAGCCCACCCCGCGCACCGATCTCGTGGTCTGGGCACGCGATACCGAAACCGTGCTGTCGATGATCAAGGCGCGCGCCGTCGTACTCGGCGCGCCCTTCGAAGCCGCGGAGCCGCTGCTGCGCGAGCGCGGCATCACCGTGGTGCGCATCGACCAACTGCACGACGGCCCGGAGACCGAACCGCTGCCGACCGTCGAGACCGATATCGCATTGCAGCAGTTGACCTCCGGATCGACCGGATCGCCGAAGGCGGTACGGATCACGCACGGGAACTTCTACGTCAACGCCTACGCCATGTTCGATCGGGTGAAGTTCCAGCTCGACGAGGATGTGATGATCAGCTGGCTGCCCCTGTTCCACGATATGGGCATGGTCGGATTCCTCAGCGTCCCCATGCAATTCGGCGCCGAAGTGGTCTGCGTGACGCCGATCGACTTCCTGATGCGTCCGCTGGTGTGGGCCGAGCTGATCGACAAGTATCGCGGCACCGTCACAGCGGCACCGAATTTCGCGTACTCGCTGCTCGCCCGCCGACTCAAGCAGGCCGAGGACGGCGCCTACGATCTCAGCAGCGTCCGGTACATGTGGAATGGCGCCGAACCCGTCGACCCGGACACCATGGACGCACTCGCCGTGGCCGGAAAACGCTTCCGGCTCAACCCGATGGCGCTCACCCCGGTCTACGGCATGGCCGAAACCACACTGGCCGTGTCGATACCGGATCCCGGACTCGGCCAGGTGCTCGACGTCGTCGACGCCGACCTGCTCGAAGCGCTGGGAAAGGCCGTGCCGGTGCCCGAGCCACACGGCACCCACGGCAACGTCCGCCGGATGCCGACCCTGGGCTACCTGGTCGACGAACTGGAGGGCCGAATCGTCGACACGGAGCGCCAGACGCTGCCGACCCGCTCTGTCGGCGTGATCCAACTGCGCGGTCCCGCAGTCACTTCCGGCTACGTCACGGTCGACGGATTCCGCGGCGCGCAGGACGATGAGGGCTGGCTCGACACCGGCGATATCGGCTACTTCACCGATGAGGGCCTGATCGTCGTGTGCGGCCGGATCAAGGACGTCATCATCATGGGTGGCCGCAATATCTACCCCACCGATATCGAGCGCGCCGCGATGCGGGTGCCGGGCGTGCGCCCCGGCAATGCGGTGGCGGTTCGCTTGGACGCGGGCGACAAACGTGAAAGCTTCGCCGTCGTGGTGGAGAGTAACGACCACCAGAATCACGATGTGGTCAAGCGCATCGAGCACGATATCGTGCACGCGGTCTTCTCCGAGGTCGGCGCCCGGCCCCGCACCGTCGCGGTGCTCGGCCCCGGCGCACTGCCCAAGACCTCCTCCGGCAAGCTCCGCCGCGCCGCCACCGCCATGCATCTGCCACGCGGCTGAGGGGGGCGAATGTGCCCCTGACACCCGACGCTACCGCTTCCCGGCCTGACGAGCGGTTGCGGCTCAGTGCAGCTGGTTCTGGGCGGGTTCGAGGCCGACTCGGAGCAGCAATTCGACTGCGTCCGCGGCTTGTTCGACGATGACCGGAACTTCCTTGCGCTCCACCGACGAAAACGGTTTGAGCACATAGTCCGCCGGATCCTGACGGCTCGGCGGGCGGCCGATACCGATGCGGGTGCGCAGGTAGTCCTTGGTGGTCAGGGCGCTGGAGACCGAACGCAGACCGTTGTGCCCGCCCTCACCACCGCCGCGCTTGAGCCGGACCTGGCCGAAGGGGAGGTCGAGTTCATCGTGCACGACGATCACCTCGGTCAGCGGCACCGAGAAGAATTTCGCCAGGGCCGCGACCGGACGCCCGGACAGATTCATGAACGTCCGTGGCTTGGCGATCAGCACCTGGCGCCCGTCCAGCCGCGCCTGCAGCAGGTCCGCACCGGATTTCTTGTGCACGGCAAAACGGCCGCCGACGCGCTGCGCGAGCACATCGGCGACCAGAAAGCCGACATTGTGCCGGGTGCGCTCGTACTCGGGACCGGGATTACCCAGTCCGACCACGAGCGCGGGCCCGGTCGAGGATTCGGTCATCGAATAACCGACCCGGGGAGTTCTTACTCTTCGCTCTCGGACTCCGCGGCAGCGGCAGCGGCCGCTTCGGTCTCCTGCGCGGAGGCCGGGGCCGCGATGATGTTGACGATCAGGGTCTCCGGGTCACCGGCCAGGGTGACACCCTTCGGCAGCGTGATCTCACCCGCGGTGATCTGGGTGCCCGCCGCGACACCCTCGATCGAGACCTCGATGGACTCGGGGATGTTCAACGCGTCGGCCTCGATGGACAACGTGGTGGTGTCCTGGGTGATCAGGGTGCCGGAGGCGGCATCGCCGGTCAGCGCGACGTTCACATCGGCGGTGACCTTCTCGCCACGCTTGACGATCAGCAGGTCGGCGTGCTCGATGTAGCGGCGAATCGGGTGCACCACAACGGATTTGGTCAGCGCCAGCTGCTTCTTGCCGTCGATGACGAGGTTCAGCACCGCGTTGGTGCCGTGCTCGCGCAGGATGGCGGCGAAGGCTTGGGCGTTGAGCGAGAGGTGCTGCGGGTCGGCGGCGTGACCGTACAGTACGGCGGGTACGTTGCCCGCGCGACGGGTACGGCGGGCGGCACCCTTGCCGAACTCCGTGCGGACGGCGGCTTCGAGAAGGTTGGCGTCAGACATGACTGGATCTACTCCCTACGGCTCTTCCGGGCTGTCAACAGTGCGCCAGGGACTGCTTCCGCCCTGGCAAAGGTTGGTCTATTCGTCGGGCGAAAACCGAACGAGGACGGCAGAGAGCCGAGCCGCGTCGATCACGGTGAGCGCAAAACGTCTGCGGTCACCCTCGCCGAGACAACCCGAACACCATAGCGCAACCGTTTATGTCCAGCTGAATCGGGTGGTGGGGTCGGCACATCCGGATGGTTACTCGGGTCCAGTACGCTGGATCGGTTGCCGACCGGCCATCTGAAAGGTTGTTGAAGTTGACCGCCTCCACTGAGGGTGTCCTCGCGCCCGCCCCGCGTGGGTTGCCCGCCGAGGTCGCCCGACGGCGCACATTCGCGGTGATCTCCCATCCCGACGCGGGCAAGTCGACGCTCACCGAGGCGCTCGCGCTGCACGCCAAGATGATTTCCGAAGCGGGCGCCATCCACGGTAAGGCCGGGCGGCGCTCGACCGTATCGGACTGGATGGAGATGGAGAAGGCGCGCGGTATCTCCGTCAGCTCGACCGCGCTGCAGTTCAATTACCGCGCCGCGGGCTCCGATATCGACAACGTCATCAACCTGGTCGACACCCCAGGTCACTCGGATTTCTCCGAGGACACCTACCGCGTGCTCACCGCCGTTGACGCCGCGGTCATGCTCATCGACGCCGCCAAGGGGCTCGAGCCGCAGACGCTGAAGCTGTTCCAGGTCTGCCGCCACCGCGGCATCCCGGTGATCACCGTCATCAACAAATGGGACCGCCCGGGCCGCGCGCCGCTGGAACTGCTCGACGAGATCAACGAGCGCATCGGCCTCACCCCGACCCCGCTGTTCCTGCCGGTCGGCATCGCGGGCGACTTCCGCGGCCTGCTGCGCCGCGGCCCCGAGGGCGAGGCCGCCGAATACATCCACTTCACCCGCACCGCGGGCGGCGCGACCATCGCGCCGGAGGAATCGATCACCCCGGAAGCCGCCGAGGCCCGCGAGGGTGAGGCGTGGACGACCGCCGCCGAGGAGAGCGAACTGCTCTCGGCGACCGGACAGGATCACGATCAGGAAATGTTCCTGGCCGGTCAGACCTCCCCCGTCATCTACGCCTCGGCAATGCTGAACTTCGGTGTGCGGCAACTGCTGGAGACGCTGGTTTCGCTCGCGCCGGCGCCGGGTTCGCGCGCCGATGTGCACGGCACCCCGCGCACCACCAACGACCCGTTCAGCGCGGTCGTATTCAAGGTGCAGGCCGGAATGGATGCGGCACACCGGGATCGGCTCGCGTTCATGCGGATCGTCTCCGGCGAATTCGAGCGTGGCATGGTCGTGACGCATGCCCAGACCGGTCGGCCGTTCGCGACCAAGTACGCGCTCACCGTCTTCGGCCGTGAGCGCACGACCGTCGACACCGCCTACCCGGGCGATGTGGTCGGCCTGGTCAACGCCACGGCGCTGGCCCCGGGGCACACGCTGTTCGTGGACAAGAAGGTGGAGTTCCCGCCGATCCCGTCCTTCGCGCCGGAGCATTTCGCGGTACTGCGCGCGCAGAGCGCGGGCAAGTACAAGCAGTTCCGCAAGGCCATCGATCAGCTCGACTCCGAGGGCGTGGTGCAGGTGCTGCGCAATGACGCGCGCGGCGATGCGTCACCCGTGCTCGCGGCGGTCGGCCCCATGCAGTTCGAGGTCGTCACCGCACGCATGCTCGCGGAGTTCAACGTCGAGACGCATATGGAGCATCTGCCCTACACGCTGGCGCGGCGCACCGATGCGGACTCGATGGGCGAACTCGACCGGCAGCGCGGCGTCGAGGTTTTCACGCGCTCCGACGGGGCGCTGCTGGCGCTGTTCAGCGATAAGTGGCGGTTGCAGTACATCGAGAAGGAGCATCCGAAGCTCACGCTCGAGCCGTTGGTCGCGGCGGCGGACTAGTTGGCCGATTCACCCCGCCTCGGGCTCCGCTTCAGGTGCGGGCTCGCGGCGAAAAGTCGTACCCGGATTACGCTCGACCGACGCGATGCCGTCCTCCCGCGCGATCAGCCCCCAGCGACTCGACGTCAACCGCAGGCTGGGCAGGTCGCTGAGCGATAGGACCACCTCGTAGGTCCGCTCGTACCCGGTGTGCGCGATGCGCCAGCGCCCGTCCTGACAGCGCACATAGCGGTCGGTGTAGAACGCCGCGCCGCGTAGCAGCATGTTGTGCGCCGGTATCAGCACGGTATCGGCGAGATACCAAGTGCCGGTGGCGGTATCGCCGTCGACATCGATCTCCGGATGGTCGCATCTGTGCTCGGTGATGACATGTGGACCGAGGGTGTTGCGCATGAATGCCAGGAACGCGTCCCGCGACTCGAACTGCAGGTACTCGCTGTACGTGGCGGTCGCCTCGGGGATCATGGTATCCGCGAATTCATCCCACGACTTGGTGTCGAGGGTGCGCAGATACCGAAACTTCAGGCGACTGATCGCTGACACAGCATCCTGATCCATATATCAACAATCCCATTCGAAGCCGCAGTGCTACAGGAATTGGAAGATTTGTATCAGATTGCTATCACCAGTACCCGATAATCACCGGGTTGACACGGCGGTCAGTTCCCGATGGTGAAGCAGGTGTGGCAGAAGTCGCTGCCGAACTCGGTCAGTCGCAGACTCTTGCGCACGATCTTGGGCGCGCGCCCGGCCTTCTTCAGCGCCGCCTCGACCACCGGCTGCACCTCGAGCACCATGTACCGGCTGAGCACCACCGGATCGTCGGAGACCTGGGCCAGCCCGAGCCGGGTGAGGTTGATCAGATAGGTGCGCGCCCGGTCCGGGTAACGGACACCGGCCTGTTCGGGCACCGAGGTCAGATCCCCGGTCACCAGTTCCGAGCCGATGCCGAGCGGACGGTTGGTCCGCACATCGACCGAGGGCTGCGGACCGTTCAACGCCATGAACCGCAGAATGCGCGCCTCATCCGGAGCCAACTCGTCGAGGATCCGGTCGTAGGCGGGGTGCACATCTTCGGTGAAGTAGACATCGGCCGAGCGGGCGAGCAGCGCATCGCCACGGCGGCGCAGTTCCTCGCTGCTCGCCGAGTGCAGCGGCGTGCCGATGCCGAGCGCCTGCTGCTGCGCCGCACCGTTCGAAGTCGGTACGTAGCTGACGATTTCGCGCACCGACCCCTCGGTGACGCCGAGCGCGCTGCGCGCGATGGAGCGCAGCGCATTGCCGGTGCGTTCGGCGATATCGGCCGACGACTCACCGTCGAGCGCGGCCTGGGTGATCTCCTTGGTCACCTCGTAGGTCGTCTCGACGGCCCACTGACTGCCGCGCGCCACGGTGCCCGCCGCGAGCCCCGCCGCTCGGAACACACCGCGAATCAGCCGTGCCTCATTGCTGATCTGCCGCTGTTCGACATCCGAGCTGCGCTCCATCGAGCGGGAACCGGCCCGGGCCACGTCCTGTCCGGTCCTGTCGTCTGCCACGTTCTACTCCGATGTATTGCCTGCCAAGTGAACGAATACGCCCACAGATTATTGCCCGCAAGCCTTCCAGGTAGGTCCAACCGCGAGCCGAGTGGGGCCAGCACGCACGCCGACCCCTGCTGTCGAACGTGTGGCGGTCGTCATTGTCTCCGTCGCTGATTGACAGTACGACATTCTGGACACGCAGTGTGACTGACGTCTCAGACACTCCGGTGTGGGTCGGAACACTCGCGGTGGACCGGGCTCTCTACCGCACAGTAGGGTCCGTCTGCCGACTGAGTGCTAGTTTGAGGTCCCGGTGAGGCGGCGGTCACCGGGTATTCGGCAGGAGGGTGTCGTGTTAGAGAGTGTTTTCGGTGTCCACCCGACGCTCCTGCTCGAGCTAGTGACCATCCCGCTTTTCACTGGCATCATCGGCTACGTCACCAACTGGACCGGCATCCTCATGCTGTTCAAGCCGGTCGCCTTCCATGGCACGCATCTACCTGGTCTACGCGCAGTGTTTCCGTTCCTGCCCAAGCGAATTCAGGTGCTGCCGCTACTGAGTTACGACGGCAGAATCGGCTGGCAGGGCATCGTGCCGTCGCGCGCGGACAAAATGGCGAGCATCGCGGTCGACAAGGGCCTGGCGAAACTCGGTAGCGTCGCCGACTTCTATCGCGAACTGGAGCCCGACAAGCTCGCCGAACACCTCGCCACTATCGCCGACGCGCAGATCAAGGACATCGTCGAAGAAATCCTGCGCCGCGAACACCCGCAACTCTGGTACAACTTGCCGACCGGCGTGCGCGAGATGATTCACGCGCGGGTCCGCCAGCAGCTGCCCGATATTCTGCGCGAGCTGACCGAGGAATTGGGCGCCAATATCGATCAGCTGCTCGACGTCAAGCAGATGGTCATCCGCTATTTCCAGGCGCGGCCACATCTGCTCAACACCCTTTTCCAGGTGCTCGGCGCCAAGGAACTGCGCTTCATGCAGAACTTCGGTTTCTACTTCGGCGCTCCGATGGGTGTGGTGCTGGTCGGGGTGCTGCATGTGACCGGTTGGTCGACACTGGTGGTGCTGCCGGTCGGCGGCGTCATCATCGGCTGGGTGGTCAACTGGATCGGCCTGAACATGATCTTCGCGCCCGCGTATCCGAAGTGGTGGTGCCCGTGGCGGCAGGGTCTGCTGATCAAGCGGCAGTCCGAAATCACCGACGGCTACGCCGAATTGGTCTCCAGTCAGGTGATGACCGTCGCCAATATCGGTGACGAACTGCTGAACGGCCCGCGCTCGGACCGGACCATGCAGATGCTCGAGGACACCCTGCGCCCCGCCGCGGACCGCGCGCTCGGACCCGCCCGACCGGCGGTGAAGTTCATGCTCGGCAGCCGCGAGTACGACTCGCTGCAGTCGACACTGACCGCCGAAGCCATGACCATCGCCCCCATCGCCTTCGCCGATCCGGACTTCAACATCCAGCAGGGCAGGCAGATCAACGACTACATCGCCAAACAGATGTCGGCCCTGTCGCCCCCCGACTTCGTGGATATGTTGCGATCGGCCATCAAACAGGACGAATGGCTGCTTTTTCTGCATGGCGGCGTGTTGGGCCTGTTCGCCGGATACGCTCACATCCTGATCTTCGGAACGGGAGTAGCGACATCATGGCTGTGACGGAATCGGGCGGCGACGATCTCTCGGCCGCCGGGCAGCGCTCTGCTCGTGTGGAGCCCTCCGAAACGGCCGAAACACCCCGGCCCGCAACAGAAATCGCGCGGCTGCCGAGCGCCGCGGT
Source organism: Nocardia sp. NBC_00565 (assembly GCF_036345915.1). Lineage (NCBI taxonomy): Bacteria > Bacillati > Actinomycetota > Actinomycetes > Mycobacteriales > Nocardiaceae > Nocardia > Nocardia sp. NBC_00565. Next base: position 6,375,470 of record NZ_CP107785.1, read on the forward strand.
CGAGCTCGAATCCGCCACGCGCAAGCGGGAACTCGGGTCGGTGCGCAAGACCGTCCGCGCGACCACCGGCGTGGCGCGCGTCGCGGTGACCGCCGCTGGCGCGGTAACCGCGTGGAGCATCGACACCGCGCTCGGTGTCGGCGCCACCGTCGTCAAGGGCAGCATCGCGGGCAACCCGCCGCGCGAAGTACTCGCCGAGGCCGAGGCGGAGGTCCGCGACGCCGTGCGCCGCGCCCTGCGCCTGCCCGCCACCCCCGAACAACCCACCACCGATGCCGTGCCCACCCTGCGCGAACAAGGTGCCGCGCTGCTGCGACTGTCCGCGAGCACCCAGGGCGAACATCACGAAACCCACCCCGCCTTCGCCCGCATGCTCGAGGAACTGACTCCCGACGAAGCCCGCATCCTGCGCTTCCTCCACCTCGACGGCCCGCAACCCGCCATCGACATCCGCGCCGGGCGCCCCCGTGCCCTCGGCACCGAACGAATCATCTCCGGCCTCAACCTGATCGGCGACCACGCCGGCCTGCGCTTCCCCAACCGCATCCAGCAATACCTCCCCAACCTCCGCCGCCTCGGCCTCATCGATTTCGCCAAGGACCCGGTCGGCAACCCCAACCGCTACCAAATCCTCGAAGCCCAAGCCCCCGTCCGAGAAGTCCTGAAACGCTCCGGCTTCGGCACCAAGATCTACTACCGCAGCATCACCCTCACCGGTTTCGGCGCCGACTTCGTCCAAACCTGCCTACCAATAGTTGTCCAAGACGGCCGAGCCTCCGGCACCGACTAGCAGCGCGCCCAGTCCGCCGACGGCTCGGCCCCGACCGAGCGTAGTCAAATGGTGGTCCGCCCCATCGCGGGTAGTGAAATGGTGGCTCTAAAGGCCCAATGGCAACGACCATTTGACTACCGTCGACGGAAAAGCCACAGCTAGTGCCTGGTCCAGAACCTGCCGATCCATCGGGGAGGTCAGGCGCCGTCGGCTAGTTCCAGCCAGCGCTCCTCGGCGGATTCCTTTTCGGCGCGGACCTGTTTGAGTTCCGCGCCGAGGGTGATCAGTTTGTCCGGGTCGGTGGCGGCGTCGGCTAGGGCGGCGTGGAGGCGTTGTTCGCGTTCGGTGAGTTTGTCGATGGTGCGTTCCAGTTTGGCCAGCTCCTTGCGGGCGGCTCGGTAGGCGGCGGAGTCCGTGGCGGGGGTGTCCGGCTTGGTTTCCGCGGTGGATCGCGTTGTGGCAGAGCTCAATACGGCGCGCTTCTTCAGGTACTCATCGATGCCGCCAGGGAGGTTGGTGAGTTTGCCATCGCCGAACAGAGCCCAGGTGGAGTCACAGATGCGCTCGATCAGGTAGCGGTCGTGGCTGATCACGACCAGGGTGCCCGCCCAGTTGTCGAGGAGATCCTCGAGCTGTTGAAGGGTGTCGATGTCCAGGTCGTTGGTCGGCTCATCGAGGAGCAGGACATTCGGTTCGGCCATCAGGATACGGGTCAGCTGGAGTCTGCGCCGCTCGCCACCGGACAGGTCGCCGACCGGAGTGCGCTGGCGGGCCGGGGTGAAGCCGAGGCGCTCGGCCAACTGGCCCGCGGAGATCTCTTTATCGCCCAGCATGAGTCGCTGTGCGATCTGCTGCACGGCTTCCAGCACCCTAAGGTGGGTCGGCAGGTCGTCGAGTTCCTGACGCAGCCAGCCGATCTGGACCGTCTGCCCCTGAACGCGTTTGCCCGCAGCGGGTTCGGCCGCACCGGCCAGCGTGCGCAGCAGGGTCGTCTTACCGGAGCCGTTCACCCCGACCAGGCCGACCCGCTCCCCCGGCGCCAACCGCCAGGTCAAGTCGCGCACCAGTTCTCGGCCATCCGGCGTGGTGAGGGTGGCGTCCTCGAGTTCGATCACGACGCGGCCCAAGCGCTTTCGCGCGAATGCGGCCAGCGAGACGCTATCGCGCGGCGGCGGCACATCGGCGATCAGCGCCTCGGCCGCCTCCACCCGATAGCGCGGCTTGGAGGTGCGCGCCTTCGCGCCGCGCCGCAGCCAGGCCAGTTCCTTGCGTGCCAGGTTCGCGCGGCGAGCCTCGGTGGCGTCGGCCTGGCGTGCCCGCTCGGCGCGCGCGAAGATCCAGTCGCCGTAACCGCCCTCATAGCTCTCGACCTTGCCGCCGACGACCTCCCAGGTATCGGTGGCAACGGTGTCGAGGAACCAGCGATCGTGCGTCACGACTACCAGTGCACTGCGGCGGTTGAGCAGGTGTTCGGCGAGCCACTGCACACCCTCGACATCGAGGTGGTTGGTCGGCTCGTCGAGCACCAGCAGATCGAGGTCGCGCACCAGTGCGGCAGCCAGTGCGACGCGGCGGCGCTCACCGCCGGAGAGGTTGTCTACGGAGGTGTCCAGGCCGAGACCCGCGATCCCGATGCCTTCCATCACCGAACGGATGCGCGGGTTCGACGCCCATTCGTGTTCGGCGACATCATCGGTCATCGCGTCGTCGGCCAGGCCGGCCAACACCACCGAACCAACGGTCGAGCCCGGCGGCAGCACACCGCGCTGGGTCACCACCGCCATGCGCAGCCCACCGACCCGGCTCACCCGGCCGCTGTCGGGCGGCTCGAGACCGGTCAACACCTCCAACAGGGTTGTCTTGCCGCCGCCGTTGAGGCCGACGACACCGATTCGCTCGCCCGCGTGAATGCCGAGCGATACGTTATCCAGGAGCGGCTTGATGCCGAAACTCTTGGCGACCTGTTCGAGGTTGATCAGGTTGGACATGAATCCTTCCGAGGTCATGCGCAGGCGTGTGCTTGCCCTGGGCAAGCGTACTGTTCCGTCGCTGGACGCACTGAGGCCCTACGAGTCGCTGCCGGGCAGCGCTCGAGCGCCGTCGACCGTTACCGCCCAACCCGCCGCTAGCAGGGCGGCTCCTCTGATCGATGCACCGACACCGAAGTATCTCCCGAACAAGGCGCATATCGATCGGCACAATCGGCCGGAACAACGCATTCGCCCGGTGCTGCCTGGCGGTCAGCGACGCGGCACTTCGACAATGATCGATGCGAACCAGGTCGGGACGATGCTCCATCACGAACCCGAGGTTGCGGAACGAACAGCGTTCGTTTAGAGTTGATCCAGCGAACACTGTTCGTTACGAACGAAGTTCAATGGCGCTCTCGACTACAGCCGCAGCATGGGAGCCCCACCTCGGGTCGAGGTGCGCGGGGCGGCACGGTTCAAATACCCCTTACCTGGAGGTTTTCATGCACGTCGGACTCGGTCTGCCCATCTCCGATCCCGCCGCACTGCTCGACTGGGCTCGCCGCGCCGATGCGGGCCCCTTCTCCACCCTCGGTCTGCTCGACCGGCTCGTTTACGACAATCCCGAACCACTCGTCGCGCTCGGCATGATCGCGGGCGCCACCAACCGCATCAAGGTGCAGACCGAGGTGCTCATCGCGCCGTTGCGCGAGCCGTCACTGCTCGCCAAGCAGGCCGCCACCCTGGACCGCATGTCCGGCGGCCGACTCGTGCTCGGCCTCGGCGTCGGCGGTCGCGCGGACGATCACCTCGCCTCCGGCACCGACCTGCGCACCCGCGGCCGCCGCCTGGACGAGCAGCTCGAGATCATGCGCCGCCTCTGGTCCGGCCAGCCGTACGGCCCCGACTGCGGTCCGATCGGTCCCGCGCCGCTGCGACCCGAAGGCCCCGAAATCCTGTTCGGCGGCTTTCAGCCCGCCGCCATCGATCGCGTCGGCCGGTGGGGCGGCGGCTTTCTCGCCGCCGCCGCACCCTCCTGGGCCGGTGGCCTCTTCGACACCGCCCGCTCCTCGTGGAAGGAACACGGCCGCGACGGCGAACCCCGCATCGTCGCCCAGGTCAATGTCGCACTCGGCACGCCCGACCTGATCGAAGACGCCCGCACCTCGATGGGCGACTACTACGAATTCAGTGGTCGCGCCGACTACATGCTCGCCGGCATGCTCACCACGCCCGCCGAGATCCGCACGACCATCAGCCAATTCGAAGATCTCGGCGCCGACGAGGTCATGCTCTACTGCTACGGCCGCGACGCCGACCAGGTCGACCGCCTCGCCGAGATAATCGCTTAGTCCCAGGTGGACGGCATCGCTCGACGATGCCGTCCACTGATCTGGACCGCGAAACGTCAGCGCTTCCCGTGTGTGTCGCTGATGACCCGGGCACCTGATACGGGGCCGCTGGCGATGCGGACGCTTCGGCACACACCTGCACCGGCGAGTTCCGCCGCCACCGCCACCGCGGCATCCTCGCTGTCGCAGAGGAACGCGCACGTCGGGCCGGAGCCGGAGACCAAGCCGGCGAGTGCGCCGGCGCCGACGCCCGCGCGCAACGCCCGGCGCAGCTCCGGCTTCAGTGACAGTGCCGCCGCCTGCAGATCGTTACCCAGCAGCGGCGCAAGCTGTTTCGGATCACCCGAAGCCAGTGCCTGCATCAACGCCTGCGGCTGGCCGAGCCGGGGCGGAGCGCCGTTCTCGCGTAGTCGATCGAGTTCCGCGAAGACCGCGGGCGTGGACAACCCACCCTTGGCCAGCGCGAGCACCCAGTGAAAGGTATTGCGCGACAACACCGGAAGCAGCCGTTCACCACGACCGGTGCCGAGCGCCGTACCCCCGTGCAGCGCGAACGGCACATCGCTGCCGAGTTCGGTCGCCACCGCGAACAGTTCGTCGCGGGTCAGTCCGACATCCCATAGTTCGTTCAGCCCGACGAGCGCGGCGGCGGCATCGGCGCTGCCGCCCGCCATCCCACCGGCCACCGGAATGCCTTTGTTGATGACGATCTCCACCAGCGGCGCTCGCCCGGCCAGGTGCGCGACCCGCACCGCCGCCTTCCAGACCAGGTTGGTGCGATCGGTCGGCACCTCGTCAGCGCCTTCGCCGCTCACCCGGACGGCCAGCGCGGCGGCGGGCGCGATCTCCAGATCGTCGCTGAGCGATAGCGCTTGGAACACCGTGGTCAGGTCGTGGTAGCCGTCCGCGCGCAAGTCACCGACGCCGAGATGAAGGTTCACCTTGGACGGGGCGCGCACGACGACGGGACTTGGCACAACTGACAACACGGTGCTCAAGCCTATCCGGTGGGTCCGACAGACGCGCAGCACGAGATGAGACATTCACCCACCATGTGTCGGACAGTTACAACAGCGCGCCACCTGTGGCATCGATCCGCGGGGACAGTGATGCAAGGTAGGGCCAGGCAACTCATACTTGCACTAGATACCCTTGGGGGGTATGTTTCTTGTCGTGTCGGAGATACCCCCGCACCGTATGATCGAAATGCGAAGGAGTCGGAGATGGCCACGAGCACTTACACCGTCACGGGAATGACCTGCGGACATTGCGTCAGTTCGGTCAAGACCGAGATCGGCAAGATCGATGGCGTGACCAGTGTGGACGTCGACCTCGCCACCGGCGCCGTCCGGGTGGACAGCGCGGCTCCGCTCGCCGCTGCCGATATCGCCGCCGCCGTGGACGAAGCGGGGTACGAGGTCGCCGTCTGATACCGGCCCGGCTGACGTTCGCCGCGGTCGGTGGCGGACTCGTCGCGCTGTTCGGTGTCACGCTCGGAATCGTCGCCCCGGTGGGCGATCCGGCCGGGCCGACACCGGACCACGGCGCGATACCGTCTCCCGCGCAGGATGCCGGGCTGTCGGATTCGCGATCCGGTTACCCCCTGACCGCACCCGCGGAGCCGAATCGAGCCGGGCACCTGCGTTTCGGATCACCGGACCGGACGCCAGCTCCGGTCACCCGATTCACCGTACAGCGCGGCGGCACGCCGGTGACCGACCTCGAACCGCATCTGGGCGCCTACGCACATCTGGTCGCGTTGCGCGCCAACGACCTTGCCTACCTGCACGTTCATCCGCAAGGTGAAATCGGCCGCACACCAGCCGATCCGGAGTCATCTTCCATACACATGCCCCGAGTGCGGGCGCATATCGGCTGTATCTAGACTTCTCACACAGCGGTGCCGTGCACAGTGCGGAATTCATGTGCACGCCGAATCATCCACAGCGCCATCCACATCCAATGATGGGCAACATTCGGGTGGCGGTCACCCCTGACCTTGCCGCCGACCAGCGCTCGATCGGGCTGGCAAACGGCGGGGTGACCTGCGCCTTTGGCACGAGCAGCGGCTCGATCGCATCGACGGGGGCTGCCGAGCTCCTCGATGTCGCCACGAAAAGGCAAATGTCAGGTATCCACAATCTGTTTCGGCGCGGCCGCCGTCGGAGCCTGGGCGGCCAGACGGACGAAGGCCGCAGTGTCGAGAGTTTCGCCGCGGGCGGTCGGAGCGATGCCTGCGGCGACCAGGCGGCGTTCGGCCTCGGCGGGTGAACCTGCCCAACCACCGAGGGCCGCGCGAAGCGTCTTGCGGCGCTGGGCGAAGGCGGCGTCGACGACCTCGTAGACGCGGCGTCGGTGCGCGGCGTCCATCGGCCATGGCGGTTCGGCGTAGCGCTCGATGCGGACCAGGCCGGAATCGACGCGTGGAACCGGCCAGAAGACCTGAGTGCCGACCGCGCCGGCTCGGCGCACGGTGCCGAAGAAGCCCGCCTTCACACTGGGGACGCCGTAGATGCGACTGCCCGGCTCGGCGGCGAGGCGGTCCGCCACCTCGGCCTGCACCATCACCAATGAGGTTGTGATACTGGGCAATTCGGCCAGCAGGTGGAGCAGCACCGGTACCGCGACGTTGTAGGGCAGATTCGCGACCAGCGCCGACGGTTCCACCGGCAGATCCCCCGCCCGAACCCGCAGCGCGTCGGCCTCGACCACCTTCAGCTGCCCGGCCAGTTCCGGCGCGCGTTCGGCGACCGTCACCGGAAGATGCCGCGCGAGAACAGGATCGATCTCGACCGCGACGACCGAATCGACCACATCCAGCAGCGCCAAGGTCAGCGAGCCGAGCCCGGGCCCGACCTCGAGGACCGTGTCCTTACGCCCAACACCCGCGGCCGCGACAATGCGCCGCACCGTATTGGCGTCGTGCACGAAGTTCTGCCCGAGCGTCTTGGTCGGCCGCACGCCGAGCCGCTCGGCCAGCGCCCGCACTTCGGCGGGCCCGAGCAACGCGGCGCTCCCACGAGCGGAGATATCGGGTTCGGACACGTCGCACAACGTATCAACCCCACCCGCGGCTCCCGAGCGGCGCACACCCGCTGACCGGATCGCGACACAGAATGTCCGATCAGCTCGTTGTGAGCGATTCCGCCACCGTCATACGCTCCGCCCATGTCGAAGTTCACCTTCCACGGCAGCGATGGGTGCCCACTGCACGCCACCGTTGTCGGCACCGGGCCCGCGTTGGTCCTCATGCACGCGGGCGGCCCGGATCACCAGAGCATGCTTCCGCTCGCCGCCCGATTGGCCGACCGGAATACCGTGGTGCTGCCGGATCTGCGCGGCTACGGCCAGTCCGTCTGCGCCGATCCGGCACGGCACACCTGGGCGCAGTACACCGAGGACGTCATCCGGGAATTCCTCGAACAGAACCCCGCGACCTAGCCTATTCCGAGCCGGCTGGTGCAAGCAGGCCAGGCACCCCAGCCCTGCCGCGCCCGGGTGACCTCGGCGATGGCGATCTGCTCTTCGCGGGTGGCCAGATCGGCGCGGGGCGCGTACTTCGTTCCGCCCTGGCGCTCCCAGGTGCTCTGGTCGAACTGGATGCCGCCGAAGTAGCCGTTGCCGGTGTTGATGGCCCAGTTACCGGTGGATTCGCAGCGGGCCAGCGCATCCCAGATCGCGCCGTCGCGCACGGGCGGCACTTCGGTTCCAGGCTTGGCGCCCTTGCGGACCGTCTTCGGCTGCGCCGTCACGGTGACATTCGAGGCGATCGGCTGCCTGCCGACCTCCTGGCCGTTGACCATGCTGACCGCGAAGGTGACGTCCTGGACGCCGGGCGCTCCGGGACTCTCCACTACGGTCCGGCTCATATTCAGGGTCGGATCCTCGATCACATTCTCCGGCGGATCCAGCGGCATCGTCTCGACCCTGTTCTCGATCCGCTTGCGGGTCACCACGATGCGCAGACCATCGGTCAGCGGGGTGGTCGCGGCGGGCTCGACGCTGTCCTCCTGGATCAGCGGAATGCCCGCCACCGCAAGGAATTCGCCGACGGTCGGCGCGGCGAGCCGGACGTCGACCGGATTGCCGATGCCGTCGAGCAGCGAGACCGAACGGGGGCTGGAAATACTCAGCGCGGCACCTTCCAGCGGCAGCCGTTCGTTGCGTGCCGGGGATACGAACACCTCGCCCGGCAGGTGCAACTGGTCGAGGACCTCACCCGCCGTCAGACCGGTGGACCACACCTTCTCGACCTTGCCGTCCAACGACAGCGCGACCTCACGAGCCCGGTTCAACGTAATGGTCGCGCCATCGGTGATCACCGCGGCCAACGCGGGCCGGACCAGATCGCGATCGTTCACATCGAACCCCGCGGCCCGCAACACTCCGCTGACGTTGCGCGACATGGTGGTCTGCGTCGTCTGCTCGCCGTCCACGACGACCGTGACCGTCTTGCGGTTCACGATCGCCATCGCGGCACCGACGATCAGCGTCACCAGCAACGCCGCGACCGCCGCGTACAGCAGCGGCGAGCGCGACTGGTTGATCCTCGAGAATGGAGACATGGTCACAGTACGATAACGAAGGGGTCAGGAGTCGACAACCGCAGAGTTCTCAGCGGCGGATATCAATATCACAAACCGATATCGATGCCGCAGGTAAATCACAAAACATGTCGAGCAAAGTGACCTAGGACACACTTACCCGATCCAGCCCCCTTGCGCATCCGCGCGGCTGCGGATACCGCCGTTTCAGATTCCGTAAATGCGGCGAGCGTTCGCGGTGGTCGTTTTCGCGAGCTCCAACGGATCCTGTTCCCGCAATTCCGCGAGGGCGCGCACGGTGTACGGCAGGCAATACGGCTCATTGGGCGCACCGCGGTACGGATGCGGGGTCAGATACGGCGCGTCGGTCTCCACCAGAATCTGATCGGCGGGCACCACCTTGGCGGCCTCGCGCAATTCATGCGCATTCTTGAAACTCACCGTGCCGGAGAAGCTGAGGATGTAGCCCTCGGCCACACAGGACATCGCCATATTGGTATCCGAGGAAAAGCAATGGAAGATCACGGCTTCCGGCGCGCCCTCGTCCAGCAATACCGTCAGTAGATCGTGGTCGGCCTCGCGGTTGTGGATCATCAGCGGCTTGCGCATGCGCTTGGCAAGATCAATATGCCAGCGGAAACCTTCGACCTGATCCTCGATATCGGCGCAGCCATCGAGCTTGCCCGGCCAGTAGTAGTCCAGGCCGGTTTCGCCGATCGCGACCACGCGCGGGTCGGCGGCCAAACGCTCCAGTTCAGCCTTGGCCGCGTCGTCCAGCGCGTTCGCGCGCGTCGGATGCAGGGCGACGGCGGCGAAGACCCGGCGGTCCCAGTTCGCCGCTCGCACGGCCCACTGCGCGGCGGCCAGATCGTCGGCGACGGTGACCACCTGACCGACACCTACCGAGGCTGCCCGGTCCACGATCACGGCCGTCGACTCCGCATCGGTCGCACCGCAGGCGTCCAGATGTGTGTGCGCGTCCACCAGCGGCGCGAGCGGTTCCGGCAGATCGGGCGCGGGACGCCGCGCACTCATCGGCGGGCTCCGGCGAAGCCGAACACGGGCCCGGGCCGGCGGCGAGCGCGTGCGGGGATATTCACGTGAGCGTCGGAATCCACGCGCATTACAGTAGACACACCATGAGCGAGCGAAGCGAGCGATCTATCAATACAGCCGACTTGTCGGTCATGCCGGAGCTGAGCGCCAGCGAGGCGCAGGCATGAGCGACGTCGACCGCCCCGCCTTCTACATCACCACGGCCATCGCATACCCGAACGGTGCGCCGCACATCGGGCATGCCTACGAGTACATCTCGGCCGATGCCCTCGCCCGCTTCAAGCGGCTCGACGGTTATGACGTGTTCTTCATGACCGGCACCGATGAGCACGGGCAGAAGATGCAGCAGACGGCGCTCGCCGAGGGCGTGCCGGTGGAGGAGCTCGCAGCGCGCAACTCCGATGTGTTCGAGGCGATGGACAAGGCGCTCGACATCTCCTTCGACCGCTTCATCCGCACCACCGACGACGACCACCAGGTGGCCAGCTTCGCGATCTGGGAGCGGATGCTCGCCAACGGCGATATCTACCTGGACAACTACTCCGGGTGGTATTCGGTGCGCGACGAGGCGTTCTACACCGAGGAAGAGACGACGCTGCTCGACGACGGCACCCGGATCTCGACCGAGTCCAAGACGCCGGTCACCTGGACCGAGGAGTCGAACTACTTCTTCCGGCTGTCCAACTACCAGGACAAGCTGCTCGCGCTCTACGACGAGCACCCCGAATTCATCGCGCCCGCAACGGCTCGCAACGAAATGGTGAGCTATGTCAAGGCGGGTCTGAAGGACCTGTCCATCTCGCGCACCACCTTCGACTGGGGTGTGCCGGTACCCGGCCATCCCGATCATGTGATGTACGTGTGGGTGGACGCGCTGACCAACTACCTCACCGGTGTCGGCTTCCCGGATACGGAATCCGCCGCGTTCCAGCGGTTCTGGCCCGCCGACGTGCACATCATCGGTAAGGACATCACCCGGTTCCACACCGTGTACTGGCCCGCGTTCCTGATGTCGGCCGGTATCGAGTTGCCGAAACGCGTTTTCGTGCACGGGTTTCTGTACAACAAGGGCGAGAAGATGTCCAAGTCGGTCGGCAATGTCGTCGACCCGCTGGCGCTGGTGGACGAATACGGCGTGGACTCGGTCCGCTTCTTCCTGCTGCGCGAGATCTCCTACGGCCAGGACGGCAGCTACAGCCACGAGGCGATCGTCGGCCGGATCAATACCGATCTGGCCAATGAATTCGGAAATCTGGTGCAGCGCAGTCTGAAGCTGGTCGCGCGCGATTGCGGCGGCGTGGTGCCGACGCCGGGTGCGTTCACCGACGCCGACCGCGCCCTGCTCGACCGCGCCAACGGCCTGCTCGAGCGCTGCCGTACCGAATTCGATGCCCAGCAAATGCATTTGGCGCTGGAGGCGATCTGGCTGACGCTCGGCGAGGCGAACAAGTACTTCTCCGCCGAGGCACCGTGGGCGCTGGCCAAGGCCGGTACCGAGGAATCGCTGGCGCGTGAGGCCACGGTGCTGTACGTGACCATCGAGATGTTGCGCATCGTCGCCATCCTGGTTCAGCCGGTGCTGCCCGAATCCGCGGGCAAGATCCTGGACCTGCTGGCCACGCCGAATCGCACCTTCGCCGATATCGCGACACCGCTGGTCCCCGGTACGCCGCTGCCGGCGCCGGAGGCGGTCTACCCGCGCTACGTGGAGCCGAAGAACTGAATACGACAGAGCCCCCGAGATGATCGGGGGCCCTGCGGTATTGCTTACTTCCAGCGATCCAACAAGCGATTCATCTCGGCTGTCAGCGCCCATTGGAGCAGAGGTCCGAAACTGATGCGGCCGACGCCCTGATCGGCGAGGACGGCCCGATCGGATTCACCGGGCACCCCGACCACGCTGATCGGCCGCGGCAGTTCACTCGTCAGCCGCCGTACGTCGGCGTCGTCGCGCGCCCCCGCGGGGAACAGGGAGTCCGCGCCCGCCTCGGCGGCCAGCCGCAGGCGCGCGATGGCGCGGTCGACGCGGTCGCTGTCGGCACCGTCCTTGCGCATGAACAGATCGGTGCGGGCGTTGACGACCACGTGCACGCCGGCGGCATCGGCGAATTGCCGCAGCCCGCGCACGAAATCGGCATGCTCCTCAGCGGTGCGCAATCGACCGCCCTCGCTGTGCACCGTGTCCTCGATATTGAGGCCGATCGCGCCCGCCTCCAGTAGACCCTCGATCAACTGCGCGGGCTCGAGCCCGTACCCGGATTCGATATCGACCGAGACCGGCACGTCGACCGCGCCGGTGATCTGCCGCACGCGAGTCAGCAGCTCAGCGAACGTCATACCTTCCCTGTCGCTGCGCCCGACCGAATCGGCGACCGGATGACTACCCAGGGTCAGCGCCGAAAATCCCGCCGCCACAGCGACATTCGCCGACCACGCGTCCCATACCGTCGGAAAGACACCGGGATCGCCCGGGATATGCAATTCGAGAAATGCCTTCGCCTTGCTTTCCAAAGAGGTCATGACACCGATCATCGTCCGGCCCGTGATCGATAGCACTATGACACTCCCCATCCACTCGCCCGAGTGTGTCCGCGACGGCGAGTCGCGCGACGAACTGTCGAGGACTACTCGCCGCTCTCGCGACGCGACGTCAGCACAGCGTCGTAGAGTTCGCGTCGCGAGACCCCGGTTTCCGAGGCCACCTGGGCACAGGCGTCCTTGAGGCGAATACCTTCGGCGGTCAGCGATTCGACCTCGTCGACCAGATCGGCGGGGTCGGCCGGTGCGGGCTGCGCGCCCGCGAGGACAACGGTGATCTCGCCACGTGCCCCGTCGACGGCCCACGCCGCGAGTTCGCCGAGATTGCCGCGCACGACCTCCTCATAGGTCTTGGTCAACTCACGGCAGACCGCCGCGCGCCGATCCGGACCGAGCACCTCGACCGCATCGGCCAGGCAGTCGGCGAGCCGGTGCGGGGCCTCGAAGAACACACACGCTCGCGGTTCGGTGCGCAAGGTGCGCAACCACTCTCGGCGCTGCCCGGACTTGCGCGGCGCGAATCCGTCGAAGCAGAAGCGCTCCACCGGAAGTGCCGACAGCGCCAGCGCGGTGGTCACCGCGGACGGCCCGGGCAGGCAGGTCACCGCGAGCGAACGCTCGACGCAGGCCACCACCATGCGATAGCCAGGATCGCTCACCGAGGGCATGCCTGCATCGGTCACCAGCAGCACCGTGCGCCCGTTCGCGATCTCATCGAGCAGTGCGGGAATCTTCGCGGTCTCCACATGGTCGTCGAAGCGCACCACCCGCCCGGTGATCTCCACTTCGAGCGCCTTCGCCAGCGCACGGGTGCGCCGGGTGTCCTCGGCCGCGACGATATCGGCGGAGCCGAGCGCATCGCGCAGCCGCTGCGACGCATCGCCGATCTGCCCCATCGGCGTCGCCGCGAGCACCAACCGCCCCGTCGCCGCCACCTCGTCCGTCACGCAGGCTCATCCGCCTTTCCGCATACTGGGCCTTATCAGTGATTGATTGTGTCACCATCGGAAATCGAATCCGGGGCCGGGCAATGACGCTGCTCAGTGTGTGATTCGCGCGGCGGCGCGCTCACCGGTGCGGGTCACGGTGGCGCGCACAGCATACGATCGGGGCGTGACCCAGGTGACCGACCAGCGCGCGACTGTAGCCGAGGCCGTGCCCTCTTGGTCGAGCCCCGCGCCACTGCGGCCGTCGCCCGATTTCGGACCGCTCGACAAGCTGCAGGGGTGGGTGGTCACCGCCGTCCTCACCACGATCGCGGCGCTGACGCGGTTCATCATGCTCGACTATCCGACCGACGCGTACACCCCCGTCTTCGATGAAAAGCATTACGCGCCGCAGGCCTGGCAGATGCTCACCGGCGGCGGTGTCGAGGACAATCCCGGATACGGGCTGGTGGTGCATCCCCCGATCGGCAAACAGCTGATCGCGGTGGGCGAGTGGATATTCGGCTACAACGGCTGGGGCTGGCGCTTCAGCGCGGCCATCGCGGGCACGGTGCTGGTGCTACTGGTGATCCGGATCGTGCGGCGGATGGCGCGCTCGACGATGGTCGGTGCGATCGCGGGCATGCTGCTGATCGCCGACGGGTTGACGTTCGTCTCCTCGCGCATCGGCATGCTCGACATCTTCATGGCGGTGCTGGTGACCGCCGCCTTCGGCTGCCTCATCGTGGACCGTGACGAGGTCAGGGCCCGAATCGCGCGAGTGGACTTCGAGGGTCGCGGCGGGCTGAGCGATTGGGGCCCGCGACTGGGGGTGCGCTGGTGGCGATTCGGCGCCGGGGTGCTGCTCGGACTGGCCTGCGGCACCAAGTGGTCCGGTATGTACTTCATCCTCGCGTTCGGCATCATGAGTGTCTGGTTCGACGCGTCCGCTCGGCGCGCCTACGGGGTGCGCCGTCCCTGGGTCGGCGCGGCGGTGCGCGATGTGGGGCCCGCGCTGTACGTGCTGGTGTTGATCCCGCTCGGGGTGTATCTGGCCACCTACTGGGCCTGGTTCGCCAGCGAGGACGGCGTGTTCCGGTACGCGGTCGGCAATCAGGTCGGCCGCGACGGGACCTGGTCGTTCCTGCCGAACGCGCTGCGCTCGCTGTGGTACTACAGCGGCGAGTCGCTGCGCTTCCACGAGGGCCTGACCAATTCGGCGGGCAACCATCACCCCTGGGAATCCAAGCCGTGGACCTGGCCGATGGGCCTGCGGCCGATGCTCTACTACTACGCCGACAACGGCGTGACCGGATGCGGCCAAACCCAGTGTGTGAAGGCCGTGATGTTGATCGGCACCCCGGCGATCTGGTGGATCGCCTGCCCGATACTCGCCTGGATGCTGTGGCGCAGTGTGGTCCGCCGCGACTGGCGCTACGCCACGGTGCTCACCGGCTACAGCGCCGGACTGCTGCCCTGGTTCTTCACCCTCGATCGGCAGATGTACTACTTCTACGCGGTACCGCTGGCCCCGTTCCTGGTGATGGGAATCGCGTTGGTATGCGGCGACATCCTCGGCTCGGCCCGATCGATGCCGATACCGCGAAGTCCCGCGGGCACCTATCTGCCCGCGATACCGAACGAACGGCGCAGCCTCGGATTACTCGCGGTCTGCATCTACCTGGGTCTGGTGATCGCCAACTTCATCTGGCTCTGGCCGATACTCACCGCGCTGCCGATCACCCCGGGCAACTGGCACGACCACCTGTGGCTCCCGAGCTGGCGCTGATCAGCCCTCCAACGCCGATTTGACGTACCGCAGCGCCGCTTCGTCGTCCAATCCCAGTCGTCGGATAGTGGCGACATAGTCGGTCGCGGCCCGGCCCGCCAGGTCTTTGGTCGGGTCACCGGACGAGGCGATGAAAGATCCCTGCCGGCCCCGGGTTTCGACGACACCGTCGGCCTCGAGTTCCCGGTACGCGCGGGCGACGGTATTCGGCGCGAGCCCCAGTTGCGCGGCCAGCGCCCGCACGGTCGGAATCTTCGTGCCCGCCGTCAGCTCCCCCGAGCGCACCTGTGCGATGACACCGAGTCGTAACTGTTCGTAGGGCGGGATGGGCGAATCGTGGGTAATGGTAATGGTGAACATCGCACGCTCACACATCATCTCGGGACAGTGGACAGGACATGCACCGCGGTCCGCCGCGCCCGGAACCCAATTCGGAACCCGGGATGGGCAGCACCTCGATGCCGGCGACCTCGAGCCGCGCGTTGGTCATATGGTTGCGCTCGTAGGCGACCACCACGCCGGGTGCGAGAGCCAGCGTGTTGTTCCCATCGTCCCACTGCTCGCGCTCGGCGGTGACACCGTCGAGCCCGGTATCGATGACCCGCAGTTTCCCGATACCCATCGCCTCGGCGGCCGCGGGCAGGAACGGATCGGGACCGCGCATGCTGACCCGCGCTTGGTCGTGCTGACCGCCATATTCATCTTCGCGATGAATCGTGAACGCGCACAGCGAATCCCGCACCGCCGGATACATCACCACGGCATCGGTGTCGACCATGGTGCACACGGTGTCCAGATGCATGGTCGCGCGGTTCTGCGCGATCGGAACGACCAGCACGGTATGCGCGAGATCGTCGTCGAACAGACTGCGCGCCAACGCTTCCGCACCCGCGGGCGAAGTGCGCTCACCGACGCCCACCGCCACCACGCCCGGCGCGAGCAGCAGCACATCGCCGCCCTCGATCGGCGCGGTATGCGATTCGTAGGCCCGGCGCACCCCGAGGAAACGCGGATGGAATGCGTAGATGAGATCGGTCAGCGAGGTCTCGCGTATCCGGGCGGGCAGCGCGAGTGAGGTGATCGCCACCTTTGGGCCGACCCAGAACGAGGAATCCCTGGTGAACAGCAGATTCGGCAGCGGATCGATGACGAAATCCGCGCCGTGGTGCATGCGCCGCACCAGGGATGTGTTGTCGCCGCCGAAGGGCAGTTCGTCGAAGGTCATTCCGGCCATCAGAATGTTGGCCAGATCCCTGGCCCGGACGCCGCGCAGGAATCCCGCGAGCTCATCGGCCAACGTATGCCCGAGTTTGCGCGCGTCGACAGCGCCGGAGATGCCCTGGATGCGGGCGGCGCCGCTGACCGACAGGGTCTCGGCGAGCAGATCCGCGAGCAACAGCACCTCGACGCCGCGCTCGCGCAGCACGCCGCTGAAGGTGTCGTGCTCCTGCTGGGCCCGCTCGACCCAGGGGATCCCGTCGAAGAGCAATTGATCGTTATTGCGCGGGGTCAGCCGCCGCAGTTCATCCCCCGGCCGGTGCAGCAGCACCGTGCGCAGAGTGCCCACCTCGGAGGTGACCGCTAGCCGACCGCCGGGATCACCGACGCCGTCCAGCCCGTCCTCGCCCGCACCGCCATCGTGCCCCGCCCGCACCGCGTCTGCTCCCATGATCCGACCGTAGTTCGCCAAGGGCGTAAGAGCACGCAATTGGCCGATCGTTTCGAGCGACCTGCAAGCAGTCGCTAGCGGCCCGTTTCGAGCGACCTGCAAGCAGTCGCTAGCGGCCCGTTTCGAGCGACCTGCAAGCAGTCGCTAACGGCCCGTTTCGAGCGACCTGCAAGCAGTCGCTAACGGCCCGCTTCGAGCGACCTGCAAGCAGTCGCTAACGGCCCGCTTCGAGCGACCTGCAAGCAGTCGCTACGGAGACACCGATTCTCACCCGAGCACACCCTAACCTGAAGTATTGTTGAGGTGAATGGAGGAGCGTGATGTCGACAACCGATTGGCGGGCGAAGGAGCTGACCCCCGGGCAGCTGTCCGAGCGTAGCGGAGTAGCGGTCTCCGCGTTGCACTTCTACGAACGCGAGGGCCTCATCACGAGTCGCCGCACCAGCGGCAATCAGCGCAGATACGCGCGGGAAACGCTGCGGCGCGTCGCCTTCATCCGCATCTCCCAGCGAGTCGGCATTCCGTTGAGCGAAATCCGGTCCGCCCTGGACAAACTCCCCGAGGGCCGCACGCCGACCCGGCGCGACTGGGAGACCCTCTCCACCACCTGGCGCGCCGACCTCGACGATCGCATCACCCAGCTGACCCGCTTGCGCGACAACCTGACCGGCTGCATCGGCTGCGGCTGCCTCTCGCTCGGCAGCTGCCGCCTGGTCAACGAACACGACCGCCTCGGCGAGCAGGGACCGGGTGCCCGCGTGCTCGACGTGACGCTCAACTGCCCTTCGAAACCAGCAGCCTGTTGAACCGATCACTGGTGCGGCGAATCACGAATTCGTAGGGGTAGGCGAATTTGCGTGCCCACCAATAGCTGAAGCGAATATCGAACGAGGTGTAGACCAGGAACCGATTGCGCTCGATACCGCGAAGGATCGCTGCCGCAACATGTTCCGGCTCCACCGCATGCTTGGTGAATGCGGCGGTGAGTCGCTGGATCCGCGGATCGTCTTTGTCCACGCCGACCAGCTCGAAGGTCTCGACCAACGGCGTATTCACCGCGCCGGGCACCACCAGATGCACCGAAATGCCGTGCCGCCGCAGGTCGAATCGCAATACCTCGGAGACGCCGCGAATGCCGTATTTGGCCGCGCTGTAGGCCGCGTGCCAGGGCAGTGCGAGCAGTCCGGCGGCCGAGGAGACATTCACCAGGGCACCACCGCGTTTCGCCCGGACCATGGGCGGCACGAAGTTCTCGATCACATGGATCGGGCCCATCAGGTTGACCTCCACCATCTTTCGCCAATGCCGGTGCTCGAGATTCTCGACCGTGCCCCAGGCGGAGGTGCCCGCGATATTCATCACGATATCGAGGCTGCCGAATTCGGCGTGCACATCGGTGGCGAAGGCGGTGACTGCGTCGTAATCGGTGATATCGAGTGCGCGATATGCGAGAACGACACCACTGGATTCCTTGATGGTGCGCACCGTATCCTCGAGCCCCTCGGCATTGATATCGGTCAGCACCAATTCGGCTCCGGCTTCAGCGGCGGCCACCGCGGTAGCCCGGCCGATACCGCTGGCAGCCCCGGTGACCAGCACCTTCGCGTCCCGCACCGTCTTTCCGCGACCAAATCCCAACACGCCGGAGTCCCATCTCGATCAGTCCGAATCGGTTCCCCGCAGGGTACGCGCCACGGACTACCGCCCCAATACCGCCAGCATGCCCGCGACCGCCCTCGGCCAGGTGAACTGCTCGGCGCGGCTGCGCGCCGCCCTTCGCCGTCCGGCGGTCGGCAGCGCCAATACGTCGGTGACCGCCTGGGCGAAGGCCGACGGGCGATCGGCGGCGACCGCGCCACAGTCGGCGGTGACGATATCGGCGAGCGCCGAGGACCGGCTCGCGACCACCGGCGTACCCGCGGCCAGCGCTTCCAGTGCGGCCAGCCCGAAGGTCTCGTGCGGACCCGGTGCCAGTGAAACATCCGCGGTGGCAAGCAGTTTCGCGACCATCGCGCGGTCGCTGATGAATCCGGTGAAGTGCACCGCCGCCCGCCCGCCCGGCAGCGGCGGCAAGGTGCGCGCCCGGCGCTCCAGGGCTTCGCGCCGCGGCCCCTCCCCGGCGACGACCAACCTGGCCTCCACGCCCGCCTTGCGCAGCGCGCCGACGGCCTCGATGCTGCGATCCACCCGCTTCTCCACCGACAGCCTGCCGCAGTGCACCAGCAGCGGATGTCCCGGCACACCCAGGTCGGCGCGTAGTCGGTAGTCGCGCCGACGCGGGCTGAACAGCTCCAGATCCACCCCGAGCGGAACCAGTTCGACATTGGGCGCATCGATGCGCAGAAACTCCGCGCGCGCGAATTCCGTTGTGCAGACCACGATGTCGTAGTCGGCGGCGGTTCGGCGATTGGCGATATCGGCGCAGCGGCGGGCCGCGGGACCTGGCAGTACCTGCCCGAGCAGCCGATCGAGACGCTCATGCGAGATCATCACACTGGCCACATCGCGGGTGCGCGCCCAACACCCGAATCCGCGCAGCGTCAGGCGATCGGATACCTCGAGCACATCCGGGCGCAAACCGGCCAGCACATCGGCCACCCGTCGCGGATCCGCCGCCCGGTAGCCCCCGGTCCACGGAATCGCCAAGGCGGGCAAGGTGATCCGCACCGCGCCGGTGGGCAGGATCTCCTCGGCCCGGCGTGGTCCCGGCACGATCAGCACTACCTCGTGTCCGGCCGCCACATAGCCCTCACCGAGGTGGTGCAGCGCGGTGCGCAGACCACCCGACCGCGGACCGTAAAAGTTCGCCAGCTGCACGATGCGCACATCGCCGATCGTGCAGCGGATCGGGTTACCCACGGGACCGGTGCGCCCAACAGGGCATGAACAGCCGTGAAAGACCCTGCTAACTGCCGAGCAGGCCCGCGCCACGCACGGGATATGCGGCTCAGGCTCGCGGCGTACCTCGCCCCGCCCGAGGTAGATCGAGGTCCAACGGAATACGGCCGACGGCCAGATGCGACTCCACCTCATCGGCGGGCATCGGTCGCGCGATCAGGAAGCCCTGCGCCCGATAGCAACCGAGCCCGACCAGCGTGCGCGCCGCCACCGGCGTCTCGACGCCCTCCCCGACCACACCGAGCCCGAACGATCCCGCCAGCCCGATGATGGATTTCACGATCGCCAGATCGTCGGTGCTCGTGCCGAGGCGCTGCACGAATCCGCGGTCGATCTTCACCGCGTCGACCGGAAGCGCCTTGAGATGCGACAGCGAGCTGTAACCGGTGCCGAAGTCGTCGATGGCGATCTGTACGCCCATCCGCTTCAACCCGCGCAGCGTGACCTGCGTGCGCGCCAGATCCTGCACGACCACGTGCTCGGTGATCTCCAGACAGACCGAACTGCCGTCGATCCCGAACAGCCGCAGAATATCCTCGATCCGCTCCACGAAGTCCAGGCTGACCAGCTGGACCGGCGAAACATTGATCCGTATCACCACATTCGCGGCCAGACCGCGTCTGCGCCACTCGGCGAACTGGGCACACGCCGATCGGATCACCCAGCGACCCAGTTCACCGGCGAGATTGGTGGCCTCGGCGACGGTGACGAACGCACTGGGCGGTAGCAGACCTCTGGTCGGATGCAACCAGCGCACCAGCGCCTCCAGCGCGACGATCCGGCCGGTGCGCAGGTCGACCTCGGGCTGATAGTGCAGCAGCAGCGATCCGTCGGAGACCGCGCCGCGCAGATTCAGCTCCACATCGTCCTGCAGTTCGAACTGGGCGCGCATGGCATCGGTGAACACCGCGACACCATTGCCGCCGCCCGACTTCGCGGAAAGCAGCGCGTGATCGGCCCGGCGTAGCACATCGGCCACCGTGGTCTCGCCCGGAATCCCGACCGCGACACCGACGCTGGCACCGCGGCTGACCGATTCACCACCGACGGTGACCCGCCGTCCGATAAGCTGCTGGATCCTGGTCGCCTCCAGCTCGGCCGCCACCGCGTCCATCGGTTTGGCGGGCACGATGACGAATTCGTCGCCGCCGAGCCGGGCGATCATGTCATGGGGATCGAGGTTCTCCCGCAGCCGCGAGGAGAGCGTGCGAATGAAATTGTCCCCCGCGGTGTGCCCGAGAAAATCGTTGAGCGCTTTGAGCCGATCGAGATCGAGAAAGAATGCGGCCACCGGGCCCGGACTGCCCTTTCGCAGCCGCTCCTCCATATGTTCGAGCAGCGCGCGCCGGTTCGCCAGCCCGGTCAGATCGTCGTGCAGGGCGATGTAGCGCAACCGTTCCTCGGCCACCACGCGGGCCTGCAGTTGGGCGAACAGCGATGCGATCGCCTTGAGCACATTCAGCTCCCGGGTGCTCCAGTCGCGATCGCCCTGTTTGATGAAACCGAGCACCCCGGTCGAATCGCCGCGCGAGAGCAGCGGCACGGCGGCCATGGCGACCTGCGGGATACCGGAGGAGCGCCGGATCGTCTCTTGATAGTCGGCGGATTGCTGGTCGGGCCGCACGATGATCGGCTCGGTGGCGTATTCCAACTCGCGAAAGACCGAGTCCGCCTTCTCGAAATGCACGATTTTCAGTGGATCGGGATCGGGCACGTCCCCACGATGCGGCCACTCCGCGATGAGTACGGTGGCCCGCTGCTCTCTATCGGTATGGCGTAGGTAGCTGAAATCGACATCGAAATGCTCGACCAATCTGGCCAGCACGCGCTCACTCGCCGCCACCATCGTCGTGGCGTCGACGCCCATCAACTCGGAGGCGACCTGAGTCACCAATGAGTCGAGCGTTCGCCGAGGCACCTAATCTCCGATCGCGCTAGCTGTGGTTGCCTGCGCCCGGCACTGGAAGCCGCCTACTGCGGACCGTGGCTGCTGCCGCGTAGCTCAGGCGAAGCACCAATGCCATGATCTCATGCCCAGGCACTCCCAGCAGGTCCAGGAAACGGCCCTGAAGTGACGTCAGTGTATCCGCGAAATCCGGGGAAATCCCTTCCAGCTCGTCGGGGTGCCGCGCATACAGGAACAACGGCGAGACCGGTTGCACCGCGAGACCGAGCCGTTGTGCCTCGACCCAGACGCGCTGCACCGCCGCGCCGCCGCGCGCGTAGTCGGCGAGTTCGACCGCCGACGACCCGGATTTGCGCGGAAATGTCACGGCCAGCACCGCCGAACTCGACAGCACGCGGTCCCGGGTGTATTCGCCGAGCGCGGCCCCGCCCTGCCATTCGCGCAGCCGATCCATCACGTCCGAACGCACCCCGATACGGATTTTGGCCTGCTCATCGGCGGCCAATTCCATACTCCGGATATCGATCCCGGTGCGCGGATCCTCGCCGGGCCAGCGCAGTTCGCCGAACAGCTCCTGGTGTAGGCGCGGGGTCAGATGGCGGATGCGGTCGGATTCGGCGAGCAGCGCGGCCGCCGTCGCGAGATCGTCGGGTTCGGTGACGGCATGGACCATGGCGTCCGCCTCGGCGGCGACCGCGGCCAGCGCGGGCAGGACATCGGCCGCCAGCGGCGCGCCGGTGCCGAGCCGTCGGTTCGTCTCGCGGGTCAGCGTGTCCGGATAGGCGCGGGCCAGTCCCGGATCAGTGCTGTTGCCGAGGTGTAGCACCGCGGTCAACGCGGTGGCGTCGCCCTCGATGAACTCGTGGTCGCCGAGCATGTCGTGCGCGGCGGCCGCGGCGCGTGCGTTGTGCAACGCCGCGCCGATGGATACGGCGCTGGCGCGATAACCGATGTCCAGTCCCGATGACCGGGTGCGGGCCAAGTCGATTCGCAACTGGTCGCCCTCGACCCGCAGGAACCACGGCTGGGTGTTACCGCCCGACGGCGCGCGCTGCGCACACTCGAGCATCTGCTCGATCGCGGATCCGCCGCGCGGTAGCCCGTCGCCTTCGTAATCCGGATATTCGTCGCGCACCTGCTCGCACGCCGGCTCCGGTTCGGCCAGCTCATCGAGGCCGCGCTCCAGATCGAACCGGGTCCGGCCGGAGGACAGCTTCTGCCCGAGCCCGATCCGGCGCACGGCGGCCGCCACGATGGCCGCGCCGAGCTGCACATCGCCGCCGAGCTGCGGCCAGGTCGTCACGGTTTCGTCGATCTCGACCAGACTGGCGGCCATTCGGGCCGAGAGCTCCTTGGGATCCAGGATCCGCATGACATGCGGTGCCTTGTCCTTGGTGGACAACCCGCGCAGATCCGCGCCGACGGTCGCGCCGAGCAGCCCGTGGAACGGCGGACGATCCGGTTCGAGGTCATAGCGCTCGACATCGAGCAGGCCGCGATCGCTGGTATCCATCAGCAGCGGAATCCGGTGTCGGCGTGCGCTTTCCCGAACGGCGAACTTGATATCGAGCGAATCGCACTCCTCGACCACGATCGACAACCCGCGCATGAATTCGTCAACGGTGTCTTCGCCGACGCCCGCGGTGTAGACCTCGACCGGCAGATAGGGATCGAGTTCGGCGACCCGGCGCGCGGTCACGATCGACTTGTTCACGCCGATATCGAAGATCCCGGCCGGTATCCGATTCAGATTCGACAGCTCGATCTCGTCGAAGTCGGCCAGGCGCAGCAGCCCGCAGCTGCCCTCCTGGGCCAGCGCGTACGCGACCGCGTGCCCGACGCTCTGCCCGATCACCCCGACCGCGAGTCCGGCGCAGCGTTGCTGTTCGGCGCGGGTGAGCTTGTTCTGATTGCGGTCCAACCGAATTGCCCGATAGGTCTTTTCGCCGGGCAGACCGACGAGAGTGCGCCGCCACGGGTAGAAGACCCACCGATCCGTCTCCGGACCACCGAGATCCGGCGGCGGTGTGCGCACCTTGTCGAGTTCGGCGCGCAGCACGTCGCGCAGGTCGAGGATGCGTACCCACGGCCACTTCCGCAATTGCACCAGGATCTGCGCGTCGTCGGTTGCTGTCTCGTCGAGAATCAGGGGGCGATGGTCCGCCATCGGACCGAGATCACCGATCATGGCTGCGCCAGTCCTCCGCTCCCTGGTCTACTCGAGAGTGCTCGGCCGTGCGGCGACAGCCATGCATCGAGTGCCGCACGCTCCAGCGCGATCAACGAACTCTGCAATTTTGTGGCTAATGACCGGTATGTCCGGATATCCCACCACAGCGGGACGGTGCGATACCGGTCGTCCGGATAGGGCACCGACGGTATCCGATCGGCGACGTACCCACCACTCGATCGGTACAGACCGATATTTCGCGTGGCAGTGGTGACGAAGCCGAACCTGGCATCGAGCAGCCGGGCGGCGTGCACAACGCAGCGCGACACCGCGGCGGCGAGCGCGGTGCGATGCTCGGCCTCCCGCGCGACCCAGACCGCTTTCACCTCGACTATGCCCTCTGGTATCCGTTCGGCAACCACCGTGCGCAGTTGATCGGCACCGGGTCGACCAGCCCAGGCGCCGAGCGCGTGCACCTCGTCGGCGACTCCATAGGGACCCTGTGCCCGCAATCCCGCGAGGACCGCGCCTGCGGGGTCGACGGCGGTGAAGAACAACGATGTCGAATGGCCGTCGACAACACTGTCGTATTCCAAAGCGTGATCAACGCCAAAGTGCCGGTAAACCCGCAGCGCACCATGCAGATAACGGCGCCACAGATCGGGATGAGCCTGCGGAGTAGCGATATGAAAGACATAACCGGAATGCATGTCGCGAAACCGCAACACCTCGGCATCGCGCGTGCCCCCGGGGCCGACTGCGATTGTTTCGACAGTCATGGTTTTCCTACTCCGTTTGCTACCGCACAGCTGCACGGTCATCGAGCCGGTCCGGCCAGCTCACCAGACGACTCGCCGATCAGGTGAGTTTGCCTAGGGCAGTATCCGTCATTCGACAAGAATTGACCAGATATCTGGTTAATCTTCCGAAAACTTACTGATTGCCCCGAAATTACCGCAGGTCAGACCCCTCGAACAAGGCGTCGAACGGAAGGGGGAGACCAGTCGGTACTGACACAGCTAACATTGAGCAAAATTACACCAGGATGGAGATGAACAGCTCGACCGACTCCGGCCCACGCCAGATCTCGATCTCTTCCCGGTAGGCCCGGGTGATCTCCGCGGAGGCCGTCGCATCGTCGACCTGGGCCCACACATCCTCGACCGGATCGTGATAATCACCGTTCGGCTCGAACCGGGCGTAGACACCCTTGGGCACCTTCACCAGTACGTCACCGACCGGAACCGCACTCGGATCCGAGTACTCGAAACATACGACGGCGTTGTAGTTTCCGGCCGGATCCGGCACGTAGACCGTGTACATCGGCTGGTCGTCGCCCGCGCGATCGCGCAGCCGATCCTTGAGGAATTCGATCAGCTCGCTATTGCTGACCTTGAAGCTCGGACGTACCCGCGGCACCACCAAGCCGCCGTAGATGGCCTCGCGGCGCACCACGATCGCATACGTCATCACGCATCGACCGCCAAGTAGAGGTCGATCTTGTACGCGTGCGGATAACACTCGAAGTCGCCGGTGTAGGTGCGTTTGATGTGGTTGTGCTCCTCGGCATAGGCGATCTGCGTCCACAGGTCGGTCATCACCTGCGGAAAGTTACCCACCGAAGAGAACCTGGCATAGGTGCCGCGCGGCAGCCGCGCCACCAAATGCCCGCGGGTGACATCGTCGAAGGACGCGCACTCGTAGCCGACGATCTGGGTGTTGTAGGTGCCGAGTTCGCCGGTGTAGTCGGTGAATGCGCTGGCCAGCGGGCCGCCGAGTTCCTGATGCAGGACCGCCGCCCATGCGGCCTCGAGGTCGTGGTCACGCAGTTTCCCGAGCGCACGTTTCGGGCTGCGCACCGGCAGCCCGGCAACCCACGTCTCGTCTCGCTCGACGATTTCAAACTGCATGAAAAGACTCTTTCGAGGTGATCCCGGGGGCGTGGCCCGCATCCGGTCGGTCAGAAAGGCCATGCTATCAACTCGCCGCTGGTGGTTCCGATCACATATCCGCGTCGTTACCCGCGGCTCGCGATCCCACCGAACTGGTCGGCCGTCCTGTACGCAAACCGATGGCTATCGATGCATAGTGGACATGACAATCGCCGATCTCACGGCGTCGATCTACGACCGCGGTCCCACGGGCACACCGAATGGAGTCCTGATGAAATCGAGCGCGATCTACGACGAATTGGACAGCCACGCTGGCGAGATCGCCGCTCAGGTGGTGCGCTGGCGTCGGCATCTGCATCAGCATCCGGAGCTGTCGAATCGGGAGGCGCAGACCGCCGCGCTCATCGCCGAGCATCTGCGCTCACTGCGGCTGGACGAGGTGCGCACCGATATCGCCGGGCACGGCATCGTCGGCGTGCTACGCGGCGGCGCGCCGGGCGAGAACGTCATCGCGCTGCGCGCCGATATCGATGCCCTGCCGGTGCCGGACCTGTGCGGGGTCGACTTCGCCTCGCACGCGGTCGACAACGACTATCCCGGGGGACCCTTCCCGGTCTCGCACGCCTGTGGTCACGACTGTCACACCGCGATGCTGATGGGTGCGGTGAGCGTGCTCGCCCAGGTTCGGGAGCGGCTGCCGGGGACAGTGCTGTTGGTCTTCCAACCGGCCGAGGAGGGACCGCCGGTGGACGAAACGGGCGGTGCGCGCGAGATGCTCGCACAGGGCGCACTCGCCGATCCGGCACCGACAATGGCGTTCGGCTTCCATGTCACGCCATATCCCAAGGGCTACATCGGTTATCGGATCGGCAACCAGTTCGGCGCGTCATCGCTGGTGAAGATCACCATCACCGGACAGCAGGTGCACGGGTCGACACCGTGGATGGGTATCGATCCGATGCCCGCCGCCGGCGCGGTGCTGACCGGGATCGGGCAGCTTTATCGGCAGGTCAGCGCGTTCGATCCGGTCACGGTGTCGATCGGGCATATCCAGGATGTGGGCCGGTTCAACATCATCGGGCAGACGGTGACGCTGTGGGGCACCATCCGCTGCGCGGTCGAATCCGATATGGGCGAGGTGCAGAAGCGGCTCACCACCCTCGCCGAACATACCGCCCAGGCCTACAACGCCACGGCCACCGTGGATCACCTGCAGGATGTGCCCGCGGTGCACAACGCGAAGAAATGGGTCGACGCCGCACTGCCGACCTTCCAGCGCGTCGCGGGGGCCGACCGGGTGGTGCCGTCCATCCCGACGCTCGGTTATGACGATGTCTCGGAATTCATCAATCGCTATGGCGGGTTGTACGTCACGCTCGGTGTGCAAGACGCCGAACTCGACGCGAACGGTATGCCCATTGCATCACCCGGCGGACGCGGGCTGGCGGTGAACCACAATCCGCATTTCTACGCCGATGACGACACGCTGGTCACCGGTGTGCGGCTGCACGCGCACGTCGCCTATGACCACCTCATCGGCGCGTTGTCGCCGGAATGATCCGCCGCGAAATGTGATCGAATGCCACCCGTGTGCGAGACCATCGCCGAACTGGACGCCGCGGTCGCGGATTGCTTCGCCTGCCCGCGCCTGGTCGCCTGGCGGGAGCGGGCGGCGCGGGAGAAGCGCGCCGCCTATCGTGACGAGACCTATTGGGGCCGGGCGGTTCCGGGCTACGGTCCGGACGACGCAAGGCTGCTGATCGTCGGGTTGGCTCCCGCCGCGCACGGCGGCAATCGGACCGGTCGGATGTTCACCGGTGATCGCAGTGGCGATTTCCTCTACGCCGCGATGTACAACGTCGGGCTCACCAATCAACCGACGGCGGTGCACCGCGATGACGGGCTACGGCTGATCGGCGCGCGGGTCACCGCGCCGGTGCACTGCGCACCGCCGGACAACAAGCCGACACCCGATGAACGCGACCGCTGCCGTCACTGGCTGGAGACCGAATTGGGCCTGCTCACACCGACATTGCGGGCGGTCGTCGTACTCGGCGCGTTCGGTTGGCAGGCGCTGCTTCCGGTGCTCGCGTCGGCGGGCTGGGTCATTCCGCGCCCGCGCCCCAAATTCGGGCACGGTGCGCATGTGGTGGTGGATCCGGCTGCCGATGACCGCGAACCGCTGCACCTATTCGGCTGCTACCACGTCAGCCAGCAGAACACCTTCACCGGCCGACTCACTCCTGCGATGCTCGAGGCGGTCCTGGCCGACGCCGCGACCGCAGCGGGTCTGCCGGTCGGCGGGAGCTGATCGGCCGGAAACCGATCAGGACGGCGGCGTGATCTTGGTGATGACGATGATGCCCTCGCGCGGCGCGACGCTCACGAACTGCCGGTAGGTGCGGACGGTCGAATCGGCCCGGATCTCGGTGATCACCACATCGAAGCGCCCGTCGGCCATCGGTGTGATCAGCACGCAGTGCTGGGTGCCCGGCGGAATGGATTTGATTCCGGCGTCGATGAGCGCAACCGCGGCGACCCCCGCATCCGGGCTGGTCAGCGTCCGCGCGTCCGCTCCGGACCGGGTCACGTAGTAGGCGTATTGGAAGGCCAGGATCACATCCGGCCCCGATTTGGTCGAACCGGTGCCGTTGCCGCGC
Organism: Nocardia sp. NBC_00565; assembly: GCF_036345915.1. Taxonomy (NCBI): domain Bacteria; kingdom Bacillati; phylum Actinomycetota; class Actinomycetes; order Mycobacteriales; family Nocardiaceae; genus Nocardia; species Nocardia sp. NBC_00565. The sequence continues at coordinate 6,403,612 of NZ_CP107785.1, forward strand.
ACCAACTGTTCGCTGCGCATCGGCTCGCAGTTCGGCCCGCCACCGAGCACCGGATCGGTGATCGTCGCCGTCGCCTGCCGGGTATTGCTCGCCGCGGCCGTATACACCAACACCAGCGCCACCGCCGCCATCGTCCCGAAGAGCGCGGCCGTACCGACCAGCCAGGGCGGACGCGGCGGGTGGCGGCGTTTGCGCGGCGGGCGCGGCGCGGGGAGGACGCGTGGCGCTGCCGCGGGCGCGATCATGCCAGGCCAGAGCGGCGCGGCCGACTGGCTCCGGTTCCGGCGCATGCCCGTGTAGAGCGCGGCGGTATTGCCGGGCTCGGACATGTTCGACGACACCATGATCTCGCCACACCCCTTTTACCGGTGCCGCTGAAGCGACCTCAGTCCCTTTCAATGCCGTTGTGCAATAACAAGATTGCACATCAGCAGCGTATTGGCGACCGAATCGGCCAGCGAGAACCGGTCAGCGGACCAATAGATTTCGCCCGACCGCGCCGTGCGCGGCTCCAGCGGCTTTGGAGGTTTCCCACAAGCGCAAGGCCGAAGGTTCGTAACGACGGGCATACCATGATCAAGTCGTATCGGTAAGCTCGTCCGGAAACGATGTCCGGTGAAAACACCTGTTCAGCAATGTGTTTCAGCACAGTCCGCAGCAGGGGAACGCACCCGCGGCCATGCCACTCGACAACGACGTCCGGCGGCCGCGGCCCCCTGTCGTGCGCCCCTAACGTCTGTTCACATCGCATAAGGTACTCGCCAGGACGCCGAAACCGAGTTACTGGATAGAGAAATCAGGAGTGACACTCGTGCGCAACCTGTTTGCCGCCAACGGGCGATTCCCGAACGTTGTCGTGACGAGCCTCGCGGCATCCACTTCGATCGCGGGCGATGTCGACGCGACGTGGAAGGGACTCCTCAATGGCGAGAGCGGCATCGACGTTCTCGAGGATCCGTTCATCGAGGAGTACGACCTGCCGGTCCGCATCGGCGGTCACCTGAAGGTTCGGCCCGACACGCTGCTGTCCCGTGTCGAGTGCCGCCGGATGGCCTACGTGGAGCAGCTCGCGATCGTGCTCAGTCGCGAGGTGTGGCGCAACGCGGGCAGCCCGGAGGTCGACCCCGAACGACTCGGCGTGGCGATCGGTACCGGGCTGGGCGGCGCGGATGCGATCACCGACGCGAACAACAAGCTGAAAAGCGGTGGCTACCGTAAGATTTCACCACTGGCCGTGCAGATGATCATGCCGAATGGCCCGTCCGCTGTTGTCGGCCTCGAATTGCAGGCCAAGGCCGGAGTGGTCACCCCGGTCTCGGCGTGCTCATCCGGTTCCGAAGCAATTGTCAACGCGTGGCGCATGATTGCGATGGGCGACGCCGATATGGTCGTCACCGGCGGCGTCGAGGGATATATCGATGTGCTGCCGATCGCGGCGTTCACCATGATGCGCGCGATGAGCACCCGTAATGATGACCCGAAGGGCGCATCACGCCCGTTCGACAAGGATCGCGACGGTTTCGTCTTCGGTGAGGCCGGTGCGCTGATGGTCATCGAGACCGAGGAGCACGCCAAGGCACGCGGAGCGACAATTCACGCTCGGCTGCTCGGCGCCGGAATCACCTCAGACGGTTACCATTTGGTCGCTCCGGCGCCCGATGGCGACGGTGCCGCCCGCGCGATGACCCGCGCCATGCAGACCGCGGGTCTGACACCACAGGACATCACCCACATCAACGCACACGCCACCGCGACCCCGATCGGCGATACCGCCGAGGCGAACGCGATCAACAAGGCCGTGGGTAACCACGCTTCGGTGTACGCACCCAAATCCGCACTGGGACACTCGATCGGCGCCGTGGGCGCGCTGGAATCGATTTTGACTGTGCTCAGCATTCGCGACGGCATCGTCCCGCCGACGCTGAACCTGGAGAACCAGGATCCGGAGATCGATCTGGATGTGGTGCACGGCGAGGCCCGCCACCAGGAGATCGAATACGCGATCAACAACTCATTCGGTTTCGGCGGCCACAACGTCGCGCTCGCCTTCGGCCGGTACTAGCGAGGGTAGAGCGACTGAAGGCCCATCAGCAGGGCTGCCCGGGCGCCGGGAGAGTCGTCGTATCCCACCACGATCGGCTGGAACACACCTCCAGTGTGACCCTCCGGTTGATCGTGGTCCAGCGCGGCGATACTCGCCCCGACCTGCGTGATTCGGCGACACACTGGTTCAACCGGCCGCAGCGAACTATCGTGACCATATGCCTGATACCGGTGGTACCACTATCTCTGAGCCGCCCACCATCCCCGGCGTGCGCCGTTCGTTCGTGACCGCTCGCGGCGTCCGATTCCACGTCACCGAATCGGGACCGGTCGACGGTCGTCCGGTAGTGGTGCTGCACGGGTGGCCGCAGCACCACTACGCCTACCGCGACCTGCTCGCCGACCCGCCCGAGGGTCTCCGGATCATCGCGCCCGACCTACCCGGCTACGGCTGGTCGGGGCCGGCGCCCCACAAGTGGGCCAAGGAGGACGTCGCCTCCGATGTGCTCGCGCTACTCGATGTTCTGGGCCTGGAAAAGGTGCTGCTCGTCGGACACGACTGGGGCGGCTATGTCGGGTACCGCATGCTGCTGCGCGAACCCGACCGTTTCGACGGCTACCTGGTGCTGAACATGGCGCACCCCTGGGTCCGGCCAACGACGGTGCTGCGCCAACTCTGGCGCTTCCTCGCCTACCAGCCACTGATCGCCACCGCGGGTGTCCCGCTGCAAGAGCACACCCGGTTCCTCCGATGGCTGATCGGCAGCGCGATCACCGATCGCAACGCGGTCGGCCCCGACGTGGTGCGCATCTTCGCCGACCGCTTCCGCGACCCGGTCTGCGCCCGCGCGGCCACCGACACCTACCGCACCTTCTGGCTGCGCGAAATCCCCGATGCCGCACGCAATCCCGAACGCCGCCGCGCCACCATCCCGATCCGCGCGCTGTTCGGCGTCGACGATGTCGCCGTCCACCACTCCCTGGCCGCCGCCGACACCGCCCGCGCCGACGACTACACCTTCGAACCCGTCACGGGCTGTGGACATTTCGTCGCCGATGAACGCCCCGACCTCGTCCGCGCCCGCCTCATCGAGCTGGCGGCGGATACGAAATAGCCGCCCGCACCGCGGCTTTCGCGCCTCGGTCCTGGATCAGCCGCGGGCTATCCGACGGTTGTTGGCTACCCGTCGCAACGCCGTGCGCAACCCGCGTCTGCGGTCGGTATCGACGGCCGGCGACGAGTCGATGCCGTTGAACTTACGTTCGGATGCGGTTTCGGGTGCGTCATCGGAGGTGGCGATCAGCAGACTGTCGGGCAGCGCCAGTTTGTGGATGGTGCGCAGCGTCAGCAGATATTGGTGCAGTAGTGGACCGGTGGTGTATGGCAGGTCGTACTTTTCGCAGAGTGCTCGCACGCGCTGAGCGATCTCGGCATAGCGGTTGCTCGGCAGGTCGGGGAACAGGTGGTGTTCGATCTGGTAGCAGAGGTTGCCGCTGAGGAAGGCCAGCACCGGGCCCGCGTCGAAATTCGCGGTGCCGAGCATCTGGCGCAGATACCACTCCGGTTTGGTCTCGTGTTCCAGGACGGTCGGCGCGAATTTCTCCGCGCCGTCGGGGAAATGTCCGCAGAAGATCACCAGATAGGCCCACAGGTTGCGCAGAACATTGGCGCTGGTGTCCGCGGCCAAGGTGCGCCGCCAGCGCCGACCGCTGAACGCGGGGAACAGTAGATAGTCCTTGCCGGCTTGCCGGGCGATCTTGGCATAGAACGCCTTGGTCTGGATCGCTTTCTGGGCCGGGGGCAGCGCGCGGAGGTGTTCGGAGTCCAGGCCGTGCATCGCGATGCCCCACTCGAAGGTGGCCGCCAGCAATAGGTTCAGCAACGGCTGCAGCAGATTCGCAGGGCGCCAACGGTCATCGCGGGTCACCCGTATGACGCCGAATCCGATGTCCTCATCCATGCCGAGCACATTCGTGAAGACGTGATGGCGATAGTTGTGCGAATAACGCCACTGCGACGACAGACCCGCCATATCCCATTCCCAAGTGCTGGAATGGATTTCGGGGTCGTTCATCCAATCCCATTGGCCGTGGCAGACGTTGTGGCCGATCTCCATGTTCTCGATGCTCTTCGCCATCGCCAACCCGGCGGTCCCGAGGAGCCAACCGGTTCGGTGACGACTGAGGCCGATCATCAGCCGCGATCCGGCGTCGAGTGTCCGCTGAAAGGCGATCGTGCGGCGGATATAGGCCGCATCCCGCGCATCACGCTGATCGATGATGTCGCGGCGAATCGCGTCGAGCTCATCGCCGAGTGCTTCGATATCGGCGGCGCTCAGATGCGCGTAGACAGCGACCTGTGTGATTGCCATGCGTTATGTCCTCAGCGTTTGAACACGTCTCTCAGTGCTTTCGAGATGCGTTCGACCATGCCGTGGGGACGCTTGCCGCCACGGTCGGTCCGACGCCGACTGTCATCGTCGGTTCTCGCGAGCAGCGTGCGCAGGCTGGTACGGACTACCCGAACCTGGTGCGCGATCTTGCCCTCGAAGGTCATCGGAATGTTCCTGTCTCCGGATTGCGCTATCGGTCGCGGACAGCCGAAACCGGCTGACCAGCCGCTGCGCAATCCGGTATACCCCGAGCTTATGCTCTATCTACACCGCCTGTCTACGGCGTAGGCTTACAGCGTTAACAATTGCGCTGTTTCTATCGAGAGGCGCTGAATCAGATGAACCGAATCAGGGCAGGACCCACTGGTTCTCCCGACAGTCCGGCAGGTCGCGCACACCGCACCAATGCCAGGAACACTCCATTGACCCGGGCCGCGATGCTGGCGGCCGCGCTCGAGATCATCGACCGCGACAGCATCGACCGGCTATCGATGCGACGCCTCGGCGCGGCCCTCGGCCGGGACCCTATGGTGCTCTACCGGCTTGCCGCAAATAAGGCGGCGCTCCTCGACGGTGTCGCCGAGATCGTGTTGGACCAGTTGACCGTCGACACCACCGACCACAATTGGCGCAACCAACTGCGCAGCATCGCGCGCGACTTCCGCCGTCTCGCGGTCGACCACCCGAATGTTGTTCCGCTGCTGGTCACCCACCCGCTGGCCACCCCGCTCGGGCTGCGACCGGTAGGCACGCTGCGTCCGCTGGAGGACATTCTCGCGCTGCTCACCCGCGCCGAATTCAGCAGCACCGATGCGCTGCACATCTACCGCGCGCTGTTCGGCTTCCTCTACGGCCACATCCTCAACGAGCGACAGGAACTCGTCGAACGCCCCGAAGAAACAACCGACCTGCTTCGCCTCGGCTTACATCGCCTGCCGATCGGCGAATTCCCGCTGCTGCGCGGCCTCGCCACCGACCTGGCCGCCTACGACGGCGTCGCCGAACTCGAACAGGGCCTGGACATCCTGCTCACCGGCCTCGCCGGCACCATGACCCGACCGCCACGCGGCCGAGAGAGGAGCATCGACCATGACGCACCAACTGACCCGAACCGACTCGGGTAAATACGGACCGACCCCCCGTCGGCCGCGACTGCGGCTCGAATCCTCAACGGACGACACCGCTTCGGTCGACGGAGTGTGGTGCCCGCGCGGCAATGACCTCGTGGCCGAACTTCCGGATCTGCTCATGGCAGTCGCGACTCGACTCGGCCCGATCCATCGAGTGATCTATCACCTCGACGAATGGGCCACAGCACCAAGGAAACTCGCCAGTGGCGGGCGACTGGTGCGGCTCGACGGCTACCGGCACAAGCCCCGGCACACGCTCGGCGTACTCGGGGTGAGCGGCGCTCAGCTCACGGTCGCGGTGGTCACCCCGGCTGACACCGAAACGAGTGCGGCACAGCAACGTTGGGACTCCGAAGGTGGGGCGGGGGCCTGAGTGGCAAAGATCATCGCCCTGGACCGGACAGCGTCGCCGCGAGTCCGGTCAGCAGGATGTCCAGACCTCGTTCGAGTTCGGTCGCGCCGTCGTAGGCGGCCAGCACCGGAGCCAGCTCGCGCAGCAACGGGAACTCCCCGATCGGCAACCGATGCAGCCCGAGGCGCAGCACCTCATCGGTCTCCTCGGGACGTTCCACGATCTCCTGCAACTCGTTGAGTACATGACCGTAGAGAAAGCCGAACAGCGCGCGGTAGATGTGCAGGGCTTCAGCGCCGGAAAACCCGGCGCGGGTGAGCAGCGCGAGGATGTCCTCGAGCGGACGGACCACCGCCGGGGGACGCAGCCCCAACGGAGTCGCCAACGGCCGGGTCACCAGCAGCGGCACCGCCTTGGGATGGGCCAGTGCCAACCGTCGGAAATCGCGTGCGACCACCCGCAATTGAGCGTCCCAGTCCGCGTCGGAGGCATCGACCGACAACTGAGCGAAGACGACCTCGGCGACACCATCGAGCACCGCGGCCTTATTCGCCACATGCCGGTAGACCACCATCGGATCCCGGCCCACCGCGTCGGCCAGGCGCCGCATCGAGAGTCCGTCGACCCCGTCCCGATCGACGATCTCGAGCGCCGCATGCAGCACCGTCGCCCTCGTAACCGGACCGTCCCCTCGGCCCGTGGTGGACGAGCCGGGCCGCCCGGATCGGGAGTTCGTGTGATCGGTCATTTCGGAAGCATTCTCCATTCCCAGCATCTCCGCTGTAGGTCATGATCGTAGACCTACAACGTTGACATAGGGGCATAATCGGCGTCTACTGGAAGAACCAACAGATTCGAGGATCTGATGGCCGCAGTCATTGTCGTCGTCATCGGACTGGTGCTCATGCTCGCGGGCACCAGCGGCCAACCCCATCCGCGGGGGCGCCACTTCTACTGATCGTCCAGACGGCACGCGGCACCGTCACACATCCCCGCGACGGCCATCGATCGGCGGGCACCACAGCCGAAACAGGAGCGTCATCATGGCACCGAAAAAGATCCGCTCACCGTCCGCTCGACATAGCGTTCCACCGGAATACACACCTCGACTGAGATTGAAGCCGAAGGCCGAACGCGATGGATACATCGACGGCGCCTGGTGGCCCCGATCCAGCGAACTCACCGCCGAACTGCCAGATCTCCTGGCAGTCCTATCGGTAGGGCTCGGCCCGATCTGGCGCGTCGTCTACGACCCCGCGTGCTGGTCACGCGTACCCCAGCAAATGACCGTCGACGACCACACGGTCCGACTCGACCCCTACCGGTTCGAGCGGTGGAACACGATGTTCGTCTTCGGCCGCGACAGCGGCTTGATCGTGCTCCGCGTGATCCCATCGGCCACCGCCGAGGACATTGCCCATGCGGCCCTGATGGCCACCGTCAAACCTGAACCGGCGACCCTGGCCGCCAGCGGAATCGAGACCAGATCATGACCCACTTCAAGGCACGCCGCCCGATCACCAACCACCGCGATATGACCGGGAGCATCGGCCCGCCCGTGCGCAACCGGCAACCGTTCCGGACACCTACCCGCACACCACGCCTGCTACTGCGCGGAACCGGCTCCGGCTCGGGGCCGGTCGACGGCGCGTGGTGGCCGTGGACGGCCAACCTCACCGCCGAACTGCACGATCTGATCAGCGTCCTCACCCCACGCCTCGGCTCGACCGTGCGAATCGGCTTCGACTGGAACGCGGTCAGCCTCACCCAACGCCGTATCGACCACGACGACGGCATCCAACTACACGGACCGGGCAGTGCCCAACCAAACGACATCATGCACCTGGTAGGCACCGGCGGAACTCGTCTGACCCTGCTGGTCATCCCCGCCGATACCCCGCCCGATGAAGCAAACAATCGGATGCGGTGGGCGTCGCGAACCGAAACACCGCACCTACTCGGCACCCGGTCCGGGACGCACTAGCCCTGGAAGCCAATAACCTTGGGGCACTGTCAATTACAGTCCAGCGTGGGAGAACAGTCCGGGCGAGCCGATGGCCTGTTGCTGAACCGGCTGGGCCGGTTCGGCGCGACGTCCGGAATCTCGTACGATCCGCTCGAACAGCGCCAGATAGGCATCGATCATGCGGTCAGCGGTGAAACGTTCGAAGACATCGTCCCGGCATGCGGAACGGTCGAGTCCCCCGATTTTCGATACCGCCGCGACCGCACCCGCGACATCGGCGACGAGGAATCCGGTGCGACCGTGGCGGAGGATCTCCGGCATCGAACCCAATGGTGTTGCGATGACCGGTGTCCCGGTGGCCATGGCTTCGACGACCGACAGACCGAAGGGCTCGGCGAAACCGATCAAATGCAGCAGTGCGCGGGCGCCACCGAGCAGCGCGTCCCGCTCTACCGGACCGACCGGACCGAGATAGGTCACATCAGTACCGGTGACGTGCGGTTCGACCGCCGAACGGAAGTATTCCTCGTCTTGAATCACACCCGCGATGATCAATGGCAGTCCGGCCTGGCGCGCCACTTCGATCGCCAGGTGCGTCCCTTTGTCCGGATGAATTCTGCCCAGGAAGAGCAGATATTCGCCGTGCTCCGGCCGGAATGTGAACTGGGCGAGATCGATACCGTGATGAATCGTCGCGGCATAGCGCAGATCCGGGTCGCGATTGGCATCGGTGATCGCCACATAGTGGGCGATATCACCGAACTCCCGATAAACCGGAACGATTTTCGGCGAGGAGAAGCCGTGAATCGTCGTCACCATCGGCGTCGATACCAGCCGGCTGTAGGTCAGCGGCATGAAGTCGAAATGGTTGGCGAGTATGTCGAATTCCCCGGCTCGCGCGAACGCCGTCGAATTATGCAGTGCTTCAAATACTTTCGCATCCGCACCGGCGGTCTCCGCATACCCCGACGGTACGGCGGAGACCAGCCGCGCCGAGGTCTCGGAATCCGCCGTAGCGAACAGTGTGACATCGTGCCCGCGTGCGAAGAACCCCTCGGCCAACGTCGAAGCGATTTGCTCCCATGGGCCATAGTTTTTCGGAGGTGAACGGTGGGCGACCGACGCGATAACGCCGATTCTCATATAATCCTCGATTACTGGCGGCAATGCCACCGAAAGCCGCCCCAGATGTGGGCGAACATGATGAAGCGATCATATCACACCAATTTTCGCCGATCCGAGTGTTACGATCTAGACCTAGTTGCCGATCCCTCCGTGTCTTTTTTCCGGAGCGGATTCTCAAGCGCTTCAGCGCAACACGATCAGCCAATTGAGTGGCTGCAGACAGCGGCACCGTCGGCGCTGCCTCGAAGCAGAAAGGCTGGCGTAGTGTCAGTTCGGTCCTACGGCGTTCTGAGCACCTATTCACCGACCCAGTGCGGGCTGGCGACCTTCACCGGCGCACTGGTCGACGCATTGACCGCGCCCGGCGAAATCGGTTTCGTGCCAGTCGATTTCGGGCGCCGCCCGACGGTCGGCGTCGTCGCCGTGGTCGACAGCTCGGATCCGACACCGCCGCCCGAGGTGGCACATCAGTGGGAGCGCAGCGACCACCGCGGCGCCGCCACCGCGGCCACCGCACTCAACCGCTTCGACATTGCGATCATCCAGCACGAATACGGCATCTACAGCGGGCGAGACGGCGTCGATATCCTCGAAACCGTTCGCGCCCTTCGGGTTCCGACCATCATCGTACTGCATACAGTACTGGTCACCCCGACACCGCAGCAACGGATGATCCTCGAGCAGCTCGTCCGCCATTGCGCGGCCGTCGTCACCATGACGAACACGGCCCGCCAACGACTCATCGACCACTACGTGGTCGACCCGACCAAGGTCCGGGTAATTCCGCACGGTGCCACCGACAATCGCTCCGGACAGTCCGGCGACCAACATCAGCCGATCTCCCGAACACCGGTAATCCTGACCTGGGGACTGCTCGGCGAGGGCAAAGGCATCGAATGGGGCATCGACGCGATGGCCCACATCACCGACCTGCGCCCGGCCGCACAGTACCGGGTGGTGGGACAGACACATCCGAGAGTGCTCGCGCGCCACGGTGAGTCCTACCGCACCGGCCTCATCGACCGCGCCCATCGTCGCGGCGTCGCCAACGCCGTGCACTTCGACGCCCGCTACCTGGCCAACGTCGAGCTGTACCGGCTCATCCGGCAGGCCGATGTCGTTCTGCTGCCCTACGATTCGCGCGAGCAGGTGACATCAGGAGTGCTGATCGAGGCGGTCGCGGCGGGCAAACCGGTGATATCGACCGCCTTCCCGCATGCCGAAGAACTGCTGTCGAGCGGCGCGGGACTGCTGGTGGATCGAGAGTCGCCGACCGAGATCGCCGCCGCACTGCGCCGCGTGTTCACCGAACCCGGCCTCGCGGCCGGCATGCGAGCCGAAGCGAAACGCATTGCACCAGAACTACTGTGGACTTCGGTAGGCCGAAAGTACCGAGACCTCGCCGCGGAAACGCTGCGGGCCGACAGGAAGCTGGCTACGGCATGAATACCATCAGCATCTCCTACACGCACCTCTTCCGGCTCAGCGACGAGTGCGGCATCTTCGAACACGCGAAGTTCACCACGCCCCGCACCGAAAACGGTTACTGTGTCGACGATGTCGCGCGCGCCCTCGTGGTGGCCGTCCGCGAGCCCGAGCCGACCGAACAACTACTCGACAACATCGCGGTGTATCTGAACTTCATCGTCGCGGCACTGAACGAGGACGGAAGCTGCCACAACCGTCGGGGCACCGACCGGAGTTGGCAGGACGAACCGAGCCTCGAAGATCATTGGGGCCGCGCCCTGTGGGCACTCGGCTCGGTCGTCGCCCGCAAACCCGACCTGGCGCAGGTCGCGTTGGCGCACTTCACCATTGGTGCGCGACGGCGGTCCCCATTCCCCCGGGCCATGGCCTTCGCCGCACTCGGCGCGGCCGAGGTGCTGCGCGTCGAGCCAGGAAACACCGAAGCGCGTGAACTACTGGCCAGCGCCACCGCCGCGATCGGCCCGCCGACCCGCCGTCTCGACTGGCGCTGGCCCGAGCCGCGGTTGCACTATGCCAACGCGGTGCTGGCCGAAGCGCTACTCGCGGTCGGCACGATGCTGCCCGGACAGGGCCGCGTCTATGCCGATGGACTCGCGATGCTGCGCTGGCTACTCGAGATCGAGACCTCGGGCGACCACTTATCGGTCACCCCGGTCGACGGCTGGACGACCGGTGAAACCCGGCCCGGCTTCGACCAACAACCCATCGAGGTCGCGACCCTGGCGGACGCCTGCGCCCGCGCCTACGACGACACCGGCGACCAGCACTGGAAGGATGCGGTACTGCTGTGTGAAGCCTGGTTCCGCGGCACGAACGATGTCGACACTCCCCTGATCGACCCGGCCAGCGGCGGCTGCTGCGACGGACTCGAGCACACCGGCCGCAACGAGAACCAGGGCGCCGAGTCGACGCTCGCGCTGATCTCCACCCAGCAGCAGGCGCGCCGACTCACGCGGACACCGTAGTGGCCGATCTCGTCCGGCGCAGCGCCACGGTGCTGTTGCCGGACGCCCGCCGCGTCCTGGCCAGGCTGTTCCTGCCCGGCCAAGAGATTCTCGGACAAGGGATCTCGCGCGCCGAGGCCATCATCGACCGGGTGCTCGCACTCGCCGACGCGGATATACTGGCCGGCCTGGCTTCCGTGCGAACTCGGTTCGGCGACCGCCACCGCGATATCGACGCGACGTTCGCCGAGCACGCGGCGCTCGTCGAACATCTGCTGCCGCGCACGGCGACGCTGACGCCCGAGCGCCGACAGCTCATCGGCGCGTATTTCACCCAGGAGTACGCGGTCGAAGCCGCGGCGCTGTTCAACCCGTCGATCGTCGCGCACCCGGACCAATCCGGCCTGGCCGCGGGCGAACTGCGGTTCGTCATGAGCATGCGAGCCCTCGGCGAAGGTCATCTCTCCAGCATCGAATTCCGAACCGGCGTGCTCGCCCAACACGATTCGCTGCGCTTCGACGAGCCGTCGCCCTTTCTGGATATCGGCCGGGTCGCCGCGTCGACGGCGGGCGATTACACCGTGACCTTTCCCGCCGATCGTCCGCTATCGGAGCGCGTGATCTTTCCCCAGACCTCCGCCGAGAGCCGCGGCATCGAGGACGCGCGGCTGACCCGGTTCACCGAGGTGGACGGGGCGGTGACGTACTACGCCACCTATACCGCCTTCGACGGCGCCCATATCGCGCCACGTCTGTTGCGCACCAACGATTTCGACACGTTTGTCAGCGCCCGGCTGGCCGGGTCCGGCGCCGAAGACAAAGGGATGGCACTGTTTCCGCGACGCGTCGACAACCGCTACCTGATGCTCTCGCGGTGGGACCGGGAAAGCATCAGCGTGGTCAGCTCGGCCGACACCCGCGTATGGCGTGCCCCGGTCACCGTCTATCGACCGACCCAACCGTGGGAGCTGATCCAACTCGGCAACTGCGGTCCGCCGATCGAGACACCCGACGGCTGGCTGGTGCTGACCCACGGCGTAGGTCCGATGCGCACCTACGGCATCGGCGCGATCCTGCTCGACCTCGACGATCCGACTCGACTCATCGGCGCACTCCGCGAACCTCTGCTGACCCCCATCGAAGACGAACGCGACGGTTACGTACCCAACGTCACGTACTCGTGCGGCGCGCTCGTCCATCGGAATACCCTGGTCCTGCCCTACGGCTGCAGCGACTCCGCCATCAGATTCGCCTTCATCGACCTGAGCGCGCTGCGGCGACAACTCCTCGCGTAGATCTTCAGCGGGCAGCAGTCACCTCGGCCGGATCCTCCTTCGGGTTGGGCTGCCCCTTGACCGGTGGTGATCAACTTCCGCAGGCTGCCGATTTCCCTCGGGGTTTCGTAGTTCGGATTGCAGCGATGTGCAACCTCAGGGTTGCACCTGACGCGCCGATGTGCAACCCTGAGGTTGCACAAGATGCCGACAACGAAGGAGTCCCCCTCATGAGCGAAGACCGGATCGAACGGGAAACCCTGATCAACGCATCCCTCGAACGGGTGTGGTCACTGGTGGCCGAACCCGGATTCTGGGTGGGCGACGAGGCGAGCGTCTCCGGCACCGTGGCGGTCGAGGGCACCTCGATCGTCGCGAAAAACGCCGAGTACGGCGACTTTCCGGTGCGCGTCGAGAAGGTCGATCCGCCGAAGTACCTGGCCTACCGCTGGGCCAGCGCATTTCCGGGTGAAGAGCTGCGCGACGACAACAGCACGCTGATCGAGTTCACGCTGACCGAGGAGGGTGGCCAGGTGCGTCTGCGCGTGGTCGAGAGCGGGTTCGCCGCGCTGGCCGGATCCGAGGAACTGCGCTCGAAGGCGGTACAGGACAACAGCGGCGGCTGGCCTCAGGTGTTCGACGCGTTGCGGAAGCGCGCCGAACAGCCGTCCTAGTGACGGAGGAACCGCGCAGCGCCGTCGACGACGTCATCGGCGCACTCGCCGATCCGATGCGCCGCCGACTGCTCGATCTGCTTGCCGCACAAGGCGAGGTCACTGCGACCACCCTCGCGGCGGGTCTACCCGTCTCGCGCCAGGCGGTGGTCAAACATCTCGCCGTCCTGGACGCGGCCGGACTGGTCACCAGCCACCGGGTCGGCCGTGAGGTGCGGTATGCGGTGCGACCCGCGGCGCTGGACGCGACCGCGCGATGGATGGCCGCGCTCGCCTCGGACTGGGATCGGCGGTTGGCCAGGATCAAACGGATTGCTGAAGCAGGAGAACGGGATTCGTCCTAGGACAGATCACCCCGCATTTCGGCTACTCCTCCAGGACGAATGAATCGGCTTCACCCCTGGCAGAGCCTGCCACTTCCACACACCGAGCACGATCGACGTGCTGCGACGAGCCCGGTTCGACAAGTGGCTCGAGGGAATCGACAAACGGAAGCGGACGAACCATGTCCTGTTGGCGCCGGGTCACGTACTGCGGCAGCATGTCCGGCGCACACACCGGCGGGAAGATGACATGCGTCGGACACGCCGATATCCGGTTGTAGCCTTGATCAACTCCGCAACCTACGACGGCCGCGCGACTTACGATCGCAGCTTCGATCACGTCCACGATGTTCGAGGAGCAAGGGGTTGGGCGCGGCCATGGATTCAATCATCGACGCAACACTGCAGTTACTGTGGCTTGGTCGTCCACCGAGCCTCGAGGATCGGGTCATCCAAGCCGCGCTCACTGGTGTCGAGCTGGAGCTCTCGAACGTTCGCCCAACCGCGCCGTCGGAGGTCAACCGGTTACCGGGCGAACTGATCTACGAAGCGCTGTCCGGCAAGTTCGGGACCTTGCACCACCGGGGCCTGCGGCTGAAGGGCTGCTACATCGACGGCAACATCGACCTGTCGTACCTCGAATGGCAGGGGCAGCTTGCGCTCCAAAATTGCCTGGTTGACGGGGACTTGCTCATGGAACGCGCCCGGGTTACCGGAGACGTTGGCCTCGAAGGAACCCGGATCGGATGGGTGAATGTTCGCGGCGCGACAATCGACGGCAGTCTGGCGCTGCGAAATGATTTCAGAAGCGAGCGGGGACTCTACGCGATCGGAGTGAAGATAGCCGGTGGCTTATACCTGCAGCACAGTACTATCATCGGGCCGAAAGATGTCACGCATAGAATGGCAATCGAACTGTTCCGATCCAATATAGGCGATCTATTCTTGCATGCTTCTACAGTAACCGGCGGCATGTACGCATCCGGGATGACCGTCGAGCGTAACGTCCGGCTACAGGGAACTACATTCACCTCACGCAATTCGCTGGGCTGGAGTCATGAAGGCGCCGACTACAAGGGCGCGCTAAGCCTTGCCAACTGCGATATCAAGGGCACTCTTTATATTCGCACAGTAGCGCTGCCACAGTTTTCCACCGAGGGCAACGTCAGCCTTCGCGGAGCAGCATGCAAGCAGATATATGTGCGTAAAGACGTATTTGAACGATGCACTTTCGAGGTCGAGGGCTTCATCTATGACCGGCTGCGCGGCATATCGGCTGGCGAGTGGCTCGACGTGTTGGACAAATCCAATGCGTTTCCTCCGCACGCGTACATCCAACTTGCGTCATACTGCACTTCTATCGGAGAGCTTTCGACGCGTCGCCGCGCCTTGATACGGCTCGAAAATCGATTCACTCAGCGGCTCCCCAAACTGTCGCCAATGCGGTTTGCGCGACGGCTGCACGGCGCACTGGTCGGGTACGGCTACAGCGCATGGCGTGCGGTTGTCTGGTTGGCCTGTATCGTCGTTGCGGCAGCGGCGCTACTGCATTATGGCGATGTATTTGCACCCAAGTCCCCCGTTGGACAGCCTGCCAATTCAGCGAATATATTAGGGTGGTCGGACTCGTTCAGGGTCGTAATCGACAGCTTCCTGCCGTTTGCGCCGCTCGGCATGAAGGACCTGTGGGTCGCCGCACCTGCCAACGGAAGACAATGGGCGTGGATGGCCGGCTTCCTGTTGCTGCGGTTTATTGCATGGGGACTCGCGGCGCTAGCACTGTTGTCGTTCACCAACGTGGTGAGAAATCCGCGCGCATAGGAGCGTCGCAGCGAACCCGGCGAGCGGAAAACCCGCGGTGACCAGCGCTTCTCGATTCCTGACCGGTCTGACCTGAGTTAGGACATTTGGTTTAGTACCCCGGTTCGGGTCCGAGGCGGTCGAGGATTTCGGCTTGTGCGGTAGGGATTTCGGGTGGGAATGATTCGGTGACACCGTTGATGGTGATGGTCGCGGTCCGTAGTGGCCGGAGTTGTTTGACGACGTTCCCGATCGCTAGGCCGGTGCGTTCTTGAACGGCGCGTGCGACTGCGAGAGCTGCGAAGACGATGGTCAGGTGGGCTTCGATCGCGTCGCGGGTGCGGTGGAACATCGGCCGCGCCCGCAGGTCGGTTTTCGACATCCGGAACGATCGTTCCACCTGCCAGAGAGCATGATATTTGCTGATCACCTCGGCGGCTGGCATCTTCGTGACTGGCAGGTTGGTGACGTAGCCTTTTAATCCGACCAGCGCCCGCGCTCGATGCAGCGCCTTCTCGTCGAGACTGCGATCTTTTCCGGCGATTTTGACGAAGCGGGTGGATTTGACCTGCTTGTTGTCAGCGATCACGGCACGGGCTTTGGCTTCTTGGGCATTGAGGGTGATCTGGTCGCGGCGGGCCCGCGACGCCGAGTACTGCCACACCGCCCGCCACGCTTTCGGCTGCGTGTCGGGGTCCCACACGGGTTCGGCGCGTTTGCGGCGGTCGTTGACCTGGGATTTGGCGTGGCGTGGGGTGACGGTGTCGATGATCTGCCCGTCGGTGAACACCTCGCCGTTCCAGTGGAAGTGTGACGCCAGATCGACTGGCGCTTTCACCGTGCGGGAGCCGACGATGAACGACAGCCCTGCCGAGTCGAGCTCGGTCAGGTTCGACGCCGAGAGCATCCCGGCGTCCGCGGCGACGACCATACGGGTGGCAGCGATTCCATGACGGGCCTGGAAACCGGCGATGATCGGCACGATCGTGGTGGTCTCGGCGGTGTTGCCTTCGAAACAGCCGATCTCCAAGGGGAACCCGGTGCGGTCGACCAGCAGCCCGACCAGGATCTGCGGATCGACGCGTCGTTCCTTCGAATACCCGACCTTGCGCAGGTCGTCTTCTTTCTCGGCCTCGAAATACAGTGTCGTCACGTCGTAGAGCACCAAGCTCAAGCCCCCGGTGGCGGCGGCGTGGGCGAAGCACTTGCCCGCGATCAGGTCCCGATATCCGGCTGGCCCGATTTGGGCGAGGTGTCGTTGAATCGTCTTGTACGACACCGGATCCGCGCCGAGATCGGCCAGGACACGGGGTGCGTCGGCCTTCGACGTCGCCTCCACGATCCGCGCGATCACCAGATCCCGAAATACCGGATCGACAACGACGCCGAAACCGAGTCGATCGTAAACACCTCCGAGGACGTCGTAGAGCAACCGGGAGCTGGTGCCCACAGTCCGCGCCGCAGAAGCGAACATCGCCGGCCTTGGTTCGGGCGGCAGCAACGCCGGGGCACGGAAGTCAGCCACATCGGCGACCCGCTCGACCGGATCCGGCACATCGAGGTCGAGTACACCCTGGCCCCCACCGACGATCCGCCGCGCCCGCTCCAACAGAATCCCCAGCTCAGCATCGGTGTGAGCCGACCCGACATGCTCAACGATCCGCACCCGGCCGCGGTCCTTGCTCGCGACCTGCACCGCCACCGCTCCAGACGCGGTGCGCACCTTCCGCACGTACACCCCGCCGAACCCTACCCGCCCGCGTTAGTACCCCACAGACCCCTTCAATGCCACCAAAACCCCAGGTCAAACGATTACAAGATCAAAACGACACCGAAGGCGTCCTAACTCAGGTCTGATCACCCAGAAGTCGGCCTGGCCACTGGGCCTTGTGCATTCCGGATGATCCGGGCGATTTCCGGGGCGTGGGTGAAGACCAGCCCGTGATCGGCGTCGAGCCAGGACGTGCGATGTGCGGCTGCTCGCGCACGAGAAGGAGTACCGGTCAGCGGGCGAGGCGAGCCCATGGACCCTGAGGTCGAAGGTCACCACGTCGTGGTCGCGCCGCAGCAGCTCGACCAGCTGATATAGATCGGCCTGTGTCGAGCTCAGCCCGGGGCGGGACCAGCGGCCGTCCCCGGCCGCCGCGAGACACCGGGATCGTGACACCGTCGTGGTGGATTGCGAAGTGCTGCATCGCCTTTGTCGCCCCTCTCAGCCCGCTCCCCGTCGACACTCGGTGATCGTCGGCTGGTGCGGCCTCCGGCAGATAGATCAACGACCGAGATTATCGTCATCTGACCGGAGACCTCGTTGGCGAGGCTATCGACTGGTGCCCGTCAGCACACCTTCGTACTGCCCGGCAGCGGCATTCGGTGCATCTCGCACCGAATACCGCTGCGTATCAGCGGGCTGTTGTCGACTGGGTGAACACGACCGTCAAGTGATGGTCGGCCTGAGTCAGGTTGTCACGCAGCGATCTTCGCGCGATATGGTCGCGGCGTCGCAATTATGGGGAGTACGGTGATCGACTGTTTGCGCAGTCCCATCGCGGCGGCGGCCAGCGCGGCGCCGAAGGCGGAGAGAGCACTGAGCGTCGCGCTGAGGTCGAGCCCAGCACTGGCGATTCGGTGCTCGCCCAGCCCGAGGTTCGACGCCACGTCATTGCCGAAGAGCCAGCTGAAGAGTCCGGCATTAGCGGCGGATTCGGTAAGTTCGCGTAGCTCCGGCGCCTTGCTGTTGAGATAGAGCAAGGTGATGAGCGCGAAGAGAGCCGCAGCGCCGCTGGTGCCCATGACCAGGCGGGACAGCGTCTGGCTGCGCACCCGGAAATACAGCACGACCGAGAAGACGGTGCCGGCGACTGCCATGGCGGTGAGGACGGCCCATGCACCGCTGATGCTCACCGCGTCCTGCCCGCCCGATTGCGAACTGCTGCTGGTGAAGCCGTCGATTCGGCCGAAGGCATTGGCGCTGACCTTGCCGTTCGGTCCCGATGCCGAAACCCAGGGCTGGAACAGCAATAGGAACGTCAGCAGGCTCAGGCCCGCGGCGCACAGGTAACCCCAGTCGGATCGTAGATCGAAACGTTGCGCGGTCAGTTCGCGAATGCGATAGCCACTGTTCTCGGACGGGACGAGCTGAACTTCATTGACTTGCCAAGGCGTTGCGTATGCCATTTCTAACCACACCTGCTGCGCCGCTGCCTGATCAGAGGAAGCGGGCACTGCGGGGCATGTCCTCCTGAGGGACCGAATAAAAGGAATTGGTCAGGACGACATCGTCCTGTTAACAGGAAGTTACGTTATGCCGCCACGCTCCGAAGGGGCAACGTGATCCCCTGCACAGACGACAGCGCTGTACCCACCCCGAAAGCCCTGGTCCGAGCGCCGCTCAGCCGGATAGCTTCGGTGAATCCTGCTCTCTCGTAGGTGTTTTCGTAGCTCTCGTGCTGCTGCGGCAACCGAGCCGGTGCGGCGATGGTTGCGATGGCGTCGGCGCGCCGGTTGTGACCCGATCAACAGCTCCGGCAATGGATTCGGGCTACTGACTACCCAGTAGTAACTGGAATCGGCCCTGGAGTCCGTCCAGTAGCGATTCGAGGCCGACCGCGAATGCGACTCGATCGATGCGCTGCTGCCGGTCGGCGAGTACGTGCGGTAGCAGTTGGTGAATTCGGGTCCCCGCCGACCACTCCTGGTGCGACGCAAGGTTCCCAGATCTGGGAGGCCGCGAATACGCGGTCGTCAACTGCCGCCGTAGGTTCGGCACGGCAGCAGCAACGGTGCCCGAGTTCGGGTGCCGAGCGTGCGGGGTGAACCCGGACGCTAGATGTCACTTGCAAGAGGAAAGGTGCCACATTGATCAACGCCAGAAAGCCGATCGCCGTGTGTGCGGCCGCAATCGGGATCACTGCCGGGGTGGCGGTATTCCTCCCGGCCACTGCGTCCGCGGCAACATATGACGGCCAGTGCGGTGCAGGCTTCAAGGTGATCGACTCACACGATTTGAAGGGCGGCACGGTCTTTCTGACCTACAACGGTAGGACCAACTGCGTGGTCACCGTGCGGGACAAGGCGGGCGAGCCGATATCGATGGGCGCCGCTGTGCGGCAGTCGAAGGACCACTCCCAGGTGGTCATCAACGACGACCGCCAATTCACCGACTTCGCTTATGCGAAGGTCGAGGCGGAAGGCAAGTGCATCGACTGGGGCGGCCGCATCAAGGACGACCTCTGGGAGGAATTCGGCGTGCACTGCGGGTGACTGAGCCTCGATCCACCGACGGCCTTGTGGCAGGCCGGCCCAATCGGCAGGCAGATCAGCGAACGGCAACGTAGAGGTTTCGCTCTGCCATCGAATGGCGTTGATCGACACGCGAATTAGGTGTTCGTTGCCATTGTGCCAGTCCGGGTACGCAGAATTGTCGGCGTGACCGGTGGTTCGAATCAACCGTTATTGTTCCTGGACGTCGATGGGACATTGCTTCCCTACCGCGCTACCGCTTCGTCGGTGAGCAAGGTGGACTGGTCTACCTGGCAGCAGCCATCGAATCCGATCCTGTCCCGGCTGACCCGAAGCCTCGGCGACCGACTGCTGGCACTGGGCTGTGAACTGATGTGGGCCACCGGGTGGGGCGAGGACGCCAACCGCGTCCTCGCTCCGATCCTCGGTCTGCCACAGCTGCCGGTGGTGACATTGCCCGAATATCCCAACGGCGACTACTACGACGATGAGTTGCATTGGAAGACCAGAACTTTGGTCAGCCTGGCCGCCGGACGCTCATTCATCTGGATCGACGACGAGATCAGACAGCAGGATCGGACTTGGGTCTGCGGGAACCACCCCGGCCGCGCCCTCCTCCGAGCTGCGGCGCACCGACAAACCGGTACACGACGCCGTCAAGGGTGAATGTGCAGGCATGGCCGGGGACGCCCCCGGATGCAAGCAATGGGGCGAAGCGTACGACCAGTACGCACGCGACACTATGCAGACCTGCACACACCTGGCCGACGCCCTCACCAACTTCGGCAACGTCCTCTACGCGAATGGCTACAAATACGCGATCGCAGACAACGCCAAACCCCAGCGACCAACTCTCCGCCAGGTCTCCGAGTACAAGGTAACCATCCCGCTCCGTCCACGACAACGGCGACGGCGTCAAACACAACGGTGGCGTAGAGGAGTTCTTCAACGAACTCACTGCGAAGATCGTCAGTACCTTCGGGAAACTTCCCAACGGTGACGTCGACAAACTCTCCAAGGCCGCAGACACGTGGAAAACCTTCGCCAACCACGTGACCATCACCGGAGCTGCGGCCAAGATCGGCGGGATCTCCGCGTTGTTCGACGATATGGATGCGGCAGAGAATCGCGCCAAGATCCAGGAACACTTCGGGACACTGAAGTCCAGCGCCGATCTCCTGGCCTCCGCGTCCCTCAATGTCGCCGCCCCTGTTGCGGGCTATCACAGCTCGACAGTCGAAGTCGGCGAAGGCATCAAGACGGCGATGACCACCTTCGCCTGGGCCGTCGGGCTGCTGGTCACCGGCGCCATCGTCGGAGCGATCTTCAGCTTCGGCGGCAGTCTCGCGGTCGCCGGCGGCGGTGTCGCCCTCGCTGTTGAGGACACGATCGCCACCATTCGCGGCCTCTACACGACAAAGCGGCTCTTCCAAATCCTCAAGATCACCCTGGCTGCGAGCGTCGCCGTCGGTGTCATCGACGCCTTCGGCAAGGTCCCCGACCTCACCGCCACACTCACCAAACTGGCCGCCATCATCGCCATGAAGGCCCTCATCGACGACAACAGCCCTACAGCGGCGCCAGCCCTAGGCGGGAACGATCCGATTACACAAGAGATCGCGAAGAAGATCGCCGAACACGCAAATGGACGTGCCGCGCAGGGAGATGGCTCACACTACGTACCCGGCGTAGGCGCCGCGGAACTTCCCGAGTACGTTCGCAAGGTCCTCGACGGCGAGGTACCAACGGAGGTAAAGCATCTCCCCAGGGGCCGAACGGCATATTGGGATCCGGAGAAAGGTGCTGTAGTCATCGAGGATGGAGATGGAGGAACCGTGTTCACGCCAAAGGACGGACGCGAGTACTTCGACGGCCTGTGACAATGACTTGGATTGACAGGAAGGACCCGGAGAAGATGTCAGCACCGGACCCCGGACATTATCGAGAGCATCTCGTCAGCGCAGAAAATTTCCAGGTTATTCGGCAGCTAACATTCGAGCTGGCTAATGTGCCCCGAGAACCGATGGTCGAGTTGGGATGGAATCCGAAGAACGGCGATTATCTGAAACAACTCGCCCGATCGGTGCCATCTCAGATCACAGCTCCTACCCGGGTTAAGCTCGTTATCCTCGATGAGGAAATTAACGATCCGACCTCGCCGGGCCGCTCCTCTGTCTCCCAGGAAGAACCCGAATCACCGAGCGATATCGTGAGATACTTACCCAAGTCGATCGCGGCCGTGTATCCGAAGCTATTGAGAGCCGCTTTTGAAGCTCTGGGAGAGCTTGAAACACGCTATCGAACAGGATATTACGAAGCCGAAGTAGCAGAGGCCCTGAATGCAATTGATGGCGTCAGCGGAAATTAAATGGGATTAAATAATCCCAGCCGCACACTGATTACCCCTTGTTCCCCACATCGAATGACATAAATTCGACGTGATCGAACACACATCGCCAGCGAATTCGCCGAACTAACGGGTTCAAGTCCCACCTGCACTCGTCTTTCCGACACATCCGCCAACTTCCACTCTCCGAGACTCGGCAGCAGCATCCGCCGCCGCCGAACTGCGACTCCGCCAACGACCGAGCAACCATGGTCACCACTGCGAGCCAGAACCTTCTGCCCCGGGCACTCACCAACGACCGGCCAAGCCCATCGACGACACCATCGGGCCCGAGCTCAGATCATCATCACCATTCCCACTCCCCGCTTCGACACCGGCTTGGCCTAACGGGCCGGACGGAGGAACGCTGAACCTCAGCGGGCATAGCGCCGCCGGTCCAGGTACCCGCCTGACGGTCGTAGCACACCCAGAGGCCGAAGAGTGGTCCGGAACGCATGACTGCACGAGGCGGGCCGAGTTCGCTTGTACTCCGGTACTTGAGTTCCCCTCGGGCGGCGTTTCACAGAATTCCGACGATCGGCGGCCCGCGATCGGTCGCCTGGCCCGCTGTCGCCTGGCCCGCTGTCGTATGGAGCCGGTTCGTGAGCTGCGGGTTTGCTATTGAAATACCGGGACAGTTTCACCGCGTCGTTAGAATTGAGCCATGAGCAATCCGATGACGCAGCCACCGGGATCCAAGTGGTCCCGGTTCAGCGGCGTCGTTGGAGGAGGACGTGCGGCTGACGCGCATTATCAGTCGGTCGTACAGCACGCGGATTTGCACTCTTCCTCGCCCGTCTTCAGGGATTTCGCCAAACGCAATTAGGTGGAAATGCTTCGGGACGACCTAGAGTGCGCGGTCGAGAATCAAGCGGGCGAGGGCGTCGCG
This sequence comes from Nocardia sp. NBC_00565, assembly GCF_036345915.1. Lineage (NCBI taxonomy): Bacteria > Bacillati > Actinomycetota > Actinomycetes > Mycobacteriales > Nocardiaceae > Nocardia > Nocardia sp. NBC_00565. The sequence goes on from NZ_CP107785.1 coordinate 6,426,641, forward strand.
GTCCTCGAGCATCGCGATATGCCCTACTCCGCGAAGGTATTCCAGCTTGGCACCCGGCACCGCCTCATACTGGTGCGCCGATGCTGGGTCCCAACGAGGGTCGGAATCCCCGAAGATCACGAGGAGGGGCTTTCCGGCGTCGATGAGGCGTTGGGGCACGGTCCGCGCGGCGATGTAGTCGACGTTGGCGGCGAGAATCGCGCGGAAAGCTCGATAAGACGTCCTTCGCAAGTCGGCCACAGCCCCGTCGGGCACCGTGATCGGGGCCGCCGCAGTCGCTGCCAGTCCGCGGCGGATCATCGAGTCGGTACGGATCGCCCACACGAGCGGACCGAAGGGCGGCGAGGCGAGAACCCGGATGATCGCTGGCTCGGGGAGAAGCGCTGCGTGACTCGGCCCCGTGCTGACCAGGACCAGCTCGCCGACCAGGTCTGGACGACGCTCCACGAGGGCGGTAGCGACATACCCTCCGCTGGAGTGACCGACCACCTTCAGATTTCGGACGCCGAGCTCGTCCAACACCGTCGCCGTCCGATCCGCCTGCTGCGCAACGGCATACGTCGACGCTGGCTCGGACTGGCCGCATCCCGGAAGGTCGATCGTGATCACCCGATACTCCGTAGCGAGCGACGGCACCACCGGTGCCCACATCGAACCGGTTGCGCCCGAACCATGGATGAGTAACAAGGGCGGTGCCGCCGGGTTCCCGTCGATGACGACGTGCAACCCGCGGACTGTCGTGTCATCGCGTGTTCGGGTGGGACTCGATTCGCTCATACCGACAGCTTCGTCGCGGGCTCGTCACGCCGTATTGGACGAATGTCACGTTATCCCGCTCCGGCTAGCCTGGGATGCATGACCGCAACGGGCAGATTGGACTGGAGTCGGGTCGACGTCGCCGTCCCGGTCCGACCACCGACTCCGGGAGTCCAGATGGCGGGTTTCCGGTACCACCAAGTTGCCCCTGTTGACATCACGATGATCCCGCATCCCTTGGTCACGCTCCTGCTCGATCTCAGCGAGCACGGAGTCATCTCCGACGTTCTCGGGCGCCCGGTCACGGGGAACGCGATCGTCGGCCTCCGTGCCGGCGCCTTACGCATCACCAGCGCAGGGGCCGGCGACGTCCTGCAGATCCGCGTGTCCCCCGTCATCGCCGCAGCGATTCTCCGAGACACCGACATCATCGGCGGCACCGTGACACCGCTGCCGGAACTGTGGGGCAGCCGCGCTGCCATCTTGACCGAGCGACTCCGTTCGACGCCGTCGTGGGACGACCGGTTCGCAATCGCAGCCGCGTTCCTTCGAAGCCGGGTACCTCGCGGATTCGGTGTAGCACCCGAGATCACGTACGCCTGGGACCAGACCGTCCGCACCAGAGGCCTGCTCCGCATCGAGGCCCTTGCCGCAGAGACCGGCTGGACCCGCCAACGACTCTGGTCTCGCTTCCGCACCCATATCGGGGTCTCGCCCAAGCATGCGTCCGAACTCGTCCGCTTCGACCATGCCGCCCATCTCCTAGCGACAGGGCGCTCGCCTGCGGATGCCGCCGTCGAGGCCGGCTACGCCGACCAATCCCATCTTCACCGTCGAACCAAGGCGATTACCGATATGACCCCCACCGTCGTCGCGAGGGCACCGTGGCTCGCGATCGATGAAGTCGCCTGGCCGACAACCTGATCCCCGCAGCCGAACGAACATCGACCGCCTATCCGAGGGGCACATGTGGACCGGACTGAGCACGACTCGTCCCGCGAGGTCAGCCTGCGGTCCCGCCAGATCTGCTGGGGTCGCGATTCCCGTTGCGGGCCGGTCTGCTTCGTTCAGACTGCGCTTCGTGCCGACAACGCCCCAAGTGCCCGTATGGCCTCCGCGGTTTCCCGCTGGGCTTCCGCCTGTGCGAGGGCGGCATGTGCCTGCGCCTGAGCGATCACGTTCCGCCGCTCCGCTCCGCTGACCGCCGCCCCGGCGGTGAGGCCACTGAGCAGTGCCTCGGCGCGCTGCTTGTGAGTGGTGTAGTCATCCATCGGGCGATTCTCGCACCCTGCCCCATCGTGGGCGATCCACACCGGTGTTGAACCGTTTGCGCGAATGTGGCGTCCGTACCCGCGACACACACGGGCGGGCTCAGTCTTGACATCAATCCAAGACGACCAGGCGAACTCCCACTTGTTGCTGGCACGGCTTGTGGGCGCTGTGGTCTGTCCTGACACAGCGCTTCCGACTTAATCAACACCAAGCCAGAACAGAGCACCTGCGGAACTAGAATAAAAAAACAGCCGCTGAGCAGGCGATATAGATACTGATGCGACCGTGGACCCATGTTCAAATCGCAACAAAACACCTGGCCAAAGCCGCTATTCGTATCTTCTCGGTGGAGCTAAGGGGAATCGAACCCCTGACCTTCTCGATGCGAACGAGACGCGCTACCAACTGCGCTATAGCCCCGTGCGGCTCCGGGGAACCGCGCTGTGACACTGTATCAGGCGGGGTGGCCAGGTTCCGAATCGTGTGGGTGACCTGGGCAGATGCTGGATGGGGCTGGGGGGAGATCAGGCGCCTGCGGCGCGGCGCATATCGCCGCTGGTGCCGCGGCGTAGGGCGCGGGCGGTGGCGGCGTCGAAGGTTTCCAGGTGTTCGAACATGGGGTCTTCGTCGTCGGGTTCGATGAGGGCGGAGCGGCGGCGTAGGGCGCGGGCGGTGTCGCGGTCCATGACGCGCTGTTGGGCGCGCTGCTCGGCTTGCCGTTCGTCCTCGACCTGCTCGCCCCGGCTGCGAGCGAGGCGGGCGAGGCGGCGGCGGCGGATCTCCTCCTCCATGCGGACCTGCTTGCGTAGGTACGCCAGATAGGTCACCAGCACGAGGCCCGACACACCGCAGCCCCACCAGAACAGGTGGCTCACGGCCACGCCGAGGCCGCCGAAGGCAAGGGTGGCCAGGATGAGGCCGAGCACGGCGCGCTGCCGGAAGGTGTAGCGGGCCGCGCGGGCGATGGCGTCGGCCTCCGGGTCGAAGCCGCCGCGGCCGCGCCGGGTGGGGACGAAATCGGGGTCGGCCGAATCGAATTCGTCGTCGGAGTCGGTGACGCGAGCGGGCGGCGCCGTCCGGGCCGAGGGGATCCTGGCACCGGTCGGTTCGGCGTGCTCTACGGCCACCAGGTCATCATCGGCCGTCGCGCGGACCTTCGCAGCCGTTCGGGCGGTAGCGATCTCGGCATCGCCGGAATCGACATCGTCGAATTCGGGGTCGGCATCGTCGAATTCGTCATCGGCCGGGTCGAATTCGTCGACTTCGCCGTCCCTGTCGTCGATTTCGGAATCGGATACCCCGGACCTGATTTCGGGCGGGTTGTCCGCGGGATTGTCATTCGCCGCACTGACCTGCTCGTCGGCCGGTGTGGTCATCCGGTCCTCCGCATCATCGCTGTGGGAAAGCTTTCTCTGCACTCGGGTCGGCCGGTAATCCGGGTCACTGTCGTGCCCCGCGGCCGGTCCACTCTTCGTGCGCCGCTTGGAACCTCCGCGGTGCAATACGCGGGTCGCCAACGCCGCGTCGGTCGTCTGCCGGATCCTCGGATGCCGGTCGGCCAGGATCGGGAACAGCACGAAGACCCAGAGCACGACCAGGCCAATCCATAGGATCGAATTCGGCATCTCGCCTCAGCACCTCCGTCCCCGCCGCATCGTCCATTCGACCGGGTCGCACCGCGCCCCGTCGCAGTGCGTTCGCTCGCCGCGAACGCATCGGACGGAGGGACGTCCGGTCGCCGCGAGACGTATTCGGAGTTCGCACCGGGCGCCTCACAGCCGATCCTTTCGAGCGACCCGCGAGCAATCGCCACGGGCCACTGTCGGTGGCGCAAGACGCACCTCCGACGTCCGTAGGTTAATTCTGTGTCGCACCAAGTTCGGTCAGGCGCGCCGTGCACATACGCCACACCTGTCACAGTTCCACCATTTGCGCCGCGCGTCGAAGCACCCGGGCGCGTCGGAAACGGCACGAACGTACAGATATCCGCAGATTCAGGGCAAGGTGGCCCGACCATCGCGCACCAGCCGGTCGATGACGGTCCCCGCCACCTCCTCGACGGTGATGCCGACCATCAGGTGATCGCGCCACGCCCCGTCCACATCGAGGTAGCGCTTGAGCAGCCCTTCCTCGCGGAATCCGACATTGCGCAGCACCGCTTGACTGGCCAGATTCTCCGGCCGCACGGTCGCCTCGATCCGATGCAACCCGGCGGGCCCGAAGCAGTGATCCACGCCGAGCCCCAGCGCGGCCGTCGCCACACCCTGACCGCCCAGATCCTTGGCCACCCAATACCCGATCCACGCCGAACGCAGTGCGCCGCGCACGATATTGCCGATGGTCAACTGCCCGCTGAAGGCACCGTCGACCTCGATCACGAGCGGAATCATCGCGCCGCGCCTGGCCTCGGCCTTCAGACTCGACCACAGCGACGGCCAATTCGACGCGTGGTTGCGCGCCTCCCAGGCCCCACGCCCGGTCGGCTCCCACGGCTCCAGATGCGCCTGGTCACGCAGGCGGATTCGGCTCCACGCCGCCGCGTCGCGCAACCGCACCGGCCGCAGCGTCACCTGTCCCGCCGCGACGCGCACCGGTCCCAGATGCGCGGGCCATCCCGGATGCTGCGTGACCCGGAAAACGTTCATCGTCTCCACGCCTCAGCCGCGCTGTGCGAGAAAGGCGACCCGGACCTCGTCACCGGTCCTGATCTCGGTGTCGTCCGGGTCGATCACGATCAGACTGTTCGCCTCGGCGAGAGTGACGAGCAGATGCGACGAACCGCCGGCGCCGCCGCTGAGCGGCTGCACCAGATAATCGCCGGTGGCCTCATCGCGCATGAGTTGCGCGCGCAGATAGCCTTTGCGCCCGACCATCGAGGTGATCGGCGTGATGGTTCTGGCGCGAATGATCCGGCGCATCGGATGTCTGCGCCCCAACGCGATTCGAATCAGCGGTCGCACCATTACCTCGAAAACCACCAGTGCGCCAACGGGATTCGACGGTAGCAGAAAGGTCGGCACCTCATCGCGGCCGAGTCGTCCGAAACCCTGTACAGAGCCGGGATGCATAGCCACCCTTGCGATTTCGAGCTCACCGAGACCTTCGAGCGACTCGCGCACCTGCTCCGAGGCCCACCCGCCGACCGCACCCGCGATCACCACGACCTCGGAGCGGACCAGTTGCCCCTCCACCACATCGCGCAGCCGCCGCGGATCCGAACTGACGATGCCGACGCGGTTCACATCCGCGCCGGCATCGCGCGCGGCGGCGGCCAGCGCATAGGAATTCACGTCGTAGACCTGCCCCGGCCCAGGCGTGCGGTCGATATCGATGAGCTCGCCGCCGATCGAGATCACCGACAGCCGCGGCCTCGGATGCACAAGCACCTTGTCCTGCCCGACGGCGGCCAGCAGACCCACCTGCGCCGCACCGATGATGGTGCCCGCGCGCACCGCGACATCGCCGGGCTGCACATCGTCGCCGATGCGCCGGACATAGTCACCCGAACGGACCGGCTCGTACACCTTGATCCTGGCCCGGCCGCCATCGGTGAAATCCAAGGGCAGTACGGCATCCGCGAGCGTCGGCAGCGGAGCACCGGTATCCACTCGCACGGTCTGGCGCGGCTGCAGACGGATCGGCTGCTTGGAACCGGCGACCACCTCGCCGACCACCGGCAGCGTCAAATCGACCAGTTCGCCGTCCTCGTTGCGGATATCGGTACCGGCGGCGGACACATCGACACTGCGCACCGCGTAGCCGTCGATGGCGGCCTGATCGAATCCGGGCAGCGGTAGCTCGGTCACGACATCCTCGGCACACAGCAGGCCCTGGGCCTCGGAGATCGCGACCCGGACCGGCCGGGGCGCGACCGCCGCAGCTGTCACCTTGATCTGCTGATCCTCAACCGAGCGCATCCAGCCCTTCCTGATCTCTCCGCACCGACCCGATTCCGCAACCCGCGCAACCGTGTTCCGTGCGCGCGAAGGTGAACCATCATTCGTACCCGACGGTCCACTATCGGCGAAACCCGACGCCCGTCCCTATCAGTCGTAGGTCGTCAGCTGTGGGTCCCAGTCCGAACTGAGCCGATGCTGCAGCCACTCGCGCAGGGCGGGTCCGTATTCCTCTCGTTCCAAAGCGAAATCGACCGCAGCACGAAGATAGCCGCCCGGGTTGCCCAAATCGTGGCGCGACCCACGGTGCACCACCACATGGACCGGATGGCCCTCCTCGATGAGCAGTGCGATCGCGTCGGTGAGTTGTAGCTCACCGCCCGCGCCCGGTTCGATCCGGCGCAGCGCGTCGAAGATGGCGCGGTCCAACAGGTATCGGCCCGCGGCGGCATACGTCGACGGTGCGTCGGCGAGCGCAGGCTTCTCCACCATTCCCTTGACCCGCAGCACATTCGGGTTCACCGCATCGGGCACCGGCGCGACGTCGAACACACCGTAGGCGCTGACCTCGTTCTTGGGAACGTCGATGGCGCACAACACCGTTCCGCCGCGCTTGCGCCGGACCCGGCTCATCACATCGAGCACACCGCACGGCAGCACCAGATCGTCGGGTAGCAGCACGGCGATGGCGTCCTCATCGTCATCGAGGACGCGCTCGGCCTGCGCGACCGCGTGCCCGAGACCGAGTGGCTCCTCTTGAACCACCGAGGTGACATCGAGCAGCGCGGGCGCCTTGCGCACCTTCTCCAACAGATGGAACTTGCCGCGCTCGGCGAGCGTGCCCTCCAGCACCAGGTCCTCGACGAAGTGCGCGACCACGCCGTCCTTGCCCGGTGAGGTCACGATCACCAGCCGCTCGGCGCCGGAGTCGGCGGCCTCGGTCGCGACCAGCTCGATGCCCGGAGTGTCCACCACCGGCAGCAGCTCCTTGGGCACGGTCTTGGTCGCGGGCAGGAACCGCGTCCCGAGCCCGGCCGCGGGCACGACGGCCGTGCGGAAACACGACACGACCGCGTCGTTCGCGGTTTGTCCGGCCTTTGCTGTCATACGCCTACCCTATCCATCCATCCCTGGCTCGAAGCGGCCATCACGCCGACTCGGGTCCCGGTGAGCTTAAGGTGATCACTGTGGAGATGCCCGGCGAGCGTGACAAACATGCCTGGCGGACCGAAATCAGTGCGAGACGGGCCGCGATGACCGCCGCCGAGCATGCGCTCGAGGCGCGTGAGCTGGCCCACAACATCGCCGAAATGGACGTTCCCGAATGGGTCTGCGCGTACGTGCCGGTGCGTGGAGAACCCGGATCGACGGCGATGCTCGAGGCGCTGCGCGCGGCGGGTGCCCGCGTGCTGTTGCCGGTCACCGGACCACCCGGACCGTTGAACTGGGCCGAGTACACCGGTTCGGCGGGCTTGCGGCGTGCGAGATTCGGACTGCTCGAACCCACAGGTGCGGTGCTCGCCGACGCGATCACGCTGGCGGAGCTGATCCTGGTCCCGGCGTTGGCGGTGGACCGCCGCGGGGTGCGGCTGGGCCGGGGTGCGGGGTACTACGACCGGACGCTGGCGGCCGCGCGGCCGCGAACGCGGTTGATCGCGGTGGTTCGCGATGATGAGCTGCTCGATCGGCTCCCGGAGGAGCCGCATGATCTGCGCATGGGTTGGGCGCTGACACCGCACGGCGGACTGCATCGACTGGATAGCGCCGTATCAACTCGGTAGCAATGCGGATGCGGAATGAAATGCCGATTAGCGGTGTTGGCACTGTCGGCTGTAGAGTGCCAGATTGACGAACCCTGCGGAGGATGCTGTGCCAACTTATTCATACGCGTGCACCCAGTGTGACAACCGCTTCGACATCGTTCAGTCCTTCACAGACGAGGCGCTGAGCGTCTGCTCGGAGTGCTCCGGGAAGCTGCGCAAGCTCTTCAACTCGGTCGGCATCGTGTTCAAGGGCAGTGGCTTCTACCGCACCGACAGCCGTGGTGGCGCGTCGACGGCGAGTGAGCCCGCGAAGTCGGACAGCGGCGCCAGTAGCACCGCGGCGAGCTCGGACGCGGGATCGTCCAGCAGCTCGAGCACGACCAGCACGGCCGTCGCCAGCTGAGTTTCGGTTCGAAACCGGAGATAGCGACCGCTTGCGGTCGCTCGATACGACCAGCCCCGTGGGAGTTGTCCACAGGGCTGTTGTTATCCACAGGGCCAGCTTTTCTCGGGCGAGTCGCCGGGCGCCCGACCATATGCTCCGGACATGGCTCCCCTGGGCACGATTCCGCCGGGCATATCCCCGCTGCGTAAGACCCGATCCTTCGCCGATCTCGGCCGCGGCGGCTCCCTGCGCGCCGCGGTCGGGAATCGACCGTCTTGGGCCGACGGTCTCCTCGCCCGCCGCGTACTCGCGGCCGCACTCACCGCACTCGCGGTCGTGCTGTTGCTGCGCGGTGATCCCGGCAGTGAGCGCACCGAGGTCGTGGTCGCCGGGCGCGATCTGCCACCCGGACATCTACTCGAGGCCGATGATCTGCGCTCGACACCGCATGAAGCCCGCACCCTGCCCACGGGCGCGGTCGACGACATCGCCATCCTGGTCGGCGCGACCCTGACCGGCGCCATGCGCACCGGCGAGGTGTTCACCGATCTGCGCATCGTCGGGCCGCGGTTGGCGGCGGTCGCCACCGGCGCCCGCGATGCCCGCATCGTGCCCATTCGCTTGGCCGACACCGCGGTCGCGGAGATCCTGCGGGCGGGCGACCGGGTGGATGTCATCGGCGCCGAGGACCAGAGCGGTCCGGGCACGCGCCCCGCCCGGCTACTCGCCATCGACGCCGCGGTCGTCCTGGTATCCAGCCCCGCCGACCGACGCGGCACGCCCGAGCGGGTGGTGCTGGTCGCGATGGATGCCGAACACGCGACCGCCGTGGCCGCCGCCTCGTTGCGAACCGCCCTTACCGTCGTCTTTCATTGACAATCGTTCGCTGAGTATTTGCCATCAAGGTCAACTAGCATCGGTCGGAACGGCAGCCCGAACCGCCGAGCACAGCTAGTCAGCTCCCACCCGAAGAGGAGATATCGGCAATGCTCAAGGGTTTCAAGGAATTCCTACTCCGCGGAAACGTCGTCGACCTGGCGGTAGCCGTGGTGATCGGTACCGCGTTCGTCGCGATCGTCACCGCGTTCACCAATGGGATCATCAATCCGATACTTGCCGTATTCGGCGGCAACAATGAAATCGGCCTCGGTTTCCGGTTGGTTGCCGATAAACCGGCGACCTTCGTGCAGGTCGGCCCGATCATCACCGCGGCCCTCAACTTCGTAATCATCGCCGCGGTGCTGTACTTGGTGTTGGTGCTGCCCGCGCTGCACGCGAAGAAGCGCTGGGGCGCCAGCGACACTCCACTCACCGATTCCGAAGTGCTGGTACAGATTCGGGATCTGCTCGCCGAGGGGCAGCACAGCTCCGGTGGACGTCACGAATTCTGAATTCCCCTGTGCCCCTGAATTCTCCTATATCCCTGAATTCTCCTATATCGGAGCGCAATCGGGCCCGTCGCCGCTGCGACGGGCCCGATTCGTCGGTGCCACTGGGTATTTCACCCAGGCCGGACCTCAGCCGATACTGAAGGGCTGACCCCACAACGTCGTCCAGGTGATGACGTGATCGGTCTCCACCTCGACACTGACGAACGAGCGCGCCTGGGCATAACCGCCGCAGCCGGTCAGGCCGATGGTCTCGTCGGCCCAGGTGACCGAGCCGCTGCCACCCTTGAACTTGTTGCGCTTCTTGTGCGCCTCGTTACCGAAGTCGTCGGCCTGCTCGAGATCGAGCACGTAGAACGACTGTGCCTGGCCGGGACCGAGGCTGAGGTTCGCGCCGCTGGAGGCGCTCGCCTTCGGCTTGACGTTGTTGCTGTCGCTCCAGTCGAGACCGCCGGTTACGCCGCCTTCCGCGCCGCCACCGTCGATATTCACCTGGCAGGCGACGACATATCCCGGGAAGATCGCGCCGTTGTTACCGTCGGACACTTCGACTTGCGCGCTGCCGGACACCCACGCGTTGCGATGCACCGGCGTGGAGCCCATGGACGGGTTGATATTGGCCGATTCGCCGACCAGCCGGATTGTCAGGACGGTGCCGTCGGATAGCGTCTTGGTGATTTGCCCGCCCGGCAGCGGAATGAAGGTGTCGGCATTGGCCGCACCGGTCGAGAGCAGACCCAGTGCCAACGCGGCCGCGCCGCCGAGCCCGGCCGCACGCGCCACAAATTTACGATCGATCATTGTTGTACTACCCCTAGCGGATTGAGTTCGATGAGTTCGATTCGGCGAGTAGAGATTTGACAGATCCAGCCGAGGTCAGCCGATGCTGAACGGCGCTCCGTAGAGGGTCACCTTGGAGTAGTTATTGCCGATGATTTCGACAACGGTGTAGGCACGCGCCTGGGCATAACCCGCGCAACCCTGGATCTCGATCTCCGCATCCTGATACTCGACGGAGTAGACGCCGGGCTCGAGGATGTCCTTGTAATCGATCTGAACGAACTTGACGTCGCCGGGGCCGAGGTTGAGGCCGATCGAGCCACCGAGCGAACCGCCCGAGAGGTTGATGCCGCCGGAAACACCGGCCGAGATCGCGTTATCGGCGATGCTGACCTGGCAGCCGACGATATAGCCGGTGCTCAATTGCGAAGCACCGTGCGTCGAGGAGTTATTGGTACCCGGCGCTCCGGAAGCGCCGTTGTTCGGGCCGATCGTGCCCTCTGGCGTGACGGACACATCGGCGTTGGCGTTGCCCGAGACCCAAACGACTCGGCCCGCGCCATTGGCGGCTAAGGATGGCGAAATCAACGCGTGCTCACCCGTGCGAGAGATGGTCACGCCCGGACCCGACTTCTGGCCGTCCGGCAACGGCACGAAGACATCGGCGTTGGCAGCGCCGATCGAAAGCAGGCCCATTCCCACAGCGGCTGCGACACCGGCACCCGCAATGCGGGCACCTCGACGCAGACCGCTGGTGCGGTTCTTGCTCATACTTCCCCTCATCAGGATCTAGCGGTCGACCTCGGGGTACCGAGGCCGAAAACCCCTTTCATGCCGACACCGCTTGCTGGAAATACCTTGGCCATCAAGCGGATTGCCGACAATCTCGTCGGTGGACGATCTTGGGTGCGCCCAATATTAGTGGTTTCCGTGAACTTCCTGAGAGATTTCGCACATGTTACCGATGCCTCCGCTACGATCCCCGATCGTGATGGGCGACAACGACTTTTACAAAAGCAAGCGGACCCGTCGCGCATGCGACGAGTCCGCTTGTGTGTCTTCAGTTTTCGGTGACGCTACCGATCAGCCGAGGCTGAAGGGCTGACCCCACAACGTCATCCAGGTGATGACGTTGTCGGTCTCGACCTCGACGCTGATGAAGGCCCGCGCCTGGGCGTAACCGGCGCAACCGGTCAGGCCGATCGTCTCGTCGGACCAGGTGACAGAGCCGCTGCCACCCTTGAACTTGTTGCGCTTCTTGTGCGCCTCGTTACCGAAGTCGTCGGCCTGCTCCAGGTCGAGCACGTAGAACGACTGCGACTGCCCCGGGCCGAGGGTCAGGTTGCCACCAGTGCTGGCGCCGACGCTACCGTCACTCCCGTCCCAGTTCGCGGAGCCATCGACACCGCCGGTGGCACCGCCACCGGAGATGTTGACCTGGCAGCCGACGGTGTAGCCCGGGAAGATCGAGCCTGAGCCGTCACCGGAGACCTCGACCTGCGCGGAGCCCGAGACCCACGCGTTGCGGTGCAGCGGGGTGGAGCCCATGGACGGGTTGATGTTGGCGGACTCGCCGACCAGGCTGATGGTGACGACGGTGCCGTCGGAGAGCGTCTTGGTGATCGAGCCGCCCGGCAGCGGAACGAAGGCGTCGGCGTTCGCCGCACCTGTGGAGAACAGGCCAAGGGCGAGAGTGGCTGCGGCGCCGACACCGGCCACCCGAGCCACATTCTTACGGTTGATCATGCTTATGTCCCTCGAGGGTTGATTCGCTTGAGCGAGAAGAGTGTTCGTTGGATTGACCGACATCAGCCGACGCTGAACGGCTGCCCGTAGAGCGTGGTCTTCGAGTAGTGGTCACCGATGATCTCGACGACGGTGTAGGCACGCGCCTGGGCGTAGCCCGCGCAACCCTGGATCTCGATTTCCGCGTCCTGGTACTCGACCGAGTAGTGACCGGGCTTGGTGATGTCCTTGTAGTCGATCTGAACGAACTTGACATCGCCGGGGCCGAGGTTGAGGCCGATCGAGCCACCGAGCGAACCGCCCGAGAGGGTGACGCCACCGGAGACACCGGCGGAGATGGCATCGCTGGCGATGCTGACCTGGCAGCCGACGATGTAGCCGGTGCTCAGCTGCGATGCGCCGTGCGTCGAGGAGTTGTTGGTGCCCGGCGCGCCGGACGCGCCGTTGTTCGGGCCGACGGTGCCTTCGGGGGTCTCGCTGATATCGGCGACGGCGTTGCCCGAAACCCAGACGACGCGACCGGCGCCGTTGGCCGCCAGCGACGGCGAAATCAGGGCGTGCTCACCTGTACGGCTGATCGTGACGGTGCCCGCCGGGTTTCCCTTGGCGCCGTCCGGCAACGGCACAAAGGTATCGGCATTGGCAGCACCGGCCGAAAGCAGGCCCATGGCCACGGCCGCGGCAGCGCCGACGCCCGCAATCTGGGCACCGCGGCGCAGACCGTTGGTGCGGTTCTCGCTCATACTTCCCCTCATCAGGTTCTAACAGTCAGCCTCGACCATCGAGGCTGGACGGTGGTCCTCTCAGGCCCAGCTCAGTTTGTTCTCCGATTGTTGCCGATGTGTAACCGGCTGTTATTTCGGCGCAACGGTCAGTGCTGGCAAACGGAACCGAGCCAGGTTCCGCCGGGTCGACAACGTACGTGCCGCACCCGGGCCTGCGAAGTCCAGCAGCGTGGGTGGCTCGTGGCGAGATTAAACCGACCAGTAACGGTCTGGCAACGTAAGTTTCTGTAAAGATTAATGTGATCTAGATCACACCATCTCAAATGCTCATATTGCTTGACGTGCATAAACGGGGAGAACGCTCGACCCGAACCGAACAAAAAAGTGACTGCAGTCACATAAACGCCTACGGCAACTACGGGACAGTGCCGTAATTGAATACCTGAGCAAATTTCAGATTGTCGGATTCACGGTGGACAATGCCAGGATGTGAGCTCGTAATACGTGGCCGGACCGTAGATGGGTCTTCAGCCGTGATGGGGTGGCACCTGCGAGCGGAACCAGTCGTCCGATGACGATTCGGCATCGGAATGATCACCGCGCTCGTCACCGGTTGTCTCCGGGAGAACGTCACCGAAGATTTTTGCCAGACGCGCGGCATCCCTCGCCCGGCGCGCCGCCGGGCGAGGGTCGTCAGCGGAGTCCGTGGCGGAAATTATTCGGCCAATCCGGATAATTCGCCGATCACTCGACTGGCCAGCGGACCCAGGGTTGCCATACCGTCGCGGACCGCGGCCCGACTGCCCGGCAGGTTCACCACCAACGTGGAGCCGGAGATCCCGGCCAGACCACGGGACAGCCCGGCGTCGAGCGATCCGGCGACCCGGCCCGAGGAGCGCAGCGCCTCGCTGATGCCGGTCAGTTCCCGGTCCAGTACCTGTGCGGTGGCCTCCGGGGTGACATCACGCGGGGACATGCCGGTGCCGCCGACGGAGATGACCAGATCGACACCGCCGATCACCGCGGTGTTGAGCGCGTTGCGGATCTCCACCTCATCGGCCTGTACGGACACCGAAGCGTCCACCAGGAAACCCGCCTCGGTGAGCAGCTCGGTGACCAGCGGCCCGAGCGAGTCCACACCTCCATGCGCCGTTCGATCGTCGACGACCACCACCAGTGCACGCCCCGCCACAGGAGCATCGATTTCCATGGTGCTCACCGTAGCGTCCAAGCCGACGAGGTGGGCGTCCGCTCCCGGTCGCGCCGACTTTCCGCCCGGCAGAACCCGCATCAACGGCCACCGTCCGCGGGCGCGCCGGTGAGGGTCACCTCGACGGTCTTGGGATTGTTGCCCTGTTCATCGGTGTAGGTGATCTTCACCTTGTCTCCTGGCTGATGCGAGCGGACCGCGGCGATGAGCGCGTCACCCGAGTCGATGGTCCGATCGTCGACCTTGGTAATGACCACGCCCGCCGGGATACCGGCCTTGGCGGCCGGGCCGTCCGGGGTCGCCTCGAGCACCCGTGCGGCGGTGTCCTGCGGGCGCAGTTTGATGCCGATTTGGGCGTAGGTCGCGTGGCCGGTCTTGATCAGTTCGTCGGCGACCCGGCGGGCCTGGTCGACCGGGATGGCGAAACCGAGGCCGATCGAACCGCTCTGCTGACCGGTCGCCTCGCCGCCGCCGAGGCTGGCGATGGCGGTGTTGATGCCGATGAGCTTGCCGTTGGCGTCGACCAGCGCGCCGCCGGAGTTGCCCGGGTTGATCGCGGCATCGGTCTGGACCGCGTCGATGACCGGCTGCACCTGGCTCGGTGTGCCCTCGCCGTTGGTGGAGACCGGGCGATTGAGCGCGGAGACGATGCCCGTGGTCACTGTGCCGGCCAGCCCGAGCGGCGAACCGATCGCGATGACCGACTCACCCACCGCGAGATTCGCCGAGGTACCGAGCTCGATCGGGGTCAGCCCGGCCTTCTGGACCTTGATGACGGCCAGATCGGAGACGGGATCGGCGCCGACCAGCGTCGCGGGTGCGGTGGTGCCGTCGGAGAACGCGACCTCCATGGTGGCGTTGGCGCCCCCGCCGGAGGCCACGTGATTATTGGTCAGGATCAGACCGTCGGAGGACAACACGACGCCGGAACCCTCGCCCTGGGCGCGATTGCTGGCGACCTTGATCATCACCACGCTCGGCAGCACCTTCTGCGCCACCGCCTGGGTGGAACCGGCGGGCGCGTTGGCGACATTGCTGACGTTGGGCTTGGGCACGTCCAGAGCGTTGGTGACCGCGGCACGACCGTTGTCGGAGCGAGTGACCAGCGAGCCGACCGCGCCGCCGACGCCACCGCTGACGAGCGCGAGCGCGACCGCGCCGACGACGAGCCCGGTGCGAATCGGGCGGCGCGCGGGTTCGGGTTGCGGCTGAGCGCCGAATGCCGCGCCGGGGACGCCGCCGGGCGGAACCGGCGGGATATAGGACGGCTGGGTGTATTCCGGCCCCGCCTCGGGCCCAGGGAACGGCTGGGTCGCGTTGGGCTGCTGCCAGGACGACCAGGGCGCGCGCGACGGCTGCTGTTCATGGACGACATATCCGGATTGTGGGTAGCCCTGCCCCGGTTGTACGGCCGGGATCTCCTGAGTCGAATGCGGGCCGGGCGCCGCATCAGTGTTCGCCGGCTCCCCTCGCCGGTCCTTGGAATCCTCGGTCATGGTTTCTCGTTTCTCCTCACGTCTTCAACCAGTTTGGCGATGACGACTGAGAGCCGACTGAGACCGTGCTATCAGTTTTCCGAGATATCTACCGATCCGGCTCTTCGGCGGCCACGCCCAGCACGGACGCACCTGCACACGGCAATACAACAATACGGATCGAGTCGCCGACACGCATCCAACTGTCGACCGCACTGGTGTCACGATGCCGGTGACTGGAACAGCCAGCAGAATCGTTGCCGGGCAATCACTCGGTAGTGAACGAAAGCCCTTGCTGTGCAAAGCATTCTGTGCCAGGCAAAAAGGTAGCTGGATCAATCGCGGGCGGAGGAATCGACCGAGCTGTCCAACGGTGCTGCCGTTCCCGGCAGCACGATCCGGATCAAGGCACCACCGCGGTCCGATGTCTCGATGCTGATCGTGCCGCCGTGCTTGGTTACCACCTGTTTGACGATTGCCAGGCCCAGCCCTGATCCCGGCATCGAGCGTGATGCCGTGGTCCGATAGAACCGGTCGAATACCAGCTCACGCTCGGCAGCCGGGATACCTGGCCCGGCGTCGTCGACAGCCAGTTCGAGCAACCCCCGACCGGTTTCCCGCATGGTGACCTTCACTTGCGCGCCCGCTGGGCTCCACTTCGCGGCATTGTCGAGGACGTTCAGGATTGCCCGCTCGAGGCCTGCTTCATGGCCATATACGAACCACGCCTGCAGTTCCGCGGCGAACTCGATCGAACCGCGGCGGCGTCGGGCCCGTTCCAGCGCGCGCTCGGCCACCTCACCGAGATCGACACGCTCGAAGATGGTTTCGGGCGCATCCTCGCGGGCCAGATCGACCAGGTCGCCGACCAGTGTGGACAGTTCCTCGATCTGCGCCATCACATCGGAACGCAGCTCGGCCATGTCTTGCTCCGGAATTCGTGGCGCGCCTGGACGGCTGGAGGCGATCAGCAGTTCCATATTGGTACGCAACGAGGTCAACGGTGTGCGCAGCTCGTGCCCGGCGTCGGCGACCAATCTGCGCTGCCTGTCCCGTGACTCGCCGAGCGCGCGCAGCATGGCGTTGAAGCTGTCGGTGAGTCTTGCCAATTCGTCGTCGCCGGTCACCGCGATGGGCGTCAGATCGTCAGTTCGCGCGATGCGCTCGGTAGCCGCGGTGAGGCGTGCGATCGGGCGCAACCCGGTGCGACCCACCGCAGTGCCCGCCGCGGCGGCCAGCACGACGCCGCAGCCACCGACGACGAACAGCAACCATGCCAAGCTATCGAGCACTTCTCGGGTAGGTCCCAGTCGCTGCGAGATAACCAGCGTCGCACCAGAGTTGGTGCGCTTCGCCAAAACCCGCTGGTTGTCGACCGTACGCAGCGACGAGGGCTGCTCATCGTCGGCAACGGCGAGTTCCTCTGCGCCAACCGGTGGAACAGTTGATTGCGGCGGCATGTACATCTGGTGTTTCGCATAGATCAGCGCGACGCCGACATCGTTCGAGTACAAACCTGCCAACACGATCGACTGGAAGCCGAGAGTCTCGAAGTTGTTGTCGATCATCGTGTCCGCCCGCGCCTTGAGCTGCGAGTCCATATCGGCGTACAGCGCGCGGGCAACCATCGCATAGGCGGCGATGGATGTCACCGCGACCGCGACCGCGACCACCGAGGCAGCGAGCAGGGTCACCCGCCAACGCAGCGAGACGGACCTGGTCAGCGGCATCGGTGGCCGCATCTCCGCCGCATCGGCCGGGCCTGGCTGGCCGAGCGGGGCGACCACAGGTTGCTTGGGGTTGGTTCGCGCCATAGTTCTACGGGGGTGTTTCGCGGAGTACGTATCCGACGCCGCGCACGGTGTGGATGAGCCGGAGCTCGCCCTCG
This sequence comes from Nocardia sp. NBC_00565, assembly GCF_036345915.1. NCBI lineage: Bacteria > Bacillati > Actinomycetota > Actinomycetes > Mycobacteriales > Nocardiaceae > Nocardia > Nocardia sp. NBC_00565. The sequence goes on from NZ_CP107785.1 coordinate 6,443,925, forward strand.
GCCTCGGTTTTGCGGCGCAGGTAGCCGATGTAGACCTCGAGCGCGTTGCCGGAGGTCGGGAAGTCATAGCCCCAGACCTCCTCGAGGATGCGGCTGCGGGTCAGCACCCGGCGCGGGTTGGCCATCAGCATTTCCAGCAGCGAGAACTCGGTGCGGGTCAGGCTGATCGAGCGGTCGGCGCGAGTCACCTCACGGGTCACCGGATCCAGCGACAGGTCGGCGAACGTCATGGTCTCGGAGACCTCGCCGGAATCGGCGGCCCTGCGGCGCAGCAATGCCCGCAGCCGCGCCAGCAATTCCTCCAGCGCGAATGGCTTCGGTAAATAGTCATCGGCTCCGGCATCGAGTCCGGCTACCCGTTCGGAAACCGAATCTCGCGCCGTCAAAACCAGAATCGGCAGATCGTCTCCGGTACTACGCAAGCGTCGGCAAACTTCGAGCCCATCCATCCGCGGCATCATCACATCGAGTACGAGTGCATCGGGTCGCTGCACGGTTGCTTTTTCCAGTGCGTCCACGCCGTCGACCGCGAGATCGACGGAGTAGCCGTTGAAGGTCAGCGACCGGCGCAGTGATTCACGGACGGCGCGATCGTCGTCGACTACCAGAATGCGCATGCCCCCAGTTTGACCGCATCGACTGAGAGTCGACTGAGAGGCAGACGCCCGACACGCCGTACCGCTTGCGACTGCTCGCGGGTCGCTCGAAGGAGCCGGGCGCGCTGGTGGACGCGACTAGGGGCTGGTCGAGCGACCAGCAAGTTTTGTGATCACGCACAGATCTCGGTGCGCCTCCAACCTCTATTTGCCAGCCGAAACCCGTTCTGAGTAGCCAAATTCGAATGAATTACAGTGTGAGTGCCCCAGATTGCCGTTGCTCACTCTGCGCGGTATGTTCCCTGCGGTAAAAAGAAGACCTCTAGTTGGTTCTCAGCGGGTTGAATCAAAACCGAACAGCCACGCGCCATCCGGGGGCCACTCGTGAAGCGGAGGCAACGGAAGCGGATGGAAGCTGCACCGCGGTCCTGGCAATTCAGTCTGTCCAACTGGTCGGTCACTCGTAAGGTTGGCATCGTACTGGTGCTGCCCGTGCTGCTGGCCACCGTCTTCGCCGTCCTCCGCATCAACAACGAACTGCACACCATGTCGCAGTTGGACGCAGCCACCGAGCAGGTCATCATCATCCGGCCGATCGTCAAGTTCGGCACCGCCACTGAACAACTCGCGGTCGCGGCCACCGCCTCATGGGGCAATATCGCGGACCCGACGACCGACGCCGCCCTCACGAAATTCGATCAAGCGCTCGCCGACCTCGAGGCCGGGATGCACACCACGAAGGTGAGCACACGGGTCACCTCCGAACTAGCCTCGGCCGTCGCCACCGGCACCACCATGCGCAACAGCCTGCGCAACGGATCGCCGGTGATGGTCGGCGAACAGGCCGACGAGATCGCCGTCCGCATCGGCAACGCCTTCGCGCTTTCACCCTCGGTCGAAGACCTCGTCATCCAGCGTTACTTCCTGCAGATCGGTGCGATCCAGAACGCCCGGCGCGTGCTCACCCAGCAGCGCATGATGATCGGCTCCCCCGACGCGGGCCACAATCCGAGCGTGCGTGCGAAGGTGCTCATCTCAGCGGGCGCCGAGATGACCATGGTGAACACCTACGGCATCATCCTCCCGGACAACGCCCCCAATATGCGTCGGCTGCTCGACGCCGTCGGCGTCCGGCTCGGGGCGTTCAGCCAGAACACGGGCGATCCGACGACCAATCCGGCCGTCCTGGATTCGCTACAGACCAGCTCGGACACTTACGAGACGACCACCAACTCCCTAGCCGACACCATCGACAAGGCGCTGGCGAACCGGACCACCGAGGCGCAGAACGGTGCGCTGCGCGAGACCACGATCGTCATCGGCATGCTGCTGGCCGGTCTGGCCTTGGCCCTCGCCGTCGCGCGCGCCTTGGTCGTCCCGGTTCGCCGACTGCGTCGCGACGCCCTGGAGGTCGCGCACGTCAAACTGCCCGACGAACTCGAGGTCGTGCGCAGCGGTGGCGCCACCCCGGAGATCGCCCCGGTCGGCGTGCACACCACCGACGAGGTCGGCCAGCTGGCCCGCGCCGTCGACGAAATCCACGAGCAGGCGCTCAATCTCGCCGCCGACCAGGCCCGACTGCGCCTGCAGATCGGGAACATGTTCGAAACCCTGTCCCGCCGTAGCCAATCCCTCGTGGAGCAGCAGCTGTCGCTGATCGAGGATCTCGAGCACGACGAGGACAATGCCGAGCGGCTGCAGAGCCTGTTCCGCCTCGACCACCTCGCCACCCGCATGCGCCGTAACGGCGACAACCTGCTGGTGCTCGCCGGCACCGCCCTGCGCCGCGGCCAGCTGCACCCGGTGCCGCTATCGGACATGCTCTGGAGCGCGGTCTCCCAGGTGGAGGATTACCAGCGCGTCGAGATCGGCGCGGTGCCCGACGGCGTCGTCGCGGGTGAGCCCGCGGTCGATATCGAACATCTGCTCGCCGAGCTCATCGATAACGCGCTGCGCTATTCGCCGCCGACCACGCCGGTCGCGGTGATGGTGGCGCGCGCGGTGGACGGCGGCTACCTGATCGAGATCACCGACCGCGGCCTCGGCATGTCGCTCGAGGATCTCCAGCTCACCAACGATCGGCTCGCCTCCGGTGGTGAGGTCACCGTCGAAACCGCGCGCCGCATGGGTCTTTTCGTCGTCGGCCGACTCGCCAAGCGGCACACCATCACGGTGAGCCTGCGCCGCACCTCCACCATGGCGCAGCAACCCGGCATCACCGCGAGCGTGCACTTGCCCGGGGCGCTGGTCGCCCCGCCGCTGGATGTGACCGACCCGAACCAGCGGGCCATCGAGGCGTCCATGATGGCCGCGCCGCAGCAACAGCAGCCTCGCACGCTGGTTCCGGTACCGAGCCTGCCGCAACGCGAACCGGCGCGGTTCGCGGTCACCAGTTCCGGTCTGCCGCAACGTCGTCCGGCCATGCGCGTCGCCGACGCGCCTGACGTATCAGTACCCGGCGACGATCACACCGAAACCTCGATCGATCCGTTCGCACCGCTTTCGGCCAATGGCCGGGGCGAGTCCGACCGGCCCCGCGTCACGCCGTTCGGACCGCCGACCCCGGCGGAGGAGCCGGTTACCGGGCCGAATTCGGTCGTCGACGTGGAACCGCAGGTGCCCCTCGGCGCCGTCACCGATCTGTGGGCCGAACAGCCCGACGAAGTCGTGACGACCGGGTCGACACCGACCGTCTCCCGCGAGCCGCAAGCACCGCAGGACAACCCAGCGCCGCAGGCCAACCCGCACCTCACCGGGCCGCAACCCATCACGCCGCAGGCCATCCGGCCGTCGCTGCCGACCAGAAGGCCCGCTGCCGCCGCGGATCCCGCGACGACGACTTCGACTCGACTACAGCCTGTTTCGGCCGACTCCGGCACTACTTCGACCCGGCTACAGCCGGTGCAGGGCGAATCACCCACCCCGATCTATCAGCGGATGGTCTCGGAGTGGTTGGTCGAGCCCGCGACCGCGCAGCCCTCGCCGACCGCATGGAGTTCGCCCGCCGACGAGGGCTGGACGGCCGCCGAACAGGCCAGCCATCCGACCACCGCTGCCCGAACCGTCGGCGGACTGCCGATCCGCAGGCCGGGAGCGCAGCTGGTACCCGGCGGCCTCGCACCGGTGGAAGAACCCGGCGTACGTGATCCGGAGGAGATCCGGAGCAACCTGACCAGGCATCTCAGTGGGGTCCGCAGCGGGCGGGCCGAAGCGCAGTACAACGACGGAGGGCTTGTATGACCAACCCGAATGGCACCACGGACGAGAACCTGAACTGGCTGGTTGCCCGCTTCACCAAGGATGTACCCGGGGTGTCGCATGCGGTACTGGTGACGGCGGACGGTCTGCTGCAGGCGACCAGCCCGCATCTACCCTCCGACCGGGCCGAGCAGCTTTCGGCGGTCACCGCCGGTCTGGCCAGCTTGGCCACCGGTGCGGCCGGATTGTTCGACGGGGGCAAGGTGATGCAGTCGATCGTGGAGATGCAGCGCGGCTACCTGTTGGTGATGAGCGTCGGCAACGGGTCGCACCTGGCCGTGCTCGCCAACAAGTCGCATGACATCGGCCGGATCGGCTACGAAATGGCCTTGCTCGTCGACCGTGTGGGCACGGTGGTCTCGGCCACCGCCCGGACAGCCGTCTGATCCAACGATGTCGAGTCCACTCGGCCAAGGGCCACACCGGCCCACAACCCGCGTCAGACCGTACGCGCTGACCTCCGGGCGCACCGAACCGGCGGTCGACCTACCGCTCGAAGCGGTCATCGAAACATTGTCGTACACTGCGCATCTCGATTGGCCAGCTGGCGATCTGCGCACCGAGATCCTGCGGCTGGGCACGCACCGGCTGTCGGTCGCCGAGATCGCCGCTCACCTGGATCGACCGCTCGGCATGGTCCGGGTCATGGTTGGCGACCTCGTCGTCGACGGCGCTTTGCGCGTGCATTCGACCCTGACCGAAGAGGCGAGTTTCGACGAGCGCCGTTCCCTGATGGAGAGGACTTTGCGTGGACTCCGTGCCCTATAAGACCGCTGGAAACTACGGGTCGGCCGGACAGCCCGGCAACTCGGGCACCCAAGAACAGACCCCCGTCGAGGCGGAGAACCGCGTCGCCTCGACCAAGATCGTCGTCGCCGGTGGCTTCGGCGCGGGCAAGACCACCTTCGTCGGCGCGGTGTCGGAGATCGTGCCGCTGCGCACCGAGGCCATGGTGACCCGGTTCTCCGACGGTATCGACGATCTGGCCGATACCCCGGACAAGGAAACCACCACGGTCGCCATGGATTTCGGCCGTATCATCCTGCCGGGCAACCTGGTGCTCTACCTGTTCGGCACCCCGGGCCAGCGCCGGTTCTGGTTCATGTGGGACGACCTGATCCGCGGCGCCATCGGCGCGGTGGTGCTCATCGACACCCGCCGGCTCGAGGACAGCTTCGCCGCGGTCGACTTCTTCGAGGCGCGCAAGCTGCCGTTCCTGATCGCGGTCAACCGGTTCCCGGATGCGCCGCGCTTCCCGATCGCCGAACTGCGCGAAGCGCTTTCGGTGCGCGAGGGCGTACCCATCGTGGATATCGACGCGCGCAATGCCATGGAGGTCCGCCAAGCGCTGGCGGCCGTCACCGAATACGCGATCGCCCAACTGAAGGCGCTCGAATTGGAAGGAACCGCCCGACATGCATGACGTCCGGTTGTTCGCTGCGGCGAACAGCGGCGCGGCGGTGGACCAGTTCTCCATGGGGTACTGGGTCGCCGCACTCTCCTTCGGTATTTCGGTGCTCGGCGCCGTCGTCGGGCTGGCCTGTGTCCTACACGCCGCGCGCTCGTCCCGGTTCCGATTGGTATGGGTGACCTCAGCGGCGGTGGCACTCGGTGGCGTCGGGGTGTGGCTGGCCACCTCCGTGGTACTGCTCGGTCTGGATATCCCCGGCAGCACGGTGCGGTTCGACGGCGGCCGGATGATCGCGGCCATGGTGACCGCCTTCGCTGCGGCATTCGTCGCCCTGCTGATCATCGGCCGCCGACTGCGGCTGGGCCTGCTGCTCCCTGGCGGAGTGGTGTTCGGCCTCGGGATCGCCACGACGCTCTATCTCGGACTCGGCTCCATCAGGATTCAGGGGACGGTCGAGATCTCGCCGTGGCTCTCGGCCGGCGCGGTCGTGATCGCACTCGCGACCGGCGTGGGGACGCTGTGGTCGTTCCAAGCACTGCACTTCGTGCTCGCGCGCGCGGCCACGGTGCTGTTGTTCGGCGTCGGCGTGGCCGGCATGTACTACGTGGGCATCGCGGCCATCGACCCCACCGTGAACGCGGCTGTGAAGGCCCCCGACGGGCTCGCGCTGTTCGAATTCGTCTTCCCGATGTTCGTGATCGGATCGCTGGCCCTGACGGTGCCGATCACCGCGGTGCTCATCGCGCCCGACCGGCGCGAGACCGCCGCGGTCATCGAGGCCGCGCGCCGGTCCGAGCTCGAGTCGGTGCGCTGACTCGAGCTCGGATCCGCCGGTCAAGCGTTGGGCGCGGGCATCTCGCCGACGGCCTTGCTCGGGTCGATGATGCCGATCGCCTCGCCCTGCGGTCCGGCGATGATGGCCGAGCGCCCGGCGGGTGAATCCGCAACCGCCTGTAACACCCGGCCGCCCAGCTCGGCCACCCTGGCTACGCCGGTGTCGACATCGTCGAACTGGAACCACACCAGCCAGTAGGACGGTATGCCGTCGGCCGGCTTGGCCGACTCGTCAGCGATGCCGCCGACGGATTCGGTTCGGGTCGGTGGGGTGAAGACCACGTACTCCCCATCGCCGAAATCGAAATCGGTATAGGTGAAGCCGAACACCTCGGCGTAGAACGCTTTGGCCGCCGCCGCATCGCGGGTGTGCAGTTCGTTCCAGCAGTAGGCGCCGTGTTCGTTGTACACGGCCGCGCCGTTGTGCCCGGTTGCCTGCCAGACCGCGAAGACGGCGCCGACCGGATCGGCCGCGACGAACATCCGGCCGAACTCCATCACGTCGAAGGGGGGTGCGACCAGCTGACCGCCCGCCGCCACCACCTTGGCCGCAGTGGCGTCGGCGTCCGCGACCGCGAAGTAGGTGGTCCAGACCGACGGCGTATCCACCATCGAGTCGGGTTTCGGGCCGATTCCGGCCGCCGACGCACCGGCCTTGGACGCCATCAAGTAGCCGCCCGACTCCGGGCCGCCATCCTGGATCTCCCAGCCGAACAACTCCGCGTAGAACTGCGCGGCCTTGGCCGGATCGTCGACCTGACAGTCGATCCAGGCCGGTGTTCCCTCGGGCCATGCTTCGTTACGTATGGGCATCGGTCACCTCCGTTTCGAATGAGCTACTCGATATCGACTTATCGGTCGAGCGATCGCCGAGAGGTACGTGCCCACACGCCACGGTTCGTGACGCACACCCGCGACCACGCGAACCAGTGCCTAGTCAACCATCGTCCGCCGCGAGTTATGGCAGGTTCGGCAATGCCGCCGATTTCCGCCCGCCACGCACTTACAGTGAGAGGCATGCGCTTCGGTCTGGACTACGCTGCCGGGCGTCCGGGAGGCGCGGCGATCCGCGCGGCGGGGTTCGATTTCGTGGTGCGCTATCTGTCCGAGGGCGGCCCCACCCTGCCCGGCAAACTGTTGACCCCGGCCGAGGCCGACGATCTGCGGGCGAACGGGATCTCGATCGTGTCGAATTGGGAGACCACCGCGACCAGGATGCTGGACGGCTACGGCGCCGGAATCGTCGATGCCCGTGCGGGTCTGGCCCAGGTGCTGCGCTGCGGCGGCCGACCGGATCGACCGATCTACTTCTCCGCGGACTTCGACTCGACCCCGCAGGATCAGCTCGCGATCAACGCCTATCTCGACGGCGCGGCCACCGTACTCGGTGCCGCGAATGTCGGTATCTACGGCGGTTTCTGGTCGATCAGCCGAGCCTTGGACGCGGGCGTCGCGGCATGGTCGTGGCAAACCGACGCCTGGTCCGCAACCTTTGTCGAGACCAGGCGCAACATTCATCAGACATTGCGGCAAGTGGTCGTCAACGGCGTGCTCTGCGATGTGAACGAAGCCGAGACAACAGATTTCGGCCAGTGGGACTTCGTACAGGAGGAACCGGACGTGACCCCGGAACAAGAGGCAGTGCTGCGCGATATCCAGATCCAGCTGCGTGGTCCGGGCCTGTCGGGCTGGCCGCAGCTCGGTGCCGACCCGGAGGGCCACAACCGCACCCTGGTGGACGGCGTGGCGGCCGCACTGCAGCGGATCCAGGAGTTGGAGACCGAGCACGCCGACCTGCGTGCGCAAATCAGCGAATTACGCACGGAGATCAGCGAACTCGAAGCGACTACCGCCGATCTCGTCGAGGAGGTCAAGCGCCTGGACGGCCCGCACTGGCCCTGGCCGTTATCCCTCATCGAAGGCCCCGCCGAATTCGTCGGCGAACAACTGGCCCGTCTGGAGGCGATGTTGCCTGACTTGCCGGGCTTACCCGCCGCCCGAGAGCCCGCATCCACCCCCTCCCCCCAGGCCGCCGAACTGGGCAAATGATCACGTGGACACCATGGCGGCAAACCGCGAGAGCCTTCGCCATCAGGTCCATCTGATCTTGATCGCGGTCGACTGCTCAGGCGCCGGGACGGCTGGAACCTGTGTCGCCGCACCACTTGTCGGCCTTCGCGCCTGAATGGAGGGTAGCCGGTCTGCTGGTTGCGGCAGGCTGGCCAACCCGCATTCAGATGCAGCCGCCAGACACACGTCGGCACGACAATCCCTCAGGAAAATCTCCGAGGACAACCTCTGGAAAACTGAGAAAACCGGGGAAATCGGCTGAGCGGCCGGAAGTTTCGCCTTTTGGCGATGAGCGGGTTCTCAGAGATCCGGGCGAACCGGGATTCTGAGAACCCGCCCTCTCGCATGAGGGTACCGGCGGGAGGGCACGAAATCATCACTGCGCCAGGACTTTTACGGCCACGAAAAACCAACTCACAGTACGTAATTGACCCAGGAGCTACCTCATCGCAATCGAGGCACCGGGAAAATTGCCATGTGATGCGAGTCACTCCATTAGCCAACAGATTGCCCGGCCGTGAGCGGGTGCCGATTCGAGATTGCCACATCGCCTTCGCCCAGCCGATTCGGACGATCGACCACCGGCCTGGCGCGTTCACGTCCCATGGCAGCAGTGCGCGAGTTATCGTCGGGTTGGCACATACTCGTTCGTCCGAAGGAGTTCGCATGGCCGTCAATGTGGTGCTCGATAAGGCTCTCGACAAAGCCTACGAAAACAAGCCGCTCGCGGAAATCCTGTCCGCCCCGCCGTCGGCGCTCGCCGGACTCACCGAAGCGCACGATAAGCAGCTGCTCGACGCCCTGAAGATCAAGACCATCGCCGACCTGGGCAACAACAAGTTCTTCCAGCTGGCCGCCACCTTGGTGCAGCTCGCCGCCAAAGAAGGCTGAGCAAGACCGTTCGGCAACGACAATGGCCCGGCAGGACATCCTGCCGGGCCACCGTTCGTTCGAGCGCGGTATCAGATCCGCTCGGGATCGATCAGACCGCGCCGCACCGCCTGAACCAGACGGCGCGGCACCCTGTGCACGACTCCGCCGACGCTGACCGGCACCAGGTCGGGTGGAGTCGCCTTCCACTGCGAGCGGCGGCTGCGGGTGTTCGACCGCGACATCCTGCGCTTGGGTACCGCCATGTCAGCCCTCCCCTCGTCCGGGCTGGGACGTGGCCCGCGCCCGCTTGCCGTACTTGCGCTCGAACTTCTCCACCCGGCCCTGGGCGTCCAGCACGCGGTGCGCGCCGGTCCAGAACGGGTGCGAATCGGAGGTCACGTCCACGACCAGCAGTGGGTAGGTGTTGCCGTCCGCCCACTCGATGGTGCGGGCGCTGGTGGCGGTGGATTTGGTCAGGAATCGCTTCCCGGTGCCGGAGTCCTCGAACACCACCGGGTGGTAGTCCGGATGGACGGTAGTTCTTTTTCGGCGAACTTTCATTTCGCTTCTCCTCTCGGGCTTTTCGTTTGTCCGTCGACCGGTAGGCCGGTGGGTTCACTGGTCTCGCAGGGGTCGGCGTGCCATTCGCCGAACGGGTCCTCCCATTGCGCGACGCGCTCGGGTGCGCGTTCGACCAGCCTCAGCTCGTCGTCTTCCACGAGCGCCCAGTGCAGCGCCTGGCGGATATCGGCCGGATCGGCGTCGTGGGCCAGGATCACCAGTGAGATGTCCCGGTCGCCGAACTGCTCGTCCCAGCGCAGCGCGGCCATGGCCCGGCGGGCGGGATCGGCCTGTTCCAGTTCGCTCGGACTCATCGCGGCCAGCCACGGCCCCGCGCCGCCGACGCGCAGACCGCCGCCCGCGGACTCCAGCCACACCACCTCGTTCGGCTGGGTGGCCAGCCACATCCGCCCACGTGCGGTCACGACACCGTCGAAGAGCACATCGAGTGCTTCGTGCAGACGGGCCGGATGGAAGGGGCGGCTCGCGGCGAATTCGACAAGTGCCACACCATGTTCGGTACCGAGCGGCGGTTGACCGCGCAGCAGCGGCGCGTGTGCGTCGAAGACGCGGCCGCGCCGGGAGTGGGCCGGAATACGCGCGAGCAACGCCTCGACATCGAGTGCGGCTATATCCCGCACCCAAGCCACCGGCGCCTCGGGCACCAGCCGGGACAGCACCGCTGCGAGCCGAGCCCGATCGCTGGCATCGCCCGTATTATCCAGTGCGACAACGGCATCCGCGAAGTCGATCTGACCGACCGCGACCTGGGCCACCGTCCGATCGTCGTCGACGGTGGCCAGTCCGTGCTCGGCGAGCGTGTCCTCGCTGGTCGCGTCGGCCAACCAGGTCTGCGCGTCCAGACAGGTGAGCACCGCCTCGATCCGCACCTCGCGACCGGCCGGACCGTCGACGCGGCCGACCACGCCGGTGATCACGACATGCTCGATCGCCTGACACACCGCCTCCGCCTCGAAGGCCGGATCCAGTTCCAGCACAATGCGATTCACCGAGTCGCGAGCGGCCAGCGCGCACAGCAGCGGCAGCAGATCGATGCGCAGGGTGCAGGATACGCAGCCGTGTGCGAGCTCGAGCACCGTCGAGGTCTCCTGCTCGCCGATACGCACCGTGCGGTGCACGATGCCCTCGCCGAGCCCGCTCAGGTCGTGGCGGATGGTGACGGTGCCCGGCGCCGCGCGCAGCCCCGCGGCCAGTCGAGCGACATCCGCCGCGGCTTGTCCGGAGAATCCGGCGACCACCACGACGGGCGTTCTCCGGTCGGACGGCCGCCCGGATGGGAGTAGGGCGGGATCCACCGCTGCGCTCCTTTCGACAATGATTTTCATTTACTGTCGAGCAACGGTACATTGTCGAACGGCCGTTGTCGAAAATGATTGTCAACTGCATCTAGCCAACCCGAATGGAGGGAGCCCACATGTCGGCCCACTGCCAGGTCACCGGGCGCAAGCCGGGATTCGGCAAGTCCGTATCGCATTCGCACAAGCGGACGAACCGCCGCTGGAATCCCAATATCCAGCGCAAGACCTACTACCTGCCCAGCGAGGATCGGCGCATCACGCTGACCGTCTCCGCCAAGGGCATCAAGACCATCGACCGGGACGGGATCGAGGCGGTCGTCGCTCGGATCCGAGCCCGCGGCGACAAGATCTGACGGGAGCACCATGGCCTCGAAATCGACCGAGATCCGGCCGATCATCAAGCTGAAATCCACTGCGGGAACGGGATATACGTACGTCACGCGGAAGAACCGGCGCAGCGATCCGGACCGAATGGTGCTGCGCAAATACGATCCGGTGGTCCGCAGGCACGTCGACTTCCGCGAGGAGCGCTGATGGCCAAGAAGTCGAAGATCGCCCGCAATGAGCAGCGCAAAGAGATCGTCGCCCGCTATGCGACCCGGCGCGCTGAGCTCAAGGAACTGATCCGGAATCCGGCCACCGCCGAAGCCGACCGCGCCGTGGCGCAATCCGCACTACAGAAGCTGCCGCGCGATGCAAGTCCGGTACGATTGCGCAATCGGGACGCCGCGGACGGACGACCGCGCGGTCATCTCCGGAAGTTCGGACTCTCCCGCGTGCGTGTACGCGAGATGGCCCATCGCGGTGAGCTCCCCGGTGTGCACAAATCGAGCTGGTAGCCAACCACTGATCTCGAGAAGGAAACCCGTCATATGGCAGTCAAGCGAGCACCCTCGAAGAAGGTTCGCGCCGAGCAGGCCCGCCGCCCGAAGAAGAACCCGCTGATCGCGGCGGGCGTCGAGACGGTCGACTACAAAGACGTCAACCTGCTGCGCACATTCATCTCCGACCGCGGCAAGATCCGCAGCCGCCGGGTCACCGGGCTCACCCCGCAGCAGCAGCGACAGGTCGCCGTCGCGGTGAAGAACGCCCGCGAGATGGCACTGTTGCCGTTCACCAGCCGGTAAACGACCTACGAACAAGGCCCCCGGAGCGTTGCTTCGGGGGCCTCGGTCGTTCGGTAGTGCTTACGGGATGGTGAGAACCTGGCCCGGGTTGATCGCATCCGGGTTGTCGATGCCGCTGGCGTTCGCGATCTCGTGGTAGCGGTTGCCGTCGCCGTAGAAGCGCTCGGCGATCGCCCACAGGGTGTCACCCGGCTCGACGGTGTAGGTCTGCGCCGCGGGCGGCGGGGGCGGCACCTCTTCGGCGGGCGCGGCGACTTGCTCGGCGACCGGCTCGGCGACCGGCTCGGCAACCGGCTCCGGCTCCAGCGCGGACAGCGGGTTGTCGGTCTGGGTGCCCGAGGACCACAGCGCGCTGCCGTCCTTGCCGTACAGCACCACATTGCGGTCGGCCTGCACAGTCAGCCGGTCCGCTTCCCTGCCGTTGGTCTCGGTCGACCAAGCGGCGCCCTCCCCCTTGTAGAGCACGAAGTTGCCATCCGCCTGCAAGGTGGCTCGTTCGACGCCCTGATCGTGAGTCAGGGTGGACCACACGACATTTCCATCCGGCTCCGACAGCACCAGGTTCCCATCGGCCTGCAGGGTCAGGGTGTACGCACCGCCGACCAGAGACTGGCCGAGCCCGAGTTCTTCACCAACGCGCAGCGTGTCGCCCACGTTCTTCCTTTCGAAGATTTACTGTGCAAAGCATCTGACTCGACACGCGCCGCGAACCCCTATTGGCGCGCATCGGAGCCGAATCTACTGCCCGATCCCGCCGCGCGCAGGGATTACGCGCAGGCTTAGCCAAAAGTTCACTGTGTGGACTGCAGCGCTGTATCATATTGCCGCACAAACCGACTTGACAGTTCTCCTGGTTTGCTGACGATGTCGACGCGCGGTTCGTCTCGACGCCGCGGCGCGTCGATTAGGGTGGTCGGCATGTATCGGATGTCGGGAGTTCGCCCCGCCGCAATCGCCGTCGCGTTGTTCGTCGGTCTCGCCGTCACCGGATGCGGTGGCTCCGATGATGGTGCCGCACAAGACAAGACGACGACCAGCGCGGCGCGGACCACACCGACCGAGGGCACCCCCGCCGACGCGGGCCGGATGTTCACCGCCGATCCGACCATCGTCGGCGGGCATCCGATTCCGTTCACCTCCTGGTCACGGGTGGCCGACGATCGGATCGCGATCAACTTCGAAACCGGATCGCCCGAGTGCTACGGGGTGGATGCCAGCGTGACCGAGACCGATTCGACGGTCACCGTCGAACTGCGCTCCGGGAGCAGGGCCGATGCGGTCGGGCGGATGTGCACCATGATCGCGGTGTTCGGCACGCTGGAGGTAGCGCTGAAGAAGCCACTCGGGAACCGGCAGGTGCTCAGCGCCGCCTGACTCAGGACACCGGCTCGGCGACCTGATCGGAGAGTGCGACGAACTCCGGGTAACTACCGGATTTTGGTGGGCCCCAGGTCTTTTGGGCCATAACGCGCAACGGCATGGTGATCGCGACCGCGATCTGTGCGGGCGTGCGCGCGGTCGGGTCGTCGCACCAGACGTACAGGCCCGAGCCCAGATTGCTCGTATTCTGTTGTGGGGCGAGCCGGGTGCCATCGACGAAAAGCGTTGGGTCCCATAGTTCGTAGGTGACGGGGGCGGGAGCGTTGCCGATGCCGGCAGCCCCACCGGTCACGTAGTACGTCGGCGTGAAGGCGGCGTTCTTCACTTCATGGCCAGCGGCGATGAGATCCGGTGCGCTGCAGGCGATTCCGAAGTACGGCAACGGCGTTCAAGAGCCATCGATCGACTCGCCGCGGCGGCCGCATCTGCGAAGCGGGCGGAAGCCGGTGGCTCCCGCCCGCTTCAGGCGGATGACTCAGTGCGCGAAGTGGCGAGAACCCGTGAGGTACAGGGTGACTCCGGCTTCGCGAGCCAGGTCGATGGTGTCCTGGTCCCGGACCGAGCCGCCGGGCTGCACGATCGCCCGGATACCGGCCTGGATGAGCTGCTGTGGGCCGTCGGAGAACGGGAAGAACGCGTCCGACGCGGCGACCGACCCCTTGGCGCGGTCACCGGCGCGCTGCACCGCCAGACCCACCGCGTCCACCCGGTTGACCTGGCCCATGCCGACACCGACCGAGGCGCCGTCGTGGGCGAGCAGGATCGCGTTGGACTTCACGGCCCGGCATGCACGCCAAGCGAATTCGAGATCGGCGAGGGTTTCGGCGTCGGCCGCCGCACCCGCCACCAGGGTCCAGTTCTCCGGGTTGTCACCCGGCGCGTCGAGCACATCGCGCAGCTGCAGCAGCGCGCCGCCGCTGATCGGGCGCAGCTCCGCGCCACCGCGCCGCGGCGGCTCGGCTACCAGAATGCGCACGTTCTTCTTGCGCTGCAGCACCTCGACCGCGCCGTCGGCGTAGGACGGTGCGACGATCACCTCGGTGAAGATTTCGGCGACCTGCTCGGCCATCTCCACGGTGACCTCGCCATTGGCCGCGATCACACCGCCGTAGGCGCTGACCGGATCGCAGGCGTGCGCCTTGCGGTGCGCCTCGGCGAGATCGGCGCCGATCGCGATGCCACATGGGTTGGCGTGCTTGATGATCGCGACCGCGGGTGCCGAATGGTCATAGGCGGCGCGCCAGGCGGCGTCGGCGTCGGTGTAGTTGTTGTACGACATCTCCTTGCCGTGCAACTGCTTTGCCTGCGCCAGCCCCTGGCTGCCGTCGTTCTGGGTGTACAGCGCGGCGGCCTGATGCGGGTTCTCGCCGTAGCGCAGCACCGAGGCGCGCTCCCAGCTGCCACCGGTCCAGCGCGGAAACCGCGGTGCGGCAGGCTCATCCGAGTCCGTGGCGGGGGCGAGCACGTTGGTCATCCAGCTCGCGACCGCGACGTCATAGCTTGCGGTGTGCTGGAATGCCTTGGCCGCCAACGCAGTCCGCTCGGCGAGGGTGAAACCGCCGGACGCCACCGCGGCGAGTACGTCGTCGTAGTCGCCGCTGTCGACGACCACCGCGACCGACGGGTGGTTCTTGGCGGCGGCGCGCACCATGGACGGACCGCCGATATCGATCTGCTCGACGCATTCGTCTTTGCTGGCGCCGCTGGCCACGGTCTGCGTGAACGGGTACAGGTTCACCACGACGAGCTGGAACGCCTCGACGCCGAGTTCGACCAGCTGGTCGACGTGTTCGGCCTTGCGTGTGTCGGCGAGGATGCCCGCGTGCACGCGCGGATGCAGGGTCTTGACCCGACCGTCCAGGGTTTCCGGGAAACCGGTCAGATCCTCGACCTTGGTCACCGGAATGCCCGCGTCGGCGATCTTGCCCGCAGTCGAACCGGTCGAGACCAGCTCGATGCCTGCGGCGTGCAGGCCGGTCGCGAGCGCGATCAGCCCGGTCTTGTCGTAGACGCTCACGAGCGCCCTGGAGATCCCCTTACGCTCAGTCACCGAAGTACCCGCTCATCTGGAATAACTGCCTTTCGTCCGTCGGAGACAATGCCTCTGGTCGCGACGGCGGCGACAACCTCCGCCAGCAACCGTCGCTCGACAACCTTGATGCGTTCGTGCAGGGTGGCCTCGTCGTCATCGTCGAGCACCGGCACCGTCTCCTGAGCAAGGATCGGTCCGGTGTCGATACCGGAATCGACCAGGTGCACGGTCGATCCGGTGACCTTGACCCCGTAGGCGAGCGCGTCGCGTACCCCGTGCGCGCCCGGGAACGCGGGCAACAGCGCGGGGTGGGTGTTGATGATCCGGCCGCCGAAGCGGGCCATGAAGGCCGGGCCGAGGATCTTCATGAATCCGGCCGAGACCACCAGATCGGGTTCATAGGCGGCGACCGCGTCGGTCAGCGCGACATCCCAGGCGTCCCGATCGGGAAAGTCTTTCAACGCCATCCGGAAGTTCGGGATACCGGCGGCGGCCGCGTGCTCGGTGGCCTGGCAGACGCGGTCGACCCCGACGGCGACGATGGTCGCCGGATAGTCCGGCGCGGCCGCGGCCTCGATGAGCGCGCGCAGCAATGACCCGGTGCCGGAGGCCAGCACGACGACGGTCGCCGGGGCCGCGGCGGGCACCCACGCGGCACGCGTGGACTGGGGGGCGGCAGCCGGTGAAGGCGGGATGGGTGAGCTCAGGGCTCTACTCCTGCGTGTCGGGTCGAACGGGGGAGGCGGTGCGCACCGCCGAGTAGAGCCTAACGACCGTCCACCGGGTCACTTTCCGGCAGGTCCGCCTCGACCACTTCGGCATCGACGATGTCGGGGATGGTATCGGCGGCCGCGGCGCGCGAGGTAGGGATGGCGGTCTGCTCCTCGACCAGTTCGCCGTCGAGTTCTACCTCGAAGTCGGGGCCGTCGTAGTCCTCGTAGTCGTCGTCGTATTCGGGGTAGTGCTCGTCGTCGTAGTGATCGGTGTCGTCGTACTGATCGTCGTAGTAATCGTCCTCGACGTAGTCGTCGTCGTAATCCGAGTACTGGTCATCGTCGTACCCGGTGACGGGGGCGCCGACCGGAACGACGAACCAGCGCGCGAAGACCAGACCGAGGTAACCGGCGACCGCCAACCAGCCGAAGGTGACCGCCGCGAAGATCGGCAGGTCCGGTCCGACATGTCCGAAGGTGCCGAGATCGCCGCCCGCCACCCCGCCGAGCAGCATCAGCAGCACGGTGGCCAGACCCGCCGAGGTCAGGGTCGCCCACGGCGCGGCGGCCCGGTCGTTGGAGGTGCGTCCGATATCCACCCCGCCGAGCACGCCGACCGCCGCCGGGATCAGCAGCAGCACCGGCCACCAGCCCGCGGCCGGCCCGGTCGGCACCGCGGCCAGCACCGGAACGGCCGGAATCGGCCCGCCGACAACGGAGAACACCCCGATCGAGGCGTCCCCGAACTGTGCGCCGGAGCCGACGAGCACGCCGACCGCCTCGACTACCACATTCGGCAGATAGGCCAGCGAAAGCAGACTCGAGCCGATCGCGCCCGCCGCATCGCCCGCTGTTCGGTAGGTATCGCCGATGCGCGACCAGTGCATGAAGAAAGAAACGATGACGACCACGGTCGCGCACCCCAACAGCCGCAACACCGTCCGACCAGCGCCGAACGTGCCCGCGATCGCCCAGTCGGGCAGGCGCAGCAGCGTGCAGATCCTGCGGCGGTCGCGACTCGCGATACCGCTCGCCGCGGCGACCAGATACAGTCCGCCGACCCACCCGAAGGCGGCGAGAGTATTCGGCGGCTGCAGCGCGACGACACCGGAGGCGTCCTCGGCGACCGCCAGACAGACGGCCGTAACCAGCAGCGGCCCGGCCAGCGCCGCACCGACGATCCAGCCGAGATCGGCGCGCGAACTCTGCGGCTCCACCGCGCGGGCGCAGTCACGAGCGGCGAGCCAGACCAACAGCCCGGTCGGCAGCAGCGGCAGCAGTCCGAGTGAGGTCTTGCCAATCGTCAGCGGAACCTGGTGTGCCGCAAGCCAACCCGCGGCAATCGCACCCGAGGTACCGGCCAGGTCGCTGTCCGAGGTGAGCAGGGCGGCCAGGACGACGACCACGACGGCGACCAGCGCGTAGGTCGTCGGGCGGGCGGCGACCAGGAGCAGCACGCGGGCGCGCTCCGGGGTCAGCGACAGGAACCCGGCCTCGTCGAGACCATCCGGGTGCGTGCGCGAACCGCGCGGTGGTGTCGATCGGTTGCTCCGCGCCGAGGCTTCCGGCGCGCCGCGGGACTCAGCGGTCCGGCGAACTAGGGAGGGTCTCGGAGAGCTCATAGAAATTCAGCGTGGCAGCTCCCCCGGCGCGAGCGGGTCAGGCGCGCCGACCCGGTCCGGTGCGCGCCGGGAGAGCCGGTGAACTACTTGTTGTCTTCCGAGGGACGGAACGCGTGGGTGGCGTCCGAGGACGGGTCCGAACCGGTCTCGCCGCCGAAGGGCTGACCCTGCTGACCCGGCTGGCTCTTGCCCGAACTCGGTGCGCCGTACTGCTGTCCGGACTGCGGGACGCCGAAGTGCTGGGTGGCGCTCTCGTCCGGGCGCGGTTGCGGCTGCGCGGCGGGCGGCGCGCCGTAGGGCGAACCCTGCTGTGCCGCACCGTATCCGGGCTGCTGGCCAAAGGCGGGCTGCTGGCCGTAGGACGGCTGCTGCGGCTGACCGTAGGACGGCTGACCCGGCTGACTCTGACCGTAGGGCTGCGGCGACTGGTACTGGGGACCGGTCTGGCTGCCGTAACTCGGCTGGCTCTGCCCGTACTGGCCCGGCTGACTCTGGCCGTACTGACCCGGCTGGTTCTGGCCGAAGGCCGAGAACGTGCCCGGCTGGCCGTAGCCGCCGCTGCCGAAACCGCTCGGCGGGCCCTGCGGAGTGGCGGGCTTGGGCGCGGGTGGGGTCAGGATGCCCGCTTCGAACAACACCGCGACGACCGCGACCACCGCCTGCACGAACGAGAGGAAGAGCACCACCCAGGCGCCGATCTTCAGCTCGTAACCATCGGGCAGCGTGAACGACTGGAAGGCCAGAGCCAGGAAGCCGGTAATCGACGCCGCCGCGGCGGCACCGGTCCAACTCTGCTTCGGCAGCAGCGACAGGCCGGCGAGCAGGCCGCCGAGCAGCAGCAGTGCGATCAGCGGGGTCAGCTGGCTCTCGAAGAAGGAGGCGCTGTCACCGGTAATCGTCCTGCCGCCCACCGTGGCCGACTGCTGCGCGTAGGGCAGGAACCCGAGCAGGAAATTGATCACACCGAGCACGGCGACACCGACCACCAGGAAAAACGGCAGGCCCTTTGCGGTGCCGGTAGCACTGGATCCGGTACCAGCCGACTGGCCGGAGCTGGCGGGTGCGGGCGGCGTCGCGGGTGCGTTGTACCCGGAGCCCCCGGTCGGGTATGACATGGTCGTCGTCTCCTAGGTCGAGTCGTACGTTGTCCTGACGGCTGGATCTCTCCTGACGCTACTGCACGTGTTCGCTCAGGTCACCCTTAACCAACTGGCCGGGCGACCGAAAAACGCCGTCTACGCTGGTCCTGCGCGGCGCACCCGCTCCCGATAACAATTCGGGGTTGACACACCTCCAGTGGGAACACATTTCAGCCCGGAGCGTCCGGCACGACGCTCCGGGCCGAAACCCCTCGATGGCCACCTTCGGTCTGCCCGGAGGATCGCTAGCGGGGCACGACGTACCAGGCGCCGTAGCTGCCGACGCAGTCGAAGTCCTGCCATTCGCCGTTCTGGACGCCCTCGTTGCCGCGCGTGAGGCACTGGTGCTCATATTCGAACGGGCCGAGGTTACCGGGCTGGGCCTGCGCCGATCCGGTGCCGAACGGTCCGGCGACGGCAGGGCCGATGCCGCCGATGAATCCGGCGACGGTGAGGGCGGCGATGGCCGCGATGCGGGCGGTGCTGTTGCGGGTCTCGGTCATTGTGTTGCGCTTTCTCTCGGTGTGGGCCGTTTGGCGATGACCAGCGTCCCGCCCACCCGTCTCAGCGCGATTTCACCGACATTTCACGAGGCACTGTCGGGTTCTTCCAGCTCGGTGAGTGCATCGAGGCGGGCGGTGTAGCGCCGCCAGCCGAACCCCGACGACCGGAATTCGGACCGGGCGCGCTCGACCGATTCCGGTGGCAGCTCACCTCGTGCGTGCCGCAGCGTCGCCGAGATCGCGCGCGCCGCCAGCATGGGGACACCGCAGGGAGCCGCCGCGTCGTGCTCGGCCAGCAGTGTCTCGGCCGCGTCGAGTTCGCCCTTGGCGATGAGGACGTCGGCCAGCTCGAGCCGGGCCAGACCGGCTTCGTCCTCATGTGCGAGGGCGGCGCGGCAATAGGATTCGGCCGCGTCGAGTTGCCCGGTCGCCGCGGCGACCGCGGCGCGAGTGAGGTCGTTCAGCGGCAGGATCTGTCGATCGTCGAGGCGGCGGGCATAGCGGTCGGACTCTTCGGCCATGGCGAGCGCATCCTCGGTACGGCCGAGGTCGAGCAGCGCCTTGGCCTGGTTGCTCAGGCCGCGCGAGAGACTGTGCTCATCGTCATTGGCCCGATCCACCTCGGTGGAGCGCTGATAGGCGGCCAGCGCGCCCGCGGCGTCGCCCGAGTACAACAGCGCGGTGCCGAGCGCGTCCGCGAACGAGGAGGCCTGCGTGACGCGCACCGCCAACCGCTCCCCCTCCCGCAACCGCTCGACCGCCTCCGGCAGCCTGGCCCGTTCGATATCCACGATGCCCTGGTAGTAGCGCACGGTCTGCGCGAGTTCGATGTCATCCAGCGGCCCGGCGAGTTCGCTCGCTCTGGCCAATTGCGCCGCGGCGGAGTCGAAGTCGCCGGTCATCAGGGTGTGGAAGCCGTAATGACTCAGTGCCTGCGCCAATTCGGCGGGCAGCACCGGCACATGGGCGATTGCGTCGAGCGAATCGATCAAAGCGCCATAGTGTCGCTTCGCCTCGCGGAACCAGGCCCGGGCCAGCCAGGGCACGTGCATTGCGGTCGCAAGGCGCAAGCCACTTGCGGTTCTTGATGTTCCGGGGGCGTACTCGAGTGCGGCCAGGATGTTCGGCCATTCGGCGAATACCGCGGCCACTGCTTCCGCGGTCGCGAAATCGCCGGGTTCGCCGATCTTGTGCACCAGATCGAGGCACCAGTCCGCATGCCTGGCACGCAGCGGATCGGTCTCGGCGGTCTCGGCCAGGCACGCGAGCGCATAGTCGCGCACCGTCTCCAACAGCACGAATTGCCTTGTCGCACCGTAGTTCTGGACCGTGACCAAACTCCGGTTCACCAGATCGGCCAGTGCGGGCGCGATATCGCCGACCGCGAGATCGGCGTCGTCAACAGCTCCCGGGTCACCTGAAACGCTGCGGGGCACAACCGCTTCGGCCGCCTCCAGCGTGCACCCACCCGCGAATACCCCGAGCCTGCGCAATACCGCACGCTCCCGCTCGGCCAGCAGCTCATAGCTCCAGTCGAGCGCCACCCGAAGACTCGTATGCCGCCCACCCCCGGCACCCCGCGCTCCACCGACCAACAGTCGCACTCGATCATCGATGCGCTGCGCCAGCTGCGAAATCGTCAGCGTGCGTGTGAGACCGGCGGCCAACTCGATTCCGAGCGGCAACCAATCCACCGCCGCGCAGATCCGCACCAGATCTTCGCGCTCCTGCGCGGTCACCAGTCCGTTCAACCCGGCCCGCTCGGTGAACAGCGCGACCCCGATCCCCCGCTCCAGCGGCCCCAGCGGATAGACGGACTCCCCCGCCACACCCAACGCCCGCTGCGACGTGACCAACACACTGGAACCTCTTGCCGCCGATGCCAATTCGGCAACCGGCTCGATCAAGTGCTCGGCATTATCGAGCACCAACAAGATTCCCGCCCGCGTGCCGTATGCCCCAGGATGTGAATCCCCCGACACGAACGAATGAGTCGAGCTCGCGAGGTCACGTTGCGTACCCGAATCGCCACGAGCCTGCACCCCATCCCTGGCCCCGGAATTCGCGCGCGTCCCGTTTCCTCCTCGCACATTCGAATTACCCAGCACCGCAACGATTCCCGGCAACAGATCGTCCGGATCGATCGAAACGTCCAGCCCAGCGTTCTCGAGCGCCGCGACGACTGCGGGCAGCACGTCCTCGGGCCTGGCCAAGGGGGCGAGCTCCACGAAGACCACCGCGCGGCCCGAGTTGGCTGCGGCACGCGCGAGTTCTGCTGCCAGGCGGGACTTTCCACTGCCCGCGACACCGACCAGCGTGGTGCGGCCGGGTCCGGCGAGGCGGGTGCCGAGCGCGTCGAATTCGCGGCCGCGGCCGACGAAACTCGTCGACGGGGCCGAGACGATCAGCTGGGGACGGTCTTCGACTTCCATCGGCGTGGCGGGCTCGGCAGCATCTCCGGTCGGCGCGTGCACGGTGCGCAGTGTCGGATCGTGGTCGAGGATGCGCAGCTCCAGGGCGGCCGTCTCCGGCGCCGGGTCGACGCCGAGTTCCTCGGCCAGGGCCCGGCGCAAACGGGCCAGCCGGTCCAGCGCATCCGCCTGTCGCCCGGTGCGATACAGCGCCAGCGCCAGTAGACCCGACAACGGCTCGTGCAGCGGATGTCGCGCGACCAGGCCGGTGAGCTCGGTGACCACCTCTCCGGCCGCCCCGAGTTCGAGATTCGCCTCCAGCCCCGCGACCGTCAGCGACAGCCGCCAGTCATCGAGGCGTTCCCCCTCGGCCTCCGCATACGGCACCGACCGCAGATCCGCCAATGCGGGCCCCCGCCACAATCCGAGCGCCTCCCGCGCGGCCGCCGCGACGACGGCGTGGTCACCGTTGCGCCGCGCGGTATGCAGCCGCTGCGCCGCAGCCTCCGCCGTCATCAGATCCGATGCGCTGACGCTCGCGTGATATCCGGCCGGCGTGCGCCCGATGACCTCGGCATGCGGCCCGAGCGCCGCCCGCAGTCGCGAGACCACCACCCGCAGCCGCTGCACCGGCCGCTCGACATCCTCGCCCCACAGATCCGCGGCCAGCCGCCCATCCGGCACCGGAATACCGTTCGCCAACGCCAGCCGCACCAGCACCGCACGTTCCAACGGCCGATCGATGGCGAAGCCGTCGTCGCCTGCCCGAACCTGCACTGGGCCCAACACCAGCACATCCACGCCACACAGCATGGCAGGCCGAGCCAGCACTGTGCATCCGACCGACCGTGAGTTGCCAGCGGCTCAGCGGGCCTGCCGAAATGTCAAATGCGACACGCATCCCAAATCGGACAAGGTCTCCATCTCGACGGCGCAACCGGTGCCGCGGCATGCAAGGCTGTCGACGATGCTCACTTACACCCAAGCCGTCGTCATTGGCGCACTACAAGGCATAACCGAACTGTTCCCCATCTCCAGCCTGGGCCATTCGGTGTTGGTGCCCGCATGGCTCGGCGGCTCCTGGAGCGATCTGGTGACCCAGGGCGATTCCGACACCGGCACGCCGTATCTGGCCTTCGTCGTCGGCCTGCATGTGGCGACGGCGCTGGCGCTGCTGGTGTTCTATTGGCGCGACTGGGTCGATATCGTCACCGGATTCCTCACCACCCTGCGGACGCGGCGGATCGAGACCTCCAGTCAGCGCCTCGCCTGGCTGGTGATCATCGCGACCGTGCCGGTCGGCGTGCTCGGCCTGCTGTTGGAACATCCGCTGCGCACGCTGTTCGCGAAACCGCTTGCGGCCGGACTGTTCCTGACCCTCAACGGCGTCGTGCTCATCGCGGGCGAAGTGCTGCGCCGCCGCAACCTGCCGACACTGGCCGACTACGGCCGCCAGTTCGCCGCCTCGGAGGCCCGCGCCGCCGCGATCGAGAAGGGCTACCTCGTCGAATCGGCACCCGAGCCACAGCTGGCCAGCCTGAATGTCAAGGACGGACTGCTCATCGGGGCCGCGCAGACCGGCGCGCTCTTCGCGGGCATCAGCCGCTCCGGCATGACCATGGTCGGCGGACTGCTGCGCGGCCTGGATCACGAGGACTCGGCCAAATTCGCGTTCCTGCTCGCCACTCCGGTCATCCTCGCCGCGGGCGTGCTGAAACTGCCGACGCTGGCGGGTCCGCAGGGCGACGGCATCCTCGGCCAGGTGCTCGTCGGTTCGATCGTCGCGGGCGGTGCCGCCTATCTCGCGGTGCGCTTTCTGGAGCGCTACTTCAAGACCAACTCGCTACTCCCCTTCGCGATCTACAGCCTGGCGTTCGGCGTCGCCTCGGTGGTCCAGTTCCGCTGAACGACGAAGGCCGCCTTCCCGATACGGGAGACGGCCTTCGCGCGAATAGCGGATCAGGCGGTGACGCTTGCCTTCTCCAGGATCTCGCGCGCCAACGCGGCGGTCTCGGACGGCGTCTTGCCGACCTTCACACCCGCGGCCTCCAGCGCGTCCTTCTTCGCCTGGGCGGTGCCCGCCGAGCCGGACACGATGGCGCCCGCGTGGCCCATGGTCTTGCCCTCGGGGGCGGTGAAACCCGCGACGTAGCCGACGACCGGCTTGGTGACATTGGCCTTGATGTAGGCCGCGGCACGCTCCTCGGCGTCGCCACCGATCTCACCGATCATCACGATCAGCTTGGTCTCGGGATCCTTCTCGAACGCCTCGATGGCGTCGATGTGGGTGGTGCCGATGACCGGGTCGCCGCCGATGCCGATGGCGGTGGAGAAGCCGAAATCGCGCAGCTCGTACATCATCTGGTAGGTCAGCGTGCCCGACTTCGACACCAGGCCGACCGGGCCCTTACCGGTGATGTTGGCCGGGGTGATGCCGACCAGCGACTCGCCGGGGGTGATGATGCCGGGGCAGTTCGGTCCGATGATCCGGGTCTTGTTGCCCTTCTCGACGTTGTAGGCCCACGCGTACGCGGTGTCCTGCACCGGGATGCCCTCGGTGATGACCACGAGCAGCGGGATCTCCGCGTCGATGGCCTCGATGATGGCGTCCTTCGAGAACTTCGGCGGCACGAACGCGATGGACACGTCGGCGCCGGTCGCCTTGATGGCCTCGGCGACGGTGCCGAAGACCGGCAGCTCGACCGCGGAGCCGTCCTTGGCGGTGTGCGCGACCGTGGTGCCCGCCTTGCGCGCGTTGACGCCGCCGACGACCTGGGTACCGGCCTTCAGCATCAGGGCGGTGTGCTTGGTGCCCTCGCCGCCGGTGATGCCCTGGACGATGACCTTCGAGTCCTTGTTGAGGAAGATAGACATTTCCGGATTCCTTACTTGGCCGCTGCCAGTTCGGCGGCCTTGTCGGCGCCTTCGTCCATTGTCTGCGCAAGAGTGATCAGCGGATGCGCGGCATCGACGAGAATTTTGCGACCCTCGTCCACCTTGTTGCCGTCGAGACGGACGACCAGCGGCTTGTTCGCCTCGGCGCCGAGGATCTCCAGCGCCTTCACGATGCCATTCGCGACCGCGTCACATGCGGTGATGCCGCCGAAGACGTTCACGAACACGCTCTTGACCTGCGCGTCGCCCAGGATGACGTCCAGTCCGGCCGCCATCACCTCGGCCGAGGCGCCACCGCCGATATCGAGAAAGTTGGCGGGCTTGACACCGTCGTGGTTCTCGCCCGCGTACGCGACGACGTCCAGGGTGGACATGACCAGACCGGCGCCGTTGCCGATGATGCCGACCTCACCGTCGAGCTTGACGTAGTTGAGGTCGTTCTCCTTGGCCTTGAGCTCCAAGGGATCGGTCGCGTCCTTGTCCGCGAAGGCCTCGTGGTCCGCGTGCCGGAACTCGGCGTTCTCGTCGAGGGTGACCTTGCCGTCGAGCGCGAGGATCTCGTTGTCGGGGGTGCGGACCAGCGGGTTGACCTCCACCAGGGTGGCGTCCTCGCCGACGAACACCTCCCAGAGCTTCTGGATGGTCACGGCCGCCGCGTCGAGCACATCGGCGGGCAGGTGGCCCTGCTCGGCGATCGAGCGGGCGAATGCGAGGTCGACACCCTTGACGGCGTCGACGGGAACCTTGGCGAGGCGCTCGGGCTTGGTGGCGGCGACCTCTTCGATCTCCATACCGCCTTCGACCGAGCACATGGCCAGGTAGGTGCGGTTGGACCGATCGAGCAGGAAGGAGATGTAGTACTCCTCCGCGATGTCCTTGGCCTCGGCGACCAGGATCTTCTTGGTGATGTGGCCCTTGATATCCAGGCCGAGGATGTTCTGCGCGTGCGTGAACGCGTCGTCCGGGGTGGCGGCGAACTTGACGCCACCGGCCTTGCCGCGGCCACCGGCCTTCACCTGGGCCTTGATCATCACCGGCTTGCCGATTTCTGCCGCGATGGCGCGGGCGTCCTCGGCCGTGTCCGTGACGCGGCCCTCGGACGAAGGCACTCCGTGCTTAACGAAGAGCTCCTTCGCCTGATATTCGAAGAGATCCATGTACTCACCGTCTCGTCTGCGTTGTGATGACAACGTCTTTGTTGGCGGCCCGACGTCGGAAGCGGGTCGGGTCGGACTCTAATCAGTCACATGGACGGCCAAACGGCCACGTTCATCCTAAGTGGCGCAGGTCACGGGCCGATGTTCAGGTAGGGAATAAGGCCAGGCCAACGCTACTCACGAGTAGGTTGTTGACGGTCCGGCAGGTAGAGCCGCCGAACCCCGTACCGGCTGCCGATCTACTACGAGTCGTCGTCGTATGACCTCACCCGCGTGCCCCTATCGGAGTGAGATATTCCGGTGCGTTACCGTGATCAATGTCACATGTTTGGATTGACCGCTCGTAGCGCTTGCGGACCCCGCAATCGTTTCGTTACCGTCAATGCGGTCGATGTCACAACACGGTCACGACTAGGAGGACGGCAAGCTTGACGCAGCACAGCACTCCGCAGATGGAGAGCCGTTCCATAGCGCCTCTGGTTGGGCAGCTCGACACCGTGATCTCTCGCTCGATGATGATGATGTGGCACCACCGATGAACCATCGCTCGACCTTCGCTTCCGATAATCGCGCTCGCTCCGGACATCGTTATCGTTCCGATGACGAGGCTGTTGGTGGGCACTCCAGTGCGGCGGTAGATCCGTTCGGTACGCGACACTCTGTGGCGGATCATCGTCCCGCTGCGTATGGGCGTGATGAGGGCACTTGGGGTGCGGATTCCGCGAATGATTCGTGGTCGCAGTCGCAGTCCGATGCGCAGTCGTGGGCTCAGGGCGACTCGTGGTCCGATGGTGGGGCCTGGGCTTCCGACGAATCCTGGACACCCGAATCCGAGGCGTCGTGGACGCCGGAGGCGGATGGATCGTGGGAGGGCGACGAGTCCTGGGACGACTCCGCTTGGGAGCCCGAGGATTCGGAGTCCCCGGCCGTTCCCACGGTGATCCCGGGCCGCCGCGCGAACCGCGGTAGTGGTGGCGCGCATCGGATGCCCGCACCGCCCGCCTCGCTCAAGGGCCGTGCCGCGGTCGCCGCCGTTGCCGCCGGCGCGGTGGTCGCCGCCGGACAGGCCGCCTTCGCCTCGCCCGAGCAGCCTTCGAACGCCGTCGATTACGAGGCCGCGGGGCAGATCCACGAGATCGCCGCACAGTCGGTCAGCGTGGCCGACCCCGGCGCTGCGCCGGATTCGCCGCAGGTGCTCAACGTCGCCGCCCCGACCAACCTCGGGCAGTTCGGCGACATGTTGCAAAAGGGTCAGAAGTTCGCCGACGACCTGGCCGCACAGGAGGACGCCAAACTCCGCCCGCTCTTCACCAAATTCGCCGCGGGCAACTTCACCTCCGGATTCGGCGCACGCTGGGGTGTACAGCACCTCGGCGTCGATATCGCCGGCCCGATCGGCACGCCCATCTACGCCGTCGCCGATGCCACGGTGATCGAGGCCGGCCCGGCATCGGGCTTCGGCATGTGGGTGCGACTGCTGCACGACGACGGCACCGTCACCATCTACGGACATATCGACACGGCGACCGTGTCACAGGGCCAGCGGGTGCTGGCAGGCGATCAGATCGCCACCATCGGCAACCGCGGGTTCTCCACCGGTCCGCATTGCCATTTCGAGGTGTGGTTGCACGGGGTCGACAAGGTTGACCCGCTGCCTTGGCTGGCGACTCGGGGCATCAGCTTGGGTCAGCAGCGGGATTAGTCCGGCGGGCTCGACTTCACCCCCCGAAGGTGGGCCGGTACCGAGCGATGGCTGTCGCGCGGCTCCGGCGTGCGCTGTGCGCAGGGAAGTTCACGCATAGCGAATGGTGCTGTCACAAAGATTGCAACTTATGCGAGGCAGGCAATAGGTATGCGAGGTCGCCGAGTTGTGCGAGAGGGCCGGAGCACCTGGTTGCCGGGAGCCAATTCCATGCCGCGCCAATGGGATTCATCGGACATTTGCTTGCGGGGGCGCAACCGATTCGTTACCGTCGATGGGCCGATACCCGTTCGGTAGGTGTGACCGGAGGATGAAAAGCTAGATGCGCGTTGCGGAACCTCGGAACGGTGCGGCCATAGGCCCGAGACTTGGCATTTTCCAACTTTCCTCGCGTTCTGGACATTTCGGACGTCGACGCGATATGCGGTGGTCGATGAGATGAGACGTGGGCGAATCCCCGGTTCCAATGGGCGAGGTATACCAGCGCAGCACTATCTAGACAACTATCAGCAAACATTGGCTAGTTCCGGCGGCGACGACGGCTGGCAGGTGAGTGATCCGTGGGCGCAAGGGGATTCGCCGTTCGACGATTCGCCGTTCGACAACGGTGCTGAGCGCTACGGCGCGGGTCAGCGCTACAGCGGCAGTCACGGCTACCAGAGTTACGGTGACGACTACGAATTCGCAGGCGGCGTCGAGGGCGACCGCGACGCAGCCCACCAATACCGCGCCACCGAGAATTACGCCGCGCAGGACGATGTTTGGAGCAGCGGCGATTTCGGAAGCAACAGCGATGCGTGGGGCACGGCTCCTGGCAGAGCCCGCCGCGCATGGACGACCACCGGCTCCGACAGCACCCACGACACAGCAGGCGCCGGCCCTGAAGTCGCCCGCGATACCTGGAACCCCGACCCCCAACACAGCGGCAACGCCTGGAACACGGACCCCGAATACACCCGCGACACATGGAACGCCAACTCCGGATACTCCCGCGACACATGGAACACCGACTCCGACAGCGGGCGCGACACAGCAGGCGCCGGCCCTGAAGTCGCCCGCGACACCTGGAACCCCGACCCCCAACACAGCGGCAACGCCTGGAACACGGACCCCGAATACACCCGCGACACATGGAACGCCAACTCCGGATACTCCCGCGTCACATGGAACACCGGCTCTGACAGCGGGCGCGACACAGCAGGCGCCGGCCCTGAAGTTGCCCGCGATACCTGGAACCCCGAGCCCCAAGACAGCGGCAATGCCTGGAACGCGGACCCCGAATACACCCGCGAGGCATGGAATACCGATTCCGGATACACCGGCTCCGGATACAGCCGCGACACGTCGAACACCGACACCCGCGACGCACGGAACGGCGACCCTGAAAATGCGTACGGCGGGTGGAGCTCTGCGCACGGTGGCGGTGCGGTCGACGGGCGGTCGGCGGTGGAGCGCGTGCAGATTCCCGCCAAGTCGTCGGATCGTTCGGTTCGAGGTAAGCGGCGGGGCGGGGCGCATCGGCTGCCCGCACCGCCCGGCGCGCTGAAGGGGCGGGCCGCGGTTATCGCGGTCGCGGCGGGGGCGATCATCGCCGCGGGGCAGAATCTGGCGACGGGCAGTGAAAAGTCGCCGCAGACAGTCGAACTCCAGGCTGTCGGCCAGCAGTCGGCGGCGGAACCGGTGAGTATCGATCTCCCGGCAGCGCCCGAACTCCTCGATACCGCGACGCCGACCGACCTCGGGCAGTACGGCGACGTGCTGGAGAACGGCAGTAAGTTCGCCGAGGATCTGGCGGCGGAGGCGGAGGCGAAGTTCCGACCGCTGTTCACCAAGTTCGCCTCGGGCAGTTTCACTTCCGGGTACGGCGAGCGCTGGGGTGTGCTGCACCCTGGTGTCGACGTCGCCGCGCCGATCGGCACACCGATCTACGCGGTCGAGGACGGCACTGTGATCGACGCGGGGCCCGCGGCCGGATTCGGTATGTGGGTGCGGATGCGCGGCGACGACGGCACCATCACCGTGTACGGCCACATCAACACCGCCTTGGTGTCGGTGGGCCAGCACGTCTTGGCGGGCGACGAGATCGCCACGGTCGGCAATCGCGGCGAATCCACCGGCCCGCACTGCCACTTCGAGGTCTGGCTCAACGGCACCGACCGCATCGACCCCCTCCCCTGGCTCGCCACCCGAGGCATCAGCCTCGGCCAAGAACGCGACTGAAACTCCTACACACCCGCCCGTAGAACCCACAACAAAGCGGCCGAGGGCAATCCAATGCCGGACCCGAGCCGTGACTACCGTCTGCTTGCTCCGCCGGTCGCGGGCCACAGGTACCAGTAGGCCGCTGTCGGCCCGGGCCGGGTACCAGCGGTGAGCATGCCATCGCGGCTAGTCATTTGGCGGTTCACAGGCCGCCGTCGAACTCCGATTCGACTCGCCTTGACAGGAGCGGGGCGCCGGGTGGCAGCCGCGCAGCCTCAACGGATCGGGCGGCGGACCAGCAGCGACCGATCCGCAGCGACCCTGCCCTCGGCCGCACCGGTCGCCGCGCCACCTCCACGGTCCTAGGCGAAGCCGGTTTCACGTTCCGCTACCCGGCCCTCGATGACGCCCTGACCGATCTGCTGCCGCATCGACCAGAAGCTCCGCGCCCGCGCTCGGCGCACCAACCACGATGCCACTTCCGAGGTGCTCCACAGGGTGGCTTTCACCATGCCCAATCGCCTCCAGGGCGAGTTCACGCACGGACCGGGTCGGGAAGGCGGGGTTAGGGTGCGGCGGCGATTGCGAGTCCGATGAGGGTTGCGGCCTTTGCTGTCTCGAGGCCGATGTACCAGAAGTGGGCGTGGGAGCGTGGGAGGTCGGCGCCTGCGAGTACTCGGTTGGAACGGCGGGTCAGCAGTGGTCGGATCACGAGGAGTTGTCCGGCGAGAATTGCGACGGCGACGCCCAGCCAGGTGGCGGGCGCGGGGCCGGGCGCGACTATCAGGGTGGCCACGATCAGTAGGGCGGCGATGCCGATCTCCGCGCTGTTCAACGCCCGGAATACCAGCCGGCCGATGCCGATGCCGAGCGGCACGGTGATGCCCGGTGCCCGGAATTTCAGTGGCGCTTCCAGGAACGAGATGGCCAGCACCATGCCCAGCCACAGCATCGGGAGGAACCACAGTAGGTGTTGCGCGACGGACGCCATGCCGCGCACGCTACCGACGACTGTGGTCGTAGATCAGTGCCATAGGCCCCTACCCGGTCAGAGTTTGACCAGGGTGCGGCTGTACTGCGGGATGAGGCGAATCTTGCCCGCGGTGCCGAAATCGATGGTGACGGTCGCCAGCGGACCGAAGCCCTCGGCGGCGATGACCCGGCCGACGCCGTATTTGTCGTCGTTGACCCGGTCGCCGACGGCCAGGACGAGGCCGACATTGTTGCGGCCCGCGGCGGCACCGGGGGCGGGACGGCGGGGGCCGCGATCGCGCAGTCCGGGGCGCGGTTCGGACCAGCCGTCGCGGGTCCAGTCGTGTTCCACGCCGTCGTCGTCGCCGCGGCGGCGGATGCTGCGGGTCAGTGGCGAACCCTTCGGTTCCAGCCGCTTCCAGTCGATGAGGTGGGCCGGAATCTCTTGCAGGAATCGGGATTCCGGGTTCGAGACGGGCTGCCCCCAGCCGGAGCGGACCACCGCGCGGCTGACGTAGAGCCGTTGCCTGGCCCGGGTGATGCCGACGTAGGCGAGGCGACGTTCCTCGGCCAGTTCGGTCGGATCGCCGAGCGCCCGCATATGCGGGAACTGCCCGTCCTCCCAGCCGGTGACGAAGACGACCGGGAACTCCAGCCCCTTAGCGGTGTGCAAGGTCATCATCGTGACCACGCCAGTTCCCTCATCGGGCAGTTGGTCGCTATCGGCCACCAGCGAGACCCGCTCCAGGAAGGCGGCCAGCGAACCCGGATCGGGTTCGCCCTCGGCCACCTCGGGCACCAGGCCCTCCTGCCGGGCCGCCTCCGCATTGTTGTAGGCCTCGGAGCTGAATTCCCGTGCGACGCTGACCAGTTCGTTCAGGTTATCGAGTCGCGCGCCGTCCTGCGGATCGTCGGAGCCCGCCAACTCAGCGCGGTAACCGGTCCGGTCGAGTACCGCATCGACCATATTGCCGAGGTCGGGGAAGTCCTGATCGGCCTGCGCACCGGCGGCCCTGACCTCGTCGAGCAGATCGAGGAACCCGGCGATCGCGCGCTGCGCACGGGTATTCAGCAGTGCCACTTTGCCGTCCGCGGCATCGCGCAGCGCCTCGGCGAAACCCTTACCGCGCTGTTCGGCGTGCACCGCAACACAGGCCTCGGCCCGGTCGCCGATGCCGCGACGCGGGGTGTTGAGAATGCGACGCAGGCTCACCGTGTCGTTCGGATTGTCGAGCACGCGCAGGTACGCGACGATATCGCGCACCTCCTTGCGCTCGTAGAAGCGCACGCCGCCGACGACCTTGTAGGGCAGGCCCATTCGGATGAAGATTTCTTCCAGCGCGCGGGAGTTGTTGTTGGTGCGGTAGAAGACCGCGACGTCGCTGTAGTTGGCATCGCCCGCGTCCACCAGCCGGTCGATCTCGCGCGCGACGAACGAGGCCTCGTCGTGCTCGTTGTCGGCGACGTAGCCGGTGATCAGATCACCTTCACCGGAATCGGTCCACAGGCGCTTGTCGCGGCGGTTCTCATTGCGCGAGATCACCGCGTTCGCGGCCGAGAGGATGTGCTGAGTGGAGCGGTAGTTCTGTTCCAGCAGAATGGTTTCGGCATCCGGGAAGTCGCGTTCGAATTCCTCGATATTGCGGATGGTCGCACCACGGAAGGCGTAGATGGACTGGTCCGCGTCACCGACCACGCACAGCTCACTCGGCGGCACCGCGTCCGCGTTGGCCTCGGCGGCGGTGTGGTGGCCGACCAGCTCGCGGATCAGGATGTACTGGGCGTGGTTGGTGTCCTGGTACTCATCGACCAGCACATGCCGGAACCGGCGCCGGTAGTACTCGGCGACCTGCGGATGCTGTTGCAGCAGCGCAACCGTCTCGCCGATCAGATCGTCGAAGTCGAGCGCGTTCGCCGAACGCAATCGGCGCTGATATTCGGTATATACGCGGGCCACTAGTCCGGGCAGTTCGGTGTCGTCGGTTTCGGCCTCGGCGGTGGCCTGTTCCGGACCGATGAGCTCGTTCTTCAAATTCGAGATGGCGGTGGCCAGCAATCGCGCCGAATATTTCTTGACATCGATATCGAAGTCGCGGCTGATCATCGTGAGCAATCGCCGGGAATCGTCGGCGTCGTAGATGGAGAAATTGGAATTCAGGCCCGGTAGCAACGCGGCCTGCATGCGCAGGATGCGGACGCAGCTGGAGTGGAAGGTCGAGACCCACATGTTGTTCGCACGCGGGCCGACCAGGCCGATCACCCGCTCGCGCATTTCGGCGGCGGCCTTGTTGGTGAAGGTGATGGCCAGGACCTGGCCCGGGGTCACGCCGCGGGCGGCCAGCAAATAGGCGATACGCCGCGTCAGCACCGCGGTCTTACCCGAACCCGCGCCCGCGACGATCAGCAGCGGCGCTCCGGTGTGCACGACCGCGGCGCGCTGCTGCGGGTTGAGGCCATCGAGCAGTCGCTCGGCCTCCTCCGCGCGGCGCTGCTCACGTTCGGCGCGGCGCTTTTCTTGTTCGACACGATGTTTGTCCTGTTCGACACGCCGCTGCGGATCATCGACGGCCAGTTCCGGCACACCCTCCGAACCGGACAGCATTGGCACGACAGACTCCCCCATCTCCTCGGTGCGAGCAGCGTCGACCTGCGGTTTCTGGGCTGAGTCCTGGTGCCGAGTCCGCCCGGCCTGCGTCTTGGGAGCCACCGTGATGTCCATCGTCCATCCACGCTACCGGCGGGCACCGACAGAGATGAAGTCCCGGTCGACGTCGGTGTCCATTCGACGGCCCGCCGGCGAACGGCCGATGAACTGCCCCCGGTCGTCTGGGACGCGCAACATGCATACCTTCTCAGGAGATTCACAAAATGAAGCGTTTTGCATAGGTTCGGACCCGTGGCACACTGGCCACATGACCAGCGCGACCGCGAAGCATCCGATTCGGCTAACGGCCGGATATCGTGATCGCGGACTTTGTACTTGAGCGCGCCAGCTGGGGGGAAGATTGCAAGACCCCACCAGATTTGTGTTTTGCACGGTGAAAGAACCGATCGGTAACGAGCTCGGCTCACCAGCCGATCCATGTTCTGACACGAGGAGATGAATGATGAGCACCCCTGCCACGACGACCGGGTCCGATTCGGCTCTGCCCCACACCGAGGCCGAGATCGACAAGCTCCGCAAGGAGATCGACCAGCTCGACGCGGAAATCCTCGCCGCCATCAAGCGTCGCACCGAGATCTCCCGGATCATCGGCCGCACGCGGATGGCCTCCGGCGGCCCCCGCCTCGTACACAGTCGTGAGATGAAGGTGCTCGAGCGCTTCAGCGAACTCGGCCAGGAGGGTCACACCCTCGCCATGCTGCTGCTGCGCCTCGGCCGCGGCCGACTCGGCCACTGACCGTCCCCGGCCGCCACTAGCGGCCCACCAGACCACGCGGCGATCGCGAGACCGTCGCCTTCCCCAGGCCGCCCCGGGTGTTCACACCCCCGGGGCGGTCGTTTTCATGCCTGGGCGCTCAGGTCAGGGCGATGTACTTGGTGGACAGATACTCTTCGATGCCCTCGATACCGCCTTCGCGGCCGAAGCCGGAGGCCTTGACGCCGCCGAAAGGGGCTGCGGGGTCGGAGATTACGCCGCGGTTGATGCCGACCATGCCCGATTCGAGGCCCTCGGCGATGCGCAGGGCGCGGTCGAGGTCGCGGGTGTAGACGTAGCTGACCAGGCCGAATTCGGTGTTGTTCGCGGCCGCCAGGCCCTCGTCCTCGGTCTCGAAGCCGACGATCGGGGCCACGGGGCCGAAGACCTCTTCGCGCAGGATGCGGGCCTGGGGCGGGACGTCGCTGAGGATGGTCGCGGGGTAGAACCAGCCGGGGCCGCCCGGGGCCTTGCCACCGAGGCGGACCTGTGCGCCGACCGATACCGCGTCGTCGACCAGTGCGCTGACCGTATCGAGTTGCTCCTCGTTGATGAGCGGGCCGAGCGTGGTGTTCGGGTCGGTGCCGGGTCCGAGGGTGACCGTGCTCGACATCGCCTCGACGAGTTTGCTGGTGAACTCCGCCAGCACGCCGTTCTGCACGTGGAAGCGGTTGGCCGCGGTGCACGCCTCGCCGCCGTTGCGCAGCTTGGCCAGCATCGCGCCCTGTACGGCGGCGTCGATATCGGCATCGTCGAACACCACGAACGGCGCGTTGCCGCCGAGTTCCATCGAGGTGCGCAGCAGTCCGTTCGCGGACTTCTCGACCAGCTTCTTGCCGACTTCGGTGGATCCGGTGAAGGTGAGCTTGCGCAGCCGTGGATCGTCGAGCAGCGGCTGCGTCACGGCACTGGAACGGCTCGTGGTGACCACCGACAGCACGCCGTCCGGCAGCCCCGCTTCGCTGCACAGCTTCGCCAGCGCCAGCATGGTCAGTGGCGTAGCCGAGGCTGGCTTGACGATCATCGTGCAGCCCGCGGCCAGCGCGGGTCCGATCTTGCGGGTCCCCATGGCCAGCGGGAAGTTCCACGGTGTGATGGCCAGACACGGCCCGACCGGCTGCTTGTGCACCATGATCCGCCCGGTTCCGGACGGCGCGTGCAGGTAGCGCCCGTGCACCCGGACCGCTTCCTCGCTGAACCAGCGGAAGAATTCGGCGCCGTAGCGCACCTCGTTGCGGCTCTCCGGCAGCGCCTTACCCATTTCCAGGGTCATCAGCAGTGCGAACTCCTCGGCACGCGCGGTCAGCTGCTCGAAGACCGTGCGCAGGATCTCGCCCCGCTCGCGCGCGGGCGCCGCGGCCCACTCGGCCTGGACGGCGACGGCCGCGTCGAGCGCGCGTACCGCGTCTTCCGGCGTGGCGTCGGCGACCTGGGTCAGCACCTGGCCGTCGGCCGGATTGTGCACCGCGAAGGTGCCGCCCCCGGTGGCGTCGACGGGACCGCCGATCCACAGCTGCGTAGGTACGGATTGGAGTACTTCACGTTCGGACACCATGAACCACAGCCTAGGCCGCGACGCCCTCGACTCGGCAGTGCGAAATTCGGTGGCCAGTAGGGCAATTTCGGCGAAAGTTTGCGGTCCTCCGCTGCACAGCCGATGGAGTGCTTGTAACCTCGGCGAACGTGAGCAGCGACATCACCGCATCGGCGGCCTGGCGGAAACTGCAGGAGCACCACACCGCCATCGCCGGACGCCACCTGCGCGAATTCTTCGCCGAGGATCCCGACCGCGGCCGGGAGCTGATCATCGGGGTCGCGGATCTGCACATCGACTACAGCAAGCACCGCGTCACGCGAGAAACCCTGCATCTGCTGGTTGAATTGGCGCACGAGGCCGGAGTCGCCGAGCGGCGCGACGCGATGTTCGGCGGCGAGCACATCAATACCTCCGAGGACCGTGCGGTCGAACATGTCGCGTTGCGGCTGCCCGAGGGCGAGTCGCTCACCGTGGACGGTGCCGACGCGGGCGCGCAGGTGCACGAGGTGTTGCGGCGCATGGGTGAGTTCACCGACGCGGTGCGTTCCGGCGCGTGGCGCGGTGCGACTGGTGAACGCATCGCCACCGTGGTGAATATCGGCATCGGCGGCTCGGATCTGGGCCCGGACATGGTGCACCGGGCATTGCGGCACTACGCCGATGCCGGGATCGGCGCCCGATTCGTCTCCAATGTCGATCCGGCCGATCTGGTCGCGAAACTCGACGGACTCGACCCCGCCACAACGCTGTTCATCATTGCCTCCAAGACCTTCTCGACGCTGGAGACGCTGACCAACGCGACCGCCGCCCGGCGGTGGCTGGTCGCCGCGCTCGGCGAGGACGCGGTCGCCAAGCATTTCGTCGCCGTCTCGACCAACGCCGAACGTGTCGCGGAATTCGGGATCGATACCGCGAACATGTTCGGCTTCTGGGATTGGGTCGGCGGACGCTACTCGGTGGATTCGGCCATCGGGCTCTCGGTGATGGCGACCGTCGGCAAGGAGCGCTTCGCCGAGTTCCTGGCCGGAATGCACGCCGTCGACCGGCATTTCGCGACCGCGCCGCTGGCGGCGAACGCGCCGGTGCTGCTCGGCTTGCTCGGGGTCTGGTACTCGAACTTCTTCGGCGCGCAGGCGCGTGCGGTGCTGCCCTATTCGAACGATCTGGCGCGCTTCCCGGCCTACCTGCAGCAGCTGACGATGGAGTCGAACGGTAAGTCGGTGCGCGCCGACGGCACGCCCGTGACCACCTCCACCGGCGAAATCTTCTGGGGCGAACCGGGAACCAATGGCCAGCACGCCTTCTACCAACTGCTGCACCAGGGCACCCGGTTGATCCCCGCCGATTTCCTCGGCTTCGCCCGTCCCACCGACGATCTGCCCACCCGCGACGGCACCGGCAGCATGCACGACATCCTGATGAGCAACCTGTTCGCGCAGACCAAGGTGCTCGCCTTCGGCAAGACGGCCGAGGAGATCACCGCCGAGGGCACCGACCCGAAGGTGGTGCCGCACAAGGTGATGCCCGGCAATCGACCCAGCACGACGATCCTGGCCCCACAGCTCACCCCGTCGGTCGTCGGGCAGCTGATCGCGCTTTACGAACACCAGGTCTTCGTCGAGGGCACGATCTGGGGTATCGACAGTTTCGACCAGTGGGGTGTCGAGCTCGGCAAGCAGCAGGCGCTCGCGCTGGCGCCGCTGCTCACCTCCGCGGAAGAGCCGCAGTCGCAAGGAGATTCGTCGACCGACGCCCTGATCGGCTGGTACCGCGACCACCGCCACTAGTCGAACGGCGGTTTGTCACAGATCGAAGGCCACCTGGACCATGGTGACGATTCCGGCCGCTTGGCCGACCGCGGTTGGATGGCGTCATCTGTCCATGATCGCCCGGCCGCGGTGTCCGGCGATACTCGCCGAGGCGCTCAGCCTTCGGCGGCGTAGTAGCGGCCGCCGCGCTGGCGCAGGATCAGGTCGGCGCGGTCTCGGGTGCTCGCGATCAGCTCCGCGTTGGGTAGATCGCTGCCGTGCACTTTGATCTTCGCGGCGTCGGGGGTGCGGCCGCCGCGAATGTGGCGACGCAGCAGGCGTTGTTCGATCACCTCGCGGTCGACGTCGAGGTACCAGGCCTCGTCGAGCAGCTCGCGCACACCGGACCACGCGCCGTCGGACAACAGCAGGTAGTTGCCTTCGGTGATCGCGATCTCGTGCTGATCGAAGACGACACCGGCCGGGGTTGGTTCCTCGATGGTGCGGTCGAAGGTCGGCCACGGCACCGGCTCGCCGAACGGGGTAGCGCGCAGGCGGCGCAGAGTTTCCAGGTAGGCGGCGACGTCGAAGGTGTGCGGTTCACCCTTGCGCTCCAGGTTTCCGGTCGCGCGCAGCACGGCGTTGGGCAGGTGGAAGCCGTCCATCGGCGCGATCTCGGCGATCACGAAACCAGCGCGGTTGTTCAGTTCGTCGCGTATGGATTTGGAGAGCGTGGACTTACCCGCACCCGGCGGCCCCGCGATGCCGAGCACGTACCGTCGGGCGCACCCCGCCGCCCGGATCCACAGGTGCTCGACGAGCGAGCGCACCGGCATTTCGACGGAAGTCCGTGTCATCGAAGCCACCCTACTCAGGCTGCGCCGCTGTGCCGCGAATTCAGGCGGGTGGCTGCGTAAGTGGGCTATCGCAGTCGATGGCGGACCTCGGCGGCGAGTTCGGCGGCGACGTCGCGAAGCGCCTCGGTGAAGATCCGCCTCGGCTCGTGTCGGACGTCCTGATCTCGGTCCGGGGTCGCGCGGCAGTAGATGATGCAGGTGCGGCGCACGGCGGTGGGATGGTCGATCCGAACCAGCGCGATGCCCGGCGGCAGCACCGGCACCGCGATGCCGGGCACCACGGTGATGCCCATACCCGCCGCGACCAACCCGAGCTTGGCGAACCAGTCCCGCGCGACGAATGCGATCTCCGGCTCCCAGGTGGCGTCGGTCCACACGCCGAGCAATGTGCTGCTCAGCTCGGTGCTGCCCGCGATCCAGCGCTCGCCGCGCAGTTCGGCGGGTGCTACCTCGACCCGGTCCGCGAGGATATGCCCGGGCGGTACCGCGACGAGTAGCGGATCGTCCAACAGCGGCGCGGCCTCGACGCCCGCGGGCAGATTCCCCGTCTCGCTCACCACGGCCAGATCCAGCCGCCCCCGGGCGACGGCGGACAACAGTCGCGGACTGGTCCCTTCGCGCAGCGGTACCCGGGCGAGTCGCGGCGCGGTGGCGGCAATGGCTCTTGGCACGAGCGCTGCCATCGCGGTCGAGAATGCGCCAACTCGCAGCGTGGCGGGCGGCCGCGTGGCGAGGTCGTCGAGTTCCTGGCGGGCGGCACCCAGACCGCCGAGCACCGCGTCGGCGTGGCGCAGCACGATTCGTCCCGCCTCGGTCGCACGCACCCCGCGGGCCTGGCGCTCGAACAGCGCCCGGCCCGCGGCCCGCTCCATGAGCGCGATCTGCCGCGATACCGCCGACTGCGTGTAGCCCAGATTCTCGGCGGCGGTCGAGAACGACCCGGACCGAGCGGCCTCCCGCACCACCCGCAATCCGGTGATCGTGAATTCACCCATGCCAATAAGTCATATCAAATATGCGAGACTCTCGCTTGTCGCATGCTTCGCACGTACCTACCGTCGAATTCATGAGCGCTACCGAGAACAAGAAGCTGGTCGAGCACATCTTCGAGCAGATGTCCCAAGGCAATACGCGACCGTTCGGCGAGGCGATGGCCGACGACTTCCGCTGGATCTTCCCGGGAAACTGGACATGGTCGGCCACCTGGGAACCGAAAACCGTTGTTCTGCAAGATTTCCTGCGTCCCCTCATGGCGCAGTTCACCGAATACCGCAGCGCGGCCGAATTCCTCATCGCCGAAGACGACCGCGTCGTGGCCCAAGTTCGCGGTCACGGGGTCACCACTCGCGGTGAGTCGTACGAGCAGACCTACTGTTTCATCTTCCGGGTCGCGAACGGCCAACTCACCGAGGTGATCGAGCACTGTGATACCGCACTGGTCGAGCGGGTGCTCGAACCGGTGTCCGGTTAGGACGGCCGGGTCGCGCGGTAGTAGGTGACGCGGCCCAAGCGGCGATGGCGTTGCGACGCGACGACGGCTGCGTCGAAACCCGCGGTGCGCAGCAGTTGCGGGATGCCGTCACCCAGGTTGTCGGCGACGTGGTGGTTGTGCAGCATCAGGCGTGCTACCAGGCCGTCGTCCGCGGTTACGGGGCCGCCGACGTCGACGATGTGCAGGCTGGCGCCGGGGCGCAGGACACGATGCGCCTCGGCCAGTGCCGCGGATTTGATGTCGATGCTCAGGTGGTGCAGCATCATCGCCGACAGCACCCGGTCGAATTCCTGGTCCGGATAGGGCAGTTCCTGGGCGTAGCCGCGTTCGAAACGAATTCCGGACAGCCCGTTGGCTTTTCGTTCGGCGCGGGCCAGGGCCAGCGGATCCGGATCGGAGCCGATCAGCTCCGCGCCGGGCTGTGCGCGTTTGGCACGGACCGTCAGATTCCCGGTACCGCAGCCGATTTCGAGGACCCGCTGACCGGATGCCAGCTCGGCCTGCGCGACCAGTGTTTCGTGGAGTTTGCGCATGCCGAGGAGCCTGGTGAGCAGGTCGTAGCCGGGCAGCAGGGCATCGCGGCCCGCGGCAGGCAGGTAGTCATGGCGATTGCCCATGGCGTGCACAACAGAATGTGGATGATTTTTGGTCATGAATCTCATGGTGCCCGCCGATACAACGGCTGAATTGGGTGATTTTCGGCAGAACTAGGACTATTTTTGGTGGCATGCCCGAGGCCACCCGCGTGGTCCGGCACCGCCGCGGTGTTCCGGTCTACGACTATCGGACCGATCAGGTCACACCGCCGGTCTCGGTCATGCGATTCACGGAACGCACTGCACCCGGCCCACATATTCACGACTTCCCCGCGCTGCTGTATCTCCAGTCCGCCGGTGTGGTGTACGTGGTTGCGGCGGGCGAGGTGGTCGAGGCCACCGATATGCCCGACCTCGAGAGCGGAATCGCGGTCTTCTTCGATCCCGCCGCGCTCGGCGGTGCCGGACGAAACCCCTGGCCCGCATGGCGGGCGCATCCGTTGCTATTTCCCTTCCTGCACCAACAATCGGGCGGGGTGCTGGAGCTGACCGTCCCGGCGGCGCGGCGTCCGGTGTGGGAAAGCACGATCGCCGCCATCGAAGCCGAGCTGGCGCAGCAGCAGGAGGGGTATCGCCAGGCGGCGTCGGCACATTTGACGCTGCTGCTGATCGACCTCGCGCGAATGGCCGCCGATGTGGTGGGTGATCTGCGGCGCAGCGGCGAGCCCTTGCTTGCCGAGGTGTTCGATGTGATCGACCAGCGGCATTCCGCACCGCTGTCGCTGCGCGATGTGGCCGACACCGTCGGCATGACACCAGGACATCTGACCACCGTGGTCCGCCGGCGCACCGGACGCACCGTGCAGGCGTGGATCACCGAACGCCGAATGGCCGAGGCGCGCCGCCTGTTGGCCGATACGGAGCTGTCGATCGGTGAGATCGCCTGCCGCGTCGGCATTCTCGACCCCGGCTACTTCACCCGGCTGTTCCGGCGCAACCATGGCCTATCGCCCCGGCAATGGCGTGACCAGCCCGATGCGACCGCCCGCGGCCGGGCCGGCTGACGCCGCCGCGATACCGCCGTCTTCGCCGGCCGCTCGAAAAGGGCTCAGACGAGTGCGCGTTCGATGATCGCGCCCGTGTCGACCCCGGTGGGCAGGGTGCCGAAGGCGATGCCCCAGTCGCCGCCGAGGCGGGTGGCGCAAAAGGCGTCCGCGACGGCGGGATGGCCGTGCCGGACCAGCTGCGCGCCCTGCAGGACCAGCGCCATGAGTTCGACAACACGGCGGGCGCGGTATTCGATGTCGTTGAGGTCGGAGAGTTCTTTGCCGAGGCGGGCGATCGCATCGTCGAGGCGCGGGTCAGCGCCGGTGGCGAGGGACACTTCGTTGAAGAAGGCCGCTACGGTTTCGGGCTGACGGCCCATGGCGCGCAACGCATCCAGCGCGGCCACATTGCCCGAACCCTCCCAGATGGACATGAGCGGGGCCTCGCGGTAGAGGCGGGGCATGCCCGATTCCTCGGCATAACCGTTGCCGCCGAAGCATTCCAGCGCTTCGGCCGCGTGCGACGGTGCACGCTTGCAGACCCAGTACTTGGTGACCGCCAATGCGATTCGGCGCAGTGCGGCCTCGGCGGGGTCGGTGCTCGCGCGATCGGTCGCACCGGCCAGCCGCATCATGACGGTGGTCGCGGCATCGGATTCGATCACCAGGTCGGCCAGCACATTGCGCATGGCGGGCTGATCGATCAGCTTGGCGCCGAAGGCTTCTCGGTACCGGGCGTGGTGGGCGGCGTAGACCGCGCCGACGCGCATACTGGTGGCCGAGCCGATCACACAGTCCAGCCGGGTCATATTGACCATTTCGATAATGGTCTTGACGCCCGCGCCCTCCGCACCGACCAGCCAGCCGATGGCATTCTCGTATTCGATCTCGGCGGAGGCGTTGGACTTGTTGCCGAGTTTGTCCTTGAGCCGTTGGATGCGAATGGGATTGCGGGTGTCGTCCGGGAGAACGCGCGGCAGCAGGAAACAGGACAGGCCGCCGGGTGCCTGGGCGAGCGTGAGGAACATGTCGGACATGGGCGCCGAGGTGAACCACTTGTGGCCGAGGATGCGGTAGCTGCCGTCGGATTGCGGTGTCGCGGTGGTGGTGTTGGCGCGGACGTCGGAGCCGCCCTGCTTCTCGGTCATCGACATGCCTGCGATGAGACCGGCCTTCGTCGATGGTTCGCGCAGGCCGAAATCGTAAGTGCGGGAACCGAGTAGCGGTTCGTACCGCGCGGCCAGTTCCTTGTTGTGCCGTAGCGCGGGCACGATGGCGTAGGTCATCGAGATCGGGCACGTGTGCCCGGCGTCGGCGACGCCCCAGGTGTAGAACTTGGCCGCACGGGCGACGTGAATACCGGGACGGTCGTCGAGCCACGGGGAACCGTGCAGTCCGTGCGCGACCGCGACTTTCATCAGCTCGTGCCAGTACGGGTGGAATTCGACCTCATCGATACGGTTGCCGTAGCGGTCGTGGGTGTGCAGGACGGGCGGGTACTCGTTGGCGAGCCGACCCCACTCCTGGGCCGCGAATCCGCCTGCGAGCGTGCCTAGTTCGTGTACCTCGGGTTCGGCCCAGCCAGCGCCTTCGCGGTGCAACCCGTCGAGCAGGGCCGGGTTCTTCGAGACATCGAACGGCACGATATTCGGAACCTGGTTGAAGACTTCATGCGTCGGCATCGGAGCACTCCTGATTCATGCGGACCGGGACGAGTCGGGCACACCCAGCGCGCGTATTGCGAAACTGATGAGTTCGGGCACAACGGATTCGCTGTGCGGTGCGTCGGCCAGCGGGCCGACCAGGACCTCGCCGATGGCGCCGACCAGCGCGGCCGCGCTGGTCTTCGCGTCCTGCGCGGGCAGTTCGCCGCGCGAGACACCTTCCGCGACAGCGGATTCGAAGGCCTCGGCGAACGCGCGGCGGAAATGCAGGCGTTCGGTATCGACCACGGTATCGACGGGTTCGACGAGTAGGACGTAGGCGAGTTTGGGATTCTTCAGCGCCCGGCCTGCGAAGGTCTCCACCGCGGCGGTCACCCGCTCGACGGCGGTTCCGGTGGCCGCCGCGCTCGCCACGGCCTGCACCTCGTGTGCGACCACCTTGCGGAA
Organism: Nocardia sp. NBC_00565; assembly: GCF_036345915.1. Classification (NCBI taxonomy): domain Bacteria; kingdom Bacillati; phylum Actinomycetota; class Actinomycetes; order Mycobacteriales; family Nocardiaceae; genus Nocardia; species Nocardia sp. NBC_00565. Next base: position 6,487,448 of record NZ_CP107785.1, read on the forward strand.
CACCGCGCTCACCAGGTCGGCCTTACCGCCGAAGTTCTTGTAGACCGTCCCGGTGGCCACGCCGGCCTCGGCGGCGACCGCCGCCATGGACAGTCCGGCATAGCCCGCACGGGATAAAACCTTGGTCGCGGCCTGCACGATCAGCCCCGCCTGGGCATCCAGGCGGGCCTGGACAGCGGGGGTTCTGCGGTAGGCCATACAAGAAGTGAACCACGAATTCATTTCTTCGCACAAGGCCGCCTTTACGGCGTATGTTCGTGCTCGTGAGTGTGCGAATCGAACGCAACGGACCCGTGACCACCGTCATCCTGCACCGCCCCGAGGCACGCAACGCCGTCGACGGCCCGACCGCGGCGGCCCTGGCCGAGGCCTTCCGCGAATTCGACGCCGATCCCGATGCGGCGGTCGCCGTGCTGTGGGGCGAGGGCGGCACCTTCTGCGCGGGTGCGGACCTGAAGGGACTGGGCACCGAACGCTCCAACCAGGTCATCGAGGACGGCGACGGCCCGATGGGACCGACCCGCATGCGGCTGTCGAAGCCGGTGATCGCGGCGGTCTCGGGTTACGCGGTCGCGGGCGGGCTCGAGCTGGCGCTGTGGTGCGATATGCGAGTCGCCGAGCAGGACAGCACCTTTGGCGTCTTCTGCCGTCGCTGGGGTGTGCCGCTGATCGACGGCGGCACCATCCGGCTGCCCCGCCTCATCGGCACCGGACGCGCCATGGACATGGTGCTCACCGGGCGCGCCGTCGCCGCCGATGAGGCATTGCAGATCGGGCTGGTCAATCGGGTCGTACCGAAGGACGAATCCCGCGGCGCCGCAGAACAACTCGCCGCCGAACTGGCGGCGCTGCCGCAGACCTGTCTGCGCTCGGATCGCATGTCGCTGCTGGAACAGGACGGTATGGACGAGCAGGCGGCCCTGCACAACGAATACCGGCACGGCCTGTCCGCCCTCACCGGAGCCCTCGATGGCGCGCAACGGTTCGCCGCTGGTGCGGGCCGCCACGGCACGCGTGCCTGACGGCGCTGGGGCTACTCAGCGTCCGGGGCGGCTCAGCGTCGTCGATGACATCTTCCTGCGCACGCATCGCGGACTCGGTACCCCGATCGCGCTACAGGGGTTGTGGCGCACCGCCGATCGGGTCGATCCGGAGTTACTGCGGCAGGTGCACGCGGCGCTGCGGGTAGGACCGTTGGGGCGCAGGGTGATTCGACCACCGGTGCCCGGTGCGCGCCGCGCCTGGCGGCCGAACACCCGGGCGTATCCGCTCGAGTTCACCGACGACCCGATTGCCGGCGCGGATCTGCTGCGCTGGGCCGACCAGCAAGGCGCGGACCTCGATCCCGAATACGGGCCGGGCTGGCGACTATCGACCGCCGCACTGGACGACGGCGGATCGATTGTCTCGCTGACCTGCTCGCATGCACTCGCCGACGGCCGCGCACTCGTACTCGCGGTGGACGAGGCCCTGGGCGGAACCGGTCTGACCGCCCCAGCAGTGCGAAGTAGACCCCCGTCTGCGAAATCCGCCGCACCGGAGCCGAATCGCCCAGGACCAGTATTCGACCGCGCAACCGGCCAACCGACTATGACCGGCCCGACAGCGATCTCGAACCGTTCCGACGCACAGTCCACCACAGACAGTGGCCACAGCACCGAACCGCGGGTTGGCTGCGCGCCGGACGGATCGACGGCGACCGACCCGTTGACGACGCCGCAGCATTCAGCGAAATCCGCTGCGGCGGAATCTGATCGGCTGGGCAGTGCGCACAGCGGCGCATCGCTCGGCCGACGAGCGCCGGCATCGGATTGGATGGATGCGTGGCGTCAGTGGTCGATCGTGTTGCGCGGCATCGTGCGGGCTTTGCGCAGCGGCGTTCCGGAACGGCCTACCACCGTATCGCCCCGTGAGCACACCGGGGTAGGGACCGCCCGGACGCACAGCTTGGTACTGCAATGCCCGGCGGCCGATTGGGAGCTGGCGGCTGCGGCACAGGGCGGTACGGCCAACAGCCTGTTCATTGCCTTGATCGCGAAGATGTTGTGGGCCAGCGGATTTACCGGTGACACGATCGATGCGAGCCTGCCGATCGACACTCGTGACGAACCCCGCGTCGATAACGATCTCGCGATGACCGAGATCGCCATCGATCGCTCCGATACCCCGGCTACGATCCGCGAGAAATCCCGGATCGCGTATGAGCGCCATATGTCCAGTCCGGGCGGTATGCCGGAGGAACTACTCCAGGTCCTCCCGGACCGCTGGGCCTACGCCCTGTCCGAAGGCGCGGGTGAACGAGACATCCTGTGCTCCAACATCGGCGACCTCCCCGACTCCCTGCGCACCCTGGGCCCGCACCGTTGCACCGGTGTCGCGACCCGCGCCATCCACCCCGGCCTCACCACGGACCGCCTCCCCCGCACCCGACTATCGGGCTATCTCTGCCGCATCGCGGACACCTACACACTCGCCATCGTCAGCCTCGATCCCGACCACGTCGACACACCCGAGACCCTGCGCAGCCTGGTGCACAAGACAACCGCCGACCTCTCGCTACCAGTAACACTCTGGTGAAAGGGCCGGCCCGGCGATTTCGGCCGCTGCCTCCCACGCCGCGCGGAGATTCGCAACCCTTTCGGCGGCAGCCGCATTGGCCGGCGGAGCCTGCGGTACCGCACTCGACGGTGGTGGAACCGCAGGCGGCGGCGAGCGCGTCCACCGCCGCGCGGATCAGGGTGCCGGGACGGCCGTGAGATCGAGCCGGGCGAGTACATCGCCGGGTACCTCGATGCCCGGCTCCAGGTCATCGGAGGGGATCGGGGTGTCCCACGCCTGACGTAGGGGCAGGACACCCGCCCATACTCCGCCGGTCTCGATATCCGCGGCGTCATCTTTGGGACCACCGGTCCGCACTTTCACCGACGCCTCGGTGAGATCGAGGGCGAGCACCATGGTGGCGGCCAATTCCTTCTTGTTCGGGCGCCGCACCCGATCCCACGCCCCGGGCGCGGAGTGTTCGACGATCACTCGCAGCGCGCGCACGCGTTCGTCGGGGTCGGTGACTTCGACGGCGCGGCCGCGCACCACCGCTGAGCGGTAGTTGGCGGAGAAGTGCATGGCCGAGCGCGCGTAGACGAGGCCGTCGACCAGGGTGACGGCGATGGAGATATCACCGGACAGCGCCGCCCGCAGATTGCCGGCACCGGTCGAGCCGTGCAGGTAGAGCGTGTCGCCGTCGCGGCCGTAGACAGTGGGGAGCACCACCGGGCTGCCGCCGAGCAGCACGCCGAGGTGGCAGACCAGTCCGGCGTCGAGTACCGCGTCCAATTCGGCACGGTCGGTCCGGCCACGTTCCTTGGCGCGGGTCAGCGTGCTGCGCGGGGTCGGTGAGAGCGGGGGCCGAGGACTGATCGACGTGGTCATGTCTCCAGCTTCGAGGGTAAAGTGGCATTTCTGAATAGCCAATTCACGGAAATTCGAACAGTCCAATCCGGGAGGTGAGCGATGCTCGATGATCTGCCGCTCGTGCTCGATCGTGACGCTGAGCAGCCACTATCAGTCCAGGTCGCGCAGGGTTTGCGGGCCGCGGCGAGCACCGGCCTGCTGCGCGCGGATGATCGACTCCCCTCCTCACGATCCCTGGCCCAGCGCCTCGGCGTCAGCCGCACGGTGGTCGCCGCGGCCTACGACCAACTGCACGCGGAGGGTTGGATCGCGGGCCGCCGTGGCTCCGGCACCTATCTGACCACCGCCCCGGCCGAAGCACCCGCCCGCCCGAGCCCGCGCACCACCGCCGAACACGCACCGGAACTGCTCGATCTCGGACCGGGCGCGCCGTGCGTCGAAGCGATCGACCAGTCGGCCTGGCGACGGGCCTGGCGCGCGGCCGCCGACGACTCTCCCATCGTCCGCAAGGACCGCGGCGGCGAACCGGAATACCGCGCGGCCGTCGCCGAACACCTACTGCGCCATCGCGGACTAGGCGCGGGCAGCAAGACGGAGGTACTCGCAACGGCCGGAACCAGTTCGGCCGTAGGCGAATTCGCGGCCGCGCTACTGCGCCCCGGCGACACCATCGCGATGGAGGATCCCGGCTACCAGCGGGCCGCGGGCGCGTTCCTCGCGGCCGGTGTCCGGGTGCTTCCGGTGCCGATCGATGCCGACGGCCTGCGGGTGGACCGGCTGCCGGACGGCATCAAAGCCGTGTATTGCACTCCGGCACACCAATTTCCGCTGGGCACACGCATGCAGGCGGCGCGGCGGGTGCAGCTCGTCGAATTCGCCAGGCGCGCGGGCCTGCTCATCATCGAGGACGACTACGACGGTGAATTGCGCTACGACACCGCCCCGTTGCCGCTGCTGGCCGCGATGGCACCGGATGTGGTCGTGCACCTCGGCACCACCAGTAAGATTCTGTCGCCGACCCTCGGCGTCGGCTGGCTGGTCGCCGCTCCCGATATCACCGAAGCCGTTGTGGCACACCGGGAACGCACCGGAACGAGCCCGAGCTCGGCGGGTCAGCGGGTGCTCGCCGAATTCGCCCGCCACGGCGATCTGGCCAGACATCTGCGCAGGCTGCGCCGGGCCGTACCGCCGCGCCGGGCACTGGTGGTGGACGAACTGCGCCGCCGCGGCCTCGCCGTGCTCGGCGACGACGCCGGATCCCACATCGTGGTGCCACTGGACTCGGCCGCCACCGAAGAGCGAGCGATAGCGGCGGGCCGGGAGCGCGGTATCGCGCTCGACGGACTGGCCCGCCACCACCTCGTGGCACAGGGGCATCCGCTCGCCGCGGCGGACGGCCCGCACACATTCGGCATCGCGCTCGGCTACACCGCGCTGAACCGATCGGAGCTGGAAACCGCTGTTCCGATCGCCGGAGCATCGCTGGCGCTGACCGTTTCGAGCGACCTGGCAAGCAGTCGCTAGCGCTGACCGTTTCGAGCGACCTGGCAAGCAGTCGCTAGCGCTGACCGTTTCGAGCGACCTGGCAAGCAGTCGCTAGCGCAGTCGTAGCATGGTCCGCATGACCGAACAGGACATCCTGGTGCGTATCAAGAATCTGGTCGACCGCGAGCATGATCTGCGGTCCAGGGCGACGGCCGGTGCGGTCGACCCGGTGACCGAAAGGCAGCAGCTCGCCGAACTCGAAGTGATGCTCGATCAGGCCTGGGATCTGCTTCGGCAGCGCCGAGCGCGGATCCAGGCCGGCGCGGCCCCCGAGGAGGCACGCGAGAACACCGCCCGTCAAGTCGAGGGTTATCTGCAGTGACCTCGGATCCCGCCGACTACGACGTCATCGTGATCGGCGGTGGACCGGCCGGGGAGAACGCCGCCGCCTACGCCATCGCCGGTAGCGAGCGGACCGCCGCGATCGTGGAGCGCGAACTCGTCGGCGGTGAATGTTCATATTGGGCTTGTATGCCCAGCAAGGCAATGCTGCGACCCGTGCACGTGCTCTCCGGCGCGAAGGCAATGGCCGGCATCACCGCGAGCGGACTCGATCTCGAGGCGGTGCTGAAGCGGCGCGACGCTTTCACGCACAACCATGACGACAGCTCGCAGGTCGACTGGGCCACCGACAACCGCATCGACGTGGTGCGCGGGAACGGGCGGCTCGCGGGTGCGCGGCTGGTCGAGGCCGATGGCCGACTGCTGCGGGCCCGGCACGCGGTGGTGCTGGCCACCGGGACCAAGGCTCATATTCCCGATATCCCCGGTCTGCGGGATGCGCTGCCGTGGACGTCACGGGATGCGACGAATCTGCACGAAGTCCCGCGCCGGGTGGTGATCGTCGGTGGTGGCGTGGTCGCCTGTGAGGCGGCCACCTGGCTCGCCGCGTTCGGTGCGGAGGTCACCATGCTGGTGCGTGGTGCCGCGCTGCTGGGCAATGCGGAACCGTTCGCCAAGGAGCGGGTGGCCGCGGCGCTCGTCGAGGCGGGGGTAAAAGTCCGTTTCGGGACCGAACCCGTTCGGGTGGAGCGGGCCGAGGCGAAGGACACCGGTGCGGGCCGGATCCATGGCGGACCCGTCACGGTTCAGTTGCGCGACTCGTCGATCGAGGCGGACGAGATCATCGTGGCCGCCGGGCGCGCACCCGCGACGGCCGAACTCGGCTTGGCGACGGTCGGACTCCCGGACGGCTACGTCGAGGTGGACGATCAACTGGCGGTACGCGGCGTCGACGGCGACTGGCTGTACGCGGTCGGCGACGTGAATCACCGTGCCGCGCTTACGCATATGGGCAAGTACCAGGCCAGGGTGTGCGGTGACGTCATCGCCGCCCGCGCGCAGGGACGTCCGCTCGCGGACGCGCGCTACGCCGCGACCGCCGATCACGCCCAGGTGCCGCAGGTCGTGTTCACCGCACCGGAGGTCGCCTCGGTCGGTCACACCGAAGCGGCGGCGCGTCGAGCGGGCTACGCGGTCGAGACCGTCGAACTCGATATCGCGGTCGCCGGATCGTCGTTGGCGCGCGACAACTACGCCGGACGCGCCAAGATCGTCATCGATACCGCCACCGATACGCTGCTCGGCGCCACCTTCGTCGGTCCGGAAGTGGGTGAGCTGATCCACGCGGCGACCATCGCCGTGGTCGGCAAGGTGCCGCTGGCGACGTTGTGGCACGCGGTGCCCGCCTATCCGACGGTGAGCGAGCTGTGGTTGCGTCTGTTGGAGGAACGCCGGGCGTAGTTACCATTCGAAGATGGTGGCAACTACAGACATTACGACCGCGGACGGCGTCGTCCGCGGTCACCTCGGCCGCCGCGTGCTGCGCTGGCGCTCCCTTCCCTACGCCGCTGCCCCACTGGGCGACCTGCGGTTTCGGGCGCCGCAACCGGTGCTGCCGTGGGCCGGCGTCCGCGACGCGACGGTGTTCGGCCCGGCGGCGATGCAGCATCGGTCCGGTGCGCGGATCGGGCCGCGCCGGTATCAGCCGACCAGTGAGGACGCCCTGACACTGAATGTCGTCGCACCGGTCGAGCGTTCGGCGACGCCGCGACCGGTCATGGTGTTCATCCACGGCGGCGGCTATCTGATCGGCACCTCCGCGCTGGGTCTGTACTCCGGATCCCGGCTCGCGGTCGGCGGCGATGTGATCGTGGTGTCGCTGAACTACCGGCTCGGCGCGTTCGGCTATGTCGATTTCGGTGAATTCGGTACGCCTGAGCGACCTTTCGACGCCAACCTCGGCCTGCGCGATCAGGTGGCCGCACTTCAGTGGGTGCAGCGCAATATCGCGGCCTTCGGCGGAGATCCCGGCAATGTCACCATCTTCGGCGAATCCGCCGGCGCGCACGCGGTGCTCTCGCTGCTCGCCACACCCGCGGCCAAAGGTCTGTTCCATCGCGGCATCGCGCAGAGCCCGCCCGCCGACTGGGCGATGAACGCCGAGAACGCCCGCGCCTTCGCCCGTCGCTGTATCGAGCGGTTGGGCGCCACCCCGGACACCGCGGCCAAGGCGCTGATCACAGCCGGTGCGAACGATATTCGCCGCGCGGTCGACCAGACCAGCGGGCAGGTGCTGCGGGAACACCCCGGCCTGTTCCCCATCGGGCCCGTCGTCGACGGCGACTATCTGCCGCAGGCTCCGGTCGACGCCATCGCCGACGGCACCGCGCACCGACTGCCACTGATCATCGGCACCAATCGCGATGAGGGCACGCTGTTCGCCAAGTTCGCCGACGAGCTGCCGACCACTCCGGGCCGCTTGCACACCCTGTTGACCCGCGCGGGTGGCGAAGAACTCGAATCCCGGGTGATCGCGGCCTATCCCGGCTATCCCGACCCGAAGATCGCGGTCCGCGCGGGCGGCGACTACGTGTTCTGGCGGCCATCGGTGACCACCATGGCAGGCCACAGTCGACATGCGCCCACCTACGCCTACCGCTACGACTTCGCCCCGCGCGCACTGTATCTCGCGGGTATCGGCGCGACCCACGCGTCCGATCTGATCCCGGTTTTCGGGGCGGCCGACTCCCCGTTCGGGCGTGCGCTGACCGCCGCGGGCGGACGGCGCGGTCTGCTGTCGGTCACCCGGCAGTTCCAGGACAACTGGCTGGAGTTCGCCCGTACGGGTCGCCCCCTGCCGTCCTGGCCCGCTTACACCGAGGAACGGCGTACGACGCTGATCATCGATGAGATCACCCGCTTGGAGAACGATCCGGACAAGGCCAAACGTATTGCTTGGCAAGGCATTCAGGTGCCGACGCTGATCTGACACGGCCTACCACGCTGTTCGACCGGTCGATAACCGACGCTCGTTACTTCAGCAGCCGCGACATCCGGCGGTCGGCCAGTACTTTCCCGCCGGTCTGGCAGGTCGGGCAGTACTGGAACGAGCGCTCGGCGTAGGAGACCTCGCGCACGGTATCGCCGCAGACCGGGCACGGCAGGCCGGTGCGGGCGTGTACCCGCATGCCGGAACGCTTTTCGCCCTTGAGCCGGGCCGCGTCCTGGCCGACCGAGCGCTGTACCGCGTCGGTCAGGACCGAACGCATGGCTTCGTAGAGGACCGAGATCGTTTCGGCCGACATGGTTTTGGTGTTGGCGAACGGTGAGATCTTCGCGGTGTGCAGGATTTCGTCGGAGTAGGCGTTGCCGATACCCGCGAGCAGCGTCTGATCGACGATCGCGGTCTTGATGCGTTGTGCAGCGCCGTGCAGGATCTCGCCGAACTGCTCCTCGGTCACCTCGAGCGTGTCCGGGCCGAGCCGCGCGATGCCGGGCACCAGCTTCGGATCGTCGACGATGTAGACCGCGAGCCGTTTCTTGGTGCCCGCCTCGGTCAGGTCGAATGCGGGTGTCATGCCCTCGGGGGTGAAGAAGTGCGCGCGCAGTGCAAGCGGACTTTTGCCGCCCGGTTTGGGCGGCGTCTGACTCGGCTCATCGATCCACCGCAACCAGCCGCCGCGCGACAGATGCGTGATCAACCACAGCCCGTCGCATGCCATCCCGAGGAATTTCCCCCACCGGCCCGCCCCGGTCACATCGCGCCCGGACAACGCCGTCACCGGCGGATCGAAGGTCTTGACCGCACTCAGTGCCGCCACATCGACACGCCCCACCACAGCGCCGACCGCGTGCTCCCGCAGGAACTGCGCCAACGCCTCCACTTCCGGTAGCTCGGGCACGACTTCGAGGCTACCGGTAAGCACTGACATCGGCGCTGTTCACGCGTGCCACGCTCGAGGTCGAGCGAAACCCGGCGACAGGGTGCGAGAGTGCTCATCCACCGGCCCGACAAACCTTGTCACCCAAGCGATGTGCCCGGATCCGGAGGCGTTGCACCACTACCTCACCCACCGTCTCGGCGCACTGACGGCCATCCACACGCTGGAGACGACGCCCGTACTGGCGACGGTCAAAGCCGCGGGCCGTCTCCCGAGCGCAACAAGTAGACGTCCATGATCCAGCCCTTCTCGGCGCGCAACCGCGTCCGGCGCTCGACGATCTCCTGCTCGACCTCGCGCAGCGGACCCTCGATCAGCGTCTCGTCGGGCATCCCCAGATACGCACCCCACCAGATGTGCATATCGTCGCCGGGCACCTCGGTGAACGAGCACTCGCCGTCGAGCATGACCACCGTCGAGCCACTGGGCCCTTCTTCGCGCAGGCGACGCCCGGTGGTGATGTGCACCGGCTCGCCGATGCGATGCAGCACCATCCGGTGCCGGGCGGCCAGCGCCTGCACGCTGGTGACGCCGGGAATCACCTCGTAGTCGAAGCTCTGCGCACCGCGGTCCAGGACGCGTTCGATCATGCGCAGAGTGCTGTCGTACAGCGACGGATCGCCCCAGACGAGGATGCCGCCGACCCCGTCTACCTGCGCGAAGGCATCTTCCAACAGTGCGGAGCGGCGATCGTGCCAATCCTCGACGACACCCGCATAGTCGTCGGGGGTGCGGTCGCGCGGCGGATCGGCGATCTCCACGATGCGGTAGGGGTGCTCGAGGTGCTCGGCGAGGATCGCCGTGCGCACGTCGACCAGTTCCTGTTTCTCGGCCCCCTTGCCGATGACGAAGAACGCCTCGACCTGCCGCATGGCCTTGATGGCCTGCACGGTCACCTGGTCCGGGTCGCCCGCGCCGATGCCGATCACGTAAAGCTTGCGCATGGCCCGAGCTTGCCAGGTGCGCAGCCGAGTCCATCAGCTAGCGGATGGGTAAGCTCCTCAGGCGTGGCGAACAATGCGGATACCAAGTACGAGGACCTGCTCCGACTGGTTTTGGCGTCCGGCACCGCGAAGGCGGATCGCACGGGCACCGGGACCCGCAGCGTCTTCGGCCATCAGCTGCGCTACGACCTTGCCAAAGGCTTCCCGCTGATCACCACTAAAAAGGTGCACCTGAAGTCCATCGTCTACGAGTTGCTGTGGTTTCTGCGCGGCGATTCCAATGTGGCCTGGCTGCGCGAACACGGTGTCACCATCTGGGACGAATGGGCGGACCGCAATGGCGAGTTGGGCCCGGTCTACGGCGTGCAGTGGCGTTCCTGGCCCACTCCGGACGGCACCCATATCGACCAGATCGCCGAGGTGCTGCAGACGCTGCGCACCAATCCGGATTCCCGGCGCATCATCGTCTCAGCCTGGAATGTGGCCGATCTCGACAAGATGGCTTTGGCCCCCTGTCACGCGTTCTTCCAGTTCTATGTCGCCGACGGCAAGTTGTCCTGCCAGCTCTATCAGCGCAGCGCCGACCTGTTCCTCGGCGTCCCGTTCAATATCGCCAGCTACGCGCTGCTGACGCAGATGATCGCGCAGCAAACCGAACTGGAGCCCGGTGATTTCATCTGGACCGGCGGCGACTGCCACATCTATGACAACCACATCGAGCAGGTCACCGAGCAGCTGACCCGGGAGCCGTACCCGTTCCCCACGCTGAATCTGCGGCCCGCGCCGTCGCTGTACGACTACACCTACGAAGACGTGGAAGTGGTCGGTTATCAACACCATCCGGCGATCAAGGCGCCGGTAGCGGTGTGAGAACGGTCGGATTGATCTGGGCGCAGACGCCCGACGGGGTGATCGGTTTCGAGAACACCATTCCGTGGCGGCTGCCCGAGGATATGGCGAATTTCAAGGCCGTCACCATGGGTCATCCGGTGGTGATGGGCCGCCGAACCTGGGATTCCCTGCCGCCCAGATTCCGGCCGCTCGCGGGCCGCCGCAATATTGTGGTCACCCGCCAACCCGATTGGTCGGCCGAGGGCGCCGAACGCGCGGCGTCGCTGCCGGAGGCCATGAGGATGAGCGCTCCCGACGATGTCTGGATCGCGGGTGGCGGCGAAATCTACCGCGCCGCTATGGATTTCGCGACCGACCTACTGGTCACCGAGGTCGACACCAAGGTCGATGGCGACGCATACGCACCTGCCATCGGCCCCGAATGGCACGCCGCCGCCGCCCCGTGGCGCGAGTCGGCCACCGGCCTGCGGTTCCGCATTCGCCGCTATACCCACGAACAGGGCGACTAATCGGCAAACTTCCCGCCTCGCTCGAGTCACAGTCGCACAGCGACGTTCGACCGATGCGGCCGCCGAACACGCCGGGTTCAGGCGGGGCGATCAAACCGAACCCGTGACGGGCGGCCGTCGGGCATACTCGCTGATATCAGCCCGTGTCACCAGCCCTGATCCGGGTGATGTGATGTGCGAAAGGCGGTCAATGGACAAGAAATCGCTTACTGCGGTCGCGCGCCAACAGCTCAAGTTGGCCTCGACTGCCACGAGCGGACGCAGTTCGCAAACGATCTACGGCGGTCACGCCAATTCACTACGCCAGACCGTGGTGGGTCTGTCTGCGGGCCAGAGCCTGGCCGAACACGACAACGCGGGCGAGGCCACCCTGCTGATCCTCAGCGGCACGCTGACCCTGATCAGCGGCACCAACGAGTGGAAGGGTTCCGCGGGCGACCTGCTGGTGGTGCCGAAGGCACGGCACAGTGTCAAGGCCGTCGACGATGTCGCATTCCTGCTGACGGTCGCCAAGTAGTAGCCGGATGTCGCGCACCGCTGCGCCGATCTGACGGTGCGGACCTCTAGGCTGTTGATCATGGGTGCGCCGCAGCCGATCCTCGAACCGCTGACACCGGCCGCGATCTTCCTCGTCGCCACCATCGACGAGGGCGGAGAGTCGGCAGTGCGCGAACTACTCGCCGATCTAGCGGGTCTGCGGCGTTCGGTTGGATTTCGCGTGCCGGGTGCCGGACTCGTCTGCATCACCTCGATCGGCTCGCTCGCCTGGGATCGGCTCTTCACCGGAGCGCGCCCGGCCGAACTCCACGAATTCCCGATCTTCGCCGGCGAACACCACACCGCCCCGGCCACACCCGGCGATCTGCTGTTCCACATCAAGGCCGAAACCCAGGACGCCTGTTTCGAACTGGCGATGACGATCGGCGACCGGCTCGCGGACGCGGTGACCATCGTCGACCAGACCGTCGGATTCCGGTACTTCGAACAGCGCGATCTGCTCGGATTCGTCGACGGCACCGAGAATCCCGAGGGCGCTGCCGCCGCAGGCGCGGCGCTCATCGGCGACGCGGATCCCGAATTCGCCGGTGGCAGTTACGTCATCGTGCAGAAGTACCTGCACACCATGCCGCAGTGGCGGGCGCTGTCGGTCGAAGAGCAGGAGCAGGTGATCGGCCGCACCAAGCTGGACGATTTCGAACTCTCCGATGCGGACAAGCCCGCGAATTCGCATGTCGCGGTGAATACCCTGGTGGATCCCGACGGCACCGAACGTCAGATCGTGCGCGCCAATATGCCTTTCGGCAGCGTCAAAGACGGGGAATTCGGCACCTATTACATCGCCTACGCGGCTACCCCGAGCGTCACCGAGACCATGCTCACCCGCATGTTCGTCGGCACCGATGACGCCGCTTACGACCGCATCCTCGATTTCTCCATCGCGGTCACCGGCACGCTGTTCTTCACCCCGCCCGCCGACTTCTTCGACAACCTCCCGGATGCGCCCGCGGCCGAAGCGATCGGGGAATCCTTGTCGCCCAACGGTGTTGGCAACGGTAGTGGCGCACTCGGTATCGGCACGTTGAAAAGGAGCACGCAGCAATGAATAACCTCCATCGCGAACTCGCGCCGATCACCGCCGAGGCTTGGACGGCGATCGAGGACGAGGCGACGCGCACCTTCAAGCGCCATATCGCGGGTCGTCGCGTGGTCGACCTGTCCGGCCCGCACGGCGCCGACTACTCCGCCGTCGGACTCGGCCGCACCACCACCATCACCGCCCCCGACGAGGGCGTGCAGGCCCGCCAGCGCGTGGTCGCGCCGCTGGTCGAGCTGCGGGTGCCGTTCACGCTCTCGCGCGAGGAACTCGACGATGTCGAGCGCGGCGCGAAGGACACCGATCTGGATGCGGTGAAGGAGTCCGCGCGCAAGATCGCCTTCGCCGAGGACCGGGCCATCTTCGAGGGCTACCAGGCCGCGAATATCACCGGTATCCGGGCGAGTTCGTCCAACGACCCGATCACGCTGCCCAGCGATCCGCGGCTGGTGCCCGAGGCCGTCGCCCAGGCGCTGAGCGCGCTGCGGTTGGCGGGCGTCGACGGGCCGTATTCGGTGCTGCTCAGCGCCGACCTGTACACCGCGGTCAGCGAGACCTCCGACCACGGGCACCCGATCCGCACCCATATCGAACGGCTCATTCCGGAGGGCGAGATCATCTGGGCGCCGGCCATCGACGGCGCGTTCGTGCTGACGACCCGCGGCGGCGACTTCGACCTGCGGCTGGGTCAGGACCTGTCCATCGGCTATCTGTCCCACGACGCTCAGTCGGTGCAGTTGTACTTCCAGCAGAGCCTGCAGTTCCTCGTCTACACCGGCGAAGCCGCGGTCGCGCTCGAGTCCTGAGGCTCCGCCGGTCCGGAGACCGCCGCAGTATCGGAGCGACTACGGTGAGGGACGGTATGCGGGAGGTCGAGATGACGATGGTGCGCGCGGGTGTGGTTCCGACCCGGCGGGCAATGCTGTACGGGACGCTCGGGATCGTGGTCACCGTGCTGGTCAGCGGGGCGATCGTCGCCGGCTTCGGGCTCAACCGGGTCTTCACCGGCTTGCTGGCCGGTGCGATCGCGGGGATCGCGCTGCTGGTCGCGCTGTTCGGCCGGGATGTCGTGGTGCTCACCGACGGGGCGATCTATCGGCGCACGCCGTGGCGCGAATCCAGTATCGACTGGGATCGGGTGGTGGCGGGGCGGTTCACCCTCGACGAGCGGGCCCGCTGGTCGCTCGCGCTGGATCTGATCGGCGGCGACGAGCGCCACGGTGAGCTAGTGCTGTTGTCCATCCCGCCGGTGCGCCAGCCCGTATCCGGTGCCTACGACATGCGCAAACGCGAGCAGGTCACCGAGATTCGGGCGATGCTACGGCGTAAGCGGGTGCCGGTGACGGTGCTGCCGGAGATCGCCGGTGCGCTGCAGACACACTGGCAGATCGCGCCGCCCACTCGCTGATCCGGGGCCCGTCGAACGGACAGACAGGGTGTGCCCGGGTCGTATACCTTGGCAGAGTGTCGATGATGAAGGGCGCCAATGTCGCGGTGCCGATGTCTTCAGTCCGCGTCGAGCTGGGGTGGCAGTCGGGTCAAGGGGTTCCGGATGCGGATGCCTCCGCGCTGTTACTCGTGTCCGGGAAGGTGCGGTCGGACAACGACTTCGTCTTCTACAACCAGCCGAACCATCCGTCCGGCGCGGTTTGCCATGAAGGTAAGCGGCAGGGGCCGACGGTCATCGATACGCTGTCGGTGAATCTGGCCCAGGTCGAACCGCAGATCGACACCATCGTGATCGCGGCGTCCGCGGACGGTGGGACGTTCGGGCAGCTCCACGGTCTGTATGTGCGGGTGCTCGATGCGGTGAGCGGTGCGGAGGCGGCGCGCTTCGATAGCAGCGGCGCGACCTCGGAGACCGCGTTCGTGCTCGGTGAGCTGTATCGGCGGCAGGGGGCGTGGAAGTTCCGTGCGGTCGGGCAGGGGTATGCGACCGGACTCGCCGGGCTGGCTACCGATTTCGGTATCTCGGTCGATGATCCGGCGCCCGCGCCGCCGCCGCAGCAATACGCGCCACCGCCGCCGGCCTCACCCGTACCGCCGCAGCAGCAATACGCACCACCACCACCTCAGCAGCAGCAGTACGCGCCGCCGCCATCCACCCCATCTGCCGCGCAGCAGTACGCGCCGCCACCGCCGCCGTACACTCCGCCCGCGCCGCCGCAGCAGTATGCGCCGCCAACACCGACGTTCCCGCAGCCCGCACCGCAGCAGCAGTACGCGCCACAGCCGCCGACCGCGCCGCCCGGGTATCCGCCGAACCCGGTGTCGCAGCCGTACGGGCCGCCCAACCAATTTCCCCAGTCCGCGCCTCCCACTGGCGGGCCGGTCAACCTCAGCAAGGTCTCGCTGACGAAGGAAGCGCCGTCGGTCTCGCTGACCAAGCACGGGGCCACCTCGGGCACCATGCGAGTCAACCTGAATTGGACCATCGCGCAGACCGCTGGTGGTGGCGGGCTGTTCGGCCGCAAGCGCGCCAAAACCCTCGATCTCGATCTGTGCTGCTTCTTCGAGCTGGCCGACGGCCGGATCGGATCGGTTCGCGCCCTCGATCGTTCGTTCGGCGCGCTGGACCGTCCGCCCTTCATCCGGCTCGACCAGGACGACCGCACCGGCGGCAGCACGACCGGCGAGAACCTTGATATCAATCTCGACCACACCGCGCAGTTCCGCCGGATCCTGGTCTTCGCCTCGATCTACGAGGGCGCGAACAATTTCCAGGGCGTGCAGTCCACCGCCACGCTGTACCCGCTCAATTCGCCGCCGATCGAAATGATCATCAGTGGCTGCCAAGACAACTCCCGTGACGTGATCCTCGCGCATATCGAGAATCTCAACGGCGACTTGGTCGTACGCCGCGACGGCACCTTCATCCGGCCGCCCTCGGGCGCACCAGGCGGCGGTATTCGCGAGATCGCCCGAATCTACAACTGGGGCTTCGAGTTCAAGGCGACCCGCGGCAAGGACTAGTGGCTGTCGTCGACAGCGGTCCGGCCGTCGCGCGGCCGGGGCCGTCCGCCGACGGGAAGGCGCTGGCCCACACTCGTGTGTGGGTGAAACCGGCCCGAGCGACGCGGAAACCGACACTCACCCTGCACCAGCGTGAGTCGAGGGCGTCCGAGAAGGACGGTGTTTACCGGCCCGCACTGGTTGGGAGACACGCTGTAGAGTCGCAGCCAACGAATTCGGGGGTACTCAATGTCGATGATCAAGGGCGCCAACGTCGCGGTGCCGATGTCCACGGTTCGAGTCGAACTCGGCTGGCAGGCCGGGCCCGGCGTGCCCGATGCCGACGCGTCCGCGCTGCTGCTCGCCGGTGGCAAGGTGCGCTCGGATAACGACTTTGTCTTCTACAACCAGCCGGGCCATCCGTCCGGGGCGGTGCGGTACGAGGGCAAGAACCGGGGCCCGTCGGTGCTGGATGTGTTGTCGGTCAACCTGTCTCAGGTCGAGTCGCAGATCGAGACCGTCGTGATCGCGGCCTCCGCGGACGGCGGCACCTTCGGGCAGTTCCAGGGTCTCTATGTGCGGCTGGTGGATTCGGCGAACGGCGCGGAGGTCGCGCGCTTCGACAGTGTCGGTGCGACGACGGAAACCGCCTTCGTCCTCGGGGAACTGTATCGGCGACAGGAGAATTGGAAGTTCCGGGCGGTCGGACAGGGCTATGCCTCGGGGCTGGCCGGGCTGGCAACCGATTACGGGATTTCGGTCGACGAAGAACCGGCCCCGGCGCCGCAGGTCGCGCCGCAGGCTCAGCACGCCGCACCACCAGCCCAGCAGTTCGCACCACCAGCGCAGCAGTTCGCACCACCAGCCCAGCAGGCCGCGCCACCGGTCCCCCAGTTCCCGCCACCGGCCCAGCAGTTCGCACCACCGCCCGCCGCACCCGCACCGCCGATCAACATGAGCAAGATCTCGCTGACCAAGGAGGCTCCGGCGGTCTCGCTTACCAAGACCGGTGCCACCGGGGGCGTGATGCGGGTGAACCTGAACTGGTCCTCCCCGTCGGGCAAAGGCATCTTCGGTAAGCGCAAGACCGGTGACACGCTCGACTTGGACCTCTGCTGCCTGTGGGAGCTCCAGGATGGATCCAAGGGCACCATCCATGCCATCGGCAATTTCGGATCGCTGACGAATCCGCCCTACATCCTGCTCGACAAGGACGACCGCACGGGCGGCAGCGCGACCGGCGAGAATCTCGATATCAACCTCGACCACACGGCCGACTTCCGCAGAATCCTGGTGTTCGCCTCGCTCTACGAAGGTGCGACGGACTTCCGCGGTGTTCGAGCCACCGCGACGCTGTATCCGATGGGCGCCGCGCCGATCGAAATGAGTGTCGATGGGTGCACGAACAACTCGCGCCGCATGGTGCTCGCCCTCATCGAGAACATCAATGGTGAGCTCGTCGTTCGGCGGGAGGGCGTATTTCTGCCCCGCCCCACCGATCCGTCGATCTTTCTCAATCAGGCCGTCGATCTGGCCTACGGCTGGGGCATGAATTGGGTGGCTACCAGCGGAAAGTCCTGATCCGCGAACGATTCAGGACGGTGCGCGCCGCAGCAGTTCGCTTGCCGCGGCCCGCAGTTGCGCCACATCGCCGGACCAGCCGAGCATGCGCATGATCGCGTCCGGAATCGCGCGCTGCGCGGACGCGGGCGCACTGCCCTCGTCGGAGCGGATGCTGATCACCGTTTCGACGAGCCGGAACGGCAGACCCTCGGCGCCCTCGATACTCGAGCCGCCCGACTCCTCGATAACCGCCGCGGCCAAAGTTTCGTAGTGCCCGCGTAGTTCGTCGCGCCGCAGCCGGAAGGCGGCGAAGCGCTCGGTGCGCAACTCCGGAAGCAGGTACAGCGCACCGAGATTCCACTGGGCGGCGCAGAGTTGGCGCACGTCGAACAAGGCGAGCGCGTACAACTGGGTGTGCACCGGCTCCGACATCTCGCGCAGGCGTTCGGCGAGCGCCAAGGGGCCCGCGATGGTTTCGGCGAGCAGCGCGTCGAGGATGTCGTCCTTGGCGGCGAAGTGGTGGTAGAGCGAAGCTTGCCGGATCCCGACCGCATCCGCGACCGCGCGCGTCGAAGTATTGGCATAGCCGTTGGTGGTGAACAGCTCACCGGCGGCGTCGAGGATCTCGGCGCGCGGCGTCCGACCGCGACGAGGTCGCTGGTCGAGACGGGGACGGCCGGGACCGAGATTTGCCACGTCGCCATTCTGGCACCGGGTCCAGTACGGCCATCCGCCGCCGTAGCGTTCAGACCGGTCTGGTGGATCCGAATACGTCAGCGCCGATGGTGAGGTTTCTGTCATTCGACAGAAATAGCGGCAACGCAGAAGTTACCGGGGTTCCCGGAAGCGATACACGGGGGACACCGTAAGCGCGATCGCGAACGCAAAACTGTCATCTGATAGGTATTGGCCGCTCGCGAAGGAACCCCCATGGCCACCAAAGTCGATTCACTCGCCCCCGTCCTCCCACCGCCCGACACCAACCGGGACAACGCCGACCTCGCCGGCTTCGGCTATCAGCCGGTGCTACACCGCAAACTGGGCCGCTACGCCTCGTTCGCGGCCGGTTTCTCCTTCGTCTCCATCCTCACCACGATCTTCCAGTTCTTCGGCTTCGGCTATTCGTTCGGCGGCGCCGCCTTCTTCTGGACCTGGCCGATCGTCTTCGCCGGCCAGTTCCTGGTCGCGCTGAACTTCGCCGAACTGGCCGCGCGCTACCCGATTTCGGGCTGCATCTACCAGTGGTCGCGGCGACTCGGCGGCGAGGTCGTCGGCTGGTTCGCGGGGTGGATGATGGTCATCGCGCAGATCGTCACGGCCGCCGCCGCGGCCATCGCACTGCAGGTGGTGCTGCCATCGATCTGGAGCGGATTCCAGATCGTCGGCGACGATACCGCGCTCACCTCGACCTCCGGCGCCACCAACGCGGTACTGCTCGGCAGCATCCTGCTGGTGCTCACCACGGTGATCAATGTGATCGGCATCGATCTGATGTCGCGGATCAATTCGATCGGCGTCACCGTGGAGATCGTCGGCGTGCTCGCGATCATCGCGCTGTTCTTCACTCACACCGAGCGCGGTCCGGGCGTGGTGCTGCAGACCGATCAGGCCGCGCCGGGACCGTATTGGGCCGCATTCCTCGTCTCCGGTCTGATGGCCGCCTACGTGATGGTCGGATTCGATTCCGCCGGTGAACTTTCCGAGGAGACGAAGAACCCGCGCAAGGTCGCCCCGCGCACCATCCTGACCGCGCTCTCGGTCTCCGCGCTGGGTGGCGGACTGCTGCTGCTCGGCGCGCTGATGGCGGCGCCGAGCCTGGACGACGGCTCGCTGTCCACTGAGGGCCTGGCCTATGTGCTCACCGCCAAGCTCGACAGTCCCGCGGGCAAGGTGCTGCTCGGCTGTGTCGCGGTGGCGATCACGGTGTGCACCTTGGCAATTCAGACCGCGGGCTCGCGCCTGATGTTCTCGATGGCCCGGGATGGCAAGCTGCCCTTCGCCCGCCGGCTGGCCAGCGTGCATCCGCGCTACGGCACCCCGGTGCTGCCGTCGGTGATCATCGGTGTGCTCGGCATCGGCCTGCTCGTCCTCAACCTCGGCAATGCCGCGATCTTCGCGACGCTGGCCAGCGTCTGCATCGTGACGCTGTATCTGGCGTACCTGCTGGTCACGGTGCCGCTCCTGGTGCGCCGGATCAAAGGCTGGGACAGCGACGACGGCTCGCTGTTCAGCCTGGGGCGCTTCGGAATTCCGATCAACGCGCTCGCCGTGGTCTGGGGCATCGCGATGGCGGTGAACCTGGCCTGGCCACGCGCCGAGGTCTACACGCCCAATGGCGGCGGCTGGTGGATGCTCTGGGCCGCACCGCTTTTCGTGCTGGTGGTGATCGGTGTCGGAGTTGTCGTGCACCGCGTCGTCAACACGGGGCCGAAGAACGAGGAGACCCTCGAACCCGCTGCCCAACCCGCCTGACCGATGGTGCGCGGCGGTGGGCCGAATACCCGCCGCCGCGCACCATCCGCGCTCACCGCGGAGCGCAGTCCCGCTTCAGTGAGCGACAGCTCGGGTGCCCGACATATCGCACCGAAAGGATCAACGATGACCAGCACAGCTTCCACTACTGGAGCGCGGGTGCACGCCCGGTCGCAGGCGGCGGCCGCCGAGATTGCGGGGCCGGAGCTGCCGGATGATGTGGCGGCGGCGAAGATCACCTTCGCGCAACGCATTCCGGCGGGCGGGTACGCGAATATCGTGCTCGGTCGTGGGACCAGGGTTCGGTTGCGTGATGTCGCCGGTGCCGCGTGCGCGCACGTTTTGCTGCTGCGCGCCGACGCGCCGTGGGAGCGGCTGAATGTCGCGGATACGGTGAAGGTTCCGTGGCAGGCGTATGTGAGCATCGGGCATCCGTTGCTGTCGGATCAGGGGCGGGTGCTGGCCACCGTCGTCGCCGATACCTCCGGCCACCACGACACCCTCTGCGGACCGACGGCGCAGGCGCGCGGGCTGCTGCGGCTCGCGGGGACCAAACAGGGCCTCGAGCCGCGGGATGTCGCGCCGACCGTGTCCTTCTTCCGCGGCGTCCGTGTCGAATCCGATGGCGCGCTGACCGCCATCGGCAGCGCGGCACCGGGCGCGTCGGTCGACTTGCTCATCCATCTGCCGGTGGTCCTGCTGATCGCCGACACCGCGCATCCACTCGACGACCGCGCCGCGACGGATCTCGACATCGTCGCCTGGTCTGCACCGGAAGAGCTTGCCGCGCAGCATAATTCCGATCCGGAGTACCTGCGGGCCGTGCAGAACACCGAACAGGCCTGGACGGCCGCGACTCTGGAGGTAGGGGCATGACCTCGGCACCGACGCGCACCATCGTGCTCGACGAAACCGTTCCCGCCCGCGCGCCCTGGTCGACGGTGGTCCGCGCGGGTGACCAACTCGACATCATCGACCTGCACGGCAATCAGGCGGTGGACTGCCTGCTGTACGCCGCCGCCGACCACACCGACCGCTACAGCGCACAGGCCACCATCACCGCGCAGCGCAATATCTTTCTCGGCACCGGCAGCGTGCTGCTGACCGACGCGGGTACCGCGTTGATGACCGTGGTCGCCGATGAGGTCGGCAACCACGACACCATCGCGGGCGCCTGCTCCCAGGAGTCCAATACGCTGCGCTACGGCCACCACACCGCGCACCAGCACGCCTGCGTGGAGAACTTCCTGGCCGAAGCGCTGAAATGGGGTCTGGGCAAACGGGATCTGGTCTCGAATATCAACTGGTTCATGAATGTGCCGGTGGAGGCCGACGGCACGCTCGGCATCGTCGACGGATTGTCCGCTCCGGGCAAGAAAGTCACCCTGCGCGCCGAGATCGACACGCTCGTGCTGGTGTCGAACTGCCCGCAGATCAACAACCCCTGCAATGGTTTCGATCCCACGCCGGTGCGGATGGTGGTGACCCGATGACCGTGACCGACCTGTCGGCGAATGGTGCGGCGCGGCCGATCGGTTCGGCAAGCACGCGGACCGACGATGGGGCACACCCGATCAGCGGAGACCACCGCGTGCGGCTCGTCGCGAACACCGGCGTCGACACGACCGATTCGCCGCCCGAAATCGCTTCTGCGACTTCGATATCCGGGCAATTCACGGGCGTGGCCGATCGGGTGCGCGCGAAGCCCGAAACGATGAACGATGCGATGCCCCGAGTCGAGGTGTTGCGGCCGGGAATGCTGACCACCGTGCAGGATTGGCCCGGTCGGATCGGGTACTGGCATATCGGCGTCCCCCCGTCGGGACCGATGGACGATCTGTCGTTCCGACTCGGCAACCGGGCGCTCGGCAATCCCGAGGGTGCGGCGGGTCTCGAATGCACCCTCGGCGGCCCCGCACTGAAATTCTCCGTGCCGACCTGGGTGTGCGTCACCGGCGCGCCCACCGACGTCACCGTCGACGGGACTCCCGTGCAGCAGTGGCGGACGGTGCTGGTTCCGGCGGGCGGCGTACTCGAGATCGGCGCGGTGCGCGGCCCCGGCATGCGCTGCTATGTGCTGCTCGCAGGCGGTATCCAACTGCCCGAATACCTGGGCAGCACAGCCACATTCACGCTCGGCAAGTTCGGTGGCAGCGAGGGCAGCGCATTGCGGGTCGGTGAAAAGCTCGAGCTCGGCGCGCAGGTCGGCCGAGTCGCGACCGGGGTGCCGATGGAGGAGCAGCCGGTGCTGTCCCGGCGCTGGGAACTGGCCGTCACCGAGGGGCCGCACGGCGCACCGGAGTTCTTCACGCGCAATGACTTCGACACCATCATCGGCACCGACTACGAGGTGCATTTCAACTCCGATCGCACCGGCGTCCGGCTGATCGGTCCGAAACCCGAGTGGGCCCGAACCGATGGCGGCGAGGCCGGGCTGCACCCCTCCAACATCCACGACACCCCGTATTCGGTTGGGGCACTGGACTTCACCGGCGATACCCCCATCCTGCTCGGCCCCGATGGACCAAGCCTTGGCGGCTTCGTCTGCCCGGTGACCGTGGTCGCCGCCGATCGCTGGAAGCTCGGCCAGCTCTCCCCCGGCGACGCCGTGCGCTTCGTACCGATCCGCAGCGATCGTGCCGCCTCGATCCGTGAGCTCGGCCCGGCTCGGCGCGCGGCGTGGTCCACGGTGCTCTCCTCCGGCGGCGACGGCGATGACGGTGTGCTGCGCCGCACCGATGTCGACGACGAGACCGGGGTGACCTACCGCCGCCAGGGCAACGACGGCGTCCTGGTCGAATACGGCACCATGACACTGGATCTCGGCCTGCGCGCCCGCGTGCATGCGCTGCACCAGCACCTGCTCGCGGTCGGTGTGCGCGGCGTGACGGAGCTGACCCCGGGTGTCCGCTCGCTACAGATCCGGGTCGATCCGGCGGTCCTGCCCGTAGCCACGCTGCTCGATCTGCTCACCGAGGCCGAACAGTACATCCCGGCCTCGGATCAGCTCGTCGTTCCGAGCCGAACCGTGCAGCTGCCGCTGTCCTGGGACGATCCCTCGACCAGGGAGGCGATCACCCGCTACATGCACGGCGTGCGGGCCGACGCGCCGTGGTGCCCGTGGAATATCGAATTCATCCGGCGCATGAACGGATTGGGCTCGGTGCAGGATGTCTATGACACCGTGTTCGGCGCGGAGTATCTGGTGCTCGGTCTCGGCGATGTCTACCTGGGCGCACCGGTCGCAACCCCGACCGACCCGCGGCACCGGCTGGTCACCACGAAGTACAACCCAGCCCGCACCTGGACCCCCGAGAACGCCGTTGGCATCGGCGGCGCGTACCTGTGCATCTATGGCATGGAAGGCCCCGGCGGTTACCAATTCGTCGGCCGCACAACCCAAGTCTGGAACCACCGCAACCCCGGCGACCGTCCCGACGACTCCCCCTGGCTGCTGCGCTACTTCGATCGCATCCGCTGGTATCCGGTCGGCGCGGACGAACTGCTCGACCTGCGTGCCGATTTCGCCACGGGCAAGGTCGAGGTGCGGGCCGAGGACGGCGAGTTCGCGCTCGCGGACTACCGAAAGTTCCTCGCCGACAACGCGTCATCGATCGAGGAGTTCCGTGCCATGCAGGCGGCGGCCTTCGCCGAGGAGCGGAATTCGTGGCAGCGGGCGGGCGAACTCACCGCGTGATCACCAGCCGAACAGCTCCGCCAGATCGATCGACTCGTCGTCCCAGACGTCTTCGATGGTGCGGCGTTCGGCCTCGGGCAGCTCGGGCGACCACCCGCAGCGCCGCCAGAAGTCCTCTCGATGTTCCTGAGTAATCCGTCTCGGCTCACTCATGCGCACCACCCCTGCCAACCACATCGTGCTGACCTAGATTGTGGGCCTGCTCCGGCCGCGACATGCCGGAACAGGCCCACGTTTTCAGCGCAGATCGCGGAAGAACTCGCGAATGTCGTTGGTCAGCAGGACCGGTTCCTCCAGGGCCGCGAAGTGTCCGCCGCGATCCACATCGTTCCAGCGGGTGATGGTGTTCTCGGTCTCGCAGTAACGGCGAATGACGATGTCGTGGGCGAAAACCAGGGCCGCGGTCGGCACACCGGAGTTCGGGTTGGTCGTGCCCCAGCCGCCGCGCTGCGCATAACCGACGTAGGCGGCCGAGCCCGCGGTGCCGTTGAGCCAGTACAGCATCACATTGGTCAGCAGCCTATCCCGGTCGATGACCTTGTCCGGGTCCGCATTTCGCGGATAGGTCCACTCCCGAAACTTGTCCATGATCCAGGCGAGCTGGCCGATCGGCGAATCCACCAGCCCATACGCCAAGGTCTGCGGGCGAGTGGACTGGATGGCGATGTAGCCGAACTCCTCCTGCATGAACGCCTGGATGCGCCGGATCCGGTCGCGTTCGAGATCGGTCAGGCTCGCCAACTCTTCTTCGGACAGTTGATGTGTCGGTGGGATCGGGGCGGGTCCACCGTTGCAATGCACTCCGACGACATGGTCCGGCGCGGCGCGGCCCACCTGCGGGCTGACGGACGCACCCATATCGCCGCCCTGAGTGCCATAGCGTTCGTAGCCGAGCCGGCGCATGAGTTCGGCCCAGGCCGCGCCGATCCGTTCGGTGCTCCAGCCATCATCGACGACCGGACTCGAGAATCCGTAGCCGGGTAGCGACGGAATGACCAGGTGGAAGGCGTCGGCCGGGTCCCCGCCGTGCGCGCGCGGATCGGTCAGCGGACCGATCACGTCCAGGAATTCGACGACCGAACCGGGCCAGCCGTGCGTCATCAGCAGCGGCAGGGCATCGGGTTCGGGCGAACGGACGTGCAGGAAGTGAATCCGCTGCCCGTCGATCTCGGTGGTGAATTGCGGATAGGCATTGAGCTGGGCCTCCGCCGCGCGCCAGTCGTACTCGGTGCGCCAGTAGTCGGCCAGCCCGCGCAACCAGGTGGTCGGCACGCCGGTGTCCCAGCCGTCGCCGGGCAGCGGTGCGGGCCACCGCGCGCCGTCGAGCCGATTACGCAGGTCATCGAGCTGCTGCTGCGGGATTTCGATACGGAACGGGGTGATCTCTGTGGTCATGAGAACTACGATATGAGCCGCCTAGGACAGGATTGGCCCTAGGTATAGGGCAGACTTCTAGCCATGTTGGAGACCTCCGCGCGACTGCTGCGATTGCTGTCGCTATTGCAGACGCCACGCGATTGGACCGGCACCGAACTCGCCGAACGCCTCGAAGTCGATGTGCGCACCGTGCGTCGCGATATCGACAAGCTGCGCAACCTCGGCTATCCGGTGGACGCCACCGCCGGTGTTGCGGGCTACCGCCTCGGTGCCGGTGCGAAACTGCCGCCGCTGCTGCTCGACGATGACGAGGCGGTAGCCGTGGCGGTCGGACTGCGCACCGCGGCGGGCGGCACCATCGCGGGTATCGAGGACAGCTCGTTGCGCGCGCTCACCAAGTTGGAACAGGTGCTGCCCTCCCGGCTACGGCACCGGATCAGCCTGCTCCAATCGGTCACCGTCACAGTGCCTTCCGCGGGTCCCACCGTCGACCCCGATGTATTGACCGCGATCGCGGGCGCGATCCGCGACAGTCACCACCTGCGCTTCGATTACCGAACCCACAGCGGCGCAACGGCATTGCGGACCACCGAACCGCATCGCCTGGTCCACACGGGCCGCCACTGGTACCTCATCGGCTGGGATGTCGACCGCGCCGACTGGCGCACCTATCGCGTCGACCGCCTGCGCCCGCGCATCCCCACCGGCCCGCGCTGCACGCCCCGTGAATCCCCCGATGCCGATCTGGCCCGCTACATCACCAGCGGCACAACGACTTCCCCCTACCGCTACACCGCCCGCGTCACCCTGTACGTCCCCGCACAGGTGGCCGCCGAACGGATCGCCCCGACCGTCGGCCTCATCGAGGCGATCGACGACCGCACCTGCCTACTGCGCACCGGCTCCAACTCGCTCGACGAATTAGCCGTCTACATCGGGATTTTCGGCTTCGCCTGCCGCATCCACGAACCCCCTGAACTCATCGCCCACATCCGCGAGCTCACCACCCGCCTCATCGAAGCGATCGAATAAATCAGATACCCAGTGCAAACGATTTGATCTAGTCCGGCTGGCGGGCGGTCGCCTCCGGGCGGACCGCGTCGCGAATGATGCGCAGTCCGGTGATCAAGCCGTCGAGTTGGTCAGTGGTGAGCAGACCGGTGAACCACCGCTCGATGACCTCGATGTATTCGGGCAGCACGCGGGCCAGCCTGGCCGCGCCCGCCGCGGTGAGTACGGCGTAGGCGCTGCGGCGGTCCACGGAATCGAGTTCACGTCGCACGAAACCGTTGCGCTGCAGCCGATCGACCAGGCGGGTGACGCCGCTGGTGGACAGGTTCGTCTGCGCCGCAAGATCGGTCATCCGCAGCCGCCGTCCCGGTGAGCGACTCAGCCGCATCAGCGCGTTGCCGTCCAGTCCCGACAGGCCGTGCTTGCGCCAGGTCGGCTCCAACCTCGCATGCAGGCCCTCGTGCGCCTCGTAGAGCAAGCCCATGGTGGTGAGCCTCGGATCATCGAAGAGGTCTGCGGTCACGAATCCGAGCCTAGCTCAGGTAGTTGCGTTGAGGATAGTTGACATGCGGAACATACGCGCTAGATTGTTGTCAGAGCAATATTCCTCACCGCAACTAAATGGAGCTTCCGATGACTGCCACCCCGCACTGGGTCGCCACCTTCCGTTCCACCCTGGTCGACCCCATCGAACGGATCCGCCTGGCCGAGCCGCGCGGCTTCGCCGACCACACGGTGCGCCAGGTGCTGCACCTGGTCGGCGGCGGCGCGCGGCTGCGGGTGCGACTCACCAATCGCTACGGCGCGACGCCGGTGACCATCGGCGCGGCCCGCATCGCGGTGCGCAAGTCCGGCGCGGAGATCGTGACCGAGACCGATACCGCACTGCTCTTCGACGGCAAGACGCACACGACAATTCCGGCGGGTGCCGACATCATCAGCGACACAGTCGATTTCGCGACGACAGCCGGTATGGATCTGGCACTGAGCGTCCACCTGCCGGACGAGACCGGGCCGGCACCGTTCTCGCATTTGCCGATGGAATCCAGCTACGTCGCCGACGGTGACCAGACCGCCGCGGTGGCGCTATCCGACGCCGAGGAGGCCACCTCGCGCTTCTATGTGACCGGCGCCGACGTGCTCACCACCGCCGATGCTCCAATCGTCGTCGCATTCGGCGACTCCTGGTTCGAAGGCGTCGGTTCCACCAGCGGCGCCAACCGTCGCTCGGTCGATGTCCTCAACGCACGCCTCACCACGGGCTGGGTGCTCAACCAGGGCATCAGCGGTACTCGCCTACTGACCGACCAGATCGGCGAACACGGCCTGGCTCGCTTCGATCGCGATGTGCTCGACGTCCCCGGCGTCACCCACGTCGTCCTGAACTTCGGCATCAACGACCTGATTCTCGACAACAGCACCGCATCCGCCGCGGACCTCATCGCTGGTTTCACCGCCCTAGCCGAACGCGCCCACGCGGCCGGACTCGCGGTCTACGCCAACACCATCGGCCCCTTCGCCGGTGTCATCTACCCGGACCTCAATGTCGCCGAAGGCCGCGTGGTCCGCCGCCAGGTCAACGAATGGCTGCGCACCACAGCGGTTTTCGACGCCGTCTTCGATATCGCCGCCGCCGTCGAGAACCCCGACGACCCGGACTTCATCCGCCCCGACCTCGACAGCGGCGACGGCCTGCACCTCAACGACGCGGGCCACCAAATCATGGGCGAAACGATGAACATCCTCGGGCTCACCGACTGATCCACAGGTGTCCGAACCGTCTGCGCCACGGTGTAATTCGTGGCGCTGGCATCGGCGGGCCCGTTACCGTGACATATGGTCGGCGAATCCCCGGCGGTGACACTGCGTCGCCGCGAGCAGCTCCGCGATTTTCTGCGCACCCGACGGGCGCGAATCACGCCCGACGACGTCGGGCTGGTGGCGGTGGGTAGGTGCCGGACGCCGGGCCTGCGGCGCGAGGAAGGCGACGGCGGCGGCGACATCGTCGGCGGTGCCGAGGCGGCCGATCACTACCCGAGTGATGACAGCGGCATGGGCATCGGCGGTGATGTTGTCGTGGAACATCGAGGTTTCGATATAGCCGGGGCTGACGGAGTTGACGCGAATTCGCTTGGGTGCGAGTTCGATGCTGAGGGTGTGGGTCAGGTTGTGCACCGCCGCTTTGGTTACCCCGTAGAGGGAGGCGCCCGGGAGGCCGCCGTGCACCGTCCAGGATGTGGTCGCGGGCCGTTCCTGAGCCGATCGGGTAGCCGATCTCGCTAGGGGGCGAGGCCGCGGAGGACTATTTCGATGCCTAGGCGGAATTCGGTTGCGGGGTCTATCTTTTGGGCTTCGGTGGCGGTCTCGGTGAGGCGGGGGTAGTCGGCTGGGGCGAGTTGGGTCATGGCGGTGGTGCCCGGGCCGGAGAGGGGGCCGTAGTGCTCGTTCTGGAGGTGGCCGAGGAGGAAGGCCATGAGGGTGCGTTGGGCCAGGACGCGGCCGACGCCGGTGAAGCCCGCGTCGGTGAGGACGGTCAGCATGGCTTCGATCCAGCGCAGGCTGGTGGGGGCGGTCTGGCGGTGGCGTACGACCAGCGGGACCGTTGCCGGGTGGGCGGATACCGCGGCGCGCATCCGTTCCAGAAGGGACGCGGCGCGGTCACGCCAGTCCGGATCGGTGGGCGGCGACAGGTCGACGGTGGCCAGGAGGTGGTCGACGACCAGTACCTCCAGTTCGTGGCGGTCGGCGACGTAGCGGTAGAGCCCCATGGTGGCGATGCGCAGTTCCTTGGCGACCGCGCGCATCGTGAGTCCGGACAGGCCGTCACGGTCGAGGACCGCGAGGGCGGCGGCCGCGATGGCGGGGCCGGTCAGCGAACGAGGGCGGGGCACGGGTTGACAGCGTACAAGGTACGCGCATACTGAATGTAGGCGTACGTCGTATACCTACGAAAGGGAGATCTCATGCCATTGCCGCGCACCGTGGCCACCCGCGCCCTGATCACCATCGCCGACAGCACCGTTCAGATTCCGGACGTGGATTGCCTGATCCACCTGCAATTCCGCCGTTTCGCCGGCTGCCCGATCTGCAACCTGCACCTGCGCTCGTTCGCCACCCGGCACGACGAGATCCGCGCCGCCGATGTCCGCGAGGTCGTCGTCTTCCATTCCAGCGCAACCGAATTGCGCAAATACGAAGGCGATCTCCCCTTCGACCTGATCGCCGACCCCACCCGAATCCTCTACCGCGAGTTCGGCGTCGAAACCACACCCCGCGCCCTGCTCGACCCCCGCGCCTGGCCCGCCATCATCCGCGGTGTCGTCACCGCGACAACAGCGGTGCTCCGCAAGCAAAAGCCCGCTCCCCCAGCCGAACCCGAAGGCGGCCGCCTCGGCCTCCCCGCCGACTTCCTCATCGCCCCTGACGGCCGAGTCCTGGCCAGCAAACTCGGAAAGCACGCCGACGACCAATGGTCGGTCGACGAACTACTCGCCCTGGTACCGGCTACACGACATTGACGGCCGAGCCGGACCGTCCACCCGATTCACACCATGGCCGTCTCATATCGCCCCGACTCAGGGCATCAGCGACGCTGGATCCACCGTGAATTCGAACGGGCTGCGCAGGGTGACGGTGTCTCCGGCCGCCACCCGGTGCGTCCGCTCGTAGGTTTCGTCCGCACTCAGCTCGTGGGCGAACAGAACTGGCAACGTTTCGCTGGGGAGCTGGCCCTTGAAGGGATTGATCTCGAAGCGCCAGTAGTTAGGGATCCCGGCGGCGGCGTAGAGCACCGGCTTGACCATGCGGTCCTGCAGCGTCGTCGATGTGGACACCACTTCGACCACCAGTTGCACCTGCTCGGCGGGGACTCCGCGGTCATCCCAGTCGATCGGGCCGGTGGCCACCACGACATCGGGAATCGGCTCGTCCTCGCCGATCAGTACCCCGACACCAGGCAGCACAACGTAGCCAGGCGGTGCAGCATCACCGAGCGCGCGCACCAGCCACTGGATCAGCAATTGATGTCGCGGGCTGGGGACGGCATGGACGACGAGCAGACCATTCAGCACCTCGTATCGCAATCCGTCCTCGGGTAAGTGATCAAGGTCTTCGGCCGTCCAACGGCCGGACCGGGGAACGGATATTTCCGTTGAAATCACCTCCAACCTCGACGGATGGGTGCGGACGATGTCAGCTGATGTCGTTGAGCCTAGCCTGAGCGATTCGTGTCAGCGCGGTGTCAGCGGGGGTGGGCATTGTTCGGGGCATGCCGGACGGGCGAGGGATCGAGGACCTTGGCGGCGGCGGACAGGAACTGGAAGGTATAGACAATGTCTGATGTAGCGCTGGTGGAATTCGTCGAGACTACGGCCAGCAAGTTCGGGATTCCAGGGGCTGCGGTCGGGGTGTGGGTGGATGGGCGGGAGGTGTTCGCGACTCATGGGGTGACGAGTGTGGCGAATCCCGTGCCGGTTGATCGGGACACGATGTTCGTGTTGGGGTCGGTCAGTAAGAGTTTTACCGCGACGGCGCTGATGCGGCTGGTCGCGGAGGGCAAGGTCGAGTTGGACGCGCCGGTGCGGCGGTATGTTCCGGAGCTGGTGCTCGCCGATGAGCGGGCCGCGGCGGAGATGACGGTGTTGAATCTGCTCAACCACACTGCGGGGCTGGGGATTCGGCTGATCATCGAGACCGGGGACGGGGATGACGCGCTGGCTCAGTATGTGGCGCGGTTGCCCGAGCTGGAGCAGATCGCGCCGGTCGGGGCGCGCGCTTCGTACAGTCAGGCCGGGTACAACCTGCTCGGGCGGGTCATCGAGAAGGTCACCGGGCTGACCTTCGAGAAGGCCGTTGCGCAGTTGGTTCTCGATCCGATCGGACTGTCGCACAGTCGGTATGCACCGGCCGAGGTCATGACCCACCGGTTCGCCGTCGGGCACAACCTCGGCGAGGACGGCACCCTCGCCGTCGCACGGGAGTGGAAGGACACCCGCGCCAACAACCCGGGCGGTGGCATCGCGTCCTCGGTGGCCGACCAACTTCGTTGGGCCCGTTTCCATCTCGGCGATGGGCGGACCGAAAGCGGTGCGCGGGTACTGCCCACCGGGATGCTGGATCGGATGAAGGAGCAGACGGTCGAACTCCAGGGCAGTTCGCTCGGCGATGCCTTCGGCATCTGCTGGTTCCTGCGCGATGTGGACGGAGTTCGCTTCGTCGGACACGGCGGATCGTCCAACGGCCAGTTCGCCGAGCTGCTGACCGTGCCGGAACGGAATTTCGCCATCACCGTCATGTCCAATGCGGGGCCGGACGACGGCATCCAGTTCAACCAGGCCGTTGTTCGGTGGGCGCTGGAGCACTACCTCGGCGTGATCGATCGCGATCCGGAGCCACTGCCCTTCGACGCGGCGCGAGCCGAGGAGATCGTCGGCGACTACGAGATCGATGTCATGACGCTGATCATCGGCACCGACGACGCGGGACTGACGGTGGCGTGCGGGATCAAGCCCGAAGTGCGCGCGGCCTCGGAAATCGAACTGCCCCCGGACCTTCCGGCGGCCGGTCTGGGCTTGCTGCCCGATGACCAATACATCGTCATCAGCGGCGGTCTGCAGGGGCAGCGCGGATTCTTCACCCGCGACGAACGCGGCAAGATCGTGGGCGCCGACCTTGCAGGACGGATGTTCGGTCGAGTCCAGCAAGCGTGAACCGCGCCGAAACAGCGAAAGCCGTTGCCACACAGTGGTGACCGCTTTCGCTGCGACGAAGCCCGTTGCGTCAGCCCGGCCCACCGGCCGTCAAGACAGGAGACCGACGTGTTAACACGGGCGTGCAGGATGGCTAGTTCGATCCACCTAGGACCGGCTGGTTGTGAGTAGTACCGGTTACGATGCTTCGGTGGATACCGTCGCATTGCTCACGGCTGCCAATCTGAGCCGGGCGCGATCGGCAGTCTGCGTGTTCGCCTTGGTTGGCGTAGTAACACTTCGACTTTCTTCGCTTCCGACTCGTGAATCTCTGGTCGCACATACCGCCGCAACATCAGGGATTGCCGTCTTTTCTGTTGCGGTCGCTTTGTTTTCGGTCGTGCTGGTGTTGCGGTCACGTATCGCCCGAGCGGTATCGGTGTTGCTGGCGACGCTTGCAGTAGCCTCATGTCTGCTACAAGTCGCGAAGATCTATTTCGCCGCCGTTGGCCACCGCGATCTGGTTTTCCAGGATCATGTGCTGGTCGATCCGCGCGGTTCACTGGCCTATTTCAATATTCCGCTTGTTGTGACCTACACAGCCGACATCGTGTTGTGGTTTGTCTGTCTGTTGCTGTCGATGGCATCCACAGCGGTCTTCAAGAGCCGGACGACCAACCCGACGCTCAGCTGAGCCCGCAGATCCGCCATATGTCTCCGATCTTTTCGTAGACCGCGGAGAACAGGGCTTCGTTGTTGTCATTCAACCCTGCGGCATGCCGTTCGTACCGCACCCCTACGGCTGCACTGGCGAATGTCTGCAGGACAGTGACATCCGAGACACCGGTGACACGGCCCCGCCCTCGGGCGTCGAGATCGGAACGAGCCCCTGCGGCAAAGGCGTCCGCATCGGTGTTGTCCAGTTCAGAGCGGAGCTGGCCACACGAGATGTCCACCAGGTCGGGCAGGTTACCGGTGTTGTAGTCCTCGATCGCGCGATTGGTCACCGAGACGATCTGATCACGCGTCGTGGGATCGACGGCCTGAACGGGGCCAGCGCTCGGCGACGCCGGCGATGGCGGCGCGCTCGAAGCCGGAGTAGTCGCCGGCGGTGCGCCCGCAGCCGGTGTCGTGGCCGACGGCGAACTCGAATCCATTGAGCCGCTAGAGCATCCGGCGATCAGCACTGCGGCGAGTGCCACACCGATTCCGATGACGCTACGCAATTTCCGATCCTCATTCTGGTCACTCGAACTTGTGGTGGGCGGAATCTAGTTGCCCCACGGACCGTTCTGCCCTGGGAGCGGTGGCTGTATCACGGACACCACGTCCCAATAGACGCCCGCGTTGGCAAGGCAGAACTGATATCTCGGGTCAACCGCCCCATAGGTGTACTCACAGTTCTGTTTCATGTCGAGAAACAGCTGATTATTGCAGAAGTTGTTCGTGCCGCCGCTCTCCAAACACATATCGTGGCGCGCACACGGGCCTCGGAAATCGGCATTCGCACCCGGGGCAGGTAGTTGATCGGGAGATCCTGAGCAATAGTCGTGCATGAACACCCATGAGTCGCATGATCGCCCCTCTGGGACGCGCTCACAATTCGGATCGAAGATGTAATCCTCGGGTATTTCGACCTTCGACCCCGACCCGTTCAATGCACCGTGCCCGCGGCAACTGCCATCCGGGTTCCGGCCGAGCGGGCACAGGCCGGCGGACTGCAGCGGAAGTGTACGGGTCGGCCCGGTTTGTGGCCGGTCCTCGCCGGATCCGCATGCCGCATTCGGCACATTCCCTGGTAACGCCGGTGGAATGTAGCCGGGGACGGGGATGATCGCATTGCAGGGATCGGTGTTGGGACCGGGAGTCGGCGGGGTAAGTGCGGTAGCGGGCGGCGGCGGCGGGCCGAGGGGCTGGGGTACGCCGGGAAAGGTCTGCGGTGCGGGGACGGCAGGTGATGGCTGTCCCGGCGCTCCCGGAAGTACCGGCTCTTCGATTTCGGGAAAATTCCCCCAGCACGGCCAGCCGGGATGCATCGCCTGCCATTCGGAGCAGGGAACGTAGGGATTGATAGGTTTGGCCTGCGCGGCCGGTGGATTGGCAGTACCGGCCACGACCAGCGCAACACCGACCACCAGCGCTGTCACCGCTGCCAGCAGCGTGCAGTAGCGACCGATCTGCCCGAGTCCTTGGCATGTCCTGAGCCGGGACATCGTTGCCTCACAGGTAGATCGGGTCGCCGTAGACGGCGAGTGAGTTGTCCGCAGTCGGGGTCGAGATGTTCACGATTGCGTACGAGCGCAGACTGACCGGGCCGAGGCAACCGTCGATTTTGATATGAACCTGATCCGAAGTGATCGAACCATGCCGTCCGGCAAGGGCTTTCGTACCGAATGGGATGTCGGTGATGGTACCCGGTTTCAGATACACGGTCGGCGAAATCATCGCGCTTGCACCGACATTGGACCAGACGCCGATGCTGACGCTCGGACCGATAGCCAAACCCAATGTCATACCGTTGGTTACGTCGACCTGGCAGCCGATCTGATAACCGAGCGTCATGGCGCCGGCATTCACCGGAGCGGTGCCGTCGCCAGTGATGTCGGCGATGGCCTTGAGGCTGACAAATCCTTCCCGGGTGAACATGGTGGCCGCCAGATTCGGGTATCTGTCGAGGTTTTCGTCGGTCTTGATGATCCGCATCTGCCAGCCGTCGTCAGTAGT
This sequence comes from Nocardia sp. NBC_00565, assembly GCF_036345915.1. NCBI lineage: Bacteria > Bacillati > Actinomycetota > Actinomycetes > Mycobacteriales > Nocardiaceae > Nocardia > Nocardia sp. NBC_00565. Next base: position 6,522,006 of record NZ_CP107785.1, read on the forward strand.
GGTCTCGCGTGACTTGTCGGCCAACGGCTCAGCAGCGGCAGGACCGCTTCCGACGACGACCGCGATTGCCGCCAGCAAACCAAAGATTCCGGTAATCGTGCCCCGTATACGCATTACATCCCCGTGTGTACGTGTCCCGAGCAAACCGATTGGGGTGAAACCACCGTTGTCGCAAGCGAATCCCCCCAAGAGATTGCCCCCTACGGGCGTCACGGTAGCACAACGACCGGCTTGCCGCCGATCATAAAGACGAACGAAAGCCGTTGCTACACATCAGCAACGGCCTTCACGGTCTCGACGCTAGGTGACCTGGTCGGTCGACCTTCCAGACGCCTACTCCAAGGTCACAATCCGCACGGTCTCAGCGGCCCCGAAGCCCACACCTCAACGGGCGGGCTTCACCGTCACAACAGGCTTTGGAGCGGCTCCGAGATTTCGGTGCCGATCAGAACGTAACACCGACCCATGATGCGAACCCGGCCAAGCTGTCGGTACGTCGGCGCTCGGCCGCCGCGATTCCGTACAGGGTTTCCCGAACCGAGGGGTGCAACCGAGTCTGCTGCGGAGCGGCGGCCCGAGCCTTGTTGAGCGCCGCAAGCGAGCGCTCCGGCTTGCCCGTCATCAACCACGCCCTTGCGTTGTCCTGCCAGTGGTGTGCAACCCGGGTGGGTGCCGCGTCGGCGTGGTAGGTGAGTTTCGATCCCTCGATAGCGGCCTTGCTGGGGTCTCCTGCCTCGAGTTCGATTGCGTGTGCATGGATTTCGACGTTCAACGGGCCGAACGCCGTCATGTACAGATCGGTCTCGCCGGTCTGCTCGGCGCACTCGCGCGCGGCCGCCGCGTGGTCAATAGCATTGGGGTAGTTGAGCTTTCGTGCCTCGTTGATCGCTCCGGCAAGGTGCGAGTATCCGGCCAGGACCATTCCGGCGTGGCTCGTGTCGGCAGCGCCGATAGTGGAGTCGATGAGTTGCCCGGCAACTTCGGATTCGCCGTAATGAGTGAGTACCCGGGCACGCGCCAGCGCTGAGAATGCGCCGTAATGCGGATCATCCGCAAGTGGTGCGTACGTGTCCGCGAGATCCAGAGCCGGGAGCGCCAACATCAAATGCCCGGTGCGCCGCGCCGACCACTCCGCCAACACATAGGCCGAAGTCAACAGAGTGTACGCGTGCGCCTGTGTATCACCGGATGTTTCACGCACAGCCCCATGTATCCGGCGGATGAGTGCGGGCAGCACTTCGATGGTTTGGCGGGTGCGGTCGCTGCGGTAGAGCTGTTGCGCCGCCTCCAGGTCGGCGGTCAGCACGTCGATTGTTCCCGGTTCGGTGGCGCGGGCGTAGCGGCCTTCGGTGAGCAGTACCGACAGGTTATTGATCGCATCCGACATCGGTTTGCCGTCATCGAAGGGCGCACCGGTCAACTGTTCGGGGGTGATCCGCAGAGCCTTGGCGACGGCGGATATGAAGCCTGGGCTCGCCACCTCCCGCCCCTGTTCAACCGCTTTCACCATCGACAGTGAGTAGTTGGCGCGCAGCGCCAGCTGGCGCTGCCCGAGACCGGCAATCTTGCGCTCTGCTGCTATTCGCTGCCCTGCATACCCCATGAGCGCCAGCGTAGACCGATCGGGACTGTCCCTCTACTGGCCTTTCAGCTGTCCCTCGGCGGCGAACCTAGATATCAGCACCCACCCGACGGGCGCGTCCCGCCGATCCCTCTCGATACGGGCGCACCCAAACAGTCCTCGAAGTCCGGGAGGTCGGCAGATGCCGAACCGAGAGCTTCCACAGCGAGACCCGTTCACCGGGCCACCAGCCACCTACAGCGGCGCACAACCCGATCTGGTCGAGCAGTTCGCGGTTGCCGTGCGTGGGTGGGCAAGCCCGCCCGCGACCGCAGAGCCGTCCCGGTGCCGGGGTGTCGATGCCCCCGGCACCGGGCGCACCAACCGCGACCGACACGACCAAGAGGTGTAACCCCGATGGAGCACTTAGATTTTGGCGATACCCCTGTGTCGCGCTGCACCTATTACCGGCGCGTGTGCGACCTTCCCGCGAACATCGACCCGCCGCATTTGGGCCGCATCGTCATGCACGCCGACTTCGTGTGGGCGCTGGTGCTGCCCGCCCCACTCGGGCAAGCCGTCAAGGTCGAAATGCAGCGACGACGGGCCGATATCGGCCCGATTCTGTCGCATCCTCGTTCGGGTCGCTGGGCCTATTTGGTGCGGCCGGATCTTCCCGACGACGTGAGTTTGTTCGCAGAGATGTTCCGGCTCAACGTCTCTGTCGTTCGCGCCGGAGGAACCATCGCGTTGCCCTCCCCTGCTGATCGGGGGGCGCTGTTCAGACGCTGGGTCGAACCACCCCGGTGTACGTTCCGCCCGTCCGGTTTGGTCGTGGTCGATTCGATACGGGCGTGCTCAGGCCAGTACCGGCCCGTGCATCGGAGAGCCGCCAATGCCTGAATCCACCTGTGGCCCTACGATAAAGCTGTCATTGTGCGGCGTCGGCGCGTTCAGCGCCACCACTGGAGCGTTGGAGTTCGTGGCGTGCCCGTCGCGGATGTGCGCGGCAATGGTGCCCCTGGTTGATGGCTGCATTGCCGACCACACGCCGATCATGCCCAAACCCGAACGGTGCCCGTGGGTCGGGGTGCGGGTGGTTGACGACCGAGCCGACTTCGACCTGAGCGGCATCGGAGTTGTGCACCGATGACCGAACTCGAGCGGCCCCAGCGAAAGGAGATCGCCCCATCGGTGCGGCGTCTGCTCGCGGACTTCCACAGTGACACCCTCCAGAAAATCGAGTTGGCACCCACGGATAGCAAACCGATCTACCAAAGCTCGGACGGCTTCCTGATGCCAGTCGACGAGGACGGATGGGTTTCGGACTCAGACGCCGATCTCGACAAAGCCGACGCGATTCCTGTTGTGCCCACCGCCGTTCACGACGTCGAGGAATCATGAGCCTGCAAACCCAAGACCCCGACGATGTTTCGCCACTTCCGGATGAACCGGACGTACACCTCAGCGTGTTCCTGCACGGAGTTCGCCTCGACTACGTCGCCTGCATGACTGCGGGCCTGAACTTCATCCAGGAACATCGGGCGCGGCACTACACCGACGCCGTCACAATCAACCTCGGCAATACCAGCGGCTATCGGCGCCTTCCTTGCGAGCGCCTGTACATAGAATAGGCGCAAACCTGTAGCGCCTGTGCGTGCTTCGCCAGACCTACACCCGACGTCTGGGGTCCGGAAAAGCCACCCAGGGCTATTCATGGTAGTGCGGTGGCGGAGAGTTCAAATTCCACCGCTACCACCAAAGCCCCTGACCAGAGGTGCGGGGCTTTATGTCGGCAGCAACGCGTCCCGCCTACTCGACGATCACGATCCGTACATTCTCGTCGGCCGCATCCGTCGCCTCGTCCACCGTGACGAACCAGTGGCTGACCTCGCCGTCGGCGAGATCGTCGGCGATCTCGTCCGCGCTCGGGAGTACCGAGAGTGCGCCGGCGCTTGCTGCCGCCAGGAACTCCAGTAGTGCGGCGTGACCGGAGGGTGCGGTGGTGAATGTGGTCGACTCGTAATCGATCTCGTATTCCGAGCGGACCCGATCCGCGCGCTCCAATGCCTCGGTCTGGCTCAGTGCTTGCACCGTGCCGTCGGCCGTGAGTACCACGAAGGCCGGATGTTCCTCGGCGAGTGGGCGTACACGGTCGGCGTAGGAGACCGGGTGCGGCGGGGCGGCGGCCAGATCCGCCTGTACCTTCGGATCGCTCGGGACCAGCCAGTTGATCGGGCCGTCGACGGGATCGAGGGTGATGCCGAAACCGGCTCCGGCAGTGGCCATATCGTCGGCGGTGAGATCACCGGCGAACAGGCAGGCGGCGCCGGCCTTCTGGACGGCCCAGACCGCGACCACCGCATCCACCGAACGCGGCAGCGCTACCGCGACCACATCGCCGGGTCCGGCGCCGTGGTCGATGAGCAGCCTTGCCAGCTGCGAGGAACGGCGATCCAGCACGTGGTAGGCGATTTCGTCGCCGTCCACCAGCAGCGCGGGCGCCTCGGGATCGGCTTCGACAACCTCGCCGAGCACCTTCGCCACCGTGCGCGCGCCGACCCGGCCGACCGGTTCCGGGGTGGGAACCGTGGCCGCGATACCGGATTCGACGAGCAGGCGAGCACGCTCACCGGCGTCGAGGATATCGATATCGCGGACCAGTCCGGCCGGATCGCCGAGCAGTGCGTCCAGCACCCGGATCAGCCTGGTGGACAAGGTCTCCACCTCATCCGCGGTGAACCGGCTCACCAGGTATTCGAAGGTGAACTCGAGCCTGGACTCGGCGGTCACCTGCAGGGTCAGCGGGTAATGCGTCGTGCTCTCGAGGCCGACGTCGGTCACCGACATGCCGTCGATCGAGCTGGCCGCGGCGATTGCCTCGCGGTCGATCGGGTACGACTCGAACACCAGCAGGGTGTCGAAATGCGATGCGATACCGGCGGCGCGCTGGATATCGGACAGACCGACGTAGTGGTGATCGAGGAGCTCGGTCTGGTCGCGTTGCAACCGCTTCAGCTGATCGTCGATGGTGGCGCGGTCATCGATGCGCACCCGGACCGGGAGCGTATTGATGAACAGGCCGACCATCGATTCCACGCCGGTCAGCTCGGCGGGCCGACCCGAGACCGTGGCGCCGAACACCACATCGTCGCGGCCGGTGAGCCTGCCGATCAGAATGCCCCAGGCCGCCTGCACCAGGGTGTTCACCGTGATGCCGAGTTCGGCGCAGTGCTTGGTCAGCTGCCGGGTGCGGTCGGCGTCGATCTCGGTGACCAGTTTGCCGGTCTCGTAGGTTTCGACCGTCCGTGCGGGCGTCGCCAATTCGGTCGGCTCGGTGGCGCCGTCGAAGGCCTCGGCCCAGACCCGCAACGACGCGTCCTGGTCGCGGGTGGCGAGCCAGTCCAGGAAGTCGCGGTAGGAGGAGACCTGCGGCAGCGCGGACTGATCGCCGCGAGTCGCGTAGAGCACCAACAGATCCCGCATCAGCAGCGGCATCGACCAGCCGTCGAGCAGCACGTGGTGGGTGGTGATCGCCAGCGACCATTCCTCGGCCGAGATGCGGAATATCGTGTATCGCACCAGCGGCGGCGCGGACATGTCGAAGCGATCCGCATGATCCGCGGCGATCCGCCGCCGCACTTCCGCGGACCGCTCCGCTTCCGGCAGTTCGGTGAGATCCTCGACTCGCCACGGCACGTCGAGCCGGTCGAGCACGACCTGCCTGACCTGACCGGTCGAGTCGGTGACGAATGCGGTCCGCAGGTTCGGGTACCGATCCAGGATCGCCTGCGCGGCCGCATGCAGCCGCTCCACATCGACGGTTCCGGCCAATTGCACCACGGCCTGCATGGTGTACACGTCCGTGGTGGCCGTGGTCATCAGCGCGTGGAACAGCAGACCGGATTGCAGCGGCGAGACCGGCCACACGTCGTCGAGACCGGAGTAGGTCTGCTCCCACAGGTCGATATCGTCCTGACCGACCCGCACCAGCGGCAGATCCGACGGGGTATGACCACCGGCGTCCGGCCGCTGCGCGTGCTTGGCGAGCGCGGTCAGCGCGGTGACCCACAGCTCCGCGAGCTCCTGGACCTGTTCCGGTCCCAGCAGACCCACCGGGAACTCGAACGCGGCCAGCAGACGCGGACCGTCGTCTTCGTCGCCGACGGTGACGGTGATATCGAGCGCCCCGTTCGCGGGCAGCTCGGCATCGCGCGCGGTTTTGATCACCGATTCCTGGTAGCGGAAGCCGACCTGTCCCACCTGCGGCAGGTGCAGCAGGCCGTGACCCGCGCCCTGATCCGGCACGGCGAGCAGCTGTTCCTTGACCGACTTGATGAGCACTCCCGCGGCACTGCCACCGGTGAACGCCTCGGCCAGATCGACCTCGCCCAGCGTGAGCCGGACCGGGTAGGCAGTGGTGAAAGCACCGACGGTGCGCGACAATTCGGCATCGCGGACCGCCGCACGTCCGTCACCATCGAGGCGGATCAGCACATCGGACCCGTGCTGTTCGCCGCGCCAGCGCACCAGCGCCATGGCCAACGCCGACAGCAGCCCGTCCGGCACGCCGCCGTGGAACCGCTTCGGCACCGTGGTGAGCAGCACCTCGGAGACCGCCGCAGGCACCTCGACCCGAACCCGCCGCAGCGTGGCGACGGTATCCAGCGCCGGATCGAACGCCCGCAGCCCGACCAGCGGATCCGGCGTCGCCGAAACCTCGTGCCAGAACGGCAGTTCGACGGCACGGGCGGTGGCCTCGTCGGTCAGCCCGTAGGCCCAGCGCCGCAGCGAGGTGCCGACCGCGGGCAAGACGACCGGCGAATCCGCGACCACATCCAGCAGGTCCGCGGTCAGGATGTCCATGGACTTCGAATCGGCCGCGAAGCCGTGCACCACGACCAGCATGAAGTTGCCGCCGTCGAGGCGTTCGGCGCTGAAGCGCACGAACTGCGCCATCACACCGTTGGCCGGATCGAGGCGATCCGCCGCGGCGGCGCGTTCGGTGTCGGCGAGCCGCATGAGCTCGTCATAGCCGTAGTCGGCATCCAGTGCGGCGTCGATGGAAACCTCGTGCACCAGAGCGTCGATATCGACGACGCCACGCTCGAGCGCCTCGAATTCCCAACCATCGCCGGCCCGGCGCAGTCGAGTGCGCAGCGCGTCGTGCCGGTCGACAAGGGTGGCGATCGCCGAACGCAGACCGTCCGGATCGAGTTCGCTCGGTACGGCCACCGCCGCCTCGTGTGAGAAGCGCTGGTACGACGTGCCATTGGCCAGCACCGCCGCGATGCTCGGCGGCAGCGGGATCTCGCCGACCCCACCGCCGGGCAGCTCCGCCATCGTCGGCCGCAGCTCCGCGGTCGAGGTGGCGATCGCGGCGAGGCCTGCGACGCTGCGCTGGCCGAAGACGTCACGCACGGAGAACACCACGCCCTGCGCCTTCGCCCGCGATACCAGCTGGATCGACAGGATGCTGTTGCCGCCGAGGGCGAAGAAGTCGTCGTCGGCGCCGATCCGCTCGATGCCGAGCACGTCGGCGAACACACCGGCCACGATCTGCTCGACCGGGGTGACCGGCGCGCGGAACGCGGCTTGTTCGAAGGTGGGCTGCGGCAATGCGTTTCGATCGAGTTTGCCGTTGGCGTTGAGCGGCAGGGCGTCCAGCGCCAGGAACGCGCTGGGCACCATGTAGGACGGCAGTTCCGCCGCCAGCGCCGACTGCAGCGCACGCTTGTCCAACTCACCCGTAGTCGGCACCACATACGCGACCAGACGGTCACCCAACGCCGGATCGGTATGCGCCAGCACCGCAGCGGAAGTGATCGAGGACTGCCGCAACAACGCGGCCTCGATCTCACCCAACTCGATACGGAAACCGCGGATCTTCACCTGGAAGTCCGTGCGACCCCGATACTCCAGCTCACCATCGGCATTCCACGCCACCAAGTCACCGGTGCGGTACATGCGGACAACGGGCTCGAACGGGTTGGCCACAAACCGATCCGCAGTCAAATCAGCCCGACCGAAGTAACCACGCGCCAACTGCGCACCCGCCAAATACAACTCACCCGAAACACCCACCGGCACCGGACGCAAACGCGAATCCAGCACATAGACACGGCTGTTCCACTCCGGCGCACCAATCGACACCGAGGCCGTGTCCGCATCGGTCACCACATGGCTGGTGATCGACACCGCAGCCTCGGTCGGACCGTACAGGTTGAACAGGGTGGCGGTATTGGACTTCCGGAACCGCTGCGCGGTGGACGCGGGCAGCGCCTCACCGATCGCCAGCACCCGGCGCAACGAGTCGGGCAGATGTCCGTCCGACTCGGTCAGCAGGGCGTCCAGCATCGACGGCACCACATGCAATGTGGTGACACCGGTATCGCGCATCAGGGTATTGAGGTACGCGGGGTCGCGATGCCCGTCGGCAGTCGCGATGACCAGTCGGCCGCCGGAGGCCGCCGCCGACCAGAACTCCCACACCGACAAGTCGAACGTCGCCGCGGTCTTCAGCAGCACCGCATCCTCGGCACCCAGGCCGAATTCGCTCATCTTCCACTGCAACTGATTGGCGATCGCACCATGCGGCAGCGCGACACCCTTCGGCTGGCCGGTCGAACCCGACGTGAAGATCACATACGCCGTATTCGCGGCGCTCAGCACGCCCAGACGCTCGTCCTCGGTCACCGGAGCATCCGAGTACGGCGACAGGTCGAGCTCATCGATGACCACGGAATCAACTGTCGCGGAGACGAATCCCTCACGACCAGTCGTCAGCACACAGACCGGACCCGCAGTCCCGAGGATGTACTCGACACGATCGGCAGGCTGATCCGGATCGACGGGCACATACGCCGCACCGGTCTTGGCCACCGCATACATCGCGACGACGAGATCGACGGAGCGGCGAATGGCCAGCGCGACCCGATCCTCCGGCCGCACACCACGCTCGATCAGATACCGCGCCAGTCGATTCACCCGCGAATCGAGCTCGGCATAGGTCAGCGCGATCCGCCCGGCACCCGAGGTGTCTTCGGCGACGATCGCCACGCTGGTCGGCGATGCCGCCACCGTCGCATCGAGCAACGAAACCAACGTCGCAGTCGAATCGACCGCATGCGCGGTGTCGTTCCACGCCGCGAGCACCCGCTCGCGCTCCGCTGTCGCCAGCAGATCGATATCACCGACCGGCGCCGACGCATCCGCGATGATCGCATCCAGCACCCGCAGGAACCGATCCGCGAAGCCCCGCACCGTCGACTCGTCGAACAGGTCGGTGGCGTAGCCGAATTCGGCGAGGATCTCGGCCGGGCTACCGTCCTCGGCGTAGCGGTCGAAGACGGTGACGTGCAGATCGGTCTTGGCCAACTGCGCACCGAAATCGACCGCACTGACCGAAAGGCCGGGCAACTCGAACGATGTCTCGGCCAGATTTTGGAACGACAAGCCCATTTGGAACAGCGGATTGCGGGCCGTCGAACGCTCGGGGTTGAGCACCTCGACCAACCGCTCGAACGGCACATCGGCGTTCGCGAACGCCTCCAGATCCCGTTCCCGCACATCAGCGAGCAGACCAGCGAAAGTATCGCCCGGTCGGACCACTGTCCGGAACACCAGAGTGTTGACGAACATACCGATCAGATCATCGAGTTCACGTTCACCACGACCCGCGATCGGCGTACCGACAGCGATGTCATCGGTGCCCGACAAACGCGACAGCAACACCGCCAGCGCCGCGTGCACGACCATGAACAGCGAGGCATTGTTCGCCCGCGCCAGCTCATGCAGCGCCGCGTGCCGCTGCGGCGAAATCTCGAAGCGAACCGCGCTGCCCCGGAACGACTGCGCGGGCGGGCGCGGCCGATCGGCAGGCAACTCCAGCTGATCCGGCAGACCCGCGAGCGCGGACTGCCAGTACGCGACCTGCTGCGCCGCAAGCGATTCCGGATCATCCTCGGAACCGAGCACCGAACGCTGCCACAACGCGTAGTCCGCGTACTGCACCGGCAAAGGCGTCCACAGCGGGACATCGCCGGTCGATCGAGCCAGGTAGGCGGTCATCAGATCGCGCGCCAGCGGGCCCATCGACGCACCGTCCGCGGATACGTGATGCGCCACGAACGCGATGACGTGCTCGGTGGTATCCGATCCCGCGGTGCTGCCCTCCGGGAGCACGCGGAACAGGGCCACCGCGAGCGGCACCTCGACCGTGACATCGAAGGTCGTGAACACGAATTCGATAACGGCACCGAGCAGCGCCGACTCGGTCACCTCGCTGACCCGCAGCGTGGGCGTTGCCTGTCCGACCGGCAGGATCACCTGATGCGGGTTGTCCGCGGATCGCGGATAGATGGTCCGCAACACCTCGTGGCGGGTAAGGATGTCGCCGATCGCCTGCTCCAGCGCACCGACGTCCAGCGCACCCGACAGCCGCACGGCGAACGGGACGTTGTCCACGGCCGAGGCGTCGGTATCGAACTGGTTGAGGAACCAGTAGCGCTGCTGCGCCGGCGAGAGCGGGATCTGCTCCGGCCGTTGCCCGGCGACCAGCGCGGGACGCGCCCGACCGGACCCGGACTTGCGTTCGGCCCTGGCGGCGAGCGCCACCACTGTCGATGCCTCGAACAGATCGCGGACCGCCAGTTGCGTGTCCAGCGCGGCGCCCAGCCGCGCGGTGACCTGGGTGGCCACCAGCGAGTTGCCGCCGAGGGCGAAGAAATCGTCGTCCGCGCCGACTCGCTCGATGCCGAGCACATCGGCGAACACAGTCGCGACGATTTCCTCGATCGGGGTTGCCGGAGCCCGGAATTCACGACTGGTGAACACCGGTTCGGGCAAAGCCTTGCGGTCGAGCTTGCCGCTCGCGTTCAGCGGGAAGGCGTCCAGGACCACGATGGCGGACGGAACCATATAAGCGGGAAGCACTTGCGCGATCGCGCCGAGCAGCGTCTGCTGTTCGGCCGTCTGGCCTGGCTGCGCCACCACATAGGCCACCAGCTGATCGCCGAGCGCCGATCCGATCACCAGGGCCACCGCCTGGCTCACCGCGGGCTGAGCCAGCAGCGCCGTTTCGATCTCGCCGAGCTCGATCCGCTGGCCACGGAACTTCACCTGGAAGTCGGTGCGTCCGATGTATTCGAGCCGATGCGGAAGGTCCGCGGTCTGCGCACGCCACACCACGAGATCGCCGGTGCGATACATCCGCAGTCCGGGCGCGAACGGATTGGCCACGAACCGATCCGCGGACAGATCCGGGCGCCCGACGTAGCCGCGCGCCAGCTGATCACCGGCGAGATACAGTTCGCCCGCCACACCCGCTGGCACAGGGCGCAGCCGCGAATCGAGCACGAACACCTGAACATTCCACTGCGGCCGCCCGATCGGGACCGTGCGCTCATCCCGGCCGTCGGCGGGCCAGTAGGTCACCGAGACCGCGGCCTCGGTGGGCCCGTACAGGTTGTGCAGCGCCGCGTCCGAGACCGACCGCCACGCCGACACCGTCTCCGGCGGCAACGCCTCACCGATCACGAACACATCCCGCAGCGTCGGGCACGACCCTGGTGCGAGCTGCGTGGCGAAGACCGTCAGCATCGACGGCACGAAGTCGGTGACGGTCACCTGGTGCGTCGCGATCATCTCCGCCACGTACGCCGGGTCCCGGTGGCCGTCGTGCGTGGCGACGACCAGCTTCGCCCCCGCGCGCAGCGGCATGAAATAACCCCACAGCGACACGTCGAATGTCGTCGCGGTCTTCTGCAGATACACGTCATCCGGACCCAGCGGGTACTCCGACAGCATCCACTCGATCTGGTTGTCGATCGCCCCGTGCGAGACCGCGACGCCCTTGGGGCGACCGGTAGACCCGGAGGTGAAGATCACGTAAGCGGGATTGGCCCGGGATACCGGTCGCAACAGCTCCTCGGCAGCCACCGGCGCGCCCGAGTAGGCGTCCAGATCCACGGTGTCGAGCAGCACCACGTCGCCCTGTGACACCGGCACCTGATCGGCCGTGGTGGTCAGGACCGAAATGGGCTGCGCGGTATCGAGGATGTGCTGGATGCGCTCGGCCGGATGATCCGGATCCAGTGGTACATAGGCGCCGCCCGCGGTCACGATGGCGTACATGCCGATGACCAGGTCCAGCGAACGCCGCACCGCCAGGCCGACCAGCGATTCCGCACCGACGCCCTGCGAAATCAGCAGCCGCGCAAGCTTGTTCACCCGCTCGTCGAATTCCCGATAGGTCAGCGTCGCGGAGCGACTCGATGAGGGGTGGTGGTCGGGCGACGGGTGGGCGAACTCGACGCCTTCGTAGGACACCGCGACTGCATCCGGATGCGCGCGGACCGTGCGCCGATAGCCGTCCAGCAGCAATGCCGGCGCCAGCGCGTGCTCGGTGTCGTTCCAGCCGAGCACCGTCTGCTCGCGTTCGGGTGCGGCGAGCAGTTCCAGATCGCCCACCGGAGTGCGCGGCTCGGCGATGATGCCGCCGAGTAGGCGGCTGAATCGATCCGCGAAGCCCGCTACGGTGCCGCGGTCGAACAGATCGCTGGCGTAGGTGATCAGGCCGCCGATGCCCGCGGGCGCGCCCGACTCGTCGTACTGGTCGCTGAGGATCAGGTGCAGGTCGAATTGCGAGATCCGCGTGTCGAAGTCCACGCCCGACACCGTCAGTCCGGGCATTTCGAGCGAGGTCACGGCCAGGTTCTGGAACGACAGGCCCACCTGGAACAGCGGATGCCGTGCCGTGGAACGCACCGGGTTGAGTACCTCGACCAGCCGCTCGAACGGCACATCCGAGTGCGCGAACGCCTGGATATCGGTTTCCCGCTGGCGGGCGAGCAGCTTCGTGAAGCTCGCACCGGTATCGACCCGGCTGCGGAACACGAGTGTGTTGATGAACGTTCCGATCAGGTCGTTCAGCACGGCCTCACCGCGCCCCGCCATGGGCGTGCCGATCGCGATGTCGTCGGTGCCCGACAAGCGGGACAGCAGGACGGCGAGCGCCGTGTGCACGACCATGAACAGTGTCGCGCCCTCGGACTGTGCGATATCGATCAGCCCACGGTGGGTGTCGGCGTCGAGGGCCAGCTCGACGGCGCCGCCCGCGAAGGACTGCCGCGCCGGGCGCGGCCGATCGGCGGGCAGATCCAGCTGCTCCGGCAGCTCGGCCAGCGCGGTCCGCCAGTAGGCCACCTGATCCGACATCAGCGATTCCGGATCGTCCTCGCTGCCGAGCAGTTCACGCTGCCAGATGCTGTAGTCGGCGTACTGCACCGCGAGCGGAGTCCAGTTGGGCGATTCACCCATGGACCGCGCCGCGTATGCCGTCATCAGATCGCGGACCAGCGGACCGACCGACGAGCCGTCACCGGCGATATGGTGCACGACCATCGCGATCACATACTCGGGCACCGGTGCCGCACCCTCGATCTCGAACAGCGCGACCCGGACCGGCACCTCGTCGGTGACATCGAACGGCGCCGAAATCAGTTCGACCACCGCGGATTCGACCTGATCCGGTGCGATCGCGCGCACCTCGAGCGTCAAACGGGCCTGCGCGGGCGGCAGGATCACCTGCGCCGGTTCGCCGTCGACCGCCGGGTAGACCGTGCGCAAAACCTCGTGCCGGTCGACAAGATCCGCGATCGCGGCGTGCAGCGCGGGCACATCCAGTTCGCCGGTCAGCCGGACCGCGATCGGCACATTGTAGGCCGCCGACTCGGTGTCGAACCGGTTCAGGAACCACATGCGCTGCTGCGCCAGCGACAACGGAATGCGATCCGGGCGAGGACCGGCGACCAGTGCGCGGCGACCGCCCGCGCCCGCCTGCTGTTCGACCCGAATCGCCAGCGTCGCGACGGTGGACGCCTCGAACAACAAGCGCACCGGGACCCGGGTGTTCAGCGCCTCGCCCAGCCGCGCGGCGACCTGTGTGGCCAAGAGCGAATTACCACCGCGGACGAAGAAATCGTCATCCAAGCCGATGCGCGGTCCACCCTCGTGCGTGGCGAGGCCGAGCACCTCGGCGAAGGTGTTCGCCACGATCTGCTCGATCGGCGTGGTCGGCGCCCGGAAGACGGCCTTCTCGAAGGTCGGCTCCGGCAGGGCCTTTCGATCGAGTTTGCCGTTGGCGTTCAGCGGGAGCTCATCCAACTGGATGAACACCGGCGGCACCATGTAGGACGGCAGTTCCGCCGCCAGCGCCGACTGCAGCGCACGCTTGTCCAACTCACCCGTAGTCGGCACGACATAGGCGACCAGACGGTCACCCAGCGCCGGATCAGTGTGCGCGAGCACCGCGGCAGAGGTGATCGCGGACTGCCGCAACAACGCGGCCTCGATCTCACCCAGCTCGATGCGGAAGCCGCGGATCTTCACCTGGAAGTCGGTGCGGCCCCGGTACTCCAGCTCACCGTCGGCATTCCAGGCCACCAGGTCACCGGTGCGGTACATGCGGACAGCGGGCTCGAACGGGTTGGCCACGAACCGATCCGCGGTCAGATCGGCCCTGCCGAAGTAACCACGCGCCAACTGCGCACCCGCCAAGTACAACTCACCAGAGACGCCTACCGGCACCGGACGCAAACGCGAATCCAGCACGTAGACACGGCTGTTCCACTCCGGCGCACCGATGGACACCGAGGCCGTGTCCGCGTCGGTCACCTCGTGGTTGGTGATCGACACCGCCGCCTCGGTCGGACCGTAGAGGTTGAACAGCGTTGCCGTAGCAGGAGCGGAGTGCCCCGACGACGCGGCACCGCTGCGGAACCGCTGCGCGGTCGCGGCGGGCAGCGCCTCACCGATCGCCAACACCCGGCGCAACGAGTCGGACAGGTGTCCGTCCGACTCGGTCAGCAGGGCATCCAGCATCGACGGCACCACATGCAGCGTGGTAACGCCGGTATCGCGCATCAAAGTGTTGAGATAGCCCGGATCACGCTGACCGTCCGCCGTCGCGATCACCAATCGGCCACCGCACACCGCCGCCGACCAGAACTCCCACACCGACAAGTCGAACGTCGCCGCCGTCTTCAGCAGCACCGCATCCTCGGCACCCAGGCCGAATTCGCTCACCTTCCACTGCAACTGGTTGGCAATAGCACCATGCGGCAGTGCGACACCCTTGGGCTGGCCGGTCGAACCCGACGTGAAGATCACGTACGCGGTATTCGCCGCGGTCAGCGCGCCACGACGCTCGCCCTCGGTGATCGCCCCGTCCGCGTACGGCGACAGGTCGAGCTCATCGATCGCCACGGAATCAACTGTCGCGGAGACGAATCCATCATGACCGGTCGTCAGCACACAGACCGGACCCGCGGTCCCGAGAATGTACTCGACACGATCGGCAGGCTGATCCGGATCGACAGGCACATACGCCGCACCGGCTTTCGCCACCGCATACATCGCGACGACCAGGTCGACCGAGCGGCGAATCGCCAGCGCGACCCGATCCTCGGATCCGACACCACGCTCGATCAGATACCGCGCCAACCGATTCACATGCGAATCGAGCTCGGCATAAGTCAGCTCCAGCTTGCCGCCGGTCGCCACATCGGCGACCAGCGCGACCGCATCCGGCGTCGCCGCCACGGTCGCATCCAACAGCGATACCAGCGTCGCGGTCGTATCGACCTCGTGCGCGGTGTCATTCCACTGCGTGAGGATGCGCGCGCGCTCCTGCGGACCGAGCAGATCGATCTCACCGACCGGCCGCGCGACATCGGCGACGACCGCGTCCAGCACCCGCAGGAACCGATCCGCGAAGCCCTGCACCGTCGACTCGTCGAACAGGTCGATGGCGTAACCGAATTCGGTGACGATCTCGGCCGGGGTGCCGTCATCGGCATAGCGGTCGTAGAGCGTGACGTGCAGATCGGTCTTGGCCAGCTGCGAATCGAAGTTCACCGCGCTGACCGAAAGGCCGGGCAGGGTGAAGGTGGTCTCGGCCAGGTTCTGGAACGAGAGTCCGACCTGGAACAGCGGATTGCGCGCCGTCGAACGCACCGGGTTGAGCACGTCGACCAGCCGCTCGAACGGCACATCGGCGTTCGCGAACGCCTCCAGATCCCGTTCGCGCACATCGGCGAGCAGGTCGGCGAAGGTATCGCCCGGCTGCACGCGAGTGCGGAACACCAAGGTGTTGACGAACATGCCGATCAGGTCGTCGAGTTCGCGTTCACCGCGACCCGCGATCGGGGTACCCACCGCGATGTCATCGGTGCCCGACAGCCGCGACAGCAGTACGGCCAGCGCCGCGTGCACGACCATGAACAGCGAGGCGTTATTCGCCCGTGCCACCTCGTGCAGGCGCGCGTGCTTATCCGGCGCGATCTCGAAGCGAATCGCCTTGCCCTGGAACGACTGCGCGGGCGGGCGCGGCCGATCGGCAGGCAACTCCAGCTGATCCGGCAAACCCGCGAGCGCCGACTGCCAGTACGCGACCTGCTGCGCCGCAAGCGATTCCGGATCGTCCTCGGAACCGAGCACCGAACGCTGCCACAGCGCGTAGTCGGCGTACTGCACCGGCAGTGGGAGCCACTGCGGGATCTCGCCCTGTGCCCGTGCCACATAGGCCGCCATCACGTCGCGGGCCAGCGGACCCATCGACGAACCGTCGGCCGCGACGTGATGCACCGTGAACGCCAGCACGTGCTCGCGCTCGGCGATCCGGAACAGCGCCACCTTCAGCGGTACCTGAACGGTGACGTCGAAAGTGGTGAGCGCGAATTCGATGACCTTGCCGACCAGCGCCGACTCGTCGATATCGGTGACGGTCAGTCGCGGCACGGCCTGGTCGGCGGGCAGGATCACCTGATGCGGGCCGCTGGCCGAACTCGGGTAGGTGGTCCGCAGCACCTCGTGGCGGGCGAACACGTCGCCGAGTGCCTGCTCGAGGGCGGGCACGTCCAGCTCGCCGGACAACCGCACCGCGAGCGGAATGTTGTCCACGGCCGAGGTGGCGGTGTCGAACTGGTTGAGGAACCAGTACCGCTGCTGCGCGGGCGAGAGCGGAATCCGCGGCGGGCGCTCCCCCGCGATCAGGCGCGGCCTGGTGCGGCCGGATCCGGCATTGTGTTCGGCCTTGGCCGCCAGTGCGGCGACCGTCGAGGCCTCGAACAGATCGCGCACCGCGAGCTGGGTATCCAGCGCGGCACCGATGCGTGCGGTCACCTGGGTGGCCAGCAGCGAGTTGCCGCCGAGTTCGAAGAAGTCGTCGTCCAGGCCGACCCGGGCCACGCCGAGCACATCGCTGAACACGCCCGCCACGATCTCCTCGATCGGGGTGGACGGTGCGCGGAACACTTTCGCCTCGAAGACCGGCGCGGGCAATGCCTTGCGGTCCAGCTTGCCGGAGGCGTTGAGCGGGAACGCGTCCAGCACCACGAACGCGCTCGGCACCATGTAGGCGGGCAGATCGGCGGCCAGCTCGGCACGCACGGCATCGATATCCACCGAACGATCCACCGCCGCGATCACATACGCCACCAGCTGATCGCCGAGGCGATCGTCGGAGCGGACCACTACGGCCGCCTGCGCGATCGTCGCCAGCGCGGTCAGCGCCGACTCGATCTCGCCGAGCTCGATGCGCAGACCGCGCAGCTTCACCTGGAAGTCGGTGCGGCCCAGGTACTCCAACTCACCGTTGGTGGTCCAGGTGACGAGGTCACCGGTGCGGTACATGCGCGAACCGTCCGAGCCGTACGGGTTCGCGACGAACCGGTCCGCGGTCAGATCCGGGCGCGCGACATAGCCGCGCGCCAGCTGATCACCCGCGAGATACAGCTCACCCGCGACGCCGACCGGTACCGGATGCAGGCGCGAATCCAGCACGTACACCTGAGTGTTGAACACCGGCGCACCGATCGGAACCGACACCGTATCGGCATCGGTCACCTCATGGAAGGTGACGTCGACCGCGGCCTCGGTCGGGCCGTACAGGTTGTGCAGCCAGACACCGGTCAGGTCGCGCAATCGCTGTGCGGTGACCGCGGGCAGCGCCTCACCGGAGGCGAAAACGTTGCGCAGGTCGAAGCATTCGCCGGCCCGGTCGTCGGCCACGAACACCGACAGCATGGACGGCACGAAGTGCACCGTGGTGACCTGCTCCTCGGCGATGATCTGCACCAGGTACGCCGGATCGCGATGCCCGTCGGGCTTCGCGATGACCAGGCGCGCGCCGACCTGCAAGGGCCAGAAGAACTCCCACACCGAGACGTCGAAGGTGGCCGGTGTCTTCTGCAGCACCACATCGCCGCGGTCGAGTCCGTATTCGGACTGCATCCACACCAGGCGGTTGACGATCGCGGCGTGGCTGACGGCCACACCCTTCGGGCGACCGGTCGAACCGGAGGTGAAGATCACGTACGCGGTGTTCGAAGGACGCAGCGGCGCGAGCCGTTCCGCGTCGGTCACCGGTTTGTCGGAGTACGCCGAAAGGTCGAGCGTCGCGATATCGAGCGCCGTGGTCGCGCCCGTGTCGAACTCGTCGCGCGCGGTCGTCAGCACGCACACCGGTCGCGCGGTGTCGAGCACGTACCTGGTGCGGTCGGCCGGATGATCCGGATCCAGCGGCACATACGCACCGCCCGCGACGGTCACCGCGTACATGCCGACCACTAGTTCGATGGAGCGGCGCATGCCGAGCGCGACCATCGAATCCGGTCCGACCCCCAGCGAGATCAGGTGCCGCGCAAGCTGATTCACCCGCGCGGTGAACTCACCGTAGGACAGATTCGTCCCTTCGAAGGTCAGCGCGATCGCCTTCGGGCTCAGGGCGGCCTGCTGCTGGAACATCGAGACCAGGGTGGCCTCGGCATCGACGGGATGCGCCGTGTCGTTCCACTTTTCGAGCACCTTCGCACGCTCGGCGGTGTCGAGCAGTTCGACATCGCCGACCGCGACGGTCGAGTCCGCGACCACGGCCTGCAGCAGGCGGATCAGTCGCTGTGCGACACCGGCGATGGTGCGGCGGTCGAACATATCCGTCGCGTAGGCGAATTCGGCGGTCATGCCGTCGGTGGTCCCGGCCGCGTCGAGCCGGTCCGCGAGGTTCAGGTGCAGATCGAACTTCGCGGTCACCACGTCCAGCGGTACGCCGGCGACCTCGAGGCCGGGCAGTTCGAACGAGCCCTCGCCGGTGTTCTGGAACGACAGCATCACCTGGAACAGGGGATGGCGCGCCTGCGAACGGGCCGGGTTGAGGATATCGACCAGCCGCTCGAACGGCAGGTCCGCGTGGCCGAAGGCGGCCAGATCGGTTTCCCGGGCCCGCGCCACCAATTCGGCGAAGGACGCACCTGCGTCGACCGGGGCGCGCAACACCAGCGTGTTGACGAACATGCCGATCGCGTCGTCGAGTGCGGCCTCACCACGACCCGCGACCGCGGTGCCGATGGTGATGTCATCGCTGCCGGACAGGCGAGACAGCAGTGCCGCGAAGGCCGCGTGCACCACCATGAACAGGCTCGCGCCCTGGGTGCGGGCCAGCGTGTTGAGACCGGCGAGCAGTTCCGCGTCGATGCCGAATTCGTAGACATCACCGCGGTTGGACGCGACGGCCGGACGCGAACGGTCCGACGGCAGGTCCAGCTGATCGGGCAGCCCGGCCAGGCTCGCGGACCAGTACGCGACCTGCTGGGCGATCAGCGAGGCCGGATCGTCCTCGGAACCGAGGGTTTCGCGCTGCCACAGCGCGAAATCGGCGTACTGCACCGGCAGCGGCGCCCAGGCGGGCGCTTCGCCGCGGTTGCGGGCCGCGTAGGCGACCATCACGTCCCGGGCCAGCGGACGCACCGACCAGCCGTCACCGGAGATGTGGTGCACCACGAAGACCAGCACATGGGTATCCGGCAGCGAGCCGTCCATGGGGGCCTCGAGCCGGAACAGCTTGGCGCGCACCGGAACCTCGGCGGTGACGTCGAAGCCGGTCAGCACCAGTTCGCTGATCCGATCGCGAATATCGGTCTCGGACACCGCGATCGGGGTCAGGTCGAGATGGACCTGACCGGTGGGCAGCACGACCTGCACGCCCTGACCGTCGGCGGTCTCGGGGTAGACAGTCCGCAGCACCTCGTGCCGGTCCACCACATCGGCGACGGCAAGCCGCAGCGCGTCGGTGTCCAGTGCGCCGGTGAGCCGGACCGCGAGCGGGATGTTGTTGACGGCGGTCTGGTTGTCGAAGCGGTTGAGGAACCACATCCGCTGCTGGGCCAGCGAGAGCGGAATCTGCTCCGGCCGTTGTCCGGCCACCAGTTCGCGGCGACCGCCGGTGCCCTGCTGCCCCTCCATCCGCGCGGCCAGCGCGGCGACATTCGGCGCCTCGAACAACAGCCGCACCGGAATGCGGGTGTCGAGTGCGGCACCGAGGCGGGCAACCACCTGGGTAGCGATCAGCGAGTTGCCACCGAGGTCGAAGAAGTCGTCGTCGAGACCGACCGGACGCGCGCCGTCCGCGGTCGACAGACCGAGCACCTCGGCGAAGGTGTTCGCGACGATCTCTTCGATCGGGGTCGACGGTGCGCGGAATTCCCGTGCCTCGAAGGCCGGTTCGGGCAGCGCGCGGCGATCGAGCTTGCCATTGGGATTCAACGGCATGACATCGAGAACCATCAACGCCGCAGGCACCATGTACGACGGCAGACGCGCACTCAGATGGGTGCGCAACTCGTCGGTATCCACCGTGGCTCCCGCAGCAGGCACCACATAACCGACCAACTGATCACCGGTGCGAGCATCCGAACGCACCAACGCCACAGCCTGACCCACCGAATCATGCGCGGTAAGCGCGGTTTCGACCTCACCGAGCTCGATACGCAGACCACGCAACTTCACCTGGAAGTCAGTACGGCCCAAATAGACGATCGACCCATCAGCATCGCGCGTGACCAGGTCACCGGTGCGATACATCCGCTCCGACATCCCGAACGGATTCGCCACGAAACGATCCGCACTCAGATCAGCGCGACCGAAATAGCCACGCGCCAACTGCGCACCCGCCAGATACAACTCACCGGCCACACCCGACGGCACCGGATGCAGACGCGAATCCAGCACGTACGCCCGCGCATTCCACACCGGCAAACCGATCGGCACCGCACCATCGACCTTCTCGGCGACGGGGCCATGGGTCGCGTGCACAGCGAACTCGGTCGGACCGTACAGGTTGTACAGCTCGGCAGAGCTCACCTTGCGAATGGCCTGCGCCGCATCGGCCGTGAACGCCTCACCGGCGATCAGCAGGGCACGCAGCGAGTCCAGAGCCGCACCACCGGATGCATCCACACTGCCCGCGAACACCGTCAGCATCGACGGCACGAACGAGGTCATGGTGACCCGTTCGGCCGCGATCACATCAGCCAGGTACTGCGGATCACGATGCCCATCCGGGCTCGCCACCACAATCCGACCACCAGTGGACAAGGGGCCGAACAGCTCCCACACCGACACGTCGAAGGTAGCCGGGGTCTTGAACAGCACCACATCATCGGCGCCGATGCCGTACTGACCAGTGATCCAACGGATCTGGTTGACGACGGCGGCGTGCGGCACAGCCACACCCTTCGGGCGACCGGTCGAACCCGACGTGAAGATCACATACGCCGGGTTGGTGGACCGCAACGGCGCGATCCGCTCCGCATCGGCCACCGGCTCATCCGAGTACCCGGACAGATCCAGATCGTCGATGACGAGCGTGGGCAGACCGGTGCCGTCGAAGTCGTCACGCACGGTGGTCAAAACGCAGACCGGTGCCGCCGACTCGAGCACATAACCGATCCGCTCGGCAGGCTGATCGAGGTCCAGCGGCACATACCCGCCACCGGCCTCGTGCACCGCGTACGCCGCGACCACGAAGTCGACCGAGCGCCGAAGACCAAGCGCCACCAGACTTTCCGGGCCCACCCCAGCGGCGATGAGCCGCCGCGCCAGCCGGTGCACACGCGCACCGAACTCGGCATAAGTCAGCGTCGCGGAGCGACTCGATGAGGGGGGGTGGTCGGGCGACGGGTGGGCCAGTGAAGTTCCAGTCGCCGGGTCCACGATCGCGACCGCATCCGGCGTCGCCGCCGCCTGCCTTGCGAATTCGTCGACCAGCGTGGTCACCGCACCGAGATCGCGCTCGGTGTCGTTCCAACCGTGCAGCGCCGACTCGGCCTCGTGCTCGTCGAGCAGGCCGATATCGCCGATCGCCCGATCCGGTTCGGCCGCAACAGCCTTCAGCAGTCGGTTGAACCGCTGCCCGAACCGCGCCATGGTGTCGGCGTCGAACAGGTCGGTGGCGTAGATCAATTCGGCGGTGATGCCCGAGGGCGCGACCGTGGTCGCACCGGCGCCGTTCGAGGTGCTGATCGGCGTCGCGGTCTGCTCCGAGAGCACCAGCTGCAGATCGAACTTGGCCACATCGATCGGCAGCTCGACGCCGCTGACCGTGAGTCCGGGCAGTTCCAGGCTGTTCTGGCCGGTGTTCTGGAACGACAGCATCACCTGGAACAGGGGATGGCGGGCCTGCGAGCGAGCCGGGTTCAGGATCTCCACCAGGCGCTCGAACGGCAGGTCCGCGTGCCCGAACGCACCGATATCGATGGTGCGCACGCCGCGCAGCAGTTCGGTGAAGGTGGCCTGGCCCTCGATCGGGGTCCGCAGCACCAGGGTGTTGACGAACATGCCGATGAGGTCGTCGAGCGCACGCTCGCCACGTCCGGCGATCGGGGTGCCGATGGCGATATCTTCCTCGCCGGACAGGCGCGACAGCAGCACCGCGAGCGCGGTGTGCGCCACCATGAACAGCGTCGCACCACGGGTGCGCGCGAGTTCGGTGAGCTTGCCGTGGGTTTCGGCGTCGATCTCGAAGACATGGGTGGCACCGCGTCCCGAGGCCACCGCCGGACGCGGCCGGTCGGCGGGCAGATCCAGCTGTTCGGGCAGGCCGCGCAGGGTCTTCGACCAGAATTCGATCTGGGCGCAGATCGCCGATTCCGGATCGGTCTCGTCGCCGAGCACCGCACGCTGCCACAGCGCGAAGTCCGCGTACTGCACCTCGAGCGGCCGCCAAGCGGGCTCGCCGCCGTCGACGCGCGCGGCGTAGGCGGTCATCACGTCCCGGGTGAGCGGGCCCATGGAGAAGCCGTCGGCCGAAATGTGGTGCACCACCAGGGCCAGCACATGTTCGGTCGGGCTGATCTCGAACAGCCTGGCGCGGAACGGCACTTCGACGGTGACGTCGAAGCCGGTGAGAATGACCTCCGCGATGCGTTGCGGCAGTTCGGCCTCGGTGACGTCGATCGGCGAGAGATCCGGGATCACCTTGCCGGTGGAGACGGTCTGCTGGTAGGCGGTGCCGTCGGCCTCCGGGTAGAAGGTGCGCAGCGATTCGTGGCGCGCCAGCACATCGGCGACCGCGATCTGCAGCGCCTGCCGGTCGAGCAGACCGGACAGCCGCACCGCGGCGGGGATATTGTCCACCGCCGATTCCGGATCGAAGCGGTTGAGGAACCACATGCGCTGCTGTGCCAGCGACAGCGGCACCCGCTCGGGACGCTGCTGTGTCACCAGGGCCGCCCGCGCACCCGCACCGGCACGCAATTCGGCACGGGCCGCGAGGGCAGCCACCGAGGAGGCCTCGAAGAGTTCGCGGACACCGAGATCGGTATCCAGCGCGGCCGAGAGCCGGGCGGCGACCTGGGTGGCGCTCAGCGAATTGCCGCCGAGTGCGAAGAAATCGTCATCGAGACCGACCCGCTCGAGGCCGAGTACGTCGGCGTAGGTGGCGGCGATGATCTCCTCGACCGGTGTGGTCGGCGCGCGGAATACCGCGGCCTCGAACACCGGTGCGGGCAGGGCCTTTCGGTCCAGCTTGCCCGAGGCGTTGAGCGGGAACTCGTCGAGCACGATGACGACCGAGGGCACCATATAGGCGGGCAGCTGCCGCGCCAGATCCTCGCGCAGCGTCTCGACATCCAGCCGCAGGTTCGGTGTCGCGATGACATATGCGACGAGCTGGTCGCCGGTGTGCTGATCGCCGCGCACCACCACGACGGTCTGGGCGACCTCGTCGAGTGCGGTGAGCGCCTGTTCGATCTCGCCGAGCTCGATGCGCAGACCGCGCAGCTTCACCTGGAAGTCGGTGCGGCCCAAGTACTCCAGCTCACCGTCGGCCGTCCAGGCCACCAGGTCGCCGGTGCGGTACATGCGCGCACCTGCGGCATCGAACGGGTTCGCGACGAAGCGATCGCTGGTCAGATCCGGGCGTGCGACATAGCCGCGTGCCAGCTGATCACCCGCGAGATACAACTCACCCGCAACACCCACCGGGACCGGACGCAGGCGCGAATCCAGCACGTACACCTGGGTATTGAAGACCGGCGCACCGATCGGAACCGACACCGTATCGGCATCGGTCACCTCATGGAAGGTGACGTCGACCGCGGCCTCGGTCGGACCGTACAGATTGTGCAGCGCCGCACCGGTCAGCTCGCGCAGGCGATGCGCGGGCTTGGGCGGCAGCGCCTCACCGGAGGCGAAGACCAGCCGCAGCGAATCACAGCGTGCCGCCGCGGCATCGGCCACGAACACCGACAGCATGGACGGTACGAAGTGGGTGACGGTGACCCGCTCCGCGGTGATGATCTCGGCCAGGTACGCCGGATCGCGATGCCCGTCGGGCTTCGCGATGACCAGGCGCGCGCCGATCTGCAATGGCCAGAAGAACTCCCACACCGAGACGTCGAAGGTGGCGGGCGTCTTCTGCAGGACGGCGTCGGCGCTGGTCAGCCCGTAGGCCGACTGCATCCACACCAGGCGGTTGACGATCGCGGCATGGCTGACAGCCACACCCTTCGGGCGACCGGTCGAACCGGAGGTGAAGATCACGTACGCGGTATTCGAAGGACGCAGCGGCACCCGCCGTTCCGCCTCGGTCACCGGTTCGTCGGAGAGCCCGAACAGGTCGAGCAGATCGATACGCACCTGGGCGGTATCGATATCCAGATCGTCGCCGGAGGTCAGCACGCAGACCGGATCCGCGGTGGCGAGAATGTATTCCGTGCGCTCGGCCGGATGGTCCGGATCAAGCGGCACGTACGCGCCACCGGCCACGGTCACCGCGTACATGCCGACGACCAGGTCGATGGAGCGCCGCATGCCGAGGGCCACATAGGATTCCGGGCCGACACCGCGTTCGATGAGCCAGCGCGCCAGGCCGTAGACCCGGGCACCGAACTCGGCGTAGGTCAGACTCGTCCCCTCGAAGGTCAGCGCGGTCGCGTCCGGAGTCGCGGCGAGCTGGGCCTCGAACATCGAGAGCAGGGTTGCGGCGTCGTCCACATCGTGCGCGGTGTCGTTCCAGCCCGACACCACCAGCTCGCGTTCGGCGGTGTCGAGCAGCTCGATATCGCCAGCGGCCGCAGCGGGTTCGGTGGTGATCGCGGTGAGCACCCGGACCAGTCGATCGGCGATGCGGCGCACGGTCTGCTCGTCGAACAGGTCGCGCAGGTAGCCCGCGCGGATCCGCAGCTGAGAGTCCAACTGCGCGATCAGGGTCAATGGATAGTGGGTCGCGTCGGCGGCTGCCATATCGACGACCGCCATACCGTCGATATCGGCGGCCTGCGCCCGCAGGCCATCGGCATCGACCGGGTAGGACTCGAACACCACGAGGGTGTCGAACAGCCCGCCGATGCCGGCCGCGGCCTGGATATCGGCCAGGCCGACGTAGTGGTGATCGAGCAGATCCGCCTGCTCGCCCTGGGTCCGGGTCAGCAACTGCTCGACCGATTCCGACGGATCGAAGCGCACCCGCACCGGGACGGTGTTGATGAACAGGCCGACCATCGACTCGACACCGGACAGCTGCGCCGGACGTCCGGAGACCGTGGTGCCGAACAGCACATCGTCGCGGCTGGTCATCCGGCCGATCAGGATGCCCCAGGCGACCTGCAGCACGGTATTCGGCGTGACGCCGAGCGAGGCGGCCAGGGCGGTGAGTCGCGCGGTCGCCGACGCGTCCAGCTCGAAGAAGTATTCGCCGGACAGCGAGGTGATTTCGCGGCTCGCGTCCGGGCGCGACAGCAGTGTCGGTTCGCTGACGCCGCGCAGCGCGTCGGTCCACACGGCCACCGAGGCCGAATGATCCTGCTGCCGGGTCCATTCCAGGAAGTGCCGGTAGGAGCGCGCGGCGGGCAGCACATTGGCATCCGCGTGGGCCGCGTAGAGCACCAGCAGATCCCGCATGAGCAGCGGCATGGACCAGCCGTCGAGCAGGATGTGGTGGTTGGCGACCACGAACTGCCAACGATCCGGCGCCACTTGGATCAGCGTGAAGCGGATCAGCGGCGGCGCGGTCAAATCGAAGCGCTGCGTGCGGTCCGCGGCGATGAGGTCGGAACCGTCGCCCGACTCGATCCGGTCGTGCTCGGTCCAGGCGACACGGACACTGTCGAGGACCACCTGCACCGGGTTGCCGTCGTTATCGGTAACGAAGGCGGTGCGCAGATTCTCGTAGCGATCCACCAGAGCCTGTGCGGCCGAACGCAGTCGGGTCGCGTCCACCCGGCCGGTCAGCGTCAGCACGGCCTGCGCGGTGTAGACGTCCACCGAGGTGGCGGCCAGCCGGGCATGGAACAGCAGACCCGCCTGCAGCGCGGACAGCGGCCAGACATCGGCCAGCGCCGGGAAACGTCGCTCCCAGTTGTCGATATCGCGCTGGGTGGACCGCACCAGGGTGAAGTCCGATGGGGTGTGCCCGCCCGCGCCGGTGGAGTTGGCATGGCGTGCGACCGCTTCCAGCGCGGTGGTCCACAGCTCGCCGAATTCGCGGACCTGCGCGGCGTCGAGCAGTGTGCTCGGGTAGCCGATATTCGCGGTCAGCTTGTCGCCGACCACGATGGCGTTGATATCCAGCGGCGCCATCGCGGGCGTATCCGCGTCGTAGGCACCGCCGAGCGCGCCGAGTTCGGCGGCCGGGATCCAGCCGAAGCCGCGCAGCGCCTCGGGCACATCGCCCTCGGAGACGCGGCCCAGGTAGTTGAAGCTCACCTGGCCGGGCAATTCGGCGGGCAATTCGGCGGCGGTCGCGGCGTTCAGGTAGCGCAGCAGGCCGTAGCCGATGCCCTTGTCCGGTACCGCGAGCAGCTGCTCCTTGATCGCCTTGACAGCCTTGCCGAGTGCGGGGCCGCCGGTCAGCGCGGCATCGATATCGATACCGGACAGATCGAACCGGACCGGGAAGATCGCGGTGAACCAGCCGACCGTGCGCGACAGATCCGCGCCGGGGACGATGTCCTCTTCGCGGCCGTGGCCCTCCAGCCGGATCAGCAGCTCATCGTCGGGGCGGCCGGTGGTGCGGCGCGCGCGCCACTTCGCGGTCGCCAGCGCGAGCGCGGTGAGCAGACCGTCGTTGACGCCACCGCGGAACAGTGCGGGCACCGTGGTCAACAGGGCCTTGGTGACCTCGGCGGACACCTCCACCTTCAGCTTCTCGATGGTTCCCGCGGTATCCACCGCGGGATCCATCGGCCGCTCGGTCAGCAGCGGATCCGCGCCGCTAGCGACTGCTTGCAGGTCGCTCGAAACAACACCGCCGACCGTTGAGCGCCAGTAGTCGAGTTCGGCCACCCGCTCGGCGCTTTCGGCCTCGCGCCGCAGGCCGTGCGCCCAGGCGCGCATCGAGGTGGCGGGTGCGACGAGTTCGGGTTCCTGGCCCGCGGTCAGCTGACCCCAGGCGGTGACGAAGTCGGGCACCAGGATGCGCCACGAAACACCGTCCACCACAAGGTGATGCGCGGCCACGATGAGTCGGCCGCCGCGGCTGCCGTTCGAGGGCTCCAGCCAGACGAACCGAATCACTACGCCCGTGGCCGGATCCAGCAGATCCAGCGAGGCATCCAATGCGGCCGAGGCGATCTCGACCAGTCCGGCCTCGTCCACACTCGCGTCGAATTCGGTCCGGTCGATCAGCGCGTCCACATCGACGGTGCCCGGCGCGGCGGTCTCCACGATCCAGTCGTCGTCGGTGCGATACAGCCGGGCCCGCAGCATGTCGTGCCGGTCGATCACCGCGCCAACGGTTTTCGCGATGCCTGCGCGGTCGATGCCGACCGGCAGCTCCAGCGCCATGGTCTGGTTGAACCGGCCGAACGAACCGTGCCGCTGCGCCATGAACCGGACCACCGGGGTCAGCGGCATCGTGCCGATACCGCCACCGGGCAGCTCGGCCAGCACTTCGATGCTGGATTCGGCGGTCTCGGCGGTCTCGGCGACCGCGGCGAGTCCGGCGACGGTGCGCTGTTCGAAGACGTGGCGCGGGGTGAAGACCACGCCGCGCGCCTTGGCCCGCGAGACCAGCTGAATGGAGACGATGCTGTCGCCGCCGAGCGCGAAGAACGAATCGTCGACGCCGACCCGGTCGACGCCGAGCACCTCGGCGAAGACCTCGGCGATGGTGTGCTCGATCGGTGTGCGCGGCGCACGGAACACCACCTCGGTCGCGAAGACCGGCTCCGGCAGGGCCTTGCGGTCCAGCTTGCCGACCGGGGTCAGCGGAATCCGGTCGATCACCATCACCGACGCGGGCACCATGTACGCGGGCAGCCGCTCCTCGACATGCGCGGTCAGCGCCGCGACATCGATCGAATGGCCCGGCGTGGCAACCACATACGAGACCAGCGAGGTTGTGCCCGCAGTGCCCTTGTGGCCGACGGTGACCGCGAAGTCGACGGTCTCGTGTGCGGCCAGCACCGCGTCGATCTCACCGAGTTCGATGCGGAAACCGCGCACCTTGACCTGGAAGTCGGAGCGGCCAACATATTCGACCGCACCGGCGTGCGGCCCACCCGTCGCCGGGCCACCACCCCGCATCGAATCGCTTCGCGACGCAGGCACCCATCTGACCACGTCACCGGTGCGGTACATCCGGGCGCCCGCGACATACGGGTTGGCCACGAAACGTTCGGCGCTGAGCCCGGCTCGCGCATGGTAGCCGCGCGCCAGCTGAATACCCGACAGGTACAGCTCACCCGCGACACCCACCGGCACCGGCCGGAGCTGGGCGTCCAGGATCAGCGACTGCATACCGCGGATCGGCGCGCCGATCACCACCGTATCGCCGGCCACCAGCGGATCGCTGATATTGGTCATGATGGTGGTCTCGGTCGGGCCGTACCCGTTGTGGAAGTCGCGGACCGAGCCGTTCGCCAGCGGCACCGCCCATTTCGCGACCAGATCCGCCGGGACGGCCTCGCCACCGGCGACCAGCACCCGCAGCGAATCCAGTCCGGTCGGGTCGAAGGTGGCCAGCGCCGCGGGCGTGATGAACGCGTGTGTGACCCGCTCGGTGCGGATCAGCTCGGACAGTTCCTCACCGCCGAACACACCGGGCGGCGTCACCACCAGCGCGCCGCCCGCACCAACCGCGAGCAGCAGCTCGAGGATCGACGCATCGAAGCTCGGTGAAGCGAAATGCAGTGCGCGCGAACCGGAATCGAGGTCGTAGCGCACGATCTGCTCGACGCTGAAATTCGCCAGACCCGCATGGGTGACCACCACGCCCTTGGGCACACCGGTCGAGCCCGAGGTGTAGATGACGTAGGCCGGATGCGCCGGACGCAGCGGGCGGACCCGGTCGGCGTCGGTGATCGGACCGCCGTCGAAGGCGTCCAGGTCGAGGTCTTCGAGCACCAGCCAGCGTGCCGATTCCGGCAGACCGTCGCGCACCGCCGCGACCGTAAGACCAATGGGCGAACCGGAATCGGTGACCATATGCGCGATGCGCTCGGCCGGGTAGTTCGGGTCGACCGGCACGAACGCCGCACCGGTCTTCGATACCGCCCACGCGGCGAAGACCGAATCCGCCGACCGCGGCACGCCGACCGCGACCAGATCCTCGGTGCCGATGCCCTCGGCAATGAGCAAGCGGGCCAAACGGTTCGAGCGCTCGTCGAGCTCGCCATAGGACACACGTGTCCCCTGGAACACCACGGCGGTCGCCTTGGGATCCATCGCGGCGCCCTCGGCCAGCAGCTCGGGCAGGGTGCGCGGGGGCACGGCCGTGGGGCCGGTGCGGGCGATGAGATCGGCCCGCTCCTCGGCATCGAGCACGTCGATGGCGCCCACCGTGACCGTCGGGTCGGCGGCGATGGCCTCGAGCACGCGCCGCCACCGCTGGGTGATCAGCGCGGCGCTGGACTCGTCGAACAGCTCGGTGGCGTAGGTGAGCGCCAGCGTCATTCCGGTGGAACCGGTTTCCGACAGCGTGAACTGCAGGTCGAAACGGGCTACGTTCTCTTCCAGGTCCAGCGCCGACACCGACAGACCCGGCAGTTCCAGCGCGGTGCGGTCCAGGTTCTGGAACGCGAGCATCACCTGGAACAGCGGATTGCGCGCCTGCGAGCGTTCCGGCGCGAGCAGTTCCACGAGGCGTTCGAACGGCACGTCCGCATTGCCGAAGGCATCCAGATCGCTCGACCGCACCCGATCCAGCAGTTCGCTGAACGATTCGGACTGGTCGACGCCGGTGCGCAGCACGAGCGTATTGACGAACATGCCGACGAGGTCGTCCAGCGCCTGCTCGCCGCGTCCGGCGATCGGCGAGCCGACGGCGATATCGTCGGTGCCCGAGAGCCGGGCCAGCAGCACGGTCAGTGCGCTGTGCATCACCATGAACAGCGACGCACCGCGTTGGCGCGCGATACCGTCCAGCGCCGCGATCAGCTCACCGGGCAGCTCGGTCTGCAGTGTCGCACCGCGATGCGAGGCGATCGCGGGCCGCGGCCGGTCGGTGGGCAGCGGCAGTTCGTCCGGCACACCGTCCAGTGCGCGCTGCCAATGCGCGACCTGACGCGCCATCAGCGAATCCGGATCGTCCTCGGCGCCGAGGACTTCGCGCTGCCAGATCGCGAAGTCCGCGTACTGCACCGTGAGCGGCGCCCAGCCGGGCGCGGCGTCCTGGGTGCGCGCGGTGTAGGCGATCATGACGTCGCGGGTCAGCGGGCCCATCGAGAAGCCGTCGGCCGCGATGTGGTGCACCACGACCACGAGCACATGCTCGTCCGCACCCGCGCGGTAGAGCCGGGTCCGCAACGGCACCTGTTCGGCGACATCGAAACCGGCAGTGGCGAATTCGGTCACCACGGTGGTCAGCTCGGCCGGATCGACCGACACCGGCTGCAGGTCCAGCGCGATCGCGTCGGCGGGCACGATCACCTGTACCGGGGTGCCGCCGTGCTCCGGGTATCGGGTGCGCAGCGATTCGTGCCTGCGCACCACATCGGCCACGGCCAGGCGCAGCGCCTCGACATCGAGCGCACCGGTCAATCGGATGGCGATCGGCAGGTTGTAGGCGGCCGAGGTGGTGTCGTACTTGTTCAGGAACCACATGCGCTGCTGCGCATACGACAGCGGCACCAGTTCGTCGGCCTTGTGCGGCCGCGCGACCAGCCGGGCCCGCGCCGCACCGTCGGCATGCGACTCCACCCGGGCCGCGAGCCCTTCCACGGTGGAGGCCTCGAACAACGCGCGCACCGGGACGGTGGTGCCCAGGGCCGCACCGATCCGGGACACCACGCGGGTCGCGATCAGCGAGTTGCCGCCCAGGTCGAAGAAGTCGTCGTCGACGCCGACCCTCGGCAGGTCGAGCACATCGGCGAAGACCGCGGCCACGGTCTCCTGCACCGGGGTGACCGGGGCGCGGAAGGCCCTGGCCTGCACCGCCGGCGCGGGCAGCGCGCGGCGATCCAGCTTGCCGTTGACGGTAAGCGGAATCCACTCGAGTCGCACCAGCGCGGCGGGCACCATGTATGACGGAAGTCGTTGCGCCGCACCGCTGCGCACCACATCGAGATCGGGAGTCACCTCGGGCTCGGCAACTACATACGCCACGATCCGCTGATCGCCCGGCTGGTCCTCGCGCACGATGACCGACACTTGCCCAATGCCGGGCTGAGCCAGTATCGCGGATTCGATCTCGCCGAGTTCGATGCGGAAGCCGCGCACCTTCACCTGATCGTCGGCGCGACCGAGGTATTCGAGTTCGCCGAAGCGGTTCCAGCGCGCGAGGTCACCGGAGCGGTACAGACGGGTGCCCACCGCTTCGGCGTCCGCGAGCGGGTTCGCGACGAAACGGGTGGCGCTCAGATCCGGGCGGCCGAGGTAGCCGCGGGCCAATTGCGGTCCCGCGACATACATTTCGCCCGCGACACCGACCGGCACCGGCCGCAACCGGTTGTCGAGCACGTACACCCGCAGACCCGTGATGGCGCGGCCGACGACGCTGCCCGCGGCGGCGGCGATGGTGGCGGCGTCCAGTGCGCGGTAGGAGACGTGCACCGTGGTCTCGGTGATGCCGTACATGTTGACCAGCAGTGGGCTCGCCACCGTGGAGCTCGCGGAGCGGTCCTTCGGTCCGGCGCCGTGGCGGGCCACCCAATCCGAGAGTCGACGCAGTTCGAGGGCTTCACCGCCGAACACCACATAGCGCAGGGACAGCGGGTCGGCGTCCGGCGTGGCATTGCGATCGGCCTCGGCCAGTTGGTAGAACGCGGACGGCGTCTGGTTGAGCACCGTGACCTGTTCCACCCGCAGCAGTTCCAGGAACTGCTCGGGTGAGCGCGAGGTGTAGTAGTCGACGACCACCAGGGTGCCGCCGAACAGCAGCGGACCCCACAGCTCCCACACCGAGAAGTCGAAGGCGTAGGAGTGGAACAGCGTCCACACATCGGCCGGGCCGAAGCCGAAGTCGCGATCGGTATTGGCGAACAGCCGCACCACATTTCGGTGGGCGACCGCCACACCCTTCGGGCGTCCGGTCGAGCCGGAGGTGTAGATCACGTACGCCACATTGTCCGGCGTGAGTGCCGCGAGCCGGTCGGCGTCGGTGATCGGCGCGTCGTCGGCGTCCTCGACATTGCCGGTCTCCACCGCAAAGCCGTCGAGCACCACGGTCGGCAGCTCATCGGGCACGGTGACCTGGACCGTGGAATCGAGGATCACGCTGGTCGGGCGCGAATCCGAGAGCACGTAGGCGATGCGCTCGGCCGGGTAGGTCGGATCGACGGGCACATAGCCCGCACCGGTCTTCACCACCGCGAGCAGCGCGACCACCAGATCCAGCGAGCGCGGCAGGATCACCGCGACCAGCGCCTCGGGTCCGGCGCCATCGGCGATCAGCCTGCGCGCCAGCACATTCGCGCGCCGGTCCAGTTCGGCGTAGGTCAGTGATTCGATGCCGAACTTGGCCGCGGTGTTATCCGGATGCGCGGCCAGCGCCTGTTCGAACAGATCGACCAGCGTGACTCCGGCCGCGAAACGCTGGGCGCCGCTGTCGAAACCGGAGGACACCCACCGCTGCGACACATTGAGGCGCTCGGCCTCCCCCAGCAGATCGATATCGCCGATGACGATCTCGGGATCCTCGACGACGCTCTGCAGGATTCGGACCAGACGGTCGGCGAAAGAAGCCACCGTTTCTGGATCAAAGAGCTCGGTGGCGTAGTTCCAGGACATGCCGAGCACACCGTCGGCGGCCCCGCCGACGGTCAGCTGCACGTCGAATTTCGCTGTGCCCGGATCGAATTCGACCACCGACAGATCCACACCCGGCAGATGCACGGTGCCCATATCGGCGGCCGAGGCAGCTTCGAAGGTCAGCGCGACCTGGAACAGCGGGTGGTGTGCCTGCGAGCGGGCCGGGCTGTGTTTACCCACCCCGGCGGCTCCGCCGCCTTGCCGCCCCCAGAGGACATCCACCAGCCGCTCGAACGGCACATCGGCATTGGCGAAGGCCGCGAGATCGGTGCGGCGCACCTGCGCGAGCAGATCGCTGAACTTCGCGCTCGGATCGACCTCGTTGCGCAGCACCAGCGTATTGACGAACATGCCGACCACATCGTCGAGCGCGCGTTCACCGCGCCCGGCGATCGGGGTGCCGATGGCGATATCGGTGCTGTTGGACAGCCGGGCCGCCCAGGCCGCCAGCGCGGCGTGCACGACCATGAACAGCGTGACCCCGCGGGCGCGGGCGAGTTCGGCCAGCGCGGCATGCAATTCGGCGTCGACCGAGAAGCCGTGGACGCCACCGGCGTTGGAAGCGACCTCGGGCCGCGAGCGGTCGGCGGGCAGCTCGATCTGATCGGGCAGATCGGCCAGCTGCTGGGTCCAGTACGCGAGCTGCTGGGCCGCGACGGATTCCGGATCGTCCTCGCTGCCGAGCACGGTGCGCTGCCACAGCGCGTAGTCGGCGTACTGGACCTCGAGCGGTGTCCACGCGGGCACCTCACCGCGGCAGCGCTCGGTGTAGGCCAGCACCACGTCGCGCAGCAGCGGGCGCAGCGAGAAGCCGTCACCGCTGATGTGGTGCATGACCAGCACCGCGACGTGATTGTCCGGATCGATGCTGAGCAGGTTCGCCCGGAAGGGCACCTCGCTGGTGACATCGAAGTGCACACTCGCCAACTCGACGATGCGTGCGGGCACCGCACCCGCGCCGATCAGCTCGACCGCCAGCTCGAAACCCACCTCGTCGGTGTGCAGGATGTGCTGGTAGCCGGTGCCTTCCAGCTCCGGGTAGATGGTGCGCAGCGCCTCGTGGCGGGCCAGCACATCGCCGATGGCGGCGTTCAGCGCGCCCACATCGACGGCGCCGGTGAGCCGGATAGCGACCGGGATGTTGTTGACCGCAGTGCGGTTGTCGAAGCGGTTGAGGAACCACATCCGCTGCTGGGCCAGCGACAGCGGAACCAGGTCCGGACGCGGCTGCGCGGTCAGCGGGGCCCGACCGCCTTCGCCCGCGGCCGATTCCACCAGCGCGGCCAGTGCGGCGACATTGGAGGCCTCGAACAGCGCGCGGACCGGGATCTGGGTGTCCAGCGCCGCGCCGAGCCGCGCCGCCACCTGGGTGGCGATCAGCGAGTTGCCGCCGAGGGCGAAGAAGTCGTCGTCCAGACCGACGCCGTGGCCGACGCCCTGCAGGCCGAGCACCTCGGCGAAGGTGCCCGCGACGATCTCCTCCACCGGGGTGGTCGGTGCGCGGAATACCTTGGCCGCGAACGTCGGTGCGGGCAGCGCCTTGCGATCCAGCTTGCCCGAGGCGTTCAGCGGGAACGCGTCGAGCACCAGGTAGGACGCGGGCACCATGTAGACCGGCAGTTGCGCGCCGAGGGTGTTCTTGACCGTGTCGATATCGATGGCCCGGTCCGGGTTGCCGACCAGATAGGCCACCAACTGATCGCCGGTGCGCTCATCGGAGTGCACCAGCACGACCGCCTGCGCCACCGCGTCCTGTGCGGTGAGCGCGGCCTCGATCTCGCCGAGTTCGATGCGCAGACCACGCAGCTTCACCTGGAAGTCGGTGCGGCCCAAGTACTCCAGCTCGCCGCGCGGCGTCCACATGACGAGGTCGCCGGTGCGGTACATGCGCTCGGCGGTGCCGAACGGGTTCGCGATGAACCGATCGGTGGTCAGATCGGGGCGGCCGACGTAGCCGTGCGCCAGTTGCGCGCCCGCCAGATACAGCTCACCCGGAACACCGGCAGGCACCGGGCGCAACCGCGAATCCAGCACGTACACCTGGGTGTTGAACACCGGGGCGCCGATCGGCACCGAACTCACGTCGGCATCGGTCACCTCGTGGAAGGTGACGTCGACCGCGGCCTCGGTCGGACCGTACAGATTGTGCAGCCGGGCTCCGGTCAGCTGGCGCAGACGCTGCGCCGCCACCGCGGGCAGCGCTTCACCGGAGGCGAAGACATTGCGCAGACTGGTGCATTCGGCCGCGCGATCCTCGGCGACGAACACCGCGAGCATCGACGGCACGAAGTGCACCGTGGTGACCTGCTCCTCGGTGATCAAGCGCGCCAGATATGCCGGATCGCGGTGACCGTCGGGTTTGGCGACGACCAGTCGGGCACCGACCTGCAAGGGCCAGAAGAACTCCCACACCGAGACGTCGAAGGTCGCCGGAGTCTTCTGCAGCACCACGTCATCGGCCGCGAGACCGTATTCGGCGTGCATCCACACGAGGCGATTCACGATCGCGGCATGCGAGACCGCCACACCCTTCGGCCGACCGGTCGAACCCGAGGTGAAGATCACGTAGGCGGTATTGCCCGGCCGCAGCGGCCGATGCCGGTCCGCGTCGGTCAGCGGCGCGTCCGAGAACTCCGCGAGATCGAGTTCATCGATGCGCACCTGGCGCGACACCGTGGTCTCGAGGTCGGTGCCTGCGGTCAGCACACAGACCGGTCGCGCGGTCTCGAGGATGTAGTCGATGCGCTCGGCCGGATGATCCGGATCCAGCGGCACGTACGCGCCACCGGCGGCATTGACCGCGTACATGCCGACGACCAGCTCGATCGAGCGTCGCATGCCGAGGGCGACATAGGATTCCGGGCCGACGCCATTCTGCTTGAGCCAGCGTGCCAACCGGTGCACCCGGGCGGCGAACTCGGCATAGGACAGACTTGTCCCGTCGTAGGTGACCGCGTACGCGTCCGGGGTCCGCACCAGCTGCGCCTCGAACAGCGAAACCAACGTCGCCGCCGCATCGCCGACCGGCGAGGTCAGCGCCGCGTCCACCGGGAATACGGTGTCGTTCCACCGGTCGAGTACCAGCGCGCGCTCGGTGTCGTCGAGCAGGTCGATATCGCCCACCGCGATCGCCGGTGCGGCGGTGATCCCGCGCAGCACCCGGACGAAGCGCTCGGCGAAGGCGTCGGCGAACCGATCGTCGAAAAGGTCGGTGGCGTAGAGGAGTTCGGCATCCATCTCGGATTCCGCGCCCTCGCTCAATGTCAGCTGCAGGTCGACCTTGGCCGTCGGCTGGTCGATGCCGAGTTCCGCGACCGCGAGCCCGGGCAGCTCCAGTGAGGTGCGCCCGAGATTCTGGAACGACAGCATCACCTGGAACAGCGGATGCCTGGCCTGCGAGCGGGCCGGGTTCAGCACCTCGACCAGCCGCTCGAACGGCACGTCGGCGTGGGCGAAGGCCTGCAGATCGCGTTCGCGCACCTGTCCGAGCAGGTCGGTGAACGCTTCGGTCGGGTCGACCTGGGTGCGCAGCACCAGGGTGTTGACGAACATGCCGACCAGGTCGTCGAGGACCTGCTCGCCACGACCGGCCACCGGGATGCCGATGGCGATGTCATCGGAACCGCTCAACCGCGCCAGCAGCGTCGCGAAGGCGCTGTGCACCACCATGAACAGCGTGGTGCTGTGCTCGTGCGCGACGCGGTTCAGCGCGTCGACGAGTTCACCGGGCAGCCGGAATCGGTGCGTCTGAGCCCGATAGGACGCGACGACCGGTCGCGGCTTGGGCGAGAGGCGCAGTTCCTCGGGCAGTCCGGCCAGCGTCTCGCGCCAGTAGCCGAGCTGTTCGGAGATCAGCGAGGTCGGATCGTCCTCGGAGCCGAGCGTTTCACGCTGCCACAGTGCGTAATCCACGTATTGCACCGCGAGCGGCGGCCAGACCGGCGCGGATTCCGAACTGCGCGCGATATAGGCCGACATCAGGTCGCGCACCAGCGGACGCATCGAGAAGCCGTCCGCCGCAATGTGATGCACCACCACGGCCAGCACGTGGTCCTGGGTGTTGTCGCGCCACTTCTTGCTGCTCAGCGGTGCGCGCTCGACCTGGTAGAGCCGGATCCGCACCGCGGACTCGGTGGTGACGTCGAAGCCGCGACCGATGAATTCGTAGAGGGCGTTACCCATTTCGCGCTCGGCGACCGCGAGGATCTCGAGCTCCGGAATCGCGCGCGCGGCCGGCAGCACCTGCTGGTAGGCCACACCGTCCTGGGACGGGTAGATGGTGCGCAGCGATTCGTGCCGGGTGATCACATCGGCGATGGCGCCGCGCAGCGCGGGCAGATCCAGATGCCCGTGCAGCCGCACCGCCACCGGAATGTTGTCGGCGGCCGAATCGGCGTCGAAGCGGTTGAGGAACCACATCCGCTGCTGCGCGAGCGAGAGCGGCGGGAACTCCGGACGCGGGCGCGCGGTCAGCGCCTGGCGGCCACCGGCCCCGGCATTGGCCTCGATGCGCGCGGCGAGCGCGGCGACGGTCGGCGCCTCGAACAGCAGCCGCACCGGCACCTGGGTATCCAATGCGGCGCCGAGGCGGGCCACCACCTGGGTGGCGACCAGCGAGTTGCCACCCAGATCGAAGAAGTTGTCGTCGATGCCGATCCGGTCGTGGCTGAGCACATCGGCGAAGATGCCGACCACGATCTCCTCGATCGGCGTCGACGGCGCGCGGAATTCCTTGACCTCGAAAACGGGTTCGGGCAGGGCACGACGGTCCAGCTTGCCGTTCGGGCTCAACGGCATGGCGTCCAGCACCACGATCGCGGCGGGAACCATGTACGAGGGCAGCTGCTCGGACAGGTGCGCGCGCAGCGCGTCGAGATCGACCGCCTCGCCGTTGGCGGGCACCACATAGGCGACCAGCTGATCACCGGTCCGCGCATCCGAACGCACCAGCGCGACGGCCTGCGCCACCGAGTCATGTGCGGTGAGGGCGGTTTCGATCTCACCGAGTTCGATGCGCAGACCACGCAGCTTCACCTGGAAGTCGGTACGGCCCAGGTACACGATCGCGCCGTCGGCATTGCGCGTGACCAGGTCACCGGTGCGATACATCCGAGAACCCGACGCGCCGAACGGGTTGGCCACGAAACGGTCCGCGGTCAGATCGGTGCGACCGAAGTAACCGCGCGCCAACTGCGCACCCGCGAGATAGAGCTCACCCGCGACACCCGGTGCGACCGGGTGCAGCCGGGCATCGAGTACGTAGGCCTGGGCATTCCACACCGGCAGACCGATCGGCACCGCGCCGATGAGGCCCTGCGCCACCGGGCCGTGGGTCGCGTGCACCGCGAATTCGGTGGGGCCGTAGAGGTTGTAGAGCTCGGCGGAGCTGACTCGACGGATGGCGGCGACCGTATCGCCGGTGAAGGCCTCACCGGCGACCAGCAAGGCGCGCAACGACTCCAGCGCCGCACCACCGGACGCATCCACACTGCCCGCGAATACGGTCAGCATCGACGGCACGAACGAGGTCATGGTGACCCGTTCGGCCGCGATGACTTCGGCCAGATACTGCGGATCACGGTGGCCGTCGGGGCTCGCCACCACAATCCGGCCGCCGGTGCTCAACGGGCCGAACAATTCCCACACCGACACATCGAAGGTGGCGGGCGTCTTGAACAACACGACGTCATCGGCACCGATGCCGTACTCACCAGTGATCCAACGGATCTGGTTCACCACGGCGGCGTGCGGCACCGCCACACCCTTCGGGCGCCCCGTCGAACCCGACGTGAAGATCACGTACGCGGCGTTTTCCGGCCGCAGCGGTGCGATCCGCTCGGCGTCGGTGACAGGCTCGTCCGAGTAGCCGGACAACTCCAGCTCATCGATGGAAAGCGTGGGCAGGCCACCGCTTTCGAAGTTGTCGCGCGAGGTCGTCAGCACACAGACCGGTGCCGCCGACTCGAGCACATAGCTGACCCGCTCGGTCGGCTGATCCAGATCCAGCGGGACGTATCCGCCGCCCGCCTCCTGCACCGCGTACGCCGCGACCACGAGGTCGACCGAACGCCGCAGACCAAGGGCGACAAGCTTTTCCGGACCGACACCGGCCTCGATCAACCGCCGCGCCAACCGATGCACACGGGCACCGAACTCGGCGTAAGTCAGCGTCGCGGAGCGACTCGATGAGGGGTGGTGGTCGGGTGACGGGTGGGCCAGAGAACTTCCGGTCGCTGGATCCACGATCGCGACCGCATCCGGTGTCACGGCGGCCTGCGCGGCGAACTCGCCCACCAAGGTGAGCGCAACCGCGGCACCCTTGCGAACGCCGGAACGGCGAGGGGTGCGGCCGGGCTGGCGACGCGGAAGCAACGCACGCTTGGTGTCGTTCCACCCGAGGACCGCGAGCGCGGTCTCCTGGTCGTCGAGCAATTGGATATCGCCGACCGGCACCGTCGGATCGGCGATGATGGCCGCCAGGATCCGATCCAGGCGGCGCGCGAAGGCCGCGACCGTGTCCTCGTCGAAAAGATCGAGGGCATAGGAGAATTCGGCCGCCATACCGGCCGCCTCGCCCTGCTCCTGGGTCTCCTGCAGGGTCAACTGGAGGTCGAATTTGGCCAGTCTGGCGTCGTAGTCGATGCCGTTGACCGAGAGTCCG
This sequence comes from Nocardia sp. NBC_00565, assembly GCF_036345915.1. Classification (NCBI taxonomy): domain Bacteria; kingdom Bacillati; phylum Actinomycetota; class Actinomycetes; order Mycobacteriales; family Nocardiaceae; genus Nocardia; species Nocardia sp. NBC_00565. Next base: position 6,561,752 of record NZ_CP107785.1, read on the forward strand.
GGCAGTTCGAGGTTGGCCTGCCTGGTGTTCTGGAAGGCCAGCAGCACCTGGAACAGCGGATGGCGCGCCTGCGAGCGGGCCGGGTTCAGGATCTCGACCAGGCGCTCGAACGGCAGGTCCGCGTGCGCGAACGCGTGCAGGTCGGTTTCCCTGGCCTGCGCGAGCAGATCCGCGAAACTGGCCGAGCCCTCGACATTCGTGCGCAACACCAGGGTGTTGACGAACATGCCGATCAGATCGTCCAGCGCGGCCTCACCGCGACCGGCGGCGGGGGTACCGACCGTGATGTCGCCGGTGCCGCTGGCCCGCGCCAGCAGCACGGCCAGCGCGCTGTGCATGACCATGAACAGCGACGAATTGTGCTTGCGCCCCAACTCGATCAGCGCGCGCTGGGTCTCGGCGGAGATCACGAACGCGTAGGTGCCGCCCCGGTAGGAGGCGACGGCCGGACGCGGCCGATCCGATGGCAGCACCAATTCGTCGGGCAGATCGGCGAGTTCGGTGGTCCAGTAGCCGATCTGGCCGGAGATCAACGAGCTCGGATCGTCCTCGGAGCCGAGCACCTCGCGCTGCCACAGCGCGTAATCGGCGTACTGCACCGGCAGCGCGGACCATGCGGGCGATTCCCACGAGGTGCGGGCCGCATAGGCCACCATCACGTCGCGGGCCAGCGGGCCCATGGACCAGCCGTCGGCCGAAATATGGTGCACCACCATGCCGAGCACATATTCGGATTCACTGATCTCGAACAGACGCGCGTGCAGCGGCACCTCATCGGTGACGTCGAATGCCATCGACGCCAGGTCGACCAGATGCTCGACCAGCGTCTCCTCGGTGACCCGGTACGGCGTCAGGTCCGGAACGATCTGTGCCGCATCGAGAATGCGCTGCACCGGACCGGTCTTGGTCTCCGGGAATACGGTGCGCAGCGATTCGTGCCGGTCGATCACATCGATGACCGCGACCTGCAGCGCGGCGACATCGAGATCGCCGGTCAGGCGGATCGCGACCGGAATGTTGTAGGCCGCGCTGGTCGTATCGAAGCGGTTGAGGAACCAGATGCGCTGCTGCGCAAGCGACAAGGGGACCCGCTCGGGCCGCTCCCTGGCCACCAGTGCCTTGCGCGCACCGTCACCGGCATGCGATTCCACGCGAGTCGCGAGCGCCGCCACCGTCGACGCCTCGAACAGCATGCGCACCGGGACCCGAGTGTCCAAGGCGATGCCGAGGCGGGCGGCGACCTGGGTCGCGATCAGTGAGTTGCCGCCGAGGTCGAAGAAGTCGTCGTCGACGCCGACCCGGGGGACGCCGAGCACGTCACTGAAGATCTGCGCGACGATTTCCTCGATCGGCGTGGTGGGAGCACGGAATTCGCGCACCTCGAACACCGGGGCGGGCAGTGCCCTGCGGTCCAGCTTGCCGGAGGGGTTGAGCGGGAACGCTTCCAGATCGACGATCGCCGAGGGCACCATGTACGCGGGCAGGGTGCGGTTGAGCGAGGTCTTGATCTCGTCGATATCGGGTGCGCCCGCCGGGGTCACCACGTAGGCGACGAGCTGGTCGCCCGCCACCGTATCCATGACGAGTACGACGGCCTGGGTGATCGCGGGGTGGTCCAGCAGCGCGGCCTCGATCTCGCCGAGCTCGATGCGCTGGCCGCGGAACTTCACCTGGAAGTCGGTGCGACCGATGTATTCCAGCACGCCGGCGCAGTCCTGCGGCTCGGTCCAGCGCACCAGGTCACCGGTGCGGTACAGGCGGCTGCCCGGCGCACCGAACGGATCGGCGACGAACCGCTCCGCGGTCAGATCCGCGCGGCCATGGTAAGCGCGAGCGATCTGGGTACCACCCAGGTACAACTCACCCGCCACACCCGTGGGAACCGGTCGCAGCGCCTCATCGAGCACATAGGCCCTGGCGTTCCACACCGGACGTCCGATCGGCGTCGAACTCGCCGCCACCTCGGTGACCGGCCAGGCGGTCGCATTGACGGTGAATTCGGTTGGGCCGTAAAGGTTGTACACCTCGGCCGAGCTGAACCGACGCCATGCGGCGACGGTCGCGGGCGCCAGCGCCTCACCACCGACGTAGACCGCGCGTATCGAAGCGGATTCGGCGGCCGGGGCGGTGGTGGCGAATACCGTGAGCAGCGAGGGCACGAACGAGGTCATGGTGACCTGATGCCGCCAGATGACCTCGGACTGATACAGCGGATCGCGATGACCGTCCGGTACGGCGATGATCACCTTCGCGCCGACGATCAGGGTGGCGAACAGCTCCCACAGCGACGCGTCGAAGGTGAACGGCGTCTTGTGCAGAACCACATCGGCGTCGGAGATCCGGCTCTCGGCGATCTTCCACGCCATCTGGTTCACCAGCGCGGCGTGGCTGACCGCGACACCCTTGGGACGGCCGGTGGAGCCGGAGGTGTACAGCACGTACGCGACGTTCTCCGGACGCAGCGTCCCGAGCCGCTCGGCGGGGTCGATCGGCGTGGCTTCGATCCCGCTCAGCTCGACCGTATCGACGTGGATGACCGGGCATTCGCCCGCTGTGACGTCATCACCGGAGGTGGTGAGCAACACGATCGGACGCGAATTGGCCAGCACGTACTCGGTGCGCTCGGCCGGGTGGTCGGGATCGATCGGCACATATCCGCCACCGGCGGCCAGCGTCGCGTAGATCGCGACGAACATATCCAGCGAACGGCGGATACCGACCGCGACCAGGTCATCGGGGCCGACACCCACCTCGATCAGCTTGCGCGCCAAGCGGTTCACACGCGCGGCGAACTCCGCATAGGTGAGCTCACCGGCCGGGCCGAATTCGCCCGCGGAGCGCTCACCGGGATCGAAGGACAGCGCGACGGCATCCGGGCGCACCAGCGCGCGCTCGGCGAACAGGTCGAGCACCGTGGTGACGGCGGGCAGTTCGTGCGCCGTATCGTTCCACTCGACCAGTACCTTCGACCGCTCGGCCGCATCGAGGATCTCGATTTCACGCACCGCGGTATCCGACGCGGCCGCTACGGTCGCCAACACCCGCAGGTAGCGGCGGTTGAACTCAGCGACGGTTTCGGCATCGAACAGATCGGTGGCATAGGACACCACGGCCGAGATACCGCCCGGCTCGCCCTGGCTGCCGCGCTGCTCGGTCAGTGTCCAGAGCAGGTCGAATTTGGCGATATCGACCTCGAGCTCGTCGGCGGTCACCGACAGGTCGGCCAATTCCATTGCGCCGTGCGACATTTCCTGGAACGACAGCATCACCTGGAACAGTGGATGCCGCGCCTGCGAGCGAGTCGGGTTGAGCACCTCGACCAGCCGCTCGAACGGCACATCGGCATTCGCGAACGCCGCGAGATCGCCCTCGCGGGTACGCGCAAGGAAATCGGTGAAGCGCTCGCTGCCGTCGACCTCCGAACGCAGCACCAAGGTGTTGACGAACATGCCGATCAGATCGTCGAGCGCCTGCTCGCCGCGGCCGGCCACCGGGGTACCGATGGCGATGTCACCGGTACCGGACAAGCGGGACAGCAGGACTGCGAGCGAGGCGTGCAGCACCATGAATACGCTGACGCCCTGGGTGCGCGCGAGCGCGACCAGCCGCAGGTGCAGATCGGCATCGATATCGAAGCCGACGCGGCCACCCTGGAAGCTCTGCACCGGCGGGCGCTGGCGATCCGCGGGCAGGTCGAGCTGGTCGGGTAGTCCGGCCAGAGCGCGCCGCCAGTAGGCGATTTCACGGGCGGCCATCGAACCCGGATCGGATTCGGCGCCGAGCAGTTCGCGCTGCCACAGCGTGTAGTCGCGGTACTGCACCGGCAGCGGCGTCCAGCCGGGCGCCTCGCCTGCGACCCTGGCCAGGTACGCGGTGGCGACGTCGCGGGCCAGCGGACCGAAGGAGAAGCCGTCCGCCGCGATGTGATGTACGACGAACGCGGCGGCATAGTCGGGCGTTCCGTTGCCCGTACCACCGGTGACCCGGTAGACGCGAGCCCGGATCGGCAGCTCGGTCGAGACGTCGAAGCCGGTGGAAGCGAATTCGACCAGCACACCGTACAATTCGGCGGCATCGATCGACTGCACCTCGATACCGAGATCGACCTCGTCCATCGGCAGCACCTGCTGGTAGCCACCGTCGCCGGACTCCGGGAAGATGGTGCGCAGCGACTCCTGGCGCGCCATCACATCGGTCAGCGCGGCCTGCAGCGCCTCGACCTCGACCCGGCCGCGCATCCGCACCACGAACGGCAGGTTGTAGGCGGGCACCGTCGAGTCGAACTGGTTGATGAACCACATCCGCTGCTGCGACAGCGACAGCGGCACCCGATCGGGCAGCTGCTGTGCGACCAGCGGCGGCCGCGCCGCCACCGTGGGACTCGCGGTTTCGGCGCCGGCGGCGATACCGGCCACGGTCGGCGTCTCGAACAGCGCGCGCACCCCGATCTGGGTACCGAACGCCGCGCCGATCCGCGCGACCACCTGGGTCGCGACCAGCGAGTTGCCGCCCAGATCGAAGAAGTTGTCATCGATGCCGATGCGTTCCTGGCTCAGCACATCGGCGAAGATGGCCGCCACGATCTGCTCGGCTTGGGTACGCGGTGCCCGGAATCCGGCCGCGTCCGCGCTGAAGACCGGCTCCGGCAAGGCCTTTCGGTCCAGCTTGCCGCTGGTGTTGAGCGGGAACGCGGCCAGCACCATGATCGCCGCGGGCACCATGTAGCTTGGCAGCTTCTCGGCGACAAAACGGGTGAGTTCGGCCGATTCGACCGACTGTCCCGGCGCCGGAACCACATACGCGACCAACTGCTGGCCGGTGGCGGTGTCGACCACCAACACCGCGGCCTGGCTCACCGCCGGATGGGCCAGCAGATCCGTTTCGATCTCACCGAGTTCGATGCGCTGACCGCGGAACTTCACCTGGAAATCGGTGCGGCCGATGTATTCCAGGATGCCCTGGGCATTCCAGCGCACCAGGTCACCGGTGCGGTACATGCGCTCACCAGGGGTGCCCAACGGGTTGGCGACGAACCGATCCGAGGTCAGATCGGGACGGCCGCGGTAACCGCGCGCCAGCTGCCGCCCACCCAGATACAGCTCACCCGGTGCGCCGATGGCCGCCGGGCGCAACCGCGAATCCAGCACGTAGGCCTGGACATTCCACTCCGGGATACCGATCGGCACCGTCACGGTGTCGGCGGCGGTGGCCTCCCAGTAGGTCACCGAGACCGCGGCCTCGGTGGGGCCGTACAGATTGTGCAGACCGGCGCTCGTTATCGCGCGGAAGCCCGCGGCGGTCTCCGGCGGCAGCGCCTCACCGATCACGAAAACCGCACGCAGCGTGGCGCATTGGGTCGCGGTGGCATGGGTGGCGAAGACCGTCAGCATCGAGGGCACGAAGTCGGTGACCGTGACCCGGTGCCGCTCGATCATATCCGCGACGTACAGCGGATCGCGATGCCCGTCCGGGGACGCGATAACCAGCTTCGCGCCGACCATCAGCGGCAGGAAGTAACCCCACAGCGACACGTCGAAGGTGGTCGCGGTCTTCTGCAGGTACACATCCTCGGCGGTGAGGCGGTACTCGTCGAGCATCCACAGCTGCTGGTTGACGATCGCACTATGGGTGACCGCAACGCCTTTGGGACGACCGGTCGAACCCGAGGTGTAGATGACGTAGGCGGTGTTGTCCGGACGCAGCGCCGCGAGCCGATCCGCATCGGTGACCGGCGCATCGTCATAGGCGGACACATCGAGGGTGTCGATCTCGACGCGGCGCACCGACTCCGGCAGCTCGAGCTCGTCATCGGAGACGGTGAGCACACAGACCGGTGCCGCGCTGTCGAGGATGTAGGCGGTGCGGTCGGCCGGATGATCCGGATCGATCGGCACATACGCGCCACCGGCCTTCAGCACCGCGTGCATGCCGATGACCAGCTCCAGCGAACGCCGCATCCCCAGTGCGACAAGCGATTCCGGGCCGACACCGTCGGCGATCAGGAACCGGGCCAGACGATTGACGCGGGCACCGAACGCCGCGTAGGTCAGCCGAGCGTCGTCGAAATCCAGCGCGACATTGTCCGGGGTCAGCTGAATCTGCGCGTCCAGCAACGCCGACAGCGTGGTATCCGGGACGTCCTGCTCGGAGTCGTTCCACTCCAACAGGGTCAGTTCACGCTCGTCCTCGGTGGTGACCTCGAGATCCCACACCGTCGCGTCGGCGTCCGCGGCCAGGAACCGGCCGAAGAATTCCAGGAACCGCGAATGATGCTGCGTGGCTTCGGCTTCGGTGTAGAGATTCGGGTTGGTCTCGAAGTCGATATGCGAGCGGGTGCCGCCGACCGACTGATAAAAATTGACACCCAGGTCTTCGATGCTGCCGGTGGACAGCACATTGAAGCTGCCGACCATGTCACCGAGCACGATTTCGTTGTGGAACAACATGATGTTGATCCACGGGCCGAAGAACTGTGCGCCGACGCCGCTGTCGATCGTCGATCTGCTCGCGCTGTCGCGGCGGATGTCCTCGTGCCGGTAGCGCTGATGGCGCAACGCGCCCGAGACCTCGACCGTCACCGAGCGCAGCAGGTCCGCGACGGTGGTGTCATAGCCGACGCGCAACCGCAGCGGCACGATATTCGACGTCACGCCACCGGAGCGGCGCATCGCGGCGGTGGTGCGCGCGGTCACCGGCAGGCTCAGGATCACTTCTTCGGCACCGGTCCACTGCGCCAGATAGGCGGCGAAGCCGGCGATCAACAGACCCGCGGGCGAGTTGTCATGGCGCGCGATGGCCTCGGTGAGCAGTGCCTCCTGATCCGAGGACAATGCCGCACTGGACACGCCATTGATCGCTACCGGTGGCGCGGATCGGCCAGCCAGGCTGGTCCCGTCCTCCAGCCCGGCGACCCGCTGGGCCCAGTGCTCCTTGTCGGCCTGGAATCGCGTGCTGTCGCGGTAGGCGATTTCCTGGTCGTAGAGAGTGCGCAGATCGCTGACCTTGGACGGCGAGGGTTCGACGCCGTTCTTCGCCGCGGAATACAACTCGGCGGTGCGCTGCATATAGGTCATCGCGCCGAAACCGTCGAGCACGATGTGGTGCACCCGGGCGTACCAGAACCAGCGGTGGTCGGCCAGCTGCAGCGTCGCGAGCCGGATCAGCCGATCCGTCACCATATTCAACGGACGGCTGTATTCCGCGCGCATCCAGGCCATCGCGGCCGCCTCGGGATCATCGGCGTCGCGCAAGTCGACGTAGACGATCTCGTCGCGGTCGGGAATCGTGGGATCGATGTACTGCTGCGGCTCACCGCCGCGTTCGACGATGCACAGGAAGCCCGAGCCGAACTCGTTCGAGGCATCGATACTCGCCTGCCGCAGCACCGCGCGATCCAGATCGCCGTGCAGGTCGACGTACTGGGCGATGTTTACCGGAACCTGCGGGTCCACGTGCTGCGCGTACCAGATGCCCAGCTGTGCGGGCGACAACGGGAAGTACTGCGCAGCATCCTGCGTAGCGCCCACCCCTGTGTCACCAGTTTCGCCGTTTCCGCCGAAATCCAGCCGGTCCAACCCGTAACCTCGCTTCCGGAACACCACGCAAGCGCTCCCCGACGAACACCGGGAGAGGACGCGCACCTGATCAAAGCGTGGCGTCTACGTTCCCAGGTTCAGTTCTCATCAATCAGGCAAAAATGTTCATTGGCACTATCTGCCCGCCAGGCCGACCTCGTTACATGGGCGCGACCGTGCCCGCTACCCACCGACCGGTTCCACCGGGACGTTCTCTGCTGATCACCGAAACAATCTACCGTCGCCGCCGCCGCCCTACCAATCAGTACCCATAGCTGGGAAACATCATTGCTGGCTGCGGGACCATCGCAAGTTTGCTGGCCAACTGTCATCGATCTCACACAGCTTGCGAAGACGCGCTTTTGGCTGGGAAACCCCCGATCGGACGGACGGCGATATGAGATTTGTCTGACAGAAGGACGAGAGAAGGACGAGCAGTGACCGGATACTCGAACTGGCGGGACATCCGTGCGGAGTTCGTTGAGAGCGCCGGTGGCGAGGAAGTCGTCGAGGCCGGTAAACAGGAGCTTCTCGCGGAAGTGCGCGGACAAATCCACGACCACAGACGCAGTCAGTTCGGCCCGCTTGGGGTGTAGCGGCGCCGTGCCGGGTCGTAGAGATGGGATTGAGCGCAGGAGACTGCGGGGGTGAGGGCTCGGCCGACGAGGATGACCGCGGCCTGGCGAAGGTTTGCGGTTTCGACCTGATCGGCGATGTCGGTGAGGGTGCCACGCAGGATCATCTGGTCGGGTTGGCTGGCGCGGTAGACCACTGCGGTCGGGCAGTCGGGGCCGTAGTCCGGGGTCAGTTCGGCGGCCAGATCGCGGATTCGGGTGATGGCCAGATGTAGGACGAGGGTGGCGCCGGTGTGGGCGAAGTTGGTGAGCGCCTCGGATTCGGGCATTTTCGTCGAGCGTGCCCGGGTGCGGGTGAGGACGACCGATTGGACCAGTTCAGGGACGGTCAGTTCGGTGCCGAGCAGCGCGGCCGCGGCGGCGTAGGCGGGGACGCCGGGGGTGACGTCCCAGGCGACGTTATGCGCGTCCAGGCGGCGGGTTTGTTCGGTGAGGGCCGAATATAACGACGGATCGCCGGAGCAGAGGCGGGCGACATCCTTACCGGCTGCATCGGCCTGCAACAGGTGCTCGGTGATCTGGTCGATGTCCAGGTGTTGGGTATCGATCAGTTCGGTATCGGGGGCGCAGTGCGCGAGGACGTCATGGTCCAGGTAGGTGCCGGCGTAGAGGCAGACCGGTGACGTGCGCAGGAGGTCGACCGCGCGCACGGTCAGCAGGTCCGCCGCGCCCGGCCCGGCCCCGATGAAATGCACGGTCATGCGGTGAGTCTATGCAGGCGGTCGGGCGCGGTCGGCGGCGCTGGGTGTCAGGCGGTCGCGTCGAAGTGGGCGATCACCTTGCTGGGGCGTACCCGGACGACCAGCTCGCCGGGGACGCCGTTGCGCTTGCCGAATTCCGCGGCACGATCGGCACCCATATAACGGCCCGCGATCTCGGTGGCGGTGCGCAACAGTTCGTCGGGATCCTCGGACAGGGTCACCCTGCCCTGGATCTGCACGGACGAGTACGGCGGCCCCTCGAGGTCGACAATCACGGCGATGCGCGGATCACGCGCGAACGCCTTGCCCTTGACCGAGCCCTTACCGGTATTGAAGACCAACTCCTCCCCCTCGAGCACGAACCACACCGGTGTGACCACCGGCCGTCCATCGGCGGCCACAATCGCCACCTTGCCCGTTCGCGTGCCATGGGACAGAAAATCGCGCACCGCAGGATCCGAAAGTGAGGCCATCCCCCAACCCTAGAACCACCCCGCTCCCACCAACGGTATTGCCGGGTCACCGCCGCCCTGCTCGCGTGCGCGGGCGACCGCGGAGGTGCGGGAGCGAACAGCGAGTTCGGCGTAGTTGCTAGCGTCGCGGTCATGACCTCCGGATACGTGCCGCACATGTACTCGATTTCGATCAAGGGTGTCGTCGTTCGTGATGGGCGAGTGCTGCTGTTGAAGAACGAACGCGAAGAGTGGGAACTGCCCGGCGGCAGAATCGAACCCGACGAGACTCCGGAAGAGTGCGTAGCCCGTGAGATCACCGAGGAGACGCAGTGGCCGGTAACGACCGGGCCGATTCTCGACTCATGGCTCTACTACATCAACGAAGTAGAACGGCACGTGTTCATCGCGACCTACGGTTGCTACCCGGATACCGACGCCGAGCCGGTGCTATCCCACGAACACAAAGAGGTCGGCCTGTTCGCTGAAGACGAGATCGCTGGGCTGACCATGCCGGACGGATACAAGCGTTCGATCATGACTTGGTTCGCCCAGTTGAGGGCAGCAGAGAGCGTCTAGGGGCCTCATGTCGACCACCGGAACGTCCAAGTACAAGAGCGAGTACGCCCGCGGCTATGAAGCTCACGGCAAAGCCGAAGCCCTCGTGATGATCCTCGAAGCAAGAGGTTTGATGCTCTCCGAAGGGAACAGAGCCCGCATACTCGAGTGCACTGATCAGGACGAGCTCGACATCTGGCTCAAACAAGCCGCGTTCGTCGCCGTCGCCGACGACCTCTTCCGCTGACATAGCCACACGGCAGGTACCGAGCTGGCGTGGTGTCCGCGCCGAACAGTTTATGAAACGCCATGCACCCCTTGACCTGCGAGAGGTCAAGGGGTGCACGGGCTTTGAGACTAGAGCTGGCTCGTTGGGGCGCGGGTCTACTGGCGCTCGAACTCGCCGTCGACAAGGCCAGCGGTGAACGCTTGCCACTCGCCGGAGGTGAACACCAGCGCTGGACCGGCCGGGTTCTTGGAGTCACGAACACCGACCATGCCGCCGTCCAGATGTGCGACTTCTACACAGTCTTGCGAGCCACTGCTACGTGTGCTTTTAAACCAGAGCGCTCCGAACAGGTCGATGTTCACGGCGCGTGCTCCTTCGCTGCCTGACGAAGCAGGCGTTTGCTGTCTGGCACGTCCAACGCTACCCGCTGGATAGACACGAAGGCACGGGACTCGTTGGGGCACAGGTCTACTGGCGCTTGAACTCACCGTCGACAACACCAGCGGTGAACGCTTGCCACTCGCCAGGGGTGAACACCAGCGCCGGACCGGTCGGATTCTTGGAGTCACGAACACCGACCATGCCCCCGTGCAGATGCGCTACTTCTACACAGTCGCTCCCTCCCGCGCTGTAGGTGCTCTTGAACCAGAGCGCTCCGGACAGGTCAATACTCATGGTGTGCACTCCTTCGCCGCCTGCCGCAACAGGCGCTTGCTATCTGGCACGTCCAACGCTACCCGCTGGATTGACACGAAGGCACGGGACTCGTTGGGGCACAGGTCTACTGGCGCTCGAACTCGCCGTCGGCAACACCAGCGGTGAACGCCTGCCACTCACCAGGGGTGAACACCAGCGCTGGACCGGCCGGGTTCTTGCTGTCACGTACACCGACCATGCCGCCGTCCAGATGTGCAACTTCTACACAGTCTTGTGTGCCGCTGCTGCGTGTGCTCTTGAACCATCGTGCCCCCGACAGATCAACGTTCACCGGGTCAACTCCTCTGCAATCTTCAGGATCAGGCGGCGCGAGTCGGCCTCGTTCAGCGCCGCACGCTGTAGCCGAGTGTAGGCGTCACGGTACTGCTGTACTTCCTCAGGCTTTTCCAGGTACAGCGCGCCCGTATAGCCCTGAACGTAGATCACCGGAGGTTCGGTCAAATGCGCCGTCGGATGCTTGGGGAACTCCAACAGCACAAACGTGCCGACCAGCAAGCCGGGATGTGTGCCCGCGTCGGCAGGAACAACCCGAACAGAAACGTTCTTCAAACGGCTGACCTCGGCAATGTGCCGAAGCTGCGCGGCCATGATTTCCGGACTACCGATCGGGCGCCGCAATGGCAACTCATCCAGGACTACATCCAACGCGAGCGGGTTTGAGTCATCGGTGAGTCTGTCTTGCCGACGCGCCGCGAGTTCGATCCGGCGTTCTACCTCAGCGGTGTCAGCGTTGGGAACCTCAGCCCAGATCACTTCACGGCGATAGTCCGGTATCTGCAACAGTCCGGGGACGAGCGCAGCTTGATACGTAGTCAGCCGAACGGCAGCCTGTTCGAGTCCCACGAACAGGTCGAAGTGCTTCGGGATCGCGTCGCCGTACGCATGCCACCAGCCCTTACCCTGCGCCTCCTCGGTCAGCCCCAGCAAGATTTCCGTCTGCTCCTGCGTCGCACCATAAACCTGGCACAGCCGCTCGATATCGATGAACCGCAATCTCACCGGCTGTCCGGTTTCCATGCGCCAAATCGTCTGTTTGCCAACGGAGATAGCCGCCTTGGCTACATCCATCGTGATGCCCGCGTTCTCCCGTAAGTCGTGCAGCTCGCGCCCCAGCAGCCGCCTCGGAAGCGTTGAACCGGTACTCAATTCCTTACCCCTCCTGATGATTCCGGTCTTGTCTGGAACCAGACTGACAGCTCTGCTGGAACTTCGGAAGATTTCGATGGAAAGTTCCCGTTGATAGGTCGCACTCGGGCTCGGTCGGTGCTGAACTGAGCGAGCGCTCGGAGAAACGACTCTCTTACTTCCCTCATCGAGGACGGTTTTCTCAGGGGCCGGGCGCATCCAAGCCACAGTCGATGCACCGGAGGTCGGCAGATGCCGAACAACGAGCTTCCACAACGCAATCCGTTCACCGGGCCACCAGTCGGGGACTGGGCAGCACCGGGCGATCTGGTCGAACTCTTCGCGAACGCGCTGAACGAGTGGAAGACCGCCGAGTCGCCACCGTGCAAAGTCGCCGAGCCACTCACTCTCACGAGCCTGAGCACAGACCAAATCGACCAAGAGGTCTTCCGATGGCTCACATAGGTTTTGGCGACACTCCCGCCTCCCGGTGCGTCTACTACCGGCAGGCTTGCGACCTGCCCGCGAGCATCGACCCGCCACACCTCGGACGCATTGTCATGCGCGCCGCGCACGTGTGGGGCCTGTCCATGCCGACCGCACTCGGACAAGCCGTCAAGATCCGCATGCACAAGCAAGGCTGCGACATTGGGCCGATCATGTCGCATACGCGCTCAGTCCGTTGGACATTTCTGATACGGCCGGACCTGCCCGACGAGGTGCGCTTGTTCGCCGAAATGTTCCGGCTCAACGTCTCGGTCATCCGTGACGGCGGCACCATCGCGTTGCCCAGCCCAACAGATCAACGCGTCGAGTTCCGGCGCTGGATCGAACCACCACGATGCACATTCCGGCCGTCCGGACTCGTCGTGGTCGATTCGATCCGCGCATGTGCGGGACATAGCCGGGTTCGCATGATCACCCCAGTGCAGGCGTAGCCCGATGTCCGACATCCAGCCCCAACGACGCGAAATCGCCCCATCCGTGCGGGCATTGCTCGCAGCCTTCCACGCGGACACCCGAGACAAGCTCGAGCTCGCCCCGGTCGATAGCGCCCCGATCTACCAGCGTGCGGACGGTTCACTGAGCCGGGTCGTAGACGGCTGGATCTCCGACTCGGACGCCGATCTCGACAAAGCCGACGCCATCACCCTCGAACCGAGCAGTGTTCGCGACATCGAGTAACAAGGAGACCGTAAATCCAACAGCGCCAAGATGTTTCGCCACTGCCGCACGAACCGGACGTGCACCTCAGTGTATTCGTACACGGCGTGCGGATGGACTACGCCGCATGCCTGACCGCCGCGCTGGTGTTCGTCTCCGAGCATCGGGCACGCCACTACCTCGACGCCGTGAACATGCTCCCCGGCGATACCACCGGGCTTCGGAGACTCCCCAACGAACGCTTGTATCTCGAGCCGTGAACCTCGAGAATCACGAAAAGCGGTGCACCCCTGTATCCCTCGGAGACCATGGGTTACGCATTGCATACATACTGCGGCTCGAATGGTTCTGCTATGAAGACACAGGCATCGCCGAACCTTTACACGTTCCGCTGTTCCGGGCGCGGTGATGTCGAGTTCGTGCTGACCGAGGAGGAGATCCTCGACTCACTCGCTGAACATATGGCGAAAATTTCGGGACCACGACACTAGCGGCTGGTTGCGTGCGGGTCAGATAGGCGCACGGGTTCGATGTTCGCGTTCAAAGGAGAGGCGGGTGGAAAGGTGACCGGCAGTTGCGTCAGTGCCCGGTGGAAGGGCCCCGGCCGCCAGGTCGGCGTGCCGTCCGGTACGTCGAGCCGGATTTCGGGCAGGGCATCGAGGAGCTGGTCGATGGCATCCTGCGCGATCAAATAGGCAAGGGATTGCGCGGGGCAGGCGTGTGGGCCGATGCCCCAAGCCAGGTGGGAGCGATTACCTGCCAGCTCATCGGTGCGGATGGAAGGGTCGTTGTTGCAGGCGGCCATGCTGATGACGACCGGCTGATCGGCAGGCAGCCACACGCCGTCGATGAGGATCGGCTGGCGGGGGTAGGTGATCAGCAGGTTCGCCAGCGGCGGGTCATTGAACAACACTTCATCCAAGGCCTCCCGCGAGGACAGATTCCCGCCAAGGACACTGTCACCGAACCGGTAGTCGGTGAGGATCAGCAGGAGGGTATTAACGATCAGGTTCAGTTCGAACTCGATGCCCGTGCCGTAGACCTGCGATACGTGATGCGAGACCTCCACGTCATCCAGAGCGGCCGGATGCTGTTGCAGGACTGAGGTGATGTCGTTTCCGGGCTCCGTTCGTTTGAGGGTCACTAGATTCATCAGTGCCGCGCCGAGCATCTGGCTGCCTTTTTCAGCATCGACCCCCTCGAGCAACGCGGCCGTGCCTGCGGCGACCTGCTGCCCGATCTCCGGCGGGCAGCCGAGCATGGAATTGACGACTTCGAACACCAGCGGGTACACGTACTGGCTGATCAGCTCCGCGCGGCCCTCCTGGCAGAACCTGTTGATCAGGGGGGTCGCAATGTTCTCCACGATGTCGTGCATGGCGTAGAGATCCACGGCGTCGATGCTCGCGGTGATTGCCTGCCGATACCGCAGGAAGTCCGTCCCCGTGCTTCTGCTGGCCATGGGCCGCCACTCCAGCAGTGGGAGGATCGGGCAGTCGGAGGGGACCGTCTTCTGCCAGGTGCGCGGGTCGGCAGGGAAGTGATCGGGATCGTTGAGGATTCGCACCGCGGCGCTGTAGCCGATCACCAGCGTGGCAGGCACGCCGGGCGCCAGTTCAACCGGCGCCAAAGAGCCGTACTGTCTTCGCATTTCACGGTACGCATGGTGCGGATCGGCAGCGAACTCCGGCGAATGCAGAGGTATTCGCGGGCCGTCGGAAGCGATCGGCGAGCCGTGGATGACCGGGCACGACTGTGGGCGCACCTGGGACTGCGGCGTACTCAAGAAAGACTCCAGACTGTTCGTATTGCACGTTGCTGTGGCACTGCGCTGTGCCGAGCCACTGCTCCGAAGAGCACAGTCATCCTGCCGACCTCGACGGGAACCCGTCGATGGTATAGCGGACAGCCCAGCACCGTGAGACATCACGAAACCAGCCCGGCGTGAATCTCTTTCACACACCTGAGCTTCAAGCCCGCCCGGCGGGACTAGACGCCGAGGGCACCCAACGAATCGTGATCGTCGATCGCGGTGGTGATGCGCTTCAACAGCGTCAAACAAGTTTCGGTCGATTGCATCTTGGGTTGATACGCCGCACGGCCGATCGTGAAAGCCCATGCCGCGTAGGCGAACAGGGACTGCTGCCGATACAGCAGCCAGGCGTCGTCGAACGACGGCACCTGCCCGCCAGCATGTCCCAGCTCGTCCAGGTATGCCGCCAACAGTTCACGGTCCCACGCACGCCGGTCCTCGGGCTCACATCCGGAGTTGACGGCATAGGCGAAATCGTGCGCCCACCCGCCACGCATCACCACCTGCCAGTCGACGTACCCCATTCGCCCGTCGCGAGTCAGATATGTCTGCCCGATGTGCGGGTCGCCGTGTAACAAGGTCGCGGGAACGTCGTTGGTCGCGATCACGACGGCCCGCTCGACACCCGCCCACAACCGCTCGCTCTGCCCGTGCAAGCCATCGGGAACGACCTCTTCCGCCCGGCGCAGGCCTACCTCACAGCGCTTCTTCATATCGATCGCGGCGAGATAAACGTCGAGCATGTAGGCCGGGGTGTTGAGGACCGCGATAGACGAGTCCTCCCAGAACGTGCCGTGCAACCGGGCGAGATTGCGGACCAGATCTTCGATCTGGTCGCGGGCGATGGGAGCAGTCGGCTCGCTGAAAACGGCACCGCGCGTCGCGACGATATCCTCCATCAGCGCGATCGACCGCCACGACGACGGATCGGAGGCGCCCCAGTAGCCGATCGGGGCCTCCATCTCGACTCGCGGCCGGAAGTCACGGAAGAAGCGAGTCTCCCCCTCGATCATCTTTCCGCCGCCGAGCAGTATGCGCTGGCTGAAGGCCGAAGTCGTCTTCGCGAACAGCTCCGTGGGCAATCCCGCCTGAGTGCCCACGTCGTTGTAGTCGACCCGGATCGCGACCCGAGTGGACGTACCGCGGCTGCCGTTGGACGTGCTGAACGACAGCACCTCGGCATCGGGGACATCGCGACACAGGACAGCCGTCAGCCACTCCGGAGCGATTTCTTCGCCAGAAACCGGGACATCGTCGATGGACCGCGCCTTCGGTCGGGTGATCTTCTCGCCCAGCATATGAGCACCGACCGTGGCGGATCGCGTGAGCAACCAGAGCTTGTGGTTCATGTGCTTGCCTCGATTCCGGAGTACGACAACACTGTCCCGAGCGGCTGGCCGCGCGCGGCCGGGGCCCGCAGACAGTACCCCATAATTCCGGAAGACGTTGTACGACAAGGACGTTGCCCAAGTCTCCCGCTCGTCAGCGCAGGCTCTGTATGGCCCGCACCCACAGCACGGTCCTAGCTCCTGACCCCTCGGCTACGAATGTCGGTCAGATCGCGCCTTGCTCGCGGGCGCGGGCTACGGCGGAGGTGCGGGAGCGGACGCCGAGTTTGGCGTAGATGTGGACTAGGTGGGATTTGACGGTGGTTTCGCTCAGGAACAGTTCCTTGGCGATCTCGCGGTTCGAGCTGCCGTCGGCCACCAAGCGCAGCACCTCGATCTCGCGCGGGCTCAGCGTGGTGTCGGCGCGGCGCACCCGGGTCATGAGTTTGGAGGCCACGGCAGGCGAGAGCACGCTCTCCCCCGCGGCCGCCGAGCGCACTGCGGCAAGCAGCTCGCTCGGCGGGGTGTCCTTCAAGATGTAACCACACGCACCGGCCTCGATGGCGCTGAGGATGTCGGCGTCGGTGTCGTAATTGGTGACAACCAGGACGTTGGGCGGCGCTGGGAGGGCACGCAATTCGGTGGTCGCGTCCACGCCGGAACGACCGGGGCCGAAGCTCAGATCCATCAGCACCAGATCGACCGGGGTGGTGGCGCAGAAGGCGACGGCGGCCTCGGCGGTCGGCGCGTCCCCGACGACGGTGACGTCGTCATTGCTCTCCAGCAGCGCCCGCAGGCCCGCGCGGACGATGGCGTGGTCGTCGGCCAGCAGCAGGCGGATCATGGGCGAGGCTCCGGATCGGTCGAATCCGGTATGAGCGCAATAGGTTCCGGCTCGAGTGGGAAGGAGACGGTGACTGCTGTGTGGCCGGGCTCGGACTCCACTGCCATCGTGCCGCCCTGCTGTTCCACGCGACTGCGCATTGCGGCCAATCCGAAGGTGCCGGATGGCGCGCGATCCAGTACGGCCTGGTCGATGCCCTTACCGTCGTCCACCACATCGAGGTACACCTCGGTGTCGGCGTAGGTCAGGGTCAATCGCATCCGGCTCGCATCCGCGTGGCGCACGACGTTCGAGACCGCCCCCTGCGCGATCCGAACCAGCGCCGCCTCGATCGGCATCGGCAGCCGTTCCGGCGTTCCTTCCACCACCATCTGTGTGACCAGCCCTGGCGATTCCGCGCGCAGGCAGATGCGTTCCAGCGCCTGTGCGAGGGACTGTCCCTCCAAGGCCGCCGGGGTCAATTCCGCGATCAGCCTCCGGGTTTCGGCCAGATCCTCCGCCGCCGTCTCGCGCGCCAGCCGAATCTGTTGCAGCGCAGGATGATCCGGTGCCGACTGCTCGGCGGCGTGCAGTAGCAACTGAATGCTGCTGAGGCCCTGCGCGACCGTGTCGTGGATCTCCTGCGCCAGGCGCTCGCGCTCGGCCAGCTTGCCCGCCGTGCGTTCCTGTTCCGCGAGAGTCGCTCGGGTGCTGAGCAATTCGTCGATCAAACGCTGACGTTCGGCGGACTCCCGGAACAGCGCCTGGTAGCCGAGCCCGATCCCGACCGCGACGGCCGCACCAAGCATCGGCCCGATCGCACCCGCCACCGACCAACCGCGATGCACCCCGAAACCGATCACCGCCACCACGGTTGCCGCACCGACCGCGAGCAGGCTCCACGGACGCGGCAGTAGATGCAGATACAGGAAGAAGATGCCGAACGCGAGATACCCGGCATCGGGCGCGAGCACCACCAGACCCAGCCACAACACGGTCAGCGCGGCCAGCCACAGGCGGATGCCCGCCGGATGACGGCCGACCAACGCACCCGCGAAGTACACGGCCAGGAACACCGCGGTCAGCGCGACGACGCCGAGCGGATGCCCCGCGCCGGGCAGCAGCGCACGCACCGCGACCACCACCGCCAACGTCGTCACCAGCACATGCAGCCCTAACCGCAGCGCGGTGAAGACAGGGGTGAACGGCGACGAGTGCACCCAGCCAGCTTATGTGCGGCTACCTGGGCGGCATCCATCGAAAGGTGTAAAACACCGGCCAACCTTCGATCGGCGCGCATTCCTCCGCGTGCGCGATGGCGGGAGCCGTTCCGAGCGGGAGAGTCGAGGAATGTTCGTCGCACTCCGAGATCTGCGGGCCGCACGCGGCCGCTTTCTGCTCATCACGCTGGTCGTCACCCTGGTGGCGCTGCTGGTGAGCTTCCTCAGCGGACTCACCGCCGGGCTCGCGCACCAGAACATCTCGGCCATCGAGGCGATCCATGCCGACGCCGTCGTCTTCGCCGACAATGGCGCGGATCCCTCCTTCGACGCCTCCGCCCTGACTCAGCAGCAGGTCGAGACCTGGCGGACCGCCGCGGGCTCGACCGGCATCGTCGACCCGATCGGCATCAGCCGTACCGAGGCGGTGGCTAATCGAAGCGATACGAAACCCGCACAGGTCGCCCTTTTCGGAACCGCCGGAACCGCATTGGGCAATCGCGTCGCAACCGAACCGGGAGCAGTGGTGCTCAGCACCGGCGCGGCCAAGGCCCTCGACGCCATCGCCGGTGACTCCGTCACGCTCGGTACGGGCGCCTTTCGAGTAGCCGCGGTGCAGGACGACGACTGGTACAGCCACACCCCCGTCGTCTGGATGACACCTGCCGATTGGCAGTCGGTGAGCCCGCGCGGTGGCACTGCCACGGTGCTCGCGGTATCCGGCATCCCGAATATGGCCGCCGTCAACGCATCCGCGCATACAACCTCGACCAGCGTGTCCGGTTCGCTGTCGGCATTGAGTTCCTATCGAGCCGAAAACGGCTCGCTGACACTGATGACGGTACTGCTGTTCGCCATCTCCGCCCTGGTGATCGGCGCATTCTTCACCGTGTGGACGGTGCAGCGCATGCCGGATATCGCGACCTTGAAGGCACTGGGCGCGACCTCGGGCGCATTGGTTCGCGACGCCCTCGCGCAAGCGGCAATCGTGCTGACGGCCGGAGTCGCGGTGGGGCTCGGAATCACTATCGCCGCAGCCACATTCATGGGCGACGCACTGCCGTTCGTACTCGGCCCCTCGACCACCCTGCTGCCCGCGGCGGCCCTGATCACGCTCGGCCTGCTCGGCGCGGCCAGCGCACTGCGCTTCCTGTTCACCACCGACCCACTGACCGCGCTCGGCGCGGCCCGTTGACCTTCGGAGACCCGAATGACCACCACCATGACGAAAACCGCACTCACCGTCAGCGAAACCACCCTCACCTACCCGGACGGCGCGGGCCGACTCACCGCGCTGAACCACGTGAACCTGCACGTCACCGGCGGCACCATCGCCGCCATCACCGGCCCGTCCGGCTCCGGCAAATCCAGTCTGCTCGCGGTCGTCTCGACCCTGATCCGCCCCGACTCGGGCCGCATCACCCTCGAAACCACCAACGGCACAGCAGATCTCGCGACCATCACCCGCCGCGAAGCCGCCGCCCTGCGCCGCTCGTCCATCGGCATCGTCTTCCAGCAGCCGAATCTCATCCCCGCCCTCACCGCCGTCGAACAGCTCGAGGCCATGTCCC
The DNA here is from genome assembly GCF_036345915.1 of Nocardia sp. NBC_00565. NCBI lineage: Bacteria > Bacillati > Actinomycetota > Actinomycetes > Mycobacteriales > Nocardiaceae > Nocardia > Nocardia sp. NBC_00565. The sequence goes on from NZ_CP107785.1 coordinate 6,581,662, forward strand.
ACCTCGGCCAGCGCCTGTTCACCTCCTCGACGCGACGCCGCGAAACCCACACCAAGGCAATGGAATTACTCGATGCCGTCGGCCTGGCCGACCAGCATGCCAAGCGCCCCGCGCAACTCTCCGGCGGCCAGCGTCAACGCGTGAACATCGCCCGCGCCTTGATGAACGACCCGGCCCTGCTGGTCATCGACGAACCGACCAGCGCCCTCGATACCGAACGCGGCATCGCCATCATCGAATTGATCCTCACCATGGTCCGCGACCACGGTGCCGCCACGCTACTGGTGACCCACGACCGCACTCACCTGCACCAGATGAACGCGGTCTACCGCATGGTCGACGGTGTCCTCGATATCGACCGCACCGCCGCACGCGTGGCCTGACACACGCCGATCGGATCGAAACAGCGAACCTACAAGCCCAGCAACACGTTCTGCTGTTCCCGAACCCGAAGGTGGATGGCCTCGACCACCGCCGCCACCTCCGGCCTGCGCAGCGTCTCGGTGCGCGTGACGAGCCAATACGACAGCCGGACCGAAACCTCCTTGCGCAGCACCCGAATCAGGTCATCGTGCCGGTCGGCCATGAAGCACGGCAGCAGACCCAATCCGGCTGCCGCCCGCGTCGCCTCGACGTGCACGAAGACATTGGTGGAGGTGACGGATTCGCGCATCGCGGGCGCGAAGCTGGAGGCGAGATCGAGATCGTCCACCTGCAACATCGAGTCGATGAAATACACCAGCGGGTGCCGCGCCAGATCCACTATGCCCGTCGGCGTTCCGTGTTCGCGGAGATAATCGCGCGAGCCGTAGAGACCGAGGCAGTAGTCGCCCAGCCGAGTTGCCTTGGCGCGGTGGACTTGCGGTTCGCCGACCACCACTTCGATATCCAGGCCTGACCGCTGCTGGGATGCGCGGCGGGTCGCGGCGACGATTTCGACGGCGATCTTCGGATGCCGCCGCTGCACCTCGGCGGCGGCCGGTGCGGCCATATAGGCACTGAAGCCGTCGGTCGCCGATATCCGGACAACGCCTTCCAGCACCCGTGTCCCATCGACATCAGTGGCGAGCGACTTCACCGCCGACTCGACTGCCTCGGCCGCCGCCAGCGCCTCCCGCCCCAGATCGGTCAGCTCCCAGCCACCGGTCACCCGGGTCAGCACCCGGCCGCCCAGCGTCTGCTCCAGCGCGGCGATGCGCCGGGAGATGGTGGTGTGGTTGATGCCGAGTTCTTCGGCGGCGGAGACGAAGCGGCCCGAACGCCCGACGGCGAGCAGAACCAGCAGGTCATCCGCACTGGGATGGCTGGGTCCGGTGGCCGCGTTCATATCTGCATTCTTGCAGATACGTACTGCACAACTGGTTATTGCGACTAAAGATATGTGCACCAATACTCGTTCTGACCACGAAATGTGGGGGCCGTCACATCGCATGTCCGGATGTGGCCCCGGTCATGAAGGAGATGTGCGATGAGCGTGCGCAGTGCAGTGCGGCCGAGCGATCCCGGCGGCGTACCCGCCGGCCTGCGGCGGGTGGTGGCCGCCTCGATGGCGGGCACCGTGGTCGAGTGGTACGAGTTCTTCCTCTACGGCACGGCTGCGACGCTGGTGTTCAGCAAGGTGTTCTTCGCCGCGGGCACCAGTGATCTCGACGCGATCCTGGCGGCCTTCATCACCTATGCGGTCGGCTTCGCCGCACGGCCGTTGGGCGGCATCGTCTTCGGGTATTTCGGCGATAAGTACGGCCGCAAGAAGCTGCTGCAGTTCAGCCTGGTGCTGGTCGGCGCCGCGACCTTCCTGATGGGCTGTCTGCCGACCTTCGCCCAGATCGGTTACTGGGCACCGACTTTGCTGGTCGTGCTGCGGTTCATCCAAGGTTTCGCGGTCGGCGGCGAATGGGGCGGCGCGGTGCTGCTGGTGGCCGAACACAGTCCGAGCAAGAGTCGCGGCTTCTGGGCGAGCTGGCCGCAAGCCGGTGTGCCCGTGGGGAATATGCTCGCGACCGTCGCGCTGCTGGCCCTCACCTCGACCCTGTCCGATACCGCCTTCCTGAGTTGGGGTTGGCGCGTCGCGTTCTGGTTGTCCGCGGTGGTCGTACTGGTCGGCTACTACATTCGCACGAAGGTCACCGACGCACCCATTTTCGTTGCGGCACAACAGGAAATCGAGCAGATCAAGGCGAACTCGCTCAGCGTCGTCGAGGTGCTGCGGCGCTATCCGCGCGGCGTCTTCACCGCCATGGGGCTGCGGTTCGGCGAGAACATCCTCTACTACCTGGTGGTCACCTTCACCATCACCTATCTCAAGGTGCAGGTCCATGTCGACACCAAGGTCATCCTCTGGTGGCTGCTGGCCGCGCACGCCGTGCACCTGGTGATGATTCCGTTGGCGGGCAGCCTCTCCGACCGTTTCGGCAGGCGACCGGTGTATCTGGTCGGCGCGATCACGGCGGGCACGTGGGGCTTCTTCGCCTTCCCGATGATGGACAGCGGCCACAACGCGGTCATCATGTCCGCGATCATCATCGGCCTGATATTCCATGCCTTCATGTACGCGGGCCAGCCCGCGATCATGGCCGAGATGTTCCCCACTCGGATGCGGTATTCCGGTGTCTCCCTCGGCTATCAGGTCACCTCGATCGTCGCAGGCTCGCTGGCTCCGATCATCGCCGTCCGCCTGCTCAACACCTACAAGTCCGCCGTGCCGATCGCCATATATCTCGCGGCCGCCGCGGCCATCACCGTGATCGCCGTGCTGTTCGCCCGTGAAACGAAGGGTATCGCGCTGGAGAGCATCGACGACGCGGATGCGGAAGCTGTTGCCGCCCAGACCTCCTCGACCACATCTGCGCAAGTGACACAGCCCGACACCCTACGAGCGGAGCTCACATGAGTGACCTGACCGGACGTTCCGCGCTGATCACCGGCGGCGCGAGCGGCATCGGCGCCGCCTGCGCCAGAGAACTCGCGGCGCGCGGCGCGACCCTCACCATCGCCGATATCGATGACGTCGGCGCGAAGGCGCTGGCGGCCGAGCTCGATGGAAAGGCGTGGGCCGTAGATCTTCTCGATGTCGCGGCACTGGAAGAGCTCACCCTGGACACCGACATCCTGGTGAACAACGCCGGTGTGCAGAGCATCAGCCCGATCGAGGACTTTCCGCCGGAACGGTTCCGAAACCTGATGACCCTCATGGTCGAAGCGCCGTTCCTGCTCATCCGCGCGGCACTGCCGCGGATGTATCAGCGCGGCTTCGGCCGGATCATCAACCTCTCCTCGGTGCACGGCTTGCGTGCCTCCGAGTACAAGGTCGCCTATGTGACGGCCAAGCACGCACTGGAGGGCCTGTCCAAGGTGACGGCACTCGAGGGCGGCCGCCACGGCGTGACCAGCAACTGCGTCAATCCGGGCTACGTCCGAACGCCCCTGGTGGATAAGCAGATCGCCGATCAGGCCAAGGCGCACGGCATCGCCGAGCAACAGGTGCTCGAACAGGTGCTGCTCACCGAGAGCGCGATCAAGCGCCTGGTGGAGCCGCAAGAGGTCGCGTCACTGGTCGGTTGGCTCGCCTCCGCCAACGCGGGCATGGTGACCGGCGCTTCCTACACCATGGACGGTGGGTGGACCGCGCGGTGATTCCGGCGGGCGACCTAGCGCGCCGCCGCCCGGCTCAAGGCCGACAGCGCCATCTGACGCAGGATCGGCCGGGTGCGGGTGGCGGTGGCCGAGGTCACGCTGTGCGGCGTGGAGTTCATCAAGCCGAACCCCGCGTGGGCCTGTACCCGCGCGGTCTCCTCGGGCAGCTCCGGATGCAACTCCCGCAGCACCGCCACCCAGATCTCGACATACTGACGCTGGGTGCGCCGCAATTCGCGCCGCGGGCCGGTCGGGACGTTCTCCAGATCGCGATCCTGAATCCGGATGAGCTCGGGCTCTCCCAGCGCGAAATCCAGGTGGAAATCGACCAGCCCGTCCAGCGCCTCCCTGGCCGATCCGGTGCGCGCCACCACCGCCTTCCCGCCATCGAGCAGCCGCTGGCTCACGCCGACGAGCAGTTCGACCAGCAGCGCCTCCTTGTTGGGGAAGTGCCGGTAGACCGCGGGCCCGCTGACCCCGACGGCCGCGCCGAGGTCGTCCAGGCGCATACCGAAGAAGCCGCGATCGGCGATAAGGCGGGCACCCGCCTCGAGCAGCTGCGCCCTGCGCTGCAGTTTCAGTTGTTCCCGGCGGGTGAGCGCGACGGGTCCGGTGCTGGTCACACGCGCTCCTTTCCACACGCCTGGACATCTCAGTTAATCAACATTAACCTGAATTCCAGTTATCGGCGACTAACTGGATGGCAGGATGGCGTGATGACGGTGACCGAACAGGTCGGGGTCGACAACCGCACGGCGCATGCGGCGCTGCTCGAGGATCTGCGCGCCCGGCTGGCGACGGCGGCGCTCGGCGGGCCCGTGAAGTCGCGCGAGCGGCATGTGGCGCGCGGCAAGCTGCTGCCCCGGCAGCGGGTGGATCAACTGCTGGATCCGGGCAGCCCGTTCCTGGAGCTCTCGCCGCTGGCCGCGACCGGGATGTACGACGACGAATGTCCGGGTGCCGGGATCATCACCGGTATCGGCCGGATCTCCGGGCGTGAATGCGTGATCGTGGCCAATGACGCCACGGTCAAGGGCGGCACCTACTACCCGATGACGGTGAAGAAGCATCTGCGCGCCCAAGAGGTCGCGCTGCAGAATCAGCTGCCGTGCGTGTATCTCGTCGATTCCGGTGGCGCGTTCCTGCCGCGACAGGACGAGGTATTCCCGGATCGCGAGCACTTCGGACGCATCTTCTACAACCAGGCGACCATGAGCGCCAAGGGAATTCCGCAGATCGCCGCCGTACTCGGCTCGTGCACCGCGGGCGGCGCGTATGTGCCCGCGATGAGCGATGAGGCGGTGATCGTGCGCAATCAGGGCACGATCTTCCTCGGCGGCCCGCCGCTGGTGCAGGCGGCGACCGGCGAAGTGGTCACCGCCGAGGAGCTGGGCGGCGGCGAATTGCATTCGCGCACTTCGGGAGTGACCGATCATCTCGCCGAGGACGACCAGGACGCGCTGCGCATCGTGCGCCGCATCGTGGCGACCCTCGGCCCCCGTCCGGCCAGTCCATGGGAGGTGACGCCGACCGTCGCCACCTCGAAGCCGGAAGCCGAGCTGTACGACGTGGTCCCGGTCGACCTGCGCACGCCCTACGACGTCCGCGAGGTCATCCACCGGCTGATCGACGGTGGTATCAACGGGGACAGCGGATTCCACGAATTCAAGGCCGAGTACGGCAAGACCCTGGTCACCGGATTCGCTCGCGTCCACGGGCATCCCGTCGGTATCATCGCGAATAACGGCGTGCTGTTCAGCGAATCCGCCATGAAGGGCGCGCATTTCATCGAACTGTGCGATAAGCGCAAGATCCCGCTGCTGTTCCTGCAGAACATCACCGGCTTCATGGTCGGGCGCGACTACGAGGCGGGCGGTATCGCCAAGCATGGTGCCAAGATGGTCACCGCGGTGGCCTGTGCGCGGGTGCCGAAACTCACCGTGGTGATCGGCGGATCCTATGGCGCGGGCAACTATTCGATGTGCGGGCGCGCGTATTCGCCGCGCTTCCTGTGGATGTGGCCCAATGCGCGGATCTCGGTGATGGGCGGCGAACAGGCCGCGTCGGTGCTGTCCACGGTGCGTGGGGATCAGCTCGATAGCAGCGGACAGCCGTGGTCGGCCGCGGACGAGGAGGCATTCAAAGCGCCGATCCGGGAACAGTACGAACACCAGGGCAATCCGTACTACTCGACCGCGCGACTGTGGGACGACGGTGTCATCGACCCCGGCGATACCAGAACCGTGCTCGGACTTGCCCTTTCGGTGTGCGCGCAGGCGCCGCTCGAACCCGTTTCCTACGGCGTCTTCCGGATGTGACCGCGATGATGAACAAATCCCACCCCGTCGAGTTCGACACCGTGCTGGTCGCCAACCGCGGCGAGATCGCGGTGCGCGTCATCCGCACGTTGCGCGCCATGGGTATTCGCTCCGTCGCGGTCTACAGCGACGCGGACGCGCAGGCCAGGCACGTCCGCGAAGCCGATACCGCGGTACGCCTCGGCCCGGCGCCGGCCCGGGAGAGCTACCTCGATATCGCGAAGGTAGTCGACGCGGCGGTGCGCACCGGGGCCGGAGCCGTGCATCCCGGCTACGGATTCCTTTCCGAGAACGCCGCTTTCGCCGCCGCGCTGGCCGATGCGGGCATCGTCTTCCTCGGGCCGCCCGCGAAGGCGATCGAGATCATGGGTGACAAGATCGCGGCGAAGAACACGGTGTCCGCCTTCGACGTACCCGTCGTCCCCGGCATTGCACGGCCGGGGCTCACCGACGACGAATTGATCACCGCGGCAACCGAAATCGGCTATCCGGTACTGGTGAAGCCATCGGCCGGTGGCGGCGGCAAGGGCATGCGGCTGGTCGAGGAACCCGCGCAATTGCCCGCCGCACTGGCGAGTGCCCGACGCGAGGCCGGGGCGGCGTTCGGTGACGACACGCTGTTCCTGGAGCGGTTCGTCACCCGGCCCCGGCATATCGAGGTGCAGATCCTCGCCGATCAGTTCGGCCACGTGATCCATCTGGGCGAACGCGAATGCAGTCTGCAGCGGCGGCATCAGAAGGTCATCGAGGAGGCGCCGTCGCCGCTGCTGGACGCCGCGACCAGGGCGCGCATCGGCGCCGCCGCCTGCAATACCGCGCGCAGCGTCAACTATGTCGGCGCGGGCACGGTCGAATTCATCGTCTCCGCCGATCAGCCGGACGAGTTCTTCTTCATGGAGATGAACACCCGGCTGCAGGTGGAGCATCCGGTCACCGAACTGGTCACCGGGATCGACTTGGTGGAGTGCCAGGTGCGCATCGCGGCCGGGCAGCAACTCGCGGTGGACCAGGACGAACTCCGGCTGGTCGGGCATGCGATCGAGGCGCGGGTGTACGCCGAGGATCCGGGTCGCGGCTTCCTGCCGACCGGTGGCACCGTACTCGACCTATCGGAGCCCGAAGGTATTGGCGTGCGGGTGGATTCGGGATTGCGCATCGGCACGGTGGTCGGCAGCGACTACGATCCGATGCTCTCGAAGGTCATCACACACGCCGCCGATCGCGACGCCGCACTGGCGAAACTCGATCGGGCACTCGCCGATACCGTGCTGCTCGGCGTCACCAGCAATATCGAATTCCTGCGCTTCCTTTTAGCCGACCCGGATGTGGCCGCCGGAAAGCTCGATACCGGATTGCTGGATCGCCGCGTCGGCGACTTCCAGCCCACCGCGGTCGGCGATGAGGAATTCATCGCCGCCGCTGCCTACCATTGGCTGCGGCGCTGGCCCGCGGCCCCGAGCGACCCGTGGGATGTCCCGTCCGGGTGGCGCATCGGTGCACCCGCGCCCACCATCATCCGGCTGGCCGGCGGTGACCGCACCGAACACGTGTATCTGACCGGCTCTCCCGAACACGCCGCAGTACATCTCAACAGCAGCGAATCAGCCTCGCTCACCGCTGATTGCACCGAATCCGGCGCCCTGTCCGGCGTGCTCGTCCTGACGCTGGACGGCCTGCGCCGGGAGTACCGCGTCGCTGAACACGACGGGCAGCTCTGGGTGGCCGGGTCATCCGGGGTCTCGGTGCTGCGCGAAATGGCCGAGGCCAATGTCCGGGGCGGCGCGGAACATATCGGTGACGCCGAGATCCGCAGTCCGATGCCGGGTTCGGTGATCGCGGTGCCCGTCGCCGACGGGTCCATCGTGGCCGTCGGCGCACCGGTCGTCGTGGTCGAGGCCATGAAGATGGAGCACACGCTCACCGCACCGGTCGCGGGCACCGTCGAGGTCCTCGTCGAGCCGGGCACCCAGGTCCGCCTCGACCAGCCGCTGGTGCGCATCGTCGCGGCCCCCACCGAACCAGAACCGAAAACCGCCGAGCGAGAAGGACTTTCCGCATGACAGACTTTCTGTCCACCGGCACATTGCCCGAGGACTACCGTGACCTCGCCCTGACGGTGCGCGATTTCGCCAAATCGGTGGTCGCCCCGGTAGCCGCCGAACACGATGCGAACCACACCTTCCCCTATAAGGTCGTCGCAGGCATGGCCGAGATGGGCCTGTTCGGTCTGCCGTTCCCGGAGGAATACGGCGGCATGGGCGGCGACTACTTCGCGCTGTGCCTGGCCCTGGAAGAACTCGGCAAGGTCGATCAGAGCGTGGCGATCACCCTGGAGGCCGGTGTCTCGCTCGGGGCGATGCCCATCTACCGCTTCGGCAACGATAAGCAGAAGCAGGAATGGCTGCCGCAGTTGACCAGTGGCCGCAACCTCGCCGCCTTCGGCCTCACCGAACCCGGCGCGGGCAGCGATGCGGGCGGCACCAGGACCACCGCGGTCGCCGACAGCGGCGAATGGATCATCAACGGCAGCAAGCAGTTCATCACCAACTCCGGCACCGATATCACCAAACTGGTGACGGTGACCGCGGTGACCGGCCAGTCGGGCGGCAAGAAGGAGATCTCCACCATCCTGGTGCCCACCGACACCCCCGGCTTCGTGGCCGAACCCGCCTACAACAAGGTCGGCTGGAACGCCTCCGACACCCATCCGCTGAGCTTCACCGACGTCCGGGTACCAGAGGAGAACCTGCTCGGCGAACGCGGGCGCGGCTATGCCAACTTCCTGCGCATCCTCGACGAAGGCCGCATCGCCATCGCCGCCCTCTCGGTCGGCGCGGCCCAGGGCTGCGTCGACGAGAGCGTGCGCTACGCCAAGGAGCGCGAGGCCTTCGGTCACACGATCGGTCGCAACCAGGCCATCGCCTTCAAGATCGCCCGGATGGAAGCGCGGGCCCACGCCGCCCGCACCGCCTACTACGACGCGGCGGCGCTGATGTTGGCGGGCAAGCCGTTCAAGAAGGAAGCCTCGATCGCGAAGCTGGTGGCCAGCGAGGCCGCCATGGACAATGCCCGCGACGCCACCCAGATCTTCGGCGGCTACGGCTTCATGAACGAATACGCTGTGGCCAGGCATTATCGCGATAGCAAGATCCTCGAAATCGGCGAGGGTACAACGGAGGTGCAGTTGATGCTGATCGGGCGGGAGCTGGGCCTGTGAGCGAGACCAACGGCATGCGCCGGGTGGTGCAGCGCGGCCTGTGGTTCGACGAGTTCGAGACCGATGTGGTGTACGAGCACCGGCCGGGCCGGACCATCACCGAGGCCGATAATGTCCTGTTCACCACGCTGACCATGAACACCCAGGCGCTGCACCTGGACGCGGCGGCCAGCGAGCAGCTGCCGCCGTTCCACCAGCGCCTGGTGAATTCGATGTTCACACTGTCCACCCTGATCGGTCTCTCGGTCGCGCAGCTGACCCAGGGCACGATCGTCGCCAATCTCGGCTTCTCGGAGATCGCCTTCCCGAAGCCGCTGTTCCACGGTGACACCATGTATGCCGAGACCGTGGTCACCGATAAGCGCGAATCCCAGAGCCGTCCCGGCGAAGGCATCGTCACCTTCGCGCACACCGCGCGCAATCAACACGGCGATATCGTGGCCACCGCGGTACGCAAGACATTGGTACGCAAGGAGCCCGCATGAGTTGGGAAATGCCCGGAACGGCCTGGCTGTTCTGCCCCGCCGACCGTCCCGAACGCTACGAAAAGGCCGCCGCGACAGCCGATGTGGTGATCATCGATCTCGAGGACGGGGTCGCCGCCGCGGATAAGGCGGCCGCGCGCAAGGCGCTCATCGATACGCCGCTGGATCCCGAGACCACCTTCGTGCGGATCAATGCTGTCGGCACCGATGACCACGGGCTGGATCTCGCGGCGCTGAGCAGTACCGAATACCGGCGGATCATGTTGCCGAAGACCGAATCCGCCCTCCAGCTCTCCTCGCTCACCGACTGCGAGGTGATCGCGCTGATCGAATCCCCGCTCGGCGCGATGACGATCGAGCATGCGGTGCAGGCGCACAATGTGATCGGGGTCATGTGGGGCGCGGAGGATCTGGTCGCCGGGCTCGGCGGCAACGCCAGCAGGCATGCCGACGGTAGCTACCGCGATGTGGCCCGGCATGTTCGGTCCACCACACTGCTCGCGGCCAAGGCGTACGGGAAGTTCGCGCTCGACTCGGTGTACCTGAACTTCCGCGATCTCGACGGGCTGCGGGCGGAGTCGGCGGACGCGGTCGCCGTCGGCTTCGATGCGAAAGTCGCGATCCATCCCAGCCAGGTGCCGGTCATCCGGGCGGCCTACGCACCGTCCGCAGACGAAATCGACTGGGCCCGAAGGGTGCTCGACGAGGTACCGAAGCATCGGGGTGTCTTCGCCTTCGAGGGCCGCATGGTCGATGCACCCGTGCTGCGCCACGCCGAGCGGATCGTGCGGCGCGCCAACCACACCTGATTTCCGAGACGTTCAGCCAGGAGGTAATGCGGTGCAACCACAATGGGTGCCGACCGAATCAGATATCGCCGAAGCACGCCTGACCGATTTCGCCCGATTCGTCGCGGCGCGCACCGGCGTTTCCGCGCCGGATTACCGGTCGCTGTGGCAGTGGTCAGTCGACGATCTCCCCGGCTTCTGGGGCGCACTGTGGGACTACTTCCAGCTCGGCCCGATCGCGGGTGAGGTGCTGGCGAGCACCGAAATGCCGGGCGCGCAGTGGTTTCCCGGCACCCGGCTGAACTATGTGGATCAGGTCGTGCGGCAGTTCCGCACCGACCGGCCCGCCATTGTGGCGGTGCGCGAGGACGCCGCGCCGCGCGAGGTGTCCTGGACCGAATTGATCGACAGCACCGCGGCATTCGCGCGCACCCTGCGCTCGTTGGGGGTACAGGCCGGTGACCGGGTGGCCGGATATCTGCCGAACATTCCCGAAGCGGTGATCGCCTTTCTGGCCACCGCCAGCATCGGTGCGGTGTGGAGCGCCTGCGGGCAGGACTATTCGCCCAAGGCGGCGCTGGACCGGCTCGGCCAGCTCGAGCCCACCGTGCTGATCACCGCCGACGGTTACCGTTTCGGCGGCAAGGCACACGATAAGCGCGCCGATATCGCGGCGCTGCAGGCCGGACTCGACACCGTGAAAGCGACCGTCGTCGTCTCCCAACTGGGTCTGTCGGTGCCGGACGCACTGTCCTGGACCGAGGCGGCCGCCAATACCGAGGCCGTGGTGATCGACACCGAGACGGTCGACTTCGATCATCCGCTGTGGATCGTCTTCTCCTCCGGCACTACCGGTCTACCCAAGGGCATCGTGCACGGCCACGGCGGCGTCGTGCTCGAGCACCTCAAAGCCGTTGCGCTGCAAGCCGATATCGGGGGCGACGACACCTTCTTCTGGTACACCAGCCCGAGCTGGATGATGTGGAATTTCCAGGTTGCTGGGCTGCTGGTCGGCGCGACCATCGTCACCTACGACGGCAGCCCCACCTATCCGACGCCGGATGCACTGTGGCACATCGCATCCCAGGTCGGCGCAACCGTACTCGGCACCAGCCCCGGCTACGTGCTCGCCTGCATCAAGGCGGGTGCGGTGCCGCGTACCGACCACGACCTCGCCGCGCTACGACAGGTCGGCATCACCGGCTCGTCGCTGCCGCCCGCGTCGGCAGTGTGGTTGGGCGAGAACGTCGGTAACCATGTGCAGGTCGCCTCGATCAGCGGCGGCACCGATGTGGTCTCCGCCTTCATCGGCGGTGCGCGCACGGTGCCGACCTGGCCGGGTGAGCTGTCGGCCCCCTACCTCGGCGTCGCGCTGGAGGCCTTCGACGCCGACGGCAAGCCGGTCCGCGACGAGGTCGGCGAACTCGTCATCACCAAGCCCATGCCGTCCATGCCGGTGCGCTTCTGGCGCGATCCCGACGGAATCCGTTACCACGACGCCTATTTCGATATGTTCCCCGGCATCTGGCGGCACGGCGACTGGATCACCATCACCGATCGCGGTAGCGTCGTGGTGCACGGCCGCTCCGACTCCACCCTCAACCGCCACGGCATCCGCATGGGCAGCGCCGACATCTACCAATCCGTCGAACGCCTCCCCGAGATCACCGAGGCCCTGGTCATCGGCGCCGAACAACCAGACGGCGGCTACTGGATGCCGCTATTCGTCACCCTCACCCCCGGCACCGAACTCACCGAAGACCTGAAGACCCGCATCAACACCACCATCCGCACCGAGGTCTCCCCCCGCCACGTCCCCGACGAAATCATCGTCGCCCCCGGCATCCCCCACACCCGCACCGGCAAGAAACTCGAGGTCCCGATCAAAAAGCTCTTCCAGGGCGCGGACGCGGCCCGCGTCGTCGAACGCAGTGCGGTGGACAATCCGGACCTGCTCGACTGGTACGCCGCCGTCCGCCCACAAAGTTAGGTACGCGAACTTCCCGTCGTCGGGCCTCGGTCGGACAGCGCGCCGCGATCTGGCCGGGCTCGGTCACCGATCGACCATTTGTGGCTACAATAATATTTATAAAAGTGGCCACAAAGGAGCGCAGCATGGACGTCGGTATTCGAGAACTACGTGACAGCCTCAGCCGCCATCTGGCCGAGGTCCGCTCCGGACATACGGTGACCATCACCGATCACGGACGGCCGATCGCCCGCATCGTTCCCGTCGATCGCCCGACCCGGCTGGAGCAATTGCGTGCTGAAGGGCGCGTGCAGCCCGCGCGCAAGAAGAAGCAGCCCACGCCCGAGCCGATCCATGGGAAGGGCATTGTCAGCGAACTCATCGAAGAGCAGCGTCGGTGATCGGATACCTCGATAGGTCGGCCTTCGTACCCCTGCTGGTCAGTGAGCCGAGCAGTGACGCCTGCCGCCGGTTCTGGGACGACGCTGACGCCGTCGTGTCGAGCAGGATGCTGTACGTGGAGACTGCGGCGGCGCTCGCACAGGCGCATCGAATGGCACGTCTCGATGACGCGGCGTATGCGTCGTGCCGAGGTCTGCTGGACCAACTCTGGCCACAGCTCGAGGTCATCGAAGTGGATGAGGAATTGATCCGGCGCGCGGCCGAACTCACCGGCCTCCTCGCGTTACGCGGATACGACGCCGTCCACTGCGCCGCCGCCGAACAGTTGGAGGACCCGGATCTCGTCGTCGCATCCGGCGACAAACGTCTACTCGACGCGTGGAAGTCATTGAGGCTGGCGACCTTCGACACAAACGCACCTGAGGACGCTGCCTGATCTGAAATGGGGGTGGATGCCTCGACCTGGGCAAATCTGGTGGGGCTTGGGGCATCGGGGGGTGGCGTTGTCGTTACCATTGCGGGCATGAGTGTCGACAATCGCCGTACGGCGCGCAAAGCGGTCAGCGGCGACTCGGCACCGCGGGAGGTGCGGCGGCGGCCGAAGAATCGGCGGGCCCAGATCGCGGCGGCCTCGGCGGCCGCATTCGGTGCGCTGGGCTATCACGGTGTGAGCATGGAGGACATCGCGTCGGGGCTCGGGATCAGCTCGGCGGCGCTGTATCGGCATTATCCGAGCAAATACGCGCTGTTCCGGGCGGAATTGCTGCGGGTGGGCCAGGCGATGACGGAATCGGTCGAGCTACCGGAGACGGCGGCGGACTCGGGGATGGCAGCCGACGGAGTCGGCGGGGTGGGTCAACACTGGTCTCCGGAACGCAAGCTGCGCCACGTGCTCGACGCGCTCATCGGCGTCACGATCGAGAACCGGTCGACGGTCACCCTGGTGCGCTGGGAGGGCCGCTATCTGGTGCCGGAGGATCTGACGGTCCTCACCGATCAGCAGCTCGCCGTCGTCGGCGCCATCGGCACGCAACTGGCCGCACTGCGACCGACACTCGCGGAGGACGAGCTGCGGATACTGCGCGCCGCACTGCTGAGCGCGATCACCAGTATCGCTGATCACCATGCCGCGCTGCCCGCGAAATCCCTTGCCCGACTGCTGAGTTCGGCGTGCTGGGCGCTGGTGCCGGCCGAGCTGCCCGCGCTGGACGTACATGCCGCACTGCCGGTGGCCGCGGAGATCCCGGATTCGTTCAAGCACGAGCTGTTGCTACGCAAGGCCGTCGAACTCTTCCACGATCGCGGCTACCCGAATGTCAGTGTCGAGGAGATCGCCACTGCCGCAGGGCTTTCCGCCGCCTCGGCGGTCTACCGGTTCTATCGGGGCAAGAGCGATCTGCTCGCGGCCGCCTTCCGGCGGGCCGCCGACCGGGTCTCCGGCGCGATCGGGCCGGCGGTCGCGGCGGCCCCCGACGCCGAAGGGGCGCTCACCACGCTGATCGACCAATACGTCGAGGGATCGTTCACCGAACGCGCGCTGACCTTCGTGTATTACACCGAGTTCCAGCACGTTCCGACCGACGAGCGCACCGTACTGCGAAATATCCAGCGTCTCAGCGTCGAAGAGTGGGCCCGGCTGCTGCGCGAGGTGCGTCCGGAGCTCTCACCCGCCGAGGCCCGGTTCCTCATCCACGCGGCATTCGCATTGGTCGTCGATCTGGGCCGGACCTTCAGCGCCGAACCGATCGCCGCCCCGCCGCGGGTTCGGTTGCTCATGCAGCTCGTGCTGTTCGGCCGCCCGGCCCGCGCGTAGTCCCAAGGTGCCGCCCGCATCCGCATCCGCATCCGCATCCGCATCCGCATCCGCATCCGCATCCGCATCCGCATCCGCATCCGCATCCGCATCCGCATCCGCATCGAGCAGGGTGGACTGGATCGCGCCGAACCACAAATTATGTTATCGATCATTCCGCGCTACATGAGCGTAAAGAAACCACTTGAAACCGCAGTTCCAGACATCTTTGTGAGCTTCAATTCAAGCAGATTCCATGGCTGGGAAGACCCATCTAGCAAGCGTCCGATTGGGCTAACATCGCGGGATGGATGCCGAGGATCGTCGCGCAACGGGGGACGCGAACGCAGGCCGCCCCGCACCGTCGCGTGCGGTGCGGCGCCGACCGCGCGACCGGCGCGCGCAGATCGCCGCCGCCTCCGCCGAGGCCTTCGGTTCCTTCGGCTATCACGGCGTCAGCATGGAGGACATCGCCTCCCGCCTCGATATCAGCTCCACCGCGCTCTATCGGCACTATCCCAGCAAATACGCGCTGTTCCGCGAGGAGGCGCTGCGTCTGGCCGCGCTGAGCACCGAGGCCGTGCGCCTGCCGGACGAACTGCACGACCGCCCCGCCACCGAACGCCTCGACCACATCCTCAACGCCCTCATCACGGCCGCCATCGCGAATCGGCGCAGCGCAGCGCTGCTGCGCTGGCAGAACCGCTACCTCGACAACGCCGATCGCCAGATCCTCATCGATCATCTGATCACCACCGATGCGGCAGCCCGCGCCCTGCTGGCCGAGATCCGACCGGACCTGCCCGACGACGATCGCGCGGTGCTCTCGGCCGCGGCGATGAGCGTGATCGGCAGCATCTGCGATCATCATGTGTCGATTCCGGTGCGCGCATTGGCGGCCCTGGTGCGCGCCGCCTGCGAGGCGGTGCTCGCGTGCACACTGCCCGCACCCGGTGACGACACCGAATCCCTTGGGGCGAAAGAGGTTCCGCTCACCTTCAAACACGAACTGCTGTTGGTGCGAGCGATCGAACTGTTCCACGAGCGCGGATATCCCAATGTGAGCGTGGAGGACATCGCCAATGCGGCCGGCCTGCCCGCCTCGTCGGCGGTGTACCGCTTCTACCGCAGCAAGGGCGATCTGCTCGCCGCGGCGTTTCGCCGTGCGGCGGACCGGGTTTCGGCGGCGATCGGACCCGCCATCGCGGCATCGGATAGTCCGGAGCAGGCGCTGCGGACCCTCATCGAGCTGTATGTGCGGGGCTCGTTCGCCGAGCGCGCGCTGACCTTCGTCTACTACGCGGAGATCAGCAATGTGCCGCCCGAGGATCGCACCGTATTGCGAAATATCCAGCGGCTCAATGTCGAAGAGTGGGCCAAGCTGCTCATCGGGGTCCGGCCGGAACTCTCACCGGCGGCGGCGCGGGTGCTCGTCCATGCCGCGCTGGCCCTGGTCGTCGACCTCGGTCAGTGGCTCGGGCCGGATAACCCGCTGTGCTCGCGGCAGCGGGTCATCCACCTGATGCAGGTCATCCTCTTCGGTCGCCCCGCGCACTGAGTTCTGCGGTGCAGCAACACATCCCGTGCCGTCGCCTGGCTGATCGCCGATGTCTATGTCGATCTGCCGTCGCCGTCCAGCGGCGCGCCGTCGAGTCCTGTTTCGGTCATTTTGATGTTCAGCTGAGCGGCGAACCCGGGTCCGGATACGGACAGGGGCCACCTGCGGAATTCGAACAGGATGAAACCGGCGCGCTGCTGGCCGCGCACCCCATGACCGATCGGACGGGTGTCGGCTCCTTCCAACAGCCAGTCGTACAGGGGGCGCAGATCGTCCTCGCGCCAGCCCTCGAGATTCGCGGCGTGCGCTGCCAGGGCGAGCTTCTCGGCGAAGTACCCGGGATCGAGAACGGTGCACCGGATCTCGATGTCCAGCTTCTCGAATTCGTGCCGCTGCCCGAACTGCCACCAACCGTGCACGTGCGTGACATCCGGGGTGACCGACCTGCCTTCGAACAGCCACCAGTAGTCAGTGATGAACGGCGCACGCAGCTGCAGCCACTTCTGCTCGTCGCCCAGAGCCGAGCATGAGTGTGGAACGTCCGCGAAATCCGGCCATTCGACTTCGGGACAGTCCCAGTCGGTCAGCCACGACCTGACCTGCTCCCGGTTCGCGATGAACCTGGACCTGAGCTCGTCCGCCTCTTGCCGCTCCGATCGTCGAAACATCCAGACCTCCTCCGCCCCTGGGTAGATCCATGATGCCGCAGTTCGGCGCGTTATCCGCTGGATCCGGCCGGGGTGGACCGCACTGGGATCGCCGTGGACTCGACTACTGTGACCGAAGAATCGGATCAGCACCTCGTTGACCTGGTCCGATCGTTCCTGCTGAATGGCGTGGCCGCAGCCGGGGAGCACGACGGTTTCCCGCAGATCGGGGAACCCGCTGTCGCCGGACATCAGCTGCTGGGACTGTGGCAGTGCGAGTGCGCCGTCGTGGCCGTCGATCAGGAGCAGGGCCGGTACCTGGACTTGGTTGTGCCGCCAGCCTTTCGACAGTTCCCAGTTGCGGTCGAGGTTGCGGTACCAGTTGAGTCCGCCGGTGAATCAGCGCAGGCCGGCACGCCGTGCGAGTCAGGCTCGCCGAGGGTGAGCGACCTAGCGCATCGGATAGCGGCGATCGATCACGTCGAACATGTTGGGCTGACCGGCTTTGTACAGTTCGCGGTCGATGAGCTCGAGCGGTTCCCAGAGGGGCATCGTGTAGCGGGGGGTGATGGTGGCGGGCGCGGCCGGTGCGCCGGAGGCGTGCAGGATGGCGTTGGCGGCGAGGCGGCCACCTTCGTTGGCGCCCTCCATACAGGCGACGTTCATGCCGGTTTTGATCCAGTCGCCTGCTAGGAACAGGTTGTCGATGGCGGTGTAGGCGTCCGGGCGGTCGGACCAGGATCCGGGATTCTGGACGAAAATAGCGTCGTCGTAACCGATGTCGGGGGTACCCGCGCCGGTGAGGCCAGAGTCGATCATCCAGGAGTGCAGCATGTTGTCGGTGAGCTGGATGTCACCGTCGTCGTTGACGTGGGCCTTGATCTGCGCCCAGGTTTCGCTCGCGATCTCCTCGGGTGCGCATTGTTTGGCGGTCTTGCGGTTGAAGGTGCCGGGCTCGTCCCACTCGGAGATGGTGGCGGACAGCACATCCCGGACACTGCCGTCGCCATAGGTCGTCAATGGTCGGCGCCAGAACTGGGCCTCGCTGATCGAGGTCAGGCCCCAGGGTGCGTCGTTGTAGCCGACGTGGCCGTTGGCGAGGTCGACGCGCTCGCGTAGGAAGAACTGGATGCCGACCATCCAGGCGGCCTGTAGGTTTCGGATTCGGTCCACGGTGGGGTCGGCGGCGGCGAGCTCGTCGGAGAGCACGTCCGGGAATTTGTCGAGCGGGATCGCCGCGAGGTAGTAGTCGGCCTCGACTCGGTGACGTACGCCGCCCTGGTCGGTCACGGTCGCCGAGGTGATATGCGCACCATCGCTGCTCAACCCTGAAAGCCGCTGGCCCAGTTGGAAGGTCACGCCGATCGAGCGCAGGTAGTCGATCCACGGGTTGATCCACGCTTCGGTGGTCGGGCCGTTGAGCACGCGGTCGTTGCCCTTGCCGTCGGTGTCGTTATTGAGATTCAACACCGACCAGACGTACTCCTCGCCGACCAGGCCGATCGAATGTGCGCTGCAGTTACGGGATTTGGTGGCGACAAGCTCGCGGATGAAGCCGTCGCCGAGGAAGCGGTTGTACTCCGGCGACGAGTTGTCCAGGATCTGATGTACGCGGCGGATGAACTCTCTCAGCGACTTCTCGTCCACGTCGTCAGCAGGCGCGAGGACCGCGACACCAGGGTTCGGCACCTGCTAGGTTCGCGTGCATGCCTGCCCGCGACGAGAAAACCGTCGGTCTTGTCCTGGTCACCTACCAGAGCGCAGAGGACCTGCCACCCTTCTTGGAATCGCTACCTGCGGCTGTCGAGCCGCTGGCCCTCAACGTGATCGGTGTCGACAACACATCGACTGATGGCAGCGCCAGTTTTGTCGAGCAGTTCGGCGGGACGGTTATCCGCAATCGTCAGAATGTCGGCCTGGCCGCCGCGATCAACCAAGGCGCAGCCGCAACAGATGCCGAATGGATCCTGGTCGCGAACCCCGATACGCACCTGGCACCGGGTTCGATCGCCACGCTCGTCGAAACCGCTCTCACAGACGAGACGATCGGCATGATCGGCCCGCGCATAGCCCGGCTGGATGGATCGCCCTATCCGAGCGGACGTCGATTCCCGTCGCTCGCGGTAGGTATAGCGCATGCCCTACTCGGCGGAGTGTGGCCTAGCAATCCCGCGACCCGCGCGTACTTCGGCAATCCCGTGACCACGATCAGCGATGTTGACTGGATCTCGGGCTGCTGCATGCTGTTCCGGCGCAGTGCGTTCGACGCGGTAGGCGGGTTCGACACCCGCTACTTCCTCTACTTCGAGGAAACCAAGATGGCGCTCGACATGCACCGCGGCGGGTGGCGGGTCGTGCTGGACCCCAGTGTCGAGATTCGCCACCGCGAAGGCGGCAGCATGCGGTCAGCCCCGTTCCGCAAGATCCGCAGCCACCACCGCAGCGCCTTGCGGTTCTACTGCGACTACCACCAGGGCTCGCCGTGGCTGCTATTCGCACCGCTGGTCGCGGCGGGCCTGATTGTGCGCGGCGCGGCATCAGTGCTGCGGACCGCGATCACTCAACGTCTGCGCCACTAGGTGAATGGCTGCTCGTCGAGGCCGATACCGGCCGATAGATCCTCGAGCAGCTTGTGCGATCCGGTTGCCCGTCCGGGAACTCGTCCTTGCGCAGGTCGCGCCAGTCAGCACCGGTGTCTGCCGCGAATTCGGCCATGGCTTGGATCTGGCTATGGTTGAACCGCCACCTGCGACAAGGCGGACTAGAGAGCCTTCTTCGATTGCCACGTGCGCAGACTAGCTGAGCAGACCGACAGGTTTGTTTACCAGCGGCCACGTCCGCTGAGCATCAGCTCAATCTCGACAACCCGCCGCTCCAACCGCGCCGAATGAACACCATACGCAGCCTTCCGAGCCGCCCGGATCGTCTCCTGCGCCGCATCGAAATCCCGGTTCCGCGCATACGACTCCGCCAACCAAGTCTGATAGAGCGCGACTTCCCGCGCCCGATCCTTCGGATAGCTGTCGATCGCCTGTTGCAGTAGTGGCCGCGCGCGTGACGGATCGCCGAGTTCAACGAAGCATCGCCCCGCCATCACGTCGATTTCGGACCGATCCACCCAGTACACCCATTCGGGTTCCTCGACGCCGGCTATCCGACGCTCGTAGGTGTCGTCCACGGTGTCGAGGGCGCGCATCGCCCCGTCACGGTCACGGGCACGCGCCGCGGCCCACGCCACTCGCTCAGTCAGCAACGCAGCCACTACCGGTGTCGCACCGTGCGCTCCGCTCAGCGCCGTCCGCGCAAGAAGGACTGCGTCACCCGGCTGACCGACGTTCGCGATCTGATAACTCAAGCTCGAGAGCAGTTGGCCGGTAAGTACGCGATCCCCTGCCTGACTGGCCGCTTTCGCGCCGTTCAGGTAGGTGTACTGGGCGTGCCCGTAGTACAACGATGTGCTCCGGCTTCACATCCCGCTGATCATTCTCCAACATCCCAAGCATCGACTTGGAGAAGTGAGTCTTGGCCGCGACAGCCGACAGGCTGACCCCTTGCGATTCGCGGGCCAGCCGAAGCAGAGAGCCGGGCTTATCCATGGATCCGCAGCACCGATCTGTGGACGCTAGTGGACGCTGAACTTGTTCTGTGTCAAGCCTTCTGACACGAGACTACTACTCAGCACGTCAGCGGCGTTTCGCTCAAGAAACCTCGACGCCGTGCACTGCGCCCGCAGCGCCGACCGCGACCCAAGGAATTGAACCCAGTGGATCACAGAGCTTTCGGAGACACCCCGGTGTCCCGCTGCCACTTCTATCGGCGGGTGTGTGATCTGCCCGCGAATATCGACCCACCGTACCTTGGCCGGATCGTCATGAAGGCCGAACATGTGTGGGCGCTGATGCTTCCCGCCCATCTCGGCCAATCCGTGAAAATCCATATGCAGCAACATGGTTCGGATATCGGTCCGATGGTGTCGCATCCGCGCTCGAATCGGTGGACTTTCCTCGTGCGGCCCGACATCCCTGACGACGTGGGCCTGTTCGCCGAGATGTACCGGCTCAACGTGTCGGTAGTGCGAACAGGCGGCACCGTCGCGTTACCCTCGCCCGCCGACCAAGGCGCACAGTTTCGACGCTGGATCGAACCACCCCGCTGCACGTTCCGGCCCTCTGGCCTTGCGGTGGTCGACGCGATACGTGCTTGCTCGAGTCCATATCGGCCCGTACGGCGGAGCGCCGCTCATGCCTGAATGTGATTGCGGGCCACGGATCAAACTCTCTGGGCGCTGCCCGTTGATCGGGGTCCGTGTAGTCGACGGCCGTGAGGACTTCGTATCCGGTGTCCCGGTGCAAGTCCTGCTGACACCGGTGCAGCGGTCATGAACGCAAACTCTCAGCCCGAGGGCGAATCCGCGCAGCCCAAACTTGGTTGCGTCATAAATGGCGGCGTCGGCCGCTGGAACTCTGCCCCCGATGGAGCCGATGAAGACGATGTGACCGGCCGCCCGTTGCTGCATCAACCGGACAAGTTGGTGGGCCATCAGAATCGGCGTACGCAAATTCACAGCGAGCGCGTCATCGATGTCCGCCGCAGCGAAGTCTCCGAGCTTCCCCAGTGCTGCGACACCCGCGTTCGCGACGAACACGTCAACCTGTCCGACCTCATCGATCAGCCGCGCGATCTCCTGAGGTTAGGTGAGGTCGGCGGCGATGGACGTGGCGCCCAACTCGCTCGCGAGCTGCTGCAAGACGTCGACTCGCCGGCCCGTGAGAATCAGAACCGCCCCCTGCGCGCTGAATTCACGCGCTATGGCCTGCCCGATACCGCCGGTCGCACCAGTCAACAGGACCGTCTTACCCCCTACGTGCATCATCCACCCATCTTCTGGCACGCAACTCGACTATCCGAAGCCGATCAGGCCAGCACGTTACCCTGTCGAAAGATCGAGGCTAGTTCTTCATACATGTCGTTCATCTGTTCCCCAGTGGTCCCACTCATCTGCGCGCCGATCAGCGCGTTGAGGGTGATGTTGGCGCAGATCTCAGCGATGGCTCGTGCTACTCCATGGTCGACGAGTGATTGCGTGAGCCCGTCGCGACGAAGCCGGTCCACGCGCTGTTGCGCCGCGGCAACTTGGGGGTTGATCGTTGCCCACGCCCGCAGTGCCACTTCGGCTCCGTGGGGCAGCGAGACCGCCTGTTGTACCTGACGTTTGATCATTGCCGAAATGTCATCGACTGCGGCCGCTGCGGTGATGAGGTCGCGGCTGTAATGGCGCTCCCAGTACGACAGCAGTCCGCCGACGAACGCCTCGAAACTATCGAAGTGGTGATAGAAGGAGCCACGAGTCACCGCCATGCGATCGCATAGCGCGGACGCGCTCAATCCGGGGAAGCCGGATTCGTCGAGGACGAGCAGCGCCAATTCAAAGTAGTCTTCGCGGCTTCGTCGAATCGCCATCTCGCGGTGGCCTCCATGTAGTACTTCGGGATTGACTCACGACCATACTACCCTGTATGTTCCCAGAAGATACAGGGCTGTATGGTCTGCGCAGAGGGAAGAACCGTGTCAACTAATGTGGATGAACGTCAGACCGCTGCGTCGGATGAATTGCCGTCGGGCATTCAGGGTCGGGACGCGCCGCGAGTTGTGTGGCTGGCGCGCATCGGCGTGCTGTTCGTGCTGCTCCAGGCATACATATACGGGCGTTGGATCTTCTCCGACCAGTTCACGCCCGCCCCAACGGGTTCCGACCCGCTGTCGGCCTCCCAGGAGTTTTGGATCCGCTGCTGGGACATCGTCAGCATCGCGGCATGTGTCGGGTTCCTCATCTGGATCGTGTGGAAGACAGTGCGAGATCGGGCGATACCCACCTTGGGGATCGTCACCATCGCCTGGATGCTCACCGCCTGGCAGGACCCCGGTGTCAACTACATCCGGCCGGTTTTCTCCTACAACGACCACTTCTTCAACCGCGGAACATGGGCCCAGTTCATACCCGGCTGGGTCAACCACGCGGGCGCCAACCCACAGCCGATTTTCTTCTGGGTCGCTACCTATTCGGGGCTCATGGTGGTTGGCATCCTCGGCATCTGTCAGCTGCTCGACAGAGTTCGAAAAGCCTTCCCGAGAATCAACAAGGCGGGACTTCTGGCGCTGCTATTTCTCTTCTCGGTCATCAGCGACGCTGTCGCTGAATCGATCTGGATGCACCAAGGGTTATGGGCATATCCGAGGGTGAACGGCACCTGGTCGCTGTTCACAGGCGGCATCACGCAACTGCCGCTGTTCGAACCTCTTGTATTCGGCGGGTTTGTGGGCACGGCGGCGACCGCCATCTATTACTTTCGCGACTCGAACGGTCATATGATCACGGACACGGGACTACGCAAGCTCACGATCAAGCGTGGACGAACTCCCGTTCGCGTGTTGGCCCTGTGCACGGTCCTGAACGTGCTCATGCTCGTTTTCAACATGGGGTGGAACATGGTCAACCAACATGCCGACACCACGCCAACCCATGTCCCAAGCTACTTCTCCAGCGAACTGTGCGGCCTCGGCGCCAGTTCTGCGTGCCCGCCACCGAAGTAGTCGATCGCATGGTTCAACGAAGCCACCACGACGCTCAGTACGCGTCGGTGAGTGCGGAAAGTTTCACCAAACGTCGGAACCGAGATGATTGCGGCGCCGACGCTGAACAACGGAGAAAGAATGACTGATATCGCCAATCCGACGGCCCGGCGGGCACTACCCCTCAGCTACGGAAACTTCATCGTAATCATTCTCATACTGATCGCGTTATCTGACGTCTTGTGCTGGAGCGCCGCGGCGCATTTCGGTGTCAACAAGGCTCTCGCCTCCAACATATTCGTCGTCATCTGCACCTCGGCGATCGTGGCCGTCATCGTGCTGCCGTGGTTCAACCTCAGGGGGCAAGTAGGTCTCGACCGCGAGCAGCGTATGGAGAAAACGGCCGGCGCGTGGGTCGCGGTCCTTGCCTTGGTGCACCTGACCTGGGAGCTGCCCTGGGTACTCTTCCACAGCTACATCATGGGCACAGCGGGTGAGGGAAAGCTGTGGAGCTACATGTGGTGGATTTACGCCGACGGTGGCGACGTGCGCTACATCCACCCCGACGACAATCTTCTCGCCCTGGAGTCCGGCGCGACGCTGTTGGGTTTGACCGCGCTTGTCTTGGTATATTTGCGGCGCAAGGCCGGGCGGTTCACCCGCGGCCAACTCGTGGTCGTCGCGAGCCTGATGGCCATCGAATTCTATTCGACGATCATCTATGTTCTATCGGAATCTTATTCGGGTATGAAGGACGTGTCGGGAGCCGCGAACCTCGTGGTGAAGTTCGGCTACGGGAACATTCTGTGGCTCACCGTTCCCTGCATCGTCTTCCTGTGGGCAAAAGGCCAACTTTCGGCACCCGATAATCAATACCGCCCTCAAGGACAGTCGCAGACCGTGGACACAAGAGACACCCTGCACGCGCCCACCAACACCTAGGGACAAGCAACAGCGCGAATGCTCGATACCAGAATCAGAGGTTTGCTGATTTAGCCTCAATCCACCGACCCAGGTTTCGCGTTGGTCTGCGCGCCGGAGGCGCGCAGACCAACGCGTTTCGGGTGTGGTGTAGTCGCTGGTCTGCCCAGCTTTTCCACTTCGATGTTGGTTCGGGCTGTTGGGCCGGGGCGGTCAGGTGGTGACGGGTTGTGGTGGTGTGTAGCCGATAGTGTTGTGCCACAACATGAGCCATGCGTCGGTCCAGGGCCAGTGGCTGGGTAGGTGCAGGATCGGTCGGCGTTGCGGGCGGGGATGTTGACGATCTTGCGGCGCAGGGTGGCTGCGCGGGCGCGGGCGTGGCTTCCGCCGGCGAGGATGCCGGTGGCGCGCAGCAGGTTGTGGGCGATCGCGGCGCACAGGACCCAGGCAGAGTTGGCGCCGAACACACCCCCAACCTCGGATTACATCGGTAGATCGAGGCTAAGGTCTCGTGCCATGGGCGAACCCGGGCACGTGCGCGACACTCGCGACGGATACGACTCAGTGGCCACCGAATACGCGGAGCGCTTCAGCGACTCGCTTCGGGACCATCCCTTCGACCGGGCGATGCTCGCGGTCTTCGCCGAACTCGTCCGAGCCTCCGGACCACTGCGGGTCCTGGACATCGGTTGCGGCCCAGGGTATGTGACCGACCATCTGCGCACGCTCGGGCTGCAGTCCCAGGGCATCGACCTCTCCCCAGAGATGATCGCGCTCGCGCGCCGCGCTTACCCCGACCTTCGCTTCGAGCTCGGCGACATGACCGCGATCGACCTGCCGAACGCCGGCCTCGGCGGCGTGTTCTCGAGGTCTTCGATCATCCACACCCCGCCCGAGCAACTCCCCGCGGTGTTCGCCGAGTTCCACCGGGTGCTCGCCCCCGGCGCTCATCTGCTGCTGACGTTCCAGGCGAGCGACGACACCTCGCAGGTCGCCTGGCCGTTCGACCATGCTGTGGCACTCGCCTACCGCCTTTCGGTCGGCCGCGTGGCCGATCTGCTGCGGGAGGCCGGATTCCAGGAGATGGCGCGCCAGATCACGGCCCCGGAGCAGGACAAGGTCCGCGGCTTCCACTACGGGTATCTCCTGGCCCGCAGGAGCGCCGATGACGCCAACGGTGCGGCCCCACGCAACGACCATCGTTTGGGGTCGCACATATCGAGTGAACGCCGCGCATAGTTTGCACGCCTCGTGTGCGGAGGTCACTCGATATGCGACAGCCTTTCCAGGCCCGAGATCCATGGGACTGCCCCGGGCAACCGGTCACCACGACGTCCGCGCACGGTTCGCTAGGATCGCGGCGATGTCGACCATGACCATGCACACCCTGCCCATCGATGCGGATCGGGTGCGGCGGATGGTGCAACTCACGAGCCGGTGGCAGCGGGATGCGTTGGAGCGCACCCTGGTCGAGTACGGATGGGTCACCGACACCGAGGTCTCTTTGCTGCCGTGGTGCGAGAGCCAGTGCGCGCCATTTTATTTCGGGGTCGATGGCGATTCCGGTTCGCCCGATTCCGCTCGGTGGCGCCTGGATTTCGGCTGCCCGCCGGAGAGTCACGACCACGGCGCGCCGGAGGAGGACGACCACGGCACGCCGTTCATTCAGCTGCTCTGTGCGCTGAAATGGCCTGCCTTCGGCCAGGATCCGGACCCCGAAGATCCCGATGAGTTCGACGATTTCGATGACAATGACGGCCGGTGGACCACCCACTCCGAGATAACTCGTGCGGACTGGGATGCCGAGTTCGATCGGCTCGGCGCGCTGCTGCGCGGCCAACTCGGTACCCCCGCACACACCGAAACACCGGATAAATCCGGCTACCGGTTGGAACGGTGGCAACTGGACGACATGGCGGTCGTTCTGGTCTCCGGCGACGACATCAACTCGTACTCGTTCTACGACGCGATCTTCCTCCGGATCTGCCCGGCGGCAGCGCGCATGGCGAGCAGGTACTGGCCGACGGATTAGCCGGGTCGATTCAGCACTTGCGTTGGAGTGCACTCCACCTTTTAGAGTTCGGGCCATGACCAACACGGAGGCCTCTACCAGCAATGATCGTTTCGAGCGCGGACTGGAACTGCTTCGGCAGGTCGGGGGGAAGGAGCGGCCCGCGGTGCTGGACAGTCTCGCGGATATCGCGCCCGACCTGGGACGACTGACTGTCGAGTTCGGATATGGCGACATTCTGTCGCGGCCGGGGCTGACATTGCGTGAGCGGCAATTGGCCACCGTGGCGGCGCTCGCGGCGATGGGGAATGCCGCGCCGCAGTTGCGGTTCCACATCGACGGGGCGCTGAATGTGGGGTGCACCCGGGAGGAGATCGTGGAGACGCTGATCCATGTCAACGTGTATGCCGGAATCCCCGCCGCGCTGAACGGAATCGCGGCGGCGCGCGAAGTGTTCGACGCCCGTACCGATCTCCCGGCTCCGGCCGAAGCGGCACCGGCCCCGACGGGTGATCGGTTCGAGCGCGGGAGCGCGAAGATCGCCGAAATCGATGGACACGCAGGCGAACAGGTCATCGCTTCGCTGCGCGATATCGCACCGGATCTGGGGCGATACATCATCGAGTACAGCTTCGGCGATATCTACTCGCGGCCGGGTCTGGACCTGAAGTCTCGCGAAATGGTCACCGTCGCCATGTGCACCGCACTCGGCACCGTCGCACCGCAACTCGGTGTGCACATCCACGGTCTACTGAATGTCGGCGGTACCGAGACCGAGGTCGTCGAGATCATCACGCAGATGGCCGGTTACGCCGGATTCCCGGCCGCGCTGAACGGAATAGCCGTGGCACGTACGGTTTTCGCGGAACGTTCGGGCAACTGACGCCCCGCAGCTGGACGGCCATGACCTACCCGCAATGGCGCACCCAACTACGCCTGCACCGCGCGATGCAGCTGCTGGCCGAATCACTTCCGGTCACCACGGTCGCGCATCGCTGCGGCTGGGCGAGCGCCAGTGCCTTCATCGACGTCTACCGCCGTGCCCTCGGCCACACCCCCGGCGCTTACCACCGACGCCAATAACGTTCGTCCCCAGGGCCTTTCAGCCCAACCCGGTGCGGCACTCTGCGGATGGCGCCGCACCGGGCCCCCTCATCGGGGCAGGCGGGTTACTTTTCGGCAGCGCACCGGAAGCAGTGCGCGGAGGCGGCCAGATATTGGCGACAGCGGGCGCCGTGGCCGGCATGGACGGAGACGATGAAACGGGCCCGGTCAAAACTGAGACCGACCGGTTCTTGACTGCAATCACGGCTCTGCACCAGCCACAATTCCCGGATATCAGAATGCAAAACGTCCATTGTTCACCTCCATGAAAGATAAGCGCACCCGACACCGGCAGCGCCTCCGAAGCCCGTCGTCAACGCTGTTGGATCGGAGCAGCGTCGGGACCGTGCGTCGGGCTCCGGGAGAGCCTGCGCCCCCGAAAGGGTTTGAGGCACAAACCCGGTGCCGGGTACTGCTTCAGCGTGCACGTTGCGATTCGGTCGATAACAGAGCCGAATGCGGTAAATGCGAGTAATTTCCGATTGAATCAGCCTGGTACGAGGAAGCGGGACCTATGGTTGAGATCGACTGGACCGGCGAAGACGTACTCGCACTTCGCGCGGCAATGAAGCGAAGTCGCTATGAGTTCGCGCGCTTGGTGGGCGTCACCCCGCGCACCGTGATCTTGTGGGAGAACGGCCGGACAACCCGGATGCATGCCGCAAGCAGGCGTTTGCTCGATCGAGTGCTCGCGGAGGCCGATTCGGTCGCCATCGCGCGATTCGAGCGCGCGCTCGAGGCGGGCCCCACGGCGGGCCGCGATACCGAAGACACGAGCGCGGCGCTCGATCGGATACAGCTCGGTAGGGACATCGGGCTCGACAAGGAAGTCGAGGATGACGACGTGAGAAGGCGATTACTGCTGGCCTGCATCGGCGCGGGCCTGGTAGGACAGGCGGCCGATCTGGTCGCCACCGAACCGGAGAAGATGCTCGCCACCCTGGACGCCGGGTCGATGAGTGAACGGCGGCTCGGCTTCTTCGAGCAATCCGTCGAGGCCCTCGGCACCCGGGTGGTGCAGGTGCCGCCGCACGAGTTGCTCCATCTCACGCTCGACCAGTTCCGTGCGGTTCGCGGCTGTCTCGCCGAGCGCCAATCGACCCACCATCAAATCCGACTGGTCCGTACGGCGGGGCGCTTGGCGAATGTCGTCGGCGAAATTCTGTTCAACGAAGGTCATTTCGGTCAGGCGCGATTGTGGTACACCACCGCAATTCACGCCGCCCAGGACATCGGCGACCGCTATTCCGAAGACATCGCACTGGCCGGATTGGCGTATTTACCGACCTATAGCGATAATCCGAAGGAAGTTTTGAACCTGGTCGGTCCGCGCCTCGAAGAAAATCCGGGCTATGGTCCGGCGGCCGCCTGGTTGTGGGGAATGGCGGCCCGCGCACACGCCAGCCTCGGCAATTCCGACAGCTTCACCCGCTGTATCGCGAGATCCGAGCAGGCTTTGGAAAATGTTCCCGCGGAACACCTCTCGATCGGGATATTTTCCTTCCGCCCGGAGAAGCTGGCCTTCTACCAAGCCATCGGCTACTCCCGGCTCGGCCACACCAAGGAGACCGCCGGCGCCGCCGCGCGAGCTATCTCCCTGTACGACCCCAGCGAAACCATGGAACCCGCGCTGGTCCGGTTCGAACACGCCACCGCCCTGCTCGGTTCGGGCGAGGTGGACGAGGCCTGTGCGGTGGCCACCGACGCGATCACCAACGGTCACACCTACGTCGGCCTCACCGTTACCAAGCGCGCCAAGCAATTCGACACCGCGGTCGCGACCTACCAGGGCCGCGCGGTCGCCGACTGGCGCCAACAGGCACGGATGGTCATCGACTCTCCCCGCACCCGGGCGTAAAAGGGGCGAGGCACACCGGTCGGCGGGGGTGGATGCAAGGACCGGTGCACCCCGCCTATTCAGGTGGCTTCGGGGCGCAAGGCCTTCCTGGTCAGGAGTTGATCGGCATGCGCCAAGACGTTCGTCAGGACGTGGCCGATGCGGGCGAGGGCGGATTCGGAGGTCATGCGCCAGTGCGAGGCCTGGACGGCATGGTTGTGCACGGTGCCGTCGATGGCGTCGGACCAGCTCGCCGCGCCGGTCGCCCCGGTGGGGTCGTCGAGGGTGGCGGTGAAGTAGACGAGATTGCCCTTGTACGGGCGCGGACGGTAGCGGGTGATGAGTTCCAAGGACTTGGCACCCGAGTCCAGCAGGCGGCCGAGTCGGTCGAAACCGAAGGAGGCGAACGGTTCCGGGAGTTCGGCGATGCGCCGGGCGAGTTGGGTGCGGTCGAGTTCGGTATCGGCGTCGTCGGCCTGTTCGCCGAGCAGCCCACCGAGCAGGTCGGCCACCGGCACCGTCGCCGACTCGTGCACGGTGACCTGCAGCGAGCTGTCCATCATGGCCAGCAGCGCGACCTGCTGGCCCTGGTCCTGCAAGTGGTTCGCGACGGCGTGTGCGAGCACACCGCCGAGTGACCAGCCGAGCAGATGGTAGGGGCCATCGGGCTGCACGGTGCGGATCTCCCGCACATAGCTCCTGGCCCAGTCCTCGATCGAATCCGGCAGTACCGCCATCGAATTGAGAACCGGCGATTGGATGCCGTAGATGCCGCGCTCCGGGTCGATGTGGGCGGCCAGGCCCGCGAACGACCAAGCGACGCCACCAACCGGATGGATGCAGAACAGCGGTTCGCGAGAACCCCCGGGCCGCAACGGCAGCAGCACATCGAACGCTGCCTGCGCGTCGACGCGACCGCGACCGGAGCGGTGCAGTTCGAGTTGCGCGATGAGGTCCGCGGGTGTCGGCGCGGCGAACAGCCACACCACCGGAATCTGTTCGGACAATGCCGCACTCAACTGGGTCGCCAACCGGGTAGCCAATAGCGAATTGCCGCCGTGTTCGAAGAAGTTGTCGTCCATGCCGATTCGCTCGATCGTCAACGCATCGGCGAAAACAGTGCAGACGAGCCGCTCGAACTCGGTTTCCGGAGTGCGGAATTCCCTTGTGCCCAACTCGGGCTCGGGCAGCGCGGCCCGGTCGACCTTGCCGTTGGCCGTGAGCGGCAGGGCTGGCAGCCCCATGAGCACCGACGGAACCATATAGCTCGGCAACACGTCGGCCAGTGCGGAGCGCAGCGCATTCGGATCGACCGGCTCGATAGCGGTGAAATATCCTACCAGCATGGCGTTGTCGCCACTGTGACGCGCGACGACGATCGCCTCGGCGACCATCGGCCGGGAGCGCAGCGCATGCTCGATCTCGGCGAGTTCGATGCGGTAGCCGCGCACCTTCACCTGGAAGTCGCGACGCTCCACATACTCGAGGTTGCCGTCCGCCCCCCAGCGGACCATATCGCCGGTCCGATAGACGCGGGCGCCCGGTGCGCCGAATGGGTTGGCCACGAACCGTTCCGCGCTCAGATCAGGTCTGGCGTGATAGCCGCGGGCGAGTTGCGCGCCGCCGAGGTACAGCTCGCCGGTCACGCCCGCCGGGACCGGATGCAGCCGGTCGTCGAGCACGTAGACCTGATTGCCCGATTCCGGTGTGCCGATCGGGACCACCGCGTGGCGGCTGCCCGTGCCGGTCCGGTATCGGGTCACCGAGACCGCGGCCTCGGTGGGGCCGTACAGGTTGTCGATCCGGGCGGCGGTGCCTCCGCGAATCCGGTCGACGGTCGCGGTGGGCAGTGCCTCGCCGATGACGAGCAGCCGGCGCAGTGACTTCGGCAGTCGGTCGCTCACCTCGGCGAGCATGGCCAACAGCGATGGCACCAGGGTGACCGTCGTAATCGAGGCGTGCCGGATCAGATCGACGATGCCCGCTGGATCACGTTGCGCACCTCGCGGTGCCAGCACGACGCGCGCACCGGTGCGCAAGGCCCACCAGAACTCCCATACCGAGAGGTCGAAGGCGGCCGAGGTCATCAGCAGGGTGGCGTCGTCGGTATCGAGCGCGTATTCCGATTGCAGCCAAGCCAATTGGTGTGCGACGGCGGCGTGCGGGACGGCGACGCCCTTCGGGGTTCCGGTGGAGCCCGAGGTGAAGATGACGTAGGCGGTGTGTGCCGGAGTCACTGCTGTCACCTGTTCGTCGGCGCGCACCGGACCGCTGTCGAGCACGCCCGCGGCGATCGAGATATCCAGCACCACATCGGGATCCGCCACCGACTCGGGCAGCATCGGCTGACCCGCCGAGGTCAGCACCAGCACCGGGTTCGCGGACGCGAGTACGCTCGCGGTTCGCTCCTGTGGGTGGGCCGGATCCAGCGGAACGTAAGCGCCGCCCGCGGTCACCACGGCGTACATCGCGACCAGCAGATCTATACTGCGCGGAATGGCCAGGGCCACCAGGGATTCCGGGCCGACACCGCGACCGATGAGGGCGCGGGCCAACCGGTTGACCCGCTTGGCGAATTCGCCGTAGGTCACCGTCACGGCATCGTCGACGATGGCCACCTGATCGGGTGTGCGCGCCGCCTGCGCCTCGAACGCGGCGACCAGGGTGGCCGGTGCGATCTCCTGTTCGGCCCGGTTCCAGGTCACCAGCATGCGCTCGCGTTCGGCTGCGTCCAGCAGCCCCAGATCACCGACAGGTGTGTGCGGTGCCGCGCAGATCGCGGTCAACAGGCGCTGCAGGCGACCGGTGAATCCGGCGATGGTCGACTCATCGAACAGTGCGGTCGCATAGGTGATCGATGCGGCCATGCCCGCCGGATTCCCCTCCGCGTCATACCGGTCGGTGACGACCAGGTGCAGGTCGAATTGCGAGACCTCGGAGTCGAAATCGACCGCGGTGGCGGTCGATCCCGCCAAGGCGAACTCCGCTTCGGCCTGGTTGTGGAAGGAGAAGCCGACCTGGAACAGCGGGTGCCGTGCGGTGGAGCGCTCCGGGTTCAGCACCTCGACCAGCCGCTCGAACGGCACGTCGGCGTTCGAGAAGGCGGCGACGTCCGCGGCGCGCACCCGATCCAGCAGTTCGGTGAATCCCGCCGCCGCGTCGACCGGCGTGCGCAACACCAGGGTGTTGACGAACATGCCGACCACATCGTCGAGTTCGGCCGCACCGCGGCCCGCGACCGGGGTGCCGACGGTGATATCGGCGGTGCCGGACAGCCGGGCCAGCAGCACCGCGAACGCGGCGTGCAGCACCATGAACAGCGTCGCCCCCGAGCCGCGGCCCAGATCCGCAAGGCGAGCCTGCAGGTCGGCGGTGATCGTGAAGTCGAGGTGTCTGCCGCGGGTGGAGACGATGGCGGGGCGCGGACGGTCGGCCGGCAGCGTCAGCTGTGCGGGGAGGCCCGTAAGGGTTTCGGTCCAGAAGCGGAGCTGCTGGGACATCGGCGAATGCGGGTCGTCCTCGCTGCCGAGCAGATCACGCTGCCACAGGCTGTAGTCCGCGTATTGCACCGGCAGTGGTGTCCACGCGGGCCGCTCGTCCTGTTTGCGGGCGGCATAGGCGAGCATCACGTCACGGGCCAGCGGAACCAGCGACGAACCGTCTGCGGCGATGTGGTGCACGACCACGACGAGAACGTGTTCCCCGTGGGCGGTCGGTCCTTCGACCGGGCGGAACAGTCTGGCCCGCACCGGAACCGAGTCGGTGACATCGAATCCGCCCCCGACGAAGTCCGCGACCGCCGAGGTCAGATCGTCGACGGCGACCGGAATTGGGGCCAGCGTCGGCGCACCAGCCTCGGCCATCGGCAGCACCACCTGGACCGGGCCGTTTTCGCGCTGCGGGTACACGGTGCGCAACACCTCGTGGCGTTCGACCACATCGGTGATGGCCGCGTTGAGGGCCGCGATATCGAGATCGCCGGTGAGCCGCACCGCCAGCGGGATGTTGTAGGCGGTGGACTGGCGGTCCAGGCGATTGAGGAACCACATGCGCTGTTGCGCGAGCGACAGTGGAACGGGATCGGCTCCGGTGCGGCGCTTCAGGGCCGGACGTGCCGCTGTGGGGTCGGCCGTGTCGAGGGCGGCGGCCAGGGTCGATACTGTCGAATTCTCAAATATCAGCCGCACGCCGACCGCAACGTCCAGGCGCGTGCCCAGTCGTGCGGCCAATTGTGTTGCGGTCAGGGAGTTTCCACCGACGGCGAAGAAGTCGTCGTCGATACCGACGGCCGTGTCCAGGCCGAGCACCTCGGCGAATACCTCCGCCACGATCCGTTCGGCGGCCGTCTCCGGCGCGCGGAAGGCCGCGGACCGGAACTCCGGCTCCGGCAGTGCCTTTCGATCCAGCTTGCCGACCGGAGTCAGCGGGAGCTCATCGAGCACCATGATCGCGGCGGGCACCATGTAGGCGGCCAGTGCGCGTCCGGCGAAGGCGGTGAGTTCCGCGGTGTCGATCGTCCGGCCCGCCGCGGCGACCACATATGCGACCAGCGAGACGGTGCCCGTGGCGTCGGTGTGCCCGATGGTCACCGCGAATTCCACTGTGTCGTGGGCCTCGAGCACGGTGTCGATCTCACCGAGTTCGATACGCAGACCGCGCACCTTCACCTGATGGTCGGCGCGTCCGACGTGCTGGATCGCCCCGGCCGCGGTCCAGCGCACCAGATCACCGGTCCGGTACAACCGCCCGCCCGCTGGGCCGTAGGGATCGGCGACGAACCGGTCCGCCGAAAGTCCCGGCCGCGCATGATATCCGCGCGCGACACCGGAGCCACGCAGATACAGCTCACCGGTGACCCCGACCGGGACCGGTTGCAGCCGGGTATCGAGCACGACCGCCGACATGCCGGGGATGGTGGTGCCGATATCCAACGCAGCGCCGGGCCGCAGCGGTGCGCTGATATTGGTGATGATCGTGGTTTCGGTCGGGCCGTAGGTGTTGTGGAGGGCTCGACCGGCACCCCAGCGCTGCACCACATCCGGGCCGTAGGACTCACCGCCCACCGTGAGGTGCGCGAGTTCGGGCAGCTCGCTCGGATCCAGCGTCTGCAATACGGCGGGCGTGATGAACAGGTGGGTCACCCGCTGATCCCGGATCAGCGTGGTCAATTCGGCGCCACCGTAGATGTGGGCGGGTGCGATCACCAGCGGGGCACCCGCGGACAGCACGAGCAAGAGTTCGAGCATGGACGCGTCGAAGCTGGGCGAGGCCACATGCAGGACCCGTGCGGTCGCGTTGACCTCGTACCGATCCCGTTGCGCGCGTGCCACTGCGGCGAGGCCGGCGTGGGTGGCCAGCACACCCTTCGGGATACCGGTGGAACCCGAGGTGTAGATCATCCACGCCGGATTGGCCACCCGCACCGGACGCGTCAGCTCGTCCGCACTGATCGGCGCGGCACTCGAATGCCGCATTCGGGCGGCCGTCGCGGGTGCGTCGAGCACCAGCCATTCGGCCGGGCCGGGCAGCGCGGCTCGGCAGGCGTTGAGCGTAAGACCGACCGTCGCACCGGAATCCGACAGCATGTGCGCGATCCGGTCCGGCGGATAGGTCGGGTCGACGGGTACGAAGGCCGCGCCGGTCTTCGCCACCGCCCACACGGCGAGGATGGACTCGGCCGAGCGCGGGATCGCCACGGCGACGAAATCCTCGGCGCCGATGCCGTGTCCGATGAGCATTCTGGCCAGGCGAGAGGACTGCTCGTCCAGTGCGCGGTAGGTCAGCTCCTTGTCGACCGAAATCAGCGCGGTGGCACCGGAATTCATCGCAACCGCAGCGGTCATCAGTTCGGCGAGCGTGCGCGGCGCGACCGGTTGGTCACCCCGTGTGCCGAGCAGTTCGGCGCGTTCGGCCGGGCTCAGCACCTCGATCATGCCGACCGGTGCGGACGGATCCACCGTCACTGCACCCAGTACCCGACCGAATCGGCGCAGCAGCCCGGCGGCGGTGGCTTCGTCGAAAAGGTCTGTCGCATAGTTCAGTTCGATGGCGAGATGACCGTCGGCGTCCAGTTCCGCCGCGACGGTGAACTGCAGGTCGAATCGGGCCACCGGCTCGTCGAATTCCACGGCCGTCAGCTCCAGGCCCGGCAGCGCGAAGGTCTCCGCACCGGTGTTCAGGTAGCTCAGCGCCACGGTGAACAGCGGATGCCGGGACTGCGAGCGTTCGATGCCCAGTTCGTCGGCGACGCGCTCGAAGGGGACTGTCGCGTGCGCGAACGCGGCCAAATCGACCGTCGTGGTCTCGGCGAGCAGATCGGTGAACGAGCGGTCCGGATCCGGATGCGTGCGCAGGACCAGGGTGTTCACGAACATGCCGACGAGATCGTCCAGCGCCGCCGCGCCACGCCCCGCGACTGGAGTGCCGATGGCGATATCGGCTGAACCCGAGAGCCGAGCCAGCAGCACCGCCAATGCCGCGTGCACCACCATGAATGGAGTTGCGTTGTGCCGCAACGCAATCTCGTGCACGCAGGCACCGATACCGCCGCCGATTCGGGCACCGACATTGCCGCCGCGCTTGGCGGCGATGGCCGGGCGCGGGCGGTCGGTGGGTAGTGCCAACTCCTCGGGAAGCTCACGCAGCGCTTCGGTCCAGTAGGCAAGCTGTTGTGCCGCAACCGAATCCAGCTCGACTGTCTGCCAGAGCGCGTAATCGGCGTACTGTGCGACGAGTTCCGGCCAGACCGGGCTGCCGCCGATGATCCGGGACAGATAGGCCGACAGCAGATCCCGCAGCAACGGTCCCATCGAGTAGCCGTCCGCCGCGATGTGGTGCAGTACCGCGACGAGCACCTGGCTGCTCGCGTCCTCCCGCAACAGCACCGCCCGCACCGGCACCTGCGCGGTGACATCGAAACCCGCGCGGATGAATTCGGCGATCCGCTCGTCCACCGGACCAGTGACGGTCTCGACCACGAGCCGCACCGGAGCTGGTTCGGCGGGCAGGATCACCTGGTGGCCGGTGCCGCCCGCATCGGCCGGATACACCGTGCGCAAGGCCTCGTGCCGCGCGACCACATCCGCGAACGCGGCACACAGCGCGGCCTCGTCCAACTCACCATTGATGCGCATCGCGACCGGGATATTGTGGGCGGCCGAATCGGGATCGAGCCGGTTGAGAAACCACATACCGCGCTGCAC
Source organism: Nocardia sp. NBC_00565 (assembly GCF_036345915.1). NCBI lineage: Bacteria > Bacillati > Actinomycetota > Actinomycetes > Mycobacteriales > Nocardiaceae > Nocardia > Nocardia sp. NBC_00565. The sequence continues at coordinate 6,618,116 of NZ_CP107785.1, forward strand.
GGGCGCCAACGGGATCACCTCGGGGCGTTGACCGGCGATCAGCGGCACGACCTGCTCGTGTGCATCCGCTTCGGCGGCCAACCGTATCGCCAGGGCACCCACCGTGGGGGCCTCGAACAGCAACCGCACCGGCACTCGGCGACCGAGCCGCTCGCCGAGCCGCGCCAGCACCCGGGTGGCGATCAGTGAGTTGCCGCCGAGGTCGAAGAAGCTGTCGTCGACACCGATCGGCGTACGGGCCAGCACGGCCTCGAAGGCCTCGACCACCAGCCGCTCGGCCGGAGTGACCGGCGCGCGGTAGGCGACGCGATCGAATACCGGTTCCGGAAGTGCCTTTCGGTCCAGCTTGCCGGAGGCGTTGAGCGGAAAGGCGGTCAGCACGACGATCGCCGACGGAACCATGTACGACGGCAGCGCGTCCGCGGCGGCCCTCAGGACCGCCCCGCTTTCCGTATCCCCGATCACGTAGCCGACGAGCTGGTCGCCCGTATACGTCGCGACAACACGGGCGGCGGCCTGCGAAACGCCGGGTACCGCGGCGAGTACGGCCTCGATTTCACCGAGCTCGACGCGCTGGCCGCGGAACTTCACCTGGAAGTCGGTGCGCCCCAGGTACACCAGCTCGGCGGTGCCGTCATCGGGACTTTCCACCCAGCGGACCAGGTCACCGGTGCGGTACATGCGCGCACCCGCCGGGCCGAACGGGTTGGCCACGAAGCGATCCGCGGTCAGGTCGGGTCGGGCGTGGTAGCCACGGGCGAGCTGGGTGCCCGCGAGGTACAGCTCCCCCGAGACACCGGGCAACGTCGGGCGCAGCCGCGAATCCAGCACGTACACCCGGCTGTTCCACTCCGGATTGCCGATCGGCAGGACGGCGCGGTCGATTTCGCCGGTGACATCACGGTGGGTGATACTCACCGCCGCCTCGGTCGGGCCGTACAGATTGTGCAGGCGCGCGGTGCTCACCGCACCGAAGGCACGGACGGTCTCGGCGGGCAGTGCTTCGCCGATCACGAATACCGTGTGCACTGTGTCGAGCTGGGCATACGATCCGGCTGTTTCGATATGCCCGGCGAACGAGCTGAGCATGGATGGCACGAAATCGGTGACCGTGACGCCGTATTCGCTCATCGCCTCGGCGAGATAGCTGGGATCGCGGTGGCCGTCCGGAGTCGCCAGTACCAGGGTCGCACCGATGCGCAGCGGCAGGAAGTAGCCCCATAGCGAGACGTCGAAGGTCGTCGCCGTCTTCTGCAGGTAGACGTCCTCGGCGGTCAGCCGGTACTCCGTCTGCATCCAGGTCATCTGGTTGACGATCGCGGCGTGGGAAACGCTGACGCCCTTGGGTTTTCCGGTGGAGCCCGAGGTGAAGATCACGTAGGCCGGGTTCTGCGGATGGATCGGCGCGGTCCGCTCGTGCACCGCGATCGGGTCGTCGGCGTAACCGTCGAGCGCTACGGTGTCGAGGTAGACCGTCGTTCCGGTGTAGCCGAAGTCAGCATGCGCGGTGGTGAGTAGTGCGGCGGGTGCGGCGGTGTCGAGGATGTGGGCGATGCGCTGAGCCGGATGGTCCGGGTCGATCGGCACGTACGCGCCGCCCGCCTTGAGCACCGCGTACATCGCGACGACCAGGTCGGTCGAACGTCGAATAGCCAAGGCCACCAAGGACTCCGGGCCGATACCGGCCGCTATCAGGTGCCGGGCCAGTTGGTTGGTTCTACGGTCCAGTTCGCCGTACGACAAGGCACCGATGACCCCGTCATCGGCCGCGAAGACCAAGGCGGTGTCGTCCGGTGTCGCGGCGGCCTGTGCCTCGAACTCGTCGAGCAGCATCTCCGCCACGAAAGCGGTGTGCGCGGAGTCGTTCCACGCGGTGACCACGCGCGCCAGCTCACCGTTTTCGAACAGATCGATATCGCCGACCGTCTGCTCCGGATCGCCGGTCACGGCGGCGAGCAGCCGGGTGAAGCGGGCACCGAAGGTCGCGATGGTCGTCTCGTCGAAGAGGTCGGTGGCATAGGTGAAACGCAGTGCGTCATCGGTGACGGTCAGTTGTAGATCGAATCGAGTTGTCTCGTAGTCGATCTCGTATTCGTCAATGGTGACGCCCGCCATCTCGACCGATACCGGTGCCAGGTTCTGGAAGAACAGCGCGATCTGGAAAAGCGGGTGGCGCGCCTCGGAGCGCGGTGGATCCAGCACCTCGACCAGACGCTCGAACGGCACGTCGGCGTGTGCGAAGGCATCGAGGTCGCGATCGCGAACGCGCCGCAGCACGGCCGCGAAGGACTGCGCGCCGATCACTTCGGTGCGCAGCACCAAGGTGTTGACGAACATGCCGACCAGGTCGTCGAGCGCGGCATCGCCGCGGCCCGCGATCGGAGCGCCGATGACGATGTCATCCATACCGGACAGGCGCGCGAGCAAGGTGGCCAAGGTGGCATGCACCACCATGAACGGACTGGCATCGTATTGCACTGCGACACTGGCTATTCCGCCGCGGAGCTCGGCATCGAGACCGACGGTGACGCTCGCGGCGGCATGGCTGGCGATGGCAGGGCGCGGCCGATCCGAGGGCAGGTCGAGCTGTGCGGGCAGTCCGCTCAGCACGTCACCCCAGTAGCGCAGTTGCCCGGCAGCCAACGATTCCGGGTCGTCCTCGTCGCCCAGGATTTCGCGTTGCCAGAGGGCGTAGTCCGCGTACTGCACGCCCAACTCGGTCCAGGTCGGCGCGGTGCCGGTGGTACGCGCGGAGTAGGCGATGGCGATATCGCGGGCCAGCGGTCCCATCGAAAAGCCGTCCGCCGCAATGTGATGTATCACGACGGCGAGCAGGTGTTCCCGATCCGATAGCGTGGCCATACCGACGCGCAGCGGCACCTGGGTGGTGACATCGAAAGGTTCGGCAATCAGATCCACCAGTGCGGCAGCGACATTCGCCGAGTCCAGCTCGACGAGCGATGGCACGGTGTCCAGAATCCGCTGGTATCCGGTGCCATCGACATCGGGATATATGGTGCGCAGGGTTTCCTGCCTGGCGACCACATCAGCGATCGCGACGGCCAGGGCCTCGGTGTCGAGATCTCCGGTGAGCCGGATGGCAACGGGGATATTGTTCACCGTCTCGTCCGGATCGAAGCGGTTGAGGAACCACATGCGTTGCTGTGCCGGTGAGAGCGGAACCAACTCGGGGCGTGCGCGCGCGGTGAGCGCGGGACGACCACCTGTGCCGGTGAGTCGGACGGCGCGGGCGGCCAATCCGGCGACTGTGGGTGCCTCGAACAGCAACCGCACCGGGACTTCGGCATCGATCGCGTCGCCGAGTCGGGCCGCCACCTGCGTGGCGACCAGCGAATTGCCGCCGAGGGCGAAGAAGTTGTCGTCGGCGCCGATCCGCGCGATGCCGAGTAGTTCGCCCACGATGTCGGCGACGGCCTCCTCGGTCTCGGTCGCGGGGGCACGGTAGGCCGTGGTCTCGAATACGGGGGCGGGCAGCGCGGTGCGGTCGAGCTTGCCGGCGGCGTTGAGCGGGAGGGCTGTCAGCATCACGAAGGCCGACGGGACCATGTACGCGGGCAGCGCGGCGGCCAATTCGGCACGCGCGTCGTCGATGTCGACCTCGGCCGCGGCGACCAAGTAGGCCACTAACTGATCGCCGAGTCGTTCGTCCGAGTGCACGACGACGACCGCTTGGTCGATCGAATGCATTGCGGTGAGCGCGCCTTCGATCTCGCCGAGTTCGATGCGCAGGCCACGCAACTTCACCTGGAAATCGGTGCGGCCCAGGTACTCCAACTCACCATGCGCAGTCCATCGCACCAGGTCACCGGTGCGGTATATCCGCTCCCCCGCCGCACCATGCGGATTGGCGACGAACCGCTCGGCGGTCAGTTCCGGCCGCGTCACATAGCCGACCGCCAACTGCCCACCGGCCAGGTACAACTCGCCGGGCACGCCGATAGGCACCGGCCGCATGCGCGAATCCAGCACCAGCAGCCGGGTATTGAACACCGGTTTGCCGATCGGCACCGACACCGTATCCGCGTCGGTCACCTCGTGGTACGTGACATCTACGGCGGCTTCGGTCGGCCCGTACAGGTTGTGCACGTGGGCGCCGGTCAGCTCGCGAGCCCGTTGCGCGGTGGCCGCCGGCAGTGCCTCTCCGGAGGCGAATAGCGCACGCAGCGTGGCACATTCGCGCGCCCGCGGTTCGGCGAGGAACACCGCGAGCATCGACGGCACGAAATGCGCGACCGTGATTCGCGCATCGATGATCAATCGCGCCAGATAGGCCGGATCTCGATGACCGTCGGGCCGGGCGATGACCAGACGCGCGCCGATCCGCAACGGCCAGAAGAACTCCCAGACCGAGACGTCGAAGGTCACCGGGGTCTTCTGTAAGACCGCGTCATCGGCGCGCAAACCGTATTCGGCCTGCATCCACACCAGCCGGTTGACGATCGCGGCATGCGAAACCGCGACACCCTTCGGTCGGCCGGTCGAACCGGAGGTGAAGATGACATAGGCCGTGTGGCCCGGCTTCAGCACGCCGAGCCGGTCTACCGTGGACAACGGTGCGGGCGAATATCTGGTCAGGTCGAGCCGATCGATCCGAACCTGCGGTGCGGCAACGACTTCCAGATCCCAGCCGGACGTCAGCACGCACACCGGTCGCACGGTTTCCAGCATGTATTCGATCCGATCGGCCGGGTGGTCCGGATCGAGCGGCAGGTACGCGCCACCGGCGACCGTGACCGCGTACATGCCCACCACGAGGTCGAGTGAGCGCCGCATGCCCAGCGCGACCAGCGAATCCGGTCCGACGCCCTGCCCGACGAGCCAGCGGGCCAGCCGATGGACCCGGTCCGCGAACTCGGCATACGTCAGCGATGAGGGGCGGTGGCCGGGCGACGGGTGCGCCAGCGTCGCGTAGCGACTCGATGCGGGGTGGTCGGGCGACGAGTGTGCCGGACTCCGCTCATCGAACGTCACAGCTATCGCATCGGGTGTTCGCCACACCTGCTCCTCGAACATCGAAACCAGGGTCTGCGTGCCGTCCACCGCGTACGACGTGTCGTTCCACCGATCGAGCACCAGCGCGCGTTCGGCCGGGTCCAGTAGCTCGATATCGCCGATACGGATCGAGGAGTCGGCGACGACCGTCTCGAGTAACCGCACAAAGCGAGTTGCGAACGATTCGACCGTCCCTCGGTCGAACAGATCCGTCGCGTACCGCAGGACCGCACGCAGCGCGGTCCCCTCGTCCGCCGCGAGCTCGGCGAGTTCCAGCGCGAGGTCGAACTGCGCGACCTGGTTGTCGATCGGGTATGCCGCGACGTCCAGCCCCGGCAGGCGCAGCACCGTATCGTCGCGGTGTTCGAAGGTCAGCAAGGACTGCACGATCGGTGAATGAGATTGCGAGCGAATCGGATTCAGTTCTTCCACCAGCCGCTCGAACGGCAGATCGGCATTGGCGAAGGCCCCGACATCGCAGGCCCGCACCCGCCCGAGCAGTTGGGCGAAGGACGTCTCGGCCCGCACCTCGGTGCGCAGCACCAGGGTGTTGACGAACATCCCGACCAGATCGTCCAGCGCCGCCTCGGCCCGACCGGCGACCGGGGTACCGATCGCGACGTCCTCGACCCGAGCCAGGCGGGCCAGCAATACCGCGTAGGCGGCGTGCAGGACCATGAACGACGACACCCCGTGCTTGCGCGCCAGATCCGCGACCGCGGCGGTCAGCCGCGTGGTGATCGCGAACTCCACGCCAGCGCCGCGACCGGAGGCGACGGCGGGACGCGGCCGGTCGGCGGGCAATTCCAGGACCGGGGCGAGTCCGTCGAGTTCGGCACGCCAGTGCGCGATCTGGCGGGCCAGCACGGAGTCCGGATCGTCGGCGGCACCGAGTACTTCGTGCTGCCACAGCGTGAAGTCCGCGTACTGGACCGGCAGCGTTTTCCACTGGGGCGCAAGGCCCGCGGTGCGAGCGGTATAGGCCACCATCAGATCCCGCGCCAGCGCAGCGGTGGAGACGCCGTCGGCGGCGATATGGTGCACCACCACGACGAGCACGTGATCGTCGGGCGCGACCCGGAAGAGGTTGGCACGCAACGGCATTCGCCTGCGCAGATCGAAGCCGATGGTCGCGACGTCGACAACGGCCGCGGCGAGGTCGGATTCGGCGATATCGACCCGTCGCAGTACCAGTTCGGTCGACTCCGGCAGCACCACCTGCGCGGGGCCGTCGCCATCAGCCGGGAACACCGTCCGCAGCGACTCGTGCCGTGCGACGACATCACCCAACGCGACCTGAAGGGCCTGCTCATTCACAGCACCGCTGAGGCGGATGGTGACCGGGATGTTGTACACGGCCGAATCCGGATCCAGCCGGTTGAGCAACCACATCCGAGTCTGGGCCAGCGACAACGGAATACGCTCCGGACGCTCCCCTGCCACGAGTGCCGGGGTCGAGGTGTCGGAGCGGGTCACCCGCAGCGCCAGCTCGGCGACGGTCGGCGCCTCGAAGATCTCACGCACCGTCAGCGCGCACCCGAAGGCGGCGTTGGCGCGTGCGACCAGACGCATGGCCAAGAGCGAATTCCCGCCGCGACCGAAGAAGTCGTCGTCCGCACCGATCCGCTCGCCGCCGATCAGGTCGGTGATCAGCGCGGCGAGCACCGATTCGACACCCTCGCGTGGCGGACGGAATTCCATTGCGGTACCGACGACTTCGACGGCCGGCAGCGCCGCGCGATCGAGCTTGCCGACGGTGGTGAGCGGCATTTCGTCCAACACCACGAGATGTGCGGGCACCATGTACCCGGGCAGCTGCTCGCGCATCTCGGCGAGCACCGTCTCCGAGGACAGCTCCGCCCCGGTGACATAGCCGACCAGGCAGTCGTAACCGGTGGTGTCCCGCGCCAGCACCACCGCGGCGTTCGTCACGTCCGCCACCCCCGCCAGCGCCGATTCGATCTCGCCCAGCTCGATCCGCTGACCGCGCAGCTTGATCTGGAAATCGTTGCGGCCCAGGTAGATCAGATCGCCGTCGCGGTTCCAGCGCACCAGATCACCGGTGCGGTACATCAGCCGGCCCGGCACACCGAAGGGATCGGCCACGAACCGTTCGGCGGTCAGTCCGGCGCGTCCGTGATAGCCGCGAGCCAGTTGCTCGCCCGCGAGATACAGCTCGCCCGTGACACCGATCGAAACCGGCCGCAGCCGGGCATCGAGGACATAGGCGCGGGTGTTCCAGCACGGACGGCCGATGGCGACGTCGCGACCGGATTCGCCGTCCGCGTCGGTGAATTCGTGATAGACCGCCGAGATCGCGGCTTCGGTGGGGCCATACGCATTGTGCACCGCGCCACCGACATGCGCGCGAATCGCGGTGAGCAGGTCGGGCGTGAGCGCCTCACCGCCGCAGTGCAGGTGCCGGAAGGAGCGCAGCGCATCGCCCATGCCCTCGCCGATCAGCGCCGCGAGCACCGACGGCACGTATTCGGCGATGGTGATGCGGTGTTCGCGCAGCAACCCAGCGAAGTACGCGAGATCGAGATGGCCGCTCGGGCGGGCGATCACCAGCGGTGCGCCGACCGCGATCGGGAGAAAACACTCCCACACCGATACGTCGAAGGTGAGCGGGGCACGCTGCAGGATCCGGTCGGCTGCGGTGACGCCATAACGGAATTCGAGCCACCGCAACTGGTTCATGATGGCGCGGTGGGTGACCGCGACCCCCTTGGGCCGACCGGTCGAACCGGAGGTGAACAGCACGTAGGCCGTATTGTCCCGGCGCAGTGGCGCCTTGCGTTCGACGAGCGGTGCGGCATCGAAGTCGGTGCGGTCGAGATCGACGACGCGCACAGCACCGAGTTCGGGCAGCACCGCGCCGCCGACGGCCAGCACCAGAGCCGGTGCGGCACTGTCGAACACCTGCGCGAGCCGGTCGGCCGGATGCGCCGGATCCAGCGGCAGATACGCGCCGCCCGCGCGCACGATCGCGAATATGGCCACCAGCATGTCGATCGAACGCAGCGCGGCGAGGCCGACGATCGTCTCCGGGCCGACACCAGCCGACACCAGCCAGCATGCAAGGCGGTGCACCCCGGCATCGAACTCGGCATAGGTCATCGAGGTGTCCTCGAAGAGCACTGCGACGGCGTCGGGGGTCGCGGCTACCCGGGCCGTCAGCAGATCGTCGAGCGTCTCCGGCGGCAGTGTCCGCGCGGTGGCGTTGCGGTCCGACAGCAGCATTCCGCGTTCGGCCACCGACATCAGCTCGACATTGCCGACGAGTGTGCGCACGTCGCGCACCAGGGCGCGCAGCACCCGTTCGAAACCCGCCAGGAATCCACCGACGGTGTCCTCGTCGAAAAGGTCGACCGCGTAGTGCACATGCACATCTATGCCGTCTGCCACGCCCTCGGCGTCGTAACGGTCGGTCAGCGTCCAGTCCAGATCCAGCTGGATCGGCGCGGGACCGATATCGAGGGCGGCGATGGTCAACCGCTGTAGCTGGAAGTCCGGTTTGGTCTGGTTCTGCAAGGTCATGGCCACCTGGTACAGCGGCGCATGTGCCTGCGAGCGAACCGGATTCACCACATCGACCAGCTGCTCGAAGGGCACGGCGGCGTGGTCGAAGGCGGCCAGGTCCGCCGCACGGACCGACGCCAGCAGCTCACCGAGCGTGGCGTCGGCGCGCACTTCGGTACGCAGCACCAGGGTGTTGACGAACATGCCGACCAGCTCGTCCAGGGCCTCGTCGCCGCGACCGGCGACCGGTGTGCCGATGACGATGTCACTGGTCGCGCTCAGGCGACTCAGCAGTACGGCGAGCGCGGTGTGCAGCACCATGAACGGAGTGACCCGGTGCGTGCCGGCGAGCTCCTGAATCCCCTGGTGCAGATCGCGATCGAGACGGCCGGTGAGCGCGCCGCCGCGGTTCGCGGCCACCGCGGGCCGCGGCCGGTCGGACGGCAGAGTCAGCACCTCGGGCACGCCCGCGAGCCGATCGGTCCAGTATCTCAGCTGATTGGCGAGCAGGGAACGCTTGTCATCGGCGCGGCCGAGCGCCGCGCGCTGCCAGATCGCGAAGTCCGGGTACTGCACCGTCAGCGGGCCCCAGGACGGGGCGACGTCCGCGCAGCGCGCCACGTAGGCGGTGGCCAGATCGCGGGTCAGCGGTGCGAAAGACCAACCGTCGGCGGCGATGTGGTGCACCACGAACAGCAGCACGTGCACCTGCTGCCCCGCCCGGCCGCCGTTCGGGCCGTCCTCGAGTCGCAGCAGCCGCACCCGCAGCGGAACCTCGGCCGTGACATCGAATCCGGTCTGCGCCACGGTGGCGATGAGTTCGGACAGCTCGGCCGTCGGCACCGGACGGGCGAGCAGCTCCACCAACTTGGTCCCGGGCGGCAGCACCACCTGCGTTGCCACGCCATCGTATTCGGGATAGATGGTGCGCAGCGTCTCGTGCTTGGCGATGACATCGGCGATCGCCCGCTCCAGCGCAGGCACATTCAGCACACCGGTGAGGCGCAGCGCGAACGGAATGTTGTATCCGCCGCTCGCCGAGTCGAAGCGGTTCAGGAACCACATGCGCTGCTGGGCGATCGACAGCGGGATCGGCGCACTGCGGTCCTGTGCCGTCAGCGGCGGCAGCACGGGCGGTGCGGTCTCGACGTCGTCCGGACGGTCGACGGTGATCCGACGGGCCAGCTCACGCACGGTCGAGGCGTCGAAGATGGTGCGCACCGGCACATCCGCGCCGGTCGCCTTGGTGAGCCGGGCGGCGAGTTGGGTGGCGATCAGTGAGTTGCCGCCGAGGGCGAAGAAGTCGTCGTGTGCGCTGACCGGGTCGGCACCGAGCAGCGCGGTGAACGTCTCGGCGACGAGGGATTCCGCAGCAGTGCACGGCGCACGAAACTCGGTGGCGGCGAAAGCCGGTGCGGGCAGGGCCTTTCGGTCCAGTTTTCCGGAGGCCGTGACCGGGAGACCGTCGATCACGACAAATGCCGACGGGACCATATAGGCGGGCAACCGCCGGGCCAGGTCGGTACGTACTACGTCGGTGTCGAGTTCGCGGTCGGCCACCAGATAAGCGACGAGTTGGTCCCCGGTGCCATGGTCATCCCTGACCAACACCACCGCTTGCCCGATTCCGGTGCTCGACAGCAACGCGGACTCGATTTCGCCGAGTTCGATGCGCAGACCGCGGATCTTCACTTGGAAGTCGGTGCGACCCAGGAACTCGAGGACACCCCGATTGTCCGCTGTCGCGCGCCAGACGACCAGATCGCCGGTCCGGTACATCCGGGCACCGGCGGGACCGAACGGATCCGCCACGAACCGATCGCCGGTCAGGTCGGCCCGCCCCACGTAGCCACGGGCCAACTGAGCACCGGACAGGTACAACTCACCGGGCACGCCGATGGGCACCGTGCGCAGCCGGGCATCCAGCACATACGCCCGGGTATTCCAGTTCGGCCCGCCCAACGGCACCGCACCGCCTTCGGCATCGTTCACCTCGTGGGCACTGACCTCGACCGCCGTCTCGGTGGGTCCGTACATGTTGTGTACCCGCGCACCGGTCACCGCCCGTGCGCGCTGTGCGGTGGCCATCGGCAGCGCCTCACCCGAACAGAACAGATGCCGCAGTGCGGGCACATCGATCTCATCGGCGACGAAGACAGCGAGCATGGACGGCACGAAGTGCGCGGCCGTAATCGACTCGCGCCGAATCAGATCCGCGAGGTACGCCGGATCCTGGTGGCCGCCCGGCCGGGCCAGTACGAGCCGGGCACCGACCTGCAACGGCCAGAAGAACTCCGGCACCGAGACGTCGAAGGTCACCGGCGTCTTCTGCAGCATTGCGTCGGTACCGTCCAGTGCGACGTGCGCTGACTGCAACCACAGCAGCCGGTTCACGATCCCACCGTGGCTCATGGCCACACCCTTGGGCCGACCGGTGGAGCCCGAGGTGAAGATGACGTACGCGGTGTTGGCGGCGCGCAGTGGCGCGCGGCGGTCGGCGTCGGTGACCCGGGCCGCCGAGTATCCGGATAGGTCGAGCCGATCGATCCGGACCTGCGCGGTCGTGATATCCAGATCACCACCGGAGGTCAGCACACAGATCGGGTCGGCAGTCTCGAGGATGTGACCGGTACGTTCGGGCGGATGATCCGGATCCAGCGGGACGTAGCCGCCGCCCGCCACGGTGATCGCATACATGCCGACCACGAGGTCGATCGACCGGTGCATACCCAGTGCCACAAGGGAATCCGGCCCCACACCGTATGCGATGAGCCAGCGCGCCAGCTGGTACACCCGTCTGGCGAATTCGACATAAGTGAGCGTCGCGGAGCGACTCGTTGAGGGGTGGTGGTCGGGTGACGGGTGGGCCAGCGTCGCGGAGCGACTCGATGCGGGGTGGTGGTCGGGCGACGGGTGGGCCAGCGTCGTCGCCTCGAAGGTCAGCGCGGGGGCGTGCGGGGTGCGCGCGACCTGAGCGGCGAATAACGAGGCGAGCGTCTGGGTTTCGTCGAGGACGTGGGCCGTGGCATTCCACCGGTCCAGCAGCGATCGCTCGTCGGCATCCAGCAGCTCGATCTCACCGATCCGGGTCTGCGGCGCATTCGCCACGGTGGCGAGCACACGGCGAAAGCGAGTGACGAGGGCGGCGACGGTCGACTCGTCGAACAGATCGGTGGCATAGCGCAGGCTGCTGCTGAGCCCCCGGTCCTCATTGCGTTCGCTCACCACCAGGTGCAGATCGAATTTCGCGCCGGTATCGGGCAATTCGACCGGTTCCACGGTCAGCCACGGCACCTCCAGCGCCCGACTGCCCGCCACCATGCGCGGGGCCTCGCCGAAACTGAACAGCACCTGGAACAGCGGATGCGCGCCAGAGCTGCGGTCCACCGCCATGGCGTCGACGAGCCGCTCGAACGGCAGATCCGCATTCGCGAACGCCGCGAGATCGGTAGCGCGCACGCCCGCGAGGAGTTCGGTGAAAGTGGCTGATGCGCTCACTTTCGTTCGCAGTACGAGGGTGTTGACGAACATGCCGATGAGCGCGTCGAGTTCACGCTCGCCGCGGCCGCCGACGGGTGAGCCGACCACCATATCGTCGGTGCCGCTCAGCCGCGCGAGCGTCGCCGCAAAGGCGGCGTGCACCACCATGAACAGCGTTGCGCCGCCGCGCCTTGCGAGTGCGCGCAAGGCTTCGGCGGTCTCGGGCTCCACCTCGAAATCGACCCAGCCCCCGCGATTCGAGGGACGCGCGGGACGTGGCCGGTCGGTCGGCAATGCGAGTTGGGCGGGCGCGCCGTCGAGGGCCTCGCGCCAGAACCGCAACTGCTGATGGGCCCGGTCGCCGGGTCGATCCTCGGAACCGAGCAGTTGCCGATGCCAGAGGCTGTAGTCCGCGTACTGCACCGGCAGCTCGCGCCAATCCGGCTTCCGGCTGGTCAATCTGGCGAGATAGGCGCGTACCAGGTCGGTGATCAGCGGCGTCATCGACAGTGCGTCGGCGGCGATATGGTGGATGACGAAGACCAGCACATACTCGTCGCCGGCGACACCGCGCCGGTCGTCGACTCGGTCGACGCTCAATAACGCGACACGCGACGGCAATTCGCTCGTTACATCGAACCCGGCCCGCGTGATCGCGGCGATGGTGGCGGCCAGATCGGCGCGTTCGACGGGTACCGGATTGAGGCGCAACCCGATATCGGTCGGCTCCAGGATCGACTGGTACGGCCCGGATTCGCTGTCGGGATAGCAGGTGCGCAGGGATTCGTGCCGGGACAGCACATCCAGCACCGCGCGCTCGAGCGCGCGGACATCGAGTCTGCCCGTGAGCCGGAGCACGACCGGAAGGTGGTAGACGCCGTCGGCACCGTCCTGGGTTTCGATCCGGTTGAGAAACCACAGCCGCCGCTGGGCGGGCGAAAGCGGGATGCGCTCCGGCCGCTCTTGGCGCACCAGCGGCCGTACGGGTGCACCGGCCGCGCCGAATTTCTCGACGGCGGCGGCGAAGCCCGCCACCGTCGAGTCATCGAACAAGGCGCGCAAGGGGATTCGCGCGCCGATGGCCTCGCCCGCACGCGCCGTCACCTGGGTGGCGTCCAGCGAACTGCCGCCGAGCGCGAAGAAGTCGTCGTCGAGGCCGGCCCGTTCGACGCGCAGCACCTCCGCGAAAACCGCGGCCACCAGGCGTTGCGCCGCATTGGTCGGCGCTCGGAAACTCTTGTGCCGCAAAACCGGTAGTGGCAATGCTTTGCGATCCAGCTTGCCACTCGTGTTCAGCGGAAACTCGGCCAGTTCGACCAGCGCGGTCGGCACCATATACCCTGGAAGACGCTGCGCCAGAGCCACTTTGACGGCATCCAGGTCCAACTCACCGCCCGGCCTGCGAATCACGTAACCCGCCAGGTAGTCACCATTGATCAGCCGTACCGCCGCTTGGCTCACCTCGGGCGCGGCCAGCAGTGCCGTCTCGATCTCGGCGAATTCGATGCGCTGGCCACGGAACTTCACCTGGAAATCCATCCGGCCGAGGTAGACGAGCTCACCATCAGCGCTCCAGCGCACCAGATCGCCGGTGCGGTACATCCGGGTACCGGGCCTGCCGAAGGGGTTGGCCACGAAGCGATCCGCCGTCAGGTCCACGCGGCCGTGGTAGCCGCGGGCCAGCTGGGCACCGGCCAGATACAGTTCGCCGGGCACTCCGATCGGTACCGGACGCAGCCGCGAATCCAGCACGTAGACTTGCGAATTCCATTCCGGCTCACCGATCGGCACCAGTTCGTCGGCAGCTGTCACCGCGCGGTAGGTGATCGACACCGCGGCTTCGGTGGGGCCATAGAGATTGTGCAGCGCGGCATCGCTCACCGCGTGGAAGGCCGCGACCGTCTCCGGGGCCAATGCCTCACCGATGACGAAGATATCGCGCAGTGCATCGAGTTCGCCCGCTTCGGCATGGGCGGCGAAGACCGCGAGCATCGACGGCACGAAGTCGGTCAGCGTGACACCGTGGCGGGCAATGGTTTCCGCGATATAGCGCGGATCGCGATGTCCGTCCGGGGCGGCGAGTAGCAGGGTCGCGCCCGCGCGCAGCGGTAGGAAGTATCCCCACAGCGCTACGTCGAAAGTGGTCGCGGTCTTCTGCAGGTAAACATCGCCGGCGCGCGGCCGGTATTCGTCGTGCATCCAGGCTAGTTGGTTGGCGATGGCACGGTGTTCGACCGATACGCCCTTCGGCCGGCCCGTCGAACCGGAGGTGAAGATGACGTAGGCCGGGTGCTCGGGCCGCAGCGGCGCGCGACGCTCGCCATCGCCGATCTTGGCCGCCGAGTATTGCGACAGCTCGAGTGCATCGACACGGTGCAGGCGCACACTCGCGGGCACGGTCGGCGGGAGGGTGAATCCGGTGCCGCTGGTGGTGAGTACCGAGTGCGGCCGGGCGGTATCGAGGATGTGCCAGATCCGTTCGGCCGGATGCTCGGGATCCACCGGAACGTACGCACCACCGGCGCGCAGCACCGCGTACATGGCGATAACCAGCTCGATCGAGCGCGGTATGGCCAGCACCACCAGCGATTCCGGGCCGACGCCGGTGCCGATGAGCAGGCGGGCCAACCGATTGGCCCGCTCGGAGAGTTCGATGTAGGTGAGTTCGGCCGCCTCGGCGACCAGTGCGACGGCGGTCGGGGTTCGCCGGACCTGGTTGTCGAAGCCTTCGTGCAGAAAGCGGTCGGCCACCCTGTGCCCGCTGGCATTCCAGCTGGCGGTGACATAGTCGAGTTCGCCCGCGTCGAGGAGTTCGATATCGCCGACCGCGATATCCGGATCGGCGGCGGCCGCGCACAGTATCCGGAGAAATTTGGCACCGAACTCGCGCACGCTCGCGGCATCGAACAGGTCGGTGGCATAGGTGAATTCGGCACGATAGCCGGAACCGTCCAGATCGGAAAGCGTCAGCTGCAGATCGAATTTCGCGAAGCCGGGATCGAAATCGACCAGCTCCGCATCCAGTCCGGGCACGGTCAACGCGATCGGCCCGATATTCTGCATGAACAGCGCGACCTGGAACAACGGATGCCGGCCCTGCGATCGAGCCGGGTTGGCCACCTCGACCAGCCGCTCGAATGGAATATCACTGTGCGCGAAGGCATTCAGATCTCGGTCACGCGCTTCGCCGACCAGATCGGCGAAGCTCACCGCGCCGCGAACCGCCATGCGCAGCACGAGGGTATTGACGAACATGCCGACGAGATCGTCCAGGGCACGGTCACCGCGTCCGGCGACCGGTGTGCCGATGGCGATATCGGCGGTGCCCGACAGCCGGGCCAGCAGGACCGCGAGCGCGGCATGCACCACCATGAACGGCGTGGCCCGGCTGCGGGCGGCGATCCGCTCGATCGCCGCGCGTAATTCGGCATCGATGGCGAACTCATGGGTGGCTCCGCGGTAGGACGCCACCGCGGGGCGCGGGCGATCCGCGGGCAGATCCAGCTGGGCGGGCAGTTCCGCCAATTCGGCGGCCCAGAATGCGAGCTGGCGCCCGGCCACCGAATCCGGATCGTGCTCGTCGCCGAGCACCCGCCGCTGCCACAGCGCGTAGTCCGCGTATTGCACCGCGAGTGGGTGCCAGTCCGGCATCCGACCGGCGCGACGGGCAGCGTAGGCGGTGCCGAGATCGCGCATCAGCGGGCCCATCGAGACACCGTCGGCGGCGATGTGATGCACCACCAGGACCAGCGTGTGATCCTGTGGCCCACTGCACAGCAGCCGCACGCGCACCGGAATCTCTTCGGCGACATCGAATCCCTGGACAGCGGTTGCCAGCACAGCCCCGGCCAGGTCTGCCTCGGCGACATCGATCGGCGTCAGGTCGAAGACGGCGTGCGCCGAGCGCACCACCTGCGCCGGCCCATCGTCGGTCTGCGGATAGACCGTGCGCAGGATCTCATGCCTGGCAACGAGATCGGTGATCGCAGCCGACAGTGCGGGTACCTCGAGCGCACCGCGAAGGCGCAGCGCGACCGGAATGTTGTCCACCGCGGCGCTATCGAAAACGTAGGCGGATTCGGTATCGGTACCGAACCGGTTGAGAAACCACATGCGCCGCTGCGCCGGGGATAGGGGAAGGCGTAGCGGCCGTGCGCCTGCCGTCAGGGTGGGCCGCGCGATACCGGTTCGCGCAAGCCCGGCCAGCGCGGACACCGTCGGGCGATCGAAGAAATCCCGGACGTCGACGGTGATGCCGAGCGCGGCTCCGATCCGGGCGATGGCCCGGGTGGCGATGAGGGAATTGCCGCCGAGCGCGAAAAAATCGTCATCGGCACCGATCCGCTCCGTTTCCAGCAATTCGCCGAAGATCGCGGCGACGGTGATTTCGGCATCGGTGGTCGGAGCGCGGTATTCGGCCGCGCCGGAGCCGAATACCGGTTCCGGCAGTGCGCGGCGATCCAGCTTGCCATTCGCATTGACCGGCATCTCATCGAGCACCGTCACCAGCGACGGCACCATGTAGTCCGGCAGGTCCCGCCGCGTGGACGCCAACACTGTGGCCGGATCGATCGTGACGCCGCGGTGCGGCACGACATAGCCCACCAGGTGGTCGCCGCCCGCGTGCCGACGCAGCAGTACCGCGGCCTGCGCGACGTGCTCGTCGCGCAGTAGCGCCGCTTCCACCTCACCCAGCTCGATCCGCAGGCCGTGCAGCTTCACCTGGAAGTCGATGCGGCCCAGGTATTCCAGTTCGTCGGGGCGGCCGTCGACATCGGTGCGCCAGCGGACCAGATCACCGGTGCGGTACATCCGATCGCCGGGCGCGCCCTCGGGATTGGCCACGAACCGGTCGGCGGTCAAGCCGGGACGAGCAACATAGCCGCGAGCCAGCTGCACGCCCGCCAGATACAGCTCGCCGACCACACCGCTGGCCACCGGCCGCAGGTCGTCGCCGAGCACCAGCAATTCGGTGTCGTCGGCGGGCGCGCCGATCGGCACGGTGCTGCTGTCCGCCGCGGTGACCTCGTGCGCAGTGACGTCGACGGCGGCCTCGGTGGGGCCGTAGAGATTGTGCAGTGTCGCGCCGCTGATATCGCGGAAGGCGGCCGCGGTGGCGGCGGGCAGCGCCTCACCCGAGGCGAAGACCAGACGCAGGGTCCGCGCCGCGGTGTCGACGTGCGGTTCGGCCACGAACACCGCGAGCATCGAGGGCACGAAATGCGTGACGGTCACGCCGCGTTCGGCGATGGTGCGCGCGAGATAGGCCGGATCGCGATGTCCGTCCGGCGCGGCGATCACCAGCCGCGCGCCGACCTGCAGCGGCCAGAAGAACTCCCACACCGAGACATCGAAGGTGCACGGCGTCTTCTGCAGCACGACGTCATCGCCGCGCAGTCGGTACCGCCGCTGCCGCCATCGTAGGTTGGCCAGAATCGAACGGTGCGATACCGCAACACCTTTCGGGCGACCGGTCGAACCCGAGGTGAAGATGACGTAGGCCGTATTGTCGCCCGACAGCCGGGGGCGCTCGACCGCAGCATCGACTGGCGCGGTGCCACCGTCGAATTCATCGATCCGCAGTACCCGGACATCGGGCGCGAACTCCGGCTGATCCCGGATGGTGGTGAGCACCAGGACCGGCGCGGCGACCTCGAGGACGTACGCGATGCGCTCGGCCGGATGCTCGGGGTCGATCGGCACATACGCGCCGCCCGCCTTCAGAATCGCATACATGCCGACCAGCAGGTCGAACGAGCGTCGAACGGCGAGTCCCACCAATGCGTCCGGTCCGACACCCAGATCGACGAGCCGCCGTGCGAGCGCGTCGACCCTGGCGTCGAACTCCGCGTAGGTGAGGGTCGCGCCCGCGAATTCCAGCGCCACCGCATCGGGTGTGCGCCGCACCTGCTCCTCGAATTCACTGACCAGCGTCTCGATCGGCGCGAATATGGTCGGCAGTACATGCGCCGCGGCCGTCAGCGCATCGTCGAGCAGTTGTTCGAGCACCGCGCCGAGCGCGCCGTCGGCCGAGTCCAGCAGTGCGGGCAGCTGAGCGGAGACCACGACCGATACCAGTGCGTCGGCCCCGAGCCCGCCGCCCATGGCCTCGTCCAGCACCATGATCTCGGTGGCCAGCGCGCCGTAGGTGATGGTGGTCCCGTCGTGTCGCAAGGCGATCCGGTCCGGATCCAATTCGGCGACCGTATCGATCAATCCGGGTAGGTCGTCGATTCCGTACGCGCGACGCAGCGCCGAATAATCGTGCGCGGCAATACGTTTGCCGAGCCCGCTGGATGCGACCGATTCTGCATGGGACATCAACTAATTCCTTCCGAATCGACTGCCGACCCCGAGTTGGCGAGCACGGCCTGCGCCTCGGCGAGCAGGGTCCGCAAGACCGCGGCGAGACCAGTGCCGCCGAGTGCGGCCAGGAGGCCGGGCACCAGCCCGGCCAGGGCGACATTGATGAGCGTTTCCGGCTTCGCGGCAGCGCCCATGGCCTTGGCGACCGTCGCGAGCTTGGCGGCCAGCTCGCCGTAGGTCACCGCGTGCGCGTCGTGGGTGAAAGCGACGGCACCGGGCGCGATGCGGGCGGCAGCCGCGATGAGCGTGGGCAGCTCCGCCACCGTGACGCCGCGCACCTGTTCAGGGTCGCGAATGTCGATCGCGCGGATCGCGATCGATGGGTCTTGCGCGATCACCACGAACATGCGCAGCAGCCGTTCCGCGAACAGCTGGACCGTGCCTGCGTCGAAAATGTCTGTCGCATAACCGAATCGCATGGCCAACCCGGCCGGTTCCCCGGCCGCGTCGGACAACTCGATACCGGTGAGCTGCAGGTCGTACTTCGCCTCGGCCGGCGCGAGGTCGAGCACCTCGACCTCCAGCCCGGGCAGTGCGACACGGCCGCTCGGCATGTTCTGGAAGGTGAACATCACCTGGAACAGCGCCGTATAGGCGTTGGACCTGGTCCGCCCCATGACGTCGACCACCCGGTCGAACGGCACGTCGGCGTGCGAGAGCGCCGCGATATCGCGATCCCTGGCCTGCCGCAGCAGATCCGCGAAGCCGGTACGCGCGTCGACCTCGGTGCGCAGTACGACGGTATTGACGAACATGCCGATCAAGTCATCGAGTTCGCGTTCGCCACGACCCGCGACCGGTGCGCCGATGGCGATATCCGTGGTGCCGGAAAGCTTGGCGAGCAACACCGCGAAAGCGCTGTGGATCAGCGTGAACAGCGTGGTGCCGTGCGCACGGGCAATGCTGTCCAAGCGCCCGGAGAGTACGGCGTCGACCTCGAAATCGACAGCGGCACCGCGCATATCGCGCCGGGCCGGACGTGGTCGATCCATCGGCAACGGCAGTACCTCGGGCAGTTCCGCCAATTCCGTTGTCCAGTACCGGAGTTGCCGTGACAGCAAGCTGTTCGGATCGCGGTCGGAGCCGAGCACCGCCCGCTGCCACTCGCTGTAATCGGCATAGTTGATTTCCAGCGGCGCCCAGTCGGGTGCGTGACCCGATGTCCGGGCGAGATAGGCGCGCATGAGGTCGCGCGTCATCGGGGCGACCGAATATCCATCGGCGCTGATGTGATGCAGCACCACGACCAGCACGTGCTCGTCGACACCGGTGCGGACCAGCGCGGCGCGGACCGGCGGGGCGGTGGTGATATCGAAACCGGCGGAGACGAATTCATTGATCCGCGCGTCGATGTCACCCTGCGTCGACAGCATCGGCTCCAGTGGGACCGCCATATCCGCAAGCGGCACCACCTCCTGCACCGGCTCGGGTTCGGCATCCGGGTATCGCGTGCGCAAGGTCTCGTGGCGTTCGAGCACATCCAGGATTGCCGCGCCGAGGGCCGCGACGTCCAGATCACCGGTGAGGCGCAGTGCCGCCGGGATGTTGTACGCCGCAGAATCCGGAGACAGCCGGTTGACCACCCACATCCGCTGCTGTGCCAGCGAAAGCGCAGCGGGCGCGGCGCCGAGGCGGCGCGTCAGTGCGGGCCTGTCGTCGGCGTCGTCGAGCTCGGCCAGGTGCGCGGCGAGCAGCCCGACGGTCGGCGCGTCGAATACCGCGGCCACTGGAACCCGCACTCCCAGTGCGGAGCCCAATTGGGCGACCACCCGGGTCGCCAGCAGCGAATTGCCGCCGATGGCGAAGAAGTCGGTATCCAACCCGACGCGCGCACCGGATTTCAGCACCGCCGTACCGATTACCGCCGCGAAGGTGTCAGCGACCAGCTGTTCCAGCTCGCTGTTCGGTGCGCGGAAGGCCGCCGCGGTGAGCACCGGTTCGGGCAGCGCGGAACGATCGACCTTGCCATTCGCGTTGAGCGGCAACGACTCCAGCACGACAATCGCGGCGGGCACCATGTAGGTGGGCAGCTCCGCGGCCACCGCCGCGCGCAACTCACTCGCCAACTCGACACGGATGGTCGCCGCCACATAGGCGATCAGCCGCGACCCGGTATGGTCGTCGTCCCGCGCCACCGCGACCGCCGCCCGCACGTCGGGCAGCCGCAGTAGCGCGGTCTCCACCTCGCCGAGTTCGATACGGAAGCCGCCGATCTTGACCTGGAAGTCCGCGCGCTCCAGGTACTCCAGCGTGCCGTCCGGCCGCCAACCGACGATATCGCCGGTCCGGTACATCACGGTGCCGACGCCGGTCGCGAAGGGATCCGCGACGAACCGTTCAGCGGTCATTCCGGACCTGCGCTGGTAGCCGCGCGCCAATTGCGCACCGGCCAAATACAACTCGCCGGATACACCGACCGGAACCGGCCGCAGCCGGGCATCGAGCACGTAGACCCGGCTATTCCAGGCGGGCACACCGATCGGCACGACATGGCCCGGATCGTCGTCGACTTCGAACGCGGTGATCGACACGGCCGCTTCGGTGGGGCCGTACAGGTTGAACAGTCGCGCACCGGTTTGTTCGGCCCGCCTGCGGAATTCGAGCGCGGTGGTCGGCGCCAGCGCCTCACCGATGGCGAGTACATGCCGCAGCGAGCCGGGCAGCGGCGCGTCCGACACCGCCAGCAGCATGCCGACCAATGCGGGCACCGCGTGCAGCACCGTCACCGCATGCCGTTCGATCAGGGCACGAAGCCGGTCCGGATCGCGTTCGGTGCCCGGCGCGGTCACCACCAGGCGGCCGCCGGTGGTCAGGATCGACCAGAACTCCCACACCGAAAGGTCGAAGGTCGCCGGGGTCTTCAGCAGTGCGCTCGCGTGCGGGCCCGGCGCGAATCGGTCGCGCAGCCAGGCCAATTGGTTGACGATCGCGGCGTGCGCGATGGTGACGCCCTTGGGCAGACCGGTCGATCCGGATGTGAAGATCACATATGCCGGGTGCTGGGGCCGCAACGGGCGAACCCGTTCGGCATCCACAATCGGTGTCGGTGCGTACTCCGTCAGGTCGAGACTATCCACTTCCCTTGTAGGAAGCGATATTTCGATGGGAAGCCCGTCGCGTGACGTCGTCAGCACGCATACGGGCGCGGCTGTCTCGATGATGTGCGCGATTCGGTCCGCCGGGTGATCCGGGTCGATTGGCACGTATGCGCCACCGGCCCGCACCACCGCGTACATGGCCACGACCAGCTCGACCGAGCGCCGCATCGCGAGTACCACAGTCGCCTCAGGACCGACCCCGTCGGCAATCAGCCTGCGCGCCAGCCGATTTACCGCCGCATCGAATTCGGCATAGGTGAGCGCGGCCTCGGAGTTCGCATCAATCAGTGCGATACTCCGCGGCGTCAACGCCACCTGGGTGTCGATGAGATCCGCCAGCGTCACCGGGGCCACCGGATGCGTCGTCCGATTCCACTCCTCGAGCACCTGCGTCCGTACTGCCTCGCCGAGCAGGTCCAGATCGCCGACGGCCGTATCCGGCTGGGCGACAACTGCTTCGAGTACCCGAGCAAGTTGCCCGGCGAACCGCTGCGCACTCGCGGACTCGAACAGATCGGTCGCATACCCGAGCGCCATATCGATACCCGCGGGCGCTCCGTTCACGCCGTAGTGGTCGACCGCGAACAGATGCAGATCGAATTGCGCCACACCGCTGTCGAATTCGAGCTCACTCACCTCGAGACCCGGCAGCCGGAGCACACCGCGTTCGTGGTTCTGGAACGAATAGCCGACCTGGAACAGCGGATGCCGCGCCGTCGATCGCTGCGGATTCAGCACCTCCACCAGACGCTCGAACGGCACATCCGCATGGGAGAAGGCCGCGATATCGACCGCTCTGGCCTGCCCGAGCAGTTCCGCGAAGCTGTCCGCGCCATCCACCCGGGTCCGCAGTACCAGCGTATTGACGAACATGCCGATGACATCGTCGAGTTCGGCATCGCCACGGCCCGCGATCGGCGTGCCGACCGCTATATCCGCACTGCCGGACAGCCGCGAAAGCAAAACGGCGAAGGCAGCGTGTACGACCATGAACAGCGTCGCGCCGCTGTGTCGTCCGAGTGCGATGAATGCGGCGTGCAGCCGCGCCTCGATCGCGAATTCCACCTTCGCGCCGCGCAGACTCTGGCGTGCGGGCCGCGGATGGTCGGCGGGCAGGGTCAGCTGATCCGGCAGCCCGGCCAGCGTCCGCGTCCAATAGGCGATCTGCTGTGCCGACAGCGACCCCGGATCTTTCTCGCCGCCGAGCAGTTCCCGCTGCCACAGCGCGTAATCCGCGTACTGCACGGCGGGCGGCGGCCAACCGGGTGCACTGTGGTCCAGGCGTGCGGTGTAAGCCAGTATCAGATCGCGGACGAACGGCGCGAGCGAGGATCCGTCCGCCGCGATGTGGTGCAGCACGGCGGCCAGCACGAACTCGTCCCGCCCCGCGATCCGGAACAGGCGCATGCGCACCGGAATATCGACGGTCACGTCGAAGGTCGTCGCCGCAAGTTCCCGAATCCTTTCCGGCAGTTCAGCTTCGGTGCTTTCGATCAGATAGAGCGACGGAACCGCCCGCACGACCGGCACGATCATCTGAGCCGCCACACCGTCGAGTTCCGGATACCGCGTCCGCAGCGACTCGTGTCTACCGATCAGATCCGCGACGGCGGCTTGTAGTGCCGCGATATCCAATGTGCCGGTCAGCCGCAGCGCCACCGGAATGTTGTAGGCGATCGAGTGCTGGTCGAACCGGTTGAGGAACCACATCCGCTGCTGCGCAGGCGACAACGGAATACGGGCCGGGCGCGCACCGGCCACCAACGCGGGCCGGGATGCTCGCGAATCATCGGCGACGACCAGGGCGGCGAGATCGGCGACCCGCGGCGCCTCGAACAGCGCGCGGACACCGACCGTGCGCCCGAACGCGGCGCCGATCCGCGCGGCGGCCTTCGCGGCCGATAGCGAACTGCCACCGAGCGCGAAGAAGTCGTCATCCGCGCCGACCAGGCCCGGGTCATCGGTCCTGCCGAGGACCTCGGCGAACACCCCGGCAACGATCTCCTCCGCGACCGTCCCCGGCTTGTGATAGGTCGCCACCTCGAACGCCGGGGCGGGCAGCGCGGCCCGATCCAGCTTTCCATTGACGGTCAGCGGAATTCGGTCCACCACCACGATTGTGGCGGGCACCATATGCTCGGGCAGTCTGCGCGCGAGCCGTTGCCGCAGCGCTGCGGTGTCGATCGTGTCGTGGCCGACCGCATACGCGATGATTCGCGGCTCATCCACCGAATCGGTGCGCACGACAACCGCTACCTCGCGCACCGCCGCCGACTCCTCCAGCAGCGCCGCCTCGATCTCCCCCAGCTCGATGCGGAATCCGCGCAGGTTCACCTGCTGGTCGGCGCGCCCCAGGTACTCCAGCTCACCGTCGGTCGTCCACCGCGCCAGATCGCCGGACCGATACGCCAATGAGCCGCCCTCGGCGTAAGGGTCGGCCACGAACCTGCTCGCGGTGAGCGCGGGCCGCCCGAGATAACCACGCGCCAACTGACCCCCGGAGACATAGATCTCGCCGGGCACCCCGACCGGCACCGGCCGCAGCCTGGCATCGAGCAGTCGCATAACCAATCCCGGTATGGCGCTGCCGATTACGCTCGCCGAGCCGCTGCCGCTCTCGATCGCGCGGTGGGAGACATGCACGGTGGTCTCGGTGATGCCGTACATGTTCACCAACCGCGGTGACCGCGCGAACCAGCCGCTCAGTCGCTGTGGTTCCAGCGCCTCGCCACCGAAAATCACATAGCGCAACGCGAGTTCGGCGGACGACTCGACGGCGATCAATTGATAGAAGGCCGACGGTGTTTGGTTCAACACCGTCACTTTCTCGGCGGCGAGCAGTTCCAGGAACTGCTGTGGCGAGCGCGCGGTGTAGTAGTCGACCACCACCAGCTTTCCGCCGTGCAGCAGCGCGCCCCAGAGCTCCCAGACGGAGAAGTCGAACGCGTAGGAGTGGAACATCGTCCAGACATCCGAGGGCCCGAAATCGAAGTGGCCCTTGGTGTTATCCAGCAGTCGCAGCACATTGCGGTGCGGGATGACCACGCCCTTCGGCTTACCAGTGGATCCGGAGGTGTAGATGACGTAGGCGGGGTGCGCGGGATTCAGTGGCGCGCGCCGATCGGTCTGGGTGATCGGGCCCGGGTCGATCGAATGCGGCGCCACGGTATCGACATCCAGCACCGGCCCGCCGAACCACCCGGGCGGCAATCCGGCCACGGCGCTGGTGATCGCGCAGATCGGCCGGGCGTCGTCGAGCATGTACTCGATCCGGTCCGCCGGATAGTTCGGATCGAGCGGCAGATATCCACCGCCCGCCTTGATCACCGCGAGCAGCGCGACGATCAGTTGCACCGAGCGCGGCAGCGCCACCGCCACCAGCGCTTCCGGCCCGACTCCGGCCGCGATCAGCCGACGCGCGAGCCGGTTCGACCCGGCGTCGAGTTCGGCATAGGTCAGCGATTCGGTGCCCGCGCGCACCGCCGTGGCCGTCGGATCGATCGCGGCCGCCCGCGCGAACCGGTCGGCCAACGTGCTGGTCTCGGTGACGTGGGTCCGTGTCGAAGCGGCCCATTCGTGCAGCGCTCGGTGCTGTTCCTCGGCGCTGAGCAATTGGATATCCCCGACCACGACGGTGGCATCGGCGGCGATGGCGGCCAGCACCTGGGTGAATCTGCGGCCCAGTACCGCGATCGTGCCCGCGTCGAAAAGATCGGTCGCGTAGGTGATCTCGATATCCACGCCATCCGCGCGACCATCGGCGTCATCGGATTCGACCACGGTGAACTGCAAGTCGAATTTGGCGGCGACCGCGTCGAATTCGATCGGCCGCACTACGAGGTCGGCCAGTTCCAGCCGGGGCAGCGTGAAGTTCTGGAAGGTCAGTGCCACCTGGAACAGCGGATGCCGGTGCTGTGCCCGGGTGGGGGCCATGACCTCGACCAGCCGCTCGAACGGCACATCCGCATGCGAGAGCGCCTCGATATCCTGCACACGCACGGTGTCGAGCACCGTCTCGAAGCGTGCCCTGGTGTCGATCCGGGTCCGCAACACCACGGTGTTGACGAACATGCCGACGAGTCGATCGAGCGCGGCATCGCCACGACCGGCGACCGGGGTGCCGATCGCGATATCCGCGCCGACGGACAATCGGGACAGCAGCACCGCGAGCGCTGCGTGCACCGTGCTGAACAGCGTGGTTTCCCGCTTGCGCGCCAGCTCGCGCAGTTCGCTGTGCAAGTCGGAGTCGATCCGAAGCCGATGTGTGGCACCGCGATACGACGAGACGGCCGGTCGCGGACGGTCGGTGGGCAACTCCAACTGCTCCGGCAGACCCGCCAGCGTGCGCTGCCAGTACGCCAGCTGCCGGTGCGCCGGTGATTCCGGATCATCGTCGTCGCCCAGCGTTTCGGCCTGCCACAGCGTGTAGTCGGCGTACTGCACCGGCAGTGCGGCCCAGGCGGGCTCCGCACCATCCCGGCGAGCGGCATAGGCGGTCAGGAGATCGCCGGCGAGCGGACCGAGCGAGCAGCCGTCGGCCGAAATATGGTGCAGCACAATGGCCAACACGTGCTCGGCCACACCGGCAACCGCGTACAACCGGGCGCGCAACGGCGACTCGGAAGTCAGGTCGAAGGTGGCCGCCGCGAACGCGGTAAGACGCTGCGCGAGTGCGCCTTCGGTGACCTGCTCCGACTCCAATATCGGAACGGCCACAGGCAGAATCACTTGTCGCGCACCATCGGGTCCGTCCGGATAGACCGTGCGCAGGCTCTCGTGGCGGGCGACCACATCCGCCAGCGCGACGGCCAACGCCTCGACGTCCAGATCTCCGGTGAGCCGCAGCGCGACGGGGATATTGCCGACCGCATCGCCCGGTCCGGACTCGTCGCTGGACAGGTACCGGTTCAGGAACCACATGCGCCGCTGAGCAGGCGAAAGCGGAATCCGCTCCGGGCGTGGACGTGCGGTCAATGCGATGTGACGTCCATCCTGATGTACCTCTGTCGCGGCCGCGAGTGCCTCGACCGTGGACGCTTCGAACAACAGCCGCACCGGCAGCCGCAGATCGAGCGCCGCACCCAACCGGGCCAGAACCTGCGTGGCGTTCAGCGAGTTCCCACCGAGCGCGAAGAAATCATCGTCGAGACCCACCCGCTCGACGTCCAGGACTTCAGCGAAGGTCCGGGCGACGATCTCCTGCACCCCCGTGACGGGGGGACGGAAGACAGCGGCCTCGAAGACGGGCGCGGGCAGCGCCTTGCGATCCAGCTTGCCGGAGCCATTGAGCGGGAACTCGTCGAGCACGACATACGCCGACGGCACCATATACGCGGGCAGTTGCCTGCTCAGCATGGATTTCACGGCATCGGTATCGACCGTCCCGGGTTCGGCGACAACATACGCGACCAGCTGCGACGCGTCCCGCAGCACGACAACCGCTTGGGCGATCGATTCGACTGCGGCAAGGGCGGTTTCGATATCACCGAGCTCGATCCGCAAGCCGCGCAGCTTGACCTGGAAGTCGGTGCGGCCCAAATACTCGAGAACCCCATCCGCACGCCACGACACCAGATCACCCGTGCGGTACATCCGCGCACCAGTGCCGAACGGATTCGCCACGAACCGATCGCTGGTCAGATCCGACCGCGCGACATACCCGCGCGCCAATTGCGTTCCGGCCAGATACAACTCACCGGGCACCCCCGCCGGCACGGGACGCAGCCGCCCATCGAGAACGTAGACCTGAGTGTTGAATACCGGCCCGCCGATCGGCACGGTGTCGACATCGGCGTGGGTGACCTCATGGCTGGTGACATCCACCGCCGCCTCGGTCGGACCGTACAGATTGTGCACCGCCGCACCGGTCAACTCACGCAACCGGTGTACGGGTCGCGGCGGCAATGCCTCCCCCGACGCGAACACCAACCGTAGCGAATCACACTGCGCCGCCACTGGTTCCGCGACGAACACCACCAACATCGACGGCACGAAGTGCACGACACTGACCCGCTCGCGGCAAATCACCGCGGCCAGATACGCCGGGTCACGATGCCCGTCCGGCTGCGCGACAACCAAACGCGCACCAACCTGCAAGGGCCAGAAGAACTCCCACACCGATACATCGAAGGTGGCGGGAGTCTTCTGCAGAACCACATCATCGGCGGTCAAGGCATAGGCGTCCTGCATCCACACCAACCGATTCACGATCGCGGCGTGCGAGACCGCGACGCCCTTCGGCCGTCCGGTGGAGCCGGAGGTGAAGATCACGTACGCGGCACTGCCCGGCAGCAACGCACCGAACCGATCGTCATCGGTGAGCGGCGCATCCGAATAGTCGGTGGTATCGAACAGATCCACATCGAGCACCGCCTCCTCGACCTCGGCGGCCAGCTCCAACCCGTCATCCGTGCGGGTCAGCACGCATACCGGCCGAGCAGTGCGCAGCACCTGCCCGATTCGCCCTGCCGGATGATCCGGGTCCACCGGAACATACGCACCACCCGCGGTGAGCACCGCGTACGTGGCCACGACCAGATCAATGGATCGCCGCATGCCGATCGCCACGGTGGTATCCGGTCGAACCCCGATGGACACCAGCAGCCGCGCCAGGCGGTTGACCCGGCCCGCGAACTTCGCATACGTCAACGACTCCCCGTCGAACGAGATCGCAACCGCCGCCGGCGTCCGTGCGACCTGTTCCTCGAACAGCGACACCAGCGTCGCGTCGGCAGCGGTTGGCCGCGCCGTCGCGTTCCACGAGTGCAGGATCTGCGTCCGCTCATCCGCGGAGAGCAGGTCGATATCGCCGATCCGCACCCGCGGATCCACGATCGCTTCGAGCACGCGCCGCAGCCGGGTCGCGAACGACACGACCGTAGCCGCGTCGAACAGGTCGGTCGCGTACTCGAAGGTCGCGACCATACCCGCGACGTCAACGGATTCCGCGAGCGTCAGCTGCAGATCGAATTCGGCTGTCCGCGTGTCGATATCGAGCGCCGATACCGCGAGCCCGGCCAGCTCGAGGCTGGTCCGCCCGGTGTTCTGAAAGTCGAGCATGACCTGGAACAGCGGATGCCGGGCGGCGGACCGCTCCGGACGCAATACCTCGACCAGCCGCTCGAACGGGACATCGGCGTGCGCGAACGCCCGCAGATCGGCGTCGCGGACCCCCGAAAGCAGGTCGGCGAAGGACAGTTCGGCGGGTAACTCGGTGCGCAGGACCAAGGTGTTGACGAACATGCCGACCAGCTCGTCCAAGGCCTGATCACCGCGTCCCGCGATCGGCGTGCCGATCGCGATATCCTGCTGCCCAGCGAGTTTCGCCAGCAGTGTGGCGAGCGCGGCGTGCAGCACCATGAACAGCGAGGCGTTCGCGGCAGCGGCCACGCCGCGTAGTCGCCGGTGCGTCGCGGCGTCGATGATGAACACATGGCGGGCGCCACGGCCGGTGGCAATCGCCGGGCGCGGCCGATCCGCGGGCAGCGTCAGTACATCGGGCACCCCGGCCAGTTCGGCGGCCCAGTACCGGATCTGCTCGGCGATCAACGATTCCGGATCATCCTCCGCGCCCAGTGTCTCGCGCTGCCACCGGGTGTAGTCGGCGTACTGCACCGGCAGCGGTGCCCAACCCGGCTCGTGGCCCGCGCGGCGTGCGGCGTAGGCGGCCATGAGATCCCTGGTCAGCGGCGCGATGGACCAGCCGTCGGCGCTGATGTGATGGATGGAGACGACGAGCACGTGCTCGAGTTCTTCCGGCGCACCCGGCCCGTCGTCGGACCCCGTGCAGAGCAACGTAAGCCGGACAGGCGGCTCCCGATCCACGGCGAAAGGCATTGCCGCCACGGCACGGATCCGATCGGCCAATTCCGCCACGACAACCGACTCCGGAACGAGTGGCCGCGCGACCTCCTCGATCGACAGCACCTGCTGGTGCGCAATACCGTCCACCGCCGGATATCTGGTGCGCAGCGTCTCGTGCCGCGCGAGCACATCCGTGACAGCGGCGTTCAGGGCCACCACGTCGAGCGCGCCCCGCATCAGCATCGCGGCCGTCAGATTGTTCGCGACCGAATCGGCGTCGAACTGATTGAGGAACCACATCCGCTGCTGCGCGTAGGACAGCGGGACCACATCGGGCCGGGGACCTGCCACCAGCGCCCGACGGTTGCGCACCGCGCCCTGAGTTGGCAGCTGCGCGGCGAACGCGGCCACCGTCGAATACTCGAACAACAGCCGCACCGGAATATCGACACCGACCACCGCACCGAGCCGAGCCGCGATCTGGGTCGCCACCAACGAGTTTCCGCCGAGTGCGAAGAAATCGTCGTCCAGGCCGACCCGATCGAGACCGAGCACCGCGGCGAACACCCCGGCCACCGCGTGTTCGGCCGTCGTTACCGGTGCGCGAAATGTCCTGGCGGCCAGCACCGGATCCGGCAGTGCTTTGCGATCCAGCTTGCCCGAGCTGGTCAGCGGCATGTCCGCCAGCGCGACATAGGCACTCGGCACCATGTACGAGGGCAGCGCGGCGCGCAGCCGCTGCTCGAGCACCGCGGCCACCTCCGCCGCTGGGATCGAGGTGACCACATAAGCGACCAGTAGCTCACCCGCGGCCCGGCTGAACACCCGAACCGCCGCCGCACGCACATCGGGCGCGGCGACCAGCGCCGCCTCGATTTCGCCGAGTTCGATCCGCTGCCCACGCAACTTCACCTGAAAGTCACTGCGCCCCAGATACTCCAGATCCCCGGCCCGATTGCGGCGCACCAGATCACCGGTCCGGTACATCCGCGCTCCGGCCGGTCCGTACGGGTTCGCCACGAAACGCTCGGCACTCGAATCGGCTCGGCCGTGGTAACCGCGAGCCACCTGAACTCCGGACAGATACAGCTCGCCGATCACCAGGTCGGGCACCGGCCGCAACCGCGCGTCGAGCACGAGCGCCTGGCTCGCGCGCACCGGTCGTCCGATCGGCACCGGCCCGCCGGCCACGGCATCGACCGCGGCGTAGGTGGCGTGCACCGTGAATTCCGTTGGGCCGTACAGATTGTGTAGTTCGGCCCGACTCACCGTGGCGAAGGCCGTCGCGGCCGCACCCGTCATCGCCTCACCGGCCACGAAAACCGTCCGCAGCGACGCGATCTGGGCCACACCCGTCACCTCGGCGAACATCACCAGCATCGACGGTACGAACGACATCATCGTCACCCGGTACGCGGCAATGGTGGCCGCGAGATACACACTGTCCCGGTGCCCGTCATGGTCCGCGACCACCAGCCGCGCACCGCGCGCCAGCGGCGCGAACAGCTCCCACACCGACACATCGAAGGTCGCGGGAGTCTTGAACAGCACCGCATCCGCAGGCCCGATACCGTATTCGTCGGCGATCCACTCGATCTGGTTCACCACCGAGGCATGCGGTACCGCAACCCCTTTCGGCCGGCCGGTGGATCCGGACGTGAAGATCACATACGCCGTGTTGTCGGTCCGAAGCGGGCACACCCGATCCGAATCAGCCACCCGCGCAGCCGAGTAGCCGGTGCAATCGAGCGCGTCGACCACGAGAACCGGCACCCGAGCGTCACCGCCCGACCACCCGTCGACCGACCGAGTCAGCACGCAGACCGGACGCGACGACGCGATGACATGCGCCTGCCGAGCGGGCGGCTGAT
The DNA here is from genome assembly GCF_036345915.1 of Nocardia sp. NBC_00565. Classification (NCBI taxonomy): domain Bacteria; kingdom Bacillati; phylum Actinomycetota; class Actinomycetes; order Mycobacteriales; family Nocardiaceae; genus Nocardia; species Nocardia sp. NBC_00565. Next base: position 6,649,269 of record NZ_CP107785.1, read on the forward strand.
CCGGATCCACCGGGACATACCCGCCGCCCGCGGTCAACACGGCATACGCGGCGACGACGAACTGCACCGACCGCCGCATACCGAGCACCACCAGCGCCTCGGGACCGACCCCCGCCGCGATCAGCAGCCGCGCGAGCCGATTGACCTGACCAGCCAGCTCCGCATACGTCAGCGCGCCATCGCCATCGACCAGGGCCACCGCATCCGGTGTCCGCCGCGCCTGCACTTCGAACGCGGCCAACAAGGTGGTCGCGCTCCCCACCGGCGACGCACCCATTCCGCAGTCGAGCACACGCTGTCGACCCGCCGTGTCCAGCAGCGGCAGATCCCCGATCGGCAACTCGACGTCGACCACAATCGCTTGCAGCAAGCGGACCAACCACTGCGCGTACTCCGCGATGGTGGACTCGTCGAATAGATCTGTGGCGTAGGTGAATTCGGCACCGACGCCACTCGATGCCAGCTTCGCCGGTGCCGGACCTTCCCTGAGTCCGGCACCGGCGAAGCTTTCGGTGACCGTGAGTTGGAGATCGAATTTGGTCACTCCGGTGTCCAGCGTACTGGTGTCGACCGACAAATCGGGGAGTTCGAATCGGATGTCCGCGGCATTGTCGAAGGCGAGCAACACTTGGAACAGCGGGTGCCGCGCCTGCGAGCGCGGCGGGTTGATGGCATCGACCAGCTGCTCGAATGGCAATTCGGCGTGACCGAAGGCACCGAGATCGGTCTCGCGCACCTGCGCGAGCAGGGCCGAAAAGGGCGCGGCGGTATCGATCTCGGTCCGCAGCACCAGCGTGTTGACGAACATGCCGACGAGGTCGTCCAGCGCGCGCTCACCGCGTCCGGCCACGGGAGTGCCGATCACGATGTCGTCGCTGCCGGACAGCCGCGACAACAGTACGGCGAGTGCGGCGTGCAGCACCATGAAGTTCGAAACACCTTGGGCGCGTGCCAGTTGCGCGATCCCGGCGTGCACGTCGCCGGGGAGCTCGAAGCGGAAGGTCGCCCCCTGCCCGGACGACACCGCGGGCCGTGACCGGTCAGCGGGCAGTTCGATCAGATCGGGGGCACCTGCGAGCGCGGCGGTCCAGAACGCCAGCTGGCCGGCCAGCGGTGCCGCCGGATCCGTTGCGGAACCGAGCAATTCATGCTGCCACAGGCTGTAGTCCGCGTATTGCACCGCCAATGGTCGCCAATCCGGAGCGTTGCCGACCCGACGAGATCCATACGCGGCCATCACATCTCGCGCCAGTACCCGCAACGACAGCCCGTCGGCGGCAATGTGATGCAGGACCAGCCCCAGCGCGCAGCTATCGTCATCGACCAAGAAAATCCGTGCCCGAATGGGGATTTCACGCTCGAGGTCGAATCCACCCGCCGCGAACCGCGCCAACTCTTCGTCCAGCTCGTCCGTATTGATCGACTCGGGCGCACCCACGACAACCAGCTCGTCGATGGACAGCACAACCTGCTTTGCCGCTATTCCAGCAGCCGCACTCGGCACTACCGCGGGGAAGATCGTGCGCAGCACCTCATGTCGCGCTACCAGATCGATCAATGCCGACCGCAGCGCAGCGAGATCCACTCCCCCACGCAACCGCACGACGAACGGCATGTTATATCCGGCGCCGGCACTGTCGAACCGGTTCAGGAACCAGATCCGCTGCTGCGCCGGAGATAGCGGAACCAGTGGCGGCCGGTATCGCGCCCGCAGCTGCGCGAACACCGGCTCGCCACTGGCTCCACCCGCCCGCTCGATGAGTTCGGCGAGTGCGGACACCGTTGTGGCGGTGAACAATTCGCGAACTCCGAGCCGACAGCCCAGGTCGGCGCCCAATCGCGCCGCGACCTGGGTGGCCACCAAACTATTACCGCCGAGGGCGAAGAAGTCGTCATCGCGCCCGACCCGATCGTGGCCGAGCACCTCCTCGAAGACCCGCGCGACCGCCGCCTGCAGTGGCGTCTCCGCCGCGGTGTACGCCAGCGCGGTCCGTTCCGGCGCGGGCAGCGCGGCCCGGTCCAATTTGCCGGACGCGTTGACCGGCAACGCGTCCAACACCACGAACGCCGCGGGCACCATATACGCGGGCAATGCCCGGATCGCCGCCGCCCGCAGCCGCACGGTCTGCACCGTGCCGGGCTCGGATTCGACGACATAGGCGACCAACTGCTCCCCCACCCCGGCCTCGTCACGCACCACGACCACCGCGCGCACCACCGCATCATCCGCGCCGAGCACGGCTTCGATCTCACCGAGCTCGATCCGCAGCCCACGCAGTTTGACCTGGAAATCGGTGCGGCCCAGGTACGCCAGCTCGCCGTGGGTGGTCCAGCGCACCAGGTCACCGGTGCGGTACATCCGTCCGCCCGGCGCGTGGGGACCACCGAACGGATCGGCGACGAATCGGTCGGCGGACAGCCCCGGTCGGCCGATATAACCACGGGCGAGCTGTACCCCCGACAGATACAGCTCGCCCGCAGCCCCGACCGGTACCGGCCGCAGCCGCGAATCGAGCACGTAGAGCCGGGTATTGAAGACCGGCGCGCCGATCGGCACCGAGAGGGTATCGGTGTCGGTCACTTCATGGAAGGTGACATCGACCGCCGCCTCCGTGGGACCGTACAGATTGTGCAGCCGCGCGCCGGTCAGCACCCGCGTGCGCTGGGCGAGTGCGGCGGGCAGCGCCTCACCGGAGGCGAAGACCGTACGCAGCGAGGTGCGGTCGGTGCACTCCTGCTCGGCCAGAAACGCGTCCAGCATCGATGGCACGAAATGCGCGGTCGTTACGCCGTATTCGGCGATCACCGCACGCAGATAGGCCGGGTCACGATGACCGTCGGGCTCGGCGAGCACCAACTGCGCCCCCACCTGCAACGGCCAGAAGAACTCCCACACCGACACATCGAAAGTGGCGGGCGTCTTCTGTAGCACGACATCATCGGCCGACAACCGATACATCCGCTGCATCCACACCAACCGGTTGACGATCGCCTCGTGTGTGACGGCCACCCCCTTCGGCAGCCCGGTCGACCCCGACGTGAAGATCACATACGCGGGCTGCCCCGGCCGCAGCGCGGCGGTGCGTTCCAGATCCCAGACCGGACCGTCCGAGCAGGCCGTGTCATCCAGTTCGTCGAGGCGGATCACCGCACTCCCGGCAAGTCCCGGCACCGCCTCGGTGCTCAGCACACACACGGGCGCAGCGGTGGCCAGAATGTGCGCGGTGCGCTCGGCCGGATGATCCGGGTCCAGTGGCACATACGCCGCGCCCGCCGCGAGAATCGCGTAGATCGCCACGACGAGCTCCGGCGAGCGGCGGATGTTAACGGCAATCAGCGTTTCGGGTCCGACACCGAGCCCGATCAAATGCCGTGCCAGCCGGTTGCTGCGCGCCGCGAGTTCCCGATACGTCAGGTCCAGCGCACCGGCGAACCGCACCGCCACCGCATCCGGTGTCCGCGCGACCTGCGCCTCGAACATCGAAACCAGCGTCGGCGCACCGGCGACCACCGCGGACACATCGTAGGCGGTCGTATTCCAAATCCGGGTGCTGACCTCGAGTTCCAGCTCGGTCGCCACCGCCACCGACGTCATCGGCGCAGCGATGTCGGCGGCCACCAGCCGCTCGAGGTACCGCAGGAACCGGTCATGGTGGCGCGCGATGTCATCGGCGGCATAGAGATTCGGATTCGCCTCGAAGTCCACGTGCACGCTGTCGCGCTCGCCGTAGTACACATTGAGGCTCAGATCCGCAACCGGACCAGTGGACAGCACGTGATACCGGCCGACCCTCGTGCCGAGGGTCAGTTCGCTGCCGAACAGCATGATGTTGGCCAGCGGACCGAACAGTGCCCGACGCGCGGACCCTCCGTTGTGCCCGGCATCGCGCCGGATGTCCTCGTGCCGATACCGCTGATGACGCAGCGCGCCGGCCACTTCGACGCGGGTCGCCCGCAGCAGCTCGCCCCAGGTTCGGTCGACGGCCAGCCGCAGCGGCACAATATTCGACAGCATCCCCGCCGACCGCCGCAGCACCGCCGTGGTGCGCGCGGTCACCGGCAGGCTCAGCACCACCTCGTCCCGATCGGTGAGCCGCCCGAGATATCCGGCGAAGGCCGCGAGCAGCACCACCGCCAATGTCGAATCCTGGCTGGCGGCAAGGGTATTCATCCGGTTGACGAGCGTGTCCGGCAACACCCGACTGGCGAGCAGATTGGTCGCTGAGCGCGGCGCGGTACGCCCATCCAGGCTGGTCGCGCCGTCGAGTCCGGCCACGCGTTCGGCCCAGTGCGCCCGGTCGGTCGCGAAGCGCGCGCTATCGCGGTAGGCGAGTTCCCCATCGACCAGCGCACGCAACGCACCCGGCTGTACCGCAGGTGGCGCGGTGCCCAGCACCCGTGCGGTGTACAGCTCGGCCACCCGCTGGATACTGGTCAGCGCGCCGAACCCGTCGAGCACGAGATGGTGCGCCCGCAGGTACCAGAAGGACCGCCGGTCGGCGACCCGCAGCACGGCTCCCGCGAACAGCCGATCCGTCAGCATATCGACCGGTGCGCTCGCCTCCGCCCGCATCCATTCGTGTGCCGCCGCCACCGGATCGGCACTTTCGCGCAGGTCGATCGCCTGGATATCGACCGAACCCGCCGGATCGACGCACTGGGTCGGCGCACCGCCGGATTCGCCGAGCCGCACCAGCACCGATTCGTATTCGCGCGCCGCCACGATCGATACCTCCCGCAGGATCACCGGATCCAGTTCCCCGGGCACATCCACGTACTGGGCCACATTGATCGGCACGTCCGGATCGAGCAGCTGTGCGTACCAGACCCCCAACTGCGCCGGAGTCAACGAAAACGGTTGGGGCGCAGCCGGTGCGGACTCCTCCGGTCGCGCACTGAATCCACCCAACTCCGTATCGTGCACCAGAGCCTCCTCGTTCGGCGAAAGAACAGCTGGCCGAATGTTTTTGCGCAGCACGAATAAGCCTCTGCACCAAGGTTGTTCACCCTCGGCACACGGCTTCGACGCCACCACGAGATGATTCGGCGAATGCGCGGGGCAGCCAACGACACCCAACGCGAGATCCGACAGATTGCGTGAAACGAGATCGGTGACCAGCGGTCACCACCGCGGCGAACTCCAGTCCGCCGCTTACGCCTAGCTCTTGATCGCTCCTCCAACGTTGCTGCCGCAGTGCGGGCGCCGCGGCTTTGTCAGCTACATCACACGGATGTGATCCGTACATTGCGAACACTAGGCGCTTCGTTAATAAAAAGGAACTTTTTGATCTAAAAAAAGTTGGTCGGCCGTCCAGCGTGCTCAGCTGGGCCGACACAGCAGGGCAAAGCCGCGTTCGCGACCACAATTCGATCGCGTATGTGAGCTACAGCACTTTCAGATGTGCAGACTATGAGCCCGAACGTTGCATCCGCGTTGCATCGGCGCCCAGTCGCCGATCGAGCACTCGAATCTTGGCCTCGATCTGCGCATATAACGGTGAATCACGATCTACGGTGGCCCGGTACGCGGCCCAAGAGGCCGCGTCGTCACGGCCCTCCGCGCACGCCGTCCACCGGCGTAGTACTGCACTGTCCCCGGAACTGAGCACCGCGGCACGCAGTCGGACCCGAAGTTCATCGCGCATATCGATAATTCCGGGTGCGGTCGAGCGCGGCAGCACCGGACCGGCATAGAGCCGTAATGCGGCATCGATATCACCGGAGTCGAGCGCGGCCCGCAGCGCCTCGATATCCGTTACGACATGCACCCGCAACCGGTAAGGACGCGAACCGAATACGCTCGGGCCGACCACCGCGCGCAGCCGTGACATGGCGGCGCGGATGGTGCCGTTGTCCAGATCGGTGTCATCGAGCAGCAGTGCGAGATGGTCGGCGCCGAGCCCCTCGGGATGTTCGGCGAGTAGCAGCAGAATCTCAGCGTGCCGCTGCGACAACGGAACTCGGTCACCCGCGATGGTCAGCAGCGGCTGCCCGAGCCCGAGCACATCCAGACCCAACCGGGCCGCCGCGATTTCCCCCGTCGTACTGTCGTAGGCCACCGCACGGCCCACCGACCCGTGCTGCCCCGCACGCATGGCGGTCAGCAGTAGATCCATTTCGGCCGCGGTCGATGTCGCCTTCACCAGCGCAAGGATTTCCGGCTTCGCGACGCGTACGCCGCCGGCGATCATCAGCACGCCGACCAACCTGCCGTCCGGATCGTGCACCGGCGCCGCGGCACCGGTGATCTGATGCATCCGGTGGATAAAGTGTTCGGGCCCATGGATCCACGCGGCCCGGCCGGTGCGCACCACGAGGCCGACGGCATTCGTGCCGATGCGCCGCTCACTCAGGTCGTCGCCCGCGCGCAGACCGATCTCGGCGGCCGCGTCGACCTGATCGGGATTGCCGTGCACCCACAGCGCGCGGCCGAACTGATCGGCCACCGCGACGATCAAACCCGTTCTGGCAGTGTCTTGTACGAGCAATTTGTCGATCAGCGGCATCAAGGTGGCAATCGGGTGCGCGTCGCGGTAGCGCTGCAGATCCGCGCCGCGCAGGCCGCGTCCGTCGAGCACATCCATCGGATCGACGCCACCGCGCACGCTGCGCAACCAGGATTCGAGCACGACCGGACGCAGCAGACCGGCAAGCTGCGACAGCTGCTCGCCACCCGCACTAAGATATCCGTGTGCTTGCGCGGCATAGGCTTCCAGAGCGCCGAGTTGCGTGCCGGGCTCGACGCCGTGCCGTGGGGGCCGCCCACCTGCAAGATTGCTGACCATTTGCCTTTCTTTCCGCCCCGAACTGTACCGGCGCGCATTACCAGGCAAGGACGGTTGCCTTCGTTTGTCCGCCAGGTCACACCTTGTTCACACCTCGTACAAATGTGACCTACCCATCTTTCAGACCCTTAGGTGAGGTGTTCGGCGGCGCGCTCGGCGATCAGCATCGCCGTCGCCTGCGGACCGCGACTCAGTGGTACCGGGACGACCGAGAGATCCACCACGGACAACCCGGTCGTTCCGTGCACTCGGCACCACTCATCGACCACCGCACGCTCATCGTGCGCACCGCCCATTCGGCAGGTGCCCGACAGATGTTGCGAGGTGGCCAGATTCGCACGCAGCCAGCCCTCGGCCGGTTCCGGTATCGAATCCGGTGCGTACGCCATCGGGATTTCGCGCAATATCGCCAGCGCCGAGGTAACCGCTTCCCGCAATCGAATCCGATCGGCGGCCGCCGATAAGTAGCGGTAATCGATGTGCGGTGCGACAACGGGATCGGCGGAACGCAATCGGAGGACGCCTTCGGACCGCGGGCGCATCAGCGCCACGCCCAAACGATGGGTATACGGGGTAAACGATACGGCGTACGGACGGATTTCGACATCGTCGATTTCCAGCACATATTCCAGTGGCACGCTGTCGGGCATGCCGCGATCGAAGCGATAGTCGATGCCGATCTCGGGGTGATCACTGAACCACGCCCCGACGGGCGCGGGGTGGCGCACCGGAATATCCAGGGCCCGCAGCTGTTCCGGATCGCCGATACCGGAACGCAGCAGCAATGCCGCGGATTCGATGGCACCAGCGCACAGCACGATGCGATCGGCGTCGACGGTGCCCGGTTTGCCCTCGTGCAGGTAGTCCACGCCGATGGCGCGCGTGCCGCGAAAACGGATGCGGGTGACCAGCATCGCGCCGGTGACGGTGAGATTCGGCCGCGCGAGCGCGGGCATCAGATAGGCCGAGCCGGTATCGACGCGCATGCCGTGCTCGATATTGCACGGCACGGGTCCGAAGCCATCGGCCGGGGCGGTGCCGGGCAGCGTGTTCAAGTCGGGTATCAAAGGAAAGCCGAGTGCCGTACAGGCCGAGGCGAATTCGAGGCTCAGCGGTGTCGGCGCGGCCGTGCGACGCACCGGTATCGGTCCGGTCGTACCGTGCCCGGGCCGGTCGCCGTAGTCGAAGTCGCGCTCGAGCCGGCGATAGGCGGGCAGGACCGAATCGAAGGACCAGGTCGTGGATCCGTCGAGTTCCTTGCTCCACGCCGTGAAATCCGCTGCCGTCGCGCGTACGAAGTAGCCGCCGTTGATCGCGCCGGATCCGCCGATCACCTTGCCGCGCACGATATTCCCGACCACACCGGCGCCATCGGCCAGGGTGACGGGATAACGCCAGAGCCACGGCGATTCGGGATCGATCGGCATCCGGTTCGCGTCGAGCAGGTCCGCGGGCCGCTCGGCCGCGTCGGTCCACACCGGCCCCGCCTCCAGCAGACGCACGGTATGGGACGGGTCCGCACTAAGCCGCGCCGCGAGCACGCAGCCCGCCGTGCCACCACCGATGATCAGCGTGTCGACCATCTACATCAGCTCATCGGGGGGTACAGCCATCACACGTTCGATTCAGCTCCGGGGCGTACTCGGCTTGAGCGATTCCAGGCTGCGCGCGCGGAATGCGCCGAGCCACAAGCCGGTTCCGTAGGCGATATCGTCCATCCGCTTGTAGGCCACGTAGCGGAACGGGTCCAGCCCGCCCGCATCGCGGTGGGTGAACCAGTCGGCCAGCCCATCCGCCACCGCCATGGTGACCGCGATGCGCCGGACCCGCCGGGACAGAATCATCGCCAACATGGTGACCGGCCAATAGTGTCGGCACATCGCCGAGGCCAGTCGCCAGATACCTGCGAAATAGCCACGCGCCAGATAGATCGCGGCGATCCGAGTCGGGTTGTCCAACCCAGTGAACACCCGGCGTAGTCGGGCCAGCGCGGTGACCAGGGTGATGAGTCCGCCGACCAGTCCCCACTTCGTCAGCGTGGCGAACAGCATGGTCGCCACCACCGTCCAGAACGGCACCGACAGCGGCGTCACCATGCCCGCATGCCGCTCGCCGAGCGGTGCGGCGCCGGTGCCGTAGAACAGCTTGCGACCGAACCAGGCGCTGAACGAGATTCGATGATCATGGGCGACATGGGCCGCGGGCTCATAGCGCAGCCGCCAGCCCGCCTGCTCCAGCCGCCAGCACAGGTCGACGTCCTCGGCCACCTGCATGGACTCGTCGAACCCGCCCTGGGCCAGCAGCGCCCGGCGGCGCACCAGCAGCGCGGCACTCGGCACATACGAGACCAGCCCGCGCGACTGCACGGCCGATTCGCGGCGGCCGAGATCGAGCGAGGAGCGCGTGTGTTCGTAGCGTGCGAGCGCGTTCGTCTCCGGGTCCAGCGCGACGATCCGCGGCGCGACCAGTGCGACCTCCGGATCGCTGAAGTGCCCGAGCATCACCTCGAGCCAGCCGCTGCGCGGCACCACATCGGAGTCCAGGAAGGCGACGTAGTCGGTTGTCGCGGCCTGCAATCCGGCATTGCGCGCGGCCGCCGGGCCCTGTCGGTGGTCGTGGCGCAGCACGGTCACCCGGCAGCGGGTGCCGCGGTTGCGCGGGATCCGCACCGGCTGATCCGAACCGTCGTCGACGACGATCACATTGTGTCCGCGCAGGGCCGCGAGTAGTCGGGCGAGGCCGTCGGCGTTGTTGTACAGAGGCACGATCACGGTCACATCGTCCAGGGACGGCAGCAACCGGGGACGCGGATTACCGACACCGGAGTCGAGCAGCCGTCTGGCAACGACCGCCGACTTCGGGCCGGTGACCTCGAGGTACCCGTCGCCGATCATCTCGGCAGCCTCCGGGGCAAGTCGCAGCAACCTGGCGGGCGAACCCCCGATCAGGATGCGTCCCCCGGAGTATGCGCGTACCCGTGGATCGATCCGCACCCCGAATCCGTCGGGCAGGCGATCATGGCGCATTCCTGGCATGCTAGGCGGAGATTCGCGCATTGGCACCATCAGTCCGGAAAAAAGGAAAGAATTCCGTACGAATCCGCCCGTGTGCCGGGAGAACTCCCGTCGACACGGGTCTCCGGCGAGTCGCGAGCGACTCGCCGGAGACGTCTGGCAACAGGAGGGCAATCATCGATTTGCCGCTTGATAGCCATCGTCGATTGGTGCGGCAGCGCATGGCTGGCTACCGGTCCGGCATCATGTCAGCGGACTCTCGTCACAGGCCCGCGCGGGCCGCCGCTCCGGGGACAGCCGGTCCGCCGCGGCGCGAGATACCGACAGTGTCAGCGGAATCGGACCCGACTTACGCGATCCGGATCGGCTCGGCGCGCTCCGGCGCGAGTGGTCGACCGACGAGCGCGGGATCATCCGCCCGACATCGGCCAGCGCCGCCTCGCCATAGCCCTGCACGCACTCCGGGTCCGGTCCGTCGGCGGGCAGGCCGGTGAAGAACTTCGCCGCCATGCAGCCGCCGCGGCAGGAGTCGTAGTGAGCGCAGCCGGAGCACGCGCCGCCGCCGCTCGGCTCACGCAGCTCCGCAAAGAGCTCCGATTCCTGCCAGACGTTGCGGAAACCACCATCCGCCACCACATTTCCGGCGAGGAACTTCTCGTGGATGGCGAACGGGCAGGCGTACACATCGCCGAGCGGATCCACCAGGCAGACCACCCGGCCAGCGCCGCACATGTTCAGCCCGGGCAGCGCCTGGCCGAAGGCGGACAGATGGAAGAACGAGTCACCGGTGAGCACGCCATCGCCATTGCGCACCAACCAGTCATAGAGCACCCGTTGCTGCTCCGGGAGCGGATGCAGCTCGTCCCAGACATCCGCGCCGCGCCCCGAGGGCCGCAGGCGGGTCAAACGCAATGTGGCGCCGTACTTGTCGGCGATCGCCTTGAATTCGTCGAGCTGGGCGATGTTGTGCCGAGTCGCGACCACCGACAGCTTCGCGTCCCGGAATCCGGCCGCCGCCAGATTCTCCAGCGCCCTGATCGCCATGTCATAGGAACCCGGTCCGCGCACCGCGTCGTTGACCTCGGCGTCCGCGCCGTCCAACGAAATCTGCACATCCACGTAGTCACTGGCGGCCAACCGCGCGGCGACCTCGGGCGTGATGCGAACTCCGTTGGTGGAGAACTTCACTCCGACATGGTGTGCGGTCGCGTAGTCGACCAGCTCCCAGAAGTCCGGGCGCACAGTGGGTTCGCCGCCGCCGATGTTCACATAGAAGATCTGCATGCGCTCGAACTCGTCGATCAGCGCCTTGCACTGCTCGGTGCTCAGCTCACGCGGATCGCGCCGGCCCGAGGAGGACAGGCAGTGCACACACGACAGGTTGCAGGCGTAGGTCAGCTCCCAGGTCAGGCAAATCGGCGCGGCCAGACCGGTTTCGAACTTATCGATCAGTCGCCCACCGGCGGTCGCCGCCGATGCCGGACCGGCGAGTGCCTGCGGCGCGAGTGCCGGTTTCGGAGCACTACCCGGCGCGGCCTCCCTGATCATGTCGGAGTCGGCCAGTTGATCCAGTGCCCGAACATATTGTCCGGCAAGGTCATCCGAGACGCCCGCCGCATGCAGCGCCGCGCGTGCCGAGACGTGCGCGGGCAGCGATCGCACGATCTCGAGGATCCGTGGACTCTTCAGAAAGGAGAGCTTGCGCGTACCGAAGTGGTAGAGCAGCGCGCCGAACGACTCCGGCCGCAGCGCCACCCGCGGATGCAGCTCCCATCGGGTATCGAGATCGAGCATGGTCACTCCGCCCCTCAGTAGACGCCGCACATACCGTCGATGGACACCTCTTCGATGAGGGTCTCCTCGACCAGCGGCGTCTCCTCGATCGCCCGGGACTCGACGGTCCCGATCCGTCCGGTGTTGTCGGTATCGGTGTGTCCGATGGATCCGTGCTCCGGCATGCCTACCTCCGAGATGCGACAAGTGTCCTCGACTACCGGGTGTAGCCGTGCTCACACAATAACGTCAGGAGCTGACAAAATAAATAGGGGGTAGAACGCGTCTCAGAACATCGATCCGCATAGGCCCCGGAACCGGACCGCTCCGACGCCACCGAGTCACCGCAGGTCCCATGCCCCCACCCGCGCGCATGCACGCCGACAGGGCCGCGGCCGCGCGCTCTAGACTGCGGGTGGCAAGCAGCTGAACAGGACGTGACGGGTGCGATCGTCCGCGGTGGTAGAGGTGGCATGGGAGTCGGACGAATGCAGGCGAGCGGGGGCGGTAACACCCCACGGCGCGAGCTCGAGGCCCGGAGGAGGCAGCTTGCGTAACCACGCAGGGCCGGGGAGCGCCGCAAATCGAACACTGTCGGAGTCCGAGATCGTGGAGGCCGCCCTGCGGGTGGTCCGCGAGGACGGCGTGGAGAAACTGTCGATGCGACGACTCTCCCGCGAACTCGGGGTTTCCCCGATGGCGCCGTACTACTACGTCGCCGACAAACGTGAGCTGCTCGATCTCGTCGCCAGCGCGGCACTGACCGGAGTTCGCAAGCCGCCGTCCGATTCCGGACCGTGGCAGCATCGGCTACGCGATCTGATCGACCAGATCGACGACAAACTGCGCAAGCATCCCGGCCTGGGCGATGTGCTGATCGAGCAGATGCTCGGCAAACAGCTCGACCTGATCGCCGCGGTGATGGAGATCCTGTTCGAGGCGGGTTTCAATGACCGCAATGTGCTCGCCGGGTACGCGACGATCCACACTTACCTGTTCGGCCGCCGCCGGGTGAATCCGCGCGACGTCTCACCGCTGTCGGAGGTCGCGCTGCCGGAGTCGGTCGCGCGAGCCACCAAGTACATCGCGGACCTGCGCGGGAAGTACGCCTACGACTTCGGCATGGAGGTGCTGATCGCCGGTCTGGAGGCCCAGCTTGTCCGTCAGCCGGATGCCGACGTACGATGAAACTGAAACACGTTCTAGTTTTGGGTCTGCTCGAGAGGGACGAGATGACAATCGTCGAGGTTCCACACGGTTCGCGCTCGGTCGTGCTGCGGGTCTGCGCGGTCATCGCCGAGACAGCGGACACCTGTTCGCTGGTCTTCGACGTGCCCGACGAACTAAGTGAACGTTTCCGCTACCAGCCCGGCCAGTTCCTCACCCTGCGCATCCCGAGCGACCTGACCGGCTCGGTGGCGCGGTGCTACTCGCTGGCCAGTTCCCCCTACACCGACGACCGGCCCAAGGTGACCGTCAAGCGCACCGCGGGCGGCTACGGGTCGAACTGGGTGTGCGATAACGTCAAACCGGGCGACCAGATCGAAGTGCTGCCGCCCTCGGGCGTTTTCACGCCGAAGGATCTCGACGACAATCTGCTGCTGTTCGGCGCGGGCAGCGGCATCACGCCGGTGATGTCGATCCTGAAGTCGGCGCTGGCCCGCGGCAACGGCCGAATCGTGTTGGTATACGCCAATCGCGACCACAAATCGGTGATCTTCGCCGGTGAGCTGCGCGAGTTGACCGAGAAGCATCCGCAGCGGCTGACCGTGATCCACTGGCTGGAGCATCTGCAGGGTCTGCCGACCGCCGATGGCCTGGCCACGCTGGTCGCACCGTACGCGAGCTACGACGCCTTCATGTGCGGGCCGAAGCCTTTCATGGACCGGGTGCACGACGCGCTCGCCCAGCTGGATGTGCCGCGCTCGCGCACCCATGCCGAGACGTTCAATTCCCTTGCGGGAGACCCGTTCGCGGACCAGGCCCCGGTCGAGGTGAGCGATGCGGACGCCGCCGACGCGGCCACCGTCGAGGTCGAACTCGACGGCGAGGTGCACGAACTGAAGTGGCCGCGCAAACAGACCCTGGTCGACATCATGCTGTCGAAGGGGCTCGATGTGCCGTACTCCTGCCAGGAGGGCGAATGCGGTTCCTGCGCGTGCACGGTGCTCGAGGGCAAGGTCGAGATGGCGAATGCCGAGATCCTCGATCCGGAGGATATCGAGAACGGCTACATCCTCGGCTGCCAGGCGCGTCCGGTCACCGATCACCTGCGCATCCAATTCTGATCGGGCGCAATGATTTCCGTCAGAGCTCGCGATAGTGCACGCGGACAGCGGGATCGAGCCGCTCGGTCGCGTAACTCAGTGCGGTGCGCCCCATTCGGGCGGCGTGCTTGTCCAGGAATCCGGTGAGTAGTCGCTCGTCGACGCGCTTGCCGACCTCGCGCAGCATCCAGCCGAGCGCCTTCTGGATCAGATCGCGCCGGTCGTCGAGGAGTCGTTCGCAGAGTTCGAAGGTGCTCGACGCATCGCCGGCCTTGATGAACGCGAAGGTGGACAGCAGCGCCACCCGGCGCTCCCATAGGGAATCCGCGCGCGCCAGTTCGAAGAGCAGCTCGCGCGGACGGTCGAGCAGCCACGGGCCGATGATGTTCTCGGCGGACACGTCGACCAGATCCCAGTTGTTCACCCGGCCCCGGCGCACCGCGGCGAGATAGAGCTGCACCATCGCCGCCTGGCCGTCGAGATCGAGGGTGCGCGGTTTGGTCGCCTTGTCGAATCTGGCGTTGAGAATGATCAGCGCGGCCAGCCGATCCTCGTGCACGGCACTGTCCAGCAGCATGTCGATCTCGTCGAGTGGAAGTGCCGCAAAGCGTTTCGCGATCGATCGGGTCACCGGCACTCGTACACCGATGAATACGTCACCCTCGCCGTATTCGCTGGGGCCGGTTTTGAAGAACCGTTGCAGATGGATGGCATCGGCCCGGTCGGCAACCTCGGCCAATGCCGCTCGGACCGCGGCGGCGGTCGGCAGCACCTCGGCCATCAGCGAACCTCCCGTTCGTCGGGCAGACCACGGTCATTCAACACCGTCGGCGTACCGGCGGCCCGTCGCGAATCGCCGATCCGACCTACTCCTGCGCGCCGAGAATCCGCCCGGACTCGAAAGCCGCGGCGCCGGCGGGCAACTCCCCCGGCCGACCACTGTTGCGCACCCGCACTTCGCCATTGCCGGTTGTCGGCCGGCCCAGCGCGTCCATCCGCCGAATCGTCTGCGCCGCAACGGCTTGCGCACTGTCGAAGAGCCGGACGCCATCGGGCAGCGCGGCGACGATGGCATCCACGACAAGCGGATAGTGGGTGCAGCCGAGCACCACACCCTCGACATCGTCGGGAGTCCGCTCGACCGCGCGGGCGATCGAATCGCGGGCCGCGACCAGATCACCACTGTCGATCGCATCCGCCAGACCGTGACAGGCGACGCCGACCACCTTCGCATCGCCGCCGAAGCGGGCGATCAGATCCGCCTGGTACCGGCTCGCCGTGGTCGCCGCGGTCGCCCATACCGCCACCGAAGCGCACACCGCCGCAGCCGGTTTGATCGCGGGCACGGTGCCGATCACCGGAATCGCGGGGCCGACCTCCGCGCGCACCTGATCCAGCGCGGTGACACTGGCCGTATTGCACGGCAGCACGACCACCTCTGCGCCCAGCCGAACGGAGGTGCGGGCCGCGTCGACCACCCGGTCGATCACCCACTGCTCGGGTTTGGGCCCCCACGGCGCGCCATCCGGATCCAGTTGCAGCAGCAGATCCACATCGGGCCGCAGCTTACGTAGCCATGCGGCTGTGGTCAGCAACCCCAGTCCGGAATCAATGAGCGCGACGATCACTCGACCACCGTATTACAGCGGCCGAAACCTGCTGCCACCGTCTCCAGTGGCCGAGTCGCCGAATCGAACACCAGGGGATCTAGGTGGTCGCGAGCAGTTCCGCGATCGGCGCGCCCGCGGCGATCTTCGCCCGAGCCTTCATCACCTGAGCGGTCAGCCCCGCACCGACCACGCCGGTCAGATTGCCATCCTGGGCGTAGTAGGCGAGGAATTTGCGACCGTCGTCGGTGACGACATGGACGTCGTCGTTGGCGCTGGGCGTGCCGAGCGCCTGGATCTTCACGTCGTACTGATCGCTCCAGAAGTACGGTACCCGCGCCGCCGTCGGCGGTTCGGCGCCCAGCAGCGCGCAGGCCAGCAGCCTTGCCTGCTCACCCGCGTTGGTCCAGTGCTCGACGCGCTTGCGCAACCCGGTCTCGTGCAGCCAGGCGGCCACGTCACCGACCGCCCACACGCCCTCGACGGAGGTGCGTCCCACCTCGTCGGCGAGCACGCCGCCGCCGGCCGCGGGGTCGGCGAGCGCGATACCGGAATCGGCCAGCCAGTCGGTCACCGGCCGCGACCCGACGCCGATGACCACCAGATCGGCGGCCACCTCACTGCCATCGGACAGCCGGGCGCCGCGTACCTGGTCGGCGTCGTCGGCGAGGAAGGTGTCCAGGCCGGTGCCGCAACGCAGATCCACCCCCTCGGCCCGATGCATGCGGGCGACCAGCGCACCGACCTTTTCACCGAGCACCGAGGCCAACGGTGTCGGCTGTGGCTCGACCAGCACGACCTCGACACCACTGGCCCGGAAGCTCGCCGCGAGTTCACAGCCGATGAATCCCGCACCGACCACCAGCGCCGTACCGGCATCGGACAGCTCGGCCCGCAGCGCGGCGGCGTCGGCATGACCGCGCAGCACGTGCACGCCGCCCAGATCCGGCAGCCCGGGCAGGCGACGCGGCCGCAGTCCGGTCGCGATGATCAGCTGGTCATAGTCGAGCGTGCCGCCGTCGGCCAGGCGCACCTGCCGCGTCGCGGTGTCGACGGCGGTCGCCGCGGTGTTCAAGCGCAGGTCGATCTGCTTCTCGTCGAAGAATTCGGCGGGGCGCAGCGTGGTGTCGTCGGTCTCGCCGCGCACGAACTGCTTGGACAGCGGCGGGCGGTCGTACGGCAGCCGCGATTCCTCACCGACGAGAATCAGTTCACCCTCGTATCCGGCGCGGCGCAACTCCTCGGCAGTACGCAGACCGGCCAAGCCGGCTCCGATGATGACGATCGGCCCATTCATCCGGCCTTCCCTTCGGTAGACACGCAGCTCACCCTAACCTTTGCCGGGTCACGGACGGCTATGAGGGCCGTCACTACGAGCTATGGACCGATCGGTGCGCAATCGTATCCCGAACGAGATTGATCGGGCGGTCAATCAGAGTTAGATCTGAATCAGGAGAACAATTCAGAGCCTGAGGAGGCACACCATGTTCACCGAAAGTCGCGCGCAGGATCTCCTAGCCGTTGTGCTGGGCATCTTTACCGCGCTGTCACCCCTGTGGGTGGACACGAACGACAACGGCATGTGGTCGCTGATCGTTTTGGGCGTGCTCATCGCCCTCACCGGCCTGGCGCAGATGTACCGGCCGGCGCTGACGGCCGCGGACTACGCCATGGGCGTGTTCGGCGCATTGCTGTTCATCTCCCCCTGGGCGATGGACTACACCGACTACCGCGGCGCATCCTGGACCGCATGGGTAGTGGGCGTGGTGACGGTAGTGGTCGCGGTGGCGGCGCTGCCGACGGTGTCGGGTCGGCTGCACGATATGGCGCCGCACCACTGATGCAGATGCCGAAATCCCGGCGAGGAGGCGGGCGTCGCCGTAGCGCGAAAGTCGACGGCGACGCCCGTCAGCTCATCCTCGACGCTGCCGAAAAGCTTTTCGCGGCACAGGGATTCGACGCGACCGCGACAGCGGCCATTGCCGAGGGCGCCGGTGTCCCGAAGGGACTGGTCTTCTACTACTTCCCCACCAAGGATTCGATCCTGTCCACGCTGATGGCCGAGCGGATGCCCGCCCAGCCGATCGACGATATCGGCAGTGTGGTCGCGCCGGGCGATCCGGCGGCCAGCCTGATCAATCTCGATGCCGCGCTCAATCTGCGCGATCATCATTCGTCGGTGCTGCGCGTCATCATGTGGCGCGAGGCCGATACCCATCCCGACGTCCGACGCCAACTGCGCCGCCTGCGCGATCAACTGCTCGACGTCACCGCCCGGGTGCTGCAGGCCAGTGCGCCCACTCCAGTCCAGCCCGGTACCTTGCGCGCCTGCGCGGCCGCCTGGGTTTCGGCGATGTTCGCCATTGCCAGCAGCGATCGGCTGCACGCGCTCGATGGCGTACCGCTGCCGACCGCGGATGAAATATTCAGTGTCGCAAGAGTTGTCGCGGCCGGGATGACCCAGCTCGGCTGAGCGAATTATCCGCGGCGAACCGGCGCCGAGCAACTGCTGAATCTAGTCGGCGAGGAAGGCGACGATATCGCGGACGAAGCGCGGATGCTTCATCACACCGATGTGGGTGGTGTCCGGGTAGATGATCAAGCGGGAGTTCGGGATCCCGTCGGCAGTGCGGCGGAAGGTGTCCGTGCTGTAGGCGCCGTCGCGGTCGCCGCCGAGGACCAGGGTCGGCGCGCTGATCTCACCGAGCCGACCCGTGAGGTCGAAGGCATCCTCGGCGCGGATGAAGGCCAGGGTGTCGGCCGGATTCTTCGGGCGCGCGAAGGGATCGGCCAACCACATGCCCGCCGCGGCGAGCCGCTGCGCGACCGGCGACTTGAAGCCGACGCCGGCCATGTGGTGCAGTGCCCGCTGACCCGCGTAGGCCGCCTCGCCGTAGCGCAGCTGAGCCTGACGTGCGGCGTTCTCCAGGGTGTAGCCGGAGGACGCGATGACCAGTCCGCGCACCGCCTCGGGATGATCCGCCGCGAGTTGCAGCCCCAGCGATCCCCCCGATGAGACGCCGAGAATATCGACGGGCGTACCGAATTCGGCATCCAGCGCCGCCGCGTGCTGCGCGGCGATATCGGCCATCGTGGTGCCCTGCGCCATACCGGGCGCACGGTTCACCGCGTAGATCCGGAAATGGGCCGCGAGCGGGGCCAATATCTTGATCTCGGACTGCCGCAGCCACCCGGACGGATTGGCGTGATCCGGCGTGAACCACCGCAGGAAGACCAGCGGCCGCCCGGATCCGAGCGCGAGATACGGCATACCATGCGGCCACGTTCCCTCGGTGACATCGAGCGCGGTGGCCAGGGCCGAGTTACTCATGCTTCCTCCGATCAACCGGTCTCTACCTCTTTGCTCGACGTTAGCGCTGAGCCCTGGCATCCCGCGATAACCGCTGAGATCATGAACTTGAACTACTCTTCGCCCCATGCGTATCGCGGCACTGGCTGCCCTCCTCCTGCTGTTGAGCGCCTGCGCGCAGTCGACCACCGGACAACCGCGGCCGGCCCCGGAACCCGCCTCGACGACGGCCGCCGCGCCCTCCTCGACCCCGCCCGACCGCGACAGCCAACTGAACGATCGGATCAGGTGGGTCCAGGCGGGCAATGCCGTCGATAACGCCCGCTACGGCACGGTCAGCATGGACGGCAAACCGCCCACCGATCTGAAGGGCGATATCGCCTTCGTCAGCCCCTCCGGCAAGATCAGCTGCATCACCGGCGCGAAGTACGACATCGACGGTTTGACCTGCGTTGTGAAACTGAAGAATCCGCCGCCGGCCCCGGCCGGCGGCCTCGGAAACTGGTCTCCCGGCTACACCACCTACTCCACCAAAGGTGTGACGGTCGGCGCCTTCCGCGGCGACCCCGGCCTGTTCATCGACGGTGAAGGACAAACGCTGCCCTACGACAGCACCATCACCTTCGGCGCATACACCTGCCGCATCGTATCCACCGGCCTCACCTGCGTGAACCCAACAATCCGCACCGGCGTACAGCTCAGCGACGACGGCATCATCGCCTACGGCTGCCTACACGAACTCACCGCAGCCGAGCGCAAGGACTACGTCGCCCAAGAGTTCACATGTTGAGATCCGAGCGGCACCGCACCTTTCGATGCGGTGCCGTCGGGTGGCTAGCCGGTCGCCCTGGCGATGATCGCCTGTGACACGGTTCGCCTCGACGTGGAACTCCCGGCGGATCCGGTCGACCCGGCATCCAGCCCGAAACGCCGAACGGCGCCGCTCCTTTCGGAGCGACGCCGTTCGAACAGCGATTCAGCGAATCACTTGACGATCTTCGTGACGCGACCGGCGCCGACGGTGCGGCCACCCTCGCGGATCGCGAAGCGCAGACCCTCGTCCATGGCGACCGGCTGGATCAGCTTGACGGACATCTCGGTGTTGTCACCGGGCATGACCATCTCGGTGCCCTCGGGCAGGGTCACAACGCCCGTCACGTCAGTCGTACGGAAGTAGAACTGCGGACGGTAGTTGTTGAAGAACGGGGTGTGGCGGCCGCCCTCGTCCTTGGACAGGATGTAGGCCTGACCCTCGAACTCGGTGTGCGGGGTGGTGGTACCCGGCTTCACGACAACCTGGCCACGCTCGACATCTTCACGCTTGATACCACGAACCAGCAGACCGACGTTGTCGCCGGCCTGGCCCTGGTCGAGCAGCTTGCGGAACATCTCGATACCCGTGATGGTGGTCTTGGTGACCTTCTCGCGGATGCCGACGATCTCGACTTCCTCGTTCACGTTGACGACGCCGCGCTCGACACGACCGGTGACGACGGTGCCACGACCGGTGATCGTGAAGACGTCCTCGACCGGCATCAGGAACGGCTTGTCGGTCTCACGGACCGGAGTCGGGATCGACTCGTCGACCGCGGCCATCAGCTCGACGATCGACTCGGTCCACTTCGGGTCACCCTCGAGCGCCTTCAGACCGGAAACACGCACGACCGGCGCGTCCTCGTCGAACTCCTGGGCGGCCAGCAGTTCGCGGACCTCCATCTCGACGAGCTCGAGGATTTCCTCGTCATCGACCATGTCCGACTTGTTCAGCGCGACCAGGATGTAGGGCACGCCGACCTGACGGGCGAGCAGCACGTGCTCACGGGTCTGCGGCATCGGGCCGTCGGTCGCGGCGACCACCAGGATGGCACCGTCCATCTGCGCCGCACCGGTGATCATGTTCTTGATGTAGTCGGCGTGACCCGGGGCGTCGACGTGCGCGTAGTGGCGCTTCTCCGTCTGGTACTCGACGTGGGAGATGTTGATCGTGATACCACGAGCCTTCTCCTCCGGCGCCTTGTCGATCTGATCGAACGCGAACGCGGCGTTCAGATCCGGGTACTTGTCAGCCAGCACCTTGGTGATCGCTGCAGTCAGCGTGGTCTTGCCGTGGTCGACGTGACCGATGGTGCCGATGTTGACGTGCGGCTTCGTCCGCTCGAACTTCGCCTTCGCCACTTGGTGTCCTCCTGGACTTGTTGGTGCGTGCAGTTGCAGCAGTGCGGTTTACAAATGGGGGTCGTACTGACTCCCGGCGGAATTATTCGCCGGTCGCCTTGGCGATGATCTCCTTCGACACGTTGGCCGGAACCTCCGCGTACGAATCGAACACCATGGAGTAGTTCGCCCGGCCCTGGGTCTTCGACCGCAGGTCACCGATGTAACCGAACATCTCCGAGAGCGGAACCAGCGCCTTGACGACACGGGCACCACTGCGTTCCTCCATGGCCTGGATCTGGCCACGGCGGGAATTCAGGTCGCCGATCACATCGCCCATGTACTCCTCGGGCGTGATGACCTCGACCGCCATTAGCGGCTCGAGGATCACCGGACCGGCCTTACGGGCCGCTTCTTTCAGGGCCTGTGAGCCAGCGATCTTGAAGGCCATTTCCGACGAGTCGACATCGTGGTACGCGCCGTCGAGCAGGCTGACCTTCAGGTTCACCAGCGGGTAGCCCGCGAGCACACCGTACTGCATGGCATCCTGCGCACCGGCGTCCACCGAAGGGATGTACTCGCGCGGCACGCGACCGCCGGAAACCTTGTTCTCGAACTCGTAGGTCGCGCCGTCCTCGCCGACGAACGGCTCGAGGGCGATGATGACCTTCGCGAACTGGCCGGAGCCACCCGTCTGCTTCTTGTGGGTGAACTCGAGCTTCTCGACCTTCTTGGTGATGGTCTCGCGGTAGGCCACCTGCGGCTTGCCGACGTTCGCCTCGACCTTGAACTCGCGACGCATGCGGTCGACGAGGATATCGAGGTGCAGCTCGCCCATGCCGCCGATGACGGTCTGGCCGGTCTCCTGGTCGAGCTTGACCGAGAAGGTCGGGTCCTCTTCCGAGAGCCGCTGGATCGCGGTGCCCAGCTTCTCCTGGTCGGACTTGGTCTTCGGCTCGATGGAGACCTGAATGACCGGGTCCGGGAAGGTCATGGACTCGAGCACGATCTGGTTCTGCGGATCGCACAGGGTGTCACCGGTGGTGGTGTCCTTCAGGCCGATGACCGCGTAGATGTGGCCGGCCACGGCCTCGCTGACCGGGTTCTCCTTGTTGGAGTGCATCTGGAACAGCTTGCCCAGACGCTCCTTCTTACCCTTGGTCGAGTTGATGACCTGGGCGCCGGAGTCGACCTTGCCCGAGTACACGCGCACGTAGGTCAGCTTGCCGAAGAACGGGTGCACGGCGATCTTGAAGGCCAGACCGGCGAACGGCTCCGTGGCGCTCGCGTCGCGGTGGATGATCTCCTCTTCCTTGCCCGGGACGTGGCCGTCGGTGCCACCATCGTCCAGCGGGGTCGGCAGGTAGTCGATCACGGCGTCGAGCATGGGCTGCACGCCCTTGTTCTTGAACGCCGAACCACACAGGATCGGGTAGAGCTCGGAGTTGACCGTCAGCTTGCGGATCGCGCCCTTGATCTCCGCGATCGAAAGCTCCTCGCCGCCGAAGAACTTCTCCAGCAGCGCCTCGTCGGACTCGGCGACCGTCTCCATCAGTTCCTGGCGGTACTGCTCGGCCCGATCCTTGAGCTCGGCCGGAATCTCGACGACCTCGTACTGCTCGCCGAGCTTGGTCTCGCCCTTCCAGACCTTGGCGTTCATCTCGACCAGGTCGACGATGCCCTCGAAGGTATCCTCAGCGCCGATCGGCAACTGGATGACCAACGGCTTGGCACCGAGGCGATCCTTGATGGTCTGCACGGTGAAGTAGAAGTCCGCACCGAGCTTGTCCATCTTGTTGACGAAGCAGATTCGCGGCACGTCGTACTTATCGGCCTGACGCCACACCTGCTCGGACTGCGGCTCGACGCCCTCCTTGCCGTCGAACACCGCAACGGCGCCGTCGAGCACGCGCAGCGACCGCTCCACCTCGACGGTGAAGTCGACGTGCCCGGGGGTGTCGATGATGTTGATCTGGTTGTCGTTCCAGAAGCATGTGGTAGCCGCGGAGGTGATGGTGATACCACGCTCCTGCTCCTGCTCCATCCAGTCCATGGTGGCGGCGCCATCGTGGACTTCACCGATCTTGTAGGTGATGCCGGTGTAGAAGAGGATGCGTTCGGTTGTGGTCGTCTTGCCCGCATCAATGTGGGCCATGATGCCGATGTTGCGGACCTTGTTCAGGTCGGTGAGCACGTCCTGTGCCACGGAAATCTTCCCCGCTCGTAGCTAGTTGGGATTTTCGGGGACGACCCTGTGGTCGTCTCTATGTCAACGCCGGAAGCGGCAGGTAGGTGCCGCATCCGGCTGTGCCTCCCGACCCAGTAACGACGGGCCGGGCAGACGTCACCAGCGGTAGTGCGCGAAGGCCCGGTTGGACTCGGCCATCTTGTGGGTGTCCTCGCGGCGCTTCACCGAAGCGCCGAGGCCGTTGCTGGCATCGAGGAGCTCATTGGCCAGACGCTCGACCATGGTCTTCTCGCGGCGGGCGCGGGAGTAGCTGACGAGCCAGCGCAGCGCCAGGGTGTTGGAGCGGCCCGGCCGCACCTCGACCGGCACCTGGTAGGTGGCGCCACCGACGCGGCGGGGCTTCACCTCGAGGGCGGGCTTGACGTTGTCGAGCGCACGCTTGAGGGTGACGACCGGGTCCGTGCCGGTCTTCTCGCGCGCCTGCTCCAGCGCGGCGTAAACGATGCGCTCGGCAGTGGACTTCTTGCCGTCCATGAGGATCTTGTTGACCAGCTGAGTGACCAGCGGCGACCCGTAAACCGGGTCGTTGATCAGCGGACGCTTGGGTGCGGGGCCCTTGCGTGGCATATCAGCTCTTCTCCTTCTTGGCGCCGTAACGGCTGCGGGCCTGCTTGCGGTTCTTCACACCCTGGGTGTCGAGCGAGCCACGGATGATCTTGTAACGCACACCCGGGAGGTCCTTCACACGACCACCACGAACGAGCACCATCGAGTGCTCCTGCAGGTTGTGGCCCTCGCCCGGGATGTAGGCCGTGACCTCGACCGCGCTGGTCAGGCGAACACGCGCGACCTTACGCAGCGCGGAGTTCGGCTTCTTCGGGGTGGTGGTGTACACGCGGGTGCACACGCCACGACGCTGCGGGCTCCCCTTGAGGGCCGCGGTCTTGGTCTTGGAGACCTTGTCGCGACGACCCTTGCGGACCAGCTGGTTGATGGTTGGCATAGACCGGCTTTCCTTGATTAGTTAACGCGGTGTCTGGAACTTCATGTCTTTGTCATCGAGCTTTCACTCGCACGTCCGGCCACGTTTCTCGCGTCCCGAGGTCGGGCGTGTCGCACGCAAGACATATCCCGAATCCTGGGCACGCCGGAAAGGTCAGCCGCTCTCGCTGGCCTACGTTTGCGCACGAACTTGCCCGCATGCTTCCGGGCACAGCGATCCACGATACCCGCGGCCCCGACACACGGTCAAAGCGGGGTCGATTACCACATCCGACAGGCCGCGACCTCCAGCCAGATTACCTGGCCAGATTCAGGGTCAGCTCAACCAGCTTCTGCGCGCCCGCGCACGGATCGGGATGGCCGCCCGGGCGGTAGTTGATCCACCAGCCGATGATCCCGGTATCGGCGGCGGTCGCACTCACTCCGCACGAGTCGGGATCGTTCGGACGCGTCGTCTTCAGACCGCGCCGACCCTGCACGGTGATGTTCTCGGTGCTGTAGCCGAGCTTGTCGTTGGTGGTCTTCTCGTTGTTCAGCGAGCCTTCCTCGTACCAGTTGAGCGTCACCATGGCCGAGCCGCCCGGCGCGTCCTCGACATCCCACATGCAGACGGCGCCGTTGAACGACGGGGACACGACCTGCGCGTTGCCGACCGCCGAACCGATCTGGTCGAGCGCGACCACGTCGCATTCGCGCAGCAGCTTGTCGAAGTTGGTGTTGATCGTGGTGGTGCCGCTGCCGCCCGCCGGATGCGCCGAACCTTTTACGGTCTCGCCGCAGCCACCGGCCGTCACCGCGACCGCGAGCACCGCGGTGGCGACGGCCGCGATCCGAAGGCCGGCACGTGGACTCATCTGGGTTCCCCTCACTGCAATCGCTGCACGGTCAACTCGGCCAGCTTGCGCGTCCGGTCACATGGATTGCCCTGCTGCGAGAACATTCCGTAAGACATCGACCATTCGAAGAAGTCGTCGTCGAGCTGCACCGCGAGATCGCAGACCGAACCGCTCGGGTCCAGCGCCTGAAATCCCTTGCGGCCACCGACATCGATCGTCTCCGGATTGCGCCCGACATTGGATACCCAGGCCTTCTCGCGATCGATCGGACTGCCGCGATAGGACGCGAAAGTGACACTCGGCGAAGCGATTCCGGCGGACTGGAAGTTGCACCCGACCGAATTGCGGTACACCCGCGCCAACTGGCTCAGCCCCGCGATATCGCGCACCTCTTGTTCGGTCACATGGCCGCACTCGCCGACGAACGGACCGAGCGAGGCCACCTTCGGGGGCGGGCGCAGCGGTGCGTTGTCGGAATCAGAGTCTCCGCCCGAGCCGCACGCCGACAGCGTCAATACCAAGGCCAGACCGGTGACGATCGCCGACGGGATCCGCATGCCGTGAACTCTACCGGCGGCACCCGGGGAGTAGCTCGCCGTGCGATGCCGGGCTGGTCACAGGTTGCCGCGCGCCTCTTGTTCGCGCTCGATGGCCTGGAACAGGGCCTTGAAGTTGCCCTTGCCGAAGCCGAGGGAACCGTGGCGCTCGATGAGTTCGAAGAAGACGGTGGGACGGTCGGTGAGCGGTTTGGTGAAGATCTGCAGCAGGTAGCCGTCCTCGTCGCGGTCGACCAGGATGCCGCGACGCTGCAGCTCTTGCACCGGGACGCGGACATGGCCGATGCGGGCGCGCAATTCGGGATCGGAGTAGTAGGTGTCGGGTGTTTCGAGGAATTCGACGCCTTCGCGACGCAGCACGTCGACGCATTCGAGGATATCGCTGGTGGCCAGCGCGATGTGCTGTACGCCGGGACCGCGGTAGAACTCGAGGTATTCGTCGATCTGGGAACGCTTCTTACCCACCGCCGGTTCGTTGAGCGGGAACTTCACCCGGTGGTTGCCGTTGGCGACGACCTTGCTCATCAGCGCCGAGTACTCGGTGGCGATATCGTCGCCGACGAATTCGGCCATATTCGTGAAACCCATGACGCGGCGGTAGAACTCGACCCACTGATCCATCATGCCGAGCTCGACATTGCCGACGACGTGGTCGATCGCCTGGAACAAACGGGTCGGCGTACCGGGGCGCGGCTGGTAGCCGGAGTGCCGGGTGACGTATCCAGGCAGATAGGGCCCGTAATAGGCGGAGCGGTCGATCAGCGTATGCCGGGTTTCGCCGTAGGTGGCCAGCGCCGCCGAGCGGACGGTGCCGAATTCGTCTGTGTCGTCATGGGGTTCGACCAGGATCCGCGCGCCGTGGGTGCGCGCCCATTCCAGGCAGCGGTCCACATCCGGCACCTCGAGCGCGATATCGACGACGCCGTCGCCGTGCCGGTCGTGGTGGCCGACCAGCGGGCTGTCCGGCGCGACCGCGCCGGTGATGACGAATCTGGCCGCACCGCTACGCAGCACGTACGCCTTGTGATCGCGGTTGCCGGTCTCGGGGCCCGAGTACGCCTCCAGCCGCATGCCGAAGGTGGATTCCAGGAAGTGGGCGGTCTGGGTCGCGTTCCCGACCACCCAGACCAGCGCGTCCCAGCCGATGACCGGGAAGGGGTCAACGCTGGCGTCGTGATCGACCAGACCGACGAGCCTGCGCAGCTCACCGTCGGTGGGCAGCGGACCGCTCTGTCGCTGGGAATTCGGCAGGTGCTCGATGGTCATGACCCAAGGAAAACGCCGCGCCATTCAATAGGCAACATCATCGATTTTCGATAGACACTGTGGTGAATCCGGCTAGGAACTCACCCCTCATGCTGGACAATTTGAATAGCACCATCGGGACCGGCACCAGGCCGATCCACACTCGGCAAACGGAGGCCACCCTCATGTCGCGCACCCCCGCGAAACTGGATGAACTCGATCTCGCCATCCTCACCGCGATGCACGAGTATCAGAAAGCGGGCATCCTCGAGCTGTCCCGGCGCACTCGGGTCGCCAGGGCCACCGTCCAGTCTCGGATCGGGCGGATGGAGGAGTCGGGCGTCATCGCCTCCTATGATCCGCAGATCGACGTCACCGCAGCGGGTTTCGACGTACAGGCCTTCGTCACGCTGGAGATCGCGCAGGGTGCGCTGGACACCGTGGCGGCCGAACTCGACTCGATTCCCGGAGTGCTGGAGGCGTATGCGACGACCGGCTCCGGTGACGTGCTGTGCCGCATCGGCGCGGATTCCCATGCCGGGCTGCAGGCAGTGTTGCTGAGTATCGACCGGACGAGTTCGGTGGTGCGCTCGCACAGTGTGATCGTGCTGTCGACGGTGATCGCGCACCGCACGCTGCCGCTGTTGCGCACGCTGACCCCGACCGGGACCACCAAAGCGCCCGCCTACCGGGACGCGCCGCAGCGCTGAGGCGTTTAAGCTCGTGCTTCCTGTGTCACCGAGTACGAGACTTCGATGAGCGAGCCCGCAGAATCCAGCACCACCACACCCCATGCCCGCGCCACCTGGGCCGAATTATTCTTCGACCTGGTCCTCGTCTTCGCGGTCACCCAGACCGCGCATGTGCTCGGTCACCACACCTCGATCGCCACGCTCGGCCACGCCCTGGTGCTGCTCGCGCCGCTGTGGTGGGGATGGGTCGGGGTCACCATCCTGGTCAATACCGTCGAGGAGACCAATACCCAACGTTTGGTGCTGTTCGGCTGTGGGCTGTGCATTTTCCTGATGGCCGTCGCGGCGCCCGCCGCACTGGACCAACCACGCGGAGCCGCAATGGTTTTCGCGGGTGCGCACCTGCTGTTGCGGATCGTGCTGGTCGCGGCCGTCACCCGCACCCATGGGTTCGAGACCACGATCAATCCGTTCACCATCGGATTGGTCACCGGCATAGCGATTTTCGCGAGCGCGCCGCTACCTGAGCACGCGCGGATCTGGGCCTGGACCGGCGCGCTCGTCGTGCAGTTGGGAGCGCCGCTGCTGTACGCCCGCGCGTTGCGCGACCGGACGATCGGGGTCTCGCATCTGGTGGAGCGGTTCGGTCTGTTCATCATCATCGCGCTGGGCGAATCGGTGGTCGACGCGGGCGCGCAGGCCGCCGCGACCGACCTCGATCCGGCGGTGGTGACCACATTGGTACTGGCCTTCCTCGTCGGCGCCGGGCTGTGGTGGATCTATTTCCATCGCTCGGCGGGACTGCTCGAGCATGCGCTGGCGACGATGCCCACGCCCGGACTGATCGTGCGAGATGTGCTGAGCTATGGGCATTTAGGGCTGGTGTCCGGGTTGGTCGCGGTGGCCGTCGGGCTGGGGCATGCGGTCGCCGACCCCGTGCACACCGTGCACGGCGTGGCCGCGGCGCTGGCACCGGGCGGTGCGGCGCTGTTCCTCGTCGCCCTGGTGGTGAATCGGTGGCGGATGCTCGGCAATGTGGCCACGACTCGCCTCGCCGCGGCCATTGCGTTGATCGTGGTCGCCGCGGTGTCTTCGGCGCTGCCCGCCATCGCCGTCGTGGGGCTCACCGCGGGCGTGCTCATCGCGACCGATATTGCCGAGCAGTTGGTGGCCGGGCCCGGTCAGCCGTTGCCTGCGGTGCGGGTGGGACGTCGGTCGCGTTCGACGTAGCGCAGGGTGGCGGAATCCGCTACCGCCGCAGGTAAACCCGATACCGGTCAGCGTCGGCCGAGGCGGGTGACGAGTCCACAGACGTGCGCCTCGGCCGCCGCGCGCGCGTCCTGCGCGTGCCCGGATTCGAGGGCTTCGACGATGCGGC
Organism: Nocardia sp. NBC_00565; assembly: GCF_036345915.1. NCBI lineage: Bacteria > Bacillati > Actinomycetota > Actinomycetes > Mycobacteriales > Nocardiaceae > Nocardia > Nocardia sp. NBC_00565. The sequence goes on from NZ_CP107785.1 coordinate 6,678,077, forward strand.
GATGTTCGCGCAGGGCGACGCGACGGTTGAGTTCGGAGCGCCAGAGATCGCCGCGGTAGAGATGCGTTTGGGCTTCGAGCCGGGCCAGTTCGTCGGCGAGCGGGCGATTGCCTGCCCGGTCCCGGATGAAGGTGTGGAACTCCAGATCGAGTTCGGTATCGCGGGCGGTGTCGGCGGCGCCGCGCAGGTTCTCCTCTTGCTCGGCCAGGAGCGTCGCCAGCTTCGCCAGATCGGCCTCGGTCAGTTTCGCCGCTGCCTCGGCGGCGGCCAGGCCGTCCAGTACGGCCCGCACCGCGAGCACATCGCGCACCTGGTCGTCGTCGATGGCGGCGACCCGAGCGCCCGCGTGCGGGACATTGACGGCCAGGCCCTCATAGATGAGCTGCTGGACGGCCTCGCGCACCGGACTGCGGCTGACGCCGAGCCGGGTGGCCAGCGCCGGAACGCTCAACGGCGTGCTCGGCTCCAGCTCACCCGTCAGCACCATCTGCCTGACCTGCCGGTGCACGGAGGCGCCGAGCAGCGCGGAGGCGGTCGCCGCATCCGGGTCGGTCATCACAGTGCTTCCTTTCGTCTCGCTGCTGAAATTACCCGTGCGACCGGTAGTTGGCCTGCACGCGCTGGGTGAGGAAGTCGGCGGCGGTGACCGGCGGGTAGGTGCGCCGTGGCCCCTGGATCACGGCGTCGCGGTCGGCCTGGGCGAAGTAGGCGATGCTGTAGCGGTCGCCTTGGTATTCGCCCGGGCCCGGGCTGCGCACCCGGTGGAAGTTGGAGGGCAATTCGTCATCGCTCCAGCGGGTGAGCATATCGCCGATATTGCAGGTGATCAGCGCGGATGACGGGGTAATCGAGGTCCACTGCTGCTCGTGCATCTCCTTGCCGGGGCACACCTGCAGGCCGCCCTGTCCGTCGCGCTGGAAAAGCAGTGTCAGACAGTCGAAGTCGGTGTGCGCACCCGCGCGCCAGCGACCGGGAACGCCTTGCAGTTCCGCTGGCACCGCGAAGTAGTGCAGCAACCGCAGCGTGCTCTGATACTGCGCGGAATTCGGATCGTGCGCCTTGGTGAAGTGGTCGCGCTCGAAGCCGAGGCGATCGGCGAAGCAGGACAGCACGCGCATTGCGACGGTCCATGCCCGATGCTCGAAATCCAGGATCTCGCTATGGAATCCGGCCATTTCTGCCTCGCTCGGCCACAGCTCGGTCATATGCGGGCGGGTGATCTGATAGGACTCCTTCTGGTCGGGCACGCCGATGGACGGGCGCACCTGGCTCAGGCTCTCCCAGCCCGCATTGTTCGCTTTGACCAGGGGGTACTGCGCCTTGGTCGCTTCCGGGAGCGCGAAAAACTCCGCGGTGCGGGCGAATATGTCATCGATCCGCTCCTGCGAGATGCCGTGGCCGGAGACCTGGAAGAAGCCGATCTCGGTAGCCGCGGCCCACAGTTGTTCGGTGATCTCGGCACGACGCTCGTCGAAGTCGGTCAGATCGATGACGCGGATCTCGCGGGCGTCGGTCTCCGCACCGAGGCCGCCCATCTGCTGCTCGCGCGATACCTCGGACAGGTCGTAACTGGCGGTCATGGTGTCCGTCCTTGTCTGCGTTGGGGTTTCAGCTGCCGACGGCGATCGTCGGGTCCAGGAATTCCTTGGTGACGATGGCGTCGGCGGTCAGGTTGTTCGGCACGTTCGCGCCCCCACGGCGCAGGATCGGGGCGAATTCGTCGATCACGCGTTGTACCCTGGCGATATCGAAACTGCCGACCACACCGTCGGTGTCGTTGCCGATCAGGCCGCCATCAATGAGCGCCTTCGAGCCGTAGGCGGCGAGTTCGGCACTGTAGGGGCTGAACTTGGGGTTCTTCGAAACCACGTCGACGACAACATCATTCACGTGCGACGGGTCGGCACGAAACTGCGCGGTCGCCCGCTGGATCATCGGGACGATCCGCTGCAGACAGGGGCGCAGCTCGTTCAGTCGGTCGGCGCGGACGTTGACGGTGCGGGCGTAGCCTTCGTAGCCGACGTCGCGCAGCAGCTGATAGCCGACCGGCTTGCCCCAGGCGCGGACCTCATGCTCGTAGACGTAGGGCTCGGAGTTCACGAAGCCCTGCTGCGCGAAGGACGGGCCCGCGACGAAGCGGGACGGCGAGTTGTCGTAGGAGGCATCGATCTGTTTCGGGTCGACGAGTCCCCGCGCGGCCAGCCAGTCCGGATAGAGCTGGCCCTGCGAAACGACGATCGGCGCACCGGATTTCCCGATATCGGCGATGCCGTGCCAGTCGGGATGGGTCTTGGGATCCCACATCAGCAGCTGCGGGCTGTTCCGCAACAGCGTCGTCACCGCGATGATCGGCTGCTGGCCCGCCGCGGCGATCGAATGCTCGGAGTGGGCCAGCCCGAGGGTGATGCTCTGGTCGACATACATCTGCGAGGGCACAGTCTGGAAGCCGATGGCCGGTCCGCCCGCACGGATCTCCAGGTCGACGCCGGTGTCCTTGCCGTCGACCACCAGCGGGCCGGTGACCTTGTTGTTGTCGGCATCGACCCGATAGCCGGGGCCGAGCAGCCCGAAGATCGGGCCGGAGTCCGTCTCGGGTTCCCATTGCAGCTGCACGACAACGGTATTCGGACATTTCCCGGCCAGCTGCTGTTCAGCGGGTGCGGCCGGGAGGTCGACGGCGGCGGTTTCGGTGTCGGAACCGGAGCAGGCGGCGCCGGTGACGACCACCAGGGTGGCGATGGCCGCGATACCGATGCGGCGCAAGGGCATTTTCATGAGATTCTCCTGGAATGGGGCTAGCGGCCCGAGCCGTGCCAGCGGCCGACGGTGAGCCGCTGGGCGGCGGTGAAGATCGTGAAGACGAGGACGCCGAACAGGGCCGCGAGCACCAGTGCGGCAATGAGGTCCTCGGATTGCAGTCGGGCACGGTAGTTGTCGAGCAGGGTGCCGATGCCGGGGCGGCCCTGCGCGAAGAACATGTCGCCGATGATCGCGCCGGTCACCGAAAGTCCGGCGGCGGTACGCAGACTCGTCATGATCGAGGGCAGTGCGGCCGGCAGTTCGAGTGCGATGAGCCTGCGCCAGCGACCGGCCCGGCCGAGGGTGAACAGTTCACGCAGGTTCTGATCGATGGATTGGATGCCGAACAGCGTCATCGCGATGATCGGATGGATCGCGATGAGCACGCAGACGATGGTGCGGGCCGAGGTGCCATAGCCGAACCAGAGCCCGATCAGCGGAACCACGGCGAGCACCGGGATCGCCTGCAGGACAACGGCGTATGGATACACCACCTGCTCGATCGGCTTGGCCTGACTCATCAGCACGGCGATGGCGACACCGAGCACGGCCGAGACCGCGAGCCCGGTGACCGCGACCTTCGCGGTCACGGCGAGCGCGCGCAGCATCACCTCCAGCTTCGCCGGATTCGCCAGCGATTCGGTGAGGACGACATGCGGTGGCGGGAGCAGGAATCGGCGATCCGGGGCCAGCACCACCAGGGAGACCAGGTACCAGGCGGCCATTGCCAGTCCGATCGATATCATTGGTGTCGCGACCTTGGCCAGGGCGGCGCGTGGTCGCACCCGCAGCGAAAGCCGTTGTGCCGGTTCGGCGGAGGCGGCGACCGGTGCCGCGATACTGACCATCAGCAAGCCTCTTTCAGCGAATCGGAGGCCCGCGCCACCAATTCGGTGAACGCGGGCTCGAAGCGCAGCTCCTGGCTGCGCGGGTAGGGCAGATCGACGTCGATCACCTCGTGCAGACAGCCGGGTCGGGCGGACATGACGACCACGCGCGAGGCGAGGAAGACCGCCTCGGATACCGAATGCGTGATGAACAACGCGGTGAAACCGTTGTCGCGGTATAGCCGCAACAGTTCTTCTTGCATGTTCAGGCGGGTCATCTCGTCCAGCGCACCGAACGGCTCGTCCAGCAGCATCAGCCGTGGTTCCAGTGACAACGCCCTGGCCAGCGAGACGCGCATGCGCATGCCGCCGGAGAGCTGGCTGGGCAGGCTGTTCGCGAAATCGGCAAGGCCGACCGCGGCGAGTGCGCGAGTTGCCCGCGCGCGCCGAGTCTTCCGGTCGATCCCGCGCAGCTCGGCGGAGAGCTCCACGTTGCGCGACACCTTGCGCCACGGCAGCAGGGTGGCCTCCTGGAAGATGAACCCGATCGAATCCGTACGCACCGCAACGGCTCCCGAGCTGACCGGCTCGAGCCCGGCCGCCAAGCGCAGCAGCGTCGACTTGCCGCAGCCGGAAGGGCCTACAACGGCAACGAATTCGCCCTGCCGGATATCGAGGCTGATATCGGCGAGTGCGACGGTGTCGCCGAATCGCTTGTGCGCGTTGGCAAACGACACCTCCATGCCCGAGAGCAGCGTCCTCGCATCGGCGTCCTGGACCGTGTTGTGCAGTATCTGCCTCACTTGACCTTCTCTCACCGACCATCAGGCATTGCGTGCAACTATTGCGAATAATCAGTGTTGCTGATCTCAATTACATGCAATTACTGGCTCGTTTCCAGTTGATTAATTAAGACCGCATGTTACGAAGACGGCTCGACAGAGTGTCGGTATCCACCCGGGTGCTGACGCCGTCGCAAATCACCGGTTCCCCGTCCACCCAGACCGTGTCCACCACGCGCGGCGAGGCCGCGGTCAGCAGGGTGGCGCCGGGATCGAGCACCGGCAGGCAGGCGAAATCCCTGTCGAAGCGGATCAGCGCGCAGTCACCCCGGTCCCCCACCGCGAGGCCGGGACCGGTCACCGGGTGGCCGAGCGCGCGTTGGGTGCCGCAGGTAGCCAGCCGCATCATGTCCTCGAAGCCCAGGATGTCGGCCCGTTTTCGGATGACGCGCTGCAGATAGGAGCCCATGCGCAGCGCGAGCAGCATGTCCTGGGTGTCGTTGCTGGCGGCGCCGTCCACGCCGAGACCGATATCGATTCCGGCAGCCAGCATCTCCAGCACGGGCGCGACGCCGCTGCCGAGGCGCATATTGCTCAGCGGGTTGTAGGAGACGGCCACGCCACGGTCGGCGAACACCGCGCGACCCTCGGCGTCGAGGTGGACGCAATGCACCGCCAGGGTCCGGTCCCAGAGCAGGCCGCCCGCGTCAAGGTAGTCCACCGCTGAACGGCCTGCATGTAATCGGCACATGTCCTCGTCGGTGGAGGTTTCGAGTACATGTATCGACACGGTCTTGCCGGTCCGCTGGGCATATTCGCGAGTGGCGGCCATGCCGTCGGGAGTCAGGCAGCGCGGATTGGGGATCGCAAGCGCAGTGTCGATGCGCGAACCGGCCAGCCGGGCATCGAGGTCGTCGATATGTGCGAAGACCTCCGGCAGCGGCTGCATCAGTCGCGGATCGATACCCCATTTGCGAGTGACATCGGCGCGGTCGGCGACGCCGCGACCGAGAATCACCCGGATGCCCAGTTCATTCAGCGCGCGAATCATGGCGTCGTGCACGGCCGTCGAGCGATTCGGCCACAGATGTTCGACCACGGTGGTGACGCCACCGCGCAGCAACTCGGCGCCACCGGCGAGGGCGGCGAGATAGGTCTGCTCGGGGGTGGCGAGGACGGTGCGCTCACCGACACAGTGCAGCCATTCCAGCAGCGGCAGACCCTCGCCGATGCCGCGGAGTACGGCCTGCTGCAGATGGGTGTGCGTGTTGACGAAGCCGGGAATCAGATGACCGCCGTCGCCGTCGACGAACGGCAGCGCACGGTGGTCGCGACCCGCGTCAGTGCCGATCGCGGTGACGACGCCGTCCACCACGACGACGTCCTGGCCGGACAACCATTGTGCACCCGCGCCGACACGGGCATAGACGGTGACATTGCCAATGACAGACGAATGGGGTCGATTGCGCACCACGCGGCATTCCTCCTGGGAAATGCGGCTGGTTCGCCCGCCCGGATTCGGCGGCCCCCGTCGTCCGTTGCAGCCATGAACGACGTGCGAGCCAGATTAACGACCCCGTATGTCGGCGGTGTTAAACCTGGTCAGGGACGCAGATCGGCGTCTACATCGAGGATTTCTACGCTCGGCTGCTTATCGGCCTCCAGGAACCCGACCAGCGCATGGGCTTCGGCATCCACCGCCGTGCGCTCCGCGGCCGCCCACTTCCGGATCGGAGTGATGCGCAGTCGAGCGACGCCCCGCTCCAGGAAGATCTTGTAGAACCCGGCGAGGTAGCCGTCGACCAGCACCGGCGATACCGCAGCGGCGAATGCGCGCAGGGGTGGCGACACGCCGTCGGGCACGATTCGGGTCCGATCCTGGTGCGAGAGAATCGCATTGTCGTACCAGCCGAGCAGGCGGATCGGGGACGGCAGCTCCGGATCGGCAAGTTCGCCGTCGGCGACGTCGTAGAGGGTGCGGCCACGTTCGTCGGTGTAGGTGCGCAGGCGGTCGCCGAGTTGTTCGACCGCGGCCTTCATCCCGGCCAGCTTGGACCAGGTCTGCATATCCATGGTGCTGGCCGGGCCGAACGCGCGCAGATAGCGAAAGACCAACTCCGCCAACGGATAACCGGGATCCAGCGGTGCGCCGAGCCAAGGCTCCACTCGGGACCAGATCGGCCTGCTGTTGTCCTTCCACTTGCCGCGCGGCGGGGTCTGCAGCACGGGCAACTGGTACAACCAGGTCTGCAATACCGCACCCGCATCGCGATCCGGGTAGATCAGCGCGGCCTTCGCGCGCAGATCCGCCGCCGACATCGGCTGATCGCCCAGCGCTGCTTCACCCTGTGCGCGCACCTCGTCCGGATCCAACCCGACCATCGCGCCGTAGTTGAAACCCTTTCGGAAGGGGACCTTTTCGAGCTCGGGCTGGATATGCGGCGCGATGCGCAGCGCATCCGGCGGCGTGACCAGATGGATCGTGCCGCGCATCAACGTGATTCGCACCAATGAGCGATCATCCAGACCCGCAGAGACGGTCGTCGGATCGAAATCCGCTATGCGGCTCCATAATCCGACGAACGGCGGCGGCGAATCCTGCGCCTGCAGCCCGACGAGATGGTCGCACATCTCGGGCACGGTCAGCGTCGCACGCTCCAGCAGGTGCTGGCGGGCCAGCAGGGTCCGGTTCAGCACCCGGTTGGACAGCATCATGATTCGATCACCGTACCGGCGCGCAGGTTCTCCCGGGCGCACGTGGTGCCGATCCATACCGGGCCAGCCGACCCGGGTGCGGCCGGGCCGTTAGTGCGGCGGCAGCCTGGTTCGCGCATGACACCATGGTCAGCGCAACGTGACGACGACTTTGCCGGTGGCGGTGCGGTTGTCGAGGGAGGCGACGGCCTCGGCGGCGCGCTCCAGCGGGTAGAGCACGGGCTCCGGCGGGGTAATCGTGCCGGCGGCCAGCATTGGCTCGACTTCTGCCCACTGCTCGGTCAGGTAGCCGGGGTGGGTCATTACCCATTCGCCCCAGGCCGCGCCGGCCACCTCGACGTTCTTCAGCAGCAGGCGATTCACCTTGACCGTGGGGATCTCGCCCGCGGTGAAGCCGACCACCAGCAGGCGGCCACCCGCGGCCAGGCTGCGAATACTGTCGGTGAACCGGTCGCCACCAACCGGATCGAGCACGATATCCACACCGCGACCATCGGTGAGTTCCTTGACGGCAGCGAGCCACCCGTCGGTCAGCACTACATCGGTGGCACCGTTGGCGCGCGCGACCGCCGCCTTCTCCTCGGTACTCACCACCGCGATGACCCGGCCCGCACCGAGCGCGACCGCCATCCGCAGCGTCGAGGTGCCGATGCCCCCCGCGGCGCCGTGCACCAGCACCGTCTCGCCCTCGGCCAGCCTGCCGCGGTTACGCAGGCAGAAGTGGACGGTCAAATCGTTGAACACGATTCCGGCTCCGGCCTCCAGCGAGACATTGTCCGGCAGGCGGAACACCATCTGCACGGGCGTGACCGCCACCTCGGCGATGGCATTGCCGAGCATCGTCAGCGCGACCACCCGATCGCCCGCCTGCACGTGCGCGCCCTCCGGGGCCTCCCGCACGATCCCGGCCACCTCACCGCCGACGACGAACGGCAACTCCGGCTTCATCTGGTACAGACCGCGCGTCATCAGCACATCGGGAAACGCCACCCCCGCCGCGTGCACGTCGATGACCACACCCCCGGGAAACACCGTAGGCTCCGGAATCTCCACGACCTCGATCGCTTCCGGCCCTTCCAGCTTGCTGACCTGGGCTGCACGCATATGCCGACCTCTCTGTCCACTCGACGACACTCACATCATCACCGACGCCGCAACCAACCTAACCGGCTCCCAGACACACCTGTCCAGGCGACCCGATTTTGCTAAGCTGACCGCGACCTGAGGTGGGGACGAAGGGGGAAGATTTTCGTGGTAGAGAAGATGGACCCGAAGACGCTGCAAGTCGACACGGGCGCGCTACAAACGTTCGCGGGCAACCTGCGCACCGAGGCGGGCAATGTCGGCAAGCTCAATGCGGGTGACGGCTTCGGTGTCGCGGCAACGGCCTTGCCGGGCACCGCCTTCGGCACGGTGATCCCCGAGGCCACGGATGTGGTGAACCGCTGCCTGCAGCGCATCGGCGACCGACTCACGGCGATCGCCGACAATGTGAAGAACGCGGCGGGCAAGTACGAAGTGGCCGAGGACGAATTCGCGACCAAGCTGCGGACGATCGGACTGCAGCAGTCATGACCCTCACCATCGACGATGTCAGCAACTGGCACCCCGAGAAGCTCGGTGACGCCGGCGAGCACGCACATACGCTCTCGACGGGACTCGATGGCGTCATCGGTAAAGGCATCACCGATACCAAAGCACTCGAAGACAATAAAACCTGGTCCGGTACCGCGGGTCAGGCGGCCAATGCGCGGATGGACACCGAGAAGTCCCGAGCCTCGAAGGTAGGCACAGAACTGCTAGCGCTCGAGACCGCGTTCACACAGCAGGTACAGGGTCTGCAAGAAGCGAAGGACAGGGTGCTGCGCCTGCGCAGCGACGCAATCAACCAGAAGCCGCCCTTCGAAGTGTCCCCGGATGGCACAGTCAGTGCCGCACAGCGCATCGGGGCAATCCGCAAAGCCGAAGGGGAAGGCAGAGGCGGCTCCGAGGTCGCGATCGTCTCAGAGGAACTGGAAGCCGCGCGCCGACAGTGGGAACTGGCGAACGCGCTACGCGATGCGGAACAGGCCGCGAACACGGCGCGTACCAAGGTCAGCGAAGCGGTCACGAAACTGCAGACCGTTTTCAACGATCTCGGCGATCCGAATCTCGGTGTGACACAGACATCCAGCACGAGCACGGCGCCGGCCGCGGTCACCAATTCGTCGACGTCCAATACGAGCAAGCCCAACTACGGGTCGAGCAACCACAGCGGCAGCAACGGCTCCGGATCGCCTTCGAGCTCCTTGTACTCCGGCAGTACCGGATCGAGCGCACCAACCGGGGCGAAGCCGACCGGCGATATGGCCAAGTGGATCGAGGATGCGAAGAAGGCGCTCATTGCCATGGGTTACGACCCGAAGGATATCGATGAAAACGCGATCGCGTTGATCATCCAGCACGAGTCGGCAGGCGACCCGTACGCCGAAAACCGCTGGGACAGTAACTGGGTCGCCGGGCACCCGTCCAAAGGACTCATGCAAACCATCGACAGCACTTTCAACGCCTACAAAGCGCCCGGCCACGACGACATCTGGAATCCGGTCGACAACATCATTGCTGGGGTTCGATATTCGATCGACACTTATGGGTCACTCGGCAATGTGCCGGGTGTCGCGGCGGTCAATTCCGGTGGCGCATACCGCGGCTACTGACGGCGCGCGAACAAAGCGTCATCGACTGTTGGCGAACAGGGCGTACTGGGCCGCTGCCATTTGCTGGGTCTCCCACAATCGGCGGCCGAGAAGCAGAGCGGCATAACGGCGGTAGGCGACGAAACACCGGAACTGTGCGTCGGATGGCGCCGAGTAGTCCTGGACGCAGGACGTATTCGGAACGTCATCGGGCGGATCAACTGCCCGACGGTCAACCGCCGCACCCAATTCCGCCGATTCGGTGACGAATTTGGTTGCGGCCGAATCGTCTCGGGTCCGGAATACCAGGATGCGTCGAGGCACGCATCGAGCACCGGACGCAATACCGTCGGCACCCGGCTGGTGTCGGCCCGGTTGTGCACCACGTTGTACAGGGTCTGCGGCGTCGACGCCCCGAGGAATGGGCTCTGTCCGGTTGCGGCAAGCAGCAGCATGGCGCCCACCGAGAACACATCGCTCGCGGCGCTCAGCTGGCGACCTTCGGCCTGCTCGGGCGACATGTAGGCGGGTGAGCCGATGAGCGAGCCCGTGCTCGTGAGCTGAATGTCGCCCTCCAGCGCCCGCGCGATACCGAAGTCGATGACCCGCGGTCCATCCTCGGCGAGCAGCACATTGCTGGGTTTGAGGTCGCGGTGCACCATGCCCGCGCGATGGATCTCCATCAGCGCCGAGGCCAGTCCGGCCGTGAGCAATCGGAGTCCGCCCAATGGCATCGGGCCGAATTGGTCGACGGCCGCGCGTAGCGAAGGTCCCGGTACGAAGACCGAGGCGAGCCACGGCTCGCTCGCGTCCGGGTCGGCATCCATGACCGCGGCCGTATAGGCGCCGGTGACGCGCTGCGACGCTTGGACCTCGAGGCGGAAGCGGGCGCGGAATTCCGGGTTCTGGGCGAGATGGCGGTGGATCATCTTGACTGCGACGAGCCGCCCGTCCGGCGATCGGCCGAGCAGTACCCGTCCCATCGCGCCCTGCCCGATTACGGCGATCAAACGGTGGCGGCCCGCCATGCGCGGATCATGTGGCCCCAGTGACTTCAACCCCGGCCCTCCCCTCGGTCCCTGCCCGGGATAGTACCGGCGCGAGCACCGCGCGTCGCCCGTGGCGGAACGCTCAGGCGAAGGTTTGGTTGTGCTCGGCGAGGGCGGCGCGGAGTTTGGTTATGGCCGTCGTCCACCACCCCTCATCGAATCGCTGCGCGATGCTCTCATGACCCCATACTGCCCGGTGGACCCGGTACATGTGAGTAGAGGCGGCTCGACGCGAGGGTGTGACGTACGCCCCGTAAAGTCGTCTCAGAACAGCAGCGCAAGAGAACGCGGCACACCGTGCAGCGCGAGGAGCACCAGTGTCACTCGATCAGCCACTCGCCCCGCTTCCCCAGGAGGGCATGGGGTTTGCTTCGGCGTGGCCCATCCGGGCTGGCGATGTAGATCCATACAACCGCTTGCGGTTCGACGCCGTCGCACGTTATCTGCAGGATATTGCCTGGGAACAACTGCAACAGACGAATCTGCACCGGACCGATCCGACCTGGATCGTCCGGCGCACGGTCATCGATGTCATCCGGCCGATTATCTGGCCCGATGAGGTGCATCTGCTGCGCTGGTGTTCGAGCATGTCCACCCGGTGGACGAATATGCGGGTGCGGGTCACCAGCGCCGACGGCGGGTTGATCGAGACCGAGGGCTTCTGGATCAATATCAGCGAGTCCAACAACATGCCCGCCCGGATCAGCGATGAGGGCCTGGCCTACCTGGCGCAGACCACCAATGAGCACCGACTGCGCTGGCGGCCGTATCTCACCGACACCTCCCCGTCGGAATCGGATACCGATATGCCGTTCCCGGTCCGGGCCACCGATATCGACCAGTACAACCATGTCAACAATGCCTGTTACTGGCAGGCGGTGGAACAGTTCCTGGTCGAATATCCCAAGCTCGTCGCGGGCCCGCATCGCGCGGTGATCGAGTATGTCGCGCCGGTGCTGGCCCGTCAGCATGTCACGGTGCGCAGCCGCTACGAGCCGGGCGATCGCTCCGGCCGGCCGGTGCTGCGGCTGTGGTTCGTGGTCGGCGGCACGACCACGACGGTCGTGCGCATCATGCCGCTGTAGAAACAGCGAACCGGCTCCGTTCGCGGCGAACGGAGCCGGTCGGCCAGATGTGCTCAGCCGCGCGCGGCCTTGAGTAGATCCTCCCGGGTGGTGAACTTGACCCGCGGTCGCCCTGAGGCCTTGCCCGCGGACTTCTCCGCCGTATCGATGGCCTTCCAGCCCTCGCGGTCGACCAGATCGACCTGCCGCTGCCCGAGCAGCGCCTTCAGCGCGGCCCGATCGGCCTGCGGCACACCGAGTTTGCCCGAGGTGAAGTCGGCGATCAGCCCCTCCACCGTTTCCTCGGAGTCGATCCGGTTCGAGCCGATGACACCGCGCGGACCGCGCTTGATCCAGCCGCTCACATAGACACCGAGCAGCGGTATGCCGTCTTCGCCGAGCACCCGGCCGTGCTCGTTGGGGACGACGGCACGGCGCTCGTCGAACGGCAGATCCTTGATCGGCTCGCCCTTGTAACCGATGGAACGCAGCACCAGCCCGGCCTCGATGGTTTCGGTCCGATCGGTCGTGCGCGCCACCAATTGACCGTTTTCGCTGACCAACTCGTTGTGCGCGAACTCGACCGACTCGACGTGATCGGCGCCGTGCAGCGCGGTCGGCGAGGTCAGGTAGCGGAAGACGATCCGCTTGTTGGCCGGATCACGACGACCCCACGCGTACTCCTCGGCGAGGGTGTACTTGAGCTGCAGCGACGGCTCGACCTCCGGATCGTCCAGCACCGCTCGACTTGCCTGGTCGAGCTCCAGATCGGCCTCCTCGACGATGATGTCGACGCCCTTCAGGTGGGTCAGCGCCAAGAACTCCGGCGAGGTGTAGGCCGCCTGCAGCGGACCGCGCCGGCCGAGCACGACGACCTCGCGGATATTGCTGCTGCGCAGCGCGTCCAGCGCATGATCGGCGATATCGGTCTTGGCGAGTTCGTCCGGGTCCACCGTCAGCACGCGGGCCACGTCGAGGGCGACGTTGCCGTTGCCGACGATCACCGCCCGCTCGGCGGACAGGTCGAACTGCCGCTCGGCGAAGTCGGGGTGGCCGTTGTACCAGGCGACGAATTCGGTCGCCGAATGGCTGCCGGGCAGATCCTCACCCGGCACGCCCAAGCGACGGTCGGCGGACGCACCCACCGCGTAGATGATCGCGTGGTGGTGTGCCAGCAGTTCCTCGTGCGTGATGTGCGTACCGACCTCGACGTTGAGGTAGTACTGCAGCGTCTCGCGCCGGAACGCCGACTCGAACAGCCCCGAAACCGTCTTGGTGCCCGGGTGGTCGGGGGCGACGCCCGCACGCACCAGGCCCCACGGGGTCGGCAGCCGGTCGAACATCTCGACCTCGACATCACAGCGGCGCAGCAGCTCGTCGGCCGCGTAGCAGGCCGCGGGCCCGGCACCGACGATGGCGACGCGTAGCGTGCCGAGTTCCTTGGGTGGACGCGCGGGCGTGACGATCGGATCGAAGTTCGATTCGAGTGGATGCCGTTGGAAGTAGGCGGCATTGATGTCACGGAACCTGGCCAGCGTCGCGGTCAGATCATCCTCGGAGAAGATGGCCTCCACCGGGCACGCGTCGACGCAGGCACCGCAGTCGATACAGGTGTCAGGGTCGATGTAGAGCATCTCGGTTGTCGCGAACTCCGGCTGATCCGGGGTGGGACGGATGCAATCGACCGGGCACTCAGTGACGCAGCTGGCGTCGTTGCAGCAACGCTGCGTGATTACGTAGGCCATATTGTGCAGATCCTCGAAAATGTACGTGGGCAGGGCGTCGGTTTTGTGATGCCGCTTTCAGTTTGCCTCGAGTGTGGTCGAGACCTCTCGTCCGGAGGCCTTACGGTATCCCTATGGTGCGGACGCTGATCCTCATGCGACACGGTAAATCGGCCTACCCCGACGGTATCTCCGATCACGAGCGCCCGCTCGCGCCGCGTGGTCAGCGGGAGGCGGGACTGGCCGGGCAGTGGTTGCGCGACACCCAACCGCCGATCGATGCGGTGCGCTGCTCGACCGCGACGCGGACCCGCGAAACGCTGGCTGCCACCGGTGTTACCGCGCCGGTGGTCTACGAGGCGGGCATCTATGAGGCGTCGCCGCGCACGCTCATCGAGTTGGTCCAGCTCAGCGATGACGATGTCGCGACGCTGCTGGTGATCGGGCATGCGCCCGGAATGCCGTGGACGGCATGGGAGTTGGCGAGCAATCGGGATTCGGATCCGGCGATCGAGCTCAGCAGGAAGTTCCCCACCTCGGCACTCGCGGTGCTCGAGTTCGACCGGCCGTGGTCTCGGGTGGATGAGGGCACCGGTGATCTGGTGCGCTTCCACATCCCGCGCTAGCGCAGCAGTTTGCCGCCGCGCTAGCGCAGCAGTTTGCCCCCGACGACGACCACGACGCCGAGGACGACGAGCAGGACGAACGCGGCGAATCCGCCGAGCAGCCACCACACGACGCCGAGCGCCAATACGAACGGCGCCACCGCGATGGCGGTGATCACCGGGCTTTCCCTGACCGTGGCCCAGGCCGAGCGAGCCCTGATCCGGTCGATGTCCTTACCTGCCATGTCACCAGGGTAGGTGCGAAACCGTGTTCTCGCCGTCGACCCGGTGGGATGCTCAGGAGATGGATTGGAAAATCGAACTGGTCGCAATTCCGGTGACCGATGTGGACCGGGCCAAGGACTTCTACACCAAGATCGGTTTCCAGGCCGATCACGACCACCGGGTCAATGAGAGCCTGCGCTTCGTGCAGCTGACCCCGCCCGGTTCCGGGTGTTCCATCTGCATCGGCGAGGGCATCACGGAGGCCGCGCCGGGCAGCGTCGAGGGCATGCAGGTGGTCGTCGCCAGCGCCGAGGACGCCTATCAACAGTTGGTGGCGGCCGGTGTGGCGGCGACGCCGGTCAAAGATATGGGCTGGGGCCTGTTCACCTTCTTCGCTGATCCGGATGGCAACAGGTGGGCTGTGCAGGAGTTGCCCAAGCGCGACTGAGTATCAACCCAACTGATCGAGCCGGATAGCGCGGGGGCACGGCCACCCATGTTCCGGTCACCTCCGCGCTGCGGCAGAATTGAGGCTTGCTTGGAGTGCACTCCAGGTGACTAGCGTCGTCAGTGTTCATCGAGAAGGGTGAGTCCAGTGAGCGAAGCGGCATATCAGGTTGCCGACGGCGATCGGGAGCGGCCGCGGTATTCGATCGGCGAGGCCGCGGATCGGTCCGGACTCAGTCGCGACACGCTGCGCTGGTACGAGCGGATCGGGCTGATGAATTACATCGGGCGCGATCACGCCGGTAAGCGGCGGTTCAGCGATCGCGATCTGGAGTGGTTGGCCCTGATCGGCAGGTTGCGCACCACCGGCATGTCGGTGGCGGACATGGTCCGCTACGCCGAACTGGTGCGAGAGGGCGAATCCACCGTCCCCGAGCGGCTGGAAATGTTCCGCAACACTCGCGCCGAGGTGCTCGCCAAGATCGATGAACTTCGTCAGACCGTGGCCGTGCTGGATCACAAGATCGGCCTGTATGCGGGCCAAACGTCCGCCGCCAAGCCGGCCGCGCGCACGCAAGCAAGCGAAGGGATCACCATATGACGGACACGCTTCCCACCACCGCGCTCGGCAACAGCGGCATCCAGGTGAGTGCGCAAGGCTTGGGCTGCATGGGAATCAGCGATTTCTACGGCCCCTCCGATCTGACCGAATCGCGGGCGACCCTGGATCGCGCGCTGGAACTGGGCGTCACGCTGTACGACACCGCCGATGTGTACGGTTCGGGCAACAACGAGGAATTCCTCAGTGATTTCGTGCGGGCCGATCGCGATCGGGTGGTGCTCGCAACCAAATTCGGCATTGTCCGCAAGGCCGACGACCCGACCTTTCGCGGCATCGAGAACTCCCCCGAGTACATCCGTGGTGCCGTCGATGCCAGCCTGCGCCGCCTCGGCATCGACACCATCGACCTGTACTACATGCACCGCCGCAACCCGGCGATCCCGCTCGAGGAATCCGTCGGCGCGATGGCGGAACTCGTCGCGCAGGGCAAGGTTCGGGCGCTCGGCCTGTCCGAGGTGACCGGCGACGAACTGCGCGCGGCGTATGCGGTGCATCCGATCGCGGCCCTGCAGTCCGAATGGTCGCTGTTCTCCCGGGATGTCGAGCGCACCGCGGTGCCCGCCGCGGCGGAACTCGGCGTGACGTTCGTGCCGTACTCACCGCTCGGTCGCGGGTTCCTCACCGGATCCTTCTCGACGGCGGACGAATTGACCGACAGGACGGACTTCCGGCACTTTCAGCCGCGCTACTCCGGCGACAATGCGGCGCGCAATGCCGAACTACTCGCGCCGCTGCGCGATATCGCGGACGCGCGCGGCATCTCACTCGCCCAGGTGGCGTTGGCGTGGCTGCACGCCCAGGCGGGCGTGCGCGGGCTGACCGTCGTCCCGATTCCGGGTACTCGCAGCCGCACCCGACTCGCCGACAACGTCGCGGCCGCCACCATTTCGCTCACCGCCGACGAACTGGCCACACTGGAGCCGATCGCCGACAAGGTGGTCGGAGACCGGTACGCGGATATGTCTTTCACCTCGGTGGGCCGGGAATAAGGCACCGAGTCCCGCAGCGCAGCACGGCGATCCGGACCGCAGTCCGGGCACATCGCCGTGCTGCTCTAGTATCCGGACCTATGGAGTCTCCAGCCCCTGCCACGCGCGTGTTCATCGATAAGCAGACCCCCGAAGCCTTTCGAGCACTGAACACCCTGGCCAGCGCGGTCCGCGCGGCCGGCGCCGCGGCCGGGCTGGACCGCAAGCTCATCGAGCTGATCAATCTGCGCGTCTCACAGATCAACGGCTGCGCGTACTGCCTGGACGTGCACCATCGTGCGGCCATCGCGGCCGGTGCCACCGAACGCGAGCTCGCGGTCTTGTATGCCTGGGACCGCACCGAGCTGTACACCCAGCAGGAACGGGCCGCGCTGGCGCTGGCCGAACTCACCACCACGCTGCCCGACGAGGCGACGATGGATCGTGAGTACGCTCGGGCCGGGGAGCATTTATCGGATGATCAGATCTCGGCGATCCTCTGGGTCGCCACCACGATCGGCGCGTTCAACCGCGTGTCGATCCTGAGCAAGCACCCGGTACGCCCGCGGAAGGAACAGCCGAAGATGACCGAAGCCACGCCCGAGAGCAAAGTCGTCCGCAACGACGAGAAGAACCGCTACGAAGTGTTCTACGGCGGCGAACTGGCCGGATTCAGCGAGTACGAGGAGCGCGACGACGAGACGGTGTTCATTCACACCGAGGTCGATGGCGCGTTCTCCGGTAAGGGTCTGGGCAGCGTCCTGGCCAAGAACGCCGTCGAGGATGTGATCGCCCGTGGCCGGGTGATCCGGGCGCTGTGCCCGTTCATCAAGGCCTATCTCGAGAAGCATCCGCAGTACGACGAACATGTGGTCGGCAAAGGTATCACTCGATGAGCGATCTCGATACGCATCCAGAAGAGGCGCTCTGCCAGGCGACACCTGGTCCGGGTCCGGTGGCGGAGTGCTATCCCGCGCGTGAGGTCCCGCTCGGCGGCGTGCGCGGCGTTTTCGTGGAACGCGTACTGCCGCAACGTGATCTACCGACCGTCGGCGCCTGGTGCTTCCTCGATCATTTCGGCTCGCCCACGGTCACCAAGACGGGTGCGTCGCCGGATATCGACCCGCATCCGCATATCGGACTGCAGACGGTCACCTGGCCGTTCGACGGACGGATCCGGCACCGCGACTCGATCGGCTCCGACGTGGAGATCGAGCCGGGTCAGCTGAACCTGATGACCTCCGGCCGCGGTATCGCGCACTCCGAGTACGGCGTCGCGGGCGCGCACGCCGGGCACGGGCTGCAACTGTGGATCGCGCTGCCCGGTGACAGTCTCGGAATCGATCCGCATTTCGAGCAGCATCGCGAGCTGCCGATCTACCAGGCACCCGGGGTACGGGCCATCGTTTTGATCGGCACCTTCGCCGGTCTCACCTCGCCCGCCAAGGCCTATACGCCGATCGCCGGCGCGGACGTGCGCCTCGAGCCGGGCACCGACACCACCATCGCCCTCGACCCCACCTTCGAGCACGCGCTCATGGTGATCGAAGGCGCGGTAACCGCCGCTGATACCGAAATCGCCGCGGGCCCACTGCTCTACCTGGGCACCGGCCGCGACGAACTGCGGCTCGCCAGCACCGAGGGCGCCCACTTCGCACTGATCGGCGGCGAACCGTTCGGCGAGGAACTGGTGATGTGGTGGAACTTCGTCGGCCGCAGCCACGAGGACATCGTCGCGGCCCGAAACGATTGGGAGAACCACGATCTCGCCCGTTTCGCCGATATCGCGGGCCACACCCCCGACCAGCGCATCCCCGCCCCACCCCTGCCCGGCCTGCACCTCAAGCCCCGCAAACGCCGCCTCGGCCAGGCCCATTCCTGACCCCAGGCGAATCCCCGCACTCTTTCTCGGTGTTCGCACTCCCTGTGGTGCCTACATCGGGCGCGAAGCCCGACAAGGTGTGCGGCTGTGCTGGCTCGCATCGAGCCCGAGTGCTGTGCCGGGCTACAGCTTTTCCTACGCGGCCACTCGTCGTGCGGCATCGCACTCAGGCGGCGGTGCCGCGGAAGGTCCTGCGGTAGCTGTTCGGTGCGATGCCCAGTACCGAACGCATGTGCTGGCGTAGGGAATTCGCGGTGCCGAAGCCCGCTCGGTGGGCGACCAGGTCGATGCTGAGGTCGCTGTTCTCCAGGAGGTCGCGAGCACGTTCGAGGCGCTGGGCGGTGAGCCAGCGGCCCGGAGTGGCGCCGACTTCGTCGCGGAACTTGCGGCTGAAGGTGCGAACGCTCATGCGGGCGTGCGTTGCCATCTCCTCCAGCGAGATCTGGTCCGCCAGGCGATCCAGCAGCCAGGCGCGGGTCGCGGCCGTCGAAGCAACCGTCGGTTCGGGCACCGGGCGTTCGATGAACTGCGCCTGCCCGCCGTCACGCCAGGGCGGGACCACGCAACGTCGCGCCACGCGGTTGGCGGCGGCGGCGCCATAGTCGCGGCGGACCAGGTGCAGGCACAGATCGATGCCCGCGGCGATACCCGCCGACGTGAGCACGTCACCGTCGTCCACGAACAACACGTCCTGATCGACGCGCACCTTCGGAAAGGCCCGCCGGAACTCGTCGGCCCGCTGCCAATGGGTGGTGGCCGGACGTCCATCGAGCAGACCGGCGGCGGCGAGCACGTAGCTGCCGGTGCAGATCGAAACCATCCTGGCACCGGGGCGAACCAGGGTGAGCGCGGCGGCCAGCGGCTCGGGCAGCGCCGAGCCGACGTGCAATTCGCTGAGATCGTGGATGGGCGGGATGACGACCGTGTCGGCATCGGCCAGCGCCTGTGGTCCGTGCGCGACGGCGATGGCGAAACCGGCGTCACTCTGGACCGGCTGCCCATCGGCCGTGCACACCAGCACCTCGTACAGCGACCGTCCGGCGTCGTCGAACGCGTTCCCGAAGACGCGCGACGGAATCCCCAGCTCGAAGGGCGGCACGCCGTCGAGTGCCAGGACGACGACCCGATGCGGTCGCGATGTGGTGTCGGCAACCATGTGGCCGAATTCTGTCAGATATTGGCCATCCAGCCAATACTGCGCACTCTCGATCGGAGGCAATCTGAGTCCGCTCGCACGCCGCCGAGCCCCGAGGAAAGGACACAGACCATGAGCACCAGCACCACGATGCGCGCCATCGGCATCCGCGAATGGGGCGGCCCGGACGTTCTGACACCCGTCGAGATCGAGCGGCCCGAACCCGGCGTGACCGAGATCCTGGTGCGGGTGCACGCGGCCGGGGTGAATCCGGTCGACTGGAAGACCCGCACCAGCGGTGGCCTGATCGTGTGGGGCCCGACGCCCATCGTCGGCTGGGATGTCTCCGGCACGGTCGAGGCGGTCGGGCCCGGGGTGACGCTGTACCAGCCCGGCGACGCGGTCTTCGGCATGCCCCATTTCCCGCGCCAGGCGGGCGGCTACGCCGAATTCGTCGCCGCACCGGCCCGGCACTTCGTCCGCAAGCCCGACACGATCACCCATCTCGAGGCCGCCGCACTGCCGCTCGCGGCGCTCACCGCCTGGCAGGGGCTGATCGACACCGCGAAACTGAGTGCCGGACAACGGGTTCTGATCCACGCGGCCAGCGGCGGTGTCGGACATCTGGCCGTGCAGATCGCGAAGGCGCAGGGCGCGTATGTCATCGGAACGGCCCGGGCAGCTAAGCACGAATTCCTGCTCGCCCTCGGTGCGGACGAGGTAATCGACTACACCACCGTCGATTTCGCCGATGCGGTCCGCGATATCGACGTCGTCCTCGACACCATCGGCGGCGACTACGGCACTCGCTCACTGCGCGTACTGCGCCCCGGCGGTCATCTGGTAACCCTCCCCGGCCCGGACGATGTACCGCCCGCCGCCGACGTGCAGACCGGATGGATCATGGTGGAACCGGATTCGGCCGGCTTGCGCGCGATCGCCGAACTGGTCGCGGCAGGCAGACTGCGCCCCGAGCTCGATACCGTCCTCCCTCTCACCGATGCGGCCAAGGCACACACCTACGGCGAGACCGGCCGCACTCGCGGCAAAATCGTGCTGCAGGTCGTCTGATGCGTAGGCCCGGAGCAGGTCTGACCGTCCGTTCCGGGCCACCGCGCCCGTTGCGCCCGAGCACTCGACGGAACCGACCGGCGGTATCGGGATTCGCCAGGAGCATACGACCGGCTATGCGCGCGGAGAAGCATCCACATCGGCCGACAACCCCAGAAAGGGCTGATCACAAGGCATTAGGGGCATCCCGGCAGGATTAGCTGCCGACCGCGCTGAATATCGGCGGGCACCGGATCGATCTGGTCCCGTCGATCGATCAGGCGGGTACGCGGCTGTCGCTGACGCCCATCAGCGAGACGGACGAGCCGGTTCGCGACGTCAGCACCCAGGAGCGTTTCTTCGGTCAGATCGAAAAGTCGATGCCGCAGGTGCTGACCGGCGCGGCCATCGGCTTCGTACTCGGCTTCCCCCTCGGCCTTTTCGTCTTCGACGTCGTCACCGCTCCGATCTTCACCGTCGTCGGTGGCGTCATCGGTGCGTTCGCGGGTCTGTCTGCCGGCGGTGGCGAGCCCGCGATCCAGGCCGCGATGGACTACTTCAACCTCAATCCCTGAGTAACGCGATCCAGTTATTCACCCGCGGATGTCGTCATTCGCGGGCAGCAGTTTCTGAGTTCCGATGACCCGCAACAGATCCAGCTTCTCCGCCGCATCGGTACCCGGACGTGGCAGGAAGACGAGCAGTCGCTGCGCCTCGTTCGGGGTGAGCAGGGTTTCGCAGACCGTGTCGATCAAACCGACCTCGGGATGCAGGATCCGCTTGGTGTCGGAGATCCGCACCGCCACTTCGTGTTCGTTCCAGAGCTGCTCGAATTCCGTACTCGTGGCACGCAATCGGCTCACGAGCTCGGTGACATCGGCGTCGCCGGATCGGCGCGCGGCGGTAGCGCGCAGGTCGGCGACGTGCTTGCGGCCCAGTCGATCCCAGTCCTGCTCCGGAAAGATCGATCGCCCGAGCGGGTCGGTAAACCAGCGCCATGCGTAGAACCGGTCCAACCCACGACGGTGCGCGTGATCGCCGACGAGCAACGTGTGCATCCGGTTCTGCACCAAAACCTCGCCGAGGTCGGTGATGACGGTGGCCGCGGTGTCGTCCAGCTTCGCCAGCACATGCATGATCCCCGGACCGACGTGCTTATCGCCGAACTCGCGCACGGGCGGGGCGTGGTCGCACAGGTGGTAGAGGTGGTCGCGTTCATCGTTGCTGAAGCGCAGCGCCCGCGCCAGCGAGGCGAGCACCTGGATGGACGGCCGCGGGCCCCGCGACTGCTCCAGGCGGGTGTAGTAGTCGGTCGACATGCCCGCGAGCAGGGCCACCTCGTCCCGGCGCAGGCCGGGCGTGCGGCGGCGGACCCCTGGCGGCAGCCCGACATCCGCGGGCGTCAACTGCGCACGGCGCCGGCGCAGGAAATCTGCCAGTTCGGATCGGTCCATATCACCACTGTCCCGCAAGAGGCCGGGGCAAGCCAGGGATCGGCGATCCCCCGATAAGCGATCTCTGCCGCAACCCCGGATAAAGGTTCAGGCTTGATCCCATGACGACATCGAAGATCACCACCAGCACCGAACTCGGCAAGACCGGCCCCGCGGTCAGCCGCATCGGTCTCGGCGCAATGGGCATGTCCGGCATGTACGGCGCCAGCGATGACGCCGAATCGATCGCCACCATCCACGCCGCGCTGGACTCCGGCGCCAACCTCATCGACACCGGCGACTTCTACGGCGCGGGTCATAACGAGATGCTGATCGGCAAGGCCATCGCCGAGCGTCCCCGGGAGGACGTCGTGCTGAGCGTGAAGTTCGGCGCGCTGCGCGGACCGGGCGGCACCTGGGGCGGCACCGACAGCCGACCCGTCGCGCTGCGCAACTTCCTCACCTACAGCCTGCAGCGACTCGGCGTCGACTACATCGATATCTACCGGCCCGCGCGGCTGGACCCGAACGTCGGGATCGAGGAGACCGTCGGTGCCATGGCCGAGTTGGTCGAGGCGGGCTACATCCGGCACATCGGGCTGTCCGAGGTCGGCGTCGACACCATCCGCCGCGCCGCGGCCGTGCACCCGATCGTGGATCTGCAGATCGAGTACTCGCTGATCTCGCGCGGCATCGAAGCCGAAATCCTGCCCGTGGTACGGGAACTCGGCATCGGCATCACCGCCTACGGCGTACTCTCCCGCGGTCTGCTCAGCGACTCCGTTCGCTCCCGAGCGGCCTTCGCACCTGACGATTTCCGTGCGCACAGCCCGCGGTTCCAGGGCGAAAACCTCGATCAGAACCTGAAACTGGTCGACGCGCTCGCGAAAATCGCTGCGGACAAGGATGTTTCGGTGGCGCAGCTGGCCATTGCCTGGGTGCTGACCCGTGGCGCGGATATCGTGCCGATCCTCGGCGCCCGCCGCCGCGAACGCTGGTCGGAATCCCTTGGCGCACTGGATATCCAGCTCAGCACCGAGGAGCTGGCCACCATCGAGGCCGCGGTGCCCGCCGACCAGATCGCCGGCGAACGTTACGCGGCCGCGCAGATGGCGCTGCTGGACAGCGAACGCTGATATGGCAGGGAGGGCGCGCGATCGGCCGCCCTCCCAACCGCTACCGCCATGTCCGGGTGTTCGACGAGCGTGGTCACTTCCTCCTGGGGCGGATGACCGCGGTGAAAGCCGATGCGGCGACCGACTTTCCGGTGTTGTCGGTAATGTCCACCGGGACCGCCAACTCGACATCGACCCGCGCCGCGATATCGGAGCGCGCCTGCTCGAGCGTTTCGGCAGACAGCTCGGATGTCGCGAGGAACGGGCCCGCCGCGCCCTTGGCCCGCGCCAGATATTCGATCCGGCCGTCGCGAGCCACGATGAACGTCTCCCCCATTAGATCGACGATGCCCGAGATCGACGCGCCCATCGCCGCGGTCTCGGCCAGGCCGAACAGCACCGCGGCGTGCAGATCACCGTTGTGGTTGAGATGTTCGGGTTTGGGCGCGATTGTCACGACATTGCGGCCCGCGCTGAACTCGACCCCTTCGATCCCGGCGTACTGGATGAACCCCAGCTTCTGAAAACCGGCCATCACCAGATCGCCCATGGCTGCACTGTCCATCGCATCTCCCACCGAAAACTGAAACGTGTTCTATTTTCATACCTCGGCGATGCGCGGTTGTCCACTGAATCGCGCTCCGGGCGGCGGAGTGCACCCGTCAGTACGAGGACGAACTCGTCAGCGTGACGACGAGATAGCCGACGGCGAGAACCGCGCAGAGCACATTGGCAACAGTGGCGGCGATCGCCCAAGCCTTCGCCTTCTTGGACGCGTCGAACGCACCAGCGATATCTCCGCTGTGCCACTTCGAATGCACCTGCGAACCGAAGAGAATCGACACGATGCCGAGCACGGAACCCACCATGCAGGTGAGGGTCCCGAGGATGGTGGCCCCGATCGCCCAGCCCAGATGGGCAGGCGGTTCCGCCGGCGCGTAGACCGGGTATCCGTACCCCGGCGGCGGGCCGTATCCGGGCTGGTTGGCCGGGTAGCCGTAACCGCCGGGCTGTCCCCCATCAGTCATGGCAGTGATCCCGTCTCGAAGTCGGCGGCTGGGCGGCATTTCCTGCCGGCCCTGGCCGAGGCGTTACCAGCGTACGAACCGGGCCTGCGTCCCGCACCACAGCCCCACGCCATGGGGACTAGCGGTGATACGACCTCGGCAGCACCCACCAACTCCCCGCAGCCCCCGCATCACCAGCAACAACCGCCGACGCCATCCCCCACACCCTCCTCTGGACCCTCCCCCTAGCCCTGCTCCTACTCACCCTGACCTTCCTCTTCCCCACCCGACTGACAATCCCGAGCCGCCAACACCCCGGGGACCCAGCAAGTCCAGTTGACCGATTGCGCCGGTTCGAAGGACCGCAGTACCCGTGCTCACTGAGGTCATCGGGTCCGCCCGTACAGCGGTGATCAACGGTCAGCTGGCGTGCCCCGGTGCACGCCACGGCGCGACAGCTGCCCGCACCAGCGTGCCGAGCATCGGGCGCAGCCGATTCGGGGCTGATGGCGCAGGATATTTCGGCTACCGTCGATACAGGTGTCCGAGGTCGCGATCGGGGGTGCTGAAGGAATGTTCGATCCCGGTGTCGAGATCGATCGGCTGATCGCTGAGCAGATCGGGTGGTCGTGGTTCGACGATCACGTGCTCTACACATGCGGCGTCGTCGACTTTCTGGTCAAGAAGCAGTTAGCGCGGATCCGGGCGCAGGCGACCAGGATTCGCCTCGAAGCCGATGAGCTGTGCCTGGCCGAGGGGCCAGCTGTCTGGTCGGTCTGGCAGGCGGTCGGCGACGGCAGTTGGGCCCCAAGGACGATGTACGCGTCCGGATCACTCTCGTTCGTAGCGGCCGCCCACCTCGGCAATGCGCTCGCCAATCAATCTCGGCGTCGGCGCGCGGCCCACGAACTTCAGCCGCGCTGGGTACCCGCACGCCCCGGCGCGGCCATGGTGTCCGAGCGGCGGGTGTTCTTCCACAACCCCGGCCACACATTCTCGATCTACTGGTCCGGACTGGACATGGTGGATCTGATCGGACCCGATCGCGTGGAGTTCCGCTACCGCGACCTACCGGGCAAGCCACAAGCACTCCAAGTCCAAAGCCCCTGGGCAATCCTGATGTTCGCACTAGCAGCCCACACCCAGTTCCCCAACCACCCCCTCCTACTGTCCGGCAACTGGCTCCCAGCCGGATTCGAGGACAAGTGCCACATAGCAGGCAAGCCCTGCCCCCACGTCCGCTTCCCCTCCCCCTGAACCCCCTCGCCCTCCCGGAAGATCAGATCACCGGAGCTGAACATGCATGAGAACCCTACGGGCGGTCAAAGACGTCGTCCCGCTGCAGTTCCTCACGGGTCAACGTACGAAACACTCGTGGGTCAGCGACGAACTGAGTCATCCCCGCACGCAGCGCGGCCGCAATCAGGTTCCTGCGCTCGGGAATCGGACCGGATCGCTCAGGGAAGAACATTGATGAAATCCAGTCCGGCGGTCTTCACCGCACGAAAGTGGTTGTCCGCGGTTGCGATGTCTCTGACTTGGAGGCGCTCGGCAACAGCAATCAAAGAAGCGTCGGCGGCACCGAGCGGAAAACTCGCGAATTGCTTCATCAACTCGATGATGCGCGATGTATCCCCTGGATCGAACTCTTCACGAAATAGCCCATCCCGCACGGCTTCCATGAACTGGATCTCGGCCTGCGCACCTGCGTACTTCTGCAGCAAATAGGTCACTTCGGCCACAACGTATGGCGTAACAACGAACTCATCGGCACGACCTGCCAGGAAGGCACTCATCTCCGTATGCCGCTTGTCCCGCCGATTCATTACCGCTACCAAAACATTGGCATCGACGATCAGCGTCACTTGGCCTCGAAAAGTTCGGTATCCATCCGCTCGCTGAGATCTTCCGGACCGTCAAAGGACGGCAAACCGGCGAGCCGATCACCAGAGCCACCCTTGACCAGGCGTAGCAGCGCGTCGCGCGCTGCAGGCGCAACTTCCGGTGGAAGCTGCTCGACCAGACGGTGCAGTTCGGGGTAGTGGTCGTACGCCACGCTCATACCTCGACAATACGTGAAACGACGATCGCCCCGCTCCTGTTGGAGCGGGGCGATCGCCTGACTAAAAGAGCTACCGGTTACCGGTAGTCGCTGAAACCGTAATCGTCGAGCGGGACCGCGGCACCGGTGGTGGCGCCGAAGCTGTCCGGCGAGTAGTAGGTGTCGTCGTAGGACGGCACCGCGTACGCAGCGGCGCGGGCTTCTTCGGTCGGCTGGACCGTGATATTGCGGTAGCGGTTGATGCCGGTACCGGCCGGGATCAGCTTGCCGATGATCACGTTTTCCTTGAGGCCGATGAGCTTGTCCGAGCGGCAGTTGATGGCCGCGTCGGTCAGGACTCGAGTGGTCTCCTGGAAGGATGCCGCCGACAGCCACGAATCGGTCGCCAGCGACGCCTTCGTGATACCCATCAGCACCGGGCGACCCGCCGCGGGCTCATTGCCCTCGGCGACGACGCGACGGTTGGAGGCCTCGAACTCGGACCGCTCGGTGAGCGAGCCGGGCAGGAACTCCGTGGCACCCGAGTCGATGATCGTCACGCGACGCAGCATCTGGCGCACGATGACCTCGATGTGCTTGTCGTGGATCGACACACCCTGCGAGCGGTAGACCTCCTGGACCTCGTGGACCAGGTGGATCTGCACCTGACGGGGGCCCATGACACGCAGCACCTCGTGCGGATCCGCCGCGCCTTCCAGCAGCTGCTGGCCGACCTCGACGTGGTCACCGTCGGAGAGCAGACGCTCGGTACCGTCGTCGTGCTTGAAGACACGCAGACGCTGACGCTTCGAGAGCTTGTCGTAGACAACCTCTTCACCACCGTCATCCGGGATGATGGTGATCTTGTAGAAGCGATCGTCGTCCTCGAGCCGCACCCGACCCGAGACCTCCGCGATCGGCGCCTTGCCCTTCGGCACACGAGCCTCGAAGAGCTCCTGCACACGGGGCAGACCGCCGGTGATGTCATCACCCGCGACACCACCCTGGTGGAAGGTACGCATGGTCAGCTGGGTACCCGGCTCACCGATGGACTGCGCGGCGACGATGCCGACGGCCTCACCGATGTCGACCAGCTTGCCGGTCGCCATGGAGCGGCCGTAGCAGGTCGCACACACGCCGGTGCCGGTGGTGCAGGTCAGCACGGAGCGGACCTTCACCTCGGTGATACCGGCGTCGAGCAGCGCCTCGATCGCCGGGTCGCCGAGGTCGGCGCCCTTCCCGATCACGACATTGCCCTTGGCGTCCACCGCGTCCGATGCCAGTGTGCGGGCGTACGCGGAGGTCTCCACGTGCGCGTCCCGGATCAGCGATCCGGCCGCCTGCTTGTCGGCGATCGTCACGATGATGCCGCGCTCGGTGGCGCAATCGTGCTCGCGCACGATCACGTCCTGCGAGACGTCCACCAGACGACGGGTCAGGTAACCCGAGTCGGCGGTACGAAGCGCGGTGTCGGCCAGACCCTTACGGGCACCGTGGGTGTTGATGAAGTACTCGAGCACGGTCAGGCCCTCACGGAAGGAGGACTTGATCGGGCGCGGGATGAACTCACCCTTCGGGTTCGTCACCAGACCCTTCATGCCGGCGAGGGTACGAGTCTGCGTGAAGTTACCCGTGGCGCCCGACTCGACGATCGTGATGATCGGGTTGTCCGGCGGGTAGTGCGCACGCAGCGCCGTACCGACCTCCTCGGTCGCTTCCTGCCAGATCTTGACCAGTGCGTTGTTGCGTTCCTGATGATCCAGGGCGCCGCGCTGGTACTTCCTCTCGATCTGATCGGCGAGCGCCTCGTAGCGCTCCATGATCTCGGTCTTCTCCGGCGGCACGAGCACGTCGGACATCGAGACCGTCACCCCGGATCGGGTGGCCCAGTAGAAGCCCGCGTCCTTCAGCTTGTCGACGGTCTGCGCGACCACGATCATCGGATAGCGCTCGGCCAGATCGTTGATGATCGTCGCCTGACGCTTCTTCGGCATCTGCTCGTTGATGAACGCGTAGTCCGCCGGGAGCAGCTCGTTGAACAGCACGCGACCAAGGGTGGTCTGGGCAATCCACGCGTCGCCGCGGTTCCAGCCCTCCGGGAACAGCTCCGCCTCGATGTTCTTCGGCGGGCGCTGGTGGATGAGGCGCACCTTGATCAGCGAACGCACGGTGAGCTCACCGCGGTCCACCGCCATCTGCGCCTCGGCGGGCGAGGAGTACACACCGAACTCGGCCGAATCCTTTGCGGCCGGCTTGTATTCGCCCTTCGCGCCCTCTTCGAGGCGAGTCAGGTAGTACAGGCCGGTCACCATGTCCAGACGCGGCATGGCCAGCGGTCGACCCGAGGCGGGCGACAGGATGTTGTTCGAGGACAGCATCAGGATGCGAGCCTCGGCCTGCGCCTCCGCGGACAGCGGAAGGTGCACGGCCATCTGGTCACCGTCGAAGTCGGCGTTGAACGCCTCACACACCAGCGGGTGCAGCTGGATGGCCTTGCCTTCCACCAACTGCGGCTCGAAGGCCTGGATGCCGAGGCGGTGCAGGGTGGGCGCACGGTTCAGCAGCACCGGGTGCTCGGCGATGACCTCTTCGAGGACATCCCACACCTGGGGACGCTGACGCTCGACCATCCGCTTGGCGGACTTGATGTTCTGCGCGTGGTTCAGGTCGACCAGACGCTTCATCACGAACGGCTTGAACAGCTCCAGCGCCATCAGCTTGGGCAGACCACACTGGTGCAGCTTGAGCTGCGGACCGACGACGATGACCGAACGGCCCGAGTAGTCGACGCGCTTACCGAGCAGGTTCTGCCGGAAACGACCCTGCTTGCCCTTGAGCAGATCGCTCAGGGACTTCAGCGGGCGGTTACCCGGTCCGGTGACCGGACGGCCACGACGGCCGTTGTCGAACAGCGCGTCCACAGACTCCTGCAGCATCCGCTTCTCGTTGTTGACGATGATCTCGGGCGCACCCAGATCGATCAGTCGCTTGAGGCGGTTGTTGCGGTTGATCACGCGGCGGTACAGGTCGTTCAGGTCGGAGGTGGCGAAACGGCCACCGTCGAGCTGAACCATCGGACGCAGCTCCGGCGGAATCACCGGAACGGCGTTGAGCACCATGCCCATCGGCGAGTTGCCGTTGGTCTGGAAGGCCGCGACGACCTTGAGCCGCTTGAGCGCGCGCAGCTTCTTCTGGCCCTTACCGCTGCGGATGGTCTCCCGCAGGTTCTCGGCCTCGGCCGGGATGTCGAACTGCTCCATCAGCTTCTGGATGGATTCGGCACCCATGGCACCGGTGAAGTACTCGCCGTAGCGGTCGACCAGCTCGCGGTAGAGGATCTCGTCCACGATGAGCTGCTTGATCGACAGCTTGGTGAAGGTCGTCCAGATCTCGTCGAGCCGGTCCAGCTCACGCTGGGAGCGGTCGCGCAGCTGACGCATCTCGCGCTCGCCGCCGTCCTTGACCTTGCGGCGCACGTCGGACTTGGCACCCTCGGCCTCGAGCTCGGCCAGATCGGCCTCGAGCTTCTGGGCGCGGGCTTCCAGGTCGGCGTCACGCTGATCGGCGACGGCCTTCTTCTCGACCTCCATCTCGGCTTCGAGCGTGGAGAGCTCATTGTGACGCAGCTCCTGGTCGACGCCGACGATGACGTAGGCGGCGAAGTAGATGATCTTTTCCAGATCCTTCGGAGCCAGGTCGAGCAGGTACCCGAGGCGCGAGGGCACGCCCTTGAAGTACCAGATGTGGGTAACGGGCGCGGCCAGCTCGATGTGGCCCATCCGCTCGCGGCGCACCTTGGCGCGAGTCACCTCGACGCCACAGCGCTCACAGATGATGCCCTTGAAGCGGACGCGCTTGTACTTACCGCAGTAGCACTCCCAGTCCCGGGTGGGACCGAAGATCTTCTCGCAGAACAAGCCGTCCTTCTCCGGCTTGAGCGTGCGGTAGTTGATGGTCTCCGGCTTCTTGACCTCGCCGAAGGACCACTGCCGAATGTCCTCGGCGGTGGCAAGGCCGATCCGGAGTTCATCGAAGAAGTTGACGTCTAGCACGTAACTTCCTTTCCCCTATTCGGGTCGAATTCGAGCAAAAGTTCACTAGTTGGTGGAACGCGGAGCCGAATGCCGTTCTGATCCTTTCGAGCGACCTGCAAGCAATCGCTACGGTGATCCTTTCGAGCGACCTGCAAGCAATCGCTACGGGGAAACGGCATTCGACCTACCGCCTAGTTCGCCAGATCGTCGACGGTGGCGGCTTCGTTCCTGGACAGGTTGATGCCCAGGTTCGCGGCCGCGCGCTCCAGATCCTCGTCGTCGCCGTCACGCATCTCGATTGCCGCGCCGTCCGAAGACAGCACCTCGACATTGAGGCACAGCGACTGGAGTTCCTTGAGGAGCACCTTGAAGGATTCCGGAATGCCCGGCTCCGGAATGTTCTCGCCCTTGACGATCGCCTCGTAGACCTTCACGCGGCCGACCACGTCATCGGACTTGATGGTGAGCAGCTCCTGCAGCGTGTACGCCGCACCGTAGGCCTGCATGGCCCAGCACTCCATCTCACCGAAGCGCTGACCACCGAACTGTGCCTTACCACCGAGCGGCTGCTGGGTGATCATCGAGTACGGGCCGGTCGAACGGGCGTGGATCTTGTCGTCGACCAGGTGGTGCAGCTTCAGGATGTACATGTAGCCCACCGCAACCGGGTACGGGAAGGGCTCACCGGAACGGCCGTCGAACAGCGTCGACTTGCCGTTGTCGTCGACCATGCGCTCACCGTCACGGTTCGGCAGGGTCGAGGAGAGCAGACCGGTCAGCTCCTCTTCGCGGGCGCCGTCGAACACCGGGGTGGCGATGTTGGAGTCGGCCGGGGCCGCCAGCATCTCCTCCGGCAGCGCCTGCGCCCAATCCGGACGGGAGCCGTCCGCACCGGCGCCGACATCCCAGCCCGCCTTGCCGATCCACCCGAGGTGGGTCTCCAAGATCTGGCCGATGTTCATACGACGCGGCACACCATGGGTGTTCAGGATGATGTCCACCGGAGTGCCATCGGGCATGAACGGCATGTCCTCGGTCGCGAGGATCTTGCCGATAACACCCTTGTTGCCGTGGCGACCGGCGAGCTTGTCGCCGTCCTGGATCTTGCGCTTCTGCGCCACGTACACGCGCACCAGCTCATTCACACCCGGAGGCAGATCGTCGTCGTCCTCACGCGAGAACACGCGAATACCGATGACCTTGCCGGACTCACCGTGCGGCACCTTCAGCGAGGTGTCGCGCACCTCGCGCGCCTTCTCACCGAAGATCGCGCGCAGCAACCGCTCCTCCGGGGTCAGCTCGGTCTCCCCCTTCGGGGTGACCTTGCCGACCAGGATGTCGCCGTCGCGAACCTCGGCGCCGATACGCACGATGCCGCGCTCGTCCAGGTCCGCGAGGACCTCGTCGGAGACATTCGGGATATCCCGGGTGATCTCCTCCGCGCCGAGCTTGGTGTCGCGGGCGTCGATCTCGTGCTCCTCGATGTGGATCGAGGTCAGGACGTCCTCTTCCACGAGGCGCTGCGACAGGATGATCGCGTCCTCGTAGTTGTGGCCCTCCCACGGCATGATCGCGACGAGCAGGTTCTTGCCCAGCGCCATCTCACCGTTCTCGGTGCACGGACCATCGGCCAGCACCTGGCCGTTCTCGACCCGCTGACCCTCGTCCACGATCGGCCGCTGGTTCGCGCAGGTGCCCTGGTTCGAGCGCGCGAACTTGCGCATCCGGTAGCTCTTACGGGTGCCGTCATCGGCCATCACGGTGACGTAGTCGGCCGAAACCTCTTCCACCACGCCGGACTTCTCGTTCACCACGACGTCACCGGCGTCGACCGCGGCGCGCAGCTCCATACCGGTGCCCACGATCGGGGCCTCGGAACGGATCAGCGGCACGGCCTGGCGCTGCATATTCGCACCCATCAGGGCGCGGTTGGCGTCGTCGTGCTCGAGGAACGGGATCATCGCGGTCGCGACCGAAACCATCTGCCGCGGCGAAACATCCATGTAGTCGACCTCGGCGGCGGGAACGAGTTCGTTCTCGTCATTGCCCCGCCGGCAGAGCACGCGGTCCTCGAGGAAGCTGCCATCGGCGGCGACCGGCGAGTTGGCCTGCGCACGAACGTGGCGGTCCTCCTCGTCGGCGGTGAGGTACTTGACCTCATCGGTGACCTTGCCGTCGACCACCTTGCGGTACGGCGTCTCGATGAAGCCGAACGGATTGACCCGCGCGTACACCGACAGCGAACCGATCAGGCCGATGTTCGGGCCTTCCGGGGTCTCGATCGGGCACATGCGGCCGTAATGCGAGGTGTGCACGTCACGGACTTCCAGACCGGCGCGCTCACGGGACAGACCACCCGGACCAAGAGCCGACAGGCGGCGCTTGTGGGTCAGACCCGAGAGCGGGTTGTTCTGGTCCATGAACTGCGACAGCTGCGAGGTTCCGAAGAACTCCTTGATCGCGGCCACCACGGGACGGATGTTGATCAGGGTCTGCGGCGTGATCGCCTCGACATCCTGAGTCGTCATCCGCTCGCGAACGACACGTTCCATGCGCGACAAGCCGACCCGGATCTGGTTCTGGATCAGCTCGCCGACGGTGCGCAGACGACGGTTACCGAAGTGGTCGATGTCGTCGACGTCGACCGGAACCTCTTCGCCACCGGGCGCGGTCATCGCACGATCACCCGCGTGCAGGCGCACCAGATACTCGATCGTGCTGACGATGTCTTCCTTGGTGAGCACCGACGCGGTGATCGGCTCGCCGAGGTGAATGCCCAGCTTCTTGTTGATCTTGTAGCGACCGACGCGCGCCAGGTCGTAGCGCTTCTCCTTGAAGAACAGGTTCTCCAGCAGGGTCTGCGCGGACTCCTTGGTCGGCGGCTCGCCCGGACGCAGCTTGCGGTAGATGTCCAGCAGCGCCTCGTCCTGACCGGCGGTGTTGTCCTTCTCCAGGGTCGACATCATGATCTCGGAGAAGCCGAAACGCTCGACGATCTCCTCGTTCGTCCAACCCAGCGCCTTGAGCAGCACGGTGACCGGCTGACGGCGCTTACGGTCGATACGCACACCGACGGTGTCGCGCTTGTCGATATCGAACTCCAGCCAAGCCCCGCGCGACGGAATGACCCGCACACTGTGCAGATCCTTCTCCGTGGCCTTGTCGACGCTGTGATCGAAGTACACACCCGGCGAACGCACCAGCTGCGAAACTACGACGCGCTCGGTGCCGTTGATGATGAACGTGCCCTTATCGGTCATCATCGGGAAATCACCCATGAAGACCGTCTGGCTCTTGATCTCACCGGTGTTGTTGTTGATGAACTCAGCGGTGACGAACAACGGCGCCGCGTAGGTCATATCTTTGTCTTTGCACTCGTCGATGGAGGCCTTGACCTCCTCGAAACGAGGATCCGAGAAAGACAGGGACATCGAGCCCGAGAAATCCTCGATCGGCGACAGCTCCTCGAGCACCTCCTCGAGTCCGCCTGTTAGCCCGCCGTCGCCGCGCAAAGCGGCCTTTTCACGCCATGAAGGCGAACCGATCAACCATGCAAATGAGTCCGTCTGTAGATCGAGAAGTCCGGGCACCTCCAAGGGTTCACGGATCTTCGCGAAAGACACCCGCAACGGGGCTCCGGGGATTCCGGCAACTGCCTTGGTCTGGGTGGAGACTGCCAAGATGCGTCCTTCCAGCACCTCACGCGCGTCGCGTGGTGGTCCGCGACCGTCGCTTGTCTGCTACGAATTCCGCTGGTTACAACCCGAACGAAACCCGAACAGGCAACAACAGAAGTAACACCGGAAGGGTGGAACTTACGTGTGCAAATCGAGGTATGGACAGGAGGCAGCCAGCGCAACGTCCAACCGTACACCAATACGCAAGGCGGTGTCAAAGTACCACCCGAACAAGCCGTCGCGTGGCGGCTCGCCGTGACCAATATGGCCGCGTGCCGTGTCCGAATCGCTGGCTGCGTCGGGAGCCACGGGGCGCTAGAAGCCACTGTGACAGCTGCCGCTGTTGTGAATAGCGTGACGGGTCTTGCGAAACTCGTCAAGTGCCAGGGCCGACCGGGTGATCGGCCAGATCCCCTGCCCCGCTGGGCTTATACCGCCCGGATCACTGATCGACGATGGCCGCTGCCAGCCACTTGCCGTCCACCTTCTGCATTTTCACGACGATCGGACCGGAGGCGCTCTGCTGGGCGACACCGTTCTTGTTCGCGCTGACCACGAAGTTCACCAGCAGCTCGGCCCGATCATCGGTGAGCAAGGTCACCCCGATCGGATCGGCGAGCGCATCGGCGCTGGTCTGCGCCTGTTTCAGGGCGGCGAGATTGGTATCGGCGTACTTGTCGAAATCGGCGAGCATCTGCCCGGTGACGACCGAGTGCACCGCATCCTTGTAGCCGTCGAGCTTGTTCACGTCGTAGGCGTAGATGGTCTTCAACGCGTGCGAGGCGGCCGCGGTCACCTCCTCGGTGGCCTTGCTGTCGATATAGGCGTCGTTCGAATCGTCGATGCCGGGGCGCAATGCCGCGACCGCGGCGAAAACACCCAGCAGCACGGTGACGACGAACAGAGCCGCGACCAGGCCCCAACCGCGTCCCAGGCGCAGCCGCTGCGCCAACGGCCGCGACGGTGCGGGCTGGCGGGCGGGACGGACCGGTTCGGTGGCACCGGCGAGCTGCGCCCGGCGCTTCGTGGTCACGGTCGATTCGTCGGTCGCACGTGCGGTGCGGCGGGTGGCCGCGGATCCGGCACTGGCCGCGGTGCGGCCGACGGTGGGACGGTTACGGGGAGTGACCCGATTGACTGGTCGACGCGATGCCATAGCGGGTTCTCCTACGATCCGGGCTTGGGCGCGGCGGCGCCCGCGGACGGTGCGGTCGCACCGGGCTGCCCGGCGGCCGGCTGGTTCACGGGGACGGGCTGACTGAGCGGACTCGCCTTCTCGGCCTTCCAGACCTCACCCTGTTCGACCAGGTCCAGGGCCCAGGTCTGGCGGTAGGCGTAGGGCGCGACATCCGGGGCGGTCCGGGTGGTCTGCAGCACGATGAGCGCGGAGGCATGGTCGCGTTCGGAGTTCAGCGCGGTCAGCGAGGAGCCGACGACCTTCGACTCCAACCTGGTCTTGGCCTCGTTGGCCTGCTGGCGGAACTGCTCCTGGGTCTTGGTGGCATCGTCGAGCAGCGATCCGGTCATCGACGACTGGATCAGCTTGATCGAACCGTTGACATCGTTGGGATCCAGCGACATCAGGTTGATCGCGGCCTGCTTGGCATCGGCGAGCGCGGTATCACGCGCCTCGGCGCGCGGGGCGTCGGTGAAGAACGCCGCGCGCACCCAGCCGGTGCCGAACCAGGCCGCCGCGATCAACGCGATGACCAGCGGAACGGCCATGATCATCGAGGCCAGGGTGACCGGGACACGTGGTCGACCGGCCGGGACGTCAGCGGACGCGACGGTCGACGGCACGGGATGCGATGCCGGCGTCTCGGGAGCCGCGGCATCGGATTCCGCGGAATCGGCCTCGGTAGATTCCGGCGTTTCCTTGGACATATCGACGGTCACAGCGAGACACCCTAACTTCAGTTACTGCGGAGTAGCCGCATAGGTCCTGTTCACCGCTTGGGCGTGACCCCCAGCATGGTGGCCATCTGCACGGCGATCGGGTTCAGGTTCAGCTTTTCCGGATCGGTCTTCGGGGTCGAGTCCCACGGCTGCGTGATATTCGGATCGGCCAGATCGGCGCGCGCTCCGCCCCGTACCGCCGTCGGATTACCAAACGGCACAGTGCATTTCGCGTCCTTGTTGAACGGGAATTCATCGCGGGTGTCGTCGAAGTCCGGGTTCTCCCGCTTCATCTGCTTCAGGATGGCCTGGGTGCCCTCGTAGCCCTGGGTGCAGGCGGGTGGGTTGTTCGCTTCGAGCACCAGGCCGAAGTGGCTGGTGCCGTCGCCGGGCGCGGTGGACGAAGCGCCGATGGACAGCCCCGGAATCATCTGCAGCAGCGGGCGCAGCGCGTAGAACTTCGGCGAGATGGACACCAGCAGCTGCCGCAGGTTGGTCAGATCCTCGGTCAGCGCACCGCCGCTCTCGTTCAGCAACGCGGTGATCTGCTCGCCCGCGTCGGTGCCGGTGCCGATGAGCCGGCGGATATCCGGATCGCTGGAGCGTAGCTGCGCGGTGAGTTCGTCGAGGCCCTGGCTGAACTGCCGGATATAGCCCGACTGATCGGCCTGGGTGCCCAGCGCGATCCGGCCGTCGCGGATCAGCTGAATCGTCTGCGGCAGTGTGTCATTGAACGTCGCGGTGAACTTGTTCAGCGAATCGATGAAGACCTTGAGATCGTCGCCCTTGCCGTCGAATGCCTTGCCGAGTTCGGTGACGGTGGTGTTCAGCGCGGTGAGGTCGACCGAACGGGTGAAGGTATCGACGCTCTGCACGAGCTGCTCCACCGAGATCGGGGTGGTCGCCGAGGTGATCACCGAACCGTCGCGCAGATACGGGCCGTGGTCGGCATCGGGCTGCAGATCGACGTACTGCTCACCGATGGCCGAACGGTTGGCGATGACGGCGCGGGCCGACTCCGGAACCTTCGGCGCGCCCGAATCGAGTACGAGATCGATCGCCACACCCGAATCGGTGAGTTCGAGATTGCCGACCCGGCCGACCGGAACGCCGCGGTAGGTCACCTCCGCACCTTTGTAGATGCCACCGGTCTGCTTGGCGTCGACCTTCACGTTGTACTCGCCGATGCCGAGCATGTGATCGAGCCGAACGTACTTCGCGCCGACGTAAACCACGCCGAGCACCGCGATCACCGCGAACGCGATCAGCTGATAGCGCACCAGACGGGTCATCGCTGGCCACCTCCCGGTGCGATTTGATCGAGAATCGCCCCGAGCGGATCGGTCGGCAGCTGCGGCAGACCGGCCGGGAAGCGAGGCATATTGGGCGGCAGCGGCAGCAGCGAAACCGTCGGCCAGCCCGGGCGCGGGCCATTGCCGCCGTAGTACGGGTTGGTCGGATTCACCGGCACCTCCGGGCCGTAGGGCGGCGGAATGTAGACCGGATCACCCTTGCCGACGCCGAGATTGCTCAGCGTGACACCGATCTGCTGATCCACCGACAGCCAGGTGTTCACCTGCCCGCCGAAAGTGCCCTCCAGCGTCGAGTCCGGGAACGGGTAGGTCGGCACCAGCGGCAGCGCGGTGACCAGATCCGGTGCGGCCTTGCCGAGTTCCTGCAGCGTCGGGCGCAGCGAGGTCAGATCCTTGATCAGATCGTCCTTCGAGTGGTTCAGCACGTCGAAACCGGCCTGACCCACCCGATCCAGCTGCTGGAGCAGCGCAATCAGTTGCGGCCGCTGCTCGTTCAGGATCTTGATGCCCTTCGGCAGCTCATCGATGATCTTGCTGATCTGATCGGTCTGGGTGCTCACCCGACTGCTCAGCGTGCCGAGTCCGTCGATCGCCCTGGTGATGTCGTCGACCTGCTCGTTCAGCCCGCCGATCAGTTGATTGGCCTGATCCAGCAGTGAGCGCACCCGCTCCTCACGGCCGCCGAGGGTCTTGTTCAACTCGGTGACGATGGGCTGCAGCTGCGCGACGCCACCGCCGTTGAGCAACAGCGACATCGCGCCGAGCACCTGCTCGACCTCGGTCGCGTGCCGGGTGTGGTCGACCGGGATGACCGAGCCATTGGTCAGTTTCTTGGAGTCGGGTTCCTCGGCGGGCTTGGCGAGTTCGATGAATTTCTCGCCGAGCAGATTCGACTGCCGCACCTCGGCCCGCGCGTTCGCGGGCAGGTCGACCGAGGAGTTCACCACGGCGCGCACACTCGCGGTCCAGCCGTCCGGCGCGAGCGCGATGTCCTCGACCCGCCCGACTGCCACGCCCTCGACCTTGATCGCGGACTGGGGCACGAGATCGAGCACATCGTCGAAGTGGATATCGATGGTCATCGGGTGCGCACCGACATCGGCGCCGCCGGGCAGCGGGACCGCGTAAATACCGTCGGAGGCGCACGACGTCACCAGGACCGCGCTCATCCCGACCACCGTCGCTACGGAGAGAGTGCGTGCCACCGAACGGATTCGCTTGTTCATCGCTGGCCACCTCCCTGCGAGGGCGGAAGTTGATCGGACGGGGTACCCGGAACGGTCCCCGGCACCGGAGCGCGCTGTTCGTTCTCATTGCTGAGGATGCCGAAGGGCAGGATCAACGTCGGCGTCTGCACGCCCGCGGTGATCTGATCGGTGATCTCCTTGCAGTGCTCCAGGATCGGGCGCATCTGCTTGCCGAGCGCCTCGAACTTCGGATCGCCCGGCATCAGCTTGCTCAGATCCAGCATCTTGCACACCACGCCGAACGGGTCCTGCAGATCAGTGAAGTTGGCGCGCATATCGAGCGTGCCGGACTCCGCGTTGTGGATATTGATCAGGTTGCTCAGCGCCAGCGGCAGCACCGGCAACGTGGCGGCCAGATCATCGCGCTGCTTGGCCAGCGTCGCGGTGAGCGTGGTCAGGCCCTGCGCGTTCTGTTGGACCAGATCGCGGTTCTCATCGATGAACCGGGCGACATCGCCCAGCGCGACCGACAGCAGGTTCAGCGCCGCGCCCAGGTTCTGCCGCTCCCCCGCGAGGAAGGTGGACAGATCCGCGAGCTGGACATTGAACTGCCGCACCTGCTGGTCGTTCTGGGCCAGCATGGTGACGAAGGTCTGCAGATTTTTGACCGTGTCGAAGATATCGCCGCGGGTGTCACCCAGGTACCGCGTCGCGCGCGAGAGCTGAGTGATGGTGTTGGCCAACGCCTCTCCGTTGCCCGCCAGGTTCGCGGCCGAAGTGCGCACCAATTCGTTCACCGCGCCCTCTTTGTTGGCGCCGTTGGGGCCCAACGCATCCGAGAGTTCGGTGATGCTCTTGTACAGCTGGTCGACCTCGACCGGGGTGACCGTGCGCTCGCGCGGAATGGTCGCGGTGCGCGCCATTTTCGGCCCGCCGGTGTAGACCGGGGTCAGCTGGATGTAGCGATCGGAGACGATCGAGGGCGTGATCTGCGCGGCCTTGGCGTCCGCGGGGACGTCGAAACTGCGGTCGACGCTCATCACGACCTTGACCTGATCACCTTGCGGCTCAACGGAATCCACACTGCCAACCGGCACGCCGAGGATCCGCACATCCGAACCCTCGTAGATGCCGACGGAGCGGTCGAAATACGCGGTGATCTTGGTCGTGGTCATCCGGTCGAAGACCCACCAGAGCACTCCGGCCGCGACCAGCGCCGCGATCACGCCGATCACGATGGCCGCCTTGGTGCCGCGACCCGACGACCGCAGTGCGGTCAGCGGTTCCTTACGAGGCCAGTCCACCACGTCAGTTACCTCCCATGGTGCGCACCGGCGGACGATCGCCCGGAATCTCCGGCAGGCCGGGCGGGACCAGATTCACGATCACCGCGTCGAACCAGCGGCCGGTACCGAGCACGTTGGCGTACAGGCCGTAGAACGGGGCCGCGAGCTCCAGCGTCTTGGAGATGTTCTGCTGGTTGTCGTTCAGCAGGTCGATCGCTGCCTTCAGGTTGGTCAGCGCCGTCCCCATCTGCGCCTCGTTATCGGCGACCAGTGCACTCAGCTCGGCCGACACCGTCCTGGCGCCGCTGAGCAGCTGTGAAATCGACTGCTGCCGAATGTTCAACTCGGCCAACAGCTGTCCGCCGTTGGCGAGCAGCCGCTCGAACTGCTGATTGCGGTCCGCGAGCACCCCGGTGGTCTGCCTGGTCGCCGCGAACAACTTCTTCAGCTCTTCATCGCGCTTGGCAAGGGTCTCCGAGAGCCGGGCCACACCGTCGATCGAGTTGCGGATCTCCGGCGGGGTCGTCTCGAACGCCTCCGACAGCACCTGCATGCTGGTGGCCAGCTGCGCGGTGTCGATCTGATCGATGCTCTTGGCCGCATCGCTGAACGCGTCCACCACGTCGTACGGCGCTACCGTGCGCGACAACGGAATCGCCTTGCTCGGATCGGCGGGCCCGGAACCCTTCGGATCCAGTGCCAGATACTTCTGCCCGAGCACGGTCTTGATCTGGATCGAAGCGGTGGTCTCGTTGCCGATCCAGGCGTCCTGGGTGCGGAAGTCGACGAGCACCTTGCTGCCGTCGAGCCGAACATCCGATACCGCACCGACTTTCACGCCCGCGATACGAACCTCATTGCCCTTCTTGATGCCAGCGGCCTCGGAGAACTCCGCGGTGTACTTGGTGCCTGCGCCGATGATCGGCAGCCGGTCCAGGAAGAACGCGGAGATCGTCACCAGCAGCACCATGGCCAGGCCGAGCACGCCCATGAACGCGGGGCTGCGCTTACCGAGCAGGATCCGGTCGTCCATCAGTGACCACCCTTCCCTTGGCAGCGCGGCGCGGCGTTGGTGTAGAGCGGCTGGTTGACCGTCGGCAGTCCGGCGGGGAGGTTGAGCTGCGGCGCGTCCACCGCGCCCGGCCCGACCACGATGTCGATACCGCAGAGATAGAACTGGAACCAGGAGCCGTAGCTGCCGGCACGGCCGAGCTTTTCCATCTTGATCGGCAGGTTGGTCAGTGCCGTGTTCACTTCATCCTTGCGCTCGTCGAGAGTGCCGGTCAGCTGGCTGAGCCCGGCGATCGAGCCCTGCAGCGTCGGGCGGGTCGGCACGAGCAGATCCGCGGTGGCCGAGGCCAGATTGCCCAGCGAGGTGACCGAACTGCCGATCGTGTCGCGCTCGGCGGCCAGCCCGCTGACCAGCGCCTCGGTATTGACGATCAGTTGATCGAACTGGCCCTCGCGCTCGTTGACGGCGTTGAGCACCGCCGTCAGATTCCGCACCAGATCACCGATGACGGCGTCCTTGTCGGCGATCTTGTTGGTCAGGTTCGCGGTGGTCGCCACCAGATCGTGGATGGTGCCCTGCTCGCCCTGGAAGACCTGGATTATCTCGTAGGACAGCTTGTTCACATCATCGGCGGTGAGCGTCTGGAACAACGGACGGAAGCCGTTGAACAGGGTGGTCAGATTCAGCGCGGGCCTGGTGTGCTCGAGCCCAATGGTCGCGCCCTTGTTGAGCTTGCGGCCCTGCTCGCCCGCACCCTGCTCGAGGGCGATATAGCGCTGGCCGACCAGGTTTCGGTAGCGGATGGTCGCCGTCGTGGAGGCGGGCAGCCAATTGCGGTCGGTCAGTTCGAAACCGACCTCGGCCTGGCGCTTGTCCACGATCGAGACGCTGGTGACCTTGCCGACCCGCACACCGGCGATGCGCACCTCGTCACCCGGATTGAGCGACGTGACATCGGTGAATCGCGCCTTGAACGCGGTGCCGCCGCCGGAGTAGTTGGCGATCGAGAGCCCGAGGATCGTCGTCGCGAAAATCGTGACGATGACAAAGATGATGAGCTTGGTCAGCGGCGATCCGAGGCCGCGCATCCTTTCCTTCATCGCACGCTCACCTCGCTGCCACGGAATGCGGGCGCACCGATCCTGGTGACCCAGCTGGGCACCTGGTCCGGCGAAACACCGTTCGCCGCACCGTAGATCGTGCCGAGGGTCTGCTGTTCGGTCGCCGAACCCACCGTGGTCGGCACGTTCGCGGCCGGGTACACGCCGAACTGCGGCGCCTCCAACTTGCCGCTGACCTGGTCGCCAGGGTTACGGCTCGGGACGGCATAGGAGCCGTCATTACTCGGTCCGCCGGTGTACTGCCCGGGATCGGTGAAGACCGGGTACTCCGGCACGCACCAGGGCCCTCGGGTATCCAGCCAGCGCGGCTCGTCCTGGTTGGGCAGGTATTTGCCACGAGTGTTGGTCAACTCGATGCTCACCCGCGAGCCGGGCCGCGAAGTGCCCATGCCCATGAGCTGGTCGATGCGCGGCTTCATCTTGGCGAAGTTCGCCAGCGCGCAGGTGTAGGTCGGTGAGTAGGTGGCCAGCAGTTCCAGCGCGGGGCGGGAGTCGGCGGCCAGGTCGATGATGTTGTCGCGGTTGGCGATCAGGAAGTCCGCGGTGGTGGCCGCGGTCGGATTCAGCGTGGCCAACAGGGTGTCGATCTGCGGGCGGCGCTGCACGATCGTCGCGTTGGTGGTGCGCAGATTGTCGAACGCGTCGACCAGTTGCGGTAGGGCATCGGAGTAGGTCGCGGCCACATCGGCGAAACTCACCAGATCCTGCTTGATATCGGGCATGACGCCGTTGAGGTCACGGAAGATGTTGTCCAACTTGTCGACCGACTCACCGAGCGCGAGGCCCTGGCCGGACAGCGCCTGCGACAGTGCGCCGAGGGTGGAGGCCAGATCCTGCGGCGGAATCGCCTGCAGCAGCGGCATCACGTCATCGAGCAGCTTGCTGATCTCGATGGCATTGCCGCTGGTGTCCTGATGGAGGGTCACACCATCGGTCAGGTGCTGCTTGCTGGCATCGTCGGGAATGACCAGGTCCACATACCGCTCACCGAAGAGCGTCTTCGGCAGCAGCCGGGCCGTCGCGTTGACCGGGATCTGCTCGGCCTTGCCGGGATCGATCGCCAGGTCGAGGGTCACCTTGCCGCCCTCGGACCGGCTCGACCGCACCTCGCCGACATTGACGCCACGCACCTTCACATCGGCGTTGCGGGTCAACGCATTTCCCACGCTGTCGGTGATGAGATCGACCCGAACGGTCTCGACGAACGCCTTGTTGTAGATCGCGATCGTCGTCGCCAGGAACAGCGCACAGATCACGAAGAACGCGATACCGAGCAGCCGGATGCGCAACTTCTCCGTCGCGCGCCACATTTGCGTGCCGTTACTCATGACGGCACCTCACTGGCCATGATCTGTTCAGCTGTGTCTATTGTTCGCTCGCTCATGCCTGCGCCTCGCTGGCGCTCGGCTCCGGCACGAGCGCGCTGCTCGGCTGTGTCTATTGTTCGCTCGCTACGCTCGCTCATCCGGCGACCCGCACTGTCGTGGTGGTGCCCCAGATGGCGAGGCTGAGGAAGAAGTCGAGCACGTTCACCAACACGATCGCCGCGCGCACCGCGCGGCCAACGGCGACGCCGACTCCGGCCGGTCCGCCGGTGGCGTTGAAGCCGTAATAGCAGTGCACCATGATGATCACGAACGCGAAGACCAGCACTTTGACGAATGAATACAAGACGTCTTCGGGTGGCAGGAACAGACTGAAATAGTGGTCATAGGAGCCACTGGACTGTCCGTTGAACCAGATGCTGATCATCCGCGATGCCAGGAACGTGCCGAGCAGGCCGACGATGTAGAGCGGGATGACCGCGAGGAAGCCCGCGATCACCCGGGTGGTGACCAGGAACGGCACACCGGGCACCGCCATCACCTCGAGCGCGTCGATCTCCTCGGATATCCGCATCGCGCCGAGCTGGGCGGTGAAACCACAACCGACCGTTGCCGATAGCGCCAACGCGGCGACCAGCGGCGCGATCTCGCGAGTGTTGATGTAGGCGGTGAGGAAGCCGGTCAGCACCGAGCTGCCGAGCGAGTCCAGTGCCTTGAAGCCCTGCAGGCCGACGACGACGCCGACCGAACCGGACATGAACACGATGACGCCGATGGTGCCGCCGATGACGGCCAGCGCACCGCTGCCGAAGGTCACCTCGGCCAGCAGCCGCATGACCTCCTTGCGGTAGTGCACGGCGGTGCGCGGAATCCAGGCAATGGCCTTGGAGTAGAACGACATCTGATCGCCGGCGCGGTCGATGATGTTCACCGGCATGCGCGCGATCTCACGGACCCGGCGGGCGGACTTGGCCAGGACCGGGGGGCGATAGGGGGTGGCCACGGGTCAGGCGCCCTTGGCGGGGACGACTTGCAAATACACCAGGGTCAGGACCAAGTTCACGAAGAACAGCACCATGAACGTGATAACCACGGATTGGTTCACCGCGTCTCCGACTCCTTTCGGGCCCCCTTTGGGATGTAACCCCTTGTACGCGGCGATCACGCCGGCGAGCAGACCAAATATCAATGCCTTGATCTCGCCGATCCAAAGGTCGGGCAACTGCGCAAGTGCCGAGAACGAAGCGAGGTAGGCGCCGGGCGTGCCGCCCTGCAGCAGCACATTGAAGAAATAGCCTCCGGCGATGCCGACCACCGATACCAGGCCGTTGAGCAGCACCGCGACCAGCATCATGCCGAGTACGCGCGGCACCACCAGCCGTTGGATCGGATCGACGCCGAGTACTTCCATCGCGTCGATCTCCTCACGGATGGTGCGCGAGCCGAGATCGGCGGCGACCGCCGATCCGGCCGCGCCCGCGATGATCAACGCGGTGACAACGGGGGCGGCCTGCTGGACGGTAGCCAGCACGCTGGTAGCGCCGCTAAAGGATTCGGCGCCGAGTTGTTTGATCAAAGAGCCGGTCTGCAGCGCGACAACCGCACCGAATGGGATGGCGACCAGTGCGCTGGGCAAGATCGAGACACTCGCGATGAACCACGACTGCTCGATGAATTCGCGCACTTGGAAAGGCCGTTTGAACGTCTTGCGCAGTACGTCGATGAACAGCGCAAAGATGTTGCCGGCCTGGCCAAACCCCGACTCCAGAGGAGTCCGCAATCGCGCCAGGGTGGAATACACGATCGC
Organism: Nocardia sp. NBC_00565; assembly: GCF_036345915.1. NCBI lineage: Bacteria > Bacillati > Actinomycetota > Actinomycetes > Mycobacteriales > Nocardiaceae > Nocardia > Nocardia sp. NBC_00565. The sequence goes on from NZ_CP107785.1 coordinate 6,722,900, forward strand.
AGATGTTACCCGTTAGTTGTGTTGTGGCGCACGGTAGTGTCGAATGACCCACCCTGGTATCCACCCTGGTCGCCGTTCTGATACGCCATCACCTGCGTGTCGTCGCTCTGATCAAGTGAGTCACGGATCGCCGCCTGGGCCGCGTGCGGCAGGGTATGCATGATTTCGCGGACGCGCGCCTGCCGACGAATCACTGCCTGGCGCACCGGCATTCCGGGCGTGGCACGCATCTGCAGAATGATGCCCTCGACCTCTTCGGCGCCACCGTGGTGGTGTCCGGCGTCGACGAGCGCCTGCTCGCGCGCCATCTGCGCCTCGTCCTTCTCCTCGGACATACCGATCGGACCGATCATGCGGCCGTTGAGGAACTGCTTGACCACCGGCTCCTCGGAGGTCAGCAAGACCTCACGGGGGCCGAACATGACCAGCGAGCGACGGAACAGCATCCCGATGTTGTCAGGGACGGTACGAGCCAGGTTGATGTTGTGCGTGACGATCAGGATCGTCGCGTCGATCTGCGCGTTGATATCGATCAACAGCTGCGACAGGTAAGAGGTACGCACCGGATCCAGACCCGAGTCCGGCTCGTCGACCAGGATGATCTGCGGGTCCAACACCAGCGCACGGGCCAAACCGGCACGCTTGCGCATACCACCGGAGATCTCACCGGGCAGCTTGTTCTCCGCGCCCAGCAGACCGGTCAGCTCGAGCTTCTCCATCACGATCTTCTTGATGTCGGACTCGGTCTTCTTGGTGTGCTCACGCAACGGGAACGCGACATTGTCGAACAGATTCATGGACCCGAACAGCGCACCGTCCTGGAACAGCACACCGAACAGCTTGCGGATCTCGTACAGCTCCTTATTGGAGCAAGTAGTGATATCGGTGCCATCGATAAAGATGGAGCCGCGCTCCGGACGCAGCAAACCGATAAGAGACTTCAGAAAGACCGACTTACCGGTACCCGAGGGGCCGAGCAGCGCGCTGACCTCCCCGGAGGGCAGCGTCAGGGAGACATCCTGCCAAATACGCTGTGAACCGAAAGACTTCGTAACACCCTCGGTCCTGACCTCGACGCCCACGCCAAACCTCCACAATTTCTCAGCGAGCAGCCCACCGGCGAACCGCGCTATTCGGTATCACGGTGTGTCGCGTCACAGTGGGTGCGGTCACTGTATCCCATGAGCTTGACGCGGCACACCCCAACCTGACCGAAGAGTAACCCCGAATCTCTCTCAGTATTCGCGTTACCGTGGCCACGCCACGGACAAAGCAAACGGGCGGCCCCCAATGGGGACCGCCCGTCAGGCGTGCCGCGAGCGACTGCTTGCAGGTCGCTCGAAAAAGCCGGCTCGCGAATTACTTGACGGAGACCTTGGCGCCGGCCTCTTCCAGCTTCGCCTTGGCAGCCTCGGCCGCATCCTTGGCGACCTTCTCCAGGATCGGCTTCGGGGCGCCCTCGACCAGGTCCTTGGCTTCCTTCAGGCCCAGGCCCGAGACGATCTCCCGGACCACCTTGATGACTTGGATCTTCTTGTCGCCCGCACCCTCGAGGATGACGTCGAACTCGTCCTGCTCCTCGACGGCCTCGGCCGGAGCGGCACCGGCGACGGCGGCGACGGCGACCGGAGCAGCCGCGGTGACCTCGAACTTCTCCTCGAACTTCTTGACGAAGTCCGACAGCTCGAGCAGGGTCATGTTGCCGAAGGTCTCGAGCAGTTCGTCAACGTTGGCCATTGTTGTTTCCTTTCGGTAGTTGGTTGTCTATGAGGGCGAGTCGCGCACGAGTCACCCGCATGGGTGTTACTCGGCGGCCGCGCCGCCCTCTTCGGCCTGCTTCTTCTCCTGCAGGGCGGCGGCCAGGCGGGCCACCTGCGAAGCGGGAGCGTTGAACAGACCGGCAGCCTTCGCCAGATTGCCCTTCATGGCGCCGGCCAGCTTCGCCAGCAGCACCTCGCGGGACTCCAGGTCGGCGATCTTCTCGACCTCGGCAACGGACAGCGCGGCGCCGTCCATGTACCCGCCCTTGATGATGAGCGCCTTGTTGTCCTTGGCGAAGGTCTTGATGGCCTTCGCTGCGTCGACCGGCTCACCCTTGATGAAGGCGATGGCGGTCGGTCCGACGAACAAGTCGTCCAGGCCCACGACGCCCGCTTCCGCGGCCGCACGCTTGACCAGGGTGTTCTTGGCGACGGAGTAGGTAGCGCCTTCGCCGAGCGCGCGACGCAGATCGGTGATCTTGCCGACCGACAGACCACGGTATTCCGTGATGACGGTGGCCGACGAGCTCTTGAACTGCTCCGCGATCTCCGCGACCGCGGTGACCTTCTCGGGTTTTGCCATACTTCGCCTCCTCTCTGGATGTCGGTTCGTATTCGAACTGCCGAGTACCAGGGGGTCGCTAGCGACTGCTTGCAGGTCGCTCGAAAGGGTCAGCGACAAAGCAAACGCCCCGAACGCAGAGCGTTCCGGGGCGCAATAGAATTCTCGACCCGGGCAAGCCCGGACCTAGATTCCCAGCCTCGGCTCTCCCTGCGTGGGCCGCCAGCGATATCGCCGGACCTTCGACTACACCCATACGGGCACAGCGACCAACGGTCTTCGGTAGAACGGATTGGGTAGTTATCGAACTGGTCGATTACTGCTGCCCAGAGTACCTGGCGTGCCCACGATCTGCCAAAACGGGGTCTACTTCTCGTGGCAATGCTGGGCTGACCCAAATCCGCAGAACCCCAGGGCCACTGCCCGTCGAGGCGATGGGTCAGGCGGGTGCAAGTGTCGCTTGGCGGACCAGGCGGTGTAGTGCCTGTAGTGCGCCGGTGCGGAATTCGGGGGTGGTGACCAGGCCGGTCGCGTCGACGGCGTCGCGCGCTACCGGGAGGCGGGCGCAGGTGGCCGGGTCGACGATCGCACCGACGTAACCCAGCACCGTGGTCAGGGTGGCGGCGGCGCCTTCGCCGCGACCTTGGGCGGCGACATTGAGGAAGGCCGTTGGCTTTTCGTAGAGGTCGGCGGTGCCGACGGTCCAGTCGAGCAGGTTCTTGAAACTGCCGGGGAGGGTGCCCGCGTATTCGGGGGTGCAGAGCAGGACCGCGTCGGCGCGCGAAATATGTTCGTGCAGTGCGACAACCGACGGATGGCCGGTCCCGTCATCATCCGGACTGAACGCCGGAAGCTCGGCGAGGCCCTGGTACCAGAAGGTTTCGATCCCCTCGGGCGCGATCGCCGCCACGGTGCGCAGTGCGGCGGTATTGGTCGAGGCACTACGCGTGCTCCCGGATATGAGCAGAACAGCGGTCACCTCAGGGCCAACCATCGCCGCGCGCGAATTAGTCCGAATACGCGCACAGGGCGGGAACGCGAATCGCGTTCCCGCCCTGTGCGGTGAGCTACCGAGGCTCGGGTGCTACTTACGCATCCTCATCGAGGAGGTTGCGGGTGCGGTTCGGGTCCACCGGGATGCCCGGTCCGGTGTTCGTCGAGACCGTCACCTTCTTGACGTAGCGGCCCTTGGCGGTCGACGGCTTGGCGCGCAGGATCTCGTCCAGCGCGGCGCCGTAGTTCTCCACCAGCTTGGCATCGTCGAAGGACGCCTTGCCGATGACGAAGTGCAGGTTGGCCTGCTTGTCGACGCGGAAGTTGATCTTGCCGCCCTTGATGTCGTTGACGGCCTTGGTCACATCGTTGGTGACCGTGCCCGTCTTCGGGTTCGGCATCAGGCCGCGCGGGCCGAGGACACGCGCGATCCGGCCGACCTTGGCCATCTGGTCCGGGGTGGCGATCGCGGCGTCGAAGTCCAGCCAGCCGCCCTGGATCCGCTCGATCAGATCCTCGGCGCCGACAGCGTCCGCACCGGCGGTCTCGGCCTCGGCGGCCTTCTCACCGGCCGCGAACACGATGACGCGGGCGGTCTTACCGGTGCCGTGCGGCAGGTTGACCGTGCCGCGGACCATCTGGTCGGCCTTGCGGGGATCCACACCGAGACGAACGGCGACCTCGACGGTCGCGTCGGTCTTGGCGGTGGCGGTCTCCTTCGCCAGGCGCGCGGCGGCCAGCGGGGAGTAGAGCTGAGTCTTGTCGACCTTCTCGGCCGCGGCGAGATACGCCTTGCTTCGTTTTGCCATGATTCTCTGTCCTTAAATGTTCTGGTTCAGACGTGGTTTGCGGGTCTGGCCGACCCTCCCACCTGGATCCCGGATCGAGTCCGGGACGACGGGAACTCAGCCCTCGACGGTGATACCCATCGAGCGAGCGGTGCCCGCGATGATCTTGGCCGCCTGGTCGATGTCCTTGGCGTTCAGATCTTCCTGCTTGGTCTTGGCGATCTCCCGGACCTGATCCATGGTGACCTTCGCGACCTTGGTCTTGTGCGGCTCGGCCGAGCCCTTCTGCACACCGGCGGCCTTGAGCAGCAGGCGAGCGGCGGGCGGGGTCTTCAGCTTGAAGTCGAAGGACCGGTCCTCGTACACCGAGATCTCGACCGGAATGACGTTGCCACGCTGCGACTCGGTCGCGGCGTTGTACGCCTTGCAGAACTCCATGATGTTGACGCCGTGCTGACCGAGCGCGGGGCCGACCGGAGGAGCCGGGTTCGCCTGGCCGGCCTGGATCTGAAGCTTGATGATCCCGGCGAGCTTCTTCTTCTTGGGGGGCATCTTTCTTTCCTAGGTGTCTGTTTTCCTTGCTCTTTGCAAGTCCAAGGTGTTGTGATCCTCGGCAGGACAATTCACCTGCCGCTGACTGAACAGTCTAAATTTTCGCGACCTGGGTGAACGCCAGCTCGACCGGGGTCTCGCGACCGAAGATCGACACGAGCACCTTGAGCTTCTGCTGCTCGGCGTTGACCTCGGAAATGCTGGCGGGCAGCGTCGCGAACGGGCCGTCCATCACGGTGACCGACTCGCCGACCTCGAAGTCGACCTCGATGACCGGCTTCGGCGCGAGATCGGTCGAGGCCGAAGCGGCGCCAGCGGCCTCGGCAGCAGGCTTCTTCTGCTGCTGCGCGGCCGGAACCAGGAACTTCACCACGTCATCGATGGACAGCGGGGACGGGCGCGAGGTGGCGCCGACGAATCCGGTAACACCGGGGGTATTGCGCACCGCGCCCCAGGACTCGTCGTTGAGCTCCATCCGGACCAGGATGTAGCCGGGCAGCACCTTGCGGTTGACGTGCTTACGCTGCCCGTTCTTGATCTCGGTGACCTCTTCGGTCGGCACCTCGACCTGGAAGATGTACTCCTCGAGGTCCAGGTTCTGCACGCGGGTCTCGAGGTTGGCCTTCACCTTGTTCTCGTACCCGGCGTAGGAGTGGATCACGTACCAGTCACCGGGTGCACGCCGCAGTGCGGCCTTCATCTCGGCGACGGGATCGGCGGGCTCGGCATCAACAGGCGCGGCGTCAGCGGCGAGTTCGGTGTCAGCGGGCTCGGATTCGTCGACCACAGACGCCTCGACGTCCGCGGACTCCTCGACGGTCGCCACCGCTTCATCGACCGGGAACTCGTCGGTTGTGTCGTTCTCCGGGGTGCTCACTGGGGCACTCGCTTCCTGTGTCGTCACGTACATCCTTTGCGTACCGGGCCGGGCGCGAAAACGCGGCCGACCCGGAATCGGCTACCGGCGTCCGGCTGACCGTTTCGAGCGACCCGCAAGCAGTCGCAAGCGGCGTTCAGCTAGCCGAACAGCCAGTTGACACCCTTGATGAACGCCAGATCCAACCCGCTGATGAACGCGACCATGAAGATCACGAACACCAGAACAACGCTCGTATAGGTGACCATCTGCTTCCGGTTGGGCCAGATCACCTTGCGCAGTTCCGCGACTACTTCGCGCAGGAACTTGATCAAACGCTTGAACGGGTTACCCGTCTTCTTGCGCTCGGCCCGATCGGTCTTCTTGGTTGCCTTGGCCGATGAGGGCCGGTCGATCGTGGCGATCGAACCCGTATCGGCCTGCGACGCGGTGCGAGTCCGCCGAGCGGATCGCTTGCCGCTCGGACGAGCGACGGCGGAGTCGTCGTCATCCTCGGCGCCGTGCGCGCCGCGGCGAGGTTCCCGCTCGTCGACCACGTCGATCCTTTCGTCGCTGGCATCCAGGGCAGGGGCGACAGGACTTGAACCTGCAACCTGCGGTTTTGGAGACCGCTGCTCTGCCAGTTGAGCTACGCCCCTTCGGCTGGACGATCACAGCTGTCCAGCCACTGTTCGGTATTCAGTTTTCGGTCTTGCTCTCTGCTGTCACACAACACGCGCGCCACCCCGGCAATCGACCGGCCCCGTTGGCGAATCCTGGCGGACTCACCTGGAACCAGCCCTTGCAGAGCAGCGCGCAGCGGCTGGTGACCCCAGAAATCTGAGTGTACGTTACCGCCCGCGGCATTTGCCAATCAGGGTCACCCGACCAGGTCAAGCCAGCTGCACCGTCGCGGTCGCGCGTCCGAAGATCTTCTTGCCCGCCGACTTCGCCACGATGGCGACGACCGCGGTCCGGGTCTCCGGATCCACCGACTTCACCTTACCCGTGTACTCGACCTCGGCGGGCTCCTCGGAACCGACGTAGACCGGGCTGGTGAAGCGGACGTTGTACTCCTTGACCGCACCGGGATCGCCGAGCCAGGAGGTGACGAAACCGCCGCCGAGGCCCATCGTGAGCATGCCGTGCGCGACCACATTGTCCAGGCCGACCAGCTTGACGACCTCGTCACTCCAGTGGATCGGATTCGCGTCGCCGGAGACGCCCGCGTAGTTCACCAGATCGCCGCGGGTCAGCCGGACGGTGCGCGCAGGCAGCTCGTCGCCGACGGTGACGTCCTCGAAGTTCAATGCGTGCTTGCTCGGCGCGATCTCGAGCACCGTGCTGACCGGCACCGGCGGCACACCGGCGGTCAGTGGCGTACGCGGGTGATGACTGGGGGCGTCCTCGTCGATACCGTGCATGAGCACGTTGCGGACCGCACCCTGCAGATTCGGGTCGATATCGCCGCCGCTGCGGCCGATCAGCGTGGTGTAGGTGGTGAGCACCAGCTCGTCGTTCGAAGTGACGATGTTCTTGGTGACGATGATGTCGCCACCGAAGGCCTGCCGGAACGAGTGCAGGTAGACATCGCAGACCAGCTGATCGCCGACCTTGATCGGCCGGTGGAACTCCAGGATCTGATCGGTCTGCATGATCTGGCTGAGGTCGTAACCGGTGACGATCTGCTCGAAGAGCTTGCGCTGGGCCAGGATGCCGACCAGGGAGATGAACGTCAGCGGGGCGAGCAGGCTGTCGTGACCGAACTCCTGGGCGGAGTCCTCATCCCAGTGCAGCGGGTGGTAGTCCTGCACGGCGCGGGCGTATTCACGCACCTTCTCGCGGCCGACCTCGTAGTAGTCGTCGACGCGGTAGTGATGACCGACCATCGCCGCGGCATGCGCCGCCGGGTCGAACGCTTCGTCCGTTGCGACCGCTTCGTCTGTACCGGTGTTGATTGTCACGGGAGGACTGTACCTATCTGACCCCGCACCTGGGAGTCGACGAGCGGTCACGACTGCACCTCGCTAGCGCTCGGCTCCGTCGTGACCGCATGGGCGGCTGTGCCTGATCGCTCTCTCGCTATCGCTCGTTCGCCCACCGCACTCGTAACCCGTGAAATGCGTCAGGGCCGGACATGACTGTCCGGCCCTGGCAAGTGTCACGAACCGAGAACCCGGGACGCAACCCGGAAGTCAATCAACGCGGCAGCGGCACGCGTGGTGGACTAGCGGGATTCTTTGTGCCCCCGGTGCGTGCCGCAGTTCGGGCAGAACTTCTTCAGTTCCAGCCGATCCGGGTCGTTGCGCCGGTTCTTCTTGGTGATGTAGTTGCGGTGCTTGCACTGCTCGCAGGCCAAGGTGATCTTTGGCCGGACATCGGTGGACTTCGCGGCCACGATATTCCTTCTTTCGGGTCAACCAGATGGTCTGATCGGTCTTTGGTAGCGATGGCCGGACTTGAACCGGCGACACAACGATTATGAGTCGTTTGCTCTACCGACTGAGCTACACCGCCACGGGGTCGCATTGCCTTGGTGTGCCGCGCCCAACCTTGGAGATGCCGAGTCGGTCACCACCGGCAATCCGGCGAGCCCCCTAACGGAATCGAACCGTTGACCTTTTCCTTACCATGGAAACGCTCTGCCGACTGAGCTAAGGGGGCATGACTAGCTCCGCACCGCGATCTTCGAACTCGACCCCGGCGCGGCGAAGTCTTGAACGAGGTTACACACTCACCGGTCGCACTTCCAAACCGGGTGGTCAGAGCAGTTTTCCGACCACCCTTCAGCCGCCACCCTACCGGTAATTGACGAACTGCAGCGCAATGCCGAAGTCCTCACCCTTCAACAGGGCGATAATCGCCTGCAGATCGTCGCGCTTCTTGCTGGAGACGCGTAGTTCCTCGCCCTGGATCTGCGCCTTGACGCCCTTGGGTCCTTCGTCGCGGATCTTCTTGGAGATCTTCTTCGCATGCTCGGTATCGATGCCCTGCACCAGCGTGCCGGTGATCTTGTAGGTCTTGCCCGAGGCCGCGGGTTCGCCGGCATCGAATGCCTTGAGCGAAATATCGCGGCGGATCAACTTTTCCTTGAACACATCCAGCGCCGCCTTGACTCGCTCTTCGGCCTCGGCGGTCAGCACGATCTTGTCCTCACCGGACCATTCGATGGTCGCGCCGGTGCCACGGAAGTCGTAGCGGGTGTTCAGCTCCTTCTCCGCCTGATGCAGAGCGTTGTCGACCTCCTGACGGTCGACCTTGCTGACAACATCGAAAGACGAATCGGCCACACTTCGCTCCTGTCCTGGCGGGTCCAACGGGTTCTGGCTGACCTTTTCCAGCGATCCGCAGTCACTACGGATCGAAAATCGGTCACCGTCAGTTCTACCCCGGAGCGCGACCGTAGTCCTGTCGCATGGCCGATGGCCAGCCGGTTTGCATTCTGGGTGCGGGTTCGTTGTAAGCTGCTCTGCGCGCCGAGAAGCGCGACGGCAGGTTGCCCGAGCGGCCAATGGGAGCAGACTGTAAATCTGTCGGTGAAAGCCTACGTAGGTTCGAATCCTACACCTGCCACCGAAAACCCCCGTCGATCATGATGATCGGCGGGGGTTTCTCATTCAACGGCTATGTCGGAGGTGCCGGAGATGTCGACGAGCGAGCGGGCCGGCGCGGGGATGGCGGTCGAGGAGAGCATCCGGAGCCTGTTGTTGCTCATGCCCCGGGTGGTGGGGCGGGCGAAGAAAATGCGCGTTCCCGAAGAGTTGCAATCGTTTTCGCTCGCGCCGCGACATCTGTCGCTGCTCGCGAATCTGGTGTTCGAGGGGCCGATGACGGTCAACGATCTCGCGGCGCGGCTCGAGGTGGCGCCGACCACGGTCAGCCTGATGGTCGGCGATTTGAGCCGCCAGGGGGTATTGGAACGGCGCTCGGATGCGGCGGATCGACGACGCACCATCGTGGGTATCGCCGCAGCGCATGAGAGTTCGGTCAATGCGTGGCTCGGCGGCAGCGCGCGGGCGTGGCGAAAGGTGCTCGCACCGTTGGACGCCGAGCAGCGGCAGCTGTTCGTGGCGACGCTGCGCGCCTATGAACACGAACTGGCGGCCGAACTCGACTGAGCGCCAGCGGTTCTCGGCATCAGTAGTTGCGGGGTCCGCCGGCCATTTCCTCGAGGCGGGCGATCCGTTCGGCCATGGGCGGGTGCGTCGAGAACAACCGGGCCGCGCGCTCACCGGCACGGAAGGGGTTGGCGATCATCAGATGCGACTGGGCCGTCAACTGGGGCTCAGGGGGCAGCGGGGCGGCCTGCACGCCGCGCTCCAGTTTGCGCAGGGCCGAGGCCAGCGCGAGCGGGTCGCCGGTCAGCTCGGCGCCGGACTGGTCGGCTTGGTATTCGCGGGAGCGGGAGACGGCCAGTTTGACCAGGGTCGCGGCGATCGGGCCGAGCAGCGTGATCAGGATGACGCCCAATATGTTGGGACCCGCACCGTTGCGGTTGCCGCCGAACATGGAGGCGAAGAAGGCCAGGTTGGCCAGGCCGGAGATGACCGCGGCCAGTGCGCCGGCGATCGAGGAGATGAGGATGTCGCGGTTGTAGACGTGCGATAGCTCATGGCCGAGTACGGCGCGCAGCTCCCGCTCGTCGAGAATCTGCAGGATGCCGCTGGTACAACAGACGGCCGCGTGCCGGGGACTGCGTCCGGTCGCGAAGGCGTTGGGAGCGTTGGTCGGACTGATGTAGAGCCGCGGCATCGGCTGGCGCGCGGTGGTCGCGAGCTCACGCACGATGCGGTAGATGACCGGCGCCTCCAGCTCGCTGACGGGCTGCGCGTGCATCGCCTTCAGCGCGATCTTGTCGCTGTTGAAGTAGGCGTAGGCATTCATGCCCACCGCGAGCAGGATCGCCAGGAACAGGATCGTCGGACTGCGGAACATCGCCCCGGCCAACACGATCAAGGCCGAGAGCCCGATCATGAGCCCGAAGGTCTTCAACCCATTCGCATACCCGTGCATGTCCGCCTCTCCGCGTATTCAGGCCATACCAGTCGGTGCCGCGAGACATGGTCACAGGTCCTGCGTCGAGTGCCTGGTCGGGTTCTGGACGTACCCGGCGAGTTACCCATGTGCTCACGAAATCAGTTGTCGCCTCCCCTATTGCATTACACGAGGTCAACGATGTGGCCCGGGCAAAGGTTCCTGATCGAATGTGAGCTCGACGGGTGCGACTCGATTACCCGACGCGTTCGATGGTGTAGCGGACCAGGCGCTCCAGCGCGTCGTTGGCCGGGCCCGACGGCAGCGCGGAGAGTTCGGCATGCGCGATATCCGCGTAGCCCTGCAGCTTCTCCTTGGCCAGCACCATGCCCCGCGAATGGGCGAGCAGGGCGAGCGCCTCGTCGACCTCGTCGTCGGTCTGCAGCGGATGCGCCAGTAGCTTGCGCAGGCGGTCGCCCTCGGTGCCCTCGTCGCGCAGTGCGTACAGCACCGGCAGGGTATGCACGCCCTCGCGCAGGTCGGTACCCGGTGTCTTACCGGACTGTTCGGTGGCCGAGGAGATGTCGATGATGTCGTCGGAGATCTGGAAGGCGGTGCCGACCGCGTCGCCGAGCCGGGCCAGTCGTTCGACGTGCTCGGTGTCGGCTCCGGAGAAGGTGCCGCCGAAGCGTCCGGCGGCCGCGATCAGCGAACCGGTCTTCTCCCAGACCACGCGGAGATAGTGCTCCACCGGATCCTGGGATTCGCGCGCGCCCATGGTTTCGCGCATCTGGCCGGTGACCAGTTCGGCGAAGGTCTCGGCGATGATCCGCACCGCGTCCGGACCGAGGGTCGAGGTGAGCCGGGACGCGTGCGCGAAGAGATAGTCGCCGGCGAGGATGGCGATGCTGTTGCCCCAGCGCGAATTCACGCTCGGGGCGCCGCGGCGCATCGGGGCCTCGTCCATCACGTCGTCGTGGTAGAGGGTTGCCAGGTGCACCAGCTCGACCACGGTGCCGGCGGTGATCAGCTCGGGATCGGTCGGGCGCGGCCCGAGTTGGCCGGTGAGGATGGTGAACAGGGGACGGAATCGCTTACCGCCGGCCTTTGCCAGATGCAGCGCCGCTTCCTGTAGGAAGTCCTCGCCGTCGGAAAGCTCGTCGATCAGGAGTTTTTCGACATCGATGAGTCCATTGCGCACAGTCACGGCGAGCTCGGTGTCACCGAGATCGACCCCGGCCACCACAGTGCTCTCGTCACTCCCGTCTGCGGCTCGCTGGCGCTCACCTCCGCCGGGAGCGGCGCACGCTGTGTCCATGATTCGCTCGCTCCGCTCGCTCATAGCCGATGTGCTCATTTCTTCTCCCAGCGATGCGTCCGACCCCACGGTAGAGAACCTAGCGTGTCCCCGCCGCGGGTCCCATGAACACCGTCACTATGCGGTGTATCAGACACTTTTCCATAGATCGTCATGAGTGACCTACAAGCAGTCACCGGTGGTGTTTTCCGAGCTCATCGATCACAAGGTCGGTGCCGCGAGCGGGCACCGTCGACATGAACGGAACCGCCCTGCGAGTATTGAGCGCATGGGTTCACCGGAAGTCACACCCGAGGGCGGGGACGGGCCGACGCAGAGCGCGCTTCCCGTGCGGACCGAAGTGCTCGTGGTCGGTGCCGGGCCGGCCGGATCGGCGACCGCCGCGTGGGCCGCGCGGGCCGGCCGCGACGTCGTGCTCACCGATTCCGCCGTCTTCCCACGTGACAAGACCTGCGGTGACGGACTGACCCCGCGCGCGACGGCCGAGTTGGAACACCTCGGGCTCGGTGACTGGCTGCGCGCGCACACCGTGAACCACGGCCTGCGGATGACCGGCTTCGGCCGCGAGGCGCTGCTGCCCTGGCCGGGCGGTTCCTTCCCGACCTACGGAAGTGCCGTTCCCCGAACCGAACTCGACGACAAACTGCGTGAGACAGCCGTGAAGTCCGGCGCGCGAATGCTCGACGGGACCAAGGTGATTGATGTCATCCGCGAGGGTGACCGGGTCACCGGTGTGACGGTGAAGACAGCGGCGGGCACCCGCGATATCGGCTGCGAGATCCTTGTCGTCGCCGATGGCGTGCGCTCCCCGATCGGCAAACTGCTCGGGCGCACCTGGCATCGGCAGTACGCCTACGGCACCGCCGCCCGCGCCTACATCAAATCCGCGCGCAGTGACGACCAGTGGATCACCTCGCATCTGGAACTGCGCAATGCCGACGGCGAGTTGGTGCCGGGCTATGGCTGGGTGTTCCCGCTGGGCAATGGCGAGGTGAATATCGGTGTCGGCTCGCTGGCCACCGAGAAACGGCCCTCGCATATCGCGCTGAAACCGCTACTGGAGCACTACACCACACTGCGCCGCGCGGAGTGGCAGTTCGAGGGTTCGCTGCGGGCGGTCGCATCCGCGCTGCTGCCGATGGGTGGCGCGGTCTCGAATGTCGCGGGGCGCAACTGGGTGCTGATCGGTGACGCCGCGGGCTGTGTGAATCCACTCAATGGCGAAGGCATCGATTACGGCCTGGAGGGCGGGCATATGCTCGCCGGGCTGCTGGACGAACCGGATCTCACCACGGTGTGGCCGGAGCTGCTGCGCGCCCGCTACGGGCGGACCTTCTCGGTGGCGCGGCGGATCGCTGGTTTGGCGACCCATCCGCGGATGGTGCCGCTGGGCGGGCCGCCGGTGATGCGGTCGAAGTATCTGCAGCGCACCGCGGTTCGGGTGATGGGCAATCTGGTCACCGATGAGGACCTGGATCTGACGGCAAGGGCATGGCGGGCCGCGGGCCGGGCGTCCTACCGTTTCGACGAACTCGCGCCGTTCACCTGAGATGACGGGACTGCCTGCGCTCTACCTGCTTCCACACCTGCGGCGGGCGCGCGATCTTGCCGATCGCCACTATGCCGAGCCCTTGAATCTGGATGAATTGGCCGCTGCCGCAGGGGTTTCCAAGTACCACTTCCTGCGCGCGTTCACGGCGGTCTACCGCGTCACGCCAGCGGCGTATCTCGCGGAGCGGCGGATCGAACGGGCGCAAGATTATCTGCGGGCCACCAATCTCACCGTGACCGAGATCTGCATGATGGTCGGATACAGCAGTCTCGGATCGTTCAGCAGTAAGTTCCGGCAGCTGGTCGGGGTGACGCCGTCGGAGTATCAAGCCAAATTCGCCGACGGGGCGCCGCGGATTCCCGGCTGCTATGTGTTCATGCACGGACTGTCGGACCGTAAACCGCCGAGTTGAGTCGCCCGGGTCCGGATGCTGAGCACAGGTCAGCAATTTCGGAGAAGCGCCCAGGTCGGTGCGTTTCTAGCCTTAGGGCATGACTATTACGAATGTTTCCCTGGTCACCGTGTACGTCACCGACCAGGACGCCGCGAAGCAGTGGTACATCGATAAGCTGGGATTCGTCGAGACCAGCGATGTGACGATGGGCGACAACGGGTTCCGCTGGGTCAGCGTCGCGCAACCGGATCATCGCGAACTCGAGATCACCCTGATGATTCCGGGACCGCCGCTGGATGAGAACGTCGCCGAGGCCATCCGGCGGGCACTGGCCAATGGCACCAACGGCTCGCTCGGATTGCGAACCGACAACTGCCAGAAGACCTTCGAGGAGCTGACCGCCAAGGGCGTCGAATTCATCCAACCGCCCGCCGAACGCCCCTACGGCACCGAGGCGATCATCCGCGACAATTCCGGCAACTGGCTGGTGCTGGTGGAGCCGAAGGAATTCAGCCCGGAAGACTTCGCCGAGCAGTGAGCGACCCCCGCACGCCCCGGCTTGCGCCGGGGCGACGGGCGGACAGCCGAGTCAGGCGGTCGCCTGGGTGGCGAACCACTCCTCGATATGTTTGCGTTCGCTCTTGAGTACCCGGTGATGCAGCTGCTCGGCGAGCGGTTCGATGGCGCCGCCGACCAGCGGGACCTTCACCTGCACGGTGCCGACGACCTCGATCTCCGAGCCCTCGGCGGTCGGGCGCAGTTCGTAGGTGCCCGACATCTCGGTGGTGATGCCGCCGGTAGCGCCCTCGAAGGTGCCCTTGGCGATCTCGCCGTCCAGCGCCTGCCAGTTGTCGGTGCGCGAAAGCACCAGATCGTTCTTGAGCACCTTGCGCACGATGCCCGGAACCTTGTCCTCGTTTGCCTTCTCGGTCATATGAATACGAATGGTGTCCGCACCATCGGGGTGGGATAGATCGAGTGTGGCCGTCTCGGCACGGGCGAACCGGGACCGCCAGACGTCATCGGTGGTGAGTGCCCGGTGAAGATCTTCGACCGGGACGGTGTAGGGCACGGTGAAGCTGAATTTTCGGGACATGGCCGCTCACGCTAGCGGAGGCGGCAAGTAGCCTGTTGCGGTGTCGGAAACCAGCCAGTCTGATCGGCGGTCGAACCGCTTGCGGCGGGCCAGGATCGCGGTCCTGACAGCGGCGACGGTTATCAGCGCGCTGGTCGGGCTGCTGGTGCTCGCTGCCTGGCGCAACGACTATCTGATCAGCTCCGATAAGGGCGTGACCTCGGCGGAGGTGCTCTCGGCCGGGCGGCTGCGCTCGGCGGTCATCTATGTCACGCCCGACGGGAAGACGCACAATCCGAAGGTCGGGGTGCTGTATCCGACCAATCTCACCGCGGGTGAGCGGATCAATGTGGAATACAAACGCAGCGATCCGGATCTGGTGCGGGTGGCCGGGCGTGATGTGCGGGTGGCGATTGCGCCCGCGCTGTCGGTGATCGTGGTGGTGTGGGGCGTCGCGTTGCCCACGCTCTGGATCCTGGTTCGGGCGCGCCGCCGCGGGCCCGGCCCCGACAGTTCGCCGGATCTTTCCGTGCCGGTCACGTCGACGTGACGGTGCGGCGCGATGCGCCGGTCAATCTGGGATGGTGCGAGTAGCCATCGTTTCGGAGTCGTTCCTGCCGAATATGAACGGCGTCGTCAATTCCGTGCTCCGGGTGCTGGATCACCTGGACAAGCACGGTCACGAGGCGCTGGTGATCGCGCCGGATACGCTGCGCGGGCTGCCCGCGGCCCCGCGCTTCCACGGTCGGTTCCCGGTGCACCGGGTGCCCGCCATCATGGTGCCGAAGGTCAGTTCGCTGCCGGTCGGTCTGCCGCAACCGGGGATCACCGCCGCGATCGACGACTTCGACGCCGATGTGGTGCATCTGGCCTCGCCGTTCCTGCTCGGCGCCGGCGGCCTCGGCGCGGCCATGCGGTTGGACCTGCCGACGGTGGCGATCTATCAGACCGATGTCGCCGGGTTCGCGAAGAGCTACGGGCTCGGCCTGGCCAGCCGCGCGGCCTGGGCCTGGACGCGGCGCATCCACGAGGGCGCGACGCGAACGCTGGCGCCCTCGCGGGCGGCCGCCGAGGATTTGGCGCGGCACGGCATTCCGCGGGTGCATCGCTGGGGTCGCGGGGTGGATATCGCCCGGTTCACGCCATCGGCGAAGCGCCCGGAGCTGCGGGCCGCCTGGTTGCGCGGGCAGACCAAGTTGATTGTCGGGTTCGTCGGCCGGCTGGCTCCGGAGAAGCATGTCGAGCGGCTCGCGGTGCTGGCGAGCGATCCGGAGATCCGACTGGTGATCGTCGGCGACGGGCCGGAACGCGACCGGTTGGCGCGGATGATGCCCACCGCGATCTTCACCGGCGAGCTCGGTGGTGACGAGCTGGCGCAGGCCTACGCGAGCCTGGATGTCATGGTGCACGCGGGCGAGCACGAGACGTTCTGCCAGGGCGTGCAGGAGGCGCTGGCCGCCGGGGTTCCGGTGATCGGGCCGGATGCGGGCGGACCGCGGGATCTGATCGCGCACTGCCGCAACGGCTATCTGCTACCGGTGGATCGGTTCACCGAGCTGCTGCCCAGTGCGGTTGGGGCGCTTCGTGATCCGGTACTCCAGGCGCGATTCGCCGGCGCCGCCCGCAAGTCGGTGCTGCACCGGACCTGGCCGGCCATCTGCACCGAGTTGATGGGGCACTACGCCGACGTCACCGGCATCCGGATGCAGTTACCGCACTCTGCTTGATCCAATACCGGGCTTGATCCAATACCGGGCTTGATCCAATACCGGGCTTGATGCAATACCGGGCGTGATGCAATACCGGGCGTGATGCAGGTAACGGATTGTCTGGGCCAGCTCGGTGTGGGAGCGTCGCCGGGCCACAGCTACGCGCGGTAGGTTCACACAGTGGCGAAAACAGAGCAGCGGGAGTCGGTTCGGGCCTCGCTGGACAAGCAGCCGCACGAGGTCGCGTCGATGTTCGACGGGGTCGCGAAGCGGTACGATCTGACCAACACCGTCATCTCGCTCGGACAGGACCGATATTGGCGCCGGGCGGTGCGCAAGGCGCTGGCGCCGCGACCGGGTGAGCGGGTGCTCGACCTCGCCGCCGGTACCGGCATTTCCACGCTCGACCTGGCGAAATCCGGCGCGTGGTGCCTGGCGGCCGACTTCTCCCAGGGCATGCTCGCCGCGGGCAAATTCCGCAATGTGCCGATGGTGGCGGCCGATGCGACCGCACTGCCCTTCGCCGACGATTCGTTCGACGCGGTGACCATCTCCTACGGGCTGCGCAATATCTCCGAAACCGATCAGGCGCTGCGCGAGATGCTGCGGGTCACCAAGCCGGGCGGGCGATTGGTGGTGTGTGAGTTCTCCACGCCGATCGTGCCGGTTTTCAGCACCATCTACATGGAGTACCTGATGAAGGCGCTGCCGAAGGTCGCGCGTGCGGTGAGCAGCAATCCGGATGCCTACGTCTACCTGGCCGAATCCGTCCGCGCCTGGCCGAATCAGCGGCGGCTGGCGGCGCGGATCACCGACGCGGGCTGGTCGTCGGTGAAGTGGCGCAATCTGACCGGCGGCATCGTCGCGCTGCACCGCGGGTACAAATTGGGCTGATGGCGCACCTCGCGCACCTCGCGAGTGGCGCGAACCACACCTCACCAGCACACTCTGCCGTGGTGAGGAAAATTGTCACCTGCCGATAACGTTGGGTAAATCCCGCGCAATCGACGATCAGCATGATCGGTGACATGTCGGATGCAGATGCGAGTAATACCGCGCGGACCGCGTGCTCGTACTGCGGCGTCGGCTGCGGCATCACCGTCCGGACCCGCGCCGACGAAAACGGCGCTCGGGTCATCGCCAAGGTCAGCGGTGACAAACTGCATCCGACGAACGCGGGCCGACTGTGCACCAAGGGCGCCACCCACCTGGAGTTGATGCGGACGCCCGGGCGAATGGAGAGCGCATACCGTCGACCCGAGCGCGGCCAGGTGCCGGTGCCGGTTCCGGTCGACGAGGCGGTGCGCGAGGCGGCGACCCGGCTGCGGTCGATCCTGGACGAATACGGACCCGACGCGATCGCGCTGTACGTCTCCGGGCAGATGTCACTGGAAGCGCAGTATCTGGCGACCAAGCTGGCCAAGGGCTACCTGCGGACCAAGCACATCGAGGCCAACTCGCGGCTGTGCATGGCCAGCGCAGGCACCGGGTACAAGCAGTCGCTCGGCGCGGACGGGCCGCCCGGATCCTATGACGATTTCGAACATGCCGATCTGTTCTTCGTGTCCGGCGCGAATATGGCCGACTGCCATCCGATTCTGTATCTGCGGATGGCCGACCGGCTCAAGGCGGGCGCGAAGTTGATCGTGGTGGATCCGCGACGCACCGATACGGCCGAGCGCGCCGATCTATTCCTGCAGATCGCGCCGGGAACCGATCTGGCGCTATTGAACGGGCTGCTACATCTGCTGGTCGAAAACGATGATATCGACAAGGAATTCATCGCCGAGCACACCGAGGGCTGGGCAGCTATGCCCGAATTCCTCGCGGATTACGCACCGGATCGGGTCGCCGAGATCACGGGCCTGGCGCCGGACGATATCCGTACCGCCGCACGCTGGATCGGCGAAGCGGGCGAATGGATGTCGCTGTGGACGATGGGACTCAACCAGTCCACGCACGGCACCTGGAATACCAACGCGATCTGCAATCTGCACCTGGTCACCGGGGCCATCTGCCGCCCAGGCAGTGGGCCGTTCTCGCTGACCGGTCAGCCGAATGCCATGGGCGGGCGCGAAATGGGCTATATGGGGCCGGGCCTGCCGGGCCAGCGCAGCCTGCTCTCCGCCGCCGACCGCACCTTCGTGGAGACCGCGTGGGGTGTCGAGCCCGGCACGCTGCGTACCGAGGCCGGTCCCGGCACCATCGAGATGTTCCGCGAACTGTCCGAGGGGCAGATCAAGGCGGCCTGGATCATCTGCACCAACCCCGTTGCCACCGTGGCCAATCGGAAGACGGTCATCGCGGGTCTGGAGGCGGCCGAGCTGGTCATCGTCCAGGACACCTACACCGAGACCGCCACCAACGCCTACGCTGATCTGCTGCTGCCCGCCACGCTGTGGGCCGAAGCCGATGCGGTGATGGTGAATTCGGAGCGCAACGTCACCCTGTTGCAGCGCTCGGTCGATCCGGTCGGCGAGGCCCGCCCGGACTGGCTGCTGATCGCGCAGATCGCCACCGCGATGGGTTTCGAGGGTTTCGACTTCGAGTCCAGCGCGGCGGTTTTCGACGAGATCAAGCAGTTCGCCAATCCGGCCACCGGATACGACTTGCGCGGTATGAGCTATGACCTGCTGCGCGAAGGCCCGATGCAGTGGCCGTGTGCCGAGCCCGACCAGGTGCGTAACCCGATCCGCTACCTCAATGAGGGTGTCAGCCAGGAGCTTTTCGTCGATGACACCGGGCAGCGGCCCCGGCTGGCGTTCGCGACGCCGAGCCGCCGTGCGGTGTTCTGGCCGCGTCCGCATATGGCGCCGGCGGAGATGCCCGATGACGACTACCCGTACGTGCTGAATACCGGCCGACTGCAGCATCAATGGCACACGATGACCAAGACCGGCAAGATCGACAAGCTGACCAAGTTGAACGGGCGGCCGTTCGTCGAGGTGCATCCCGAGGATGCGGCGCGGCTCGGGGTCGTGGACGACGATCAGCTCGAAATCGCTTCGCGACGTGGGCGGGCCGTACTGCCGGTGCTGGTCAGCGATCGGGTGCGGCCGGGAGATTGCTTCGCACCGTTCCATTGGAATGACGAGCAGGGCGAATATCTGACCATCAACGCGGTGACCAATGACGCCGTGGATCCGGCGTCGCTGCAGCCGGAGTTCAAGGCGTGCGCGGTGTCGTTGCGGCGGGTCGCGGTGGTGCCCGCGCCCACTGACGTCGTATCGGTACCGGAGTCGACGCCCGCGGCGCATCCGTTGGCGGCAATGCTCGGGCTCGACACGAATACGGCTCCGACGCTCAGCGAGGTCGAGCGGATCTACCTGGGCGGATATCTCGCCGCGCTGCAATCACTTCCGGTGACGGGACAGCCGGTGCTGCCCGAGTCCGCCCCCGTGACGCCACACAGCAGACTGTGGATCGATGGGCTGCTGGCGGGAATGTACTCCCGTGGCGGTTCGGTTCCCGTGGCGGCCGACGCGGCCCCCGTCGATCTGCCCACGCGTCCGATCACCGTGGTATGGGCCTCGCAAACCGGCACCGCGGAGGAATTCGCGGCGACAGCGGCCGCGCGGTTGGCCGAATCCGGTTTCGCCCCACGGCTGCTCGATATGAATTCCTGCGAACTGGCTGAGCTGACCAGCGATGTGCTGGTGATCAGCAGCACCTTCGGCGATGGCGGGCCGCCGGATAACGGCGCCGACTTCTGGGATCGACTCGACGACAGCGCGCTCCGGTTGACCGGTATGCGGTACGCGGTGTTCGCGCTCGGCGACTCCTCCTATGACGATTTCTGCGGGCACGGTCGCAAGCTGGATACGAAACTGGCCGAACGCGGGGCGAGCCGACTGCTGCCGCGGGTGGACAGCGAACCCGACTACGAGGATGCGGCAGCACGCTGGCTCGACGAAGTCCTTGCGGCACTGGACGGACCGGAAAGCGGTGCGCCGCAGACACCTCCGGATGGCCCCGGTGGTGGCCGAACGGCGCGTACGGCCGTCGGTGGCAGCACAATGGTGCTGACCCGCCCCGCCGCACCCGCCTTGGGCCGCACCCAGCGCGCCGAACCGGCGCCGTTCACCCGCAACGCGCCGTTATCCGCGGCGCTGGTCCGCAATGAGGCGCTCTCGCTGGCCGGATCGCCGAAGGAAGTGCGGCAATTCGGTTTCGACCTGAGCGGTGCGGAAGCCGCTTACGAGGTCGGCGATTCGCTGGGGGTGTGGCCCGCGAACTGCGAGTCGATGGTCGCCGAATGGCTCGCGGCCACCGGCTTGGACGGACGTCGCGTCATCGAAATCGATGACCGGGAACTGCCGTTGGCACAGGCGTTGCGGACTCGCTACGACATCACCAAGGTCAGCCACGACCTGCTGACGTTCATCGCCGAACACAATCCGAACAACCGGCTCGCGAAACTGCTGCGCCGCGATAACCGCAACGAACTCGACAACTACCTCTGGGACCGGCAGGCCGTCGATGTGCTGCGCGACTTTCCGGTGCGGGCCGATCTCGTCGAATGGCTCGGCACGCTGAAAAAGCTACAGCCGCGCCAGTATTCGATTTCGTCGAGCCCATTGGTCAGCCCGGATGAGGTGCAGCTCACGGTCGGCGTGGTTCGCTACGGCGATCCGGCCGCGACCGGATCCGCGGCCCGGCGCGGCGGCGTGTGCTCGACCTTCCTCGCCGACCGGGCCGATGCGGACGAGGTGCCGATTTTCCTCCAGCGCGCACCGCATTTCCGGCCGCCGCTCGATCCGACCGCACCGATGATCATGGTCGGTCCAGGCACCGGGATCGCGCCCTTCCGCGGCTTCCTGCAGGAGCGCCGCGCCCTCGGCTGCACCGGTCGCAACTGGCTGTTGTTCGGCGAGCAGCACGCCGCCCAGAACTTCTACTACCGAGCCGAATTGGAGGATATGTTCCGCTCGGGCTTCCTCACCCGGCTCGATCTGGCCTTCTCCCGGGACCAGCGCGAGCGGATCTACGTGCAGCACCGGATGATCGAGCACGGTGCGGAGCTGTGGTCCTGGTTGCGCGACGGCGCGCACATCTATGTGTGCGGTGACGCCGCGCGAATGGCCAAGGATGTCGACGACACTCTGCTCGCCATCGCCAGGATCCACGGCAAGCTGGACGAGGACGGTGCGTTGGCGTTCAAGAAGCAGTTGGTCGCCGAAAAGCGTTACGTCCGCGACGTTTACTGAGCGGGGTCGGACCCAGCTACACCGCGGGTGCGTTCAGCCGCGCGAAGTCCGGCAGTCGGTAGTACGGATAGTAAGGGTACGGCGGGGTGGCGGCGCTGGCCTTGTCCAGGCGCGCGACCTGCTCGGCGTCGAGTTCCCAGCCGATCGCACCGAGATTCTGGCGCAGCTGTTCCTCATTGCGCGCGCCGACGATGACGGTCGAGACGGTCGGGCGGCGCAACAGCCAGTTGAGGGCGATCTGCGGGACGGTCTTGCCGGTCTCGGCGGCGAGTTCGTCGAGGATATCGACCACGTCGTACAGCTTCTCGTCGTCGACCGGCGGACCCGCCTCGGCGGTTCGGTGCAGGCGGCTGCCCGCCGGAAGTGGTTGGCCGCGACGGATTTTGCCGGTCAGGCGGCCCCAGCCGAGCGGGCTCCACACCACCGCGCCGACGCCCTGATCCTGACCGAGCGGCATCAGTTCCCACTCGTAATCGCGGCCGACGAGCGAGTAGTAGACCTGATGGGCGACGTAGCGGGGCAGGCCGTGCCGGTCGGCCGCCGCGAGGGATTTCATCAGCTGCCAGCCCGCGAAGTTGGATGCCCCGAGGTAGCGGATCTTGCCGGCGCGCACCAGATCATCCAGTGCCGCAAGGACTTCCTCGACCGGGGTGTGCGCATCGAAGGCGTGCAGCTGGAACAGGTCGAGGTAGTCGGTGCCGAGCCTGCGCAGCGAGCCCTCCACCGCCTTGATGAGCCGCGAACGCCCGGAGCCCGCCTCGAACGGACCCGGACCCGTCGGCAGGCTCGCCTTGGTGGACAGCAGCAGTTGGTCGCGCCTGCCCTTGATGGCCGCACCGAGCACCTCCTCCGAGGCACCGTCGGAATAGACATCGGCCGTATCGAACATGGTGACACCTGCTTCCAGGCTGATGTCGACCAGTCGCCGGGCCTGCTCGGCGTCGGTATCGCCCCAGGCGCTGAATAGTTCGCCCCGCCCGCCGAAGGTGCCCGCGCCGAAGCTCAGGGCCGGGACGAGCAGACCTGACGCACCGAGCCGCCGGTACTCCATAATGACTCCTAAAGGGTCTATAGTTCCGTTAACATGTCGAACCATACACTCGTCGAGCCATAAATGAAACTGGAGTTCCGTTATGGAGTCTGATAGTGCCACCCCCGGCTCGGTTCGCCCTGGTGGGCGCACCGCTCGCGTCCGCGAGGCTGTGCTGCGGGCGGCGGGCGATCTACTCGCCGAACGCGGTTTCGCGCATTTGGATCTGACCGAGGTCGCGGCGCGGGCGGAGGTCGGCAAGACCACGGCCTACCGACGCTGGCGCAACTCCACCGGACTCGTCGCCGACCTCCTCGTCGAGATGGCCGAACAATCGCTGCCGCACGCCGACACCGGTTCACTGCTCGGCGATCTCACCGCCAACGCCCAACTGGTGGCCAAAACTCTCACCGACCCGCGCCAAGGCAAGCTCTTCCAAGCCGTCATCGCCGCGGCCACCTGCGACCAGACCGCGGCGACCGCCCTGCGCCGCTTCTACGACATCCGCCTCACCGAATGGTCGCCCTGCGTCGAGGCCGCCATCGCTCGCGGCGAGATTCCGGCGGGCACCGATGCCCGCGCCGTCCTCTCCGCGGTCTCGGCCCCGCTCTACTACCGACTCCTCGCAAGCGGCGACCCGATCGACGATGCGGCCGCGGTCACCGCGGCCACGGCCGCTGCCGAAGCAGCCGTAGCGGGCATCTTCGCAACGCAGCCCGAAACTGCTGCCGCCCCGAAGGATGCATGACGTCAGCGATACGGACTTCGATACCCGCCCCCAATGGGGATTGCAGGCCTACTGGTTGCGGCAGACTCGTTTGTGGCGGCCAATGGCCGAGTACTTCAGCACCCGACGTCGGCACCCGCAAGGAATGCCTACCAGCGCGGCCGACGGGCGAGGGCGTCAGGTGCGGGGGCGCGACTTCGGGGCGGGATTGCCGGACAGGGCGGCTACCTGGTGATCGGTTTGAGCGCGGTGGACTTCCAACGCGGTGCGCAAGAAGTCGAGGATCACCGCCAGCTGTTCGGAGTTGTAGCGAGCCAAGGCTTTTGCACCTGCCCGACCTACCGGGCCGAAGATTTCATCGGCCGTTGCCTGTGCGGCTTCGGTGGCCGCGACCAAGACGCGGCGGCGATTGGCCTGGTCCTGGGTGCGGGTGACGAATCCGGCGCGGACGAGTCGGTCGATCACCGTGGTAGTGGCGGCGGGGCTCAACTCGAGCTGGGCGCTCAGCTCTCCGGCCGCGAGCGGGCCGCGACCGAGCACGACATCGAGGCAGCGAGTGTCGGTGCGATTCAGCCCGAGTCGGGCGGCGACGGCCTCGTCGAAGGCATCGAAGCTCTTTCGCGGCGTGCTCGCCGGATCGGCCCTGGTGGGCCAGCTGGAGTCGATCCGCTACGTGACACCGGACGTGGCGATCCTGCACGGCACCGCATCGGTTTTGATGCCGTGGCGCTCGCAGCTGCCCGAGCGCCGCCTGTCACGCCAGACCGTGGTGCTGGTGCGGACGCCCGAAGGCTGGCGGATCACCGCGATTCACAACGGCCGCGTGCGCCCGGTCACCGTTCCGGAGCCGGATTCGTTCCCCGCCAAGATGTCTCAGCTGATGGGGCGCATCGCGCGCAAGCTCGGTCTCGGCCGCAAGTAGCGCTCGACCGGATCGGTGATCACCGCGTCCACCACGGATCGCGTCCGGTGAGCCCGATGACGCGATCCAGGTCCGGCGCGGTGGCGGCCACCGGCACGACCGGACCGAACAAGCCCGGTGTGCCCTCGGCCGGTGTCTCCCTGTGGAATTCGAGCAGGACGGCCAGATGGGACGGATCGGCGGCGGGTTGCTGACCGGTCGCCAGGGCCAGATCCCAACTGTGCACGACGGTTTCGTTCAATGCGATCATCGCCATCACCACCGCAGGGGCGCACACGCCGCCCGCCTCGGTCTCGCCGTCCCAGGCCGCAGGTTCGCGCCAGGCCTCGACCAACGCCTTCAGTTGGGCCGGAATCCGCGAACGCCAGTCATCGGGCAGCGCGGTCTCCGGCCCGACCGCCGGCGGGACGGAACGGCCGACGGCCTCCTTGGTCGCGGCCTGCCGGAATGCTTCGGTGAGCCCGATGACATGGGCGAGCAGGTCACGCACGGAGGTGTCGACGCAAGGCGTCGACGCGGTGAGCTGTTCGTCGGTAATGCCATCGACCACCGTTTCCATGGCGGACGCGGCGGGTTCGAGATCGAAATTCGGGTGCATCGGGTCTCCTCGGCAGCGGACATCACGCACTGATGGAGACGGGGCATGCCGGCGAAATTCATCGGTGCGCCGAACCGCGTAGCGATCCGCACGCGTCCGAGGCGATCCGACGTATCGAGGAGCCCGAGTAGCAAGGAGGTTGCCGTGCAGCGCGACTAGGAGCATTCTCGACAGTGTTGGACTGTTGTCCGCCTGCGCTGTGATTTCCACAGCACCGGGTATTCGCTCCGCGAGACCGGGTACCCGTCCGAAAAGCATGCGCGGAGAGGAGTGAACGATGACCGATCACAGCACGTCCCGCACTCTGGACGAGGTTCCGGAAGCCGATCTCGTCGAGCAGTCCGTCCCCGCCTACCCCGAGGATCCCGCATACGCCGAAGACACGGCGGACGACGGCGTCGAAAGCGATCTCGCGGCGGCGGTCGACCGGGACGCATTCAGCGCCGATCCGGCCGATGTCGTCGAACAGTCGATCGCGGTGCCCCTCGACGACGATCACGAACCTGGGCCTGGGTACTGACCCCTGCGTCGATCACACGACGCCGGCCATTGCCGAACTCGCGTCCGGCCGGATACGACCTCACGGCGCGATCTTGGCGCGCACCGTCGCGTGTAGCTCGCGCAGGCTGGAGCGTTCGGTTGCCACTTCGAGCACGCGCAAACCGTGTGCGTGTCCGGCCAATTCGACCGCCAACTGCTCGGTATCGACCTGCTTGTGCGGGATGCGATACGCGGCGCACAGCGCGGCCAGGTCCATGCCGTGCGGTGTGCCGAAAACGCGCTCGAAGACACCCGCGTACTGCGGATCGCCCTGTTCGAGGAGTTCGAAGATGCCGCCGCCGTCGTCATTGGCGACCACGATGGTCAGATCGGCGGGGCGGGGTTCGCCGCGGCCGATGAGCAGACCGGCGGCGTCGTGCAGGAAGGTGAGGTCACCGATCAGCGCGATGGTGCGGCCGGTGTGGTGCAGTGCCGCGCCGACGGCCGTGGAGACGGTGCCGTCGATGCCTGCGACGCCACGGTTGGAGAGCACGTGGATGCCGGGACGCGGATGGGAGACCAGCGCCGCGTCCCGGACCGGGTTGGACGCGCCGAGCAGTAACTGGTCGCCCTCGTGTAGTGCGTCCATCACCACGGCGGCCACATGCAGGCCCGTCTGTTTCGGATGCCGGGCGAGTTCGGCGTGCACCACCTGGGTGGCCTTCGCATCCAGTTCCCGGCAGTACTCGAGCCACTCGGCGCGCGGCGCTCCCGTGGTGACCGCCCGGGTTCCGGTGCCGACCACATTGCCGGAAACATCGGGCCAGCGCGGCCCGGTGGTGAGCGCGTAGACGGTGACGGCCGGATCCGCGAGCACCTTCGCGACCTGACGATGCAGGGTGGGACGCCCGGTGATGATCGCCTGACGCGGCTTCAGCAGCGGCAACGCGAGCGGATGCAAGGCCGGGCCGTGCATGGGGGCGGTAGGTTCGGCGACCGTCGGCAGCGCGGCGAGCTCCGGACGCAGCCCCGCGCCATGGCCGGAGATGACCACGGTGTCGGGCGTCAGATCCAGGTCGAGCGGCACATCGAGCGTCGCGTACTGGGTGCAGGTCCAAGCCTCGCCGCTGACGCGTCCCGCGGGGGCGGATTCGCCCGGCGCGAGGTCGGGGACCAGCGGCTCACGCAATGGAATATCGAAATGCACCGGGCCGGCATTGCCGGAGCGGGTGCCGCGGGCCGCGGCGAGCACTCGGCAGACCGCCGAGCGCCACTGGCTGTTCTGCTGGCTGTAGGGCTCGGATTCGGATTCCTGCTCGGCCAGCCCGAGGCTGATCGAAGCCCGGACCTGACTACCGAATAGGCCGAACTGTTCCACGGTCTGATTGGCACCGGAGCCGAGCATTTCGTAGGGCCGGTTGGCGCTGAGCACCACCAGTGGAATCCGTGCGTAGTTGGCCTCCAGCACGGCGGGACCGAGATTGGCGACGGCGGTCCCTGAGGTCATCACGACCGGTACGGGCAGCCGACTGGCAACCGCCAGTCCAATGGCGAGAAACCCCGCGGTCCGTTCGTCGATGCGCATATGCAGCCGGAGTCGGCCCGCCGCGTCGGCCGCCTGGAGCGCGAAGGCCAGCGGCGCGTTCCTCGACCCCGGACACAGCACGACATCGCGCACACCACCGCGCGCGAGTTCGTCGACGACCACCTGCGCCTGCGCTGTAGACGGATTCACGCCTCCAGCCTCTCAGACAGTTGCCTCGCCGTCTCCGTCACCCTGGTCACACTGGCACCTCGCCAGCGCTCGGCACCCTAGCGCTCGGCACCATTGTGCCCGAGGGGCCTGCGCCGATGGTTCGCTCGCTGCGCTCCCTCACACACAGGTGTTCGACTGGGATTTTGCCGCCCGCGCCCACCACCGGACGCGGGCGGCCGGAATGCGCCGCAGACCGAAATTCCACCTCACCGAAGTGGATTGGTATGCGGCGCAAACGATCACTGCTCACGCGCCCACCACGGAGCGAGTCCTACAAGCGACCGTTCGCAGCGCCGCAGGCGCTGCAAATTCAACTCAAGCGTGGCGCTGAACAAGGTCGCCCAGCCGGGGCAGGGCTTCGATGACGTTCTTCTTGGCCGAGGAGCGCATCGACGAGTAGACCTTCCTCAGCGCTGGCCGCGTCGAGGCTTCGGCACGCGCGTCGGTCACCGCGAGCAAAGCCTCGGCGACCTCATCGGACTTGGCGACCAGCAGGTCGGCGAACTTGCCGGATCCCGTCGCCGTGTATTCCTGCCAGAACGGCTCCAGTTGCGATACGAGCTTGGGCGCCAAGGACTCCAGCGCGTCCGGCACGATGGACGGACTGATCTTCTTGACCGCCGCGTACCCACCCTTGACGGCCAGGCCCGACGCACCACCCTTGTCCGACACCTCGGCGTCCAGAACCTCCTTGGCATCGGCAAGGAAGGCCGTGCGCTTTGCGTCGTCGAGCAGGGATTCAGACAGTGCTGCAACCACTTTCAGGTTCCTCCGGATTGATGTCGATGAACGAGCGCACGCCACTATACGCACTGGTGCGCGTAGTCACACGGCGCTCTTGCGCAAATGGGGCGCAGCCGGACGAAGTCCGCCGTCAGTCCTTG
This sequence comes from Nocardia sp. NBC_00565, assembly GCF_036345915.1. Taxonomy (NCBI): domain Bacteria; kingdom Bacillati; phylum Actinomycetota; class Actinomycetes; order Mycobacteriales; family Nocardiaceae; genus Nocardia; species Nocardia sp. NBC_00565. The sequence goes on from NZ_CP107785.1 coordinate 6,751,037, forward strand.
CGCGTGGCGAGCGGAGGCGGAGCCCCGCCTAAGGCTGCCACGGGAGCAATTGGATCATTAATCCTTCACAATCCGCAAGGACATTGCCCTGCTCATCGGCCAATTCCGCGGTGATGAAGGTCTTGCGCCCTTCGATGCGATCGACGCGACCGCGGACCGTCAGCGACTGTTCCAGCGGAGTGATCTTGCGATAGTTCACATGCAGATACGCGGTGCGGCTGATCGGTCGCCCGGCGTAGTGCACGATCATGCCGAGCAGGTCGTCGAAGAGCAGCGGCAGCACGCCGCCATGCGCCGCGCCATTGCCGCCGAGATGGTAGCGGCGGAACTCACCGGTCATCTCGATGCCGTCGGGCCCGGCCTCGACCACCCGCCACGGCAGCAGCAAAAGGCTGCCGCGCCCGGGCAATTCGACGGCGCGCCCCGCGGGGCCCTGGAGTTCGGGCGCGCGGTAGGGCTCGAGCAGTTCGTTCAACTCGCGCACCTTCGCGAGCGCGTCACCGAAGACCTCGTCCGGGGCATCGACAGAGACGGCCAGATCCTGCAGCGTGCGCATGGCCTCGACGAACGGCGCGAAGTTCGCCCCGATCCGCGCGCGGGAGACCTTGGGGAAGCCGCCGTGCCGCTCGTACCGGGATTCGTCCACCGCGCTGTGGTCGATGCGCGGACCGGCCGATCGCCCATCCGGAACCTGTTTCACTGCCTCACGCCCACCCGTCTCCCGACCGCCACCCCTTATGGAATCGCTACCCGATGCTGCACTCATACCTGCACGGTATCGCGTTGTTTTACACCGTCAAGTCGAACTCGTCGGTAACCGGATCGGCGCCAGCGCAGTTTGCCGGGAAGTCGCTGACCACTTGTGCACGGACGCGGGCAATAATCACTCGGGTGACGTTCAACCCGAAGCTATGGCGGCCCGTTCCAGGGTTCGAGAATCTGACCGACATCACCTACCACCGGCATATCGACCAGGGCACCGTCCGCGTGGCCTTCGATCGGCCGGAGGTGCGCAACGCATTCCGCCCCCATACGGTCGATGAGCTCTATCGCGCACTCGATCACGCCAGGATGTCCGCCGACGTGGGCGCGGTCCTGATCACCGGCAACGGCCCGAGTCCCAAAGACGGCGGCTGGGCCTTCTGCTCCGGCGGCGACCAGCGCATCCGCGGTCGCAGCGGCTATCAGTACGCCGAGGGCGAGACCGCCGACACCGTCGACCAGGCCCGTGCGGGACGGCTGCACATCCTCGAGGTGCAGCGGCTGATCCGGTTCATGCCGAAGGTGGTCATCGCGCTGGTGAACGGCTGGGCCGCGGGTGGCGGGCACAGCCTGCATGTGGTCTGCGATCTGACCCTGGCCAGCCGCGAGCAGGCCCGGTTCAAGCAGACCGACGCCGACGTCGGCAGCTTCGACGGCGGTTACGGCAGCGCCTATCTCGCGAAAATGGTCGGCCAGAAATTCGCGCGCGAAATCTTCTTCCTCGGCCGCCCCTACACCGCCGAGGAAATGCATCAGATGGGCGCGGTGAACAAGGTTGTCGATCACGCCGAACTGGAGGATGTCGCGCTGGAGTGGACCGCCGATATCAACGGCAAATCCCCGCAGGCCCAGCGCATGCTGAAGTACGCGTTCAACCTGCTCGACGACGGCCTGGTCGGCCAGCAGCTCTTCGCGGGCGAGGCCACCCGGATGGCCTATATGACCGATGAAGCGGTCGAGGGCCGCGACGCCTTCCTGGAGAAGCGCAAGCCGGACTGGGCGCCCTACCCCTGGTATTTCTGAGATGGACATCCTGAGCAGCCGGGTCATTCTGCGGCCGGCCGACTACCGAACGACTCTCGCGTTCTACCGCGATGGACTCGGGTTGGCGATCGCGCGGGAGTATCCGGGCGGCACGGTTTTCTTCGCTGGACAGTCGCTGGTCGAGGTGGCCGCGCACGGTGGATCGGGCAATTCCACGGCCTTCGAAGGCGCGCTCTGGCTGCAGGTACGCGACATTTCGGACGCGGCGGCCGAGCTCGCTCTGCGGGGCATTCGCATCGATCGGCCGCCGGTTCAGGAGCCGTGGGGACTGATCGAAATGTGGGTGCGCGATCCGGACGGGGTGCCGATCGTTTTGGTCGAGGTGCCTGCCGAGCATCCGATTCGGCGGGATTCGCGCTGGTCACCGGATTGATCGCGGCGGCAGCGGCGGCTCGGGCGAACGGCCCGAGTTGCCAATGCCGACCCCGGCGAGGACGATAACGCACGGATGGCCACCCGACCGCCGACGTCCGGGTGACCGCCACTGAGTACCGTCCTCCGAGTGAATCGCAGTCTCGATGTCTGGCGTACCCGAGTTCCGTTCCCCTGACGCGGCACAAGCTTCACGGCGCCGCCCCAGCAACCGACCCGTTCCACCCGAGGCGGCGGCGACATGACACGATCAGCGTCGTGAGGGAGCGCAGCGAGCGAACCACAGGCACAACGCCTCTGGGCACAACGGAGACAAGCGACAGCGAGGCGAAGTTGTGAGTAAAAGTCTGCGGACGCTGCCGATGCCCACCGGATCGAGACTCGGCGATGTAGTGCCACATTTGCGCGAAGTGCTGGAGGGCAACGGCCCCGCATGGTTGCCGATACCCGCCAGCGACCGCCGGGAAGCCCAGCGCCTGAGCGATGCGCTATCCCCGGGCGAGCCGATCGATGACGAGGTGGCGCTCGTGGTGTCCACCTCGGGCACCACAGGTGTCCCGAAGGGCGCCATGCTCAGCTCCGCGGCGCTGCGGGCCAGCGGGACCGCGACGCATGATCGACTCGGCGGTCCCGGCACCTGGCTGCTTGCCCTGCCGATCCACCACATCGCGGGTATTCAGGTGCTGTTGCGCAGCATCCTCGCCGATACCGAACCCACTGTGCTCGACGTCTCGGGCGGCTTCCTACCCGAGGCGCTCGCCGGTGCCATCTCCGGGATGCGCGGTGAGCGCCGGTACACGGCACTGGTCCCGACCCAGCTCATCAAGGCCCTGGACGCACCCGTCGCCGCGGCGGCGCTGACCCAGTTGGACGGCGTGCTCGTCGGCGGCGCGGCCACCCCGGCACCGGTCTACGAACGCGCGAAAGCAGCCGGTATCAACGTCGTTCGCACCTATGGCATGAGCGAGACCTGCGGCGGCTGCGTGTACGACGGTGTCGCGCTGGACGGCACCGAGATTCGCATCGAGGACGGCCGCGTAGTGCTCGGCGGTGCGATGATCGCATCCGGCTACCGCGGCCAGCCGGACCATCCGGCGTTCGCCGAACCCGGCTGGTTCCGGACCGAGGACGCGGGCACCTATGAGAACGGTGTGCTCAGCATCAGCGGACGACTCGACGAGGCGATCTTGACCGGCGGGCTGCTGGTGATCCCGCAGGTGGTGGAGGCCGTGCTGATCACGCATCCCGGGATCAGCGAATGCGTGGTGCTCGGACTGCCGGACGACCGGCTCGGTCAGCGGGTCGCGGTCGCGGTGGTACCCACCGCCGGGGCCGCCCCGACACTCGAGCAATTGCGTGAACATGTTGTACGGGAGCTCGGCTCGTTCGCCGCGCCCCGCGAACTGGCACTGTTGGATGAGCTCCCGCTGCGCGGTCCCGGTAAGCCGGATCGCGCCAAGCTCCGCGAACACCTGTCCGCCTCTACGCGTCTTTAAGCGCCGGACCTAGGTGCGTCGGCCGGAGCAAGAGCGCGCGATCGCGGTGCAAGGATGCGCGACATCGCGGTGCAAGTGCCGTGCAAGACGCGGGCCGCAAAGTCTTGGGCATGACTTCTTTCGCACCAACTTCAGCGCTCGCCGTAGAGGCGGACGGCCTGGTCAAGGTGTTCGGGGAACAGCGCGCCGTCGACGGTGTGAGCCTGGCGGTTCCGCAGGGCTCGGTCTACGGCGTGCTCGGACCGAACGGCGCAGGCAAGACCACGACCATCCGCATGCTGGCCACCCTGCTCCGTCCCGACGGCGGCAGTGCCCGCATCTTCGGCCGTGACGTCGTTCAGGAACCGACGGCCGTCCGTTCCCTGGTCGGCGTCACCGGACAGTATGCCTCGGTCGACGAGGACCTCTCCGCCACCGAAAACCTGATCATCTTCTCCCGCCTGCTCGGCCTGAGCCGGATCGACTCCCGGCGCAAAGCGGTCGAACTGCTCGAGGAGTTCGACCTCACCGAGGCGGCGAACAAGCCGCTCAAGAACTTCTCCGGCGGTATGCGGCGTCGCCTCGATCTGGCCGCCAGCTTGATCGCGACACCGCCGCTGCTGTTCCTCGACGAGCCGACCACCGGTCTCGACCCGCGCACCCGCGCCCAGATGTGGGAGACCATCCGCCGTCTGGTCCGCGAGGGCGCGACGGTGCTGCTCACCACGCAGTACCTGGACGAGGCCGATCAGCTCGCCGACCGGATCGCCGTCATCGACCACGGCAAGGTGATCGCCGACGGCACCGCCGACGAACTCAAGTCCTCGGTCGGCGGCTCGGCACTGCATCTGACCCTGGTCGATCGGGCCCAGCTCGACGAGGCCCGCCGCGTTGTCGGCGACTTCCTCGGTGTCGAGGCCCAGATCACGCCGGAGGCCGGTCGCTTGACGGCACCGCTCAAGGACGCGGGCATGACCGCAGATCTGCTGATCCGCCTGCGCGAGTGGGAGATCGCGATCGACGAGATCACCGTCAGCAAGCCGAGCCTCGACGAGGTCTTCCTCACCATTACCGGCCACCCGGCCGACGACGACAACGATTCGGAACGGAGCGCGGCATGACAACCATCACCGCACCAAACCCGGCGCGGCACGCCGCGCCCACCGCGATCCCGGAAGCCAGCAACAACATCGGCCTCCGCAAGACCGTCGAGACCTCGATCACAATGGCCTACCGCGGCATCTTGAAAATCAAGCACAATCCGGAACAACTGTTCGATGTGACGATTCAACCGATCCTGTTCACCGCGCTGTTCGCCTACATCTTCGGCGGGGCCATCGGCGGCAACGTGCACGACTACCTGCCGATCCTGATCCCCGGCATCCTGGTGCAGACGGTCATCCTGACCTCGGTGGTGACCGGCACCCAGTTGCGCGAGGATATGGACAGGGGCGTCTTCGACCGGTTCAAATCCCTGCCCATTTCCCGCATTTCGGCGCTGGCGGGCGCACTGATCGCCGATATGGTGCGCTACAGTCTCGCGACCGTGCTCACCGTGGTCGTCGGGCTGTGCCTCGGCTACCGTCCCGGCGGCGGATTCGTCGGTGTCGTGGTCGCCGGTCTGGTGGTGATCTTCTGCTCGTTCGCGGTCAGCTGGATCTGGGCGCTGGTCGGCGTCACCGGTAAGAGCGCCGCTGGCGTGCAAGGCATCTCGATGATGATCATGTTCCCGCTGACCTTCATGTCCGGCGCGTTCGCACAGGTCAGCACCATGCCGGGCTGGCTGCAGGGGATCAACCACGCGAACCCGATCTACTACATGGTCAACGCGGCCCGAGAGTTGATGAACGGCAATATCTACAGCAGCGATCTGATCTGGTCGCTGGTGGGCTCGGTGATCGTGATCGCGATCTTCGCGCCGCTCGCGGTCCGGGCGTACATGCGCCGGGCGTAACGCTCGGGTTCGACCGTTATGCGAAAGTCGCGGTGGGAGACGCTAAGTCACCCATCGCGACTTTCGTCGTCACTGGCCAATTCCTGCAGGAGTTCGAGGATCCGGGACGCCGCTTGCCGACGCCGCAGCCCTGCGGCTCGACGCAACGCCGCATCGATCCGCTCATCCCCCACCGTCGGTCGATGCAGTTCCAGGTGCCGCCGTACCTCGGCCGACGGATTGTCCTGTCGCGCCATCACCTTGGTGGCCAGCGACAGCAGTTCCAGGCCGATCTCCGAGTCGGATTCGAGCGCGAGATGAAAGGTGCCGATCGCATTGCCGACCGCACCGATCTGCGGCAGATCGTAGAACTGCGCGAGTCGGCCCGCCGCGAGGCGAATCAGCGTGCGCGCGATATCTTCCGCCACCGCCGGCCGACCGTGCAGCACATACGCGTTCAGCGCTCCGCTGGCGGTCATCAGGACGCCCGGTCCCGGCACCGGCTCGTCATCGGGCCAGCCGTATAGCTCGAGCGCCCGCCGATAGTGGCGGAAGCCGGCATCGATATCGCCCTCGGCCAGTTCGAGTTCCGCTACCCCGATCACCACCGGCGCCAGACGATGGTTGCGCCGGATATGCGGGTCGTCGATCGAAGATCCGTGTGCCGGATCACCATCCGGGGCGCCGAGCGCGTAACCCAACTCCCGCCGCGCCTCGTCGAGCCGCCCCGCGCCGATCAGCGATAACGCCAGATAGCTGCGTATCTCCACGGCTTCTTCGTGAGCGCGCAACTCGCGCAACAGCTCCCCGGCGAGGCGGTAGTTCTCCACCGCGTCGGCGTAGTGCGCGGTCTGTCCGGCGAGCTGCCCGAGATGCTGGGTCGCCATCGCCCTGCCCCAGACATCCTTGCCAACGATCAGCCGCAAGGCGGCCTGTGCGTCCCTGGTGGAGCCGTAGACGTGGCCGGAGTTCTCCCGGACATTCGCGCGCATGAACAGCGCCGCGGCGCGCACCACAGGGTCCGGCGAACGAGCGCCATCAGCGAACAACCTCGCCATGCCCGCACCCGTGGGATCGCTGCAGGCCATGACGCCGAGAAAGCGCGCTCCGCCATTGAGATCGATGGCGGTACCCAGCAATCGACGTATCCGCGCCCGCGGGGTCGCCACATCACGCAGGTCGCCGCCCAGGTACACCATGTGCATACCGATCTGCAGATGCGCGAGCATCTGCAGATCGGCGACCGTACCGCGCACCGGGCCGGGTTCCGGTGCCAAGCCGACGATCCGACGTGCCCAACTGCTGAGCTCCATATGCGCGCCGCGCATCACCCACAGCGTCCCGACCACCGGGAAGACGCGATACACCGTGCGGGCGTCCCTGCGCTCCAGCGCGTATCGAAGCACCGCGGTCAGATTGTCGAGATCCGCGCCCACCGACAGCACGGTGGCCACCTGCGCATCGGAGACGTACCGGTGCACCGCGGCGATCGAGAAGTCGCGAGCCCAGCGTGACATTCGATCCATCACCACGGGGCGCTCGTCGACCGCACCCGGAATCCCCGCCGCCGCTTCGGACCCGGTCTTGGCGAGCTGTTCCTCACCGAATTCACGGACCGTTTCCAGCATCCGGTAGCGGGTGCCGATCAGACCCTCGTCATCGTCCAAGACGGTGAGCAGGGACTGGCTCACCAGACCGTCCACGGCCGTGGCGACGTCGTCGATATCCGGACCGCCGGCAACCACTTCGGCCGCGTCGAGGGTGAATCCGGCCGGAAACCGGCACAGCCTGCGCAAAGCGATCTGTTGCGGCTCCTCGAGCAGATTCCAGCTCCACGCGATCACGGCATGCAAGGTGCGGTGCCGTTCCGGCGATGAGCGATCTCCGCTGCGCAGCAAGGCGAATCGGTGTTCGAGCCGGGTTTCGATCTCTTCGACGCTCATAGTTCGCACTCGCGCGGCGGCGAGTTCGATGGCCAGTGGCAAACCGTCGAGCGTGCCGCACAATCGGGCCACCACGTCGGGATCCAGTCGCACGGTCGGGCGCACGGCACGCGCTCTGGCCATGAACAGATCGGTGGCCGGCGATCCGGCCGCATCGATCGCCAAGGGCGACAACGGATATACCGTCTCGGCGGTGATCGCCAACGGCGCTCGACTGGTGGTGAGCACGCTGAGCTGGTCACAGCCGCCGACCAGATCGGCGACCACTTCGGCCACCGCATCGATCAGATGCTCACAGTTGTCCAGTATCAACAGCATGGGTCGGGCAGCGAGCGCATCGCGCAGTCGGCGTCCGGCATCGCTGTAGCCGGTGGAGCGCCGCCACCCCGTCTCCCGGACGATCTCGCCCAACTCGCCCAAGCCGAGCGTCGTGCTGATCGCGGCCTCGATATCGGAGCGTGGATCGGCGTCGGCGCCCGTGTCGGCCTGCACCGAGGCCAGCTCCACCATCACCACCGATTCGCCGCGCGCCACCCGCGCGCCCAATTCGTTGGCCACCCTGGTCTTTCCGGTGCCGCCGGGACCGAGCACCGTCGTCACCCTGGACTGCCGCAGCAGCTGCTCGAGCGCGTCCAGATCATCGGCACGCCCGAGCAATGCGTTCGGAGCCGCGCGCAAGCCGATCGCCGAGAGGACACCCTGGGGCGCGGCGACGGTCGACTCCGGCACTGGTCCAGCCGAATTGCGCCCAGCCGAATCCCGCACGACCGTATCCCGCACGGCCAAGACCGATGGAGCGGCCGAATCCGTTGGCGGCGTCGGTGCCGCGGCGGTATTCGAAACCGGCGCAGCGCGATCCGAGCGCGGCGCGAAGCCGGGCAGCGGGTCACCGCGCAGGATGGTGGTATTCAGCTCCACCAATGCCGGACCGGGATCGGCGCCGAGTTCCTCGATCAGCCGCCCGCGGATCGATGCGAAGACATCCAAGGCCTCGTTGGGCCGCCCGGCCGCGGCCAGCAACCGCATCAAGGTGGCATGGGCGGCCTCGTCCAACGGGTTGGCCGTGGCGGTCCGGCGGGTGATCGCCACCGCACCGTCGAGGTCGCCGCTCGCGACCCGGGCAGCGACCTCGATCGCCTCGAGTTCGGCCAACCGGTGTGCGGCCGCGGTGCGCAGTTCGTCGGCGAGTTGGCCCGCGGGCAGATCGGCGCCGGGCTCGCCGCGCCACAGCGACCTGGCCTGCGCCACCACGCTCAGCGAGCCGGTGTGGTCACCACCGGCCTGTCGGGCGCGGGCCACGCGCACCAGTTCGTCCGCCAGGGTCAGATCGACCTGATCCGCGGTCAGCGTGAGCCGGTAACCCGCCGGGCCGATCTCCAGCGCCGCGTCCGGCAGCGCGGACCGCAGCCGTGACACCTGGGTGTGCAGCGCGTTCATCGGCGCTCGCGGCGGCTGCTCGCCCCATACCTCATCGATGAGCGCCTGGGCGCTGCGGCTGCGACCTGGGCGCAGGGCCAGCGCCGCGAGCAACAGCCGCGAACGCGCCCCCGGTAGCGCCGTCAGTGCGCCGTCTCGGCGTAGCGCGACTTCGCCCAGCAGGGCCACTACGACCGATTCGCCTGCGGGCGTCGTCAAGGTTTGACTTCGGCCGCTCGGGCCGCTCTGATCGGGAAACATTCCGTGGTAATCGTATGCGAGCAGTGGCTGCCGGGCCGACATGGTTTTTCACCCCTGTTCCGAGCGGTTCGTCGCTTACGCTGAGCGCATGGCTGAGTTCGAAATTGTTCGGCAGGCCGTGATCACGGCCGAGCCCGCACGCATTCACGGGCTGATCGATGACTTCCACGAGTGGACCAAGTGGTCGCCATGGGAGGACCTCGATCCGCAGTTGCAGCGGACGTACTCCGGGCCGGACGCCGGTGTCGGCGCCCAGTACGCCTGGGACGGCAACCGGAAGGCCGGTCGCGGCAGCATGGAGATCACCTCCAGCGACGACCAGGCGATCGGCATCCGGCTCGCCTTCGAGAAGCCGTTCAAGGCCACCAATAAGACGGTCTTCGAGTTGAACCCCGTCGATGGCGGCACCGAGGTGGTGTGGCGGATGACCGGGGCGCGCTCGGGCCTGATGGGGCTGGTCGGGAAGGTCTTCCCGTTCGACAACATGATCGGCAAGGACTTCGAGAAGGGGCTCGATCGGCTCAAAGCCGCCGCCGAAGCCAACTGAACCGCCCGAGCAGACTGTCCGGCGTCCGCGCACTAGGCTGCGAAGATGGCTACTGCAGCGCAATGGATCGAGGGCGCACGGCCCCGCACCCTGCCGAACGCGATCGCCCCTGTCCTGGCCGGTACCGGCGCCGCCGCCTCGATCGATGGCGCGGTGTGGTGGAAAGCCGTTCTCGCGCTGCTGGTTTCGTTGGCCCTGATCATCGGGGTGAACTACGCCAACGATTACTCCGACGGTATCCGCGGCACCGATGACGTGCGGGTCGGTCCGCTGCGGCTGGTCGGTCAACAGCTGGCCTCCCCCACCGCGGTCAGAAATGCCGCGATCATCAGCCTGGCCGTCGGTGCGGTCTTCGGACTGGTGCTCGCGCTCACGACGGCCTGGTGGTTGCTGCTCGTCGGCGCGGTCTGCCTGGCCGGTGCCTGGTACTACACCGGCGGCAGCAAGCCCTACGGCTACAGCGGTTTCGGTGAGTTGGCGGTATTCGTCTTCTTCGGTCTGATCGGTGTGCTCGGCACCGAATTCGTGCAGGCCGAGCGGATCGAGTGGGCCGGTCTGGTACTCGCGATCGGCGTCGGGGCGTTCTCCAGCGCCGTGCTGGTCGCCAACAATCTGCGCGATATCCCGACCGATACCGAATCCGGAAAGGTCACCCTCGCGGTCAAACTGGGCGATCCGCGAACCCGCACGCTGCACCTGGTGCTGCTCGCGGTGCCGTTCCTCGCCACGCTGCTGTTGATCGCCCGGACGCCGTGGGCGCTGGTCGGGCTGGTCGCCGTGCCGCTGGCGGTGCGCGCCAACGCGCCGGTGCGCTCCGGCAAGGGTGGGCTGGAACTGATTCCGGCCCTGCGCGATTCGGGGTTGGCGTTGCTGGTGTGGTCGGCGGTTACCGCGCTCGCGCTGGGGATCGTCGGCTAGGAAACGCGCCGGTGGGGCGACCGGGAATCCGGTCGCCCGCGCGACAGTTAGTCGTCGCCGTCCGGAACCAGGACGCCGAGAATCCAGTTGACCACCGCGACGATGATGCCGCCCCAGACCGCAGGCCAGAAGCCGTCGATGCGCAGGCCGTAGTCGGTGGTTTCGGTGATCTTCGCGGTGAGCCACAGCATCAGCGCGTTGATCACCACCAGGAACAGGCCGAGGGTGAGGATGACAAGCGGTAGCGAAAGAAGTTTCACGATCGGCTTGACCAGGGCATTCACCAGAGTGAAGACCACCGCGACGGCCAGGATGACAATGACTTTGCCGCCATTGCCGTTGTCCTCGGGACTCCAAATCTCGATCTTGTCGACCCATGCGGCGGCCAGCCAGATGGCAACGGCGTTGATGATCAACCGAATCAGAAGCTGCATGCCATGATGCTAGGCCCGAAGGGCGGGCATGTGCTGCCACAAACCACGAATCCCATGGCAAGCCCATGCCCGACCCCTCACGCGGCACGGTCGAGCAGTGCGTGCACCTTCGGCCGCAGCTCATCGATCGCCTGCGCACCGCCGAGGATGCGGGTGGTGGTCTCGTTGGGCGCGCGCAGGATGCCGAGCAGCAGATGCCCGGATTCGATGGACTTGTCCTTGCGGGCGAGCGCTTCTCGCAGTCCCAGCTCGAGGACCTTCTTGGCATCCCTGGCGAACGGGATATTGCCCCAGTTCCGGTCGCGACCGCGACCGAATCGTCCCTGACGCTCCTCGGGTACTGCCCGCTCCAGGGCATCCTCGCCGAAGGTCGCCTCCAGGCTCTCGCGCACGGCATCCAGGTCGATGCCGATCGAGCGCAGCGCCTCGGCGTCCTCCGCGCCGAGCGGCTGGCCTTTACCTTGTTGGCCAAGGGTTTTCATGGCGTCCCCGTGTGTGATGCCCGCCTCTTCGAGCAATGTCTTCAACTCCGGCCCACCTTGGGACAGCACGCCGAGCAGCATGTGCTCAACCTCGATTCTCGGCGAGCGCAGCTCCCGCGCGTCCTCTTGGGCGATGACGATCGCCGTCCTCGCCGACCTGCTGAACCGTTCGAACATCAGCGGTTCCCGCCTCTCCGGTTGTATTTCTGGTGGACCGCCTGCTTGCTGACCTCGAGCGCCTCCGCGATCGCCTGCCATGACCAGCCCTGTGCACGCGCATTGGTCACTTGGATCGCCTCCAGACGTTCGAGCAGCCGACGCAGCGCGAGCACAGCGCGCAGCCCGACCCTGGGGTCGGGGCTGCCCGCGGCGGCCGCCAGTGTGGTTGCCTCAGTCATGCCGTCAATTTTTATTGACAAAGTCGCGAGTTGTCAACAAAAATTGACGACGTTGCCGAGCCGACCCTCCGAATACCGGTCGGCACCGCACACCCGCCCTACCCAGCAGGCGGGGTGTGCATGACAGACAAAAGGTGTGCACACCTCACATTTGGGGGTGTGCACACCGCAGGGTTACGCGCCGAATCATGGGCGCGGCAGTGACATAGGAGGCATCAATGCAGCGACAGGCGCCAACAGCACCCGCGAGCAGCCAGCGCTGCCGAAAAGCATTCGCTCACATGCCGATAGACGAGATCACCGGATCTGGCACATCATGTGCCCGAGCGCATTCCGCGGCTAGAGCCGGGCGACGCAGACTACGAATTGGCGTTGCTGGTAGACGATTCCGCGGTCGCTGGTCGAGCAGACATTGACGTTCGTGGTGTTCTGTTTGATTTCCACGACACGGACGCCATTGGGGGTGCCTTTGGCGGCACAGTCGATGCGCTTGGGGTTGTCCTGGACGAGTTCCATGCAGCCGCCGATCACCCAGTCGATATCGAGGCACAGGGCGGCGCGGTTGACGCCGTGCAGGGTGTCGTTGAACGGACGGTCGGCGTCGCTCGGGCACGCGGCGCTCTCCGGCGCCTTTTCGATGACCTTGTAATTGGAACTCGGGCTGCCGCAAGGGGCCTTGCCGATGGTGGCGGTATCGCCGTTGCGGCCGATCTGCACGCAGTCACCGACATTGACCTTCAAACCGGTGGCGATCTTGTCGAAGGTGCTGCGGACGGCGGAGGTCGACGGCGGGGCTTCGCTGGTGGGCAGGGGCACATCGGAGATCGACGGTGCAATCGATGCGGTTGGCACAGCGTCGTTCTGGGCGGCAGGCGAGGGGGCGGCGCTGGTGGACTCTGGATCGCTCAGCGACATCGCCGCCACGGCGACGGCGCCCGCGGCCAGTGCCGTTCCGATCATGAAGACGGTCAAGGTGATACCGGCACGGACACGTTGACGCGACACCTAACGTCCTCCAGGGCTGTTCGAACTCGCGCGCCGAGATCCGAAAAGTTGAAACTTGCAATTTGGCGAGCACGTCATGCCTACACCATCGGACGGGTGTGCGTCGAGTTGTCGCTGGCCTCCACCCTTGGGGATAGGCAAGATACCCGTCTGAAACGATCGTGGGTCGAATATGAAGATCACAATTGAATAACGATGAGCGTTTGGGGGTGTGCCAATCATGTTGTGAGGCAACAAGCTACGTGGCGCTAGACGTGTCATCCGGCTACCGGGGTCGGAGCTGTAAAAAGGAAATCTGAATGAAGCTCGGCATGCTCGCCGTCACGTTCTTGTCCATAGCCGCCGTGGGAATCGCGGCGGGAACTGCGCACGCGAAGCCAACGGCGGCCGCCAAAGAGGTGTCGGCGACCGGCGTCGAGCAGGGAATCGGCTACCGCACGGTTATCACCGATACCCCCGACGCCGCCCGGGTGCTCACCACCGCCGTCGACAATGGCAAATTCGAGCTCGTCGACAATGGCACCAAGGTCTCGCTGAAGTCCAAAACCGGCGAGGTCGTCACCGAGATCCCGCTGACCTACGAGGTCTCCGGCACGAAAGTCGCGGTCGACCAGGCGATCACCGATGACGGCCGATCCCTCGCTCTCACACCGAAACTGACCGCCAAGAACATCGGCGAAATGCAGCCTGTCAGCTCCATGGCCCGCCTGAACGCCGAACTCGAGAAGAACGTCGTCGGCTTGGTCGTCGGCGGCATCCTCGGCGGCATCATCGGCGCCGTCGTCGGGATGTTCTTCTTCAGCATCATCACCGGCCCGATCGGCGCGGTCATCGGCGCGATCGCCGGTGGTTACATCATGGGCGGCCAGCCCTTCATGGACGCCATGATGGCGGTGGTCAACGGCGAGCCGTGATCGTTCGAGCTGCCGCAGATCCAGTGATCATCACGCACACTCAGCGATCCCCTCGCACAAGGTAGACCTTGTGCGAGGGGATAATCGCTTATGCACGAGCCGCCGACGCCTACACGTGAGCCGCTGAATCCCTAAGGATTTCGGGCACGCCGTACGTCAGCCTTATCAGAGCAGGCACTTCAGCGGGAACCCGCTCGAAGCGCTATTCGCCCAGCCCTCAGCGACAATCGTCCGAAAGGGACCAGGCACCCACCGGCAACCCTCCGGTGGACTGGAGAAACAATCGCTCAGCGCTCGGTGGAACCGTCGCCATCGCGATGCTGGCGCGAGATGCGCCAGAGGAATTCGGGGTCGTCATCGGGCCCCTTGATGCGCTTGCGCTGTGGTGAACGCGTGGGTGGAGCGCTTGGTCCGGTCTTCTCAGGTCCGAACGCCTTCCAGCACAACACCGCGACTGCCACGACTGCGATGAGTGCCAACAGGTACGTCACGTCGCTCACCTCCTGCTAACGAGGGTAGTCGCGTACGTAGCCTTCGGACACCGCAGACATGAAATTGGCACCTCAGGGCAGGTGCGGGCCCCTAGACAGCAGAGCCGATCCTGCCGAGCGACCGGCAAGCGGTCGCTACGGGACCCGCGGCCGATGATCAGCGTGCGGTCGCCTCGGTAGTCAGCGACCTGAGCAATTGGAGCACTTCGGACTCGCGGAACCGTCGATGCCCACCGGGTGTACGCAGGGACCCGAGGCGCCCGGCGTGGGCCCAGCGGGTGACGGTCTTCGGATCGACGTGGAACATGGCGGCCACTTGGCCAGGAGTCAGCAGGGTGTCCTGGCCGCCGACGGTGATCGCAGTCATAGCAAACCTCTCCGTTCTCGACAGTTCCCTCATCAGATGGCGCCATCGTTGCACTGCGACCCCTAGGTACTCGAACCACCTACAGTTGGTAAAGGGGAAGTAATAGACAAAACGGATACCCGCCTCGACCTCGGCGGTAGGTATCGCCGAGGACGGGCGACAGCTTCGCATAGGCTGGACGACGTGAGTGATGCAACTCCACCGCAGGGTGACCCAGGACAGCAAACCGCTGGCACCGGTGCGCGGCTGGCCCGCAATCTGGCGCTGTACACGCTCGCCAGGCTGGCGCTGGTCGTGGTCATCACCGCCGTGATCGTCGGCGCGGCCCACCTCGTCTCGGTCGATATCCCGCTGGTGGTCGCGGCCCTTTTCGCGTTGCTCATCGCGATGCCACTGTCGCTGACGCTGTTCAAGAAGCTGCGCACCCGGGTCAATGAGGACATCGCGGCCGTCGACGCGAAACGCCGCCAGGACAAGGCGCAGCTGCGCGCCCGGCTGCGCGGTGAGACCGACGGGCCAGGAGCCGGCTCGTGAAGTACTGCGATCGCAGTACCCCGCGCGCGTGGGTCGACAACGCCGTGCGCCTCATCGAGGCCGATACCCAGCGCAGCGCCGACACCCACCTGCTCCGGTATCCGCTGCCCGCCGCCTGGCGCGTCCAGCTGTACCTCAAGGACGAGTCCACCCACATCACCGGCAGTCTCAAGCACCGGCTGGCGCGGTCGCTGTTCCTGTACTCGATCTGCAACGGCTGGGTCACCGAGGGCACCACGGTGGTGGAGGCGTCGTCGGGTTCGACCGCGGTCAGCGAGGCGTACTTCGCCAAACTGCTCGGCTTGAATTTCGTCGCGGTGATGCCGGCGAGCACCTCGCCGCAAAAGATCGAGTTGATCGAAACCCAAGGCGGCCGTTGCCATTTCGTGCAGCGCGCGCCGGATATGTACACCGAGGCGGCGCGGCTGGCGGCCGAATGCGGCGGTCACTTCATGGACCAGTTCACCCACGCCGAGCGCGCCACCGACTGGCGCGGCAACAACAACATCGCCGAATCCATCTTCCAGCAAATGGAATTGGAGGCGCACCCGATCCCGGACTGGATTGTGGTCGGCGCGGGCACCGGCGGCACCAGCGCCACTATCGGCCGCTACATCCGTTACCGCCGCCACCCGTCGAAGCTGGCCGTCGTCGACCCGGAGAACTCGGCGTTCTATGGGGGCTATGAGACCGCCGATGCCGGGTACCAGACCGGAATGCCTTCGCGCATAGAAGGAATCGGCCGCCCGCGAGTCGAGCCGTCCTTCGTCGGCCAGGTGGTGGACCGGATGATCGAGGTCCCCGACGCCGCCTCCATCGCCACCGCGCGCCGCGCCAGCCGCGTAATCGGCCGCCGCATAGGCGGTTCCACCGGCACCAACCTGTGGGGCGCATTCGCCCTCATCGCGGAAATGATCGGCGCCGGCCGCTCCGGCAGCGTGGTGACGCTGCTCTGCGACGGCGGAGACCGTTACGCCGGAACATATTTCGACGACGCATGGGTCGAGGCGCAGGGCATGAACCTCACCGAACCCACCGCGATCCTGGAGAAGTTCGCCGCCACCGGAATCTGGTCGGGCTGAACCTCCTTGTCGCCGTCTCCGTTCGCGTTCATCGCCCCTTGGGATCAAGGAAGCGGACGGTCAGATAGGACACGAACCCGGTCCAGGGGTCGGGCTGGGCCGCCGCCTGCTCAGCGAGCGCGACGAGCGCCTCGAGCCGGTCGATGAACACTGCCTCGATCAGCGCGTCCCGGGTCGGGAACCGGTTGTAGAGCGTGCCGTTACTGACCCCGGCATGCCGGGCGATGCCGGCCGTCGCCACGTCGACCCCGTAGTCGGCGAACATCTCCCGCGCGGCGGCCACCAGCTGTGCCCGGTTGCGCTCGGCGTCGCTACGCAGCCGACGCGGTGCGGGTGTCGAAGATCGCCGATGCAGCGACTTCAACTCCAGCGTTGTCGCAAGCGCCGTATTCTCGAGTGGCAGTGCCTCATGAGAGAGAAACCCATCGGTTACTAATCCAGGAGGTCACAATGGCAATCGGGGACACGATCACCACCGGCACCTTCAGCATCGCAATGGGCAAGTTCACGGTGGAAACGGCGCAGGATGTGTCAGATCTCAAACTCGATCAGGACGTTGTCGAGATCAAGCAGGTCACGTCCTCGGGACAGCCCGTGACTCACAAGCAGCCAGGAGTCGAGCAGAGGGGTGAGGTGACCATTACGCGAGGCCTGGACCGGAGCGCCCAGTTCACCAAGTGGATCGAGAAGACGCGTACCCGCGGCGTGGATTCCGCCACGCCGAACATCACCATCACCGTGATGGACACCCAGCGGAAGCCCGTCCGGCGGATTCGGCTGCACAATGCCTGGGCGAGCAGTTGGGCGGGCCCTTCACTCGAGGCCGGTAAGGGACCAGCGACTGAGCGGGTCACCATCTCCTTCGAGGACGCTGAAATCGAGTCGACCTGAGCGATCAGCGTCTCATCCGCGACGCAGACCCGCTTGTCCGTCAGTCGAAGGGTCTCTGTCGGGTCGAAAGCAACACGGCGAGTCCGCCAACTACGGCGCTGCCGGTTTGGCTGCTCGACGACCACTGACACGTCAATTGTCGGTGGCGGCCACGCTGATCCGGACTGAGGCTGGTGTTCCATCCCCCTTCGGGACAGCGGTCGTGGAAGGCCCCAGCACTGTATGGGGCTGGGGCCAACCACCACTCGGTCACCGAGCAGGACATCGATGCCGAACTGGGAAATCCGACCAATTCCTGAGAATGCGAATTTCCTGGTCAGAGCGCTATTCTGGCACTCAGTTCAGTCCCGCGTACGAGTGCAATCCGCTGATCACGATGTTGATGATGAAAAGCGTTCTCGGCGTTTGCAGTTGACGGCTATCAACGGCCACGCTATCTACCAGCGGGTTTGAGTGATGCGCATGTTGGCCGTGTTGGCGCGGCTCTGACCTGCTGCGTACTTTCTGCGTACCCGCGCCGAGCTACGGCACGAGGAGCAGCTGACCGGCCTTGGACTGGACGATCGAGAAGTGCTTGCGATCCAACGTGGCGACGGCAGTAACCGGGAATCGTTCAGCCACAGCCACGACGGAGGCGTCCACCGTGCCCAGTGGCAGGTCGGCGTATTTGCCGACAAGTTCACAGATGCGGATCAGGTCGGCCGGGGTCATGTCGATGACGTGAATACGCCGTCGGCCACGTCTCGGAGGAACGCCAGTTCGGCATGTGTGCCTCGGCGGCTCTCGAGCAGCAGACAGACTTCGGTGAAGACCGGGGCTGGTACCAGCAGAGGACCGGGTGCGTTCGTCAGCAGTTCCCGGCAGGTGGTGTGGTAGTTGTCGCGGTTGTTCATCAGGGCAACGATCGGCCCTGTGTCGACGACGATCACGCAGTGGTGCCCCTTCGGCCGATCTCGTCGCGGAGGATGTCTTCGGACCGCTCTCCGAAATCGGGCTCAGCGGTGAGCGTCCCTGCGCAGCCGAACTCGCGGCGACCGGCGGCGGGTCGCGCCAGCTGGCGAAGGAACGCCGCCGCCGCGGGCACCTGGTCTTCAGGTACGGCCTCGGCGAGCCGGACGAGTTCCTCGTGAGTACCGCTCATGACCACAGTGTAGTTCCCGGCCCGCAAGACCGGCTTGAGACGTGCCGCGCAGGGCGGGGCCACCGGCCTGCCCTTGCAGAGGAGGGGCTGTGTTTTCCATCCCGCCGCTGAGTCGACACATTGTGGAGCGGGCAGGTACTGGGGTGTCAAACACGCTTTACCGTTTGACACCCCAGTACCTGGCTGCTCGGCTCTGCCTCGGCTCAGTGGCGGGATGGAAAACACTTGGTGAGCACCAACAAACCGCACGACACAAGGGATCTCGACCCTCCCCCCATCCTGTTGCTAGATCCCGCCGGAGGCACTTCCCTTTTCCACAGCGCCGCTTCATGAACTCGCCCGGCGTTAGTAGTCCCCTTGGCATCAAAGCCGCGTTCAGTAGACCGTAGTCGACGCACACGACGCCACGTCCACGACGGTCTACTCGCCCGAAACCCGTGCTCGCGCCGCACCTCGCCACCGGCAGGCAAGCAAAAGGTATACGTCGCGACCACCGAGCAGGTCTGGGCGCTGCACGACGCCATGCCGGAGCATCTACGCGTGGCGATTCTGCTCGGCGCGTTCGTCGGCCTGCGCATCTCCGAGGCGGCCGGCCTTTGGACCGCAGACGTCGACTTCGCCGAAGGTGTGGTGTTTCCGCAACGGCAATGGCCGGATGACCCACTCAAGACCGAAGCCAGCGACACCCCTGTCCCGATCCCCGCCGAGCTGACAGCCATGCTTGCCTCCGCACGGGAACGTCCGGGCAGGCACCTGGTCTGCGACGAACTCGGCAAGCCAGCGTCGCCGTGGGTGATCGGCTGGAACATGCGGGCCGCCAAAGAGCTGGTTCCTGGTCTGCCCAAGGGATTCAGCTTCCAGGACCTCCGGCACTACTACGCGTCGCTGCTGATCAAGCATGGTGCCGACATCAAGACTGTTCAGGCTCGCCTTCGACACGGTAGCGCGGTCACCACGCTGCGGTACTACGCCCATCTGTGGCCCGACGCCGACCAGTCCACCCGCACCGCTGTCGGCGGCGTACTTCAAGCCCGGCTCGAAGCTACTGCGTACTCACTGCGTGCCGAGCCTGAAAGTACCGGTACGGCAGTACCGGAATAATCCGCATTTCCGCAGGTGAAGCCCTCTAGTTCAACCCCGCGTATGAATGCAACCCGCTGATCACGATGTTGATGATGAACAGGTTGAAGAGCATCGCTACGAAACCGGCGATATTGATGTAGGCGGCTTTCGTGTCGCGCCAACCCGAGGTGGCGCGGGCGTGGAGATACGCCGCGTACAGAACCCAGGCGATGAAGGAGCAGGTTTCCTTCGGGTCCCAGCCCCAGAAGCGGCCCCAGGCGGCTTCGGCCCAGATGGCGCCGAGGATGACACCGGCACCGAACAACGGGAAGCCGATGATGGTGGTTTTGTAGGCCAGGCGGTCGAGGGTGCGGGCGTCGGGGAGACGGCGGGCGATGGTGCCGAGGATGTTGTTGGATTCGGCGCCTTCGGGCTGGCGCAGGCGGTAGAGGAACAGCAGGCTGGCGATGCCGGAGACGAGGAAGACGCCGCTGCCGATGCTGACGATGGTGACGTGGATGGGCAGCCAGAACGACTTCAGCGCTGGCACAACGGGTGCCGCGTCGGCGTAGAGCAGGGTGCCCGCCAGGAACAGCAGGATCAGGATCGGGACGAGCAGGAACACCCACATCGAGCGGTAGCGCTGTTCACGCAGGAACACCATGCCGACGAAGGCGGCCGCGGCGGTCGCCATGGTGACGAACTCGTACATGTTGCCGAGCGGGAAGCGGTGGGTCGCGAAGCCGCGCAACACGATCGAGCTCACATGCAGCGCGATGGCGACGAACAGCACCGAGAAGGCCATATTGCCCGCGCGCTCCGAAAGCGGCTTGGCTTGCGGCGTCTCGACCCGGCCCGGCACCGCGGGACCAGCGCCGCCGCCCGCGGTCACCAATTCGCGCGCGACGACCTTCTGGGTCCGCGTTGCCGCGTACTGCACGATCAGCAGCACCAGCACCAGCGCGTACACGACGATCGCCGACTTGAAGGCGAGATCGCTGTAATGGGCGATGTTCTCGTCGATCGGCATGGTCACTCTCCCGTGGCGGATTGGTCATCGAGCAGGCGCTTGCGCAGGCGATCGAATTCGCCGCCCCAGCCCGCCTGATCGGTTCTGGCGAGCCCGCCCATCTCTACTACGGTGCGTCGTTGGTCAACGGTACCGGCTTCGCTATCGGCCGGGTAGACGCGGATCCAGATACGCCGCCGCTTCACCAGCAGCGACACCAGCAACCCGGCCATCATCGCCAGCGCGCTCACCAGCACCCACTGCTGCGCCGGATCGTGCGACACCTGCAGATTCACGAATTCCTGCGCGCCGTCGAAGGTGACCTTGGTGCCGTTGGGCAGCGTGCTCGACTCACCGGGACGCAGGTTGACCCGCGCCTCCTTGGTCAGTCGACCCTGCTTGACCTGCTCCGGATCCAGCGCGAACAGCGATTGCGGTTTACCGGTATCGAGTCCGGTGTCGCCCCGGTAGATGTCCACCGCGACGGCCGGATCATTCAGCTTCGGGAACGACGAGGTCAGCAGGTTCCCGTGCAGTAGCGCGGTCGGCGCGAACAGACCCTCGATGGCGATCTGGTTCTTGCGGCGCTCCTCATCGGTCGCGTACATGCCGCCGGGCGGATCGATCCGCAGCACACCGCTGGACAAGAAGGTCTGCGCGTTGTCGGGCCGCCACTGGACGGTCTCGGTCCGGGTCTGCCCGTTCGGGAAGGTGACCGTGAAGGTCGGCGCGAAACCATGGCCCTGCAGGTACAGCCGATCCCCCGCGACGCGCAGCGGATGGTTCACCTGGATCCGCGCGTCACGCCAGGTGTTGTTCTGCAGATCGGATCCGGCCTGGTATTCGATATTCGAGGTGAACATCTCGGCCTGGCCGTTCGTCAGGTAGTCGGCCTTGAAGTCCTTGACCCGCACGCACAGCGGCGCCATGCCGGTGCCGTCGTTGATATTGCCCGCCTTGAACGAGTCGAAGACCGCGGGCGAGGTGGTGCAGAAGCCGGGACCGTTGTCCGCGATAACGATCACGCTGCCCTCGTAGCCGAACAACTTGCCGACCGCGATGGCGACGAGCAGCCCGACCAGAGCGAGGTGGAACACCAGGTTGCCGAGTTCGCGGGTGTAGCCCTTCTCCGCGGAGAGGGTGAGCTCACCATCGCGCGTGCCGTCGCGCACCTCGGTGCGCCAACCACGCAGCTCACCGCGCGCATGCTCGAGTACCTTGTCCGGCGCGCCGGCCACGGTCTCGGAGTAGTGATGCGGCAGCCGAGTCAGGTTGCGCGGCACCCGAACCGGCGGCGTGCGCAGCGCGCGATAGTGATCGAAGCAGCGCGGCAGAATGCAGCCGACGAGCGAAATGAACAGCAGCGCATAGATCGCCGTGAACCAGAAACTGGAGAACACGTCGAACAACTCGAACCGGTCCATCCACGGACCGAGCGTCGGGCGGTCGGCGATGTACTGGGCGACCTTGCCCTCGTTGAGATTTCGCTGCGGCAGCAGCGCACCCGGAATCGCGGCCAGCGCCAGCAGGAACAGCAATACCAGCGCGGTGCGCATACTGGTGAGCCCGCGCCAGGCATTGCGCACGAACGCCCATACCCGCCCGAGTGGGGACTGCTTCGGCTGCGTCACCGGTGCCTCGGGTCTGTCGATCACGGTCATATCGGCAATGTCACCTCGGAAACGAACGCGTCCCGCACCCAGGCGACGAACTGATCCCACGCCCCGGTGACCAGCGCGATGCCGACCGCGACGAGCAGCATGCCCCCGATGATCTGAATGGTGCGGGAATTGCGCCGCAGCCAGCCGACCCCGCGCAGCGCACTCGCCGAGCCGAAGGCCAGGATCACGAACGGCAGGCCAAGGCCGAGGCAATAGGCGACGATCAGCGCGACGCCGCGCACCGCCGTGGTGCCATCGGTGCCCGCGGAGACCGCCATCACCCCGGATAGCGTCGGCCCGAGACACGGCGTCCAGCCGAGCGCGAAAACCGCGCCGAGCAGCGGTGCGCCCGCGATGCTGGTGAGCCTGCGCGGCTCCATCCGGGTATCGCGCTGCAATGCCGGAACCAAACCGATGAACACCAGGCCCATCACGATGGTGACCACACCGCCGACACGTTGCAGCAGTTCACGATTCACGTTCAAGGTCTGGATAACGCCGAAAACCGTTGCGGTGGCGAGCACGAACACCACCGTGAATCCGGCGACGAACAAACCGGCCGCACCGGCCACCCGCATCCGGCCCGCACGTGCCGCAGCCCGCTCCGTCACCGAACCCGCTCGGCCGCCAATGCCTTTGGCATGCGCGGCGGTCGCGGGCGGCGCCTCGGCGCCGACCAGTCCGGCGAGGTAGGACAGGTAACCCGGCACCAGCGGCACGACACACGGCGAGGCGAACGAGACCAATCCGGCCAGTACGCACGCGCCGAGCGCCAACAACAGCGGCCCGGTGGCCGCCGTCTGCTGGAACGAATCACCCACTGCGGCAAGCACCATCAGTCGGTCTCCACCGGTGGCCGATCGTCGGCGGGTACCCGCTCGGGCACCGGCGCGGCTTCGGGGGCGAAGTCCATCATGGAATCGGCCGCGGCGCTGCGCGGTACGGCGGAAACGCCCACCCAGCGGTCATCGACGGTCCAGACGCCGCGAACGAGACGAGCGGCCTGCCGCGGGCGACAGGCACGGGGGCTACGAGTACGGCGATCGCGATTCACGATTGCACCTTCCTACCGCTCACTGTTGAGCGGGACGTAATTACGGCATGGGCCGAACAACAGCACGCGGTCACTGCGAACCTTCCGCGGCAATGCGTTCGACGACTGATTGGAGGTCTTCCGCCAAGAGCGAACGGAGGAAGACAGCGGCGACCCGATGTTGCCGATCCAGCACGAGCGTGGTGGGAATGACACTGGTCGGGAAGTTGCCGCCGAGCGCGAGCAGGGTGCGCATGGACGGGTCGTAGATGGACGGATAACCGACCTTGTTGTCGACGACGAAGTCCTGCGCCTTGTCCTGCTGAAAATCACGGACATTGATGCCGAGAAAGACGACGCCCCTGTCCTTGGTTGCCTCGTAGACCTTTTCGAGCGCGGGCGCCTCGGCACGGCACGGCCCGCACCACTGCCCCCACAGATTGATGACGACCACCTTGTCGGTGAAGTCGGCGACCGAAGTGGTCTTACCCGCGGTCATCAGATCCGTCCCGGCGAGTGTGCCGATGGTGCCGCGTGCCGCGGGCGGATCGTAGAAAATATCGGTTTTGCCACCGGGCGAGACGAATTCGAAGGTCCCGCCGGAGGCCACCGCATCCGTCCCGGTCGCACAACCCGCGAGCGTGGCTACCAGAGCCACGCACGCGAGCAGGACCGGCGCAAAGCGCCGGGCCAACGGCCGGGACGAAGATTTCATGCGCCGTGCACCGTGGGATCCGAACCGCCCGCGGGCTCGGAGTAGACGATGTCGACGAGGGTGTCGCCCTGGTAGACCAGCGAGGTCAGCGAGGCGAGTGAGCACTGGCGGTGGCGCGGATCGTGCCAGAGCCGCTGGCCCTGCAGGAAGCGCCGCAGCGTCCAGACCGGCAGCTGATGCGAAACCAGCACCGCCTCGTGTCCGGCCGCCTCGACCCGCGCCTTGTTCACCGCGGCCAGCATGCGGTGCGCGATCTGCAGGTACGGCTCGCCCCAGGACGGGGTGAACGGATCGCGCAGCTTCCACCAGTGCCTCGGCTTGCGCAGCGCACCGTCACCGACCGAAACCCGCAGGCCCTCGAAGGTATTGCCCGCCTCGATCAGGTTTTCGTCGGTGCGCACGATCAGGCCGTGCTGGCCTGCGATCGGTTCGGCGGTCTCCTGTGCGCGCTGCAGTGGCGAGGCGATCACCAGCGCGATGTCGTGGTCGGCCAGCGACCGCGCCACCGCACCGGCCTGTGCTCGCCCGGTCACCGACAGGCTGAACCCGGGCAGGCGCCCGTAGAGAATGCCCTTCGGGTTGTGCACCTCGCCATGGCGCAACACATGCACGATGGTCTCGATGGTGTCGTCCTCGACGGCGGGCGTCGCGGCGCTCGGCGCGGTGGCGGCATCTGGTAGTTCGCGCTTATCTGAATCTGGCTGGTCGGAACTCACGCGCGGGATCCTTCGGGGGTGGCGGCCGCGGCCGCGTATGCGGCGGCGGGCAGGGCGGCGGCGATACGGTCGAACGCGTCCTCGTCGAGTGCCGCGGAGACGAACCAGGCCTCGAACGCGCTGGGCGGCGCGTACACGCCGCCGTCGAGCAGTGCGTGGAAGAAAGCGGGAAAACGCCAGGTCTGGCTGGCTTTGGCGGCGGCGTAGTCGGTGACCGGACGGTCGGCGAAGAACACGCTCACCATATTGCCCGCGAACTGAACCTGATGCTCGACCCCTGCCGCGGTGAGGCTCTCGGTGAACAAGCCGCCGAGCCGCTGGGCATTGCGATCGAGTGCGGCGTACACCGCGTCATCGGCCGCGCGCAGCGAGGCGAGGCCAGCAGCGACGGCGACCGGGTTCCCGGACAGGGTGCCCGCCTGATACACCGGCCCAAGGGGGGCAAGGTGATTCATGATCTCGGCGCGCCCGCCGAACGCGGCCGCGGGCAGTCCACCACTCATCACCTTGCCGAAGGTGTAGAGATCACCGGCGACCCCGTCGAGACCGAACCAGCCCGACCGGCTGACCCGGAACCCGGTCATCACCTCGTCCATGATCAGCAGCGCGCCGTGTTCGGCGGTCAGCTTGCGCAGACCCTCGTTGAAACCGGGCAGCGGCGCGACCGCGCCCATATTGCCCGCGGCCGCCTCGGTGATCACGCAGGCGATCGCATCGGGATTCGCGGCGAAGGCGGCGGCAACGGCGTCGATGTCGTTGTACGGCAGCACGATGGTGTCGCCCGCCTGCGCACCGGTGACGCCGGGCGAGGTCGGCAGGCCGAGTGTGGCGACACCGGATCCGGCATCGGCGAGCAGGGCGTCCACATGACCGTGGTAGCAACCCGAGAACTTGATGATCTTGGCGCGGCCGGTGTAGCCGCGGGCCAGCCGGACCGCACTCATGGTGGCCTCGGTGCCGGAGTTCACCAGCCGGACCCGGTCTACCGGCGCCATCCGTTCGACGATGAGTTCGGCAAGTTCGATCTCGGCCTCGGTCGGCGCACCGAAGGACAGTCCGCTGACCGCCGCGCGCCGCACCGCCTCGACCACCGCTGGATGCGCGTGCCCGAGGATCATCGGCCCCCAGGAGCACACCAGGTCGACGTACTCGTTGCCGTCGACATCGGTGAGCGTGCAGCCCTTGGCCGATGCGATGAATCGCGGTGTGCCGCCGACGGACTTGAATGCCCGCACCGGCGAGTTGACACCACCCGGAATCACCGAAGCAGCCCGGTCGAAGAGCTGAGCCGAGACCGGCACCGATGCACTGGTCACGCGCGGAGAAGAACTCACGACGTCCAGTGTCTCAGCCCGATCCGAAGGAGTCGACGACAGGGTGTAGTGGAGTGATGCAGACCGCAGCTCCGCCGGGCGGACTCGCGCAACACGCCGATCATGGTTCGGGGCGATATCGGTCGCCGAACCATGGCCGATGCGTAATCTCGTGGCGTCGTCGCACCACCTACTCCGTCGAGAGGACCCCATGCGGTTTGCCGTCACCAGTGCCGCGATCTTTGCCGCGCTCGCAGCCACCGCCGTCGGCGCCGGGTCCGCCGCCGCCGCGGATCCGATCGCCCAGCCCGACCGCATCGGGCTGCATTTGAATCACGCGGAGACCGCGGCCCTCGGCGACGGACCGGTGCCCGCGTTGTTCTCCATGGTGGTGCCGCTGAACCGGATCGGCGCCGGACTCAAGGGCGACACCGAGATCTACCGCGACGAAGACGGCGGCGTGCACGCGTCATTGCGGCAGGTGATCATGGAGGCGGCCGGCCATCCGGACGGCACCGTGATCCTGTACGTCAACGCGCCGGGCACTCGCGACGGCCGCGCCCTGGATATCTACCAGAACTGGAACTGATCCGGCTCAGGTGTACATGCACGGCACCGAGGCCGAGATGGTGTGCAGCTGGCACATGAAGTTGTTGTAGACGCCCGCCGAGCCCGAATCGGGCACGAAGATCGGGGCGGGCTGGGCCGCGGGCTGCGCGACCTCGGTCTGCGTGGCGGGCTCCAACGGCAATCCCGGTGCGGCCACGGCGGGTCCCGCACCGATCGCGGCCGCCACGGCAACCGCCGCGCACACTTTCCCGGCAAAACGAATCACAAGTATTTCTCCCAGTCGACGCAATGCTGATTTACCGGCCGAAAGCATAACGGCCACAACAGTTTTCACCGAATGCCGACCGATGCACCCAGTGGCGCGGCACTTGCACGGTAGCCCAGACGCGGCACATGCGCCAGACGTCTCGGATCAATTCCCGAGATGGCGAGCAGTGCTCCGGCTAGGCGGTGGTGCCCACACAGAACCTGGCGAAGCCGGTAGTCAGCAGACAGGCCAACAGTGCGGGCAGCAGGTTCAGCGGCGAGAACGAAGGGAATATCGGCGTCACGGCTGCGATCTTCCCGCGAAGATGGCGATCGAACAGCTACGGCGACGACGATCGCCGATGCTTGTCCTCAGTGCGACCGCACGGCGCGCACCGTCCGCGCGACGGCGTCGATGGCGAGCGCCCCGGCCACCACGACCAGAAAAGCGGCCAGGACCAGCCATGGCGCACTGTAGCGAGTGGCATCGAAGCCGGGTACATCGCCGGCCGGCGCGAAGGTGGTCGTGATCAAGCCGTTGCGCCAGCTCACCACCGCGAAGACCGCGCAGGCCAGCGCGAGCGTCAACTCGACCAGCGCGGGCAGCATCCGGTCACCGAGCACAACCCATCGCGTCAACGATCCGCTCCATTCTCACTGTGTCGATCTTCGGTTTCCTCGGCGCTCGGTGGGGCCTCGTCGGAGACGACAGCACCGCCCACCGCCGTGGTGAGCGCGGCTCGAAGTCCGCGGTGATCCTTCGCCCACGCCTGCACCAGTTCACCGTCGACCAGCCGCAGCCCGATGCCCTTGCGCCGTCGCGGCACCCCGCTCAACTCACCGAGCGAACGCGCCGACTCCCAGTCCTCGTCGTCCCAGGATTCCTCGTCCCGCTCGGGCAGCACCGCATCGATCAGCGCCAGCGCCAGCGTCTCGGTGCCGTCGCGCAGCGCGGTATCGGTCAACTCGACGCTCACATGCCGCTGCCCCGCAATCACCTGCAGCACAACGAAACCCGCGATCAGCGCGGCACAGAAAACCAGCGCGAACCAATGCACATCGGCAGAGGTCAGCATTTCGAGAATCAAAACAATCAGACACAGCAGCGGCCCGTAGGCCACTGAACGCCACCGCGCGCCCGGTTCGGCGAACAAGATGGTCGTGCCATCCCCCGCATCCGTCACATCATGCTCCCGGTCCCGCCCAGCACGGCGACGGAGATCGACATCCGGCTCCTGATCAGCCGACCGCGCCGGGCAGTATCAGCAGCGCGACGGTAATCAAGCCGAAGAGGATCAGCAGGCTCAGCACGAGCAGATCTCGTCGAATGCTCTGCGGCTGTTGGATTACCACTCGCATCGATGCCTCCGATCTTCGGGAGCCATCTAGTCGACGTACTTACGAGGCGTAAGACAACGTGTAACAAATGACTATCGGTTCCCAGGTCCACTGTGACAACCCTCACGATACATGTCGGCCTTACGCCGACAAACTCGCGGGTCGCCGCACCACTCGTTCACCTGCGGTTCATCTGGAAGTACGCGGTCGAATCCGGGCGGTGACTCAGATACACCGCACCCGCCGCGAGCACGCCCTGCACGATCGCGGCGGCACCGGCCACCAGCGAGGCCGCGCCGGTCACCGACTCCAGCGCGAACAGCGTGCCGACCGCGATGAGCACCAGCCAGACGCCGATAGCGGTCAACAACGTCCGCGCCCACAACTTTCCGCGCACGAGCTGGTACACGACGAGCAATGCCAGCGCGGCCAGCGCCAAACCGATCACCACACCGACCACGAATGCCAGCGAAACCATCAGCTCCGCGGTCGCCATCGTGATATTCGGATCGCTCTCGTGCGCCTGGTCATACATCTTCTGCGCGAGATCATGACGCTGCTGCACCGCCGCCACGATCGACGCGATCATCTGCACAACGCCGAACCCGATAACACCCCACCACAATTGACGCGCGGTCCGAATGTCCTCCGGGGGCTCGGGCCGCGGCGGTAGGCCGACCACTGGTCCACCCGGATACGGCCCAGGGGGATATGGCCCGACGGGGTATGGCCCCGGCGGATAAGCCCCGGGCGGATTCGCTCCCGGAGACAGCGGCCCAGGCGAATACGCTCCACCCCCGGCGGAACTCGGTTCCGGCGACAGCGGCCCAGGCGGATACACTCCACCCCCGGCGGAACTCGGTTCCGGCGACAGCGGCCCAGGCGGATACACTCCACCCCCGGCGGAACTCGGTTCCGGCGACAGCGGCCCAGGCGGATACACTCCACCCCCGGCGGAACTCGGTTCCGGCGACAGCGGCCCAGGCGGATACACTCCGGCCCCGGCGGGATTCGGTTCCGGTGGATATGCGCCGGACGCGTCCGACCCAGCCGACGCAGAGCTCGGCGATCCTGGCACCGCCAAGTCCTGCTGGGAGTGCTCAGTCCCCGCCGAATCCCGGCTCGACGACTCAGGCCCCGCTGAATCCCGGCTCGACGATCCTGGCCCCACCGAATCCAGGCGGGAGGGCTCATACCCCACCGAATCCCGGCTCGACGACTCAGGCCCCACCGAATCCGGTCCCACCGAATCCCGGCTCAGCGATCCTGGCCCCGCCGAATCCAGGCGGGAGGGCTCATGCCCTGCCGAATCCGGTCCCACCGAATCCCGGCTCAGCGATCCTGGCCCCACCGAATCCAGGCGGGAGGGCTCATGCCCCACCGAATCACGGCTCGACGACTCAGGCCCCACCGAATCCGGTTCCGTCGAATCCCGGCTCGGCGACTCGGGGCTCGGCGACTCAGGCCCCACCGAATCCGGTTCCGTCGAATCCCGGCTCGGCGACTCGGGGCTGGGTGACTCAGGGCTGGGTGACTCAGGGCTGGGTGACTCAGGGCTCACCGCATCCGCGTCGGACGGCTCCGGTCTGGACGGATTCGTCACGACAGCCAGTGCGCGGCCTCGGTCGCCCAGTAGGTGAGCACGATGTCCGCGCCCGCCCGGCGGATACCGATCAGCGATTCGAGGATGGCGCCGCGGCGGTCGATCCAGCCGCGCTCGGCGGCGGCGGTGATCATCGCGTACTCGCCCGAGATCTGGTACGCGGCCACCGGGACCGTCGAACGGTCGGCGACATCGCGCAGGATGTCCAGGTACGACATCGCGGGCTTCACCATCACGATATCCGCGCCCTCGGCCAGATCCAGCTCCAACTCCCGGATCGCCTCGCGGCGGTTCGCCGGATCCTGCTGGTAGCTGCGCCGGTCACCTTCGAGCGAGGAGGCGACCGCCTCGCGGAACGGGCCGTAGAACGCCGACGCATACTTCGCGGCATAGGCCAGGATGCCGGTATCGGTGCGCCCGACCGCATCCAGACCGCGCCGGATCGCGCCGACCTGGCCATCCATCATGCCGCTGGTGCCGAGCAGATCCGCACCGGAGGCGGCCTGTGCGAGCGCCATCTCGACGTAACGGTGCAGGGTGGCGTCATTGTCGACGGCCCCGTCCGCGGCGAGTACGCCGCAGTGCCCGTGATCGGTGAATTCGTCCAAACAGGTGTCGGCCATGATCACCGTCGAATCGCCGACCTCATCGGCGAGCGCGCGCAGGCCCCGGTTGAGAATGCCGTCGGGATCGCTGGCCTTGCTACCGGTGGCGTCCTTGTCCTCGGGCAGCGGCACCCCGAACAGCATGAGCCCGCCGACACCGGCCGCGACCGCCTCCACCGCGGCTTTGCGCAGCGAATCCATCGAGTGTTGTCGCACCCCCGGCATGGAGCCGATCTCCCTCGGCTCCTCCAGCCCGTCGGCGACGAACATCGGCAGCACCAATTGCCGTGGCTGGAGCGTTGTTTCGGCCACCAGGCGGCGCAGAGCAGGAGTACGGCGCAACCGCCGCGGGCGGTCCAATCCGGTCATATTCGCATGATATGCCCGGTCCGGAAGGCCGTCGCACCCGGCATTGGCGGCGGCGGATCAGCCGAGGTCCGCGCGCCGTATCGGTGCCCGGCGCGACCGCGCGAGCGCTGGGCTTTCGCGAGCGCTGGGCTTTCGCGAGAACTGGGCTTTCGCGAGAACTGGGCGTTAAGGATGCCTCGAGGATTCGATAAGGCCGTTAGCGGATACTGCGGGCCACGCGGCGGGGTGGCCGCACTGGAATCAGGTGGGGGCGCGGCGGGCGGATGATGGTGTCCAGTGGCCGGTCTTGTTCCGGGAGTAGGCGATGACCGAATTCGCGTTTGTGCCGCGGCGACGGACCGATTGGGATGGTCTGCGGAAGCTGGCACGCGGCGGTGATGCGGGCGCGATCCTGCAATTGGCGCAGCGATTGTCCGAAGCGGGTGAATCGACCGAGGCCGAGCAGTGGTTCCGGCGGGCCGCCGCACAAGGGAGCGGACCGGCAATGGCGGGTCTGGGTGCGTTGCTCGCGGCCGACGGGCGGATCTCGGGGGCGATCCGCTGGTTCGAATTCGCGATCGCCGCCGGATGCCCCAGGGCCGATCAGCAACTGGGGACGTTGTATCTGGAGCGCGGGGATTTCGACGCCGCCGAGGTGTGGTTCCTGCCCGCGGCCGAGGACGGGCTGCCGGAGGCGCTGTGCAATATGGGAGTTGTCGCGAGTCGTCGCGGATTCACCCGTGAGGCGCGGCACTGGTATGAGCGGGCCGTGCGCGCCGGAAGTCCAACGGCCATGCGCACTCTCGGGGTGTATCTGGCCCGCGAGGGCAAGATCGAGCGGGCCATCACGCTGCTCACCGAGGCCGTCCGGCGCGGCCGCGCCGATGCGATGGCGGTACTCGGCGCGATCTTCCTCGAACTCGGCGACTGGGTCGAGGGTGAGCGGTGGCTGCGCCGCGGCGCGGCGGCGGACGACGCCGATTCGATGTTCCATTTGGCGCGGTTCCTGCGCGAGCAGCAAGTGCGTCCGGACGTCCCGGCGGCGAGTGCGCGAGCAAAGGCGCAGGCGCACAAGGACGCCCGGTACTGGCTCGAGCGCGCCGCCGCACTCCGTCATCCCGAGGCCATGCGGTTACTGCACAACCTGTGACCGAGCGCAACGAGGGAACCGAAGACACAGCCCCCTGGTCGCGGCGGAGCTGTGACCGGGGGTCGCGTTCACTCTGATCGAAATCCCTTGTGACCGGCCGTTTTTGTCGGTGGGCAGGAGTAAAATCGAAGACGTGTTCGAGGGAGCTCTCCGAGTTCCCGATCGCGACGGGAGGACGCCACAGTGCCCAAAACCGCACCCACGCCCAAGATTATCGATCGGCCGTATGTCCCGCTGCTGCACAAGCGGCCGCTGCCCGCCGGGCGGCCCCGCAAGTGGTACGTCTCGCACAACCGCCGACTCAAGGCGATGCGCCTGACCATCGCCCTGCTGGACTCCGGCATCTACCTGCCGAGTCAGGCCAGCAACGAAAGGATCCGGCAGACCGCCGAACTCATCGATATCCGACCCCCGTCCGACACCACCTGCCGATTGGTGCGGACCCTCATGCGCTACAGCCGCTGATCAACGGCGCTCAACGGTTGCGGCGGCTCCGGTTGCGCGGTGTAGGGCGACGCCTCCACCGCGCAACCGGCCGGCACAAGTTACGACGGCAAAGTGCTGGTGAACGTCGGCGCCTACCCGAGGATCCGCCGTTCGGAGTGCACCGGGTGAGTCGCGTCCACACCGCTCGGCGGCGCGGACGCGCGCACTCAGCGGCTGCGACGGCTCTTCTTGCGCGGCGGCGGCAGCAGGCCCTCGGCGCGCAGCCGGGCGGCGTGCTCGGCGAGCGCCTCGACCAGCGGGCCGACCTGGGCGACCTCGGGCTGCACGTCGACGCGCAGGCCGAATTCGATGGCCGTCTCGGCGGTCTTCGGGCCGATGCAGGCAACGATGGTGCGCGCATGCGGCTTACCCGCGATGCCGACCAGATTGCGGACCGTCGAGGACGAGGTGAACAGGACCGCGTCGAAACCGCCGGTCTTGATCATCTCGCGGGTCTCGGCGGGTGGCGGCGAGGCGCGCACCGTGCGGTAGGCCGTCACGTCATCGATCTCCCAGCCGCGATCGCGCAGACCCTCGGCCAAGGTTTCGGTGGCAATGTCGGCCCGCGGCAACAGGACTCGGTTCACCGGGTCGAAAACGTCGTCATAGGGCGGGAAGTCGGCGAGCAGGCCCTCGGAGGACTGTTCGCCACTCGGCACCAGCTCCGGGTTGATGCCGAACGAGCGCACCTTGTCCGCGGTGGCCTCGCCGACGCAGGCGATCTTCACGCCCGAAAAAGCCCGTGCGTCCAAACCGAATTCGGCGAACTTCTCCCATACCGCGCGCACCGCGTTGGTCGAGGTGAAGACCACCCACTGGTAGCGGCCGTCGACCAGACCCTTGACCGCGCGCTCCATCTGCGCCGGACTGCGCGGCGGCTCGACCGCGATGGTCGGCACCTCCATCGGGATGGCGCCGTGGGTCACCAGCCGCTCGCTCATCTCGGCGGCCTGATCCTTGGTGCGCGGCACCAGCACGGTCCAGCCGTACAGCGCGCGCGATTCCCACCACGACATCTTCGAACGCTGCGCGACCACCTTGCCGATGGTCACCACCAGCGGACCGACCAGTTCGGAGGCCGCGCTGTTGAGCGTGGCCAGGGTGGCCTCGATGGTGCGCTGCTGACGGGTGGTGCCGCGCACGGTCACCGCGACCGGGGTCTGCGGCGCCATACCGTGTTCGACCAGCGCGCTCGCGGTTTCGGCCAGATGCCCCGAGGTCGCCGAGAGCACCAGCGGGCCGGGTGCGGCGGCCAGCGCCGCCCAGTCGACCTCGCCGCGCACATCGGCCTCGGTGTGCCCGGAGCCGAGCGCGATACCGGCGAAGCTGGGTACCGCGGAACCGTTCGGCAGACCCGGCAGCACCTCGAAGACCATATGCGAGCGAGTGACCGCGTTGACCTCGGCGATCACCGAATCGGTGGTCAGCGGATCACCGGCGACCACCCGGACCACGTCGTGTCCGCCGCGGGCCTCCGCGATCAGCGTTTTGGCCACCTCGGCCGGATCGCCGAGTGCCGGACGCACGTCCACCGGACGCTCGCCGTCCGCACCGGGCTCGACCGCGATACCGATCAGGCCCAGCACACCCTTGTCGACATCGGGATCGGTGAACGCCAATGTCGCCCGCCCGAGCACCTCACGCGCCCGCACCGTCAGCAGCGCCGCATCACCGGGCCCCGACCCGACAAACAGAATCCGACCAGGGTGCTTCTTATGTGCTCGGCTCATGCCCGCACCTCGCTAGCGCTCGGCACGGCCATGCCCGAAGGCGCTGTGCTGATGATTCGCTCGCTGTGCTCGCTCGAGCCTCCGCCTCGCCGGCGCTCGGCTCCGGCATGACCGAGCCTCTCGGCTGTGTTGATGATTCGCTCGCTCATGGGCAATTCTCCATTGGGCTGGAATTGGAAAAGTCGGTGGCGGGCGGGTTCACCGCCTGTGTGGGGGAACCGGCGGACTCCGGTTCGGGAGTGCTGAGCAGCTCGCGGGCGCCCAGGTCGAGCAATTCCCGGGCCAGCTCGCGCCCCAGTTCCGCGGCGCGCTCCGGCGAGCCGACCACGGAGGCTCGCAACACATCGGAGCCGTCGACGGCCGCCGCGCAAGCGCGTAGCGAGAGTTCGTCGACAATCCTGCCGTCGTCGTCGAGCGATTCGACGACCTCGGCGATCGCACCGATCGGCGCGGTGCACCCGGCCTCCAGTTCGGCCAGCAGCGACCGCTCGGCGATGACGGCCGCGCGGGTGGCGGCGTCGTCGAGATCGGTCAGCACTTCGATCAGTTCGCCGTCATCGCTGCGGCATTCGACCGCCAGCGCGCCCTGCGCGGGCGCGGGCAGCATCTGCACCGGCTCGAGCGATTCGGTGACCGCGTCGAGCCGACCGATTCTGGCCAGTCCGGCCCTGGCGACGACGACCGCGTCCAGTTCGCCCTCGCTCACCTTGCGCAGGCGAGTATCGAGGTTGCCGCGCAGCGGCACGATATCCAGACCGAGTCCGAGAGCACGCAATTGGGCGGCGCGGCGCGGCGCGGAGGTGCCGATCTTGCTACCGGCGGGCAGTTCGCCGAGCACCAGACCATCGCGCGCCACCAGAGCGTCACGCGGATCCTCGCGGGTCGGGATGGCGGCGATGGTGAAGCGCGGATCCTGCGCGGTCGGCAGATCCTTGTAGGAGTGCACCGCGATATCGATGTTCCCGGCGGCGAGTTCGTCCCGCAGTGCCGAGGTGAAAACGCCGACACCGATCTTCTGCACCGGATCCGAGGACAGATCGCCCGCAGTCTTGACGACCACGAGCTCCGCGTCGTGTCCGGCCGCGATCAGAGTGTCGCGGATGGTGCCCGCCTGGGTGAGGGCGAGCAGGCTGCCTCTGGTGCCGATCCGCCACGGCACCTTGGTGCTGCCTGCGGTCACGTTTTCCTCTTCCTGCACGATCATCATGCCGTCTGCCCCTGTTCCTCGCTGCGGTGTCCGGCGGTGAAGTCGTCGGCAAGCGCGATCTCCCCGCCGCTAGCGATCGCTTGCGGGTCGCTCGAAGCAAAACCGCCCGCGCTGTGCTCGTCGCCGATCGGACTGATCTCCATCGGTGTCGCAACCGCTTGCGCCGCACCGGGTTTGAGTTCGAACAATTCGCGCAGCGCCTCGGCGTAGGTGTCACCGCCTGGCGTGGAGGCCAACTGCTTGACTCGCACCGTCGGCGCGTGCAGCAGCTTGTCCACGACGCGGCGCACCGTGCGCGCCACCTCGTCACGCTCCGGATCGGCCAGGTCGGGCAGCCGGGAGTCGAGTCTGAGTAGTTCGGCCTCGACCACCTCGGCCGCGCGCTGGCGCAGCGCGGCCACGGTCGGGGTGACCTCCGCCATGCGCTGGCC
Organism: Nocardia sp. NBC_00565; assembly: GCF_036345915.1. Classification (NCBI taxonomy): domain Bacteria; kingdom Bacillati; phylum Actinomycetota; class Actinomycetes; order Mycobacteriales; family Nocardiaceae; genus Nocardia; species Nocardia sp. NBC_00565. Next base: position 6,786,670 of record NZ_CP107785.1, read on the forward strand.
CGCAAGGTATTTCGCGAGTTCGTCGGCGACGATCGAGCGAGCGGCGGCGGTATCGTCGGCGGCCGCACCGGCCGCGGGATCGCGCTGCAATGTCTCGATATCGATAACGGTGATACCGGGCAGCCCGGCGACGGCGTGTTCGACATCGCGCGGCAGACCGAGATCGCAGAACACCAACGGCCGTTCCGCCGCGGCGAATTCACTGCCGCGCTCACGCTCGGCGAGCGCACGGTGGGTATCGGCCAACGTCACCACGGCACCGACCGCGCCGGTACAGGTGATGACGACATCGGCCGCGGCCATCGCCCCGGTCAGCCGGGACAGTTCCATCGACTCGGCCTCGACGCCATAGCTGCGCGCGGTCTCCGCGAGCCGATCGGCCCTGGCCAGCGTGCGGTTCACCACGACGATGCGACCGATGCCCGCGCGCGACAGATGCGCCACCGCGAGTCCGCCCATCGCCCCGGCCCCGACCACCACGGCGGTCCGACCGGCGAGCGGGCCCAGCACCTGCTGCGACCGATCCAGCGCCACCGACACCACCGACGCACCGGCCCGGTCGATACCGGTCTCCGCGTGCACCCGCTTGCCGACCCGCAGCGCGTGCTGGGCCAGTTCGTGCAGTGTCCGCCCGACCGCCTGCTGGGCGTCGGCGGAGGCGTAGGCGCCGCGGATCTGGCTGAGCACCTGCTGCTCACCGATCACCATCGAATCCAGACCGCTGGCCACCGCGAACAGATGCTCGGCGGCGGCCTCGCTGTAGCGGACGTAGGCGTGCTTGGTCAGATCCGGCAGCGGCAGTCCGGAATGCTTGGTCAGCAGGTCGCCGACCTCGGCGAGACCGCCGTGGAACGCATCGACAACCGCGTAGACCTCGACGCGGTTGCAGGTGGAGACGATCATCGCCTCGGAAACGTGGCTGGAGGTGAGCATTCGATCGATCAGCTTCGGCCGGTCCGCGTCGGTGATCGCGACCTTTTCGAGAACCGAGACGGGCGCGCTCCGATGCGAGATCCCGACCAGAAGAACGCTCATGACTGCGCCTCGCTGTCGCCCGGCTCCGTCATGCGCGTTGCGCGCTGCCACATGATTCGCGCCCACCCGTCACCCGGCCACCACCCCTCACCGAATCGCTGCGCGATGCTGTACTCGCTAAGTTCGCTCATGGTGTAACCACCGATCCCTTGCTGGCTGGCTCCGTTGCCGAATGCGAGGTCGTCGAGTGTTTGAGTGCCGGATGTCCGGCAGCAGTGTGCGCGGGCGCACGGTGGGCGATGCGGCCTGAGGAGACCGCGTGCACCACTTCGGGCAGGGCGGGAGCATTGCGCGCCGTCTCGAACGACAGCATCTGCAGCTCGACCGCCAGGTCGACCCGGCGAACCTCCACCGTCTCCGGCGCGGTCAGCTCACACGGGGCAAAGCTCAGAATCGACTGCAGCCCGGAAGCGACCAACAGGTCGCAGACATCCTGGGCCGCGTCGTCGGGCACGGTGATCACCGCGATGGTCGGCTTCAACGCGCCGATGGCCGGGGCCAGATCCGCGACATCACGGACCACCAGACCGGCGACCGATATGCCGATCACCTCGGGATGACTGTCGAACATGCCGACCACGGTGAATCCGCGCCGCCGGAATCCGCCGTAGCCCACCAGGGCCCGGCCCAGATTTCCGGCGCCGACCAGTACCACCCGATGTCCCTGCGACAGACCGAGCACGTCCTCGATCCTGGTGCGCAACTTGGCCACGTCATAGCCGACACCCCGAACGCCATTGGGACCGAGGAAGGAAAGATCCTTGCGCAACTTGGCCGAATTGACACCCGCCGCGACAGCCAGTTCCTCACTCGATACGATGGCAACACTGTCGTCGGCCAATATGGCGAGGACCCGGAGATAGGTGGCCAGCCGCGCCACTGTGGCCTGCGGGATGTCCTTCTGCAGAGCCCTGCCGGAGACGCCGCCCGGCGCCTCATGCTGCTCTGTCACGTCGTCGGCTCCTCGTTCCGGCCTCCGCGAGGTCCGGTTCGTCGCTCGACCTTCTTGCCCGGGGCGGTCCGGTGCCATGGTCGAAGTATCGGAATGCTGATGTCATTACGCGGTGGGTCCGCAGCCTCGGCATGCGGGTCGCGTGCCACCACCGTAACTGCTTGTGCAGCCCTTCACAAAGTCGGTGAATTTGGCCTCATTTTCCGCCGCGACCAGCAGCGCGGCGGAATCGGGCCGGATCAGCTATCGCTCAGCGAGTCAAGTCGGCCCGCAATCGGGGCTCGTCGACGTCGAAATAGCTGTGCTCACGGCCGTCCAACAGCACCACCGGAAGCCGGTCACCGTACTCCGCGCGCAGGCCAGGGTCATTTCCGGCGACTTCATCGACATCAACCGTGGACGGCTCGATGCCGAAATCGGCGCAGATCCCCCGGAGTTGCTCGAGCGCTGTCACACAGAGCCCGCAGCCCGATCGCGTCAGCAGGGTCACCGAATGTGTGGGATTGGTCATGGCCGATATTAAATCGCCTCGCCACGCCCGGATCCGCGCGCGCGGTAGTGCCTTAACTGTCACCGCGGCCAGCTAATGTGGGTGTGGTTCGCGCGACGGGCGGAGGTACTGGTGCCGGAACGATCGAAGGTGGCAAGGGCAGGTTTCATCGCGGGACGATTCGGTGAGTTTCCGGTGCGGTGGAATCAGGGTCGGCTCGGCCAGGGTCTGCAGGACCAACTCGCGCGCATCTCGCGCAGCCCCTTCGGCCCCAGCGAGGAAGAGCTGCGGGCCAATCTGGCCGGTGAGGCCAGCGCGGAGGCGGCGCTGTCGCTGCACGACGCCGAGCTGGCGGAGTCCGACGTCGAGACGACCGGGCCCGAGGTCCCCAGAGACCTGACTGCGGCGGCGTTCTTCGATGTCGACAACACCATGGTGCAGGGCGCGTCGATCGTGCACTTCGCCCGTGGCCTGGCCGCACGCAAATACTTCAAGACCTCCGATCTGGTGGATGTCGCCTGGAAGCAGGTGAAGTTCCGGGTCACCGGCAAGGAGAACAGCACCGATATGGCCGCGGGCCGGGAGAAGGCGCTGGCGTTCATCGCCGGCCGCCCGACCGCCGAGTTGGCCGCCCTCGGCGAGGAGATCTACGACGAGATCATCGCCGACAAGATCTGGCCGGGGACAAGGGCTTTGGCGCAGATGCACCTCGACGCGGGCCAGCAGGTCTGGCTGGTGACCGCGACGCCGGTCGAGTTGGCGCAGGTGATCGCGAAGCGGCTCGGGCTGACCGGTGCGCTCGGCACGGTCGCCGAGAGTGTGGACGGAAAGTTCACCGGACGACTGGTCGGCGACATCCTGCACGGGCTCGGCAAGGCGCATGCGGTGCGCACGCTGGCGATCCGAGAAGGCTTGAACCTCAAGCGGTGTACGGCCTACTCCGACAGCCACAACGATGTGCCGATGCTCTCGCTGGTCGGCACCGCGGTGGCGATCAATCCGGATTCGGATCTGCGTGAGGTGGCCAAGAATCGCGGGTGGGAGATCCGCGACTTCCGCACCGGGCGCAAGGCCGCGAAGATCGGCGTGCCGACGGCGCTGGCACTCGGGGCCGCCGGTGGCGCGGTGGCGGCCGCGGTGACTCGACGCCGCGAACACTGACGAGGCCGCCCCGTTATTTCGGCGAACGCCGGAATCCAGTGCGGTCGAGGGGTTTTCCGGACTGGGTCCCGGCGTTCGCCGAAACAACGCGGCGAACGAACCGACTCGAATTCCCCGCTAGCCCGTGAAGGGGTTGCGGCGCTTGGTGAGCAGTTTGTAGAGGGTTTGCTGAATGGTCTCGCGGACCTGGTCGGTGACCTCGAACATGGTCATCGGATCGTCGGCGGCCTCGGCCTCGTAGCCGGTCGTCGAGATGGGCTCACCGAATTCGATGTACCACTTGGACGGCAGCGGTACCGCGCCGAGCAGACCGAGATGTGGGAACAGCGGGGTCACCGGGAAGTAGGGCACGTTGAGCAGCCGGGCGAGCGGCTTGATATCGGCCAGCTTCGGATAGATCTCCTCGGAGCCGACGATCGAGCACGGGATGATCGGCACACCGGTGCGCACCGCCGCGGCCACGAAGCCGCCGCGACCGAAACGCTGCAGCTTGTAGCGGTCGGCGAACTGCTTGCCGACACCCTTGAAGCCCTCGGGGAAGACACCGGTCAATTCGCCCGCGCGCAATAGCCTTTCGGCATCCGGATGGCAGGCCAGGGTGTGCCCGGCTTTGCGGGCCAGCGCGCCGAGCACCGGCGTCTCGAAGACGAGATCGGCAGCGAGCAGGCGTAGTGCGCGTTGCTTCGGATGCCGGTCGTGGATCGCCAGCTGCAGCATCAGCCCGTCCAGCGGGACCGTGCCCGCGTGGTTCGCGACGATCAGCGCGCCGCCCACCTCGGGCAGGTGCTCGATCCCGCTGACCTGCACCCGGAACCAGAAGTCCGAGAGCGGGCGCAGCGCGGGCAGGATCAGCGATTCGAGCAGATGCTCGTCGAAGCCGAATTCGTCGATCTGATAGTCACCGGTGATCCGGCGACGCGCGAATTCCGCGGTGCTGCGGATCTGGTTGCCGACCGCGCCGCGCAGCATATCCCCGAGCGACTGCGGCGCGGGCGGTTCGGCGGCCGCGAGCCGGTCGATCAGGGAGGTCACCACCTGGCTCGGCGCGGCGTCACCGGTCACCGGCTCCGGCCAGCGCCGGGGCGCGGTCCGCTGACGGGTCTCGACGTTCAGATCGTGTAGATGAATGACCTTGGCCACATCGTTCATGAATGTGCTCCCGTACCGGCCCCGAGCAGGCCGAGCAGTTTATTTTCTGCGGCATCGATCCAGGCGGGATCGATGACGGGCCGCGACGCTGCGCCCCCGATGAAGTCGTCGAATGCCTGCACCGTCGTCCAGCGCGGTACGAATCCGAGTTCGGTCCGCATCCGGGTGGTGTCCAGGCCGCAGCCGAAATGGAAGTAGTCGATCTGCTCACTGGTGAAATCGCGCATGATCGGCCCCATGAGCGCGCGGCCCGCGGTGCGGAACAGCGCCCACGGGATCGGTAGTTCGACGCGGCCCGCACGCCGGATGGCCTGCGATAACGCCAGCGCGCCGTCACCGGCGATGTTGTAGGTGCCACCCGGCGCCTGCCGTGCGGCGTGCGCCATCGCGGCGATCGCGTCTTCCTCGTGCAGCAGTTGCAACCTGGCGTCGCGGCCGAAGACCGTCGGCGCCACCGGCGAGCGCAGATATTGCACACCGCGTCCGGCCAACCGCGGGCCGACGATAGGCGCCAAACGCAAAATCGCGGTAGCGATATCGGGCCGCCGTCGCGCGAGGCCGCGGACGAATCCTTCGATTTCGATCATGTCGCGCGCAAACCAACCACTCGGTGGGGTTCGCGCGCTCATTTCCTCGGTGAATTTCGCGGGGTCCTTGGCGCTACATCCATAAACGGCCGATGTCGAGCGCACCACCACCCGACGCACCGAAGACGATTTCTGACAGACCGCGAGCAGCTGCATGGCGCCGAGGACGTTGAGGTCCTTCATCACCGCCCGGCCACCACCGGCGGGCGGATGCGTCAGCATCGAGGCGTGCACCACGGTGTCCACCTCGTTGCCGCCGATTACCTTGCGAATCAATGGATTTCGAATATCGGCGCGAACGAACTCGGCCCGGCCCATGCGTCGCTGCAACTCGCGACTCGGCGTCATGGTGTCGACGGCGAGGATACGTTCGATGGTGGAATCCTGGGCCAGACGCACGACAACATTGCCGCCGAAAAATCGGCTGGCCCCAGTCACCATCACCACTTTGGGGGTGTGTCCATCCCTGATCTCAGATCCCACCGCACCGGATCCCAACTGTGTCGGCCCCCCAATTCCTTTCAGTGCGGTATCAGCGTAACCGCTCGTCTCCGACGCGCCGATACTATTAACCAGGTTCTTACGATGACTTCAGTCATCGGATACACGAGCGACTTTCAAACTCGGCTGTTTCAAAAAGAATAGCCCGCCACCAATCGGTGACGGGCATCCCAGCAAACACGCAGCGTCTTACTTGCCGAGTTTGCGCCGCTGGACCCGCGTGCGGCGAAGCAGCTTGCGGTGCTTCTTCTTCGACATGCGCTTGCGGCGCTTCTTGATCACAGAACCCATAGGGTTGTCCTCGCGTTCTTTCTACTCGGCGCGCACGCCAATCACGTACGCCTATTTCAGCATCCACGCCGCCAGCAGGCACCGGACACCACGAAGCGGTGCCGCCAGCAGGCGAACACGAACCGAGGGTTCATCCTACCGGGACACCGACCAGCGAACGAAACCGCCTCATCCAGCGTCGAAGTAGGACGTCTCCAGGTAGTCGTGCACCGCCTTGGCATGCACCCGGAACGAACGGCCGACCCGCACGGCGGGCAATTCACCCGAGTGCACGAGCCGATACACCGTCATCTTGGACACCCGCATGAGATTCGCCACCTCGGCGACGGTGAGGAACTGCGTACCACCGCCGAGCACTGATTGCGTCGGAGACGCCGAGCCGCCTTGCGTCCGGGAACCAGCCCGGCCGCCCGATGGTCCAGAGCTTCCTGGCGACGTCCCTGAGCTATTTGCAGACATCTTATTAGACATCATTGCACCACTGACCTCCGGCACGTCCGCGCCACCGGCTTCCCCACCGGCGGAACAGACACGCACGTGCTCCTTGAAGCTTAGCGGGACCAGTGGGATTACTGCGACGGGTGTGAGAAATCAGGTTTACATGCTGGGAACCGACCGGTCACTCCAAAGTTGCGCTGTGTTTGATTTGCGGCACTCCCGGGTCCCTCCGTGGTCACGCTGCGCTACCGCCTCCGGGCCCGTCGCTCGCGCCGCCCTGTTCGGCCGACCTTTGTTTTGCCGCGTGCAAAGCCTCCAGAAAAGCCGAGCGCACCCCGCCCCGCTCCAATTCGCGTACCGCGGCGGAAGTGGTGCCCGCCGGGGACGTGACAGCGGCACGGAGCTCTGCTGCGCTCTGACCGGAGTCCTCGAGCAGGGCGGCCGAGCCGACCATCGTCTGCACCACGAGTTGGGTGGCGGTGTCGCGGGTCAGGCCGAGCCCGACGCCTGCGTCGATCATGGCCTCGACGACCAGGAAGAAGTAGGCGGGTCCAGAGCCCGAGACCGCGGTGACCGCGTCCATCTGCGCTTCGGTCACGGTGGCCACCTTGCCGACCGCGGCGAGCAACTCGGTCACCTGGGCCAGCTGCTCCGGCCGGGCGTAGCGGCCCGGCGCGAGGACGCTCATGCCTTGGCCGACCAGCATCGGGGTGTTCGGCATCACCCGCACCACCGGGAACCCGGCGGGCAGCTTGTTCTCCAGCCGGGTGGTCGGCACGCCCGCCGCCAGCGACACCAGGACCTGGTCCCGGTCACTGTCGAGTTCGGCCTTGCTCAGCTGGGTCAGCACCGTGTCCACATCGCCCGGCTTGACGGCGATGACCAATAGATCCGCGCCGACGATCGCGTCCGGGATCGAATCGGTCACCCGCACCCCGAACCGGGCGCCGATCAGCTCGGCCCGATCCGGGTGGGTCTCGACGACGACCAGCTCCTTGGCCGCCCGACCGGATTCGAGCAACCCCGCGATCAACGCCTCCCCGATGCGACCGCCACCGATCACCGCAACTCTCGTCATGGGCAATAAGGCTAGTCGCGTGACAATCGCGCCTCGGCGCAGGGGAACCGGGGCTACTGCTGCTGCGGCACCAGGGCGAGCTGGCGGCTCTGCGCGACAACCGCACCGGTGGCGTCGAGGATCAGCTGGTCCTCGTCGAACATGCGGCCGCCGATCTCGTGACTGGTGGCGATGATCCGCAGCCAGCCGGGGGCGGGCCTGCGCCGCAGATAGGTGGTCATCTGCACCGTCGGGGACCAACCGAAGTGGCCGAGATTGATCGGCACCGGCGGGCTCATATCGGCGGACATGATCGCGAAGTACATGGCGACATCGGAATCCCGCTGATCGCCATCGAACGGACGCATCCACAGCCGCAGGCGCGGTTCGCCCTTCGAACCGTCGAGGAACGGCGCCCAGGCGGGGTCGATGTACAGTTCGACGCCCTGCGCCACATTCACGATCTTGCCCATCGGCGAACCCTGGTAACCGACGGCTTCGGCGGGTGGTTCGGCGGGCATATCGCCGTGCTGCGGCGCGTAGATCGGGTCGGCATCGTCGAGGTGGCCGAAGGTGAAGGCGGTGCGCACCAGCGTGCGTTCCTGCTGGATCAGGTTCACATCGACCAGGCAGATCTGCCGCCCCACCTTGCGGATGTGCACCTCGTACTCCACCTCGCCCGGTTCCGGCGTGCCGAGGAAGTCCGAACTCGCGGCGATCGGGGCCATCGTGACCAGTGCCGGATCGGAGGCGCGCAGCCAGCGGGTGGCCGCGGCGGCGCTGGCGGCGACCATGGTGCCGCCGTGCACCTTCTTGCCGATAGTCCAGATCTTATCGATGATGCCCAGGTAGCGGCCGGTGTCCGCAGATGCCGACAGCAGTTCGGTCAGCGCGCACACACGGCTGAACGGGGCACCGCTCGAGACAACACGGCTCGCCATGGTCGGGCCGAGATCGGCGGTCAGCTCCGGCATCATCACTCCTGTCATCGGTCGGCCGCACAATCGAGACGCAGCAGTCGTACAGCGTAGAACGAACCGAAACAGAGTCCGCATTCCCCTCCGCCGGAAGATCGGTGCGAGGTCACACCCGGTTCACGTGCGTCGGGGCGGGCGCGGGTGCGGCGAGGTGCTCTCTGGCGAAGGCCAGCGTGCGGTCCAGCATGCCCGCGCGGTCGTGGGTGGTGCGGGCGTTCTGGGTATTGATCTCGGCGACCGCGTGACCGGCGAAACCGGAGCGGATCAGGGCCGCACACAACTCGACGCAGGGCTGGGTGCCCTCACCCGGCACCAGATGCTCGTCATGCGCGGCGCCGCGGCCGTCGGCGAGATGCAGATGCGCCAGGCCGTGGCCCATCCGGGCGGCCAGCGCCAGCGGATCCGCGCCCGCCGTCGCGGTGTGTGAGAGATCGAGGGTGTAGTGCCGGAACCCGGTATCGGTCGGGTCGTAGGACGGGCTGAACGCGGTCAACCCGGGTCCCGGTCCGCCGCGGCGCTCCAACCGCTTCGCCGAACCGGAGCGGCGGCCGAAGAGCGTGTCCGCGCGCATGGGGAACATGTTCTCCACGGCGACGATGACGTGGCTGTGCTCCTCCAATTCGGCGACCTGATCGGCGAAGCCCTGCGCGTACCGGCGCTGCCAGCGGAACGGCGGATGCACCACCACGGTGCCCGCGCCGAGCGCCTCGGCGGTATGCACGCTGCGCTCGAGCTTGGCCACCGGATCCGAACCCCACACTCGCTGCGAGATCAGCAGGCATGGCGCGTGGATCGCGAGCACCGGCACGTCGTATTTGCGCGAGTAGGACTGGACGGTCGCGATGCTCTGGCTGGCCGGTTCGGCCCAGACCATCAATTCGATACCGTCGTAACCGATTTCGGCCGCATAGCGGAAGGCCGCCTCGGTGTTCTGCGGATATACCGACGCGGTCGAGAGACCGACCAGGATCTGCTGTCCATCGGGCTCGCCCACGGGATCCGGGACGCGCTCCATGGCCGCGCTGTCCACTCTGGTCTCGTCCGCCTGCCCGATGTTCCCCACAGCCGCTCCCTGCCTCAGTTCGTACTGAGAAGAAAGGCTAGCGGCCCCAACGTGACAAAGATGCCTACGACGACGGCGATCACCGTACTGAGGATGTCGTCGGTGCGCCGCAATATCCGCACCAACGCCACCAGGCCGAGGATCACGATCATCGCCAGGCACAGCGCCACCCAGGGCAGCATTTCCCACATGCGCTCGAAACCCTTGAACAGCAACATTCCGGCGATCGCGGCGCCGGTGCTCTGACCGCCCAGGATCATCCACTGTCGACGATTGGCGTCGTACTCCGCCTTGCGTGCGATTCGCGAGCGACGCGGGGACGATGCGGCCGCGCCCGAATGGTGCGCATCCGACTCCTCGTCGTAATCGCCGTCGAAATCCGCATCGTCGTCGTGCTCGTCGAGGGCATCGCCCGTCGAGAACGGTTCGTACACATCGGTTCGACCGTCGTATACGTCAACGGGGGCGGGACCGCCGTCGCGTTCGGCTCGTCCACGCCGGCCGCGGCCGTTGCCGTTCGCGCGCTCGGCAACGGCCCGCTCGGCGCGCTCGACGCCGTCGCGCAGCAGGTCACCCGCCACGGTCTGGCCGGAGACGAGCTGCTGATCCTGACTGGCCAGCGCCCACGCCGAGGGGGGGATACCGGTTTCGTTGTCCGCGGGGGTGGACGGTGCGTGTCTTCGCGCCGACCAGGCGGGCAGACCGCCGTCGGCCGGACCGTGAGCTCCGTCCCGTCTGCGCTGCTCCGGCGGCTCCGGCGCGGCCCCGCGCCCGGGACCTGCCTTCGATCTCGACGGACTGTCCGGTATCGGGAGCGGCGCCGACTCGGGAGCGAAGCCGTTGGTGGACGGCGACCACGGCGCGGTCGAGGGCCCCACGTCGGCTTGGGCGGCCTCTTCCGCACGTCGCCGCGCCGCCCGCCCGCCGGTTCTCGATCCGTTCTGCTGACCATTGGACGGGGCCGGGGCATCCGCGCGGCGACCGATATCACGCAGCGGCCGTACCTCGGTGGTCTCTTCCTCCGGTTCGGCGTGCCGGCGTCTGCGACCGGTGCGGCCGGAGCCGACGCCGTCGGAAGCCAGCGGGTCCCTCGCGTAGGGATCCGGTGCGGGGGCATAGAGATCCGATAGCGGCGCCGACAGCGGATCCGCGGGTGCGGAGTGCCGCGATGGCGGCATCTCCCGGCCCGGCATGACCCGGTTCGAGCGTCCGGGTGCGGGTAGCGGATCGGCCGGGGCCTCCGGTGCGGCATAGGCCGACAGCGGGTCGTATCGGGTGATCGGCCCCGACATCGGCGAGTAGTTGGGCATTTCCGGCGCGGCGTACGCCGTCGGTGGCGGCGCGGGCGGGGTGTACGAAGGCGGTTCCGGTGCCGGCGTGTCGAAACCGGCGGACTGGTAACCCGAAGGCTGGTAACCCGACGGATCGAACCCGGTGGATTCATACGCGGGCGGTTCGTACGCCGGCGCCTCGTCCTCCTCGGGTGCGGCGTGCGCGGAATGACCACCGCCACCGCCGACCGGGATGGCCGGCAGGTCACCGGTCAGCTCGGCCACCGAGATGCCGCGGCCGCTGCGCCGCCGTCGGCCGCCGCCACCGGATGACGCGCCCTGCTGGCCGTTGCGTGCCAGCAGCTCGGCAACCGATAGCTGCTTGGAATCCTCACTCATGACGACACCGTTTCGATCGGGCCCGATAGACCGCCGCCGGGCACCGGCCGACCACTATCGGGCGACGGACCGGGTATGGCCTTGGCCCTCGGTCCGCCGTTCATATCGGTATCCAGTTTGCGCAAGATGAGCCCCTCACGCAGTGCCCACGGACAAATCTCGAGGGTATCCAGCGATAGTGCCCGCATACTCGCCTCCGCGACCAATGCGCCAGCCACCAATTGCTGTGAGCGATCGGAACTTACGCCTTCCAATTCTGCACGGTCGGCCGCAGTCATTCGCGAGATAAAAGCAATCAGCTGCCGCAGACCTGAGCTGGTGAGTGTACGGCGCACCCGCAGCCCCGAGGAAGAGGGTGCCGCTCCGGTCAACCGGGCAAGCGACCGAAACGTCTTCGAAGTGCCCACCGCCAGATCGGGTTTCCCCGCTTCCAGCAACTGTTTCGCGGGCGCGACCAGCTCTGCGTCGAGCCAGTCGCGCAGCACGGCGACGCGGCGCTTGCCCGGCGGATCCTCGCGTAGCCATTCCCTGGTCAGCCGTCCGGCGCCGAGTTGCAGCGAGACCGCGACATCGGGTTCCTCATCGCCGCCGTTGGTCATTTCCAGCGAGCCGCCACCGATATCGAGACCGAGGATGCGCCCCGCACTCCAGCCGTACCAGCGGCGTACCGCCAGGAAGGTCAGCCTGGCCTCGTCGACACCGGCGAGCACCTGCAGATCGACACCGGTCTCGGCCCGGACCCGGGCCAGGACCTCCTCGGAATTCGCCGCCTCGCGCAGCGCGGAGGTGGCGAACGGCATCAACTCGACGCAGCGCGAAGTCTCGGCAATGCTGGCGAATTCGGCGACCGTGGCGATCAGTCGTTCGGCGCCCTGGACAGTGATGCGGCCATCGGCGTCGATGTTCTCCGACAGCCGTAACGTGGCCTTTGTCGAGCTCATCGGCATCGGGTGACCACCGCGATGGGCGTCCACCACGAGCAGGTGAACGGTATTGCTTCCGACATCGAGTACCCCAAGCCGCACATGAACACGGTACTGGGTGAACCGGCACTTTAGCCGAGGCGACTGAACTGTTAGCGTTCGTGAGTGTGACGGTAGGCGCGGCGACAGGCGGCTCCAAAAGGCCCCGACCAGCGGGGAAGATCGATCCGGCTCCGGAGGTCGATCTCGACTTTCCCCGGGAATGGATCGAGTTCGTAGATCCAGCAAACGACGAGCACCTCATCGTCGCCGATTTGACCTGGCTACTGTCGCGCTGGACGTGTGTCTTCGGAACTCCGGCATGCCAGGGAATTCTGAGCGACCGCCCCGATGACGGTTGCTGCTCGCACGGCGCGTTCCTCTCCGACAAGGACGATCGCAAGCGTCTGACCAATGCTGTGAAAATGCTCACACCCGGTGACTGGCAGCTGATGGACCAGGCGACCGACGCCGAGGGCAAGATCACCAAGAAGGGGTATCTCGAGCTCGACGAGCTGGAGGACGAGCCCGCGCTGCGCACCCGCCGATTCGACGGCGCCTGCATTTTCCTGAACCGGCCCGGCTTCGAGGGCGGCGTCGGCTGCGCGCTGCACACCATGGCGCTGCGCAAGGGCATCGAGCCACTGGAGGTGAAGCCGGACGTGTGCTGGCAGCTGCCGATCCGGCGCACCCAGGATTGGGTGGAGCGCCCCGACGGCGTACAGATCCTGAAGACCACCATCACCGAGTACGACCGGCGCGGCTGGGGTCCCGGTGGCGAGGACCTGGATTGGTACTGCTCCGGCTCACCCGACGCGCACGTCGGCACCCGGCCGGTGTGGCAGTCCTACGGTCCTGAACTCAAGGAACTGCTCGGCGTTCCCGCCTACGAAGAGCTGGCCAGGCACTGTAAGCGCCGCGAGGGACTCGGCCTCATCGCGATCCATCCGGCGACCGTGCATGCCGATCGCATGAAATCCGACCAACCCATCGCCGACCAGTCGGCTTGATAGCTGGTGATTCACCTCCCCGCCATGCGCGCTTCACCCGAATACGGTTGGATGTGCGGTCATGTTGAAAAAAGCCCTGACCCTGACCACCATCGCGCTCGGCGCCACCGTCGCACTGACCGGTGCCGCGCACGCCGAACCCAATGGTGACCCGGCCAAGTACTTCGATGTCACCGCGGATTTCCTGCCCGCCAACACCCCCGAGGCGCTCAACGCCCAGGCCAATGGCAAGAACCTGATCATGAGCCCGTACGGCATCACCCGCACCATCGCCTGCCGCGGCACCAGCGCGGCGGATGTCTACGACTGCATGCAGGAAGACGATCTCGGCTGGATCACCCTGCACAAGCAGGACGTCCCCACCATCGGCCCCACCTGGGTCTACCTGCCCTGATTCGGATACGCAGCAGCACCGAGGTTGTCGGGGCCTCGGTTGCTGGGCGGTTCGAAGTTTGCTGTTCCACGCCGATGCGCGGCGCTGATCAAGCCTCCAGCTTGTAGCCCAGGCCGCGCACGGTAACCAGGTGCTCCGGCTTTGCCGGATCGCCTTCGATCTTCGAGCGCAACCGCTTGACGTGCACATCGAGGGTTTTGGTATCGCCGACATAGTCGGCGCCCCATACGCGGTCGATCAGCTGGCCGCGGGTCAGCACTCGGCCGGAGTTGCGCAGCAGGTACTCGAGCAGATCGAATTCCTTGAGCGGCAGGGTGACCTGCCTGCCGTTGACGTGCACCGTGTGCCGGTCGACATCCATCCGCACCGGTCCGGCCTCGAGCACACCACTCTCATTGCCACCGTCCAGTTCATCGCCGGCGCCACGGCGCAGCACGGCCCGGATGCGGGCGATCAGCTCGCGCGCGGAGTACGGCTTGGTGACGTAGTCGTCGGCGCCGAGCTCCAGGCCGACCACCTTGTCGATCTCGCTGTCGCGCGCGGTGACCATGATCACCGGAACGCCGCTGCGGGTGCGCAGCTGCTTACACACGTCGGTGCCGCTCATGCCGGGCAGCATGAGGTCGAGCAGCACGATATCGGCGCCGGAGCGGTCGAATTCGGCGAGCGCGGAGGGTCCGTCACCGACCACGGTGACCTCGAAGCCCTCCTTGCGCAGCAGGAACGCGAGCGGATCGGCCAGCGACTCCTCATCTTCGACGATCAGAACACTCGTCATCTGCGTGCCTCCACACCATTGGGTCTGCCCGGCCCCGTGGGGCGCGGGTGTGTTTCTCTCATGCTCACCGTCGATGTGTCGACCTCTTCGTCGCCATCGGACTCATGGTGGGCAGGTATTCGCAGGGTGAACGTCGATCCGGTACCCAGCTTGCTCCACAGCGTGATCTCACCGTTGTGGTTGGCGGCCACGTGCTTGACGATAGCCAGGCCGAGCCCGGTACCGCCGGTGGCGCGCGAGCGTGCTTTGTCCGATCTGAAGAAGCGTTCGAACACCCGCTCCTGGTCTTCCTTGCCGATGCCGATGCCGCGGTCGGTCACCGCCATCGCGACGTGGTCGCCGCGCAGCGATCGGCTCACCGAGACATGGGATCCGGCGGGTGAGTACGCGATGGCGTTCTCCACCAGGTTCGACAGTGCCGTGACGAGCAGCGTTTCATCGCCGAGTACCTCGAGCCCGCTCGGCCGATCGGTGCTGACGGTGATGCCGGCGGCCTCCGCGGCGGTGCGCGATCGGTCCACCGCCTGCGTCACCACGGTGTCGACGTCGACCACCTCGAGCTCGGGCAGCTTTTCCGCGCCCTGCAGGCGCGAGAGCGCGATCAACTCGGTCACCATCTTGCCCAGCCGCCTGGACTCGCCGAGCACGCGCTGACCGAAGTGCCGGACGGCCGCGGGATCGTCAGCGGATTCCAGCATGGCCTCGGCCAGCAGGCTCATCGCGCCGACCGGGGTCTTGAGCTCGTGGCTGACATTGGCGACGAAGTCCCGGCGGGTGGCCTCCATGCGGGCCTGCTCGGAATCGTCGTCGGCGAAGAGCACGGTGAAGCTGGTCTCCTCGCGCGATAGCTGCCTGGCCACTCCGCGTACCGCGATCCGGCTGCGCCCCGGCATCGGGTTCTTCGCGGTGAGGTCGAATTCGGCGGACTCGCCGGTGGCGAGCACCTTCTCCACGGCGGCCCAGGCGCGCTCGTCGAGTAGTCGGTTGCGGACCAGGCCGAGTTCTTCGGCGCGCGGGTTGACCAGTACGACGTCGCGGTACTCGTCGACGACCGCGATACCGCTCTCGGAGGCGAGCACGATCAGATCGAGAACCTGCGACATCGTGAGCCCGGAATCTGCCTGTCTACGGGCGGCTTGTCTGGCGTTCATGAACGGGATCAGTAGCCCGCCGACTGCCAGGCCGACGACAGCCGCGAGGGCTGCCAGCAAGACGGCCTGGGGAACACTCACCATTGAATCGTACGGTCGCCGACCGACAAGCCAACTCTGGGTACGCGAAGTTTCGCGCAGGTCATAGGCACTTCGGACCCTGTTAGCCGCTCGTTTACGCGTTGTTAGAAGTGGCTGTGCGGTCGTCGCATTCCAACGTCAATCATCTTCGCCCGCCATCGCCGCGCCGACGGCGCGACCGTGCTTGTCCACCCACTCGCCGAGGGCGAAGATCGGGGTCAGCAGATCGCGTCCGGCCGCGGTGAGTTCGTATTCGACGCGCGGTGGCGCCTCGGCGTAGCGGTGGCGCTCGATGAGGGTCATGGTCTCCATACGGCGCAGGGTCTGGGTGAGCATCTTCTGGCTGATGCCGCCGATGGCCGTGCGGAGTTCGCCGGGGCGCATCGGGCCCTCACGCAACATGTAGACGATGACGGCGAGCCAGCGGTTGCCGAACAGGTCGACGCCGAGGCGGGCGGGGCAGTCGGCCTCGTAGTCGCCGTAGGGCGCGAATTCCACCGGCTCGGCATATTCGACCGTCATGACACCAGCCTGCCATCGTCGTTGCGCACCTTCGAGTGCCTATCGGAATCCCTAGCGTCGGTGCCGAATACATCCCGACTAGGAGTTGTTATGCGAATCGGAATCATCGGCGCCGGTGCGATGGCGAAGGCGCTCGGCGGTGGCTGGGCCGCGTCGGGCCATCAGGTCGTCATCGGTGCGCGGTCGCGCGCGGCCGCGGACGAACTGGCGGCAACCATCGGGCACGGGTCGCGCGGCGGAAGTATGGGCGAGGCGGCCGAATTCGGTGCGGTCGTTGTGCTGGCCCTGCCGGTAAGTGCCCTTGACGCCGTACTGGGTGAAATCGGCGGAAAACTGGCCGGGCGCACCGTGATCGACTGCACCAACGCGTTCATACCGGACGAGGCCGCACCAGACGGCGCAACGGCCTTCGTGCTGTCGGAGGACGCGGTCGCCGCACGCATCGCGGCGACCGTTCCGGACGCGCATGTGGTGAAGGCGTTCAACGTATGCGCCGCGCAAGTGTGGGAATCGGCGACCCGGGTCTTCGAGAACCGCAGGCTGGCCGTCCCGATCTGCGGTGACGACCCGAATGCGGTGCGGCAGGTAGCGGCGCTCGCCGGAGATCTGCGGCTGCAACCGATTTCGGCGGGCGGACTGCATCGCGCCAAGTATCTCGAGGCCACCTCGGTCTTCACCGTCGGTCTCTGGTTCGGCGGTGCGGATGCCCGCGCGATCTTCCCGCCGTTGGACGCGGCATTCGCCGTGGCCGACTAGATCAGGTCCGAGCGTGCACCAATCGCCCATACCCCGCGGGTTCGAGCATGAATGCGCGAGAGGTGCACGCTCGGGCCGGATTCGGCTTACCAGCCCGGGTTCCCGCGTACCGGGATATTGACCAAACGCGGCGCATTCGGATCGAGCTGCGGGCGCATGCCGGTCTCGAGCGACAGATCACCAGCCCGGATTGCCCTTGACCGGAACGTTGATGAAGCTCGGCCGGATCGGATCCAGCTGCACATGCTGCGGCTTCACTCCCGTATCGATCAGCATCGGCAGTACCGGCAGACCCTTCGGGAAGTTGCCCGCGAACACATCCACGCGCAGGCGGTGGCCCGGCTGCAGGATCGCCTCGGTGGCGGGCAGCGCGATATCCAGGGTCGTCTGCTCCCCCGGCACCGTGAGCTGACGTCGATCCAGCGAGGTGTAGGGCCGCGGATCGGTGTAGTCGCCATTGGCGGAGCGGGTGCTGTTCGCCTCGTCGACCTGGCGAAGCGAGGCCAGTAGCTGACCCGAGGAGAGCACGGTGGACTGCCCGTCCGGCGCGACATCGTTGACCGTGACCACCCAGTAGCCGTCGGCGGCATCCTGAACGGTATTGAGGTGCGCGGCGATGCGGCCGGAGATGGTGGCCGGCTCGGCCACCGGATCGCTGGTGAAGGTCAAACCGTTCAGCTCCGCGACCCGCGAATCCTTGGCACAGCCATCGATGATCGACAGGGCGCCCGCACTACCCTGCGCTGCGTCGTTGGAGCACAGGGTAGTCAGGCCGGGCGCGACCGTGAGCCGCGCCGAGTCCGGGCTCGCCGAGGCGGCGAGCGATCCGTCGTACCGGCTGTTCGCGGTGCCACTTCGGTTGGCGGACAGGTACATCCGGCGATGTTCGGCATCCTGGGTACCGGTCCGCGGGTCGGCGAACGAGTCGGTGGTGATCCAGCCGCCGCCCTGCTGGCGCAGCGTGATCGGGCCGTACTGATCGATGCCGTTGTCGATTCCCTTGAGCCACTTGTCGAACCAGGCGCGCTGCAGCACATCCAGGCGCGGCGGCAGGCCGGGCTTGCCGTATTCATTGCCGGAGCTGACGTGATACGTATTGCCCATCAGCAGCTGCTTCTGGCCCGCGGGCAGCGGAATCTCGTTGTAGATCTTGGATTCGGAGTAGGTGAACAAGTCGTGCCAGCCGCCGGTGACGAAGGTGGGCACCCGAATCCTGCTCGGATCGCTCAACCAGTCTTCGCGCGGACGCGACGAACCGGTCAGCAGCTCCTTGGCGCGCGGATCCAGATCCTCGACCCGGGTCGTGCTGTAGACGTTGAGCAGCACATCCATGAACGTGAACGGATCCTTCGCCCGATCGGCGAGCCACCGCATATCGAACTGCCCGTTCAACATCGACGCGACATCGGGGACCAGTTTGAGTCCGTTGATGGCGGTCAGCCACAGCGGGATGAAGTTGAAGCCGAAGCCGCCGCCGGGCGCGAGCACGTCGTTGACGAGGTCGCTGCCGGGCACCACCGGGAAGATCGCCTTCAGCGCGGGCGGCTGCATAGCGGCCACCTGCACCTGGTTGATACCCGAGTAGGACAGGCCGTTCATGCCGATGCGGCCGTTGGACCACGGCTGACGCGCGGTCCAGTCGATCACCTCGTAGGTGTCCTGCTGTTCGCGCTGGCGCAGCATGTCCCAGGTGCCCTGAGAGAAGCCGGTGCCGCGCACATCCACGACCACCTGGGTGTAGCCGCTCTTGATGAGCTGGCGGTCGACGGCGAAGTTGCGCAGCTCGCCGCCGCCGAAAGATTTGGTCAGATCGGTGACGCCGGACAGTGGGGTGCCGCTGAGGTCGATCTGGCGCAACAGCTCGATCAGGGCGTCGGACAGGCCGGGAATGGACATGGCGCTATCGGCGAGGTTGGAGACCAGTTTGGTGTACGGGGTCAGGTTGACCACCGTCGGCGTCGGGATGTCGATCGGGCGGCCCGCCGCGTCCGCGGGGCGGTACACGTTGCCCTTGAGGACGGTGCCGTCGCTCATGGTGATCGGGACGTCCCACTGGATGTTCACGTTCGGGTACTGCTGCGGACCATCCTCGGCGGCGACCCAGGCGGCACCGGCCGCACCACCGTCGGGACCGGACGACTCCGGTGCCGCGATCGCGCTCTGGGTGACGAAAGGAATGAGCACCGCGGTGGCAACTGCCGCCACTGTGGCTCGCAACATCGTCTGCATCAGGGGTGATCCGCCTCTCGGACTGGTCGAACGTCCGAGAGCTTACATACCGGCGAGTAGGTTCGGACGTGGGGTTACATAAACCACAGCTCGAATACCGATTCACATACAGCAACCAGAGCGGCATGATGCCTGCTCACAGCCAAAGAACACCGACCCAACGTGCAGAATCCACACTAACCCGAGCCCGATCCCGCGAACGGCACATGGTTGCGGCAATTCGCGAGAAAACGTTGTCCAAGGTGTGCCACTCGCTGATGCGGCAGTGTTTGTCCGCCCCGGAGACAGCAATGCGCCGCGACCTCAGCGGTCGCGGCGCATTGTCGAGCGGATGGTGCTTACTTGCCGACCGGGCCTACCCGTCTCCAGCACCTCAACGGAGGCGCTACGCGCCGCCCCCCTGCCCCGCGACGGCAGCGGCGCCCGCGGCGGCGGCCTCCGGGTCCAGGTACTCGCGCGCACGCACCGGGCGCAGGTTCTCGTCCAGCTCGTAGCGCAGCGGGATGCCGGTCGGGATGTTGAGGCCCGCGATGTCGTCGTCGGAGATCTGATCGAGGTGCTTGACCAGGGCGCGCAGTGAGTTGCCGTGCGCCGCAACGAGAACGGTCTTGCCCGCGAGCAGTTCCTTGGAGATGGTCGACTCCCAGTACGGGACCATCCGGTTCACCACGTCGAGCAGGCATTCGGTCTTCGGGACGTCAATGCCGTCGTAGCGCGGGTCGCCCTCCTGGCTGTACTCGTTGGTGGGGTCGATCGGCGGCGGCGGGGTGTCGTAGCTGCGCCGCCACAGCATGAACTGATCGTCGCCGTACTGGTCGCGGACCTGCGCCTTGTTCTTGCCCTGCAGATCGCCGTAATGGCGCTCGTTGAGACGCCAGTCGCGCACGACCGGGATCCAGTGCCGATCGGCGGCGTCCAGCGCGATATTCGCGGTGCTGATCGCGCGCCGCAGCAGCGAGGTGTAGACGATATCGGGCAGGATGCCGTGTTCGGCCAGCAGTTCCCCGGCGCGCTTGCCCTCGGCGATGCCCTTATCGGTCAGGTGCACATCGACCCAGCCGGTGAACAGGTTAAGGGCGTTCCATTCGCTCTCGCCGTGGCGCAGCAGCACGAGGGTGTACGTCATGCAGGCCATTCTGGCATGTGCGCAAACGCTGCTCGCATCCGTTCCCGGGAGCCGATCGGGCCGCTCAGGAGATGGTGTCGGCGCTGTCGTGACCGGCGGCCAACACACCCGCGCCAACGAGAGTGGCGCCGTTGGTGATTCGAGACTGGACGACCCGCAGTTCGCGCAGGAAATCCAACCCCGCGTGCCGGGTCAGCGCCGCCCGCAACGGTTCCCAGAGCGGTTCACCCGATTGCGCGAAGCCACCGCCGATCACCACCCGATCGATATCGAGCGTCGATGCCGCCGACGCGATCGCGGTGCCGAGCGCGGTCCCCGCCCGACGCAACGCGGCGAGCGCGATCTCGTCACCGGAATGCGCGGCCTTCGCCAGCCCCGCGCCGGTCTCGCCGCGCCACCCCTGCTCGCGGGCCCAGCGCACCGACGACATACCGCTGGCGATCGCCTCGACACAGCCGACGCCGCCACATTCACAGGGCACATCCCAACCCGGTACCACGATGTGACCGACATGCCCGGCATTGCCGGTGCGACCGAGTACGACCCGTCCATCGGCGATGATGCCGCCGCCGATGCCCGAGGAGACCGTCATCGCCAGCCCATTCGGCACCCCGCGCAGTGCGCCGACATGATGTTCGGCCAATGCCAGGCAAGCACCGTCGATGGCGAATCGCACCGCGGCGGAAGGAAAGAGTTGCTGCACCTCGGCGACGATCGGAAAGCCCGGTTTCCATTCCGGAATGTTCAGCGGGCTGGTAATTCCGGTCCGCACATCGACCGGTCCGGCCGACCCGATCCCGATCGCCGAGACCGTGGTCTCCCCGGCCACCTCGAGCAGCAGCGCCCGACATGCCTCCCACACCGACTCCCGAGGCACATCGACCCGCCGCACATCGCGGACCTTCCGCCCCGCGTGGACCACGCCGACGGCGAACTTCGTCGCACCGATATCCAGAGCTAGAACCATCATCGCCGTGCGGCCTCCTGTACCTCGCGGCCCACTCGAGCAAATGGGCCACAGCGCGATTGTCGCTCACCCGGGCAGGATCCGGAGGGGGCTCAGGGCTGGTCGGCCTCGACCAGATGCTCGAAGGCGCGCAGATTCTTCAGCGATTCACCACGCGAGACCCGCCACTTCCATTCCTTCCGAATGGATTCGGCGAAGCCGAGTTCGAGCAGGACATTGAAGTCGGCGTCCACGGCCTCGAGGATCTGGCCGAAGAACCGGTCCAGTTCATCGGAGGTGACGGCGTGGGTGGCGATGCGACCGACCAGATAGATGTCGCCGACGCGATCAAGGGTGTAGGCCACGCCGTAGAGGCGGCGGTTGCGGCGCAGCAGGAATTTGTAGACGCCCTCGAAGTTCTCATCGGGCTTGCGGCAGACGAACGATTCGATCCGCACCCCGTGCTTACCGACGGTGAGCATCACGGTCGTCTTCAGTTTGCGCTCGCCCGGCAGGATGACGACGAAGGTCTCCTGGCTCGGGTGGGTGTACTCGATCTCGCGGTCACGCAGCGTCTCGTCGATCAGCTGCGCGGTCGCGGCTGCCGCGGTCATCGCCGTGCTCCCGTCCGGCGCCGCCACAGCGCCCGCGATCTGGCCTGGCTGCTCTCACCGAGGAGAACAGCGCTGCGTTCACTCGCGACGCTAGCGCGTTCACCGGGCAGCTCGGCCAACGTGGCGTCGAAGACCAGGCTGCGGCCCGCGCCGAATCCGGACCGGAGTTCGCGGAAATCGGCCAGCGCCGCCGAGTAACTGGCGAGCAGTCCGTCCGCGGTGTGCTCCCAGGAGAAGTGCGCGGCGTGCTCGACCGCGCGCCGGCCCATCCGGCGTAGTCGATCGGCGTCGTCGAGCAGGTGGCCGAGGGCCTCGGCCCAGTCCGGAGTCCGATGCCCCGGCACCAGCAGGCCGGTCTCGCCGTGGCGCACGGCGGTGCCGAGTCCACCGACATCGGCCGCGAGCACGGGGGTGCCGCTGGCCTGCGCCTCGATGGCGACCAGACCGAACGATTCGTTGTAGCTGGGCACCGCGACCAGGTCGGCGGCCCGATACACCTGGACCAAGCGGTCCGGCGGCTGCGGCGGCAGGAAGGTGACCTGATCGGCGATGCCGAGGGCGGCAGCGAGTTCGATCAGCGAATCGGGGCGCTCCAGTCCGGTGCCGGACGGTCCGCCGACGATGAGCAGGCGCAGCTTGCGCGATGGGTCCCGGTGCAGCAGCTCCGCGGCGGCGCGGACCAGCACATCCGGCGCCTTGAGCGGCTGGATGCGGCCGATGAACGCGACGATCTGCTCATCGGTGGCCAGGCCCAGAGCGGCTCGGGCCGCGGCCTTTTCGCCGGGACGGTAGCGGGTCAGATCCGCACCGGGCGGGACCACATCGATGCGCTCGGGATCGGCGCCGTACAGCTCGATGAGCTGGCGCGCCTCCTGCGCGGTATTGGCGATCATCCGATCGGCCTCGGCGATCACCTGCTTCTCGCCGATCTCACGGGTCGCGGGCTCGGGACAGTCGCCCTCGGCCAGCGCCGCGTTCTTCACCGCGGCCAGCGTGTGCGCGGTATGCACCAGCGGCACCCGCCAGCGGTCCCGCGCCAACCAGCCGACCTGGCCGGAGAGCCAGTAGTGCGAATGGACGAGGTCGTAGTAACCGGGCAGGTGTCGAGCCTCCTGGCGCAGCACCTCGGCCGTGAACGGGCACAACTGGGTCGGCAGATCGTGCTTGTCCAGTCCCTCGAACGGGCCCGCCACCACATTGCGCACCAGGACCCCCGGGGCCGCCTCCTGAACCGGCGGTACGTTCGAGGAAGTGGCCCGGGTGAAGATCTCGACCTCGGTCCCGCGTTGGGCCAGCTGGATGGCGGTTTGCAGCACATAGACGTTCATGCCACCCGCATCGCCGGTGCCCGGTTGGGCAAGTGGTGAGGTGTGCACCGACAACACGGCAATCCGATTGGGCCGTAGGTCCGGGCGTTGACTCACACTTCCATAGTGCACGTTGGATCGCCGAAGTCAGACGCCGTAACCGGGCCGAGTGACAGTCGTCACAGCGGTTTCGTGAGGGTTCTCACGCGTGAGCGCACATATTCGCCCGGCGCGAACATTTGTCACCGGGGCATGACGAGTCTGCGCGAACCTGGCGCGCGGCGCCAGCGAATTTCGGACGGCTAATTCAGTCCGTCGACGAACTCGCCGACCTCGGCGACGAACCTGGCCCGATCCTCGATGAACAGCCCGTGCTGTGCGTCCGCCCAGAACGAGGCGCGACCATCGGTTACGGCGTCGAGGATGTAGCGGCCGTTCTCGATCGGCACCACCGGATCCTTGGTTCCGTGCAGGACCAGCACCGGAATATCCAGGGCGCGCAGCGTTTCGGTGTTGTCGACGGTCCGGTAGAACAGCGCCTTACGCACCCGAGGCGGCGTGGACAGGCTCGCCCCGAACAGTCGCTGCGCGTCGACTCCCTTATCCGGACCTGGCCCGGTGTTGGCGTTGCCGAAGGCCCCGAACGCGCGCAGCGCCCGTCCCGCGCTCTCCTCGAAGACGCCGGGAATCGCCTCCTTCATCGCCGAACCGGTCTCCGCGCCGGGCGCGCGACCGAGATTGGCCATCGAGCCGGCGTAGACGACGCCCGCGACCGCACCGGTGCCGTAGGCGGTCAGGTAGTCGGTGAGCACGATGCCGCCGTAGGACCACCCGAGCAGCACCGCGTCCGATTCGATGCCCTCCGCCGCCAGCACCGCGGCGATATCGGCGGCCCAGTTCTTCGGATCGTCGTAGCCGGACTCCGGCGCATCGGAGTAGCCGTGGCCGCGCAGGTCGACGGCGATCACCCGAAAGCGTTCGGCGAGGTCGGCGGCGGCCGCGCCCCAACACTGCAGGTTGGCCGACCAACCGTGCAGCAGGACCAGCGGCCTGCCCGCGGCCGGGCCGCTGACCCGATAGACGATGCTCGTTCCATCAGCACTGACCGCATCCCGAATAGCCATGTAACCGAGGCTAGTGGTGGTCGGTGCGGGTGCGGTGATCCGGGCAACAGCCGGGATCACCGGCAAACGGTCTCCGTAGCGACTGCTTGCAGGTCGCTCGAAAAGGCCTGCATTTAGGATCGAAAGTTATGAGCATTCGTACTGCCGTCGTCACCGGAGCCAGCTCGGGAATCGGGGAAGCCACCGCCCGGGAACTCGCTAAACAGGGCTACCACGTGTACGTCGGCGCGCGCAGGCTCGATCGGCTGCGGCGCCTCGCCGACGAAATCGGCGGCACCGCACTCGAACTCGACGTGACCTCGGACGACTCCGTGCGAGCCTTCACCGACGCCATCGACAACGCCGATGTGCTGGTCAACAACGCGGGCGGCGCGAAGGGCCTGTCCTCGGTCGCCGAGGCCGACCTGGAGGACTGGCGCTGGATGTGGGAAACCAATGTGCTCGGCACGCTGCGGGTGACCAAGGCGCTGCTGCCGAAGCTGATCGCCACCGGCGACGGCCTCATCGTCACCATCACCTCGGTCGCCGCGTTCGAGGCCTACGACAACGGCTCGGGCTACACCACGGCCAAGCACGCCCAGGCCGTGCTGCACCGCACGTTGCGCGGCGAACTGATCGGCCAGCCGGTGCGGCTCACCGAAATCGCGCCCGGTGCGGTCGAAACCGAGTTCTCGCTGGTCCGCTTCGCCGGGGACGAGGACCGCGCCGCCAAGGTGTACGAAGGAATCGACCCGCTGGTCGCCCAGGACATCGCGGAGATCATCGGTTTCGTCGCGTCGCGGCCCTCGCATGTGAATCTGGACCAGATCATCGTCAAGCCCCGTGACCAGGCGGGCCCGGGTCGCTTCGCTCGCCGCGGCTGAACTGGCTCGACCTTCGTTGTCGCAATAGCGGGTGACAACGGATTTCGCAGGGACATGGGTAACTCACCGGGTACGCCCAAACTCAGCTGAAAATAGATCCGTCGGCCCGGATGATAATTTCGTCGCACCCGACGACCGGCAAAAGGCGGGGGTGCATATAGACCAGATTGGAGTGCTCGGCTCATGTTCAAGGGTTTCAAAGATTTCCTGATGCGCGGGAACGTCATCGATCTTGCCGTCGCGGTGGTCATGGGTACCGCGTTCACCGCGGTCGTGACGGCGGTCACCAAGGGAATCATCAATCCGTTGCTCGCGGTCATGGGCAAGACCAATGAGCTGGGGCTCGGCATTCAACTGGTCGCCGGCAAGCCGGCCACCTTCATCGCGGTCGGGCCGATCATCACCGCGCTCATCGACTTCGTGATGGTCGCCGCGGTGCTGTACTTCGTGCTGATGGTGCCGATGAAGACGCTGAAGAATCGCTTCGGCACCGCCAAGGCGGCCGAGCCGACCGAGATCGAACTGCTCATCGAGATCCGTGATCTGCTGGCCAAGCGGCAGGCGGATTCGATCGTCGACGCCGAATCGTTCGGCAAGGACGGCTCGCTCGTCGAGGATCCACGCGCCAAGGACGGCGCGATCCGGTAATCGCCTGGCACCGAATACGATTCGCCCCCGCACGGTTTCGACTGTGCGGGGGCGAGTTTCGTTTCGGCTAGCGCGGCGGACCGGGCGCCACCGGCGTTGCGGAGATGCTCGCGCCGGAGGTTCCGTCCGAGGCGGACAACGACTTCCACTGGTTCCAGTCGATGGTCCAGTCGTACAGGTCGCCATCGGCTGCGGACATGGCGATCGAGGTACCGGTCACCTCGACCGGATCGCCGTAGAGCGCGGTCGGGAAGTAGGCCTGCGCGTCACTGGGCGACAGATTGATGCAGCCGTTGGTGACATTCGAAGAGCCCTGTGCCGATAGCGATTCCGGGTTGGCGTGGATGAATTCGCCGTTGTTGGAAATGCGTACGGCCCAGCGTTCGCGAACGTTGGTGTAGAACGGCGGATTCGACATCAGGAAGTCCTCGTACTTCTCGGTGACGACGTGCACGCCGGACCGGGTGACATTGCGTGGCTCATTGCCCTCGCCGTAGCTGACCGCGAAATCGAAGATGGTCTGTCCGTCGCGCACCACCTGCATGCGATGACTCGGCGCATTGGCCTTGACGATCTGGCTGCGCCCGATGCGGAAATCCGAAGTGAGATCGGTGTATCCGTAATTTCCGCCGCCGAGATCCAGGCCGTAGAGCTTGGCCGCGACGTGCACGGTGGTGCCGGGCACCCAGTAGTCCTTCGGCCGCCAATGCGCTCGGGAGCCGCCGTTGTCATCGGGGAACCAGGCCCACGCGCCCTCGGTCGGCGGGTTGGTGGTGACGGTGAGCGCCTTCTCCACCGCGGCCTTGTTCTGCACGGATCCCTTGAACTGCAAGATGATCGGCACGGCGATGCCGACTTCCTGGTTATCGGCGATATTGAGCGTCGCGGGGAAGCTGTTCTTCGGGGCGAGCGTGGTGAAGGTGCCATCGATCGGCACCGGCTTCTGGTCGGCGCCGATCGCCGTGCCGGACCAGGTGTACTTGGCGTCGTAGCCGAGTGGTTCGGTGGTCGTGTAGCTGCGCTTGTCGGGGGCGAGTTCGCCGGTGACCTGCTTGCCGTTGGCGTTGGTCAACGCGATCTGGTCGATGGTGCCCTCGGCGACGGTGACCGAGACCGGTGCGGTCGGATTGACGTTCTTGGCGTCGGCGGCCGGTGTCAGCGTGACCTTCGCGACCGGAGTGCTGTCTTTGGCCGAATCACTGTTGCCGCCTTTGTCGTTCGCGCATCCGGCCACCAGCGCGACCACCACGAGCAGCACGGCGGAGACGACGGCGGCCGGTCTGTTGATGACTAGACGATTGCTCACTGCATCGAATTTACGCGGTGAAAGTCGTTCGCTTCGCTAGCGAAGAGTGTGGTGTCCGTTTCACCTGTTTAAAGGGTGATCCCGATGGGTACCGGCTCCGGCTCGAGCCGGATACCGAATCGCTCGGCAACGCCGTCGCGGACCGTGCGAGCCAGTGCGACCAGATCGGCGGCGGTCGCGGCACCACGGTTGGTCAGGGCCAGCGTGTGCTTCGTGGACAGACGAGCGGGGGCGTCGGGGCCGGGGAAACCCTTCGCGAAACCGGCCCGCTCGATGAGCCAGCCCGCGGAGAATTTGACGCCGTCCGGGGCCGGATAGGTGGGGATCGTGATGTCGCCCACACGAGCGATGATCGCAGCCTGCACTTCGGCGACGCGGTGCTCGGGAACGACCGGATTTGTGAAGAACGAGCCGGCGCTCCAGGTGTCGTTGTCGGCAGGGTCGAGCACCATGCCCTTACCCGCGCGCAGCTTCAGCACCGCGGCCCGTACCTGAGCGGCGGGACGGGATTCACCGTTGGTCGCGCCGAGTGTGTCGGCGAGTTCGCCGTAGCGCAGCGGTGCGCTCGATCCGTCCGCATCGAGCGCGAAATCGACCGCGAGCACCACGGCGGTATCGCGGTGTTTGAGTGCGCTGGTGCGGTAGCCGAAGCCGAGTTCGGACGGGTCGACCCAGCGGATCTCGCCGCTGCCGCGATCCAGCAGACGCACGCGGCGCAGCAGGCTCTCGACCTCGACGCCGTACGCGCCGACGTTCTGCACGGGCGTCGCACCGGCCGATCCGGGAATGCCCGACAGGCACTCCAGCCCGCCGAGCCCGGCCGCGATGGTGGCCGCGACCACGGTGTCCCAGTTCGCGCCTGCCTCGGCGACGACGCCGTCCGGGCCGATCTCGACACCATCGTTGGCCACCCGGACCACGACGCCCTCGAAGCCATCATCGCTGATCAGCAGGTTGGAGCCGCCCGCGAGCAGCAGCAGCGGAATGTCCGCCGCGTCGAGTGCGCGCACCGTCGCCACCAGCGATTCGGTCGTCACGCAGTCCGCGACAGTCGCCGGACCGCCGACCCGCAATGTAGTCAGCCCGGCCAGCCGCACCGATTCGCGCAGCCGCGCACCGGTATCGGCCAGCAGGTCGCGCAGCTGGTCCGACAACACCACCCGTGAAGTTCGCACGCCCCAGACGGTAGCCTGTTCGACCATGGCTACACCGCTGGCGTACACGGCCCGCTATTCGTATCCGGTTGCCGCTGTGCGCGCGGCCTTCGCCGACGAGCAGTACTGGAAGGACCGCGTCGCCGAGGTGGGTGGCGACAAAGCCCGGCTCGATTCGGTCACGGTGGATGGCGACCAGGTCAAGGTCGAGCTGGAGCAGGCCATTGCCGCCGAACTGCTGCCCCCGGCCATCACCGCTGTGCGCCCCGGCGATCTGATCATCCCGCGCACCGAGAGCTGGACCGGCGATTCGGCTACCTTCACCGCCCGCGTCGAGGGTGCGCCTGCCTTGGTGAGCGGCACCATCACGTTGTCGGCCGACGGCTCCGGTTCGGTCGCGCAGGCCAACGGAACCATCGAGGTGAAGGTTCCGCTGTTCGGCGGCAAGATCGAGGCCGCGATCGCCGAGCGATTGACCGAATTGCTCGCGTCCGAGGAAGAGTTCACCAACAACTGGCTCGCTCAGCACTGACGGCCGGCCGCCACCAGGGGTGGGACAGCAGTCCCGCAACGAGTGCGCCGATCGCGTTGACGAGGACGTCGTCGATCGACGAGTGGCGGCCGATGCCCAGCGCGAACTGCAGCCCCTCGACGCGCCGTTCTCCCCGCCGCCGCGCCAGCCACCACACGAGCGAACCGGCCAGCGGCAATACGGCGAATGCCGCCAGGATCACCCCGCCCCACGCCTCCCATGTGCCGTTCATGGCGCAAGTCTGGCCGGACGATGTGGCGATTCGGTGCGGCGCGGGTGCGGAGATTGTGGCGCCCCCCACTGACACCGCCGAGCGTCGGGGCGCCAACCGGTCCCGGTAACGTAACCGCTCATGGCTCGCCGACTGGACTATTCAGCCCGCTACCCGCTGCACACCACCAAAGAGCTGTACGCTGCGCTGTCGACCCGCGAGTACTGGGCAGACCGGTGCGCGGAGATGTCGAAAATAGCGCCGGGGAACGAGGTCGTCAGCCTCGATGTCAGCGACTCCGGCATCGAGGTCGTGCTCAACCACATCCTGCCGCGCGAGATGCTGCCGGAGATCGCGCAGGCGGTCATGCGCAAGGACATGATCATCACCCGCAAGGAGAGCTGGACACCGTTCGACGAGAACGAGTCCGTCGGCAAGTTCTCGGCCGCCATTCCGGCCGGGCCGGGCAGCCTCGGCGGCACCATTCGGCTGTTCCCCACCGACACCGGTTGCACCGTGCGGTTCTCCTCCGAGGCCAAGGTGTTCATTCCGATGGTCGGTCCGCGGCTCGAACAGCTGATGCTGGTGAACCTGGTCGACCTGTTCCGCGCCGAGGCCGAACACACCGTGAAGTGGCTGGAAGAGCGAAACCCGACCCGCTGAGACCGGTCGGCACCATCACCCGGGGCACCACCGGTGTCAATCGACTTCGCCGCAGCGACCGCTGGCTGATCCACCACGAGCTGGTCAGCAGCCGACTACGCGACGCCGCCGATCCCCTGGTCGTCGACCTCGGCTACGGCGCGAGCCCGTGGACCACCTTGGAGCTGGCGGCCCGGTTGCGCGCCGTCCGCCCGGATGTACGGGTGGTCGGCCTGGAGATCGATCCGGAACGGGTGGTGCCCGGCCGCGACGGCGTCACCTTCGCCCGCGGCGGCTTCGAATTGGCGGGTCTGCGGCCGGTTCTGGTGCGCGCGTTCAATGTGCTGCGGCAATACCCGGAATCGGCCGTGCCCGACGCGTGGGCCACCATCCTGTCCGGCATGGCTCCCGACGGTCTGCTCGTCGAGGGCACCTGCGACGAACTCGGCCGCCGCTGCGCCTGGGTGCTCCTGGACCGCTCCGGCCCGCTGTCACTCACGCTGGCTTGGGATCCCTTCACCGTCGAGCGCCCCTCCGATATCGCCGAACGGCTCCCAAAGGCATTGATCCACCGCAACATTCCCGGCGAACCGATCCACAGCCTGTTGACCGCCGCCGACCGCGCCTGGGCCCGCGCCGCGCCGTTGGCACCGTTCGGGCCCCGGGTGCGCTGGCGCGCCGCAGCAGAGTTCTTGCGCCAGGAGGGTTTTCCGGTACGGAGTTATCGCCGCCGCATGCGCGACTGCGTGCTCTCGGTCCCCTGGTCCAGTGTCGCCCCGGACGGAAAGACGAGATCCCACCTACCCTGACCTACCGTCCCCATGGTCGGTCACCATGCCATGATTGCGCGCCCGCCAAAACCGGAGACCGAGCTGATTCATAGCCGAACCGGATCACCGCACCGAACCTCACGATACGACGGTGAGTGCCCGGTACACCCGGGCCGCCGCCCGCGGCGGCAGACGCACACTCGCGGAACGGATTTCGCCGGGATGGCAGCGACGGATGGCAACCGCGTCGCCGACTACCTCGTCCAACGCGGATTGGCCGATATCGGCCTCGGCCAGATCGAGCACCGTGCGCACCGGTGTCGTCACCAGAAATGGACCGGCCGATTCGAGATCGGCGGGGATGAGCGCACGCCGCAGCACCACCAGCCGCGGCGTGACCGGCGGCCGGCCCGCACCGACCGACATATGTAGGAAGCGCGGCCGTAGTCGGCCGAGTCCGTGCAGCTCGGCCGCGCTCTGATGCGATACCACGGCGGCCCCGTCGAACCAGGCGGCCCACATGGCGTACTCGTCGAGCGGACCCGCGGGCCAGTCGGCCAACCGCAGCAGCCCCACCCCGGCCCGCGTCACCGATCCGTCGCCGAGCCCGGCGCGCACCCGTGCTTCACATCCGGTGCGCAGTACCTGTCTGGTGGTGAAGAACCCGGCATGGCGCCCGGCCAATCGCCGCAGGACACGCCACCCGTGGTCCGCGGAATCGAGGGCGCGGCCCGCCGCATCGCCAGCCATGCCGACCAGGCTACGCTCGAACTCTGTGTCACATGTCACAATCAAGCCCCTCACCGCGCCCTCATAGCGACCACAGAAAAGTCCGGAAGAATCGAGCGCATGAGTACGAAGAGCCCATCTACCCCGACGCGCAACCGGCGTGCCCTGGTGATCGCCCTGGTTGTGGTCGCGATTCTGCTCGCTACCGTGCTGGTCGGCGGGGAGGCGTATGCGCGGCACCTGGTCTCGCGTTGCATCAGCAGCCAATTCGAGAAGGAGATGGGTTCGAAGATCGATGTGAGCTTCGGACCCAAACCCATGCTGATCACCTGGATCGACGGGAAGGTCGGCCAGGTGAAGGTGAACAGCGACGACTCGAAGTTCGGTCCGGCCGTCGGCATGGTGGTGCACGCCAAGTTCAACGACATCGAGGTCTCCAACGGCGGCAAGAACGTGATCGGCAGTTCCTCGGCCGATGTCACCTGGGGCAACGACGGCATCCGGGAGACGCTCGGCGGTCTGGTCAGCGGTGTGACGTCCTCCGCGTCGAGCGGGATGCTGACCCTCGATGTGCTCGGCGGGATCTCGGAACTGCAGGTGAAGCCGCAGGTGAAGGACGGAACCGTGCAGGTGGAGACCATGTCGGCGTCACTGCTGGGTATGGGCCTGCCGACCGACCTGGTGCAGGGCATCGTGGAGGTGTTCACCGAGAGCCTGCAGAGCTACCCGCTCGGCTTGAAGGCCACCGAGGTCAAGGTGACCGATAACGGCATCGCGGTGCAGCTCGCGGGCGGTCGCACCGAACTCCCCGCAGCTCAGGCCGACAACAACATCAAGTGCTGACGGTCAGGGGCACTCCCGGATTCAGCACGCACCGAACTGGTGTACCTGCTCGAAAGCGACACGGCAGACGCGGAATACGCACTGCGCCTGGGTGATCTATCGCTGTTTCCGGCGCGGCAGGTACGGACCGAATGAGCTCGTGCGACTACCGATCCGGTTCTTCGCCGTTGACGCCTACGAGGAACCGTACCGGGCCGGGCTTCCCGCAGTGGCTCGCGGAACCGGCCCACCATCGGAGCAGTGGCGTAATTTCGGCCGGCACATCTCGCCACTGCGGTGATGGGTCGCGGCGGCACCGACTGCCGCGCCGATCGGTCTCAGCGTGCGAAAAGTGCACGGCCGGGCCGGTTCTGCTCGGGGACTGGATCAGGCCGGGAAACCTTCCAGCACCGCACGGGATTTGGAGAGTCCGAGGCGGGTAGCCCCCGCCGCGATGAGTGCGGCGGCGGCTTCGGAGGTTCGGATGCCACCGCTGGCTTTCACGCCGAGACGGCCGCCGACAGTCTCGGCCATCAACTCGACCGCGTGCACACTCGCACCACCGGCCGGGTGAAATCCCGTAGAGGTCTTCACGAAACCGGCGCCGGCACGCTCGGCGACCCGGCAGACCTCCACGATCGCGGCATCGGGCAGCGCCGCCGATTCGATGATCACCTTGAGCAGCGCGCGATCCCCCATTGCCTCACGCACCGTGACGATGTCGGAGAGCACGGCGGTGTAATCGCCCGCGAGCGCGGCGCCGACATCGATCACCATGTCGACCTCGGCCGCGCCCTGCTCGACCGCCAGCCTTGCCTCGGCGCCCTTCACGAGCGAATGGTGCTTGCCCGAAGGGAATCCGGCGACGGTCGCGACGACCAGCCCGGGCGCGCGCACCGGCAACATAGCGGGCGATATGCAGATCGCGTACACACCGAGTTCGCGCGCCTCGGTCACCAACGCGTTCACCTCGGCGGGCGTCGCCTCCGGCGCCAGTAACGTGTGATCGATGATGGCGGCCACTTCGGCCCTGGTCAGCGACGCGGAATTTGCCACAAGGTGAGAGTCTGGCATACCGGTGGCGAATTCCATTGCGTGCCTCCGACGCATCGCGCACACTCGATAGCGCAGGTGCGGCTGGCCCAACTTGTGTAGGAGGAGACGACACCTTGCTGATCCGTCGCGAACGCGCCGACGATGCCGCCGCGATCGCGGCCGTCCACCGCAGCGCCTTCGGACCGCAGTGCGCGAACGGCGATGACGACCGGAACGAGGTGGCCGAACTCACCGGCGAACCCGCCGACCAAGGGGCCGCCGACCCGCCCGAGGTCGATCTGGTCACCCGGCTGCGCAGCGACTCCGGTTGGATCCCCACCCTCTCGATGGTCGCGGTCGAATACGACACCGTCATCGGCCATGTCTGCCTCACCCGTGCCGGCGTCGGCCCATTCCCGGTGCTCGCCCTCGGCCCGATCGGCGTCCTGGTCGAACATCAGGGCAACGGCGTCGGCGCTGCCATGATGCACGCCGCCCTGGGCGCCGCCGACGCCCTCGACGAACCCCTCATCGGCCTACTCGGCAGCCTCGACTACTACCCACAATTCGGCTTCGTCCCCGCCGCCCGCCTCAGCATCACCCCCGACGAACCGACCTGGATCTCACACTTCCAGGTTCGCCCGCTGGCGGCATATGACTCCCAGATCACCGGCGAATTCCAGTACGCGGAACCGTTTTACGATCTGTGAGGGTAGAGCCGCCGATCCGGAGCAGGCTGCCGAGGCAACGCCGACACCTCCCACAGCGTCACAGCGCGAGCAAACCTCTTGTACGGGCGCCCGGGGCGACCTGGGAGGATGAGGCAATGAGTTCCGCCCCACCCGTCCTGGACGATCGCCGCTTCGTGCTGACCCTCGGCTGCCCGGACCGTCCCGGCATCATCGCGAGGATCACCTCGTTCATCGCCGAATTCGGCGGGTCCATTGTGGAGGCCGGTTACCACTCCGATGCGGATATCGGCTGGTTCTTCACCCGCCAGGCGATCAAGGCATCGACAGTGCCGTTCGACATAGCGGAACTGCGCGACCGGTTCGCGGCCGTGGCGGCCGACTTCGGCCCGGAGACGGAATGGCAACTGCTCGACTCCGGCGAACGCCGCCGGGCCGTACTACTGGTCAGCAAGGATGGGCATTGTCTGCACGATCTGCTCGGCCGCGCCGCCAGCGGTGAACTGCCCGCCACCATCGAGGCGGTGATCAGCAATCACCCGGATCTCGCCGAAATGACCGAGGCGCACGGCGTGAAGTTCCATCACGTGTCCTTCCCGAAGGACCCGGCCGAACGTGGCCCCGCCTTCGAAGAGGTCCGCGCCCTGGTCGACGCCCACGACCCGCACGCCGTCGTCCTCGCCCGCTTCATGCAGGTGCTGCCCGCCGAACTCTGCGAACACTGGGCGGGCAAGGCGATCAACATCCACCACAGCTTCCTGCCCTCCTTCGTCGGCGCCCGCCCCTACCACCAGGCCTTCGCCCGCGGCGTCAAACTGATCGGCGCAACCTGCCACTACGTCACCGCCGAACTCGACGCGGGCCCGATCATCGAACAGGACGTTATCCGCATCGACCACGCCGACGAGGTCCGCGATATGGTCCGCCAAGGCCGCGATATCGAACGCGTAGTCCTGGCCCGCGGCCTCCGCTGGCACCTGGAAGGCCGAGTCCTGGTCCACGGCCGCCGCACCGTCGTCTTCAACTGACCGCCGGCCGGCGGGCTCTACCGGAGCGGCCTCACCCGACAGCTTCCATGGGTTGGCGCACCGACTCGAGAACCAGGGCCAATTCCTCGTTGAACCGCTCGAACATCTCGGTGTTGCCCAGATGGCCCGTCGGCAATACCTCGTACTTGACCAAACTGCCGGTCTCCCTGAGCATCTCGACGATGCGCTCGGAGTGCACCGGCGGCGTCATATCGTCGAACTCGCCGGCCAGGATCGTGGTCGGCACAACGAGATTGCGCGCCGACTCACCGAGATCCAGTTCGGCGAGCAGGATTCCGAACTTCGCGCGCACCCGAGCCGGGCACGAGCGAACGATCGACATGCTGTAGTCGACCACGTCACCGGTCGAGCGCAGGCTCATGATCTGCCGGGTGAAGGCCCACTTCACCGGGGCGATCGGCGGGAAGACGATCGGCGTGCCGAGCCCGAGGCGGCCGATGAAGTGCGGCAACGGAATTCGCAGCTTCAGCAGCGGGAGCGGTGCGTTGCAGAACGGCACGACGGTGGTCTCGGCGACCAGCTGGCCGGGGGCGGTGTTGGTCAGCAGCACGGCGAGCGCCTGCTTCGCGACCCGGTCGGGATAGCGACCGGCCCAAGCCTGCAGAGTCATGCCGCCCAGGCTGTGACCGACCAGCACGGCCCGCTCGCCGGGGCGCAGTGTCGCGTCGAGCACGGCGGCCAGATCGTCGGCGAGCAGATCGGTGGTGAGCGGGCTCGAGCCCGGCTCGCTCTCGCCGTGGCCGCGCACGTCATAGGCGATGACGCGGTACTCATCGGCAAACGCGTTGATCTGGGCATTCCAGTATTCGATGGCGCAGGTCCAGCCGTGCACCAGCACGATCGTCGGCGCGTCGGCCGGTCCGTAGGCGTGTACGCGCAGCCGCGCACCATCACCGGTACTGACCGGGACTACCTCATACGGCGCGGTCGGTGGATTCAATGCCGCGGTCGCGTAGGTACGGGACCGCAGGTTGGCGCGGTAGGTGTGGACCAACCCCCGGATCTGCCCCGGGAAGTCCACGAATGCTTGCGGCATTGCACGCATCGGACACTCCTTTGTGTTACTCCTCGATACAGTAACTCCGATTCGCGCCGCTTGCTAGTGCAAGCACCCAGAAAGTTATCCGAAATTCCCATGCCCAGACTTGCGAGCCACCCCCGGCCGGACGCCGTACCCATCTCGACCACACGGCCGCCACCAGCGCGAACAGCGCTGAACATGCACCGTCGACCATGTATCTGCCAAGTATCGGAAGCCCCGAGCCGGAACTTGTGAACCACCCGAACCAGGCCGCGACCCAACGAAGCCGCTGCTACCAGCGCAGACCAGGCTGAATTTCGCCCACTTTCGGCCGCGTCCGCCAGATATCCGCACCCGGACTTGCGAACCCCAACCCAACAGCACAGCCGCCAGCAGCGCAGACCACGCTGAACGCCCTCCGACCACCCGCCCGCCCGAAATCCGAAGCTCCCGCGCCTCCCCCCTGTGAACAACCCACCAGGCGCACCGCAACCAGACACCACCCGGCGGCGCGCCGCAGCAGCACGGACCGCGCTGATATGTCTCTCAGCCGTTCATCGGCGAGGTATATCGTCTGCGTCAGCCGCAAATCGACCAGCTACCGAAGCCTGCTTCCAGACCCCAGCGCTACCTCGACCAGGGCGGCACTACCAGCGCGGACCGCGCTGAATCTCATCCACCTTCGGCCGGACATCGGCCAGGTAGATGCCGGTGGCGATGATGGCGATCAGGGCGAGCAATGAGGTGACGCTCAGGGAGAGCAAGAGGAACAGCAGTGCGGCGCACAGGATTGCGATCCAGATCGGTTTGGTCAGCTTGTCGACTGCGGTGAAGGCGTCGGGGCGCTGGCGGATGGCGTGAATCAGCGCGAAAATCGTCGCGCCGAGCGCCAAAAGCCGCAGCCCGTTCAAAATCCAGCCGGCCAATCCATGCGCTGTGTCCACCAGCCCATCATAGAAGCAACGACCCCGCACACGCCGGGTGTGCGGGGTCGTCGGGTCGAGATGTGAAGCGCGTCAGGCCTTCTTCGGAGCCGCCTTCTTGGCCGCGGCCTTCTTGGCGGGCGCCTTCTTGGCCGGGGCCTTCGGGGCGATGTCGGTCACGGCGGGCTCGGTCTCGGTGGTCACATCGACAACCTCGGCCTCGACGACCGGCTCGGCCACGGCCTCTTCGTCTTCCTTGACCGGGCGACCGAGCAGCTCGTTGACCTTGCCGACCACATCCTCGGCGCGGCCGGCCGCATCCTTGTACAGGGTCTCGACGCGCTCGATCTGATCCTCGACCAAGTGGTTGGCGCGCAGCCGCTCGACGGTCTCCTCGCCACGCACGGCCAGATCCGCGTAGATGTCGAGGACCTGGGCGTAGTACTTCTCGGCGAGCGCCTTCAGCTCCTCCGAGGTGAACTTCTCGCGCAGCTCGGCGAGGTCCTCGGGCAGCTCCGACGGCAGCCCGGACAGCCGCTCGCGCAGCGTCTCGAACTGGGCCCGCACATCGGCGGGCACAGTGGCGAAGCGCTCACGTGCCTCTTCGACACGACCGGTGACATCGGCGGTTGCGGCGCGCTCACGCACCTGGGTGACGGCGTCGACAACCGCGGTGTACACGGCATCACCGGCACCGACAGTCGCGAACAGTGGCTTGATGGTGGAGTTCTCGGTCATTCTTCGCTCTCCTGGCGTGGCGGAGTTGGTGTTGTGCTCGGAACGTCGCTGTCCCATTCATCCCCCCCTGGTTCGCTTCCCCCATTTTCCCGGCGAAACGATTCATAGATGTCCAGCAGCACCTGCTTCTGCCGTTCACTGATGAAAGTGTCGGCAAGCAGGGCATCCCGGACCGGACTGTGCGGCCGCTGCTCGAGATAGCCAGCCCGTACATACAACACCTCCGAAGAGACCCGCAGTGCCTTGGCTATCTGCGCGAGTACTTCGGCGGACGGATTGCGCAATCCGCGCTCGATCTGACTGAGGTATGGATTGCTCACTCCCGCCAGGGTGGCGAGCTGACGCAACGAGACTTGCGCGGCTTCTCGCTGTGCCCTGATGAAACCTCCGATGTCGTGTGCCGCGGTGGCCACACGTGCCGCTTTGTCGCCGACACCGCCGGATTTCTCCGGCGGTTCATCGGTGTACTCGGCGGAACCTTCGGGCTGGTCTGCCATCACTCACCTTCTGGCGGTTGTACGTATCCGATTCTAGGGCAGGGTGCTAGCTATTGCAAGCACCCTGCTAGCACTTTTTCAGCAAACTTTCGGCGCGCGATGGTCAGCCGCCGAACATCACCTGCGAAATCGTGTAGATCACCAGCCCCGCCAGCGATCCCACGACGGTGCCGTTGATGCGAATGAATTGCAGATCGCGACCGACCTGCAATTCGATCTTCTTACTCGCTTCCTCGGCGTCCCACCTGGCAACCGTATCGGTGACCAGAGTGGTGATCTCCCCGGCATAGTTTCCCACCAGATACCTGGCACCGCGGTCGATCCACCCGTCCACTTTCGCGCGCATCTCGGCGTCATCACGCAGCCGTTCACCAAGTTGCTGCACATTCTCGGCCACCTTGCGGCGCAGCGTGGAGCTCGGATCGTCGGCCGATTCCAAGATCAGCCGTTTGGCCGCGCGCCAGGTCGCCTCGGCCATGCCGGTTATTTCCTCACGGCCCATGATCTGCGCCTTGATCCGCTCCGCCTTTTTGATCATGGCGTCGTCGTGCTGGAGGTCATAGGCGAAATCCTCGAGGAACTTGTTCGCCGCGAGCCGCACCTCGTGCTCCGGATTCGACCGTACCTTCCAGGTGAACTCGACCAGCTCCCGATAGATCTTTTCTGAAAGCAGAATGTTTACAAATTTCGGAGCCCACTGCGGCGCATCCCGCAAAACGATCCGGTCGA
The DNA here is from genome assembly GCF_036345915.1 of Nocardia sp. NBC_00565. Classification (NCBI taxonomy): domain Bacteria; kingdom Bacillati; phylum Actinomycetota; class Actinomycetes; order Mycobacteriales; family Nocardiaceae; genus Nocardia; species Nocardia sp. NBC_00565. The sequence continues at coordinate 6,825,399 of NZ_CP107785.1, forward strand.
TCGTCTCCTGCGAACCCAGCGCCCACTGGTGCGCGCGCTCGGCAAGCATGTCCAGCAGCGGCAACTGCCGATTGTCGGCCAGCAGTTCGGCGAGCACCCGGCCGATCGGCGGACCCCACAGCGGTTCGGCGATCCGCTTGACGATCGTATTGTCGATGACCTGCTCGACGTCCTCGTCCCGCAGCACCCCGACCACCGCGCGCAGGATGGTCGAACTCTCCTCGGCCACCCGGCCCGCATGTCCGGGATCGGCCATCCAGCGCCCGACCCGCCAGGAGACCTGCGCCGAATTCACCTTCGCCGAGACCACATCCGGGGCAAGGAAATTCGAGCCGACGAAGGAGCCGAGGCTGGCACCGAGCTGATCCTTCTTCTTGCGGATGATCGCGGTGTGCGGGATCGGCAGGCCGAGCGGATGGCGGAACAGCGCGGTCACCGCGAACCAGTCGGCGAGCGCGCCGACCATGCCCGCCTCGGACGCGGCCCGCAGGTAACCGACCCAATCACCGCCCGCCCCGCGCGATTCCAGCCAACGGCAGAACAGATAGATCACCGTCGCGAAGGCCAACAACCCGGTGGCCAGCGCCTTCATCTTGAACAGATCGCGGCGCTTGCCCTCGTCATCGACGAAGGCCGCGAAACTGGTCGGTGCCGCGGGCGCGTCCAGAACCGCGATGTTGCCGGGAGCTTTCTCCATGACATCCATTCTGCTGTGTGTTACCGAGCGACCTCGCTACCGATGCCGAACACACCCGATTGTGTGCTTCCTGCCGCAACCACGACCCAAACGCGCATGTGGGTCGCTGCCTGGACCTAAGCTGGGGGTCCACGAGCCGCACAAACGAGGGAGCCCACGCTGTCCACCGAAGACCTTGTCGATGTCGGCGAACTCGCCGAGCGACCGGCAGCGGTGCGCACCGGCCGGCCGGACGGCCGCAAGCGCCGATGGCGGCAGCACAAGATCGACCGCAGGGAAGAGCTGGTCGACGGCACCCTCGCGGCCATCCGCGCCCGCGGCAGCAATGCGGGTATGGATGAGATCGCCGCGGAGATCGGCGTCTCCAAAACCGTGCTCTACCGCTACTTCTCGGATAAGAACGACCTGGTCCACGCGACCATGCAGCGGTTCATCGAGACCACGCTGATGCCGCGGGTGTACGAGGCGATCAGCCTGGACGCGGACGAATACCACCTGGTGCGCTCGGCGCTGGCCGCCTATGTCGGCACAGTCGACGAGGACCCCGAGGTCTACCGGTTCATCATGGGCAACGGTTCGACCGATCAGTCCTCGCTCGCGGAATTCGAGAAATTGTTCGCCGATGTCGTCACCACGGTCATCGTCGATCGCGGCGCGGAGCACGGATTCGCGACCGATGGCGCACTGCTCTGGTCCTATGTGCTGGTCGGCGGCATCCAGCTGGCCACGCACTGGTGGACCACGGATAAGGCGATGTCGCGTGAGGAAGTCATCGACTACCTGACCATGATGGCCTGGAGCGCCATCGAAGGGATGGCGCGCGCCGGCGGTTCGCGCGCGATCTTCAACGCGCAGCCGCACATCCTGCCGGACCCGCCGAAGACCGACGCCTGACGCGCTAGCTCCCGGATTCCGCGCCGACGGCGCGATGCTCGCATGGCCACCCGAAGCGACTGCTCGCGGGCGGTTGTGAACTGATCATCCGGCTGACTTCGAGCCGCTAACAGGCCGCTAGCTGGGGCGCTAGCTGAAATTGTGAAGGCAGTCTCGACATTGCCGCGACGTTGGCTACGCTGAACCCGAGCGGTGCGTGGTGTCCCACATCACCGCCTTCGCGCAACGCCTGTTGGCGGTCTGCGCGGGTTGCTACGTGGTCTCGCAAGCTACTGCCTGCGCGCCCGTCGCTCCGACCGCGGCACCAATGGAGGTACCTCGATGGCGAAGCAAGTGCCGACTTCTCGGCTTGCGCGTGGCACCAAACTGGGTGCGGTGGCAGCCAGTTCGGTGATCCGGACCCAGCGCACGCGGCTATCGATGCGGGGCAGGTCGGAGGCCGTGCGCGCGAAGATGGCCGAGGAATCGATGATCCGCACCACCGAGCAGGTGGTCATGGTCCTCGGGACCATGAAGGGCATCGCGATGAAGCTGGGCCAGATGATGTCGGTGCTCGATCTGGACCTGGTACCCGAGAATCACCGCGAACGTTTCCAGAAGCGACTGGCCGTGCTGCGCAATGCGGCTCCTACCGTGGCTTTCGACGGTATGCGGCAGGTGATCGAGGAGGACTTCGGGCAACCGCTGGACGCGGTATTCGCCGAATTCGAACCGGAACCCATCGCCGCGGCCTCGATCGGTCAGGTGTACCTGGGGCGACTGCACGACGGACGTCGGGTCGCGGTGAAGGTGCAGTACCCCGGCATCGACGCGGCGGTGCGCGCGGACCTCAAGAATCTGGCGATGTTCCGGCGCGTGCTGCAATCGGCGATGCCCTGGGTGACGCCGGCCGTACTGGACGAACTGCGCCTCAATATGGAGAGCGAGCTCGACTACCACGCCGAGGCCGATACCCAGCTGCAGATCGCCGAGCTCTACGCCGGACATCCGTTCATCATGGTGCCGCGCTCACTGCCCGAACTCAGCACGACGCGGGTGCTGGTCAGTGAGTACGTGGCGGGCAAGGGATTCGAAGAGATCCGACAGCTGCCCGTGGCCGAGCGCGATCGGATCGGCGAGATCATCTACCGCTTCTATGTCGGTTCGCTGTTCGCCTTCAACGAATTCTGCGGCGATCCGCATCCGGGCAATGTGCTGCTGGCCGATGACGGACGGGTCGGCTTTCTCGACTTCGGCCTGTTCAATCGGATGGACCCCGAACATGTGCGGTTCGAGACGATCTGCCTGCGCGCGGCGGCCGAGGACAGAGCCGAAGACCTGCGGCAGTTGATGATCGAGCGCGGTGTGATCGACTCGCCCGACGAGATCGGGGCCGAGGAATGCCTGGAATACGTACTGGCGGCGTCGGAATGGTGTCTGACCGACGAGGAACTGACCATTACGCCCGAGCTCGCCAGCGGTGCGTTCCTGCTCGCGGTGGATCCGCGGGCCAGCGAGTTCGCCGGGATGAAACAGCAGAATCTGCCACCGGAGCACCTGTTCTCGCGCCGCGCCGACTTCCTCACCTTCGGCATGCTCGGCCAACTCGAGTGCACCGCGAACTGGCACAAGATCGCCCGTGAATGGCTCTACGACGAGCCGCCGGTCACCGAATTGGGTAAGACCCACCGCGAGTGGTTGGTCCAGCGTCCGCCGACGCCGACCAAGAGGCCGCGGACGCGGGCGAAGAAGCCCGCCGCCCGCGGTTCCAGCGCCAAATAAGTCCACAACAGCATCTATCGAAACGGGAGACCATGGCAGACAACCGAGAATTCGACCTAGTGCTGTTCGGCGCAACAGGTTTCGTCGGCAAGCTCACCGCGCAGTACCTGCTTTCGGCGGCGCCCGCCGGGGCGCGCATCGCACTGGCGGGGCGCTCGCTCGAGAAATTGAGCCGGGTTCGCGAGGAGCTCGGTGCGGATGCCGAGAATTGGGGTCTGGTCGTCGCGGATTCGACCGATCAGGCCGAGCTCGACGCACTCGCCGCGCGGACCACGGTCGTGGTGACCACCGTCGGTCCGTACCTGCGCTACGGCCTACCCTTGGTGGCCGCGTGCGCGAAGGCCGGGACCCACTACGCCGACCTCACCGGTGAGCCGCTGTTCATTCGGGACGCCATCGATCGGTACCACGAGCAGGCCGTGGAAACCGGCGCGAAGATCGTGAATTCCTGTGGCTACGACTCGATTCCGTCGGATCTGAGCGTGTACCAGCTGTATCAGCGTTCGGTCGCGGACAACACCGGCGAGCTCGAGGAGACCACGCTGATCGCATCGCTGAAGGGCGGCGTGAGCGGCGGCACCATCGACTCCGGCCGGGCCATGATGGAGGCCATCGCGGCCGATCCGTCCAAGGGTTCGGTGATGAGCCACCCATACTCGCTGAGCCCCGATAAGACGATGGAGCCGAAGCTCGGCCGCCAGACCGACCAGGCGCTGCAGCGCGCCAACACCATCGACCCCAGCCTCGACGGCTGGGTCAGCACCTTCGTGATGGCCGCGCACAACACCAAGATCGTGCGCCGCACCAACGGCCTGCTCGGCTGGGTCTACGGCAAGAACTTCCGCTACCGGGAGGTGATGAGCGCGGGCAAGTCCCCCGCCGCGCCACTGGTGGCCGCCGGCATGGCGGGCGGCATCGTGGCGACGATGGCGGCGGGCGCGGTGCTGTCGCGAGTTGCGGTGGGGCGCAAGCTGCTCGACCGAATCGTGCCGAAGCCCGGCACCGGGCCGAGCGAACAGGCCCGCACCAGTGGGTGGTTCACGATGAAGACCTACGCGCGAACGTCCTCGGGCGCGAAGTACGTTGCGACGTTCGCCGGTACCGGCGATCCCGGATACCAGGCGACGGCCGTGATGCTCGGCCAGGCCGGGCTGTGCCTGGCGTTCGACGGTGCGAAGCAGCCGGAATTGGCAGGCATCCTCACGCCCGCCGCGGCAATGGGCGATGCGCTGACCGATCGGTTGCGGGCGGCAGGCATGACCATCGAGGTCGAGCGCACGTAGTGCCCGCTGGGCGGTGGCCGAGCTGCCACCGCCGCGAGCGGCGCAGCGCCCAAGGACGAGGAGCCCCAATGAGATTGCCACCCGGCCCGGACGGGCGTCATCGGTGCGCCACCGCCGGCATGTCCACGGCCGCCAGGCAGGTTCGATGAACCTTGCGCGACGCACCATGAACGCTCCAGCCCTCGCCGCGATCTACGAAAAGGCCTGGCGGCCGACGCTGTTCTACCTGGCCAGCGGTCGCAGCACCGCCGCCGACCGGCGCGACGCCCGCGCCACGCTGCGCTTGGACGGGTCCAAGAAGGTACTCGATATCGCTTGTGGGCCTGGCAATTTCACTCGATACCTCAGCAATGCGCTATCCGGGGACGGCTACGCCATCGGCCTCGACTACTCCGAACCGATGCTCGCCCGCGCCATCACCGACAATGCGGGTCCACGCGTCGGCTACCTCCGCGGCGATGCCTGCACCCTGCCCTTCGCCGACGGCACCTTCGACGCCGTCTGCTGCTTCGGCGCGCTGTACCTGATCCCCGACCCGATCGCCGCCACCCGCGAAATGATCCGAGTCCTCACCCCCGGCGGCCGCATCGCCATCACCACCAGCCACCGCGCCGATAACCCATTCGGCCGCGCGAGCCGAGTCGTAGGCAGCTGGAGCGGACTACGCGTCTTCGACAACAACACCTTCCCAACGCTATTCGCCGAAGCAGGCCTGCTCGATATCGATCAGCAGATCCACCGCCTCCTGCAATACATCAGCGCCACCCGCCCCACCGCATAGCCCCGCAACTCTCCCGCGCGCACCTTCTGCACGCCGCCGCCCTACCGCACAAAACACCGCACCCAACCCGAACTCTGCGCGAACACCAAAAGGTATGCGACGAGCAAGATCCCAGCGCGCCGAAGCCTCTCGTCCGGTGCGCTCGGCCACGATGGACTTGCACGGAACGCCCTTCCGTGCACCGACACCACCAGCCAAAATCAACCGGCCGGCCTGGACCAGTGGCCGGTGTAGCCAACCGAGGGTGTGCCACTTCACAGCGGCACGGCGCACTCACAAGCGCTACACGGGGCGTTACCGGACGGTAAAGTGCCGGTACCAGTGCGGTGGGTGGACCGAGCGTAAGGGGGCGACCCAGATGGCGGTACCCGATACCGGGCAGCGGATGGCCCGACAGCTCTACGCCGCCGCCACCGGTGCGAGCGGCGGCGAACCCTTCGAGCTGGCCGCTGATGTCGCCGAAAACCTCGCCGCCGCCTGCGACAAGCTCGTCGATGACCTGCAAAAGGCCACGGCCACCGGACATTTCGTCACCGAGGTACACGGCTTTCCCGACCTACCCACGGGGCACGGACTAGCGAAGGGCTTCGGCGACAAGGGCACCCAGTTCCTCGACACGGTCACTGCCTTCCTGGAAACCGCCCTGCTGTACAAGGCCGCCTACCTGGCCGCGGGTAAGCGATTCGAGGATGCCGAGGCCGCCAATCGCGCCGCGCTACAGCTGATCACCGAATACCTCGAGCACGGCGACGAAAGCCGCTGACCCATGGCAGATTCCGCGACCCGAGCCGCCGCCGACGCCATCCGGGCCCAGCAGCGCGCGCTCGCCAACTCCGTCGGATCGGCAAGCGGCGGAACCGATCCCGCCTACGTCCCGGAGCGTGAACTGTTCGGCGGGTATACGCATCAGGAGATCTGGGATCAAGTGCACGAGGTCATCGATCCCGCCGCGCTCGGCCGGGTCGCCGATGCCTGGCGCGCCAATGCCGCCGCGATCGCCGAGGCATTCCAAGCCTTCTCCGACGCCACCAACCGCGAATTCGCGCGCTGGTCCGGCCGTTCGGCCGACGCGGCACTGCGCGCCACCCGCGAATTCGTCCGCGCCGGCGCCGAGGCACACGATGTCTGCCGCGCGGTGCAGCGCTTGATGGAACTCAATTCCGATGCGGCACAGGCCATCCGAGCGGCGATTCCGCCGCCGTCGCAGTATCGTGCTCTGGAAGATCCGGCCGCCGAAGCCATTCACGGCGGACAACGCAGGATGGACCACGACATGGCCGCTGCCACGGCGCAGGCCGATGTCCAGGACACGATGACCTACGTCTACACCCCGATCATGCCCGCCTCGGGCGATCGTGTCCCCCGGTTCACACCGCCACCCGACGGTCCACATATCGCGCGGCCGAACTCCGGCAGCGGGGGCGGCGCACGGTGAAATGGGTATTCACCCCGGACGAATTCACGCATGTCTGGGAAAATGAAACGAGCCTCGACCGCCGCCCCTACCCGGTCAACCTGGCTCCCGCGGCCACCGTGCGCACCGAATCCGAGTACGCCGCACTGCGATTGCCGCAGCGCTTCGCCCGCCAGGCGGACGCGGATCTGGCCGCGGCGCTCATGCTGTGCGCCCGCAACGATGCCACCACCATCACCATTTCCGGCGAATCGGGCGGCAAGCGGATCCTGGTCTTCGCCGCGGCGGTGCACAACCATGCGGGCATCCTGGTCGCCGACCACGACAAGGTGACGGTGCGTATGTGCCACGCCCGCAACCTCGGTAAGCATCTGGTCGAGATCATCGGCTCGGCCGAACCGGGCAAGCTCGCACTCATGCGAGAGCCGCAGGACGCGGTGCTGAACTCCGAGGACGCCGAAACCGCGACCAATGGCCATCGTCGCGCCGCCCGCTTCCGCAACACCCTCCGAAAACCGGTGGACGGTCGCGGTTTCATCACCGTGACCGTAGAGCCCGACAATCCGATGTCGCCGCCCACCCGCCACCGCAGCTGGCTCGACTTCACCGGCGACGGGCGCTACCTGCTCACCACCTCGCACGATCTGATCCTCGCCCCGGTCACCGACGAGGATTTCGCCGATCAATTGCTCCGCCTCGCGCAGATCCGCTGAGTACGGCCATAGGATGCGTAGATGGCGAAGAACTGGTCTCTTCCGCCCATCGAGGCCCTGCGGGCCGATGGATTGCGCATCGCTGATCTCGATACCTCCGGCACGCCGGGATTCAAGGGCGACAAGGCGCAGGGCCTGGAGTTGCTGAGCGCACGCACCACGGTGTTGTCGGATCTCCAGGAGAAGCTCTACGCCAACGGCCGTTCCGGCGATACCCGCAGCGTGCTGCTGGTGCTGCAGGGTATGGACACGGCGGGCAAGGGCGGCATCGTCCGCCACGTCATCGGTTCGGTGGATCCGCAAGGCGTCGACCATGCCTCGTTCGGAGTGCCGACCGCGGAGGAGAAGAGGCACCACTACCTGTGGCGCATCCGCAAGGCACTGCCGCGCGGCGGACAGCTCGGCGTCTTCGACCGCTCGCACTATGAGGATGTACTGGTCGTGCGGGTGCATGATCTGGTGCCGCCGCAGGTCTGGGAACCGCGCTACGACGAGATCAACGCCTTCGAGCGGGAACTGGTCGACGAGGGCACCACGGTGGTGAAGGTCGCCATGTTCGTCTCCCTCGACGAGCAGAAGAAGCGGCTGCGCGAACGTCTGGAGCGACCGGACAAGTACTGGAAGTTCAACCCCGCCGATATCGACGAACGCGGCTACTGGCCCGCCTATCAAGAGGCCTACCAGGTGATGCTGGACCGAACCTCGACCGACTACGCGCCATGGCATGTGATCCCGGCCAACCGCAAATGGTTCTCCCGCGTCGCCGTCACCGAATTGCTCATTGATGCGCTGGACCGGCTGAAACTCGACTGGCCACCGGCCCAGTTCGATGTCGAAGCGCAGAAGCACCGCCTCGCAGAGGCTTGAACGCGGGTTCAGCCCGGACCAAGGTTCCTCTCAGGTTGACCACGGATGATGTGGGCCGTGCCCGTCCACGCCTTGGGTGAGTTCCGGATCTACCATCGTGGCGGCAGAGAACCGGCAGGCAAGCGAAAGGCGTGGTGAACGCACGGTGAGCAACAAACCGGGTGGCAAGAGGAATCCGCTCGCGGCGGCGGAACGCGCCGACCGCAACCGCAAGATCTTCATCCAGGTAGCCGTGGCTGTCGTGCTGGTCGGGCTCGTCGCGGCGATCGGTATCGGGATCGCGGTGAAGAACGCCCGCAAGAACGATCCCGGCCCCACCCCTGCCATCGCCGCGACAGCGCCACAGAACCCCAACGGCGTCGTCGCCAGCATCACCGATACCGGTGCGATCCGCATCGGCAAGCCAGATGCGAAAGTCACCGTCCGCGTAGTCGCCGACCTGCAGTGCCCGGCCTGCAAGGCCTTCGAGGCCGCCAACGCCCAAGCGCTCACCGATGCCGTCGACAGCGGCACCGCCATCGTCGAATACAACATCATCTCGTTCCTGGACAAGGCCTCCACCACCAAGTACTCCTCACGCGCCGCCAACGCGTCCTATTGCGTCGCCGAATCGGACCCGACGAAGTACCTGAACTGGCTGACGACGATGTTCGCGCAGCAGCCCGCCGAGGGTAGCGCCGGCCTGACCGACGACCAACTGATCACCATCGCCCAGCAGGCCGGTTTCACCGATCCCGCGGTCGCGCAGTGCGTCAAGGACAACAAGTACAGCAAGTACGTCCAGGCGAAGACCAAAGCCGTGTTCGACACCGGCGTCAAGTCGACCCCGACCATCTACGTCAATGGCACCGAGGTCAACAGTCAGCAGATCGCCACGCCGGCCGGCCAGTTCGCGCCCGGTGCGATGACAGCGGTGATTACCGCCGCCGCAGCCAAGTGAACACGACCGCATCCAGGTCCGCCTGGGTGCTGTTGATCGGCGGGCTGGCGGGCTGGCTCGCCTCGGTCACCCTGACGATCGAGCGGTTCAAGCTGTTCACCGATCCGGGCTATACCCCCTCGTGCAGCCTCAACCCGATTCTGTCCTGTGGGAGCGTGATGACCACCGAGCAGGCCGCGCGGTTCGGCTTCCCCAATCCGATCATCGGCATCGTCGGCTTCTCGGTGGTGGTCACCCTCGCCGTGCTCGCGGTCGCCGGTGTGCGGTTTCCGCGCTGGATCTGGGCTGGGCTGTGGGTGGGCACCGTGCTCGGCACGATCTTCATCTGCTGGCTGATCTTCCAGAGCCTGTACCGGATCGGCGCGCTGTGCCCGTACTGCATGGTGGTGTGGGCCATCATCACGCCGCTGCTGGCGGTGGCCACCGAACAGTTGTGGGGTGGTTCGCGCGGTGCGCTCGGTGTGGTCGTCGAGTGGCGCTGGACGTTCGTCGCAGTGTTCTACGCCGTGGTGTTGCTGCTGATCTTCCTGAAGTTCCAGGATTACTGGCTGTCGCTGGTCTAGTTCGGGGCGCCCAGCGCGAGTACGACACTGACGGTGCGCTGTGCTCCGCTCGTGCCCAGGACACCGAGCTGTACCGTGTCGTCGGGTTTGCGCACGTTGATGGCGGCGCGCAAGGCCTTCGCGGAGCTGATGTCGCGACCGTCGATCGAGGTGATCACATCGCCGTCGACGAGTCCGGCCGCGTAGGCCGGTAGTCCGTACAGCGCGACATCCACCCGTGCCCCACTGGGTCTCGCATCCGAGATCAGCACGCCGAGGGTAGCGGTCGGCCCGATGTGCACGGTGTCGGTCGGCGTGCCGGAACGAATCTGACGCACCACGCGCATGGCGGTATCGATCGGCACGGCATAGCCGTTCGGTGTGCGCCCGTCCTCGCGCGCCGTCTCCCCCGATGCGGCGGTGATCACGCCGACCACCGTCGCGCCCGGATCGGCGAGCGCGCCGCCGGACTGCCCCGCACTCACCGGCGCGGCGATCTCCACCATCCCGGTCAGCGATTTGCGCGTCATATCCGAGGCGTTGAGCGCGACGATGGTGCTGTTCAGACCGGTGATATTGCCCTGGATCGCGGTCGGGGTGCCGCCGGTGCCGCCCGCATTGCCGATGGCGAGCACCTCTTCGTGTAAGCGCAGCTCGCCGGAGTTGCCGATGCGCGCGATCACCAGATCCGCTGCGCCGGACATTTCCAACAGCGCGATATCCGCGGTGGAGTCGTAGCCGAGCACCTTCGCGTCGTAGACGGTGCCATTGCCGACATCGGTGACGGTCACGGTATCCGCGCCCTTCACCACATGATGGCTGGTCAGCACCTGTCCGTCGGCGGTGAGCACGATGCCGGACCCGGCCGCGCCCAGCCCGAACGGCCGCGCGGAGGTGCTGATATTCACCAGCGCCGGTTCGACGGCCTGCGCTACCGCCATGGGATCGAGCGGTGGCAGCGGTTCGAGCAGAGCGGGCGCGACGTCTGCCACGCCGGACGGCGAAGACCAGTCGGGCAGCTCACCGCGGAAACCGAAGAACGCGGCCACCGCGAGCATGACGGCCACGAAGAGCGCCAGCGCGCGCCCGCCGCCGCCGACTCGCGGCCTCTCGGGCGCGCGGTGCCGCTCGTCGTCCATCGCTCTCCCGCCTCCGGCTGGGCCTTTGACCAATTCCATTGTGGCCGGAGATCTGCACCGTAGATCACGAAACGGGCGAGGCAATTGGCCAAAGCTGCCATGCACCGGTAGGCATGTACGCATGACCGTTGCTGCTGCCTACGCCATGTCCGCACCCGATGAGGCCTTCGAGAAGGTCACCATCGAACGCCGGGAACTCGGGCCGCGCGATGTGCTGATCGACGTCAAGTACGCGGGCATCTGCCACTCCGATATCCACACCGCCCGCGACGAATGGGGCGGCGCCAAGTACCCGTGCGTCCCCGGCCACGAAATCGCGGGCATCGTCGCCGCGGTCGGTGGCCAGGTGACCAAGCATCAGATCGGCGATCGGGTCGGCGTCGGCTGCATGGTCGACTCCTGCGGCGTCTGTGGTCCCTGCCTGGCCAATGAGGAGCAGTACTGCGACAACGGGGCCACCATGACCTACAACACCCCGGTGGATCCGGCGATCCAGCCCGGCGGTCACACGATGGGCGGCTACTCCACCCACGTCGTGGTCACCGAAAACTTCGTGGTGTCCATTCCCGAAGGCATCGGACTCGACGTCGCCGCGCCGCTGCTGTGTGCGGGCATCACATTGTTCTCCCCACTGCGGCACTGGAATGCGGGCCCGGGCAAACGGGTCGCGATCATCGGTATGGGCGGGCTCGGACATGTCGGGGTGAAGATCGCCGCGGCGATGGGCGCCGAGGTCACGGTGCTGAGCCATTCGCTCAGCAAGCAGGAGGACGGCAAGCGTTTCGGCGCGCAACACTACTACGCGACCGGCGACAAGCAGACCTTCCGCGACCTGCGCAACCGTTTCGACCTCATCCTCAATACTGTCTCGGCCGACCTGCCGATCAACGATTACCTGCGCCTGCTGAAGCTGGACGGCACTCTGGTGATCCTCGGTATTCCCGAAAATCCATTGAGCGTCAAACCTTTCATTATCGCCGGGTACCGGCGGGCGCTGGCGGGTTCGATGATCGGCGGTATCGCACAGACCCAGGAGATGCTGAACTTCTGCGCCCAACACGGGATCGGCGCGGAGATCGAGCTGATCTCCGCCGACGAGATCGATGGGGCCTACGACCGGGTCGTCGCCAGCGATGTGCGCTACCGGTTCGTCATCGACGCCTCGACGATCTGACCGCTCGGACGCGCATGTCGTCGAGCGAACCCGGCTGGCGGCTGGGTAGTTTGGCGATGTGCCCGCGGATGAAGATCAATCGCCGCCCGACAATGATGCGACGGTCACCGATACCGCTGTGGTCACCGCCGATGTGACGGCCGGGCCGCCGCCGTGGCTGTTGCGTGCGTTCCTGCTCGCCGCGGCGACGGTGGCCGGGCTGGTGTTCGGCTTCTGGATGCTGCAGAAGCTGCAGGGATTCCTGCTCGTGCTGCTGGTTTCGCTGTTCCTGGCGTTCGCGATCGAACCCGCGGTGAACTGGCTCGCGGCGCGCGGAATGCGGCGTGGGGCGGCGACCGGACTGGTGTTTCTGGTGGTGACAGTCGCTTCCGTCGCATTCATCTGGACGCTCGGCGCGTTGCTCGTCGATCAGGTCACCGCGCTGGTCAAGAACGCACCCGACTATGCCGATGACGTGGTCCAGTGGGTGAATCGCACCTTCAAGACCGATATCTCGGGTGAGGATATCGAGAAGTACGCCACGGACTGGAGCTCGACCATCGACAAGTATCTGGTCGGGTTGGCGGGCAATGCGTGGGGTATCGGGACCGCTGCGATCGGTGCGATCTTCCAGGCGCTCGGCGTACTGCTGTTCACCTACTACTTCGCCGCCGACGGCCCACGGTTCCGCAATGCCGTTTGCTCGCTGTTGCCGCCGCACCGGCAGCGCCCGGTGCTGCGGGCCTGGGATATCGCCGTCGAAAAGACCGGCGGCTACATCTATTCGCGCGGATTGCTCGCACTCTGTTCGGCCATCGCGCATTACGTCGCGCTGCGGGTGCTGGATGTGCCGTCCGCGTTCGCGCTCGCGCTGTGGGTCGGCGTTGTCTCGCAGTTCATTCCGACGGTCGGCACCTATCTCGCCGGTGCGCTGCCGGTGCTGGTCGCGCTGGTGCACAGCCCGGCGGACGCGCTGTGGATTCTCGGCTTCATCGTGGTGTACCAGCAGTTCGAAAACTATGTCCTGCAGCCGAGAATCACCGCGACCACGCTGGATATGCATCCAGCCGTCGCCTTCGGCGCGGTTATCGCGGGTGCGGCGATACTCGGTCCGACCGGTGCGCTGCTCGCGATTCCGGTCACCGCGACCGTGCAGGCCTTTTCCGGTGCCTACATCCGCCACTACGACGTCGAAGCGGATACCGATAAGCCGCCACCACCGAAGAAACAACGAAAGTGGATCCGGCAGTTGACCATTCGTCTCACCGGCCGCGGGCGGCCACCGACCGAGTAGACATCACCCGCTGAGGGCGGTCGAACACCTCCTCGGCGCGGTCCCGCGTCTGATACATGGCCCAGACCGTGTCCGCGATCCGGTCTGGGTCGAGAGCGTGCCCGTCGGCGATTCCATACTCGGCCGGGCCAGCGGTGACCATAGCGTTGATATCGCCGCGTTCTACCAGGCCACCGACGGTGAGGGGTGAGAACTGTTGTGCTGTTCGTCAGCGTTTCTCGGTGTTCCTCTGTGTTTGTCGACCGTGAGATGTGGGGTGCAAGATCGGGGGTGTGTTGTCGGTACCCGGCCGCTGTGGAACACGATCAACTTGAACACGTGTAATTCACACGGGTATTCGCGTTCCATCCAGTGATCACCCAATGTAGGCTTCGAACATGCATTCGGGCGGGGGAGTCGCTGTCGCTACGACCGCCGCGCCATCGGCCACGACGGGTGGGCACCGGTGAGGGGGGAGCCGTGAAAAGATTCGAGCCTCGACCGGGTTTCGTGGTGCAGGCATACCGGTACGCGCTGGACCCGAACGTAGGTCAGGAACACGCGCTGCGCTCGCATTGCGGTGCGGCTCGCGCCGCCTACAACTGGGCGGTGTCGTGGGTATCGGCATCGTGGTCTCAACGCAAAGCCGAACAGTCCTACGGCATTGCCGAGGCCGAGCTGACCGACTGGCGTCGGTGGTCGCTACCCGCCCTGCGGAAAGCGTTCAACCAGGTTAAACACACCGATCCGCGGTTCGCGTCCTGGTGGGCCGAGAACTCCAAGGAGGCGTATTCCACCGGTTTGGCCAACGCCGCGACCGCGTTCGACAACTACGCGACATCCAAACGTGGTCGACGCAAGGGCACGCGGATGGGATTGCCGCGCCGCAAGTCCAAGCACACAGCACCATTGACGTGCCGGTTCACCACCGGAACCATCCGGGTCGACGCCGACCGCCGCCACGTGACCCTGCCGAGGCTCGGTGCTATCCGAACCCACGAATCCACCCGCAAGCTCGCGCGGCGTCTCGAGAACGGCACCGCACGGGTCCTGTCCGCGACTGTCCGGTATGTGCGGGGACGGTGGTTCGTGTCATTTCAGGTCGAGGTCGAGCGGGAGCCCACCCGACCGGCCCGCCCTGATGTCACGGTCGGTGTAGATCTGGGTGTCACGACGCTCGCGGTCACGGCCGACTCCGATGGGGAGATCCGCTACCTCCCGAACCCGAAGCACTACGACACCAACCTCGAGCGCCTGCGGCGTCTGTCCCGTCGCGTATCGCGGCGCAGAGGCCCAGACCGGCGCACCGGGCAGAAGCCGTCCACGCGCTGGCGTAAGGCGAATGCGGAACGCAACCGGGTACATCACCGGGTGGCGAACCTGCGCACCGATGCTGTCCACAAGCTCACCACCAGCATCGCAACCGAGTACGGCGCCATGGTGGTCGAAGACCTCAACGTCGCTGGGATGCTGCGCAATCGACGGCTGGCACGCAAGATCGCCGATGCCGGATTCGGGGAGATTCGACGACAACTCACCTATAAATCCGAGTGGAGCGGCGGTGCGGTGCATGTCGCTGACCGCTGGTTCCCCTCGTCCAAAACCTGCTCGGGCTGTGGCGCGGTGAAAGCCAAACTACCGCTGCATGTCCGGGTATTCACCTGCGACGAATGCCCGCTCGTACTCGACCGGGACGTGAACGCCGCACGTAACCTCGCCGCGTTGACGTTGCACTGCACGACAGGTAGCGGAGTGGCCGCAGACCTGGGCGCGTCAGCGCCGAAACCTCGTGGAGCCGACCGCAAGACCCGCGCCACCGCCGGTAGCCGCAAGGCCGCGGGCGAGCGGGCTGGTGGCGAAACCCGCAATCGCGGACAGAAGCGAGAGACCGTCATCAGGACACCGCAGCCCTCGTGCCGCGGTGACACCGTTACGGACCTTTCCGGCCGAAAGCCCGGAAATGCTGAGATTCGTCGAGAATCAAAGCAACGGTGAGGGCGTAATTGCGAGGGCGAGTTGGCCGAGCATCGGCAGCATGGGGCGGACGCTGGACAGACCGGCGGCGAAGATCAGGCCACCATTGCTGCGGTCCAACATTCCGGGAAATACGGACTCGACCACGGCCACTGCGGGCCAGACCCAGTCGAAGGCGGATTATGCTGTGGCGACGTCCATTTCGGTGAGACTGCGTTTGCCGGGCCCGCAGCCGCGGTAAGGACGCTCGCGGCGGCGGCCGGAGCGGCGAGTATCAGTTGCTTCGGTGTACCGACTTGGCTCGACATGTGTATTCCCCCTGTGGAATCGGCTCGACATCGACCGGTAGTCCTTCGGCGATCGTCGTGATGTTGAGATCCCCGCGAGCGTCCGACAGGTGAAACCACACGAGCGTGCTGTCGGCGTCATCCAGCTTGATCACGCCGGTGCCGTTACGCGGCTTCCATCGCCACACTGTGCCGGTTTCCATTCCAGTGCCCCTCTCCTGTCGCGGCCTACTCAGTCGCGTTCCATGATCGCTCGAAATCCCCTCGCGCCAAGGCAGATTCGCTACATTCAGCGATCCTGTGCTGGCCGAGCCACCTGCACTGATGAAAGTGCGACACCCGGTCCGTCCGATGTCAAGTTAATCGACCGAGGTGTATCGAGGATAGAGATAAAGCCCGGTCCGTCCCTCGGACCGGGCTCAGCAACTCCGCCTACGTGAGCGCGACTACGGACACTCGAACTCTTCGGCTGCTACGCCAGCGGCAAAGGCATCCCACTCGCCGGGCGTGAACACCAGCGCCGGACCAGTACGGTTCTTGGAATCTCGTACGCCGACCATGCGTCCTCGAGATGCGCTACTTCCACACACTGTCCCCCTGTGTCGCTGTGGCCTGCTCTTGAACCACTGAGTGCCGGACAGGTCAACGTCGTACTTGTCGGTCACGCGATGAACTCCGTTGCGACCGTTCACAATAGGTATCTACTTGCTATACCTCTCGCAGGCTAGGGTCGATCGAACTCGCCATCGCGCGCACCACCGACAAACGCATCCCACTCGCCGGGAGTGAAGACCAGCGCCGGTCCGGTCGGGTTCTTCGAGTCACGGACCCCAACCTGACCGTCATCGAGGAATGCGACCTCAACACATTCCTTGCCCGCCGAGCTACGGCTGCTCTTGAACCAGTTCGCCCCGGACAGATCAACGATCACGACAGATACTCCCTTGCTTTCGTCCGGAGCATGGTCCGGCTGCTAACGGCGTCCAGCGCTGCATGCTGGATCGTCGCGGACGCTCTACGGTAACCCGCGACATCCGCCGCACGCTCAAGGTACATGTCACCGGTGTAGTTCTCGACGTAGATTACGGTCGGCTCGGTAACACCTTCGTCGTCGGGCGCGAAGTCCAAGATCACAAATGGGCCGATCGGTGCGCCAAGCGGGACCCCGGCAGAGTATGGAAGTATGCGGATTCCCACATTGTCCTTGGTACTCATATCCGCGAGGTGACGCAGCTGCCCTGCCATCGTTGCCGGACTGCCGACGATGGTGTGGAGTACCGACTCGTGGAGCACCACATCAACTTTCGTCGGGTTCGTCTTTCGGGTGATAACTGCCTGTCGTTCCATTCGAACCCGAATGCGGCCCTCCTGCTCCTCCTCGGAGTCATGAGGAAACCAGATCCGATCAAGTGCGCGCGCATAAGCGGCGGTCTGTAGCAAACCGGGCATCAGGTCAGGCCGGTAGATCGTCATCGCGTCCGCCGTCCACTCCAGATCGACGTACATGACGAATCCGTCGGGGATGAGATCGCCGAACGCGTGCCACCAACTCTTCACGTCAGCTTGTTGAGCGAGCCCGACCATGACCGCAGTCCGCTCCTCGCCGAAGCCGAGAATGTCGCACAGCTGCTGGACATCGGCTTTCCGGATCTTGCCTTCCTCTCCTCGTTCGATCCGACCGAGCTTGCTGATGCTCCACTCCATCGGCTTGGCGACTGCCGCGAGAGTCAGCCCTTCCGCGGTGCGCTGCTTGCGCAGGTACCGACCGAGCTGACGGCGCGGGAGCGCCTTGCGTGAGGCGTCGTCAGCCATCTCGCCGGCTCCTTTTCGTGTTCAGTTTGGCAAGGTGGCGTGATCATTTTGGCAACCCATCTTGGCCAGTCTGGCACTAGCTCAGGGGATTTAGGGCAATTTTGCCGAATCTCCAAGCTGGCAAAGCCATTTTGACTGTCCAGAGGTGTGATGGATACGCGCTCCGGAGAGACAACTCTCCTGACTTCCCTCATCGAGGATGGTTTTCTCAGGGGCCGGGCGCACCTCAGCCATAGTCGATGCACCGGAGGTCGGCAGATGCCGAACAACGAGCTTCCGCAACGTAATCCGTTCTCTGGGCCACCACGCGCCTACCCAGGCGCACCCTCGGATGTGGTGGAGCGGTTCGCGGACGCGGTCCGCGAGTGGGCAGGCCCCATGAAATCGTCCCGGTGCCGGGGTGCAGAAACAACCCCCGGCATCGGGCGTGCCAGCCGCGTGGAGGAATGATGCGCCGAGATCGATTGCGTACCACCGAATCACCGGACGGCCGGAAGGTCGCCACCTGGCAGTTGTGGCGTCACGATTGCCAAGTTCTCCGCATCCAGAATCGGGCTGACGCGTCACCAGGCCGCCGATGGCCCAGCGGTTCAACGCTGCCCGCCGCAGGTCCAGGCTTGGTGGTATTCGACGGCCCGCCGGACTTATGGGAAGCTCGAGAGGCTTTCCGCGGTCATCTTGATCTCTGGAATGCAGTGCGCGTGGACTATTGGGCCGCCATGTTCTGCAAGACAGACCTTCCAGCCCCCACCACGGACGTTTAGCCGTGGTGTCCGAGATCGAGCGCAGGCGGCAGAACGACATCGCCCCTTCGGTGAAGACGCTACTCGCGGCCTTCCACGAAGACACCCGGTTAAAGTTGGAGCGGGCTCCCGCGGATAGCACCCCGCTGTACCACCGCGCGGACGGTTCGCTGTGCGGGGTTGACGAACACGGCTGGCTCGTGGAATACGACGACCTGGACAAAGACGAAGTAATCAGTATCAAGCCGACTAGCGTTCGAGATAGAGAAGATAGCGAGGTAGAAGAAATGCCTTGCAATACTACATTTCTCGACTAGCCGCCATCGTCGTCCGCGAGATATCCCATTCGCGACTGCTGCCCAGTACCGATACATCGCCTCGACGGGGCCGATGTTGTGCGAGTGCCCAGCGAACTCGCCGGGCGGATATCGCATCGCGGCGCGGACCGGTGACAGATGCTGGAGCGATGGCGATTCTGCTGGCACTGGCCTCGATGTGCTCGACGCTGGTCGGCGGCTTCGTCGCGGTCCGGATCGGCGACCGCAAACACCTGGTGCTCGGACTGGCGGCCGGCGTCATGTTGGGTGTCGTGTTCTTCGACCTGCTACCGGAGGCGCTGAAACAGTCGGGGCAGATCGTGCTCGGCGTTCCGGCGGCGCTCATCGCCACCGTTTTCGGGTTCCTCACCATCCACGTCATCGAACGCGCGGTCGCCATCCACACCGGCCACGAGGGCGAATTCGGTTCGCACAAGCACGGTTTCGAATCCGTCGGCCTACTCGCCGCCGCCGGACTCATCTTCCACAGCACCCTCGACGGACTCGGCATCGGTTTGGGTTTCCAAGCCGGAGCCACCGTCGGTGTCGCGGTCGCCATCGCCGTCATCTGTCACGACTTCGCCGACGGTTTCAACACTTTCACCATCACCACCCTCTATGGCAACGCCCGCAAACGCGCCCTCACCCTGCTCGCCCTGGACGCCATCGCGCCGGTGGTCGGCGCGGTCATCGGCACCGTCATCCGCGTCCCCGCCGACACCGTCGGCCTCTACCTCGGCTATTTCGCGGGCTTCCTGCTCTACCTCGCCACCGCCGACATCCTCCCCGAAGCCCACGCCGAACACCCCTCCCGCCTCACCCTCGCCTGCACCGTCACCGGCGCCACCTTCATGCTCGTCGTAGCCACCCTCAGCCACTGACCGATACGGTCCAGCAGTGCTGGATGCGGCGGTGGCGCTGGACAAGTCTCGGGCCGCGGCGAGTACCGCGGTGTCGATTCGATCTTCGCGCGCGCGGCCCGGCATCAGAACACCGGGCGCGGCACGCCTCCATGCCATGAGATATGGAGGCGGCCTCAGCAGGTACTACTCCGCCGCAGTCGCCCGCCGACGAACCCGGCGCGCGGCCGCGACCAGATTGCGCAGCGACGGCTCCAACTGCCAGTAGTGGCGTGTCTTCAACCCACCGTCCGGATTCGCCCACAGGCGTTCCGGAGTGACGGCTTCCGCTGCGGCGGTGAGCAATTCGTCGAGCTCATCGATGTCCGGGATACGCGCCGAACGACTTTCGTAGACGCCCGGGCCTGCGCCGTGACTCAGGCCGTGGCCGGAGGCGGAGTCCTCCTTGAGCGCCGTGAGGACCCATTCGATCGAGCGGGTGGCGACGATCGCGGTGACGTCGGCATCGAGCTCCTCGATCGCATCGACCACCTCGGTACGACCGGAATAGCCGATGTGCGTATGGATCTGGGTTTCCGGCTGCACACCGGATGTGGCCAGCCGAAATGCCCCGACCGCCCAGCGCAGGTACTGCGCGCGCCCCGCCGGGCGCATGGGTAGCAGCTCGCGAATGGCGGGCTCGTCGACCTGAATGATCGAAATCCCCGCACGCTCCAGATCCACCACCTCGTCGCGAATGGCGAGCGCCACCTGATCGGCGGTCTCGTACAGCGGCTGGTCCTGACGCACGAACGAACGCGCGATCATGGTGACCGGACCGGTGATCATGCCCTTGACCGGTTTGGCGGTCAAGGACTGGGCATAGCTCATCCACTCGACCGACATCGGCGCCGGCCGCGCGACATCGCCATAGATGATCGGCGGTCGCACGCAACGGGATCCGTACACCTGCACCCAACCGAAATGCGTGGTCGCGAAGCCGTCGAGCAACTCGGCGAAGTACTGGATCATGTCGTTGCGCTCGTGCTCGCCGTGCACGAGCACATCCAGGCCGATATCTTCCTGCAGCCGGATGGTGGCCTCGATCTCGGCCTCGACCTTCTTGCGGTATTCGTCGTAGGACAGCTTGCCCTCGCCGAGGTCGTGGCGGGCCTGGCGAAGCTTGCCGGTCTGCGGGAAGGAACCCAGCGTGGTGGCGGGCACCAGCGGCAGATTCAGCTTGCGCTGCTGGGCTTCGCGGCGCACCTCGTACGGTTCGCGCGAGCGCATATCGGGCGTGATCGCGTAAACCCGTTGCCGCACCGCGTGTTTCTGCTTGAAGTGCACCTCGGTGGGCCGCCTGCGCCACTTGTCCGACGGCCCCTCGGTGAGCGCCTTGGCGAGCGAAACCACCTCGCCCACCTTCTGCCGCGCGAAGGCGAGCCGGTCGGCGACATTGCCCTCGATATCGTATTCGGCGAGCACGTCATAGGGCACATGCAGCAGCGTCGTACCGGTGGAGACCACCAGATCCGGGCAGACCTCGGCCAGCGAGTTGAGGTATTCGAGCGTGACGAAACGATCCGCGCGCCACACATTGACGCCGCTGATCACGCCCGCGTACAAGCGCTTACGACGAATGCCGGGAATCTCGGCGAGCTCTTCCGGCTGAATCCGGTACGCCGCCAGATCGAGGCCGATGGCCTCGACATTGGTCTCGGCCAGGATCCGCAGTGCCTCACCGAAATCGCCGTACTGGCCGGTGACCAGCATGCGCGGACGCAGCGCCGAGGTCGAAAGTCGTTGGTAGGCCCGCTCGAACGCGGCGAGTTCGGCCGGGCTGCGCTCGCTGGTGAAGCACGGCTCGTCCAGCTGCACGCAGGTGGACCCGCGCTTGGCGAGGATCTCGAACAGCTCCTCGTAGACCGGAAGCAGCTTATCGAGCAGGCTCAGCGTGTCGAAACCGCCTGTCTCACCGGGGATATGGCCCGCCTTGGACAGCAGCAACAGCGAAACCGGACCGAGCACAACGGGTCGCAGTTCGATATCGGCGGCCTTGGCCCGATCCCACTCGTCGAGCAGCGCCTCGGGATGCAGCGAGAATTCGGTGGACCCATCGAGTTCGGGCTGGCGGTAGTGGTAGTTGGTGCCGAATAAGCGCACCAGCTCGAGCGGCGGCAGATCCGGGCGGCCGCGCGCCATCAGGAAGTAGAAGTCCAGCGGGTGCAGCTCGTCCTGGAACGGCTCGAACCGGCTCGGCACCGCGCCGAAGAGCAGCGCGTTATCGAGCACATGGTCATAGAAGGAGAAGGTGTTGCCCGGCACCTGGGTCAACCCGGTCGCGGCCAGACCGTTGTACTGGCGCTCCTGGATTTCGCGCCCCACCGCGAGCAACTCGTCGCGGGAGATCCCGCCACGCCAATAGCTCTCGAGGGCCCGCTTGAGTTCCCGGTGCGGCCCGATCCTCGGGTAGCCGAGAATGCTCGACCCGTAACCGTCCTGGACGTTGACCATGAGCGGGGTACTCCCTTGCTGTATTTTTGGCCGCGCGGGCGCGGCGTGTTCGCGGCCCCCAAGGTTCGCTTCCGAGCACTCGAGACTCGCGCCTGCGGCGCATGCGCTTCGAGTACTCGGAAGCGAACCGGCCGCGAACGGGTCGCTCGTAAGACTCGCTCCGTGGTGCTTGCGCAGGTACCGAAGTCACCGACCCCACGCGCGGCACGGTGAAAACAGCTTATGCCCGGTTGTACTGGTAGAAACCCGCGCCGGTCTTCTTGCCGAGCAGACCCGCCTCGACCATGCGCATCAGCAGCGGCGGGGCGGAGTACAGCGGCTCCTTGAACTCCTGGTACATGGAGTCCGCGATCGACTTCACGGTGTCCAGACCGACCAGATCGGTCAGCGCCAGCGGGCCCATCGGGTGGGCACAGCCGAGCACCATGGCCTTGTCGACGTCTTCCTTGGTGGCGAAGCCCGACTCGACCAT
The DNA here is from genome assembly GCF_036345915.1 of Nocardia sp. NBC_00565. Classification (NCBI taxonomy): domain Bacteria; kingdom Bacillati; phylum Actinomycetota; class Actinomycetes; order Mycobacteriales; family Nocardiaceae; genus Nocardia; species Nocardia sp. NBC_00565. The sequence goes on from NZ_CP107785.1 coordinate 6,847,814, forward strand.
CCGGATGGACGAGAGCAGGTACGGCACCAGCAGTGCGTTGACCACGAAACCGGAGCGGTCGGCCGAGCGCACGACCTGCTTGTCGAGCACGTCACCGGCGAAGGCCTCGGCGCGCTTGGAAACCGACTCGCTGGTCTTGAGCGTGGTGACCAGCTCGACCAGCGGCAGCACCGGCACCGGGTTGAAGAAGTGCATGCCGACCACGCGCTCGGGATTCGAGGTGGCGACCGCGATCTTCATGATCGGGATGGAGGAGGTGTTGGAGGCCAGCACGGCGTCCGGATCGGTGACGACCTTGTCGAGCTCGGCGAAGATGGCGGTCTTCACCTTCTCGTCCTCGAGCACCGCCTCGACCACCAGCTGGCGGTCGGCGAAGTCGCCGAGGTCGGAGGTGAACCGCAGTCGCCAAGCGGCCTGCTCGCGCTCCCGCTCGGTGATCTTGCCGCTGCTCACGCCGCGGTCGAGCGAGCGCAGGATGCGGGCGCGGCCCGCCGCGGCTAGTTCCCGAGTCTGTTCGTAGACGAGCACATCGATATGCGCCCTGGCACACACCTCCGCGATTCCGGCACCCATCTGTCCGGCACCGATGATGCCGACGCGCTGAATCTTCTCGCTGCTCACGTCCCGCTCCTGCTGTTTTGTCTGGCTGTCGGGTGGCTGGTGAAGGTGTCGCTCTGATGTGAGCAAGCCTTCGATGGTCCAAGGTATAGGGCGATGCCCTCCCCGCTGGGGCTGTTCAGCGGGGAGGGCTCTATCTGATTGCAGCGCCTTCGGCGCTGCGTGTTCGCGGCCCCCCGATGTCTCGCGTCCGAGCCGTCGAGACTCGCGACTGCGTCGCATGCGCTTCGACGACTCGGACGCGAGACGGGCCGCGAACGGTCGCTCGTAAGACTCGCTCCGTGGTGGTCGGTTCAGCGTCGAACGGCGGTACACCCCGTTGTTCGACCGACCACGCGATGGCCATCGTGTAGCTCAGCTCAGTGGAACTGGCCCTCTTCGGTGGAGCCCTTCAGGGCGGCCGTCGAGGTGTTCGGGTCCACGGTGGTGGCGATGGTGTCGAAGTAGCCGGCACCGACCTCACGCTGGTGCTTGACGGCGGTGAAGCCACGCTCGGCGGCGGCCTTGAACTCGCGCTCCTGCAGGTCGACGAAGGCGGTCATACCCTCGCGGGCGTAGCCGTAGGCCAGGTCGAACATGCCGTAGTTGAGCGAGTGGAAGCCGGCCAGGGTGATGAACTGGAACTTGAAGCCCATCGCGCCGAGCTCACGCTGGAACTTCGCGATGGTCGCGTCGTCCAGGTGCGCCTTCCAGTTGAAGGACGGCGAGCAGTTGTAGGCCAGCAGCTGGTCCGGGAACTCGCCGCGGACGGCCTCGGCGAACTTGCGCGCGACCTCGAGGTCCGGCACGCCGGTCTCCATCCAGATGAGGTCGGAGTAGGGGGCGTAGGCCTTGGCACGCGCGATGCAGGGCTCGATGCCGTTCTTCACACCGTAGAAGCCCTCGGGGGTGCGAGTGCCGTCCAGGAACTCACGGTCACGCTCGTCCACGTCCGAGGTGATCAGGGTGGCGGCCTCGGCGTCGGTGCGGGCGATGATCACCGACGGCACGTCGGCGACATCGGAGGCCAGACGCGCGGAGGTCAGCGTGCGGATGTGCTGCTGGGTCGGGATCAGCACCTTGCCGCCCAGGTGGCCACACTTCTTCTCGGAGGCCAGCTGGTCCTCCCAGTGCACGCCGGCGGCACCGGCGGCGATCATGGCCTTCTGCAGTTCGTAGGCGTTCAGCGCGCCACCGAAACCGGCCTCGGCGTCGGCGACGATCGGGGCCAGCCAGTTCTTGACCGAGGTGTCACCCTCGACCTTGGCGATCTCGTCGGCACGAAGCAGCGCGTTGTTGATGCGACGCACAACGGCCGGGACCGAGTTGGCCGGGTACAGCGACTGGTCGGGGTAGGTGTGGCCGGAGAGGTTCGCGTCACCGGCGACCTGCCAACCCGACAGGTAGATGGCCTGCAGGCCGGCGCGGACCTGCTGGACCGCCATGTTGCCGGTCAGGGCGCCGAGGGAGTTGATGTAGTCCTCGTTGTTGACGAGATCCCAGAGGATCTCCGAGCCGCGACGGGCGAGGGTGGCCTCTTCGACGACGGTGCCCTGCAGCTTCGACACCTGCTCGGCGGTGTAGTTGCGGGTGATGCCCTTCCAGCGGGGGTTGGTGTCCCAATCCTGCTGGATCTCCGCAGCGGTCTTCGGGGTGCCGGCGTTCGACATCTCTGACTCCACTTCTTCGTTTCGGTGCCCCACGGCCGAGCATCGCTCGAACTGCTGTGGCGGCAATTTGCAGGCTTGCTAGGCCCATGGGGTGTACTTTCACACGATGGCACACCAGGAAATAGCCGTCTACCTGTTGCAAGTGTGAATCCGAGCTAGGTTTCAACAGGTCTTTGCCAACTTTGCGAAATTAGCTCGCGAATTGCAAGAGTGAAACCTACCCGCCGGTAGCCCTGACATGCGGTTTTAGCGTAACGCCCGTACTGTTAGCGATCACGGGATGAGCGGTCATCCGACCCGCCCGACATTCCGGGTTGTGAGAACCTTCACAAGCGCCCATGTGGCCGCCACCACCTCCGACGGAAGGCCGATCGGCCGATCGGGCAGACTGAGGCGAATTTCCAACTCTCGGACAGGGCGTCCAGTTCGTTGTGCGGGCGCCCGATAGGAGCGTCATGCGGAAACTGTGGTTCACCACGGCGATCGCCCTCGCGAGCCTGCTGTATCCACCCGTGGCGGGGGCCGATCCGGGCATTGTCGAATCGGTGGCGCCGCTGGCTCCGGCCGCGACCCCGCCAGGTTCGGTGGATGCCGGCCGCATCTTGTACTCGACCACCACCGCCAACGATGCGCCGACGGTGGCCAGCGCCGCGGTCTACTTCCCGCCCGGCGCGCCCCCGGCGGGCGGTTGGCCCGTGATCGCGTGGGCGCACGGCACGGTCGGGCTCGGGGACGACTGTGCCTACAGCATCGCCGGACCCGGTGCGGTCGCACGGGACTGGGCGTATCTGGGGACGTGGCTGGAGCAGGGCTATGCGATCGTGGCCGCGGACTACGCCGGACTCGGCACGCCCGGCGAACATCCCTACCTCAACGGCATCGTGGAGGCACACAATGTCGTCGACGCGGTCAAGGCCGCGACCGGGCAGTATTCCTCGCTGGCGAAGAAATGGGTGGTTGTCGGACAGTCGCAGGGCGGCGGCGCGGCCGTGTACACCGCGCGCTACGCCACCGAATTCGGCGGACCCGAACTCGATTATCGCGGCGCGGTCGGCACCGGAGTGCCCGCCTATATCGATGACATTCTGCTGCCGCTGGGGCCGCATGTGCCGCCGGTCGAGCTGTCGTCGCACACCACCGCGTACGTGCTCTACATCCTCAACGGACTGCGCACCACCTACCCCGCGCTCGACATCGAGTCGTATCTGACCGACTCCGGTCGCGACTGGCTCGCCCGGGCGCGCGAGGCGTGCATCGGCCCGCTCGGCGATGAACTCGGCGCGAACGGCGTGGTGGTCGGTGACCTCTTCGCGCGACCGCTGGCGCAGATTCCGAACCTGCACGAACTATTGTCCGGATACCTGGGTCTGCCCGAATCCGGTTACGACAAGCCGCTGTTCATGGGGCAGGGCCTGCGCGACACCGATGTGATCACGCCCGAGACGCTGCGATTCGCAGCGGTGCTGCAGGCCAACCGGCAGCCGGTCACCTTGCACACCTATCCCGAGGATCACAGCGGAACGGTGAACGCGTCACTATCGGATTCGGTCCCCTTCGTCCGAAACCTGTTCGCTTAGCAGCGGTCTACCGGTAATTGGGGCTCGGCGGGTGGGTTTCGCGCCAGTGTTCGGCTATGTCGATGCGGCGGGGAATCCAGACGTCGGGGTGGGATTGGACGTGGTCGAGGAAGTGTTCCAGGGCGGCGATGCGGGCGGGGCGGCCGACGATGCGGCAGTGCAGACCGATCGAGAGCATTTTCGGGCTGCCCTCGGCGCCTTCGCGATAGAGAGTGTCGAAGGCGTCGCGGAGGTGGGAGAAGAATTGGTCGCCGCTGGGGAAGCCCGCGGGTGAGGCGAAGCGCATGTCATTGGTGTCGAGGGTGTACGGGACGACCAAGTGGTTGCGGCCGTGGATGGTTACCCAGTAGGGGAGGTCGTCGGCGTAGGAGTCGGAGTCGTAGGCGAAACCGCCGTGCTCGACGACCAATTCCCTGGTCTGCGGGGAATCGCGGCCGGTGTACCAGCCACGCGGGACCGCACCGGTGAGTTCGGTGAGGATGCGCACGGCCTCGGCCATATGCGCGCGCTCGGTGTCGCGGTCGGCGAGTTGGTAGGACTTCCAGCGCAGACCGTGACTGGCGATTTCGTGGCCGAGCTCCTGAAAAGCCGCGACCGCCTCCGGATTTCGCTGCATGGCGCGGGCGACCGCGAAGATGGTCAGCGGTAGGCCGCGGCGTTCGAAGGCGCGCAGGACACGCCAGAGCCCAGCCCGCGAACCGTACTCATAGAGCGATTCCATGCTCATGTGGCGATTTGGGAAGGCCTGCGCCGGAGTCATTTCCGAGAGGAAGGTCTCCGAATGCGGGTCGCCGTCGAGCACGTTGTTCTCCGCGCCCTCCTCGTAATTGAGGACGAATTGCACCGCGATCTTGGCTCCGCCCGGCCATTTCGGATCCGGTGGTGTCGGACCGTAACCGACGAAATCCCGCTCGCTCATTCGCCCAACTCCCCGTACAAACGCAGCCGCGCGAGACCGCCGTCGGGATAGATATCCAGGCGGACCTCCTCCACCGACGCCGCCATCGGCGCGATCGCGAAGCGGTGCCGGGTATCCGGCAGCAGCTCGGTGCGCGGTAGCAGCTCCAGTTCGGTGCCGTCATTGGTGCGGCCGGTGAGCCGGGCCGAACCGGGACTGTTGCCGAGGAAGTACGACGTATCGATCTCGGCGAGCCGGATGAGGCCGGGACCGGCGAGGCGGATGTGCACCCAGTCATTGCTGTCGTCGCGGCGACGCGCGGTTTCCCAGCCGTCGCCCATCTTTCGCGCCAGACCGGGATAGAGCAGTTGATTCGGCGAACTGTAGAAACGGTTGGAGCAGTCCAGGACCAGCGCGCCGTTCTCCAGCGCGGCCAGATCCAGCGGGCCGAGGCCGAGCAGCCGTTGGTCGGGCCTGCCCTCGCCGTGCACGCGCAGGCGGGCCACACCGCCATCCGGATGCATGGTGAGTTTCACATGGGTCCAACGCTTTTCGTTCTCGATGACGAACGGGTTGCGGCTGTCACCGGTGACCGCGGCACGGTCGATCAGGGCCACCCAATCGTCGCGCTCGGCAATGGTTTCCGCGGGCGGGTAGCCGTCGATCTCCAGCGCGGAGACCGACACCGCGGGCGGATAGTTGCCTTTGAACCAGGCGGTGTCCACCACGATGCCGCGGATCACCCCGGGTACGCCGAGGCGCACGATGGCGGAGTCGTCGCCGGGGCGACCGCGGTGCCTACGGGTCTCCCAGCCGTCGTAGATCTGGCCCTTGTGCCCGAAGGTCGACGGCCGGTACTCCGACGGACCCGGATTGATCAAATTCTCCTTCTCCGCGAAGAATTCGTCATTGGCCCAGATCACCGAGCCGCCCAACGGGCGGACAGCGAGATCGGGTAGGAGCGTGAAGTCTTCCGGATCGCGCCCACCCGTCGCCCGACCACCGCCCCTCATTGAATCGCTGCGCGATGCTTCGCTCATGAGTTCTCCTGCGTCACGCGGGAATCCCGCATCTGGTTCGTGCCACACCGATTGCCCCGCGCCGCCGTCGAATAGCCGATGCCGCGCGAACTCACAGTGCCACCCCGTCGTGGCTTGTTGTATGGCCGCATCTCACACGGCTTCCTGCGGAATCGGCGCGCGGGCAACCAATGCGCGCAGCACGTCAGGGGTCAATACGGGTGCGAGCGAGCGCAGCTCGTCGGCGGTGCGGGCACCGCAGTTCACGCCGCGTAAGACGGTGGCCGCCAAGGCTTCCGCGGTGGCGGGCTCATCCATTACGCCACCGGAGCGCCGATCGAGGTAGGCGACCAAACGCGGGACCGCCACATCGATCGCCTGCCGGAAGAACTCGTAGGTGGCCAGCCAGCGGGTGATCAGGTGGCCCGGGTGCATATCCCAGCCCTGGTAGTAGCCCAGGCGCAGCGCCCGGCCGACCAGCCGATGATGGTTGCGCAGTGCGGCTTCGGGATCGCGGTCCGGGACGATCTGGGTGGAGCCGTCACAGATCCACACGCCGGTCTGGGCCGCGGCCACCTGCATGACCGACTTCGCATAGTCGGCCGCAGGGTGGTCGAGCGCCTGATCGGGCGCGGCGATGCCACAGGCGGCCGTGTAGTCGTAGGTGCCGAAATGCAGTGCGCTGCAGCGACCTTCGGCGAGCGTCAGCATCTTGGCGATCGGGACACTGCCGTCGGCGGCGATGATCGCCTGCGGGCTCTCGATCTGCAGTTCGAACCGCAGCGTGCCCGCAGCGAGGCCGGAGCCGCGCTCGAAGCCCTCGCACAGCGCCACGAGTGCCGAAGCCTGTTCCGCCGCACGGATCTTCGGGACGGTGAACACGAAACCCGCTGGCACACCGCCTGCCGCATCGAGCACCAACTCGAGGGTGCGCAAGGCGCGGTTGCGTTCGGCGCCCGCCAGGCCCTTCATCCGGATGCCGAGACTGGTCGGCCCACCGGCTTGCTTCGCCCACTCGGCGAGCACCGTGCCCGCATTGGTCGCGGCCTTGTCCTCTTCGGCGTCGGCGCGGAACCCGTAGCCGTCCTCGAAGTCGATGCGCAGATCCTGGATCGGGTGCCGCTCGAGCTGTTCGCGTACGGCAGGCAGCGCCTCGGTGCCGTCGAGTGTGGCCAGCAGGTCGTGGTGGCGGTCGAGCAGCTCAATCGCCGCCGCACCCCATTCGGCGGGGGTTTCGGCGGTCGCGCGGTCCGCCGGCACGTAGGCGGTGTGGATCGGCTGGATCCGGTCGTCCGGGCCCGGATACCGGGTGCGCAGTTCGGCATCGACCGTGTCGAGTATCGCGTCGATGCGGGCGCGGACGTTCTCGGGTAGCCGTATGGCGCTCACCCTGGATCTCCTTCCTGAAGGGCTCGCCAGATCCGGTCGGCCGTCATCGGCAAACGGGTCTGTCGTACCCCGACAGCATCGCGGATCGCATTTGCCAGCGCGGGGGCGACCGGATTGTACGGGGATTCGCTCATCGACTTGGCACCGAGCGGGCCCAGGTCATCGGCGGTTTCCGCGAAGTAGACCTCGGTGCGCGGCAGATCGGCGAGCTGCGGGATGTGATAGTGCCGCAGCGTCTGGGTGGTTACCACGCCCTGTTCGGCACGCATGTCCTCGTAGAGCGCGGTGCCGATGGCCTGCGCGACACCGCCCTCCACCTGGCCGCGGCACTGCACCGGGTTGAGCACCGTGCCCGCGTCGGCGGCCTGGACGGACTGCAGGATGCGCACCGAACCAGTCTCCGGATGCACGGCGACCCGGAAGGCCTGCACATTGAAGCTGACCGAGCGCGGGCTGCCCGCGTGCGCACCGTGCCCGGACAGTTCGCCATCGGCCAGGAGTTTGGTGACCCCGATGAGCCGATCACCGCAGCGGACGCCCTCGGGATCCAGGACGCACTCCGATTCGGCTCGACCGGTCAGCTTCGCCGCGCGGACCAGGATGTGCTCGCGCAATGCAACGGCCGCGGCATAGGAGGCCCGGCCCGCGACCGTGATGCCGGTCGAACCGAAGGCGCCGGTGTCGTGGCCGACCACATCGGTGTCCGACTGGCGAATGACGATGCGGCGCACATCGGTGTCCAACGCCGTTGCCGCGAGCTGGGCGTGCACCGTTGTGGTGCCATTGCCGAATTCCACTGTGCCGACCCGGATCTCGTAGCGCCCGTCGGGGAGCAGGGTGGCGGTCGCCTCGGACCGGTGGCCGCGCGGTGGGATGGTGGCGATCATGGCCAGCGCCATGCCGGTGCCCACCCGCCAGTCCGGGCCGGGCGCGGGAACACTATTGCCGCGCAGCAAGGCTCGCTCGGTCAGGTCCAGGCATTGATCGAGGCCGTAGCTGCCGAAACCCAGGTCGCTCTGGTCCACTTCGGCGCCGACGAAGGTGTCGCCGGGAACCACGACATTGCGGCGGCGGAATTCGAACGGGTCGATGCCGAGTGCGCGCGCGAGTTCATCCATGGCCGACTCGACGCCGAAGATGATCTGACCGAGGCCGTAGCCGCGGAACGCGCCGGAGGGAATGTTGTTGGTGTAGACCGTCTTCGCGTCGACGCGTTTGTTCGCGCAGCGATAGACCTCAACGGATTCGCCGACGCCGTGGAACATCACGCCCGCACTGTGGTTGCCGTAGGCACCGGCGTCGGCGAGCACGTCGATCGAGAGCGCGGTGAGCAGGCCGTCGGCGTTCGCGCCCGCGGTCACCGCGACTCGCATCGGATGACGGCAAGTGGCGCTGGTGAATTCGTCGGATCGGGTGAACTCGTACTGCACCGGTCGCCCGGTTCGCAGCACTGCCAACGCGATCAGATCCTCGGCCAGCATCTCCTGCTTGGCGCCGAACCCGCCGCCGACCCGCTTGGCGAATACTCGCACGCGTTCGCGTGGCAGTTCGAAAAGCTGGCACAGTTCGTCGCGCACCAAGAACGGCACCTGGGTGCTGCAGCGAATGACCAGCCTGCCGTCCTCGTCCAACCAGCCGATCCCGCCGTGGGTTTCGAGGTGCACGTGCTGGCCGCGCGGTGACTGCCACACGCCGCTGACCACGTACGCGGCTCCGGCCAGCTCCGTCTCGATATCGCCGACCTCGCCGTGTACCTCGGCGACCAGATTTCGATCCGCGTCGGCGATCCGGGCCGAATCCGGCTTTCCGGCGTGCAGTTTCGGAGCGTCTGGAAGCAGTGCGTCGGCCGGATCGAATACCGCGGACAGGACGTCGTATTCGACTTGTAGCGCGCGGCAGCCCGCGCGGGCGATATCCAGGCTGTCCGCGACTACGGCGGCGACCCGCTGGCCGACGAATCGGACCGTGCGATCGAGGACATAGGTGTCATCCGGGTCGTCGGCCCGAAGTTCGTGGCGCGCAGTCGAAAACGCGATATCAGGAGCGTCTGCGTAGGTGAATACCGCATGCACGCCGGGTAGCGCCTCGGCCGAAGTGGGATCGATCGACACGATGCGCGCGTGCGGATGTGGGCTCTGGAGGACCGCGATATGCAATGGGGCCGTGGGCGGCGCGACGGAGGCATCCGCAGTGGGTGCCGCATCCTGTGGAGCGACGTCGAAGGTGAACGGTTCAGTGCCCGTGACGATCTGGGGTCCGGCGGGCGCACCGATGCTGGTGCCTGTCTGTCCGAATGCGGTGTGCTCCGCTGAAGTGACATCGTGCGCCGGGGCCTGGCCGACCGCCGCGCCGGTGCCCACTGTCGTACCGGAACCGACGGTCACACCGGGGCCGGCGGTCACACCGGGACCGGCGGTCACACCGGGACCGGCGGTCACACCGGGGCCGACGGTCACACCGGGGCTGATCGGCGACTCGGCCGTACTGCCGCGAACTCGCCTGTCCGCCGAGACCGCATCCTGATCGAGTCCGACGGTCGCGGCGTCGCCGAGTGCATCGGCAGAATCCGGGCGGGCAGTACCGGTCAGCGCATCGGCGATCGCGCGATAGCCGGTGCAGCGGCACAGGTTTCCCTTCATGAGCTCGGGTAACGCTCCCGCATCCGGGGCCGCCGGTCCGCCGCAGCCGAGGCCCGCGGCGGTGACCACCATGCCCGCGGTGCAGAAGCCGCATTGGAAGGCGGCGGCGTCCATGAATCGCTGTTGAACCGGATGCGGCTCCTCGACGGTGCCGAGGCCGGAGGCGGTGGTGATGGTGCGATCGGCGGCACGGTAGGCGGGAATGACGCAGGAGTGCACCGGCACACCGTCGAGTTGAACCGTGCAGGCGCCGCAGTCCCCCGCATCGCAACCCTTCTTCACGGCGAAGACGCCCTGTTCGCGCAGCAGCGTGCGCAGGCATTGACCCGGGCGCGGCTCGGCCCGCACGGTCTTGCCGTCTACCTCGAACTTCATTGCGAATCACCGACTTCGGCGCGTAGCTGCGCGGCCACCTCCCGCGCCAGCACGCCACTGACGTGGCAGCGCCAGTCCGGTGCCCCGTGCGGATCGTCGAACCACAGTGTCGGATCGATCGCCTGGATCGCGGCCGACACTTCGGAATCGCTGGGCGTCGCATCAAAATCCAGCACAACGGGTCGGCTGGTGGCGGCGGTGACGGCGAACGCGCACCGACCGTCCACCTCACGACGCCCCATGACGACCGCCCCCGAACGGCCGAGCGGCGCCAGCGCAATCTTCCGGAAAGCAGTGCGCGCGAACAGACTTCGCGTCGGCACGGTGATCGATCGCAACACCTCACCCGTGATCAGCACGTTACGCCCCGGCCCGACAATGAACTCCCGCAACGGAATCCGCCGATCGGTACCATCCGGCGACCACACCAGCGCCACACCGTCCAACGCCACCAACGCCGCCGCCACCGCGCCCGCAGGCAACGACAGACACAGGTTCCCGCCCACGGTCGCGGTCCGCCAGATCTTGTGTGACGCGACCAATGCTCGACACGCCGGCGCGAACAACCCGGTCCCCGGCCACTCCGTCCGCAAAACCTCCACCCCCAGCTCCCGCCCCGGCACAGCCCCGGCGAACTCCGCCAACGTGCACGTCGCGGCGATTTCCAACCCCTCGGCAGTCGCCGTCAACGCGGGCCACCCCAGCCCGGTGATATCGACCAGCCGATCCAATCCGTCCTGCGGTTCGGAGAACAAAAACGTCCCACCCGCGAGCACTGCACACGACCCGCCGACGAAAGCCAGGTCGGCCCGCTCCCGCGCCACGACAACATCTCGAATCGTGTCCAGATCCACGCCACACCTCGCTCCACTGACCGCTGCCGCCACCCTAGAATCCGAGCGTTGCGGCAACATTTCACAACGCCCGCCCCAGATTGCGCGGCGGTAACCACACCGGATTCTTCTCTATCCTCGCTCGAGCACTAAGCGCAGGTCAGCGGCGGTCCGGTTATGCGGTTTCGCGAGGTACACGGGTGTTATTGATCACGGTGTCGCCGGCGGTCTCGTTATTCACGTACCAGGCGAATAACAGCCCTGCGAACTCGGCGCAATCCCACCGGCGCAGGCTACGAAACCTGGCCCGCCGCCGCACCGGGAGGCACGGACGAGGAGCGCCGCAAACTCAGCCGCTCACTATTCGGCCCTGCAGTGCTATGTCTACTCGCTGAACATCGCACAGCGGATCCGCGATCCGCACGGTGAGGCGGATGCTCTGCGCGCGATCGGCCAGGTAGCCGCCGAAACTGGTGACATCGGCGAGGCCCGGCGGCTGTCGGCGCGAGGGCTCGAACTCTATGGCGAGATCGGCGTGCGGCGCACGGCCCGTCGGCGACCGTCGGCTTAGCCGTTCGACACGGTGTCATTGGTCACCGCAATGCTTGATATGCCGGGATTTGGCATTATCTTCTAGCCGCGCGACTCAGCACTTCCTTCGCCGTGGTCGCGCCACTTCGTGCATTGAGCAACCACACCCTCAGTCGGAAGGTTCCGGCCATTAACCAGCACCTGGTGCCCGAGATCAGCGCCGATCTCGAGTCCTTCGCGCCCCGCACCCGAACCGGGGCTCCTTTCTGGCGGCTCGCCGAGAGTGACTTCGACCTGTCCCCCGATGAGCGCTCGGTACTGCAACGCGCGTTCCATGACTCGACCGCACTGGACCAGTGGCTACCGAACGGCGAAACCTATCGCCGACGAGCCTATGGCAGCTACACGCTGTCGGTCCGCGACATGACCTTCACACCGATCGACGAGCCACCGCCCTATATGCAATCGACCGAGGTCAATCCCCTGGTCGGCGGCATCGAACGCCGATTCAGGCATATCGAACCCAGCCATGCCGCGACCGAGCCGACCAGGAAGATCGCGGCAGTCGTCGCCCGGTCCTTGGCGGCGGCAGGCGTGCTGTCGGCCGAACTGACTCCCGAGGTACTGGTCGATGCCCACTACATGGCCATCACCGCACCTGGTGAACCGGCACCGGAAGGCAAACACCGCGATGGCCTGATCGCCGGATCGGCGCATTTGATCGAGCGGCGAAACCTGAAGAAGGACACCGGAATCTCCTCCATCTACGACGGAGCTCATCCGGACATCGAACTGGCGGCGTTCGAGCTGCAGCGGCCGCTGGACTCCTATGTCTTCGACGATGCGCGAGTCCAACACTTCACCAGCAGGATTCTGCCGACCATGCCCGATGTGCGGGCCTATCGAAATGTGCTGCTCCTAGGATTCAGAAGACGTGACTGACTCGATCGACACATTGATCGGCGGACTGGACCGCTTGCTCCCCGAGGACGAGCTCGTGCACATCGCCACCGAACTCGCCGCTGTCCCCTCGTTCACCGGGCACGAGACGGAGTTGGCGATCCATATCCGGAAACTACTCGCGAACAACAGTATTCGAGCCTTCGAACAAGAAGTGCGGCCCGGACGACGCCAGACGATCGGACTGCTCGGCGACCAGGACACTGCGCCGGCGCTCATGCTCAACGGGCACTTGGATATGGATCCGTTGGGGCGCGAACACCCGGACGACCCGTTCACGGCACAGCGTCGGGGCGATCAGCTGTTCGGGGCCGGTCTGCACAATATGAAGAGCGGCCTCGCCGCCATGCTCGGTGCGGCGATCGCCGTGCGCCGCAGCGGAATTCCGCTGCGTCGGCCCTTGCTGCTCGAGTTCGTGGTCGGCGAACTCCAGGGTGGCGTCGGTACGAAATACGCGCTGGCAAGCGGGCTGACGGCCGACGCCGCCGTGGTCCCGGAGCCCTATTCGGTTCGTCGAGTCATCACCCGTACCGCGGGGGTGCACAAGTTCGCCGTGGTCGTCCGGGGTCACACCGCCCACACCAGCCGATTCGACGAGGGCGTCGATGCGATCGCGGTACTGCGCAGGGTGCTCGATCTCCTCGACGAGACCGATCTCGGCTTGCGCGATGCCGCCTTTCCGCCGCTACCTCGGGTGCAGGTGGCCGGCCTGCTCGCGGGACGTGGTGAGTCGCATGATCTTTCGGGTATTTCCTACCTCGCCGACAAGGCAACGGCGCTCATCGATCTACGTTATCCACCGCCTTACGAACCCGAGGATGTCGCCGCGGCCATCGACGCTGTCCTCGAGCACCTCCGCCCACGATTCCCCGAGGCCCAGATCGACGTGGAGCATCCGATCGACCCACAGTTCCGCGTCGGCGGCACCGATATGCCGCCGATGGACATGTCGCCCGACTGCCGGCTGGTGCGCGATATCGCCGAACTACTGCCCCGGGTCTCGGATTTCGACGTCGAGGAGACCGGACTGGCGCTGCCGTATTCGTACTGTGGCAACGACACCACCCACCTCAGCCGGGCGGGCATCGAATGCTGTCTGTTCGGACCGCGCGGCACCACCCCCGATACCGAACATCACGTACTGATCAGTGAAATGGCCGCCTGTGCCCGCACGCTGGCCGCCTTGGCGGTTCGCCGCTGCGCGTGACCCGACCGGATCAGTCACTGCGCATTCGGATTTCGGAGGCGATCTGTTCGCCGTGTCGCACACCGGTGCTCTCATAGAGCACCAGCGCCTGGGACAACAACTGCTCGGCCAGTTGCGCCTGCCCGGTCTTGACCGCGACCGTGGCCCGGCCGCGCAGCGCATCGGCCTGGCCCAGCGGATCACCGATCCGCCGGGCGACGTGCTGGGAATCCTCGTAATACCGTTGCGCGTCCCGGTATTCGCCGAAGTGCCGTTCGATATGCCCGAGCCCGCGCAGCGTATCCACCTGGCTGAACGGGTCATCGATCTCGACCGCGATATCGTATGCCTGCTGGAACATGCGGCGGGCCTTCTCGTAGTCCCCGGCCTTGCGCGCGATATTGCCCAGCCCCCACAGGGTCCACCCCTCGCCGTACCTGTCGTGGATGTGGCGGGCGATCGACAACGCTTCCTCGAAGTATCGCCGCGCCGTAACCTGTTCTCCCACCAGCCTTTCGATATGGCCGAGCCCGCGCAGCGCGTCACCTTCCAACTTCCGATGGTTCATATCCTTCGCGATACCGAGCGCCTTGCTGTACAGGTCCTTGGCCTCGGTCTGCTCACCGAGTCGGCGGATGACCTCGGCCAGGCCCCATTGTGCGGTAGCCACACGAACCGGGTCGCCGATATCGTCCGCGATGCGCAGCGCCTCCTCCGAGGTGAGGCGAGCGGTTCGATAGTCGGAGGCCGCCCGGGCCACCTGCGCGCGCCCCTGTAGTGCATCGCATTCGGTTGGCCGATTGCCGATCGCTCTGGCCAGCTCTAGTGCCTGATCGAAGTAGTCGCGCGCCCGCGCGTGATCGCCGGTACTTCGGACGGCTTGGCCGAGTTCGCACAGTACGGCGACCTCGGTATGCCGGTCGCCCAACTCGCGGGCGATGGCCACGGCCTGTTCGAAACCCGCGCTCGCCGCCTCATGATGTCCCATCAGCCGGTCGACTCGGCCGCGCCCCACCAGCGCCCAGGATTCGGCGCCGCGGTCGCGGACCTGTCCGGCGATGGTCAACGCTCGTCCGAAGAGTCGATGGGCCAGTGACCACTGTCCGGTGCCGGACAGATGCGATGCCAGCCGACGCGCCAATTCCGCTGCGTCCGTGGATGGTTCGGCGGCCTGCACACAGCCCTGCAGCATTTCGCGTTCGCGCGTGAGCCAGGCGCGCGCCTGTGTGGCGTCCTCGGATGGATTCCAGAGATGTTCGCTGCCAGCGGGATCGAAGATCTGATGGGTGCTCGCCCGGCGGGCCACCGCGAGACTTTCGTGGACGAGCCGATCGATCACCGCCGCGTGCTCCGCGGGCGAATCCTCGCGCTCGGCGTGCATCCGCGCGCACCATCGCGTGAGATCGTGCATCCGATAGCGCCGGCCACCCGGCCCGCCGGAGGCCGGATCCAGAAACCCGGCCTCGAAAAGCCTGCGCACCACCATCATTCCGTCGCCCAGCGGCACCGAAGCCATCGTCGCCATGGCTTCGGCGGTGATCTCCGGCCCCGGGAACCAACCCAGCAGACGCACCGCCCGTTGTTGTTCGGGATCCTGCAGGCGCTGATAGGACATCTCGAAGGCCGCGGCCAGTGACTCGTCCTCGGCCGCGAATTGATCGAAGAGGTGTTCGGCGGCCGAGTCGGCCGAGCGCCGGTACACCGCGGCCTCTTTCATCCGCGCGGTCAGATTCGCGATATCGGCCGCGCTGTCGGCCAGCATGTCCGCACCGTGGTGGGCGATCTGGCCGCCGATCAGCCGGATCGCCAAGGGAAGTCGGCCCGCCGTTTCCAAGATCTGGCGGACCGCGCGTTTGTCATAGCCATCGCGGAGGTTGCCTAGTTTGACCAGCAGCTCCTCGGCTTCGTCCCACTCCATCACCTCCAGCCGCAGTGGCGCGGCACCGGCGAGGCCGGTGAGTTTGCTGCGGCTGGTGATCAGGACGAAGCAGCCGGGTGCCTGTGGGAGCAGGTCTTTCACCTGTGCGGTGTCCAGGACGTTGTCGAACACGATCAGCATGCGGCGTTCGCTCATCGTTGTGCGCCAACGGTTCGCGCGCCCGGCCAGGTCCATCTCGATGGTTTCGCGAGCGACGCCGACCTGTAGCAGTAGTTGCTCGAGCACATCGATGGGTTCGCGTGGATCGCGGCCGAGGGTGTAGCCGTGCAGGTCGACCCAGATCGTGCCGTCGGGATAGTGGCGACCGAAGGCCGCGACCGCGTAGCGGGCCAAGGCGGTCTTGCCGATACCGGTCAGTCCGTCGATGACGTGGACGGCAACCGCGCCGCTGCGCAGGTGATCGGTTACCCGGTCGTGCAATTGGGACTTCGGGCCGTCGCGACCGGTGAAATGCGGCACCTCGGCGGGCAGGTCGCCGCCCGCGGGCACCGGCAGTCGGCCGATGGAACGGCGGGCGAGCGCTTGGTGGTACTCCAGCCGTTCGTGTTCGGGCATATGCGCGAGATCCGCGACGTCGACGAGTTGGTCCCAGGTGGTGCCGTAGATGGTGGCGAGATTCTTGAGGACGCGGACCGTCGGGCGCACGCCGTAGGGACGCTGCGGTTCGCCGTCGAGGATGACGCCGTCGCGGGTGAAGGGCCACGCCTCGTATTCGGAAATCCGGCTCGCCTTCATCGCCGCCTTGGCATTGTCGGTGAGTTCGTTGTAACGCTCGGCGACCATGCCCTGGGTGAGCTCGTTGGCATAGCGCCACGCGGCTCGCGGACGATATCCGCGCTGACGCAGTTCCGCGGCAAACGGTTCCAGCAGTTGATGATCCGTCAATCCGAGATCGGCCAGACGATCTCGCAGGCGTCGTCGATCCTCTGCGCTGACGGTGCCTGCGGGACGTGGGCCGGCCTTGCGGCCTGCTCGATCCATCGCCCACCCTCCCGCGCGCGATTTCCCCGGTCTCGCTGCTGCGTCCACACTAGAGAATCGCAACGCTGATTGTGATTAATTCCTTGGTATCAGCCGTATTTCCGCTGGTCAAGTGAGTCTGCCGGAGTGAAGAAAGCACTTTTGCCGCTGGGATCGCGACACGCCGAGACGAACTGACATCGTGGAGGGCAGCAACTGAACACTGTGACAAGTCGCCCCGGCTGAAAGGGGTTCGCGCGATGACGATTACGACCACGCAGTGGCTTATCACCAGCGACGTGGCACACGAGGCGGCCTTCCGGATCGATGTGCCCGAATCCGGCCGGGGCACCTGGATGCTGTCCTATCTGCCGACCGATCGCCGACTGACGCGAGCGCAGGCACTGACGGGAATGGTGGTGGCGGAGATGATCCTGATGGATCAGCTGGATCCCACCGGCCGCTTCGACCTGGAGATCGCCGAATTGCACGCCGCCGAACTCGGTCTGACGCTGCACGAGGTCATGTGCCTACTCGCACTGCGGGCGCGGATCGGATCGGCGGACGAGACGGCGTCCGATCCGGCCGATCGCATCGAACACGCGGCGGCCAGCGCTTAGCGCCGCCGAAGACCAACTGGCACTGCGGGTTAGCGCCGGACCCGCAGGGACCCCGCGGTCGCCGTCCCGGAGGGGTCGACGGCGGCCGCGGGCCGAGCATGGTTATCCGGCCTTCGCGACCAGTGCCGCCTGTGCCCGAGCGACCTCGCCGCCGACCTTCTCCTCGTCGACCGTGCGCACCTCGCCATCGCGAACCACCTCGCGCCCATTGACGATCAGTGCGGCCAGCGGCGGCGCCGAGCCGAGAATCAGCGCGGCCACCGGGTCATCGATGCCCGCGTGTGCGGGCGTATCGAGCCGCCACAATGCGAGATCGGCCAGCTTGCCCGGTTCGATCGAACCGATCTCGGCATCCCGTCCGAGTACCCGCGCACCGCCAATAGTGGCCAGCGCCAAGGCCATTCGGGTGCTGATCGCACGTGGTCCGCCCTTTGCGCGCGCGTAGAGCAGCGCATTGCGCGGCTCCTCGATCATCGAACTGGACTCATTGCTCGCCGCGCCGTCCACACCGAGGCCGACCGGAACTCCGGCGGCGATCAGATCCGCGGTCCGCGCGATGCCCGCGCCGATCCTGGCATTGGAGGTCGGGCAATGTGCCACTCCGGTACCGGTTTTCGCCATGGTGGCGATGGCGTCGTCGTCCAGGTAGATGCCGTGCGCGTACCAGACGTCCGAGCCGAGCCAGCCGAGCTGCTCCAGGTACTGCGCTGGTGTGCACCCGAATTTCTCCGCGCAGAACTCCTGCTCGTCGGTCGTCTCGGCCAGGTGCGTATGCAGACGGACGCCGAGATCGCGTGCCAGCACCGCGGATTCACGCAGCAGATCGGTGCTCACCGAGAACGGTGAGCAGGGTGCCAGCGCGATCCGCAACATCGAATCGAAGGACGGATCATGCCAGCGCGCAACGGCATCCGCGCTCGCGGTGAGGATGGCGTCGAGGGTCTCCACCACATCGTCGGGCGGCAGCCCACCCGAACTCTGCCCCAGATCCATCGAGCCGCGGCACGGATGGAAGCGCAATCCGACATCGGCCGCCGCGGTGATCTCCGCGCCGAGCAGATCGCCACCCGCGCGCGGGAAGACGTAATGGTGATCGGTGGTCGTGGTGCAGCCGGTGCGCGCCAGCGAACTGAGCGCACCGGTCGCGGCGACCCGCACCGCCTCCTCGTCGATACCCGCCCAGATCGGATAGAGCGTGGTGAGCCATTCGAACAGCGTGTTGTCCGCCGCCAGACCCCGGGTGATCCATTGATAGAGATGGTGGTGGGTGTTCACCAGGCCCGGCGTGAGCAGGCAGCCGCGACCGTCGATGCGGTGCGCATCCGTACCGGGATCGGGCGCGTCGCCCGCACCGACCGCGGTGATCCGGTTCCCGGTAACCGTCACATAGCCGCGCCGGTACTCGGTGCCGTTCGGGTCGACGGTCGCCACGGCGCACCCGTCGATAACCGTCGTTGTCGTCATTGCGCCTACGGTATCCATGCCGGCCCGGCTTCCGGTGCATCTTCGCGCTGCACGGTGGCGTGAATGAGTCCGTAGGGCCGGTCGGCGGCGTGGTACACCTCGCCGTGATTCTCGATACCGAATCTGCCCAGGTCGTAGTCGAAGTGATGCTTGTTCGGCGCGGCCAGCCGGATCTCGGCGAGCACCGGATACGCCTCGAGCGCGGCCTTGCCCATTTCGAACAGTGTTTGTTGCAGGGCCTTCGAGTGCTGCGTCGCGAAGACCTCGACCATCTGCTGCCGGACACCGGAGTACACCGCGTCCCAATCCACCCCGATCGTGGTGGCGAAGCGCCACTGTACGACGAGGGAGGTCGCGAGCATCCGGTCGTGTGTCGGCGCGAGCACGGTGAATTCGTCGGAGAGGAAGTCGGCGAACTCCGAGCCGGTCGATTTGAGGATCACCAGATCCTTGACCCCGCCGATGACCCAGGCGCGCTGCGCGTCACCCTTACCCGCGACAGTGACCGTCGCGGTCCGCACCTCGGGCCCTTGCCGCACCCAGGTGTAGTCGTGCTCGCTGCCATCGACGGTGACCCGCTGCCAGGCATACTCGTCGACCTCGATGCGCGCGCTGTCGACCGGTGCGGTCTCGTCGACGAAATGCGCGGCCAGCGCCAGCGCGTAGTCCTCGATCGGTTGCAGACCCGGCTTTTTCGCATACGCGTAGGCGGTCTGCTTCTGGGTATCGGTGGGCAGCACCTTCGACTGATCACCGGAGACATAGGCATCGGCGAAATCGCCGCGCAGCACCGTGGATACGTTCACATCGCGGATTTCGTGGCGCGCGTCGTCCCGGTAGATCCGGACGATGCGGTTCTCCGCCTTGCCGTATCGGTTGTCCGACAGCATGATCGGCCCGGTCAGCTCCATAATTGGCTCAGCTTCCTCGATAGGTGGAAAAGGCGAAGGGCGACAACAACAATGGGACGTGGTAGTGCCGCTCCTCGATGACGACGAACGTGACGGAGACCTCGGGGTAGAAGGCTTCGACTGCGCGCTGCGCGAAGTAAGCGCCGGTGTCGAACACCAGCCGATACGTTCCCGGCGGCAGTGCTGCACCGAGCGCGGCGATGCGGCCGTCGGTATCGGTGGTCCCCGCACCGAGCACCTCGGCGTCTCGATACAGCGTCACCGCGATACCGGTTGCGGGCGCACCCGCGACGGCGTCGAGCACATGCGTACTCAACGAACTCATGCCGGATCACCCAGCAGTCGCCCCAGCCGAATCCGATTGATCTTCGCCAATTCCGTTCGCATAACCCGCCTTTCGGTCTCGGGATCATTGCCGAGCCGGGCGGTGAGTAGTTCGAGCAGCTCGTCTCCGGACTTACCGGTCGCGCACACCAGGTAGATGTGGCCGAACTTCTCCTCGTAGGCCAGATTGCCCTCGGCCAGCGCCACCCGCACCGTATCCGCGGCCCCGGCCACTCCGGCCTGCTCGCGCGCCGAGGCCGCGGTATCAGGCCGTGCGCCGATGCGCGGATGTCCGTCGAGCGCGCGATCGATCTCTTCCTCGTCCAATTCGGCCAGCACCGCATCGGCGGCTTCGCACAGGGCCTCGACACTGGGGTACGGCCGTCCAGCGACAAGTGACCGAGCCCAGGCCGGGGAGGTGCAACAGGCGAGCAGGGACTCGACGGCCGCCGTCTCGGGCAGCGCGTCGAATCCGGCGAGGCCGAGCCCGTCGTATGTCATCGGACCAGCATCGAATACGACTGCCCTGGTCGCCACTCAAAAGAGATAGATCACTGTCGGCGTGTCGCCGAAAACATGCGGTTTACCCCACGCCATCTTTGGGAAACCCGCTGGCTACCACGCGGGACTACCGTCTTACTCATGGCTGTTTCCCACAGCGAAGCTCTCGACCCGGCCGGGCCCCCTTGCGCGGGCATCGTCTTGGCCGCGGGCGCGGGCACCCGCTACGGAATGCCCAAGGCCCTGGCCGAAGGCGGCGCCTGGCTGCGCGCCGCGGTGACCGCGCTGCGCGATGGCGGCTGCGATCCGGTGATCGTGGTACTCGGCGCGACCGGACCGTCCCCGGCGGCCGTCGATCTCCCCGACGGCGTCGAGCATGTGTGGGCGGCGGATTGGGCGACCGGGCTCGGCGCATCGCTGCGCGCGGGATTGCGGGCCGTTGCGCGGACCCCGGCCCAGTACGTCGCGATCATGCCGGTCGATACCCCCGATGTCGGCGCGGATGTCGTCGCCCGCGTCACCGCCGCCGCCTTCGCCTCGCCTACCGGCTTGGCGCGGGCTGTGTTCCGCGCCACACCCGGACATCCGGTTGCGATGTCGGATAAGCATTGGACCTCGGTATATCAAGCAGCTGTAAGAGATTCGGGCGCACGCACCTATTTGACAGGGAATGACGATATGGTGTGCGTCACGTGCGACGATTTGGCGACAGGCGATGATCGTGACTTCCCGGCCACGCCGCACGGGTGAGCGGAGCTGAACAGATGCGCGACATCGTCGACGACCTATTGCGGGTGTGGCATTCTGGCCGGACCGGAGGCCTGGCCACCGTCGTGCGCACCGTGGGTTCGGGGCCGCTCCCGGCCGGCACATCGATCCTGGTGGACGTCAATGGCGCGGTCTACGGATCGGTCCTCGGCGGCACTGTGGAAACGACCGTGATCGAGGCCGCCACCGAGGCCGCGCGCACTGGTAGACGCGGGCTGCACCGCTTCGGCGTTCCGCCGGGCGAACCGGGTCTGGACTCCGGCGGCATGCTGGATGTCTTCGTAGAACCGTTCTCGCGCCGGGACTTTCCTGAATTCCCCACCGTGGCCGCCGAAATCGCCGCACACCGCCGGGTTACCGTGTTCACCGTGGTATGGAATCCGGACCCGGATCTGATCGGGCAGCATCTGGTCACCCCCAAGCGACACGCGACCGAACTGGTCGCGCTACCTGACTCCGATGTCTTCGTCGCCTCGTTCCCCCCGCCGCCGCGCCTGATCATCTTCGGCGCCAACGCCTTTGCCGCCGCGCTCACCGTGCAGGCCAAACTGCTCGGCTATCGCGTCACCGTCTGCGACTCCCGCGACACCTTCGCGACTGCCGAGGCCTTCCCGGGCGCGCATGTGGTGGTCGACTGGCCGCACCGGTACCTGAACACCCTCTCGGCGGCGGGCGAAATCGATAGCAGCACCGCGATTGTCGTGCTCGGCCACGATCCGAGATTCGAGATCCCGTTGCTCACCGTGGCACTGCGGCTACCCGAGCTGGGTTACCTCGCCGCGAACGGATCCTGGTCCGCGCACACCCGGCGCATCGAAGACCTGAAGGCAGGCGGCTTCGACGACGCGACGCTCGCCCGCCTGCACTCCCCGGCCGGCCTGGATATCGGGGCGCGGACCGCCCCCGAGGTCGCCGTCTCGATCGTCGCCGAACTGCTGGCCGCCCGGTCCGGTGGGACCGGGCGGCAGGTCGCCGTAGGTTCGGAAACCACACCGGAGGTCGGTGAGTTCTCCACCAAAGCCTCAGTGGCGCTTTAGCGCTACTTCAGCCCGGGGTTCTCCGCGTACACCTCGCGCAACACCGACAGGTCGAACAGCTGGTCGGCCTTGATATCGATCTTGGCGTTGCGCAGCGCGGCGATGTTCTGCTCGATCAGCTGATCGGTCATCGTCAGCAGGCCGTTGGCGGTCGAATCCGCGGAGACCACGAGGCCGTTCTGCGCGGTCGCCTCCTTGGTCTGCTCGGCCAGATCGAGCTTCTGGTCCTTGCCGTAGACCTCGACGGCAAGCCGGGCGGATTCGGCCGGATCCGCGACCGCGTCCTTCCAGCCCTTGATCTCGGCGATCAAGAAGGCCTTCAGCTTGTCGCGCTCGTTGTCGATGGTGGACTGCTTGACCGTGAGGGTCTCGGCCACCAGCGGCAGGTTGTAGTCGGCGAAGAGGAAGTTCGTATTCTCGAATCCCTTGGCGGACAAGGTGATCGGCTCATTGGTCACATAGCTGACCCAGCCGTCGACCTCGCCGTTGGCCAGCGGCGTCGGATCGTATTGCGCGGGCACGATGGTGACATCGCCCGGCTTCAGGCCATTGGCGGTCAGCAGCGCGTTGAAGATCAGCTGGTTGGTGTCCTGCACACCGATCTTGCGGCCCTTCATATCCTGCGGGGTCTTGATCGGCTTGGCGGCGGAGCTGACGATACAGAACGGGTTCTTCTGGTAGGTGGTGGCGACGATCTTGGCGGGCAGGCCCTCCAGAATCGCGGGCGCGGTGGTCTGCGGCGCGGAGGTGCCGAGCCAGACCTTGCCGGTGTCCAGGCCCGCCTCCACCGAGGTGCTCGCGGCGCCGCCGGCGATCAGGTTCACCGAACCGAATCCGGCCTCCTTGTAATAGCCCTTGGCGTCGGCGAAGTACTCGCCCGCGAATTCGATGTTCTTCAGCCAGGAGAGCTGGATCGCGACGGAACCGTACTTGGATCCGTCCGCCACCGAGCCGCCCGACGAGTCTTTCGAATCATCGCCACACGCGGCCAACAGGCTCGCACCGCCTAGTGCGGCGCCGGCCAGCGCGGAGTAACGAAGCAGGGATCGCCGGTTCAGGTTCGGCCCGAACGAAGAGCGTTGCACGGGGGTCATGCGCCGAATCTAAGGGGATTCCGTTTCAATTTCTTTACTTTGACGTTCCGAAGCATTGATTTGCGAAAAACTAACCGATCAGCGGCGGCCTGCCTCGGGACCGAATCGCGCGAGCACCAGATTTTCGACGACGCCGACGATCGCGTACAGCAGTACCGAGACGATGGTGACGATCACGATCGAGGCCCACAGTTTGTTGTATTGGAACGTCGGGATGGCCCGAATCAGACTGGCGCCCAGACCGGTTCCGCTACCGAGCCACTCGCCCAGCAATGCGCCGATCAGCGCGCCGGGCACCGAGATCCGCGCCGCGGCGAAGACCGAGGGCAACGCGGCGGGCACGGCGACCATGCGCAGTGCGGTCCAGCGTGAGCCGCCGTACGCGGCCACCAGATCCATCGCCTGCCGCGGTGCGTTGCGCAGCCCCGCCATGATCATCACCAGCGCCGGGAAGAACACCACGATCGCCGCCAGCACCGTCACACCGGCCAGTCCGCGCCCGAACACCAGCACGATGATCGGCGTCAGCGCCACCAGCGGCACCGACCGCAACAGCATGGCGACCGGCAGGAACGTCTGCTCGACCACCGAGAACGTGACGAACAGCGCGGCCACGACCAGCGCCGCCAGCATGCCGAGGCTGAACCCGATCGCCGCATCGCGCAGGGTGATCTGCAGATCGTCGAAGATCGCCTGCCGCGCGGCGTGCGCGCCCGAGGAGTTGAACAGGTACTTCCACACATCGCTCGGCGTCTTGCCCACGCGCGGCCCGACCTGCGGGAAGGCCTTCAGGAAGATGTACCAGATCACCAACATCAGCAATAGCGCGGTGAACAGCGGAAACAGGAAGCGGCCGAGTCGGCTCAGCACGTTGAGCAGCCCGGCGGCAGCACCGCGTTGGGGCCGCGTACTCGCCACGACGGGCGGCGGTGCGGCGGCAGTCACGTCGTCCATCGGCACAAGTTCGTCAGTCATCGCACTCCTCCAAACGGGCACCGCGGCGGCGTGCGCGGTCTCGCCCGACGCGCGCTGTTCTGCCCGCCGCGCACCCCCCGGCTCGACGCGCGCCAACTTGTTCCATATGGCCGAATTCATCGGGCGATTGCGCGCGCGTAGCGCCAATCTGTGCGCGGCTCATCTCGACTCCTGCGCGGTCCACGGGGTGACAAGTCGAGCGCCGAGCGCGACGATCGCGTAGCCGAGCCCCGCGAGCGCGGCGGCGGCCAGCGCCATGCCCCAGGTGCGCGGCACGTTGTATGCGGTTTGCGCGGCCGTGAGCGCGACGCCGATACCGCTGTCCACGCCGCCGAGGTATTCACCGATGATCGCGCCGAGCACGGCCGAGGGTGCGGCGATCTTCAAGGCCGCGAACATATTCGGCAGCGCCGCGATCGCCTGCACCCGATACAGCTGCTGCCAGCGACCGCCGCCGTAGGCGCGCACCAGATCGAGGCTGGTGGCATCGGCCGAGCGCAGTCCGGTGACCGTGCCGACCATCGTGGTGAAGAAGCAGTACATCGCCGCGAGGAAGACGGTCGGGGTGCGCCCGCCGAAGACCACCAGGATGATCGGCCCCAGCGCGAGCAAGGGAATGCAGTAGCTGAGGATGGCCAGTTGTGTTGCCAGCGGTTCGATCCAGGGGATCAGCACGATGAGGAACGCCAGCCCGATGGCCAGCGCATTGCCCCAGACGAAACCCTTGAACGCGCCGAGCGCGGTGATCCGGAAGTTGGGGCCGTACAGATCCCAGCCGTCGGTGTACATCGTGTGCAGGACGGTCCACGGACTCGGGATCGTGCCGCCCGCGACCTCCATCGCGGCCAGCACCCACCACACCGCGACCAGCCCGAGGACGCCGAGCAGTCCACCGATCCGTTTCATGACGCGCCCCCTTGACGGCGCTGACGGCACACCATCGACGGTCGTGGCTGATCATGTCCGATCCGCTGCCACCCCGGGCGTGCGTGGGCCAGACATCTGGTCAGGTCATGCGACCGCGGTTCTCGGCTGTCATTCATGCCCGCACCTCACGGACCGTTCCAGTCGGGCGCAATGGCGATTGCTCATGCGACACCGCCCTTGCCGGACTTCCCGAAGAGCAACTCCGACAGGTAGTCGTGCAGCTTGTGGAACTCGGGTGTGCGCATCATCTCCGGCGTGCGCGGGCGCGGCAGGTCGATCTTCACCAGCTCGAGCACCCGGCCCGGCCGCGGGCTCATCACGGCGACCACATCGGAGAGGAACACCGCCTCCGCGATTCCGTGCGTGACCATCAGCGTGGTCGCGGGCTTCTCGGTCCAGATCCGCAGTAGTTCCAGGTTCAGTCGCTGCCTGGTCATATCGTCGAGCGCGCCGAACGGCTCGTCGAGCAGCAGTACGGTCGGCTTCACCACCAGTGCCCTGGCGATCGAAACCCGTTGGCGCATACCGCCGGACAGCTGCGCCGGTTTGGCCTTCTCGAAGCCCTCCAGCCCGACCAGCTGCACCAGATCCGCGATCAGCGCCGGATCCGGCGAGATGCCGGCGACCTGCAACGGCAGCTTGATATTGGATTCCACCGAGCGCCACGGCAGCAGCGCCGAATCCTGGAACGCGATGCCGAGTTCGTGGCGGCTGCGCAGTTGGGCGGGCGTCTCACCGTCGATGAGTGTCTTACCCGCGCTCGGCGTCTCCAGTCCGGCCAGGATGCGCAGCACCGTCGACTTGCCGCAGCCGGATGGGCCGAGCAAGGAAAGGAACGCACCCTGTTCGGTATGCAGATCCACCGCATCCAGCGCCTGCACCGTCTTCCGGCCGACCCGGAATGTCTTCGTCAAACCGCTGATGTGGATGCCCGTCCCCCCGATGGACTCCGCTGTACCGCTCGCCGTGCTCATGGTTGAAACCCTAGGAGTCCGTCATTGCACGGATATTGCGAATCGCGACCCCAGATTGCGCAATCGTTACGCGGGCTCGGTCAACGTCGCGCCGGACTTGTCACACAGATCACCTACAAAGCGCAACGCGTCCACCGCACCACCAAGCGGTCCAACGATTGTGTCAAGCACTGATCTAAGCGCCGTTGACCTGTGGAAGGCAGCCGACCGGCTCGCGTCGCCGGCGTCAAAGCCCCGCGCGACGGGCACCACGGCGGCGTGGACGCAGCTGGTACAGGCGGTACCAGGCCAGCGCGAGGAAGACGGCCCCTAAGCCGGCGACGACTCCCATGTCGACCAGCCACGTGCCTAGGGTGTGTTTCCACATCGGGTCGGGTACGCCCGTATGCGGTGTGAGGGTGTCGAGATCGAGGGTGGCGGCTCCCGCACCGAATCCCCAACGGGACGGCGATATGTAGGCCAGTTGCTCCAGAACGGGTGTGCCGGGGAGCCGCACCAGCCCGCCGGTGAGCACCAGTTGTGCCATCGACAGCACGATCAGCAGCGGCAATGTCTTCTCCGAGGTGTTCACCGACGCCGACACCAGCAAGCCCAATGCCAACGATGTGATGCCGAGCAGCGCCATCGCCAGGATCAGCTCCAGCTCGACTATCGTGAAAAGCCCCTTGGACGGCATATCCACATTGATGGTGCCGATCACGACCAAAACCGCCGCCTGAAGGGTGGTGATCACGCCCAGGACCAGCAGTTTCGACATCAAATAGACCCCCGTTGACAGGCCTGCCGCGCGTTCTCTGCGGTAGATCGTCTGTTCCTTGACGATCTCGCGAATCGAGTTGCCGGTGCCGACGAAGCATGCCGCGAATGCCAGAATCATGAGCTTGGTCGGGGCATCGACGTTGGATCCCGGCGCCCCGGCGAATCCCTCGCCCGACGGCACGGCAGCGATCAAGCCACCGAGCAGCAGGGGCATCACACCGAGCAGCGCCAGATAACTTCGGTCCGAGGCGATCACCGCCAGATATCGCCGGCACAACGTACTGAGCTGGGCAAGCTTGGACTGCTGCGCGGGCGGCGGCGCCGGTGGGTGCACTTCGGCTGGGCCGACATCGTCGGTCAGTCCGAACGCCACGTAGTTCTCGAAGCGTGACGACTCCCGGAACTCACCGGCCCAGTCGCGCTCGTCCTCGCGCTCGAATGCCTGGAACACCTCCGCCCAGGTGCGCTGTGCGAACTGCTGCAGCCCCTCCGCGGGCGGCCCGTAATAGGCCAGCCGACCGCCGGGCACCAGGACCAGCAGGCGGTCGCAGGAATCAAGATTCGCGACGCTGTGCGTAACGACGATGACGGTCCGCCCGTCGTGCGCCAATTCGGACAGCATTTCCATGACCGTCTTGTCCAGGCCCGGGTCGAGGCCGGAGGTCGGTTCGTCGAGAAACAGCAGGGACGGTTTGGTCAGCAACTCCACTGCGACGCTGACGCGTTTGCGCTGGCCGCCCGAGAGCCGATCGATGCGGGTATCGGCGTGCCGGGCCAAGCCGAGCTCGGTGAGGACCTCGTCGACCCGCTCCTCACGCTCCTCGCTGCGCGTGTCACCGGGGAAGCGCAGCTCGGCCGCGTAGAGCAGCGCGCGCCGCGTTGGAAGCTGGTTGTGCAGGATGTCCTCCTGCGGGACCAGCCCGATGCGGTGCCGGAGCTCGTCGTAATTGGCGTACAGGTCGCGTCCGTCGTAGCGGACCGTTCCCTCCGTTGCCGGCCGCAACCCGGTGACCGCGCCGAGCAGCGTCGACTTGCCCGCTCCACTGGGCCCGATGACCCCGACAAGCGAGCGCTGCGAGATGGGGAAGCCCACCGCGTCGAGGATCACCTTGCCCTCAGGTGTCCGCACGGTGAGGTTCTGCACCGAGACCGACACGTCACCGGTGTCGACGAACTCGCGCAGCTCATCGCCGACGAGCCGGAACGTGGTGTGCCCCATGCCGATCAAGTCGGATTCGGATAGGTCCGCCGCGTCGACCCGGGAGCCGTTGACATAGGTGCCGTTGTGGCTGTCGAGGTCGACGATCCGGTACCGGCCGTCGCCGATCATGTGCAGCTCGGCGTGATGGCGAGAGAGCATGAGGTCATGCGCGACAACGTCGTTGTCGGTCGCGCGTCCGATCCGAAGCGTGGGCGATGTGATCCGGACGACCGCGCTGGGGTGGGCCGCCGGAGGTGACGATCGCGAAACTCGCCGAGGCAGGGCCGACTCGAACTTCGTGACCGTTGCCTCATCGTCGAGGTTGTAGCCGGGATTGGGGACGATCATCGTGTCTCCACCGACATCGCCACCGGACTCGTGGCCGGGTGATGCTTCCACCGAGCAGACCAACTGCTCGCCATCCACGGCGTGCCCGAGCTGGAATGTCTCGTCTCGGTCGATCACCATCCGATCGAAGCGACGGCCGGCGAAAAAGGTGCCGTTGAGGCTGCCTGCGTCCTCGATTTCCCAACCGTCCGCACCCCGCTCCAGAACGGCGTGCAACGAAGATGCGCGCGGATCGGTCACAACAATGTCGGCGGCCGGATCGCGACCGACATTATATGCGACCCCGGCGTGTAGCCGATAGACGCGTTCCCTCGTCTGCACCACAAGAACCGGCGCCTCGGGGAATTCCGTGGAGGACGATTCACCCGCCATATTGCGAGTATACGACTGCGCCGCACTGTCGCCGCAATAATCGGCCACCCCCGCAATCCTGTCGCCGCGTCCGCCCGCCTCCGGCCTTGTGCTCTCCACCGCGTCAACCGGCTGGAACCAGGATTACCAGCACAAACCGACCCGACCGGCACAAAGGCAACCACATCCGGGCCCGTGGAACCCGGCGCCCGACCGCTGAAATGGCCACCTGACCACGCCAGACGCAGGAAATCATGATCAAATCCGAAATCCGAATCCGAGCAGGCCGATACGATCTCCGGACGAAAGATCGAGGCTAATTTTCCCAATTTGTTCCCGTGGCGCACCGAATTCTGCCACTTGCTCAGATTTCATGCCGTTGGTAGTTGTGTTGTACCGATTTGCCTCGCCCACCATCAATTTCGGCGGTGGCGTCTGCCAAACTACAGATTCAACCATCGAAGTGGTACAGCACTGAAGAGGTGGCGGTGGTCCTCCGTGTGGACCAGAGCTGGTGTGCCGACTCGAGAGTCGGGCGCATCCGTCCAAGTTCGACGTCCGGCGACTTCGGTCTCATGGCATCTCGGCGAGCTCTCACGCATTTCGCTTACCCCGTCACCCGGGCCGGACGACACCTACTGAGCACGCCGGTCCTGGCCGTACACTCGCCGTCGAAAGCGTCACACTGATTCGAGGGAGACCCGGCCGCCCGTATGAGCGCCACGTCGAAACGTCCGTTCCCCCCGCTCCCGCCTGCGTCAACGTCGGAAGCCGCCAGCATCCGCAGCAACGACTGGTCCGCATTCAAGGAACTGACCTCACTCGAAGATCACTGGACCCTGAAAGCATGGGCACCGGGGCGGTCTGGCTACTACTGGTATCTCACGTTCGATAATCCCGACCTGGCGGCGCTGGCGGGACAGTGCCAAAAGGCGTTGGCCGATGACGATCTCGACTTGATGCCCACCGACGGACTGCACGTAACCATGATGGGCGTCGGCAACGCCCAGGATGTACCCGACATCGAGCTATCCAGGATCGTTGATGCGACGCGTGAACGGCTTTCGGGATTCACCCCATTCGATATGAGTGTTGGCCCACTCGCAGGATCACGCAGCGCGATCCGGTTTTCCGTCGCACCGTGGGATCCGCTACTTGCCCTGCATCGGGCGCTCAGAGCAGCCGCATCAGCATTTCGCCCGGCCAGCCGATTGCCCGAAACATCAGAATTCCGGCCACATCTCGGAATCGCCTACATCAACAGGAAGCAGAGCCCCAACGAACTCGTCTCCGACGTCTCGGCACTCCGCCACATTCCGCCGGTAACCGTCCGAGTCGACAAGGTCGACCTTGTCGAGCTGCGGCGAGAAGGTCGCCGATATCGCTGGCATGATCGAGCGGTGATTTCACTCAACCGCTAGTGGTCGTCCGCAGCAGCGAAATCCCGTGCGGTGATAGCCCATTCACGCAAGCTGTCGAGATAGTCGTTCGGGGCCTTGCCGGGGACCGGTCCCATGATCGCGCCAAGTTCATGCGCGCGCTGCCACACCGATCGAATAGGCCGATCACGCGACGCGGCCAACGCCTCGACCCCGAGCTGCACGGACTGCTCGACGTCAGGGCGACGCTGGTGCAGCAAGGCGGCAGCGACATCCAGTTTGACCAACGACCGGCTCCACACGGAATCGGACTCGTTGACCAACTGATCGACTTGATGCCCATAGTCCAATGTCCGCCGATAACCGCCAGCCGACAGGTACGCTGTCGCCGCGTTCGCCATGAGCCTTGCCTCGCCGTACGGCGCGAAGGTCAGCGCGGGGGTGAGCCAAGGGCCGGTCTTGTGTGTAGACGCTATTGCCATCGCGGATTCGATTGCTTCGGAAACTCCGTGCGTGTCTCCGAGTTTCCCTAACGCGCGAGCGAGCCCATTCGAGTACAGCCGAATCGATTGTGGCCCAGCACTCGACAGGTCGATGCCTTCGCGCGCCAGCCGGACGGAATCCTGAAAGTCACCCTGGTAGTACGCACAGAAACTCTCCGTTCCACGTACCCAAGCCTGGAGTTCCCGGTCATTCAACAATGACGCGATTGCGAATGCCTCGCGGCAGTACATCTTTGCGTGCGCGAATTTGCCACGGTTGACAGCCATGTACGCGAGCACGCCCGACAACCGCCCGGCGATCAGATATAGACGATGCGACTGGGCGGGATGCCGCAGCTCGCGCAGCAGCGCCTCCGCCCGATCGCGCACAGCAATAGCCTCCGGAGCGAGCCGCAGCGGCCCTTCCACTTCGTAGCGGTCGACAATGTCATCGATCGCGAGCGACAACACATCGAGGACACCGTCCTCGGCATCGAGTTCGCTCAGACGTTGCATGCGATTCGCGATTGTCGTAGGACTTTCGAAACTCTCAGTCAGCACCGATGCAAACTGGCGATCCGCGCTGCCGCCAACTTCTGCGAGCGCAACTTCGAACCGCGCTAGCTGCCTGGCGTCGAGGCGCTCGTACACGGTGTCCATAGCCGCAGCAAACTGCCGAACTAACGTGATCGTCGCGCCACGCTTCTCCCACTTCCGCACGACGGCTTCCGTGTAGCCAAGGATTTCAGCGAACTCTTTCTGCGTGATCCGCAAGACCGCGGTGCGCATCGCGCGGACTTCCACACC
Organism: Nocardia sp. NBC_00565; assembly: GCF_036345915.1. Taxonomy (NCBI): domain Bacteria; kingdom Bacillati; phylum Actinomycetota; class Actinomycetes; order Mycobacteriales; family Nocardiaceae; genus Nocardia; species Nocardia sp. NBC_00565. The sequence continues at coordinate 6,879,309 of NZ_CP107785.1, forward strand.
CGTCCACCTGGTCACGATCATCGCCAGCCGCCCACCCGCGTTCGTCGGTCTGTAAAACGCCAGCGTAGAGGTTCCGTAGCGGTCGTGTGGCTTCAATCGCGAGCGAACCGGCGAGATGGTTTACATGCACCCAGCGCCAGGTCGGCAGACCCGAACTCCCTCACACAGGGACATCCACGGGTTGTCGGGCCGGGCGCACCACCAATCGTCGAGGTCCGGGGAGGTCGGCAGTGCCGAGCCGAGAGCTTCCGCAGCGTGACCCGTTCGTCGGGCCGCCAGCCGCCTATACCGGCGCTGCGGCCGATGTCGTCGAGCAGTTCGCGGACGCCGTTCGTGCGTGGGCAGACGAGCCCACCAAGTCGTCCCGGTGCCGGGGTGGCGAGTCCCCCGGCACCGGGCGTGCCAACGGAGGAGTCGCGTGATGCGTCGAGATGCGTTGCGGACCACGCAAACTCAGGATGGCCGCAAAGCTGCGGTGTGGCAGCTGGTCCGCAGTTCCCCGCGCATCCTGCGAGTCCAGCTCCCACACGAGTCGTTCACTGCCTATCGCCTGCCATCGCGCATGCCAATTCCGGACGCCCAACCGGGAACGATCCTGTTCGACGCGGACCCCGACCTCGCCGACGCACGCCAGCTGCTGGCCGAGCACAACGACCTTTGGGACGCGCTGCGCGATGACTACTGGGCCGCCCTTCTGTGCACGACGGATCTCCCGAACCCGTTGGGACGAAATACAGATGACTGAGATCCAACCTGAGCGCAACGAAATCGCCCCATCGGTGCGGGCGCTGCTCGCAGCCTTCCATGAAGACACTCCATCCAAGCTGGAATTGGCTCCTGTGGATAGCGTCGCGCTGTACCAGCGCGCGGACGGTTCGCTCTGCGAGATCGGTGCGGATGGCTGGCTCACCGAGTACGACGACCTGGATTGCGGCGAGGCAATCACCATCGAGCCCACCTCCGTTCAGGACATCGAAGAACCATGAGTCGGCGACCGAATGTGCTGCCTCGCAGACTTTCACGCACCTCGCAGACCGACTCACCGCACAAAACGCTGTTCTCCAAACACGAAGGTTTGCGAGGACGCGCCCGGGCCTGATGGCAGTCCGCTGCCGTGTTGGCTGCACGTCGTGGAGTCGTCGCAGAATGCCTACCGGGTCATGCCGCCCGATGTGCGATGGCACCGGCTGGCATTTCAATCCGGGTGCGTCCAATCCGCTGGTCGGGATGAGATATCGGCTGGCTCGGGTTACAGCGGGGGTGAACCCATTCCTCGCGCTGCTCGATGCGAAGCTGCATATCGCAGGCTCGGAGATTCTGTGGCGGGAGGTCATCGGCAATGGCTTCGGGCTGGCGTCCGCGGTCGGCGGGATGCGGCGGCGGGTGTGGGCGTGGCCGATCGGGATCGCGGGGAACGCACTGTTGTTCACCGTCTTCGTCGGCGGCGTCTTCAATACCCCGCAGCATCTGAACATGGCCGGACAGGCCGGTCGGCAACTGATGTTCATCGCGGTCAGTGTGTACGGCTGGTGGAGTTGGTATCGCCACGCGCGCACCGAAACCGGTCTCGAGCATCGCGGCGTGATGCCACGCTGGGCCAGTGCGCGTGAACGCCTGCTGCTGGTCGCCGCGATGCTGATCGGCACGGCCGCGTTCGCCCAGTTGTTCGTGATGATCGGCTCCTACGGACCGTGGGCGGAGGCCTGGATCTTCACCGGTTCGGTGCTCGCGACCTACGGGATGGCGCGCGGGCTCGCGGAGTTCTGGCTCATCTGGATCGCCGTCGATCTGGTCGGCGTGCCGTTGCTGCTGAAAGCTGGCTACTACCCGTCGGCGACCCTGTATCTGATCTACGCGGGGTTCGTCGCCTGGGGATTCGTGGTCTGGGTGCGGACGCTGCGCAGAACGGCCGCTGGCACCGTCGAGAACCTGGGTGGACCTGCACCGGTCGGCACCGCGCTCAGCGACAAATAGCGCACAGCTCGGCGGCACCTTCGGAACCGCCTTGCCCGCAGCGGTCGGCGGATTCGCCTCCGCGCGGGCATTCAGGAACGGGTTTGCCGCCGCAATCGGGACCGCCCGCCCTGCAAGCCCTCGCTGGCGTCGCTATCGGTCTACTGATTCCGGCCGATGCGCCGGTTGCCCAAGGTACGCCCGGTTCGCAGCATGCGGCAGTTCCGCAAGACGCACCCACGGCGGGCTCGCCGATGGTCGAGGACTCCGCGGGACGACACGATGACCAGCGTCGATGCGCGACGGTAGGCGATCCCGGCCCGGCCAACCACCCCACCCGATAGCCAGCCCACCGGGCAGAGCCCGAGTCAGACCACATCGACGCGGACCCCAGCCGCGCGAATCGTCGCCACCGCAACCGGATCCGCGTCGGTATCGGTAACCAGCACATCGACCTGCTCGATACCGCAGATCCGGGCCAATGCTGAGCGCTCGAGTTTGTCGGCGGTGGCGACGACCATGACGTGGCCGGAGCGGCGCACCATCTCGGTGGTCACCCCGGCCTCATCGATGTGACGGCACTGCGCTCCGCCTTCGGCGGAGATCGCGTTCACGCCGAGAATCAGTGCGTCCAAACGCAATTCGGCCAATGCGCGCTCGGCCAGCGGCCCGTGTAGTTCGTAGGACTCGCGCCGCGCAACCCCGCCCAACACGATCGTGCGCACATGCGGACGCAATACCATCTCGACGGCGATATTCAGGGCATTGGTCACGATGGTCAGTTGGTCGCCACCGGCGTTGGCCAAATCGGTGCGGCCGGCCAATGCCCGCGCCACCGCGGTCGTCGTGGTGCCACCGTTCATTCCGATCACCGCACTCGGTTCGATAAGTCCCGCCGCGTGTTCGGCGATCCGATGCTTGGCCTCACCGCCGCCTTGCCGGTAGCGGGCGGGCAGGTCGTAGGCGATCGAAGTCGCGACCACGCCACCATGTGTTCGGGTGGCCAGTTGCTGTTCGGCGAGCGCGGTGAAATCGCGGCGCACGGTCGCCGGGGATACGCCGAGTCGTTCGGCCGCTTCCTCCACCGAGAGTCGCCCGGAGTCGGCGAGCAGTTCCAGCAGTCGGTTCCACCGCTGCGGCCGGTCCGTCGGTCCGGTCATCTCACGCCGTCCCGTCGATCCGGACGACCTGCTGTTCTTCCATGCACGCGAACAATCTGACCACAGGCACCTGCCGACCGTAGAGATTCCGGCGCCGTATTGCCAAGCAGGACACCTCCATCACCCAGCCCGCAGCCCGGCGAGCACGATCTCGACGACCCGATGAACGGCATCCACATACGACTCGTCCGGCCGGGTATAGACCTGCAAAGTCATCAGCCGCGCGACATCCCCCGGCTCGACATCGGCACGCATGGCACCATCGGCCTGCGCCGCCCTGGTCATCCGCTCGACCAACTCGACGATCGCCGCCCGCACCTCGCGCAACCGCGGATCGGCCCGGATCTCCGCATGCAGATTGGGTTCGATCGCCGCGGCCAGCGCCCCCACCCGCCGCTCGGCACACGCGTGCAGAAACCGCGAAAGCGCCGCCCACGCCGCACCTTCCTCTCGCCACGCGGTGGCAGCCAACCCGGCCAGATCCGCGAGGTAGGACTGGGCCGTCTCGGCGATCAACGCATCCCGGTCCGGAAAGTGCCGATACAGCGTGCCGACGCCGACCCCGGCCCGGTCGGCGATCTCCTTCATCGGCACATCGACGCCCTGCTCACGGAATGCGATCAGCGTCGCCGCGATGATCTGATCCCGATTGTTCCTGGCATCGGCCCTCTTCAGCGCGGTCGTGACCCTCACCTCCCAGACTAAGTGGACGAAATCCTTCCGTTTACTGTACCCTCCTTCTAAACGGACGATTTTCGTCCACTTAAGAAAGGTGTTGCCATGACCAAGACGGTTCTGATCTCCGGAGCGGGCATCGGCGGATCGACGCTGGCGTACTGGCTGGCCGACCGCGGCTTCCACGTCACGGTGGTCGAGCGCGCCACCGGCCAGCGCTCGAGCGGAAACCCGGTCGATGTGAAGGGTCCCGCCATCGATGTGGTCGAGCAGATGGGAACAATGCCGCGACTGCGCGCCGCGAGTTCCGATGTGTCCCAGATGAATTTCGTCAACAACACCGGCCGCCGAGTCGCCCGAGTCGACCTGAAGGCATTCCAGGGATCGGCAGGCGACCGCGAAGTCGAGGTCCCCCGAGCCGATCTCGCCGCGATCCTGCTGGACGCCAGCCGCGACCATGCCGAATTCCTGTGGGGCGACACGATTACCGGCCTGACGCAGCAGGCCGACGGCGTCGACGTCACCTTCGAAAAGGCACAAACCCGCCGATTCGACTTCGTCATCGGTGCGGACGGCCTGCATTCGACGGTACGGCGCTTGGTCTTCGGTGCCGAGTCCGAGTTCATCCGGCACATGGGCATCTACATCGCGACCGTGCGGATCGACGAGCCGTTCGGCAGCGACCAGGAAGTCCTCATCTACAACACACCCGGACGGGCGGTATCGGTCCACCCGTCGAACGGCCACGCACTCGCCGCATTCATGTTCCGGCACCAGGGCGTACCCGGTTTCGACCACCGCGACACCGAACTGCACAAGCGCCTCGTCATCGAGGCCTTCACCGATCAGGGCTGGCGCGTCCCCGAACTCCTCGATCGCGTGCGCGACACCGATGACCTGTTCTTCGACTCCGTCAGCAAGGGCGAGTTGCCGCACTGGGCGGACGGACGTATCGCACTACTCGGGGACGCCGCCTCCTGCGTATCGCTGTTCGGCGACGGCTCCACCCTGGCCATCGCTGGTGCGTACACCTTGGCCGAGGAATTGGCGTCCACGCCCGACGCTCACGAGGCGGCATTTCGGCGCTACGAGACCCGGCATCGGGTGCTGGTCGACCCCAAGCTCAACGGCATCAGCACCGCGGCGGCGATGCTCATCCCGGCCACGAAAGCCGGTATCGCACTGCGCAATACGGCCACCCGCGTGATCCCCGCCGTCACCGCCATCCGCAGCCGGGTCCGGCATGCCGCTTGATCGAACCGGACGCGTCACCGCAACTCCGGAACCCGAGCCAACGGGACAGCCAGGAACGAAGCCGCCCGCTCGGAGCGGCCAAAACCGCAGGCTCATTGAAGGGTTCACTGGTGTACTGCGGATTCATCAGCACCGGCACCACATTCGGATGCGCCGGAAACTGCGCACACGGATCGTCGGTCCATATGCGAAAGAAGATTCGGACTCGCCGAATCAGGTCAGCGCGAGCCCGGAATTCACGAAGTACGCGATCTCCTCGCATATTTCATCCAGCGATATCTCGGCCTCCGGATGCGTGGTCCGCACCAACTCCTGGGCCAGTGAATTCACCGCTCCGATCACCGCGAGCGCGAACAGATCGAAGCGCCGCGGCTTGGTCTCCCCGCGCTCGACGGCGCGTTCGGCCTCGCTGATCAGCAGCGAGGACAGCAGGCGCCGCTGCTGCCTGCGCCAATCCTCCACCGCCGAGCTGACGCCGACCACCTCGACGTAGCACACGCGCGCCGACCGCTGGTCCGCACAAGTCACCTCGAGATAGGCCCGAAAACTGTCGACCACCCGAGTCGACAGCGGTTGCCCGGCGGTTTTCGATAAAACTCCCAGTGCGCGCTCGACCGCATGCGCGGTAATGCGATTCACCAGCGCGATCAACAATGCCTCGCGGCTGCCCATATCTTCGTAGAAACTGCGCGTGGACACATTGGCGACGGTGCACAGCCGCTCGATCGAGGTGGACGCATAGCCCTGGGTACCGAATAATTCCAGCGCGGCGTCGATAAGTCGTGTCTGTCGCTGGGCTACTCGCTGCTCCCTGGATAGCCCGCCGTAACTGCGACCATCCTTGGGTTCGTCATCCTGGCGTGCCACGGTTCGATGCTACCGGGCGGAAGCGCCCGGACCCCGGCGCGGACATCTCGTTGACCGCCTCCACGCCGGTAGTCGGCCCCTCCTACCGCTGCGTACCGATAGCCTGCCCGACGAGGGCTCGAGCCAAGGGCGGCAACAGATCCGACAGCGCCTGACCGAACTGCGGTTCGGTCAGCGTGCTGACCGGGCTGGTGATACTGCAGCCCACGACAGCGGCGGGCGGCACCTGGCCACCCGCCGCGTATCGGGCGATTACTTGACGCTGCCCGCGGTGAGACCCGCGACCAGGCGCTTCTCGATGAACGCGAACAAGATGACCACCGGCACGATGCCCACCGTCGAGATGGCGAAGACGTACTGCCACGCCGTGTCGTACTGCCCGACGAACTTCGTCAGCGCCACCGACAGCGGCTGGTTCTCGGGCGTGGTCAGCACCACCAGGCTGGCCGCGAACTCGTTCCAGCAGGCCACCACCACGAAGATGGTCGCGGTGACGATGCCCGGCCAGACCAGCGGCAGACTCACCCGGACCAGGATCTGCCACCGACCCAGACCGTCCAGCTGCGCGGCCTCCTCGATCTCCACCGGGATCGCGGCGAAGAAGCTGTGCAGGATCCAGACCGCGAACGAGAGGTTGAACGCGGCGTTGACCAGGATCATCGCCAGCCAGGTGTCGTTGATCCCGAGCGCGAAGAACTCCCGGATCAGGCCGGTCACCAGCACGGTCGGCTGCAACATCTGGGTGACGAGCACCAGCGCGAGGAACACCGCCCGGCCCGGAAACTTGTGCCGCGCCGTGTAATACGCGGCCGGTATGGCCACGACGAGCACCAGCAGGGTGGCACAGACCGAGATGATGATCGTGCTCGCCAGATTGAACGGCAGCGGCGTCTCGGGGGTGTCCCACATGGTCGAGTAGTTGTCCGGATGCCATTCCTGCGGCAGATACGTCGGTGGGATGCGCAGGATTTCGGCCCGACTCTTCAACGAGCCGAACACCATCACCACGAACGGCGTCAGGAAGATGACGGCGAGCACCACGCCCACCGCGGTGAGTTCCCAGCGCCGCCGCCGAAGTCGCTTGCCATTGCCCTCGACAACCGTTGTGTCCGGCGGGATCTCGACACCCTCGATATGAATATCCGCTCGAGAAGGCCCACCCGCCACCCAGCCACCACCCCTCATCGAAGCGCTACGCGATGCCACGCTCATTGGTCCACCTGCTGTGTCGGCTTGATGACCTTCACGTAGATCGCGATGATCACCACGATCAGGGCGAAGTTCAGCACGCTCATCGCGGCCGCGGTATCGAGCTGTTGATTCTGCCGAATCAGCTTGAACGTCAACGTCGTTGTCGTATCCGCGCCGAAGCCCGCGATACTGCCGGTGATCACCTGCAGGATGGGCAGCGAATTGAAGACATTGATGATGTTGATGATGGTCGCCACCGCGATCGCCGGACGCAGTTGCGGCAGTGTGAGATACCGGTAGCGCTGCCACGCGCTGGCGCCGTCGACCCGGCCCGCCTCCTCGATTTCGGCCGGAATCGACTGCAACCCGGCCAGAATCGTGTAGGTGGTGAACGGGATGGAGACGAACACCGCGACGCCCATCGCGACCAGGAAGGCCGGTGTCGGCTGCTTGGTGAAGCCGTAGCCCCGATCCAGCAGCCCGATATCGACCAGGAATCGGTTCGCGATGCCGACATCGGGATCGAGCATGTAGTAGAAGATCGTCGTCGTCATCACGACCGAGGCCGCCCACGGCACCAGGATCGCCATCCGCACCGCGGTGCGTCCGGGGAAGTCCTTGTTGAGGAACTGCGCCAGCCCCGCCGAGAGGACCAGGGTGATCAGCACGACGCTGACCACCCAGACCACCGTATGCCCGAGTACCGTGCCCAGTTCACTGATGTCGAACAGGGTCCGGAAGTTGGCCAGCCCGGCCGGACCGCGATCCTGGCCGTAGGCGCTCAGGTCCCGGGTGCTGGTCCACACCATGTAGCCGACCGGGAACGCGACGATCGCCGCGATCAGCACCAGGGACGGCCCGATCCAAGGGACGGCCCGCAGTGTCGAATTCTTCCCCACCCGGGATGCTCCATTCAATTTGCGGCCCTCCCGGGGCCCTGCGTGGTCACGCTTCGCTACCTCCTCCGGGCCCGTCGCTCGGGCCGCTGGGCGCCCCACCTTATTTCGCGGCTTCCTGGATGCGGGACAACACCTGCGCCGGATCCGAGCCCTGCGCGATGGTGCCCATCTGCTGACGAATCGCACCCTGCACGGGGGCCCACTTCGGGTTGTTGCTCGGGTAGAACTTGGCCACCGGCAACGTGGCCGAGAACGCCTTGGTCACCGGATCCTCGGCCAGGGCGGTCGCCCCGCTCTTGGTGATCGGGATGAAGCCCTCGGTTTTGACGAAGTTCGCGTAGGAATCCGCATTGAAGAAGAAGTCGAGGAATTTCTTGATCGACTCGGTCTTCTTGCCGTCCTTCTTGAACGCCATCAGGTGGTCGGCGACGCCGAGGGTCACCGGATCACCGGTTTTGGTCGGCGAGGGCGCGGTCCCGTACTGCAGGCCCGGGTTCTTCGAGGCGATCTGACCGATGGTCGGTGGCAGGCCCTCGATCATGCCGATCTTGCCTTGGATGAAGGCGTTGATGACGTCCTTGCGGTCGGTCGCACCGGGATTCGGCTGGGTCGCGCCGGAATCGATCAACTCGCGCATGGCTTTCACACCCTCCAGATTCTGGGGCGTGTCCACGGTGACCTTGTCGCCGTCGGACCAGTTGCCGCCCGCACCGAAGGTCCAGATGGAGGTTTCGCCTTGGGCCTCCTCACTGCCGAGCGGCAGGCCGTAGCCGGAGACGCCGCCGCCGAGGGCCTGGATCTTCTTGGCCGCGTCGGTCAGCTCGGACCAGGTCTTGGGCGGGGTCGTGACGCCGGCCTTGGTGAACAGATCCTTGTTGTAGAACAGCGTGCGCGTCGAGGCGAACAGCGGCAGCGCGAACTGCTGACCGTTCAGCGAGGCGTTCTTGGCGAAGCCGGGCTGGATATCGGCGAGCACGTCCGGCGACACGATCTCCGACGCCGGATAGAGCATGCCGTCACCGGCGAAGCTGGCGTAGGCGTCGATGTTCAGGATGTCCGGCGTGGTCGACTGCGATTGCAGCTTGGTGCGCACCACATCGTTGATCGAATCCCAGGACTCCATCTGCAGGTTCACCTTGATATCGGGATTCTGCTTCTGGAAGCCGTCGATGATGTGGTCCCACAGCGCCTTGGTGCCGTTGGCGCCGTCGCTATAGGTCGGGGCGAGGAAGTTGATCGTCTTATCGGAATCGGCGGAGTCCTTGGAGCCGAAACCGCAGGACGAAACGGCGAGCGCGAGGCCGGTCGCCATCGCGATCCCCGCGAGTACGCCGTGGAGGGGTCGTTTCACGAGCTGAACCTTTCAAATTTTCACTCCGGGCGCGACTGGACCGGCCGATGATGGAGCGAACAAATCGACTGAGCTGATCCTTTCGAGCGACCTGGCTAGCAGTCGCTAGCGATAAATCTAGACCCAATAGTGATCACATGTGACTGATTCGCTCGTAAATTTGACATGAACGATCATCAGAGCGATTCTGTTGTTGTGCCGATCTCCGCTCACCCCACCCCCGTGACTCATCTGGCCGCCGAAGTCGCCACCCAACCGGACGACTGGGCCCGCGCCGAGACCATCGCCGCCGAACACCGCGCTGTACTGCCCCAACCGGGCGAGCGCGTGGCCGTCATCGGTTGCGGCACTTCGCTGTTCATGTCCCGTGCGATCGCGTCACTGCGCGAGGGCTCGGGTCAGGGCGTCACCGACGCCTGGCCCGCCAGCGAGGTCCGCGGCGGTCGCGACTACGACCGCTACCTGGTCATCTGCCGCTCCGGCACCACCACCGAGGTGGTCGATGCCATGCGGGAGATCCCAGCACACATCCCGCGCACCGTCATCTGCAGCAGTCCGGGCACCCCGGTGCTCGACCTCGGCGACCCGATCCTGATCGACGAGGTCGACGAACTGTCCGTGGTGCAGACCCGCTTCGCCACCACCGCGCTGGCCATCCTGCGCTGGCACCTCGGCGAGGACCTGAATCCCGCCATCGAGCAGGCCCGGGCGGTGCTCGCCGAAGACGCCGCTACGGCACTGACCGCGGTGCGCCATGCGGAGCAGATCAGCTTCGTCGGCATGGGCTTCGCAGCCGCGATCGCCGAAGAGGCCGGTCTCAAACTGCGCGAATCCTGCCAGTCCTGGACCGAGGCCTATCTGCAGACCGAATACCGGCACGGCCCGATCAGCATCTCCACCCCCGGCCGCGCCGTCTGGGCCTTCGGGCCGCTGGTCCCCAACTTCGCGGCCGATGTGGCCGTCACCGGCGCACATTTCGAACACCGCGATATCGACCCGATGGCCGATCTGGTCCGCGTCCACCAGCTCTGTGTGCTGCGCGCCGCCGACCAAGGCCTGGACCCCGACCATCCGCGCAACCTGAACCGCTCCGTCGTCCTGGATCAGTGATCGTCCGGTACCAGGAACTACTGTGCCGATTATGGGAACCGAATCGGGAGCGCGACCACCGGAAACCCGCGCGGCTCGACCCGAAACACGAGCCGCGACAACCGCCGGGCCCCGCGACGATCTCGCGGACGGCACGGGGGCGGCGAGGGGGTGGCAAAGAGGCGGAGCCGACGGGGTGGGTAAACACAGCTCGGCGATGCCGGTCGCCGCAGTGGCGCCGGGACCGGCTGCGGTACAGCCGCAGCCGGTCCCGGCGTTGTCGGATGAGTTCCTGGTTCTCGGCCTCGATGTCGGCGGCACCACGATGAAGGGCGAGATCACCGATGCATCCGGCCTGGTGCTGGCCTCGGGTGTGGTGGCGACACCGCAGGGCGAGGCGGCCTTCGAAACCATGGGGGCGCTCGGCGATCAACTGCTGGCCGAACTGACCGACGAGCAGCGCGACCTGGTCGCGCGCGCGGCTGTATTACTGCCGGGCATCGTCGACCCCGTCCGCTCGATCGCGGTATTCAGTAGCAATGTCGGCTGGCGCGATGTGCATATCGGCGACCGGTTCACCGCACGCTGGGGCATGCCGGTGCTGATCGAGCACGATGTCGCGGTGGCCGGCTGGGCCGAATGGCGTTTCGGCGCGGGGCGCGGCCACGACGATGTCTGCGTGGTCATTCTCGGTACCGGCATCAGCGGCACCCTGTCGGTCGGCGGCAGGCTGGTGCGCAGCGGGTACGGGCAGACCGGCGAATACGGTCACATCCCGGTGCGGCACGCGGACGGATTGCGTTGTCCCTGCGGCAATATCGGCTGTGTAGAAACCGTCGCGTCCGGAGCATCGATCGCGCGCGCCTATGGCCAGCGCACCGGACACGAAACGGCAAGCGCGGCCGATGTTTTCGCACTGCTCGACACCGATGCGAATGCCAAAGCCGTTGTCGCCGACGCGATCAGCGCGCTGGCCGACGGACTGCTCGGCCTCATCCACGCGGCCTGTCCCGAATTGATCATCCTCGGCGGTGGCCTCGCAGGCGCCGGACCCGCGCTGACCGAACCCCTGCACCGCACCCTGGCCGAACGGCTGCGCGTTGTCCCGGCACCCGAGGTCGTACTCGGCGAATTCGGCGTGCGGGCCGGTCTTGCGGGAGCCGCACTCTTCGCCCGGCAGGGAACGCTCGCATGACAGGCGGACTCCCTGCCGTCGAATCAAGCGACACCGCCCCCACGGAATCTATCCGGGCCGAGCGTGACCGCACACGAAGACGGTTCGTCGACCGGGCACTGTGCGCACCGTTTCCAGGCGCACCGTTTCCAGGCGCACCGTTCCTGGTAGAAGTACACGGAACGGAGGTGCGCCCATGACATCGACGAGCGACCTCGAAATCCGCGGGCGGATCGTATCCGCTACCGCACAGTTCGACGACGGCGTCCTATCGGTAGACGGCGAACGTATCGCCCAGGTGCAATCGTTCGCGGAGTGGGTTGCCGCGCATCCGGATTCGATCGCGCCACCGTTTGCCGGAACGGTGCTGCCCGGACTTGTCGACATTCACAACCACGGCGGATTCGGGCATCGGTTCGACACCATCGACCCCGACGAAGCACGGGCCGCCGCGCGGTTCCATCACACGCACGGCTCCACGACGGTGCTGGCGAGCGTCGTCACCGGCGCGGCGGCGGATATGGTCGCGCAGGTCGCGACGCTGCGCACGTTGGTGGCGGACGGCACGATCGCCGGCATCCACGCCGAGGGACCGTTTCTGGCAGCCGCGCGGTGCGGTGCGCAGGATCCGCGCTATCTGCGCGATCCCGATCTCGAGCTGACCGAGCAGCTGCTCGCGGCCGCCGACGGGCAGTTGCGGGTGATGACGCTCGCACCGGAGCTGCCGGGTTTCGACAAGGTCGCACAACGGCTTTCCGATAGCGATGTGGTGGTGTCACTGGGCCACAGCGATACCGACTTCACCCGGTTCCGCCATGCCCTGCGCCCCACCGGATTCGGCGGTCTGGTGACGCACTTGGCGAACGGCATGCCGCCGCTGCACCACCGCAGGCCCGGACCGGTGGCCGCCGCGCTCGTCGCCGCATCCCAGCGACACGCGGTAGTCGAACTGATCGGCGACGGGGTGCACGTCGACTCCGGTTTCGGCGCATTGGTTTTCGCCACCGCGCCCGGACAGATCGCGCTGATCACCGACGCGATGCAGGCGGCCGGGATGCCCGACGGCGAGTACCAGCTCGGCCCGCAGGTGGTCCGCGTCATCGACGGCGTGGCCCGGGTGGCCAACGGCTCCATCGCCGGCGGCACCGCGCATCTCCTGAAATGCCTCGCCTGGGCGGTCGACACCTGCGGTGTACCGCTCTGCGATGCTGTGATTGCCGCCACATCAATTCCGGCCGCGGCGGCCGGACTGGCCGATGTGGGCGACCTCTCGACCGATCACTTCGCCGACCTATTGATAGTTGATGACAATCTCCAGTTGCGACGGGTGCTCAGACATGGACAGTGGTTGACGTGATCCTCACCGTGACAATGAATCCCGCCTACGATATGACCTACCGCGTAGAGCATTTCGAGCGCGGCCAGGCGCATCGGGTCCGTTCGGTCGAACAGCGCATCGGCGGCAAGGGCATCAATGTGACGCGGGTGCTCAATCAGCTCGGGAAATATGCCAGGGCTACCGGTTTCTCCGACCATGCCTTCGCGGCCGCCGCGGAATTGGAGATGCCGGTCGATTTCGTACACGCGCTGCCCTGGGTCCGGCGCACGGTGGTGATCAGCGAATCCGATGACGGTACCGCGACCGCGCTGTGGGAACCCGGCGCGCGCGTCTCGAATCCACATGCCGCCGAACAGCTCTCGGTCCGGGTTGCCGGAATGCTGCCCGATATCAACGGCCTCGTCATCTCGGGATCACTGCCGGGCGGTATCGCGGCCGGCCTGCCCGCCGAAATCGCCCGCACCGCCATCGCCGCCGGCGTGCCGACCATCTGCGATGTCGACGGTGAGTCGCTGCGCCTGGCCGCCCAGGTGCCGGGCGTCGTCCTGATGCCCAATACCGAAGAGCTGGAACGGCTCACCGGACGGGTTCCGGTGACCCCGGACGAGGTCGCCACGGCCGCACGCCCGCTCATCGAGCGCGGGGTGCGCGCCATCATCGCCACCCGCGGCGCCGAGGGCATGATCGTGGTCACCGCCGAGGGCGCATGGTCGGCCGTACTGCCCGAACCGCTCGCCGGAAATCCCACCGGCGCAGGTGATTCCGCAGCAGCCGCGGTGATCGCCGCACTCTCCGAGGCCGACGTCCTGCCGGACTGGTCCGCCATCCTCGTCGATGCCGTCGCCACCTCCGCCGCCGCGGTCGTCATCCCGGTCGCCGGCGAGATCGATCGCAGCCTGCGTGCCCGCGTCGCGCCCACCGTGGTCGTCGAACGACTAGCCGACCCCGCGGCCGAGTCCAGCCCTGGGGACCCCACCCAGGAGACTTCGCCGTGACCTCGAGACCCGTCCCTGACCTGATCAGCGCCGCCCGCCCGGGCGGTCTCGGCGCGTTCAACGTGATCACCCTCGAACACGCCGAGGCCATCGCCGCGGCCGCAGAGGCGGCGAAACGACCGGTGCTGCTCCAGCTTTCGGAGAATACGGTGCACTACCACGGCAGCCTGGCCCCGATCGCCCTCGCCTGCCTGCGGATCGCCGCCGACAGCACCGCGGATATCGCCGTCCACCTGGATCACGCCACCTCGTTCGAACTCATTCGCACCGCTGTCGACCTCGGCATTCGCTCGGTCATGTATGACGGCTCCACCCTCGATTACGCCGAAAACGTCACCGCCACCGCCGATATCACCCGCTGGTGCCACGACCGCGAGGTCTTCGTCGAAGCCGAACTCGGTGCGGTGGGCGGCAAGGACGGCGCGCACGCTCCTGGTGTCCGCACCGATCCGGACGAGGCCGTCGAATTCGTCGCGAGCACCGGCGTGGACGCGCTGGCCGTCGCAGTCGGCTCCTCGCACGCCATGCAGACCCGCACCGCCGAATTGGATAACGACCTGATTGCCGGCCTGGCCGCGAAAGTGCCTGTCCCCCTTGTGCTGCACGGCTCCTCCGGTGTTCCCGATGCGGGTCTGCGCGCCGCCGTCGAGCACGGCATGACCAAAATCAACATTGCCACCCGCCTGAATGTCGTTGCCACCGACGCGATTCGGAGCACGCTGGCCGACAGCCCCACGCTCTGCGACCCGCGCAAGTACCTGAAATCCGCTCGCAGCGTTATCAAGTCGGAAGTCGAACACCTTCTGCTGGTGCTCGCCCGGTAGCGCCTCACCAGCCCCGGGAAGTATGGGCAGCCTCCGGTGAGCAGCGATGATACGATGAATTGCTCTTAGTTTAGCTAAGCATTTGCTGTCCATCCGAGCTGTGTCACCTGATGAAGGAAAAACAACTCCATGGCTGTCATCCTGCGATCAGGAGAACAGCGCGCTGCCGATGTGGGGACCGAGCCCAGAGCCCCGCACAAGTTAACGCCCAGTGCCTTGCCACCCAGTGCCTTGTCACCCAGCGCCTTAACACTCAGTGCCGCAATCATATTCGCATCCCTATCCATCGGCGCCTGGCTGGCCTTCCTACGGCCCAACTGGCAGATGTACTGGCACCAAGTCGATCTCCAGGTCTATATGTGGGGCGGCACGGCCGCGGCGACACATCCGGCGTTGCTGTACGACGGCCGCGGCCCGCTCGGCCTGCCCTTCCTCTACCCCGTCTTCGCCGCCTGGATCTGCGCCGAACTGTCGCGGTTCCCGATCAATTACATCGGGACCGGCGTCACCATCCTCACGATGGCATCACTGTTCGTGAGCGTATGGAGCGCCGGCAAACTCCAACATCAGCGCCGCAGCGCCGGGTTGCTGGCACTGGCGATCGCCATCACCGGAGCCGCGATCTGGCTGGAGCCCGTCCAGCAGACATTCCGGTTCGGACAACTCAGCGCGATTCTCATGGCTTTGGTGCTGGCGGATCTGGCCATCCCCAAGCAGAGTCGGTACCGCGGCATCCTCATCGGCATCGCGACCGGACTGAAACTGACCCCCGCGGTCTTCATCGTCTATCTGCTCATCACCCGCCAGTTCCGCGCCGCCGCCACGGCCGCCGCGACCTTCGGCGCGACGGTCGCGATCGGCTTCTGGTACCGACCGACCCAGGCGCTGCAGTTCTGGACCACCACCATGTCGTCACAGAACCGGATCGGCTTCGCCTATGTGCAGAATCAGTCGATCAACGGCATGTTCGGCCGGCTGCAATGGTCGAACTGGGATGACACGACGGCATCGTTCGTTTGCGCGGGTCTGCTCGCACTGGCCGGAATCGCGGCGGCCCGGATCGCCTATCTACGCGGCGACGAACTGCTCGGCGCGCTGCTCGCTGCCACGGTGATGCTGCTGGTCTCGCCGATTTCCTGGACCCACTACTGGGTGTGGATCGTGCCTGCGCTGCTGTGGCTGATCCACGCGCTGCGCCGGCGTTCGCTCGCCATCCGGATCGGCGTCCCCATGATCAGCTACCTGTTCGTCTTCGCGTGGCCGCTGCGGGCCGACCGGTTCGGATCGTGGGATCCGGACCTGCCGCTGCTGCCACAGGGGCTGATCTGGCAGGTGCCGCAGACCGAGGGCCGGGAATTCCGTTGGACACTATGGCAATTCCTGCTCGGCGATTCCTACACGCTGCTCGCCACCGTCGCGCTCATCGCCGCGATCGTCTGGCTGCTCCCGCTGGAACCCCCGCAATTGCCGGACGAGGTTGTCGCGGACCGGCGGCGCGTGCGAGGGGTCGGCGCCGCCGGTCGGCGAGAAGGCGGTCCGAGCAGTGAACCGCCGAGGTCGAGCGAGTTGGAAGCCATGAGGTAAGGCCGATTCGCGGTAGCCCACTTCCATCTTCCATTCGCCGACACCGTTCATCCTGCTGCGGCTACCTCGAGAATGCTGGCGATCCAGCTGTGAATCGCCTGGGAACCGCGGGCTCCGATCAGCCGGCGCTGCCGGGTCGAAACCCCAGCGGTCGCGGCCCGGACGGTCGTAGCCGTCGGGGCCGTAACCGTCCGGGGTCCGTAGATGCACCTGGATATCCGCCTTATCGGCCGGAAGGTCGCCACCGCTGGCGATCGCTTGCGGGTCGCTCGAAACAACACTGTCAGCCAGTTCCGCCGCGATCTGGTGGACCTCGGCATCGGAGAGGCGGCGGCGCAGCAGCGCGAGCAGTGGAATGTAGTCGGATTCCGGGACACCGTCCGGATATCCGGCTCGCAGCCAGTCGATGATGGCGTTCAGGAACGGCGGCATCGAGGAACCTACCTCAGTCGGTGTCGATCAACGGAGTCGCCAGCGGCCAGCCGCCCGCCGCCAGATGCGAAGCGACCCTGGCGATATCGTGCTCATCCGGCTGCTCCTTCGCCATCCGCGCGATCGCCGCCTCGATATCGGCGTGGCTGATCTCGCTGTCCGGATTGGCGTCCACCAACTGCTCGGCGATCGCGACCACCTCATAGTCGGTCAGGTGGCGGTGCAGCACGGCGAACAGGGCAACGTAGTCCGACCGCGGAACCCCCTGCGGATATCCGGCCCGCAGCCAGCCGATGACGCGGCCGAGCAGATTCGGCCGGACCTGAGCGGATTTCGCTGGATCAGTCACAGTGTCCTTCCTTACTGTCCGAACAGATGAATACCGAACTCGGCCGCCAGGAAAGCCTTCGCGGTGTACAGAATTCCGATAAAAATGGCCGCGATGATCAGCGCGAAACAGGTGAGGGCACCGGCCAGCGCGGGGTAATTGCGTTGGGCGGCACGGCCGTCCACGGCGGCGGCGACCGACCAGAGCCGAACCCCGACGGCGAAGATGATCGGCAGGCCCGCACCGAGCAGCAGACCAGCGACGGTCACCTGCCACAGCGCGTTCAGATTCGTGACGAGCGTATGCACGGCGCCTCCTAAACCTGAGCCGAACGATTCGGCGGGACGTCTGTCGCCTCGGCCACCGGGGCCGCCTTCGCAACGTCGGGCTCGATATCCGGCGTGTCGTCGGCTGTCCCGCCGGGCCATTGATTGACATTGCCGGTGTCCACCGGATCCCGCCGCGACCGCAGATACATCACCGTCGACAGCGCGATGAGGATCGCGAACACCACCAGCACCCCGGCCAGCCCGCCGATGACGTGCGCGATGGCCCAGCACACGGCTCCGGCCACGCCCGCCAGCGGCAGCGTGAGCAGCCACGCGACAGTCATCCGGCCCATCACGGCCCAGCGCACCTCCGCCCCCTTGCCGAGCCCGGTGCCGAGGATCGATCCGGTCGCGGTCTGCGTGGTCGACAGCGGCAGACCGAAGTGCGCCGAGGTGAGAATGATCGCGGCCGAGGCGGATTCGGCGGCCAGCCCCTGCGGCGAGTCGATTTCGACGAGCCCCTTGCCGAGGGTGCGGATGATCCGCCAGCCGCCGAGGTAGGTGCCCGCCGCGATGGCAACGGCGCAGGCCGCCATCACCCACAGCGGCATCTCGTCGTTCTTGGTGAGCGAACCGTGCGCGACCAGCGCGAGGAAGATGACGCCCATCGTCTTCTGCGCGTCATTGGTGCCATGCGCCAGCGAGACCAGCGAGGCCGAGCCGATCTGGCCCCAGCGGAAACCTTCGTTGATCGCATCGGGATCGGCGGTCCTGGTGATCCGGTAGATGCTCCAGGTACCGATCGCGGAGACCAGCGCGGCCACGATCGGCGCGAGCAGGGCGGGCAGCACGATCTTGGCGAGCACCCCGTCCGCACCGTGCGCCCAGATCACCCCGCCCCAGCCGAGTGCCGCGATGGTGGCGCCGATCAGGCCGCCGAACAGCGCGTGCGAGGAACTCGACGGCAGGCCGAACAGCCAGGTCAGCAGATTCCACAGGATGCCACCGACCAGGCCGGCGAACACGATGATCAGCAGCGCCTGGCCCGGCACGGCGTCGAGCGCGACGATGCCCTTGGCCACCGTCGCGGCCACCGCCACCGACAAGAAGGCGCCGACCAGATTCAGGACCGCGGACACCGCGACCGCGACCCGTGGTCGCAGTGCGCCGGTGGCGATGGAAGTCGCCATCGCGTTGGCGGTGTCGTGAAAGCCATTGGTGAAATCGAATGCGAGTGCCGTGACGACGACGATCAGGAGTACCAGTAGGTCCGCGCTCACCCATCCAGTGTGCGACACCGGCGATCGCAAAAGCCACGCGGTTGCCACCGGCCGGGACTCGATTCGGATCGGCTACCGTGGATCTTCCCGCTACCTGCCGACGCCCGCGCAGCCGAAGGGTGCGGCGCTCCGCCGCGAAGCGTCGATCGATCCACAATGCCGTTCACGGTGTCGATCAGAATCGGCTGGGACGCCCCCCGAATACCACGCCGACGAGACCGAGCTCACCCGCAAGACTCCGGTGCGCGTTGGGCCGCCCACCCGAGGCGGCGGCGCCACCGGAGTCTGTCGGCCCGGCATCGGATTCGGGAGCACTGGTCACGCCCCCGCAATCCGGCAGCCGCCCGACTCAGGGCAGTAATGCGCGGACCGTCTCGATGGTGTCGGCGTCGGCCGCGGATTTGTCCGGTCGGTACCGGACGACGCGGGCGAAGCGCAGGGCGACGCCGCCCGGATAGCGCGAACTCACTTGGACGCCGTCGAGGGCGATCTCCACGACGAGTTCGGGCCACAGGTAGACGGTGTAGTCGTCACGGGCGCGCTCGTGGCGCGGGAACTCCGCGGTCTGCCACCGCAGCAGCGCGTCGGTGAGACCCTTGAAGGTCTTGCCGACCATCACCGGATCACCGGTTTCCGGATCGCGCGCGCCGAGATGCAGATTCGACAGGTATCCGGTGCGCCGGCCATATCCCCATTCGGCGCCGAGTACCAGCAGGTCCAGGGTGTGCGTCGGCTTGATCTTCTGCCAGGCTCGGCCGCGACGGCCCGCGGCGTAAGGTGCGGACAACGACTTCACCATCACGCCTTCGTGCCCGGCGGCCAGCGCACCGTCGAAGTACTCGGCCGCGGCCTCCGCATCGGGCCGCAGCAGCGCCGGAATGCTGTGCGCGGCGGCCACTTCGGTCAGCGCCGCGCGGCGCTCGTGCAGCGGTACGTCGAGCAGGTCCGCGCCGTCCAGGTGCAGGCAGTCGAAGAAGTACGGGTGCAGTAGCAATTCTCTGGTCGAGCTGATCTCGGCGAAGCGGCTCATCGTCTCCTGGAACGGCCGCGGCCGCCCGGAATCGGTGAGCGCCAACGTTTCTCCGTCCAGCACCACGCTCGTGCAGTCGAGTCGGGCGACCAAGTCGACCAGCTCCGGCACGCTCGCGGTGATATCGCGCAGCGTCCTGGTGAACACCCACACCCGCGAACCCTCGCGATGCACTTGGATGCGCGCGCCGTCCAACTTGTGCTCGACGCTCACCTCATCGCCGAATTCGGCCATCGCCTCCTCCAGCGTCGCACCGGGCGAGGCGAGCATCGGCTGGATCGGGCGACCGACTTCGAGCCGGAACTCTGCGAGCGACTCGGCCCCACCGGTCAATGCCGCGACAGCGGTGACGGGCAGCTGTCCGGACAGCATGTACGCCCGCCGGACCAGCTCGATCGGCACCTGCGCGGCCACCGCGACCGCCTCCGCGACGATCGCGGTGAGCGCGCCCTGGCGCAACTCGCCACCGAGCAGGCGCAGCAGGAAGGCCTGCTGCTCGGCGGTGGCGGCGGCCCACAGGGCCGTCAGCAGTTCCTTGCGCCGGTTCGCCGAGCCGGGACCGGAGGTGGTGGCCAGCTCGCTCAGCGTGCCGTCCACCGACGAAACCGTCAGTGTCGCAAGCTCACTCGGATCGCCATCGAGAGTGGTCAGCGTGCGCCAGCCGGTGCCGATACGCCCCTGCCGGAGTTCACCGGAGAGCCAGGCGACCACCGGCGCGAGCTCATCCGGGGCGGCCGCGGCCAACAGCGCGGCCAGGGTGGCGATTTTCGTCTTACGGGACCGGGTCGCCCGGACGGTTTCCGAGGCCTGCACGACATCCGAGAACAGCACCAGTCGACGGTAACCCGCCCCTGTGACATATCGCTCAGCTCTACTGCTAATTACCCATTGGCAGGTTTGCGAATACGCCCATAAACTGGGCGCATGGCCAAGACTTATGTCGGGGCGCGGCTTCGTCAGCTGCGGACCGAACGAGGACTGAGCCAGGTCTCACTCGCCCAGAAGCTGGAGATCTCGGCGAGTTACCTCAATCAGATCGAACACGATGTGCGCCCGCTCACCGTGCCGGTACTGCTGCGGATCAGTGAAGTATTCGGCGTCGACGCGACATTCTTCTCCTCCCAGGATGACACCCGGCTCATCGCCGAACTCCAAGAGGTCGTCATGGACCAGGAGCTGGGCATCGAGGCCGACACCCAGGAGATCGCGGATATGGTCTCCGCGCATCCGAGCATGGCGCGCGCGCTGGTCAATATGCACAACCGGTACCGCAACACCTCCGCGCAGCTGGCCGCCGCCACCGAGGACCGTTTCGCCGACGGCTCCGGCAGCGCGGCGATCAGCAAACCGCACGAGGAAGTGCGCGACTTCTTCTACCAGCGGCAGAACTATATCCACGAATTGGATACCGCCGCAGAGGAACTCACCGCCCGCATCCGCTTCCACGGCGGCGATGTGAACAGCGAGATCGCGCGCAGGCTGCGCGCGCACGACGTGCACATCGTCGAGCGCATCGACCTCGGCGAGGGCGTACTGCACCGCTATGATCCACAGACCCAGCGACTCGAGATCGCACCGCATCTGTCCGGCGGCCAGCGCACCTTCAAACTCGCCGCCGAACTCGCCTACTTCGAATGCGGCGATCTGCTCGAAAAGCTGGTCGAGGAGGGCAATTTCGCCTCCGAGGACACCCGCAAACTGGCCATGCTCGGACTGGCCAACTACTTCGCCGCGGCAACCGTATTGCCCTACACGCACTTTCACGAGGTCGCCGAGGATTTCCGCTACGATATCG
Organism: Nocardia sp. NBC_00565; assembly: GCF_036345915.1. Lineage (NCBI taxonomy): Bacteria > Bacillati > Actinomycetota > Actinomycetes > Mycobacteriales > Nocardiaceae > Nocardia > Nocardia sp. NBC_00565. Next base: position 6,900,798 of record NZ_CP107785.1, read on the forward strand.
AGCGCCTTTCGGCCTTGTTCACCCAGAGCTACGAGACCATCTGCCATCGCCTTTCGACTCTGCAGCGGCCCAAGTTGCGCGGTGTCCCGTTCTCCTTCGTGCGCGTGGACCGGGCGGGCAATATGTCGAAGCGCCAGTCCGCCACCGGATTCCACTTCTCCGCCAGTGGCGGCACCTGCCCGCTGTGGAATGTCTACGAGACCTTCGCCTATCCGGGCAAGATCATGACGCAGATCGCGCAGATGCCCGACGGCCGCAAGTACCTCTGGGTCGCCCGCACCGTCGAACGCCGCGCGACCCGATATGGCCAGCCGAGCAAGACCTTCGCCATCGGCCTCGGCTGCGAACTGCGCCACGCCGGCCGCGTCGTCTACGCCGACGGCATCGATCTCGACGAGGCCAAGGCCACCCCCATCGGCGCGGGCTGCCGCGTCTGCGAACGCGCCAACTGCCCGCAGCGCGCCTTTCCACCGCTCGGGAAAGTACTCGATATCAGCGAACATCGAAGCTCGGTTTCCCCGTACGTCCTCAAATAGCGCGGCTCAGACCGGTTGGGTGGCGCGCTGGATCCGCACGCCGACCAGGGTCAGGCCGAGAGCCGCGACCAGCAGGATGGCCAGGATCCAGGCCAGCACCGAAAAGCCGTGTGGCGCGGCGGCTGCCGCGACCAGTGGTCCGGCGGTAGCACCGACGTAGAAGCTGAACATGGCGACCGAAGAAGCGGCAGCGCGCGCCGCACCGCCCAACTCCCCCGCGGTCTGCAGGACCGCCGGTGCGATGACACCGAGGCCACCGACCAGCACGGCAAGCAGCACCGTCAGCACCGCGAGGTGGGCGCCCTCGAAGGTCGCGATCACCATGGCAGTCGCGGCGATCAGCACGCCGAGCACCATCTGGCCCGGCTTGGTCAGCCGCGCGAGCGGAATGGCAAGCAGCGGAAGGGCGAACATCACCGGCAGCGCACCCGCACGCAGCGCGAGCAGTTCACCCGAACCCTTGACCAGACCGGTCAGCTCGATGCCGGTGTACACCCCGACCATCACCGCCATGCTCAGCGCGCCGGCGACCAGCATCGGCAGCAGCGCCTTGATGCGCAGTACCGCGGGGATCGCGGCGTAGCTGTGCACGAGCGGCTTGTCCCGGCCGGTGGGCTCGTCGTCGAGCATGACCGCGCGCAGCGCGAACGCGAGCGCCACGAATACGACAGCCGAGCCGAGGAACATGGTGCGCCACGGGAACGCGGCGACCACGGCCTGCGAAGCGATCTGCGCCAGCACCGTCGCGGCCAGGAAGGAGGTCGCCACCGACATGGTGACCACCGCCCGGTGCGCCGGGGCGATGCGGGTGGCGACGTAGGCCATGATCGCCGGCGGAATCGAACCGACGACCAGCCCCTGCAGCACACGCAGACCGATCGCGATCGGAGCACCGAACGACAAACCGGTCAACAGTGTGACCACCGCGGCGACGATCATGCCGGTGACCAGTACCCGGCGGTGACCGTAGCGATCCGACAGCGGGCCGAACAGCACGAAGCCGCCCGCATAGCCGAAGGCGAAAGCGCTGATGATCCAGGTCATCACGCCGGCACCCACCTGCCAATCGGCCTGCATGGCCGTGAACAAGGGAATCGGAATGTACATCTGACCGGTGGCCAGCAGGGCGGACAGGACGAAGACGGGGAGGGTACGCCCGGTGTGCGCACGAGGTGACGCGCTGCGAGTGCGTGCCGGAGCCGGGATACCGGCCGGAACCTGAAGAGTCGGCGTTGCCATAGCGATGAAAGTAGGCCCGTCACCTACCAGTTGTCAACCAAATAGTTGGTTTAATGAGATGGTAAAGTCACGGTCATGACGGCCACGATGAAACGTAGCGACGCGACCAAGCAGGCTCTGCTGCGCGCCGCACGTATCGAATTCGCCGAATACGGACTGGCCGGCGCGCGGGTGGACCGGATCGCGGAGGCGGCCGGGGTGAACAAGGAGCGCATCTACGGCCTGTTCGGCAGCAAGGACAAGCTCTTCGACGTCATCCTGATCGACACCATGCGCGAGTTCATGGATGTGGTGCAACCGCTGGCCGAGACCGAACCCGGCGAGTACGTGGGCAAGTTGTTCGACTACCACCGCGAAAATCCGCAGCTGCTACGGCTATTGCTGTGGGAGGGCCTGCACCGCGGCACCGACGCGCACGATATCGACGGCTGGCGCGCCCAGCACTACGAGCGGAAGTTCGACCGCGCGAAAGAGCAGTTCGATGTGGACGCGAACCATGCGGGCCGACTGCTGCTCGCACTGTGCGGCCTGTCCAACTGGAGTCTCGCGGTACCACAGACGACGCTTCTGCTGCTCGGCGCGGACGCCGACAACCGGGATGCGACCCGCGAATTCATGATGGAGTTCGCCAGAGCGGCGATGCGGCGAGACAAGTCGGTGCCGCATCGGGAGCCGGTCAATGAGTTGACCACCGAATCGGTCAGCCCGGTTGACGGGACCGAGAACGCGGCGACCGACCCGGTCGACCGCGCCGCCCGGCGACTGCGCGCAGCCCAGGCCGCGGCCGACGCGGCTCGCGACGAGCTCGCCGCCGCGTTGCGGGACGCGCACGCCGAGGGCACCAGCGCCAATCAGCTCGCGCGCCAGATCTCGGGCACGCTCTCGCGGCCCGTCGTGCTCAAACTGCTCGCGCCCTAGTCGAATGTCGCGCACCGGCCTTGCCGAGCCCGCGCACTCGCGGGATCGCCCCGCCAGCACCAACGACCACCGGAATCCACGGTGTACCAATGGAATCCGGCGGTCGCAGTGCCCCAGATCAGAACGCCGCTTCGTCCAACTCCATGATGTCGTTATCGATCGCGGCGATGATGTTCTGCACCGCGGTCAGCTCCGGCAGCGCGTTCTTCGCGAAGAAGCTCGCGACAGCGACCTTTCCGGCATAGAACGCCCGATCCTTCGCGGCCGCGTCGGCGGCCAGTGCGGCGGCCGCGATCTCGGCCTGCACCAGCAGCCGCCAGCCGATGATCAGATCGCCGACGGCGAGCAGGAACCGCACCGAACCGAGCCCGACCTTGTACAGCTCCGTCGGATCCTCCCGCGCCGCCATCACATAGCCGGTGAGCGTCGCGGCCATCGCCTGCACATCGGCGACCGCCGTGGCCAGCAGTGCCCGCTCGGCCTCGAAGTGACCGGTCTTCGCGTCCAGGAAGGCGGCGATCTGCCCGTTGACGTGCGCCAGCGCCGCACCCTTATCGCGAATGATCTTGCGGAAGAAGAAGTCCTGCGCCTGAATCGCGGTGGTGCCCTCGTAGAGCGAGTCGATCTTCGCGTCGCGAATGTACTGCTCGATCGGGTAGTCCTGCAGATAGCCCGAGCCGCCCAGCGTCTGCAGGGATTCGGCCAGGTACTGGTAGGCCCGCTCGGAACCGACGCCCTTGACGATCGGCAGCAGCAGATCGTCGACCCGGTGCGCCAATTCAGCATCGGCACCCGAAACCAGCTGCGCCACATCGGCATTCTGATGGGCGGCGGTGTAGAGGTACACCGCACGCAGGCCCTCGGCGTATGCCTTCTGCATCGCCAGCGACCGCCGGACATCCGGGTGGTGGGTAATAGCGACGCGCGGGGCCGCCTTATCCGACATCTGCGTCAGATCCGCACCCTGCACCCGCTGCTTGGCGTAGTCGAGCGCATTGAGGTAACCAGAGGATAGCGTGCCGGTGGACTTGATGCCGACCACCATGCGGGCGTTCTCGATCACCTGGAACATTTGCGCGATGCCGTTGTGCACCTCGCCGACCAGCCAGCCCTTGGCGGGCACCTCGGTCGCGCCGAAGGTCAGCTCGCAGGTGGGCGAGGATTTCAGGCCCATCTTGTGCTCGACACCGGTTACGTAGACGCCATTGCGGTCGCCCAGCTCGAGCGTCTCGTGATCGAAGAGGAATTTCGGTACATAGAACAGCGAAAGCCCCTTGGTACCGGGACCGGCGCCCTCGGGGCGCGCCAGCACCAGGTGGAAGACGTTCTCAGCCGTCTCGCCGACGTCACCACCGGAGATGAACCGCTTGACGCCCTCGATATGCCAGGAGCCGTCCTCTTGCAGCACCGCCTTGGTACGCCCCGCTCCGACATCGGAACCGGCATCGGGCTCGGTCAGCACCATGGTGCCCGCCCAACCGCGGTCGTAACCCTTTATGGCCCACTGCTTCTGCTGCTCGGTGCCGACATTGAACAGTACCGAGGACATGACCGGGCCCATATTGAAGAAGCTCGCCGCCGGATTGGCGCAGGTGAGCATCTCGTCGATCGCCCAGATCACCGCGGCGGGGGCGGGCGTGCCGCCCATACCCTCCGGCATGCCGAGTCGGCTCCAGTCCGCCTCGTGCACGGCCGCGACGGTCTTGCGCAGCGGCTCGGGCACCGAAATCGAGTGGGTGGCCGGGTCGTAGACCACCGGGTCGCGGTCGGCCGCGGCGAAGGATTCCGCCACCGGGCCCTCGGCCAGCCGCTTCACCTCGGCGAGGATCTCTCGCACGGTATCCGAATCGAGATCGCCATAGGCACCCGTATCCAGAAGCTTGTCCAATCCGAACACCTCGAACAGGTTGAACTCGATATCCCGAACGTTCGCCTTGTAGTGACCCACCGGTCCTCCTCGACTCACGCCTGCCCGGCCCGACTACCGCGGCATCGGCGTTTTGACGTTGTACAAAAGGAGCGTGCCGTACCGCCGTCTTGCTACGCAACCGTAAGCGGCACCGGATGGAACCAACGTTTGCCAACGGTACGCCGTGAGGACCTATTCACATGGCGGAAACACTGGCAACGGATTCGTCACCGAGAGATATTCCGGCGCAATAACTTCTGTCTAACGTTCGCATCACGAATACAGCCGCTGTATACAACCCGGTCTACAGGTTCGACCGGGACAAAGGCGGGCGTATTCGCCGCAGCGCACGCAGCGCCGCCGAACACCTGATGAGTGAGAAGGGTCCCGCCCCATGCCAGATTCCCGTGACATCCATCGATCGCGTTCCCGTCGCATTACCAAAGCGCTGGTCGCGCCGACGGCCGTCGCACTCGCCGGTCTGTTGCTGACCGGCTGTGGCGCCAAGGACGACGCCTCGACCGAGGGCTCCAACGCGGCCTCCTGCGTCGATACGTCGAAGGACTCGATCAAGATCGGTTCACTGCACTCCCTGTCGGGCACCATGGCGATCTCCGAGGTCACCGTCGCCAATTCGACCAAGCTGGCCGTCGACCAGATCAACGCCGCGGGCGGGGTCATGGGCAAGAAGATCGACCTGGTGCTCGAGGACGGCGCGTCGGATCCGAAGACCTTCGCGGAGAAGGCCGAGAAGCTGGTCAGCTCCGATTGCGTCGCCGCGGTATTCGGCGGCTGGACCTCGTCGAGCCGCAAGGCCATGAAGCCGAAGTTCGAGAGCCTGAACTCGCTGCTCTACTACCCGGTGCAGTACGAAGGCCTGGAGGACAGCAAGAACATCTTCTACACCGGCGCGACCACCAACCAGCAGATCATCCCCGCACTGGACTACCTGAAGCAGAAGGGCATCAAGTCCCTCTACCTGGTCGGCTCCGACTACGTCTTCCCGCAGACCGCCAACCGGGAGATCAAGGCCTATGCCGCGGCCAACGGCATCGAGATCAAGGGTGAGGACTACACCCCGCTCGGCTCCACCGACTTCTCCACCATCGTGAACAAGGTCCGTAATGCCAAGGCGGGCGCGGTATTCAACACCCTCAACGGCGATTCGAATGTGGCGTTCTTCCGCGAGTACACCAACGCGGGCCTGAAAGCCGCTGATATGCCGGTGGTTTCGGTGTCCATCGCCGAAGAAGAGGTCGCCGGCATCGGCGCGCAGAACATCGCCGGGCAGCTGACCGCGTGGAACTACTACCAGACCGTCGACAGCCCGGTGAACAAGAAGTTCGTCGCGGACTACAAGGCCGCGTTCGGCGCGGACAAGCCGACCTCGGATCCGATGGAGGCCGCCTACGCCTCGGTCTACCTGTGGAAGAACACCGTCGAGAAGGCGAAGTCGTTCAAGGTGGCCGATATTCAGGCCGCGGCCGACGGCGTGACCTTCGACGCGCCGGAGGGCCTGGTCACCGTCGACGGCTCCAACCACCACATCACCAAGACCGCCCGCATCGGCGAGATCCGCCCGGACGGACTGATCTACACGGTGTGGGATTCGGGCAAGGCCGTCACGCCGGACCCGTACCTGAAGTCCTACGAGTGGGCCAAGGGCCTCAAGTAGTCGACTAGTGCCGGGTGCGGGCTCCGTTGCGCGGAGCCCGCATTCGGCTGATCTGTTAGGAGTCCGTATGGACGTGTTGGTCGGCCAGCTCTTCACCGGGCTGAGTCTGGGATCCATTCTTCTGCTTGCGGCGCTGGGCCTTTCGCTGACCTTCGGTCAGATGGGCGTGATCAACATGGCGCACGGCGAATTCATCATGGCCGGGTGTTACACGACTTATGTTGTGCAGAAGGTCATCTCGTCGGCCGGGGTATCACTGGTCGTTTCGCTGCTGATCGGCTTCCTGGTCGGCGGTCTGCTCGGCGCGGCCCTGGAAATGGGGCTCATCCGCTGGATGTACGACCGGCCGCTGGACACCCTGCTGGTCACCTTCGGTGTCGGACTGGTGCTGCAACAGGCGGCCCGCGATATCTTCGGCGCGCCCGCCAAGAACGTGCTCGCCCCCGAATGGCTCAGCGGCGGTGTCACCATCATGGGCGCGGTAGTGCCCAAGACCCGCATCTTCATCCTCGTACTCGCCGTCGTCGCGGTGACCACGCTGGCCACCGTGTTGAAGACGACTCCGCTCGGTAGGCGGATTCGCGCCGTGGTGCAGAACCGCGGCCTCGCCGAAACCAGTGGCGTGTCGAGCCGATTGACCGATATCAGCACGTTCTTCATCGGCTCCGGCCTGGCCGGGGTCGCGGGCGTCGCGCTGACCCTGATCGGCTCGACCAGTCCGACCATCGGACAGAGCTATCTGATCGACGCCTTCCTGGTGGTCGTGATCGGCGGACTCGGGCAGATCAAGGGCACGGTGATCGCGGCCTTCGCGCTCGGGCTGCTGAATTCCTATATCGAGTACTCGACGACGGCCTCCATCGCGAAGGTGATCGTCTTCGTCATCATCGTCATCGTCCTGCAGGTCCGCCCGCAGGGACTGTTCACCGTTCGGACGAGGAGTCTGGCATGACCACACTCGGACAACGTTGGCGCGCACACCCTTCGGTGACCGCGTGGGGCGGCTTCGTGGTCGCCGCGATCCTGCTGTTCGCGGTCGCGCCCGCCGCGCTCAGCGACTTCCGGCTCAACCTGCTCGCCAAATTCCTGTGCTTCGCGATCGTGGCCGCGGGTATCGGATTGGCCTGGGGCCGTGGCGGAATGCTCACCTTGGGCCAGGGTGTGTTCTTCGGTATCGGCGCCTACATCATGGCGATGCATATGCAGATGGCCGACGCGGCCCGACTGCACAATGATGTGCCGGAGTTCATGGAGATCGCCGGTATTCGCGAATTACCGGCGTTCTGGCGGCCTTTCGCATCCGGGCCGGTCGCGTTGATCGGCATTCTCGTGCTGCCCGCGCTGGTCGCGGCGGCGCTCGGCTACGGCGTGTTCAAGCGCCGGGTCAAGGGCACGTATTTCGCGATCCTGAGCCAGGCATTGGCCGCGGCGCTGGCGATCCTGCTGACCGGCCAGCAGAAGATCGGCGGGTTCACCGGTTTGTCGGATTTCCGCGCCTTCTTCGGCTTCAAGCTGTCGGATCCGGTGAATCGGCAGATGCTGTTCTTCATCGCGGCCGGCACCCTGCTGCTGGTGGTCGCGGCGGTACGCCAGTTGATGCGCAGCCGCTACGGCGAACTGCTGGTGGCCGTGCGCGATCAGGAGGAGCGCGTGCGCTTCCTCGGCTACGATCCGGCCAATATCAAGATCGTGGCCTATGTCGTCGCGGCGTTCTTCGCCGGGATCGCGGGAGCGCTGTTCACCCCGATCGTCGGCATCATCTCCCCCGCCGATATCGGTGTGGTGCCGTCCATCGCGTTCATCATCGGTGTCGCGATCGGTGGGCGGACCACGCTGCTCGGGCCGGTGCTCGGCGCGGTCGGCGTCGCTTGGGCACAGACCGCGCTGTCGGAGGAGTTCCCGTCCAGCTGGACCTACCTGCAGGGCGTGTTGTTCATCGTGGTCGTCGGGTTCATCCCGGCGGGTCTGGCCGGGGTGTGGCCGATGCTCAAGGGCGTGCTGGACAGCAGGTTCCGTAAGACGGTCGAGCCCGTCGCGGTGAGCGAACCGCTGCCGGAAGTCCGGACCGAGGAGAAGGTGGAATCCCGATGACCGAGTCCACACCAGAACCGACTACATCGGCCACACACGATCCCAAAATCGGTGGCAACGCGGGCATGTCGAGTGAATATCTCGAAATCCGCGGCGTCTCGGTGAGTTTCGACGGATTCAAGGCCGTCTCCGATGTGGACCTCACCGTGCTCCAAGGCGATCTGCGCTTTCTGATCGGCCCCAACGGCGCGGGCAAGACCACGCTCATCGATGCGATCACCGGCCTGGCGCCTGCGACCGGATCAGCGCAGAAGACCGGCGTCGAATTCCTCGGCAAGAAGGTGCACCAGATCGCCCGGCTCGGCATCGGCCGGACCTTCCAGACGGCCAGCGTTTTCGAGCAGCTGAGCGTTTCACAGAACCTCGATATCGCCGCGGGCGCGGGTCGCTCGGCACTGACGCTGCTGCGCCGTCGCAAGTCGGTGTTGCCGAGTATCGAAGAGGCACTGGAGATCACCGGACTCGGCGCGCTGCGCGACAAGCCCGCCGGTGTGTTGGCGCACGGGCAGAAGCAGTGGCTGGAGATCGGCATGCTGCTGGTGCAGAACGCCTCGGTACTGCTGCTGGACGAACCGGTGGCGGGCATGAGCGCCGAGGAGCGCGAGGAGACCGGAAATCTGTTGCGCCGCATCGGCGGTGAACGCATCGTCGTGGTGGTCGAGCACGATATGGATTTCATGCGGTCCTTCGCCACCTCGGTGACGGTGCTGGCCGCGGGCAAGGTGCTCAGCGAGGGCACCGTCGAACAGGTACAGGCCGATCCGAAGGTGCAGGAGGTCTACCTCGGCACCGCCGCGGCCATCGGCACCGAACTCGAAGACGCGCAGAGCGCGCCGCGACCAGCAGACAAGGAGTCCGCCGATGCTTGAGCTCATCGACATCCACTCCGGTTACGGCCGGACCGAGGTGATCCACGGCGTCACCATCACCGTTCCGGACGACAGCGTGGTGGCGATCATGGGACACAACGGCGCGGGCAAGACCACGCTGCTGCGCACCGCCGTCGGTCTGATCGGCACCAAATCCGGCCGGATCGAATTCAACGGCGAGTCGATCACCAAGATGTCGCCGTCGCGGCGGGTCAAGCGCGGCATCGCGTATGTGCCACAGGGACAACAGAGTTTTCCGCAGCTGACCACCGCCGAGAATCTGCAAGTGGTGGCCGATGGCCGTAAGCGCGGCAAGGCGCTGATCGATGAATCGCTCGAGCTGTTCCCCGCGCTGCGCGAATTGCTGACCCGCAAAGCGGGCCTGCTATCGGGCGGGCAGCGCCAGCAGCTGGCGATCGCCAGGGCGCTGATCACCGAGCCGAAGCTGCTCATCCTCGACGAACCCACCGAGGGCATCCAGCCGTCGGTGGTCGCCGAAATCGAGCGCACCATTATTGATTTGACCGGTCGCGGTGGGCTCAGTGTGCTGCTGGTGGAACAGCACATCGGCTTCGCGCTGCAAGCGGCGCAACGCTATTACGTCCTGCAATCCGGCCGGGTGACCTCCACCGGCGAGGGCGGGGCGGGCGCGGAGACCTCGGTCCGCTCGGCGATGGCGATCTGAGCTGGCCGCCATGACGCGCAGGGGGCGGGTTCCGCTCAGCGAGCGGGTCTACGAATCGCTGCGGCGGGACCTGGCCACGGGGGCGATCGTGCCCACCGAACGACTCGGCGAGGAACGCCTGGCCGAGATCTACGGGGTGTCGCGCACCCCCGTCCGGGAAGCGCTGGCCCGGCTGCAGGCCGACGGGCTGGTGGAACGGCACGCCGATGGGTTGTATCCGTATCGGCCGCGATTGGAGGAGCTGGACCATCTGTACGAGCTGCGGATCGTGTTGGAGACCAGGGGCTTTCAGCGGGTGATCGATGTCGTGGGCGATGCGGAGCCCGCACCTGCCCACGACCTGTCGGTGGTGCATGCGGAACTCGACACCTGGCTCGGTTTTCGTGAGAACCCGCCCGAACCGGGTCCGGCGCTGGTCGCCGCCGACGAACGGTTCCACACGATTCTGCTTGCGGCGGCGGGCAATACGGCGCTGGCGGACGCACTCACCGGCGTGTATGTCCGGGTACGTCCGGTCCGAACTCTGGACCTGCCGACCCCGGAGCGGATCGCCACCATGACCGCCGAGCACATCGCGATCGCCGAACAGCTCCTCGACGGTGCTCCCGATGCCGCCTTGCGCACGCTCACCACACATATCGGCAGGTCACGGACACACGTGCTGGCGCGCGCCCAACAGGCCATCGAACTGACGAAACTGTCCCGCGCCGTGCGAGATTGATCAGCAGTTGGTCTGGAAGGGCCAGCATTCGATCGGGCGGTACGGCGGCGGCGATGGCGTCACGCTGGTGGTCGTGGTCTCCGGCTCGGCCGGGCGGGCCGAGTCGTGCGCGAGCGAGTTCGCGATCCCGATGAGCACGACCACCATGCCGAGCAGAGCGACGGCGAAGACGACCCACCCGGCGGTCGTCTGCCGCCGGCTCGGTGGCAGCGGCGCGGGAATGGCGTGCTGGCGGACCTCCCGCGCCGACGGCATCGGCGCTTCGGGCTGCACCGCGTCGAAGCCGTCGGCGAGCAACTCGGCGCGGGAGGGCTTTTCGGCGACGCCCAGCGCATCGCACGCGCCGAAGACCCGATCGGCGGTCCAGCTGCGCGGTCCGGCCGAGAAGCCCTCGAGGTAGATCCGCAGCTCGGTCGCGTCGCGGGCATTCGCGACGACGATATCCATACCGGGGCGCAGATTGGTCCGCGCGGGCCGCACCGCGACGCCGCGGAACGGGACGAGCGCGACGGCGCCGCAGATATGACCCGGATCGATCAGCGCCTGTTCGAGGCTGGTCTTCACCGCGTGCACGCTGTGTTCCAGGTGATCGACGGGGTTGCCGGAGTTCTCCTCGTCCAGGTCGGCGGGCTCCGCGCTGATGGTCCACGGACCGTCGGCGGGAATGTTGAGAATCCCGCTCTGGCGGCGCCGGAACCCCTTGATATCGGCCACCGTGATGCCGCGCGGCGTCAGGATCACCGCATCGACCTGCCTGGCCCCGTGGTCGCCGACCTCGAAGTCGAGCAATGCGACACCGGTCGTCGGAAACGACCGCAGGCACTCGACGAACTCCCGCTCGGCTCCGGAGAGATCCGCTCCGGGTTTGATCTTCACCAGCATCGCGCTTTTCCCTGCCCTCATCCGGTTCTACCCGGCGTCCCGCATCCACCACGCCGCTACTGATGATGACCCGCCAGCGCCGCAAAGACCACCGGAAAGCCAAGAAGACCAGCGCAATCCAGCTATAGAAAACCAGCCAGTCGGATCTCTGCTTTCTCGATCTTGTTGGCCGCGCATCCCCTAACTGCCCCCTAGCGACGCCACGGCCGAGGTGGATCAGCCCAGGTCTCAGCGGTGCGACTCGAGTTACGAAGCCCCGTCGTCGCGCCGGATTCCCGACCCGCCGACTAGTACGCTCGGATACGGTCCGGCACCACGGCGCGGGCCCCGCGATGAGATCTCCACGGTGCCCACCCGGAGACGGCGGACAAGGGAGGCACAAGCATGGTTTCGGCGTTGCAACCACGCATATCACCCGGACGGCTGCGCGAGCTCGGTCCGATCAATTGGGTTGTCTGGCAGATACTTTCGCGCGCGGCCGGAACCGACGACGCGCATCTGTTCAGCACACTCGGCCGCACCAAGGGCCTGTTCCGCGGCTGGCTGCACTTCTCGGGTCGATTGATGCCGGGCGGCCGACTGCCCCGGCACGAATCCGAACTGGTCATTCTGCGCATTGCCCAGCTGCGCGATTGCGCCTATGAAATGGACCATCACATCCGCCTCGGTAGGCGCGCCGGAGTCACCCCCGAGATCCTCGACCGGATCCGCACCGGCCCCGCCGCCGACGGTTGGTCGGACAAACACCGCGCGCTGCTCACCGCCGTCGACCAGTTGGTCGAGACCCGCGATATCGACGACACCACCTGGACCGCACTGGCCGCCCACTACGACGAGCGCAGCCTCATCGAAATCGTGCTGCTCATCAATCAATACGAGGGCCTGGCCGCCACCATCACGGCGCTGCGTATCCAACGCGACGGCGTCTGAGCCGCTCAGCGGTTTTCGATGAGCTCGGCCAGACCGTCGAGGACCCGGGCAAGGCCGAATTCGTAGGCGTGGTCGGGACTGTAGGCCGAGTCGTGGGCTTGTCCCGCGGCCGCGCCGACCCGGGCGGCGAGGGGATAGCGTTCGGCATCGAAGAACTGCGCCAACACCGGGGCGGCGCGCTCCCACCATTCATGGTCGGACAGCGCGCTGTCGGCCGCGGCGCGCTCGGTGTCACCGGCGATGCGGGCGACAGAGGTGACGAAGCCGAGCACGAAGGTCACGGCCGCGTCCATCTCGACGTCGTCCAGGCCGAGGCCGTCGAAGGCGCGCAGTTCGTGGTCGTATTTGGCGGCGACGCCGGGACCGAGCGGCGGACGGGTGGTCGGTAGGTAGGCGACCCACGGGTGCTGGACCAGCATGGCGCGGTTCTCGGCGGCGATGGTCACGACGCGTTCGCGCCAGGCCACGGTGGTCAGGTCGGCGCGTGACATCTGCTGGTAGACCGCGTCGAGCATGAGGTCGAGCAGTTCCGCCTTGCCCGGCCCGAACGGAATCATCTTGCAGCTGGTGCAGTGGGTCTGACCTGATACGCGTCGGGTTCGCTTGCCGCACAGCGCAAGCGAACCCGGTGCGGTACGTCACGCGAACCCGGCGCGGCACCTCAGGTGAGGGCGGCGGTAAAGACCTCGACGGCGGGGGTGGAAGGGCGGCCGATCAGCTTCTGGAGGTCGCCGGAGTCGACATCGAGGATGCCGCTGGCGATTCCGGCATCGGCGTCGGCCAGGACCGCGGCGTATTGGGCGGGGAGTCCGGCCTGTTCCAGTGCCGCGCTGTAGTCGGCCTGAGCGAGGTTCTCGTAGCGCACCGGCTTACCGGCGGCCTGCGAAATCACCTGCGCGAGTTCGGCATAGGTGAGGCGCTCGTCTCCACCGAGTTCATAGACGCGCCCCTCGTGACCATCGGTGGTCAGCACCTTGGCGGCTGCCTCGGCATAGTCGGCACGCGCCGCGCCCGCGACCCGTCCCTCGCCCGCCGCACCGTGCAGCACGCCGGTCTCGACCGCGTGGCCGAGTCCGCCGAGATAATTCTCCCAGTACCAGCCGTTGCGCAGGATCGTGTGCGGGACAGTCGAATCCGCGAGCGCCGCCTCGGTGCCGATGTGCTCCTGCGCCAGGATCAGCGGGTTCCCGGTGGCGCGCGGAATGCTGGTGTAGGCGAGCAGCCGCACGCCCGCACGCTCGGCGGCGCGAATCACATTGGTGTGCTGGGCGACTCGCGCACCGAACTCATTGCCGGACACGAGCAGTACCCGGTCCACGCCCGCGAGGGCGGCATCGAGCGCGGCCGGGTCGTCATAGGAGGCCTGGCGGACCTCGACGCCCCGATCGGCCAGATCAGCGACCTTCTGCGGATCGCGCACAATCGCGACCGGCGTGGTGCCCGCGCGCAACAGCGCCTCAACGACGAGACGGCCCAGCTGTCCACCGGCTCCGGTTACGGCGACGGTCATGAGTACCTCCAAAGGTATGTACGGTTTGTATAGCACTAACGATTAGTAAGCACTATGCATTCCGCAGACACTTTGGTCAAGTTGGGTACTATCGGATGTATGACCACTCAGCGCACGCCGTCGGCGGAGACCGACGACCCGACGCTGGAAGCCGATGTATTCGCCCGAAACTGCACCTCACGCCCGGTGCTGCAGAATGTGGCCAGCCGCTGGGGCACCCTGGCCCTGGTCGCGCTGCGCGCGGGACCGTGCCGCTTCAGCGCACTCCGCCGCCGGGTCGACGGCGTCAGCGAACGCATGCTCTCGCAGACCCTGCAGGCCCTGGAACGCGACGGCATGGTGCATCGCGAGGTACACCAGACCATCCCCCCACGCGTCGAATACACCCTCACCGATCTCGGCGCACAGGTCGCCGAACGCCTGGAAAGCCTCATCGTCGTCCTGGAAGCGAATATGCCCCGAGTCCACGAGGCCCAAGCCGCGTACCACCGCGACTGATCCGCGAGACAACGAAGGTTGCGCGCCTGCCACTGCCCCGCAAGCCCGCGCGACAACCGAAGTCGCGCGCCCACCACAGCACGCCACGCGGCATGCTCGGCCGGTCCGCGAGACAACCGAGGCTGATGCGCGAAGGTCACTGCTTATGCGACAGCCTGCGCTCAGCGGGCGGGCCATCGCATGGGCCGCGAGGTGGGGCGGCCAACTCGGGAAGGCCCCGTGGCCGCGAATCGTTGACCCGGGTATGGAACTCTCCTCCGCGCTCGACTTCGCTCGCACCCACCGCAGGTCGGTGCTGACCACGATTCGCCGCAACGGGCGACCGCAGCTGTCCAATGTGCTGCATGTCATCGGTGCGGACGGAATCATTCGCATCTCCATCACCGCCGACCGGGCGAAATATCACAACCTCGTCCGCGATCCGTGGGCCGCGATCCACGTGACCCGCGATGATTTCTGGGCGTACGCCGTCCTCGAGGGGACCGTCGAGGTGACTCCCGTGGCCGCTGCTCCCGACGATGCCACCGTCGACGAGTTGGTCGCCTACTACCGCACCGCCTCCGGTGAGCACCCCGATTGGACCGAATACCGCGAAGCCATGGTCAAGGACCGCCGCGCGCTGGTCCGCATCACCCCGACCCACGCGTACGGAATGCTCTGACCGCACTCGCGAGCGGCGACCGGTACGAATCGAAATCGCCTTCAGTGCCCATTCTCGCGCTGAATCCGCGGGAGCAATTCTCGCGGAGTCGGATGGGCGCTGAGGCCCATTCCACCATCTCCGTTCGCCACGAAATGCCGCGTCAGCCATCGGCACTCGAAGTCGGCCACCGCCACCGCCGCGCGGGCCTATCGAGCGATCAGATTCGAAACCGTGACGAAACTGTATCCCCTGGAACGTAATTCGCTGACAACGCGCGGTATCGCGGCCAGCGAAGCCGCGCCCTGATCGCTCCAGACATGCAGCAGGACAATGGAACCCGGCCGCACCTTCGCTACCGTTTCCGCGACGATTTCGTCGGTGCTCGCCACCTTGCCCGAATCGGGCTCGACATCCCAGGTCACTGTGGTCCGATCATGGTCGGACAGATACTTCGGCAACGCCCACAGCTTCTTGCCGAAGGGCGGACGGAAGGTGATCGGCCCCTGGTAACCGGTTTTCGCGATCTCGGCATCCGTGCGTTCCAGCTCGTCCCGGACGGTGTCGGCGGAGACGAACACCATCCGCCGGTGCGTATAGCTGTGGTTGCCGAGTTCGTGCCCGGCCTGCGCGATCGCGCGCCCGGCCGCCGGCTGCGCGGCCAGATCCTCCCCGATCAGATAGAACGTCGCCGGAATCTGCGCATCCGCAAGGACTTTCAGCACTTCGGGATACTTGGCCGAGGGCCCGTCATCGATGGTCAGCGCGACCACCTTGTCGTCCGTCTCGACCCGGTGCACGATGCGTCCCGCGAGCTGGTAGGTCCGCGAATTCATCAGGTAGTAGGTGCCGACCCCGAGCAGTACCACGACGGCAATGAACAGCGCACCACCGATCAACGACTTACGCAACATCGAACCGTGTATACCAGACCACCCGCAACGAAAAACGGTGGCGCCCGGCCCTTCCGGACCCGACGCCACCGTCTCGTCGAATGATCAGAAGTTGATCATGTGCCCGGCCAGGCCGTGGAACGCTTCCTGCAGCGCTTCGCTCAACGTCGGGTGGGTGTGGACGTTGCGGGTCAGCTCGTTGACGGTCAGGTCCCACTTCTGGGCCAGCGTCAGCTCGGGCAGCAGTTCGGAGACGTCGGGGCCGATGAGGTGGCCGCCGAGCAGTTCGCCGTACTTGGCATCGGCGACCAGCTTGACGAAACCGGTCGGATCACCGAGGCCGTGCGCCTTGCCGTTGGCGGTGAACGGGAAGGTGGCGACCTTCACGTCGTAGCCCTCGTCGCGGGCCTGCTGTTCGGTGAGGCCGAAGCTGGCGACCTGCGGCTGGCAGAAGGTGGCGCGCGGCATCATCCGGTAGTCGCCGAGGGTCACCGTCGGCGCACCGGCGATGGTCTCCGCCGCGACGACGCCCTGGGCCTCCGCGACGTGGGCGAGTTGCAGCTTCGCGGTCACGTCACCGATGGCGTAGATGTGCGCCACATTGGTGCGCATGTTGTCGTCGATGACGATGGCGCCGCGCTCTAGCGCGACACCGGTGTTCTCCAGGCCGTAGCCCTCGACCCGGGGCGCGAAGCCGACGGCCTGCAGCACCTTGTCGACGGTGACCGTCTCCAGACTGCCGGTCTTGTTGTCCTTGATCGACACGGTGACCTTGGCGCCGTCATCGTCGATGGACTGCACGGCCGCACCGGTGGTGATGGTGACGCCGAGCTTCTTGTACTGCTTGGTGATCTCCTTGGAGACGTCCACGTCTTCGTTCGGTAGCGCGCGATCCAGGAACTCCACGATGCGCACGTCGACGCCGTAGTTCTTCAGGACGTAGCCGAACTCCATGCCGATCGCGCCGGCACCGACGATGAGAATCGAGCCGGGCAGGTCGCGGGTGAGGATCTGCTCCTCGTAGGTCACCACGTTCGCGCTGAGCGAGGTGCCCGGGAGCAGCTTGGTGACGGTGCCCGTCGCGATGATCACATTGCTGAAGGTGATGGTCTCGGTGCCGCCGCTGGACAGCGCGACCGAGAGGGTGTTCGCGTCGGTGAAGGTGCCCTTACCGTCGAACTCGTCGATCTTGTTCTTCTTCATCAGGAAGTGGACGCCCTTGACCCGGCCGTCGGCGACCTTGCGGCTGCGGTCGAACGCGACACCGAAGTCGAAGTTCACCTCGCCGGAGATGCCGAAGGTCTTGGCTTCCTTCGTGAAGATGTGCGCCAGTTCCGCGTTACGCAGCAGTGCCTTGGAGGGGATGCAGCCCACGTTGAGGCAGACACCGCCCCAATACTTCTGCTCGACGATCGCGGTACGGAGGCCAAGTTGTGCCGCGCGGATGGCGGCGACATAACCGCCAGGACCGGCACCGAGAACGACAACGTCGTAATGGGAAGTCACGCTGTCGAGCCTAACTCCGTCGCGCGAACTTCACCCACCGGTCCCCCGCAAGAACGAGTGGCGCACCACACGTTGTGGATGGTGCCCTGGTCAACGGTCTGCTGCCCCCGGCCTGCCGATTCCCGCCTCGGCCCAGATCACCCCGACCCGCGCCGCCCCCGATCCCCCCGCATCTTCTCGGCCGGTCCCGGCGGAGAACAAAATGAACGCAAAGCGCTACTGGTCAGTACCTATCGACCGACCGCGTCGCACTACCGGTTCTCGCCGCCCCAGCAGCCTGGACCGTTGGACCACTCACCAATCCACCGACCCGGACCATCAGACCGCCCACCGATCCCGCGACCCGAACCATCAGACCGCCGGACCGCCCACACACCGATCCCTCCGGCTCCCGATATAACGGCTCCGGCGGCGGACCCGCCCTACCAGCCGCGAAATTCTCCGACGGAACTCGTCCGCCGCCATCGCCGATGGTGATCCAGCACTGGCGACGGTCGCGCGCAGGCTCGCGGTCAGCCCGCGCACCCTTCAGCGCCAGCTCGCCGAACACGGCACCACCTGGCGGCACGAATTCGACCTCGTCCGCTACGAACAGGCGAAAACCTACTGGCCGAGGGCCGCTATTCGCACTGGTCGAGCGGGACCTGCCGGATCTCACGGACGGGCAGATCCTGGTCAGTCACGCCACACCTGCCCGGCGACGCGGGCGAAATTGCCACCCAGAACCGCGGCACGGTCGGCTGCACTGAATCCACGATCGGCGAGAACCTCATCGAGGCCGGGTATTTCGCTCAACCCGAGTAGATCCTCGGGCGGAACCCATTGCAGCGGACCCCATTTCGTGTATACCTCGGAGAACGCCCCCGGATCCTGTGTGAGCATATCGTTGAAATCCTCGGCGTCGAAGGAGTAGTCGGACCCGATGCCGATGTGTTCGATGCCGAGGAGTTCGGCACCGTACTCGATATGCGCCGCCATCGCCGCCACCCGCTCGGCGCGTCCATCGATCGTGTTCTGTCCCAGGAAGATTCCCACCCCATTGATGCCGACAACCCCGCCGGTCGCCGCACAGGCCAGTGCCTGTGCATCGGTGATATTGCGCGGGTGATCACATAGCGCCACGAAATTGGAATGGCTGTAGATCATCGGCACCTCGGTGCATTCGGCCAGCTCCAGCCCGGTGCGGCGCGAACAATGCGAACCGTCGACGAACATGCCGACCTCGTTCTGCCTGCGCACCAGGTCGCGACCATAGGCGGTCAGCCCGGTGTCCTCGGTGTCCAAGCAGCCGCAACCGGCCGCATTGGCGTGGTTGTAGGTCGGCAGCATCGACCGAACGCCCAGGTCGTAGAACATCTGCACGTTGTCCAGGTCACCGCCGAGCGGCCCCGAATCCTCCAGGTCGAAGGCCAGCGCGATGGTGTCGGGCGCACCGATATCGGAAAGACGCTCGACCAACCGGAACCGACCATCGCCCAGCGCATCCCGACGGAACTTGTGCAGCAGGGCCAGCGAATCCTCGGTGGATTGCCGCGAATATCCGACGTTGACCGACAAATACGACCCGAGCGGATAGCGCGCCAGATCCGCGATCCGCGCCGAATGCAGCAGCGGCAGGCAGCAATGCTGCTCCCAGACAAACTGTGGCAAACCGGCCAACTCCCGCTCGCATCGGTCTCGGATCAGCAATCCTACTGAGACACCCGCATCCGGCACCGTATCTGGGTGCCGATGTCGGGCATCCCACAACGAACTCGCGTACTTCTGGTAACCGCGACACCCACCTCGGCGTGCCTCGGCAACAATGTGGGGATGAACGGCGTTGAGCATGGTGTGACCGATCCCTATTTGTGGCTCGAAGAAGTAACCGACGAGCGGGCCCTCGACTTCGCCCGCGCGCATAACGACGTAGTCGTGGAGCGGTTCGCCAGCTCCGATCGGTTCACCGAGCTCGAGCGCCGCATCCTGAACATGCTCGATACCGACACCAAGATCGCCTACCCGGGCCGGCGCGGCCGCTGGCTCTACAACTTCTGGCGCGATGCCGAACATCCGCGCGGACTGTGGCGGCGCACCACCTTCGCCGAATACGCCAAGGAGTCCCCGGACTGGGATGTGCTGATCGACCTGGACGCGCTCGGCACCGCCGAGGACGAGAACTGGGTGTGGGGCGGCGCGGCCGTGTTACGCCCGGAGCAGTCGCGCGCGCTCATCAGTCTGTCCCGCGGCGGTGCGGATGCCAAGGTGGTGCGCGAATTCGACATCGAGACACGGGAATTCATCGATCCGGCGGACGGCGGTTACTTCCTGCCCGAAGCGAAATCCGAGATCCGCTGGATCAATATCGATGAGGTCTACGTCGGCACCGATTTCGGACCGGGCGCGCTCACCGATTCCGGATACCCGCGCATCGCCAAGCGCTGGCGGCGCGCGACCCCGCTCACCGAGGCGCTGACGGTATTCGAGGGCGAGCCGGGCGATGTCGCGGTCTCGGCCGGCTACGACCGGACACCGGGCTACGAACGGCATTTCGTCGGCCGTGCCACCGACTTCTTCAACGAAGAGGTGTACCTGCTCGAAGACGATGGCAGTCGGCGACATCTCGAGGTGCCGACCGATGCCAGCGAATCCTGGTACAAGGATTGGTTCCTGGTGCGACTGAAGTCGCCGTGGGAGATCGGCGACACCACCTACCCCGCCGGTGCGCTGCTGGCCATCGACTTCGAGAAATTCCTTTCCGGCGCACGGGAATTCGAGGTGATCTTCACCCCCGACGCGCACACCTCGCTGCACGGCTACGGCTGGACCGAGAACCATCTGCTGTTGATCACCCTGGAGGACGTGCAGACCAAGCTCTACGTCCTCACACCCGGCGCGGACGGCTGGCACCGGGAACCACTCGCCGACACCCCGCCGATGGCCACCACCAGCGTAATGAATCTGGACCCGCTCGAGGGCGGCGACGAATTCATGCTGACCACAAGCGGATTCACCAATCCGGCCACCCTGCTCGCCAGTGCGGTCGGCGGGCATACCGAACAGCTCAAGCAAGAACCGGGCTTCTTCGAAGCCAACGGCATCGAAACCGAGCAATTCTTCGCCACCTCCGATGACGGAACCATGGTGCCGTACTTCGTGATCCGTCACCGCGACCGCAAGGGCACCCCGGGCCCGACGGTGATGTCCGGCTACGGCGGCTTCGAGGTGTCCCGCACGCCCGCCTACAGCGGCGCCTCCGGTATGGGCTGGCTGGAACGCGGCGGCACCTGGGTGATGACCAATATCCGCGGCGGCGGCGAATACGGCCCGCAGTGGCACACCTCGGTGCAGAAGGCCAACCGGCACAAGGTGTACGAGGACTTCTCCTCGATCGCCAAGGATCTGGTGGCCCGCGGCATCACCACGCCCGAACAGCTCGGCGCGGTGGGCGGCAGCAACGGCGGCCTGCTCATGGGCGTGATGCTGACTCGGTACCCGGAACTGTTCGGCGCGATCGTCTGCCAGGTCCCGCTGCTCGATATGCAGCGCTATCACCTGCTGCTGGCCGGTGCGTCGTGGATCGCGGAGTACGGCGACCCGGATAAGCCGGAGGAATGGGAGTACATCAGCAAGTACTCGCCGTACCAGAACACTCGGGCCGACGCGACATACCCACCGATCCTGCTCACCACCTCCACGCGCGACGACCGAGTACACCCCGGCCACGCCCGCAAGATGGCCGCGCGGCTGGAGGAGCAGGGCCACACGGTCTGGTACCACGAGAACATCGAGGGCGGGCACGGCGGCGCGGCCGACAACAAGCAGTCGGCGTTCCAGGCCGGCCTCATCTACGAGTTCTTCACCCAGATGCTGATGGAGCGGCCCGCGTAAGCAGTTCCCCCCGGCCCGGTGTGCGCCTCAGCGTGCACCGGGCCGACTTGTCGGGTGGGTCAGTCTACGTTGTAGACTCAGCCTACGTTGTAGATAAGGGAGGCCTCCATGACACAGGCAACCGCAGTACGGATCGTCGAGACACCCGGCGCACGACTGCACACCGAGTCCACCGGAACCGGTCCGGACCTGGTCCTCATCTCCGGCGGCGGCGGTGACGCCGGAATGTACGAGGCCGTCGTGCCGCTGCTGGCCGCGCGCTACCGTGTCATCACCTACGACCGGCGCGGCAACTCCCGCAGTCCATTCACCGATCCGAACGCCGCGATCGATATCGCAACGCAAGCTGCCGATGTCGTCGCCGTCCTCGACGCCTACGGCATCGAGCGCGCGCACGTCTTCGCCAGCAGCGGGGCGGCGATCAGCACGCTGGAACTGCTTGCCGCGCACGCCGATCGGCTCATCGACGCGGTCCTGCACGAACCACCTCTCGTCCAGCTGCTGCCGGTGGAAAGTCCGGCGCGACAGGCGATCGCCGATATCGGCACACTCGCCGTCGCGAAGAGTCCGCTGCGCGCGTTCGCGGCGTTCGGCGTCTTGACCATGCCGAATGTGCCGTGGGTGTTCCGGTCGAGCCTCGGACAGTCTCTGCTGGCCGGTGGCAGTCGCGTCTCGCTGGCGATCGGCGCCGCGCTGCGGCGGATCACCGGAGCACAGCCGTCGACGATGACCCGCCAACTGCACAATGCCAACCTACTGCTGCGGCGAGAGCTGCCCAGTTTCTGCTTCGATTACCAGCCGGACCTGGCCGCGCTGCGCGAAGTCGAAGTGCCGTGGCGGCTCGCCACCGGCCGCGATAGCGTCGGCAAGCCGTACTACGTCGCCACGCACACACTGGCCGGCGAGCTCGGCATGGACTGTGTGGAATTCCCGGGTGGGCACGTGTCCTACCAGCTCCAGCCGGAGGACTTCGGCACCCGCCTGGCGGAACTGTTCGACGAGATGGGCGCATGAGTAAGTCAGCACCGAAGCCGCCGACGCGGACCGCATTGAATCGCGACTACATCGCCGCGGTGGCGTTGACTGTCATCGATACGGCGGGACTCGACGGGTTCACCATGCGGAAGTTGGGTGCGGCATTGGGCGCCGACCCGATGGCGGCCTACCGGCACTTCACCGATCAACAGGACCTGTTCGATGGCATCGCCGCCGCGATGTTCGATGAACTGGAGATGGAAACCTTGCCATGGCAGGAGGATTGGCCGGAGTTGATGGGCGCGTACGCGCATCGGCTGCGCTCCACCCTGCGACGGCATCCGAATGCCGTGCCGATCTTCGCCACTCGGCCGGTCCGTAGCGCCGCGGCGATCGAGACCGGCAACTGGATGCTGGAACGCCTACAGGGCGTCGGCTTTCCGCCCGCGGTCGCCCTGCAGTTCGCGCGCTGCCTGCGCGAATACGTGGTAGGGCACATCCTGAGTCATACGATGGCCGCCGTCGCGGCGCAGCGCAGCCGCAAACCCGCGCCCGATTCGGCGACCTACAACACGCTGGCCGCGGCCGCCGATGCCGCCGGGGACAGCGACCACTTCGAGATCGGCCTCACCGCGATGCTCGACGGGTTCGGCAAGCATCTGGGCGAAACCCCCGACCGTACTTAGGAATCAGCCGGGGTGAGCACGACAACCGGGACCTCCCAGGAAACCTTGGCCTGGAAGTCCGCCAGGAACGGCGAGACCACCAACTGCCGTTCCCAAAGCCCCTGCCGCTCGGCACCTTCGGCAATCGATGCGACCGCAGGCCACGATTCGGTGCCGATCTCTACGACGGCTTCGGGATGCGCGAGGAGATTGTGGTACCAGCCAGGACGATTCGGCCGCCCGCCATTGGCGGCGAACACCACCACCCGGTCGCCATCGCGCTGAAATGCCAGCGGCAAGGTGAGCGTTGCACCGGTGCGAGCACCCGTTGTCGTCAGCAGGAGCAACGGGATCCGGGCGAACTGCCCGCCGACCTCGCCGTTGTTGGCGCGGAACTCCGCGACGACTTCCTGATTCATGGCCTGCCGCTGTTCATTGGACACGCATTCAGGCTAACGGTCGCGCAGCCACTTCTCGATCTGGTCGACGGTGCTGCCGTACTTTCGAATCCACCCGTTGTGCCCCAACGGTTCCGGCTGCACCCACGTAGTCACATCGGCTGTGGGCATCTTCGCCAGCAGATGCGCGGCGGAACTACTGGGCGTGAGGTCGTCCCCGGTCATGGTGATGGACAGCACCGGAAGCTTCAGCCTGCCGATCCGCTCCTCATAGTCGATATCCGCGCCGAACGGCACGAAGCGGCCCGTGCGCGCCAGCCGGGCCCAGTCGGAGATCAGTACCTTCGACTGGCGTCCGAAGCCGCCGACCGAGATCCGGTCACCCGGCCAGAAACCGGCCAGGTTCGCCGTCATCGACATGGCCGCGGTGCCGACCAGCATGCCGGGGCCCGAAATCCCGCGGAAGCCACGGTGATACGGGGTGCCGGAGGCGATCAGGATCAGCCCGCCGAGCCGGCCCCGGATGCGCGAGGCGTACAGCACGGCGAGCTGGCCGCCCATACTGTGGCCTAGCAGATACGGGGTGCTGTCCGGGAACCGGTCGCGCACCGCCGAGAAGATCGCCGGGAAGTCGACCGATGCCAGCTCGTGGTAGCCGTAGGTGCTGGCAGCACTCGGCCGCGGTCGGCTGTCACCGGCGCCGCGCAGCTCGCCGATGGCCGCGTCGAAGCCACGGGCGGCCAACGCGCTGGCGAACAGTTCGTAGTACCCGGCCGGAACACCCAAGCCGGGCACCAGCACCAGCACCGGACGCGGCGCGTCCGGCGTCACCGGATGCCGGTGCGTCCCGGTCGCCGGGAACAGTCGCACCGGCACGGTGCTGCCGTCCGGCATCTGGATCGGAACTGTCTCCACATGCGCACGGTACCGTGCCGATGATCACCGATCGTCGGACGACGCGGTCCTACGCGCCGACCGCGCCCATGATCACCCGGCTGAGCACCCGGATCACGTCGTCCAGCGGGGGACGCGGATCGGATCCGCTCCAGGAGTCCACCACGTAGTTGACCGCGCCGATGATGGCGAGCACCCGCATTTCGTAGTCGCCCGTGGGGATTTCGCCGTGCATGGCCGCATCCTCCGCGGCGCTGGCGAGTAGCGATCCCCAGACTCGGCGCAACTCTAGCCGGAACTTCTCCACCTTCGGCCCGGCGCCGACGACCTCGACCAGCGCCACGCGCGCCTTGCGCGGATCGGCGCCGATGGACTCGACGTAGGCGCGCACGGACGCGTCGATGATCTCTAGCGCGGTCGCGTCGGTCTTCTTATCGAGGGCGGCGGTCACCGCTTCGCGCGATTCCTTATCGATCTGCTCGTAGAGCTCGAGTAGGAGGGATTCGCGGCCAGTGAACTCCTCATAGAACTGTCGTGAGGAGAGTCCGGCGTCCTTACAGATCGCGCCGACCGAACTATTGGCGTAGCCGTCCCGCGCAAAGACCGTGAGGCCCGATTCCAGAAAACGCGCACGCCGCTGACGTTGCCGGTCCTCTACGGGTTGCCCGGCATACATTCGTCCCGTATTCGCATCCTGTGACATTGGGGCAGACAATACCGAAGGGCCCGATCCCCTCGTCATGGATCGGGCCGTTCGTCTCAAACCTTCGGCGCACAGCGCGTTAGCCGAAAGTTGGCTGCCCGGTTGCTATTGCACCGCCGGGCTGCCGCTTTCCGATCTAGTCGCCGCGACACCGTTGTCACTGACTATTTGCCGCAACGGACGATACCGAGAGCTTCGGCGGATGGGAAGTGTTTTGAAGGACTTTTTTAGAGTTTTTATCGGCGACTTTTGAGTCGGTTCCGCCGACGCGTTTGCCGGAGCTGTCCGAATTTCCCGCCACGCACTGCCTTTTCGAGTACATACGGCTACGTATGGATGACCGTACGATAGCGTATGGGAATGGCAACCGACCGCGCGACGGCGAAACCGCGACTCAACGCCGACGACTGGGCACAGGCCGCGCTGGAAGCACTGAGCGAAGGCGGTCTGGCGGCCGTCGCCGTCGAACCCATCGCCAAGCGGCTCGGCACTACGAAGGGCAGTTTCTACTGGCATTTCAAGGACCGTGCCGCCCTTATCGACGCGGCCTTGGCGCGCTGGGAACAGCGCAGCACCGAGGACGTCATCGCGCAGATCGGTGTGGAGCCCGATCCGGCCGAGCGATTGCACCGGCTGTTCGCGCACGTCATCGACTACGCGGCAAGGGGGCGAGTCGAATTGGCCCTATTGGCGTCCGCAGATCTGGCACCGGTCGCCGCCGCGCTGCGCCGGATCGCAGACCGGCGTATCGAATATATCGCGGAATTACTGCGCGAATTGGATGTACCCGCCGGGCAGGCTCGGACCAAAGCGGTTGTCGCCGTGAGTATTTACCACGGCTTCAACCACCTGACCCGAGTCTCCCCCGACGCGCTGCCGACCACCGAGGCCCAGCGAAGGGAATTGGTGGACACAGCATTTCAGAGTCTGCTACCGCCGAAGCGGCACTGACCCGACGGATCAGCTGCTGCCGCCGCCGCAACCACCACCGCCCCCACCGCAACTCGAACCGCCGCCGCAGCTCGAACCGCCACCACAACTGGAACCGCCACCGCAGCTGGACCCACCACCCCAGCCACCACTGTCACCACCGCCGCCCGCGCCCCATCGGCTTCTGCGCCGGTTCTGATTCCGGTTCCGACCGCCGCTGCTCGCGGCACCGATCAGCGCGATCGTGCCGAACAGCAGCACCACCCCGACCAAGATCACGATGAATCCGTCCATTGTCCCCACCCCTGAGTGACGTTTCGAGGCTTGTCCTCACTCCAAGTGCACCAGCTCCCGACATGGCGGTAAAGCCACGACTTTTGGGGCGTTTGAACACCCCCGCGATACCGAAGAGGTCGAACGAACTCTTGGAACCGCCACTGCCGAAACCCAATTCGAGTCTGCCGCCGGACAGCGTGTCGACCTCTGGCCGTCGTCGTGGCGCACCAGGCGGGTGAACAGGCCGAGGCGTCGCCGGTTGGTCATGCGGTCACCTTTCCCAGGTAGGCGTCGCGGACGCGCGGATCGCCGAGCAGCTCCTCGACCGTGCCGCGCAGCACGATCTCGCCGCCGCGCAACACATTTCCGGTGTGCGCGATCGACAGCGCCAGCTCCGCCCGCTGTTCCGGATTATCGGCGTCCAGAAATCAGAATTGGCGCACACCGCCGATCGGAGTTTTGCCGCAAGCCGGGATCTACTTCTTCGGGGCGGGCTCGGGGCGGACCGAGTCGAGCAGATCAGCGCAGCGCGTGAGGAGACCGCGCACCGCGTCGCGCTCGGCGTCGGTGAATTCGGCGGCCAATGCGCGTTCGACGCGCACGGCGTGGGCGTCCGCCGCCCGCATGAGTGCCTCGCCCGGCTCGGTGAGACGGGTCTCCAGCACATTCTTGTGCCAGGCGTGCGGGGTGCGCTCGATGAGGCCGCGATCCTGGAGATTGGTCAGGATCGTATTCATGGTCGGCGGGGTCACCCCGCACAGGCGGGCCAGCGCGGCGGCGTTGATTCCCGGATTTTCGGTGAGGAACAGCAGGGCACCGTACTGGGGGACGGTGAGGCCCGCCGATTTGAGCGCCGCGCTCTTCGCCGAGTTGAGGGCCTGTTCGGCGCGCTTGATATAGGAGCCGAGGCGCTCGGAGGAGTGCATGGACGTCATGTCCGCATGGTATCTGCCCACCTTCTTGTTAGTCCCTTGACGATGATTCGAGTTCTAATATAGATTCGTGCCCGTTCTAAGATGTGAATACATCACACGGTTCGACTCGCAGGAGCCATGAGCATGTTCCGCACCATCCCGACCATCGCCACCGCCGTTGCCCTGACCGCCGTCGCGGCCTGCGGAACATCGACGCAGGCCAGCACGGCCGGCCAGCCGACCGCACGAATCAGCACCGCCTACGAACTGCCCGGCGAGCGCGTCTACCCGGAGGGCATCGCCGCCGATCCCCGCACCGGCGACACCTACGTCGGCTCCTATGCCACCGGCGCCATCTATCGAGCCACCCCCGGCGCGACGCGGGCCGAGCCCTTCCTGCCCGAGGGAGCCGACGGCCGCAAGACCGCCAACGGACTGAAAGTCGATGCGGCAGGACGACTGTGGGTGATCGACTCGACGGCCGGAGTCGCGGTGTACGACACCGGCAGCCGCGCACTGATCGCCCGCTTCGATGTCACCGGCACGGGGCCGAGGCTGGTGAATGATCTGGCCATCACACCCGAGGGCACCGCGTACGTCACCGACAGCCTGCGACCGGTGGTGTACCGGATCACACCGGACCAGGTCACCGCTGCCGCGGCCAGCGGCGGACGGGCCGATCTGACAACACAATTCGACCTGAGCAGCGTCATCAGCCCGCACGCGCCGGAGGCGTTCACGTTGAACGGCATCGTTTCCGACGACTCCGGTCGCTATCTGCTGATCGTCGATATGAACGCGGGCGAGCTGTATCGCGTTGCCACCGCGCCGAATTCGCCGGACCCCATCCGCAAGGTCACCATGCGCGGCGCCGGCTTGACGCACGGTGACGGACTGGAACTGCACGGCAATACGCTGTGGGCGGCCCAGAACACCAGCAACACCATTACGCGCTGGAAGGTCACCGATGATGGCGCGACCGTCGAACTGGAGCAGTCCATCACCGACGAATCCCTGCGCATCCCCACCACATTGATCCGCAGCAATAATCGGACGCTGGTCGTCTCGTCCCAGTTCGACAAGGGCGGGCCGATGGGGCCGGGCACCCCTACCACGCCGTTCGCCGTGGTGGCGGTCGACGGAATCTGATTCGTCCAGCGGCCGGTTCGCCCTGCGGACCGGCCTTCGGCGTGACTGCCGCTACGACAAAGTTTTCGTCCCGCACTTCGGCCGGCCGGTCAATGCTGGTGCCGAATTCTCTGGCTGCTACTCAGCTCGACGCCATTGCCCTCGCCGGCACCGGCTTATCGACCTGGATCGCCGAAACGCCGAACTGGGCGAAACACCCGCGTGCTACACAACTGCGCCGATTCGGTGGCGTACGCTCGGTCGACCGACGTCTGCGAGCGGACTGGGGTGGCGACCTTCGGTCCGGTGGCATACGCTTCGCCGCGGAGGAAAACCGCCTCATGGAGGGACAATTGACCACTCCGAGCCATGGCGATGTCGGAACCGGCGAGCCACAAAAGGTTCCGCTGTCGCAGCTTATCCACCTGATGGCCGAATATCAGAAGCTCGGCACGCACCGACAGACCTTTCTACCGGCGCCTGCGAGCGATACTTTCGTGCGCGGCTGCGGGATCGTCGCGGGCGGATTCGCCGCCGTCGGTGTTATCTGTGTGACGGTCGGGGCATATCCTGGCGCGCTCGCCATCGGTCTCATCGCCCTGATCCCCGCGTCGCTGGCGTTCTTGCGCGGGCGGCACAATCGTCGGCATCGCGCGGCGCGCCTGGACCTGTTCGACTCCGGCATGACGGTGTACCGCTCCGGCGAGCAGGTCGCCGGATTCCGCTGGGACAGTGCCGAAGTGCGCCAGCAGGTGATCCCGTTCCAGAATTCCGCCCCCACCGAGTACTCACTGCGGATGACCGGCCCCGATGGCGCCGACGCCGCATTCGACGACTCCCTGTTCGGCGACGCGCGCGAATGGGGCCGGGCGATCCAGTCGGCCGTCACCCTGGCCCAACTCCCCCGCGCCGCCGCCACCATCGACGACACCGGGACCGTCCATTTCGGCGAGATCGCGCTCGACCTGACCGCACTCTATTTCCGCAGCAGGGCCTTCGCCTGGGAACAGATCCAATTGATCGACGCCCGAAGCGGTTTGGCCCGCATGAAGGTCGACGGCAACTGGGTATCGCTCACCCCGGTCGGCCAGATCCCGAACTTCTACATCTTCAACGAACTCGCCGAACGGCTACGGCTGGCCGCGGCCGCCGAGTCCGCGGAACTCGAGTCGGCCACCGTCACGCCGGTTACCGAGCACGAACCACCGGCGGACACCGCCTCGGCCGTCGATCCCGAGCCCGTGTCATCGACCACGCCGGCGGTCCATGCCGAAATCCAGGCGTCGACTACCCCACCGACGATCGAAAATACCGGTAGCGACGCCGCCGCCGTCGAGACTGCCGACATCGATACGACCACGGTGGCCACACCGGTCGACAAGAACAAGAAGCCCACCGACCGCGCAATGCACGACCTGAGTCCCGCGTCGAAATGACGCCTGCCCAGCCCCTTCCACGCAGCGGTCAGTCGCCGGGCACGTTGCGGGCGAGCTCGTCCAACCAGGCCGCGGCCGACGCGTCGCTGGGCGCGCGCCAGTCGCCGCGCGGCGAAAGCGAGCCGCCCGAGCCGACTTTCGGGGCATTGGGCAGGGTGGAGCGTTTGAACTGACTGGTCTGGACGAAGCGGCGTAGGAATTCGGCGAGCCAGTGTTTGATGGTCGGCAGGTCGTAGGCGTTGCGCTGGTCGGCCGGGATGAGGTCCGGCCAACTGCCGCGTTCGCGCTGCGACCAGGCGTGCCTGGCCAAATAGGCGACGCGGCTCGGGCGGTAGCCGAAGCGCAGCGTGTAGTAGAGGTGGAAGTCCTGCAGTTCGTAGGGGCCGACGGTGGCCTCGGAGCTCTGGCCGGGTGCACTGGAGTCGCTGCTGGGCACCAACTCCGGTGAGATCTCGGTCTGCAGGATCGAGGACAGTACCGCGCCCGCTTCGGGTCCGAACTGATCGGTGTCAGCGGCCCAGGCGATCAGGTACTTGATCAGTGTCTTGGGGACCGAGGCGTTCACGCTGTAGTGCGCCATATGGTCGCCGACGCCGAAAGTGCACCAGCCGAGGGCGAGTTCGCTGAGATCGCCGGTGCCGACGACCAGCGCGTGGTGCTGGTTCGCCAAGCGGAACAGATGCGAGGTGCGCTCGCCCGCCTGCACGTTCTCGTAGGTGATGTCGTACTGCGGAACACCGTCCGCGGCAGGGTGATTCAGATCGCGCAGCATCTGGGTGGCGGACGGGCGGATATCGATCTCGGCGGCGGTGACGCCGAGCGCGTCCATCAAAGCGTGTGCGTCGGTGCGGGTCCGGGTGCTGGTCGCGAAGCCGGGCATGGTGTAGGCCAGCACATGCGTGCGCGGCAGCCCGAGTCGGTCCATGGTCTTGGCCGCCACGATCAGTGCCTGAGTGGAGTCCAGTCCGCCGGAGACGCCGATGACCACGCGCTGGCTGCCGGTCGCGCGCAATCGGGTGCTCAGGCCCTCGACCTGGATGTGATGCACTTCGGCGCAGCGTTCGTTGCGGGCCGCCGGATCGCTGGGAACATAAGGGAAGCGCTGGATTTCGCGTCGCAGCGCGACCGTGCCCGCCGGAACGGGCAACTCCACCTCGATGCGCCGCAGCCGGATCAATCGTTCGCGATGATCGTGCACGTTATCGGCGAAGCTGGTGGTGCGGATGCGATCCGCGGCCAGCCGCCGCAGGTCCAGATCGGCGGTGACCAGTTGGGGATGATCGGAGAATCGCTCGCCCTCGGCGAGCAGGTCGCCGTTCTCGCACACCAGTGCCTGTCCGTCCCAGGCCATATCGGTGGTCGATTCACCATGCCCCGCAGCCGAATACAGATAGGCGGCCAGATAGCGCGCGGAATGCGAGGTGCACAGCGCGCGCCGGTAGTCGGCCTTGCCGATGACGATATTGCTCGCCGACAGATTGACCAGCACCGTCGCCCCGGCCAGTGCGGCATATCCACTGGGCGGCAACGGAACCCAGCCGTCCTCGCAGATCTCCAGATGGAAGACGAAGCCGTCGACATTGGTCGCGGTGAACAGCAGATCGGCACCGAACGGCACCCGCTGGCCCGCGATCGTGATGTGGTCGTCGAGGGTCTCCCTGGCCGCCGCGAACTGACGCTTCTCGTAGAACTCGCGATAGTTCGGCAGGTAGCTCTTCGGCGCCGCGCCGAGCACGGTGCCGCGGCACACCGCGATCGCGCAGTTGAACAAGCGGCCCTGTGCGCGCACCGGCGCGCCGACCACCAGCACCGTATCGATCTGCGCGCTCGCCGCGACGACTCGCGCCAGCGCCGCGTCCACCGCGTCGGTCAGCGCGTCCTGATGGAACAGATCGTCGGCGGTGTAGCTGGACAGTCCGAGTTCCGGGAAGACGGTCAACAGCACGCCGTCCGCGGCCGCCTGCCGGGCCAGCTCCAGCGTCTGCTCGACGTTGTACGCGGGATCGGCGACCCGCACCCGAGGCACCGCGACCGCCACCCGCGCGAACCCATGCCGGTAGAGCGAGTCGAACGGCAAGTCGGGCACGGTCGTCCCCCTTCGGGATCGTTGATCTTCCGCCAGTGCGAAATCTACGCCCGCCCGCGCAGACCCCCGCCCCAGCGCGGCCATTTAGCCTGGGCCCTCGGTTCCTCGATCAGCGGTCCGCGGTCGATATCGGTGACGAACAGGGGTAGTCGCGGTGCAAGTTCGTCGAGCACCGCGCTGGTGTGCCCGCCCTGCGCGGCCCGGTACTCCGGCATGGTCAGGCCGACGATCTGCAGGAACTGCACACGCCCGTGCGGTGAGTCGATGACGCCGAGTTCCGGATCGAGGGTGAACGCGACGGCGTGGATATCCGAATCCGCGTGCTCCGCGGCGATCGGGCCGTTCGCCTTGATGGTGTGGCCCGGTGCGAACCAATTCCCGGACTGGAACACGTAGCGGGCCAGGTTCTGCAGGAAGGCCGCGGGCCAGACCGGCGGTTCGGTGTCCTCCGGCTGGCGGACCAGCCGGAACGTGAGCTCGAATCCCCAGCCCGATTCGTCCGGATTGTCCCATTCCTTCTCGTGCAGCTCGGTCATGCCATAGGTGACGTAGTGCCAGTGCGGGACCGGCTCGGTGCGCGGATAGGCGCTGATGCCGTCGAGTGGATCGGGTCCGCCGAGCGACCAGGGGACCCGCGTTGCCCAATGGCTGGGTTCGATGTCGTGGTACAGCTGTGCCAACGCGGCGTCGATAGCAATCCAGCCGGGACTTTCACTCACCTGCACACCTTAGGTCGGCGGCGGCGACCCGGCGCGGCGTCGGATCGGCGGTGTGTGCGGTGCCGATCGGAAGGTGTTGTCCGGCAGCGGTTTGCTGGTCACGCCGCCCGGGCCGGGAACTGCATGCTGGACTGGTCGGCCTGTCGGGAAAGTCCTGATCCGGGGCACCGGTAAGCTATAGCAATGGCGGATGACACGAATTCCGACCTGGTTGCGGGGGAACGACGCGCTGATCTCGAGCGTGCGATGACCTATGTGTCCACCGAATCGCAGCCCGATGGCAGCTACATCATCAACGGCGACCTGCCGCCGGATGTCGCGCCGCCGTTCATTCGGGCGATCATGCGGGTGGAGGCGGAGCTGCTGCTACACGATGCGGAACTCGTAACGGTCGATGAGGGCGAACCACGGACACCTGAGGAACGCCGCGCCGACGCGTTCGTGGCGCTGGTGCTGCGAGTGGACGATCGGCACTGAGTCCTGGGGGCGGACCTTGCACTCGATACCCCTGAGTGCTAAAAAGGGCTTTGGCACTCTCGACGTGTGAGTGCCAGGTCGGGACGGTGAGACCGGGTTCCATCGACACCCTCGGTCGTCCGTCGCGGGCACCGAACCTGGCCAGCGTAAATAGGGCGATCCAACCTGCGGTCGTCCTGTGTGTCAGCCATACACATGGAGGATCTCAACAACGCCATGGCCAAGACAATTGCGTACGACGAAGAGGCTCGCCGCGGCCTCGAGCGGGGTCTGAATGCCCTCGCCGACGCGGTCAAGGTGACGCTGGGCCCGAAGGGTCGCAACGTTGTCCTGGAGAAGAAGTGGGGTGCCCCCACGATCACCAACGATGGTGTTTCCATCGCCAAGGAGATCGACCTGGAGGACCCGTACGAGAAGATCGGCGCCGAGCTGGTCAAGGAAGTTGCCAAGAAGACCGACGATGTCGCTGGCGACGGCACCACCACCGCCACCGTGCTCGCCCAGGCGCTCGTACGTGAGGGCCTGCGCAACGTCGCGGCCGGTGCCAACCCCCTCGGCCTGAAGCGTGGCATCGAGAAGGCCGTCGAGGCCGTCACCGCCAGGCTGCTCGAGACCGCCAAGGAGGTCGAGACCAAGGAGCAGATCGCCGCCACCGCCGGTATCTCGGCCGGCGACTCGTCCATCGGTGAGCTCATCGCCGAGGCCATGGACAAGGTCGGCAAGGAAGGCGTCATCACCGTCGAGGAGAGCAACACCTTCGGGCTCCAGCTGGAGCTCACCGAGGGTATGCGCTTCGACAAGGGCTACATCTCGGGTTACTTCGTGACCGACCCGGAGCGTCAGGAAGCGGTCCTCGAGGATCCGTACATCCTGCTGGTCGGTTCCAAGGTTTCCACCGTCAAGGACCTGCTGCCGCTGCTGGAGAAGGTCATCCAGGCCGGCAAGCCGCTGCTGATCATCGCCGAGGACGTCGAGGGCGAGGCCCTGTCGACCCTGGTCGTGAACAAGATCCGCGGCACCTTCAAGTCCGTCGCCGTCAAGGCGCCGGGCTTCGGTGACCGTCGCAAGGCGCAGCTCGCCGATATCGCCATCCTGACCGGTGGCGAGGTCATCAGCGAAGAGGTCGGCCTCTCCCTGGAGACCGCAGGCATCGAGCTGCTCGGCCAGGCCCGCAAGGTCGTCATCACCAAGGACGAGACCACCATCGTCGAGGGTTCGGGCGACCCGGAGGCCATCAAGGGCCGTGTTGCGCAGATCCGTACCGAGATCGAGAACTCGGATTCGGACTACGACCGGGAGAAGCTGCAGGAGCGTCTGGCCAAGCTGGCCGGCGGTGTTGCGGTGATCAAGGCCGGTGCCGCGACCGAGGTCGAGCTCAAGGAGCGCAAGCACCGCATCGAAGATGCCGTGCGCAACGCCAAGGCCGCCGTCGAAGAGGGCATCGTCGCCGGTGGTGGCGTGGCTCTGCTGCAGTCGGCTCCGGCTCTGGACGACCTGAAGCTCACCGGTGACGAGGCGACCGGCGCGAACATCGTGCGCGTCGCGCTGTCGGCTCCGCTGAAGCAGATCGCGTTCAACGCGGGCCTCGAGCCCGGTGTTGTCGCCGAGAAGGTCTCCAACCTTCCGGCCGGCCACGGCCTGAACGCCGACTCGGGCGAGTACCAGGACCTCCTGGCCGCCGGTGTCGCCGATCCGGTCAAGGTCACCCGTTCGGCCCTGCAGAACGCGGCCTCCATCGCGGCCCTGTTCCTGACCACCGAGGCCGTTGTCGCCGACAAGCCGGAGAAGGCCGCCGCTCCCGCGGGCGACCCGACCGGCGGCATGGGTGGCATGGACTTCTGAGTCCTGTTTCCCAG
Source organism: Nocardia sp. NBC_00565 (assembly GCF_036345915.1). Classification (NCBI taxonomy): domain Bacteria; kingdom Bacillati; phylum Actinomycetota; class Actinomycetes; order Mycobacteriales; family Nocardiaceae; genus Nocardia; species Nocardia sp. NBC_00565. The sequence continues at coordinate 6,935,627 of NZ_CP107785.1, forward strand.
CAACACTTTTCCAACCGAAGGCCGGTCCACCACCAGGTGGACCGGCCTTCGGGCTTCTTGCGATGACCGGCAGTCCGTCGAGACGTCGCCCGGCTCTACGGCTACCGGCCGTCTTCGGCAAGGAGTGTCGCGCGGATTTCGTTTGCTAGGTTGAGATTTCCGGCGGCAATGAACTTTTGACGCCGGTTCATTGCGCTCTTGATGTCGGATAATGAATCCAGATCGTAGTTCAGCGGGATCGGCGCTCCGCGCAGATCTATGACGCTGCCTCCTGCGGCGTGCAGAATATAGTGACCAGGAGATAGGTCCCAGATTGCGAATCCCTTGGCAAATTCGACCATGGCGTCAGAGAATCCGGCAGCAACGTGACACAATCCAATTGAGCCGAAATCGACACCAATGCGACCTCTTGCTTTTCCATCGCGAGATGGTGCGCTGAGTGCCTTTATGAATCGCTGTTCTCGGGCAAGTGGTTGAAATCGCTGTTCGGGGCGCATCATATAATTAGTAACCAACGCCTCGGAAAGGCTTGCGCCCGAAGGGTTGTCAAGAATGTGTTCGTCGCCATCGGCGGTTATGGCCAATGCTCGATCATCGCCTCCATCTTGCCGGGCAGCCAAATATATCTGGACATGATGGAAAATATCTCCCACCACCGCAATGACAGGTCGAGCCAGGGCGCGCGAGTAAATCATAATATGCGTATAACCGTAAAGTCCACGTACTGCCAGCTCGCTGGTATCAAGAGGATCGACCAACACGCATAAATCTGGATCGGATTCATCTCCGACGACTTCCGGATCAGCTTCCTCTGATGCATAAACGAACGATGGGATGTGCTCGACCAACACCTCTTTGTACCGTTCATGCATCCACAGATCATAGTCGGACAGGAAGTTGTCACTATGACGTAGGTTTACGTTTTCTGCCCGGCGGCCGGTAAGTGCAGCGTCGATTAGTTGTGGACGGATCTCTCCGATCACCTGGCGCACCGCTGCGGCGATGCGTTGCGCCAGTTCAGGAGCCGTGTTCGAGCTGGTCATTGAGTGATCGCCTTTTCGGTGTCATCGCAACTCCAGTGGAGGTTCGATACCAGGTGGACTCATCGTCGCTGCAATAAAGATAGCTTCGAATCCGGCGGCGCGCATGATTTTCGCCCCGGTCAGCTCATCGAAGCTGCGCACCCTCAAGTCTCGCCCCTTGGTCATGGCGCCGAATACGGCAAAATACAGCTCGGCTTTCGGGTAATGCTCCCGTACCCGACGGGCGAGATAACCGACAACGTCGGCGTGTTTGACTTCGAAGTCACAGATAAATATTGTCGGTGCACTCCTGGTTTCAGGGAAATGTGATGCGTCATCCAAATTGATACCGTCACGAATTTTATTGCAGCGTAGGTAGCCGATCTTGCAGCGGGAGAAACGAGACGAAGCAAGAAAAGTTGCCATAACAAGCCCTGCCTCGTTCACGCCGAAGCAGGCATCCACATCCAAGCGTTTGCCGACGTTCTTGATTTGCCTTGACACTTGTTCGATCCCGACCCCGAACGTTTCCCAGGTCAAATCGAGTAGCTGCCCTGGTTGCGGATTAGGTAGCGAGTACACAAGGATGTCCGAGTTGCCGTGTTCGACTGTGGGCACCGAAAGGGTGAACTCGCCGCCCACCTGACTTGTCGTTTCGTCGGAAGCTGGGCCGAACTCCGGTGTCACTGAAATGGAATGCAGCTGTCTGCGCGTGATTTCGTGTCGGGGTTGATTGTTTTCGGTGAACCGCTTGAGCGATAGCTGATCTTCAATCGGCAGACGTTCATAGGCTTCGGCAATCAACTCGGTCGGTGACACATATTCTTCCGCCGCTCCAACCGGGCCACGGCCATAGGCGGCGCACAGGATCAGCACGCTCGACAACGACGGGGGCGATCCTTGGCCACGCCCTCGCGCCCACGTTTCCCACGCGTTGATCGACGTGCCACCCAGGCTTGTCTGATTCCCCGTGACTTCGTTATAACGCTCAGCAGCCATATCCTGAGATAGGCCAGCTGCATACCGGTACGCCTGCAAGCTCGGCACATCTGGGTACCGGGCCAATAGCTCAGTAGCTGCGCTTCGCGCCGACCCCAGTTCGGCCCATAACTTCTTGCCCATCGCGGCCATCTCTCGCCCTCGCGCCTGCGGGCTCAACGATTGCTTGCCGGGGTCCGCCCTCTGCGGCCTTGAGACTCCCACCTACGCACCTCTTCGCGACCGGGAACACAACAGACTTCTCAAAGTTACCCATTCTAATGGGCATCATGCATGCCTTCCAACCAAAACCCCAGGTCAGAATGCCCAAAAACCTGACGAAAGTTGAACCGCTGCGCAGGTGTCAAGAGCCAGTTACGGGTGCGAGGCTGAGAGCCAGCACCCACCCGGCGGGCGCGTCCTCGTTCTTCTTCCCCATGGACCCACCGTCAGCAGTGAGCCGCCAGCGGTGTTCATCACCTCGCCGGGTGGCGTGCAACCAATGACAGCCGACACAACGGGGGCGAACGCGATGAAGTTCAACCGGTGGCGAGAAGCCGAGGCAGACGACGTGTCACCCGCAAATGGTCATCAAATCGCAGGGAGGCAAAGCTTATGACTCGGAACGACGAGAATTACGGCCCAAACGAGACGCCGCCGCACATCAGCTTTTCCGAGGTTCTGCGAGAACTGGAAAACGTGGCCGCAGAGCTGAAGAGCGAGATTGCAACCGAACATCCAGACCGCAGAGTCAATGGCCTACAGAGCCAAGTAGATACCACGGCACAGGAGTTGGCCCGGTTGGCTTCCGCGTTGGAGGCCATGCCCGATGCCAGCGAGGAGTCCGAAGAGCTTCCGTGTCAATGGTTGTGCTACGACGATGGCACCTGGACGCCGGTCTATCCGGACGGTTCGACGGGCCATCGGTTCACCTGGACTCAGATGATCGCCGCTCGAGGCGAGGACATCGGCAGCGTTATCGAATCCCTGATCAACGCTGGACTCATCGCTGAGGTCCAGGAGGTCGGGATTGAAGTGTTCGGCCATGGGAGGGGATGACGATGGGGTTCAACTGGTGGCGGGAAGAGGATTCGGACAGTACGTCAGCGCAAGAGCTTGTGGACCGTGTACAGGCCGAGTGGCATGCCGAACACCGCCGCGAGCAGGTTAGAGCTGAACAGCCCGATGCCAGGCTGTGGCCTACCGGGTGGCCGCACGAGGCTCCCGACAACTTGCTGAGCGTGCCCGAAGCTCACCAGGCTATGCAGCGCCACAGGCAGTGCCGCGCCGATCAGTGCCCGCGCAAGGCAGCTGCCCGGCAAGTGCTGATCGACGCCGGGCGGATGAAGCCAGACCCCTCACGGGAGCCCCGATGAGGTTCGTAGCCGGAAACATGCTCGATGTCGGGAGCGATGGCACTGCCGAACTACCCGACCGCCCTATGAATATCGCTACCTCATGCCTTAGTCGCTCTCGTGTCGACCGGCCACACCCCCAGACCAGAACCCAACGGTGCGCCATGATTGGTACAGCGAATTCCTTTGCCCACCAACAGAAATCGGAGACCACCTACCTCGACGTGGCCGCAAACGACCACGGCCACGAGAAAGGTCTACTCGTCCACCGTGTCCTTTCGCGGGTCGCCGATCCCGAGCCGCACGTCATCGAGATCGGCCCAGGTGGCGGCGCGGCCGTCGCGTTCCTGGCATCCCAACTCGACGCCGCGCCCCTACCTCACCGCCGACGAGCTGCCGATCACCCTGTCGTCGGCCTGCCCTACCGCGATCTGGTCATGGCCGCCGCCCACTGATCACAGCCCCAAGTGGTTCCCGCCACGACTACATATCCGCACGTTCACCGGATCATGTCGGGCCGTGTTGCGCAGATCCGCACCGAGATCGAGAACTCGGATTCGGACTACGACCGGGAGAAGCTGCAGGAGCGTCTGAAGCTGGCCCGCGGTGTTGCGGTGATCAAGGCCGGTGCCGCAACCGAGGTCGAGCTCGAGGAGCACAAGCACCGCATCGAAGATGCCGTGCGCAACGCCAAGGCCGCCGTCGAGGAAGGCATCGTCGCCGGTGGTGGCGTAGCTCTGCCGGTCCATCCCGAATACGGTGCCGCTGCGCACCACTCAGGCCGCAACGGGGCGGCGATATTCGAGCAGAACCGGCGTCCGCGAGCCTCGCCGCACCGAAACACCCCGGGATCGAACGGCACGCCGCTGCCGCATTCTCGCCGCATGGGCCGATCGAATCCCGATCAGCGCCCAGGCAATTCGACGTCGAAGCGGCCTGAGCCGGGACGGACCGACGACGAACACCACGGGCGCAGCGGACCCGGTGCACATCTTCGCCGTCGGCACCCGTCCCCGGCTCATGACTTCTCGGCGGCAATCACCGAAAGCAGTTCGCCCAGATGGGCTTCGACCGGCGGCTTAAAGACGCCGACGCCCGCGAACAGGCCCTGGCCGTTCTCCTGCTCCAGCAGCGCGAGCAGGATGTGCTCGGTGCCGATGTAGTTGTGGCCGAGGCGAAGCGCCTCGCGGAAGGTCAGTTCGAGTACCTTCTTCACCTCCGCATCGAAGGGAACCAGCGCGGGCAACTCATCGGCCCGCTCGGGCAAACCCGCCGTCGCGATCTCGCGGACCGTTTCGAGCGAGCCGCCCTGTACGACAATCTCTTTCGCGCCGAGGCCCTCCGGCTCGGCCAGTAGGCCGAGGATCAGATGGCCGACGACGATCTCCGCATTGCCGGCCGCACGCGCGGCCTCCTGAGATGCCACGACCACTTTGCGCGCCCGGGGAGTGAACTTCGCGAAGCCCGCTCTGGGATCCATGGCCGCGGCGGCCGCCGGATCACCGGGGCCCTTCGATACGAACCGCTTCTGCGCCGCCTGCTTGGTGACGCCCATGCTGGCGCCGATATCGGTCCACGAGGCGCCGGAGCGGCGGGCCTGGTCCACGAAGTGGCCGATCAGATGATCGGCGACTTCGCCGAGATGCCCGGCCGTGACCACCGCATCGGAGAGTTGTTCGAGTACGTCGTCCGGACGCGCCTTCTTGATGCCCTCGATCAGATCGTCGAGTCGAATATTGGATGTCATACGTCAACCATAAGTTGACGATCAATCGTCGTCAACCCTTGGTTGACGATCGGTTTTCAGTGCGCGTGAGAAAGTTCCCCACCGCATCGGAACATGAACATTCAGGGACGGGCCGATCGCCCGGCGCCCCGCACGATCTGCTCCTTGAACCAGGCCGCGGTCCGACCGGTCAATGCGGTCCGGCCCGGCGAGTCATTGAGAGTTCCCGCCAGAATGTCAGTGCGCTGATCTGTGGTTTTCCCGCCTTTCCTCACGTGAGTTCCAGTGGCGCGAACAACCGCGCACGACGCGGACCCGGAACCCGGCCTGGTTCTGATCGCCAATCGCGACATCGTTTGGTCGCCAATGTCGACACCAGCGCCTTCGTGGCGGGTCTGCCGGGCCGTCAGTTTCAGCTCAACAACTTCTCAGACGTGGTGGGCATTAACGGCACCCCGAGATCGAGTTCCCTACGCTGTTGCCAACTGCGCGCCACCTCGGCCCGGGCCGCCGCCACGGCTTACTGAACAGGTATCTGCGTCCAGCCCCGCGTCGGGCCTTGGAAGGAAGGCGTCTCGTGCACCCTGCAGTAGCGCAGCTGAGTGTGGTCATGCCGCCCTCGCCGCTGGGTCCGGTGATCGCCCCGCCCTGGACGCGAATCGAGGAGGCGATGGCGGTCGGGCTGCCGCGCGACTATCGGGACTTCATCGATCTATACGGCGACGGGGCGATCAACGACGAACTCGGCGTCAACTACCCCGCCTGGCAGCAGGATGACACCTCGACTCTGAGCACCTTGGTGGATGTAGCCGAAGAGGACAACGGCTACGGTGTTTACGAATCCTTGGAGATGCCCTTTCCCGGGTATCCGGCGCCGGGCGGGCTGCTGCAGTGGGGCGGCAATTACAACGGCGACAGGCTCTGTTGGCTGACCGAGGGCAAGGACCCGGACGACTGGCCGGTGGTGGTGGTCTTCCGCCACATTTCGGATCCGTCGTGGCGGCGGTTCGACGGTGGTATGGCCGCATTCCTGCTTGCCGTGGTCACCGGCACGTTCGACCTCGCGACCACGTTGATCGGCGATGCACCGGGTGAGGCGCGCTGGACTCTGGCGCGGGATTGGATCCACGACTACGGGTTCACGCCGTCGGCGCGCTACGTCCATGCTGGCGAAATGTTGCGGCCGGGTGGGCAGGGCCTGACACTTGCCGGGGGTGTGCCGGTGTCGCTGCGGTATGCCGAGGGTCTCGGTGGGGATCAGGAACTGTACGGGCGCACCGGTGAGGTTCGGCCCCTGATCGAGCCCCACGACCCTGACTGCCCCGCCGCGACAATCACCCTGGCCGGCGGCGGACTGGCGCCGGGGATGATGGCCTACCGGATCTGGGCCGAGGCCACCATCGACCTCGACAATGCGCCGGGCACCCTCGCACTGGAACTACTCCGCGACCGCACACCGATCCCGGCAACCACCTCCGTACTGGACAACTACGGCCAGACCTTGACAATCATCACCAAAGCCGAAATCACCGTAGCCGCCGGCGCGGACCCGGCAGCGGTGCAACTGCGCGTCGTGAGCGACCAGGACACCGACATCACTGTGTGGGACCTGTCCCTGCATGTCAAGGGCACCCTGGCCACCGACCCCCAGACGTGCCCCACCTCGTGACCGCCAATCCCGGAAACCCGACTTGCCCGGGGTAGGGGCGCTTCTGCCAGAAATCCGGCGGCGGCGCTGCGAGCGAGTGGTGCCGAATTTCGCGACCAGAACTGTCATGCGTGCAGTCGTTTTCGGTGCCGGAATGACCGCCGAGATTACGTGGGACAGCGCGGACAAGTCTGCCGAGCTGGAAGGGACTTCCCCGCGCCTGATCACCTGGGGAGTCGACTCCTCCGCCGACCTGATGTGCTGGGACGCCTCCGGGGAGGATCCGGCGGCGTGGCCGGTGCTCGTGTTCAATCGCGGTGACGCCCTGTTTCGTCGCTACGACTGCGGTATGGCCGAGTTCCTCACCCGGATAATGCTGGGTGACTTCCCCGAGTGCCCGCTGGAGGACGACACTCTCTGGGGACGAGCAGAGGCGAGTTGGGAGAAGGACACGCCAAGGCCTGTGGTGAGGACGTGATCGGTATTCGCCGGTACAGCTTGGTCACGGTCCGGTACCTGGGCCTGTTCCTGGCTGATCGGCTGGAGGTTCCGGCCGATCTGGTCACTACCTGGCCGAGCAGCTGGGTATCGACGACCCGTCGTGTGTGAAGGCCTACACCGACCGCGAACACACCCGGTACGACCTTGGCGGGGCGGTGCGGTGCATGGTGTCCTCGTAATAACGTCCGGGAAGTCAGGTGACCTGATGAGTCTGCGAGAACTGGAGCAGGCCGTACCAGCCTTGCTGGACATTCGGTCGGCCGAACGCCGGAACATCGACTGGGAGTTCATCCAGCGTGAGACCGGTGTCGTACTGCCCCCGGACTTCGTCGCTCTCGCGGAAACATACCCGCCTTTCACGGTGAACGACTTCCTGGGGCTGCACATCCCGTCCCCCGGCGAAGAGAAGTATTTCCTCGCCGGTGTGCAGGAGCTCCTCGGCAACCTGGCGGAGCTTCGTAACGCCGGGATGTCGCATGGCCATGTCCCGTTCCCCGAGCCAGGCGGACTCCTCCCCTGGGGCGATTCCTCGGAGGGTGACGTCTTCTACTGGAAGACATCGGAAGCAGACAGCGCGTCATGGTCGGTTCTGGTCAGTGGTCGCAACGACGACTGGTGCGCGTACGCGGGAGGCATGACCTCCTATCTCGCGGGGTTGGTACGCGGGACGGTTCCTCCGGACGGTCTGCCGCCGGAGTTCCCGAGCTCGACGCCGGTCATCGAAGCCGACTGATGTATAACGCTGGGCTCGCCATGCCTGGCGGCCCCGCTCCGGCAACGAATCCCCCACCATCCCATGACCCCAGTGCTGAAGACGAGTACGAGCTGAAGGAACCCTGCTGCAGGCGACTGCGGGACACGCCGATGTTCGCAGTCCCGTTCAGCCACACCGGAATCCGCAGCCCAGCACTGTACACGACTTCGAACAATCACAGCCAGGGCGATCGTTGTGTTCGCGTACGATAGACGGTCGTTTTCCGAACGCCGCATGAGGGAACCGCGTCACCAGCCAGGAGGGATGGTCAGTCGGATCGGATGTTCGCCCGCTCCCACGCCGCTGTAATCGCGGCGGGAATGCGCCCTCTGTCGGGTAAGTCGTATTTGTGGCTCCCTTTCGATCGGCCGACACCTCTTAGACCGGGCAGGCCCCCGATCCCTGACAACTTCTCGGCATGACGTACGTCACTCCGCCACTACTCCGTCGACCCGGCCGATATGGGCCAGCTTGTCCGGGTTGACGATCAACCGCAGCGCGGTCACCACCTCGCCGAGGGTGTCCACACCGACGACCAGCATCGGCTCCCCCGCCGACCGCACGACCACCGCGAGCGCACCGTTGATCTCCTCCAGCACGATCACCATGCCGGGCACTTCCCAGCGGAACAGACCGGCCAGGTAGCGCGCGACCGCCGCGGCGCCGACAATCGGCCGCCGGGCCGCGTTGACCAGGCCGCCGCCATCGGCCGTCGAGACGACATCGGCAGCGAGCATCCGTTCCAGCGCCTCGACATCCCCGATGCGCGCCGCCTTCAGGAAGCGCTCGATCAGCTCGCGGCCCTGATCGGCCGGAACATCGAAGCGCGGCCGCCCTTCCCGCACTCGCACACTCGCCCGCCGGAAGATCTGCTGCGAATTGGCCTCGGTCACCGCGAGCATGTCCGCGATCTCCCGATGGGCGTAACCGAACGCCTCGCGCAGGACGAAGACGGCCCGCTCGACCGGGCTCAACCGCTCCAGCGCGGTGAGCAGCGCCAGCGATACCAGCTCGCGCTCCTCCACCGACTCCAGCGGCCCGAGCTCACCGCGCGCGGTCGGCACCGGCTCCGGCAGCCAGGGTCCGACATAGGTTTCGCGGCGGGCCCGCGCCGAAACCAGCCAGGTGCGACAGAGATTCACGATCGCGGTGGTCAGCCAGGCCTCGGCCGAGCGAATCGTGCTGCGGTCGGCGCTATCCCAGCGCAGGTAGGTCTCCTGCACCGCGTCCTCGGCCTCGGTCCCGGATCCGAGCATCCGATAGGCGAGCGCGAACAGGCGCGGGCGATGCGCCTGGAATTCGCGCAATCCATCCGCTTCCACCGCCACCTTCTTCCGCGCTCGGCCGCCGAAGATGACGGTACCGGTCGGGACCGACCAGGCCCTCGGGAGTTCGGTAGAGCGACCGATGGTCCGGCCCCCACCGAAAACCCTTCCTGCATCGAATCCCCAGAACCCCGAACCACCAAGCGCCGCAAGAGTGCTCATAGCCGCAGCATGGTCGCCTGGCCTTGATGATTCCTTAAGGAATACCAGGCAAGGTGTCATCAGCGGATAAACGCTCGGAGCGTATCCGGGGACTCGAGTCTGCTGGTCGGTGATTCGGGCGAGTCGAATGATCAGCGTGGGGAACACTCGGGTTCGGCCCGCCCGAGAAGGGCGGTGTCCGACCAACCCACACGGGCTGGTCGGACACGCTTTCAGTGGTGCAGATCGTCCATTCGACGCTCCTTGCCCGGACTGCGCAACCGCAGGCGACTGGCCCCACGGATCGCCGGACGACGGATCGCGGGCAGCCGCCGCTGTGCGCGGCGCTGGGCCCGGCGCTCGGCCGGCTTGTGCTGCCAGGTCTCCGGGCGCGCGGCGACCCAGCGCTGCGAATGCCAGGCGAACGGGATGTGCCCGAGATACAGCGCGACCAGGACCAGCAGCAGCACGATCGGATAGGTGACCAGCGCCGCCGCCGCGAGCGCGACCAGCACCAGCAGCCCGGCCGCGGCCTGTGGCGCCACCGACACCGACTTCATCGCCAGCGTCGGAATCGTGCTGACCGCCAATGCCGCCGAGAAGACCGTCCAGATCCCGACCTCGTAGAAGCCGACCCACCACCCGTCACCGAACTGCACGTACAGCGCGATCGGCACCAGTGCGATCAACGCGGCCGCTGGGGCGGGCACACCGACGAAGTACTCCCGCGACCACTCCGGCCGAGTGTCGTCGTCGAGCAGGGTGTTGAACCTGGCCAGCCGCAACACGATGCTCACCGCGAAAACCAACGCGAATACCCAGCCCGCGCTATTGCTGTCCAGCAACGCGATATAGAGCATCAGGCCGGGCGCGACGCCGAAGGAGATGGCGTCGGAGAGCGAATCGAGTTCCGCGCCCATCTTGGTGGTGGCGTCCAGCATCCGGGCCAGCCGACCGTCGAGGGTGTCCAGCACGGCCGCCGCGCCGACCATGGCCAGGGCGATGTCGAGCTTGTCGTCCAGGGCGAACTTCACCGCGGACAGTCCGGCGCACAGCGCCAGGATTGTCACGATGCTCGGCAACAGCCGGATGGTCCGGCGCCTTCGCTGCGGTGTGGGCAGAGCCTGCTCCATCATGAGTCAGTGGAAAGTACGGCCAGAACGGTTTCGCCCCCGATCGTGCGCTGTCCGGGTTCGACGAGTAGCTCGGTGCCCGCGGGGAAGTAGGTGTCGACACGGGAGCCGAAACGGATCAGGCCGTAGGTATCACCGATGGTCAGTTTGTCGCCGGTTCGGGCGTCGCAGACGATGCGCCGCGCCAGCAGGCCCGCGATCTGCACGACCACGATCTGCGCACCTCCCGCGGTGTCGATGACCATGCTGTTGCGCTCGTTCACCGCACTCGCCTCGGGCAGATCGGCCGAACGGAACTGGCCGGACTGGTGCAGTACGGTGCGCACGGTGCCGGAGATCGGTGTGCGCTGCACATGCACGTCGAGCACCGACAGGAAGATGCTCACGCGCGGCAGCGGCTGATCGCCGAGGCCCAATTCCGCAGGTGGAGTCGCGTTATCGACGAGCGCGATCTCACCGTCCGCGGGGGCGACGACCACACCGGCCCGGTTCGGCGGCACCCGGTTCGGATGCCGGAAGAACGTCGCGCAGGCGGCGGCGGCCAGCAGACCCGTGCGGCGCACCCACTTGCGCTTGCCGCCGACGACCGCCACTGCGAGCGGCGCCGCGACGAAGGGCAGTCCGGCGGGATGCAGCGGGGGAATCGCGGCCCGGACCAGATCGACGATATGGCCGACTCCGGTCGTTTCGGGCGTGCCCGGCGGGGTGGGACGGCGTGCCACAGGCTCCTCTTTCGTGCTAGATGCAGGGATTGCGCCCCTCAACAATAGGTCCGGCGCAAGCGTTCACACCTTACGGGAGTGGAGCCTGTGGCACCTGTTCTCAGTGCAGGGCTTTACGGCCGGTGAAGAGCTTCACCAGGAACAAGAGAATGACCGCGCCGCCGAGGCAGGTGAAGAAGCTGAACCAGAGCCCGCCGCCTTCCACATCGACCCCGAGGATCTTCAGTAGGAAGCCACCGAGTAGGCCGCCGACCACGCCGACCACGATATTGAGAAGGATGCCCTGTTGGGCGTCTGTCTTCATGAACTTGCTGGCAATCCAGCCGGCGAGTCCGCCGATGATGATCCACCCGATAATCCCGAGTCCGAGCATGGTGTCCTCGAATCACTAGTTGGGGCCACGCGCAACAGCAAATGGGCGTGCTTCGAGGGTATACCCGGCAAATGTGAGAATACGCACTGCCATTGCGCGCGCCACGAGCTAATATGAGGGGGCCTCATGTCTACGGTGACGTAGGTGATGGGCCGATGAGGGACTCATTTAGATGCTTCGGGGTACAACCCGGCGGCGCCGCCGCAGGTACATAGGAGACGCACAATGGCTGCTCGAATCGCCCAGACAACAGGGGCGGAGCACACGGCGATCCTCGGGCTCGGCGTTTACCGCCCCGCTCGAATCGTCACCAACGACGAGGTGGCCGGGCCGATCGACTCGAGTGACGAGTGGATCCGCACCAGGTCCGGAATAAAGACGCGGCGGTTCGCCTCGAAGGAAGAGACGATTCAGAGCATGAGCGTCGCGGCTTCCCGCGGCGCGCTCGAATCCGCGGGTATCGAGGTCGATCAGGTCGACTGCATCATCGTCGCCACGTCCACCCACCTCTTGCTGACGCCGGCGGCCGCGCCGCGGATCGCGACCGAGCTGGGCATGAACGGGACGGCGGCGTTCGATATCTCGGCCGGATGCGCGGGCTTCTGTCACGCGCTCGCCCTGGCCTCGGATCTGGTGCGCGGCGGAACCGCCGGACATGTGCTGGTGATCGGCGTCGAAAAACTGACCGACACCATCAACCCGAAGGACCGCTCCACCGCATTCCTGTTCGCCGATGGCGCGGGCGCGGTGGTGGTCGGACCGTCCGAAGAGCAGCGCATCGGGCCGACGGTGTGGGGTTCGGACGGCACCCAGCACCACGCGATCCGGCAGGACAAGGACTGGATCGAATTCTTCGAGGAGATCGAGGAAAAGGGCCTGGACGCGGTCCGGCCGTATCTCGCCATGGAAGGCACGGCGGTGTTCCGCTGGGCCGCGCATTCGCTGGAGAAGGTCTGCCGCGACGCCATCGATCGCGCCGGCCTATCCACCGATGACCTGGACGCGATGATCCCGCACCAGGCCAACGGGCGGATCATCGAGATCATGGCCCGGGTGCTGAAGCTGCCCGAGCACTGCGCGCTGGCCAACGATATCGAGGAGACCGGCAATACCTCGGCCGCCTCGATTCCGCTGGCCATGGAGGCGCTGCTGCGCAAGGGCGAATCCAAGCCGGGCGATACCGCGCTGCTGATCGCCTTCGGCGCGGGTCTGTCCTATGCCGCCCAGGTCGTCACGCTGCCCAACTTCCAGTAACTAGCCGAGGCCCCAGGTGACCTTCACCGTGAAGGTCACCGTCTGGGTGCCCGGCTCGAGCTGGAACGAATCCGCGGCGCCGACCTTCGGGGTGCTGTCGTCGCGGCTGCTCGCCTCGTTGATGGTGATGACGTCCGCCAGCTTCATTCCGGCGAGCACCGCGTACTGATCGGCGCGGGACTTGGCGTCGGCGAAGGCACGCGAGCGAGCGTCGGCGAGCAATTTCGAATCATCGTCGATCGCGAACGACACCCCGCGCATCCGAGTGCTGTTGCCGCCCGCCTTGGTTCCGGCGTCCAGGATCGCCGAACTCTTGGTCAGATCGCGGATCACGATGTGGACCGTGTTGGTGGCCTGGTAGCCGGAGATGACGTGTCCGTCCGGACTGTACTGCGGCTGGATGGACACGTCGGTGGTCTGCACATCCTCGCGGGCGAGTCCGGCGGCAACCATGGCGTCGGTCATCGCCTTGGCCTTTTCGTTGGCGCCGGCGATCGCGGTGGAGACATTGTCGGCGTTCACCTCGACGCCGAGATCCGCCTTCAGGGTGTCCGGCACGCCGCGCACCTGGCCGGTGCCGACCACCGTGACCTCGCGCTCGGGCGCGGAATCGGATTTACCGCAGCCGGTGATCAGCAAGGCCGAGCCGAGCACGGCGATAATGGCCGCCGAATAACGCGTAATAGGTTGCATACTCGCAACTTACGCACCTGATAGGGGTCCGCGGCCGCGAAACACACCCAACGGCTGGTGGCCTCGCGATCGACCGCACCCCGCAGGACTATCCGCGGTTGTCGGCGTAGCGGCGCAGCGACTCGACCTGATCGGTGTCGAGCGACGGTCGCACCACGGCCCTGGCCGCCGCCACATCCCCCACGGTGACATCGGCGGCGTCCACATCGCGGCGCATCGCGGCCAGCGCGGCCTCGCGCAGCAGCGCGGCGCAGTCGGCGGCGGAGTAACCGTCCAGGTCGGTGGCGAGCGCGGCGAGATCGACATCCGCCGCGAGCGGCACCGACTTGCCTGCGGCGCTCAGGATCGCCAGTCGTGCGTCGCCGTCCGGTGGCGGCACGAAGATCAGGCGCTCCAACCGGCCAGGGCGCAGCAGCGCGGGATCGATCAGCTCCGGCCGGTTCGTCGCGCCGAGCACCACCACATCGCGCAGCGGTTCCACGCCGTCGAGTTCGGTGAGCAGTGCCGCGACCACGCGGTCGCCAACGCCGGAGTCGCCGCTCTGACCGCGGCGCGGTGCGAGCGCGTCCACCTCGTCCAGGAAGATCAGCGAGGGCGCGGAATCGCGTGCGCGCTGGAACAATTCGCGCACCGCGCGCTCGGACGCGCCGACCCATTTGTCCATCAGCTCCGCGCCCTTGACCGCGTGCACGCTGAGCTGCCCGGTACCCGCCAACGCGCGCACCAGGAAGGTCTTACCGCAGCCCGGCGGGCCATACAGCAGGACGCCGCGCGGCGGATCGATACCGAGGCGGGCGAACGAATCCGGGTGGTGCAGCGGCCAGAGCACGGTTTCGGTGAGCGCCTGTTTGGTTTGGATCATATCGCCGACGTCATCGAGGCTGAGGCTGCCGATCGCGAGTTCCTCTGTCCCGGAACGCGATAGCGGCCGGATCACGCCGGTGGCGCCGAGTAGATCGTCCTGGGTGAGCTCCGGTTCCGAATGCTGTTTGCTGGCCCGCGATGCCGCGCGCAGCGCCGCCTCCCGACACAGTGCGGCGAGATCGGAGACCACGAATCCTGGTGTGCGCGAGGTGATCTCGTCGAGCTTGAGATCGTTGGTCGGCACCTTGCGCAGCAACTGCTCGAGCAGCGCCTTGCGCACCGCCGCGGTCGGCAGTGCCAGGGCGAGTTCGCGATCGCAGAGATCGGGTGCGCGCAGCCGCGGATCGATACCGGCCGGATGTGCGGTGGTCGCCAGGAATGCGAGGCAGGGTTCGAAGACCGCCGCGCGCAGCTGGTCCAGGATGAGGGTGGCGACCGGCTCGGCCTGCGCGGGCAGCAGCGCGTCGATATCGGTGACGAGCAGGATTCCACCCCGACCGGAACCGATTTCGGCCACCGCGGCGGCGACCTCACGCAGTCGCGCACCGCTTTCGGCCGCGCCGACCGTCGGTCCGTCCAGCTCGACGATGCGACGGGGCGCGGTGGCCGCGCGCGCCAGGGTTGCCTTGCCCACGCCGGCGGGACCGGTGATCAGAACTCCGAGATGTGGTGTGGCACCAAGGGTTTTCAGCAGTTCGGGTTCATCGAGCGCGAGGCTGAGCCATTCCTGGAGTTTCGCGGCCTGCCCGTGCGCACCCGCCAGGTCCTCGACGGGAATGGCGACTTCGCCGACCGTCGCGCTCCAGCCCTCGCCCGCCGCGTCGGTCCCGGCCATGGTCTGCAGCGCCGCCGCTTCGGTGACGCCGCGCGAGGCCTCACCGGCGGGGATCGGGATGCCGGCCGCCGCCCGATCGGCGGAATCCCGGGCCGCGACCGCACCCGCGCCCCAGACCACCGCGGTATTCGGCTGCACACTCACCGGACCGCGCGTCGGATCGGTCGTGGTGACGGTCAGCAGTTCGGTGGTCCACGCGATGCCGAAGGTGCGCGAAAGTGCTTGGGTGGCAGCCGAAGAGCTGATATCGGGGCCGAGGTCGCGCGGGAGCAGCGAAACCGCGTCGCCCACCGTCACCACCTTGCCGAGCAGCGCCTGCCGCAGCGTCGCCGCCGGAATGGTCCTGGTGGCATGTACCGAACCGCTGACCGAGATCTGCTTGGCGCCGTACACGGTCGCGGGGGACACCACCACCGTCGCGTCCTCGCGCAGACCCGCGTTGGACAGCGTCACATCATCGAGCAGCGCCACTCCGGCCGGCGTGCCGGCCGGGGCGACCCCGGCCACCGCCGCGGTCCGGCGCGACCCGATCAGCGCGATCCCGTCCCACTCGCGCAGCCCGAGCGCGGTCAGCGCCTCCGGATGCAGCCGGACCACCCCGCGCCGGGCGTCGGCGGCGGAGGGATTCAGTCGAGCGGTGAGCGCAAGTTCTGCCACTGTGCCATTCTGCCTCGCGCGCGGGCGCAGTTGGCCGGAAAATCGCCACCGATGCGCACCCCGGTTCGCAACTTTCGCTCGGCAAACAAATTGTGAACATTTTCACGGAACCGAAAACGTCGTCAGTACGTCACCTGTATCACCGATTGTACGTGCCGCCATTGTCGAGGCCGCTGACCAGTCATTTCGCCGCGACGATTGGTACGCATGTCTGGGTGATCACGCTAAAACCCTTGTGCCCCAGCAACTTGCGGACGCTGTAACGTCATCGGCGGCCGATCCAGATGGGACGGCCATCATTTTGGAGGGGATTCAAAGAATGAAGTTCGGTAAGTTCAGCGCAATCGCGGTCATGGCCATTACGGCAGTGGGAATTGCCGGCGGTACCGCGCACGCGCAACCGGCGGCAATCGAGCAGGCCGTGTTCACCTCGGGCGTGGAGCAGGGAATCGGCTACCACACAACGGTTTCCCCAACGGATAAGACCATCACCTGGGCGGTCGACAGCGGCCGGTTCGAGCTCGCCTCGGACGGTGCCGCAGTGCTGCTGAAGTCCAACGACGGCGTGACGGTGGACCAGGTGCCGCTGCACTCCGAGGTCGCAGGGCTCCCGATCGCGGTGAGCCAGCAGATCAGCGCGGACGGCCACACCCTCGCGCTGACTTCGACGATGACCCCGGCGGACACCGCGAAGGTGAAGGACATTGCGGGGCTGAAGGACATCAGCTCCTACGACCGGCTCATGGAGCAGGTCAACAAGAACCTGCCGGGCATCGTCATCGGTGCCGTCATCGGGGCTTTCATCCCCTTCCTGTGGATCATCAGCATCCCGGCCGGTGCGCTGATCGGCGGATACGTCATGGGCGGCCAGGAGTTCCTCGACGCCGTGATCGCGTTCGCCACCGGCCAGCCGTGATCGTCGCGCCATAAGTAGAACGCGCGTACACAGCGCCTGCCCGCTGTGTACGCGCGTTCTGTGTATGTGCAGAGTTGGTGCTGCGACCGAGCAGCGTGGCCCTACTTGTCCTTTTCGACGATTCCGGCGGCCACCGCGACCGGGGTATCGGCGTAGGTGGGGGCCAGGCAGACGAGTTTGGCGGTACCGAGTGCGACGTTCGGGCTGCCCTCGAACTCACTGCCGGGATTCTCCGTGAGCACCTTCTCGATCAGCGCCTTCTCCTCGGTGCTGTCCAGCTTCTTGAACTCACCGCAGGTGGTGCTCGAGGCGGGGCCGAGCGAGGGGTAACTCGCCGTGGTCTTGGTGGTGGTCGGTGCGGCGGCGACCGTGGTCGGCGCTGCGCCGGTCGCGGAAGTGGTGCTAGCGGGCGTACTGGCACCCGTCGCGCCCTTGCGCAAACCGTTCGCATCGGTGCCGGCATCGTCCGAACTGCCACATCCGGCCAGCGCGACGACCACCGCCCCGGTGGCCAGGGCGATGGCGGTAACTCGCTTGATCACTTGCGTTCTCCGGTGACTCGCTGCGCCGAAATCTCCGGCGCGTTCGGTGCAGGGTACCGGGTGGGATCGGGTGGGTGTCATGGAGCCTCCACGACGATCCCTGATGATCAGTGGATATGCGCCTGCCAGTCGGCGGGCACCCGGCCGCGCGGGCCGGGCGTCGGCTGATCCGCCGGGTGGTGGTGCGGCGGGGCGAGTTCCGGTCCGCCGCTGTACATCTCGTCGGAGCGGAAGTCGAAGAACCAATCCTCGCCCGGCTCATAGCTCTGGATGAACGGATGCCCGCTCTCCTTCGCGTGCTTGGAGGCGTGCTGCGCCGGTGAGGTGTCACAGCAGCCGATATGCCCGCACTGCGCGCATCGGCGCAGGTGCACCCACCAGCCTTGGTTCGCTTCGCATTCCACGCAGCCGGTCCCGCTCGGCGCGACCGCCGGGTCGATGCCATCCAACTCCTGTGTCATCACTGACCTCCTGCATTGGCTTCGGATTGCGCCTGATTGTCGCCGGACTCGGTGCCTTCTTCCTCGGGACGGTGCAGCGGCAGCCATACCGTGAATCGCGTATCGCCCGGCTCGGAGTCGAGCTGGATATCGCCGCCGTGCTTGTTCACCACGATCCGGAACGAAATGTCCAGGCCCAGACCGGTACCCTCGCCGACCGGCTTGGTGGTGAAGAACGGTTCGAAGATGCGGCTGCGCGTCGCGGCGGGCACGCCCGGCCCGGTATCGCCGATTTCGATGACGGCGCAGTCGTTTTCGTGCCGGGTGCGGATGGTCAGCGTGCCCTGACCCTGCATCGCGTAGACCGCGTTGTCGATCAGGTTGGTCCACACCTGGTTCAATTCCGCCGCGTAACAGGGCACCTGGGGCAGCGTGCGGTCGTACTCCTTGACCACCCGCACGCCGTCGCCGATCTTGCGGCTGAGCATCACCAGCGTGCTGTCGAGCAGGTCGTGGATGTCGACCACCTGGAACGGCGCCCGGTCCATCTGCGAATACTGTTTGGCCGCACCGATCAATGTGGAGATCCGCGTGGTCGAGTCGGCGATCTCGTTCATCAGCAGTTCGGTCTCGATGGTGTAGTTCAGCCACCGGATCGCACCTTGGAACACCTGCTCCTGGCAGTCCTCCAGGGTGGCCGAAACCCTTTCCAGCCAATCGATATCGAAACCGGCCTGCACGAAATTCGGTGCCAGATTCCAGCTGTCATCGATGCCATGATCGTCCAGCCATTCGCTGAGCAGATCCTCGCGCTCGGAGGCCTCCAGCGTGGTGAGCTCGGGGGCCTTGGCGACCTGGGCCGCGGCCTCCTCCTGCAGACGCACCAGCGCCTCCAGCGACGCCGTATCGAATTTGCCCTGCGCCATCATCGCCAGCTTGTGCCGCATACCCGCGATCCGGTCGCGCAGACCGGAGGTGGCGCGCACCGCGGCGGCGGCCGGGTTGTTCAGCTCGTGGGTCAGACCGGCCGACAGTGAGCCGAGCGCCAGCAGGCGTTCGCGCTGGGCGATCCGCTCATTGCTCTTGCGGTTGCCGAAGAAAGCGCCCTCGAGCAGGTGCACGGCCATCGGGAACCAGTCGTGCATCATCCGCGCGAAGGCGCCTGCGTCGAGGACGAAGAACCGCGACCTGCGGGTCACGTACATCGAGCCGTTATAGGTCTGGTCGACCTTGTCGCCGAGGTAGGCGGTCCACGCGCCCGCGTAGGAGCCGCGGTAGTCGGTGCGCGTCGTCTCGATCTCCGTGCCGCCCGACAACTTGGTGAGCTGTACCTCACCGTCGATCATCACGTAGAAGCAGGTCGCCGCATCGCCCTCGCGGAAGACCAGCCCCGGCTCGATGATCTCGATGCGGCCATCGGCGCACAGCAGCTCCACCTGTTCGTCGGTGAGCTTTTCGAAGAGGAAGAGGCTGCGCAGTTCCGCCGGATCGCAGACCAAATGGCTGCGGCGATCCGCTGTGTCCTTCGAATTCATGGTCCAGCCTCCTATCACGCCAGGTAGCGGTGCACGAGCATGACCGCCATCGCACCCTCGCCGACTGCCGAGGCCACCCGCTTCGCCGAATCGGCGTGTACGTCGCCCGCCACGAAAACCCCGGGGACGCTGGTCTCCAGGTGGTGCGGCGGTCTGGGTAGCTCCCAGCCCACGGGCCTGATCCCGTCGACGAGCAGATCGGGACCGGCGAGCACATAGCCCGCCTCGTCCCGTTTGACCACGCCGTCGAGCCAGTCGGTCTGTGGTGCGGCACCGATGAACAGGAACAACCGTTCCGCCTCCGCTTTTTCTTCCGTACCGGCCTCGCTATTGCGCAGCACGATCCGCTGCAGGTGGTCGTCGCCGTCGGCGGCGGTCACCTCGGTACTGGTATGCACGCGGATATTCGGTATCTGCGCGATCTGCTGGATCAGATAGTGCGACATGGACTTCTCCAGTGAATCCGAGCGGACCACCAGATGCACCATGCGCGCGTTGCGGGACAGGAACACCGCCGCCTGGCCCGCCGAATTCGCCCCGCCGACGATGTAGACATCGTGGTCGGCGCATTCGGAGGCCTCGGTCATGGCCGAGCCGTAATAGACACCGCGCCCGGTGAAGTCGTCGACGCCCGGCGCGGGATGACGCCGGTAGTCCACACCCGTCGCGATGATCACGGTGTGCGCGCAGAGCCGTCCGCCGTCGGCGAACCGCACGGTGCGCGCGGACCCGTTCACCTCGAGCCCGACCACTTCGCGGGTGGTGATCACCTCGGCGCCGAACTTGGCGGCCTGCCGCCGCGCCCGGTCGGCCAGCTGCGCGCCGGACACGCCATCCGGGAAGCCCAAGTAGTTCTCGATCCGCGAACTCTGCCCCGCCTGTCCACCGGTCGCGGTGCGCTCCACCAGTACCGTGCGCAGGCCCTCGGACGCGCCGTAAACCGCCGCGCCGAGCCCGGCGGGTCCGCCGCCGACCACGATGAGGTCGTAGAAGTCGCCGGTCGGATTGGTGTTGAGGCCGACGCTCTCGGCGAGTTCACCGTCGCTCGGCTGCACCAGTGCCCGGCCGGTCGAGGTGATCACCACCGGACAGACATTGGGATCGGCGCCCGCCGCCTCCAGCAGCCGGGCGCCCTCCGGCTCCTCGGCGAGGTACCAGCGGTAGGGCAACTGATTGCGCGCCAGGAATTCCCGCACCTCCGAGGACCGCGGCGACCAGCGATTGCCGACCACCTTGGTCTCGGTCACCGGCCGGTGCTCGCTGCTGCGCCAGGCCTCCAGCAATCCGTCGAGCACCGGATACAGCTTCTCCTCCGGCGGGTCCCACGGCTTGAGCAGGTAGTGGTCCAGGTCGACGACATTGATCGCGTCGATCGCGGCGCTGGTGTCGGCATAGGCGGTCAGCAGCACGCGACGCGCGTAGGGGTGCAGGTCCATGGCCTGCTCCAGGAATTCGATGCCGTCCATGCCCGGCATCCGGTAATCGGCGATCAGCACCGCGACCGGCTGGCCGCGCAATTTCATCTCACGCAGCGCGTCGAGCGCGGCGGCACCCGATTCCGCACGCAGGATCCGGTAATCGGCCCCATAACGGCGGCGCAGGTCGCGGACGACCGCACGGGAGACCCCTGGATCGTCGTCGACGCTGAGAATGGCCGGCTTCGTAGCAGCGGGTGATGTCACCTATCGAGTATGGAACGTTCGTCAAACCCGATGCTCGCGCACCAAGTCGAGTTCGGTCTGCGTGAGCAGGCGTTCGAGTCGTTCTTCCTGAGCGATCGTGTGCGCGGAGCGTGGCGAGGCGGTGCCCCGCGGGGTTTCGGGTTCTATAGCGGGAAGCAGCGGAACCTGGTCCGCATGTCGACGATGTAGGAGCGAGCGCAGTTTCACGGCCGATCACCTCACGCTTGACGGAAAAGCTTGTGGCAGTGTCTGATGCTTCGTCTATCCGACATTGTGCGCGCGGCATTACAGCGCCCGGAGAACAAACCGCGAAAAAGTGACCCATTTGTCTTCCAACAGTCGCTGACTAGGATGTTGAAGAATCGTCGAGTCGTGCTAGTCGTAGCGACTACGTGCAGTCCGCTCGAAACAGCCAGCAGTTTCCCGGAGGCAGCGTTGCCGAAAAATATCGAAGCCACGATCGACATCGCGGCGCCCCCCGAACGGGTGTGGGCCGTCGTCTCCGATCTGCGGCGAATGCCAGAGTTCAGCCCGCAGTGCGTGCGGATGCTCGCGCTCGGTGCGCCGAAGGCGGGCACCTGGACGATCAACCTCAACACCGACGGCAAGAAGTACTGGCCGACGACCGCGCGCATCGTGCGTTATGAGCCCAACCAGGCCTTCGCGTTTCGCATCAACGAGAACCGCAGCATCTGGAGCTACACGCTGGAGCCGACCGCCACCGGCACCCGGCTGATCGAGCGCCGCGACGTGCCCAATGGCACCAGTTGGTTCTCCCGCCGGGCCATCAATGCCGCGATGGGCGGTGAGCAGCCGTTCGAGGCGGAGCTCGAGCGTGGCATGAAGGTGACGCTCGACAAGATCAAGTCCGTGGTCGAGGCGGCCTAGGCCTCAACTCGTATCGCCGGCCCTGGCGGTGAAGTTGCGTTCCCAAGCGCGGTGCTTGCGCCCGGCGTCCAGTACGAACGGTGAGATCGACGCCGCCCCGACAACAGCGTGATTGACCCATGACCCTGGAAAGCGGCAGGGGCGGCGCACATCCAGGAAGAGCACCACACGAGTGCTGTCGGCGTCGTTCCAGGCGCTGTGCTCGTAAGAGTCATCGAACAGCAGGCTTTCGCCCTCGCGCCAATGCCTCGTCTGCCCGCCGACCCGGATGCCGCACCGCTGTGGATCGGGGACACGCAGCCCCAGGTGGTAACGCAGCACCCCGTTCCACAGCCCGCGGTGCGGCGGGATGTGTTTGCCGGGCGTCAAGATGGAGAACATCGCCGTGACGAGCCCCGGTACCTGGTCGAGCAGCGCCGCGGTCTGAGGGCAGCGGGCCCGGTTGGCCTCCGACCGGATGCCGTAGGCGCAGAAGAAGAAGGTGCGCCAACGTTCGTCGGAGATCGCGGCCACGTCGCTGGAAATCTCATGAAAGGCAGGCAGGTCATCGCAGTGGACCAGCACAGAGTCCAGCTCCGCTCGGATGGTCCGCCAGTTCTGCTCCAGCGGACGCGGCCACGAAAACTGGCCGGGATCCAGGAAAGGCTCCGTGCTGACGAGGGATGTATGAGCCACCAGCCGCTCGAGCGGAGACAGGAGCCGCATCGCGGCGTCACGCGTGGCCATAACTGTGAGGATAAGGGCGAGATTGCTCGCCCATATGTCCGACACGAGGACATGCCGTGGCGTTCGAATGTCCGGCGCCGCCGCTGGTCAGGAGCTAGGCCGCCGTGATATCGGCGCCATCGGAAACACGCGCGGCCGAACATGATTCAGGCCCGATCCGCGCACGACGGACCGGGCCTGTTGGTCGTATATGAGCGACGGGCTCCAGGTCGGCAGTATCCCGTACTGATCACAGAGTTCGGCCCGGCGACGACTGACCGATCCCGGCACCCGCGGGCAGCCCTCTGGCGCACATCGAAAGCAAGACTGATAGCTGTTATCGATCAATTGAAACCTCGATAATCGGCATCTTCCTGCGGTTTGCGCAAATGGACATGATCGGGCGATGTGGTCGCAATCACTGGATCCCGGCGCGGCCACGGGTAAGTTCGGCGAGGTGCACAAGATCGGTAATGCGGTCGACACGGCCACGGCCTTCTTCGGGGCCGCGGTCGCGGGCGTCGCACTGTTCTTGCCGATCAACTTCAGTTGGACCGCCGACAGCTCGCCGTATCGGATGGCCAGCCTCAACAACAGCGTGCCGCGCGGGGCCGCGATCGGGGTGATCGTCGCCGTTTCCGTTGCCGTGCTGGTGACCACCTTCAGCAAACCGGTGGCGGCGTGGGCGGTGGCGCTGTGCGGCGCGATCGTCATGGATATCAATCACTTTGCCGGACGCCATGTTTCCTCGGCCGACACGCTGACGACGCAGAACTATCTGGATGCGGTCCTGGCCGGCGTGCTACTCGGCGCACTGGGCGCGGCGGTGCTACGCAGGCCTGGTCCGGCGGCCGGATTCGCCATCGGCGGCGCGGGCTTCTTCGTCTACGGCGACCTGGCCGAGCTGTTGGAGATCTCCGATGACGACCCGTACTCGGTGCTGGAGACGCCACCGCGCTGGCTCATCGGTGTCGCGGTGGTGTTGCTCATCATCAGCACCCTGCGCAACCGGTCGCGCCCCAAGGAGCCACATCCGCCGCGGATGGCCGTCGAACTTCCGGTGACGCCGATCCTGGCCTCGATGGTGCTGGCGCTGGTGATCCTGGCCATTACCGAATGGCTGGCGCGGCAGTATCAGCACGCGCCCAATGTCAGTCATGCCGTCGAGATCGGCATGGCGGTCGCCGCAACCGTCATCGCCGCCACCGCCGCGGCCATGCTGCTGCCCGGCCGGGACGGTTCCGGGGTGTATCTCGCGGTGAGTCTGGTCGCCGCCGCCGATGCCATCGGCGGCGACCCGCGGCCGGGTTGGAGCGTCGCCGCGCTGATCGTGCCCACCGCCGTCGGGCTGTTGATCGGGATCCGCCTGCCCTCGATGTTCCTCGCCAGCTTGCTGATCGCCGGGCTCACCGTCTTCGCGATGGTGAAATCCGCACACGACCACCGCTATCTGATCGCGGCAGGCACCGCCACGCTCGCCTTGACGGCCGGTTACTGCTGCGGCGCCGCCCGCCCCCGTTACGCCCCGAGCGGGGTGCTGGCCATCTCGGCGCTGTATCTGCCGTCGATCATTACCGCATTGCCGCACAAAGGCGACGATTGGTCGACGAACGAGGGGGTCGACAACACCGGGATGGCGAGCCGGACCGCGCTCGCGATCACCATCGGCTCGGCCATCGGTTTGGCGGTGCTGCGCCGATTCCGGCCGCGCAACCGACCGAAACCGGATCGACCCGTCGAAGGCGAAACGTTAGCGGACATATAGCCAGATCGTGCGAACATGGCCGACGCCATACCCGCTCGCCCGATGGAAGCCCCAGGCTCCGCGTAAGATCATTCGGAATCACCCCGCCGCACCGACTCGACGGAGTGCAGTTTGCTCGTAATCCTGCTCGCGCTCGCGATAGCCGCCCTGGCGGCACCCTTGTGCGTGTGGGCGTTGGGGCGCAACGGTTTCTACGTGCTCGCGCTGGTACCGTTCGGCTGCCTCGGCTGGGTGATCGCGAATTGGAGTAGTACACAGCGGGTTCGGGTCAGCTGGGCACCGAGTATCGGGATGAATATCGACCTGCGCTTCGACTCGCTGGCCGCGATCATGTCGGCGCTGGTGCTCGGCATCGGCACGCTGATTCTGGCCTACTGCGCCCGGTATTTCGAGGACGACGAGCCGCGGCTGGGGGTGTTCGCGGCGCAGCTGGTCGCCTTTGCCGGTGCCATGTTCGGCTTGGTGACCAGCGACAATATGTTGCTGCTCTTCGTATTCTGGGAAATGACGACGGTGCTGTCGTTCCTGTTGGTCGGCCACAATGCCGAGCAGGCGGTCAGTCGCCGGGCCGCGATCCAGGCGCTGCTGGTGACCGGCGCGGGCGGACTGGCGATGCTGGTCGGGATCGTCATCCTCGGTCAGGTGAGCGGCAGCTATCTGCTGTCGGATCTGCTGGCGGCACCGCCGACGGGCGTCGCGGTCGACGTCGCGGTGGCGCTGCTGCTGATCGGGGCGCTGAGCAAATCGGCGATCGTGCCGCTGCACTTCTGGTTGCCGGGTGCGATGGCCGCGCCGACACCGGTCAGCGCGTATCTGCACGCGGCGGCCATGGTGAAGGCGGGGGTGTATCTGGTGGCCCGCCTCGCTCCGGTGTTCGCGAGCAGCCCGGCCTGGCATCCGCTGATCCTCACCCTCGGCGTGGCGTCGATGGTGCTCGCCGGATTGCGATCGCTGCAAGTGACCGATCTGAAGCTGGTGCTCGCCTTCGGCACGGTGAGTCAGTTGGGTTTTCTGATCCTGCTGGTCGGGCTCGGCACTCCGGATGCGGCGCTGGCCGGGGCGACGCTGATCGTCGCGCACGCGTTCTTCAAGGCCTGCCTGTTCATGGTGGTCGGGATCATCGACCACGGGGCCGGGACGCGCGATCTGCGGGAGTTGTCGGGGCTCGGGCGGAAAGCGCCGGTGTTGTGCGGGGTCGCGGTGCTGGCCGCGCTCAGCATGGCCGGGATACCGCCGATGCTCGGGTTCGTCGGCAAGGAGAGTGCGCTGGGCGCGGTGCTGGATGCGGATATCCTCGCCGACCCCGCGAGGGTCGCGTTGGCCGCGGGGGTGGTGCTCGGATCGATGCTGACGGTCGGCTACAGCGCCCGGTTCGTGTGGGGAGCCTTCGCGGACAAAGATCTGTCGCCACGTCACGTGGATGGCGGGGATCGGGACCAGACGGCAGATCATTGGCATGCGCCGGGAGCGCTGTTCTCGGCCGCGCCCGCAGTGCTGGCGGTGGGGAGCCTGGTCGCGGGCCTGGCCGCACCATGGATGGACTCACTGCTGAATCCATATGCGAAAACCCTTCCGGGCGTGCTCGATTCACATCTGGCGCGCTGGCACGGATTCGATCTCCCACTGGCGCTGACGATTCTGATCATCGGTGTGGGCATCGTGCTGTTCCAGCTGCGCGCCCGTATCGGTGAGTCCGCGACGCTGCTCGGCAATGCCGACCGCGCCTACGATGCCACCCTGCGCGCCATGGACCGGCTGTCGCTGCGGATGACCGGCGCGGTGCAGCGCGGCTCACTGCCGTTGAGTCAAGCGACGATCCTGGTGACGCTGATTCTGCTGCCGACGGTGCTGCTCGCGGTCGGCACCCGCACCGGAATCCGCCTGCGCCTGTGGGATTCGCCGTTCCAGGCCGCCATCGGCGCGATCATGATCGCCATGGCGCTCTGCGCGACCGTCCTGCGCAACCGGTTGGCCAGCGTTCTGGTCGTCGGCGTCACCGGTTACGGCTGCGGTGTGATCTTCGCGCTGCACGGCGCACCCGATCTGGCACTCACCCAATTCCTGGTCGAGACACTGACTTTGGTGATCTTCGTGCTGGTACTGCGTGCCTTCCCCGCCGAGATCGAAGAAAGCCGCAAGACCGCATTCAAAGTGCGTCGCGCGATCCTGTCCGCGCTGGTCGGCGCGACGGTCGCGGTGCTGGCCGCCTTCGCCGTCACCGCGCGTTCGGCCGAGCCCATCTGGCACCTGATCCCCGATGCCGCATACACATTCGGCGGCGGCAAGAACGCGGTCAATGTCCTGCTCGTCGATATCCGGGCCTGGGACACCCTGGGCGAGATCTCGGTACTCGTCGTCGCGGCGACCGGTGTCGCGTCGCTGGTGTTCCGTAGTCGGCGCTTCGGCAGCGCGCCGCGCGCGGTGGACGCCCCGAACTACGACCCGGACCTGGTGAGCTGGCTGCCCGCGGGCAGGTTGGTGGATCGGCGCGACCGGTCGATGGTCCTGCAGATCACCACCCGGCTGGTCTTCCCGACCATCATGGTGCTCTCGGTGTACTTCTTCTTCTCCGGCCACAATGCCCCCGGCGGCGGATTCGCGGGTGGGCTCACGGCCGGGCTCGCGCTGACGCTGCGTTATCTCGCGGGCGGCCGCTACGAACTCGGCGAGGCGCTGCCCGTCGACGCCGGACATCTGCTCGGCGCCGGGCTGGCGCTGGCCGCCGGGACCGCGGCCAGCTCGCTGGTACTGGGCGCGCCGCCGCTGTCCTCGGCGACCGTTGCGGTGACGCTGCCGGTGATCGGGCACGTCAAGGTGGTCACCGCGCTGTTCTTCGATCTCGGCGTCTATCTCATCGTGGTCGGGCTGGTCCTGGACGTGCTGCGCAGCCTCGGCGCCCGCCTGGACAGCGAACTGGCCAGCACCGATGGCGACGCATCCGACTCGGTACGAGGAGGATTCCAGTGAGTGCGAATCTGACCCTGCTGATCCTGATCGGGATTCTCGTCGCGTGCGGGGTGTATCTGATCCTCGAACGTGCCGTCTCGAAGATGCTGCTCGGCATGATCCTGTTCGGTAATGCGGTGAATCTGCTGATCCTCACCGTCGGCGGTCGCGGTGGCCGGCCGCCGATCCGCGGCGAGGCCGAGCACACGGGTGCCGAAACGGCCGATCCGCTCGCACAGGCGATGGTGCTCACCGCGATCGTGATCACCATGGGACTGGCGGCTTTCGTGCTCGCCCTCGCCTACCGCTCCTACATCCTCACCACCACCGAGGACGTGCAGAACGACCCGGAGGACGTCGAGGTCGCCACCCGGCGCGAGGGAGAGGATCCGGAACGTTGAGTGATCTGCTGCCCACACTGGCACCGCTGCCGGTCCTGGTGCCGTTGCTCGGGGCCGCAGGCACGCTGGTCTTCGGGCGCCAGCCGCGCATCCAGCGTCTGGTCATGTTGGTCCTGCTGGCCGCCGTGGTCGTCATCTGCGCGCTGCTGCTCTATCTGGTCGATCGCGATGGCACCACCGCGCTCCAGGTCGGCGGCTGGGGCACCCCGATCGGCATCACACTCGTAGTCGACCGGCTCTCCGCGACCATGCTGCTCGTCTCCTCGATCGTGCTGCTCGCGGTCTCGACCTACGCTGCAGGCCAGAACATTCGCGACGGTGACGACCGCCAGCCGACCTCGATCTATCGGCCCACCTATCTCGTGCTGACCGCCGGTGTTTCGGCCGCGTTCCTGGCGGGCGATCTGTTCAACCTGTTCGTCGGCTTCGAAATCCTGCTCGCCGCATCGTTTGTGCTGCTCACCGTCGGCGCGACCGCGGACAGGATCCGGGCCGGCATCGCGTATGTGATGGTCTCGATGGTGTCGTCGCTGATCTTCCTGACCGGCATCGCGCTGGCCTACGCGGCCACCGGAACGCTGAATCTGGCCCAGCTCGCGGTGCGCATGGGCGAGGTGCCCAACGGTATTCGGATGGCCGTCTACGCGGTGCTGCTGGTGGCCTTCGGCATCAAGGCGGCGGTGTTCCCGCTATCGAACTGGCTGCCCGACTCCTACCCCACCGCACCCGCGCCGGTGACCGCCGTCTTCGCGGGCCTGCTGACGAAAGTCGGCGTGTACGCGATCATCCGGACGCATACCCTGCTGTTCCCCGATGGCGGCTTCGACAACATCCTGCTGGTCTGCGGTCTGCTCACCATGCTGATCGGTATCTTCGGCGCGATCGCGCAGAGCGATATCCGACGGCTGCTCTCGTTCACTCTGGTCAGTCACATCGGATACATGGTCTTCGGCATCGGACTCGGCAGCGCCGCTGGGCTCGCCGGCGCGGTGTTCTATGTGGCGCACCACATTCTGGTGCAGACCTCGCTGTTCCTGGTGGTCGGGCTGATCGAGCGGCAGGCCGGATCGGTGTCGCTGCGCAGGCTCGGCGGTTTGGCCGCGGCGAGTCCGCTACTGGCCGTGCTGTTCCTGGTGCCCGCGCTGAATCTCGGTGGTATACCGCCATTCTCGGGATTCATCGGCAAGGTCGCGCTGCTGCAGGCGGGCGCGGCCGACGGCCGTGTGCTGGCCTGGGTACTGGTGGCGGGTTCGGTGGTGACCAGTCTGCTCACGCTGTATGCCGTCGCGCGCGTGTGGAGCAAGGCGTTCTGGCGGCCGCGCACCGAAGCGCCGGAGGGACATCTCACCGCGGCGAAACCGCCGACGCTGGTGGAGGATTCGACCGATGTGCTCTATGACGAGCGAACCGATCCCGGACGGATGCCGCTGCTGATGGTGCTGTCGACGACGGCGCTGGTGGTGGTCGGGCTCTGCCTCACCGTCTTCGCCGGACCGATCCTGCGCATCGCGGATCGCGCGGCGACCGACCTGAGCGATCCCGCGGTGTATATCGGTGCGGTGCTCGGTCATTCGGATGCCGATCATCCCGTGGCGAGTAAGGGGGCGAAATGAGCCCGACGCGAAAATGGCTGCCGGGCCGAGCGTCGGCCGTACGCGTCGGCGTGCTGTTGTGGCTCACGATCGTGTGGTTGACGCTCTGGGGCGATCTCAGTGTGGGCAATCTGGTGGCCGGTCTCGGGGTCGGCACACTGATCATGCTGACCTTGCCGCTGCCCCGGGTACCCGTGTCCGGGCGGCTGCATCCACTGGCACTTGCCGAATTGATCGTCGTCAGTTCGTATTACGCGCTCGAATCCAGTCTGCAGGTGGCCTGGTTCGCGATCCGCCCCGCACCGCCGCCGGTCTCCGGTGTGCTGCGGGTGAATATGAGCATGAAATCCGATCTGGTGCTGGTGTTGTGCGCCGATGTGCTCAATCTGATTCCGGGCACGATGGTGCTCGAGATCGACCGCGAGCGCTGTGTCTTCTACGTGCACGTCCTGGATGTGAGCAGCGAGGCGGCGGTCGACACGTTCTACCGGACCACCCGACGCCTGGAACGGCTGCTCATCTCGGCATTCGAGCGCCCCGCCGAATGGCGTTCGACCAGAACTACTGCCAACCCGGAGGTGAACCCATGACCGTCGTCGCCATCGTGGCGGGCATCATGCTGATGGCCGCCGGCGTGATCGTCAGCTACCGCATCCTCGCCGGACCGAGCACCCTGGACCGCGTCGTCGGCATCGACTCGCTGATGGCCATCGCCGCATCCGGGCTCGCGGTCTGGGCCGCCTACAGTGACGACACCACGGTCGTGCCCGCCATCGTCGCGCTGGCGCTGGTCGGCTTCCTCGGCTCCGCCGCGGTCTCCCGCTTCCGAGTCAGGGACGACGTATGAACCTGTGGCAGGTGGCCTCCGGCGTCCTCATCCTGACCGGCGCGACGCTCGCCCTGACCGCGTCGATCGCCATCGTGCGCTTCCCCGACACCCTCTCGCGCATGCACGCCGCCACCAAACCCCAAGTGGTCGGGCTGATCCTGGTACTGGAGGGTGCGGCTATCCAACTCGGCGGCCACGGCAACATCTGGTTGCTCTTCCTGGTCGGCCTGTTCACCCTGGTGACCGCGCCGGTGGTCGCCCATCTGATCGGGCGCACCGCCTACCGCGAACAGCGCTATCGCGATGGACTGCTGCGCGTCAACGAGCTTCGCGACGACAACCTTTGAGGGCAGGGAAGCCGGTCAGGACCGGGTCGACAGCACCGGAGTCTCATCCACCGCCACCGTCTCCTGCGCTCCCGCGAACCACGTCGCGTGGAACGCCGCGGCCATCGCGGCCAGCACCGCGAGCACAATCGTCCCCGCCAGCACCGGGTATTCGGCCATCGAGACCGCGAGATAGCGGAAGGCGAGCAACAGCGTGGTGAGGATCACCGCGCCGAACAAGACCAGCCGCACCCGGAACCAGCCCCAGCCGCGTTCGGGATCACGCAGCGCGGATTCGATGGTCAGGCACAGCACCGCGCCGGCAACGAGGTCGACGCCGTAGTGATAGCCGAAGCCGAGGGTCGCGGTGAGGGTGCCGACCAGCCAGAACGCGCCGAGGCTGCGCAGCCACAGCGGGG
Source organism: Nocardia sp. NBC_00565 (assembly GCF_036345915.1). Lineage (NCBI taxonomy): Bacteria > Bacillati > Actinomycetota > Actinomycetes > Mycobacteriales > Nocardiaceae > Nocardia > Nocardia sp. NBC_00565. The sequence goes on from NZ_CP107785.1 coordinate 6,966,594, forward strand.
CCTTGGAGCCATCGGTGTCGCAGCGGGTGTGCACGAAGACCGAAAGCGCCCATGCGGTGTGCATCGAGGGCATGCAGTTGCGCGGGGTGAAGGAGTCGAACGGCAGCGGCGCCGGGTTGCGGTCGATCGGGGGGACGACGCCGGGCCAGAAGTTGCTCACCTGCAGGCCGTGGCCGTCCGCGCCGAAGGCGAACATCGGGCCGACGACCGGGAAGATCACATAGATGACCGGACCGAGCAGTCCGAGCACCAGGAAGGTGCGCACCAGATAGTGCGTCGGCCAGACGCCGGTCGACACCACCCGCCGCAACTGCCATACCGCGACGACTATCGCGGCCACTGGAAGCTCGATATAGACCCAGTGCAGCACCGCGTAGACGGCCGGTCCCAGCGCGTCCACCACCCGGCCCATCACCCAGGAGGGATCACCGAGCGCGTGGTCGGCCAGCGCCACGTAGATGTCGTAGACCTGCGGACGGCTGACCACCGTGATGTGCAGCCACACGTCACCGACCTTGGTGGCCAGGACGAGCAGAGCGCCGAGGGCGGCGGCGTGCAGTGCGTTGCGCCGCTGCGCCCCGCTCCAGCGGAACCCGGCGACCAGCGCCAAGCCGGTGAGCACGAGCGTCGGCCCGTTGCCGATGGCGAACGATTCGCCGCTCAGCAGTCGAATGCTCGCCCACACCGCGTCGATTCCGGCCGCGATACCGACTGCGATCATCCGGCGGCGCTGCGAGATGCCGACCAGGGCCAGAATCAGTCCGGCCCATGGCACGGACATGGATTTCGGCGTGCCGACGTAGTCGTGCCACAGGCTGCCGAGCGGGCCCTCGAAATCGTGCCCGATCGATCCCACCTGCAGGGCGATGAGCAGTACCGGCACCGCCGCGATCGCGGTTACGACCCAGATCCGAGATCGCGGCACACGCGTCCGTTCGGCGACACTGCCACCGCCGACCTTTGCGCGCGACCTGCGAGCAATCGCTACGGGATGTCCCGGATCTTCGACAAGCACGTCGACCATAGTAAACGGGATATGAACGCCATCCCCCTGGCCAGTTGAACGTCAGCCGACCTGTTCGAGCCTCAACCTACTGGTCGAGCTCCTTGACCAGGGCGTCCACCACCGCGACCAGGTCGCCCTGGGTGCTCGCGGCCACCTTGCGCTGCCGCTGGTAGGACGCGCCGCGCTGCGGAATCTCCGCGACGAAGGCGAGTTCGTCCGCACAGCCGAGCCGCTTGGCCGTCGGCTCCAGCCGCTGCAGCAGATCCATCAGATCATCGGTGACCAATCGCTCATTGCTGTCGTCGTCCACGATGATGATCGCGTCCAAGCCGTAGCGCGCCGCGCGCCACTTGTTCTCCTGGACATGCCACGGCGGAATGGTCGGCAGCGTTTCGCCGTTATCGATGCGCTGATCGAGATCGACGATCAGGCAGTGGATGAGCGCGGCCACCGCCGCCAGCTCGGCGCGAGTCGAGAGGCCATCGCAGACGCGCACCTCGATGGTGCCCCATTTCGGCGCGGGACGGATATCCCAATGCATGCCGCCGAGCTGCTCGAAAACCCCGGTCTTCATCTGGTCGTGCACGAAACACTCGAACTGCGCCCAGTTTTCGAACTGGAACGGCAGACCGGCGGTGGGCAGCTGCTGGAACATCAACGTCCGGTTGCTGGCGTAGCCGGTATCCGCGCCCGCCCACATCGGCGAGGACGCGGACAGCGACAGCAGATGCGGATACGACAGCAGCAGCGAGTTCAGGATCGGAAAGACCTTCTCGCGGTGCGAGACTCCGACGTGCACGTGCACGCCCCAGATCATCATCTGGCGGCCCCACCACTGGGTCCGATCGATCAGCTCGTCGTAATGCACCGAGCGCGTGAGCTGTTGGGCCGACCACTGGGCGAACGGATGGGTGCCCGCACAGAACAGATCGACACCGAGCGGATCGGCCGCGCGGCGCACCGTGTCCATGGTGCCGCGCAGATCCTCGACCGCCTCACCGACGGTGTTGTGCACACCGGTGACGAGTTCCACTGTGTTGCGCAACAATTCCTTGGTGACCTGCGGTGTGCCGTCGTAGGCGTGTAGATCACCGAGCGAATCGAACACTGCCGCAGCGGTATTCGACAGATCGCGGGTCACCTTGTCGACGAGCGCGATCTCCCACTCGATACCGATGGTCGGCCGGGGCGAGCCCGGGAAGGGAACCCGCGTGTTTGCTGTCCCGGCCATATCGGTGAACCTTGCTACTGGATGACGCCGCAGGCGACGCGGCCACCCGCATCGCCCGTCGCAAGAGTGGTTTCGTCCGGACCGGCAACGCCGTCGGCGCGGACATAACGGTTGGGGATATTGCCGAAGTTATCGGCGTCGGCGTGGATCATCAAGGCCTTGCCCTTGATGTCGTCCAGGGTCACCGCATCGGTGGTGGTGACCAGTTTGGCCGTACCGTCCGTACGGACCTCGAGCGAAGTCAGATCGCCGCTGGCCGGGTGCGCGTTGGCGCTGCCGACCTGCAGGTGGCCACCAGCCGAGAGGAAGTCACCGGCCGGACCGCCGGTGGGCGCGACCGAGCTGGCCTCACACTTGCCGATCTGATGGATGTGCAGGCCGTGGAAGCCCGGACGCAGTCCGTGCGCCTCGACAGTGAATTGCAGGTGGTTGCCGTCCTTGGTGATGTTCGCGACGGCGACCGAGGAGCCTGCGGCGTCCTTCAGGTCGACCTTCACCCCGGGGTTCGCGCCGGGGGAGCCCGTCTCCGTGCCGAACTCGCTGGCCGGCGGTGCGGACGCGCCGGTCCATACGGGGGGCGTGGTTCCCTGGACGTCGCTCGACTCCTGACTGTTCGAACAGGCAGCGAGGCCGAAGACCGCGACAGCGAGCACCGGGGTCACAGTCCGCCAGGACGGGCGACGAGATGTGGACGGGGCCATCGGGGGAACTCCTTTACGAGTACCGAGTTTACGAGTAAAGCTGGGTGGGCACGTTCGTTACCGGACAAGATGATGCCACGCCCGCCGTGTCACGCCGTGACAGGCCCGTGTCGCGGCCAGCCGCGCCCGTCAGTTACCCGTGACGACCACGGTGACACCCGAACCCGAGCTATCGGTGCGCGGTTCGGCGCTGGCGCCCAGTTCATCCGCTATCGCCAGCGCGGCTTCCTTCTCGCCGGAGCTATTGCCGTAGTACACAGTCGTTTTCGTGACATTGGGGCCCGGATAGTTCCCGACCTCGGCGACCGTCCAGCCGTTGGCGGTGAGCTCGCTCGCGGTGCGTGCGGCCAGTCCGGCAACGGTGCTGTTGTTCAGAACCCGTACCGGCACCGCACGATTCGCGGTGCTGGTCGTCGGGGTCGTTGTCGCCGCCGACGACTTGGTGGTCGTCGACGTCGAACCGGCGGTGGTGGTCGCCGCGACGGTGGTCGTGGCGGCCTGACCGGGCGGGGTGGTCGTGGATTCACCCGCACCCGAGGTATCGGAATCCGAGCTCGATAACGACATCGCGCCGAGTCCGGCGAAAACGATGGCCAGCGCGATCAACACCATCGCCAGCGCGCGCAACGGCGGCCCGCCGGAGGTGGGATTCGGGTAGCTCACGGGCGCGCCTCGCTGACGCTCGGCTCCGCCGTGCCTATTGGCGCTGTGTCGATGGTTCGCTCGCTGCGCTCGCTCACGTCAACGACCCTAGCCGCAAAGCGGGCCCTTTGGTCGCCGCGCGGGCTCCGCTCTCACGGCGGTGCCTCATACCTGGAAGCCGAGCCTCCGAGCGGCTCGCGCCTTCTGCCTGCTCGCCCGCAGTCGGCGCAACCGCTTCACCAGCATGGGATCGGCGGCTAGCGCCTCCGGCCGATCCACCACCGCGTTGAGTACCTGGTAGTACCTGGTCGGCGACATGCCGAACAGCTCACGAATGGCCTCTTCCTTGGCGCCGGCGTATTTCCACCATTGCCGTTCGAAGGCCAGAATGTCGTGCTCACGACGGCTGAGACCGTCATTGTCACCCGCTACCTGCTGGGCCGCGGTGACATCTTCGCTCGCAGAAGGGCCGTCCTGGATCGCGGAAAGATTCCGAGCCGCTGCGCCGTCCATCTTGCTCCCTCGTCGAGTAAAACCACCAGACGAAAAATGATGCTTGTACGTCGCGGATCATTCAACCACGGGCCAGCGGGATCGCCGCACCTTCGTTTCGGCGTGTTCCCTGTGTCCAATTGCGGCGTTCGCGGGTCTCTCCGTGGTTACGCTCCGCTACCGCCTCCGAGCCCGTCGCTCGCGCCGGGCTGGCCGGTAGCGAGTCGCAACGACGTTGGTTCCGGCCCGCGAACGGCATCGGCAATAATTGCCCCATGGCAATCCTCCCCATCGTGATCGTCGGTGACCCCGTACTGCACAACCCGACCGAGCGGGTCACCCAAACGCCGGAGGAGCTGGCCGAGCTGATCGCGGATATGTACGAGACGCTCGATGCCGCCAACGGCGTCGGGCTGGCGGCCAACCAGGTCGGCGTGCCGCTGCGACTGTTCGTCTACGACTGCCCCGATATCGATGCGAAGGGGTCGGCCGTGCGGCGCAAGGGCGCGGTGATCAATCCGGTGCTGGAGACCTCGGAGATTCCGGAGACCATGCCCGATCCCGACGACAACGACGAGGGCTGCCTATCGGTGCCGGGCGAGCAGTTCCCCACCGGCCGCGCCGAATGGGCGCGCGTCACCGGGATCGATGAGCAGGGCAATCCGGTCGATATCGAGGGCAAGGGCTTCTTCGCGCGCATGCTGCAGCACGAGGTCGGGCATCTCGACGGCTATGTTTATGTGGATGTGCTGGTCGGCCGCAATGCGCGGGCGGCCAAGAAGGCGATCAAGCGGAATGGTTGGGGCATACCGGGACTCAGCTGGATCCCCGGGACGGTGCCCGATCCGTTCGGACACGATGACTGACACCGCAGACTCGGGTTCCGGGGGCGATATCGCGCTCGGCCGTCGGGTGGTGCTGCGCTATCGGTTGCCCGCGGGTTATCCACAACCGCTCACCGATGTTATCGGCGAACTGGTTTCGCTGGACCCGCCGACCGTGCGCGCCGCGGACGGTCAGGTGGTTTCGGTCGCGCGTGATCGCGTGGTGGCGATGAAAGCGTTGGGGCCGAGGCCGATTCGGACCAGGGAGATCCGGGCGCTGGAGGCCGCTGCCGCGAACGCCTGGCCCGGTATCGAACAGGCCTGGATCGACGGGTGGCTGTTGCGCGCCGGAAACGGATACACCAATCGCGCCAATTCCGCTGTGCCACTGGGTAGCTCGGACGGTCCGGCGGCAATCGGCGCGGAGACGCTGCACCGGATCGGCGAGTGGTACACCGCGCACGGTTTGCCGGTACAGCTCGCACTGCCCGATCGACTTGCCCCGCTGCCGCCGGGCTGGCGCAGTTGGCAGGAGACCCGGCTGCTGGCCATCGATATCGAGAATTTCGTCCTGCCCCAGGGCCCGCCGATGGTGCGCATCACACCGACGCCCGACCAGTCCTGGCTGGATATGCACCGCTACGGCGGCAACGACCCAGCGACACACGATGTTTCACCGCCGCAACCGTTGGCGGAGGTATTGGCCGCGGTGCACGACGGCGAGTTGGGATTCGCCACACTCGGCCTGCCCCAACCCATCGCCATCGGCCGTGGTGCGCTCACCACCGCATCCGACGGCCGTCGCTGGATCGGCCTGACCTGCGTCGCGGTGGCGAGCGAGCACCGCAGGCACGGACTGGGCTCACTGATCTGCGCGGAGCTGATCCGCTGGGGCGCCGACCGCGGCGCCACCCATGCCTACCTGCAGGTCGAGGCCGAGAACACCGGGGCCATCGCGCTGTACGACCAACTCGGCTTCCTCGACCATCACGGCTATCGATATGCCACGCCGGACGGCCCTCGCTGAACCACCGGTCCTGCGGTAGAACAGACCTATACCCCATTGTGAAGGAAGGCATCCGTGCGTCTCGCGACCTGGAACGTCAACTCGATCCGCTCCCGCATCGACCGCGTAGCGGAGTTCCTCGACCGCCAGGACATCGACGTACTCGCCATCCAGGAAACCAAGTGCCGAGACGACCAGTTCCCCTTCGAACGTTTCGATGAACTCGGCTACGAGGTCGCGCATTTCGGACTCAACCAGTGGAACGGTGTGGCCATCGCCTCCCGCATCGGCCTCGACGACGTCGCGCAGGCCTTCCCGGACCAGCCAGGCTTCGATAAGGATGCGGGCGAATCCCTGCTCAGCGCACCGATTGTCGAGGCTCGCGCGATCGGCGCGACCTGCGGCGGAATCCGCGTATGGAGCCTCTACATCCCGAACGGCCGCACCCTCGACGACCCACACTATGCCTACAAACTCGACTGGCTCGCCACCCTGCGGGCCGACAGCGCCCGCTGGCTCGCCGACGTCCCCGACGCCCAGATCGCCCTCGTCGGCGACTGGAATATCGCCCCCACCGACGACGACGTCTGGTCCGTCGAATTCTTCGCCGACAAAACCCACACCTCCCAGCCCGAACGCGACGCCTTCAACGCCTTCCTCGACACCGGCTTCGCCGACATCATGCGTCCCTTCGCCCCCGGCCCCGGCGTCTACACCTACTGGGACTACACCCAGTTGCGCTTCCCCCGCAAAGAAGGCATGCGCATCGATTTCATCCTCGGCTCCCCCACCCTCACCGCCCGCGCAAAGGACGCCTTCGTCGACCGCGAGGAACGAAAAGGCAAGGGCGCCAGCGACCACGCCCCGGTAATCGCCGAATTCACCGACTAGGAGCTGGTGTCATCGCCAGCTTCCACGAGGTCGTGGTACGCGACATCTCCGGCCCGAAGCTGTCGGATGGATCGCTCGAGATGACGGGCGAGCCGCGGACTAGGGGTTCATTTCGTACCCGCCCGCGTGCGCACGCGCCTGAGCGAGCACCTGTTCGAAGCGCGCCTGGTCGGCAATCGGTCGCCGGATCAGGTCCAGTGACCTGGTCTGTTGCGGCTTGGTTGCGGCGGGCTTGGTGTGCAGAGTCAGTGCGTTCTTGGAGAATTCGCGGACGAAGGCGTCGAAGATCTGGTCCAGGACGGGCGTGCTGGTGCCCTCGATTTCGGCTTGCTCGAGGATCAGCTGGGCGTAGGGGACCGCCGTGAAGAGCTCGCCGAGGGCGAAGAGGAAGTCGACGTCGCGTTGCTGGGCGGCGGTTGGGGCGGCGGCGGCCAGGAAGGTCTGGAAGGCGAGGGCCTGCTCCAGGAAGACCGCGACGTTCGGTACGTGCGTAAACTTCTCGAAGACCGGACGCCAGTCGCGGAACCGGATGCGGCCGAGGCCGCTGCTCGGACCCTGCCGGAACAGGAATTCGTCATCGGCGGCATCGCGCCGGGTCGGGACCGGCGCGTAGTCCGCGCCCGCCAGCTCCTTGCGCAGCTTCGGCACCGCCGCCCCGGCGCGCGGCGCGAGCCGACGACTCGACCAGCTCAACGCACCCGATACCGCGCGCACCGTGCCCTTCGGCGCGACCGCGGCGCCGGGCAGATATCGCAGGGCGGCCAATCCGGCATCGGCCGGATGGAACATGTAGTTGGCCATGAACTTCAGCGACAGCGCCATATTCACGTGCACGGTGCCTTCGAGGCGCGGCAGGCCGAAGAGCCCGAGCATCGCCATCGGGAAGTACATATCGTTCTCGAAGCCGCGGGCCGCGATTACATCCGCGAGATCCTCGGTGATCCGCTGCCCCTGCCTCGTCACGGTCATCTTCTCGATGGCGTTGAACAGCAGATAGCGACGGTCATCCGGAGAGGCAGAGCGCAAGTAGTCGATGGCCCGCTCGCTGTAGAGCTTCATGCCGAGCAGCCGCGCGTAGGAGTCGGTCATCAGCGAGCGCACCTGCGGGAATTCGGTTACCCGGTGCCCGAACAGGATTCGATTCTCGGCATGCGTAATCGCCTCGTAGAAGGCGTGTTCACACGCGCCGACCGCGCCGAAACCGAGATTGAACTTGCCGACATTCACGGTGTTCATCGCGGCATGGAACGCACTCTCACCGCGGTGCAGGATGTCTTCCTCGGCAACCGGATATTTCTCCAGATCGAAGGCCGCCACATACATCTGGCTGTCGACGACATTGCGGCGCAACTTGTAGTTCTTGTGCTTGCTATCGGCGACGAAGAACAGATACCCCTCGTAATCTTCTTGCGTCGGCTTACTTTCCAGCGCCTTGGCGCTGTCGATGATCGGCTTATCGGACCGGCGACCGAACACCGAAACCATGCCCGCCAGATTCCCGTTGCCGATGTAATGCTTACTCCCCGAAGCGGTGTAGCCGTCGCGCTCGGGAGTTAGCACCATATCGGTGGAGTAGACGTCGGCGCCGTGGTCCTTCTCGGACAGACCGAAGGCGAAGATCTCACCGGAATCCAGCAGCGCCGCCGCCTTCTGCTTCGCGGCCTTGTTCTCGCTCTGCCAGATCGGGCCGAGCCCGAGAATGGTGACCTGCCAGACGTACCAGTAGGACATGCCGTAGAAGCCGAGGATCGTGCTCATCATGGCGATCCGGCCGGTATCCCAGCGCTTGTTCGGATCACCGTTCGCCTCGGCCGCCGGGGTGAGGAAGGTCGCGAACACCCGCTCGCGCTTCACGAAATCGAGGAAGTCGGAGTACCAGATCCGCTCCCGGTCGTCATGCTTCAACGCCGCCTTGCCCCTGGCCTCGAACCACTCCACGGTGGCGCGCAACAGCCTGCGGGTCTCCGCGTCGAACTCGGCGAACTCGCAGGTCTTCGGGTTGAACAGGGTTTCGGTCATCAATGACTCCTCGGCTGCTCGGCGATTTCATTCATGACTGTAGCATTATTGTTCACTCATGTAGGAATTTGATCTTCAGGCTCAGGACCTGCGCGAACCCCTGATATCTTGGTGCCTATGGGTAGCGAGACGGCCGTGCAACCACGGCAGCGGGCACAGCATTTGGGTCCCGAGCGCCGCCGCCCCCAGGTCCTCGACACCGCGCTGGCGATCGCGGTGGAGCACGGCATCGCGGCGGTCACCATGGCCGCGATCGCCGAGCGGATGAAAGTCACCCGGCCCGTCGTGTACGCCTGCTTTCCCGATCGCGTCGAACTGATCGAGGCACTCATCGAGCGCGAGGAAACCTTCCTCGTCGGCGGGCTGCTCGAGGTGCTGCCCCGCCGCGATGTCGACGCGGGCGAGACCGTCTTCATCGACGGCTTCCGCGCACTACTGGAGAAGGCGGCCGATCGACCCGACGCCTGGCGGCTGCTGTACGGCAATCCCGATCCGGCCGTTGCGGATTCGTTCGGACGCGGACGCAAACTCGCCGTCGAGCGCTGCACCATACTGCTGCGACCGACGTTGCGCGCGTGGGGCACCGAGAATGCCGAGCGCAAACTGCCGGCACTGGTGGAGCTGTGGGTATCGGCGGGCGAGGGCGCGGTCCGCACCCTGCTCGCCGGCTCGGGCGACTGGGATCCGCAGAGCCTGGGGGCCTTTGTCGGCGCGGCCGTCTACCGCGCGCTGCGGCATGCCTGAGCACCCGTCGGACGACTGACAATTGTTCAGCAGTCGGCTTCATCACTAGGCGAAATGCCGCTCAACCGGGTGATCCTCCGACAAAATGTCCACCGATCCGGCCGCTTTTCCAACCACCCGGCACTACGATGGAAGCAAATCCAGCGACCCGGCCGGAGGTGCGGTCATGGCGTTTTATCGGCAGGTTGGAGCGGTGCCACCGAAACGGCACACGCAGCATCGCGACGATCAGGGACAGCTCTATTACGAAGAGCTGATGGGCGAGGAGGGCTTCTCCGGCGATTCTTCACTCCTGTACCACCGCGGCCTGCCGCCCGCCATTGTCGACTCGACCGTATGGGAGCTGCCGGATCAGACCCTGACACCGAATCACCCACTGCGCCACCGACATCTGCGCCTGCACCAACTCTTCCCCGGCGACACCCCGGCCAGCACCGACCCGGTCACCGGCCGGCGGTTACTGCTCGGCAATTCCGACGTACGGATCTCCTATGTCGTGGCCAAGGGCGCCTCACCGCTGTACCGCAATGCGATCGGCGATGAGCTGGTGTACGTGGAATCCGGTACCGCCGTGGTCGAAACGGTCTTCGGCGCGATCCCGGCCCGGCAGGGCGACCAGGTCCTGATTCCGCGGGCGACCACCCATCGCTGGCTGCCGAGCGGCCCGGAACCGCTGTGCGCGTATGTGATCGAGGCCGCGAGCCATATCACCCCACCGAAGCGCTATCTGTCGAAATTCGGTCAGCTGCTGGAACATTCGCCCTACTGCGAGCGGGATCTGCACGGGCCGTGGGAACCGTTACTCGCCACCGGAACCGATATCGAGGTGCTGGTGAAGCACCGTCCCGGCGGTCGCGTGGTCGGCACCCGGATGATCTACGCGACCCATCCCTTCGATGTGGTCGGCTGGGACGGCTGCCTGTATCCGCTCACCTTCAATATCGCCGATTTCGAACCGCTCACCGGCCGCGTGCATCAGCCGCCGCCCGCGCATCAGGCGTTCGAGGGGATCAACTTCGTGGTGTGCAATTTCGTGCCGCGCAAGGTCGACTACCACCCGCTCTCGATTCCGGTGCCGTACTACCACTCCAATGTCGACAGCGACGAGATCATGTTCTATTGCGGCGGAAACTACGAGGCGCGTGGAGGTTCCGGGATCGGGCCGGGTTCGGTGTCGGTGCATCCCGGCGGCTATGCGCACGGCCCGCAACCCGGCGCGTACGAACGCAGCATCGGTATCGAATTCTTCGACGAACTCGCGGTCATGGTCGATACCTTCCGACCGCTCGAGCTCGGCGAGGGCGCGCTGACCTGCGAGGATCCCGGCTACGCATGGACCTGGTCGGGTCGCGGACCGCAGTCCGACGGCCACCGACGCCCGCCCGCGGACCAGCGCCGTGGTCCCGCATGAAAACGCGTATCGAAGTACCCGAGGACTCCCTTTTCGGTCCCGACAATCTCCCCTACGGCGTCTTCGCGCCCGAGGCCCAGGACTTGCGCGTCGGCGTCCGGATCGGCGAGCAGGTCATCGATCTTGCGGCGGCACTGGAGGATTCGGTATTCGCCGAGCCGAACCTCAACGCGTTCATGGCGCAGGGACCCCGCCGTTGGCGTGCGGTGCGCGACCGCGTCCGCGAGCTGGTGGATACCGAAATACCCACGGCGGCAGTCCATCTGCTCCGCGATGTGCGCACCACCTTGCCGGTGCGAATAGGTGACTACGTCGACTTCTACGCCAGTATCGATCACGCGACGAACCTCGGCCGACTGTTCCGCCCCGATTCCGAACCGCTGCTGCCCAATTGGCGGCATCTGCCGGTCGGGTACCACGGACGCGCGGGGACCGTGGTGGTCTCCGGGACCGATATCGTCCGGCCACACGGTCAGCGTCGAACATCGTCCGGCACACCGGATTTCGGTCCGTCACAGCGACTGGATATCGAGGCGGAGCTCGGCTTTCTGGTCGGGGTCGGCTCCGAACTCGGCACGCCCATCGACATCGAGGAGTTCGATGAGCACGTCTTCGGCGTCGCGCTGGTGAACGACTGGTCCGCACGGGATATCCAGGCGTGGGAGTATCAGCCGCTCGGGCCGTTCCTCGGCAAATCCTTCGCGACCTCGCTCTCGGCCTGGGTCACCCCGCTGGCCGCGCTCGAGGCGGCCCGCATACCGCTACCGGCGCAAACGCCCGAACCGCTCCCCTATCTCCGCCGCAGCAAGCCGTGGGGACTCGATATCGACTTGGCCGTGCGCTGGAACGGCCAAACCGTCGCGCACCCACCGTATTCCCGGATGTACTGGTCACCGGCGCAGATGCTCGCGCATCTCACCGCCAACGGCGCCGCCACCCGCCCCGGCGACCTCTACGCCTCGGGCACGATCTCCGGACCGGAGCCGGACCAGCGCGGCTCGTTCATCGAATTATCCTGGGGTGGAGCCGAACCCGTCGCCGTGAACGGTCTGCATCGCACCTTTCTGGAGGACGGCGACGAGGTGGTCATCACTGCCTCGGCCCCTGGACCGAATCGGCGGCGCATCGGTCTCGGCGAGGTCCGCGGGCGTATCTGGCGCGCCCACGAAGCGCATCGATGATGGGGTGATCAGCGCCCGGCGGCCACTCGGACACCGGCATCGACCACGGTGATGAACCGGATCAGATCCTCAGTGAGCGTATCGACCATATCGGGGGCGCCACCGTCGTCGTGATGGTGCAGCCAGTCCGCGACGAGTTCGAACATGCCGCCGATGGTGGCCAGCGCCAACGCGATTCGCCTGCGCTGCGCCTCCGGGTCGGCCGATTCCGCGCCGGACCACTGCCGGTCGAGGAAGGCCGCCGCCCAGCGCCGATTACCGCGCCGTTGCCGCTCCACAGCCGGTGAGATGCCGCCCGCCTCACCGAAGGTCACCCTGGCCAGCCGCGGATCGTCGGCGATGGCGTGTACAAAGGCGGCGATAATGGCCGCTGCGCGCTCCGGCCACGGCAGTTCGGCGGACACGGTGGCCGCCTCGATGGCCCGCTGCTGAATCTGCTCGGTGAGGTGGGTGAGCAGCGCGCCGTAGCACGCTTCCTTGCTGTCGAAATGGTCGTAGAAACCCTTGGTTCCGACGAAGGCGCGCTGACAGATCTGTTCGATCGACGTACCCGAAAAGCTTTGCTCGGCAAACAGTTCGGTGGCCGCGTCGAGCAGTTGACTGCGCCGTTGCGCACTGCGTTGCGCGGCGTCGAGGCCACGGATACGGCGCCGCGCCGGAGTCGGATCGGGCCGCGCGGCGGATTTGCTGCGGGTCATGTATCGACCATAGCCGGAGCAATTTCGACAAGACTTCTTGTTGGTAACAGGAGATCGTGTTGTAATCGCTGTCACGTCGATGCGGAAGGGGCAGACGTGTCAATGATCAATGGGGATCGATTACGAGCGGTCGCGGCGATGGTGACGATGGCCATGGCGGTGGCAACCGCACTGCTGGCCGGGGGCGTCACCGCCACGCCTGTCGCCGCAATACCACTGCCACAACAGGATTCGTTCTATCAGCCACCCGAGGGCTTCGAATCCCAAGATGTCGGCGCGATCCTGCGCTCGCGCGAGATGCACCTCGCAGTGCTGACCCTGCTGCCGTTGAACGTGCGCTCGTGGCAGCTGCTCTACCGCACCACCGACCTGTTCGGACAGCCGACGGTCGCCGTCACCACCGTGATCCTGCCCGCGGGCGCGGACCCGAACCGGTCGCGGCCACTGGTCTCGCTGCAGTTCTACTACGACAGTGCCAGCATCAACTGCTCGCCGTCATTCGTGCTGCAGCAGGGTGCCGGGCTGCCCGGTGTCGAGGGCGTGCATTCACAGAGCGAGTTGATCGCGATCGCGGCACTGATCAGTCAGGGCTGGGCGATCTCGGTGCCGGACTACGAGGGTCTCAATGGGCATCTCGCGGTGGCCGAGGAGCCGGGATATATGACGCTGGACGGCATTCGGGCCGCCGAGCGCTTCGAACCGCTGGGCCTGGACGGCGCGAATACGCCGGTGGCGATGTGGGGCTACTCCGGCGGTGGGATGGGCACCGGTTGGGCCGCGCAGCTGCAGCCGAGCTACGCGCCCGAGCTGCATGTGCAGGGGGCGGCGCTGGGCGCTCCCGTCTCGGATGTCGAATCCCTGCTGCACGTCAACGGATCGATGTTCTCCAGCCTCATCGGCATCGGCATCTCCTCGCTCTACAACGCCTACCCGAAGTTCCGCGAGACGAGCGATCAGTACCTGACGCCCGAGGGCAAGGCGCTGATGAACCAAACCAACTCGCAGTGCCTGCCGCGCAACGCACTGACCCAGATGTTCACCGACTACCAACGGATACTGACGATTCCGATCGCGCAGTACCTCGCGCTACCGCAGATCCGGGAGGTCTTCGACGCGACGGTGCTCGGCAAGCACACGCCGACCGCGCCACTGTTCGTCTACCAGGGCGTCCTCGACGAGGCCGTCCCGATCTGGACCACCGATCGCCTGACCCAGCAGTGGTGCGCGGACGGCGCGTCGATCGTCTACAAACGCGACCACCTCAGCGAACACCTGACCCTGCCCTCCCTCGGCATGGCCGACACCTTCAACTGGCTGAAGACCCGCCTGGCCCCCAACGCCCCGAACCAACTCGGCTGCCGCACCGACGACATCGTCTCCATGCTGGCCGACTTCAACGCCCTACTAACCCAAATAGAAATCAACCTGAACGCCACCTTCGGCGCCCTGGGCTTCCCCATCGGCCCCCGCGAACGCTGACTACCCGGGTGCTCGTCCCCCGACCAGAACCGGACCGGTCAGAGACGAGCTTCTCGTCGGCGATGAATTCCGGTCTGCCACCGCGTCTGCATTAGTGCAGGTACCAGCACTCCGGTCGGGAGGACCATCATGCAGAAGATCGTCACTAACCTCTGGTACGACACCGAGGCCGAGCAGGCCGCCAAGTTCTACTGCTCCCTCTTCGAGGACGCGAAGATCATCAACATCACGCCTTATAGCGAGGCCGGGCCGCGGGAGGCCGGACTCGTTATGCTCGTCGACTTCGAGATCGCAGGTCAAAAGTTCACCGCCATCAACGGCGGCGGCGACTATCACTACACACACGCCATGTCCCTGCTGGTCAACTGCGACAGTCAGGACGAGGTCGACCGCCTCTGGACGGCGCTCACCGCCGACGGCGGCCAGGAAATCGAGTGCGGTTGGCTCAACGACAAATACGGCATCCCCTGGCAAATCTGGCCCGCCGAAGCCGACGCCCTCGTCAGCAGTCCCGACCGCGCCGCCGCCAACCGCGCCATGAAGGCCATGCTCGGCATGAAGAAAATCAACCTCCAAGCCATGCAAGACGCCTTTGACGGCAAAGTCGACTGACCGAGTTCGGGTATCCGGGTCAGGTGATCTGCCAGGAGCCGACTTCGTGGTAGCCGGAGTTGTAGATGGGGGAGGCGTCACCCTCGATCAGTTGGTAGTGCTTCATATTGCCGCCCCAGTAGCGGAGGATGCGGCCGAGTTCGTCGGCGAGGTCGGCGGGGGCTTTCACGCCGTCTGGCAGGGCATCCAGGTCTACCTCCAGGGTGAATTTCACGTTGTGGAATCTACCGGTGGGGTAGCGGGCGGCGGGCGCTTCGCTGGATGTTCCTCCGATCGCCGGGCAGGGCGCGGACATGGAAAGGTATCGTCGGGCTGGAAAATTTCACACACCCACGGGGGCTCGCACCAGCGGGCTGAGAGGACGGCTAGCCCATTTCGGGCGTCAGGGCCGTCGACCGTATGAACCTGACCGGGTAATGCCGGCGTAGGGAAGGAAATTCATGGGCACACCTGTCGATTCCGTGACCACCGGTCCGATCGAAGGCAGCGTCAAGCATTACCAAGAGGTCGATGACCTGCGCATTCCGGTGCGTCGGATCAACCTGACCAATGGGGAGCACTTCGACGTCTACGACACCTCGGGCCCGTACACCGATGACGCGGCCGGCATCGATCTGGAGGTGGGTCTACCGAAGCTGCGCGACGGCTGGCCCAGGCCCGAGGTGGCCGGTCCGCCGACCCAGCTGGCCTGGGCGCGCCAGGGCATCATCACCCCCGAGATGCGCTTCATCGCCGCGCGCGAGGGCGTGACCGCAGAGGTCGTGCGCGCGGAGGTCGCGGCGGGCCGGGCGGTGATTCCGGCCAACCACAAGCATCCGGAGCTGGAGCCGACCATTATCGGCAAGAAGTTCCTGGTGAAGATCAACGCCAATATCGGCAATTCGGCCGTCTCCTCCTCGATCGCGGAGGAGGTGGAGAAGATGGTGTGGGCCACCCGCTGGGGCGCGGACACCATCATGGATCTGTCCACCGGCAAGAACATCCACGAGACGCGCGAATGGATCCTGCGCAACTCCCCCGTCCCGGTCGGCACCGTGCCGATATACCAGGCGTTGGAGAAGGTGAACGGCGATCCGACGGCGCTCACCTGGGAGATCTACCGCGACACCGTGATCGAGCAGTGCGAGCAGGGCGTCGACTACATGACCGTGCACGCGGGTGTGCTGCTGCGGTACGTGCCGCTCACCGCCAAGCGGGTCACCGGCATCGTCTCGCGCGGCGGATCCATCATGGCCGCATGGTGTTTGGCGCATCATCAGGAGTCGTTCCTGTACACCAACTTCGCCGAACTCTGCGAGATCCTCGCGCGCTACGACGTCACCTTCTCCCTCGGTGACGGTCTGCGTCCCGGCTCTATCGCCGATGCCAACGACGAGGCCCAGTTCGCCGAACTGCGCACCCTCGGCGAACTGACGAAGGTCGCGAAATCCCATGGTGTGCAGGTGATGATCGAGGGTCCCGGCCACGTGCCGATGCACAAGATCGTGGAGAACGTGCGGCTGGAAGAGGAGCTGTGCGAGGAGGCGCCGTTCTATACCCTCGGCCCGCTCGCCACCGATATCGCGCCCGCCTACGACCACATCACCTCGGCCATCGGTGCGGCGATCATCGCGCAGGCGGGCACCGCGATGCTGTGCTACGTCACGCCAAAGGAGCATCTGGGCCTGCCCAACCGCGATGACGTCAAGGTCGGCGTGATCACCTACAAGATCGCCGCGCACGCCGCCGATCTCGCCAAGGGCCACCCGCACGCCCAGGACCGCGATAACGAATTGTCCAAGGCGCGCTTCGAATTCCGCTGGCGCGACCAGTTCGCGCTGTCACTGGATCCGGATACCGCCCGCGAATACCACGACGAAACCCTGCCCGCCGAGCCCGCGAAGACCGCGCACTTCTGCTCCATGTGCGGACCGAAGTTCTGCTCGATGCGGATCTCCGCCGATGTCCGCGAATACGCGGCCCGCCAAGGGCTTTCGGATATCGAGGCGATCGAAGCGGGGATGGCGGCGAAGTCCGCCGAGTTCGCCGACCACGGCGCGCAGGTCTATCTGCCTGTCGTGCCCTAGGTTTCGTCCAGAGCTCAGCCCGCCGCCACCGCGAGCGCGTCGACCGTGCGGTGGCGGCGGGCAGTTCGGCAGGCCGAGCGAGTCAGTAGGACTGGAGTTCGATCAGCGTGCCCGCCGGATCGCGCAGGTGCGCCGTGCGCAGATTCGGTCCCCACTGCGGCCGGTCCACCGCGGCGGCCACCGCTGTCGCGCCATTGCGCAGGCACAGCCGCAGACCGGCATCGACATCGGATACCCGGCAGACGAACATCACCGCGTCCTGCGCGGGCGCCGCCGTCGCGGGCAGTGCGGCGGTACCCGCGACCTCGGCCATCACCGCGCGGTCGAAGAGCACCAGCACCGCTTGGTCGTCGACATCCCAATTCGCATACGGCCCCGCCGCGGTGCCTTTGATCAGCTTCGCACCGACCAGCTGCGGCAGAACGGCGTTGTAGAACTCGAAGCATTCGGCGAAATGGGTGACGAGCAGTCTCGGATACAGGGCTTCCACGCTATCTCCTATTTAGTAGGTGCGCACCTATCATAGGATGGACCCTATAATTTGTCGCATGGCATCCACGCGGGCACTACCACCGAGCCTGCTCGGGCTCGACACCTATCTGCTCTCCCGGGTGGGCAAAGTCGCGCGCGGCCGGTTCGCCGATCGGCTAGCCGCACGCGGATTGCGGCTGTGGCATATGGCGGTACTCGCCGCACTCGCGGATTTCGGTCCGCACGCGCAGCGGGATCTGGGTATCCGGCTCGATATCCACCCCAGCGATGTGGCGAAGATCGTCGACGAACTGGCGAGCGCTGGACAGGTCGAACGCACCCGTGATCCGGTCGATCGACGTCGAATGTCGGTGCGGATCACCAGGACCGGTCGAGCGGCCCTGCGCGCCCTCGACAAAGAGGCACGGCAGGTGCGCGAGGAAATCCTGGCTCCGCTCAGCGAGGATGAACGAAACGCGCTGTCGGACATGCTGCGTCGGCTGTTCGAGCACACCCACCCGGATACCGGCGCGGACTGACCCCACACAGTCCGCGCCGGAATCCTCAGCGCGCCTGAGATTCCGGACGCAACAGCACATTCAGCTCGATCGCGATATACCGCCCGATCATCAATTCCGGTGCCCGGATGCCGATTTCGCGCCGGTCGAGGACGGCGTGGGCGACCAGCCGGACGGTGTCGCCGGGACCGAGGACGAATTTGCTGACGGTGCAGACGAGTTCGGCCCGCCGTCCGCGCACCCGCACGGTGCCGACGACCCGCCACTCACCGGCGGTATCGGTGATGTCCTCAGTGGTGAAGGCCATCAGCGGGTGCCGATCCAGATCGAGCAGACGGCGGCCGCGCAGGTCCCTGTCCCGCTTTGCGTGCGTGGTGTCGATTGCACCTAGATCGACTGTGCCGGTGGCCTTTTCGGGGGCACCATCGGGCCCGGTGGTCAGTCGGCCGTCCCGGATCGGCGCTCGGCCGTGGACGGTGCGGCCGAAGTTTGCGACCGTGAATTCGGCCCGGCTGTGCGCCGGGTCGACCATCCATTGTCGCTGGCCGCGGTGGGTCTGGGGCTCGGTGAGCAGTGTCCAGGTCATGGCTAGCCCCGATTCGCGTAGATATCGGATTTGCTGTGGTGCGCGAGCACCGGGTAGGTCTCCACCCGGTCCGGGCCGGGCAGTAGCGCCGCATCCTCGCCGGGCAGCAGTTCGGTGGCGATGATCGCGCGCTGCGCGACGAGCAGCACGTCCTCCGATTCGGCGATGACGATCACCACCCCGGACCCGTCGTGGCGACGCAGCTCGTAGGCGCAGACCAGTCCGGGGACACCGGCGAGCGCCGGTTCGATACGGTGGCGGGCCGCGTAGTCCGCCGCGACCAGTTGGTCGGCGCTGCGCGGTCCGTCGAAGTAGACGAGTTGTGCGTACATGGGAAAAGGCTCCTGATCTGCGTGAATGATATATTCAGCTTCGGTGTTCCGGCGGCCGCGCGAATCAGTGCCACCACGTATCCGCGGTACTGAACCGGGCGCACGGGCCGCCGAACGCGTGGATACTGCTGCCTATGCAGGAGCCGCTGATCGGTCGTCATCGCGAGCTCGCCCGGCTGCGGGCCGCGGTGCTCGCGGCCGCCGCGGGACCGGGGCGGCTACTGCTGATCGACGGTCCGGCAGGCATCGGCAAGACGCGGCTGGCCGAGCACACCGCGGTGCTGGCCGCCGAATGCGGGCTGCGCGTCGGCCGTGGCTTCGCCGTCGACGACGCGGGCATGCCGCCGCTGTGGCCATGGCATCGGCTCGGCCGCGATCTCCCCGAGCTGGCCGAGGCGCTGGCGGCGGGCGACACCGTGCGATGGGAGGATTCGGCATCGCAGCGGTTTCGTATGTTCACCGCGGTCACCGACGCGTCGGCGACCCTCGCAGCTGAGTCCGGACTCGCGATCGTGCTGGAGGATCTGCACTGGGCCGATCGAACCTCCCTGCTGCTCCTGCGGCACCTCGCCGCCGAACTCCCGAGGCAGCGGCTGTTATTGCTGGTCACCGCCCGCGACCCCGCAGTAGGGCCTTATCTCGAAGAGCTGCCCGAGCTGGTGCGGATGCCGCGCACCCAGACGATGCCGCTGACCGGGCTCTCGATCGAGGAGGTTCGGTATTGGTTGTCGCAGGTCCCCTCCGACTTGGATACCGCGGCCGCCGATCGACTGCACGAACGCACCGGCGGCAACCCGCTCTACGTTCGGCTCGTCGTCGAATCCACATCGGATGCGCCGGATCTGTTGTCCCGTCCTGGTTTTCGACGATTGGCCCTGGCGCAGGTGGACCGGCTCGATGCGGCGACCCGGTCGGTGCTGCGGGCCGCGAGCGTGCTCGGCGAGCGAATCGAACCGGATCTACTCGAACCGATGACGGGTACCTCGGTCGATGCGGCCCTCGATACCGCCACGACCGCCGGTGTGCTCCGGCACCTCGATGACGGCGGTATCGCATTCGTGCACGCGCTGATCCGCGATGCGATCTACGCCGAGCTGCCGCCGTCCGAGCGGACGTCATGGCACCGCAAGGCCGCCGAGCTGCTCGCCGCCCGTGCCGACGGCGACGGCGCGGCGGCCGGACCGATCGCGACGCATTGGCGACATGCGGGTGGCCCGGAAGCCAAACCGGACTGTGCCCACTGGGCCCGCATCGCCGCCGAATCTGCTCGCGCGGCAACCGCATACGACGAAGCGATCCGCTTCCACCAATGGGCGATCGAGGCGAGCGGGCCCAGCGCGCCAGGGCCGCTGCGGGCCGAGCTGCAGATCGAGCTCGCGCGCAGCGAATTCGAGGCCGGACGTATCGATGACAGCGTCGACCACTGTGTGCAGGCCACCGCGATCGCAGAGCAGTCCGCCCGCCCTGACCTCATCGCGGCGGCCGCGTTGGTGGTGCACGGCATCGGAACCCCCAAAGTGATCGCCAGGGTCGATCGACTGTGCCGCAATGCCTTACGAGCCGATGTCGACGATGCGGCGAAGGCCCGGCTCACGGCACATCGCGCCATGGTCGCCGCCGAGATCGGCGAGTGCGACCACGCTAGAACGCTTTCCGCGGCGGCCATGGCGACCGCCGAGCGCAGCGGTGATCCGGACGCGCTGCTCGATGCCATCCATGCCCGCCACCTCGCCCTTTCGGCACCGCATTTTCTCGCCGAGCGGCTGCCACTGGTCGAACGCGCCATCGATATCGGCGCCCGGGCCCGGCAGCCGCTCGCCCAGCTGTGGGGTCATCTCTGGCAGGCCTCGGCCGCATTCCAACTCGGCGATCTCGCCCTCGTCGACCGCACGATCGCCGAACTCGAGCAGGTGGCCGAGCGGGGCAGGCTGCCGATCGCCCGCTGGCATCTGCACCGGCTCGACGCCGTTCGCGCCGCACTCACCGGCGATTTCGCCGCCGCGGACGAAAACAACGATGCCGCATTCGAACTCGCCATCCGGATGGGTGAGTCGTCGCTGCTCGGTCTGCACCAGGCGTTCCGCGGAGTGCTGTCCATGACCCACGGCTGCGTCGACGACGCCGAGGCCGCCGAAAGATTGGCGGCGATACGCGACGCGCCGCAGATACCGTTGACTCGGATCTTCTATCCGATGACGCACGCACTTGCGGGCAATCTGGCCGAGGCACGCGCGTCGTTCAAGGAGTTCCGCGAGCTGCCGGGCACCGTCGAGATCGGTCCGCATTGGCTCGGACTGCTCTTCTGCATCGGTTTCACCGCGGTGTTATTGCGGGACAGGGAGGCCGCCGAGCGCACCTATCAAGCCTTCGGTGCCGACGACTACTACGCGAGCGATGGCGGCGCCGTGCTCTGCCCGGGTTCGATCGCCCGTCCAATCGCCGACCTCGCGCTCACCGCCGGACGCGTCGACGCGGCGATCGAGCATTACCAGCGCGCGATCGCGATGGACACCCGCATCGGCGCTCGCCCGTTTCTGGCATTGAGCCGTCTCGGACTGGCCGACGCCCTGCGCACTCGCGGCACGCCCGCCGACCTGCGCACCGCGCGATCGGCGATAACCGAAGCGGCACACGAGTTCCGGCGGCTCGGCATGTCCCACCGGCTGCAGTCGGCCGATGCGCTGCTCGCCGATATCGATCGGGCCGGCCGCAGCGCCAACCCGCTCACCGCCCGCGAAACCGAGGTCGCGGATCTGGTGGCGGACGGGCTCACCAACCGCGAAATCGCCGCCCGGCTGGTGCTTTCCGAGCGCACGGTGGAAACACATGTCCGCAGCATCCTGGCCAAGCTCAGTCTGCAGAATCGAACCGAGATCGCGGCCTGGAAGCTGCGCCTGCGCCCCTGATGCCCGCCCGATCCTCGGCGGATCGAGCGGGCATCGCGGGTCCGTCAGGCCGCCGCCTTCGTCTCCGGCACGGGTGCCGACCCGCTTTGCGCAACCGCCCCGGGAGCCTTCCGATCCGATTGCGGCGCACGGTATTCCGGTAACAGCCGCCCCCGGGCAACGACCCTGATGCGATCGGCACATTCGGCCAGCAGGGCCGATGCCAAGCGCATGCTTGCCCATTCGAATTCCTGCCAGCATCCACCGCCGAATGGCTAACAGCAGGCTACCGATCTGTTCAGTGCGGCAGTAGACGGAGATATTCACACAGGCGGTGCTCGGTTGACGTCTGCATCTAGCACTGCTAGATTCTCTAACAACGCTACAACGCAGAGGACGGAACAGCATCATGCTCACCACAGCCATCCAGATCATCGCCATCGTCTCGGTCCTCGCGAATGCCGTCGTCTACGGCACCGACGCCTGCTTCGCACTGATCACGCGGGCGGTATACGACCGGCTCGACGACCGCGCCGTGACCGTGAGTGCCGGATGGGGTCACTACTACGGCGATCGCCGGATGCCGATCGTCGGCATCAGCGGTGTGGTAACCGCCGTCGCGACAACGGCTCTCGCGGCCATCGGCGGCCACGTTCCGGCGGCGATCGCGGCGGGTATCGCCGTGGTGGCGCTGGTGAGCTGGCTCGCGATCTACGTCCGGGTCGCCAAGCCGGTGAACGCCCAGCAGACCGCCGCCGCGCAGTCCGGCGTCATCCCGGCGGATGCGCGTGCGCTGCAGGACAAGTGGAACAGCGTGATCAACGGCCGGGTTGCGCTGCAACTGATCGCCGTCGCCGCACTCTGCGCCGCAATCGCCCTCGCCTGACAATCCAACGAACCAACGCCCTTGTGTCGGCTACCCAACCGACACAAGGGCGTTTTCGTCGACAGCGCCTCCCGACCGCGAAATCTCCCGCTCAGCGCACGGTTTGGTCGATCAACCTACGGGCGGCGCGGTCCGTGCGATCGATATCGCCGGTGATCAACCGGTCCTGGATGATGCCGCGCAGCCCCGAAACCAGCAGCGTGGCAACGGCTTCGGGATCATCGATGGACTCGATCCGGCGCAATGCGTCGGCGAGGGTACCGATGAACGTCGCGATCGCGGCATTCGCGTATTCGCCATAGGCACTACCCGGCACACACGCCGCGCCCAGCACCTGCAGCAGCACCCGCACACTCGTCGTGGCCTCCCCCGCGATATTCACCGAACAGAATTCGCCGAGCCGCTCGCGCAGCGCGGAAGCGTCCGAGACATCGGCGAAGACGGCCGCGATATCCGGGCGCTGCGTCATCAGCGCCTGCACCAGCAGTTGCTCCTTGGTGTTGAAGTAGTGGATCAGCATGCGGGAGCTGGTGCCGAGTTCGGCGGCCAGCGGGCGCAGCGACAGGTCGCCGAGGCCGTGTGCGGCGATGTATTCGACGACACCGGCCAGCAGGTCGGCGCGTTTCGCGTGGTCGAGGGGACGAGCCATGAGTTGACTGTAGCGATTGGTACAGGTATTCATGACATCGTGACTGTAACAATCGCTTCAGAAACTCGGCCGTCGGTCGTGGTCACCGCGGTCGCCGCGACCACATCGATCGCCGACGATATCGACGCGACCTGGGCCGGCCTGCTGGCCGGGCATAGCGGCATCGGTGCACTCACCGATGATTTCGTCGCCGAGTACGACCTGCCGGTGCGCATCGGCGGCAAGCTGAAGTCACATCCGAGTGCCCGGCTCACCCGCATCGAACAGCGACGGCATTCCTACGTCGAGCAGCTGGCACTGGTGCTCGGCCGCCAGGTCTGGCACAACGCGGGCGCACCTGAGGTCGAGGGTGAGCGACTCGCGGTCGTCATCGGCACCGGCCTAGGCGGTGGCGACGCGCTGATCAACGCCGTCGACTCGATGCGCGACGGCGGCTATCGCAAGGTCTCCCCGATGTCGGTGCCGATGGTGATGCCGAACGGTCCGGCCGCGACGGTCGGACTCGAAATCGGCGCCAAGGCGGGCGTTTTCGCACCGGTATCGGCCTGTTCCTCCGGTTCGGAGGCGATCGCGCACGCCTGGCGGCTGATCACCACCGGCGAGGCCGATGTCGTGATCGCCGGTGGTGTCGAGGGCCATATCGATGCGGTGCCGATCGCGAGCTTCGCCATGATGCGCGCGATGAGCACCCGCAACGATGAACCGGAACGGGCCTCGCGACCGTTCGACCGAGATCGCGACGGCTTCGTCTTCGGTGAGGCCGGTGCGTTGCTGGTGCTGGAATCCGAGCGACATGCGCGGGCGCGCGGCGCGCGGATCCACGGCCGCGTACTCGGCGCGGGAATCACCTCCGACGCCTACCACATCGTCGCCTCGGAACCGGACGGCATCGGTGCGGCGCGCGCCATGCGCAAGGCGATAAGTACTGCCGGACTGGAGGTTTCGGATATTCAGCACGTCAACGCACACGCCACGTCGACCTCGATCGGCGACGCGTCCGAAGCCAAGGCCATCACCGCCGTCACCCCCGAGGCATCGGTCTACGCGCCCAAATCCGCACTCGGCCATTCGATCGGTGCGGTCGGTGCGCTCGAATCGATCCTCACCCTGCTGACGCTACGCGACCAGATCGTGCCGCCCACCCTGAATCTCGACAATCGAGATCTCGAGATCGACCTCGATATCGTCGCCGGCGCACCGCGCGAGCAGCGCATCGACTACGCGCTGAACAACTCGTTCGGCTTCGGCGGCCACAATGTCGCACTGGCGTTCGGCCGGGCATAGCGACGGCCGCGGATCGCCGCGGAGTAGCGTCGAACGACGTGGCCGACGCCTTCTACATCGCAGATCCGACGAACCCGAATCGGTTCGTCTCGACCGAGCTGACCCGCGGGCCGTGGTCGCCGGACGCCCAGCACGCCGGACCGCCCTCCGCGCTGCTCGGGCATGCGATCGAACGGTGCGAACCGCGGCCCGGATTCCAGGTCGGCCGGGTCGCCGTCGAAATCCTCGGCCCGATTCCGCTGGCGCCGCTGACCGTGGCGACGCGCGTGGCACGGCCCGGACGCAGCGTTGAGCTGATCGAGGCGACGCTGTCCACCGATCGCGGACCGGTCATGCGGGCGAACGCCTGGCGGTTCAAACTCGCCGAGCCGGAACTCGAACTGCCCGAGCAGATCCTGCCCACCGGCGCGCGCCCCGGCCCCGATCAGGCGGTGCCGTCGCAGTTTCCGGCCGCGCAGCCGGTCGGCTTCCACACCGGTACCGAATACCGCTTCGTCACCGGCTCGTTCGCCGAACCCGGACCTGCGATCTGCTGGATCCGACTGAAATATCCGATCGTCGCCGGGACCACCCCGAGTCCACTGGAACGCGCACTCGCCGCGGCGGATTCGGGCAACGGCGTCAGCTCGGTGCTGGACTGGTCCCGATATCTGTTCATCAACACCGATCTCACGGTCACGCTGCATCGGCAGCCGGTCGGCGAATGGGTCTGCCTGGACGCCGCCACCTATCCCCAACCGCACGGCATCGGCCTGGCCGAGTCGGCGCTCTTCGACGAAAAGGGCCCGCTGGGCCGCAGCACCCAAACCCTGTTCCTCGGCCCGCGCTAGGGGCGGGTCGAAATCTGCTGGACGGCCCAGCCGTTGCCGTCCGGGTCGCTGAAGAAGCAGAAGCCGACATTGTCGAGGGGATCCGGGGTGGCCGCCGGGTTCTTGCCGATGACCTGGACATCACTGACCTCGACACCGCGTTCGAGCAATTCGGCGTGCGCCTTGCGAATATCGGGCACGACGAGTTGCAGGCCCTGAATCGACCCCGGTTCCATCTTCGGGACCGCGCCACGGCCGATCACGACGGAGCAGCCGGAGCCGGGCGGGGTCAGCTGCACGATGCGGATCTCGTCGCCGATTTCGGTGTCGTGATCGACGGTGAAACCCAGCTGCCGGGAGTAGAAGTCCTTGGCTCGGTCGATATCGGAGACCGGCACGATCACGACCTCGAGTGTCCAGTTCATGGCGTTTCCTTCGCTGCGGTGGACATGGGTATGCGTAACTGTGCAGACGCCGCGCCCGAGTCGAACTCATCGGTCCGGTGTCGGATCATTTGCGCGGTTGCCAGCGCCAGACGAATTCGCCCGCCATGGGCGGCGGACCGGGGAGATCGCCATCGGCGGACAGTCCGGCGAGCAGCATGGCCAGCACCCGTCGGCGCAGTTCCGCGGTGCGCGCCTGATCCGGCATGGTGATGGCGGCACACGATTCGAGGACCAGGCCGAGGTCATGGGCATTGACGTCCGGGTGCAGGCGGCCGGATGCGTGTGCCCGTCGCACCAACTCCTCGGTGACCGCACCCGAATGCGTGATGACGGGGAGTATCGACTCGTCGGGGGTGAAGGTGCCCGCCAGATGCACCGCCAGCGAGTGCACATCGGCGTCGACGACGCGTTCCAGGAATCCGACGAGTCCGTGCCAGCCATCCGAATCCTCCAGTGCGGCATCGGCTTCGGCGTTGTAGCGGCGTAGTCCCTCGTAGCAGAGGGTGCGCAGCAACACCTCCTTGCTCGGATAACGGCGGTAGAGCGCGCTGATTCCCACGCCCGCGCGTTCGGCGACGGCGGCGATCGGGGCGTTGGTATCGGCCAGGAAGACCGCGCGGGCGGCCTCCAGGATGAGGCCGTCGTTGCGGGCCGCCTGCGCCTTGCGGCCGGGCAGCCGCTTCTGAGCTGGGGTATCGGATGTTTTCGGCATGGGTTCAGATTACCACTTGAAACGGAATGATCCGTTCTGATAATGTTCAAACAGAACGAAGCATTCCGTTTCACAAGGAGTAGCAGATGAACGCCATCACCCCCTTCACCATCGACATCGACCAGGCCGAGCTGGACGACCTGCAGAACCGGTTGGCCCGTACCCGCTGGGCGGATCAGATCCCCGGGTCCGAGGACATCTACGGGGTGAGCGTCGATCGGGTGCGGCATCTGGTGAACTACTGGCGCGAGGGGTTCGACTGGCGCAAGGTCGAGGCGAAGTTGAACGCGTACCCGCAGTTCACCACCGAGATCGATGGGCAGAATATTCACTTCCTGCACGTTGAGTCGCCGCAGGACAACGCTTTTCCGTTGATCCTCACGCATGGCTGGCCGGGGACCTTCGTCGAATTCCTCGGTGTGATCGAGCCGTTGACCGCGGCCGGATTCGATCTGGTGATCCCCTCGGTGCCGGGTTATGGATTCTCCGGTCCGACAACCGAATCCGGATGGAACGATCAGCGCATCGCCAAGGCGTGGGCCGAGCTGATGAACCGCCTCGGGTACACCCGCTACGGCGCGGTCGGCAATGACGGCGGCGCGCAGATCTCACCGGAGCTCGGTCGGGTCGCGCCGGAAAGTGTTGTGGCCATTCAGATTTCGCAGGTGTACGCGTTTCCGACGGGCGATCCGGCGGAACTGGCCGACCTCACCGCCGACGAGCAGCAGTCGCTGGCGACGCTGGACTGGTTCGTCAAGAACAAGATGGGCTACAACATCCTGCAGTCACAGCAGCCGCAGACCCTGGCGCACGCGCTGATGGATTCGCCGACCGGTCTGGTCGGCTGGAACAGCCAACTGATGGGCCCGGATCTGGATGACGAATTCGTGCTGACCAATATCGCGATCCATTGGCTCACCGGCACAGCGGGTTCCGCGATCCGGCACTACTTCGAGAAGGCCAAGGCGCAGCAGCCCACCGAACCAACCACGGTGCCGCTGGGACTGTCCGGATCGAACGGTGACTTCCACGGGATCCGCCGGTTCGCCGACCGCGATCACGCCAACATCGTCTCGTGGCGGACCCACGACGTGTACACCCACTACCTGCACCACGCCGCCCCCGCGCTGATGGCCGGCGAGATCACCGAATTCTTCGCGCAGTACCGCTGAACCACCCAGCGAACACGACCAGGAGATTGCCATGAATGCCATCCGTCCCTTCAGCATCGACATCCCGCAGGACAAGCTCGACGATCTGGCCGATCGGCTGCACCGGACGTTGTGGCCGAACGAGCTGCCCGGAGTCGGTGATTCGTACGGCGTGCCCGGCGATCGGGTCCGCGCACTCGCCGAATACTGGCTCGACAGCTTCGATTGGCGGGCACTCGAGGCAAAGCTGAACAGCTACCCCCAGTTCACCACCGAAATCGACGGAGAGAATATCTATTTCCTGCACATCCGGTCCGCGCGCGCGGATGCGCTGCCGGTGATCCTGACGCACGGCTGGCCGGGTTCGGTGCTCGAATACCTCGATGTCATCGAGCTGCTGACCGCACCGGAATCGGCCGATGCCCCGGCCTTCCACGTGGTGATTCCGGCCCTGCCCGGCATCGGTTTCGCAGGCCCGACCCACAGCACCGGCTGGACCATGCGGCGGGTCGCACAAGCTTGGATCGAGCTGATGGATCGACTCGGCTACGACCGCTTCGGTGCGATCGGGAACGATGGCGGCTCGATGGTTTCACCGGAGATCGGCCGACTCGTCCCCGATCGGGTGGTGGGTGTGCATGTGACACAGCTGTTTTCGTTCCCGTCGGGCGATCCGGCCGAGTTCGAGAGCATCTCGCCGGCGGACCTCGCGGCGCTGGAGCACCTGAAGTGGTTCCAGGACAACAAGATGGCCTTCAATATCTTGTGCAGCCAGCAGCCGCAGACGCTGGCGTATGCGATCTCGGATTCGCCGGTGGGCCTCTTGGGTTGGAACGCACAGCTTTTCGGGGAAAGTCTGGACGCCGAATTCGTGGTCGGCAATGTGGCGCTCTACTGGTTGACCGGCACCGCGGGATCGTCGGTCCGGTTCTACTACGAACAGGCGCACAGCGCCGATCGACCGACCGGTCCGACCACGGCGCCGACCGCGCTGGCGATGTTCAAGGGCGATTTCCAGTCGATGCGGCGCTTCGCGGAGCGGGATCACCGCAATATCGTCAGTTGGAACTCCTACGATTCGGGGTCGGTGGTCGGCGGCCCGAACGATGCCGCGGGTCATTTCGCCGCCCATGAGGCGCCCGAGTTGCTGATCGGCGATATCCGCCGATTCTTCGCAAAGCTCAGTTGATAGAAAACCGCTGGTCAACGGCCCGCGTTCCCGCTACGGGGGCGTGGGCCGTCGCGCGTAGACACCCTCTTATGTCCGCGAGACGCACGACCATGGTTCGGCTCGTTCTCCGCTGTTGTACTGGATTCACCAACAGCTCAACAGCTTTCGACACCAGCGGTGCGAGCGTCAGGCCCGGAGGCGGCAGCCTGCGTAACCACGTAGGGCTCGGGAGCACCGCAAATTCAACAAGGAGAAAACAATGCGAATCGCAGTCTTCGGAGCCACCAGCACCGTCGGTCGTCTGGTCGTCGAGCAGGCGCTGGCGCAGGGGCACGAGGTCACCGCCTTCACTCGCAGCGCGGCCGGCATCGAGCAGCGGCACGAGCGGCTGCACATCGTGGAAGGCAATGTGCTGGACACGAATTCGGTCGAAAAGGCCGTCACCGGTCAGGACGCGGTGCTGATCTCGCTCGGCGCGGGCCGCAAGGGCGTCATCCGGGCCGCGGGCACTCGTGCGGTGATCGAGGCGATGAACCGGACCGGCGTGCAGCGCCTGATCTGCCAGACCACCCTCGGCGTCGGCGACAGCGCGGGCAACCTGAACTTCCTCTGGAAGTACGTGATGTTCGGCATGCTGCTGCGCCAGGCCTACGCCGACCACGTCCAGCAGGAAGAACACGTCCACGCCAGCAACCTCGACTGGACCATCGTCCGCCCGAGCGCCTTCACCGACGGCCCCGCCACCGGCACCTTCCGCCGTGCGGTTCCCGCCGACGCGAAAGGTCTCTCCCTGAAAATCGCCCGCGCCGACATCGCCGCCTTCATGCTCGAGCAGCTGACCGACAAGACCTACCTTCACCAGGCCCCGGGCATCTCGAACTGAGCCCCGATCGTGCCCGCCAACTCGGCGAAGCCCGATCGACCCCCACCGATACCCACGCCCGCCCACGGCGCGTGGGTATCGGCGTCTTATGCCGAGGGGCGCAGGTTCGAAAGCACTCGGATGGCGTCGCTGAGCGGAATCATCCGCTCGGGCTGCTCGGCGGCCAGCCCCATCTCGATGTACTGGAGCGTCAGTTACATGCAGCGGGGTGCTGGTCAGTGGTGATGGACGTCGCCCCAGGTGGGGAAGGGGTCGCGGTAGGTGGACCATGTTGTGGGGCCGGCGGCGAATTCTGCGTTGGTCAGGAGCGCGGCATCGAGGAGTCCGCGGATGTGGGCGTGGTCGAGTTTGACGCCTATGAAGACGATTTCTTGGCCGGCGGGGACTTCCAGAGAGGTCCACCAGGCTGCGGGTTCGAAGGTCAGGTTGGGGCCTGCCTGGGACCAGACGGCGGCCAGGGCGGGGCGGGTGGCGAGCCAGCAGAAACCCTTGCTGCGGAGCACGCCGCGCAGTTGGGCGAGGGCTTCGGCCAGGCGTTCGGGGTGGAAGGGGCGATCGGCGGTGTAGGTGAGGCTGCGGATGCCGTATTCCTCGGTTTCGGGGGTGTGGCCGCCCGCGAGTTCCTCGGCCCAGCCGTCGGATTCGGCGGCAATGACCGGGTTGTAGCGGCCGGTGGCGAGGACTTCCGCAAGGTCTACCGCACCCTTTTCGGTGCGCAGGATCTTGGCGCGTGGATTGAGGCGGCGCACCGTGGCCTCCACGGTTCCGGCCGCGTTAGCGCTGACCAGGTCGGTCTTGTTGACGAGCAGGACGTCGGCGAATTCCACCTGGTCGACGAGCAAGTCGGCGATAGTGCGCGTATCTCCTTCGCCCGCTTGCAGATTCCGTTGCGCCAGTGCTTCGCCACGGGCGACCTCGACGAGGAAGGTGGAGGCGTCGACGACCGTGACCATGGTGTCCAGGCGGGCGATATCGCCGAGTTTGAAGCCGTCCTCGAATTCCCAGTCGAAGGTGGCGGCGACCGGCATCGGCTCGGAGATGCCGGTGGATTCGATGACCAGCTGATCGAAGCGGCCCTCGCGCGCGAGCTTGCCGACCGCTTCGATCAGGTCCTCGCGCAGGGTGCAGCAGATGCAGCCGTTGGTCAGTTCGACCAGCTTCTCCTCGGTGCGATCCAGATGTCCCTGCCCGGCGACGAGCGCGGCATCGATATTGACCTCGCTCATGTCGTTCACGATGACCGCGACGCGGCGGCCGTCCCGGTTGGCCAGGATGTGGTTGAGCAGGGTCGTCTTGCCCGCGCCGAGGAAGCCGGAGAGCACGGTGACGGGCAGCAGGTCAGGGGTCGATGAAGTGGTCACACGTTAATGATAATGGTTTTCATTTAGATGGGACATTCGACGATCCAACCGAAGTCGATACGACCCGACCAGGGATGCGATCGGTCAGATCCGAATCCATCCGCTCGCACCGTCTCGGCGAGTCGTAGGGTCTGGGGTGTGAAACTGCTGCCGCTGGTGCCCGACGGGCAGACCCCGGTTCGTGTCCTTACTATCGCCGGGACCGACTCCGGCGGCGGCGCCGGCATCCAGGCCGATTCGCGGACCATGGCCATGTGCGGGGTGCACGCGTGTGTCGCGGTGGCCGCGGTGACGGTGCAGAACTCGGTCGGGGTGAGCGGGTTCCATGAGATTCCGCCGCGGATCGTGGCCGATCAGGTGCGGTCGGTGGTCGGGGATATCGGGGTCGGGGCGGCCAAGACCGGGATGTTGGCCTCGACGGCGATCATCGAATCGGTCGCGGCGGTCTGCGAAGAAGTGGGGATCGGACAGGGCCGCACTCCGCTGGTGGTCGATCCGGTGGCGGCGTCCATGCACGGCGATCCGCTGCTGCACGAGGAAGCGCTGGATGCGGTGCGCCACACGTTGATTCCGCTGGCCACGGTGGTGACGCCGAACCTCGACGAGGTGCGGCTGATCACCGGCATCGAGGTCACCGATGATGGCTCCGCGCGGCGGGCGGCCGAGGCACTGCACAAACTCGGGGCGCAGTGGGCGATCGTCAAGGGCGGACATCTGCGGTCCTCCGAGGTCAGCACCGATCTGCTCTTCGATGGCGACCAGTTCCTGGAGTTCACCGCGCCGCGGATCAGCACGGGCAACGACCACGGTGGCGGCGATACGCTGGCCGCGGCCATCGCATGCGCCCTCGCCAACGGTTACTCGGTGCCCGACGCCGTCGCGTTCGCCAAGGACTGGACCTACCGCTGCCTCGCCGCGTCCTACGACCTCGGCGCCGGCCACGGCCCCGTTTCCCCGCTCTGGCGTCTGTCCTCATAGGCACCGGTTCGGCGCCGAAACTTGTCGGTGGGTGGGTTCATACTGTGGGCACGCAGACACCGTTGGCCTCGACGATGCGGTCAACGAGAACAATGGAGTTCGGGGTGGATGCGGAGGCCGACCGCCACTGGCGCGCCTGCGGTCGGCACCACCGGTGGGTTCAACCGAATAATGCCTATTCGCTGGAAAAAGCCAGGTGCAGTGGCAGATCCGCGTCGATGCTGATGCCGTTCAACCGTGCATTGGCCTCGGCCAACGCGGAGATGATCTCGGCCAGGTAGGCGACGAACTTCTCGATCGGCATCGTATGCGCCTGCAGGCGGTTCGCGCCCAGCCACCAGTCGGTGGCCGAGGCCACCGCGCCGAAGACCGAATAGTTGACGAGTTCGACGCTGGACACTTCCACGGACTTGTCCGCGAGTAGTCCGGTGAACAGATCGGCGGCCCGCTTGGCCGACCGGCGCGCGGACTGCAGCGCGCGCTCGGATTCGTCCGCGCGCCGCGTGAAGTGGCTGTGCAGCATGAACCGGAAGACATTGGGATGTTCGGTCACCACGAGCACGTATTCGGCCGCACCGCGCCGAATCAACTCGCGCGCTGAATCATTGGTCAGATCGACACTCGCGACGATCCGTTCCCACAGCAGGTCGCGAACCCGGTCGACGATGGCGTTGTAGAGGTCGGTCTTATCCTCGAAATGCCGGTACAGCTTGGGTTTCGCGGCACCGGCCTCCTTGGCGATATCGCCCATACTGACCTCGGGCCCGAACTTGTCGAGCGCACGGAAGGCCGCGTCGACGAAATCCGCGCGCACCTTGCGCCGATGC
The DNA here is from genome assembly GCF_036345915.1 of Nocardia sp. NBC_00565. Taxonomy (NCBI): domain Bacteria; kingdom Bacillati; phylum Actinomycetota; class Actinomycetes; order Mycobacteriales; family Nocardiaceae; genus Nocardia; species Nocardia sp. NBC_00565. Next base: position 6,999,546 of record NZ_CP107785.1, read on the forward strand.
TCACGCCACCGCTCGGTCCGAGCGTCGACCCGTTTGGGCGGCACCTCATCTACTTCCCGCCCGCTGCGCATCACGAATCCGACGGTACCAACAGCTCACTCGACTCCGGTCAGCTCGGTCGGCGGCGGAACAGCGGCCGACCCGCCCGGCATCACCGCTTCTTGGGAACGATCGTCTCCCCACCCGTCTCCCCGCCCGACTTCCCCTTCTTCTCCGCCCGCTTCTCCTTGATCGACTTCCCGGACTTCTTCGACATGGCGCTACGCGGAGATTTATCGGACATTCACAGTCCTTACGATTGGAGACCTGAGCGGTCCCGGTCCCACGACCGTACGCTACGCCGGGCTGCCCGGAACCCGATCGACCTCCCGCACCGCGCAAGCTTGTAGCTGAAACGGCAAAGAAACTGGCACCGCTTCGGGCTCGGCTCCGTTACTGTGCTCACACCATGCGCGGATGTCATCGTGTGACGGCTTGATCCGTCCGTACTCGATCTTTGAGATCTTGGTTTGGTGCCATCCGTTCCGACGGGCGAGTTCCGCACCGGACAAGGCCGCGTTAAGACGAAGCGCTCGGAGATTTTCCCCGAGCGCTTCGCGCTGCTGATCAATGGAACTGGTCACGCCCCGGCGTACTCCGTGTACGGGGTAGCCAGCTTCCACAACCGGTCTCGAACACCCCGGCAGTAGGCCACGATCCCCGGATCGGTGGTTACCGCCGCGCCTGCCGGTTTGCCGTCCGCGCCAGCGAGGTTGAACACCACCCGTTCGTCATCGAACAGCCACCAATCATCCGGTGGCACCTCCCCGGCGTCATGCCGGGGCAAGTACCGGATGTCTTCCCCGGCCTGGATATTGCGACCGGTCACGGACAGCAACCAACGGTGATAGTCCGAGTGCGGGACCGTCACGACACGGACCCGGCTCACGGATACGGCCCGGATGGTGGTCTCCCGCACAAGCGCGTGCCACGGCACGGGCGGTTCGTCGGGTGGTGGCTCACCAGCGAGGAATGCCCGGAGTCGGTTGTTCTCGGCGGCTTCGGCGTAGGAGTCCCGAACCTCTAGATGGAACGCCGAACGCTGCAGCCCGTGGAACCAGTCCGGCCACGGATCACCGTCGACTAGCAGCACCGTAGAACGTCCTTTCTAGCTTCGGCACCTCGATAGCCGTTTCGTCGTCGGCCAGGTCGAGCTGGGCCAGCGTCTCGTCATCCGTGATCGGTCGGCCGGTGAGGGTGAAAGTACCCCCGGCCGGTGTCCGTTTCATGGGCCAGGCTTCCGGAAAGTCGAGCCGGGCAGCCGTGGCCGATCAATTACGGTGGGCCGATGTTTGCACTCGTGGTGAAGTTCGACTTGTTCGATGCCGATAAGGCGGCGGGCTTCGACCAGCTCGTCGCCGAGACCGTCAAGAGCATCACGGAAAACGAACCTGGCACGCTGGTCTACGCCACCAATACAGTTGAGGGCGAACCCCTCTCGCGAATCTTCTACGAGGTGTACCGCGACCGCGAGGCGTTCGAGGAGCACGAGCGGCAACCGCACACCCGCCGGTTCCTGGACCAGCGAGGCGAATACGTCGCGGCGTTCCGCGTCGAGTTCCTGACACCGCTGATCGCGAAGGGTCTGCCCGCCGCCGACTGACCACAGGTGGTCGGTGATCCCGCACCACACCGCGAAGCCGTGCACGGTATCGACGGTCCGCGCCTCCGCCCGCGCCAGCGCGCGCACGGTCTCGAACTGCTATTGATCAGGCCTGGACAGATCGCGAATCAGCACGTCGAACGTCGGGGCATTGGGCCAGCTAGGTTTCGTCACCCCGACTCGTGACCAACCCCAACTCACATACGCCCGGTAGGCGCGGTCATTGTCGGGCTCGACCAGCAGCGTCGACCGCAGTTCGGGACGGCCGTCGAGCAGGTAGTCATGAAGCGCCCGCGCGAGTCCGCGGCCGGCGTGTTCGGCACACACCATGATTTCCGACAGCGCGAACGTCCGCGTACCGTCCTCATGGGTGAATGCGGCGCGGTCAGTGATCGCAGCGTCGGGCTGAAAGTTCTTCCACCACACTGCATTCGGACTCAGCGTCCAACCCCAGGTTTGCCCGGCTGCCTTCCCGTCGATGTACGCAACAACCATCGCGAACACCCTGCCGCGCATAGAGTCGGTGTAGCTGTCGAACCGTTGCATGAACTGTTCCGGCGAATCGAACGGGTCGCCGGACGCGATCGCATCAACGTAGGACCGCGTGTAGACGTCTTCAACCGTCGCGCGTAGGTCACGAGCCTGCCTGGCATCAAGACGTTGAAATTCGAAACCACCGGGGAGTTTCATACGGTGACCGCTGTCTTCGCGAGGACATCGAAACGTTTTCGGAATGCCGCCCCGGCGGGCACGCTGTCGGTTGTGCGCCGAACCGGCTCGAGAACACGCAGCGTCCGCGGCGACGACACAGTCTTGTCCAGTTCGGTAAGTACCGGCAACGCGTCGGCCAGTGCCCCGCCGAAGTCACCAGCCGCTGCCCGCGCGGCGGCCAACCAGGCCCGGGTGTTGACGGAGTTTCGTGCCGAGGTCTCCTCGCTTGCAGCGGTCTCCAGCAGGTCCACCGCTTTCGCGAATTCGCCAATTCTGCCGTAACCACGGGCCTCGTGGCCACGGACTTCCGCATGGTTCACGAACCGCAGCCAGTTCGGGCATTCGTTGATCGGCTCGAGCTCCACTGCATGGTCTACCTCACGCCACGCCGTTGCGATTGCACGATTGAACGCCTTCGCATCACCGAGCAACGCCGCGGCCTGGGCCTGGCGGATGGCGATCAGCGCGTGGATGCGGCCGGGTGGCCTGCCCCTCATGAGGTCGCGCGCCCGGTCGACCAGCTTCAGCGCATGATGTGGGCTTGCATGCCCGAGCTGGCTGAGGGCGATGGATTGGTTCGCGGCGTACAGGCAGGTGTGCGCGGTCAGATCGTCGTTATCTGCCTGACTGGCCAACGCCATGGCATCGGAGTAGCAACGTCGCGCGAGCGGATGCATGTCGGCATCGAACGCCAACCATCCGGCCAGAACGGCAAGCTCACCGGTCGCGCCGGCGAACGCGTCGCCGGTCGCGGTATCGAACGCGCACGTCTCGAGCTTGCTCTTGGCACGGGCCAGCTTTTCGACCGCGATGCTCACCAATGGGGCACCACCGGCCCGCTGGTCCTCGAACTCCAACTCCTCGACGCGATCCAGCAGCCGCCGCACATCGGTCATCCCGAGATGGTCCCCACCGATTTCCCACGAGTCCAGCATGACAGCGGCCCCTGTCACTGCGGCTAACCTGCCGAATTCACGCCGTCTCACGTCACCATCGACTTCCCACGCATAGATACCGAGCGCGTCACCTGGCCAACTTGTCGCGGCGTCGGCCTCATCGCCAGGATGCCCGGAATTCGGCGTTTCAGCGACTGCTGCCCAAAATCGTTGAACCTCTTCGTCATCCAGGAGTTTGAGCGCCGTATCGAGGTCCTGCGCGGGCTTGCCGCGCACTGGCCGCGACTCCGGGCGACGCTCCCATTTCCGAACAGTTATCGGTTGATAGCCGACATGCTCGGCGAACTCCTCCTGTGTGAGCCGCAAGGCAGCAAGGCGCAGTGCCTTCACCTTCGTGCTGGTCCACTTGGTAACGATCATCGCCGCCCCATCCCCGTGCGCGCAATCTGCTGTATCGCAAGCGTATCGGTTGCGGACCTGTCTTGTGCCTGGGATCGAACCGTCTGGGCGACAACGCTTGAAATAGCCCCGGTGCCGGGTAGATGGCGTTCCCCTCATCGGCATGCCGACTCGCATTGAACCGCCAGGCGGTGTGCGCGCGTCCTCGGCACCGGGTGCTTACCAAAGAGTCAGCAGGGAGGCGCGGGATGAGTTGGTCCAACGAGGACGGCGACGAAAACAACGGGCCGTCGTTACAGGTTTTCTGTCAGCGGGTGGTGCGGCCATGAACGCGGCCGAGTCCCTTCCGCATCGCATTCCATTCGTCGGCCCACCAAGTACCTATGTCGGAGTACCGGCCGAGGTAGTCGAGCGCTTCGCCTACGCGGTCCGCGAGTGGGCAGCAGCCACGCCCTCCGAGTCGTCCCGGTGCCGGGGTGTCGAGCCCTCCAGCATCGGGCGCACCAACGGCGAGGTGGCGTGATGCGTCGAGATGGGTTGCGGACCACGCAAACACAGGATGGCCGGAAAGTCGCGGTGTGGCAATTGGTTGGGAATTCTGCCCGCATTCTGCGCATGCAACTTCCCAGTCAGTCATTCACCGCCTATCGCTTGCCGTCACACACGATGCTGCCGGGCGCACAGCGAGGAACGATCATGTTTGACGCATACCCGGATTTGGCCGACGCCCGCGAGATGCTTCCACAACACGAGGACCTGTGGGACGCGCTGCGTGATGACTACTGGGCCGCTCTGCTGTGCTCGACCGATCTCCCAAACCCGTTGGGGGCGTAATTCAGATGTCCGAGATTGTTTCGCCCGGCCCGAACGAAATCGCCCCGACCGTGCGCGCATTGCTCGCAGCGTTCCACACGGACACCGCCAGCAAGCTGGAACTTGCTCCTTTGGAGAGCACCCCGATCTGTCAGCGCTCAGACGGCTCGCTGTGCCGAGTGGATGAAGACGGATGGATCTCCGATTCCGACCTGGACAAAGTCGACGCAATCACGATCATGCCGACCAGCGTCGTCGACAAGAACCGGGAGCGCGAGTGAAGGAAAAACCAGTGCAACCCAAGGCAATTGGCCTGTTGCTGCTCGATATCGCCGGATCGGATCGGCCGCGATATGAGCAGGTGATCAGACATCTGGCGCAGCGCCAGGGCTACGAGTTGGCCGGACTACTCACCATCGGTACCGATACCTATATGCCGACGACGCTGGTGGTCGAAACCGTCTGCAAGGCAGGGGCTTCCGCCATCCTGGCTCCCGATCTTGCCCACTTCAACGGACACGCGAAGGCGATCTCGCTGGCGTGCGATCTGGTGACCGCGGACGGGATCGTGCCGCGGTCTGGCGGAGAACGGTAACCGCGCAGAAGACGGCCTCGGAACCTTCCGGGGGCAGGTTGGAAGGAAGTTCCCATGAAAATCACGCACGCATTGACAGTTGCCGCGCTCAGCGCATCAGTCGCATCTATCGGACCGATGCCCGCCCTCACAGCGTCGGCCCAAGCCGGACCGCAGGGATGCTCCTCGACGTGGATCAGCCCCGAGATCACCGCCCACGGTTCCGGGACCGCCGTATGGTTCGGCATCGGATTCCAGTGCACCAAACCCGTAAGCTACAGCCTCACCGTCGCTGCCTACTCCGGCAACGCTGCGGCGGGGCGAGGCACACGCTCCGGGATCTCCTCCAACCCGGCTGTGTCGGAAGTGTCCTCGCCCTGCGTGAGCAACAAGAACAGCAGCTGGAGCTTGCAACTCACGGGCTGGATCGAGGACCCCAACGGCACCAGGCACAGCATGGACGACCAGCCGGGCAGCTGGCTCGCCGGTGTCGCGGTGGGCTGTAGTCTCAGCGGATGACCGCGTCTGAGGTGATGCCCGTCGTCCTGGCAGCCCCCGCAGTGATCCACGCCGACAACGACATCCGGATCTGGCACGGCGGTCTCATCCAGGGGCTCACTCGAACCTACTTCGCGATCATCATCGAAGCAGTGCACCCGAGCGAGGAAGCGTTTCCGTTACCGACCGATGTCATTGTCGCGCTACAGCGTTCGGTGACGGTCACCTTCTCCCGCACCGGGGTCACCCTGCCGTATCCGCTGATCGCGGGCGCCGAAAGTTTGGCGTCGATGACCTGGTTCGCGACGTTCCCACATTTTGATCCCGGCACCTACACGATGCACGTCGATCTCGCACCGCTGGACGTGCACCACACCACGCGGTTCGACGTGCTTGCGAACGTGCAACCCAAGCTGTCCTGAATCGCCGAACGTCCCGACCCATAGCAGGGTCGGGGTGCTTGGCTTTGGGCAAGAGCGTCGTCGACGCCACCGGCGGCCGGGCCCTCGTTGATGCCTAGCATGATCAGCTCGCGAATGGATTCTGCCCAGGACTGCGAAGACATGGAAGACCAACCTGCCGCCGGGGGTGGTGTCGAGTGCTCGCGCAAGGAGCGGAATCCGATGCCGCGCTCGCGGAGTCCGGCGACGATCGCGATCAGGTCTGTTGCCGAAACGGCAAAGAAACTGGCACCGCTTCGGACTCGGCGGACATCATGCGATCAGGGCGGATACCCCGCTCGGTAACTCGGATGGGAGATCGACAGATGACCGACAGCACCGCATCGCAGCCTGCTCAGGAGTTCTGGGAAGAGTTCTACCAGGATCGGGGTCAGATTTGGACCGGAAATCCCAACGAGTTGCTGGTGCGTGAGGTTGCCGGGCTCACCCCGGGCACTGCGCTGGATCTCGGATGTGGTGAGGGTGGCGACGCGGTCTGGTTGGCGCAGCAAGGGTGGCGGGTTACCGCGGTCGATGTGTCCGCGACCGCGTTGCGGCGGGCAGGTGCGCATGCCGAGGAGGCCGGTGTCGCCGATCGCATCGAGTTCGCTGAACACGATCTGGCGCAGACGTTTCCGGAGGGGTACTTCGACCTGGTCTCGGCGCAGTTCTTTCACTCGCCGGTGGCGCAGGCCGACGAGCGGACGAAGGTATTGCGCCGCGCGGCTGAGGCGGTGGCCTCGGATGGGGCGCTGCTGATCGCGGGACATGCCGGGTGGGCGTCATTCGTCGAACATCCGCACGTCGATGTGCACTTTCCGACCATGGATGAGGTACTGGACGGGCTCGCCATCGCGCCGGACGAGTGGCGGGTGGAGACCGCGGATGCGGTCGAGCGGGAGTTGACCGGGCCCGACGGGCAGCTCGGCACCCGCTCCGATACCATCCTGCGGCTGCGCCGACTGCGGCGATAGGCACAGCAACCTCACAGCCAGGGCCCAGCTGGGCTCAAGCGCGGTTGGCGAGGGTGGTCTACATGACCGAATCAACGACCGCCGCGCACCGGGCGGAAATGACCGAAACGGTGATCACGCCCGTGCTGGATGTCGTGATCCCCGTCTATAACGAAGAGGCCGATCTCGGTGTGTGCGTGCGGCGGCTGCACGCCTACCTGCGCGACGGGTTTCCGTTCCCGACGCGGATCACCGTCGCCGATAATGCGAGCACCGATGACACCATGCAGGTCGCGCAGCTGCTCGCGGACGAACTCGATGACGTGAGAGTAGTGCACTTGGACGCGAAGGGACGCGGCCGGGCGCTGCGGGCGGTGTGGGAGCACTCCGACGCGCAGGTCGTCGCCTATATGGATGTGGATCTGTCCACGGATCTGAATGCGTTGCTGCCGCTGGTGGCTCCGCTGATCTCGGGGCATTCCGATCTGGCGATCGGCACCCGGCTCGACGCGTCGTCGCGGGTGGTGCGCGGGCCCAAGCGCGAGTTCATCTCGCGTTGCTACAACCTGATTCTGAAAGCCTCACTGCAGGCCCGGTTTTCGGACGCGCAGTGCGGATTCAAGGCAATGCGCACCGATGTGGCGCGGCGGCTGCTACCGCTGGTGCAGGACGGTGAATGGTTCTTCGATACCGAACTGCTGGTGCTCGCCGAGCGTGCGGGACTGCGCATCCATGAGGTGCCGGTCGATTGGATCGATGATCCGGACAGTCGGGTGGATATCGTCGATACGGCGCGCAAGGACCTGCTCGGCGTGTGGCGGCTGCTGCGCGGACTGACGACGGGTGCGTTGCCGCTGGAGGAGTTGCGGCAGGCGGTCGGGCGTGAACCGCTGGTTCCCGGTGTGCCATTGGGCATGGTCGGGCAGGTGGTGCGCTTCGCGATCGTCGGCGTGATTTCCACGCTCGCCTACATGCTGCTGTATCTGGTGTTGCAGCCATTCGCCGGTGCGCAGGTCGCGAACTTCGTGGCGCTGCTCGTGACCGCGATCGGCAATACCGCCGCCAATCGCGCGTTCACCTTTGGTGTGCGTGGATCGAATGGCGTTGTGTCGCATCAGTTCCAAGGTCTATTGATATTCGGCTTCGGCTTGCTGGTCACCAGCGGGTCATTGTTCGCGCTGCACCGATGGGCTCCGGACGCGGCGGTGCACCTCGAGTTGTTCGTCCTCGTGATCGCCAACCTGATCGCCACGCTCATTCGATTCGTCGGGCTGCGTTGGGTATTCCGCAATCCCACGGGCACAGTAGTCTCCAGGATCGACGCCGGTCCGGCGGATGCGGTCACCGAGCCCATGCGCCGAACCGCGACGGTAGCCAGCGGCGATGCGATTGGTGGGCGATGACGGCAACGCTGACACCGCCGACGGCGGCAACGCCTCAGTCCCGGGCAGAACCCGAGAACCGCTGGGAGTACCCGGCATTGGCGGTCCTGCTGATCGGCACGGGTATCGCCTACCTGATCAACCTCAGCGCCAACGGCTGGGCCAATGCCTTCTATTCCGCTGCGGTACAAGCGGGTTCGCAGTCCTGGAAGGCCTTCTTCTTCGGCTCCTCGGACGCGGCCAACTCGATCACCGTCGACAAGCCACCGGCCTCGCTCTGGTTGATGGAGCTGTCGGTGCGGGTGTTCGGGCTGAACTCGTGGAGCATCCTGGTGCCCGAGGTGCTGCTCGCCGTCGCCTCGGTGGCGTTGGTGTGGGCGACCGCACGCAGGCCGTTCGGCCCGGCGGCCGGGCTCATCGCCGGGCTGGTGCTGGCGGCGACTCCCGTCGCGGCGCTGATGTTCCGGTTCAACAACCCGGACGCACTGCTGGTGTTCCTGATGATCGCGGCGGCGTGGGCGATGACCAGGGCGGTCGAAGATGGGCGCACCCGTTGGCTGGTGCTCACCGGCGTCTTCATCGGATTCGGGTTCCTCACCAAACAATTGCAGGTGCTGCTGGTGGTGCCCGCGCTGGCGCTGACCTACCTGATCGCCGGGCCGCCCAAGCTCGGCAAGCGGATCCTGCAGTTGCTCGCGGCGGGCGCGGCCATGCTGGTGGCGGCCGGATGGTGGCTGCTGACGGTCGAGCTGTGGCCCGAGTCGTCACGGCCGTGGATCGGTGGCTCCCAGCATAATTCGATCCTCGAGCTCACCCTCGGCTACAACGGGCTGGGCCGGTTGAACGGCAACGAACGCGGCAGCGTCGGCGGTGGTCCCGGCGGTGGTCCCGGCGGCGGCGATATGCCCGCGCCCGGCGGCGGCAGTATGTGGGGCAACGCCGGCATCACCCGGATGTTCGAACCGGCGCAGGGCGGTCAGATCGCCTGGCTGATCCCGGCCGCACTGGTCGCGCTGGTGGCTGGAATTCTGTTGCGCGGCAAGGCCGCTCGCACCGATGGGCGGCGCGCATCGCTCATCCTGTGGGGCGGTTGGCTGCTGGTGACGGGGCTGACCTTCAGCTTCATGGCGGGCATCTTCCACCAGTACTACACGGTCGCGCTGGCTCCGGCCGTCGCGGCGTTGGTCGGCATCGGCGCGATCATGCTGTGGCGCGAGCGGCATCGGCTGTGGGTCCGGCTGCTGTCGGCGCTCGCGGTCGGACTGACCACGGCCACCTCCTGGATGTTGCTGTCGCGCAGTACGAGTTTCGTGCCGTGGTTGCGGTGGGCGGTGCTGGTGGTCGGCGTTATCGCGACCATCGCGGTGCTGCTGCCCGCGCCGCGGAAACTGGCTCTGATGTCCGCGTTGTCCGTGGCGTTCGTCGGATTGGCCGGGCCGGTCGCGTATTCCGCCGACGCCATCGCGACTCCGCATGAGGGCGGGATTCCGTCCGCGGGACCCAACGTCGGGATGTTCGGGCATCGACCCGGCGGCGAATTCGGCGGTGCGCCGGGCGGTCCAGGCGGTGGCATGCCGGGTGGGCGAAATACGGACGGTCGCACTACGAATGGTGACGGTGGTCAAGGTACGAATGGCGAGCAGGGCGCACTCCCGGGCGGCCCCAATGGCACCCGTGTTCCCGCAGGCCAGGGTGGCTCCGAAGGCCAAGGCGGCTCGATGATGGGCGGACCGGCCGGTGGCCTGCTCGGCGCGGGCAAGCCCAGCGATCGGGTTATCGATCTGTTGGAAACCAACGGCACCAACTACACCTGGGTCGCCGCCGCGGTCGGCTCCAACAGCGCCGCCGGATTCCAGCTGGCCGCCGAACTGCCCGTGATGCCGATCGGTGGCTTCAACGGCAGCGATCCCTCGCCGACGCTGGATCAGTTCGAACAGTATGTCGCCGATGGAAAGATCCACTACTTCATCGGCAGCGGAAACAACCGCGGCGACGAGGACCGCGGCGGTCCCGGCGGCGGCAAGAGCAGCGAGATCAGCAAATGGGTCCAGGAGCACTACACCGCGACCGAAGTCGACGGCGTAACCCTCTACGACCTGACCACCCACTGATCCGCACCCTCAGTTCGCCCGGTGCGTGGGCACCGGGCGAACTGGGTTGTGGGACAGACTCAGACGGCCGGGTAGTTGGCTTCTGGACACCACGACCAGCCGTTCGACTCCGGCCTTCTGTCCGGCCTCGTGCACGCCGGACATGCGAGTGTGACATCGGGGTTGCGAACGAATTTCGGCGAATTCCCCACTATGGGAGTTTCGTCCCAAAGCCTTTCGCATAACGCGATCTACAGTAATGATGGTCCCGCGCGTGTCGACTTCAGTCGGGGTCCGCAGCCCCCATCAGGGCACGCGTCAACTCCGAACCATCAGGAACACCGTGAGAAGTATTTCGAGATTCGTCATCACCGTTCTCGGCGCATTGGTCGCCATCGCACTCACCGTCGGATTCGCCTCGACCGCATCGGCCGAACCGGTCGCGTCACCCGATCCGGTCGCCCCGGTCGCGTCGTCGGAGCCGAGCTCCGCGACATCCGCACAGTTCATCTGTCTGCCGCCCGGTGACACCATCGAGGCCAGGACGGCCATCGGCGGCATACTCGGTGCGGCCATCGGCGGGATCGCGGGTCTGCCGCTGTTCTTCATCGGCGCCATCCCGGGACTGGTCATCGGTGGACTCCTGGGCGTCCTCATCGGCTCCACGTCCTACGCGGTCGACGCCGGACACGAGCCGGGACCCTGCTAGTCACGAAAGCCATTGAGTGCCAACGTGTTAGCGTGCTGATATGAGCTCGGCGACCGACCGCTTCATTGACGCCGTCTTCGATTTCGAACGCGCGGTGCACGCGCAGGATCCGACGGCGCAACAACAAGCCCATATGGAGTTACATCGCCTATACGAATCGGCGACTCCGGAAGAAATGGCCCAGGGCGGAAAGCGGTTGGCCGCCGTGCTGACAGATGTGCCGCCGGGACCGCGCGCGAATATCGCGGTCCTGATCGGCGCATGCGTGGAGGGCGGCGCGGATCCGGTGGCGTGTGCGCCGGGTGTACTCGCCAACCTCGCCAAAACCCTCGACAGCGCACAGGAATTCGCGCAGCAGTGGGCCGCCGCCGATATCGGCGAATTGCCCGATCCGGCGCAGGACGAACTGGATGAGCAGTTCTTCGAGCATTTCGGATTCCTCGAAACACTGTCCTGGTGGACGTTGGACGACTGGAACCGGGCCGGTCTGGCCATGCTGCAGCGCGCGGCGGTCCGGCAGCAGTTCAGCAGCACCGGACGCGACATCATCCGGCAGCGCCACGACGCCCTCGGCGAAATCTCCGGGCGCTGGGACAAATGCCTCGGCTACGCGCTGATCGTGCTGGACGACGAGCCGGTCATCGTCTTGCACCGGGAGACCGGCACCGGCTACGCGGTGCGCATTACCGGCATCGGCGACAACTTCCAGCTGCACACCCTGCTCGCCGATGCCCTCATCGGCGGCGGGCACATTCCCGGCGAGGCGCCTGCCGCCGAAGCCGTCGCCATGTGCCGCGATATGCCCGGTATGCAGCTGACCCAGGGCTCGTTCAATCTCGTCGCACCGGATGGGACCTGGATCTGGAATGAGGGCACTCCGTCGGATATCCCGGTCGTCGACGGCACTCGGTTGCTGGTCCTCGATCCGGCCCCGTACCAGCGCACTTGGCCCGCGGGCCGGTTCTTCCCGCATATGCTCGGCGATCTGACCCTCGAGCGCGTGCTGACGCCGGAGGAGACCATCGCTTGGTTCGAGCAGGTGTCACCGGCCGAGGACCCGGGTACGGACTGAGATCAGCGTGGGGCGTGCAGGGCGGCGTGCAGCGTGGCCGCCCACTGCGCGACGATCTGTTTGCGGCGCGCCGAGTCATCAGTGAGGACGTCGGCCAGCCCGAGCCCGCGGGCCATATCGAGAGTGGCCTGGACGAGGTGGTGGGTGACCGGATCGGTGTCGTCGACGCCGAGCGCCTCCACCGCGCGCCGATGCGAGATCCGGCCGAACTTGGCTTCCAGCGGGACGATTCGCTCGCGCAGCGCCGGATCGGCCGCCGCGTGCGTCCACACCTGCAGCGCCGCCTTGAACAGCGGGCCGGTGTAGGACTCGACCAGGCCCGCCACCACGGCCTCGGTGCGGCCGAGCCCGCCGGCCAGTGCGGCGACCGTGCCCGCCTCGGCCTTGGCCTGCTGGGTGCGGCTGTCGAACATGTACTCGAGTGCGGCGGTGATCAAGTCTTCCCTGGTCGGAAAGTGGTGCTGGGCCGCACCGCGCGACACCCCGGCCCGTTCCGCGACAACCGCGACCGTGGCTGCCGCCCAGCCCTTTTCGGCCAGGCAGTCGATGGTCGCCCCGAGCAGGCGCTGCCGGGTGGCTCGGCTGCGGTCCTGCTTGGGTTCGTGGGGTGTCACCATGGCGCTATTGTGCCCAGCTCGGCGGACGGCGTTGCAGGAAGGCCAGCATGCCCTCGTGCACCTCTGGGGTGCCGAAGAAACTCGCCGAGCGAGTCGCGAGTTCCTCGGCGGAGCTGTCGAACTCGGCCAGGATGGCCGCGTTGACCAGTCGCTTGGCCTCCGCCAGACCCTGCGGGGAGCCCTTGCGCAGTTCCGCGCACAGCCGGGCCACCTCGGCCGCCGGATCGTCGGCGGTGACGGTGACCAGACCGATTTGCGCGGCGACGTCCGCGCCGAACTTCTCGCCGGTCAGGTAGTAGCGGCTGGCGGCACGCGGATCGAGCCGCGGTAGCAGGGTCAGCGAAATCATGAAGGGCGCCAACCCGATTCGCACCTCGGTGAGCGCGAAACTGCTGCCGGGGCCGGCGACGACGATGTCACAGCCCGCGACGATGCCCATGCCGCCCGCGCGCACATTGCCCTCGATCCGGGCGATCACCGGCTTCGGCGTCTCGACGAGTCGGCGCAGCACACCGATCATCACGCGGGTGCGTTCGTCGGCGGCCACCGCCGGATCGGCAGTGCTGGCTTCACTGAGATCCGCGCCCGCGCAGAAGGTATTGCCGGTATGCGCGAGCACGATGCCGCGCACCGACGGGTCGGCGGCGGCATCGTCGAGGCCATGGAGCAGTTCGGCGACCAGCCGCGAGGACAGCGCGTTGCGGTTGTGCGGCGAATCGAGGGTGAGCGTCGCGAAACCATTGCTGACCTCGTAACGCACGTATGGCGCGGTGGATGTCTCGGGCCCACCCGTCGCCGGGCCACCACCCGTCATCGAGTCGCGATGCGACGCTGAATTCATCGAGCCTCCTGTGTCAGTAGGACTTCGGCAGGCCCAGCGAGTACTGGGCGACGAAGTTCAGCACCATCTCGCGGCTGACCGGGGCGATGCGGCCGATTCGGGCCGCGGCGAGCATAGCGGCGAGGCCGTACTCCTTGGTGAGGCCCGCGCCGCCGTGCGTCTGGATCGCCTGATCCAGCGCCTTGATACTGGCCTCCGCCGCAGCGTATTTCGCCATATTGGCGGCCTCGGCGGCACCCATCTCGTCGCCCGCGTCGTAGAGGGTCGCGGCCTTCTGCATCATCAGTTTGGCTAGTTCCACCTCCACCTTCACCGCGGCCAGGGGATGCGAAATGCCTTGGTGCGCGCCGATCGGCGACTTCCACACCGTGCGCTCCTTGGCGTACTCGACGGCGCGGTCGATGGCGTAGCGACCCATGCCGACGGCCATGGCCGCACCCATGATGCGCTCCGGGTTGAGGCCCGCGAACAGCTGCATCAGTGCGGCATCTTCCTTACCCACCAACGCATTCGACGGCAACCGCACGTCATCGAGGAACAGCGTGAACTGGTGGTCCGGTTCGATGATGTCCATTTCCTGCGGCGTTTTCACGAACCCGGGGGCATCGGTCGGCACGATGAACAACGCGGGCTTGAGCTTACCGGTCTTGTGATCCTCGGTGCGCGACACGATGAGCACGGCCTCGGCCTGGTCTACACCGGAGATGAAGATCTTGCGGCCGTTGAGGATCCAGTCGTCACCGTCGCGGCGGGCGGTGGTGGTGATCTGGTGCGAGTTCGAGCCCGCATCCGGTTCGGTGATACCGAAGACCATCTTCCCGCTGCCGTCGGCGAGTTTGGGCAGCCACTGCCGCTTCTGCTCGTCGGTGCCGTATTTGGTGATGATCGTGCCGCAGATGGCCGGGGAGACCACCATCAGCAGCAGACCCGCACCCTGCGCGGCCAACTCCTCCATCACCAGCGACAGCTCGTACATGCCCGCGCCACCACCGCCGAACTCCTCCGGCAGATTCACCCCGAGAAAGCCGAGCTTGCCTGCCTCGTCCCATAATTCGGTGAGCGGCTCATTCTTGCGCGCCTTCGGCAGGACGTAGTCACGGTAGTTGTACTTCGCCGCCAGGGCGGCGACAGCGGCCCGCAGTGCCTTCTGCTCTTCGGTTTCGATGAAACTCATCAGTTCTCCTGGTTTTGGTCTTCGGCGGGATCGACGACGGCGAGTACGGCACCGACATCGACCTGCTGGCCGACAGTGACGTTGAGCGCGCTGAGCACGCCTGCGGCGGGTGCGGAGATGGTGTGCTCCATCTTCATCGCCTCCAGCCACAGAATCGGCTGCCCCTGCGCGACGGCGCTACCGACCTCCGCGCCGATCCGAATCACGCTGCCCGGCATGGGCGCGAGTAGTGAACCGTGCGCGACCTGATCGGCCGGATCGCTGAAGCGCGGCAGCCTGTGCACCGAGACCGGTCCGAGCGGCGAATCCACGCAGACCAGATCGCCATAGCGAGCGATATCGAATTGCCTCCGCACCAGCCCGCGTTCGCCGGGCACCGCGAGCACGACGCGCTCTGGGCTCGCATCCACCAGTTCGAGGCCGTCGTGACCGTCGACCGCGATTCCGGTACGGGTGAAGCGGTAACCGATGTCATGTGTTCCGCTGGTGCGGCCTTCGTACTGCTTGTGCTGTGCCTGGGCCGGTAGATTCCGCCACCCCGCGGGCAGTCCGCCGCCGACCCTGGCGGACTTGCGGTTCGCCGCGGCATCCGCGAGCGCGGCGGCGACGATCGAGAGCGCCGCATCGGCCTCGGACACCAAGGGCGCGGCCAGCACGTCCAAGCCATGGGTATCGAAGAACGCGGTGTCGGTATCGCCGGCCAGGAACGCGGGATGGCCCAGCACTCGGACGAGCAGATCGCGGTTGGTGACCAGACCGTGAATCTTGGCCCGCCGCAACGCCGTTGCCAGCAGTCGGGCGGCCTCGCCGCGCGTCTCGGCGTAGGAGATGACCTTCGCGAGCATCGGGTCGTAGTGCACACCGACGACCGAGCCGTCCACCACACCGGAATCCAGCCGCACGCCGGGCTTATCGAGTATCTCGAATTCGGTTGTCACCGAAGGGATGTCGATCCGATGCACCGTGCCGCTCTGCGGCTGCCAATCATGCGCCGGATCCTCGGCATACAGCCGGACCTCGATCGAGTGCCCGTGCATCGACGGCGGCTCGGCAGGCAACTCGCCGCCCGCCGCGACCTCGAGCTGCGCGCGCACCAGATCCAGTCCGGTGGTGCATTCGGTGACCGGATGTTCCACCTGCAGCCGGGTATTCATCTCCAGGAAGAAGAATTCGCCCGCCTCGTCGGCCAGGAATTCCACGGTGCCCGCACCGGTGTAACCGATCGCACCGGCCGCCAGCTTCGCCGCCTCGAAGAGCCGCGCGCGCATGCCGCCGGTCCGCTCCACCAGCGGTGCAGGGGCCTCCTCGATGACCTTCTGGTGGCGGCGCTGAATGGAGCACTCACGCTCGCCGACCGCCCAGATCGTGCCGTGCATATCGGCCATGACCTGGACCTCGATATGTCTGCCGGTCTCCAGGTACCGCTCGCAGAACACCGTCGGATCACCGAACGCCGATTCGGCTTCCCTGCGCGCGGCGCTGATCTGAGGCTCCAGGTCACCGAGGCTGCGCACCACGCGCATACCGCGGCCACCGCCACCGGCGGATGCCTTGATCAGCACCGGCAACTGCGCCTCGGTGACCTCGGCCGGATCCAATTCAGCGAGCACCGGGACACCGGCGGCATCCATCATCTTCTTCGAGGCGACCTTCGAACCCATCTGCTCGATGGCCTCGACCGGCGGACCGATCCACACCAGCCCCGCGGCGAGCACGGCTCGCGCGAATTCGGCGTTCTCGGAAAGGAATCCGTAGCCAGGATGGATGGCGTCGGCACCGGTGGCCAATGCCGCCTCGATGATCAGCTCACCGCGCAGGTAGGTCTGCGCGGGGGTGTTCCCTGGAAGGCGTACCGCCGCATCGGCTTCGGCGACGTGCGGGGCGGCGGCGTCCGCGTCGGAGTAGACCGCGACCGTGCCGATCCCCATGCGACGACAGGTGGCGAAGACCCGGCGGGCGATCTCACCCCGGTTGGCAACCAGAACATTCGAGAACATGGCGGCCCTCACATCCGGAAGACGCCGAAGCCATCGGCGCCCTTGACTGGGGCACTGTGGATGGCCGACAAGGCCATTCCCAATACCGTGCGGGTATCACGGGGATCGATCACGCCGTCGTCGTACAACCGTCCCGACATGAACATCGGCAGCGACTCGGCCTCGATCTGTGCCTCCACCATCGCGCGCATCCCGGCATCGGCCTCCTCGTCGAACGCGATGCCCCTGGCCTCCGCGGCCGCCCGGCCCACGATCGAGATCACACCGGCCAGCTGCGCACCGCCCATGACGGCGGATTTCGCACTGGGCCAGGCGAAGACGAACCGCGGGTCGTAGGCCCGACCGCACATGCCGTAGTGCCCGGCGCCGTAGGACGCGCCCATCAGCAGCGAAATATGCGGCACCTTCGAATTCGAAACCGCATTGATCATCATCGCGCCGTGTTTGATGATGCCCTTCTGCTCGAACTCCTTGCCGACCATGTAGCCGGTGGTGTTGTGCAGGAACAGCAGTGGCGTATTCGACTGGTTGGCCAGCTGGATGAACTGCGTCGCCTTCTGCGACTCCTCCGAGAACAGCACGCCGCGCGCATTGGCGAGAATGCCGACCGGATAGCCGTGCAACTGCGCCCATCCGGTGACCAGACTGCTGCCGTAGAGCGGCTTGAACTCGTCGAAATCGGACCCGTCGACGACGCGGGCGATCACCTCGCGCGGATCGAACGGAATCTTCAGATCGGACGGGACTATGCCGAGCAACTCGTCCGGGTCGTACAGCGGCTCGATCACCTCGGCATGCGGAGCCGGGCCCTGCTTCTGCCAGTTCAGCCGCTTGATGATGGAGCGGCCGATGCGGATCGCGTCCTGTTCGTCGACCGCCAGATAATCGGCAAGACCAGAGACGCGCGCATGCATATCCGCGCCGCCGAGCGATTCGTCATCGGACTCCTCACCGGTGGCCATCTTGACCAGCGGCGGCCCACCGAGGAACACCTTGGAGCGCTCCTTGATCATCACCGTGTAATCGGACATGCCGGGGATGTAGGCGCCGCCAGCGGTGGAGTTGCCGAAAACCAGTGCGATGGTGGGGATTCCGGCCGCCGATGCCCTGGTGAGATCGCGGAACATCCGCCCGCCGGGGACGAAGACTTCCTTCTGCGTCGGCAGATCCGCGCCACCGGATTCGACGAGGCCGATCACCGGCAGCCGATTCTGCATGACGATGTCGTTCATGCGCAGGTTCTTGCGCAGCGTCCACGGATTCGAGGTGCCGCCGCGCACGGTCGGATCCGGCGCGACGATCATGCATTCGACGCCCTCCACGATGCCGATGCCGCACACCACACTCGCACCGACGTGGAAGTCGCT
This sequence comes from Nocardia sp. NBC_00565, assembly GCF_036345915.1. Classification (NCBI taxonomy): domain Bacteria; kingdom Bacillati; phylum Actinomycetota; class Actinomycetes; order Mycobacteriales; family Nocardiaceae; genus Nocardia; species Nocardia sp. NBC_00565. The sequence goes on from NZ_CP107785.1 coordinate 7,017,721, forward strand.
GCCCCACGCGGCAAGTGGGCACAGCTCCAGGAACGGCGAATCCTCGTCGATGAGCAGTTCGATGCGTTCGCGCGCGGTCAGCTTGCCGCGTTTGCGATGCCGCGCCAGCTTCTCCGGTCCGCCGCCCGCGATGGCCTTGGCGAATTCGGCCTCCACCTCGGTGAGCTTGGTGCTCATAGCCGCGGCCGCGGCCGCGTACTCCGGCGATCCGGTATCGAGCGTGGTTCGTAGTGTCGTCAAGATTGGTACCCCAATCGTTTCGCCGCCAGTCCGGTCAGTATTTCGGTGGTGCCGCCGCCGATCCCGAGGATGCGGATATCGCGGTACTGCCGCTCCACTTCGGATTCGCGCATATAGCCGAGGCCGCCGAACAGCTGCACGGCCTGGTTGGCCACCCATTCCCCCGCCTCGACGGCGGTGTTCTTGGCGAAGCACACCTCGGCGATCAGATCGGTTTCGCCGTCCGCGCTGCGCTGCACCACATCTCGGGTGTAGACCCGGGCCACGTCGATGCGGCGTGCCATCTCGGTCACCGTGTTCTGCACGGCCTGGCGGCTGATCAGCGGGCGGCCGAAGGTCTCCCGGTTGCGCACCCACTCGAGGGTCAGGTCCAGGCAACGCTGCGCCTGCGAATACGCCTGCACCGCAAGGCCGACGCGCTCGCTCACGAACGCACCCGCGATCTGGTAGAAGCCGGAGTTCTCCGGGCCGACCAGATTCTCCACCGGCACACGGACATCCACATAGGACAGCTCAGCGGTATCGGAGGCGCGCCAGCCCATCTTGTCGAGTTTGCGGCTGACGGTGAAGCCCGGCGTGCCCTTCTCCACCACCAGCAGCGAAATCCCGCCGGAGCCGGGGCCGCCCGTGCGCACCGCCGTGACAACGTAATCGGCGCGCACCCCCGAGGTGATGTAGGTCTTGGCGCCGTTGACGATGTAGTGGTCGCCGTCGCGGCGTGCGGTGGTGGTGAGGTGGCCGACGTCGGAACCGCCGCCGGGCTCGGTAATGGCGAGCGAGCCGATCTTCTCCCCGGCCAGCGTGGGGCGGGCGAAGCGCTCGATCAGGTCTTCGTTACCGGAGGCGATGATGTGCGGAACGGCGATACCGCAGGTGAACAGTGAGGCGAAAAGCCCTCCGGAACAACCGGACTGGTGCATTTCCTCGCAGACGATCATGGCGTCGATGCCGTCACCGCCGGAACCGCCCGCGGATTCCGGGAATTGGATTCCCAGCAGTCCGAGCGCACCGGCCTTCTTGTGCAGGTCGCGTGGGATCTCACCGTCGCGTTCCCAGTCATCGAGGTATGGCAACACCTCACGCTCAGCGAAACCTCTTACGGTGGCACGCAATTCGCGCCGCTCGGAGGTTTTCCACGGATTCATAGAAGCTCCAAAGGAATATCGATGTGACGCGAGCGCAGCCATTCGCCGAGCCCCTTGGCCTGCGGATCGAAGCGGGCCTGATAGGCCACACCCTGTCCGAGCAGACCTTCGATGATGAAGTTCACGGCACGCAGATTCGGTAGCACATGCCGAGTGACGGTGAGCGGAGCGGTCTCCGGCAGCAGTTCCTTGATCCGCTCGACCGTGAGCGTGTGCGCCAGCCAACGCCACTGCTCGTCGGTGCGCACCCACACGCCGATATTGGCGTTGCCGCCCTTATCGCCGCTGCGCGCCAGCGCGATCGTGCCGAGCGGTGCCCGGTGAGTTTCGCCGGCGGACCAGGGTTGCGGAAGTTCCGGTTCGGCGACCTCGGCCAATTCCAGGGTTTCCGACGCGGGCGCGATGTCGACGCGGGTGCCCTGCGGTAGTACCGCCGCGTGCGGCACCTCGGTCGCATCGACGAATCCCGGGGTGTACACGCCATACGGCGAACCATTGCCGGGCAGGCTGGTGAAGCTCGCGCCCGGATAACTCGCCAACGCCAACTCGACCGCGACATTGGAGAAGGCGCGCCCGACCTTGTCCGGGTCCGGATCGCGCACCACGCAGCGCAGCAAAGCGCTTGCCTGCTCCTCGGTTTCGGCGTCCGGCCGATCCAGCCGCGCCAGTGTCCAGGTCAGCTCCGCGGGCCGCACCGGCAGCCATGACTCCAGCTGTCGTTGCGCCAGTGCGGCTTTCGCTTCGATATCGAGTCCGGTGAGAATGAACTCCATCTCGTTGCGGAAGCCGCCGAGCGTATTGAGCGACACCTTGAGCCGCGGCGACGGCGCCTCGCCGGTCACACCACTGATCAGCACGCGATCGGAACCCTGCTTGCTCAACCGGATGCTGTCGAGCCGCGACGTGACATCCGGCCCCGCATAACGCGCGCCCTGGATCTCGTACATCAGCTGCGCCGCAACGGTATCCACCGTGACGGCCCCGCCGGTGCCCCGATGCTTGGTGATGACACTGTTGCCGTCCCTGCGCACTTCGGCGATCGGGAAGCCCGGGCGGCCCAGATCGGCCAACTCCGTGAAGAACGCGAAGTTGCCGCCGGTGGCCTGGGTGCCGCATTCGATGACGTGCCCCGCCACCACAGCTCCGGCCAGCTGGTCGTAATCGGTACGCCCCCAACCGAAATGCGCGGCGGCCGGGCCGACGATCACCGATGCGTCGGTGACCCGTCCGGTGACCACGATATCCGCGCCCGCGTTCAGGCATTCGACGATGCCCCACGCGCCGAGATAGGCATTGGCGGTCAGTGGTGCGCCAAGGCCGAGTTCGCCTGCGCGGCCGAGCAAGTCGTCCCCCTCGACGTGCGCGACCTTGGCGTCCAGCCCCAGGTCCGCGGCGACCTCGCGCAGTTTCTGCGCCAGCCCGGCGGGATTGAGTCCGCCCGCATTGGTGACGATCTGCACATTGCGTTCCAGCGCCAGTCCGAGGCAGTCCTCGAGCTGCCGGACGAAGGTCTTCGCGTAGCCGAGGCTGGGATCCTTCATCCGGTCGCGGCCGAGGATCAACATGGTCAGCTCAGCGAGATAGTCCCCGGTGAGCACATCGAGCTGCCCGCCTTCGAGCATCTCGCGCATGGCGCTGAGCCGATCACCGTAGAAGCCGGAGCAGTTGCCGATTCGGATCAGATCCGGATCGGCGGCCAGCATACTCATCAGCCGGAAGGCCCTCCTGTGCGGCGAACCGTCCCGGCGCCGCCGCGTTGCGCCACCGGTGGAGTCCGCGTTCCGGGTCCAGCATCACACCGGATCAAGAAAAAAGCAAGCATGCGTGCTTGTTAATTGCGCAGACCTCTCATACCGGCGCACCGGGTCGAGGAAACGCCATCGCGGACGCCGGGCACAATGGCCGGATGTACTCCGTCATCCTGTTCGCGCTGGCCGGATTTCTCCTGGGCGGGGCCTATTCCACCTGGAAGAGCATCCGGCCGCTGGCCATCGCCCTCGCGGTGCTGGGTGCATTCGCGGCCGCAGGCGCGGTCCTCTGGCTGGTGTAGTCGACCCACCCGGATCAACCACCAGGGAGCGAGTCTTACGAGCGACCGTTCGCGGCCCGTCTCGCGTCCGAGCAGTCGAAGCGCAGGCGCCGCAGGCGCGAGTCTCGACTGCTCGGACGTGAGACATCAGGGGGCCGCGAACACGCGTCGCCGAAGGCGGCGCAATTCAACACAGTCGGAAGATCCGCAGGTCCTCCGGCACTCCGCTCAATGGTGCGGCGAAGAAGCTGCGTCGGTAGGGCCGGACCGAGAACCCGAGTTCCTCAAGCGTTTCCGGCGCCACCGACTGCAATGTCGCCTCCGAGAGCATGGTGTTGCCATTGCCGCCCGCCTCCATCACGCGCGCGGCGATGGTGACGTCCACACCGAGCCAGTCGCCGCCGATCTCGCGGGGCGAACCCGTATGCAGACCGATCCGCATCTGCGGGCGATAGCCGCGCACACTGACCTCGGCCAGGTTGCGCTTGGCGTGCACGGCGGCACGGACCGCGTGATCGGCCGAGGTGAACACGGCCATCACCCCGTCGCCCATGCGCTTGACCACGTGCCCGCTGCGATCGGCGATCGGCGGCTCGATGGCCTTGGCCACTCCCCGCAACAGCTCCAAGGTCGCCTCATCGCCGACCGAGAGCGACCAACTGGAGAACGCCACCAGATCGGTGAACATCACAGTTATCTCTTCGCTACCTCGACCGCGTCCGACTCGCTCCAGCATGGCCTGCCAGAGCTGCAGTGCGCCGAAGCCGATCTCGCGGGCCGCACTCGGCGTATCGCCGACCAACTTATCCGCGGCACGCGCGACCGCGCGGGCGCCGCCGGGCCCCGAAACCGACAGTGGGTCACCGAAAGACGGATCACCCGGCAGTTGCTCACGCGCCTTGCGCAGGGCACCGATCAGATCGGCTCGCTGATTCGCGGCATTCACCAGTGTGGAGAATTGCGCGCGACGCATACCCGAAGCACGACGCCGCGGACCATCCTCCTCGTCGGCGGGAACCAAGGGTATGGACACCTCGGGCGGATTACCGCCGTTGTCCTCCGGCCCCGCCCCAGGCTCAGCACCGCCGGAAGGTGTTTCGCTCACGCCCCGAGCGTATCTCAGCCGACCAACCGTCGACGGGTTACTTATTATTGCCACCTGCCACCCCTCGATCGGACGTAGCGGGCACTGCAGCGGGTCCGCCGATAGATAACTCATTGGTTGCTGATTCCGAGCCTAGCGGCCCGCGTTTCCGGATGGAAGCGACCTGGTGCACAGTTTCCGGGATGTTCACACGGGCGCCCGGATTGTCCCGAAACGCGCATCGACCCGGGGTGGAAGGGGATCCACACCGGGCCGATGCCCACACCGTCCGCCGGGCAGTGGCGGATGGTGCACGGGCGCACGAACCTCCCGACAAGGTCGGCGCCCAGCACCCGAGTGGCGAGGGAGGGCAACTCGGGTAGCACTTGGGTCAGGCGTCGCGCTGGTTCACCACGACCAGTGCGGCGCCGAAGACGATCGCGACGAAGGCGGCGAAGTAGAGCAGGCTGCCCCACGGTCCCCAGTGCCAGTTCGCCGTGGATTCCGTCGCGCTGTAGAAGTGCCCCGCGTTCGCGAAGGGCAGGAACGGCTGCACATTGCGCCCGAAGCTGCCGAACGCGCCGAGCAGCGACTCGATCAGCAAGGGCCACAACACGATCAGCGAAATCGCCGCCGCCGACTGCCGGACCAGCACACCGATGCCGACCGCGAGGATCACGCTGAGCAGGGCGTAGATCGGGATACCGTAGATCTCGCGCCAGGCGTCACCGCCCGAGAGCTTCATATTCGTGGCCGCATCGCCACCGACCGCCTTGGCGATCGCGAACGCGGCGAAGGCCAACACGATGGTGAGCACCGCGCCGTACACCCCGACCAGACCGGCCTTCGTCGTGATGACCTTGGCACGGTGCGGCGTCGCCTGGAACGTCGTCCGGATGATGCCGAACCGGTATTCGCTGGTCACCGTCAGGGTCGCCATGATCATCAGGACCATCACGCCGAATCCGCTGATCCCGCCGACCGCCGCGGCGACGGTGAGATCCAGCGCGTTCTCCTGGCCGGAGGAAGAGCGGGCCACCGCCGCGAAGAGCGCGGCCAAACCGAGCGCGAGCACCACCACGATTGCCGAGCACCACCAGGGCGACCGAGTCGAGGTGAGCTTGATTCGTTCTGCTGCCAGCACGCCCATCAGAGCGCACCTCCCATCACCTGATCGAAGCCTTCGCCGTGGTATTGCACAGCGCCACCGGTCATCCGCATGAACGCCTCCTCCAGCGAGGCCCGCTGCGGCGCCAGCTCGAACAGGGTGATGTCGTTCGCGCCGGCGAGTTTGCCGACCGCGTCACTGGTCACCCCGGCGACCACCAGTGCCGCGCCATCCTGGCCTGCGCCGTCTTCGCGGACGGTCAGGCCATTGGAGGTGAGCAGGCTGCGCAACTGCTCGAGCTGCGGACTGCGCACGCGCACCGACTGTTCCGAGGCGCGCTCGATGAATTCCTGGGTGGTCGAATCGGAGATCAGCTGACCGCGGCCGATCACGACCAGATGCTCCGCGGTCTGAGCCATTTCGGAAAGCAGATGGCTGGAGACCAGCACCGTGCGCCCCTCGGCCGCGAGCCGCTGCATGAACCGGCGGATCCAGAGAATGCCCTCCGGGTCCAGGCCGTTCACCGGCTCGTCGAACAGCAGCACCGGCGGATCGCCGAGCAGCGCACCGGCCAGGCCGAGCCGCTGCGACATGCCGAGGGAGAAACCACCGGCGTTCTTGCCCGCTACCTCGGACAGGCCGACCAGCCGCAGCACCTCGTCCACCCGGGACATGGCGATGCCGTTGGACGCGGCCATCCACTGCAGATGCGCGCGCGCCGAGCGGTTCGGATGCACCCACTTGGCATCCAGCAGTGCGCCGACGGCACGCAGCGGATGGTCCAGCTCGTGGTAGGGCTTGCCCTGAATCAATGCGGTGCCCGCGGTGGGCTTGTCCAGGCCGAGGATCATCCGCATGGTGGTGGATTTACCGGCGCCGTTCGGCCCAAGAAAGCCCGTCACCTGTCCGGGTCGAACGGTGAAGGAGAGATCTTGCACCGCGACGGTCTGCCCGTAATGTTTGGTCAGGCCTCTCAGCTCGATCATGGTGACCAGCTTTCCGCAAAGCGCGGCTGCGCGCGTCATTAAATGGTGCCTAGTTCAATCATCCTCAGGGATGACGGGCTATAGGGAACTACCCGCCCCGGATGCGATGGGGTCAACCCTGAGTCAGCGAGCCGGTGAGGAGGCCTGCGCCCAGAAGCGTTTCGGGATGCGGCCGGCTTGTCGCGCCAAGTAACCGGCGTCGACCGCGTTCCGCATGGCGGCGGCCATCAGGGCGGGGCGCTGGGCGCGGGTGACGGCGGTGGCGAGCAGGACGGCCGAGCAGCCGAGTTCCATGGCCAGGGCGGCGTCGCTTGCGGTGCCGATGCCCGCGTCGAGGATGACCGGGACGCCCGCGGCGGCCACGATCATCTCGATATTGTGCGGATTTCCGATGCCCAGACCGGTGCCGATCGGGGCGCCGAGCGGCATGACGGCGGCGCAGCCGGCATCCTCGAGTCGGCGGGCCAGGATCGGGTCATCGGTGGTGTAGGGCAGTACGACGAATCCGGCGTCGACCAATTGTTCGGCGGCGGTGAGCAATTCGATCGGATCCGGGAGCAGGGTGCGCTCGTCGGCGATCACCTCGAGCTTGACCCAGTTGGTGTCCAGCGCCTCGGCGGCCAGCTGCGCGGTGAGCACGGCCTCGGCGGCGGTGCGACAGCCCGCGGTATTGGGCAGCGGCATGATCTCGAGACGCTTGAGCAGGTCCAGGACGCCGGTGCCGCCGACAGCATCGACGCGGCGCATCGCGACCGTGGTGAGTTCGGTGCCCGAGGCGACCAGCGCCTCCTCCAGCACCGCGAGGTTCTCCGCGCCGCCGGTACCCATGATGAGGCGGGAGCCGAAGCGCCTGCCCGCGATCTCCAGTGCGTCGGCGTTTTCCGGTGCGCCCACGTTTGCCGATGTGTCAGCCACCCTGAACCGCCGTCAGCACTTCGATCTCCCAGCCGCGCCCGACCGGCTCATCCCAGCGCGACTTCGGGAAGACCGCGCCGTCCACCGCGAGCGCGACACCCTTGGACGGCAGCCCGAGGCGGTCGAGAAGTTCACGCACCGTGAGCGATTGGGCGAACTCGTGGTCCTGCCCGTTCACGGTGACACCGATGGGAACTGAGATCGAGGTCATCGAACTCCTCCAGATGTAGCGAGGGACGGCGGGTGCGCCGTCGAAAAACGTTGGGGGTCGGCAGCTTTCGCGTCATCGAGCAGCGCGCCGTCGAGCAGGCTCAGCACCGCGTCGACCGTGAGCGGGACGGCGAGCATGCCGTTGCGTCCGTGGCCGGTGGCCGCCACGATCCGGTCGGTGAGGCGCCCGATCAGCGGCAGGTTGTCGGGGGTGCCCGGCCGGGATCCGGCACTGGTCTCGGCCAATTCGTACTCGCCGATACCCGGCAGCACCGCCTCGGCGTCGGCGATCAGATCACGGACGCCGGCGACGGTCACCGTCGTGTCGTAGCCCGCCTCGTATTGTGTTGCGCCGACGACGATTCCATCCGCACGCGGCACCAGGTAGACGGGCCTGCCGTGCACCCGCGCGCGAATCACCCGCCGTGGCGGCGGTGTCGCGCCCGGCCGATGACGCAGGCGCAGGATCTCGCCCTTGACCGGGCGCACTTGCAGCCCTGGCCACAGCCGCGCGGAGGCCGCGCCCGCGGCGAGCACGATCTGATCGTGTGGCAGCGCGTCCATCGATTCGACGGTTTCGGCGCGCATTTCGACTCCGGCTGTCGCGCAGGCCTTTTGGAGTGCGTCGAGCAATCGGCGGTTGTCGATGGCGGGTTCGGCGGCGGCGCGCAGACCGGCGCGCACGGTGCGGGCGAGCGCGGGTTCCAGCGCACGCACACCCGCCCGGTCGAGCACCTCGAGTTCGTGGCCTCTTTCGCCGACCCACTTCGCGACGGTGCGCAGGTCCGCGGCGTCAGCGCCGTCCAGCGCGACGGTCAGGGTTTCGTCGGCTACGAAGACGGACACATCGGTCGTCGAGGCGAGCTGTGCGGCGAATCGCGGCCAGCGGGCGAGTGAGGCAGCGCCGAATTCCAGGACCAGGTCCTCCCCCGGCCAGCCCTCCGAAAGCGGTGCGAGCATTCCCCCGGCAACCCAGGACGCGCCGGATCCGGCGGCGGGATCGAATACGGTGACCGCCCAGCCCGCCGCGGCGGCCCGCCAGGCGGCGGCCAGTCCGATGGCGCCGCCACCGACGACGGCCAGAGTCCGCATTACTTCCACCTGCCTCACTATTCGCATCCCCACGGTAGCGCGACTACGGTCGAGCACGTGCAACCCTCCCACCAGTTCCGATCCCTACCGCCCCGGGAGCGTTTGGCTACCGCCCGGCTGTATCTCTGCACCGATGCCCGCCGGGAGAAGGGCGACCTGGCGAAGTTCGCCGAGGCGGCGCTCGCGGGGGGCGTCGACATCATTCAGCTCAGGGATAAGGGGTCGCCCGGTGAGGCGAAGTTCGGCCCGCTCGAGGCCAAGGCCGAGATCGGCGCGCTGGCCGAGCTGAAGTCCGTGGCCCGCAGGCGCGGTGCGCTGGTCGCGGTGAACGACCGCGCCGATATCGCGCTCGCGGTCGGCGCGGACGTACTGCACCTCGGTCAGAACGATCTGCCACCCTGGTACGCGCGCCGCATCCTCGGACCGGAGGTGGTGATCGGGCGCTCCACGAGCAGCCGGGCCCAGGCCGGGCTGGCCGCGATCGACGAGCACATCGACTACTTCTGCACCGGCCCGGTGTGGGCGACACCGACCAAGCCCGGACGACAGGCCGCGGGTCTGGATCTGGTGCGCTCCACCGCTGACGCACATCCCAGCCGGCCCTGGTTCGCGATCGGCGGGATCGATGCCGAACGACTACCCGAGGTTTTGGACGCCGGAGCCGAGCGCGTTGTCGTCGTGCGTGCGATTACCGAAGCACGCGATCCGGAGGCCGCCGCCCGGGACCTGAAGGCGGCCCTACTGCACAACGCTCAGCGCCGCTGAGCATCCGATCCCCGTCAGCCGTCGCGCTGAGGCCGGGCGGAGGTTCAAGTCCGCCGACAAATCCTGGACAAACGATCACCAGGCTGGTGCAGGCAAACGTCGAGAACGCACCGGCATCAGCGGATTCTCGGCGGACTGCTTTTATCAGGAGAGGACTTGGATGCGGGTGAGGGAGAGGACTGGGTCGGGGGGAAGTGTCTCAGGGTTCGCGGGTGGCGCAATCGCGTCTGCTGGGGCCGTATCGACCAGGTCGATGATCCGGGCGTAGGTGCCGGGTCCGTTGGGGTCGGAGTGCAGCCAGACGAAACCCTGGTCGGCTAGGTCCACGGTGCGGGGCAATGCGGCTGCGACTGTGTTGGCATCGTCTACCTCGTCGAGGCGCACGCGCGCCGGAGCCGCGCGCAGGGCCGGCCAGGAGGCGGCGAAACCGGGGTGCAGCGGATGGGTGTCCACCTCGTCTTCGGGAACCCACTCCAGTGCGCTGCTCTCGCGGTTGCGACTCGTCGGCAGGGCCATTACGGCGTCGGCCACGACGGTGATGTACGTCCAACCACTCAATGCGGTGGCGGTGACACGCTCACCGCGGACCCGAACATCTGCGGGATCGATACCCGCTTCTTCCCATGCCTCACGGACCGCCGCGTGCACCGGAGTCTCGTGGCTGTCGCGGGCGCCGCCGGGCAGCGCCCAGGTGCCGCCCTGATGACTCCACGGCGCCCGGTGCTGCAACAACACCGCTGAACCGCCGCCCGTGAGCGGTGCGCGCAGCAGGAGTCCGGCGGCGCCGAAGCGGCCCCAATGCCGCAATCCATCCGGGCCGCGGGACCAACCGTCACCGTCACCACGCATCTGGTTACCCATCCTCATCCAGCCGTGGCAGGGTGTTTCACACGCCACGGCGCCGGTAAGACCACAATAAGCTCCCAAGAGGAGCACACGCGCGCACCGAACCGGGGAGGTGGAGATGGCAGCGCTCGAAGCGACGACGGCCCCGCGGCCGCCGTCAGTCACGGCCGAGGCCGCGCCCGAGCGGCTCGACGTGCCGCGAGAGGCCGGACTTCGCGCATATCTGGACCCAGCCAACCTACGATCCTTCGCGCTATCGACCCCGGGTCGACTCATCGCCATCGGACTGCTGCTCATCGGCATATGCCTGGGAGCGGGCATGATGACCGCGGCAACGGTGAGCGATCGTCAGCAGGCACTGGACTTCCTGCTCGACGACACCGAGCCGGACGCGAATTCCTCGCACCACCTCTACACCTCGCTCTCCATCGCCGACGCCGCCGCAAGTACCGCGTTCATCGCGGGCGGACTGGAACCGGAGGCCGTACGCGATCGCTACAGCCAGGCACTCGGCGAGGCGTCCGCGGAACTGGTGACGCAAACGGGTCACGCCGCGGGCCAGACCACCGACGACAACAACCCGGATACCCAGCTGCGCACCGGCATCGCCACCGGCCTGCCGGTCTACGCGGGCCTGATCGAGACCGCCCGCGCGAACAATCGCAACGGATTCCCGGTCGGCGCGGCATATTTGAGCGAGGCCTCTAATCAGATGCAGACCACCCTGCTGCCGATGGCCGCGCAACTGCAGAGCCATCGCTCCGATGCCGTTACCGCCGCCCAGCGCCATCACGTCCAGCCGCCGTTGCCCGCGATCGCCTTGCTGATCCTCGCGCTGGCGGCGTTGATCTGGGCACAGGTCGATCTGTCGAAACGCTGGCATCGCGTGCTCAACCCGGGTCTGTTGCTCGCCTGCACCGCGATACTGATCCTGTTGGCGTGGACGGTGGTCGCGGGCTCGATCTCGGCCGCGGAGATGATCGGCGGACGCGATCACGGCGCGGTGCCCGCCTCCCGATTGACCGAGAGCCGGATCCTGACCCAGCAGGCGCGGTCGGCGGAAACGCTCAAACTGGTGCGCCGCGACGCGACCGGCGACTACGACCGGACCTACGAGGCGAGCGTCACCCGTCTCAACGAACTACTCGGCGGCTATCCCGCCGACGCACCGGCGGCGGGTGAGATAGCGAATGCCCGTGCGGCGCTCGGTCGTTGGCAGGTCGCCCATCAGCGGATGAACGACACCCTGGCCCACGGCGATTTCGTCGGGGCGGCGACGGTGGCGACCGGTCCCGGTGCGGCGGATGCCGCGGCGCAGGTGGACGCGCTGGACCGGGCGCTCAGCCAAGGGTTGGACGCGACCCGCGATACGTTGCGCGACAACATCTCCGGCGCGGCACGGTCGCTGGACTTCCTGGCGCCCGGCGCGATGGTGCTGGGGATCCTCGCCGCGGGCTATGTCGGGCTGGGTATGTGGCCGCGACTTCGGGAGTACCGGTGAACCGGGCGCGCGGGCTACTCGCCGCGCTCGCCACGACGGCCCTGCTCGCCGGGTGTACGGCGGGCTCGGATGCGACGACAACCACCAAGGTCGGCAGCTACACCGAACCGCCGCTGCCAGCCAAAGCCATTCCAGTGCTGACGGATTCACCGGTACCGCCGGAACGAGACGAGCAGTGCGGCGATCCGACCGCCAGCCTGCGGCCCACCGGCGCGGGCCTCGCCGCCCGCGGCCCGACCATCGATGCGATCCGCGCCCGCGGTCGGCTGGTGGTCGGATTGGACACCGGTAGTAACCTTTTCAGCTTCCGCGACCCGGTCAGCGGCACCATCGTCGGCTTCGACGCCGATATCGCCAGGGAGGTCGCCCGCGATCTGCTCGGCAGCCCGGAGCAGATCGAGTACCGCAGTCTCGGCTCAGCCGAGCGCGAGACCGCGTTGCAGAACCACAGCGTCGACCTGGTCGCCAAGACGATGACGATCAATTGCGAACGGCGCGAGAAGGTTACGTTCTCGACCATCTATCTCCAAGCGAATCAGCGCGTGCTCGCGGTGAAGAACTCCGGTGTCCGCAGCTTGGCCGATCTGGCGGGTAAGCGGGTGTGCACCGTATCCGGCACCACCTCGCTGGACCACATCCGCCGCGACCAGCCCGCCGCGACCATCCTCACCGTGCCCACCTGGGCCGACTGTTTGGTCGTCCTGCAGCAGCGCCAAGTCGACGCGATCAGCACCGACGACGCCGTCCTCGCGGGTCTCACCGCGCAGGACCCGTCGTATACCGAACTGGTCGGCCCCAGCATCAGCGTCGAGCCCTACGGCATCGGAATACCCAAAGGCAACGATGACCTGGTCCGTTTCGTCAACGGCACACTGGAGCGTATTCGCAACGACGGCACGTGGGTTCGGCTGTACCAGCAATACCTCATCGCCCTCGGGCCGGTTCCAGCTCCGCCCGCCCCTACCTATCAGGACTGACGGCGATGACATCCCCGCACGATGCCACCGCCGGAGGCCCCAAGGATTCGATCGAGCCGAAGAAACCCGCCGAGCAGATCGAGGAATTCGGCGAGAGCACCAGGGCGACCGAGTTTTTCGGGCTCGGCACGACGAATATCGGTGAACCGGGCTCCGCCGCGATCGAAACCATCAGGTGGACTCCGGACATTGGACCCGAGGCCGCCTCCGGCGGATCCTCGCGTCCCGGAGACACTTCCGGCACCGGGGATACCTCCGACAAGGATGCCCGTGCCGGAGACACTTCCGACGAGCAGGTTCGTCTCCAACCCACCTCCGACGAAACCGTTCGCCGCGACGATATGCCCGTCGAATTCACCGTTGGCGCACGGCATGGGCCCCCGGAGCCGACCTCCGCCGCGACCGTGCGCACCTCCGGCCGCAGCGTGCGCACGGCGCGCTCGCGGCCGACGACGCGACGGCTCGGCGCCGGACTGGTGACCATTCCGAACATCCCGCCCGCTGATCCGCGCGTCGCGGTGCTCGCCGATCCCGTTGTCTCCGAAGGCCGGCGCTTCTGTTGGCGCTGCGGCAGTCCGGTCGGCCGGGCCACCGCGACGCGGCCTCCGACAACCGCGGGCACCTGCGAAACCTGCGGCGCACCATACGATTTCCGCCCTTCACTACACGAGGGCGATATCGTGTCGAGCCAATACGAGGTCCAGGGCTGTATCGCGCACGGCGGGCTCGGCTGGATCTATCTCGCGATCGACCGCAATGTCAGCGATCGCTGGGTGGTGTTGAAGGGTCTGCTGCACGCGGGCGACGCCGAGGCGCAGGCGGTGGCCGTCGCCGAACGCCAATTCCTGGCCGAGGTGGCCCATCCCAGCATCGTCAAGATCCACAACTTCGTCGAGCACACCGGCCCGGACGGCGAGTCGATCGGCTACATCGTCATGGAGTACGTCGGCGGCCGGTCGCTGCGCGATATTCTCGACACCTACCAGCGACCGGAGCGGATGCCGGTCACCGAGGCGATCGCGTATCTGCTGGAGATCCTGCCCGCGCTGGAGTACCTGCATTCGATCGGGTTGGCCTATAACGACCTCAAGCCCGACAACATCATGGTCACTGAGGACCAGGTCAAGCTGATCGACCTCGGCGCGGTCACTGCCATCGAGGCCTACGGAAACCTGTATGGCACCAGGGGTTTCCAAGCATCGGAGATCGCCAGGACCGGACCGACGGTGGCTTCGGACATCTACACCGTCGGGCGGACGCTGGCGGTGCTGACGCTGAGCATGCCGATGGAGCAGGGCCGCTACCTCGACGGTATTCCGGATCCCGCCGACCATCCGGTGCTCGAGCGTTACGAGTTCTTCCATCGCGTGCTGTTGTGTGCGACCGATCTGGATCCGGCGCGCCGCTTCCCCTCCGCTCGCGGCATGTCCGCCCAGCTGGCCGGGGTGCTGCGCGAGATCCTGGCCTTGGAGACCGGTGCCGAACATCCACAGCTGTCCACAGTGTTCAGTCCACAGCGCGGCAGTTTCGGCACCGAGGAGTTGATCAGCCAGACCGACGCCTACGCCGACGGTGTCGCCAGGAGCACACTGCTGCGGGTCCGCGAAGTGGCCGCGGCGCTGCCGGGTCCGCTCATCGACCCGACGGACCCGTCCGCACCGCTGCTCGCGGCCACCGTGCATCCGGAGCCGCAAGAAGGGCTCGCCGCCTTGCATGAAGCCCGCGAGCGCGCCGCGGACGACCCCGAGAATGCCCCGGAGACAATGGGTTTGGAGCTGACCCTGGCCGAGGCCCGGCTGCGGCTGGAACTCGGCGAATCGGCGGCAGTGCGGCACCTGCTATCGGAACTGCCCGCCGATCACGACTGGCGCATCGACTGGTACCTGGGCCAAGCCGAGCTGCTGGAATTGGATTACGAGCAGGCCTACGACAGTTTCGACGCGGTGCTTCGAGTCCTGCCCGGCGAGATCGCGCCCAAGCTCGCGCTCGCGGCCACCGCGGAACTCGTACTGCAGCACTGGGATTCCGATGATCCGGAGCAGTGGCGGTCCTACGCGGAGAAGTTCTACAACACCGTATGGCGTACCGATCGCGCGGTGGTGAGCGCCGCCTTCGGCCTGGCCAGACAGCTGGCCGCGGTGGGCCGGGTCGACGAGGCGGTACGCGCGCTCGAGGAGGTACCCGCCGCCTCCCGGCACTACACCACCGCCCGGATGACCGCGGTCTGGCAGCAGCTCACCGCCGCCCCGATCGCCGACCTCCCCGAATCCACCCTGCACATCTCGGCCTCCCGGGTCCTCGGCCTACCCGCCGGGGAAAGCCGCGCGACCCAGATGCGCGTGCTGGTCCTCGGCGCCGCCCTGGCCTGGCTCCAAGCGGGCAATACACCCAGAAGCGCCGAGGCGACCCTCTTCGGCGCCCCCTTCACCGAACGCGACCTCCGCGCAGGCACCGAAGCCGGGCTCCGAATCCTGGCCCGCAACGCCCCGGGCCGCAACCACCGCTACGCGCTGGTCGACCTGGCGAACTCCATCCGCGCCAAGACCTGGATCTAGATTCGAAGCCGGACGACGGATCTCGCACGAACCTGCACCGGGTACGCCCAGATCCGAGCGACCGCCGAACCATCGGCCCGCGACGAAACTCCCGCACCGCCCCGCGACCGGGCAAAGGAAAGGCCGAGCAGAAAAAACCCGGCCGGGAGGGAAACCGGCCGGGCTCGGATCCAGGTCGCGGAGCAGTCGGTATCACCGAGAGTCCCGGATTGCCGCCTGTGTCACGCCCGCTCCGGGGGCAGCCGGAGTGGACAACTCGGGGCGAGGGCATCGCGGTCCCGATGGCGGCGGATGGTCCGGTCCCAGGGTTTCGGTGTCCGGCGCGAACCTGATCCGATACCAATACTGACGGATCGAGTGTGAGGATTCCGTGAGGTTTTCTAGAGCCCTGCCCAGACGGCCGAGCTAGGCCGTTCGACCAGCGACAATGCGGTGTGCGGCCTGGGCGATCGCCAATTCCTCGTTGGTCGGCACGACCAGCACGGCCACCTCGCTGCCCGGCGTGGAGATATACCGGGCCGCGCGATCCTTGGCGGTATTGCGGGCCGGATCGACCTCGATACCGAAGCGCGACAGCTCGGCCAGCGCGTCGGCACGGACCTGCGGACTGTTCTCGCCGACACCGGCGGTGAAGGTGATGGCATCGACGCCGCCCAGCTCGATCAGGTACGCACCGAGGTAGCGGCGCAACCGGTGGATGTACACCGCATAGGCCAGCCGAGCCGCGGGGTCGCCCGCCTCGATCAGCCGTTGCAACTCGCGGAAGTCGTTGACACCGGACAAGCCCTTGAGTCCGGAGTTGCGGTTGAGCATCTCGTCGATCTGGTCGATGTCCATATGCGCGGCGCGGACCAGATGCGCGATGATCCCGGGATCGAGGTCACCGCCCCTGGTACCCATCACCAACCCCTCCAGCGGCGTGAGCCCCATGGTGGTATCGATCGGATGCCCACCGCGGATCGCCGAAGCGGAGGCACCGTTGCCCAGGTGGAAGACGATCTGATTCAGATCAGCGGGATCGCGATCGAGCAGCGCGGCGACCCGGCCGGAGACGTATTCGTGTGACGTGCCGTGGAAGCCGTACTTCCGGATACCGTGCGCGGCAGCGACTTTCGCGTCGATGGCGTAGGTCTTGGCGGCGTCGGGCAGGCCATGGAAGAACGCGGTATCGAAGACGGCCACCTGCGGTACGCCGGGCAGCAGTTCGCGGGCACTCTCGATACCCGCGACATTCGCCGGATTGTGCAGCGGCGCAAGCGAAGACAGTTCGCAGATCGCCGCGACCACGGCATCATCGATCAGCGTCGGCCGGTAGAAGACCTCGCCGCCGTGCACCACCCGGTGCCCGACCGCGCGCAGGCCCGCCGCAGCCAGATCGTGGCCGGTCTCGGCGAACGTCCGGAAGACCAAACGCAGGCCCGCCGTGTGATCGGCGATCGGCCCGCGATGTTCGACGGTCCGGCCATCGGCCTGATGCTCGATCCCGGCGTTCTCCTCGCCGATCCGATCGACCATGCCGGAGGCGGCGATCACACCCGACTCCGGATCCACCAGCTGGTATTTGATCGACGACGAGCCGGAGTTGATCACCAACACCAGGTCATCAGCGGCATTGCTCATGACTCCGCCTCGCTGCGCTCACTCACTGCCCGCACCTCCTGCCTCGCGTGCGTTCCCCGCACTCGGTCAGCAACCGTGGATCCGGTTCCCTTGTTCCGCCGGAAGTCCGGCGTGTGCCGCAAGACACTGACGCTGGATCGAAACACCTGAACGCCAGCGAGATCGGGCATCGACGCGCGTGCCGTACACCCGCGACAGCGCGCACATCAGCCGTCCTGTGCCTGGATCGCGGTAATGGCAACCGTATTGACGATATCGGCGACCAGCGCGCCACGGGACAAGTCGTTGACCGGCTTGCGCAGCCCCTGCAGCACCGGGCCGATCGCGATCGCACCGGCGCTGCGCTGCACCGCCTTGTAGGTGTTGTTACCGGTGTTGAGGTCGGGAAATACGAAGACCGTCGCGCGCCCGGCCACTTCGGAATCCGGCAGTTTGGTGTTGGCGACCGTGGGTTCGATCGCGGCGTCGTACTGGATCGGCCCCTCCACCAGCAGCTCCGGCGCACGCTCGCGGACCAGCTTGGTCGCGACCCGCACCTTGTCCACATCGACGCCGCTGCCGGATTCGCCGGTCGAGTAGGACAGCATCGCCACGCGCGGTTCGATGCCGAAGCGGGCCGCGGTGTGCGCGGACGAGAGCGCGATATCGGCCAGCTGCTGCGAGGTCGGATCGGGGACGACGGCGCAGTCGCCGTATGCGAGCACCCGATCGGCCAGACACATGAGGAACACACTGGAGACGGTGGCGACGCCGGGCACGGTCTTGATGATCTCGAAGGACGGCCGGATGGTGTGCGCGGTGGTGTGCGCGGCACCCGAAACCATGCCGTCGGCGATGCCCTGGTAGACCATCATGGTGCCGAAATACGAGATATCGGCCATGGTTTCGCGGGCGCGCTCGAGGGTCATGCCCTTGTGCTTGCGCATTTCGGTGTACGCCGCGGCGAACTCGTCCAGATAGCCCGAGGTACGCGGGTCGAGCACCCGCGCGGCCGAGATATCGACGCCGAGTTCCGCGGCACGGGCGCGCACCGACGTCTCGTCGCCGAGGATCACCAGGTCCGCGATCTTGCGCTGCAGCACCCGCCCGGCCGCGCGCAAGATGCGGTCGTCGTCGCCCTCGGGCAGCACGATGGTCTTGCGGTCGGCCCTGGCACGCTCGATCAGCTGGTATTCGAACATCTGCGGCGTCACCACCGAGGTATCCGGAATCTCGATGCGCCGCAACAACTCCGACGCGTCGACATGCTGTTCCATCAAGGCCAGTGCGGTGTCGACCTTGGCCGGGCTGCCCGCCGACATCCGGCCGCGGGTGCGGTAGGCGGCGCTCGCGGTGTCGTAGGTGCCCAGGTCGGTGGTCAGGATCGGCAGCTTCGGCTTGAGGCCGCTCATCAGCCGGGCGATCGCCGGATGCGGTTGCATGCCACCATTCATGATGATGCCCGACAGTGACGGAAAGCCTTCCGCCTCATGCGCGTTCACCACGCTGAGCAGCACATCGGAGCGATCGCCCGGCGCGATGACGACAACGCCGTCGACCAGCCGCTCCAGAATATGTTCGACGGTCATGCCGCCGACCATGATCTGCAGCGCCTCGCGCCGCAGCAATTCCACATCGCCGCTGTACATTTCGCCGCCGATCGCGGTGCACAACTCGGCCATGGTCGGCGAAATCAGCAGCCGCACTTCGGGAAGTGTCCAGGACGGCACATCGAAACCTTTGAGCGCCGAACGGACCTGCGCCAATTGCTCCGGATCGCAACGGTTGGCGATGATCGCCATCAGATGCGCGTGCTCCAGCGAGAGCTCGTGCGCGCACAGCTCCGCGAGATGCTCGACCTCCTCCGGCGTGCGGCCCGAACCGCGCACCACCAGCAGCACGGGCGCGCCGAGGTTCACCGCGATCCGGGCGTTGAAGCGCAACTCGCTCGGGCTGGCCACATCGGTGTAGTCGCTGCCGACGATCACCACCGCATCACACAACTTCGCGACCTCGTGAAAGCGCATGACGATCTCGCTGATCGCGGCGTCCGGATCCGCGTGCACCTGCTCATAGGTGACGCCGATGGCCTGGGCGTAGTCGATATCGGCGGTGCTGTGCTCGAGCAGCAGTTCCAGAATGTAGTCCGGCTCGGTGGTCGAACGGGTTATCGGCCGGAAAACGCCGACCCGCGCAGTGGTCGCGCACAACATCTGAAGCATCCCGAGCGCCACCGTCGATTTCCCGGTGTCACCCTCCGGAGATGCGATGTACACAGCGGATGGAGCGGAATCGGCCATATCCGAGAGCTTAGTGAACCGGCGGCTATCTCAACTGCTGGGCGAGACCGCGATCACGCACGATATTCGGCGGCCGCACCGGATCCGCCGAGGACCACCGCGAAGCCCCGACGAGGCCGGAATCGGCCGCTATAGTCCGGGCCATGTCTCAGCAGTTTCCGGAACGCCGGTGGGGTCCGCGTGACAGCCTACTGTCCCGCGCGGCAACCAAGTTCGCCTCGACCAAGCCCGGTTCCTGGTTCATCCGCAAGATCACTCCGCTGGATCGGGCCGTGATGGAACGGACCAACGCCAAGTACACCGTGATGGGCCCGATCGGCGCGCCGTGCATCCTGCTGACGACCATCGGCCGCAAGTCCGGCCAGCCACGCACCCAGCCGCTGCTCTATGTGCACGACGGCGACACGCTGTATGTGATCGGCAGCAATTTCGGCCAGGAGAAGCATCCGGCCTGGACCGACAATCTGCTGGCGAATCCCGAGGCCACCGTCGCCATCGCGGGCGAACGTATCCCGGTCCGAGCCACCCTCGTCGAAGCCGCCGACAAGGACGCACTCTTCCCCCGCTTCGTCGAGGTCACCAGCGCCTACCGCACCTACCGCACCCGCACGAGCCGCGACCTCCGCATCTTCGCCCTCACCCGCGCTTAACCGCGCGGATCACCCGAACAGCCGACGCTTGGCTCACGCCCAACGCAACAGCCTTATCGGGCTGCACGCCCCTTGTGGGGGTGCGGATCTCGATGCGTGTTCTCGGCGCGCCCGGTTTGGGCGCGCCGAGGCGACGGGTCAGCCCAGGGCCCGCAGGCGGGGAGCCAGGTCGCGCTGGAAGAGGTCGAGGAAGCGGGTCTGGTCGTGGCCGGGGGCGTGGAAGACCAGGTGGTTCAGGCCGGCGTCGAGGTAGGGCTTGATCTGGTCGACGGCCTGGTCGGGATCGCTGGCGACGATCCAGCGCTTGGCGATCTGGTCGATCGGGAGGGCGTCGGCGGCGGCCTCCATTTCGATCGGATCGGTGATGGAGTGCTTCTGCTCCGCGGTGAGCGAGAGCGGGGCCCAGAACCGGGTGTTCTCCAGTGCCAGTTCGGGATCGGTGTCATAGGAGATCTTGATCTCGATCATCCGGTCGATCTGCTCGACCGCGCGGCCGGCCTTCGCGGCGCCCTCGGCGACGGCGGGCATCAGCTTCTCGGTGTAGAGGTCCATACCCTTGCCGGAGGTGCAGATGAAGCCGTCACCGGCACGTCCGGCATAGCGTGCGACCAACGGTCCACCCGCGGCGATGTAGATCGGGATGCCGCCCTTGGGTACGTCGTAGATCGACGCGCCGACGGTCTTGTAGTACTGGCCCTGGAAATCGGTGCGCTCGCCGGTCCACAGGGCGCGCATCAGGTCGACCGATTCGCGCAATCGGGCGAAACGCTCCTTGAATTCGGGCCATTCGCCGGTGTAGCCGGTGGCGATCTCATTGAGCGCCTCACCGCTGCCGACACCGAGCATGATCCGATCCGGGTACAGACAACCCATGGTCGCGAAGGCCTGCGCGATCACCGCGGGGTTGTAGCGGAAGGTCGGGGTCAGCACCGAGGTGCCGAGCTGGATGCGCTTGGTGCGCTCGCCGACCGCGGCCATCCAGGCCAGCGAGAACGGCGCATGCCCGCCCTTGTGCCGCCACGGCTGGAAATGGTCGCTCACCGTCGCGCTGTCGAGGCCGTGTTCCTCGGCCGATACCGCGATTTCCACCAACTCACGTGGGCCGAACTGCTCTGCCGACGCCTTGTATCCGAGTTTGAGATCACCCATGTGCGCCACTCCTGTCACTTCGCTCAACGGTCCGTGCGGGAGGTTCCGCACACCGTCGGTCGCATGAGTTCCGCGACCGCATCTGCGTGCAACCGATAGCGCGGCACGAGAGTTCCCGAGCCCTGATCGACCACACGAGCGCTGCGCGATCGGTTCTCACACGGCCTCCCCCCGACCATAGTCAGCGCCAGATCACGATGTGTGGAGGGTCGCATCGACGCGGGTATCCACACCCGGAATGCGCGAATAGCGGACACTTGCCTCGTGACCGCCGATAACGAACCGATCCTGTCCTACCTCACCGATATGGATGGTGTGCTGGTGCACGAGGACCATCTGGTGCCCGGCGCCGACAAGTTCCTGGCGGAGCTGCGCATCAATGAGATCCCGTTCCTGGTACTCACCAACAATTCCATCCGCACGCCGCGCGATCTGCAGGCCCGCCTGCGCCACACCGGACTCGATATTCCGGAAGAGGCGATCTGGACCTCCGCGCTGGCCACCGCGACCTTCCTCAACGACCAGCGCCCCAACGGAACCGCCTACGTGGTCGGCGAATCCGGTCTCACTACCGCACTGCACGAAATCGGCTACGTGCTGACCGATAGCGATCCGGACTACTTGGTGCTCGGCGAGACCCGCACCTACTCCTTCGAGGCGATCACCACCGCGATCCGCCTGGTCGATCGCGGCGCCCGGTTCATCGCCACCAACCCGGACGCGACCGGCCCGTCCCGCGAGGGGCTGCTGCCCGCGACCGGCTCGGTCGCCGCCCTGATCACCCGCGCCACCGGCAAGGAGCCGTACTACGTCGGTAAGCCGAATCCGCTGATGATGCGCTCGGCCCTGCGCCGCATCGGCGCACATTCGCAATCGACCGTGATGATCGGCGACCGGATGGACACCGATATCGTCTCCGGCCTCGAGGCGGGCATGCGGACGATCCTGGTCACCACCGGCATCTCCACCCGCGACTCGGTGGAGCAATTCCCCTACCGCCCAACACTGGTGGTCGACTCGGTTGCCGACTTGGTCGGCCGAACCGACAAGCCTTTCGACTGACCAGACCGCGACAGTCACACTCTTTCGGGATCCGCACCCCGTGCGGGCGACCACCAGGCTGCGACTGTCGTGCGGGTTGCGGTTGTGCGCGATCGTGTTGGGCGGCGAGCGCGCCCAGTTGTCCGATCACGGACGCACTGACCACGGCGGGCTGACTGCGGCATGGAACCGCCACTGGAGATCAGGTTTCGTCGGTAATGGTGTCCAGGGCGTCGGAGAGTCGGACCATGACCTGGACGGTCAGGGCGAACTGCTCCGGCCCGAGTTCGTCGGCGAGACGTTTCGCGAGGACCGCATGCTGCGGGTTGATGCGTTTGATCGCCTCGCGCCCCGCATCGGTGACGGCGACCAGTTTCGCGCGTCGATGCGCTGGATTCGGCCGGTACTCGGCAAGTCCCTTGTCCACCAACAGGTCCGCGATGCGCTGCACGCTCTGGCGGGTGATGCCCATCGCGCGGGCGATCCCGGACACCGGCAGCGGCTCGCGCAACACCGCGCCGAGCACCTGCCACCATGCCGCGGTCACCCCCGCCGGAGCGGCCAATTCCTCCGCGATGGCCAGGAATTGACCGTTCAGCCGGAACGAGGTGATCGCCACCGCACTGAAGAGCTCCTGTTCGGGCGTATCGCTCATACCGCGGCCTCATATCGGGCCCGCCTGCGGGTCATGCCAGCTCCTCCGTGCCGATCGCGGCGACCCGGCCGCTCGACCGGATCGCCAGAGGATTTTCCTCTTACCGTACGGCGCCGGCCATCCGCGCCTCGTACTCGGCGAGCTTCGCGTAGCCCGTCGGATCGCTGTGCCCGTAGAGCCGGTACCAGGCCTCGAGGATGCGCGGCTCGTAGACGCCGAGCAGACCGAGCACCTCGCGCGCGAACTCGAAGGGCGCCATCGCGGCGGCGGTGATCACGTTGTCGCCGGTGACCGCTGGTGCGGCTACATAGTGAGCGGTACCCGAATATCCGCTGTACTGAAGAACTTCCGCGGCGTTGCTGGTGTGCGCCCGGTTGTCGAGCAGCCCCTCCTTCGCCAAACCCAAGGTGGCACCGCAGATCCCGGCGACCGGCACACCCGCGTCGACGAGCTCGCGCGCCTTGTGCGCGAACGGCACCAAATCGTCACCGCCCCACAGATCGGCCCCGGGCAGGATCAACATCGCGCTGTCGGCCGGGCCGAGATCCGCGAGCGCCACATCCGGCACGATGCGCACCCCCGCCATTGTGGTGATCGGATCCTTCGTCAGCCCGACAGTCCGCACCCGGAACGTCCCCGGTGCGACCTGCCAGCGCGGATTGTTGATGTGCGCGGTCGCGGCGCCGACCTCCCAGTCCGCGAGCGTGTCATAGACGGCCATGTGAACGATTTTCGTAGGCATGACAGTATGCTGTCACATTTGACAGCATACTGTCAATGCGTTGTCGCCAGCGCCCTTCCCCCACCTCGGGTCGACGCGGGGCAACTCGAGCCAGGAGCAAGTCGCCTGCTCCCCGCACGCCATGGATTGACGGTGCACACGTGCCAGAGCGGCTCCATGCCGATATGGGACATGACGGACTACGCCGCAGGAGTCGCCGGGGTCGTCGATCATCACTAGGACGCCGACGTGGGGCAGCGCAATCGGGGAACGCTCAGTGACCGCGCTCGATCTTCGCCAAGTGCGCGATATTGGCGTGATCCACCGGATCGTCGCTCGGCTCGCCGCCGAACCAGGCATCCAGGATTTCGGTCAGCTCCGCACGGGAGGTTGAACGCAGGCTCAGCGCAAGGACATTCGCGTCATTCCACTTGCGCGCACCGGCCGCGGTGACAGCATCACCACACAGCGCGGCCCTGATCCCCGCGACCTTGTTCGCCGCAATCGACGCCCCGGTCCCGGTCCAACAGCACACGACCGCCTGCTCGGCCCGCCCCTCGGCCACATCGCGCGCCGCCGCCGCACTGGCCCACGCCCAATCGTCGCGCTCGGTATCCGACAGCGCCCCGTGTACCACCGTCTCGAATCCCCGCCGCTCGAGCTCGACAACCAGCTCCTCGGCCACCCCCACCCGCTCATCCGCCGCCACCGCAATTCGCATACTCCAAGCGTAGTGAGGCAGTCGCCACGCAACGATGAAAATCACCGCACAAAGCAGCCGCCCGCAGACGGCCGATCAGGTTCGCCCTACGCGACAGCGAATCGGCGTCCATCGACGCGGGCTACCGCACAAGTACGTACGAACGGGACGCGGGCACTTAACGCTTCTCCCGCTTGAAGACGGGAGATTTCACGCTCGGACCGCAACCCCACCAGCCACCCGAGGGAGGTGATCGAATTGTCTGACGTCGTCAACACGTGTGTGGCCGCGCTCTGCCACAGCCAGAATCACCCTGGCGGCGTTCCGATCCTGACAGGCAGTAAACCCACATGCCCAGCAACGGAAGATTCGTTCGGCGAGTTCGAGTTGCTGCTTGGCTCTCGCGAAACACCTCGAACACGTCATCGTCGTATAAGCGGGCCGCACCAACACCACCCTCCGGCCAGCCCGCACGCCACGCTCGATCAACTCCCGCTTCGCCGCACCGATGGCTGCGTCGGCGGCCTTGCGGGCCATCGTGGATTTGGCAAGAAACTTCGGCGTAAAGTCCTCCACCGCAATCAAACCATGATGGTCGACAACGCTTTTCGCCCACACCCGCGAATCATGCTGGGTTTGGCGGGCGGCTTTCTTGTGCAGCTTGGTGGCCTCACACGCGGCCCGCTGATACCCCTTCGACTGCGGGCCGCGCTTGCCACGGCGACGTCGAGCCATCTTGCGTTGCGACCGCGCCAACTCGGCGGCACAACGGGCACGATGCCCGCGATAGGGCAAATCGAACGACGGATCAGTGGCCGTGGCCGTGACGCACACACCCCAGTCGATCCCGATGGCGCTCTCGGCCACGGGTGCGGGATCCACGGTGCGGCGCACGATGAACGAGGCATACCAGTGCCCGAGCGAATCCCGGAAAACACGCACACTGGTCGGTGCGGACGGCAACTCACGCGACCACACCACCGGAATGCTCACCCCTTTGGCCAGCACGAGGCGCCCATCGCGGAGGCTGAACCCACGCTGGGTGTACTCCAGCGACAGCTCGGTCGTCTTACGGGGCTTGAACACCGGCCGACCCCGCCCCTTGACGGTGAACGACTGAGCAAGCGCCTGCGCATACGTTCGCAGCGTCTGCTGCTGGGCGACCTGCGAACCCTCCCGCAACCACACGCTCCCCCCGCGGGCAGCGGTCAACAGCTTGCTCAATGCGCCGAACGTCGGCCTGCCGCCCGACTTCTGCTGGTGGACAGCCTCATTCCACAAAACCGGCAGCGATGCCACTCGGCCAGCAAAGCCGACTGCGCGGCCCGGCCCGGCCGCAGCCGATAGCTGTACCGCATCACCTCCTCCATGGCCGACAACCTATCCGACACCACCGACACATCACCCCGACCGACAACCTCGATTAGGAGGACGGCGCTTCCACACCCTCGCGAACGAGAGAGTCTCCGCGCCAAACATCTGATGACGCGGCCGCGTCCCGTTGGAACCCGCTAGCTCAGCGCGTTGTCGAGGTCGCCGAGGATGTCCTCGACATCTTCCAGGCCCACCGAGATACGGACGACACCGTCGGACAGGCCGATGGTGGCACGGCCCTCGGGACCCATGGCCCGGTGGGTGGTGGTAGCGGGGTGGGTGATGAGGGTTTTGGAATCACCGAGATTGTTGGAGATGTCGATGATGCGCAACCGGTTGAGCACCTCGAAGGCGCGCTTCTTCGCCTCGTGCGCGGGGGCGTTCAGCTCGAAGGTGACCACGGTGCCGCCGCCGCTCATCTGGCTGGTCGCCAGTTCGTGCTGCGGATGCGACCCCAGGTAGGGGTAGCGCACCCACGAGACGGACTTGTTGTCCTCCAGGAACTTCGCGATGCGCAGCGCGGATTCGGTCGAATGGCGCACGCGCAGCGGCATGGTCTCCAACCCCTTGAGCAGGGTCCACGCATTGAACGGGCTCAACGCCGGACCGGTATGGCGCATAAGGTTTTTCACCGGACCGTCGATGTAGTCGTGCGGTCCGAGAATCGCGCCGCCGAGCACTCGGCCCTGACCGTCGATGTGCTTGGTGCCGGAATACACGAGCACATCCGCGCCGAGTTCGAAACCACGCTGCAGCAGTGGAGTGGCAAAGACGTTGTCCAGCACCACCTTCGCGCCCGCGGCATGGGCGAGTTCGGTCACCCGGCGCACATCGACCAGCGTCTGCATGGGGTTCGCCGGCGTCTCGAAGAACACGGCCTGGGTGGGCACCGACAGCGCCTGCTCCCACTGGTCCAGGTCATCACCGTCGACGAAGACCGTCTCCACACCCCAGCGCGGCAGGATCTCGTTGCACACCACGAAGCAGGAACCGAAGAGGCTGCGCGCGGCCACCAGTCGATCGCCCGCGCCCAAAAGCGCACCGAGCGCGGTGAATACGGCCGCCATGCCGCTCGCGGTCGCGAAACATGCTTCGGCGCCGTCGATCAGGCGCAGCCGCTCCTCGAACATGGCCACCGTCGGGTTGCCGTAGCGGGAGTAGACGAAATGCTCGATATCACCGGTGAACGCGGCCTCGGCCGCCTCGGCGCTCTCGTAGACGAACCCGGAGGACAGGTACAACGCCTCCGCGGTCTCCTCGAATCCGGAGCGGCGCAGGCCACCTCGAACACCGAGCGTCGCGGGCCCGACACCTTCGGGCAGCGGCTTGTCGAACGCACCACCGGTGATCATGACCGGCTCCCGGGGGTGTTGTTTCGAGCGACCTGCAAGCAGTCGCTAGCGGTGTTGTTTCGAGCGACCTGCAAGCAGTCGCTAGCGGTGTTGTTTCGAGCGACCTGCAAGCAGTCGCTAGCGGCACAGCACACGCTCATGACTGCCGCCACGGCAATCCCAGCGCACGCCAGCCGGAGCCGCCGCGATGCCCGGACTCGTCGATCGGCCCCTCGAAGCCCTCCAGCACGTTGTACGACGGTGCGATCCCGGTATTGGTCGCCGCCACGGCGGCACCGATCGAGCGCTGCCCGGACCGACACAGGAAGACGACAGGCGCCTCCGGATTGCGCCCCTCGAGCGCACTGGTCAGCTGCTCGACGAACTCACCGTTGCGGGCGCCGCTGCTGTCGACCCATTCGATCAGCACCGTCGGCCGCTCGATCGAACTGGTGTCCGGGACGCCGACGAAGCGCCACTCGGCTTCGGTGCGCACATCGACCAACACGGCTTCGGGATTGTCCCGCAACAACTCCCACGCCTGCTGTGGGGTGATGTCACCGGCATAACTCATGCGATCCTCCTGTGAATCCACGCTTGCCGCACCTGGGTTTCGGTGCGCGGCCAGGTCGTCACCCGGAGCACCCCACCGCGGAGGAGGGTTGCCGACCAGCTAGCCGGGGCTTGACGCTGGTTCTCATGACCTGAGTCCGAGATTGCCTGGGCAGGTGCCACCATGTCAAACCCCAGTTCGCGCCGCGCCGGTAATCACTTGCAGACGATCCAGCGGTCGCCGGAGCGAACCAAATTCCACGTCGCCGGCGTCTCACGGCCCTCGACCGCGATGGTCACGTCCGCCTTCGCCCTATCACCATCGACCATGGCGTTCTCAATCTTGGTGACCTTGATCGACTTTCCGGCCGCCGCACCACCGAACTGGGCGGCCAGCGGCGATTTGCTCTCGTCGAATCCTTGACAGGCAACCGCGGGTGGCGGCGTGCTGTCGGTGGCGGCCCTGGCCTCCGCGTAGCGCTGCACCGCGGCCGTGATCTTGTCCGATTCTGTGACATTTTTCTCAGCGGGCGAGAGCACCGCACCGAGCACGATCGCGATGAGGACGACGGCCGCGAAGACTGCCGCCGCGACGAACGGCGCGACGGAGCGGCGATCGGTCTGGTCGACCTCGATTGCCGGTTCGTCGTCGATGCCCTGCTGCTCTGTCATGGGTCGATCATCCCTGGTGGACGGCGATATCCGACAGTCGCCCCCCGACCGTGCGCGACCGAACCCGGCATCGGCGGCGCGATGATCCGTTAGTCATCGGGCGAGCGGGTACTCCGGTAAGTGAGCCGGGGCGGCAACCATCCGGTTCACGCACCGCCCGCACGGCGCACCGCGCGCCACCGATAGAATCGCGGGACTGCGGCCTGCTGTCATAGCCGAATGACAGCTCACCGTCGTAGCGACTGTGTAGCCGCGAGCCGCCTGTCGCATCGTCAGGTGCAACCAAAGGGTGCGTCAAAGTTAGCCTAAGCTAAGACTGACGCCATTAATTGTTTCGACCATAAGGGTGCGCGTAAAGATGACCGAACAGAGTGCTGAGTCGATAAGCGGTATTCGCGGGCCCTCCGTGGTTACGCAGGCTGCCGCCTCCGGGCCTGAAGCGAACACCGCGGGGACTCGTCCGCTTCGCATCGCGATCGTAGGCGCGGGACCGGCCGGTATCTACGCCGCCGACGCGTTGATGAAGTCCGATGCCGAGGTGAGCATCGACCTGTACGAGCGCATGCCCGCGCCGTTCGGGCTCATCCGCTACGGCGTCGCGCCGGACCATCCGCGCATCAAGGGCATCATCACCGCCCTGCACAAGGTGCTCGACAAGCCGCAGGTGCGCCTGCTCGGCAATATCGACTACGGCACCGACATCACCCTCGACGACCTGCGCACCTTCTATGACGCGATCATCTTCTCCACCGGCGCCAACGCCGACCGCGCGCTGGAGATCCCTGGCATCGGCCTGGACGGCAGCTACGGCGCCGCCGACTTCGTGTCCTGGTACGACGGACACCCGGACGTGCCGCGCACCTGGCCGCTGGAGGCCGAGAAGGTCGCCGTCCTCGGTGTCGGCAACGTCGCACTCGACGTCGCGCGGGTACTCGCCAAGACCGGCGATGAACTGCTGCCGACCGAGATCCCGCCGAACGTCTACAACGGACTGAAGGCCAATAAGGCGCTCGAGGTGCACGTCTTCGGCCGTCGCGGCCCCGCGCAGGCCAAGTTCACCCCGCTCGAGCTACGCGAACTCGACCACTCCCCGACCATCGAGGTCATCGTCGATCCCGAAGATATCGACTACGACGAGGGCTCCGAGGCCGCCCGTCGGCACTCCAAGCAGGTCGACATGATCTCGAACACCCTGGAGCAGTGGGCCATCCGCGACGTCGGCAACCGCCCGCACAAGCTGTTCCTGCACTTCTTCGAATCCCCCGCCGAGATCCTGGGCGAGGACGGCAAGGTCGTCGGCCTGCGCACCGAGCGCACCCAGCTCGACGGCACCGGCAACGTCAAGGGCACCGGTGTCCTCAAGGACTGGGACGTCCAGGCCGTCTACCGCGCCGTCGGCTACCTGTCGCAGAACCTCACCCACCTGCCGTTCGACGATCAGGCGGGCGTCATCCCGAACGAGGCCGGACGCGTCATCGCCGACGAGGACGCCGACGGTTCGGACCGCTACCTGTCCGCCACTTATGTCACCGGCTGGATCAAGCGCGGACCGGTCGGCCTCATCGGCCACACCAAGGGCGACGCCAACGAGACCGTGGCCTGCCTGCTGGACGACAGTGTGAACTTCACTCCGGCCGAGCAGCCGGAGCTGGACGCGGTCACCGAGTTCCTGGAGAGCAAGGGCATCCCGTTCACCACCTGGCAGGGCTGGTACCGCCTCGACGCGCACGAGCGCGCTCTCGGCGAGCCGGAGGGCCGCGAGCGGGTCAAGGTCGTCGAGCGCGAAGATATGCTGCGCGCCAGTGAGCCGCACAAGGTCTAACGCGATCTCGACAGGGGTGGCTCACCCTTGTCGCAGTCGACGAACCGGTACCGCCGCGACAGCGGAAATTCTGTCGCGTCTGTGGCAGCGGAAAATCCTTTACTGAGGCATTCTGTACAAGTGTTCGATGCCCATCTCCACATCTTCGACCCGCGGTTCCCGCTGGCCGAGAACCAGGGCTACCTGCCCGACCCGTTCACCATCGCCGATTACCGAAAGCGTATGTCGCGCTTCGATGTCGGCGGCGGTGCCGTGGTCAGCGGTTCCTTCCAAGGCACCGATCAGACGTACCTGAAGGCGGCCCTCGCCGAGCTCGGCCCCGGCTGGGTCGGGGTGACCACGCTAGACCCCGACGCCACTGACGAAGAGATTATCGAACTCGACCGGATCGGCGTGCGGGCGCTGCGATTCAACCTCAAGCGCGCGGCCGCGGATATCACCACGATGACGCTGCAGGCGCTGCGCGCGCACGAGCTCGTCGGCTGGCATGTCGAGGTGTATATCGACGGGACGATGCTCAAATCGCTGCAGCCGGTGATCTCCAAGCTGCCGGTGATCTCCATCGACCATCTCGGCATGTCCGAGGAGGGCCTGCGCTATCTGCTGGATCTGGTGGATCGCGGGGCGCGGGTCAAGGCGACCGGATTCGGGCGGGTGCAGATGAACGTGGCCGATACGCTGCGCCGGATCCACGCGGTCAATCCCGAGGCGCTGATGTTCGGCACGGACCTGCCCGGCACCAGGGCGGGCCGGCCGTTCGAGGATGCCGATGTGGATCTGATCTGCGATGTCGTCGGCACCGATATGTTCGCGGTGCTCGAAGACAATGCGCGCGCCTTCTATCGGCTACCCGCACGCGTGCGCGAAGTCCCTACGGATCCGGCCCCGACGCTGCCTATCCACCGCACCGAACAGCCAACCCTGCCGCTGCACGCGGTTCCGAAACTCGAAGCGGCGGATACGATTCCGTTCCCCGCCATCGAGTAGAGCTAAGCCGCTATCGCGCCGATAACCCAAACACCGGTAGCCAGCAGCGCACCGAAAAGCTCGATGAGCATCGACAAGCCGACACCCTTGACAGCGTGCACCGTTGCCTGCCAAGCCGGTTGGTTCTCGCGAAGCCGCTGCAGCTCCGAAAGATACACGCCCAGAACGAATCCCACGATCAACCCGACCACCGGGATGATGAAGAAACCAACGATGCCCAGCACCGCGCCCACGAACAGCGCTCGGTTGGAAACCCCGGCGTCCTTCATCTTTCGCCCCGGCCAGGTGTACTTGACGATCCCCGACAGCACCAAGAACGCCGTACTGACACCGAACACCGTCCACGCAGTCGCACCCCCGGTCGCGAACGCCCAAACCGCAATGGCCCCGAAGATCAGAATGACCCCCGGCAGGATCGGAACGATGATCCCGACCAACCCAACCAGAATTACCAGGCCGACAAGTACTAAAAACCACCCCTGATGGGCGTACGTTTCCACTGGTGAAGCCTATAGTCGACGGCCGCCGTGCGCGAGATTGCCAGCTGCCCCAGCGGGCGACGCGTAGGCGAAAGATCTTGCCTGAACCGTGCGGTAGAGACATCTCGCCTGAACCGGGTTAGCCCGCCGATCCGTGCCGGGCACACCGCACCGGTTTCACGAGAATCGTTGAAGGCCGACCTCGCCAACGCTGCGCAGCGCATCGCCCGCCTGGCTGGACGCAACAGGCAACTCGAGCCGAAACTGTCCGAGCTGCTGGGCGAAAGCGCATGGCGCGATTCCGGACTCGGCGCACCTGGCAAGGCGACGCGAGAAGCGTGTCGCCTTGGCGCGTGAGGTCTACTTCGCAGCTTTGAGCTGCCAGCGCTGGTATGAGGCGCCGCGGGAGGCCATGGTCAGCTTTTCCCGGTCGGGAGCGTAGGTGAGCACAAACTCGGGTCGGCCCTGCTCGAAGAGGTAGCCATCCTCGGTCTGCCACCGCAGCCCGAGGGTCGACCCGGCACCGACAAGGAGTATTTCCATCGGTGGGTTAGATCCGGGAAGGGAGTCTCTAGGGGTACCCGGGCCGAGGGCGAAGCGCCCTTTGGTGCCTTCTTCGACCCTGTTGACCAGGTAATTACTCGCCCCGGCGCGGCTGTTTTCTCCGCTGGCGTCGAAGAACCACCACTGACGGTCCGAGCCGTCCGGGCGAAGCATGTGAACAGTGGGGTCGAAGACGTAGCCGGACTGACTGCCGCCCTGGCCGATCGCACCGGCCTTAGTGGTCAGAGCGAGTCCGGACTCCTCATTGACGATCAGGAAGTCACCTTCGGGAAACCCGTTGGCGACGAAGCTCAGCGGCCCTCGTTTCAGCGCTAGACCGTTACCGGTCAACTCGATATCCAGTGCGGGCACGGGGACAGCCGCTATGACTAGTCCGACGACGAAGGCGACAAGCGATGCACCACCAACCCTTAAACGTTTCATGCACAGAAGCTATCGCTCGCCGGTGCCCGCGAACCGACGCCGCGCTGAGTGGATGACAGGACCGCCTGTACTTCGCCACGGATTCGGCCGAAGACATCGAGCGCCGCGTCCGTGTGCGACGAAACAGAAAGGCGCTCATCGCGCGTGACCTCGCGCCGTTGACGGTCGATCTGGTGCTCGATGAGGCGGTGATGCGACGTGTGTGGGAAGCCTTCACCGCTGGCATGGTCGGTGGAGGGTTCGACCGCCGCTAGGCGCAAGCAGTAGAACAAGCCCCCAGCTCGAAGGCGAACGCTGGGGGCTGTTTTCGTATATCCGCGGCTCCGGGGGGCGGTAGAAACGAGCATGTGAAGCGCTCCGGAAGGCCCTGAAGGCCTACCCGAAATTCTTTCTCCGACTGGGCAATCGGGAACCCGCAACCGTGAACGCTCGATGATGGGAGCTGTGTGACGGGAGACTGTCACACACGGTGCACGCTGAGAGGGCCGGGAGGTGAAATCCCTCCCGGCCACTCGCAGAGCACCTTTCGCTCTCTACCGGTACACAATGCCGGAAACCGGTGAATTGCCCAGGCTAGGCAGTACCACCGCCACCCGTTTCCGGAGACCCTTCGGGAACGTCCCCGCCACCGCCGGGTCCTTGCTCGCCGGGTCCTTCCTCGCCGGGTCCCTGCTCGCCGGGTCCCTGCTCGCCCGGTCCACCCGGTCCACCCGGTCCACCCGGAATACCGCCACCGGGAATCGGAATGGGAATGGGGATGGGAATAGGGATGGGGACGGGAATAATTCCGACACCGCCACCGCCACCGGGGAGGCCGGGAATAATTCCGCCGCCGGGGAGGCCGGGAATAATTCCGCCGCCGGGGAGGCCGGGAATAATTCCGCCGCCGGGGGGGAAGGGGATGGTTGTCGCCGACGTTGTCGGCGGCCCTGTCGTCGTTGTCGGCGGCCCTGTCGTCGTTGTTGGCGGCGCTGTCGTCGTTGTCGTGGTCGGCGGCGCTGTCGTCGTGGACGTCGGTGGAATAACGCAGTTGGGTCGGGTGATCCTGTTGTTGTCCAGGGTGACCGAGCCGTTTCGTGCCAATAGCCGTCCCTCTACGATGGTTCCGGTCTGCGCCGAGATCGAGGTCAACGCCATGATGGTTCCGACGAAGGTGGTGTTGGTGCCCAGTGTCGCGGAGCTGCCTACCTGCCAGAAGACGTTGCACGGTGAGGCCCCGTTGATGAGGGCGACCGTGCTGTTCGATGCCGTGATCAACGTAGATCCCGCTTGGAAGATCCAGACCGAGTTGGGATCATTTTGCCCATCGAGGGTGACTGTCCCGGTTAGGCCCATGGGGCCCGCCGTGTTGTACACCCCCGCGACCAGTGTTTGGCCGCCGAGATCAGGGGGAGCGGCGGTGGCAGGACCGCGACCCGCAGCATCGTTATATGCCGTAGTCAGATCCGTTTGCGCTTGCAACGCCACCGCGTCGGCAGCGTGGAAGGTTCCCGTTCCGGGGGTAATAAGTCCCGGCGGAAACCCGGTAATCGCACTCCCCGGGCTGACCCCCACATCACCGGAGATGATCGTAGGCCCCGTGTTGGTGACCGTCTGGCCCGCCAATACCGCAAAGGACGCGGCTGTCCCCAACCCGACAGGGGGCTGGGCCGCTGACGCTACCCCATTGAAGATCAGCAAGACTGTGGCGGTCACAACCGTCACCGCAGCGATGATCAATCGTCCGACCGGACGCTTCCGGGGCGAGTTGGACGGCAATGTCACTGGTTTTCCTTCGCCGTTGATCGGCACACGTGTGAATGTCACTGCCTGTCTTCGATCCAGGTGGTAGGAGTGGATGGGTCGACGCAGTCGCGAATTACCGACGACCCTCGGCCGCATTCGAAACCGGCTCGAGCACACCAACAGTCCGAAGCCAGAAATTAACCCATCCGGGTTTGCGCGGCCTACGAAGTACCTTCCGATGCCGATCCAACGGGCGCGAGCTGCTCGCGCCAGTTGTTTGCCGCTGAAGCGGCGTGCGGTGTCACGGTCGAGTCTCGCCACGGAATTTTCAGCGGTTCGCAACAGCACGCGAGCCTTCCTCTGGCGGGCGACCAGGCAACACCCTCGAGGCCCGTTCTTGGGGGCACCATCCACCAAACAGGAAGAGGTTAAACAAACATGGGCGGTCTTCTCAGCGGTCTGCTGCCGATCGTGGGCAACCTTCTCACCGGTGTCGTCAGCGTTCTGGTCCACTCGCTGTTCTGACACGAATGCTTGGTTTGCGGCTCGACCCCCGACATCTCAAATCAGTCGGTCGGGGGTCGGGCCGCAAACAATTCACTACGCCGAACCGATACAAAGATGATCAACCGAGAGGCTGTTCGAATGATCCTCCAGCCCGTAATCAACCTCGTCACAGGACTTCTCGCCGTCGTGGGAGACACACTCCATTTTCTGACCGGCGGCCTGCTCTAAGGGGCTATGACGACCCCAGCGGGATGAACGTGCAGTGCGGCAAGTCCAAGTAGAGCTCGAGTCGGTGAGAGGTCGGATCGTTGTGTCGAGGAAGATAGCTCAAGCACTCGCCGTAACCGGCGTGTCTGCCGTCATCGCAGCGACCGGCGTCGTCGTCGCCCAACCCTGCGCCGCTGCGCCGGAATTCGATCCGACCGACTGCCCAGCCCTGTACACCCTCGGCGTTCAGGGCACAGGGCAGTCCTCTCTCAGCGCATCGCCCACCATCGACACCGGCATGCTGTCGGGCGTTTTCGCGCCATTGCTGGCCAGCATTTCGAAGCCCGGAGCGGTCGATCGCGCATACGTGCCCTATCCCGCGGCGTTCGGCGGGATCGTGCCCGGCGCTGCCTCGCCGCCGTACGCACAATCCGTCTCCGCCGGACTCGACGAACTGCGGAGCATGGCCCGCGCGATCAGCGATAAATGCGAGAACACCAGCCTGGCTTTGCTGGGGTATTCACAAGGGGCACACGTTGTTTCGTTGTTCCTGCGGGAAGTAGGGTTCGGATACGGTGTGGTGGCACCGGACAAGATAGCTGGCGCCGCACTCTTCGGCGACCCGACCCGTGACCCGGGGGCACCAGTGTTCCCCGGCGCGCCGGGACAGCGCACACCCGCCCCCGCACCCGGCACCGACCGAACGGCATTAGCGGGGCTGCCACCAGTTGCACAGTCGATGCCGGCGGGCGGTGGCATCGGACCGCAACAAGACATTGCCGCGGACTTCGGCGCGCTCACCGGACGCGTTGCCTCCGTATGCATTGCAGAAGACCTCGCCTGCGACGCACCCACCGGCGCACCGATACTGCATGCGTTGACGAATATCATCGGCCAGGTACTGCTATCCCCTCTCGACCCAATTACCGCACTGTCCTCTATCATTCAAGCCGTCGTCGCGACAACCGTGAAGACCGCCGCCGCCGTAGTAAGCAATGACTTGGTCGGCAACACGGTCGAAACACTGACGCTGACGTCTGAAAGGACGCTCAGTCAGCGCCTTGCGGAAGCCTCGGACCCGCGGGTGCCGGTTTATGGTCCCGACGCGCAGGCGGCGTTGCTCAAAGTGGCTACAGTCTCGCTCAATATTTTGCTCGCCGTAGTAGGCGTGACACTCGAACCGAGCGAAGTCGCCGAAATTCTCAGCGTCGGCGAGAATCAACCCTTGGACGGCATTGCCCTGCTTGCGGAAAAAATTACCGGCCCGCGATTCCCATCGGTGCCGATCGAACCCGCCGGGAACCTGGTGACACAAGCGTTCGACGCGGTCGCCTTTGCCGTCGCAGACAACGCCGCGCTCCTCGAACCCGCAACGTGGGCGAGGTATCAGGATGTTGTCGCACGCCATGGCGCCTATGCATCGGAATCCGTCACCGATACCGGCCAGACGTCTACCCAGTTCGTCGCGGGCTGGTTTGCCGCGCTGGCACGCAGTCTCGCCACCCGGACAGGCTCCGCCGCCAAGGCTACCGCTGCACCGAGTGCTCCTGGTCGGCCAATGGATCCACATCAGGTCGTAGCGCCAGGCGATGCATCGCCACTGGCGAGCCAGGCCGCCGAACCAGCTACGGCCAAATCCGCGCCCCTACATCGCGCACCGCGGAAAGACATGTCAGCATCCGTTACCGCTGACCAAGCCGACACTGCTACGTGGGATTGCCTGTGGCTGCTCCTGATGTTCCTGGTTTCGCGGCGACTGCTTCGACATCGGCTCACCGCTGGCGATCTCCGATCCAGCTTTCTTGCCGTGGCCACGAACTCAGCCTCGAACAGCGCTGGCTGGTATCGGAGCGCACCGCCGATAGCCGCAGCAGTCGGAGCCATGTCGGTTATCGCGGTGTCGGTGCGCGAGTTCCTGTAGGGGATACCGACAAATCGCCATTTTGTAGTGGCTGCGGGGTGGCCGTGACACAGAGCGGGCCCACCACGACAAGACCGTCTCCTGATCCCGCGACAACCTGGCGCGCATTATTCGCAGTCGAGCCGCCCTCATCGACCAAGGTTGATGCTGCGGGGCCGGGCTTCTTCAAGGCTAGCCAGCGGACGGCGGGGTGATGCCCACGAGCCCGGTGTAGGCCACCACGTTGGACTGATAACTTCTTATGGTGTAGTCGAATTCGCCGCCACACGTCACCAGTTGCAGCGCGCTGTATCCGCGTGAGTCGTAGACCTCATGGCTTGGGAACTCTGACTTCAGATAGGTGGCTACCGTCTGGACGAGGAAATGAGCAACCGATCGGTCCGCCCGTGTCACGTCGACCTGGTCCCCGGGGCGCAGTGACGATAGTCGGTAGAAGACCGCGGGTCCGGTGTAGGAGTCCACGTGTCCCAGGATGACCGCGGAGCCCATGTCTCCCGGTGGGGGGCCGTTTCGGTACCAGCCCGCTACCTGAAAGTCCGCCGGAAGTTCTACGGTGCGATCAGGATTGAGGCCGAGCTCGGAGAGTGGTCCATCCACGGCGATAGCTGGGATGTGTAGTTCCACAGGGAGCGATTCTGGGAGCGCGGCCGGCGCCACGTTTCCGAACGCGGTCACGGCGGCGTCGGTGGCCGGGACCAGGTTCCCACCTGGGCACAGTCGAGCGATCGGACTCGGTGCCGCAAGAAGTAGCAGAATGCTCGCCGCTATTCGCAGGCGCCTCGACGACACCGGTGAACTGCGTCCTGTAGCTCGCGCTTTGGTCATTCCGGTTCCGGCCGTGCGGCGGTGGGTCCCTTCACTACCGGGTCCACCTGGACCACCGGGTCCTTGCGGTGGTAGTTCCGGAATCGGTGGGCCGGGACCGCCGGGCAACCCTGGAATGACCGGTACAGCACAAACCGACGACCTCATAGGAACTCCTCGACAGATAGAATTCATCCACAAGCCGCACATGCAATTGTGAATGCAGCGGATCGGTTCTATTGCCTCGGCAACCAGCGAAGTGCTTATGGCACTCGACACGTGTTACTGCGATAATACTCTTCAAGACTATGGCGCCTAATTAAACTTTGAGTTTGGGTGGTTGTACCGAAACTAAATGTGATTCATCTATTAGGCTGCCGTAGCAGCCATGGGCGGGAGATCGGGCGAAAGTGGTGCGGCCCCTCTCCCGTCGGACTCGTATTAGACCGGGCGACCGGTCGGTTTAGAGGGGTCGAGTAGGGGCGAGATCAGGGATTTCTGGTGGTGACGTTGAGTGTGGCTGATCCGCCCGCCGAGGGTGTGGTGGCAGCGAGGAACAAGGGGCGCCCGGCCGAGCAAGGCCGACTATCGGGCATTGGGGTCGCGCATGTCGGCCGGGGAGCCGAGCGCGGACGGGAGTGCGAACACAACCATCGGGCGATACGAATTGTGGCGGCCCCGGCGCGGTACAGCGCTTCTATTGTCTCCGAATCCTTTTCGCGCGTGTAGCGCCTGTGGCGTCGACCCGGCGGCGTCACAGTCCACTAAATCCTTGTTCCGGTAGTCGATCTTCGGTCGATGCGGACGGCTGGGTGGCTGCGTGTGTGATGCGCGCGCCGGGTCGGATCGTTTGAATAGTTAGCTACCTTTTGGGGCGTCGATCTTCAGTAGGCCGCGGCTCGCTGCCCTGGGCTGCCAGGCCCGGCCCCTGGTGATGAGATGGTCGCCAGCGTGCAAGACGCTGGCGGACCATCCATCGGCATTGCATCGGGCCCGCGAAACACCCTGTAGCGCCTGTTGTCAGGTGGTCAGGATGGATGCCGCCGCGGTTCCGGGCGCACCGTAGACCTGGGCGTAGCCGACCTTGGGATTCCCTGGTACCTGCCGATCGCCCGCCCGGCCACGCAATTGCTGGACGATCTCGAATACTTGCCGGATGCCGGAGGCACCGATGGGCTCGCCGTTCGCGATGAGACCGCCGTCGGTATTGACAGGGAGCCGACCGCCGATTTCGGTCGCGCCTTCCGCGATGAGCTTCTCCTGCTCACCGTCTTTGCAGAAACCGTTCTCGGCCATATGAATCACCTCCGAGCCCGCATCGGTGTCCTGGAGTTGGATCACATCGACATCCGCGGGCTCGATTCCGGCCGTCTCGAAGGCAGCGCGGGAGGCGTACACCGTGGGAGATACGTCCTCGTCCACGGCGGCCCACGTGCTGTGGACCTCGTAGGCGCCGTAGCGGCGCGTCCGGATTGCGCTCGACCGCAAATAGATCGGCTGGGAAGGGTAACGGGCCGCAATATCTCCCCGGCACATCACCACGGCCGCGGCGCCTTCGTCAGGAGAGCAGAACATGTACTGCGTCAGCGGATAGTTCAACACCGCCGAATTGAGGATGTCGTCTTCCGAAATCGGCTTGCGGCGGAAGGCATTCGGATTGAGTGCTCCGTTGCGGAAGTTCTTGGCGGCGACCTTGGCGAGCGTGCGTTGGGAGATTCCGTGCTCATGAATGTAGCGGTTGGTCTTGATCCCGAAGAACTTCGTGGTCACGAACTGCCCGTTCTCCGCGTACCAGGCCGGCAGGCCGAGCTTGGCCGGGTCGTCGGTGAACGCACCGCGGGGGTGTTTGTCCATACCGACAGCTATGCCGATGTCGTATCGGCCCGACCGGATCGCCTCCGCGGTCTGTTCGATCGAGCTGGCCGCGGTCGCACAGGCGTTGAACACGTTGGTAAACGGGATACCGGTCAGTCCCACCAGCCGGGTCACCGCGTCGGGGTTGCTCACCTCGTAGCTGCCGCCGAACCCGAACTGGATATCTTTCCACTCGACTCCCGCGTCGGCCAGCGCGAGCTGGATCGCTTCAGCGCCCATCTCCATAGCCGTCTTGGCGAAGCGGCCGAACGGATGTAGACCCACGCCGATAATGGCAACGTCGTTCATGTGAAGCTCCTTAGTTCTTCGGTATCCCCGGCGTCACACCGGCTTGAAAGCGCATGTCATGACCTCACTCCCGGAGTCGTCGACATAGAGCGGGACAAAAGTCAGCTCGACATCCATGCCGGAACGCAGTACAGCCGGATCACATTCGGTCAAACGGGTCTCGACCCGCACCTCGTCGCCGAGCTGAACGAGACCGATGCCGAATGGCTCGAAGTTCTCAGCGGTTTCCTTGCCGGCATAAGGCAGTTTGGGAACGAATCCCTGAGTCGTCCAAGCCACGAGCGTTCCGGTCCGCGGTAGCAGTAACTCGGACATGTCAGCACCACTGCACCGCGGGCATCGTGGCTGGCGCGGCCAGGTGGTGGCGCCGCACCCGTTGCAACGGCTGCCGATCAGCTGCGGGTTGTCCTCGGGCCACGTGGACATGTCCGGCGCGAGCGCTTTCGCCATCTGTCGTCCTCCTCTGTCGGTTTGTCTTTCGAATTGGGTGCTGTCAGGAGATACGCTGCGGCGCAACCATTTTCGTCTCCCGCCGCCCCTCGATCGCCGTGGACCGGGCAGCCAGGGGATGTTCCGGGCTCAGCAGCCCGATCCGGGCACCGCCCGTGCAGTCACGAGCGAGACGCATATACGCTATCCTCCAAAGAGAATCATATTCTCATTTACGAACGATAGATTTCCATGTTTGAACGGCGGAGTCAACCTAGAAGTGGGTCCGCGGACGTCGTCGGATCGCATCTGGACTCACCGGAGAACGCACTGGTCGGCACGTCGTCCGCCACAGCACCACGAACCAGTTCGCCGCTCCGGGGCCCGGCCGGCGGTTCGGTCGTCGCCGAACACCGTGCGCGTCCCAAACCCTTCGTCTGGACCAAGATCGCCGTCGAGATCCTCGCGGGTCATCGCAGATGAATGCGCCCCGAGCAATTCCAACCGCGTGGATGATGCCGCCGGATCTCCGATGCCATGATCGGATTCGCAATCGGGCCAGTAGGCCGCTCAGGACCCACAGGTATTCGTCGCGTCCGAGATCGGCCGAGATGGATTCGGCCGCTAGCGCTGTCGCGCGGGTCCTACGCCGCCGAGGAGAGTGCCGATTACTCGGCCCGCGAGGGCGTCGGGGTCAGCGGTGCCGTCCAGATCGGTATTGCCGTGCACGGTTTCGGTGATCAGGGCGATGTAGACCCGACGGACCCAGACCAGGTCGGCGTCCGCGGCGATGATGCCGTCGGCCTGTGCGTGCGCAAGGGCCGCATCGCATTTCGCGAAGACGGCCTCCTGTAGCGCGGCAACCTCGGGGTCGGTTTCGTCGACCCGGTCGAGTGCGTATGCGACGCCATATTTGATCTCGATGACATTCGCGGTGGCCTGATGCAGAGCGACCATCGGCGGTGCGGTCTGCGGTCTGGCCGCGTCGATGGCCGCGTCGATCCGTCGCCACGCATTGACCGCCATGGTGCGCAACAGATCCTCACGGCTGGCGAAGCGCCGATGCACGGTGGTTCGGGCGACTCCCGCGGCTTCGGCGATCTGCTCCAGCGTCGCGTTGGGATTTTCGCTGAGCACCCGCTCCGCGGCATCGAGGATGGCGCGCACGGTGCGTTCGGCGTCGGCACGTAGGGGGCGCGCGGCTGTGGGCGACATGGGCTCCTCTTCGCTGATCTCCTGGACATAGTACAGGTGAGCAGCGGTTTCCTATCTAACTGCAACATTGGTGTTGCCGTTTCTAGAAATATGGCTACTCTGATGTTGCATCCGATCGAAGGAGTTAGATATGACCCACTCGGGAAAGACCGCCCTGGTCACCGGCGCTTCATCTGGTATCGGCGCCGAGTTCGCCGCCCAGCTCGCCGCCCGTGGCGACAATCTGGTGCTGGTCGCTCGCTCGCTGGACCGCCTGGAATCCCTTGCCGCCGAACTGCGTAACCGGCACGGCGTCCGCGTCGAGGTCATCGGCCAGGACCTGACCGCCGCGGACGCCGCCGCCCGGATCACGAATGAGCTTGCGGCCCGGGAGCTTTCCATCGACGTCCTGATCAACAACGCCGGTTTCGGCAGCGCGGGCCGGTTCGAGGAGCTCGCCGCCGATCGTGAACAGGATCAGCTGATGGTCAATGTTGTTGCGCTGGCGGGTCTTACGCGTCGGCTGATCCCGAGAATGCTCGAACGGGGCGGCGGCGAGATCGTCAATGTCGCCTCGATCGCTGCCTTCCAGCCCGCACCGTACTTCGCCACCTATGCCGCGGGGAAGGCGTTCGTCCTCAACTTCAGCCTCGCCCTGTGGAGCGAATACAGCGACCGCGGTATCAAGGTTCTCGCCTTGTGCCCGGGTCCGACGCAGACGCAGTTCTTCGACGTGGTCGGCACCCGCAAGGCCGCGATCGGTCCGTCCATGGCCAGCGCGACACATGTGGTCCGCTCGGCTCTTCGAGCACTGGAACGCAACAAGGGTTATGTCGTTCCCGGCATCGGAAATTTCGCCTCCGCGCACCTGCTACCGCGCCGCCCACGCACCTTCGTCGCCCGAATCGCCAAGTTTGTCACCCGCGGTGTAGCCGATGCGGCGCGCGAGAGTTCGGTGCACGCTGCCGCGTAAGTATGGGCCACCGACCGTGCCGTTGTGTGAAATGCGACAGCGCCACAGACCCGGTGGTGGTGCAAGATCGAGGTATGGGCTCCACCACGGGACCTCGCGTCCCCACCAGCGTCGACGATTTCCGCGCCTTGGCGAGCACCCGGCTGGGCCGGTTTCCGCACACCGAGGTCCCGGACGCGCCGGGCCTGCGTCGCGCCGCGGTCCTGCTGTGCGTGGTCGATCAGCCGGGCAGCCCGCTGTCGGTCATCGTTATCAGACGCGCGTATCGCGGGCGCAATGCCGGTCAGTGGGGGTTGCCGGGCGGGCGGGTCGATCCGGGTGAGACCGCCGAACAGGCCGCCATTCGCGAGCTGCACGAGGAACTCGGCTTGACCGCCACCCCGGCCGACCTCCTCGGTAGGCTCGATGACTTCCCGGCCACCTCGGGCTTCGCCATCACGCCGATCGTCGCGGCCCTCGCCGATGTGACCGACCTGCGGCCGAGCCCGGCAGAGGTCCACTCGGTACATCACGTGGACCTCGCCAGGCTGGCCGCCGACGATGTGCCGCACTGGGTCCCCAGGAGTGCGGCGGTGCGACAAGTCGATATCCGCGATGACGAGGCCCCCGCGGTCCCCGCCGACGGCCCGGGCCTGCTGCAGATGCGCCTGGCCGAGGGCATGACCATTCACGCTCCGACCGGCGCGATGCTCTGGCAGTTTCGCGAAGTCGTCCTACTGGGCCGCGATCCCGCCGAGGCCCGCATCGCCCACTTCGCCCAACCGGATTGGACCCGCCACTAGCGCACAGCAGACTGGGACGGGGTCATTCCACCGCACCATCTCCCTACGAGAGCAGGGGTCGCGCCGATCCTGACAGCTCGGGCAGAACCGGCCCCTCGACCGAATCTGCTTGCGTGCCAACAACTCCGGCGCGATTCTCAGAGCCGCTGCAACAGCTGGACCCGCACCTGACCCGGCGGACACAGGGGCCTGTTGGCGAAATGAAACGTCGCCCGAGCGGCGAATTCTCAATCCGCCCAGACGGATTCGATCGGTGTCGCCTCGTTGGGGGGCGGGGTGGGGGTACCGCTCGGGGTGCGCGTGAAGCGGGGCGCCGGGGCGTGCTGAACGACGCCGTCGATCTCGATGAGTCCGGTGCGGGCGACGATGTGCGGGTTCTGTTCGGCCTCGGTGAAGGTCAGCACCGGAGTGGTGCACGCGTCGGTGCCATCGAAGATGGCGGCCCACTCGTCGCGGGTCTTGGTCTTGAACTTCTCGGTGAACAGCTTCTTCAGCTGGTCCTGACCGTTGGGGTCTATCTGCATCGGCAGACCATCAGGGTCGATCTCCAAGCCCTGCAGCAGTTCCGCGTAGAACTGCGGTTCGATGGCGCCGACCGCCATGTACTTGCCGTCGGAGGTTTCGTAGGTGTCGTAGTACGCCATGCCGGTGTCGAGCAGGTTGGTGCCGCGCTCATCGGACCACAGGCCCATCCCGCGCATACCCCAGATCATGTGCGAAAGGGCAAGCGCCCCATCGATCATCGCCGCATCGATGACCTGCCCCTTGCCGGAGCTCTGCCGCTCGACCAGCGCG
Organism: Nocardia sp. NBC_00565; assembly: GCF_036345915.1. Lineage (NCBI taxonomy): Bacteria > Bacillati > Actinomycetota > Actinomycetes > Mycobacteriales > Nocardiaceae > Nocardia > Nocardia sp. NBC_00565. The sequence continues at coordinate 7,061,693 of NZ_CP107785.1, forward strand.
GCGAGGATGCCGAACACCAGGAACATCGAGCCGCCGCCGAAGTCGCCGACCATATTCAGCGGCGGCACCGGCCGCTCACCCTTGCGACCGATCGCGTGCAGCACGCCGGTCAGCGAGATGTAGTTGATGTCGTGTCCGGCGCGATCGGCCAGCGGACCGTCCTGGCCCCAACCGGTCATCCGGCCGTAGACCAGCTTCGGGTTGCGAGCCAGCACGGCATCCGGTCCGAGGCCCATGCGCTCGGTGACGCCGGGCCGGAAGCCCTCGATCAGCACATCGGCCTTCTCGGCGAGCCCGAGCACCTTCTCGATATCCGCCGGATCCTTCAGGTTCGCCTCGACGATGGTGCGTCCACGCCACTGCGGCCGCTCCATGAAACCCGGCAGCATATTCGGCCGCTGCACCCGCACCACATCGGCGCCGAGGTCGGCGAGCAGCAGAGCCGCATGCGGACCTGGGCCGATACCGGCCAGTTCGATGACCTTGATGCCCGCCAGCGGGCCCTGCTTGGTGGCGGTGGATGGTGTGCTCACGCCCTACCTCGGTTCGTTGTTGATCCAGCGCACCGGCGAGGCGGTGCTCCCCGGGAGTGTATTGACAGTATGACAATAAGCTGTGGACGGGTCTCCGAACACCCGGTGGCAGATCGCGCATATCAAGCTGTCACGTCGTATCAGGGCACAACATGTGCGCGGAGGTCGGCCGTTGTGCGAGGACTCATCCAGGCGGCTGCACGTCTCGGAGTGCGAAACGAACTCGGTCCCCGGGTAGGCCATGGCTACGCAGGCACGCACCGGGCCACTGACCTGCTCGGCGTCCGCGGACGTGGCCGCCTATCGACCAAATGCGTCTCAGTAGCAGGTGAGCGGTTGGAGTGGATCGGCGGCGCGGGGAGTCAGGGCTGTGTACGCGGCGGCGATGGATTTGACCGCTAGGCGCAGCTCTGGCTCCGGGTGCGTGAACGGTAGGCGGATGAAGCGTTCGAAGGCGCCCTGAACGCCGAATCTCGGTCCGGCGGCGAGCAATACGCCGTGGTTGGGAGCAGTGGCGGCGAGCGCGGTCGAGACCGGGGCGGGCAGCTGCGCCCAGACGGACATGCCACCGTCGCCGACGATCACGCGCCAGTCGGGTAGTTCCTCGGCGAGGGTGGTGAGCAGGGCCGCGCGCTGGGCGTGGAGTTGGTCGCGGCGGCGGGTGAGGATGGTGTCGGCATGCTCCAGCAGGTGCACGGTGGCCAACTGGTCCATGACGGGGGTGCCGAGGTCGACGGTAGAGCGGATGCCGAGGAGCTTGGTTATCAGCGGTTGGTTCGTCCGGATCCAGCCGACCCGCAGACCGCCCCAGAAGGATTTGGAGGCCGAGCCGATGGTGACGATCTCGGCGCCCTTGGCGAAGGCCGCGACGGGCGGCGGCGCGGTCTTATCGGTGAGGTTCAGATCCATCATCGACTCGTCGATCACCACGGTCATCCGAGTTTCACGGGCGATGGCGGCCAGTTCGGCACGACCGTCGGCATCGAGCAACAGGCCGGTCGGGTTGTTGAAATCGGGCACCAGGTAGGCCAGGGTGGCCGCGGTTTGCCTTGCTGCGCTGCGGATTCCGTCGAGATCCCAGCCGGAGTCCGGGGTTTCCGGGCGCAGCGGCACCGGCACCGGGCGGGCGCCGACGTCGCGGATCGCCTCGATGGCGTTCGGGTAGGTGGGGTGGTCGATGAGCACCCGGGCCGCGGGGGCGGTGAGCACGTTGAGCAGCAGACGCAGACCGTGCTGGGCGCCGAGGGTGACCAGAATCTGCTCCGGTTCGGTGGGCAGGCCGCGCTCGGTGTAGCGGCGGGCCAGTGCCTCGCGCAGCGCGAGCACGCCGACCGGATCCATGCCGTGCGTACCGAGGTAGGCCGGAAGGCCCTGCAGCGCAACCGAATACGCCTCCTGCATCTCCATCGGCGCGGCCATCGCGGCGTAGGTCATGTCGATGGTTGGCAGTTCCGGCTGCGCCATCATCGCCAGGATGCTGCGGGCGGGCTTGGTGCCGTCGTGCTGCACGTCGCTCGGTAGGGCGACAGTGCTGCGCGAGCCCTGGCGGCTGATCAGGTAGCCGTGTTCGCGGAGCAGGGCATAGGTGGAGGTGATGGTCGTGCGGCTGACGCCGAGGGTGGTGGCGAGGTCGCGCTCACTGGGCAGGGCAACGCCGAGCGGTGCGCGACCGTCGTGGATGAGCAGACGGATACCTTCGGCGAGGGCCAGGTACGCCGGACGCGCCGACCTGCGTTCGCCCGGTTCGCCGTTCTCGTCCGCACTGCGCCAATATCCCAGATCGCGGGCAAGGCTGGCGGCACCGATCACTCTCGTCGACATAAAGACCAGTATTAGCCAAGTGGATATTTAATGGCAAGGCCAGTCGGCGCACGCTATCGGTTATGACCGCCCTCGCCACAGTCCTCGTGCTCGCTTCGTTCGCGTATCTCGTGCACCGCTTTGCCCCCAAACATCCCGATGAAGCCTTCCGGCTCGAACGGTTCCGCGCACCGGGCCCATTGACCGGCGAGTCGCCTTCCTATTACGAAAACCAGCGCCAATACGCGGATCTCGCCGCGATCTACGGCCGCAACGATGTGCCGGATCCGGATGCCGAGGCCATCGCACGCCCCGAGCGGGCGGCGCCGCGGCGGATCTCGAACCCGAGTTGCGGCGCGGTAAAGCCGACCCTCGGCGGGGTCCAGGCCAGTTTCTGATAACTGGACTGGACTGGTCGAAGATGTCGGACCCGAAGTGCACACTGACCCCTATGAGTGCTTCCGCGCGCCCGGTGACCGGGTCGGCGCTGTTCGACACCGCGATCGGCACCTGCGCGATCGCGTGGACCGATGGCGCCGTATTCCGATTCCGGCTCCCCGAGGCGAGCCCCGACGCGACGCGGGCGCGAATCACGCGCCCCAGCAGCAGGATTCCGGACGCCGAGGAAATCCCCGAGCAAGCACCCACCGGCCGGATCGCCGATGCCATCGCGGGTATCCGCGCCCACCTCGCCGGCGAACTCGATGATCTGCGCTGGATTCCCGTGACCACCAACGGAATCCCCGAATTCCACCGCGCCGTCTACACCGTGACCCGCGCCATCGACCCCGGCCACACCCTCAGCTACGGCCAGGTGGCCGACCGCATCGGCGCCCCCGGCGCGGCCCAAGCCGTCGGACAAGCCCTGGGCCGCAACCCCATCCCCCTGATCATCCCCTGCCACCGCGTCCTAGCCGCCGACCACGCCCTCACCGGTTTCTCCGCCCCCGGCGGCATCACCACCAAACAACACCTCCTGGCAATCGAACGCACCCCCGGCTTCGGCGAACCCACCCTCTTCTGACCCGACAGCTCGACCTCCGTATATCTCTGCTGATATCATTGATATACGGCTAGATATCAAGGGGGTTTTGCCGTGGCGCGAACCGTGATCGACCTCGATGATCAACTACTTGCCGACGTGTCGAAGACACTGGGCACCGGCACGAAGAAAGACACTGTGCACGCGGCGCTCCGCGAAGTGCTGGAGAACCGGCGTCGAGCTCTCGCCTTGATCCGCCTCCAGGACGCCGCCGCCGATGGCGCCTTCGATCTGGACCTACTCGAGGACAAGCGGAAATACCGCCGGTGAGCGCGGCCCAATTCCTCATCGACACCAGTGCCTTGGTGCCGATCATGAAGCAGGATCCGGACGCGTTTGCCTGGCAGCGTGCGGCCGCGGCCGGGTTGATCGCCGTCTGCCCGATCGTCGAGTTGGAGTTCTTCCACTCTGTGCGGTCTGCGGCCGATCGGGAACAGACCATCGAGGACATGCGGGTGCTGTTCGGTTGGGAACCCATCGATGACCGGGCCTTCGACCGCGCCTGGGAGGTTCAAGGGGAGCTCACGAAGCGGGCGCAACATCGGAGCGCAGGCCCTGTTGATCTTGTTCTTGCCGCCACGGCGGAGCTGCGCGGATTGACGCTGCTACATCGAGATCACGACTTCGACTGCATCGCTGCGGTTACCGGGCAGCCGCATCAGTGGCTGGGGTCCCAGGCGCGGGCCGATCGGGCATAGTCGGGGGATGAGCGATGAACGACCGGCGCTGGCTGTTGCCCTTGATTTGGAGCCGCATCCGGAGGGTGGGTGGTATCGGGAGACCTGGCGTAGTGGGGTGGAGTTCACGCCAGCGGGATACCAGGGGGCGCGGGCCAGTGCGACGGGGATCTACTTCTTGTTGCTGCCCGGAGAGAAGTCGGCGCCGCATACGGTGCGGTCGGACGAGGTGTGGTTATGGCATCGGGGTGGGCCGCTGGTACTCGACATCGGGGGCGAGGAGGTTGTCCTCGGGCCCGATGTCGAGCACGGGCAGGTATTGCAGGCGGTGGTGCCGGGTGGGGTGAGCCAGGCCGCGCGTCCGGCGGGGGACGACTATGTGCTGGTCAGCTGCATAGTCGCGCCCGGATTCGACTTCGCGGATTTCCGGCTCGACTGAATCGGCCACCGCGGAGCAGCTCTATTCGCTGACTTCGAGCACACCCTCGTCGACAGCCCACTTGATCGTCTTCTCCAGTTGCGCACAGGATTCCGGCCGCCCTGGCCCATGCCCCTGCGCGCTGAGCGCGGCGAAAACGGGGCAGCGCGCGGCCGGACTCTCGGTCCACTGCACCGAGGTCTGGTGCGAAGAACTCTTGCGCACCAGCACCTCGCTCTGGCAGGACTGACACCGCAGCGGTGTCATTCCGTCCTCCAGATAGCGCTGCTTGTCGACCACGGTCTGGGCCTGCACCGCGGCCCGCCGCGCCGGTTGGTCGGCGAAGTCGGGTGCTTTCGCCCAGGTTGGCGCCATCAGACTCCTGCTTCCGCTTCCGTTTCCCGCTTGCGCCGCAGGTTTTCGGCGACCTCGGCCTCCCATGCCTCATTGGCCTTGGTGGTGTCCACCTCGAATTCGAAGCGCTGGGTCATCTTCTCGGTCACGTCGGCCAGGTCCGCATAGAACTGGTCATACCAGCGACGCAGCTGGTAGACCGGGCCGTCCTCCTCGCAGAGCAGCGGATTCTCGACCTTGGACTTGTGCTTCCAGATCTCCACATCCTGCAGGAAGCCGACGCTGATGCCCTCGGTCATCTTCGCCGCCAACTTGTCGGCCATCTCGCCGTCGACGCCCTTCGGCTTCTCCAGCGAAACACCCCATTGCAGGACAAAGGAATCCTGCGACACCGGGTAGTGGCAGTTGATCAGGACGCTCTTGACCTCGTAGCCGCTGTAGATGTTGACCAGCGGATTGATCATGTACGACGGCCCGAAGTACGACGCCTCCGACTTCAGCAGGGTATCGCCGCCATACTTGGAGGCCATGCCGATATCGGGACGGCCCTTGGTCTCCAGGAACTGCGTGGCGATATGCCCCTCGAAGACGTTCTTGAAGTACGTCGGGAACGCGAAGTGGATGTAGAAGAAATGGGCCATATCGACCACGTTGTCGATGATCTCGCGGCAGTTCGCGCCCTCGATCAACATGGAGTTCCAGGTCCAGTCGGTCCAGCCGCTGTCGAGTTGCTCGCTCGGGTTGCCGTCCGCGTCGGTGTACGGGCCGACGATGTGCGGAATGGTCACCTCGGGTGGCGGCTGGCTGCCCTCGTGGTCGTGCCAGACGAACAACTGTCCGTTGCGCTCGAGCGTGGTCCACTTGCGGGTCCGCGCCAGCGGCGGAACCCGCCGCGCGTAGGGAATCGCCGTGCACTTGCCGTTGGTGCCGGACCAGCGCCAGTCGTGGAACGGGCAGGCGATGTCATCGCCCTTGACCTCGCCCATACTCAGATCGCCGCCCATATGCCTGCAGTAGGCGTCCAGCACCCGCAGTTCGTCATTGGTATCGGCCCAGACGACGAGCTTGGTGCCGAACACCTCGACGGCGTGTGGCTTGCCGTCGCGGAACGACTTCGCCAGGCCGAGGCAATGCCATCCCCGCGCATATCGGGTCGGTACGGAGCCCACATCGAGCTCTCGAACCTTCGCACCGCTCCCCTGTGGGGTAACTGCCATCGCGATTCCTCCTCCTTCTGTACTAGAACACGTTACAAAAATGTCGCGTTCCGCGCCAGCGATTCGGCCGACCACCTGCGAATCGGTGACGAATGACTCCAATGAGCACCCGTTCTCGACAGAGAGTGAGAACCTGTTCTAGTCTCAGAGGCAAATGAGTACCGGTTACCAACCCGACCAGTCAGGAGCAGGTCCCGCGATGACGCAAGAAGTGACCGAACGGGTCGAAGCACTGTTGCCGACGCTGCGCGAGCGCGCGCAGGAGGCGGAGGACCTGCGGCGCATCCCCGACGAATCGATGAAGGCGCTGCAGGAGACCGGGTTCTTCCGCCTGCTCCAGCCCAAGCAGTGGGGCGGGCACGCTGCCGACCCGGTCGTCTTCTACGACACCGTCCGCAAGCTCGCCAGCGCATGCGGCTCCACCGGCTGGGTGGCCGGCATCGTCGGCGTGCACAACTGGCACCTCGCACTGTTCGCACAGCAGGCGCAGGAAGATGTGTGGGGCGAAGACAACGAGGTTCGCATCTCCTCGTCCTACGCTCCGATGGGCGCGGGCACCGTCGTCGACGGCGGCTACCTCGTCAAGGGTGCGTGGGCCTGGTCCTCGGGCTCCGATCACGCGACCTGGGCGGTGCTCGGCGGCCCGGTGATCAAGGACGGCAAGCCGGTCGACTTCGGCAGCTTCCTGATTCCGCGCACCGACTACCGCATCGATGATGTGTGGAATGTGGTCGGCCTGCGCGGCACCGGCTCCAATACCGTTGTGGTGGAGGATGTTTTCGTGCCGTCGCATCGGTTCCTGAGCTTCCGGGCGATGAGCGAGCTGAAATCTCCTGGCCTGGAACAGAACACCGACCCGGTGTACAAGATGCCGTGGGGCACTATCCATCCCACGACCATCTCCACCCCGATCGTCGGCATGGCCTACGGTGCATACGCCGCTCATGTCGAACATCAGGGCAAGCGGGTGCGCGCGGCCTACGCCGGTGAGAAGGCGAAGGACGATCCGTTCACCAAGGTGCGGGTCGCCGAGGCCTCCAGCGATATCGACGCGGCCTGGCGTCAGCTGTCGGGCAATGTCGCCGACGAATACGCACTGCTGGTGGCGGGCAAGGAGATTCCGTTCGACCTGCGGGTGCGCGCCCGCCGCGACCAGGTGCGCGCGACCGGCCGGGCGATCGCTTCGATCGATAAGCTCTTCGAGGCCTCCGGCGCCACCGCGCTCGCGAACGGTACTCCACTGCAGCGCTTCTGGCGGGACGCGCACGCCGGTCGGGTGCACGCGGCCAACGATCCCGAGCGCGCCTACGTCATGTACGGCACGCACGAATTCGGGCTCCCGGTCACCGACGGCATGGTCTAGTCGTGACGGCGACCACCGAACTCACCTATCAATCGACCTCGCGGTACGCGCAGGTGCGGCCCGATCTGCGCCTGCACTACCACGAGGCCGGAGTAGGCAACGGCCCGACGATCGTGCTGCTGCACGGCGGCGGACCCGGCGCCTCCTCCTGGTCGAATTTCGCCCGCAATATCCCGGTGCTGGCACGGAACTTTCATGTGCTCGCCGTGGATCAGCCCGGATTCGGGCTATCGGATAAGCCGGTCGATCATCCGCAGTACTTCGTGCACAGCGCCACGGCGCTGAACGATCTGCTGGACACGTTGGAGATCACCGGGCGGGTGCATCTGCTCGGTAACTCGCTCGGCGGTGGCGCGGCGGTGCGGTTCGCGCTGGACTTCCCGGATCGTGCGGGCAAGCTGGTGCTGATGGGCCCGGGCGGGTTGAGCGTCAACCTGTTCGCGCCGGACCCGACCGAGGGCGTCAAGAACCTCGCGAAGTTCAATTATGAGCCGACCAGGGCGAACCTGGAGGCCTTCCTGCGGATCATGGTCTTCGATCAGTCGCTGATCACCGACGAGCTGATCGACGAGCGTTTCGCCTCGGCGAGCACGCCCGAGGCGCTGGCCGCGACCAGGGCGATGGGAAAGTCGTTCGCCGGCGCCGATTTCGAGCAGGGCATGATCTGGCGTGAGGCGTACAAGCTGCGTCAGCCGGTGCTGCTCATCTGGGGCCGCGAGGATCGGGTGAATCCGCTCGACGGCGCGCTGGTCGCGACGAAGATGATTCCCCGGGTGCAGTTGCACGTGTTCGGTGGTTGCGGGCACTGGGCCCAGCTGGAGAAATTCGACGAATTCAACCGGCTGGCAACGGATTTCCTTGCCGGTGTGAAGGAGAAATGATGGGCATTCGATCGCTGGCGTATCTGCGCATCGAGGCCACCGATATGGCGGCCTGGCGCGAGTACGGGCTCAAGGTACTCGGCATGGTCGAGGGCAAGGGCGGTAATCCCGAGGCACTCTACCTGCGTATGGACGATTTTCCCGCACGCCTGGTCATCGTGCCCGGGGAGAAGGATCAGCTGCAGGTCTCCGGCTGGGAAACCGCCAATGCCGCTGAACTGCAGGATATTCGGGACCGGCTGGACGCGGCGGGAGTGCCGTTCAAGGAGGGCACGGCACAGGAGAAGGCCGATCGCCGGGTCTATGATCTGATCTCCTTCGAGGACCCTTCGGGCAACACCCTGGAGGCGTTTCACGGTGCGGCACTGGAACATCGGCGTGTGGTCAGCCCCTACGGGCACCGGTTCGTCACGGGCGAACAGGGCCTGGGCCATGTGGTGCTCAGCACCAAGGACGACGCCGCCGCGCTGACCTTCTACCGCGATGTGCTCGGCTTCCGGCTGCGCGACTCGATGCGGCTGCCACCGCAGATGGTCGGACGGCCCGCCGACGGCGAACCGGCCTGGTTGCGGTTCTTCGGCTGCAACCCGCGCCATCACTCGCTGGCCTTCCTGCCCATGCCGACGCCGAGTGGCATCGTGCACCTCATGCTCGAGGTGGAGGGTTCCGATGATGTCGGTCTCTGCCTGGACCGCGCGCTGCGCAAGAAGGTGAAGATGTCGGCGACGCTGGGTCGCCATGTCAACGACAAGATGCTGTCGTTCTATATGAAGACACCGGGTGGCTTCGATGTCGAGTTCGGTTGCGAAGGTTTGGAAGTCGACGACACCGACTGGATCGCGCGGGAATCCACGGCGGTCAGCCTGTGGGGTCACGACTTCACGGTCGGACAGCGGCAGCAGTAATCGGCGATGGACAGGGCAACAATGACGACCGACGAGTACCCGGCGATCGACGGGCGGCAGTTCCGAAATGTGTTGGGGCAGTTCTGCACCGGCATCACGGTGATCACCACCTTGGCTGCCGACAGCACCCCGATCGGCTTCGCCTGCCAATCGTTCGCCGCCCTCTCCCTCGACCCACCCCTGGTGCTGTTCTGCCCCACCAAGACCTCCCGCTCCTGGGCAGCCATCGAACAGTCCGGACGTTTCTGCGTCAACGTCCTGGCCGAAGAACAGCAGCAACTGTGTGCCCGCTTCGGTTCCCGCGAAACCGATAAGTTCGCCGAAACCAACTGGCACACCTCGGAACTGGAGCTCCCGCTCCTGGACGACGCCCTGGCCACCATCCAGTGCACGGTGGACAGCGTCGTCGACGGCGGCGATCACTTCATGGTGATCGGCCGAGTGCTGGCCCTGTCGGAGTCGACCAGCTCCGGCAGGCCGCTGTTGTTCTACCGCGGGCAGTACACGGCCATCGAGCCGGACAAGACCGTGCCCGCACCTTGGCGGCATGATCTGGAGCACTTCCTCACGACGACAACGCTGGACACCTGGCTATAGAGCCGACGTAGCCGCGTGCGCTACGTGGGGCGACCCCCGCCCGCGCCGGATGGATCTGCTCATCGCGGCGATCGCTTCCGCACGCGGGTTACCGCTGTACACACACAACAGCGAGGATTTCCGCGGCCTGGAAAGCATGGTCGAAATCGTCGCTGTTCGACCTGTCACCACATCAAGGCGGGTCGGGGGATTGCGAGATTCTCAGTACGTGTTCAACGGAGCAGACGAGGGAAAGGTGACCGGCAGAGCTGCCAAGGCCCGGTGGAAGGGACCCGGCCGCCAGGTCGGTGCGTCGGCCGGTATGGCCAGCCGGATCTCGGGTAGCGCATCGAGAAGCTGATCGATGGCGTCCTGAGCGATCAGGTAAGACAGGGATTGCGCGGGGCAGGCGTGTGGGCCGATCCCCCACGCCAGATGCGAGCGATTGCCTGTGTGATCCTCGGCCCGGATCGCGGGGTCGTTGTTGCAGGCGGCCATGCTGATGACGATCGGCTGATGTGCGGGCAGCCAGACGTCGTCGATGAGGACCGGCTGACGGGGGTAGGTGGTGAGGAAGTTAGCCAGTGGTGGGTCGTTGAACAAGACCTCGTCGAGGGCGTCGCGGGTGGACAGGGTCCCGCCCAGGACACTTCCGCCGAACCGGTCGTCGGTGAGGATCAGAAGCAGGGTGTTGACGATCAGGTTCTGTTGGAATTCGATCCCCGCGCCGTAGAAGCCCGCCACCTGGTGGACCACCTCCACATCATCGAGTTCGGCCGGATGCCGCAGCAGCAGTGAGGTGATGTCGTTGCCGGGTTGGGTCCGTTTGAGGGACACCAGTTCCAGCATCGCCTTGCTGAGCATCTTGTTGCCGTTCTCGGCCTCGATCCCATCGAACATCGCGGCCATGGCGGCGGCGATCCGCTGTCCGATCTCCGGCGGGCAGCCGAGCAGGGCATTGGCGACCCCGAACGTCAGCGGGAACGAGTACTGGCTGATCAGATCGGCCGTACCGGTCTGGCAGAAGGTGTTGATCAGCGGGATGGCGATCTTCTCCACGGTGGTGTGGAAAGCATACAGATCTACCTCGTTGATGCTCGCGGTAGTGGCCTGCCGGTAGCGCAGGAAGTCCCCCCCGGTGCTTTTACTCGCGATGGGGCGCCACTCCATAAGCGGGAGGACGGGGCAGTCGGTCGGGATGTTCTTCTGCCAGGTGCGTGGATCGGCAGGGAAGTGTTCGGGATCGTTGAGGATCCGCACCGCGGTGTCGTACCCGACCACCAATGTGGCCGGTACGCCCGGCGCCAACTCCACCGGCGCCAAAGAGCCGTACTGCCTTTGCATTTCACGGTAGACGCGGTGCGGATCCGCGGCGAATTCCGACGAGTACAGCGGCACCTTCGGGCCGTCGAAAGCCAACGGCGAGCCGTGGACGACCGGACAGGATGGGGCGTGCGCTCGGGACTGTGGCGTACTCAAAAATGGAACTCCAGACCGTTCGTGTGTTCTGGCGACGCGGTCATCTGCGCATCTCCCACTTTCGGTCGCCATGCCGCTGCTTCGAGCAAGCCTACTGTCCAAAAGTATTTCGTTGCAATCTGTTCCGCACCGCTTTCGGCCGCAGCCGATTGGAAGTATCGCGCGGCGAACCGGTCGGTGCAGGGCTGGACACCTGGCTCTGAGCCGTACGCGAATGTGGCCTCGTCCGGAATCGACCGGGCGAGGCCACATTTGCGCGGTCAGGCCGCCGAGCGGGTGCTGCGGAAGGTGAGCGCGACCACGAAGGTCAGTGCCGCGATGCCGACCGCCGCGGCGAATGCCGTGGTGATACCGCCGACCAACGCGTGTTGCGCCGAACCTCCGGCGTCGCGGGACGCGGTGCCGAAGATGGTGACCAGGATGGCGAGCCCGAGTGCGGCGCCGGTCTGCTGCAGTGTCTGCAGTGCGCCGCCCGCGGCACCGGCCTCACTCGGCGGCACACTCGACATGATGATCACGTTCAGCGGTGAGAAGGCAAGGCCGATACCGCATCCCATCAGGATCATCGCCACGAACAGCAGTGGGAAGTAGCCGCTGTCGGTGGTCAGTTGGGTCAGCAGCACCAGCCCGGCCGCCATCGTCAGCGTGCCGATCAGCGTCACCGGTTTCGGACCGAAGCGCGGCAACAGCCGCGGGATCAGCCGGATCATCGTGAACATCAGCAGCGCGGTCGGCAGGAAGGCGAAACCCGTTGCCAGCGCGGTCAATCCACGCACCTCCTGGAGGTACTGGGTGAGGAAGAAGAACATCGACATACCGGCCATCGGGCCGAGGAACATATTGGCGTAGGCCGCGGCGCGGTTGCGATCGGCGAACAGCCGCAGCGGCAGCAGCGGCTGCGCCGTCCTGGCCTCGATGGCCACGAAGGCGATCAGCAATGCGATGCCGACGGCCAGCCAGATATCGGTCATCTCATTGCCCCAGCCGTTCGATGCGGCACTGATGAAGCCGTAGACCAGCGCGGCCACGCCGGTGGTCGCGGTGACCGCGCCGGGCAGGTCGAGGCGGGCGGGCTGGCGCTCGGCATCGGGCAGGAAGCGCAGTGCGAGCACCACGACGGCCAGGCCGAAGGGCACATTGATGAACAGCGCCGAGCGCCAGCTCAACCATTCGGTCAGCAGACCCCCGACGATGAGGCCGATCGCAAAACCCGCACTGGACATGCCGGAGAACAGCGCGAGCACCCGCATCCTGGCCTTCGGTTCACTGAATGTGGTGGTCAGCAGCGCGAGGGTAGACGGCCCCGCCATGGCCGCGCCGACACCCTGCACGACACGGGCGATGAGCAACCAGGTGGCCGATGGGGCCAGCCCGCCCGCCAGCGAGGCCAGCGTGAACAGTGTTGTACCGGCGATGAACAGATTTCGTCGGCCGAACAGGTCTCCGACGCGGCCGCCGAGCAGCAGCAGACCGCCGAAGACCAGGGTGTAGGCGTTCATCACCCAGGACAGGCCGGTCGCGCTGAAGTGCAGGTCGGTGCGGATGCGCGGCAGCGCCACGTTCATCACCGTGACATCGAGGACGATCATCAATTGGCAGGTCAGCAGGGTGACCAGCACGATGCCGGATCGGAGCCGACCGGCTCTGGAGGTTGCGGACGCACGGGTGTCCGCGGCAAGTGTGGTGGACAAAGAACGCTCCATCGAATGGGACTCAAACGGAGGGAGCCTCCGTTTCCGATAGAGCTATCATATGGAGGGCTCCTCCATTTACGCAAGACTATCTGGAGGGTCCATCCGTTTTCCAGTGGAGGGAAACATGACAGCACCGCCGACCGGACGGCCGATGCGCGCGGACGCCCGGCGCAACTACGAGCGGATCGTGACAGCCGCTCAGGAGGCGTTCGCCGAACAAGGACCGGACGCCCCACTGGAGGAGATCGCGCGCCGTGCCGGTGTCGGCATCGGCACGCTGTATCGGCACTTTCCGAGCCGTGAGGTGCTGATCGAGGCCGTATACCGCTCCAGCATCGAGGTATTGAGCGCCCGCGCGCACGAACTGCTCGAAAGTCACACGGCCGTCGAGGCTTTCGAGCAGTGGCTGCGCGAGCAGGTGCAGTGGGTGATGGACAACCGCAGCCTTGCGACCACCATGAAGGCCGGGATGGATAAGGGCTCGCCGACCTTCACGCTGTGCCGGACACTGATCTCCGACGCGGCGGACTCGCTGCTGCGGGCGGCACAGGAATCGGGCGAGATCCGCTCCGATATCGAGCCGCGCGACCTGATCCGATTGGGGCACGGCATCGGCGTAGCCTGCGAGACCACACCCGATGCCGCCGAACGCCTGCTCGCCGTGACCCTCGACGGCCTGCGCACACCAGGGGCAGGCCGCTAGTGGCGGCAGCTGACTGGCGCGTCAACTGAGCGAAGTACACGTGGCGGCGTCCGGCAATTCCTCTGTGAGGAAGACGGTTTGGGCCATCATCTTGAAGCCGGACATCTGTTCGCGGAAGACCTCGATGGATTCCTCGGGGTGGACCGAGTCGATTACCGCGTGCGGGCCGATAGCGTTGAATTGGTGGCTGACGCCGCGGGGGATCTGCATATCGACGAAGGAGCAGGGTGGGACGATCAGGTTGTATCTGGTGCGGTGTAGGCCGGGGGGCGTATCCGGGAGTTCGTCCGCGAATTCGCTGGGCAGGAAAGGGGTTACGCCGACGACGTTGGTCACCACGAATGGCGAGAGGCTGCTCACCCGGATGTGCGTGTCGGGGCCGGTCATCATGCGGACGAAACGCAGGCCGGTGTGCAGGTGCATTCGGGAGCACATGCCACGTGCTTCGGCGTTATAGAAATCCATGATGTAGCGGTCGGCGAAGAAGCCGTCGAACGGCGTCTCGATCATATAGACGTCGCCCTCTTCGAAGGTCTGGGAACGAACGATGCCGTCGGCGTCGGGCGTGGTCGCGGTGCGACTCGCCTTGGCGCTGCGGACTATCTGGGCGAATGCCTGGACGACCACCGCGGCGACCTCCGCCGGGAACTGCGCCACGGGTGTGACGGCATTGCGTCCCGCGTCCACGAATTCGGCCAGATCGTGGATCTCGTTCTCATCATCTGCGCGGTGCTTGAGGCGGGGATCGGACATGCGGTGCGGACTCCTCGGTGTCTAACTCCTACGGGTGCGACTGCGGATCATGGACCCACTTCGAAGGAACGCAACCACAGCTCCAGCGAGAGGACCAACCACAATTTGCCGCCCTGTCGCGGCAGCAACGCCCCGTCACCGCGCAACCAGGCCCGAATGGTGTCCTCCCGGAACAACCCACGCGCCCGCGCGGACTTCCCCAAGAGCAGGTCGTGCCCGAGTTCGCGCAACGGCCCGGACAGCCACTGCTGCACCGGAACTCGCATACCGCTCTTCGGTCGATCCACGATGGTCGGCGGAAGCAGGTCGCGCACAGCTTGTTTGAGAATCCACTTCTCGCTGGTACCAGCGAGCTTGAACTTCGGCTGCACCCGGAAGGCATGGTCGATCACGGCCCGATCGAACAGCGGCGCGCGCCCCTCCAATCCGCTTGCCGCGGTGAGCCGTTCGACCTTGGTGAGAATGTGATGGGCGCCCTTGGTGCGCAGGTTCGTATGCAACAGCTGGTTGAGCAGGCTGGTCATCGGCCCCTGACGCAGGTACGGCGCGAGCAGGTCGGTCAGCGGCGGTGCATCGCCGAGTGCGGTGAGTACCTCGGGGCTGAGCAGGACCGGCAGATCGCCATAGCATTTGCGGTAGCTGTCGAGATAGGCCGCGGCCCTGGCATCCGGATCCGGATCGTCGCGGAAGAGCTCGAAGATCAACATCGGCAGATTCTTGGGACCGCCGAAGACCGGATCGCCGCCCTCGCCGTTGAGCACCACCCGAATACCGTCCGCGGCAACGGCTTCGGCGAGCATCAGATTGGGTACCGTGAGTGGGTCGCCGACCGGGCAGTCCAGTAGCGACACCGTTTCCGCCAGCCGCGCGGCGACCGTCTCGCCGGGCACCGTGAGCACTCGATGTTCGGTATTGCAGTGTGCGGCAACGAGTCCGGAGTAGGCGAGTTCGTTCGGCGTGGTCCCGCCGAAGCTGATGGAGTACGAACGCACGGTCTGATCGTGCAGCTTGGCGGACAGCGCGGTGACCAGGCTGCTATCGATACCACCGGAGAGCAGCACCCCGACCGGCGCACCAGCGGGCAGCCGCCGCGCGACGGCATCCTCCAGCAGCGCGCGCAAGGCGAGCGCATGCTCGACGGCCGAGCGCGGATCGTCGACTTCGATTGGCTCCCAGTAGGTTTGCTCGGTCATCGATCCGTCACCGTGCAGCCGCACACACCGCCCCGGCAATACCTCATGGATGCCACGCAACAGCGTCTCGCGTCCCGGCAGATAAGCGAAGGTGAGGAACGACCGAACCGCGGGCAGATGCAATCCGGTACGCAGCGCGGGCCACCGCTGCAAAGCCCGCAGCGACGTGGACGCCGCCCAACCACCGCCGGCCCAGGCGTGGAAGAGTGTGCGCGTGCCAACGTGATCACGGAGCAACACCAGATCCGCGCCGTCGGCAATGGCCAGGGCGAACATGCCATCCGCGGCGGCGATTCCGTCGAGTCCGAAGCGGGCGTAACAGTGCAACAGCAGTTCACCATCGGCACAGTCCGGCGGCGGTGCGTCCGCGCCGAGTCGGGCGCGCAGGTGGGCCGCGTTGAACAGCGTGACCTCACCGACCGCCGTCAGATCACCGCGAGCAGACCGATCACCACGAACAACCTGATCACCGCGCGACGGCTGAATCCGCACGCTGAAAGGACCAGCCGCGACGCCGGGCCCGTCGAGCAACCCCAACGCATGACGACTCGCCACCGCCACCGGCCGGCCACCGACCGCCCGTACCTGACCTGCCGGATCATCCGGGGTCAGGAATGCACACCAACGAGACATCGTCCCCCTCAGCCGAAATCGCCGCCGCCGTCGTCCCCGGCGTCATCATCCCAACCGCCATAGTCACTGCCCGAATCGCTGGAGCCGGACGACTGCGCAGCCGCCTGTCGGCGTAGCTCTTCCTCTTCCCCGGGGCTCAGAAAACTCGGTGGCATGATCAACCCGCCGAGCAGGGCGCCACCCGCCACCGCGGCCAGAATGCCGCCGAGCCGACCGCCGAATGACGACCGATTGACGGTCAGCCTGCCGTCGCTCCACAGGGTGCGACCGAAACCCGCCTCCCGGCCGTAGCGGACCGACCCGTTGCCGAACGTGCGCTTGATGAGCTTCGTACCGAGCGGCTCGTCGGTACCGGAGTACCCGCCATTGTCGCGCCACGACACGACACCGCGCGGGTCCCGCGTCCGCCATTCCTGACGGCCGTCGGCGTAGCGCCGATGCACGGAACCGTCGGCGAGCAACTCATCGGTGTAGGTGATCTGCCGATGCTCCGGCACGGTTACCCCCTTTCATGCGGCTGGCCAAGTGAGGAAGCCCGCGGTCCGCATGCGGCGCAACTCCGTGAAAGTGGTTCTTGGCGAGCGGACTTCGCGGACCAGCCGGTGCACAGTGCGCAGCAGCGAAGCCGGACGCACCGCATCCACCTCGACGCAACGTCCCCGGTCCAACCACCCGCGCTCCCACGAATCCAACTGCACCGCGGTGGAAGTCGTGCCGCTGCCCCTTGTATCGGGCGGCGGCGCAGGAGCAGTCGGAGCGTGAGCACCCAGGTCGGCCCGCGCCACCGAAGCAGCCACGCCGCGATCACCAAGATCCGCCCGCACCACAGGACCAGCCGCACCGCGATCTCCTGGACGTGCCCGCGCCCCAGAGGTAGCGGCGGTGCGAGTTCCCGGATCTGCCGGTGTCTCAGCTACGGTCCACGCGCTGTCCCGTGAATCAGACTGCGTCACAAGGGCGGACTGTGCCGAGCCGTGGGGTGTCGACGTGCGATCACCTAGGTTGTGCTCCTCCACTTCGGTGACCGGGCCGCTCAGATGGACGAGATGCAGCGAGCCGACTTGGCGCGGCCGCAGCCCTAAGGGCACAACGTGCACGCCAACGGGGATGTCGGTGAGTTCAGCGAACCGGACTGGGAAGGTGAGTCCGTCCGGGCTGGCGTCGTGCAGCAGATAGATGGTGCCCTCGACGCCGGCGAGCATGTCCGCGACACCCGGATCGAGCGGCAGTTCCGCCGCGCTCAGCACCGGACAGGCCGACTCCATCGGTAATCCGTTGGCGCGCAACATTTGTGCGATTCCATCCGACTCGCATACGAGCAGCCGGGGCAGACCGTAGTCGAACAGATCGGGCTCCGGCGTATGCCGACCGGCACGCGCCGCACGCGCAGGTTCGAGCGTGAGCAGACCGGGCACGTCGCCGTGCCGGCGCAGCGCGGTCCGGAACGCCGAGTAGCTGATGGGCGCGGCGACCGTGAACGCGAGGCGGCGCGGCGCGTGGTGCAGCGGCGATGCCACCCGGCACAGTTCGTAGTAGAGCTGGCGCTCGGTGAACCGAATTCCGCTCGGCGCAGCCGCTCGCTCGGCGGCAACGCGCAGCAGCCGGTCGAGCAGCCGTCCCGTCACCCTGTCGGCCACGTGAGAAAACCTACCTCGCGGGCCCGCCGCCGGTCCGGGTCGCCCGCGTCCTCGACCCGCTCGACCGCCCGCTCCACGACTGCGAGCAGCTTCGCGGGCGCGATCGCCGCGATCGGCGACCACCAGCCGTCTGCCAGCCACTCGATCTCCGTCTCGGACAACGGTTCCCGGCGCAGGAACGCCGCATCCTGCTCGGTCGGCCGCGGCTCACGCAGCCGCAGCACCGATGCGTTGGCCAGCACCGCGCGCGGCGACAGCCCCACCACCACGGCCCGGGGGCCGAGTGCGGCGCGGGCCCGTCCGGCCAGCTCGATGCCGGGCAGGCTGGCATCGTGCAGCACGATGACCGGAATATGCGGTGGCAGCCGATCGATACGGTCGGCGAGCGCGATGGCTCCGGTCTGCGGCACGTTATTGGCCGTCAGACAGGCGAGCACGCTGCGATCCGGGCACAGCACCGCAATTCGAGGCCGCTCCACGATGGGCGGCTTCACCATCGCCTCATCCACCGAACCCGATGGCGGGCCGCCGTGAATCGGCGACCACCGGCCGACCACATCCCTGCGGAAGGTGTTGTACGGAACAGGCATTCGGACCGTTGTCCGGCTCAGGAACCAGGGCTTCGCCGCCCGTAGACCGGCGTCGGCCAGTACCAACACCACGACAGCGACAATGATGGCCGCTACCGGTCCCATCGCGCTGCTCACAACCAGGGCGACGGTGAGCACCCCGATGGCGATCCAGACCGCGATGCGCACACCATTGAACACCCGCCGCACATCCGGGACCTTCTTGCGCCCGGCCGCGTACCAGAGCTGAACCAACGTATAGCGCAGCCCGCGCCCGTCACCGAACTTCTCGGCCAGCTTGCGTATCCGAATATCGTGCAGCCCGAACGGGCTCTCCTTGGGTTCGAGCGCGAACTCCCGCCGACATTTCGAGCAGCGCCGTCCCCCACGCTCCTTGCGCAGCAGATTCGTGCTGCAATGCGGGCAGATCACGATTCATATTCTCCGATTCCACCGCCGCGCGCGACCCCAGAGTTTCGGTGGCCGCCGAACCGTCATCAGATGTTTGACGCAGAGACGCCCTCGTTCACGAGGGTGAGCAAGCGCCGTCCTCCTAATCGAGGTTGTTGGGTCGGGGTGATGTGTCGGTGGTGTCGGCTAGATTCGCGGGCATGGAGGAGGTGGTGCGGTACAGCTATCGGTTGCGGCCCGGCCGGGGCGCGCAGTCGGCTTTGCTGGCGGAGTGGCATCGCTGCCGGTTCCTGTGGAATGAAGCTGTCCACCAACAGAAGTCGGGTAGCAGGCCGACGTTCGGCACGCTGAGCAAGCTGTTGACCGCCGCCTGCGTGGACAGCGTCGTAGACGGCGGCGATCACTACATCGTGATCGGCCGAGTGCTGGCCCTGTCGGAGTCGATCATCTCCGGCAGGCCGCTGTTGTTCTGCCGCGGCCAATACACCGCCATCGAACCGGACAAAACCGTCCCCGCGCCGTGGCGTCACGACCTCGACCACTTCCTCACCACAACCACACGCGACACCTGGCTCTGAGCCGTCGATAGGTCCGCGAACATGGCTTTGTCCGGAATCGACCGGACGAGGCCACATTCGGATGCTGCCGAACTCAGGTCGCTGGGCGCTGGGGCAGCGGGGAATCGTTCTCCGGTCCTTGCGCGAGGGCATCGACACCTCGAACGCTGCCGGGCGCATGGCCGCCGGGGTGCTGGCGTCTCTCGCCGAACTGGAGTTGGAACTCCAGCGGGAGCGGCGCGCGGCGTCGAAGTCCGCACGTCAGGCGCGCGGCCTGCCCATCGGTCGCCCCCGTGCTCTGCAGCCCGATCAGATCGCCCTGGCCGAGCGGATGCGTGCCAGCGGCGAGCCCATGCCGGAATCGCTCAGACGCTCGGCGTCAGCCGGGCGACGCTGTACCGCGTGCTGACCGAGAAGGAATGAAGCCACGGCCGATGCGAACTCGGCATCGGCCGTGGCTTCACTCTCGACAGCTATGTCGTCAGTCCGGGTCAATCCAGCTAGGAAATCGCCGTGTCGCGCGCCGTTCGGGACTGTCCAGGCTGCCCGATTCCCATCGGTGGCCGTCTGGTGACCACGCGTCGCGGACGATGCCGACCCAGTGGCCGTCGTCATCGATCAAGCAGTGCTCTTCGGCATTACCGGAGCAGATCGCCTCAACCAGTCCTAGTGCGGGAACCGGGCGGTCGCGGTCCCCGGCAACGTAGTCGACAACCATGTTGAAACACCAACCTGTTTCGATCCTGGCAGCTTCATCATCGAAGCGGGTGACCCGGATGCTCCCACGAGACTGGCCATCGGGCTGAATTACGCGCGCGGACATGACCACTACGCCCTCGTAGAGGAAGGTATCGGCGTCATATTTCACCGCTAGATCGCACAACCCGATAACGAGTTCTTCCCAGCTGCCCTGCTCGCTCACCGTTGTACTCCTTGCTCAGCCACAGGGATTGGTAACCGTTCCCGAATACTGCCATGCCATGGACCCGGAGGGGCGGCCGCCATACACCCCGCTCCCCTTCGCAGCCGTCCGATATTCGCCCTTCTCGCATTGAAACTGCCCCTGAGCGGTGTATTTTTCGTTCGCTTTGGGAGCGGGTTGACTATTGCGTCCGGGTTCCCCGACCATGACCCATTTCCCGTCTATCTTCCGCTCGAGCTGGACGAATACCTCCAGCGAGTCGATCGCGGCGGTGCAGGACATTCGCCCCTTGCCCACGATCCAGCCGGGCGAACCCTTCGAGTGGTGTGGATTGTTCGACTCCACATGGCAGGCGGCGTTACCCGGCGCGGCACCAGCGACGGTCGGCGAGAGCCCAGGCGCTGCCAGAGCCGCCGCGACCAGGCATGCGGCGATGGCAACTTTTCTGATGTTCATTACATCCCCCTCGATCAGTTCGTTTGCGGCGGAAGAACTTCCGAACCGCATACCTATTTAGATGCGCCACAGCGTCATCCGGTTCCATCCGACCCATCACTCATCACCGTGATGTACGTCATGAATGGTTTGACCCTCCTCCAGCCGCCGCTGGATCGCCTCCACCGTGCGATCCGGCGGTATCCGTTCCGGCCACAGGATCACCGCCGCCAGCACCGCCGAGGGCAGGCCGAGCACGACCACCCACCCGAGCACGATCCACATCGGTCAGACCTCCGTGTCCGTGACCGAGATCGGCTCTACGTCGATCGTGTCCAGGAGGCCACGGCGTACAGCGATCAACAGGTCTTCGTCCACCACCGTGCCGTTCACGGCCGCAAGGGCATTCGCCACATCGGCATCCAGCTCCGCGTACTCGTCGGGCTCGACCGGCCATCCGTCCGGGCCGACGAACGACCACGACCCGTCGCTCTGGTGGAGATAGCGCGGTCCGCCGCCTTCCGGCGCGAGTGCCAGTTTTCGAGCGTCTTCGTCATCACGTATCGCGGGTAGGTCCACGGCCCTGCCCCTTCCGTCGTCCGGTTGGCTAGCACCCGCCGCCGGGGTTGTCAGACACCCGGCGGCGGGGCTTGCACTGGAGCTTTGCAACGTAGGCACCGAACTCTGTTCCCCAGTGGAACAATGCACTTAAGGCGTGCGAACTCGACAGGGAAAGCGCAGGTACGTGGCATGACCGACGAACCAGATACCTACATCGGTCAGCGGGTGCGCCAGATTCGCGCCCGGCGGGGCATCACGCAACAGGTGCTGGCCGACCGGGCGGGGATCAGCCGTTCCGTGCTGGCGAAGTACGAGGCCGGACTCCGGCCGGTGGACTCACGCCGCACGCTGCTCGCTCTGGCTGCGGCGCTCGGTGTGCCCCTGGGCGACCTGACCGGGTACGAGCAAGACCGGATCGACCCGTCCGCCGCCGGATTCCACACGGCCGTGCCGGATATCGAGATCGCGCTGTGGACGGCGGGCAACGTCACGCACACCGCGCCGCCGCGCCCCCTGGACGAACTGAGCACGGCCTCACAGCGCGCCGCCGAGCTGCGCATAGCCTGCGATTACGCCACGCTCGGGCCGATGCTCGCGCCCATGCTGACCGACTGCTACCGGCACATCCGGGACGGAGGCGGGGCCGACAGTGACAGGGCCTGGGACGTGCTGAGCATGGTCACGCACACCACGGCCGCCGCCCTGAAGGCACGCGGGTACGGGGCGCTGTCCTGGACGGCCGCGCAGGAGGCCGAGAACGCCGCCCGCAACATCGGCGGGACGGCCGCGCTCGCTGCCACCGCCTTCGCCCGTAGTCAGGTGCTCCTGTCCCGGTCGGGCTCCCTGCCCGCCGCGCTGGAGCACGCCGAAGGCACGGCCGACAGGATCGCGCCCGACGTACGCACGGTCGGCGAGATCGAGACGTTCGGGATGCTGCACCTGCAAGCCTCCCTGGTCACGGCCGCCATGGGCAGGGATCCGGAACCGCACCTGGACGAGGCGGCGGAACAGGCGGGCAGGCTGGCCGATGCGCCACAGGGGAAGTCGATCCTTCGCAATCCCACGTTCGGCCCCGCGAACGTCCAGCTGTGGCGGATGTCGGCCGCGATGGAGCGCCGCGAACCCGGTCAGGTGCTCGCGCTCGCGCCGAGCCTATCGGCGGACGATCTGCCCGCCGAGGGGCGGCGCGCTCAGTACTTCGTGGAGATCGGGCGGGCGCACGCGATGAAGCGCGACTACCGCGATTCGCTGTACGCGCTGCTGCGGGCCGAACACGCCGCGCCCCAGCATGTTCGGAACATGGTCCACGTCCGCGAACTCGTCGGCCACATGATGCGGACCGCGCGGCGTGACCTGACTACCGGTGACCTCGGCAAGCTGGCGCAGCGGGTGGGCGTCGTGCCCGTGTGAGGCAAACGCACGTAATCCGTTGGTAGGGGGTCGTTTCCGGGAATGCGAACGGCCCACGGTTCGACACAGCCACGTGAGAACTGGGGGCCTTCGCGTCACATGACGAAACGTCCGGGCCGCGACCGGTTCGACCGGTCGCGGCCCCAGAGTTCGCGAGACTAGGCAGACACGGTGGCTTCGCGCTGAAGTTCCAGTGCGATATCGATGAGCTGGTCCTCCTGCCCACCAACCAGTTTGCGCTTGCCCGCGCGGACGAGCATCTCAGCAGCTGAGACGCCATACCGTTCGGCTTGGCGCTCGGCGTGCTTGAGGAAGCTCGAGTAGACGCCCGCGTAGCCCATCATGAGGGACTGGCGGTCCAGCAGGCATTCCTGCGGCATGACCGGACGCACCACATCCTCGGCGGCGTCGGCGATCGCGAAGAAGTCGATGCCGGTCTTGACGCCGAGCTTGTCGCATACGCCGACGAAGGCCTCGACGGGAGTGTTACCCGCACCCGCGCCGAAACGCCGTGCGCTGCCGTCGATTTGCTTCGCGCCCGCGCGCACCGCGTAGATCGAGTTGGCGACGGCCAGGTCCAGGTTCTCGTGGCCGTGGAAGCCGACCTGGGCGTCGTCACCGAGTTCGGCGACCAGCGCAGCCACCCGATCCGAAACCTGCTCCAGCACAAGGGCTCCCGCGGAGTCCACCACGTAGACGCACTGGCAGCCCGCATCGGCCATGATGCGGGCCTGCTTGGCCAGCGCCTCGGGCGGCTGGGTATGCGACATCATCAGGAAGCCAACGGTTTCCAGGCCGAGTTCACGGGCCAGGCCGAAGTGCTGGATCGAGACATCGGCCTCGGTGCAGTGCGTCGCGATGCGGCAGATCGAGGCACCGTTGTCCTGGGAGACCTTGATGTCTTCCTTGACGCCGACGCCCGGCAGCATGAGCACTGCGATCTTGGCCTGCTTCGCCGTCTGCGCGGCGATCTTGACCAACTCCTGCTCGGGGGTATGCGAGAAGCCGTAGTTGAACGACGAGCCGCCGAGGCCGTCGCCGTGGGTCACCTCGATGACCGGCACGCCCGCGCCGTCCAGCGCCGTGACGATATTGCGCACATCGTCGGCAGTGAACTGATGGCGCTTGTGATGCGAACCGTCACGCAGCGACGTATCGGTGACGCGGATGTCGAGTTCTGCTGAATAGGTCATGGGAAGGCTCCTTACACCCGGGCCGAGAGAATCTGCTTGGCCATGACCTCGCCGACCTGGGTGGCGGCCGCGGTCATGATGTCGAGGTTGCCCGCGTACGGCGGCAGGAAGTCGCCCGCACCCTCGACCTCGACGAAGACCGAAACCTTCGCGAAGCCACCGGAAACCACCGACGGCGGGTCGAACTGCGGCTCGTTCAGCAGCCGGTAACCGGGCACATACTTCTGGATATCGGCGACCATCCGGTGGATGGAGTCCGCGATCGCGTCGGTATCGGTGTCCTCGGGAATCGCGCAGAAGATGGTGTCGCGCATGATCATCGGCGGTTCGGCCGGATTCAGGATGATGATCGCCTTACCGCGCTCGGCCCCACCGATGGTCTGCACACCGCGCGACGTGGTCTTGGTGAACTCATCGATATTGGCGCGGGTACCCGGCCCGGCGGAGACCGAGGACACCGAGGCGACGATCTCGGCGTAGGGCACCGGCACCACGCGCGATACGGCCGCGACGATCGGAATGGTCGCCTGGCCACCACAGGTGATCATATTGACGTTGGGCGCATCGAGATTCGCGCCGACGAGGTTCACCGGCGGCACCACGGCCGGTCCCACCGCGGCGGGCGTCAGGTCGACCGCGCGGATTCCGGCCTCCGCATAGCGCGGCGCGGCGGCGCGGTGCACGTAGGCCGAGGTCGCCTCGAAGACGAGATCCGGCAGTTCCGGCTGTGCGAGCAGCCAGTCCACCCCCTCGTGCGAGGTCTCCAGCCCGAGCCCGCGGGCGCGCTTCAAACCCTCGCTCTCCGGGTCGATTCCGATCATCCACTTCGGTTCCACCGTGGTGGAGCGCAGCAGTTTGTACAGCAGATCGGTGCTGATATTGCCGGATCCGACGATCGCGGCGGTGACGGTCCCCGTTTCGGACACGGCAAACCTCCTACTTGAATTGCAAACGGACAGAACCGAGTCCGGCGAACTCGGCGTGGAACGAATCTCCCTGACGGGCATCGATGGCGCGGGTGCAGGATCCGGGTAGCACGATGTCGCCCGCCTTCAACCGCACACCGAAACTGGCGACCTTGCGGGCCAGCCAGGCCACCGCGATGACCGGATCACCGAGCACCGCATCGCTGCGCCCCTCGGCGATCACCTCGCCGTTGCGGGTGAGCACGGCGTCGATGGCCTTGATATCCAGGTCTTTCGGCGCGACGCGGGCCGCGCCGAGGACGAAGCCCGCCGAGGAGGCGTTATCGGAGATGGTGTCGGCGAGCCCGATCTTCCAGTCCTTGATCCGCGAATCGATCAGCTCGATGGACGGCGCGTAGGCGACCGTCGCGGCGAGCACATCGGCCTCGGTGCATTCTTCGCCGGGCAGATCCGCGCCGAGGACGAAGCCCACCTCGACCTCGACGCGGGGGATCAGGTAGCGCGAGGTCTCGACCGGAACATCCTCGAAGACCTCCATATCCGCGAGCAGATGTCCGTAATCGGGTTCGTCCACGCCCATCATCTGCTGCATGGCCAGCGACGACAGACCGACCTTGTGCCCGACCACCTTGGCGCCGTTGTCGAGCTTGCGCCGGATATTGAGCAGCTGGATCTCGTAGGCATCGACGACATCGATATCGGGATATCTGGCGATGAGCGGGCCGATGCCGACCCGATCACGTTCGGCGACGTCGAGTTCATCGGCCAATTGCATTCGGACCGCGTCGGACAGCACGCTAGTTTCCTTCCACTGTTGTCGCTTCGGGCATCGCTGCCCGCCAAAGCACGTCCGCGCCGGCCGCGAACAGGCCCGCGCGCCGACCGGAGAAAACGCAGTCGGCCAGGGACAACCCGCTGACGTAGGAGTCCGAGCAGATGCCGACCGCCGTCCGTCCCGCCGCGAACAGACCCGGAATATCGGTTCCGGCAGTCGATTTCACCGCTCCGGTGCGCTCGTCGACGACCACGCCGCCGAGGGTGAGCATCGGGCACGGATTGATGACGCTCGGTTTGATACCCACATCCAGCAGCCAGAACGGCCCGGCCCCTACCGTTTTGGTGAATTCGGCGGGTTTGCCGACCGGATCGGGTGCACCGTTCTCGATGGCTGCATTGTGCTCGGCCACGGTCGCGCGCAGGCCGTCCGCATCGATACCGGCCTTCGCCGCAACGGCATCCAGCGTCGCACCGCGCACCGCGGTCCGCCGCATCGCCTCGAACTGCCCGCGCTGGAACCAGGCCGACTGTGTACGGATTTGCGAGATAGCGGTACGCATGAGCGCATCGTCGGCGAGCAACCAGCCCTTGCCCGCGTGCTCGGTGATCAGCTCATGGCCGACCGCGGCGCCGTAGCGGGTCTCATCGATGACCCGGCGGCCGTCCGCGTCGACCAGCACCGAGCCGGTAAAAGCACTGGGCGGCAGGATGAATCGCCATGCCGAGATATTGCCCATGCGATCCGTCGCGGCACCGACCTGCTGGGCCATCCGGATCCCGCTGCCGTCATCGCCGGTTGTGCCGAGCGCGAGTCCGCCACGGTACTTCGGTCCGTACTCCCGCATCATCTCGCGATTGGCGATGAACCCGCCGGCGCTGAGCACCACACCGCGCCGGGCCTGGATCCGAATCGTGGTGCGGTAGCGCCGATCCAGCTTCGCCAGCCGGCGCTCCAATGCCTTGCGCAGCGGTGGGTAGTAGATGCCGGGCTTGGCGGCGAGCTTCGCCATCCGGGTGTAGCGATCCCGGACCTGTCCCGGCGCGTCGCGCAAGGTCTCGCATTCGACGCCGATCACGGTTCCGTTGTCGTCAGTGATCAATCGTGTTGCCTGCGTGAGGGTTTCCACCCGCACCCCGCGCCGGGAGGCCGAGGCGGCCAGCGGTCCGGTGAGTTTCTTACCCGAGGTGCCGCGGCCCTTGACCCGGTGTCCACGCTGCGCGGGCGTCGCGACCTCGCGGCCGTAACCGGACACCTCGCTACCCGAGTAGTAGAGGTAGTAGCTGTCGTTCGGATACGACGTCTTGTACGGACACAGCGACGCCTCGAACGGCACGCCGTGCCCCTGCAGCCACTCGATCATCGCCGGGCTCTCGTCGACGAACCGCCGCAGTGTCTCGGGTGTGATAGCGGTGCCGACCTCACGCTCGAGATAGGCCAGCATCTGCTCCGGCGTATCGACGACACCCGCCTCCACCTGCACCGATGTGCCGCCACCCGCGTAGATGATGCCGCCGGACAATGCCGACGCCCCGCCACCGGCGAAACGCTCCAACACCAGCACCTGCGCGCCCGCATCCGTCGCTTCCAGCGCGGCCGCCGCACCCGCGGCGCCGTATCCGACTACAACCACGTCGGCGGCCAGGTCCCAATCGCCGCTAGCGATTGCTCGCAGGTCGCTCGAAACGGCACTGCCCATGTTCATCACTCCGGTCAGAAACTGAAACAAGTTTTCTCGACGAACGGAACGCCGAGCAAGTCTTCTGCCACACAACATAGACCAACGGCGCCCCCATTCTATAACGTGTTCTACATGACTGATCGGGAATACGACGTGGTGGTGGTCGGCAGCGGCGCCGCCGGTATGACTGCCGCCCTCGCCGCGGCGCACCACGGGTTGAGCGCGGTGATCATCGAGAAGGCCGCGCACTACGGCGGATCGACCGCGCGCTCCGGTGGTGGGGTGTGGATCCCCGGCAACAAGGCGCTCAAGGCGGCCGGCCGTCCCGATGACCGCGAGGACGCACGCACCTACCTGCACAGCATCATCGGCGACGTGGTGCCCAAGGACCGGATCGACACCTACGTCGACCGCGGTGCGGAGGCCTTCGACTTCGTCCTCGAGCACACCCCGCTGAAGATGAAGTGGGTGCCCGGCTACTCCGATTACTACCCGGAGGCCCCCGGCGGTCTCGGCCAAGGTCGCTCGTGTGAGCCCGCCCCGTTCAACGCCAAAGTGCTCGGCGAGGAGCGGTTCAACCTGGAGCCGCCCTACGCCAAGGCCCCGCTGAACGTCGTCGTCATGCAGGCCGATTTCGTCCGGCTCAACCTGATCCGCCGCCACCCGAAGGGCATCATGCGGGCCATGCGGGTCGGTGCCCGCACCTACTTCGCCAAGTGGACCGGCAAGCACATCCTCGGCATGGGTCAGGCCATCATGGCCGCCATGCGCAAGGGACTCATCGACGCCGATGTGCCGCTGCTGCTGAACACCCCGCTGACCAAGCTGATCGTGGAAAACGGCGTGGTCACCGGGGTCGAGGCGGAGCACAACGGCGAGCCGGTGCGGTTCACCGCCAAGTACGGCGTGGTGCTCGGCAGCGGCGGTTTCGAGCGTAACGCCGAGATGCGCGCCAAATACCAGCGCCAGCCCATCACCACCGAGTGGACCACCGGCGCGGCCGCCAATACCGGCGACGGCATCAATGCCGGCATGGCGGTGGGTGGCGCGGTCGACTTCATGGAAGATTCCTGGTGGGGGCCGACCATTTTCAAGGGCGGTAAGCCATGGTTCGCGCTGGCCGAGCGCAATCTGCCCGGCACCATCATGGTCAACGCCGACGGTAAGCGATTCGGTAATGAGTCCGCTCCTTACGTCGAGGCTGTGCACACCATGTACGGCGGCGAATACGGGCAGGGTGAAGGTCCCGGCGAGAACATTCCCGCGTGGCTGGTGTTCGACCAGCGCTACCGGAACCGCTACATCTTCGCCGGATTGCAGCCTGGTCAGCGGTTTCCGTCCCGCTGGATGGAAAACGACCTGATTGTCAAGGCCGACACCCTCGCGGAATTGGCCACCAACATCGGCGTACCCGTGGACAATCTCACCGCCACCGTCGAGCGGTTCAACGAGTTCGCCGCGACCGGCGATGACGTGGACTTCGGCCGCGGCAACAGCCACTACGACCGGTACTACGGCGACCCGACCGTGAAGCCCAACCCGTGCCTGGCCGCGCTGGTGCAGGGCCCGTTCTACGCGGCCAAGATCGTGCCGGGTGACCTGGGTACCAAGGGCGGGCTGGTGGCCGATACCGCCGGTCGCGTGCTGCGCGAGGACGGCACGGTGATCGAGGGGCTCTACGCCTCCGGCAATAGCGCGACCCCCGTGATGGGCCACACCTATGCGGGCCCCGGCGCCACCATCGGCCCCGCGATCACCTTCGGGTATCTGGCGGTGCTCGATATCGCCGAGCGCAAGAAGCAGCAGTCGGCCAAGGCCAGCGCCGAAGCGTAAGCGACCGAAGGGGGCGTCTCACCGAATGGACGCCCCCTTGCCCACGCGGATGTGGTCGCCGCAGGATCGATTCGAGGCAACCGTCCCCGTGCGCGACGAACCGCAGACCAACCACGCCGGACCGCATCAGGGCCCGCCCGCATCGGGCAGATCTGTCCACAAGCATCCACAAGGAGAACCAGATGCCCATCGACCCGAATATCGCGCTCGGCGCGGAACTTCCGAGCCGGCAATTCGCTTGGACGCCGTCGGACGTGCAGCTGTACCAGCTGGGACTCGGGGCGGGCACGCGCTGGACCGATGCGGCCGAACTGCGTTATCTCGACGACCGCACCCCGCAGGTGCTGCCGACCTTCGCGACCGTGGCGGCCACCTTCCACGACACCGAACCGCCGAAGGTGCAGTTCCCCGGCATCGATATCGACCTCGCGAAGGTGGTGCACGGACACCAGGAGGTCGAGGTGCATCGCCCGATCCCAGCCACGGGCAAGGCGACCAGCACCGGACGCATCACCGAACTGTGGGACAAGGGCTCGGCCGCCGTTGTGGTGCAGGAGCAGACGGTCACCGGCTCCGACGGCGAACCGCTCTGGACCGCACGCTCATCCATCTTCGCCAAGGGCGAGGGCGGCTTCGGCGGCGAACGCGGCCCGAGCAGCAAGACCGAACTCCCTGACCGCACACCGGATTTCGACGTCGTCACCCCGACGCTTCCGCAACAGGCCCTGCTGTACCGCATGTGCGGCGACCGCAACCCCCTGCACTCGGATCCCGAATTCGCCCACGCCGCGGGCTTCCCCAACCCGATCCTGCACGGCCTGTGCACCTACGGCATGGTCTGCAAAACCGCCACCGACACCGTCCTGGACTCCGACGCCACCCGCGTCACCGCCTTCCGAGCCCGCTTCGCCGGCATCCTCTACCCAGGCGAAACCATCCGCACCCGAATCTGGCGCGGGAATGGCGAATTGACCATTGCCGCAACAGCGGTCGAGCGCGACGACGCTCCGGTCCTAGCCGACGTCACCCTCCGCTTCACCTGACCTTCGTTTGATGGCTACGCCCTGGATTACCAGGGCGTACAGGAGGATTACCAGGATGGGGGCGGCGATCGGGGCCCAGGCCAGGCGCAGTGGGAGCAGGGCTGCGCCGACGGCTGCGGCGGCGAAGGCTACTGCGCCGGTGACCGACGGCACTGTGGTTGGGACGACGCCGACGGGGGCGGAGACGGTGGCGGTGTTCAAGAGGTAGGCGGTGGCTACCAATCCTGTTGCGGCGGCGGCCAGTACGCCGGTGTCGGCGGCGGCGAGTACGCCGATGGCGAGTAGGACCGCTGCGACGGCGGGCAGGCGCAACCACCAGCCCGCGATCACCAGAATCACGGCGGGGATACCGGCCCATGGCGTCATCAGCGTCACCGAGGTCACCAACAGGACACCGGACAGGATGGCGAGGAATCGGATCATCGGCGCACCCGTACGGTTCGGCGATGATCGGGGATCAATCGCATGACCTGGTCGAGTCGCGCGTCTTCGGTCCAGGCCACGATGTCGACGCCGACGGTGCCCATATCCCGGTACATCGAGGCGCGCTCCAGATTCCACATTCTGGCCAGTGTCGGGTCGAGATGTTCGTGGAAGGGCGTGCCGCGCAACACATCGACGACCACGACGACGTGACCGCGTTTGCGCAGATCGATCAGTGCCAATGCGAACTGGGTGTCCAGCAGTGTGGAGAAGGCGATGATGATCGCGCCGAGCGGGACGGCCGCGTGTGGCGCCAGTGTGCCGGTGGTCGGGATGTGTTCGTCGCCGACGTCCAGCACGGTGTCCACGATCCGATAGAACTGCCGACGCCCGATATCCGGGCGCAGCCAGCGCGGCGACTGACCGAGGCAGACCACCGCGGTGCGATCCCCCGCCTGCAGCGTCGACTGCACCACCTGCGCCGCACCCCGTACCGACAGCTCCAGCGAATCGGTGGCCGGCCCGGGCGCCTGCTGCGAAGTATCAACGAGCACAACCACATCCGCGGACCGGTTGGTCAGCCGCTCGGTGACATATAGTCGCCCGCGCCGCGCGCTCACCGGCCAGTTCACGATCCGCAGCTGGTCGCCGGGCGCGTACGCGCGGATATCGGCGTACTCGACGCCGGGACCATGTTTGCGGGTCAGGTGGGTACCGAGTCGTTCGGGAAGTTCGGTGCGCGGCAACTTCATGCGCTGCGGATCGGTGATCGGGTAGACGAACAGCTGACCCGCGGGCAACACCGCGGTGGCGACGGACAGTCCCGCCGGGCTGAGCGCGGAGACCCGGACGGCGAGCGGATATCGCCCCCACCGGTCCGCCGTCAGGGCCAGCCGCAACCCGGCAGGCGCCGTCCCGGAATCAATCGCCTCCTCGATCTCGATCCCGAGTCCCGCCACCTTATCCGGAGTCAGCCGCAGGAGCGCATGGCCCGATTCGACAAAGGTGGCGACCGTCGTCACGATCTCCTCGGTCTCGAAACAGCGCAGCGTACCGCCGCCTTCGACCTGGATCTTGGTCGAGGACTGCTGCCACGGCGCGGTCGCGAGCACACCGAGCAGCGGGGCCGCGAAAACCACCAGCTGCCAGCGGCCCAGCACCAGCGCGAGCACTAGGGCCACCGCCGCGCTCACTACCAGCATGAACACCAATGGTGCTGGCCGCCAACGCAATTCGACCTCGACCGCGGCGCTCATATCCCGGTGCCGAGCGCCGCCCGCCATCGGCTCGTCGCGGCTCGGTGGGCGGTGCGCCTCGTGCGCCCGCGCGGCCGCCGCGGTGCCTTGGATGACGGCGCCGTGCTGGGTCGTATCCGTCTGGGCCGCATCCGTCTGGGCCGCATCCGGCTGGGTCGGCTCCGGCTGGGTCGGCTCCGGCTCGGTAGCGTCCGGCTGGGTCATGCCCTACCCCGCCGTGTCATGTCACCGACGCGCGCGGAACCGGCAGACGGCGCAGCAATTCGGTGATCACGTCCTCGCCGCGGATCCGGCGCACCCACATCTCCGGGCGCAGCGTGATCCGGTGCGCCATCGCCGGAATCGCGAGCGCCTTCACATCTTCTGGAACCACATAGTCGCGCCCGAGCAGCAGCGCCCGAGCCCGCGACATCTGCACCAGATCGAGTTCGGCGCGCGGGCTGGCGCCCACTTCGACCTGCGGATGTCCACGAGTCGCACCGGCGAGTGCGACCACATAGCTGACCACGTCGGGATGCACCGTGACGAACTCGACCGACTGCCGCATCTCCAACAGTCCGTTCGTGTCCACGACCTGCGCCACCTGCGGTGTCGCCGAGCCGCGTTCGAGGCGGCGGTGAATCATCTGCCGCTCGTCGTTCTCCGACAGATAGCCCAGCCGCAGCTGCATCGCGAACCGGTCCAGCTGCGCCTCCGGCAGCGGATAGGTGCCCTCGTACTCGATCGGGTTGTCGGTGGCCAGCACAATGAAAGGCTGTGGCAGCGGAAAGGTTTCGCCGTCGATGCTGACCTGTCCCTCGGCCATCGCCTCCAGCAGCGCGGCCTGCGTCTTCGGCGGCGTGCGGTTTATTTCGTCGGCCAGCAGCACATTGGTGAAGACCGGGCCGCGCCGGAAATTGAAACGGCCCGAAGACATGTCGTAGATGGTGGAGCCCAGCAGGTCGGCGGGCAGTAGGTCGGGCGTGAACTGCACACGGGTGAAGTCCAGGCCGAGCGCGGCGGCGAAGGATCTGGCAATGAGCGTCTTACCGAGGCCGGGCAGGTCCTCGATCAGGACATGACCGCCCGACAGCACGGCGATCATGATCAGTTGCAACTCATCCCGCTTGCCGACGATCACCCGGGACAGTTCCCGCAGCACCGCCTCACTGCGCTGGATGGTCGCGTCCATCGGCACCGTCATTTGTCTACTCGCACTTGCCTCAACCCATTTCACATTTTCTGAAGACGACGCAGGATCTCGTCCAGCGCCGCGCGCCCCGGTGCGGGAGTCGTCTGATCCCGTAATGCCGAGTTGGCCGGATCGACCCAGCGCCACAATTCCGGGCCGAACTGCAATATCCCGGCGGCCTCGGTCGCTTTGCGGTTCTTGGCGACCCGCAGGCCGGTGGACAACTCGAATTCCTTGGCCAGCAACGGACGCAGATGCCGATCCCAGTCGGCTCTGGTGCCGTCCGCGCGGTCGGCCAGCATCTCCGCTCTGGCATGCCAGTGCCGCAGCATCTCCGCCGGGCCGTTCTCGATATAGTCCGATTCCGCATCGGTTATCGGTATCGACCGCCCCGTCAGCGACCAGATCAGCTGAACCATGGCCAGTGCCACCGGAATTCCGGCGGCGATCAGGAGCGCGCCGCGTGCCTTGCCGAGGGTGATGAGCTCGATCAGCCCGATGACGATCAGCGCACCGATCACGATCGCGCGGTTCATACCATCGCCCCTTGCAGATCCGCCAAAACGATACGCAGCAGCTGTTCGGCCCGCATCCGCTGCCACTCCAGCATCGAATGCGGGCTGAACCTGGCCTCTTCGAACAGCGCGACCAATTCCCTGGCCGACGCGTCGTGCAGGGCGCCGCGCTCGAAGGCTCTGGCCAGCACTTCCATCGGGGTATCCGAGGCCAGCGGCGCGGCCGCGCGATCGAAGGACAGGCCGCGTTCCATCGCGACATAGCTGGCGATGATGGCCTCGCGCGGATCCTGGCCGGGCACATTCATGGCGGCCAGGCCCATTTCGGCCGCTCGGGCCAGGGAACCGGCCACGGTCGGCGCGGCCGGGGGCACCGGCACCGGCACCACGCGCGGCTTACGCTGACCGGCCATCGCGACCACGATCAGCCCGATCAGCGCCGCACCGACCAGGACCACGGCGGCAATGCCGGCCAGCAGCAGCGCCGTACCGCTGAGATGGACGGATGTGGTGTCGGGGGTCGCCGCAGTGGTGACGACTTCCTCCGGGGTGCGGCCGGACCCGTCCCGCGGCACCGACGACGGCACCGGCTCACCCTCGCGACCGAAGCCGACGAAGAAGATGGCCGAGGCCGCCGCGATAATGAGCGAGACGACCGCGAGCGCGGCCAGTACGAGCAGACCCGTCCGGCCGAGCAGTCCGTGCTTGCGCTCGGAATCACGATCCACCTCCGGCATGGCCAGTGGGAGCCGGTGCTGGCTGGCGATCACACCGGCGATCAGAATAACGACCGACACCGTGAGCAGCACCGGCATCAGCGCGACCGAGATCGCGGATGGCACCGAGCGGTGGTCGCCGAATTCATCGGTGCCCGGAATGTGGCCGCGCAGCGCGATCGCGGCACACGCCAGCAGCGTGATCAGTACGACCACGCGCGATATCGGCGCTCCCGCCCTGGCCACCTGTTACCACCACATCTGAGTACAGCTCTGAACAGGCACATAGTTACATGCCGAGTGGTCGGCTCGGGATGGAATCGAATACTTCGGATCGCCTCCTCTTTATCCCGCGCCGGGGCCGTTCCGACCGGCGTTTACGCCGGTTCGGCGCTATCGGAGCGCGCCTTGGTGGAGCTCGCCGAGGCGGCTTGCGGTCCGTGCGATGTCAGGGACCTCGCGGACGTCGGCGACCAGGTCCGACAGTGGTGTCCTGGCCTCGATCGTGAGCTCGAGATCCGCGTCGTAGAGCACGTCGATCAGGTTCACGAAGCGCATGGCCCAGTCGGGCGGGACGTCTCGCAAGGGCACGACATCGCACAAGGTCCACTGTCGAAAGCGTTGTGCGAGGTCGACGTAGTCCGAGGCGGCGGTGGCGGTACCGCACAGGGCGGTGAAATCGATGACGATCACGGAATCGTCGACGGCGCGGGCGCGGATTTTGCGGGTGCCGACCGGAATATCGATACCGGTTGGCGTTCCGCTTCGGTCGCGGCCGGTTGCGGCCAGGTAGCGTCCGGCCGCGAAGCCGGTCGTCGAGCCGCCGCGGGTGCGATAGTCGAGCGGACCATCGACCGAGACGAGGTCCAGTTGCGCGATGATGCGCGCGATGGTCGGCAGGAAGCGGTCGTGGAACAGCGGGTTGGGCAGTAGCCGCCGCGGCGGGTAGTTCGAGGTCACCACCAACACGATGCGGTGTGCGAAGAGCACGTCGAGCATGCGGGCGATCAACATCGCGTCGCCGATATCGTGCACGTGGAATTCGTCGAAGCAGACCAGTTCGGCATTGCCGAGCAGACCGTCGATGGCCTTGTCGATGGATCCCGATTCGTGTGCGGCGGTGTGCAATCGGGCGAAGAAGTCGTGGAAGTGGAAGCGGCGTTTGCGGTTCGACGCGATGCCTGCGAAGAAGTCGTTCATCAGCATCGTTTTCCCGCGGCCGGGCCTGCCGTGCAGGTAGACGCCGCGATGATGTTTCCTCGGCCGCCCATGCCGGTCGAGGAGTTCGAGCAGCCGAGCCCGAGCCCGGATCTGATCGGCATCCAAAATCAGCGCAGGTGAGCGCACGCCGGTCTCCGCGCGAACAACGATATCCCTGAGCTCCATGCCATCCTCCTGATCCTCTACAGTTGTAGAGGATCGGGAAAGCCTGCCGCCAGAGAAGGTGATGATGTCCACAACCGACCGGCGCACCGCACTCGCCGACGCGGCCATCGATCTGATCGCGACCCGGGGCATACGAGCGCTCACCCACCGCGCCCTCGATACCGCGCTCGACCTGCCCGCCGGGTCGGCGTCCTATTACTTCCGCACCAAACGCGCGCTCATCGAAGCCATCACGGACCGAATCACCACCCGCTCCCGCGACGACTTCACCGCCGCCCAATTGACGCTATCGATCCCCACCGACCCCTACGGCATCGCACACGCCATCGCGAGCTGGCTCGACCGACTGCTCGCCGAGCGCCGCAACCACCTGATCGTCCGGCACGCACTCATCATCGAGCTGATCGGCGATCCAGAGCTGCACCACCGACTGACGCACAGCCTGTTCTCGATCGAGCGCGCACGAGACCTCTTCCGCGCCTTGAACTTCCCGGACCCCGACGTGGCCGCCGCCGACTTCATCGCAGTGGTCGAGGGTGCTGTCTTCGACCGGTTCGCGGGCGCTCGCACGCACGTTCCGGCGGGCACTCCCGGCAGCGTCGATCAACTCGCCACGCTGCTGTCCCGCTACCTGGCCCAGCCTCGTTCGCTGTAGGTGAGACCGGTCGAGTAGGCATCGATTCCGGCCGCCGAATACCGAATGAGCGAGTCTTCCGGCAGCCCATCCAGCGAAAACCATTGCAGCTCATAGCTCTTATCCGGCTCACGATTCACCGGCTCACCGCCCCATCGCGACGCATGAAAGAACAGCCCGAGCCTGGCTTCACGCCCAGAGCCGACCACATGCGCCGTGTGCACGAGACGCAAATCCGCTGGATCAATGACCACCCCGACCTCCTCCCCCGCCTCCCGAACCGCGGCAGCAGTCGCGGACTCCCCCAACTCCACCTTCCCCGCAGGCAGATGCCACAGCCCATCGAACTCATCGTCACTACGCCGCTTACTGAGCAACACGTCACCACCCCGAACAAGCAGAATGTGCACATCGACAATATGCCGGTCGGTCATGCCACACCTCCCACTACGCGCCGCTCCAACCTACGCCGCGCCGCCGGGCAGGCTGCTGGTGACCGCGTCCGGGGCGGCGATATCCACCTACGATCAGCCGGGGTCGACCAGCCAGCGGACCACTGGCCCGAATCAATTGGCGCTGAGCACCAATCCGGATGTCGGAACGCCGGTGCCTGCGGTGACCAGGATGTTCTCCAGGTTCTCGACAGGATTGACCGAGGTGCCGCGGATCTGGCGCACGGCCTCGGCGATTCCGTTCATGCCGTGGATGTAGGCCTCGCCTAGTTGGCCGCCGTGGGTATTGAGTGGCAGGCGACCGCCGATCTCGATGGCGCCGTCGGCGATGAAATCCTTGGCCTCGCCGCGACCGCAGAAACCCAGCTCCTCCAGTTGCATCAGCACGAACGGGGTGAAGTGGTCGTAGAGGATGGCGGCCTGCATATCGTCAGGGCGCAAACCGCTTTGGGCCCACAGTTGCTCGCCGACCAGGCCCATTTCCGGGAGACCGGTCAGAGCGTCGCGGTAGTAGCTCGTCATCACATACTGATCGGCACCGGAACCCTGTGCGGCGGCGGCGATGACGGCCGGCCGCTGCGGCAGATCACGGGCGCGTTCGACGCTGGTGACCACGATCGCGACACCACCATCGGACTCCTGGCAGCAGTCCAGCAGATGCAGCGGTTCGGCGATCCAGCGCGAATTCTGGTGCTCCGCCAGGGTGATCGGCTTGCCGTAGAAGAAGGCGGCCGGATTCACCGCGGCGTGTTTGCGATCGGCGACGGCGACCCGCCCGAAGTCGGCGCTGGTCGCACCGTAGACGTGCATATAGCGGCGCGCGACCATGGCCACCTGGGCCGCCGGCGTGCCGAGGCCCTGCGGGTAGGACCACCCCGCGTCGATGCCCGAGGAGGTCGGCGCGGTGGCCAGCGCGGTGGAGAACTGACCGAAACGTGACACCGAACGCTCGTTGAAGGCCCGATAGGCGACGACCACATCGGCGACGCCGGTAGCGACCGCCATGGCGGCCTGCTGAATGGTGGCGCACGCCGCACCGCCGCCATATCCGATGTGGCTGAAGAACTTCAGCTGCGGGATGCCGACGGCGCGGGCGACCGCGGCCTGGGTATTGGTATCCATGGTGAAGGTCGTCAAACCGTCGACATCGTCGGGCGTCAGACCCGCGTCGGCGAGCGCCGCGGTGACGGCCTCGGCGGCCAGCCGCAGTTCGCTGCGGCCGGAGTCCTTGGAAAAGTCGGTGGCGCCGATGCCGACGATGGCGGCCCGACCGGAGATCGTGTCACTCATCATGGCCTCCCTCTGTTGCTGATCTACCCTCTGTTGCTGATCTAAGCAGGGCGATAACGGCTTTCGCCGTGATGTGGGCACCGAGGCTGTCCCGGCCGACCACATCGATATGGATGTCATCGCCCTCGACCGCGGATACGGTCCCGGACAGCGTGAGAGTGTCACCGGCATACAGCGGCACACCCAGGCGCAGCGCGACCGATTTCACGATGGCGCGCGGCCCGGCCCAGTCGGTGACGAAGCGCTGCACCAGTCCGGTATCGGTGAGGATATTGACGAAGATGTCCTTGGAACCACGGGCCACGGCCTTGTCCCTGTCGTGGTGCACATCCTGAAAGTCCCTGGTGGCCAGGGCCGTACTGATCACGAAGGTCGGATCGGCGTTGATGACCAGTTCGGGCAGCACGGTGCCCACCCGCACGGTCATCGGTTCGACGTAGGTCATGCGATCACCCGCCAGACCGGCAGCACGGCCTCGTCGTCGAGCTGCTCGAACTCCACCCGCACCGGCAGCCCGACCTTCACATCGGCCGGGTCGATGCCGCGCAGTTCACCGAGCATGCGCACGCCCTCCTCCAGTTCGACCAACGCGACGACGAACGGCAGCTGCCGCCCTGGCACTTTCGGCGCGTGATGCACGACGTAACTGAACACTTCACCGCGCCCGGACGCGACGACGTAGTCGGTCTGCTCGGATTTGTCCTGCCAGATAGCCGGAATCGGCGGATGCCGCAGCGTGCCGTCCGGCAACTTCTGGATTCGCAACTCGCCGACTTTCGTACCCGCCCAGAAGAATTCGGTATCCCAGGAGACGAGCGGCTTGACTCGTTCGCCCACAGGCGCTTTCGGAGCCGCGCCGCCGCTAGCGACTGCTTGCAGGTCGCTCGAAACAACACTGCCCGGTGCGAACTTCAGTAGCCGGAACAGCATTTCGGCGACGACCTCATCGCCCACCTGCCAGCTGGTCTGGAACGTGACGAACCAGCCTTCGCCGAGCGCCGTCTTCTTCGGCCCGCGGATCTCGGCGAGCCTGCTGGTCACCGCGATCTGCTCACCGACATTCACGTACCGGTGGTAGGTCTGCTGACAGTCGGTGGCGACCACGGAGGTATAGCCCGCGCTGTCGAGCAGCTCGGTCACCTGCGCCATCGGATCATCGGCCGGACGAGAACCGTTGAGCCCGAACATGGTCCACACCTGCGCCATGGCCGGCGGGGCCACGGTGCCGTAATGTCCGGCGGCGCGCGCGGCTTCCTCGTCGACGTAGATCGGGTTGTCGTCCCCGAGCGCCTCCACCCAGTTGTTGATCATCGGCTGGTTCACCGGGTCACGCCCGAGGCGTGGCGCGCAATCGCCCGCCGCGATGATCTTCTCGGCTGCGGCGGTAATCGCTTCCGGCGTCATGGTTTCCGGCACGCGCGGCTCCTTGCTGTAGTCCCTGACGTGGGGTTCATCGAGGTACCCGAGGCAATTTCAGCCCGGATGAGGCGACCAGTTCGCGCATCACCTCATTGACGCCGCCACCGAAGGTCACCACCAGGTTCTGCTTGGTCCGGCGGTCCAGCCAGATGAGCAGTTCCGCGGTGGCCGGATCGGCCGGATCGCCATAGTGCCCGACGATCTCCTCGGCGAGTCGACCAGCCTCCTGCAGCGATTCGGTGGAGTACACCTTGGTGGCCGACGCATCGGCGATCACGGTGGCCTGGTCCCCGTCCACGGTCGCCGCGACCTGCCAGTTCAGCAGCTCGTTGAGCCGGACCATGGCGTGGATACGGCCGAGCGAGCGGCGCACATCGGCTTCGGCGAGTACGCCGCGCGGTTGCGCCCAGTCGTGCACCTTGTCGTAGAGCTGCTCGATCTTGCCGGATGGGCCCAGGCTCACCCGCTCGTGGTTGAGCTGGGTGGTGATCAGCTTCCAGCCCCGGTTCTCCGCACCCACGAGCATGTTCGCGGGCACCCGTACGTCGTCGAAGTAGGTGGCGTTGGTGTGGTGTGCACCGTCGCAGGTGATGATCGGCGTCCAGGAGTAGCCGGGGTCCTTGGTGTCCACGATCAGGATCGTGATACCGCGGTGGCGCGATTCGACCGATCCGGTGCGGCACGCCAGCCAGACGTAATCCGCCTCGTGCGCGCCGGTGGTGAAGATCTTCTGCCCGTTGACGATCCAGTCGCCAGCATCGTCGCGCACCGCGCTCGTGCGCAGCGCGGCGAGATCGGTGCCCGCCTCCGGCTCGGAGTAACCGATCGCGAAATGGATATCACCGGACAGGATTCCGGGCAGGAACTTCGCCTTCTGCTCCTCGGTGCCGAAGCTCTGCAGCGTCGGCCCGACCGTCAACAAGGTGACCAGCGGCAGCGGAACATCCGCGCGCACCGCCTCATTGAAGAAGATCTGCTGTTCCATCGGACCGAAGCCCTGGCCGCCGTATTCCTTCGGCCAGCCGACCCCGAGCCAACCATCCGCGCCCATCCGGCGCACCACCGCCCGGTAGGCGTCACCGTGGCGGTTGACCGCCATCTCGGCCTCCTCCTCGGGAGTCACGAGATCGGCGAAGTACGAGCGCAATTCATCGCGCAGCCGACGCTGCTCCACGGTCAGGTCGATGAACATCTGGCCCCCAATCGATCGAGTCGCAAGGATGCGCCGCCGAGCCAGCGGGCGATGTCCTTGGCCTGTGAGAAATAGCGGTGCATCGGATGGGTCACATCGACCCCGAGACCACCGTGCAGGTGATGGCATTTCTGCATGGCCGCGGGCAGTTCCGAGGCCACGGTGTAGGCGAGCACATCGAGATCGTCGTCGATCCGCTCCTGATGCGACGGCGTCGAATCCGCCTGTGCCAGTGCCCAGCTCGCCGAAACGGCGGCGGCATGCAGGGTCCGCGAGACGACGTACACGTCGGCGATCTGCTGTGCGACGGCCTGGAATTCGGCGAGCGGCCGGTTGAACTGGCGACGAGTCCGCAGATGCTCGGCGGTCAACACCAGCGCACCCTTGAGGAGTCCGTCCGCGGTCGCGCCGATCGAAGCGACGGCCAGCCGGTGCAGTTCGCCGAGACCGCCGGACAACAACTGCTCGACCGGAACCTCGACCCGGTCGAGGCGCACCGTACATTCGGGAATCCCGCCGGATACCGGCGACGGGGTCAAGGTAAGGCCCGCCGCCCCCGAATCCACCAGCGCGATACCGGAATTCGTCGGGATCAACAGCCAGCGCGCCTGCTCCGCATACGGCACGGCCACCTTGTGACCGGTGATGCGCACGGCGTCACCGTCGGAGACCGCGATGGTCTCGGGCTTGACCACGAACGGGTTCGCGGGCTCGCTCAGCGCCGCGGTCAGCACCGCCCCCTTGGCGACCTCCGGATAGACCCGCTCGGCGACGCTGTCCGGCAACGACGCCAACAGCGGCAGTAGTCCGAAGCCGAGGGTCGGCAGGGCGGGCACCGCCACCGCGTCGGTGGCCAGCTCGGTCAACATGACCGACACTTCCGGCAGGCCCATGCCATCACCGCCGAACCGCTCCGGCAGCGCGAGCGAGAGCAGTCCGGTCTCGACCAGACTCGGCCACAGCTCGATATCGCGTGCCGGCTCACGCTCCAGCAAACTTACAACAACCTCGGCGACGGCGTCTTGGCCCTCGTCCCTGGTGAAGTCCACGCATTACTCCCAATAAATTCAGTATCGCTCCGCGATCCCATGAGGGGTGGCGGTCGGGCGACGGGTGGGCTCGTCGACTTAGCTGTTCGTGTCGCGGGGCAGTCCGAGGATTCGCTCACCAGCCACGGTCAACAGAATCTGCTCGGTTCCCCCTGCAATCGACAAACAGCGCGTGAGCAGGAACTCTTTTACCACCGCCGAGTCCTGCGCACCGGTTGGACCTGCCGTCTCCACGGCGAATTCGGCAACCGCCTGGCGATGCCGGACGCCGACCAGCTTGCGTACGCTACTCTGCGCTCCCGGATCACCACCCGCCAACATCCGGACCGCAGCCCGCTGTTCCAGCAATAGTCCAGCGATCGCATCGGCGACGAAGCCGCCGAGCCGATCGTTCAACAGCTCCGCACCAGGCCCGGTGGCGGGCAGTTTGGCGATGAGCTCCTCGAGCACCGGCCCGATGCCATTGCCGCCCATGGCGACGCGTTCGGTCGACAGGGTCGAGCGGGCGATCTTCCAGCCGTTGTTCAGGGCGCCGACCACACCGTCGTCGGGCACGAAGACATCGTCGAGGAAGACCTCGCTGAAGCGCGCCTCACCGGTGATCTGCACCAGCGGACGCACCTCGAGTCCCGCGCTGCGCATATCGACGAGGAAGTAGCTGATGCCGCGGTGCTTCGGGACGTCGGGGTCGGTGCGAGCCAGGCAGATCGCCCAGTTCGCCCGGTCGCCCAACGACGTCCACACCTTCTGCCCACGCAATACCCAGCCGCCGTCGACCTTCTTGGCGGTGGTGCGCAGCGCGGCCAGATCCGAACCGGCCTCCGGCTCGCTGAACAGCTGACACCAGATCACCTCGCCGCGCAGCGTCGGCCACGCGAACTGATCAATTTGGCGCTGAGTGCCGTGCTGCAGCAGGGTCGGGATCGCCCAGCCGCCGATCGTCAGATCCGGCGACTCCAGCCCGGCGCGGCGCAGCTCTTCCGAAATCACCAGGCCCGTCATGGGATTCGCGCCACGGCCGTACGGCGCGGGCCAGTGCGGCATGACGAGTCCGGCCTCGACCATGGCATTGCGCTGCTGGTCGACGGGCAACGCCGCGATCGCGGCCACCTCGGTGGCCAGCTCGTTCGCGCTGCTGTCATCGACATCGACGCCGCCTGTGTTCGATTGGCGGCGCTCACGGGCCCCTCCGTGGTTACGCTCCGCTACCGCTTCCGGGTCCGTCGCTCCCGCCGCGGAAGCCAAGACGCGATCCGCACCGGTCGTCCGGCGCTGCCCCGCGCGGGTCAACTCGGTGACCCTGGCCCGCCAGTGCGCCGATCCGCCGAGCAGTTGCCGCAGGGCGGTGGCCCGGCGCAGGTAGAAGTGCGCGTCGTGCTCCCAGGTGAAGCCGATACCGCCGAGCACCTGGATGCAGTCCTTGGCGGTCTCGACCGCGGCGTCCAGCGAAATCGCGGCGGCGATGGCGGCCGCGATCGGCAGCTCCGCCCCGCCCTCGTCGACAGCCGCGGCGGCATCGGCCGCGACCGAGCGGATCAGCTCGGCCCGGCACAGCATCCAGGCGCAAATATGTTTGAGCGCTTGGAAGGAGCCGATCTTACGGCCGAATTGCTCACGCACCTTGGCGTATTCGACCGCGGTCTCCAGACACCAGCCGACCACACCCGCCAGCTCAGCGGAAACCAGCACCGCGAGCAGGTCTTCCACGGCATGCGGCGACTCGAACACCCGGTCGGCGGGCACCCGCACCTCGGCACAGTGCACGCGCGCCAGCGGCGTACTCGGGTCGGCGGCGGCCAGCGCTTCGATGCGCAGTCCTTCGGCCTCGGGTCCGATCACGCACCAGCGCAACCCATTCGGCGTCCGCACCGGCAGCAGCACCGAGGTTCCCGACGCCGCGCCGAGCACCGACTCCCAGACACCCGTGAGCGACAACTCACCGGATGCCGCCGCTGTGCCGCTACGCTCAGTGCCGCCGTGCCCGACAACGAAGTCGAGCGCCACACCGCACGGCATGTCCTCATCGAGGGCGCCCGCGGTGACCAGATTCGCCAATGCCGTGGTCAGCACCGGCCCGCCGACCAGGTCGTGCGCCGCCTGCTCGACCAGCACGGCGAGGTCGGCGACCGATCCGCCGTGGCCACCGGCCGCCTCGGCGACGGCGACCCGGAATATCCCGAAGTCGGCCAGCGCGGGCCAATAGGCGCGCCAGAAGTCGGCCGGGTCGTCCCGCATTGTTGCAATTGGACGTACCGATCCGGCCCATCCGTGCATCGACTCCTGACCGGCTTTATGCTCGTCAGTGGTGGCGATGGTCACAGTCCATACCGCCTTTCCGGCGTGACTCCCACACCTAGAACATGTTCTAATATCCTAGCTGGGCGGAAGTCAAGAGACGACCGAGCCCCGTTGCCGGAATGCGCATGCGCAACGACGCGCAACGACAGTGCTGGAAAGGACTCTCATCAATGGCCAGTCCCTCCCGATCGCAGCCCGCCGATAACTCGGCGCTGCCTGCCGCGACGGTCACTACGCTCAGTGAGGACGAGCTGAGCTCGGCCG
Organism: Nocardia sp. NBC_00565; assembly: GCF_036345915.1. Lineage (NCBI taxonomy): Bacteria > Bacillati > Actinomycetota > Actinomycetes > Mycobacteriales > Nocardiaceae > Nocardia > Nocardia sp. NBC_00565. The sequence goes on from NZ_CP107785.1 coordinate 7,105,932, forward strand.
CGCAGCGGGAACGGCGTAAGCGAATTCTGGACGCGACGCTCGCACTGGCCTCCAAGGGTGGTTATGACGCCGTGCAGATGCGCGCGGTGGCCGAACGCGCCGATGTCGCGGTCGGGACGCTCTACCGGTATTTCCCGTCCAAGGTGCATCTGCTCGTCTCCGCGCTGTCCCGGGAATTCGAGCAGATCGAAGGCAAACGCAGGCCGCTCGCCGGGCAGACGCCGAATGAGCGCATGCATCTGCTGCTGAACCAGATCACCCGGATGATGCAGCGTGATCCGCTGCTCACCGAGGCGATGACGCGCGCGTTCATGTTCGCCGACGCGTCGGCCGCCGCCGAGGTGGACCGGGTCGGCAAGGTGATGGATCGCGTCTTTGCCAGAGCCATGAACGACGGCGAACCCACCGAACGCCAGTTGGCGATCGCGCGGGTGATAAGCGATGTGTGGCTGTCGAATCTGGTGGCCTGGTTGACCCGGCGGGCATCGGCCACCGACGTCGCCGAGCGTCTGGAACTGACCGTGGATCTGCTGCTCGGCGAAAACGGGGGCCGCTAGCGACTGCTTGCAGGTCGCTCGAAAGGGTCAGCCGCTAGCGACTGCTTGCAGGTCGCTCGAAAAGGTCAGCCGCTAGCGACTGCTCGCAGGTCGCTCGAAAAGGTCAGCCGCTAGCGACTGCTCGCAGGTCGCTCGAAAGGGTCAGCCGCTAGCGGATCGCTCGAAAAGGGGCGGCCGCTAGCTCATGCCCGGCGAATCGGCCGGGCGGACCGACCGGTCCTGTGGCGCAGTGTGACTCGAATCGGCGAACGTGAGTCCGCACACGCTCGACGTTGGGTAAAAACCCGTCAGCTGGGCAGATCCAGTACAGCACCGGTATACGCATGCGCAATCATGCGCACGCATAGCGGCGCGCTTCGGTGCGGCAAATTCAACACAGTATTGTCACGCGTGCCCCGGAAAAAACTCCTCCGATCACTAGGTTGGATGCGTGAGCGCACAGGATCTGCCACTGGAACTTCGCCGTGCATTGTCGACGGTCGCGCGCGTGCCACGGCTTTTAGTCGCATCGGACTACGACGGGACGATCGCGCCCATCGTTTCCGACCCGGCGAAGGCCTTTCCGCACCGGGAATCGGTCAGCGCGCTACGAGCGCTCGCCGGTCTCACCGGAACGACCGCCGCCGTGATATCCGGCCGTGCACTGCGAGATCTCGCGGCATTGTCGCGACTTCCCGTCGAAGTGCAACTGATCGGTAGTCACGGCTCGGAATTCGATGTCGGCTTCGTACACGCCATCGACAACGACGCCAAACAACTCCTGACCGAAGTGCAGACGAGTCTGTCGCAGATCGCCGCGGAGAATCCCGGTGCCACCGTCGAGATCAAACCGGCCAGCGTCGCGCTGCACGTCCGCAATGCGAGTCCGGAGATCGGGCTGCGCGCGATGAAGGCGGTCCGACAGGGCCCGGCCTGCTGGGTCGGCGTGCAGGTGACCGAGGGCAAGTCGGTCATCGAGCTGGCGGTGATCCAGACGGATAAGGGCGTCGCACTCGATACCGTCCGGCATCAGGAGGGCGCGTCGGCCGCGGTGTTCTTCGGCGACGACGTCACCGATGAGAAGGCCTTCCGCATGCTCTCGGGCCCCGATCTCGGCATCAAGGTCGGCGAGGGCGAGAGCCTGGCCAAGTACCGGGTGGACAGCACCGAGGCGGTCTCCTGGGCACTGGCCTACCTGCTCGAGGAGCGGCGCACCTGGCTGGCCGGGGCAAGCGCACCGCGCATCGAACGGCTGAGCATGCTGGCCAGTCCGCGTTCGGTGGCGTTGCTCACACCCGATGCGACCGTCACCTGGTTCTGCCATCCGGAACCGGATTCGGCGGCGGTCTTCGCGCATCTGCTCGGCGGACCGCAGGCGGGCCACTTCACCATCGAACCGGAACGTCCGGGACTGCCGCTCTCGCAGCGCTATATCGACGGCACCATGACCGTCGAAACCCGTTGGGCCAAGCTGCAAGTGGTGGACTACCTGCCGCACGACGTGGCGCCGACCAGGACCGATCTGACCCGGGTGATCACCGGCGACGCGAAGGCCGTCGTAACCTTCGCGCCCCGACCGGAATTCGGCCAGGTGCCGGTGAGCATCGAATGCGAGCCGACCGGCCTGCGCGTGCTCGGCACCAACGATCCGATGGTGCTGCGCTCCCCCGGTGTCGAATGGCAGATCCAGTCCGACGGTATGCACAGTTCTGCACGCGCCGTCGTCGATCCGTCGCTCGGCCCGATCGTGCTGGAGATGCGCTGCGGGACACAGGATCTCGCTCCGGCCATGAGCAGTGAGCCGGAACGGCGCAGGGATGCCGAGGATTACTGGTCCAAGTGGGCGGCCAAACTGCAACTGCCGCAGCTGAAACCGGATCTGATGAAGCGTTCCGCGCTCACCCTGCGCGGCCTGGTGCACGCGCCGTCGGGTTCGATCCTGGCCGCCGCCACCACCTCGCTGCCGGAGGATATCGGCGGCGTGCGCAACTGGGATTACCGCTACTGCTGGCTGCGCGATGCCTCATTGACCGCGCAGGCGCTGGTCTCGCTGGGCTCGCTGACCGAGGCCGAGGAATTCCTCGGCTGGGTGCACCGCGTCCTGGAGACGCTGCCCGGCCCGGAGCGCCTGCACCCGCTGTACACGCTCTACGGCGAGACGCTGCCGCCCGAGGCGTCCATCGATCAGCTGCCCGGTTACGCCGGATCGCGCCCGGTCCGCGTCGGCAACGCCGCGAATATGCAAGTGCAGCTGGATGTTTTCGGTCCGATCGTCGATCTCATCGCATCGCTGGCCCACGGCCGCGAGGTGAAGGGGCTGACCGATCCGGCCAAGGCCCTGCCCGATGCCGACTGGGAACTGGTGCACGCCATGGTTTCCGCGGTGCAGCGGCGTTGGCAGGAACCCGACCACGGCATCTGGGAGATCCGCGGCAACCCGCGCCATCACGTGTACTCGAAGGTGATGGGCTGGCTGACCGTGCACCGCGCGATCACCTTGGCGCAGCGGTTCGAGCGTCAGATCGATCCGGCCTGGAGCACGTTGCGCGACACCATCGCCGACGAGGTCAAGACCAAGGGCTGGAATGAAGAGGTCCAGTCCTACACCGCCGCCTACGATGGCACCGATCTCGACGCGGCCACCTTGCACATCGGTCTCAGCGGCCTGATCGAACCGTCGGACCCGCGCTTCGCGGCAACGGTGGTGGCTACCGAGGCGGAGTTGCGCAGTGGTTCGACCGTGTACCGGTACCACCACGACGACGGCCTGCCCGGCGGCGAGGGCGGCTTCCACCTGTGCGCGGCCTGGCTGGTCGAGGCGTATCTGCTGATCGGGAAGCGTTCGGATGCCGAGGCGCTGTTCGCTCAGCTGGTCGATGTGGCCGGGCCGACCGGGCTGCTCAGCGAGGAGTACGACCCGGTCGCCGAACGCTCGCTCGGCAATCATCCACAGGCCTACAGCCACCTCGGCCTGCTGCGTTGTGCACAGCTGTTGGGTAAGCCGGTGGAGGCGCTGGTCTGATCCATCGCAGATCTGATCCACGCAGATTTCCGGGCCCGCGAACCGATCGGTTCGCGGGCCCGGCTGTATCCGGACCTCGGCCGCGGCCGCCACGCCCGACCCCGGGGTGACGAAGCGAACACCGACTCGTGCTCGGCGGGGTCTCCTGTTAGGGTCTAAATGGTAACGATTTCCATTATGATCTAGAGCACTCCAGATCTGAGCACTCGCAGGAGCACCCCCGCGTGAGAACACGAATTGCCATCAGATTCGCCGGTATCGCCGTGGGGGTGGCCACCGCTGTGACCCTCACCGCATGTGGCAGCTCGAACGACTCCGGTAAGCCGAACGTCGTCGCCTCCACCAACGTCTGGGGAGATATCGCCACGACCATCGCGGGACCGGATGCCTCGGTGACCTCGCTGATCACCGATCCGGCCGCCGACCCGCATTCGCACGAGACCTCGGCCGTGGAGTCCGCGAAGATCAGCGACGCGGACCTCATCGTCTACAACGGCGGTGGCTACGACGAGTTCATCGAGAAGGCCATCCAGGGCAAGGACAGGCAAACCGTCGACGCGTTCGAATCCCGTACCGACAAGAGCGACGAGAACGAGCACGTCTTCTACGACATGGGCACCGTGAGCACGGTCGCCGACAAGATCGCCGCGGCGCTCGGCGAGATCGACTCCGCGCACGCCTCGGCCTACACCGAGCGCGCGGCGGCCTTCAAGGGCCGGCTCGCCGCGATCACCACCATCGCCACCAAGATCGGCGCCGAGCACCCGAAGACACCGGTGCTACAGACCGAACCGCTCGCGCACTACCTGCTCGTCGCCGCCGGAACCCAGGATCTGACCCCGCACGAGTTCCAGGAAGCGATCGAACAGGAGACCGATCCGGCGCCCGCCGCCGTCGCGGCCACCCAGGATCTACTCACCGGTAAGAAGGTCCGCGTCCTCGTCTACAACATCCAGACCGAGGACAAGATCACGAAGGATCTGCGGTCGATCGCGCAGTCCAACGGCCTACCCATCGTCGAGGTGACGGAAACCCTGCCCGCGGGTGTGGATTACATTCAGTGGCAGACCGAGAACGCCAAGGCGCTCGCCGCGGCGCTGGCTTGAACCGAAATATGAGAGCATCGCGCAGCGATTCGATGAGGGGTGGTGGCCGGGTGGCGGGTGGGCCCATGGGAGCTCCACTGACCGAACAGACCGAACGGGTGCAGGCGCGGTCGGTGGAGCCCGAATCCGGCGCTGCCGTCGTCCGCCTCGATGCCGCCCGACTGTCGTTCGGCGATCGCACGCTGTGGCAGGGTCTCGACCTCGAGGTGGCACCCGGCGAATTCGTCGCGGTGCTCGGACCGAACGGATCCGGTAAGACGTCACTGCTCAAGGTGCTGCTCGGCCAGCTCGGACTCAGCGCCGGCACCGCCGAGGTCGCGGGCGGTCCGGCTCGCGCGGGCAATCCCGCCATCGGCTATGTGCCGCAACAGAAGACGATCGACGCCGGGGTCCAACTGCGCGGCGTCGACCTCGTCGGACTCGGCGTCGACGGACACCGCTGGGGCCTCGGGCTGCGCCGCCACGCCGAGCGCAAGCGCAAGGTCGAGGCCGCCATCGCCGATGTGGGCGCGGAGAAATTCGCTTATGCGCCATTGGAATCCATGTCCGGAGGCGAACAGCAGCGGCTTCGGGTCGCGCAGGCGCTGGTCGGTGATCCCGGGGTGCTGCTCTGCGATGAACCGCTGCTCAGCCTGGATCTGGCCAATCAGCGGTTGGTCTCGGAGCTGATCGATCGGCGCAGGCGAACCCACGGCACCGCAGTGCTTTTCGTGACACACGAGATCAATCCGATTCTGCCGCTGGTGGATCGGGTGCTATATCTGGTCGAGGGGAAGTTCCGGATCGGCACGCCCGATGAGGTGATGACCTCGGCGGTGCTCTCGGAGCTGTATCAGACCGAGGTCGATGTGCTGCGGGTGCGCGGCAGGTTGGTGGTCGTCGGGACGGGCGACACCATGGACGCGCTCGGCACCGCGGGTGCCCAACACTGCCACGGCGCGACGCTTTCCGATGAGGTGCCCGAGTCGAGTGGAGTTCGTTCGTGATCGACAAGCTCTCGGATGTCGTCACGAAGATGCTCGACTTCTCCACCACCGCGAACCTGCTCTCCTACGCCTTCGTCCAGCAGGCAGTGCTCGCGGCCGCGCTGCTCGGCCTGCTCGCCGGGGTGATCGGCCCGTTGATCATCAGCAGGCAGATGTCGTTCGCGGTGCACGGGACCAGCGAACTGTCGCTGACCGGTGCGGCCGCCGCACTGCTCGCCGGAATAGGCGTCGGACTCGGCGCGATCGTCGGCTCGGTGGTGGCGGCGGTGCTCTTCGGACTGCTCGGAACCAAAGCCAGAGAACGCGATTCGGTGATCGCGGTGGTGCTCTCGTTCGGGCTCGGACTCTCGGTGCTGTTCCTGTGGCTCGGTCCCGAACGCGCCGGATCGAAGTTCTCGCTGCTGACCGGTCAGGTGGTCAGCGTCGGCTACAGCGGCCTGGCGTTGCTGCTGACCTGCACCGTGCTGGTACTCGCCGTACTCGCGATGGTCTATCGGCCGCTGCTGTTCGCCAGCTCGGATCCCGAAGTCGCGCTGGCGCGTGGAGTTCCGGTGCGAGCACTGTCGGTGGTGTTCGCGGTCATGCTCGGCATTACGGCGGCCTTCGGCGTGCAGATCGTCGGAGCGCTACTGGTGCTCGCGCTGCTGATCACGCCCGCGGCCGCGGCCGCACAGTTGACCGCGAATCCGGTGCGGGCCACGGTGCTCGCGGTGGTGTTCGCGGAAACCGCCGCGGTGGGCGGCATCCTATTGTCGCTGGCGCCTGGTGTTCCGGTATCGACGTTCGTCACCACGATCTCGTTCCTGATCTACCTGATCTGCCGGGTTGTCGGGCCGCGTCGGCGGCGCGCCGCTCGCGTCACCTAGGCAACTGCTCGATGGCGTTGGCCTGAGCGCCCGTTCCCCGAAGCGATTCAGGACCGGACACTCAGGCCGATGTGCACTTCAGGCCACGACCAGCGCGATCAGCACCACGATCGAACCGCCGAATACGATCACATGGCGCAGGTTCTGCAGGTAGGGCATCACCCAGCGGGGGAAGCCCGCTCCGGCCGCGTCGAGGAAGCGCTCGACGTCGACGCGCGCCAGTTCCGGATCGCCCTTGCGAGCGAACGCGGCCCGAATGCTCTTGGCGGCGGTCAGATTCGAGTAGAGGATCGCTCCGTTGCCGAGCAGCACCAGCACCTGGAAGATCCAGGACAGCGTCTGCCCCCAGCCGTTGCCTGCCAGATTCGCCACGGCCAGCGTGGTCATCACCAGCGCGATCCCGACCGGCGCCCAGGTCTCGTGGCCGCCCGCGTCGAGCCGCAGGCCATTCTCCTCGAGGATGGCGGGGCGTACGCCCTGGCGGGTCAGCTCCGCGCCGACGGCGTCTTTGGCGGCGGCCCCGTAGCGCGCCCGTACCAGCGGAATGCTGACGAAGGCGAGGGCGATCAGCAGCTGGGCGAGGGCGGCGATGGTCATCATGGTCTTCTCCTCATCGGGTCTTTCGGCGGAGCCGGTGGCTCCTCGTCGACGACACGATCTCCGGTACCGCTGACAGCGCGCTGATAGCTGCGCGGCCAGCGCTGACACCCGATATCAGCGCAGGTCAGCAAGGCCCTAACCAATGAACCCACCCTTTGATGGCAGTCGCCGTCAGTCGATCGCGCCCGGTTTCGTATGCTCGACGCACGCGTCCATCGAACGAATGGTGACTACCGATGATCGACTTCACGATTCCCGCCGAACTCGCCGCCGAACGCGATCGGGTCCGCCAGTTCGTCATCGACAAGATCGTCCCGTTCGAGCGTGATCCGCGACTGACCTCGCACGGCCCCACCGATGAACTGCGCCAAGAACTGGTCGAACTGGCCCGCGCGGAGAAACTGCTGACCGTGCAGGCCCCCGAAGCCCTCGGCGGGCGCGGGCTCACCCATATCGAGCAGGCGGTGATCTACGAGGCGGCGGGCTGGTCCACCCTCGGTCCGGTCGCGATGAACTGCGCCGCCCCCGACGAGGGCAATATGTTCCTGCTGTCCAAGATCGCGAACCCGGAACAGGTCGAGCGCCACCTCGCGCCCGCGATCGCCGGATATCAGCGCACCGTCTTCGCGATGACCGAACCCGACGGTGCCGGTTCGGATCCGAATCAGCTGGCCACCGAGGCGGTCTTCGACGGCGAGAACTTCACCATCAACGGCCGCAAGTGGCTCATCACCGGCGCGGACGGCGCGAAGACGTGGATCATCATGGCCCGGGTCGCACCGAACCCACATGTTCCTGAGGGCCCGACGCTGTTCCTGACCGACGGCGATCAGCCCGGCATCAACATCGAACGCACCATGAACACCATGGACCGCAACTACGTCGGCGGCCACGGCGTCGTGCGCTTCGAGAATCTGGTGCTGCCCAAGGCTGCACTGCTCGGCGAGACCGGTCAGGCGCTGCGCTACGCCCAGTTGCGGCTGGCCCCGGCCCGGCTCACCCACTGCATGCGCTGGCTCGGCGCGGCCGAACGCGCACAGTCCATCGCGGTCGAATACGCCAGGACCCGCACCGCCTTCGGCAAGCCGATCGGCGACCACGAAGGCGTGTCGTTCATGCTGGCGGACAACGAGATCGCGCTGCACCAGTGCCGCCTCACCATTTGGCACGCCTGCTGGCTGATGGACCAGGGCAACAAGGCCAGGCACGAAAGCTCGATCGCGAAGGCATACGTCTCCGAGGAACTGTTCAAGGTCGCCGACCGCTGCGTACAGGTGCTCGGCGGCATCGGCATCAGCGACGAAACGGTCGTCGAAATGATCTTCCGCGATATGCGCGCCTTCCGCCTCTACGACGGCCCGACCGAGGTTCACAAGTACGCCATCGGCCGCCATGTGCTGCGTTGAATTGCTGTATCTTTTGGCCGCGCCTACGGCGCGGCGCGTTCGCGGCCCCCGGATGTCTCGCGTCCGAGCCGTCGAGACTCGCGCCTGCGGCGCATGCGCTTCGACGACTCGGACGCGAGACGGGCCGCGAACGTCGCTCGTAAGACTCGCTCCGTGATGGTCGAGTCTGTTGATGAGGTGTCGCACTTGTCGCATGCGCTTCGACTGCTCGGACGCGAGACGGGCCACGAACGGTCGCTCGTAAGACTCGCTCCGTAGTGGTCGATAGAGCGGAGTCCCCACCTCGCAGACCGTCGAGACTCATACCTACCACGAACGGGCATCGACGACCCGGCCGTGTTCGAAGGCCACGAACACGAGACGGGCCACGAACGGTCGCTCGTAAGACTCGCTCCGTAGTGGTCGATAGAGCGGAGTCCCCACCTCGCAGACCGTCGAGACTCATACCTACCACGAACGGGCATCGACGACCCGGCCGTGTTCGAAGGCCACGAACACGAGACGGGCCACGAACGGTCGCTCGTAAGACTCGCTCCGCTGTGGTCGACTGGGTCCGAATCTCACTTTTCGGGCCAGAGTCATACCCAGTGCGGTCGGCTAACATGCCTGGCATGAGTTCGGAACTGCTCGTCGATGTCTCAGCGGGCATCGCCGTGCTAACGCTTAATCGACCCGCGCAGCAGAACGCCGTGACACCGGCAATGGCCGCCGAACTGAGTGCGGCGCTGCAGCGCTGCGATGCCGAGGATGCGATCCGCGCGGTTGTCATCACCGGCACGGAGCCCGCGTTCTGCGCGGGGGCGGATCTGTCGAACCGGGTCGGTGAGGTCAGCGCCACCATCGATCCGCCGCCGTGGCGGGTGCGCAAACCGGTGATCGCCGCGGTGAACGGCCACGCGGTCGGCATCGGGCTGGCGCTGGCCCTGCAATGCGATCTGCGGTACATGGCGCGTGACGCGGTCTACGGACTCAATCAGGTGCGCCGCGGCGTGCTGGCCGACGGCTACGCGCATTGGACGCTGCCGCGGCTGGTCGGCATGGCCAATGCCGCCGACATCATGCTGACCGGTCGCACCTTCGACGGTGACGAGGCCAAGGCGATGGGCCTGGCCAACGGCTGCCTGCCCGGTGGCGAGGTGCTACCCACCGCGCTGGCCATCGCTCACGACATCGCCAACGGTGCGGCGCCGCTGCCCGTCGCGCTGTCGAAGCGGCTGCTATGGGAGGGCATCGGGATGAGCCCAACGATGGTCGGACAGTTGGAAACCGACCTGAACGAGCACGTCACCGAGAGTATCGACGGCGGCGAGGCGATGGCCGCCTTCCGAGATCGCCGACAGCCCAACTGGACCGGCAGCATCAGCGAGGAATGGCCCGCCTGGGACAGCAAGGGCGTCCAAGAACGTCCCAGCCTGGACTGAGCCTAGGCCCGGCCGCCGACCAGGATGAGCAGGAATACGATCGCCATGCACACCATGAGGATCGTGGCGATGATGCCGAGGATGTAGCCGACCAGCACCTGAGCGCGGCCACCGTAACCACCGTGGGATTCCTCGATCTGGTTGAGCGAACGTCTACCGAGCGCCCAGGCCACCGGTCCCAGTGCGCCGCAGCAGAACAGACTCACCGCACCGAGCGTCAGCACAGCCGTCGCGTGCGGATGCTCGATCGTCTCCTTGGGAGCCTGATTCGGGATGACCACAAGTCGAATTCTACGGGGCTGTAGTCGATTTGCGGTTCAACCGCGGCTGCCGATTTGTAGAACGCCTCGGTGGATACGGCCCGGCGCACGCCCATTCGTCGCTACACAGGTGTGATCGCATATGTGCGGCCGCCAAGAGTACGTGCGGTCAGCTGCGGCGCTGGCGGGCGATCTCGGAGAGCACGACGCCCGCCGCGACCGACGCGTTCAGCGATTCCACCGGCCCGGCCATCGGGATGCCGAGAATGGAATCGCAGGTCTCGCGGACCAGTCGGGACAGCCCCTTGCCCTCCGAACCCACCACGATCACGGTGGGCTCACGACCGTCGAAATCATCGAGCGTGGTGTCGCCACCCGCGTCGAGACCGACTATCTGGAACCCCTGCGACGCCCAATCCTTCAGCGTGCGAGTCAGATTCGTCGCGCGCGCGACCGGAAGCCGGGCCGCCGCACCGGCGCTGGTGCGCCAGGCCACCGCGGTGACGCTGGCGCTGCGCCGCTGCGGGATCAGCACACCCTGGCCACCGAAGGCGGCTACCGAGCGGATCACCGCGCCGAGATTGCGCGGATCGGAGATATTGTCCAGCGCCACCAGCAATGCTGGTGTACCCGAAGCGCGGACGAGCCCCACCAGATCATCCGGATGCGCATACCGGTACGGCGGCACCTGCAACGCCACGCCCTGATGCAGTCCGTTGGCACTCAACCGATCCAGATCGGTGCGTGGCACCTCGAGGATCGAGATTCCGGCATCGGCGGCGATCTTCACACTCTCGGTCAGCCGGTCGTCGTTCTCGGTGCCGACCGCGACGTACAGCGCGGTCGCGGGCACACCGGCGCGCAGACATTCGATGACCGGATTGCGGCCCAGCACCATCTCCGGACCGTCGTCGTTCTTGCGCCCGGCCGGGCGGCCGCCACCGCGCGGCCCCGACTTGCCCTGTGCCGCGGCCTTCGCCTTGGCCGCGGCGCGCTTGGCGGCGGGATGCTTGGTGCGCGCCTCGGCGGGCGGTGTCGCGCCGCGCGGCTCCAGTCCGCGCCTGCGCTGCCCGCCGGAGCCGACGACGGCGCCCTTCTTGCTGCCGCCCTTACGAATCGCGCCTCGTCGTTGTGAGTTGCCAGCCATCAGTTCGCCTTTCCACGCTGCACCGCGCCCGGCGAATGCTGCGCCGCACCCAGCGACCATTCCGGACCCTGTGCGGTATCGGTCACATCGATTCCGGCGGCCTGCAACCGGTCCCGCGCCGCGTCGGCGCTCGCCCAATCCTTATCGGCACGCGCCTGCTGGCGACGATCGAGTTCGGCCCGCACCAGCACATCGAGTGCGTCCAGCGCGACGGAGTTGTCCTGTGGGGCATACCACTGCGAGTCGAACGGGCAGACGCCGAGAATGTTCAGCATGGCCCGGACCTGTCCGGCCAGTTCGACGGCCTCATCGATCGCGCCCGACTCCAGCGCCTTATTGCCTTCGTGCACCACGCGGTGCACCTCGGCCAGAGCCCGCGGAATCGCGAGATCGTCGTCGATCGCCTCCGCGAACGCGTCGGTCCACTTGCCGACCGCGATCTCCCCGGCCCGCTCGGCCACCCGGTGCACGAAGGCCTCGATCCGCTGATACGAGGCCGCGGCGTCGTAGAGCGCCTTATCCGAATACTCCAGCATCGAGCGGTAGTGCGCGCTGCCCAGGTAGAACCGAAGTTCAACGGCCCGAACCTTTTTCAGCACATTCGGCACCGAGAGCACATTGCCCAGCGATTTGGACATCTTCTCGCCGCCCATGGTCACCCAGCCGTTGTGCAGCCAATACCGCGCGAATCCGTCACCGGCGGCCTTGGACTGGGCGATCTCGTTCTCGTGGTGCGGGAAGACCAGATCCATTCCGCCGCAATGGATATCGAATTCGGAGCCGAGGTAGAACTCGGCCATCGCCGAGCACTCCAGATGCCAGCCGGGCCGCCCGGGGCCCCACGGCGACGGCCAGGTCGGCTCGCCCGGTTTGGCGGCCTTCCACAGCGTGAAGTCGCGCTGATCACGCTTGCCCTCGCCCGCGCTCTCGCCCTGGTGCACGTCATCGAGCCGGTGCCCGGAAAGGCTGCCGTACTCGGGGTAGCTGAGCACGTCGAAGTAGACGTTGCCCGCTGAGGGGTAGGCGTGCCCGCGCTCGATGAGCCGCTGCATCAGGTCGATCATCTGGGTGATGTGGCCGGTCGCGCGCGGTTCCACCGACGGCGGCAGCACGCCGAGCGTTTCGTAGGCCTTGTCGAAGGCGCGCTCGTAGGTCGCGGCCCACTCCCACCACGGCCGGCCCGCCTCGGCGGCCTTGGTCAGGATCTTGTCCTCGATATCGGTGACATTGCGGATGAACCACACGTCGTAGTCGTGTGCGAGCAGCCAGCGTCGCAGCACGTCGAATGCGACTCCGCTGCGCACATGGCCGATGTGTGGTTCACCCTGAACGGTGGCGCCACACAGGTACACCGAGGCACGGCCGGGGACCAGGGGCGCGAAATCGCGCATGGTCCGCGTGTCGGTGTCAAACAGGCGCAGAGTCACGGAGGTTCATCCTAGCTGGTAGATAAGGCCGTACACGGACCGGATCCGGCCCGCCGGAGCGAGCTCAACGACAGGCTTGTAGCAGGGCGGTAGCCATCGCGGCCACGCCCTCGCCGCGGCCGGTCAAACCGAGGCCGTCGGTGGTGGTGCCCGACACCGAGACCGGGGCGCCGAGCAGCTCGCTCAACACCTCTTGGGCCTCGGCGCGACGCGGTCCGATCTTGGGCCGATTGCCGATCACCTGGACCGCCGCGTTGACAACTTCGAAGCCCGCTTCGTCAAGGAGCCTGCGCACTTCTTTCAGCATGGCCGCGCCGGAGACGCCCGCCCATTCGGGGCGTCCGGTGCCGAAGACCGCGCCGACGTCACCGAGCCCGGCCGCCGAGAGCAGTGCGTCGCACAGCGCGTGCGCGGCGACGTCGCCGTCGGAATGTCCGGCGCAGCCGTCGTCACCGTCGAAGAGCAGACCCGCCATCCAGCACGGCCTGCCGGATTCGATCGGGTGGACATCGCTGCCGATGCCGACGCGCATGGTCATGGCCGCAGCTCCGCGCCGTCGAGCACCGCGTTGGCGAGCAGCAGATCGAGCCGGGTGGTGATCTTGAAAGCCATGGGGTCGCCAGGGATGGTGTGCACCTGGGTGCCGAGCAGTTCGACCAGACCCGCATCGTCGGTGGCCCGCAGTCGCTCATCGGCGTAGGCCGCGCGCAGCAATTCGGCGGCGAAACCCTGCGGCGTTTGAATGGCGCGTAGCCCGGCGCGGTCGGGGGTGCCGGTGACGCCGCCGTGCGCGTCCACCGACTTGATGGTGTCGACCACGGGCAGGGCGGGCACGACGGCATCGGCGCCGGCCCGCAGCTCGGCCACGACCCGGGCGATCAGCGCGGGCGGAGTCAATGCGCGAGCGGCATCGTGCACGAGGAAATAGGACGCGTTCGGGGCGGCGGTGATACCCGAGCGCACCGAATCGGTGCGCTCGGCGCCGCCGATGACCACACGCACCGACTCCGAGGGCGGCAGCAGGGCAACGGCGCTCTCGGCGAGTTCGGCGGGGACCATCACGATGATCCGGTCGACCGCCCCGGAGGCGATCAGGCCGTCGACGGCCAGCCGGACCATAGGTGTGCCGCCGACCGTGACGAACGCTTTGGGTATCGATTCACCCAGGCGTACGCCGCGACCGGCGGCAGGCACCAACGCAACGACGGATCCGTCGTTGTTAGAAACGTTCACGGTCAGGAAGCCGCAGCGAGAACCTCATCGAGAAGCGTCTCGGCCTTGCCGTCATCGGTCCCCTCGGCGAGCGCGAGCTCACCGACGAGAATCTGACGGGCCTTCGCCAACATCCGCTTCTCACCCGCAGACAGACCGCGATCCTGCTCCCGACGCCACAGGTCCCGAACGACCTCGGCCACCTTGTTCACATCGCCGGAGGCGAGCTTCTCCAGGTTGGCCTTGTAGCGGCGAGACCAGTTAGTCGGTTCTTCGGTGTGTGGCGCACGCAGCACCTGGAAGACTCGGTCGAGACCCTCCTGGCCGACGACGTCACGCACGCCGACATATTCGGCGTTCTCTGCGGGAACGCGAACAGTCAGGTCACCTTGGGCGACCTTCAGGACCAGATACTCTTTCTGCACACCCTTGATGGTGCGAGTCTCGATTGCTTCGATCAGCGCCGCTCCGTGGTGGGGGTAAACGACGGTGTCTCCGACCTTAAAAATCATGTGTCCCGTGCCCCTTTCGATGTTCACAGTTTAACATGCGACTCGGTAACGGCGCGATCAACTGTGCAGGTCAGGGCCACAACGAGCCAACCACAGGGGTTGACAGATCCGGTGCGGTGTGCATTACGTTGTGCCAGAACGAGTTATCGACCGGCACGGTTATCACATGAGCGGGTCCACGCACCCAGCAGCACCCCCGCAACCGGACCATTTCGAGCGATCCACCAGCGGTCGCTGCGGGACAACATTCGACCGAACTGTTACCTGACCCCCGCGAGTCGCCAGCCCCGACGCCCGCTCCTCGGAGGCTACTACTACGCTGCCTAGTTATTACTCTCCCTAGCGGAGTGAGCCCGGTCGACATGGAGGGACAACCCGTGACTGCCCTGAAAGCTGTGACCGCCTCATCAGGGGCGCGACGTCGCATGGTTTCGGTTGCCGCGCTCGCCGCCGGAGCGGCGCTCGTGCTGTCCGGCTGCAGTGCTGGCCAGATCGCACAGACCGCGACCCAGGTCGCCGCGGTCAACGGCAACCACGCCGATATCGACCGGATCGCGCTGCGCAACGTGCACATCGTCTTCCCGGTCGCGGGCAGCGAGTACACCAACACCAAGGGCGGCAAGGCGATCATCGCGCTGTCGATCATCAACAACGGCGAGACCGTCACCGACGAGCTGACCAGCATCAGCACCGACCTCGGTACGGTGAAGATCACCCCGCCCGCGGGTGATCCGGCATTCCGGATCGCCCCCCAGCAGACCGTCGTCGCGGCTACCACCGCGGCCGCCGCGCAGGGCACCGCGGCCAAGTCCGACGAGCACGGCGCGACGCCGTCCAGCAGCGCGACGCCGACTACCGCAGCGCCGTCCACCTCCGCCAAGCCCGATGAGCACGGCGCCGGTCCGGCCGGCGACAAGACCACCGTCGATCCGGAGAAGAAGCCCGGACTGATCGAGATCACCGGTCTTTCCAAGGACATCACCCCCGGCCTCACTTACCCGGTGACCTTCAACTTCAAGCAGAACGGCACCGTGACCGTCCAGGTCCCGGTCGACGCCGGGCCGCTGGCCGAACGGCACGAGGACGGTAAGGCCGCCGCGCCCGAGGGCGGTCACTGATTCACTGACCCCACGGGGCGAACCTACGGCTGTCGCGCAACGGCGCGGCAGCCGTTTTCGTATTTGCGACGGCTGTCGAGCCGGGTTGTCGGAGGCGGTCCGTAAGGTGCGCCTGTGGCCAAGACCAAGTCGATATTCCGATGCTCCGCCTGCCGGTACGAGGTCGCCAAGTGGGTGGGCAAGTGCCCGGAGTGCGGTGCGTGGGGCACCGTCGACGAGGTAGCCGGATCGGCGGCGACCGCGGCATCGCCGGTCGGGCGGCGGGCCATGCTGCCGAGCACCGCCGCCGCGCCCATCTCGCAGATCGATTCGAAGGTCACCCAGGCCAGGCCGACCGGGGTCGAGGAACTCGACCGGGTGCTCGGCGGCGGCATCGTGCCCGGATCGGTCGTACTGCTCTCCGGTGAGCCGGGAGTCGGCAAGTCGACGCTGCTGTTGGAGGTGGCCCACCGGTGGGCCACCCAGCGCGACGAGAAGTCGCTGTATGTCACCGCGGAGGAATCGGCCGGACAGGTCCGGCTGCGCGCCGACAGGACCAACGCCGTCCACGAGCGGGTGTATCTGGCCGCGGAATCGGATCTGTCGATCGTGCTCGGCCATGTCGAGCAGGTGCGGCCGACGCTGCTGGTGGTCGACTCGGTGCAGACCATGCTGGTACCCGAGGTGGACGGCACCATCGGCGGCGTCACCCAGGTGCGCGCGGTCGCGGCGGCGCTCACCTCACTGGCCAAGGCGAGCGGGATCGCGGTGCTGTTGGTGGGACATGTCACCAAGGACGGCAATATCGCAGGCCCGCGCACGCTCGAGCATCTGGTGGATGTGGTGCTGCAGTTCGAGGGCGATAAGAACTCCACGCTGCGCATGGTGCGCGGGATCAAGAACCGCTTCGGCAGCTCCGATGAGGTCGGCTGTTTCGAACTACACGACGACGGGATCTCCTGCGTCACCGATCCGTCCGGGCTGTTCCTGCACCACCGCACCGATTCGGTACCCGGCACGGCCGTGACGGTGGCGATGGACGGTAAGCGGCCGCTGGTCGCCGAGGTGCAGGGCCTCACCGTGCACACCGAGATCCCGAATCCGCGCCGGGCGGTGAGCGGACTGGACTACAACCGGGTCGCGATGGTGCTGGCCGTGCTGCAGAGCCGTGCGCGGGTGTTCCTCGGCAAGCACGACGTCTACGCCGCGACGGTCGGTGGCATGCGGCTACTGGAGCCCGCCGCGGATCTCGCTGTCGCACTTGCCATCGCGAGTGCCGAACGCGATCAGGCGCTGCCCGTCGGCTGGGTGATCCTCGGGGAGGTCGGGCTCGCCGGTGAGGTGCGTCGGGTGACCGGACTGGAGCGCAGACTCGCCGAGGCCGAACGGCTCGGGTTCACCACCGCGCTGGTGCCGCCGGGCTTGGCACGGGCCAAGAGCGGCATGAAGATTCACGAGGTGGGCGATATGAAGTCGGCCATCCGCCTCGCCGGGTTGCGCAAGGCGCGCAGCGCACCCGCCGAGGCGCCTGCGGACTTCTGAACTAGGCGATATTGAACGGCTCGGCCGCGCTGCGCAGTGAACCGAGCTGCGCGACAACGGCATACGCGCCCGGCGGCACCTGGACCCGGTCACCGGCGCAGTTGGGCTGCGAGGTCGAACCCGACCAGGTGACCATGAACGCCGCCTGCTCGCCGCGATTCAGGGTGCGCACATCCGGCGCGCCGTCCGGGTAGCAGTCGGTACTCGACCACAGGCGACGCTGGCCGTCGAGGCTGGTCACCGAGACCTGCTGCAGTCCGGAGCCGACGTCACGCGAGCAAGCCGAGGACGAGATATTGGTGATCACGATGCCGAATACCGGGGTCTCACCGGTCTTGTAGGTCGGCTGCTCGACGGTCACCTTCACCGCAAGCGACTGATCGGGGCAGATGCCCGCCGCGCCCGCGGCACCGCTGGCATTGGCGACAGTGGTGCCGGATGGCTTCGCGCTGGTTTCACCGGTGGTCGACGGCGGCGTCGAGGCGGACGCCGCAGCGGGCTTGTTCGTCGCCGACGACGAACTCGTCGCGGCCGCCTTCGTAGTGCCGGGCGAATCGCCGCCGCGCGCGACCGTCAAGACCAACCAGATCACCAGTGCGAGCGCCACGACCAGGATGCCGATGGCGAGCGCGCGGCGTCGCCAATAGATCTCCGGAGGCAGCGGTCCATTCGGTTCCAGCACGGAGTCAACGGTAAGGGCACGATCCGGTACAGCGACTCAGGACCCCGGCGTGTCGGATCGGAAAACGCGAGCGCGGCAGGTAAATTCCGGTCGGCACGCTGGGCGTGCTGTCAATCGGCCGGATCAGGCCAGCTCACCGATATTGCCGACGACCCGCTGCAGCTGCACCCGGCCCTCGGCCAGCTTATAGGTGACACAGGCGATCGCGCACTCACCGGTCGCCACCCGCTGCGAGATGATCATCGACCGCTGCATGAGCAGCCTGCTGGTCTCCACCACATGCCTGGCCTCCATCTCGTCGACGGTGGACAGTCCCTCCCGGCGCCCGATCAGAATCGACGGCGTGACCCGCTCGACGACACTGCGGATGAACCCGCCCGGCACCTCGCCGCCGTCCAGTGCGTCGATGGTGGCCTTCACCGCGCCGCAGCTGTCGTGGCCGAGCACCACGATCAGCGGCACGTTCAACACCTGCACCCCGTACTCGATCGAGCCGAGCACCGAACTGTCCACCACGTGGCCCGCGGTGCGCACGACGAACATATCGCCGAGGCCCTGGTCGAAGATCAGCTCGGCGGCGACGCGGGAGTCACCGCAGCCGAACAGGATGGCGTGCGGATGCTGGCCGCTGACGAGTTTCGCCCGGTCGACCGCGCCCTGACTAGGATGCAGCAGCGCGCCGTTCACGAAACGCTCGTTGCCCTCGCGTAGGGATTTCCAGGCACTGATCGGGTTGGTATCGGGCATAACAGTCATTGTGCACATCGCATGGGGTTACCAGCGAGTTCGTTTCGTTACGGGTTGGCAAATATCGACTGGCCATGGGACGAGTAGGAACGGTGAGGGCAGTGTTCGAGGGTGGCGCAGCACATAAGCGTGCCGGCGCGGTGCGCAAGATCGCGGCGGAGACCAATCGCGTGGATGCCGACTTGTTGCTGGACTGGTACCGAGAGACCGCCCGGGATCTGCCGTGGCGTCGCGAAGGCGTCACCGCGTGGCAGATCCTGATGAGCGAGATCATGCTGCAGCAGACGCCGGTGGTGCGGGTCGAGCCGATCTGGCGGGAGTGGGTGGCGCGCTGGCCGGTGCCGTCGGCGATGGCGGCCTCTTCGCAGGCGGAAGTACTGCGGGCCTGGGGCAAGCTGGGGTATCCGCGGCGGGCGTTGCGGCTGCACGAGTGCGCCGAGGTGCTTACGCGGGAGCACGGTGACGAGGTGCCCGCGGATGTCGACGTGCTACTCGGTCTGCCCGGCATCGGCGCGTATACGGCCAGGGCGGTGGCCTGCTTCGCGTATGGGCAGCGCGTTCCGGTGGTGGACACCAATGTTCGCCGGGTGGTGGCGCGGGCGGTGCACGGACGGGCCGAGGCCGGTAATCCGTCTTCGCGCGATCTGCCGGAGACCGAAGCACTGCTGCCGCGCCGAATCGACCACGCCGCGATGTTTTCCGCGGCGCTGATGGAGTTGGGCGCGACGGTGTGCACGGCGCGCACGCCCGACTGCGTGCGCTGCCCGCTGCCGGAGTGCGCGTGGGTGTCCGCGGGCCGGCCGGTATCCGACGTGGTTCGCAAGACGCAGAAGTACGAGGGCACCGATCGGCAGGCGCGCGGTCGTTTACTCGACGTCTTGCGTGACGCCACCGGCCCGGTCGAGCGAATTCGCTTGGACCTGGCCTGGACTCGCGACCCTGGTCAGCGGGACCGTGCGCTGGACTCGCTACTTCTGGACGGCCTTATCGAGCAGACCGCAGACGGGCTGTTCGCACTGGCAGGAGAAGGCGGAACCGTCGACTGACCGTCGTCCGAGGAGCCCGCTAGCGGCCTGGCGTATTCAAAGACCGGCTCTTCGAGCTGGCGGGCGGAGGCGGCCCCGTCGACTGACCGTTTTCCACGGAACCTGCTAGCGGCCTGGCGTATTCAAAGACCGGCTCTTCGAATTGGCGGGCGGAGGCGGCCCCGTCGACTGACCGTTTTCCACGGAACCCTGTGGCGGCCTTTGCGTCAGGCGTCCACAAGGGGCGAGGCTGGCTAGTGATCCGGGCTCAGGCGAGGACTTTGCGGAGGAATTGTTCGACTTCGGCGCGATAGCGCTCGGGTTGGTCGTCGTGGACCAGGTGGCCGGAGTTCGGGACGCGAATGTAGGTGGCATCGGGGTGAACGACGGCCATCTGCCGCATCTGCCCCTCCGGGGTGACCGTGAATTCGCCTTCGATCAGCAGGACGGGTGCTCGAACCGCGCGCCACTGCGGCCAGAAATCGCGGGTGCCCCACTCCTCGGAGATATCGCGGAAGGTCGAGACCGAACCGTGCAGGCGGTAGCCGTCGGGGCCGTGGTCGAAGGAGTTGAGGAAGTAGCGTCCGGCCACCAGCCCGAAGTAATCCAGGACGGCGCGCTCGTCCGGAAACGGTTGCGGCCAGGCCTCGATCATGGCCGCCCAGTTCGCGGCGGTGCGACCGCGGAAGTCGGGGGCGATGTCCTCCACCACCAGCGCGCGCACCCGCTCCGGATATTGCGCGGCGAACACCCAGCCGTGCAGCCCGCCCATCGAATGCCCGATCACGACCATGGGTTCGGTGATTTCGGCGGTGGCCGCGGCGAGGTCGTCGATGAAGGCCTCGGTGGTCAGCTCCGCGGGCGCGGGACGGCCGTGACCCGCGGCATCGAAGGTGTAGACATGACCGAACTCGCGCAGCCACTCCAGCTGATCACGCCAGGTGCGGGCGCTGCCCATCAGTCCGTGCAGCAGCAGGATCGGGCCCCCTGCTCCGCCTTCGTCGTACACAGTGACATTTTGCCGTGCCTGCGGCACGGCGTGTTCGCGGCCCCCTGATGTCTCGCGTCCGACCCTTTCGAGCGACCTGCAAGCAGTCGCAAGCGGTGCCGTCGAGACTCGCGCCTGCGGCGCATGCGCTTCGACGGCTCGGCTGAGTTCGATGGCCGCGCCTCCGGCGCGGACGCGAGACGGGCCGCGAACGGTCGCTCGTAAGACTCGCTCCGTAGTGGGCAAGTCATCGGCGAACGTATTGTCGGACGCATGGCTGTTGTGAAGATCAATGCGATCGAGGTTCCGGAGGGCGCAGGCCCCGAGTTGGAGAAGCGGTTCGCCCACCGCGCGCACGCGGTCGAGGGCTCGCCCGGGTTTCTCGGCTTCCAGTTGCTGCGGCCGGTGGCCGGGGAGAACCGGTACTTCGTTGTGACCCAGTGGGATTCGGAGGAATCGTTCGCGGCGTGGCGGGACGGGCCCGCGCGGGAAGCGCATGCGGGCGAGCGGCAGAAGCCGGTTTCGACCGGGGCCTCGCTGCTCGAGTTCGAGGTCGTGCTGGACGTCGCCGGCAAATCCGCTTCCTGAACAGACGCGGCAGCCGACTCGCCCACCCTGCGGTGGGCGAGTCGGCTGCCGATTCTTCGAGCGACCAGCGAGCAGCCACCGGCGGTGTTGACGCGGATGCCGACAGCTGTCACAGTTCGAATGACAAACGTGAAGGTGATGCGGTAATTCGGTGATACTCCGAAGCGGTCGCGCCACTGTGTTCCTGCACCGAGTCCTTGGTGCCGGAAAGCCAGACACCGGCACCTTCGCACCGACCAACTGACGGGACGCGCATCCCTAGGAGGACTCGAATGGCCATCGCGCATTCACCGAGTCGGGCAACCGATTCGCTCGGCACGCTGCTCGTCGCAGTAGGCGTCGTTCTTCTGGCACTGCTCACGCTGTACCTGGTCGGGTTCGACCAGGGCGTCATCTCGCGCAGCGGGATGTACCTGCACGAGTTGATGCACGACGGACGTCACCTGCTGGGTGTTCCGTGTCACTGAATTCACCCGTGCCGCCTACTCCCCTGGGCGGATCGCTCAAGACTCTGCTGTTGCGCGGCCTGCTGGCCGGCCTGATCGCCGGTCTGCTGGCCGCGACAGTGGGCTATTTCGTCGGCGAACCCAAGATCGATGCCGCCATTTCCATCGAAGAGGCCAATACCGCGAAGGCGGAGTCCGCCGAGCATTCGAGCGCCGGACATTCGCACGGCGATGAGGAAGCGCCGCTGGTCAGCAGGTCCGGGCAGAAGGCAGGACAATTCCTGGCGCTCGGACTCGCCGGGCTCGCACTCGGTGCCATCTTCGCTTCGGTCGCCCACTTCGCGCGCAGGTACACCACGTTGTCCGGGCCGAAGCTGGCACTCGGGCTGGCGCTGGCCGGTTGGACCGCGATCGTCGCGGTGCCGTTCTTCAAATACCCGGCCAATCCACCTGCCGTGGGTGAACCCGACACCATCAACGAGCGCACCTTGCTGTGGCTGGCAGCGGTGTTGCTCGGGCTCGCGGCCGTCGGCATCGGGGTATTCATCTACAAACTGCTTGCCACACAGCTCGATACGGTCCGGCTGATCGCTGGTGTCGCGGCGTTCGTGCTCGTCGTGGTGCTCGGCTACATCCTGCTGCCCGGCATCAACGAGGTGAAGGAAGACTTCCCGGCCGTGCTGCTGTGGCAGTTCCGCGCGACCTCGCTCGGCGAGACGGCCACGCTGTGGGCATCCCTGGGCATCGGATTCGCGGCGCTCACCGAATTCGCCACGCGCGGTAGCACTCCGGTACGAGAGCCGGTCACTACCGCAGGCTGATCCGGAGTTCGTACTGCGGGAGGCAGTGTCGGTTCCATGACCGGCACTGCCTTTTCCGTCGCACCACACACCAACCGCCCGCCGCGCGCGGTTTCGGTGGCATTCATCGGCCTCGTCGTCGCCCTGCTGTGCGGCGTCGGTGAGGCGATCACCTACACCGCCGTTCAGTTGGACCGGCCGAACGCCGATATCGGCTCTCTCGCCACAGGTCTGGCCATCCGCGGCACCATCTACCTGGTGGTACTTGCGGTGGCCTGCCAAATGGCGCGCGGCGCCCGCTGGGCCCGCATCGTCCTCACCTTCGGCATCGGCGTAATCGGCCTGGCGTCACTGATCATCGAACCACTGGCAGCCACGTTGTCCGCCAGGGAATTCAGCGACCTCTTCGACGACCTCACCCCGTCCGCAGTGATCACCGGAGCCTTCCGCACCGCCCACATCCTGGCGGTACTGGTTGCCATCCCCGCAATGTACCGCCCGAGCGCCCGCCGATACTTCCGCTCGCACCGCGCCTGATGCTGCCGCTTGGTTTCGGGCGTTTGCAGGAGTTGAGAGTGGCGGTTTCGAGTGCTACCGGGTGCGCGAGCGGTGAGGATCGTATGACCACTGGGCCCCTCGCAC
This sequence comes from Nocardia sp. NBC_00565, assembly GCF_036345915.1. Taxonomy (NCBI): domain Bacteria; kingdom Bacillati; phylum Actinomycetota; class Actinomycetes; order Mycobacteriales; family Nocardiaceae; genus Nocardia; species Nocardia sp. NBC_00565. The sequence goes on from NZ_CP107785.1 coordinate 7,128,990, forward strand.
ACGGTGGGTGTGCGAGGGGCCGGGAAGTCAGGCGAGGGCGGCGTCGAGGGTGATGTTGTCGACTCCGGCGAGGGCCTTGCTGACGGGGCAGCCCGCCTTGGCGGCAGCCGCGGCGGCCGCGAAGCCGTCGGCGTCCAAGCCGGAGACCCTGCCGCGGACGGTGAGTTTGATGGCGCTGATGCGGAAGCCACCGTCGGGGTCGGGGCCGAGGGTTACGTCGGCGGTCACGTCCAGGCTCTCCGGGGTCGCGCCCGCGTTGCCGATCTGGGCGGAGAGGGCCATCGCGAAGCAGGAGGAGTGGGCCGCGGCGATCAGTTCCTCGGGGCTGGTGGTGCCGTCGGCATCGTCGGCGGCACGCTTGGGGAACGAGACGTCATACTTACCGACACCGGAGCTGGCCAGCTCGACCTGGCCGGAGCCGTCCTGCAGGCCGCCGGTCCAAGCAGTGCGCGCGGTACGTGTGGGCATCACAGTCCTTTCGATGATGTTCGAATCACGATTCGTAGTCGAACCTACCGCCGCCCGGTGCACAACGGAGTCCGAAGCCGCGATCGCGCAGAGCCCTGTGCGAACGAATCCAACACTGCGGTACGAACGACCGCGCTGAAACTCCATTCCGCATCACCACGTCATCCCGAACGCCCGACTCCAACATGTTCCGGTTGCTGGTCGAGTTCACCCGCGCGACCGAGTCGGTGTGGCTGGATCCGACTCGGCCGCGCATTGTCTTCGGGTTCGCCGCTGGCCCGGCTGAGCTCGATTCACGTGTGTCGCTATCGATCCGTTGCCGCGGGTGCGGCGGGCAGGCGCTGCCGCGAATACGGCGGCCGGTTACCGCTGTTCGAGGGGGGTTCCGGTGCGCTGATCGAGCTGTTCGAGCACCATGGGCCAGGCCTGGGAGTGGCGGTCGCGGGAGGGTTCGTCGGCGAACCCCGCGTGCGCCAGGCTGAGTCGGGTGCCGTAGTCGGTCGGGGCGAAATGGACTGTCACCGTGGTCTCCGCGCCGTCGGTGCCGCCCGTTCCGGTCACCCAGGTCAGCTCGACCAACTGGTCCGGGTTCAGGCGCAGGAAACGTCCGTAGTGTGGGCTGCGCATGCCCTGGTAGTCGGTTTCGAAGAAGAACGGCTCGTTCACCGCGGGACGCATGAGCACCGAGCCGGGAGCCGCGAACCAGTGGTCGAACTGCTCGGTCCAGGCCCGGTACAGCACCGGCGCCGATGCGACCATCATGCGCTCGACTTCGAGCCCATAGGGCCGCGACGACAGATCTGGTACCCGCACTGGTTCGACCATATTTCGGACTGTACCGCGCATACTCACTCCGGATTGGTGACGCGCGCCAGCACGATGCCGCCGAGTATCAGCGACAGCGACAGCAGCCGACCCGCACTCATCGGATCCTTGTTGACTACGATGCCGAGGCCGATGGCGCCGACCGCGCCGATACCGGTGAAGATCGCGTAGGCGGTGCCGACCGGCAGCGTCTGCATCGCCCGCGACAGCAGGTACACCGAGACCGCGCCGAGCACGAAGCAGATGACGGTGGGGATGAGACGGGTGAAGTTCTCCGTCGGCTTGATGCTCTGCGACCAGATGATCTCCACCAGCCCGGCGAGGCCGAGGACGATCCAATTCATCTAAGTACTCCGATCATGTCGCTAGCGGATCATTTCGAGCGACCTGCAAGCAGTCGCTAGCGGTGGGCCAGCCTACGGACGGATTCCATTGCGGCGGAGTAGGACTCGTCGTGCTTGCCGCGCAGCTGCGCGAGCGCCGGGTCCTGCCTGGCATTGGCGAGTTCCACATTGACGAAAACGGTGTCGGTGACGGCGAAGTTGCCCGCGAAGAAGTCCCGCAGGTAGCGCTCCTGGTAGTCGAAGGCGGCCTTGGGCGCACCGGGCGAGTACGCCCCACCGCGCGCGGTGACGACAACGAATCGCCTGTCTCCCAGGGACATTCGCGGAAAAGTCACCTGATCGAGCCAGGCCTTGAGCGCGGCCGGAATCGAATAGTTGTACATCGGGGTACCGATCAGGATCACCTCGGCGGCCAGCACCTCGGCCAGCAGTGGCCGCACGATCGCCCAAGCGGCGGCTTGTTCAGGGGTGCGGACCAGTTCGGCGAGGCGGCTCAGGTCGGTCGTCGGCTGCGCGAGTGCGGCGTCACACAGTTCGGTCCACGCCTCGTCGATGAAGGGCACCGGCTGGGCCGCCAGATCGCGGTAGATGTAGCCGCCCGCCGGATTCTCGGCGCGCCACGCCTCGCCGAATTCGGCACTCAGTTCCCGGCTGATGGAACGGCTCCGGGCGCTGGCATCCAGGTGCAACAACGTGCTCATGATCGGCCTCTTCTGATAGCGACAGCAGGTCTCGCATAAGTGGACATTACGTCCACTTGTCGATGAGATCGACTCTAGCGACAACCGGACACAATGTCCATTTACCTCGGAAATCGAGTACAGTCGGGACCATGAACAGCGATATGGACCTGCTCAGCGGGCATTCGACGGCGGAATCCGCGGCGCCGGCCGAGCGCGCTGACGCGGCCCGCAACCGGGCCAAGGTGCTCGCCGCGGCCGCCGAACTGTTCGCTACCCGGGATCCGCGCACCGTCACGATGGACGACATCGCCAAGGCGGCGGGGGTCGGGCGCGGCACGCTGTATCGCCGCTATCCGGATAAGAATTCGATCGCCGTCGCACTACTGGACGAACACGAACGCGCCCTGCAGGAGAAGTTGCTGCGCGGTGCGCCGCCGCTCGGCCCCGGCGCCGCACCCGCCGAGCGGCTGGCCGCTTTCTACGCCGCGATGGTCGAATTGCTGGACGGGCACGCGGATCTGGTGCTCGGCGCGGAGACCGGCGGTGCGCGGTTCGCGACCGGCGCGTACGGATTCTGGTATCTGCACGTGCGATCGCTACTGGTGGCCGCGGATGTCGAGGAGCCGGACGCGATGGTCGATCCGTTGCTCGCACCGCTGGCCGCCGAGGTCTACCAGCAGCAGCGCGAACGGGGACTCACCTCCGCACAGATCACGGCGGCCCTGACCGGGATGGCCCGTGCCGTACTGCGATGAGCGAACGCAAGAGCACCGAAACCGCTGACGAACTGTTGTCCACCAACGGTTTCGGTGTCCCGGGTGTCAGACGATATCGCGCCGCCGCACCAGCCACATCGTGGCCGCCACGAAGAGCGCGACGTAGGCCACCAGCGCGATGAGCGACTGTGTCCGCGACAAGATGTCCAGCACCCCCGGCGTCGATGGCCCCTCCACCGTCCGCATCGCCCCGGCCATCGAGCCCGCCGCGGTGCCGGGCAGATGATCGGTGATCACCTTGATCGGACTGAAGATCGCCGCCACGCCGCGCAACAGGTTCTCCACCACCAGCACCCAGACCAGACCGAGGCCGACGGCCAGTGCCGGACCGCGGGCGATCGCCCCGATCAGCGCACCCGCCAGCGTCCACATTCCGAGAATCGCTGTGCCGGTGATGATTCCGTTCGCCGCCTGGCCCAATCCCGGCAATGCGAGAGACTGCGATTGCGTGGTCGCGATGATCGAGGCGACGCCGATATCGGCCACGAACGCGACGCCCACCAGCGCGACAACCGTGAGCGCCAGGCTGATCAGCGCACCGCTGATCGCAGTGGTCCGCGACGGCCCCTGGGTGAGCACGGTTTTCCAAGTGCCCCAGCCATATCCGCTGCCGATGGTCAGCGCGCCGAGAATGAGCATCAGCGCACCACCGAACATCGCCATGCCCTGAGTGAATACCTCCGGCACCGCCGCAGGCAGCATCTGGTGCAGCAGAACGTCTTTCGGCAAACCATTGGACATCGTCTTCATATCGCCCGAGGAGTAGGCGAGGTAATTGAAGAGGTAGGAGAACGTCAGATTCAACAGAATCCAGGTTCCGAGAATGATCCAGAACGCCGGCCACTTACGCAGTCGCAGCATTTCCGCTTTCGTGCTCGCCATCAGGTCTTTCATTGTCTGCCCGTTCATTTCACCGGCTCCAGTTGGGTCATTTCGAAGAACACTTCTTCCAGGGACTTCTCATCGGTCCGCAGTTCCAGCAGATCCGCGCCGGATTCGACGACCGCGCGGGCGACCATCGGGGCGGTGGCCGCACCGGCCTCGATCCGAATACCGCCCGCGGTCAACATCGCCGAACGCTCGCCGACCACGCGGCGCACTGCGGGGAATGCCACCTCCAGCGGTTCGGCCCGGAGCAAAAGCGAAGAGGCGCCGCGCAATTCGGCGACAGTGGATTCGGTCAGCAGCTTGCCACCGGAAATAACGCCGACGCGATCGCAGATCTCCTGCACCTCGCTCAGCATGTGGCTGGACAGCAATACCGTATGGCCATCACTGGCGAGAGTCGTGATGAGCTCACGCATTTCGGCCATGCCCTGCGGGTCGAGGCCGTTGGTCGGCTCGTCCAGGATCAGCAGATCGGGATGGCCGAGCAGGGCCGCGCCGACACCTAGGCGCTGCTTCATGCCAAGGGAATAAGTGCGGAACTTGTCGTCGGCGCGGTTGGCGAGGCCGACACGATCGAGCGCCTCCTCGACGTCGGCGCGGTCGAGGCCGCGGTACTTCGCGAGTACCCGCAGGTTGTCGCGGCCGGAGAGGTAGGGGTAGAAGCCCGGCCCCTCGATGAGGACACCGATGCGGCGCACTACCGCCGGATCGCCCGGGGTATGCCCCAGCACGGTGGCGGTGCCGGCACTGGGCCGGATCAACCCGACCAGCATGCGCAGCGTGGTCGTCTTGCCCGCTCCGTTCGGACCGAGGAAGCCGTAGATCTCGCCGCGCGCGACGTTCATGTGCACGCCCTCGACGGCGGTGTGGGTGCCGTAGCGTTTGGTCAGCCCTGCGGTGACCACGATGGAATCTGTCATGCACCGAGAATCCGCCCCGACCAGGGCTGACACATCCGTCGCGCGGCGACGTTCGACATACGCACACAGGACTACGTGCATCGACTTCCACACATACGTAGCGCGGCGGACGTCTGGCGGCGTTGCGGCTAATAGGCTGCATGTGTGACAGCGCCAGGGGAATCGAAACGTGGCCCGGTCGTTCAGGACTGGGTCCTCGCGTTCGTCGTCGGGGTGATCCAGGTCGCCGGGGGGCGCGGCGCCAATCTGAGCCAGACCGGAGTGCACTCGCTCGACGTGTTCGGCTACGTGCTGTTGCTGGTCGGTCCGATGGCGTTGCCGCTACGCCGCCCGTACCCGCTGCCGGTCCTGCTCGTGACGATCACGTCCTGCGCGGTGTACCTGCTGCGCGGCTACGGCTACGGCCCGATCTTCGTATCGCTGGTGATCGCCTTCCTCACCGCCGCGATCGTCGGATCACGCTGGTGGACCTATCCACTCGCGCCGATCGGCTATCTCGCACTGGTCTGGCCACTGCCGACCATGATCGGGCACCCGGCCGACCCACGGCTCGCATTCGGCATGATCGCCTGGCTCGGTGTGCTCGTCGCGATCGCCGAGGGCATCCGCCAGCGCAAGGCGGCACTGGTGGCGCGCAGGCAGCGGGCCGAGGCGGCACGCCGCGACGAGGAGGCACAGCGCGAGCGGCGGGCCAGCGAGGAGCGGCTCGCGATAGCGCGCGAGTTGCACGACGTGCTGGCGCATAGCCTTTCGCTGATCAACGTGCAGTCCTCGGTGGCGCTCGAGCTCTTCGACAAAAAGCCGGAACAGGCCGAATCCGCGCTTGCCGCGATCAAATCGGCGAGCAAGGACGCGCTGGCCGAAGTGCATACGCTGCTGCACGCGATCCGCAGCGGCAGCCCGACGCCCGTCGCGCCGGACGAGCCGGCCGTTGACGCCGAGCGCACCCCCGAATCCACCACCGACCGCCGAGATTCCGAACGGACCCAAGACAATTCGGTAGTCGCCGAGGCACCGCCGCGACCCGCCGCCCCGCGGAGCCCGGCGCCGAGCATCGAGGATCTGGACGCACTGCTCCAGCGCGCCCGCGCGGCCGGCCTCACCGTCGACACCCGCGTCATCGGCACCGCACACAAACTGCCCAGCGTCGTCGATGTGGCGGCGGCGCGCATCATCCAGGAGTCGCTGACCAACGTGGTGCGCCACGCGCCCGGCGCCCCCGCCGCGGTGACCGTGCGCTACGCCGCGGACTCGGTCGAGATCACCATCGACAACGCCCGCAGCCCCGGGACACAATCGAAGTCCGGACCGGGCGGCGGCAATGGCATCCTCGGCATGCGCGAGCGCGCGCACGCCCTCGGCGGCCAGCTCATCGCGGGTCCGCGGCCCAGCGGCGGGTTCCGGGTGGTGGCTCGGCTACCGTCCCAGGTGGGGGCTCAGGAGGAGGCCAGATGAATACAGGATCGCAAGGCGATTCGATGCGGGGTGGCGGCCGGGAGACGGGCGGGCTCCGAGTATTGGTTGCCGACGATCAAGCCTTGGTGCGCGGCGGGTTCGTCGCGCTGCTCGACGCACAGGACGGCATCGAAGTGGTCGGCGAGGCCGATAATGGCGAGCAGGCCGTCCGGATGACCCGCAGCCTGACCCCCGATGTGGTCCTGATGGATATCAGAATGCCGGTCCTGGACGGCCTGGCCGCCACCAGGATGATCGCCGAGGATCCGAAACTCGCCGAGGTCAAGGTGGTCGTCCTGACCACCTTCGAACTGGACGAATACGTCTTCGAGGCAATGCGCGCCGGCGCGACGGGTTTCCTGGTCAAACACACCGAACCAGCCGACCTCGTGCGCGCCATCCGGGTGGTCGCCGCGGGCGACGCGCTGCTCTCCCCCGGCGTCACCCGCCGCCTCATCGCCGAATTCTCCGCCCACGCCAAACAACCCCCGCCCGCCGCGTTCACCGAACTCACCGACCGCGAACGCGAGGTGATGGCCCTCGTCGCCGAGGGCCTCACCAACGCCGAAATCGGCGAACGCCTCTTCATGAGCCCCGCCACCGCCCGCACCCACGTCAGCCGCATCCTGATGAAACTCGACGCCCGCGACCGCACCCAGTTGGTCGTGATGGCCTACGAATCCGGCCTGGTCCGCCCCGGCTGGCAGTAGCACTCGAGCACGCGGCAAGTCTGCTCGCGCGGTGATTCGGTCGGCGCTCGTCACACCTCGCAACCTCGTGCGAGAACCTAGGTAGTGAGCCTGCGGCCACGGCAAGCGGCCATACGCACGCACCGGCAATAATTCAGAAAACGATGTTGGGTGAGCCGCGTCACCGAGTAGCAAATATCGAGTAGACGGCATTCGCTGCACCCATCACCTACGCATGCAGGCGTAGGGCGAATATCGTCGAGAGGCCGATGCCCGGAAAGGCTCACAACGAGCATGGTTGGGGCATGAACATTTTCACACAGCCCGCGGCCATGACCTTCGGAATCGTCATCACACCGCGTTCGGGCGCCGAATGGGCCCGTGCGGCACAGGATGCCGAGCAGCAGGGCTATCGGACGATCCTGCTTCCGGACACACTGAACACGCCATCGCCGTTCCCGGCGCTGGCGGCCGCGGCGGCGGTCACCACCATGGTGCGGGTGCGGCCGAACGTGCTGGCCGCTCCGCTGCGCAATCCGGCCGTCACCGTGCGGGAAACCGCTGCGCTGCAACTGCTTTCGGATGGACGATTCGAGCTCGGCATCGGGTCGGGGCGTCCCGATGCGAGTTCGGAGGCCGAACGGCTAGGGATGCCATGGGGTTCGGCGGCGCAGCGTCGCGAACAGCTGATAGCCACCGTACAAGCCGTTCGCGCACAGGTCGATCCGGTACCACCGGTCGTCGTTGCCGCCAACGGACCCCGAATGCTCGCCGTCGCAGCGGGTTTCGCCGATCGCATCCTGCTGGCGGCCGGACCCGAGGCCACCGAGACCGACCTTGCCGAAATGGTGCGGGTGGTGCGGGACAACACCGATCGCGATGTGCGCTTCACCCATCAGCTGGTCGGCATCGGTGACGAGCTGCCGTGCTGGCTGAGCAAGCGACTCGGCCTCACCGCGGACGGACTGCGGGCGGCCGGATCGGCGGGTGTGCTGGACGCCGATCCGATGGTTGTCGCCGAGGTGCTGGAATATCGCCGGGAGAAGTACGGGATCGATGAACTGATCGTCCCCGGCGAACTGGCCCGCGCCTTCGCCCCGGCACTGGCCCGGTTCACGAACCCGCCTGCCTGATCCGGAAACGAGAAATGCCGCGGTCGCGCCCCTCGCGACCGCGACATTCCGGTTGGAAGAACTACTTCCCGTCCGGATTGGCCGCCTTCCGCTCGGCATCGGTGAATCCATCCACAGCCTGTCCCGGCGCGGCCATGCTGCGCCGCGCCGAATATGCCGCGGCCGAAGCGAATACACCGGCGGCACCCGCGGGTGTCGCGCCATAGGTGAGCGAACGGCGTGGGTCGAAGCCCAGTGCGGAACCTACGGCCACAGCATCCATATTCGCGCCGAGGAATACGAAGTCCCAGGAGTAACTCTCCTGCTGCTGGGTGATCAGCGCCTTCACCGCCGGATGCGTCCACTCCCGACTGGAATTCTCATGCCCGTCGGTGAGCACCACGACGATCACCGTGCCGGGCCGCTCGTGCTCGGGACGCGCGGCGAGTTCGCTGCCGACGTCGGTGACGAGCCGCCCCACCGCGTCATACAGCGCCGTGCCGCCGCGCGGCTGCAGGCTCAGCGGCGGCACCGCACCGATCGGCCGATTCGCGTAGACCAGTTCGTACTCGGTATCGAACTGAGCCAACGTCACCAGCGTCGTCTTCGGCACCTTGCGCTGTTCCTCGACGTAGGCGTCGAAGCCGCCCTCGGTATCGGATTTGATCGATTGCATGGACCCCGAGCGATCCAGCAATACGGCAATCAGCGTCAGATCTGAATTCGTCACCTAGCACCCCCGTGTCGGAAATTCGATGAACGCTCCCCACGGTACGCCGCTGCTCACACCGCGGGCACGAACGAAAAATGCCGCCCACCGGAAATTGGTGGGCGGCATTTTCGAGCCGTGAGACTTACTCGCCGGCGGCCTCGGCCACGGTGCCTTCACCCGCACCCGTGAGCACGACCTCGGGCTTCTCGTCCGTCGCGGGCTCCTTGGTCAGCTTCGCCTTAGCGGTGAAGGTGAACTTGGCGTCCTCGCCGGAGCCCTCGCCGTCCCAGCCCTCGACATCGACCACGATGGTCTGACCCGCACCGATTTCGCCGAAGAGGATCTTCTCCGACAACTGGTCCTCGATCTCGCGCTGGATGGTCCGACGCAGCGGCCGAGCACCGAGCACCGGATCGAAGCCGCGCTTGGCCAGCAGCGCCTTGCCCTGCGGGGCGAGCTCGATCTCCATGTCCTTGTTCTTCAACTGCTTGGCGACGCGGCCGATCATCAGATCCACCATCTCCACGATCTGATCCGTGGTGAGCTGGTGGAAGACGATGACATCGTCGATACGGTTGAGGAACTCGGGCCGGAAGTGCTTCTTCAGCTCGTCGTTGACCTTGAGCTTCATCCGCTCGTAGTTCGAGCCCTCGGCATTGCTCTGGGTGAAGCCCAGACCAACGGCCTTGGAGATATCCGAGGTGCCCAGGTTCGAGGTGAAGATCAGCACGGTGTTCTTGAAGTCGACCGTACGACCCTGGCCGTCGGTGAGACGACCGTCCTCGAGGACCTGCAACAGGGTGTTGTAGATCTCCTGGTGTGCCTTTTCGATCTCGTCGAACAAAACGACCGAGAACGGCTTGCGGCGCACCTTTTCGGTGAGCTGGCCGCCCTCTTCGTAGCCCACGTACCCGGGAGGGGCACCGAAGAGCCGCGATGCGGTGAAGCGGTCGTGGAACTCGCCCATATCGATCTGGATGAGCGCGTCGTCGTCGCCGAACAGGAAGTTCGCCAGCGCCTTGGACAGCTCGGTCTTACCGACACCGGACGGACCGGCGAAGATGAACGAGCCCGACGGACGCTTCGGATCCTTCAGACCGGCACGAGTACGGCGGATCGCCTTGGAGACCGCCCTGACGGCATCCTCCTGGCCGATGATCCGCTTGTGGATCTCGTCCTCCATACGGAGCAGACGGGTGGTCTCCTCCTCGGTGAGCTTGAAGACGGGGATACCGGTCCAGTTGGCCAGCACCTCCGCGATCTGCTCGTCGTCGACCTCGGCCACGACGTCGAGATCACCGGAGCGCCATTGCTTTTCGCGCTCGGCCCGCTTGGCGACCAGCTGCTTTTCCTTATCGCGCAGTCGCGCCGCCTTCTCGAAGTCCTGCGCGTCGATCGCGCTTTCCTTCTCCCGGCGCGCATCGGCGATCTTGTCGTCGAATTCGCGCAGGTCCGGCGGAGCGGTCATGCGACGGATGCGCATGCGCGCACCGGCCTCGTCGATAAGGTCGATCGCCTTGTCCGGCAGGAACCGGTCGTTGATGTAGCGATCGGCCAGCGTCGCCGCGGCCACCAGCGCGCCATCGGTGATGGAGACCCGGTGGTGCGCCTCGTAGCGGTCGCGCAGACCCTTGAGGATGTTGATGGTGTGCTCGACCGTCGGCTCGCCGACCTGCACCGGCTGGAACCGGCGCTCGAGTGCGGCGTCCTTCTCGATGTACTTGCGGTACTCGTCGAGGGTGGTCGCACCGATGGTCTGCAGCTCGCCACGGGCCAGCTTCGGCTTCAGGATCGAGGCCGCGTCGATCGCGCCCTCGGCGGCACCGGCACCGACGAGTGTGTGCAGCTCGTCGATGAACAGGATGATGTCGCCGCGGGTGTTGATCTCCTTGAGCACCTTCTTCAGGCGCTCTTCGAAGTCACCGCGGTAGCGGCTGCCCGCGACCAGGGAACCCAGGTCGAGGGTGTAGAGCTGCTTATCCTTCAGCGTCTCCGGGACCTCGCCGTTGACGATGGCCTGGGCCAGGCCCTCGACCACCGCTGTCTTACCGACACCGGGCTCGCCGATGAGGACCGGGTTGTTCTTGGTGCGGCGGCTCAACACCTGCATGACGCGCTCGATTTCCTTCGAGCGGCCGATGACCGGGTCGAGCTTGCCTTCGAGGGCGGCCTGGGTCAGATTGCGGCCGAACTGGTCGAGCACCAGCGAGGTGGACGGAGTCCCGGCCTCGCCGCGTGAACCGGATTCGACCGGCTCTTTGCCCTGGTATCCGGACAAAAGCTGGATGACCTGCTGGCGCACCCGGTTGAGATCGGCACCCAGCTTCACCAGCACCTGCGCCGCGACACCCTCACCTTCACGGATCAGGCCGAGCAGGATGTGCTCGGTGCCGATGTAGTTGTGGCCGAGCTGCAGCGCCTCGCGCAGACTCAGTTCCAGCACCTTCTTGGCACGCGGGGTGAACGGGATGTGACCGGACGGGGCCTGCTGGCCCTGGCCGATGATCTCCTCCACCTGGCTGCGCACACCCTCCAGCGAAATACCAAGGGACTCCAGCGACTTCGCCGCTACGCCCTCGCCCTCGTGGATCAACCCAAGCAGGATGTGCTCGGTGCCGATGTAGTTGTGGTTGAGCATCCGGGCCTCTTCTTGGGCCAGGACAACGACACGCCTCGCGCGGTCGGTGAACCTCTCGAACATCGCTCCCTCACTCTCCTGCTCCGACATTCTGGCGTCCGACGCTTCTGTGGCGTCAGCCTGCCATGAAGCCCGGGGGTTGCGGCCCCGACCTCCACTCTAGTTGGCAGGGGATTACGCCGCCTCCAGTCCACCCTATTGGGGACCGGCGACAGCACGGTCATTCACTCATAACGTGCTCGTTGCGGGATACGTTTCCGCTCAGGTTTTGCCCTGAGCGAAATCGCCGCTCAGCGCTTCCCAACCATGGTGTTACCCGGTGAACGGCGGCACGAACTCGCACGGCACCGCACGCGCGTGCGCCGGATCGAGGGCATTCAGGACGAAGCGAGCGGTGCGCGGACTGCCCGCGATGGCCAGATGTTCGGAGAAGTCCGACGCGCAGCCGTCCTGTACGACAATGTTGGTCGCGTTCGGTCCGGTGACGAAACCCGAGCTGTAGGGGACGACGATCTCGTCGAGACCGGCCATGATGTTGGTGTAGGTGATGCCGGGGACGTAGACGCCGTCGCTGTTGAGGTCTTTCAGGAACGCGGAATCGCGCAACAACTCGGTACAGGCCTGGCACAGCGAACCGACCGCAGCCTGGAAGAAGGGCCCGGCCCCGAGGCGATCGGCAAATGCCGCCATGTCCGCACCGCCGCCCGCGTTGGAGCCCTGCCAGGCCGGTGCGATCGATACATATTTATCGATCTTGTCCGCGCCGCCGAGGCGCTTCGCGTAATAGTTCGGCATGACCGTGCCCTGCGAATGCCCGACCACATCCACCTTGTTCGCACCGGTCGCCGCCAGCACCTGATCCACGAACGCGCCGAACTGCACCGCGCTCTGCTCGATCGGCAGCATGCCGCCCACCGCGGAGATCGGCCACGGCAGGTCGTAGGCGCCGTAGGTCAGTGAGAAGACGCAGTAACCCTCGTTGGCCAGCAACGGTGCGTAGAGGCCCCAATTGGTCTGCGCACCACCACCGGTGCCGTGCGCCAGCACAACCGGATCGGGATGCTCGGCACTCGGCTTACACGACCAGTCATTCGAGCCCGGCAGCGAACCACCATGGTTGATCAGCTCATTCGGAATCCCCGCGAAGAAGTTGTAGTCGACCGGATACTCGGCCCGCGCCGGCCCCGCCGCACCGACCCACAGCGCGGCGAGCACGCCGATGACGAGCGCGACCCCTGGAACACCCCGCATGGCGACCTCCAAAATCTGGAACGTGTTCCAGAACGTAGCGCAACTTATGGCCGCCATGGAGGTGGTTCGTCGAAGTCCCCGCACGAATCATCGCGACCCGCATTCGAGGCGGCCGCAGGGACGCCGTTTTCGGCGCGTAGATCGGCCTCAGGCGCGTTCTCCCGGTCGTGGCGGCATCGTTGCCCACCCCGCCCGTGACGGTCGCCAGAACGACGAAATCGGGCGTCGCGAGAACGATCGCCGACGTATCGGATTCGGAGTTGCTATCCCCAAAAACCGCCGTCGGCGAGTCGATCAGTGATCGACCCGCCGACGGCGGCACAGATAACCCCCTAACCGAGGTAGCGGCCCCCGGTCGCGGGCGAACCATACTGCGCGGTAGCGGGCCGAAATGCGAACTGCTGAGCCATGATCGGCGCCTGGTGCGGCTGACCAGCGGTCGGCGCGCCGAACTGCGCCGCCGGCCGATCCTGCGAAACCTGCTGCGCACCAGCTGAACCCGAGGCCTGCGTGCGACCGTGCTGGATGCCGACCACGAACAGCGCGCCGCACAGCACCAGGAAGGCCAGCGTATGGATGATCGCGCGGATGATATTCCAACGGACCCAAGCGGATTCGAAATCGGCGCGCACCTTGACCAGGTCACCGATCTGCGCCGGATCACCCGCGGCCGCCAGTTGATCGTTCAGCGGCACATTCAATCCGGAGGTCACCGCGAACGCGATCACATTGAGCACCAGGGCGACACCGAGCCAGATCAACGTGGTGCGGTGATCCTTGCCCAAATGCAGTGCGGCCGCGACGACGGTGAAACCGACGGTGCCGAGGAACCCGATCATGAACCACGGGTTGATGATCACCACATTGATCTTCTGCATCACATCGATCATCGTGCGATCACCGGTGCGGTTCAGCGCGGGCATCACCGATATCGCATAAGCGTAGAAAACGCCCGCGATCAGGCCGGTTGCGAGGGTGGCTGCCACCAGCGCGGCGAGTCGTAGCGCGAACATGAATTTCTCCTGCCTCGAAACCCGGACCTGGTCCGATTTATTCGGTCCGGCGATGAGTCAAGTACACCGGTTACCGTCCGGACCATCCATGGTTGAGGCGCTCGGCTACCTAAGCCACCGTCCACAGTTGGCACCAGGGGGTGGACTCACAAGTCCCGATCAGAGATCAGCCCGCTCTGCATGGCCAAACCGGCCAGTCGGACCCTTTTCTGATTCTGCGGCAGATTTTCCACACCGAACTTGGCGAACAGCGCGCGCAGATGGGTCTTGATCGCGTCGACACTGAGGAACAATTCCTCGGCGATCTGCTGATTAGAGGCCGGGGTCGCGAAACCTGCCCCGTTCTTATACGGACGGCACAGTGCGATCAGCACCGAGCGCTGGGTGTCGGTCAGCGAGCGCAGCGTGGGAATCGTGCCGGTCGAGGTTCGAGTCGCGTCATCGGCCACACCACCGAAATCGTGGAACGACACCAGCGAGGTGCCGACCCGGATCCGATCGCCCGCCATCAGCCTGCGCCGGCCGACGAGTCGCTCGCCGTTGACGAAAGTGCCGTTGCGGGAAAGGCCGTCATCGACGATGGTCCAGTGTGCGCCGAGGTATTCGATCGCGGCATGCAGGCGCGAGACCTCCGCGTCCCAGCGCAACGCCACATCGGCGTGCGGGGAACGCCCGATGGTGACGCGCTCCTGGTCCGCGGTGAGCATGAACTCCTGCTGACGGCCCTCGTCATCGGTGAACCGCAACAACGATCCGACGAAACCAGTCACCGCGCCGATACCTCATCTCTCCATACCGCCAGTGACACCCTTCGCACAGTTCCATGGTGCCGCTTCCTGGTACCGCGAGCAAGATCAGTCAACGAGATCCCCGACCCCCGGCCTTCCTCATATCGAAGGCGTATCGCAAACGAGCCGCCGCCCGGGCGTCGCACGATTCGCCCGGGCGGCAGCCCAATAAAAAAAGAACTCAGCCCTTCGCGGCCTTGTTGTACGCGTCGGTGATGTCGGCGGAGATACGACCCCGCGCGGAGACCTTGTGTCCATTCCGGCGCGCCCAGTCGCGAATTGCGGCGCTTTGTTCACGATCGATCGAGACCCGGCTCTTCGGGCTCGTAGCAGCCGCACCGACCGCGGCCTTGACCCGGCGTCGGCCACTCACGCGCCGAGCACTCGAAACCCACTGTTCCAGTCCGTCGCGCAGCTGTGCAGCATTTGCCGACGACAGGTCGATCTCGTACGACACACCGTCGATCGCAAACTCAATGGTCTCGTCCGCGATGGACTCACCATCGACATCGTCGATCAGGCTAACGGTGACCTTCTTTGCCATGAGATGAACGTCCTCTCGAAATCGTGCGACCCGCATACTAGGCCGATTACCCGACGTAAGAATACCCCGAATTCCGAAAATTCCAACCCGAGCCTCTGATGTGCAATCCGATCGTCAGCGCGTGACTGGACGCACAATTGGGAACAGTATCGTTTCCCGGATTCCCAAACCCGTCAGTGCCATCAACAACCGATCGATTCCCATACCCGTACCCGTTGTCGGCGGCATGCCGTGCTCCATCGCGGCGAGGAAGTCCTCATCGAGCACCATCGCCTCGTCATCACCCTGTGCGGCCAGCCGCGCCTGATCGACGAACCGCTCGCGTTGGATCACCGGATCGACCAACTCCGAATAGCCAGTTGCCAACTCGAAGCCGCGCACATAGAGGTCCCACTTCTCGGTAACTCCGGGCTTGCTGCGATGCTGTCTGGTCAGCGGTGATGTCTCGACCGGGAAGTCGCGGACGAAAGTCGGCGCGTAGAGCTTGTCACCGTACTGGTGCTCCCACAGTTCTTCGACCAGTTTGCCGTGGCCATAGCCCTTGTCCTCGGGAATTTCGAGACCGACCCGATCTGCCAGCGCGCGTAATTCCTCGATCGAAGTTTCCGGAGTCACCGAGACGCCGAGTGCATCGGACAGCGAAGGGTACATCTCGACCGTTGCCCACTCGCCCCGGAGATCGTATTCGGTGCCATCGGCAAGGGTCACCACCTGCGTGCCGAACACCTCCTCGGCAACTTCCTGCACCAATTCCCGAACCATCCGCGCGGAGTCATCGTAGGTGCCGTATGCCTGATACGTTTCCAGCATTGCGAACTCCGGCGAATGCGTGGAGTCGGCGCCCTCGTTGCGGAAGTTCCGGTTGATCTCGAAGACCTGTTCCAGGCCGCCGACCACACATCTCTTGAGGAACAGTTCGGGCGCAATTCGCAGGTAGAGATCCATATCGAGGGCGTTGGAATGGGTACGGAACGGCCGCGCCGCGGCACCGCCGTGCAGCGTCTGCAGCATCGGGGTCTCCACCTCGAGGAAGCCGCGGTGCTCGAGCGCATTGCGCATCGCGCGCACCACCGCGACCCTGGTCCTGGCCATTTCCCTGGCCTCGGGACGCACGATCAGATCGACATAGCGCTGCCGGACCCGCGACTCCTCGTTCATCTCCTTGTGCGCCACCGGCAACGGCCGCAGGGCCTTGGCCGACATCGACCAGGAATCGGCCATGACGCTCAATTCACCGGTCCGCGAAGAGATCACCTCGCCGTGCACGAATACGAAGTCACCGAGGTCGACATCGGCCTTCCAGGCCGCCAGCGCGTCGGCGCCGACACCATTGAGGCTGATCATCGCCTGCAACTTGGTGCCGTCGCCCTCCTGCAGCGTCGCGAAACACAGCTTGCCGGTATTACGCAGGAAAATGACGCGGCCGACGACACCGGCACTCAGACCGGTCCGAGTGTCGGGCTCGAGGTCCGGATAGGCGGTCCGAATTTCGCCGAGAGTATGCGTGCGCGGCACCACCACCGGATACGCGTCACCGCCGTCTGCGATCAGCCGCTCGCGCTTCTCGCGCCGAATCCGCATCTGCTCCGGGACGTCATCCGCTTCGACGGCGGGACGGTTGGATTGCCCCGCGGGAACCGAGCCCGAGGAGCGACCGGACGAGGGCGTGTTCGGGGTGCTCACGACTGCGCCTCGCTGACGCTCGGCTCCGTCGCGAGCATTGCTGCTGTGCTGATGGTTCGCTCGCTTCGCTCACTCACGTCCGACAACACTAGCGGGCACCAAAAACCGTTTTGCGAGCCGCCCGGCCACTGTCCACCAGTAACGAGCCGACATCGGCCCGAACCCGGCAAAACACCCCGCATTCCGGGCTTCGCGCGCACGCCGAATATCGGACGCGTTCCGGCAATCAACCGAAAGCCATTGCACGCCCGTATGTTTCGAGATGGAAGTGGTTCGGCCTAATTACAGTGTGGCGAGCGCCTCGACCTCACGGGCGAAGTGCGGCGCCCGAACTCCGACGGCGAGCAGGCCGGCCGCCTTCAATGCCTGGTAGCCGCCGATCACATCGGTGGCCCGGTGCAGACCGAGTTCCTGCAACGCGGCAGCGGCGAGACTGGAGGTATAGCCCTCCGAGCAGACAACGATCCATTCCACCTCGTGATCGGTGGCCAGCGCCAACCGAGCTGAACTCGACGGATCCAAACGCCATTCCAGGACATTCCGTTCGATCACCAGCGCGCCGGGCAGTGCGCCCTCGCGAGCGCGTTGCGCCTGCGGCCGGATGTCCACCAGAATCGCGCCCCGGTCGATCGCCTTCGGTGTTTCGAAGGCATAGATCCGCTTCAGGCGGGCCCGTGCGTTCTCGAGCATCTGATCGATGGTCAAACGGGTCATTACATATCACCTTCGGGCTGGTCGGTGAGGACGGTTCGGGAGCGCCGCAGTGTGCCGTGTCCGGTGACCTCGTAATAGGACATGGCGGTGAGCGGCGGAGAATAGGCGTGCACGCTGAGCGTCGGATCCAGCGGTCCCGCGGATTCAATGGCGGCGGGCGCACGCATCACGTCGTGCACCCAACCGATCGGGAACGAGGCCTGGTCGCCCGCGGTCAGCGTGCGGCGGCGCAATTCCGTTCCGTTCCAGCGGAATTCCGAGAGCGCGCCACTGAGCACAGTCAGTGCGCCGAGTGATCCGGCGTGGTCGTGCAATTCGGTGGACTTGCCCGGCGTCCAACTGATCAGCCAGACATCGACTTCGTCGTCGGCGAGCAACCGGGTCGCCCAGCGCTCATCGGCGGGCCAAATTCCATTGGCGGGCAACAGATGGTCGTAGCGCCCCGCGAGCACGTCTTCGGCGCCCTCGTCGGTCAGCCGGAGCAGATCGGCGGGACGCAGGCGGGTGGGTAATGCGGAGGAGATCGCACGATCGAGCGGCGGGGTGGCCGACAAGGCGCTACGTGCCGAATTGATGGAAAGAACAGAAGAACGCATGAGCGAATCTCCAGGAGTATGTCGACGGTCGAGGGACTAGGTCAGCCTCGAACGGTCGAGGCAGTCAGCCTCGACAACACTCCTGGGTGCTCACGCGGAAATACATGGACGCGAGTGTAGCAGTGCATAAACCGGCGGCAAAGTGTCCGGCCATCAGCGCGCACCCACGGTAGGCATATCAAGCACCCTTGCGACGCTGATTACGCTCGTAGACCAGGCGTAATCCGGTCAACGTGAGATGCGGCTCATGGTGGTCGATGGTCTCCGATTCCGGCACTATCAGCGGTGCGGTGGCACCGGTCGCGACCACCGCGACATCGTCACCGGCGAAGGTGTCGAATTCATCGCGAATCCGATCGATCAGTCCGTCTACCAAACCGGCGAAGCCGAAAATCGCCCCGGATTGGATGGCCTCCACAGTGTTCTTGCCGACCACCGAACGCGGCCGGGCCAACTCCACCCGGCGCAATGCGGCCCGCTCGATCAGCGCTTCGCTGGAGATCTCCACACCCGGCGCGAGCACTCCACCGAGAAACTCACCCTTCGCCGACACCAGATCAACGGTGGTGGCGGTACCGAAATCCACGACAATCGCGGCCGTGCCGAAACGATGATGTGCGGCAAGGGTGTTCACGATGCGGTCCGCGCCGATTTCCTTGGGATTGTCGACCAGCAGTGGAATACCGGTTCGCACACCGGGTTCCACCACCACATGCGGTACCTGATCCCAATAGCGAGTGAGCATCGATCGGATCTCACGCAGTATCGGCGGCACGGTGGACAGCGCCGAAACTCCGACGATCTGTGCCACGTCTTCGCCGACCAACCCGCGCACCTGCATGGCGAATTCGTCGGCGGTCAGCAGCGGATTGGTATGCATCCGCCAGTGCCGCACCAGCTTCGCGTGATCACCACTGCCCGAGAACAATCCGAGCTCGATGCTGGTATTGCGGACATCGATGGCCAGCAGCATCAGACAGTGGTCAGCGAGCGCGGAGTGACCAGACCGGAACCCGCCGGCGCGTGCGCCGGATCGGAACCGAGATCGATCGGGCGATTGCGCTCGTCGACGAAGACGACCTTCGGCGCGTATTCCGTCAGCTCCCGCTCGTCCATCATGCCGTAGGCGATCAGGATGACCAGATCGCCCGGGTGCACGAGATGGGCGGCGGCGCCGTTGATCCCGATGACACCGGAACCACGCTCACCGGCGATCACGTAGGTCTCCAGGCGGGCGCCGTTGTCGATATCGACGATGCAGACCTGCTCGCCCTCGAGCAGATCGGCGGCGTCGAGCAGATCCTGGTCGACGGTCACCGAACCGACGTAGTGCAGGTCGGCGTGGGTCACCGTGGCGCGGTGGATCTTCGACTTCATCATGGTGCGCAACATCGCTGTCGCCTTTCCTAAATGTTGGCCTGAGCAGGCTGGGAGTCGCTCGCGGCGGCGCGCGAGCCGGGGAGTGTCGGGCCGCTGGCGACTGCTTGCGGGTCGCTCGAAACGACACCGCTAGCGACTGCTTGCAGGTCGCTCGAAACGACACCGCTAGCGACTGCTTGCAGGTCGCTCGAAACGACACCGCCGCCGTCGACCGGCGCGCCGAGTGCGACGGCGGTGTTGTCGATCAGGCGGGTGACGCCGACCTTGGCCGCGACGAGCAGCCGCGCATTGCCGTTCGCGGGGGACGGGCCGAGCGTGGCGGAACGCAATTCGAGGTAATCGACATCGACGCCGGGGGTGGCGTCGAACACCGCGCGCGCCGCAGCGAGCACGGCCTCCGCGCCCAACGCGCCCGCATGCCGACCAGCGGCCAATGCCGCCGACAGGGCCAGCGCCGATTCGCGCTGCGCCGCATCGAGATACCGATTGCGCGACGACAGTGCCAGACCGTCGGGTTCGCGGACCGTCGGCAGCGCAACGATCTTCACGTCCATATTGAGGTCGCGGACCATCTGCCGGATCAGCGTGAGCTGCTGGTAGTCCTTTTCGCCGAAGAACGCCTCGGTCGGGCGCGCGATATTCAGCAGCTTCGCCACCACGGTCAGCATGCCCGCGAAATGCGTCGGCCGACTGGCGCCTTCGAGTTCGGCGCCGATCGGGCCCGGATGCACAGTGGTGCGCGGGCCTTCCGGGTACATATCGGCCGCGCTCGGCGCGAATACCAGCTCGACGCCCTCGTTGCGCAGCAGTTCGACATCGGCGTCGAGGGTGCGCGGATACTTGTCCAGATCCTCGTTCGCACCGAACTGCAAGGGGTTCACGAAGATCGAGACGATGACGACCTGATTCGTCCGCTTGGCCCGGCGCACGATCTCGAGGTGCCCCTCGTGCAGCGCGCCCATCGTCGGCACCAGTCCGACGGTGCGGCCGACGCCGCGCAGCGCCTTGGAGACCGCGGCGATCACCTCGGGATCGTGGTGCACGGTCAACTCACCGCGCCGGTACGCGTTGGACAATGTCGGATCCATTATCGGCCTCCTTCCAGCAGCTCGATCAGAGCCGGATCGGCCTTCGCGCGCTCGGCCGTGCGCAGCGACATGGCGCGGTAGCCCGCGGCCAGGCGGGTATCGACCGCCACCAGCGCCGCCAGATGCGCGGCGACGGCATCCGCGTCCCCGCGCGCCACCGGACCGGTCAGCGCGGCCGGACCGCGGCGCAGTGCGTTGTCGAGCGCGGCCGAGGCCAAGGGCGCGAGCAGACGCTCGGCCAAACCATTGGGCTGATCGTCGATGATCTGCTGGCCGAGCAGGCCGGGGCCGACCAGCGCCGCGCGCAACGCCTCGACCGCATCCAGGATCACCGTGACCAGGTGATTACTGCCGTGCGCGAGCGCGGCGTGATAGAGCTGGCGGTTTTCTTCGCGCACCTTGACCGGCTCGCCACCCATCTCGATCACCAGCGATTGCGCGATGGCGAAACCGATCTCGTCGGCGGCGGTGATGCCGAAGCAGGCATTGCCGAGGCGGGCGACGTCCTCGTCGTGTCCGGTGAAGGTCATGGCCGGATGGATGGCCAGGGGTAGTGCACCGCGCTCGGCCAGCGGGGCGAGCACGCCGACGCCATTCGCGCCGGAGGTGTGCGCGACGATCGTGCCGGGCCGGACCACGCCGGCCGAGGCCAACCCGCGCACCAGTCCGGGCAGTTCGGCATCGGGAACCGCCAGCAGCAACAGTTCACTGCGTGCGGCGATTTGTTCGACGGGCAGGATCTCGGAATCGGGTAGTCGAGTGCGCGCCCGGTGCACGGAGGCATCGGAAATCGCAGCGACGCCGAACACCACATGTCCGGCTCGCTCGAGTGCCACGCCGAGTGCGGAGCCGACGCGTCCCGCCGAGACGATTCCGATCGTCAGACGTGCGGGCGCGGGGTCATAACCCGAAGCAGCGTTGTCAGGGTTGACGCTTCTCGAGGTCAACGTTGTCCTCTCGATGTCGTTCCAGTCCCGGCAAGCGGGTACCAGACGTTCAGTCCGAGGATATCGGGCCACAGTTCGCCGATGCCACGGGGCACCTGCGTGATTTACAACGCACCTCGGGCGTGCCGAAGGTTATCTGCGGCCGTTTTCCTCCGACTGGAGGTTGGCCATGATCTCGGCTACCGAGAGGCGGCGGGAGGAGTTGCCGGAATCGGCGTCGGGGTCGACCCGGCGACGCCGACGGGAGCTGGCGGTGCCGACGGGCGGGACCGAGGTCGTCGGGCGTGGGGCGGGTTCGGGACGCGGGGGCTCCGGTGTCGAGAGATCGATGAATGACGGCTCGGGCGGGGCCAGCGGCGGCGGGGTCTCGTCCAGTGGGGCCAGCCGTGGCGGAACCGGGGACTTATCGGGGTCCTCGGTGAACGCGTCCGCCCAGCCGCCGGACGTCGAGCCGAGCGATTCGGTGTAGTGCCGGTCGTCGATATCGACGTCGGTGATCTCGGCATCGTCGAGATCGTCGAGATCGTCGATGGATACCACGGCGGTCTCCGCGGTCACCGGATCGTCGAAGGGGCTGGCGAACAGCGGGGCCTGCGGATGATCGGCCTCGAAGACCGGGGTGACGGTGCTGTGTGATTGCTGGGATGCGGCATACAACCAACCGTCGGCATTCGCCGAGCTATCGTTGGACGAATTTCCGAATGCGCTCGGCAACTCCTGAATACGGGTCGCATCGGCACGTAGGGCGGGTTGATCCATTGGTAGATCGCCGTCGAAGAGCCGCTGCAGACTCTGCCGGAGCACGGTGAGTTCGGCTCGCAGCGCGGCCATTTCGCCCGCTTCGGCCCCGACTTCCTCGCGCACCCGCGCCTCGACGCCGAGTTCGTATTCCCGCCGCGCGGTGACCTCGCGCTCCAATTGGAGCTCATAGACCGTCTGCAGGTCACGGACCTTGGCCTTATCGATCGTGGCTTCCTTGCGATACCGCGTCGCGGCCAATGCGCCGATAACGGCGGCCCACAGCGCCGCCACCAAGCCGATCCGAACAAACTGCACACTGTCGCTGAAAACCAGGAAAACGCTGGCAACCAGACCGAGCAGAATCAATACGCCGATGAACAATTTTCCCGCGTCGTCCCGCCGTCGACGAGAGGTGCTGCTACGGGAGGGTGAAACCATGCACGCCAGGGTAGCTTGATCAGCCAGCCGCGCCCAGATTACCGTGCAACGATTCCGGACAGATTATTTGCTATGTAGTTGCCGGATCGTCCGAAGGGTCCTCTGGAGCCCGGCAGCAGTACTCCAGCCATAACGCTGCAGCAACCAAAGCCACCCCCGCCAGCATCCCGACGATGGCGCCGGGACTGTCCGCCCCCGCCGCGTTCAAGGTGCCGCGCTGTGGAAAGACCCAGAAAAGGAAGCCCAGCCAGACACCGGCGGCGAGCGAACCGACCTGTGCCGAGGCCTTCGCCAGCGCGACCGCGCGGGCGGCGGTGATCGGATGCAACTGGTGACTGCCATCACCGATCTGATGATCGTTCACCCGCGAGCGGATCACGAATCCGAGCGCCACCTCGATCGCGGCCACCGGATACAGCGAGGCGCCCGCGTAGATCGAGATCGGTGGGAAACTGCCGTAGGCGATGCGAGTGAGCAGCCATGCGATGGCGGCCGCGACGACGACATTCGCGACGAGGTCGAGGATTCGGGTCGGCTTCAGCTTCACGACACCGATCCCTCCGCGGCCCGTTCGGATCCGGGCAGCGTGAATTCAGTCGGCCGGACACCCGCACGTTCCCCCGCATCGAGTTCGGCGAGCAACGAGCGCACCGGCCGTGCGATCCCGTCGACCTCGAGCTCCGCGTCCGGCTGCACATCCAGCCATGGGATCAGCACGAAGGCCCGGTTGTGCGCCTGCGGATGCGGCAGGGTCAATTCCGGGTCGGCGCTGCGGCAGACCTGCCCGCCCTCGGCACACCAGACCACATCGACATCGAGGGTGCGCGCGCCCCAGCGCACCTCGCGTACCCGCCCGGCCGCCTGTTCCAATTGCTGGCCGACGCGCAGCCAGTCGCAGGCGCCGAATTCCGGATCATCGGCCAGCACAATGGCATTGAGATAGTCGTCCTGTTCGACACCGCCCCACGGCGCGGTCGAGTACACCGGCGATACCGCGACCACCCGGTGCCCGAGGCCATCGACGACACCGCGCAGCTGCGCGAGCCGGTCGCCCAGGTTGGAGCCGATCGACAGCACGGCGCGGGTCATGCCACCGACCCCCGCTGCCGCGAGGTGACCACGCGGACATCGGCGAAGGTGTGCGGGATCGGCGCGGACGGCTTGTGCACCACGACCTCGACCGCCTGGACGCGTGGATCGGTCATCACATCGTCGGCGATCTCGGAGACCACCTTCTCGATGAGATTGCGCGGCGGACCCTGAATGATCTGCACGGCGCGCTCGGCGAGACCGCCGTAGTCGATGGTGGTCGCGAGATCATCGGTGGCCGCCGCGGCGGCGAAATCGGCCCACACCGTCAGATCGACCACGAACTCCTGACCGTCGCGGCGTTCGTAGTCGAA
This sequence comes from Nocardia sp. NBC_00565, assembly GCF_036345915.1. Taxonomy (NCBI): domain Bacteria; kingdom Bacillati; phylum Actinomycetota; class Actinomycetes; order Mycobacteriales; family Nocardiaceae; genus Nocardia; species Nocardia sp. NBC_00565. Next base: position 7,153,086 of record NZ_CP107785.1, read on the forward strand.
GCAGCCGTGATAGCCGTAGGCGCGCAGGCCGCGCAGCTCGATCCGGTCAGGCCCACCCGCCTCCCGGCCGCCACCCCTTATCGAATCGCTGCTCGATGCTGCCTTCATGGCGCGGCTCCTTGCGTGCGGTGCCGGGCACGCTGCCAGGCATCGGTGACGGCGATGGCATCCAGCGAGGCGCGCACGTCGTGGACCCGGACACCCCAGGCCCCGTACAGCGCGGCCAGCGCCGATACCGTCGCGGTGGCCGTCTCGCGGCCGTCCGGCGGGCGGGGCCCCGCGGCGTCGGCGAGCAAGGCGCCGAGAAAACGTTTGCGGGAGGCGCCGATGAGTATCGGCAGCCCATGGCCGACCAGTTCGGGCAGCGCACCCAGCAGCGCCCAATTGTGTTCGGCGTTCTTGGCGAAACCCAGACCGGGATCGAGCACGAGTCGGGATCGGTCGACACCGGCCGCGATGGCCAGCTCCACCTGCGCGGTCAACTCGGCGAGCACCTCGGCGACGACATCGTCGTAATGATCCGCCGGACCGGTGTGCCGGTAGTCCGCACCCGCCCGCCAGTGCATGAGGATCCACGGGACCTCGGCCGCCGCAACGACTTTCACCATATCTGGGTCGGCGCGCCCGCCGGAGACATCGTTGACGACGCGGACACCGGCCCCGATCGCCGCCTCCGCGACACTGGCCCGCATGGTGTCCACACTGGTCGGCACACCCGCGGCTACCAAGCCGCGAATGACCGGAACCACCCGCGCGGCTTCGGTTTCGGGATCGATCCGCGCCGCGCCGGGCCGGGTCGACTCGCCACCGATATCGATGATGTCGGCGCCCGCCGCATACAGCTCGATGCCGTGTGCAATGGCCAGGCTCGGATCGAGGTAGCGGCCGCCGTCGGAGAACGAGTCGCTGGTGACGTTCACGACGCCCATCACCACGCAGGAGCGTCCGTCGCGCGGTGCGACGTTGCCAGAACCCGACACCGCGCGCTACCTCACTTCCGCAGGATCAGATCGAGGGCCTCGGCGCGCGAGGCGGCGTTGGACTGCAGCATGCCGCGCACGGCGGAGGTGGTGGTGCTCGCGCCGGGCTTGCGGATTCCGCGCATGGCCATACACAGATGCTCGGCCTCGACCACCACAATGGCGCCGCGCGGATCCAGCTTGCGCATGATGGCATCGGCGATCTGGCTGGTCAGCCGCTCCTGGACCTGCGGACGCTTAGCGTAGAGGTCGACCAGCCTGGCCAGTTTGGACAGTCCGGTGACCCGGCCGTGCGGGCCGGGGATGTAGCCGACGTGCGCGACACCGTGGAAGGACACCAGATGGTGTTCACAGGTCGAGTACATCGGGATATCGCGCACCAGCACCAGCTCCTGGTGGCCCTCGTCGAAGGTGGTGTTCAGCACCGAATCCGGCTCGATGTACAGCCCGGCGAACATCTCCCGATAGGCGCGGGCGACCCGCGAGGGCGTGTCGATCAAGCCGGGGCGGTCCGGATTCTCACCGACCGCGATCAGCAACTCCCGGATCGCCGCCTCGGCGCGGTCCTGATCGAATGGGCTGCCGGTCTCCAGTGCCACCAGATCCGGCTTGGCCGGGCCCGAACCGTTGCGCTGGGCCTTATCCGCTTCGTCGACGGCAGCGTTGCCGCTGCCATGGCCGCCGACGTGATTGTTGGCCGACAAGCGAGAACACCTCCAAAATCTCGGGTACCGGCAATCACCCGGCACCCAGATGGTCGAGCCTAATCGTCACTGGCCCGCGTACGAACGACGGGCCCGGAGGCGGTGACTCGCGTGACCACAGGGGCATCGCGAATCCCGCCACCGTTTCAGTGCCGACCGTTCGGTCCATCCCAATCGCGGTTCTCGCCCTCGTTATTCCCGGTGCCGTTGGCGGGCTCGTCATAGGGATCGTTTTCGCGGCCCTGTTGGCCCCACGGCTGCTGCGGCTGCGGGTAACCGTGGCGCGGCTGCGGCTCGCCCTGCCAACCGCCGTGACCGGGCTGACCCGACTGCTGCTGCGGCTCGTCGCGCGGCGGCCAACCCGGTGCCGACCAACCGGCCGGAGCGCCGTAGTCCGGTCGCGAGCCATGCGTAGGCGCACCCTGGCGCGGGTAGGCCGGGCCCGGGGCCGACGGCCGCGGGTAACCGGTCGCGGGCTGCTGCGGGTAGCCGTAGCGCGGATCCTGGTGACCGGCATCCGGATAGCCGTTGGCGGTTGCCGCTTCGCGCTGCGGCAGCGGCGGCAACGACTCCTGCGGCGGCCACGGCTCGCCGCGCTCGGCGGCCAGCTCGCCCGGGGTCTTCACCGGCGGCTTGTCCGAGGGGACGCGATCGCCGAAATCGTTGAACGCGGTGATCCGCGGCCGCTTGTCCACCGCGTTCAGGATCTGCTCGAGATCCTTGCGGTGCAAAGTCTCTCGCTCCAGCAGCGCCGTGGCGAGCACATCGAGCACATCGCGGTAGTCGTTGAGAATGGCCCACGCCTCGGTGTGCGCGGCCTCGATCAGGTTGCGCACCTCCTCATCGATGGCGCCGGCGACCTCGTGCGAGTAGTCCGAACCCATCCCCATCGAACGACCGAGGAACGGGTCGCCCTGCTCCTGGCCGTAGCGCACCGCGCCGAGGCGCGCGCTCATACCGTATTCGGTGACCATCGCGCGGGCGATCTTGGTGGCCTGGTCGATATCCGAGGACGCACCGGTGGTCGGCTCGTGGAACACAAGTTCCTCGGCCGCGCGGCCACCCATCGCCATCACCAGGCGGGCGATCATCTCCGAGCGGGTCATCAGGCCCTTGTCGTCCTCGGGCACTGTCATGGCGTGGCCGCCGGTGCGACCGCGGGCCAGGATGGTGACCTTGTAGACCGGCTCGATATCCGGCATCGCCCACGCGGCCAGGGTGTGCCCGCCCTCGTGGTAAGCGGTGATCTTCTTCTCGTGCTCGCTGATGATGCGGCTCTTGCGCCGCGGACCACCGACGACGCGGTCCACCGACTCCTCGAGCTGCTCGCCGGTGATCACCGCGCCGTTCTCGCGGGCGGTGAGCAATGCGGCCTCGTTGACGACATTGGCCAGATCCGCGCCGGACATGCCGACGGTGCGCTTGGCCAGGCCGTCGAGATCGGCCTCCGGCGAGATCGGCTTGCCCTGCGAATGCACCCGCAGGATGGCGCGCCGCCCGGCCAGGTCCGGATTGCTGACCGGGATCTGCCGGTCGAACCGGCCCGGACGCAGCAGCGCCGGATCGAGGATGTCGGGGCGGTTGGTCGCGGCGATCAGGATGACGCCGGTGCGATCACCGAAGCCGTCCATCTCGACGAGCAACTGGTTCAGCGTCTGCTCACGCTCGTCGTGACCGCCGCCGAGGCCGGCGCCGCGCTGGCGGCCGACCGCGTCGATCTCGTCGACGAAGATGATGCACGGACTGTTCTGCTTGGCCTGCTCGAACAGGTCGCGCACGCGGGAGGCGCCGACACCGACGAACATCTCGACGAAGTCCGAACCGGAGATGGTGAAGAACGGCACCCCGGCCTCACCCGCGACGGCGCGCGCCAGCAGCGTCTTACCGGTGCCGGGCGGGCCATAGAGCAGCACGCCCTTGGGGATCTTCGCGCCGAGCGCCTGATAGCGCACCGGGTTCTGCAGGAAGTCCTTGATCTCGTACAGCTCTTCGACGGCCTCGTCGGCACCGGCCACATCAGCGAAGGTGGTCTTTGGCATGTCCTTGGACAGCTGTTTGGCCTTCGATTTACCGAAGCCCATCATGCCGCCGCGACCACCGCCCTGCATGCGGGACATCACAAAGATGAACAGCCCCAACAAGATCACCATCGGCAGTACGAACAGCAGAATCTGGGTGAACCAGCTCTCCTGCTTGACCACGGTGTTGAATGGCGCGCCGGACTTCTGCACGGCGTCGAAGACCTGATTGGAGGTCTCACTTCCGCCCGGATACTTGGCGATGATCTTCTTCGAGCCGGAGGTCGCGTCGTTGCCATTGTTCAGCTCGATCCGCACCTGCTGCTCGCGGTCGTCGATCTGGACGTTCTTGACATTGCTCTTGTCGTTGAGCTGACTCAACGCCACCGAGGTATCGACGCTCTTCCAGCCGCGTGTGTCATTGCCGAAATAGCTGAACGCATAGATCACGAGCAAGATGCCCGAGACTATGGCCAGGGTGCGAAACACTGTCTTGCGGTTCATAGAGCGTAGGCCGGGCGGCCAGTCCTTTCCGGTTTCTCCGGTGCATGCCTAGCGTGGCGTCGGGCGCGTCCCGTCCGGTGGTTCGGATGCGGACATGCCACGTTACCGCGTACGGTCTAGTCGATACATCGCGCAGTTCGGCAGCTGGTGTAGTTCGACAGGTAAACGGACGGGGAACGTCGGTGGTTCCCGAGGTCTCCGGTCGGGGTTACTCCAAGTGGTCACAATCATGGCATGTTCGGCCTATCGTGAGCGACGACACAATAAGAGCGCAGGGGGTATGGACATAGTCGAGCTACGGACACCCACAGCGATAGTGCGGCACGGACGCGGGCGGTTGATCGTTCTGCGGCCGGGCAGCGAAGGCGAGCGCGTACTCGATGTGCCGGTCACCGACCTATTGAAAGTGCGGCTGAATCGGCGTGCCGACGATGCTGTTGTCATCGAGATCTACCTGCGCTACCCGACGCCCGTGCTCACGGGCGTGCCCGCCGACCGCACTCCCCTACCAGTTCTCATTGCCGAACACGACTTCCCCGCCGCGAGCGAGATCGTCGATCGCATCAACGACCAGATCCTGGCCGGGCAGCGCATCGATGTCGCCGCCCCCGATTTACAGCCGCCCGCCCCGACCTGGGGCAAATCCGGACCGACCCGAGCCGATGTGGATCGCGCCGTCCGGCGGATGGCGCCCAAGCGCGAGGCCAAATCGGCGATAGCCGCACTGCATCGCTACGTCACCGCCGACGAATACGTGCTGGAGACCGCGATCGCGATCGCGCACCCACCCGCGGGCAGCGGGCCGGGCCTGCTGGCCGCGACGACGGGGCGGCTGTTGTTCATCTCCATCGGCACCGACGAGAAGTACGCGCACGAGCTACCCATTCCCGCCGTCATGTGGGCGCGCACCACCGAGGGTGCGGCCACGGCGCCGGGTGAAATCGGCTCGGTGCGCGGCGAGGCCGGTATCGATGTGCACGACGGAAACGTCACGTTGCATTTCATCGGCACCGATCGGGCCGATACCGAGCGCGTCACCTGCGCGGTGAATTTCGCCGTCCGGCGCGATTGCGGCGACGGCGCGGCGGGCGCGGCCGATCCCGGTGTCGCCCAGCTCTACTCCGAGTGGGAGTTACTGGTGGAGCGCCATTCCCTCGGCATGGTGGACGACGGGCAGTTCCAGCGCTACGGCCGCGGGATCCTGCGCTCACTCCCCGACGGAAACTGATTGCAGGTCGATCCGCCGCCACGGGCTGGTCGGCCGGGTCCACAGGCGCAGTAACTCCATGCGCCGATCCACGCCGCCGTTCTTCAGTTCGGCCAGATCCTCACATGCCTGCCAGTAGGTCCAGCCGGTCAGGTAGGCATCGCCGAATTGGCGCCAGTTCTGATACTTGCGCTGTGCCAGCGGCAGTGCCCGCATCAGATAGTCCCAGGCCATCTCTGCGTCGAGATAACCTGCGGTGAAAGCCATTCGGGCCACCGCGACCACCCGGGCCAGATCCCAGGCGTGGATATCGCTGGGCAGCGGCCGGGCCAAATGATCGGTGAAACCGATCTTGATCGCCTGCGACCAGATGTCGTAGTCGCGGACCAGCGCCTCCGGGTTGTCCATACCTCGGAACGAGCCGACCTGACGCAGAAACGCCCGGTGCCGATCGGCCCGCTCGCCGAAGCGGTCGCGTTCGCTGGCATTGATCGACGCCATCACCAGCGGATGCACCATCGCGTACAGCGGCGCGTGCATGCCCTCGAGCAACTGTTCCATCGACGCCCGCGCCTCGGTGCTGTCGGTGATGCCCCAGGCGCCGGTCAGTGTGTCGATGGCCAGTTCGCGGCGGTCGCCGAGCGGATGGTCGCGTTCGGGGCCGAGCAGCAGCGCATCGTGAAAGGCGTCCCAGCGGGCCGAATAGAAGCCGCCGAGCGCCAGGGCGCGCAACTCGTCATCGGATACCGCGGCCCCCGACCAATGGTCTTCTTCCCGCTTGTCCAGCTCGTCGTACGGAAAAGTGGTCAGGGTGGGTACACCGCGGGCAGGCATGGCTCGAGTCTAACGATTTTCCCGTCCGAATTTGCTTGTACTGCCGAGCCCCACCGCCGGGCAGTAGTGTGCACGCATGAGTAGCAACATCACCCTCCTTCGTGGCCTGGAGCCTGCGCCTACCGAGCAGGAAATCTATGCTGCCGCACTGCAGTACGTGCGTACGGTCGGTGGCGTGTCCGGCCTGAGCTCCACCACCAAGGCAGCCGTCGACAAGGCCGTCAACGCCATCGCGGCCGCGACCACGCAATTGCTCGCGGATCTACCGGATGTGCGGGTCGCACCGGCCACCACCGAACCGCCGCCGCCCCGCGACCGTGCGGTCGCCGAGGCAGAGTAGTTCGTAGTAGTTCAAGGTAGGGCGTCCGCACCATAGGTGGCGACGCAGGCCAGTGCGATCTCCAGCGGCAGGCTACGCGCTTCGATCGAATGGCCGAGCAGTTCCTCGATCCGCTGGATCCGGTAGCGGACCGTGTTCTTGTGCACACCCAGCAGTTTCGCCGTGGCCTCCGGGCTGCGATGGCTCTTCAGATACGCGTGCAGCGTCTCGCGCAGGCGTGTGGCATTGGCATCACGGCCCGCCACCGCGCGCAACTCGCGCCCGATCAGAGCGCGCATGGCCGCGTCGTCGGCGCCCGCCAAGTAGGCGATCTCCACCTCGCGATACCCGGTGATCCGCGCCCCACCGCGTTCGGCCACCTGCCTGGCCGCGACCGCTTCGCGATGACTGTTGCGGAATCCGGCGACCTGTCCCGCGGGTACACCGAAGGCGACCCGCATCGGCGGCTCCACCGATCCGGCCGCCAGCCGTTCCAGCCGACCGGGTTCGGTCAAATCCGCCGCATCGTCCAGGCCGACCCAGGCCCACATGCCACTCGCACCGGACGGGACCGTCAGCACTCGAGTGCTGCCGAGTGCGGCAGCCAAGCGCGCCGCGACCCGATCCAACTGTCCGCTCATCTCGGCGTCGCTCGAGTCGTCCGCCCACAGCACGAACGCCACATGGTGTTGGGCGAGGCGATATCCGAGCCGGATGGAAGCCTGGTCGATATCCAATTCGTCGTCGGCCAGTAGTGCGCGGACGGTTTCGGTGCGGCGAGTGAGATCGGCGCGCAGAATCCGCTCACGCTCCTCCATGTAGGTGTCGGTCAGCGCCTCCACCGAATTGCCGACCCATCTGGTCGATCGCTCGAACAGCCGCAGCATGACCGCGCGCTCGATCTGCTGCGGCGGGCGGCGCTCCTCGATGGCATCGGTCATGTAGTCGAGCACGGCCTCCTGCCCGACGTGATAGGTCCGCAACAACAGGCGCAACTGAAAGCCACGCCGGGCGATCGTGCGCGCGAAGGCATGCACCTCGTCGGGCAGCGTGACATCGAAGGTGTCGCTGGTGAGTCCGCTCAGCACGACCCTGGCGTGCGCCCTGGTGCTGGCCGCGAGATCGCGGCGGATATCGCGATCGGCGAGTTCCGGGATGCGGGCGATGATGGCGTTGTCGAGCCGGTCCACGATCTGCTCCAGCGTCTGGGTTCGCATCGTCTCGTAGACGTATTCGGCCAGCCAGTCGCGCACGATCTCGACGTTCGGATCCGAATCCGTCCGCAGCGGGGGCTCCGCGGGCACCGGGCGACCGGTCGAGGCAGCGACCACGATACCTCCGAAGTTGTGCTCTGAGTACAAATACTGCCGCGTCCATTGACAGATCGACCCAAGACAGTAGCGTCATCTTGTGCCACGATCATAGGTCAGTGAACTGATTCACAGTAGTCAGCTTCCAGCGGTTCACAGCACAACGTCAGTGGGAGAACAGCAGTGACCAACACCGAATCGGTGCCCGGCGCGGCCAAGAAGACGACAGCGCGCAAGACGACGGCGAAGAAGGCGGACCCCGAAATAATCGAGGTACGCAATCCGGGTACCGGCGAGGTCGTCGGCACCGTGCCGAACGAGAGCACGGAAGCGGTCGCGGCCAAGATCCGTGAACTGCGCCTGTACCAGCCGGAATGGGAGGCCATCGGCCCCGACGGCCGCAAGGAATGGCTGCTGAAACTGCAGGACTGGATCATCGACAACACCGAACACCTCGCCGATGTGCTGCAGGCCGAGGCGGGCAAGCCCAGGGTGGACGCGCTGATCGACCCGGCTTTCTCCACCGACCTGATCGGCTACTACGCGCGCCGAGCCGCGAAGTTCCTCGCCGACGACCACCCGTCGCCGCACAGCCCGCTGGCCCGGGTGAAGAAGCTGACCACGGTGTACAAGCCGTATCCGGTGGTCGGGGTGATCACGCCGTGGAATTTCCCGCTGGCCATGCCGGTGATCGATGTGATCCCGGCGCTGGCCGCCGGTGCGGCGGTGGTTCTCAAGCCGTCCGAGGTAACCCCGCTCTCGGCGGTCGAATTGGCAAGGGCCTGGGCCGAAATCGGTGCGCCGCCGGTGCTCGCCGTGGTCACCGGCGCGGGTGCGACCGGCGCCGCGGTGGTGGACAACGCCGACTACATCCAGTTCACCGGCTCGACGGCGACCGGCCGCAAGATCGCCGCCGCCTGCGTCGAGCGGTTGATCCCCTACAGCCTGGAGTTGGGTGGTAAGGATCCGGCCATCGTGCTGGCCGACGCCGATCTGGATCGGGCCGCGCACGGCATCGCCTTCGGTGGCATGTTCAACTCTGGCCAGGTCTGCATTTCGGTGGAGCGGGTCTACGTCGAGGCGCCGGTGTACGACGAGTTCGTCGCCAAGCTGACCGATGCGGTCCAGAATCTGCGCCAGGGCCTCGACGGTCGCGAGCCCGAATACGATGTCGGCGCGCTGGCCAACGAGAACCAGGTCCAGATCGTGCAGCGGCACGTCGAGGAGGCCATCGCGGCGGGCGCCAAGGTGACCACCGGCGGCAAGCGGACCGGTGTCGGCACCCTGTTCGAACCGACCGTGCTCATCGATGTCGACCACACCATGTCCTGCATCACCGAGGAGACCTTCGGCCCGACCCTGCCGGTGATCAAGGTCGACGACGAGGCGGAAGCCGTTCGGCTGGCCAATGATTCGATCTACGGACTGTCCGCCTCGGTCTGGACCGGGGACAAGGAGCGCGGCGAGCGGGTGGCGCGCGAACTCGATGCCGGCGCGGTGAATATCAACGACGTCTTCGTCAACCTGTTCAGCTTCGCGCTGCCGATGGGCGGCTGGGGCCAATCCGGTGTCGGCGCGCGCTGGGGCGGCCCGAACGGCGTCCGCAAATACTGCAGGCAAAAGGCGATCACCACGCCGATCCTGCCGACCCAGCAGAAGGAACTGCTCTGGTTCCCATATCAGATGCCGAAGGTGCTTTTCGGGCTCGGCGCGATGCGCGCGGCGGGGGCCCGCGGTCTGCGCCGGATCGATATCCCGGCAATTCTGAAACTCAAGGGCGGGAACAAGTGAGCGAGCACAGCGAGCGAGCCATCGACACAGCACGCCCCGTCGTGACGGAGCCGAGCGCCAGCGAGGCGCAGTCATGACGGACGCGGCGAGAATTCGCGGCAAGGTCGTCGTCATCACCGGTGGCGCGCGCGGCATCGGGCTGGCCACGGCGACCGCATTGCAGGCGCTCGGTGCCAAGATCGCGATCGGCGATATCGACCAGACCACGGTCAAGGAGTCGGGCACCGCCCGCGATTTCGAGCTGTACGGCAAGCTCGATGTCACCGATCCCACCTCGTTCGAAAACTTCCTCGACGAGGTCGAGCGCACGGTCGGCCCGATCGATGTACTGATCAACAATGCGGGCATCATGCCGACCGGCAAATTCGCCGATGAACCGGACCAGATCACTCGCCGAATCCTCGATATCAATGTCTACGGCGTGATTCTGGGCTCCAAGCTGGGCCTGGCTCGCATGTTGCCGCGCGGGCGCGGGCACGTCATCAATATCGCCTCACTCGCCGGGGAGACGCATATTCCGGGCCTGGCGACCTATAACGCCAGCAAGCACGCGGTGCTCGGCTTCACCGACACCCTGCGTGCGGAGTACCGGGGTTCGGGCGTCGCGTTCTCCTCGGTGCTGCCGACGCTCACCAATACCGAGCTCGGATCCGGGGTGAGCGGACCGAAGCTGCTGCGCCCGGCCGAACCGGAAGAGATCGCCGACGCCATCGTCGGCCTGATCGCCGCGCCGAAGTCCAAGGTCCGGGTGACCGCGGTGGCCGGATTCCTCTCGCAGCTGGTCAATCTGCTGCCCGAACCGGTGGCCGACGGCCTGGCCAGGGCGTTGGGGTCGAGCAACGCCTTCCTCGATGATGTGGACGCGGCCAAGCGCAAGGCCTATGAGGAGCGGGCGCGCAGCCTCTGAGCAAGTGCCGAAGGCGCCGTGGTCGCGGATATTGCGACCGCGGCGCCTTCGCGTATTTCGGATACGCCGACCGGGTCGAAAACCGCTGCACGGCGGCGGCCGTTGACCCACTCGAACGAGATCACAAACACAATTGTGATGAATATCACTATAAATAGCCGCTGCAGCCCCTGATCCGTTGCGGGCCGGTTTCTGGGCGGTGACCGGCCACACTGTGACACCTTCGAAACGGGTGCGCCATCGCCCCCCGAACCGCATCGTTGCTGGTCATACGCCCAATTAACTTGCGCACGGGACCTCGGGTCGCGAGTGCCGGATATTCGCACACTCGATGGTGCAAATGACCATGACAGGCAATATGCTGTCTCTAACAAACCTGCCGACTGTTTCGGCTGCCGTATCCGAACTTTCCGGCCTCATAAGGCTGGAAATTCAGGACTGATTCTGATAGCAAGGGGCTATGGACCCGCATTTGCGCGACCTGCGGTATTTCGTCGCCGTCGCTGAGGAACTGCACTTCACCAACGCCGCGCAACGGCTGCACATCGCTCAACCCACCCTGTCGCGTCAGATTCGTCAGCTGGAACGCCAGCTCGACGTGGTCCTGTTCGACCGCAACCAGCGCAGTGTCGCGCTGACCGTCGCGGGCAAGGAACTACTCGAAGGCGCCCGCAAGATCCTGGAGCTGTGGGAAGTCACCCATGTCTCGCTGCAGGAGGCGGGCGAGGTGCTGCGCGTCGGCATCCAGTCCGCGCTCGGCCGCGGACTGCTCAATGACTTGGAGAGCGCGAGCGGGCACCGGCTCGCCCTGCACGCCGCCTCCTGGACCGACCCGTCCAGTGGGCTCGCGGGCAGGCAGGCCGACTTGGCGCTGGTTTGGCTGCCGCTACCGGATCCCAACCGGTACCGCTGGCAGGTGCTGCGCACCGAGCCGCGCTGGGTGCTGCTGCCGGAGAACCACCCGCTGGCCGATAACGACACGATCGACTTCGCCGACCTGCTCGACGAGCCGTTTATCGCACTGCCCACCGAAGCGGGTGCGGTGCGCGACTTCTGGCTGGGCAACGACGCCCGCAACGGCCGCCAGCCCAAGATCGGCGCCGAGGCGGCTACCCCCGAGGACAAACTGGAGGCCGTGAGCCTCGGCCTCGGCGTCTGCCTGCTCGCGGAGAACAATGTGCCGATGTATCGCTGGCCGGGCCTGACCGCCCGCCCGCTCAACGGCCTCGCCCCGTGCGAACTCGCGGTCGCCTGGCGCGCCGACGACAACCGGCCGACCATCCTCGAATTCGCCGGCCGCGCGACAGCCGGCGGCTTCTCGGTTCAGCAGCAGCACCAACCCGCGGTCGCTAGCTAGTCGCTGACCGTTCGTTTCCAGGGGTGGATCGACTCGAGTTGCGCGGACAGGCGCAGCAGGGTCGATTCACTGCCGGGCGGGCCTGCGAGCTGGGCGGCGACCGGGGTCTTGGATCCCGGGTGCATACCCATCGGGATCGATGCGGCGGGCCAGCCGACCATATTCCACAGCGGCGTGAACGGTGAATAGCGGGTGCTCGTAATAACATTCGCGAGCCAGCCCAACGTATGCCAGGCCCTGGCCCGGGGCGGCGGAGCGGCGAGCGTGGGGGTGATCACCACGTCGTAGCGCTCGAAGAATTCCAAAAGTCGCGCCTCCACCCGGTCCACCTGGGCCGGGCGCACCAGGCGCAGACGTCGGACGATCCGGCCGAGAGCGAGGTGTCGGCGGGTGCGCGGCTGCAGTCGTTCGGGGCGCACGAGCGTCGCGGCCTCGCGCGCGCCGAACGCCAACCAGCGCAGACCGACCGAGATGATCGATTCGCCGTAGGGCAGTGTCGCCGGTTCGACGACGTGTCCGGCCGCGATGGCGGCCGAGGCGGCGGTGTGAGCTGCCGCGGTCCAGTGCCGATCGACCCGGAACAAACGCGACGGTGGTGCTAGGGCTAGTCCGATCCGTAGTCGGCCCGGTGGATCCAACTCGGCTAGGTCCGGGCGCGCGGCCAGCACCGACAGCGCGAGCGCCGCATCGCCGACCGTCGTTGCGAGCACACCGTTTTCGACCATCCCGGACCAGGAATCGACGCCTACCTCGGCAGGCACGGTATGCCGCCCCGGCTTGATACCGAACACGCCGCAGCAGGCCGCGGGGATGCGCACCGAACCGAGCCCATCGTTACCGTGCGCCACCGGCACCAGCCCGGCCGCGACCGCCGCTGCCGAACCGCCGGATGAGCCGCCGGTGCTGCGTGCGGAATTCCACGGGTTCCGGCTGATCCGGCCCTCACTCTCGGTCGTGCCCCACAGCCCCAATTCGGGAACCGCGGTCAATCCGACGACAATCGCGCCCGCGGCCCGCAGCCTGCGTACCACCGGATGGTCGGCGGCGGCCGGACTGGTGTCGGTGGCCGTGGAACCGGCCAGCGTCGCCTCGCCCTCGACCGCGATGTTGTGTTTTATCCCGATCGGCACACCGGCCAGCGGCAGCACATCCAAATCGGAGCGCTGCGCCAGCGCGAGTGCCTCGGCCCGCGCCTTGGCCGAGCGAACGACGGTGAACGCGTTCGTCTTCCGGTTTCCGGCCGCGATCCGGTCCAGTGCGGCCTCGACCGTCTCGATCGGCGTCAGTGAGCCGTCGCGCACACCGGCCGCGATCGCCGAAGCCGGGCCGCGTGACAAGCCGGATTCACGTGGCATGCTTGGTTCCATCGAACTTTTCATGGCATCGGTCGCGCCCACGGACTCGTCCTGGGCGGCCCTCGACTCCGGGGCCTCGGCCACCGGAGTGATCGAATCCGGCACGGACGAATCCGTTGCCGCGAAGCCCTCTGCCACCGCTATCGCTTCTTTACGCATGTGCTGGTGCTTCCCCGTCGCATTGTTGTCGAAATCGGGTGATCCGCTGTTGAGGCGCAAGTTATCATTTGGATTACTGCTCGGGGGACGATGTCGTCGGGTGTGGCGGAAATTCTCCGGCACATCTACTGACCGACCAGTGTGGATTCTCCGACATCCGCTGAGCAGCTAGGTCCCAGAATGAGTGCTGAACCCGAAAATAGTTACCGATCCGGTCTTGGTTCCGATCCGACTCGAGGCTGGGGCGGTCCATTGCTACGTACTGAGAACGACGTTGTCGCGGCCTTCTCGACCGCATGGGAATCGGCGGCCTGGGAATCGACCCCGCACCCGCCGGAGATCGCCGACTTTCTGCCCGACGCGCACGCCCTGCGCCAGGCGGCGCTGATCGAATTGATCCGCGTCGACCTGCGACATCGGTGGATCCGGCGGACCACCACCGCGACGCCGCGCAAGCGCCTTTTCGACTACTGCGCCGAGTTCTCCGAACTCGAACCGGGCGGTATTCCGGCGGGTTTGGTGTACGAAGAGTTCGTCATCCGCAGGCAAAGCGGCGAACATGTCGACCCGCGGGATTGTCTGCGCGAATATCCGGAACAAGCGGCGGAATTGCGAGCGCTGCTCAATGCCGATGATGTCGATCAGAGCACCCGACGGGCCGCGCTCGAGGATTCGGTGCTGACCGAGTTCGCCAAGACTCGCGCGGCGGCCGAACGCAGTCGGACCATCCAGGTGAACGAAAACACCGACCTGACCGAAACGGCCCAGCTGAACCAAACCCTGGGGTCCTTTCGTAATACTGACGTGACTCGCACAACCGTCGAACCCACCGAGACGGCGACCGCCCTTCCGACCACGGTCGGAACCGGTCCGGGACACTTCGATGCACTCGACCGGATCGAGATCGGCCAGTCCATCGATGATTTCGATCTGCTCACCGGACTCGGCAGCGGCGCCTTCGCCCGGGTCTTCCTGGCCAGGCAGCGGTCGTTGCAGCGACTGGTCGCGGTGAAGATCTCCGCCGATCACGGCACCGAACCGCAGACCCTGGCCCAGCTCGACCACGACTACATCGTGCGCGTCTTCGACCAGCGGCTACTCGGTTCGGATCACGCGACCGACCCGTCCAAGCGCCGACTCCGGTTGCTGTATATGCAGTTCCTGCCGGGCGGCACACTGCTCAGCGTGCTGCGCTGGGTGCGCGCGACCCCACCCGCCGAACGCAGCGGACAACTGCTGCTCGACGCGGTCGACGCGGCCATGGAGGAGAAGGGCGAGATCCGGCCGACCGATTCCAGTGTGCGCACCGAGATCGCCGGGCTCAGCTGGCCCGAAACCGTGGCCTGGCTCGGCCGCAGAGTGGCCGAGGCGCTCGAATATGCCTCGGACAACGGCGTGCTGCACCGCGATGTGAAACCGGCCAATATCCTGCTCACCGCCGAGGCGGTGCCGAAGCTGGCCGATTTCAATATCAGCTTCAGCCGCAATGTGGCGGGCACCAGTCCGGTCGCCTATTTCGGCGGATCGCTGGCGTACATGTCGCCCGAGCAATTGGAGGCCTGCCATCCGGGCCGCGATCGCACCGCCGAAGATCTGGACACCCGCTCCGATATCTACTCCCTCGGAGTGGTGCTGTGGGAATTGCTGACCGGCGCGAAACCGTTTGATGATTCCACCGCGACCGCGACCGACCACGGCGACGATACGGCGCTGGAGGGCATGCTGGAACGCCGCACCGCCGGAGTGGACGACGCCAGCCTGCAACGCGTTCCGGCGAACTGCCCGGCGGCGCTGCTGCGCGTATTGCTGACCTGTCTGGAATCCGATCGCACCCGGCGCTGGTCCAACGGCGCGATGCTGGCCAAACAACTGGATCTGTGCATGGACGCCAGGGCCAGAGATCTGGTCGACCCGCCGCCCGGCAGTTGGCGGCTGCGGATGCGGTCGTGGCGACTCGCGGTCCTCGCGCTGGCAATCGGTATTCCGAATATCCTGGCCTCGATATACAACATCCAGCACAACCAGCATCTGATCGTGGACCGGCTCCCCAAGGATGCCGGGAACAACTTCATGATCATCACCACCGTGGTGAACGGGATCTTTTTCCCACTCGGTTCGGCACTGATCCTGTACATGGCCAGAAGAGTCCTCATGGTGCCGCACGGGCTGAAACGCCACCGACGTTACGACGCCGAGACGCTGCGGCTGGCCAGGGCGGATACCCTGCTGATCTGTGATCGGGCGGTGCTGGTGGTCTTCTCACTGTGGGTACTGGCCGGATTCACCTTCCCGATCGCGCTCGAAGTGGCGGCCGGGGACGTGCCGGCACGGGCAGTGGTGCACTTCCTCACCTCGATCGTGGTGTGCGGTGCGATCGCGGTGGCGTACCCGTTCTTCCTGGTGTGCTTCTACATGGTCCGCTGCATCTATCCGGTCTTCCTGCGGCACGGGGAGATCAGCACCGAGGACGCGGTGTGGCTGCGCGGGCTGGACCGCCGCGCCAACGGCTATCTGGCGTTGGCGGCCTCGGTGCCGCTGCTGGCGGTGGCCGGGGTGACCTTCCTGCCACCCACCGATATTCCGATGGTGATCGGTGCGGTCCGGGTGCTCTGTGTCGGCGGCATCATCGCGTTCATCGGCTCCTACCTGCTCTTCCGGGCACTGGAAGCGGATCTGCGGGCACTGGAGCGGGTGGTCGCGCCACAGGATTCCCTGGACCGGGAACGCGTTTCGGCGGGACGGGAACGAGCTGTGCCCGCCGCGGCGGAGCGGCGCTCGTGACATCTGCCAATTTCGCGGATCACGGCAAGATCGACGCCATCATCAGATTCACCGAAGATTGGCAGCGCTGCCTGCGCGACGACCGGACCGAACCACCTCCGATAGCGGAATACGTCCCCGACGGCGCTCGGGTGCGGCTGGCGGTGCTCACCGATCTCGTCCGGATCGACCTGCGCCATCGCTGGGACCGAGCCGGTCTCGGCAAACGTATTGCCGAATACCGCAAGGAATTCCCCGAGGTCGAGCACAGTGCGGACTTGGTCGATCTGATCTGCGAGGAGTTTCTGGCCCGGCGCGGCCACGGTCCGCTCGAGCTGACCGATTTCCTCAGCGAATATCCGGAGTTCGCCGAGGACGTCCGCGCACGGCTGGCCGAATTCGCGACCGACGACGACACCGTCGCCGATACCGAGCGCGCCGCCGCCTTGGTCGCCGAGCTGACACCTGGCCGCCGGATCGACGACTTCGACCTGATCACCGATCTGGGCACCGGCACCCTCGGCCGGGTCTTCCTCGCCAGGCAGCGTTCCATGCAACGCCTTGTCGCCGTGCGACTCTCGGCGGGCCGGGGTGCGGGCGGGCACGGTATGGCGCGACTGGATCACCCGCATCTGGTGCGGGTTTTCGATCAGCGACTGATCACCGACAAGTCGGCGACGGCCACCCGGCTGGTCTACATGCAGTACCTCCCCGGCGGCACGGCGGCCGGGGTGCTCGCGCAACGTGGGTGGCTCCAGGAACCCGACGGCGGCGCCCTGCTGCTGCGCGCCATCGATACCGCTATGGAGGCCAAGGGCGAGATCCGGCCGACGGATTCGAGTGTGCGTGCCGAGATCGCCGCGCTCAGTTGGCCGGAGACGGTGGCCTGGGTCGGCAGGCGACTGGCGGACGCGCTCGATTACGCCGAGCACAACGGCGTGCTGCACCGCAATATCAAGCCGGCGAATGTGCTGTTCACCGCCGAGGGCATTCCGAAGCTGGCCGATTTCGCCGTCCGCGCGGCGGCACCGCGATCGGTGGCGAATCCGGAGGCGGTCGAACCGGATTCGCTGCCCTACCGCTCCCCCGAACAACTGGCCGAACTCCTCGATCCGGCCGCACCCGCACCCGGTCCACCCAGCGATATCTACTCCCTGGGCGCGCTGCTGTGGGAATTGCTCACCGGCGCGATCCCTTTCGACGATCCGCCGATGCCCGCCGATCCGGACGCCCGCGCCGAAACCTTCGCGACCATGGTGCGCCTGCGCGAGCGCGGGATCACCGAGGCAACGCTCGCGCGGCTGCCCCCGGACACCCCGAGCACGCTGCGGCGGGTGCTGCTCGAATGTCTGCGTGCCGATCCGAAACGACGCTGGCGCAACGGCGCCGAACTCGCCGCGCAACTCGACCTGTGCCTCGACGCGCGCGCCAGGGAACTGGTCGATCCGGCGCCGACCAGCCTGGCGTACCGGTCGCGCGGCTGGCTGATGCCGATCCTCGGATTGTGCGTCGGCGTACCGAATGTGCTGGCCAGTCTCTACAACATCAACCTGAACGAATCGCTGATCATCGATCGGATGACGCTCGCCGAGCAGGAGCGATACTCCGCGGTGGGACTGATCAACAACCTGATCGCCTTCCCGATCGCCGGACTGCTACTGCTGTTCCTGACCCGCCGACCGCTGACCATCGGATTCCGTTTGGCCCGCGGTCGCGAGTACTCCCCGCGCACGCTGGCCGCCGCGCGGCGCGACACGCTGCACATGGGTGACTGGGCGGTCTGGGTGCCGTTCGCCTTCTGGCTGATCGCGGGCGTGGGGTGGCCGTTGGCGGTGGCCTTCACCGGTGTCGATCTGCCGCGCCAGACCTTCCTGCATTTCTTTACCGCACAGCTGGTCTGTGCCGCGATCGCGCTCGCGTATCCGTTCTTCCCGCTCATGGTCTACGCGGTGCGGTCGGTATATCCGCAACTGCTGGTGCGCGGCGGCATCGGCGTCGAGGATGAACGGCAACTGCGCAAGGTCGCCGGGCGGGCCAACTTCTATCTCGGCGTCGCCGCGGCGGTGCCGCTGCTCGGGGTGGCCTTTGCGACCTTCGTCGCCGCCGCCGACCTGGATTTGGTGATCGTTCCGGTCCGGGTGCTCAGCGTGGGTGGGATCCTGGCATTCGTGCTCACCTACCGGTTGTTTCGGATGCTCGAAGCCGATCTGCTGGCCCTCGAGCGGGCCATTCCGCAACGGACGCGATGACCGTCCCGTCCGCACCGCCGCCGTTCGGGCGGCTGGTCAGCCTGTCCCACGTGCAGGATCCGGCGACGACACCGCTGTTCCCTGGTGACCCCGAATTCCGGACCGATATCGTCGCGACGGTCGCCGACGACGGCTACTACCTGCGCTATATCCAGCAGGGTGAGCACACCGGAACCCATTGGGGCGCACCGATTCACTTCCACGCCGACGGGCTGGCCGCGGACGAACTGGATCTCGAGGACCTCCTGCTGCCCGCGGTGAAGATCGATGTGCGCGACCAGTGCGCCCATGATCGGGATTATCCGATCGGCGTCGATGATCTGCGGCAATGGGAAACTCGGCACGGGCGGATACCCGATGGGTCGGCGGTGATCGCCTGGACCGGGTGGGATGCGAAGTGGGGGACGCCGGAGTTCATCGGCGCCGGCGAAGATGCCGATCACCAGCCGGGATTCGCGGTCGAGACGGTCGAATGGTTATTGCGGACCGGCAGAATCGGGCGGCGCGGCGCGCTCGGGATCGATACCTTCGGGCCGGACCTCGGGACCGATGAGAGCTATGCGGTCTCGAAGCTGCTGTATCGCGAGCACCGGATCAGTCTGGAGTGTCTGGCGAATCTGGCCGAATTACCCGCGACGGGGGCATGGGTGTTGGTCGGCGGGGCGCTCTATCGCGGCGGGTCCGGTTCGCCCGCAACGATTTTCGCGCTGCTGCCCTGATCAGCCGCCGTAGACCTTGGGCTCGAGCGTGCCGATATAGGGCAGATCGCGGTAACGCTCTGCATAGTCCAGACCGTAGCCGACCACGAATTCGTTCGGGATATCGAAGCCGACGTGCGCGACGTCCACATGGGTGCGTAGCGCATCCGGCTTGCGTAGCAAGGTGACGACCTCGAGCGAGGCCGGGTTGCGGGTGGACAGATTGCGCTTGAGCCAGGACAGCGTGAGACCGGAGTCGATGATGTCCTCGACGATCAGCACATTGCGGCCCGCGATGTCCTTGTCCAGATCCTTCATGATGCGCACCACGCCCGAGGACGAGGTGGACGAACCATAGGAGGAAACGGCCATGAACTCCATCTGAGTGGGAATCGGCAGCGCCTTCGCCAAATCGGTCATGAAGAAGATCGCGCCCTTGAGCACGCCGACCAGCAACAGATCACCCTCGGGGGCGCCGACCGGATAACGCTTGGCAATGAGCTCGGCCAGCTCCAGCGTCTTGGCCGCAATCTCTTCCTCGGTGATCAACACCGACGCGATATCGCCCTCGTACACGTCAGTTGGTTTCCCTTCCCTAGTGTCGATCCCGATCCGGCCGCCATACCCATCGACAAAAGCATTATGTGTCATCAGCCGGTGCGCGGACGCAAAGTCAGCCTGCCATGTTCGCGCGCCGCGACCAACCTGCTGCCCGGGCCTCCGCCGCCGACGGCGACGCCGCCCTGGCCGCGCCATGCGGTAACCAGTTCGTCGACCGCCTGTAAATGCTTGTTGGTCAGTGCTTTAGCACCACCGGCGAGCAGCCAGGCACGGATCGCGCGTCGACGCAAGGCCGCGGGGGCAGTGGCGAGTGTCTCGATCGAGAGGGTTGGGCCATTACTCGCCGCGCCATCGGTGTGGCTCGTCGCATCCGCACGCGTTCTCGCGCTCGTCTGGTCAGTACTCGCCGCGCGCAACAGTTCGTCGGCGAGCACGTCCAGTACCGCACCATCGGCACGCAACTGCTCGGCGGTACGCGCCAGCGCCCCGGCAACCCCACCGCCGAGCACGTCCTCCAGCAATGGCAGCACCTCGTTGCGCAACCGCACCCGGGTGAACTCCGGTGCGGAATTGTGCGGATCCTCATGTGGTGCCAATCCGAGATCGGTACACATTTGCCTGGTCACCGCCCGTCGCACGCCGAGCAGTGGCCTGCCCCACGGATCGGCGAAGGCGGCCATCCCCTGGATCGATCGCCCACCCGAACCGCGTGCGAGCCCGAGCAGCACGGTTTCGGCCTGGTCATCAAGGGTGTGCCCGAGCAGCACCGGCAATTCACCCCGTGCCGCGTCCAATGCCGCGTACCGCGCCTGCCGCGCGGCGGCCTCCAATCCGCCGTTACTGCCGACGTCGACCGGCAGCACGTGCGCCGAACGACAGCCCAACGCCAACGCTGTCGCCGCGGCCTCGGCAGCTACCCTGCCGGATCCGGATTGCAGCCGATGATCGACTACCAATGCGTCGACCTGACCGGCCTCCACAACCGTGGCAGCGGTCAGCGCCAGCGAATCCGCACCGCCGGACAGCGCGACCGCGACACCTCGCGCGGCATCCGGCGCGTACTCGGCCAGCCAGCCGCGCACCGCGTGCCGCACTACCAGCACGGCCTCGGTCTCGGGGAGTCGCCGCGGATTTCCGGGCGTCGCTCCTGCCGCACGGCTCATACCGGGAGACTACCGACCGCCGCATCCCCCGCCTCGTCATCCCCTATCCGAGCACCCGGGCGACCCAGCGCTGCGGATCCTCGATTTCGGCTGGGCGGGGAAGGGTTTCGGCGTTGGTCCAGACGGTGTTGAACTGTGCCATTCCGACGCGCTCCACGACGGCGTCGACGAACGCCTTGCCGCGGACGTACTGGGCGACCTTCGCGTCCACCCCGAGCAGTGCGCGCAGAATGCGCTGCAGCGGGTTGGTGGGGCGCTTGCGGCGTTGGTCGAAGGCGGCGCGGATGTGTTCGACCGTGGGGATGACGGCCGGACCGACGGCGTCCATCACATGGTCGGCATGGCCCTCCAGCAGTGTGCCGAGCATCAGCAGCCGGTCCAGCGCCTCGCGCTGCGGTGGCGCCTGGGTGGCGCGCAGCAGACCGACCACACCGCGCGAATTCGGATCGTCGGCGCCGCCGCGGCGACGGTCGCGGACCTCCTCGACAAGTCGGCCGAGCATATCGGCCAGCGGTTCGTCACCGGCCTCGCCGAGAGTCTCGACATTGGCGCGCATGTAGTCGGCCAGCCACGGTGCGGAGGAGAACTGCACTCGGTGGGTCACCTCGTGCAGGCAGACCCAGAAGCGGAAGTCGGCGGGCGCGACGCCCAGTGCGCGTTCCACGGCCATGATGTTGGGCGCCACCAGCAGCAACGTGCCGTCGGGCCCGGTGAACGGGTCGTACTGGCCGAGGATCGCGGTGGACAGGAACGCCAGCATCGCGCCCGCCTGCACACCCGCGGGTTTGCCGGACAGCAGGCCCTTGTCGGTCGACTCCGCGCCGGTGCCGGTCAGCTGCGACATCGAGTCGGCGGCCGCGCTGATCCAGCCGGGCCGATCCACCACGCGGGCCGACGGCACCGGTTGGTCATCGAGCAGACCGCTCACCTCGCGAACCGGGCCCTCCGCCCGCACCGACGCATCGGCGAGTTCGCCGACCACCTGCTCGGCCGAATAGCGTGAGGTCCGCGGGCCGGGCGGCACCAGGGCCGCACCGGTGCGCGCGGCAAGTCGCCAGTCGACGGCACCGGAGAATCCGGAGCGTCTCCGCTCGGCCGCAGGCTCCGCGGCCGAATCGACCGCGGGCGCATCGGCCCGTTTATCAACGCCTTCGAACATGGTCAACCACCCGTCACGAGCATCCACAATTACGCAGCGTGCCGGCGATGGCGTCCAATGCGGGCCGACTCAGCTCCGGTGGCCGATCGTTCGACATCAATGCGAAGGTCAATACCCGCCCGTCGCTGTCCAGCACATAACCGACCAACGTGCTCGCCACCGAGAGAGTTCCGGTCTTGGCCCGCACCCAGCCCGCACCGCCTCGGTTCTGCGTGACATAGCGGCTGCTCAGCGAACCAGTCGCACCGGCGATCGGCAGATCGTCGAGCAACGGCGCCAAAGTGACCGCGAGCCGGTCGGTTTCGGGCCTGGCCTTGGTATTGCTCGGCTGCACCGCGCTGGCGCCGCTGGGCTTCGCGGCGGTCGCGAGGACCTTGTCGAGCAACCGGGCGGGCACCCGGTCCTCGGTCGAGAGTCCGCTGTTGTCCTGCATCGACAGCCCGGTGATATCGAATCCGGCCTTGCCGAGCGCGCCGGAGAGTGCGGTGACGGCGCCGGTGAACGATGCCTCGTTACCGGTCGCCTCCGCGATCTCCCGGCCGATGGCCTCGGCAAGCACATTGTCGGAGTAGACCATCGTGTCGCGCAGCCGGTCCCGCAGCGGCGCGGATTGCACGCTGGCGACCTCGGTCGCGCCCGCGCCTGCCGTGCCGAGCCGGACCTTCGCCGGATCCAGGCCGAGGTCGGTGGCCAGCCGCTGCCCGGTGGCCAGGGCCGGGGTCGGGGTGCGCGGGGAGTACTCGACCAGCGGATCGATGCGGCCACCGTCGAGCATCACCGGGTCCATCGGCGCGATGGAGCCCTGGCCGATATCGACCGGATCCCAGCCGGGAGCCATGCTCGGCCCGGAGTAGGCGGAGGTGTCCACGACGATGGTGTCGGCCGTGCGGCCGGAGGATTTGATCTGCGCCACCAGATCCGCGATCCGAGGCCCATTGGGGTAGTACCCCTTGCCGTCGGGCTGCGCGGTCAGCGTGGGATCGCCGCCGCCGACCAGCACCAGCTCGTTCGGGGCGGCACCGGTGACGACGCGGGTGGTGACCCGGTGATCCGACGGCAGCGTCAGCAGCGCCGCCGCGGTGGTCAGGATCTTCGCGGTGGAGGACGGGATCATCGGTTTATCGGATTCGGCGCTCCACAACACGGTCGCGGAGTCGGCGTCGGTGACCTCACCGGCGAACGCGCCGAGATCGGGATTGGTGACCACTGGCCCGAGCGCGGCCGCGATACCGGCCGCAGTGGGTGCGGGGGCGTTCGACGGCGCGGGCGCGACCTGCGCAGACGGTTCGACCGGCGCGGGCGCCTCGGCGATGCTCAGCCCGCCGTGCCGGAATCCCGGGGTCCACGGCTTGACCACCACCAGTGCGCCGCCCCCGGCACCGACCAGCACCGACAGCACGAAGGCGACGCCGATCCACACATTGCGGCGTCGCTTGGCGGTCGAGCCACCGTTATTCCTGTTGCTGCCACCCACCACGTGCCCGCCGTCTCCTGATCATTTCGAGCGACCGGCAAGCAGTCGCTAGCGGTATCGTTCCGACCGGCCACCTGCTGTCGCCGGGGCCACCCACCTACCGCACCCAAGTGCCCGCGGACCACACTATCCTCGTTCCGGCACCGTTCCCCCGAACACCTGTCGAGTCGGCGTTCCGACGCCGCTGCCGACTGCGCGCAGCTCGCTCGACAGTCACATACATAGGCACCGAGTAAGGAGATGGCGTGGAGTTCGACGTCACCATCGAGATTCCCAAGGGTTCTCGGAACAAGTACGAGGTCGATCACGAGACCGGCCGGGTCCGGCTCGACCGGTTCCTCTACACGTCCATGGTCTACCCGGCCGATTACGGCTACATCGAGAACACCCTCGGCGAGGACGGCGACCCGCTCGACGTGCTGGTCCTGCTGCCCGAACCGGTGTTCCCCGGCTGTCTGATCGAGGTGCGCCCGGTCGCCATGTACAAGATGGTCGACGAGAAGGGCGGCGACGACAAGGTCCTCGCCGTGCCCGCGGGCGACCCGCGCTGGGATCACATCCAAGATCTGGCCGATGTGCCGGAGTTCGAGCTGGCCGCGATCAAGCACTTCTTCGAGCGCTACAAGGATCTCGAGCCGGGCAAGTTCGTCAAGGGTTCGGAATGGGTCGGTCGCGCCGAGGCCGAGGCCGAGGTGGAGGCTTCCATCAAGCGGCTGCAGGAGAACGGCGGCCACTGAGTCCTGTTGGGCTGGGTAGCTGATTCGGTTACC
This sequence comes from Nocardia sp. NBC_00565, assembly GCF_036345915.1. Classification (NCBI taxonomy): domain Bacteria; kingdom Bacillati; phylum Actinomycetota; class Actinomycetes; order Mycobacteriales; family Nocardiaceae; genus Nocardia; species Nocardia sp. NBC_00565. The sequence goes on from NZ_CP107785.1 coordinate 7,177,365, forward strand.
AGACCGACAACGAAAGCGGGAAGTCCGGTGCGTTCGGACTTCCCGCTTTCTATTGCTCACCGGAAGGACATCCGCGACCGAAGGTCCCTTTTCGAATTCGATTACGGTGCGGTGCCACCGCTTTCGATCAGCCGCGGATCAGTTGTAGAGGTAGAGATCCCAGCCGCTATAGGTTTGGACGCACTGCCAGTAGTTGCCGCCGGTCTTGGGCGACGCGCCGTCGGCGGCACACGCGTTGTAGGTCGCGTAGGTGCGGTAGTAGTAGCCCGTGGCGGCCGACGCGGTTGCTGACGCCGACACCCCGGCGACGACTGCGGTAGTAAGAAGGCCGGCCGCGATGAGAGATTTGATTCGCATTCCACTGCTCCTGAAAGCGAGGGTTGATTGATTACCCCGCTAACGGTAGGAACAGCAAACATTTAGCACAGCCGACCCTAGGGCTAGAACAACCGCCACCTGGGGGAATACCACCTTCTCCACCCTGCGTGCCCGCGCCGAAGATTTCGGCACACCCCTTGTTACCACTGCGCGCGCTTTACAGCGAGGGGGTGTGCAGCCTGCCTCGACCGCCGATTCGTGGCGGCTGCTCGATCCGTTCGGCGGCCGACTGTTCGAGGGCTTTTCGGGAGGCGTGCCTGCCCGTCCTCACGACCTGGCTGGAGCGCATCAAATTCTGACCGGCGCCCCACCCGCGCAAGGAAAAGCCCTGTGCGGTACGAGGATTCGGTCGGACCGGGCAGCTGTACGATCTCGCCGCTCATTGTTCGAAGTAGTGGCCTTCTTCGATGTCTGCGATCAGGCCAGGGTGCGTTGGCAGCCAGCCGAGGCGTGCTCGGGTCAGAGTGCTCGAGGTCGGGCTGTCGATCGAGACCAACGGGGCAAGAAAACTGAAGTGCGAGCTTGCCTGCTCGGCCGTCAGGCTGATGGCTGGGAGCTCGAGCCGGCGGCCGATGGTCGTTGCGATGTCCCGGAACGGCACACCCTCCTCGGCGACCGCGTGCAGTCGCGTACCGGCCGGGGCTGATTCCACGGCCAGCCGGAACAGGGTCGCCGCGTCGAGCCGGTGTACGGCGGGCCAGCTGTTCGATCCGTCACCGATATAGGCCGACACACCCTTTTCCCGTGCGATACCGATCAGGGTCGAGATGAATCCGCGGGTGTCCCCGTGGCCGTGCACGGTCGGCGCCAGCCGTACCGAGGATGAGCGCACGCCACGTTCGCTCATGGCGATGACGGACTTCTCGACTGGGAGCCGCGGGGCCGTGAGTGCACTGGGAACGTCGGGGGTCTGTTCGGTGAGCAGGCGTCCCGGCGTGCGGCCGATGACCCCCGAGGTGACCACGAAGGGCTTATCAGTTCCTGCCAGCTCCGAGCCGATCACCGCGACCGCGTTCAGCTCGGCCTGTGCGCGCGCAACCGGGTCGGTGGTTTCGGAAATGTGCTTGTTCGCGGCGTAGATCACGCCGTCCGCGGCGGCGGCTCCGGCACACAAGCTGCCGAGGTCTTCGATGTCACCACGGTGCACATCGGCACCGACCCTCGTCAAAGCCGCGGCGGAGGTATCGGAGCGGGCCAGACCCACCACCTTGTGCCCCGCTTCGAGCAACTCGCGGACGACGGCCGATCCGACGTATCCAGTTGCCCCGGCCACGAATACGCGCATGGTGAATATCCCTTGGTTGTTTCGAGTCGACCCGGCGTCAGAAAGGCTGCGGGTTCGTGCCTCAACGCTAAGGACGGGAGGTGCGCCGCGTCCAAGACCCGTTTCGCGCAACGTGATACGGAACGGGCATCACGAGTAGAGTGCCGGAGTGCCCAGCGTTCCCGCATCCCCGGTGGACTTCGATCTGCGCCTGGTGCGGTATTTCACGGTCGTGGCCGAGCACGGCAACTTCCACCGCGCGGCGGCCGCGCTGCATATCGCGCAACCGTCGCTGAGCCGACAGATCAAGCGCCTCGAAGAGCGGCTGGGAGTCCGCCTGCTCGATCGCACGACCCAGGGCAGCCGCCTAACCGAGGCGGGACAGGCCTTCCTGCCTCGAGCCGAAGCGCTGCTGCACTCCGCTGCGCAGGCCGCCGCGGACGCGCGCGCGGCCGCCGTACCCGGCACCGTCACGATCGGGTACGTGGGCGGCCTCATCGTTACCGCCGCAGTGCGCGAGCTACGCGGCCGCCATCCCGACGCAGAGGTGCGCACCCGACATCTCGACTGGCGCGATGTGCGTCCGGCCCTGCTGGAACACCGCGTGGACGCAGTCATCGCCCGGGAGCCGTTCCCGACCGACCAACTGCGGGTGACCATCCTGTACGACGAGCCCCGAGTGCTCTTGGTGCCCACGACACATCGCCTTGCGGGCAAGCAGTCGATCAGACTCGCCGACTTCGCCGACGAACCCCTCGTCCGCTACGCAGACGCCGCATACGACGCTTTCTGGCGAATCGACCCGCGCCCGGACGGCCGCCCAGCACCCGACGGCCCGCTCGTCGAGACGCCTGCGGACAAGCTCGAATCCGTCGCCGACGGCCGGGCGCTCGCCCTTGCCCCGGCAGGCGGCGGGAACAGCACTGTCCGGCGTGATCTCACGGCCATTCCGGTCGAAGGGATCGAGCCGTGCAAAGTCGTGATCGTGACCCGCGCCCGCGAGCGCAGTCACCTGGTCACAGCCTTCCGCGAATCAGCCCGCTCTTCATCCCACCGCTTGCGATTCTGAACAGCCTCAGCGGCAGACGAATTGACCGTTAGCGACGCCCTTGGTGAATGCATCCCATTCGTCGGGAGCGAACGAGCGCGAGACCTATCTCTTGACTGGGGTGACGCGACATCAAAATGTCACCAGTCGGCGTTGCTTTCGGGACCAGCGAAAGGGCCGCACCGCGCGGAAATAGCTTTACGCTATGAACGGCCGCGCACTCGCCCATGAGTGCCCGGCCCTTCTCAGTCCAGTGAATCCACGTGTCAATCGACCAGTCGAGGAGCAGGACGATGCCTGTTGTGAACATCTGGGGTTCGCTCAGTCCCGCGGCGCGCACCGCATATCCCACGCCGCAGGAGCCAGACGATGAGTGGCCCCTCCACGGTGGGACCGCATGGGTCTACTACAGCCCGCTGAACCGGCGGCAACTCGTCAAACCGGTCATCCTCGCCGACGGGTTCTCACTGGGTGCGAGTGACCTCGGCGAGCTCTGGGCCGGTCTGGAGAATAACGGGAGATACCGCTTCATCAGCGAGTTGCACGCGATAGGCCGGGATGTGATCGTGCTGGGCTACGACAACCGGACAGCGTCGATTCTGGACAACGCGAACACCGCCATCGAGTGCATCCAGACCGCTATTCGCAAGCGTGCCGGTAAGGCGAAACTGGCGGTGGGTGGTTTCAGTATGGGCGGGATGGTGACCCGCTACGCGTTGGCCAAGATGCAGCACGATCCGGAACTGCCCGACCCCGAGACAAGCGTGTACCTGTCCTACGACACCCCGCATCACGGTGCATGGCTACCGATCTCGATGCAGGCTTTCGCGCATTTCCTCAAGGACAAGTGGGGTGCGACATCGCCCATCTTCGGCCAGTTCTCCGACCTGATCAACAGCCCGGCCGCGCGGCAGATGTCTCGCTGGCACCTCGGCAAGGTCGGCGACAAGCCGGACCAGGCGTCGGAACGACGCACCTTCCTGCAGCAGTTGGATGCGGTGGGCGGATGGCCGCAGGGCATCCGCAGGATCGGTGTCGCCAACGGGGTCAGGACCGGTGCCGGAAACGGGATCGGTCCCGCGCTGACGGCGGTGAGCGGTCGCGGCGAACTGCTGCTCGACGGCACACTGCGCACCCAGGCACAGGGTGAGCAGGTCGTGGCCACCCTGCACGCGGCAGAACAACCCCCGATCGAGGTCCACACCGACGGACTACCCGATATCGATGGCGCCCCCGGCGGCCTGTTCCCCGAGAACCCGGCGCTGCCGGGAAACCCAGCAAGTTTCGGGATGGCCGCTGTGCTCATGGGGTTGCTCGGCTCCGGGGTCGAGTTGCAGTTCAACACCTCCTGTTTCATTCCCGCCATCAGCGCCGTCGCCACAGGCGAGATCGACAACCGTGACGCGCTGTACAGCGAGATCCGCGACGGCGACAGCGAACTCGACGCTTTCGCCTGCGCCAGCAAGAACGAGGGACACACCACTATGACTCGGGAACTGGGCGCATGGCTCGTGAACGAGATCGGCGCCAACTCCTGAGCACACGGTGAGCAGATCCACCCACCGCTGAACGTGGCAGCCGCACCGATACGCGTCACGGTGCGGCTGCTCCGTCTCCGCCGCCATGGGTTCGACGATCGATCGACCACAGCGTGTTGTTCGTCCCGAGACGTGACGAATCCGGCAGATTCCCAGGCCCGGAATGCCGCTGAACAGCGCTGGGGCTCAGCCGAATACGGCCGATATGGTCCGCCTGGATACACCAACCGCCGCCGAGTGCCGGTGTCATGGATGGTCGGTAAAGTGAGTTCGACCGCTATCCAGGCTGTACCAGGAGGCATTCGGTGAATGCGAAATCTTTCGTGAACGGCTTCAACTCGGTGACGCTGACCTTGACGAATGCACCCGTGGTGGGGTCGCTCATGCGCAAGAGCTTCGTCGAGATCAGTTACGTGGGCCGCCGTTCCGGCAAAACCTTCAGTACGCCCGTGAACTACCGCCGTTCCGGCGATTCGATCGTCATCGGGGTTGCACTCCCGGATCGAAAGAGTTGGTGGCGCAACTTCACCGATGAAGGCGGCCCGATCACGCTGCACCTCGAGGGCGGCGACCGGCATGGTCACGCGCTCGCAGATCGTGACGAGCGCGGGCGGGTCACGGTCCGTGTTCGCCTGGACGATTCGCACTGACCAACCCGAACCCTCCTGCCCCCGAACGCAACTGGCGAAGATCATTCATCAACCGGGCCATCGGAGGGGCCGGAATCTCAGTTCCGTGGCATTTCTTCAGTTTTGTCGTCTCAATGCGTCAGCGGCGAGCTGGTGCCATGGGTGGCCCTCGTCTGGTCCCCCGGCCGCGCGTCAGCTCGAGATGCGGGCTTCGATGCCGTCGAGGAGGAAGTCGAGGCCGGTCCGGAAGGTCTGGTCGGCGTCCAGGTGGGGGCCATCGTGGACGAGCGAGGCCAGCGCGGGAAATCGGCCGGTGGCGAAGGTTCTCCGCAGATAGGGCCCGAAGGTGGCCTGCCACTGCGTCTGGTCCATCCCGGAGGCTCGCTCGGCGCGTCGCTCGGTGATCTCCCGGCGTACCGCGCCGATCACGTACGCATTGACCGCGGCGACCGCCGGCACGACGGTGTCCAGGTCGACGCCGCCCAATGCGGCCAGCACGGCCTCTCCGCTGGCCAGCGTGTTCGGCCCGAGCTGGGGCCGCCCGCCGAGCAGGTCAGCGAGCCATTCGTGCTGGTGAACAGCCTGCCGGGTGGTTTCGGCAAGGGAGCGCAGCCCCTCGCGCCAACCGTCTCCGACCGGCCGGATCTCCGCGTGGACCGCATCGACCATCAGGTCGAGCAACTCCTCTTTGGTGGCGATGTAGCCATACAGCCGCATCGGTCCGACGTCCAGCGCCGCGGCGACCTTGCGCAGTGACACCGCGTCCAGGCCGTCCGCATCGGCGAGTTGGATCGCCGCTCGCACGATCCGCTCCCGGCTCAGCGGGGCCAGCACCGGGCGATCGGGCGGCTCCGGCCGCTCCCACACCAACATGCACCTGACAGTACATCGCCTGGCGCGATACGCTGTATTGAAAGATACGGTGTATCAAAGGAGAACGCATGACCATCGCCATAGTCGGAGCCGGCTTGGGCGGCTTGGCCCTTGCCCGGGTCCTGCACGTGAACGCCATCGACGCCGTGGTGTACGAACGTGAATCGTCGCGTGGTGCGCGCGGTCAGGGCGGCATGCTCGACATCCACTCCGGGCAGCGGGCGCTGCGCGAGGCCGGTCTGATCGACCAGTTCTACGCGATTGCCCGTGGTGAGGGCCAGGACATGCGGCTTCTAGAATCGGACGGCACCCTGCTGCTGCAGGAGGACACGCCCGAGGACGCCCCGCTTTTGCGACCCGAGGTGGATCGTGCCGATCTGCGTGACCTGCTGCTGGACTCTCTTCCTGAACACGCGGTGCGCTGGGGGCACGCGTTCGAGTCCGCTGACAACGGCGTGCTGCACTTCGCCGACGGCAGCAGTGCGACGTATGACCTGCTGGTCGGCGCCGACGGCGCGCAGTCCCGGGTCCGCGCGCTGCTCACCGACGCCCGCCCGGCGCATATCGGCCAGAACGTCGTCGAGGTCGGTATTCCCGACATCGACCGCACCCACCCCGACCTCGCGGCGATGGTCGGGCGCGGCAACTACTGGGTGCTCGGCAACGGAAAATCGTTGGCGGCGCAGCGCAACGGCGATGGCCGCGTTCGCATCGGCCTCAGCTTCTACAACACCGCCGAGGACTGGTTCGCCACCAGCGGGATCCCGTTCGACGACCCAGCTGCCGCCCGGGCGCGGCTGATCGAGCTGTTCGCCGGCTGGGAAGCACGGTTCACCGCACTGATCGCAGCCTGCGACGACACGATCCTGCCCCGGTCGCTCACCACGCTCCCGGTCGGCCTGACCTGGCCATCGACACCAAGCGTCACACTGCTCGGCGATGCCGCGCACCTGATGCCGCCGGTGGGGGAAGGCGCCAACATGGCGCTGCTCGACGGCGCCCTGCTCGGCCTCGCACTGGCCGCGCACCCGGACGACTATCCCGCCGCCGTCAAAGAATACGAACGCGAGATGTTCGAACGCACCAGCGCTGCCGCCCGGATGTCCGCGGACATGCAGGAATTGCTGATGTCGCCGGACGCCAGCCGGAGAATGCTCGAGTTCTTCCAACCGGGCTGAAGGTGACTGAACACGACCAAGCAACCGGTCGCCCAGCCAGGATCACCCGCGGTTCGGGTCCCCCGGTTGTCTCACGGGACGTCACGCGACATGGGTCTCAGCATGGCCTGGGCGCACCTGGTCGACGGCCGGATCACCGCGCATACCGGAACCATTGACGCGATTGTTCCCGGCGGCTGCCCGTGGATCGGCACCCGCGTAGTGGACGACCGCGCCGACTTCGGTATCCGGGTGACCTCACCGGAGACACCGTGATGAGCGCTACCGCGTCTCCACGGCCGGACGAGTCCGACGTACACCTGAGCGTGTACCTGCACGGCGCGCGGTTCGACTTCGCCGCCTGCGTCACCGCCGCATTGATCTTCATCCTCGAACACCAGGCACGCCACTACCTCGGCGCGGTACAGATCATCCCCGGCGACCCCACCGGACTACCCAGGCTGCCCGGCGAACGCCTCTACCTGGTGCCATGAAGTCGGGTCGCGCTAGTGCCATGAAGTCGGGTCGCGCCCGGCCCGGCAAGTGCCGGGACCGGGCGCGATTCGAACAGTTTCACGCGGAACTGGCACCGCCAGACCTCGCACCGTTGGTCGAACCGGCCGTGCCATTCGCGGAGTTCGCCAGCACATCCAATGCATCCTCGGACGGACTCAGCATTTCGCCGCCCGCGGTCAACAGACCCGTGCGCTCCACGACATCCGGCCCGGCACCATTCGCCGCCGCGTCACCTTTGGCCGCCGCGTCCTTGGCCGCCTCGATTCCGCCGACCGTCCGCAGCGGCACTTCCTTCCAGAACAGCACCAGGATCAGCCCGAGCAGCGCGAGACCGGCCACAAAAAGGAACACCGTCGACATCGACTCGGCGAAACCGACCTGGAACGGCCGCGCCAGCACCGGATTCAGCTGCTGCACGATCGAGCTGTCCTTCAGCACCCCGCTGGCCGCCGAAGTATCCTGCGCGAGTAGGCCTTTCGCGAGCGCGGCATCAGCGGGATTGCTGCTGTTCGCGGCCTCGACCACGGCATGCTGGAATGCCGGATCGGTGGCCGCGGCCTTCATCTCGCTGGAGATATTCGGCGTCAGCTGCGCGAAGAGAATCGAGAGGAATACCGCGACACCCATCGTGCCGCCGATCTGCCGGAAGAAGGTGGCCGCGGCGGTGGAGACGCCCATATCCTTGGGCGGCAACGCATTCTGCACCGCTATGGTGAGCGGCTGCATGAGATTGCCGAGTCCGAATCCGGTGCAGGCCATGAAGATCATCGCGAGCCACAGTGGGCTGTCGGCATTCACGAAGTGCAGCAGGAACAGGCCGAGCGTCAACATGGTCGCGCCGATGAGCGGGAAGATCCGGTAACGACCGGTACGCGAGATCAGCTGGCCGGATACGACCGAACCGGTCATCATCCCGAGCACCATCGGCAGCATCTGCAGACCCGCCAGCGTCGGACTGGACCCGCGCACCACCTGCAGGTACTGCGGCAGCAGTGAAATACCGCCGAACATCGCCGAGCCGACCACGACCGAGATCACCACGCCGAGCGCGAAGGTCTTGTTGGCGAACATCCGCAGCGGAATCAGCGCCTTATCCCGCATTGCCTTCTCGACCAGCACGAACCCGATGACACCGAGCACACCGATCACATAGCAGAGGAGGGATCGTCCACTGCCCCAACCCCATTCGCGCCCCTGCTCGGCGACGATGAGCAGCGGCACCAGGCCGATCGCGAGCACCAGCACACCCCACCAGTCGACTCGATCAGTGGAATGCGGCCGCTTCGGCAGTTTGAGCACCTTGGAGACGACGCCGAGCGCGATCAGGCCGATCGGCACATTGACGAGGAAGACCCAGCGCCAGCCGCTGACCCCGAGAATGGTGTCCTGACCGGCGAGCACACCGCCGAGCACCGGACCGATCACGCTGGAGGTGCCGAACACTGCCAGAAAGTAACCCTGGTACTTGGCGCGCTCCCGCGGACTGACGATATCGCCGAGGATGGTCAGCGCCAGCGACATCAAGCCGCCCGCGCCGAGTCCCTGGAACGCACGGAACGCCGCGAGCTCGTACATCGACTGCGCGATCGTGCACAGCAGCGAACCGACCACGAAGATCGTGATCGCCGCCATGAAGAACGGCTTGCGGCCGAACATATCGGACAACTTGCCGTACAGCGGCGTCGCGAGGGTCGCGGTGATCAGGTAGGCCGTGGTCGCCCAGGCCTGCATCGAATAGCCGTCGAGATCATCGGCGATGGTGCGGATCGCGGTGGAGACAATCGTCTGGTCCAGCGCCGCGAGCAACATGCCGAGCATCAGACCACTGAGAATGGTCAGGATCTGGCGGTGGGTGAAACCCGTGGACTCCTCCACGGTGGCCGGTGCGGTCACGAATTGTTCTCCGTCTCGATGTCGTACAGGTTCTGGTCCGCGCGGATGGCCGCGACCATGGCGGGCTTGGCCCGCTCGAAGTCGTCGACGAACTGCCGCAGCAGCCCGGCGAAGGCGGCCCGATCCTGCGGCGTCCAGGCCGCCATCACCCGGGTCAGGTTCTCGTGCCTGCGCCTGCGGATCCGCTCGGCGACCTCGCGACCGCGCTCGGTGACGACCAGCACGGTGGCGCGGCCGTCGTTGCGGTCGGCCTGCCGTTCGACCAGATGCCGCTCGACCAGGTGCGCGACGTGCCGGCTGATCGTCGACGCGTCGGAATGCACGGCGTCGGCGAGGGCGCCCGAGCGCATCGGCCCGTCGCAGAGCAATCGGAACAGGATCGCGAACGCCGCGGGGTCCACGCCGTCCTTCATCCGCAGCTGCCCCGCGGTCCGCTCCCGGATCCGCTGCAGCCGGGTGAGCTGAATCGCGATCACGTCGACCGACAGCTCGTCCTCATCCACTCATCTCACCCTTTACTTGCGTCAATCAATTAGTTGCGTGATACAAGTATGTGGGCAAGCCAACAGCTAGGGCAAGCGTTTTACCGGCCTTTACCGGCCCTTGAACTCCGGTTCCCGCTTCTCGAATACGGCCTGGATGGCCTCGGTCAGGTCCTCCGAGGGCAGGAATGCGGCGTTCCATGCGGAGACGTAGCGCAGCCCGACGGCCACCTGATCCTTGGTGCGCTGCTCGAGCACATCCTTCGCACCCTGCACCACCAGCGGCGGGTTCGCGGCGATCTCGCGGGCGATGGCGTGCGCCGCGTCCAATGTCGCGTCCTGATCGGCGAAGACGTCGTTGACCAGGCCGATCTTCTCGGCACGCGCGGCGTCGATGTCCTTACCGGTGTACGCGAGTTCGCGCAGATGGCCCTCGCCGATGATGCCGGGCAGCCGATGCAGCGAACCGATATCGGCGATGATCGCCACCTTCGCCTCGCGCAGACTGAACTTCGCATCCGCGCTCGCGTAGCGGATATCGGCGGCGGCGATGAGATCCAGCCCGCCGCCGATGCACCAACCGGCGACCGCGGCGATGACCGGCTTGCGGCAGTCGGCCACGGCAGTTACCGCGGCCTGCATGCGGCGCAACTCAATGAGGAAGTCGGTGCGCGGCGCGGCCTGGGCCTTATCGGCCAGCAGCGGACCGAACATCCCGGACATCGCAGGCAGATCGAGCCCGTAGGAGAAATGTTTGCCGGAACCGGTGAGCACAATCGCACGAACCTCGGTATCGGCATCGAGCCCGCGGAAAATCTCCGGCAACTCCCGCCAGAAATCCGGACCCATGGCATTGCCCTTACCGGGACCGATCAGGGTCACCTGCGCGACGTGGTCCTTGGTTTCAACGGTGAAAGCCTGCCAATCAGTCATTCGTCCAGCGTAAAGCAGGTGTGAGCAAGTCGGCCGACCAGTCCGCCCACCATGTAAATCCTGTGCAAAAGTTGGTGTGGCGCACTGGTTCCCGCATCGGTGCGGACCGCATCATGGTCGAGTCAGCAAACCCGCATCACCGGGCTGGGAGGCCATCATGCTGATGCATCGAGGAATAGGGCTGGACCGCTTCAATGCGATGACGCACAGTCGTGCCGTACACGCGCTGTTCGAAGCCTGCTGCAATGTCACCTGGGCGGCCAAGATCGCCGCTGACCGCCCGTACGCGGATCGGGACGCGCTGCTTGCCAAGGCGGATATCGAATTGCTCGCGCTGTCCCAATCCGATCTCGATCGCGCCTTCGATGCGTTTGTGCACGAACAGGTCTCGCAGCGGAGTGTGACCGAACTCGCGCGGGTGGTGCGCGACCGGATCGACCGAATGCTAGGCCCCGCCGAGGGATACCCCGAATACTGACCGGCGAACTCACCCGGCGTACCGCCCGCAATCCCTCTACCCTGGTGGGATGCGCAGGTCACTTCCACCAGTCGCATGCCGGGTCGCGGATACCCTGATCGCGCGCGGCCACCACGGTGTCATCGTCACTCAGCCCGCTCCCACGCCGACCGCAGCCGATGCCGCGCGGGCACTCGGCATCGATGTGGGCGCCATCACGAAATCACTGGTGTTCCTGCTCGACGACGATCCGGTGCTGCTGCTGGTCTCCGGCGCACATCAGGTGGATCTCGAGCACACCGGCGCCCGGCTCGAGGGCAAGCTCACCAAGGCGTCCGCCGAGATGGTGCGGGCGGTGACCGGTCAGCCGATCGGCGGCATCGCACCGGTCGGGCATCCGACCAACCTGCCGACCTGGGTGGACACCGCACTGTCCACGCATCGCGAGGTGTGGGCCGCGGGCGGACATCCGAATACCGTATTCCGCACCTCGTTTCGGGAATTGGTGCGCATCACCGCTGGACTTCCGATCGACGTGGATTGAATTCCCCGCCCCGCCGCGCGAGCAGCGCAAAGCGCGAAATGGAGATCAATCCAACATCTGGGCGGCGGACCATTGCCGACAAACCCGGCGTAGTTTCGGTCATGTGAGCGAGCGGAGCGAGAGAACCATCAACACAGCACCGACGGTCGCGGCGGAGCCGAGCGCTAGCGAGGCGGAGCTGTGACCGAAGCTCAACCGCCCGCCACCGACATCCGGATTCCCGATGATCTGAGCGGTATCACCGCCGAGCAGTACCGCGCCTCCATGCGGCACTATCCGGCGGGCGTCACCGTGGTCACCCTCGGCTCCGCGAACGGTCCGATCGGTTTCACCGCGACCTCGTTCGCGTCGCTATCCCTCGAGCCTCCACTGGTCTCCTTCAATATCGCGCACACGTCATCGAGCCTGACCGCACTACGGGCGGCCGACTCCGTGGTGATCCACTTCCTCGGCGAACATCAACACGATCTCGCGCAGCGCTTCGCCCGCACGGCCGACGAGCGCTTCACCGACCGTTCGCTGTGGACCACGCTGGAAACCGGCGAGCCGGTATTGCACGGCACGCCCATCTGGATCCGCGCCACCATCCACCAACTCATCACCATCGGCGACCACGACTTCGTCGTCGGTCTCGTCACGCGGGTGCACGACGACACCGATGAAAGACCCGCCGCCGCCCCGCTGCTCTATTACCGCGGCCGGTACTACCGCCCGACCTCGCTCGAGGGCTGAGCAGGCCGAGCGGCAGTCGAATTCAGCTGGGCAGATTCGGCTGGGCGGCAACCGAAATCGATCGCTGGAGATCCACTGATGGGCCGGTGCGCACCTCGATGTGGAAGGTGTCGCCCGATCCGGCCGACGGCGGCCGCCGGGCGAATCTCCTTGGTGCGCCGCTGGATTCGCAGGTAGATCGATATTCGGGCCCATCCGTGCTCCGATTCCGCGAGACACCGCGGAGATCGCTCGGGAATGGGCGTTTAGTGCAATAGGCGCGCACAGCTCGGGGGTGCGTCTATCGCTATCCGGACGGAGCACCAGGGGATCAGCCCAACTAGCCGATCAGGCAGGGTGCGGCACCATCGGTGGAGTTGGGGCTGGTGAAGGGGCGGGTCTCCGGGGTCGGGTTCCACAGACCGTCGGTGCTGGCGTAGTTCCAGGTAGTGCCGTTGGCGACGAGCGTCGCAATGGCCTCGACCAACCGATCCACATCGGCGGAGCTGGTGCCCAGACCGATACTGGCGCGCAGCGCACCGTCGAGTCCGAGCCGCTCGAGCAGCGGGTGAGCACAGAAACGGCCGTCGCGGATGCCGATGCCGTATTCGGCGGAGAGATAGGCCGCGACATGGCCGGGGACGAAACCGTCGAGGGTGAACGCGACGATGCCGACGGTGTCGGGGCTGTCGTCCCAGATGCGCAGCAGGTTGACGCCGGGGATGGCGGACAAGCCCGCGCGCAGGCGATCGGCGAGCTGTCGCTCGTGGGTGGTGAGAGTTTCCGGATCGATCGCACAGAGCGCGTCACACGCCGCGGCGAGTGCGGCGGCGCCGAGGACGTTCGGGGACCCGCCCTCATGGCGCTGTGGCGCGGGCGCCCAGTCCGCGTGGGTGGTGGTGACCTCGCGGACCGCGCCACCGCCGGCCAGGTACGGCTCGGCGGCATCGAGCCAATCCCGGCGTCCGACAAGGACTCCCGCGCCGAACGGCGCGTAGAGCTTGTGACCGGAAAACGCGAGGTAGTCGATGCCGGTGTCGCGCAGGCTGATTCGACGATGCGGAGCCAGCTGGGCGGCATCGACCAGAATGCGCGCGCCGCACTGGTGGGCGATGGTGGCCAGCCGCTCCAGCGGCAGCACCTCACCGGTCACATTGGAGGCACCCGTGACCGCGAGCAGCGCGGCGGGCTTACTGCACAGTTCGGCGATGAGCTGGCGAATGGTCTCCTCGACGGTATCCGCGGCCTTGACGACGCGGCGACCGTGCCGAGTCCAGGGCAGGAAGTTGGCGTGGTGCTCGATATCCAGCACGACGGTGTCACCGGGCACGCAGGACGCGAGCAGGTTCAGCGAATCAGTGGTGTTGCGGGTGAATACCACGACCTGGTCGTCGGCGGCGTCGAGGAACCGGGTCACCGAACCGCGGGCCGCCTCGTAGCACTCGGTGGAGATCCGCGAGGCGTAACCGGCGCCGCGGTGCACGCTCGCGTAGTACGGCAGCAACTGCTGCACCCAGTCGGCGACCTGCGCCAATGCCGGTGCGCTCGCGGCGTAGTCGAAGTTCGCGTAGGTGGTCGTCCCGCCCTGAACGAGCGGTACCCGCAGATCGTCGCCGGAGACCCGGGCGAAGGCGGAACAGGTCTGGTCAACTACAGCAGTCATCACAAAATCCCATCGGCTGTGGGACCCGTAATCAGGTGATTATCCGAGTCCGCGCTTGCCGCACCCGGTCGGGCTGCGGCCCGGTCGTCACCCGGAGCACCCCACCGCGGAGGAGGGTTGCCGACCAGCTAGCCGGGGCTTGACGCTGGTACTCATGACCTGAAACGAGACTGACAGATGCCAAGTCGCTCTGTCAACCGCCGTTTCCGCCACCCATATCGTGCATATACATGCAATTGAGTAAATAAACTTGCACAGCCGGGCGATCTGCGGTCTCATCGAGGGGTGACGCTTTCCCTGCTGCTCAGTTTTGTCGGCCTGTGCATCCTACTGTCGATCACGCCGGGACCGGACTCGTTCCTGGTGCTGCGATTCTCGATCGTGGACGCGCGACCCGGCATCGCCGCGGCGCTCGGATCGGCACTGGGCGGCATCGTCTGGGCAGTGGTGGTCGCGGCGGGTGTCGCCGCGCTGCTGGAGCAGTCCGCGACGGCCTACCGGACACTCAAGGTCGTCGGCGGAATCTACTTGGTGTACTTGGGAATTCGGGCGCTGCTCGAGCACCGCAAGCAGCGCAGGACGGCCAACGCGGCGGGCACCGGCCCGCCGGCCGGCCACCTGAGCACCGGCGAACCGACCTCGATTCGCTCGGCGTTCGCCGCGGGCCTGGTGTCGTGCATGTTCAACCCGAAGGTCGGACTGTTCTACCTGGCGGTGCTGCCGCAATTCCTCACCGACGTCACCTTCCTGAACACCCTCGCCCTCGGCGCCATCGAATGCACCGTCGCCGCGGTGGAGATGATCCTGCTCGCCGTGCTGGCCTCACGGGCGGTCGCCATGCTGCGCCGCCCGCAGGTCCGCGACCGGCTCGAGCAGATCAGTGCGGCCATCCTCGCCGCCCTCGGCATCGGCACCGCCGCCTCGGCCGCGTAATCCGTTACGCGCCTTGTCGACAGCCGTCTCCGATCGCCGGCAAGACGCACACAACAGCACTATTTCGGCTGAACCTCCTTGCGCCACAGCAGCAGTGACGCGATCAGCGAGACAACCGCCGCAGCAGTCAGCCACCAGAAGGCCTGCCGGAACCCGGCATCGGCCGGCAGCCCGGCGTCGGCCGCGCGGTACAGCACCACCGCCAGCAATCACCGAATGCCCGCCGACCACATTCACCCCCGCGGCCTGCTCCGCTTCCCGACCTACGCGCTCGGCAGGCTGCACAAGGCCGTACACGCCGAGATGGGCACATCACTGCGCGACCACTGGGTGCTGGTCTGCCTGGAGGAATTCGACGATCTGTCCCAGCAGCAGGTCGCCATCGCCCTCGGCATCGACCGCAGCGAGGTGGTCCGGCTGATCGACGGCCTGGAGCAGGCCGGTTTCGTGGTCCGCACCCGCGATTCCGTGGACCGCCGCAGGTACCGGCTCTCCATCACCAAGGCCGGACGGGCCGAGCGCCGCAAGACCGATGAACTCATCGAGCAGGCCGCCGAGCGGGTGCTGCATCGACTCGATGACGAGGAACGGCAAACCCTGCATCGCCTGGCACTAAAAGCGCTCGGCGAAGACATCTGAGCCTGCCCGCCGCAACCCCCAAAGACCGACCGCCCGGTTCTGTCAGCGACAACAATCCGATACCGCAGGTACCGTAGACACTTGGTCACCGTGGCGTTTGCCCATTGGTAACCCTCTTGTGAAACAACTTCGGGGAAGCGTTAGGCAGGTCTATGAGAGGTGGGCAGGACGTGATGCTGCAGCCGCAGGTCGACGCCGCGGCGGACCAGGACCCGGCAGCCGGGCTCCCGACGTCCGATCCCCTGCTCCGCGCCACCCTCGCGGCGCAGGCCAGGACCCTCGTCGACATCCTGAACAGCACCGCGACCGCCCATCCCGAGGCGCCCGCGATCGATGACGGCCGGGTGGTGCTCAACTACACCGAATTGCTGGCCGAGATCGACGCCGGGGTCGTCCGATTGACCGCGGCCGGAGTGCGGCCGGGCGACCGCGTCGGCGTGCGCCTGCCATCCGGTACGCATGAGCTTTACGTCACTATCCTGGCCATCCTGTTCGCCGGTGCGGCCTACGTACCGGTCGACGCGGATGACCCGCAGGAGCGTGCCCGACTGGTCTTCGGCGAAGCCCGAGTTACCGCTATCGCAACCGCGGCGGGCATCGAGCCGACGGTGGCCGCCGCCGAGCGGCCCGATGACGAAACCGAACCGGCCACCGACAGCGCCTCGACCGTGCGCCCGACGCCCACCGACGACGCCTGGATCATCTTCACCTCCGGCTCCACCGGCACCCCGAAAGGCGTTGCGGTCACCCATCGCAATGCCGCCGCATTCGTCGATGCCGAGGCGCGGCTGTTCCTGCCGGAGGCTCCGATCGGCCCCGGCGACCGCGTCCTGGCCGGACTCTCGGTCGCCTTCGACGCCTCCTGCGAAGAGATGTGGCTGGCCTGGCGCAACGGCGCCTGCCTGGTGCCCGCGCCCCGCGCGCTGGTGCGTACCGGCGCGGATCTGGGCCCCTGGCTGGTCCGCCGCGAAATCAGCATCGTCTCGACGGTGCCCACGCTGGCCGCGACCTGGCCCGTCGAGGCGCTCGACTCGGTCCGCCTGCTGATCTTCGGCGGTGAGGCAGTGCCGCCCGAACTCGCCGAACGCCTTGCCGGAAGCCCCGCGGCGCGAGCGACGGGCTCGGAGGAGGCAGTTCGGGGCCGTCGACGCGGTACTCCGCAGGGTATACACGCACACGCATGGCCCCGCGAATCCGACTCGGATTCGGATCGTGAGGTGTGGAATACCTACGGGCCCACCGAAGCGACAGTGGTTGCCTGTGCGGCTCTGCTGGACGGTAGTTTCCCGGTCCGGATCGGCCTGCCGCTGGACGGCTGGGATCTGACCGTCATCGACGCCGCCGGAAATCCGGTGGCCGAGGGCGAATCCGGCGAACTCGTGATCGGCGGCGTCGGCCTGGCCCGCTACCTCGATCCGGCCAAGGACGCCGAAAAGTACGCTCCCCTACCGTCACTCGGCTGGGAACGCGCCTACCGCAGCGGCGATCTGGTCCGCAACGACAGCGCGGGCCTGATCTTCCTCGGCCGCGCCGACGATCAGATCAAACTCGGCGGCCGACGCATCGAACTGGGCGAAATCGATAACGCACTCCAGCATCTACCCAGCGTCACCGGCGCGGCCGCCGCAATCCGAACCACCAAGGCGGGCAATAAGATCCTGGTCGGCTATCTGACCGGAACCGCGCCCGATTTCGACCTGTCCGCGGCCAGAACCCGACTCGCCGAACAACTCCCGGCGCCTCTGGTCCCCAGGCTCGCCATCGTCGCCGACCTGCCCACCCGCACCTCGGGCAAGGTCGATCGCGACGCCCTGCCCTGGCCGCTGCCGAACGACACCGAAACCGGAAACCTCGACCTCACCGACACCGAGCAATGGATTGCCGGACTGTGGGATTCGATTCTGGGCGCCCAAATCACCGGTCCCGACACCGACTTCTTCGACCTCGGCGGCGGCTCACTCGCGGCCGCCCAATTGGTCACCGCCCTGCGCGAACGCTATCCGCGCATCGCCGTCGCCGACCTCTACGACCACCCCCGCCTCGGCGCACTCGCCGAACTACTCGACGAAACCGCGCCGACCGCCGCGGTCGAGCCCCGCATCGTGCGCCCCACCCCGCGCAGCGCCCAATGGGCCCAGGTGCTGGCCACCATTCCGCTGACCACCCTGACCGGATTGCAGTGGCTCACCTGGCTGGCCATCGTCGGCAATATCGCGGGCTGGTCCGGCTCGCTGCCATGGCTGCCGCGCCTGTCGTGGTGGTGGACCCTGGCCGCCTTCCTGCTCTTCATCTCCCCGCCCGGCCGCATGGCGATCTGCGCGACCGGCGCCAGAGTGCTGCTGCGCGGGATAAGGCCCGGCAGTTACCCGCGCGGCGGTTCGGTGCATCTGCGGCTGTGGGCGGCGGTCCGGCTCTCCGAGGCCAGCGGCGCCGAAAGCCTGTCCGGCGCACCGTGGATGGTGCCATTCGCGCGGGCGCTCGGCGCGAAGATCGGCACCGGTATCGATCTGCACACACTGCCGCCGGTGACCGGCATGCTCGAACTCGGCGACGGCTGCAGTGTGGAACCCGAGGTCGATCTGTCGGGTTACTGGATCGATGGCGATATCGTGCACATCGGGCCGATCACCATCGGACCGGGCGCGGTGATCGGTGCGCGCTCGATCCTGCTGCCCGGCACCAAAATCGGCAAGAACGCCGAAATCGCACCGGGCTCTTCGGTATCGGGCAAGGTCAAGGCCGAACAGGAGTGGGCGGGCTCGCCCGCGGCGAAGGTCGGCAAGGCACCGCACCGTTGGCCCGATCACACCCCCGACAGGGCCGCGCACTGGGTCGCGATCTTCGGTGTGACCTCGATGGTGTTGGCGGCCATGCCCATTCTCGGCCTGGCCTCCGGTGGCGCTTTCATCGCCTGGTTCATCCGCGACGCCCGCACCCTCGCCGGCGCACTCGGCCGTGGCTTCGCGATCCTGCCGGTCGCCACTCTGCTCAGCCTGTCGGTGTACGCCGTGGCAACGGTGCTCGCGGTACGGCTGCTCAGCATCGGACTCACCGAGGGCCATCATCCGGTTCGCAGCCGGGTCGGCTGGCAGGTCTGGGCCACCGAGCGCCTGCTGGATTCGGCGCGCACCTTCCTGTTCCCGCTCTACGCCAGCCTGCTGACCCCGGTGTGGCTGCGCCTGCTCGGCGCGAAGATCGGTAAGAGCGTCGAAGCGTCCACGGTGCTACTGCTGCCCAAATTCACCACCGTCGCCGATGGCGCGTTCCTCGCCGACGACACCATGATCGCCAGTTACGAACTCGGCGGCGGCTGGCTGCGCATCGGTGAGGCGAAGGTCGGCAAACGCGCGTTCCTCGGCAACTCCGGTATGACCGCACCCGGTCGACGGGTACCGAAGAACGGTCTGGTCGCGGTGCTTTCGGCCGCGCCGTCGAAGGCGAAGGCGGGTTCGTCCTGGCTCGGCAGTCCGCCGGTTCGGCTGCGCCGCGCCGCCGAGTCCGGCGATACCGAACGCACCTTCGACCCGTCGCCGCGACTGAAGATGTTCCGCGGCATCGTCGAAACCTGCCGCCTCATCCCGGTATTGGTGACCTTCGCCATAGGTCTCGGCGTGCTGTTCACGCTGGCCTGGATCGCGGAGTCGGCGGGCTACCTGGTCGCCGCCCTGCTGTGTGGTCTGGTACTGATGGCCGCGGGCGCTATCGCGGGCGCCAGCGCGGTCACCGCGAAGTGGTTGCTGGTCGGCCGAATCGACGCCGACGAGCATCCGCTGTGGAGTTCGTTCGTGTGGCGCAACGAGGTTGCCGACACCTTCGTCGAAACCGTTGCCGCGCCGTGGTTCGCGCGGGCCGCCACGGGTACTCCGGTGCTGAACCTCTGGCTCCGAGGACTCGGCGCGAAGATCGGGCGCGGGGTATGGTGCGAGTCCTATTGGCTACCGGAGGCGGACCTGGTGACACTCGGTGACGGCGCGACCGTGGAACGGGGCTGCGTAGTGCAGACCCACCTGTTCCACGATCGGATCATGGCTATGGACACCGTCACCCTCGGCGCCGGCGCGACTCTGGGCCCGCACTGCGTCGCCCTGCCCGCCGCGAGCATCGGCGACGGCGCGACCATCGGCCCCGCATCGCTGGTCATGCGTGGTGACACCGTGCCGCCGTCCACTCGCTGGTGGGGAAATCCGATCGCGCCGTGGTCAAGTGAGACGCCGAGCCTTAGCGAGGCCGGAGCAGCCTCCTGATGGCGGGCAAGTACTACGAAGAGCCCGTGGACGAATACCTACCGCAGAACGGAAATTGGGGCTACCGGGTTTCGCGGTACGAACTCGAGCTCACTTATAAGGTCGCCAGCAACCGCTTGGCAGGCCGAGCCGAGATCACTGCGGTGACTACCGCCGTCCGCGACCGTTTCATGCTCGACCTGTCCCAGTCGCTCACCGTGTCCAAGGTGTTCGTCAACGGCACCAAGGCCGCGAAATACACCCATCAGCGCGGCAAGCTAGTCATCACACCACAGCACCGGATCCCGTCGGGCGGGGTGCTCGGGCTGGTCATCCAATACGCCGGGCTGCCGAAGCCGGTGCGCGGACCGTGGGGCGAGGTCGGCTGGGAGGAACTGACCGAGGGCGCGCTGGTGGCCAGCCAGCCCAACGGTGCCGCGTCCTGGTTCCCCTGCGATGACCACCCGAGTTCCAAAGCCAGCTACCGGATTTCGATCACCACCGATACCCCGTACTACGCACTCGCCAACGGCACCTTGGTGCGCAAGCAGACCAAGGCCAGTCAGACCACCTGGGTCTACGAGCAGCCCGAACCGATGTCGAGCTATTTGGCGACCATCCAGATCGGCCCGTACCGCAAGCACCGCATCGACGCCCCACACGGTCCGGTGCCGATGCAGGCCATCGTCCCGGCCCGGCTGCGCGCCAACTTCGACCACGACTTCGAGCGCCAACCGCAGATGATGGAGCTCTTCACCGAGAAGTTCGGCCCGTATCCGTTCGAGGGGTACACGGTCGTGGTCACCGACGACGAACTGGAAATCCCCATCGAGGCACAGGGCATCTCCATCTTCGGCGCCAACCATTGCGACGGCCACCGCGGCGCGGAACGCCTTGTCGCACACGAACTCGCGCACCAATGGTTCGGCAACAGCCTCACCATCTGGCAGTGGCGCGACATCTGGCTACACGAAGGCTTCGCCTGTTACGCCGAATGGATCTGGTCCGAAGCCGCGGGCGGGCCCACCGCGGACCAATTGGCCCGCGCCGCGCGGCACAACCTGTCCCGGGAACCGCAGGACATCATCATCGGCGACCCCGGCCCGCGACGTATGTTCGACGACCGCGTGTACAAACGCGGCGCGCTCACCCTGCATACCCTGCGCCTGGAACTCGGCGAACTCGCCTTCTGGGATCTGCTGCGCGAGTGGACGATTCGCTACCGGCACGGCTCGGTCACCACGGAGGAATTCACCGATCTGGCGGGCCACTACAGTCTGGTGCCGCTGCGCCCGCTGTGGGATGCGTGGCTGCTCAGCGAACCGCTGCCGCAACTGCCGCCCTCCGGCGGGCAGGTCAACACGACATCGCACTGAGGTGCCCTCAGAAGACCAGGTAGCGCACGGCCAGTTCTTCGACCAACGGATCGTCATCGGCGACACTGTTCAGCACATCGAGATCGGACTCGATCGAGATCAGGCGCGGGTCGTCCGGTTCCGAGTCGGGAGTGCCGTCCTCGGCGAGCTGGCGTAATAGCTTCGCCCGGATCCGTTGCTTCAGCGAGTCAGTCATGATCGAACACTAAACCGGCGTGAGCCACGTCCCCCACGGCGTATTGCGCAGCACCGTATAGCCGGTGAGCACCGCGATGAACAGCCACAACGTGGTGCGGTTGCCCCGCGGCAGGCGCATTCGCTCACCGCGCCAGGCCCGCAACGACCAGTCGCCGATCCACAACACGAACGCCAGGAACAGTGGCAGCACGAGCAGATTGCTGTGCACCGCATCGAGAATCCGGCCGTCGGTGAGGTTGTGCACACCCCGCATGCCACCACAGCCCGGGCAGTAGAACCCCGTCAACGCGTAGACCGGGCAGATGCCGTAGGAGCCTTCGCTGTGTGGATCGCGCAAGTGCAGCAAGACCACGGCCCCGATGCCGATACTCGCGGCCACCAGCGGCCAGCCCATGGCGCGCAAGCCGGTGCGCCCGGCCCGCTCCGGTTGCCCGGCAGGCTCCGGGTTTACCGCTGGCTCCGGGTTCGCGCCCGGTTCCGGCGCCACATGCGTTGTCTCCACAAGGATCAACGGTAGCCTCGGCCCACCCGATCCCGCCACAGCTCAGGGCCGCGCTAGTCGGGTTGGGCGAAGCGCAGGGAATTGCCGAATGGATCGGCCAATTCGAAACCGGGCCCGGACCGCATCGGAAGCCATGCCCGAAATCATCGCACCGCCCACCGACATGATCATTTTCTTCCAGTGTTTCCGCAGCTAGAGTAGAATTTTTCCCGTGGATGCCGCTGGTGTTACCCGGCTCGACGGATTCGGGGTCAGGGCGGCTCGCAAGCTCGAATTCGGGCATGTGGGCCACTGGTTCGCACCCTCGGACAGCGATTTCTCCGGCTCGGTCGCGGTCGAAATAGACCCCGGAGACGGTTCCTCGGTGGTCGTCTTCGTCCGCGCCCCCAACCGCCGCGATGTCCCCGACGATTTCCATCCGGACGACCAGGTCTGTCTGGTCATGCCCGAAGACATCGCCGCCTTCCTCACCCCCAGCTGACGCGGCTTTCCCCAGGCTGACCGGCGCACCCCTTCTCGGAATCCGCACCCTCATCGGGTCTGTCGGTTCCGGCAGCTTGTCCTGATGTGCCGGTGGACGAGCACACTCCATACCCCTACCAGAGCCACGAAGCCCGCGGCTGTGACGGCGGGCGCGGGATTGCCGGTTCAGGGACAGCGGAATTGGGGGCACGCGGCCAGGTGTGCGGCGCTAACGGACGCCTCGGTGGCGAACGATACCCAGGTAGAAGTCAGTTGTGCCCGATGTTTCTGCCAGTAAGCACTATTGGCCCGACCTAATTTCGGGTATCCACCCGGTAGAGCCAGGATTTCCGCCACTGAGCGCTAGCCCTAGCAAGCATTCTGCTTGCACGGTACGGTGACGGCAGACACAAAGGAGTGCTCGAATGCTGGTCAAGTCGATGAAGACTTTGGCGGAAGTGCGCAGCGATGAACCGTTGACCGCCGCCTATCGCGCCGGACTTCGGTCTCGGACCTACCGGACCGCGTCGCTGAACAAGCCAACGGCTGAGCCCGAGATCATCTCGGTGACCACCGCGGACGGTGCCAAGCTCCGGGTCCACGCCTACGGCCCCGCCGATGGCGAAGTCATCGTGTTGATCCACGGCTGGAGCTGCTGCATCGAGTACTGGAATCCGCAGATCAACGCCTTCGCCGACCGTTACCGCGTGCTCGCCTACGACCAGCGCGGCCATGGCGCGAGCACCCTCGGCAGCGCCGGTCCCGGCGCGGACACCCTGGCCGACGACCTCGAGGCCGTCCTGCAAGCCGCCCTCCCGTTCGGCAAGCGCGCCGTCCTCGTCGGTCACAGCATGGGCGGAATCACCCTGCAGGCGTGGGCATCTCGCTATCCCGAACAGGTCACCCGCCGTGCGTCGGCCGTGCTCCTGGCCAACACCGCGGCCAGCGATATCCGGTACGAGACCGATCTGCTGCCGCTGCTGAACAAGCCGCTCATGCTGGCCAAACGACCGTTGACCGTACTGGGCGCCAGCGTGCGTGTCCCGCTCGTCGTCGCGGAAACCGTACTCACCGCACCGGTTCCGCTGCCGGGCGGTTGGCCGGTCAGCGCGGTCTTCAAGGCCCGCGTGATGTCCAAGTCCGCCACCCGCGAGGAGGTGGACTTCGCGCTGGGCATCATCCGCTCGTGTCGTCCGCTCACCCGTGGCCTGCACGCCGCCGCCCTTGCCGCCCTGGACCTCGGCGATGCCGCCGCGCACCTGACGGTCCCGACCACCGTCATCGCGGGCGCCGAAGACCATCTGCTGCCCGAGCGTATGTCCCGCCCGATCGTCGAAACCCTGTCCCGCACCGGCCATCTCGCCGACTACCAGGTCTGGCCCACCGGCCACCTCGGCAATATCGAAGCCGCCGACCGTTTCAACGCCCTGCTCGCCGCCGTGGCCTCCGCCGCCAGCAGCCCCGAGGCCGCCGTGGGCTGACGACTTCTGGGGCTGGTCAACGGCACCCGGCCCCAGAGGACGCCCCTGCATCTGGGGTCACTATCGCCGAACGCGTGCGCCTGCACGACCTGGGCTTCGTCATCCTCGCCGACTACCAGGTCATCACCGACCGCGAAGAAATCGCCCGGTCCACGACAGCGTCCTCTTCAACAAGGCCTCGACTAAAATATCATCATCAATCTGATATATTAACTGTCGTCGATTTCGTTGAAGGGAAGTACCACCAGTGACGACACGCCCCACCCGTCCCCGGCGCACCACCCTGGCGGTACCAGGATCGAGCCAGAAGATGATCGACAAGGCTCGCGACCTCCCCGCGGACGCCGTATTCCTCGATCTCGAGGACGCGTGCGCGCCCGCGGCGAAGGCGGACGGTCGCAAGATCATCGCGAGTGCTCTCAATGCGGGCGGATTCGGCGACAAGATACGCACGGTCCGGGTCAACGACTGGACAACGCCGTGGACTTATGCGGATGTCATCGACGTAGTCGGCAACGCGGGCGCGAATCTGGACTGTGTGATGCTGCCCAAGACGCGTAGCGCTTCCGACGTCGTGGCGCTGGATCTGCTGCTCACACAGGTCGAGAAGGCTGAGGGACTCGAGGTCGGACGCATCGGCCTCGATGTGCAGATCGAGAATGCCGCAGGGCTGCTGGCGGTGGAGGCCATCGCCACTGCCAGCCCGCGTATCGAGACGATCGTCTTCGGCCCCGCTGATTTCATGGCATCGATTCAGATGAAGACTTTGGTGGTCGGCGAGCAACCGCCGGGATACGACGTCGGCGACGCCTACCACCACATTTTGATGACCATCTTGATGGTGGCCCGTGCCCATGATCTGCAGGCCATCGACGGCCCGTATCTCGCCATCAAGGATCTCGCGGGTTTGCGGCGGGTCGCGCAACGCTCTGCCGCATTGGGATTCGACGGGAAATGGGCGCTGCACCCGACCCAAATCGATGTACTCAACGAGATCTACAGTCCGCGCCAGACCGATTACGACCATGCGGAGAACATCCTCGACGCCTATGCCTGGCACACTTCCCAGGCCGGCGGTCACCGCGGCGCAGCGATGCTGGGCGATGAAATGATCGATGAAGCGTCCCGCAAGATGGCGCTGGTCGTCTCGGCGAAGGGCCGAGCGGCGGGAATGTCGCGTACCGAAATCTGGCGGCCGGCCGAATAACCGGCCATCGCCGTGCCGCAGTCTCGGCCGAGCAATTCCGGAGTGCGTTTCGAGGCCATCCGGGCGGCGTTTCGCTGATCACCGCCGACACCGGCCGGCCGGTCGCGCTGACGGCGACCTCGGTCGCCTCGGTCAGCGTCGACCCACCGGCGCTGACGTTCTCGGTGTCCGAACAGTCATCGAGCGCACCCACACTGCGACAGGCACCGACTCCCGCATCGCCTGATAAGAGCCGCCTACCCGGACGATGATCCGAGTTCTTGTTCGGCCAAGCGCGCACTCAGCAGTTCGGCCGCGGCGCGGAAGTGTTCCTCGGTGATGGTGCGAGCGGCGACCGAATCGCCCTTCGCGAGGGCGGCGACGAGCAGCTCGTGATCGTCGATAGAGCACGGCACCCGTTCCGGGAAGAGTTCGAAGAAGCGCCGTGGGACCATCCGTCCGGCGTCGCCCAGCATCCCCTGCAGCCGCGCCGACCCGCAGGCCCTGTTGATCTCCCGGTGAAACAGCCAGTTCAACGTGGCGACATCGTCGCCGACCTGCGCGGCGATACGGATCTCGCGATGCAGTTCGCGAACCCGCAACAACTGACGCGGCACAATCTTCTGCGCCGCCCACTGCGCAGCTACTCCCGACAACGCGGCCATCAAGGTGAAGTTCTCCAAAGTCGCCTCGGCCGAGACACCGATCACGGTAATTCCGCTCCGCTGCGCGACCCGGACCAGACCTTCCTGCGCCAGCACAAGGCATGCCTCGCGCACCGGCGTGCGACTGGTACCGAACTCCTGCGCGGTGGCGTCCAGATCGATCCGGGAATCCCGGGCGAGCTCGCCGGCGAGAATGCGCTCACGCAGCGCATCCGCCAGACGCTCGCGTTCGGTGCGGGGTCCGTTGCCGGTGTCGTCGACCTCACCGACGGGCCAGGGGCCACGGGCGGCCTCGTCTGTCATCGGCCACTCCTGCCTCGACACCGCAGCAGCGATTCCGCGTCCGACCGCGCATCAACCCGGGGAAACACCACCGCTCCACACCCGCTCTCTGTAGGGCAACACCATACAAGCAGCCGCCTCGATCACCTCCCGACGAAGCGCTTGACAACACTGCCCGCCGCTTAAATATATCAGCCATATTTTGATATATCACTTGGATAGGGCCCTGACATTCACCCCCCAGATCCGACCGCATGACCATGGTTGCCTTCATGCAGGCAGTCGCCGGTGCCCCGATTCTCCGATAGCGCCGGCATCATCGGCGGACCCGGAACTCGGCGAACACCACGCACGTGTGGACACCAACTTCAAACCCCGAGTCACCTACCCCGGTGACTTCTGGCACTACGCCCGAATCCTTACCGCCGCGAGAATGGTCGGAAGGCGGTACTCGCGCAGGTTCCCGAGGCGAGAAACCGGCCGTGACCGCAACTGCACAGGCCTCGGTCCGGACGAAACTCGGCAGAAATAGGTATGTATCCGGGTAGTTCCACCGTCGTGGTCGGGCGCCGAAGAGGACACCCTTGGCGGGACAGCATTCATAGCTATCGCGCCGAGGTTTCCATGTCCGAACACACATACGAATCCAGCGACGACCCCACCGGGGCCAAATCCGTATTGATGATTCGGCGCTGTGGGCGCTGCGACAAGTTGTTTCCGCCGCTGACCGCCGAGTGTTCGACGTGTCGGTCCTGGAATCTCGAGTGGGCGCCATCGTCTGGACTCGGTTCGATCGTGTCATGGCGGCTGGTGCACCGCAGTGTGGGCCGTCCGCACGCTCAGGTGGTGCCATTGACGATCGCCATTGTGGAACTCGACGAGGGTCCGTGGATGTACGCGACGATCGAAGGGGACGTCCCACCGCAGGCGGATCAGCCGATCCGCGTGCGATTCGAGCCACGTCCTCGGGTAGATCGCTTCCCGGTGTTCACTATCTGCCCCGCGGCGCCCGGTTCCGACGATGGCGTTCGTCCCGCGTCGCAGTGCCGGAGCGCTTGGAACGATGTGCGGTCTACCCGTCGTCCTGATGCCGAGCATCGATACGACGCGTCGTGGGTCCGGACATCGCTTCGCCAGTCTGATCTCATGGCTGCCGCGAAGTCTGTCGACACGGCGGCGAAGTCCATGCTCGATTTCGCGATCCGCTGGGCACCCTTCGGCGGCGCCACGGCCAGCGAGTTGCTCGTGACCTACGGTGTGACCCGTCGGCGGTTCTTGCAGATGGTGGACGAGGCGCTGCACCCACGGCGCACCGATAACGTCAATGTGCGCGGGCTGAAGCGCCATTTGCAGGACTCGCTGGCGCAGGCGTGGCGGATGCAATCTACCGCGTTCTCGGCCGGTAGCGCCTGATGTAGACATCTAGAACTCGGGGCGCGGACGGGCGGACCGTTCACCTTCGTTGGGGATACGCTGGGCATTAGCGAAAGGTGAGCGCATGGTGCCCGGTGCTCGCGTATATGCCGAGTGGATTGCCTGCCGCTGATGACAGCTGATGATCCGCTCCGGACCCGCCGCGATGTGATGACACCCGTCACGGCTGATTTGAGTGCGTCCGGGTTCGAGGACGCCGAAGAGGTCGGGCACGGTGGTTTTGGTGCGGTGTATCGCTGCAGGCAGGTGGTGTTGGATCGCACGGTGGCGGTGAAGGTGCTGACCGCCGAGCTGGACGAGGACAACCAGGCGCGGTTCTTGCGCGAGCAGCGGGCGATGGGCCGGCTGACCGGGCATCCGAACATCGTGCCTGTGCTGCAGGTGGGTGTCACCGCGAGTGGGCGGCCGTATCTGGTGATGCCGTATTACCCGTTGGATTCGCTGGATGCGTGGATCCGCCGGCAGGGCCCGTTGCCGGTGGAGACCGTGTTGTGGATCGGGGTGAGGATCGCTGGTGCGCTCGAGAACGCGCACCAGTTCGGAATTGTGCATCGCGATGTGAAGCCGGGAAATATTCTGCTCACCGATTATGGCGAGCCGGCGTTGACCGATTTCGGTATCGCGCGCATCGCCGACGCATTCCAGACGAGTGCGGGCACCCTGACCGGGTCCCCGGCATTCACCGCACCCGAGGCACTCGACGGCGATACCCCCACACCGGCCGCTGATGTCTACGGGCTGGGTGCGACCCTGTTCGCCGCGCTCACCGGGCATGCCGCGTTCGAACGCGGCAGCGGTGAGCAGGTGGTGGCTCAGTTCCTGCGGATCACCAGCCAGCCGGTGCCGGATCTGCGGGAAAGCGGCATTCCCGATGACGTGTCGGCCGTGGTGGAATCGGCGATGAGCCGGGACCCGCGGCAGCGGCCGTCGGCGGCCGCGGTGGGCGAGGCCATCGGGCAGGTACAGCTGCGCCACGGATACCCGGTCGGTGAGATGGCGCTGCACGTGACACCGGCCCGCGGGCTGCTGGACCACCTGTCACCGATGCGGGTATCGGCCCCGTCGCCGAGGGCGGGAGGTCGCGGCAACACCGGCGATCTGCCGCTCGAGCTGACCAGTTTCGTCGACCGCCGCACCGAGACGTCGGAGGTGAAGAATCTGTTGTCCACCTCCCGGTTGGTGACGTTGACCGGGATCGGTGGTGTCGGTAAGACCCGGCTGGCGCTGCGGGCGGCGGCGCATGCTCGGCGCGATTTCGCCGATGGGGTGTGGGTAATCGAGCTGGCCGACGTGCGCGACCCGGCACTGCTGGTCGATGTCGTGGCGGCCACCCTGGGCCTGCTGGACCAGCCCGACCGGCCATTGCTCGACGTTCTGGTCCATTTCCTGAGCTCGCGGGAAATGCTGCTGGTGCTCGACAACTGCGAGCAAGTGGTGGAGGCCTCGGCGGAGCTGGTCGAGACGTTGCTGGTGACTTGTCCGAGTCTGCGGATTCTCGTCACCAGCCGCGAGCCGCTCGACATCGCCGGGGAAGTAATGGTGCGGGTGTTGCCGCTGCCGGTCCCGGATCCCGACCGGGAGCCGGCGTTGCGAGGACTGCCCAAATACGACGCTGTGACTTTGTTCGCTGACCGCGCCGCAGCCGTGGTGCCGGGCTTCGAACTCTCCGAGGACAACAAGACCACTGTGGCCCGGATCTGTTCCCGGCTGGACGGGTTGCCGCTGGCGATCGAACTCGCGGCGGCGCGGATGCGCGCCATGTCACCCGATCAGATCCTGCAGCGGCTCACCGACCGGTACGCGCTGCTCACTCGCAGTAGTCGCACCGCGCCGGCGCGGCAACAGACGCTGCGGTGGTGTATCGACTGGAGCTATGAGTTGTGCACGCCGGTCGAGCAGCGGATGTGGGCCCGGTTATCGGTGTTCGCCGGCGGCTTCGAGCTCGATGCCGCCGAGCAGGTATGCGGTGCCGACCTGGCGCCGGAGAATCTGCTCGATGTGCTGTCCGGACTGGTGGACAAGTCGATTGTGATCCGGGAGGTAGAGGTATCGGATGCAGCCGTGCGCTTTCGGATGTTCGAGACCGTGCGCGACTACGGGCGGGAGAAGCTGCAGGGGACCGACGAAGACCGGGATCTGCGTCGACGACACCGCGACTGGTACCAGCGATTGGCTACGGATGCGGAGGCGGGATGGATCAGCGACCGACAGCTCGACTTACTCGCTCGGCTCGAGCGCGAACAACCGAATCTCCGGGACGTGCTCGAGTCCTGCCTTGCCGACGACAGTGCGGAGGCCGCCGACGCCGGGCTGCGCATCGCCGCCGCACTATTTCTGTTCTGGAGCTTTCGGGGCCAGTACAGCGAAGGCCGGCGCTGGCTCGACCGTGTCCTCGCCCACCCCGCCGCACACTCGATACCCGATCGCGTCAAAGCACTGCATACCAGCACGATCATGGCGGCGGTACAGGGCGACCTGCGCCGCGCGGCCACCTTCGTGGAGCAGGCACGCGCGCTCGCCGGACAGGACCCCGCTCCCACAATCCAGGCGCTGGCCGCGTCCGCCGAGGGCGCCCTGGCAATGTATCGAGGTGAACTCGATCGGGCGGTATCCACGCTTCGACCCACCCTCGAGGTGTTCGAATCGAGCAGGCCCCGGTATCTGTATTTGGCTGCGTTGTCCCTCCTCGGTTGGGCATACGCAGGCCAGGGCGATACAAGGCGGGCGATCGAATATCACGAGCAAATACGTTCCATCACCGAAGCGTGCGGCGAATCGCTGTTTCGGTCGACAACGCTGTGGGGGATGGGCGTTATCACGTGGCAGCGAAGGGAGCCGTCCCACGCACAAGAGTTGCTGCTGGAATCGCTGCGAATCAACCGGCGCGTACACAGCTCGTTCGTCGCGGCGCTCGACCTCGAGGGGCTGGCCTGGACTGTCGCCGATGGCAATGGCGAGCGTGCGGCCGTTCTGATGGGTGCCGCGGAAAATCTGTTGCGGTCCACCGCCGGTGTCGCGACTTTTCTCCAGGATCTATCCCACTTTCACGACGAATCCGAGCGCACGGTGCGTCGCGCGCTCGGTGACCGCGGGTTCGATGCGGCCTTCCGGCGCGGCCAGGCCATGGGAATGGACGCTGCGGTGGCCTACGCCCTCGGGGAGGAACCGCCAACCGTCACGCCGCCCGCCGCAGGACTGAAATTGACCAAGCGTGAACGGCAGGTCGCCGATCTTGTCGCCCAAGGACTCACCAACAAGCAGATCGCCGCGAAACTGGTGCTCTCGCAACGCACCGCACAGGGCCACGTCGAACACATCCTGAGCAAACTCGGATTCACCTCCCGCACCCAGATCGCGGCCTGGATCGTCGACGAGACCCAGCAAGAGAGTTCTTGACCGCACTCCCGGATTGGACGAGTCACCCCCGTCGGTATGGCTCTGGTGCTATCACGGAGGAGACTTCATCGCGTGAGGAGGCCGACATGGACGTCCGGTTCATCTCCGACGGCGGTGTGCGTGCATATCCGGCGACCGACCTGAAGGGCTTGCTCGACCGGCCCGACGGACTGGTCTGGGTGGACGTCCCGACCTGGGACGATCAAGCCGCCCACGCGTTGACCGACATCTTCGGATTTCATCCCCTCGCCATCCGGGACTCGATGAACCGCAACCAGGTGCCCAAAGTGCACCGGTACGCGGACCACATGTTCCTGGTGCTGCACGCACCGCAGTCGGGGGCGCACGGGCACGTGCATTACGTCGAACTCGACCAGTTCATCGGCGACCGTTACCTCGTGACGGTGCACGGACCGCTGAATCCGGCGATCGACCAGTCGACCGCGATGGTCGAGGTAGCTGCTGTGCTCGGCCGCCTGGAATCGGGCAAGCTCCAGCCCGCCAACGCATTCGAACTGTCCCACGCCCTGCTCGCCGCGCTGACCGCGCGAATGCGGACCTACACCGCCGAGCTGACCAAGGACGTCTGGAAACTCGAACAGCAAGTCACCGCCGGACATCTCGGCAATCCGGAAACCTTCCTCGACGAGATGTTCCGGGCCCGGCACGGCCTGCTGACGGTCCGCACCATGGCTGCGCTGAGCCACGCACTGTACGGCCGAATGGTCACCATCGAGGCGTTCGGCACCGGCACGGGGCAGC
The DNA here is from genome assembly GCF_036345915.1 of Nocardia sp. NBC_00565. Taxonomy (NCBI): domain Bacteria; kingdom Bacillati; phylum Actinomycetota; class Actinomycetes; order Mycobacteriales; family Nocardiaceae; genus Nocardia; species Nocardia sp. NBC_00565. Next base: position 7,208,990 of record NZ_CP107785.1, read on the forward strand.
AGCTGCTGCTCGACGCAGTCGATCAGTTCGAGCACCTGACGGTGATGGCCGACAGCCAAAAGGATTACCTGCAGGGCACGATCGAGTTCTATCAGGCACGCACGAACACCAAGATGACCATCGCGGCCGAGCGGCTCGCCGTCATCGCCGCCATCACGCTGCCGATCACTGCCCTGTCGTCCATCATCGGCATGAACCTGATCGTGAACGAACGAACCCAATGGATCTGGCTGGCCCTGGCCCTGCTCGTGATGCTCGCGATATCGACGTACCTGCTCATCTGGGCGAAACGCAAAGGCTGGTTCTGACCCCTCGCCGTCCGCGGTGTTGCCCTATTTACTCGGCGTGGATGTTGGCTGGTTGATGGTCGTAAAGTATTGAGCGGCGGCCATAATGGCGATCGGTGCCGACACCAGCAAAGTCCCGACGATGGTACCCAGTGGTCCGAGGACGAGCATGCCACCGACGCAGCCGATGACAGCCGCCGGGATGAAGGCGCCGAACAGGCCGATGATGGCGGCCGAAGCGACTGTGGCACCGGCGATTCCGCCCAATATGCAGCCAACCGCGGCGCCGCCGATGGTGCCGATGGTGCCGCCCATCTGCATGGTGGTGGTCATGCGGTTCCAGGCCGCTTGTTCGCGTTCGTACTCGGACTTCCAGGGGGCTTGGATTCGAACGTAGGCGCGGCAACCTTACTTGCGGTGCCGTCCGGGGCGAGAAGGTAGTGCCGGAGCGAGGGGTGGTAGCTGAGTCGTATCGGCCAGCGGGTCAACGCGTAGCGTCGCGATGAAGTGGTCCACGGAGGTGAAGCCCGCGGCGTGGACGTGTGAGAGGAGTTCGACTGCGGGGGCTGTTGCGTCGGTTCGCTTCATACTGGCTCCCTTTGCCAGGCTGATGATGGTGGCACAGCGACAGGGAGTCGGTCTCCAGCCAGGAGCTCCCTGTCCGGTACAGCGAACGGCGGCTATGTGGGTGCGCCTGCCGCCTATGGCCTTCCGATTCACCGGAACGAGCAGAATCGTAGCGAATGCATGGCTATCACGGGGCGGTTTGCAGACTCGCGCGCGGTGCGCAACCTGCTCGACAACGCCACTCACTACGCCACCACCATCACCGTCCGCCTCCGACGCGACGATCGCCACGCCCACATCGAGATCGCCGACGACGGACCCGGCTAGCCGTTGCGCCGTCGTGGTGACGGCGCCACAGTTGCAGTCAGACCGATTCGGGTACACGCAGATGCGCGAGCGCCAATTCGAACTCACCGCCGTCGATCACATCGGCACCGGATCGACGGCTGGCGTCGGCCCGCAGCGAGGCAGCCTGGTCACGGTTGCGAATCATCGACTCGGCGCCGTCGTAGGTGACACAAGAGACGGCGCGCCCGGACGCCCTGTTGACCATGAGGCTCGCACTGCAGAACCCCTCGAGCGTCTCCATTTCCGACAGGAACTGGGACCGGTAGGCCTCGATGGCCGCGTCGAGCCGTTCCGGGTCGGTCTTGACCCAGGCAGCGCGGACACAGGCACCCTGCCGCGAACGGTGATCGCGATGCAGGACTGCGATCTCCCATTCCTCGACCTGGGCGCCGCCGCCGAATATCTCGGCGACGCGATCGCGAATCGGGCGAACCCGCTCGGCGCTAGCGCGCATCGCCTCCTCCGATTCCCACGCGCTCGTGGCGATGCACCGGCCGAGCTGCCGATCGACCAGCAAAGACAGCCCGACACAGCCCGTGATGTCGGCCAACACCGGCATCACGTCGTCACGCACATGCGCAATCCCGGCATCAATAGCGGAGAGTCGCGCCTGAATTGTGGTGGAGCGTGCGTACACGACCCCACCCCCTCTCGGCTCGGAGGCGGCGCCCCGGTGGCGCCACCGGTGCCATTCACACTGCTCCTCCGCAGACAGCCACGCAATAGCAGGTGCCTGGTGCACTCGGTTCGGCCGTCGGTCCACCCGGTCCCGATGTATTTGAACGACTTATTGATCCGCGCCGTTAAAACACCTCCGAAATTCGTCAGAGGGCCGTTAGGACAGTTCGTCCCCGGCGGAGCGCGAAATAGCTTGGCTTGTGGGCATTTTGGGGTTCACTTGGGCTGATGCGGGGGCGTTTGCCGGTGGTGCGTTGGGTGGTGCTTTTCTCGGTCCGCCGGGAGCGATGCTCGGATCGGCGGTGGGCTCTTACACGGGTGCCGCGTGGGGGGATGGGCAGAGCACCGGTGCGGCGATGGAAGAAGCCATGGTTTCAGGTATCGGTGCCGCGGGCGGCGCATGGGCGACCAATCTGGCCGGGAAACTCCTGACGGACGGGATCGGTTCGGCGGCAACGAAACTACTGTCCAATGGCGCCGCACGCAGGGTGGACACGGCCGCCGGGAAAGTCCTGCTGCCGTGGAACAAGCACGACGGCGGGCCAGTGGCCGCACTCGGTGGCGCCCTTGGTGGGTACCGGCCGTATCGGCGTTCGCCATGCTCGCCGCGGGCATGCCACACGACGCAACCAGCTGCGCGTCACTGCAATGGACCCGCTCACGAGACGCTCCCGACCGGCAGCGCGCGACGACATCGTCATGAACACGACCGCCCCAACTCACCCGATAAGCCACTGTCCGGGCCACCGAGCCGGAGACCCGGTGTCCACCTGCCCGGACACGCACAGCCCGCCTACCCGGAAGTCCCAGTGACCGTTGCCAAATGTTCGGGTTGTGGGCGCGCCGGATGAGTTACGAGGCACCTGAGATCAGTTGTCCCATTGACAGGGTAGGGTCTGCCGAAAGGTTCGAGTGCTGGTCCCGTATCGAACCTCCTGCGCCGGTAGACACTTCGAGTCCCGGTGTCGCGAGCGATCTATTTTTGACGGAACAGTCTGTGTCGGTAACTATTCGACTGGAGTGCTATGACCAGGAAATATCTGAGGGGTACTGCAGCGCTCACCGCGGTGGTCGGTGTAGCGACCATTGGCATTGCCAACGCACCCACCAATGCGGCACCTGGAGAAGTCGATGCCGGTGGCATGCACGTCGTCGCAGCGGTGGACACGAACGATATCGTCCCAGCCGGGGGCGATATAGCAACGGGAGTCCCGTTCGTGCACGCCGTCAAAGTGTCCGGAAATTACTCGGTGTCTGTCGACGGCATTCCATCCGTTCGCAGCGGAGAAATTGCGATCGGATACCTGATCGGCTGCGCCGTGGATCTCTCCAACGGCGTATCCGTCGGGATTGCGCCGGCCGTCGGCGTCAGCGCGGGTTACGCACCCTCGGTCGCGTTGACCCTTGGCTCGTCGCCCAGCCTCACTATCGCAGCTCAACCGAATGTCGGCGTCAATGCCGGTGTCGCCGGATCGATCCAGGTAACGCTCGCACCGGGGAACGTCACGGCGGCGATTATCGGTGTAGCCAGCCTGGATCAGGACGTAACGTTCCCCTACACGTACGGTCACACCAACACGCCACTGAACATCAGCTCATGCATGACCCCTGCATCAGCCATGCCGTTCATCACCGTGCGCACCGACGGTACCAACGGAAGCGCCCAGACAACCGGCTATGGAACACAATTCACGTTTTAGGGGACACCCGCCGCGCAACCGTGCGGTCAGCGTCTCGTCGCCGACCACCATCTGCACTGAGGCCCTGGCCGCGTTGAGTTGGGCAGCAGACCACCGACACCCACGTGTCGTCCGGAAGTCGCTGAGCGCAGGCCAGGGCCTACTCGGTGCGCTCGGATTCACCGTGGCACATGGCCTGTACTGCTAGACCTCGATTCGCGAACCCATGATGACGGTTCGTTCGCCGGGCAGGCCGAAATACTCGGCGGCATCAGCGGTGATGTAGGAGGTGGCGATGAACAGGCTCTTGCGCCATTGCGCCATCGTCGGTTCGGTCCCCTTCGTCAGTTCGATCTTCGACAGGAAGTAGGAGGCGTCGTCGACCGAAATCCGGCCTTCGGTTTTCGCCGGGTCGAGCAGGCGCAGGGTATTCGGGACGTTCGGTGTCTCCATGTACCCGAAATATGCGTTGACGTGGATGATTCCGTCCTCGGAGTAGCCCAGCGGGTCGATCTCGGTCCGCTGCGCGTCCGGTACCCGCGGCACCGGCAGCGTGATGATCGACAGGATCACCACGTGTTCGTGCAGCACGCGATTGTGCTCGACGTTGGCCCGCATCGCCAGCGGGGCGGTCTCCTTGCCTCGGTTGAGGAATACCGCGGTGCCCGGGATCCGCAGCAGCGGCGGCCGATAGTCCTGCAACTGGTCGACGAAGGCGCGCAGCGGACCTTCCACCTGCGCTCGCGCTCGGGTGACGACGTCGCGACCACGCGCCCAGGTGGTCATCACGGTGAAGGCGGTGAGCCCGATCAGCAGCGGCAACCACGCACCGTGCACCAGCTTGGTCATGTTCGCCGCCAGGAACAGCACGTCGACCACCAACAAGGGGATGGCACCGAGCAGGACGAGCCACAGCGGGATGCGCCACTTGGTGCGGGCGATGTAGAAGAACAACAGCGTCGTGATGGTGATCGTCGCCGTCACCGCCATGCCGAACGCGAATGCCAACGCCGCCGAACTGCGGAAGGCGAACACCAGCGTGATCACCGACACCATCAGCACCCAGTTGATCCACGGCACGTAGATCTGTCCGATCGTTGATTCCGAGGTGTGCGCGACTCGCAACCTCGGCAGGTAACCGAGCTGGGCCGCCTGCGAGGCCACCGAGAACGCGCCGGTGATCACCGCTTGTGAGGCGATCACCGTCGCGGCGGTCGCAAGCAGCACCATCGGCAACCGCGCCCAGCCGGGTGCGAGCAGAAAGAACGGGCTGTCCACGGCGCTCTCGTCACCGAGCAGCAGCGCACCCTGGCCGAAGTAGCTCAGCACACATGCGGGTAGCACGAGCCCGAGCCAGCCGCGAGTGATCGCCTTCCTGCCGAAATGACCCATGTCGGCATAGAGCGCCTCCGCACCGGTGACCGAGAGCACGACCGCGGCCAACGCGAAGAACGCAATTCCGAAGTGCCCGAACATGAAGCTCAGCGCATAGGTCGGCGAGAGCGCCTTCAGGATCTCCGGATGCTCGGCGATCCCTGCGACCCCGCATGCACCGATCGATACGAACCAGACGATCATCACCGGTCCGAACAGCCGACCGACCGCCGCCGTGCCACGGCGCTGGACCGCGAACAGCCCGACGATGATCACCACCGTGATCGGCACGATCAGCTCTGCCAATCCCGGCTCGACAACCTTCAGTCCCTCCACCGCGGATAGCACCGAGATCGCGGGAGTGATCATGCTGTCGCCGAAGAACAGTGCGGCGCCGAAGATACCGAGCCCGGCCAGCACCGCGGCCACCCGACCACCTCGTCCCCCACCCAGTCGCCGCAGCAGCGTGATCAGCGCCATGATCCCACCCTCACCGTCGTTGTCGGCGCGCATCACCAACAAGACGTAGGTCACGGTGACGATGATCATCACCGACCAGAAGATCAGCGACACAACGCCATACACGTTGTCGGTGCTGATCGGCACCGGGTGCGGGTCGTTCGGATTGAAGACGGTCTGCAGGGTGTAGATCGGGCTGGTTCCGATATCACCGAACACGACGCCGAGCGCGCCGACCACAATCGCGGCCCGAACGGGTCCGCCGCCGCCCGCCGCGTGCGTCGACGGACTTACTTCGGCCTCTGTGTCCATGGTGCACTCCTCGTATTGCGGGTTCGCACCATATCGTGCCGGGTACGCCGCGGTGTTGCTGGAATGACGCGGCGGATCGACGGCCGCGATACAACTCTCATCGGACCGGAAATCCTGGGCACATAAACCCCGGCATGCCACCGACACCCCTCACCTGCGGTATCGGATGCTCACGACCCGGCACAGCAGCAGACCGGCGTTCGACGAAAATCGGTTGGTCGGTGAGGTCCCGAAGAACGGGCGGGCCTCACCACTGCGATACAGCGATACCGGGCCGCTCGGTAGTCGCCACAAGCTGGTTCTTCACGAAATCTTGACTGCGACCAGGGGCGATCAGCGATCTACGCTGAAATGACAGGAAGGCATGTCGCCTACCGGACCACATGCTCGAACCCCGATGCCGAGGGGCTGGTCATGAACGCCATCAGTCAACCTAGTGTTTGGGCCGCTCAACCGGTGGATCTGCCTATCTACAGCACCACCGCGGTCGCCATCGGCACCGCGATCCTGCTGATCACCATCGTGCTGATCACCGCCGCAGTGCTCCTGGCCGCCCGAACCGGGCGGCAAAAGTAATGCCCGACCACGGCACCGCACCGCCTTTCATGCCCGTACGACCAAACGCGAGCAGCCCGCCGACTGAACTGCCCGGATAGCGATGCCGCAGGCAGAGCTGAACGAGCTACGCCTCAGCGATGCGGTCACCGAAATCGCGCGCCAGCACGGCCCGGGCATGAGCATGGGCCACCAGCAATCCCGCTTCCCGACGTAACCGACGGAGTTCACGGCGCCGCTCGCCGGACCCGGCCGTAGCTTCGAGTTCCTGGTCCAAGAGCCCGAGGGCACGCCACAGGCCACCTACCTGCTCGACGGTCGCCCCGTCGAGCAGACTTCTCGCCTCAGCGATGAGTTGGGACAGTCGACCTTCCAGGCCGAGCCGACGTTCCAGACCGAGCATTTCGCCTCCCGAGCGCGCACAGCTGTATGTCCACCGTCGGCGGCACCGAAGCCTGCTCCGCTGGTATCGCTGCCCAGCTTCCGCAGGTCTTCCGCACTGTGGCCGTTGGCTCCGCCGATCCATCAAGCCACACTTATTGCGCCGTTAAATAACGGTACATCAGATTATGGCTTGATAGAAGGCGTTCCCCGCGGCCATGCGCCGCTCCGGAGCGTCGGCGGAAGTGTTGACCGACAACGAGTCGTCGCCCCACTGATCAGCGCATTCGCGCGAACCGCGGCCACGCTGCATGCCCGCGGCGATCAGGGTTGAAGATCCAGCAACGGCCGAATCAACTCCGCCCCTTTACAGCTCAGCCAGTTCCGGAAGCTCATCAATTCCGGGTGCAGTGAACGCAGTTCGTCGATATCGACGTCGGGGTAGCAGCATGGTGAGCCCGGTCACCAAGTTCGACCGGCTGCTGTCGCGCCCGGAAGGAGCCTCTAACTTTCTCCGTTTTCAGCGCTCCCTGCATGCCGGTCGGCGTATATGCCGTGGAGCATGCCGGTGGCCTGGCCGATCTCGATGAGGTAGCCGTCTGGGTCGCGGAGATAACACCGGATCTCAGCTTTGCGGTCGAGTGGTTCGGTGAGGAATTGTGCCCCTTTGGCTTTGGCGTCGGAGTAGAACGCGGCGATGTCGGCGACCCGCACGTTCAAGAATGACGAGATTGGATCACCTGGTTCCGGGGGAGCCAGAATGACATCGGGCTTGTCCGGGGTCGGGCCGCCGCCCGGGTTCATGATGATCCAGCTGTTGGCGACCTTGACGATGGCCGGGTTCTCCTCCAGCACGACCCGGCCGCCGAAAATTTCGGCGTAGAAATCTCGGGAGCGAGCCACGTCGCGCACGGTCAGGAAATGCGTCAGGAGCAGTCCCAGTTCGGGAGCAGGTAGGTCGTTCCGATTGGTCACGATTCCCTCCGCGGGTTCAGTGTTCGCTGTTTCTGGTTCCACCGGTGCGGATCGCATTCGAGTGCTGCTCGGTCCCACTTGCCGCGTTCGGCGGCCGCTTGATAGGTGGTGTGCAGGAATTCCAGCAGGGTTCGTTCCGGATCTGCGGCAGTGCGTACCGCCTCGTAGGGCAGCAGAAACTGGCCGTTGTCGACGCTGTAGAAGGCGTGCCGAGGACCGACCGGATAGTCGGCGAAGCCGTCGGGTTCGGGATAGGCGTAGGCGTAGAAGGCGCCTTCGTCACCGCCACCCGGCCAGAAACCGCAACTACTCAACTCGTGGGAGTAGCCCTCCACCATCACCCAATCACCACAGTTGGGCGCGCCGCCCGGATGCTTCGGCGCGGCGCGGCCGGAGAACCTGGTACAGGCCAGATCCATGGCTCCCCAGAAGAACTGCACCGGGCTCACCTTGCCGATGAAATACGAGCGAAATTCGCTCATTACTCGATGGGCCGCGACGAGTTGGCGCCAGAACAGATGCACGGCGTCGCGATCATAGGAAGCATGCTCGTAGTCGTCGGCGAACGGGATCGCAGGATCGACCTCGTTGGGCTTCGCCTGAATTTCTACCGCAATGCCGAGCTCGTCGAGCGCACCCATTGTTTCGGCATAGAAATCTGCGACCGGCTTGGGTTCGAGCGCGACCTGACGGGCGTCGCCATCACTGGCTCGTATGTGCAACCGATGCTCGGTGAAGTCGAACTCGATGTCGAACACACCGGCCTCGTAGGGCATCGCGGAGGTGGTCAAACCCCGCGGGCTGACGTAGAGGGTGACCTGCCACCAGTGGTTGATCATCGGCGCGTTAGCGAGTCGAATCTTGCCGATGATCTGGGTCCACATGTGCACCGTGTCGCGGGTAGCGGTCCACTCCTCGACCCGCAACCGCGGCCAGCGCGACGACGCGATCTCCGCGCGAGTGGTCTCGGCCATCAGGCCTCCTCCGTCCGTCCGTCGGTTTCGGTGCCGGTCGCGGCGCGGATTCTGCAACCATGCCGTGGCGCCGCGGGCGTCGGCCCGGCGGCCGGCGGTCGGGTTTCGGCGACATGAAGGGTGAAATCAATTGCACCAGTGCGGAATCGGGTGCGCACTACGGCACGGTGAACTTCTTTGCCTGTCCGGAGACCACGGTGCCGTTGCGGTCGACGAGCGCCACCCGCACCTGCGCCTCGGAACCCGAGGTCAGGGGTGGCTGGCTGGGGTCCACCGTCAGGGGGACGGTGGCGCTCTGCGGGGAACCGTTGCAGTCGATGGAGTTCTGGGCGCCCTGGGCAGCGGGACGGTCGGCGTTGGGGTCGCCCATCATCGCCTGAATGCTCGCCACCCCGGCGGAGTCGTCGCAGCTGTAGTCGACTCGGACCATGTTCGATCCGGCACCGGTGATGTCGAGAGTCGCGGCGGCGAGCGCGGGAGCGGCAGCCACCACCGAGGCCGCGGCCATCGCGGTGAAGAAAGCCGCGATGCGGGCAGGGCGAAGAGAGTTCGGGGTAGTCATCATGGAGCTTCGTTCCTCCTGTGTGGCGGACATAGATCGCGGAACACAACGGGAAGAGACGCGGTACGCATCGCACCGCCAGCATCCATGGTCCAACCCTTTGCCCGCTGCGGTGGGAAAACCGCTCGAATGGCGCGTCGCGGCGGTGTGCACCTGGGTGAGCTTCGTCGCCAGCGCCGAGCCCGGTGCCGAGGATTACCATGCGCAAAATTGCGGGACACACCCATCACCCGAGCGATCGTCTTGATCGGCATGCCCTCTGACCGGCGCAAACGACGAATCTCAGCCCAATCCCGCCACGGCTGGCATCCCTTTGTCCTCCCTGGCTCGGTTAGAGCCAGGGTCACCGACATAGGGTCGGTTTTCAGATGCCACGCGGGGGTCAGTACGGGCTATCGACAAATATCAAATGTCGTTGCGGCCATATCCGAAAAATAGCTGATAAGAATGCGTCCCATGATAGAGACTGCCTCCAGCGAATTGATAGTTCGGCAGGCCGACTCGAATGACCGAACGTATATCGCGCGGCCTGCGCGGGCGGAATTTCGGGCTGACGTCGAGGGGCTGCGCGCGGTCGCGGTGCTGGCCGTCGTTGTCTTTCATGCGGGTGCGCAGGGTGTCAGTGGCGGGTTTGTCGGTGTCGATGTTTTCTTCGTCATCTCCGGGTTTCTCATCACCGGAATGTTGTGGCGTGAGGTGGCGGTTACCGGCACGATCGGGCTTGCGCGGTTCTATGGCGCTCGGGCGCGCAGGTTGCTACCTGCTGCGGGCATCGTGCTGGTGGCGACCGCGGTTGGTGCGGCGATGCTGTTGCCTCCGTTGCAGGCCCGCGAGGTGCTCGGCGACGGGATTGCCAGTGCGTTGTACGCGGGAAATTATCGGCTTGCCCTGCAAGGCACCGACTATCTCGCCGCCGATGCGCCGCCTTCGCCGTTTCAGCACTACTGGTCGCTCGGGGTGGAGGAGCAGTTCTATTTGGTGTGGCCTGCGCTGATCATCGGCATCGCCTGGTTTGCGCAGCGCCGCCGCAGGCCAGGAGCGGACGCCTCGCCGGTTCCGTATCTGCTTGTCCTCACGGTAGTTGCCGCGGTGTCGTTCGCGGTTTCGCTGGCCTGGACCAGCACGCTGCCGTCGCTGGCGTTCTTCGCGCTACCCGCACGGGCGTGGGAGCTGGCTGTCGGTGGCATCGTGGCGCTCTCGGTCCCCGTATGGCGCCGATTTCCGGCACCGCTGGCCACCGTCGCCGGGTGGCTAGGGCTGGCATTGATCGTCCTGAGTTGCACCCACTTGGACGGGCGGACACCGTATCCCGGTACCGCGGCGCTGCTGCCCGTGCTGGGCGCCGCGTTGATCGTCGCCGCGGGCTGTGCCGGACCCTGGCTGGGAGTCGGTCGCGCATTGTCGGCGGCTCCGCTGCGGGCGCTCGGTCGTCTTTCGTACTCCTGGTATCTCTGGCACTGGCCGGTGCTGCTGCTCGCGCCACGGCTGGTCGGTCACCCGCTCGATGCGGTCGGCTCGGTGGGCGCGGTCGTCACGGCCGGTGGCCTCGCCATGCTCACACTGTGGTTCGTCGAGGATCCCGCCCGTTTTGCGGCGCCGCTGCGGCGTTCGGCCACGCTGAGCCTCGCCGGCGGCGGTGTCGTCACCGCGGTCGCCGTCATCGTTGGGGTGGTGCTGCTCATGCTCGTGCCCGTCCCGGTGGGCCGTGGAGCGGCGGCCGAGGCCCTTACCGTGGTGGCGGCGCCAGACGCGCCGCCGTCGGAAGCCCTCGATCCGCACGACGCGGCGGTTCAACAGCTGACCGCGCAGGTGCAGGTCGCCGTCGCGGCATCGGCCGAATCGCATTCGGTTCCGTCGAATCTTTCCCCGGCGCTCGCCGACGCGCCTGCCGACAAAGCGGCGGTGTTCGGAAACGGTTGCGTGCGTTCCTGGCTCGATGTCGGGCAGCCCGAGTGCGCTTCGGGCGATCTCGGCTCGACAAGCATGGTGGCACTGGTGGGCGACTCGCACGCCGCGATGTGGAGCCCGGCGTTCGAGCAGATCGCCGAGCAGCGGCATTGGCGCCTGGAAACGATGAGCAAGGTCACCTGCCCGCTGATGGAACTGCCCATCACCAGCCCTTACCTGGGCCGGGAGTACACCGAATGTGTGCAGTGGCGTCATCAGATCCTGGCCCGGCTGCAGGCCGAACATCCGCGGCTGATCGTGCTGAGCATGTCCCGGCGGTACGGCGGCGACTTCGGGTTCACCACCTACGACCAAGCCTGGATCGATAGCCTGTCCCACCTGACCACACAGCTGCGGGCGACCGGCGCGAATGTCCTTGTTCTCGGGCCGATTCCGGATCCGCACACCACCGTGCCGACCTGCCTATCCGACCATCTGGACGACGCGCTGGTCTGCTCCCCGCCACGGCCGGTCGCCGTGAACGACGCGGGCATCGCAGCCGAACGGGCCGCGACGACGACGGGCGACGGGCAGTACGCCGACCTCACCGCGCTGTTCTGTACCACTGACCGCTGCCCGCTCATCACCCGCGACAACCTGATCTACCGGGACGACAATCACATGACGGTCACCTACGCCAAGTCGCTCGCGCCGATCGTTGCCGCGCTGGCCGAGCGCTCGCTCGCCCGCGACTGAACCCGGTGCGCGCGATCGAAATCGGGTCCTCCGGCCCGAGCTGATCAGGATCGCGGCGCCGCGCAGGCCTCCGGTCCGGCGGCACTGAACGATCCGTCAGAAGGACTGGGCCGCAATCAACCCCGACACGATCACCTCACCAGCCGAACCCGCCTCGCCGCCACCACCATCCGCGCCCGCCGCGCCAGATTCGCAGCACAGTCACCCTCGTCGTCCCGCGCGAGTCGTCGTGACATGTTCATGACCACTGCAAGAGTCAGCGTAGGCGGGTAAGGATGGTGGCGGCGACGCCAATGGTCTTGGCGCACACATCCCAATCGACGCCGGTGGATATCCCGGGGACCGCGATCCCGAGGTGGAACGATCCGCCGGAAAGCACCGATACTTGGACACCGCAGCTGCCGTTGCGGCCGTCGGGACGGACGCTGGGCGCCAACACGGCGCGGTGACCATCGATGGCGATCTGCTGCTCGAGCGGAACACGAACTTTACGCTCAGCGAGGTCGGTGAGGTCGCTGGTATTCGGTGCGAATCCGATAGTGAAGCTGCCAGAAACAGAGGTTTGCACGGAGAACCAGGAACAGGCCGGCAGCGCGCGTGGGGGCATTGCGGCACTGGGTGTGGGTTCGAGGACGAGGCGAGCAATGTCGTCGGCATCGAGCGCGCTGCACGGATGGTAGGTGAGATCGGCCATGGTCCATGGTTGCGGCGGTACTGGGGCGACCGGCGGGGCCGCGATGCTCGACGACGACGCAGCCGCCGACTGTGCGTGGTTATCGGTCTCGCATCCGGCCACCACCATCGCGGCGGTGGCCACCCCGACCATCCACCAGCCGCGGGCACACGAAAAGATCGGCATCGCTCATCCCTCCCGGCACCGATTCCACCAAACCATTCAGCGGCTGTCCAGAAGGGGGCGAATCTTTACAGCTACCGGGATTAAGGATGATCTTCGCGTTCTCCGGCACACGATACGGACCCAGGAGATCGGGCTCGACGGTGCTGCGGAACCAGATCGGGAACGCCGGATGCAAGCGGAACGCCTCATCGATGACGCGCCGCCCGTACTCCAGCTGTGGAAGCTCCGCGAAGGTGGGTCGCTCCCCGGTCGCGACCCGATCGAGCTCGGCGACCATCGTCTCGACTACATCGGGGTGGTGTGCCAGTTCGTAGGCGGCCCAGGTCAATCCGGTGGCGGTCGTCTCGTAACCCGCCATGAACAACGTGAAGATCTCGTCGCGCAACTGCTGATCGCTCATCCGCTCACCGGAGTCTGCGTCCTGCGCGGCTAGCAGCAGCCCGAGCATGTCTTCGTGTTCGACGCCGCCGGCCCGGCGTTCCTCGATGAGTCCATAGACCTCCGCGTCCAGAGCCGCTACCGCACGGCGATAGCGGACCGCACCCGGCAGTGGAAACCAGTTGGGCAGGAAGAACGTCCACACCTTCGACGCCAGCCCCACAAACACCTCGGAGGTGAGCTCGCGCAGCCGTTCCACTCGCTCGGCATCGATCGAGGTGCTGAACAGCACGCCCAGTACGATCTCGACGTTGAGTTCGATGCACTCGTCTAGGAAGTTCACCGGACCGGCGCTGTCCGCCCACCGTTTTACGGCACGGTCGAGGCATGCCGAGATGTGTTCCTCCATCAACTGCAGTTGACGAGCGTGGAAGGCCGGTTGCATGAGCCGCCGCTGCTGTTTCCACAGGTCACCTTCACTGGTGACCAGCCCGTTTCCCAGTGCGGCGCGGAACGGCTCCATCATCGAACCTTTGACATAGTTCGCCGCGTTGGTCTGCAGGATTCGGCGCACGTAGTCCGGGTGGCTGACGATGTAGGTTTCGAGGGGCCCGGCACCGAGTCGGACCAAGCCGTCATGGCGGGCTGCGGAGTCCATGACGAAACGGAACGGATCGCGGAACAGACCCAGCCGGATGCCAGTGGATGGTGGTGCTTCGGACGTCGTCGGTTCGGGACTTGTCGAAGATCGCGTCATCTTCTCGTATTTCTCTCGCTACACCTGAGATCGGCAAGCTCGCATACGAATCCCGCCGCGCTGTCAGGGCGACCGAGCTAGTGCCACGCCGCACCCGCGAAAAGCATAGGCCGCCAGCTCGATCCGCAACCGGAGAACCTTCAGGTAGACGGGATAATTTCCCGTCCGCCAATCCGCACTCGCTCGCCGCTGCGACGGTAGGAGGGCCGTTGGGAAGCAAGTACTACCTGTTCCCCCAGGGAGGCTGCGCGGTTCCGGGCCAGCACAGCGTCGCGGGGATGCCGATCGCAGTGGCGATCGGGCCGACCCCGGCCTGGCTGATCAGTTGGGCGGCAAGCGATCCCAGCTCGGTGAAGGAGTTGATACGCGACAGCACAGCGGCATCGACATGGCGCTGCCGCAGGGTTCTCCACAGCACGTTCGAAACTGTCGTACCGGCACCGGCGAGCAGACATAGCACCGCTACCCCGGCGATCGTGCAACTGGCCGCATCACCGTTCGGTTCCCGGGGGATCGGAACGATCGCACGCAGCAGTGCGCCAGTAGCGGCTCGCCGCCGTGCTGGCCTATTGCGAAGGAGTCCTGGTTGGGTCGCCGGGCGTGGCCGGCAATACGTTTCGCCGTGGCGGGCCGAGACTGTCGAAACGTTGCCACGCATGGGGATTCGACATCGAACCGGCGCTATACCATCATGGCCGTTCCGGCCGGAACCAGGTAACGCGCTCTCCGGAATAGCGACTCGGCACGGACTCCGTGCTAGGTCCCCGCAGTGCACCCAAATTGTATGGAGTTCCATTCTTGAGTACGCCGCCGCCCCAAACCCATCCCCAATCGTGCCCGGTCTTCCACGGCTCGCCGTTCGATTCCGATGACCCGCGGGTGCCGATGCATGCGCCGGAATTCGCCGCCGATCCGCACCACGCCTACCGCGAAATGCGAAGGCAGTATGGCTCTTTGGCGCCTGTCGAGCTAGCGCCGGGGGTACCCGCCACGTTGGTGATCGGTTACCACACAGCGGTGCGGATCCTCAACGATCCTGAGCACTTCCCCGCCGACCCGCGCACCTGGCAGAAGACCGTCCCCGCCGACTGCCCCATCCTCCCGCTTGTGGAGTGGCGTCCTATCGGGAGTAAAAGCGCCGGGCTCGATTTGGTGCGCTACCGGCAGGCCATCACCGCGAGCATCGACACAATAGATCTGTATGCGCTCCACCGCATTGTGGAGGAGATCGCCATCCCGCTGGTCAACACCTTCTGCCAGGACGGTACCGCCGATCTGATCAGCCAGTACGTGTTCCCGCTGGTGTTCGAGGTCGTCAATACCCTGCTCGGCTGCCCGCCGCAAATAGGGCAGCGCCTCGCCGCGGGTACGGCCGCGATCGTCGAGGGTGTCGATGCCGACAACGGCAACAAGATGTTGTTCGAGGCGCTGCTGGAATTGGTGGCGCTCAAACGGGCCGAACCCGGAAACGACATCACCACAGTGCTGCTGCGGCATCCAGCCGAACTCGATGAACTGGAGGTGGTCCACAACGTCGCGGCAGTCTACGGCACGGGGATCGAATTCCTGCTGAACTTGATCGTCAACACCCTGCTGGTGATCCTCACCGACGATCGGTTCGGTGGCAGCGTGATGGGCGGGAACCTCTGTTCGCGCGAGGCTCTGGACGAGGTCTTGTTCAACGACCCGCCGCTAGCGAACCTCCTGATCAGCTACCCCCGTCAGCCAATCCTCGTCGACAATGTCTGGCTGCCCGCACACCAGCCGATCGTCATCAGCATGGTGGCATGCAACAACGACCCCGCGATCAGGACGGAGGATCTGTCGGGCAATCGCGCACACTTGGCATGGGGCATCGGCCCGCACGCCTGCCCAGCGCAATCGGCCGCCTACCTGATCGCTCAGGACGCCATCGATCAGATTCTCGACGCGCTGCCCGAGATGCGGCTGGACACAACGACCGGCGCACCGACCTGGCGGCCGGGCCCCTTCCACCGAGCCCTGACCGCACTGCCGGTAACGTTCCCACCCTCTGCTCCATTGAACGTGTACGGCGAATCGGCTGTCCAGCCAGCCGTCCGTTCGTGATCGACACGCAACCCGAACAGCTAGCGGGCCATTGGGAGGTCAGACGCGGCGGTTCTCGGCGGTCAGGAACGTTGTTCCAGGCCATCACCGGCCGCTGTGGTGGTCCGACATCGCCGTGCGGATCGCGGCGGTGAAGGCATCCGGGGCCTCGATGTGCACAAGGTGGCCCGCGCCGGGAATCACCTCGGTGCGGATCGATGGCACGGCGCCGGTGATCCGCCGGTGCACCTTGTGGAAGAAGACGTTGCTGTTCGCGCCGATCAGGAAGGTCACGGGGACCTCGATGTCCTTGATCCTGCGCATCGGGAAGTGCTCGAACATCGCACCGAACGGATGTGGGTCGAGTTCGGCCAAGATGTTGCTCGCGTGGGCACGGATCATGTTCTGTTGGTGTTCGGACAGCGCCTGGAACGACGCCTCGCCGGCCACAACGCGGAAGAAGATCTCGGCGCTCTTTTCGGGCTTCCCGCGTAGCTGGGCCCATTTGGCCCGTCCGATCATGCCCAGCGAACCTGCCGTCGGATGCCGCAGACCGTGCAGCGGCGGCTCCACCACGATCAGCCGCTGCACCAGGTCGGGACGGTCGGCGGTCAGCGCCAGCGCGATATTGCCGCCCGAACTCCAGCCGACCACGCTGGCCGGGCCCGCGGCCACCTGCTCGAGCAGGAAAACCGCATCGGCCACGTGGCGGCGGTAGTCGCGCACCGGCGCGTGCGTCGACGCGCCATAGCCGCGCCGATCATAGGCAATGACGCGGTGTCCGTCCGTCGTCAGGTCATCGATAGTCCGACCCCAGATCGCGGCCGGTACACCCGACCCGTGAATCAGCAGCAACGCTTGCCCGGATCCGCGCACATCGTAAGCAAGGTCCACGCCCTCGTGGGCAAGGAACATGTGCGCCAACTCCTTTTCGATCATCGGCTCGAGGTGACAGTGGTCCGCGCGACCGCGGGCTGGTCGGCAATCTATTCGAGGTTTCCGATCCGCGTACCGTCACGGCTGGGAAGTCACTCCTTCAGGACGCGCCCAGTGCCATGAGGTCGTACCGGTCCGGCCAGGTGGCGTGCTCGCTCGGTGGCGTCGGCCCATGATGGCCACTCGCGCTTCCGCAGGGGAAACCGTTCGGAATGACGGCGAGCAGGCGTACCCCAACTCGGTGTGTCGTAGCCGATCGCCGCGATTTTCCGAGGTGTCACTGATCGGTGCGGATTCACTATTTGTGGGATTCTCGTGAGAGTGCCTGGACGATCCTGCCAGGCGTGACGTAAACGCTGGATGTCGTTCAGAATCGGACGAGGTGTCACTATGAGGTATTCCGAGCTGACGGTGGACGATGTAGAGACTTGGACTGAACTCTGTGACAGTTTCGTTCCGATGGCTCAGCGGTATCGCGATCCCCACAGCTGGTGGGCTCGTCTGACCGTTCAAGAAACGACCGCATACAACGTGTTGCGGTGGGATCAGCGGGGAGACCGGGTCGCACTACGCACGCCATCGCTTGTGCGGAAGGTTCCCGGTGACGACTTCTATTGGATAGTCTTTCCTGAACAGGGGATATTCGCTGTTCATAAGAGCGATGCCCTAACGCACGTCCCGCCGCGCCACGCTGCGCTGGTGGGTCTGGACCAGGTGTGTCAGGTGTATCTCCCGGCTTCGACGGCACTTGTCCTCAAAGTCCCGCGGGACGAGATCGATCACCGAGTGCCGCTTGATGAGCCCCGCCGAGTGGTGTTCGACATGGGTTGTGGCCTGGGGCGAGTCGTGCAGGGGATCATCCGCGATGTCCATGCCGAACAATCGGCTCTGACCGATCGCGAGTTCAATGCGGTCTGTGACCGCGTCAGCGAACTGTTGTGCATGATGGCCATGGGCGACATGTCCCCACAGCGGGCTCATCTGGCCGAGACTACGGAGGTCATTCGGCGCTACGTGCGGGAGAATGTCGGTGTCGCCGACCTTCGGTTGCCCGCAGTTGCGCGAGCGCTCGGCTGGTCGCCTCGGCAGTTGCGGTTGGCGTTGGAGCAAGCAGGCACCACATACCGTGCGGTACGCCAAGACGAGGCGATGCGTGCGGCCCGCGGCATGTTGGAGCAGCAGGGACCGCTGGCGATTGCGATCAGCGAGGTGGCCGCGCGCAGTGGATTCACCGTGAACTGGTTCTCCACCGCGTTCAAGGTTCGCTATGGCGAAACACCACGCGACTTCCGGAAGCGTCGATGGGCCGAGTCGGCCGACAGTTCGAGCGCGGTAACGCTGCCGGACTGAATGAGCCTGGCGCTCGCATTGCCTGTTTCGAGTTAAGGAATTGTGCTTCTGGATTCCGTTGCGGGGCAGGGAATCCGTGTATCGACAATCCGATGAGCATCCTCGATCACACTAAGAGGGCGATCCATCAGCCCACGTTGGCTCGCCCACTGGGTCGGATGTCTGTTCCAGCGTATGGAGTTATTTGTTGAGCTCACCGCAGTCCTCGGCACACACCGAAATCTGTCCGGTCGCACATGGTTCACCGGTCTACACCGATGGTCCACGTATATCGCTGCATTCCCCCGGGCTCGCCTCGGATCCGCACCGCATCTACCGCGAGATGCGCAACCGATTCGCTCTCGGCGCCCACAGCCCAGTAGGCATGGGCCGCACAGGCGCGACCGGTCAACGCATACGAACCGGGGTTACACCGGAAGCAATTCAGGAGTAGGTGCCGGTATCAAATCTCGGGACTGACGTCACAGTCCACCGGGCTCGGGCCTTCCGACGCCGCGTAAAGCCGTACATAGTGAACTGAGGGAAACACGGATGAGTACTTTACGGATCAATCCCCGGTGGACTTCCAAAGCCGCCGCAACAACTATTATCGTGCTCTTCGGTTCTGCCATGCCGTCGGCCTCCGCCGACATCAGCGGCGACGGGTACACACTCGTCGAGTACGCGGTCACGAGCACCCTGGCGGAGCCGTGCAATGTGCAGGGCATCTCGAACAGATACCTGTGGGAGATCGAGCAGGAGGCGCGAGTTCTCGGCCGGATCGACCTCGAGACCGGGAACATCGTGAAGATCCAGCTGCCGCCTGTGACACTACCCGAGATGAATATCACTGTTGAACTACCCGGCCTGCTTTCGGCGGGACCGTGTGACATTGCCCTCGGCGGCGATGGAAAACTGTGGTTCAACGATCAGTACAACAACTCGGTTGGCTGGATCGATCCGATATCACCGGACGGAATTCACGAAATTAGCCTCCCCACTCCGCTGGCACTGCCGATGAGCCTGGCCACCGGCGCCGACGGGAATATCTACATCACCGAAACCGCGGCAAACAAGGTAGCCAAAGTCGACGTCGCCACCCACAAGGTCGATGAATTTCCAGTGCCGACACCAATTTCCGGGCTCATCGGCGGAACTGCTGGCCAGGATGGTGCGCACTGGTTCGTCGAGATGGCAGGCAACAAACTCTTGTCCATGGACTACGCCACCAACGCCATGCAGGAATATCCTATCCCGACCCCTAACAGCCTGCCGTTTGTCGTCCGCTCCTACGAAGGCAGCATCTGGTTCACCGAATCCGGGGTCAACGCGATTGGCCGTTTCGATCCACGCAGCGGAGAGTTCAGCCAGGTACCCCTGCCGACAGCGGCGTCGGTACCCATCGGGCTGGCGCGGGGGGTGGATGGGGACCTGTACACCGATGAGAGCATCGGCGGCAAGATCGCCCGCATCGACCCGAGCACGATGAGCACCATCGCCGAGTACCCGATCCCGTCCCCGCAGTCATTCCCCGACGAAATCAAACTCGGCCCAGACGGAGCAATCTGGGTGCCGGAGCTACTCAATGGGAAGATCGCCCGTCTGTGGGTCAATTCATGGGGAGCCGACCCCGGGTTCCCGCACGCGCCGTCATGACGGCCCGACCTATTTCTTGTGCCTTCTTGGATCGGGTTTTATCGGGGCGTGCGAGCGGGGCGCAATGATGTCGTGCTCGTCGCGACCCGACTATCCGACGTCCTGCTGCTCGAGCACCTTCGCAACACCTCGGTATCACTCATGCTCGCACGCGGCATGCCCCCACACATCGTCGCCGCCTGGCACGGCCACGCAATCTCACTATCCATCTACAGCGACGCACAACCCGACGACCTGAAAGCCGCCGGAGCCGCGCTCTTCGAATGACCCGAAGCCAACGCTCTCGAGCATTGGCACACTGAGAATGCCGAACACCATCCTCGACGGAGCAGAACCGGCCTCCGACCTCGAGCCGCTGCGACGCGCGGAATCAAACGGTCAAGAGCGGGGCCTTCGTGCGTGAACGCTGTGGTCGGCGAACCGACCGGTAGTGCGGCCGCCGCGCCTTTTGTCACCACGCACGAAATCCCTGCGATAACCTGGAGATTCGGACTACCGGGACCAACCGGGGTCGGCGGTTGGGGGACCTACAGATGAGCATCAGCTCCCGTCGGCACGTCTGGCTTCGCCGGGGTGTCGGTTGGCTGGATCACAGGAGTACTCGACATATTGCCCTCGGCGCGATGGTCGTCACCGGCGTGGTTGCGGTGCTCTTGTCGCCGCTTCTGCTTCTGCTGCTGCCGACGCCAGACGGCGTGGACTGGGGCCGACTGCGCGAAGTCAGCCAAACCTACGGGGCGACATCGACAATCGTGTCGACACTCGCTCTCTGCGGAGTTGCGGCTTCCCTGTTCATACAGGCCCAACAGTTCAAGGCGGGCCGATTCGAGACGGTACGCCGCTACCACCTGGACTTGAACCGAATCGCGCTGGAAGACCCGACGATCTACGCGCCGTGTATCGGCAAGCTTGTTGAACCACCTGGAATCGAGGCTCGCCAGTTCTATTACACCGCCACGTGGATGCGGTACGGCCTGATGGGCTATGAAGTTGGCGTGGTCAGCGAACAGTCGCTACGAGACGATGTGCTCGGCACTCTATTCAGTAGCGAGATCGGTCGCGACTACTGGACTCAAACAGAGCCACTATGGGGGGTGACGTCGAGTTACAACCGCCGGACGCGGGCCTTCAAACGCATCGTCGACGACGAATATCAAAGGGCCGTAGCCACCGGACCGCCGCCGATTACGTGGGCTTCGATCCGCGCCTCACAACAGACAGCCGTTCCCCAGGAACCGCCCAGTTCCCACGAACGAACCAACTGGCTCACGCCCGGCCGCGTCGCCCTCACCACTCTCGGCGCTGGCGTCGCGCTCGGCGTCGCGATCTCGAGAGCGAGCCTCAGCCGCTTTGAGCGGTGAAGTTGTTCCAAGAACTGCTACACGACCCAGCCGCCGTCCTGGGGCCCTGTCCGGATTCGCCGGGGTTCGGCTTCCGTAGGCCGACGAGCCACAATCGCGCCCGGCAGGCACCCCAGCTAGTCGGTCTCGACAGCTGGCGGCTGGTCGGCGGGCACGAGTCGCGCGATATCGGTGGACCAAGGGTAGATGCCCGGCCGTGATTCACCCACCGCCTCGACGAGCGCGCGGCTCAGGTCGCCGTCGACGCCGATCTCGAGCACGCGGAACACGTCGACGCCACCTGCGACGAGGTGAACTAGGGAGCCTTCTTCGATTGCCACGCGCGCAGACTAGCTGAACAGACCGACAGGTTTGGTTACCAGCGACCACGTCCGCGGGCCATGACCAGCGCGCGATCCATGACCGGATTCGCTCCGGGTGGGGCACAACCGTCGAGTTCATTCGCTGGTTCGACGGTCTCAGCGATCATCGAAACCTTGACAGCATCTGAACCTGAGTCAGCCATCCCACTGTTCCAGGTACTAGACACGGGAACCAACCTGGGCGGCGGTCATTCGCGACACATACAACCCGAACGCGCGTAGCAGGCCTTCAAGACGCTCGTGACGTCTCCGCGCATGTTCCTCTTCGGTAACGCCGACACGCACACTGCACGTATATCGAATCTGCGTCGGATACCAGAAAGGCCCCTGCACACGCTTCCGCATGTCAGAGGCCCTTGGATTGGAGCCGCCTGGGGGAATCGAACCCCCGACCTTTTCATTACGAGTGACCCCGGAGGCGGGCTTTGGTGTCCAGCTAGCATCGTCCAGTCCAGGTCAGCGGCTTTTCATGTCCCGCTGGTGTCGCTGCGTTCGGCCGGTACCTGCCCGTCTTGGCACACTGGCGGCACGGTGAAACGGCCCCTGACCTACCCTCAGCCACCGCCTTGGATGGTCAGCGCTAGATATCGGATTGCTACGACCACACAAGGCTGTAACACAAATTGCGTTACACTGGAGATATGGGAACCCTGAACGTACGAACCGATGACGCGATGGAAAAAGCGCTGGTGGAACTTACTGCGGCACGTCACTCTTCCCGGTCCGAAGCTGTCCGCTACGCCCTGCTGCAAACCTACAAGCAACTGCTATTGCAGCAGGCCAACGCCGATGCGCAGCGACTCGCAGACGACCCCGACGACCAGGCCGAGATGCTGGCAATCCAGCGGTTCATGGGCGTGGCGTGATCTTCCGGGGAGCGATCTACGAGATCAAGGCTCTCCCCGGCGCACGTGGGCACGAACAGCAGGGCCGCCGCTACGCCGTCATCATCCAATCCGATCGGTTCGCATCCAGCACCGTGATAGTCGCCATGACATCCACCAGCGCCGGACCGGCTGTGTACCGACCCGAAATCGAATTCGACGGCACCAAGACCCGCATCCTCGCCGACCAGCTCTACACGGTGTCACCCGAACGCCTCGGCGACTTCAAAGGCAGCCTCGACGGTAACGAGATAGCCGAACTAGACCGCGCCCTCATGCTGAAACTCGGCCTGCTATAGCTCATCTGGCCCAACCGCCCCGATCGCTCTCGGCCGAATCGGCCTTGCCCCTTCGAGGCAAAGGGGACCGATGGCCAGTCAGTCAGCAGTTCGTACTCCCACGCGGCTCGAAGCTGCGGAAGCTTCCTTTCCAGAGCGTCCGGAACGGCCGAGCAGGCGCAGACGCAGGCACGCGGCTTGTCAGCAGGCGATCGTTGACCAGTGCTCGCAGATGTCGCGTGGCGCCCCCAGGGTGGCGTCGGCTCGGCCCGAGCGCGCACGTTCTGCCGCAGTTCCGCAATATCCTGCGCACCGCTCTACCCGGAAGTATCGACGCCACCGTGGATGCCGACGACGTCTTCGACATGCTCATCGGCGCCATCTGGACCCGAATCGGCATCCTCACCGTCACGTCGCGACACCGTCCGATAGAGCGGATCGTCGACATGATCTGCCGCCTGCTGCGGCCGTGTCGGCTGCAGTTCTACCGGCGGCAGTTGGGGTCGAAGACCAGGCACAGCGCTGACAGCGCCTCACGGAGGGCGCGGTGATAGGTGTTCATGCCCCTGCGTTCGGACTCGATCAGACCGGCTTTCTTCAGCTGACCGAGGTGGTGCTCACCGTCGACTCGGCCAGTCCGACCACGCCAGCGAGATCGCCGGTTTTCCTCGGTATTACGAGGGCATGGGCTTCGAATGGGCCCGTCCGACCTCGTTCGCGGACCCGATGTTCAGCCTCGGCGAGGACCTGCACTATTACGGCGTCGACCACACCCCCTCATACCTGTGGAACTCCGCCACCTGGGAGAACTCCGAGGCACTGCTGGAGTACCTGCCGATCGTTATGTCCGGTCCCGACGGATGGGACGGCAACGAGACGATTCGGCGCGCGATCGAGATTCGCGAGGGCCGGGTCCAGAACCTACGGATCCTCTCGTTCCAGGGACGCGCTGCGGCCTACCCGTACGCGGTCGTCTGACCGGGCTGGTGCACCAGCATTCACCGTCCCGATACAACAGCGCTTTTCGTGTCGTCCGCTGTTGCACGCCATGGATCGGCCGGGCATGATCACGACCAGCCAGGATTCGAACTCAACGGGCTTGTTGTACAACAGTTCTGACCGGCGATAGAACAGGCATTAGGTCACCATCACGCTTTCGCCGACCCTCGGCCTATCGGTAGCGTCGATCAGCCGCGGGCTATGCGCCTCGATGCCTTCCACATACGAGGTCCCCCACCAGCTGATCCAGAAGTGCTGTTCCTGAACATGATTGGTTGCCATGACGGGTGCCTCCTCGCTGATCTCGCGGGTGTTCGTCGGAGTCACTACTGCCCGGGTTCAGCTGTCCGTCATGGAGGTACGCGACACCGCTGTCCGTCCGAGCTTGTAGAGCAACGGCCACCCGATCCCAGACATAGGGACGCCGCCGTTGTTGCGCTTGCTCCAAATCGCAGAACTCGTAGGTGTCGAGTTCGCCATCTGCGATCCGGAGTGCCGCAACCTGGTCGGCGGATAGGCGACCCCCGTCGAAGATGAACATCAAAGAGTCGTCCCAAGGGTGAACAAACACCATAGTGGCAATAGGCGCGCCCGAACGGCGCTGCGCGCCTATACGTTCCACGCGTCGTGAACAACGAACCCATCGACGTAGTCCAGGCGGCTTTCGAAGCTCACGCCATGCACTACCTTCTGCCACCGCGAGTCCATGAGACGACACGGAGGTCTATGACCGAGCGGCGGGCGCCGCTGGTCAGGGTTCGAGGTCCGGGCCCGATAGCCGCCGAGCGATCAACCAGACCCCGCCGACTACGAGCAGGGCGAACAGCATCAGTGCACCGCCGAAGACCAACAGGATCTGGACCCGGTCGCCCACGCCAAGATTCCCGTTCAACGTGATATTCAGTGAGCCGACCGCGAAGGCGATGATCGCGGCGAACAGCGTCACCAACTCCACCGCTTGGATCATCGAGCGTCGCACCGAGCCGAGGACACCGGCTAGCGCCTGTTCATGCCGGTCGATTCGATCCTGCTGGGCAGCGGCATGGCGCGCGATGGTGCGACCGTTCAGGATGACGAGGCGTTGGTTGGTGAATTGTTCGAGCAGCAGTTCGTGGCTTCCGCGCCAGCCGACCGCGGGCAGGCGGTCCAACGCCTGGTCGATACTTTCCAGTGCGCCATCGTGGTCGCCGCACAGGAACTGACCGGTGGCCAGGCGGTAGTAGAACATGAAATCACCCGGGTACGCGGTCAGCGCCTCGGCCGCCGTGGTGCGCAGCAACTCACCCTGCTCCTCGAACGGCACACTCACCGCCAACCCGTTGAGGACGACATCAACCGTCGCTCGAGTCCGTCCCGGCGCCTGCCACGCCTGGTCGAACAGGGTGCGCGCATACCGCTCGGTGACCTGACGGCTACCGAATGCGGCGAAGGCCCGCAACGCGGTGAACAGCGGGGCATCACGATGCGATCCAGCAGCCAACGCCAGCGGAGATGATTCCAGGAATTGGTGAAGCTCGTCGAAGCAGAGGTTCGCGCGCAGCTTTCCCGAGTGGTAGAGGGTCGCGAAAAACGCACGGCTGCAATCACTATCGTGCCCGGCGATCACATCAGCGGTGGTATCGGCGATCTCACCGGCGGACTCTACCGAGTCGCGGGTGATGAAGCCATAACCCAGCGCCCACTTCTCCCGCACCGCCGCCTGAAACCCCGCCGCGACATGCACACCCAGCCACGCCGCGCACTCTGCGGCGGTATGCAAAGTCGGCTGCTCTCGGAACCGCAAATTCCAGTAACGATCCGCGCAGATCAGATACGGATCAGTGTCGAAATCGGCGGAACCGACGACGAACTGCGGCTCGATACGCTCCCGGATGTAGCCGCGCGCGTAGACATCACAGTCCCGATCCAGGTCACGAGACGACGACCCACGCAACGCACCGAGCGCGGACTCGATCACCGCATGATCCATAATCTCCCCTGCCTCCCAACGAGATCCGAACGATCCTGCCCACTACCTACCACACCACAGGCGCACTCGTCGGGATCTGGCACACTTGCCGCCATGCGGGTAGAGGTCGTGACAGCAGTACACGGCGCCTACGCCCGGTTCCTCCCCGATGCCTGGCGCTCGCTACGTGCCCAAACCCACCCCGACTGGCACTGGCTCATCCAAGCCGACGGCACCGCCGCTGATGTGCTCGGCCCGCTGCAGGACTGCGGTGCCACCACCGACTCACGAGTCACCCTCGCAGTCAACGGAACTCGCGAAGGCCCCGCCGTCACCCGCAATATCGCACTCGGCCGCGCGAGCGCACCACTGATCCAAAACCTCGACGCCGACGACGAACTCGAACCGACCGCGCTACGCTCGCTGGCCACGGCCCTGACTGCCCATCCCGAAGCAGGATTCGCCGTCGGCCCGGCCCGCGACCTGCTGGCCTCCGGCGACCTGATCGAGTTTCCTCTCTCCTTCCCACCCGGTCCCATTCCCCGGGGCGCGCTCGTTGACTCCTGGATCACCGAACCACACGAATATCGCCTACCCATCCACCCGGCAGGCGTGATGTGGCGGCGTGAACTGCTCCTCATGGCAGGCGGCTGGACCGCGATACACAACATGGAGGACACCGGATTACTCATGTCCGCATCCGCAATGGCTCCCGGCATCGCCATCGACACCGTCACACTGCGCTACCGCAAACACCTTGCTCAGCGTTCCACAAAAACGTCCAGCTTCGAGGGGGGGGGGGAGCAAATTACGCTAATTCGCAATCGCGCGGCACTACTACTCGCCGGACCCTCATGGCATCCGCGATACCCCCAGCGATAATGGCTCATGCCTACGCCACATCCGATCGTGGTGCACAAACGCCGAATGCGGGCCGTTGGTGGCCCAAGCACGCCGCCACAGCACCCGATGCCCGAACCCGCCGGGCCAAATGCATCGAGATTCATCGGCGCGACCTGCCCGATGCCATTCGGCCCCCACTCTCAAAAGATTCGTGATGTCCATCAGAGGACTGGCTCAATGAACAATCCAGTGAAACGGACACGGTCCAAACCTTCGCATCCAATGCGCGAGCGCCCCTGCCCCTGCGGCGCGCGACCGTCTCAGACGACTTTGTGGTCGGCAAGCGCCCAAGTGGGGTTCTCTCGTCGACCGAGCCGTGGTGGTCAATTGTCTCACCACCGAGTGCGTTCGATCCCGCGTTCGTCCCGGCCGCGTGCTTCCCGACCTGCCCGTGTTGTCCCATTGTGCGGCTCCGGACCGCGAACCACTTCCCCCGGCAGCGGCGTCGACTGAAGCACGCGCGCCACATCGGCAGGTACACCACGTTCGATCATGGTCCGGACTCCCCGGATTTCGGACGGACACGTCGCGAATCGGCCGCTACCAGCTGGCCGAAATGTGGTGGCAATGGGCCGGTTTCGGCTACGCAGCAACGCCGAAGCATGGGCGGACGCAGACCCGGTCGCACAAATCGATCCAGACTTCGTGTTGCGACCCGACGCGCGTTCTGGACGGCCCACGGCTGTCGCCGCGCCTTGCGGCTCGTAGCGGAGTACATTGAGAATTGTCTTTGACAAGTGTCACTCGAACGCCTCACAATGACGTGAGGGCCGAGGAAGCACTTCTCACAACGGCGTGAGAGGTGAGGAAAATGGGCGACCGAAAGGTGGTTCTGTTCAACAAGTGGCGGATGGCATCGGCATTCGCGGTCTTACTGACCGCAGCGAGTGCGGTGATCGGTCCGCACGCGGCGGCACAATCGTGTGCCGCGGTGGATTTGGTGGTGGCCAGGGGGACCCAGGAACCCGGGTACCTCGGAAACTTCGTCGGTGATCCACTGTATGTCGCGCTGCGTGCGGCGCTCCCGGTGAGCGTGGTTGCGTATCCGGTGAACTACCCTGCGAATCCGACGGATCCGTCGTCGGTGGGTACGGGTAGCGCCGATCTGGTCGCACACGTCGCTGATCAAGCCGTGGCATGCCCGGACGAGGAGTTCATCCTGGTCGGCTACTCGCTGGGCGCGGGCGTGGTACACGCAGCACTCGGCACCGGTATCGTCGCCGGACTTCCGGGCGTGGTGCAGCTGCCCGGCGATCTCGTCGACCGCGTGGCCGTCGTACTGCTCTTCGGTGACCCGCTGCGTCTGATCGGGTGGAGCGTTCCCGACCAGTACCTGGACCGCACCGCCGATTTCTGCGCGGCCGGTGACCCGGTCTGTGGCGGCGGCACCGACCCCGAGGCGCATGCCCACTACAGCGATTTCATCGGTGCCGCAGTGGGATTCAGCGCCGCGCGTTTCTAGCATTCGGCCGGGCTCCGCGTGCCGCCATCGCGGTCAATTCCTCGCGCCCGAAGAAGAGCCGGGCATCGTCCACGATGAACGAGTCCAAACCCTGGTACGGACACGGCGAATCTCCCGCAGGCCGGGGTCGGCGGTGTCGAGGTCACCGATCGGCACGATCACCCGACCGGTGTCGGCGGTCGGCAGCTTGGCCTGGTATCCGTCGACAGCCGCGAGCTCGTCGCGGCTGCCGATCCGCCCGGTGACGAAGGTCTCCGATTGCAGCCGCCGCACGCGCAGGCTGCCCCGCGGCCCTGAGGCCCGCCGAATCTCGTTGAGCACCACGGCGAAAGCTGCACCGAGCGGGCCGTCCACGACGTAGGGCACGGGACCGCGCTCGCTGTTGAGGGACCAGAGCACCGCACCGCCTGCGGTGTCGACCGCGGTCCGTACCCAGGCGCGCCGCAGTTGTTCTGCAAATGTGGTGTCGGCGGCGAACAGGCTCATCCGGCGGCGATCCGGGACAAGCCCACTGGGGCCGTCCGGGATCAGTTCGGCGTGCAGCTTGGCAGCCGCGCCTCTGCCGTTGGGATAGGCGAAGAGAACGCCGAGTTGCTGTCCGAACTTCCGCGGCCGACCCTGTGCCGCGAGATGGAGAAGACACGTCGCGACGGTGAGTTTCACCGCATCGGAAGCATCGAGATCTTGGAGCAGATCCACGGCGGGCCACGATATTGGCCTCCACCAATGTTGTTGTCGCCCTGGGTGATACCGGACGAGCGACTGCACCAAACGAACACCGCCGTCACGAATGACAGACGGAACCATCCACATTGTGCGCCCAACGCTTGGAGGCACAGTAACCGGTGGCACTCTCTGGTGTTCTCAACTGCTCAGTGCTGTTCGAGGTGAAGCAGCACGAAAACCCCTTGTCGACGCGCTATTCCGTAATCGGCATGATGGACATCGCCCACACCTCCTAGGAGCCTCCAACTGATACCTATCGGCGGTCTTGCTTATGGTGTGCGTGTGGCGCTGAAGGATCTCACAAGACGCTGTCGTCGCGGCGATCAACCTTACCCGCTAGCCGGTCGACCACGATGTTGCCGCGATCGTCGACCTCGACCAGCTCACGCAGGGCGGGCAGAAGCGCTTCCTGATAGAAGTACGCCGCACGAATCGGAGTACCACGACGGGTGTGGAATAACAGCGCGTCGTGCGGGCGATCCAGATCCAACAACTCGAGGGTCTCGAACGGGACGTTCACCGTCCGCACACCCCGCTTGGTCTTCGGCGGACCCAACCGCCACCCAGTGTCGGTGTACTTGAACGCCTTATTGATCCGCACCCCACCGGTATCCCTATTGACATCACCCACGGTCAAGGCGCCGACCTCGCTGGGTCGGGCCATCGACGCGAGGCAGAACTCCGTCTGGGCATGCCAGCGGCCACAGCATTCGATATGAGCCGTCGACGATGGATGGATCAGAGCGGCCCGCGCGGCGGCGCGCCCCCGTGGTCATCGTCGTCGCCCTCAAAATGCGTGTGCCATCACGGTAGCGGGATCGGACGACTCCCATACAACCTCTGATCGCGAACAGTCACAACCGGCTTGGGAGAACCGACAGTGATACTGCCCGCGATGACTGTTCGGTGGCGCCTGTCAATCGGTAGTGGTCTAAGAAAGATTCAGTGACAGAACGAATTTCGGTTCGCGTTGTGCCGCCGAAGTGCCCAGCGTGTTGCCCATCACGAGCCGCGGCTCGTGATCAGGGGAATCGGCTGTCGCGGTGCGGAGTACCACTAGTCCGTCATCGTCGCGGACGCAGATGAGGTCCGCGCACATCGCGACGGACGTGGGGGGTCGATCGTCGCCGGATTTCGAGCAGCGTCCGTTGGCGCGGCGGATCGATGACGCGCACCGTATCGTCCTGGTCACCGACGATCAGCAGGGGTCGCCGATCTGTGATCCATCCGATGTCCACCGCGGTGATGCGGGCGGTGCCGGTGCATCGCACCGGTTTCCATAGCGTTGTTTCGGCCCCGGCATCCCAGGCATGGATGGCGTTGTCCTGGTCCGCGACCACTACCACGGACGGGCCATGGGGTCGTGGGACTCTCCCGGCCGCTGACACACCGAATGTGCCAGACAGTACCACCCAACACGCATACATTCAGCCCGTCAGCGCCTGCGCGCTCCCCCAAATCGAGGCGACTCTTCCCACCCGTTGGCACACCCTTGGCACACTGGGTATCCCGTGCAACGTACGCAGATCACCGAAATAGCCTATGACCTGGGAAAATGGAGCCGCCTGGGGGAATCGAACCCCCGACCTTTTCATTACGAGTGAAGCGCTCTACCGACTGAGCTAAGGCGGCGTGCCTTTCGGCTTCGCGAGTCTATCGTCTCGATGGGCGGATCGCGAAAACGGGTGGTCACCCGGCGCCGATCGTCAGGCGGATTGGGCGGACATGAGGGTGGCGACCATAGCGGCGAGGGCGAAGCGAGGTTTGACGTTGATGTCGAGGGCTTCGCGGCAGGCGAGGACGGCCTCGATGGAGCGGAGCAGGCCCTCGGGGCGAACTCGGTCGGCGAGGTCGTGGATCTGGTCGGACATATCGGGGTGGGTGAGGGCGACGCCGGAACCGTTGCGGGCGGCACCGAAACGGATGGCGAGCGCGTCACGGTAGACGCCTGCGACGTCGATGAGGGCACGGTCCAGCGCATCTCGACCGGTGCGGGTGGCACGGGATTTCTGCCTGCGCTCCAAATCCTTGAGCACACCGGCCGAGCCGCGCGTCGCACCCGCGGCGCCTTTGCCGGTGCCGCCCGCTCCGAGTGCGGTTGCCAACTCGTCGCGTTCCCGTTCGTCACGGGCCGCGCTCATCTGCTTGGCCTCGTCGTCGGCGGACTTCACCAATTCGTCGGCCGCCGCATAGGCCGCACCCGGCCGCGTAACCGCGGACACCAGCGCCAACGCCCGCTGGCGGCGGGCCCGAGCCTCTTCGTCGGTAGCCAGTCGCCGGGCCCGCCCGACGTGACCGCCGCTCACCGAGGCCGCCCACGTGGCGGTCTTCTCATCGAGCTCGTCGCGCTCCCGCAGTACCTGCGCGATGGCGGGCACCGAGGGCGTCACCAGATGCACATGCCGACAGCGCGACCGCAGTGTCACTGAGATGTCCTCCGGATCGACCGACGGCGCACACAGCAGGAAGACCGTCCGATCCGGCGGCTCCTCGACCACCTTCAACAGCACATTGCCCGCCGCCTCGGTCAACCGATCGGCATCCTCGATGAGCACCACCTGCCACCGACCAGTGCTCGGCCGCCGCGAGGCGATCTGCACGATCTCGCGCATCTCCTTGGTGCTGATGCTCAGCCCCTCCGGAATCACCCGCCGCACATCACCATGCGTCCCCGCCATCGTGGTCGTACACGCATGGCAACGCCCACACCCCGGCGTCCCCTCGTCGGTGCATTGCAGCGCAGCCGCAAAGCACAGTGCCGCAACAGATCTCCCCGATCCCGGTGGTCCGGTGAACAGCCACGAATGCGTCATCGCCCCATTGCCCGTCCCCCCACGAGCGGCAACCGAGGCAGCCGTCAATTCCGACTCGACCGCATCCTGGCCGACCAGCCGATCGAAGACACCCGCCACGCCGTACACCCTAACCGCCCCCACCGACACGATCCCGCTGAGCCGCCTCGCACACCCACCGGCAGCGGCGGCCCGATCAACCGCGAGCTCGACTGATCGGGATGCAGCCCGAGCCTGCGCCCCGTCTCGGCGCCGAATCAAGCTCGCTGGTAGGTGGTGTTGGCGCCGTCGAGGGCCTCGCGGAGGATGTCGGCGTGGCCGCTGTGGTGGGTGATTTCGCGCAGGATGTGCAGGATCGTGAAGCGGACCGTCCACCACACGCGGTCGGGCGTCCACGGTGTGGTCGGCGTCGGGATGGATGTGCTGAGATCGGGCTCGGTTCGAATCAGCTTCGCGGTTGCTTCGGCGACCTGATCCCAGGTGGCCAGTAGTCCGGCGACCGTCTCGTCAGGCGCCATTACGTACTCGCCGTCGAATTTCGATGCGTCCAGCTCGGCGGTCTCGTCCCGTTCGACGATGACCGTGGCCCAGTGCCGCTCACAGTTCACGATGTGATGCAGGAGTCCGCCGAGGGTCAGTTCGCTCACCGTGGTGCGCTGCCGCGCCTGCTCATCGTCGATGCCGCGCAGCGTGATTCGGAACAGGTCGCGCTGGCCGGCGAGGGCGAGGATGAGATCTTCGCGTTCCCGGTCGATGGTCATGGTGCCCCTTTGCGGTCGAGCGTCGATACGGGGCGAGGCTACGGCATATTCGGCAGCATCCAGCAGAAAGCGCCGGTCAGCCCGTGCCGACCGGCGCAATACCGTCAGGACTTCTTCGCGGCCGTTTTCTTGGCGACGGTCTTCTTGGTCGCCGTGGCTTTGGCCGCGGTCTTCTTCGCGGCCGTGGCCTTCTTGGCCGGCGTCTTCTTCGCCGCCGCCTTCTTGGCCGTCTTCTTCACCGGACCACGCGCACGCCGATCCGCGAGCAGTTCCGAGGCCCGCGCGTCGGTGATCGACTCGACCTCGTCGCCCTTGCGCAGGCTGGCATTGGTCTCGCCGTCGGTGACGTACGGACCGAATCGCCCGTCCTTGATCACCATCGGCTTGCCGGTGGCGGCATCGTTCCCGAGCTCGCGCAGCGCCGCCGCACTCGCCGCCTGCCGCCCGCGCCGCTTGGGCTCGGCGTAGATCTTCAACGCCTCGTCCAGTGTCACGGTGAAGATTTGATCCTCGTTGAGCAGCGAACGAGAATCCGCGCCCTTCTTCAGATATGGGCCGTAGCGCCCGTTCTGGGCGGTGATCTCGTCACCGGAGACCGGATCCGCGCCCACAACACGCGGCAGCGACAACAACTTCAGCGCGTCGTCGAGCGTAATCGACGCCAGATCCATGTCTTTGAACAGCGACCCGGTCCGCGGCTTCGGCGTCGCAGCCTTTTTCGCGGTCTTCTTGGCGGGCGCCGGTGCGTCCTCGGTCGGTGGCTCCGGCAGGATCTCGGTGACGTAGGGCCCGAAACGTCCTTCCTTGGCGACGATTTCGTGTCCGGTCGCCGGATCCGTCCCCAGTGAACGTCCCTCCTGCGGCGTCGAGAACAGCTTCTCGGCGACCTCGGGGGTCAGCTCGTCCGGCGGCAGATCATCGGGCAGATTCGCCCGCTGCGAGATCGAATCCCCTTCCGGGTCATCGGGATTGACGACCATCCGCTCCAGATACGGCCCGAACCGGCCGACCCGCACCACCACGTCGCGCCCCTCGTCGTCGACGAAGAGCTTGATCGAGTTGACCTCGCGGGCGTCGATATCGTCGAGCCGCTCGCCGACCATCTTCTTCAGACCGCCCGAGCGCGCGACCGATCCCTCGACCCCGTGATCGCCACCGAAATAGAAGCTGGACAACCAATTTCCGCGTTGCTCACGCCCACCGGCGATGGCATCGAGGTCGTCCTCCATCGCGGCGGTGAAGTCGAAGTCGACCAGTCGACCGAAATAGGCCTCCAGCAGACCGACCACCGCGAACGCGACCCACGACGGCACCAGCGCACTGCCGCGCTTGTACACGTAACCGCGGTCCAGAATCGTCTTGATAATCGACGAATACGTCGACGGCCGACCGATGCCGAGTTCTTCGAGCGTCTTGATCAACGAAGCTTCGGTATAGCGCGCGGGCGGATTCGTGCTGTGCCCATCGGGATTGAGCTCCACCGCGGTGACGCGCTCGCCCTCGTCGAGTGCGGGCAGCCGGGATTCGGCGTCGTCGGACTGACCGCCCGCCTCCTCGTCCACACTCTCGACATAGGCCTTGAGGAAGCCGGGGAAGGTGATGGTCCGCCCGGAGGCCGAGAAGACGCATTCCTCACCGGTACCAGCGACGCCGGTGATCCGCAGCGTCAATGTGGTGCCCCTGGCATCGGCCATCTGCGAGGCGACCGTGCGCTGCCAGATCAGCTCGTAGAGCCGGAATTCGTCGTTGTCCAACCGCGCGTGCAGCTGACCCGGCGTCGCGAAGGTATCGCCGGCCGGACGGATCGCCTCGTGTGCCTCCTGCGCGTTCTTCACCTTGCGGGTGTACTGACGCGGCGTCGGATGCACATATTCGGCGCCGTACAGCTGGGTCGCCTGCGACCTGGCCGCGGCGATCGCCGACTCCGACAGCGTGGTCGAGTCGGTACGCATATAGGTGATGTAGCCGTTCTCGTACAACCGCTGCGCGACCCGCATGGTGCGCTCGGCGTTGAACCGCAGCTTGCGGCCCGCCTCCTGCTGCAGCGTCGAGGTCATGAACGGCGCATACGGCTTGCGCGTGTACGGCTTGGACTCCGCGGAGGAGACCACCAGGTCCGCGCCCTCGAGCGCCTCGGCGAGTCGACGGGCGTAGGTCTCGTCGAGGACGACGACACCGTTGCCCTTCAGCTGCCCGTCCGGACCGAAGTCCCGGCCGGCGGCGACCCTGGTGCCATCGACGCTGACCAGCCGCGCCCCGAAGGTGCGCGGATTGGTGGCATCGCCGTTCTCCCCGCCCGCGTCGAGCTTCGCCGCGATATCCCAGTACTCCGCGGAGCGGAATGCCATCCGCTCGCGCTCGCGCTGCACGATCACCCTGGTCGCGACCGACTGCACCCGGCCCGCCGACAACCGCGGCATGACCTTCTTCCACAGCACGGGACTGACCTCGTACCCGTACAACCGGTCCAGGATGCGCCGGGTCTCCTGCGCGTCGACCAGATCGTTGTCCAGATCGCGGGTATCGGCGGCGGCGGCCAGGATGGCGGGTTCGGTGATCTCGTGGAACACCATGCGCCGCACCGGCACCTTCGGCTTCAACGTCTCGAGCAGATGCCACGCGATGGCCTCGCCCTCGCGGTCGGGGTCGGTGGCGAGGTAGAGCTCGTCGGCGTCCTGCAACAGACTCTTGAGCTCGGAGACCTTGGCCTTCTTATCCGGGCTCACCACATAGATCGGCTCGAAGTCGTTGTCGACGTCGACGCCGAGACGCGCCCAGGACTGCCCCTTGTACTTGGCCGGAACGTCCGCCGCACCACGCGGCAGATCCCGGATATGACCGACCGAGGCCTCGACCGTGTAATTGCGGCCCAGGTAGGGCGCGATTTTGCGGGCCTTGGTCGGGGACTCGACGATCACGAGACGACGCAGGGGACGGCCCTGGTCGGCTGCACCGCGGTCTCGTGTTGCCACCGGCGAATACACCTTTCCTTATCGACCCGCGCTGCGCTTTTTCGCGCTGTGCGCGGCTGGGGCAAGCGGCGGCGACGGCTGGACGTTGCCACCAGACACGTTTATACCTTGACGCGACGTGTGGCCGAGCGCTTGCGACTCGAACCACAGAGCGTACGCGCGTCACTGCTGATCAGTATGCAGTGCCTATCGCGTAGCGGCCGCAGGGCTGACCGTTTCGAGCGCCCTGCAAGCAGTCGCTAGCGGCGATGCCCGTCGGTTTTTGTGTCTTACCCCAGATATAGCTCGTCCCTCACCTCCGTTACCGGCGGTGAGGGACGAGCGGCTTGTTTCGTCGCTCAGCTGAGCGCGCGAACTCCGGTGGCCTGCGGGCCCTTTGTGCCCTGGCCAACCTCGAACTCGACCTTCTGGTTCTCCTCGAGGGTGCGGAAGCCCGACCCCTGGATCTCGGAGTAGTGGACGAAGACGTCAGCGGAGCCGTCCTCGGGCGCGATGAAGCCGAACCCCTTCTCCGCGTTGAACCACTTCACAGTTCCCTGTGCCATTCTGTTCCTTCTCTTTTCTTACCGGAACGGCGGACAAGTAGGTTCATCCACCGGGTCCGTTCCGACCGTTGTACTGTTGGTTCCCCCTGCAGGAAAGCACCAAGCACACCGTTCGCAACATCGATCCTGCTGACGGTTTGGACTTTAGATCCGTCCCTCGAACACAGAAGCTTGCGACCAGGAACCAGTGAACCATGTCTTCGAGCAATTCAACAGTCGAGTTACCGACAATTTGCAAAAAAGTTGATCTTGCGAATGCGCAGGTGAGGGACACATTGCCGGAATCCAGACGAGCGGTTCGTTTGCTTCCTGATAACCGAGCCAGCGTCTGGCAAACGGCCTGTGACCCAGGTCGCTATTTGGTATCGAAATGGCAGGCAGGACTTCCAAAGCGCACACGTTTCACACTTTCCTCGCGTGTCGCGGAGCCCGAGTCGTGAATCCGACCGAACCGATGACGCGGGCACAACCCAGCAACGGCCCGAGTTATGGGGGATCGTTGCTGAATCGTGTCCTGAATGGCGTCCCCGACGGCGACCCCCGCCTGACCCATGTCGTCGAGCTCCCGGCACGGCCCGCGGCCACCACTACCTGGCCCGATTGGGCCGCATCCGATGTCGTCACCGCACTGCGCGCCGTCGGAGTGGCGGCGCCGTGGACGCACCAGACCCGCACCGCCGACCTCGCCGCGAGCGGCCGGCACGTCGTCGTCAGCACCGGAACAGCATCCGGGAAATCATTGGGCTACCAGCTGCCGGTGCTCACCGCGCTGCGGGAAGATCCACTCGCCACCGCGCTTTATCTCGCGCCGACCAAGGCATTGGGCGCCGACCAGCTGCGCGCAATGGCGGAATTGACCCATGAGGGGCCGTTGCGGGATGTCCATCCGGCCACCTACGACGGCGACACCCCGGCCGAGGTGCGGCAATGGGTGCGCGCGAATGCTCGATTGATCCTCACCAACCCCGACATGCTGCACATCGGCATGCTGCGCTCACATCAGCGCTGGGCCAGGGTGCTGCGCAGGCTGCGTTATGTCGTGGTAGACGAATGCCACGCCTACCGCGGCGTATTCGGCTCGCATGTGGCGCTGGTACTGCGCAGACTGCGGCGGATCGCGGCGCACTACGGCGCGGACCCCGTATTCATATTGTGTTCGGCGACCACGGCCGAGCCCGCCGCCGCCGCGTCTCGGCTGATCGGCGCACCGTGCGTCGCGGTCACCGAGGACGGGTCGCCGCAGGGCTCGCGCACCATCGCACTGTGGGAACCGCCCCTGTTGACTACGCTGACCGGCGAAAACGGTGCGCCGGTGCGGCGATCGGCAACCTCGGAGGCGGCGCGGATCATGGCCGACCTGGTGGTCGAAGGCGCGCGCACGCTCGCGTTCGTCAGGTCGCGGCGGGCCGCCGAGCTGACCGCGATCGAGGCGCGCAGGCTGCTCGCCGAGGTCGATCCCGCGCTCAGCGAGCGTGTCGCCGCTTATCGGGCGGGTTATCTCGCCGAGGATCGGCGCGATCTCGAGGCAGCGCTCTCGGATGGGTCGCTGCTCGGGGCGGCCACCACCAACGCGCTGGAGCTCGGGGTCGATATCGCGGGGCTGGACGCCGTTGTGATCTCGGGTTTTCCCGGCACGGTCGCCTCGTTCTGGCAGCAGGCTGGGCGCGCGGGGCGACGCACGCAGGGATCGCTGGTACTGCTCGTGGCCAGGGACGATCCACTCGATACCTTCCTGGTGCACCACCCGGAGGCACTGCTGGACAAGCCGGTCGAGGCCACCATCACCGATCCACGCAATCCCTATGTATTGGGACCGCAATTGCTCTGCGCCGCACTGGAGCTGCCGCTCACCGACGGGGAGGTCGATGCGCTCGGCGCTCGTGAGGTGCTCACTGATCTCGCAGGTCAGGGCTTGATTCGGCGGCGTACGGCCGCCGTACGGGACGGCAGCGCGCGCTGGTTCGCAACGGCGGAGGCGCAGCCGCATGACGCCGTCGACGTGCGCGGGGGCATCGGCACGCCGATCGCCATCGTGGATGGCGAGACCGGCAGGCTGCTCGGTACCGCCGATGCCGGGCGAGCGCGGGCAACGCTGCACGAAGGGGCGGTTCACCTGCATCAAGGCGATACCTATGTGGTCGATGAGCTGGATCTCGATGGCGGGGTCGCGATCGTGCACGACGGCGATCCCGGCTGGACGACCAGCGCCAGGCAGGTCACCTCCATTGCGGTCGACGCGGTGACCGAACAGCGCCGCCACGGCCGGGTGACCACCGCATTGGCGCAGGTACGGGTCACCAGTCAGGTGATCGGCTACCTGCGCACGCTGCGTACCGGCGAGGTGCTGGATCTAGTGGAGCTGGACCTGCCCGAGCAGACGCTGCCGACCCGCGCGGTGCTGTACACCGTGACACCGGAACTGCTCGGCGCGGCGGATCTGGATACGCCGCGGGTGCCCGGCGCGCTGCACGCCGCCGAACATGCCGCGATCGGCCTGTTGCCGCTGGTCGCGACGTGCGATCGGTGGGATATCGGCGGCGTTTCCACCGCTGAGCACCCGGACACCGGACTGCCGACGGTCTTCGTCTATGACGGACAGCCGGGTGGTGCGGGCTTCGCCGAGCGCGGATTCGCGCAACTGCGTCGCTGGTTGTCGGCGACGCTCGCGGTGATCGAGACCTGTACCTGCGCTGTCGGCTGCCCGTCCTGCGTGCAATCACCCAAGTGCGGCAACGGCAACCACCCGCTGGACAAGGCGGGCGCGGCACGCCTGCTCGGCGCGATCCTGGGCGAATTGGCCGCCGACGCGGGCGACTGACCAGTCCAGTGAGGACGCCCATTCGATTCGTGACAGCGCCGACCCCCGAATGTGATCACTTGTCCACCTGGCGGGGTGATCACCAGCGGCGATGGGCGCCGATCGGCGTGCCGTAGCCGGCGGACCCAGGCGTGTCGGGTCGCCGAATAAAGAGGAATAGATTCATGTTAACTGGGGTATTGCCACGGACTTTAGCGCCCGACGTGCGGATTCATTCGGACGTCTTCCGCGGTTACTAAGTAAATTGATGCAATACCCGCAATTAATCGATCATCCGAATTACCGAATCCCGCACTGTGATGTACCACTGGCGTGCGTATGTGCGCATGAGTCACATCCCATCTTCGACAGGTCCGGCGCGAGCAACCGCGCGAACAGTCCGCTTTCCGAACAGACCCATTGGTACATTCCTTTCAACAGTGACAGTCGCATCCCACTGCACCACCGCGCACTCCTGTACTCGCGCTCCCATCCGTTGCGCAATCTCCTCCGCCGCGACACATCCGACATCGGCCCCGCGTTCCAATTCCCCCGCCGCCGCCAATGCCGCCAGATCCGCCGCGGCCTGTACTCGGTGCCGAGCCACAACCGCCACCCCGACCTGAGCGATCAGCAACGTCACCCCGATCAGCGCCGCCAGCGCCATACAGGCGAATACCGTCGCAACCCCCTGATCCGCGCGGATACGCCGTATCGCCTTCGGTGCCGCCCCACCTTGTCGGAGCGGCACCTCTATACCCGTCAGCTCCGCCGTGCCTACAGGCGCGATGCGCACTCGCCCCTGCCCGCGGCCGTCGGTCACGGCTCGGCTCCTGGTTCCCGAATGGCAATGGCCTCGGCGCGCAACTCCAGTAACGGCAGCAGGGGTGAGCGGGCGGTGACTGCCGCGACCACCCGATCACCCTCGCTGCGCAGCGAGATGTCGGCGGCGGGCGGCGCCACCCGCCGCGCCGCCGACACCGCATTCGCTTGATCGCCGCGGGCGGCGAGCCGGGCCGCTTCGCGGGCGGCGTCGACACAGCGCACCTGCGTCGAGGCCGCGAGCAAGGCGCCGACGCACAGCACCACCGCGATCACGATGGCAGCGAGCGCGATCGCCGCCTCAACCGTCACCGCACCCAGGTCGTCACCGAGATGCGTTGTACCGCAACAGTTCGATCGACGATCACCATTGCCTACACGGCGGTGTTCAGTGCCTTGTCGATGATCTTCGTCAGCGCGTTCACGATGCTGTCCCCGGTCACCACCCCATAGAGCACGGCTCCGAACGCCGCGGCCGCAATGGTCCCGATCGCATATTCCGCCGTGCTCATCCCGTCGTCGGCGACCACGGCCCGCAACAGCCGCGCCCGCACCTCTATACCGACAGCGCTCAGCCGATCCCGCACCTTCCCCATTCGCACCGATTTCCCCTCTCTCTTCGGCCAACGCGGCCGTTCCGCGCCGACACACTCTTTCCGGGCGTGGACTCTGCGGGTCGGCGCCTCCCCGCTGCGCTCTTCCCGCCTCGACGGGGCACGCCCAGCCGGGCTCGGTCTTGCTCCGCTCAGCACTGCGACGCCATGTCGAGCACAGCTCAATGCGGCCAGGACGTACACGACCGGGCCCGAGGCCACCGCGCCCACCACCGAGCAACCAAACCCAGCCCGGCTCGGTCTTGCTCCGCTCAGCACCGCGACACCATGTCGACCGCGACTCAACGCGACCAGGCCGTACACGACCGGGCCCGAGGCCACCGCGCCCACCACCGAGCGACCGAGCGCAGTCCGGCTCGCCGCTGCCTCGCTCCGCGTCGCGTAGCCGTCTGGTTTTCGACCTTGCGCCCGCCGATCCGGCACCTTGCAGTTCTGGCCATAGCAGGCCAGCGCTATCGCGCCCGGCTTTGTCGTGGTCTCGTGTGCTCACAGGAGTCCACCGCCGAGCACGTGGCCTGCCAGGCCGATCACCACGGGGACGATGCCGAGGCAGACGAAGGCGGGGAGGAAACAGAGGCCGAGGGGGCCGCCGATCAGGACGCCGGCGCGTTCGGCGCGGGCGGCGGCCGCATCCTCTACACCGCTGCGGCGCTGCTCGGCCAGTTCGCCGACGGCGGAGGCAAGGGAGGCGCCCGATCGTGCCGAGCGCCGCGCCATGCGTGCTAGCGAATCGACTTCCTCGGCACCGGGCCGGCCTGCGCCGTCCTGCGCCACTTGATTCCACGCCGTCGCCGCATCCGCCCCTAATGCCAGCAGATCGGCCGCCCGGCGTAATGCGGCGCCGAGCGCAGCGGGTGCGCCGGGCGCCACCGCACGCGCCGCTGCCGCCATGGGCAAACCTGCCCGAAGACATGCGGCGAGCAGATCGAATACCGATGCGACGGCCAGCGGATCGCTGCCGCTGCCGCGTGTCGATGCCGCGGCAACCGGCTGCGGGCTCACCCCTCGTAGCGCCCGCAACCGTCGACTCACCGCAACCCGTCCGGGCAGCACCACCAACGCAACGGCGAGCAAAAGCACTGGGCCACCGGCAATTTCAACCATTCCCAACCCCCTTCACAGGTTGTGCACAACCGACGTGTCGTCGTAATTCGGTTCATACGAGGACCTTTCGCGTGATCGCGTCGGTCCACAGCAATCCGGTGCACGCCAGCGCCGCGCCCAATGGCAGCAGCACGGTTCCCGCACCCGGACCGAGCAGTACGTGCAGTGGCGCGGCACCCATCAGTTGGCCGAGACCGATACCGAGCAGTGGCAGACCCGCCAGTACCGCGGCAGTGGCGCGCGCACCGGCCAGGGCGGCGGTCGTGCGGGTGCGAAAGCGAATGCGGCCCAGGAGGTCCGTGCGGGCGGCGGAGAGCAATTCGGCGAGCGCGAGGCCGTGGTTCTCGGCCACCTGCCAGGCGTCGGCGATCCGGGACAGTTCGGCCTCGACGATGGAATCGGGATGCCGCAGGCCGTCCGCGCCGGAGCCGCCGAGCCTGCTGCGGGCCGCGCTGACGGCGAACGCGCGCGCCGCCTCGCCACGCGACTCCTGCGCCGCGACCTCCGCCGCGGCGCTCGGATGGGCCCCCACCCGCAGTTCCCCGATAACGGCCTCGAGCGCGTCGAGCAGATAGGCGCATTCAGTACCGCGCCGCCGGTCCCGGCTCACCCGCCGAACCCGAAACCCGACCGTCCCGCTGACCAACACCGCCGCAACCAATGGACCAATCCCCACGGCAAGCGCCGCCACTACCGCGACACCAGCAGCAACCCGAAACACACTGCCACGCCGAGGCTTTCCAGCCTCTCGGGACGCAGCGAACAGTCCAGTGAAACGACGACGCGATACCGAAGCAGGCACCGCCAGAACCGCACCCGCCAGACACAACAGCGCCGCGATCATCGAGCGAGCCGTTCATGCGGCTGCCGCACCCGCACAGCAGCGAGCGCCGAAAGCTCCAGTACCGCAAGCTGGCAAAGAGCCGGTGTTGTTGGCAGGGCATCCGCTGAGCGCACCAGCACTGCGGTCATCGGTCGAGCCGTTCGTCGAGTAGGCGGGTGAGGGTGAGGGCGGCGGGTGTTGGGGCTCCGTCGGCGCGCCAGGCGGCGGTTATGTGTACTCGGCCGTGGTCGTCGCGGGTGACGATGCCGATTTCGCGGAGGCCGCGGGAGCCGTCGGCTCGACGGTGCACGTGCAGGATGACTTGGACGGCGGCGGCGAGTTGGCTGTGCAGGGCGGCTCGGTCCATGCCGCCCAGAGCCGCAAGGGCTTCGAGGCGGGCAGGGACCTCGCGCGGGGAATTCGCGTGCACGGTGCCGGCACCACCGTCGTGGCCGGTGTTCAACGCGGTCAGCAGGTCTACGACCTCGGCGCCGCGGACCTCGCCGACGACGATTCGGTCGGGGCGCATGCGCAGGGCCTGGCGGACCAGCTCTCGGACGGTCACCGCGCCGACACCCTCCACATTCGCGGTGCGCGCGACCAGGCGCACGACGTGGGGATGGGGCGGTGCCAGTTCGGCCGCGTCCTCGACGCAGATGATGCGTTCGTCGGCGGCGACCTTCGCCAGCAGTCCGGACAGGAGTGTGGTTTTGCCCGCGCCGGTTCCGCCGACCACCAGGAAGGCCAGTCTGGCCCGAATGATCCGCTCCAGCAGCAGTTTCGCGTCAGCCGGTATCGCGCCCGCCGCGGCAAGCGCGTCCAATCCCTGGGTGGCCGGGCGCAGCACCCGTAGCGATAGGCAGGTGCCGCCATGTGCCACCGGCGCCAATACCGCGTGTAGCCGGACACCGAACGAATCGCCCAGTGCCCCTTCGCTTCCGGACAACCTGCCGTCCACCCACGGCTGGGCGTCGTCGAGCCGCCGCCCGGCCGACAGCGCCAGCCGCTGTGCCAACCTGCGCACCGCCGCCTCATCCGGAAAGACAACCGAAGTCCGCTCCAGCCCACGTCCCCGATCGATCCACACCGCGTCGGGCGCGGTCACCAACACATCGGCGACCCGAGGATCGTGCAACAGCGGCTCCAACAGCCCGGCCCCGGTCATCTCGGTCTGCAACAACCGCAATGCCCGCAGCAGATCCGTATCGCCGAGCACGCCACCCGCCTCGGCTCGAATAGCGGCCGCCACCTGTGCCGGATCCGGATCCCCCGACGCCCCGGACAACCGCTCCCGCACCCGATCCAGCAGCTCAGAGGTAACCAACGCACTCATCGCAGTCCCTGCCCGGCCGGAGCGCTGAGCACGCCGAGTACGGCGTCGGCGGCATCGCGGAGCGGGCCGCGGCGCAGGGTCAAACCGCCGCGTTCGAGCCGAGCGGCGAGGCCGGGCTGAGCTCGAACCGCGGCGAGGAGGGGAAGATCGAGCACCTCGGCGACCTCGGGACCGCGTAGTCCGCCGGGAGCCGGGCCACGGACTACCAAGCCCTGGTTGGGGTTTCGCTGGCCGATATGGGCCGCGACCGATTCGGCGGCGGCCACGGCGCGCAGGCGCGCCGGGACGACGAGAACGACCAGGTCGGCCGAGTCGAGCATCTGGTCGGCGTGCGGGCCGCGTTCGCCCGAGATGTCGCATATCACCAAATCGCCTGCGGCACGGCCTGCTTCGACGACAGCGCGGATCGCGGCGGGACCTATTTCGGTCGGCAAGCGTCCGGCACCGCCGCGGCCACAGGACAGTACCGCCAGCCCCGGCGCGGCTGCGGGCAGTGCGCTGTGCAGTGCCGCGGCCGAGACCCGACCGTCCTCGATCACCAGATCCGGCCAGCGCAGCCCCGCCCCGGTTTCAACGCCGAGCAGCAGGTCGAGGCCACCGCCGAGCGGTGCGCCATCGACGAGCACGGTGTCGCGCCGGAACCGCTCGGCGGCGGATCGCAACGCGGTCGCCGCACCCCCGCTCGCACCCGCGAATGCGACGACCACACCGTCGCCCATGTGGTATTCGGCATGCTCAGCAAACTTCTCGATAAGCCCAACTGCGGCGCCGGGCAGCGCGATGACGCGCTCGGCGCCGACCGCCGCCGCGGCTTGCCAATTGGTCAACCCGGGTTCCCCGTCGGTCACCAGCACGATGCCGATCCGCCGCAGATATCCGGCTCCGGCGCAGCCCTTGGCCCCCATTGTGTCGAGGATCACCAGGGGTGCCGCCGCCCAGGCATGTCGCCCAACCGGCAGCG
Organism: Nocardia sp. NBC_00565; assembly: GCF_036345915.1. NCBI lineage: Bacteria > Bacillati > Actinomycetota > Actinomycetes > Mycobacteriales > Nocardiaceae > Nocardia > Nocardia sp. NBC_00565. Next base: position 7,253,213 of record NZ_CP107785.1, read on the forward strand.
CACGCTCGTCGAGACCACGTTCCGCGGCCGCCGCGACTCGCCGCACCTCGTCGCGCAGCCGGGTGTCCTGGATGAGCACGAGCGCGGGCGGCGGCGTGAGTGCCGGGGCGACTTCGATATTCATGCAGGTCAGCGTGCTCGAAGACGAGGCGTAGCAGAAGAGGCGATATGCCGAATGTGGATAACTCGCGGGGTGTGGATAAATCCGGAGATCCGAAAGCGGGGAAACCTACCCCGAAATAGAGGACGGCCCCAGCCGGGGGGGGAGGAGGCTGGGGCCGTCGGGTTCAGCCCCGGGGGGTCGGGCTGAACGCGCCTGGACTATGTCCAGGTGCCAGCAATACTACACCCAAGCCCGGGCCACAACGCAAGTCTGTCGTCGGAGAACTTTGTGGCCACCACCGGCCCGGCGTCTGCGGGGCAAACTCGCCGAACGACCTCGAGGTGCGGCCCATCCGGCACCGTCCACGCCGCATGCCGATCGGGCGCAGCCGGACGAGAGACTCGGGCTCGGACGAGCGCGGGCGAGTCCACCGCATATTCTGAACGGGTGACGGCCGATGGCGACCAGACAGAGTTCGCGGACCAGACGGCACGGGACGTGACGGCAACGAAACGACCGGCGGGCGGCGAACGCGTCGCCGCCTTCTTCGATCTCGACAAGACGGTGATCGCGAAGTCGAGCACCTACGTGTTCAGTAAGCCCTTCTACGCGCAGGGCCTGCTGAACCGACGTGCGGTGCTCGAAAGCAGCTATGCCCACTTCCTGTTCACGCTGTCGGGCGCCGACCACGACCAGATGGAGCGGATGCGCGCCAACCTGACGAATATGGTCGCCGGCTGGGACGTCGAGCAGGTGAAATCCATTGTGGCCGAGACACTCCACGAACTCGTCGACCCGCTGATCTACGCCGAGGCCGCCGATCTCATTGCCGACCACAAGATTCGGGGCCACGATGTGGTGATCGTCTCGGCCTCGGGCGAGGAGATCGTCGGCCCGATCGCCGAGGTGCTCGGCGCCTCGCATACCGCGGCGACGCGGATGGTGGTCGAGGACGGCCACTACACCGGCGAGGTGGAGTTCTACTGCTACGGGACCGGCAAGGTGACCGCGATCGAAAAGCTCGCCGCCACTGAGGGTTACGACCTCTCGCGGTGCTACGCGTACTCCGATTCGGTGACCGACGTGCCGATGCTGAGCGCGGTGGGGCATCCGACCGCGGTGAATCCGGATCGCAATCTGCGACGCGAGGCGGTGGCCAAGGGTTGGCCGATCCTCACCTTCTCCAACCCGGTATCGCTGTGGGCGCGTTTCCAGACGCCGTCGTCGACCACCCTTGCCGCGACCGCGGCGGTCGGGTTGAGCGCGGTGGTGGCCGGAGCGATCAGTTACCGGTTGCTGCGGCGACGCCGCTGAGCCATTGCTGACCCGTTCGCGGCCGGCTGCCGAGGCTGTTCGCCGGGCGCGGCGGGCAGCTTGCGGGAGCGTTTGCTGACATAACGCGGAGGGCGTCGCGACCAGGGATTTAACCACGAAACGCCGGTAGACACGCCGTTTATTGAATGTTTTCCCAAGCCTTGATGTGAGGGCTGTCACAGTGTAAAAAGGTAACTACGGAAGGACGGAAGGCCTGAGCGGAACCAGAAGAGAAGGTTCAGCTCCCCGACCCACCCTTCCCAGCACGGGCACCAGGTACCCACGCGGAGCGCGCCGCGACAAGGGCAGAAGCGTTGTGGGCCTGCGAAATACGGGTTTTCGACGGCGAGGGCCTCGCACAGGTTGCGGGGATGAACCGCCGGAGTCCGGATTATCGCCGAGGCCGCAGAACACAACCCACCCAGCACGCTTGGTAACCCGGTATCCGTGCTAGCGGGCGGTGAGGTCGTCAACGACAACGCCGCCCGCTTTGATGTGTGCTGGCCCCCTTTACGACCCCGACGCCGCCTCGGCGATCGATGTGGCCTCCCGCGCACCATCCTCGAAGGCGCCGCAGCACAGGATCACCCAGCTGCCCACCGCATCCGGAGCCCCCGAGCCGAACCCGGCCGCCGCATCCAGATACTGCTGACGCCGCCGCAACCAGAACACTTCCGGCACACCGAGGCTGTGCGGGTCCAGCCCACTGGACGCCGCGACCAAGCGAGAGGCCGCCCGCGCGACGATGCCGTCGGCCGTACCGAACGGCCGCAACGCCAGCAGCTCGCCGTGCACGACCGCCGCGATGACCGGCGCGGGCGCACTGGATCCGAGCACCGTCTGCGCCAGCAGGTCGAGCCGTTCGGCCACGCCACCGTCTCCACGCGGCCGCCCGAGCAGGGTCTCGTCGGTCACCAGATCGGCCGCGGCGAGCAGATGCAGCCGGGCCAGCGCCTGCAGCGGCGCCCGCTGCCAGGTGCCGACCAGATTCCGCAATGCATCGCCATCGAGCGCCTGCCCGACCCGCAGCGACCCGGCCAGGATCGGGTCCGCGACCCGGCCGTCGGCGGGCAGCTCGGTACTGGCGCCCTCGATCGCGGCCGATGACCTGGCCGCCCGCACCGCCGCCTCGGCCGCTGTAGTCGGCCAACCCCGCCGGTTCGCCTTGTGCCGATGCACCGCGGCGAGCGCGTCGCGCGCCTTATCAGCGGCTTCGCGCACACCGGGCAGATCGACAAGCGGCTTCAACGGATCGGTCACCGTGCTGATTTTGCCGGGCCTGCGGCGCGGCGTGTTCGCGGCCCCCTGGTGTCTCGCGTCCGAGCCGTCGAGACTCGCTCCGTTGTTGTGCCCGGGTAGGTCCGTTCGGGACCTTGGTCACCCCGCCAACAAATCCCGGCCCGGGATGGCGTCGAGCAGGCGGCGGGTGTACTCCTCTCGGGGGTTCTGGAAGACATCGTCGGTGGTGGCCGCTTCGACGATTTTGCCGGTCTGCATGACGAGGACGTCGTCGGCGATCTGCCGGACGACGGCCAGGTCGTGGGTGATGAACAGATAGGAAAGACCGAGTTCGGCTTGTAAGTCGTTGAGCAGCTTGAGGATTTGGGCCTGGACGAGTACGTCCAGCGCCGAGACCGCCTCGTCGCAGACCACGACCTCTGGAGCGAGGGCCAGGGCGCGCGCCACCGCGACGCGCTGACGCTGGCCGCCAGAGAGCTCATTGGGGTAGCGGCGCATCACCGAGGACGGCAATGACACCTTGTCCAGCAGATCGCGCACCGTCGCTTCGCGTTCCTTGGCGGTGCCGATCCGGTGGGTGCGCAGCGGCTCCTCGATGGTGCGGTAGATCGAGTACATCGGATCCAGCGAACCGTAGGGATCCTGGAAGATCGGCTGCACCCGGCGGCGAAAGGCGAACGCGCCCTTGCGATCCAGCCGCGCCACTTCTTTGCCGTCGAAGGTCACCGATCCCGAGGTCGGTTCGAGCAACCCCAGAACCATCTGCGCCACAGTCGACTTGCCCGATCCGGACTCGCCGACGATGGCCGTGGTGGTGCCGCGTTTGAGCCGGAACGACACGTCGTCGACCGCGATGAAATCGGTCGACTTCCACGGCGTACTGCCGCGAATCTTGAACGCCTTGGTCAGATTCCGCGCGACCACGACGTCATCGGATACCACCGCGAGTTCGGTATCGGCCGCCGCGACCTCCTCGGCGACCTGCACGGCCTGCTTACGCACCTCGATGCGCTCGCGTACCGAGGAGAGTCGCTGCGAGGCCAGCGAGGGCGCCGAATTCACCAGCTTCTTGGTGTACAGGTGCTGCGGTTCGCGCAGGATCTGCAGTGCCGGACCGGATTCCACCACTTTCCCGCGATACATCACCACCAGATGCTCGGCCCGCTCGGCGGCCAGGCCGAGGTCGTGGGTGATCAGCAACACCGCGGTGCCGAGTTCGCTGGTGAGTCCATCGAGGTGGTCGAGGATCTGGCGCTGCACGGTGACGTCCAGGGCCGAGGTCGGCTCGTCGGCGATCAGCAGTTTGGGGCGGCAGGCCAGTCCGATGGCGATGAGCGCGCGCTGGCGCATACCGCCGGAGAATTCGTGCGGATACTGGTTGACCCGGCGTGCCGCATCGGACATTCCGGCTTCCTCGAGCAACTCGATGGCGCGCTGTTTGGCCGCCTTGCCCTTGGCAATCCCGTTGGCCTCCAACGTCTCCCGGATCTGGAACCCGACCTTCCACACCGGGTTCAGATTCGACATCGGATCCTGCGGGACCAACCCGATGCCGCTGCCGCGGACCGCGACGACATCCTTCTTCGACGCCTTCGCCAGATCCCTGCCGTCGAACATGATCGAGCCGGAGGTGACCTGCCCGGTGCCGGGCAGCAGGTCGATGATGCTGTGTGCGGTCGTCGATTTCCCGGAACCGGATTCACCGACGATCGCGACCGTCTGGCCCGGATAGACCGACAGGCTGACGTCGCGAACCGCCGGAATCTTCTTGCCCTCGGAAGAGAAGCAGACGTTGAGATCCTCGATCTCGAGCAATGGTCTATCGGACATCGTCGCGGTCACCTCTTCCTCGCCTTCGGATCGAGCGCGTCCCGCAATGCGTCGCCGAGCAGGATGAAACTCAGCACGGTGAGCGCCAAAGCCGTTGCGGGATAGAACAAAATCGGTGATCCGCCGCGCAGCTCGTGCTGATTGGTGTTGATATCGGAGCCCCAGGACACGATCGTGCGCGGCAGTCCGACACCGAGGTAGGACAGTGTCGCCTCGGTGACGATGAACGCGCCGAGCCAGATCGTGGTGACCACGATCAGCGGTCCCGCCGCGTTCGGCAGTACATGGCGCAGCAGCGTGCGTATTCGGGATACGCCCAATGCCTTTGCCGCCGTGACGTATTCGCTGTTCTTCGCCTCGATCACCGCACTGCGCGCGATGCGCGCCGCCTGTGGCCAGGTGAACGCGGCCAGGATCAGGATGACGGTCCAGATGGTCCGCGAATCGAGCAGCTGCATGATGACGATCGCGGCCAGCATCAGCGGAATCGCGTAGAAGATCTCCGCGACGCGCGAGACCACCGAATCGAGCAGCCCGCCGTAGAAGCCCGCGAGCGCCCCGAGCGTGCCACCGACCAGCAGGAACACGGTCGTCGCACCGAGCCCGGCCATGACGGAAGCCCGTGCGCCGTAGACGGTTCGGGTGTAGACGTCGCAGCCCTGTTTGTCGAAACCGAAGGGGTGCCCCGGCCCGCGCGGATCCATACTGAAATCGCCGTTGCAGTAGCGCGGATCCTGATCGGAGAACAGGCCGGGCCACAGCACCACGATGGCGATGAACAGGATCAGCACCGTGGCGATGATGAAGATCGGATTGCGGCGCAGCTGACGCCACGCGTCCTGCCAGATGCTGGTCGGCGAGCCGGTGTCGACGACCTGGTCGGTGGCGAGCACCTCGACCTCATCGGGCGGTGCGACGAAGTGCGGCTGCCTGTCCGGAGCTTTCTTTTCGAGGTCAGGCATATCGGATCCTCGGGTCGAGCGCGGCGTAGAGCAGGTCGATGATCAGATTCGAGATCAGGAAGATCACGATCAGCACGGTGACGAACGAGACCACCGTCGGTGGTTCACCGCGGGTGATCGCCTGGTACAACGTCCCACCGACGCCGGGAATGTTGAAGATGCCCTCGGTGACGACCGCGCCGCCGATCAACGCACCAAGATCGGCGCCGAGGAAGGTGATCACCGGGATCATCGAGTTGCGCAGAATGTGTACGGTGACCACGCGCGGGCGGCTCAGCCCTTTCGCGGTGGCGGTCCGCACGTAATCGGCGGACATGTTCTCCGCCACCGAGTTTCGGGTCAGTCGCAGCACATAGGCGAACGACAGCGACCCGAGGACGAACGCGGGCACGAGCAGTTCACCGACGCTCGCCTTGCCGGTCACGGTCACCGGGGCGATACCCCATTTCACGCCGAGTACGAACTGGGCGAGAAAGCCGATCACGAAGATCGGCACGGCGATGATGATCAGGCTGACCACCAGCAGCGTCGAATCGAACAGTTTGCCCTTGCGCAGACCCGCGATCAGACCGAATACAACACCGAAGACGCCTTCGATGAGCACCGCCATGAAGGCCAGTTTGATCGTGATCGGGAAGGCACGGGCCAGCTCGTCACGCACCGGGCGGCCGGAGAAGGCCGTGCCGAAGTCGAGGGTGAAGATGCCCTTGAGATACAGCAGGTACTGCACGAAGAACGGGCGGTCCAGGTGGTACCGCGCACGGAGTTGGGCTTCCACCGCGGGCGTCATCGGCTTGTCGCCGGCCAGTGCGTGGATCGGATCGCCCGGAACTAGGAAGACCAGTGCATAGATGAGCAGCGTCGCCCCGAGGAATACGGGGATCATTTGAAGCAGACGCCGCAAGACATACCAGGCCATTTCGTCTCCTGGGTGAGCGGCGCGGTCGTGCCGTCAGGTCATGACGGCACGACCGGCCGAGCGGCTACTTCTCGATGTTTTCGAAGTCGAACAGACCGTTCCACGCGAGATCGGCCTTCTTCACCTTGTCCGAACGACCCGCGGCGGCAAGATAATCGAGCACCGGGATGTCGGCCATATCCTTGATCAGCAACGCCTGCGCCTGCGCCACGATCTTGTACGACTCTTCCAGCGTCGGCGCGGCCAGCGCGGCGTCGAGCAGGTGGTCGAATTCGGGGCTCTTGTAGTCGACGTTGTTGGTATCGGAGTAGCTGTAGTACTGCGAGGTGAGGAACTGCAGCATGGTCGGGTAGTCACCCTGCCAGCCGTAGCGGAACGACTTGCCGATGGTCTTCTGGTTCACCAGATCCCGGATGTTCTTGAAGGTCGGGTACGGCGTGCCGACGGCGTCGATACCGAGGGTGTTCTTGATGCTGTTGGCCACGGCCTCGATCCACGCCTGGTGGCCGCCGTCGGAGTTGTAGGCGATCTCGTAGCGACCCGACCACGGCGAGATGGCGTCGGCCTGCGCCCAGACCTTCTTGGCTTCGTCGGGGTTGTAGTTCAGCACCTCCGAACCCGGCAGGTTGCCGTTGAATCCGGGCAGGGTGCTGGAGGTGAAGTCCCGGGCCGGGATCTTGGTGCCGTTGAAGATGGTGTCGCAGATCTGCTGGCGGTTGATCGCCATCGAGATGGCCCGGCGCCGCAGCAGACCCTCCTCACCACCGAAGTGCGCGACGTTGGCCTGGACGCCGATGTGCTGGTTCTGCGCGGACGGCTCGAGGATCGCGCGATCGCCGAGGTCCTTCTTGTAGGAGGTCAGCGCGCTATCCGGAATCGTGTCGAGGGTATCGAGATTGCCCGCCTGCAGATCCGAGTACGCCGTGTCGAAGGACTGGTACATGACGAAGCGCAGGCCCTTGTTCTTGGGCGGGCGGCCGCCCTTGTATTCCGGGTTGGGCACCAGGTCGATCTTGACGTTGTGCTCCCAGGTCTGGAACTTGTACGGGCCGTTGCCGATCGGGTTCTCACCGAAGGCCTTCATATCCTTGAAGGCGGCCTCGGGCAGCGGGTAGAACGGCGCGTAGCCGAGTTCGGTCTCGAAGTCGATGGACGGCGTCTTCAATTCGACGGTGAAGGTCCGGTCGTCGACCACCTTCAGCCCCGCCATCGTCTGTGCCGTCGGCTTTTCCGCCGACACCTCGTCGAAGCCGACGATCGGGGTGAACACATAGCTCTGCAACTGGCCATTGGTGCCGAGGGCGCCGTAGTTCCAGGCGTCGACGAACGACTTCGCGGTCACCGTGGTGCCGTCGGTGAACTTCCAGTCCGGCTTGATGGTGATGGTGTAGTTCTTGCGATCGGTCGTCTTGATCGACTCGGCCATCTCGTCGTGCGAGACGCCCTTGCCGTCGTAGTACTTCAGACCCGCGAACAGTCGGTCGACGACGCGGCCACCCATATTCTCGTTGGTATTGGTGGGCACCAACGGATTCTGCGGCTCACCGGCGTTCGTGGTGACGATGTCGGCATCGGCACTATCGCTCGACGAACATGCGGACAGTCCCAGGCTTGTGGCCAGCAGTACTGCCGCGGTCAACGCTGTAGCTCTGTTGAATCTCAACGCGTTCTCCCGATTTCGAGACAGGCGAAGGGGATCCGCGACCACGCATGCGCAACTGCCCAGCGCGCCTCGACTCGATCCGCCTTGGAATGCCTGGGACGTTAGCTATTCGAAGCAGAATTGTCACCGGATTGACCGAGGTTCGTTCCACTTGTTACCAATCCGGCAACATCGTCGAAACACGCTAAACATTCATGGAAAAACGGACATACGCCGGAACTATGCCTCCGTTGGGCTTCCGGTATCCGAAGCTGGCAGATCAATAACGATAGCGACCGAAGGGCCGGTTTGTCAGGGGATCGCGCAGCATACCCGGCGCGGTGACCGGATGGAAACCCGTTGGACACACCGGCCGCAGTGCGGGTCACAGTTGGTTACTGTCGAATTCGACTGCGACTGCCAGCACCACCGGCTACGTGAAGGAAGAGACGAGATGACCGATACCACCGCCGACCACCGGGAGTCGTACCCGCCGTCCGCGGAGTTCGCGGCCGCGGCGAACGCCGATGCCACGCTGTACCAGCGGGCCGCGGCTGAGCGCGACGTGTTCTGGGCCGAGCAGGCCGGACGGCTGCACTGGGATCAGCCATGGACGCAGGTGCTGGATTGGAGCGACGCGCCGGTGGCGAAGTGGTTCGTCGACGGCAAGCTCAATGTGGCCTACAACTGTGTGGACCGGCATGTGCTGGACGGGCACGGTGATCAGGTCGCCATTCATTGGGAGGGCGAGCCGGGTGATTCCCGTGATATCACCTATACCGAACTGCTGGCCGAGGTGTCGCGCGCTGCGAACTATCTCACTGTGCTCGGGCTCGAGGCGGGCGATCGAGTCGCGATCTATATGCCGATGGTGCCCGAGGCGATCGTGTCGATGCTGGCCTGTGCGCGATTGGGTTTGACGCATTCGGTGGTCTTCGCGGGCTTCTCCCCCACCGCGCTGCGTCAGCGGGTCGACGACGCGAGTGCCCGGCTGATCATCACTACCGACGGTCAGTGGCGGCGTGGTAAGGCCGCTCCGCTCAAGGAGGCGGTCGATGAGGCGCTGTACGCGAACGGGGATGTGCCACACAGCGTTGAGCATGTGCTGGTGGTGCGGCGCACCGATATCGAGGTGCCGTGGACCGAGGGCCGGGACCTGTGGTGGCACGAGACGGTCGCGACCGCGTCGCCCGAGCACGAGGCGCGGGCTTTCGATGCCGAGCATCCGCTGTTCATCCTCTACACCTCGGGCACCACCGGGAAACCCAAGGGCATCCTGCACACCACCGGCGGCTACCTGACCCAGGCCGCCTACACCCACCACAACGTTTTCGATCACAAAGCGGGACAAGACGTTTACTGGTGCACCGCCGATATCGGCTGGGTCACCGGGCACACCTATATCGTGTACGGGCCGCTGTCCAACCGCGTGACCCAGGTGGTCTACGAGGGCACCCCGAACTTCCCCGACGAGCACCGGCACTGGCAGATCGTCGAAAAGTACGGTGTCAGCATCTATTACACGGCACCCACGCTGGTGCGTACGTTCATGAAGTGGGGCCGCGAGATTCCGGCCGCACACGACCTGTCCAGCATTCGGTTGCTCGGCTCGGTGGGTGAGCCGATCAACCCCGAGGCCTGGCGCTGGTATCGGGAGGTGATCGGCGCGAGCACCGCGCCTATCGTGGACACCTGGTGGCAGACCGAGACCGGCGCGATCATGATCTCCCCGCTGCCGGGCGTCACCGCCGCCAAGCCCGGTGCGGCGATGACGCCGCTGCCCGGCATCTCGGCGAAGGTCGTGGACGAGGAAGGAAGGCCGGTGCGGCTCGGTGAGACCGAGGCCAACGGCTATCTGGTGCTCGATCAGCCGTGGCCGTCGATGCTGCGCGGCATCTGGGGCGATATGCAGCGCTACCGGGCCACCTACTGGCAGCGTTACGCCGAGCAGGGCTGGTACTTCGCCGGTGACGGCGCCAAACTCGACGCCGACGGTGATCTGTGGGTGCTGGGCCGCGTCGATGACGTGATGAACGTGTCGGGTCACCGCATCTCCACCGCCGAGGTCGAGTCCGCGCTGGTCGGGCACTCCGGTGTCGCCGAGGCCGCGGTGGTCGGTGCCAGTGACGACACCACCGGGCAGGGCATCGTCGCGTTCGTGATCCTGACCGCCGAGGCCAAGGACACCGGCGCGGCGCTGGTCGGCGAACTGAAGGCGGAGGTGTCGCGCGAGATCAGCCCGATCGCGCGGCCACGCGAGATCCACGTGGTGCCCGAGCTGCCCAAGACCCGCAGCGGCAAGATCATGCGCCGGCTGCTGCGCGACGTCGCCGAGGGCCGGGATCTCGGTGACACCTCGACGCTGGTCGATCCCAACGTCTTCGAGGCGATCCGGGCCAGCCGCGACTGAGGTAGCACAGCTGAGCGCGACATCGTAGGGCCGGTGACGGAATCCGTCACCGGCCCTACCCGTTAGAATTGCGCAAGGTGTGCCGGGAAGTCTGGTCGGCATGCGGTCGTGTACCCGAAAGCCGAAGCGGTGGGATGTGCGTCCGCAGCCCTGACCACCCTGCCGGAAGGTTTCCCGTGATCACCCAAGTGCGGTCGGAGCTGACGCGCTACCTACGCACCGAAACCGTCGGCGGCGCGATCCTTCTGGTCGCGGCCGCGGCGGCATTGCTGTGGGTGAACTCGCCGTGGGGCGACAGCTACTTCACCGTCACCGAAACCGTGCTGCCCATCAAGGCGCTGCATCTGGATCTCACCGCCGCGGACTGGACCAAGGACGGTCTGCTGGCCATCTTCTTCTTCGTCGCCGGACTCGAACTCAAACGCGAGCTGGTGGTCGGTGAGCTCGCCGATCCCAAACGGGCCGCGCTGCCGATCATCGCGGCGGTCGGCGGCGTGGTCACGCCCGCGCTGATCGCGCTGGCCGTCGGATTCGGCGCGGCAGGCATGGACCGGGGGTGGGCCATCCCGGTGGCGACCGATATCGCGTTCGCGCTGGCTGTGCTCGCCATGACCGGCTCCCGGATTCCGGCGAGCGCGCGGGTGTTCCTGCTCAGCCTCGCGGTGGTCGACGATCTGCTCGCCATCATCCTGATCGCGGTGCTGTTCACCACGACGCTGTCGGCGCTGTGGCTGTTGGCGGCGGCGGCCTGTTTCGCGGGGTGGGCGCTGGCCCAGCACAAGCGGATCGCCACGCCCCTGGTCTATCTGCCGCTGGCGCTGATCTCCTGGTACGCGCTGCACGAGGCCGGTATCCATCCGACCCTGGCCGGTGTCGCACTCGGCCTGCTCACCAGGGTGCGCAAGGACCCGGGTGAGGACCGGGCGCCCGCGACCCGGCTCGAGCATCTGATCCAGCCGATTTCGGCGGGCTTGTGCGTGCCGCTGTTCGCGTTGTTCGCCTCCGGAGTTCCATTGGACGGCAAGGTCTTCCAACAGCTGTTCAGCGACAGGGTGTCGCTGGCGGTAATTCTCGGACTACTGCTCGGCAAGACCATCGGTATCTTCGGGATCAGCTGGGTGGCAATCCGATTGGGCATCGCGAAGCGGCCGGCGAGTCTGGGCTACCGAGACATCTTCGCCCTCTCGGTGCTCGGCGCGATCGGCTTCACGGTTAGCCTTCTCGTGGCAGAACTCGCGTTGGCCGACGTCGGCGACGGCTCGGCCGCCGAATTGGCGAAGGCCGCGGTGTTGGTGACATCAATGGCGGCGTCGCTCGCGGGTTCGGCGCTACTGTTGCGACGTGGGCGTGTCCACCAGGCGCGACAGCACGCGCGTGCGCTAGAACGAGAGACTGAGGCGGAAGCAGTGCAGGGACAGGGAGAAGGGTCGACCAAGTGAGCTTCACAAACGGTGGTAACGGGGACGAGTCGCGTCGTGACCGCACTGTCACCTCGATTCCCCTCTCGGATGCCAACCCGACCGGATCGGCGAGCTTCGGCACCCTGGTCCGCGACGCCACCGAGCAGATGTCGACGCTGGTGCGCGCCGAGGTCGAACTGGCCAAGGCCGAGGTGACCGGGGAGATCAAGAAGGGGCTGCAGGGCAGCGTCTACTTCATCCTCGCGCTGACCGTCCTGCTGTTCAGCACGTTCTTCTTTTTCTTCTTCCTCGGCGAACTGCTCGATGTCTGGCTGGCGCGCTGGGCGGCCTTCCTGATCGTGTTCCTGTTGATGATCGTCGCGACGGCGGTGCTGGCACTGCTCGGCTATCTGCGAGTCAAGAAACTGCGCGCGCCGGAGAAGACGATCGATTCACTGAAACAGGCGCGCACGGTACTGCCGAGCGGATTCGGCTCGCACGAAGAACACCTCGTGCTCGAGAAGCCGTCGACGTAACCGGCACCGGTCACTCGGCACGGCTGCGTCGACTAGGCGGCGAGGCACGCCCCCCAGTAGGCTCGATCGGCGTGTCGTCCAACTCGTTTCCCGATCCGTCCAGCGTCCGTTACGACGGTCCGTGGACGCATCGGGACGTGCATGCCAACGGCATTCGCTTCCACATCGTCGAAGCGGCGCCGGACCGCGCGGACGCACCACTGGTGGTGCTGTTGCACGGCTTCGCCGACCTCTGGTGGTCCTGGCGGCATCAGCTGACCGGACTCGCCGAACTGGGCTACCGCGCGGTCGCGGTGGATCTGCGCGGTTACGGCGACAGCGATAAACCGCCGCGCGGCTATGACGGCTGGACGCTCGCGGGCGATATCGCCGGGCTCATCCGCGCCATGGGCTATTCCGAGGCCACACTGGTCGGGCACGCCGACGGCGGCCTGGTCTGCTGGACGACCGCGGTGCTGCACCCACGGCTGGTGCGGTCGATCGCGCTGGTGAGCTCGCCGCATCCGGCCGCGCTCAAGAGCGCGGTACTGCGCGACCGGCGTCAGCGTCACACCTGGCTGCCGAATTTCCTGCGTTATCAGCTGCCCCGGTACGGCGAACATCTACTCACCTCCGGTGACGGCTTCGAGGTGGAGCGGCTGCTGCGCCTGCGGGTGAGCCGCGCCTGGTCGGGTACCGCCGAATTCATCGAGACGGCCAATCGGATGCGCTCGGCCATCCAGATACCCGGTGCGGCGCACTGTGCGCTGGAATACCAGCGCTGGGCCTTCCGCAGCCAATGGCGGCCGGACGGTCGGCGGTTCATGGCCACCATGCGCCAGCCGATCCGCATTCCGGTGCTGGCCATGCGCGGTGAGCTCGACGGCTACATCCTGCCCGCGACCTTCCAGCGCGGCCGCCGGTTGTCGCCGCAGCGGCGGCAGGTGGTGATTCCGGGCGCGGGTCACTTTGCGCATCAAGAGAATCCGGACGCCGTCACGACCGAGTTGGCCAAGCTGCTCACGTAATCCCGGTCCCGCTGGGGCCCAACTGACCGGGGGCGACAGGGCTGGATGCCCCGTCGCCCCGACGTATCAGCTGAGTACGCAGGCTCCGGTCTGGATCGCGGTGTTGGCCCCGGCAGCGGCTTCCAGCTGTGCCCGAACCTCGTTCAGGGTCAGCACATAACCGGTGTCGTCGTCGGTGACGGCGGCGCCGAAGACCACGCCGAGCACCTGACCCTCCGTATCCACCAGTGGCCCACCGGAATTGCCTGCCCGCACCAGACCGCGGACGGTGTAGACCTCGCGCTCCACGGTGCCGTTGCGGTAGATGGTCGGTCCGGTCAGATCCAGGGTTTCGCGCACGCGCGCCGCGCTGGCCGTATACGGCCCACCACCCGGATACCCGAGCACGATGGCGCTGTCGCCGGAGTGCGCGGACGAGGGGGCCTGCGGCACGATCGGGGCAGTCAGGCCGGGCACCGCGAGCACCGCGACATCCTTGGACGGATCGAACAGCACCACCGTCGCCTCCAGCGGACCGCGCGCCGTGTCCACGCTGACGCTGGTCGTACCGGCGACCACGTGCGCGTTGGTCATCACCCGCTCGGGCGCGATCACGAAGCCGGAGCCCTCCAGCGCGCGCTGGCAGCTCGGCGCGACGCCGCGGATGCGCACCACGCTCTGCTGCAGCGAGGCCGCGACCGGGCTGGCGAGCACGCTGGGATCCGGCGGCTCGACCGCCGCGATCGGCGCACGGCCGAACGGTCCGATGACGTCCGGCAGCCCAGAAGTGTTGAGCAGCCTGGAGAATTCGTTGGGCAGCCGCCGCAACCAGTTCGGCGAGACATCGTTGACATCGGCGAGCACCTTCGAGCCGTTGATGGCCGAGGCGATGGCCGGCTGCGACGAGGTGGCCAGCGGCAGCGCCAGCAGCCAGGCGGTGACCAGCACCGCGACCGCCTGCAACACCGCGCCGACGACGCTGTCCACACTGCGGGTGAACGGATGCCGCATCCCGCCGCGCGCGGCGCGGCCCAGGACCATGCCCGCGACCTCACCGACGATCACCAACAGCACGATCAGCAGCACGCCGGTGAGCACCCGGGGTCTGCCCTCGTTGACGTGGATCAGAATGTGCGGCGCGATGAGGATGCCGGCGACCGCGCCGAGCACCACGCCGAGGAAGGCCAGTGCGGAGGCCACCGCGCCCTGCCGCCAGCCGGAGGAGGCGGCGAGCAGCGCGAGCAGCACCACCGCGATATCGAGCCAAGCCGATGAACTCATAACGTCATCCCAACGGCCGCGAGCGCGGACTCTAGATCACGAACATCGCCGCGGTCCCAATCCCGTTCCCATCCGGCGGATTTGCAGATGCCGGCCAGAATGCCGCCGGTCAGTCCCCACACCAGCATCCCGTCCACCTGGAACGCGGGGCTTTGATAGCCGAGGCTGCCACGCACCATGAACCGGTTCGCCGGATCGAGCAACTCGGCCAGTGGTACGCGCACCACGCGTTCGGTCTCGCTCTGATTGACCACTCGGACCTTCCTCGGGGTGTGCCAGTAGGCCACCACCGGGGTCACATCGAATCGGGACGGGGGGACGAACAGTTTCGGCAGTACGGCGAAGGGTTCGACGCCTTCGCGCGCCAGCCCGGTCTCCTCACAGGCCTCGCGCAGCGCGGTATCGATCGGCCCCGCGTCGCCCGGATCGACCGCACCGCCGGGAAAGGCGACCTGGCCGCGGTGCTGGCGCATGGTGGACGCGCGCTGGGTGAGCAGCACGTCCGCATTGGCGGGCAGCCCGCCCGGCGCCTCGGGATCCGATTCGGGCGAACCGCTGAACAACACCAGCACGGCCGCCTGGCGCGGTGTCGTGCTGATGGATATGGCCCGGCGCATCGCCCGCGCGATGGTGAGCGTGTCGGAGCCGTCGGTATTGGGATCGGCCGCTCGACGCAGCCACCGCGGGATGCTGCCCGGCGTGGCGATCTCGGTCATGCGGCATCCGTTTCTGCAAGCCCGAGGGGCCCTACGTGGTTACGCACGCTGCCTCCTCCGGGCCCTGACTCGGTCATGCGGCGACTCCCAGATTGTTCTCGACCGTGTCGGCGATGTCCTCGACACCGTTGAAGGCGCGCACCACCACCTCGGCGACCGATCCGTCCGCACGCAGCAGCACCGACACCGGCAGCACCGCTGGCGCACCGACCGCGGTACGCACCTTGGCGCGCGCGTCGAGCACGCCCGGCAACGTCACCTTCAACTCGGTCAGCAGCGCAAGCGCCCTTGCCTCATCCGGATCGCTGTGCACCGTCAGCACGGTAATCGCGTTTCCGGCGCGTCGCGCGTACTCCTGCACAAACGGCAACTCTTTGGCACACGGCCCACACCAGTACGCCCACAGGTTCAGCAGTGCCGGTTTGCCCGCGAGCGCGGTGGCCAGATCGACCGGTTTTCCGTCCGCCAGACAGTCGACGCTGATCCCCGTCAGCGGCCCGCCGCCGATCGCGTCCGGCGTCGGTATCGGACATGGCGAGAGCCGGGCGGCGGTGCGCGCCTCGACCGAGGCCGTCGCGACGGAATTCGCCGGATGATCGCCGCCGGCGGCGGTGTCGTCGTGGGTGCGGGGCCACAGCGCGACCGCCAAGGCCACCACGGTGATCAACCCTGCCAGCGCCAAGCGCGCCGCGACAGGTATCCGTCTCACCGGCCCACCAGCTCGAGCAGGTGCTCCGCCTCCGGCCCCTTCACGAGCTTGGCCGCGGTATCCGGATCGGTCGGCCCGGTTCCGAACGAGGGGCAGTCCTTGGCCAGGATGCAGACACCGCATGCGGGTTTACGGGCATGACAGACCCGGCGCCCGTGAAAAATCACGCGATGGGACAGCATCGTCCATTCCTTGCGCTCGATCAGCTCACCGATGGCGTGTTCGACCTTCACCGGATCTTCCTCGGTGGTCCACGCCCAGCGGCGCACCAGACGACCGAAATGGGTGTCGACTGTGATGCCGGGCACCCCGAAGGCGTTGCCGAGGATGACGTTGGCAGTCTTGCGGCCGATGCCCGGCAATTGCACGAGTTCGTCGAGGGTGTGAGGCAATTCACCGTCATAGCGCTCGACCAGTGCCTGCCCGAGCCCGATCAGAGAACTGGTCTTGTTCCGGAAGAAGCCGGTCGGCCGGATGTATTCCTCCAGCTCGGCGCGGTTCGCACCGGCGTAGGCGCGGGCGTCCGGATACTTGGTGAACAGTGCCGGTGTGGTCAGATTCACTCGCCCATCGGTGCACTGCGCGGAAAGTATTGTGGCGACCGCCAATTCGAGTGGCGTGGTGAAGTCGAGCTCACAGTGCGCGTCCGGGAATGCCACCGCGAGTACACGGTTCATCCGGCGGGCCCTTCGGGTAAGGCCGAGCTGGGTTTCCGCTTGTCGCGCTCGGGATTTACGTTTCGGAACGGGGACCGCGGCGGGTTGCGCATCGGTCGCCTCGGCGGCAGGCGAAGACCCGCCGATGGCGGCTGTGGAGGGGGAGACACGCACGCGTCCACCATACGGAATCACCCCATAACGTTGCCCTCCTAGATCTCTTGCCGTGTTCCATCTGAGACCTAGACCGTGTTTACTGCTCGTCATGCAAGGACTCGCTGTGGTGCTCTTCCCAGTGGTGCTGATGCTTTTTGCACTGGGCATGGAGCGGGTCGAGAATCGGCTCCGCAAACTTCTCGAACCCGACGAAGAGGTTCAGCAGTACCTGGACAAGGCAAGTAACGCCGAAGTGAAGGAGCTGACGAAGCTCGGACTACCCGCCGCGGTGGCACGGATGCGCAAGCGCCGGTCCCGTGGCGAAGAATTGGACGTCGCACGCGCGAGCTGAAACCCAATTACACATGACCTGATTCTTTCGAGCGACCTGCGCGCAGCCGCTAGGGGCGCAGCGCGCAATCCACTCGTTACGTGGTGTCTGTCACTACGCTGTCGTAATGCCGCGTAGACTGCGCTGTTGGCCGAATCGCTTCGGTCCAGGACAGAGCCATTTCCCATAAGGAGCACATTCGTGGACGAGGCCCTCGCCAGAGCAGGCATCTTCCAAGGCGTAGAGCCCACCGCGGTGGCGGCTCTCGCCAAACAACTGCAGCCCGTGGATTTTCCGCGCGGCCATGTCATCTTCAACGAGGGCGAACCCGGCGACCGGTTGTACATCATCACCTCCGGCAAGGTGAAGATCGGACGGCGTTCCCCGGACGGCAGAGAGAACCTGCTGACCATCATGGGTCCGTCGGACATGTTCGGTGAGCTGTCGATCTTCGACCCGGGTCCGCGCACCTCCACCGCAACCACCGTGACCGAGGTTCGCGCGGTCACCATGGACCGAGACGCACTCAAGTCCTGGATCGACCAGCGGCCCGAGATCGCCGAGCAGTTGCTCCGCGTTCTCGCCCGTCGTTTGCGCCGTACCAATAACAACCTGGCCGATCTGATCTTCACCGATGTCCCCGGCCGGGTCGCCAAGGCGTTGCTGCAGCTCGCGCAGCGGTTCGGCACCCAGGAGGCCGGTGCGCTGCGGGTCACCCACGACTTGACCCAGGAAGAGATCGCCCAGCTGGTCGGCGCCTCTCGTGAAACCGTGAACAAGGCCCTTGCCGACTTCGCGCATCGCGGCTGGCTCCGGCTGGAGGGCAAGAGTGTGTTGATCTCCGACTCCGAGCGCCTGGCCCGCCGCGCGCGCTGAATAAATACGCGAAAGCACGCTGAGTTCAAGCGTTCCAATGAACTCAGCGTGCTGGCGTGTTCCCAGGTCAGATGGTCAGTTGGTCGCGGACCGCAGATACTCCAATTGCGCCTGCACCGAACTGCGCGCGGCCGGCCACAGCCGCTTGTCGACATCGGCGTAGACCTTGCGCACCACCGCCATCGCACCCGCGTCCGGGCCGAGTACGCGTAGCGCTTCGCGTACCTGCTCGAGGCGTTCTTGCCGGTGCGCGATGTAGTAGCGGGCGATCGGCTCCAGATCGGGATGATCCGGACCGTGCGCGGGCAGCAGTGCCCGTCCCGCACCCACCTCGACCAGCTTGTCCAGCGATGCCAGGTAATCGGCGAGGGTGCCGTCGCTGGAGTCCAGCACGGTGGTCCCGAAGCCGAGGATGGTGTCACCGGTCAATACCGCGTCGTCGAGGACGAAGCTCACCGAATCTTTGGTGTGGCCCGGGGTGTCGAGGACGGTGATCCGGAGACCGGCCGCCTCGATCACCTCGCCGGCGGCCAGCGGCGCCTCGGAGCCGCGCAGGAATTCGGCGGTCCTGGCCCGCACCGGCGTCCCCGTCAGCTCGACCAAGCGGTCGATACCGCCGGTGTGATCGTGATGCCGATGGCTGATCAGGGTGAGCGCGATATTGCCGTCGGTGGCGCGGGCGATCGCCGCGCTGTGCGCCTTGTCCTTCGGTCCCGGATCGACGACCACATAATCCGATTCCCCGGGTGCGCGCAGCAACCAGGTGTTGGTGCCCTCCAGCGTCATCTGGCCGGGATTGTCCGCGAGCAGGACCGCCGCGGTCGGCGTGACCTGCCGCAGCTGGCCGTAGGCGGGATGGGTGAGCGTCATCGGATTACCCCAGTCGATCGAAAACCTTGGCCGCAAGTGACTGTCGCTCGAACAGTCCGTGATCCTGTCTAGCGCACTTCGGCGATCAGTTCGACTTCGACCGGAGTATTGCGTGGCAGTTCGGCGACGCCGACCGCGGAGCGCGCGTGCACGCCCGCATCACCGAAGACCGCGCCGAGCAGCTCCGAGGCGCCATTGATGACCTGCGGCTGATCGGTGAATCCCGGTGCGGAGGCGACGAATCCGACGACCTTGACGATCCGCACGACGGCGTCGAGCCCGACCAGGTCGTGCACCGCGGCGATCGCGTTGAGCGCACAGAGCTTCGCGGCTTCCTTGGCGTCTTCGAGCGAGACCTCCGCGCCGACCTTGCCGGTCGCCGAGAGCTGACCGTCCACGAACGGCAACTGTCCGGAGGTATAGACGAGCGAACCGGTGCGGATCGCCGGAATGTAGGCCGCGACCGGCGCCACGACCGGCGGTAGGGTCAAACCGAGCTGGGCGAGGTTCTTCTCCCACTGGGTCATTGGCGAAGTCCCTTCTCTACTTGGGGCGCTTGAGGTAGGCGACGTGCTGCTCGCCGGTCGGGCCCGGAAGCACGGTCACCAGCTCCCAGCCGTCGGCGCCCCACTGGTCGAGGATCTGCTTGGTCGCATGCGTCAACAGCGGAACGGTCGCGTACTCCCACAGTGTCGAATCACTCATACGCCAGAGCGTATAGAGGTCGGGGTTCATCCGTACCCGCGGCATGTCAGCGGCGGTGTCCACAGCGTCTCGCCGCACTGTCTGGGACGGAATGTCCGCGAAAATGAACCAGTAACCATATCCCCGGGGCGCGATCTCAGCACGGGTTATAGGCTCGCGATCGTGGGAGTACCAACAGCAGTGCCCATTTCGGCGGAGCCGGGGCTGGAAACGGGGTGGCCGGAGCGCGCGGATAAGGCCCGCTTGCACTATGTTTCCGGCAAAGGGGGAACCGGCAAGTCGACGGTCGCCGCGGCGCTCGCGCTCGCGCTGGCCGCGGGTGGACGGCGGGTGCTGTTGGTGGAGGTGGAGAGCAGACAGTCCATTGCCCAACTGTTCGATCTGCCGCCATTGCCACCCACCGAGACCAGGATCGCCACCGCGGATGGCGGCGGTGAAGTGGTCGCGTTGGCACTCGATATCGAGCATGCCTTCCTCGAATACCTCGACATGTTCTACAACCTCGGCTTCGCCGGGCGGGCGATGCGCCGGGTCGGGGCGGTCGAATTCGTCACCACGATCGCACCTGGTCTGCGCGACGTCATCCTGACCGGCAAGATCAAGGAATGCGCGGTCCGGGTGGACAAGCAGGGCAAACCCGCCTTCGACGAGATCGTTGTCGACGCACCGCCGACCGGACGGATCGCCAGCTTCCTCGATGTCACCCAGGCGATGGTCGAGGTAGCCAAGGGTGGGCCGATCGCCGCGCAGGCCGAGGGCGTCTCGCGGCTGCTGCACTCCGACCAGACCATGATCCATCTGGTCACGCTGCTGGAGGCACTGCCGGTGCAGGAGACCGCCGACGCGGTCGCCGAACTCACCGCCAACGACTTGCGGATCGGCACCGTAATCGTGAACCGGGCGACCAAGAGCCAATTGCCCGCCGAGGTGCGCAGTAAGGCCGCGCGCGGCGATATCGACCGCGACACCCTTCGCGCCGGACTCACCGAGGCCGGAATCTCGTTGTCGGACCAGGACTTCCAGGGGCTGATCACCGAAACCGTCGAGCACTCGGCCACTTTGCAGGCACAGGACGACAGCGCCACCGAACTCGCGAAAGTGGATGTGGCGCGGATGTATCTGCCCGCCCTCGCCGACGGTATGGATCTCGGCGGGCTCTACGAACTGGCGGAACATCTAAGTAAGCAGGGGGTTCGATGACCGCTCCGAATGTGGCCGCGCCACTGGATATTTCGAGGATCATCGAGGATCGCACGGCGCGTGTCGTGGTCTGCTGCGGCGCCGGTGGCGTCGGCAAGACGACCACCGCGGCGGCCATCGCATTGCGCGCGGCCGAGCGGGGTCGCAAGGTCGTGGTGCTCACCATCGATCCGGCGCGCCGGCTGGCTCAGTCACTCGGTGTCGCCGATCTGGACAACGCGCCGCAGCGGGTGGCGCTCGGTCCGGAGGCCAAGGGTGAACTGCACGCGATGATGCTCAATATGCGCCGCACGTTCGACGATATGGTGCTCGAGCACACCAGTGCGGACAAGGCGGAGCAGATTTTCGCCAACCCCTTCTATCAGACCGTCGCCTCGTCCTTCGGCGGCACCCAGGAATACATGGCGATGGAGAAGCTCGGCCAGTTGGCCGGGCGCAAGGAGTGGGACCTCATCGTGGTCGACACTCCCCCGTCGCGCAACGCGCTGGACTTCCTCGACGCGCCCAAGCGTCTCGGAAACTTCTTGAACGGTAGGATGATCCGGGTCATCATGGCCCCCGGCCGCGGCGTCACCCGGCTGGTGACCGGTGCGATGAGCCTGGCGGTGCGCGGTGTGTCGACCATCGTCGGCGGTCAGATGCTCAAGGATGCGTCGAACTTCCTGCAGTCACTGGACTCGCTGTTCGGCGGTTTCCAGGATCGAGCGGACCGGACCTACGCGATGCTCGCCAAGCCGGGCACGCACTTTCTGGTGATCGCGGCCGCCGAACCGGATGCCCTGCGCGAGGCCTCGTTCTTCGTCGACCGCCTCTCGACCGAACGGATGCCGCTGGCCGGACTGGTACTGAATCGGACGCATCCGGTGCTCAGCTCGCTGCCCGCCGATCACGCGCAGACCGCCGCAGATCAGCTGGCCGAATCCGATCCGCTGACCGCCTCGGTGCTGCGCATTCACGCCCAGCGAGTCGCCACCGCGAAGCGTGAACAGCATCTGCTGCACCGGTTCACCGGTGCGCATCCACGGGTGCCGATCACCTCGGTGACCGCGCTGCCCTTCGAGGTCTCCGATCTGGATGCGCTGCGGGCGGTCGGTGATCAACTCACCGATGCGCACGCGGTCGATGTGACCGCCTGATCGGTGGTCGCCCGAGCCGAAATCATCTGGGCCGAAATCGGCTGGGCCACCGTGTCATTCTGATATCGGATTGATATAGCCCCATTAACGGACTCGAGCCCGCAATCGCGGGCTCGTTTCCGTTCTATCCGAGTCAGATGGCGACCTGATGCTGACGCTGGGCCTGGAAGAAGTCGGCCCACGAGGTCACCTCCGGGTGCTGCTTCAGCAGCGCGCGACGCTGCCGTTCGGTCATACCACCCCACACTCCGAACTCCACTCGATTATCGAGAGCATCGGCCCCACACTGCATCAGCACCGGGCAGTGCCTGCAGATCGTCGCCGCCTTGCGCTGCGCCGCGCCGCGGACGAACAGTTGATCAGGGTCTACTTCCTTGCATCGGGCCTGGGCTACCCAGGCGATCCTTGCTTCGGCCTGCTCTACGTCCAATCGAGCGATGGGGGTTGTCATGTGCATTTGGTGTGCCCCTTTGCAGTCCGAACACCGGGTCAACGGCGCTCCAGAATCGCGTGTCAGTGTCGCAGCAACCCAATCCCCGCTGCGAACTGCACCACATTCCACTTTGAGTGTTAGCTCTATCACACTGGGTTCTCAATCTAGGTAAAGGTATGGCTTCTGCGCAAGACCGTTCCGAGACTTTTTGGTACGTCCGTCCCTGCAAACGTGATAGAGAACCGGGCGGTTGACTCGACATGCGGCTCGCCCTCCGACGACACGCCGCATCAAGTCCCGCGACACGCCCATTCGGGCGCTCGAAGCGCAAGTTCTGGCGGCCGTAGCGGACTGCTCGCACATCGCTCGAAAGGGCTGCAGCGGCGCTTGCAGGTCACTCGAAAGGGCTGCAGCGGCTGCTTGCGGATCGCTCGACATGGTCATAGCGACTGCTTGCAGATCGCTCGCAAGGGTCGTCGCGACTGCTTGCAGGTCGCTCGAAATGAGCCGTAGCCACTGCTTGCAGGTCGCTCGAAAAGAGCCGTAGCCACTGCTTGCAGGTCGCTCGAAAAGAGCCGTAGCCACTGCTTGCAGGTCGCTCGAAAAGAGCCGTAGCCACTGCTTGCAGGTCGCTCGAAAAGAGCCGTAGCCACTGCTTGCAGGTCGCTCGAAAAGAGCCGTAGCGACTGCTTGCAGGTCGCTCGAAATGATCAGCACAAACACACCCGAGAGAGCCGAATCGGCACCCCGTAGTCTGGGGTCCGTGCCGATCACACATACGCTCGCGAGGCTGTGCGGCAGCTGCGCGCTGGCCGCCGTGCTAGTCGCCGGGTTGTTGTTCCCTCTCGCAGGCGGTTTCGGGTTCGTCTCCAACCGAGCCGCGGACGCCGTCGACAATGTGTCCGCGGAGTTGGTCGAGGGCACCGCCCCCGCCGTCTCGACCATGCTCGACGCGAATGGAACACCCTTCGCCTGGCTGTACGAGCAGCGCCGCTTCGAGGTATCAAGCGACCAGATTTCCAACGATATGAAGTTGGCGATCGTCTCCATCGAGGACCGGCGCTTCGCCTTACACGAGGGCGTGGACTGGCAGGGCACACTACGCGCGTTCCTCACCAATACGACCAGCGGTGAGGTCCAGCAGGGCGCGTCCACCCTCGATCAGCAGTATGTGAAGAACTTCCAGCTGCTCGTTGTCGCCAAGACCGACGCCGAGCGCCGGGCCGCCATCGAGACCACCCCCGCGCGCAAGCTGCGCGAGATCCGGATGGCGCTCACCCTGGACCGGGAGCTGACCAAGGACGAGATCCTCACCAGGTATCTGAACCTGGTCCCGTTCGGTAACTCCTCCTATGGCATCCAGGACGCGGCGCGGACATATTTCGGTATCGACGCGGTCAACCTGAACCTGTCGCAGTCGGCGATGCTGGCGGGCATGGTGCAGTCCAGCTCGAAGCTGAATCCCTACACCAACCCCGAGGGCGTGCTGCAGCGGCGCAATACCGTGCTGGACACCATGATCCAGAACATTCCGAGCCGGGCCGAGGAGTTCCGCAAGGCCAAGTCCGAACCGCTCGGCGTGCTGCCCGAGCCCAACGGCCTGCCGCGCGGTTGTATCGCCGCCAACGATCGCGGCTTCTTCTGTGATTACGCGATGCAGTACCTGGCCAACGCGGGTATCAGCCGCGAACAGCTCAACACCGGCGGCTACAAGATCAAGACCACCCTCGATCCGGCGGTGCAGGATTCGACGAAGCGTTCGGTCTCCGAGGCCGCGAACCCGAACCTCGACGACATCGCGCAGGTGATGTCGGTGGTCGGGCCGGGCCAGGATTCGCATCCGGTACTCGCCATGGCGAGCAGCCGCACCTACGGCCTCAATCGGGAGGCCAACGAAACCGTGCAGCCGCAGCCGTATTCGATGGTCGGTGACGGCGCCGGCTCGATTTTCAAGCTCTTCACCACCGCCGCCGCCATGGAGAAGGGCATGGGCATCAACGCCCAGCTCGATGTGCCGGGCCGGTTCGAGGCCAAGGGCATGGGTAACGGTGGTGCGCGCGGCTGCCCGCCGGCCACCTACTGCGTGCAGAACGCGGGCAACTACAAGTCGCCGATGTCGGTGACCGAGGCGCTGGCCACCTCGCCGAATACGGCGTTCGTGAAGCTGATCCAGGCCGTCGGCGTCACCCCGACCGTCGATATGGCGGTGCGCCTCGGCATGCGCTCCTACACCGAGGCGGGCACCTCGGGCCACGGTAACCAGAGCCTGGCCGACATGATCAAGGAGCAGAACCTCGGCTCCTTCACCCTCGGCCCGGTCGCGATCAACCCGTTGGAGTTGTCGAATGTGGCCGCCACCTTGGGTTCCGGCGGCCGCTGGTGCCCGCCCTCGCCGATCAAGGAAGTGATCGACCGCTACGACCGGCCGGTGCCGCTGACCCAGCAGGCCTGCGAACAGGTCGTCGAGCCCGGACTGGCGAACACCCTGGCGAACGCGATGAGTAAGGACGACATCAGCGGTACCGCGGCCGGTGCGGCGCAGGCCTCCGGCTGGAACCTGCCGCTGTCGGCCAAGACAGGCACCACCGAGAGCCACCGCTCCTCGGCGTTCGTCGGCTTCACCAACTCGCTGGCGGCCGCGGCCTATGTCTACGGCGACAGCCCGACGCCCGGCGAGATCTGCTCGTTCCCGCTGCGCAGCTGCGGTGACGGCAATCTCTTCGGTGGTAACGAGCCCGCCAGGACCTGGTTCAACGCGATCAAACCGGTGACCGGGAACTTCCCACCGCCCGGGTTGCCGCCGTTGGACGATAAATACGTGCGCGGGTCGAACCAGGCCCAGGTCCCCGACGTCACCAACATGACTCAGGGGCAGGCGACCGCCGCGCTGGTGGCTGCGGGCTTCCAGGTGTCACCGGTGAACGGGGCGGGTGCGCCGCCGAAGGGGACCGTCATGGGGACCGCACCGAACGGATCGGCGATTCCCGGGTCCGTGATCACCATCTATATCAGTGACGGAACCCAACGGGTGCCGACACCGGCGCCCGGACCCGCGCCGGCGCCCGGCATTCCACTTCCGAACATTCCCGGAATCCCCGGATTCCCGAGTATCCCGGGGTTCCCGGCCCCTCGATAGCTCGACACAATACGAAACCGCCGACCCGGAGGTGATCCGAGTCGGCGGTTTCGTTTGTTCCGGGATGAGATCGCTACAGGCGCGCCTTCACCGCGGCCGAGATGCGGGAACCGTCGGCCTTTCCCGCGGCGATCGCGGTGGCGGCCTTCATGACCTGGCCCATCTGCCGCATGCCCGGCCGCTCGCCGAGATCCTGGGCGACCTGCGCGATCGCGGTGTCCGCGACGTCGGCGACCTCGGCGTCGGTGAGCTGGGTCGGCAGGTACTCGTCGATGATGCGGGCCTCGGCGTGCTCGTTGGCGGCCAGCTCGCCGCGCCCGGCCTGGGTGTAGACCTCGGCAGACTCGCTGCGCTTCTTCGCCTCCTTCTGCAGGACGGCAATGACCTCGGCGTCGGAGAGTTCCTTGGCCTGCGCACCCGCGACCTCGGCGGTCTGGATGGCGGCCAGCAGCATCCGGAGCGTGGCCAGGCGCAGCTTGTCCTTGGCTTTCATCGCGGCGGTCATATCCGCCCGCAGCTGCGATTTGAGTTCCGACATGTGCCACACGGTAGCCGCTTCCCTGTTTCGGGCCCACTACATTTGCCTCGCTGTCCGAATTCGACGGGGCAACACCGCCGACGATTGCCGGCGGGCGGGAAAGAACCTGCCGCTTGTGCGGAAACACACTCGGCGTTCCTAACCGGGGTCACCTATGCTGGGCAAATGCCCGTAATCTCGACCTCCGCTATCCGACGAACCGCGTTGGGAGCCGCCGGGGCCGCGGTGGCCGGTATCGGCTACGCCTCGCTGATCGAACGAAACGCCTTCGTCCTGCGCGAGGCCACGATGCCCGTGTTACAGCCGGGCTCGTCGTCGCTACGGGTGCTGCACATCAGCGATCTGCACATGATGCCCGGTCAGAAGCTCAAGCAGCAGTGGCTGCGGGAGCTGGACCGGCTGGAGCCGGATCTGGTGATCAATACCGGTGACAACCTGTCGC
Organism: Nocardia sp. NBC_00565; assembly: GCF_036345915.1. NCBI lineage: Bacteria > Bacillati > Actinomycetota > Actinomycetes > Mycobacteriales > Nocardiaceae > Nocardia > Nocardia sp. NBC_00565. The sequence continues at coordinate 7,279,739 of NZ_CP107785.1, forward strand.
ACCAGAAGTCGGTGCCCGCGGTGGTCCAGGCCCTCGGCGGATTGCTTTCCCGCCCGGGCCTTTTCGTTTTCGGCAGCAATGACTACTTCGCGCCGGTGCCGAAGAACCCGGCGAAGTACTTCAAGAAGGATCACCGCCGGGTATACGGCGCGCCGCTGCCGTGGAAGGACCTGCGCGCGGCCTTCACCGAGCGCGGCTGGCTCGATCTGACCCACGTCCGCCGCGACGTCGAGGTCTCGGGCATTCGGATCGCGAGCGCGGGCGTCGACGATTCGCACCTGCAGCGCGACCGCTACGACACCATCGCCGGCGCGCCGAACCCGCTCGCCGATCTGCGCATCGGCCTGACCCACTCGCCCGAACCACGGGTCCTGGATCGTTTCGCCGAGGACGGCTACGACCTGGTCATGGCCGGACATACGCACGGCGGACAGCTGTGCCTGCCCGGATACGGTGCGCTGGTCACCAACTGCGGTATCGACCGCTCCCGGGTGAAGGGCTCCTCGAAGTGGGGCGCACACACCCAACTGCACGTCTCCGCCGGACTCGGCACCTCACCGTGGGCGCCCTACCGGTTCTGCTGCCGCCCGGAGGCGACGCTGCTGAGCCTGGTCGCCGCGCCGCCCAAGCGCCCCAATGCCGATAGCGGCCATGGCGTTTCACCCTCGGAAGCCATCGCACGCTGAGTTCGGCTAAGGTCCCTTGCCGAGACTGATGTCAGGCAGGGGATAAGCGTGAATGATTTCGACGACCGGCCCGAACCAACTCGATCCGGTGCGCCGTCTCAGCAACAGCCTTACGGCGCAGGGCAATTCGGTCCTGCGCTGGGACCGTCCGAATTCGGGCAGTCCGATCCCACCGATCATGCGCAGAGCCCCAGCGCTCAGGCACAGAACACCTTCGGCGCACCGGTGGATCTCGACTCCGCCGCAAGCCCGCCGTTCGGCGGCGCGCCGGAACCCACGCTGCAATGGCAACCCGGGGTCATCGGATCGACCCGAACATCAAGCGCACCAGGACAACTCGATCCCACCACGGCGTGGGCACCTCGATCGGCCGGGTCCGCACAACACGAGCCATCCGCGCAGTGGGCACCGGCCGCGTCCGCGCCCTACCAACCCAGTGTGCAATGGGAGCCGGTTCCGCGGCGGCGAACCAGGCAATTCCAGTCGGGCGCAACGACACCCGAACAGGCGGGTGCGCCGCCCGCGGACGGCGGGCTGAGCGCACTCTACGGCGGCCAACGCTCACCGGGCTTTCCGACCGGCTCGAACGGCCGCCCCGGCCGCGGTCGGGGTGCGGCGTGGGTGGCGGCAGCGGTGGCCGCGCTGGTGGTCGCCGGCGGGGCGACAGCGGCGATCGTGGCGGCCGACCGCGGGTCGGACGAGACCACCGCGCAGGACACCCCACCGTCCATGGTGAGCGCGTTGACGACCACCGGTGGCTCGCACACCGCGCCGCCGACTACTACGCCCGAGCCGACCCAGGCCAATAACGAAACCCCGGTCGTGCCCGGGTACAAAGTGGTCGTGGCATCGGATCTAGGGGCCGCCTACGACGTCCCGGCCGACTGGACCGTTGCCCCCGACGGCAAGGTCGGCGGTTTCGGTGCGCCGCCGAACGCCGTCACCGGCAAGGGACTAGCCACCGATGGCAAGAGCTACTGCCCCGGCTCGACCCGCACCGTGGCCTTCCTGACCGGCTCCAAGGACAACGATTCGGCGATAGCCGCAACCGAACTCGGCACCAGGACCGCCGAGGCCGCGTACACGAACTCACCGGGCGGCATGCCGAGCCCGGCACAGCCGCTCAATTCGCTCGACGGCGCCCAGCAGGGGATGTTCGTGGAGACCAAGGGCATCGCCACCAAGGTCAACCCCGGCTGCGCCACGAACTACTCGGTCTATACCTTCGCCACCCCCACCGATAACGGCAGTTTCGTCATGGTGATCGCCGCCGACACCGGCGTCCCCAACGCCGTCGACGCGGATACCGCGAAGCGGATCTTCACCAGCATTCGGCCCCACAAAGAGTAATTGACCTGCCGGTTTAACGTCTGGACCCGAGCTGTTGTAAGCTACTCCAGGTTCGATTCACGGGGTGTGGCGCAGCTTGGTAGCGCGCTTCGTTCGGGACGAAGAGGTCGCAGGTTCAAATCCTGTCACCCCGACTCGTGGTTGAGACGAACTGAACGGCTCCCGGCCTGGTAACAGGCTGGGGGCCGTTTCGGTATCCGCGCCGCGGCCGCGCTGTGCTGATCTGGTGATCGGATCCGGCCACCACACCGCACCGGCGATGACCGCTAGTAGCCCGCACACCAGGGCGAGCAAGCCAACGATCACGAACCCATCCATCGTTACCTCCCGAGACTTCTCGTAGGTGCACCCGGCGCCGGGGGCGGTCGCCACCGACCGGCGGCACTCGACGGGCGGTGTGCCTGGAATACGGGCATCAACCCGGCGCCGGGGCTGGTTCAAGCCTGCTGTGGCGATATGTCCGGCGATAGCACGGCGGCGTTGCCAGGTGTTGCTGTCTGCTCCTCAACACTGTGCACCCGAGGTGAGAACATTCCGAAGGAGGCGCGCCGGGAAAAACCCGACACGTCCAGCGCGGTGAGCAGACTCTTACCGCTTGCTAACTTGTGGTCATCTCGATGAAACGCGAGGTCCATAGCGTATACACGCATGTCGACACGAGTGGCCACACTGGCGGACGCGGCGGGACGGCCGCTACGAGACGTGGTTTATACGACGTTGCGTGGCGAGTTGATGAACGGGGATATCAGGTTCGGGGAGCGCCTGACCGAGCCCAAGTTATCGGCTCGGTTCGGTATCTCCCGGACACCGATCCGGGAGGCGCTGACGGTGCTGTGCTCGGACGGGCTGTTGCAGCGCGAGGAGTACGGCTTCACTCCGGTGCGGCCGAGCATCCCGCTGATCCGGGATCTGTATGAGCTGCGAATCACCTTGGAGCTCAGTGGTATTCAGCGAGCGATCGATAATCCGGCGGTCGTGCACGACCACGGGCTGCTGGCGGTGGAGCGGGCGGCCTGGCTGGTCTTGCGGGCGGATCCGCCCGAACAGGAGCCCGGTTTCGTGGTTCGGGACGAGGAGTTCCACGTCACACTGCTGACGGCGGCGGGCAATGCCGAGCTGGTGCGGTCACTGAAGGCGGTGAACTCGCGGATCCGGCATGTGCGGATGTACGACTTCATGGTCAACAACCGGATCGAGACCACCATCGCCGAGCATCTGGGAATTCTGGATGCCGTACTGGCGCAAGATCTCCCGCTGGCCTACCGCCTGCTGCACACCCATATCGGCGAATCGCTGGATGTCGTCCTCGATCGGGTCACGCGGGCCATCGCCGCGATGTCCCTGGCAACTGACTAGGGAGTTCGCGGTGACGCTGGAGTTCGATACCGTCCTGATCGCCAATCGTGGCGAGATCGCCTGCCGGATCATGCGCACGGCACGTGCGCTCGGGTTGAAGACAGTCGCGGTCTACTCCGATGCCGACGCGGGTGCGGCACACGTCGAAATCGCCGATATCGCAGTGCATCTGGGGCCGAGCCCGGCGGCCGAGTCTTATTTACGCGCCGACCGGGTGATCGAGGCGGCGCTGTCGGCCGGCGCCGGCGCGATCCATCCCGGATACGGATTCCTTTCGGAGAACGCGGATTTCGCGACCGAGGTCATCGCAGCCGGAATCAGGTTCGTCGGTCCGACACCGGAGCAACTGCGCATCTTCGGCGACAAACACACCGCCCGTGAGACAGCGAGATCCGTTGGGGTGCCGCTGATTCCGGGCAGCGGATTGCTGGAATCCGCGGAGCACGCGGTGGCGGAGGCCGAGCGCATCGGCTATCCGGTGATGCTCAAGGCAGTCGGTGGCGGCGGCGGTATCGGCATGCAGGCCTGCGGCACCGCCGATGAGCTGCGGTCGGCCTATCTGCGGGTGCAGCGGCTGGCCGCGACCAACTTCTCCTCGACCGGGGTCTTCCTGGAGCGGTTCGTGGCGCGGGCCAGGCATATCGAAGTGCAGCTGTTCGGTGACGGTCGCGGCCGCGTGGTCAGCCTGGGCACCAGGGACTGTTCGCTGCAGCGGCGCAATCAGAAGGTACTCGAGGAGGCGCCCGCGCCGGGGCTCACGCCGGATCTGTCGGGGCAGCTGCTGGCGGCGTCACGGGAGTTGGCCAGGTCGGTCGGGTACCGATCGGCGGGCACGGTCGAGTTCGTCTACGACGTCGAGCGCGGTGCGGCCTCGTTCCTGGAGATGAATACCCGGCTGCAGGTCGAGCATCCGGTGACCGAGGCGGTGACCGGGGTCGATCTGGTCGAGTGGATGCTGCGGCTGGCCGGCGGGGACACCTCGATGGTGGACGAGCAGCCCGAACGCGGACCGGAGATCACCGGATGGGCCGTCGAGGCGCGGGTCTACGCCGAGGATCCGGGGCATGACTACCGGCCGAGTGCCGGACTGATCACCGCGGCGACATTTCCAGCGAAATCCGAATCCGGCGTTCGGGTCGATACCTGGATCGCCACGGGGACCGAGGTCAGCCCCTATTACGACCCGCTGCTCGCGAAGGTCATCACCGCCGGGGCCACCCGCGACGCCGCCTTCGCCGGACTCAGCGACGCGCTCGCCACGACTCGGATCCACGGCGTCCAGACGAATCTGCCCCAGCTGCGGGCGGCCGGTGCCGATGCCAGGGTGCTCGGCGCCGAACATGTCACGACCACGCTGGCCGATATCCGATCCGCCGGGCATCGCATCGACGTGCTGCGTGGCGGCACGATGACCACGATTCAGGATCACCCGGGCCGAATCGGGTTGTGGCAGGTCGGAATTCCGCCGTCGGGTCCGATGGATGATCTGTCGTTCACACTCGCCAATGCCGCCGTCGGGAACCCGCTGGGCGTGCCCGCGCTGGAGTGCACGCTGCAGGGTCCGCAGCTGCGCTTCGCCGATGCCGCCGTGGTGTGTGTGACCGGTGCCGAGACACCGGTCACGGTGGACGGGTGGCCGGTCCCGATGTGGCAGCCGGTCACGGTCGGGGCTGGTTCGGTGCTCGATATCGGCGCACCGGCCGACGCCGGATTGCGTACCTATCTCGCGGTGCGCGGCGGCATCGACGCACCGCTGTATCACGGGAGTGCCGCCACGTTCACCCTCGGCGGCTTCGGCGGTATCACGGGCAAGGCGGTTGTCGCGGGAGATGTGCTCGGCATCGTCACGGATCGGCCGGAGCTCAGCGAACCGCGCGCGGTGCCGATCGACGAGCAACCGGAATTCACGCATATCTGGAAGCTGGCCGTCGGCGTCGGCCCGCAGACCTCGCCCGCCTATTTCACCGCTGCCGATATGGACCAATTCTATTCGCACCCTTGGCAGGTCGGCAGTCACGCGAATCGCACCGGCATCCGGCTGGATGGTCCGAAGCCGACCTGGTCGCGCACCGATGGCGGTGATGCGGGGCTGCATCCCTCGAACCTGCACGACAACCCGTACAGCGTCGGGACATTGAACGTCTCCGGCGATACTCCGATCCTGCTCGGACCGGACGGGCCGAGCCTGGGCGGCTTCGCCTGCCCACTGACCGTCATCTCGGCACACCGCTGGAAGCTCGGCCAATTGCGCCCCGGCGACACCATCCGCTTCGTCCCCGTCGACGACGACCGGGCGACCGCGCTGCGCCGTTCGAATATCGCACGCTCTCGCGCCGAGATCCCCGAAGCCACAGTGGATCTCACCGCAGCACACAGTGTGCTCACCGGTTCGGGCGAAACCGTAGATGACCGTGGCGTTCTCGCCACTGTGGCCGCGGGTGCGGATCGGCCTGGGGTCGCCTATCTGCGCGGCGGCGACGACAACATCCTGGTCGAATACGGTGAGATGGTGCTGGATCTCGGCCTGCGCATGCGGGTGCACGCACTCGCCGAGGCGCTGGCCGGTACCGGGCTGCCCGGCATCATCGACGTGACACCGGGTGTCCGTTCGCTGCATATCCACTTCGATCCCGATGTGCTCCCGCAGTATCGGCTGCTCGGCGCACTGACCGAGCTCGAGCCGGCGCTGCCGGCCACCCACGATCTGGTGGTGCCGAGCCGCACCATTCGGTTGCCGCTGTCGTTCGACGATCCGTCCATCACCGAAGCGATCGATCGTTATCGCAGCGGTGTCCGCGATAGTGCGCCGTGGCTGCCCTCGAATACCGAATTCATCCGCCGCATCAACGGACTCGACAGCGTCGACGAGGTGCGCGCCGCGGTCTTCGATGCCGAGTATCTGGTGCTCGGACTCGGCGATGTGTATCTCGGTGCGCCACTGGCGGTTCCGCTCGACCCGCGACATCGTCTGGTCACCACGAAGTACAACCCGGCGCGCACGTGGACGCCATCGGATGCGGTCGGCATCGGCGGCAAGTACCTGTGCGTATACGGCATGGCGTCACCGGGCGGCTATCAGCTGATCGGGCGGACCGTGCCGATCTGGTCCAGCTACCGGCAAGCCGCGCCGTTCGAGCGGGGCACCCCGTGGTTGTTCCGGTTCTTCGACCGCATCGTCTGGGAACCGGTGACGCCCGAGCAGTTGCTCGAGCAGCGCGCGGCCGCCGCGGCCGGACGTTTCGACGCCGAGGTCAGCGAGGGCACTTTCGCGCTCGCCGACCACCTGCGGATGTGTACCGAAAACGCCGAATCCATCGCGGAATTCGAGACGAAACAGGCCGTCGCCTTCGATGCGGAGAAGCAGGCCTGGCGCGCCGCAGGGGAATTCGAGCGGAGCGCGACGGTCGAGAGCACGCCGGAACCGGTTTCCGATCCACTCGCGGGTCTGCCCGCGGATGCGACCGTGGTCACCGCGCCGATGATCGGCAATGTCTGGCGGGTGGAGATAGCGGTGGGCCAGCGGCTCGGCGCCGGCGACCCGGTGGCCATCCTGGAAGCGATGAAACTCGAACTGCCGGTGCACAGCCCGGGCACCGGCACGGTATTGAAGGTGCTGGCCACCCCCGGCGCCAAAGTGGAACCGGGAACCCCGCTAGCAGTGATCGGAGCCGCCGAATGACCTCAGGCGTCCTAGGCAATACCGAAGTCCATGGCACGCCCACCGAACGCGTCGCCGCCGCATATCGGCGGATCGCCGAGGTCGATCGGCCCGAGGTATGGATCACGCTGCGCGCACAGAGCGATGTCGCCGCCGATGCGGCGGCCGTCGAGCAGCGGCTCGCCGAGGGCGCTTCCTTGCCGCTGGCCGGGATATTGGTCGCGGTCAAGGACAATATCGACGTGGCCGGATTGCCGACCACCGCGGCCTGTCCGGAATTCGCCTACACCCCAGAGGTCACCGCGGCGGCGATCGAACGCCTGGTCGCGGCGGGTGCGGTGGTGCTCGGCAAGACCAATCTGGATCAGTTCGCCACCGGTCTGGTCGGCACGCGCAGCCCGTACGGCGCGGTCCGCCATGCGCACGACCCGGAGTTGATCTCCGGCGGGTCCAGTTCCGGATCGGCGGTCGCGGTGGCATTGGGTATCGCGGATATCGGAATCGGCACCGACACAGCGGGTTCCGGGCGAGTCCCGGCCGCGCTGCACGGAATAGTCGGCATCAAGGCCACTTTGGGCATCATCCCGGCACACGGAGTACTTCCGGCATGTGCGGACTACGACGCCGTAACGGTTTTCGCGACCGATCTGGACCGTGCGATCGCGGCGGCCGCGGTGATGGCCGGTCCGGAGGCGCGCGATCCGCGTAGCCGGAACTGGCCCGCCGATGTGCGGCTCGCCGCGCCGCAGGCGCCTCGGCTGGCGATACCCCGCGCCGAAAATCTGGCCGCGCTCAGCGAACCGTATCGAGATGCCTTCGCCCGCACCGTATCCGCGGTCACGAGTGCGGGGATGGCAACCGAAGAGATCGATATCTCCGGGCTGCTCGATGCCGCGCTGCTGCTGTACGACGGCTCGATCGTCGCACAACGCTATGCGGCGGTCGGCGCGTTCCTGGACACCGCGCCCGCGGGTGCCGACCCCACCGTGACGGCGATCATCAATTCCGCGCGGGCGACGACCGGCCCCGGCTTCGCGGCCGATCTGGATACCATCGCCAGGGCGAAAGCCGCGGCGGCGGCGACCTTGTCCGGGTTCGACGGACTGCTGCTGCCGACGACCACCGAGCATCCGAGTATCGCCGCGGTACAAGCGGATCCGCTGGGGATCAACCGCCGGATGGGCACCTACACGAACTTCTGCAATCTGCTGGATATGGCGGCCGTAGCCGTCCCCGGCCGACCCACCGCTGCTGGAGCTCCGTTCGGGGTGATGGTCGTGACACCGGCCTTCGCCGATCAGGTCGCGATCGATATCGCCGCCCGCATCATCGGCAAGGACACCGCGCCCGTCCTGATCGAAAGTGGGGTTGAGCTCGCCGTTTTCGGCGCGCACCTGCGCGGTCAGCCGCTGCACTGGCAACTGGAGGAGATCGGCGCGCGGTTCACCGGCGAGATCCGCACCACCGATGCGTACCGCCTGACCGCCCTCGACACCGCACCCCCGAAGCCGGGGCTGGTGCGCCACGGTGCCGGACTCGGTGCGCCGATCCTCGGCGAACTGTTCCGGGTGTCGACGGCAGGGCTGGGCAGTTTCCTCGCCGCACTGCCCGCGCCGATGGCGTTGACCAGCATCGAATTATCCGACGGTCGTGCGGTTATCGGTTTCGCCTGCACCTACGACGCCGCCGGCGCCGCCACCGATATCACCTCGTTCGGTGGCTGGAAGGCCTATCTGCAAAGCCAGAACTGACTCGCGGATCGGCAGCGCCCGCGCTCGGCGGGCGCTGCCGGTTTCCGACCGTCAGTGCGCGCAAGGCGGTGGCGAAGTCGTCGCCGGTGGGCAGACCGCCGTCGGGATCATTGAGCCACTGCAGCGAAAGCCCGTTCAGGAGTGCGAAATACAGCCGCGCCACCGCGTCTGTCTCGGCCCTCGACAGATCGGGATGCACCGCACCGAGAATGGCCGCGATTTGCGTGACGGCCTCCTCGTTCATTCGTTCCACATACCGTCGCTCATCCGACGAACGATGCAGGCGGATCAGATTCTCCGCCTGCGCGACCATGCCTTCTCGGTGGCGCCGAAAGATGGTGGCGATGCCCGCCCAGGTGGGCGCGAAGGCCTCGGCGAGCGAGCGGCCGGTCCCCGCGCTGCGAATCAGCCGTTCGAGATCGTCACCGATCTGTACGACCGTCTTACACATTTGTACTAGACAAACGTGCAAGCCGTCTGTTAGACATATGTGCAAGACATTCGAGTCAGTGAGGAACAGATCATGAGCACCAACCACTCGGCCACCAGCCAGCCCCGGATCCTCGTGTGCGGCGGCGGCATCGGCGGCAATGCTGTTGCCCTGCAACTGCTTCGGGCCGGGATCCGGGCCACCGTCGTCGAGCGCGCGGACGCACCCCGCCCGGGTGGGCAGGCCGTCGATCTGCGCGGCCCGAGCGTCGAGGTGGCGCAGCGGATGGGGCTGATGCCGGGCATCCGCAAATCCCAATTGGACGAGCGCGGCATGGTTTTCGTGGACAGCGAGGGCAAGGAGCTGCTGCGCATGGCCGCGGAGGTCTTCGAGGGTAAGGGCACGGTCGCCGAGATCGAGATCACCCGCGGCGATCTGAATGAGGTGCTGCTCGATCTGCTCGCCGAGGCGGGTGGGGTGGATTATCGCTACGGCGAATGGGTTACCGAGATCAGCCAGGACGGCGCGGGCGCGGATGTCACATTCGCCTCCGGTGCGACCGAGCGATTCGACATCGTGATCGGCGCGGACGGACTGCATTCCACGACCCGGCGGCTGGTGTTCGGCCCGGAGGAACAGTTCTCCACCTACCTCGGCGGCTACATGTCCTTCTTCACGCTGCCGACGCCCGCCTACGCGGAACCGCATTGGATCGCGATGAACTCGCTGGTCGGCGCCACCGGTGTCGGGCTGCGACCCGATGCCGACCCGAGCACCTGCAAGGCGCTCGTGGTCATTCGCGACGCGGCGAATCCGGCGCTGCGCCGCGATATCGCGGCCCAGCAGCAGCTCATCGGCGAGCGTCTGAACGACGGCGGCACCATCGCCGACACCGTCCGCAACGCCATGGCCGAGGCCACGGACTTCTACTTCGACGAACTGGCCCGCATCGACGTCCCGAACTGGTCCAAGGGCCGGGTGGTCCTGCTCGGCGACGCGGGCTACTGCGGCTCGCCGCTCACCGGGCAGGGCACCGCGATGGCCCTGGTCGGCGCGTACGTCCTGGCCGGTGAAATCGCCTCGCACGCAGCCGATCCCGAGCAGGCGCTGGCCCGCTACGAAGAGGTGCTGCGCCCGTTCGTCGCCACCGCACAAGAACTGCCGCCCGGTGGGTTGCGATCGATGACGCCCAAGTCCCGGTTCGGGATCCGCGCGGGCCTGTTCGTGAGCAAACTGATGACCACCAAGGTGATGAAGCCGCTGGTGATGAAGATGCTCACCAAGACCGAGAGCTACGAGCTGCCCGACTACGCGGCCCAGACCGTCGGGTAACCGCGCTTCGCGACTACCGGCACCGGCCATATCGGTGCCGGTAGTGGCGTTTTCGGGGCTCGTATGGTGCCCGGTGGCGATAACCGAGTCGTGATGAGCGCCCTCGGCATTTGGGCACGCTTCCCGAAATCGCCAGTGTGGTCACCTTTTTTGGCGAGTGCTGCGACGGGTTGGGCTACCGCGCAGGACATTCGGGGCGATGGCGATACTGCCCGGCCGCTAGCGGCGGCCGGGCCGGTCCCCTCTCGTGAACCGGCCCGGCCCATACCTCTGGGTGGGATCGTCGGCGTGCACCGAATGGTTACCTTCGGCAGTGGCGGACTGCGCGTTCGCCGGTCAGCTCCGGGAAGAGCCATCCGAAGTGGTTGCCCCCGATAAAAGCTCCAGCCGGGACGGTCACCCCTCGTGGACCGGCCCGGCTGGCGCTACCCCCGTGACGCGACCTGCTACCCCTCGTAAACAGGTCGAGCCCGGTTCCCCACCCCGGTGGTGGCTTACTCCCGTAGCGTTCCGGGTTGTTCTCCCGTGTGCTCCGGTGTTGACACAAACAATGCCGCCACGGGCTTGTTGGGCACTTAAGAAGACCTTGCAGGAGCCAAGCCCCAGGTAGCGGTATTTTTTCGGCGGGATCCAGCCGAGTTTGCGGCGGGGCGGCGCGAATCGGCGGATGATGGACCGTGAGGGCGCCAAGGAGATGGGAGCGGCGATGGAAACCGTGGTTGTCTGGATGCTGGCCTGCCTGCTGTATTGGTGGGGCCTGTTGTAGTTCCGAAGCCTGGGGCCCGTCGAAACCTGCCCCCGAAAAACGAAACAGCTCCGCCCCCAACCGAAACGGTGAGGGGCGGAACTGTTTTTCGAACCACCGCCGATCGGGGACAGCATCGCCCTGCGGATGGGCTAAGCGATCATGGGAATGGCCGGGGTGGCGATCGCGGTGCCCGAAGGAGGCGGCTGCGGAATAGATCCGGACGAGAGGCGGTTGACCACCCTGTCGGCGTCCGGACAGCCCCGGGCCTCACCCCATTTGTCGCTTCGAGCGACCACCCGCCGAGAGGCGCTTGTGGGACGTCGGCACCCGAGTCGTGACGCTGGCGTAGCGTCCGGCGGCTCAGCGTGGCCAGGTTCACCCCCGGACCTGGCGGCGTTTCGCATGTCGGCCCACGATTCGTGGTCTGCGGCGGCGTGGTCGATGATGCAGTCATGGCGGAGGCGCTCCAGCGCAGGCTCGGGCTGACGGATTCGGTGCTCATCGGGCTCGGCTCGATGATCGGGGCGGGCATCTTCGCGGCGCTCGCCCCGGCGGCGGCCGCGGCGGGCAGTTGGCTGCTGCTCGCATTGGCGGTGGCCGCACTGCTCGCGTACTGCAACGCGACCTCCTCGGCACGGCTCGCGGCGCGTTATCCGGTGTCGGGCGGGACGTACGTGTACGGGCGCGAGCGGCTCGGGGCGTTCTGGGGATATCTGGCCGGATGGGGATTCGTCGCGGGGAAGACGGCCTCGTGTGCGGCCATGGCGCTGACGGTCGGCAATTATGCCTGGCCCGAACAGTCCCGTGCGGTTGCCGTCGCGGCCGTTGTCGTGATCACCGCGATCAACTACACCGGCGTACAGAAGTCGGCGCTGGCCACCAGGCTCATCGTGGCGGCGGTGCTGGCCGTGCTCGCGCTGGTCGTGGCGGTGGGGTTGTTCGGAACGCATTCCGCGGCAACGACGCTGCCGGATCGGATCGGGGCGCGCGGAGTGCTGCAGGCGGCCGGATTGCTGTTCTTCGCATTCGCCGGATACGCCCGCATCGCCACTCTCGGTGAGGAGGTGCGCGAACCCCGACGCACGATTCCGCGGGCCATCATGATCGCGCTCGGGCTGGCGTTGGCGGTCTACGCACTGGTGGCGGTGACCGCGCTGGAGGTGCTCGGGTCCGCGGGTCTGGCCCATGCGACCGATCCGCTGGCCATGGTCGTATCCGCCGCCGGGGCACCGGGTTCGGCTCCCGTCGTCCGGATCGGCGCGGTGCTCGCGGCCGCCGGATCGCTGCTGGCATTGATTCTCGGGGTTTCGCGCACGGCGCTGGCCATGGCGCGCGATCGCTATCTGCCGGGTGCGCTGGCCGCGGTGCATCCGCGCTTCGGTGTGCCGCATCGGGCGGAACTGGCGGTCGGCGCGGTGGTGGCGGTGGTCGCCGGCACCTTCGATCTGCGTGCGGCCATCGGCTTTTCGTCGTTCACGGTGCTGGTGTACTACCTGATCGCGAATGTCTCGGCGGCGACTTTGACGCTCGAGGAAGATCGACCGGCTCGCTGGGTCCCGATTGTCGGTGCGGCCGGGTGCGTGATCGTCGGGATATCGCTGCCCATCGGGTCGGTGCTCACCGGGCTCGCGGTGCTTGCCATCGGCGCGGTCTTCCACCTCCGACGGCTACGGCGCCGCCCTCGTCGTTGACCTGGCACGTCGCGGGTTGGCGGACTGACCCACCGACAGCGGATCCGGTCGGTCGCCGCGCCATCGCGCGTGTCGAAGGTTCCGGTTCCGGTGCGAGTCGGTCCGAACGCAATCGGTGGGTACCGCCCAGCCTGTTGAACGATCTCGCAGCGCATTGCGCGATAGCCTCATCGTATGGGGCGCATCTACGGAGTGCTGGCCGCGGTCGCGGCCGTATCACTGGTGACAGGGAGCGTTTTCGCGGGGAACGCGCGCGCCGAGGCGGTCGACCAGGTGACGTGCGGGGTGTCGTCAGGGCGGGAGCCCGAGCGGGCGGCACCGGAGCAGGTGGGGTTGGATTCGGGGCTGCTCGCGCAGGCGTTGGCGTTCGCGAGCGAGCGTAATCGGTTGAATGTGCAGGTCTTCCGGGACAACTGCCTGGTCGGCGAGGGGCCGACCGATGAGCAGACCGGGAATGTCGCCTGGAATATCTGGAGTGCGACCAAGAGCGTTGTTTCGGTATTGGCCGGAATGGCTTGGGATCAGGGCAAACTGGATCTCGAGGCGCCGATCGCTCAATATCTGCCGCCGGGGCTCGGTGACGAGCAGCATCGGTCGATCACCGTGGAGAATCTGCTCACCGAGACCTCCGGAATGAAGGTGGGCGTGCTCACCGAGGGTGTCACCGGGGTGATTCCGCTCGATCCGAACAGTGCCGTGCAGGCGCTCGGGGTGCCATTGGACAACCCGCCGGGCGCGGTCTTCAGCTACAGCCAGCGCAATGTCGATCTGCTCGCGTATGTCATCGAATTGGCCATCGGGGAACCGCTGCAGCAGTTCGCGCAGCGTGAGCTCTTCGATCCGCTCGGCATCGAGCGCGGCGATTACTACTGGGCTCGCGATCGCGCCGGACATACCTATGGGTACGCGCATCTGATGATTCCGCCGAACGATTTCGCCAAACTCGGTCTGCTGGTGAGCAATAACGGGCGGTGGGGCGCACAGCAAATCGTCTCCGCGACATATCTGCACAAGGCACGCCAGCCGTCGCCGGCGAATCACTGCTACGGCTATCTGTTCTGGCTCGGGCCCGGATGTGCGGAGACCCCCGACTTTCTGTCCGAGGACGTCTACTCGATGGCCGGACTCGGCATGCAGAACGTCTTCATCGTGCCGAGCCTGAATTTGACGGTGGTGTGGACCGGGGTCTTCGGAAATGTCAGCAGCCAGGGCGTTTCCGGAATCGTGCAGAACACCGCGGAGCTGCCGTGGGAGTTCTTCCGCCGTTTGTTCGCGGCGTTCGAGGACCATCCGGTGCCCGATCCCGGTCCGTATGTGGAGCCGCCGCTGCGCTTGGACCCGAGCCGATTCGTGGATACGAATATCTTGCTCGCGGTATTCGGCATCGGCCTATCGGCATATCCGGGCTGCAATGTCTTCAGCTGTCTGAATTACCCATTGGCTCCGCCCTTCGCGGACACCGCACCAGGCTGCGCCATTCTGGTCTGCCTCGGCCCGGACCCCCGCACACCCGGCATCCGCTGAATCGTGCCGCCTGCGCCGCACGGCGAATGTTGTTCATGATCCGGTCTTTTCGGCGCATCGCGGCGATGCGGGTAGTGGTGCGCAGCGCCGGTGGTAGCAGCGTTGGGCCGCGGCGCGTTCGGAAGGTCCGGCCAGTAATGCGGTCTGTGCGGGAACTAACCGAGATCGGTGACCCAGCCGTGCGATTCGTCGGTGCGGAGTGCGGCGGCGTGGCGTTTACGCAGGGTCTGGGAGATCGGGCCGGGTCGGCCGTCGGCGACCAGGCGGCCGTCGACCTCGGTGACCGGGGACGTTCCGGATGAGGTGCCGGTGACGAAGACCTCGTCGGCGATGTAGAGCTCGGTCAGGTCGATGGTGCGTTCGACGAACGGGATGCCGTCTTCCGCCGCGAGAGTCAGGATCGTGCGGCGGTTGATGCCGTCGAGGATGTCACAGGACACGTCCGGGGTGATCAGGGCGCCATTGCGGACCAGGAAGATATTGGCGGCGCTGAGTTCACAGACGTGGCCGTTGCCGTCGAGGAAGACGCAGTCGTCGTAGCCGCTGTCGATGGCATCCTGCTTGGCCAGCACCGAATTCACATATGCGCCATTGACCTTCGCCCGCGAGGGAATCGCGTTATCCGGAATGCGACGCCACGGACTGGATTTCAGCCGCATTCCGTCCTGCGGCACGATCGGCACGGCGTCGTAGACGAATATGCTGACCTGGATCGCACACCCACGAACTCGGGTGCCCGGAATCGATTCGACGACATGCACTGTGGCCCGGACGAATACGTCGGTAGTCGGCGCATTGGCCCCGATCAGCTCGACCACCGCCGCCCGGAATCGCGCGAAATCCCATTCGGCGGCGAACCGGTCGATACCGATGATCTTGCAGGACTCCTCGAGCCGTCGGAAGTGATCGTCCAAGCGAAACGCGGTGCGCGCCGAACCATCCGCATGCACCGGGAACACCGTGTACACACTCAGGCCGTACAGCACCGCGGAGGATGCGACACTCACCGATGCCTGACCGGCAGCCACTATCCGATCCCCGAAGTACACCTGTGCATAAGGTTGCGCCATCGGCGCAGGCTAGCAGCCGGGACTGTCGTGGGGCGAGCCTATTTCGGCGCTCGCGCGACCGGCGCACCGCTCGCGCGACCGGCGCACCGGTCGCGCGACGGCTCGACGATCAGCTTTCGGCGATGCGGGCGAACCGCGCCGTATCCATGTAATCGCGGAACAGCACCACTTTCCCGTCCCGCACCCGAACGACATTGACCGAGGTGCGAACTCGCGCCCGCTCGGCACCGGGCACGGTCATATCCACCTCGTTCTCCACCAGCACCACCTCGGGATCGGTGGTTTCGTACACCTCGGGATAGATCCCGTGCACCTCGATGCCCGATATTCCCGACCACCGCTGCGCGAGATGGGCCCGGATCTCGTCGCGACCGACCAGCCGCGTCGGCATGCCGGGAATCACGAACGGAATCTCGAACACCGCATCCGGAGCCAGCAGCGCGACAAATGCGTCGGCGTCGCGGGCAGGCAGCTCGTGGAACATTTGTTCGACCAGCTCACGAGGGGTTTTCACCGAACTCTCCACCATGAAACACCTTCTTCAGTTAAGCGGAACGTAGACCCCGTTTATGATCCGGAACGATCGCCCCGCTTGTCAATGCCTCCAGTAAACTCAACCCGTGACCGATCGCGAGGAACCGCGCCCACTGCGCGCCGACGCACGCCGCAACCGCGACCGCGTCCTCGCCGCCGCTCAAGAGGCGTTCGCCGCCGAGGGGATCGGGGTACCGCTCGATGAAATAGCCCGCCGCGCGGGCGTCGGCGCGGGCACCGTCTACCGCCACTTCCCCACCAAGGAAGCCCTCTTCGAGGCCGCGATCGTCGACCGCGTCGAGCGCATGATCGCCAACGCCCGCGACCTCGCCACCGCCGCCGACCCCGGTGCCGCCTTCTTCGTGTTCCTCGACAGCATGGTCGCCGAGGGGGGCGTCAAACGCGACCTGGCCGACGCCGTCGGCGGCCACGACTCCCCCGGCTATCTCCGGCCGGTGCACGAACTGAATGCCGCTATCAGCGAATTACTCACCCGCGCACAACAATCCGGTGCGGTGCGCCCCGATATCGACATCAACGACCTGATGCGCGTCATCAAGGGCACCTTCCTCGCCACGCGCGACACCGGCGCCACCGCCGAACAACGCAAGCGCACCTTCGCCATCGTCTTCGACGGTCTGCGTCCCCGCTAGCAAATCGACATCGCTACCGCGCTACAGCAGGACTAGGCGGCACGAATGGTTGCGCGGCCACACCGGTTGTCGATGTTCACAGTGAATGCGACGACGTAATGAATATGACCGTCGGGATAGCGCGGGCGCGGGAATGACAAACGGGCCGTTCGGATCCGGCGCGGATCGAACGGCCCGTGAGGTTGGCGTCAGCGATCGGCGAGGAGGACCTCGGCGATCTGAATGGTGTTGAGGGCGGCCCCTTTTCGGAGATTGTCGCCGGAGATGAACAGCGCGAGGCCGCGGCCGTCGGGGACACCGGGGTCCTGGCGGATGCGGCCGACGAGAGATTCATCCTTGCCCGCTGCCGCCAGTGGCGTCGGGACGTCGACGAGTTTCACACCGGGAGCCTTGGCGAGCAGTTCCGTGGCGCGCTCGACCGAAATCGGTTCGGCGAATTCGGCATTCACCGACAGCGAGTGACCGGTGAACACCGGGACGCGCACGCAGGTGCCGCTGACCAGCAGGTCGGGCAGGCCGAGAATCTTGCGGCTCTCGTTGCGCAGCTTCTGGTCCTCATCGGTCTCGAAGGACCCGTCGTCGACCAGCGCACCGGCCAGCGGGATCACGTCGAAGGCGATGGGCGCGACGTACTTGTTCGGCGCGGGGAACTGCACCGAACTGCCGTCGTGCACCAGCTTTTCGGCATCGCCGACCACGGCGCGCACCTGGGAGGCCAATTCCTCGACACCGGCAAGTCCGCTGCCCGAGACCGCCTGATAGCTCGAGATGATCAGGCGGCGCAGTCCCGCGATATCGTGCAGCGGCTTGAGCACCGGCATGGCGGCCATGGTGGTGCAGTTCGGATTGGCGATGATGCCCTTGACCAGGTTGCGGGTCTGCTCCGGATTCACCTCGCTGACGACCAGCGGGACCTCGGGATCCTTGCGCCAGGCCGACGAGTTATCGATCACGGTGACACCGGCCGCGGCGAAGCGCGGGGCCTGCACCCGGGACATGGTGGCGCCCGCGGAGAACAGCGCGATATCCAGCCCGGTGGGATCGGCGGTCTCGGTGTCCTCGACCACGATCTCACCGCCGCGCCACGGCAGCGTCTTACCCGCCGAACGGGACGAGGCGAAGAACCGCACCTCATCGGCCGGGAAGTCGCGCTCCTCCAACAGTTTTCGCATGACCGCGCCGACCTGTCCGGTCGCGCCGACGACTCCTACCCGTACGCCCATGGTCATCGTCCTGTTCCCGCGTGGACAACCGCGACCTCGTCGCCGCCCAGATCGAAGGCCTTGTGCAGCACCTGCACGGCCTCGTCCAGTTCGGAGTCCTTGACCAGCACCGAGATCCGGATCTCGGAGGTGGAGATGAGATCGATGTTCACGCCCGCGTTCGCCAGCGCCTCACAGAAGGTGGCGGTGACGCCGGGGTGGCTCTTCATACCCGCGCCGACGAGGGAGACCTTGCCGATGTGGTCGTCGTAGAGGACCTGCGCGAAGCCGATCTCGTCCTGACGCTTGGTCAGCATCTCCACCGCACGCGCGCCCTCGGTCTTGGGCAGGGTGAAGGTGATATCGGTCTTGCCGGTCTCGATCTTGGAAATGTTCTGCAGGACCATATCGATATTGATCTCCGCATCGGCGATCGCGCGGAACACCTTGGCGGCGTAGCCCGGTTCGTCCGGCAGTCCGACCACGGTCACCTTGGCCTCGCTGCGGTCGTGCGCGACGCCCGTGAGGATTGCTTGCTCCAAGGGGATGTCCTCCATCGATCCATAGACGTAGGTGCCGGGCTTGTCGGTGTAGGACGAGCGCACATGCACGGGAACGTTGTAGCGGCGCGCGTATTCCACGCAGCGCAGCATGAGTACCTTCGCGCCGCAGGCCGCGAGCTCGAGCATCTCCTCGTAGGAGACCTGCTGCAGTTGCTGCGCGTCGGGCACGATCCGCGGGTCGGCGGTGAAGACGCCGTCCACATCGGTATAGATCTCGCAGACGTCGGCCTCGAGCGCCGCGGCCAGCGCGACCGCGGTGGTGTCGGAGCCGCCGCGGCCGAGCGTGGTGACATCGCGACTGTCCTGGCTGACGCCCTGGAAACCGGCGACCAGCACGACCAGGCCCTCATCGAGCGCGGCGCGGACCCGGCCCGGGGTGACGTCGATGATCTTGGCGTTACCGTGCGAACCGGTGGTGATCACGCCCGCCTGCGAGCCGGTGAACGAGCGCGCCTCGGCGCCGAGCGAGTGGATGGCCATGGCGACCAGTGCGTTGGAGATGCGCTCACCCGAGGTGAGCAGCATGTCCATCTCGCGAGCCGGCGGCGCGGGCGCCACCTGCTGGGCCAGATCCAACAGCTCGTCGGTGGTATCGCCCATCGCCGAGCAGACGACCACCACATCGTGGCCCTGCTTCTTCGTCTCGACGATCCGTTCAGCGACGCGCCGGATGCGCTCGGCGGTCGCCACCGAGGATCCTCCGTACTTCTGAACAACGAGAGCCACGACAGGGTCCTCCAAGATCGACAATCAGCTGCTAACAGCACCCCAGCGTACCGGCCGACGTCCAGCCGATTTGTTCCTACCTCCTCAGCCCGCGAGTACCGAAGGGGCGGTTCGTGAATCGAACTTGGCCGAAACCGATTCCAGCAACCAGTGGTGTTCGGTGTTCGGAAAGGCGGCGATCAGCCATTCGCCGTTGTGCCGAACGGCCGCTGTCGGCCGACTACACCGAGGAGCAACTCGAGCTGATCCTCGAACTGTTCGAGCGCCTGCACGAGACCTCGCTGCGGGTGACCGCCCTGCTGCGCGACGGCGCGTCCGGTTGAGCGATATCGCCACCGCCAGCACGATGGAGCCATGCAGAGCAGCGTTTTCCAGGTGCACACCGGGCGCGGTGAAGTCGTGCACGACATCACCCCGCAATGCGCGGCGTTCGCGCGCGAGGCGGGCGACGACGGACTGCTGCACGTCTTCGTACCGCACGCCACGGCCGGGATCGCGATCATCGAACTCGGCGCGGGCAGCGATGACGACCTGCTCGCCGCACTGCGCGACCTGCTGCCCGCCGACGACCGGTGGCGGCACGCGCACGGTTCACGCGGACACGGACGCTCGCATGTGATGCCCGCGCTGATCCCGCCCTATGCCACGATTCCGGTGATCGGCGGCGCGCTCACCCTTGGCACGTGGCAATCGATCGCACTGGTCGATCTGAATGTCGACAACCCGGATCGCCAAGTGCGCCTGTCATTTCTGCGCGACAGCATGTGATCCTCGAACAGCCGGGCTCGAGATTGGGCCTCAGGTCCTGGTGAGCCAGGTGGCCTGAGCGCCGTTGGCGAATTCCGTGCGCTTGCTCGGCGTGAACAGCGTCGGGTTGAACTCGCCCGCGAAGGCCGGGGTTCCGGTTCCGGCCACCACCGGATAGCTCTTGATGACGAGTTCATCGATCTCGCCGAGCAGTTGCGCGGCCAGGTTGCCGCCGCCCGCCAGCCAGATGTCCATGCCGTCCTCCTGCTTCAGTCGGCGGACCAGACCGATCGGATCGCCGTCGACCAGTTCGACGGTCGGATCGTCGATGCGGCCGAGCGAGCTCGACACGACATATTGCCGCATATGGGCGTACGGGCTGGTCATACCGATGGCCAGGGCCGGGTCATAGGTGCCTCGGCCCATCACCAGGGTGTCGAACTTCTGATTCGGCGCATCGACCGCCAGTCCGATATGCGGGCGCACATGGGTGGGCAGGGTCTCCGGATACTCCGTCCTCATCCAATCCCACATGTCTTCGCCGATCGGATAGAAGCTGATGTCATCGCCGGGGCCCGCGATGTAGCCGTCGAGGGACATGCCGACGAAGTAGACGAGTTTTCGCATATCAATACCGCCCGATTCGTTGTACTCTGATCGAAGTGGTCTGAAGGTAGTACTACGAATGGAGTGGTGTCAAGTGCGGACCAACCCGGAGCGACGGCAAGCGCTGCTCGACGCGGCAATCGAGGTGCTCGCCAAGGAGGGAGCGCGCGGTCTCACCTTCCGCGCGGTGGACAAGGAGGCCGCCGTGCCCGCAGGCACGGCGTCGAACTACTTCGCCAACCGTGACGACCTACTGACCCAGGCGGGCGGCCGGTTCTACGAGCGGCTACAGCCGAGCGCGGCGACCATGGCCGAACTCGCCACGGGTCCGAAGACCCGCGCGCACATCATCGAGCTGCTGAAGGAGACGGTCGGTCGCATCGAGGCGTTCCGCACCGGATATCTGGCGATGCTCGAGTTGCGCCTGGAGGCGACCCGGCGACCGGAATTGCGCGCGGTCATGACCAAGGCCGTGCGCGCGGACCTCGATTTCAATGTGCGCAACCACCTCCAGGCCGGGCTGCCCGGTGACGAGAACTCGGTGATCCTGCTGTATCTGGCGCTGAATTGGCTGATCGTGGACCGGCTCACACTGCCGGAGATTTTCACCGAGGCGCAGAGCCAAGAGTTGATCAGGGCCGCGGTCGACCGACTGGTCGGACAAGAGTGAAATATCGTCGAATATCTCGATTCCTTGTGATGCGCGCCACTGCCATTCGATAATGGTGCGATGATGGCGAATGTTGGAGACCGGCTCCTCGTGCACGGGCACAGTGTGGGACAAGGTGATCGCCACGGCGAAATCGTCGAAGTCCGCGGACCGGAAGGCACGCCACCCTACGTGGTGCGCTACGACGACGGGCACGAATCGCTCGTCTTCCCGGGCCCGGACGCGATCATCGAGCACCCGACGACCTGAGCCGCGCGGGCGCGATCGTCCCGTGGTCCGAGATGGCCCGCTGCCTGCGGGCCCGCCGCTCGATGCGCAGCCGGGCCCGGGTCGGTAACTCGTGATATTTCGGCCCGATCGACCGGGCCCGCACTTCGCCCCGATCTCACCCAATGGCAAGTCCACTGGATCCGACGATATCGCCGCTCGATCGACCCCGAATCGGAACACGTTCTCGCAGTTCATGATCGATCGTTATCGGTCGGTGATATGCGCTCGCGGTCATCCGATGTGGCTCCGAGCACTGAACCGCTCGGTTGACTTACGAATGTGTCGCTGGGCACAATTTGCCGATGTAGTTGGGCGGGGGGCGGAGGTATGGAATGCGTACGAAAACCGATATCCGCTTCGTCGTCGACGCCGATCCCGAGCAGGTAATGGATGCGCTGGCCGCGGTCGAGATGCTTCCGCAGTGGTCGACGTCCTACACCGACGCTCGGGTGGCGAGCCGCGATGACGAGCTACGCCCACGGCGGGTATTCGTCAAAACGGAGCTGATGGGCAGCTCGGATCTGCAGGTGCTGGAGTACGACTGGACCGATATCCGGTCCTCCTGGGAGGTCACCGACAGCACCCGCGGCGTCAAGGGGGGCTGTTGGTTCGAGGTCACCGGCGGCAATGATGGCACCGACGTCTGGTACCACCAGGACATCTACGTCCCGATCCCGATCCCGGGCATGCTGTTGCGCCGGACCATGCGGCGCTTGAACGAGACCATGGCGCAGAACTTCATCGAGTTCGCCGAAGGCTTCACCGAGAACGAGAACTATCAAGCCGTGTAGCTGGCACGGGCCGAATCCGGTACGCGCCTGTCGTATCCGGATGCGACTATGTGCACCATGATCGGTTCCAAACGAGCTCGACTCCTACCGACGGCCGCGGATGCGTCGGTAACTCAGCTCGAGTTGTTCTTCGACCTGGTGCTCGTCTTCGCGTTCACCATGGTCACCGACCTGGCCGCACATGAGACCAGCGCCAAGAACATGTTGCGCGCCGCCCTCGTGCTCGCGGTCATGTGGTGGCTGTGGATCGCCTACTCCTGGCTGGGCAATACGGTGCGCGCGGACGAGGGCATCGCCCGGGTCGGCATGTTCCTCGCGATGGGCGGTGGTTTCCTCGCGGCGCTCACCATCCCGGAAGCCTTCAAAGATATGGATGGCGGCTGGCCCGGCCCATTGGTCTTCGCGATCGCGTATCTGATCGTGCGCCTCGTGCACCTGGGCATGTACCTGCTGGCCAGCGCCGAGGATGCACAACTGCGCAACCAGGTACTGAAATGGAGCCTCGGTTCCATCACCATCGGCACCTCGCTGCTCGTCATCGCCGCCACGACCACCGGGACCGTACAGATCGTGCTGTGGATCGCCGCGATCGTCGGGGATATGGGCTGGACTCTGCTGGCAGGTGAGGACTGGCGGGTGAATTCGCCCAGTCACTTCTCCGAGCGCTACGGGCTGATCATCATCGTCGCGCTGGGCGAATCGATCGTCTCGATCGGCATCGGCGTTGCCGGACTGCCCATTTCGTGGCCGATCGCGGTCGGGTCACTGCTCGGCCTCGCGGTATCGGGTCTGCTGTGGTGGGCGTACTTCGATGTGGCGGCGCTGGCGGTGGAGCACGAACTACGGCACGCCGAGGGCGAGCGGCAGGTCAAGATCGCCCGTAACTCCTACACCTTCTGGCATTTTCCGATGATCGCCGGGATCATCGGCATCTCGCTCGGGTTGAAGAAGGTGCTCTACTACGTCGGCGACGAATCGGCGCACAGCCTGAAGGACGCGTTGTACGGGATTCCGCTGTTCGCGCTGTACGGCGGCGTGGTGCTGTATCTGGTCGCGCTGGTCGGGTTCAAGCACTACGCGACCGGCAATGTCACGGTGGTCCGGTTGGTGGCCGCGGTGCTGCTGCTCGCGCTGATCCCGGCGGCCTGCGCGCTGCCCGCGCTGGCCGCGCTCGGGCTGCTGTGCGGTGTGCTGGTGCTGTTGATCGTTTGGGAGACAATGCGATACGCGCAGCCGCGCGACGAGATCAGGCACGCGACACACGAGTGAGGTGGTGGCGCACGCTCGCCTCCGGCGGCGTCGGGCCGTACGCGGACGCCTCGACCCGCACCCCGGCGTGCACCGCGTCCCGGATCTGATCCACGTTCTCCCGAATCATGTCCGAGACCAGTTCGTCGGTGCGTGGATCCGCCAGCACCTGGAACACGATGCGGAAGGTCGTATCGGCGATCAGCCGGATGATCTCGTCGTGGAACGGGATGTAGCGGACCCGCCCGGCCTGCGGATCCTTCTTGATCAGTTCGAGGATCATCTCGTCCATTTCGGCGCGATTCTCCTCGAGCGCCGACGCGATATTGCGGGTGTAGTGGCCCGCGCGCAGCACATGCGCGACCTCGTCCAGCACAGCGATCGTCATGGGCCGCTTGATCACATCGACGATGGTGCGCACGAACCGGTTCACCACCGCGGCGGTCACGCGATCGCCCAGCGCGCGATCGGCGACGCGACCGACACGGACCGCGATCACCACGATCCGCAGCAACCGGAACCCGCGGAAGAACGGGCTGGTCACCGGGACCATGCCGAGCACCTCGTACCAATAGATGAACGGGAACGTCCACGGCCAGCCCGCCCGGCGCCAGCGCCAGAGGAATTCGACGGCGAATATCGCGCAGACCGAGTAGTCCAGGACCACGATCACCCGGTACGTGTGGGTGGATACGTCGAAGAAGCTGACCCAGGTGACCAGTACGACGGACACGATGGCCAGCGCCAGCATCACCAGGTCCGACCACAGCGCGGGCGGTTTGCGTGGGAAATCCAGCTCCGGTGCTTCATCGAAGCCCGATGCGGTGGTCGGACCCGACCGGGTGGTTGGAGTTGCCACGTGAGGATCCCTTCGACGCCGAACGGTCCCGCCGACAGTAATACGCTGCGCGGTGGCGAGCACTGAGGTCGGTTCGCCACCGTTGGCGTTACGACGCGCCTGCGCCGAATTCCTGGTGAATTATTTTCCGGCGCGGATGATCGCCTCGATATTGCGTTCGGCCAGCGCCGTGATCGTGAGCGACGGATTGACCGTGCCGGTGCTGCCGGGGATGGCCGCGCCGTCCATCACGTACAAACCCGGGTGACCGTGCACGCGGCCGTTGCCGTCGGTGGCCCGCCCGAGCACCGCGCCGCCCAGCGGGTGCGCGGTGAACAGCGCGTTCGCGTCGTAGCCGAGCGCGCCGTATTCGACCATGGCATTGGAGCGTTCGGCGATCCGGTGATCGACGGCACGCGCGGCGGCCACGATATCGTCGCGGTTCCTGGACGACCAGGACAACCCGACCGTATTGCGGCCGCGGTCGTAACCGAAGCGCGCGCGAGCCGGATCGAGCACCATGCCGAGCGAGGCGAGCGCACCGGTTTCGAACGGAACGCCTGGGATGTACCAACTTTCGAGTGTGAGCGGTACCGCGGATTCGTCGAGGATCCGGCTCACACTCGGCACACCCTGCCCGAAACCGGCCAACTGGCTCGCGCCGCGGGCGAGCACCACGTCACCGTTGGTGCCCCAGCCGTCGCCGATGTGCTCGTTGAGGTTCGACAGCGCGCCGGTCGACTGGGCGCGCACCAGCAGTTCCGAGGTGCCGATCGAACCTGCGCCGAGGAACAGTCGGTCGCAGGTGAGGGTGCGCGTGCAGATCACATCACCGGTCGGCGCGAGCTTGGTGACGGTGACCGAATAGCGGCCGCCGGATTCCTGTGCGATGGCCTCGACGCGGTGACCGGGGTAGATCGCGGATTTGCCGGTGTCCTCGGCGTAGCGCAGATAGTTCTGGTTGAGATCGAACTTCGCGCCATTGGAATTGCCCAGGTTGCTGCGCGCCACCGTCGCGGAAGGTCTTGTGGTGCCCGCGATTTCGCCGCGCACGATATCCCAGTTGAAGATCGAGTCATTGGCCTGCGGTTGGTAGCCCGCGCGGCGCGCCTGCTCGTCCCAGGCCCGGGAATGCGCGAACGCCGACGCGCCGTAGAGGTCCGCCGGAATCGAGCTGAGCCGCAACATCTCTCGCACGCGCGGGTAGTAGACGCGCTCCATTTCGCCGTAATCGACGGTGCCGCCGAAGACGTGGTCGAAGAAGCGGCGCTCGGGCGCGACCATTGCGCCGGAGAAAATCACCGAGCCGCCGCCGACGGCCGCCGCCCGCCAGACGTCGATGCCCGGATACTGCGTGCAGTCGAGTACTCCGCCGAAGCTGGCGAAATGCATCGGCACCTTGGTGACCCCGGTGAAGTTGGTGCGATGCCAGAAGCCACGCCCGTCGGGCAGATCGTCACCGGTGAAGATTTCGCGCCACGGATCATTGGGCCAGCGCGAGCCGCGTTCCAGCACAGTATTGGCGACTCCGGCCGCGGCCAGGCGCAGTGCGGTGACCGCCGCGCCGAAGCCGGAGCCGATCACGATCGCGGGCGAATGCTCGGGCGGATCAGGAAGTGGCGCAAAGATTTCCGGTACCCACATGCGGAAAAGGTTGTCCCAGACCGGATCCGCGGCACCAGAAGTGCCCGCACCCAATGCGGTACCCGCGACTCCGAACATCGCGGCCGCACCAGCTGCCTTGAAAAAGGCACGTCTATGCACCCAGGCCACCTCCCTCATCACGCATGGCCGAGCGCAGACTACCGGGATTCGGGGACGCTGAACAGTCGTCGAGGAAGATCACCGACTGCTCGTCGAACGGCGGTGCTCAGTCGGCGAACGGCGTCCCATCCGGTTTGCAGGTCGCGCCGGGTGCGGGCAGCTGCAGATCGACGAGGTAGTGCTCCTGCAGACGACCCGCGCAGTCACTCAGCACGTTGTGGCCGTAGCCGCCCTCGACGATCACCAATCTGGCGTTGACCAGCTCCTGCTGGGCGCGCCGGGCCGCCGTCAGCGGGGTCACCGGATCGAAGCGGTTGTTGAACAGCAGCGCGGGCTTATCCGAGCGCAGGATCCATGGGCCGGTGATGCGCTGCGGGTAGCCCTTGGCCGGTACCGGCCAGGCCGCACACGCCTGCCGCAGGTACAGCCACATCGCCCCGTAATGCGGTGCCGTGCTCGCGAGTTCGCTCGCCAGCGCCGGCCATTGCTCCGGTTCACGGCTGAAACTGCTGTCCGCGCAAGTTATAGCGGTGAAAGCGTCGAGGAAGTCATCGGTGAAACCGCCCGCGGCCAGAATCTGTTGCACGACATCGGGATTGCCCGCCGGGCCGCGCTCCAGCTCGGTGAGCAGTTCGGCCAGCGCGGGCCACCCCTGCTTCGGGTCGTAGAGCATGGTGGCGTGCGCGGGCAGGACTTCGGTGAGAGTCACCGTGCGGGTGCGCTCACCCTGTCCGATCACGATGGATCCCTGGCGCAGCCGGTCCAGCACGGCGTCGTTGCGGGCGCGCAGCCCGGCGGCGTCACCCTTGGTCGCCCCCGCGAACGCGCAATGTTGTTGTCCCACTTCGGCACACAGCCGCAAGAACTCCGAAAGCACCTCCTCGGTGCCCGCCGCGGAGTCGGCGATCTGGGCGCGCGAATCATTGGTGTAGGCATCCGGGTCGATCATCGAGCCGAGTTGCAGCGCGCGGACCCGATCGCCGAAGAGCGCGCCGTACACCTCGCCCAGATAACTCGCATAGGACCCACCCTCGAAGGTCATCGACGGATCACCCACCGCGCGACGCAGCAGATCCAGATCGCGGGCGGCATCCACGGTGGTGAGATGCGGTAGCAGCTCAGGGCTGTTCGCGGCGCATCCCGCGGCCAACGCACGGGCATTGCGCGCGGCGGCGCTCTCTTGCTCGGCCGTCGTCGGTGGAAGCACGAAACCGGACCAGAACCGGTGCTGCTCTTCGGCATTCGAGAAGCAGCGGACCTGTCCGCTGCGGCCGATACCGCGCTGATCGAAGGTGATCACGTCGAATCGGCGGGCCACCTCACCGGCGAACAGTTCGCCGTGGCCGGCCCATTTGAATCCCGAACCGCCGGGTCCGCCGACCGCGGTGAACAGGGTGCCGATGCGGCGATCCCGTTCGCCGGCGGGCTGTTT
This sequence comes from Nocardia sp. NBC_00565, assembly GCF_036345915.1. Lineage (NCBI taxonomy): Bacteria > Bacillati > Actinomycetota > Actinomycetes > Mycobacteriales > Nocardiaceae > Nocardia > Nocardia sp. NBC_00565. Next base: position 7,307,379 of record NZ_CP107785.1, read on the forward strand.
GATGATCGCCAGCGACAGCGTGGGGCCGTTCGGTTGGGCGTAGTCGATCGGGACAGCCGCGACCGCGCACTGGTATCGACTCAATTCGGTTTCGGCGCACGGCTTCCAGTCCAGCCGCGGAGTCGGCGCCGCATCGGCCTGTGCGACCAGTTCGGCGATCTGGGATACCGACTCATCGTTTCGGGTGCAGGAACTCAGCGACGGCGCCAACGCGACCACCAGCACCGACACCACGATCTTCCACCCGCGCATACCGATCATCCTGCGGTGCCGACCCAGCCCCCGTCGTCCTCCTTTTGGACCAATCCCGCTCCGTAACAACCCCGATCGCACTGCAGGGGTCGCATCTCGAGTGCCACGTGCTTCCTCCATCTCCCAACGAACCGCGCTGGCCGACAAGACTATTGCGTCCGCACGCGCCGGCTCCGAGCTACGTCATGAGCAACCGCACGACCGCGATACTGCCGACCACGACGATCACCGCGCGCAACGCGGTGGGCGGCATCCGCCGGCCCATCTTCGCGCCCAATTGCCCACCGATGACCGAACCGACGGCGATCAACGCGACCACCCGCCAGTCGACGTCGGCGATCAAGGTGAAGATCACCGCGGAGACCGCGTTCACCAGCAGGCCGAGCACATTCTTGACCCCGTTCAGGCGCTGGATGTCCTCGTGCACGAAAACCCCGAGCAACCCGATCAACAGCACGCCCTGCGCCGCGCCGAAATAACCGCCGTAGATGCCGCAGGCGAAAATCGCGAGGAACAGGATCAGGCCGCCGTGTTCGGGCGCCGGGCCGGTATCGGCCGCGCGGCGCTGTTTCACCCAGTTCGCCAGTCGCGGCTGGACCACGACCAGGATCAGGGCCGCGATGATCAGCACCGGCACGATCGCCTTGAAGGCCGAGGCCGGAAGGGTGAGCAGCAGGATCGCGCCGGTGGTGCCGCCGAGCAGGGACGCGGTGCCGAGCCGGAGCAGTCTGGCGCGCTGGCCCGCGAGTTCGCGCCGATATCCGTGCGCCCCGCTGATCCCGCCGGGAACCAGGCCGATGGTGTTCGAGACATTCGCCGTGACCGGCGGGATGCCGAAGGCGAGCAGCACCGGGAAGGTGATCAGAGTGCCCGAGCCGACAATGGTGTTGATGCCGCCCGCCGCGATACCCGCACCGAAGACGGCCAATTGTTCCAGCCAAGTCATATGAAGTCCTCAATTACGTCCCGTCGGACCTGCCCCTCGTAGGATGAGGTCCGTACAAGCGTGTACCAGCCGGTCGGAACGCTATCCGGTTAGGTCGGATGACCGGACGATGGGGACCGGGCTTTCGGGACTGTATTGCGGCACGGTAAACTCGCCGACATCATGCAGCGGGCACTCCTCCTCGGCCGCCGCGACGGGGTCTGATCGGACCGGCCTCCCGTCGCGGGGTTCAGCCGCGCCGGTCGACCCGTTACCTGGGATCCACCACACCCTCGGAGAATCGCATGTCCCCTGCTGACGCCTTCGTATCCGGCTCGCGCACCATCACACCACCGTCCAAGCCTGCCCCTGCCGACCAGCCCGCCTGGAACAAGCAGCAGAACTCTTCCATGCCGACCTTCCGGTACCGGCCCTTCGCCGAGGAGGTCGAGCCGATCACGCTGCCCGACCGCACCTGGCCGAACAAAATCATCGATGGCGCCCCCGGCTGGTGCGCCGTCGACCTGCGCGACGGCAACCAAGCCCTGATCGATCCGATGAGCCCCGCACGCAAGCGCCGCATGTTCGACCTGCTGGTGCGGATGGGCTACAAGGAGATCGAGGTCGGCTTCCCGTCGGCTAGCCAGACCGATTTCGACTTCGTCCGCGAGATCGTCGAGGACGGGGCCATCCCCGACGACGTCACCATCCAGGTGCTGACCCAGTGTCGCGCCGAGCTGATCGAACGCACCTTCGAGGCGTGCGCCGGTGCGGCCAATGTGATCGTGCACTTCTACAACTCGACCTCGGTGCTGCAGCGGCGTGTGGTGTTCCGCGCGGACCAGGAAACGGTGAAGAAGATCGCGACCGACGCCGCGAAGCTGTGCCTGGAGGTCGAAAAGAAGTACCCGGACACCAACTGGCGCTACGAGTACAGCCCGGAGTCCTACACCGGCACCGAACTGTCCTACGCGCGCGAGGTGTGCGACGCGGTCACCGAGATCATCGCGCCGACCCCCGATAAGCCGATGATCATCAACCTGCCCGCGACCGTCGAGATGGCGACCCCGAACGTCTACGCCGATTCGATCGAGTGGATGAGCCGCAATCTGGCCCGCCGGGACGCGATCGTGCTGTCGCTGCACCCGCACAACGATCGCGGCACCGCGGTCGCCGCCGCCGAGCTGGGCTATCAGGCCGGTGCGGATCGCATCGAGGGCTGCCTGTTCGGTAACGGTGAGCGCACCGGCAACGTCTGCCTGGTCACCTTGGGGATGAATCTGTTCTCCCGCGGCGTGGATCCGCAGATCAACTTCTCCGATATCGACGAGATCCGCCGCACCGTCGAATACTGCAACCAGCTGCCGGTGCACGAGCGGCACCCCTACGGCGGCGATCTGGTCTACACCGCGTTCTCCGGTTCGCATCAGGACGCGATCAACAAGGGCCTGGACGCGATGAAGGTGTCGGCCGACGACGCCGACTCCGATGTCGACGACATCGTCTGGGAGGTGCCGTACCTGCCGATCGACCCGAAGGATGTGGGCCGCACCTACGAGGCGGTCATCCGGGTCAACTCGCAGTCCGGCAAGGGCGGCGTCGCCTACATCATGAAGACCGACCACGGGCTGGTGCTGCCGCGCCGGCTGCAGATCGAGTTCTCCCAGGCGGTCCAGAAGATCACCGACGGCGAGGGCGGCGAGGTCTCGCCGAAGGAGATGTGGGACGTCTTCGCCGACGAGTACCTGAGCCCGATCCGTCCGCTGGAGCGGATGCGGCAGAAGATGACCGCCTCGGAGACCGACGGCGGTATCGATGCGATTTCGGCCATCGTGAAGGTGGACGGTGTCGAGCAGGAGATCACCGGTAACGGCAATGGTCCGCTCGCGGCGTTCGTGGACGCGCTGTCGACCATCGGGTACCACGTGCGGGTGCTGGATTACTCCGAGCACGCGATGTCCGCGGGTGATGACGCGCAGGCAGCCGCCTATGTCGAGGTCGCGATCGGGGACAAGGTGCTGTGGGGTGTCGGTATCGCGACGTCCATCACCACCGCATCGCTGCGCGCCGTTGTCTCCGCGGTGAACCGGGCGCACTGAGTCCCGAATCGATCCGATCCCGGCTTGGCGATTGGTACGTCGGAGTACGGTGGGAGCCGGACGCCCGTCCGCGACGCGATGTCGCGAACCTGGGCGTCCGGCTCTCGATCTTGCTGTAGGACACGAACAATCGGTGTCGCAAGAAGCGGCGTGTCACCCGGCGCGTCCGCCGTCCACACCACGGCGCGGGCCCAAGAACCCCGTGCTAGCGTTGATTCGCATTCAAGCGCCGAGCTCTCTGCTCGAATTCCCGAGCAGATGGGGGAACTGTGACAACTAACGACCACAACCCGACTTCTCCGCCCTGGCTGCAGAGTCATTCGGTGGACACGGCCGAGGTCACCACCGAGTCCTCGAGTCAGCACACGGCGCAGGACGAGGCCGAGTCGTTGCCTGGCGAGGTGACGTCCGAGCAGTCCGGCGACGAGCAGGAGATCGGCGCGGCGGAGCAAACGGACGCCGAGGAGCCGGGCCAGTACGCCGGATCCCCGGTCGGGGCGATGGAGCAGACCACCGCGTACCCGCAGGCCGGAATGCCGCAGCCGCAATACGGACCGCCGGATGGCTTCGCGCCGCCCGCCGCGCCAGCGCAGTTCGCGCCGTACAACTCTGGTCAGTTCGCGCAGTCGCCGTATTCGCCTGAGCCGTATTCGCCGTCGCCTGAGCTGTATTCGCCCGAGCCGTATCAGCCGGGTCCGTACCAGCCCGGCCCGGGCCACAGCGGTAGCCACCCGGTGCAGCCCGCGCCCGAGCAGCACGGCGGGTCCTATGGGGAGTTCCGGCAGGAGATCGGGCCCGATGGTCTGGTCCGGCGGGTGCCCCAGGATGGTCCGGGCGATCAGCAGAGCGGACCGATCTACAGCTGGGCGCCGCCACCGCCGGTGCAGCAGCCGCCGATGCCGCAGCCGCCGATGTATCAGCAGCCGCCCATGGGGCAACAGCCGCCGCCACATGGCGGTCAACAGCCCTATGCGGAGCAGGGACCGCCGCCCGGCCAAATGCCTTATGCCGAGCAGGGGCCCAATACCGGTCAGCTGCCCTATCTCGAACAGGGCCCACCGCCCGGATGGCATGGGGGACCGCCGAATACGCAGCAGCCGTTCCAGCCGCAGCATGTGCCACATCCCGGCCAGCCGGGGCATTCGGTCAACGACCTGAACCTGCTCAAGCGGGCCCGCAAGGCGCCGCGCGGTGGTTGGCGGCGGGCCGTGCACAAGGCCTCCGGCGGCATGATCAATCCGGGTGAGTCCGCGGCCGATGTCGTCTTCCGCGATCTCGCCGAGCGGGTGAATCAGCCGGTGCGCGGTGACTATCGGATCGCGATCCTCTCGCTCAAGGGCGGCGTCGGCAAGACGACGACCACCGTCGGGCTCGGATCGACGTTCTCCTCGGTGCGCGGCGACCGGGTCATCGCGATCGACGCCAACCCGGACCTCGGCACCCTGGCGCATCGGGTGCCGCGCCAGACCCGCTCCACTGTGCGCAACCTGCTCGAGGATCAGCACATCACCAGGTACTCCGATGTCCGGGCGCATACGTCCCAGGCGCCGAGTCGACTGGAAGTGCTTGCCAGCGAACAGGATCCGGCCGTCTCCGAGGCCTTCAGCGAGGCCGACTACCGGCAGGCCATCGGCATCCTGCAGTCGTTCTACAACATCATCCTCACCGACTGCGGCACCGGTCTGATGCATTCGGCCATGGCCGGTGTGCTGGATATGGCCAGCTCACTGGTGCTGGTCACCTCACCCGCCATCGACGGCGCCCGCAGCGCCTCGGCCACGCTGGACTGGCTGGACCATCACGGCTACAGCAAGTTGGTCGAGCGAACCGTGGTGGTGGTCAACGCATCCCGGCGCGGCGCCTCCACCATCGACCTCGACCAGTTGCGCAAGCTGTTCCTGGACCGCACCCGCGCCGTCCAGGTCGTCCCCTTCGACGACCACCTCGCCGAGGGCGCCGAAATCGACCTGGAACTGGTGAGCAAACCCACCCGCCGCGCCCTCCTGGAACTGGCCGCCATGGTCGCCGACGACTTCGGCTACATGGGCTCCCACCAATACCGCCCAGGCCCCTCCAGACACTAATTCGCCCAGTTGCGGCCGGGTTGCAACCCGTGCGAGGTGCTCAAACGGTGTGCACCAGCCGATTCGGTCGCTATCCGGTGCCTGGGGATGTGAGCCAGGCGCAGGGCTGTGAGCTGGTAGCTCACTTTGAGTGGTAAAAGCTCAGCGACGGGATTTCAAACCAGAAGATGGCTGGCCCGAGATTGAACGAACCGACGACATAGATCAATGCGAGTACAACCGGACGTTCCAGGAGCTTCACCAAACGTACCGTAGTTCGCCTCCAGCAGTGGAGATCCCACGGATGGTTACTCGGCTGACACCTGGTGGGCGGCGGTGCGGAAAGCGTCGAGGACGGTGGCGATGGCGGGGCGGGTTTCGGGGTGGGGGCGGGTGGCGAGTTCGTAGAGGCGGGCGGCGCGGACGCCGGTTAGGCGTAGGACGGCGAGGGCGGGGTGGGCCACGGCCCAGCGGGGCATGAGGGCTACTCCGTAGTTGGCGGCCACCAGGGTTTCGATGACGCGGAAGTCGTTGAGACGCTGGGCAATACGGGGTTGGACGCCGGTGAGGGTGGCGATGGAGCGCAGGACGTCGTCGACCGGGAAGCCGCCGCGGACGCTGAGCCAGGTTTCCTCGGCGAGTTCGGCGGGGGTGACCTCGGTCCGGCGCGCGAGCGGATGTGTTGGTGCGACAACGACATCGGTGGGTTCACGCATGATCACAGTGGTGTCGACGCGGGGGCCCGCGATGCCGGGGGCGCGTTCGTCGCGGTGGGTGAGCACGATGTCGTAGTCGGCGAGCAGCCGCGGGACTTCGGTCGGCGGCAGGTCCACATCACTGGCGACGACCTCGACGCCACTGTTCGCCAGCGCGGGCAGCACCCGCGGCAGCAGCAGCGCCGCTCCCGAAGGAAACAGAGCGACCCGAACGCGGCCGCGCGGTGAGCCGCGATAGTGCGCCATCTCGGCGACCGCGCGGTCCATGGCGGCGAGCACGTCATCGGCGCGCACCACCAGGGCTCGGCCCGCATCGGTCAGTCGGACTCGGCGGCCGTCTGGCTCGAGCAGGTCGACACCCGCCTCCTTGGTCAGGACCTTCAGCTGCTGCGATACCGCCGACGGCGTCATCGACAGCGCCGAGGCAACGGCCGCGACAGTGCCGCGGTCGGCGAATTCGCGCAGCACCCGCAGGCGTTCGATCGTCATCGACGGCCCGACCCGCTGACCATCCGGTGAAACCATTAAGCAATACTACAATGATATTCCATATTTATTCGATTGTTCTTATCAGTTTCATTACCCACGATAAAGAACGTGACCAATCGCGACCGCCTGCTCGGCCTCACCGTTGTCCTGCTCTGGGGCCTGAACTTCATCGCCATCCGGGTGGGGCTCGACCACTTCCCGCCCTTGTTCTTCGCCGCACTGCGCTTCGCGGTGATCGCGGTCCCGGTCATGTTCTTCGTCCCGCGCCCACAGGTGCCGCTGCGCTGGTTGCTCTTGTACGGCATCGGATTCGGCATCCTGCAATTCGCTTTCCTGTTCACCGCGATGCGCACGGGGATGCCGACCGGATTGGCCTCGCTGGTACTGCAGTCCTCCGCGCCGTTCACCGTTGTCCTCGGCGCGCTGTTCCTGCGGGAACGGCTGCGGGCGACACAGTTGCTCGGCATCGCCGTCGCCGTTGCGGGCATCATGGTGATCGGCCTGGACCGCGCGCAGCACGCCGCGCTGCGGCCGGTGCTGCTGACGCTGGCCGGCGGGCTCGGCTGGGCCTTCGGCAATATCGGCTCCCGGCTGGCCACCGCGTCCGACGGTGTGAATCCGCTGCACCTCACCCTGTGGATGGCCGTGGTGCCGCCGATCCCGATGTTCGCGCTCTCCGCACTCACCGAGGGGCCGACCACCGGCCTGCACGCACTGACCGACGTCTCCTCCCCCAGCGGCTGGCACGCGCTGCTCGGCCTCGCCTACATCGTCGCCCTCGCCACCATCGTGGGCTCGGGCCTGTGGACCTACCTGATGAGCCGCTACCCGGCCAGCACCGTCGCACCCATGTCTTTGCTCGTACCCGTGGTCGGCATCCTCGCCGCGTGGGCCGTGTTCGGTGAGCAGCCCACACCGTTGTCGCTGATCGGCGGGCTGATCGTGATCGGCGGCGCCTTCGCCGCTACGACGGCTGGTCGCCGGGCCGCCAAACCTGTCGACATCGCCGATGATGCCGAGACGGAATCGATGCCGGCCGTCCGCGCGGCATCGGCCCCAGCTCTCGGCGGACCGGCCCGACTGGTCGAAGTCTGACGCGGACGTCGCGATAGACGGCCCGACTCGTCGAAGCACGACCCAAACGTCACGATGGGCGCCCCGGCCGCAGGGCGTGCATCGTCCGAGCCACGCTCGACACACTCTGCGACGAGCCACCCGGTTCGAGTGCGGGCGTACCGACCGCTTGACGTAGACGTCCGTCAACCCAGCAGATACCCCGTGATCTGCATAGAAACTGTCCATGGTCGGCTCACATCGGTCACCGCGACGTACCAACTGGCAGCGGGCGGTTCGTCACGGCTCGCACTTGCGAAGGTTGCGAACGGCCCGAATCGTCAACGCGTCGTTGAACATCCAGGAAGTTGCTCGCGGGCGCGGGCGGACCGGTAATGTCTGCCCCGCTGTAATCGCAGACCGGTCGAGGTGGCATACCGACCGCGCGGCAGCGACCGTATCTAGGGTGGATCGGATTGCCCGGGAGCAGTCGCTTTACAGTGTTCGGCGTGGAACAGGGTCCGGAGGCTTGAACGTGTCGAGAAACTTGTCGGTGCTTATCCGTAAGGCAGCTCCCATATCGGGAACGATGCCCCAGACGCCCAAGCGGGGGGCCGGGTCACCAATGCCTGTGGAGATTTCGGCGCTGACCAGCCCACTACTCGGACTGGCGAAACCGGTAACGATGAAGCAAGAACCTGCACCAACACCGGTGCGGGAACACCCGAGACGGGTGGTGCCGGACAGTTTGTTCGGCACGCTGTAGGCACAAACAAGCGCATGGCAGATCAGCGATGGACGGTGTCGCGAAGAGCAATGCTCCGCAGCACTGTCGCGGCGGGGGTAGCAACGGCGGGGACACTGACGGCCGGTGCGCTGAGACCGGCGCCTGCCGCGGGCAGTCCCGGCGGCAGGCGGGTCGCGGTACTCGGCGGTGGGGTCGCGGGCCTGACCGCGGCGCACGAACTGGCCGAGCGTGGATTCCAGGTCACCGTGTACGAGAGACGCGCGCTCGGTGGTAAAGCGCGCAGTATCGCGGTGCCGGGCAGCGGGTCGGGTGGACGACCGGAATTACCCGGCGAGCACGGTTTCCGATTCTTTCCCGGCTTCTACCAACACATTCCGGATACGATGCGGCGAATTCCGTTCGCGGGCAACCCGGATGGTGTCTGGAACAATCTGATCGGCGTACCGGAGGCACGTTTCGCCCGCCGCGACGGCGATGATTTCCGACTCCCGCTGAGCCCGAAGACCCGCACGAATTTCACCCCGGACGCCTTCCGCGAGACCGTCGGCGCGGTAATTTCGACGGCCTTGAAAATGCCGGCCAACGAAGGCGCCTACTTCGCCGATCGCCTGCTGGTGTTCTACTCCAGTTGCGACGCCCGCCGCTTGGGACAGTGGGAACACACCTCGTGGCGCGACTATGTCGGCGGCCATCAGCGTTCGCACGAATTCCGCGCCCTGCTCTCGCGCACGCTGACCAGCATCATGGTCGCCGCGAAGGAGGATATCGCCAGTGTCCGAACCATTGGCACCATGGGCGAACAGTTCCTCGGTAATCCTTTCGAAGTCGGCAACGACGGCGCGCTGGATCGGGTGCTGAACGGTCCGACCAATGCGGTGTGGATCGATCCGTGGGTGCGGCGGCTGGGCGAACTCGGCGTGCAATTCGCGCTGGGAGCCGAGGTGCGCGGGCTCGACATGCGCGATCGGCGGATCGCCTCAGCCCGCATCGTCGACGAGTCCGGCATCCAGCGCAGCGTCGACGCGGACTATTTCGTGGTGGCCCTGCCCGCCGAACAGGCCCGCACCCTGTGGTCGCCCGACGTGCTCGAGGTGCGCCCAGAACTGGCCGCGATGGATCGGCTCTTCGTCGACTGGATGAACGGCATCCAGTTCTATCTGCGCAGGCCGATGGATATTTCGCGCGGCCACACCGCCTATATCGACGCGCCGTGGTCGCTCACCTCGATCACCCAGAATCAAATGTGGACGCGCAAACTCACCGAATTCGGCGATGGCACTGTGCAGGACTGTCTTTCGGTCGACATCTCCGACTGGAACACACCGGGCATGCTCTACGGCAAGCCTGCCAAGGAATGCACGCACGAGGAGATCGCCCGCGAGGTATGGGCCCAGATGACGGCGCATCTCAACGACCGCGGCGAGGTGTTGCGCGCTGACGATCTGCACTCCTGGTTCCTCGATCCCGGCATCAGCTGGCAGGAGTCCGAGCGGCGCAACGCCAATGCCGATCCGCTGCTGATCAATACCGCCGGCTCGTGGGACTGTCGGCCCGAATCACGGGGTGCGCTCGAAAACCTCTTCCTGGCAGGTGATTACGTGCGCACAAACGTGGACTTGGCGACCATGGAGGGCGCGAACGAGGCGGCCCGCGACGCGGTGAACGCCATCCTGGATGCCTCCGGGTCGAATGCCGAACGCTGTCGCAAATTCACGCTGTACCGCGCAACCGAATTGGAGCCCTTGCGCCGCATCGACGCCGACCGCTACGCCGCAGGCCAACCCAACCTGTTCGACGTACGACTGTGAATCACATCCCGACGCCGATTGCCTTAGAATGCACAAGCAATCACTGATTTCGTGAGCACATGGGTAACTCGTCGGGCACGCCCAAAGGTGGTCCGGTGCGTATCCGACGGCCCGGAACGGGAGTCTCAACATGCTCGACGACCGGCAAAAGTTCCGGGGAGGCGGGAGAGCGATCACCGATCCGGCAGACCTGCGGAAGTTGCTCGGGGAAGTCATGCCGCGAGCCGCGGGCAAGGAACGCGTCGCACTCCATCCCCGCGACCGCGACTGGATCGCCGCCACCCCGTTCATCGCCCTGAGCACCAGCGATGCCGAGGGCAACTGCGATACCTCCCCGAAGGGCGATCCGGCCGGTTTCGTGCGGGTGCTCGACGACACCACCCTGGCCATCCCGGAGCGACCGGGCAACCGCAGGGCCGACGGCTATCTCAATATCCTCAGCAATCCGCACGTCGGGCTGCTGTTCATCATTCCGGGCCGCCGCGAAACCCTGCGCATCAACGGCCGGGCCCGGCTGGTCCGCGACGCACCGTACTTCGACGACATGGTGGTACACGGCCACCGCCCGATCCTGGCGATCGAGGTCGAGATCGAGCAGATCTTCTTCCACTGCGCGAAGGCGTTCATCCGCAGCCACCTGTGGGAGCCGCAGCAGTGGCCGGTCCACGATCTGCCCAGCCACGCCCGCCTGGTGAAAGAGATCCAGACCAACGTCACCGAGTCCGTCGAGGAACTGGAGCGGTATTACTCGCCGGAAAACTACAACGCCAAGCTCTACAACGGGTGAGCTCCTGTACGTGCTGGGCCACATCCCTCGGTGGCCCCGGTCACTGCGAAATAGCGCACACCGGAGCATCCGGGCCGCGCAGCGGATGCGCTGCTGAGCACAACACATAGACTCGCGGCGTGACAGACATAACGGTGCGTGGGCGGCTCGCGCTGCGGGCGGCGGCGGCAGCGTCGTGGGCCTCGCAGAAGGCGGGCCGCGGCAAGGGATCGATGATCGGCGGGCTGATCGCACTGCAGATCGATAAGTCGATCATGGATCAGCTCGGCCGCGGCCGCCGCACGGTGCTGGTAACCGGCACGAACGGCAAGTCGACCACCACCCGGATGGCCACCGCCGCGTTGAGCACGCTCGGCAAGGTCGCCACGCAGGCCGACGGCGCGAATATGGACGCGGGCATCGTGGCCGCGCTGAGCGCGCACCGCGGGACGCCGCTGGCCGCGATCGAGGTGGACGAGCTGCATCTGCCGCATGTCACCGATTCGCTGAACCCGTCGGTGGTGATCCTGCTGAATCTCAGCCGCGACCAGTTGGACCGGGTCGGCGAGATCAACATGATCGAGCGCAAGCTGCGCGCGGGGCTGGCACGGCATCCACAGACCGTGGTGATCGCCAACTGTGACGACGTACTGGTGACCTCCATCGCCTACGACCACCCGAATGTCGTATGGGTCGCGGCGGGCAGCGGCTGGTCGATGGATGCGACGAGTTGTCCGCGCAGCGGTGAGCCGATCGTGTGGGAGGGCGCGCACTGGCGCAGCACCGGCACGGATTTCGAACGGCCCGAACCGAATTGGTGGCTCGACGGCGACGAGTTGGTCGGGCCGGACGGTGTCCGGCTGCCGCTGAAACTGGCGCTGCCCGGCCGCGCCAATAAGGGCAATGCCGCACAGGCGGTGGCCGCGGCGGTCGTGCTCGGCGCGGATTCGGCGGCGGCGGTGACCGCGGCGGGTACGGTGCGCGAGATCGCGGGCCGCTACCGGACGGTGCAGGTCGGCGAGCATGCCGCCCGGCTGCTGCTGGCGAAGAATCCGGCGGGTTGGCAGGAGGCGCTGTCGATGATCGAACCCGATTCGGCCGGGCTGGTGATCGCGGTCAATGGGCAGGTGCCCGATGGCGAGGATCTGTCCTGGTTGTGGGATGTGCGGTTCGAGCACTTCGAGGGCGTGCAGGTGGTCGCCGCCGGCGAGCGTGCCACCGACCTCGCGGTGCGCCTCACCTATGCCGGGGTCGAGCACACCACGGTGCCGGATCCGTTGCGCGCCATCGCATCCTGTCCGGCGGGCCGGGTCGAGGTGCTGGCGAACTACACCGCGTTCCGTGATCTGAACCGCGATCTGGAGGAGCAAGCATGAGTGCAGCATCGCGCAGCGATTCGATGGCGGGTGGTGGCCGAGTGACGGGTGGGCCCGAATCGACCGTACGGATCGGGCTGGTGTTGCCCGATGTGATGGGCACCTACGGCGACGGCGGCAACGCACTGGTGCTGCGGCAGCGGCTGCGCATGCGCGGCCACGCTGCCGAGATCGTCGAAATCACGCTGGCCGACCCGGTTCCCGAGTCGCTGGACATCTATACCCTCGGCGGAGCCGAGGATTCGGCACAGCGCCTGGCCACTCGACACCTGCAGCGCTATCCGGGGCTGCAGCAGGCCGCCGCGAAAGGCGCTCCGGTACTTGCCATCTGCGCCGCCATCCAGGTACTCGGCCACTGGTACGAGACATCGTCCGGCGAACGCGTCGACGGCGTCGGCCTCATCGATGTCACCACGTCCCCCCAGTCGAAGCGCGCGATCGGCGAGGTGACCACCACCCCGCTGCTGCCCGGCCTCACCGCGCCACTCACCGGTTTCGAAAACCACCGTGGCGGAACCAAACTCGGCGGCGACGCGACCGGCCTGGCCCGCGTCACCCGCGGCGTCGGCAACGGTGTCGGTGACGGCCTGGAAGGCGTGGTCCAAGGCTCCGCCATCGGCACCTACATGCACGGACCCGCCCTCGCCCGCAACCCCGAACTCGCCGACCTCCTACTTGCCCGCGTACTCGGCGTCGACTCACTGCCGCCACTCGACCTCCCCGAGGTCGATCAACTCCGCCGCGAACGCCTTCGCGCCTGACCGCTGATTCGGGCTGGTCGTGGGTGATCGGCAGCGCGCAGCGACGCCGATATCGGGTAGCCAACTGGTCGCTCGGTAAGCTGTAAGAGCGCAACGCGACGCGCTTTTCGCCTCGAGCCTCGGCGGAAAAATGGGTTATGCACGATACGATCTCGCTATGGCGACGATCACACCAGCGAGATCGGATCGGCTCGAGGAGCAGTCGGCACCGGCGGACGGTCAGCTATCCTTGGCGAGCCGACTTCGGGCGTGGCGGCCGCGTCCGCTACATGCTTCGGCAATCGTCACTGGCATCGTCGCACTAACGTCATTCGAAATGTCGTTTGCCGCGTTGCACGACCTGTCGGTGCGAAACCTGGTGGCTCCGGCGCTCGCCGCCAATGTGCCGATCGCAATCGATGGCCTGGTCGTCGGTTCGATCATTGCCACCGCCACCTTCCGGAGGGGAAGTTCCAGCTGGTGGTATGCCACGGCACTATTCGTCTTCTGGACCCTGGTGTCGGTCGCCGGAAATATCGAGTACGCGCGCGAAATCGGGGGTAGCCCAGTGGCTTTGTCGCTGTACGCGGGCATGCCGTTGACGATGCTGTTCGCGGTGCATCTCACCCTGATGCTGTTCGGGCGACGACGCGCGCACACACGCATCGCAAATCCGGCCCCAGTGCCGCTGGAGGATCGCGACCCAGCGGCGGCGGCGGATCACGACCCGGCCGCGGCGGCGGATCACGACCCAGCGGCGGCGGCGGATCATGACCCAATGGCCGCGGAGGATTGGGCCCCAGTGGCAGAGGAGGATTGGGACTCCGCACCGCAGGACGATTGGGACTCGGCACCGCCGCCCCAGCGCGTCGTACCGATGCGGATACCCGCGATCCTGGAGAATACCGACCCGCTGCCCGGCGCTCCGAAAAAGGTACTGGCCAGCGCACTGCCAGGGAACGGCCACTCGACGTCGCCGCGGATCACTCCGATGTTCACGACCGCCGGCCCGAACGGCCAGACAAAGATCAACCCTCTCTAACAGGCGACAGCGGACTGCTCGTCTCAGCGGCAAGCCGCGCCTGAGGTGCTCACCCAGCTCGAACTGCTTCAGCCACAACCCGACACATCGATGGAGTAAGCGATGGCACTTACCGTTTGGCAAGACCAGGGCATAGATCAATTCCGAGAGATCGCGGGCCGGCTAGCGTCGGTGATCCAGAGCGGCATCGATCGATCGGGCGCGTTGAACCAGTTCGCCGAATCGATCAGCAGCGGAGAAGCATTCACCGATCTGATGATCGAATACTCGTCCCGGTGGTTCACCGAAACCGGCGGACGCTCGATCTTGATCGGGCCAGAGTTGTTCTGGTTGATGTCGGAGCCCAGCCCGCGCCGGGTATCCGGCACTGGCATGCGAGTCCAGGAATCCTATCTGGATACCGAATTGACAGCCGGACAGCGGGCCCGGATTCTGCTGCTCATCTGTGTTTACGAGGCGCTGGCGCAAAACCAATGGGCACCGGAAGGCATAGCGGAGCACATGATTGTGACCAACGGCGTTGGCTAACTGATTGCCGCAGCGCGGCGTTGATCCGCGCGTACCCACGGGTGCGCGCGGTCAGCGCGGATCGGGGGTGCCGCAGAGTTCGTGGACCAGGCGCATCTTTTCCAGGACCGGGTCGGGGAGGACGAACGGGTAGAGGTCGTCGTGGCCCATGGAGCGGTTGACCATATTGAGCGACCAGGCGAGGGGGAGCCAGAGGTCGATGATGTGGTCGAAGCCCGCGCGGCCGACCTGGGGGCGGTCGAGGGTGGCGCCCGCGGGGGCCAAACCGAAAGCGGCGGCGGTGTCGAGGGTGTCGCGGATGTGCAGGTAGTGGGCGAAGGTTTCGGCCCAGTCCTCGGCGGCGTGCGTGCTGGCGTAAGAGGAGACGTAGTTGATTTCCCAGCCTGCCGGCGCGCCCTGTGAGTAGTGGCGGTCCAGGGCCGATTGGTAGTCGGCGTAGGGGTCGCCGAACAGGGTACGGAAGCGTCGCATGGCATCGTCATTGTCGACTAGTACGGCGAAGTAGTAGTGGCCGATCTCGTGGCGGAAATGACCGAGCAGGGTGCGGTAGGGCTCGTCCATTTCGATGCGCAACTGTTCGCGGTGCGGGTCGTTGGCCTCGGCCAGGTCCACCGTGATCACACCGTTCTTGTGACCGGTGACGACCCGGTCGGTGGCGCTGGAGAGCAGGTCGAAGGCCAGACCGGTCTGCGGATTCCGGTCCCGGCCGACGATCGGCAGACCGAGTTCGACCAGTTCCATGATCAGTCGGCGCTTGACGGCCTCGGCTTCGGCGAACCCATCGAGGCCCTGGGCATCGAGATCGTTCGGCCGGGTGCGGGTCAGGCGGCAGGACTCGCAAAGTCGCTGTCCCCCACTGCATTTCGGCGCTGCGTCGGTCCGAGGCGTCGCATTCGAGACAGGTGTGGCCGACCCGGCGTCGAATACCGGCGCCGATCCGGGTTCGGGCGACGCGCCGGACGTTTCGGACCCTGGCCGAGCCATTTCGTCCGGCACCGGCACCAGCCAATTGCACTGCGCCACATGCAAGTTGTCGCAGAGACGGAAGCGGTTGCGATCGACCACACCGCCCGGCCGATCCACCGCAGCCTCGCCGGGCGGGTCGCCGATCACCACCAGCGCACGGTCGGCGAGGCTGAAACCCAGTGGGCTGGCACAGGACAGGCATACGGAGTTCTCGAAGGCCAACTGCTGTCCGCAGTTCGGACAGGTGAAATCACGCATCTCGATACACCGCCACCGGTGCCACGTCGACGGACACGGTGATGGAGCTCTCCTTGGCGTCGGTGTAGATGATGCCACGCAGCGGCGGCACATCGGCGTAATCGCGGCCCCAGGCCACGGTTACGTATCGCTCATCGGCGAACTGATCGTTGGTCGGGTCGAAGCCGATCCAGCGTCCGGTCCGATCGTGGGCGGTATCGCCGGGCACCCACACCGCCGACCAGGCATGGGTGGCGTCCACGCCGACCATGCGCTCCCTACCCGGCGGCGGATCGGTTGCCAGATAACCGGATACATAGCGCCCGGCCAGTCCGTGCGAGCGCAGGCAGGCCGCACCGATCCTGGCGAAGTCCTGGCAGACGCCCGCGCGGGCGGCGAAGACATCCGCGACCCTGGTGGAGACGGTGGTCGAGCCGGACTTGTAGGTGAAGTCGTCGTGGATGCGGGTATTGAGTTCGGTCACCGCCGCCAGCAACGGCCTGCCGGGAGTCAAGGATTCGGCCGCGTACGCGATGACCTCGGGGGTGATCTCGGGCGGATGCAGGTCGAGGGTGAATTCCACGGCCAACGGGCCGTTGGCCGTGCTCGGGCGCGCTTGCTCCCACGGTTTGCCTGCCGCGCTCACCGCGTGCTGATCCTGCGCCTGCACCTCGACCATGGATTCGCCGGTGACCACCAGCTTCGTATGTTCGGAGGTGACATGGAAATACGAGGTGGTGTTGCCGTACACATCGGTGCCGATCGACCGGTCCGACGGCAATGGATCGATGTGGATCTCGTGTGAGAGCAGGCGCTGCCCCGGAAACTCGCGCGGCGTCAGATATGCGCGCCCGTAGGAGCTGCTGACCTCATCGGAATATTTGTAGGTGGTGCGATGCTCGACCCGATAGCGCCGGGCGGCATCGTTGCGTGCCATCATCCAACGACCCTCGTGCTACCCCACAGTGGCTGAATACCAACCGGCAGTGCCAGTTTCGTCGTCTCGAACGATTCGGAGATCTTGCGCAGCCGCAAGTGCACGCCCTCCAGCAGCTCGGCCAGTTCGGTACGCCTGCCCTCGGCGTCGGTGACATCCAGATCGGCCGGGTCGACGCGGCGCAGCATCCGCTTGGTGTCGGCCAGCAACCGTTGCGGGCGCGAGGATACCGAGGCGCCCGGCAGCGTCTGGAGGTCGGCCTCGAGCCGATCCAGTTGATAGGCCAGCGAGCGCGGATTGCTCGCGTCGAACAGCAGCAATCCGGCGACGGCCGATACCCGCACCGAATCCCGATGCCGACGACGGTAACTCACCGATGACTCAGTGGCGCTGAGGACCGTTTCGGTGACCACCCGCTCGGCCTCCGCCGGATAGGACTTCGTCAACGCGGCCGCCAGCAACGCGGTCAACGACAGCCCCCGTTCGATCCGCTTGCCGATATCCATCACATACCAACCGGTGTCGCGCACCAGCGATTCGGCCCCGATGCCGGACAACGACAGCAATGCCGCCAACGACAGCGAATGCACCGCCGACAGTGCCGTCTCCTGATCGTCCCCGGTGAACCGATATTCGACCAGCGCCCGGTCCACCGCACCCAGAATCATCCAGGTGTCCGCCGATAACTGATCACGCACCGCCCGCGCCGCCGACCCGTACCGATTGATCGCGAACGCCATCGACCCGGGCATATTCTGGTCCACGGTCAACGCCACCAGATAGTCGTGGCCCTCTCGACCGGCCCCCGGCGCCACCATCAGCTGCCCTCGAGCCGCAGTCTGCTCCGGCATCGGCCTCTGCGACTGCGATTGTGACTGCGCCCCCGTCGAACGTGGCTCTGCCCCAGTCGATCCCGACTCGGGCACCGCATCGGTGGGCCCCTTCGGACTCGGCTCGGTCGCACCGACACCCTGCGCTCCAATGACATCCGAATCTGCCGCACTAGGACCTCGGTCGGCACCCGGCTCACTCGCGCCGGAACCCGGCACTGCCCCAGCAGAACTGGGCTCCTCGGCCACGTCCACCCCGCCGGGCAGAACACTCAGCGGAGCCAAAGTCCCTGTCATCCGCGCCAGCGCGGCCATCAGCGCGGGCAACGCGCCCGCACCGTTCAACCACGGCCGGTACCGATAGTCCTGGTACGCCTCGTGCGTCGCGATCAACAGCCGCACAGCGGCTTCCGCACGTTCGCTGTATCGGCCCATCCAGAACAGATCGCTGAGCACGCGGGGCGAACTGACCGGTTCCAGGGCGGGCGCGCGGCGTTCGCGTTCCTCATGGGCGGGCTCGGTACCGATGGCGGCAACGGCGGTCGGCGCCGCACGCACCCAAATGTCTTTGGCGGCAACCTTGATGACCACTCGCTCGGGCTGCAGGCGCTGGCGCAGTTGGCCGAGGCCACCTTCCATCGCCGTATACCCACCGCGCCGAGCCAGCGAGAACAACCGCATGCCAACCGGTGCCGAAGCCAGGCCGCCGTACCCATGAACGGCCGGTGCGACCGAGAACTGCGCGGGTTCCTGCCCGACCCACTGCCACCCGCGGTCCTCGATGCGGGCCGCCAGTTCCGCACGCTGCGCACTGGACAGTTCCGGACCGAACAGTGTCGCCCCGTCCACCGCCGAGCGGATGATCAGCCGATCCAGATTGGCGATCAGATGTGACCGTTCGCTGTCGAGGCCGCCCCAGTACGTCGGCGCGCTCTCCAGCGCCAATTCCTCCCCGAGCAGGACCCGCGAGATCCGCGGCAGGAATCCGGCCAGCGCCGGATTCTCCAGCAGCCCGCTGCCGAGCGTATTGACCACGGTCACCGCGCCGCGGCGCAGCACCTCCACCAGCCCGACCACCCCGAGCCGCGAATCCGGCCGCAGATCGAGTGGATCGGAGAATTCCGCGTCCACCCGGCGCAGCACCACATCGACCCGCTTCAACGTGCCGAGCGAACGCATCCACAGCGCACCGTCGCGCACCACCAGATCCGCGCTCTCCACCAGCGGAAAGCCCAGCGTCGAGGCGAGATATGCCTGGTCGAAGGCGGTTTCGGAGTGCACGCCCGGACTCAGCACCACGACTACCGGATCATCGTCGTCGGCCATCGGCGCGGATTCGATCAACATCAACCGCATCGCCCTGGCGAACGGCGTCAGCGGTCGCGGATTGGAATGCTCGAATGCCTCCGGAATCGCCGTCGACACCACCCGGCGGTCGGCCAGCGCGTAGCCGGCGCCCGAGGGCGCCTGCGCCCAATCGGCGATCACCCGGAACTGCCCGTCGCTCCATCGGCTGAGGTCACAGGCGTGCAGGAACAGTTGATGCCGCCCGGGAATCGTGATGCCGTGCGCCGCGCGGACATACCCGCTGTTGCCGAACACCACCTCCGGCGGCAGCAGTCCCGTGGTGATGGTGCGGCGCGCACCGTAGATATCGGTGAGCACCTCGTCGAGCACCCGCGACCGCTGCACCAGCCCGGCTTCCAGCTGAGTCCAGTCATCCGCGGAGACAAGTAGCGGAATGGGATCCAACCGCCAGGCCGTCGGCACGGCCGGATCAACCGCCGCCCCGACCTCGGTGTAGTAGATGCCGTCGTCATCGATGAGCCTGCGCACCCGGCTGTCCAGCCGCCCGAGCCCGGTCGTGCCCAACTCGACGAAGTCGGCCGAGAGCTCCGACCACATCCGCCGCACGCCGCCCCCGGGATCGACCAGTTCGTCGTAGTAGCCGCCCATCGGCCGACCGCATTCGTCATAGGCCGCGGTATCGGCGCCCTCGGCGCGGTAGCGGGCGAACTGTTCGGCGATCTGCTCGCGCACGCTGAGCCGTCCGGAATTCGGCAGCGTCGTCTCGTCCTGGGCACGCAAACCCCGTTGCGCTTCGTCGCGCATAGTCACCGCGCCGACCTCGCTTCCCCTGCCAGACGTTGCCTCGAGCGCCGCGGACCCGGGTCCGCCCCTCGCTTACCGATCGCTGACCAGTCCCCACACCGTGCGCGCCCGGCGCAGATCGAGGATGCCCGGCGCGCCGATGTCAGTGGACTGTGCTGCCATCTTCGCACGTAGTACCCCCGGATCGACCCGAGCGGTGGTGTGCCCGGCCGCCTCGAACCGCCGGTTGCGACGCGATTGCGCGGCGACCGCGTTGACCGGCGGCTCGTCGTAGGCCATGCCACCTGGGTGCGCGACGTGATACGTGCAGCCGCCGCGCGACAGTCCGGTCTCGGCATCGAGCAGATCGAAGACGAGCGGCGCGTCGACCGTGATCGACGGGTGCAGCGAGTTGGGCGGCTGCCATGCGCGGTAGCGCACCCCGGCCACTTGAACGTCGGCCTTATCGGTGGCCAGCAGTGGCACCGGCATGCCGTTGCAGGTCACCACGAAGCGGTCGCGATCCGCGCCGACCACCCGGACCTGCAGCCGCTCCACCGAGGAGTCGACGTAGCGGGCGGTGCCGGTGGCCGCGGTCTGCTCGCCGAGGGTATTCCACGGTTCGATCGCGCCGCGCAGTTCGAGTTCGACATCGCCGAGCACCACCGTGCCGATGCGTGGGAAGCGGAATTCGGTGAACGGATCGAGCCAGCTGGTATCGAATTCGATGCCGTGCTCGCGCAGGTCGGCGGCGACCTCGGCGATATCGGTCATCAGGAAATGCGGCAGCAGATACCGTCCGTGCAGATTGGCACCGTGCCGAATCAGCCGCGCCCGCAACGGCTTCGCCCAGAACCGCGCGACCAGTCCGCGCACCAGCAGTGACTGCACCATCGCCATCTGGAAATGCGGCGGCATCTCGAAGCCGCGCAGCTCCACCAATCCCAATCTGCCCCTTGCCGTTTCCGGGCTGTATAGCTTATCGATGCAGAATTCGGCGCGGTGGGTATTGCCGGTGAGGTCGGTGAGCAGATGCCGCAGTGCGCGATCGATATGCCATGGCGCGTTCGAATGCCCCCTGAGCCTGCCGATTTCGGCGAAGGCGATCTCCAATTCGTAGAGCGCGTCCTCGCGCCCCTCGTCCACCCGCGGTGCCTGTGAGGTCGGACCGACGAACCGGCCCGCGAACAGATACGACAGCGCCGGATGCCGCTGCCAATAGGTGAGCATCGAAACCAGCAGATCCGGACGGCGCAACAGCGGCGACCGCGCGGGCGTCACCCCGCCGAGGGTGATGTGATTGCCGCCGCCGGTCCCGCTGTGCGTGCCGTCGACATCGAAGGATTCGGTGCCGAGCCGGGCCAGCCTGGCCTGTTCGTACAGCGTCGAGAGCAGCTCGGACTGCTCGGCGAAGGAGGCGGTGGGCTGCACATTCACCTCGATCACCCCCGGGTCCGGCGTCACCGACAGTGTGCGCAGCCTGGCATCGACGGGCGGGGCATAGCCCTCGAGCACCACCGGCTGACCGGACGGCCCTACCGCGGCCGCGGCCGCCTCGACACGACGGATCAGATCGAGGAAGTCGTCGAGTTGTTCCAGCGGCGGCAGGAAAACATGCAGTTTGCCATTGCGCACCTCGCCGACGAGTGCGGTGGTCGGCTCCCAGTCCGCGGCCTCCACCACCGCGGGCGGTTCGGCCCATGGGACCTGCAGCGGTCCCATGAAGAGCGGGTCGCTGTCGGGCCGCGGCCGCGGCGTCTGCCAGGAAACGGCATCCAGCGGCAACCGCAGTCCGGCCGGAGAATCCCCCTCCGACAACACGATTCGCCCCGCCGGCTGGTCGGGCGACTTGCCGCGCCGCATCCGCCAGTCGGCACTCGCCCAACCGGAATCGTCCGCACGCCTGTACAGCGGCAGCACGTACGCGGTGGGCGCGACAACCGGCGAATCGAGGCGCGCCAACAGCTCCTTGCGCGCCTGTGCCGAATCCTGCTCCGGTTCCAGATCATCGATCGGATCCACCGGATCGCCCTGTGGCGCACGGATACTGCCCGCCAACCGGGCCAGCGGATCCTCGAAGGCCGGGCGCACTTGGGCATCCGGGAGCCCGAGGCCCGCGGCGACATGCGCGATCAATGCGCGTGCCGACTCCGCATCGGCACGCGGCGGCCACTGCGTACGCGGGACCGCCGAGCCGTCCGCAGTCACCGCGCCGTCACCGCTGCCGCCATTTCCGTCCGCCGCGGCGGACGAATCCGAACGAGGCTGCGCCCCGGGCGGATTCCCGACGCCAGCGGCCGCCACCGCGCCGTCGGCCGGATCTGTGTCCGCAGTCGACTGCGGCCGGGCCACGCTCCCCGAGTGCTCGGCCATCGGCTCGACGACGACGGTTTGTCCCTCCGGGACCACAGTAACCAGCCTTGGTGACGTCCACGGATCGATGAGCAGATCCTGTCGAGTCCACACCGGTTCGTCATCGGCCCGCCACGCGACGGCGATCTCCCAGCGCGGCAACGCTTCTTCCGGATACCACTTGCCTTGGCGGTACTGCACGAGCCCGGTCGGCGCGTAGCCGCGACGCAACCGATCGGCGAGGTCGACCGCGCGTTCGCGCTTGTGCGTACCGTCGGCCTCGGTGGTCCACTCCGGGCCGGTCTGGTCATCGATCGAGACAAAGGTCGGCTCGCCACCGATGGTCAACCCGACCTCCATCGCGGCCATCCGCTCGTCGACCGCCGCACCCGCGGCGGTGATCCGCCCCCACTGGGATGCGGTGTAGGGCAGCGTGGTTCGCGGATCCTCGTGCACCCGCCGTACCGTATTGGCGAAATCCATCGTCGCCATGGTGCGTCCGGTCGCACCGGTGATCGGTGCGGCGGAGGTCGGATGCGGTGTCGCGGCCAGCGGTATGTGGCCCTCCCCCGCGAACAGCCCGGAGGTGGGATCCATCCCGACCCACCCCGCACCCGGCAGATACACCTCGGTCCAGGCATGCAGATCGGTGAAATCCGCGGGCGGCCCGGACGGTCCGTCGAGCGAGGGCACATCCTGGGCCAGCTGCACCAGATATCCGGAGACGAATCGCGCCGCCAGCCCGAACTCCCGCAGAATCGACACCAGCAACCAGGCCGAATCGCGGCACGATCCGATCGCGGCACGCAGCGTGTGGTCCGGCGACTGCACGCCGGGCTCCATCCGAATCGTGTAACCGACACCCTGGCGCAGCGCGTGATTGACCGCGACCAGGAAGTCGATGGCGCGTGGCCGATCGGTCGGCAGCTGCGCGCGCACCCAATCACGGACCAGCGCACCGGGTCCCGAACCGGGTTCGGATTCATCCACCGGCCGCAGATACGGTTCCAGATCCGTGACCAGCTCCGGGGTGTAGGCGAACGGGAAGTACTCGGCATAGTCCTCGACGAAGAAGTCGAACGGATTGATCACCTCGAGGTCCGCGATCAGCCCGACGGTGATCGACAGCTCCCGCGCCGGATTCGGAAAGACCAGCCGAGCAAGGAAATTCCCGAACGCGTCCTGCTGCCAATTGCAGAAGTGATCGTCCGGGGTGACCCGCATCGAGTAGGCCTCGATCCTGGTCCGCGAATGCGGTGCCGGCCGCAGTCGCACCACATGGGGATGGACCTCCACCAGCCGGTCGAAGGTGTAGGTGGTCCGGTGTTCGAGCGACACCTTGATGCCCATGCAGCAAGTTCATCACACCCTGGCCAGGTGTGTAGCAGCATGAACAGTCGTTTTCCGGACAGCCGCCGTGCCGATGCCGTCGCGCGACACGCGTCCGACCTCCCACCACCCCATCAGCGTGGGTGATATGACCGATTCACGAACCGATCTCGTCTGGAGGTCACATGCGCGCGCCGACCTGCCCGTCCTGCGAATCCGCCATCGACCACTGCCACGGCACCCTCATCGTCCACCTCGGCCGGATCCCCGAATGCACCGACGAGGACTGCCTCGACCTCGAGCACGCCCGTCACACCTTCGTCGTCGATTGCGCCGACGTTGCCGGCGGCTGTGCCTGCACGACGCACAGCCCCGATATCACCCGGACCGCCTGAATCGGACACTCGACGGGCACGGGCCGGTTCGCTGCTGAGTCGCCCGCCCTACTCCTGGGCTAGGACGGGCAGTCTCAGCTGATACTTACGGCTGCCACCAGGGCCGCAGCGGAAGTCCCGATTCACCGTTCGGGCCGAGCTTGACGCCGAGCACCTGGTGCAGCTGAACCACGTTGCGCTGGAAGCCGAGTCGGCAACCGGCCATATAGAGGCCCCAGACCTTCGCGGTGCCCTCGCCGACCTCTTCGACGCAGGCATCCCACTTGGCGACCAGGTTCTTACACCATTCGTGCAGGGTGAGCGCGTAGTGCTCGCGCAGGTTCTCCTCGTGCATCACCTCGAGGCCGACATTCTGGATCTCGGAGACGATCCGGCCGGAGCCGATCAACTCGCCGTCCGGGAACACATAGCGGTCGATGAAGTCACCGGCCTTGGTGGTCCTGGTGTTGTCCGGGCGGGTGATGGAGTGATTCAGGAACAGGCCGCCCTCGCGCAGCTTGCTCTTGATGTAGTCGAAGTAGAACGGGTAGTTGTGCACGCCGATGTGCTCGGTCAACCCGATCGAGGAGACGGCGTCGAAGCTGACCTCCGGAATATCGCGGTAGTCGGAGTGCCGCACCTCGGCCAGATCGGACAGCCCCTGTTCGGCGATCTTCTCCTGGGCCCACTCGGCTTGTTCCGCGGATAGCGTCGCGCCGATGACCTTGACACCGCGCTTGGCCGCGTAGCGGACCATGCCGCCCCAGCCGCAGCCGATATCGAGCAGCCGATCGCCTTCCTTCAGCCGCAGCTTGTCGAAGACCAGGCGGTACTTGTTCTCCTGGGCCTGCTCGAGCGTCCGGTCCTCGTCCTCGTAGACCGCACAGGTGTAGGTCATCGAGGGGCCCAGGACGTACTCGTAGAAGGTATTCGAGACGTCGTAGTGGTGGTGGATGGCTTCGGCGTCGCGCGTCTTGGAGTGCCGCAGGCCCTCCAGCGCGATCCGGCGCCAGCGCGGCAGCGTCTCCTGCGGCGGCGGCGCGATCGGTTTGAGCCGCTCCCACCCCAGCGAGCGGGCGATGGTGACCAGCGCCAGCGCCGACGGACGGCGGAACTTCAGCCCGTCCATCGCCCGGAGAATGTCGTACGGATCGCCGGGATGGACCCCGGTCGCGGTCATATCGCCGGCGATGTACGCGCGGGCCATACCGAGGTCACCGGGCGCGGTCGCCAGGTAGTTGATGCCGCGCGGCGTCTTGATCTCGAGCGTGTAGTCCGAGTCCTCAGGTCCGGTCACGCTGCCGTCGTATGCGGTCAGCCGGATCGGCACCTCGCCGTCGACGAGGATCTCGAAGATCTCGGCAATGCTGAGTTTGGTCCCGAGGTCCGCGAAGACATCGGAACGGTCCCTGAATGTCGTCATTTGCGTTGCACCGCCTTCGAATACAAATCCAGCAATCGCTGGTCCGGGTCGTAGCGCTTCTTCAATTCGGTGTAGATCTCGCCGCCGTAAAGGGCGGCGAATTCATCTTTGCCGTAATACGAATCCGAGTACAGAGACTTATGGCCGTCGAACTCGGTCACCGTCTGCTCGATCGCGCGGTTGGCCTTGCCATCCTGCTGACCTGCGGCAGTGGGGACGGCGGACCAGAATCCGACGTTGACGTAGGTCCGATTCGGCTCCAGCGGGTACAGCGGCCACGGGCGTCCATTGGTTTCGGTATCCGACTCACGCAGCCGCAGCGGGCACAACCAGATCGGCTCGATCGGAATCTCGCGCAGGAACCATTCGACGAAGTCCGCGGTCCGCTCGACCGGCACCTCGATGTCCTGCACCACCCGCTCGCGCGGCTGGTTGCCCTGGCGAGCCTCCAGCTTGTCGCCGATGTGGTACTTGTGATCCAGTGCGATGAGTTTCCAGTAGAAGCTGCTGCGGCGGTAGCGCTTCGGCCAGAATCGGCGGATCTTCGGGTTCTGGGTGCCGAAGGCGCGCGAGCACCAGAACCAGTCGGTGTCCCAGCGCCAGAGGTAGTCGTGGATGGTCAGCCGATCACGCTTGGGTTGCGCGGAGTCGTGCTGGATGGACCGGTAGTAGATGTCCATGCCGGTGTAGTCGCTGACCGGGCCCGGCTCGTCGGTCTGGCGGCCCAGCGTCAGGTAGCTCTCCTCGGCAGTGAAGACCACGCCGTCGAGGTAGTCGACGCGCTCACCGTCGTAGGTCTTGTCCGTGACGATCCGCGCGAGCGTCGACTCCAACTCACGCAGGTCATGGAACCGGACGTGACGCAGCGCGACGTAGGGCTGCACGGTCTCGAGTTCGATCTTCAGGCGGACCGAGTAGCCGAGGGTGCCGTAGGAGTTCGGGAAGCCGTGGAACAGATCCGCGTTCTCGCCATCCGGTGTCGCGGTGATGATCTCACCCGCGCCGGTCAGCACATCCATCTCCAGGACCGATTCGTGCGGCAGGCCGTTGCGGAACGAGGTCGACTCGATGCCGAGGCCGGTGACCGCGCCGCCGAGGGTGATCGTCTTGAGCTGCGGCACCACCAGCGGGGCCAGTCCGTAGGGCAGGGTGGCGGCGACCAGATCCTCGTAGGTGGTCATCCCGGCCACGTCCGCGGTCTTGGCTTCGGCGTCTACGGTGATGACCTCGGCCAGACCGGAAACGTCCAAGCCGGGGGCGGTGCTCTCGGCCCTGGCCCGGAACAGATTCGAGGTCTTCTTGGCCAGCCGGACGTTGGCGTCCCCGGGTATCGCGCGGTAACTCGCCAACAGCCGGTCCACCCCGGCTCGATGCGCGGCGAACCCTGATTCGTGTGCGGCCGATGCGTGTCCGGCCTTCCCCAACAGACTCACTGGCACTCCTCGACGCTAGTACGCACCGGTCCGCCGAGCCACTTCGAGGCCGACGACGAGGGATAAATATCACGGATCTGTTGCATCGGGAATACCCAGGACTCGCCGTGTCAGTCCAGCGGTGATCCGGGCCGTGTCGGGTTCCGGCTTCGCGCGTTGTATTGCATGGATCCCCTCCGGCGCAATCTGATCGGAGCCTAACAGTGCGGACCGGTCGGCGCGCGGTGATCAACATCGCGACGCGCAACTGCGACCTGAACGTCACCGAGCCGCGTGGACAGGGCAGGATAGGGGAAACCGCGGGGAGCGGAGCGACCAGGACAAGGAGCTCATTGTGGGACAGGTCAGCGCCAGCAGTTCGATCGCCGTCACGGCGGATCCGCAGCGCGCACTGGAGGCCATCGCGGATTACGAGACGGTGCGTCCGCGCATCCTCTCCGCGCACTACCGCGACTACAAGGTGATCGAGGGCGGCAAGGGTGCGGGCACGGTCGCCGAATGGACCCTGCAGGCCACCGAGAAGCGTTCCCGCAATGTGCATGCGGTCGTCTCGGTATCGGATTCCATCGTGACCGAACGTGATTCGAATTCGACGCTGGTGAACACCTGGACGGTGACGCCGGACGGTGCGGGTTCGCAGGTCACGCTGCGCACCTCGTGGCAGGGCGCGGGCGGTGTCGCCGGCATCTTCGAGGGGATCTTCGCACCGTTGGGGCTGAAGAAGATTCAGGCCGAGGTGCTGGCGAATCTGCAGCGCGAACTGTCCTGAGGCAGATGAAAAGGCCCGGTACCTACCGGGCCTTTTCGATTTCAGCCGGCGGCGATATCGAAGAGGTTGCCCTCCGGATCGGCCAGCGTCGTCCACTGTGCGCCGTACTCGTCGAAGTCGCCGATGCGCTTGGCGCCCAACCCGATCGCGCGATCGATCGATGCGCGCGCGTCGTCCGCCTTGAAGTCCAGGTGGATCACGTTCTTGCCGGGAGTCTTGTCCGGCACCTGGATGAACATCAGCGCCGGTGCGAGCCCGGCGCCCATCCCGACCGAGGCGAACTCCGGACTCGCGTCGGCATCGAGCGGCCGCTCCAGCAGCTCCGACCAGAAGCCGGCGAGCCTCCCGGCGTCGTCGCAGTCGAACACGACATGTTCGAGGGTGAGTGTCATGGTGGTACTCCTGTTCTTATAGCCGACCGATGGGCCAGCAGACTTCGGTGATGTACTGGCTCGGGTCATCGGTATCGCTCGGGGAGGTCGAATACAGCTCCCGAACCGGTTCGGGCAGTGCGGTGTCGTGTTCGGCGACATGGCTGCCCAGCGCGCCGTAGGTACGGTCGAAGTCGTCGAACGGGCCGCTGTGCACGGCGATCACGAAGCGGCGGGCCGGTAGTTCGATGATCGCCACACCCGCGGGGAGTTCGAGGTCGAGCACGGCGGTCGGGATCGGCACGAAGGCCACCACCTCGCCTTCGTCGTTTTCAAAGAACTCCATCGAGTAGGTGGCTCCCGCTATACCGGCGGGCTCGATATGCGCGGTAGCGAGCGTCTCGTACAGCAGCCTGTACGACTCGTCACACCAGGCGCCCAGCCGCTCCCGGCTGACCAGATCGGTGACCGCCAAGGCCGGAAACGCAGGCACCGAACGGTATTCGACCGCGATCGGCGCGGACGGCGTGAGCAGCGATCGCAGTGAGGCGACCACCGCCTGGGTGCGTTGCAGTTCGGCCTCCATGCGCTCGAGATGCGCGCGGATCGTGGCGTTGCGGGTGTCCTCGTCCGGTGCCATCAGCATCGACTTGATCTCGGGCAGCGGCATATCCAGCCCGCGCAACCGCCGGATCAGATGCGCCTGCGGCACCTGATCGACGGAGTAGCGCCGGTAGCCGGACCCGGCGTCGATCGCGGCGGGTTCGAGCAGTTCGATGTCGTGGTAGTACCGGAGCGTCTTCACGCTGAGATAGGTCAGCCTGGCGAACTCCCCGATGGAGACGGTCGCTGTCATATGCACAGCGAACACCCTCCAGTGCGGGGAGGGTCAAGAATGGGCTAGTTGGTCAGCGCGAAGGTCACCAACAACATGGTCTCCGCAGCGGTATCGCGCCACCACGAGTAACCGAACCAGACGCCGGGGGTGATCTCTCGAATTTCATCGTAGATCTGCGGGATCGGGGACGGGGCGTAGTTCAGTACCCAGGTCGGACCGCCGTCGAGAATCGCGGGTGCGGTGTAGACGTCGGCGGGCAGCGCCTCGATACCGGCGGGGGTCAGACGGTTCATCAGACGGCCGCCGTCGGGGCCGGTGTAAAAGGTTTTGCCGATCCACGCCACAGGAGCCCAGGTCTGCGTGGCCACCGGACGGATGACCCAGCCGTTTGTCACGCCCATCGGGACGGCGCCGCGCGGTGCATCGTGGAAGATCGCATCCTGCTGCTCGGCGGAGCAGCGAAACCGCAGCGAATCGATCGTTGCCGCTCGATTGCCGGGGTCCAGATAGCAGCCCGACCCGTAATCGGATACGTCAGCGCCGGAATCTGCCGCTGCTGCTGAAGCCGTCAATATCGTGGTGAAACTCAACGATGTCGCGAGAATTCCGAATATCAGTGTGCGGTGTGCGTTCATGCTGTCTCCAGAATTGCTGAACGGCTGCCCGACCTATTGTTCGATAGTAGGTCGGGCACGTCGGCGTTCCTGGAACGGCAATCAATCCGTTACCCGCGCAGGTGCGATGTCAGGGGTAGGTGAGCGCGAAGGTCAGCAGCAGCGTGGTCTGGAAGAAACCGCGCCACCACGAGTAGCCGAACCACACCCCGGGCGTGACCTCCCGGATTTCGTCGTAGACCGGCGGGGTCGGGGACGGGTCGTAGTTCAATACCCAGGTCGGTGCGCCGTCCGTGAGCGCGGGTGCGGCATAGACATTGGCCTTCCAAGCCTCGATGCCCGCACCGGTGATCCGATTCATCAGGTAGCCGCCGTCGGGGCCGGTGTAGAAGTTTTTGCCGATCCAGAACGGAGGGGCGAGGGCCTCCATCACCGGTGGACGGGTCACCCAGCCGTTCGTGGTTCCGCGCGGTACGTCGCCGAGGGGGGCATCCCGGAAGATCGCGTCCTGCTGTTCGGCCGAACAGCGCAGACGGAGCGAATCAATCGTCGCGGCACGGTCTTCGGGGTAGAGCACGCAGCCGCCGCCGTAGTCCGAGACCGCGTCGACAGTGGCGTCCGCAGACGTATCGACAGTGGCGTCCGCAGACGTGTCGATGCCGGAATCGGCGGCAGCCGTTGGGCTTTGGATGCCCACGACGATGCTGGGAAATCCCAGGGAAAGCACCAGGGTGCTCATGAAAAGTACTCGGTTCGTGCTCATAGCTGTCTCCAACTCGCGACCCCGTCTCCGACCCGCAACTGATCGTAAGTTGATCGTGACCGTCCGGCGCGGCGAACAGTCGATCCGTTATGCGTCGGTTGCCTGCGGCCGGGGCTGCGGACGGACCGCGTTTCGCCTGCCCGCTAGGCTGGACCACGACACTTTCCGCAGAGAGGACAAGCCGTGCAGCCCGGTGGTCAGTTCGATATGCAGCAGTTACTCGCCCAGGCGCAGCAGATGCAGCAGGCGGTGATGCAGGCCCAGGCCGAGATCGCGGCAACCGAAGTGGAGGGTCAGGCCGGTGGTGGCCTGGTCGAGGTGACGATCAAGGCGACCGGCGAGGTCGTCGCGCTGACCATCGACCCGAAGATCGTCGATCCCGACGATGTTGAAGGGCTGCAGGATCTGGTGATCGGCGCGATCAACGACGCCATGTCCAACGCACAGCACTTGGCTGCCGAGCGACTCGGTCCGCTGGCCGGTGGCGGCTCGCTGCCCGGCCTGCCCGACTTCTGATCCGGGGACGTCTTTGTACGAGGGCCCGGTCCAGGATCTGATCGACGAGTTGGGCAAATTGCCCGGCGTCGGTCCGAAGAGCGCGCAGCGCATCGCATTTCATCTGCTCCAGGTGGAGCCGCCGGAAATCGATCGGCTGCAGGCCGCTCTGCAGAAGGTGCGCGACGGTGTGCAGTTCTGCGTGCTCTGCGGCACCGTCTCGGATAACGAAATGTGCCGCATCTGCTCGGATCCGCGCCGGGACCGCACCATGATCTGTGTGGTCGAGGAGCCCAAGGACGTGCAGGCCATCGAGCGCACCCGGGAGTTCCGCGGCCGCTACCACGTGCTCGGCGGCGCGCTCGATCCGCTCAGCGGCATCGGACCGGATCAGCTGCGCATTCGAGAGTTGTTGGCGCGCATCGGCAATCAGGAGGACGGCGTCGATGTCAGCGAGGTGATCATCGCGACCGATCCGAATACCGAGGGCGAGGCGACGGCCACCTACCTGGTGCGGATGCTGCGGGATTTCCCGGGCTTGTCGGTGACGCGATTGGCTTCCGGACTGCCGATGGGCGGCGATCTCGAATTCGCCGACGAGCTCACGCTGGGGCGCGCGCTCTCGGGTCGGCGGGCGTTGTAGATCGGGGGTTGCGCCCTGACATGCACGGGTTACTGTGTCGGGGATGAGCATCGAGTTCTTGCTGACCACGCTCGTCATCGTCGCCACACCCGGGACCGGCGTGCTGTTCACGCTGGCGGCCGGACTGTCCAGGGGGACCAGGGCCAGTGTGATCGCGGCCTTCGGCTGCACGCTCGGCATCATTCCGCATATGGTCGCGGCGGTGACCGGACTGGCCGCGCTGCTCAACGCGAGTGCCGTCGCGTTCCAGACGTTGAAGTACCTCGGTGTCGCCTATCTGCTGTACATGGCGTGGAATACCTTCCGGGACAAGGGCGCACTCGCCGTGCCGGAGCAGGAGTCCGGACAGCGCGGTGCGCCCTCGGCGCGGCAGGTGATCACCTCGGCGGTGCTGCTCAATATCCTCAACCCGAAGCTGACGATCTTCTTCTTCGCGTTCCTGCCGCAGTTCGTGCCGACCCTTTCGAGCGACCCGCAAGCGATCGCAAGCGAAGATGGCGCACCGAATGTGCTGGCGCGCATGCTCGAACTGAGCGGGATCTTCATGGTCGCCACGTTCCTGGTGTTCGCGATCTACGGTGCGTGTGCGGCCGCCGTACGCGACCAGGTGATCTCGCGACCCGTCGTGGTCACCTGGATGCGCCGGGTCTTCGGTGCGTCGTTCATCGCCCTGGCCGGCCGCCTGGCCGTGCAGAATCAGTGACCGTCAGAGGGTGATTCGGCTCCACGGCAGCGCCTGCAGCCGGGTGCGGTCATCGGTGGCCCAATCCCAGATCAGCTCCGCCACGGTCTGTGGGTCGGTGACGGTGATGCCGAAGTGCTTATCCGGGGCGCCGTCTCGATACTCGAGGGTGAACGTTCCGGATTTGTCGCG
Organism: Nocardia sp. NBC_00565; assembly: GCF_036345915.1. Taxonomy (NCBI): domain Bacteria; kingdom Bacillati; phylum Actinomycetota; class Actinomycetes; order Mycobacteriales; family Nocardiaceae; genus Nocardia; species Nocardia sp. NBC_00565. The sequence goes on from NZ_CP107785.1 coordinate 7,339,323, forward strand.
ATAGGTCTGGATGTAGACCTGCTCGTCCCGTTCGACGACCAGGTACGGATTCGGCGGGGCCAGCTCGGAAACCCACTGGTCGGCAAGTGCTTTCGTCACGTAGGGGAATTCGCCCGCGCCACCGTGGGTGACCAGTGCCGGTACATGTCCGACCGGGTCGATCAGCCAGGCCAGCTGCGGATCGTAGACGGCGTAGTTCAGCGGCGTCGCGATCTCGAAGAGCAGGTGCCGGACGAATCCGATCGCGTCGTAGGGACACGGCACGTGCAGCACCGCGCCGGTCGCCGCGCCGCCGACCGGAACCGTGCTGAGGAAGCCGTCCTGCTCCGGTAACTCGGCATTGCGTCTGTTCAGCTCCGCCGCTATCGCCGCAACCGGTTCCGACTCGGGTTTGCCCTGCTGAGTGGCCAGATACGCGTCGACCTGCGCGATTGTCGAGGCGACACCGGACGGCAACAAGACGTGGTCGTAACTCACGACTCCCAGCGTACGGTGGCGCAATCCCAGCAAATCCAGCGCAGTCGCGTCCTCGGTCGAGGATCAAGATCAGGTGGAACTGGCGGTGTCGGCTTCTCGGCCGATCCCGCCAGCAGTTCCACCTGATCTTGGTGTCAGCCCAGGAGCTCGTCGAGGAAGAGGGCGGGGAGGGGGGTGTCGGTGGGTTGGCCTGGTGTTGAGTGGGTTTCGGTGCGCAGGACGCGGAGGATGGCCAGTACGCCGGGGCCTGCGTCCAGTAGTGGCATGGTCCAGCCGTGTTCGGCGCAGGTGGCGGCGGCGGGTAGGAGGAGGGCGGTGGCTTCGCCCACCCAGCCGGAGGCGGCCAGGCATTCGGCCAGCAGCAGTGCGGTGTCCAGTTCCGCGCGGGGGCGGTGCTGTTCGATCATTCGGCCGTGCAGCGCTCTGGCTCGGCGCACCGCTCGGTCATCGGCGCGCAGCTGGTGTTCGGCCAGCAGGGCGCGGATCGCGGCGATCTCCTCCGCCTCGGCGGCCAACGCCGCCGAGCCCGTCATCCGATGCGCCTGGTGGATGGTTCCGGAGATATCCGACTCGTAGCCGGTCGCGGTGTCGGCGGCCCGCCGGGCGGCGGAATCGGTCAGCAGGCCGAGCCGCAACCGCTCGGCCCGGATGTGCGCGGCGAGCCGAATCAGCTTGTTATCGATCGCGATTCGGTCGCCCTCGTCGAGCCGGGCGGTGGCGGTGTAGAGATCGCCGAGCGCGGCCTTGACCCGTGCGCCGATCACGAAGGTCGAGATCAGGAAGTCGACCGGCCCGACGTGGGTGACGAGCTGGTGGCTGTCATCGAGCAACCGATCGGCGGTGTCCAGATCGCCTCGCCGATAGTTCAATTCCCCGAGCAGCGCGGCAGCCACCCGCACCGCGTGCGAGCGCGGTCCGGCCTTCTCCCGCGCGGTCTCCCATGCCTGCTGGAAACACTGTGTGGCAGTGGCGATATCGAGCTGTTCATAGGCCGCCGCGCCCTGTCCGCACAGCCCGAACACCGCGCCGAGCGGATCCTTGGACCTGGCGTGATACGGCGCCGCCCAGTCCTGGATCTCGCGCGCGCCGACGAAATCGAATTCGCACAGTCGCACGAACGAGGTGAGATTCGCCGCGGTCGATACCGTCCAGGCGGGCAGTTCATCCGGCTTCTCCAGACAATCCGCCACGCGGTCCAGCACGCCCTCGGTGTGATCGCGGGCGATCTGATCCGAGGCCGCGAGCACCGCGGCCTGACAGCGCTGGCGGACCACATCGGCGTCGGTCGACGAACCGCGCGCCAGTACATTCGACAATCGGCCGAGAGCCGTGCGCGCCGCGCTGGACTGCTGCAGATTCACATTCGCCCTGGCGACCGCCATCAGCAGCTTGGACCGCGAAGCCACCTGTTGCACAGGCAGTTTCGATACCGTCCCGAGCAGGGTGGCCAGGCGGGACTTGTCGATGAGGTCCATACCCCCGCTCTCGAGCAGGTCCAGCGCCATCTTCAGGTCCGTCGCCGCCAGTGCGTGGTCGACCGACTTGCGCAGCAGCTGATGCTCGGCGTACCAGCGAGCTGCCTTGCGGTGCAATGCCTTCAGTTTGGCCGGATCGGATCGCTCCAACCGCGCCCGCAGATGTTCGGCGAACAGCGGCTGCATCCGGAACCACTCGGGATCGTGGGCGATGCGCCGTACGAACAACTCGCGCTGTTCGGCCTGCTCCAGCAGCTGTTCCCCCTCCGGATCCTCCGAGAGCGCCGAGGCCAGCGAACCGGAAACCCGCTCGGTGACCGAGATCGCGGTGAGGAAGTCGAGCATCCTGGGTTCGAGTGTGTCGAACACGTTTTCGGCGAGATACTCGCGGATGCCGTGGCTACCCTCGGCGAGATTCTCGATCAACCGATCCGGATCGATATTGCCGCGCAATGACAAACTCACCAGCTGGACGGCCGCCGGCCAGCCGTCGGTGGCCGAATGGATGGCCTCGACCTGGTCGTCGGTGAGCGCGAAACCGTTGCGCCGCAGCAGAATGTCCTTGGTCTCGGCCGCCGTCAGGCGCAGCGCCGAGGAGCTGATCTCGACCAGTTCGTCGTGCACCCGCATCCGACTGGTCGGCAGGCCCGACTGTTTCCGGCTGGTCACCACGAAGCGCAGATGGTGACATCCGTTGTCCAGCAACACATCCATCGCCCGATGCACACCGGCATCGCTGACCCGGTGCCAATCGTCCACGATCACCACGACGGTGAAGCCGCTGGCGTGGATCTCATCGATCAGCGTCGAGATGACGTAGGCGACCGCGTCGGCGGGCCGTTCCTCGAGCACCTGGTCCAGCCCCTCGCCGATATCCGGGCGAACCCGCCGGATCGCCTGGATGAGGTGGGCCAGGAACCAGATCTCGTTATCGTCGTCCTGATCGACGCCGAGCCAGGCGACGGCAACACCGGCGTCGGTCAGCTCGGTGCGCCATTGGGCGGCCACCGTGCTCTTGCCGAATCCGGCCGGCGCGTGGATCACCGCGAGCCGACGCCGGCCACCGGCGCGCAGGATGTCCAGCAGCCGAGGGCGCGGCACCGGATCGCGGGCCGGGGTGGGCGGCCGGAATTTGGTCGCGGCCGTCGGCGGCAGCGTCGCCGCCGAACTCGAATTGGCCGGATGCTGTGACACCGCGGGGCGCAAGGTCAGCGGCCAACTGCGGCGCGCGGTCACCGCGGGCCGGGTCGTGGTCGTTTCGACCGGATTCGCGTGGTCCACCTCGTCCGGCACCACCGAGGTGTCCAGTAGCGCCATCTCATCGGGCATCTGATCGTGCTCACGCTGTACCGTGCGCAGCAGCTCGCCGAAGTCGAACGCCGAGGCGGGACGCTTGCTCGGGTCGGTGGCCATCGCGTGTTGGATGGCGTCGGCGACATCGTCGGGGATGTCGTGCCCGTGTATTTCGGGCACCGGTTGGGTGGTGATCCGCAGAAACTGCGCGACGACTTTCTCCCCCGACTGCCGTTCGAAGGCGGCATGTCCGGTCAGCAACGCGAACAGCGTCGAGCCGAGGCCGTAGATATCGGAGCGCACGGTCGGCTCGTCGCCCCGGAGCACCTCGGGTGCGGTGAAGGCGGGCGAGCCGGTGATCAGACTGCTGGAGGTGCGGAAACCGCCTGGAATCCTGGCGATCCCGAAATCGGTCAGCTGCGGTTCGCCGTAGGCGCTGAGCAGGACATTCGCCGGTTTGACGTCCCGGTGCAGGATCTGGGCGCGGTGCGCGCTCTCGATCGCGCCCGCCAGCTTCACCCCGGCACGCAGTGAATCCGCCCAGGTGAGCGGGCCCTGTTCACGAATGAGCTGTTCGAGCGAACCGCGGGTGCAGTAGGGCATCACGATGAACGGCTGACCGGTCGGGGTGACATCGACCTGCAGGATGTCGACGATATTCGGATGGCCGGACAGGCGGCCCATCGCCTGCTCCTCGCGCAGAAACCGCTCGCGGCTCTGGGCATCGATCTCCGAGGAGAGCACCTTGACCGCGACCACCCGGTTCAGCGCGTATTGGACACAGCGATACACCACCCCGAACCCGCCTCGGCCGATCTCGACCGCACTCGACAGGCCCATCGCTTCCAACTCATCGACGATCTCGATGGGCGCATGTCGCTGCGTGTCCGATTCGGCCGGAGTCGATTCGGGTTTTGCCTTGCCTGAACGCATCTGTGGACTCACGTGACCACCTCGAACTCACATCGAATCGGCGTCACCGGCGATCAGGGAACAAGCGGACATCGGACACCGCGAAACGATCTCGCGATGCCCGATATGTCTGCGCATACTCCAACGTAGCGCGGTATCAACCCGAGTGGGTGACTTTCGAAACAGCGTGGTTCCCGCCGCGCCGGCTCGGTCAGCGCTCGGCGGCGGGGCGGGCTTCAGGAGCGGACAGGTAGGTGATGCGCTCCATGAGCCGGTTGCGCTTGGTGTTCTGAAAGGCGGCGATCAGCCAGTGGCCCTCGCGGCGGACCAGGGTGTAGGTCTGGGTTTTCGTGAGTTGGTCGGCGCGCTTGGACTTGCCCTTGTAGGTGTCGCCGTGGCTGTTGACCACAGCGGTGTCCGGACCGTAGAAGCGGAGGTCGACGATATCGTCGGCCAGCCGGGTGCCCTTCAGTACGCCGCCGAACAGGGCCCGGTGCGAGGTGACGATGTCGGCGCGGCCGCGGTAGAGCGTGCCGAGAAAGCTTGTGTAGGTGGCATCTTCGGTGAATACCGCGCCGTAGGCGTCGGCATCGCCGCGGCCCCATGCCTCGATCAGTTCCGCGAGCACACCGTGGATTTCCTTGGCCTCGGTGGTGTTCATAGCGGTCCTCCATGTTAGATTTCTTCTTGAGAGATCTTTCTTCATTCAAGAAGTCTCTTCGTTAAAGAAGAGATTAGAAGATGGAGGTATCCGTGTCAACACCGTCGACGCGCCCGGACGCGAGCGAGATCTATCGCCGTTATCTGAGCGCGGTGATGCTGCACGGACAGGCCGGGGCCCGAGCCGTCGATCTGGGCGCGACGGACCTCTACGCGCTGAACATCCTGGAGCTCAACGGGGCCATGACCCCCGGCGAACTGGGCACCCGCAGCGGACTGACCACCGGCCCCACCACCCGACTCATCGACCGCCTCGAAGACGCGGGCTACGTACGCCGCGTGCCGGTCCCCGGCGACCGTCGCAAGGTCATCGTCGAATTGATCGGCAAGCCAGCCGATCTCGACGAAATCCTGGCCCCCGCCCGCCGCCGCATCGGCGAAATCATCGCCGGCTATTCACCCGAGCAACGCGAAGTCCTCTTCGACTACTTCACCCGCGCCACCGACGCGTACCACGAGGCCGCCGAGGACCTGCGCTCCAGCTGACGGAACTAAGCCCGCCATCGCGAAATGCGTTGGCGGGCTCCATCTTGAAGCCATCTATCGGACAGCCAGTGCGACGAGCTGGGTGAGCTGCTGGTCCGCGAAGTTGTTGTCACTGACCAGCACGAGGGTCCGCTCGCCCGAGGGCAGACGCGGCCCCCAGGTCATCCCCTCGATGTTGTCGACGGGATCCAGTCCGATATCGGCGAGATCGACCAGCAGGCGCTTGGCGACCGGTCGGGCATTGCCGAGCGGGGCGTCCAGAATGTTGGTCGCGCCATTGGTGTCGATCTCGTAGATCCGGATCTTATTGCCGACGCCGAGCACGAAAGATCGTTCCAGGACAAGGAATTTCGTGGGATCGAGTGGGTCGGCCGCCAAGATCGAGGCGATGCCGTTCATGCCCTGACCAGGATCGGGCCGCGACTCAGCGAATACCGGCTCCATCGGGTACGCATACTGAGCCAGCAGCGGACCGAACCGCGCTTGAACCGTAATGCGGGAGGTGGCACCGCTTTTCACGGTAGCGACGGGACCGTCCGGCAGCAGCGGGCCCTCGACGGAGGTCACGAATAACGCGCCACCCGCCGCGAACGTCGCGCCCTCCAGCGCGAGATTCTGGCGCGGACCAGTCGCCGGCCGCATCTTCTCGTTCTCCGGGATCGGCAGTTCGGCCGCGAAGGTGCCGTCTGGATGGGTGACCCGAACAGCGGGGTCGGTGCGCACGGTGTCGGTGCGCTCACCCTCCTGGGTCCAGTAGTAGTCACCGGTCCACGGGTCGACCCGAATCTCCTCGGGGTCGAGCGATTTCGGGTCGTAGCGGGCACCGTCCGCGGTGCGCAGCGGACTGGTTCCGGTGAAAGCCACTGGGCCCATACCGTTTTCATCGACACCGAAGCGGGCGGTATAGAAGCGCGCCGGGTTCCTCTCCGAGCGGTCGTCGCTGATCAGGACGTATTCGCCGGTCCGGGGCTGAAAGTCGATGCCCGACAGGCCGCCGACAGTGGTGCCGAGAAAATCCAGATCGTGCGGAATGATCTGCGCGCCGAGCAGGCGCACCGGCGCGGCCGCGCTCGGCTCGGGTGCCGCCTGCGCGACCGGGGCGACGGCGCACGCGACGGCGAGGGTCGCGACGAGCAGGGTTCGTCTACGTCTAACCACGGTTGCCCACCGTAACGACCTGGTCGATCGACGAGGTTAACTGCGCTCGAAATCGCGCCCCGGAAAACGGCGAAAGCCCGCCACCGCGACATGCGGTGACGGGCTCTGCCGATTACGGCGGGACTACTTGCGCAGCGAGGCCGGCACCTCGAAGCGCTCGCCGTAGGTCTTGGCGAGATAGTCGGCGCGCTCCACGAAGGCCGCCTGCCCACCCGGGTAACCGACGATGAACTGGTGCACACCACCGGTCCAGGCCGGGAAGCCGATGCCGAAGATCGAGCCGATATTGGCGTCGGCGGTGGTGATCAGCACACCCTCGTCGAAACACTTCTGGGTCTCGATGGCCTCGATGAACAACATGCGGTCGATCAGATCCTGCAGCGGCACACCGAAACCGGCGGTGGTCTTGAAGTGCTCGCGCAGACCCGCCCACAGGCCGAGGCGCTTGCCGTCCTCGTCGTACTCGTAGAACCCGGCCTTGCCCAGGCGACCCGGGCGACCCTGCTCGACCAGGTAGTCGATGACGTCCTGCGCCGGGTGGCGCTTGACGCCCAGGGTGGCGTCGCCCTGCTGCGCGGCCTCGAGGGTCTCCTTGGCGATCTTCTGCATCAGCGTCAGGTTCAGCTCATCCGACAGCTGCAACGGCGCGGCCGGGTAGCCCGCCTGCAGACCGGCCTGCTCGATGGTCGCGGGCTCGATGCCCTCGTTGAGCATGGCGATCGCCTCGTTGACGAAGGTGCCGATCACGCGCGAGGTGAAGAAGCCACGGCTGTCGTTGACCACGATCGGGGTCTTCTTGATGGCGAGGGTGTAGTCGAACACCCGGGCCAGCGCCTCGTCGGAGGTCTTCTCACCCTTGATGATCTCCACCAGCGGCATCTTGTCGACCGGCGAGAAGAAGTGGATACCGATGAAGTCCTCCTGGCGCTGCACGCCGGTCGCGAGACCGGTGATCGGCAGCGTGGAGGTGTTGGAGCCCAGCAGCGCATCGGGGGTGACGATGTCCTCGATCTCCTGGAACACCTTGTGCTTGAGCTCGGTGTTCTCGAAGACGGCCTCGATGACGAAGTCGACACCGGCGAAGTCGGCCGCATCCGCGGACGGCTTGATCCGGTCCAGCAGCGCCTTGGACTTCTCCTCGGTGGTCTTACCGCGGGAAAGGGCCTTGGCCTCGATCTTCTCGGAGTAGTTCTTGCCGCGCTCGGCCGCCTCGATGGTGACGTCCTTCAGCACGACCTCGTAGCCCGCCTTCGCGGAGACGTAGGCGATGCCCGCGCCCATCATGCCCGCGCCGAGCACGCCGACCTTGCGGATCTCCTTCTTCGGGACATCCTTGGGCCGCGAACCGCCGTTGTTGATCGACTGCAGGTCGAAGAAGAACGCCTGGATCATGTTCTTCGCGACCGGGCCGGTCAGCAGCGAGACGAAGTAGCGCGACTCGATCAGCGAGGCGTTGTCGATATCGACCTGCGAGCCCTCGACCGCAGCGGACATGATCGCCCGCGGTGCCGGCATGTTGGTGCCCTTGAGCTGCTTACGCAGGTTGGCCGGGAACGCGGGCAGGTTCGCCGCGAAGGCCGGGCTGGCGGGGGTGCCGCCCGGGATCTTGAAGCCCTTCTTGTCCCACGGCTGCACGCCACCCTCGGGGTTGGCCTTGATCCACGCCTTGGCGGCGGGCACCAGCTCCTCGATCGAGCCGACGACCTCGTTGATCAGGCCGATCTCCTTGGCCTTGCCCGGCCGGTACTTGTTGCCCTGCAACAGGAACTGCATCAGCGCGCCCTGCAGGCCGAACATGCGCACGGTGCGGATGACACCGCCACCGGCGGGGAGCAGGCCCAGGGTTGCCTCGGGCAGGCCGAGCTGCACGCCCGGCACGTCCGCGGCGATGCGGTAGTGGGTCGCGAGGGTGATCTCCAGGCCGCCGCCGAGCGCGGCGCCGTTGATCGCGGAGACGACCGGCTTGCCGAGGGTCTCCAGCCGGCGCAGCGCCGACTTGATGGTGTCGAGCTCCTCCATGAGGGCCTGGCCGTCTTCCGGGCCGACCTTGATCATGTTCTTCAGGTCGCCGCCCGCGAAGAAGGTCTTCTTCGCCGAGGTCAGCACCACGCCGGTGATGCTGTCCTTCTCGGCCTCGAGCCGCTCGACGGTCGCGGTCATGGACGTCTTGTACAGCTCGTTCATCGTGTTGGCGCCCTGGTTCGGGTCGTCCATCGTCAAAACGACGATGCCGTCCGAATCCTGCTCCCAACCGATCATGTTGGTGTCACTCACAGCTCTGTGTCTCCTTGCTTGATTGCGGCATTCGCGGGCCCTGCGTGGTTACGCAAGCTGCCTCCTCCGGGCCTGACGCTCATGCCGCGCGAATTCTCAGCTGTCGGTTGGGATTAGACGCGCTCGATGATGGTGGCAACGCCCATACCGCCACCGATGCAGAGGGTGATCAGCGCGTAGCGGCCGTTGCGGCGCTCCAGCTCGTCGACCATGGTGCCGGTGATCATCGCGCCGGTGGCGCCGAGCGGGTGGCCCATCGCGATGGCGCCGCCGTTGACGTTCAGCTTCTCGTCCGGAACCTGCAGGTCCTTCTGGAACTTCAGCACCACGGAGGCGAACGCCTCGTTGATCTCGACCAGGTCGATGTCATCGATCGACAGACCGGCCTTGGCCAGCGCCTTCTTCGCGGCCGGAGTCGGGCCGGTGAGCATGATGGTGGAGTCGGCGCCGCTGGTGGCGGTGGCGACGACGCGGGCGCGCGGGGTCAGGCCCGAGGCCTTGCCCGCCTCTTCCGTACCGACCAGGACCAGCGCGGCGCCGTCGACGATGCCCGAGCTGTTGCCGCCGTGGTGGACGTGGTTGATCTTCTCGACGAAGTAGTACTTCTGCAGCGCGACGGCGTCGAAGCCGCCCATCTCGCCGACCACGGCGAAGGACGGGTTCAGCTTGGCCAGGTCCTCCGAGGTGGTGCCCGGGCGGCGGTGCTCGTCGTTGTCGAGCACGATGATGCCGTTCTGGTCCTTGACCGGAACGACCGACTTGGTGAAGTAGCCGCCGGTCCACGCCTTGTCGGCGAGTTCCTGCGAGCGCACGGCGTAGGCGTCGACGTCATCGCGGCTGAAGCCCTCGATGGTGGCGATCAGGTCGGCGGAAACACCCTGCGGCACGAAGTAGGTGTCGTAGTTGGTGGCCGGGTCCAGGGCCCAGGCGCCACCGTCGGAGCCCATCGGCACCCGGGACATGGACTCCACGCCACCGGCGATGACCAGGTCGTCGAAGCCCGAACGGACCTTCTGCGCGGCCAGGTTCACGGCCTCGAGGCCGGAGGCGCAGAAGCGGTTGAGCTGGAAGCCGCCGACGGTATCGGGCAGGCCGGCCACGGTTACCGCGGTGCGGGCGATATCGGCGCCCTGATCGCCCACGGGTGCGACGACACCGAGGATGAGGTCGGAGATCCGGTCCTCATCGAGGTCGGGGAAGCGAACGCGCAGCTCCTGGATCAGACCAACAGTCAGATCGATCGGCTTCACCGAGTGCAGCGAACCGTTCTTCTTGCCGCGGCCACGTGGAGTGCGGATGGCCTCGTAAATGTAGGCCTCTGTGGTCATATCGGAGTGTTTCCTTCCTTAGGGTGCGGCGGCCGAACCTTCGTCCGTCCACGCTCTATGCGGCGTCCGAACGTCACCGTTCGAGCGCGTTATGCAGCGACACCGCGTATGCGGCGCAGCCGCGAGTGACCTCGCCGACCGGCCCGGAGACCGGTCGTCCTGACGCTGTACAAAAGTCGACAAGCAGCGGCGATGACGGGTTCCGCAGAGCCGTATGCCTGCGCATACCATAGAACCTTGCGACGCCGGAGCTCGCGACCACCCGTTCATACTACCGTCGTGTGCGAACTCCGGTTAACTTAACGTCGTCTGAACGATGGTTGTCAACCGTCCAGCCGTGTGGCACCCAGCTCACTTTTCAGCAGTTCGAGGGCGACCTCGTCCGGGTCGCGCCGATCCCCCGGCGCCACCGGGGTCTGCGACTCGGCCAGCATCTCCTGTTCCTCCTCCGGCGTGGAGGGCGGCGGGACACCGTCGGTCGGCGCGTAGTCGACCGGTCCGGGGTCATCCGGTAGATCCGGGAAGTCGGGCGGCGGAATGTCGTCGTCCGGACGGAATTGGCGCGCATCCGAATTCGCCGTGGGCCGCTGACCGCCGCCCGTCGCGGTATCGGACGCCGCGGCCCTGGCCTGACTCGGCCGCGAGAAGCGCGGCGGCGCGGGCGCATCCGAACCGCGCCCGGCCGTATTGCCGGATTCACGTCCCGGCGCGTTTCCGGCCTGCTGTCCGGCCGCACCCCGTCCCCGGCCACCCGCCTTCGGCGCGGTCGCGGCGGGCCGGGGCGTGGCGCCACCGGCCTCCCAGCGCACCGGGTGATCGCTACCGAGCACCGCGCGCACTGCCGATCGCACTGCCTCCAGATTCCGCGGATCCGACAACCGCTGCGCCAACGGCGCGTGCTGATGCGCGAAAACGATCACATCCCCGTCGATCCGCGACACCGTGGCCCCGGACAACAACGCCTGCACCGTAGGCCCGAACTCCCGAACCTTCGCCCGAATATCCGCCCACGCCCCCTCAACGGCCCGCAGCAAATCCGCATCCGGAACAGCACCAGCGGACCCGGCCGAATCCGGACCTTCGGAGAGCGATTGCGCTGCTTCGGATTCCACTGATCCAGCAGGCAACGAGCCCGCGGATCCACCCGACCTGGCAAGACCATCCACCGCACCGCGACCGGTCAGACCGCCTCGATCGGCGGACTCGACCACCGAGGGCCCGGCGGTAGTGTCCGGCGTGCCAGCACCAGCCGGTGCGGTACCGGCCCCGGCCGAGGTATCGACACCCGCTTGCTCCGCAGTCGCTGCGACCTGCCGAGCGGCCGAACCCTCGTCCACGGCCGCGCCCTGACGCGCAATGCCGCCCTGACCAGCACCCTGCTCCGGCGCAGCGCCCCCTGGCACAAAAGCGAATCCCTGCCCGACATCGGATGCATCAGCACCTGCGGGCGCACCCTCGGCAGTCAGGTTGCGCTCTTCTGCCACGTTATGCCCGCCCACCGGGTTCTGCCCGTGAACCGAACCCGGCCCAGTGGCCGCGTTCGCCCCACCAACCGAGCTCATCTCAGCGACCGCGTCATGCCCACCAGCCACGGCCTGCCGGGCTGGGCTGTGCACACCCGAAGCATCTTGCGCACCGGCTGGATTCCGGCTGGGCGCAGCGGGCAAACCCTCCCCCACTGTTGCATTGGAGCTGCCAACCGGATTTCCCTGTTGGCCGCTAACCGGATTCTCCTCAGCGGTTGCGTCGCGGCCTGCCGCCGAATTCTGTCCGGATGGACCCGGCCCAGCGGCTGCCTGCTCCGCGGCCTGCCCGCCGACCGGTGCCTCGGCGCCGGCATCGCGTGCAGCGGTCGCGTGCTGTTCGGCGGCCATCGCGCGTTCCGCGGGGAGGCTCTGCCCGGGTGCCGGGCTTTGCGCAGACGCCGGATTCAGCGCGGACGCGGGGTTCTGCGCGGAGGCCGGATTCAGCGCGGACGCGGGGTTCTGCGCGGAGGCCGGGTTCTGCACGGGAGCCGGGTTCTGCACGGGAGCCGGATTCTGCACGGGAGCCGAGTTCTCCGCGGGAGCCGGATTCTGCACGGGAGCCGGGTTCTGCACGGGAGCCGGATTCTGCACGGGAGCCGAGTTCTCCGCGGGAGCCGGATTCTGCACGGGAGCCGAGTTCTGCACGGGAGCCGAGTTCTGCACGGGAGCCGAGTTCTCCGCGGGAGCCGGATTCTGCACGGGAGCCGAGTTCTGCACGGGAGCCGAGTTCTGCACGGAAGCCAAGTTCTGCACGGGAGCCGAGTTCTCCGCGGGAGCCGGATTCTGCACGGGAGCCGAGTTCTGCACGGGAGCCGAGTTCTGCACGGGAGCCGAGTTCTGCACGGGAGCCGGAATCTGCGTGGAAGCCGGATTCTTCGTGGAGGCGCGGCTCGGCGCAGGAGTTGTGCTCGACGCGGAAGGGGCGGGCTCCGGGCGCTGCGCGGAAGATCCGGGCTGCCCGGTAGCACCTTCGGGGCCTCCACCCTCGCGGCCTACGCCCTTCTCACGCCGCGCGGCGGCGAGCAGCTCCGCGCCGCGGCGGCGCTGCGGCTCGTTGGACCCGTGGGCCGGTGCCGGTGCGGACTGGGTTGGGTCCGCGGTCGGTGCGGAGGCGGACGGAGCAGGCGCGGCGGCACTGGCCGGGGCGATCGCACCGGTGGCGATGCCGCGTTCGAGGCGCTCCAGGCGTTGCAGTGTGGCCGATTCGGCGTCGGAGACCGAGGGCAGCAGCATACGGGCACAGACGATTTCGAGCAGGAGGCGCGGGGCGGTGGCGCCGCGCATTTCGCCCAGCCCCTCGTGCAGCAGCTCGGCGTGCCGGGCCAGCGTGGCCGGGCCGGTGCGTTCGGCCTGTTCGCGCATGCGGTCCAGGACGTCGCCCGGACCGGAGACCAGGCCGCGATCGGCGGCGTCGGGGACCGCGCGCAGCAGGATCAGGTCGCGCAGGCGCTCGAGCAGGTCGACCGCGAAGCGGCGCGGGTCGTGGCCCGCCTCCATGACTCGATCGATAGTGCCGAAGAGGGCGGCGCCGTCGCTGGCGGCCAGCGCGTCGATCGCATCGTCGATCAGCGCGACATCGGTGACGCCGAGCAGCGACACCGCGCGCGAGTAGGTGACGCCCTCGGGGCCCGCACCCGCCAGCAGTTGGTCGAGCACGCTGAGGCTGTCGCGAGGCGAACCGCCGCCCGCGCGAATCACCAACGGGTACACCGCTTCCTCGACCGGCACCTGCTCCTGCTCACAGATCTTGCCGAGCAGTCCGCGCATGGTCGCGGGCGGCAGCAGCCGGAACGGGTAGTGGTGCGTGCGCGAGCGGATGGTGGGTAGCACCTTGTCCGGCTCGGTGGTGGCGAAGATGAAGATCAGGTGGGCCGGTGGCTCCTCGACGATCTTGAGCAGCGCATTGAAGCCCGCCGTGGTGACCATATGCGCCTCGTCGATGATGAACACTCGGTACCTGGACTCCGCCGGCGCGTAGAACGCCCGGTCGCGCAGCTCACGAGTGTCGTCGACACCACCGTGACTCGCGGCGTCCAACTCGGTCACATCGAGATTGCCCGGCCCGCCGGGACCGAGCGCCACACAGGACGAGCAGATTCCGCACGGTGTCGAGGTCGGGCCCTGCACGCAGTTCAGCGAGCGCGCGAGGATGCGCGCCGAGGATGTCTTGCCGCAGCCCCGAGGACCGGAGAACAGGTAGGCATGACTGATGCGACCAGTGTCGAGCGCGACACTCAGCGGGTCGGTGACGTGCTCCTGACCCACCACTTCAGCGAACGTTGCCGGTCGGTACTTCCGGTACAGAGCCACGGCCAGAGGTTACCGGCGCCCACCGACATTGCCCATTCCCGCCGACCGACAGGCCGGGCGCGGCGTGATGCCGGGCGATTCGCGCCAGCAATGTGATGCAGATCACAAGATGCTCAAACCTTTGTTAGCCCCCACTGATCAGCGGCGAAGGCGGCAACGCGGGAGCAATCCAAGATCAAGAACGGACGAACAGGGAATTATGGCGCCCGTCCAGTGCCCTTGTCGTCGATTAGTTGAACTCGCGCCCTGGTTCGGGGCCCGTTTGCAGACATAACGAATCCGTCACCGAGGATGACAGCGATGCAATCGCCTGGCTACCGTGGTTATCGGCAACTTCGGTAGCCAAACCTTCATCAGGTTGGTGGCCCCGGCCGGTCCCTCATCCCGACCGGGGCACAACCTGATATCCAAAGATTCACGGCGCTATTGCCGAACTCGCACCGCTCCCACCGGAGGAAATTTCCACCGTGCCGTCGTGTGACGACATCGCCGCCGCCTGGCTTTCGAGCACCAGCTTCGCCGACGACCATGCCGCCGTCGACCTGCTCAGCCGGGCGATCAGCCCTGAGGAATTCGCGATCAAACGCGATTCCCTCCCGGTGGCCGCCGCCGCCGATCCCACCACTGCCACCGCCATCCTCGAACTACTGGAGCGCGGCCAGGTGCCGACCATGGCGGCGATCCGAACCCTCACCGCGCAGAACGAGATGCGCCGCGAGGCCGAGCGCATCGAACGCCTCGGCCGCCGGGCCCAGCGCAGCATCGATGACTTCGGCCGGGTGCTGGCCTGCCTGGCCGAAGATCACTGGACCGCACACGGCACCGGCCCCACCCGGCGCGATGTGCTGCAGTCCGAGCCGGTGATGGCGCTGATCCGGGACCGGATCGGCGATATCGCGCCGACCGCGGTGAAACACCTGTGGTTGATCGAGCGCGCGCAGCGGGCCGGTTGGATCGCCTCCAACGCCAACCCCGGATCTCTTTGTGGCGCACGGCGTTTCCACTCCGCCAAATACGGCAACCGGGTCTCGCTGCGACCGATCAACACCATCGGCACGATCGTCGCGACCTACCTCGACGACTACCTGACCGAGTACGACCGGCCGCCGCGCTGGTCCACCCTGGCCCACGACCTGCGCGACGACCGCGGCCGCCGGATCTTCCACGACACCGCCGACGCGCGCATCCAGCAGCGGTGGCTCACCACCGCCGAATGGATGGCCGCCCGCGACGACCTCCCGGTGCCTGGGCGTCGCGGCCTGCGGGCGTTGGCCAAGAAGTCGCGACGCTGACATCTGATCCGGACGGATGGGTCGGACTGTTGGACCCGCACTGTCTGGGCCGATTTACCCCGCGGTGTCGAGGTCGACGGTGAGCATTCGGTAACTTCTTCGCAACGCATGTACGCGTGGAAGGAGTTACCCCGTGTCCTCAACCATCGATCCCGCGGCCACCGCCTGGCTGCTCATCAGCACGGCCCTGGTGCTGCTGATGACACCGGCACTGGCCATTTTCTACGGCGGGATGGTGCGCTCGACCGGCGTACTCAACATGCTGATGATGAACTTCATCGCCATCCCGCTGGTAACCGTCGTCTGGTTGCTGGCGGGCTACAGCCTGGCCTTCGGCGCGGACGCGGGCGGCGGCCTGATCGGCAACCTGGACCACTTCGGCATGGCGGGCATCGATCCGAACACTGTGCACGGGACCGTGCCGGAGCTGCTGTACGCCACCTTCCAGCTGACCTTCGCGATCCTCACCGCGGCGCTGGTCAGCGGTGCGATCGCGGACCGCGCCAAGTTCTCCGGCTGGATGGTCTTC
This sequence comes from Nocardia sp. NBC_00565, assembly GCF_036345915.1. NCBI lineage: Bacteria > Bacillati > Actinomycetota > Actinomycetes > Mycobacteriales > Nocardiaceae > Nocardia > Nocardia sp. NBC_00565. The sequence goes on from NZ_CP107785.1 coordinate 7,355,103, forward strand.
GTCCCGCTGTGGGCGCTGGTGGTGTACGTGCCGATCGCGCACTGGGTGTGGGGTCCGGACGGCTGGCTGGCCTCCTTCGGCGCGCTCGACTACGCCGGCGGGCTGGTCGTGGAGATCGCCTCCGGTGCGTCCGCGCTGGCGCTGGCGCTCGTACTCGGCCCGCGCATCGACTTCAAGACCGACGCGATGCGTCCGCACAACCTGCCGTTCGTGCTGCTCGGGGCCGGTCTGCTGTGGTTCGGCTGGTTCGGTTTCAATGCCGGATCCGCGCTGTCCGCGAATGGCGTCGCGGCGGCGGTGTTCCTGAACACGCTGGTGGCGGGCTGCCTCGGCATGCTCGGCTGGCTCGCGGTGGAGCAGATCCGCGACGGTCGCCCGACTACCTTCGGCGCGGCCTCCGGTGTGGTGGCCGGTCTGGTCGCGATCACCCCGTCGTGCGGTTCGGTGAATACACTCGGCGCACTCATCGTGGGCCTGACGGCCGGTGTGGTGTGTTCGTTCGCGGTGGGCTGGAAATTCAAGGCGGGCTATGACGATTCGCTCGACGTGGTCGGCGTGCACTTCGTCGGCGGCATCATCGGCACGCTGCTGATCGGCCTGCTGGCCAACCAGGTGATGACCGGCGGCGTCGAGGGTCTGTTCTACGGCGGCGGACTGGCGCAGTTGGGCAAGCAGCTGGTCGGTGTGCTGGTGGTGGCGGCCTACGCGTTCGGTGTCACTTTCGTGCTCGGCAAGGGCATCGACCGGTTCCTCGGATTCCGGGTCAGCAAGGAAGACGAAACCGCTGGTATCGACTTCGCGCTGCATGCCGAGACCGCATATGCCGAAGGCGTGCACGGACATTCGCCGCGCCGCTTCGGGGAGGGCCACTTCGGGCAGCCGGGCGGCGGAAAGCACTGAGCGGTCGGGCGAAAGCGCCTGCTAGGACACCTGATCCGCGGACATTTTCCAGGTGTTGCACTGGTAGGTCCGGTTGTAGTTCTGGCCTTGTTCGAACCACGAGCCGTAGTGCTGTGTGCTGCCGTGATCATGCGCGTCACCGGAGCGGTCGCCACGCCCGTATTGATCCCGAGTGGTGCGGTTCTGCTGCACGTTATCGAAGACACCGTCGACTACCGACGTACCGACGTACATTCCGGCGAAGCACTGCGCCTCCAACTCCAGGCGGCGCGACAGCTCCAGGCCCTGCGCGCTTCGCGCCCCCGCCTCCGCCTCCGAACGCTGGCTGCTCATCGCCTGCATGATGCCGGAGATCGCCTGCACATGATGGCCGTATTCGTGTGCGAAAACCGTCAGGTAGATCACCACGTCGTTGCCGTACTGCTCGACCTGGATCGTGTCCAGTGGCATATAGATCGTGTGATTCGCCGAGCAATAGAACGCCGCGTAATTGCCGCCGGATGAGCCGCACGGTGAGCCCGCGTCCGCTCCTCGAGCCGGCACGCTCACCTTCGGGCTGGAGTACGGCAGGTTCGCGCCCTGCAGGACGGGCCGCCACTTCTTGTCCAGACATGCGGCGGCGGCCTCGAAGAACCTGGTGGCCGCGTCGACCGTCGCGGCCCAGGCCGGATAACCACATTCGGCGTTGTGCACGCCCGACTCGCTGTCACCGAACAACGGGTTATCACCGGTTTTCGCAACCGGTTGCGGCCCAGCGGGTTTCGTCGTGGTCGGCGCGGCGGCGCGGGTTGTGGTCGCGGCCGCCGCGGGGCGCGTCGTGAAGGTCGGCGTCGAGGAGGTCGGCGGTGCGTAGGTGTAGCTCGGCGTCGGCGGGACATATGCCGACGGGCGGTGCTTATTTCTCGCATTGGCGGCCGAAATCGATGATGCGATGAACAGTCCGACAACCAAGACGACGATCGTCAGCACCCCGAACAGCGCGCTGAGCCACGCACCGGATCTTCGCCGCGGCGGGTACGGGCGCGGCGGATAACCTGGCCGCCGGTACGGCATCGGTGGACCGTACGGTGCCGCGTACGTCGGGCGCTGACCGTAGCCTTGCGGATATCCCTGCGGTGGAACGTATCCCGGCGGATAGCCTGGTTGCTGCTGATATCCGGGCGGCGGCTGGGATCCCGGCGGCGGTTGATATCCGGGCTGCGGACCGTAGGCGTGAACAGGCTGGGATCCGGGCTGTGGTTGATATCCCGGCTGTTGATGTCCGGGCGGCGGCTGAGATCCCGGCGGCGGACCATAGCCGTAGGGCGGCTGCGTCATTCAGCTACGCAACCGAACTGGCCGACGCGGTGAACGTATTGCACTGTGCCGCACGGTCTTTGTCGACGCCGATCTCGAACCATGCCCCACCGTTCGCCGTGGTCCCGTGATCGCGCATATCGCCGCGCTGGTCGCCGCGGCCGTGCGCATCGCGCCGGGCGAGGGTGATCTGCGAGGTGCTCAGCGAACCACCGTTGGCGGAAGAGCCGAGGTACATCCCGTCGAAGCAGTTGGCCTGCAACTCGATTCGGCGTGACAGCTCGAGCCCCTTCTCACTGCGCACACCCGCGTCGACGCGATCGCTGTTGGCCTTGCGCAGGATCCCTGCCATCGCTTGGACATGATGGCCGTACTCGTGCGCGAAGACCGACAGGTAGACGATCCAGTTGTCCTTGAACAGATCGGTCTGCAGCTGGCTGAGCGGCATGTAGATCGTCTTGTTCGCCGGGCAGTAGAACGCGGCGAAATTGCTCGTGGAGCCGGTGCACGGCGTGGTGATGCCGTCGGTGGTCGCGCTGACATTCAGCGTCGGCGACTGGAACGGCAGCTTCTTCTGCGCCAGTACGGGTTTCCACGCCGCCTCCAGGCAGCCCGCGGCCGTCTCGAAGAATTTGCGTGCGGTGTCCACCTGGGTCCCCCACGGGGCGTAACCGCATTTGGCCGGAATCAGGGTCGTATTCGGATCGGTCAGCAGCGGGTTGGTGCCGGTCTCCGATACCCCGCCGCTCGAATCGGGTGTGTAGGTCAGGCTCGGGCCGGGACCCGATGCGGTGCTGCTGAGCCTGCCGTGTGAGATCGCGTTGCGCACCAGCCCGCCCGCCACCACGAAGACGACGATCAACAGCACCGCCACCCAGCCACCGCCGCGCTTGCGCTGTTGCGGTGGACGTCCGGGCGGGCCGTAGGGCATCGGAGGCGGCATCGGCGCGCGCTGTCCGGGCGGGCCGTAACCGGGCGCGGGATAACCGGGCCGGCCGTAACCCGGCGGCGGACCATAACCCGGCTGCTGACCGTAAGCGGGTGGCTGGCCATAACCCGGCTGCTGGCCATAGCCAGGCTGACCGGGCGCGGGCCGATACCCCGGGTGCCCATAGGGCGAGCTGTGCCCAGGACGCGGCGGAACCGGTTGCCCACCAGGCGGAACCGGTCCGTAACCGTACGGTGGTTGTGTCACGCCCCCGTACCCCCTCGTCTCATGATCGCCATTGGCCGCTGACGCAGAATAGCAACTTGTCTAGAGTAGGCAGCCATGCTGACTTTTCGGGGGGGCGCCGCGGGTGCGCTGCTTCTCGCCACCGCGGGCATGCTGGTCGCCGCGCCGGTTGCCCACACGGAGCCCGCAACCGATGGCGTGAATATCGTCGCCGATCTGAAACTCAGCCGAGAAGGTGTGCTCGAGGTCACCGAGAAGGTGGTCGTGCCCGCCGACAGCTCGTTCAAGATGACGCTGCCGCTGCGGCTGAAGATCGGCGAGGACGTCGAACGCGTCTTCAATGTCACCGATGTCGATACCAAGGGCGCGGGCACGGCGACGGTCGCGAACGATCTGTTCACCATCGATGCCAAGCCGGGCGAATCGACCTTTACCTACGCCATCCACAACACGGTCAGCGATGCGCCGGGCACCCAGACCTTCCGCTGGCTCGGCACGATCAACGCCGATGTCGCCTCGATCGACGCCTCGCTGATCAGCCCGAGCTACGAAATGGGCGTGGTGGACTGCAAACTCGGTCCGCCCGGCAATCTGCGGCAGTGCTCGAATCTGCAGATCGAGGCGGACGGGGTGCTCTACTGGCAGCAGACCGACCTGCGCAAGGGCGACAATATCGACCTGACCCTGCAGCTACCGCCCGGCACCGTGCCAGCTAACGCCGATATCCGCGACGGCAACGAAGAGAGCGCCTTCTCCTTCACCACTCCGGTGGCGGTCGCGCTCGGCGTTCTGTTGCTCGCCTTGGCCGCGATGGCGGCATATGTGCTGCGGGCCCGGCGCGAGAATGCCGCCGCCACAGCCGGATCCGAGACGATCGACCCGCTGCTGCGCGACGGCAACCAGGTCCAGTTCACCTCCCCCGACGGCATCCTGCCCGGCGAGGCGGGCGTGCTGCTCGACGAACATGTCGATCCGGGCGATATCGCGGCGACGGTGATCGATCTCGCTGTGCGCCGGTACATCTGGATCACGCCCATCAGCGACAGCGACTGGCGCATCGACCGGGTCAACGCACCCGACGACCAGCTGCGCGATTATGAGAAGGCGGTCTACCGGGTGCTGCTGCCCGATGGCACCGATACGGTGTCCGTGACCGAGCTGCGCGCGCCGGGCCGCATACAGTCCCAGCCGGTGCGCACCGCGATGCTCGCCGACGCGGTCGCGCGCGGCGCCTTCATCGATCGGGCCCGCATCGGCCTGCCGATCCTGTTGGGCGGCGCGCTGATCGTGGGCGGCATCGCGGCGACCATCGCCCTGGCCCGCACCTCCGGCAGCGCGCTGGTCGGTGTCGCGATCCTGCTCGCGGGCATCGCGACCGTGCTGCTGCCGCGTTTCCTGCCGGTGCGCACGGCCCAGGGTCGTGCCCTCGTCGGCCAGATCCGCGCACTACAGCGCGGCCTCGACGCGACCAGCCGCGACCAGATCCCGCCCGCCGACCAGGAATTGGTCTTCTCCAGGGCACTGCCGTTCATGGTGATCGGCGGCCGCGCCGACAACTGGATCCGCGCCTTCCGCGACCTCAACCCCGCCGCCGACGCCCAACCCGGCCTCTATTGGTTCGGCACCTTCGAACGCGACCACAACCTGCAACGCTTCGCCGGCCACTTCCCCTACTTCATCACCGCCCTCGAAGGCCTGTTCGCAGGCGCGGGCGGCCGCTGAGAATCACCTCGGCCGAAACCGTTGATTCGTCCTCGATCAACGCGCTGACCGCACGCACACCGTCATCGCGGCTGACCGCGCGTAAGCCCTTGTGTGGGAAGCATTCTCCGGCGGAGGACAGGGGTTTGAACACCGATCCGCCCCAAGGTCGATCAGAGCCACGTCTCCCAACCTGCGCGAACTCGTCTGAGAATGACTCGGCGTGCGGGAGGATGCACCGACAGCACCCCGAAGTGAGGACCCGGCTCACACTTTCGACAACGTCGGACGGCCCGCACACCGACGAGAGTCTTACGCGCGACGAGGGGCCGTACCGCCCGACTGTCTGGTGCACACCGCGGCTGGCTTTCACTCCCGTGCAGCGCCGTCCGGCCAGACGATCTCGACCGGCACGCCACGCTCACAGGCAAGGTCGACCACCGTGCCGGTGCCGCCCCGCTGACTTGCATCCCCATCCCATACCGCGACCAGGCGCGTTCACGATGAGCAAGATTCTCGAGAGCGAGACGGTGTCCGACCTGGTTGGCATCAGTTGCATTGCGCGCGGCACCGATTCGGTCCGGCTCGGGCACCGTCGTCGCATCGAATTCGGCGATCGTGCTGACGATGACGAAAAACAATCGCTGACAACTCGATCCGAGTCAGCTGATCCGCAAGAGGATTCCACACCATCGAGCCGTCGGCGCATCGCCAGTCGTCGCACGCCAACATGCGGATCCGGAGACCGGTCGCGAGTTGCCCCGCGACCGGTCGCCTTGCTCAGTGTCCGAAACCGTCAGTCCGTCATCGCCGTGCGCCGGATCGCCGACAGTGGGTCGGCGTACAGGGCGCTCAGCGAGGTGACGACGGCTGCGAATTCCTGGACCTTGCCGCCGAATCCGCTGATGCGGATATCGGTGGGCGGGAGTTGAGAGGACTGGGCGAAGGCTCGGGCTACGTGGGTGACGGCGGGGCGGTAGCCGGTGAAGGCCTGGCCGCCGAGGATCACCCGGTCCGGGTTGAGCATGTCCCGGACCATCGCGACGGTGTGTCCGAGGATGGTGGCCCGTTCGGCGAGCAACTCCTGCGCGTCTTCCGCGCCCGCCTCGGCGGCGCGGTACAGATCGGCGATGGTCGAGCCGCCGGTGCCCTTGTGTGCCGGAATGATCCCGCGCCCAACGGCTCTGGCGTGCAGCGCCCGATCGCCGACGGTCACCTCGAGGCAACCCCGCCTGCCGCAGGTGCATTCGACATCGGAACCGGTCGGCAAGTGCGCGATCGACCCGGGGCCGCTGCTCGGGGTGTGCACCCTGCCGTCCAAAGTGACTGCGATACCAGCGGTTTCGCGGACGTAGAAGTACAGGCTGCTGCCCGGCGCACCGGCGGGTTCGCCGGTCGGCAGCAACAGTTCCGAGGCCGCCATCGCCTCGACGTGCGGTGCCACCGAGATCGGCAGTTCGAGCACCTCACCGAGCGCTGTGCCGACCTGGGCACCCTGCCAGGCCAGTTTGGGATGATCGACGACACCGGTCAGCGGATCGACCCGCCCACCGATCGCCACTCCGGCCCAGAGTGGTTTGCGCCGGTGCCAGCGCTGCAGGAAAGCCTTGGCGCTGCGGGCCACGGTCATGGTCGCGAAGTCCTGGCCGGTCTGCGGTGTCGCGATGGCCAGGCCACCGAGAATGCGCCCGCGCAGGTCGGCGGCGACGATCTTGGTGACCGCAGCGCCGATATGGATGCCGAGGGTCAGATAGGCCTCGTGGTCGATTTCGAACGGGACCCGGGGACGTCCGACCGCACCCGAGGCGGTCAGGTCGGGGCGCTCGCGCAGCAGACCGGCGGCCAATAGCGCCGACACCTGACGGTTGACCGTCGCGATGCTCAAACCCGTTGTGCGCGCGGCATTGTCGCGGGATACCGGACCGCCGGTCGCGGCGCGCAGCACCGCCGCCGCCGGATTGTCAGCGATGCGGAGTTCCGGCGCGACGACGGGGCGCTGAACGCGGACACGACCGGTGACGACCCTGGAAACGGAGCGGTCAAGGGTGGGGAGGGACATATGCGGTTTCCTTGCTGAAGTCCCGTTCGACGGGACATGCCTATATGTGCGGCGGCGAGGCAGCGCACGAGCCGAGAGAATGGCTCAGCTGCAGCAGGAACAACACAGTTCGCGAGTCAACGGCAGTCGCAGACCCAACGCTGCGGTCACGTAGGTGACCCGCAGAGCGGTCGGACGGCTCGTAGACATGGGATCAAAGTTAACACCGAAATCGCGCCGCACCAAGCCCTGCCAGCTACTCGCCGGCACCCCGGATGCGTGGTTCATCCCGAAATCCTTGCCGCGCATCATGTTCCAATCGTAATGTGGCGCAGGGCACGATATGCCCGAAATGCCGAATGAGGGCCGCCGATTCGGCGACCCCCATGGGGTGACTGGCCGCCCGATCCCCGGGCTACTCGATCAGGCCGCTGCGGCGACCAATTGACGACGAGCCAGCAGTGCGGTCGCCGAGGCGATCAGTCCGACCAGCGCGACCACGGTGACCAGGTACAGGCCGGGCCGGTACTGCGCGATGCTGGTCGCCGCGCCACCACTGATCAGTCCGGTGACCACGGCCAGCACGACCGCCCCGCCGATCTGCCCGGAGGTCTGCACCAGCCCCGAGGCCAGTCCCTGCTCGTGGTCGGCGATGCCCTCGGTGGCCTGCACCATGACCGAGGAGAATCCGAGCGCGAAGCCGAGACCGAGCAACAGGAATGCGGGCAGGTAGGCGACGACGTAGTTGGGATCGGCGCTGCCGCCGAAGGAGATGAACCAGACGTACCCGATCACGAATGAGGTCATCGAGGCGATGATCATCGGGGTGGTGCCGTAGCGGTCGATCAGCTTGCCTGCGACCGGCGACAGGATCGCCACGATGACGCCCGTGGGGGCCAGGGCCAGCGCCATCTTCAGCGGCTCCCAGCCCAGGGTGTTCTGCAGGTACAGCGACACGATCGTCTGGAAGCTGATGTAGGAGCCGAAGATGGCCAGTGCGGCCAGGTTGGCCCGCACGATCGACTTCACCTTGAAGATGCTCAGCCGCACCAGCGGGTGCGCGACCTTGTTCTCCACCACGAAGAACGCGCTGAGCAGGGCGATGGCGAGTACCGCGGTCGCGACAACGCTTGCGGTGAGGCCCTTTTCGGGTGCGGTGACGATGGTGTAGACGGCGGCCAGCATGCCACCGGTCAGCAGTGCGGCACCGGCGAAGTCGATGCGGCCCTGCTCCTTCTCGATATTGCGCGGCACCACGAAGTAGGCGGTGACCACCACGGCCGCGACGACCAGCACCGGGACATAGAAGGTCAGTCGCCAGTCGATACCGGTGAGCAGACCCGAAACGATCAGGCCCGAGGCGTATCCGGTCGCGCCGAAGACGGTGAAGATCGACAGCGCGCGGTTGCGGTCGTGACCTTCCTTGAAGGTGGTGGTGATGATCGACAGTGCGGCCGGTGCGGTGAACGCGGCGGCGACGCCCTTGATGATGCGGCTGGCGATCAGCAGCGCACCGTCATCGACCAGACCGCCCGCGAGCGAGGCGATTCCGAAAACCACCAGGGCGGTGAGGAATACCTGGCGACGGCCGAGCAGATCGGCAGCTCGTCCGCCCAGCAGCAGCAGACCGCCGTAGCCGAGGATGTAGCCGTTGACGATCCACTGCAGGCTCTCGGTATTGAGCCCCAGTTCGGATCCGATGGACGGGAGGGCGACGCCGACCATCGATACGTCGAGTGCATCGAGGAACATCGCCAGACCGGCGACGAACAGCACGGCCCACAACTTCGGCCCCCAACGGCCGGGGGCGTGCTCGGTAGATGCGGCGGTCAGGGTCTCGGGTGCGGTAGCTGTCAGAGTCACGTCGGTAAATTTAGATGTGTGCGCATTAAATGTCAACGCAAGTAATGCGCGTACATAATTATCTGGTCACGATCTTGCTCGGGGAACAGCAGCAGGCCCCGCCCAGTCGGTACTGGGCGGGGCCTGTTTCCGTGGCGAAGGCGGCCACGGATGCCGTGGCATCGACCTACTTGGCCGGCACGAACGGCTGGTTGACCGTGGTGAAGTACTGGATCACCGCACCGATCGCGACCGGCGCGGTCACGAAGATCTGACCGGCCAGGGTGCCGAGCGCGCCGATGGCGACAATGCCGCCGATGCAGCCGATGGCGGCGGCCGGAATGAACGCACCGAACAGACCGACGATGGTGGCCGAGGCAACCGTGGCTCCGGCGATGCCGCCGAGCACGCAGCCGGCCGCTCCGCCGATCAGGCCGCCGACCAGTGTGCCGACCGTGGCGGCCGCCGAGATCGTGCTGGTCAGTCGGGTCCAGGCCGCGACCTCACGGTCGTATTCGGTCTTCCATGGCGCCTTGTCCTCGTACGGCAGCGCGACCGGCTTGTAGGTCGCGTGCTCGCGATCGATCTGCGGCGTCAACGTCGCGGTGCGATCGGCAATCTGTGCGGCGATCGGGAATTCGAAGTCATCGATCCGGAACTTCAGCGGCGTGCCCGCGAGCACGGAGCCGTCGGCTGCCTTGATCTTGAAGACATCGTCCTCGACTACCAGCGAACCGGCATCGGTCTTGATGATCGACGAATCGTTGACTGCTTCGGCGGTGAAATTGATTGCGCCGCTATCGCTCTCGGGCACTTCCGGGGCCGCGCCCGAGGTGCCCGCGGCCACCCCGGTCGCCATGGTCACCAGCGCCGCGACGACGGCGAGCTTCCTCATCCTCATTACTGCGTTCCCTCATCTCGATGTTGCTATCGAGGGAAGTTTCGACGAGAACTCAATCGAGCACGAGGTAAAAAAGCAGGCAGATTCCAAAGGGCAAACCGGGAGCGACCTCAGGACTTCTTGGCGGCGGCCTTCATCTGCTTCTTGAAGGCCCGCACTTCCAACAGTGATTCGCCGTCGACGATATCGGCGGCCGAGCGACGTGAACCCTGCTCGGAATAGGCACCCGCCGCCGTGTCCCAGCCCTTCGGTTGCACACCGAGCTGTTTGCCGAGCAGTGCGAGGAAGATCCTGGCCTTCTGGTCGCCGTAGCCGGGCAGCTCCTTCAATCGGCGCAGCACCTCTTTGCCGTCGGGATCGCCCTGCGTCCAGATGCGTTCGGTCTTGCCGTCGTAATGCTCGACCACGTACCGAGCGAGTTCCTGGGTGCGGCGCGCCATGGACCTGCCGTAGCGGTGGATGGCGGGCGGAGTCGCGCACAGTTCCTCGAACGCCTCGGTGTCGGCGTCGGCGATCCGCTGAATATCGAAGCCGTCCATCCGGTCGGCGATCTTCTTCGGCCCGCGAAAGGCATGTTCGAGCGGGAACTGCTGATCGAGCAACATGCCCGTCAACAATGCGAAGGAATCCTCGGAAAGCAGCTTGTCCGCCTCCGGTTCCTGGGCCAGACACAGCTTGACAGTCGCGGACTTTCCTTTTGCCACGGAACTTCCTTTCGCTGTGGTGCCGGACCAACCGATCATCTCATTTGGTGTCGCCACGTGGTCCGGCCCACCCGGATCGGTGATCTGCCCGAATCGTGACTCACCTCACATACCTGCCATGCGCGGCGCCCGGCCCCCAAGTAGGCTCGGCGCCATGCCTCAGACGACGGCAATACCTAGGGACGGAATCGGGCCCATGGATATACAGGGGTTACGCCCGGATCGCTTCGACAGCGCGGGCCAGGATCAATTGGTCGACGTGCGCGATCTGCAGGCGGCGCTGCCGGGCATCCGGCGTCTGCGCACCTGGGCTCACGAAGCCCTGGCACTGCAGCCCGGTGAGAGTGCGGTCGACATCGGATCGGGCACCGGCACGGAGGTCATGGCCTTCGCGGACGCGGTCGGCCCGACCGGCACCACGTTCGGCGTCGAACCCGATCCACATCTGCTCGCCTCCGCCGAACGCCGTGCCCAACAGGCCGGTTCGACGGCCAAGTTCCACACCGGCGACGCCTACGGGCTGCCCTTCGGCGCGGGTACCTTCGACGCCGCGCTCTGCGAGCGGGTGTTCCAGCATCTGACCGCGCCGAATCGCGCCGCCAATGAGATCGCGCGGGTGCTGAAGCCGGGCGGTCGCGTGGTGGTGATGGACAGCGACTGGGGCACGGCGATCGTGCATCCTGGCGACCGCGAGGTGGTTCGCGGGGTCATCGACACATTGGTTTCGGCGACCACCAATCCGTTCGCCGGCCGCCGCCTGTCCGGATTGCTGACCAAGGCCGGCCTGGTGATCGACGAGGTCGGCTCGCACGCGCTGGTGCAGGACCGCACGGTGGGCGCCGGCTCACTCGTCAACCGGATCTCGGCTATGGCGGTGGCGCGCGGATCCATCACCGAGGCGCAGCGCGATCAGCTGATCGCCGATCTGCAGCAGGGCGCCGACAGCGGTGACATCCACCTGTCGGTGACCATGTTCGCCGTTCTCGCCCACAAACCGCGCTGAATCGAAAACACAACGGGCGCGTACCGATTCGGTACGCGCCCGTTGTGTTTGTTCCGACTACTTGGCGAGCAACTTCTCGGTGGCCGCGAGCAATACGCAGGTGGCCAGCCCGTCCATCGCCTTCTCCAATTCCGGCAGCTGCGGGAAGCTCGGAGCGATGCGAATGTTCTTGTCCTCCGGATCATTCCGGTACGGGAAGGCCGAACCGGCCGCGGTCAGCGCGATTCCGGCATCCTTGGCCAGCGCGATCACGCGGGCCGCGGTGCCCTCCACGACATCGAGGCTGATGAAATAGCCGCCCTTCGGCTCGGTCCAGGACGCGACCTTGGACGCACCGAGCCGATCCTCCAGAATCCGCAGCACCAGCGCGAATTTCGGCTCCAGGATGGCGCGATGCTTCTGCATATGCGCGCGCACGCCGTCGGCATCGGTGAAGAAACGCAGGTGGCGCAGCTGGTTGATTTTGTCCGGGCCGATACTCTTCTTCGACGCGTGCCCGAGGTACCAGTTCAGGTTCGGCGTGGACGCACCGAGGAAACTGACACCCGCACCAGCGAAGGTGATCTTCGAGGTGGAGGCGAAGACGATGGGCCGGTTGGGGTTTCCGGCCGCAGCGGCCATGCCGAGCACATCGAGGACGGGTGCGGCGGCATCGGTCAGCGGGTGCACCGCGTAGGCGTTGTCCCAGAACAACCGGAAGTCCGCCGCCGCGGTGGGCATCGAAACCAGTTCCCGGACAATATCTTCGGAGAAGATGACGCCGGTTGGGTTGGAGTAGTTCGGCACCGCCCACAGACCCTTGATCTGCGGATCGTTCGCGACCAGTGCGGCGATGGCGTGCACGTCCGGACCGGCGTGACCGATCGGGATCGGGATCATCTCGAAGCCGAGCGCCTCGGTGATGGAGAAGTGCCGGTCGTAACCGGGACTGGGGCACAGGAACTTCAGCTTCGGCTCGGCGACCCAGCGTCGCTCGGAATCCGGGGTGCCGTACAGCAGCGCGTAGGTGATCACGTCGTGCATCAGCTCGAGGCTGGCGTTATTGCCGGCGATCAGGTTCTCGACCGGAATGCCGAGCAGCTCACCGAAGATCGCGCGCAGTTCCGGGAGTCCGTGCAGCCCACCGTAGTTGCGGCAGTCGGTGCCGGTGCCGTCCCGGTAATCACCCAGGCCGGGCAGCGACAGCAGTTCGGTGGACAGGTCGAGTTGTTCCGGTGAAGGTTTTCCCCGCGTCAGGTCCAGCGTGAGCTTTTCGGTCTTGAGCGTCGCGTAATTCGCGGTCTGGGTCTCGTGTTCGGACACGAGCTCCACTTGGCTCATCAAACCGATCTGCGTTTGCCGGGGCATCCTGGGCAGCCTTTCGAAGCAGCTAAGGGGTGAGGTGACGTCCGAGCCGATGTGCTGCGGTCGGACCATTGATCCGTCCGAGCGCGCTCGACGTCCGGCGGACCGTGTCCACGTTACCCCGACAGTTGCTCCGAATTGGAGTGAATATAGGGGACCCCGCGCACCCGGCAGAGCCCGTTGACCCTTGCTGCCTTCCGGCCCTGGGGGAGTTCACAGGATGCGCGCCGCGCGGGATCCGTTGGCTAGTGTAGCGGGCGGATCTGAGATGGCTCCCCACCGGGTGTACCGAAGCGAGACTTTCCACCCCTGACCAGCCCCATTTGGTGGCCAACCGGGTGCACCCGCTATGCTGCTCCACGGAGGATTCGCCTAGTGGCCTATGGCGCTCGCCTGGAACGCGGGTTGGGTTAACGCCCTCAGGGGTTCAAATCCCCTATCCTCCGCCACAAAAGGGCAGGTCAGGGACTGTTTTGCAGTCTCTGACCTGCCCTTTGTCTATATCAGTGGTCAACATCAGTGCATCTAAGAGGATGCCAGGAAGTCGGCGGACCGTGTTCTGACCGCTATTCGGCTGGTGTGGGGCCACGGTGCCGCCGCTCGACGCAACGGCTTCGGTGCTCCCTGACGACCCACCGGCCCAGTGCGCGTTCGGGATTCGGTGCGGCATGCTCTATCGGGTCAAGGGGCAATCCACTTCCAGGGCCGCTGTCCCCGCTGTCCACGCAAGCAGGCGAGCCGGTAGTCCGCCTGTTCCCGAGCATGGGCGCTGACCGCGGCGTGCCGCAGCGCGAACAGGCACAGCTCGAACGAGCGGACATCACGGATCACTGTGTAGCCCTCCCAGGTGGTGACGTCGGCCCCATAGGCGTGGCGGAATGCATCCCACCGTGAAGGTGGGTCCGACAAGCGGAGCAAGTCCCGGAAGGTGAAGATCCGCTCATGGACAAACTGCTGGTGCTCGTGAACGGGCTGCCACGGTATTGGTCGACACCACCCAACCGGTTGACTGCGTTGAACTGGCCGAACGAATCGAGCTGGCAGCCGACTCACATGCCATGTGGTGACAGTTGGAACCTGTCGTCGGTGCCAACTGCCCGGCCAACCCAGAACCAGTACAAAGCTCGACCGACCTGTCCGGTGACAACTGCGGGTCGTCATCACATCTGGACAGCGCAGAAGCACTCCATGCCCCGACGCCCGATGTCCGAATCCGCATCACCACGGCGGTATGTGCGCAGCGGGATGAGATCCGAACTAGCCCACTGATCCTGTCGCACAGTCGAATACCTCGTTCAACGCATCGCGCAAGAGGTCGGTGTAGGTGTCGATGTCCGGGACTGCAGCGGTGTCGGCATGGACCGAGACGGTGACCGTGTCGCCGAGGCCGTGGACGCCGTGGGTCAGGTGCATTACCGAGCCGATCGCGGGGAAACCGCCGGTGAAACGGACGGGGGCGTTGCCGAAGGTGAGGTCGGCGGGGCCGCGGTGCACGCTCGAGACCACGGTGTGGCCGGCGATCGAGTCGGGGACGATGTCGATCGGGAAGCGGTCGATGTCGCGGCGTAGTAGCGGGGCGGGGGTGACGGCGGTGACGCGGTCCTGGGCGGCCAGCAGTGGATGACGTGCGCGGGTGCGGCGATCGGTCAGTGCCGCGGCGATCTTGTCCGCGCGGACCAGTGGATCCGGTTCATCGATGAACAGGTCGACGCCGAGACTGCGATAGTTGTTGCGGGCCGCTATCCGATTGTCGGACAACGCCATCGGGACTTGCGCGCCGAGGCGGTCCACCGGTTCACCCCGCGCGGCCAGGTAGCGTTCGAGTGCGATCGAGACGGCGGTCAGCACGACAACGGTCACGGTGCGGTCCGGAATCCGCACCCGTTCGGCGGCGCAGACGATCATCCGCACCTGATGAGCGGCGACCGCAGGCCGGTCTGCCAGGTCACCATCGAGCGCGCTCGACCGGTTGATCAGGCTCGGGGTGAATCCGGGTCCCGGCTCCGGAAGCTTTCCTGTAGTGGTGAGTTCGGCCAATTCGCGCTGTGCTCGCCACGCCTGGTACCCGCGCACCACCGTCCGCACAAACTGCAGCGGCATCCTGAGCAGCGCCAGCGCCGAATCCACAGGTATGCGATCCACAGGTGCCGATTCGATTGCCGCAGTGCCGATTCGTCGAGCGAGGCAGCCGGCGTGCGCATCTGCCGCCCCAGCAAACGGATCTGCCGCGGCTTCGGTCCCGGTAGCCAGCTCGGGCCCGGTGAACAACGCCCTGGCGATCTGCGCGGCGCGCCGCCCGTCGGCCAGCGCATGTGACATCTGCAGCACGACCACCGTCGCGGGTCCTGCCGCGCCTCGTCGACCAGGCGCGGGCGCGCCGTCGATCCCGCGGAACACGTGCAACCGCCACGGCCGCACGGCCGCGTCGACTCCGGTGCCGAGCAGTTTGCCGACGACCGTGCACACACCTCGCCAATGTGGTTCCGGAAGGACGTGCTCCACAAATTGCTCGTCGCGGAAATCGCAGGGTACCCACGACGGATAATCCAGATCTCCCGGCAACTCGCGCAGCCGGACGGACAGATCGGCAATGCGTGCACTGCGGCGCGCGACGAACTCGCGCAGTTCCGCGCTGGGACGCCCGGAATCATCGAAGCAATAGAGCATGAACAGGTCATTGGGGGTACGGCTCGACAGCCAGTACATCGTCGCGTCCTGGGCGGCCACCGTACTCACGGCTCGACGATATGGCACCTGTTACCGGAACGACCGGGGCACCCCAGGAAACTGAATGATCTTGTTCCACATTGCGTTCCCAGAAACCTATCGATTCCGGACCGAACCCCTGCTACCGTCTGTAGTAGAAGATGTACCACCACTCACCCAGGGGCGGGGTGCTGGCCATGGCTATTGACGTAGGTCGCAAGATCGGCGAGCAAGCCGATTCCTTCGACGAGCGATATCAGGCTGCGAAGTTCATCAAACGGTCGATCAACAAGGTCTTCCCGACCCATTGGTCGTTCCTGCTCGGCGAGATCGCGCTGTACGCGTTCATCATCCTGCTGTTGTCCGGTGTGTACCTGACCCTGTTCTTCGATCCGTCGATGAACGAGGTCGTCTACAGCGGGGCATATCAGCCGTTGCGCGGCGTCAGCATGTCCCGCGCCTATGAGACCGCGCTGAACATCTCCTTCGAAGTGCGCGGTGGTCTGTTCGTGCGCCAAGTGCACCACTGGGCCGCACTCCTCTTCGCGGCCTCGATCATCGTGCACCTGTTCCGTATCTTCTTCACCGGCGCGTTCCGCAAGCCGCGCGAGGCGAACTGGGTGCTCGGCTCGCTACTGCTGATCCTGGCGATGTTCGAGGGGTACTTCGGCTATTCGCTGCCGGACGACCTGCTCTCGGGCACCGGGCTGCGGGCGGCGTTCTCGTCCATCACCCTCGGCATCCCGGTCATCGGCACCTGGATGCACTGGCTGATGTTCGGCAGCGACTATCCGGGCGACATCATCATCCCGCGCCTGTTCATCGCGCATGTGCTGTTGGTCCCCGGCATCATGCTCGCGCTGATCGCCGCACATATCGCGCTGGTCTGGTATCAGAAGCACACCCAGTTCCCCGGTCCCGGCCGCACCGAACGCAATGTGATCGGCACCCGCATCGTGCCGGTGTTCTCCCTGGATCAGGGCGCGTTCTTTGCGTTCACGCTCGGTGTCGTCGCGATTCTCGGCGGGCTGCTGCAGATCAACCCGATCTGGGCCTTCGGCCCCTATAACCCGGCCGTGGTATCGGCAGGCACCCAGCCGGACTTCTACATGATGTGGACCGACGGCATGATGCGCCTGATTCCGCCCTGGGAGCTGTATCTGGGCCGATATACCGTGCCCGCTCCGGTCTGGGGTGCGCTGATCATGGGCCTGGTGTTCACGATGCTGATCACCTACCCGTGGATCGAACGTAGGCTGACCAAGGACACCGTGCCTCACAATCTGCTGCAGCGCCCGCGTGACGTACCGGTTCGCACCGCGATCGGCGCGATGGCCATCGCGTTCTATGTGGTGCTGACGCTGTCCGGCGTGAACGACATCATCGCCTACAAATTCGATGTCTCACTGAACGCGACGACCTGGGTAGGCCGCATCGGCATCCTGACCCTGCCGCCGCTGGCCTACTTCGTGGCCTACCGCATCTGCCTCGGCCTGCAGCGCAGTGATCGCGCGGTGCTGGAACACGGCATCGAGACCGGCATCATCAAGCGGCTGCCGCACGGCGAGTACATCGAGATCCATCAGCCACTTGGCCCGGTCGACGAGCACGGCCATCCGATTCCCCTGGCATACCAGGGCGCGACAGTCCCGAAGAAGATGAACCAGCTCGGTTCGGCGGGCAAGCCGGGCACCGGCGGGTTCTTCCGCCCCGATCCGCGGCAGGAGTCCAAGCGCAACCTGGCGACCGAGCACGTAGAAGAGCACAAGCAGCTGGCGGTGCTGCGCGCCGCACAGGAGCAGACCGACGGCCACGGCGGCAACGGGCAGGCGCACTGAGCAGCCACGGAAAAGGCTGGGCACACGCGAAGGCCCCGAGTCCGTGCCGACCCGGGGCCCGTGCTGCTCGGCTCAGACGCGACCGTTGTTCAGGCGCGTCCGAACTCCCCCTGCGTTACTCCGGTTAGGAATGCGTCCCACACACCTGGCGTGAACGCCAGCAACGGACCATGGCCGTTGTCTTTGGTATCGCGGACCGCCACATTGCCGTCGACGAGAAATGCGACTTCCACACAGTTCCCGTCGGGGCCACTGTATGTGCTCTTACGCCACACAGCGCCCGTCAAGTCAACCTCCACGGCACTAGCTCCTTTGCTGCGTCGAGAACGAGATTTCTTCTGACATCGTTCTAACTAGCACCGGGATCCGGCGCGGAACGCCGAATCCCGCGGTGCGCCTTGCCAAAGCGCGCGACTTTCACGGTGCGTCGTGATCGCACTGCACTTCGAGGTGAATACACACCTCACGGGGTCGCCCCCGCGCGGTAAAGACTAGCAGGTTCAACGCGCATTTGCCGATCTCTTGCCCATTCAATCATCGCATTTGCCAATCTTGCGAAGATAGGGAGTTGCGGAGACATTGCCGGTAGATGACATTCATTTCTATGTTTGCTGGGCAGCTAACTCTTGCACGATGTGATTGCTCCGTGATCCGTCGAATAATCAACATCGATCTGATCGGGTGGACGCCATCGGCTCCGGCCGTGGATGATGGGCACCATGGTCGAACGTTCGCGCGACGAGGCAGGTCGCGCCCGCAATCCACGTCCGCGCGACCGGTTCGGGCGGCCGCTGCCGGTCGGTAGCGAGGGCGTTCCGCGAATTCCGGATGACCTGAATCTGCCACCCCAGCAAACTCTCTCCTTCGCTCAGCAACTGCTGGATGACGGCCTGGCCTTCAACGCACACGAGGTTTTGGAGGCCGCATGGAAGAACGGACCATTTGCCGAAAGGATGCTGTGGCAGGGGCTCGCGCAATATGCGGTCGGGCTGACCCACATCCAGCGCGAGAATCCGAAGGGCGCGCGCACGCTGCTCACCCGTGCGGTGACCCGGCTGCGCGCCTACGCGAAAGATTCGGGGGCCGGGCACACCGACCCGGATCCGAGCACTGATGCGCCCTATGACATCGACCGCGCCGGTCTGATCGCACACGCCGAAACCCTGCTGATCGCACTGGATACCGGGACGCCGATCCCCGAAGACCGGCTCAAGCCGCGGCTACGGATCGCGTGACACCTACCATGGCGAATGTGTCCGCAACCAGCAGAACGCACCGAACCCGCAGCGGTGCGCGCGTGGAGCCGACCGGTGTCTGACGGTATGGGCGCGGGCAGATACGCGCCGAGCCCGTCCGGCGATCTGCACCTGGGCAATCTCCGAACAGCCGTGCTTGCCTGGCTTTTCGCGCGGTCGACCGGACGACGATTCCTGATCCGCATCGATGATCTGGACCGGGTGCGGCCGGGCGCCGAACAGCGCCAACTGGCCGATCTCGCCGCGATCGGACTGGACTGGGACGGACACGTCGTCCGGCAGAGCGACCGGCTACCCCGCTACCAGGCGGCCATCGATGAACTCACCGCCGCCGGGCGCACCTACGAGTGTTATTGCACCCGAAGGGAAATTCAGCAGGCGGCGACCGCACCGCACGGACCGCTCGGCCACTACCCCGGCACCTGCCGCAACCTGACCGATGCTCAGCGGGCCGCGCATCGCGGCGACGAACGTCCGGCGGCGTTGCGCCTGCGGGTCACCACTGGCGAATTCGACATCGTCGACGAGTTGCACGGGCATTACCGCGGACCGGTCGACGATGTCGTACTGCGCCGCGGCGACGGGATTCCGGCGTACAACCTCGCGGTCGTGGTCGACGATGCGGAACAGGGCATCGACCAGGTCGTGCGCGGTGACGATCTATTGCCGTCGACCCCGCGCCAGGCCTATCTCGCAACCCTGCTCGGCCTCCCGGTTCCGCAGTACGCGCATGTGCCACTGGTGCTGAACGCGGCGGGAAAGCGGCTGGCGAAGCGAGACGGTGCGGTGACACTCGCCGATCAGCTCGCCCTGGGCAACACACCAGATCGGGTGGCGGCCGCGCTCGCTTGTTCACTGGGCTTTCCCCCACTGTCCCCGGCCG
Organism: Nocardia sp. NBC_00565; assembly: GCF_036345915.1. Taxonomy (NCBI): domain Bacteria; kingdom Bacillati; phylum Actinomycetota; class Actinomycetes; order Mycobacteriales; family Nocardiaceae; genus Nocardia; species Nocardia sp. NBC_00565. The sequence continues at coordinate 7,374,689 of NZ_CP107785.1, forward strand.
AGCTACTGGATGGATTCGACCCGGCCAATATGCCCGAGGAACCGTGGATACTCGACGGGAATGGGTTGTTGCAACCCGCGCGATGTCCGTAACGTACGCAATCGACCGATCTACTGATCACTGACGAGGACGCATATATGACAAGCGGTGGGTACGACCCCAACCAGAATCCGCAAGGCGGGCAGCCGTATGGGCAGCAGTACCCGCAGGGCGGCCAGCAGTACCCGCAGGGCGGGCAGCAGTATCCACAGGGCGGGCAGCAGTATCCACAGGGCGGGCAGCAGTATCCACAGGGCGGGCAACCGCAGTACGGCCAGCAGCCGCCGCAGTACGGACAGCAGCCGCAGTACGGCCAGCAGCCATACGGTCAGCCGCAGGATCCCTACGGCCAGCAGCAGCCCTACCCCCAGCAGCCCTACGGCGGGCAGCCGGAATACGGCTACGGCGGGCAGCCCGGTGATATCGGAACCCGGATCGGTGCCCGCGTCATCGATCATCTGATCGTCGGCATTCCGGTCTACATCATCATCTTCTTCATCGTGGGCTCCGGACTCGGCGGGCAGATCGTGACCGGCCTGGTCAGCTCCATCGCGCTGCTCGGCTACTTCGTCGGTATGGAGACCTCACAGGGCACCACCCTCGGCAAGAAGATGCTGGGTCTGAAGGTTGTGGCGCCCGGTGGCGCGGCGAAGATCAGCCCGGAGACCTCGATCAAGCGCAACCTCTACGTTGCCCTCGGCATCATTCCGTGCATCGGTGGTCTGGCCGAGCTCGGCCTGATCATCTACATGATCATCACCACCTCGCAGGACCCGAACAAGCAGGGCTGGCACGACAAGTTCGCCGGCGGCACCCAGGTCCTCAAGGGCTGACCCAGGTCGCGGACCCTACACACAGATCAGGGGCGCTCCCGAATACGGGAGCGCCCCTGATGTTTTCGGTACAGTGGCTAGGACGCCGAGAGCGCGATGTTGAGGATCAGGTAGACGATGCCGAGCACGATGCCACCGGCACCGACCCAGATACCGGCCAGCGCCAGACCGCGGCCCTCCTGCCCACGCTCCTTGATCTGATTCAGCGCGATGACACCGAGCACGATCCCGACGATCGAACCGATGCAGGTGCACAGCCCGACCAACGAGGCGACCAGCGAACCGATCGCGAGCCCGTTGGTGCCCTGCGCCTGTTGCGGATATCCGTACGGCTGGTACGCATTCGGGTAAGCCGGGGTCTGCGGGTACGGCTGCTGCGCACCGGCGACCGGTTGCTGCGGGTAGCTCGGGTACTGCGGCTGCGACTGTGGCGGCGGCGTCGGCTGCGGGCCGGACTGCTGCGGGTACTGCGGAGCCGAGGGGTATTGCGGAACCGATCCGGGCGGCTGTGCGGTCGGATATTGCGGTACCGACCCTGGGGCGCCAGCCTCCGGCGACACACCTTCGCCGCCGTACTGCTTCCACCACTCGTCGGAATCGCCGGGATTCGTCATTGCTACAGCCTATTCCACAACCTGGTTGGATGAAGCGCGTGAGTGAGTCCAATACAGTTGAAGAACACCCAGCATCTGGGGGCCCCGCGGCGGCCCACGCGGCATTCGCCGTGGCATCGCGGGGCTATTACACGCCGGTCGTCGCCTTGTTCACCGCGACGTTGATCATCTCGAATATCTGCGCTACCAAAGGCGTCCAGTACTTCACCGATCATTCGGTCAAGCTCGGACCGGTGGAGATCCTGCCGATCACCACCGACGGCGCCTGGTTCCTGTTCCCCCTCGCCTACATCATCGGCGACGTGCTCAGTGAGGTGTACGGCTTCAAGGCCGCCCGCCGAGCCATCTACTACGGTTTCGCCATCCTGCTGGTCACCGTGGTGTGCTTCAAGATCGCCATCGAACTGCCCGCCGCGACCTTCTACGACAATCAGGAAGCCTTCCGCTCCGTCATCGGCACCACCCCGCAGCTGGTCGCCGCCGGACTGGCCGGGTACTTCGTCGGCGAAATGCTCAATTCGGCGACGCTGGTGCTGATCAAGGAGCGGACCAAGGAGAAGCACCTGTGGGCCCGGCTCATCGGCTCAACGGTCGTCGGCGAATTCGGTGACACGCTGATCTTCTGCTCGATCGCGGCCACCGCCATCGGCATCGATAGCTGGGGACAGTTCGTGAACTACGTGATCGTCGGATTCCTCTGGAAGACGCTCGCCGAGGTCATCGTGCTGCCGATCACCTACCGGGTGATCGCCTTCCTGAAGAAGCACGAGCCCAGCTACGCGCCCCGCGAAGTGCCCGCGCTGCAGGCGTGAAAGTTGTTGTCCGCATCCGGATCCCGCTCTTACGGGGTCCGGATGCGCCCTTTCCACCTACCTAGTGTCTCGGCCTTGTACTCGTCGAAGTAGCCGCCCTCGATGCTGTCGCGAATCCGGTCGACGAGCCGAATCGTGTAGCGCTCGTTGTGGATTGTGCACAGCGTCGCGGCGAGCATCTCCTTGGCCTTGAACAGATGGTGGATGTAGGCACGGGTGTAATTGGCGCAGGTGTAGCAGTCGCAGGTGTCGTCGATCGGGGTGAAGTCGCGGCGGAATCTGGCGGTATTGATATTGAATCGGCCTTCGGCGACATAGATCGCCGCATTGCGCGCGACCCGGGACGGGTTCACGCAGTCGAAGGTATCCGCGCCATTCTCCACCGCGGTGAAGATGTCCTCCGGCTCGCTGATGCCGAGCATATGCCGGGGCTTGTCCTCGGGCAGTTCATCGCAGCACCAGCCGACAATGGTGCCGAGGTTGTGCTTCTCCAGCGCACCGCCGATGCCGTAGCCGTCGAAACTCGTTCCGGCACTGCCCCGGATCGATTCCAGCTCCCGGCAGGCCTTGCGGCGCAGGTCTTCGTATTGCGCGCCCTGGATCACGGCGAACAGCGCCTGATACGGGCGATGGGTGCGCGCGGCGGTCATCCGTTCGTGCTCATCGATGCAGCGCTGTGCCCATTCATGCGTGCGCTGCAGCGACTTCTCCTGGTAGCCACGGGTATTGAGCAGCGTGGTCAGCTCGTCGAAGGCGAACATGATGTCCGCGCCGAGCCGATGCTGGATGCCCATCGAAACCTCCGGCGTGAACCGGTGTTTCGAGCCGTCGAGGTGCGAGCGGAAGGTGACGCCGTCGTCGTCGACGGTGGCCAAGCGCTCCTTGCCCGCGGCGATCACATCATCGCTGCGGACCTCGACCGCCTCCATCGCCAGCACCTTCTTGAATCCGACGCCGAGCGACATCACCTGGAAGCCGCCGCTGTCGGTGAAGGTCGGACCCGGCCAGTTCATGAACTTGCTCAGGCCACCCGCCTCGTCCACGATGTCGGAGCCCGGCTGCAAGTAGAGGTGGTAGGCATTGGCCAGCAGTGCCTGCGCGCCGAGTTCCCGCATGGTCTCGGGCAGCACCGCCTTCACGGTCGCCTTGGTGCCGACGGGGATGAACGCGGGGGTCGCGATATCGCCGTGCGGTGTGCTGATCACGCCTGATCGACCATGCCGCCCGGCCAGGCGGGTACGGACTTCGAACGAGAAGGATGCGGGATCAGACACTGGAATATCCTCCCAGGGCGCGGATACTTGCTGACCTGGGCCCTACTGGCAGCGGATTGGCCTGTGCGCCCATTCCTGTCGTGATCCCGCGGATTCCGGTCAGAAATGGGCGCTGCGGCCAATCCATGGCCCAACCGAATGTCAGGCGTCCGCGGCCGCCGCTGCGAACTGCGCGTTGTACAGGCGGTAGTACGCACCGCGCTCTTCCAATAACCGCTCGTGCGACCCGTGCTCGACGATGCGTCCGGCCTCCATCACCACGATCAGATCGGCATCGCGAATTGTGGAGAGCCGGTGCGCGATGACGAAGCTGGTGCGATCCCGGCGCAGGGCCGCGGTCGCGTGCTGGACCAGCAGCTCGGTGCGGGTATCGACCGAGCTGGTCGCCTCGTCAAGCACCAGGATGGACGGCTTCGCCAGGAAGGCCCGGGCGATGGTGATGAGCTGCTTCTCACCCGCGCTGACGCCGGAACCCTCTTCATCGATAACCGTGTCGTACCCGTCGGGCAGCGCGTGTACGAAGCGGTCGACGTAGGCGGCGCGGGCGGCGGCGAGGATATCCGCCGCGCTGGCATTCGGACTGCCATAGGCGATGTTCTCCCGGATGGTGCCCTTGAACAGCCAGGTGTCCTGCAGCACCATGCCGATCCTGGAGCGCAGGTGGTCACGGGTGATCTCGGTGATGTCGACGCCGTCGATGGTGATGGTGCCCGCGTCGAGTTCGTAGAACCGCAGCAGCAGATTCACCAGTGTGGTCTTGCCCGCACCGGTCGGACCGACGATGGCGACCACATGACCCGGCTCGGCGACCAGCGACAGCCGCTCGATGACCGGATTCTCCGGCTCGTAGCGGAACGAGACGGCCTCGAATTCGACCCGGCCGCGATCGACCGGACGGACGTTCTCCATGACCGGATCCGCCGACTGTTCCTCGGCATCGAGGATCTCGAAGATCCGCTCGGCCGAGGCGACACCGGATTGCAGCAGATTGGCCATCGCGCCGATCTGGGTGAGCGGCTGGCTGAACTGCCGGGAGTACTGGATGAAGGCCTGTACCTCGCCGAGCGACAGATTGCCGGTCGCCACCCGCAGCCCGCCGACCAGCGCCACCAGCACGAAGTTCACATTCCCGAGGAACATGATCGCGGGCATGATCAGCCCGGAGATGAACTGCGCCTTGAAGCTCGACTCGTAGAGGTCGTTGTTGCGCTTATCGAATTCCTCGCCGACCTCGCGGTTGCGGCCGAATGCGGTGACCACCTCGTGCCCGGTGTAGGCCTCCTCGACCTGGGCGTTCACCATGCCGGTGTACTTCCACTGGTTCACGAAGTGCGGTTTGGAGCGCTTGGCGATCTGTGTGGTGACCACGACGGCGGCGGGCACGGTGAGCAGCGCGATCACCGCGAGCAGCGGCGAGATCCAGAACATCATGACCAGGATGCCGAGCACCGAGAAGATCGACAGGATCAACTGGCTCATGGTCTGCTGCAGGCTCTGCGAGACATTGTCGACGTCATTGGTGACGCGGCTGAGCAGATCACCGCGCGGCGTGGAATCGAAGTAGCGCAACGGAAGTCGATGGATCTTGTCCTCGACATCGCTGCGCAGCCGCTTCACCGTGCGATTGATGACGATATTGAGCAGGAAGGACTGCAACCAGCTGAACACCGCGGCGCCGATATAGAGCAGCAGCACCAGCATCAGCACCCGGCCGACCGCGCCGAAATCGACGCCGACGCCCGGGGTGACATCCATCGCGCCGAGCATATCGGCGAAGGTGGTATTGCCCGAGGCACGCAGGCGCTCGATCGCCTCTTCCTTGCTGATGCCGCTCGGCAACTGCTTGCCGACCACACCGTCGAAAACCACATTGGTGGCCTTGCCGAGGATGTACGGGCCGAGCGTATTCAGCACCACCGATGTGATCGCCAGCGCGACGATCACTCCGACGTAGAACCGCTCCGGCACCAGCCTGCGCAGCAGTCGCTTCAGCGATGGAACGAACGATTTCGCCTTCGCATCCGGCGCACCGGGATTCACCGTGCCTGGCCTCATCGGCTCTCCTCCTGCCGGGCGCGGTGCCCATCCCCGGTCGGATCGGGCGGCGACCCGTTGCGCTTGGCGAGAGCGATTCCCGCGACCTCCTCGGCGCCGAGCTGGGAGGCGACGATCTCCTGGTACTCCGCGCACTCGCGCATCAACTGCTCATGGGTGCCCATGCCAGCCATCACGCCGTCCTCGAGCACCACGATCTGATCGGCATCGCGGATGGTGGTGATCCGTTGCGCCACAATGATCACCGAGGCGTCCCTGGTCTCCGGCCGCAATGCCGCGCGCAGCCGGGCGTCGGTGGCGACGTCCAGCGCGGAGAACGAGTCGTCGAACAGGTAGACCCGCGGCTTCTTCACCAACGCCCGCGCGATGGCCAATCGCTGACGCTGGCCGCCCGAAACAGTGGTACCGCCCTGTGCGACCGGAGTTTCCAAGCCCTGGGGCATATCCCGCACGAAGTCGGCGGCCTGGGCGATCTCCAGACATCGCCACAGGTCCTCGTCGGTGGCATTCGGATTGCCGTAGCGCAGGTTGCTCGCGACGGTGCCGGAGAACAGGTACGCCTTCTGCGGCACCAGCCCGATCTGTTCGCGCAGCAGCTCGAGGTCGATATGGCGCACATCGGTGCCACCGATATAGACCGCGCCGTCGGTCACGTCGATGAGCCGGGGAATCAGATTGAGCAATGTGGTCTTACCCGCGCCGGTGGATCCGACGATGGCCGTGGTAGTGCCCGGCTCGGCCTGGAACCGGATGGCCGAGAGCACCGGCTTTTCCGCACCGGGAAAGGCGAATTCGGCGAATTGCAGATCGACCAGCGCCGGATCACCCTTGAACGGCTGCGGCAGTCGCGGCGGCTGCACCGACGTCTCGGTCTCGAGCACCTCACCGATCCGGTCGGCCGAGACGGCCGCGCGCGGCGCCATCATGGCCAGGAACGAGGCCATCATCACAGCCATCAGGATCTGCATGATGTAGGACAGCATCGCGGTGAGCGAGCCGATCTGCATCACGCCGTCGTTGATCAGATGCCCGCCGAACCAGATCACCGCGACGGTGGTGACATTGCTGATCAGCATCACCAGCGGGAACATCAGCGCCATCAGTCGACCGACCCGCAGCGCGGTATCGGTGAGTTCGGTGTTGGCCACGCCGAAGCGCCAGGTCTCCTGGCGCTCGCGCACGAACGCGCGCACCACCCGGATGCCGGTGATCTGCTCGCGCAGTACCCGGTTGACCTCATCGATCCGATGCTGCATATCGCGGAAGCCCGGCACCATCTTCGCCACGATCGCGCCCATCGAGATGGCCAGTGCGGGCACCGCGATGAGCAGCAGCCAGGACAGTCCGAGATCCTCGCGCAGCGCCATGAAGATGCCGCCGATACACATGATCGGCGCCATCACCAGGACGGTCGCCGACATCACGATGAGCAGCGTTACCTGCTGAATATCGTTGGTATTGCGGGTGATCAGCGAGGGTGCGCCGAACATGCCGACCTCGCGGGCGGAGAAGGTGCCGACCCGATGCAACAGGGCCCCGCGCAGATCCCGGCCCGCGCCCATCGCGGCCTGCGCACCGAGATAGACCGAGCAGGCGGAGGCAATGATCTGGACGCCGGTGACCGCGAGCATCCACAAACCGGTGGTCCAGATGTACCCGATATCGCCCTTGGTGACGCCATTGTCGATCAGGTCGGCGTTCAAGGTCGGCAGGTACAGCATCGCGATGACCGAGATCAGTTGCAGGCCAACGACCCCCGCCAATTGCGCCCGATAGGGGGCCAGATAGGTGCGAAGCAGTCTGATCAGCATGATGAAAAGGAGGCTACCGGGAAACCGTGATGGAAGTCGCGAAGATTCCTGACCAGCACCGATACCCCGGATCCAGGCCGGTCACCGGTCGCGGAAAAACAGCGAACGCGCACGAGTCTTTCGGTGTGCGCGACTCGATTCGAATTACCGCCGCGCCCAAGCACCGGGATCCTCCGTGAGCGCCTCGACGAATCCGGGGAGTCGATTCTGCGCGATGTCATCAATGGATACGTTCTCCAGCACCACGCGAATATTGACCCGCAGCGCGATCCAGACCCGCTGCAACGGTTCGGCCGCGCCCGGGTACCGCACATCCTCCGGACGCTCACCGCGCACCGAGGCCAACGGGCCCTCGATCGCGCGGATCACATCGGCAATGGAGATCGCCGCGGCCGGACGCGCCAGCCAGTAGCCGCCGTCCGGGCCGCGCCTGCTGGTCACCAGATCGGCCCGGCGCAGCTCGGCGAGCACGGTCTCGAGCACCTTGGGCGGGATCCGCTGCGCGGTCGAAATCGCGTCGGCCTTCACCACCGGCGCGACCTGCACGGCGATACCGCCCGGGGCCTGGTTCGGCCGCGGTGCGCGGGCGATTTCCAACAAGGTCCGCACCGCGTAATCGACCCTCGCGGTGATGTGCACGGCGACAACTCCCTGGCGTTAGGTGTGCGAACGAATCTACGCGGTGTGGCAGGCGCTCAGTACACAGGTGGCCGCGTCCAGCAGTGTGCGTTCCACCACCGAATCCTCGACGCCGGGCACGAGCTCGGTGGACAGCAACGCCACCCCGAGAACCTCCAATGCCGCGCTCGCGCGCAGCTTGGCCGCCGCGTCGGCGTCGGGTCCGGCGAGCCATTCGCGCAGCACCCGATTGGAGTCCAGCAGATCCGGGTACCGATCGGCCATCACATTGATGATCGCGACGGTATCGCGCATGCACAGCGCACCGGCGTCGCGGTTGCGGATCATGCCGCGCAGATAGGTACGCAGAATGGCGCGCACCCCCTCCGCATCGTGCGGGACCGCGTCGATATCCTCGATCACCGCGCGCAAGTGGTCGATGATCGGATCGACGATCGCCAGGAGTAAATCGAGCTTCGAGGCATAGTGATAGTAGAGCGATGCCTTTGTGATTCCTACCGCATCTGCGACCTCGCGCAGACTCGTCTGCTCGAACCCCTTGGCGCCGAACAGTTTCACCGCAGCATCGCGAATTGCTATTTTTGTGCCGCCACCTGCGACGACAGTGTCGCTTGCGTCACGAACGGTCATGGATGGTCCTCTCATCACTTCTGCGCCGAGCCAACGTTGCCACCAGAATTGAGGTTGTACCTCCGCTTAGCTCCTAGGTAGTCTACCTACCGCACGGTAGGCAGAAAGCGTCAATTGGAGGCGGGGTACAGCAGGGCAACCCCGCGAGTGCTGTCTACGCGCCACGAACCAGCACGTACCCAGCCATCTCGCTAGGAGAACCCTCGTGTCCGTTTATCTCTATAGATGGGGAAAGTTCGCTTTCCGCAGGAAATGGATAGTGCTTCCGGTCTGGCTTATCCTGTTCCTGCTGCTCGGCGGCCTCGGCGCGCAGCTGAAGGAGCCGATGACCAATGACTTCAGCATGCCGGCGCTGCCGTCCGCCCGTGCCAACGACATCCTCGACAAGCATTTCCCCGGCGCCTCCGACGCCTTCAAGTTCGACGCCGTCACCGGCACCTACGTCATCGCGGCGCCCGAAGGGCAGAAGCTGACCGAACCGGCGAACCGTGCGGCGCTGGAGGCGTTCATCGCCAAGCTCGGCACCCTCGACACCGTCGACCACAGCAAACCGGTGATGAATCCCATTGAGGCCGCGGAGAAGTCGGGCTGCCTGGCCGACCCCGATCCGTCCAAATGCAGTGGCGCGCCGCTGAACGTGCTCAGCAAGACCGATCCGGATGCGGTCGCCTTCTTCAGCGTGCCGTTCACCATCAAGAAGTTCACCGACGTCACCGACGAGCAGCGCGAAGCCGCCTACAACGTCGCCAGCGATGCCCGCAATGCTGGGCTGCAGGTGGAGATGAGCGGCACGATCGCACAGAAGAACGAGGGACCCAGCGGTAAGTCCGAGCAGATCGGCATGGGCATCGCGCTCATCGTCATGATCATCGCGTTCGGCGCGATTGTCGCCGCGTTCGTGCCGATCATCACCGCGATCGTCGGTCTCGGCGCGGCCACCTCGCTGATCTTCCTCGGCACCTCGATCATCGAAGTGCCCAGCTTCACGACCTTCCTCGCGTCCATGATCGGCATCGCCCTGTCGATCGACTACGCGCTGTTCATCGTGTCGCGGTACAAACACGAACTGGCGGTGCAGGATTCGCCGGAAGAGGCGGCCGGTACGGCGCTCGGTACGGCGGGTTCCGCGGTGGTGTTCGCCGGTCTCACCGTCATCATCGCGCTCGGCGGTCTGAGCATCGTCGGCGTGCAGTTCATGACATTCATGGGTCTGGGTGGTGCGATCGCCGCCGGATTCGCGGTGCTCACCGCCATCACGCTGATGCCCGCATTGCTCGGCGCATTCGGCCGGTTCCTGTTCAAGCCGAAGCTGCCGATCGTCGCCCAGCACGATCCCGAGGATGACAAATCGGTCACCAACGGTATGCGCGTCGGTCGCCTGATCGGCAAGGCGCCCGCGGTGACCCTGCTGCTCAGCGTGGTCGTGCTCGGTCTGCTGGCGGCACCGGCCGCGGGTCTGAACCTGGGTCTGCCCGGCGATGACAGCCAGCCGAAGACCTCCACCATCCGTAAGGCCTACGAGCTGCGCACCGAGGGCTTCGGCGAGGGCAGCAACGGTGTGCTGAACGTCGCGGTGGATCTCACCAAGGTGCCGGCCGAGCGCCGCGCGGCCGCGGTCGACGCGCTTCGGACGAAGCTCGCGTCCTACCCGGGCATGGATTATGTGACCGAGCCGAAGTGGAGTGGTGAGGACAAGGCCGGTGCGCTGCTCGACGGCGTGCCGAAGTCGGGTCCGAACAACCAGGCCACCAAGGATCTGGTCAGTGACGCGCGCGATGCCGAAGCGCAGATGCAGACCGAGTTCGGCATGGAATACGGCATCACCGGCACCACGGCGATCTTCGCCGATGTCGACCATGTGCTGCTGAGCAAGATTGTGCCGTACCTGGCGATCGTGGCCGGCGCCGCGTTCCTGTTGCTGATCCTGGTGTTCCGCTCGATCCTGGTACCGCTCACCGCGGCGCTCGGCTTCCTGCTGTCCATGGCGGCGACGTTCGGCGCGACCGTGCTGGTATTCCAGCAGGGCAAGTTCGGGCTGATCGAGGATCCGCATCCGCTGGTCAGCTTCCTGCCGATCATGCTGATCGGCCTGGTGTTCGGCCTGGCCATGGATTACCAGGTATTCCTGGTGACCCGGATGCGCGAGGAATTCGTGAGCGGCAAGTCGCCGAAGGAAGCCATGATCGCCGGTTATCACCACGGCGCCCGGGTCGTCACCTCGGCCGCGATCATCATGATCGCGGTATTCGGCTCCTTCCTGCTGGAAACCGATATCACCGCGAAATCCATGGGCTTCGCGCTGGCGGCGGGTGTGTTGATCGACGCGTTCATCGTCCGGATGATCGTGATCCCGTCGCTGCTGGCACTGATGGGCAAGTGGTCCTGGTGGATTCCGCAGTGGCTGGACCGGATCCTGCCCGATATCGACGTCGAGGGCGCGAAGCTGCGTGAGTTGCAGCAGCGGTCCGCGGAGACGGTACGGGAACCGGTCAGCGTGGGCTGATCGAATCCGATACAGCGGCTCGGCCCCGCACCCGAATTATGGGTGCGGGGTCGAGTGCGTTTTGCGGGGCTGCACGAACTGCGCGGTCAGCCGATGCCCGATGCGGTGCGGCAGCCCGCGCGCCGATCTTCGAGTTGGCTTCGCCCCCACTGGAAATGGGTTCCAGTGGGGGCGTTGTCATTACGGGCTGGGCTGGGGCAGATTGCAGTCCGCGATCTTCGGGTTCACACCCATGTAGTTGAGCGGACCGGCCAGCACCGTCACGGCGATGGTGCCGAAGCCCGCGCAGTTGACCGGACCGCTATCGAAGTAATGCCGCTGGCCCGCGGCGACCACCCCGATCACCAACCAGACCAGTAGCAGCAGTCCTATGAGTCGCGTACCGGCTGGGTTGGCCGGTCTCCGGGTAAGTCGCTCGCGCATCGTCATCGCTTCCTTTCGCACTCGCGTACCGGGCGGATACCCCGATGTGCGGCGTTGACGCATCCCCCGGCGCTATTGGCTGGGCTGCGGCACATTGCAGTCGGCGATCCTCGGGTTCACGCCCATATAGTTCAGCGGACCGGCCAGGACGGTGAGGGCGACCGTGCCGAAGCCGGCGCAGTTGATCGGGCCACTGTCGAAGTAATTGCGTTGTCCGGCCGCGACAACGCCGGTGACCAGCCAGATCACGATCAGCACGGTGCCAAGTTTCATCGAAGGCTCGCTCATATGTCTCCCGCGAATCGCGCTCGCGCGGTTGGTATTGCGACAAATTATCCCATCGCACCGGCCCACATTCAGCTAATCGCTACATACCCGGCCCTGGTCGGGCGCGCCCGACCGCACGGCATGTCGCCGCCCGGCAGAGCACGCCCCGAGCACCGAGGTCGGCCGAGGCCCCGGCGCCCAGTCCCCAGGACCGCGACGGTTACGGACTCGGTTGCGGCACAGTGCAATCCGAGATCTTCGGATTCACGCCCAGATAGTTGAGCGGACCGGCGATCACCGTCACCGCGATCGTGCCGAACCCGGCGCAATTGATCGGACCGCTGTCGAAGTAATGCCGCTGGCCCGCGGCGACCACCCCGATCACCAGCCAGATCAAGACCAGCAGACTGCCGAATCGGAACCCGAGCAGCCAGCCGGGATATGAAAAGCCCCTGACCAGGAATCCGGTCAGGGGCTGTGGCGGTGGCGGAGGGATTTGAACCCTCGGAGGGGGGTTACCCCTCACACGCTTTCGAGGCGTGCTCCTTAGGCCGCTCGGACACGCCACCGCCGACAACCATACCGGACGGGGGGCGGATCGCTAAATCGCCTGTAGGGGCGGTCGGAGGGGTGCCGGGAGGGGAAGGTACGGCTATTGGACGGTGCCTGGGTCCTCAGCGTTGGGCACGGAAGAATTCGTCCAGCAGCGCCGCGCATTCGGCTTCCAGCACGCCACCGCGCACTTCCGGGCGGTGGTTGAGGCGGCGGTCGCGGACCACGTCCCAGAGGGAGCCGACGGCACCGGTTTTCGGTTCCCAGGCACCGAACACCAGGCGACCGACGCGGGCGAGCACCAAGGCACCCGCGCACATGGTGCACGGCTCCAGTGTCACCGCGAGCGTGCAGTCTTCCAGGCGCCAGCCGTCGCCGACGACTTCGGCCGCGCGGCGCAAGGCGAGGATTTCCGCGTGCGCCGTCGGGTCGCCGAGGGCCTCTCTGGCATTGGCCGCGCGGGCGAGTTCGCGTCCGGTGGCATCGAAGACGACGGCACCGACCGGTACGTCGCGATCGCCCGCGGCGGACGCGGCGGCGATCGCGGCACGCACCATATCGGTGTCGGAGAGGCCGTTGGGGCGCAGACCCACGTCAGCGGGGCAGCTTGTCCAGCACCGCCGAGAGTTCGTTGGCGAAGCCGAGCCGCTGGGCGATCATGCCGAGCTGCTCATCCGGGTACAGGTCGGTCTCGGCGAGGATCACGGCGAGCACCGGCTCGGGCAGGCCGAGATCGGCGAGCACGCCGAGGTCGCCCTCTTCCCACGGCTCGATATCGTCGAGTTCATCGGGATCGATGTCGGGGATATCGACATTGAGGGCCTCGAGTACATCGGCGGCGATGTCGTAATCGATCGCGGCCGTCGCATCCGAGACCAGCATCCGGGTACCGCTCGGCGCGGGCCGGAGCACGATGAAGAACTCGTCATCGATGTCGAGCAATCCGAACACCGCGCCTGAGCTGCGCAATGCCTTGAGTTCGTTTTCCGCGGCGGACAAATCGGTGAGTGCGGCCTGACTCAGCGGAGTACACCGCCATTGTCCCTCTTCGCGGACAACCGCCACTGCGAACCCTTCCACGTCGTCGTAGTCTTCCGACGCCGCCCTATTAGTGCCCGAGCGCTGTGCTGCCATGGCCGCAACGGTAGTCGGCTCGAGCCGAAATGTTGAAGTCGTATGCGAATCTGTTCCGATGACTCCTGACCAGAAAGCACCCGTGTGTGTCCTCGGGACGGGTTTGATCGGCGGATCGCTGCTGCGCGCCGCCGTCGGCGCGGGTTATGACGCTTGGGGTTACAACAGATCAGCCGATGGCGCGCAGGCCGCGCGGGCCGACGGATTCGATGTCACCGGCGATCTGATCGAGGTGCTGACCCGGGCCGCCGATGCCGATGCGCTGGTCGTCGTCGCGGTGCCGATGCCCGCGGTCGACCACCTCCTCGGCTCGGTGGCGACCTTCGCGCCGCGCTGTGCACTCACCGATGTGGTGAGCGTCAAGGCGCCGGTAGCGGCGGCGGTGCGCAGGCACGGGCTCGCGGCCCACTATGTCGGCGGACACCCGATGGCCGGAACCTCCGAATCCGGTTGGGCCGCCACCGATCCCGGCCTGTTCCGGGACTCGGTGTGGGCGGTCGGGGTGGACGAGGGCACCCACCCGCAGCCGTGGTGTCGAGTGGTGCGGCTGGCGCTGGCCTGCGGCGCGGTGGTCGCCCCGGTGGTCGCCGACGAGCACGACCGTGCCGTCGCCCGGATATCGCATCTGCCACATGTGCTGGCGGAGGCGCTGGCCGTCGCCGGTGCGGCGGGCGGCGACCTGGCGCTCGGTCTGGCCGCCGGTTCGTTCCGCGACGGCACCCGCGTGGCCGCGACCGCTCCGGACCTGGTTCGTGCCATCTGCGAGCCGAATGCCGCCGCCCTGCTCGACGTGCTGGAGGAGACGCTCACCGTACTGAGCGCGGCGCGCGACCGCTTGCGCGAGGAGGACACGTTGGTCGATCTGGTGGAAGCCGGCCACGACGCCCGCGAGCGCTATGAATCCGCGCGGCGCTGGGAAATCACCGATATCCGCCCAGGCGACCACGATTGGCTCGCGCAGCTGCGCGACGCAGGCCGGCGCGGCGGCGTGATCACCAAGCTGGACTGATCGGCGTAGACCGAGAATCCGCGCCATTGGCTCGCGCAGCTGCGCGACGCAGGCCGGCGCGGCGGCGTGATCACCGAGCTGGACTGATCGGCGTAGGCCGAGAATCCGCAGCTTTCGCCCTCGCTTGGGCACCTACAAACGGAGCCCGAGAAAGGGTGTGCGCGCGGTCGGCGACGGGTGTGCAGGTATACCGATGCGATCAGATGCGTTCGGCGAGAACCCGGTAGCCGAGCGAACCCGTCGTCATTCGGGCTTCGGCAGCCTTCGTCGGGCTTCGCCCTCTTGACACCTGCAAAAGGGCCGAAGCCCGAGGAGGGGGCGCACATTCGGCGACGCTGTGTGCAGGCCGACGCGATCAGATGCGCTCGGCCAGGCCTGGGTAGTCGAGGAGGAAGCCGTCGGCGTCCACGGTGACGGTGGCGCTGGAAACCGGGGACAGCACGCTGATGCCGTCGGCGGCGCTGCTGTAGACCAGGCTGGCTTCCTGGACGAGCAGGTCGGGAAGGCGAACGTAGACGACCGGGACCTCGACGTCGCCGACGGCGTTCTGCAGGCCGAAGCGGCGGATGGGCAGGGTGTTGAAGAACGGGCTGAGCACCACGTCGACATCGAGGGCGCCGGCGAAGGTGGAGCGCACGTGGCCGCCGCCCGCGTCGACCAGCCAGTAGTTCTCCTCATCCCGGGCGATCGAGGCCTGCCGCTCACCGGCCGCGGTGGTGCTGCGCAGGGACAGGCGCTTGGTGACGCCGTTCTCGTCGGTGACCAGGTCGTAGGAGGCGCTGAACGCAGGATGGTCCGCGGTTGCGCCGCCGATCATGCGGCCGGCGGCGCGGATGCGGTTGCCATTGAGGGTTACCCGGACAGACTCCATCCGCGTCGCGTTGTGCGCGCGCCACGTGAGAATCGTCGGCCACCGGGATGCCGCCGGTTGGCTTTCGGAGCCGAGGTCTGGAGTCGTCACGTCTCTACCGTAAGCGACGCCGGTGCGGTGCTCGCATCACACCAGCGACTCGCGCCATGCAGCGTGCAGACTGGCGAACCGGCCGGTGCCCGCGATGAGCTCACTCGGCGCACCGTCCTCGACGATCCGGCCGTACTCGAGCACCAGCACGCGATCGGCGATCGCGACCGTGGAGAGCCGGTGCGCGATGATCACGGCGGTGCGATCGCGCAGCACCGTCTCCAGTGCCCGCTGGATGAGCCGTTCGCTCGGAATGTCCAGGCTCGAGGTGGCCTCGTCCAGCACGATCACGGCGGGATCGGCCAGGAACACCCGGGCGAACGCGACCAGCTGACGCTGGCCCGCCGACAGCCGCCCGCCGCGCTTGCGCACGTCGGTGTCGAAGCCCTCCGGCAGGGCGGCGACGAAGTCGTACAGCCCGACCGCGCGTGCGGCCGCGAACACCTCCGCATCGCCGGCCTCCGGCCGACCCAGCCGAATGTTGTCGGCCACCGATCCGGAGAACAGATAGGACTCCTGGGTGACCATCACGACATTGCGCCGCAGATCCGCATCGGACAACCGCCGCAGGTCGATCCCGTCCAAGGTCACCGTGCCGCCGGACGGGTCGTAGAACCGCGTCAGCAGCTTGGCCAACGTGGACTTGCCCGCACCGGTCGCACCGACCAGCGCGATCACCTGCCCCGCCGGAATCTCCAGCGAGAACTCAGGAAGTACGGGGCGCGCGCTGCCGCCGCTGTTCACACGGCGGCGAGGCTGCACAGAATCCAGCGCGGGCAGTGCAACGCCAGGGCCCTCGGACGCGGCCACATCCGACAGTTCAGCCCCACCGTCGGCATCCGAGCGTGCCTTCTCGGCACCGGCCGACTCGTCCGCGCCGTAGCCGAACCACATATGGTCCATTCGCACGGCACCGGTCGCCTTCGCCAACGCGATCGGATCCTCGGGTTCCGGGACCGAGGGCTCCTCCTCGAGCACGCCGGAGATCTTCTCCAGGGCGGCGGCCGCGGACTGGTAGGCGTTGAATACCTGGGCGAGTTCGTCGAGGGGGCCGTAGAACTCGTTGAGGTACAACAGGTATGCCGCGAGGACGCCGACGGCGAGGTTGCCCTCGATCACCTGCCAGGCGCCGACCACGATGACGATGACCGTGGTCAGGTTGCCGAGCAGGCGGGTGAGTCCGGCGTAGTCGCCCATGCCGCGCATGGCGGCGGTGGTCGCCTGGAAGTATTCGGCGTCCTCGGCGGCCAGCACCGATTCGTTGCGCGCCTCCCGACGGAAGGCCTGCACCGCCCGCATACCGCCCATCGACTCCACGAACTGCACAACCACTTTCGCGATAGCGCCGCGGGTGCGCCGGTAACCGGCCCGCTGCCTGCGCTGCGCCCAGCGGGTGACCAGCGCCAGCGGCACGAAGCCGACCAGCACGATCGCGGCGAGCGTCTGATCGAGGTAGATCAGCAGCGCCGCGATGGTCAGCACCGAGAGGATCGCGCTCAGTGCCTGATTCAGCGCGCTCTCCAACAGCTGCTGGAGCGTTTCGATATCACCGGTCAGCCGCGCGACGACCTTGCCGGAGGTGTACTTCTCGTGAAAGGCGACGCTGAGCCGCTGCATATGCGCGAACAGCCGGGCCCGCAGGTCGAAAAGCACACTCTGGCTGAGCTTTCCGGAGATTCGCAGGAAGACGAAGGTGGTGAGCACGCCGAGCCCGATGGCACCCAGATAGCCGGCGACGGTGCGCGCCAAGGGTGCCCAGTTTCCTTTGGCGCCTTCGGCGATACCGGCGTCGAGTCCGTGCGCGACGAACAGCGGCGCGGAGACCATCGCGGCGTTGTCGAGCACGATCAGTACCATGGCCAGGATCGCGAGCTTGCGATACGGCCGGACCAGACTCAGCAGCAGCCGCCGGGATCGACCGGCCAGCACCAGATTTCCGGTCTCGGTCACCTCCTTGTCCTCGTTGGCGATGCCGCGCCAGTCGGCGACCGCATCGTCGGCATTGTCGGCGGGGACCGGGGTTTCGGTGGTGGTCATGCTTCACCTCCCATCAGTTCGCGGTAGCGACTGCTGGTCTTCAGTAGTTGATCGTGGGCGCCCTCGGCGACGATCCGACCGTCGGCCAGCAGCGCCACCCGGTCCGCCAACGCGGCCGTCGAGGGCCGGTGCGCGACAAGCAGAGTCGTGGCACCGGCCAGCACCGTGCGCAGCCGCTCCTGCACCCGCTCCTCGGTCTCCACATCGAGTGCGGACAATGGGTCGTCGAGCACCATGATGCGAGCCCGCTCCCCCGCGCCGTGCCGACTCACCCGCGAAAAGTCGCTGGCGTTGGCGAGTACCGCGCGAGCCAGGGCCAACCGCTGACGCTGACCACCGGACAGGCTCTGGCCCTGCTCGCCGATCCTGGTGTCCAGGCCCCACGGCAGGTCGTTCACGAAGTCGGTCGCCTGCGCGACATCCAGGGCGCGGCGCACATCGTCGTCGGTGGCCTCCGGATCGCCGAGCGCGACGTTCTCCCGCACGCTCGCCGAGAAGAGCACCGGCTCCTCGAACGCCACCGAGACCAGCGAACGCAGGTCGGCGACCCGCATCGACGCGATATCGATGCCGTCGATGGTGATGGTGCCGTCGGTCACGTCGTAGAGCCGCGGAATCAGGTTGAGCAGCGCCGTCTTTCCACTGCCCGTCGCACCGACCAGCGCCACCGTCTCACCGGGGCGCACCTTCAGCGAAATATCTTGCAACACCTCATCTTTCGCGTCCGGAAAGGCAAAGCGCACACCGTCCAGCGTCAATTCGCCGACGATCCGCTCCGGCAGCTGCACCGGATCCGCGGGATCGGCGATATCGACCGGAGTGTCGATGATCTCCCAGAACCGGTCCGCCGCCGTGCGCGCGTCGTTCAGCTCGGCGAGCAGGAAGCCGGTCCAGATGATCGGCCACTGCAGGAAGGTCGCCAGCGTGATGGCCGCGACCAGGGTGCCGAGCGTCATAGTGTGGTGTGCGACCGCATAACCGCCGTAACCGAGCGCGAAGGCGATGACCAACTGCGGCAGGCTCATCATGACCGACCACAGCGTGGCGTCCAGCCGCACCTTCAGCAGTTCGGTCTGTTGCAGATTCCGCGACTGCGCGGTGAAGCGCCCGCCGAAGAACACACCGCGCCCGAACGCCTTCAGCACCCGGATGCCCTGTGCCGACTCCTCGGCGGTGGTCGCCAGATCGCCGGACTGATCCTGGGAGCGCCGCGACGCCACCGCGTACCGCTTTTCGAATTGGACGCAGGTGTACAGCAGCGGAATCGAGATCAGGCCGAACATCGCCCCGATCTGCCAGCTCAGCGCGAATAGCGTCAGCAGGCCGGCCGGAATGAGAATGATGTGCAGGATCAGGAAAGGTCCGGCGAACGCGACGAACCGCTTCATCGTGCCCATATCGTCGACCGCGCGCGAGAGCAGCTGTCCGGACTCCCAGGCATCGTGGCGTCCGATCGACAGCGTCTGCAGCTTGCGGAAGATCTTGGCGCGCATGGCGATCTCGAAGGCGGCGGCGGGTTTCGAGATCAGCCAGCGCCGTCCCCACACACCGAACGCTTCCAGCAGGCCGATCGAGAGCACCGCGAGCACCGGTACGACGACCCCCGCGAAATCGCGGTGGGCGATAGGACCATCGATGATCTGCGCGACGATCAGTGGGATCAGGATCCCGCTGATCGAGGCGGCCACCGCGAGCCCGGTCGTGCCGAGCAGTGCGGCCCGATGCGGCCGCAGATACGGCCAGAATCGGCGCAGCGAATACAGGCGGCCCGACGCCTCGGCGGCGGGCCGCTCGGGTCTATCGACCTCCGTGTCGGCCGACCGCGTATCGAGCGTGACTGACAAAGCTCCCCCTCGTTGTCCGTGGCTTGGCTGCTGTCGCGAACGGACCTCCCGGTGATGTTCGCATCGGGGTCCGACATTCCAGCGTGGCATCAGCTCCCGGATCGGCCAACCGATTTTCCGCCATGCCCCACAGCCAATAACCTCGAGTAACCTTTAGGTCAAGTGCCCTCCGGGCAGTACGGGCCCGAAGCCGCCGATCACCCCTCCCCCGTGATCTCCACAAAACGACCTCGGCGCCCAGAACCTGGGCGCCGAGGTCCGTTGATTCAATTGTGCCAGCAAGAACCGCTGATCGCCCCCGCTCAGACGGTTATGTGGTGATCCTGTTCCACCGGCGCATCCGGGAAGTCCTGCTGCTGATACCCACCACGCAACCTGCCTTCCAGATACGCGGCGCGGCAGGCCCTTCGCGCGATCTTGCCGCTGGAGGTACGCGGAATCGAACCGGCCGGAACCAGCAACAGATCACGGACGGTCACACCGTGCCGCTGCGCGATGGCACCGCGCACGACATCGGCGATCGGATCCGGATCCAGCTTGGCCGCACCGGTGCCGCGCTCGGCCACGATGACCAACTGCTCGGAGGTGTCATCGGCATCGAAGGCCAGCCCGGAATGGCTACCCTGCTCGAATACCGACGCGGGCAACTGATTCGCGAGCACCGAGAACGCCGCGACGAACCCCGGCCGCAGCGCGGTACTGGATTCCTGCGCCGAGTACTCCAGATCCTGCGGGTAGTGGTTGCGCCCGTCGACGATCACCAGATCCTTCACCCGGCCGGTGATGTACAACTCGCCGTTTAGGTAGACACCGAAATCGCCGGTGCGCATCCACTTCGCGTCCGGGTCGGTGCCCTGTGCGTGACTGTTCTGCGGTAGGCGCTCGGTGAGGGTGTTGTGGAAGGTCGCCACGGTCTCCTCCGGCCGACCCCAGTACCCGATGCCCATATTCTCGCCGTGCAACCAGATCTCGCCGACCTCGGTGTTACCGCGCTCGATACCGGTCTCCGGATCCACGATCACCGCCCACTGCGATAGCGCCACATAGCCGCAGGACACTTGCGCGATCGAATTCTCGGTGCCCTGCGGCACCTCGACCATCCGGCCCGCATTGAGCTGATCGCGGTCCACGTAGACCACCCTCGCCTCGTCCTCGTACTTGGTCGCCGAAACGAACAGCGTCGCCTCCGCCATGCCGTAGCAGGGCTTGAGCGCGGTCTCGGGCAGGCCGTACGGCGCGAACGCGTCGTTGAACTTCTTCATCGACGACACCGATACCGGCTCACTGCCGTTGATCAACCCGATCACATTCGAAAGATCCAGTTCCTCACCGGCTTTCGGCCTGCCCCGCGCCGCGGCATGCTCATACGCGAAATTCGGTGCGGCGGCGAAGGTTCCGGCGCCGTCGGAGGCGGCGGCCAGTTCCTTGATCCAGCGGTAGGGCCGCCGCACGAATGCGCTCGGCGACATGATCGTGATGAATCCGCCGCCCACGGTCGGCAGGATCACCGACAGCAGCCCCATATCGTGAAACAGCGGCAGCCAGGTGACGCACCGCGAATTCTCCTGTACACCAATCGCATCGATCATCTGCAACAGATTGGTGCCGACTGCCCGGTGAGTGATCTCGACACCGGCCGGGGTCCGGGTGGAGCCCGAGGTGTACTGCAGATACGCGACGCTGTCGATATTGAGCTCCGGCCGCGCCCAGGTCGACCCGACGCTATCGGGGATCGCGTCGACCGCGATGATGCGCGGCCGCTGGGCCGCAGGCAGGTGGCGGAAGAAGTTCCGCACACCGGCCGCGGCCGAGCCGACCGTGAGAATGGCCGACGGCGTGCAGTCGTTGAGTACCGCGTGCAGCCGATCGGTGTGGCCCTGCTCCTCCGGATCGAACAGCGGCACCGCGATATTGCCCGCATAAACCGCCGCGAATATGGAGACGACATAGTCCAGCCCCTGCGGGGCGAGGACCGCGACCCGGTCACCCGGTTGCGTCACCTGTTGCAGTCGCGCCGCGACAGCGCGCAGCCGCACACCGAATTCGGCCCAGGTCAACTCCACATACTCGCCGTCGCGCTCGCGCGAGTAGTCGATGTAGCGGTAGGCGAGGTCGTCGCCGTTCTCCGCGCTGTGCTTGTCGACGAAGTCGATCATGGTGCGGTCGCCGCGGATTTTGATGTTGCCCTGATCGTCCAAATAGTCGTCGAAGGTTTCGTCGATCATCGCCTTATCCTTTTGCCAACGCAGGCCTTCGGGCCATGCGGTTACACCGAACACAGGTCGACAACGAAGCGTCGGGAACGCTAGCAGGTCCCGCGCTGCTCAGTACCGTCCGAAGGCGATCGCCACGTTGTGTCCGCCGAAACCGAACGAGTTGTTGACGGCGTAATCGATCCGGCCGGGCCGGGCCTGTCCCTTGACCACGTCGAGCTCGATCTCCGGATCCTGATTGTCCAGATTCAACGTCGGCGGGACGATGCCGTCCCGCACGGTGAGCACGGTGAGCACGGACTCGAGCGCCCCGACCGCGCCGATCGAGTGACCGAGTGCGGATTTCGGCGCGTAGACCGACGCGTGGTCGCCGACAGCGGAGTTGATGGCCAGCGCCTCGGCGGTATCGCCGATCGGGGTCGCGGTCGCGTGCGCGTTGACATGGGTGACATCGCTCTTGGTGATTCCGGACTTCTGCATGGCCCTGGTCATCGCCCGCGCGGCACCCTTGCCGTCGAGATCGGGTGCGACCAGATGGAACGCGTCGGAGGTAATGCCGGCGCCCATCAACCGCGCGTGAATGGTCGCACCGCGCGCCTTGGCGTGCTCCTCGGTCTCGATGATCATCATCGCGCCCGCCTCACCGAAGACGAACCCGTCGCGATCCTTGTCGAACGGCCGCGAGGCGGCCCGCGGCTCCTCGTTACGGGTGCTCATCGCGCGCATCATGGTGAACGCCGCGATCGGCACCGCCTGGATGGAGCCCTCGACACCGCCGGTGACCACCATGTCGGCATCGCCCATGACGATCATCTGCCAGGCGTTGGCGATCGCCTCCGAACCCGACGAGCAGGCCGAGACCGGGGTGACCACGCCGGCGCGCGCGCCGAGTTCCAGGCCGACACACGCGGCCGAGCCATTGGGCATGATGCGCTGCACGGTCAGCGGCGAGATTTTGCGGTAGCCGCCGTTCTGCAGCCGGTCGCGCGCGGCGGCGATGAATTCACCGCCGCCGAGACCGGTGCCGATGGCGACCCCGA
Organism: Nocardia sp. NBC_00565; assembly: GCF_036345915.1. Taxonomy (NCBI): domain Bacteria; kingdom Bacillati; phylum Actinomycetota; class Actinomycetes; order Mycobacteriales; family Nocardiaceae; genus Nocardia; species Nocardia sp. NBC_00565. The sequence continues at coordinate 7,397,379 of NZ_CP107785.1, forward strand.
GTCGGTTCTTGTCCACTTCCGGGCTGCCCGCATTGCGCCAGACCTCGCGGGCCAGCACCACGGCCATCTGCTCCACGTAGGACATCTGGTGCGCCTCCTGCCGGGTGAGGCTCTCCGACGGCTTGACCTTCAGGTGTCCGCCGATGCGCACCGGCAGTTCGAACTTCTCGACGAAACTGTCGTCGAGGACATCGATACCGCTCTCGCCGTTGAGTAGACCTTTCCAGGTGGAGTCGACATCCCCGGCGATCGAGGTGGTCGCCGCCAGACTGGTCACGACAACGTTGGGATAGTTCCCGTTCTTCGTAGACGGAATCTGCATTTCGCTCACTTTCCTGGCGTCACTAGGGATAAACCGGGAACTGCGCGTCGACGCTGGAGCGCCGAAAGGTCAGCAGGAGCGAGCTCGGAGTATGCCTCCTGCCGTCGAGCGGCCGAGCACACGCGATACGACCGGGCGCATTATTGGGGCGACCAGTCGGATCGGGGTGCACGACACACTACCGTGGTCGTCGCCGGTCGACGCACCGACATCTCGAGTAACCTGCTGAGCGGAACTGAGCGACTGGTTGTTTCGAGCGATCTGCGAGCAACCGTGAGAAGGGATGACTGTGACGGGCGGGCGGATGGTCGGGCTGTTCGCCGGTATCGGCGGGCTGGAGCTCGGTCTCGGCGACCATGGCTGGCATACCGAGCTGCTCTGCGAAATCGATCCGGGTGCGCAGGCGGTGCTCGCGGCGCGGTTTCCCGGAGTTCCGTTGCAGGGGGACATCACTCGGCTGCGCGCGCTGCCGGCCGGAACCGAGCTGGTCGCCGCCGGTTTTCCGTGCCAGGATCTGTCACAGGCCGGACGCACGGCAGGCATCACCGGCAAACGCTCCGGTCTGGTGGACGAGGTGTTTCGTCTGGTGCGCCGACAGCGCGGGCCACGCTGGCTGCTGATCGAGAATGTGCCGTTCATGCTGCAGTTGAGTCGCGGGGCGGCCATGCGGCACATCACCAACGCGCTGGAGGAGCTCGGCTACACCTGGGCATACCGGGTGGTCGATGCGCGCGCGTTCGGGCTGCCGCAGCGCCGCCAGCGGGTGCTGATGCTGGCCTCGCGCACCGAGGATCCGCGCCGCGTGCTCTTCGGCGATGACGCCGGACCGCTCGATCTCGGTGACCCCGAACAGGATCCGTGCGGCTTCTACTGGACCGAAGGTGTGCGCGGACTCGGCTGGGCGGTGAACGCGATCCCGACGCTCAAGGGTGGGTCGGCGCTCGGCATCGCGAGTCCGCCCGCGGTGCGGCTGCCCTCGGGCGAGATCGTCACGCCGGGCATCGTGGACGGTGAGCGCCTGCAGGGCTTCGCCGCCGACTGGACCGAACCGGCGACCACCGTGCCCGGGATCCGGCACGGGCATCGGTGGAAGCTGATCGGCAATGCGGTGAGTGTGCGGATGGCGTCCTGGGTCGGCTCGCGGCTGGCCGATCCGCGCGATCCGATTCCCGGCGATGAGCCACTGCCGCCGGGACGGCCGTGGCCGGTCGCCGCGTGGGGTCGTGCGGGCACCGCCTATCGGGTGCCGGTCTCGACCTGGCCGGTGCACGAGCCATATGAGGATCTACACCACTTCCTCACCGACCCGCGACTGCTCTCCGCCCGCGCGACCGCCGGGTTCCTGCGCCGCACCGGAATGGGCAATCTACGGTTCCCGCCCGGATTTCTGGCCGATGTCGAGAGTCATCTCGATCGGATGGGCGGCTGGGCGGCATGAGGTGCGCGGCGTCATGAGCGGGGCTCGGCGGCCGCCCACCGACACCGCGACCAGTGCGCGGATGGCCCGGCAGCGGCGGGCCGGAACCAAGCCCGAACTCGCGCTGCGGCGGGAATTGCACCGGCGTGGATTGCGCTATTTCGTCGATCGGGCGCCGTTGCGCGGACAGCGACGGCGGGCCGATCTGGTGTTTCCGCGGCTGCGCGTCGCGGTGTATGTCGATGGGTGTTTCTGGCATCGCTGTCCGCGGCACGCGACCGATCCGAAGAACAATGCGCAGTGGTGGGCGGACAAGTTGACCGGCAATGTGGCCCGTGACCGGGCGACCGATGCGACGCTGGCGGCCGCGGGGTGGCGGGTGATCCGGGTGTGGGAGCACGAGGATGCGGCCACGGCGGCCGACCGGGTGCAAGCCGTACTGGCCGAACTACGCCGCTAGCCGACTTACGAGCGACCTGCAAGCAGTCGCTAGCCGACCCTTTCGAGCGACCTGCAAGCAGTCGCTAGCCGACCCTTTCGAGCGACCTGCAAGCAGTCGCTAGCGGTGCCGCACCCGAACCAGCGAGCGCGGTGCGTGCGCGGCCAGGTAGCCCGACGCCGCCATTACCGCCAGCACCGTCAGTCCGGCGATGGCCGTTGCGAATCCGATCATGGGAACAACCTCCTTTTACTGCTCCCAGCATCACCAACGGAGCTGACAGAACCCTGTGCGCGAGTTGGTAATGAGGTGTGTGTAACGCCTCTCGGTGCAGACACACGGACCTACTGTTGAACACCGGACCAATGAAGAGGCGGAGAATGATCCAGTGACTGATCGCCCGAGGATCGCCGAACGCCACGTTCGGGTCGCCTGTGGCCTGATCGCGGCGGCGATCGCGATCGCCGGACTCTGCTATTCGTCCTGGTTGCTCGAGTTCGTGCTGAAGATCGACGTCGATCCGGTCAACTCGTTCCTCAGTGAACTCGACGCCGAGGGCAAACCCTATCGTGAAGTCTTCGCGACCGCCGACAAGATCGTGGGGGCGTTGCTGATGCCCGCGGCGCTGGCCGGGCTGCTGCTGTTTCCGCGCCGCAGATTCACCACCATCGGCTGGGTCGCGCTGTTCTGCTTCGGCGCAGCGACCATCGGCGATGTACTGCTCCCACTGCGCGATTGCACCCCGCAGGACAACGCCGAATGCGGCGGCGGTGGCAGCGAGTTGTTCCCGCAGTTGCATCAGCCGCACGCGCTGACCAGCACCATCGCGGTGACCTCGATCGCCATCGCAACCTTCGCCTTCAGCGTCGCCGCGTTCCGGTATCACCGGTGGCGGATTCTGCGCGAGGCCGGGCTGGTGGTGCTGGTGATCGGGTCGGCGGCGACCGTGTGGATGCTGGTCGCCGACAACCTGATCGGCAATTACGCGCTCGGCATCGCCCAGCGGATCCAGGTCGGATCGATGTCGCTGTGGCTGATCACCTTGGCGGCGGCGGTGATTCTGGAAGGCCGCGAATGGATCGAGGGTGATTCCGATTAGTCGACCCGCACCTTGACGGTGTGCGTGTCGAGCTTCGCGGGCAGCTTCGTGGTGTCGATCTCGAGGATTTCGCCGGTGTCCTGCATGCCGTTGGGCAAGGTCTTGGGCTTCAAGCCGAACGGCGGCTGGTCGCCCTTACTCGCGGCGAGGCCGAAATCGCTGTCGTTGGCGATGTAGAGGGTTTTACCGCCGTCCACTGTGGCGACGCCCTCGATCTTGTCGTGGCCGTAGAACTTTCCGTCCGCGTTCAGTGCGGTGATCAGCGCGGTGACATCCAGGTTGGCGGTCTTGGCGGCCGGGGTGATGCCCGCCTTCTTCAGCGCCGCGGTGCCGTCATCGGTCGAGACCGTGCCGACCAGGGTCTCCAGCGGCTTGCCGTCGATCTGGAGGCCGCCACGTTCCGGATCGTATTGCCCGGCTTTCGATTCCGGACAACGTCGCGCCGCACTTGTCACACACCTCTGTCATGATCTGTTTTGCAGCGGGTGAGGTATCAGGTCGGGGAGGGGGTGGGTTGTGAGGCGGATCGTTGTCGTGAAGCTCGCTCCCACTCCGGAGCAGCATGAGGCGCTGAAAGCGACACTCGAGTTGTGCAATGCGGGGGCGAATATGGTCGCGCGGTTCGCGCATACCGCCGCTGATCGTCGCCCGTTCGCGCTGCAGAAACACGTGTACGCCGACCTCAAAGCATCCGGGTTGTCGGCGCAACCGGCGATCCGGGTGATCAAGAAGGTCGCCGATGCGTATGCGACCCGGCAAGCGAACCTGGTCGGCGGGAATTACGGGCCGCCGGGATCGAAGCGGTATGCGAAGGTCGTTGGTAAGCCGATCAGGTTCCGCGAGTACGCAGGCCAACCGTTCGACGACCGCTGCCTGTCGTGGCAGATCGATCAGTCGACGGTGTCGATCTGGACCACGACTGGGCGTCTGCGGGGTGTCGGGTTCGTGTGTGCGCCATGGCAGTTGAAACTGCTCACCGCCCGTAAGGGTGAGTCGGATTTGGTCTTCCGCGACGGTCACTTCTACCTGCACGCCACGGTCGACACCGACACTCCGGCCCCGCTGGTCCCGGCGGATGATCCCGCCGGGTGGTTGGGTGTGGATTTGGGGATCGTGAACCTGGCGGTGACCAGTGCCGATGACCCCACGAACCTCGATGCCCGGTGGTCTGGTGGTGCGGTTACCGCCCGCCGGAAGAGGAACCAAGCCTTGCGGGCCGCTTTGCAGAAGGTGGGGACCAAGTCCGCGAAACGGAAACTGAAGGCCCGGCGTAGGAAGGAAGCCCGGTACGTCACCGACGTCAATCATCAACTTTCGAAATCTGTTGTTGCCCAGGCGCAACGCACCGGTCAGGGGATCGCGGTAGAAGATTTATCGGGTATCCGGGACCGGGTACGGCTCGCCAAAGCGCAGCGGCAGCAACTACATTCGTGGGCGTTCGCGCAGCTGCGTACGCAGATCACCTACAAAGCCCAAGCCGCGGGACTGCCCGTGCAGGTGGTCGACCCGCGTAACACCAGCAGAACCTGTCACCGCTGCGGGCACTGCGACCGGGCGAACAGACCCAGCCAGGCAGTGTTCCGGTGCCGTCGTTGTCGCTGGAGCGGTCACGCCGACCACAACGCAGCCGTCAACATCGCCGCACTCGGATATCAAAGCTATCGGGCCGCCCAATCAACCGTGCCTAAAGCAGCCACCCCTCTGACAGCCAGTTAGAGCGTGAGCAGCAAACCCGGGTCCTTCAGGACCGGGTAGTTGATTGTGTCTGCCTACCGCACCCGGCCGACAAAAGCCCTACGTCCATGTGACCAGTTGGTGTCATGCTGTCGCCATGAGTGATCGTTCGAATATCGCGTCGGGTTCGGAGTTCGAAGATATCGTCGGCTATTCGCGGGCGGTCCGCGTCGGCAATACGGTCGCGGTCAGCGGCACCACGGCCTCGTTGCCCGGCGGCGACGCGGTCGGTGGGGACGATATCGGCGAGCAGACCCGGGAAAGCCTGCGCCGCATCGCCTCCGCACTCACCGACGCGGGCGCAAGCCTGGCCGACGTCGTCCGGACGCGCATCTTCGTCACCGATATCGCCCGCTGGCCCGAGGTCGCCGAGGCGCACGCCGAGGTCTTCGGCGATATCCGCCCGGCCGCGTCGATGTACGAGATCAAGGCACTGATCACGCCGGCGTTGCTGGTGGAAATCGAGGCCGACGCGATCGTCGGCGCGTAGCGCTTCGGCCGACGCGGTGACGGCCGGATCGCTAGGGTCGAATTCGTGACCATTGACGCTCCGGAAACCACCGTTCAGCTCGACACTGTCGCCACGGCGACGGCTCGCCTGCTCGAAACCGCGCGTGGCCTCGATGCCGATATGACGCTGCCCTCGCTGCTGCCCGGCTGGAGCCGGGGCCATGTGCTGGCCCATCTGGCGCGTAATGCCGACAGCCTGGTCAATCTGCTGCTGTGGGCGCGCACCGGGATCGAAACTCCGCAGTACGCAAGCATGTTCATTCGCGACGCGGACATCGAAGCGGGTGCGCCACGCCCCCTCGCCGATCAACTCGCCGATAACGAAGCCGCCGCGAACCGCTGGCTCGCACTGGCCCGGACCGCACCCGAGACGGCCTGGACGGCGACCGTGCGCACCCGCCAGGGCAGGCCCATTCCCGCGACCGAGGTCATCTGGATGCGCCTGCAAGAGGTGGAGATCCATCACGTCGACCTGGCCGCCGACTACCAACCCGCAGACTGGCCAAGCGATTTCGTCGCCCGCCTACTCCCCCGAGCCACCGCAGACCTGACCAAGGCCGCAGCCTCCGACCCGATGCCCACCTTCGCAGTCCACACCACTGATACCGACTTCACCGCCACCATCGGTAGCGGCGCTTGCGACCACACCGTCAGCGGCCCCGCCGCAGCCCTGCTCGCCTGGCTCCTCGGACGCTCCGAAGGCGCGGACCTGAGCGGCGCACTGCCCACCCTCCCATCCTGGAAATGAGTCGCGGGTCGTGACAAAAGTCTGACGGTGCGGGCGGGTCGGGCGACAGCCGCGGGTTCCGGCAGCAGAATCGGGTCCATGACCTGGGATAACAATTGCGGTGGCCGACGATCGGCGGGTTGTTGACATGCGGGTGCTGCTGACCGGAGCGGCCGGGTTCATCGGCGCGCGGGTGCATCGGGCGTTGGTCGATGCGGGGCACGAGGTGGTGGCGATCGATGTGATGCTGGCCGCCGCACACGGCCCCGATGCCGCGGCTCCGGCGGGTGTGCGGCAGGTGGATGTGCGCGATCCCGATGCGCTGGAACCGCTGTTGCGTGGGGTCGATGTCGTCTGTCATCAGGCGGCGGTCGTCGGGGCCGGGGTGAGTGCGCAGGACGCGCCCGCCTATGCCAGTCACAACGACCTCGGGACCGCGGTGTTGCTCGCGGCGATGGATCGTGCGGGTTGCCGCCGCCTGGTGCTGGCTTCGTCGATGGTCGTCTACGGCGAGGGGTGGTACCGGGGTGTGCGGGCCGGGGCGGTCGAGGTCGGTGTGCGCAGCAGGCGCGATCTCGAGAACGGGATGTTCGAGCATCGGGACCCGGATTCCGACGAGGTGCTCGCCTGGGAGGCGGTACCCGAGAACGCACCGCTGCGGCCACGGAGTCTTTATGCGGCAGCCAAAGTGGCACAGGAGAATTACGCCGCGGCGTGGGCGACGGTGACCGATTCCGGCGTCACGGCATTGCGCTACCACAACGTGTACGGACCGGATATGCCAAGGGACACACCCTATTCCGGCGTGGCGGCGATCTTTCGTTCGTCGCTGGAGGCCGGACAACCGCCGCAGGTGTTCGAGGATGGGCGGCAGGCACGGGATTTCGTGCACGTCAGCGATATCGCCGCGGCGAATCTCGCCGCGGTCGAACAGGTGCATTCCGGGTTCGTCCCGCTCAATATCGCCTCGGGGCGGCCGATCACCATCGGGGCGGTCGCTACCGCGCTCGCCGTGGCGCGCGGCGGGCCCGAGCCGGTGATCACCGGTCGGTATCGCGCGGGCGATGTGCGCCATATTGTCGCGAGTCCGGAACAGGCGCAACGCATGCTGGGATTCACGGCGCGGGTTGATCCGCTCGACGGCCTTGCCGAATTCGCCTTCGCACCGTTGCGCGCCGTCGCCGGGGTCGGCGCGCCACTGATGTAGCGCCTCGGTCAGTTTCCGTTCAGCGGCAACCGCACTTCGAACCGGCAGCCTTTGTCCCGGTTCTCGGCGGTGATATCGCCGTGATGGGCTTCGATCAAACCAGCGGCAATGGCCAGTCCCATACCGCTGCCCGAGGAGACACCGTCTGACGCGACCGGGGACCGGGCGGCGGTGCCTCGGTAAGCGACCTCGAAAATCCGCGGTAGATCGGCTTCGGCGATGCCGGGACCGGTGTCGTCGACGCGCGCCCACGCCTGTCCGCCGGCGGAGCCCGCGGAGATCGCGACCTCGCCGCCGGGCGGGGTGTGGGCGATCGCGTTGGAGACGAGGTTGGTGAGCACCCGGCCGAGGGCGCGGTCGCTGGCCGCGACCACGATCTCGGTGTCGGGTTGTTCGGCACGCAATTCGACTTCAGCGCGTTCGGCGTTGGGGCGATTGGCGGCCAGCACCTCATCGATCAGTTCGCGCAGATCGACCGGCTCCAGTTCCAGCCGCAGCGCACCGGCGTTGATCTTCGACATCTCGAACAGGTCGTCGACCATTACCGAGAGCCGATCGGTCTCCCGCACAATCTGTTCGGCGTAGCGGGCAACATCGGCGGCGCCGGTGAGGACGCCATCGGAGAGGCCCTCGGCCATCGCGCGAATGCCCGCCAGCGGGGTGCGCAAGTCGTGGCTCACCCAGGCGACCAGCTCGCGTCGGGACTTCTCCGCCATCCGCTCCTGCTCACGGATCTGCTTCTCCCAGACCGTTTTTCGGGCCTGTTCGCGACCGAGCAGCAGGGCGGCGGGCACGGTGACCGCGGCGACGACCGCGAGCACGATGGCGGTGCGCTCCAATTCGTTGGTGAACATCAGGCCGCTCACCCCGATGATGCCCGCGAGCGTGGACAGCGTCGGGATCAGCACCAGCACCGCCATGCTGGTGGTCATGGACCGGTTGCTGGTGGCGCGCAAGATCACCGCGCCGAGCGCGACGATCGGCAGCGAACAACCCAGCGCGTAGGCGATCAGCTGCCAGGTGTCCTCAGGCATTGGATTCTCCTGTCCCCCGGCCGTTTCGACCCCAGATATAGCCGCGACCCCACACCGTTTCGATCCGGTGCCGGTCACCGAGTTTGGCGCGCAGCCGCTTGATATGCACGGTGACGGTGGACAAATCGCCGAAATCCCAGCCCCACACCTTGGCCAGCAGCTCTTCTCGGCTGAAGACCTGGTGTGGATGGCGCAGTAGGAAGACGAGCAGGTCGTATTCGCGCGCGGTCAGGTCGACGGGGACGCCGTCGACCAGTGCCGATTGGGCGTCCGGGCGCACCTCGACGGCACCGTCGCGCAGAATCTCCGTGCTCGGCGGTCTGGTCTGCGAGCGCCGCAGTACGGAGGCGACCCGCAGTGCGAGTTCGCGCGGGCTGAAGGGTTTAGTGACGTAGTCGTCGGCGCCCGCCTCCAGGCCGAGCACCCGGTCGTCCTCGTCGCCGAGCGCGGTGAGCAGGATGATCGGAGTGTCCGGGCGTGGGCCGGAACGCACCGCGCGGCAGATTTCGATGCCGTCCGGAGCGGGCATCATCACGTCCAGGACGGCCAATTCGACCGCGTCGCCCGATCGGTCACGAGCGGTCAATTCGGCCATGGTCGACGGGCCGTCGGCGGTCTCCACCACGGTCAGGCCGTCGCGCTCGAGATAGCGCCGCACGACATCACGGACCACCGGGTCGTCGTCTGCGATCAGAATGCACATGAGCCGCTCACCAATTCGTCAGGATCGTATGGGCAATGAGCAGGGTGCCCAGCGCCTGCACCGCCAGCCAGGCGCGAGCATGCGAACGCGGCAGAAACGCGGTCGCGGCGAGCAACCAGACATCGAACGGCAACCAGATCCGCTCGGTCTCCGCCTTGCTCAGCCCACTGATATCCGCCACCAATATCGCGCACAATCCCGCCGCTACCAAGAGCGATGTCGGGTCGGGGAGCCAAGCGCGCGGCGAGACGTGCGACGAACGGGACATGGTTGCGGGGTCTACCCGCGAGATGCCGCGGTCATATGCCGCTCGTCCGTGATCGTCAAGGCGGGCCGCTGCGTGCGGCAAGTCCGTTCGTCGGGGATCAGTGGGGCCAGCGGGCACGGCGGCCACACCCGCTGGCCGTACATCGACGTCGCCAGCGTGCAGCAAATCCATTCGACGGGGATCGGCGCGGCGGGCGAAGGCCCGGAACCGAACCGATCGCAGTGCATCAGTGGGCACGGCAGCCACACCCGCTGGCCATGCATCGGCGTCACCGGCGTGCAGCAGATCCGTTCGACGAGGATCAGTGGGGCCAGTGGGCACGGCGACCGCACCCGCTGGCCGTGCATCGCGGGCGTGCAGCAAATCCGTTCGACGGGGATCAGTGGGGCGGGCGAAGGCCCGGAATCGACCCGGTCGCAGTGCATCAGCGCGGTGGGCGAGCGCATCGCGTATGTCTTGTCGTGGATCACCGATACCGGCGAGGGCGTGGGGTAGCGCTGCTGCCGTGGCGAGGCCCACGGCACAGACGGTGGCGGCGAGGTTGGCCCATACCCAGTACGCGTACGGGCGTTCCGAGGCGATGCCCTGGTAGTAGCGTTCGACGACCAGGTGATAGCCGTCCAGCCACCAGAAACCGGTCAGGGTGAAGGCCGCGGCGACGGCCAGGGCACCGGCGAGCGCGGGTAGTAGCGGGCGGATGGTCCGTCCTGCGACCAACACCGCAGTGGCAGGGAGGGCCATGAGCACGAGTCCGTAGCTGAGGTAGATGCCGAGGCCGAACAGGACGCCCGAGGCGACGGCCCATCGGCGCGGCTGCCGAACCGCGAGCGCGAGCAGCGCGACCGCCCATGCGGTGACGCCGGTGAACATTGCGTCCGCCGAGACCGCGATCCACAGGGCCGCGGGCGCAATCGTCAAGAACGGCAAGGCCATTCGGGCGCGATCCTCGGCACCGAGGGCGCGCAGCGCGACGGCCACCGCAACAACCGCACTGCAGCCGATGAGCATGCAGGCGAACCCTGCCCAACCGCCGCCACGCAGTCCGATGCGGTCGAGCAGGACGAAGAACAGCAGCGCACCCGGCGGATGCCCGGAGACATGGGTGGTCCAGGAATCCGCCTGGAAATCCAGGATGCGGTCGGAGAATCCGCGCAGCATCGCCGGAATGTCGGTGACACCAGGCACTTCGTGCAGGTACTCGTGGGAATCGGTGAGGCGACCGGCGAATCCGCGGTGCCAGCCGTCGACCATCGCCAATGCGAATGCCCAGCCGACGGTGGTCAGCCACGAGACAGCCAATAGCCGCCGCCACGGGAGTTTCGCGGCCACGGTCGGCCCGTGAAGAACGACCAGTACCGCGATGACGACGGCCGGAACCGTGCCCCAGCCGGCATGCAACAGCCAATTGCCGAAGATGGGCGCGGCACCGGCGTAGAGGGTGCTCCGCCAATGTTCGCTAGCAATTCGCGGCACCACAAATGCGGCGAGTACCAGCACCGCCCCCATGGCCGCGCCTACGATTTCGCCACGTATTCGGCGCTGCGGCCGCACCGCGACCTCGGTCATATCCCGCACAGTGCCCACGATAGGACCGGCAGGCCGCGAACCAGCGCGTCCGCCCAGCGACGTCACTGTTTCGTCACGAGTTTCGCGGCCTCGAAAGCGTCGTCACGGCGCTAGCGTCAACAGCATGACCGAGACCTTCCACCGTCCGGACGGCGTGACCGTGGTCATCCCGTGCCGCGATGAAGCTGTGGCGTTGCCGGACGTACTGGCGGCCATTCCGGCCGGGTTCCATACGCTGGTCGTCGACAACGGTTCGACCGATGCAACGGCCGAAATCGCCCGCCTACGCGGGGCGGAAGTTGTTTCCGAAACGCGGCCGGGATACGGCGCCGCGGTGCAGGCCGGAATCGCCGCGGCCCGCACCGATCTGGTCGCGGTGCTGGACGGCGACGGGTCGATGGATCCCGCCGAGCTGGCGCCGCTGGTCGAATTGGTGCGCGCGGGCGCCGACCTCGCCGTCGGACGGCGCAGGCCGGTCCGCGGCGGGGTGTGGCCGTGGCATGCCCGGCTCGGCAACCTGGTGATCGCGCGGCGATTGCGTCGCCGATATGGGTTGCCCGTGCACGATATCGGGCCCATGCGGGTGGCGCGGCGGTCCGCACTGCTATCCCTCGGCCCGCTGCACAATCGCTCCGGATATCCGCTCGAGCTGCTGATCGGCGCGGCGGGTTCGGGGTGGCGCGTAGTGGAGCGCGATATCGCGTATCGACCACGGGCAGGCGGGGTTTCGAAGGTATCCGGTTCGTGGCTCGGCACGCTGCACGCCACCCGGGACTTCTTGGGAGTGCTGCGATGAGCCGCCTGTCCCCGGTGGCCGCGACACTGTTGGTGCTGGCCAAAGCGCCGGTCGCGGGATTCGCCAAGACCCGGTTGACGCCACCGCTCACGCCGCACGAAGCGGCCCGGATCGCGGCGGTTTCGTTGCTGGATACGCTCGATTCGATGTCGCGCAGCCCGGTCGCGCATCACGTCGTCGCGTGCACCGGAGCATTGGCGGAGGCCGAGTACGCCGATGAATTGGCCAGGGCACTTGGCGATTTCGAGGTGGTACCGCAACGCGGCGGGTCCTTCGGCGAGCGGCTCGCCAATGCCCACGCCGACGCCGCCCGCCACGGACTTCCGGTGCTGCAAATCGGCATGGATACCCCACAGATCGGCCCGGACGTACTCACCTGGGCCGCCCGCGAATTGGTACTGCGCGGCGACGCCCTCCTCGGCCCCGCCGACGACGGCGGTTGGTGGGCTCTCGGGCTCCCGACCCCGCAGGCGGCGCGCACGCTCGTCGATGTCCCGATGTCGACCGACCGCACTGGCGAACTCACTCGAAATGCCTTGCTGCACTGCAATCTTCGAGTCCGCTCACTGCCCCGCTACAACGACGTCGACACGTTCGCCGACGCACTCCAGGTGGCCGCCGAATCCGATGGACGTTTCGCCAGGATGATTCACCAGCTACGACGCGCGTCCCTGGCAACCCGATGAACAGCGCGGATCGGAGCCTCGGGTGAGTGGTATCGACATCTTCGACCTGGCGCTGGCGGGCGAAGACTGCTGGGTGCGGGACGCGGATGGACCTCGTCATCGGCTACGGACCCGGCGCTGGCTGGGTTTCGACGACGCCGATCGGCCGGCCGATATGGCGCTGACCTGCTGCTGCGACGGTCCCACGGTGGACTTGGGCTGCGGACCCGGACGGCTCGTGACGGCGCTGCTGCGACGCGGCATCATCGCGCTCGGCGTCGACATCTCGCCAATGGCCGTGGCAACCACCAGATTCCGCGGCGCGCCGGCACTCCAGCGGGACCTGTTCGGACCGCTGCCCGGCGACGGCCGCTGGTCCTACGCGATCCTGGCCGACGGCAATATCGGCATCGGCGGCGACCCGGTGCGCGTACTGGCCCGCACCGGCCAGCTGCTTACTCGCGATGGCATCGCAGTGGTCGAATTCGCGCGTCCCGGAAGCGGTTTCGTATCACAGCCGATTCGACTGGAGACGAAATCCCGAGTCGGCGACTGGTTTCCGTGGGCGCGCGTCGGCGTCGATCGCGCCGAAGAACTCGCCGCAGCAGCCGGATTCCGGCTGCTGGCCGCCACCGAGGTATCCGGCAGGCATATCGCTTGGCTGCGTTGGAGCGGACGTCAGACAGCTTCGATCGCCGAGTGGGCGTCATGAACGGCGCGCTGGTCTCGCGGATCACAGAGGGGCTCCGGCCGACACCCGCGCGCGGACCCGAGGTCGCCAGTCGCGTGGGGATCGCCCTCGGCACCGCGATCCTGATCTGCTTCCTGACCGGTCTACTGAGCCACTGGATTCAACACCCGCCGAGCTGGTTCTGGTGGCCCGCCCATCCTGTATGGCTGTACCGCGTCACCCAGGGCGCCCATGTCATTTTCGGAGTAGCCGCGATCCCGTTGCTACTGGTGAAGCTATGGGCCGTATACCCCAGGCTCTTTCAGCGCCCGATCATCGGTTCGCCCCTGCGCCTGCTCGAACGCGGTTCCATCGCAATCCTGGTGGGCGCGACGATCTTCCAGCTATCCACCGGGCTGCTCAATACCGCCCAGTACTACCCATGGAAATTCTTCTTCCCCACCGCTCACTACGCAATGGCCTATGTCGCTGTTGGCGCACTCGCCGTGCATCTGGCCGTCAAACTGCCCGTCATCCGCGATGCGCTACAGCGACCGCTGGCCGGGCCCGATATCTCGGCCCAGAGCCAGGCACGGCCCGGAGTCGGCTCCGGGGCCCAGCGCAACGCACCGCCCGCCGGCTCCGGAGCGGAGAGTGGGACGGAGCCCCAGATCCGCCCCCATGCCCAGGGCAGGACCGAGCCCAAATTTGATCCTCAGGCCCAGGCCGGGAACAGGGCGGGGCCCGGTATCGGCCCCGGGGCTCGAGGCGAGGCGAGGCCGGACGTCAGCTCGCGGGCACATGGCGGGACCGAGCCCAACTTCAACACCCGGCCCCAGCGCGAGACGGAGCCCAACGTCAACACCCGGCCCCAGCGCGCGACTGAGATTGAGATCGACAACCGGGGTCAAGGCGAGATAGCGCCTGCACTGATCGCCCAGTCCGAGGTCCATCCTGTGGCCAGGCATACGGAGAGCACCGGAGCCAGCACAGAACGCCGAGCTGCCAAAGCTGATGTTCGACCCCATGTTTCACGACGAACAGTCCTGACGGGCGCAGGCATCGCCGCCACAGTCGCGGGCTTATCCGTTGCCGGACAAACCATCCCATTCCTGCGCTGGGCCGCCGTCCTAGCACCCCGCAGCGGCCACGGGCCACAAGGGCTCCCAGTCAATCGCTCCGCCGTCGCGGCAGGTGTCGGCGACCTCGCGCGCGACCCCGCGTACCGACTGACCATGCTGGTAGGCGACCAGAAACACCAATTCACCAGGGCCGACCTACTTTCCCTCCCTCAGACACACGCCAGCCTGCCGATTGCCTGCGTCGAGGGCTGGAGCGCCGGAGCGGACTGGTCCGGAGTCCGCCTACTGGACCTGCTCGCGGCGGTCGGCGAATACCCCGGCGGCGACGTCCGATTCCGCTCCCTGGAACGCACCGGCATCTACGGCAGTTCCGTTCTCCCCCAACGCCATGCGGTCGACCGGAGCACCCTGATCGCCCTGACCCTCAACGGCGAAACCCTCGACCTCGACCACGGCTACCCCTGTCGCCTCATCGCCCCCAACCGCCCCGGTGTCCTACAAACCAAGTGGCTCTCCGAAATCGAGGTCCTGCCATGACCGCGGCCCGAGTCTTCCTACTCCTGACCGGCCTCTGGCTCGGCTGGCTGGGCATCACCGCCCTACTCGACCTTTCCCCCACCGACCTCGCGTCCATAGCCATCTGGTTCACCGGCGGAATCCTGCTCCACGACGCCCTTTTCGCCCCACTATCAGCCGCGGTCGGCCGCACCACCCGCCACCTCCTCCCACCCACCTGGTGGGCCCCCACCGCCTGCGCCGCCATCTGCACCACCGCCCTACTCCTCATCTCCCTCCCAGTCCTCAACCGCCACAACGCCATCCCCACCAACCCCACCGTCCTCGACCGCAACTACCCCCTAGCCCTGACCCTCACCCTCCTCCTCATCTGGACCGCAGTCCCCCTCGCCCACACCACACGCCGCATCAGCCGCGGAAGACACCCTGAACCCACAATCGCACGGCCACCGAAGGCCGAAGCACCAGAATCACCAAATTCCTGAATATTGCTATACCAACGATGCATCTACGCATCGCGTGCTTATTGCCGACGCGTGTCGAGCGCACGCCTGATCAATCCGCGCGCCTGCTCACCCGTTGCCGCCAGTTTGGCCAGCGCGTCGAATGTGCGCCCATAGATCGCGATTTCGCGAGGCTGCGTAATAGTGAGCTCTGCAGTTATGCCTTCTACCAGGACTGTTCGCGTGTCATACATGACGAAGTTCATCGACGGTGCCGGGCAATATGCATTTGCCGGTACTATTCCGAACGCGACTCTTGGCAATCCCATCACGGCCAGCAGCCTGTCCAGTTGGCCTACCATTACATCATCGTCCGCCACGTCGGTAGACAACACTTGCTCTGCGATGAGGATATGGAATCGGTGGCCACGCCGATAGAGAATCTGTTGCCGTTCCAGCCGCGCCGAAATTCCATCATCGAGATCATCGGGTATCGAATAGAATTCGATCGCTTGCCGGAGGATGGCTTCTGCATATTCGGCGGTTTGCAGAATCCCGGGGACAACATATGGCTGATATATCCGCATCAGTCGGGTTTCCGCTTCGAGTTTTGTCAAGCCGTGCTGCGCGCGTTTCGTACCGGCGCCGAGTAATCGTCGCCATTCAACGTAGGCGCTGTCGATATGACGGAGAGTGGCTAACAGGTCGGGGAGTTCGTTGCCTGCACCCAGGTGCTCACAATATGTCCTGACATCGGCTTCCGAGGGTGGCCGCCTCCCATATTCCAGTTTAGATATCTTGGATTCATGCCATCCGGCCAGCTCGGCGAGGTTGCGCCCGGATATACCTGCGGCTCGGCGGATCTCCCTGAGCCGCTGTCCGAGCGCTTCCCTTGCTTCCTGAATGCTACTGGTCACGGTCAGTTGTGCGTCGTCGCCTGGTCGACATAATCCGCATATGGTATCGCCAAGTCCCAGAGCCGTTGTTTGACAGTGCGGCAATAGGCTGCGATGTGGGGATCGGTGGTTATTGCCGCACCGACCGACCTCCCGTTCTCGTCAACAAGGTTGTAAGCCACTATTTCGCCATCGAAGAGCCACCAATCATCGGGCGGCACGTCCCCGGCGAGATGACGCGGTAAGTACCGAATATCTTCGCCAGCGTCGATATTGTGCGCGGTTACAGCAAAACCCCAACGTTGGTAGTCGGTGTGCGGAACGGTGACGATACGGACGCGACTCATTGTAACGCCACGTCTAGTTATTTCCCGCGTTTGCTCGTCCCATTCTTGGAACCACTCGTAATCATCGGGCTCATTGTCGAGGAAGCGTCGGAACGGCTCGGATTCCATAGGCACCGCGTAATCGTCTCTAACTTCGAGATGGAACGCTTCATACTTGCATTCACGGAACAAATTAGTCCATGTGTCGCCTGGCCGCAGCAGCACCGTAGAACGTCCTCTCTGACTTCGGTACCTCGATAGCCGTCTCATCGTCGGCTAGGTCCAACTGGGTGAGTGTTTCGTGGTCAACGATCGGTCGGCCTGTCAGTTCAAAGGTACCGCGTCCTGTATCGATCATCATGGCCCCGATGAATGTATCCGGCTCAGCGAACCCGAGTAACAGATGTGGAATTTCAACCGTCTCAGGTCGGCCAGTTCGCCAGCCCTGTATCAGAAAGCTGTCTTGGTCGGTGGCGTACAAGGTCGGGCAGTTATTGACTTGCGAGCCGCCCTTGCCGAGGAATGTCAGGTGCATGGTCTTACCCCCTGCCTAGCCGTTTTGCGCGGGTCTTCCCGTGCCGATCCATCGTCCTGCACGTTGCCACATTTTGGCTATCAGATGGCCGAACTTGGACAAGTTCAGCCAAACTGCTGGAGTCTCACGAGGCTCGATTCCTAGCGTTGACCTTGGCGCTTGGGACCGGCGCCAGCCGACCTGGTCCCGAGCTGCCACCCAACGCCGACGCCAGGGAGTCACCGTGCCGCTCACCGAGACACAGGTCAAGGTCTTGGCCGCTCTGGCTGGACTTCTACCCACGGAGGCGCTGACAGTGCAACAGCTGTCCAGCAGAACAGGTTTCGCCGCATCGACCGTGCGAGCAATACTCGGCTCGCATTCGTACGACGGGTTCGCGTCCGGCTCCCGTAGGCGCCCGGTGGTGTGGCGCATTACAGCGCGCGGACGGTCGCTGCTGTGCGCACCCGGATACCGCGACTTTCTGCCGTATCAGGTCACCACCACGAACGGGGCGAAGCGATGAGGCCACAGCCGACCGCAATCGGATACCTGCGCCGGGATGTTTCCGGCATCTCGCAGACGTGGGATGAGATTCAGATACGCAGCATCGCAAAGCGACTCGGATATGACCTTGCCAAGACAGTGGCGTTCGGTCCCGAAACCGACCATCCCCAGAGCCGCCTACTGAACGTGATTCGAACGATGGACGTAGATGCCGTGATCGTGCCGAGCGCCGCACATCTCGGCGGCGATATCCCCGATCCCTTGGTCCAGGCATGCGACGTGATCACGGTGTCGCCTGAGAACACATACGCGAGATGGGCGGTGCCGTTCCCCGGCATGCGTATCGACGGCGCGTAGGCCCCGCACAACAACGACGCTGGAAGGGAGGTGATCAATAATGAGACGTGGGCCGGACGGCAACAACCATGATCTCTGGAATCAAGACCCCTGCCACGAGCGAGACTGTCAAGCATGACCTGAAGCCCGGGTAGTTCGATGGGCTCGAGTGCGAGCAGGTTTCACGCGCCGCGGGAGAAGAGGCGGACTGGGGGTGGGATTCGGTAGCCGAAGGCTTTTATGAAGCGGGCGCCGACTCTGCTTTGGCGGTCTTCGAGGGCTTGGGCGCCGACCGTGTTCATTACTCGGTTGATGACGTTGAAAAGGGTTGCTACCCAGATGGCTTCGTCGAAGGCTGTGGCGGAGACGCCGGATGCGCGGAGTTTGTCGGCATCGCCGGGGGTCAGGGCGTCGGGGTCGCGGACCATTTTTCCGAGGAAGTCGAGCATGGCGCGGGCCTCGGGGCGCAGGGGTGAGCCGTCGGCCAGGGCTCGGTCGACGACGTCAGTGGCTACGTAGGCGCCGGCGATGCCGCGGTGGGCCGAATGGCAGAAGGGGCATTCGTTGGATTGCGATGCGCGGGTCGCGAAGATCTCGCGTTCGGCCACTGTCCAGAACGATGGGCCGCGCATCACTTCTTGGATGAGGTCGGAGAAGGGGGTGCCGAAGAAGTGGTGGCGGTAGCAGAGGACCTTCAGCACTGCGGGGACCTCGGTGCCACTGAGCCGTTCCATGCAGGCGAACATGATCCGGGCGGTGCGGCCCTGGCCGGATTCGAGTGTCTCGAGCCACATTTCAGAGCCCTTCCCAGGAACGGCGGGCCGCGCGATATCGCCTATCGGCCGCACCGTAGGCCGCGACAATGGCCGCCTCGAGGATCTCGTCGTCGCTGCGGCCCGCCTCGGCCAGCAGCGCGATGCTCTTCTCGGTGATCCGATACGAGCGGTCGGCGACCAGGTCGACGAAATTCGCGAGATCATCGGGCACTTCCTCGCCTCGCGTCGCATCGTCCTGGGCGGCCCGCTCCCGGATCAGCCGCCGCACCTCAGTCGGCAGTCGCCCCGGCGCACTCTCCAGATGCGCACCGAAGTCCCGCCATTTCTCGCCCATCGCACGGCGTCCCATGGGCTCATTCTTACCGAGCCACGCCGTCACCGCCGGGCAAACGTAGATCAGATTCCGCCCTCGCCGTTGAAATCTCGCCGGACGAAGTTGGGGCGCAGGTCGGGCTCGGGTTCGTCGTAGTAGCGATGGAAGGTCGGGGTCAGACCGGCGGAGATCGGGGGGTTGACCCAGCTCCAGTCGGTCGGGCAGGTGCGGCCGGCGGCCTGCTCCCGGTTGACGTGATCGCAGAACTGTTTGGCGACGGTGTGGTGGTCGACGATGTACACCCCGGACTTGCGATAGCTGTGCAGCACTGCGCGATTCAGTTCGACCAGCGCCCGGTCCCGCCAGAGCGAGCGCTCATGTCTGGTGTCCAGGCACATCATTTCGGCGATGAGCGGCAGCATGTTGTAGCGGGTGGTGTCGCTGAGGTTGCGCGCACCGATCTCGGCGCCCAGATACCAGCCGTTGAACGGCGCGAACGGGTAGGTGATGCCGCCGACCTCCAGGTTCATATTCGAAACGGCGGGCAGCGCATGCCATTTCAGGCCGAGTCCGGCGAACCAGTCGAACTCGGGATGCTCGAGTTCGACCTCGTGCGTCAGTTCGGCAGGCACGTCGAACCAGCGGATCGGCTCGTCCGGCGTACTGATGAGCACCGGCAGGATGTCGAACGGAGTGCCTGCGCCACGCCAGCCGAGTTTCATCGCGAATTCGGTGATCGCGATGTTGGCGGCGTCGCCGGTGACGGTGCCGTCGCCATTGCGGTAACCGGCGTAGCGGATGAGTTGTGGACTCACGATGCGGAATTCGCGACCGTCAGCCTGGCGGGGCGGCCCGACGGTGATCATCGATTGGATGGCGCCGCCGTTGGTCGCCATATGCATGTGCTGCCAGCAGACCTCGGCGAGGTCGCGGGCCGAGCGCACCCGCCGTGCGTCGAGCAATTTCAGTGATCGCCAGTGTTTTCGCCCGACGCAGCGGGCGTGGTTGCGCCACGCGAGCTTGGCGCCGATGAGGATCTCCTCGGCGGTCTGCACGTAGCTGCCGGTTTGTTGGAGTTGTTCCAATGCGGTGCGGCGGCGGTGCGGGGACAGGTGCGCGAGTTCGGGCAATCGGAAGAAGTCATCGCATTCACGCATCCGCCTTTTCAGATCGCTGCTGAAAGGCTTTGTGTCAGCGGTACTTTCGAGCGACACGACAGGTAACGCTTGATTCACGGTATTTCTCCGGTCGGGCATCAGGTACTGCGGCTAAACAGACAGGCATCGATCGAGCAGAGAATTTCGCGCGTGGAGCGCAGCTGACACCGGGCCGTGCCGGAGGTCCGCGAGTTAGCCTCTGCGTTGCGGGGGGACCGGAGACGGCAGCGATATCAGGGAATGGAGGTGAGCAGGCTGTCCGGTTGCCCTTCGCGCACACAGCGGCGTGACCTGGCTGCTGATGTTTGCTGTCACCGATCATGCTCGTCCCAATCGACGCCTGAAAACGCCCGTACAGAAGGGTAAGACCGGCGTGCTGGCCATGTGCCCGAATTCGACGTAATACCTGTTCGGAATCTGTTGGCGAGTGATCACTTAGCGAAATACGCACTGGTAACTGTTTGCTGGGCATTGAAATCCGACCGACCTGTATGTTGGCGCGGCAGTACGGTTGTTCGGTCGGTTCATCCAGAAAGTGGGGGTTGGCTCGTGCGCAGCGTTGTCGGTATGACGGTGACCGTTCTGGCACTGCATGGCCTCGGCTGGGGGACTCTGCTGTTGTTCGTGGTGCCGGGGCACCACGTTGTGCAGGGCGCGGTATTCGGTGTCGGCCGAGCACGGAAAGCGCAAGGTGCAGACCGTCGGCTGCTGGTTCGCCCTCGGCCATTCCAGTGTGGTGTTCGTCCTGGTCGCATTCTTGGCCTTCGGCGTGCGGGCGCTCGCGGCGAATCTGGATAACGAGGATTCGGGGCTGCAGCGGTGGACCGGACTGTGGGGAACCAGCGTTTCGGGCACCTTCCTCATCCTCATCGGCCTGCTGAATCTGGCATCGCTGCTCGGCATTTGGCGCGTCTTCCGCCGGATGCGCAAGGGCGACTTCGACGAGGCGCAGCTCGAGCGCGAACTGGACCGCCGCGGCGTGCTGAACCGGGTGCTCGCGCCGGTCCTGCGGCTGGTCCACAAGCCGTGGCAGATGTATCCGGTGGGCCTGCTGTTCGGGCTCGGGTTCGACACGGTGACCGAGGTCGGTCTGCTGGTGATCGCGGGCGGCGCGGCCGCCACCGGATTGCCCTGGTATTCGATTCTCGTACTGCCCGTGCTGTTTTCGGCGGGCATGGCGCTGTTCGACGAACTCGACGGTTCGTTCATGAGCTACGCCTACGACTGGGCTTTCGCAAAGCCGGTCCGCAAGATCTACTACAACCTGGTGATCACCGGGCTGTCGGTGGCGGTGGCGCTGCTGATCGGTGGGCAGGAGATCGTGTCGATCCTCGTCGACAGACTCGGGGTCGAATCCGGGATCGTCGCATGGATCGGGAACCTGGATCTAGGTGATCTGGGGTACATCGTAGTCGCGTTATTCGTGGTGACCTGGGCGATCGCGGCCGGGGTGTGGCGGTTCGGCGGAGTGGAACGCCGGTGGCAACGGGATCTCGCCGCCGAGTGACATAGTGGTGTCGCAGAACGCAAACCGACCGCCGTGTTTATCGCTGGCAAGCCTGGCATCGCTTTTCTGGCAGGATGGGCGACATGCTGTCTCGGCGCGAGGTGCGGCGTTGGGTCTCCAGCGCGATTGTGAGCGGCGCACTGATTGCCGGTGCGGCGGTGTTCGGGGCTCCGCAAGTAGTGGCAGCTCCCGGCCCGGGGCCTCGGCCGAATACTGGCTCGGCGGAGAGTCCTGATCCCGCGGCGCCGACCGTGCCCGGCGTGACGCGGGCGTCGATCGATCACATTGTTCCGATCAACGACCGCTGGCTGCGGGTGTGGGTGAACTCGCCCGCGATGCAGCGTGCCGTCGAGGTGCAGGTGCTGCTGCCGCGCGAGCAGAAACATTCGCGACCCACCGTCTACATGCTCGACGGGCGCAGCGCCGAAGCGGAGAGCAACAACTGGACCACACTCGGGCACGCGGACCGATTCTTCGAGGACAAAGACGTCAATGTGGTGCTGACGGTCGGCGGCCCGGCCAGCTTCTACACCGACTGGCAGCGCCCGGATCCGGTGCTCGGCACCAATATGTGGGAAACCTTCCTGACCCGCGAATTACCGCCGCTGATCGACGCCCAATTCAACGGCAACGGACGCAATGCCGTCATAGGAGTCTCGATGGGCGCCGAGGCCGCGATGATGCTGGCCTTCCGGCAACCGAACCTGTACACGGCGGTGGCTGTGCACAGCGGATGCTTCTCCATGGGAACCGATCTTGGGCAGGCGCAGGCCCGCGCGGTAGTGGCGACCTACAGCGGCGCGCCGAACAATATGTTCGGCGATCAGAAGGATCCGGCCTGGCTGGACCATGACGTGCTGCTGCATGCGGAAGCGTTGCGCGGCAAGGCGATCTATATGTCGGTCGGCAGCGGCCTGCCCGGCAAATACGACACCCCGGACACCCCGGATATCGTGAGCGTCATCGGTTTCGGCGGGCCGCTCGAGGCCGCGACCAACGTCTGCACCCGCCGCTTGGCCGACCGGCTCACCGCGCTGGGGATTCCGGTGACCGCGCACTTTCGGGCCACCGGGACCCACTCCTGGCCGTATTGGTCCGACGAGTTGAGCAGGTCGTGGCCGACGATCTCGCAAGCGTTGGTGTCTAGCCGCTGATCGCGAACCGCGCCAACACTTCCGGATCGGTCGCGAACCGCAGGAACTGCTCGTTCTCATGCGGATCACCGGTGGTCACCCGCACACCGTCGGTCCCGTACGGCCGCAGCAGCACCCCCGCCTCCGCGCTCACCTCGCCGTATTCGGCACTGCGCTCGCCCAGCGGCAGCCACAGGAAGTTCGATTCGCTCGGCGGCACCTCATAGCCTGCCGCGAGCAGCACGGCACGCACCCGATCGCGCTCGACGACGAGATTGTCGGTGCGGTCGAGCAGTTCGTGGTGCGCCTCCAGCGAGGCGATCGCGGCGGCCTGTGCGATCCGGTTCACGCTGAACGGGATGTGCACCTTCATCAGCGCGGTGATCACGGCCGGATCGCCGACCGCGTAGCCCACGCGCAGTCCCGCTAGACCGTAGGCCTTGGAAAAGGTCCGCAGCACAACGACATTGGGCCGATTCCGGCCGAACTCAACGCCGTTCGGGCGCTGCTCGGGGGTGAGCCGCAGGTACTCGAAGTAGGCCTCGTCGAGCACGATGAGCACATGTTCCGGGATCGCGTCCAGGAAGCGGATCAGTTCGGCCGCGCCGATCGCGGTGCCGGTCGGGTTGTTCGGATTGCAGACGAAGATCAGCTTGGTGCGCTCGGTGACCGCGGCCGCCATCGCGTCCAGATCGTGCACATGGTCCGGGGTGAGCGGCACTGGCACGGCCGTCGCATTGCCGACCTGGGTGACGATCGGATACGCCTCGAACGAGCGCCACGCGAACAGCACCTCATCGGTAAGTGCGTCACAGGTGATCTGCACCAACTCCTGGCACAGCGCGACGCTGCCGCAGCCGACCGCGACGTTCGCCGAAGAGACGCCCAGAAAGTCCGCGATGGCCGCACGCAGCTCGGTGACCTGATTGTCCGGATAGCGGTTCGCCAGTTCGGCGGCCTCGGCGATGGCCTTCGCGGCGGCCGGGAGCGGACCGAAGGTGGTCTCGTTGCTGGCGAGCTTGACCGCGCCCGGATGGTTGCGGCCGGGGACGTACGCCGGGATCGAATCGAGGTCCGGCCGGATGTGCGCTGTCACGCGTCAACCATATGCCGCGTACCGGAAATTCTGGCCGTCAGGGCCGCTCACGTGCAATTTCTCGCGAAGATCAGCAGATCCACATACCCTTGTTCCATGTCGGGCATTTACGACGATATTGCGCCGCTACGTAGTCGCGACGAGATCATTTCCGGTTCGCACCCACAACCATCGGTCGACGACCGGCGTCGGACCGCCAATACTCAGGTGCCCATCACGGTGGCCGAACCGGAGGGCAACGCGCGGGGCGGAATCGTGGTGCTGCACGAATCCCGGGAGTTCACCGGATCATTGCTGGAACTCATGAGAGCCCTGGCGACCGAGGGCTGGACGGTGGTCGCGCCCAATCTGTTCCATCGCATCAACGGCGAGCCCGTGCGCGAGGTCTTCGGCGACGAACTCTTCGACGACTTCGACGCCTGCTTCGACTGGCTCACCCGACGCGGCGTCTTCCCGGACTGCATCGGTGTGCTCGGCTTCGACCATGCGGGCACGGCGGCCTTCCTCGTCGCGACGAACCGCCCGGTCGGAGCCGCGGTCAGCGTCGCCGCACCCGGCATCGTGGAACCGCTCACCGACGAGGCCGACGCACTCATCCGCGCGGCCCCGAACCTACAGGCGCCATGGCTCGGCCTCTTCGGCGCCGATGACCCGGACACCCCGCCTGCCCAGATCGACCAACTGCGCGACGCCACCGCCCGCGCCGCGGTCGCCAGCCTCGTGGTGACCTACCCCGGCTTGCACCACCGCGCCGACCGATCCGGCAGCGACGACGACTTCGATCTCGTCGATTCCCAGACCCGGATCTTCGACTGGTTCGACAGCAATCTTCGGTGATTACCAGGCGTTTTGCGATCTGGACGTCGGCTACTGTAACCTTCCTGTTCGGCGGTTCGAAAGGACCGGTGCCCTCGAAGAGAAGGCTCCAGGAGGCGTGCCAGAGCGGCCGAATGGGACTCACTGCTAATGAGTTGTCCCTTCACGGGGACCGGAGGTTCAAATCCTCTCGCCTCCGCCACACCCCGGTTCGCCGGGTACAACTGAACACAGGCATGCGCCCGTAGCTCAACGGATAGAGCATCTGACTACGGATCAGAAGGTTAGGGGTTCGAATCCCTTCGGGCGCACATAGGTAGAAGGCCCCTTCCGGGATTTCGGGAGGGGCCTTCTCGCATCTTGACGACACTGGTCATCGGGACAGCCGGCTGCTCCAGGTGCCCGTGATGATGGCGGACCAGCAACGCCAAGAGCAAGGTCCGCTGCACTCGTCACGCCGCCATAGAACCGGACGTGCGACCCGCACCCGAATCGGCCGCAGCCGGCAGCGACGATGCCCATGGCGTGGAACCGATAGCCGAGGTGCTCGAACTCCCTTGCCTCCGTTGATATTTCGCATCTCGCCAGCCGAGCGGGCGACGACACCATCGTATACGTAATGGTGCACGCGCATGAGAATCTTGCGCATGCAGGCTTGTCGAGTTAGATAAAGCCACAGTTAGATGGCGTCGTTAGTCGCCAGCTCGATTTCACTCATTCGTATACTTATCTACGTATACGATGAATAATGCAACACTCCTCAACCGCGACGTCTCTCACGGATTCCTTTGCGGCGAGGAGACCGGAGCATGGACCAGGAGTATGCGATGAGATTCCGTCCAACCGCATTCGCATGGATAGACCTTGATGCCAGCCCGGCTCCGGAATGGGACCGCGCTCAGACGTGCCGGTTGGCAAGGCGTTTGGGATACACCCTCATTTGGCCGCCGGAGGTATCTCTGGTGTCGCTGGTCGATCAGGTGCGCGCCGCCGACGTGGACGCCGTGATCGTGCCATCGCTGGAGCATCTGGATGCGCTCGTACTCCATGCACTTATGGGTATCGCCGACGTGGAAGCCATCGTCCCGCGCATGTCGTTCGCTCGCTGGGCGACGGTACCTCCTACGACGAGGCTCGTATGAGCGGCCGGCCCGGTAGATTGCCTCTGACCTGCGCAGACCTCATTTACGTATACGAAGTTAGGTATATTGGAATGTGCTGGTCACTGTGATGGTGACGGGCGGATCGAAGGGATTGTGCTCAAATGGCGGAACCGGCTTACGTCTCGATTGCGGGCGAATACGCGCGGCGAATTCGCAGCGGCGAACTACCCCCGGGCATCCAACTTCCGAGCTATGCCGAGATCGCCACGCGCCACAACGTCTCGGACATAGTCGTTCGAAAGGCTGTGGAGTTGCTGCAGAGCCAGGGCCTCGTCCGGTCTGTTCGGCGGCGCGGTGTCTTCGTAGCCGACCGCCCCAACCTCGTCCGGATATCGCCGGAACGCCAGATGGAGGATCCCGAAGCGACCTTCGGAAACGAGTCCGACAGAAACATTCGAATCAGTCGAACAACCGAAAGGGTCACCGCTACCGAAGAACTCGCAGAAGCATTCGGAGTCTCGGCGGGTCAAGCAATCACGCACATCTTCACTTGTGCCAGCGACGACGGCCGTCCGATCTCCGTCTCCGATACCTTTCAGCCTCTCGATGTCACCGACACATCCAACGCAGCCGTCCTCGAGGAGACCGTCTCGGATCGGCTCCCGGCACCGTCTCATGCCACCTGGCTGCGGACTACGGCTGGAGATCTCGTGAAGACGATTCACCAGCGGTTCATCACCTCGGAAGGTCGAGTGATCATGGTGTCCGATGTTTCCTATCCACGGGATCGCTACGACGCGTTCGTCTTTCGGATGGCGTTGAATCCGGCGACAGACACCAGCACCGGGGCATAGCGGGCGATCTCGTTCCCCGCCAACCCAGCCCGCGCTATTCGGTCAGGTTGGCATTCATCACCGCCGAACCCAGCCCTGTGCACGGTCCGCCAGATTCCACCACGAAATAAACTGTGCGTCTTCAGTTTTCAGCTCCCAGCCAGCCAACAGCGCATCGAAGAACGCGTCATCACCGGTCTTCCCGCCTTTCGGCTCCCCGATGTAAACCACCCGCTCGCCACCCGCAGCCTCGAACACGGCAAGTGCATCCGACGCCATCGTGTTTCCCCAGCCGGGGGGCCAGCAGAGGAACAGCACATCCCCCGCTCCGCCCCTGGGCCGTGCAGCGAACTCATCAAGGTCACCGACGCTGTGCCACACATCAGTTTGCCCCGCTGCCTGGAGAAACGAGACGTTCTCGGTTCGGCCCGGAGGTTCCGAGTCGTAC
Source organism: Nocardia sp. NBC_00565 (assembly GCF_036345915.1). Classification (NCBI taxonomy): domain Bacteria; kingdom Bacillati; phylum Actinomycetota; class Actinomycetes; order Mycobacteriales; family Nocardiaceae; genus Nocardia; species Nocardia sp. NBC_00565. Next base: position 7,424,338 of record NZ_CP107785.1, read on the forward strand.
GCCTCGACACTCACACCCGCATTCGCCAACTGCGCCGCCCAATACCCCCGCCCGGCTCCCAGCTCGACCACCGCGCGGCCATCGCAAAACCGAGACACCCAGTCGATCGTCTCCGGCGACGGAATCGCATACGCGTAAGCCGCCTGCAAGATCGTCTGCGCAAAGCCAAGTCGCGCACTGCCGTTGACGCGGCCACCGTTCACCACCCGCCGGCCCTCATGCTCGACCACCGACGGCGCAACAATGTCCCAGTATGGATTCGAGCTGTCCGAGCGCCGCCCGGTCATGTAATGCACCAACCGCAGATCGAACGCGGCATCCGCATTCTCGTTCCCAGTCCCCGACAACATCGGCGCAGTATCCAGATACTCCGCCACCTGCGGATACTCAGCACGAAGACGCTGCTCATCCCCCAGCAACGCGGCCAGTTCATCACGACGGTCCGCCGTCAGCACAAGCTCAGCCATGTCTCCGATTCTGGTCGGACACATCCCGATTCGCGAACACTTCAGCCGAATCGTTGAAACACAAGCCCAGTTCGCCGCGACCAACCCCAGCCACTTCGCAGCCAACTCCGTGACGTGCACCGGAGGCGTGGGGCTTCCGACGTACCGCGCCTACGCGTTGATCTGCCGTGCCCGTGAAGTTCCTGAGCGCCAACCAGGTCGAGCGACCTTCGTGAATGGTAGGCGGTGACAGACCCTGCGTGATCGAGGGGTCTGATCTGGCTGGTTAGTCGGTCGTTGGTTAGTCGTTGGTGGGTCCGCACAGAGTTGGTGTCGAGCCGTCAAAAGGCTGACATCGATTCGCAAGATGGGAACCATCATGAAGATCACCTACCGGGCCAGTGCCATGCGTCGTCTGGTCCCGCTCGCCGCGGCCGTGTTGACGCTCGGCGCGGGCGCTGCTGTCACGATGATCTCGGCTGCCCCGGCATTGGCAGCACCGGGCTATGACTGCCCGGGCGGAGTGTTCTGCGGCTGGGACGGTCGGGACGGGACGGGCAGCATGATCGTGCAGGTCGATGCGAGCTGTGTGCTGCACGACATCGGTAATGGCGGCGTCGGCGACCGATTAACGTCGTACTGGAACCGCACCGGCCGGACCGTGGGGGTATACAACTGGACGGGCGAGCGCTGGCAACTGCTCGCGTCCGTCGCGAACGACGCTCGGGGCACCCTGCCGCCCGGCGCGGACAACAGGGCCGACGCGGTCAAGGTCTGCGACTGAGCCTCGCCCGCACCTAGTGGGTAGAGATGGGAACCAATGGATTTCGCCGTTGGTTCCCATCCCATATCGGTGGTGCGATCATCGACCGAACCTTCGACCCCACCGGGCAATACTCCCGGCCACGGAGATTTTCGTACACTCTAAAAGCGCGACAACCGCTCGCCGAATTCAGCGTGCCTGAGCCCTGTACCGCGGCCGAGCGGGTCGCGCACAGCTCGATGCCCGGAGATAACTGATACGGCGATTGACGGTAGCAACCGGCGTACCCTCCTCAGTATGGGCCGAATCGCCCTGGTCCGGCTCGTGACCTCGACGAGCAAGGAGACCACCATGACTGCTATGCACGGCTTCGATACCGAAGCACTGCGCCGGGGCATCGAGGGCCGGGATGCGACCGCATTGCTGTCGCTCTACGCGGATGACGCCGAGATCCGCATGGTCGATCATCAGACCCAGCCCAGCCACCCCAGGGTCATGCACGGACGGTCCGCCATCTCCGAGATGTTGAACGACGTCTACAACCGAGACATGACCCACAAACTGGAGAGCGTGGTGGTCGACGGCGACCACGTAGCCTTCATGGAATCCTGCCGATACCCCGACGGTGTCCGCGTACTGGCCAGCTCCGTCGCAGACCTACGCGACGGCCGCATCGTCGACCAGACCTCGATCCAGGCCTGGGACGAATAGGACCCGAAACCGTTGCGGAGACGGAGGGATTTGAACCCCCGGTCGCTCTCGCGACGCTCGCTTTCAAGGCGAGTGCATTCGGCCGCTCTGCCACGTCTCCAGATCCACGAGAGTACCTGCCGCAGCGACGCTCTTGCCGATCGGTAGGGGGTCGTGGGGTCAGGTGGCGCTGCCGTCGATCGCTCGGTCTACTCGGGTGAAGACGTCGCCGACGATCTCGAGTTGTGCGGGATCCAGCAGATCGATGAAGTTGCGGCGGACTGCCTCGACGTGGCCGGGGGCGGCGGCCTCGAGGCGGCGCATGCCTTCCTCGGTGAGTTCGGCGAGTACGCCGCGGCCGTCCTCGAGGCAGGTGTTGCGGCGGACCATTCGCTGGGTTTCCAAGCGGCGGATCTGGTGGGTGAGTCGACTGCGGGAGGACAGGACGCCGTCGGCCAGTTCGCTCATGCGCAGCGAACGATCGGGGGCCTCGGACAGCAGGACCAGGATCCGGTATTCGGCGAGGGTGAGGTCGGAGTCGCGTTGCAGCTGACGGTTGAGCGCCGCCGCCAATCGCTGATGCCCGTCCATATAGGCCCGCCAGGCACGCTGCTGCGACGGTGAGAGCCAGCTCGGCTCGACGGGCGCGCGACTGCTCGGTTCGGGATACACGTGCTCCATTCTAAGCTGGTCTGAACTGGGAAAACGCCGGGCCCAACCGGTCACAGCGGGACGCGGCCCGCGACTCAGCGAGCTATCGAGATGAGCGATCGGTCCAGTTCAGCTGGGCTCGCGCAGCCGGACAGTCCCAGTACGGAGTCGAAGTCGGCGAGCAGCACGCGCAAGGCGTGGCGCACGCCTTCGCGGCCCGCGATGCCGAGGCCATAGGCCCACGGTCGTCCGTACAGCACCGCCTTCGCGCCGAGTGCCAGCGCGATCAGCACGTCCGAGCCGGTGCGGATGCCGGAGTCGAACAGCACGTCGGCGCGGTCGCCGATGGTGGCGACCACGGCGGGCAGGGCGTCGAGGGCGGCGATCGCGCCGTCTACCTGACGGCCGCCGTGATTGCTCACCACCACCGCGTCGGCGCCCGCGTCCACCACCTGGCGGGCGTCGTCGGGGTGCAGGATGCCCTTCACCGCGATCGGCAGATCGGTCCACTCGCGCAGGTGGGCCAGGTCGGCGGGGCGCAGCGCGTGGTTGCCGAACAGACCGGACCAGGTGAGGATCGCGGCCCGCATCGCATCCGCGCTCTGCTCCGGCGGTGTCGAAAGCTTCGCGCGGAACACCGGATCCGACAGATAGTTGGCGATGCCCTTGCCGTGCAGGAACGGCAGATGCGCCACCGCGAGATCGCGGGGCCGCCAGCCCAGACTCGGGGTATCGACGGTGACGACGATCGCCGTGGCACCGGCACGCTCCGCACGCTCGACGAAGGATCTGGCCAACTCGTCGTCGGCGGGCCAGTACAGCTGATACCACCAGCTCCCGGCCGCCGCACCGACATCCTCGATGGTGGACGAGGCCGCCGTGGACAGCACCGTACCGACGCCGAGTTCCTTCGTGACCTCCGCGACGATCACCTCGCCGCCCGCACACAGCAACTCCAGCACCCCGACCGGCGCGGTCAGCACCGGCGCCGCCAGCCGCGTGCCGAGCACTTCCACCGACAGATCGCGCGCACCCGGCCCAGAAGTGCCGCGCAGCATCCGCGGCACGATCCGATACCGGTCGAACGCGGACCGATTCGCCGCCGCCGTCCGCTCACCCGACGCGCTCCCCGCCACATACGCGAAGGCCTGCGCATCCAGCACCTCGCGCGCCCGCTCTTCCAAACCCGCCGCCGTCAACGGCAATTCGGGCACGGCGCCACCCAGACCACCCAGGTAGATCTCGTTCTGGAAGTCGACAAAGCTGCTCACGCCCGGAACGCTAGTCCGCTCCCCCGCCTTTTGCGGGTCTTTGCCTGCCTGGATCGTCCGCCGGGTTCGCCAGGCTCCGACAGACCCAGGACGTGAGTTGGCGCAGGCCGGGGCGGTGTAACGGGCCGGGAGATGGGGTTCGGGTGCGGGCAGGTAGGGGGCGGGGGCAGGATGGAACGGTGCGCGCTATCAAGCTGAATGGTTTCGGTGGTCCCGAGGTGATGGAGTGGGGCGAGGTCGCGGACCCGGCGCCCGGGCACGGGGAGGTGCTGATCGAGGTTGCCGCGGCCGGGGTGAATCGCGCGGATCTGTTGCAGCGGCAGGGGTTCTATCCGCCGCCGGCCGGGGGCAGTGAGGTCTTGGGGTTGGAGTGTTCCGGTGTCATCGCCGAAGTCGGTGATGGTGTGCGGGATTGGCAGGTCGGGGATCGAGTGTGCGCGCTGCTGTCGGGCGGCGGGTACGCGGAGAAGGTCGTGGTGGCCGCGACCCAAGTGCTGCCGGTGCCCGACGGGCTCGACCTCGCGGCCGCGGCCGGGCTGCCCGAGGCGGCCGCGACGGTGTGGTCGAACCTCGTGATGACCGCCGGACTGCACGCGGGGCAACTGGTACTGATCCACGGCGGCGGCAGCGGAATCGGTACGCACGCCATTCAAGTCGCGGTGAGTCAGGGCGCGCGTGTCGCGGTCACCGCGGGCTCGGCGGACAAGCTGAAGCGGTGCCGCGAGTTGGGCGCGAGCGTACTGATCAATTACCGCGAGGACGATTTCGTGGCCGCGATCCGTGCCGAGGAATCCGGTGTGGGCGGTCCCGGCGCGGACATCATTCTCGACATCATGGGCGCCGCCTATCTCGCACGAAATGTGGAAGCGCTCGCGCAGCACGGCCAGCTGGTCGTGATCGGCATGCAGGGCGGTGTCACCGCCGAGCTGAATCTCGGTGCGCTGCTGTCCAAATGGGGCACCATCCACGCCAACAACGTGCGCAACCGCCCCGCCACCGGCGCCAACAGCAAGGCCGCGATCATCGCCGAGCTGCACCGCCACCTCTGGCCGCTGATCGCCGACGGCACCATCGTCCCGGTCATCCACGCCGAACTTCCGATCACCGAAGCCCCCGAGGCTCACCGCCTTCTGGACGCATCCGAAATCTTCGGCAAAGTAGTCCTGAATATCCACGACGCGTAACCCCCACGCGCCCAGGCACTTCGACCCGAGTCGAATGGTCGCTCGCGAGCAACCACCATTCGACTCGCCTCGACGATCCGAAGGCAGCGCTCATGGAGCATTGCCGCCTGCGCGATTCGGAACCCAGCGAGCGCCCGCCGCTCACTCCAAGGCGGCGAGGGCCCTACCCAGCTGGTCGATTTCGAAATTCGTTGTGTACGGGGCCAAGCCGACGGTTACGGCGCCGCCCTCGTCGTTGACACCGAGGGCGTCGAGTAGGCGGCTGCCGCCGTGGACGCCGCTGAGGGTACCGATGCGGGCGTCGGCGAGTTTGGCGGCGACCTTTTCGGCCTGCATACCCGCCATGGTGAAGCTGACGGTCGGGATGCGGGTGGAGGCGCGGCCGATCACGGTCAGGTTGGAGATCTTGTCGAGCACGTCCATCAGGTGCTCGAAGAGTTGATCATGGTAGTCCTGCAGCGAGGTGATCGAGATTTCCAGGCGCTCACGGCGGGTGCCCCTGGCCCGCTCATCCATACCCGCGAGGAAGTCGATGGAGGTGGTCAGCCCGGCGAGCAGTGCGTACTGATGGCCGCCGACCTCGAGGCGTTCGGCGCCTTTCGCGTACGGGTTCAACGACATCGACGGAATCCGGTCCAGGAAGGCCGGGTCGCGGAAGACCAGCGCGCCGATCTGTGGACCGCCCCATGCGGGCGCGCTCAACGCGATCACATCGGCATTGAGTTCGTCGATATCGATGAGCGCGTACGGCGCGGCGCCGAAGCAGTCGGCGACGAGTAGGCCGCCGACTTCGTGCACCCGATCCGCCGCGACCCGCACCGCGGGCGCGGAACCGACGATCGGCGACGCGGCGGTCAGCGCGACCAGCCGGGCGGTCGGGCCGATCAATTCCTCGAACTGCCACGACGGCATCTCACAGGTCTCGATCTCGACCTCGGCCCAGCGCACGTGTGCGCCGTAGCGGTTCGCGATCCGCAACCACGGCGCGACATTGGCCTCGTCGTCCAACCGCGACAGCACGATCCCGGTGCCGAGGCCCAGGCGCGAACTCAGCGACTCCGCCAACCAGGCCAACAAGACCGCACGGTCCGGTCCGAGTACGACGCCCGCCGGATCACCGCCGACCAGATCCGCGACGGCCTCCCGGGCCGCGTCCAGGATCGCGGCGCTGCGCACCGCGGCGCCATTGCGGCCGATATGAGAAAAGGAGGAGGTCCGGAAACCTGTTGATACGGCACGAGATACCGAATCCGGGACCAGCATTCCGGCCTGCGGGTCGAGATGGATCCAACCGTCGCCCAGGGACGGTATCAGGCCCCGAACCCTCGCGACGTCGTAAGTCATGTTGGCCACTCTAAGGGCAGCGGGCGAGCCTGTGTAACCGCGTTCCCCAACACCGGCGGGCGGGGGTGCAGTGAACTGGGACTCAGCATGGCAACCGACTTTCAACAAATCCGAACCACACGACCCGAACAGAATAGACGCCACCTCGTGGCCGTGGCAGCGGCCCGGTGACCTGAGCGATACGGCCGCACAGCGTCCCCTCGACTGCCCCGCGAAGGCCACCGACTTAGCGCGTTCGCGGCGGACGCGACATGATAGGGATCATGACGCAATCGGATGGTGCACCCGAATCCATTGTCGTGATCGGACCCGACGGCAGGCCGCTGTCCATCCCGGTGGAGTCCGGCTCGAACACGCCCTTCACGGCGCAGGTCGTCACCGACAGCGACCAGAAATCCGACAATGCGGACAGCAAGGACGACGTCGAGGAATCGCTGGCCGATATGGTCGAGCAGCCCGCGAAGGTCATGCGCATCGGCACCATGATCAAGCAGTTGCTCGAGGAGGTCCGCGCGGCGCCGCTGGACGATGCCAGCCGGACCCGGCTGCGCGAGATCCACAAGTCCTCGGTGCGTGAGCTCGAACAGGGACTCGCGCCGGAACTGCGCGACGAACTCGAGCGGCTCACGCTGCCGTTCACCGATGACGCCATCCCCTCCGATGGCGAACTGCGCATCGCCCAGGCCCAGCTCGTCGGCTGGTTGGAGGGTCTGTTCCACGGCATTCAGACCGCACTGTTCGCGCAGCAGATGGCGGCGCGGGCGCAGCTGGAGCAGATGCGTCAGGGTGCGCTGCCGCCCGGCATCCACGCGACCGACCCGCGTACGGGCCAGTCCAACTCGGCGACCGGCGGCTCCGGACAATATCTCTGAGTAGGAACCTGGTACGTGCCACCCGGGTCCATCGGAATTTGCGAGGGTAGTGTCGTGCACCGTGCCGTCCGCTGCCGCTCGCCCCGACTCGGTCTCCGATGTGACTACGGCGCGTCCCGAAGAGAGCCCAGATCGTCCTGAAGAGAGTTCAGTGCGTTCAGATACCAGCCATGCGCGTTCCGACGAGAGTTCCGAAGAGACCTCCGTGCGACCTGACGAGAACACCGCTCCAGCGGATGAAACCCCGGTCGACCAGCCGACCGAGCCCACCGTGACCCCGATTGTCTCGGACTCGCAGACCTTCGGGCGCGCGTTCAAGGACTTCCGCGGCGGCTTCGCCCAGCGCGAACTGTGGCTATCACTCGGCTGGCAGGACATCAAACAGCGCTACCGCCGCTCGGTGCTCGGTCCGTTCTGGATCACCATCGCGACCGGTGTGCAGGCCGCCGCGATCGGCATTCTGTACGCGGCGCTGCTGGATCAGTCGATCAAGGCCTATCTACCGTATGTAGCCGTCGGCATCATCGTCTGGAATGTGATCCAGGCCAGCATCCTCGAGGGCTCCGAAGTCTTCATCGCCAACGAGGGGTTGATCAAACAGCTGCCATCGGCGCTGAGCGTGCACGTTTATCGCCTGGTCTGGCGGCAGTTGCTGTTCTTCGCGCACAACATGCTGATCTATCTGGTGGTGCTGATCGCCTTCGGCGTCTGGGAAAAACTGCACTGGACCGCCATTTTCGCCATCCCCGCGCTCGGGCTGCTGTTCCTCAACTCGATGTGGGTTTCGATCGTGTTCGGCATCTTCAGCACGCGCTACCGGGATATCGCGCCGATCCTCGGCAGCCTCACGCTGATGCTGTTCGTGCTGACGCCGGTGATGTGGAATACGAAAAGTCTGGAATCGCAGGGTGGTCAGGTGAGCGAGCGCGCGAAGCTGGCCGAAATCATCCCGACCTTCCATTATTTGGAGATCGTCCGGGCACCGCTGCTCGGTGATGACCAGCATCTGTATCACTGGGTGATCGTCGGCGCCATCACCGTGGTCGGCTGGATCGTGGCGATCTTCGCGATGAAGCAGTACCGTTCGCGCGTGCCGTACTGGGTATAGGAGATCGGGCCGATGACCGACCATGTGAGTATCGAAACCCGCCAGGCGTGGGTCGAGTTCCCGATCTTCGACGCCAAATCGCGATCGCTGAAAAAGGCGTTCCTCGGTAAGGCGGGCGGCGCAATCGGCCGCAATCAATCCGATGTGGTGGTGGTCGAGGCATTGCGCGACATCACCCTTTCGCTGAAAGAGGGCGACCGGATCGGCCTGGTCGGACATAACGGCGCGGGCAAATCGACACTGCTGCGGCTGCTTTCGGGAATCTATGAACCCTCGCGCGGCAGTGCCCGCATCCGCGGTCGGGTGGCGCCGGTATTCGACCTCGGCGTCGGCATGGATCCGGAGATCTCCGGCTACGAGAACATCATCATCCGTGGGCTTTTCCTCGGGCAGACGCGTAAGCAGATGCTGTCGAAGATCGATGAGATCGCCGATTTCACCGAGCTCGGTGAATATCTGTCGATGCCGCTGCGCACCTATTCGACGGGTATGCGGGTGCGCCTGGCGATGGGCGTGGTGACCTCGATCGATCCGGAGATCCTGCTGCTCGACGAGGGTATCGGCGCGGTGGACGCCGAATTCATGAAGAAGGCGCGGATCCGGTTGCAATCACTGGTGGCGCGCTCGGGCATCCTGGTGTTCGCCAGCCATTCCAACGAATTTCTCGCTCAGCTCTGCGATACCGCCATGTGGATCGACCACGGGCAGATCCGATTACGCGGCGGTATCGAAGAAGTGGTGCGTGCCTACGAGGGTCCGGAGGCGGGCAATCACGTCGCCACCGTGCTGCGTGAATTGGAAGCGGAACGGACAATGGAAGCCGAGCGAGAATTGGAGACGAATCAGGCATGAGTGAGCCGACCGGGCACGACGCCCCGATCGCCGGCGGGCCCGCGGCCCCGATCGACCCCGCGGCCCCGATCGACGCAGGGCGGGAGGTTCCGATCGACTCGGCCGAGGACGACGGTCCGTCGCCCGCGCAGATCGCGGCCGCGCGCACCCCGGCGGGCACCGGACCCGATGCCAAGATCGTCGCCGTCGTGGTCACCCACAAGCGCCGCGAACTGCTCGCCGAATCCCTGAAGATCCTCGCCTCCCAATCTCGCCCGGTGGACCACCTGATCGTGGTCGATAACGCCAACGAAGCCGAGGTCGCCGACCTGGTCGCCGAGCAGCCGGTCGAATGCACCTACCTCGGCTCGGCCCACAATCTCGGCGGCGCGGGCGGTTTCGCACTCGGCATGCTGCACGCGCTGAGCCTCGGCGCGGACTGGGTCTGGCTGGCCGACGACGACGGCCGGCCCGATGGCCTGGAAGTGCTTGCCACCCTGCTCGATTGCGCGGGTAAGCACGGCCTGGTCGAGGTTTCGCCGGTGGTCTGCGATATCGAAGAACCCGATCGCCTCGCCTTCCCGCTGCGCCGCGGCGTGGTCTGGCGGCGGCTACGTTCCGAGCTGGGCGACGAGGATTTCCTGCCCGGCATCGCCTCGCTGTTCAACGGCGCGCTGATCTCCGCGAGGGCCGTCGACCTGATCGGCGTCCCGGATCTGCGCCTGTTCGTGCGCGGCGACGAGGTCGAGGTGCACCGCCGCCTGGTCCGCTCCGGCCTACCCTTCGGCACCTGCCTACAGACGGCCTATCTGCACCCCAACGGCGCCGCCGAATTCAAGCCGATCCTCGGCGGCCGCATGCACACCCAGTATCCGGACGACCCGGTCAAGCGCTACTTCACCTACCGCAACCGCGGCTATCTGATGTCGCAGCCCGGTATGCGCAAGCTGCTGCCCCAGGAATGGATCCGCTTCTCCTGGTTCTTCCTCGTCACCCGCCGCGACCCCGCCGGCCTGCGCGAATGGTTCCACCTGCGCAGCCTCGGCCGCAACGAGCAGTTCGGCAAGCCGACGCCCGACGAAAAATAGGTTGCGCGGGTTTTCCGCGGGATGGCAAAGTGGGCGAGCAACGTCGAGATGGAGTCAGGAGGTGGAGATCGTGACAAGGAATGCGCGGATTGTCGTGCCCATGTCAGCTGTGCGAACGCACGCTGCGGCACGAACCTCCACCTCGGATACCACTCGCTGAGTCCGGTTCGGGCTCGGCGCTCGACGAAGGATTCCTTCCACCATGGTCGACTACGACCTCCTCGTCCCTTACGGCTGGACCGAAGCCGTTGCCACTGAATACGACGCACTCATCGAGGATGGCTGCGTACCCGCGCGGGTGATCCGGATGGATCGCAGCGAATGCGATGTCGCGACACCGACCGGCCCCGCACGCGCCCGAGTACGGCGTTTGACTTGGCCTGACCGGGGGCCCTCCGTGGTTACCCAAGCTGCCTCCTCCAGGCCTGACCCGCTCAGGCCGGGCTCCGATTCCGAGATCAGCGGACTGTGCACCGGTGACTGGGTGAGCATCGATGCCGAACGCACTGTGCGCCAATTGCTGCCACGCCGCGGCGCGATCACGCGCTCGGCCGTCAACGGACGCTCACAAGGTCAGGTGCTCGCCGCGAACGTCGATACCGTGCTGATCTGCAGCGCGGCCGACGGCGATGTCGATCTCGGGCGGATCGAACGGATGCTCGCACTGGCCTGGGAGAGCAATGCGCAGCCGATCGTGCTGCTCACCAAAGCGGATGCGGCGCTGGAGGTTCCACTCGACGAGGTGCAGGCCGTCGCCCCCGGTGCGGTCGCGCTCGCGGTCAGCGCGAACGATGGGCGCGGGCTCGATGTGCTCACCGGGCTGCTCGATGGCACCGTCGCCCTGATCGGCCCGTCCGGCGCCGGGAAATCAACGCTGGCCAACGCGCTGCTCGGACAGGAAGTGTTCGCCACCAACGCCGTTCGCGCCGCGGACAAGAAGGGCAGGCACACCACGGTGCATCGGGAGCTGCGACCGCTGCCCGGCGGCGGCACGCTGATCGATACACCCGGCCTGCGCGGTATCGGACTGTGGGATGCGGCCGAGGGCATCGAGAAAACCTTCAGTGATATCGAATCCTTCGCCGCGCGCTGCCGATTCTTGGACTGCGCACATCACGGCGAACCCGGTTGCGCGGTACAGGAAGCTATCGACAATGGCGAGATCACCCAGCGCCGCTTCGACAGCTATCAGCAGCTCGAACGGGAAAACGCCTGGCAGGCAGCGCGAACCGATAAGCGGCTGCAAGCCGAGCGCAAACGGGTGTGGCGCGATATCAACAAGCAGCAGCGGCGGTTTTACCAGGAGCGAGGCTCGCGGCGCTGATTCTGGCGAATCACGGTAGGGTCGGCACGCACAAATCGCTACTTGGGAGGGTTCGATGAGTTACCCCGGCGGGTATCCGCCCCAGGGCCAGCCCGGGCAATGGCCCGGGCAGCCCGCATACGGCCAGCCTGTACCGCAGGGCGCGCCGAATCCGTACGGTGCGCCGCCGCAGTACGCACCGCCACCGGCCGGGCAGCCGCCCGTCAGTCAACCGCAGGTGCCGCAACCGCAGTACGGCAGCCAGCCGCACCTCGCGCAGCCGCAGTACGGTCAGCCCGCTCAGCCGTATGGCCAGCAGCCGTACGGTCAGCCCGCACCGTTCGGGCAACCGGCCTACGGGCAGCAACCCGGTCCGCAGCAGGCGCCGTACGGTGCGCCACCGGCCCCGCCCGGGATCACCGTCGAGGCCTCATATGAGTGGTTCGCCTTCCTGCTGGCGATCACCAAGCCGAAGATCCTGGTCAACGGTCAGCAGGTGCCGAATACGCGGTGGGGCCAGAACCATATTCCGGTCGGCCCGGGTCAGTACCACGTCAAAGTCACTACGCCCTGGCTGTTCGATATGGGTCCGGCGAATGTGACGGCGGCGATCCAGGAAGGTCAAGGCGCTCGGTTCTACTACAAGCCGCCGGCGATCATCTTCCTCAACGGCGCGATCGGACCGGTTCCGCAGAAGACGCCCGGTGTGGTGTTCATTTACATCACCTGGGCGTTCGCGGCGTTGATCATCCTGCTCAACATCCTGCTGATCGCGGGCGCGTCCTCGATCTGACGGGCAAGGACGGGTAGGGCGTCGAGACCTCGACGGGTCCCGGCGCCCTTTCCTCGCCCACCCTATGCAACTGGTTGCATAGGAACGTGGGTTACGCTTTATGCGCACAACACCCGCTTGCGACCGCACGCAGGTCGCTCGCAGGGGTCAGCGAGGCCGCGGGCGCACCCACCTGCGGCACAGACGACAGGAGCAGGTCATGACGGAACCGGGATCGAAGCCGCTCGCGGGCGCGACGATGATCATGTCGGGCGGTAGCCGTGGCATTGGTCTGGAGATCGCCAAGCGGGCCGCGGCCGACGGCGCGAACATCACCCTGATCGCGAAGACCGACCAGCCGCATCCGAAACTTCCCGGCACCATCCATACCGCGGCAGCCGAGCTCGAGGCGGCGGGCGGCACCGTCCTGCCGTTCGTCGGCGATGTGCGCATCGATGAGTCGGTCGCCGAGGCCGTGCGGCAGACCGTCGAGCGGTTCGGCGGCATCGATATCGTCGTCAACAACGCCTCGGCGATCGACCTTTCCCCGACCGACGCCATCTCCATGAAGAAATACGACCTCATGCAGGACATCAACTGCCGGGGCAGCTTCCTGCTGTCCAAGCTCAGCATTCCGGCGCTGCGCGAATCGGCCGCGGCGGGCCGCAACCCGCACATCCTGACCCTGTCCCCGCCACTCAACCTGGACCCGAAGTGGGCAGGCATGGCGCTGGGCTACACCATCGCCAAATACGGAATGTCGCTCACCACACTCGGTTTGGCCGAGGAACTCAAGGGCGACGGTATCGCCGTCAACTCGCTGTGGCCGCGCACCACCATCGCCACCGCCGCGGTCAAGAACCTGCTCGGCGGCGAGGAAATGGTCGCCACCTCGCGTACCCCCGACATCTACGCCGACGCCGCCTACCTGGTCCTCACCTCCCCTGCCAAGGAGACCAGCGGCAACTTCTTCCTCGACGATGAGGTCCTCGCCGCGCACGGCATCACCGACCTCGACAAATACCGCGTCGTCCCGGGCGACGCCGAACTGACCACCGACCTGTTCCTGTGACGGCCCGAGGCCACCTTCGGCAGCGACCCGGGGTGGCCTCTAGGCGGTTGGGCGGCCGCATGGCACGTCGTCGATGTCCGGGAGTCGGCCGATCCAGACGCGGACTACGGTCGGTGTGGTGACCGGAATCTCGAACTCGGCCGAAATCACCTTGGTCCGCGGCGATATCACCGAGCAGGTGGTCGACGCGATTGTGAATGCGGCCAACTCGTCGCTGCTCGGGGGTGGGGGTGTCGACGGCGCGATCCACCGCGCGGGTGGGCCCGCGATTCTGGAGGATTGCCGCAAGTTGCGCGCTTCCCATTACGGCAGGGGGCTGGGCACCGGACAGGCCGTCGCCACCACGGCGGGGCGGCTGTCCGCCGACTGGGTCATCCATACGGTCGGGCCCGTGTGGTCCGCGAGCGAGGACCGTTCGGAGCTGCTGGCGTCCTGCTACCGCGAATCACTGCGGGTGGCAGATGAATTGGGCGCGCGGGCCGTCGCCTTTCCCGCAATCTCCACCGGAATCTATCGCTGGCCGATCGATGATGGGGCACGCATCGCGATCGACACGGTGCGCAATGCCGATACCGACGTCACGGAAGTGCGGTTCGTCCTGTTCGATGAGCGCGCATACGCGACATTCGCCGCCGAGCTAGGACAGTAGCAATTGTTCTGAGCGTGCACTTCCACCAAATCTGGCAACTTCTGCTGGATTCGTGCGAAATATGCACGCTCAGAACAAGCCCGTCGAACTAGTTCTGCTCGATTCCGTACAGGCGTTCCCAGTTCTCGCGGCTGGTCAGCTCCGGCACAGCCGCTCGGTACTGCTCTTGGAGGGTCGGGAGCTCGCGGCGGAGACGGCGCAGGACGCGAATGGCGCGCAGCAACAGCGCACGGGCGCGAGCCTTGTCGCGCCGACGAACTCGCACACCGGACTGGGACGCGTCGGTCACCACCACATGGTCGAACAACGCGACGTGCCACCAGTGCGCGTCCTCGCGAGTCACGCCGATCAGGCCGTGCTGGGTGCGCCCGGTCCACTGCGCGATCGCGCGCTTGATCAACACCAGGGTGACGCGGCTGGGTTCGCCGCCGGCGCGGCGCAATTGGATATCGCCCGAGCGGACCGGCGGGGTGGCGGCCGGATGCTTGATGGTCTCGGCATAGTCGGCCCGGCTGGTGCGGGCGGCGGCCAGCGCGGCGATTCCACCGTCGCGCAGAACCTTCGGTCCCTGCAGGAAGTCCTCGATACCTTGCAGTGTGGTGTGCACGAGCCCGTATTGCATGGCGACCAGATGTTCGGCCAGGCTGCGGAACAGCTGGCGGGTAATGGCCTTGCCGTCCAGATCGGCGTGCAGCGAACCGACGATCAACGAGTTGCGCGTGCTGAAGTAGCGCGCCCAGTCGTCGTAGTCCTTCCAGTAGAAGTCCGCATGCCATACCGCCGCATTCGGCAGGGTGACGGTGACGAATCCGTTCTCGCGGGCCCGGACGCCGTATTCGACATCGTCCCACTGGAAGAAGATGGGCACCGGCAGGCCGATCTTGGCGACGACCTCGGCCGGGATCAGGCAGGTCCACCAGGCGTTGTAACCCGCGTCGACCCGGCGTTCCTGGTTGCGCTTGAGCATGCTGGTGTTGCGCAGCGCCTTGGGCACCTTCTGGCCGTGCTTGAGTTCGTGCAGATGCACTTCCTCCGCACCGACATTCAGATAATCCGGGTTGAGCAGGAACAGCATCTGCGCGCCGACCAGCGTCGGTTCCACCGTCATATTGGCGAAGGCGTTGAGCCGCAGCACCGTTTCCGGCTCGCAGAGGATGTCGTCGTCCATCAGGATGACGTCGGCGTGCTCGTTGACCGCGGATACCTCGTAGAGCCCGCGGGTGAATCCGCCTGCCCCACCGAGATTCGGCTGACGGATATAGCGCAGCTTGTCACCGAAGATCGGCAGGGTCTGCTGGAAGCGCGGCTGGTTCTCCACCAGATCGGTACCCTGGTCGACCACGTACACCGCATCGATGGCGTTGAGCACGGGCGCGTCGGAGGCGAGCGCGGCGACCGTCTCGGCGCAGTCCCCGGCCCGGTTGAAGGTGCAGATCGCGATGGCGACGGGCCGCATATGATCGGGCGCGGTCGAGGTCCAGGTCTGCTCGGAGATGGCGAGATCGCCGCCGATGGCATCGAATTCCAGCCACAACGCGCCGCCGTCCACGTACTGGTCCAGCGGGGCGGTCAGCGTCAGCGGGCCGCTCGCGGTGACCTCGGCGGTCTCGATGATCCGGCGGTGCCCGGCGATATCGGAGGCGACGATCCGGATCCGGGCCCGCTTGCCCACGTCGAGCACCATGGTCGCCCGCACCTCGGTGACGGTGGTCCAGCGCTGCCAGTAACTGGCTGCGAACCGCCCGAAATAGGTGTTGGTGTGTGCGGACGCGCCCTTCTCCAGTCGCAGTTCCAGGCGTTCCCGATGTGCACGGCCCTTGACGACTGCGTACAGTTCGTCGCTCACCTTGGCCGAGGGCCCGGTGAAGATGCCGCGCTGCAGTAACAGCCGATCGGGCGCCCGATGATCGGCACGCAGTGCAGCGGGCGCGGTCGACGGGCGGTCATTCGTTTCGGTAACGGCCTGGGTAGCCGACTGATCCATGAAGTCCTCTAAATCGTTTTTGTTGCCGACGGGACAAACCTGCCCCAGGACGGGTGTTCGCGGCGCGCCGAGGATATCAATCGGGCTCGTCCACTGCCTGTCCAGGAACCGGGGCGTGACGTCCTATTCATGTTGCTATCAATTAGCCGATTTGCTCGTCGAACCGACGAAGACAAATTTGTCGTAGGCCCAGTAGCGGAACGCAACCGCCACGATCTGGCCGATGAGCGTCCCGGAAATATTGTCCGAGAGCGGCGTCGAGAGGTCGAGCACATAGCGGGAGAAGCCGAGACATCCCAGTTGCAGGCCGATAGCGATCACATTGAAAGCGGCATACAACAGGTATTCGCGCCCGGGATTGTCGGTTTTCTTGTGCCCGAAGGTCCACCACTTGTTGCCGAAGTAGGTCACGACGGTGGCGACGGCGATCGCGATGATCTTGGCGGGCAGCGGCGCGTGGTAGAGCACGCCTTCGCCGCCCCAGAACACCAACAGGTTATAGGTGCCCGCGTCGACCAGGAAGCCGATCGCGCCGACCACCAGGAACGCCCCGCCGCGCCGCAGTGCGGCGATGATTTTCGCGGTCAGCGGCTCATCCACCGGATTCGCGGAGTCGTCGATCGGCATCGACTCCGCTGGGCCGGATCGCGCAGAGAATGACACGGGCTGCTCCGGATAAGGCACTCGGCGACGGTACCCCAGTACGCTCGGTGAACCGAGTGAGCACCGAGAAATACCGCCCTGTACCCTCCCGGTGTTCCCCATTCACAGCCGACATCGAGGATTGACCCGGGTGGACTCCACCGAGCTCCGAATTGCCGCAGTGGTGCCGTGCCATAACGAGGAGGCTT
Source organism: Nocardia sp. NBC_00565 (assembly GCF_036345915.1). NCBI lineage: Bacteria > Bacillati > Actinomycetota > Actinomycetes > Mycobacteriales > Nocardiaceae > Nocardia > Nocardia sp. NBC_00565. The sequence continues at coordinate 7,441,217 of NZ_CP107785.1, forward strand.
CGGTCGCCAAGGTCGTCGCCGACCTCCAGGCCGCCGTGCCGGGAATCGCCGTCTACGTCTACGACAACCTGAGCACCGACGCGACCGCCGAGCGGGCCCGCGCGGCCGGGGCGATCGTGCGCCACGAACACTCCAAGGGCAAGGGCAATGTGGTGCGCCGCGCCTTCGCCGATATCGAGGCCGATATCTATCTGATGATCGACGGTGACGACACCTATGAGGCGTCGGCCGCACCGCTGATGATCAAGACGCTGCTCGACGGCCCATACGACCATGTGCTCGGTGTCCGCAAACAGGACGAGGGCGCATCCGCGTACCGCTCGGGCCACGAGACCGGCAACAAGGTGCTCAACGGCGTTGTCGGAAAGGTGTTCGGCGAGAACGTCGAGGACATGCTCAGCGGATTCCGGGTGTTCTCGCGCCGGTTCGTGAAGAGCTTCCCGGCCGTCTCGCGCGAGTTCGAGATCGAGACCGAACTGACCGTGCACTCATTGCATCTGCGGGTGCCGCGGACGGCGGTTCCGGTCGGATTCCGCGATCGGCCCGCGGGCAGCGAGAGCAAACTGCGCACCTACCACGACGGATTCAAGATCCTGGCGCTGATCATCGGGTTGGCCAGACATGAGCGGCCGGTCGCGTTCTACGGCCTGGTCGGCGCGCTGAGCTGGTTGGTCTCGATCATCCTGACCATTCCGATCGTGGTCGAGTTCTACAACACGCACGAGGTGCCGCGGTTCCCGACGCTGTTCCTCGGCTTCACGCTGCTGCTACTCGGCAGCCTGGCGTGGACCGCCGGTCTGATCCTGGATGGCATCCGGCGCTCCCGGCACGAGGCCGCGCGGCTGGTCTACCTACGGTATTCGGCCGTCAGCGCGGACGACTCGCACGGTGTCGCGCGTGCAGTCGGCGGTGACGCGCGTTCCGGTGGAGCCGAGCGTTGACCACTTCGGCGGATCGAACCGCGACCGAATCGACCTCGGAACCAGCACCGACCGCGGATAGCGATGTCGCCGTTGGGAATTCGACGGCACGGCGCGCGAGCGCGCCCGAATCCGGTGCCACCGATCGGGATACGAGCAGCCCGGACACCAACGCGCCGGCCGCGAACAACGCGACACGCGATCTCGGACGTCGGATCGTGGCCCGCTTCGGCGCCGCCACAGTCGCCTTCACCATCGTCGTCGCGGTCTTCGGCGCGCTGTTCGCCTGGATCACCCCGCCGTTCTGGGGCCATGATGAGATCACCCAGTTCGGTCGCGCCTACCAGGTCGCGCACGGCGGCTTCCTGCCCGAGCGGATCCACGACGATCGCGGGATCTCCTACGGCGGCGATGTGTCCTCCAGCATCACCGTGCTGATGGGCTACGCGCTGCACGATTACACCACCAATCCGGAAGAACCGGATCCGATGGTTGCCGATCCCGGCAGCTACGCCCGACTCGAGGGCGCCGGAGTGTCGAAGACCGAGGAACCGGTCTGGTTCACCAATACCGCCGCCTACTCGCCGGTGCCGTATACCCCTGCCGCCGTTGGCATTCGGGTCGCGGAACTGTTCGGGCTCAATGTCGGCGCCATGATGCTGCTGACCCGCCTTGCGGGCCTGGCCGCCTATCTCGCCCTCGTCGGATTCGGCCTCTACGCCCTGCGCGCATATCGGGTGCAGTGGCTGGCGTTCACCGTCGCCGTGCTGCCGATCGCGGTCTTCCAGGCGGGCACCGTGACCGCCGATACGATGACCAACGCACTGGCCATTCTGGTCTCCGTGTTGTTGGTCAAGGCACTGTTCCTGGGCGACGGCCTCGGTCGCGTCGAGACCGCGGCGCTGCTGGCCGCGACCGTCGCGCTGCCGGTCAGCAAGCCGACCTACGTGCTACTTGCCATGCTGGTGGTGCTGGTGCCGACGAACCGGTTCGCCTTCGGCGGCGATGCCGGCTGGAAGCGTTTGCTCCCATGGGGTTTCGCGGCATTGGGTGCGGTGGCCTTCGCGGTCTGGATGAAGATCGCGGCGCCGACCACCGACGGTATGGGCCTGATGCGCCCACAGCACCAGTGGAATTCGGTGCGGCCGAGCGATCAGCTGCACGGAATCCTCAGCGACCCGGTGAATTTCGTGAACGTCTTCGGCGAGAGTATCGCGCTGCGCGACGAACGGTGGTTCAGCCAGTTCTTCGGTGAACTCGGCTTCGCCTATATCGACGTGCCCGCCCTGTCGATGCTGGCCTGCCTGCTCGCGTTCGCGGTGAGCATCGGCATCGCGGACCGGATGAACGCCGCGACCGCCACCTTCCGGCGCACGCTGATCGTGGCGCTGACCGTGCTCGCGAGCGTAGCGATGATCTATGTGACGCTCTACATGTCGTTCACCCCGGTCGACTACTACATCATCGACGGCGTCCAGGGCCGGTACTTCGTGCCGCTGGCGATCGTCGCGCTGGTGGTGCTGCTGCGCTGGATACCGTTGCGGCTCACCGATGTAGCGGGCAAGACCCCGACCAAGGGTCCCGCGATCACCATCATCGCGGCCACCCTGGTCGCGCTGATCGCGGCGCTGTGGAAGTACTACTCGATCGTCTGGGGCTGACCGAACCCGCACTGGGCCCGGCGAATTCGGACGGATTCGCCGGGCGTCGATTCAGGCGTTGATCGTTGTCTCGCCCGCGGCGGCGTAGGCTCGCTCGGTCGTGGCTTTGGCCGGGCGCCACCAGGATTCGTTATCGCGGTACCACTGGATCGTCGCGGCGAGTCCGGCACGGAAGTCCGCATAGCCCGGCGTCCAGCCGAGTTCGGTGCGCAGCAGCGACGCGTCGATCGCATAGCGCTGGTCATGGCCCGCGCGGTCGGTGACGTGATCGAAATCGTCCGGATCGCGGTCGAAGGCCTCGAGGATCATCCGCACCACGGCCTTGTTGTCGAGTTCCCCCTCCGCACCGATCAGGTACGTCTGGCCGATCCGCCCGCGCTCCAGGATGTCCCACACCGCCCGGTTGTGGTCGTCGACGTGGATCCAGTCGCGCACCTGATGCCCGGCACCGTAGAGCCGCGGCCGGACGCCGTCGATGAGATTGGTGATCTGGCGCGGGATGAACTTCTCCACATGCTGATACGGCCCATAGTTGTTGCTGCAGTTGGAGATTGTCGCGCGGACGCCGAACGAGCGGGTCCAGGCGCGCACCAGTAGGTCACTCGAGGCCTTGGTGGCCGAGTAGGGGCTGGACGGGTTGTAGGGGGTGTTCTCGTCGAACGCGGGCCCGTCGGGGGTGAGATCGCCGTAGACCTCGTCGGTGGAGACGTGGTGGTAGCGCACCTCATGGCGGCGCACCGCTTGCAGGAGTGAGTAGGTGCCGACGATATTGGTCTGCACGAACGGCCACGGTTCGGCGAGGGAGTTGTCGTTATGCGATTCGGCGGCGAAGTGCACCACGGCGTCGACACCGCTGACCAGCTCGTCGACCAGATCCAGATCGGCGATGTCACCGTGCACGAAGTCGATGCGGTCGGCCACCGGCGCGAGCGAGGCCCGATTTCCCGCGTAGGTCAAAGCGTCGAGGACGGTTACCGTGGCGTCGGGACGCTCGGTCACGGTCTGTTGGACGAAATTCGCACCGATGAACCCGGCCCCGCCGGTTACGAGCAGTCGCACACCCCGACCTTACGTCCCGCGCCGGTGACTGCTTGCAGGTCACTCGGAAAGGCACGCATCGGCGCGGCGCCGCCGAACACCGGCGCCGCGCCCATCCACGCGACCAGAGTTCTAATCTGTGATCCTCGTCACATTTTACAATTGCAAAGTTGGACGATTGGTTCAGTATTCTCTGGAAAACCACGGTCAGGGTGCAGATTTCAACAAACCCACCAAACCTGAAGTCTCGATGGTGAACAAAATTTGAATAAACGGTCACAAGCGGTTCACCATGCGTTAGCTGGTCTAGATTTCGATCGTCTAGTCCCCTCCGAACGCTTCACATCGAGGTCCAAAACAAAATGCTGATGAGGAAATTCGCCGCGACGTCGGCGCTGCTGATCGCCGCAATGGGCGTCACCGCAGGTACCGTCAACGCGGCTCCGGCGGACTCCGCCGAAGCCCCGATCAACTTCACCGCCAACGCCACCGACACCCAGTCGATCATCTCGATCGACTCCGGCTCGCTGGTGGTCGAGGACAACGCACTCAAGATCAAGGCGGCCAACGGCACCACCGTCGCCGGCACCCCGCTCACCTTCCGCGTCGACGACTTCGAATTCCCGATCGCCGCGGATATCGCCGACCACACCGCGACGCTCACCCCGCAACTCGACATGGCCAAGTCCACCTACAAGCCGGTCGCACTGCCCTACGAGGACAAGGCTCCGTTCAAGACCGAGTACGACCGTGAAGTGGCCGCCTTCAACCGCATGAAGGACACCATCGCCATGGGCGCCACCATCGGCACCCTGGTCGGCGGCCTCGGCGGCGGCGCTATCGGCTGCGTGCTCGGCGGTATCGCCGGTGCCACGGTCGCCTCGGCCACCATCGTCGGCCTGTTCGGCGCGTTCATCCCGGCCGCGGCCGTCGGCTGCGTCGCAGGCATCCTCGCCATCGGCGCCCTCGGCACCCTGCTCGGTCAGATCTTCATCACGGCTCCGGTCGCGATCGGTGCGGCGATCCAGTACTTCACCACCACCACCGCGCCGTTCGCTCCGGCCAAGTAGGTCGAACGACGGCTCGACACAACTGAACTCGCACAACTGAACTCGCACAACTGAAAACGAGCCTGGAGCCCCGCCCAGTTACCAATCGGGCGGGGTTCCTGCTGCCCGGCCGAGTTACTGACAGTTTGCGAACTCAGTTTCCGGTCACTACCACCTGCTAAATGCACCTGATAGAGGACCAAAAATCATGCGTATCAAGAAGTTTGCCGCCACCTCGGCGCTACTGATCTCCGCCATCGGCGTCACCGCGGGCACCGTCAACGCCGCCCCGGCCGCACCCGCAGCGGACGCCCCCATCAACTTCACCGCCCAGACCACCGACACCCAGTCGATCGTCACCACCGACTCCGGCTCGCTGGTCATCGAGGACGGCGCACTGAAGGTCAAGGCCGCCAACGGCACCATCGTCGCGGGCACCCCGCTCACCTTCCGCGTCGACGACTTCGAATTCCCGATCGCGGCCGATATCGCCGACCGCACCGCGACGCTCACCCCGCAACTCGATATGGCGCACGCTGCCTACAAGCCGGTCGCGCTGCCCTACGAGGACAAGGCGCCCTGGAAGACCGAGTACGACCGCGAGCAGGCCGCCTGGAACCGGTTGACCAGCACCATCAGCATGGGCGCCACCATCGGCACGCTGGTCGGCGGCCTCGGCGGTGGCGCGCTGGGCTGCGTGCTCGGTGGCATCGCCGGCGCCACCGTCGCCGCCGCCACCATCGTCGGCCTGTTCGGGGCGTTCCTCCCCGCCGCCGCCATCGGCTGCATCGGCGGCATCATCGCCGTCGGCGCGATCGGTACCCTGGCGGCCCAGATCTTCGTGACCGCCCCGGTCGCGATCGGCGCCGCTATCCAGTACTTCACCACCATCAACCAGCCGCCGGTCGCACCCGCGAAGTAACCCGCACCGCACGCCACCCCGCTCGGCCGTTTCGGCCGGGCGGGGTTTTGCGCATCAGCGGCCGGATCCATTCGGGCCACCTGCCTACACGAAATACCGCAGCAATTCGGCCTGAACAAAGATGAACAAAAGATGAATGTTACTGAACTAAATAGTGAATGCCGACTTATAGCCAATATTCGAATACGCACTGCGCGAATTCTCCGAGCCGCCAAGGGAATTCACCCGCCTGCGGTTTCAAGCAAAGGAACCCCGCCCCTGTCTGCCACGAAAGGCACAGTCCAGGGGCGGGGTTCGACTCGTCCGGCCGGTACAGGTCAAGCCGTCCGAGCCCGCTGTGACTGCTCGAGGCGGGCGCGCACGAACCGGGAGACCCGGGCCAGCGCCATCCTGCTCTCGGGCAGATTGGGAGCGATCGCCATGAAAGCGTGCACCTGACCGCGCCAGATCTCCAGCGCGTTCGGCACACCGGCCGCCGTCAGCCTGCGGGCCATCAGCTCGCAGTCATAGCGCAGCACCTCGTCTTCGGCGGCGATCAGCAGCACCGGCGGCAGACCCGCCAACGCACCGTTGACCGGTGACACCATCGGATCCAGCCGGCCGTCGACCTCGGCACCGATCCGGACCACCGCCTCCAGCGCGGACAATGGCAGGTAGGGATCACGCGCGACGTTCACGTAGTCCCGCTTGGCCGCATAATCCAGATCGAGCAGCGGGCTCAGCCCGACCAACCCACCCGGGGACGGCAGCCCGGTCTCGATCGCGCGCAGCGCGGTGGCGAAGGCGAGAAAGCCACCGGCCGAATCGCCCGCGAAGATGATCCGGGACGGATCCGCGCCGTGCCGCAGCAGCCAGCGGTAGGCGGTCAGACAGTCCTGGATCGCGTCGGAGATATTGCGTCCCGGCAATTGCCGGTAGTCGACGTTCACCACGGGCAACCCGGTGCGCCGGGCCAGGCTGGCCGCGATGGGACGATGGGTGCCGAGACCGCAGACGGCGAAGCCGCCACCGTGCATGTACAGCACGGCGCCGTGCCGCAGGGCGCGCGAACCACCGGACGGACGCAGGATCTCCATGCGGAAACCCTTCAGCGCCACCTGTTCTCGATCGACGCCGCGCGGAGTCGGCCGCAACCACGCCAGTCCATCGATCGCGGCGGCGCCGAAGGGGATGGTGGCCCGGCTGACCGGAAACGCGCGCAGCACCGGCCGCACCGCGCTGAGACAGGTCGCCATGAGCAGGCGGGCGGATGCGCTCGGTCCATCCGGATTCATCAACAGACCGGGCTCGCGCACATCAAGTTCCGTCACGTCGATCGCCGACATCGCGCACCTACTTCACCACTGGCGCGCCGAGCCCGACCGAACGGCTCTCCAGGCGAGTGTCGACGCTGACATCTCACACGTTGATGTTTCACTGCACCATAACGTGACCTATGCAACATTTATTTCCCGCCGCGCCGAGTTACTAAACGTTGGTAATCATTTTGTGGAGATGTCGGAACCTCGGCGAAGCCGGGCGCGACGCGCCTGGCAGACTCGGGGACCATGCGCGGAATCATCTTGGCCGGTGGCACCGGATCCCGGTTGCACCCGATCACGCGCGGGGTGAGCAAGCAGCTGGTCCCGGTCTACGACAAGCCGATGGTCTACTACCCGCTGTCCACTCTCATGTTGGCGGGCATCAGGGACATCCTGGTCATCACCACTCCGGAGGACGCTGAGGCGTTCGCCCGACTGCTCGGCGACGGTTCGCAATTCGGCATAGCGATCAGCTATGTGGTGCAACCGGAACCGGACGGGCTCGCCAAGGCGTTCGTACTCGGCGCCGATCACATCGGCGGCGACAGCGCGGCATTGGTGCTCGGCGACAATATCTTCCATGGACCCGGTCTCGGCACCAGCCTCGAGCGCTTCGCCGGGATCGACGGCGGCGCGGTCTTCGCGTACTGGGTCTCGGATCCGACCGCCTACGGTGTCGTCGAATTCACCGATGGCCGTGCGGTATCGATCGAGGAGAAGCCCAAGACGCCGCGGTCCAACTACGCCATCCCCGGGCTGTACTTCTACGATAACGATGTCGTGGAGATCGCCCGCGGGCTGCGGCCGTCGGCGCGTGGTGAATACGAGATCACCGATATCAATCGCGCCTACCTGGAACAGGATCGGCTGCGCGTCGATGTGCTGGCTCGTGGCACCGCCTGGTTGGACACCGGCACCTTCGATTCACTACTGGACGCCGCCAACTACGTTCGCACCATCGAACAGCGGCAGGGCCTGAAAATCGCGGTGCCGGAAGAGGTCGCGTGGCGGCAGGGCTTCATCGACGACGAACAGCTGTGCACGCTGGCCGAACCGCTGGTTCGCTCCGGCTACGGGAGTTATCTGCTCGATCTGCTCGAGCGCGGACGGGATTGGTGAGGATGGAGATCCGAGAGCTCGCGGTGCCCGGTGCCTGGGTGATCACCCCGCGCCAGTTCCGGGATGAGCGCGGCACATTCGTCGAATCGTTCAAGGCCTCGGAGTTCGAGAAGGTGACCGGGCGGCCGTTCGAGCTGCTCCAGGTCAACTGCTCGGTCTCGGCGGCCGGGGTGCTGCGCGGCATCCACTACACCGAGGATCCGCCGGGTCAGGCGAAGTACGTGACCTGTGTGCGCGGCGCGTTCCTCGATGTCGTCGTGGATCTGCGTCCCGGATCGCCGACCTATGGGCGGTGGGACAGTGTGGTGCTCGACGACCTCGACCGGCGGTCGATGTTCCTGTCCGAGGGGCTCGGGCACGCCATCCTGTCGCTGGAAGACGAGTCGACGGTCACCTACCTGTGCTCACTCGAGTACACGCCCGAATTCGACCGGGATATCGATGCCTTCGATCCGCGGTTGGCGATCGAATGGCCGAAGATCGGGCGCGACGGCACCGCGCTGACCTACCTGCAGTCGCCCAAAGACGCTGCCGCGCCGCCCTTCTCCTGAGCAACGCCGAACGTCACCGCGCCCGATGAGGGAGGGCAGCGGTGACGTTCGGCTTACTGTCGGCCGGAAGGGGATTCAGCCGACCAGCTCCAGCTCCGGCTCCTGCGCCTTGGCGCGCTTGGGCCAGTAAGCCGTCAGCGCCCCAGAGACGGGCAGACCATCTGATCGGATCGGTCGCCGTGGCGGCCGAAAGAGTTGCTGCAGAAGTCATGGGCGGAACATTACATGCGTGGTCATTAAATGCCAACACATTTAATGCGCTTGCATCAGCCCGCGTGGAGCACTAGGATGGGGCCATGTCGAAGCTGTCGACAACAGAATTGTCGGGGCGCACCGTAGCGCCCACCGGGTTGGTCGCCGAGTGGCGTGAGCTGCTCGACCGCCACGCCGCCGTGAGTTGCGCACTCGAAAAGGCACTGCAGGGCCAGCACGACATCGGACTCAGCGAGTTCGAGACGTTGGACCGGCTGATCGACGCCGACTGCGGCAACTACCGGATGAGCGACCTCGCCAACGACATCTACCTGAGCCAGAGCGCACTCTCGCGCGCGGTGGCGCGCCTCGAGCGCGACGGACTGGTCTCGCGCAGCATGTGCGCCGATGACCGCCGCGCTATTTTCGTCTGTCTCACCGAGAAGGGCCGCGAGGTCTACGAATCGGCACTGCCGACCCATCGCGACATCCTCACGCGCACCTGGGACAGCGGCCGGCAGTGCTGAGCTAGATACTCTCGCGGGCTTCTTCGATACCGGCGCGCCCGTCCACCGCGGCGGCCTTGATACTCGCGAAAGCCTTTCGGTACCGCTCGATTTCGTGTTCCTTGTCCAGGTACACCGGGCCGGTGAACGCCTCGACGTAGACCACCGGCGGCTCGCGCAGCTCACCTTGCGACTCGGCGAATTCGAGCAGTACGAACCGGCCCGAATCCATGCCGTCGTGATAGCCGGCGTCCGAGGGCACCAACTGAATTCGCACATTCGGCAGATCACACATGCGCCGCAGGTGGTCGAGTTGCTCGGCGGTCACCTCGGCGCCGCCGACGCGCCGCCACAGCAGCGCCTCGCTGATCACCACATCCAACTGCAGCGGTGCATCTTTGCGCGTGATCAACGCCTGCCTGGCCGAGCGCAGCCGCACTCGGCGATCGATCTCGGTCTCGGATTGCTCGGGTCGCGCGGAGCTCAGCAGCGCGCGGGTATAGGCCTCGGTCTGCAACAGTCCGGGGATCAGCTCGTTTTCATAGGTGGACAGGACGCGGGCGGCTTCCTCCAACCCGATGTACACCTCGAAACCCTCGGCGATCACATCGCTGTACCCGGTCCACCAGCCCCTGGCCTTGGTCTCCTTGGCCAGTGCGGTCAACGGTTCGACGAGATCGGTTGGCGCGCCATAGATCTTGCACATGGCCTCGACGTCCAGGCTGCGCAGCGAGGTCTGTCCGGTTTCGATGCGCCAGATCTTCGCCTCGGACCACTCGAGCTGCTGGGCCGCCATCCGGGTGGTCATCCTGGCTCGATTGCGCAGATCACGCAGATGCCGGCCGAGCTGCCTGCGCGGCATGGTCGATCCGGTGGTCCCCTGCGGTAAAGCCATGCTTCCCCCTCGCGCCGTGCGCCGACTCCATCCGGTTGACCTCCCGCGTCCGCCGGTCCGACGCATCTCCTACCGGATACCCGAAGTCGCTATCTGGACATCCGAACAGCATTGTTTCACAGCAAAACTGGCACAGGTCACGCTGGGTGTCCCTGATACGTCAATGGCGTATCGACGCCGAAGAGGGTTCCCGCTGGGGATGATCCGGCAATTAAGCCTAGTTTTCTACTTCCGTGTACCGCGTTTGCGGAAGCGCCAGAACTGCACGGCGCGAACGTCTTCGGAGAGCTGGTTGACCGGCTCCGCGACATCGGCGAGCGCCTGGAACAGATCGTCGGCGAGTTCGCTGATGTGCGCGACCCTGGTCGCCAGCTTGGACGCGTTCTCCAGGAATTCGAGCAGCAGGCGCACGACGGCCGCGATGGTCAGGCCGAGTGGGATCGCGATCACGCCGGTCAGCACGCCGAGGACTGCCGAGACCTGCCACATCAGCACCGTCAGCGCGATCGGGATACCGATCGCGAAGGCCAGGCCGAGTATGTAGGCCAGCGGCAGCAGTGTGCGAGTCGCCGGGCGGTGGAACTGCACATCGAGCAGACCGCGGGCCGCGTCGATACTCCACCGCCGGAACGCCTTCGGGCTCTCGAAGGGCTCGGCCGGTTCCTCGTCGGTGGACGCGGTGCGCGCGAACCGCTTCTCCTTCCAAGCGATCCAGCGTGATTCGGTTTCGTAGTCGTCCGAATTCGGCACGCCGACGTTCGGCACCCCGGCTCCGTTGGACTCATCGGGCCCACCCGTCGCCGGACCGCCACCGCCCACCGAATCGCTACGCGATGCATTCATATTCGCGATCCTTCCCCCAATTCGACCCCCCGCCAATAGGAGCGATCACACCTGCGGACCGCACCGCGAGTAGGGGCCGGCCGACGCGCGCGGCAGTGCCGAAAGGCACCGGCGTGGCTCGATCCGAGAGGTGTCTCGGTGATAGCCGACACATATCGGGTGAGACGAACCCGACACTCACCAAGATCTTTTGTACAACCCGTAACGCGCACCCCACCCCGCCCCGATACCACCCACGTATGCAGGACCCAGATCTTATCGGGGAATGGAGAAAGACAGTGCGCACCACGTTTCCGACTTCCGCATCGGCGGCAGAGATGACTGCCGCGGCGCAGGACTACATCCAGCGCGGGTGGACGATCGCTGAAACGGCCAACGGGATCTGCCTGATCACGGACGAGGACCTGTCGGGTATCGAGATCAGCGGTGAGCTGGCCGGTGAAGTTCGCCGGTTCCTGCGCGCGAACGACCTGTCCGGTCCGGTGATCGAGATCCCGGGTGCCGAGCGTCGCGAGATCCACCTGGTCACCGGCCTGCGCAAGGCCGCAATGGCGCTCGAGGCGCTGCGCGAGGCCGGCGCCACCGTCCACACCGGCGGCGAGGGCATCCCGCTGCCGCCCACCACACTGATGGCCGGCTCGGCCTCCTGGGGCGTCGCCCCGGGCGAGGCTCGCTGGATTCCGCCGGTAGTCGCGATCGGCGCGGCCGTGCGCTCGGCGCTCGCTCGTCGTGGCGCGACCGTCACCACGGTCGCCTGCTGAGCTCACGCACCAACCCGGGCGGGGTCGCACTGCCCTGACCGACAGTGACCGGTATCCGCTGATCGCGGATACCGGTCATTCTTGTTTCTTCGTCCGGGTCGACGGGGCGGGTATCGGTCGTTCGCGTTTCACATTCCGCGCCGACGCGCAATGATGGCTTTATGGCCCAGATCACTGCCGACTCCCGGACGCTGTTGCGGACCTGCCCGCTCTGTGAGGCCGTCTGCGGACTCGAAATCACCCTCGACTCGAATGACCATGTGACCTCGGTCCGCGGTGATCGGCAGGATCCGTTCAGCAAGGGGTTCATCTGCCCGAAAGGGGCCAGCTTCGGGCACCTCGACGAGGATCCGGATCGGCTGACCGAACCGATGATTCGAGACCGGGCGACCGATACCTGGCGGACCGCGTCCTGGACCGAGGCCTTCGAGCTGATTGCCGCGCGTTTCCCGGCGATCGTGGCCGAGCACGGAAATCAGTCCGCGGCACTGTATCTCGGTAACCCGAATGCGCATACCGTGGCGGGGGCGCTGTATGTTCCGGTGCTGATCCGTGCGCTCGGGACCAAGAATCTGTACTCGGCGAGCACTGCCGACCAGATGCCCAAGCAGGTGGCGAGCGGGCTGATGTTCGGCGATCCGCTGACCGTGCCGGTGCCGGATCTGGATCGCACCGACTATCTGCTCATGCTCGGCGCGAACCCGCTGGAGTCGAACGGATCGCTGTGCACCGCGCCGGATTTCCCGGGTCGGTTGAAGGCGTTGCGCAAGCGTGGCGGCAAGTTCGTGGTGGTCGATCCGCGGGTCACGCGGACCGCCAAGCTCGCCGACGAACACCTGTTCATTCGGCCGGGTAGCGATGCGTATCTGTTGTTCGGGATCGTGCATACGCTGTTCGAGCATGGGTTGACCGATGTGCGCGTCGAGGTCGCCGGGCTGGATGACGTGCGCACGGCCGCCGCGGATTTCACACCCGAGGTGGTCGCGGCGCGGACCGGAGTTTCCGCCGAGACCGTGATCCGGATCGCGCGGGAGTTGGCGGCAGCGCCGACCGCGGCGGTGTACGCGCGCATCGGTACCTGTACGGCCGAATTCGGCACGCTCACGCAGTGGCTGGTCGAGGTCGTCAATGTGCTGACCGGCAATTTGGACTCCCCCGGCGGCGCGATGTTCGCCGACGCCGCGGCGGGCGGCATCGTGCGCAGCAAGCCGTTCCGCACCGGACGCTGGGCCAGCCGAGTGCGCGGGTTGCCCGAGGCAATGGGTGAACTGCCGGTGGCCACGCTGGCCGACGAGATCGGCACACCGGGTGAAGGGCAGGTGCGCGCGCTGGTGACCGTCGCGGGTAACCCGGTGCTGTCCGCGCCGAGCGGTGCCCGGTTGGCTACTGCCTTCGCGCAGCTGGATTTCATGGTCAGCGTGGACCGGTACCTCAACGAGACCACCCGGCACGCGGACGTGATCCTGCCGCCGCCGCGGCCGGTGCAGTCGCCGCATTACGATTTCGCGTTGCTGCAGTTCGCGGTTCGCAACTACGCGCGGTACTCGCCGCCGCTGGTGCCGCTCGGGGATCGCCCTTCGGAGCCGGAGATCCTGGCGCGGCTCGGCTCGGCGCTGACCGGGCAGCCGCATTCGGCGGCCGACGAGCCGCTGGCCGCGGTGGACGAGCTGATCATCGCGGGCATGCTGCACAAGGCAGGCATACCGGAGCGGCGGCCCGAACTGATCGGCGCCAACAGCACCGAGCAGCGGATCGATCTGATGTTGCGGCTCGGACCCTACGGCGAATGGAACGGCGGCACGCTGAACCTGCGAGTGCTGCTGGACAATCCGCACGGTCTCGATCTCGGTCCGCTGCGGCCTCGGCTGCCGGGCGCATTGCGGACGGCGTCGAAGAAGGTGGAGTTGGCACCGCGGCCGTTGCTGGACGATATCGCGCGGATGCGGGCTCGGCTCGCGGACCCGGCACCGGATGTGGTGTTGATCGGTCGGCGTCAGCTGCGCTCCAACAATAGTTGGATGCACAATATCCCGACGCTGGTCAGCGGGTCGAATACCTGCACGCTGCAGATCAATCCGGCGGATGTGGCGCGGTTGGGGCTCGGCGATGCCGCGGTGGTGAAGTCTGCCGCAGGGACGCTGACGGTGCCGCTGGAGCCGACCGACACCATCATGGCGGGGGTGGTGAGTCTGCCGCACGGGTGGGGCCACGGTGACAGCACGCAGACCGTGGCTCGGGCGCATGCCGGGGTGAATGCCAATGTGCTGACCGATGATTCGGTGGTCGATGTGCCGTCGGGGAATGCGGTCTTCAATGGCGTTCCGGTGACTTTGACGCCTGCCTGAGGTCTGGTGGATCCGATCGGCCGTGGCTAAAGATTCCGGCCGGTCGGATTGTAGCTAATTCATGGAAACCCTTGTGGCAACCAAATATTCAGTGCATTCTCAACATGGATTTTGCAGCTTCGCCAGACTAAAATGGACGGGATTTCGGTTTAATCGCGGCTCGGCGTCGAGCCTCGCATGCGTGCGGATTCCAGCTACCAGAGGGGGCGAGATGCCCGGTACGAGTTGTGGCGGTGACGGTGAGCACGAACTACAGGATCGGTACGGTACGCAGGACCGGGCACAGCGCTTCTACCAGGACCAAGTACTCGATCAACTGAACCGGATGATGATCGAATTCATCGGCCGGATGGATATGGCGTTCATCGCCACCGCGGACAAACACGGTGAATGCGACGCCAGCTTCCGGGCCGGGTTGCCCGGTTTCGTACACGTCATCGATGAACGCACTATTGCCTATCCGGAATTCCGCGGCAACGGCGTGCTGGCCAGTCTCGGCAACATCCTGGAGAACCCGCACGTAGGCATCCTGCTAATCGATTTCGTCCAGGACCTGATCGGATTGCATATCAACGGGTCGGCCCGGATCGAGGACGATTCGGTGCTGCGCCGGACGGTGACCGACCTGCCCGCGAACTTCAAGGGCCGGGCCGCGCAGCGCTGGGTGGTGGTCGACGTGGAAGAGGCCTACATCCACTGCCGCAAGCACATCCCGCATCTGGTGCCCGCCGAGCGGGAGCAACGGCAGTGGGGGACGGACAATATGCGGGCGAAGGGCGGGGACTACTTCGGGGCGAAGGCGGAGCGGGAGTCGGCGGAGGTGTTGGCTCGGCGCTGATCCCCGGACCGGACCGGGTCAGCGGATCTTGAAGATGACCAGGCGTTGGACCACGAAGTTGATGACGGTGGCCGTGCCCTGGGCGATGACGAAAGCCAGGGGTTGACGCCACCAGTCGCCGGGGAGGGTGGCGTAGAGGACGGCGTTGATGCCTACCTGGACGGCGAAGGTGACCGCGTACAGGATCACCACGGCGATGAAGCGGGCGCGGCTGGGTGGGGCTTGGAAGGTCCAGCGGCGGTTGATCAGGTAGGCGGTGGTGGTGCCCGCGATGAAGCTGATCGACTTGGCGACGCTGACCGGCAGACCGATCAGGTTCAGCAGGAAGCTGTAGATCCCGTAGTCGACGATGGCCGAGAGGCCGCCGGTGAGGGTGAAGCGGACGATCTGGGTTTTCAGGTCGACCTCGGTACTGTTTTCGATTCGGCTCTCCCGGGGCCCTACGTGGTTACGCAGGCTACCTCCTTCGGGCCCGTCGCTCGAGCCGGCCGGCTCGTCGACCAGCGGCAGTTCGGCCGGGAGCGGCAGGTGGGGTTCGGCTTGCACGCGGACGAGCGTAGCGCCGGTGGCGGGGACGTGCGGATCGCAGCATCGATTGGACGGTTGTCCGGCGGACGGACGGGGATGTCGAGCCTCACATACTGAGGAGTACGGCGACGCCGACCGGAGATCGGCTCATGCATGTAGCCTCTATCCCGATGTCCACGAAAGCTCCGACCGCCACCACTACCGGTAACTCCGGCAATGTCGCCGACGGCACCTTCACGCTGCCGACGCGGACCAAGACATTGACCGGGTGGGGTCGCACCGCACCAACATCTTCCGAAGTGCTCTCGACGAGCGATCCCGAACTGATCGCCAAGGCCGTCGCCATGGTCGCCGAGGACAACGACTCCAAACCGGCTCATCTGCGTCGCGGCGTCATCGCGCGCGGACTCGGCCGATCCTATGGCGATCACGCGCAGAACGCGGGCGGCCTCGTCGTCGATATGACGGCGCTGAACAACATCCACCGGATCGATCGCGATACCCGGATGGTCGATGTCGACGGCGGCGTCAGCCTGGATCAGCTCATGAAGGCGGCGCTGCCGTTCGGGCTGTGGGTTCCGGTGCTGCCCGGCACCCGTCAGGTGACGATCGGCGGCGCCATCGCCTCCGATATCCACGGCAAGAACCACCACAGCGAAGGCAGCTTCGGCAACCACGTGCGCTCGATCGACCTGCTCACCGCCGATGGGCAGGTGCAGCACATCACGCCGAAGCGCAACGCCAAGCTGTTCTGGGCGACCGTCGGCGGCAACGGACTCACCGGCATCATCCTGCGCGCGACCATCGAAATGGTGGCCACCGAAAGCGCGTACTTCCTCAACGACGGCGTGAAGACCACGACCCTCGATGAGACCATCGCCGCGCACAGCGACGGCAGCGAGGCGAACTACACCTACTCGAGCGCGTGGTTCGACGTGATCAGCCCGCAGCCGAAGCTCGGCCGGGCCACCATCACCCGCGGCCGCCTGGCCAAGGTCGACGAACTCCCGAAGCGCCTGCGCGACAAGCCGCTGAAGTTCGATGCGCCGCAGCTGATGACGGTGCCGGATATCTTCCCGAACTGGACGATGAACAAGTTCACGCTCAAGTCCATCGGTGAGGCGTACTACGCCATGGGCGGCAACTACACCGGCAAGGTCCAGAACCTGACGCAGTTCTATCACCCGCTCGACATGATCGCGGAGTGGAACCGCGGCTATGGATCCAACGGCTTCCTGCAGTACCAGTTCGTGGTCCCGACCGAGGCGGTCGAGGAGTTCAAGCGGATCATCATCGATATCCAGGCCTCGGGGCACTACTCCGCGCTGAACGTTTTCAAGCTGTTCGGACCGGGTAATCCGGCACCGCTGAGCTTCCCGATGCCGGGCTGGAACATCTGCGTCGACTTCCCGATCAAGCCGGGTCTGAACGAGCTGGTGAGCGAGCTGGACCGCCGCGTCATGGAGTTCGGCGGACGGCTGTACACCGCGAAGGATTCGCGCACCACCGCCGAGACCTTCCACACGATGTACCCCCGGATCGAAGAGTGGATCAAGATCCGCCGAAGTGTCGATCCCACAGGCGTTTTCATGTCCGATATGGCGAGAAGGCTGGAGCTCCAGTGATTAATGCCGTAGGCAATCCGCAGACCATTCTGCTGCTGGGCGGAACCTCGGAGATCGGTTTGGCGATCTGCGCCGAATACCTGCGCAAGGGTGCGGCCCGCATCATCCTGGCCACACTGCCGGGTGATCCGCTGCGCGAGGACGCGGTATCGCAAATGAAGTCGGCGGGCGCGACCCAGGTCGATGTGATCGACTTCGACGCGCTCGATACCGAGAGTCATCCGAAGGTCATCGAGGCGGCCTGGGACGGCGGCGATGTGGATGTCGCGATCGTCGCCTTCGCCCTCGACGGCGATCCGGAAGAGCTGTGGCAGAACCAGCGCAAGGCCGTGCAGGTCGCCGGAATCAATTACACCGCGGCGGTTTCCGTCGGCGTGCTGGTCGGCGAGAAGTTGAAGACGCAGGGCTTCGGGCGGATCATCGCCATGTCCTCGGTCGCCGGTGAGCGGGTACGTCGCTCGAACTTCGTCTACGGGTCGACCAAGGCCGGCCTGGACGGTTTCTACCTCGGACTCGGCGAGGCGCTGCGCCCGTACGGCCCGCGCGTGCTGGTGATCCGGCCCGGCATGGTGCGGACCAGGTTCTCGGCGCACGTCAAGGAGGCTCCGCTCACCGTCAATAAGGAAGATATTGCGGCACTGGCGGTTTCGGCCTCGCAGAAGGGTAAGGAGCTGGTCTGGGCGCCCGGCGCCTTCCGCCTGGTGATGATGATCCTGCGCCATATTCCGCGCCCGATCTTCCGCAGGCTGCCCATCTGATTTCGTCGAGCCGCACCTCGTCGACCGCGCACCTTTTGCGCGGCACGGGTGCGGCTCGTCTGTATCCGCGACACGCGGCGCCGTGGACCCGGCGGCGAACTCGCGATAGCGGGTCCGGCAGCACCACGGGTCACCGCACCGTTTCGGTGGATACCATCGTCGCGGTTCGACCTTGATCTCAGCGGACCCGGAGACGGAGGCGTAGTGCGCGGGAACGAGCGCCGTCGGACAAATCGTCGCAGCGAGCGTGGCCTCGCCGCCGCGCGCCGGTACCGTGGCCGGGCATCGCTGCCAATCCGTCGCATCGTCGAAGGAGCACCCCGTTGAGCACAGTCACGGCAGAACGTGCCGAGCACTCCACACCGGAGCGCGGCCGGGGTGCGCTGTTGATCGGGCATATCGGGTCCGGGGTGGGCGAGGCGGTGCTGGCAGCTGTGGTCGCGGCGATTGTGGCCGCGGTTGGGCTCCTCGCGTTCTCGATGGTGCAGTGGCCCGCGTTCAACTCCTCGAATGTGACTCGCGCGTTGACTACGGTCGGGCAGCTCGGGGCCGCGGTCATTATCGTGGCGGCGATCTGGCTGGTGCGGGCGCGGCGGTGGCCGTGGGTGGCGAAAGCGCTGTCGTGGGTGGGGATTTCGACGTTCGTCACGGTTACCTTGGGGATGCCGCTGGCCGCGACCAAGCTGTATCTGTTCGGTGTCTCGGTGGATCAGGAATTTCGCACCGAGTATCTGACGCGGCTGACCGACAGTGCGGCGCTGCACGATATGACCTACGCCGACCTGCCGCCGTTCTATCCGGCCGGGTGGTTCTGGATCGGCGGGCGCGTGGCGAATGTGCTCGGCATGGACGGCTGGGAAGCCTTCAAGCCGTACGCGATCGGATCGCTCGCGGTGATCGCGGTGATCGCGCTCGTGTTGTGGTCCAACTTGATTCGCGCCGATTGGGCGATCGGGGTCGCCGCGGCGACGACCGCGGTGACGGTGGCCTACGCGTCACCGGAGGCCTACAGCGCCGTCATCGTGCTACTGCTGCCGCCCGCCCTGGTGCTGGCCTGGGGCGCGCTGTACCGGCCGCTCGAGGTGAGCGTCTGGACCGAACCGGCTGCCGAGCGCGCGCAAGCCGGCGGCGGGGTGTCCGCCTCCGCGGCGCGTCGTGAAAACGCGATCGATGACCTCCAGCGTGCGGACAGCGCGGCCGGGGGCAGCGCGGCGGGCACCGACCAAGCGACGGGCGATAGCGACCGCACGGCGGCGACCATCGCACCGAGTGGCGGCAACACGGCCGGGGGTTGGGGGGCGGTGATCGGGGCCGGGCTGTTCCTCGGGATGGCGGCGTCGTTCTATACGTTGTATTTCGCGGTCGCGGCGTTCGCGGTTGGGCTGATGGGTCTGGTTTCGGCCGGGCTCGCGGTGCGGGCGGCGAATCGTTCGGGTGGCGCGGGCTCCCGGTGGCGGGCCGCGGTGCCGCCGCTGGTGCGACTGGTTGTCATCGGGGCGATCGCCGGCGTGGTGGCGCTGATCGTGTGGCTGCCGTTCGTGTTGAAGATGCTCGGCGGGACGATGCCGGGTTCGGGGACGGCGTTCCACTATCTGCCCGAGGGTGGGGCCGAGTTGCCGTTGCCGATGGCGGAGATCTCGCTGTCGGGGGCGTTCTTCCTGATCGGGACGGCATGGCTGGTGGTGCGGGCCGCGTCGTCGCGGCGGGCGCAGGCACTCGGCATCGGCGTGCTGGCGATCTATCTGTGGTGCCTGCTGTCGATGGCGGCGACCGCGGCGGGGACGACATTGCTGTCGTTCCGGTTGACGCCCGTGCTCGAGGTGCTGCTGGCCGCGGCGGGGGCGTTCGGTTTCGTCGAGGGTGCGCGGGCGGTGTACCAGGCGTTCAACGAGCCGGGCCGGTTCCGGCTGGCCGTCGTCGTGGTGGCGATCGTCGGCGCGCTCGCGTTCACGCAGGACATCCCCCGCGTACTGAAGCCCGAGATCACCACCGCCTACACCGATACCGACGGCAACGGCGAGCGCGCCGACAAGCGCGCACCTGGTGCGGCGGCGTACTACCGCGAGATCGATGCGGCGCTCACCGCGCAGACCGGTAGGCCGCGGTCGGATACGGTGCTGCTCACCGCCGACACCAGCTTCCTTTCCTTCTATCCCTACTACGGTTTCCAGGCGCTGACCTCGCACTATGCCAACCCGCTCGCCGATTTCGCGGGCCGCGCCGCGACCATCGAGGCATGGAGCAAACTGGACTCCGCCGAAGCACTGGTCGACGCGCTCGACAAGTGCCCGTGGCGCGCACCGGACGCCTTCCTCTTCCGCAGCAGCGGCGACAACTACACACTGCGCCTGGCCAAGGACGTCTACCCCAACGACCCCAATGTGAAGCGCTACACCGTGGCGTTCCCGAAGAAGCTGTTCGCGGACCCGCACTTCACCACCACCGACATCGGCCCCTTCACCCTGGTGGTGGTCAACCGCTGACGTTCCTCGCATATGTGGTGAACGTCGCGCACAGGTTGTACCTTGTGCGGGCACTCACTCGGTCTGCGCCAACCCGATCGCTATCGGTTGCCAGGGTGCTCACGGGGTGGTTGGGTACGGTGGACGGCTGATCTGATCATCAATAGGGGAAGTTTCGTTTTGCAGGTCGAGGCACGAGAAGCAGTAGGCGTCGTTTCAAGCGGATCAGCACCGGCTGGCGTGTCTCTGGATCAGCTCGCACCGGAAAGAAAGCGGCGGCGGCCGCGCCTGCGGGTCGACCCCAGCGATCTGGTCGTTTCGGTGGGCTATCTGGCGTTGGCGGTCGCGGTGCTCTCGGGGCAGTGGCGCGATACGCAGAGCGGGTACCTGATCAAGAGTGGTCAGGACCAGACGATGTGGGAGTGGTTCTTCGCGGTCACCGCGCATTCGGTGGCGCATCTGGAGAATCCGCTCGGCACGAATCTGCAGAATTTCCCGGCCGGGGTGAACATGATGGCCAATACCGCCATGTTCGGGGTCGGGGTGCCATTGACGCCGGTCACACTGTTGTTCGGACCTACCGTCACCTTCGTGCTCGTGCTGACGCTCGGGCTCGCCTCCACCGCCTTCGCTTGGTATTGGCTGTTCTCCCGGGAGTTGGTGGGGTCCCGGCTGGCCGCCGCGATCGGCGGACTCTTCTGCGGCTTCGCGCCCGCGATGATCTCCCATGCCAACGCGCACCCGAATTTCGTCCTGCTCGTGCTACTTCCGGTAATCGCCCTGCTGCTGATCCGGATCGCGCGGCGAGTAACAGCTGTCGATGCGGAAAAGGTCAAGCCGCGCAGGCGAGTTCGGGACGCGGTCACGCTCGGCCTGCTCGTCGCAACGCAGATCGCACTCGGCGAAGAACCACTGCTGATCTTCGCGCTCTCCTTCGGACTGTTCGCCGTCGTGTACTACCTGCACACACCGCGCATGGGCTGGCGGGTGCTGCGGGCGCTGGCCCCGACTGTCGCACTGGCGACGGTCATCACGTTGATGCTCACCGAGATTCCGCTGTGGTGGCAGTTCTTCGGCCCGCAGAGTTACCGCTCGATCGACCACGGGCCGATGGGCAACGATCTGAAGGCGATCGTGCAGTTCCCCTCCGAATCGCTGGGCGGGATATTCCAGCCGGGACAGTACGTGGCGATCAACGACACCGAGCAGAACGCCTACTTCGGCTGGCCGCTGCTGCTGTTGCTCATCGTCACGGTGGCGCTGCTGTGGCGCGATCGGGTGGTCCGGGCCGCGGGTGTGGTGATCGCGGTCTTCGGTGTGCTGTCGCTGGGTGCCGAGGCCATGCTCGGCAAGCAGCCCACCGGAATCGAATTGCCATGGCAGTGGGCCGAAAAGATCCCGTTGCTCAATACCGTGCTGGAGACCCGGCTCACCATGGCGGCGATCCCGGCCATCGCGGCGGTGCTGGCGCTGGCGACCCAGCGGGCGGTCACGGCGTGGCGGCAGTCGCCGGTCGATTGGCGGCCGCTGGCGTGGTTCGCGGTACTCGCCCTGGCCGTGGTTCCGCTGGCCCCGACCGTGCTGCCGGTGATCGAGCGCGCGCCGACGCCGCAGTTCTTCGCCGATGGAACTGTCCGGAAGTACGTGAGCGGCGGCTCGGTCGTCCTGGTGCCGCCGCCGCGGCCCTTCGAGGCGCAGGCGTTGCGCTGGCAGGCCGACGCGAACTTCGACTTCCCGCTTGCCGGAGGCTATTTCGTCGGCCCGACCGGCGCCAAGAAGAAGGGCATCTACGGGCCGGACTTCCGCCCGACCACCGCCCTGCTGGTCGGTGCCCAGGACTCCGGCGTCATCCCGCCGATCGACGACGAGACGCGGGCGCAAGCGCTGGACGATCTGCGATTCTGGGAGGCCGATGTGGTCGTGCTGCCCGCGACCAAGAACTCCGACGTGCTGCGCACGACCGTGAGTCAGCTGCTCGGCGTCGCGCCGCGCCAAGTCGATGACGTGTGGCTCTGGGATGTCCGGCCGCTGCGCGAGGACAGCCAACCGCCGCAGTAGCCGCAGTGGCATGGGCCGTGGGTCATCTCGGTGGCGGGGATCACCGGCACGGGTGGCTAGCATGGTCCCTCGTGCGACCGGACCGAACTTCTGCAGCGTTCACCCGCAACCGCCTGATCGCCCTCGTCTCCGGACTTCTCGGATTCGTGCTGGCGCTGCTGACACCGTTGCTGCCGGTGAAACAGGACCAGGCCGCGCTCGACTGGCCGCAAGCGGGCCGCACCAATGTCGAAGCGCCGCTGGTGTCGTATGTGCCGCTGCGACTGGATGCGACGCTGCCGTGCACGGTGATCGGCGCCGCCGGATCGGGCACGGTGGTGTCGACCATTCCGGTCGCCTCGGGTCAGGCCAGTGCCAAGGGGCTGATCGTCTCGGTCGCCGATGGCACGCTCTCGGTGCTGCAACGCGATGTCCCGCTGCTGTCCGCGCCGGTCGCGGAGATCGCCGGATGCGAGTCCGTCACCATCAGCTCCACGGCGGCCGCGACCTCGGTCGAATTCGTCGGCGCGAAGCGGCAGGACGGCACGCCCTTCCGCAACACCATCACCCGCGATATCCGCCCGCAGATGGTCGGTGTGTTCACCGACCTCGACGCCGCGCAACTCGACGGTGTGAAACTGCACGCCGATATCGATTCACGCTTCTCCTCGACCCCGTCCGTGCTGAAGCTCGGGGCGATGATCGCGGCGGCGGTCCTCACGATCGTCGCGCTGATCGCACTGCATCTACTCGACAACGCCGACGGCAGGCGGGCCCGGCGCTTCCTGCCCGCGCACTGGTGGCGATTCACGCTGGCCGATGCGGCCATCCTCGGCATCCTGGTGCTGTGGCACTTCATCGGGGCGAACACCTCCGACGACGGTTACATCCTGAATATGGCTCGCGCCTCCGAGCATTCGGGGTACATGGCCAACTACTACCGGTGGTTCGCGGTGCCCGAGGCGCCGTTCGGCTGGTCCTACGAGGTGCTGGCCTGGATGACCAAGGTCTCCGACGCCAGCCCCTGGATGCGGCTGCCGACACTGGCCGCCGGGATCGTGTGCTGGCTGGTGATCAGCCGAGAGGTGCTGCCCCGCTTGGGCGCTCGCGTGCGCAGGCACAAGGTGGCGCTGTGGACGGCCGGGCTGGTCTTCCTCGCGTTCTGGCTGCCCTATGACAACGGACTGCGGCCCGAGCCGCTCATCGCCGCCGGTGCGCTGCTGACCTGGTGCTCGATCGAGCGGGCCATCGCGACCGGGCGGCTGCTGCCCGCCGCGGTCGGTGTGCTGATCGCGGCGTTCTCGCTGGCGGCCGGTCCGACGGGGCTCATCTGTGTCGCGGCAATGATCGCCGGCTCGCGACCGGTGCTGCAGATCATCATTCGACGAGCACGCGATGCCGCGGGCACGCTGGCTGGGAATGCGGCCCCCTCCGCTACCGAGCCGGGGGCGGCGGATGACGAGCCTGCCGACCACAGCACCTCGCGTCTGGCCACCTTCTTCCGGTACGGGGCGCTGCTCGCGCCGGGACTCGCGGCCGGAACTCTCGTGCTGGTCGTGGTTTTCGCCGATCAGACACTGGCAACGGTCATGGAGGCGACCCGGGTGCGCACGCTGGTCGGGCCGAATGTGGCCTGGTTCGATGAGCGGACGCGGTGGGATTCGCTGTTGATGCTCTCACCGGACGGTTCGCTGGCGCGGCGCTTCGGTGTGCTGATCATGCTGCTGTGCCTGCTGGTCTGCGTGCTGCAGGTGCTGCGCAAGGGGCGGATTCCCGGTACCTCGCGTGGGCCGTCGGTGCGGATTCTCGGCATCGTCTTCGCCTCGCTGCTGCTGATGATGTTCACGCCGACCAAGTGGACCCATCACTTCGGCGTGTACGCCGGACTGGCCGGGTCACTGGCGGCGCTGGCGGCGGTCGCGGTGAGCACCAACGGGATTCGCTCGCCGCGTAACCGGGCGCTGTTCGCGGCGGCGGTGCTGTTCCTGCTGGCGATCACCTTCACCGGATCCAACGGCTGGTGGTATGTCTCCAGTTACGGTGTGCCGTGGTGGGATAAGGCGCCACTGATCGCAGGCAAGGGCCTGTCGACGCTGTTCCTCGGGCTCAGCGGGGTGGCACTGGTGGTGGCGGTATGGCTGCACTATCGCGAGCCGTACCGCGCGAAGACCGACGCGCAAGGGCGTTTCGAGCGTTACGCCTCGGCACCGTTGACGATCGCGGCCGCACTGCTCGTGCTGTTCGAGGTCGCCTCGCTGGCCAAGGCGGCGGTCACCCAGTACCCGGCGTACTCCATCGCCAAGTCGAATCTCGAATCGCTGAGCGGCAATACCTGCGCGCTGGCCAACGAGGTGCTGGTCGAGACCGACACCGCGAACTCACTGCTGCTCCCCTATACCGGCTCCCCCGCCGACGGATTGGCCGCGGAATCGAAGGGATTCACCCCGAACGGGGTGGCCGCCGACCTCACCGCCGATGCTGAGGAAACCGTGTCGGGCGGCGCGAATTCGATCAACAAGGATTCGAAGAACAAGACCACCAACACCACCGGTGCAGGCACCGGCGGCGGCACCAGCCAGCAGCCCGGAATCAATGACAGCACAGTGGCATTGCCGTTCGGCCTGGATCCGGCGCGGACGCCGGTCCAGGGCAGCTACCAGGACAGCGAGCAGCAGCAGGCCAAGCTCACCTCGCAGTGGTACCGGCTCGACCTGACCGACAGCATGCGCCACGACCCCGCCTACCAGGTGCTCGCCATCACCGCGGCGGGCCGGATCCGCTCGGTCGACGCCGACGGCGTGGTCACCTACGGGCAGGAACTGCACCTGGAGTACGGCGTCCGCGGACCCGACGGCGAGGTGCGGACGCTCGGTTCGGTGGATCCGCTGGATATCGGCCCCGCACCATCCTGGCGCAATCTCCGTGTGCCACTGGATAAATTGCCCGCCGAGGTCAATGCGGTGCGCCTGGTCGCGGTCGACAACGACATCACTCAGAAGCAGTGGCTGGCCCTCACCCCGCCCCGGCTGCCGCATCTGGCCACCCTGAATTCCGTGGTCGGCGAGAGCGATCCGGTGCTGCTCGACTGGCACGTCGGCCTCGCCTTCCCCTGCCAGCGCCCATTCGACCACCATGACGGCGTCGCCGAGGTCCCCGACTGGCGCATCCTGCCCGACCGCGTCGGCTCCGACGCCTCCAACGCCTGGCAGGACGATATCGGCGGCGGCCCCCTCGGCTGGACCGGCCTGCTCCTGAAATCCCAGACCATCCCCACCTACCTCACCCACGACTGGTCCCGCGACTGGGGCTCGCTCGAAAAGTTCACCTCCTACGCCCCCACCGCCCATCCCGCAACCATCACCACCACCGTCGAACCCGTCAACGGCTGGACCAAGACCTCCCCCATCCGAGCCCGGTGAGAACCCCGAGGTCAGGAAGGCGACGGAGTTGGGTTTTGTTCGCGTCTCGGGCAGGTTACGACAGTGCACCAGCGTGACCATGTCGTAAATGTTGAAGCTGAAATCCTTCCCAGGAGGTGGAGGAACCGTAACCTTTTATGCATGACCGCGGCCTTCGATGATATGGATCTGCGCGACCTCGTCGGACTGCTCACCGAAGAAGAACAACGGGAGCTTCGACCGGCGGTGCTGCGTGTGTTATCCCGCCAACCCTCCCAGGAAATCCTTCGCCGTGAGCTCGGCCTACGCATGACAAAGGTCTGAGCTCACCGCACCACCAACCACACCCACACCTGGCCGTCGCAAGGGCGCGAATCGCCCTCGGCGGCCTTTTCGCTGTCGAGAGCACGTCAATGCGTCCTCGACCAGCGACCGGAAACGACAAAGCCCGTCGATCGACAGAACGTCGATCGACGGGCCTGCGTAACAGAGCAGCGGGTCAGAACACCCGCAGCTGTCCGGGCGACCAGAGCCCGGACCTGGTGGCCGTGCTGGTTTCCAGCTTCGCGGGGGTCGCGCTGTAGTACTGGTCGTACCGCTCCAGCGAACCCCAGTCGCGCGCCCAGTCGTTCTTCATATACGTCGGGATCGTGCTCGACTTGGACAGCATCTGCGAGAAGCCGAGCAGACCGCCGAACTCCTCGGCCTGCCAGGTATTCGTCGAGCTGATGGCCAGCGGCCGGTCCGGCAGGATGCGGTAGCCGGGCACCTCGGCGACGCCGTTCTTGTGATCCAGCGGCCGCTGGCACGGGAACTGCAGACCGACCGCCCAGTCGAGCAGCACCGGCTGCTCGGAGCCGATGAAGGTGTTGAGCGACGCCAATTTCGGCATCCGCGGCGGCGTGAACGCCAGCCACTGATCGCCGATCAGAATCGGGTCATTGGCGACGATGCGCACCGCATCGGCATCCGGCGCGATCTCGTCGAGCGGGACGCGCAGGTTGCGCCACGACGGGAACGGGCCGATATCGCGCGGCAGATAGGTGCCGAGCATCTGCACGCTGCCGTCGGGCAGGTGCTTGCCGTAGTCGACGGTCAGCGACTGGCCGTACCTCATGTCGCCGGTGTCGTCGACGGACAGGATGCGGCCCGCGGCCGAAATGACAACCAGTGGATGATCATCCGAGCGCGGCGCCAACTGGTACCAGCTGGACACCAGATGCGCGGGCTGCTGCACACCGTTCTGGTAGCTGCCCATCACCGGCGTGGTCGCCGGATCGAGACCGAAGGGCAGGGTGGCCCGGCTGCCGTTGACACCGGTGACGCCGAAGCCGCCGTCGGTGCCCGCGTTCTGTCCGTCCGCGCCGACCGGGCCGACCGACTGCGTGGAGGTGTTACCGGTGCCCGGCTTCACCTCGATGGAGTCGGCGCTCAACTTCTCCGGCACGCCATTGGGATCGAAACCGACCGGATCCGCACCGGCCAGCGGATCGCCGTCCTTCGGCGGATTCGCCGGATCGGCGATCGGCGTCAACATGCCGTTGCCCTTGTTCACATCCGATTCCACCAGCACGTCATTGGCGAGACCGCACGAACTACCCTGCAGCGAATCGAAATTCGAACGCGCCAGCGAGTAGGCCGGGTACTGCGCCGCGGCGCCCTTAACCAGCGAGAACACCTCGAGCAGCACCATCATCGCAGCGACCACGGTCAGCGGGATGGCGGCGAACTTGCGAATCCGCTTGCCACGCACCGACTTCGCCGACGGCTGCGGTTTGGCGTAGTCCTCGCGCAACGTGGACCAGCCGACCAGGGCCAGTGCGAACCCGAACAGCACGAGCATCAGCGTGTTCGACTGGTAGCCATGCAGCGAGATCCGCTTGTCGAACCATGGCACGCCGAAGCTGGACACGTACCAATAGCCGTTGATGCCCGAGAACGCGATCGCCAGTACGAACAGCAATCCGGCGAGGAATATCGCGCGATTCTTCCTGGCCCGCAAGGCACTTGCCGATACCGCCACCGCCGTCACCGCGGCCAGCGATCCGGCGATGCCCGCGTACGCGCCGAAGTGGTGGGTCCACTTCGTCGGGTTGAACATCATGAAGAAGATGGTGCCGAAGACAACGCCCATCAGCCGCCAGGTCGGACCGCTCGCGATGCCGGGCACCAGCCTGCGCCGCAACAGCACCAGCATGGTGGTGAACAGGCACAGCAACATGATCAGGAAGGCGAACCGGCGCGACAGCGATCCGTCGACGGTCTCCACGAACAGGTAGTAGTAGCGCAGGTAGTCCTCGTACCAGGCCAGGTTCGGGCCGGTCACCTGACGTACCCGGTTGGCCTCTTGGATACCGGCGAAGGTCTGGTCGCTGTAGACCACGATCAGCACCAGCAACCCCGCGGCCGCGATCGGTGCGAGCAGCGGCAGTGTCGAACCCCATTTACCGGCACCCTGCGCGGCCAAGTGGCGGTGCCTGCGCACCACGATCCGCACCAGCGGCCGAATTCCGGCGAGCAATGCCGCCACACACATCAGACCCGTCGGTGCGGCCGCCAAGGTGAACGCG
The DNA here is from genome assembly GCF_036345915.1 of Nocardia sp. NBC_00565. NCBI lineage: Bacteria > Bacillati > Actinomycetota > Actinomycetes > Mycobacteriales > Nocardiaceae > Nocardia > Nocardia sp. NBC_00565. The sequence continues at coordinate 7,469,536 of NZ_CP107785.1, forward strand.
GCCACCAGAATCGCGATCGCCGCCGGCAACAACCGACCGGTCGCGATGGCCCGCTCGATCGACACCCAGGTCAGCAGCGCACCCAGTGCGACGATCGGCTCCGAACGCAGACCGTTGTCGAACGGCAGCCAGAACGCCAGGAAGACCAGTCCGCCGGTCCACAGTGCCACCTTGCTGTTGCGCACACCGCGGCCGAGACGGGGCACCACCTCGCGGCTGATGACCATCCAGCACAGGATCGCGCAGAACAGCGCGGGCAAGCGGACCCACGGGCTCGCGGTGGAGATCTCCGAGAAGATCTGGACAACGTAGTAGTACCAGCCGAACGGCGCTTCGGGCACGCCGTACCAGCGGAAGTAGTTGGCCATATAGCCCGCGTGCGGTGCCACCCGGACCATGCTGAGGATATAGCCGTCGTCGGAGGTGTTGGCGCCGACGAAATGCCACAGCAGCAGCGTGCCGATGACCGCGCCGTCCGCCCAGGTCGGCTTCAGCCAGTTGGCGGGCAGGAACCGGCGGTGCCCGCGCCCGTCGCTGCCGTCGAGCTTGGCCAGCGCGCCGAGCGCGATCAGCGTGCACAGCACCGCCGCGATCATCGCGATCAATTTGACCGGAGTCGGGCTGGAGGAGAACCGCGTATCCACCGTCATGTGGAACGACAGTCCGGTGGGCACCGCGCCCTTCAGATCGGTGAAGACGCCGACCACCTGCGGCCGCAGATCACCATTCAGCTGCCCCTCGACCGGTACCGCGACCTTCTGCGCCACGCCGGGCGCCGCACCCTCGACCGGCCGCTCGACCATCGTGGTCAGGCCGCCGAACGACGCCCTGGTCCGATTGATATCGGAGCTGATGGTGATCGCGCCGCATTCGCCCATCCGCGCGCGCTCGGCCGAGGCGACCACGGCATTGCGGTCGATCACGTCCACCGTGGCGTCGGAGACCCGCACGAACATCGCCTCCAGCGACGCCCGGTCACCCTGCGGCGGCGCGGTGGCCAGCAGCATGCCGCCGTAGCTCGGCAGCTGATCGACCGCGGCGCACGGGATGCTGGCGTCGAGGTCGATCGGCACCTGCGACATCAGCGGTGCCTGCACGCTGCCGAGCGTGCCGCCTTGGGGCCAGTTCAGCGTCGCGGTCGTCTGGCTCACCGGTAAGAACGGAGCCGCCAGCGCGAACAGCGCACCGAGTACGCCAGCGACCAGCGCGACGAGGCGCGCGGTTCGGAAGTCGCTCGGTGCGACTTCTGGCGCGGCGGGCGGTTTTGTCAAGACAGCAGTAGCGGCGTCGGGCACGGTTCGCAATGCTAGCTGCACGCGTGTCGCCACGGGCGATGGCTGCACACAAGTTGCGCTCCGCTCCCAGCAACTTCTGAGACGACTCCAAGGTGGGCTGCCCGAACTCCCTGTTGAACGCGGAAAAATGCCGCCGAAACCGGATTCATCGGAGGATGCGCGAAGCGGAGCGGCTATTGGAATAGGGCAGAAAAGGTGACCCCGAAGTGCTGACCGGTAACGGGCACGATGGAAAGGTGGGGGGTATGACAAAGGTGAATCTCGAAACCAACTACGGACCGATCGTGCTCGAGCTCGACGATGCGAAGGCACCGGGCACCGTCGCGAACTTCGTGAATTACGTGAACGCGGGCCACTACAACGGCACCATCTTCCACCGCGTCATCCCCAACTTCATGATCCAGGGCGGCGGTTTCACCCCCGACATGCGTCAGAAGGGCACCCAGGCCCCGATCCAGAACGAGGCCAACAATGGCCTGAAGAACGACAAGTACACCGTCGCGATGGCGCGCACCAATGATCCGCACTCGGCCACCGCGCAGTTCTTCGTCAACGTCTCCGACAACGGCTTCCTGAACCACTCCGCGCCGACCCCGCAGGGCTGGGGCTACACGGTCTTCGGCAAGGTCGTCGAGGGCACCGAGGTGGTCGACAAGATCGCCGCGGTGTCCACCGGCAACAGCGGAGGCCACCAGGACGTGCCGCAGGACGACGTCATCATCGAGTCGGCGACCCTCGCCTGACTTCGGCTGCCACGGAACGGAATCGGGCTGCTCCCTTCGGGGCGCGGCCCGATTCTGCCGCTGTTGGTCAGAGTGGGAGCAGGTGGTGTTTGCGTGGGTTGCGGATGAGGGATTTGTCGCGCAGCAGGTGTAGGGCGCGGCGTATTTCCAGGCGGGTGGTCGCCGGTTCGATGACGGCGTCGATGTAGCCGCGCTCGGCGGCGACCCATGGTGTCGCCACCGTCGCGTTGTAGAAGTCGATCATCTGCTGACGCACGGCGGCACGCTGCTCCTGCGGCGCGGCCTCGATCTGCTTGCGCCCGATCAGACTGACCGCGCTCTCCGCGCCCATGACCGCGATCCGGGCCGTCGGCCAGGCCAGATTCACGTCCGCGCCGAGCTGTTTGGAGCCCATCACCGCATATCCGCCGCCGTAGGACTTGCGGATCACCACGGTCACCTTGGGCACGGTGGCCTCCACGTAGGAGAACAGGAAGCGGCCACCGCGCTTGATGACGCCGATCTTCTCCTGTTCCACCCCGGGTAGGAATCCCGGTGTGTCCACGACGAATACGAGCGGAATGTCGAACGCGTCGCATAGGCGCACGAAATGCGAGGCCTTATCCGAGGCCCTGGCGTCCAGCGCACCGGCGGACACCATCGGCTGATTCGCGACCACGCCGACACTGCGCCCGTCCACCCGCGCGAAGCCGGTGATGACATTGCGCCCGGCCGCCGCGCCGATCTCATGGAAATCGCCGTCGTCGAAGATCCGCAACAGGATCTCGTGCATATCGTATCCGGCGTTATCCGAGTCCGGCACAATGGAATTCAGTTCCAAATCCGAGCTGGTGAGTTCCGGCTCCAGACCCGGATTCACGACCGGCGGCACTTCCTGGCAGCTCGTCGGCAGGAAGCCCAGATAGGCTCGCACCCATTCGAACGCGGCCTGCTCGTCCTTGGCGATATGGTGGATATTGCCGTACTGCGCTTGGCTATTCGCGCCACCGAGTTCCTCGAGGCTGACATCCTCGCCGGTGACCTCGCGAATCACATCGGGCCCGGTCACGAACATGTAGGCCTCTTCGGTGGCCACCACCACGTCGGTATTGATCGGCGCGTACACCGCACCGCCCGCACACTTGCCGAGAATCAGCGACACCTGCGGCACCATGCCCGAAAGCGGTTCGACCTTGAGACCGAGCTGGGCGTACCAGGCCAGCGACGTAACAGCCTCCTGCACGCGCGCGCCACCGGAATCGTTGATACCCACTACGGGGCAGCCGACTTTCCCGGCGTACTCCATGATGTTGGCGACCTTACGGCCGAACATCTCACCGACCGAACCGCCGTAGACGGTCTGATCGTGGGAGAACACCGCGACCGGCCGACCCTCGACCAGACCGTGCCCGGTCACCACACCGTCACCGTAAAGCGCCGATGGATCACCCGGCTTGCGCACCAGCGCACCGATTTCCACGAAGGTACCCGGATCGAGCAGCATATTTATCCGGTCGCGGGCGCTGGGAATTCCCTTGTTCGCCCGCTTCTGCACCCCCGCTTCACCCGCCGGTTCCTGCGCTAATTCCAATCTCTTGCGCAGGTCGGCGAGTTTCTCGGCAGTCGTGTTCACTTGGTCTCTCTTCATCAGGTGCACCCACTAAGGGGCAATCACAGCAAGCTTCGCGGTGAGGTCGGCTCCGATCTTTCCGATCCGCGGCTCGTCAACGATCTGGAGGTGGTCACCCGGAATATGAATAACCTCCAGGTTCGGAATGTATTCATCCCAGCCACCATTGGGAAGGCGATGCGCGAAACGCGGCTCCAACTCGATCGCGCCGTCGTGGTAGCGATCAGCGAGATAGAGCACGACATCACCCTCATAGCGGGCGGGCCGCATCTTCTGCAACGCCCGGTTCTCGATCCACGAGGTGCGCTGATGTTCGAGCACACCGCCCGGAATCTTGGTCCCGCTGATCTTGACCAGATCGCTGATCATCTTGAACTGATCTTCGTCGTTCGCCAGTGCCAACTCTTCCAACTGTTCCTGCGGCAGTTCGCCTTCCACGCCGTAGGTCTTCTTGGCGAATGCCTGGTAACGCTGGATACGGCGGATCCGCTCCGCCGGACTGTTGTCCTCCGGCTCGGTCGGAATGGCCAGGTCGATCAGGCCGACCATCCGCACGTCCGCGCCCTCGGCGCGCAGAATGTGCGCGACCGCCATCGCGAGGACCGCGCCCAGCGACCAGCCGTACAGCACGTACGGACCGTCACCCTGGATTTTGCGCAGCTGCGGCACGTACTGCTTAGCACGTTCCTCGATCGCACCGTCGGCCCGTTCGATGCCGTACATCGGAGTGTCAGCGGGCAGTCGCTTCAGCAGCGGCTCGTACACCAGCGTGTTGCCGCCCGCGGGGTGGAATACGAAGACCGGCACCGCATTCGAACCCTCGACGCGCGGCCGCAGCGGACGGACGTACCCGTCCACATCGGCACCGCTGTCCTGCAGCACACGCACGATATCGGCGAGCTGCTCGATGGTCTCGCAGTCGAGCACATCATCGACGGTGACCTCGGCCTTGACCCGCTCAGTGAGTCGGGTCGCCAACTTCTCGGCGACCTCCTCTTCGAGGATCGGCAGGGTATTGAAGATGCCACCCGCCGACTTGCCCGTCACGATCGCCCAGGTGGCAAAGGTCAACCGCTCGGCGGCATCGCGGGGCGGCACATCGTCCTCGTCGGCACCGGAGGGCTGCCCACCGAAGATCGCGGTGGCGTCGGCAGCAGCCACGGCCTCGGCCGCGCCGACCGCGGTGGTGTTCTCGGTGTCGAGAGCTCGTTCGATCGCGGCCTCGTTCGCCTCGACCGCAGCGACCTGCTCCGGCGCGGCCGGAGCTGGTGCGGCAGTGCCTGCGGCGGCACCGGTGATGCCCGCGGCCGTCTCGGCCGCCGCGACAACAGCCTCGGCCTCCGCCTCCACCGAGGTGTTCTCCGCACCCAGCGAAACCCCTTCGGCGGCAGCCGCATTCGCCACCGCAGCCGCCGGGTCCTGACCGGCCGCGACAGCCGCGCGCGCGGCCGCGATGAATCCGCCGTCGACCGCGATTTCCGCGCCGGCGGCCTGCTTGTCCGCCATCGCCCGCACCTCTTCGCGGTGCTCGATGGCGTAGTGCAGCACCTTGGCGACCTCGTTCAGGTTCGCATCACGCACGGCCTGGACCTGCAGCTGCGGAATATCGAATTCGTATTCGACCCGGTTCTTGATCCGCATCGCCATCAGCGAGTCGAGACCGAGCTCCATCAGCGGGATCTCCATCGGCAGATCCTCGACCGCGTAACCCATCGACTCGGCGACGATCAGCGACAGCCGCTCCTCGAGGGTCTGCGTGCCTTCCGGATCCCAACGCTCACCGAAGGTTTCGACGATCTCGATATCCGCACCACCGGTGGTCGCGACCTCGGTGCTCGAAACGGGCACGGCGACAACGGGTTCGGGCAGCGGCGCACCCGAGGCGACGACCGCCTCGAACAACAGCTGGAAGCTCGCACCCGCGCGAGCATGCACCTGCACCGACGCGCCACCGAGGTGCGGCGTCAGCGTGGTGGTCAGGGTTGCGCTGGTCGGCAGCACCGCATGCGGGATCGACGCACCGATCGAAACATCGCTGAGCACCTGTGCCGCAGCGGTTTTCACCAGCACGGCCAGATCGGTGACGGCCGCGGCCTGCACCTCCCACACATGCCGACCGTCGGGCAATGCGACATGCGCGCCCGGCACCCGACCGTTACCGCTGCCGGAAATCATGCGCGCCTTCGGCCAGTACTCCTTGCGCAAGAACGTGGTTCGCGGCACGTCGGCGAACTCGCCGGCGGGCAGCAGCGACGACAGATCGACCCGGTGCCCGTGCACATACAGCTGCGCGAGCGCGGCGATCACGCCCGCCGACTCGTCTTCCTTGCGCTTGAGCGTCGCGATGAGCTGCGCGTCGTGCAGTCCGGCCGCGAAGGTGGTGCCCAGCACCTGCATCAGCGCAACGGAATTCGGCGCCAACTCCAGGAAGGTGGTGTGGCCGGAGTCCACCGCGAGCTTCACCGCATTGGTGAAGTACACGCTGTGGCGCATGTTCTTGACCCAGTAGTCCTCGTCGTGCACCGGATCGCTGCCCGCGCGGTAGAACTGCTCCTTGTTGACCGTCGAGTACAGGCCGACCTTCAGCTTGGTCGGCTCGATACCGGCCAGCTCGGCCGCCAACTCGCCGAGCAGCGGATCCATCTGCGAGGTGTGGCCCGCGCCGCGGGTCTGCAGCACCCGGGCGAATTTGCCCGCCTCCTCGACCTTCGCCACGATCGCCGCGACCTGATCCTGCGGTCCGCCGATCACGGTATTGGTCGGTGCCGCGTACACCGCGCACTCCACGTCCGGGTAATCGACGAGCATCGCCTCGATGGCCTCGGCGCTGAGCTCGACCAGTGCCATATTGCGCACGTCGTCGTCGCTGATCATCGCCTCGCCCTCGCCCATAAGGCGCGAGCGGGCGCAGATCACGCGCACCGCGTCCTCGAGCGGCAGACCACCGGCGAGGTAGGCACCGGCCACCTCACCCATCGAATGACCGACCACCGCATCGGGCCGCGCGCCGTGCGCGCGCAGCAGCGCGGCCAAGCCGAGCTGGATGGTGAAGATGCCGACCTGCGAGGTACCGACGTTGTAGTCTTGCGCGTCGTCCAGGATCATCTCGCGGATCGAGTAGCCCGCCTCGTCCTGCACCAGTTCGTCGACCTCGTCGACGGCCCGGCGGAAGATCGAATTCTCCTGGTAGAGCTGCTTGCCCATCTTGCGGTGCTGCGCGCCGAAACCGGACAGCACCCAGATCGGCCCCTGCGCGGCGGGCGCGTCCGCGGTGAACACACCGGCGCCCGGCTTACCCGTCGCGATGGCACGCAGCCCGGCGACCGCCTCTTCATGCGTCCTGGCGATGACCACACCGCGCGAACGCCAGTGACTGCGCTTGGCCAGCGACCGCGCGACATCCGCCAGCGCAACCTCGCGGCCGGCCTCGGACTCCAGCCAGTCGGCGAGCTCGGCGGCGGCACGGCGGCGACGCGAAGGGAGATAACCGGAGACGGCGAGGATCACCGGCAGCGGCTCGGTCCGATCCTCGGACCATTCGGGCTCGACCACATCGGTCTGCTCAGCGTCCTCGGCGAGAATCTCATCCGCCTCCGCGACCACATCGGTGGTCTCCTCGTCGAGCTCATCGACGATCGCGGGAGTTTCGACCGGCGCGGCGGACGCGGGCACATACTCCTGCAGCACCACATGCGCATTGGTGCCACCGAAACCGAATCCGGAGATACCGACGGTGGCGGTGCCGCTGTAGCGCGGGAATTCGGTCGGCTCATCGACAACCTTCAGATGCGCCTGCTCGAACGGAATGTACGGATTGGGTCCCGCGAAGTTGATATTCGGCGCGATGACGTTGTGCTGGAACCCCATGACCACCTTGGCCAGGCTGGCCACACCGGCACCGGACTCGAGATGTCCGAAGTTGGTCTTTGCCGAACCCAGCAGCGCGGGCTTGTCATCGTCGCGGCCGCGGCCGATCACCCGGCCCAGCGCATCGGCTTCGATCGGATCACCGAGCAGCGTGCCGGTGCCGTGCGCCTCGATGTAGTCGACGGTGGACGGTTTGATGCCCGCGTCCCGGTAAGCCCGGCGCAGCACATCGGCCTGAGCGTCCGGATTCGGCGCGAGCAGGCCGTTGGAGCGGCCGTCGTTGTTGACCGCGGAGCCCTTGATCACGGCCATGATCCGGTCGCCATCGCGTTCGGCGTCGGCGAGCCGCTTGAGCACCACCAGACCGGCGCCCTCGGAGCGCACCATGCCGTCGGCATCGGCGGAGAACGCCTTGATATGGCCGTTCTTCGCGACACCGCCGTTCTGATCGAAGCCGAGGGTGGCCGCCGGGGCCAGAATCATGTTCACGCCACCGGCCAGCGCCAGATCGGCGTCGCCCTCGCGCAGCGCGCGCACCGCCTGATGCACCGCGACCAGTGTGGACGAGCACGCGGTGTCGACCGTCACCGAGGGACCGCGGAAGTCGTAGAAGTACGAGACCCGATTGGCGATGATGCCGGTCGAGCTACCCATGATCCCGTAGGCCTGCGCGGATACCGGCACGTTCGGATCGGGTTCGGCGCCGAGCCCGAGCGCGGCGATCAACATGAAGTCGCTGGTGGACGAGCCGACGAAGATGCCGACCGGCGCACCCTTGAGCTCGCTGGCCGGAATCCTGGCATGCTCCAGGGCTTCCCAGGTCAGTTCCATCATCAGGCGCTGCTGCGGATCGACCCGCTCGACCTCGATCGGCGACATGGCGAAGAACTCCGCGTCGAAGCCCTTGACCACCTCCTGATCGAGGTAGCCGCCCAGGGTGTTGCCCTCGGCGACGGCCTTGGCCACCTCGGGCTCATCGAGGAATTCCGCCCACCGGCCCTCCGGCAGCTCGCGGATCCCGTCGCCGCGGTTGATCAGGAATTCCCAGGTGGATTCCGGGGTGTCCCCGGCACCGGGCAGGCGGGTGGACATGCCGACGATCGCGATATCGTGTGCCTCGCCCGGGGTGTACCCGGCGTAGAACGCATCGTCGGCGGCCTCCTCCGGCGCCTCCGGCTCACCATTGATGACGACCTCGGCCAGCGACGCGATGGTCGGATGCTGATAGACCACCGTCGCGGTCAGCACCACACCGGTCAGCTCTTCGATATCGCCGCCGAGCGCGATGGCATCGCGTGAGGCCAGCCCGAACTCCTCCATCGGCCGGTCCACCGTGATCTGCTCGATCGGTTGACCGGTCGCGTCGGAGACCCAGCGCCGCAGCCACTCCCGCAATTCCGCGACCGACAAACTGGTCACGTAAGCGGCCGGTTTCGCAGCGGACTGCGAACCCTCGGCGGGATCGATCGCGTCCGCCGGAGCGGGCACGATCTCGGTCGTCTGGGTGGGCGTGCCCTCGTTGTCAGCCATCAATTCCTCAAGCTACCTGTCTGCGTACCGGGCGCGCCGTGAATTGACGCCTGGCGTGGGAAGGCCCCGCCGGGCGTCGATCAGGCTGAACACGCCCACCCTGGGCAATTACTCTTCCGGTGCATCGGGGAAGGCCTGCTGGGTGTAACCGCCCCGCAGCGTTCCCTCCAGATAAGCAGTCTTGCAGGCGCGCCGCGCGATCTTTCCGCTGGAGGTCCGTGGAATCGAACCGGCGGGGACCAAGAGCACGTCGCGCACGGTTACGCCGTGGCGCTGGGATACCGCCGCACGGACCGCGTCGGCGATCGGCAGGGGATCGGCCTTACCGGCGCCCGGCCCGCGCTCGGCCACGATAACGAGCTGTTCGGAGGCGTCATCGGCGTCGAAGTTCAGTCCCGAATGGCTGCCCTGTTCGAACACCTCGGCGGGCAGCTGGTTCGCGGGTACCGAGAACGCGGCGACGAAGCCCGGTCGCAGCGCCTTCGAGGCTTCCTGCGCGGAGAACTCGAGATCCTGCGGGTAGTGATTACGGCCGTCGACGATCACGAGGTCCTTCACCCGCCCCGTGATGTACAACTCGCCTTCGAAGTACACGCCGTAGTCGCCGGTGCGCATCCAGTTCGCATCGGCCGGGGTGTCCTCGGCGTGGCTGCCCTCGCCCAGGCGATGGGCGACCTTGTTGCGGAAGGTCGCGGAGGTCTCGTCCGGACGACCCCAGTAGCCGATGCCCATATTGTTGCCGTGCAGCCAGATCTCACCGACCTGGCCGTCGGCCAGCTCATGCCCGCCGCCGTCGGAATCGACGGTCTCCGGATCCACGATGGCAGCCCACTGCGACAGTGCGACATAGCCGCAGGAGACCTGCGCGATGGCGTTCTCGGTGCCCTGCTCGACCTTGATCATGCGACCCGCGTTGAGCTCGTTGCGGTCGACATAGACGACCTTGGCCTCGTCCTCGGCCTTGGTCGCGGAGACGAACAGCGTCGCCTCGGCCATGCCGTAGCAGGGCTTGATCGCGGTCTTGGGCAGGCCGTAGGGCGCGAACGCGTCGTTGAACTTCTTCATCGACGAGGTGGTCACCGGCTCGGAACCATTGATCAGGCCGATGACATTCGACAGATCCAGCGACTCGCCCGGCTTCGGCAGACCGCGCGCCGCGGCGTGCTCGAATGCGAAGTTCGGTGCCGCGGCGAAGGTACCGGCACCGTCGGACTGCGCCGCCAGCTCCTTGATCCAGCGGTAGGGCCGCCGCACGAACGCACTGGGCGACATGATCGTGATGAACTTGCCGCCGACCGCGGGCAGGATCACCGTGAGCAGGCCCATATCGTGGAACAGCGGCAGCCAGGTGACACCGCGCGAGTTCCAGTCCAGGTTGATCGCGTCGACCATCTGCAGCAGGTTGGTGCCGACCGCGCGGTGGGTGATCTCGACACCGGCCGGGACACGCGTCGAGCCCGAGGTGTACTGCAGGTAGGCGATGTCATCGATGGCGATATCCGGGCGCACCCAGGTCTCGCCGACGCTGTCGGGAATGGCGTCGACGGCGATGATGCGCGGGCGTTGCGCGGCGGGCAGCGAGCGGAAGAACTGACGCACCCCGGCCGCCGAGGAGCTGGCGGTCAGGATCGCGGCGGGCTCGCAGTCGCCGAGCACCGCGTGCAGCCGATCGGTGTGACCCGGCTCGTCGGGGTCGAACAGCGGCACCGAGATGGTGCCCGCGTAGATGGCGGCGAAGAAGGAGATCACGTAATCCAGGCCCTGCGGGGCGAGGATCGCGACCCGGTCGCCCGGATTGGTCACCTGCTGCAGTCGAGCGGCCACCGCGCGCAGCCGAATGCCGAACTCACGCCACGTGAGCTCCTGTGCCTCACCATCCCGCTCACGCGAGTAATCGATGTAGCGGTACGCGAGGGTGTTCGCGTCGTTGCGGGTGTGCTTCTCGACGTGGTCTACCAGGGTGTGATCGTCGGGAATACGGATGTTCCCGGTCTCATCCAGGTAATCGTCGAAAGTCTCTTCCATTCCTTCATCTCCTCCGAGGCACACGCAGCAAGACGGCGACATCGCCGCTGTTACCTGTGAGGCCCCGACTCGCTATCGCCCGCGGGTGCTCTACATGCGAGAGCCAGCCTGCAGATTTTATTGCGGTCTGCGCGGTAGACCGCTATTGGCTAGATGTACTCAAACCAGAGTCATGTTACAGAGAAGACCGGGTCACTCATCCCGCAGCAGCGGAATAATCGGCGCGAACGCGTCCATCTGGGTCGGGAACACACCGACATAGGACATCGATGTGAGTTGCCGCACCTGACGGATCTGTTCGGCGATCTCCTCGAATGTGCCGATCGCCACATACGGCGAGGCAAGGATGTCCTCGACCGACAGCTTGACGTCCACCTCGAGGTCCGGGTGCAGACCGCGTTCGATCGCGGACAGCGCCATCTCGGCGGTCTTCTCTCGATCGTCGGTGATGACGATCGCGGTGATGGCCCAGTTCAGTTCGATATCGGCGAAACGATCACCAGCCGCTTCCTTGATCAGGTTCACCTTCTCGATGGTCTTGTCCAAGGTGATGCCGGAGAGCAGACCCTTGCCGTTCTTGGTGGTGACCGGAACGACCGAGACAATATCGGCGTGCTTAGCGGCCAGGCGCAGCATCTTCGGTCCGCCGCCGCCGGTACAGATCGGCGGGCGCGGGCCCTGCCGCGGTCGTGGCGTGCCCTTGACGCCGTGCACCTGGTAGTACTTGCCCTCGAAGGTGCACTCCTGGCCACGCAGCAGCACATCCAGGATGGTCAGCGTCTCGTCCAGCTTCGCCAGCCGGACGCCGGGCGCCTCGTACGGCAGGCCGGCGGCGGCGAATTCGTCCTGCTTCCAGCCCGCGCCGACGCCGACCTCGAGGCGGCCCTTCGACAGCACGTCGATGGTCGCGAGATCCTTGGCCAGCACGACCGGGTGCCGGAAACCATTCGCCAGCACCGACGTTCCCAGCCGGATCCGCTCGGTGGCCTGGGTCAGCGCGCCGAGCGCGGCGATCGGGCCGATCTGGTCACCCAGGTGGTCGGGCACGACGAAGGTGTCGAAACCGTATTCCTCCGCGGTCTGCGCGGTCCGGACGAACTTTCTGGCACCGCCTTCTTGCTTATTTCCCTCGCCCGCTGCCGCGAAGCGGAAAGGCCGAAGAGGAGTACCCAGCGCGGTCACCTCAGCATCCGCTTCACGGCTCGCCGTGGTGGCCGGTGCGGCTTCTGTCATGAACTCATGCTCCTGGCTGTAAGGAAATGTGGGCGCAACGCGGACCCACACCGTGCCCACACTGTTGGGGGCACGGTCGCCCGCGTCGCGATCATCAGGCGCACTTTACAGCGTGCGACGGAACTCCAGTGTGGTTGTCTCAGCACCACACGCTCGAACACAGGTCGAGAGGTGCGATTGCTGTGTGATCTCACGAATGCGCCGGATGGGGCGCCCCGTCGATCAATCCATCGGCCCAGTTCACGGTCCACTGCGTCGCGGTCGTGCCATCGCCGTCGACCACGTACCCGTTGTACAGACTGTGCACCGGGTTGCCCACCGCGCGCATCAGGGTCAGCACGCTGCCCATGATGTTCAGGGGGCTCAACGCATCTCGCGGCGAATCGCAGATCATGTCGCCGGGGGCGCAGATGGTGTAGGTGCGGTCGGCAAGTGAGCCGAAGCCACCCGAGCGCGGACCGGTCATCGTGATACCCGGCACCTTCAGCCCGTTGAGCGCAACCTCGGCGCCGACACCCGTCGGCGCCGTGCCGATCTGGCCGGCCTGGCCCGGCCCGTTCTCACCGGTCCGGCGGCCGTCGGCGATAAGCATCACACCGAGCACCTTGTCCGCGGGTACCGGGCCCTTGTCCGCGCCGATCTGGTTGGCGATATCGCCCGCGATCACCGCACCCTGGGAGAACCCGGCGAGCACATAGCTGGTCAGCGGGCATTCGCGATACCGATTCGCCATCATGTCGACGGTGCGCTGCCAACCCTCCGAGCGGCTGTTGTTGTACGACTGCTGGCCATCCGGCGGGATTGCGATCGGATTGGAGAACTGCGCGACATACGGGGTGGTGTAGACGTCCAGCCGCCCCTGCGCGAACTGCTGCGACACCGGCCCGGAGACATTGAGCATCAACGAGATCGGATTGGCCGTCGGATTGTGCGGATCGTCGTTGCTGTTCGACTCCCAGGTGCCGGGCACCGAGATCATCTGCACATCCGGGCACGAGGCCGGTTGCGAGGTCGGCGGTGTCGGCGGCGGTTTGGGCCCCGGCTTCGGCGGGCGCAGCCGACCGGCGAGCACGAACCACAGCAGCACCGCGATGACGACGACGAACACCGCCAGCGCGATGAACAGCAGACACCCCGCCGGTTTTCGGGACCGGCGCGAGGTCGCACCGCTACGCGCACTCACTGGCAGTACGTCGCCTTAGCCGTGTCGATGTAGATCCTTCCGGCCTGTTCCACCGGCATCTTCGCCGGATCGAAGGACGGGTCCGACCCGGCCATCGCGGTCACGAAGGTCATCAGATCCGCATCGGAGGCATTCGCCGCGACACCCTGACAGACGTAAGTGCCGATGCTCAGCGCGATATCCGGCGAGGACGGGGTGATGCCCGCGGCCTTCAGCGCGTCCAGGAACTTCTTGTCCTTGTCGGTGAGCTTCGAGGTGTCCTCGGGCGGCACGACATTGGTCGGGACGGGCTGCGGGCGCTCGGGCGTCGCCGTATCCGTCGATGTCTGCGCGGGCTCGGGCGCCTGCGACTGTCCGGTCGCACCGGCGCTGGTCGCGGCGGTGGTCGGCGACGTCGCCGTCGTGCTGTGGCTCAGCGTCGGTGTGCTCGACGCGGTCGAATCGTTGTCGCCACAGGCAGCGAGCAAGCCGGTAGCGGCGATCCCCACGACTACGCCGATAACCTTTCCACGGGTCCGATGCATGAATTCGTGTCCTCGATCTGTTCGCTAAGGGGTCGGGTCGCTGCCCAGGGTAGAGGAAACCCATCGCTAGCGACTGCTTGCAGGTCACTCGAAAGGATCAGCGGCGACTGCTTGCAGGTCGCTCGAAAGGATCAGCGGCGACTTCTCGCAGGTCCCTCGAAACGGTCAGCGGGGTGCGATCGGCCGGAAAACAGACCGGTTGGAATTAGATTCCGTGAATTTCGGGTTTGCCGCCGCGCACGGTGATGAATCCGGTCTGGAAATTCTGCTGAGTGCCACCGGGAACAGCGAACTCGTCACTGGTCGGATAGCCGAGCCTGCCGTTCTCATAGCCGACCGCCGACCACATATCCATGATCGGGCCCGAACGCACCGCCCAGGCGCCCGAGAGCGGACTCCAGTAGATATTTCCGCCCTCGAACTTGCTGTAGCGGCCGAAGTCCTTCAGCGGGGTCTCGTCGGCGACCGGGAAACCGAGCGGACTGTCCTCGTAACCCATTTGGGCGTACTTACCCAGGATCATCCCCTGTACCAGGTGCACACCGGTCTTCGCGCTGTAGTAGAACGGGCCGTTCTCGAAGGACTGCACCGCGCCGTCCCGGCTCGGGGTCTTGACCTCCGGCGCCGTGGGATAGCCGCCCGGTCCGCGCTCGAAGCCCTGCCTGCCCCATTCGTCGAGGATCGCGCCGCGCACCACCTGGGCGCCGGTCCGCGGGGTCCAATAGAGCACGCCGTCCTGGAAGGCCTGCATGCGGCCGCGGCCGTCCGGCAGCCCGAACTCGTCGTCGGTCGGCATGCCGAGCGGACCGCCCGGTCCCAGCGCCGCCTGATAGCCGCCGCCGATCATGCCGGCGACCGCGTGCGCACCGCCCGTCGGCGCGTAGAAGACCCGACCGCCCTTGAAGTCCTGCGCGGTACCGCCGCTCACCTGGTACTCGCCGGTGAGGCAGTCACCGAGCCAGCTGGTGCCGCCGGCCAGCGCGCCGATCGCGGCGCCGGCCTGGCAGGCCGGTTTGTTCGGATCGACGCCGAGCGCGGCAGCGGCCTGCGGCCAGGACTGACGCATTTCGAAATCCCAGTACGGCCACGAATGGGTGCCGGAGGGACGGTAATTCACCTGGGCCGGGATCGATAGCTCGGCAAGTTTGGCCACGAAATTCTGGGAGGTCAGCCGGGACAGGACCTCCAGCCCCATGCCCGTGTAGTTCGTGCTGACCCCGGGAATTCCGCTGGCCTGGTCGAACGGCCCGGTCGAGCCGCTGCCGCTGGAGATGTAGAGGCTGATGCCCTTCAGCTTGTCCGCCAGTCCGTAGGGGTCGTGACCTTCCCATTCGGGGCCGTTCGGCGGACCCCACATGGCGGCCGCGTCGAAGCCGCCCGCATCGCGCATGGCGAACTGGATCGCCTGCGGCATGCCGAGCGTGGTCGTGGTCAGCACACCGGAGTACGAGGCGGCGTACTTGACGAAGTTCGGGTTACGCCCGGCCAGGAACATCGCGGCCGTACCGCCCATCGAAATGCCTTCCATGCCACGGACAACCGTGGTCCGCCACTGGCTCTCCAGCAGCGGCGGCAGTTCCTTGGTCAGGAAGGTTTCCCACTTGTAGTTGTGACCGTTGTTCGGCTGCAGCCAGTCCGAATAGAAGCTGGCCTGGCCGCCGACCGGCAACACCACGGTGACGTTCTTGTCGGCGAAGAAATCCACCGCACCCGCCTGGTGGGTCCAGCCGTTCTCGTCATCGGTGGCGCGCAGACCATCGAGCATGTACAGCGCCGGAAACTTCGCGTCGGGCCGGATATTCCAATCCCTGGCGAGCAACAGCTGCACCTGGATGGGCGCGGCCATCGAGGGCGAGTTGATCCACAGCGCAACGCGCCGATCGCCGAGCCACACCACCCGCTGCAGTGTCACCCCCGCGGCCGGTGCCGCGGCGGGCTCTGCGTTTACGGGGGCGGTAATCGGGGAAACACCGGAGGCGAGCGGAATCACGACGGCGGTAGCTAGCAGCGCCAAACGACCGCGGGCCACATATCCGTTGCGCCGCCCGCGCCTTCCCCATCTGCCGAATGCAACTCGTGCCACAAGAGCTTCCTACCCCCGTTCACCTGTGGTTCCGGGTAGGACACGCGGGTAGCGAACCGCGCTGTCTGATTTGTCGACCTCGAAAAAGCCCAGGCAGCGTCACTTTCGGCGCGAAAAGACGAACGGCGCCGCCGCTTCCCGAAGGAAACAGACGGCGCCGTTCGGCGTCTGTACCGCTAGATCACCAACCGCCGGTGGCGTCGAGGATCTGGTTGCGGGAGTTGAACAGCTCGCCCTCCCAGTACTTCCAGGAGTGGGTGCCGCTGGCCGGGAAGTCGAACCGGGCCGGGATGCCGAGCGAGGCGAGGCGAGACTGGAAAGCCCGGGTGTTGACCAGCGAGAGTGCCTCGAGCGCCATCGCGGTACCGGTGTTGAAGACGCCGACCGCCGAGTTCGGCTGATCGAACTGCCCGGGCAGACCGCTGGACGCCGAGATGTACATCGGCAGACCCCGCAACTGCGGCGCGAAGACGAACGGGTCCATCCGCAGCCACTGCGAGCTCCACGGCGCGGCCATCGAGTCGACGTTATAGCGGCCCGCGTCCAGCATCGCAACGCGGATCGCCTCACGCATACCCGGCGCGGAGATGTTCAGGTAGCCGGAGTAGGAGGCGGCGAACTTGAACTGGTCCCGGTGGTATGCCGCCATCGCCAGGGCGGCGGAGCCACCCATCGACAGACCCACGATCGCGTTGTTGGTGCGCGATACGCCATAGCCCGCGAGGAAGTCCGGCAGCTCCTTGGACAGGAAGGTTTCCCACTTGTAGGTGGTCTTCTGGCCATTGGTGTTGCTCGGGCTGTACCAGTCTGCGTAGAAGCTCGACTGGCCGCCGACCGGCATGATCAGCGAGATGTTGTCGTTCCCGAACTGCTGGAGGGCATTCGTCTCGAACGACCACGCATTGCGGTCGTCACGCGCACGCAGGCCGTCGAGCAGGTAAAGCGCCGCGTCGCCGCCGCGCGCTGCCCACTGCACCTGGACCTTGATCGGGCCCATCACCGACGGGACCATCAGATCCTCGAAGCCGCCCGACGGCGTCCGCAATGCGGGGCCGTGCATCGGCGCGGCCATTGCGACGGTCGGGCCCGTCACACCTGCGGCAATCGGCAGCGCTAGTGCAGCGGCTCCGACACCCAGAATTCGATTACGCCAACCACGAGGAGTACCTCGCCGTCCCGACTTGGTTCTCTTCGGCGCGGCCGCCCTGCCGAAACGCATGAATCCTGCTCTCTTTCTGCTGTTGTGGTGCCGCCCGTAGCCCTTGGAGGGCCGGGCAACACCCGTGCTGCCAACGAGACGCGCGTCGCGTGTGATCCCGGTACCCGACATTCCGGCACAAGAGACGGCGCTACAACGATCTGGTCACACTTGCGCTCGCTGGAGGTTATTCGACGTGCGAAGTCTTAGCAAGACCGGGGGTATTCGAGTGGCCGAATTCCGCCCGTTCACAAGCTGTGATCGTGCGGTGACCTTAGCGCGTTCGACCGGAGATGTCGTGCCGGAACGGGAATTTCGGACGGAATTAGGGATCCGTTAGGGAGACCGGATTCGATCACCCTAGGTTCGCGCTCAGATCCGGCAGCATCTTGAACACTTGGTCGGTCCAGTAGGGCCAGTTGTGCGTGCCGACCGCCGGGCAGTCGAAGACCGCGTTGGTCGAGGCGAGCGAGTCCAGCAGCGCCAGTCGCAGCCCCTCGCGCATACCGGGCGCGGAGATATTCAGATAGCCCGAATACGAACCGGCATACCGGAATTGATCTGGGTGGTAGGCGGCCAGCGCCAGTGCCGCGCTGCCGCCCATGGACAGTCCGAACACACCGTTGCCGTACGGGTTGAAGCCGAGCCGGTCGCGCAGCGCCCACCGCAGGTTCTGGGTCAGGAACGTCTCCCAGGTGTAGGCGCGCTGCTGACCGTTGGTGTTGCTCGGCGCGATCCAGTCCGAATAGAAACTGGACTGACCGCCCACCGGCATGACCACGTTGATATTCCACCGCGGCAGCACCTGGGAGATCTCGGTGTCGATCTCCCAGCCGCTGAGGTCGTTGCGGGCACGCAGGCCGTCCAGTGCGCACACGATGCGACGGGTGTTGCCGTCGGCGGCGCGGAAGATGCGGGTCTTGGTCGGGCCCATGCTGGAGTCGACCCAGAAGTCGGATCCGGCCGGGTTGAAGGCGGCCGCGGCGGGCGCGGTGAGACCGACGGCCGCGACGGCGTCAACGCGAGGGCCACTCCGGTCACCGACCGCCGCAACCACCCACCGCCACGCGCCTCGGCAACCATTCCGCTTACTCCATCAGATCGCATCGATTCGCCCATGCGAACACCGTTGATCGCCACTGTCGCGCATGCGGCTCGACAGTCGACACCGACGCTTCCCGCGCACCGAAGTTCTCGGCGTTACCGCTCTTCTATGGGCAAATATTCAAACGACCCGAGCAAAGAGCCGCCGCGATACCGGATCGTGATGGAGTCCAGAGAATTATCGGTGCGGACTCCAACTACGGACCTCCACCAAGCAGGCCACACTGAAATTCTTTTCGTCAGCAATCATCCAGCCACAAGCGGACAAAATACATCAACACGGACAAAAGAAACGAAACCGCCTGGTGTGCAGACACCAGGCGGCTTGTTCACCACCTACTCGCCCACGGGGAGCGGGTCTTACGAGCGACGTTCGCGGCACCGCAGGCGCTGCAAATTGGACACAGCACTCAACCGATGTTGGCGGAGAGGTCCGGAAGCATGCGGCTGAACTCGTCCTGCCAGTTGTTCCAGGCGTGGATGCCAAAGGTCGGGAAATCGTAGACGGCATTGCCACCGCCCAGCGTCGCCATGCGCACCTGGAAGGCCCGGGTGTTGGCCAGCGCCAACGTCTCCAGGGCCATGCCGTTGAGCGTGTTGAAGCTCGGACCGTCCTGGGAGGTCGGCAATCCGCTCGCGGCGGCGATCCACAGCCTGGTGCCGTTCTGCGCCAGGTTGGGCGCGAAGACGAACGGATCCATCCGCAGCCACTGCGGGCCCCACGGCGGCGCCATCGAGTCCACGTTGTAGCCGCCCGCGTCCATCATCGCCACCCTGATCGCCTCACGCATACCCGGCGCGGAGTTGTTCAGGAAGCCGGAGTACGAACCCGCGAATCTGAACTGGTCGGGGTGATACGCGGCCAGCGTGAGTGCGGCGCTGCCGCCCATGGACAGCCCGAAGACGCCGTTGCCGTATGGGTTGAAGCCGAGCCGGTCGCGCAGCGCCCAGCGCAGGTTCTGGGTCAGGAACGTCTCCCACTGATACCGGTAGCTCTTACCCGGGCCGCCCGAGAGCGCGTTCATCGCGCCGGAGCCGGAATTCGAGCCGCTGCCCGCCGGGATGCCGAGAAACTCACTGGTCGCGTTCCAGTCGGCATAGAAGCTCGACATGCCACCGACCGGCATGACGACGTTGATATTCCAGCTCGCCATCTGCTCGGCGACGTTGGTCTCGATCTCCCAACCGCTCAACGTCTCCGGTGCCCGCAGGCCGTCGAGCGCGTACACGACGCGGTTGGTATTGCCGTCCGCGGCACGCAACACTCGGGTCTTGATCGGGCCCATGCCGGAATCGACCCAGAAGTCGAACATCGCGGGGTTGAAGCCCGCCGCTGCGGTCGCGCCGCTGCCCGCGATCGAGATTCCGAGCGGTAACAGCATGGCCGTCGCCACTGCGAGCACACACTTCTTCGCCCACGAACCAGAGGTTGCCCTGTTCGAAGACCTGCATGAGCTTGCGGGCCTACGTTTCCAGCGCGCACTTCGCATTCGACTCGACCTTTCATCCAGGCGGCCAGCCAGCGAATATACGGCAACTTCAACTGACCCCTCATCGGGCATAAACGCGGACCGACCTACGCAAAACGGACGTTTCCACCTGTATGCATGCTGTCCGTACATCAATCGCTAACGAACGCTTCCATGTTGCTGGAAAGCGATCCACCCCACAACTATCGAAGGCATCCCGCAGCTGATTCGTTGTCAACCAGGGTTGCGGACTTGAAGTCGGCAAACGAAAAACCGCCCGATGTGCGAACACACCGGGCGGTTTTCGGAGGCTGGCTATATCAACCGATATTGGCGGAGAGGTCGGGGATCATCCGGTAGACCTCGGACTCCCAGTTGTGCCAGTTGTGGATGCCGACCGACGGGAAGCTGTAGGTGACATTCTGGGCACCCAGCGTCGCCATCCGGACCTGGAAGGCACGGGTGTTGACCAATGCGAGCGCCTCGAGCGGTGTGCCCTGGATGATGTCCAGCGGCGCGGAGGCGTCGGCCGGGCCGGGCAGCGCGCTACCGGCGGCGACCCAGAGCCTGGTGTTGTTCTGGATCAGTCGCGGCGCGAAGACGAACGGATCCATCCGCAGCCACTGTGGGCCCCACGGCGGCGCCATCGCGTCGATGTTGTAGCCGCCGGCGCTGATCATGGCCACGCGCAGCGCCTCGCGCATGCCCGGCGCGGAGACGTTCAGGTAGCCGGAGTACGAACCGGCATAGACGAACTGGTCCGGGTGGTAGGCCGACAGCGTCAGCGCGGCGCTGCCGCCCATGGACAGGCCGAAGACGCCGTTGCGGGTCGGGCTGAAGCCCAGGCGGTCACGCAGTGCGTTGCGCAGGTCGCTGGTGAGGAAGGTCTCCCACTTGTAGGTGTTCGACTTGCCGAGCGTTTCGTTCCAGCCGGAGGAGCCCGTCATCGCGGAACCGGAGGAGGAACCGTTGGCCGAACCCGAGGATCCGGTGCTCATGCCGAGGAAGTTGCCCGGCGCGTTCCAGTCCGCGTAGAAGCTGGACGGGCCGCCGACCGGCATGACGACGTTGATGTTCCACTTGGTGAGCTCACGGGCGACCTCGGTCTCGGCCTCCCAGCCGTTGAGGTCACCGCGGGCCCGCATGCCGTCCAGCGCGTACACCACGCGCCCGGTATTGCCGTCCGCGGCGCGGAAGATCCGCGACTTGATCGGCCCCATGCTGGAGTCCACCCAGAAATCGAAGGCGTCCGGATTGAACGCCGCCGACGCGGAACCCGCCGGACCTGCTACTGACACCCCGAGCGGCAGCAAGATAGCCAGGGACATCAGCACCGACCGCTTGAACCACGAACCGGCTCTTTGGGTTCTCAAACGTCCAACCTGCGTCCCGATCACGCCTCGCATCTAGTTTTCGGCCTTTCGTTAAGCGGTGCGTTACTCGACCGCGTCTCTACGTTGACCACTGGGGCTCGCCCATGTCGAATCGGACACCCCAACGGGCGTACTCACGTACCCTATCGCGTCATCGATGCGCTGGCGTTATCAAAAAGAGATAAAGCGATCTGCGACACGTTTAACGCTGCAGGTCAATGAAACAACTGGGCCCATGGAGGTCCATGGGCCCAGTGTGACTGGAGATGCCGTTTCAAGCGAATCGAGATAGTCGCTGAACGACAATTTCTCCCTAGCTGACCCTTTCGAGCGACCTGCAAGCAGTCGCTAGCTGACCCTTTCGAGCGACCTGCAAGCAGTCACTAGCCGACCCTTTCGAGCGACCTGCAAGCAGTCACTAGCGTTGCGGCTGCGGATACGGATCCACGAGCCCGCACCGCTCGATCTCGTACCGCGGCACCCGATCGATCCGGTACTTCGCGAACCGCAGCGCATTGCGCAGGTTGTGTTCGAAGCGGTCCCAGGTTAGCGGGTCCCGGTAGGAGATCATCAGTGCCTCGGTATCCGGGCATTTCGTGGCGGCGCGGGCCTGGGTTACCCACTTCTCGTCCATGTACCAGGGCATCCACGGATGCTGGTCGACCATGCCGGTATCCACCACGACCCAGTCCGGATACAGGCTCTTGTCGTGCCCGATCCGGCCGTCGGTGAGCCGGTCGGTGTGCGCGGCCAGCGGATAGGCCAGGCCCATCTGGTCGATGACGCGCACGTCCAGCGGAACGTTCATGCTGGTCATGCCGAGGTTCAGGAAGTAGACGGTATGTCCGGCGCCACCGTCGGGAATCGGCTGCGGCGGGGGCGCGATGTACCAGAACATGAACGACGGCGCGTTCAGCAGCAGCCCGCCATTGGGGGTCTCGGCGATGTTGTTCACCATGGCCCGGATGCGCGGGTAGTCCAGGTAGTCCTCGGCCAGGATCGGGTGGTCGTGGCCGGTGTTGAGGACGTAGTAGACGCGCTCGTCGACGATGCCGGACGAGCTGATCTTGGTGCCGGTCTTGATGGCCGTCGTATTGGCGGCGAACAGCGCCCAGCCCGCGGTGCCGACCAATGCGAGCAGGAGTACCGCGAAGGACCAATCCCGCGCCGTCACCGCGCGCAGGCCGCCTTGGCGGTTGACAGCGGCAAGCGGCAGCCGGATCGGCACCACGGCGACCGGCAGCAGCAGGCAGAACAGCTGCGGCAGCAGCATCCGGCCGTGCATGAAGTCGCCGCCGACGCGCAGCGCATAGACCGTGAGGACGACTCCGCTGCCGAGCATGAGCGCGACCACCGCACTCGGCGAACGCAGCCATTCGCGCCCCCGGCGCACCGTCCAGCGCGACTGTCCGTCGGTGGCGGTGTGCGCACCGGCGGTGGCCTTCGCGGCCCGCGACGAGCGAGCCGCGATGACACCGGCGACCAGCAGCACCAGCAGCGGCACCCAGAGGTAGTACGGACCGACCAGGTCCCAGAGGTATTTGAAGCCCTGCCCCCACTTGGCCCCGCCCGCGTCCTTGGCGACCGCGGTATTCGGGTAGGGCAGGCCGTAGTAGCCCATCCGCCAGACCTGGTAGCACATCGGCACCAGCCCGGCGACGGCAACGATCAAGCCGCGCAACACGATCGGGCGCAGCCGGGACTCCGGCAGCGGAGCCAGGAAGATCATCATCAGCGCCAGCGCGCCGACCAGGGTCATCTCCGGGCGGATCAGCGGTGCGAGGCCGGCGAGGAATACCAGACCGAACAGCGCGGGCAGCTTCACCCGCTCGGCCTGACTCCAGCGGATCAGCTGCCACCACAGCAGGCCGAGCCAGCAGATGACCAGACCGCTCTCCAGACCGGAGGTGGCGTAGTCGCGGGCGGGCGGCAGCGCGATGTAGACGAACACACCCGCGGGCAGCAGCAGCGATGACCTGGTCCCGCCCCACAGGCGCGCCGTGCCGATCATGGCGAAGACGATCGCCAGCATCGAGACGGTCAGCGCGACACCGAGTACGACGTACTCGAGCCGGGCCTGGGTGAGCCAGCTGAAGAACCACACCAGGTAGGTCCAGGCCGTACTGGTGTTGGTCTCGACGCGCTCACCCTCGTTGAAGACCGGCCCGTTGCCCGCCAGCAGGTTCCGCACCGTGCGCAGCACGATGAGGCCGTCGTCGGCGATCCAGCGTCGCTGCCAGGCGCCGACCGTGAAGAGCACCACCGTGAGCGCGATCCCACCGACGAAGGTGGCTCGGGATAGCCTCGCGAACCGCGAGAGCGAGCCGGCCCGCGCATCGGCGGGCCGCTCGTTCTCGTCTTCTGTTCGCTCCAATCCCGCTACCAACATCTCGTCAGGTGAGATAGACAGCGACACCTACCGCTCCGATCCAGGCGATTGCGAGGAACTGGAGGATGCGATCCCCCAGCGCGATCTCTTCGGGTTCACCGGCCTCGCCGCCATCGACGTCGACCGCGTAACGCAGGATTGCGATGGTAAACGGAATCATCGAGATTGCGAACCAATTGGTGTGCTTCAAGTTGTCCTGCTGGAACGCCCACAGGCCGTAGAAGACCACCACCGCCGTCGCGGCGAGGGTCCAGATGAAGCGCAGATAGGTCGGCGTGTAGTACTCGAGCGACTTGCGGATCTTGGCGCCGGTGCTCAACGCGATCTGCAGTTCCGCGTACCGCTTGCCCGCGGCCATGAACAGCGAGCCGAACGCCATGATCAGCAGGAACCATTGCGACAGTTCGATATTCGCGGCGGCGCCACCGGCAACGGCGCGCAGCAGGAAGCCCGAGGACACGATGCAGATGTCCAGCACCGCCTGGTGCTTGAGGCCGAAGCAGTAGGCCAGCTGGATGCCGATGTAGACCGCCATCACCACGGCCAGATGCCACGAGGCGAGGAACGATCCGGCGATCGATCCGACCAGCAGCACCACCGAGAGCAGGTAGGCCAGATTCACCGGGACGATGCCCGCAGCGATCGGGCGGAACCGCTTGGTCGGGTGCGCCCGGTCGGCCTCCACATCGAGCGCGTCGTTGACCAGGTAGATGCCCGAGGCCGCCATGCAGAAGACCACGAACGCGAGACCGACATGACCGAGCACGGTCAGATCGGTGGCCGTATCCGGACCCGCCGCCAAGGGCGCGGCGAGCACCAGCACGTTCTTGACCCACTGGCGCGGCCGGACCGCCTTGAACAGTCCACCGGCCAACGTCTTGGGTGGACCCTTGACGACTGCTTCGGCTAGGTCGGTGCTGGTCGGCTCTTCACTCATGTCAACCAAGGTCTTTTCTTCTGCGGTCACTATCGAGTCTCTTTTCGGCGGCAAGCACAACAGCGGCGGACGCGGCGCCGAGCGCGGATCCGGCGAGCACGTCGGAGGGATAGTGCACCCCGAGAACCACTCGGGAGAGCAACATCGGTGGGACGAGCACCGCAGGCAAGGGTAGCCCGGTCAATCTGCCGAGCAACACGGCCGCCGCCGTGGTGGAGGTGGCGTGTGAGGACGGGAAGCTCAGCTTGCTCGGCGTCGAGACGTTGACCTGCACCGATGGATCGTTCGGGCGAGGTCGCCGGACGATGCGCTTGATGACGATCGATGCCGCGTGCGCGCCGACCGCGCCGACCGCGACACCGGCCCACTGTCTGCGCCGCGGTTTGTCGACCAGCCAGCCCGCCGCGGCGATGCCGATCCAGCCGAGCGCATGCTCACCGAAGTGCGACATGCCGCGCGCCGCCTTGATCACCTCCGGCTTGGCGCCGATGCTCGCCTGGACGGCGTTGATGATCTTGACCTCGGGCGGCTGCGACGCCGATGGCACCGCGGACACCGGGCCACCGTGGCCGTTCGCACTCGGTGCGTGCACCGCGGTGTTGTCGTCCGCGGGGGCTTCCAGACTCACTGCTGCTGATCCTTCGTGTCGATGCCGAAAACGTTCTCCCATGCCGCGGTGCTCGTCAACTCCGGGTGGGCCGCGCGGTAGCGCTGCTGCATCTCCGGGAAGCGGGCGGCCAGTTCCTTGCGCAGCCGCATGGCCTCCTTGAACAGGCCGAGGGCCTGGCGCGGATCGCGCTTGCGGTAGACCACGCCGCGGCCGTCCGCGGTGGTGACGGTGACGCCGTCGACCTGCGAGAGCAGGAACCAGCGGGCATCCAGCGTCGGCACATTCAGCTGCGGGCGCTCGTGGTGCGCGGTGAGCGCGGGACGGAAGTTGTGCACCACGCCCTTGGCCAGGCGGACCACCTTGGCGATCGGATTCGCGGGTTCACCGACCGCGCCGACACCGATGTGGCTGGCCAGCGGGAGTTCGGTGGAGGACGGCAGGATGACCGCATCGGGGTACTGCTTGCGCAGCTCGTGCACGACACCGAGCGCCGAGGGCAGCAACTGGAACAGCCGCTCCGGGCCGGCGAGGAAGTCCTTGATCGCCAGGTTCTGGATGGCGACCGTCGAATACTCCAGGCAGAGCAGGTGCTTCAAGGTCGCCTTGACCGTGTTGACGACCATGCCGCGGCCATTGCCCGGCATATGCAGCGAGGCCACGACCAAACGGTTGCGCAGATGGAAGTACGCCTGCCAGTCGATGGCGTCGTCCTTATCGCTCCACGCCATATGCCAGACGGCCGCGCCGGGAAGTGTGACGGTCGAGTAGCCGTGATCGCGGGCGCGCAGGCCGTATTCGACATCGTCCCACTTCAGGAACAGCGGCAGCGGCTGGCCGATCTCCTCGGCGACCTGGCGCGGGATCACACAGGTCCACCAACCGTTGAAGTCGACGTCGATGCGCCGGTGCAGCAGTTTGGAATTGTCGCGGTCCTTGAGCGGGTACTTCGAGAAGTCGTGGTCGTATTCCACATTCGGCGCGGAGGTCCACATGAAGATGCCGCGGTCCACGACCTCACCCATGCTGTGCAGGTGCGAGCGCTCCTGCAGGTTCAGCATCTGCCCGCCGACCAGCATGGGCGATTTGGCGAAGCGGGCGAAGGCCAGTGCGCGCAGGATCGAATCGGGTTCGATCTCGATATCGTCGTCCATGTAGACGATGTACTGCGCGTCGGTGGTCTTCAGCGCCTCGTACATGACCCGGCTGTAGCCGCCGGAGCCGCCGAGGTTGGGCTGATCGCGGATGGCGAGCCGGTCGCCGAGTACGGCGGCGGCCTCGGTGAAGCCGGGCTCGTCGACCACCTTGCGGTTGCCCTGGTCCGCGATGATCACCGCGGCGATCTTGTCCAGCACCAGCGGATCGGACCCGAGGGCGGCCAGGGTCTTCACCAGATCGGTCGGCCGGTTGAAGGTCGGCATGCCGACCGCGATGCTGCCCGTACCGGGCGCCTCGACCGGCGCGTACCAACCGCCCGCCAGCAGTGTGACCGCCGTATCGGTGGTGATGTCGAACCAGATCCAGCCGCCGTCCTCGAACGGGCCGAGATCGGTCTCGAACTCCACGTGCACCGATTCGGTGCCGGGCGCGACCGCGAACTCCTTGCCCTGCACGTGGATTCGCGAACCGTCCGCCTTCGAGCGGTAGACGTCCACGCGACCGTGGCCGGCCAATTCCAGCCGCAGCACCACCGACTTCAGGATGCTCCACCGCCGCCAGTAGCTGGCGGGCAGCGCGTTGAAGTAGGTGCAGAACGACACCTCCGACTCCGCGCCGATCGACAGCGAGGTGCGGGTGGTGGCGTGCGCGCGCCGGGCGTTGGTCGCGGACTCCTCGACATAGAGGGTGCGCACATCCAGCGGTTCACCCGGCCGGGGCAGGATGATGCGCTGCAGCAGCGACTTCGCGCGGGTTTCGGTGGTCATGTCTTCCAAGATCGATTGGGAGGTCATCCGTTGCTTTCATCCACGAGGGGCTCGCCCGCTTCGAGATGCGGCCGCAGGACATTGTCGAACATGCTGAGCGCGCTGCCGATGGCCATATGCATGTCCAGGTACTGGTAGGTGCCGAGGCGACCGCCGAAGAGCACCTTCGCCGTCGCGGTTTCCCGCTTCGCGAGGTTGCGGTAAGCGGTGAGCTTGGCGCGGTCCTCCGGCGTATTGATCGGGTAGTACGGCTCGTCACCGGTCTGCGCGAAACGGGAGTACTCGCGCATGATCACGGTCTTGTCGTTCGGATAGCTGTCGCGCTCCGGGTGGAAGTGCCGCGGCTCGATGATGCGGGTGTAGGGCACATCCGCATCGTTGTAGTTCACCACCGAGGTGCCCTGGTAGTCGCCGGTGTCGAGCACCTCGGTCTCGAAATCGATGGTGCGCCAGCCGAGTTCGCCCTCGCGGTAATCGAAATAGCGATCCACCGGGCCGGTGTAGACGACCGGAGCGTCCGGATTCTCCGCGCGGATCTGCTCGCGCACGTCGAACCAGTCGGTGTTCAGCCGGACCTCGATCAGTTCCGAGGCGGCCATATTCTCCAGCCACTTCGTATAACCCTCTTTGGGCAGGCCCTCGTAGGTGTCGTTGAAGTAGCGGTTGTCGAAGGTGTAGCGCACCGGCAGGCGGGTGATATTGCCCGCGGGCAGTTCCTTCGGGTCGGTCTGCCACTGCTTGGCGGTGTAATCGCGGACGAAGGCCTCATAGAGCGGGCGCCCGATCAGCGAGATCGCCTTTTCCTCGAGGTTCTGTGCGTCCTTGGTCTCGACCTCCGCGGCCTGTTCGGCGATGAGCTCGCGCGCCTCGTCGGGCGTGAAGTAGCGGCCGAAGAACTGGGAGATCAGACCGAGGCCCATCGGGAACTGATAGGCCTGCCCCTTGTGCAGCGCGAAGACCCGATGCTGGTAGCCGGTGAACTCGGTGAACTGGGTCACGTAGTCCCACACCCGCTTGTTCGAAGTGTGGAACAGGTGCGCCCCGTACTTGTGCACCTCGATACCGGTCTGCGGTTCCGGCTCCGAATAGGCGTTGCCGCCGAGGTGGTATCGACGATCGATCACCAGCACCCGTTTGCCGAGTAGCGCGGCGGCGCGCTCGGCGACGGTCAGCCCGAAGAATCCGGAGCCGACGACGATCAGATCGAACTGTGAGGCGGAGTTTGCGGAGTTACCCGGGGACGATGCGACGGTCACGGGAGCCCAGCGTATCGGAAGTCCGCGCGAGGTCCGGGTGGAGTCTCGAGGTGCGGCTCGGGCACGCGGATGCCATCCGAATTTCTCCTGAAGTTTGCCGAAATGGAGATGAAGCGGCAACACAGTGGCTATTACATATCCACGCAAACTGATCGAATGTCCAGTTTGCGGCCTCGCATTGGTTCGTCGACTGCACCAACGACCGACCCGGACGATCCGATCGCCACCGGTTCAGGTAGCGCACATCCAGCGAGCGCCGCACAGGGTTGCAACATATGCGAGGCGCTCGCTGGGCGTGCGGGAGCGTGGGACGTGACCCGTCGAGTCAGCCCGAGGTCTGATCGCGACTCATTCGGGGAAACCGACATCCGACTCGACGGTGTCGCGGGCCGTATACATGCGCCAATAGTGGTCGCCCAGTTCGCCATTGGTCATGCGGGCGATCTCCAGGCCGGCCGGGATGAGTTCGGGGTGCTCGTCGACGATGCGCTCGGCCTGGCTATTGCCGATCAGGACGCCGATGTTGAGCAGGCCCACATAGACGCCGGTGCCCTGGAGTTCGATGGCGAGTTGGCGGACGTAGTTGCGTTGGGCGCCGAGGGCGACACCGACGTTGGCAAGGTACGGCAGCGGGTTCTTGTCGGAGACCCCCGAGGAGAACAGCAGCGCTCCTTCGCCACGCTCGACCATTGCGGGCGCGAGGGCGCGGGTCATCGAGATCGGTGAGTAGACCTTCACCTCCAGCGGCTTTCGGAGTGTGTCGATATCGACGTCGAGAGTCGACGGGATCCGATCGGTCATATCCATGGCCGCGCCGTGCATGGCGACGTCGATGTGGCCGAACTTGTTCGTGATGTCCTCGACCGCACTGCGCAGCTGTTTCTCGTCGGTGAGATCCGCCGGGAAGGCGGCGGCCTCGATGCCTTCGGCGGCCAGGTCATCGACATGCTGACGCGCCTTATCCGGATTCCGGCCGATGACCGCCACCCGGAACCCTTCTCGCCCGAACCGCCGCCCGGTCCCCATGCCGAGCCCCGGCCCGAATCCGAATATCGCGATCGTCTTGGTCATGCCCGCCCCACTAAGTTGAGCCATAGTTCAAGTTAGCTCCGACAGTAGCATTAAGTTGAACCTATGCTCAAGATAAATTCACCCCCGAATTTGTAGGATCGGCGAATGCCCGTGGACAAGCCGCTACGCAGCGACGCCCAACGCAACCGGGACGCGCTCGTATCCGCCGCCCGCGAGGTCTTCGAGGAACGCGGACTCGACGCGCCCCTCAAGGAGATCGCCGCCCGCGCGGGCGTCGCCATCGGCACCCTCTACAACCGCTTCCCCACCCGCGACGACCTCATCGCCGCCGCCGTAGAGGACCGCATCGAAAACGGCGCCCGCATCGCGCAGGAAGCGCTCGACATCGCAGACCCCTGGGACGCTTTCGTCTACCTGGTCGAAAAGGTCTGCGAACTCCAGGCCGCCGACCGCCTACTCAGCGACCTCGCACTGCGCGGCGCCCCCAGCCCCGCGATCGCCCGCGCCCAGGAATACGGCCACGGCCTCATGCGCCGAATCACCACCCGCGCCCAAGAATCCGGCGCGCTGCGCCCCGACTGGGTCCTCGAAGACATCGCCTTCATCACCTGGTCACACACCCGCATCATCGAAGCCACCGCCAAGATCGCCCCCGACGCCTGGCGCCGCCACCTGGCCCTCGTCCTCGACGGCCTCCGAGCCACCGCCGCCCACCCCCTACCAGTCCCCCCGATCACCGAAGACCAACTGATGCAAGCACTTCGAGGCTGATCACACCCGGCATGCGATAAGCCCGCCAACAGCTGCAGCCCTCGCCAACAGCTGCAGCCCGTATACGGCGTGCAGCCTTCGACAAGGCGCGCAACTAGCTTCAGCCGCGATTGCCGCCTAGCGAGGCTGAGACGAGCTGTGGACCAAGGTCACTGGTACGGATAGGTCGGTTGACCGGTAGGAGGCTGCTGCGGGTACGGGTACTGCCCGGCCTGAAAGGTGGGCTGCTGGTAGGGATCCGGCGGCTGCTGGCCGTAAGGTGCAGCGGACGGTTGACCGTAGGGCGCGGATTGCGCATACGGCGCGGCGAATGGCTGCGCCGACTGCCCGTACGGCGCAGGTTGGGTGGGCTGCCCGTAGGGCAACGGTGCAGGCGAACCATATGGCGGCGGGGCAGGCTGACCATACGGCGACAAGGATTGGGACGCAGATCGGCGAGCGGCGATCCAGCGACCGGTCGGGCCGACCGCAGCAAGCGACATCGTGGCGATCATAAGGACGATACCCACTGCTGACGTCGGGCTGAACACCCCGAACAGCGCCACCCCGATCACCATGTTGACCAGCGCCAGACTGCAGCCGAGGATCACCATGACCCGCCCTGCGGTCAATCGGCACAGCAGCAGAACACCGCCCAGAATCAGCAGGAAAGCAATGAATCCGGCTGCGATCGCAGCGAATTGCACCTTGCCGGGGGTAACGTCGAGAACCTTCGCATCGACCGCGGCGACCGCCGCTGCCCCGAGCACGTTCAAACCCCCGATCACTAAGGCGAGTATCCCCGCGGTAATCGCGGTCCCGCCCCCGGCAGGCGGCTGGTAACCAAGCGGCGGCTGGCCGTTACTCGGATATCCCGGTTGACCGTACGGGTACCCCATCAAGATCTCCCTCCCACTTCGATCGCGAAACTGTACCGCGCCGTGGGTGTTTCGCTCGACCGGTGGCGATCAGTGGGTGAGGGCTCGGTGGGTCGGGCGGGCGGCGGTCCAGTGGGCGGCGTATTTGGTGGCGGCCAAGGCGAAGGTGGTGAGGGGGAGGGCAAGGTCTAGTGCGGTGCGGAGCAGGTTTTCCTGGATGAGGGCGGTCAGTTGGCCGACGAAGCCGAAGAGCGGGGAGGTCCAGAGGGGGTGGGCGGTGGTGGACCACCAGAAGATGCCGAGACCGAATTCGTAGTCGGTGAGCGAACAGGCCAGGCCGACAAGGCCGGTCACGATCGAGACGCCTGTCGCGACGAGCAGCATGTATCGACCGGTCTCGTCCCGACGCCAGAGTTGAATACCGCCGAAGATCAGCGCGCAGGCCATCAGGGCCGCACCGAGAGTGGTGAAGATGACGAGCGAATTGTCGAAGCGGCCGCGGTCGCCGCTGAAATCGATCAGCAGATAGGTGCCGCCGATCAGATCGGTCAGCCCGCCGAGTACCGCCAGCACCGCGGCGGTCTGCGCGACCGCACCGCTCGGTGCCCGATCCCCACTTTTGTACAGCATCGTCGACGCTCCTCCCCGATGGTTGCGGACCAGTCCGATCCTACGGCCGCCGGGCTCGGCTCAGTAGCGTCGCGGCTTCGCCGCAATCCAACGGCCGGTGGACGGTACGGCGGCGAGAACGAGCGTGGCCAGTGGCGCAAGCGCGATCATCAGCGCGAACGCCATCAGATCCAATTTATCCCTGACGTGTACGACCTGCGCGATGGCGAAGATCAGACTGAGTGCGGATAACTCATCGAGATTCCCCTCCCACATCGCGAACCCTACCGCCCCACAAGCGATTCGGCTGCCCATCGAACGGGACATCACGGTGCGCCCACTCGACGTTTACCCCGCTCGCAGGCGTCGGTATGGGGATAGTACGAGTAGGGCGTCCGCATGTGATATGCGGACACCCTGATCCTCCTGTGACACGGGAGCTTTCGCGCTACCGCAGGTTGGCCTCGGCATACGCGTTCATCGCGGCACGCACGAATTCGGTTGTGCCCGCACCGTGCTTGTCGTAGTTGGCCGCGAAACGCGGGTCCGCGACGTACATCTCGCCGAGTCCGGTGAAGTACTCGAAGGACGGGCGGCGCTGGGAACCAGCACCGACATAGTTGTAGTGTCGCGCGACGATGGCCTGGACCTCGTCACTGTCGGGGGCGAGCCCGGTCGCGAAGGCCCGGCCGTAGTCGGCGGCGATATCCAGATGGGCCTGGAAGTGCGCCTGCTGCTCGGCCGCACTCAGCGAGCGCCACCAGCGGTCGCCGCTTTCGTAGGCGTCCTTGCCCCAGCGTTCGATCACCTCATCCTTGTACCGAGTGTGGTCGAAACCGTCGAAAACCTCTGCTGCCATGAGTTGTTCACCTCGTTCCGTCTTGTGCAGCGTGGTGGTCACCGATTCGATCTGGCGCCGGATCCGATCCTGTTCCTGCTGAAGCAGTTCTAGGTGCGTGCGCAGCGCGGCTGTGGTGTCCTGCTCGCCGGCGAGGACTTCGGCGATGACCGGAAGGCCGAGGCCGAGCTCACGGAGCAGCAGGATGCGTTGCAGCCGAACCAGGGAGTCCTGGTCGTAGAAGCGGTAGCCGTTGGCGCCGATCCGGCTCGGCGGCAGCAGCCCGAACTGCCCATAGTGGCGCAGGGTCCGGCTGGTGGTACCGGCCGCCTTGGCCAGATCCTGGATGGACCATTCGGTGCCCGATGTCATGACCTGTTCTCCCTTCTTTCTCGTCGGTACAACCAGCTTGCAAGTTGACGCTACGTCAAGGTCAACCCCTTTCGACGTGGACTTTTCTAGCGTGCCTCAGCAACCACCGGCACCGCTTCCGGCACCACCGCGGCAGGTGTGACCCGCGGCCGGCCGACCATCTGGCCGAGCAGGGTGCCGCCGAGTGCGATGACGAGTCCGAGCACCTGCAGCAGGCCGCACCCTGATCGACGAGCTGCTGCCGTTGCACATGGCGAACGAGCAGCGCCTGCTCGCCTCGCTGGGTCAGCAGGATCGCGGCGAGCTGGCAGACCTGCTCCGGACCCTGGCCGAGTCCCTCGGCGATACCGCGTCATCCTGATCGACAGGCCCACCGGAGCAGATCCCGGAACCCCGCAGCGGCAGCTGAGTCGGGGGCGACATCAGCGGCCTGCGACTAGAACTCTTCGTCGGCCGACAGGCCATCGCTTGTCGGCCCGCCGGAGCGGATTGCGGGACTCGGCGGAGGCGGCGGGGTCGGGGTCGACGCGGTTTTCGGCGCGACCGTGTTCCCGGGCGAGGCCGCGGTCTCCGGCGCGAGGGTAATGCCGTGCGCGACGGAACCTGCTGGCGACACGGCACTTTCGGGATCGAGCACACCGCCAGGCAGCGTGCCCGCAGGCGCGAAATTGCCTGCGCCCGCTGGCAAGACATTGCCTCCCGGCGGCACCGCGCCCTCTGGCAAGACGTTGGGCACGGCACCCCCGTTACTGCCCGGCGGCACCGCGCTCGCGGGCGGCACCGAACTGCCCGGCTTGTGCTCCTGCGGGGCCGTCCCGTGCGGATCCGGCACCAACTGCATCAGCGTCGTGAAGTCGACGACCTGGGCACCGAGCGTCGGTGTCGCGATGATGACGCCGTTGGTGAAAAGCCGGTAGGTGCCCGCGTTCTGGGGCAGCGCCATCTCCGGGCCGAGCGGCTGACCGACCGTGCTGTTCGCGCCGCCGAGCCGGCGGTATTCGACCTCGATCGGCGATTCGGCGACGAGGGTCTGCCTGCGCGGGTCCACGGGGGTGCCCGCACCGACCACCGGTATGCCGAGTTCGGCGGGTGTCGGCCCGACATCGAAGGCGTAGATGTCGGCGGGCTGCCCACCGTCGGGCGCGGCGGAGTACTCCGAACGCAGAATTCGCCCGTCCCGCAACAGCACTGTCCCCGCAGTCGCCGTGATGGCGCCGGCCACGCGCGGATCCTCTTTGGCGGTACCGGGATACGCCTGGCAGTCGGTGTTGTCACAGGTCTGCGCATACGGGTAGCGATGCTCGGCCAGCGCATAGGAACGCGACGCGATCGCCTGTGCGCGAAGGGCTTCCGTTGCCCCCCTGTCCGCCCAGTTGGCCTGCACCTCGGCCGGGACCACACCGAGCAGATAGTCCTCCACATCGACGCGATTGACGGTGCGCGCGTCGGCGCCTTCCATCGCCACGCCGAGCGCGCCGCGATACGCCGAACCGCCGCACAGGGTCAGATGTTCGGCGGCGGGGCGGTTGGGCCGCGGGTTGATCGGATAGATCCACGGGTCGGAAGTGGCGGTCTGCCACAGCACCTCGCCGTCACAGCCGACCGTCACGACCACATTCGCGCCGCCATCGGGTAGCGCGGTGAGATGCGCGACCTGGCCGGGCGCGAGCAGTTGACCCGCGACCCGCAATCCGGCGGCGGCATAGGCGTCCAGCGTGGAGTCGTCCTGTGCCAGCAGGCGCACCGCGACGGTGGTCGCCGAGATTTTGCCGAGCGTCGCGCCCGGATAGTAGTGCTCGAGAATGCGTTCGGCCGCCCACCCCTCCAGGGCACTGTCGAACGCGCCGACCTGGCTCATGCCGCGCCCGTGACCAGGTCCGGCCAGCGCCCGATACGGCGTGTCGGTCGGCGCGACCCAGCACGCGACCACGGTTCCGGCCAATATGGCGGCACAACCGGTGACCAGCAGCGGACGGAATATCGGCGATCGCGATATCCGCCCTCGGCCAATTCGCCAGTGTGCCGCTGTCCTTTTCATCCACAATTCTCGCGCCCCCCGTGTGCTGCCATTCCGGTGCTGTTCGCGTCGCATCCGTTCACTCCCACGGTTTTCCAGGACCTGATCGGTTCGATACCTGTCGGCATGTCGTGCCATCCGGCCGCAATCCGAGAGCTACATTCAGGCAATCACATAATTCCTCAACTAGAGGTTTAGATATGTGACAGTTGTTAACTAGTGTGATCGTTGATGCATCAGGAAGCAACCCTGACATTTCTGCAGATGACCGCTCGGTTCGACCCGATTGGAGATGCTCGTGCCGTACCGCAAACCGAAACGTTGCTACGTGCTCCCGGTTGTCACCACACTTGCGGTAGCGGCGCCGCTCGCGACTTTCATGCTCAGCGACTCGCCCGATTACCGCTCGACAACTGGTAGCGAGCTCGCCGCAATTCCAGCGCAACTGGCCGAGGTGGCGCTCACCACGGTGCCCGACATCACCCTTCCGCTGCGCGAACTAACCGGACTCGACCTACCTGATCTGCATCTTTCCGATCTGCGCATGCTGCCGATACCGGAATCCATTCCCGTTCCGCAGGGCCTGCCGCTGCCGCCCGGCGTAGAGCTACCCGAGGAAATTCCGATACCCCAGCTCAATTCGGGACAGAGCACTCCCGGCCAAACCGTCCCGGGCCAATCGATTCCCGGATCCGTGCCCGGTCAAACCGCGCCGGGCCAAACTTCGTACTCCACTCTGGGCCAAAGCCCGTACTCCGCACAAGGCGCTACCCCTGGCCAATCTCTCTACTCGACACCGGGCACCACCCCCGGCCAGACCGCGCCCGGCCGCTCCACGGCCACCGCCTTCATCGCCGACCCCGGCCAACTGGAACCCGGCGTCACCCCGGACACACCGGCATTGACGCCCGGCGCAGTCCCGCCGCAGCTGGTCAGCCAGGTCGGCGCGCAGGTCAAAGAGCTCAGCCGGCCGGAACCATTCAGCGTCGTCGCACTGACCGCGCGCGACCTGACGAACACCAAGGTGATGATCCGGGCCCGCGAGGCCAGCGGCACCTGGGGACGCTGGTACGACACCGAAGCCGTCGACACCCGCCGCAACGATCGCGCGGCGGCGGAGGCCACCACCGGCACCGAGCCGATCTACGTCGGCGACACCAATGCCGTGCAGATCCTGGTCACCCGCAAGCCGACTGTCGCGACCACACCCCAGCCCCCCATCATGGGTGACGCGGAAGGCGCGGTGCCGATGCGGCCGACCCCGGCCGCCGCACCACGCTCCGACGATCCCGCCCAGCAGGGCGCCGCACTCACGGCCGTACTCATCGATCCGGGCCGCGGCGCGATCGACGCCGCGCTCTCCGATGTCGCCGCGACGCTGCCCGGCGGCGGTCCGAACGTCATCACCCGATCCCAGTGGGGCGCGGACGAAGACATCCGCTGCGACGAACCCACCTACGACGACCAAGTCGGCGGCATCACCGTGCACCACACCGCGGGCCGCAACGACTACAGCAAGGCCGAATCGGCCGGCATCGTCCGCGCGATCTACACCTATCACGCAAAGACGTTGGGCTGGTGCGATATCGGCTACAACGCGCTGGTCGACAGGTACGGTCAGATCTTCGAGGGCCGCTACGGCGGACTCGACAAGCCGGTGCAGGGCGCGCACGCGGGTGGGTTCAACGAGAACACCTCGGGCGTCGCGCTGATGGGCAACTACGAATCCGCAGAGCCCTCGAACGAGGCCATCGATGCGGTCGGCCGGTTCATCGGCTGGCGGTCCAGGGTCGCCGGCCTGGATCCCAAGGGCTACACCACGATGTACTCCGAGGGCACCCAATTCACTCCCTACGCGGAGGGTGAGGCCGTCCGGCTGCCCGTGGTCTTCGCGCACCGCGATGTCGGCAATACCGCCTGTCCCGGTGACGCCGCCTACGCCGATATGGACCGCATCCGCGATATCGCCGCGGGCATATCGGTCGCGTCCGGCACCAAACCGCAACAGCAGGCGCGGGCACCGCAGCAGTCGCCACCGCAGACCGCACCGCTCACCGAGACCGACCTCGCCACGCTGGCCGCACTCACCGCCAAGCTGCTCGGCATGGCGAATCAGAACCCGATCGCCGAGCATTGGGCCGATCGGGGCGGACCGGACGGTCCGCTCGGTGCGGCCCAATCGGAGCCGGTGCCCGCCACCCAGGGCCGGCAGTACGTCAAATTCGCCAACGGATATGT
The DNA here is from genome assembly GCF_036345915.1 of Nocardia sp. NBC_00565. Taxonomy (NCBI): domain Bacteria; kingdom Bacillati; phylum Actinomycetota; class Actinomycetes; order Mycobacteriales; family Nocardiaceae; genus Nocardia; species Nocardia sp. NBC_00565. Next base: position 7,506,620 of record NZ_CP107785.1, read on the forward strand.
CTACACCGGACCGAATGGTCAGGTGTTCGAGGTGATGGGCGCGATCCTGGACCGCTTCCTCGCACTGGGCGCGGATGCCGGCATCCTCGGGCTCCCGCTGAGCAACAGCTACACCGTGCCGAGCGGACTGCGCACCGACTTCCAGTACGGCTCACTGGTTCTCAACCAGCTGACCGGCATCGTCACCACGGTCTGGAAGACCTACAACGACAGCTACCAGCAGCAGATCAACCGCAATCCGGCCGGCCAGGTCGCGGCACCGACAACGCCCGAGGCGCTCATGGCGCCGCAGTGAGTTCGATCCACGCTCGACACCCCGAGCCCAGCTCCGACGCCGGAGCTGGGCTCAGTGCCTTTCCGAACTCGCACTGCAGTCGAGGGCTCAGAGCCACCAGCGCTCGAGCACTTGCGCCACACCATCTTCGGAGTTGGCCGCCGTGACCTCCTGCGCGGCGGCGAGCGCCTCCGGGTGCGCGTTGGCCATGGCGACGCCGTGACCGACCATGGTCAGCATCGGCACATCGTTGGGCATATCGCCGAACGCGATGATCGCCGAATGCTCGACGCCGAGGCGCTGCGCCACCGTCGCCAGACCGGAGGCCTTGGTGACGCCCGGCGCGGAGAGTTCGATCAGGCCATGGTCGGTCGAGTAGGTGATGTCAGCGCGGTCGCCGATCAGCGGCGCCAGGACCGTGCGCATCTCGGCGCTGCTGGTGCCGCGTAGTCGAACCAGCATCTTGATCGCGGGCGCGTCGATGACCTCGTTGCGCGAGACCTCGGTGTCGTCCGGATTGAGCCAGGCGTGCTCGTATTCGGGGGAGCTCACGAATTGCGGCGTCACCGCGTCGTGCGCGCTGGCGCCGACGCGTTCTGCGGCGAGGCCGCAGCCGGGCAGCGCGCGTTCGGCCAGGTCGGCGATCCAGGACAGCGTTTCGACGTCCAACGACCGGCTGGCGAGCACCCGGTCGGCGGCGCTGTCGTAGATCACCGCGCCGTTGCCGCAGACGCACAGCGGCGCGTAGCCGAGCCCGTTGACCACGGGATCGATCCAGCGCGGCGGCCGTCCGGTGGCGAGCACGAACGGCACGCCGTCGGTGATCAGGGCTTCCACCGCCGCCTTGGTTCGCGCGGTAACCCGCTCGTCGTGATCGATGAGGGTGCCGTCCACATCGGTGGCAACCATCTTCGGCTTGGGCAGATGCAGGCGAGTCACCCATTCCATCCTGCCGGAAGACCATCTCGGCGAGGTCGCGGCTACTACGCGGACGGTGGTCGACGCCACTGGGCATCGTCGGCCCGCATCGTCTCATCGGTCCGCGACTTCGCTGGATCAGGTTGCGAGACAGCCGGATGTGGTGCGTCGTGCGAGGCCGCTGGCTGCGGATACTGGATGGGCGAGTCCGGCGTCGCGACTGGCGGCGCGGTCACTCATGACGTTCCCCCTTGGAGCGCCGGGAAATGCCTGGACGCACCTGTGTCGCCAGAATCGAGGACATGCCGATCTCACGCGTGTCACGCACGCTCGCACCCACGTCCTTATGATCAGGGGCTAATACCCGATGCTGGCTCGACCAGCCGTAGGACCAGAGGACTGATGACCGGCTTCCTGCTACGACGCGCGCTCAATTATGTCGTGCTGTTGCTGCTGGCTTCGTTCCTGACATTCAGTCTGGCGTCGCTCACGTTTACGCCGCTGGATAGTCTCGAACAGCGCAATCCACGTCCGCCGCAGGCGGTGATCGATGCCAAGGCCGAGCAGCTGCATCTCAACGAGCCGATCCCCCAGCGCTATATCTCCTGGCTGAAGGGCATCCCGCAGGGTGACTTCGGCCAGACGCTGGCCGGTCAGCCGGTCAGCGAGGAGCTGCCACGGCGGGTGCTGGTGAGTCTGCGGCTGCTGATCATCGGTTCGATCGTCGGCACCGTGCTCGGCGTGTTGATCGGTGCGGCCGGGGCCATCCGGCAATACAAATTCAGTGATTACTTCACCACGGTCATCTCGCTGCTGGTGCTCAGCACGCCGGTGTTCCTGCTCGCGACATTGCTGAAATACGGTGCGCTGGAAGTGAATACGCTCACCGGCTCGCAGATTTTCCTCTATACCGGCGAGACCTCGGCGAACAAGATCAACGGCTTCTTCCCGCAATTGCTCGACCGCCTGCAGCATCTGGTGCTGCCGACGGCCGGTCTCGCGCTCGGCGCGATGGCCGGCTACAGCCGCTACCAACGCAACGCCATGCTCGACGTGCTGCAGAGCGATTTCATCCGCACCGCCCGCGCCAAGGGTCTGACCCGCAACAAGGCGCTGTACAAGCACGGCCTGCGCACCGCGCTCATCCCGATGGCGACGTTGTTCGCCTACAGCCTCGGCGGTCTGATCACCGGTGCGACCTTCACCGAGAAGATCTTCGGTTGGCACGGTGTCGGGGAGTGGCTGGTCAACTCGATCAATGCCCAGGACCTCTACGTGGTCGTCACGGTGACGGCCTTCGCCGGTCTGGTGGTGCTGGTGTCGGGTCTGCTCTCCGACGTGGTGTACGCGATTCTCGACCCGAGGGTGCGTGTGGGATGACAGAAGCCGAGATCATTGTTCAAGGCGCACCCGAGATCACCGCTGCATCGGGTCGACGCAAGCTCGTCCTGCGCCGCTTCCTGCGCAACAAAGCCGCCGTGGCGGGTGTGATCGTGCTGCTGGTCCTGGTCCTGGTCAGCTATGTGCTGCCGTACTTCTGGACGTGGGACTACCAGGAACTCGACGGCACGGCACTGCGCAAACCACCCAGCCCCGACCATCCCTTCGGCACCGACGCCATCGGCCACGACGTACTGGCCCAGACCCTGCGCGGTATGCAGAAATCGCTGATCATCGGCTTCTGTGTGGCCCTCATCAGCACCACTATCGCGGCACTGACGGGTTCGATCGCCGGACTCATCGGCGGTTTCACCGATAAGGCCATCATGTGGTTGGTCGACCTGCTGCTGGTGGTGCCGAGCTTCATCATCGTGGCGCTGTTCGCGCCGAAGACGAAGGGCAGCGGCTCCATCATCCTGCTGATCCTGCTGCTGAGCGTCTTCGGCTGGATGATCAGCGCGCGCATCGTGCGCGGGCTGACGATGAGCCTGCGCGAACGCGAATTCGTCAAGGCCGCACGGTATATGGGCGCGCCGACCAGGACGGTGATCCTCAGCCATATCCTGCCGAATATCGCCTCGATCCTGATCATCGACACCACGCTGTCGGTGGGCGCGTCGATCATGGCCGAAACCGGTTTGAGCTTCCTCGGCTTCGGTGTGCAGTCGCCGGATGTCTCGCTCGGCACGCTGATCGCCTCGGGCACCGCGTCGGCGCTCACCTTCCCCTGGCTGTTCATGTTCGCCGGTGGACTGCTGATCGTCATCGTGCTCTCGGCGAATCTGGTCGGTGACGGATTGCGTGACGCGTTCGACCCCAGCGCAAAACGGGCCCGCTCGCGGAAGAAGGAAAACGCATGACGGGGCCCGATAAGGTCGCGATCGAGAAGAGCTCCACCGCACCGCTGTTGGAGGTCTCCGATCTGCGCGTCTCCTTCCCCAGCGAGGAGGGCCGCATCGACGCGGTGCGCGGAGTGAACTACACGGTCTCCGATGGCGAAGTCCTCGCCATCGTCGGCGAATCCGGTTCCGGCAAATCGGTCTCCTCGCTCGCGGTGATCGGGCTGCTGCCGGAGCAGGCGCGGATCAACGGCTCCATCCGGCTGCGCGGGCGCGAACTGCTCGGCCTGGGCGATCGCCAATTGTCCAAGCTGCGTGGACGGTCCATCAGCATGGTGTTCCAGGACCCGCTCTCGGCGCTGACGCCGGTGTACCGGGTCGGCGATCAGGTCGCCGAAGCGCTCCTCGCACATACCGATATGACCGGCAAGGAAGCCGCCGCGCGGGCGGTGGAGCTGCTGGATCTGGTGGGTATTCCGGATCCGGCGTTGCGCGCCAAGGCCTTTCCGCACGAGTTCTCCGGCGGTATGCGCCAGCGCGTGGTCATCGCCATGGCCATCGCCAACGATCCCGCACTGATCATCTGCGATGAGCCGACCACCGCACTCGATGTCACGGTGCAGGCGCAGATCCTGAATCTGCTGCGCAAGGCGCGCGATATCACGGGCGCGGGCGTCATCATGATCACCCACGACATGGGTATCGCGGCCACGCTCGCCGACCGGATCGCGGTGATGTACGCCGGAAAGATCGTCGAAACCGCCCCAGCGACAGAGCTTTTCGCGGCACCACGGATGCCGTACACGGTGGGCCTGCTCGGCTCCATCCCGCGCATGGACAGTCCACCGCGCAGCCCGCTGATCCCGATCGTCGGCGCGCCGCCCGCCATGCACGCGCTGCCGCCGGGCTGTTCCTTCGCGCCGCGCTGCCCGATCGCGATCGACGACTGCCGCGCGGCCGAGCCGCCGCTGGAGAAGACCGGCCCCGGCCATGCGGCCGCGTGCATCCGCACCGCGGAGGTCACCTCCGCCGATCTGTTCGACGCCTACCGCCAGGAGATTACGGAGCCGAGCGCCGAGGCGGAGACGGATGAACGTGTGGTGCTGCGGGTATCGGATCTGGTGAAGACCTACCCGATCACCTCCGGGGTGGTGTTCAAACGGCGCAAGGGCGAGGTCCGCGCGGTCGACGGCATCAGTTTCGAGGTGCGCGCCGGGCGCACGCTGGCGCTGGTCGGCGAGTCCGGTTCCGGAAAATCCACCACGCTCACCCAGATTCTCGAACTGGCCGAACCGGAATCGGGCACCATCGAGATCATGGGCAGCGATATCGCGACCCTGACCAAGGCGCGCAAACGCGAGATCCGCCGGAAGATGCAGATCGTGTTCCAAGACCCGACGGCCGCACTGGATCCGCGGCTGCCGATCTTCGACGTACTCGCCGAACCGATGCGCATCGACGGCCGTCCGCGCGCCGAAATCGCCAAGCGGGTGCCGGAACTGCTCGAACAGGTCGGCCTGCGCACCGAACACGCCGACCGCTATCCCGCCGACTTCTCCGGTGGCCAGAAGCAGCGCATCAGCATCGCCCGCGCGCTGGCGCTGGATCCGGAGATTCTCGTCCTCGACGAACCGGTGTCGTCATTGGACGTGTCGATCCAGGCGGGTGTGCTGAATCTGCTGCGCAACCTGCAGACCGAACACGGTCTGTCCTATCTGTTCGTCTCACATGATCTTTCGGTGGTCCGCAATCTGGCCCACGACATCGCGGTGATGTATCGCGGGAAGATCGTCGAAGCCGGGGCCGCCGAACAGATCTTCGACCATCCACGCAACGACTACACCCGAGCGTTGATCGATGCAGTGCCGGTGCCGGTCGTCAGCCAATAGAGGGAGAGCGCGATGGGATCGAGCCCAACTCGGGGAACCCGAAGTCGAGTCATGTGGGCGGCACCGGTTGTCGCGCTGAGCCTGATCGCGGCGGGTTGTGGTGCGGGCGGCGATTCGACGGCGGGGCTGTCGGACACGCTGGGCACGACCAACGACATCAACCCGAAGAGCGTCGACGAACTGCGCGATGGCGGGAATCTGCGGCTGGCGACCACGACGTACCCGGCGAACTGGAACACGCTGTCCAACGACGGCAATGACGGTGAAATCGCCGATATCGAGCGATCGATGATGCCGCGCGCTTTCGATACCGATGCCGCGGGCGAATTGTCGATCAATAAGGACTATTTCACCGATATCGCGCTGACCAGCACCAACCCACAGCAGGTCACCTACACGATCAACCCGAAAGCTGTCTGGTCCGACGGCAATCCGATCACCTGGGAAGACATGAAGTCCGAGGCCGACGCGCTCAGCGGCAAGGACAAGCGCTTCCTGATCGCCATCACCAATGGTTTCGAATTCGTGGACAAGGTGGAGCGCGGCGTCGACGACCGCCAGGCCATCCTGACCTTCAGCCATCCCTACGCCGAGTGGCGCGGCCAGTTCGCAGGCAACGCTGCACTGTTCCCGAAATCCGTGACCGCCGACCCGGATTCGTTCAACAACAGCCTGGCCAACGCGATGGGGCCGAGCGCGGGACCGTTCCAGGTCGTCTCGACCGACCGTGCACAGGGTCGAATCGTGCTGGGCCACAATCCGAAATGGTGGGGTAACAAGCCCAAGCTCGACACCATCACCTACAGCGTGCTCGATCACTCCGCGTGGACGACGGCGCTGCAGAACAACGAGCTCGACCTGATACAGCTCACCACGGTCGACGACGTTCAGACAGTGCGCAATACCGGGGGCCTGGTGGTACGCCGCGCGCCGGGTAATCGCTGGCGCCACATCACCTTCAATGGGGCGCCGGGGTCCATCCTGTCGGATCCGAAGGTGCGAGTGGCCGTCTCGAAGGCCATCGATCGGCAGGCGATCGTCACCGCGATCCAGAACGGACTCGTCGAGAATCCGAAGCCGCTGAACAATCACATCTTCCTGCAGGGGCAGGCCGGCTACCAGGACAACAGCCTGGGCTTCGACCCCGAGGCCGCCGCGCGCGAACTCGACGCGGCGGGGTGGAAACTCAATGGCGACGTCCGGGAGAAGGACGGGCGCAAACTCGTCATCCGCGATGTCATGTACAACGATCCGACCTGGGTGCAGATCGCCCAGATCATCCAGCAGAACCTCGCGAAGATCGGTGTGGGGCTGACCATCGATACCAAGCCGGGCGCCGGATACTTCACCGACGTCATCCAGCCGGGCGACTTCGACGCCGCCCAGTTCATCTGGTCCGGTGACGCATTCGCATTCAGCAGTATTCGTCAGGCGTACTACTACGACCCGAACGACCTGCAGGGCAATTACGCCCGCGTCGGTTCACCGGAACTCAATGCGCTGATCGACCGCACCCTCTCGGAACTGGATCCGAAAAAGGCGCTCGAGCTGGCCAACGAGGTGGATCGACAGGTCTTCGAGGAGGGTCACTCACTGCCACTGATGCAGAGCGACGGCAGCTTCGGCGTGCGTGCCGAACTCGCCAATGTCGGTTCCCCCGGCCTCGCGTCCTACGACTACACCAAGATCGGATTCGTGAAATGACCACAGCACGCATCGCCCGGCAGCGCCGGGTCGGAATTCGGATCGCGGCGCCGGCCGTCGCCATCGCGCTGATCCTGTCGGGGTGTGGGTCGGGCGATGACGTGACGGCGGGGTCCAGCACGATCGGCACCTCCAACGACATCAACCCGAAGGACGCGAGTGAGCTGCGTGACGGCGGGAATCTGCGCCTGGCGCTGACGAATTTCCCGGCGACCTTCAACGCATCACATGTCGACTCGGATGCTGAGGTCGCCGATCTGGTCGGGTGGACGCTGCCGAGTTCGGTCAAATCGGATGCGGCGGGCGACATCACCACCGACACCAACTACTTCACCGAGATCAAACTCACCAATACGAACCCCCAGACGATCGTCTACACGATCAATCCCAAGGCCGCCTGGACTGATGGGACGCCGATTACCTGGGAGGACCTGAAATCCCAGGCCGATGCGCTCAGCGGGCGCAATCCCGCCTTCCAGGTAGCCGCGACCCAGGGCTACGCCCAGATCGGCACGATCGAACGCGGTATCGACGACCGGCAGGCGATCATCACCATGGCCCAGCACTACGCGGAATGGCAGGGCCTGTTCAGCACGGTATATCCGAAGGCGTCGACCGCGACCCCGCAGGCCTTCGACGATGTCGACCGCAATGGGCTCGCGGTATCCGCGGGTCCGTTCATGATCACCTCGATCGACAAGGCACAGCAGCGAATCGTGCTGAGCCGCAATCCGAAGTGGTGGGGGGACACCCCGAAGCTGGATACCGTCACCTACAGCGTGCTCGACTACTCCGCCCGGCTGAACGCGCTGCAGAACAGTGAACTGGATTCGGCGACGGTATCCGGCATCGACGAGGTCAAGACCGCCTCGAACGCGCCGGGTATCAAGGTGCGGCGCGCACCGGCGGCGCGGTTCTCGCACTTCACCTTCAACGGCGCACCCGGCTCGATCCTCGCGGATCCCAAACTGCGCGTCGCCATTTCGAAGGGGATCGACCGGCAGGCCATCGCGACCTCGGCCCAGCAGGGCGTCGTCGTCGACCCCAAACCGCTCAACAACCACATCTTCATGTCGGGTCAGAAGGGCTACCAGGACAACGCGGCCTCAGTGGCCTACAACCCCGAACTGGCCGCCAAGGAACTCGACGATCTCGGGTGGAAGCTCAACGGTGACGTCCGCGAAAAGGACGGCCGCAAGCTGGAAATCCGCGATGTGATGTACCAACAGGAGAGCTGGGTGCAGATGGCCCAGATCGCGCAGCAGAACCTGGCCAAGATCGGCGTCAAGCTGGTCATCCAGACCTATCCGGGCAATGGCCTTTTCACCGATGTGGTCGACCCGGGCAACTTCGATATGGTCCAGTTCACCTGGAGCGGTGGCATTCTCCCGCTCGGCGCGCTGCCGCAGATCTACGCCTATGACCCGGCGAACACGCTGAGCAACAAGGGCAAGATCGGTTCGCCCGAATTGAACAAGCTGATCGAGCAGACCATTGCCGAACTGGATCCCGATAAGGCCATCGAGCTGGCGAACCAGTGCGACAAGATGATCTTCGACGAGGGCTTCTCGCTGCCCATCGTGCAGTCCGCAGGCACCGTCGCGGTGCGCGACGGGCTGGCCAACTACGGCGCGTTCGGCCTGGCCTCGGCGGATTACACCAAGATCGGATTCGTGAAATGAGATCGAAAGTTCGCATCAGGTGCGCCATTCCGGTCGTCGCGCTCGGCTTGATCGTGACCGGTTGTTCGGATAACAGCGTGACTCCCGGCACGGTCGATATCGGCAGCACCAATGACATCAACCCGAGGGATCGCAGCGAACTGCGCGACGGCGGCAATCTGCGACTGGCCATCACCAACTTCCCGGAGAACTTCAACTATCTGCATATCGACGGCACGACCGACACCACGGCCTCGGTGATCAATCCGACGATGCCGTCCCCCTGGGTGAGCAATGCCGCGGGAGAACTCACCGTTGATCACAACTACTTCACCGATATCAAGCTGACGAATACCAGCCCCCAGCAGGTCACCTACACGATCAACCCGCAGGCCGTATGGTCCGACGGCAGCCCGATCACCTGGGCAGACCTGCAATCCGAGGCGGCCGCGCTGAGCACCAGGGACCCTGGCTTCCTCATCTCCTCACCCAGCGGGTTCGACCGGGTAGAGAAGGTCGAACGGGGCGTGGATGATCGGCAGGCGATCGTCACCTTCAACAAGCCGTATGCCGAATGGCAGAGTCAATTCAGTCCGCTGTATCCGAAGTCTGTCACCGCCACCCCGGATACGTTCAGCAACGCCGATCACGACACCCTTCCGGTCAGCTCGGGTCCGTTCATGGTCACCGGCATCGATCGCGCGCAGAACCGGATCACGCTGGGCCGCAATCCGAAATGGTGGGGCGATGCCCCGAAACTGGACACGATCACACTCAGCGTGCTCGACGATTCCGCGGTGCTGCCCGGGATCCAGAACAACGAGATCGACTACGCCTATATGTCCGGCATCGAGAATGTGACCGGCGCGAAGAACTCGAAGAATGTGGTGCTGCGGCGCACGCCCGAGCCCAGTTGGTCGCATCTGACCTTCAATGGCGGTAAGGGCGCCCTGCTCGAGGATCCGCAACTGCGCATTGCCATTTCGAAGGCGATCGACCGGCAGGCCCTGGTGAGCGCCGCCCAGAACGGTGTCGTCGACAATCCGACGCCGCTGAACAACCACATCTATATGAAGGGCCAGAAGGGCTACCAGGACAATTCGTCGCCCATCGCATTCGACCCGGATGAGGCGGCGCGGATGCTCGACGCGCTCGGGTGGAAGCTCAATGGCGATGTCCGCGAAAAGGATGGCCGCAAGCTGGAACTGCGCGATGTGATGTACCAGCAGGAAGCCTGGGTGCAGACCGCGCAGATCGTGCAGCAGAACCTGGCGAAGGTCGGGGTGAAGCTGACCATCCAAACCGTGCCGGGCCAAGGGTTGTTCAAGGACGTGATCGATCCGGGCAACTTCGATATCGCCCAGTTCAGCTGGGGTGGCAGTGTGCTCCCGCTGGGGGCGCTGCCCCAGATCTACGCCTATGACCCGAACAACCCGAACAGTCAGTTGAGCAACAAGGCTCGGATCGGTTCACCGGAACTGAATGCGCTGATCGAAGAGACCATTGCCGAACTGGATCCGGCAAAGGCCATCGAGCTGGCGAACAAATGCGATCAGATGATCTTCGCCGAAGGCTATTCGATCCCTCTGCAACAGGCCTCGGGCACTTACGCCGTGCGCGATAACCTCGCCAACTACGGCGCGTTCGGCCTCGCCTCCCCCGACTACACCAAAGTCGGCTTCCTGAAGTGAAATTCGGACCGGGCCAGCCTCTGGCCTACCCGATCGGCGTGACGATCGGCGCCCTGGCCGTATGCCTGGCCTGGGCGCCGTTCGCCTACTTGGACCAGCTCGCGGCCTTGGCGACGGTGGGGTTGGCCATCCTGGGCTACACGGGTTTTCAGCTCGCCATAGCACTGGGGCTTGTGTCGAATGGATTGGCGGACATCTACTCGCGCCGGGCGGACGGCACGAATGCGGCGCGCGGCGGCGCGGGCAAGGACCCGAACATTAGCGACGCAGACACCAGGAGCAGCGACGACGGAAGCAGCACCCCCGACGCAGCCACCGGCGGCGACATCGAAACCAGCGGCACCGACGCCGGCAGCAGCGCTGAGGCAGGCACGGGGAGCATCGGCGGGCGGAGCACCTCCCATAGCGACGAGGCGCGCACCGTCGAGATCAAGCGGCTGCGGCAACAGCACCGGCTGGTCAGCCGCTCCTGGCTCGAGATCACCGAGAACTACCGAACACGCTGGCTGCCAGTGTTTTTCGATCCGGCACTAGTCGAGCTGACCGAGACCGAAGCCAAGGTGACCGGCCGATCCGTCGATACCACCACCATCCACTTCTATCCCTCCGGTAGGGCCCGCGCCGCCGAACCGCCGGGCCGCCTGATCGACAATCCGTCCCGACTGGACCCCGACGCCCCGGTCCTCGCCACCGACTCGGCTCGGCTGCGCCGCCGCCTGCTCCTCGACGCCCAATCCACCGTCGCCGCCCCCTTCGTGGCCCTGATGTGGGTCTATGTGGCCGCGGGCGGTTTCGTCGCCTTCCTCGCCGCCACCTCCGTCGCCGCCGCCACTGCCATCTGGCTGGCCGCCATCCGCGGCTCTGATCCCAGCTGATCTCGCGGTCCGCAACTCCGCCCGGGTTTGCTCGGCGGGCATGCTCCATCCACACCCAGGGCCCAGCCGTCGTGTTGCTGCACGGTTGGCCCGAAACGTGTTGGGCCTGGAGCAAGATCGCGCCCGATCTCGCCAAGGACCATACGGTGATCGCCATCGACTTGCGCGGCTTCGGCGACTCCGGGTTCGCCGGAACCGACGACGGCGGCTACACCGCACCGGTCGTAGCCAGCGATGTGCATGCCGTGGCACAGCAGCTCAACCTTGGGTAGTTCGACCTGATCGGCCACGACTGGGGTGGCGCGATCGCCCTGGGCTACGCCGCCCGGTACCGCTCCGACCTGAAACATCTGGTCGTCCTGGAGGCGCCGCCGACGACCGACTACCTGAATCTCGTCCAGTCCAGGCCCGGCGTGCTGTGGTGGGACTGGTTCGCCAACGGCCCCAAGGGTGACCTCGCCGAACAGCTGATCCAACTGGTCTGACCACTTGACCTCCTGACCTTTGTGGCGCACAGTGCGGGTATGGCGTTGCAACCTGTGGTCAAGCGGTCGGTGTCGGCGGATGTGTTCGAGCAGATCGCGGCGGATGTGCTCAGTGGGGAGTTGGCGCCCGGGGCGACACTGCCCAGTGAGCGGCAGCTGGCCGAGGCGCTGGGGGTTTCGCGGCCTGCGGTGCGGGAGGCGCTGCAGCGGCTGGCGGCGGCCGGGCTGGTCGCGGTGCGGCAGGGGGATGCGACGACAGTGCTGGACTATCGGCGGGGAGCCGGGCTGGAGGTTTTGCCTCGGTTACTAGTGCAGGCGGGTCAGCTGGATCCGAAAGTGGCGCGCAGCATTTTGGAGGCGCGGCTGCACAACGGGCCCAAGGTGGCTGAACTCGCGGCGAACCGGCTCGGGAAAACCGACTCCGCCACGGTGCGCGCCGCATTGGCGCACACGGTCGAAGCGCTTGCCGCCGAACAGGATCCGATCGCACAGCAGCGATACGCGATGGAGTTCTGGGATCACGTCGTCGACGCGGCCGACTCCATCGTCTTCCGGCTGATGTTCAACATGTTGCGCACCGCCTATGAACCCGCGCTCGCGGCACTGGCCCCGATCATGTCCGCCGAGGTGGGCAATGTCGAGGCCTATCGCGAATTGGCCGCCGCCATCGTGGCGGGTCGGCCGAAACAGGCCGCTACCACGGCCCGGGCGCTACTCGAACCGGCGACCACCGCCCTGATCGACGTATTGGGAGGGCACTGACCGCATTCATCGCCGACATTGCCATCCGGCGTCGGCAATCCGGATCACTCTCGGCGGTTCGGAACATCTTTCACTCGGTGCACCACGGCACCGGCAAGCTCCAAGGAAAGACCATGACGAAACCCCAGTCATCCAGCAAGGATTCGACCACCGCGAGCGTGCGTCAGGACGAACGGCCCCTGCGTCGCGGCCTCACGCTCGGCGCCGCGTTCCGCGAATTCATTCGGCACCCCTCGCCCTGGCTGATCGGCGGCACCCTGCTCGCGGCCCTCATCGCCCGAATCATCGTGGGCGACTGGCAACTGACCGATGCCCTGGTGCCCGCGGTAATGCTCGCGTTCTTCCCGGTTTTCGAGTGGATCGTGCACGTCACGGTGCTGCACTGGCGGCCGAGACAGCTCGGCTCGATTCCGATCGATAGCGAACTGGCCCGCAAACACCGTGAGCACCATGTGGATCCGCGCAATATCCCGCTGATCTTCATCCCGACCAAGACGCTCTCGGTTCTGGTCGTCGTCCTGATCGCGCTCGCCACGCTGGCGTTTCCCCGCCTCGGTCTCGGCCTGACCTTCCTGCTGATGATCACCCTCCTCGGCTTCGGCTACGAGTGGACCCACTACCTCATCCACACCGACTACAAGCCGAAACGCTCGCTCTACCGGGCGGTTTGGCGCAATCACCGCCACCACCACTACAAGAACGAGCACTACTGGTTCACGGTGACCACCTCCGGCACCGCCGACCGTATCCTCGGCACCTATCCCGATCCGGCGAACACGGAAACTTCCCCGACAGCCCGCCACCTGCACTCGGCCTGAAGGCGGCACGCCGGAAGCAGACCGCGTCCTCCCGGCCGCTGCCGCCCTAGCCGTCGTCCGGCCAGGCGGGATCGTTATCCACCATTCTCAGCTCGCCGCGAGCAGACCGCCCCGAATCCTGAGCACGACCCACACAGAGCCCGGCCCGATGATCATTCGATCGACGAGCCGGGCTCTCGGCGCATCCAGGGCTTTGGTTTATACCCTCACCGGGTACCGCTATCTTCTTGACTTTGTACCCTAGGGGGGTATGGTAAGAACGAATTCGACGGCAGCGGCCGTCACCCGGACAGGAGCATCCCGATGAACGCATCCAGCAAGTTCGCCGGATTCGCCCTCGGTCTCGCGGCGATCTTCGGGATCGCGCTCACCGTCGGCGCCACGATCGGACCGGAACCCAGTGCGCCGACGCATGATTCGAAGGCGCACGAGGCGATGGGCACGTCCAGCGAGGTCCCTGCGGGACTCATGGCCAGCGAGAACGGATACACCCTGCGCCTGGACACTCCGCAGACCGCAGCCGCGGCAAATGTCGCGGTGCGCTTGCGCATCCTGAACCGCGATGGCGCACCCGTCACCAACTACGTGCGCAGCCACGACAAGGACCTGCACCTCATTGTCGTCCGCCGGGATATGACCGCTTTCCAGCACGTGCATCCGGTGCTGGACCAGGCCGGAACCTGGAGTGTCCCGCTGGATCTCACTCGCGCCGGTGACTACCGGGTCTTCGCCGACTTCACCCCCGAAGGCGGCGAGAACCTGACCCTCGGCGCGGACCTGCGGGTCGCGGGCAACTACGATGCCCGCGCGCTGCCGGCGCCGTCGACTACCGCGCAGGTCGGCGACTACACCGTCACGCTGGACGGCACGGTCACTCCGGGGCAGGCGTCGAAGGTGGTGCTGTCGGTCAGCCGCAACGGCAAGCCGGTCACCGATCTGCAGCCTTACCTGGCGGCCTACGGTCACCTGGTGGCCTTGCGCGCCGCCGACCTCGCCTACCTGCACGTCCATCCGGAAGGCAGCCCCGGTGACGGGGTGACTCCGGCCGGCCCCGGCATCACCTTCTACGTCGACGCGCCGAGCGCCGGAGACTACCGGCTCTTCCTCGACTTCCAGCACGAAGGCGTGGTTCGCACCGCCGAATTCACCGTCTCGGTCGCCTCCGGAGCCACTGCGGCGACCCCCGCCGCAGGACACGGCCACTGATCCCTACCCTGAGTCGCACAGAACGGAGCACACGATGACCATCGCGACACAGCCGTCCACCGGACAGGTCGAATTGGTGATCGGTGGCATGACCTGCGCGTCCTGCGCCAATCGCATCGAAAAGAAGCTGAACAGGCTCGACGGCGTCACCGCCACCGTCAACTACGCGACGGAGAAGGCGCGGGTCGAGGTCAGCGGGGACATCTCACCGGAGCAGCTGATCGCCACCGTCGAACAGGCCGGTTATACCGCCGAGCTGCCCGCGACCGCGGTGCCTGCGGAAACCACTGCGAGCGACCCGGATCCGACGGCATCGCTGCGGACCCGACTGCTGGTCTCGCTGGTGCTGACGGTGCCGGTCATCGCGATGGCGATGGTGCCTGCGCTGCAGTTCACCAACTGGCAGTGGCTGTCGTTGACACTGGCCGCGCCGGTCGTGGTGTGGGGCGCACTGCCCTTCCACAAGGCGGCGTGGACCAACCTGCGTCACGGCACCACCACCATGGACACCCTGGTGTCGATGGGCACCCTAGCGGCGCTTGGCTGGTCGCTGTACGCGCTGTTCTGGGGCACCGCCGGGACGCCGGGCATGAAGCACCCATTCGAGTTCACCATCTCGCGAATGGACGGCACCGGCAGCATCTACCTGGAGGCAGCGGCCGGCGTAACCACGTTCATCCTGGCCGGACGCTTCTTCGAGGCGCGCTCCAAACGACGGGCGGGTGCGGCATTGCGGGCGCTGCTGGAGCTCGGCGCCAAAGAGGTTTCGGTGCTGCGCGACGCACAGGGACGACAGCCGATGGACTGGGCCGGCGCCGTCGAGCAGCGAATCCCGGTCGAGCAGCTGGCCGTTGGTGACCGGTTCGTGGTGCGGCCGGGCGAGAAGATCGCCACCGACGGTGTGGTCGTCGAGGGTTCCTCGGCCGTCGACGCCTCGATGCTCACCGGTGAATCGGTGCCGGTCGAGGTCGGTCCCGAGGATGCGGTGGTCGGCGCGACGGTCAATGTCGGCGGGCGGATCGTGGTGCGCGCCGGCCGAATCGGTTCCGATACCCAGCTCGCCCAGATGGCGAAGCTGGTCGAGGACGCACAGACCGGCAAGGCGCAGGCACAGCGGCTGGCCGACAAGATCTCCGGCATCTTCGTCCCCATCGTGATCGCGCTGTCGGTCGCGACACTCGGATTCTGGCTCGGCACCGGCGGTTCCATCGCGGCGGCCTTTACTGCCGCAGTCGCGGTGCTGATCATCGCCTGCCCATGCGCCCTCGGTCTTGCCACGCCGACCGCGTTGATGGTGGGCACCGGTCGCGGTGCGCAGCTCGGCATTCTGATCAAGGGGCCCGAGGTGCTGGAGTCGACGCGACGCGTGGACACCGTGGTGCTCGATAAGACCGGCACCGTCACCACCGGCAAGATGACGCTGCTGGATGTCATTGCCGCCGCCGGCGAGGACACCGGCGAGGTGCTGGCGCTGGCCGGGGCGCTGGAGGATTCGTCGGAGCACCCGATCGCCCAGGCGATCGCCAAGGGTGCGCGCGAGAAGTTCGGCGAGCCGGCCCGTGTCGAGGACTTCGCCAATATCGAGGGTCTCGGCGTTCAAGGTGTGGTGGACGGCCACGCGGTAATCGTGGGCCGCGCCCGGCTGCTCGCCGACTGGTCCCAGCACCTGGACGCCGATCTGGAGCGGGCGATGCGGGCGGCCGAGGCCGAGGGCAAGACCGCCGTCGCGGTCGGCTGGGACGGTCGGGCACGCGGCGCGCTCGTGGTCGCCGATGCGGTGAAACCCACCTCCGCCGAAGCGATCTCGCAGCTGAGGGCGCTCGGACTCACCCCGATCATGCTGACCGGCGACAATACCGCCGCCGCGAAAGCCATCGCGGCACAGGTGGGCATCGACGAAGTGATCGCGGAGGTACTGCCCGCCGACAAGGTCGACACCGTCGAGCGACTGCAGGCCGAGGGCAAGGTGGTCGCGATGGTCGGCGACGGCGTCAACGACGCCGCGGCCCTGGCCCGAGCCGATCTCGGCCTGGCAATGGGCACTGGCGCCGATGTCGCCATCGAGGCCAGCGACCTGACCCTGGTCCGCGGCGACCTGCGTGCGGCCGCCGACGCGATCCGCCTGTCCCGCAGGACCTTGGGCACCATCAAGGGCAACCTGTTCTGGGCCTTCGCCTATAACGTGGCCGCGATCCCGCTGGCCATGGCCGGTCTGCTGAACCCGATGCTCGCCGGTGCCGCGATGGCCTTCTCCTCGGTCTTCGTGGTCAGCAACAGCCTGCGCCTACGCGGCTTCCGCTCCACCGCTCAGTAGCAGCAATCGCAAATCGGGCGGGACGGCAGCAACGCCGTCCCGCCCGACTCGTGCACGATTGCTTCACTGCAGGACGTTGCTGTTCCCCAGTGCCATTGCTGCGCTTCCAGTGGCCCAGGTGGCGACGGCGCTACCCGTCGCAGCCAAGATAGAGAGCAGAATCATCGGGTCCATCTTTCGTAAGGAAAACTACTGGCAGCCCGAAAACTACTGCCGCCCAGATTCTTCCGCAATCAGCGGGCGAATACTCTCGGGAACCTCTCGTCACATTGCCAGCCATTTCCCAGCGAGGATTCGTGCGGTCTCGTCGTCGAGTTCACCGCTGGCGGAAAGTCCGTCCCTAGAGTCCTGGATAGGCTGCGGTTTGTAATCAACCCAAAAGCGAAAGGCAGCAATATGATCCGGAAGGTTCTGCTGGCGGTCACCGCTGGCGTCCTGATCAGCGCACCCGCGACAGCGTCGGCCGATGTCGCGGTGCACGATGTCGTCGCCGATAAGCCTGCCACCGCGCAGGAGGTGGCGATCAGCACCGGATCGGGGGTAGCCGACACCATCATCAATGGATTGATAGCCGTGATCTTCGGCCCGAATGATCCATCGACGTGCAAGTTCCCCTACTGCTTCTGAGGATGTGCCGCTGAGGCACTTCATACGGACCGAGGTTGCTCCGCCCGTGCGCCGGCCATCGGCGAGCCCGCCCCGGTTCGAATGATCCTGGACCGGGTCAGGACTCGTGCGCCGATCAGTTGAGCACGGCGTCGAACATGCCGGGCTCGTAGGCGCCCCCCTGCTGGCGCACGATCACGCCGAGCCGGTTGGCCGCGTTGATCTGGGCGACCAGCGCGACCAATGCGGCGATCTGATCGTCGTCGTAATGCTTGCGCACTTCGGCCCAGGTCTCGTCGGACACGCCGTGGTGGGCGTCGGCGAGCCGGGTGCCCTCCTCGGCGAGCGCCAGCGCGGCCCGCTCGGCCTCGGTGAACACGGTGGACTCGCGCCAGGCGGCCACCAGGTTGATGCGCACCCAGGTCTCCCCGGCTTGCGCGAGGTCCTTGCTGTGCACATCGGTGCACCAACCGCAGCCGTTGATCTGACTGACGCGCAGCATCATCAGGTCCTGGGTAGCCTTCGGCAGAGTCGACTGGATGATCAGCAGGCTGGCATTGCCGAACCGCTTGGCGAACTTAGCGCCGATCTCAGTGTCGACCAGGTTGAAACGGGGTTCCATGACTTCGTCCTCACTCGCGGTGTTGCTCTGAACGAACACAAGATGCCGACGACCCGACCCCTGTGACAGCGCGACTATGTGACCTATGCCACTGATCGCGGGTGTCACAAATCGGCGGGAACCGGCGTCTTGTGCCCGACACAGTCGAGAGCGAACAGACAGGAGCCACCCATGAGCGAGCGCATGGACTCCGCCACCGAGGCATTCGTCACCCACCGCAACCTGCTTTTCACCGTCGCCTACGAGATGCTCGGCTCGGCCGCCGACGCGGAGGACGTTCTGCAGGAGACCTGGCTGCGGTGGGTGGACGTCGATCTCGACACGGTGCGCGAGCAACGTGCCTACCTGGTCCGGATCACCACCCGCCAGGCGCTGACCCGGCTGCGCACCCTCGGCCGTCGCAAGGAGTCCTACGTCGGCCCCTGGCTACCCGAGCCGCTGCTGACCGCACCCGACGTGGCCGAAGACATAGAGCTGGCCGACAGCGTATCGATGGCGATGCTGCTGGTGCTCGAGACACTCGCGCCGACCGAACGGGCAGTCTTCGTACTGCGCGAGGTGTTCGGTCTGGAGTACGACGAGATCGCCGAAGCCGTCGACAAGACCCCCGCCGCGGTCCGCCAGATCGCACACCGGGCGCGCGCACACGTCGCCGCACGCCGACCGCGCGGGGTCGTTTCCCCCGCCGAAACCCGAGACGCGCTCGAGGCGTTCCAACGGGCCATCGAAACAGGCGATCTACAGGGCCTGCTCGACATGCTCGCACCGGACGTCGTCCTCCTGGGTGACGGCGGCGGCGTCAAACAAGCCGTGCTGCAACCCATCGTGGGCGCCGACCGAGTTGCTCGCTTGCTGTCGGTCGGCCTGCCCAAGCTCGTCGGCACGGCATCGGTCGAGCCGGTGCAGATCAATGGCTACCCAGCCCTGATCGTCCGGATCGACGGAGAAATCGACGATGTAGTAGCGGTGCGAACCGACAACGGGCTGATCACCGGCCTCTACATCGTCCGCAACCCCGAGAAGCTCTCCCGCGTCGAGCAGGAAACCGCCGTAACCCGCTGAGCATTGCGAGCACGTTCCTCGATGCGGGCGGCCCCGAGCACCTACGTGCCCTGCCGTTGCGACCGCAAGTGGTGACAGCCGGTCGTGGTCGCCGACCACCCCGTCACCTGGTAGCGCTCGAGTCCCGACCACCGGCCGTCGCCGCCGGCGAGCTCGGCGCAGTGTCGCGGGCACCGCGCGTACGTTGCCCTCATCCGATTTCGAGCTCTCCACTTTTGACCGGCTCACGTTTCAAATCATCTGAGAATCGATTAGGGTTGGCGAACACCCGTTCAGCGCCCCCCGAGGACTAGGGGCTTCCGGCGGCATCCGGCGTCCGATTCGATCTACCTGAGTAACGATTGCTCGCTTGGTGGATTACCGAGGGAGTTGAAGCGTTGCGCGAATGCGATATTCAGGAGAGACGCGGTATGCGATTCAGAGTTCTCGTTGCGGCGGCCGCCGCTGTGACGGTCGTCGGCACGGGGGTGGGCTACCTGGCGCCTGCGGCCTCGGCCGCACCGATCAACAGTGCGGCCAAGGCACCGGACGGGTCCTACATCGAGAGTGTGCAAACCCTCGGCGACCGCAAGCTGCAGCTGGAGGTGCACTCCACGGCCATGGATCGGACGTTCCCGGTCCTGGTGAATCTGCCCGCGGACAACTCGGTCCCGCGCCCGACGCTGTATCTGGTCAACGGGGGCGGCGGTGGCGTCGACGGTAACGCCTCATGGGACCAGAAGACCGACGCCAAGGAATTCCTCGGCGACAAGAACATCAATGTCGTCGAGCTGATCGGCGGCCGGTGGAGCTACTACGCCGACTGGCGCGCGCCCGATCCGGTGCTCGGCACCAACAAATGGCAGACCTTCTACACCGAGGAACTGCCACCGATCATCGATGCGGCGCTCGGCACCAACGGCAAGAACTCGATCGCGGGCTACTCGATGGCAGGGACATCGGTCCTGATGCTGGCGATCACCAAGCCCGGCCTGTTCCAGAATGTCGCCGCCTACAGCGGCTGTGCGCAGACCAGCGATCCGATCGGACAGAAGTTCGTGCAGACCACGGTCGAAACGTGGGGCGCCGGTGACTCACTCAACATGTGGGGACCCGCCGACAACCCGCTCTGGAAAACGAACGATCCGGTCCTGCACGCGGACAAACTGCGCGGAACGAACATCTGGGTTTCGGCGGGCGGCGGTCTGCCCGGCGAACACGATGCTCCCGGCAACCCGTACATCATGGGCGACGACAAGTACAACCCGATCAGTGTGGCCAACCACGTCGTCGTTGGCGGCATCATCGAGGCGGCGATGAGCCTCTGCTCGCACAACCTCCAGAACCGGTTGAACCAGTTGGGAATTCCGGCGACGTTCGACCTGCCCCCCACCGGCACCCACACCTGGGGCTATTGGCAGGACAACCTCAAGCAATCGTGGCCGGTGCTGTCCAAAGATCTCTACTGACCGACCTCGCCCGGCAGTGACCACCAACCCATGCGACGGTAGTCACTGCCGGCCGACCTGCGTTCGACAACCTCAGGGACCAGGTCATCAAGAACGGGGTCGGTGTCGTCATCGGCGTCATTGTGGGCGGTTTCATCGGCGCCCTCCTGGGCTTCGGGATCCTGTCCCTGATCACCGCGCCCATTGGTTGGGTGGTCGGCGGATACCTTCAGGGCGGTCAGGAATTCCTCGACGTGGGTGAATCGTTACCGCCGCTACGGCGAGTGACGGTGGCTGGTGCTGGTGTCGGCGCACCGCCAGCCGCCGTGGCACTTGCGTGCCGAGCCGCGGCCAGCCGCGCGAGCGCGGCCTCGGTGAAGATCGACAACCCGAGGTCGGGGTTGTATCCGTGAATTTCCTTGACATCGAGCTCGGCCAGGAAATACAGGATCTCCGTCGAGATCACCTGGCCCGGGACCAGCACTGGGAAGCCGGGCGGGTAGGGGACGACGAAGGTGGCGGACACCAGGGTCTTTCCCTTGGCGAGCCGTCGTCCGGCGTCGCCGAGCAGGACGTGTTCGCGGTCGGACTCCTCATATCCGGCGTAGAAGGCCGATCGCATGTCGCCGAACGAGCTGGCGCCGTCGGGACGAAACGTGCTGTCGAACTCGCTGAAGTCGGGCAGCGCTGGCAGGTACTTGGTGATCTCGTCAATCCGGCGCTGTTGCAGGGCGCGATCGGCCGTACCGGCCGCGTTCTGGCTGCGCTCGAAGTCGGTAGCCACCCGACGCAGCACGTCGAGTAGGTAGTGCACGCTCGACCAGGTGACGCCGATCGTGAAGATCAACAGCACACTGTTGATCGAGGTCTTGTTGATCTGGATGCCGAACCGGTCCATGAGGATCTTCTCGCGGAACTCGTACCCGTTCATGCCGGTATTGCCGATGAACAGGGTCACCCGTGTCGGGTCGAGCACGAACTGATCGGAGCGCCACGCCTCGTTCCACTGTGCCAAGCCACCCTGCCTGACCTGCCGGTACGAGCTGACTGCAGAGTGCCGGAACTCGTCGGGCACCAGGTCGGCCTCGTCGAGGATGCGGAACCACTTGCCGATCAGCCGGTCTTTGCGGACGCGGTGACGGAAGACCAGCGCCATGTCGTAGACGTGCCGGACCAGCTGGAATCCTTCGATGTCGACCTGCCGACGCGCCAAATCCAACGACGCCAGCAGTTGCTGGTTCGGCGACGTCGAGGTGTGGGTCAAAAACGCTTCATCGAATGCCTCGCGGATGAGAGCTTTGAAATCCTGGTCGCGGACATGGATCATCGACGCCTGCCGGAGTGCCGACAGCGACTTGTGGGTGGAATGCGTCGCGTACACGCGCACCCGCGCGCGCCCGGGGTCGGGAAGCAGCCGGTGGTTGGTCCACTCGGCACGGTCGACTCCCTGCATCGACGCACGCCACTCGCGGTACTCCTCGGCATACCCGGGCGAGGACAACATCGATTCGAGTTGCTCGGCGGCAACCATCGCGGTCCGCTGCCGGGCCCACGGCACCGCGGTTGCGAACGCGTACCACGCCTCGTCCCATAGGAAGCAAATGTCCGGCTTGATCGCCAGGACCTCCGCCATCACCCGCCGGGGGTTGTAGACGATGCCGTCGAAAGTGCAGTTGGTGAGCAGCAGCATGCGTACTCGGTCCAGTTGTCCGGCCGCCTCGAGGTCCAGCAGCGCCTTCTTGATGGTGTGCAGGGACACGGCTCCGTAGATCGCGAACGGCTCGAGCGGGTAGGCGTCCAGGTACATCGGGTACGCCCCGGCTAGCACCAGGCCGTAGTGGTGCGACTTGTGGCAATTGCGGTCGATCAGAACGATGTCGCCCGGCCGGGTCAGGGCCTGCACGACAATCTTGTTCGCGGTGGATGTTCCGTTGGTGACGAAGTACGTCTGATCGGCACACCACGTTTCGGCGGCTTTGTCCATCGCCGCCCTGATCGTGCCATGGGGGTCCAGCAGTGAGTCCAGCCCGCCGGAGGTGGACGACGTCTCGGCCATGAAGATGTTGCGGCCGTAGAACTCGCCCATGTCCTGCAGCGACTTGGAGTTGAAGATGCTGGCGCCACGCGCGACGGGAAGGGCGTGGAATTGGCCGACCGGCGCGGCCGCATAGGCACGCAGGGCGTCGAAAAACGGTGTGGCGAACCGGCTCCGGACGCCGGCGAGCACCGTGCTGTACAGGTCGGTGACATCGTTGAGCCGATAGAACGTGCGATCGTAGACGTCCGGCTCGTCCTCGGTCTCCGTGGCGATCGACTCGTCGGTGAGCAGATACAGGTCGATATGAGGCCGCAACTCCCTGATCCACTCACCACATTCAACCCAGTCGTGGGCGCGGTCGGTCACGACCACGTCGTCGTTGGCGCCGAGCAACGTGGTCATCAACGGCACCCGGTCGCGCGAACGAAGCGGCAGGTCATGCCGGATGATCGCCGCTTGAATCTCGCCGTTCAACGCGACGGCGGTGATGGCGTCCTCGATGCTCGCCACGACAAGCAGCTCGAACTGCACATCGTCGGACGGGTCGCGAAGCGCCCGTAGGCTCTGCGCCAGGCTCTCGGGAGCCTCGGGCGGGGAATCGTCGCCGAGCAGGACGGTGTAGAACTGCTGCTGTTTAGCCCGCGCCACCAGTTCCTGATCGGCCAACGGCGCGCATGTGTCGAACACAGCTGTGCGGTCGCCGTACTCGGAGAGCAGGCGCACGGCCAGCGACACCTCCTCGGTGAGCCTCGCCGTGGCAAGATCGGCGATATATCCGCGAAACGTCGCCAGTCTCGCCGCGCCTGGATACAGCCAGTACCGCTCGTAGGTGCCGAGACGATCGAGGAGGCGTCGCACCCGGGCGATGTTGTGGGTGGTGTCCAGCCCGGCACGATTGACATCGGCGAGCTGCCGGCACGCGTCGTCGAGCAGATTCCACGTATCGATTCGCGAGTACGACGGGTTCGCTACCGCCGCCAGCGCGGAAACACAAAGCCCTTTCGGGCGCTCTCCGTCTCGATGCATGTCGTCAGTCCGCCTCCAATCAGTGCAGGCGAGGTGATCTGCCGACCACGACAGATCACCCTGGAACATTCATCCCTACATATTGTGTCCCGCCGTCGAGCAAATTCCTAGCTGCCGAGTGCGGTCGACCGCGACGAACTGATCGACTCCGCGGCTACGTCAGCGACACCCTCGATGACCTGGGACAAGATCGCGGGCCTCGGCTACAGACCCATCCAAGACTTCGAAGAGAGTTCGGCGAAGACGGTGTGCTGGTACCGCGACCATCCCGACCAAACCTTTCACGACCAGGAGGTAAGCGACGTTGTCACAGCGGCGCTCGCGGTGGTCGGCGCGGTCGGGTTGTGCTGTGTGCAGGGCTTCGTTCGCGGCAACACGACAGGTCCGAGTGTGGTCCCAGCGTCCGTCAATAGTCGAGGGCATGTTCCGGTTGACAGACGTGCATCGGAGACGGCAGATACCGGACGATGGCGTCCAGAAGCGGGGCGATGTCGTCACTCCATGGCGCCGCATCACACAGAACGGGCACCGCGTCGCCGATGCGCGTGAGGCAGCGGATGCGCTCGTGCAAGTGTTCGGGTGGGATCTCTCGCAGGCCGAGGATGGCGTCCGAATCTGCCGGGTCCTGTTCCATCACCGTGGCCACGAGGTCGCGGTACCACTGCTCGGCGACTTTCCAATGGCTGCCGTAGAATTCGACGGCCATCCGTTCGAGCGCCCACATCGGGACCAGATCGATGACACCTTCGAACTCGGTGCCGATGCCGATAGGAATCTGCAGCGTCAACGGCACCGCCCCGCGCGTCTCGGCGATCGTGCGGACGCGGCGGTCGAAGTCGGCGGCGGGATGACCGAGTCCGGTCACCAGACACAGCCGTGCGACCTGGTGGTCGTCGGCAAGCCGCAGTATCGTCTCGAGTCGCGGCGTGCTCTTCACGGCAGCGTTCACGACCGCGATCACCCCGTCGGCTACCCGGATGGACCGCTCCAAGTCCGCGATGGGCGCGTGGCTCGACAGCTCGGCGATATGGATAGTGTGATCGACGCGGCTCGTCACCCAATGGACCGTGGCCGCCGTGCCGGACCCGGTCCTGGCGAAACGGCGGAACAGGCGGTGGACGACTCGCGTCGTCTCGTCGGGGTCTCCGATGATCGTGACGTTGCGGATCGACTGCGGGTCAATGGCTTTGGTGCCCATCGGTGTTGTGGTACTCCAAGTCGATTCGAGGGTCTCGTCGCGTCCTCAATCCGCACTCACCGTACCTCCGCGCGTACATCGCCGGAGCAGATTTCAGCCCCAAAATAGAACATGTTCCTATAACGTCGGATTTGTGCAGAAAGAACAACGCCCCGCGGTGGCAGACTGGTTCACTGCGGACGACGGCGCGGTACGTCTCGTGGGAAGTCGCTGCGATGTGTGCGGCACACCGTATTTCCCGCGGAACACGCTGGCCTGTCGCAACCCGCAGTGTGCAAGTCCGAAGGACGGCTCCGAGCTGGTCGAGTACCTGTTCTCCACGCGTGGCCGGATCTGGTCATACGCGGATGCCCGGTACAAGCCGCCCCCGCCCTATATCTCACCCGATCCGTTCGAGCCGTATGTCGTCGCGGCGGTGGAGCTCGAGGTCGAGCAGATGGTGATTCTCGGGCAGGTCCAGCGCGGCCTCACGGTGGACGACCTGGCCGTCGGCATGCCGGTCGAACTGACCCTCGGCGTGCTGTACGAGGACGAGGAAGCGGAGCACACGGTGTGGATGTGGAGGCCGGTCGATGCCTGACACGAATGATCGCGACATTGCCGTCCTCGGTGCGGGCATGCACCAGTGGGGCAAGTGGGGGCGCAATTTCGTCGAATACGGGCTGGTCGCGGCGCGCGCGGCGCTGGCCGATGCCGGGGTGGACCACCTCGACGTCGGCTACATCGCCGGTGCGGACACGATCCGCAACGGATACCCCGGTTTCGTCTCCGGTGCGACATTCGCCCAGGCGTTGGGCTGGTCGGGTGCGCGGATCTCGAGCAGCTACGCCGCCTGCGCCTCCGGTGCGCAGGCCATCGCCAATGCGCGTGCCCAGATCCTGGCCGGATTGACCGATGTAGCGCTGGTGATCGGCGCGGATGCCGCACCGAAGGGCTTCTTCCAGCCGGTCGGCGGTGAACGCCGCGACGATCCGGACTGGTTGCGCTTCCACCTGCTCGGTGCCACCAACCCCATCTATTTCGCGCTCTATGCCCGCCGCCGGATGGCGCTGCACGGCGCCACGCTCGACGATTTCGCCGCGGTCAAGGTGAAGAACGCGAAGCACGGCCTGAACAACCCGTACGCCCGCTACCGCAAGGAGGTTTCGGCCGAGGAGGTCGCGGCCTCAGCGATCGTCTCGGACCCACTGCGGCTGCTCGACATCTGCGCGACCAGTGACGGCGGTGCGGCACTGGTGCTGACGTCGATGGAGTACGCCCGCCGCCACGGCGTCACCGACCCGGTCCGTATCCGGGCGCTGTCGACGGTCACGCCGACGTTCCCGAAAACCGTCCTCGACCTGCCGGATTTCGCGACGGACTCCGCCGTAGCCGTCGAGCCCCCGCCGCACACGTTCCGTTCCGCCATCGCGCACGCCGCGTATGAGGAGGCCGGGCTCGGGCCCTCCGACCTGTCCTTCGCGGAGGTCTACGACCTCTCGACCGCTCTGGAGTTGGACTGGTACGAGGACATCGGGCTCTGCGACACGGGCGGCGCCGAGGACCTGCTGCGCAGCGGCGCAACGACTTTGGGTGGACGCGTGCCGGTGAACCCCAGCGGTGGGCTGGCCTGCTTCGGTGAGGCGATCCCCGCGCAGGCGATCGCTCAGATCTGCGAACTCACGTGGCAATTGCGCGGCCAGGCCGACAGCCGCCAAGTGGCGAACGCCCGTGCAGGCATCGCGGTGAATCAGGGCCTCTTCGGTCACGGCTCGGCAATCATCGCCACCCGCTGAGGCCGATCCACGCTGCGGAAACCCCGGGCCATGCCCGGGTTTTCGTATATCGACCGCGATGAAGCCGTGGTCGCTGGATGTTGACCGATGGTCCTGCTGAATCAGATCCCCAGTACCGTAGCGAAGGTCGGCGTAACCGATGTCGTGGTGCCCGGTCTCACTCGCTGACGCGGTCCATTCCGCTCACTACCGGACGGTCGGTGACGGCCTTTCTTGTGGGATCGCCCACGATGCCTGACTACTCGGCGCCGCGACTGGTGAAGTCGAAGGATCCGCTGTCGATGCCCCAGGAGATGACCCGTTCGGGGTGAATTCGGATGACCGCGCGTTCCTGGGGTTGGAACGGCGGCTCCTCGTCATCGAGCGCCTCGGCCGTGCCGCGTACCTCGATGCCGCGAATCACGTATGGCTCCAAGGAAACCTGTTGGTCGATGACGAACGACACCCGGCTGCCCGCCTCGACATTGCGGTACTTTCGACTGGCACGCATCCGCATGCCCCCGATGTCGATCGTGCCGTCGGCGTTCACCCGATAGCTGGTCGGGTTATTCTGCACAACGCCGTCGGGCGACACCGTGGCCAGCCGACCGATCCCGGCCTCCGCGAGGAACTGCTGTTCATTGATGGTGAAGGTCATGTCAGTTACTCCTCAGTGAATTCGATATCAGGTGTGCCCCCGGCGATCAGCCGGAAGTTGTTGGGTGCGGAAAGCGCAAGCTGTTGCCTGCCGCGTCCCGCACGTTGCGTCGGCGGTTCAGCGGGACCGCGACATCGCGGAGGATGGCTACCTCCTCCGATCTTGATGTCAGCTTCGCTGGTGACGAACTCGTACTGCGGCTGGCCGGCCTCGCCTACCTGCCCCTCCCTAAAGTCTAGCAGCGCTAGATACTGGAGCAACGGTAACATCCGTCCACTAGCTTGTCTAGCGTTGCTAGATTTCAGCTCGTTACCGCGGGATCGCGCTCGGATCAGCAAGCTGCACATGCCCGTTCCGGCCGAGCGGCCGCTGTCGCCCGGCAAGCCGGTCACCGAACGCTGGCAGATCTTCGGCCTGCTGGTTCCGCTGGTGGTGCCAGGGCTCATCGCGGTCCCGGTCCTCGTCGACCGGGGTTTCAGGCAGCCTGACCGCGTCGGGGTCGGCGCTCGATGGCGCCTGGCAACCCCCGCCTCGACGCCGGTGAGCTGACCTTCCGCCCATCACCGCCACTTACCGCTGCGAGCCACAGGCAGGTAACGCCCGAACCCGGCTGCGATGTCGCCTGGTGAGGGCTGGTCGGGTCAGGTCAGGTTTTCGGGGAACTCTGGGTCGGCGCCGGGTTCGAGGGTGCGGTCCAGCTGGCGAGTAGTTGGATCGCGTCGTGTTCGGAGGTGCCCGGTTGTGGGGTGAACACGGTCAGCACCTGGCCGCCGACGGCGTCGATGGTGAGGTTCTCATAGGGCAGGACGAGTTCGCCGAAGAGAGGATGCCGGAAGGCTTTGGTGCCCGCTCTGTGGGTTTTGACGTCGTTGGCGGCCCAGCGGGTCCGGAATGTCCGGCTGTGGGTGGATAGGGTTCCGATGAGGGCGATCAGTTGCGGGTCGTCGGGGTGTCGGCCGGCTTCGGTGCGCAGGATGGACACGGTGTCATCGGCTATGCGTTCCCATTCGGGGAACAGTGCCCGGGCGGCGTGTTCGTCGAGGAATATGAATCGTGCTGTGTTCTGCGGGTTTTCGACGTCGAGCATGCTCGCGTAGAGGGCTCGTCCGAGGTCGTTGACGGCGAGGACATCGAGGCGGCTGTTGAATACCACGGCCGGTAGGTGGTCGATCGAGTCCAACAGGACTCGGATCCCGGGGCTGACGGTGTCTTTGACCGGGGGTTTGCGGTGTTTGCGGGCTTCGGGGGTCAGTGCCGCGAGTAGCCGGTCGAGGTGGGCACGTTCGTCGTCGTCGAGTCGCAGCACCGTGGCGACGGCATCCACGACCCCGGGTGAGGGGCCGGTGGCTTTGCCGCGTTCGAGGCGAATGTAGTACTGCGGGCTGACACCTGCCAGCAGCGCGACCTCCTCGCGGCGCAGACCTTTCACGCGACGTCGGGTACCGGTCTCAGGGAGGCCGACATCGGCAGGAGAGACTCGGTCGCGGCGGGTGCTGAGAAACTCGCGGACCGCGGTGCGCGCTGCCTCCTTCTCGTCCATGGTTACGAGCGTAGATGCAGGCAGGACCCCTGAAGGGTCACCGTGAGTAACCCTCTCGCCAGGCTCTGTCTCGACCGCGGGCCACGGTGTTGGCTGGAGTCCAGGGAAACACCGACAGGCTTGTACTCCGGTGGGGCACCCCGGCCTCCCTGACTATCTCTCACCGACGAAGGAGAAACCGATGAAGCACGCTTCTCTCGGCACCTTGCAGGTATCCAGGATCGGTCTGGGCGCCATGACCATGGCAGGCACCTACACCTCCGGCGGCGGTCTGGACGACGACGAGTCGATCCGCACCATCCACCGCGCGCTCGACCTGGGTGTCACCCATATCGACACCGCCGAGATCTACGGCCCCTTCCACAGCGAGGAGGTCGTCGGCCGGGCCATCGCCGGCCGTCGCGACGAGGTCGTCGTCGCCACCAAATTCGGCCTGGTCTCGCATTCCGGAGGCGGACCCCGCGTCATCGACAGCAGCGCCGCGAACGTGAAGGCCGCGGTAGAAGGTTCCCTGAAACGGCTGGGCACCGACCGGATCGACCTCTACTACCAGCACCGCGTCGACCCCGGCACACCGATCGAGGAAACCGTGGGGGCGCTGGCCGAACTGGTCGCCGAGGGCAAAATCCTGCACATCGGACTCTCGGAGGCATCCCCGGAAACCATCCGCCGCGCCCACGCGGTGCACCCGGTCGCGGCGCTGCAAACCGAGTACTCGCTGTGGACCCGCGACCCCGAGAACGAACTCCTGCCGCTGCTACGCGGCCTCGGCATCGGGTTCGTGCCCTACTCCCCGCTCGGGCACGGCTTCCTCACCGGTCAACTCCGCTCGCCCGCCGACATCCCCGACGACGACTGGCGCAAGACCAATCCCCGATTCATCGGAGAGGCATTCGACCAGAATCTGCGCCTGGTCGATGAAGTCCGGGCAGTCGGGAACGAGGTCGGCGCTACCCCCGCACAGGTCGCACTCGCCTGGCTGCTCGCCCAGGGCGACGACATCGCCCCCATCCCCGGCACCCGCCGAGTCGCCCGCGTCGAGGAGAACACCGCCGCCGACGCCGTGGTCCTGTCCACCGACCAACTCGCCCGGCTCGACCAGCTCACACCCGCGGTCGGCGCCCGCCACGACGACGCGAACATGGCCACCATCGACCAATGACGACCGCTCCGCACCACAAGCGTCTGGACAACGTCGAGACTCGCGGAACCGCCATCATCCGCCGCCCCTACCACGACGAAGTGGTGACAGCTGTCCCGCTGATCGTCCGTTCCCGTCGTATGGGCGCATCGACAAAAGCACTCCCCGGTCAAGGCGCCCATAACAACCGTCTCAGCAGCGGCCATCCGTCGTCCGGTAGCTGATCACTACTCGGAAGGTCCGCCGCATCGGTGGCCCGCACCCGCGCCGGCTCGTACACCATGCCGGACGTTGGTAGTTGCCGGTTGGTGCGGGGCGTAGTGCGCTGACCGAATCGCAGAAAGGCCCGGGAAGTCAGCTGCAGGAGACGAATTGCTGGACGAAGATGCCCGCGGGGTCGGTGGTGTCGAAGCCGGGGCGGGCGGCGCCGGCACGGACACCTACACCGAGCTTGGTGACGTTGCCGTCGAGGATGTTGGCCTTGTGGGTGGGGCTGTTCATCCACCAGGTGACGGCTGCTCGGGCGGTGGTGAAGGTGTTCGAGCCCCAGCCTGCATAGGTGTTCTCCGACCAGCGGTTCACGTCGTGGCCATCGCCCTGGTGGTAGGTGCAGGGGTTGTAGGACTTCACGCGGCGCTGGATCTGGGTGAGCACCGGGACACCGGCGACCCGGACGGCACCGCCGATGATCCTGCGGCTCATGGTCTTTCAACTCCGTACGTTCGAGGAACCAATGGGCTCCTCGAGCATCGGCGCCGAGACCAACAGTCCACCAACGGAATTCCAATGGGCGCCGGGCGCTCGAATCGGCTCCTTGCTTCATCGTCACGGAGGACGTGCTGGTGGCTCCTGGTCTGACCTCACGGCGCGCGCTGAGGAGAGCGTTCCGATTACGAAATGGGTTACACCTCATCACGTCGGCGGGTGCTGTCTCGTCCTCTGGTCGAAGACATCCACCTGCCACGGAGTACCTCATGCGATTCAGAATCCGCTTCCGCCGCCTGGCCCTCGGGCTCGCCGCCACCCTGACCGCACTGTTCGCGCTGGCTCTTCCGGTCGCCTACGCCTGGGAGCCGCCGAGCTCGGACCTGCCCTCGCACTACCTGACGCGCATCGACTCCCGGTATGTCGAAACTGATCTCGCTCGGTTCCACTACACGGTCTCGGGTAGCGGATCACCCGTCGTCCTGATCGCCGGTGGCGGCCTGTGGGGCTACTCCTGGCGGGAGGCGGTCCCCGCGCTCGCCCGGCAGCACACCGTCTACGCGGTCGACCTGCCCAGCCAGGGCTACACCGAATTGCACAGCGCCGGTTTCGCCTTCGACCTGCCCGCCATGGCGGACGCCATCGCGACCTTCCTCGACGCCGTCGGCTTGAACCGCACCGCGCTGGTCGGGCACTCGTGGGGTGGGGCCTGGAGCCTGTACTTCGCCGAACAGCATCCGGAACGCGTCGAGCGGCTCGTGCTCCTGGACGCCCCCGGCCTGGACGCCGAAAAGCTCCGATCACACCACTGTTCAAGACGCCAGTGATCGGTGAACTGACCACCAATCTCACGACCCGGTCCTTCTACGCCGACAGCATCCGCGGCACGTTCGCGCACCAGGATCTCGTCACCGACGAACTGATCGACGAGTTCTACCCGCCGTTCTCCCGGCCCTCCAACCGTGACGGCTTCCTGGCCCTGTGGCGAAATCTCGACTACCGCCTCACCGACGCCGGACTGAACCAGGTGACCGCACCCACCCTGGTGCTCTGGGGCGGCGACGACCAATGGCTGCCGTCCTCACAAGCAACACGACTGGCCGACCGCATCCCCCACGCCGAGGCGGTCATCCTGCCCGGCTGCGGCCACACCGTGCACGAGGACTGCCCCGCCGCGACGATCCCCCGGATCACGACCTTCCTGAACTGATCACCACGAACGCGAGCAGCCTCGCATCGAAAACTAGTGTCCAATCAGTCGTAGGCCGCGCAGCCATGGTCGGTTCCTGCGACCCGTCAGGGCTCGAGGTCGACCACACCTTTGCCGCTCGGGATGTCGAGCGGCACCGACACCTGATCGTGCGCGATCAACCAGGTGTCGTCGATCTTCCGCATGCCGTACGTGACCCGGACCCACATACCGCTCGTTGTGGCCCCGTTCTTCAGCGTGCCGCTGAGACGAGCAAAGGCGTGCCGAATGCCACATCATCGCCTACGGTGAACGTCAGGTCGCGAACCTCATAGGTCACATTCTCGAAGACCGTGAAGACTTTCGACCAGTTCTCGAGTTTCGCCGCTATCCCGACATGCTGGAGCGGCGGCTCGACATCGAAGGACACGACGTCGGTTGTGTACAGCTGTTTCACGGCCTCGAGATCCCTGGCGCGCAGTCCTTCGACTACCTTGTCGATTTGCCGGCGAATCTCGACTTCATCTACCTCGATACGGTCAGCGCGTGACTGAAAGTCGTTCGGGCTCGTCATGATTGATTCCTTCGGAGTTGATGTGCGGGGTATCGGTGGCGGGCCGCCGTAGCGGCGCCAGAGCGGTGCTCCATGCGATGAGCTGATCCAGCAAGGTGTTCAGCGCTGTGGTGTGGCGGTCGCGCGGTGTAAAGGTGGTGTGGTTCTCGAAATCGGCGAGCACCGAGATCTCCACCGGACGGCTCACATCGGCCATGCCCAGCGTGCTGCAGACCACCCGCAGCTGCGCCACCGCGCGGGCGCCGCCGCTCACGCCGTAGGAGACGAATCCGACCGCCTTGTCGGTCCATTCCGTGCACAGGTGGTCGATGGCGTTCTTTCAGCACCCCGGGGGCGCCGCCGTTGTACTCCGGGGTCACCACCACGAAGCCGTCGAACGGGGCGATTCGCTCAGCCCAGGCGCGGGTGTGCGCATGCACCGACGGGCCGAACATCGGCGCCACGGGCTCGTCCAGATGCGGCAGCGGGTGGTCGCGCAGATCGATCAGTTCGAACTCGGCGTCGCCACGCTGCGATGCCGAGTCCAGAACCCACTGGGCGACCTGCGGGCCGTTGCGGTTGGGCCGGGTACTGCCGAGGATGATGCCGATTCTGATCATTTCCGGAACTCCTGATTTGCTGAAAGTGTCACGACCTTCCGACGACACAGCCGTCCGGAATGTCAGGCCGCCCCACAAATCGGGTCGCTGATTCGTCGATTTCGGTGAGGGACGCACAAACCCCGACCATGACTGACCCGCACCTGCCCGGGGTGATCGGTGAACGCGGTCAGCTGATCAATCTGGCCTACCGGCTGCTCGGCTCCCTGGCCGAGGCCGAGGATGTGGTGCAGGAGACTTACGCGCGCTGGTACGCGCTGTCCGGGCGGGAGGTGGCGGCGCCCGGCGCGTGGTTGACCACGGTCGCCAGCCGGATCTGCCTCGATCTGCTCGGCTCGGCCCGCGCCAGGCGGGAACGCTATGTGGGCGATTGGATTCCGGAGCCGGTACCCGGCCGGTCCGAATGGCTCGACGGCCCCGGCTCCGTCGATCCCGCCGACCGCGTCACCCTCGACGAGTCGATCAGCATGGCCTTCCTCGTCGTGCTGGATTCCATGACACCGGCCGAGCGGGTGGCGTTCGTTCTGCACGACGTCTTCCGCTACTCCTTCGCCGAGGTCGCCGACATACCGAGCCGTTCATGGCGGTGCTGCCGGTCGATCACCCGCTGGCGGACCATGCCACCCTCACCGGCCCCGACCTCGCCGACGACCCGCTGGTGTTCTTCCCCCGGGCCGCGGGCTCCCATGCCCACGACAAGAATCTGCGACCCCTGGTGGAAGCTGGTTACCGGCCCCGCATCGTGCAGGAGGGCAACAACTGGACCACCATCCTCCACCTGGTGGGTGAGGGGCTGGGCGTCACTATCGCACCGCGCAGCGCGACGTTCACCGCGCCGCAGACCGTGCGCATCGTGCCACTCACCGAAACCACCGCCACGACAACGGTTTACGTGGCTCACCGGGTCGATGACGATCGGGCTCTCGTTCGCAACTTCCTTGCGCTACTGCCGAAGGATGACGCTCGGGCGAGCGGCCCGGAGGATCGGACGGCATATGCGGCAGCAGATCTGGACGTAGTGCCGGAAATCACGGCCGCAACCACCGAGGCACGTAGCGATATCGGGAGCGGCTGATTCCCGGGGCGTCGCGGTCTCTGCCGAAACGAGCCGTTCGATCCGCCACTTTCGCTGTTACGCCGACGGTGACCCGGAAACGGTCGCCAGGTAACTCTCGATTTGTCACCTATCCGTGCAGCAGTCCCGACATTGCAGATATTGATGCGACTCTGACGACACTGGATACGGGGTTCCGCGCGGTCCGGTCTACCACTCGCTGCGACCTCTCCCGATCCGTCGCGCCCACAGGTGCATCAACTTCTGCGCGTCGCATCCACTACACAGGCATCCACGGCTCGCACCCGCTCGTCTGCCGGCGAAATACTCAGCGGTGACGACGAGGCTTTCGGGAATTGCGAGTTGCTGCGTGCGCCACCGGTGGAGGCGTAGACGACGTGGTCGCGCAGGATCCACACGTCCGAACGCTCTTCCATCTGTCCGGATGCGTCGAGGGTCGTCGCGCCGAAGAACGTGAGACGACCGTCAATGATCACCGTGGCATTGGTGAGCCGGTAGCCATCCATGGTCAGGCCCGCTTGCACCTGCGCGACAACACTGTCCGACGCTGGCGCGCATCTCGGATCCGACAGAGACACCGGCGCAGCGGCCGGTGTGGTTGGCAGCGCGGTAGGGGCTGAGCTGCTCGTTGTACTCGCCGCAGTCGATTCCGACTCTTCCGCACCCAGGCCGAGCGCCTTCGAGACGAGCACGACGACGACTAACAGTGCGAACACACCGACAACGCTGCTGATCAGGGCGCGCACCACAGCATTAGCTTGCCCGCGTATGCCGAGGCGTTCGTCTGGTTCGATGGACATGGGAATCCCTTTGTGCGATTGACGGATTGACCGCGCCGCGAGCACCTATTGACCCTGCGCACGAGGCGCAGGAATCAGCCTGTTCACGGCACGCCATGGCAACGTTAGCGCCATAGGAACCCGAGCAGCGCGCCGATCTTCACTCACGAA
Organism: Nocardia sp. NBC_00565; assembly: GCF_036345915.1. Classification (NCBI taxonomy): domain Bacteria; kingdom Bacillati; phylum Actinomycetota; class Actinomycetes; order Mycobacteriales; family Nocardiaceae; genus Nocardia; species Nocardia sp. NBC_00565. Next base: position 7,541,660 of record NZ_CP107785.1, read on the forward strand.
ATCGTGCACGGCGCGACCAGCAACGAAGTGTTACAACAAGTTTGGCCGTCTGTCGCCTGCCAGTGGAAGGGTTATGCGTGCCGCGTTTGTGGCCCGAGCATCCGATGACTGGTACGCCTGCTGTGGTTCAACCGCCGCAGATGCCTCCTGCTGATTCGTCATCGTCGACGAATGCCACCACATCGCCGCATCCGCCTTCACCGAAGTCCTCAACCAAATACCCGCCCGATACTGGCTCGGACTCACGGCCACCCCCTACCGGCGCGATCAGCTCAACGACCTGATCTACCACCAACTCGGCTCACGCACCCACACTGTCGACAGTCCCGCGGCAGGACAACTACCGACCATACGGTGAAACGCCTGCCCCGCCCCGTGCTCAAGATTCATCCGACGCAATCGGGACTGCCCTGGCTTCGGTTGACTCCTTGACCTGCCCCAGGGTTCAGTTACCCGTTTCGGTGTGAAGATCGGCCTTTGCTGAGAGGCTCCGATCCATGCCCCGACCGTATCCGCCGGAGTTCCGATTCCGAGCTGTCGCGCTCGTACGAGCCGGCAAACAGATCACCACCGCCGCCGCCGAGCTCGGGATCAGCGCCGCCGCTCTGCACAACTGGGTCCGCCAAGACCAGATCGACCGCGGTGAACGCCCCGGCACGACCACAGCGGACAACGCCGAGCTGGCCAAGGCCAACAAGCGGATTCGTGAACTCGAAACCGAGGTCGAGATCCTGAAGAAGGCAGCCAAGCTGCTCGGTGAGGATCGCCCTGCCCCAAAAGGGTTCACCCGGTAATCGACACTCTCGTCGATGCCGGGCACCCGGCCAAGGTGTGCTGTCGGCTCCTCGGGGTCAGCAGCCCCGGCTACTACCGATATCGGACGCGCCCGCTGTCGCCGACGAAGATGCGCCGCCAGTGGCTCACCGGCCTGATCGGGGAGGTGCACAACGCATCTCGTCAAACCTACGGATCGCGAAGAGTCCATGCGGAACTGACTCGCGGAATGGGCATCGTGGTCAGCGAGCACCTGGTGGCCGAGCTGATGAGCCTGGCGGGCATCGCCGGTCTTCCCGGCCCGGCCAAGGTGAAGCGACTCCGCGGTGTTGCTACTTCCGATGATCTCGTGCGCCGCAAGTTCCACCGACTGTCGCCAAATGAGCTGTGGGTCACCGACATAACCGAACATCCGACCCGAGAGGGCAAGGTCTACTGCTGCGCAGTCATGGACACCTTCAGCCGCAAGATTGTCGGCTGGTCGATCGACAATTCCCAGGACTCGATCCTGGTCGTGAACGCGCTCGACATGGCAATCAAGAACCGAAAGCCGGTGCCGGGCGGGATCGTTCACGCCGACCACGGGGTTCAGTTCACCTCTTGGGCGTTTACGAACAAGATCCGCTCCGCCGGGCTGATGCCGTCGTTCGGCACCATCGGTGACGGGTATGAGGTGAGTCGGCGGCGGGAATCGCACCCACCGCCGCTCTCAGAACCGTGCTTAACAGTCTCCCGTTACACGGCTCCCGCTGTTGAACCAGTAGGCAATGCGCCGTGCTTCCAGTGCGCGAACATGCCCGGATAAACCGAAGCTATCTCGGCGAGTTGCCTCCGGGCTTTCCCGGATGCACGGCGAAACCGTTTGTACTTCCTCCTCGCCCATTTCACGAGGAACGGATTGATCCTTTGCTCGAGGAATCGGATCAACTCGGACTTGTAGAAGCGCCCGTAGTAGTTGATCCAGCCCGCCACGACGGGGTTGATCATCGCGGCGATCTCCTTGAAGCTCAGCGCGGTCCAGCGACCCAACTGCCAGTTCCGGATGGTCCTGGCCATGGACTTCCTCGCCTGCTTGCTCACCGAGGGCAGGAAGCCGGATTTCAGCCTCCCGTCCCGCAAGCGAGATGCCCGGCACCGGAACGTGAACCCGAGGAAGGTGAACTCCGTGACCGGGAAATCCAGGTCACGACCCTCCTGCTTGCAATACACGATCCGGGTCTTGTCCGGGTGCAGATTCAGACCGAATTGCCGCAGCCTGCGCCCGATCGCGTCGCGGACGAATTCCGCTTGCTTCTCACTGGCGCAATGGATTACGGCGTCGTCGCAGTACCGCTCGAACCTGATCGACGGGAACTCTCGATCCAACCAGACATCGAAAGCGTAGTGCATGAACAGATTCGACAACAACGGCGAAATCGCGGACCCCTGCGGAGTCCCCTTGTCCCGCCCAAAGAGCGTCCCATCGGTCTGCTGCATAGGCGCGATGAGCCACCGCTTCACATACAGCACAACCCACGGCAACTCGGTGTGTTTCTCGACAGCGGCGACGATGGGACCATGCGGAACGTTATCGAAGAAGCCCTGGATATCGAGATCGATGACCCACGGCTGTCGCCAACACCGTTGCTTGCACGTTTCCACCGCCTCCCACGCCGACCGGCCCGGACGATAACCATACGAATCCGGGTGGAACACCTTCTCCACCTCAGGATTCAACACCATGGCCACCGCAGTCTGAGCTATCCGATCGGCGACAGTCGGGACCCCGAGGGTCCGGACCCCGCCACCATGTTTCGGGATCTCCACCGCCCGAACGGGCGGCGGAAAATAGCTTCCCGACGACAGCCGATTCCAAAGCTTGAACAGGTTGTTCTTCTCGTCCTGTTCGAACTCCGCCAGCGACTGCCCATCAACACCGGCCGCTCCCTTGTTGGCCTTGACTCTCTGATATGCGTTCCACACCAAAGTTTTCGGGATATCGAACGGCTTGCCTACCGATCTCGTCTCGGTCATCAGATTCCTCCCATTACTGGTTGATCAGCGATCGAAACCCAACAACACGCCCCCTTCGCTCCGCCCCCATTACAGGAGCTTCACCGCTACTACGGGGCGTTCCGCCCTCCTGACACGCAACCAGGTTCTGCACCCGTCTCGCGCCCACCTCAACCAGCGGACACCGTTTCACGTCGAGGAGTTCTCCTGTTCCGTTGTGGAGCCCGGACCGAGCTCGCGCCACCTTCATGCCGGACACCACCAGACCAATCAGCAGGCACTCGTCTGACTCATCCCGGGACAGCATTGAGGCCCCGGTTTCGATGTCACTTACATCTAACGACACGTCATCAGTGGTTCACTCACGTTCGCCTTCTCAGCCCATACCTGCCGCATCTTGTGCCGCTTTTCCCACGACGCTCACCACCACGACTCATTCACCGCAGCAGCTCGGGGCGGTTTGGTACCTGCACCTGCATGCCGATACCGAAGGACCTTCCTTCATCTCCACAACAGCACGGCGACAACAAGATTCGTGCTTCTACATCACGACCTTCCTCTCACCTTCAGGACACACCAACGCGATGATGGAATCGTTCTGGTCGAGCATGCAGATCGAGCTGTTGAACCGGAAGAGATGGCGGACCCGCCTCGATCTGGCGAACGCGATCTTCGACTACATCGAGATCTTCTACAACCGTCAACGCCGTCACTCCCAGCTCGATTATGTGTCGCCGATCGAGCACGAACTACGCTACGAACATCTATCCGTCACCGCCTGAGATTCACACTCCGACGGGTAACCAAGTCCTGGGGCAGGTCAGCGAGTCAATCAGATCCGGGGCAGTCCCGATCCACTCCGCTTGGCCGACAGGTTCAGATCGGTGCAAGGATCGGTGGCCGTGCGGGAAGACGAGAAGTTATTCGATCGGGTGCGTGGGGCGATGTTGGGTGGGGCGGTTGGTGATGCGCTCGGGTGGCCGATCGAGTTTTTGCAGTTGGCGCAGATCAGGGAGCGGCATGGGGTGGCCGGCGTCACCGATTTCCTGCCTGGCCTGATGCCCGATGCGCCGCAGCAGATTACCGATGACACGCAGATGACGTTGTTCACCGCCGAAGGCTTGCTGCGTTGTCCGCCCGGCGCGGATCCGGCTCCAGTGCTGCGGCGCGCGTATCTGCGCTGGCTGACCACTCAGGAGGAAGCCAAGCCCGCGCCCGAACCCGACGGCTGGTTGGCGGGGCGGCAGTTCCTTTATGCGATGCGGTCGCCGGGCCATGCGTGCACGAGTGGGTTGCGGCTCCAAGCGAAGGAATATCGGGCGCCGCATCTGCCCGGCGAGCCGGGGCCGGTGAATCCGAATTCGAAGGGATGCGGGACCGTGATGCGGTCAGCACCATTCGGTCTCGCCGCGCTCGGTCCACACAAGGCGTTCGACGCCGCGATGCGATGCGCCCAACTCACCCACGGCCATCCGACCGGCTATCTTGCCGCGGGAGCGTTCGCGGCCCTGATCGACAGCGTGCTGGGTGGGGTCGAACTGCCGATCGCCGTGCGCGACATCATCATCCGACTCACCTCGATGCCAGCAGACAGCTCCGAGACGGTGTCCGCCCTGACCGGTGCGCTGGCGTTCGCACATCTCGGCCCGCCGACGCCGGAGCGGGTCGAGCAAGTCGGGCAGGGCTGGGTCGCCGAGGAGTGTCTCGCCATCGCCGTCTACTGCGCGCTATACGCGTTCCGGACCGGCGACGTGCGTGGCGCGCTGCTGCTGTCGGTGAACCATTCTGGCGACTCCGATTCCACCGGCGCGGTGGCCGGCAACCTTATCGGTGCGGCCCACGGATTGTCCGCCCTGCCGCACGAGTGGGTATCTGCGGTCGAGGGCCGCGACGAATTGGTCCAGATCGCCGACGATCTCGTCCTGAACTTCTTCTACCGAGACCGTTCCCGCCTCGGGACTCGCTATCCGCCCGATACTTCGGTGAACTGAACTGAGCACCAAGCGGCTTCGAGGTTTCGGCGCCGTCGTCATATCGCGTGTACATCTCGTACACGCGCTCGACCTCGCGAGCGCCTTCGATAGGCAACTATCCGGAATTTCCGGATAGTTGCCTCGATCACACATTCGCCATCCGCGTAGATCGTCTTCCCCTTGGCTATCATCGGACGCAATGCATGTCGACTTGATGCTTGATTCTTTGGATGGACTGTCCGTGGGGGACGCTTTGGGGCAGCAGTTCCCGATCATGCGCCGATCCATCGCAGATCTTCGGGCAGGTAATCTTCCTGCCGGACCGTGGGGGTGGACCGACGACACCGAGATGGCCTGCTCTGTGGTTACCGAGCTGTGCAGTCGCGGCGGGATCGACCAGGATCGGCTTGCTACCGCTTTTGCGCGACGCTTCGACCCGGGCCGTGACTACGGCTTCGCCACGGTCGGCACCTTGCGTCGAGTCCGCGATGGCGTGCATTGGCGCAAGGCGGCCGGGGCCGCGTTCGGTGACGAGGGTTCCTGTGGCAACGGTGCGGCCATGCGGGTTGCCCCGTTGGGTGCCTTCTATGCCGGCGATCCGGAAAAGGTTGTCGCCGAAGCGGTCCGGTCGGCGCAGGTGACACATCTGCATCCCGAAGGGGTCACCGGTGCCGTCGCGGTTGCACTCGCCGCAGCCCAAGCCGCGCATGCCCGCCTGAACGGAACACGGCCCACGCCAACCGAATTCATTACCAACGTCCTGGACCGCCTCGACCACAGTGACACGACCCGGCTGATCCGCCGCGCCCGCACCCTGCTCGGAGCCCCCGCCGCCGAGGCCGCGAACGAACTCGGCAACGGATCTCTGGTCACCGCGCAGAATACGGTGCCGTTCACGATGTGGGTCGCGGCCACATATCTGGACAACTACCCGGCCGCAGTCACCACATGTATTGCGGCAGACGGAGATATCGACACCACCAGCGCCATCGTCGGCGGGATCGTCGCCGCCTACACCGGCAACCGCACGGGTCCGATCGTTGGGATACCCCAGACGTGGCTTGCCGCACGAGAGGCGTTGCCCCGCTGGTGCAACGCCATCGATCGAACACGCGGGCGCAAGAATTCTGTATTCGGCCGCGCTCGACGTTGGCTGTCCGGCGCATCGTCGAGATGACCACGATTGACCGGCCGGCATGCGCGGCCCGGAAACCCTTCAGCCAACGCTCTTCTGTGGCTGATCTCCATCGTCCTCGGCAGTTTTTCGCAAACGCTCGGCCAGTTCGCGCAAGTTGCTGGTTGCCCGGGAATCACGACACCAGGTGTCGAGCTGGTCGGCGAAGTGAGCCAGGGCACCCCGGTCTGCTGCAATGCGAGTTCCGCCTCCACCGCGGCGAACGCTTCGAGAAGGTGAGCCACCTCATCCGAATTCGCCCCGTTGGGCACCGAAAGACCGCTGCGGCGCAACGTGTTATCCGTCGCTGACAGCCGTTCGCCGTACTCGAGAATTCGACCGAGCAGGGTCCGCGCCGCCCGATGCGCGGCGACCCGATCGCGCAGCGTCGCGGTCTTCAGCACCGGCATCGGCCACGCGGCATCCAGCCGATCCAGTAGGCGGCGGCAGGTCTCAGTTTCCAGAAACACCAGATGCTCGCCCCGGGTCGGGATCCGACCGTCTACCCGAATATGTTCGAACAGCGGCTCTTGGCTGCCAGGACCGCCGTCACCGTTGCGGTGGGCACCTACGAACCAACCGGCCCGGTTCGCCACGGCCAGATGTAACCGACTGAGGGGATCACCGTACTGGGCCGTCACATCACGCCTGCCTATCACCGTGGCGATGACAGCGACGCGCACCGGTCTGATGTCGTCCTGATTCCCGACCGCGGTCAGCCGGTTGATCGACAACCCCGAGCACGTCCTCGATCGACACCATCCACGCCGCCGCTCGAGCCCTGAAGCTCAACGTGCGCGATGTCGCGCACTGGTCCAGTATCGCGCTCGAATCCGACGAGGCATACACCCCGCCACCGGAAGCAGCTCTCCTCGGTCGAGAGCAACGCAAACTCGTCAACGACCTCATCCGCGCGCTCGCGGCGACGAACCGACATCCACGGCCGCCCTTGAAGTTTCAGACCACCGGAATTGTCGTCCTATCCGGCGACTAGCTTGTTAACGAGTGGCCACCGATGCGTGGTCCGGATCGAGAGGTCTCTGATGGAACCGTACGTGCGTGGTCCGCGTCTAACCTACTGAGACCAAGACCGACCGACGACTGAGAGAATGTGCATGGCTGAAGGTTCACCAACCACGGGGGCGCCGTTTGCGATTGTGCCTGACCATGTTTCGGATGCCGGACAGTATGTGCAGCGGACCGCGCAAACTCTCGTCAACGGTGTGCGGTCGGCCGACGCAGACGTGCAGGGGCTGATGACGAGCTGGAAAGGTACTGCGGCCACCGCCTATTCGACGGGGTGGGAGGAGACCCGGGACGGCGCCTTGCAGGTGCTCGAGGCCCTGAACACCATGGCTGAGCTGCTCGGTGTGGTAGGTGTCGAATACACCGGCACCGACACCACCAACGCCACCGGGCTGCGGCAATCCTCACTGGATCTCCCGTAGCTGATTCCGCGCAACCGAACAGGACTGTGGCACATGAGGTATCAGGTCGATCTCGACCACCTGGACGACGTAACCGCCCGCATCGGCGGACTGAACGACTTCCTACGGGAATCCCTGCGCGAGATCGATGAACGCATGGCCGTAATGCAACAGAGCTGGAACGGCCACGCCGCCGACAAGCAAGCCGAAGCGCATCAAGAATGGGCTACTGCGGCGCAGGAAGTACGGGAGGGAATCGAGGCCATGCAGGCCGCAGCCCGCACAGCGCACACCGCCTACAACGACGCGGTAACCGAGAACCTGCGCGCTCTGGGACGCACGTGACCGCAACCGTTCTCGATGTCGACACCAGCGTCTACTACGACGCCGGTAACAAGCTCGTCTCTCTGGCCGCCGGCTGGTTCGCCTCCGTTGATTCGTTTTGGCCGACCCTCGACCAATGCCACGCCATGACCGGGTCGTACGACGAGGCCAAGAAATGGGCCAAGACCTACGACACACGTGCCGAAGAGCTATTGGACATGTCCAATGACCTCGCCGAAGCCGTGCACGCCTACGGGTGCGTGTTGCTGGACATGGGCTACAACCACGCCGTTGCCGAATACAACGCGACGGTCGGCACCGACACCCCGGCACCGGATAAACCGGCCACCCCCGGCCCCGTGGCATACCTGTGCCGGGTGCCGCTGCCGAGCGCCGGAGGACCCGGCCAGGGCCTGATCGATGGCGGTGTGAAACTGGCCGAAGCCATCGGGATCACCATCCCGGACGGCAATGTCGATCTGCTCGCGCGCGCCGCCGACACTTGGACCAAGATTGCCGACGCCGGACCGGTGGCAAAGATGGCGGGGGAGTTGGAACGGGTCGCCTGGTCGTTCGAGGCGATTGTCAGCCCCGAATACGAACATATCGATGAAGATCTGCGCGCCCTGCGTGACGCCGCCCTGACCACCACCGCCGCATTCTATGAACTGTCCGCGAGCGCGAAAGACCACCACGACGGCCTGGTCGAGCTGCGCGAAAACATGAAAAAGGTCCTCGAGGATCTGGGCGAAGAGCTGCTCAAAGAGCTGCTCATCACCGTCGCAATCGCCATCGCGGCAAGCGTGGTGACCTTCGGTATCGGTGCCGCCGTGGCCAGCGCGCGTGTCGTGGCCATTGCCGCCCGATTCGCGCGCCCGATTCGCGCGCTCATCGATGCGTTCAAGGCCAACCGGGCCATCGCAAAAGGGGTGAAATCCGAACAAACCCTTGCTAAACATGCGAAAGAACTGAAACGCATCAAGGATTTGAAGGCCAAGGCGACGCCGAAGATGGAGCCGAAAGCGGCACCGAAAGAGTTCAAAGCGCCCACCGCGCAAGAACTCGGCCTCACCGATGAGGAATACGCCGCGATCAGCCGCTACACCGGAAGCGGATACAAGGATTTGAACGCGGCGTTGCGAGACGGACACCTCACCGAGGAGCAGGCCGCCAGAGTGCGCGAACTGGATCAGGCGCTCGATAAGCTGCCCAACTATGAAGGCGATGTCACCCGGAGGGTTCAGCTGCCCGCCAACGTGATCGAAAGTTACCAAAAGGGTGAAGTCATTACAGAAGATTCGTTCGTTTCAACGTCCCGGTTCGGCGAGTCCAGCAAATTCGACGGAAATACTGAATTCACCATTATTTCCAAGACTGGTAAGCCGATCGAGAACATGTCGAATTACGGGCCGTGGTCGGGACAGAACGAGGGTGAAGTCTTGTTCAAGTCGGGTACGAAATTCCGGTGCTTGGAGAACACTGTGGACCCGAAGACCATGCGCAATGTGATTACACTGGTGGAAGTTTAGGAATTAGGAGAAATAGACATGGCCAAGAGGATTGCGGGCAAGCTGTTTCAGACCGCCGAGGAGGCGGGTGTTCCGCCGTTGACCGACGAGGAGACGGCCGCATACCTGGCCCGCGCGGCCGCGCACCGTGCACGCATGGCCGCGGTTCCCGAGTCCGAACGTGTCGACCTATCCGAGCGGTTCCACGATGACTTGTCGGGCACCGAGTACGAGGGATGGACCCCCGAAGACGACAAGAAGTGACGCGCGGAGAGGATCGAACCAGGTACAGCAGGGGCCGACGCTGAAGCGGCCGCCGTGACCGCCTACACCCCGGCCCTGGATCGGGAGGCCGCCAGGCTGGCCGCCGAGTTCGCAGAAATCACCACGACTGTGGCCGCCGCGCTCGCCGATGCCGCCGAGGCCAGCCACCACAGCGCGCGCCATCCGCAGCGTCGCGCCCGGCGACGGCCCGCCCACGGCCCCCGGCCTGGCCTGACCGGCTTTGGCCACCCCCGAGAGAGACGCCACGAAGCCCCCGGAGAACCGCTCTCCGGGGGCTTCCTGGTACCTCGGGCGGTCAGTCCACCGAAGTCATGTTCAAAACGGAAACAATTCTACTGCGAGAGCAAAGTGCCCGATCCGGAAACGGGTCGCATCATTATCACGCTGACCGAACGATAGGAGACACCCATGCCGGAACCGGACTCGGAAAAAGTCGGCCGTTTCACCTTCTACAGCCGCGAGGAATCGGAAGCACGAGGCTTGATCCCTTCTGATGAAGAACGGGCGCGCAATCGCGAGATACTCGCTGCATTCAACGAAAAACGCCGCAATGCCCCGCCCGAACCTGCACGGTCCCCCTCACTCGGCCTGGGGGAACGCTGGGGGGTCGACAGCCTGATCGGCACCGAATTCGAAGGCTGGACCCGCGACGCGAACGGCCAGTGGTACGACAAGGACGGTCACCCCACCAGCCACGACCGCGACGCCAACCCCGGCAACTGAGCCGCAATCAGCACCGAGCACAGCACGGCGGGCCATTCGGCCCGCCGTTTTCGCGTCCGGACCAGGGCGACCGTGGCGGCGCCCAGTCACCTCGTCCGGCACGAAGCCCGGCCATGGCAGCGTGCACAACGTCACCGCCGACCCGAGCCGGATACGAACCAGCCGGCCCGGTTCGCCACGGCCAGATGTAACCGGCTGAGGATGGCTGTGCCACAGGCCGTCACATCACGGCTGGCCATCACCGTAGCGATGACGGCGACACGCACTGGTCTGATGTCGTCCTGATTTCCGCCATCGGCATCGCACCGTGAATGATATGGGTGCCTGCCGATTCGCGCTCAATGCCCTCGCCATTGATTCGAAGGGTTCTTGCTCCCGGGTGCAGGTATTTGATCGCCCGAGCGGCCGAGCTGGCCATCCGGACCGCTTCAGAGGGTTGCTACGCGGTCCACCATGCCGAGATTGACCAGATAGTGCTGGAGAGGGTTTCCGGTTGCGTCTCGTCGTTTTCAGTAATCACTCGACTATCCGAGCAGCGAGTTCTGTAATATTTGTACCCAGTGGAATCGTTCTTGATTTCTTCAAGTTCTATACCACGAGAGCCCAGTGCGTGCACGAGATCCGGTGTAGCGACTTGTTCGGGGAATCTTCCGTACTTGTGCGAGATCTCTTCGGGGACTTGAGTATCATACTTCAGTCTATGTACCTGCACCTTCGCGCTTCGGCAGCGCCATTCGCCGGATTCGTCTCGCTCCAGAGCGAACTCCACCAGTCCGTAGTCTCGGCGAAGGAACCTCTTTCGCTTATCGGTATCATCGATGTATCCTTCGGAGCCGATTGCTCTTTCGATGTCAGTGATCGATGCTCCACTCTTTATACCCATAACCGAGCCGGTGCGTACGACGTCTGCGAGAAAGTCTGCATAGTTCGGCAACCTTGGATCACCCCATCTTCTCGAGTGCTTTTATTAGGAATTCATTTCTATGGCCCGATTCAGAGAATTACCCCAATTGTCGGCATTCATTTCTGTCATGGCCGCTCGCGCTTTCGCGATCATATCCGCACGAAGTTTCGGATCTGATGCGAGAAGATCCTGCACTCGCTGCATTTGCGCATCGGTCGGCACGCCATGGCTCATTCGAATTGGATCGACTCCTATGCCTCCGCTGCCATCTGGAAATACGCGGACCTCTTTGCCGTCGATATGGACATGCGCGCCCTTCGTGGCCCAATCGGAATCCATGGGCGACACGGTGACCTTGCAGGCGTCGGGCATGAGGCCGAGAGGATCGGCCCACACGGTGGGATTGTGTAGATAGACGCCAGGGTTTGGAGCTGGCACGAGCCCGAACGGATCTTGGGTCAGGTAGCGGCCGGTCGAAGGATCGTAGACGCGGACCAGATTGTAGTGGAGCCCGCTCTCAGGGTCGTGCTGCTGACCAGGAAATCGGAGTGGGGTTCCGACTCGGACTCTTCGCCGGTCAGGTCTGATCTCGGTGCTGCGGGCCCCGGCGACGCCGTCGGAGCCCGCAGCAGTACCCGACTACGCGGAGAACGACTCCTTCGGATCGCCGCCCAGCGATACCGACCGGAGCAAGACCGGAGGGTCGGGCGGGGACGCGAGCAGCGGAACCAGCCGCGGGATGTTCGGCGCCATCCATTCGCCGTGCTTCTCGAAGCCGGCGACCGACGTGTGGGCCTGGATGACGGTCAAGGGCGTGGCTTCGTCATCGATCGGCTCGTGGACCGAATAATGAAGGCATTCCGGGTCGGCGTTGATCGAGTCGGCGAACTCGCGTAGGAGGCCGATCAGAGCGTCGCGCTTACCGTCCGCCGGCTGGAGCCGGTTGATAAATACCACCGTGGCCATGTTCACTCCTGGAGAGAATCTTCAGAGGACCTCGGCGCCCAAGGCGATGTCGAAGCCGGCGCCGTTGCGTGCCAGGCCCACCAGGAGGAATGCCTTCACGACGTGTGCGCCCTCGGGGGCGGCGGCGGCGATCTGCTGGGACACCGAGTTGCCCGCGGTAGTCACGAGTCCACTTGCGTCGGCGTTGAACGGGTTGGTGATGTCGACGAGGATCTTGCCGGCCAGCGCATCGCCGTAGTGCGCGACCACTTCAACCGCGCCGGTGTACAGGACGGCCACGATGACGATGTCACCCGCCGGCCTTGCGCCGAACGTGCCGACGGTGGCTCCGTTGCCGATCTGGTCGGCGAGCGCCTGAGCCTTGGCGGTGTTGCGGCTCATGAGCTCGATGGTGTGGCCGTGCTTCGCCGCCCGGGTGCCGATGGCGGTGGCCATGTTGCCCGAGCCGATGATGCTGATGGTGGTCATGACGTGTGTTCCCTTGTTGTGTATGGATCAGTTGGTCGTGGGGGTCTTACTGGCGTGCTGGGCCGGGGTGTCGAAGGTTCGCCGGCGCCCAGGTGTCAGATCGGCCCGCTGACGACCTGGTCGACGGGCTCGGGCTGGCCGGCCTCGTGGTAGAGCCGGGTGCCGCCGCGGATCAGGGCACTGCAGATGACGGCATCCGCCCGACGCGCTCAGATCACTGTGGTGCCGCCGTCGACAACCAGCTCCATGCCATTGACGTAGCTCGAGTCGTCCGAGGCGAGGAACAACGCGACCGACGCGATCTCTTCAGGGCGGCCCATCTCTCGCCGCGGGATCACGGATTCGAACTGCGCCTTCATCTGCTCGTCCATCACCTCCTCCAGAATCGGCGTGGCGACCTGGCCGGGGGTCAGCACGTTCACCCGGATCTTCCTGTCCCTCAGCTCGGACACCCACACCCGTGCGTAGGCGGGCAGCACGGCCTTGCTCGCTGCGTACACACTCCAATCGGGGTAGCCCCGGAGCGAAGCGTTTGACCCGGTCATGAAGATCGAGCCTCCATCGTTGAACAGCGGCAGCGCCTTCTGGACCGTGAACAGCGTGCCGCGCGCGTTCAGCGAGAAGGCGGCATCGAACTGCTCCTCGGTGATCTCGCCGAGCCTGCCCTGCTCGCCCATCCCGGCACTTGCCCACAACACGTCGACCGTGCCCTTTTCCTGCTTGACCGTCTCGAACAAACGGTCCAGATCATCGAGGTCGGCCGAATCGCCCTGCACGCCGGTCACGTTCCGGCCGATCAGCTTGACGGCTTCGTCCAGCGCGTCCTTCCGCCGGCCCGAAATGAAGACGTGAGCTCCTTCATCAACGAACAACTTCGCACCGGCCAGCGCCATCCCACTTGTTGCGCCTGTGATCACCGCAACCTTGCCATCGAGCTTTCCCACGACCACTCCATTCACATGCCGTGCCGATGTTATGTACACCGATCTGCGTACTTAACTTATCGAACAGTCGCGCGGGACGCAAGCTATGCACACCGAGCGGTACCCAAATGGGCTACGCTGGGCGTGTGACGGAGTTGGAGAAGGGGCCGCGAGGCCTGCGCCGCGGCAGGGGCGCACGAGAGCGCATCCTCAGCGCGTCACAACAACTGTTCCGCGATCAAGGCATCAACTGCACCGGCATGGACCAGCTCTGCGCGGTGGCCGAGGTGTCCAAGCGCACGCTTTACCAGCACTTCACCGGCAAGGACGAGCTGATCGCCGAATGCCTACGCCGATTCGATCCCGACATCCTGCCCGAAGTGTTCGACCGCACCGACCTCACACCTCGCGAACGACTCCTCGCCGCGTTCGACGTGCACGCGCCCCTGTGCCCATTCATCGCGGCGGCCGTCGAAATCCCCGACCCGGGCCACCCGGCACGCGTACACGCCCGCAACTACAAAAAAGGCTTTGCCGCCCGGCTCACCGATACCGCCCGCGAGGCCGGCGCCACCAACCCCGAACAGCTCGGCGAGCAACTGGCGCTGCTCCTGGACGGCGCCTCGGCCCGCAGCCGAGTCCTCAACACCGAAGCGTTCACCACCGCCGCCGCCATCGCAGCCGTCCTCGTCGACAACGCCATCCCCACGGCAGCGGCACCGGCCGGCGCAAGCGCTGTCGAGCAGCACGGCCAGGATGATGACGATGACGCCGGCCGGGGCGGCGCCCCACGTTCCAGCCGTGGCGCCGTTGCCGAGCACCCTGGCCAGGGCCACATCCTTGACCGCATCACGGAGCAGATGTGATCGGGACTTCCAGGCCGACACCGATCCCGCCGCGCGTCGCCATCGCCAGCCGTCGGGCGAATAGTCTGTGGCCGGGGGAACATGATGAGTATTGAGACATCCATCCCGTTGCACGAAGCGGCATTTCATGGCTTGTGCCAGTGGAGTTGGTCCACTGTCGACACTGCGACCTGGGGCAGACCTTCTACGAAGGCAGAACGAGTGCGTGACTTCGGCGGCCTGTTCGACTTTCCCGTTGTGTGAATCGGCATTTTATGGCTTCTGCGGCGCGCCGATACCGTCGGATTCATGGAATGGAATCTTCAGTCGGCAGAAGAACTGTTGGCGGCGTTGCGGGCCGGTGAAGTGACCTCGGTAGAACTCACCGACGAGGCGATCGCCCGCATCGAGCGCGACGACAAGGCGATCAACGCGATCTGTGTGCCGGACTTCGACCGTGCGCGGGCCGCCGCACATCGTGCCGACCAGGCGCGCGCCCGCGGCGAGGACCGGCCGCTGCTCGGTATTCCGGTGACGGTCAAGGAGTCCTACAACATCGCCGGGCTACCCACGACCTGGGGCATGCCGCAGCACGCGAACTACGTACCGACCGAGGACGCGGTACAGGTGTCGCGGTTGAAGGCGGCCGGCGCGGTGCTGCTCGGTAAGACCAATGTGCCGTTGATGCTGCGAGATATCCAGAGCTTCAACGAGATCTACGGCACCACCAACAATCCGTGGGATCACGGCCGCACGTCGGGTGGGTCCTCCGGCGGTTCGGCGGCGGCCCTGGCGGCCGGATTCGGCGCGCTGTCCATCGGCTCCGACCTCGCCGGTTCGCTGCGCACCCCCGCGCATTTCTGCGGTGTCTACGCGCACAAGCCGACACTCGGGCTGGCGGCGGCCCGCGGTATGGTCGCGCCGCCAGCGCCGGCCTTGCCGGTCGATCTCGACCTCGCCGTTGTCGGTCCGATGGCGCGCACCGCCCGCGACCTCGCGCTGCTGCTCGACGTGATGGCCGGACCGGACCCGCTGACCCACGGCGTCGCCTACGACGTCGCACTGCCGCCCGCGCGTCACGAGCGGCTGTCGGACTTCCGTGTCCTGATCATCGAGGACCATCCGCTCATTCCGACCGGATCGGCGGTGCGGGCGGGCGTGACCCGGGTCGCCGAGGCGCTCGTCGACGCGGGCGCCCGCGTCGAACGGCGCAGTCCGCTGCTGCCCGATCCGACCGAAGCGGCGACGCTCTACATGCTGCTGATGCTGTCGAACGCCGCCGCAGGTCTTCCCGTCGACGTGTACGAACAGCTGCGGACCCACGCCGCCGCCCTGAGCGCGGACGACCGGAGTCTCGATGCGGCGCGGCTGCGCGGCATGGTGCTCAGCCACCGCGACTGGGTCGAGGCGAACAACCGTCGCGAACTCCACCGCCACGGCTGGCGGCAGCTCTTCGCCCAGTTCGATGCCGTGGTGTGCCCCATCACGCCAACTCCCGCCTTCCCGCACGACCACAACGGAGGTCTGGAGAACCGGCACATCGACATCGACGGCATCGAGTACCCGTACTTCGACCAGCTCGTCTGGGCCGGTGTGGCGACCATGCCCGGTCTGCCCGCCACCGCCATCCCTGCGGGCCGGTCCCCCGAGGGGCTGCCGGTGGGAGTGCAGCTCATCGGTCCGATGTTCGAGGACCGCACCCCATTACGGCTGGCCGAACTGCTCGAGCAGCAGCTCGGCGGCTTCCTGACACCGAAGTAGGGCGTACTACCCGGGTGTCCGGCGAGGACGAAGTGCGGATGACGAACGACAAGCTGGTCGCACAGAGCACGGTCGATGACGTCGACCGGTGGACCCGCACCACCGACGGCGACAAGGCCGTGACGATCCCGGCTGTCCGGACGGTTGGCCCGACGAGTCAGTCGTCGTCGGCGCTGTCGGGGTCGCGCAGCGGTCTATGGACCCCGCCGACGACGAATAGCATGCGCGAACGACTTAGGGTCTCCGGAATCACCCGAGACCGGCCGCGGCTGGGCCTGCGCTGGCAAGGAACTTGCGGGGAATCCTCAGCGGCTCGCCCGTAGTATGCGGACAGGGCGCAGTGCCTGGGGTGGTTCGCCCTCGAATTCCGCGGATCCATCGAGGTACCCAGCGATGAGGTCCGCAGCGGAGTGGTCTTCGACGTCGGTGAAGCCGAGCGCGCGCAACTGTGCGGCGATGTCGTCAGGAGTGAAGTAGCTGAACCAGGGTTCGCCGACAGCTGCCGCTCGATTTGCGCGCACCTGCAGCTGCGCACGATCCTCGTCGGTGTCTGCCGACTGCAGGTAGTCGAAGATCACCTCGACCGGCTCGGATTGACGAGCAATGTATTCGAGGGTGGTGCGGGCGGCGTCCGGGGTCAGATAGAAGACGACACCGAGCCACACGAATACGGCCGGATCGGTACGGCTGAATCCGGCGGCCTCCAATCGTGTTGCCAGTGTGTCGGTTTCGAAGTCGACCGGCACGAAAGTCAACCGCTCGGGCTGGTCGATACCGGATGCGGCCAGGCGTTGGTGTTTCCACGCTTGGGTAGCGGGATGGTCGACCTCGAATACACGCAGGCCAGGATGAGGGTTGCGGTAGGCGAAGGTATCCAGGCCCGCGCCGAGGATCACGACCTGTCGCACGCCGGCAGCGACGGCTTCGGCCACACGATCCTCGGCGAAACGGGCACGAGCAGCAAAGAACAGGCGGCGCGGCCGATCACTGACACCCAGCCGCAGAATTCCCGGGCCGACACCGCTACCGGGACGATCCTCTGCGGGCCGGCCCAATTCGGTCAGCTCATCCACAGTGACACCCAGCAGACGTGCCGCCAGTGGATCGGTAAGAATCCTTGGCCGGTCAACAATTTGATGATAGGCACGGGCGTAAGCAGTCACGAGCGCTGTCCGGCTGGGTCCCTCATTGTCCATACTCAAGAAGCTACTCACGAACACGACGCGAGCACCGTGAACTCAGCCACACCAGCTACTCCGTCCCCTGCGCGAATGCGGCCGCACGGCTTCATACCCATGCCCGTCAGTATGGCGCGAGGGTCCGACACGATGGGCCGGTCGGCGAGCCGTGCGCGGAGAGGAATCCGTGTTTGTTGTGGATGGTTTTCGCGCCGTTGCCCTTGTCCTGTTCCAGGTGCACGATCCAGGCCGCGTCGAGATCCTGGGTGAACGCGGTGATCGGCAGGGACTCGCCCATGAACGGAGCGATGTCGAGATCGATGTAGCGGGTGTAGTCGTGGCGTGAGCATGCGTCGGCCTCCAGTGCCTTCGTGCCCTGAGAAGCCGTTGTGACCGCAAGTGGTGACATAGGTGGTGACCTACGTCCCGCTCCAGGCTAGCTCAACACTGCTGACCTGGTCTTTTATGAGAGCGGATGACGGGATTCGAACCCGCGACCCTCACCTTGGCAAGGTGATGCGCTACCAGCTGCGCTACATCCGCGTGCACTTCGATGCGTGGCCCGGGGGCCGGGCCTTGCATCATCGTGCGTCCAAAACTGTAGTCCGACACCATGCACAAAGGAAAATCGGACATTCGACGCGAGGGTTCCGCGCCCAGCGCCTATTCCCGTCGAAATCCGGGTGTGCACACCGTTTGCGTCGAGCGCACACCCCGTACGCGGGGTGTGGAGGGTGCTACTCAGGAAAGGCGCTCGGGCCAATCTCAGCGGGCGCTCTGGTCGGTGAGCGCCGACGTGAACGCCGAGGCGTGGTCGGCGGCCCACTCGGCGTAGCTGCGCGGCGGGCGGGCGAGGATTTGGCGGATATCGTCGGTGATGATGGCGTTGCGGCCTGCTCGAACATACGCTTGACCCGCCAGTGCGCCGTCGACGTACTCGGGGGACATACCTGCCGCGGTCATGTGTTCGCGCGCAACGTCTTCCGGCACGTCGACCACGTCCAGCGGTTGGCCGAGGACGGTTGCCAATGCGGCGGCCTGGTCCGCGGCGGTGAGGAGTTCGGGGCCGGTGAGGGTGTAGGTGTGACCCGAGTGTCCGGGCGTCGCCAGTGCCTCGGCGGCGACCGCAGCGACGTCGCGTGGATCGACGACGCCTTGACTGCCGGTACCGGTCAGATTTGCCACGGGCCGGCCGGACCGGATGGCATCGGCCCAGCTCAACGTGTTGGAGGCAAAGGTACTCGGGCGCAGGATGGTCCACTCGAGGCCGCTGTCACGGGCCGCGACCTCGCCCGGCAGATGCCAGGTGCCGACGCGCCCCAGTTCCGGATCGCCGGTGCCGATGGCGGAGAGCTTCACGATGCGGCGCACGCCCGCATCGCGGGCCGTACCAACCAGTGCACGGTCGGTCTCGGCATCCTCGGGGCCGAGGACACCGACGATGAAAACGGCATTCGCGCCGGCCATCGCGGCGGCCATCGAGTCGAGATCGTGGTAGTCGCCCCGGATCACCTCTACTCCAGCGGGCACCTGCGCCTGCTCCGGATTCCGCGTCACCGCGCGAACCGGCGCACCGCGCGCGGCCAGCTCACGGACAATTTCGCTGCCGATGGTGCCCGTGGCACCGGTGATAACGATCATGGGGAAAGCCTGCTGCCACAGCCACCTCGGTCGATAGGAAATTTCGGCACGACTCGAGGCGCTGTATTCGGCCGTGAGCTGCTTACAGTGGGTCGAGTGACCATGCCGACCACCGACCTCATCGAGTCCACGGTGCCCGCACCCGAATCGCTACGCTCCTGGATCACCGAGCTCGGATGCATCCCCCGCGTCACCGATGTGTCCACACCGTTCACCCATGTACCGCACGCGGGCACGACGATCGTGCTGCCGACCGATATGGACCGCCGCGACGCGCTGGTCCTGGGCCCGCAAACCCGCGCCTCCTATGCGATGGCCGAGAAACCCGCCGGATGCGCACGCCTACGCCTCGCCCCCGGCGCTACCTACCAGCTGCTCGGGGTCTCGGCCGCCGACCTCGCCGATCGCGTTGTCCGCCTGGCCGACCTCCCCGGCGTCGCCGCCGATCTGGTGAACGAGCTCGCGGCGCTGCCGACGGAGGAACTCCTGCCGTTCCTGGAAGAGGTGCTCCCGCAACGCATCTCCGAGGAATCGACCCAACGCGCCCACCGCGAGCTGCTCCGCGACGCCGTCGCCGCCATCCCCACGGCCCCAACCATTCAGGGACTCGCCGCTGGCCTCGCAGTCAGCGAACGCCAACTCCGCAACCTCTTCAGCACTGGCATCGGCATCTCACCCAAGCATTTCGCCCGCATCAGCCGCGTCCGCCGGGTGCTCACCAACGCCGGTAACGCCCCCTGGTCGCACCTCGCGGCAACCAATGGCTACTTCGACCAATCCCATATGACCGCGGACTTCCGCACTCTCATGGGCGTTGCGCCGACGTCTTTCCTGCGCGGCGATCTCCCTGCAGCCACGCCCTGCCAGGTCCCCACCCGCTTCTAGCCGCCGAAGGGACGCATGCGTCAGCGGCGGCGACGACGCCATCGCCAGCTCACCTCTCGCCGAGCAGGTCGGCCGTCGACTTCACCCGTGGGCTGTTGTACATCCCTCGAAGCTCTACCGATCTTTGGCCGTTCGAGACTTCTTATCCGCTTCGGCGCGACGCCGAGCGAGTTCTTCCTGCTCCAGGACGGCAGCCTCGGCGAGGGTCGGGGCACCACCACCGAGACGGGCCGGAACCCAGGGCGCACCCGCGGGCATCGCGTAGCCCGTTTGCGCTTCCTCGAGCAGTTCACCCATCCGAGCACGGACTTCAGCGGTCAGCTCATCGCCCGGTTCTGCGGCCGCAATCGGTTCGCCGATGCGGATATTGATCGGAAACCGATGGCGGCCGAGCTGTTTCGGACAACCCTTGGTCCAGATGCGGTGCGCGCCCCAGATGGCGATGGGGATGATCGGGACATCCGCGTCGATCGCCATTCGCGTCGCACCGGACTTGAAGTCCTTCAACTCGAAGCTGCGGCTGATCGTCGCCTCCGGGTAGACCACAACCAGTTCACCGTCGGACAGCGCCTCGACCGCCCGACGGTAGGAAGCCGCACCAGCCGTGCGATCGACGCCGATTGCCTTGCAGTGCTTCATGAGAAAGCCGACGATGCCGTGTTCGAGCTCGGCCTTCATCATGTAGCGGACATTGCGGCCCGAATTGCGCCCGACCAGCCCGACCTCCATGAAGTCCAGGTAGGCGGTGGCCTCGCATACGCTCGTCCAAGCGCAAGAGACTATCGACGGACTCCGTCCGACTGCACCCTATCGAGCAGTGTGATTCACGGCGAGTACCGCACCACCGGTGCGCGGAATCCGGTCCTGTCCAGCGATATCGATGCGCAGACCCTGAGCCGCGAAAACAGTGCGGACCAATCCCGTGAGAATGTCATAGACCGGCTCGAGCGACATAGCTTCCCCTACAACGAATCCTCGACCGCCCGGCGCGCCGCCTTCTCCTCGGCTTCGGCGGCATCCATGGCATCGGCCTCTTCGAGGGTAGGCGCGCTGCCACCCAAACGTGCGGGCACCCAGTACGCGCCGGGTTCATGCGCGTAGTCCTGCTGCAGATCCAGCAGCATCGCCTGCATGGTGCCGCGAAGTTGCGCGGTGAGGTCGGTGGCGGACTCATCGGGCTGGATCGGCTCGCCGACGGCAATGGCGATCGGAGTGTTGGTGCGGCCCAGACGCTTCGGGAACCCCTTGGTCCACACCCGCTGGGCACCCCAGATGACAATCGGGATGATCGGCACCTGCGCCTCGATCGCCATCCGCGCGGCACCGGATTTGAACTCCTTGATCTCGAAGCTGCGGCTGATGGTCGCCTCGGGGTACACGCCGACCAATTCGCCCTTTTGCAGGTATTCGACCGCCGCCAGGTACGAGTCGGCGCCCGCGGACCGATCCACCGGAATGTGCTTGAGCGCCCGCATGATCGGGCCGGAGATGTTGTTGTCGAACACCTCTTTCTTGGCCATGAAGCGGATGTACCGCTTGGGCGTGCGCACCGGCAGTCCCGCGTAGGTGAAGTCCATATAGCCGGTGTGGTTGACCGCGATGACGGCACCACCCCGCGCGGGTATACGTTCAGCGCCCTTGACGGTGAACTTCAGACCTTCGACGAAGAAGACGGTACGGGCCAGACCGATGATCGTCCGGTAGACGGGTTCCACAATTCCGCTAGCGTAGTCGCAGACTGTCCCACCCGGCACAGCCGCCGCGTCCACGCGCGCGTCGAGCCGGAACCGCAGCCGTACAACAGGCCCGACCGCACGCCTACGAAAGAGGACCTTCGAAGTGGAACGCGCCCGCCCGATACCGCGTGAACGCGACTGGAAGGACCCGCGGGCACACGACCGGAGAGGGCTACTGGCGATAGCGGCCGGCCTGGCACTGACCAGCGCCGTTCTACTCACCGGCTGCGATTCCGTCTCCGGCATTCCCGGTGACGAGCCGGCCGAAGCACCAGCGCGGGCGACCACCTCATCGGCCGCGATGCCGACCACGCCGAGCCAGACGCTGACCCAGGCGTTCACGGTGCCGGTCGGCGAGGCCCCCGGCCTGCCCGGCGCGGCGGAGGTCGCATCGCGCTTCGGCGCCACCCT
Organism: Nocardia sp. NBC_00565; assembly: GCF_036345915.1. NCBI lineage: Bacteria > Bacillati > Actinomycetota > Actinomycetes > Mycobacteriales > Nocardiaceae > Nocardia > Nocardia sp. NBC_00565. The sequence continues at coordinate 7,563,558 of NZ_CP107785.1, forward strand.
GGAGCGCGCCACACCCGTCGAATTGCGGTCCGCGTGCTGGATGATGGCTCCCGGCAACGTGTCCGACATGTCCACCGGCAAACGGGCGATTCTGAACGCCCTCGCCCAGCCCGCGACCGTCACGCGGAGCCTCGTCACGTGGCAGAACGCGGGCACCACGGTCACCTTCGATCGAGGGGCGATCGCGTCCGGCATCGAGAACGCGAAGCAAACTGTCTGCCCATGGGTAGCGCAGGACGGCGCGGAGGCCGGACCCAATGAAGCCGACGCCAGGCATACCGTGCGTCGCTATCTGGCCCGCCTCGTCAGCAAGCCGCTCGACCCCGCCGACAAGGAGGGCGACTTCCCGCTGATATGCAAGGCGAACTGGGACCCCAACGGGACCGGCAGCCCGACCCCGGCGCCGCTGGCGAACAACTCCAGCACCCTGACCGGCGCCACGAAATTCGCCGATCAAGAGATCCAGTCCGAGCAGCTGCGCTCGGATTACCTCGCGGTCCACGTTCCGGTCACCAACTCCTCCGGTGTGACACAGACCCTGACCTTCACGTTGACCGCGGGGCCCAAGGGCTACTGCATCGGCGACGTTTCCCCCTAACCACTACCCTGGATGGCTGGTAACGGTCAGGAGGAGCAGCTCGTGCAGATCACCAGCGTGGGACACGCCGGATTCCACATCCGCACCGCGGCCGGGTCGATCCTTTGCGATCCCTGGGTCAATCCCGCGTACTTCGGTTCGTGGTTCCCGTTTCCGGACAACACCCAGCTGGACTGGGACGAGTTGGGCAACTGCGACTTTCTGTATGTCTCGCATCTGCACCGCGACCACTTCGACGCAGCGCACCTGGCCGAGCACGTCAACAAGGACGCGACCGTCCTGCTGCCGGACTACCCGGTGCCGGATCTGAAGCGCGAGTTGGACAAGCTCGGCTTCCACAAGTTCTTCGAGACCGAGGATTCGGTCAAGCACACGGTGCGCGGTCCCGGCGGCGCGATCGACATCATGATCATCGCGCTGCGCGCGCCCGCCGACGGACCGATCGGCGACTCTGGGCTGGTCGTATCCGATGGCGAGACCACCTGTTTCAACATGAACGACGCCCGCCCGGTGGATATGGATGTGCTGCACGACGCGTTCGGCCACATCGATATCCACCTGCTGCAGTACTCGGGCGCGATCTGGTATCCGATGGTCTACGACATCCCCGCACGCACCAAGTCGAACTTCGGCAAGCAGAAGCGGCAGCGCGGTATGGACCGCGCGCGCAGCTATATCGAACAGGTCGGTGCCACCTGGGTGGTGCCGTCGGCGGGTCCGCCGGTGTTCCTCGACGACGAACTGCGCTACCTCAATGACGACCGCGGCGACGAGGGCAATATCTTCCCGGATCAGATGCTGTTCCTGGAGCAGATGAAGATCCACGGGAACGAGGGTGGAATCTTGATGATTCCGGGTTCGGTCGCCGATGTGCGCGGTGCGGAACTGTCGCTGACCCATCCGTTCGAACCCGGCCTGATCTACGACAACAAGGCCAAGTACATCGAGTTGATGGCGCAGCGTCTCGCGCCCGTGCTCGCGGCCGAAAAAGCTTCGTGGGCAACGGATGACGAGCCGTTGCTGGAACCCTTGAAGGCGCTGTTCGAGCCGATCATGGGCCAGAGCGATCTGATCTGTGACGGCATCGGATACCCCGTTGGCCTGGTCATCGGTGACGAAACCGTGGTGCTGGACTTTCCCAAGCGCGTGGTGCGCGGTCCGATCGACGGCGAGGGCAGGTATCGCTACGGTTTCCGGATCGCGCCGGAGTTGGTGCGGACCGTGCTACGCGATAACGAGCCGGACTGGGTGAACACCATCTTCCTGTCCACCCGGTTCCAGGCCTGGCGCATCGGCGGGTACAACGAATTCCTTTACACGTTCTTCAAATGTCTCACCGATGAGCGGATCGCATATGCGGACGGCTGGTTCGCCGAGGCGCACGATGATTCCGCGTCGACGGAATTGGCCGGGTGGGAAGTTCAGCGGCGGTGCCCGCATTTGAAGGCAGACCTGTCGAAATTCGGTGTGATCGAAGGCAATACAATTACCTGCAATTTGCACGGCTGGCAGTGGGATCTGGAATCCGGTCGATGCAAGACCTCCAAGGGGCACGAGCTGCGGTCGCGCAAGCTCGGCTGAGTCGCGGATGGTTCCGGCCGACCACACCCACGTCGACCGGAACCGAGCGGGTTTCACCCCAGGTCAGGCGACTTCGCGGGTAAGTCTCGACGACCAAGAACACCAGAAGCAGCCGGGCAGGAAGGGGCCGCACGCCTCGTCGAGATGATCCTCGAGGTAAACGATGCTCGAGTCGCAGACCTCGATGGCCATGGTGAAGAAGGTGATCGTTTCCGGGTCGAGATGGAAGCTCCAACCCGGGTTGTAGTCGGTCTGCGTTTTCCTTATGCGGCCCATGACGTGGGTCGACATCTGTTCCTCGCCGGACAGGATCCGGCGAGCCTCGGCGATTCGCTGTTCGTTGTTGAGTCGAATGATGAACTCTTTGCCTGAATAGTCCGTGAATGCGAAGTCCGCCATGATATTTCCCCTTCGTCGAGCGTCTCGATGGGTCGCGGATAAGTGCATCTTGGCTATTCGATCGTATCGACCGCCCAGCCTGGTCGCTATCAGTTTGCTATAAATTGATTGACTTCATGAGAATTAGAAGAGCAGTCGGTTTCGGGCCACTGAATAGGCGGCGTATACGGGAAATTACCGACGAGCCCCGGCAGGCGTACCGTTGCATTCGGGCGTTTGCAGCCGTACCACCGTTTTCGTGGACATGATCAATTCCCGGGTGGCGATGGCGCCGCGCGCGACCGGCGCCGCCATTCGTCCGTCCGCGTCGATCAGCACGGCCGAGGGGGTGCCGCGGACGCGATATCGCAGGGCGGCCTCATTACCCTGCTGTACCAGGACCGGGATATCGCCCACCTCCACTTCCCGCCCCCAGGCCGCGTGTTCGGCGGCATCACCGTTGCCGACGAGCACGATTGTCAACGATTGCCGCGTCCGCGCATGCCAACGCGGCAGTTCCCTGGCCAGTGCGGCGCACATCTCGCAGCCGGGGTGGATGAACACCAGCAGCACGTTCCTACCCTGTGCCAGCAGAGACTCCAGACTTGTCCGGTCACCGGCGACATCGAGCAACTGGAACTCCGGCGCTACCGCACCCACCGGCAGACCCTCCGCACCGAGCGTCGAGAGTGCCTGTGCGTCCAAACGCTTGCGCAGCGTGTCGACGGTGCCGAACAGCCAGATCAGCAGCGCCACCAGCACGGCAACCACCCCCAGACCCACCGCATTGTCGGCGGGCAGACCAGCGGGCACCCGCGGATACCGCAGGGCACCCCAGCCGACGATCGCCGCAAGCACCATCAACAACCCGTTGCGCACCAGGGTCCGGACACCGATCGGCGCGGCACTCAACGCGCCGAAACATGAACAGGCCGGCCGTTTCCCACGGGCGAGCAGTCTTGCGATCGCCGCGGTGAACCCCGTGAGCAGCAGAAACGCGATGAACGCGGCCCATGCAGCGGTCCAGGGCGGTAACACCCCGGCCGCGACCACCGCCTCCACCGCCGGCAGCCCCCACGCCACCGCGGGCACCCACCGAATCGGCACCCCGAAATCGGCGACCGCCGTCCTGGTCCCGACCCGATCCGCCAATTTCCCCCACGCCGAAAGTCCGAAGACCACACCGACCACCAGCCGCGAACCCCACACCCCGTATTCGATCAGCATGACCGCACCATCGCACAAGGCTATGCCACGTGAAATGTGAATGACCGGAACAGCTTTCGTGTCCGGAAAGACCGGGGATCCGGTTTCTTTCGACGCGAATTCGAGGACGGCCGACAGGCTTTCGTACCGTGATAGCTCACGAACGCACGCTGGCGGAGGCCGGCCTACCACCGAAGCGCGGGACGGCCCGAACACCGGCCACGCACACGCTGGCCGAGATCAGGGTCGCGGGCGCGTGACCGCGGGGATCGGGACAAAAAGTGAGGGTGCAGCGCCGAATGGCCAGACATCTGGCGCCGGAGTCACACGCACATATACCGGGATCAGGTTCACGAACACACGCGGACAACAACCACGACAAAGGCGAGGGTGGACGGCTCATATCTGCCCGTGGCCACGCACGCACACGCCGGGATCAGGTTCGCAAATGCGCGCCCACCACAAAGAGCGGGTGAGAACCGAATGGTGGGCGACTCAGACCTGCCGGGGGCACACGCTGGGATCAGGTTCGCGAACGTGTAGCGACGAGGACCGCAACGAAGGTGAGGGCGCAGCCGATTGCGGCGGTGCGGGATAGTCCGGCGCCGGTTGGGGTGAGGATGTCCAGGGTGACCGAGGCGAGGAGTTGGCCTGCTATCGAGGTGAGGCCGAGGAGGAGAACGCCGATCCAGCGGACGGCGAGAGCGGCAAGGGCGATGAAGGCGACGCCGATGAGGCCGCCGAGGTAGAGCCATGGCTCGCTGGGGAATTCGGTGGGCCAGCCGGTGCCCACGAGGACGCAGACTTCGATGGCGACTAGGGCCGTGGTGCCGACGCCGAAGTTCACCAGGGTCGCCGAGAAGGGACCGCCGACCGCGCCGACTCGGCCGTTGACCGCCTGTTGCCAGGCCAGACCGATACCGGCGAGCGCGGGCAAGACGACCAGCAGTGCGGTGGGTCCGGTACGCAGCCATTCGGGCACCGCGGCCGACCCGACCGGAGCACCGGAGCGTCCCGCCGCCGCGAGAACGACCGCGACCATGGCCAATACCGCGCCACCCACGCGCAGCATCGTCACCGGGGTGCGGCCGCTCGGAGCCAATCCGAGCCGGTCCACCACCAGGCTGCTCAACAGTTGGCCGCCGACCGCAGCGACAGTGAAGGCGGTGACACCGATCGCGGCCACCGTAAGTCCTTGGCACGCAACGAAAAACGCACCACACAGCCCACCGAGCAACTGCCATGGGCGCAGCTCACCGCTCGACACCGCCCCCCGGACCCGCCCCAGCCCAGCACGCAGCCGCCGACTGATCGCGAAGGCGATCACCAACACCACGAGCCCGAGTCCGAAACTGATACAGGCCGCCGCGATCCCATCCTGCAACCGCACCCCCAACGCGCCATTGATCCGGCCCTGCACCGCCACCCCGGCCCCGATACAGAACCCGAAGGCCAACCCCACCTTCGCCCGCGCCATCACCCCCGCACCGTACCGCCACCCACCCCCACCACCGCTCGAGCCGCCACACCGCCGCCACCACATCCCGATCGACCGTAATCGCCGGCTATCCCGCGCGTAGGGCGGTGTCGCGGCTGGCGAAGGTGTCATGGCGGGCGTAGGTGCGGTCGCCGCCGTTGCGGGCGATGGAGCCGCGGACCAGGCGGGAGCGGAGGCGGGCGCCGAGTTTTTCTTGGCAGCGGGTGGCGCCGGGGATGAGTTGGCGGGGGACTTCCAGGGCGCCGTTGACGACGGCGGTGGCCATGACGGCGCTCTGGAAGAACTTGCTGTTCTGCAGGCCGAGGAAGTCGGAGTTGGTGGGGCCGAGGACGATTCGGCTGTAGGCGACCATGTAGCTGGTGATCGCCCGGCGGATGAGGCGTTGGACGGCGGTGTCGGTGCCGATGAACAGGCCGCCCGCCGCGGGAACCAGGGCCTGGGCCAGGCGGCGGGAGTCGTCGTCGGGGATGAATTCGGTGTCGGCGAGGATCCAGAAGGCGCGCCAGGTATCGGTTTCGTTGGTCGGCAGGATTTCGGCGTCGATACCGAGCAGGAAGCCGACATAGCGCCAGAGATGGAAGACGGCGTCCTTCTCCCCGGCCGAGAAGCGCAGGCCGAGCGCCTGTGCGCCAACGAGATTCGCCATCGAGAACAGCCCGAGCGTGCCGACGGTCAACACCTGGTTCACCGGATGGTCCCAGGCCTGGTAGTCCCAATCGGGTCGGCGATTCATACCCGCGCGGACCAGCGCGTGCATCAGCCGCACCCGCAGCACGCTCTTGTAGCCGACCTGGTTGCGTCCCAGCCCACCGGGCGTCGTCACATCCAGCCACCACTGGGTGGTTTCGGCCAGGCGGCGCGGTGCCATCGCGTCGAGGTCGCCGGTGCCGACCAGCGTCTTGTCCGCGCGGGCGGCGAGATAGCCGCCCATCAGCGCGAACATCCCCATCGCGATACCGCCCCAGACGCTGGTGCGTTCCACGACCCGGGCACCGCGATCGATTTTGGTGCGATCCAGCCAGTACGGATCCGCCTCGACCTGCCCGAAGAACGCCACCAGCTCGGCGGGTGCGTCCGGCAGCGCACCTATACCGCGCTCGACGGCGACCTCGAACATCCGCCGCCCCTCGCCGACCGGCAGCCGCTTGAACATCGCGACCACATTGTCCGCGAGCGGATCCCCGACCTGCGCGAACCGGCGGAACGAATCCCGCTGCGCCGCGGTGCAGCGCAGATCGCCAGGTGCCAGCACCGGCACCGCGTACCGGAACGGAAACTCCGTGAACAGCGGCGGAGTGGGCAATAGCTGGTCGTCATGCGTCATTGCATTGCACCCATCGGATCGAGGCTCATTCTGACAAGACCGTCTCACAAATTCAGATATCTGGCAATGTTCTATGCCAGAATGGAGCGCAATGGCTACTACCTCGCGTTCCTATGGCGGCGTACCGATCGAACAGCGCCGCGCACGTCGACGTGCCGCGCTGCTGGACGCGGCCTTGGAGATCATCGGAACCTCGGGTTTCGCCAAGCTGACCGTCTCCGGACTGTGCACCCAGGCCAAACTCTCCGAGCGGTACTACTACGAGAGTTTCAGCGACCTCGACACCGTGTTCAGCGAGTTGTTCGACGGCATCGTCGACGAGATCGGTCAGGCCGTGGTCACCGCATTCATGACGCCGAGTCGCGACATCCGCGCCAAGACCCGAGCCGCCATCGCCGCGGCCATCGACCTGATCGCCGACGACCCGCGCAAGGCCCGCATCGCGACCGTCGAGGCACAGCTGCACCCGGCTCTGCTCACGCGCCGCGCCGAGGTGATGCGCTCGTTCGCGAACATCATGATGGCGGTCTGCGCGGAAGAGATCGGCGCGGACGTCGTCGAAAGCGCGGGCGAACAAGCCGAATTCGCCGCCACCCACCTGCTCGGCGGCCTCTGGGAAACCACCAACAGCTGGCTGTCCGGCACCCTCACCATCACCCGCGAAACCCTCATCAACAGCTCCACCGACCAATTTCTGCGCACCGCAAGCCACCTCATCGGCACCCCCCTCCCCTGAACTCCTGGACGCCCGATCACCATGCACTGATGCAGGCAAGCGAGAGCAATCCTGCATCAGCGCATTCTCGAGAGACTCCATTCCCGGGGTGGCGCGCCACTTGCCGGGGACGACTCAATTGGATCGTTGCGGGAGCCATGAGGGCGTGACCAGGGCGATGGCGAGGAGGAGTGCGCCGAGCAGGGCCACCGTCGTGGACATCGACAACCACATTGTGGCCAACGCGGCGAAGCCGAATACCGCTAGTGCGACTACCTCGGCGGCGAGGCCTGATACCGAGGTGACGGTCGCGCGTGCGGGGCCTTCGATCGCGTCCTGGAGTCGGGCGCCGGCCACGATACTCGCGTTGTAGACGATGCCGTAGGACGCGCCGATCGCCGTAAAGCCGAGGCCCGCAAGCGCATACACCGCGCCTGGCCATCGAACGGCGAGGCCCGTGGCCAGTGCGCCGCCGACGAACAGGACGCCGCCGATCCCGACCGCGAGAGCCATGGTCCGCGCGGATATCCCTTCGGTACGACCGGCCAGCACCGAGCCGACCAGCGAGCCGAGCACCGTGACCCCCACCAGCAACGGCACTATGGCAGTGGCAACACCCACTTCCTGGGCCAGCAGGGCGAAGTACTCGTCGAATGCGGTGATCCCGAACAACAGCGCGCCGAGCATGACGCCATTGCGCAGGACACGCACCCGAATCGCCTCCTCGACACCGGTTCGCAGCATGCTCAGGTATGTGACGAATGGTCTGGATACCGTCGCACATTCGTCGGATGCAGCGCCGCGGTAATCCGACGTGGCAGTTCCACCAACCGCCCGTTGCGCGCGACCGTCACGTCCTTCTTCATTGGGGTCGACAAACAGAGGCAGCGTCGACTTCCGCACCACCGGACCAATCGATGTCGCCGTAACCGCCGGGTTGGCGCTGTCCACTCGTCGGCGTGAGATGGATGAGTCGATCGAGTCATCCTCGGCGATGTCATCCAATCGCCCAGCACACCTCGCCCGTCGCTCAGCTGCGGTCACGTCGGCCGCGATCTCCGCTACACGGCCGGCTGGCTGGTGCCGCTTCGATGCACCGCTCGAATCACCCTCGACCGCATCATCTTCCAGCTCCTCGATATCGGCCGCGGACACCGCCTTCGGTGCGCTCGGCAGCGATAGCGCGACCAGGGTGTGCACCGCCGCGAACAACACACTCGACCAACCCAGCAGCGGATAACCACCCCAGATATAGAGCGGAGTCGCGGCAACGATCGCAACAACGATCGCGGTTTCCGATGCGGCCCTGGCATATCCGATGATCCGCGGATACGCATGCCGCGCACCGCGCGCCACGAGCTCGTCGTAGAGCAATGCCTCGAACGTTCCCGAAACGAGCGCACCCGAGATGCCCCACAGTACGAAGCCGAGCGCAAACCCGAGATAAGTCGGCAACACCGTCCACAGCGCGAATCCGGCGGTCAGCAGTACACCGCTCAGTACCAGCAGCCCCCGCCGCGACACGGTATCGGCCCAAGCGCCCGACGGCACCTCGAGCAGGAACGCGGTCACCGACCAGACCGCCAGCAATGCGGAGATCTGCCCGGTGCTCAGCCCGTGATCGGCGAACAGCACCGCGTAGAGCGCGTACAGCGGGATCAGATCACCGATGCCCTTGAACAGCACCGCCCGCACCGTGAGCGCATGAAGTCCGAGGTCACCCGGCAACCGGGCACGCGGCGACCTTCCGAGTCAATAGCTGTAAACAAGCAAACGCATGCCCTCAGCCTGACCAACCCGCCCCCGTCACGTCAAGCGATTTTCGGGCACTCAGCCGAGAGGCAACCACCCGTTGGCGGCATGCAAGTCCCCGTCGCCGAGTTCGCGATCGGTGAGCCCGGGCCCGACTCGCCCCTGATGCTCGTTCAGGTCGGTGATCAGTTCCGAGACGGGATGCGAATCGCTGTAGTGATACCCCTGGGCCAGCGCGAAACCGAGTTCGGTCAGTACCGCGGCCTGGTATTCGGTCTCCACGCCCTCGGCGATCACCTGCAGGTCCAATGCACTGCTGAGCGCGGCGATCACGCCGAGCAGCGGGGGTGCGGGCGAGTCCGAGCGGATCGCGGCGACGAAGGACTGGTCGACCTTGAGGATATCGCTGGGCAGCGTGGCCAGGCGACTCAGCGAGGAGTACCCGGTGCCGAAGTCGTCGATGGCGATCCGCACGCCGCGCTCGCGCAGGATGTGCAGATTGCCGATGGCCGTTTGGGATTCGGCCGCCAGCTCGCTCTCGGTCACCTCGAGCACCAACTGGTCGGCGGGCCACCCCGTGCTCGCCAGAATCCCCGCGACGCGGTCCGCATAACCGGCCTCGGCCAGTTCCAGTCCGCTGACATTGACGTTGAGCGTCAGATCCAGCTGCGCGAAGGTCTCCTGCAACCGGGCCGCGTCCGCACAGGCCCGACGCAACACCAATTCGTCCAGATCGGAGATGAGGTCGTACTCCTCGGCGACCCGGATCAGCCCCTCGGTGGTGACATCGGGCTGCGCACTCGACGACCACCGCAGCAGCGCCTCCACCCCGACCGCCTTGCCGCCGCCCTCGGTGAGACTGACGATCGGCTGATAGTGCACATCGAGCGCGCCGCGGTCGATCGCCTCGCGCAGTTCGACCGCCAGCGGCAGCTGCCGCGACGACTCGAGCACCGTCCGGTTGCGCCCGGCCTGCTTGGCCCGGTACAGACCGACATCCGCGCGACTGACCAGCAGCGAACCGGATTCCCCCGGCTGCCACGAGGTGACACCGGCCGAACATCCGGTGGTCACCGACGCCCGCAGCTGCTCGGTCAGCAGAATCGCCGCCTGCTCGGTGGTATTCGGCAACAACAGCGCGAAGGCGTCGCCGCCGTAGCGCGCCAGTCGCTGATCCGGCGCGAGCAACTTCGACCAGGTGTCGGCGACGCGCCGCAGCACCGCATCGCCGGCGCGGTGGCCGAGGTGATCGTTGATCTTCTGGAAGCGGTCGAGGTCGACGAGCACCAGTGCCAGCCCCTGGCCGGTACGGGTGGCGGTTTCGATCGCGCCGTTCAACGCCCGATCGAAACCGCGGCGGTTGAGCAGTCCGGTGAGCACATCGATATCGGCCTCGGATGCCATTCGGGTCAGGATGCCGACGACCACGCCGACGCCGAAGGTCACACCCGCCGGAATCAGCCCGGACCACCACGGCAAGCCGGGATGAACCGGCCTTATCGGCATCACCCATAGGCACATGGCCATAGCGAAGGCTATGTGCGCGAATGCCTGTGGCCATGCGAAGAACAGCGCGGCATCACAGGCCACGAAAACATAGAACGAGGCGAGGCTGATCGCGCCGACGGTATTCGGGAACGCGTATACCGCGATCGTCACCAGTACCGTCGCTATCGCGACATAGCCGTGATGGATGCCATGCGGCAACCGCGGACCCCAGCCGAGCAGGCTGAGTCCGAGCAGTAACGCCACCGCGGCGGCGGTACCCACCAGCGCTCGATTGCCTTCGTTGCCCGGGGCGATCCCGGTGATCAACAGGCCGAGCGCGCCCCCCATGACATAGAAGGCCCCGGTGGTCCGGGACATGACCATCGCCGTCGCCAGCGCAGACGCGGCCCGCACCCGGGTTCGGGTATCGCCGCGAGACCCGATTCCTCGCACGGGGAATAGCCTAGACATAACAAATACCGACAGTTGCCACATCCCGTGAATCCAGCATGGCGAACCCCTAGCTATTTACCTGTTGGCAATGTGGAACGGGCTATTCAGCGTGCTCTACCGCGGCGGTGTCAGCACCTCGGTGCCGACGAACGGGACCAGCGCGGCGGGCACCCGCACCGAACCGTCGGCCTGCTGATGGTTCTCCAGGATCGCCACGATCCAGCGGGTAGTCGCGAGCGTACCGTTCAAAGTGGCTGCGATCTGCGGCTTTCCGTTCTCGTCGCGATAGCGCACGGCGAGACGACGAGCCTGGAAGGTGGTGCAGTTCGAGGTCGAGGTGAGCTCGCGGTAGGTCTGCTGGGTGGGCACCCAAGCCTCGCAGTCGAATTTGCGCGCGGCCGAACTGCCGAGGTCACCGCCGGCGACATCGATGATCCGATAAGGCACCTCGACAGCGGCGAGCATTTCCTGCTCCCACGCGAGCAGGCGCTTGTGTTCGGCCGCGGCCGACTCGGGCGTGGTGAATACGAACATCTCGACCTTGTTGAACTGGTGCACCCGGATGATGCCGCGGGTGTCCTTGCCGTAGCTGCCCGCCTCCCTGCGGAAACACGACGACCAGCCCGCATACCGCTTCGGGCCGTTGCTCAGGTCCAGGATCTCGCCCGAGTGATAGCCCGCCAGTGGCACCTCCGAGGTGCCGACCAGGTAGAGGTCGTCCTCCTCGAGGTGGTAGACCTCGGCCGAATGCTGGCCGAGGAAGCCGGTGCCCGCCATGACCTCCGGGCGCACCAGCACCGGCGGAATCATCATGGTGAAACCGTTCGCGACCGCCTTCTGCGCGGCCAGCTGCAGCAGGCCCAATTCCAGCAACGCGCCGTATCCGGTGAGGAAATAGAACCGCGCGCCCGACACCTTCGCGCCGCGTTCCATATCGATCAGGCCGAGCGATTCGCCCAGCTCCAGGTGGTCCTTCGGCTCGAAGTCGAATTCCGTTGGTGTGCCGATGGTCTCGAGCACGAGGTAATCGTCCTCGCCGCCCGCGGGGGCGCCCTCCTGGATCACATTCGAGATGGCCCGGTGCGCGGCGTCCATATCGGCGTCGGCCGCATGCTGCGCGACTTCGGCCTCCTTGACCTTCGCCGACATCTCCTGCGCCTGCTCGAGCAGGACGGCCCGTTCCTCTGGCTTCGCCTTGCCGATCAGCTTGCCCATCACCTTGTGCTCGGCGCGCAGGTTGTCAGCGGTGGCCACCGCCGCACGGCGCGCCGCATCCGCCTCGAGCAGGGCGTCGACGAGGGCGGGGTCTTCGCCGCGGGCGCGCTGCGAGGCGCGGACCGCGTCGGGGTTGTCCCGCAGGAATCGGAGGTCGATCATGGGTGACCAGCCTAATGGTCGCGATATTGCTGTTTCACGCCGATATCCCAGGATGCGGACTTTGCATGGGTTCGCGCGCGCATAGTTGGCTTGTGGGCACAGCATTCGACGACTCCGCAATCGATGACGCAGTGGCCGATCTGGTCGCGGGTGAGAAGACGTGGGCGCATACTCCGCTGCGGCGCCGCCGCGAACTTCTCGACGATATCCACACGCGCACCGGCCGCTTCTCCCACGAGTGGGTGCGGGCCGCACGCACCATCAAGGGCTTGGATCCGGACTCGCCGCTGGTCGGCGAGGAGTGGATGTCGGGTCCGATGCCGTTGCTGCAGGCCACCGCCGCGCTGTCGGCCACACTCACGGCGCTGGCGGCGGGTCGCAGCCCGCTCGATGGCGTCGCGCTGGCCGAAGCACCCGGCGAGCGGGTCGCGGTGCCGATCCTGCCGTTGGATCGCTACGACCGGTTGCTGCTCAGCGGTTTTCATGGGGAAGTGTGGTTACGTCCCGGCGTCGATGCCGATACCGCGCGCCGACGCGCCGGACTCGCCCAGCTCGATCCGACCGTTACCGGTGGCGTCGGCGCAATCCTCGGCGCAGGCAATATCACCTCCATACCCCCGCTGGACGTGCTGTACGAGCTCTACGCCCACAACCGGGTGGTCGCGCTGAAGCTGAATCCGATCACCGATCCGCTGTACACGGTGTTCGAGATGGTCTTCGCGCCGCTGATCGAGCTGGGCGTGCTGCGGATCCTGACCGGTGGGGCCGAGGCGGGCGGGTATCTGGTGCAGCATGCCGACGTCGCGCATGTGCACATGACCGGCAGCATGCGGACCCACGACGCGATCGTCTGGGGACCAGAGGGCAAATCCGGTGGACAGCCGCTGCTGGACAAGCCGATCACCAGCGAACTCGGTGGCGTCTCGCCGACAATCGTGGTGCCGGGTGAATGGGACGGCGCCGACCTGCGCTACCAGGCCGAACATATCGCGACCCAGCGACTGCACAACGGCGGTTACAACTGCGTCGCGACCCAGGCGGTGGTGCTCAGCGCGGAGTGGCCGCAGAAGGACAGGTTCCTGGCCGAGCTGCGGGACGCGATCGAGCGGGCACCGCGGCGCCGTGCGTACTACCCGGGCAGCGACGACCGCGTCGCGGCCGCGCTGGATTCCTATCCGGATGCCGAACGGCTCGGGCCTGATCACGGACGCCTGCTCGTGCAGAATCTGCCGACGAGCGCAACGCCGCTGCTGCGCACCGAATACTTCTCCCCGGTACTCGGCGTGGTCGAGCTGCCGTATACCGGCGGTGAATTCCTGCAGCGCGCGGTGGATTTCGCCAACGACGAGGTGATCGGGACGCTCGGCGTCAACGTGATCGCCCACCCGGGCACCATCAAGCGGCTCGGCACCGCCTTCGACCGCGCCATCGAGCGGCTGCGCTACGGCGCGATCGCGGTCAACGCGTGGACCGGGCTGGTTTTCTTGACCCCGCGGGCCTCGTGGGGCGCCTATCCCGGCCACACGCTCGATGACGTGCAGAGCGGAATCGGCGTGGTACACAACGCTTTCCTGCTCGACGATGTGGAGCGCACGGTGGTGCGCGGGCCGTTCCGGCCGTCGCCGCGGTCGCTGTTGCGCGGGGAGTTGGCACTGTCGCCGAAGCCGCCGTGGTTCGTCGACAATGCGACCGCAGCGGCGACCGGACGCATGCTGACGGAGTTCTACGCGACCGCCAACCCGGCGCGGCTGCCGGGCCTGTTCCTGTCCGCGTTCCGCGGTTAGGTCGCGCTGCTACGCACGGTAGACAGGCGGATTCGACCCTTTCGAGCGACCTGCAGGCAGTCGCTAGCGGCCAGGTCGTAGCACCGGAGAACAGACGCTGACATGATGGGTCGCGATGTCTGCTGATGATGTGACCAAGGACCCACAGGAATCCGAGCCGTACTCGGGCGGGTCGTCGCGCGCGGAATCATTCCCGCAGTCGGTGATCATCGACCGCAAGGTCGTCTCCGACGGCAAGCTGCATTTGTCCGCGCCGACGCTGCGCTGGGTGCTGCTCGCCGCCGCGGTGGGCGCCGTCCTCATCTCGCTGTTCGGTCTGTTCATCACCGGCTACAAGAACGAAACGGGGCTCGAGGCGCACAATCCCGGCTCACCCGCCGAGACCGCGCTGGACAAGGAATTCGGCACCGCGGCCAAGGGTGACTGCCTCAGCTGGAGCAAACAGGACCGCGGCGATCTGGTGAAGGTCGCCTGCTCGAACCGGCATCTGTTCGAAGTCGCGGCCGATGTGGATATGGCCAAGTACCCCGGCGTGGAATTCGGTCCCGGCTCACGTTTTCCGGATTCGCTGCGGCTGACCGAACTCAAGGAAGAACACTGCACCCCGGCGGTAGACCAGTATCTCAACGGCAGGTTCGATCCGCGCGGCCGCTATGTCATCGGCCTGATGTACCCCAGCCCGGACGGCTGGAAGCACGGCGACCGGACCCTGCGCTGCGGGCTCCAGTTCTCCGGCAGCACCGGCACCCCGCTGCCGACCACCGGCAGTGCCGCCGAACACGATCAGTCGAAGATCTACGAACCGGGCACCTGCCTCGGCATCAACCAGAATCTGCCCACCGATCCGGTGGACTGCGCGCAGGCGCACGCCGTCGAGATCGTCTCCACCGTCGACCTCGGCCAGCACTTTTCCGGCGGTCCGCCCAGCAAGGACGAGCAGGACAAGTTCATGGAGGACGAGTGTGCGCGCGCGGCCACCGACTACCTCGGCTCACCTGACGTGGTGCGTAACAAGACGCTGACGTTGTTCTTCGACTACCTCGACGCGCGCAGCTGGCTGTCGGGCAGCCGCAAGCTGGACTGCATGATCGGCAAGGGCACCGACCGGGAGGGTTTCGCGCCGATCACCGGCTCGGCGAAGGGCGACATCCTGATCAACGGCCAGGCGCCGGTGCCGCCGCCGAACTCCGGTCGCTCGACGCCCGCCCCGCTGCCCGGTGCCGCGCCGCTGCCGCCGCAGCCGCAACCTCGCTGATGTCGGTGACCATGTCCGCGGACCGGTTCGAGGAGCTGGTCGGTGATGCGCTCGATCTCATCCCGCCGGAGCTGGCCCGCGCCATCGACAATGTGGTCGTGCTGATCGAACCGCACAATCCGGAGGATCCACATCTGCTCGGGCTCTATCACGGGATCGCGCTGACCGAGCGCGACAGCCAATACGGCGGCGCCCTGCCCGACACCGTGACCATCTATCGCGAGGCGATTCTGGCCATCTGCGGCGATGAGCGCGAGGTCGTCGAGGAGGTGGCGATCACTGTGATCCATGAGATTGCACACTATTTCGGCATTGACGAAGACCGGTTGCATGAGCTGGGTTGGGGCTGACTCTGAACCAGGAAAACCCGCCCCACCAGACAAAAGTCGCGGCGCGTCGGAAAGTAGCGGACAGCACGCTCGTAGACGTTTGCCCGTGTTTCATTGCGACTACCAGATCGCAGCACAGGACGAGTTCGAAGCCACCGCCGAGGGCGAAGCCTTCGACCGCGGCTATCAGAGGCTTGGTTCTGTTCCGGTTTGATCAGTCCGGCGATGCCGACGCGTTCAGTCACCTTCCGCTTGGTAGCGGTTGTATACCTCGAGCCATTCCTGGATGACGGTTCCGAAGTTTGCCGGGTTGTAGATGTCTTCTTCGCGAGAGAACAGGCCGCTGCCCGCATAGTCCAGCAGAGTCCAATTTGTTGATGTGTAGGACTTTCCGTCGCCTGGATCGGCCATGTGGGTGCGGGCCGAGAAAACGACTCGCGCGTTCTCGTCGTCGAAGAACACCCAATCATGGGTGTATCGGACCATTTGGTTGTTGGGAAAGTCCTTCATGAGGGGCACGATCCAGGCTAGGACCGCCCCGCGACCATGCATCTCACCGAAACAGTGTTCGACGTAGACGCAGTCCTCGGTAAAGAGGTCGGCGAAGGGACGATAGTCGGCTGTGTCCGCGCATCGGTCCGAGACCGTTTTGAATCTCTCGTACGCTTGCCGAAGCTCTTCGGGTGGATATTTTGGCACACTCTTCTCCTTCGCTTCGAGTGGTGAACCAATCATTGGGTTAGCGGCGCTGGTCTGCCCAGAAGGTGCGGGATTGGTTGCGGAGTGTGGCGAGGTCCTGGCCCTTTTCAGCGAAGGAGCCGATGCCGTGCGCGTCCATCGGACCGGCGGCGGGGTCGATGGGCAGCTCGAACGCCGCGACCTGGCCCATGGGCCCGTCGGCGGCGCGGTTGAGTACGTGTTTGGACCGCCGGATAGCGTATTTGCTTTTCTGGAGCATGAGTTCGGCGAGGCGGTTGACCTCGGTGTCGAGCTCTTCTCGTTCGACCACCCGGTTAGCGAGGTCCCACTCCAGGGCTTGGCGCCCGCTGAATTCGTATCCCAGCAGGTTGATCTCCTTGGTGCGGCGGCGCCCCGCGAACCGCTGCAAGCGGGTACATCCGCCCCAGCCGGGGGTGATCCCCATGTCGATCTCGGGCATGCCCCACCGCGCGTTCGGGGTGGTCAGCACGAAGTCGCAACAAAGGGTCAGTTCGAGCCCGCCGCCCATGCACACGCCGTCGACGGCGGCGATAGTGACGACGTCGGTGAGATTTTCGAGCAGCGCGGCTGTTTCCTGGAACATGCTGACGATGAGGTAGGTGCTCCACTCGGGGTCACTCGATGGTTCGGCAAGCGTGGTCGCCGAGTCGAACGAGAGCTTGCGGGTGTTCAAAATCGGCATCTCGGCGATGTCGTCACCGGCGCAGAACGTATCGCCGGCGCCTCTGATGATCAGGACCCTGGCTTCCTCATCGAAGCGAACGGCGCGGATGGCCTCGTGCAGTTGCTTCTGCATGGAGACATTGAGGGCGTTGTGCTTGGTGGGTCGGTTCAGGATGATCCGGCGGATCGGGCCGTCCTTCTCATAGCGGAGCTCGTCGTCGAATTCCATTGGTCCTGCTTTCCTTGGGGGTCTTGATCGGACGATTAGTGCTTGATTTCAACGATCCGGATCATTGCGGTACACCTTCACGCACGGGGGCATCCGGGAGATTCAACGTGTCTGGGCCGTCATGCCGCCGTCGACCGGAATGACTGCGCCGTTGATAAACGAGGCGTCCTTGGCGGTCAGCGCTACGATGACGTGGGCAATCTCCTCCGGACGGCCGTAGCGACCTGCCGGGATCCGGCGGCGCGCGAAGACCATACGGTCGGCTTCCGGTATCGCCTCTGTCATCCCGGTGAGAGTCGCGCCGGGGCACACGCAGTTCGCGGTCAAACCGTACCTGCCGTAATCCACGGCGAGTGCCTTGGTGAATCCGGCGAGGCCGTGCTTGGCAACGGTATAGGGACTGCTGAATCGGCCTGCGCCGAAGGCTTCGGTGGACGCTACATTCACGATCCTGCCGCTACCGTTCGCCAGCAGATCGGGCAGACATGCACGGACCACCAACATCGCACCGGTGAGGTTGACCGCCAGTGTGTTCTGCCACGTCTCGATGTAGTGATCGTCGGTTGGCAGGCCCCCTGCGGCGATGCCGGCGGCGTTCACCACGATGTTCACCGAACCCAGCGTCTGCCGCACCCCGGCCACGGCAGCCTCGACGCCCGCGGGATCGCTCACGTCGACCGGCGGCGTGCCGTCCCGATCGAGGACCGCGACGCGCACTCCTTGTTTGTCCAGCAGACGCGCGGTCGCCCGGCCGATACCAGAGTGACCGCCGGTGACCACTGCGACCCGACTCATGAGTGAGTCGTGAAGGTGATGACGGTTTTTCCGGTCGCACGCCGTTCCCACAGGGCCACACACGCCTCGGGGAGAGCTTCCAGGGGATAGGTGGCGCCGACGAGTGGCTTGATGCGCCCGTCGCCGTACCAGTCGAACAGTTGTTGGAAATTCGCGATGTTGGCGGCGGGATCTTTGATGGCCGACAGCCCGTAGGCGACGCCGATCACCGATATCGATTTCAAGATCGTGTAGTTGATTCCGAGTTGGGGGATGTCGCCGCCCGCGAATCCGACAACCAGGTAGCGGCCGTTCCAGGCAGTGCAACGCTTGGCTTGGTCGAACAGGCTGCCGCCGACGGGATCGAAGATCACGTCGGCGCCTGCTCCGTCGGTTAGCTCCAACAGCCGTGTGCGTAGATCCTCGATGCCGTAGTTGATGGTGTCGGTGGCGCCCATTGTGCGGGCTGCCCGGCATTTCGGTTCGGTGCTCGCGGCGGCGATCACTCGTGCGCCGATTGCGGTGCCGATTTGGACCGCGGCGCTACCGCATCCGCCGGCGGAGCCGAGGACCAGCAGAGTCTCATCGCGATCCAACCGTGCTCGTTGGGTCAGCGCGTGCATGGCTGTGCCGTAGGTGAGGTTGAAACCGGCCGCATCGGTGAACGGCATTTCCGCGGGAATCCGGTGAAGCTGTTGTCCGGGCGGCGTCACCAGCACTTCCTCGGAGAAGGCGTCATAGCCGGTCAGCGCCAGGACTCGTTGGCCAACACGGAAGTCGGCGACATGGGCACCGACCTCGATGATGGTTCCGGCGAACTCGCTGCCCGGCACGAACGGCGGCTCGAGCTCGAGCTGATAGAGCCCTCTCGTGATCAGTGTGTCGGGAAAGTTCAACGCGGCGGCATGATTTCGGACGCGAACCTGTTCGGCACCGCATGCGGGCCTCGTCCTGGTTTCCAGCGACAGCCCTGATTCTCCGGTCAGTGTGTTGCACACCCATGACCTCACGGTGCGACACCTCCATCGATGGTGATGAACGATCCTGTGGTGTAAGAGGATGCCGCCGACGCCAGATAGAACGCGGCGCCGACTACTTCGTCGGGCCGGCCGATGCGGTGCAGGGCAATAGGTTCGACCACGCTGGTCAGGATGTCGGGGTTGCGTACGAAACCCGCGGTGGTGTCGGTGTCGAAGGTGCCGCAGATGATCGCGTTGACCCGCACGTTGACAGCCGCGTATTCCTGTGCGGACGCTTGCGTCAGCGCGTTGAGCCCGGCCTTGGCGGCGCTGTAGGCAGTGGTGACCGGGGTCGGTCGCCGCGAGGCCAGCGAACTGATGTTGATGATCGATCCGCCGCCGGTAGCGGCCATCGTGGTGGCCGCCAGGGCGGTGAGGCGAAGGGGCCCTTTGAAGTTGATGTCGATGATTTTGTCGACGAGTGCTTCCGACGTTTCGAGCAGTGAGGGCGCGATCGGTGACATGCCCGCGTTGTTGATCAGCACATCCAGCCGTCCGTAACGCTCGATGACATCGTCGATCAGCCCATCCAACTGCCGCCAGTCGCCGACATGGCAGGCTCGCGGGAACGATTCGCCGCCGCGGGCATTGATCTCCTCGGCGAGAGCGTGGCAGGCGTCGTACTTGCGGCTGGACACGACGACGCTCGCGCCGCGATCGGCGAAGCCGAGTGACATGGCGCGCCCGAGCCCTCTGCTGCCGCCGGTAATGAGCACGACCTTGCCGGCGACATCGAACAGCGGGTCGGGGGTCGGAGCGTCGTTCATTCGGTGAACCTCCAAGAGTGTTCGAGCAAGCTGTCCACGGTGATACCGAAATATTCGCGAGTCGGATTCTGTGACCGGCCGGCCCGGTAGCCGGCATCGGACTGCGGTATCGCGAGCGGATGAACGGTCACAGGGCGACCATGTGAACTTGACGAGGGAGTTCAATCCCGTCGGTGTCGCCTAGATGCGTGGGGACGCCAATAGCTTGGCCGCCCAGGCCCTGTAGGTGCGTTGCCGCCGCCGCGCAGGCTTCCGGTTTTCGACTGGCCACAACAACATTGGCGCCGACGCCGATCAGTGCCTCGGCGATGGCCAAGCCGATCCCCCTGGTGCCTCCCGTGACGATCGCCGTTCCTCCGCTCTCACGCGCGATGTCGTTCGCACTGGGCGCCAGAGTGCCGCGCGGTGGACGACGTACCACGATGCGAAAGCCGTCGACGTCCACCAGATCCGTGAGGTTGGCACGGCCAGCGGTGAACTGGCGGACCTCCAACCGGCCTGCCGGCAGGTCGAGATGCGTGAGCAGATGAGACTCGAGCGCGGCCCAGTCGAGCTCAGCCTGGTAGTCGGGGTCGGTTTCGAAGTCCCACATTGTGTTCAGATTCTCCGGTCGTTCCAGCTCGCGAGGTTCCGCTCTTTGGCCTGGTGACAGCTGAACTCGTAGCCGAGCCGGTTGAACTCAAAGTTGCGGGTGAGTTCCACGGGTTCCTCCAAGCGGGTTTGACATGCACACTGCGGTGTGGTCGGATCAATTGATCCGGATCATTCCCGATGATCCGGATCATTGCACGGCGATAGCGCGCCGCGCAAGACAGGAGCGACATGCGACAGGCAACATCGGGGGGACCGCCCCGCTACGTCGAGATCATTCGGGCCATCTCCGACGACATCACCACCGGACGCATTGCTGTCGGAGAGCGCCTGCCGACTGAGAAAGGACTCTGCGCCCAGTACAACGTCGGCCGGCACACGATCCGCGAGGCAGTTCGCGGACTCATCGATCTGGGCATGGTGCAGCGCCGCCCCCGCATCGGCACCAGCGTCATTTCCGCGGAGCCCGTTGCAGGCTATCGGTGGGTGCCGGGCTCGGCCGCTGATATCGCCGCGAACATGAACGCGACCTGGATTGTGCGGGGACAGGAAACGGTCGTCGTCGCCGATGGAGAGCTGGCCGCCAGATTGAGCTGCGACGTCGGAGAACGATGGTTCCGTTTCGCCGGCCCGCGCATCCTACGGGACCGCAGCGTCCGCGAGCCGCTGTGTTTCAGCGAACAGTACGTGCAGGACACCCCCCGCGGGCGCGAAGCGATTCGCACCCCATCGATGACGCCGGCGTCGCTCGATGACCAGGTGGTCGAACAACAGATCCTCGCCAGTGCGCTCAACGCTGAGCAGGCGGCAGCGCTGAACGCGGTCACGGGCAGCCCGGCCCTGGTGGTGGTGCGCCGCCATTACAACGCCGAGGGCACCCTGCTTGCCGTCGGTATACACAGCCATCCGGGGGACCGCTTTTCCATCACGATGACCATCCCGGTCGGGACGAGTAATGGGAACTCGCTAAGTGGCGAATAATCTTGCTGACAAGTTCGAGGCCATGGCCGACGTGGCGCCGGGTCGCATGTGCGTAATCGACCACGACCAACGCCTGACTTACGCAGACATCGAAGCGCTCGCGAACCGGTTTGCCCATCACCTGGCTGATCACGGGATCGGTCCGGGTGATGGGTGGCATTGGCGAGTCGCAACAGCGCACCATGGATCGTCGCGTTCCTTGCCCCGCTGAAATTGCGCGCAGTCCGGTCAATATCAACTACCGGTACATCGCAGGCGAATTGGCGCACCTATTCGACGACAGTCTTCGCGGGAGGCGTTCCCCTCACACGCGACGGCGTAGTCGTCGGCGGTCTCGGTGTCAGCGGTGGATCGGGAGAACAAGACCAGACCGTCGCCGAAGCCGGCCTGACAGCACTGTAGCGATCGGACACTATTTCCTGCCTCGACCCATTGACAAACCTCGGGTCGAGGCAGGATCCACTGCACCCCAACTTCTTTCACACTAACCGCTGATGCGTGCTCCAGCGTCGAAACCCCAGAGGGCCATGGTCATCAGGAGGTTGACGCAGATCATCAGGGTGATGCCTGCGCGCATGGCGCGGCCTGCGGCGACGCCGACTCCTTCGGGGCCGCCTGTGGAGTAGTAGCCGAAATAGCACTGGATGATTGTGGTGAGTATGACGAATATGACGGCTTTCAACACCGAGTACAGGATGTCGGTTCCGTTGAGCACCATGTGGAAGTAGTGGTTGTAGGTGCCGGGGGCGTGGCTTCCTGCCAGGCCGATGGCGAATTCCACGGCGACGAAATTCGCTACAAGACATACCAGGTACAGCGGAATTATGGCGGTGACCGCTGCCATCAGGCGGGTGGTCACGAGGTACGGAACCGGCCGTATGGCCAGAGATTCCATCGCATCGATCTCCTCGGCGATGCGCATGGCGCCCAGTTGCGCCGTGAATCGGCATCCTGCCTGCGCGGCGAAAGCGAGTGAGGCCATGATCGGTGCGAGTTCCCGCGTCGCCGCGGTCGCCGCGACCAAGCCGGTCGCGGGGCCGATCCCCAACAATTTCAGGGCGCTATAGCCTTCGATGCCGACAAGCGCGCCGGTGCTCGCGCCCAAGATGATGATGATCCCCGCAGTGCCTCCGCCGACTATGAGCGAACCGTTTCCCCAAGTGACCATGGATATGAGGCGGAGCAATTCGGTGCGGTAGTGGCGCAGCACGATCGGGATACCCGCAATGGAACGCAGGAAGAAGTTGGCCATGTGGCCCAGCCGGATGATTCCCCCCAGCGGTGCGCCTGCCGCGCGGACAACCGCTCCGAGGCCGAGCGGATAATATGTCGACGCCATCTCACAGCGCCTGTCGAGGGAAGATCATGGTGTAGAGCTCGGTGAAACCGACGTTCACGATCATCAGCAGAACGATCGAGGCCACGACCGACGCATTGACCGAGTCGGCGACTCCCCCGGGCCCACCTTTGGTGCTCAATCCTTTCTGGCACGCGACGATCGTCACGATCATCCCGAATACCACGGCCTTCACCATCGCCAGGTACATATCGCCGATGGTGGCGAAGGAAGAGAACGTGGCCAGAAAGCTGCCTCGCGTCCCGCCCTGAACGAATACATTGAACAAATAGCTGGCCAGGAAGCCGACGAACGCACTCAACCCGGTCAACCCGACGGCGACGACGACACCCGCGGCGACCCGGGGAACCACCAGCTTGTGCAGTACCGAAACCCCCATCACCTCCAGTGCGTCGATCTCTTCTCGGATGGTGCGCGAACCGAGGTCGGCGCAGATCGCCGAGCCCACCGCGGTGGCAAGCAGCACGGCGGTCACTACGGGTGCCGCTTGCCGGATCACGGCGAGTCCGCTGGCCGCGCCGGACAGCGACGTCGCCCCTACCTGATCGGCGATGAGCCCGAATTGGATCGACAGGGTGGCGCTGATCGGCAGTGCCACAGCGAGAGTCGGTAGATACGACGTCTTGATCATGAAGGCCGCCTGCCGCACGAATTCCTGGAACGCGAAGCGGCCCGTGGCGATGTCGAGCACCAGGCACTGTATGGCCCGCACCCCCATGACGAATTGCGCGCCCACGGTTTCGAGCGAGGCGACGGGATGGCGGCGAAGGTAGCCGCGTCCCCACTGTTCGATCTGTGACACCATGGCGCTCAGACCATTTCGACTTTGCTGGCCAGCCAGTGGCCATCGACTCGTTCCATCGTCATCACGACGCGACTGCGGTCGACGCGAGGGGCGGGACTTTGGGTGTTGGTGACCATTTGGTCGACGAACAGCATGACCTCGACCCGATTCTCGCTGGCGGATTTGACACTCGAATCGACCACATTCCCCTTGCTCACCGCATTGTTCTGCACGAGCAGCGATTTCAGCTGGTTACTCGACTTGGAGTACATATCTTTGAACTCGCCGGTCGACCCGTTCAGCACGTCGGTGAAGTTCTGATCGATGTGCTGGAAGTCGATGCTCGTCAACGTCACGGCATAGGTTCGCGCGGTATCCGCCGCCTGCCTGGCCGCGTCGTCGATATCCTTGCGCTGCTCCAACTTCCACACTGCGATGCCTGCGCCGACTACCAGAGCGATCAGCACCACTACGACGAACGCGGCCGCGCCACGCAGGACCCATCGCCGACGCGAGCTCGGGGACTTGTCGTCGGTGCCCGCGACAGCCGTGTTCTCGGTGTCGTCCTGACCAGAGCTGCTCACCTCGGGAGCGTCGGTGTCGTCGCCGCGCGAATCCGGTTCGGGCGTCGTGACATCGCCGTCAGATGTGTCCGTGGCGTCTTTCATTTCGTTCCCGGGGGGTGAGACTTTCATCGGTCATACTCCTGAACATCGTTGATCCGACAGCTAATTGGGCGGGACGTAGACCGGTGCGGGCACGCCCCCGTAGGGTGTCGGAATTGTCAGCCGCCCTTGTGGAGTCGGGTCGGTGGTGGCCAGAGGGTCAGCGCCCGGTGGTGGATAGGAGGCGTTGTCCCCCGGCGGGCGCGGAGCGTTGCGCGCGCCACGGGGTAGCAGGCTGGGATCCGGGTCGGAACAGTCGACGTAGCGGTAGGGCTCCGGGTAGCTGGGATCGGTGGCGGGGAACCGGGGGACGTTGTAGTCGCACTGTTTACGCGGGTAGATGCTCACCAACGCCCAGATCTTGCCGTCATGCACTGCCGAGGCCACCGCGTCGGCGGCGGAACCTTCTCGCTGTTGCGGAAAGAACAGCTCCCGCATCGCGGGCACACGCAAAGACGACATCTGCGCTACCGTCGCCAGATTGCCGAGCAGGTGCACCATGGTGGGTGAGTTGTCGGCGATTATCTGGTCCATAGCGTCCAGCGCCGCGGGCGCGATGCCGACCGCATTCACGAAGCCGCCCGACATCGATTCCACACCGGTGAGTGTGCGGTCGAGTTCGGCGGCGCTCGATCGGAGCCCTGGGCCGAGGTCACGCACGGTGCCGAGCACGATCTCACTGTTGTGCAGCAGGCTGATCGTCTGGGGCAGAACCGAACTCAGCGTCGTGACAAGGAAGGTGCCACCGTTGATGATGGCCGCCAACTTGTCCGGCGCCTGCGGTCCTGCCCCCAGTTCCTGCACGATGCTGTGGAGTTTGTCGGGATCGAGCTGAGCGATGGTGCCATTGAGGTCGGCGAGCATCTGCGCCATCGCGATCGGTGTCGAGGTCCGGTTGGCGCCGATCACGGCACCGTCGGCCAGATAGGGGCCGGTCGAGCCGGTGGGGACGAAATCGAGATATTGTTCCCCGGCGGCCGAGAGCCCGGCCACTCGCACAGCACTGTCGGCCGGGATGCGCTGGGAGGCTTCGATCGATGCCACCGCCACCACGTCGCCGTCACCGAGGTCGACCGAGGTGACCCGCCCCACCCGGACACCGCGCACCGTCACGTCGCGCCCGGACAGCAGACCACCGGACTGGGCAAGGTGTATCCGCAGGGTGTATGTCGCATCGAACGGGTTGAACTGCAACGATCCGAGCGTCAGATAGGACGCACCGAAGATCAACGTCAGCCCCAACGCCACCAGTGACACGATCAGTCGATGCCGGGCCAGGCGCGTGATCGCCGCATTCGCCGTCGCGCCCGACAACCGCGTGATGCGCATCCGCATGCCGCTCATCGGCCTGGTCCGACCACGCGGTCGTGCAATCGCCCGAGCGTATAAGCCAGGGAGCCCACAAAGTTCGCCCAGTCGGTCTGATCGGGAATCTTGGCCGCCGAGCTGCCTGGGAAATTGGGATCCGGAACGGCGCCTACCGCGATCTGCGCGATTTCGGCATCGGCGGCGGCGGCAGTCGCCGACGTCACCTTGCCGCCGACCACCGAGATGGTGCGGTTGAGCTCGTCCAGATTCGAATTCGGGTCGATGGCCGCGGCGTTCATTCCGGCGGCGAGGTTGTTCATATCGGCGATCAGACTGCGCTGTCCCGTACCGTTCACCGACGGATACCGTTGCAGTTGACGAGCTATTCGGCCCAACCGATCGGCCAGGTCGACGAACGTACCGGTGTTGGAACTCAAGACGTCCAGCGCCGGGCCCGCGGCGGCGACGGCGTCGTTGACTGTCGACTGCCGCGCGGCCACGGTCGCGGTGAGCGCATCGGCGTCGTGGACTGCGCCCTGTATCTGCCCCGACCGCGAAGACAAGGTGTTCACCAGAGCAGTGGTCTGGGCGATGAGGTCGGCGAGATGGTCGCCGTTTCCGCCGAGTTCCGCACCCAGTCCATTGACCGTCTTGGTGAGATTGCGAATTGCCCCGCCGTTGACAAGCATCGCGGCCCGAGCGAGTACTTCCTCGATCGTCGCTGCCGCCGAGGTCGACGTCTGCGGAATGCTGCTGTCGTCGTGTAGCGGGGCGGCGCCGGGCGCCGGATTCGCCGGACGCGTCAGCGCGACGAAGACATCGCCCAGCGGAGTGGCCGAACGGAGTTCGGCGGTGGTGCCCGCAGGCAGGACGGTCCCGGCTCGGATGCGCAGGGTCACAATGGCGGCGTAGTCGTGGGCCCGCATGGATTCCACCTCGCCGACGTCGGCGCCATCGACCTTCACCTTGGCCTGTGCGGGCAGGTTGAGAGCATTGGCGAAGGTGACGGTAAGGGTGTAGCTGTGCGGGCCGACCGACGGTGACGGCAGCGGAACACTGTCCAAGCCTGCGGAACAGGCCGCAGTGGATACCGCGAGCAGCACTGCGCTCGCCGCGACTAGTCGATTCGGTTTCGTGATCATTTGGGTAACTCCGCAATTCCCGCGAGCATGGCGACGACACCGAAATCCGGACCCATATCCGAAAGCTTTCCGGTGTTGCAGCCGAGTTGTTTCATATCGAGCAGGTTGCACACATCTTTGACCATCTGCCCATCCAGCAGAAGCCGGTCCACGTTCACGTGCACGCGGCCCGCGCCGACCTTCTGGTCGACCGCGGCGTAGGCATTGTCGGTAAGCATCGGGAACACGTCCAGGAACTCGGCGATCTCGTGCTGGTAATCCGACAAGCTGCCCATGACGGTGTCGGCGCCCGACACCGTCGATTTCATCGTGCCGCGATACTTCTGCAGCAGATCGCTGGTTTGGCTGAGGATCTGGACCAACTGAGCGCCGGTGTTACCGGTGCCCAGATTCTGGTCGGCGAGCAGATCGCTCAATTGCCCTACGCCGGCGCCGAATTCACGGATGTCGCGGTCGTTGCGGGCCGCTGCGCCGGTGAGAGAGTTGAGGTTGTCGACGATCGTGGTGATCGCGTTGCGTGTGGCCGCGCCCTGATTGTCGCCCATACGCAGAGCCCGCGACAGTTGATCCAACGCGCCTCTCATGTCTGCACCGTGACCTGAGGTGACAGCCGCGCCGGTACCGACCATGTCGGCGATCGGACCGTGTCCGGCCCCGTCACCGTTGAGTGCGTTGGACAGCTTGTGCACCATCGCCAGCAGGCTGTCGAACTCCACCGGGGTCCGGGTGTGGTCTAGGCCGAGTGTGGCCCCGTCGCGCAGTGTGGGGCCGCTGCGGTAAGGCGGCGTGAATTCCACATGCCGGTCGGTGAGCACCGAATCCGAGACGATCACCGCGGTCGCGTCGGCCGCGATCGGGACCGAGGCATCGACAGTCATGTCCACCTCGGCGAAGGCGCCTTTCTGCGTAATTTCTGCCACCTTGCCCACGCGCATTCCCAGCACGGCGACGGCATTGCCCACGAACAGTCCTGCGGCACTGTCGAAACGGGCGGTCACACGGATGGTGTCGTGCTCGAGCAACACCGGACCACCCGCGGCCGCGACGACAGCGACGAGAGCGAAAAGCAACACCAATTTGGTAGTCCGCGAGAACACTCTCATTTACATTCCTTCGAATACGGCGGCAGATCGACCTGGGGTGCGCGTCCGACCAGCGCGCATATGAACGAGTCGACGAACGCTCCCGCCGGCACGTTGGCGTCGAGTTCCGGTCCGGTGCCGCTCAGATTCGCCCAGCTCCGCCATGGCACGGGGACGACCTGCAGGATGTTGCGCAACAGGTCGTCGTGCTGGCTCAGCGCCTGCATCATCGAACTCAGGTTGTCCAGCAGCGATCGAATCTCGGGCTGATCGTCCACGGCGATCGGGGTCAGCGTTCGAACCACGGAGGTGGTGGCCGACAGCAGATATTCGATCGACTGCCGACGTGACTGGAACTCTTGCAACACTTCTCGCCCCTGGGTGAACAGTACGGCCAAGTTCGCGTGTTGCATCTCGATCACGGTGGTCAGCTGGCTGGTGCTCGTGAGCAGGGAACCGATCTGATCGCGCCGTTCGGCGATCACAGTCGATAGCGTCATCACGTTCTGCATCACCGAAGGGATCATTTGCGGCAGACCGTCGAGCTGAGTCGACAGCCGCGTCATGGCTTGCCCGACCTTGTCGGCGTCGACCTGATCGAAGGTCGTGGTGACATCCTCCAGTGCGGATTGCAGATTGTAGGGAACTTCGGTGTGCGCCAACGCGATCCGTCCATCAGGCAACGAGCCGGAACCTGCGGGCGACACCTCGATGAATCGATTCCCCAGCAACGTGGTGAGTTTGATCGACGCGGTCGTATCCGCACCGAGACGCACATCCGACTTGATGCTCATGGTGACGGTCACGCGGTCGCCTGCCAGCCGCAAACCGACCACGTGGCCGACCGGCACCCCGGCCACCGTGATCTGATCGCCTGCCTCGAGTTGGGCGGCCTGAGCGAAGTCGGCCTCCACTCGCCGTTGCCCGATGCCGAGCGAGTTCACTACCAGTGTGGCCGCGAGCACGACAACGAGCACCACGAGCGCGGTGACCCCGAGCCACACCGGGCGGTAGTTCTCGAGCGGTCGCAGCCGTGGCCGACGAATACGCGCAAACATGATTCTCACCTGCACCTCGCGGTGTGTTGGGCGGTACCGCTTGGCGAAATGGCATCGACGATTTGCGGAAGCAGCGGGCTCAGCCCAGGCAGGAGTGAGATGGTGACATCGCATATGTAGCCCTCGATGTACGCCCCGCTGTTGGAGATACGCGCCAGCCCCTTCATCAACAGCGGAAGGTTCTCGCCCATGAACTCGAACTTGTTCTTGTTGTCCATGAAATGCTGGGCGAAGCCGGGGTCTCGGCTCAGGAACTCGCCCAAAGCGGGCTGATCGGCGGCGGCGATCTGCGATACCCGGCCGACCATTGCAGAGACCTGGTCCACCGAATCGAACAGCGGCTCCCGACGGGCGTTGAGGCCCTCGAACACCGCTCGCGACTGGTCGATCACGGTGGTGAGGTTCCCGCTCTGTGCCGCCAGGTTGCTGACGATGGTGGTCAGGTTGTTGATGACCTGGCCGAGGATTTCGTCGGGTCCGACGAAATTCTGTGCCAGCGACGTGGTTTCGGCGATCAACGTGGCGACCGAGCCGTTGTCGCCCTGCAACGCCTTGATCAGCGCGTCGGTGATGTTGTCGATCGCGGTGTGGTCAATGGTGGCGAACAACGGCTCGAATCCGTTGAGCAGATTGGAGATATCGAACGACGGCTCGGTGCGCTCGACCGGAATCTGCGCGCCCGATTTCAGGGCGACGTGGTCACCGCGGGCACCCAACGCGAGACCGAGATACCGCTGGCCGATCAGGTTCTGGTAGGTCACCGACGCCTTGGTGTCGCCGTAAACCACCTGATCGTCGCGGACCGAAAAGCCGACGCGCGCAAGGTTTCCGGTGAGCTCGATCGACTCGACCCGCCCCACCCGCACCCCTGCCATCCGCACGTCGTCACCGGCTCGCAGACCCGAGACATTGGTGAACAGCGCCGAATACTCGGTCGTCGGGCCACTCACACCGCGTCCGAGCGTCACCACGACCGTCCAGGTCAGCACGACCGAGACCACTACGAAGACCACCAGCACAATCAGGGATCGTCGGAAATTCATTTCCCGCCTCCCGCTGGATCAGGTGCGACGCTCACAGTCGTGCCGCGTGCCAACGGACCGAAAAGGATATCGGCGGCGGAATTGGGAAGCCCCCCGAGTATTTCCGCGATCTTTCGCTGCTCCTCTGGGCTGCCGACCGGCCCGATGTTCGGGCCCACAAGCGAACTCGGCGGCTGGAACGCACGCGGATCCAGACTGGAGGGAACCGCGGGGGAGTCGGCCGACGAGGTCGGCCCCGTTTGGCAACTGGGCGCAGCGAGTTCGCCGTAGCGTGGACAGTCCGCGCGCGTGTACTGCCGGTTCGGGGTCAACTGCACGATGGCCGCAGTCGACATGCGCTGTGTCTTCGGATCCCACGCTTCATTGGCCACGAGGCGCACGAGGTGCGTCACCGACCGGGTGATCTGCGGGAAGGTGCTCGCGCCGTCGCCGAGTGTAGCCATGACCGGCGAGATGTGTGTGGTGATGTCGAGGACTCGGTCGGTGTTGTGCTCGAGGGCTTCGTCGGCCGTGGTGAAGGTGTGCACCCCGCCGGACAACAACGCCGTCAGCTGCGCATTCTGCTGCGCCAGCGTCAGCATGGGCACCACCGCGTGGTGCAGCGCGTCGAGCAGATCCGGTGCGGCCGCCTGCACCTCGCGCAACGCGCCCGACAACGAGTCCAGGGTGGACGGCGCGGCGTCCGCGGACACGACGCCACGAAGACTCGCGACGATATCGCGCAACTGAGCAGCAGCGGCCGCGATCGAATCGCCCTGCCCGTTGGTCGCCTTGGCCAGTGTGGCGAGCATGCCCACCGCGGTATCCGCCTGGTCACGTCCGACGGCGGCGACGACGCGGCGCAATTGGTCCAACGACGTCTGCAATCGGACCGTGGACAGGCTCCGGTCCTGCGCGATCTGCGCACCTGTCCGCAGCGGTTGTGCCGACCCGTTGTCCACCAGCTGAACCGAAGGCACCGCGAAGATGTTGCTCGGAACGACCCGCGCGGTCACCGTGTCGGGAATGCGACCCGCGTACTCCGGACCGAGTTGGATCCGAACGACATTCATACCGGGCTCCGGCGTGGGTTCCACCCCGCTCACCAGTCCCACCCGTATACCTTGAAACTTCACATCGGATTTAGGCGGAAGCCCGTCGCCCACATTCGCCATGATCGCGGTCACCGTCACCATGTCGCGGAAGGCCCCGCGCGAATTCGCGATCATCGCCGTGACGGTGCCGGCGGCCACGGCCAGACAGCAAATCCCGGTCACCAGTAGTTGCGTCGCCGAAGGCCCTCGACCATCGGATTCGAATTCATTCGACATTTCCCTTACCTGCCTTAGCAGTGATGTCGTGCCCACTCCCTCGTGGATCTGGCATCACTGTGCCTCGGATCACTTTCAAAGAAGATAACACCCGACTGGACAAGTATCCAGAACATTGTCCAGATTATCGTTTCGGTTATAGACGTCGAGGTGGGCCAGGTGCGGGAATTACTGGCGCCCTTCGAGGATGTGGGCATAGGGGTCATGGTCCGGATCAACGTGTTCGGGCATGGGGTAATAGGTCTTGATCAGCAGGTTGCCCGCACCATCCCAGGCGAAAGTTTCGATGCTGTAGGCGGTATTGATATCGGGTTCGGTGCCGAAACGGTTCTCGCATACCCAGGCCATTTCGTTGCCGTTGACCTGGACAGTGATCATGGTGATCCGCAGCAAGTGCTGAAATAAATCCCAGGCATGGGTGGTGGCCGTGTCGAACCCGGTTTTTTCCTTTGTGCCGACCGGGTCGAACATCCGAACTTCGGCTGGCACGATAGCGCGCCAAGACGCGATCCATTCGTCCCTCTTGCCGGTATTCCACAGCTCGGCGTGCCTCGCGGCATGCGCTAAGCGTGCTTCGCGACTGGGTATCTTGCTCACTATCAGGTCCTTTCGGCGATCCCGCGACAACCACCCGTGTGTCGAGCGGGTTCCACCACTGGGTCTCCGGAATGTTGGTTTGGTCTTAGCCGTGAAACGCCTTGGCGAACGACTCGATTTCCCCGGCGATGTCGGGACCGGCGGGGGTGTAGACGATCTCGGTGATGCCCAGCGCGGCAGAGTCGGCCACGGCGGCGCGGATATGTTCTGGTGATCCGGTCCAGCCGTACTCCAGGATGGCCGCACCGGCCTCGCGGATGGCGGCGCGGTCACGGTCGGTCAGCGCGCACACATGCCCTTCGTGCACACCGAGATGCAGTTGCCCCTCGCCACGTACTGCGTGTAGCCCCTCGAGCCACGTACCGCCGCCGGGCATCTCGGTGACGAAGTCGGGCGCGGCTTCATATACGGCGTGCCACATGGCGGCATACCACGGCCCGGCGGCTTCGACCACCCGGTCGCTGGTGTGGTCTTCGTCCGAGCCCAAGACAGTGCCTGACACGATCATCGCGGCAGGTCGGCGACCGTCCAGTTGTTGCGGTGGCGGCTGGCTCAGCAGCAGGCCGGCGGCGTCGACGTCCTCGGCGACCGCCATTCCCTTGGGGCCGCTCGGCGCTACCCACAACGGTGTCCGCAGGGGCCGGTCGGGGGCCCACCCCGGCAGCTGCAGCATCTGGCAGGCAGCACCGTCGATGTCCACGACATCACCGTCGAGCAGGCTGGCGACCTGTCGGAGGTAGGCGCTCACCGCCGCCCACCGCATCGGCTTCTGGCCCATGGCGCGGCGAGCCGTGAAACCGGTCCCAAAGGCGCAGGTCAGCCGACCTGGCGCCAGCTGCTCGATCGTCGCGATCGCCGCCGCGGTGACCATCGGATGGCGCAGCGCCGGAACAGCCACACCCGTGCCCACGCCCAGGTCGGAAGTCGCGTCGGCTGCTCGGGCCACCGCAATCCAGAGGTCGCCGTAGACAGCGGGGGAATCGAAGAGCCACAGCCGGGCGCAGCCGGCACCCTCGGCCGCCCGCGCGTACTCCGGGATCTGAGCACTGGGCGGCAACGCCACCGATAGCGAAAGCTCACCCATACACACTCTCCGCGCTAGTCGTCTATCCAGCAGTTTGAAAAACAACGTTACCTTAACATGAATTCACCGAACACTCGATGGGTTCGGCGTGGCTGATCGACCACGCGCGGCCGAGTCCGGCGGCCCGCCACCCGAGATCAGCACGCCGCCAGTCATCTCATCCACGGATACTTGCCCCCGCGTTCCTCTCGGTTTATAGTCCAGACATATGTCCAGACAAGTGTTGACATTCATGAATTTCGGTACACGGGTTCGGAAAATATGTGATGTGGCACGCGGACTGTGCAACCTCGCCACCTACGGCTCCCAAGGTAAGGACCTCGGATGACCCAAGAGATCCCCGGAACATTGCTGCTCGATCCACAGGTCATCGATGACCCGTATCCCTTTTACCGTCGACTGCACGCCG
Source organism: Nocardia sp. NBC_00565 (assembly GCF_036345915.1). Classification (NCBI taxonomy): domain Bacteria; kingdom Bacillati; phylum Actinomycetota; class Actinomycetes; order Mycobacteriales; family Nocardiaceae; genus Nocardia; species Nocardia sp. NBC_00565. The sequence continues at coordinate 7,596,879 of NZ_CP107785.1, forward strand.
AGGCGCCGGTGTGGGAAGTCCCCGGCACCGGGGTCTTCACTGTCAGCACCTTCGAGTTGGTTGCCGAAGCAGTTGGTCGTGTCGGCGACTTCTCGTCGAACATGACGAGCCTGCTATACCGCGACGATGCGGGCCTGCCCGCCCGCTTCAGCTTCGGAGACGCCGGCGGGCAAGTCTTGGCCACCGCCGACCCACCCCTGCACGCCATACACCGTGGGGCGGTTTTTCCCGAACTGGTGGCCAAACGGATGAGGGAACTCGAACCCGTCATCATCGATCTCGCAGACGGACTCGTGACCACGGCCCTGAACGACGGAACCGTCGAATTCATGGCCGCCATCGGCAACATCGTGCCCATGACGATGATCAGCCGCCTCACCGGCTTCCGTGACAGCAACCTCGACGATCTGTGGAATTCAGCAGTCAACGGGACGAGAATGCTGGGATCGACGCTCAGCTTCGACGAGCTCATCGAAATCGCTACCAGCGGCGACACGGTCCGGGCATGGATCACCGACCAGCTGTCCGCGGCACTGAAGGACCCCGGCGAGGACCTCCTCGGAGCCGTCGCCCGCAGCGTGATAGACGACGTGATGAGCGAACAGGAGGGCATGATCATCCTGACGACCCTGTTGAGCGCCGGCGGCGAGACCACTACGAGTCTGCTGGGCAACGCGGTGCGCATCCTGGCCGACAATCCCGAGCTACAAGAGCACCTCCGTCAAAACCCCGACCAGATCCCGACTTTCGCGGAAGAGGCGCTCCGTCTGGAGTCTCCCTTTCGCTATCTCATGCGCTCGGTGCCCAAGGACACCACACTCGGGTCCGCCGCGATCCCGGCCGGTTCCACGGTGCTGTTGCTCTGGGGTGCCGCCAACCGCGACGCAGCCGAATTCGAACGACCCGACGAGATCGATCTCGGACGCCGCATCCCGCGACGCCACGTAGCATTCGGCCGCGGCATCCACACCTGTGTCGGTGCGCCGCTGGCCCGACTCGAGGCCCGCATTGTGCTCGGTGTCCTGCTGCAACGCACCACAAATATCACCCTAGAGCCGCAGCACCGGCCAAGCTGGGTAACCAGCCTTCTGGTAAGACGCCATCACGAGCTCCCGGTACGCCTCCAAGTCCATTGAAATAGCCGAACACGTCGTGCCGACGCGACAGGTACATAAGTGCGTCCGGCGGTCCACCTGATTCCGTTCAACTCCCGAACGACGGAGGAAGAACGTGTTGTCGAGGTTTCCGCCCGATGAAGTGAATCGATTCGACAGGGAAGTGCTCATGAATCATCAGGAAGCACCACGCAGCGCCGTGGTCGTCATCGGCGTCGGCGCGATGGGGCTCGCTATCGCACGTCGCCTGGGCAGCGGGAGGCGACTATTGCTGGCCGACTATTCCGAGGTAAGCCTGGAAGCCGCCGCGGCAGCGTGCCGGGGCGAGGGACACACCGTCGAAAGTCACACCGTCGATATCTCCGACCGGGGTTCCGTCGTGAAACTCGCAGCCGCGGCGGCCGATCTCGGTCACCTCGACGCTGTCGTTCACACAGCAGGTGTTTCCCCCACCATGGCCACCGCCCGACAGATCTACGAGGTAGACCTGCTCGGCACCGCCCACGTGATCGACGCTTTCCTTGCAGTCGCATCCCCTGGCACCTCGCTCGTGTCGGTAGCCAGCATGGCCGGATATCTCGCGTCGCTATCGCCCGACTTCGAGAGACACCTTGCCACCGTGGCCACCGATCAGCTCTTGAACCACAAAGGGATCGACCTCGATTCGTCGAACGCCGCCGAGGCCTACATTGTCGCCAAACGCGGCAACCAACTGCGTGTGCAAGCCGCCGCGCACGACTGGGGAACCAAAGGCGCACGGCTGAACACCATCAGCCCCGGCGTGACCTCCACACCAATGGGCATCGCCGAACTCGCTGGTCCGACCGGCGCTTACATCCAGTCCATGATCGACCTCTCCGGTGCACGCCGGACAGGCACACCCGACGACATCGCCGCCACCGCCGCGTTCCTCACCGGACCGGAGTCATCCTTCATCACCGGCAACGACATACTGGTCGACGGCGGAGCGATCGCCGCACAACGATGGAACACCGGTAATTGATCTGGTTGATCCGACCCGTCCGAGCAGAGCTGCCATTTCCCCACGCGCGGGCACGCCGCCGGACCGTCCGCCGTCCGCGCTCACCACAGGATGCGCCCCTCATCGACCAAACCCTCGACGACTAGCGGCGACAACCCCGAAAACGCTACGCCAACAGCAACCTTCACCTCACACACCGACACATCGTGCCGCCGCTATCGGCACCAGACGGCCACCCGAAAGTGCGACAGAGCCCCCGAGCGGCGACAGAGCCGTTGCATCTACAGCCCATCCGCTGGAGTGGGTCGAGTTCTGCGATCACCTGAATGAGGTTGCATCTCAGTCCAAAACGCGGATCTGATTACAACCGACCCACACTTGCCGAGATCAGATGCGCTACACGGGTTGACCAACTGTTCGGTAGGTGCGGGCCACCAGGGCCGAGCGTAGATACCACTGCCCGCGGGACTGGGTGGGGTTGAAGCCGGTGAGTTGGCCGATGCGTTTGCAGCGGTAGTCGAGGGTGTTGACGTGTATGCACAACTGGCGTGCGGTCCTCTGACGGCTAAGGTTGTTGCTGATATGTACACGTAGCGTTTCGAAGAGTTCGGGGTGCTCGTCTAGGGGGGCCAGGATCGCCTCGAGGCGGTCCCGCGCCGGGCCCGGGCGGGTCAACTGGTACTCGACAACGAGATCATTGAAGCGGTAAACCCCGCCGATCAGATCCAATCGGTGCACCATGTCGAGGAGTTCGTGCGCTCGATGGGTCGCCTCGGGAATCGCGTCCGTCGCTGACCGCACCATGGCGGCACGGATGGATACCTGGCCTGCACGCGACAGGTGGGCGACGAGTTCCTCGACCCGATCGCCAGTGGACTGCTCCACCGGGATCAAGACCGTGCCACCGTCGGCACTGAGTAACGCCAGCGCTTGATCATCACACCGGAGGGCGAGCTCCGCCTGGATACGCCGCAGCTTGCGGCGCCCGACGACCTTGGCGTCCAGTTTCGTGATCAGTTCGTCGCGGTGCTGTGGGATAGCAACGGCCAGCACGAAATACGATGCCGCGATCGGGATTCCGTATTCGCGCGCCGCTGAGGAGATACCTTGCCCGCCGAGCAGAGCGGATGCCAGCGTGTGTACCGCCATGTGATGTTCACTGGCAACGCTGCGCAGTTCTCGCATGTAAGCCTGCGCGACGGTGGGGGTGATCCGATCGACGATGTCGAGGAACCGACGGCCGACGTCGAGCATGCTGGCGTAGTCGTCAGTCGTCGCGCCCATCACGATCAGGTCGAACGCCATCTTCAGCCCTTCGTGGACCGCATGGTGAATGGCCTCGATCGGGATACCCTCACGGGCCCACTCGGCGGCGGCCCGTTGCACCCGCTCGGACTCTTCCAGTAGATCTTCACCGTCGAGCATGCTTGCTGCCAACTGCAGGCAAACCCTGGTAATCGTGGTGACTTCGCCGCCGAGGGCATCACCGGGCAGGGTTCCGCAGGGGGCCACATGGTCGACGAAGTGACTCACCATTTTCCGCGAGAGGTCCCGGACGTCGCGTAGCGGTTCCGACGCTGGATGCCCGGAGATCGTGATGTCGCGCCCGGGTGAGTCTCGGCGAAGATTCATCATCGGTTCGGTCGACATGAGCACTGCTTTCCGTGGCACCGTTGCAGAGTCAGTCTTCTGTGATTTCGATGACCCACCGCAGAGCCTGCTCTCATTCAAATACAGCCGGTCTGGTTGAACAGATTTGCACACGGCAAAGGGCTCAAGGTGTCCTGCACCTGCGTATCGATCGAGACCGATAGGCCGTGCCGATAGAAGGCGTCGCGAGCAAACTCATAAGCGATATCGAGGTCCGTGATATACGCGTGCATGCCGTCACTGAGCCATACACAGACCCGGCAAGGCCGTAAGATTGCTTTATTCGAGTGCAGCATGTTCTGACTACTTCGCTGATCTGTGTCGGCTGGTACCGACGTGGTTGGGGACTATGGGCAGTTTGTGCCTAGTTTGTTGATCCGATCCCCCATCGCTGCGGCAATTGATGGCAATGCCATCGGCGATCATTCTGCTTTTTACGGCTGCGGTACATTCTCGGCGTCACCCGAGCAGCTCTGACAGGTACGTTTACGCGCCGGACCAAGTCTTACCCCGGCTGCTCCATCTATCGGTGCAACGCACTAGGGCGTTGATCACGGTTCAGCGCGCGACGCGCCGACCATCGCGACAGCCATAACCACAGGTTCGTTGCTGCGGTTGTGCCAGCGGTGCCGCGTACCGTTCTGGATATTCACGTCGCCGGCGTGCAGCGTCGTTTCGGCTCCGTCGTCGAGTTCGAGGACGATTTCCCCCGACAACACGATCTCCATATCGACGGTGTCGGTGGTATGCATGCCGGGATGGTCGAAATCGTTGGTTTCCAGCATCCCGGGCATCTTCTCCTGAAGGTCGCGCAGACCGGCTTCGATATCGATACCTTCGAGGTCTGCGTAGTTTTCGCCGGGCGGGATGGTCAGGAGAAAGAATCGGTATCCGCCGAGCGACGGGAAGAACGTCGTTTTGAGGCCGTTCGCGCCGGGACCAGGAAAACTGGGCGCCGCGTCCGCACGCCACAGTTCGTGGTAGCTGGTTTTGGACAATGCGACTGTCGTAGGTTCGACCAGTTGATCATCAACGAAAATCGCCTTGCCCTGATCGTCGTGACCGGTCACGACGCGGCGTACTTTCATGGGTTTCCTTTCCCCCCTCGGCGTCGGACTGTCTGATGCCAGTTGGACCATCGGGAAGCTACGGCGAATGGCTAGCCGGTGGATCTTCTCGCTGACGTTGCGAGGTAAGGCCATGTCGGTCAAGGTCACATATTTGGGTACCTTGAACGCCGGGAGCACGCTTCGCAGGTGATGGCGCAGTTCGTCCTCGGTGAGTGCCGAGCCCGGTTGCGGGTGGCACACCATAGCCAGCTCCTCGCCCATGGCGTCGTCGGGTACACCGAACACGGCGACCTCCTTGACGGATGGATGCCGGTAGGCGACGTTCTCGATCTCGATCGGGGAGATATTCTCCCCGCCACGGATGACGATTTCTTTGATCCGCCCGGTGATGTGCAGGAATCCGTCATCGTCGTGACGGCCCAGATCACCGGTGCGAAGCCAGCCGTCGTAGGTGAACGCCTCGTGTGTGAGGTCGTCACGATGCCAATAGCCCGGCGTCACTGTGACGCCACGCACTTGGACCTCACCCTCGTTACCGGAAGGAAGCGCCTTCTCGTCCGCGTCGACGACGCGCAGCTCAACGATCGGCGAGACGATACCGGCAGCCGTCGGCTGCAGATCGAACACCGGCCCGTTCATCGTCGCGCACACCGACGTAGTTTCGGTCATCCCATAGCCCGATGACCGGTTCGCGATACCGAGTTTATCGCTGAGCAGATCCGGAAGATCGGCGGGAGTCGCCGCCCCAGCAGCTGCGACCCTCGAGAGTGAGGACATGTCATGGTCGCCGAGCTCGGAGTGGGTCAGTAGGTCCTTGAGGATGGCAGGGACGGTCGACAGCATCGTGATCTTCTCGGTTTCGATCACTCGCATCGCTGTTCGGGCATCCCATTTGCGCAATAGTGCGATCTTGTGGCCCACCGCGCAGGGCAGCAGGAATCCGCCGAAGAGCCCGGTCGCATGGAACAGCGGCACCGTGACCAGGTGTGCATCGACAGTCGCTCCCCCGCGCAGCTCGACGGAACCGCCGAGTTCAATACCCAGGAAGCCGACCAACATCATGTGCATCAACGCCTGACCGACGGCGACGTGCCGATATACGACCCCTTTGGGATGCCCTGTGCTGCCGGAGGTGTAGAGCAACAAGGCCATGTCCTGCGGGCCGTGTGATGGCGGAAGGTAATCGCGGCCTCGACCGGCCGCCACAGCGTCGCGGATGGGCCGCAGGTCGAGATGGTCGGTGAGTCCCGTGTCGTCGCCGTCGACGTCGCTGAACAACACCGGAATATTGCATTCCGAGAGTGTGTCCGCGCCCAGTGTGGTGCGGGGCAAGTCGGCCGCGAATATCGTCGCATCAGAGTCGCGCAAGGTGAACTGCAACTCTTCGGCCGAACCCCAGCTGTTGATCAGCACCGCCACGGCTCCAACGTGAACCGCGGCGGCGAAGGTGATGACCCAGTCCGAACAGTTACGCATCGCGATGGCGATCCGATCCCCCGGCTGCACACCCATGTCGTGCTGCAGTGTGGCGGCCAGTGAGTCGACGTCGGCGAAGAACTGTTCGAACGTCCACCGGTGGTCGCCGAAAACCAGAAAGTCCGCGGCGGCGTGACCGCGACCGGACTGGAGAATGTCGAGCACGGTCGGCGCCGCATTGGTGAATACGTGCTGGCGCACGCCGCCACCCATATCACGCTCCGTGACTTCGAACATCTCGCCGGGACCAGTGAGGCGTCGGACCGTCTCGTGCACGACCTCGGCAGTAAGCCCCTTCGACTGGCCGTGGCTAGGCGATTCCGACACGTTCGCACCGACAGTCTTCATGCGTTGAACTCCTTCACGGTGTACGCCCACACAAGCGCCGACCTTGGCCCGAGGCGCCGATCTCGTCGTGAGCGGTCTGGGCGCAGGCCTGGGCAGTCGGTTCCTTGATGCGGCCTATCACCACGATAAAACTACATCGTTTTTCTACCACGACGTGGCCTGGATCACAAGACCCCACCTCCGATTGCGCGGCCGATCACGATGCGCCAGCCGACCGATCCACGCGGGCCGCTACCTACCCGAACATGGGCGGTGCGGTCCCGGTTAGAACAACATCGTCACCTTAGATATATTCAGCCAGTGGCCAAGCCGCTGATTCCAGTCGAGGTGATCTACTCGCACGCCTTGGAGCTGCTCGACGCCGAGGGGGAACAGGCCCTCAACGTGCGCCGAGTCGCCGCAGACCTGAAGTGCTCCACACGGACGCTCTACCAGCAGGTAGGCAACCGAGAGCAGCTGATCCGCGCACTGGTCGCTCGTCACTTTTCCCAACTGAAGCTGGAATTCCACGACTGCGGCGCGTGGGAATCGACGGCCCGGCAGTGGTGTCTCGCCCTGCATGCGGCACTGCTGGCGCATCCATATTTGACCGAGTTGATGACCTTTGACGACCGCAGTGCCGTCGCTTCCTACGTCAAGGACCTGTTGACGTCGCTCATGGAATCGGGCATCGCCCGCGGGCTCGCTACGGAATGTTGCCGTTCACTGGCAAACACCACGATCAACCACGCCATCACCGAGGTGCAGGCGCTGCGGCAGCCGCCACAATCCCGCGAAAACAGCTCGGGCACGCCAGCAGGCGAGGAATCCTTCCGACGCACGATTCAGTGGATCATCGCAGGCGTCCGCCAAGAGGCACTGACAGCGGCGAGCAGCGACCCACCCGCTAGCCGCGATTTCGGCGCAGATGCGCACCACGGAGATGGCTTGCACCTTTAGAAAAATTATGTTTTCTTAAGACGATGAATGGTCCTCTCGCTGGGGTGCGGGTTATCGAATTCGCGGGCGTGGGTCCCGCCCCACACGCAGCCATGATCCTTGCGGATCTGGGTGCCGATGTCGTGCGAATCCAACGGTCCGACATGTTGCCTCTCGCGGGGCACGCCGCCGACGGGGTGCTGCGCGGACGCCCCGTCGTGGAGGCCGACCTGAAAGATCCCGACGACAAAGCGGCTGTCATGCGACTCGTCGAACGTGCCGATGTGCTGATCGAAGGCTTTCGTCCCGGTGTGATGGAACGTTTAGGGTTCGGCCCCGACACGCTCGAGCCGATCAACCCTCAGTTGATCTACGCACGGATGACGGGATGGGGGCAGAGCGGGCCGAGGGCGCCACGAGCCGGACACGATATCAACTACTTATCCGTGACCGGCTTCCTACATGCGATCGGGCGGCGGGACGACCGGCCTGTCCCCCCGCTCAATCTGGTCGGCGACTTCGGTGGCGGATCGATGTTCCTCGTTGTCGGGGTCCTCGCCGCGATCATCGAACGCCGGACATCGGGTCGAGGTCAAGTTGTCGATGCCGCCATCGTGGATGGTGTTTCTGTTCTGGGACAGATGATCTGGGCGTTTCGGGGGCTCGGACTGTGGAGCGACGAGCGCGGCACCAATGCGCTCGACACGGGTGCGCCGTATTACGACACCTATGAGACCGCGGATGGCAAGTACATCGCCGTGGGCGCTATCGAGCCGCAGTTCTACGCGGAGTTGCTCGCTGGTCTGCAATTGTCCGATGTCGACCTGCCCGATCGCGACGACGTCTCGCAGTGGAGTTCACTGAAAGCGACGTTCACAGAGGTGTTCAGGACCCGCACCCGCGATGCCTGGGCGGCCGTGTTCGAAGGCACAGACGCGTGCGCGACGCCAGTGTTGACGTTTGCCGAGGCCGCAACGGATCCACACATGACCGCTCGAGGCACCCTGGTCGCTCTCGACAATGTCGTGCAAGCCGCAGTGGCACCCCGCTTCTCACGCACAACGCCCGGCACACCTGACACACCGGTTCACACGGCCAGTAACCCCAGCGACCTATGGACGACCTGACATATCCACCAGTCGTCCGCTTCGGCGACGACCTTGCTTCAACACCTCTCGAACGTTAACCTCATTTTTGGAAAACAAGGTTTTTTTAAACGGTGCTACTGAAGGAAGGTTCGGGACTCATGGCGTGGGACTTCTCTGACGACACCGAATTTCGGCCAACTCTCGACTGGATTCGCGAGTTCGTCGCGCACGAACTCATACCGCTCGAACCATTGGCTGACGAGGTCGGCGAGACCGAGTGGCAGCAGATACTCGAGCCGTTGAAACAACGTGTCCGCGACCGCGGGTTGTGGGGGTGTCATCTGGAGAAGGCACTGGGTGGACAGGGATTCGGCCAGTTGCGCCTGGCTCAGATGAATCTGATCACCGGACGGTGCCCGTTCGGACAGGAAGTGTTCGGAAACATGGCGCCGGACTCGGGCAACGCGGAATTGCTCGCAGGTGGTGCGACCGACAGTCAAAAGGATCGCTGGTTATGGCCGAACCTTCGCGGCGAGATCCGCAGCGCTTTTGCGATCACCGAACCGTGGGTGGCCGGCACCGACCCGACGCAGATCGAATCAACGGCCGAACTCGACGGCGACGAGTGGGTCCTCAACGGGCGCAAGTGGATGATCACCAACGCCTCCAGTGCCGACTTCATCATCTTCATGATGGTGACCGACCCGTCGGCGCCGCCGCATCGCCGCTGCTCGATGTTCGTCGTGGAGCGAGGCACTGCCGGGATGGATATCTTCCGTGACATCCCCTCCATGCACAGCCCGTCCGTCGAATACGGCCGCCGCGGCAACCACGCCGAGATCATTCTGAACAACGTTCGTGTTCCCGGCGAGAACCTCATCGGTGAGCCCGGTGGCGGCTTCGTCTTATCCCAGGTCCGGCTGGGCCCAGGGCGGCTTCACCATGCAACCCGGTGGTTGGGAGAAGCAGAACGAGCCTTCGATATGTTGTGTGAACGCACCGTATCGCGGACTTCGTTCGGCAAATCCTATGCCCGACACCAGATGGTGCAGCAGTATGTCGCCGACTCCCGAATCGAGATCGACGCCGCGAAGCTGTTGACGCTGCGAGCGGCTTGGAAGTTCGACGCCGAGGGCGGCCAGGCAGCCCGCAGTGACATCGCCATGGTGAAGGTCTACAACGCCAAAGTGGTGTTCGATGTCGTCGACCGGGCCCTGCAGGTACACGGATCTCTCGGGTACAGCTCGGATCTACCACTGGAGTCAATGTTCCGCATCGCCCGTATGGCCTCAATGGTCGACGGAGCGAACGAAGTACACAAGGTCACCATCGCCCGATCCGAACTGCAGCGATACCACGCCGTAGACGGCTGGCCGTCCGAACACATCCCTACCCGCCTGCACTTGGCACGCCAGAGATTCGGTCACCTACTAGAGGCCACGGCATGAGCGAGTCAGGGCCGGAGGCGGAACCACGCAGGCCCTCGCTCATGCCCAATGGATACGGCATGAGTACGGACGTCACGGGCCCGGACTTCGACGTCGCAGCCTTCGACGCCTGGCTCGCCGAGTACACCGGCCAGCCAGGCGATCTACTGATCAGCCCAATGAAGGGTGGCGGATCGTGTGAGTTGTTCAAGATGACCCGACACGGGCGCAGTTGGGTCATCAGACGTGCCCCTGTCGACGCGGTGTCCGAAACAGCACACGACGTCGTCCGCGAGTACAAGATCTACAAAGCCCTCCAACACAGCGACGTGCCGGTGCCCGAATTGTTGGCAGTCAGCGACGACCCCACCCTCGTCGGCGGTCCCTTCTTCATCATGGAGTTCATCGACGGAACTACCATCCGAAACGCGCTGCCCGACAGCTACCTTCACGCTCCGCAGCAGCAGCACCGGATAGGTGACCAGCTCATCGATGCGCTGGCCGCTCTGCACGATTTCGAGTGGAAGGACAGCGCGCTGCTCGAGCTGGCAAATCCACACAGATTCCTCGATCGTCAGGTGGATCGTTGGCTGCGCCAATTGGCGACCTATCGTTGTCGCGACCTGACCGGCGTCGATGACGTCGCCGACTGGCTGCAACGAAACATGCCCCGAAGCCATGACCTCACGCTGATGCACGGCGACTACAAACTGGACAACGTGGTGTTCAGCAACGATGTCCCGCCAACCATCCTGAGCGTGCTGGACTTCGAGATGACCACCATCGGAGATCCCCTCATCGATCTTGCCTGGGCCATGATCTTCTGGCCCGAAGAGGGCAACACACTGGCGTTCGTGCCCCCAGGCCAACCCGGCGGCATGGACCACAACTACTGCCAAACCCCGCTGCAACTGGTTTCACGATACGCGGACAGGACCTCGCGCGACCTGTCGAACCTCGACTGGTACAACGCGTTCAGCGCGTGGAAGCTCGCGATCGTCCTCGAAGCGTCTTACGCCAAGCACCTGAGCGGACGGTCGAAGAACCCCTTGCACGAGCACTTCGGGACCGTCGTCGATCAACTCCTGATCAGAGCCCGCAGATACGCGTCATAGGATGCCGAACGCGTCCCTCGACCGCTACAAAGAGGGTTGATCACGGCCAAGGCAAATCAACATTCCGGAGGCTTCATGGACCTCTACGACGTGATGCGGACCACCTTCGCGGTGCGTGAATTCACCGACGACCCGCTTCCCGATCCGGTTCTCTACCGCATCCTCGACAACGCCCGATTCGCGCCCAGTGGCGGCAACAGACAAGGGGCGCACATCATCACAGTGCGAGATACCGCACTGCGCCAACGACTCGCAGAGCTCACCGTTCCGGGCGCACGACGATACCTCGCCCAGGCAAGCGCGGGCGAAAGCCCATGGAACCCCATCGAACCGAGCGCCGTGCCCGCTGAGACGATCGCGGAGACCGCGGTACCCGACCAATTCACCGAGCCACTACTGCGGGCACCGGTCGTACTCGTCATCACCCTCGACCTGACCCGCGTGGCCGCCATGGACCAGCATCTGGACCGAGTCGGCGTGGTCAGTGGAGCCTCGGTCTACCCGCTGGTGTGGAATATCTTGTCGGCCAGCCGAAATGAAGGCTACGGCGGCACCCTCACCACCATGGCCGTCCCCGAAGAGGCAGCGATCCGCGATCTGCTGTGCATCCCCGAAAACCACGCGGTCGCCGCAATCCTCCCCCTAGGTAAACCCATACGGCAGCTGAGCAAACTCCGCCGCCGACCCGTCGAGGAATTCACTACCATGGACCGGTTCGACGGCCCACCATTTCACCCCCAGTGACGCCGGTGTAGTGGGTCGGGCCGAGCACGGGGTGTCGCCGCAAGGCCATGCGACCCCTCCAGACACATTGGAGGCCGAACTACCTTCCTGAACACTGGACAGCACCGCTGTCCGAGGACCGCGGACACGCCGCGCCCGATCGAGACGACACGCCGAGGATTTCAAGCTTCTCGCAACCGTGGTTGCCAGTTGTTCCCTCACACATCCCCGGCATGGATGGACTCACTGATGGCCTGGCCATACTTCCCCAAGAATCCCCCACAGGGACTATGAGGCAACAGCGACCACGGCGAGGCAGCCACTGAGCCCACCGGCCACCAAGACGGCTACGCCCCGATCCCCGCTGGTAAACGCGCATCTCCCAACCTCGATCGAGGTGTAAGGACATGGCGCTCACCCTGATTCGTGCGGAATACCACTGCTTCCACATTGACGAAGACCGGTTGCATGAGCTGGGATAGGGCTAGTCTTGACCAAGCTGTGTGGGTCCGGATACGGCTGAAAGACCGGGAAAGAAATTTGGGGATTCGATGGAACCGATTGCGTGGCTGTCGCGTCCTATCACTCGTAGGGGGAATTCTCGTGGTTCCGCCCAGTTGCCACTAGAAGGAGTCGAGTCATGGTTGGCCACATACTGATCTCACCCGAAGCTATTCTGCTCGCCGCAGCCGAGCTGGATCTGGTCGCCGAGCGGTTGGCCGGAGTCGCCGCGATCACCGCACCGGCCACGCACGTGCTGCCCTCGGGTGTCGAAGAGGTCTCACTGCTGTCCGCCAGCCACTTCAACCAAGGCGCGATGACCCACGACCACTCCATCGCCCAGGGCATCCTCGAACTCCATCATGCCGCTGCGACGCTGCGGATGCAGCTGGCCGAGCACTTGGCCGGGGACGTAGTGCGAGCCACCGGTATCAACGCCATCCAGGTCTAACCCGGACAACAGACAACAACCACTTACTTCAGGGGAGAAACGAACATGGTTGCAGGAGTCACCGGGGTGCTCTGGATCACGCGCCCGTCAGAGGTCAATTCGGCCACGCTGCACGCTGGCGCGCACGCGATTCCGATCTCGGCCGCAGGCACCGCATGGGGCGGGCTCACCGCCGCCTGGATCGACGCCACCACCACCGTCGCCCGCGTAATGGCCGAACTGGGAGTCGGCATGCAAGGCCTCAACGGCATTGCCGCACTGGGCAAACTCACCGGATTCCTCGGTTGGTCCGAACAGCAAGGCGTGCAGTCGGCGGCGATGGCCGGTAAGGCAGCCGCGAACGTCATCGCTTACACCGTCGCCGCGCTGGCGATGCCGAGCCCGCCCGAGATCGCGGCCGTTAACGCCGCACTGGCCGCCTCGACGAACCCGGCCGGTGCGGTGAGCGGTGCCTTCGAGGCAGCCGAAATCGCCAGGAACGCCATGGATATCCGCGCGGCGCTGGTGATGGAGACCTACGAGGCCGCGACCTCGGCGATGCTCGCGGTGCCCGCCGATTTCCTGATGCCGCCGCCGATCGCCGCGGGCGCCGGCCAGGCCAATCCCGGCGGTGCCGCCGATGCCGCGACCCAGGTCCCGCTCGACCCGATCCAAGGGGCGATCGCCGCCGTTCAGGCGTTCGTTTCCAACCCTGGCGTGGCAAACGCGGCCACACAGGCTGCGCAGGCTGTCGCGTCGGTGGCCACCACCGGTGCGACGACTGTCGGCAACGTGGCGGGCAGCGCTATCACGGCGGCCACAAGCAGCACGCCGATGGCAACCACCAGCATGGTCCCGATGGCCATGGGCGGCGCATTGGCCACCGCGAGTGGCGCGACCCGCGCGGTGTCGTTTGCCAGTTCGTCGGCCGGCGGTGCCAACAGCACACTCAAGCTCCCGGCGGGCTGGGGTGTGGGCAACGTGATCGGCGGCAGCGGCTCCGCGACGGCTGTACCCGAGACGGCTGTCTCGGTCGAAGCCGCACCGACACGCACCGCGAACAGCAGCGGCAACCCGCTGCTGGGGAATCAGGCACGCGGCACCGAGGACGACGAGTCCGAGCACAACAGCCACGACTATCTGCGGGCCGAGCATTTCAACGACGGTCGGCTCGTGGCCGACGGAGTCATCGGTGCCGACGGGCGCCGGGACGTCTAGGTGACGGTTCTCGGCTCCGGCACCGGCCCGTCCGCACTCGACGCGGTCGTGCTGTCACTCGACGAGATGCAGTTCCTCCGAGAGGAGTTGGATATCGCCGATCTTCCGGTTGTGCTGAACGCGTATGCGCGCTTCGACAGCGTGGACCGTCACCAAATGGCACTCGCCGCCGCGGTCGAGTCCCTCAGCCAGCGGGGCCTGATTTTCGACGGGGCGGTGCAGCCTGATCTGGAGGACCGGCTGCAGGTGCTGAACCGTCCGCATTGGATCATCGCGATGCGTTTGATCGTCGACGGCTACGTGAGCCGTTTCTGTCTGGCGAAGGGCGACGACCTCACCGTCGTCGCCCTTCGCGGGCAGGATTCCTACGTGATCGACCAAGCGGGCTTCGATCTGCCCGGGACGGTACTGGCGGCACTCGGTACCGCCGAGCCGCTCAGACTCAACGGGATGAACGCCCCGACCGATCAACTCGCGGTGATCTTCGAGGACATCGGTGACGCGGCGGCCACCGCCGAACGACTCGCGAAGGCATGCACACCGGCGCAAGACGCAGAGACCCTGGCCTCCGCAGTGGTCGAGATCCATTCGCACGCCCAGATCACCAGCGTGGTGTACGGCGACGGCACCCGCGATATCGGCGACAACCACATCGCCGTATTCAACACCCGCCACGGGCGCTTCATCGCCACCGCAAGCGTGTCCGACGATGGCACCAAGTGGACATCGCTGAGCAGTGGCACCCCGGCACGGCTGCGAACGGCGTTGCAGGACTTGATCAATTCGCTACCCGAACGCGAGGAGTTTCCGCGGAATCCAAAGTTGTCCTGAGGGTTGGACTTTCGGCTGTAGCCGGCCCCGGTGGCGGGTGAGGCAGAGGTCATGCGCGCGATGCCGCGCGTAGCAGTCGGAGCTGGCCGATTTCGGCCGCGTTCTTCGTGAGTTCGGTGTTGACCCAGGCGATTGTGTGGGCCACGGTCATCTCGGGGTCGTGCTGCCACGGGAACCGTGCGGTTATGTCCAAGTCGGCGTCGTCAATCTGACCCGGTACCGTGAGCCAGTCCTGCCGCAGGCGCCGAAGCCAGTCGGTGGTCGGTTGCCGGGCGCCCGGCCAGGTGATGCCCGTGCGCTCGCGTGGCGTGCGTCCCTGTACGTGGTCGATGGTTACACTCCACCACCAGCCGATATGCCAAAACCGTTTTCGATTGCCACGCACTGTGAGCGAAGATAGCCAACCCCAACAGGATTCAGCCCATGGGGTCGTCGGCGGTGGGGGCTACGTCGTAGCCGAAGGGTGGGGTGAAACGGCCCCAGCGGATGCATTCCCAGCCGCCGACGGGGCGGGGGAGCAATTCGATGGTTTCGGTGTTGTCGAGGTGGTTGTTCGTGGTGAACGGAGGGGCTACGCCGCTGAGGTTGCGGGAGACCAGGCGCATGGCGGCACCGTGGCTGACCAGCAGGATGTCGCCTTCGGTGCCGTCGGTCAGGAACTTGGTGCGTAGGTCCTCGATGACCGGGAGGAAGCGGGCGAGAACGTCGTAGCCGGACTCGCCGCCGGGTACGCGTACGGACAGGTCGCCTTCATGCCAGGCGCGGTAGATCCGCTGGAACCGCGCGTGCGCCGCCTCGGAGTGCTGGCCTTCCATCTCGCCGACCTGCACTTCGTGCACACCCTCGAGCACCTCGACCGGCACGCCGGTCGCCGCCTCGATGTATCCGGCGGTCTGTCTGGCTCGCAGCGCGGCCGAGCAGAACAGCGCCTTCGGCGGCCGCGATAGGCTCGCGCCGAACGTCTTCGCTTGTGCCGCACCACGTTCGGTGAGCGGCAGGCCCGGCACCCTGGTATCCAGGAGCTTGGCGACATTGCCCTCGGTTTCGCCGTGCCGAACCAGAATCAGCTTGCCCGTCATAGGTCGGCCACCCCCTTCCGTAGCTGGATCAGCCATTCCGCGGCCGGTTCGTCGGAGGGCGGCGGGGTTCCGGTCGCCGAGGTCGCGGGCCAGGAACCGAGGAAACGGATCCGCGCCGTGCGGTGCAGTGCCTTGAGCGCCTCGGCGACCGCGGCGTCATCGATATGCCCGACGCAGTCGAGATAGAAACGGTAGGTGCCGCGAACCGCTCGGGTTGGCCGGGACTCGATCCTGGTCAGATCGATACCGCGCGTGGCGAATTCGGCGAAGGCCCGCATCAGCGAGCCCGGTTCGTTGGGCAGCTCGAGCACGATCGACGTGCGGTCCGCACCGGTCGCGGGCGGCGCGACGCACGGGCGGGTGACCAGCACGAAACGGGTAATCGCCTGCTCGTGGTCGGCGACGCCCGAGGCCAGCGCGACAAGGCCGAGACGCTCACCGGCCAGGGCAGTCGAGACCGCGGCATCGGCATGACCGGCCGCGACATCCTCGGCGGCAGCCGCATTCGACGCCGAGACGTACATCTCGACATTCGGCAGTGTGCGCGAAACCCACAGCCGCACCTGCGCCGTGGCCACCGGATAGGCGGCCAGCGTGCGGACAGCGTCGAGCTTCGTCCCCGGCCGAGCCAAGATCGTGAAGCTCACCTCCAGCTCGGTCTCCGCGACGATCTGCAGCCGCGGACCGATGGCCAGCGAATCCAGGGTCGCCGAGATGGAGCCATCGACCGAACTCTCGATCGGCACGACGGCGCCCTCGACGTCACCGGACCGGATCAGGTCGAGCGCCGCCCCCTGGCTGGGCGCGGCAACCCGCTCGACCGGTCCGTCGAAGGCCGGCGAGGACTCGAGCTTGGCGAGGGCCATCTCGGTGAAGGTTCCGGACGGCCCGAAGTACGCGATACGCGGCACGGTTACGAGATTACTTGCGTGTGCTGAGGATGCTCAGAGTTCCCGCTAGATCGTCGGGCGCATCGGTTTCGATCGCCAGCAGCACACTGCGCGCCGCCTCGACCGCCGGCGGCTTCAACGAGGTCAGAAAGGCGATATCGGGCCGGGCCAGCGCGGCCCGAATATCCTCACCACACAGCGCGGCGACCGTTCCCGCGACGATAGCCAGAGCACGCTCGCCATCTGAGGTCCGCGCGACGAACCCACCGTCGGAATGCACCGCCCCGGCCAGAAAGTCGGCGATCTCCGCATCGGAGGCATCCGCATCCAGAATCCGAGCCCCCGCTTCGCCTGCCCCCACCCGCCGCACCAGGCCATCGTCCAAACTCCGCCGCGCCGCCGTCGGCGCCGTCAACGAAAGCAATACCGGCTCCCCTGCCACCCCACGCCCCGCATGCGCTCCATCCGCCATACGCCCACCGTAACCATGGCCCCCAATCGACCCACTCGCCCGGGCGCCCGCGTGAAGCTGCTCGTCCGTCGGTGCTCGCCCAGTCGACGCACTCGCCCTGTCAGGCACGCTCACCCCGTCAGCACGCGCACCCCGTCAGCACGCGCACCCAGTCAACGCGCTCACCCAGTCAGCACGCTCACCCAGTCAGCACGCTCACCCAGTCAGCACGCGCACCCAGTCAAGGCGCTCACCCAGACAGGCACGCTCACCCAGTCGGGCAGGCTCACCCAGTCAAGGCGCTCGCCCAGTCGGGCACGCTCGCCCAGTCAGACACGCTCACCCAGTCAAGGCGCTCGCCCCGTCAGCACGCTCACCCAGTCAGCACGCTCACCCAGTCAGCACGCTCACCCAGTCAAGGCGCTCACCCAGTCAGCACGCTCACCCAGTCGGGCACGCTCACCCAGTCGGGCACGCTCACCCAGTCGGGCACGCTCACCCAGTCGGGCACGCTCACCCAGTCGGGCACGCTCACCCTGTCAAGGCGCTCGCCCAGTCAGACACGCTCGCCCAATCAGGCACGCTCGCCCGGGACAGCCCGATCCTCAGGACAGCCCGATCCTCAGGACAGCGCGATCCTCAGGACAGCGCGGTCGGGCGGGTCGGCGAGATGTAGGAAGCGGTCGGCCGTGATGGCAGGCATCGACAGTGCTGGTGGGGCGGCGGAAAGTGTTGGTGGGGCGGCGGAAAGTGTTGGGGATTCTCAGGATCCGGGGTGGTGGGACGCTTGCGGAATGCGGGCGCGTCACTTAGCTTAGGATAACCTAATTGAGCGCGCCGAGCGCGGCACATCCCGCACTGGAGGTCTGCATGCCGAACACGACTGTCGCACCGTCTACCGCCGAGCGGGTACGGAGTGCGTGTGCCCATGCCGAGCATGCGGTGCTGGCGCTGCCGGGCATCGATCCGACACCCATCTCCGTGCACCATGTGCGGCAGTGCGGTGATGCGGTGATCGCGGTGCCGGCCGCGTCCATGGCGGCGGTGCTGGCCGGAAGTTCGGGCGAGAGCGGGGCGCCCGCGGTGCTGGAGCTCACCGACCATGCGCCGCTGCCGCTGCGGGAACCGGTTCGCGCCCTGGTGTGGCTGCGTGGCTGGGTGCGGACGGTGCCGACGCAAGCGCAGCGGGCGCTGGCCACCGCGGTCGCCAAGGATCATCCGCATCCCGACCTGCTCGATGTCGGGCACACCGCGACCCTGCTGCGGGTGGTGATCAACTCCGCGGTGGTGGCGGACTCCACCGGCGCCGAATCCGTCTGCGTCGACGAACTCCGGCTGGCCCAACCGGATCCGTTCTGCGCCTTGGAATCCGCCTGGCTGCAGCATATGGAGGCCGATCACGCCGACGTCATCGCCCAACTCGCCCGTCACCTCCCACCGCGCCTGCAGCGCGGGGCGGTGCACCCACTCGCGATCGATCGCTACGGCGTCACCCTGCGCATCGAAGGCCTCGACGGCGACCACGACTTCCGCCTCCCCTTCAACGCCCCCGTCGACGACGCCGAAGCCCTGAGCCGAGCCGTCCGCACCCTCGCGGGCTGCCCCTTCCTCAACGGCCTCCGCCGCATCTGACCCGAACCACCCGCACCGCCGAAATCCACTACCCCACGACGCGGCATACGGATCACCCGCGGGATGGGTGCGGGCAATACATTCGGACGCATGCGTGCTGAGACCGGTTCCGGGTGGGACGAGCCAGAGCTGACCGATCGGGAGCGGCTCGGTATTCGGGTCGAGATCGTTGTTGTGTTGGTTGTCACATTTGGGCTGAGCGGGCTCAATGCGGGGCTGTCGTTGATCGAGAGTGCGTTGTCGCCGGGTGGGGTTGGTGGGCAGACTATTGCGTTGAATCCGACGCGGGCGGCGCAGTCCACTATCGATCTGCTGTTCCAGCTGCTCAGCGCGTTGCGGCTGGCCGGGTGGGCGGCGCTGGGGCTGTATCTGTTGTGGCGCAGTGGGATCGCGCCGCGGTTGATCGGGTTGGCCAGGATTCGCTGGCGTTCGGATGTGCTGCCGGGCCTGGCCCTGGCGGCCATCATCGGGCTGCCTGGGCTCGGGCTGTATCTGGCCGCGCATGCGCTGGGGTTCAGCGTGACGATCGTGCCGAGTTCGCTCGGTGACCACTGGTGGCGGTTGCCCGCGCTCATTCTGTCCGCGTGTGCGAATGCGGCCGCCGAGGAAATTCTGGTAGTGGCCTATCTCATCACCCGGCTGCGCAAGCTCGGTTGGTCGGAGAACCGGTCGCTGCTGGCCTCGGCGCTGCTGCGGGGCAGCTATCACCTCTATCAGGGATTGGGCGGTGGGATCGGAAACCTGGTGATGGGCTTGATCTTCGGCCGATTCTGGCAGCGCACCAACCGGCTGTGGCCGCTGGTGCTGGCCCACGCCACCATTGATGCGGTCGCCTATATCGGCTATACATTGCTGCGCGGTCACGTTTCCTGGTTGCCGTAACGCATACGGGTCCAGGCCGCGAATTATCGAGGAGCGCTCAACCGAGCGAACGAACCTCCGGCCGCTCGTCAAGCCCCCCGACGGCCCTCGATCAGTAAAGTCTGAGTGATGAACGGCGACGACCCCCAGCGCTACGAGCGGACGCGCCGGGTGCCGCAACCCTTCGGAAACCCGGGTGCGCCGTCCATGCCGCCGCGACGCGAACCGGCTCCGGGACATCGGGAACCGCAGCCACCTCCGCCGGGACACGACCCCGGGCGCGTCGAACGCACCAAGGTGATCCGGCATGACGGGTCGAACTACGCGCCACCACTGGCATATTCGCAGGTGCCGCCCGACCCCGCCGCATCGCGTATGCCACCGCCGGCCCGCAGACCCGCGCCGTCGCACGCGCCCACTCAGCAGCCCTACCGTGAAGCCCGCGGTGTGCCCGGCTATGCGCCGCCGCAGCAGCCACAGCCGTATCAGGATCCGCGGCAGCTGCGCCATGGCCGCGATATACCACCGCCGCCCCCGCCCTCGTTACCGCCATCGCGCCGGGAGCGCGAACCCCGCCCGCCGCGCCGCCGCCGCAAACCGCACCTGTTCCGCTGGTTCCTGGTGCTGCTGGTGGTGCTCGTACTCGCGGTGGTCGGCGCGGTCGTCAAACTCGACGGCTCGCTGAACCGGATCGACGCACTCGCCAACTACAAGGACCGTGTCGGCGACACCCCGGGCACCAACTGGCTGCTCGTCGGCTCCGACGGCCGGGCCGGCCTGACCCCCGAACAGGAACAGGAACTCGCCACCGGCGGCGAGGTCGGCCCCGAGCGCACCGACACGATCATGCTGGTGCACGTCCCGGAATCGGGCGCGACCACGCTGGTCAGCCTGCCGCGCGACTCCTATGTGGGCATCCCGGGCCACGGCAAGGACAAGCTCAACGCGGCCTTCGCTTTCGGCGGCGCGCAACTGCTGGTGCAGACCGTCGAGATCGCCACCGGCGTGCGAATCGACCACTACGCGCAGATCGGTTTCGGCGGATTCGCCGGCGTCGTCGATACGCTCGGCGGCATCGATGTCTGTGTGCCCAAGGCCATCGACGATCCGCTCGCGGGCATCGATCTGCAGCCGGGCTGTCAGAAGCTGGACGGCGCGCAGGCCTTGGGCTTCGTCCGCAGCCGCGCGACCGCCCTCGCCGACCTCGACCGGATGAACAACCAGCGCCTGTTCATGGCCGCGCTGCTGAAGAAGGCGACCAGTGCGGGCACCCTGGCCAACCCGTTCACGCTGTGGCCGCTGGCCCGCGACACCGCGAAATCGCTCAAGGTCGACAAGGGCGATCACATCTGGAACCTCGGCCAACTCGGCTGGGCGCTGCGCGGCGATACGGTGGCGACCACCGTCCCGGTCGGCGGCTTCACCGATACCGACAGCGGAAACGTGCTGCTGTGGGATAAGGAGCGGGCGGGCCGATTGTTCGATGACCTCGCCAAGGACCAACCGATTCCGGACGATCTTCTGACGAGGTAGCGTCGGGCCTATGCCCGACATCGATCTCGACCAGCCCTTCCCCGACCTGCTGCGCGACCAGATCCGTCGTGGCTTGACCGCCGCTCAGCAGTACCTGGCCGCGGCCGTCTACTTCGATTCCCATCGTCTGCCGCAGTTGGCCAGGTACAGCTATGGCAAGTCCACCGAGCACCGCTCACACGCCTTGCGCATGGTGCAGTACCTGCTGGACCGCGATTTCGAAGTGCAGGTCGGCGGGCTCGACGATGTGCAGCCCACCTTCGAATCGGCGCGCGGGGCCGTGGTTTTCCTGTTGGAGTCCGAGCGCGCCCGCAACGCGCAGATCACCGAGTTGGCCGGGACCGCCCGCGCCTCGGGCGACTATCTCGGCGAACAGTTCATCCAGTGGTTCCTCAAGGAGCAGGTGGAGGACGTCGCCGGGATGACCACGTTGCTGAACGTGATCGACCGCGCGGCCGGCGATCTGTTCGACGTCGAGGACTTCATCTCGCGCGAGCTGCGCACCACTCAGCGCCACGACATCAGCGCACCGAGAATGGCAGGCGCCGACCGTTCAGCGCGACCTGCGAGCAGTCGCTAGGGGCCACAAAATAATTAGGCAATACTAGCCTCAATAAGGCTGCACTTGGATGACACGCGGCCTGACCAGCGCTAATGTCGCTTCCATGTCCAGCCATCCGGAGTCCCCACGCAGCAAATTCCACGGCCTGCTCCATGACCAGATCCGGCATGAATTCAACGCCGAGCATCAATACATCGCGATCGCGGTGTGGTTCGACAATGCGGATCTGCCGCAGCTGGCCAAACGTTTCTACGCGCAGGCGGTCGAAGAGCGCAATCACGCACTGATGATTGTGCGGTACTTCCTCGATCGGGATATCAGTGTCGAGCTTTCCGGTATCGATGCCGCGAAATCCCAATTCGAGAATGCTCGCGAACCGATCGCAATGGCCCTCGCGCAGGAAAAGAACGTCACCGACCAGATCATCCAATTGGCGAGCACGGCCCGCGAAGAAGGTGATTACCTCGGTGAACAGTTCATGCAGTGGTTCCTGAAGGAGCAGGTGGAGGAGGTCGCGAATATGACGACCCTGCTCACTATCGCCGATCGCGCTGGTAAGAACCTCTTTGATCTGGAGGACTTTGTCGCCCGCGAAATGAGCGGTCCGAGTGACGCGTCCGGCGCCCCTTCCGTTGCGGGCGGCAGCGTCTAGTCCTTTCGATAGTCAGATAGCGGAATCAGGGCCGACTCGTCGCGACGAGTCGGCCCTGTCGCGGTGATCGAGAGCGGAGTCACAACCCCGCGATCGATTGGGCAGAAGAACCGCTTACGCGGCACTCAGGCTGCTGAGCAGCGACGTCAGCAGCGTCAAAATGGCGGCCATGGTTTTCCTACTTTCCTCATCTGTTCGGTGAGACTGTCCCTCACCACCACCAGCTTTCGGTGATGGACAGAACCTAGCCGAGCGATGATTAGAAAGGAGGATATTTCACAAAATTCTCGGTGATTTTTTTAAATCACCGCAAGGTGACCTGACGAGACCGCAGTCCGTCGCGGGAACGACGTTCATCGGCCGAGAGCGGAGCATCGGCGGCCAGCGCCGCCACCAGCCGCTCACCGAACTCGATGGCCGGTTTCGTCCACTCGCTGGCATGCATCTCGGGATCCAGATCGAACACCGGAACCAGTAGACCGTGCGTACGGAACGAGCCCGCGAAACGGGAGCCCTCGCCGAGCTGCAGCCCGCCCGACGCGTGCAGCCGGGCCAGCGCCAGCATCAGATCGTCCTCGTTCTCCGGACGCACCCAGCGCACATGCGCCTTATCGCCCGCGTCGACCCACCACGCCGCACCGATCGAATCCGCACCCAGATCCAGTCGCGCCGAGGGCATGATCGCCTGCTTGGCCTGTTCGATGGTCGCGGCGACCTGGGCGTCGGGCTGCACACCCGCCGGCACCCACCAGTCGAAGTCCTGGTGCACGGTCAGTTCCAGATCGGCGCTCGCATCGATGACATCGGCCAATCGCGGTCCGCCCGCGACACTTTCGGCCGCGGTCAGCGATTCGCCGGGCTCGGCCGACTGCGTCCACAGAATGGCCGCGGCGATATCAGCGGCCGGATCCGCACCCTGGAACTGCACCTGCGCGGCGACGTAACCGGTCGGCGGCTCGCCCGCCCGCACCAACCCGGCGACCGCACCCGGCAGCACCGTGGCCAGCACGACGGAGCGCTCCGCCGCGACATCGGGCGACAGCTTCAGCGTCGCCGTCGCCGACGGTACGAACTCGCGCAGCGCGACGAGATCGCACTCCGCGGCCAGCCCCTCGAACGGGCGCGCGACGGACTGCGCCGCCTGCTGTTCCAGAGCCGCCCGCCGCTCCGCGAGACGCTGGGCCCGGTTCCCTCCGGGCTTGGGACTGTTTCGCTTGCTTTTACCCACGGCAGGTCAAACTACAGGGTGCGACCTGGGATGTGTTGCGCGCCACGGCAACGCTGAGCGGTACAGGTCATGGCACACGATGCGGCCGAAACGAATCGGCTCAGGCGGCGGCCAGCAGGGCCTTGGTGCGGCCCGGGTGGTTGGTGGCGACCCAGCTGACGCCCAGGTCGGCGCACAGGCGCACATCGTCGGGATCATCGACGGTCCAGCAGTAGGTGGCGCGCCCGGCGGCGGCCGCCTTGTCGACCAGATCGGGGTGCTCGCGCAGGGTTTTCACCGACGGGCCGACGGCGGTCGCGCCGACCGTGGTGGCCGCGCCACCGCCGAGGTAGCGCGATGATTCGCCCAGCAGGACTGTCGGCAGCAGCGGTGCGGAGCGGCGGATCCGCCAGACCGCGGTCGCGGCGAAGGACATGACGACCGCGCGGGAGTGATCGGCGGAGGCAGGGGTGGCGATGCCGAAGCGCTGGAGTTCGGCGAGCAGCTTGTTCTCCACCAGCGCGCCGTAGCGCACCGGATGTTTGGTCTCGATGAACAGTTTGGTCGGTCGGCTGCGCCAGTCCAGCACCAGCTCGATCAATTCGCTGAGGGTGAGCACCGACGCCGGCGCGCCGTCGGCCCCGAAGTCGAGCTCCTCGAGTTCGTCGAGGGTCAGCTCGCTGACCAGTCCGGTGCCCGACGAGGTCCGGTCCACGGTGCGGTCGTGCACGCAGACCAGATGCCCGTCCCTGGTCAGGCGGACATCACACTCCACGCCATCGGCGCCCTCCTGCAGCGCCAGTTCATAAGCGGCGAGCGTGTGCTCCGCGCGCGCCGCCGAGGCTCCCCGGTGCGCGACCACGAACGGTGCGCGACTGCCCTGGCTCACTTGGCCATAACCTCCTCGTGCTCACGGTCTCGTTCAGCGCTGCCGGTGTCCGTCGCCGCCGCCTCGACCTCGATCTGCTTCGCGGTGCCGCCACCCGGCTGCACCGGTTCGATGACCGGCACCGCGGGATCCACCGCGATCACCCACCGGCGCGCGATCCTGGCGCGGCCGAACAGATCACGACCCGCCATCGACCGATATACCCAGAGCGTCAGGATCGCGACTGCGGCGCCGACGAGATCGGTGAAGGCCGTGAACAGTACCCCGTCGGCCT
This sequence comes from Nocardia sp. NBC_00565, assembly GCF_036345915.1. NCBI lineage: Bacteria > Bacillati > Actinomycetota > Actinomycetes > Mycobacteriales > Nocardiaceae > Nocardia > Nocardia sp. NBC_00565. Next base: position 7,621,801 of record NZ_CP107785.1, read on the forward strand.
TGGCCTGCAAGGTATCCGCGGTCCGCCACAGCAGCGCCGCCACCGTGCACACCGCACCGAGCAGCCAGCCCAGCCACCAGATACGCACGGCCCGCAGCGCTCGCGGATCAGGACGCAACCCGACCGCCTCGGTCAGAAAGACGCCGGGCCACAACAGATTCACCACCGGAATCAGACAGCCGAGCGCCAACACCCGGGCCGAACGCGGGTCACGCCGTCCGGCCGCGGCGAAGTCGGCTCGACGCGTCCCGATCAACCAGCCGAGCATCGCGAGCGCGCAGGCCAAGCCCAGTGCGAGGGCGAGCAACGCGGAAGCGAACACCAGGACATCGGAGAGATGCAGCAGCCACGACGGGATCAGCCGGGTGCGGTTGCGCAGCAGAATCAGATAGCGCCCGAGTTCGGCGCAGGCGGCGACCGCGAATACCGCCGCGGTCGCGATGAGTAGCGCTTCGGCCCGACTGGTCAGCCGATCCAACGGCCGCTGCGCGACAGTGGCGGGGCCGACCGGCGGATCCAGCAGACCCCAGCGCGGAACCTGCTGGTAGCGAGGCGTTTCCAGGGACCGACGCGGCCTGGTCGAGATCGGCCTGCGCAGGCGCTGATCGGGGCGGCGCGCGACCCACCGGTAATTACGCCGCTCGGCGGGGGCGTCGATGGGCGCCGGTGACAGCAGCACGCCACGGCAGCGCGGGCACCAGTGCATCGGGGTCGTCTGCACGGCCCAGCGCGCGCCGCAGCGCGCACAAGGTTGTACCACCGTACTCACTGTGTTTCCTTTGCGGCATGCACGGGCCCTACGTGGTTACGCAGGCTGCCGCCTCCGGGCCTGACGTTCATGCCGCGTGCCCCTCTCTCTTGCCTCAGTAGATCTTCGCCTGGTGATCGCCGTCGGCGATCAGCGGACGGCCCGCCCGCTGCCATGCCACCATGCCACCGCTGACGTTCACCGCGTCGTATCCGATATGCGTCAAGTACTTGACCACCTCGAAGGACCGGCCGCCCTGTCGGCAGACCACATATAGCTGCGCGTCGTAATCCAGCTCGTCCACGCGAGCGGGGACGTCGACCATCGGAATGTGGATCGCCCCCGGCGCGTGCCCGAGCTGCCATTCGTCGTCCTCGCGAACATCGAGCAGGATCGCCTGCGGCGCGTCCGCGGCGACACGCTCGTTCTTATCGAATTCGTCCGGTACGGCTTCCACCGGCACCGACGACACTTCGGGGCTCGTCACGCTTCGATCCTGCCATGGGTGGCGCACTGCCGGGGAGTTCCGGGGGCCGCTGCACGGTAGGCCGACGGCACTTCACGGCCTCGACATCGGCACGTTACCTCGGGTATGTTCTGTCCTTCTGGATCCTGTCCGCCGCCCCGCTCCGGGGCCGCTTGTGCATATCTCGATCAAAGTTATCCACATAATCCACAACTTGATCCACAGGCCCCAGCTATCGAACAGCACATGACTCACAGGCTTCGACTATCGAGCAAAACCTCGGAGAAGCCGATCTACGAGCACCGATGCAGTGAATCCTGGCTAAATCGGGTGATCGCCACTGGATTGCTGGAGCCCATCGATCGACCTGCGAGCACTCACTAGCGGTACGAACGACCGATCCGAGACTCCCCTCCTAGCCATCCCGGAGCGGTCATTCGCCGCTGCGTCGGGACCGGACCCCGAGTCAGGTCCCGATACCTACTTGGACGTCACTGCGGGCCGATCGGTTCCACAAAAAAACCGGAACACTAGCGAAACAATCAAATACCGGGTTCCCGCAGGTGCTGTCGGTAGCCTGAGTGCATGAACGTGAGCAGGGGGCTACTCGACGGAATGGATACCACCGCACTCAACACCGCACTCTCCGAGGCCATATGCCTAGGGCTGGCCGTGGACGCAGCAAACGCACAGCTCAGTCTGGATCTGGAAGTATTGACACTGCCGGCTGAGGGACCCGTACCCGAGGACTATCGCGTGCGACTGACGTTCACCGGCGTCGGCCGGGTCGCGGCCTCGCTGCGCATCCAGGAGTGGGACGATCTGGCACCCACCGTGCTGCCACTGCAACTGGACGGCCTGGACAAAGCCATCCGCAGCTTCGGCGGCGGACGGCTGCACGGCTGGGAATTCATCGACGTGGACGACAGCGGCTGGGTGCACTGGAGCGAACTGCTCAGCTTCGACACCCAGATCGACACTCACGTCTCCGCGCACGTGCTGGAGTTCTCCCAGGAGGAGGGCATCGACCCGCGCGAACTCGACGTGCGAGTGTGGTTCGACGACATCACGATTCACGACCCGAACGGCATCGAGATCCCGCTTGCGCAATTCATCGAGGGCGGAGTGCGCTGGTGGAAGGCGCATGACGCGGGCGATCCGCGGACCATGCGCGCGGGAATCGTGCCGCAGCTCTGACGTCGTCGAGATCGGCGACCGCACACCCGTCACCGAGTATGCGGTCGGGTCTACGCGCCCGAGCCCACCGGGCAACTGACGCCGGTGGCATGCACCGGGCAATAACCGCCGGGATTCTTGGCCAGATACTGCTGGTGGTAGCTCTCGGCGTAGTAGAAGCCGGGCAGCGTATCCGTCTCGGTCGATCCCGGCAGTTCGGTGATCTCCGTGGTGATTTCGCCAAAGCCCGCCGCCGCCAGTCGCTCGCCGTAGGCCTGTGCGGTGCGGTGCGCGAGCTGCGCCTGTGCCGGATCGATGGTAAAGATCGCCGAACGGTACGGGGTGCCGCGATCGTTGCCCTGACGCATGCCCTGGGTCGGATCGTGGTTCTCCCAGAACTGCTGCAGCACACCGGCGTAGTCGATGACGGCCGGATCGAACACGATCAGCACCGATTCGGTGTGTCCGGTCCGCCCGCTACAGACCTCTTCGTAGGTCGGATTCGGCGTGTACCCGCCGACGTACCCGACCGCGGTCGTATAGACCCCGTCGAGCTCCCAGAACTCCTTCTCCGCACCCCAGAAACAACCCATCGCCACCACACCGACCTGCAGACTTTCCGGAAATGGCGGATGGATCGGATGACCGTTTACATAATGGGTATCCGACACCAGGATGGGGTCGGGACGACCGGGCAGCGCCTGTTCGGGCGTCACCATGACCGGTTGTGGAAGGCGGACCCTGCCGACTAGTTCGTCGTACCAGGACATGGTTCGATCCTAGTCTCCCCCCGCCTCTCCGCGTCTTCTGCCGGTCGTAGGTGCCGAGGACGTATCGTCGCGGACCGGTGGTCGAGTTGTTGGTCGAGTTTTGGACGTAGACAACGAGTTACCCATGTGCTCACGAAATCAGTCGACCGGTAGCGACGACGAGCAAACAGCCAAGGCACGGCAGACAGACCAGGAATGCAGGGGTACACAGCCCGGTTGGAACCGATCGGGTGTACGAATGATGGTTGAGTGTGCCCGAAGACGAGGGCGCACCCAGCCCGACATTAGGAAGGGACATCGTGGCTGAGTACACGTTGCCAGATCTGGATTACGACTACAGCGCCCTGGAGCCCCATATCTCCGGGCAGATCAACGAGATTCATCATTCCAAGCACCACGCTGCCTACGTCGCCGGCGTCAACGCGGCACTGGAGAAGCTCGAGGCCGCGCGTGAGGCGGGCGACCACGCCGCCATCTTCCTGAACGAGAAGAACCTGGCCTTCCACCTGGGCGGCCACGTCAACCACTCGATCTGGTGGAAGAACCTCTCCCCCAACGGTGGCGACAAGCCGGTCGGCGAGCTGGCCGCCGCGATCGACGACCAGTTCGGTTCGTTCGACAAGTTCCGCGCGCAGTTCACCGCCGCGGCCAACGGTCTGCAGGGCTCCGGCTGGGCGGTGCTCGGCTATGACACCCTCGGCCAGAAGCTGCTCACCTTCCAGCTCTACGACCAGCAGGCCAACGTGCCGCTCGGCATCATCCCGCTGCTGCAGGTCGACATGTGGGAGCACGCCTTCTACCTGCAGTACAAGAACGTCAAGGCGGACTACGTGACCGCGTTCTGGAACGTCGTCAACTGGGACGACGTCCAGGAGCGCTTCGCCCGCGCCGTCGGCCAGGCCAAGGGCCTGATCTTCGGCTGAATCTGACCCGCCTTCGGGCCCGCGAACCCGCCATCCGTGGCGACCCGTTCGCGGGCCCGTTGTGTTTCGAACCCTTGCCGTGTCCGATTAGCACTCTTTGGTACTTGTGTGCCAGGTGAGTTCTAGCGCATTCTCGGGAATCCACAGTTCGAGGACGGGCAACGCCGCCCCCGGTCTCATGACGGGAGGCATCATGCATACGAACGGCCCCATCGGCATCACGCCGTTCCAGGCCCGCGGATCGTTGCGGGGGTTCGTCATCTCCGGGCGCTGGCCCGATACCACCAAGGAATGGGCACAGGTTCTGGTGCTCGCCGTGCGGGTGGCCTCGTTTCCTGGATTGCTGACGACCTCGACGGTATTCGGCGTGCGTGAGGAGCTACCGGACGATCCCGCGCCCGGCACTGTGGGCCTGGTCCTCGCCGAGGGCCCGGTGCTCGGCGAGCAGGCACTCGCACCCGGCCGGTTTGCCGACCATGTGCCACCGGCCCTGCTGATGCTGCATCCGCCCTCGGAGACCCGGCCGTCACTGCCGGAATGCATCGGCGCGGCATCGGGGTGTGTGTTGCTGCCCGGGGTTCCGCATCTGGGTCTGGAGCACCGCGCGGCCTGGGCCGAGGCCGAATCCGACGGCACCGTCACCTCTTTGGTCAGCCGAGTCGGATTGGATCCGATCAGTGATCCCGATACTGCGGTTCTGGCCATGCTGCTGGCCGCGTAAGGGCACCCTAAACCTATCGATAGGATCGCCAAACTTATTGTGCGCATTGCGATTTCGACAACAACGGGTTGGCGCCTGCCGGGCCGCCGGGGTACAGTCGGTGACAGCGAAGGGGAGTAGCCCGCAATCGCGTTGTCGACATACTGGTCCGCCGCCCCACGAGGGCGCGGATCCGGCAGCGTGAACCGTAGATCCGGTGGGCGAGACCTTCGGCCGAGACAACCATTTCGTTGTCGGCCGGAGGCGTCACCCGATCTCCCGGCCGACAGGCCGGAGACCCGGGAGTGCACACCATATGATCGCCACGATATTGCTGAGCGTCGGAATCGTCTTTCTCGCCGAATTGGGTGATAAATCCCAGCTGATGGCGTTGACGTTCGCGCTGCGCTACCGCTGGTGGGTGGTGCTCGGCGGCATCGCGACCGCCAGCGCCGCAGTACATCTGGTCTCGGTCGGCGTCGGATATTTCCTCGGGGCCGCGCTGCCCACCAGGGCCATCGCACTGGTCGCCGCGATCACCTTCCTGGCCGTCGGTCTGTGGACACTGCGTGAGCATTTCGGCGACGACGAAGCGGCCGAACCGAAGCCGCCGCGCTCGACCACCGCACCGTTCCTCGTGGTGCTGTCGGCATTCCTGCTCGCCGAACTCGGCGACCGGACCATGTTCGCCACCGCCGCGCTGGCCACCGACAACAGCTGGGTCGGCGTCTGGATCGGCTCCACCGTCGGCATGGTCGCCGCCGACGCCCTCGCGATCGCCGTCGGCATCCTGGTCGGCAAGCATCTGCCCGAACATGTGATCGGCATCTGCTCCGGCCTGCTGTTCCTCTACTTCGGCACGGCCAGCCTGCTCGCCGCCGCCATCCCCGGCATCAGCGTGCTCACCGGCGGCGCGCTGGCCATCCTCGCACCGGCCGCCGCGGGCATTGCCCTGCTGATCCGGTCTCGGCTCGTGCGCAGCAATCCAGCGCGCATCGACGACCATCCGCCGGTCGAGCCGGTCGACCGATAGTCGCCCCCGCAGCCTCGCATCGCGCACCGCGCTCCTCGCCAGCATCACTGCCCACGACGCGAATTCCCCAGCCTCGCATCGCTCAGCGACACGCTTCCCACGACGCCACTACTGAGCGCTCACCACGGACTGCCGCAGGCTCGCATCGCTCAACGGCACGTCTCCCGCGACGCCACTACTGAACGCTCACCACGGACTGCCGCAGGCTCGCATCGCTCAACGGCACGCTTCCCACGACGCCACTACTGAACGCTCACCACGGACTGCCGCAGGCTCGCATCGCTCAACGGCACGTCTCCCGCGACGCCACGGCTCAGGCGCGCACTTCGGACTGCCGTGACACCGCATCGCCGTACAGATCGCCGCTGCGGCGCACCAGATCCAGCAGCGGTTCGCGTAGTGCCCGCAGCCCGGCCAGGTCGTCGACGGCGATGTGTGCGGTGACCATCGCACTGACCGCCGCGGCCAGGGTTTGGCAGGCGAAGCGCTGCTGTTCGGTGCGGGCGTCGAGGATGTCGGCGATCAGCGCCACGAATGATTCCTGCATCTGCGCGCGCCGGGCCACCGCCTTCGAACCCACCGCGTAGACCTCGACGAGATAGAGGCGGGCGTACGCGGGTTCGGCGATCAGCCCCTCGAAATAGGCCTCGAGTATCCGGCCCATCCGATCCGGATCGGATGAATCGTTGTCCCACGCATCGGATTCCGGCCCGTCGACCGCGTTCGCGATATTGGCGATCAGCAGTTCGACGGCCCGCTGGTAGGCGGCCTCGAAACAGTCCTCCTTGGAACGGAATTGCTCGTAGAAGGTTTCCCGCGATACCCCGGCCCGTTTCAGGATGGCCGCGACCGAGGTCCCGACATATCCGTTCTCGGCCATCGCATCGGCCATCGCGCTCAGGATCCGCTCGCGCTGCGAGGCGATCACCTCCGCCCTCGGTAGGCCGTGCCGGCCCCTGGGGAGTTGGCGTGCGCTGCTGGCGGATTCGGTCATACGGTGGCTCCGGTAGTCGGTCATACGGTCGGGACGGCGCCTGCCTAGGCCGGCCGCTCCATTTTGCGGGGTCGGGCCGGTTGATCCGTAGTGAAGGGGGCCTCTTCGGTGCGTGCGATATCCAGAGCCCGCGCCACCCCGCGGCGCAGCGCGATATCGATGACCCGCTGGGCGATCGGCCGGAACGGGAGCGCCACCGCCACCCACCACGGCGAAACCACCTGACGTTTGCGGCGGGCGATGGCGCGCTCGACCGCATCGATCGCGGGTCCGAGTGGCGCCACTCCCGACACCGTCGAGCGACCGAGGATGGCCCGCGCGGCGGCGGTGCCGAAGCCGCGTGAGGTCATATCGGTGTCGAGTTCGGCGAAATACGCGACCCCGACCTTCGCGCCGGTATGCCGGACCTCATGGCGCAATGTATTGCCCAGCGCCTCCACGCCGGCCTTCGACGCGCTGTACGCGCCGACCAGCGGGAGGTGCACCGCGGCTGCCAGCGACGAGACGACCAGCGCGTAGCCGTTCGGATGGCAGATATGCGGCCCCGCGGCGCGCAGTGTGTAGTAGACGCCGAGCACGTTGACCGCGAGCGTCTCCTCCATCACCGCCGGATCCCCGCCGAGCAGCGCCAACTGCTTGGCCACCCCGGCGTTGGCGACCACCACATCCAGTCCGCCCAACTCGCTGACCAGCGTGGTCACCACCCGCTCCACCTGCGTGTGATCGGCGACGTCGCAGTAGCGCCATGGCGCATCCCCACATTCGCGCGCCACCTCCGCGAGCAGATCCGCCTCCAACCCGAGCAGGGCGACCCGCGCCCCTTTCGCGTGCAACTGCCGCGCCAACGCGGCGCCGATACCCCGTGCCGCGCCGGTGATGAGAATCCGGCGCCCGGCCACGGGCGCGGCGGAAAACAATGTCATACCAGCGACGATACCAGCTGTGAACAAATATGTTCGCAAATAATTTTCGGCTTATCGAACAGTGCCGCGCGAGGCCGATGCGGCCTCAGCGGTAGCCGTGATCGGCCTCGCACCCGAGACCCGTTAGGGTGCAAATTGACGAAGGGCCAACTGGCTGTCACGAACGAGAGGACCATCGTGGAGATTTCGGGTTCCGCCGCCATCATCACCGGAGGCGCATCCGGCCTCGGCGCCGCCACTGCCAAGCGTTTCGCCGATCTGGGAGCAACCGTCTTCGGACTCGACGTACCCCAATCCATCGAGCGCGCGGGCGATAACGTACCCGCGGGCGTCACCCTGATCCCCGCCGATGTCACCAGCAATGACGAGGTCGCCGCCGCGGTCGCGAAGGTCGTCGAATCCGGTGCGCCGCTGCGCATCGTGGTGAACTGCGCCGGTGTCGGCTGGGCCGGACGCATCCTGTCCAAGAACGGCCCGCACGATCTGGAGCTGTTCCGCACCGTCATCACCGTGAACCTGCTCGGCACCTTCAACGTCATGCGCCTGGCCGCGGACGCGATCGCCAAGACCGACGCCGTCGACGAATACGGCCAGCGCGGCGTCGTCATCAACACCGCCTCGGTCGCCGCGTTCGAGGGCCAGATCGGCCAGATCGCCTACTCGGCCTCCAAGGGCGGCGTGCACGGCATGACCGTCCCCGCGGCGCGCGACCTGGCACAGTTCGGCATCCGCGTGAACACCATCGCCCCCGGCATCATCGACACCCCGATGCTCGCCGGTGTCACCGAGGAGTACCGCAAGGGCCTCGAGGCGGGCGTGCCGTTCCCGTCGCGCCTGGGCCGCCCCGACGAGTACGCGCAGCTGTCGCAGTACATCGTCGAGCACGACTACCTCAACGGCGAGACCATCCGCATGGACGGCGCGCTGCGCATGGCCCCGCGTTAATCGCCTGCACCGCAACGCAACCGCGCCCCGTCATCGGCTGGATGACGGGGCGTTTCCATGGCTGAGCAGCCGGTCATGGCACCGGTTTGTGGCCGATGCCGAGGAAGGCCGTGGTGGACAGCGGCTGGTTCGGGCGGTAGTTGGCCGCGAGATATGCGCGCATCAGGGCGGCGCGCTCGGCCCACACCGGCTCACCGACGGCGCGCCGCATCAGCAACAGCGGGGCGCTGCTGCGCACCATGGTGTCCCACATCTCGTCGGAGTCGGCGAAAGTCAGTGCGGTGGTGTGGCGTTGGATGGTGACCCCCGCGAAGCCGGCCGTGCGCATCTCGGCCGCGAAGACCGCCGGGTTCTCCAGATTGAGGAAGTTGGGCTGGGGCTCCTGGATGCTCGGATCGGCGGCGGCGAAGGCCCCGAACATCATTCGCATGAGCGACGACTCGGCCACCGGGGCCCAACTCGACACCACGGCGGTGGCGCCGGGACGCAGCACCCGGAACAGCTCGGCGAAGCCCTTGGTCCGGTCGGGGAAGAACATCAAACCGAACATCGAGAAGCCCGCGTCGAATCGGTCGTCGTCGAAGGGCAGCGCCTGACCATCCCCCACGGACGTTTCGATATTGGTCAGTCCCGCGGCCCGCGCGTCCTCGGCGAGTCGCTGCAGCATCGGCTCCGAGAAGTCGATGGCGTGCACCTGCGCGACCTGTTCGGCGGCGGGCAGGCTGAGCGTGCCCGGCCCGGCCGCGATATCCACCACCTGTGAACCCGCCGACAGGCCCGCGAGCTCGAGTGCGCGAGCGGAGAACGGCGACATGATCGCGGATCCGAATTCGGCGTACCCGTCGGCGACGAGATCCCAGGGTTCGACGACGGCAAGCGGGTTTCCAGACATCTGCTGACGATCCTTTCGACCGTCCAAGGCTAGCCGCGCCATACCCCGGGAACCTACAAACTCACGCCAATCGAGCTGGGCGCGAACAAGATCAGATCTTGCGTTCGAAGGTGATCAGGTGATGGCCCGGGCCGTTGTAGTCGCGCACCGGTCCGGAGACCGTGAAGCCGAGGTGTCGATGGAAACCGATCGACGTGTCATTCCCGGATGAGGTGATCGCCTTGACGATGTGCCGATCGTTCGCCCGGGCGATCGCGAAGAACCGCTCGTAGAGTTCGCGGGCGAGGCCGCTCTTGCGGGACTGCGGATCGATGCCGACGAAATGGATGTAGGCCTCATCGGATTCGGACGGCGACAGGAAACCGATCAGGAACCCGGCCAACCACTCGGTCGGTTCCCGGGGACTGATCTTTTCGAGCGACCTGCGAGCCGTCGCCAGCGATACGGCAGGAACCTCGGCGACCAGGCTAGTTCGGTAGAAATGATCGAGAAACAACCTCGGCAAGTGCGGTAACACCGAGCGCCCCCACCAGTCATCGATGACGATGGCGATGGCGTCGTAGTCATCGGCACGTGCGGTCCGGATCACCGGCCCGTTCACATTCGGCACAACTTCATTGTCCGCATCTGACGGCGTTGCGGGGTGTTGGCCTGGTCACGCTCCCGCCGCCTCGACGATCGCCTTGGTAATGAAATGCCCGAGCGCGGTGACGACGAAGACGACGGTGCTGAGGATCGGCGCCCAGGACCAGGTCAGCGCGAGCATCATGCGTTCGAAGGTGTCACGCGGCTAGACCACCGGCTCCCAGCTGTTGAGGCGCATGCCACCGCCTCCACCCTGGTCGGGTGGAGGCGGCAGGCTGGCTCAGAGTGTGCGGGTGAGGCGTTCGGTGAGGATCTGGGCGAAGCGGGCCGGATCCTTCAGTTCGCCGCCCTCGGCGAGAACCGCGGTGCCGTAGAGCAGTTCGGCGGTTTCGGTGAGTTCGGGAACCCTGCCCGCGTCGGCGTCTTCCTTGCGGGTGTCGTAGGCGTCACGCAGACCGGTGACCAGCGGGTGGGTCGGGTTGAGCTCGAGGATCCGCTTGGTCTCGGGCACCAGCTGACCGGAGGCGCGGTACATGCGCTCCAGCATCGGGGTGAAGTCGAAGACGTCACCGACCAGGCAGGCGGGCGAGGTGGTGAGCCGGTTGGTCAGGCGCACCTCCTTGACGCTCTCGTCGAGGGCCTTGCCGAGCCAGGTGAGCACCTCGGCGAAGTCCTTGTCCAACTGCTCGCGCAGGGCCTCGGACTCCTTCTTCTCCTCCTCGGTCTCCAGATCGACCTCGCCCTTGGCGATGGACCGGAACTGCTTGCCATCGAATTCGGGCACCGAGCCGACCCACATCTCGTCGACCGGATCGATCAGGATCAGCACCTCGCGGCCCTTGGCCTTGAAAGCCTCCATATGCGGGGAGCTTTCGACCTGCTGCCGGGTCTCGCCGGTCATGTAGTAGATGGCGTCCTGGCCGTCCTTCATGCGCTCGACGTACTGCGCCAGGGTGGTGAGTTCTTCGTCGGAGTTCGTCGAGGCGAAAGATGAGACCTGCAAAATAGTTTCGCGATTGTCGACGTCGGAGAGCAGACCCTCCTTCAGGACGCGCCCGAACTCCTTCCAGAAGGTCAGGTAGTTCTCCTGGTTCTCCGCGCCCTGCAGATCCTTGACCGTGGACAGCACCTTGCGCACCAGGCGCTTGCGGATCATCTGGATCTGCCGGTCCTGCTGCAAGATCTCGCGAGAGACGTTGAGCGAGAGGTCCTGTGCGTCCACCACACCCTTGATGAAGCGCAGGTACTCCGGCATCAGCTCTTCGCAGTTGTCCATGATGAACACCCGCTTGACGTAGAGCTGCACGCCGCGCTTGTGCTCGCGGGTGAACAGATCGAACGGCGCGTGCGACGGAATGAACAGCAGCGCTTGATATTCGAAGGTGCCCTCGGCCTTCATCGGGATGATCTCCAGCGGATCGTCCCAGCCGTGGCTGACGTGCTTGTAGAACTCCTTGTACTCCTCGTCGCTGACCTCGCTCTTGGGGCGGGTCCACAGCGCCTTCATGGAGTTGAGGGTCTGCTCCTCGAGAATCGTCTTCTCGGTTTTGTCCTCGCCCTCCCCTTCGGTGACGGTCCGCTCGACCTGCATACGCACCGGCCAGGCGATGAAGTCCGAGTACTTCTTGACGATCTCGCGGAGTTTCCACTCCAGCGTGTAATCGAAGAGGTGATCGTCCTCGTCGGCGGGCTTGAGATGCAGTGCGACCGTGGTGCCCTGTGGGGCGTCATCGAGGGTCTCGATGGTGTAGGTCGACTGGCCCTCGGACGCCCAGCGGGTGCCCTCGGTCTCGCCCGCCTTGCGGGTGGTCAGCGTCACCTTGTCGGCGACCATGAAGGTCGAATAGAAGCCGATGCCGAATTGGCCGATCAGCTCCTCGGCGGCCGCCTCGGACTTGGCGTCGTTGAGCTTCTTGCGCAGCTCCGCGGTACCGGATTTGGCGAGTGTGCCGATCAGATCGACCACCTCGGCGCGCGACATGCCGATGCCGTTGTCCATGACCGTCAGGATCCGGTTGTCCTTGTCGACCGCCAGCTCGATATGCAGATCGGCGGTGTCGACGTGCAGATCCTTATCGCGGAAGGACTCCAGCCGCAGCTTGTCGAGCGCGTCGGAAGCGTTCGAGATCAGCTCCCGGAGGAACGTGTCCTTGTTGGAGTAGACCGAATGGATCATCAGCTCGAGCAGCTGATGGGTTTCTGCCTGGAACTCGAGTTGTTCGACGTGCTCAGTCACGACGCGATAGTACGACGGCCGAAATCGGCGAGGCCAGGAACCTCGCGGTCCGCGCAGTGCTGGACAGGTTCGCCGGGTGTTCCGGGCTTGGGTTTCATCCACTCGCGCAGCACCATGGTGGCGCGCACATCGTCCTCGTTGTACTCGAGCAGCCGGGTGCGCTGGCCGAGATCGGGCTCGCCCGCATAGCCGACGGCCAGCCGATACCAGCTCATCGACGCCTCGCCGCCCGCCTCGGGATCGCGCCAGGCGAATCCGGCCACCGGCGCGATCTTCTTGAGCCCTTTGCCGTTCGGGCAGATGAACTGGTCGGAGACGGCCTGGAACATATCCACCCACTGCGGTCCGTCGACGAACGCGCGGACCTGATCGACCGTCGGCACCCCCGGCCGGCCGGCGAACCGGCGCGCGGATTCGTAGAGCCACTTGTCCTCGGCGGTGCGCGAATAGCAGTAGGCGGCGAAGGTTTTTCCGGCCGCGACGGCCTCGGCACGCACGGTCATCAGCCAGGTCCAGAACTCGCCGAAGGAGCGGCCCTCATCCTCGGTGGGCAGCGGATCCCAGGTGACGAACGGGCGGTACACGCCGTCGAGCAGCGTGCCCCACAGATATGCGCCGTACTCCTGGAAGCTCTCCAGATCGACATCGACCTCGACATCGGCCCGGCGCACCCACACCCGTTCGACCCGGCGGACCAGCGGCGCACCCGCGAGCCAGGCCCGCGCGGTCACCACCGCCTCGTCGAACGGACCGTGCTGCCAATCTTCCGGATCGTCACCGACCCAGGCCGCCAGATCGTCGATGGACTCGACGCCGTGCCCGCGCAGCACCTCCGCGCGGGAGCCCGGCGCCACCAGGCTCACATCCCGGTGTTCGGTCAGCCAGCCCTCGCAGCTCTGTCCGGCGAACGCGCCTTCGTCGTCGGGCGCATTGCGGGTCCACCACGGGCACTGCCTGCATTCGGGGACCTTCGACGGAACGGTCGGCAATTCCCCGCGCACCACCGCGACTCGATCGGCGTAACGCCGGTCGTAATCGTCGAGCAGCGGGCCGAGATCGTGTACCAGGATCTTGTCGAAGCTATAACCGATCACGCCGCCGACCAGCGCCGGACTGGCCAGCCCGTGCCGCTGCAGCATCCGGTACAGATGCGCGAGCCGCTGCTGATCGCGAGGCTGCTGACGCAGCTTGCGATGCGGATCCGGTTGCGGATCCCAGTGATACGGATCCGAGGTGGTCGGGTGGAAGTCGGCCGGTTCGGGCTGGCGCGGGTCGGTCACCTTGTGGTTGACCACGATCACCGGGATGTAGCCGCCGCGATCGCCGTCGCGCAGCAGAATCTCCGCGCCGCCGCGGCGTCCGGTATCCGGCTCCTGCGGCAGCAATCCGCCCCAGATGTGTTGTGCGCCTTCGGCACATGCGCGCATGGTGGCCGCGGCCCGCTCCCCTGCGCGCAACGTCGGATCGATCACCACCCAGTTGTCCGGATCCGCGGCGATGAGCGCCTCGCGCACCTGGGTGCGGTGCGCCGTCGCGGCCTCCCGGCGCTGGCGGACCCCGGCATCTTCGGACACCCCGGTGAGCAGCCCGGGATTAGCCGCGTTCAGATGCAATCGATGACGACAGCCGATCAGAGCTCTGGCATCGACGAACGCCGTCGGCCCATCGTTCACCTCGGCCTGCCGCTCGTCGGCGCCGCCTTCGTGATTGCGACCGTCGCGGTCACCGATGCCCGAATACACATACGCAGTATGGTCCAGACCCCTGACAACTCCGCGAACCGCATGACACAAGGTCTGCGACAGGCCAAGTCGCGCGCTCACCCACTCGCAGCCCCCACCATGGACCCGATAGGGTAACGGCGACACTGTGACATGGGCGGACGGGCGTAACCCGACGTCGTACAGCCATGGCGAACCAGCAATACGGAGGGCCTTCGATGGGGTTGTTCACGAAGCGCAAGCGGCGACCGAGCCGTAGGGCCGAGGCGAAAGCCCTCAAGCACAAGGCCGCCATGGAGGCGAAACTCGGCGCCAGGAACGACCGCAAGGCCCACCGCGCGGAGGCCCGCACCCAGCGCAAGGTCGCCAAGGCCCAGATCTCCGCACTGCAGGCGGAGGAGAAGGCCGCGCTCAAGGTGGCCGCCAAGGCCGAGCGGGATCCGTTCACCGCGAGCCAGGTCCGCAAATACCTCGGTGTCGCCCGTGTGCTCGTGCCCGTGCTCGCCCCGCTGGCCTATCGCGCCGCGACCTTCATCCGCGGCCAGATCGATACCCGCCGTGCGCATCAGCTCGGTATCGGCGTCGAACAGCTCGGTGACTTCAGCGGCCACGGCGGTCGCCTGCAGGCGCGGATCTCCAGCACCGAAGCCACGCTGGACAAGATCGGCGCGCAGTCCGGTGACAAGGTGAGCAAGGGCGAGACGCAGAAATTCGTCAGCGCCACCCAGGATCGACTCGGCAACCTGACCGCGGCGATTCGGACCGCGGAACAGATGCCTGCGCCACGCAGGCGCACCGTGCACGCGTCGATCTCGAACGAGCTGTCCGGGATCGAGGCGGACGTGTTGGCCCGCCTCGGCGTCAACTGAGCTGAGCCGAACGATGCGCACCGGTCCGACTAGCAGCAGCCCGCGTGGCTGTCTGGTAGGCGGCATGGTCGGGGCGCTCGCCGTTGCCGCGCATGGTGCGGCCGGCGGCGGATATCCGGATTCGACCGAGTCGGCTCTGCTGCTGCTCATTTCGATGCTGACGGGTTGGCTCGCGGCCAGCGGAACCGTCCGGAACGGCGCGCGCGCGGCCACACCGGGTCGTGCGACCATGTTCGCCCAGCTCGCGCTGGGTCAGCTCGCCGGGCACGCGGTGTTGTCCGGACTCATCGACCACTCGCATGCCCACCCTCCGCAGCACCTGAGCGCTGTCTATCTGCCAACCGGCTGGATGTTGGTGGCGCATCTGATCGCGACAGTCGGCTGCGTCGTGCTGATCCGGTTGGCCGAGCGGCTCTACGCGGTCGCGTCCAGCGTCGTGCACGCGGTCTCGGCCACGGTGTCCGCACCGCGTATCACCGGACCGATCCGCTGGTCGAATCCCGGTCCGCGGCACTACAGCTTTCATCCGAGCGGCGCGATCGGCCCGCGCGCGCCACCGGTGTCGGCCTGACCCGCCACACCCAAACCCTTTCGGACAGAAAGCAGTTCACTCATGCGCACGCAGATCTCGCGCGCCTGCACGGCCGCAGCCGCCGCCGGCCTCATGCTCCTCGCGGGCGGCACCGCCTCCGCACACGTCACCGCCGACGCGCCGGGCGCGACCCAGGGCAGTTACTCGGTGATCACCTTCAAAGTCCCCACGGAATCGGCGACCGCGAACACCACCGCGCTGACCGTCACCCTGCCCAACCTCGAGAGCGCCCGCACCGAACCCATCCCGGGCTGGAGCTCCAAGGTCGACCACAACGACAAGGCCGAGGCCACCTCGGTCACCTGGACCGCCGATCCCGGCGCGCCCGGCGTCGGTCCCGGACAGTTCCAGCGCTTCGTGCTGTCGGTGGGCCCGCTGCCGACGCAGCACGAGGTCAGTCTCCCGGCCACGCAGACCTACAGCGACGGCAAGGTCGTGAAGTGGGACCAGCCGATGGGCACGGACGGCTCCGAGCCCGAGCACCCCGCGCCGACGCTCACCCTCGCGGCGGCCAAGGGCGGTGGCGACGATCACCACGTCGACAGCGAAGCCGCCGAGACGTCGAACGAGACCGATGACACCGCACGCTGGCTCGGCGGTATCGGCCTCGCGCTCGGTCTGCTCGGCGTCGCCCTCGGTGTCGGCAATGTGATTCGCGGACGGCGGGCATGAGCGGCCGTGCGCCGCGCCGCCTGATCGCCGGATTGATCGCTGGTCTGCTCTTCCTCGGCGCGGGCGCACTCGCCGCCGGAACCGCCGCGGCGCATTCGGCACCGGTCAGCAGTGTGCCCGCCGATGGCGCGAACATCGAGACCGGCCCGGAGCGGGTCAGCATCACCTTCAACGAGCCGCTGCAGGAGAGCTTTCCGGCGCTCACCGTGGTCGGTCCCGACGGCAACCTGTGGTCCAAGGGCGATCCGACCGTGGACGGCCCGACCGTCAGCGTCCCGGTCGGCGAACTCGGCCCGACCGGCGTCTACAAGATCGGGTACCGGGTCACCTCCGCCGACGGACATCCGGTCAAGGGTGAGCGGACCTTCACACTCACCAAGGCGGGCAACGGTACGCCGGGCCCGAAGGCCGACAGTCAGCACAACTCCGGCGGCAAGGACGATTCCGGCGGAGTTCCACTGTGGGTCTTCATCATCGGCGCTGTCGTATTGTTCGGCGGTGGACTCGCGTTCGCCCTGTACGGCGGCAGGGGCCGGAAACCGCAGCAGTGAGACCGCAAGCACCGGTGCGGAGGGCGCAGCGGTGAACAAGGGACAGCGGACGACCGGCGGCTCGAACGCGCAGGCGTTGCTGCTGGTCGTCCCGGCCGGTCTGCTCGGCGTGGCCCTCGCCCTGATCCTGGCCGTACCGGCGCCCGCCGAGACCGAGGCCGTCGTCCGGGTAATCGCGGACTGCGCCGGAGCGACCGTGCTCGGCCTGGCCGCGCTACCCCGGTTGCACGATCGGCTGCGGCCGCCGTGGCGGGCACTCGCGGTGCTGGCCGGGATCTGGTGCGTCACCGAATTCACGGTGCTCGTCTTCGAGGCGGCCGGGGTCGTCGGTGTGCCGGTCGGCAAGCTGACGGGCGGACAGTTCGGCAATTTCCTCGTCGAGATCAGCGGCGGTCAGGTCGGCATCGCCGTGCTGGTCGGCACCGGTGCGGTCGCCTGCTACTCGACGTTGGCATTCCGGCGACCGGAGACCGCGTCGACCGATCTGGTGCTGGTCTTCGCCGCGGTGGCGCTGGCGCTGCGGCCGATCACCGGGCATATGTCGCAGCAGCCGTTCGGCTCGGTGCTGGCCGCGGTGCACGCACTGGCCGCGGCGGCCTGGCTCGGGCTGTTGGTGGCGCTGGCGCTGGTGGTCCGCACACGCGGCGAGTGGGCGGTGGCGCTGCCGAGGTATTCGGCGGTGGCGCTGCCGCTGGTCGGCGTCGTCGCGGTCACCGGCATCGTCAACGGGCTGGTGCGGGTCGGCGGGATCACGCCATTCGTGACGACCGGCTACGGCCGCATTCTGCTCGCGAAAACCCTGGTGCTGGTTGGTTTGCTGGCCCTGGGCTGGTGGTGGCGGCGCAGCTGGGTGCCGATCGCGACCAACCATCGGATGTTGGCCGAATCGTCGCTGCGGCGGGCGGTCATCGAGGTCGTGGTGATGTCCGTGGCGTTCGGTCTGGCGGCGACACTCGCGGTCACCGCCTGATGCTTGCTGATGCAAGCAGACAGATAGCACCCGCCGATCCCGTCGTGGTAACCCGTTACAGTTGGGCCCATGACCGTAGTGAAGATCGTCGAGGACTGCGCGGCGACGGCCGAAACCGCATTCGCCTATGTCAACGACTACCGGAACCTGTCGCGCTTCATCACCGAGGTCCAGGACTTCACTCCGATCACCGAACAGGTCGAGGGCGTCGGGGCGACCTTCGACGGCACCATCAAGCTCGGTCCCGCCGCGCTGCATTCCCGCCTCCAGGTCGTGCGGTGGGAAGAGAACTTCGCGATCGCGGTGAAGTCGATCAAGGGGTTCGAGATCGAATCCACCTTCCTTTTCCACGACAAGGGCGCGGACACCTGCACGGTCGACGCGATCGTCGACTACCGCGTGTCCGGCGGTATCGCGGGCAAGGTGCTCGGCAAGACCATCGAGCCATTCGTGAAGATCGCGGTCAAGCACTCCACGCACAACCTGACCACCCAGATCTCCGAATTCCACGTCAGCAGACAGGGCTGAGGCCCATCGAGGGGCGACTTGTCCGGACGGCCCACCGGCGAGGATGCTGTTCACATGGCTGAACGCACGACTCCGACGCTGCCGCAGCGCATCGCCTACATCTGCGGGCGCACGCTGCCGGAATCGATGTCGGAGTGGGTGCGCAACGACCTGACCGGACCGGGTGCGGCACGGCGCTACCTGATGCGCTTCCTCATTCCGATGATTCCGGTTCTGAGCCTGTTCCTGCTGGTACCGGGGCCGAAATGGATGGGTGCGGCGATGATGGCCCTGCTGTATCTGCCGCTGATCTATTTCACCGCGGCGCTGATGTACGTGTATCGCAGATCGCGGCTGGTCAAACACGGTCTCGACCCCGCACTCGCCGACTCCGCCGCGAGGAAGCGCGGGGAATCCGAGCGCCTGGCCTATGAGCGCCGCCACGGCCGCGCCTGATTTTCGTCTTGCCGACTATTCGCCAGACCTGGCGGTGACACATACCACAGGCATAGCCTGAACGTATGAAACGTCCCACGTTCGGCCAACGGGTCGCCTACGATCTCGGCCGCGAGCTCCCGGAGGAGCTGCACGAGTGGGTTATCCACGACCTCGTCGGGCACGGGGCCATGGAACGCTATCTCGTCCGGTTCGTCGTTCCGTTCATCCCATTCTTCGCGCTGTGGTTGCTGTTCCCAGGGCCGATGGGTTTGAAGATCGGCATGATCGTCATGATGATCGTGCCGCTCATCCTGTTCACCGTGTCGCTCAGCTACGTCTGGCGGCGCTTCCGCATGGGACAGCACGGTCTCGATCCGGAGTGGATCAACCACAACAAGATGCGCGAAACCGAGCGGATCAAATACCAGATGCACTACGGGCACCGCTAGCGGTTGCGTTGCCGGTCGCTCGGAAAGCTCGGCTGGCGACCGAGGTCACATAAGGAACAGGCCTCCCCGAAATCCAATTCGGCCACCCCTAAGCTGGGCGGCGTGACCGAATCAGTGAACATTGCCACCGCGGATCTCGCCGATGAGATCGGCCCGGAAATCCGCAGCTGCGATACGCAGTTCATTCAGTTCGGCGGGCGTGCGGCGTTCTCGGGACGCGTCACCACGATCCGCTGCTTCCAGGACAACCTGCTGGTCAAGCAAACGCTGAGCGAACCGGGCAATGGCGGTGTGCTGGTCGTCGACGGCGGAGCCGGCGTGCACACCGCACTGGTCGGCGACATCATCGCCGGACGCGGCGTGGCCAACGGCTGGTCCGGCGTCATCGTCAACGGCGCGGTGCGGGATTCCGCGATTCTGCGCACACTCGACATCGGTATCAAGGCGCTGGGCACCAACCCGCGCAAGAGCACCCAGACCGGCACCGGCGACCGCGATATCCCGGTCGAATTCGGCGGCGTCACCTTCGTGCCCGGCGACATGCTCTACAGCGACCAGGACGGGATCGTGGTCCGGGCCGAGGACTGACCTAAACCGCCGCCACTCTGGCCTTGTGACCGGCGATGGCCACGATGTCGCCGATATGCAGCTGCCGTCCGCGGCGTAGTTCCACCTCCTCGTTCACCCGCACCAGACCCGCGGCGATCACGGTCTTGGCCTCCGAACCGGATTCGATCAGATTGGCCAGCTTGAGGAACTGACCGAGTCGAATGACGTCGTCATCGATCGGCACATCGACTGCATCGGACATGGGATACATCCTTACTCCGTGGCGTTCTGATGGGAACTCCAGCCCCCGTAGTGACAACTGACACGCAGGCACGACGCGCCGATAACCGACATGCCCGGGTGGCCTTCGAGCACCAGTACCGCGGCACCGTACACACTGGTGCAGTGACTTCCACGCACGCCGGGCAACACATCGAGACCGAACCACCCTCGGACAGACCGATACCACCGGTTCCACATCGCGGACACGGGCGGCTGCGCGAGGTCCCACATATCGCGGGTCTGATGCTGGGTGTGTTCGCGGTGCTCTGTTTCCTGTGGAGCCTGTCACCCGGACTGCGGTATCTGACCCATGTGCCGCGTCGCTACATCGACCTGTACTACTTCGACGCTCCGGACACCAGCCTCGTGTGGGCGCTGGTGGTCGGTCTGCTCGCGGGGGCGACGGCCAGCCGCAAGCGGATCGCGTGGTGGTTGCTGCTCGGCTACATCGCGCTCTACGCGCTCGCCAACGTGCTGGAGTTCGCCGACGAGGGCAATATGAACGCGCTCGTGGCCGCGGTGGTGCAGCTCGCCGCGATCGGCGTGCTGCTCGCGGCCTGGCGGGAGTTCTACACCAAGGTCCGCCGCGGCGCGGGTTGGAAGGCGCTCGGCGTGCTGGCCGGCGGCCTCGCGGTCGGGTGTCTGCTCGGCTGGGGTCTGGTGGAACTGTTCCCCGGTTCGCTGCCCCAAGGCGTGCAGCGGCCGCTGTGGTCGGTCTATCGGGTGACCGCCGCGGTGCTGGTGGACAACGAACATTTCGACGGTCACCCGCGTCCGTTCGTCAACTTCCTGCTCGGTCTCTTCGGCGCCATCGCCCTGCTGGCCGCGGTGGTCATCCTGTTGCGCTCGCAACGCGCGGGCAATGCGATGACCGGCACCGACGAATCCGCGATCCGCGGCTTGCTGGAACGCTCCGATATCGAGGATTCGCTGGGCTACTTCGCGACTCGCCGCGATAAGGCGGTGGTCTTCGCGCCGAGCGGCAAGGCGGCGCTCACCTATCGCGTCGAATTGGGGGTCTGCCTCGCCAGCGGCGATCCGATCGGCATTCGCGAGGCCTGGCCGCAGGCGATCGATGCCTGGCTGCAGTTGGCCGACCAATTCGGTTGGGCGCCAGCGGTCATGGGCGCGAGCGAACTCGGTGCGACCGCATACCGACGGGCCGGGCTCTCGGCGCTGCGCCTCGGCGATGAGGCGATCCTCGACACCAGGAGCTACTCGCTGGCCGGGCCGGAGATGAAGCAGGTTCGCCAGGCCGCGAACCGGCTGCGCAAGCACGGGATCAGCGTGCGGATCCGCCGCCACCGCGATATACCGGCCGAGGAATTCCGGCAGGTGATCGCCCACGCGGATGCCTGGCGCGATACCGAAACCGAGCGCGGCTTCTCGATGGCGTTGGGACGGTTGGGCGATCCGCACGACGGCGATTGCCTGTTGGTGGAGGCAGTCGATCACCAGGACCGCGTGCTCGGCATGCTGTCGCTGGTGCCGTGGGGCCGCACCGGCGCCTCACTCGAGCTGATGCGCCGAGATCCGCACGGGCCCAATGGCGTTATGGAGCTGATGATCTCCCAGCTCGCGCTGACCTCCGAACAGCATGGCATCACCAAGGTTTCGTTGAACTTCGCGGTGTTCCGATCGGTCTTCGAGGAGGGCGGGCGCATCGGCGCCGGTCCGGTGCTGCGGCTGTGGCGCGGTGTGCTGCTGTTCTTTTCGCGCTGGTGGCAGCTGGAGGCGCTGTATCGATCGAATGTGAAGTACCAGCCGTACTGGGTGCCGCGATTCTTCCTGTTCGAGGAGCGCAGGCAACTACCGCGGGTCGCCATCGCCAGCGCGCTCGCCGAGGGCTTCCTGCCGCGCTTCGGCAAGGAACCCGACACCATCACCCACACCGGTCTGTACAGTGCGGTACCCGCGGGCATCACCGGACTGCACTCCGACGGCAGCCCGCCGGACCTGCCGGATATCGGTGGCGTCGAACAGCTTCCGCGCCGCCCCGAGCAGGTGCGGGTGCGCATGGACAAGCTGGACCGGCTCAGCACCGCCGGCGTCGACGCCTATCCGGTCGCCTATCCCCCGACGCATACCGTCGCGGCGGCACGCCGTTCACCGCGCGGCACCACGGTTCGGGTGTGCGGGCGGCTGTTGCGCATCCGCGACTACGGCGGCGTGATCTTCGCGGTGGTCCGGGACTGGACCGACGATATTCAGCTGGTCATCGACCGTGATCGGGTCGGTGCGGAGCGTAGCGCCGAATTCGGCGAGTTCTTCGACCTCGGTGATCTGATCGAGGTCAGCGGCCAGATCGGGCGCAGCCGCCGCGGTGAACTCTCGCTGCTCGCCGCGGACTGGCGGATGATCGGCAAATGCCTGCACCCGTTGCCGGACAAGTGGAAGGGTCTGTCCGATCCCGAGGCCAGAGTGCGCCAGCGCTACGTCGATATGGCGATCAATCCGGAGGTCCGCGAGGTGCTCACCAAGCGCACCGCGGTGGTGCGCTCGCTGCGGGATTCGTTGAACGCCTGGGGATATCTCGAGGTGGAGACCCCGATCCTGCAGAAGGTGCACGGCGGGGCCAACGCGACGCCGTTCCTGACCCATATCAACGCCTACGACCTGGATCTGTATCTGCGGATCGCGCCCGAGCTGTATCTCAAGCGGCTATGTGTCGGCGGTATGGAGAAGGTTTTCGAGATCGGCCGCAACTTCCGCAACGAGGGCGTCGATTTCAGCCACAATCCGGAGTTCACCAGCCTCGAGGCCTATGAGGCGCACGCCGACTACGAGCGGATGATGCATCTGTGCCGCCAGCTCATCCAGAACGCCGCGTTGGCGGCCAATGGTGCGATGGTGGCGCTGCGCCCCAACCCCGACGGCACCTTCGAACAGGTGGACATCTCCGGGGAATGGACGGTGAAGACCGTGCACGGCGCTGTATCCGACGCGCTCGGCGCCGAGATCACGCCGGAGACCGCGCTCGACGAGCTACGCGAACTCTGCGATAAGGCGGAAGTGCCCTATCAGCACGGCTGGGATGCCGGGCAGGTGGTGCAGGAGATGTACGAGCATCTGGTCGAATCCCACACGCAGGAGCCGACCTTCTACATCAACTTCCCCACCTCGGTGTCCCCGCTGACCCGCGCGCATCGCAGCATTCCCGGCGTCACCGAGCGCTGGGATCTGGTCGCCTGGGGTGTCGAACTCGGCACCGCCTACAGCGAACTCACCGATCCGATCGAACAGCGCCGCAGGCTCACCGAGCAGTCCATGCTGGCGGCCAACGGTGATCCGGAGGCGATGGAGCTGGACGAGGACTTCCTGCAGGCGCTCGAGCACGCGATGCCGCCCACCGGCGGTCTAGGCATGGGCGTCGACCGGGTCGTCATGTTGATCACCGGTCGCAGCATTCGGGAAACGCTGCCCTTCCCACTGGTGAAGCCACGCTGAAGATCTCACCATGAAGGATTGCATCGGTGAAAAGTTCCCGATGCCGGATTCGCCCGCTACTCTTGGTGATTCGGCCCCGGGAGGAGGCCGTTACCTTCGTAGATGGGGAGACGTATGTATCTTGACGTGCTGACCAACGCGACTCTGCTGGACCCTCAGGTGTGGGCGAGCGCGGATACCTGGACCAGCTCGGACACCTTGGCCTCGGCAATGGAGTACACGGCCAAGAAAAAGAAGAAGAGCAGCAGCGGATTGATCATCGGCGGCATCTGCTGCCTGGTGATCGTCGCCCTGATCGTCGGCGGCATCTACCTGCTCACCCAGCGCAAGAAGCAGCAGTAGTAGTACCGAAACAGCAAGGCCCGGTTCGCTTGTCGGCGAACCGGGCCTTGCTGTTTCCGATCTCGGCTGAGACGTCAGATCGCGGTGCGCTCGGTGGCGACCTCGGCTTCGAGCAGTAGCTCGTCGTCGAGTTCGCTGCCCTGTGGTCCGTGGCCCTGCGGCGGCACCGACTTCAGGATGATCACCGCCGCCGCCAACGCGACCACGACCAGCGCGGCGCCGATCCAGAACGCGAGGTGGAAACCGTTGGTGAGCGCCTCGGCGACCGGGGTGCCCGTCTGCATCAGATCCGCGGTCTTGCTCGCCGACAGCGTGGCCAGTACGGCGAGGCCGAGCGCGCCACCGACCTGCATGGTGGTGTTCGCCAGACCCGAGGCCAGACCCGCCTCCTGCGGCTGCACGCCCGACATGGCCAGGTTCATCAGTGACGGGAACGCCAGACCTGCACCCGTACCGAACAGCACCATCGGGCCGAAGATGTCGATCCAGTAGTTGCCGTCCACCGGCGCCTGGGTCAGCCACAGCAGTGCGATGAGGATCAGCGACAGACCCGGAATCAGCACCTTGCGCGCGCCGAAGCGCATCACCAGGCCCTCGGAGAACTGCACCGATAGCAGGCCCATGATCGCCGCGACCGGGAAGAACGCCAGCCCCAGCTGCATCGGCTCGTAGCCGAGCACCTGCTTCAGGTACAGCGAGCCCATGAAGAACATGCCGAACATGCCGGCCACGGTCAGCACCTGGATCACATTGGCGCCGGACAGATTCCGCGAGCGAAATATCTTCAGCGGCATCAACGGGGTGGCGGCGGTCGCCTCGCGGGCGACGAATCCGGCGAGCAGCAACAGCGACACCGCGCCGAGGCCGAGGGTGACCGGATCGGTCCAGCCGTACTCGGCCGCGGGCTTGACGATCGTGTAGACGCCGAGCATCAGCGCCGCCGTGATCAGCACCGCGCCGGGCACATCCGCGCCGTCTTTCAGGCCGGCGCCCTGATCGTTGTCGAGGATCTTCAATGCGCCGACCCCGACGAGGACGCCGATCGGCAGGTTCACCAGGAAGATCAGTCGCCAGTCCAGCGCGGTCAGCACGCCGCCGAGCAGCAGGCCGATCGCACCACCGGCGGAGGCCACGAAGGCGTAGCGGCCGATCGCCTTCGCCTGCTCGCGCGGGTCCGGGAACATCGCGAAGATCATGCCGAGGATGACCGCCGAGGTCATCGCGCCGCCGACACCCTGCAGGAAGCGGGCCGCGATGAGGGTGACCTCGTTGATCGCCAGACCGCACAGCGCCGAGGCCGCGGTGAAGACCACCAGGCCGGACAGGAACATCGTGCGGCGCCCGATCAGGTCACCGAGTCGACCGGCCAGCATGAGCAGGCCGCCGAAGGAGATCAGATACCCGTTCACCACCCAGGCCAGGCCTGCCGAGGTGAAACCCAGATCCTGCTGGATATCCGCGAGCGCGACATTCACGATCGTCGCGTCGAGCACGATCATCAGCATGCCGCCGCACAGCACGTACAGCGCGAGCCACCGCTTGCTGTCCGGCGCATCCGTCTGTCTTTGTTTTTCTCTTACTTCCGTCACCACAGACGCCCTCCAGCCGAAGATCGTTACCGAGGCACGCTATCGTGGTTAGTCCTAAAAGACAACTAATTAATTCAGTTGAAGAATCGGCTGATATGCTGTAGCCCATGAGTATCGGTTCCCAGGCATCCCCGACCGGCCGGGTGGCCCCCGCCGCCCAGGTGCCGCCGGTCGGCGAGCATCGCGCCAAGCGCAGCTACCACGACGCCTGCGGTGCCGCCCGAGCGCTGGACCTGGTCGGCGAACGCTGGACACTGCTCGTGGTGCGCGAACTGCTGCTCGGCCCCAAGCGATTCACCGATCTGCGCGCCGGTCTGCCCGGCATCAGCCCGAACGTGCTCTCCCAACGTCTCGAAGAGCTCCTCCAGATCGGCGTCGTGCACAAGCGCAAACTGCCCCCGCCGGTCAGCGCCGCCGTCTACGACCTCACCGATTGGGGCCGCGAACTCGATTCGGTGATCGTGGCGCTGAATCGCTGGGGCGCCCGTTCCCCTAACCTCTACCGCTGCTCCGAGGTATCCACCGACTCCCTGGTGGTCACCCTGCGCACCTTCTTCGAACCCGAATCCGCCGCCGGCGTGCACGCCGACTACGACCTGTACTTCACCGGATCCGATTCCGGCACAGACGAATTCCACGCACTGGTCACCAACGGCACCTTCACCATCACCCGTGGCGCCACCGGCCGCGCCGCCACCACCATCCACACCACCGTCCCCGCCTTCGTCGCAATCGCCTTCGACGGCCACCCCCTCGCCGGCCCCATCGCCACCGGCGACATCAAGATCTCCGGCAACCTCCCCGCCGCCGAACAATTCCTCGACTTCTTCGAACTCCCAGCGGAGTGCAAGGGGAGTCCGACGGCCTGAATCACCACGAGCCGATCCACGTCGGCGTGCCGTTCGGTGAGTCGCGGTGTCCAGGCTCCGGTTCGCCTTGGGATTCGGGGTTGGGGCAGAGTGGGCGGGGTGCAGTTGATTCTTGTTCGTCATGCCCAGCCGGTGCGGTTGTCGAATGCGGGCGGGCCCGCCGATCCCGAGTTGGCGCCGGTGGGCGTCGAGCAGGCCGAACGGGTGCCCGCGGCATTGAGTCATCATCGGATCAATCGGATCGTGAGCAGTCCGCAGCGGCGGGCGCGGGAGACGGCGGGGCCGACGGCGGCGAAGCTCGGGCTGGACGTCGAGGTGATCGACGATCTGGCGGAATACGATCGGGACCTGCCGGCCTACATTCCGATCGAGGACGCGAAGGTCGAATTCCGCGAGGTGTACGACCGGATCAAGGCCGGATATCTGCCCGAGCAGATCGACGGGGCGCGGTTCAGCACCCGGGTGCGCGATGCGATCACCGAGATCGCCGCGCATACCGATCCCGCCGATACGGTGGTGATCTTCGCGCACGGCGGGGTGATCAATGTGATCCTGCAGGATGTGCTCGGCCTGGCCCGGCCGCTGACCTTCCCGATCGACTACTGCTCGATCACCCGAATCCTGTTCTCGCGCAGCGGCCGCCGCACCGCGGCGACCATCAATGAGAACGGCCACGTCTGGGATCTGTTGCCGCGCAATATCGCACAGCAATCCTGACGCTCATCCACAGACTCGGGCATTCACAGCCGACTGCCAGACGCGTCGCACCACCATCCCAGTGACGGAGCCTTGTATAGGACCGGTGAGCCGCCGTAGCGACTACTTGCAGGTCGCTCGAAACAACCAGCACCAGCGACTCACAGTCCGAGGAAAGGAATCCGTTTTGTTCTCCAAGACATCGTCCTCCTTCAGGCGTGGCTTCGCGCGCGTTGCGATCGCCGGCGCCCTGGCCGCAGTGCCGCTCAGCGCGCTCGCGGTCACCGCATCCGCGGCCGCGCCCGATTCGTCCGTGCCAACGGTTCAGGCGGCATCGGACCAGATTCCGTTGCAGGGCACCGATATCGACGGCCCGCATCGTGGTGACGACTGGGACGGACAGCACCACCATCGTGGTGATCATCGCGGCCCCGGCGATCAGCCCGGCGATCAGCAGAATGGCCCCTGGCAGCCACCGTTCCCGCCGCAGGGCCTGCCGTCGACCGGCTCGGCCGGCTAACCAGTCGAGGTCGTTCGGAAAAGCGCAGGCCACCCCTCCATAAGGAAGGGTGGCCTGCGCTTTTGCCTGGGGATTACGGCCTGGGAATCAGGCCATACCCGCGATCCAGTTGTGCATCCAGGAGATGGCGGTCTGACCGCCGCCCACCGGGTAGCTGCCGTAGAGCGTATGCGACTGCGAGCGGTAGAACTGCTCGAGATCCTTGGCCCGCTGCTCGTTCGCGGAGTCGGTGAGCTGCGACTGCAACGTCGGGATGCCGCCGCGCGACATCAGGTCGTTCATGATCGCGCCCGCCTCGATCTGGTAGCGCCAGACGTTGGCCGGATTGGCCTCCGAGGCCTGCGCCAGGAATCCGGCGAACCGGGTCACGAAATCGTCGGTGGCGGTGGCGCAGTAGAGATCGTCCACCGCGCAAATGGTGCGGGTACGGTCGCTGAGCCAGCCGAAGCCGCCGACCCGCGCGCCGCTCGCGCCCGCGCCCTGCGCGATCGGCCCGACCTGCACGTCGGCGGGCGAACGGCGCGGATCGGAGATCAGGCCGACGCCGGCGACCCGATCCGCCGGGACCGAGCTGAGTCCGGTGCCGATCTCGGCCGCGAGATCACCCGCGGCGTCCGCACCCTGGCTGTAGCCGACGAGGGCGATCCTGGTGCCGCCGCAACGCTGCGCCATCGAGGTCGCCAGGTCGCGGGCCCGGTCGGTCGCTTCCTTCTTCGACGCGCCGTAGACGTCGCCTTCCCACGGGAAGGCGGTCGCGGCATAGGTCACGTAGTCGACATCCACCGACCTGGGCATACCGTTGGTGACACCGGCCAACATGCCGGGCTGCGGCGTCTTATCCTTTCCGGTCTCCCAGGTGCCGGGAATCGCTACCACATAGAGGCTCGGGCACCCTGGATCGGCCGTTACCGAACCGCTACCAAGGACCAAGCCGGATGCAACAGCCGCGCACGCACCGAGTGCGGCGGCGACTTTCTTCAACTGCATATTGCTCCAGTTCAAAACCATTGCTCCTGTGGGAGCAAGCCCCGACAGTTGTCCGTAAACGATGCTGACCTGGGCGGATATCGGTCCAGTGCACATCGGGTCAACACCAGCTACCCCGCTGGTATGACATGCACGTCGCGCCCCACATCCCAAGATCACGCATCACGCCGCAGATCACAATAAGGCAACACCCCCACCTGCGCCATCCGAACTCGGTACGGTGTCCGATTCCCGTCGATCGAAACCTGCCCCACCGGCCCGCCGCCGCGATCTTCGCGCGCACCCGCCGAGATCACGCACACGCGCCCAGCAAATATCGGGCGGACGGTGGGAAATACAAAAGACGCCTGCGGACTCGTGGTCCGCAGGCGCCTTTCCGCTCCGGTAAGAGGCGGGTTCTTGTCAGCGCTGGGCGACAGCCGTCGGCGGGATCGGCGCGGGCAGCGCGGTCTCACCTTCCAGGAACTTGTCGACGGCGGCCGCGGCGGCGCGGCCTTCGGCGATGGCCCAGACGATCAGGGACTGGCCGCGGCCCATATCACCGGCGACGAAGA
Organism: Nocardia sp. NBC_00565; assembly: GCF_036345915.1. NCBI lineage: Bacteria > Bacillati > Actinomycetota > Actinomycetes > Mycobacteriales > Nocardiaceae > Nocardia > Nocardia sp. NBC_00565. The sequence goes on from NZ_CP107785.1 coordinate 7,650,796, forward strand.
CGCCGGGGATATTGGTCGACCAGTTCTTATCGCGCTGGACATTGCCGCGCTGGTCATAGCCGACGCCGAGACCTTCGAGCAGACCCGGCTTTTCCGGACCGGTGAAGCCCATGGCGAGCAGCACCAGATCGGCCTCGAGGATGAAGTCGGTGCCCTCGACCTTCTCGAAGCGGCCGTTGACCATCGTGACCTCGTGCGCCTCCAGCGCGGTCACCTTGCCGTCCGCGCCGACGAAGCGCTGGGTGTTCACCGAGAACACGCGCTCGCCGCCCTCCTCGTGTGCCGAGGAAACCCGGTACATGAGCGGATAGGTCGGCCACGGAGTGGAGGAGGCACGCTCCTCCGGCGGGCGCGGCATGATCTCGAACTGGTGGATGCTCTCGGCGCCCTGCCGGTGCGAGGTGCCCAGGCAGTCCGCGCCGGTGTCACCGCCGCCGATGATGACGACCTTCTTACCCTTCGCGTGAATGGGCGGCAGGCCGTTCTCATCGGTGACGTCATCGCCGAGCTGCACCCGGTTGGACCAGGGCAGGAATTCCATCGCCTGGTGGATGCCGTCCAGATCCCGGCCCGGGATCGGCAGATCACGCGCCAGGGTGGCGCCACCGGCGAGCACGACCGAGTCGAACCGCTCGCGCAGCTGCGCGGCGGTGATGTCGACACCGACGTTCACACCGGTCTTGAAGATGGTGCCCTCGGCCTCCATCTGCGCCATCCGACGGTCGATGAAGCGCTTCTCCATCTTGAATTCCGGGATGCCGTAGCGCAGCAGGCCGCCGATGCGATCGGCGCGCTCGAAGACGGTCACGGTATGACCGGCGCGGGTGAGCTGCTGTGCGGCAGCGAGACCGGCCGGACCGGAACCGACGACGGCGACCTTCTTGCCGGTGATGCGGGTCGGGTAGACCGGGGTCACCCAGCCCTCGTCGAAGGCGTTCTCGATGAGCTCGACCTCGACCTGCTTGATCGTCACCGGATCCTGGTTGATGCCGAGCACACAGGACGCCTCACACGGCGCGGGACACAGCCGCCCGGTGAATTCCGGGAAGTTGTTGGTCGCGTGCAGCCGGTCGATGCCCTCGCGCCACTGGCCCCGGTGGACCAGGTCGTTCCACTCGGGGATGAGGTTGCCCAGCGGACAGCCGTTGTGACAGAACGGAATACCGCAGTCCATGCATCGGCTGGCCTGGGTCTGCAGGGTCTGGTGTGAGAAACCCGGCTCGTAGACCTCTTTCCAGTCCATCAGGCGTAGCGGAACCGGACGACGTGTCGGCAGTTCCCGTTTGGTGTGCTTCAAGAATCCTTGCGGGTCAGCCACGTGCAGCCCCCGAATCGTCACAGCGCCTCGTCGACATCATCTCTAGAACTGTTCGGTCAGCCACGTGCAGCCTCCATAATCGCCTCGTCGACATCCGTGCCGTTCTTCTCGGCTTCGGAGATCGCGAGCAAAACCTTCTTGTATTCGCGCGGCATAACCTTCACGAAGTGGTTCACCTGCTGTGACCAATCGCTCAGAATGCGTTCGGCGACAGCCGAACCCGTCTGGTCGCGGTGCTGGGTGATGATGTCGCGCAGCCAGGTGAAATCGTCACCGGCGAGCTGCTCGACGGCGTCGGCCTGCTCCGGATTGAGCTTGGCCTCGAAGGTGCCGTTCGGGTTGTAGACGAATGCGACACCGCCGGACATACCGGCGCCGAAGTTGCGACCGGTCTCACCGAGGATGACTACCCGGCCGCCGGTCATGTACTCACACCCGTGGTCACCGACGCCCTCGACCACCGCGGTGGCGCCCGAGTTGCGCACGGCGAACCGCTCGCCGACGGCACCGCTGATGAAGGCCTGACCGTTGGTGGCGCCGAACAGGATCACGTTGCCCGCGATGATGTTCTCCGCCGCCACGAAGTCGGCCGGTGCGTTGAGCGACGGGCGCACGATCAGGTGGCCGCCGGAAAGGCCCTTGCCCACATAGTCGTTCGCGTCGCCCTGCACCCGCAGCGTGATGCCCGCCGGGACGAACGCGCCGAAGCTGTTGCCCGCGGACCCGGTGAAGGTGATGTCGATGGTGTCGTCGGGCAGGCCCGCGCCACCGTAGAGCTTGGTCACCTCGTGGCCGAGCATGGTGCCGACGGTGCGGTTCACGTTCGTGATCTTGGTTTCGAACTTCACCGCCTGGCCCCGCTCGAGCGCATCGGCGCTCTGCGCGATCAGCTGCACATCCAGCGCCCGGTCCAGGCCGTGGTCCTGGGTCTTGGTGCAGTACCGGTCCTGGCGCATGAACGCGGTCTCGACATCGTCGAGGATCGGCGACAGGTCCAGCTTGCTGGCCTTCCAATGTGCCTTGGCCTGTGCGGTATCGAGCATGTCGACCCGGCCGATGGCCTCGTCCAAGGTGCGGAAGCCCAACTCCGCCAGCAGTTCCCGCACTTCCTCGGCGATGAACAGCATGAAGTTCTCGACGAATTCCGGCTTGCCGGTGAAGCGTTCGCGCAACACCGGGTTCTGCGTGGCGACACCGACGGGGCAGGTGTCGAGGTGACATACGCGCATCATGATGCAGCCCGAGACCACCAGCGGCGCGGTCGCGAAACCGAATTCCTCGGCACCGAGCAGCGCGGCGATCATCACGTCGCGGCCGGTCTTCATCTGGCCGTCGACCTGCACCACGATGCGATCGCGAAGTCCGTTGAGCAGCAACGTCTGCTGGGTCTCGGCCAGGCCGAGTTCCCATGGCCCGCCCGCGTGCTTGAGCGAGGTCAGCGGCGAGGCGCCGGTGCCACCGTCGTGGCCCGAGATCAGCACCACGTCGGCGTGCGCCTTGGAGACGCCGGCGGCGACGGTGCCGACGCCAGGCTCCGCAACGAGTTTCACGTGAATCCGCGCCTGCGGGTTCGCGTTCTTCAGATCGTGGATCAGCTGCGCCAGATCCTCGATCGAGTAGATGTCGTGGTGCGGCGGCGGCGAGATCAGGCCGACGCCCGGCGTCGAGTGCCGCACCTCGGCGACCCACGGGTACACCTTGTGCGCGGGCAGCTGGCCGCCCTCACCGGGCTTGGCGCCCTGCGCCATCTTGATCTGGATATCGGTGCAGTTGGTCAGGTAGTGCGCGGTCACGCCGAAGCGGCCGGAGGCCACCTGCTTGATCGCACTGCGCCGCCAGTCACCGTTCTCCTCGATCTCGAAGCGGGCCGGATGCTCGCCGCCCTCGCCCGAATTCGACCGACCGCCGAGACGGTTCATCGCGATCGCGAGGGTCTCGTGCGCCTCGGAGGAGATGGAGCCATAGCTCATCGCTCCGGTGGAGAACCGCTTCACGATCGCACTGGCGGGCTCGACCTCGTCGATCGAGATCGGCTTGCGCTCACCGGTACGGAACTTGAACAGGCCGCGCAGCGAGGCCAGCCGCTCGGACTGGTCGTCGATCAGCTTGGTGTACTCCTTGAAGATCGAGTACTGACCGCTGCGGGTCGCGTGCTGCAGCTTGAAGACGGTGTCCGGGTTGAACAGGTGGTATTCACCCTCGCGCCGCCACTGGTATTCGCCGCCCACCTCGAGCTCGCGGTGCGCGCGCTCGTTGCGGTTCTCCAGGAACGCCACGGTATGCCGGGCCGCCACATCGGCGGCGATCTCGTCCAGGCCGATGCCGTCCAGATGCGAACGCAGGCCGGTGAAGTATTCGTCCACCAGGTCCTGCGACAGGCCGATCACCTGGAACAGCTGCGCGCCGGTGTAGGAGGCGATGGTGGAGATGCCCATCTTGGACATCACCTTCAGCACGCCCTTGCTCGCGGCCTTGTTGTAGTTCGCGACCGCCTTGCGGTAGTCGGCCACCAGATCGCCGGTGCTGCCCGGCAGATCGAGCGCGCCGCGCTCGATCATGTCCTCGATGGTCTCGAAGGCCATGTACGGGTTGATCGCGGCCGCGCCGAAACCGACCAGCATGGCCATGTGGTGCACCTCGCGGGCGTCACCGGTCTCCACGACCAAGCCGACCATCGTCCGGGTGCGCTCGCGCACCAAGTGGTGGTGCACCGATGCGGTCAGCAGCAGCGACGGGATCGGCGCGAGCTTCTCGTTGGACTCGCGGTCCGACAGCACGATGATCCGCGCACCGCCCTCGATTGCCGCCGAGACCTGGGTGTTGATGGCCTCGAGCGCCTTGCGTAGGCCCTTGCCACCCTTCTTCACCGGGTACAGGCCGTGCACGACCACCGAGCGCAGCTCGGGATGCGAACCGTCGTCGTTGATGTGGATGAGCTTGGCCAGCTCGTCATTGTCCAGAATCGGCTGCGGGATGGTGATCTGCTTGCAGGACTCCGGTCCCGGATGCATCAGATCGGCCTCCGGGCCGAGGGCCCGGCGCAGGCTGGTGACCACTTCTTCGCGGATCGCGTCCAGCGGCGGGTTGGTCACCTGCGCGAACAGCTGGGAGAAGTAGTCGAACAGTAGCCGCGGACGCGACGACAGCACCGCGATCGGGGTATCGGTGCCCATCGAGCCGAGCGCCTCACCGCCGGTCTTGGCCATCGGCGAGATCAGCAGGTTCAACTCTTCGTTGGTGTATCCGAAGATCTGCTGCCGGATCAGCACGCGGTCGTGCGACATGTGCACGTGCGGGCGGTCGGGCAGGTCGGCCAGCTTGGTCACGCCGGCATCGAGCCACTCCTGGTACGGGTGCTCGGCGGCCAGCTGCGACTTGAGCTCCTCGTCGCCGACGATGCGGCCCAGCGAGGTGTCGACCAGGAACATGCGGCCCGGCTGCAGCCGAACCTTCTTGACCACCTTGGCCGGATCGATGTCGAGGACACCGACCTCCGAGGCCATGACGACCAGGCCGTCATCGGTGACCCAGATGCGGCTGGGACGCAGACCGTTGCGGTCGAGCACCGCGCCGACGACGGTGCCGTCGGAGAAGCACACCGATGCCGGGCCGTCCCACGGCTCCATCAGCATCGAGTGGTAGCGGTAGAAGGCCCGTCGCTGCGGGTCCATCGTCTCGTTGCGTTCCCAGGCCTCGGGAATCATCATCAGGACCGCGTGGGGCAAGCTGCGGCCGCCGAGGTGCAACAGTTCCAGCACCTCGTCGAAGCGCGCGGTATCGCTCGCCCCCGGCGTACAGACGGGGAAGATCTTCTGCAGGCGGTTGTTGCCCGCCTCGTCGACGCCGAAGACATCCGAACGCAGCAGCGCCTCGCGGGCGCGCATCCAGTTCTCGTTACCGGTGACGGTGTTGATCTCACCGTTGTGCGCGACCCGGCGGAACGGATGCGCCAGCGGCCACGACGGGAAGGTGTTGGTGGAGAAGCGGGAGTGCACGATGCCGAGGGCGGACTCCACCCGGCTGTCCTGCAGGTCCAGGTAGAAGGCGCGCAGCTGCGGGGTGGTGAACATGCCCTTGTAGACGAAGGTCTGACCGGACAGGCTCGGGAAGTACACCGACTCCTTGCCGACCGCGCCCTGGCCCGCGCCCGCCTTGCCGAGCTCGTGCTCGACCCGCTTGCGCACGACATAGGCGCGACGCTCCAGATCCATGCCCGACAGCTGTTCGGCCGCACCCCGGGGGGACCCGATGAAGATCTGCCGGAAGGTCGGCATGGCGTCGCGCGCCAGCGCACCGAGGGTGGACTCGTCGGTGGGCACATCACGCCAGCCGAGTACGGCAAGGCCCTCGGACTCGACGATGCGCTCCAGACCGTAGGCGGCCTTGGTGGCCTCGCGGCGGGCCTGCGGCAGGAAGGCGATACCGGTGGCGTAGGAGCCCTCCGGCGGCAACTCGAAATCGACCACGGCACGGAAGAACCGGTCCGGAATCTGGATCAGGATGCCAGCGCCGTCACCACTGTTGGGTTCGGCACCTGCGGCACCGCGGTGCTCCAGGTTCAACAGAGCCGTAATAGCCTTGTCGACGATGTCGCGGCTGCGGCGGCCGTGCATGTCGACGACGAATGCGACACCGCAGGCGTCGTGTTCGTTCGCCGGGTCATAGAGCCCGATGGGTCCGGGGGACCTGTGGCCAGGAAGTTGCGTCATGCCTCTGCCTTCAAGAAAGTCGGCCTCGATGAAATCGGCCTATGGGAAGGGGCCCCTTCGTCGATTGCCTCCGTCAAGACTGCGCCTGTACGTTGCTAAAACCAGCCGCGCTGATGGTCTTCTTCGTGCAGTCACGTCTCCAGTTGTCCACCCGCATTCAGTGACGTAGTGGGTGCTCGTCGGTAACGGAACGCTTACGTGTTCCTTACCTCTGCGCGGGTGCTCGCCCGCTACGCTTGGGCACCGGATTCACCGAGCCCGAGCGGGCGATATTGCCGAACATTCTGTGTTCGGCGTAAGAGCAAACGATAAGTCAGGTCCGGGGCCCAACCAACTTAGGTCGTGCTAATAACTAGGTCTAGCTGGGCTTCTTCAAGCGGTCCTCCACGTGTGCGCGTTGTCCAGTGTAAAGCAGCGAACACGGTCGAATCGATCCCCTTGGCACCCCGTGCCAACCTGCGACAACGGGCGCCCAGGACCCGCGACACAGCGCACCGCAGATGCGAGAACCGGCGCTCACCTGCACCGCAGTGGATTTCCCTGCTGCACACGGCGCAAACCCCGTTGGCGGTGGCTAACTGGCCACACGGCTGGATGAGAGATTTCCGACAGGGGTGTGACGAGCACGCGACCCGATCCGACCGTCCGGGCTCTTTCGCTTACTGTGGGATTCAGCACATTTCTAGCAATCGAACTCATGTGGTGTACAACACACTTCCGATATCCGGTACCTAAGGACCGCACAGTGCGGCGGCCGCCCGAACCAGCGCCGCCTGATGCAGCGCATCGGCACGTCCGGAGGTGAGCACCCCGAAAACCGGCGGCGCCAGGCGCACGGCACAGTTCGGTCCGGTGAGTTCGGCACGCCGCAGTGCGAGTTGGTCGACGATCTCCACATTCACCCGATCGATCACCGGGCGGACCGACGCGAGATCCGGCGGCGCACTCGGTACCGCGGCCGGATCGAAACGCCAGCGCGTGACCAATCCGCGCTGGACGATCTTGTTGGCCTCGATTTGCCCGGAGAACACCTGGCGGATCCAGCTTTCCGGCAGTCCGCGCTCGGCGCCGAGGCGCGCCATCGTGTCGTACACCTGCGCTTCACGCACCGGATCGTCGATCGAGGGCTGCCCGCCGTTCTGCTCGGCCGCCGCCCATTTGGCCGCGGCCACCGCATCGGCGGTGTCCAGGCGTTCGGTCACCAACGCGACGATGCGATCCAGGGCCGGATCATCGTCGAGCGTTTGCGCACGACCATCCGGGGCAGCCATCAACAGTGCCGCCGCGACACACACCAAAACCCTCGCCGAGCCTCGGAAAAACATTCGCAACACCTCGTCCGCCGGCTCGTTCCGATTCGGGTCACCTACGTCAGATTAAGCGTGAGCGCGGACACAAACCGCCCGGTGGAACCAATTTTGTGAGCCTGACCACATCCCTGGTGCCCTACTCGGTGTGTCGTGGCCTCGCCTGTCACGCTATGACAACGAATCCGTGACAGTTTCGTCGCCTAGCGACACACGCCACCATGACTGGGATGTAGAGGATGTGGGGTCCCATGACAGTCACCGGCTTGTTCATCTGGCTCGGCGGAGGTCTGGGGCGCGAGCAGAGCGGGACCGAACTCGACTATCCGCACGAGCGGTCCGGATATGCCGTCACCGGCGCGGTCGTCGTACTCTTCGCGACGGTGGCCGGTGTGGTCACCACGCTCGCCCTGGCCGCCGCAGGCAACTGGCCGTTATTTGCGATCGTGCTCGTCGCGCTGGTCATCGCACTGCTGACCGGTGCGGTGGGCCGCGCGCTGGCGACCGCGCGCCCGGGCAGCGGACCCGACCGCCGCGGCCTCGCCGGACGGATCACGGTCGCGGTGCTGGCCGGCGTGCTGATCGCCGAACTCGCCGCGACGGTGCTCTTCGGCGGTACCGTCGATCGGCTGCTGGATGAAAAGGCCCAGCGCGCGGTGGATTCCGCACCCGCCGTGGTCGCAGCGCGCACCGAACTGGATCGCGCCGAAGCCGATCGCGCCGCACTGGATCAGTCGATTGTCAAGGCGCAGGCCGATATCGACCGGGCACTGGTGATCGCACGCTGTGAATACAACCCGAGTCCGGAATGTCCGCAGACCCGAATCACCGGCGTGCCCGGTCGCGGACCCGAATCGCAGACCGACAACGCAATGCTCGATGACGCCCGCAAGCAGTTGGCCGCGGCGCAGGATCGGGTGGCGGGGCTGGACCAGCGCGTCACCGCCGACCAGCAGGCTCTCACCGCAGCCGATTCCGTCGCATTCGCCGACGCCGACCGCGGCCTCGGCGCGCGCTGGCTGGCGATGAACGACTACACCACCGACAAGGCGGGCGCGTTCCCGCTGCGGGTGCTGACCATCATCACCTTCGTCCTGCTCGCGCTGCTGCCGCTGATCCTGCGGTGGTGGCGCGGTGAGACCTCGTTCGATCGGCGACTGGCCTTCCACACCGTGCAGGACCGGGCCGAGCGCAGCGCCGACGCCGCCATCGCGGTCAAGCGCGCCGAGGTGCGGGCCGAGGCCGAAACCCTGCGCGCCGAGCACCAACTGACCGCCGCTCAGCTGGCAGTCGAAGCCGATACCGCCATTGATCGGGAACGGCAGCGCACCCGGATCATCGCCGCCATCGGCGGGTTGCAGATCGGCATCACCGAACCGCCACATGGCGAACTACCAGCCGGATCGGCTGGCGATCGAGAGGACAGCTCCGTGTCTCAGGAGGGCTACGTCACACCGAACCTGCCGGCCACCGTGAGCGCGGGGGCGCTGGCACCGACGAGCGGTGCGGGGGCCGTTGTGCCGCAGGTCGCGGCGCAGGTGCCGACCGCGCCGCAAACCGGTGGCGGCCTGGAACTCCCGATCATCGGCACGGTGCCGTTCACCGATACCGCGGCCCGCTGGATCCGGCCGCTGGTGCCGTCCTTCGTCGCCAATGCGATCGACACCGCCACCCATCCGCTGCGCACCGCCCGGCAGGCCTTTGAAGAGGTTGAGGAGATCACCTTCACCCTGCGCCGGACCCGCAAGGTGACCATCGATACCCAGGATTCGCACGCACCGGCGATGAGTCAGGCGGCCGGCTACCAATTGCAGCCCGGCTCTGCCGAGGCGTGGCACGCCCAGCGGGTCGCCGCGAATGTCGTCGACGCGGATTACCAACAGCCGGCGCACTACTCGGCCCTGCCCCAGACGACCGTGCAGCAGGGTTACGGCCTGCCGCCCGCCGACCGGCATGACGAGTTGTCGGCCCAGCATCGCGGTGAACTCCAGAACCGCCCCGGACCGCGGGAACTTCCACCCGCCAACTAATCCGGGTGCGGGCACGATCGGTCCCGTCGAACAGCACGACGAATTCGGTGAGCACCCCGCAGGATCGATGCTGTTCGCGACAATCGGTAGCCGTGCCCGTTTCGGATCGCTATGGCGCATAGCGCTCTCGACCGGCGGCCTTGCGTCCGGAATTCGGCCGGAGCCCGACCGCGCGGGTACCCGACTCGAAGCGGCGGCCGGCAGTACGGCCCAGGCGACCCGCTTACGCTGCACGCATGGACCGTCTCGTGAACGCTCCGGCGAATGCCGCCGCCCCGTGGGGTTCGCGGCTGCTCGGGCCGGCCGACGAGTCCTCCGGCAGGCGACGGCTCCGGATCCAACTGCTGCTGACGGTGCCGCTCATGATCGCGAATGTGACCGGCATTTTCGTCTCCATCGCGCTGGTCGGATTCGTGCTGCCGGGGCCGACGGTATTCACCCGGCGGTTGGTGCTGCTCGATTTCGTCGCCACTCCGGTGTACGGCGCGCTGGCGGTGCTGATCGGACTCTGGTGGGGTACGACGCGCGGTTTGGCGGCTTTGCGCTGGGCCCGTGATCCGGATCAGGTGCCGACCGAGGCCGAGCAGACGGCGACCGCGCGAGTGCCCATGCAGTTGGTGCTGTTCCAGACAATGCTGTGGTTTGGTGGGGTCGCGGTGCTGGCCCCGCTGTACGGCGTGGCCGAACCCGGGCTGATTCCCAAGATCGTATTCGGCATCGGGTTCAGCGCGATCGTGGTGTGCGCCAACAGCTATCTGATCATCGAGTTCGCGCTGCGGCCGGTGACCGCGCGGGTGCTGGAGGCCGCGGCCTCGCGGCGGCGGCGCGGTATCGGCGTCTTCGGTCGTTCGCTGCTGGCCTGGACGCTCGGCTCAGCGGTGCCGGTCGCCGGATCGATGGTGGTGGCGGTGCTCGCGTTGACCATGGACGACGTCAGCACCGCGCGGCTGGCGGTCTGTGTGCTCGCACTCGGCGGGGCCGCGCTGATCTTCGGGTTGTTGCTGATGGCACAGGCGCTCGCGGCGACGGTCGCCCCCATCCGCGGGGTGCGGCGCGCATTGCGGCTGGTGGAGGACGGCGACCTCGACGTGTCGGTCACCGTGTACGACGGCACCGAACTGGGTGAACTGCAAAGCGGATTCAACCGCATGATGGCGGGACTGCGCGAGCGCGAACAGATCAGGGATCTGTTCGGCAGGCACGTCGGCCACGACGTCGCCGAGGCGGCGCTCGAGGGCGAGCCGAATCTCGGCGGCGTGGAAACCGAAGCGGCCGTACTGTTCGTCGACATCATCGGCTCGACGACCATGACCACCACCCGCCCCGCCACCGAAATCGTCGCCATTCTCAACAGCTTCTTCGACATCGTCGTCGACGAGGTCGAACGCTGCGGCGGCCTGCTCAACAAGTTCGAGGGCGATGCCGCGCTGGCCGTCTTCGGCACACCCGCGCCGCTCGATGACGCATCGGGCGCGGCCATGTCCTGTGCCAGGGCGATCCGAACTCGGCTGAGCGCGAAGGCCTCCGACTTCTCCGCCGCCATCGGCGTAGCCGCGGGCCGAGTGGTGGCAGGCAATGTCGGTGCCCACCATCGGTACGAATTCACCGTCATCGGCGACGCCGTCAACGAGGCCGCCCGCCTCTGCGAACTCGCCAAGAACGACCCGGGCCGCCTGCTCACCTCGGAAACCACCATCGCCACCGCCGATCCGGCCGAAGCGGAACATTGGCAACTCGGCGAGTCCGTCACGCTGCGCGGCCGCGTCACGCCGACCCGATTGGGACGGCCGCAGCCGGATTAGCCGGTCGGCACTACACACCCGCATCCGCACCAGCTATCCGGTACCGGGCATCTGCACCGAAACGCACAGCTGTTCTGAACCGGACAGCAATCACGGTGCCCGCTGAAGTCACAGGTCAGCACGGTAATTCCGAGATAGCACGATACGACCGCGCGGACCGGCGCGCACCTAGTACAGACCGGTTGGCTTCCAATGTGACTTCGCCCCCGCTCCGGATACGCGGAACAGAGGCGAAATCATCACCGAGATATGCCGTTTACGCACGAGCCGTCCGCAGCCGGAAGGCGACCACCGCGGCGATCAACAGCACCACAGCGGTACCGATGGCGGCGATATGGACGCCGGAGACAAAGGCCTCGTGCGCCGAGGCCAGGAATCCATTCGCCACCGATTCCGGCAGCTGACGGGCGAATTCGGTAGCGCCGCCGAGGGATTCCGACGCCGCACCGGTCCGGTCGCTCGGCACCTGGGACAGGTCGAGCCCGCCACGGAATACCGCCATCGTCACACTGCCGAGCACCGCGACACCGAGGGCGATGCCGGTCTCATAGGCGGTCTCCGAGACCGCCGCGGCCGCGCCGGCCCGCTCCGCCGGAGCCGAACTCACCACCAGGTCGGACGAAACCGTCAGCGCCACACCGACACCGGCCCCGATGAACAGGAACCCGAGGATGAACGGCACCGCACTGGTCGCCGCATCCAGACTCAGCCACAGGAACAGCGCCGAGCCGACCGCGGCCAGCACCAACGCGCTGCCGAGCACCAGGCCCGGACGTAGCACCCGCACCAACCAGGCCGCCGCCAGCGAGGCGAATACGCTCGCCGCGAGACCGGGCAATAGCAGCAGACCCGCCTGCATCGGCGAATGACCGAGCACCAATTGCAGATACTGCGAACCGGAGAACAGCACACCGGCCAGCGCGAAGACCGCGAGCAGGTTGGTGAGGACCGCTGTGCGGAACCTGGGCAGCGCGAACAGCTTCAGGTCGATCATCGGATGCGCGAGGCCGCGCTGCCTGCGGACGAACAGCACACCCGCGACGACACCGATCGCACCGATCACCACCAGCCGGACACTCATTCCGTGCGCCGCCGATTCCTTGACCGCGTACACCACTGGCACCAGAGCCAGCATGGACAGCGCCGCGCTCGGCAGATCGAAACGGCCGGGATTCGGGTCGCGGGATTCCGGAATCAGCATCGGACCCACCGCGATCAGCACCAGCATGACCGGCAGGTTCACCAGGAATACCGAACCCCACCAGTAGTGTTCGAGCAGCCAGCCGCCGAGCAGCGGCCCTGCCGCCGCACCACCACCGGCCATCGCGGCCCAGACCGAGATGGCGACGGTGCGCTGCCGCGGATCCAGGAACATCGACCGGATCAGACCGAGCGTGGCGGGCATCAGGGTGGCACCGGCGACGCCCTGCAGCACGCGCGCCGCGATGAGCATCTCCGGATCGACCGACCACGCGGCCAGCATCGAGGCGAGTCCGAATCCGACGGCGCCGATAAGCAGCAGCCTGCGCCGCCCGATCCGGTCGCCCAGATTGCCCATCACCACCAGCAGTCCGGCCAGGACGAACGAGTACACGTCGATGATCCAGAGCAGCTGTGGCGTGGTCGGCGCCAATTCCGCGCTGATCGCGGGCACGGCCAGATCGAGCACGGTCGCATCGACGGCGAGCAGCAGCAGGGCCAGCGCGAGTACGACCAGACCCGCCCAATCCCGCGCCGTCGCGCGCGGCGGGGCGGCCCGATGGGTGCGCCAGGTGTCCTTCTCGATCTGTGTGGTCATCGCCTTCTCGATTTCCGTCTCGAATTCTTACCGTCCAGACGGTACAGTAAATCGACATTACCGTCCAGCCGGTATAGTCACTCGGGTGACAACGAACACCCGCGACCGGATCTTGGACGCGCTCGAAACCCTGCTGCTGGAAAAGGGCATGTCCCAGGTGACCCTGGAGAACGTCGCCGCGAGCGCCGGAGTCTCCAAGGGCGGACTGCTGTACCACTTCAAGAGCAAGGACGCCCTGCTCGCGGGCCTGGTCCGGCGACTGAGCGAGCGCGCGGACCAACAACTGGGCACCGCCGTCGCCAAGGGCACCTCGGTCGCCGAGTGGTACCTGCAGACACCGAATCCCGACAACGAATCGGACGCACTGGAATTGGCGCTCAATCGGTCCATGGTCGCGGCCATGCGCACCATCGACGCCAACTCCGGCCCGGAGACCGATGAGGTGCAGCAGGCACTGTCCGACATGCTGGACGCCTGGTCGGTCGGTTTGGACAACGATATCGACGATCCGGTGCGAGCCGACATCATCCGGTTGGTCGGCGACGGCGTCTACCTGCGTGCTCTGCTCGGCCTCCCGCCCGTCGACCCCGCGCGCTACAAGAAGGTCGTGGACCGGCTGCTCGACCGCTGACCCGCCGCACGTGGTGAGCCGTCGGACCGGTCGCCGACGGCTAGACTCGGCCGCGTGCTACCAGCCGCCGAGTCGGCCGGTGCCGTCGGGGCGGGGAACGATCCGGTGCCAGGGTCCCCTGGAACGACGGTGCCGATCCGCCCATTGAGCTTCCGCGAACTCCTCGACGAGCCGTTCGCGCTGATCCAGGCGAATATCGTGGTACTGGCCTGTACCACCGTGATCGGGCTCGTCCTGGCCGAACTCGTGGTCGTTTCGGTCACCGGAGGAATCTCCGCTCTGACCGACGGCTCCGACGCGGGCACCGCATGGGCGGCGATCCTGACGACGGCGGCCTGCGCGTTGCTGCTGCGGTTTCTGCTGCGGGGCATGACCGTCGCGGTCGGGCTGGCGACGGTCGCCGGATCCCCGATCGGCTGGCGCACGGCACTGAGCCGAGTGGGCGCGGTCGCCGGACCGCTGTTGCTGTTCCAGGTGATGTTCACGCTGGTCGGCATCGGTGTGCTGGTCGTGGGCAGCATTCTGATCATCACCTACCCGTTCGCCTTGATCTGGCTCGGCTATCTGCGGGCCGGACGGTTCGTGGCGGTGCCGGTCATCTTCGTCGAGCGCACCACTCACGCCGGCGCGGTCGCGCGCTCTAGACTCCTGGTCGACGGCGCGCAGTCGTCGATAGCCGGGCTGTGGTTCGCCGGGCGCGCCCTGCTCGTCCTCGTCGCCATCCCGCTGTTCGGCATTCCGTGGTACCTCACGGAGTTCGTCGGCACCCATCGCTGGCCGGTGATCGTCCTGCTGACCTCGGCCGCCCTGTTGATCATCGCGTTCGGTGAGGTCGTCGAGTCCGCGACGCGGGTGGTCTCGTATGTCGATCGCCGATGCCGCCGCGAGGGGCTCGATATCCGAGTCCCTGGAACGGAAAAGCCATGAGTGACCCGTCGCGAAGCGATTCCGTGCGGGGTGGTGGCCGGACGACGGGTGGGCGCGACCCATCGCGAAACGAGCCTGCTGCCCCACCGCCACCACGGCTCGGCCCCGCCGACGACCATCGCGGCGCCGCCGAGAACGCCGCACTGCACCGCGATTTCGACACCGCGCTGCGCGAGCGGTTCCGTGCGGTACTGCGCGGGCTCGAACAGCGCGGCATGCTCGAGGTCCGCCGCTCGCGCACCGCCCGGGAAACCGCGGACGACGCGACCACCGCGCTCCCGGTCGAGAGCGCGTCCGAATTACACCCGGCCGCACACAGTTTCGACGAGGTCGTATACGGCGGCCGCCGGGCCACCGAGGACGAATACCGCAGACTCGAATACGCCGACCGGTACTCCCGCAGCGCACCACCGCCCACACCGGAACCGGTCGAAGCGACGATCACCGAACAGACCAAGCCCGGCAGGCAACTTCCGCCGCTGCCCGATCTGCTGCGCAACCCTAAGTTCTGGGCCGCCCTGCTCGCCACGATCGCGCTGGTCGTGCTGCTGTACGCGGTGACACGGTCCTGCGCCGTGAACCCGCCGCACAAGCCGCAGACGCCGGACCTCCCGCCGCCGACCAAGACTCCCGACCAGCACCCGGACAATCGCGACGACTCGGGCTTCGGCGCGGGCGACGACTCCCTATTCAGCAGACATCCGGCACTGGCCTTCGGCGGCCTCCAATTCCTCATCGCCGCCGCACTGGTGGTGTGGTGGCGGGCCCGCCGCCGCGGCGCCCTGGTCGGTGAGCCGCGGCCGGTCGAGGTGGCGGCGAACGAACTGCTCGGCGGCCAGGCCGCGCTGTATCGGCGCTCGAAGGACCATGAACATGTCGCCGCCCGACTGCGCGCGGCGACGCTGCGCCGCATTCGCCCGATGCTCGGCGTGAGCACCGATGCCACCCCGGATCGGCTGATCGCGGCGCTCGCCGCACGGACCAGAGCCGATCCGGCCTCGGTCGGCGCGGCACTGTACGGACCGGTGCCCGATGCCGGCACCCTGCAACTCGTTGCCACACAATTGGAATGGATAGAGGCGGAGGTCGGATGACCAGCACGGACACCAACCACACCCCCACCGCCGAGGAGGCCGGGGCCGCATTCGCCGCACTGCGTGCCGAGATCGGAAAAGCGGTGATCGGCAACGACAACGCGATCATGTACCTGGTACTCGCACTGCTGTGCCGGGGCCATGTGCTGTTGGAAGGCGTACCGGGCGTGGCGAAGACGCTGTTGGTGCGAGCGCTGGCGACGGCGCTGGATCTCGAGCACGCCAGGGTCCAGTTCACCCCGGACCTGATGCCCGGCGATGTGACCGGCTCACAGATCTACGACCCGCATACGACCGAATTCACCTTCCGGCACGGCCCGGTCTTCACCAACCTGCTGCTCGCCGACGAGATCAACCGCACACCGCCGAAAACCCAATCGGCGCTGCTGGAATCGATGGAGGAGCGCCAGGTCTCGGTAGACGGCAAGCCACGGCCGCTGCCGGATCCGTTCGTCGTGGTCGCCACCCAGAACCCGATCGAACAGGAGGGCACCTACCCGCTGCCGGAGGCGCAGCTGGACCGGTTCCTGTTCAAGGTCGATATCCAATTGCCCGGCCGCGATGACGAATTCCGCATTCTGCAGCGGCATGCCGGCGGATTCGATCCGCGCGATCTGGCCGCCGCGGGCCTGCGCCCGGTTGCCGGGCCGTCGCATATCGCCGCCGGGCGGGCCGCGATCACCCGGGTCACCATCAGTCCGGAGGTGCTCGCCTACACGGTGGACATCTGCCGGGCCACCCGCAACTCCCCCGCGGTGCAGCACGGCGCGTCCACCCGCGGCGCGACCGCGCTGATGGCGGCCTCGCGCGCGTTCGCCTGGCTGAACGGCCGCGGGTTCGTGACTCCGGATGATGTGAAATCGGTTGCGGTGGTGGTGCTTCGGCACCGTCTGCAGCTGCGGCCGGAGGCCGAGTTGGACGGCGTGACGACCGAGGGCGTCATGTCGTCGCTGCTGCTGTCGGTTCCGGTTCCGGTGTAGCCCGTGGTCGTCACCGGTCGGCTCGCCGCGACGGCGGCGGTGCTCGCGCTGTTCGTCACCTTCGTCATGCCGTCGTTGCTCGGCGTCGTATTCATGACGAGTCTGCTTGCCGCCCTTGTCCTTTTCGATATGGGCACGGTCGCCCGATCGCGCGACCTCACGCTGTCCAGGGAACCGCTGACCGTGCTTCGGCTCGGCCGCGGCGCCGAGGTGGAACTCAGCGTGGTGAATACCGGAACCCGCACCGTACGCGGGCGGCTGTGGGACGACTGGCCCGGCAGCGCCCGCGCCGAAACCCGCACGCACAAACTGGATCTGGCACCCAATACGCGCATCCGGGTACACACCGCGCTGACCCCCACCTATCGGGGTGATCGGGTCGCCGGTCCGGTGACGATACGGCTGTTCGGCCTGCTCGGCATGGCCGGATGGCAGAGCAGGCACATCGTGCCCGCGCGGGTCCGCGCGCTGCCGGAGTTCCGCAGCGAACGCCTGTTGCGTTCGAAGGTGAAGCGGCTACAACATCTCGAGGGCCGCAATATCGCGAATATGCGTGGCCAGGGCACCGAATTCGACTCGTTCCGTGAATATGTCGCCGGCGACGACGTCCGGGCGATCGACTGGCGCGCCACCGCCCGCGCCACCGACGTGCTGGTGCGCACCTGGCGCCCGGAACGCAACCGGCACATGTTGATGGTGCTCGACACCGGCCGCATCAGCGCGGGCCGAGTCGGCGCGGGCACCCGGCTGGACGCGAGCATCGAGGCCGCACTGCTGCTCGGCGGACTCGCCGCCGCTGCGGGCGATTCGGTGGACCTGCTCGCCTACGACCGCCAGGTCCGCTCCGAGGTGCGCGGCGTGGGCGGTCGCCGCCTGCAACTGAAACTCATGCACGCCATGGCCGGCGTGACCCCCGCCTTGGTCGACACCGACAGCGCGGGCCTGGTCCGCGCGGCCATCCAACGCACCCGCCGCCGCAGCCTGGTCGTCTGGTTCACCAGCCTCGACGGCGCCGCGGTCGAGGAGAACCTGCTCCCGGTGCTGCCGACCCTCGCCCAGCGCCACCGCGTTCTGATCGTCTCGGTCACCGATCCCGACGTCGCGGCGGCCGCTGCCGAACGCGACACCCTCCTCGACCTCTACCCCGCCGCGGCGGCCGAAACCCTGCTCGCCGAACGCGCCCTGGTCCAGGAATCCCTGCGCCGCATGGGCATTGCCGTCGTCGCCGCCTCGCCCGAGCGTCTGCCCGAGGCCTTGGCCGACGAATATCTAGAACTCAAACAGTCCGGCACCATGTGAACCCGCGAATCGTCCAGCGGCGGCGCTGTGGCATCGACGTCGATCCGGGCCTCGACCGCCAGCGAGTCGACGCCGCCCCAGCGCGGGCGGTCCTGCGCCGACATCAGCTCAGCTCGAGTCACCGCCCCGAATGACCGTGTCGGAGTGGGGATCTAGCTCGCCCGCGTGATCGGCATCGGTCGCGGCACCGCCAGCACCCTCGGCGCGATGATCGCGCCGAGGGTCCGGCGTTGGCGTTCGGCGATGACCGCTCCCAGAATCTGCACCGGCGGGTAGCCCGCGGGCACCGGAATCCCCAGCCGGTCGCAGACGGCGATGACAAGCGTCCGACCGAGGTTCGCCTGGGCGGCCGGAGTGAGCGTGTTCACGCGAGACAGGTACTGGCGCACCGCGAGTGCGAGATCCTCGTGGATGCCGGAGAGGTCCAATTGTCCGGACCAGGCCACCAGCCAGGGCGGCGCGACGGCGAGCAGCGGGAAGGGCACGCGCCGCTGACTGTGCACGACAACGGTGCCCGCGAGCACATCGCCGACCCGGCGCGCGTTCGGCGAGCACATCGAGGTGAGCACCCCGACCGCACCGAAGGCTCCCAACATCCAGAAGTCGACGATCACACCCGCCAGGCCCCGGGTGAGGGCATGCCGGAAGTCGATCGGCCCGCCGTCGCCGCGCACCACCCGCAGGCCGAGCGCCAACTTTCCGATGGTCCGTCCGCGCATGAGGGTTTCGCAGAGCACCGGATAGCCGACCAGCGTCCCGACGATCGAGGTGATCAGCGCCGCGCTGAACCACGCGGAGTCCGCACCGGAGAACAGCAGCAGCAGGCTGAGCCCGAGCAGCAGCAGGCTGCCCAGCGCGAACTGCACCAGCACGTCCAAGAGGAACGCGGTGGCTCTGGTCGGGATCCGGGCGATCGGCAGCTCGAGCGCGACCGCTTCGCCGGTGGTGAATTCAGCCATGTCGATAGCATTCTTCCGACCGGCGGTATGGGAGGCAACCAATGGACGTAGACGCGTACAGCTACGCACAGCGCGGGGCATGGGATCGGCTGGACTATCTGGCCGGACGGCGCAAGCTCACCGGCGCCGAAGCCGACGAACTGGTGGCGCTGTACCGGCGCACTTCGCAGCAATTGGCGCGCCTGCAATCGCATAGTCCGGACCCGGAGCTCATCGCCGGACTCAGTGCGCTGCTGACCAAGGCGCGCGGGCGAGTGCTCGGCACGAAGGGGGACGCGTGGACCGAGGTCGGCCGATTCTTCACCCACCGCTTCCCCGCGGCGCTGTATCGGGCGTGGCCGTGGTGGGTGGCGGTCGCCGCGGTCTTCATCATCGTGTCCACCGGTCTGGCCGTCTGGATATCCGGATCCGGTAAGGCGCGCGATATCTTCGGCATCACCGATCACAACGACTGGCTCACCGCACCCGGCGGGGAGTTCGAGACCTACTACTCCGAGCATCCGCACGATGCCTTCGCCGCGCAGGTCTGGACCAATAACGCGTGGGTGACGGCGATGGTGCTGTTCACCGGGGTGCTGATCCTGCCAGCGGTGTACCTGCTGTTCGGGAACGCACTCAACACCGCGGTGACCGGCGGGCTGATGGCCGACGCGGGTCGCCTCGACGCGTTCTTCGGATTCATCCTGCCGCACGGCACGCTCGAGCTCACCGCGATCTTCGTGGCGGGCGGTGTGGGCCTGAAACTGGGCTGGACGCTGATCGATCCGGGCCGGTCCAGTCGGTTGGAGGCGGTGGCGCGGCAGGGCCGGGCGACCGCGACGGTCGCGCTCGGTCTGGTCGCGGTGCTGCTGGTCTGCGGTCTGCTGGAGGGTTTCGTGACACCGAGCTCGCTGCCGGTGCCACTGAAGGTCGGCATCGGATTCGTTGCGGAGGCACTGTTTCTCGGCTATGTCTTCGTGGCCGGTCGCCGGGCCGCGCTGGAACAGGACGCGCGAGCGGCGGCGGCGTTGGGGTTCACGATTTCCGGCGCGGATCCCGCGGACCGATGGCAGACAACGCCGAGCACACGATGAGCGAAGTGGGTCCGGGCAATCGGTAGCAACGCCCGGTTGCGGATGAGTTTCGAAGCCCCCGAATTGAGTTCCGCTGGCCGCAGCGAGTCCAGCTCAGCTGCGGCCAGCGTTACCGTCAACTCTACACAATCGTTATCCCGATGCAACCCTCCCCGCCGAGGTCAGGCGTATAAAGCAGCACCCCAGCAAACCCAGATGGGCATAGGGTTTTTCATACATCCAGCAAACCTGTGGCGGCGATCCAGACGGCCCGCACCGGCTCCCGCGTAAGGCTTGCGGCACCTGTTCCCTGATCACGATCGGAAAACCCTCGGTCGGTAACAAACATTCTTGGAGCGATTAACTGAGTTGCAAACATAGACCTCTCTATGTTCATCTATTCCGGTCTGACCTGCTGTTTCATTCGCGACAATTGCGATAGCTGGCCATTGCACGAACCAAAAGCGACCTCAAGTTTGTTTACTGGGCAATAAACGTGCTTTACACCCAGTCGCATCGGTTCAAGGTGGACTTACATCTGGTCAAGATCATGATTAACCAGTTGCGTAAACGCGGTTGCTCGTCTATCGGATCGAGCCCCCGCCAGCACCATGACCGCAACCGAAACGGACTCTGTGATCTCCACCACCCTGGCCGTTCGATCTCGCGGAATCGGGCGAAAACGGCACCGTGCCAAGCGATCACCACGGGCCCCTTCAACAGCAGGCGGCCCCGCACTCCCCCTCGCGAACAGCGCTCAGGCTTCGGCCAGACCGAATCGACCGTGCACCAACCGCAACGGCTTCGGCGCGTACCAAGCCGCCCGGCCGAGCAGCCGCATCGCCACCGGCACCAGCACACCGCGCACCAACGTCGCGTCGATCAGAATCGCCAGCCCCGCGCCGAGCCCGAAGAACTGGATGAACCGGACGTCGCTGCTGGTGAAGGCGAGGAAGCTGATCGAGATCAACGCCGCCGCGGTGGTCACCAGACGGCCGGTGCGGGCCAGCCCCTCGATGACCGCCTCCTTCGTCGAGGCCCCGCGATCGCGCAGTTCCTTGATCCGGCTGATCACGAAGACCTCGTAGTCCATCGACAATCCGAAGGTGATGCAGAACAACAGCAGCAGCATCGAGACATCCAGCGGCGCCGGGGTGAAACCGATCAGTCCGGACAGATGCCCGTCCTGGAAGATGAACACCATCAGACCGAGCGTGGCGGCCAAGCTCAGCACGTTCGACACCAGTGCGCGCAGCGGCTGCACGATGCTCCCGGTGAACAGGAACAGCAGCACGAAGGTGGTCGCCACGATCCACCCGATCGCGATCGGCAGCTTCGCACCGATCGAGGCGAGACTGTCGCGCAGTTCGGCCACCTGCCCACCGACGAGGGCGCTGGCCCCGGCCGGACCGGGCACCGCACGCACCCGATCGACCAGATCGCGGGCGGCCGACGAATCGCGATCCAGATCGGTGAGCACGGTCAGCCGCTGGGCGTCCGGACGGGCAAACCTGACATCGGCGGGTGTGGTCGCCCGCAACTCGCCGTGCGCGAAGGTGCCCGCACTCGATTCGACCTGGCTGACGTGCTCGACCCGGGACAACGTGCGCGCGTAGTCCGCGAGCGCAGGCGCGGCCACGCCGGTTTCGGTGATCACCGACAGCGCGTTGACATCGCCGCCACCGAAATCATCGCGCATCGCGTCACCGACCTGGCGCACCTCGGTGCTCGTCGGCAGCACCCGATCGTCGGGCGTACCGAACTGCACATTCAGCAGCGGAGCCGCGGCGAGCAGGAGCACCGCGACCACCGGCACACCGGCGACCAGCGGCCGGCGCATCGCGAATCCGGCCACCCCGGCCCAGAACGGCGTCGCATCGCCGCGGATGCCGCGAACACCGGGCACCCGCCACACATCGGTCCGCGCGCCGAGCACCGTGAGCAGCGCGGGCAGCACGATCACCGCGGCGATGGCGGAGATGGCGACGACGCCGATACCGCCGTAGGCGAATGAGCGCAGGAAGTACTGCGGGAAGATCACCAGTGCGGACAGGGCAGCCACGACGGTGGCCGCGCTGAACGCGATGGTCCGGCCGGCCGTCGATACGGCCGAGATCACCGCATCGGCTGGTTCGGCTCCGGCCGCACGGCGCTCACGGAAGCGACTGACCATCAGCAGTCCGTAATCCACCGCGAGTCCGAGTCCGAGACCGGTGGTCAGGTTCACGGCGTAGATCGAGACATCGGTGACCGAGCCGAGTATCGCGAGCTCGGTGAAGGTGCCGAGTATCGCGATGCCGCCGACGACCAGGGTGAGCAGCGCAGCGATCACATTGCCGAAGGCCAGCACCAGCAGCGCCAGGATCAGCGGTACCGCGACGGCTTCCGCCAGCCCGAGGTCCTTGCCGATCTGTTCGGTGATCGAGTGGAAGATCGCGGTGGCGCCACCGACCTTGATCTGTGCGGTCGGGCCGTCGGTGCGGTAGGCGTCGACGATCGCGGCGGCGGACTTCTCCTTGTCGGTCGCGTCCTTATCGGCGTTGCCCGCCAGGACGACGGCGGCGGTGCCGTCCCCCGAGCGCATGGCCGGGGATCCGGTGTCCCAATACGACACGACATTGATGAGACGCTGATCGGCCGCGAGTCGGCGCGCCAGGTCCCGGCCGACGGTGGCGACCGCGTCGGTGTCGACGCTCCCCTGTTTCGCCTCGACCAGGAAGACGCAGTCGGTATCAGCACCGAATTTATCGGCTAATTGGGTTACGGCGGCGCTGGATTGGGCGTTGGGGTCCTCCTGACCGCCGGGTTGCATCTTGCTGAATGCGGTCGCGCCGACCACTCCGCCCGCAACGAGGGCGAGCACGCCGACGACCAGGATCCAGCGCGCGTAGTGGACAACGAATCTGCCGAGTCTTTCGAACATGTCGGTCTCCGATCGGGCATGTTTGCATGCGTAAACTTTATGGCCGTTAACTTGCCATGCGATGTGTGCGGGTGTCAACATCGGAGTGATGACGAATTCGGAAACGGCTGTTCCGGCAGCGACGGCGAAGCACTCCACCCGCGAGGGCCCGTACCACCACGGCGACCTGCGCAACGCGCTGGTGCGCGCGGCCGCCGAGCTCGCCGAGACCGGTGGACCCGAGGCGGTGACCGTGCGCGCGGCCGCGCGTCACGTCGGCGTCACCCCGACCGCGGCCTATCGGCACTTCACCAATCACGACGAATTGCTCAACGCCGCGCAGGAGCAGGCGCAACAAACCCTGTTCGCCGCAATGGGCGAGACGATGGCGAGCCTGGCCCCGCAGGCCGATGCGATCAGTCGCCTGGCCGCGGTGGGCCGGGGCTACATCACCTTCGCGCTGCGCGAGCCCGGTCTGTTCCGCACTGCCTTCTGCGGCGACCAGTCGGACGCCCCGGCCTACGACCTGCTCGCCGGACTTCTCGACGAACTCGTCACCATTGGATTCCTGGACGCGGCGGATCGTCCGGACGCCGAATACGCCGCCTGGTCGATGGTGCACGGCATGGCCACCCTCATCATCGAGGGCGCACTCGACGACCTCGATGACGCGGCCAGGGACAAGGCGATCCAGCGCACGCTCGCTGTTGTGGAGCGAGGGTTGGCCACTGGGCCGAACGCGAGTGAGCGTGGCGCTGTCCGACGCTGACGCGCACAGGCGAATCCACAGGACTGTCCATGACATCCACAGGTTCGCCGATGAAATCCACAGGCTCACAGGCAATGTCCACATGTGCCGCACATGAGCTACACAGGGGCTCGCGGCATCCACATATTCACGCACAGGCCGTCCACAGGCTGTGCGCTGTGGATAACCACAAGCGGGCGGTGCGCTGACGGTTGTGCACGAGTGCGGTCAACGGGTGATTGATGCACAACCGTTTGTGCACCGGCTGACCACACATACAGGCCGTCGCGCACAACAGGTTTCGCACAGCGGTCAGTGCACAGGCACGTCAGCTGATGCGCAGGATTCCAGTGACCGTGCCTTGGAGGACTTGGCGGCTACGGGTGATCAACGGTGACGTCTGCAGTGGATCGTCGATGATGGTTCCGGCCAGCGGCTTGCTCGAAATCACCGCGCCGGTATCCGGATTCACGAGGGTGAAGGCGTAGCCGTCGAGCGGTGTCGTGGTGTCGAGTCCGACCCGCGTCACGGTGTAGATCGAGCTGTCGGCGGTGGACAGATGCGGGACGGCCGCGCTGCGGACGGTGTTCTCCCACACCGTGTGACAGCCGGTGTCGTCCACATCGACTCGGGTCATGCCGCCGACGAACGGCGCGGTCGGCGGCACCGCGGGCCCCGCGCCCTCGGGAACAGCGGGATACGGGTAGCCATAGGTGCTGGCCACGAACACCGACCGCCCGATCCCGATCGGCGAGTTCTCGCTGCCCGCGCCGCCTCGGGTGAGCACCGGCTGCGAGCAGACCAATTGTCCACTGCCGGAACGGAAGACCAACGCGTTGACCTGCCCGTCCGCATTATCGACGATGGTCAGATACTCGGCACCCGACGTCGGTCCGAAGTAGGTCGGCGTCGAGCCGGTACCCCAACTGAGCTGTCCCGGCTTGCGCGCCGATCCGCGATCGTAGGCCGCCCGCCACAGCACTTCGGGCCGCCCGGCCGCATCGGCGCGCAGTTCGTACAGCGCATGTGTCGTCGCGACGGCGACCCGCCCACTCGGTGCGGACGAGATGCTGTTGGCCACCTGCTCACCCGCGGGCAGCGCGACAGTGGCGGCCGCACCCGCAGGCGTGACCAGCCCGACCACACTCTTGCCGGTGGCGAACCAGACATTGCCGGACCAGTCCGGCACCAAGCCGGTCACATTGTCGCCCACCGGGATTGCCGAGGTGAGATCGGTGGACGCATCGATCGACAGCCGCCATTCGCCGGGCGCGTCGCGCGCGTGACCGACGCGGAGCAGGGTGCGGTTGCCATCCACGATCACCAACCGGTCGGCGTTGTCGAGATAGGCGTAGACGCCGCCGAGCAGGCTGCCCTTGGCGATCTCCAGTGAGGCCAGCGGGGTGCCGACCGGACCATCGAACGACGGATCGAGCAGATGGATGGTCGGGGTCTGGCCGACGACGGGTGTGCACAGCGCGACCACGAGATCGTCCGAGCCCTGCAGCAGCGTCGGGCACGCCGAGGCCAATGGGTATCCGGCGACCGAAAATCCGCCCGCCCCCGGCCCTGTCAAAGGCGTCGCATCCGATGACCCGGCGTCACCGTGCATGGTCGCGGTTCCCAGCGGACCGAGATACGGATTCGGCGATGCCAGCGGACCCCATGACCCCGCCGCGTCGGCCGTGCCGGTCGGCGCGAGCGCCAGGACACCGGCAGCGAGGAGTACCAGGGGTGATCGCCTCAACCCAGCTTTCTTCCCCGCCTCCCCACGTCTTTCGCGGGTCGTAAGTGGCCACGACCGTGCCGTCGCGGGCAGGCGGTCAGGCGCGGGTCGTGTGTTGGACGTGTCCGACGAGTTACCCATATACATACGAGATCAGCTGCCCATTTCGTCTGTCGTGAAGTGCCCGGTTCGATATGCCGGTCGATACGATGACCGGCATGAGTATCCGAGCCCGCCTGCTGTCCACGATCGCCGGTCAGCTCGGCAATCCACATGGGACCCTCGGCAAAGGCGTCGCGTTCATGCTCAATCGCAGTAATCACCGTGCCATCGCGGGTGCGGTCGAGGCGACCGGGGTGACAGCCGGTGCAACGGTCGCCGATATCGGATTCGGTGGCGGCGCGGGGCTTTCCCTGCTGCTGGAGCGGGTCGGCGCGAACGGCAGCGTGCACGGCTTCGAGATCTCGCCGGACATGCTGAGCCGGGCCAGGTCCAGGTTCGCCGGCGAAATCGGTACGGGCCGATTGCAACTCGCCGAGGGCCCGATGACCGGTCTGCCGCTGGCCGACAATGCCCTCGATGCCGCCATCACCGTCAACACCATGTACTTCGTACCGAACCTGGACGCGGCCTGCACCGAACTCGTGCGCATCGTCCGGACCGGCGGCAGCCTCGTCGTCGGCATCGGCGATCCGGACGCGATGGCGAAGATGCCGTTCACCGCATACGGTTTCACGCTGCGGCCGGTGGCCGAGGTGATCGCCGCGCTGGAGCGCGCGGGTTGCACCGTCGACCATCAGCAGCTGGCGAACCCGCCGATTCCGCATCACCTGCTCGTCGCTCGCCCGGCCTGATCACAACTACATCAGGGCGCCGCCGTCGATACGGATCTCCGTTCCGGTCATATAGCGACCGTCATCGGAGGCGACCATGGCGACCACACCGGCGATATCGTCCGGATTTCCGAGCGCGCCGCCGTTGAGCCACCCGGTCATCCGGGAGAACAGCTTCGGATCGAAACCCTCCGGCTGATCGAGGATGGACTTGGTGGTGATCCCACTGGTGATCCCCGCGGGCACGATATTCACCGCACGCAACCCCTGCTTGGCGTACTCCAGCGCGATCGCGTGCGTGAACGCGTTGACGCCACCCTTCGACGCCGCATAGGCGGCCAGGTAGGGCGCCGCACTGAAGGCCGCGGTCGAGGAAAGGTTCACGACGACGCCGTGTCCGGACGCCAACAGCGCGGGCAGCGCGCTCTGGGTCATCAGGAAGGTCCCGGTGAGATTGACCGTGATCACCTGATTCCACACCTCGAGCGGCATCTCCTCGGTGCGCGCGGGCCGCAGGATGCCCGCCGCGTTCACCAGCACATCCAACCCGCCGAGGAATTCGACCGCCTCGCCCGTCGCCGCCCGCACCGACTCGATATCGGCGATATTCACCGCAACGGTCCGCAGCCGCTCGGCGGCATCGCCCGCCTTCCCCGCGGTGGTCTCGAGCCCGGCCACATCGACGTCGGCGGCAACCAACGTCGCCCCCTCATCGAGCAGCCGCAGGGCGATCCCCTGCCCGATCCCCGACCCTGCTCCCGTGACCAATACCCGGCGGCCTTCATATCTGCGCATGCCAAAAATTAGAACAGGTTCTCATTAGGAGTCAACAGGTTCTCGCGAGCGGACGGTCGAGCGAGCTGTGCACGATGGGCGGAAGCCGCACGACCGAGGATCGGATCCCGCGCTCGGCGAGCGCGATCGCCGCGTTCTCGGCGTCGATCCGCGGTCCGCCGTCTCGCACATCGGCCTCGGTTCCGATGTGTCCCAGTCCGGCCATCGCCAGCAGCAGTGTTCCCGATGTGCTCACCAGCGGTTTGCCGGTCCCGGCGAGCGCGTTTGGCCGGTCACGGTGCACAGCCGGATTGACCAGAACAGCGTGTTTTTCCTGGCGTTTCGTGACCGTCTCGTGGTGTCCACGATGCGCATTCGTCGGGCATCCTGGCAGATCGATACTCGCCCGCATCGATCGCAATCCCGTGGCCCGGATAACAAAAGGCGGGTCGGGCACCTGTTTCGGGCGTCCGACCCGCGCTTCGTCCGAGACTTGCTAGATCACTGCGAGATGATCTCGAGAATCACACTTCTTTGGCCTCGCGCGTGTATCCGACAGCAGAATTCGAGCTGATTCGGATGCCCTCCTGCCGGCATCGAACGGCTTCGAATCTCCGGCTGTTAGATGGCCGCGATGATGAGACCGACGATCACACCGATCGTAGCGACGGCAAGGCCAACAACACTTCCAACGCCTGGCAGCAGCACAGTTCCTCCTGTGTCAATTACGTGCGGGTTGGTCTAGCGGCTCCGATCATGCTAACTGTTCGGTTCGTCATCGTTGAACTACTGCGGCGTGTCGGCGGCGGCCGGCGCTACTGCGTGCGTCGCCGCGTCGATCTACGGGAAGGAGCATGTCGAAGTCAACAGCGGATCCACATCGTCGATCAAATCCGCGGCGGCGGTTCCCGGGCCTAGTAATGAACGACCCCTGGCGAATCCGCCGGTAGCGCGTGTGGCGATCAATTGTCGAGATTTGAGCATCGTCATGAATTCACCCCTCGCTGGCTGGGAAGTGAATACTGCCGGTTACTGCTCGGATACGCCCATCCCGCGTGCGAGCACCGGCCAGGACCGTTTGAGTTCGTCCTGCCAGTAACCCCACGAGTGCGTACCCGAGGTGAAGTGATAGGTCGCGGGGATGTCGAGCGAGTTGAGCTTCGCCTGCAGATTGTGCGCACAGTAGTTCGTGGCGGCCTCGATCAAGCCACCGACCAGGATCTGGTTCGCCATGCCGCCCAGGGCGGACTTTTCCTGCTCTCGCTCCAGCGTTTCGTATTTCCCGGGCAGACCATTGCCCGATGAGATGTACATATCCAGCCCGCGCAGTCGCTCGGCATGCAGATAGGGGTCATTCTCCGCCCACCCCGGCGAATCGGCCGGGCCCCACATGTTTTCGGCGCTGCCGCCGCCCCAGGCGACGGCGAGTTTCACGAACCGCGCCCCCATCGGATCGCTGGTCTGGACACATCCGCTATAGGCAGCGGCCGCTTTGTAGAGGCCCGGCTCGGCTATCGGCAGTGCCAGCACGGTGGTCGCCGAGGTGGAAACTCCCGCAATCGCGTTGACCCCGTTCGTGTTCAGCGCGGCGTTGATCAGCGGCGGCAGTTCGTCGGTCAGGTAGGTCTTCCATTTGTTGCGGCCGAGTACCGGGTCATCCTTGATCCAGTCCGCGTAGTAGCTGAACCTGCCACCGACCGGCATGATGAGGTTGACGTTCTTGTCGGACATGAATTCCCGAGCATCGCTCTGCGCCTGCCAGGATGCGTCGTCCTCGCCGCCACCCGCACCATTCAGTAGATACAGGCTCGGCCGCGGCCTCGAAGTATCCGCTGGGCGCTGAATCTCCACCGGAAAGGTCTCGTCCATCGCCGCGGAGTAGACCCGCAGCCGGAGGTGGCGGTTGTCGATGCTCTCGATATCGGTAATACGCGAGCCATCCTGTGCGACAACCTCGGTCGGGTATCCCATCGGCCGAGTAACCGGGTCGACGGGAGCAGTCGATACACCGAGCGCGGTCAGGGCGGGGACGAGTAGTCCGACGAACGCGAGATTGGTGACGGAACACGTGCCGCGAGCATTGCGTACTGCGCTTGCGCTCCTATTCATAATCCCACCTTCTAGCAACGTAATTCCGTCCAGTCACGCACCGACACCACGTATTCCCGATCCGGAAGCCGCGACCGATCCGGAGTATCAATTCATTCCACGGTGACCGCCGCGCGCAATGACACCCGGTCAGGGTGCCCGCCACAGCCATCGAAGCAACCTGCGCGATGGTGACGATCCGATGCCGAGTACCTCGCCCTGTTGGCGCCGACGAAGCCGAACAGCTCACCGCCGCAGGCACTACGTGACACACAAAGAAACCGTGTGGTCTATTTTGTGACCGGTGTGATGCCGTCGGGACGCGCCGGGTTTCTCGGACACGCCGATACCCAAAAGGTCGATACCCGATGCAGGCCATACTGTTTCGCTATGACAGTCGGGGTTGGCAGAGTGTTGGTTACCAGGAAGATTCAACGAAGCGGCCGATCAGTGCTCGTGACAGTCGGTGCGCCGCAACCGTTTTCGTCGACCGATTCCAGCTATATCTGTCGACTACGGATCGAGGGCTTGCAGCCCGCACCGATGATGATCAGAACGACCGGCACAGAACCGATGCAGGCCTTGATGTCCGGATTGGGCGAGATCAGCACGAGGTTGTCGCTGTCGGTGGCTGATTTCCTATCCGAGGCACAAATCGGTGGTGCGCTCGCACCGCTTCGCGCCTAGCACATGGACCTTCGGGGCCCCGGTGCACGGCCGGGGCCCCGCTAGCGGATCTATCCGGGAAAGGTTCAATCCAGTCGAGCGAGAGCAGCCGTGCCGATCTTATGGTCCGTGATCGAGCAGCCGGCACCGGAAACCCCCAGTTCGGCTGCTGTCTTGCGAGCGGCCGCGATTATCGATTCGGCCTGCCCCAGCGAAATCGCCGTGGGCACATCCTCGCGCACCACCGCATCGGATTTCCCCTCGGCGTTGGTCAGAACTGTCGAACTTGTGGCTTCTGATCGAAATCGATGCGATTGCGGGTCGGATCCGCCGGGTCGTAGAGCACGCGGACTCGCCCGCGAAAGCTCACGAGTTCGCTCGGATCCTCGCGCAACATATCGCTCTCCGCGGTAAAGGTTCGCCGCGTGATCGGGTCGACCCAGCAACCCTGCAGGACGAAGACCGATGGCCGGTTGCTGTCGGAGTCGTGGTGGGTGACCCGCACGCGGGTGTGTTCGGCCGGAACCCAGATTTCGCGACCCTGCCGATCGAGCCATTCCCGCAGTTTCATCTTGCGCCGCCCGTAGACGTATCCAACGACGGCGGCAGCGATGATCAGAACGCCGAATCCGCCCGCGAACAGCGGCCCGCCGTAGGTCGAGTGCAGATCCGCCACCTGCGCGTCGGCGGGATCGGCCGGGTCGTAGGCAACGGGCACCCGCGCACCGGTCGAGTAGGTGTGCAGCACACTTTCCGTCGCGGTTGTGGTCGTGTACCGCTTTCCATCGACGACGAATTCGACCACCCGACCATCACCTCGGCCGGCGAACAACACCGTGCCATCAGTGCGCGCGGTGCCCTCGAGCCCTCGCATACTCAGCACGGCCCACACCACAGCTGCCGACACGATCGCGATCCCGATCGCGCCGGCAATGAGCGCACCCCGCACCGCGTGAAACGTCCTGGGGGTGGTGGTTACGAGATCCATCGTGTCCTCGAGTCTGTTGCCGTCGTTCGCTTACACGGTTATCGAGTCCGACCCGCCCGGCGTAGCACCCGCAGGAAAATCAGCGCTGACGGGCGCGCTTGTGCTGGATGGGATCGAGTCCGGAATCTGTCGACACTGCCTCGGCGGGCACGTACACGTCCAGGGCAGGGTCCGCTGGATGAACCCGCCTCGCACTGCCTCGTTCTGGTTCGCTCACCAGACCAGAACCTCGACGCCCGCGCACCTACCGAGCAGCCGGTATCCCTGATTCAGTGGGCCTGCTGGATCCAGTCCTGGTAGTGCGTCGGTGCCAGGTGTGCGTCCGGTCCCGCGATGAGCACATCGCCGGTGACGGCTGCGAACATGCCAGCTGTGTCGTCAGTGATCACCTTCCGGCTGTCGTGCTGTGCCGCGAGGGTGATCCTGCCGAGTTCGTCGAAGGGGAAGATATCCGGGCCTGCGACGTTCCAGATCCCTTGTAGCGGAGTACCGGTGGAGACCTCGACGACCGCGTCGACGATGTCGGCGGCGGCGATCGGCTGGAGCGGGGTTGCGGGCAGCCGGACAGTGTCGCCGTCGGAGGTCCAGGACAAGACCGCGTCCATGAACTCGAAGAACTGGGTGGCGCGCACGATGGAGTACGGCGTGGGCCCCTGCCGGAGCAGGTCCTCCTGCAGGGTCTTGGCCAGGTAGTAGTCCAGCTGGGGCACCTGGTCCACTCCGACGATCGAGAGGACGACCTGGTGCCCGACACCGGCCCTGTCTCCGGCGGCGAGCAGGTTGTTCATGGAGGTGCGGAAGAAGTCCACCGACGCCTCGTCGAAGGTCGGCGAGTTCGCCACGTTGACCACGACGTCGGCGCCCTCCAGCACCTGGTCCAGACCCTTGCCCGTGATCAGGTCGACACCGGTGGACGGTGCCGCAGGGACGGCCTCATGTCCGGCTGCGGTCAACTTCTGGACCACCTGCGAGCCGATCCGTCCGGTACCGCCG
The DNA here is from genome assembly GCF_036345915.1 of Nocardia sp. NBC_00565. NCBI lineage: Bacteria > Bacillati > Actinomycetota > Actinomycetes > Mycobacteriales > Nocardiaceae > Nocardia > Nocardia sp. NBC_00565. Next base: position 7,682,420 of record NZ_CP107785.1, read on the forward strand.
ATGACTATGAGCTTCATGGTTCTCCCCTTCCACGGCGTGCCACCCGGACATGCCGGGGGTTTCATAGAGGTCGATTGCACTGATGTCCGAAGTCCTGCGCACTGCGGCGGCCCGAAGTCGATCCCCTCTGCTACGGCCGTGGCACGCGTAGTCGACTGCCTTGCGCGTTCCAGCATCCCATCAGCAAACTGGTCGTGCGGTGTTTCTGTCAGAGGTCGATGAATTCGAGCCCCGCGGCGTCATTCCAATCAACAAAATCCTGTTGACGAAAAAAGCCGCAGGTCAGAGGGAGCACCCTCTGACCTGCGGCTACACTGAAACTGTGGGCGAAGGGGGACTTGAACTTCCGGTTCCCCGTGCTCGCACGTCAATTTCGGTGCAATATCCTGCGTTCCAAGTGATTTCGGCACGCTTACGATCATTACGGTAACGCTCAGGTGCTGACCCGGTCAACATCCCCCGCCGGGGGATCACGGGCCCCATACGGGTTCGGGTCACCATCAAAATCGGTCACGGCAGCAGTAGCCCGGTTGACCAAAGTCCGATCAGCCAACCGGGCCACAGACCTACAGCGTCGGGTCTTGCAGGTGCTTCAATCGCGGGATCCTTGCGGCCAGAACTTGCGCCGCCGCGGCACTCGCGGTGCGGTCCAGATGCCCGTACCGCTTATCGGTCGTGTCGTAGGAGTCGTGCCCGGCATCGCGGGACACCACGAACATCGGCACACCACCCAGCAACCGCCAACTGATCCCGGTATGCCGCAACGTATACGGACTCGGACGCTTACCGCCGAGCCGATCCACCACTACGTTGCCCTGATCGTCGACCACGACCAGCTCCCGCAGGGCGGGCAGGAATGCTTCCTGATAAAAGTAGGCCGCACGGATCGGAGTACCACGCCGGGTTTGGAACAACAACGCGTCGTGCGGGCGATCCAGATCCAACAGTCCAATGGTCTCGAACGGGACGTTCACCGTCCGCACACCCCGCTTGGTCTTCGGCGGCCCCAACCGCCACCCGGTGCCGGTGTACTTGAACGCCTTATTGATCCGCACCCCACCGGTATCCCTATTGACATCACCCACGGTCAGCGCACCAACCTCACTCGGTCGCGCCATCGACGCCAGACAGAACTCGGTCTGGGCATGCCACCGTTAGGGCATCGCTGACAGGAGCAGCGCGTACTCGGCGGGTTCGAAGAACATCATCTCCGGCACGTCATGGCGCGGGAGCCGGGTGCCGATGCAAGGGTTGTAGGCGATCAACGGCTTGGGCCGCATCCGCGCGGCCGCGGCCATCGCCGAAGCGAAGAAACCGTGCTTGTTGGCGATGGTCTTACCGCTGTTGCCCCTCTCCTCCAGCCACAACACCCATGCAGCATCGGTGAACTGAGTAACCGCTTCCAACGGCAGGTGTCCCATGAACGGGGCAATGTCGTTGAGGATGTATGCGCGGTACTTACGTTTCGTGTACGGCTCGACCCCAGTCAGATGATCGACATAGGCATTGAGCCACTCGGTCACCGTCGTCGGCGCGACGGTGCTGCCACGTTGAAACTCCAGCAACGCGATCGCATCCACGACACCGAGCTTGTCGACCAACTGCGCCCACCCGATCGCAGCCTCCAACGTCGGAAACGATTTCGAGCTCTGCACCACACGCCCATCACGAGCGATGCGGATCGGGACCTGCCACAGCACCGTGCCATCACGACGCACACGCGGACGAGGATTCGGCAATTCAAGAACCTCCAGATAGACGGGATAGAGTCCCGTCCACCAATCCGCACTCCCTCACTATTGCGACCGCACAGGGCCGTTGAGGGCAACGCCTATGGCACATCGCCGACGCAATCAGGGAAGCTAGACGATAAGGCCGCCGACCACTCGAACACAGACCGTGACTTCAAAGCCGCCCAGCGCAAAGACCCAGAACTGACCGGTACAGCCGCTGCGGTACAGAGCTGACAGCGTGAACATTGGTGTTCCAGACTGCGTCAACACGCCGATGTGGTTCAGTTTGACACGTAATCTACTGGTATCGGTGTAGATTACGCGTCGTGAGCGAACAGCAGGAAGTCATCGCGGAGTTCGGTGAAGCCGGGGTCTTGGCCGGGATTCGCTGGGCCTACGATTCAGCCACGACTCGGTCTCTGGACACCTATTCGCCGACGGACGGCCACGACGCCGCGTGGCTTGGTATGACTCGGTTCACGCTGCTGCGTGACCGGTTGGACCGTGTGTTCGCCTGCGAGCGCTTCGCTGTGCGGTCCGGTAACGACACGGATGACATTGATCTGCTGTATGCCGACCTGTCCGAGCGAGATGTCGAGTCGATCCCTGCCCTCGATGCCGGGCTGGTTCGCCGCTCGAATCTCAATGGCAGTCCCGGCTGGGCCTATCAGCAGTGGCGATTCCTGTTGGCGTCGTGCGTGTTCGGGAAGGTCGCCGAGCTGCCGTGGCCTCAGAAGAGCGCGACGAAGCAGAAGGTTGCAGGGCAGCGCAATCCAGAGCCTCCACAGCCGTCGTTGTTCGAAGGGCTCGCGCTGGACGAGATCGGGGGCCTGGAAGGCATGGTGCAGGCTGACGAGGATCTAGATCTTCCGACCCTTGTCGTCGCTCACAGTCTTGATCCGCTCAGCCAGAAGGGCGAGCTTGTGATCGGGCGTGCTCGTTTGAACTCCGGGGGCGGTCAGGCGTGGGATTGGCGTCATGATCTTCTCAGCATTCCGCCCACCGCTGGTGGTCGTGTGATGGGCGATGCGCCGCTTCCAACGGGTCCGGAGTCGGTTCCTGATGCGCCGGTGCGGCTTCGGCGCCCTGCGGCCGAGCTGCGTGATGGTCACGCCAATGGTGAGCAGTGAGCCCACGCACTCCTACCTCGGATCGGACAGCGGACGTCGCCGCTTTCTTCGACGGACCTCGCCTGACGCTGGCCAGGCATCTGGCAGGGCTTCGAAAGAGTGATCTCGCGGCCCTTCTCGACAAAAGTCCGACCGCGGTGGCGGCGTGGGAGTCGGGTGCTAAACGACCCTCGGCCGCCACGGTGGCTCAACTCGCCTTGAGCCTCTCGGTGGATCCGGGGTTCTTCGCGGTCCGCCCCGACAACGTCGCCGCGCTGAGCACGACACCACATTTTCGTTCGCTGCGTTCGACAAGCCAGCTGGCCCGTGACCAAGCCTTCGCTTACGGCCAGCTGGCCGTGGATATCGCCTCCAGCCTCGAACGGCACGTCGAGTTCCCGGCCCCTGCCATGCCGAATCTCCCAGTGCCAGTGGATGACCGCGAAAGCGACACCCCCGAGCGGGCCGCGCACCTCGTCCGCGAGCAGTGGGATCTGGGGGCAGGACCGATCCGCCACCTCGTCCGCCTGGTGGAGAACCACGGCGCCTTAGTGGTCTTCAGCCCACCGCAAGCAGCATCGGTAGACGCTTACTCCTTCGACAGTCGACTGCGACCAGTGGTAGTCCTCAACCCGATCAAACACGACTACTACCGCCAACGCTTCGACGCCGCACACGAATTGGGTCATCTGGTCATGCACAGCGACGCCGAACCCGGGGGGCGAATCGTCGAAGACCAAGCCAATCGCTTCGCCGCCGAACTCCTGATGCCAGCCGAACAGATCCGCCACCTACTACCCACCACCATGAGCGGCAACGCCTGGCGGACACTCGCCCAGCTCAAAGAACACTGGGGCGTCAGCATCCAAGCCCTGCTCTACCGCGCCCGCTGGCTCGGACAACTCAGTGACGTCTCCTACCGCAACGCCATGACAACCATCTCGACCCGTGGTTGGCGCAGAAGCGAACCCGGCTTGGTCAACATCATCGAGCAACCATCGCTACTCCCGCGAGCGGTGGAACTGCTCGAACAAGAGGGAATCAGCGAAGCCTTGCTCATCGAGCAGTGCCGGGTACCAGCCGAGCTTTTCCACACCGTCACCTCCCGAGCGCCCAAGGACCGCACAACCGAAGCGGATGTACAGGCAGCAGCCGACCAGCGACTGACTGCACGCGTGGTGTCACTCCTGGACTGGCAACGATCGGCGGCATCAGACCTTCAATCCGACCTAGGCACCCAACAGTGAGGCACTTCAACCTGGTTCGGTTCGCCCGAGGTTGTTGGGCCGGACGCGATCGGGGCAGCCGAGAGCGGGTCAGATCGACCCAACGAGGATTTCGACGGTCGAGTATCGTGCCCGCGTACATGCGACGTACAGGGAACGATGAGACTCCAGCATCGGATCGAGCCCGCCCGCGAGAATGTCGCGATCAGGGTCGGTGAGACGAATCCCGACATGGTCCCATTCCCGGCCTTTCGCTTGATGAACAGTCATGCCTGGAATGCACGCGCGATCGCCTAGTCGGAGCCTCGGCGCAAGACGCCGGAGTCGTCCTGTGTAGTTTGCGTGCGCTTTCGGCGGGAATTCCCGTGCGCTCTCTTGGCTGATTGCAGCGATGAGACTGTAGTAACCGTCGTTGAATTGCTTGGCGGTGGTGGCTTCGGCCAATGCTGCAAGGAGTTCAGCGAAGGGCGATTCGAGCCGTTCGATGGCCGCCCGGTCGGTGATGCCCAGTGTCGCAAGAGCATCGGCGAGGAAGGTCGCCTCGACACCGAGCAGGTCAACAGCTACCTGATTGAGGAGCAGCGTCGTCGCGGCCTCGACCAGGTTGCCCTTGGCGGACACCCAGGCCAGGGGCAACACCGACTCACTGACTGTCCACAGATCGTCCCAGACACCAGCCAGGACGACATCGCAATCTGAGTTGAGCTCTTTGTGCGGCAGGCTGATGCCATGCCCGGCGCGCAAATCCTCCGCGAGCGCACGTTGTTCGTTGCTACGCCAGCGAAACGAGCGCGACAACGGCAACGTTTCCATGTCCGCATCTGCGATGAGCTCGGGAACCTTGTCGGGTTTGGCGCCGCGGAAACCGTACAGCGCTTGCCAGGGATCGCCAATTACGGTTACTTGCGAGCCAGCCCTGACAACGGATGTGATCAGCGCAAGATCCAGCGAATTGGCGTCATAAACCTCGTCGACGATGAGACTGTGGATCGTCTGCCTCAACCGATCGGTAACGCGTGCTTGCACTTCGGGCCGGCGCAGCGACAGAGTTAGAACCCGCCGGACGTCATCGTGCGTACAGCGCCCAGCCCGAACCGCTGCCTTCATCAATGCTGGCTCGGGGCGGGGCGCGCCTTTCTCGTGGCGGCGCTGACCGACGAAGATGTGCCCTGTCGAGTCAACGCTAACCCCCCATTCGATTTTCGTGAACCCGTGTCTGACAAGGACTTTCCACGAGTCATGGACCTCAAGTGTCGTGTGCCCACCGGGCCATTGCACCAGTCCGCACAACAACAAATCCTGCAGCAGATCGCATAGCAACGTGTCGAGGGTGCATATGCGATGCGGCCAGGTCAATGCGGTCGGCCCCCAACTGCGGCGGACTCGCTGGCGCAGTTCCCATGTCGCCGAGCGCGTGAAACTTACCGCTACGACAGCTCGTGAGTCAGGGCGGCCGTTTGGCAGCACGCGCTGCGTATATCGCAGTACACCGAATCGCTGCGCTGCAACGGTTGTCTTGCCAGAGCCGGGTGCCGCTTCGATGAAGACGCGGGAGCAGCTTGTCCCGGCTGCGACGAGCTGTTCGTCTGTGAGTGCCTTAAGTGCAGGATCGCTGCTCACTATCGGGTTCCCGATGCCGACATCTCGCCGCTACTCGACCCACCTGCGGGATTGTCATCGATATCGACCTGGTCATCGGGAACAGAGGGAGACGCCGGTGATGGATAGAGGAAGAAGAGCATGTCGTTGATGTGAGCTGGCACGGTGACTTCAGTTCCCTGCTCACGGGCGAGGACGATCCGCTCGGCGAAGGCCAGTGCGAACTCACCCTTCTTGCGGGCCGCAGGACCTGCCGGAGAGGCAGGCCGGGTGGCCGTCTGCGCACGCGCGCTTCTAAAGGCGTCACGAACACTCTCGACTGTGAGAGGATCCGCGACCGCAACGCCGATCGCGTCCAGAGCCGCTCTCACCAGATCCTCGTTCCCGGGCGTCAGCGCTGGTTCAAGGGTCGGGTGACTGTGGAAGACCTGCACGACATCAGGATCGTGATCGGCGACCCACGCCGGCGGCGTCGGAATTTCGTCTAGCTCTTTGTCGCTGTCGGACAGCACAGCTAGCCGGTGACAGAGCTCATGATCGCGTGTCGCGAGCAGTCGAACGGGCCAAGGACCGACTCTGGTGCCCATTGCAACGATCGTGAGCGCATCAATAAAGGCTTGCTTGGCCAAGTCCTCAGATGCCCAAACCCATGCCAACTCACGGAGCACAGCAACTTCAGTGACTCCTTCCACCAAGACGAGTCGTTCGGCAAAAAGGGAAGTCGTACGGCTGGAGTCCAAATGCAAGCGCGCCTTGCGAAGCACATCGTCACGTTGCTTCAGGGGAATCATGGCGACGCTACGGCTGACATGCCGCCCATCACCGAGACGTCGCAGCACGACAATGTCCTCGGGCAGTGCCGAGGTGATGACATCCGGAGCGTGACTGGATAGCACAACCTGCAGTTCAGGGCGATCGGCCACAGTCCGGCGCAGGTGCCGCACCAACGCATGTTGCAACTGCGGATGCAAGTGGGCCTCGGGCTCTTCAATAAGGACCGTGGCGTGGAACGGCGCTTCCTGGAAGAACGAGTCCTCCGCGATTTCGGCCTCTTCTCGCGCCTGCGCAAGGAGACCTCGGGCCTGGTCAGCGTCCGACACATCAGGTACCGGACTGTTGGAATTCACTGCATCCGTGGTGGTCTCGTCGGTGGCAGAAGCCGCGCCGTCACCTAGCACGGTTGTCGCAAGCAAGCTTCCGCCGGTCGAGGGGTCAGGGATCGCAGCGAGCGTGACAGCGATGTGCAGCAGGTTCACATACCCAAGGCCCGAAACATCGAGCGGCCGAGCGTGACTGCGCCCCTCAAGAACCGACAGCATCAACTCGAGGACGCGAGCAAGGTAGGCATCGTCCACGCGTTGGCCCCGCACGTATGGCCATTGCCTCGCGACACCAGCTGTCAGCGAGTTCAGGTGTGCCGTAACGCGCTCCTCTACCGCCTGAATGAGCGGATCCGCGGAGAGCGCTTCCAACAGACCCCACGCACGGGCGCGCAACCCAGTGAGATTGCGTGTCTTATCGAGGCGCTGTTGTTGTGCGCGTAGCAGTTCCACAAGAATGCGCGCTTCACGTCGAGCCAACTCGTCGATGGGGTTTCGTTGCGCCGGTAAGTAGATCAGCTTCACCGCAGAGGCAAGTTCATGACCTTGGTCCCACTGTGATCGGATGGTGCCGAGATTGCGAGACAGGGTCTTTCGCCATGTAGCCGCAACATCACCTGGTTGAAGTGCTCCCGACTGCGATATCAGCTGTATGCCGAGCGGACCTTCCGCCGCGCCAGGCGGCTGCAACCTGCACTCGACGTCGATTCCGCGCTCACCGCTGCCGAGCGACGCCGCGCTGAAACGTCCTAGGGCAGGAAATGTCTCACCATGCCCAAGGTATGCGGCATCACTGAACGTCGTCTTGCCGGAGCTATTCGCTCCGACCAGGACCGCGAACCGCCCCGGAAGCCGCACCTCAAGCTCACTGTCTGCGCTCGCCCGCAGACCACGAACCGAAAGCTTGCTCAAGTACATCTGGTTGCCTCTCAGAGGTCAGAACCGCACACATGACGAACCGAGGGGCGATGTTACCGAGCATCGACGACAGCAGTCCTTTCCGCCGTAGCCAAGACGCTCGAACACGCTGAAAGGCAGCGGGATCCATCGATCGCTTCGGTTGACCCAGCATGACTCGAACAAGATGGAATCTGCGAAATCTACTCATCGAGCAATGCCGCGTGTCAGCCGAGCTGTTTCACACCATCGCCTTCCGTGCCCCGAGAACAGTATGGGCCGCCAGACGGCGAGAGCTGGTTGCCAGATCAGGGACCCGGAACACCATCGCGGCCACCATTGCCCGTGAGGCATGCACCGGCACCTCTGGGTGATCACACCAACCGAACACGGTGTTGTGCGTCGATGAATCACAGGCATCCCAGTCGCGAAGCTGCACCCGAGGCAAAATCCCCATACAGCAACAGTATTCCCGGCCAGCGACACCCCCGGCCAGTGCGCATCTGGTCATCCAGCCGGGCTGGGGCTAGTTCAACCAAAGAGATTGCTGCACCCATGATCTGGAGACCCGCCGGTGCGTTGCGGCGGGCCGGCCGGAGGGTGATGATGAACCGAATGAAGTGTCTATAGAACGGATCGCAACCCTCGATCGGTGCCTGTCGATCTTCATCAGTCAGGTGCGCCGGTGACTAGGCTTATCGGGTGGAAGACCTGATCCTTAAGGCTGGCGATGACCTTGTCGCTCGCATAGCTCACGAGGGCGACCCAGTACGCGCCGTCGTCGAGCTTGTCTGGAACGCTATCGATGCCGAGGCCACAACAGTCGCAGTCGAGTTGGAGCGCAACACGGCGGACGCGATCGCTGCCGTGCGCGTCGTGGATGACGGCCACGGAATCAGCTCCGACGAGGTGGAATCGACATTCGGCCGAATCGGCGATTCATGGAAGAAACGCACCGAGAAGACGAAGAACGGTCAGCGCTACCTGCACGGCAAGCTGGGCGAGGGGCGCCTGCGCGCCTTCGCTCTCGGGACCCGCGTCACCTGGGCCAGCGTGAGCAGCAACACCGCAGGGGTACGTCAAGAAGTGACGATTTCCGGCAGCCACAACAATCGGCACGTCTTCCGATGGGATGCCGCCGCATCTGTTGTCCCTAGGACTGGTACGACGGTCACCATCCACAACGACCAACAGCGTTCACTCGCGGCACTGGAGGTAGACACTGCCCTCGCGACGCTTCGGTCGCACTTCGCTCCGATCCTGCTGAACGAGCAGACCAATCTGACGGTCACCTTCGACAAGACAACGCTCGATCCTTCCCAGGAAATGCTCCACGACAAACGTGTCCCGGTGAGCTTCGGCGACGGCACCACGAGCAACGAGGCGACTGTTCGGATCATCGAATGGCGATCCGGAAAGCACCGGGCCATCTACTTCGGTCCCGATGAAGACCACTTCCCGTACGAAGAATCCGGCAGCGATATCGAGGGACAGTTTGCTTATTCGGCGTATGTCACCTGGCCGGGCCTGGGCACTGCTCAGCTCGCATTGCTCGGGCTCGGCGATATGGCGCCGGAGCCGGTCGGCGAGTTGTGGCAGGCGATCCGTAAGGCGATCCGTGAGCACTTCGCTGGGCGTCGGCGCGAACGCCGACGTGAGCAAGTCGATCAGTGGAAAGAAACGGGTGCCTACCCGTACCAGGGTGAACCTGCCAGTGAGCCTGAGCGGGCGGAACGGGCTGTCTTCGACGTCGTCTCAGGCACTCTCGTGCCGCACATCTCGAAGAACAAGAACGACGCCCGCCTGACCCTGGTGCTTCTCCGAGACGCGATACGTCACGACCCGGATCAGCTGACGACGATCCTGCACGAAGTCGTGTCCTTGAACGAGGCAGACCGTGACACCCTGACACGGCTGCTCAGCGAGACCACCTTGTCGGCAATTATCAGGTCGGCGAACCTGGTCACGAGTCGGCACAAGTTCCTAGCTGGGCTCCAACACCTCATTTTCGACCCCCGCGACGCGGGCCGCGTCGGTGAACGCGACCATCTCCACAAGATCTTGGAGCGAGAACTGTGGATCTTCGGCGAGGGCTATCACCTCATGAACAGCGAGCGGGGCCTCACCGAACTCCTGCGCACCCATCTCCTGCTCGAAGGGCTACCCGCCAGTGACGTTACGCCCGTCACGCGGTGGGATGGGACTAGCGGACGGGTCGACCTGCACCTCGCCGCGCAATACAAGGAGCACGACCGTATCCGGCATCTCGTGATCGAGCTCAAGGCCCCGAACGTCACGCTCACCCAGAAAGAGCTCAATCAGCTCGAGGGCTATATCAACACGGTTCGCACCACCGCCGCCTTCGCCACTGACCGATCATCGTGGGATTTCATCCTCGTTGGGACGGATTTCGACGACCTCGTCGACGACCGGATTCCGGAGCGGTACCGAGAAACTGGTCAGTTCCTATCGCCACCATCCAAGCCTGGCAGACCGCATGTACGAGGATTCGTGCGACGGTGGCGGGACATCATCGACGAGAACAAGCGCCGATTGGACTTCGTTACGTCCACCCTTGAGCACGACCCGTCGATCACCGAGGGGCTGCAATATGTGCGCGCGGAGTATCGGGACCTGCTGCCGGCCTCTCTGCTCGAGTCTCAGCCGACCACACCTGCCGCGTAATGCGCACAGCCGACGGGGATCCTCGCGCGCGACCCTATGTATGTCAGCTCCGATGTCAGCGCCAATCCGGGTCGGCGGCCTGGCGCGTGACGTGAACAGTCACGCTGGATTCTTCAGTACGCGAGTCAGATGGTTGGACAAGATTCGGCGCGAGACACCGATCCGGTCGGCGAGATCGGACAGGTAGCTCGGCGCGGTGCGCAACGCGAGCAGGTCCGGTCGTCGGCGTCGAACTCCACCGATCCACCACCATGTGCGAGGAGCTCGCAAAACATCGCGTACCCCTGAACGATCGCCGACTCCCGGTCCGCCGTAGAACACACTCCGACCGCGAGATTGCTGGTCATCATGACAATCGAGTCGAGAGACGGCCTGATCCAGCACAGCGCTGCCATAGCCTTCGTCTCGTCTTATCCAAGCCCAGTGCGCGGTCAGTGTGCCGAACTTCAATCCAGGATCTGTAGTGGCGGCAATCCGTCCACGACTTTCATGGTCTCCAGGCTGACAGTCACAATCCGCCGGATGAGGTCGATGATGTACCGCGGATCGTCGGACCAGTCGTTGGGGTCGTTGACGATCTCCGACTCCTTGTCGACCTTGATTTGATACCGGTCGATGATCCACTCGATCGCAGAACGCGCTCCGAGCTGGTAGCGATACGCCTCCTCCGGAATATTGGTGAGGGTGACTCGACTGTTGTAGACGATCGTCGAACGATCTTGCTTTCCCTTCGCCTTGGGGATCTTCATCTTCGCGACCCTGTACAGCTCGTCGGCTTGGGTACTGGATGCGTCGCCGGTTACTTTCTCGACGATGCCCTTGTACGGCTCCGCCTGCTCATAGTTGATATGCAGGCTGGCGAGCTTCTGGCCAGCCTCGGCGAAGCCTCGAAAGTCGTCCACCTTGGGAATGCGAGGAAGGGACTTCTTTAGGTCAGCGGCGAAAAGATCGCGGTACTCGGCAGAGTGGAGCAGTCCATACGTGTAGTAGAAGATATCGTCCTTGCTGATTACCTCGTCGGCATAGACTGCACGGTAGGACGCCAAGGCGGCATCGGTGATGTTGTCGACGCGCTCATAGCCACCTTCGCCCGCTGCTGCGAAAAGATCGTCGCCTTGGCCGAGCTTGCGGTAGGTGAAGCGGGGATAGAACTGTCCCGTACCCGATCCCCAAGTGGCGAGGTCAGGAACCTGGTCGACAGCTAACACGGAGAACGGCTTGCCACTGCCGGTACCTGTCGCGTAGAAACCAAAATTCACTTCCGCCGGTGTTGGAAAGATCCTGGGCAGCTTGGACGTATCGTGTGTGAGTCGTGAATCGAAGTAACACCGCGTTTTGTTGAACGGACGGTAGGCGGCGATAGCAATAGCCTGCGGATTGAACTCGTACTTTTCGCCACGGGCCACTCGGGACTTGTCGGCCCGATTCCAGCTGATGCGCCGCGAGTCCATGTCGACCCACTGCTCGGCATCTTTAGCCGTTGGCGACATCAAACCTTGGGTTCGGCAGTGCTCACTAAACTCGTCGACCTGCCCGTTGTAGAAGTCAATAAGTGACTTCATATTTGTAGCGACCGTTTCGCCGGAAAAATTATAGATCCAGGTGTCACGAGCTGTATTCAACCCATAGGAGTAGACCGAGAAGACCGCATTCTGTCCGCGCACCTTATCCTTGTCGCTGATGGCCTGGAATGTTGCGAACTGATCGTCACGTTGATTGATCCAGTCGCCTTCGGCATTGGGAGTAATCTGTTCCCACGGTACGGTATCCAGACTCTGAGCGGCGATTGTGCGTAGCTTTTCGTCTCGGGTCCGGGCATCACCGATATCCCGGTAGTAAAGAGCGCAGCCTTCGCCCGCGGTGGCGCTCTTATCGCCTTTGACCAGTATCAGGATGGCGACTCCAGTTTGACTTCCTTCACCGAATACCTTTTCACCCTCCTTGCGCCAGTCGGTCCGCTGATTGCCTCGCAAGTTGTAGCAGTAGATCGCGTCGAACTCATCCACTAGCGACTTACGCAGTCCGTCTGTGCTTGTACCGTCGACATATCCGCTGTTAGATACAAAGGCGACAACACCTTCGTTTTTGATGCGGTCAGAAGCCCAGCGGATTGCGCGAATGTATGAGTCGTAGAGCTTGTTTTTGTTGCCAGCCACGGAGCCAGCTACATATGTCTCAGCGATACGACCGTCGAGATCCACATATTTTTGGTTCTGATTGTTGTCGTTGACACTGTTCTGTCCCACCGAGTAAGGAGGGTTTCCGATAACGACACGAATGTTCTGCTTCTGCTGCTTCTTAGCGCGCGCACTGTTCCCCTCCATGACGTCCATACCGTCAAGCTTCGCCGTGCCCTCGGCGAGTTGGAAGGTGTCCGTGAGCACGATGCCTTCGAAGGAGTTGTAATCACCGCCAGCAAGGTCATGGAAGGCCGCTTCGATGTTTATTGCGGCAATGTAGTACGCGAGGAGCACGATTTCGTTGGCGTGCAGTTCACTCGTGTACTTCCGCAGCAGGTCTTCTGGCTTGATGAGGCCGGATTGAAGGAGACGCACCGGAAAGGTGCCGGTTCCAACAAACGGGTCGATGATCTCGACACCTTCGTCCGAAAAGGAGTGACCGAGGTGTTTGACCAAAGCCTGTTCTGTCGCGCGGAGCATGAAGTCGACGATTTCGATGGGGGTGTAGACAATACCGAGGGCGTCTGCAGTCTTGGGCAACGCGGTCTTGAAGAACTTGTCGTACAACTCGACGATAACGCGCTGGCGCCCTTCATGGTTGTCGATACCCTCAGCGCGAACCTTCACCGATTGGTAAAAGCCCTCCAAAGTCTTGGCCTCTGCGTCCAGACCCTGGTCGTCGAGGATGTCGAGCATCCGCTGCATGGCCTTGGAGACAGGGTTGTGCTCGGAGAAGCCGTAGTCCTTGAACAGGGCGTCGAAGACTGGCTTGGTGACGATGTGCTGGGCAAGCATGTCGATGGCGTCAGAATTGGTGACACCAGGATTAATTGTCTCGCGCAGCTCGCAGACGAACTCTTCAAATGCCGTCTGCTTCTCGGGGATCGTCAGTGCTGCCTTGATGCGAGTGACGTGTCGGTCGGCGATCTGAGCGATGTCCTTGGCCCAGTCTTCCCAGTAGTGACGTTCGCCGACCTTGTCGACGATGCGGGCGTAGATGGCGTCGCGCCAGTCGCTGATGGAGAAGAGTGCGTCCTGGATGCCCTGGGCACTCTGGGCTTCCTTGTCCTTGGCTGCTTGGCCGCTGTCGGAGGTGCTGGAGCCGTCCTTGTCGCCGATGGTCTCGTCGCTGGGGCCGATGTGGCCGATGCCGATCTTGTTGTCGGGCTTGTTCTTGTTCAGCTCGATCTGGTTGACGGTCGCGTTGAACCGGTCGTCGTGGGCGCGCAGAGCCTGAAGGACCTGCCACACGGTTTTGAACCGCTGGTTGTCGGCGAGCGCCTTCTCGGCTGGCATCCCGGCGGGGATGGCGACGGGCAGGATGATGTAGCCGTAGTTCTTGCCGGGGGCCAGGCGCATCACGCGGCCGACGGACTGGACGACGTCGACGACCGAGTTGCGGGGGTGCAGGAACAGGACAGCGTCCAGGCTGGGAACGTCAACACCCTCGGACAGGCAGCGGGCGTTGGAGAGGATGCGCGCTTGATTTTGGCCCGGATCCTGTTTGAGCCAGTCGAGGAGCCGGTTGCGTTGCAGGGTGTTGAAGGTGCCGTCTACATGGTCGACCTCGCAGTGCAACAGGTCGTCGTCCGCATCGTCGTAGGCATCGACAACCTCGTTGAAGCGGGCGGCAATCTCCTTCGAATCAGCGATGGAGCGAGCGAAGGCGACAGCCCGCTTCATCGGTGCCTCGCCCTCGGCGAAGCCGGAGCCGTCAGCGAAGGTGCCGGTGCGCTTGGCCATTGCGTTCCAGCAGCCGATGATCTTGGATGCGTCGTCGATGTTCAGCTCGGATCCGCTGGCGAGGCCCTTCTGGAGGGTCTTGGCGACGACGCCCTCGTCGATGGTGAGGATCAGGACCTTATAGTCGGTGAGCAGGCCCTTTGCCACCGCTTTGCCGAAGCCCAGGCGGTGGAACTCCGGTCCGAACATCTTCTCGTCGTCCATCGAGGTCAGGACTGCGTCTGCGTTCTTCGCATCTGCCTTGGTGTCCTGGTTGTAGATGCGCGGGGTCGCTGTCATATAGAGGCGCCGGTCCGCACCGAGGTAGGTGTCGTCGTGGACCCTGACGAACGCCGACTCGTCGTTCCCTGCCAAAGTGACACCGGTCGTGCGGTGTGCCTCGTCGCACAGAATGAGATCGAAGCGTGCCAGCCCTTTCTTCTGTGCCTCAGCGACGGTGGCGATGGACTGGTAGGTCGAGAACACCACGGTCAGCCCAGCGGTCGACTCCACCGAGGCCATCTGCTGGATCAGGCGGTCCGAGTCCGTGGTCGGTGGCAAAGCCAGGTCGTAGGTGGCCATGTCGTTGTCATCGCCCATAGTTTGCTGCTTGCCGACTTTTCGGTCGGAGCACACCGCAAAACCGCGCAGCGGAACCTCGGTCTCGAACGACCATTCACGCAGCGTCTGCGAGAGCAGAGCGATGGAAGGAACCAGAAACAGGATAGTTGTGTGGTCTCCCACCCCAGCCTCGGCGCGCTCCTGCTGCAGCCGCTCGACGATCTTCAGTCCGGTGAAGGTCTTGCCGGTGCCGCAAGCCATGATCAACTTGCCGCGGTTGTTGCTCGCGAATCCCGCGAAGACGTCGTCGATCGCGGCGTCCTGGTGCTTCCTCGGCTCCTTCTTCTTTTGCAGGCCCAGCTCGATGGGAGCACCAACTGCGGGGAGGTGCCACTCCACCGGACTGCTGGCAATCTGTGACAGCCCGAGGCGGGTGACAGGGATCTGTTGGTCGTTGAGGGCTGCCTCGGCGTGCACGCCCCACTTGTCGGTTGTCGAGATAATCATGCGGCGGGTGAAGCCACCCTTGCCGGACGCAGTGAAGAAGGAGTCGATGTCTTCTTTGCTGACGGTGTACTGCGGCTCATAGAATTTGCACTGGATCGCGCAGAAGCCGCCCGTCTCCCGGTCCTGGGCAACCAGGTCGATCCCGGTGTCGCGCTTGTCGTCCTCGGCTCCGGGCCAGTCGGCCCACATCCACACCCGGCTGAACTGCTCGGTCCACTCCGGGTCCGTGCTGAGGTACTGCAGCATCAATTCCTCGAAGCGCGTACCGCGATCGCGATTCGAGGCGGAACCCTCGCGGATCGCCTTCAGAACGTCGTGCACCGTCGTCGTGGCCACTTAGCTTCGCTCCCCAATCACAGCCAGAGGCACGCACGCTCACGCGCCGAGAATATTGCACCGAAAGTATTCAAAACCCTACTGCCACTCACAGATCTCCCGCGCAAGTTGGGTCTCCTAAGCGGGCCAGTTGCGGGCCGCAATCCAGCTCGGCGTGGAGACCGTAGGCCGACGCGGTGGTGGTTCTATGGCTACAGCGTCGCGTTCACAGTCCCGTGCACCGTGCTCTGCTCGTCGTGCATCTCGCCCGGGGTCGACTTAGCCCATCGGACACACCGAGACTTTCGACGCATTGGCGCGATGTCCCCTTGGCGATGATGTAGTCGGCTGGCCACCCGCCTCCACTGCACGGCGGTGTCATTGCTGTTCGGGTCATCGGACCCGTCCGCGCGCTACGATCGTGAGACCCTGACAGAGGGAGCGTCGTATGAAGGGGAGTCAAACGATGAGCGTTCGAGCTGTCCAGTCTTGTCCGGAGTGGTGTCACGACCACATTGAGCTGGACGAGCCCACGGACGGGACAAGTCACAGGGGGAAAGACGCCAAGATCGCGTTGCAGCAGCACGGACCAGTGTCCGCGTTCGTGGAGCGCTACGACCCTCCTATTGGAGACACGGAGTACTCGGTGTTCCTCTATCCAAAAAGTGGGCTCGTTCAGTTGTCGCTGGCGGAGGCCCGCGAGTTGAATAACACGTTGACCGGGCTGATTGCTCAGGCGGACAACGATATTCGAGGCTGACTGGTGCGGTCCAGCGGCTGTGGACAATTGGTTCGTTGACCAACTGGTTCACCGTCGCGGAAAAGTGCTGTCCATACCCGAGTATCTCCGCCCCGGCGTCGTCTGTGTAAGTCCTTGCGAATGAGGCTGTAGGCCACGGCCTCTGAACCTGGCCGCGCTGAATATCTGTTTGTCGGTGCGTGCCGCTGTGTCGGACCCGCCAAGGGGATCGTCGCGGGGAGGTGATGGATGTTCGACCCGAACATTGGGGATTGTCGTGACCAACGCTTGTGTCGACAGCTTGCGCCGATGCGTGCGCGCAGGCGTTTGGGTTGGCCGGGCGCGACATGTACGGCGGTGGTTGTTGGAGATGATCTCTACTCTTGGAGTTGTCGTTGATCGGCTCCCGGAACCGACAACTCGCCCGGTGTAGCCGATCGGGGGTGGTTCTGCTCCCGACGAGCTGTTGATTCTGCCGCTGGCCGAGGGCAGCGACCGGAGCGGACGACCGCAATGGATAGCAGACGAACTCTCGGCTTCCCGTGGATCACAAGGTCGACCCGCTCGGACTCGAGAAGGATCGCGCTCACCGAGGGTAGAGTTTGGTAATTATTGGAAAATCATGGAGACCTGCTACAGTGCTCCGCATGACCGAGCCACTGGAGAACCTCGAGCGCCACATCGACGGTCTTCGGACCGAGGTGCGTCGCGCGGCGATGTCCGGTGACTTGGTGCGTGCGCGGGAGTTGCGGGCAGATCTGCGTCGTGCAGAACGCGCATGGGATGAGGCCCTGGCTGCTCTGACCGCCCCGGAGGACGAGCCGGAAGATGCTCGCAAGCCGGTTTCGATCCTGCCGATTCGCGATCAGGTTCACCAAGCGCTGACCCTGTTGAGCGTGCCGTCGGCACCGAAAATGATTGCGGCCGTGCAGGATGCGTTCTTTGCCGGAGAGCTGACCGGATCACAGCTGGCTAGCCTGCGACGAGATGAGGAACGCTCGTTCCGGTCCTCGCCGCATGCCCGCCCGTACTACCTATGTAGCGCCTTGGCTGCTGACCGCTTGGTATCGGCACGTGGGCTGGTGGCAGTGTCGACCTGGCCGTTGAATCGCCGAGTCGTTGGTCCACTCAGCGCGCGTGTCGACTTCCTCATTTCGGCTGTCCAGGTCGCCGAGCAAATCGAACGGCTGCCGGAGCCGACGTTGCCCGCGTCGCGGTTGCTGTGGCGGTTCGCGACCAGCATTCCCGGCGCGGCAGCCTCTTTCGACGCTGTGGACCCGGCAACTGTGGCAGCGGCGGGGCGCTGCGAACTCGAGATCCACCGCGACGCCGATCGGACCCATCGCGAAGAGGCCGCGTCTCGAGCTCGAACTCAGCTGGACGAGATCGAGCAGATGTTCGGTTCGTCGCTGAAGGTTGTTTCTCGCTCTACAACTGCACACTGATCGAGTTACCAGTCACACTTCCTTATCCATGCTTGCTTCCGTTGTGAAGGAAGATCTATTGAACGACACCGATTTTCGGTTGGATGTCATTCGCGGGCAGGTCGTGCCGAAGAAGCACAATGCCAGGACGATTGCCGCGTTGACGAGTAATCCCGGCTGTGCCCGCCGGGCAGTTTTGGATGCGTCCTCGGTCGATAAGCAGGCTTTGGCTGAGCACATCGGCTATCCTGCGCCGTTCGGTATTTCACCGTTCGGCCTTGCCCGCGGCAATGCCTTCGAGGCATACGTCAAGGCCAACGGATGCGCCGAATTGCTGCGGCTGCTGCGAGAACGTCTTGGTCTGCCGCTGCCCGAGGTGGCCTACGACGATCTCAATAGCGTGGCCGGCCACGAGACGCTCGAGGCGCGTCATCTCCGGTCGCGCCAGTTGCTGGCGCGCGCCGCCCGCTCCGGTGAGGACTCAGGCACCCTGTTCGATCACCCGTTGCTGCGGATGACCATCGCGGGCCGCGAGGTCTATCTGGAACCGGACCTCGTCGCGTTTCGGTTGCGGGACCAGTTCCACGTCGTGGAGATCAAGTCGTTTCCGATCATCGACGGGCGAGCGGACCCCAGTAAGGTCGCGGCTGCGGCTACACAGTCGGCAGTGTATGTCTTGGCGCTGCGTCGGTTGTTGCAGCAACTCGGTGTGGACCCGGCGATGGTGTCGCATGAAGTGTTCCTGGTGTGCCCGGAGGACTTTTCGAACCGGCCGACGGCGGCGCGGATCGATGTCCGCAAGCAGCTGACGGTCCTCGAGCGGCAGCTCGCACGGATTGCCGACGTCGCGACGGTGGTGTCGACGCTGCCGGTGGGATTCACGCTCGATCTTCGTTTCGACGACGGCGGTGTGGCGACTCGGGCGGTCGGCGAGCTGTGCGAGGCGTTGGAGCTGGTGCCTGCACGGTATGCGCCGGAGTGTCTGGCCGCCTGCGAGATGGCGTTCTTCTGCCGCTCCGGTGCTTGCGGACACACCGCAGCGCTCGGCCGCTCGGTTCAGGAGGACCTCGGTGGTATCGAGACTGTCACTGCGGCAATCGGTTTGGCCTCTGGCGTGATTCCGCCCGGTGAGCACGAACGTGAGGCCGCCGAGGTGTTGCGGATGGCCGATCTCCTGCGCCATCAGTGCCTGAACGGTGCCGCATGAGTACCCTCACCTCACTGGCGCGCGCGTACGCCGTCGACCGTGATTGCGCGCAGCCGATTACCACGGTCCGACATGTCCATATCAGTGACCGGCCGATGGTGTGTGTACCGCTGACCTTGGCGGGCGAGGCGAACGCACCGCTGGCCGTCATGGTCGGCGTGGACCGCGACGCACCGCGTTTGTGGGTGGTTCCGCAGCCTCGCGACCGGAACCTGCGGATCGAGTTCGCCCAGCACTTCGCGATGGCATTGCTGCACTACTGTGCGACGTATGTGGGTTCGACTGGTGGCAAGGCCGGTTCGTGCGCCGACGACGCACCGCAACTGTGGGTGCCCAACCGAGCCGGGATCGGTTTCCTGAACCTATTGGGGCGTTCCACGCGGTTTCGTTCGACGACCGGCCCGCATGCTGTCGGTGTCGCCGTGCCCCGATTGGGTACCTGGCTGACCTTTTTCGCCGAGCAAGCCGAGCATCCTGGGTCATCGCTGCTGATGGCGGCGACCGATGCTCTGGGCCAGCATTGGGCGACCGGGCAGAGCGGGCTCGAGGACGGAAACCTTGCTGCCCTGTTGGGGTGGATCGAACCGCACTCGGGCTCCGGCGGCGCGCAGTCCGCGCTCGAGGCCGAAGATCCCCTGCTATGGCCACCGGCAGGGCCCACGACCGATCCGATGTTCGATCGAGAGGTTTTGGCGCCCAGCATCGTTGAGTATGATCGCGCCTCCAGCGACCACGAGCGCCGACGAGCAATCACTCGCATCGAAACCGCGGTGCGTAGCCAACTCGTCCCGACCTGGCAGCTGATGTGGCGTGCCGTCGACCAGCTGCGGTGCGTTCGACCGGGCGCTCATGTCGCGCAACGGTGGGCGAAGGACATCGACGCGTTCCAGAAGTTCAACACCCATGTGGCCGCGGGAGGGCGGCCACAGCCCAAACGAGACAGCGCGGTAGCTGCGGCGCATCGGCTCAATTGGCTCGAACGTCTGCAAGCAGAGTACGACGCACAACGTGCTTTCGACGACCCCCTTGTTATGGCCGAATTCCGGCTGACCGGTGAAGCTTTCGCCGGTGTCGTCACCGCGGTGGCCTCTGACCGGCGCGTCGGATCGGGACGTCAGGCCGTGTTGCGGCCTGTGATCACGGTTCTCACCCAGGATCCGGTGCGGCTGGTTCCTGGCGACGGGCCCCTGACCGATTCCACGCGTCCGCGTCAGCAAGCGACCGTCGTGTCGATCGATGAGGTGCCCCACGGGTTGGAGGTCACACTCGAGCTTGCCGGGGGAATGGGCCGCAGCCGGATCGCTCCGGTCGGCAGCATCCCCGCTGTCAACGAGCGTGTCTGCTTCAGCACCCTCAGCGACTCCTATCAGCCACGTGGATCATTTCCCACCCGGGATAGCACGCCATGGACCCATGGTGGCCCACCAACTGAGCCGACCCCCACCAGCAACGATGCGAACGAGGACTGGTCGTGACAACCGATACCGCCACCGCCGCCGAGGCAGTCATCGCCGCTGTTTTGTCCGATTTCACCGTAGGTGCCCATCGTGGTGTCGTCGTTGACTCTCCGCCCGGGGCGGGCAAATCGAGTTTGGTTGTCCGGGCAGCCATCCATATTGCGCAGGCGCAGGATCGCGTCATGGTCGTCGCTCAAACCAACGAGCAGGTCGACGATCTGGTCGACCGCATGGCGCGCGAGGCCCCGACGGTACGAATAGGCAGGCTCTCCGCGAACAGCTATGTTCCTGCCACACGAGTCTTGCACCCCAATGTTGTTGTTGCCGAGCAAGTCTCGCGCCTGAGTGACACGCAAATCACCATCGGGACCGCAGCGAAATGGGTGCACGTCACCGGCGATCCGTGGCCGTGGGCCATCATCGACGAGGCATATCAGATGCGCTCGGACATGCTGCTGCGGGTGGCCCCGCGGTTCCAGCGGGCCCTGTTCGTCGGCGACCCCGGCCAGCTCGACCCATTCTCGACCATCGAGGTCAACCGCTGGGCTGGACTGACGTGGGACCCGATGCAAAGCGCGGTCGCGGCGATGCTGCGCAACAACCCCAATCTGCCCGTCCACCAGTTGCCGGTGTCCTGGCGTCTGCCTGCATCTGCCGCACCCGTCGTGTCCTCGGCGTTCTACCCGTTCACCGGATTTCGTGCCGCCACGACTGCCGACCAACGACACCTCAGCTTCCAGACCCGCGGATTCGGCGGCCCTGTCGATGACACTCTGGAGCTGGCTGCCCGGACCGGATGGGCGTTGCACGAACTCCCCGCCAGGCACACGCTGCGCACCGATACCGAAGCAGTACAGGCGATTACCGAACTGGCCGCGCGGGTGCTCGAACGCGGGGGTGTCGCCTGTTCCGAACGCAACCCCGACGGGACGGCGGTGACCGCCGAGCGGATCGCCATCGGTGCCGCGCACCGCGATCAGGTTGCGGCGATCCGGCAAGCGCTCCACAGCTGCGGCGCCGATTCGGTCCGCGTCGACACCGCAAATCGCCTCCAGGGCAGCGAATACGACCTCGTGCTGGTTCTGCATCCGCTATCGGGACGCCGTGACGCCACCGCGTTCCACCTCGAGTCCGGGCGTCTGTGCGTGCTCACCTCACGCCACCGCCACGCCTGCATCGTGGTCGCCCGCGCCGGTATCCAAGAACTACTCGACGCACACCCGCCCAGTGAACCAATGCACCTGGGCGTACCCGCCAAGTTCCCCGACGGCTGGGAAGCAAACCAAGCCATGCTCACCCATCTGCGCTCCGTCCGCGTCGCACGGTAAGCCCCACCGACGCTTACCTGCGTCGGTGAACCCTGCTCGATCGCTCCATCCCACTGCGGTAGCCCCCGCCAGCACATCCTTGGAAGAGATCATGAGAGTTCTGCACACATCCGACTGGCATCTCGGGAAAATCCTCTACAAGCACTCCCGCGCCGAAGACCACGACATCGTCTTGGCCGAGATCATCGACGTCGCCCGCAAACGCGAGCCGCACCTGATCGTGCATACGGGTGACCTGTTCGATCACGCTCGCCCGGCCTACCCCGATCTGAGGAAGGCCATCACCGCTCTCAAAGAGCTCGCAGCGGTGGCACCGGTAGTCGTGGTCCGTGGCAACCACGACTCACCCCAGCTGTTCCAGCTCTTCTCAGAAACTCTCGCCCCCGACAGCCGGATCTATTTCATCGACAGCCCGCGAGACCCGAAAGATGGTGGAGTACTTTACTTTCCCGGCCCTGACAACACGGTGTTGCGGTTGGGTGTCCTGCCGTTCATACCGGCCAGCCACCACATCGACGGATTCGATGACCCCGACCGATGGCATTCCGCCTATGCCCAGGCCGTGGGCAAAATGGAGCGCGATCTAGCCGAGGAACTGCTGCGCGACTTCGACGACAGCCGCGACATCGCCATGTTCGCCGCGCACCTGCACATCGGCGGGGCCAACCTCGCCCGCAGTGAACGCCCGGCCCATACCTCCGACTACTACGCCACCAACCCAGACGATCTCCCCTCTGTCGCCTACGCAGCGTTCGGGCATATCCACAAACCCCAGCCGCTACCCAACACCAACGTCACCGGACGCTATGCGGGATCGCCGATCCCGCTCGACTTCGGCGAATGCGGAGAACGCAAAAGCGTCGTCATGGTCGAGCTGCACCCCGGACAGCCAGCCCAAGTCGACCTCGTCGGGCTCAGCGGCGGCCGACCGCTGCGGCGCTTCGAGGGCACCCTCGAGCAGCTGCGCGTCGAGGCACCCTCGATCGGTCGGGAACTGTGCCTGATCACCATTCACACCCCAACCCACGAACCGACATTGTCCGAACAGGTTCGAGCCCTGCTGCCCCGCGCGACGGTCCTCGATGTGTACGAAGACTGCGCCGACCAGAAACTGGAAATACTCACCCAGGACACCGTCACCGACGATGCCGAACCCGACCTCCGTGAGTTGTTCCGCGACTACCTCACCGTCCGCGGCAGCAGCACAGTCCCAGCCGAGCACCTGCACAGCAAGTTCGGCCAGATACTCACCAGCCTTGAGGAAGAACGCCCCCTCGTGTTGCCCGAAGAAGACCTCCTGACAGATCCACCCGACATCGATACCGAGTTTTCGACCGGAAGGGACGAACGATGAGACCTCTGACACTAAAGTTCAAGGGCCTGCGCACCTACCGGGCAGAGCAAGAGATCGACTTCACCGATGTGCGCTTGATGGCGATCATCGGCGACACCGGCGCCGGAAAATCCTCGATACTCGAGGCTTTGTGCTTCGCCTTGTATGGCGGACCGACCTGGAACACCAAAGCTGCCAAATCACTCATCGCCGACGGCGGCGACGGGACAGTCCGGGCCGAACTGACCTTCCAGGCCAACGGCAAGACGTGGCGAGTCACCCGAACCACATCCGCCAAACCCTATCCACCAGCGAACCACCACCTCACCTGCTTGGACGACGACACCCCTGACCTCGACACCGCACACGCTGTCAACGCTCAGATCGAGAACCTCGTCGGTCTCGACTACCCGGCATTCCTCAAAGCCGTTGTCCTGCCACAAGGACGTTTCCAAGACCTGCTGCGCGCAAACGAAGCCGACCGGACGCCCATCCTCAAAGCAGCCCTCGGGCTCGAGCAGATCACCGAAATCCGCGACCGGGCCAGAGCAAAATACGACCAGCTGCTCCCCGGCCTGATCAATCTCCAACAACAACGCAGCAGCCTCATCCCAGACCCCGACCGCGTCATTCACGAAACAACATGCGCGCTGTCAAAACTCGCAGAGGAGATCACCGCCCTCAACCACGCAGGAAAGAAACATGCTGAGGCCCTGACAGTTCACACCGAGGCGACACGGCGAGCCAGCGAATTCCGTTCGACTGCAACGCAGTTGGACGACAAGGTGCCCAACGCAATGACGGAGCAGTATCAACAGCTGATCGAACTGGGCTCCCAACTGGCCGCTGAGCTCTCGGCAATCGAAGAACAATCGACCGAAGCCGCCGCACACGAGGAACAACTCCAGACCGTTCTCGATGATGCCCAGCGCGACGGAATCGGAACCTCGGATGCCGCCGCGCTGCTCGCGACGCTGCGCTCACTCCTCGACCAGCTTCCACAGATCCAGTCAGACCACGTGCGCCTCCATACCCAGGCGGCAGCCATCGAGGCTGAACGAGCGCAGCTCGAAGATCGCAAACATGTCCACGCCGTACTGGCGCACCAAAGCCAACAGGCGGAGTCACTGGCGACCAGAACCGATTCCGACCTACTCAACGCCACGAAAACCCTTCAGCTGCAACGATCGTTGCTGCGCGATGTGCGAGTCGCGGCACAGAACACCGCCGCAGCTTCGACTCACGAATGCACTACTCGCCGTGCTGTGCAGCGCAATGCCGAAGCTCTGACCGACGCCCGGCATGCGTCGGCTCGAGCCGACGAACACGTCGATCATGCCGAGGGGATCTTGGCCGCTGCGAACCGGAAGAACTCCGCAGCCCACGCTGCTGCGCACCACGGGCCTGGTGACCCCTGCCCTGTGTGCGTGCGGCCTCTGCCCAACGACTTCCAAGCGCTCATGGCCACCGACATCGCTGAAGCCAAACTCGAGGTGACCAAGGCGAAACAGCGCGCAAAAACTGCGGCGCAAAAGCTCACCACCGCCGAGGCAGCCCACAGCACCACCCAGGCAAATCTGGCTACAGCCGTCACTGCCACAGAAACCACGGTTAACGAGTACAACACCGCGATCGAGGCGCTCGGTGCTGTCCTCGAAAGCATTGACCTCGACAAACCCGACGACACGCTGCTTGCCGCAACCCAATACACGGTCCACGAGGCAGAGACCGCCAAGAAGCAAGCCCAGGACGCCGCCAAGGCAGCTCTGGTCGCCCAGACACAGGACAAAGCTGAGATCACCAGTACAGAAACGGGACTGACGAACCGTCAGCAAGAACTGGCGAAATCCCTCAAAGCGCTGGACCGACGACGCACAGCTGCGCTCAGGTCCTATGACAGAGTCCCAACCAGGTACCGAATCAGCGACGACCTGAGCGATACCTCCATAAACCACGCGATTGGCCTTCTCGAACCCCACCAGCGCCGACTCACCGACACCGAAGCGACACTGAAATCCGCACGGGAACACAGCAAAAGACTGCGCGACACCAAAGACACCCTCACCGCGTCCATTCACAACAAGATCGACAAGCCCGCCACACGGCTAGCGCGAACAATCCACGCCCTGGCCGACCGCGCCGAAACGACAACACATCTGACCAACCCCATCCCGCTACCGCACCGCCCAGAACCCCCGACCGTAACAACCGACGCTCAGTGGGCTAGGGAAGTCACCGCCGCGGTTCGACAGATCATTCAAGGGTGCAACACGGCGGCAGCGGCTCACGACGAGATCGCCATCAACGCACGAACATCCATGACTAGCGCACTCGCTGACATCGACGTCAACAGCCGGGAGCAGCTGACCGAACAGCTGGTCGATACGCGGGCACGCGTGCTCAAAGCACAAGAGTCGCAAACCAAAGCCCGCACCGACAAACCACTTCGTGCGGAGTTCGACCGGCGTATCACGGGCATCGAACCAGCGATCGAAAGCCTCAAGGAACTCACAGCCCTGCTCTCCGACGGCAAGTTCATGGCAGCCGCCGTCAAACGTCGACAACGGGCCCTACTCGGCATCGCCTCAGGTGTCCTGGCTGACATGACCCACGATCGTTTCGCCTTCTCCGACGACTTCCGCATCATCGACAACCACACCGGACAGCCGCGCCACGTCAAAACCCTGTCCGGCGGTGAAACGTTCCTCGCCAGCCTGGCCTTGGCGCTAGCCCTTGTCGAGCTCACCTCACGCGGCGGCGGGCGGATCGAAGCCCTGTTCCTCGATGAAGGATTCGGATCACTCGACGCAAACGCACTCAACGAAGCCATGGAAGCCCTCACACGCCAAGCCGCTAGCGGCCGACTGGTCGCTGTCATCACCCACATGCGAAGTGTCGCTGAGAATTTCGACAACATCCTGGTAGTCGGCAAGTCGCTCGGCGGCAGCCAAGCCCATTGGGCAACTCCAGGCGAACGCGACACGATGATCACCGACGGGCTTACCGGAGGGCTACTGGAATAGCGACCGACCGTTTGAGCTCGCATGTCACCGCAACGCGGGGGCCCATCTCGGGGAGTTCTCGAAAGATCAAGGTGTTCAACGCCACCGACGGACTATGTACCTATTCGGCCCGGCGCGATCAATACCGTTTAGGGCGGCCCCATTGGTCGGTGGCGCGCTCCGGGAAGGTGTCTCCGGAGGCAGCGTCGAGCAGCCGTCGCTTCGCGGGGGTCCTTGATATCGAGTTCACTGTGGGTGCGAATTCTGGAGCGATGCGCAGATTTGAAATATCTTCGATGCGGTCGTCGCGGTCGCTTCGCGGGCAAACTAGGCAGCGTCCTCGAGCGCTCGGGGACGGTCAGATGCCGACGCCCGCGCAGGGTCCCCAGTCCCGGGTTAAGGCAGGAATGTCGACAGCTCGGGTTCCTGCGTGGGTCGGTCGATGACAACATCGACAGACG
Source organism: Nocardia sp. NBC_00565 (assembly GCF_036345915.1). Classification (NCBI taxonomy): domain Bacteria; kingdom Bacillati; phylum Actinomycetota; class Actinomycetes; order Mycobacteriales; family Nocardiaceae; genus Nocardia; species Nocardia sp. NBC_00565. The sequence goes on from NZ_CP107785.1 coordinate 7,709,005, forward strand.
GCACTACCAGTGCCGGTCCTCCAGAACGTTGGAGGTCACCTCTCTAGCCAGTCGGAGGCATGGCGGGGAGTGAGCGGTAGGGGCACTCTGTCCGACCTGGTCAGCCTTGCTGCTGTACTGACCAGGTGCGCTGCATCTGATCAAGTCGCTCGATATGGCCGGTAAGTTCTGCCGAGCGAATCTGCCGTAGTTCCTTCAAGACCGCATCCGATACCTGCATCAAGCCGGCCTTCGCAGAGTCGAAACGGTGACGCCACTGGGCGATGAGATCTGCGCCTCCGTCGCGCCGGGCAGCTTGCAGGCCGGCCAGTGCGGCAGTCACCTCGTTGGCGGCAGCTTTCTGGACCGCAAGAAGCTGTGTTCTCCAGGCGTTGGCGAGGTCGCCCTCGGCCACGCCGACAGTGATCATGGCGCGAAGCTTCTGACGTTCCAGGTCCAATTGGTTTTGCTGCACGGCGACCTCCCCAGTCGGCGTTGTGTCGAACTTCGGTCAACTGTACCGCGGATCGAACTGCCAGTGAGAGTGCGTAACTCGTAGCCCCGGAGTGAGTCTCCGTTCAGCAGGCGGTCGCAACTACGACGTACGGGCATCGTCGAGGACTAGCATGCACGGAGAGGCCCGAACCGAGATCCCCTTCCGGTTCGGGCCTCCGTACGTCGCCGCGCTACTTGCGGTTCACCAGTTGGCTGACGCGCTGGTGATTGACCCCGGTGAGCGTGGCAATGTCTCGGGCGGGGATGCCCTCGCTGTCGAGTTCGCGGACCAGGGCGTCGGTCTCGTCGGCGATCTGCTTCTTCAATGAAGCTTCTAGGGCCCGCTTTTCGAGCAGAGCTGCGGATCGCTGCTGAAGATTGGGCGTGGGGCCGACGTCTTGGACAACTATCTCGACTTCGATTGCGGACGCTGCCATATCGGTCACGATGGCGAGCCGGTCGCGTGCGACGCTTTCGGCGTCGGCGAGCCGCACGACAGTTGCGAGCACGTCGGAGCCTACGTCGTCGCAGTTCAGTGCCCACCGGCCGTCGCGCCGCTCGACCCGGACTTCGAAGGTCATGGCCGTTGTCTCCTGCGTCTCGCACGATGTCGCCCTTTGGGTGCGGCAGTGTGGTGCGCGCTCCCGCAGGTCTTCTGGGTTCCCAGCGCGGCAAAGTTACCAAAGGCTCATGCTCGCGGACGCACCCTGACGGCTGGGGGCTCATATGCCCGCGTCTAGGTGGTCGATCGGGCTTCGATCTGGTCTATCGCAGCCAGAAGGGCATACCGGTCAGGTTTCCCTTGTGAATCACGACCGGTGGACAAGATTGAAATGGTCTGCCGTTCGACGGTGAGTACGTAGATGGGCAGGATGTCCTTGTGGTGGACATTGGCGACAGCGGTCCTCGCGGCAGCCGTGACCGCGCGCACTGCGCGGGGCCGGTCGTCGGAGTGGCCGTCCACGGTTCGTTCGGCGCCGGTACTGGTGATGACGGTCGTCAGAGCCCAAGTGATCATGATGTATCCATTCGTGGTTACACGCGGAATGCCGGATATCCGGTCGTCACCATCCTGGGTCTCGGGTTCTCTGCGTCGGCCGCGCTGTGGTGGATTGTGGATGAATCCCAGGGTTGTGGATAACGCGCGATCAGCCCGGCGGGCGGGTTGAGTTGGTTGACTCGCGGACACGTCGGGGGGAGTCGGCATCGCTGTGCGCTCTGCCGACTTCCGTCCTGAGATCACCAATCAGTACTCGGGCCAGCCGGTCCCTCGACGCTGGAGAGAGCTGTGATGTTTGTGCTTCCATGTGTCAGTGATCGGGTTGCGCGTGTAGCGCTCTCCATCTGGATAGACGGTGATGGCGAGCCGATGCGCGTGTACGAGCGCTTTGATGGCGCTGTTGAGGCTGGCTTGGTCCAGGATCTGGAAGGTGATCGGTGGGACCGTCAGCGAGACGTAGCTTATCGAGCGCCGAATAGCGAGGTGGTACATCCGTTCGATGGATGCCGCTCCCTGCGGTGTGCGCGTCCAGGTAATCGTGGCAAGGGCAGCTACGTCGAACGGAGACTCTTCGACGGCGGGCAGCGGAACACGCGGAAGCACGTCCATCATGCCCTGTCGTGCCAGACCGAACAGCCCCAGCATCATCTGCACCTGTTCTGCCGAGGTGAACGTCATAACGATCCTCCCCCAGCGCAGGACGATCCGTGCATCGGTTCCGTGGGCGCCGATGATGTCGATGGCGGTTTCTTGCTCTCCTGCGAGCATCGCGTTGACCGTGGTGACAATCCCCGCGATGCGATCGACGTCCGGGCGGCGAATCTGGCTGATCAGGTTCGGATTTGCGGTGCGCTTCTTAGTCATGATTCTGATTCCTCGATCACCAAGTGAGTTGAACGTCGGCCGGAGACCCGGTAGGCGCTGCACCGATATGAATTGACTTGGGGGCCAGCCGAGTTGAGCCCCAGAGGCGGATGATCGCGGCGTCGAGCGCCTGGGTGACGATGGCGTTGTCAGGCCACCCGTATGTGCGGCCGACGACGCGGCACCTGTCGGTAGCCTCGAACTGCGCGGTGAGCAAAGCGCTGACGAATCTCACGTATTCGGCTTCGTCGGCCCAGTCGTCGGGCAGCTCGGCCACGGCTCGGTGATCGCACCACCGCCGGGCATCTGCGGCCAGCGCAGCGGCAAAGTCAGGCGTGTAATAGGTGAAGTAGACCCGTTCTTCGCCCGTGTTCGTGAGGATGTGCAGCGAGCGGTTGTCGTTGCGGTATCGGATAATCCGTATGTCTGGCGACTGGGTCGCCCATAGGTTCAGACCCGTCAGATACGCGGCAGCAACCGAGGCTGGCACGTAGTCCAGGATCTTGAGTCGCCCGTTGGGCACCGAACCGAAGGTGTTGAGGCCGACGGTGATCCGATCTTCCGGCGTCGGCCCGAAGCCGATACTCGACAGGTTCGGGAAGGGCTGGCTGGCCTGCCATTCGGCCTGCTCCGACCAGTAAGCATCAGGGTCGGGCATGCCGAATGTGAGAGCTTGCGCGTCCTCGATGTATCCGTTCAGTTCTCGCATAGTTGCGGCCAGCGACGAGACGGTGGGAAGTTTCGTGTCTGGGTCCTCTGCGCCCATGCCATTCATCCGCCGCTGGCGTGCGACACGATCGCGGCAGGCACCGATGATGACGTAGGCGACCTCTAGCAAATCAACGAGCGAGTCTCCCTCTGCGACGATGAGCCACTGGCGATCTCGCCGACCGAGCCTGACTCGCATGCGGAATCCGAAGGCCGAGCTGTCTTGTTTCAGCGTGTACTCGAAGTCCAGATCCTCCGGAATCTGCTCGACGCGTTCGATGTCGAGGGACGCGCGGTCGACGTCGGGGGCGCCGACCCATTCTTCCCACGCGGCCACCGTCAACGGCGATCCAGCCTGCTGAGTTTCGTACACCCATCTGGCGATGAGTGGCAGTTGTCGCTCCGGCGCACCCAATGCCTGCAGGAAGGCTGCCTCCGTTCCGTGGAATTCCAACCGCGTAATCGATCGTGCAGTCATTTCCCCTCCTTGCCTGTGGTTTTCGGATGACCCCCATCCGACGATCTCAGTCTATCTACTAGACTAACTTCAGTCTAGTAGATAGACTGCCAGCATCAGATCAGCCACGAGAGGGAGGGACCGCAATGACCGGCCGCCGAAAGTCCAGCAAGACAACCGTTTTCGCGAAGCTGCGGAGCGGACTGCGCCGAGCGCGTGGAAGGCATCAGAAGGGACTGGTCCGCGCCACTCGATGCGCGTGCGGATTCGCCCGGATCGTGATGGACGACCCCGCCGTCAATCAGGTTCTCGATCAACGACTCCGACTCGTGAACGAGCTGGTGTTGGACATGTATCAGGCAGCACTGACCGCTCAGGGGCGCGCAGTCAGTGAGGCCGAGCGCGAATTCGCAAGGGCGCGAGCACATGTCGCGACATTGCTGGGCCTGTGCGCCAACTGCGACACCAGCCACCGCTGAATCCGACCGAGAAAGGCACTCATCTGATGACGAAAACCACGATTACTCAGACTCGCCTGGTCGATCCGGCGACGCTCAAGCTCACCAAGAACATCCGCCAAATCCGCCGATCAGAGCGCTACAAGAGGATGGTCCGGTCCGTCCGCGAAGTCGGTCTGTTGCAGCCACCGGTCGTTGTCGAGACCGAAGGCGGCGAACTCGAGGTCAGGCTTGGACAACATCGCACATTGGCGGCAGTCGAGGTCGGCCTGACCGAGATCCTGGTGTTGGTCCTTGATGCCACTGGCGGCGACCTTGTGCGGATGCTCCAGCAGTACGCGGAGAACAAGCACCGCATCGAACTCACCCGCGAGGAGGAGCTGTCCACGTTCGAGCAACTGTCGATGTTCGGCCTGAGTGCCGACCAGATCGCCCAGCGGACAGTCAATGAGGCGACCGTGGTGAGCAAGTCGTTGAAGGTCGCCAGCTCGCCGGACAAGCGCAAGAAGTTCGCCACCGGCGAATGGACGCTCCAGCGTGCCGCCGCCTTGCTCGACTTCGAGGATGACCCCGAAGCTACACGCGAACTGCAATGGGTGGACGAACGCAGGGTCGAGGAGCGAGCCGCGTCACTGCACAGGAAGCGCGCGGTCAGACTGGCTCGCGCCGAGGCGTCCGAACCCTACGAGCGGATGGGCCATCCCGTGCTCGACGCCAAGCCGTGGGGACAAGACCCGCCGTTCGCCTTGCATCGGTTACGCACGAAGGACGACGCCCCTGTCACCGCCGACCTGATCGACCGCGCACATCTGGCGGTGTATCTCGATGATGACGAGCAGTACTTCCACCGAACGACCGGCGAGCGCTTGGCGATCCAGCAAATCGACTGGGGCAACGACGATTCCGATGACGACGAAGACGAGGAGGCAGACGAGTCCGACGAGGGCATTTCGGACTCGTCCGACGCTGATAGCCCGCAACCTGCCAAGGTCCCGTTGGCTGACGTAGAACCACGTCTGGCGTGGACCCCTGTCTACTTCTGCACCGACCCGGCTGCGTACGAGTTCACCGTGAGTGGTCGCAAGCTGGAGTCGGCCGAGGAGAAGAAGGCGAAGAACGCCAAGGTCCGAAGCCACAACGCGGCGTGGCGCGAGGAACAACCCCGCCGGATCGAATGGCTCCGGCGCTTCCTGGAAAGGCCCGAAGAACCGGTCGGTGCCCCGGAGTTCGTCACTTATGTCATGGCCAACTGGCCCGATGAAATCGCGCACGGCAAAGCACATTCGCTGACCGGGCAGTTGCTGACCGGACACGAGGCGCACCGCCTCTACAAAGACGGCTCCACCCTGAATTCGCACATCGAAAGCGCTTCAGCCGCACGCCAACACATGATGCAGCTCGCGATGGCCATCTGCGGACTCGAAGCGGCTATGACCGAATGGGCATGGCGCGAAATCAAGCGCCGCAACGTCTATTTCCTGCGCTTCATCGCCTCGCAGGGCTACGAGCTGAGCCGGATCGAACGCATCGCGTGCGGGGAAGAAATCCAACTTCTCCCGGCGCAAGAGACCACCACACCAGGCCCCGCTACGAGCGCCGCGTAGCAAGGAGAATCGCAATGACAAAGTCAAATCGTCAGTCACACAACCTCTCTCGTGACGAACTCCTTGCAGATGCCAAGGATCGGAGCACCGAAGAACTGGCCTACTCCCTGGATCAGATTGGCGAACGCCAGTACCTCACCGAGGCAGAGCGCCTGCATCGCAAGGTCATCATCGAAACTCTCTGCCAACGCCACCACGAGATCTCCACCGCGTACAAGGAATGGTCATCGAACCCGACGACGATGCAGAGAGCCGACGAGGTGGTCGGTGCCGCCGCTTACCTGGTGGCCTTCCGTCGGATCGAAGACAGAATGATGGGCGCTGCCTCGTTCTCCGAACTGACCGACGACGACCGATTCGTGATCGAACGCGCTGTGGCAGTGGCGCGAACCCGCCTCGCTGTCGTCATCGACAAGCTGGGAGCGTTGCCATCCAAGGACGATCTTCGCTATCTGGGTCTCTACAACGCGCGCCATGAGCTGTCCAGCTTCATCGACCTTTGGTCGTCAGCGCTCGACGACGAATAGCGAGTTGTCCGAACTGCAAAGGGCGCGCCGCCGCAGTGGTGGTGGTGCGCCATACGGACTCGGGCGTTATCCCCTACTGGCGTAGCTGCTCCGGTCAGCGCAACGAGCCTGCGAATAGTGCGGCGCGCCGGGACCTTCGATGGTCCTGGCGCGCCGCACTATGTCGTTCACCGTCCTGCACCGCGATCAGGAGGCCGTCCCTTGTGGAAACTGGGGACCAGCGACCTCGGTGGCCGCAGATTCGCCAGGGGAGGCCGCAAACGGGGCATCCGATTCATCGGAGGGAATACCTTTACGCACCTTCTCGGGGCGCGCCGGTTTCCTGATGGCGTTGGCATCGTCGACGCGCGCCACCAGCTTGATCAGCCTGTTGACCTCCGCCACGGGCCAGTCGAGGTGTGCGGCGATCTCGGCCGGTTTCACACCTCTCCCCCGTACCCGGTCTAGGCACTCACCCTGCCGGTGTTCGAGTTCCTCGACCACCGAGCAGCGATGTACGGCGATCTGCTGGCTGACTTCGAGTGCGGCGAGAAGGTCGGTCTCGGTGTCTTTGTCGCGTTGTGCTCTCGCGTCACGTTCTTCGCGGCGGCGGCTGATCATCCGCTCTCGGATGTGCTGTCGCCCCTTGATTGCCGGTTTCCGTCGTTCGGCCATCATGGCCTGTCCTTCCCCCGGAACAGGCATTAGGAGCCCGGCCGGTGAGTCGTGTAGCTGCTACTACCTACATCCCCACTCACCTCCATCCACTATGCCGCCTCCTACGGGATCGCGCACGCGACGCTGCCCAGCCGATTTCCCGTCACCTGGCGAGAGACGTTCGTAGGTGGCGGTGATTCCCGCGATCTCTCCCCTCTCGGTCGCCCGCGCGCCGCTGCGCGGCGCGCGGGCGTGGATGGGTCCGGCCCCGACCCATTTGGCCCATCTACCTCGTCAATCAATCGCAATCACGTCGTGAAGCACCATCCGTGTACATGATTCGGCACCTTCCTGCTATCGCTTCGCTCTCGAATCCACCACACCCAACAGCCATACACCTCTTGCACCAACGGTAACTTTCTGATAACGGGGCGTAGCCTGGATTCTGTGGCTGCAACGATCCACAAGCTCACTGCTGGAAAGGGTTTCACGTACTACCTCAAACACGTTGCTGTTCACGATGCGTCCCAGACTGGCAAATTCGCTCTCGCTGACTACTACAGCGCCCGTGGCGAGTCACCGGGATTGTGGTGGGGCATGGGGTTAGAGGCATTGGGGCTCACCGCGGGCAGCGAGGTGCGCGAAGACCAGATGCGTGCCTTGTTCGGCGAAGGAGTGCATCCCGAGGCCGTACGAATCGGCCAGGAGACCTTCCGTGCCGAAATAACGCGCGGAGCGAAACCGAAGGATGCGAAACGCGCTGCACTGGAGGCGATCCGGCTCGGCGCTCCGTTTGCGGTGTATACCGCCGCAGGAACATTTCGCGAACGGTGCGCTGAAGAGTTTGTGCGGCATAACCGATCTCGCGGTCTGAAGTGGTCAGTACCGATACCTGACGATGTACGCGCCGGTATCCGGACCCGCGTAGCGGTCGAGATGTTCACTGCGGAGTACGCCCGGGCACCCGCCGACGAACGTGAACGGTCAGGCTGGGTGGCACGCAATTCGCGTCCGAAAACCAGCGCAATCGCCGGGTTCGACGTCACATTCTCCCCGGTCAAGAGTATTTCTACGCTATGGGCTGTAACGCCGGGACCGATCGCCGCCAAGATCGAAGCGGCCCATCACGGCGCGGTCGCTGATGCGCTGCGGTATCTCGAAGAGCGAGTCGCCTACACGAGGCTGGGCGCACGCGGGATTCGCCAGGTCGACGTCCAAGGACTGATATCCACGGCGTTCACTCATCGCAGTAGCCGGGCCGGCGATCCGGACCTTCATACCCATCTGGTGATCAGCAACAAGGTTTGTGTGCTCGAAACCGCCGAGCCCGAACACGAACTGGCTGGGGGCACACCGCGCCGACAGCAATGGCGCACCCTCGACGGACGGATGCTGTTTCGAGCGCTGGTCACAATCAGCGAAATCTACAACACCAGAATCGAAATGCGGCTGGAAGAAGCTCTCGGCCTGGAGTTCGCCGCACGTCCCACCACCGACCCCGACAAGCGACCAGTACGGGAAGTCGTCGGAATCGACCCATCACTAATGGAGCGCTGGTCAGCACGTGCCGCCGTTATTACAGCCCGATTGGGCGAGCTCGCGACGACCTTCCAATCAATCCATGGGCGCGAGCCGACCGCAACCGAGATGTTCCAACTTGCGCAGCAAGCGACACTCGAAACCCGCCAGGCCAAACCGGATGCGCGTTCCAGGGCCGAAGAACGGGCGGATTGGCGGGCCGACGCCGTCGATGTACTCGGCGGCGATGGAGCGATCGGCGCCATGGTCTACGCCGCACTACACCCACGCCGCCGAGCGCGGCCAATCATCGACGCTGACTGGATCAGTCGCACCGCGGACCAAGTAGTCGCCACCGTCTCCGATGAGCGCGCGACGTGGCAGATGACCCATGTGCGCTCCGAAGCCGAGCGCATTGTGCGCGGCCAGATTCCGCCGTCGCGGTGGGGCGAAATCACGGACGTAATCGTCGCAGCAGCTCTCGGGCCGAGACGGTCGATCGCAATCAGGGAGCCCGACCGCCTCCATGCACCCGCTCCCTTGCGCCGTCTCGATGGCAGCAGCGCCTACACGATGGCCGACTCTCGGCTTTACACCTCGTCACGAATTCTGGCAGCCGAAGCCCGCCTCATCGAGATGTCCCAGCGGACCGGCGCCCGGACAGTGTCCGAGATCACGGTCAGCACAGCGCTTTTGGAATACACGGCCAACAATCCGGACCGACCACTGAAGGCAGGCCAAATCGGCCTAATCCGAGGAGCAGCGACGTCCGAACAGCGTTTCCTACTCGGGATCGCACCAGCAGGATCAGGCAAAACGACTGCAATGCAGATACTGGCCCAGGCGTGGAGCGCAGAGAACGGCACCGTAATCGGCCTCGCACCCAACGCTGCTGCCGCCGCCGTTCTCGGTGAGAAGACCGGCGCCCCGGTAGCAACGATCGACAAAATTACTCACACTCTCGATCAACACACGCCGTCGCTGTACCGGTTGCCCGATGATCCGGCCGCTCCTCGCCCCCTCGTGCCGGGATGGATGCGAGCAATCGGACCAGACACGCTGGTGATCATCGATGAAATCGCCCAGGCGGGCACATTCACCTTGGCGCGTGCAGTGTCGTGGTTGTTGTCACGCGGTGCCACCGTGCGCGGGATCGGCGACCACCAGCAGTTGGCCGCCGTCGCGGCCGGCGGAGTGGTGCGAGACATCATGACTATCCAAGAACCTCTGACTCTCACCGAACTCGTCAGGTTCCGTGACGAGACGGAAGCCGCAGCTAGCCTGGCACTTCGCGACGGCGACGCCTCGGCGCTTGCATTCCACGCCGACCACGGACGTATCCATGTCGGCGCACCTGACACCGTCGCTGATTCCGCCTACCGTGCATGGGCGGTAGATACCGCCGCGGGACGCGACGCCGTAATGCTGGCACCGACCCACGAGATAGTCGCCACACTCAACTTGCGGGCTCGTACCGATCGACTTGCCCGAAGCCGCATCCCGATCGGCCGAGAAGTTGAGCTGTCGGACGGACTTCTAGCCTCCGTCGGCGACATCATTCGTACCGGTGAGAACAATCCCAGGCTTCGAATCAGCCGCAGCGACTACGTACGCAATGGGTATCGATGGGTCGTCACGGCAGTAGGCCCCGACGGCAGTGTCGAGGCGGTGCACCTGCGGGACGGCCGCAAGCTTGGACGCCGCGTCGTGTTGCCATCGGAGTATCTGCGTTCGGCGGTGTCTCTCGGCTATGCGGGCACGATCGACTCCGCGCAGGGGACGACCAGCGAGATATGTCATGGAGTTCTGCTTGGCGGTGAAAGTCGCCAACAGCTCTACGTGATGGCCACTCGCGGCGCGCTGGCCAACCATATCTGGATCGCGACGACCCTCGACGGCACCAATCAATCGCTCCTGACTGAGCGGGCGGCAGTACCCCGTACCGCAATCGAAATCCTGATCGAAATCCTTTCGCGCGACGGCACACAGAAGTCGGCAACGACAATGCAGCGCGAAGCGATGGACCCACTGATCCGATTCGGCCCGCTCGTCGACACCTACACCGATGCACTCGGCGCACTTGCCGAGCACGCCCTCGGCCCCGCTGCTCTCGAACACATCGAACGGTCGGCCGCACGACTCCTACCAGGACTGACCGATGCTCCCGCCTGGCCGACGCTACGTCAACATCTCGCGACCGTCGCCGTGACCGGCGACGATCCCGTCGCGGCCCTCGATCGCGCGATCTCCTACCGTGACTTTGACGACGCTGTCGATGTGGCCGCCGTACTGGATTGGCGCCTCGACACGACGGGTAACCATTCGACCGACACCGGGCCTCTTCCATGGCTTCCAGGCATCCCGTTACAGCTGCGTACCGCGCCCGACAACGACCAGTTCTTCGGCGAACTCACAGATCGGCTTACCCTACTCACCGATCGAATCCGCACGATTTCGTACAACTGGACATCGACCACTGCGCCGCGATGGGCTTCCGCGCTGCTCGATCTCGACCGCGACCTGGTCGCCGACCTAGCGGTGTGGCGGGCCGCCCGCCGTGTCCCCGACACCGATCATCGCCCGATTGGTCCCAGCGCTGTCCCGAACCGCCAACGCACCTACCAGCACGCCCTCGCCGGTCGCGTGCGAGCCATGGTCGGTGCCAGCAACCGCGCCGCCTCCCGATGGGCCGGGGTCGCCGACACGATCAACACCCGAATCGCCGATGATCCATACTGGCCAGTGCTCGCCGAACACCTCGACAGCATGCATCGTGCGGGCATCGACGTACCCACTCACATGACTACCGCGGCCAAGCTACGTCCCTTGCCGGATGAACAACCCGCAGCCGCTCTCTGGTGGCGGCTTCATCGACACCTCAACGACGCTGGAATGTACGCGACCGGGTTGGATCTTCACCGACCGCAGTGGCTTTCGGAACTTCGGGAAATCCTGGGCACCGCGCTCGCGACATCACTCATCGATGATCCAGCCTGGCCGCGGCTCGTCACCGCTGTCGAATCTGTCGATCCAACAGTCTGGCGCCCCCACGACTTGCTGTCGGTCGCAGCGACCCTCATCCACGATAACCAGCTCGAGCCATCGGACGATCTCGAGTCCAACGGACTGTGCGATGCTCTCGCCGCCCGAATCGAGGCCATCCACCACCACACTGCGATCAGCTTCGTCGATGTCGCCTCGGAGCCATCCAGCCCGGAAGACGACGAGCGTGCCGCAGCAACTGTCGGGGTCTTCGATCCAGAGGCCAATCTTGCGCCGCCGCACATGCCCACGGAGTCTCCTTCACCGAGCTATCCCGCCAGCGCGCCGGCCGACACTGACGAGGACTACCTCGCCGCAGTCATCGGAGTCGCGACTACCGATGACGACGAGTGGCATTTCACCGAAGACCCTGTCGAGATGGCGCAGAACTGGACGATGGAACAGCTGCGCCGATACGGAGCCGCAGGACTGGAGAAGTGGAAGCCCGGTGCCCGCTACCCCGACCTCACCCCGGCACAGCGGGTTGCGCAGCTCACCACGGATATGGCCGAACAGCAGAGAGTCCTTGACCAGGCGACGGACGCGTTGAGGAACGGCACCAGTCCCAATATGAAACTGGGCATGTCGTATGTGCTCGGACTACGCGCACGATCAGACGCCCAGCGGCCCTTCCGCATCGCCGCCGAAGATGCGAACCAGGAGTGGATCGAGGCCGATCGCCAGGCCGAATTGAACGACACCAGATATCGCGATCTAGTCGCCGAAGTTGCCCGCGACACAAGTCATCTCGATCATGCAGACGAGCTCGAAGCGCTGGCGAAAGGTCTCACAGACGGTCCACTCAAGGACGCGGTTGCCGAGATTATCGGTGGCCTTCGTGCGCAGACTGCCGACGGCGGGACGTTGATCGCCATGCAACACGCCAAGTTCATTGCTGAGAACTCTGCCGCCATCGCCGAGGAAGCAGGCGCCAAGGCAGCCGAAGCGCGACAGGCGCTGACGAACATCGCCGGGCCAGAAGGCCCGGTCACAGAGCTCGCCATCATCGAAGCCCGCTTTATGGTCGAGGATGTAGATCAGCTCGCCGTCGACACCGCGAAGCTCGAACTGGAACGCACGCAGCGAGAGTTCATTCATGCCCAACGGCAACTTCGTGCGGGTTCTATAACTGAGGGTGAAACCGAGGCGGCAGAATCTAACGGTCACAATTCCGCGACCGACCTCATCGAGGCGGCGATCGGTGTCGAAGTGCAAAGCTCGGTCAGCGAGCCAGCAAGTTCCGCTCCAGTCTCGCGTGTACCTGAAACCGGTTCGCCCACATTGGATCTGTGATTCAACCAGCGATGACGGTTGGCCCATGACGTTTTGCGACATCAAATCACCCGGTGTTCTTACATGAGGTTCGTAATGACCTTCTACCTCAGCAGGTGTTGGCACTACCGGATCGGTGGTTGTCCGGAACCGGACCTGCCAGGCTGTCACGGTTCTGTCTGCGGCGATCTCGGCCAAACCGAGCATACCGGCTGGCTCTCGCAGTGACATCCGGCGTTGCCTTCCGTTTCCACAAGCAGTCGCCGAGAGGCCGCGCCCGCCGGCGCGATCGCGGCGATATTGCGTTGCGGCGATCGTCTGGACTGCGCAGGATCGGCGGATGACCATACACAAGGTGGGTGTGGACGAATGGCGGCTCGCGCGGGCGGTGCGCCTGGATGCGTTGGCCGAATCGCGTTGTGGTGTATTCGGTTCCGCCTTCGAGGTCGCCTCAGCGTGGGACGAGGGGCAATGGCGGAGCTGGATGGGCCGACAGGTGCTGTTCGTCGCCGAGGCCGACGGCTCCCTACTCGGATCGGCCGGCGGCCTCATCGATGACGAAGCACCGTCGGTGGCCTCGGTGTGGGTTTGCCCCGCAGCCCGCGGCACCGGGTTCTCGGATCTACTCGTCGGCGCCGTGGTCGACTGGGCCCGCGCGAACGGGCATCACCAACTGCGGCTGTGGTTCACGGAGGGCAACGCGCACGCTCGGGCGCTGTATCTCCGCCTCGGATTCACGAACACCGGCCGTAAGCGGCGGGACATGGATGACCCGTCGATCGCCGAGGTCGAGATGGCGCTGCCACTGATATCGGTCTCCCGCACGGCGTCACGGTCCAGCACGCAGTTCGACGTGCGGCTGCGGCTCCTCGGTCCGCACGACGAGCAGCAGTTCCTGGCGGTCCGCGCTCGTCTACACTCCGACGGGTTCGACTTCGCCAAGGACTATCGCAGCCCTTGGACGTCGTATCTGGACCGTCTCGACCGATCTCGGCGCGGCATCGACCTGGATCAGGGGGCGGTGCCGAGCACCTTCCTCATGGCCGAGGACGGCGCCGGGCAGATCATCGGCAGCAGCGATATCCGACATCACCTCACCGAGCGCCTGATGCACTGGGGCGGCCACATCGGCTACGTCGTCCCCGACCAACGCAGGCTCGGGTACGCCACTGAGATCCTAGGCCGAACACTACTTCTGGCAAATGATCTCGGCATCGATCGTGCTCGGATGACCTGCCGCAGCGACAACGTCGCCTCACGCCGAGTCATCACCGCCTGCGGCGGCGACCTCGACACCATCACCAGCGACGGAATCTGCCAGTACTGGCTGCCGACGTGACCCGCACAGAACCAGTCGCGCGGCTCGGCCGACCGTCTTGGCCCATCGCGGTGTACAGATCGACTGCGCGCCAAAGGGGCACGCTCGACGTACCGGTTGCCGCCGGTCAGTAGGTCCCGCTTTGTCGCACGCCCGCCTCGGCGGCCGGGCGCGTGGACTTGATGAGGAACTGGCGACCGAACCAGGCCACGGTCGTGGTGTCCGGCGTGACAGCAAGCATGCGATCGGCAACCAACCCGTCGACGTCGAAGTTGCCCTTGCCGACGAGCAGATAGTTGAACACCCGAGCACCGTTGGGCGTATAGGGGTCGACGCCCGTCGGTGATCGGCCAAAGCGCGGCACCACATGTCCTTCGACAGGGTGAGAGCTACGAGAATCCCGGCTGCGAAGTCGAAACTTCGATCGGCCGAGGTTCAGTTGCGTTGCTGCGCTTTCGCTGTGAGGCGCATCACCTCGCGGAGTCGGTTGGCGAAGTGTCGATCCCGCTCGGCGATCTCCTCCGGTGACAGTTCCGTCGTGAACCGTGAGGACGCTGGTGCCGGGTCGCTGGATGGGCCCGGTGGGAGTGCGACCGCGACATACTCTTCGCTGAGAATGTCGTTTGCTCGGTGCAGAACTCGGCACTGCTGTGGGCAGGAATGGTGGATGCCCATTGCGCGAATCGCGTCGTCGATGCTGAGCGGTCCGGGGTCGGTGAAGCAGTCCTCCAGGCCGGTGCCGGTGCGGGGTTCCGGTGGGATTGCGGCGCTCATGACACCGGCCGCACGACCGGGACGCTGTCATCAACGATGCGCCACTCGCTCCACTGGCACGGGCGTGCGTCCCAGGTGAGGTGCGCGCCGATCTGGTTGTCGGCGACCGGCACCGACCCGCACAGCAATGCTGGGCATGCGACCCGGATCAACTGGATGTCAGCGTCGAATTCGGCCCGGCCGCAATCGGCATGGAGCCGGAGGTACCCACCTCGGTCCGTGGAGATCCCGATCGGGATTGGGCGGCAGCGAGATTCCGCCATCACCGGGGTCATCGTTGAGGTCGCCTGCGGGTGGTTGTGCGCCCATCGTCGCCCGTTCACGCGCTCACCCCCGCGTGCATCCATTCGAGGAACCTGGCGTAGTCGACGTTGCATGTGACCTGCATCGCGCGCCCATCGGGGTCTCGGTAGATCCGGGCGTCGCGTTCGATCCGTATCCGCTCGGGGCGGAAGGTGACGAACGGCAGGCCCAGTGCGGCGCTGAGGGTCAGCGGGTCGTGCATCCAGCTTCCGGACCGACGCAGGAACCATGCGTCGAAGTTCGCGGCCAGCAACCGCGCCCACTCGGGCGCGGTCGATGATCGGAGTCGGCGCAGCATCGCAGAGTCGTTGGTGACCTCGATGGTGGAGGAGTTCGTGAAGTCCGACAGGACCAGGCGTGGCATGCGGATCAGGCGCAGCGCGAGCCCCGCCGAGACGGGATCGGTGTGGAAGTTGTGCGAGGCGCGGGTCTTGTCGCGGTAGCAATCCAGCCAGCCACCCATCTGTGTCACCACCATCCGCTCCGCAAGATCGGGGACAGAGGACAGGACGACGGCGAGATTGGTCATCGGGCCCATACCGATCCAGAAGATCGGCCCGGTCGTGGTAGTGCAGAGCCGGGTGACCGCGTCGACGAGGCCATCGACCGCGTTGGTGAGGTCATCGGCATGGCCGGGAGTGTCATCGGGTTGGGACGGAGGTTGATCGAGGTAGCCGTCCATCAGGAACCGGTGCTCCCCGCCGAGGTCGATTCCCGCAATGACGGCGACGTCGTGGCGGCCCATCGAATCCAGCGCACGACGAGCCAGCTGCGCGCGCCGACCGCGGGTCTCGTCAGCGGTGATGACCGCGAGATCCGGTAGCGTCCGCGCTGCTATCGCCAGCGCCACGAAATCGTCTGGGTCGTATGCGATATCGGTATCCAGGATCACCAAGCCGTTCAGCGGGCTGGTCCCGAGCCGTGCCAGGTCCTTCGGCGGTTGCTCGTCGGGATGTTGTGGGTTATCGAACATGGGCGGTGCGCTCCTTTTTCACGAGGCCGTTCGGAATGTGGAAGGAAATGCGTTGGGGACAGTCCTCGTCACCATGGCGTGGTGAGCTGGGGTAGTCGGCGGATGCCGCGAGAGAGGTCGTCGGCGAGATCTCGGTAGGCATCGCCCAGCTCGTCGAGTTGCACGCAGGAGTCGTAGAACAGACCGGGAGGGGCGGCGGCCAAAGCCATATAGGTTTGCACCGTCAGCGCAGCGAGCTGATCGACCACCTGGCCCATCGTGTGGGTATGCACCTTCGCGGCCGGGAACGGCACCGGCGTTGCCAGCCGCACCCAGTCATCGACGACGCCCATCAACTGTGCGCGATGCCAGTCAATGTCCTCGAGCTGGCACCACGGGGTGTGTTCGCGGGTCTGATGCAACACGGCAAGCTCACCCGCCGCGTCCAGCATCGGATGATCGGTGATGCACGGGAATCCCCTGCAGGCGGCCAGGATCGAGTCCTTGGCCGGTAGGCCGGTCGCCATCAACTGCGTTCCTCCAGAACAGGCAACCGGCGAGACCGGTGCAGGACTTCGGTGGTCAGGTCGGTGTAGGCGTCGACCAGCTCGGCCAGGTGCGACCACGCCGCGTGCACGCGCGGTCCGGCCGGGTCGAGAGTCATCAACAGGTGATAGGCGTGGATCAGCGCAGCGGCCATACGGTCGATGACCGCGCCGATGCCCTCGGTGTGCAGTGCCGCGCCAGGGCGGGGTTGTGGCAATCGAGCGGCCACCCACTCATCAATCACGCCGACGAAACTCGCCGTGCCCACCTGCGACAGCTCCTCGAGCTCGGGTTGGGCGAGCAGATCCGTATACATCGATCCCAGTTCGTGGGCGTACTCGTCCAGCGGGTGCTGGCCGACGTGGTGACCCCGGATCGCCGACAGCAGTTCTTCACCCGAGGGGAACGACAGATCCTCGGCTCCCTGGTCCATGGGTCATCGCCTCGACGGATACGCGGCCTGCTGCTCGAACGCCACGCTCAAGGCCGCGCTCAGCAGCTCCGCGCGTGAGATGAACGGCAACGGGCTGGGCACGGGAGCTGGTGACCAGTACCAGCCCAGTTGCGCATCCGACATCGGCAACCAGACGCGCGTGCCGATCTCCGTGACTATGATCTTGTGCCGCTCAAGCGCCGCGACACCGCGATAGCCCAATGGCCTGCCCGGACCGACGCTGACCGGGAACACCCGCGTCCGGCTCCGTGCGTGAACGATCACGGGAGGCGGTGAGGTGGGGACGAAGAACCGCTGTACGGCCGAGCCCAGCTGCGCCGGCATGGTTACCACGCCAAGGCGATCGGTCGTCGTGAAGCACACTTGGTGGCCCAGCTGTTCAGCAGGCACCCCGTAGCGGACTCGGTACAGATGCCGAACCTCGTGGGCACTGTGACACGCTTGGAACATCACTGTGCCTCCGTGTATCGGCCATTCGGTTCCGTGACGACCGCTAGGTGCCCGGCACCGGGCGGCAGTCGTTCACTGAGCGCGCGAGCATCTAGACGGTCGTGCGCGGCCCCTCGACAAATCATGGCAATCTTCGACGGTCGCCTCGCAACCCCCTGGCCCATCACCGCAAACCACCCACACGCCACAGCCCGCGCCGACGATCGCTTGGCGGTGGCGGCCAAGTGCATTCCGATGTCGCCATACCCGCCAGCTCAAGCGTGGTGAGTCCGACGAAGTCGGCCAGCAACCCGACAGTCGCGACCGCTTCGGCCGCTTGCATCGCAGCTGTGGCC
This sequence comes from Nocardia sp. NBC_00565, assembly GCF_036345915.1. Taxonomy (NCBI): domain Bacteria; kingdom Bacillati; phylum Actinomycetota; class Actinomycetes; order Mycobacteriales; family Nocardiaceae; genus Nocardia; species Nocardia sp. NBC_00565. The sequence goes on from NZ_CP107785.1 coordinate 7,726,697, forward strand.
TGCTCGATGCTCAGCGTCCGGCCCGGCAGGAACGAAACTACCCAGCCGCCAAGGCCGACGCTCTTCGCTTGATGTCCTGTTTGGTCGCTGGTCATATGCGACCTGCCGACTACCTGCACCGCCATCGCTCCCCGATCCCTTCAGCAAACACTGAAGCAATGCTTGAACTGTGATTTTGTGTACGATGAGGATACGATACTTGACTCAAGTGCGGAAGACATGTGGATCGCGAATCTGAAGGCATCTGTGCTGTACGGTGAGAGCGACCCACGACGAGAAGGAGCGGGATGCAAACGACATCTCCCACGGTCGCCAACTGGGATCTGATGAAGCGCATCCGTGACCGCGCTGCACTGCGAGGCGTGACCGCGAAGGCGCTTGCGGGTGCGCTGGCCTTCACTCCGCAGTACATCTCGCTGCTGATGAACGGCAAAGGCGTTCTCGCGAACGACAAGCTGGAGATCCTGATCAAGCTCTTGGAGTTCGACAAGGTCGAGCGCACCGAGATGCTTGACCTGCGTGAGATCGCCAAGGAGCCGCGCCCGTACGCCAAGTACTCGGGTCTTTTCGACGACAACCTCATGCGGTTCTACGGCCTGGAGGCTGGCGCGCACAGCATCCGGACCTTCGAGCCCAACGTTGTGCCCGGCCTGTTGCAGACCGAGGATTACGCCAGGGACCTGATCAGTTCAACGGTCACGATCAGTCTGCCGACCGAGGTGGATCAGCGCGTCGAAGTTCGCGCCGCACGAGGACACCTACTCACCGGTCCCGAGCCGGTCGGCAAGCTGTCAGTGGTGATGGGGCAGGCGGTACTGATGCAAGAAGTCGGTGGACCCGAGATTCGTCACGGGCAGCTGCGCTATCTGCACGACCTGATAGAACAGCACCCTGACCGGCTGGACCTGCGGATCGTCCCGTTCGAGGCCGGAGGGGTGGTGGCGAGCCTCAACTCGGCGACCTATCACCTTCTCGACTTCGAGTCCGGGCGGTTACCGACTCTGGGCTGGATCGACTCTGCGCTCCGGGGCGAGATCATCGAAGCACCCGAGGACGTGAACAAACTCGCCTACAAGTACAAACAGGTGCAGGCAATTGCTCTCGGCCGCGAGGAATCCTTGCAGCTGATCGATAAACTCGCACGTTAGATAGGCTGAACAGGTGAGCGCAATCAAGCGGAAAATCAGTTCGTACAGCGGTGGAGAGAATACCTGCGTGGCGGTCGGCCACGACGGTAACCTCGTGCTCATCCAGGACAGCAAGCAGGACGCCGAGTACGCAGACAACCCGGCAGAGCAGCCCTCGATCGTCTTCGAGGATTCGAATTGGCCCGCCGCCCGAGATTTGGCCCTCAGCGCCTCTACTGGCGAGGTTCAGGGCGCGGTCGCCATCGAACTGCATGCCGATGGCGCAGCGACCTTCCGTGGAATCGATGCGCGCGACCAACCGGTAAAGTTCGAGTTCGATACCGACGAGATGGACGCGTGGACCAAGGGCGTCGCGGACGGCGAGTTCGACCACTAACCCACGCCCGAGGGCCCGGCACGGCGCGAATGCACGTCATACCGGGCCTTCGTCGTTGATGGGCGGGCCACTGATGCCGATCTTGTCGGTGCCTGCCTATAGCGTGACCGGCGCCGGAGACCTCAGCACTCCCTGGACCCCGCGGTCTCCGCCGCTTCAACCGTTGCGCCCCCTCTGAATCAGATTCAGCAGTGCAAACCCTTCTTCAAATCCACCTTCAGCGGGAACCAGACCGGCGTCGAGGTCGCAAACCGGCGCAATTCGGTGCTCATCCGCGCGACAGCAAATACACCAGCCCCGCAGACAAGCAACCGATCGTGTCCGTTCCGCTCGCACTGTAGGCCGCATGCTGAGCAGCAGCTCCGGTGAGCTGGATGAAGGTTTGGCCCACCGACTTGAGATCGGCCGGCCGCCAACTCACCGTTATGGCCGCAGCTGTGCCGTCGAACAGGGATGGGACACGCACTCCTGACTCACTAGATGACAGGCGTCGTTGAACGCCTTCAGCTCCCATCGCCGCCGGTCGTCCTCTGGGGGGCTCCATGGGAGGCGGCCTTCGCGCCAGATAATCAGGCCCGTGTTCTCAAGCGCCGCTGTGGCGAGAGTTTGGCTGCCTGCTTCCAGGCGATAGAAGTGATTCAGCGAGGCAATGCCGGTTTCCCAGTGTCCGACGATCGCGATTGTTTCCCCCTGATGGCGTGCGATGAGAGTTGTCAACATTGTGCTGGTGGCGTCGAGGAAGCTGGTCCACGATTCAGCACCGGGCGCAATCGGGTGGTGCGGGTGGTCAGCCGGAACGGCGCCGAACTCTGCGACGACCTCCGCCCATGTCCGGCCTTCCGCGCTGCCGAAGATCGGACCGCGCAATAGCGGATCAGTACGTACCGGCATCCTGAGCGCGTTGGCTACAGGGGTAGCGGTCTCTAACGCCCTTGCTACCGGTGTGCTGTACACGGCGGCGATCCGGTCGGGGTAGTGCAGCAGCCGCTGCGCGAGCAGGCGCACTTGTTCGTGCCCGTAGGAGGTTAGGCCCCGGCAGCTGTCGGTCCCAGCGATCGTGCCGGTCTCATTACAGTGGGCTTGCCCGTGCCGGATCAACAGCACAGTCGTCAGTGAGGCGGCGGGCTGGATGCTGGCCGACGTAGCGCCAGATGGTGGTGAAGACATCGAACTCCTAGGTCACGGCGTTGGCATCTAAGAATGCCCGCGGCTCACCAATCACCCGGCAAGCTGGTTTGCCCTGAGCGCCCTAGCGACAGTGGGGTCACAATGAACTAAAGATGGCACAGACCTGACCAATACCCCTGCCGAACGGGTGCGTCCACCACCGAGGTCAGAAACGGCACATCAGTCAGGATCTGCGGCAGTGCCACAGCGTCGATGTATCGCAGTTAGGGCACCTGAAAACGACTGGATCGGCCCACATACCATTGGTCCTGGGTTCACTCCCTGTTCGAGAGCAGCCCACCCCTAACAAACCATCTGGAAGGCGTCCATGTACTCGGCCGAAATCAGTAGCCGCGCCCTTCGATTCTTCGAGAACCGGGGTCACACGGTGGTGCCCTCAGCATCGCTCATCGCTGACGACCCGACGCTGCTGTTGATCAACGCAGGCATGGCGCCGTTCAAGCCGTACTTCCTCGGCGACGTACCGCCGCCCTTCGAGCGCGCGACGAGCCTGCAAAAGTGCGTGCGGACCGTCGATATCGAAGAGGTCGGCAAGACCAGCAGGCACGGTTCGTTCTTCCAGATGTTCGGCAACTTCTCCTTCGGCGACTACTTCAAAGAGAAGGCCATACCGTACGCGTGGGAGTTCCTGACGGGCTCGGTCACCGACGGTGGCCTCGGCCTAGATGCCGAGAGGCTGTGGGCGACGGTCTACACAGATGATGACGAGGCCGAGCAGATCTGGCGCAATGAGATCGGGGTGCCAGCCGAACGGATCCAGCGGTTGGGTATGGCCGAGAACTTCTGGTCAATGGGTGTGCCCGGCCCGTGTGGCCCATGCTCGGAAATCTGCTATGACCGTGGTCCTGAGTTCGGGCGCGATGGTGGCCCGATCGCCAACGACGAGCGCTATCTCGAAATCTGGAACCTCGTGTTCATGCAGAACATCCGGGGTGAAGGCCCAGCCAAGGAGGGGTACCCGATCCTCGGGGACCTTCCGTCGAAGAACATCGACACCGGGTTCGGCCTCGAGCGTATGGCAGCGCTGCTGCAAGATGTGCCGACGATTTTCGACATCGATACAACGCGCAAGATCCTCGACCTCGCGGCGGAGCTCAGTGGCGCGAAATATGGTGCGAACACCAAAACCGACGTGTCACTGCGCGTGGTAGCAGACCACATTCTGACCAGCGTCATGCTGATCGGTGACGGAGTCACTCCTGCTAATGACGGCCGCGGCTACATATTGCGTCGCATCCTTCGTCGCGCCGTACGGATGATGCGTCTACTCGGCTCGAATGATCCGGTCGTGCATGAACTCGTCGCCCGGACCGTTGAGGTGATGAGCCCCCAGTACCCTGAGTTGGCGGGCGAACAGAAACGCATCGACCGCATCGCCGTCGCCGAGGAGTCGGCCTTCGCGCAGACGCTGAAGGCCGGCACTTCGATCTTCGATCTCGCCGCCGCCGAGGTCCGCAAGAGCAGTAGCCTGATCCTTCCCGGTGACAAAGCGTTCCAGCTTCATGACACCTACGGGTTCCCGATCGACTTGACCCTGGAGATGGCCGCGGAAGCGGGTCTCTCGGTCGACGAGGCCGGATTCCGGAAGCTGATGGAGGAGCAGCGCGCGCGGGCGAAAGCCGATGCGAAGGCTCGCAAGATGGGCGCTCAAGGTGAGACCGGCGTGTACCGCGAGCTGCTTGCCCTCGGCGCAACCGAATTCACCGGCTACGAACACCTGGAGTCCGAGGCGACAGTCCGCGGGCTCCTTCGTGACGGTGAGCGAATCCGCGCCGCGAGCGAAGGCGACATCATCGAGGTCGTGCTCGACCGCACACCGCTCTACGCGGAGTCCGGTGGTCAGGAAAGTGATGCGGGAACTCTCGTCGCCGACGGCACCGAATTGGAGATCCTCGACGTGCAGAAGGTCGCCCGCAAACTGTGGGTACACCAAGCGCGGGTAGTGCGTGGCGAGGTGACAGAGGGCCAGAACGTCTTGGCGAAGGTCGATCCCGAATGGCGGATCGGCGCACGCCAGGCCCACTCCGGCACACACATCGTCCACGCGGCATTGCGGCAAGTACTCGGCCCGACCGCTCTGCAAAGCGGCTCGTACAACAAGCCGGGCTACCTTCGCCTGGACTTCTCCTGGACGGGCGGTCTGTCACCGGAAACGCGCAGCGAGATCGAGGAGGTCTCGAACCTTGCCGTGCGGCGCGATCTGCCGGTCGCTGTGGAGTACATGACCCTGCCGAAGGCCCGCGAGATGGGCGCCCTCGCGCTGTTCGGCGAGACGTACGACGAAGAGGTTCGCGTCGTCGAGATCGGCGGTCCCTGGTCGGTAGAACTGTGCGGTGGAACCCATGTCGCGCACTCTTCGCAAATCGGACCGTTGACGGTCATCGGCGAGTCGTCCATCGGGTCGGGGGTCCGGCGCGTCGAGGCATACGTCGGCATCGAGGCGTACCGCTTCCTCGCAAAAGAACGTGCGCTCGCGGTCAAGGTCTCCGAGATCCTGCAAGTCCCGATGCCGGAGATAGGCGATCGAGTCTCCGGGTTGATCAAGCAGTTGCGGGATGCGGAGAAGGAGATAGCGCGGTTCCGCGCTATTCATCTCAAACAGCTCGCAGGCGAATTCGTCAAGCAGGCATCAACTATCAACGGTGTAACCGTTGTCGCCGAGCATCTTTCAGAGCCAGCCACTAGCGACGAACTCCGCACGGTCGCCATCGGAGTCAGGGATCGTTTCGGCGACCGGCCTGCCGCTGTCGTCGTGACCGCGCTCGCGAACGACAAACCGATCGTCGTATCGGCAGTCAACGAGCAGGGCCGAGAACGTGGGCTTAAGGCTGGCGACCTGGTACGCGCGGCGTCCAAGGTCTTGAAAGGCGGCGGCGGAGGCAAGCCCGACATCGCCCAAGGAGGCGGCACCGACCCCCTCGCAACCGCAGATGCGTTGCAGGAGGTCCGCCGTGTGATCGGACAGACCGTCAGCCCGTGATGTAAGACGAGATCGGTCGGCCACCGACGTGCGCAAGGATGTCGGGGCCGACCTGATCCGGTTGAGTGAGCACTATGTCTGCGCCAGCGCGGTGCAGAACAGCCGTGCCGGTGAATCCCCATCCAGCACCAACGGTCAGTACTCCGGCCGCGCGGCCTGCGGCAACATCGGTGGGGGTGTCGCCGACGAAGAACGCGCGCTCAGGTCCTACTCCAAGGTTGGTGCACGCTGCGAGGACTCCGTCCGGTGCAGGTTTGGGCGCGGCGTCTTCATGCGCGATCACGACGTCGACCAATTCGGCCACCGAGGCAGGCAGGAGGAAGGCGAGACGGCTTCGCGACTGCGCGGTGATGATTCCGAGTCCGGCACCTCGTTCCGCAAGTGCAGCCATCCCCGCTACGACTGCGTCGAAGACTCGAACCTTTCCAATCGCAGTGGACAGCGCTTCGTCGAACTGATCGCGATACACCTGGCGTGCATCCGTAACACCAAGCGCTACAAGGGCATCCACGGGCGGAAGCGCCACGCAGTGGTCAAGCGTTGCCGGATCCACGACGGCACCCAGCCACCCAGAGGCGAGTGCTCGGAGCGCGTCCTTGGTCGCCGAACGTGAATCGATAATGACGCCGTCGAGGTCGAATAGGGCTGCGTACTCGTAGGTGTAATTCCGATGCCGCACTAGCCTGCACACCGCGAGTCGGCACCGAAGAGGAGTGATGGCGTGAGCAGTGAGCGCAATTCGATTCCATTCTCTGCGAGCTGATCACGTCCGCCGAGGTCACGATCGAGGACACAGATGGCCGTTGACACGGTGGCGCCGACTCGGCGCAGAACCTCGGCGGCTCTCAATATCTGCGAGCCTGTACGCACGACATCGTCGACAACGACAACCTGGCTGCCAGCGACAGCGGCTGCCTCGATCTGGCGCCGGGTGCCGTACGCCTTTGGTTCGGGCCGGATAAATCCTGCACGGACTCCGGTCGCAGCCGAGAGGGCGACAGTCAACGGCACCCCACCCAACGCGACCCCTACAACGACCTCGGTGTTTCGTGGGATCTCACGCACCATGGCGTGGGCGACCTCACGCAACAACGCCGGGTCGGCTGCCAGAAGATACTCGTCGAAATACTCGTCGAGAACTTCCCCGGACGGCAGAGTGAACACACCCTGCTGGACTGCGGCACTGCGGATACGCGCCACTAGGCTGGCGGACAGCATCATCGACGTCCGGTTGTCACTGCCGAATCTGCATTGTGATCAGCAAATCCGGGACCCGCTACCAGTCCCGATAGCGCGTCGCGGAATGCCGCCAGGTCGGGAATCTCCCTCATGAATCCGAGCGGTCGCGTTGGTGTCTCGAACAACCAGCGCTCCGATCTCAGAAATGCCGACAACCGCAAAGCGGTTGCGCCGGTCAGCCAGACTGGCACCGGGCGGATGTTGCCCGCGTACCACAGCGCGGCGGTCAGCTCGTGTAGCGTTCCGACGCCACCGCCCATTGCGATCACCAAATCTGTGTCATCGAGGAACTGGTGCAGCCGGTCGCCCATCCGTGGCAGGCGAATTGCGCTTGAAACGTAGGGGTTGAACTCGCCCCAGTTTACGTCGGTCAGCGTCACGGCAAGGATGCGTCCACCGGCACTCGCGGCCCCGCGCGCCGCGTCTTCCATCAACCCGTTGTAGCCACCGTGCTGCAGGGCGAACCCGGCATGTGCGATCGCTTGTCCGACATCGCGAGCAAGTGCCTGTTCTTGATCGGATGCGGGCACTACTCCACCGAAAAATGTTGCGGTCAAACAGTTCTCGCGCGACTTGAGGGTCATGGTAGCTCCAAGTAGTAGCGGTAAGCATCGATCGCATCCCGGAGACTGTCGACAGCCTCCGGCGCCACTCTCTCTGCGATGGCGAACACCCGATCCAGCCCTTCAGTCAGTGACGCGATGGTCGGAATCGCTGGCGCAGAGATGAGCGACATCAGATCGGAAAGACATTCTCGACCGATCGGAGTCGAGCCGATCTCCTCGCGTAACTGATACCAGCCCCAATACTGAGACGTGGACGCCAAGGCGGTCTTGATAAGGTTCTTCGCGGCCGTGTTGAACAGGAACGCTTCGGAGTAGGCAATGAACTCCTGACCACGCGCGATCCGTTTGCGCATCAGGTATCCGATAACCAGTGCCTCGATCAGCATGTCTTCGCAGGAACGCGGCTGGCCCAGCGTGCGTGCGACGAACGGTGCGACACCGGGGTCCTTTTCATACACCGCGTCTGGATCACGGAGGAAGATTGACTGACAGACCGTCTGCTCCTGGACCCGAGCGATGCCGCTGGCAGGTGCGACGTACAGGTCGAATTGCTGAAGATGTCCGGCCCAGCCGACGAGATATACATAACCGAGCCCACCCATATCTCCGACGATAGTGTCGAGCCAACCCGGAAGGATGCCCCCCAGATCCGCGGACACCAACGGGTCGAGAACGGAAATGAACTCGACGAACCAACGATCATCGACTCCGATGACGAAATCGACATCGGACAACCGATCAGCGGTCCCCCGGGCGAGGGATCCCCGGACCAGCAGATGCGTCACCGCGTCGCTTCTGGTGAACACCTCGGTGGCATGTTCTAGCAAATCGAACTGCTCCGGCCGGTTCGCCGCGGCAAGCTCGTTCAGGACTGGTCGACTCACGCAGGCTGCCCCTCTGACTGCGGCAATCCCAGCAGGATCGTCTTGTTCGACCGCCACTGGTCGGCCTCGGCCGGGCGATCGAGCGAGTCATACAATGACGCAATCATGTCGTACACGAGCCCTTCAGGAACCGCACGCTCGTAGAACAACCGCAGAAGGAACTTCTCCGCCGACTGCTGATAGCCCAAACGCGCCAGCGACTGCGCCTTCACGTACCACCGGTCCAACTCGACTTGAGTCGCCACGGGCAGCTGGACCACATCATCGTCGCTGAGCCATTCATTCGCGGTCGCTTCGACAAGCCGATCATCGCTATAGCAGTCCAGGATCAGGTGATAGCGATCCGGGCCAAGCAGGTTGCACGCCCCGTGCACGTGGGTCGGCGCGAGCCTCCAGATGCGACCAGGGCGCAATCGAATCTTGGCTCCTCCCGTGACAAGAGCAGCTGAGCTATTTGTCATCAATGGGACATGCAGCCGGTGACGCTCGAGCTCATCGAGCTCGTCATAGTCGCGGTGCTCCCACAGAAACGAGTTCGGCTCCAGACGGGCAAGACGCACCCACATGTAGCGTAAACCCAACGACGACAAGAACTTTCGAGTCACAGGCATTCGCTGCAGCAACGCTGTCTCCACCGGTGCGCAATCCTTGATCTTCACATCGGCCGGTTCCCCCGAATCGTTCAACAGGGAAAGTGTCGACCATCCGCCGGACTGGTATTGCGCATACTCGGCGACCCACTCGCCCTCCTGCGGCACAGTCACGGCCTCGTGCCGGAGTCGCTCTAGCAGGTGCGTATCGATCCGTTCCAGGCACGCAATCTGCCTGAGCAACACCCGATCGTCCACAGTTGCTGTCGGCAGCATACAAACCCACCTCTTCATCCCCGGCCCCGCTGCGAGGCACACCGAAGTACATCAGACCCATCCGACAAGAACGCCACTGTTCGTAACCTGCCAGCCCGCCGCAAGTCATGCCCCGTTCGAACTGAATCATCCGAGGGTACTGGTAGAGGCGTCCCGAGTGAAACGAATTTTCCAATGCCGCAACCGTTTTCGAGAGAGGCTTGACTATACAACGCCCCCGCCCGCGTGCCGCACCCAGATAGCCCGATACTGCCGCCGAGACATCGGCCCGCGGACACGCACTCTTTGATCCGACGCGCGGCAACTATGCCACTGCCGCCTGACAGCCCGTGCGCGGACGCTCATGAAGTTCCCGCAGTCAACCACGGCGCCAACGGCCCGAGACTCCGCGTGACTTGAAACTAGTCGTATCCGAGTTCCGCTGGGTTGTGGCCGAGTTCGACTGCTTGAACTGTGCCGGTCCGGTCCGCGCTGGATTCAATTGCCGACGCCTTCGCACCGACCGGGCCTGTTGCCGCCTCGACCAGCGCCAACGTGCGGTCGAACTCAGCGCCGGAATTGATGAGCTGGGCGTCGTCCGCTCGGTTGGCAAGTTGTTTGAGCTTGGCCGCTTCAGCTCGCTGGGCCAATACTTCGCGGATCTCGTCGGGAGTCTCAACGCCGAGTTGGCGACACAAACCGGGTGTGGCATTGAGCATCAGACTCCAACCGCTGTCCCGACCCTTCGCTTCGAGTCGTTGCTGATGCGCGATCCGCGCCGCCAAAGCTTCGGGACTGGTTGCTTCGTTGCGTAGGTCACGTTCGAGTTGATCGAGCTCGGTGTACAGCGCAGCGAGTTCGCCGCTACGGTCGAACCCCTCGGGCTCCATCGTTTGAAGATCCGCGAGTCTTGCGCTGTCGAGTTCGAGGTCGAGCTTGCGCATCTCGAGGGCGTGCGGCAGTTCTGTAACCATGTTCTCGATCCGCGACATGATGCCGGACGCGAGCCGAGCTTGGTCGGCGGCTTGTTCGTCTGTTGTCATTTGGAGTGTCTTCTGAGCGTCGATGTAGAGCTTCTCGCGCTCGATTGCTCGCGGAGGCGTCGGTATTCCAGCGGGTTTGATATAGAGCAGGGATTGCTCGGTGCTGTAACGCACTTCGATCTGGAATCCTTTGATTGTGGCGACGGTCAGCGCTTCATCGAGGCTTTTTCGTTGCAACTCCCCGATGCTAGCTCGCAGGATATCCACCAAGGCTTTGGATGCTTCTGGGCGCTTGTGGAACTGTTGACCGTTGATGACATACGGGAGTGGTCGCTCGGATTCGGTCCTGCTCTCGAGTTGGTCGACGGCGGTTTGGATTGCCTTGATGGCGGCTCGGTGGCGCGGGATGGCGGTTCCGAGTGCCGCGACTTCGCGTTCTCTGCTGCGGTTCGCGGCGAAGTACTGGTCTTGCTCGGCTTGCAGGTTGGCGACCGCGGAGTCCATCTCGACTTTGCGGACGTGGCGGTTATCTCCTGTTGCGATTGCTTTAATTGCGGCGGCGTTTTCGGCGAGATCGTCGGTGTCGATGTCCTTGACACGGCGCACACTGCGGTCTGCGTGCTTCAGCTGCTCGATGAAGTGCGCCTTGCGTTGCAGGATTTGCCACATGATGGTGTCGAATGTTCTTTCAGCGACGTAGCAGAAGACATTCACCTTTGTGTTTTGGTTGTGCTGCCGAATGATTCGGCCTTCTCGCTGTTGCAAGTCCGCGGGCCGCCATGGGACGTCTACGTGATGTAATGCGGTAGCTCTCGTTTGGATGTTGGTACCGGTCCCCATTTTTTCGGTTGAGCCGAGGATTACCGACACCTTGCCGTTTTTGCATTCGTCGAATAGGACCTGCTTGGCGGCGGCCGAGGGGTAGTCGTGGATGAACCGGATTGCGCTGGCATCCATTCCGCCAGAGACGAGTTCATCCTTGATGGCTTGGTAGATGGTCCACTGGTCGGTGTTCTTGGGGGTGGACCGGTCGCAGAAGACGATCTGGAGTCCACCGGGGGTAGGTGAGGGTTCGCCGAGGGAGTCGAGGTAGGTGTTGTGCTTAGTTTCGGCGTGGACGGCAAGGATGTTCTGGGCGACGATGCGGGCACGCCCCCCGTTGCCGGGTGGATCCAGATGTGCGGCCCGTGGATCCAGAGTCACGTTGCGGCCGTCGGTGCTGATCTTGAGCAGATTGTCCAGATCTGGCCTTCTGGGGTCGAGGCCGTCGGCGCGGAATCCGAGATCTTGGATGAAATCGAGGACTTCTTGCTCAGGCTCATAGGCGACGACCTGGCGTTCCCCGCCTTCGAGTTCGGGCAGGTTGGCGGGGATCTGATCGCGGCCGACAAAATCTGTGAAGGTCGATGTCATGGCGATGAGGTCGCCGGTGTTAATGAATTCTCCGACTCGCGTGCGCGAGACCAGGCGCGTGCCGGCGGTGTTGAGTTCGACTCGGGTGACGGTGTCGGTGAAGGTGCTTCCCCAGGCGTCGAGGTGTTCGACTTGGGAGTGTTCGAGCAGGTCTGGGCGCAGGTATTTCGTCATCACGAACAACTCGGACAGCGAGTTTGCGACAGGAGTGCCGGTGGCGAAGGTGGCGACTCGTTCGATGTAGGTGTCTGCGGGGATGCCTGCGATTTCAGCTTCGCGGCGGCGTTTGGTGCGTAGGTAGGACAGTTTCAGCAGCATGTCCAGTGCCTGTTGGGAGCCTGGCATACATGCCAATTCCATGACATTGGATTCGCGTTCCAGGTTCTTGAAGTTGTGCGCCTCGTCGATGAAGAGGTAGTCGCAACCCCCGTCCTCGAACCCGAATCCTCCTGTGTCGCGGCTAGTTTCACTGAGCGCACGCTTCAGACGTTGTTTCGCGTTGGCGAGTTTGATTTCGAGCTCTTTGACCGAATCGCGGTCGGTCAGGTGCGATCGTCCGGCTTCCAGGGTGTCGATCTGGGCTTGAATGAACTGTGCCGAAGTCTGTCCGGAGACGTTCATCCGCGTGAACGCCGACATCGGGACGATGACGATGTCCCATTCTTGGGCTGCGGACTGCGCTAGGAGCCGTCGCCTGGAATCGGAGTCGGTTGCCGCGGCGCCGGAGAGCACTCGTGCGCCGGGATACCACTGGTTGGCTTCGCGAGTGACCTGGTCGACAATGTGGTTGGGCACGACAATCCAGGGCTGGCGTGCCAGTTTGAGCCGTTTGAGCTCCATCGCCCCCATGAGCATGGTGCCTGTTTTTCCGGCACCGACAACATGGTCCAAGAGAACTGTTGGCGTGCTGCAGATCCGGCGCACTGCGTTGCGCTGGTAGTCGTAAGGGACGAATGTGGCACCCAATCCGGGCAGGGTCAGGTACGACCCGTCGAACTCCGGCGCGACGTACGAGTTGAATAGGTCGTTGTAGCGGTCGAGCAGTTTCTCGCGCCGTGCGGGGTCTCGGTCGAGCGCCCACGCACAGAACTCGTCGTTCAAGCGCTTGGCTTGGTTCTGGGCCATCCTGGTGGCGCGCGTGTGGATGTGGTCCCCACCGCCGGTTGCCGCGAAGTAGGCCCCGGACTTGTTGACCGTGATCGAACGTGAGTTACATATGTCCCGCAGCAGATCTATGTGCGAGGGTGCCTTGGCGACCCCGGAGCCTTCGATGCCACGGCGTTCGGCGTCAGGATCATCGAAGTTGTAGCGGCTGCGCTGGTCGAGCCATTTCTTCGGCCGCAACCCCCATTTTTCTACGTCGGCTTCCCAGCCGCTGTACTTGGGAACGTTGATGATCCAACTGCCATCGACGCGGGAAACGCTGACGTGCTGGCCGACGTCGAGGTCGAAGGTGTCGCGGATGAACTGGACGTAGTCGGCCGGGTCGACCCACACCGCGCCGAGCCGAATATCGACGTCAGTTTTCCGTTCGGGCACGACCGCAGCCAGGGCCTTGACGTTGACTGCGTACCGCGGATTGGATTCTGCCGCGCGGGTGGCAGCGGCCAGCTTGCGACGGACGTTGCCCGACAGATAAATCGGGGCATCAATCCAGAGGTCGGGATCCTCGACAGACTCGAACGCCAGTGCCGAATTGACGAGTTGCTGTTCGGCCTCGCCGACGGTGACGCCGAGCAAGCCCGCGATCCGCCTGATGTCGATGCCGTTGGATTCGTCCAGGCTCGCCGCAACGGCATCGTCGACGGTGTCGACTCGTTCGGGCGGCTTCGGCGCGGCCGAAACGACATCGGCGGTGAAGATCGCGGCTTTGCTCGCCCTCCCGGTGTCATCGTCGAAGTTCTCGAGTGCGAACACGACACTGATCGTCGGATCGTTGCGCAGGATGCCTTCGAGGTGCGATTGCTTCTTGAACGGTTCGCGGGTCGGAGTCCACGCCTCGGTGGATAGCTGCTCGTAGATGTCGTCCGGGACCGGACCGGGATACGGCTTGGTCTTACTGCCCTCAAGGATTCGCCATTTTTCGATTGCCTTGTCGAGACGGATTCGATGTTGTGGCTCGGTGACCGCAGGCGGGTGTATCCACTTGAAGCGGTTGATGAATCCTGACTGCGATAGATAGTTGTCGTAGCGGCGGTTGAGTTCGACGCGTAGCGCTTTGCGGTGTTCCGGCGCGAGTCCGTCGAGTTGAGCGCGGACCAACTGCGTCGCAACGTCGCGCAGTCCGAGCAGTGCTCGCCACTCCTGAGACTTCCGCTTTCCACGCACCACTGCTTCGGACCAGTCGTGCCCGTTGTAGACCTCGATGCGGTAGCGCTCGGTGTTCCAGCGCAAGGTGTCCACGGCGATGCCTTCGGACTGGTCGACCGGACGAACCAGGCCAGCACCGAACATCTCGGGTTGTGAGATGGCGGTGGATTCCGCTGTAGCGGTCAACCCACGATCTGCGGCGCGTGCCTGGTCAACGATGCGGGTGAGCCGCTGGGCCACGAGTTCGTAAAGCTCATCTCCAAGTGGCCCGTCGACACCGAGAATTTCGTTGCCGTAGGAGTCGGTCGATTTGATCGCAGCACCGAGTACGTGTTCGGGGTGGTCGGCGAAGTACCGGTTGGTGGGCATGGCAACTTCGGCGCCAGGATCATCGGGGTCGGGCACATAGATCTTGCCCCTGGTGAGGAAGCTGCGGGTGTCTTCACTGGGAGCACGGTTTTCCTCACGGACGCGGAATATGAGGATGTCGGTCACAACGTCGGTGCCTGCGACTCGGGCGTGTGCCCGGTTGGGTAGCCGGAGGGCTCCGATCAGATCAGCACGGTCGGCCATCAGCGTTCGGGCGCGTGTGTCCTCACCATCGGCGGTGTAAGCACTGGTGATCATCGCGACGTATCCGCCAACGCCGGTCAATCCAAGTGACTTGAGAATGAAATGGTTATGGATGCTCAGATTGGAGCCGTTGTGAGTCGGATCGTGGAGCCTGATCTTGCCGAAAGGAACGTTGCCGACGCTGGCCGCGAAGCTCTCTGATTCGACGAGAGTTTCTTCGAATCCCTCGTTGCGGATCTGTGCGCTGGGATAGAGAGCGGCGGCTACTCGCGCGGTGGTGGAGTCGAGTTCGACGCCGACCATGACCGCATCAGCCGGCGCATGGGCAAGGAAGTTGCCTGATCCGCAGCCTGGTTCGAGCACTCGCCCGTCGGTGAATCCGGCACGGATCAGCGCGTCCCACATTGCTTTCGCGATGCTGGGAGGGGTGTAGTGCGCGTTGGGCGTGGTGGCGCGTGCGCGTGCCCAATCGGCAGGACCAAGCAGTTCGCGAAGCTCGGTGCGCTCACCGTCCCACTCGGGTCGCTCGCGGTCAAAGACCTGCGGAACTGCGCCCCATCCGCTGTAGGCGGCGATCACCTTCTGTTCGTCGGCTGTCGCATAGCGTTCCTGCTCATCCAGGCGGTCCAGCAGCTCAATTGCCGCGATATTGGCTCGCACACGCTCTCGCGGCCCCGAAGGTACCCAGATTCTGGTATCGGCGACGAAGTCGACTGCATCGGGCCGCTCATCAGGGGCATCCGCACCGAGGTCCAACGTCTCGGTGCCGCGGACGACATTATCGGCCTCGTCGCCGGACTGCGGTTCTACGTCGATGGCGATGGGATCGGGCGAAGGCGATTCGTCCTGGGTAGCACCAGCCGTTTCGTCGCCGGTCTTGGGATCCGCGTGCGGTAGCGGGGACGTCGCCGCCGGTTGCGACAACTGTTCTGAGGGGCCAGATTCGGAATCAGTTGGTGGACTGTGCAGTTGGGACGGCGCGGCGGTCTCGATCTCGTCGACGCCGGGAAGGTCGAACAGACCCTGTGTGAGTTCGTCCTCGGGAGCGGTTGCAGCGCCTGGTTCGGCATTGCGATCGGTGATGACGATCGGGTGGGTAGCGACATCGGATTCGCTTCGAGCGGTCTCGCTCTCGGGCGGTGTCGGCTGCGCGGCGGGTGGCGTCGCGCCTTTAGGATCGCCGGGTTCGCCTGAGCGGGCTACCGGCTGGGGAGTGGTATCCGCTTCCACCGTAGGGGAACTCGACGCAGGAGGTCTGCGGCCCGGTTGACCGAGCTGGCGCAGCTCGGCGGATGTGGGCGGTAGTGGTGAACCACCAGGGTTGGCGGCGGTCGGATCAACAGGGCTTGCGCCATGGCTGTCGAACAGCGACTGCTGGTTGGGATCGAGCGCCTTACGGCGGGTACGCCGTGGCTGAGTCGCCGCTGACCGGCGACGGTTCGGTGCCTTTTTGGCCGCTGGTTGATGGACGACGACCTCACCGAAGAGGTCGTCGAACATCCCCAGTTGGCCGGGAGTTACGGCGCGAGCGCTCCGGGACCGTCCAGGGGCTGCCCGTCGGCCATCATCGCGGCTTCCAGCCTGAAGACCACCGTCGCCATCGCCGGGTCCTGTGGGCCGGTCGGGATCGTTGCGCCGTCCTCGTCCATCGACTGGAGCAGGTATGCCAGCATCACGCGCCACAGCGTCGATTTGGCCGGGAACCACTGATCGGTCAGTTTTTCCAGCTCGGGGGTCGGTTCGCTGCGACTCAGCGGATCCCGCCACCGCTCCGGCCCCCGATCGATCTCCAGGGCTTCCTGCGGCGTCGGATCGTCGGGTTCGGGCGGGATCTTCTCGTACAGATTCTGTTGGAGTACTTGCTCCGTGATGTGAAGGCGGGCGGTGTTGATCAGCGCCACTTTGGTTGGGTAGTCCGGTTCCTGTCCGTTGTGCTCGGCCTTCCACTGCGCGATCGTCGGTCCCTGGGCGGTGCCCATCCCCTGCTCGATCAATGCGCTGATTGTTTCCGTTTCCCGGTCGAGGAACCGATCGATCTCCTCGGCTGTCAGATCCGGCGGCAGACCGATCGAGCGAGTCCACACCGTCTCGATGTGCTGGCGAAGTTGCAGTGACATGACCGTCCTTGGTGTTATCCAGTAGTGCGAACAGGCCAGGGCCTTCATCAGGTCCACGGTCGGGACTATCAGCCGTCGCGTCGGCGGCCGAGTTTTCTTGTTCGACCCCCGTGCCGACCGCAGCTTCCAGAGTACGGTCGATCAGCAACTGCGCCAGTCGTGTTTCTCCCCCTGGCACGTCATGGATTCGATCGGCCAGCCGGTCCAGCGCAGTTTGGTAGACGCCGATGACAAGCGCCGTCGCCTCCGCCGCCGATTCGATATTCGATGGTGCGGTGCCGAGAACCTCGCGCAGGTCGGTACTGATCGTCTGGTAGGAGGCGATCAGGGACTCGAGCATCGCCGGGCGACGGTCCGAGGTGGAGTGTTCGGCAAAGACGGCTTCGATCCGTTCGATCGCGACTCTCGCTTGTGGGGGCACCGCCACGGGCGGGTGCTCGCTGGTCCACGTCGCATCGATCGCACGGAATGACCGATTGCGCGAGCCCTGTAAGTACGCCAGGAGCTGGCCTACCACGACCGTGTCGGTGAATGTTCCGGTCAGGAGGAGCTTGTGACTGGCGACAGCGGAGGGTTGGTGACCGTGGACAGTCACCGTTGACTCCCGCAAAGGGGGCCTGCGGGTGGCTTCGATGATCGCAGTATCGATCAGCCATTGACTTCGCTGCGGCGAGTATGTCGCAGTCACGATTCCGTCGTCGAATCCAGCGACAGGAGCTACGAATCGAATCACGAGGTCATCGGGTGTGGGTGTGCTGGTCTCGACCACACCCGCACCGGGAACGAGGCGATCGATGTATTCGGCGACGCGGCCGGCCGTGGCCTCAAGACTCCGGTGGTCTCGAGTTGCCTGCCACGACTCGATCTGGACGACTTGATGCCAGAATTCGGTGAGCGGTTCGGCGACATCCGGGTGGCCAGGCAGGTCGCTGATCCGGGCTTCCAGGCTATGCAGCAAGCGCGTGAGTTCGGCCATCTCCAATTGGCGAGCAACGTCGGTCTCAGGCACAGCGCCGGACCAGTACTCCGTGTCGGCGAGTACCGCACTGACCTCGCGGTGTGCCTCCAGGAGTGAATCGCGGCTACGTGCGGCGGTGAGCGCTGCGGTCCGTTCCTTGATCTCAGAATCGATCTGGTCGAGGGCGTCGCGGTCGGACAGATCGAGGTGGATTCCGGGACCTCGCAGCCGCGTGAGGTCGTTACGGCGGGAGAACGTCGCGCCGCCTTCGATGATCGTTAGTAGCTGGTCGAGAGGAAGCAGACCGTAAGGAACGTCGGATCTGGGGTTGATTAACAACGATTCGACCGCAGCCCGTGGGTCGGCTCTTTCGTTGCCGATGCCGCGGGCGACTTCACTTGCGGTCCATCCGCCCTGGCCATGACGGTCCAACTCGAATCGAATATGAATGGGGCGGTATGTGGCCTCCGTCGCTGGCGCGGTTAGCATCCTGCCCGCAGCACTATCTATGAAGCTGCGCAATACTTCTCGGGCGCGGTACTCGGGATCGAACGCCAGCTGGACCTCATCGGCCACGCGGTCGGCGATCTGCTCCAGGCTCTCGCCGCCGTCGGCTTGCACGGCTACTGCATCGTCCGCAGTGGCTGGGGCGTCCGGCGTGGGTTGCATGTCGGGGTATGTGTTTGCGGGTGCAGCTGTGCCGGGTCGTGGGTACTCGTCGTCTGGCATGGTCTTCTCCAGCACCTATCGGCTCATGCGCTACGCCGGTTCCGGAAGTCGGGGCCGAAACCCGCATCGGTTGGCAGATGGGGTGTGGTGAACCAGCCCAGCGGAATTCGTCGAGCGGGCAGTGTCGGGATGGCGACGTGCCGGTCTGGTGTGCACCGCCACATCGGCCCGGAAGCGGCGTCCATCATGACGCGCAGATGCGGGTCCAGATGATGCAGGAACCATGCCGACATCGCCGATCCGTCCTTGCTCAATCGGCTTGCCTCCCAAGCGGAATGGAGGAATGCCATCCGGCATGAGACCTCGGTATGCAACCACCATTGCGCGCAGAACGTAAACGTTCCCTCACGATTGCCCGACGACAACTTCCGAGCCACGCGTGGCGCCAGCCAGTCTTCGAACCACAGGTAGTGGAATCGGTAGTGCGCGTCGGCGACGGACGTGGTGGGGGTCGGAGGAAACGATCCGTCAGGTACAGGCTGGAACGGCAGTGTCGGGATGGCGACGTGCCGGTCTGGTGTGCACCGCCACATCGGCCCGGAAGCGGCGTCCATCATGACGCGCAGATGCGGGTCCAGATGATGCAGGAACCATGCCGACATCGCCGATCCGTCCTTGCTCAATCGGCTTGCCTCCCAAGCGGAATGGAGGAATGCCATCCGGCATGAGACCTCGGTATGCAACCACCATTGCGCGCAGAACGTAAACGTTCCCTCACGATTGCCCGACGACAACTTCCGAGCGATCTGTGGGACCAGCCAGCTTTCGAACCATGTCGGGTGGGTTGGATATTTGTTCTGGGCAGGTGTGGTCACGGCTGGGTTCCGTTCTGGCTGTCACCGTTCTTGGCGATCGTGGGCGCATCAGGGGCGGGTGTTCCCGCATACAGAGCGAGTGATTGTTCGACGAGCCCGCGGTGCGGCGTTTCCCACCACGGCACCTGGACGATGAGGATCGGTTTATTGCGGGGGTATCGGACGATCGCGCGTTCACCGTCGAGTGCGGCGAGATCGGATTCGTCTAAAATCGACTCGCTCCGCCAGCTGTAGGACGTGTCGGAATTGCCATGGCCGATTCGGCGGGACCGATCAGCAACGTCGTGGTGCCCGACCAACGCGACCCAGTCACGCAGATAGTCGATATCGCCGACGCCGCCACCGTAGATTTGCACGGACTGGTTGAGCATTGTCTTCAGCCCGTCGAGTCCCCACAGCTTTTTGCCTTGTTCGAGCACTTGAAGGAAGGTAAAGAGCAGAATTCCTTGGCCGCCGGCGTAGCTGTAGTAGGACGGCAATTCCGCGATCTTTGCGCAATTCGCGGCTTCGTCGAGGATCGCGAACATCGGCACTGCGAGGCGGCCGTCAGGTCTGCGGCTGGCAGTGCGTCGTCCGGCTTGAATAATCTGTCCAACAAGTGCTGTCGTGAGCGGAGTAGAGGAAGCGGGGCCTTCCATGCTCAGCGCATACAGACTGTCGTGGCTGGTCACGAAGGCGAGTGGATCGAATTCGGGTAGTTCGTGGGTGACGGGCAGTTGCTCGACGTTGATTACGATCTTGTCGGGTTGATCGATATTGCCGCTGACAGCGATGCGTTTACGGCTCGGCGGTGTGACGACCTTGGCGTAAATCCGTATGGTGAGCACATCGAGGAATCGCCTCGCCATGTCGAATAGCCCATCACGTTGCCGTGAGGTCACTGATTGAATGTCGCGAATGCGTTGTGCTGCAATATCATGCCCATGCTTGTACAGGATCAGCTGGGGGGTGTCGTCTTGGTCACGACCCAGCCATTCCAGGACATGCAGCAAGTCACCCCCGACGCATGCGGATGCCAAGATATAGAGCGCGGCCAGTTTCTGGGCTCCCCCATCGAAGTAGGAGTCGACTCGGCTGTCATTGTCTCGGGAAGCGGAGACAAAAAAGGAGATCAGCTCGAGCGCGCCATCGAGTTCGGTGATGTACCGCAAGGGATTCCACCAGAATCCGAGCGCGTATTGTCCCGCGGCGGCTTGCAGATCGAGAAGCCAGACGTGGCCCCGCTGTTCGCGTCCATAGCGAGTGTGTTCCAGTAGGTCCGGTTTGTTGGCGGTGGCGACCATCGGGCCTGGAGCTTCCAGCACCCAAGGAATCGCCCACGCCGTTGTTTTGCCAGAGCGGGTTCCGGCAACGACCGTCACGCCCATTTCCAACGGGGCAAAAAGGTCCACGCCTGCGTCAACCGTCGCACCGATACGCGCTCCCTTGGTTTGGGCATCATCGGGCGCGTCTTTCATCAGTCTCGCCGCGGACTCTCCACGGGCACCGACGAGATTCTGTGAGCGCTGCATAGTGCGAGCGACTGCATCGATCTCCGGTCGTGACCGAACGAATTTCCGGGCGTACCAACCGCCGACTCCGATGGGGATGGCGATCGCGATGGCGACGACGGTGGACTGCCATGGCCACGGTCGCCGTCCCTTGGCCACTTCCGCCAGCGCTTCGGCCGGATTGCCTCGTACCGGTATGCTGGCCCACCAGCTGCCCAGTGCCAACGCCGCCCACAACGCCAGCGTCAGGCCGATCAGGCCGCAAACCACCGACAGCTCAAGGCTCTCCTCCGACAGGCCGCTCTTCTTGCGTCGCCGAATCTTTCGCGAAGCCGTCACCATGACGACCACTCCGAGGCTGGTTGGCCGCAGACGACACCGAACCGGGCAGGGAGGCGGTGCTGACCGATCGGCACTTGCAGGACCATCGGCGCAGCGATGACCTGCGCGTTCATAGCCCCACCTCCGGATTCGATGGTGGGCTCAGTGGTCGGCCAGGTGCTTCGGTCGCTGTCGGGTCCGTGGCTTCTTGCATGGTGCCCGACGGGTGAGCTGAGTCGATCAGCGCATCAGCGACGTTGTCGGTCGGCGTCGGTGATGTCGGAGCGTCCGGCTGAGAGACGCATGCGGTGATCGGTGCGTGTAGCAGTGGGTCCTGACTGGTCAGACGCTTACCCATTAGGCGCGCGTCCATCAGGATCGCGGCAAGGTTGCCGAACGGGATCGGCTGCCCCGCAGAGGCCGGGGCGAGGTCGAGCCAATGCTGTCCCAATTCGTGTCGGAAGGGGCTCAATGTCGTTGCGAAGACATGGGATACGGCAACATGATCTCCATCGGGGCGCCCGGTGACGACCATGGCGATTCGTTCGGTGGTGTTGCGTTCGAATGCGACGAGCCACTGCTCTTCGGCCCCGGCGATCTGCGAATCTGCGAGCACGCTGGCCGAACCTTCCCGAGATTGGCCAACGAAACGCGCCTTCAGAACGGCACCCTGGTCGACGAGTTCGATGAGAAATCTGTCGACAGCCGTAGACAACTCACTATCGACAGCAGGAACGCCATCGGGGTAGAGGTCCAGTACGAGCCGCCGCTTGACGTGCTCGGTCAATGGACCTGCGGTGACCTCTGCGGTGTCGGGGAGACCCCAGACGTTGGCGCGGCTGTCGACGAACCACACCTGTCCGATAGGGCTGGGTGCCAACTGCTCAACGTACTGCCGAACATGGCTCTCAATGCCTGCGACGAACGCAGAGGTGATGAAGCAGCCTTCGTAGAGCTGGGCGGCGTAGCGAATATCGGGGGCGCGCAGGTCAGATCTCAGTTCACCGCGTGCGAAGCGGGCTCTGCCGGATGCAGGTTGATGATAGGTCATGGTCGTGTTCCTGTGTGGCACATAGTGTTTGGATGCACGGCTACAGCGAGACCGTGACATTGGGCTGAGACGTTGACGATGTCGGTGGGGCACCCGTCGTTTGGGCCTGCGCAGCTTCGGTACCGCCGCCGTTGGCCGCTTGGATCAGGTGCGTCGACTGCTGCTCCGCGCTGGCATTGCTTGCACTCTCCGCCGAGCGGGCACTGGACTGTTCGGAGGCAGCAGACTTCTCGCCGTCTTGCAGCGCATCGATTACGCCGAATTTGGTTCGCGTCATACTTTCGACACCCTGAACATGCGCAACGAGGTCTGGTTCGGAAATTCCCAGAGCCCGAGCACTATTCATCGCCGCTTCTTTCGCGTGGGCGAGATCGGCAAGATTGGGAACTTGGTCGCCCCTGATGGCAGCCCGCAATGCATGCTCCCAGTTCATAATTTTCTTACTGACTTCATTCAGTGCCGCAGACTGCTGGGGAGTCGTCCACGCCGCGGGGCCGGTGGCGGCCGTCAGGCGGGAAGTGAATCGGCTTGCGACCGAACCGATCCGGCCAGTCAGTTGCTGCCGTGATCGCCATGCGGCCACGCGCGCCCGGAGCGCATCCAGTCCCGTCTTCTGCTGCCAGGGCGATCGCTCCGGCGCGTCAGGCGTGTTGTGGGCAACCCGCAGTGTCTCGATCGCTTGCCCGCGTTCGGTTTCCGATAGGTGTGGGGCACGCTGGATGACATCTTCAAGAGTGTTTGCCTGTTGAGCGAGACTCTGCTGACGACCGAACCACTGGTCCACCGTTTCACCGAGTTTGGGCGCGCGACCCGATTGGATGGTGTTGCGGTGTTGGCGAATCCAGTCGGTGATAGCTTCTCGGGTTTGCTGGTGCTCAGCTTCCTGCCGACGAACTTCATCGCGCAACGTGTGGTTGATCTGCTTGCGCACCGACCGGGGGAGCCGCGTCGCGGAGGGTTCGGACTCCCGCCATGTCTCGATGATCTGTAGCAGCGCAAACCGCATGGCGTCGCTGTCGGAGCTGGATGCCTGGGGAGTGGTCATGACCTGCTCTCCTCTCGTGACACGGGTGCTTGGCTCGGTGGTTTCGGGTTGTCGGCAATTTGCGAGGCGGCAAGTACCGCGGATAGATGTGCCCAGGAGACGCCCAGGCGGGACAGCCACCGAGCGAATGCGGCGGTGTCCCCGGTGCGGAGGGCGTGCTGTATCCGCACCAAGGCGGCGCTGCTGGCGGGGACACTGGATTCCGGTGCGCGCGGCTGGGTTTCGGCGATGCGACGGTGGGTCGAGTTCATAGCTGTAGCGCCTGATCGACAGCAGAGGCGTTGGGCTGGGGCGGCGCAGCACCGGCTGGGGCGGCCGGGCCGGTGGTGGCGCCGTTGGGCGGGTGGGCCTCAGAAATCAGTCGTGCGGCAGCGCTGGTGGCGTCATCGCTGTGGCTCTGCGTGCCGGAATGAGCACTGTCGGCGTCGAGGTGGCCGAGGGTGAGATCGGCGGCGAGCTGCGTCGAGTCATCGATCGGCAAATCCATCCAGCCGGGCTCGCTGGCCAGCAGTCGCTCGGCGTCAGCCTGGATCTCATCGGGATCGAGCCCGGCATCGGTCAGGCGCTCGTCGTAAGCATCAGCTCGATCGGGATCGATATCCGCTGTTGCCCGCGCTGCGGCCCATTCGGCGATGGCAGCGTCGTCTTGATGTTGCGACAGCTGGTCGCGTGCAAGTTCCTTCGCGAATTCCGCGTTCTGGTCGAGTACTTCGAGGCGTCGAGTCGTCTCGATAGTCCGGAGCTGGTGGCGCTGCTGATCTCGTGTTTCGCGAGCGGCGGCCCGGGCTTCGCTGACGTTGGCGCGGTTTTGTGCGGCACCGTCGCGCGCCGCGCCCTGCTTGGCTGCCCGGTAGGTGCGAACAGTGTCGAGAGCGACGCGCATCGCCTGGGTCGCCACGCCACGGAGCGAGTTGGTGATCTCGTCGACTTCTTCGGTCATGATCAGCGCACCTCAAGCTGGTCAAGCAACCAGGGTCGCTTCGAATCGGTTCGGACAACCCGCGCGTAGATGGAGGTGTGATGGGCTGGGCCATCGCCGAGATGCTGATCGAGCGTGATTACGCGACTGACCGATCCGCCGGTGTCGGGTGGATGATCGTCCTCGGCGACATGCGCCGTGGTGATTACGCGCGTTGCGCCACGTTGCTCCGACAACGTGCTGGTGATCTGGCCCCCGAGCGCGATGGCCGAGTTTCCGACTCTTTCGCGGTAGTCGTCGGTCAACAGTGGAGAGGCAGCATCGAATGATGTCGCAGGGTCGTACTTTTCGGACGATTGGGAAAAGATGCGCGTGACTGCTGCGGTCAGCACTTCCTCGGCCGCGCAGGGGTCGACGTTCGTGTAAGGGTGAGGAAATGGCGGCGCGGTGCACGTTGCCGCAGGAATCGCCACGTCGTCGCGCGCCGCGCAGCCGGTGACTGCCAGCAGCATGGCCCCGATACCGGTGATCGCAAGCGCGGGTCGGACCTTCATGACGCGGTCGGGTAGGCATCGTCGGAGAGCAGTTCGACGGGATCGACGGCGGGTTGGAGATAGCCACCCGAGTTCACCCATTCCGTTGCCGGATTCCAGTCACTAGTGACGATGAGATCCAGCACCAGTTGGTGGCTGTTCGCCAAGTTGGTCAGCCTCGCGTTATCGAGTGTCCTGCTCACCATCAAGTGGACGGTCGCTGCGGGGGCGTTGATAGCTTCGCGAGCGCGGGCAGCCAGTCGAATGGCCTTGATCGCTGCCGAGTTGTCGGCGCGCAGTGGATCGCCCTGTGGGTGATCCGGATCGTCGAAACCAAAGGGACCGAAGGCAATCAGCTGGCCCTCGTCGCCGCAGATCGCCCAAGTGTCATGGTCACTTCCCGCGGACCACAAGGTGATATGTGGACCGCTGTCAGCTGCGGATCGGCCATACTTGTCGGTGGCCGACGCCGGGTCGTGTTGTGCCGGGATTCTGTGGCCGGGGATGAACATACGTACTTCCTCCTTGTGTTATCCGTATCTGCGGACGTCCATGCGTTCCCCCTGCCAGAGGGGCTCGATCGTGACGGTTTGGCCGAAGGTCGGCGCGTGTAGGAGCAGGTCACGGCCCTGCTCGTCGGTGCCGTACAAGACACCGACGTGATGGGATTCCGCAGCGCCGGGTTGTGTGAAAAAGATCAGGTCGCCGGGCCGGCGCTGAGCGAACGGAATGGTTTGGCCCGCAGGGTCGTCCTGCTGTGACTGCGTGTAGTGCGCGAGCCGGATGCGTCCCTGCGATGCGTGGTAGATCGCGTAGAGGGTCAGACCTGAGCAATCCATTCCGCCGCTGGTGGGGCCGTTGGCATCGCCGCCGCCCCACACGTAAGGCGTTCCGAGCCAGCGCGCGGCGGCCTCGACAACCGCTTGGCCGAATGGTCCTGTGTTGCCTGGGATTGCAAGTCCCGAGCCGTCTGCACCGCATCCTGCTGGCAGCTGGCCGGGGGCCGTGGCGGGCAGTTGACCGACATCGATTCCAGCAAAAGCGTTGTACAGGTCCTGGGCCAGTGGGAGGTCGCGGCTGTACGCAGTGGGATTGCCAGAGATCTCGATGGCCTGCGCGAGTTCGGCCGGATCCATCGCAGCAGCGCCGCTGATCTTGTCGGCCTGGTCATAGAACCATCCGATCTGATAACTAGGGTCCATCAATGTCGAGATGCCAACCGCTCCCCACACGCTGGCTCGCATCTGATGTGGTCCGAGGCTATCCAGGTTGGTGCCGGTCCCGTCGTTGGCGAAGCGCAGAGATTCCGGGACGGAAGGATTGGCGAGGTTCCTGAGTCCGGATTCGGTGATCTGCGCCGCGAGTTCGGCGACGATCACTGTGCGTGGCTGGCGCCGCTGCACACCGATCACCACACCGTTGCGAGCGAGCTTGAGCTGTGCCTCGTTGAGCCCGGCGAGAGTGATGCCGGTAGGACCTTCGATTCCGCCGCCCGAAGAAGCGGCCAGAGTGCACGTGGCCGGATTTTGGGAGCCGACCATGACGAGCATCGACAATGTCGATACGGTGAGAAGCAGAGGGAGGGCGGTAGCGAACGCTACGGTGGTCCGTGAGGTCTCCATGCGATCACCCCGCGTCTTCAGTATCGCGGAGGCCATCAAACCGACGGTTCGTATTGTGGACCTGAGTTGCGCGCTCGGTGGCGGTGAAAACGAGCCTGAATGGAATTCCGGGTTGCTGGCCTTCGCCGGTACGGAGTAGGAAACATCCTGTGCCAGGCGGTGTTTCACGTTCGCCCCGACTATCGAGCAGTTCTTCGGTGGGTTGACGGGGAGCCGCCCACCCGGTGAGTAGTAGTTCCTCGGTTTTGGTCAATGGCACGACCGCGCGAAGTCGTTCCACTTCGTCGGGTGGTATCGGCCCGAGGATCTTCGCTCTGGATCGCTCGATGAATCCCAGCGCCTTCATGCGGGCTGCTGGACTGTCGAACGCCGACAGATCTTTGATGGTGTGGCTGCACATGATCAGCCCTGAGCCCAGCGGCCGGTTGAGCCGAGTGAGCGCGTCGACGCGGTCAACCATGAAATCGCCGAGCCCAAGGACTCGCCAGATCTCGTCGAGGACGATCTCGAATGTGCGTTTGCGTGCGAGGCCGGCGTCAGCGAGGGTGTGAGCTGCGGTCACGGCGTTGATACCTTCGGACCAGCAGACCATGAGCACGGCGGCGAGCAATTTGTTGTCCCCATCGGGGATATGGCTGACATCAACGCAGACCGCGGGCGCATCGAGGTTGAGTTCGGTCGTGGTATGGCCGTCGAGCGCTTCTCCGAATGGGCCTTCGATCAGCGCTCTCAACGAACGCCGAAGAGTGCGGGTGGAGTCTCGGTAGGCGTACCCGACGTCCTCCTCCGAGGAGCGAAGCATGTTCTCGCCGCCGTCGGAGATCACGCCGAGCAGATCACGCAGGAGCGGCGGCCGAGACATCGTGTAGTCACCGTCGCTGTAGAGCTGTCGTAGACCCGCCGCGATCAGGGTCTCTTCCCAATCCGCGATCCGGTCGCCCCGCGCGAGTTCAATCAGAGCAGCAACGATGGTGACCTGACCTGCTTCGACGCGGGCAATGACCTGCCGCCGCAGATCAGAGTCGGGTAGGCGGTCGACCACGGCACCGAGTGCGCCGACGGCCAAGGGATTCAGCTTGCCTCGCCCGTATCCGAGTTCGACGATCTGGCCGCCGAGATGCTCGACCAGGTCGCGGTATTCACCTTTGGTGTCACCGAGCGCGAGCACGGTCTCTCCGGCAGCGACTGCGCCGGTCATTATCCGGCGGATGAGTGAGGACTTGCCGAAACCGTTGAGGGCCAGCACGAAAAGCGTGGGAGCAGTGAGAAAGCCGCGTAAGAACCAGGCCATGGGATCGAAGTGCACCGGGCTGCCGGTGACGAAGTGCGGCCCGAGCGGGGTGCCGACTACTGGCGCGGAAGCGCCGACCGAGAATGGCCAGAGTCCAGCTGTTTGGGTTGTGGTGCCACGCCACTCTGGTGTCGCGGGAACGACCGAGGACCGCCCGCCTCCGGCTCCGCGATAGCCACGGTCGGTCAGAGTTGCCAACGGGCGGTCGAAGCCATCGCGGCGGCTGTCTTCGGCGCGGCGGGTCGCGGTGGCGAGGCGGTGGTTGTCGCTGGACAACAGGTATCGCGCCCACCAGGCACTAAGACCGCCGTGCGCCACGACATTCTCGACGCGCGCACGCTCGTCCCGCGTCATTACTCGAATCCCGGCCACCTGTGTGGTGCGGGCTGGATGGGCGGCGCGGCGGGTCATGACGCCGACACGCGCTTCGAGATGCTGGCATGTTCAGGCAGGATCACACCGACGCCGAGGCTCGCGGCAAATGCCGAGGCTTGGAAGGCGTAGCAGCGGCGCACGTTGAGCCGAGATGCCGCCGACATGGTCTGTACAGATGCTTCGATGCCGGGGAGATCAGCGCCCAGATGGTCGGTGACGGTGACGAGTACGCCGAAGCGAGTCAAACCAGCACCGCGGGCTTGTTCCTGACGGCTGGCCTGCGTGTTGCCTACCCGAAGTGAGGCGGATGCCGAGGCTATTCCTTGTTGGGTCTGCTCGGCGGCGAGAGCATCCTTGAAATCGGAATCGACGATCGAGGTCGATTCGGCAGGAGAGTGCAGTCGATACACGACGGCGACTCGTTTGCGGGGAACATCCGGGCGCGGCTCGAGCAGTGGCTTGAGTGCCGTTTCGTGGACCGCCCCCAGCGGAGCGGCGTCCATCTCCCAGGTCACCGACCGGGCACCATCGTGAACGAAATGGTCCCATCGGTCGTCATGACTGATCGGCCCGGCACTATCCCAGGATTGGGTGCCCAGTACATCCTCGCCCGCTGCTTCGACATCACGTTGAGCAGCAAGGTCGTAACGGGTCCGAACCAGGCCGAATACCTCCCACGCCCGCATTGGGGTAGCGGGCAGCCCGGCACGGGCCAATTGGCTGAGTGCTCCTTGCAGCCGCAGCCCGATTTCTTTCGCCTGTTCAGCCTGGTCGCGACGCATCCGCCCAATCGACCGGTACGTCAGCGCGATCCGAGCTTCGATACGCACTCCGCTTCCACCGGTATCGGCGGCAGCTTCGGCCATGACGGCGCGCGCGTAATCAGGGGTGCCGCGCCGAATCAGCCGTGCAACCTCACGCCGTTGCCGGAGCCGAGTATCGACGACGGATTCCAGAACCGAGGTCACCGCGACGACATCGCCGCTGCGCCCTTGTGCAGCCAGGAACGTCCCGTATTCTTCGACCCAGGCGTCGATTCGGTCTTGATCGACCAGTTCCTGCGCCGACGGAATGACGCGCAACACCACCGTCCAGTGGTTGGTTCGACGCACATGGATCAGCCCGAACCTCCGCCCACCCGGTGCTTCGAACTCCATCAGCTTCGAGTCGGCCAGCAAGCCAGGCAACCGCGCGGAACCGGGAATTCGGCTGAACCGCCCTGCACGGTAAAGGGTTTCGTTACGTCGTCGTGCAAGTGCGTACTGTGTTCGCAGCGTGACGATCTCCCAGCCGGTCCGTCCTGCGCGCTGCACGACCAACGGTGTCCACACAATGGCAGCGACGGCCAGCAGCACCGCAGCCACGGTGATCGATTGGGTGATCAAGAAACCGATCATGATCATGACGACCAGACCGAGTCCTGCCATGGACACACCCCAGGTCAGACCCATCAGCCCGGCGGATCGGGGCCGCTCCCAACGTCCGTACATTCGCGTTGTCATCGACGGACCTCCATGGGGCCGGGTTCGTCGGGGCCTATCTCGTTGGCGACTTGATCGCGTACTTGATTGGCTGCACTCGCTCCGGCTTGGACTCCGGCGTTGGCGGCTGCCACCCACGGCCCACCAGCGGCACCGCCCGCTGCCGAGCCAGCCGTTGAGGTCCCCGGCGTCGCACTGCCAGTGGGAACAGCTGGAGTCGGCTGTTGGCTACCGCTGCGACCACCTCCCCCGCCGTTAGTTGTTGAGGCCGTGGTGGATTCACTACCTGTCATCACCCGACCGCCACCACTGCCGTGCCCGGATCCGCTCTGCCCTGACGAAGAGTTCGATGAACCGCCGCTATGGACGGATTCAGTGACACCACGTGCGCCGGAAGCCGATCCCGCCGCCGACGCGGCACCGGAGGCAGCGAGGCCGCCCGCCGCGCCCAATGCCATAGCGGCACCGGCCCCGCCGCCGCCGCCCATCGTGGCGACCGCAGGCGCGACCATGCGCATGATCGCGGGCAATACCAGCGCCACCAGGGCAAGCAGGATCAGCCCAAGCAGTGCCATTTGAGGGTCGTCGCCGGGAGTGCCGGCGGCGGCGAAGGCCACGACGTAAACGAGCGCACCTACGGGTTTGAACAGCACGAAGGCGATCGACCACGTCAGCAAGCGTTTGTAGGCACCCGAACCCGGTCCTGTGCCCGCCGCTGAGGCGGCAACCGGCAGTAACGCGACGACCACGATCAGCAGTGCTTGTCGGATCACCAGCAGAATGACCTGGACCAGCGCTCCGATGAATCCGATCGTGCCGAGGATGAACATCGCTCCGAGCCCCAGTCCCCCGTCGCTGTCGACGAGGGAGTCGAAACTGACCATGTTGTGCAGGACGTTCACCGCGTCGTTGTGCGTGATATCGAGGAGGACCCAGGTCGAGAAGCTGTCTCCTGCCCTGGTTCCCGCGGTGATGACGGCGGCGAACATCCAGCTGCCGAACACAGCGCGGGCGAAGGTCAGGAAGGACTCCTGAGTTTCGGCCGCCAACCCGACCTGCCCAGGCAGACCGCCCCGCTTGGCCATCATCAATCTGGCGGCCGTGAGGAGCACCGCACCAGTCATCAGCAGCACTTGAAGTCCGGTCGTGTACTCGCGCACCGTGGCCAGGACGGGCGAGACTTGGCCCGATCCCGATCCGAGCACTGGAGAGGGCAGGGCGACCCACCACGACAAGGCCCATTCCAGCTGTCGGCCGAACCCCTGGAGCATCGAGTTGACGATGGCTTCGAAACTGCCCTGTGCCGCGTCCTTCACTGCGTCGCCGCCCACCTTGCACGCCAGGTCGGCGCCAGGGATATAGCACGGGAGGGGCTTGGCTGAGGCGCTGCCGGTGCCCAGGATCATCGATTCGGCCACCACAATGCCGGTGAATGGCACCGTGAGCAGAATGCGTCGGCCGATCATCGCCATACCCCGAAGTCGGCCAGCGAGGTGACCAACGTGGACGCCGCCCACAGGGCTCCCACGTCCTCTGGGGCACGGATACGCCAGTCGCCGTCGACCCAGACCATCGGCCAGGAGGAGAATCCCGACTTGCCTTGCGGGGTACGGACTCCCAGCTGCACGACAGCGAAATCGTCGCGGTAGCCGACGACTTTGATTCCTGCTGGGACGACGACGTATTTCGCGGCGTCGGGGTTGTCGCGGCGGCTGCTGGCGTATCGCTCGAGCAACGCTGCCTGGTCTCCGACAAATCGTGCTGCCACTACCCGCTGCCAGACCCCATCGGGGGCTGCCAGCGCGCGAGCCATCGCGTCGGCGGCGGCCAGGCCAGCACCCTGCGGTGTATGTGCGAATCCGGATGCGATGCCGCCATCGATACGCGCTGGGCCATCGCTGCGGGATGCGGGCAACGCTGCGCCGTTCCACCCCCGCTGCCACATCATGCCCGCCGGTGCGGCGATGAACCACGCGGCACCGAGACCGGGGTCCGGGCCAGCTGAGTCCTGGGGCAACGCCGCACCAGCCGGGTCGGTGGGCGTTTCGAGCCGGACACCGAACAGGTCTGTCGTCGGCAGCCCGAAGGCAGGCGATCTGGGCGGATTCGCCACCGCCGTCGACGATGGGTTCGGCGGAACACTCGGCACCACAGTGGTTTTCGTGCCGGACTGCGATTCGTTGTTGTACAGCAGGGCGAGCACGGCGACGACGACGAGCGCCAAGAGCGAAGCTGTGAGGGTCAGCCCGGGTCGGAGTCCGAATGAGGTCTTGCGGCTACTCATAGCGGTAGCCAGACCATGTCAGTGGGTGTCGCGGGTACCGCTGTCACCGGTGAGGAGTCGGGGTTCTCGGGCAGCACCAGGAGCCAGTCAGTGTCGTGCCAGGCCACCGTGGCGGTATTGCGGGTCAGTGAGTTATCGGGCTGGCGGGTGAAGATGGCGACGTCTGCGGAATCTGGGGTGTAGGCCAGCAGGCTGTAACCGAGGATCTGGGGTGCGCGATCGGATGTGACCGGTTCGGTGATGGACAGTTGGATGCGTGCTGTGGCCCAGTGATCACGGCCGACTCCGGGTTGGACCATCCGGCCGACGACGCGCGACCACTGGGTGTCGTCGGCATTGGAGATTCGCACGGTGGCTTGGATGGCCGCGACCGCCGAACCGCGGGGCGAGTGTTCGTATCCGGCAGCAACTGGTCCTTCCTCGATGGTCGGCCCCTGCTGAGTTCGAGGGATCGGAATGCCTTGGAACTGTTGCCATGTCAGCCCGGTCGGTGCGGCACCAAGTTCGGCGCGGGTCGGCGATGGGCCGGTGGAGATCACCGTCGGGCCGTCGGTGCCACATCCACTGATCAGACCGGCGAGAGTCAGCAGACCTGTAACGCCCAGCAGGATGAGGATGGCGAGGGCTGGTTTGCCACTCGGGTACATCGGGTGCCTTTCGTGAACGAGCATGGGTGAGCAAGTGGGGTCGGCGACTGCATCAGGGGGGTTGCAAGACGGCTTGGGCGATCAGCCCTGCCGATCCAAGGACGGCACCGCCCACCAGCGCGGCGATCAGCCCTTCGATTGCCTCGTCGCGGTAGACGCGAATTGCTAAAAGCGCTCCCGCCCAGATGATTCGGGTGATTCCGACCAGGATCGCCAGCCAGGCGACCCAGCCGAACAGCTGGATCAGCGGAGCGGTGACGGTGGGTGGCAGTTGCTTGGCGGCGATCAAGAGCTCACGCCGTTCATCAACAGCCCGGAGATGGTCACGAAGACGCCACCGATGAGAGCCCCGGCGATGATCTTCGGCGACTCCATGGCACCGCCGTGCATCTTCTCCCAGGCGAATTTGCCGCCGCCGTAGATGATTCCGAGGACACCGGCGATCATCGCGAACCAGCTGGCCCAGCCGATGAGTTTGAGGAAGCGTTCGGAGCCTGGAGGTGCTATTGGGGTCACGGAGACTTCGGCGAGGTGTGTCACCGCTGAAAGGGCCACGGTCAGCATGGGGACTCCTTGGTGCTGGTGTCGGACAGATGTCGCGACGCCGCGATGAGCCGGGTGATCGCAGCACCTGCGGCAATCACGTCGGCGGGGACCGATTCAGTGATGCGGCGACGGCGACGGCGACGCGGAACCGGTTGGCCCGGTGTCCATTCGGCGAGGTCAACCAGTTCGCAAGCGATGAGTTCGTCGTGCCAGTCGATGTTGAACACGTGCTCGTCGATGAGGTTGGCGACAAGATCTCGGTATCGGCGGACCTCGGCCGGTACTCGACCGGGGCGGGGCGGCGTCAGCACGAGCGCCACAACGGTCACGCCAGCAGGCGCGTGCTCGGCGCGCCATTCCCGCAATCTGTCGGCAG
Source organism: Nocardia sp. NBC_00565 (assembly GCF_036345915.1). Classification (NCBI taxonomy): domain Bacteria; kingdom Bacillati; phylum Actinomycetota; class Actinomycetes; order Mycobacteriales; family Nocardiaceae; genus Nocardia; species Nocardia sp. NBC_00565. Next base: position 7,759,802 of record NZ_CP107785.1, read on the forward strand.
CGGCGACGAGGCCGGGCATGCACAGCCGCGCAGCGAGAACAACACGCTGAGTAGTAACCGTTGATGCGGGCCAGCACTGTCCGCTGTCGGCCGCGGGTGCCCAGAACCGTGCAAGTGTCGAGGTAGCGGCACCACCATGTGCGCCGACTATCGCAACGAGCGGTGGGTACGCGCCCGTGGTCGGTAGCGGTTGGCTACGGATGGGGGACGGAATGAGTGGGGATGCATAAACGAAGTCGGCCAGCGACGACGGCGCAGGCGCGCGGTCGGGTTGCAAAGGGAGCGCGTTGGTCACCGTCACCCTCGTTTCTGGATGTTGGTGATGTGTGTGCCGTCGTGGAAGCGAACGTTGATCAGTTGCAAGTAGTCGAAACGATCGCGGTCGGGCCGCAATTCGACGATGTGTACCTCTGCGGCGGTATCGCTCAGCGGAGTAATCGCAACGCAATGGCGGGTGCCGACGGGAAGGCTGGCGATTCCTGCGGTGAGTCCGTCGAGGGTGAGGCCCGCCTCGGGCGTGGTGAGAGACAATGCACGAGCTGGGTCACGGTCGGCGTAGTAGGCAAATTCGAAACTGGCGACGATCCCCCCGATCGAGGTGTCATCTCCATGGCGATCGGTGACGACGACGCCGGTCAAACCCATGCACGCCGGGCTGTCGTGAACCGTTGACACCCCGGCAGTTGTGGAGGTGATGGTCGTCGTTGCAGTTTGGTCGAGGTCGGGTCGCGACCTGACCGCCACAGCCCCGACGACGACTGCTACCACGGCGGCCGAGATGGATACCCACCCCAGGACGCTGCTGCTTGATCTGGGTGCCTTCGCTGTTACCAGGGCAGTGGTCTTGGTGTCCTCGTCGTCGGTGCGTTCACCATCGGCGGCCGATAGCTGTTGCTCGCCGAGCCATCCCCATTCTCGGGCGGTGTCCGGGTCCACAGCAGAGGTGAATGCGTCGAAAGACAGCGACTGGGCTTGGGCAGGGCGAGCGCCGGGATGGCCGTCGATCCATCCCCATTCTTCACGGGACTTATTGTCTTGCAACACACTTCACCTCCTCGTCAGTTGGCAGGGAGTTCCTCCGGGGGAGCCACACGATCTGGTGAGGGGGTGTGCGGCTCCCCCGAAGGAAGGGGCGCGGAAGTACTGACTCCCGCGGGCCTCGGTGTCACCGACGAGTGCGGTGGACGCTGGACAGGACTGTCGGCCAGTGCCGCGAACCAGTGCGCGGCCACCGTCATCAGCGACTGCTGGCCGTTGCTGGAGGCGCCGTAGTCGGCGCGCCGACCGATGACATCGGCGGCTTGGGTCAGAAGCCCGATGTCGACCAGGTCGGCGTTGTCGGTGATGTTGTCGCGAACGGCGTCGAATGCTTGCTGCACCAACCGCGTTCCGGTGGCAGGCGGGATCAGTTCGACGGCGGCAGCAGCAAGCTTCGTACCAAGAGTTGTCAACGCCGCGACTGGGTTGACCAGGCCGACGCCGATCAGTTCGGCAACGGTGGCTGGGGTGATGACCTTCTCGGCGACAGTGACGACGCTGTTGAAGGCAATGGTTCCCAGCTTCATAAGCGCCTGGATCGCGTCGTTCGGACCGGGGATCTGAGTGCGCGGGTCCGAGGCTTCGGCAAGTCGTTGCGAAATGCTCTTCTCGGGCGCATAGGAGATCTGGTCCAGGCTGGTGCCTTGAACGTCGTCGTTGACGACGTTGACCGCCGTGGTGTAAATCGTTTGCGCCATCGCGGTCGCGATCGTCGATATCGCCGCAATGGGGTCGTGGAGGTCTGCGCGTGCCGCCACGTTCGATACGACTTGCAGCAGCGCGGCGTGGTCGGGAGCGTTGCAGGCGAGATCACCGGGCGCGCAAAGGTCTGCGACGCGGCCGGTGAGTGTTCCGTAGCTGGCCGAACCGGTCGCATGGTTACCGAGCGCCGCGGCGATTCCGCCTCCGTCGAGGCGGGTGTTGGGCAAGGTGATCGCCGAGACAGCGGAGTCGGGCAGGCTCGGTGGTGCCGACGGTGTGGTCTGCCCAGGGCGGCCCGGCAGCACCTCGGAATCTCGCTGTCGCGCAGGATTGGCGATCAACGCGATACCCGCAATGCGATCGGCCGGGATGGCTGTGGCGCCGGTGCCGACTCGTCGGCTGAACTCTGAAAGCGCTTGCGCCCCTTGGGCATATCCGGCCCCGCCGAGCTGTGTGTCCGGGCACTTCTGAAGAACATGGGTCGCGGACTCGACCAATCTGTCCGCCGCCGCGCTGATGGCTCGGGTGTATCCGTCGCCTGCAGCGCTCGAAGAACCGGTCGCAGCTGAGGCGTCTAGTTCGACGTAGGCGCGTTGAACCTTCGTGCCCGTTTCGGCAAGCAGTGGCCGAAGCATCGTTCCGAGCATTCCGGTGTCGGTGGTGGACGTAGCGTCGGGCGAGGTTTCTTCGGCGGGCTGGATGCCGAGCACATACAGTGCCGGGCATTCAGCCCCGGTTGGTGGCTCCGATGTGGGCTGCGACCATGCCGCGCCGGTCATGACGATCAACGCGGCGACGGTAGTGGCGCTTGCTGCCAGCACCCGCACCGGCGCCCGGTGCGCACCACGCTGCGCACACCGAACCCGGGCCCACTGGAACCGACTCATCGGCCAGCTCCTCCCGCGAGATCACGCGACAGAGCCGAGAACCAGTCGGCAGCGTTGGCAGTCTGGCCATCGGTGCCGTACCCGGTGTGATTGCCGGGCACATCGAGGTAGCGCCCCAGGACTGCGGGGTTGGCCAGATCGCTGTTGTCGGCGATGTTCTGCCCGATCGCTGCGACGAGTTGCCCGGCTAGACGCGGGATCTGTCCCAGCGGATCAGCAAGGATCGCCGAAACGACGCGGTCGGCCTTGTCGTTGGCAGCATGCGTCTCCTCCGGTGTCGGTGCCGCGGAGCGGGGGTCGGCAGCTTCGGCCAAGCGCTGAGAGACCGACCGGGACGGGGCGTAGGTGACCTGGCCGTCGACGACGCTGACATCGTTCACCAGGACGGAGGTCCTGGTGTCGGCCACAGTGTCCGACCAGGCATTCGAAAGAGACTGTGCGGCAGCGATCGGATCGCGCAGGTCTGCTTGAGCGGCGAGACCGGCGGCGGTCCGCAGGGCTGCGTCGTTGGCGGGAGCGTCACAGCTCAGATCGCCCGCAATGCAGAATTCTGCGACGCGACCGGACAAGTCGCCATAGCCTGATCCGCTGGCAGCGATGCCACCGGTCGGAGGTACGGGGTTGATCCGTACCTGGGTGGTCAGTTCCCCGTCCGATCCTGGCGGCGGGTTGGGCGTCAACTGGCCGGGCCGCCCGGGGAACGGATCGGTGCCCGGTGCACGAGAGGGATTGCTGAGCAAGGCGATCCCAGCCACCCGGTCAGCCGGTACGGGCCCGTTTCCGGAGCCGACATCGGCGGCGAAACTGGAAAGCACTTCCGCGCCTTGACTGAATCCGGCGGCGGCCAGCTGCGTGTCAGGGCATTGCGCGATGACCTGGGTGGCCATCGCGTTCAGCTGTGCGCGGGCCGCTTGAACGGAATCGCCGTAGGAGTCGGTACCTGCGCCGGTGCCGATCACGCCGCCGAAAGAGGCTGGGTAAGGCACGTAGGCGTGTCCGATACTCACCCCGTTCGCCAGCATCGGCCGGAACATCTCGCCGAGCATCCCGGTATTGTCGAAAAGCGATGCTCCGGGCGAAGATTCGCTTGTCCCCTGAATACCCAGCACGTAGAGGCCAGGGCAGCTGGAACCAGGGACCTGCGCGGTGTCGTCGGCGATGGCTGTTGCGGTGCCCGCCAGCATCGCTGCTGCGGTGCATGCCGTCACGCTCCAGGCAGCACGGTGCCGCTGGCGAGCTCGGTGCTTGCTCATTCCCCCACCCCCACAGCTGCGCCGACGCTGGCGCCGACCGTCCCGCCAGCAATGGCTGCGGGGATTCCACCCAGGGCTCCGGTGATAGCCCCGCCGATCACGGCACCGATCACGGCACCGACTGCGGTAGCGGTGCCGATAGTCCCGCCGAAGACGATGGGAGTGGCGGCAGCAGCAGCCAGGATGCCTGGAATAGCACCGATTCCTGCGGTGGCTACAGCACCTGCGACGGCCAACGCACCCTCGACGCCAATAGACCCCACGACTCCAACTGCGGCACCGATCGCGGCACCGGCCGCGGCACCTACTGCCGCGCCAGGGACGGCGGCGACGGCAGCCGCAGGAACTCCGGCGGAGACGGCACCGATCCCGGCTCCTGCGGTGGCCGCCGCCGCGACGCGGTCACTGCGCTCCGGGGGTACCCCGATGCTGTCCCAGAGCTGTGCTGCTCCGGCTTCGAAACCTGCTGCAGCGGTGTTGATTCCGTCTCTCACCTCCGGAGGGAGCCAGTCTGGGCTGGGGGTGCTCCAGTCGCCGATCCTGATCGTGTTGGGCGGCGGTTCGATCGGCGCGACCGGCGGAGTCGGTTCGGGTAGGTGGAGGTCCTCCCAGACGATCGGCGGAGCTGGCTCCGACGGAGGGACCGGGCGGGAGGAGGCATCGTTGCGTACCGCGGGCGAGGTGTGCTCGGGTTCGGGTTGGGGTTCAGATGCCGTTGGAGGTGGGGACGGCGCGGTCGTTCCCGGCTGCGCCGGGCTGGTCACCCCCGGCTGGTCGGCGATATCACCGACGGCTGCGCCGGCCGGGATCACCAAGGCCAACGTGACCATCAGAGGAACAGCGGCAACGAACAGGCCCCGCTGGATTCGACGCTTGGCCTGCCCTTGAGGAGGCCAATGATGTGAGGAGGACTGGGAGGCGCTCTCGACATGCGGAGAAACGCATAGCGAGGTCCGGTTTTCCGATGAAGGCATGCGCGTTCCACTTTCTGCGCTGAGAATTATCGACAAAGTCGAAAGAGTTTCTAGATAGGAAATGGGCCGCCCGATGCATTCATCGCCGGGCGGCCCCGAAGTCCCTACAGGAAGCTGAATACGATATTCAGCACATTCACCAGAGCCGATGTCGCATTGACAGCGATCGAACTGCCGGTGTTGAGAAAGTTGAGGATGATGGCGGGGTCCACGGATTCTCCTTCTGATTCACGTGTTGTCATTCTGACTCCACCATCACAGCCGTGAAAACCATTGCGTGTCCATAGTTTTCACTTGCACCACCAAGTGCATTACACCTCGCAGTGCATTACACCGAACAGTGTCAATCCGACCCCTCCCACAAGATCACAATTCGAATACGATTCGATCTTGAAGGAACCGAGAACACAGTTCCGCCGTCCTATCCATCACAGGCGTTTTGGAGGAGATGCCTGCTTGAGAATCAAGGGGGTTGAATGCACAACGAAAGCTCAGCTAGCAAACAATTCGCTATCGAAAAGGGACCGCGGGTCCGCCCGCTGTCGCGTCCGACCCTCGGTCGGTACATCAGGGCGGCGCGTCGTCGCACGAAGATGAGCATGAGCCGTCTGGCCGAGCTCGCCCAGGTCAGCTTGTCCTATGTGGTGCAACTCGAACACGGGGACAAGAAGAAGCCGTCGATCGGAGTGCTCGAGGCTTTTGCTCGCGCATTGGAACTCGACGAAGACGGCCGGTGGGCCTTGTTCCAACTCGCCGGCGTCGAGGTTCCCGGCCCGACGCCGACCGTGGAGGAGTTGCGCCGCGGTCTTACCGCCAACCAGCGCTACACACTCACAGGAACCGAACCACACCTGGCGGCCTACTTCGATTCCCGGTGGAACCTGTTGGCCCACAACAGCGCTCACGAGCGCGCTTTTCCCGGTCTGGCCGAGGCCGGTAACGAACAACTGTGGATGTTCACCGACGAGGCACGAGAGGTCCTGTTGGACCGCGACCACGAGATCGCAATCAGGATCGCCTGCCTGCGCGGTCGTTTGGCGATGAGGCCGAAAACGGACTGGGCTGACGAGCTCCTGGGAGCGCTCGAGGAGTATCCCGAGTTCCGGCGACGTTGGAGCCGTGACGAACGGATGGCCTACGGCCGCAGCGCTGCCGACCCGTTCATGGCGCTCCTCGATCCGGTCACGCGCCAGCCTTACTTGGTGCGCGTCAACGAGTTTCTGACCGGCAAATGCGGTGGCTACGCTCTGCACTGCTTCGTCGGCTGCAAAGAGATCGCACACCAGGCGGAAGTGGCTTAGGTCACAACGATGCATGTTCGTGTTGCAGCTCACATCGACCCACCTCGTTGCAAGTGCAGATGCACGCACATACACCCGTCGGTGTATTGCACTCGATGGCGTAGTCGAAATCAGTGGACGCCCACGGGATTACACGGTTGTGATGGTGAAGTCCGATAAACCTTCGAACCAGGAGAACCCGTGGATTCAACCACCACTGGTCGAGCTTCGACCCGTTAACGCTGTGGAAATTCCGACGCATCCAAATCTTTCCCACTAGGGATTGCGCGGGCCGCCCGATCACCCCCTCCGATCGGGCGGCTCATTCCCACCGAAGCGATTGTCCTACGTACATCGTCTGATTCGCGTTGCGCGAGAATATCGATTCCGAATTCCGTCAGCCGAACTGTTCTGCCGCACCCGTATCTCGTTGCACGCCCGCGAATCCCATCACCCGAAAGTGCGCGCTGCCGTGCGCTCCTCGAAAGGAATGGGTTGTGAATTCGGCTCCCCCAGGGCGATGCCCTCAACATATCGGCACGACCATGACACCTTTGTGCGGCGCCTGCCGTACCGCACGCCGGGCTCGTGCCGCCTGGGATCGCCGACATCACAACGAGTTGCACGAAGCAGCGGTCGCCGAACGCACTCGGCGACGTTCCTGCTCGATGTGCGACGAAGCCGGATGGCGCAGGCCCCCTGCGGAATTGCTGGCAGCGAATGCCGATCCGCCTGTCGTCCGGTGCGACCACACCACACCCACGTCGCTCGATCACTGGCATCCGGCAGCTCCTCAGCCATCGATGCCGTTCACTCTCCCCCTGTCCCTATATGAGGAACCGAACCCATGACCTTCCCCAAGGAATGCACCCTCGCTGTCTCGACCCCGGATGGAGTTCGCCTGTCGGCCAAGCGATTCGGCACTGGCCGCGCACAGACCTCCGTGATCTTCGTGCACGGCTTGCTGACCGATTCGACCTACTGGGCTCCACTGGCCGAACATTTGACAAGCCGCCTCGGCGACACCGTCGATCTGTATCTCTACGACCAGCGTGGCCATGGCAATTCGGGATGGCCGCACCGCAGGGCCACCACCACACTGGCGACAATGGCGGCCGACCTCGACGCCATCGTTTCACGTGTGGCCGGCCGGGTGATCCTCGTTGCGCACTCCGCGGGCAGCCTGGTCGCCCAGGCTTTCGCTGAACACCATCCCCGCCAGTTCCGGGAGTTAGCCGCCGCCGTGCTATTCAGTCCGGCTGGTGAGTTCCCGGAGTACCCGGCCCTGCCGAGTTACTTCCTGTCCATTCCCAACGCGCTGAGCGGACCCCGTCCTGGGGCGCTCGACGCGCTGAATGTCTTGGCTCATCGAGCTCTACAAGCCCGCTTCCGAAGACTGAGTAGGCGATACGGATCACGCTCCCCGTTCGTGACTGGCCGCCACAACGGCGACCCTCGGGTGCTGTGCGATTTTGTGCACGCTCTGCGTCACTTCTATCTGGGACCGCAGACCATAGCCACGTTGCGCGCGGTTCCGACCGTCGTCCTGGGCGCGGAGCGCGATGGCGTCGTGCCCGCCTCGCAATCGGCGCGTCTCGCGGACAAGATCGAGGCGGATTTCGAGCTGGCCACCGGAGTCGGCCATTCGCTGCCGCACGCTGATCCAATCCGGTCGGCAACAGCCGTCGAATCCACAATCGCCAGAGTTGGTGGTCCGCGAGTCAGCATCGGTTACTCCGGTGCCGAGAACGACATCGCCTGGGGGGTGCACGGTTCGGGGTCCGAGGGATGACCAGGGAACCACCGGCCCCGCCAGACGACGAGACCGCAGGCCGCGACAACGGCAACGCAGCTGGGAAGACCTATCCGGTCGAGGAAGGCGCACGGCGGCTGCGCAAATCGAGAGCCTGGTACCTACGTCAACTGAGAGCCGGGCTGTTGCCCGGTCACCGGGCGGGTCGAACCTGGTTTCTGACCGAGCGCGATATCGACCAGGCGCTGGAGCAGACCGCCCAGCCAGCGAATGGCTCGCCCCCGTCAGCAACAGAGGCGTTGGGTCAGTCATCGGCCCAGAAGCTCACCCAGGCAGCGGGATTGAGTCGGCGGCAACGCCGACACCGTTTGCCACCACCAGCCGGTTGACCCCCTGGGACGCGGCTCAGCCGACACCGCGTGACAGGGATCGACACGGTCCGGAGAGTGATCCCAGGTGGAACCCGTGCACCTGTCTCCGGACCGTGTCACCGTCTCGTTCGCACCACGCCTAACGCGCAGGCACCGTCAGGCGCTGGTAGCCGCCGCCGGTCGGCGGGCACTCTCCAGCTCGGCACGCAGTCGGGCCACGTCGACGTCGGCCCGTTCCAACGCCGCAGTCATCTGTTCACGGTGGTCGCCGCGGATTCGTTCGATCTGCTGGCGATGACCGTGTGCCGCCCTGTCGGCGGCGCTATGCGCGGCCGTGAGCGCCTCGGTGTGGACCGCGTGCAGTTGAGCGAGTTGGCACGAGTGCTCCTCGGTCCGGCTCTCGAAGACCTCACGCAGTCTGGATGCTTCGGCTCGATCCGACTCGGCCGCCTTCAGCGCCGCATCGCGTTCGCCTTCGGCTCGTGCTTGCGCGGCGCGGGCGGCATCGACGTGCTCCCGCATCTGCTTGAGTGTCTGTTCGGCTTCGTCGTACACGCTGTCACGGGCAGCTTCGGCGTCGGCGATGCGCCGGTTCGCCTCGGCGGTCACCTGCTCGACTCGGTCGTTGGCCTCATCAAGGGCAGTCGCAGCCTCATCGGCGGCATCGATGGCCACCTGCTCGAGATCGCGAGATTGGTCGCGCTGTAGACGCATCGCATCGGCGGCCTGCTCGGCATGTGCACGAGCCTGTTCGGCTTCGGCGACCTGGATCGCGGTGCTGCGCTTGATCTCAGCGATCTCACGTGCAATGTTGGCCGGATTGCGGATCGAGTCGAATAGATCCCCAGCGTCGGTCACCACGGCGTCGAGCTCAGTGCCGAGTTTGCCGAAGCGGTCGACGAGTCCGACCAGCGAAGTGACGTCGCCGGTGACTGTCCGGCGAGCGGCAGCTTCCTCGGCGCGGGCCGCCGTCTTCGCCAGCGCCTGCTTCTTGCGCAGCGCCTTGAGAGCCGTGTGGCCGGGATCGTCGCAGTACGCCAGCGGACGACGCCGGTGTTCGCTGACCGCGACCGGCCGACCGCAGCCAGGATAGGTGCACGCATCAGAGGTGGTGGATGAGGACGAGTCGATGACCTTGAGCATTGGATTTCATTTCATTTCAATGCATTTCATTTCATAGCGTCTGTCGTGTGTGCAATGAAATGAAATTGGATCGGATCGAGTGCCCGGCTGCCCGCAGGTCGATCGTTGCGAACAGCCGGGCGGCAATGAGCCAGCGCGGTGGACTACGGGCTGACCGGCGGTGACGAGACCACGGGGGTGACCCCGGTGAGCTTCGCGCCCAGTTCAGGCACACACCGCTCGATCAGGGGCACCAACGTGTCGATGCGCGCCAGGCCCAGGTATGCGACAACCGACGGTAGGGACGCCCCGGCGGACAGCAGCCATTCGGCACAGCTCCAGCGCACGTCCTGCGGGCGCGGCCGTTTGCCGTGCAGTGGGTCGCTGGATTCGTCGTGGCCGTCGAGCAGATCCGCGAGTGCTCGTCTCCACACCTGGGCATAGCGATGGCCGAGGACCGCACCGCCCGAGCGGGTCGTGAACAGCAGCTCGTCACCGGGCCGGTCCAGGTCAAGGCTATCGATCAGCGCCTCGGGCACGCGGATCACCCTGCGGCCGTACTTGTTCGGCCGGATCTTCCATCCGTCGCGTGTCGGCATCCAGGTCTTGGAGATCTCGCAACCAGCGGTGTCGGGATCGACATCACACACGAACACCGCAGCAGTCTCGTTGAGACGTGCTGCACCCAGGGCAAGGAAGTCGGCGTGCCGATGCCAGAACGCGGGCAAAGCATCGCGTACTACGGTGAACTCGTCGGTGCTCAGCAGGACCGGCGACTTCTTGACTTTCCAGTACGGGGTGCGCCGCGACAACCGGGCTTCGGCGTGCTGCCGAATTGACGCGTTCATGCGGCGAGGGACAGGATCGGGCGGTGCAACCGCGGAAGGCGGGCGGCGAAGACCTGGGCGGCCTCGGCGCTGGCGGAGCGATCGAGGTGGCCGTAGGTCTTGTCGGTGATGACGGCCGACTCGTGCCCGGCGTCGCGGGAGACCACGAACAATGGAGCACCGCCGAGTAGACGCCAGCTGATTCCAGTGTGCCGCAACCAATACGGGCTAGGGCGTTTACCGTTCAGCTCATCGGAGACAACCTCGCCCTTTTCGTCGAGGACGATGAGGCTCTTCAGCGCCGGAACGAATGCCTTCTGATAGAAGTAGCAGGGCCGGACCGGGTTGCCGTGCTGGGTCTGGAACAGCAGCTCATGTGCGGGTCGGTTCAGGTCGAGTAGGTCGAGGGTTTCCATCGGCACGTTGGTGACGCGGACGCCTCGCTGTGTCTTGGGTGGACCCAGTTTGAGCTTGCCGCCGGTGTACTTCCATGCCTTGGTGATGTCCACCGCGCCGGTATCGCGGTTGATGTCACCGACCAGCAGCGCCGCGACCTCTGCGGGTCGCGCCATGGAAGCGGTAGAGAACTCGGCCTGCGGTACCCACCGCTCAGGCATCGCGCCGACGAACAGTTCATATTCGTCGGGTTCGAGGAACATGATGCGAGTGGCATAGATCTTCGGCAGCCGGGTTCCAGAGCACGGGTTGTAGGGGATCAATGATTGCGGCTTGAGCGTCGCCGCTGCTTTCATCGCCGAGGACAGGAATCCGTGTTTGTTGTGGATCGTCTTCGGCTTGAACTCCTTCTCCTCCTGCATGTGGATGACCCACTCGGCGTCGGTGAACTGGGTGACCGCGTCGATGGGCATGTGTCCCATGAAGGGATCGATGTCATTGTCGATGTACTGCCGGTACTTCTTCTTGGTGTACGGCTCGATGCCGCTGAGGTGATCGACGTAGATCCGGCACCATTCGGTGACCGTCGGCGCGACAACGATCGCGCTGCGCTGCACCTCGAGGATGCGCAGGGCCTCGATCGGCCCGACCTTCTCAAGCAGATCTGCGAACTTCTGCGCAGGTTCGTAGTCATCGAAGGTTTCGGAGGTCTGCTTGGGCGTGTTGCCGGGACGCGGCAGACGGAAGGGCACTTTCCAGGTGACAGAACCGTCACTGTTGGTGCGTGAACGTGGAGTGGGCACAAAGTCCTCCATGATGATGGTGACTGTGCCGACATCCCGTGGGATGCATGATGTTGACCGGAATGTTGACAGCCGGTCAGAGATCCAATTGAATCTTACCTCTGACCAGCCGCAACGTGTGTGGGCGAAGGGGGACTTGAACCCCCACGTCCCGAAGGACACTGGCACCTGAAGCCAGCGCGTCTGCCATTCCGCCACTCGCCCGAGCGACTCGGAGACAGTATCACGAGGGTCGACCGGACACGAAATCGGCGCCTGGCGGCCTTCGATCGCAGGCCAGGCGACCACGGGAACCCGCTGGGCTTTCCAGGAGTTACAGGTGTGGACGATCGTGGATATCATGCAATGAACGTGGTCGATACGCGACACGCCATATCCGCGTGTCGTTGTTATGAATCAGTACAGACGCTCACCGAAGGGAGGCCGAGATGGGCATCGTTTCTCGATTCGAGCGTCGCCTGCAAGGCGCCGTCGGTGATGTGTTCGCACGGGCCTTCGGGGGCAGTGTCGTCCCCCAGGAGGTCGAGGCGGCGCTCAAGCAAGAAGCCACCGACAATATCCAGGATCTGGGTGGCGGACATCTGTTGGCGCCCAACAGTTATGTGATCACCATCAACACCTCTGATCACCAACAACTCGACGCCGACCACGAGCTCACCACCCGCGCGTTCGCCAAACACCTCCAGGACTATATCCGCGAGCAAGGCTGGCAGACCTACGGCGAAGTACACGTGGCATTCGAGGCATCACTTACGCTGCACACCGGACAGTTCAGGACGAGCGGTCGGGTCGATCCCGACATCGGCCGCCGAGCCACCCCGGCTCGTAGCCCCGAACCCCCGCCACAACGACCTGCAAACCCGCAACCAGGAGCTGGCCCCATGACGCAGAACTCAGGCTACGACCCAAGCCGTGAGCCCGCGGAGTCCGATCCACGCAACCGCGGGTACGCACCGCCGCCAGCGGGGCGGCCCGGGCCGCCGAACGGTGCGTACCGCGACGACTACGGCCGGGGCGGCGCGCCCTATGGCGGTGGCGCCGACTATCCGGCGGCGGACCCGCAGCAGGGTTACGGCGAATACCAGAACGGCTACGACTACCAGCAGGGTGGCCAGGGCTACCAGGAGCCGGGTTACGGCGGTGGCCAGCAGGGCTATGGCGAGCGTGGCGGCTACGGCCAGCAGCAAGGTGGCTACGCCGAGCAGGACTACGCCCAGCCCGGGTACCAGGAGCCGGGTTACGGTCAGCCGGGCTATGGCGAACAGGGCTACGGACAGCAGGGCTACGCCCAGCCCGGCTACGGCGAGCAGGGCTACGCCGACCAGGGCGGATACGGCCAGCAGCCGGGCTACGGACAGCAGGGCTACGCCCAGCCCGCCTATGGCGAACCGGGCTATGCGGAACCCGGTTACGGCGAGCAGGGCTACGCCGCGCCCGAGGAGCAGGGCGGCTACGGCCAGGCCTACTCGCAACAGCCCGGCTACGGCGCCCAGGGCGGCGGTTACGCGGCCCCCGCGTACGGCGCTGGCGCACAAGCCGGTTCGGGTTACTCGGCGACGCTACAACTCGACGACGGCAGCGGCCGCACCTATCAGCTTCGCGAGGGCAGCAATATCATCGGCCGTGGCCAGGACGCGCATTTCCGGCTGCCGGATACCGGAGTCTCACGTCGGCACATCGAAGTTCGTTGGGACGGCCAGACCGCGATGCTCTCGGATCTCGGCTCGACCAACGGCACTCTCGTCAACGGTTCTCCCGTGCAGGATTGGCAGCTCGCCGACGGTGATGTCATCCGCGCCGGGCATTCCGAGATTCTGATCCGTATCGTCTGATCCCGTAAGCTCGCGGTGCAGGTCACGACATGGCGTACAGGGATTCTGCTGTCGTATCGTGATCGAACTCGACCCACGGCCCTATGATGCTGCCAACACACGCGCGTCACCGGGACCGGGGCTCGCGAAACCAGCAAGCCGGTGGGGGCGAACTCGCACCTACGGCACCGACGTACACGGTCGAACAGGAGGTGGAGCGCCGTGCAGGGACTTATCCTGCAATTGACCCGTGCGGGGTTCCTGCTGCTGTTGTGGTTATTCGTGTGGGCGGTGTTGCGCACTCTGCGCAGCGACATCTACGCGGCATCCGGCATCCGGATACAGCCCAGGGCCGCACGCGGTTCCGCGGTGCTGCCGTCTTTCAGCCGAGGCCAGAAGGGCGCCAAATTTCTTGTGGTGACTCAAGGTTCACTCGCCGGCACTCGCATCTCGCTCGGCACCCAACCGGTGCTGATCGGACGTGCGGACGACTCAACGCTGGTACTCACCGATGACTACGCCTCAACCAGGCATGCGCGGCTATCACCGCGTGGTGACGACTGGTACGTCGAAGACCTCGGCTCGACGAATGGCACTTACCTCGACCGCGCGAAAGTCACCACCGCAGTCCGAGTTCCACTCGGCACCCCTGTCCGTGTCGGCAAAACAGTGATCGAGCTGCGATCGTGACACTTGTTCTCCGCTACGCAGCGCGCAGCGACCGCGGTCTTGTCCGAGGCAACAACGAGGACTCCGTCTATGCGGGCGCACGGCTGCTCGCACTAGCCGACGGTATGGGCGGCCACGCCGCGGGCGAGGTCGCATCCCAGCTGATGATCGCCGCGCTGGCCCATCTCGACGACGACGAGCCCGGCGACGATCTGCTCGGCAAGCTCAACGCAGCCACCCATGAGGGCAATGCGGCGATCGCCGATCATGTCGAGGAGGAGCCCGAACTCGACGGCATGGGCACCACGCTCACCGCAATCCTGTTCGCGGGCAAGAAACTCGGCCTCGTCCACATCGGCGACTCCCGCGCCTATCTGCTGCGCGGCGGTGAGCTGGCCCAGATCACCCGTGACGACACCTTCGTCCAGTCACTGGTGGACGAGGGCCGCATCACGCCCGAGCAGGCGCACACCCATCCACAGCGTTCGCTGATCATGCGCGCGCTCACCGGCAACGAGATCGAGCCGACGCTGATCATGCGCGAGGCTCGGGCCGGCGATCGCTATCTGCTGTGCTCGGACGGACTCTCCGATGTGGTCAGCGATGAGACTATCGCCAACACCATGCGCGAGGGCAGCACCGACGAATGTGCCGACCGGCTCATCGAGCTCGCGTTGCGCAGCGGCGGTCCGGACAACGTCACCGTGGTCGTCGCCGATGTCATCGATCTCGACTACGGGCAGAGCCATCCGATCGTCGCAGGCGCGGCCTCGGGTCAAGACGATGACACGCCGCCGCCGAATACCGCCGCCGGTCGCGCGGCCGCGATGCGCCCGCCCCGGGCGGAGCCGCGCCGTGCCGCCGCCCCCGAACCACCCCCGCAGAGCAAATCGCACAAGCTGCGCTGGATCCTGCTGGCGGTCGCCCTCGTGGTGGCCGCTGGCGTCGGATTGCTGGTCGGCTACAAGATGATTCGCAGCAACTACTACGTCGGCGCCGATGGCGGCCAGGTCGTCATCCTGCGCGGGCTCCCCGGTTCGGTGCTCGGGTATTCGATCCACGAGGTCGAATCGATCGGCTGTGTCGACAAGAGCGGCACTCTCACGCTGGCGCAGCCGGGCGAAGATCTGCCGCCGAAGTGCAAGGCGCTCGCGGTCGCCGATCTCAAGCAGACCGGGCACGATCAAGTTGACAAGGGACTGCCGCCGGGCTCGCTGGACGAGGCCCGCAAGCAGATGCAGACCCTCGCGCAGAAGGAACTGCTGCCCGTCTGCCCGCCCAAGGAGTCGGTGCCGCAGCCTGGGGTCGTTCCGCCCGCCGAACCGCCCGCGCAACCCGGTACGCCCGCGCCGACCTCGGTCGCGCCGACCAGCGAGAACCGGTCTACACCCGAGCAAGCGGCCGAGACCAAGAGTCCGGACGCCAAGACCCCGACGGCGACGGCGTCGCCGAATCCCCAGACGGCGGGGGAGCCTTGCCGGGTGACGGACTGATGTCCGCTCCGGCACCGCCGTCCGCTGGGGCCTTTCCCAGTCCTCCCGGCGGATTCGCGCCTGCGCCGCCGCCGTCGACCAGGCGCAATGCCGAACTGTTACTCCTCGCCGGTGCGACGGTGATCGTCACCGTCTCGCTGTTCCTGGTGGAGGCCAGCCAGGAGCAGTCGGTCACCTGGGAAATCGCCAAATATGGTTTCGCCTATCTGGCCCTGTTCGCGGTGGCGCATATGGCGGTGCGGCGCTTCGCGCCATTCGCCGATCCGCTGCTCTTACCGATCGCCGCGCTACTCAACGGACTCGGCTTGGTGCTAATCCATCGGCTCGATCTCGCCGATGCGCAGACCGCCGCCTACAACTCGTGGCCGATCCCCTCCCCCGACGCCAATCAGCAGATCCTGTGGACCGGTCTGGGGATGATCATCTTCATCGCGATCCTGGTCGTGCTGCGCGATTACCGCACGCTGGCCCGCTACGGCTACACCTTAGGCCTCGTCGGTCTTGTCGCGCTGGCGATTCCGGCATTGCTGCCCGGCGCGTATTCGGAGACGAACGGCTCCAAGATCTGGATCAGGCTGCCCGGATTGAGCGTGCAGCCCGGCGAATTCGCGAAGATTCTGCTGATCATCTTCTTCGCCTCGGTGCTGGTCGCCAAGCGCGATCTGTTCACCGCGGCCGGGCGGCATTTCCTCGGTATGGAGTTCCCGCGCGCCCGCGATCTCGGGCCGATCCTGGTGGTGTGGATCGTCTGCATCGGGGTGCTGGTCTTCGAAAAGGATCTCGGCACTTCGCTGTTGATCTTCAGCACCGTGCTGGTGATGCTCTACATCGCGACCGAGCGGGTCGGCTGGCTCGTCATCGGCGGTGTGCTGCTGAGCATCGGGTTCTTCTTCGCCTACCAGTCCTTCAGCCATGTGCGGGTGCGCACCCAGACCTGGCTGCATCCGTTCGCCGATTACAACAACACCGGCTACCAGATCTCGCAGTCGCTGTTCGGGCTCGCCACCGGCGGACTCGCCGGCACCGGGCTCGGCAGCGGGCGGCCCTCGCAGGTGCCCTTCGCCAAGACCGACTTCATCATCACCACCATCGGTGAGGAACTCGGCCTGTTCGGGCTCGCCGCGGTACTGCTGCTGTTCCTGGTCTTCGTCGTGCGTGGGCTGCGGACCGCGCTGGCCGTGCGCGACAGCTTCGGCAAGCTGCTGGCCGCGGGCTTGTCGTTCACCATCGCGATTCAGCTGTTCGTGGTGGTCGGCGGTGTCACCAAATTGATTCCGCTGACCGGTCTCACCACCCCGTTCATGTCGTACGGTGGTTCGTCGCTGCTGGCCAATTACGCGCTGCTGGCATTGCTGATCAAGGTCTCCGACGCGGCCCGCGCCCCGGCGCCGGTACGCAAGAAGGATCCGGTGGCCCCGATCGCGGACGCGACTACCGAGCTTCTGCGTAAACCGGAAGCGAGGCCGCAGGAATGAACACACCGCTACGACGGGTCGCGGTCGCGGTGATGCTCATGATCGTCGCGCTGCTGATCAATGCCACCTACGTGCAGGTGATCAAGGCCGATGACTACCGCAACGATCCGCGCAATTCGCGCGTGCTGCTCGACGAGTACGCGCGCCAGCGCGGGCAGATCTCCGCGGGCGGCACCGTGCTGGCCAGTTCGGTCGCCACCGACGACCGCTACAAATACCTCCGCACCTACCCCACCGACCCCGAGGCCTACGCGCCGGCCACCGGCTTCTACTCGATGCAGTACGGCAGCACGGGTTTGGAGCGCGCCGAGGACACCGTGCTGAACGGTTCGGACAATTCGCTGTTCGGGCGCCGCCTGATCGATATGATCTCCGGTCGTGACCCGCGCGGCGGCAATGTGCTGACCACGCTGGATCCGATGATGCAGCAGGTCGCCTACGAGCAGCTGACCGCCAAGGGCTTCACCGGCTCCGTGGTGGCGGTGGAGCCGAGTACGGGCAAGATTCTCACCATGGTCTCCACCCCCAGCTACGACCCCAACCTGCTGTCCGGGCACGACGGCGCCCAAGGCACCAAATCTTGGGAAGAGCTGAGTGCGGATCAGCGCCAACCCATGTTGAATCGTGCTGTGTCGCAGACCTATCCCCCGGGGTCCACCTTCAAGGTGGTCGTCACCGCCGCCGCACTGGCCAACGGCACCGCCACCCCGGATGACCAGTTCACCGCGGCGCCCACCATCACGCTGCCCGGCACCACCACCACGCTGGAGAACTACAACGGCTCCACCTGCGGCAACGGCCCGACCGCGACACTCACCGAGGCGTTCCGCAGATCCTGCAACACCGCGTTCGTCGAACTGGGCCTCAAGGTCGGCGCATCGAACCTGAAGGACGAGGCCGCCGCGTTCGGCATCGGCGCGCACCGCGGCATTCCGATTCCGGTGGCCGAGAGCACCGTCGGCACGATTCCGGACAATGCGGCACTGGCCCAGAGCAGCATCGGCCAGCGCGATGTCGCGCTCACGCCACTGGATAACGCGGTCATCGCCGCGACCGTCGCGAATGGCGGCGTCCGCATGGAGCCATACCTGGTCGATCAACTGCAGGGACCCGATCTGAGCGAGCTCTCGAAGAACAAACCCGTCTCAGTCGGCCAAGCCGTCAGCGCCCAGGTAGCGTCGACGCTGACCAACCTGATGATCGCGTCGGAGGACAACACCGTCGGACACGGCCAAACCCGGTACCAAATTGCCTCTAAGACCGGAACCGCCGAGCACGGCAGCAATCCGCGCAATACGCCACCGCATGCCTGGTACATCGCCTTCGCCCCCGCACAGAACCCCAAGATCGCCATCGCGGTGATCGTGGAGAACGGTGGCGACCGGGCATTGGCCGCGACCGGTGGCTCGGTGGCCGCGCCGATTGCCCGCGCGGTGCTGGACGCCGGTCTGCGAGGGCGCTGAGAGATATGAACGTGCGAGTGGATGTACGGGGGCCCGGATGCTGAACAACGGTGCGATGATTGCCGACCGATATCGCCTGCATCGCCTGATCGCGACCGGCGGTATGGGTCAGGTCTGGGAGGCGCTGGACACTCGGCTGGACCGCCGGGTGGCGGTGAAGGTACTCAAGTCGGAGTTCTCGGCCGACCCCACGTTCCGGCACCGATTCCGCAGCGAGGCCAAGACCACGGCACAGCTGAATCACCCCGGCATCGCCGGGATCTACGACTACGGCGAGACCATGGACCCGAGCGGCGGTGAAACCGCGTATCTGGTCATGGAATTGGTGCAGGGCGAACCGCTCAATACGGTGCTGAACCGGCTCGGCCGACTCTCGGTGGTCCAGGGTCTGGACATGCTGGAGCAGACCGGCCGCGCACTCGAGATCGCACACGCCGCCGGCGTGGTGCACCGTGATGTGAAGCCGGGCAACATCCTGGTCACTCCGACCGGTCAGGTGAAGATCACCGACTTCGGCATCGCCAAGGCGGTCGACGCCTCCCCGGTCACCAAGACCGGCATGGTGATGGGCACCGCCCAGTACATCGCGCCGGAGCAGGCGGTCGGCGAAGACGCGACCGCCGCCAGTGATGTGTACGCCCTCGGCGTGGTCGGCTACGAAGCGCTGGCCGGGCAGCGGCCGTTCAGCGGCGACGGCGCGATCACCGTCGCGATGAAGCATGTGCGCGAGGCCCCGCCGCCGATGCCGTCGGATCTGCCGCCCAATGTGCGTGAGCTCATCGAGATCACCCTGGGCAAGGATCCGACGCGTCGCTACGCGCGCGGCGGCGAGTTCGCCGACGCCGTCGCGGCGGTCCGCGCCGGACGCCGCCCGCCGCCGCCGAGCGGCACCGCCGAACCGACGACGGGCGCAACCCGGGTCTTGCCGCCCGGCCCGACGGTGATCCTGCCGTCACGGGACTACGAAGGCCCAACGGTCCGGTACAACACTCCGGCAACGCCGGCGGGCGGCGCGACCGGGCACACCGCTGTCGGCGCTCCCGCGACCGTGCTTGGCACCAGCGCATCCGGTGCCACGCCGCCGACCGGACGTGGCACCTCGAATAGTCACGGCAAGCCGGGATTCAGCACGGGACAGAAGGTCGGCGCGGGCGTCGCCGTCGGCGCCGTGCTGCTCGTCGGTCTCGTCCTCTGGCTGCTCTTCGGTGGCGACACCAACCCGGACACCGTGCGCGCGCCCACCACCACCTCTAAGGTCGCACCGCCGCCGGTCACCACGCCGCCGCCGACGACCGAAGAACCGACGACGGTCATCACCACGACCAGGCCGGCCCCGCCCCCGCCGCCGACGACCGCCTCGGAACCGACGACGACGCAACCACCGACGACAACCCCGTCGAGCACCGCGCCGAGTACGACGAAATCGTCGAAGACGACGAGTCCGTCCACGACCACCAGAGGCTCGTGGTTCCCTACGCTCGATTTACCATTTCCGGATAGTCCCGGTGCCCGAGGACCCTCGGCCACCCCCGGCGCTGCTACTCCGCAAGGACAACCATGACGACCCCGAAGAATCTCTCCTCCCGCTACGAGCTGGGTGAGATCATCGGGTTCGGCGGCATGTCCGAAGTCCACAAGGCGCGCGATCTACGGCTGAGCCGGGACGTGGCGATCAAGGTGCTGCGTGCCGACCTGGCCCGCGACCCCACGTTCTATCTGCGCTTCAAGCGCGAGGCGCAGAACGCCGCCGCCCTGAATCATCCGGCCATCGTCGCGGTCTACGACACCGGTGAGGCGGAGGTGGACGGCGGTCCGCTGCCGTACATCGTGATGGAGTACGTGGACGGCGATACGCTGCGCGATATCGTGCGCGGCAAGGGGCCGATTCCGGCACGCCGCGCGATGGAGATCGTCGCCGATGTCTGCGCCGCACTGGATTTCAGTCATAAGGCCGGAATCGTGCACCGCGATATGAAGCCGGCCAACATCATGATCAACCGGGCTGGTGCGGTGAAGGTGATGGACTTCGGCATCGCGCGCGCCATCGCCGACAGCGCCAACCCGATGACCCAGACCGCCGCCGTTATCGGTACCGCGCAATACCTTTCGCCCGAACAGGCGCGCGGTGAGACCGTCGACGCCCGCTCGGACGTCTACTCCGTCGGCTGCGTGCTGTTCGAAATCCTCACCGGTGAGCCGCCTTTCACCGGCGATTCCCCGGTCGCGGTCGCCTACCAGCATGTCCGGGAGGATCCGCGGCTGCCCTCGCACGTCTTCGCCGGGGTGCCGCGCGAACTGGACTCCGTCGTGCTCAAGGCGATGAGCAAGAATCCGGCCAACCGGTACCAGACCGCCGCCGAGATGCGCGCCGATCTGATCCGCGTGCTCGGCGGCCAGAAGCCCAGCGCACCGATGGTGATGACCGACGAGGACCGCACCACCATCCTCGGCTCCAACGAACCGCCGCCGCGCAACTTCCGCACCGTCGAGCGCAATGACGACACCGCCGAGCAGGAGCCCGCCGATGCGGCGAATCCGCGCCGCAATATCTATATCGCGCTCGCCGCGGCCGCCGCGGTCATCGTGGCGTTCGCACTGTTCTGGGTATTGATAGGTCCCGGTGCCAGACCGGATCAGATTGCCATACCCGACCTTTCGAACAAATCCGCGCAACAGGCCCAGGACGCGCTGCAGAAGCTCGGCTTCACGGTGGCCATCCAGCAGAAGCCGGATAACAAGGTCGCCACCGGCAATGTCATCTCCACCCAACCGCTGGGTGGCTCCCGGGTCGACAAGGGCAGCACCATCACCGTCCAGGTCTCCACCGGACCGGCGCAGGTCCAGGTGCCGCGACTGGACGGCATGACCCAGCAGCAGGCCGAGCAGCAGCTGAACTCCAGTGGTCTGCGGATGGATCCGACGGTGCAGCGCAAACCGTCCAGCGAGCAGGAGACCGACAAGGTGATCGGCACCGACCCGTCGGCGGGCTCGCGGGTCGACGTCGACCAGGCCATCGTCGTCATTCTCGGTGCGGGCCCCGAACAGGTCCGGGTGCCGAACGTGATCGGGCAGGACATCAGCGTCGCGCAGCCGAATCTGGTGGACAGCGCCGGGTTCAAGATCAGCGTTCAGGAGGTGCCGTCGTCGAAGCCGAAGGGCGAGGTAATCGCGACGAACCCGACGGGCGGCACCACCGCCGATAAGGGGTCCGTAGTGACGGTGCAGGTCTCCAACGGAGACATCACCATGCCGAGCCTCATCGGCCTGTCCACCGCGCAAGCCGTGGACAAGCTGCGACAGGCGGGCTGGACCGGCACATCCGCTCAGATCAGCCAGTCCACCCAGGGCACCTTCGACACCAACAGCGTCGGCCGCGTCATCAGCCAGCAGCCCGCCGCGGGTTCATCGATCGGGAAGAACGGAACGGTTTCGATCACGACATACGTCCTCGGCCCGCCGTGAGCAATCGCTACGGCTGACCTTTTCGAGCGACCTGCAAGCAATCGCTACGGCTGACCTTTTCGAGCGACCTGCAAGCAATCGCTACGGCTGACCCTTTCGAGCGACCTGCAAGCAATCGCTACGGCTGACCCTTTCGAGCGACCTGCAAGCAATCGCTACGGTTAGGACAGATCCAGGTGGCGATTCATCGACATCGCCGCCTCGGCCAGCTCCGGTAGTTCGACCACCTCGACGCCGTGCTGCCGCAGTTTCTCCACACCGATGCAATTGGTCACGAAGGTCGTCGGTTCCCGCCAGGCGATGACGACGCGCGGAATCCCGGCCCGCAGGATCCGATCGGTGCACGGCAGGCGCGTCGCGGTGGCGCGCTGCGAACACGGTTCCAGCGTGCTGTAGATCGTCGCCCGGGCCAGCCGGGGATCGTCCGCGTCGAGCTTGTCCAGCGCGGACTCTTCGGCATGGACCTTCGCATCGGTCTCCCTGGAGTAGCCCGTGGCGATTTCAGCGCCATCGGTCACGATCACGGCGCCGACCGAGAACGCGGTCGGGCTGGTCGGGCACAACCGCGCCAGTGCTATTGCCCTGCGCATGAATTGGACGTCATCGGTCGACATCGACAGACCTCCGTGATTCTGGGCGGCGGTCATCCGCCGTCGGACTCTTGCGGCAGGTAGCGCAGCAGCGCGACATCACCGATCCGAGTGACATCGGCCAGCCGCATCCGGCGGCTCGGAAACTCGGCCGGGCCGAGAAAGCGCGGGGCCGCGGCGTGCCCGACGAGAATCGGTGCGACCGCCATCTGCAATTCGTCGGCCAAATCCGCCGAAAGGAACTCGGTATGCATCCGAGTGCCGCCCTCGACCATCATCCGGGCGATGCCGCGGCGGCCGAGATCGTCGAGCAGTGCACCGAGATCGATATCACCGCCGAGGGAGACGACCTCCGCGAGGCCCGCCAACCGGTCCCCGAGCTTCGCCGCACCGGTGTTGGTGGTGTAGACGAGTTTGTCACCGCCGTGATGCCAGAACCGCAGTTCGGGATCCAGATCGCCACGCGCGCTGACGGTGACCTTCAGTGGGTACTCCGGCTTACCCGCCGCGAGGCGCGCGGCCCGGCGCTCCGCACTGCTGACCAGCAACCGGGGATTGTCGCGCCGCAGCGTTTCCGCACCGATCAAGATCGCGTCGGAATCCGCGCGCACCGCATCCACCCGGTCGAAGTCCGCCTCGTTCGACAGCAGTAAACGCTGGGGACTCGCGTCATCGATGTACCCGTCGACGCTGACCGCGACGGACAGCAGGACGTAGGGACGGTGCGTCACTGAGTCACCAGTGCCGCGACCTCCGCCTCCAGCATCTCCACCAGGCTCTCGGACGGACGTTCGCCGCAGATCTCGAGCCAGTTCGCCAGCATCCGGTGCCCACTCTGGGTCAGCACCGATTCGGGATGGAACTGCACGCCGTGGATGGGCAGCGTGCGGTGGCGCATGGCCATCACGATTCCGGTCTCGGTGCGCCCGAGCACCTCGATATCGGCCGGCAGGGTGTTCTCGAGCACGGTGAGCGAGTGGTAGCGCGTCGCGGTGAACGGGTCGGGCAGACCGGCCAACACGCCGGCACCGATATGGAACACCGAGCTGGTCTTGCCGTGCAGTAGCTCCGGCGCCCTGGTCACGGTGCCGCCGAACGCCTCGCCGATCGCCTGATGTCCGAGGCACACCCCGAGCAGCGGAATGCGGTGCCGGGCGCAGGCGTGCACCAGGTCGATGCTCGCGCCCGCCCGATCCGGGGTGCCGGGGCCGGGGCTGATCAGGATGCCGTCGTATTCGGTGACCACGGCGTCCAGATCGGTCAGCTGTGGATCGTCATTGCGCCAGACCACGGCCTCGGCACCCAACTGGCCGAGATACTGCACCAGGTTGAACACGAAGCTGTCGTAGTTGTCGACGACCAGTACACGCATGGTGTCGAGATTACGTGGCGACCCGGCGGGCCGTCGCACGCATTACCAGTTGGGTTAGCCTAGAGGCAGACCCGGAGGGGACCCGATCCCGCGCCCGGACCGTCCTGGCTCCCGCCGGATCGGGTTCCGTGGCGAGCGAGCTCGGCACCATAATTCAACCGAATCTCTCCACCGGTACCCGACCTGAACGCCGAACACGAGGACGACATGCCCAAGTCGAAGGTCCGCAAGAAGACCGACTACACGATCAATCCCGCCAGCCGCACACCGGTAAAGGTGAAGGTAGGGCCGTCCCCGGTCTGGTACGTCGTGATCATGCTCGGCTTCATGCTGGCCGGGCTGATCTGGCTGCTCGTCTACTACCTGGCCAACGACCGCATCACCTGGATGGCGGATCTCGGCGCGTGGAACTTCCTCATCGGCTTCGGGTTGATGGTCGTCGGGCTGATCATGACAATGCGGTGGCGCTGACCGCTCCTACCCGGCTGATCGTTTCGAGCGACCTGCAAGCAGTCGCTAACGGCCGGATTACAGACGTGTCATTCATTCACACCTGTGGATAACCATGTGGACAACTCGAGGAACGATTGGGGAAAGTGACGCGTGGATCCCGAATCCGATTCGCCTGATCCGCTGACTCCCGCGCCGCGCACCACGTGGACCACGCCGGTCGCAGCGCTCGTCGCGGTCACCATCGGCGGTGTGGTGCTGGCCGGTGCCGCCATCCTCGCCAAGGACGGACCCAGCCGTCTGTTGATCGGATTGGCCGCGGTCGGTCTACTGGCGCTGGCCGGGCTCGGATTCCGGCAGCGCCCGCGACTGAGCATCTCCTCCGACGCTGAGCCACGGCTGGTGGTCCGCACCCTCACCGGCCCCACCGAATACACCCGCGACCAGATCCTGCGAGCGCGCGTCGTCGGCTACCGGCGCCTCGGTCGCAAGAATCCGATGCTCGAAATCGACGTCCAGCACCACGGCGACGAACGCCTGCTGATCTTCGGCCGCTGGGACCTCGGCACCAGCCCCGACGACGTCTTCGAATCCCTTGTCGCGCACGGCTTGGCGCGATAGCGATGCGCTGAATACGCGTCGGCGGCAACGTTTCACGTGAAGCATCTCGGGACCGACCGCTGCTGCAGCCCACCCCTGGCTCGTCAGTGATACGCCGCGGCGACGATGACAGCCAGCGCCACAACGGCGACCGCGGACACCGCCGCCCAGCCGATCAGCCGCACCGTCTCCTGGGATTTCGCGCGCAACCACTCGGGCAGGAACAAGATGCCGAGCGCGGCGAGAGTTCCCGCGACCAAGCCGCCGAGGTGTCCGGCCAAGGAGATGCCGGGCAGCGAGAAGCTGATGAAAACGTTGATGCCGATGAGGATCAACATCTGATTCGGGTTCTGCCGCACCCGGATCAAGATCACCGTGATCGCACCGAACAGGCCGTACACCGCGCACGACGCACCCGCGGTGAGGCTGTCCCTGGCGAAAACCATGACGGCGGCCGAACCGCCGAGCAGTGAGACCAGGTAGACCACCAGATAGCGCACCCGTCCGAGGACCGGCTCGATGCTGCGGCCAACCACGTACAACGCGAACATGTTGAGCAGCAGATGGATCGGCCCGTAGTGCAAGAAGCCGGATCCGATCAGCCGCACCCACTGGCCGTGCGCCACCGCGGGCGGGTACAGCACCCAGTCGACATATAACGCGGATCGGGCGGTGTTCTCCACCAGCGAGCGCGATTGGCCCGCGGTGACCGCGAACACGATCGTATTCAGCGCGATCAGGACATAGGTGACATACGGAATCGGATTCCGCGCGGTCTGCGCACCGGCCACGGTCCGGACCGGCCGGACCTCGCGCTGGCCTTGGCGGACACAGTCGACACAGTGTTGCCCGACCGCCGCGGGGCGCAGGCACTCCGGACAGGCCGGCCGCCCGCAACGCGTGCAGGCCAGGCCCGTCGGGCGATTGGGGTGGCGGACGCACGTCGGTGCGGGCGGCTGAGCGTTCATCGGACTACTCGATGGTGATCTTGGAGATGGTGACGGCTTCCTTCGGACGATCGTTGCGATCGGTCGCGGTGGTCGCGATGGCATCGACGACCTTGCGCGAATCGGGGTCGACGACCTCCCCGAAGATGGTGTGCTTGCGGTTCAGGTGCGGCTGCGCGCCGACGGTGATGAAGAACTGCGAACCATTGGTGCCAGGTCCCGCATTCGCCATCGCCAGCAGATATCCACGGTCGAAGCGCAGCTCCGGATGGAATTCGTCGCCGAATTCGTAGCCGGGTCCACCGCGTCCGGTGCCGGTCGGGTCACCACCTTGAATCATGAACCCGTCGATCACCCGGTGGAAGACGGCGCCGTCGTAGAACGGCCCGGAGGTTCCTCCGCTCGCGTTCTCGGTCTGGTACGGCGCCGATCCGTCGGCCAGGCCGAGGAAGTTCCGCACCGTCTTCGGGGCGTGGTTGCCGAAGAGCGAGATCTTGATATCGCCGTGATTGGTGTGCAGCGTCGCCACGGCGGTCTGATTCGGTGAGGTCACGCCGCCCATCGTGCCACGATCGCCGGATTCTTCCCCGAACCGGGCCGGGTACGGCTGTGAACTGGAGCTACTGCACGAAGCGGCGGTGTGTGCCACAGTTGTCGAATGACCTTGGGGCGCCTTCACGTATCCGCACGTTCTCGTAACCGACTAATCGCCGCGGCCGTCGTCGCGCTGGCCGGTGGCGTCGCCCTGCTGGCACGCAGCAAGCGTCCGCAGCCGCCGGAACCCGCATCGGCACCGCCGCGAATCGGATACTCCCGCAACGGCTCCGCGCCCACCCCGTTGGCGGGCGCGGGCGCGGACAACAGTCGCTGACGACCGGTTACCGCTGACCGGGCGCTACGTCCGGTCAGCGGCTGACGGTGCGTTTGTATTGCCGCAGGGCCAGCGGGATGAACACCACCAGGATGATCACCACCCACGCCAGCGTGGTCACCACCGGATGCCGCATGGACCAGGCATCCGATTGCGGCGCCATCGGGCTGGTGTTGCCGAACAGCTCACGGGTCGCCTGGGTAACCGCGGAAACCGGATTCCATTCGGCGAAGATCCGCAGCGCCGTCGGCAGATTCTCGAGCGGCACGAAGGTGTTCGCCAGGAAGGTCAGCGGGAAGATCACCATGAAGCTGGCGTTGTTGAACACCTCGGGCGCGCGGACGAGCAGACCGACCACGGCCATGATCCACGAGATCGCATAGGCGAACAGCAGCAACAGCACATAAGCCAGCACCGCGTCGAGGAGTGACCCGCGGATCCGCCAGCCGACGACCAGACCGGTCAGCGACATCACCACCAGGCTGACCACGTTGATCACCACATCGCTGATGGTGCGCCCGACCAGCACGGCCGAGGGCGCCATCGGCAGCGAGCGGAACCGGTCGATGATGCCCTTCTGCATATCCTCGGCCAGACCCAATCCGGTGAAGGTCGCGCCGAACACCACCGACTGCGCGAAGATGCCCGCGATCAGGAACTCGCGATAGCCGCCCGACATACCGGGCACCTCGATCGCCGAACCGAAGATGTAGGCGAACAGCAGCACGAACATGATCGGCGACAGCGTCGAGAAGATCAGCACGTCGGGTACGCGCTTGATCTTGATGACATTGCGCTTCGCGATCGTCACGCTGTCGCTGAAGACGAAAGACAGGCGTTCGCCGAGCGATATCGTGGTTCTGGTGTCCAGGGTCGTGGTCGCCGCGGTCATCGGTTCCGTCCTTCTGTGGCTTCGAGCCGGTCGGCGGACTTGCTTCCGTTGCCGTTGACCAGCTCCTCGGCCTCGTGCCCGGTCAGTGTGAGGAAGACGTCGTCGAGCGAGGGACGGCGCAGGCCGACATCGTGGATCTGCACGTTGTGCTTGCTCAACATGCCGATAGCATCGATGAGCGCCTGTGACCCGTCGCTGACCGGAACGGTGATCCGCCGCAGCCCGGGCTCCAGGTGGATCTCCCCATCCGCCAAGCCCTTCAGCGCCTCCTGGGCGGTCCCGAGGTTGTCGGCGTGGTCGACGGTGAGCTCGATGCGATCCCCGCCGACCAGGGTCTTCAGCTCGTCCGCGGTGCCGCGGGCGATCACCTTGCCGTGGTCGATCACCGCGATCGAGTCGGCCAGCCGGTCGGCCTCCTCCATGTACTGCGTGGTGAGCAGCAGCGTGGTGCCGCCGGCCACCAGTTCCTCGATGACATCCCAGAGATCGAGGCGCGCTCGCGGATCGAGTCCCGTGGTCGGCTCGTCGAGAAAGAGCACCGGCGGATTGGCCACCAGCGCACCCGCCAGGTCGAGCCGTCGGCGCATACCGCCGGAGTAGCCCTTGACCGGTCGGTCGGCGGCGTCGCTGAGTCGGAATCGCTCCAGCAATTCCCGAGCGCGCTCCTTACTGCGCGGCACACCCATGTGATAGAGCCGCCCCACCATTTCCAGATTTTCGAATCCGGTGAGATATTCGTCGACCGCTGCGTATTGTCCCGACGCGCCGATGCGCGAGCGCAGCGCCTGTGGATTGCGGAGCACATCGATACCCGCGACCGTCGCCTGGCCCGCGTCCGGAATCAGCAGAGTGGTGAACACCCGGACCGTGGTGGTCTTCCCCGCACCGTTGGGTCCGAGCAGTGCGGTGACGGTGCCCTCGGGCACCGACAGATCGAGTCCATCGAGGGCGACCAACTGGCCGTATCGTTTGACCAGACCCTCGGCGACTATTGCGTCGGGCATGATTCTCCTGAGTTTTCGGGCGCGGCGACCATTACCCGAGTCAGTATTGCCCTGGGCACCGACAATTTCATCCGATTTGTGGTCGACCTGGACATTCGACTGAAACCGCACCCCCGGCCGGATGTGACATAAGACGGTCGCATCCCGTTCCGGGCGGTGCTCGGGGGTGCCGGATCGGGATGCGACCGGTTCGATCATCCCGCTCGGGTACCCATGCCATCGCGCGTAGCGCACTACCCGATTCGGGCCCGAACCGGTACTCGAGTCCCGCGCACACGACATGCCCGCCCCGGAACGACACGCGACAAATCCGACCAAATCCGTAGCCCGGGAGCCGAAGCCGGGATCGCGATCACCGACACACAGCGGCCGGTCGGCACGTTTTTCACAGTGCACATCGACCTGGTAGCCCGCTCCCCTTCGCCCGTAAAAGCCTGCGCGACAGCATTTTTGACAACAGTCACAAAATCGGGCCGCGCACGACCAACCGACCGGTCCAGCTACCTGGGCGGAGTCTGCCACGACGGCGGGTAAATCGACCCAAAAAATCTTGGAAAGTGGCGATCCCCACGCACACACAATCCCGGATCATCGCGTAGGATCATTCACGTCGGCCCCTCCCCCCCGGGCCGACCTTACGCGGGCCTCGGCTAACTCCCCCCCTTCGCCGAGGCCCGCTCCCCATTTCTGGGGCAGGTCGAAACCCCGGCTCAGCTATCCGCCAGCACGGCTGGATCACCCTGATTTCCATCGATGCCCACCGATAGCCAGGCCGCCGTCAACCGTTGCGCCCGTACCTTTCCCGCCGTCGCCAGCAGCCGCCGATCGCGGTCCCACCGCTCGCGGGTGACCGGATCGGTCTGTGCCCAGAGCGGCGCCAACTCTGTCAGCACCTGCTCGAAGTATTCGTATCCACCCCCGATCGCGATATGCCCGCCCGGCGACGTCGGCCGATCCATCTCGAGGCCGCGCACGAACGCCACCGCGGCGAGCAACCGCTGCAATGCCGAGCGCGGCCAGCCGGACGCCCGCCCGACGCGGACCAGCCAGCCGAGCGTGGCCGCGAGCACATGGACGTCCTCGATGGTGCGGAACGGTTTGAGATAGTCCGAATACCCGTCACCGGGCAGCACCTCGGCTACGGCGCCCGCGAATGTCACCGTGGCGTGCGGGATTTCGGGTGCGAACGGGACCGGCGGCAGATTAGTCACATGCACACCGGACTGCCCGGCCTCGACGAGGACCGCGCGCAACCGATTCCGCCCATCCGCCGCCGCGCCCGCGCTCGCGATCACCAGGAAGCGCCGCGCCAGCATCCCCAAGGTCGTAAAGGTCTTCGTGCCGTCCACCCGCCAGCCCGCGTCGGTATCGGTGAGTCTGGTCTCGATCGCGGACGGATGCGCACCACCCGCCTCGGTCGCCGATACCGCGACCAGGTCATCGGCCGATATGTCCGGCAGCAAGCAGCGCAACGCCTGCTGATATCCGGACAGAAATGCGAAACCCAGTCGGTCCGCACCGAATCCACCGGCAATCGCGATATCCACCGTGGTGCCGAACTGTTCGGCGACCGCCCGATGCCGCGTCCACGCATCGGCGATCGTCTCGAGCGGTGTCGGGTCGAGAGCTTCGGTCAGCAGATAGTCGAACACAGAGTCCACTCGTGCACGCTAGCCGAGGAACGGCGACTGTCCGGCAATCCTTATCGAGCCCTCGGCGATGCGACGGCGAAATCTCAGGAACACCGGGTATCACTGAGTCGTCATCTCCCAGAGGAGCCCGACCAGTGACGAAACCGGATCTCGCCCGCAGAAGAATGCTGTACGACGCCGAGGCGCGGCTGTCGTGGGTACTCGCCACGCTCGCCGGTCTCATCGGCGCGGCGGCCTTCATGCATACCGCCGGCTACTTCGTCACCTTCATGACCGGCAATACCGAGCGAGCCGTCCTCGGTTACTTCCACGACGAACCCGACCTGGCCGTCGCCGCCGCCTTGCTGATGCTGTCGTTCCTGTCCGGCGTCGTGGTCGCCTCCTGGTGCCGCACGCATTATTGGTCCGGCCATCCGCACGGCCCGACCCTGCTCACCACGCTCAGCCTCGCCGCGGCATCCCTCGTGGACGGCATCATCTACTTGACGACCAGCGCCACCAACATCGACCTCATCCCGATCCTGCTGGTGGCCTTCGGCGTCGGCGCCCTCAACACTTCGTTCGTCAAGAACGGCGAAGTCTCGATTCCGCTCAGCTACGTCACCGGAACCCTCGTCAAGATGGGCCAGGGCATCGAACGCCACATCAGCGGCGGCGATTACGCCGATTGGCTCGGCTACTTCCTGCTCTACGCCGCCTTCAGCGCCGGCGCCCTGCTCGGCGGTCTGCTGAGTCTGCTGGTGGCCGGCTGGGCCATGCTCATCACCGCCACCGTGGTGTGCCTGATCACTACCTGCTTCACCTACCTGCACCTGGACCGACACGGCCCACCCACAACCGGCTGACCCGCGTGCGTGGCGTCGAGGCGACGGATACGGTTATCCGGTGGGGAGTTTCGAAGATCTGACGCCGGATCACTTTGCGACGCTCGTGCTGCGGCATCTGGCCGACGTCGGCAAATCGGTCGTGAGTTACGACCCCGAGACGTTCCGGATCGACTTCGTCGACGGATCCAAGATCGGGATCCGCGGTGCGTATTACGACACCATTCGCCTTCCCGAGCCGCAACGAGCAGCGTCGATCGCGAGGTTCCTGACCTCGGTGGGCAATGCGGAGCACCTGCGCCTGCCCACCTGGCAGGAAGCTCGACCGCTGCTGCGCCCGATTCTGCGTTCGACCACCGACAAACAGGCGACCGCGGATGAGGTGCTCCACCTGTCGCCCGAGGAGGTCGAAGAGGCCGACGCGCGGCCCGTCCGGCGCTCGGTGTTTCCCTTCGTCGACGAGTTGGTCGCGATCGACCAACCGAACTCCCGAACCGTCGTCGACTACTCGACCCTGACACGTTGGCAGGTCACGCCCGACGAACTCTTCGCGGCTGCCCGCGAAAACCTGGAAACCATTGCGCAGCCCCATGATCCGCGCGGCAACGCGATTCTCACCCGCACCGATCACAACGGCCACAGGTACTTCACCTCCTGGCCGCTCGCATCGAGCTGGTTGGCCAGCTTCCGCCAGCGCTACAGCGGCCGCCGCCCGGTCGTGTTCATGCCCGATATCGACACCCTGATCGTGGTCCCCGACATCCCGCACCTACTCGCCCGCATCTACCGCCAGGTCGAGCAGCAGTACGCGAACGCGCACCACCGCCTCTCACCCCAGGGCTACACCCTCGATGAGGACGACACCGTCGTCCCCTTCGACCGAGCGGGCCCGCACGAGCAGCACCAAGCCGCGGTACGCGCCGGATATCGCCTGGCGATCCAGGAGTACGCCGCCCAAGCCCGCTGGCTCAACGAGGCACTGCGGCGCGATCTCGAATTCACCCGCTTCGGCCTGGAAATGGCCGTCGTCGGCGAGGTAAAGGTCGCAGGCACCGACACCCACCCCTACACCTACACAATCTGGGGCAAAGGCGTCGACTACCTACTCCCCGCCGCCGACTACATCATCTTCGCCACCACCGACCCCGACGGCAAACCCGTCCCCCACTGCGCCGTCCCCTGCACCGCCGCCCTCGAAATAGCCGGCCTCATACCAATTCCCGACATGTCCCCCATCCGCTTCGAGGCCCGCTTCTGGCCCGACGAAACGATGCTCACCCACCTGCAACAGGCCTCGGTCCCCCTCGATGAACCCACATGGCACACCTAAACCAGTCGAGTACCTGAGCCGAACGAAAAAGTGCAGTACCGAACGAAAGTGCAGTGCCCCAGCGGAAGTCAGTGCCGCACCCGAAGCGCCGAGCCCACCAACCAAACGCAACCGGATCCATTAGACGGCGGCTCGGAGCTGCGAGAACTTTCTCTCCCACAGGGCACGCACCGGTCGTGCCGGCCGCATCTGCGGCCAGATGGTGGTGAGTAGGCGCCCGTTGACCAGTTCTCGCAGATGACGGCCGGTTCCTTCTTCGAGGACGATCTTTTAGGCCGCAGTTCGGTCGTAGGCGTCATCCAGGTCGAACTCGGTCCGGCCGCCCCATGCCAGCTCAACCGGCAGCCGGAGCACACCGTGTTCGGGTCCGCGCAGCTCCACCAGAGAGTCGACGACCTCATATGGTCTGACCTCAGCGAAGCTGAACGGCGTACCGGCATGATCGGACATGCTCACAGTCTGCCGGACATCTGGCAGCAGGTAAACCAACCCTCGAACGCGATTCCGGCGTCCAACACTGTGTCACTGCGAGACGGGTCAGTGCGGTGTTTGACGACGAGACCGCGGCCAGACTGATGACTCGACAACTACTGCGCCCGATGTGTTCCCAGGCGGTCGAGTAGCCACAGTGGTGATCGCCAACCGCGCCCGGTTCGACACGATCGCAGCTACGGTTGGGCTGGTCATCATGTCGTGGGCTGGAGGAATGTCGATGGCAATCAGCGACGAGCAGTTACCGCCGGAAACCGGCGCAGCCAAGGAACCCCCCGATAGCGTTGCCGCGCAACCCGATAGCGGCCAGACGGGTGCCGGGTATCCGCCGTGGCCGTATCCGTTGGCGTACAGCGAGCAGGGCCCACCAACCGATCCGGGTTCCGGCTATCCGGCGTCATCCCCCACCGGCGAATTCAGCCCGGTCTTCGTCCCGAAGAGCGAGAAAGAGCGCACCCGTCTGGTCAGGACCTTCATCGTCGGAATGCTCATCCTCGCAGTCCTTTTGGTCTGCTGCATACCACTGTTGGTCCTCACCGGCCACGACGCAGGCGTCGTCGTCGCCCCCCTCACCGCAATAATCGCAGGCCTGATCGGCCTGTTCGCCGCCTCCCCCGGCCAGGACAGCTGAGTCCGCCAGCACCCACGCTGACTGCACACCTCAGATGCATTCCGCTCGGATCCAGCTGCCGAGTATGGGTGTGTGCTGGCCCATTTCGGCTGCGGCAAGCAGACGGTCGAGCCACGGTCCAGGGTTGTCCAGATCGCGCCAGGTCCAGCGGATCACTATTCAGACGGATGCGCCGGAGCCATGGGCTTCGCCAAGGCGCGGCCCACGCCGGCCGCCACGAACCTGAACCCCGCGACATGACCCCGATTTCGCCCGGCCCGGCCTTCAGCACGTACATCAGCCGGTGGTTCGAACTCCCACAGGACCGGTACGCCGTTGCCCCGCACGATCACGGACAGACCGAGGTCCTCGGCGGCAGGGCACTTGAACGTCCTGAGGCGTGGGCCGAAAGAACGAGCTGACAATGGTCTGCGACGCCTGTGGCTGCTGGGTACCGATCGCGAGCTCCGGAAAGCTGTTCCCCCACGGCGGCGAACGCGGTGTCGTCCCCATCAACCTGCGGCTATACCAAACTACATCTGTGAGCGAACTGGGACTTGAAGCACCCCCGATGTTCGAGTGTGCGCTGCTCAATGGCCACCACGATCGAAATACCACGTCGCGAACCGAGGGAGGGTTAGGGGAATCGGAATCCGCCGCGCGGATAATACCGATCGAAAAGCCCAGTTCAGGCCATGGCGCAAGCTCAGAAAATGCTGACAGCAGCCTTACACGTCAACATAGAAAGCAGTAAGAAGAGCCTGAGAAAGTGCTCTGACCTGCAGTTATGCAGGTCAGATTTGTGGAGCCTAGGGGAATCGAACCCCTAACCCCTGCCTTGCAAAGGCAGTGCTCTGCCAATTGAGCTAAGGCCCCGAATCCCTGCTGTCCGAAGACAGATTCAACGGGTGGTGACTTCGTGCCAC
Source organism: Nocardia sp. NBC_00565 (assembly GCF_036345915.1). Classification (NCBI taxonomy): domain Bacteria; kingdom Bacillati; phylum Actinomycetota; class Actinomycetes; order Mycobacteriales; family Nocardiaceae; genus Nocardia; species Nocardia sp. NBC_00565. The sequence goes on from NZ_CP107785.1 coordinate 7,794,141, forward strand.
AGGTCCGCATCATCGCGCTTGCGCAGCTTGGTGATTCCGATGAGAACCACGACTACGACACCGACCGTGAGAAGAATTTTCATGGTTCCCACCCTACTTGTGATGTCCGGGAGTGGGCCTAGGAGGACTTGAACCTCCGACCTCTTCGTTATCAGCGAAGCGCTCTAACCGCCTGAGCTATAGGCCCTCATCTCGTTCGGATACCCGCCAAAAGCTGCTAACCGAACCGAGGCACGAGATTACCTTACCCGCCCGCTGATGACCAAAACGGCCGGTCACCGCCCTGCGTGAGGACAGCGACCGGCCGCGTGGCGATGCGTTTAGTCGGGGTCGGCCAGGGTTATCTGGATGCCGCCGACGAGGTCACAGCACTGGTTGTAGATGAAGACGCCGACGGTCGCCAAGGCAGTGAAAAGCACCACATTGATCAGTCCGATGACGCCCGCGTACCCGAACACCGAACCGGCGTCGACCAGTCCGACCGATCCGCTGTCCGAGGACACCATGTCGGTGAAGGTGCTGTTGAGCCGCTCCCACACGCCCATGCCCTCGAGCACGATGTAGAGCAGACCGACCGCGAGCATCCATACGAAGAACATCGCCACGCTGATCACCAGCGAGATCTTCAGGGTCGACCACGGGTCGATCCGGCGGATCTGCACCGTTGCCCGCAGCGGCTCACCCGAGGCGACGGCCGCCGCGACGGCGACCGGAGCGGCGGGCGAAACCGCGACGGTCTGCGGACCTATGGCCTCGACCGGCAGCGGATGCCGGATCTCGGAGAGGTCCGGCATGTCCTTGATCAGCTCCGGGCGCGCGATGCTGCGGGTCGGTCCGTCGATGCCGACGGACTTCACCATCGCCGCTTCCTTGCGGGCCGCCTTGGCCGCGAGGTCCGCGGTGCTGCGGGCATTCTTGGCGCCACCACCGAGACCGCCACCACCGAGACCGGCGTTGCCGAGACCAGCGTTGCCGAGACCAGCGCTACCGAGGCCGCCGCCACCGCCACCGCCACCCAGTCCGGGGCCGGAAGTCGGACGACCGGTCACCGGCGCCTGGCCGGGCCGGTACAGGTTCGACTGCGGTTCCCGCTGTGGCAACTGCGACCAGCCCTCCTGGAACGGTGACTGGCCATTACCCCCGGCCGATTCGCCGCCGTCCTTGGACGGATCGGCGTTGTTGCGCCGTGCCGTCGTCTGATCGAACGATTCGGGCTTATCGGCGCCGGCGGGCTCCGGCGCACTGAACGCGAGATCGCCTTGTTGGCTACGCATTTCATGCGGCTGGGCACCTCCCGGCGGGCCACCCGGCTGGCCGTTTTCGGCCGAGGCGACGGGCCGTGGGATCGGCCGCGGCGGAATCGGTGACGGTGCGATCCGTTCGGTAACACCGTTCGTCTGGTGCCGCTCGTCGTTCGGCTGATTCGGTGTGGTCAATGGGAATCCTTAGATCCGTTCGTTGCCGCCGCTGTGGGGTTACTGCTCAGAGGAACCGGTGTCGTCTCCGCCGCCGATTTCATCAGGTTCATCGGCATTGCGAGCGATAGCAAGCAACGTATCGCCATCGGCGAGGTTCATCAATCGCACGCCCTTGGTCTGTCGTCCAGCCTTACGAACCTGCTTCGCCGCCGTCCGGATAACTCCGCCGCCGGACGTGATCGCGTACAACTCATCCTCGTCGTCGACGATGAGCGCACCGACCAGGGTGCCACGCCTGGTGTCGTATTGGATAGTCAATACACCTTTACCGCCGCGACCCTGCGGTGTGTACTCCTCGATCGCGGTCCGCTTGGCATAGCCACCGGAAGTCGCGACGAGCAGATAGGTACCTTCACGAACCACATTGAGCGACAACAGTTCATCGTCGGCATTGAACCGCATGCCCTGCACACCGGAGGTGGCGCGACCCATCGGACGCAGCGCCTCGTCGGTGGCGGAGAAGCGGATCGACTGACCGCGCGCCGACACCAGCAGCAGATCATCGTCGGAAGAGCACAGCACGGCGCCGACCAGCTCGTCGTCGTCGCGCAGGTTGACCGCGACGATGCCGCCGCTGCGGTTGGAGTCGAAGTCCGACAGCTTCGACTTCTTGACCAGGCCGTTCTTGGTGGCCAGCACCAGATAGGGAGCGTCCTCGTAACCCTTGATCTGGATGATCTGGGCGATCTTCTCGTCCGGCTGGAACGCCAGCAGATTCGCCACGTGCTGACCGCGCGCGGTCCGGCTGGCCTCGGGCAGCTCGTAGGCCTTGGCGCGGTACACCCGGCCCTTGTTGGTGAAGAACAGCAGCCAGTCGTGCGTGGAGCTGATGAAGAAGTGCTTGACGATGTCGTCCTGCTTGAGGCCCGCGCCCTGCACGCCCTTGCCGCCGCGCTTCTGGCTGCGGTACAGGTCGGTCTTGGTGCGCTTGGCGTATCCGGTCTCGGTGACGGTGACGACCACGTCCTCGCGGGCGATCAGATCCTCATCGGCCATATCGCCGTCGTTGGCCACGATCTTGGTGCGCCGCTCGTCGCCATATTTCTCGACGATCTCGGACAGTTCGTCCCGCACGATCGCGCGCTGGCGCTCCGGCTTGGCGAGAATGTCCTTGAGGTCGGCGATCTCGGCCTCGATCTTGGTCAACTCCTCGACGATCTTCTGCCGTTCCAGGGCAGACAGCCTGCGCAGCTGCATATCGAGGATCGCGGTCGCCTGGATCTCGTCGATATCCAGCAACTGCATCAGGCCGGTGCGCGCGGTTTCGGTATTGGCCGAGCGCCGGATCAGTGCGATGACCTCATCCAGCGCGTCGAGCGCCTTGACCAGACCGCGCAGGATGTGGGCCCGCTCCTCGGCCTTGCGCAACAGGTAGCGGGTGCGCCGGATGATGACTTCCAACTGGTGCTCGACGTAGAACCGGATCATCTGATCCAGGCGCAGCGTGCGCGGCACACCGTCGACGATGGAGAGCATGTTGGCGCCGAAGCTTGTCTGCAGCTGGGTGTGCTTGTAGAGGTTGTTCAGCACCACCTTGGCCACGGCATCGCGCTTGATGGTGACCACGATCCGCATACCCGCGCGGTCGGAGGACTCGTCGTGGATATCGGAGATGCCCGCGATCTTGCCGTCCTTCACCTGCTCCGCGATGGAGTTGATGAAGTTGTCGGTGTTGACCTGGTACGGCAGCTCGGTGATGACGATCGTGGTGCGACCGCGGTTGTCCTCTTCGATCTCGACCACACCACGCATGCGGATCGAACCGCGACCGGTGGTGTAGGCGTCATGGATGCCCTGGCCGCCGACGATAAGGCCGTAGGTCGGGAAGTCCGGACCCTTGACCCGCTCCATGCAGGCGGCGAGGGTGGACTCTTCATCGGCGTCGAAGTTGTCCAGCGCCCAGTAGATCGCGTCCGCGAGCTCGTTGAGGTTGTGCGGCGGGATGTTGGTCGCCATGCCGACCGCGATACCGTTGCTGCCGTTCATCAGCAGCGCGGGCACCCTGGCCGGCAGCACGGTCGGCTCCTGCGAGCGACCGTCGTAGTTCGGGACGAAATCGACCGTCTCGTGGTCGATTTCGCGCAGCAGCTCCATCGCGAGCGGGGTCAGGCGGCACTCGGTGTAACGCATGGCGGCCGCGCCGTCGTTACCGCGGGAGCCGAAGTTGCCCTGACCGTCGACGAGCGGGTAGCGCAGCGACCACGGCTGCGCCATCCGGACGAGGGTGTCGTAGATCGAGGTGTCGCCGTGCGGGTGGTAGTTACCCATGGTCTCGGCGACCGGGCGCGCGGACTTCACATAGCCGCGGTCGGGCCGGTACCCGTTGTCGTACATCGCGTACAGCACCCGGCGATGCACCGGCTTGAGGCCGTCACGGACTTCGGGCAGCGCACGGCCGACGATCACGCTCATGGCGTAATCGATGTAGCTGTTCTGCATTTCGTTCTGGATGTCGACCGGCTCGATCCGGTCACCAGCTCCGCCGTTGGGTGGCAGGGTGGTTTCAGTCATCTAAAAGTCTCCTTTGGAACCGGACGTGGAAGATGGCGTCACGTCGGTTACACGTCGAGGAAGCGAACGTCCTTGGCATTGCGGGTGATGAAGCTGCGACGTGCCTCGACGTCCTCACCCATCAGGATGGAGAACAACTCGTCGGCCGCGGCGGCATCGTCCAGGGTGACCTGACGCAGCACCCGCACCGCGGGATCCATGGTGGTCTCCCAGAGTTCCTTGGCGTTCATCTCGCCGAGACCCTTGTAGCGCTGGACACCGTCGTCCTTGTTGATCTTCTTGCCCGCGGCCAGACCGGCCTCGAGCAGACCGTCGCGCTCGCGATCGGAGTAGGCGAACTCCGGTTCGGACCGCTGCCACTTGAGCTTGTACAGCGGCGGCTGCGCGAGGTACACGTGCCCGTGCTCGACCAGCGGACGCATGAAGCGGAACAGCAGCGTCAGCAGCAGGGTCGAGATGTGCTGGCCGTCCACGTCGGCGTCGGCCATCAGCACGATCTTGTGATACCGCAGCTTGGCGATATCGAATTCGTCGTGGATGCCGGTGCCGAAGGCGGTGATGATCGACTGCACCTCGTTGTTCTTGAGGACGCGGTCGATGCGGGCCTTCTCGACGTTGATGATCTTGCCGCGCAGCGGCAGGATCGCCTGGTACATCGAATCGCGGCCGGACTTCGCCGAGCCGCCGGCGGAGTCGCCCTCCACGATGTAGATCTCGGACTTGCTCGGATCCTTGGATCGGCAGTCGGCCAGCTTGCCGGGCAGGCCACCGAGGTCCGTGGCGCTCTTGCGGCGCACCAACTCACGTGCCTTGCGCGCGGCGACGCGGGCCTGCGCGGACGAGACCGCCTTGTTCACAATGGTCTTCGCATCGGCCGGATTGGCCTCGAACCAGTGCGAGAGGTGCTCGTTGCAGGTGCGCTGTACGAACGACTTGACCTCGGTATTGCCGAGCTTGGTCTTGGTCTGGCCCTCGAACTGCGGCTCGGAGACCTTCACGCTCACGATGGCGGCCAGGCCCTCGCGGATATCGTCACCGGTGAGATTGCCGTCCTTGTCCTTGAGCAGCTTCTTGTCCTTGGCGTACTTGTTGACCACCGTGGTGAGCGCCGCGCGGAAACCCTCTTCGTGGGTGCCGCCCTCATGGGTGTTGATGGTGTTGGCGAAGGTGTGCACGGATTCCGAATAGCCGGAGTTCCACTGCATCGCCACCTCGAGCTCGTGCCCGGTGCCCTTACCGGTGAACGCGACGACCGAGTTGTGGATGGCCTGCTTGGTCCGGTTGATATGCCGGACGAAATCCTCCAGACCACCCGGGTAGTGGTAGGTCCGCGTCTTCACCTTGTGCTCGACCGGCGCGGCAGGCGCGTTCGGGTCGGCGTGCTTGGGCGCCTCGGCGGTCTCGCTGACCACCTCGTCGGTGATATCGGCGTCGGTGACGCGCTCATCGGTCAGGACGATGGTGAGGCCCTTGTTCAGGAACGCCATCTCCTGCAGGCGGCGCGCGACCGTCTCGAAGTTGTAGGTGGTGGTCTCGAATATGTCTGCGTCCGCCCAGAACCTCGTAGTGTTGCCGGTTCTCGTAGTGGGCTCGCCCTTGACCAACTTTCCAGGTTTGGCACCTTTGTAACTCTGGCTCCATTGAAACCCGTCGCGGTCGATTTCGAGCTCAACTTGGCTGGACAGCGCGTTGACGACCGAGATACCCACGCCGTGCAGACCACCCGACACCGCATACGAGTCGGAGTCGAACTTGCCGCCCGCGTGCAGCTGCGTCATGACGACCTCGACAGTCGGGATACCGGACGCGTGCATCGCCACCGGAATCCCACGCCCGTCGTCACGCACTTCGACTCCGCCGTCGGCGAGCAGCGTGACATTTACCTGGCTCGCGTATCCGGCCATCGCCTCGTCGACCGAGTTGTCGACAACTTCCCAGATCAGGTGGTGCAAGCCGCGCTCACCGGTGGAACCGATGTACATGCCCGGGCGTTTGCGGACCGCCTCGAGGCCTTCCAGAACCGTGATGGAGGAGGCACCGTAGTCCTGCTTGCCCGATGTCGCGTTGGTCGAGCCCGATGCGTTGGAATCCATGGCAGCCACTGGTCGGTAGCTCTCCTTACTTGCTGATCCTTGCGCAGCGGTCGGACAGCGCTCGTGGGCCCCGGGTCTGATTCTGGTCGAGAATTACGGGTCCACGCGCGGGCTGTACGGAACGCGCCGAAGGTTCGCCGCTAGTTACCCCACCATCCTACTGGTAGACCCAAGCCACAATGCACCTACGACACCCCTAACGGCTCCGTGGATGCGAGAAATCGGTCGGCGACGAGTCGGTTCCGCCTTCAACCGCTTTGCGTCCGCCATTCCGCCTCCCCGAGCCGTTTGCCGACGGGTGGGTAGACCAGCGATTTCATGGCGGACCAGCGGTCGAACATGTGATCGACTACCGGTACACCCAGCGAGTTACCCGTGTTCCGACGAAATCGGTTGTCGCATCGGATGACTTCGAGAAGGGGTTTCACGTGGAACGACCTCGGACTACGACGGCACGCGGTGGCTATCCGTAGGTGTCGCGGGGGCCGCGGCCCTTGATGTGGCGTTCACCCTTGCGCCAGCTCGGAGCCGTCGGACCGGTGATCTTCAGCGAGGTGACCACGCCCTGTCCGACCCCCGCATTGATCTTCGCCAGGATCTGGCCCTGCAGCATACGCAGCTGGGTGGCCCAGGCCGTCGACTCGGCGGCGATACTCAGCACGCCGTCCTTCAATGTCATTGGTGTCGCGTGCGAGGCGATGTCCTCGCCGACCACCGTGGTCCAGCGGCCGAAGACCATGCCCTCGGCGACCTTGGCCGACCAGCCCCGATTCTTCGCGATGGATCCGGCGAGACTCGAAAACAGCTGTGGGTCACGGTCATCGGGCCGTGCGCCGGACCAGCCGCTGCGACGCCGGGCGCCGGTGCGCAGCCGACGCGGCGAGGCCCGGCCCTGTCCCACCGATTTGCCGCTCGCCTTGGCCGCCGCCCGCGCCTCCTCCAGCGCGCGCCGCGCCAGATCGATGCCGCGCAGTTCCGGCTCCGGCTCCGACGGGGAAGCGCTCGACGCCGCTTGATCGCTCACCGGGTCCACCTCTCTCCCCCCGCCTCCCCGAACCTTTGCCGGTCGTAAGTGCCTCGAACCTTGATCACGGGACCGACGGATCGGATGTGAGACAAGTTCTGGATGTACCCCGGCGACGTACCCATGTGCATTCGAAATCAGTTGGCGCGTTGGTAGCCATGGCGTTGCAACGGATTCGCGGGTGATCTTACCGATAGTCCACGCCGGCAGCTGCTCTGACGTCGGTACGAATAAATCACGGATCAGGCGGTGGGGTTTCGATGTCGGCGATCCGGGAGATGCGGCCGTCTGCACCACCGCTGGTCTCCACCCTGAGTGGCACGGCGGCGAGTTCCGCCGGCACATCCTCGGGGACGGCGGCGGTGATCAGCACCTGTTCGGCCCCGGCCGCGACCTGCGCGAGTGCGGTGCGGCGACGGCGATCGAGCTCGGCGAAGACGTCGTCGAGCAGCAGCACCGGTTCGGCGCCGGTGGTGCGCAGCAGCTCGAACGCCGCGAGCCGCAGGGCCAACGCGAACGACCACGACTCACCATGGCTGGCAAAGCCTTTCGCGGGGGCGGTGCCGAGCATCAGGTCCAGCTCGTCGCGGTGCGGGCCGACCAGGCAGACGCCGCGCTCCAACTCCTTCGGCCGCGCCGCCGCCAGTTCCCGCAGCAGGATCGCCTCCAGCGCCTCGGCGTCATCGGGCCGTGGCGCGCGCGCCGGATCCAGGAACTCCGGCGGCAGGCTCGCGCTGCGGTAGCCGATTGCGGCCGGGCGTGATTCGGGGGCGATCGACGAGTACGCCTGTGCGAGATAGGGATACAGGTCGTGCACCAGCCGCAGCCGCTGTGCGAGCAGTACCGCGGCATGCGTCGCCAAATGCCCGTCCCATACGTCCAGGGTGCTCAGCTCCGCCTTCGAGCGGGCCTGGCGCCCAGCGGATTTCAACAATGCCGAGCGCTGTCGCAGCACCCGGTCATAGTCGGCGCGGACGGCGGCGAGCCGCGGCAATCGGGCTGTGCACAACTCGTCGAGAAAGCGCCGGCGCTCGCCCGGATCGCCGCGGACCAAGGCGAGGTCCTCCGGTGCGAACAACACGGTCTGCAGAATGCCGAGGATCTCTCGTGGTCGGCGTACCGGCGATCGATTGATCTGTGCGCGATTCGCGCTGCCCTGGTTGAGTTCGATATCGACGCGCAGTTCGCGGCCCGCGTTCACGACGGTCGCGCCGATCCTGGCGCGCTCGGCCCCGATGCGGATCAGCGGTGCGTCGGCGGCGACCCGATGCGAGCCCAAAGTGGCGAGGTAGCCGGCCGCCTCCAGCAGGTTCGTCTTGCCGTTGCCGTTGGAGCCGAGAAAAACCGTTCGGCCTGGGGATAATTCGAGCTCCGCGTGTTCCCAGGAGCGGAACTCACGCAGTGACAGCGTCCGGATGAACACCCGTCTACTCCGCTCCGGCCGTCGTAATCGCCGTTTTTCGCCGCTGTCGGCAGCGCATCGGCACCAAACCACAACATCTTGTGGTCCATCCACTGCTTGTGGACGAACTGTGGATAAACCGCATCGACGCCGATGCTCAGCCGGGCAGCCGAACCGGCATCAACAGGTAGATGTACGGGCTCTCCATCGCGGCGAACGCGCCCGACTCCGTCACCTTGGGCTCCTCGTCGCTGGCGGGCAGCAGCACCGCGGGGCGGCTCGGCGTGGTGAAGCCGAAGGTGACTCGCTCGGCGTGCAGCGCGGAGAGCCCATCGATGAGGTAACCCGGATTGAACGCGATCGTCAGCGACTCACCACGGAAATCGGCTTCCAGCCATTCCTCGGCGCGTCCGGCATCGTCACCGCCCGCCGAGAGCAACAGGCCCTCGTCGGCGAATTCCAGGCGCACCTGGGCGCCGCGCTCGGCGACCAACGCGACGCGCTTGATGGCGTCGGTCAGCGAGGCCACCGGGAGCGTTGCGATCGAGGTGTGCTCCTTGGGGAGCAATTGGCGGAACTTGGGGAATTCCGCATCGAGCAGTCGGGTCGTAGTCCGGCGGCCCGCGTTCACGATGCCGAGCAGACCATCCGCGCCCGCCCCGGTGCCGAGGGACAGTTGCACGGGGGCATCGGACGGGCCGAGCGTCTTAGCGGCCTCGGACAGCGTCCGGGCGGGGATGAGCACCGCGGTCTCGATATCGATTCGGGCGGGCTGCCATTCGATGTGCCGGACGGCCAGCCGGAATCGGTCGGTGGCCGCCAGCACGACGTGTGGCCCCTCGATCTCGACCCGGATGCCAGTGAGCATCGGCAGGGTGTCGTCGCGCCCGGCGGCGACCGCGACCTGGCCGACCGCCTCGGCGAAGATGTCGACGCTCAGCGCACCGGTCTGCTGGGGTACCTCGGGCAGCTGGGGATAGTCCTCGACCGGCATGGTCGGCAGCGAGAATTTCGCACTGCCACAGGTGATCAGCACACGGGTGCCGTCGACGGCGACATCGACCGGCTTATTGGACAGCGCCTTGGTGATGTCGGCGAGCAGTCGGCCGGAGACCAGCACCTCACCGGGACCGGCGACCTCGGCCGCCACGCGCATCTGCGCGGAGACCTCGTAGTCGAAGCCGGAGACGGTGAGCCCGTCCTCGCCCGCCACGAGTAGTACACCACCGAGTACCGGGACCGGAGGCCGCGACGGGAGGCTGCGTGCCACCCATGCAACGGACTCGGCGAAATCCTCTCGGGCGACCCGAAACTTCATACTCGCCAGCTCCATCGCCCGATCTGTCCTCTCCCGGTTCCGTGATCTCTGTCGGCTCGTCAGCGTTGATTCTCGAAAAAGGGGTGCTGTTTCGGCCGCCCGAAAAGTGTGGCATAGGCGACCGACATCAAACCGTACCCGCGCGGACCAGATGAACCTAGCCCGACCCTCCGGTCATTGTCTGTAGCGATCTCGACATTCGCATCGATCAGAAGTCATGGAGGAGGGGTGCGGGCGATCCGGTGGATAGGTCACCCCCTCTCCTCCTTGCTCGGGTGCAGTGACCGACTCGGATGCCGAGGCTCATCGATCGACTTTCCACACACCCTGTTTTGAAGAGAGATTTCTAAGAAGAAGAACTGAAGTAGTAGTAGGCACTGTGGAATCTGTGGACTGCGGCCGAATCCGCAGGTCCGAGGGCGTGGTGCCGTGGGGATGACCGTGGGGTGACTCGAGGATGAACGGGAGGGGGCTGTGGAGGTTGCGCAGTTGTCCCACGTTCATCCTCGAGTGCTCCTCGAGTTGTTCCACCGGATTCATGTGGTTGTTCACACGTGTGCACCGATTCGTGGACAACTCGTGGAATCCTCGAGGACTCCACACGGAATCCTCGAGGATTCCACAACCCCTTGACCGAGCCCGCTGCTGCTCGAGGGGTGTGTGCGGATCGGGCTGTGGAAGCTGTGGAATCCACCCCTGTTAGCGAAGCCGTCGGCGATGCTCCCCGAGCCTGTGGACGAACCGGTGCACAACTTCGAGTTTCCTCGAGGACTCCACAAGAATTCCTCGAGGAATCCACAGGGCACAAAAAAGCACCGCCCCTGGTCAGGGGCGGTGCACAGGGTGTTAGTGCGGATCAGCGCGAACGCTGTTTAATCCGGGCTGTTAGTTCTTGAACCTGGTCATAGACCCGGCGCCGTTCGGTCATTTCCTTGCGTACCTTCTTCTCCGCGTACATCACCGTGGTGTGGTCGCGGCCGAACGCCTGACCGATCTTGGGTAGCGATAGATCGGTGAGTTCGCGGCATAGGTACATGGCGATCTGGCGGGCCTGCGCCAGCGGTCGTGCCTTGCCCGGGCCGGTGAGCTCTTCGAGCGTGGTGTTGAAGTACTCGGCGGTGACGGCCATGATCGTCGCCGCATTGATCTCCAGCGTCGCGGTATCGGGCATCAGATCCCGCAACACCACCTCCGCCAGCGGCAGATCCAGCGGCTGACCGTTCAGCGACGCGAAGGCCGTCACCCGGATCAGCGCACCTTCCAGCTCACGGATATTGCGCTCGACTCGGCTGGCAATGAGTTCGAGCACGTCATGCGGCACGTCTAGCCGGTCCATCCGCGCCTTCTTGCGCAGGATCGCGATGCGGGTCTCCAGCTCCGGCGGCTGCACATCGGTGATCAGACCCCATTCGAATCGGGTCCGCAGTCGCTCCTCCAGGGTGGCCAGTTGCTTGGGCGGGCGGTCGGAGGAGACGACGATCTGTTTGTTGGCGTTGTGCAGGGTGTTGAAGGTGTGGAAGAACTCCTCCTGGATACCTTCCTTGCCCTCGATGAACTGGATGTCGTCGACCAGCAGGATGTCGGTCTCGCGGTAGCGGCGCTTGAACGCCACCTTCCGGTCGTCACGCAGGCTGTTGATGAAGTCGTTGGTGAACTCTTCGGTGGAGACGTACTTGACCCGCATGCCGGGAAAGAGTCGCTGGGCGTAGTGGCCCGCCGCGTGCAGCAGATGGGTCTTGCCCAAACCCGAAGCGCCCCAGACGAACAGCGGGTTGTAGGCGCGGGCGGGTGCCTCCGCGATGGCCACCGCCGCGGCGTGCGCGAAGCGGTTGGAGGCGCCGATCACGAAGGTGTCGAAGGTGTATTTCGCGTTCAGGCTCGCCGATGAGTTCGACGGCGCCGGGTTCTCCTGTGACTTGGTGAAGTAGGTGGGCCACGAGTTGCGGACATTGACGACCGGTTCGTCGTCGTCATGTGAGTTGTCCGATATCGGCTCGCGGACCGATTCGTGCGCGGCCGCGATCGCCGGATCGGTGTTCGGCCGGTTTTCTCGCATCGGCGCACGGCCCGGACCACGTGAAGGCTCCGGCTCGGGGTTGAACAGCGACTCCTGCCCGGGCGGTACGGAGTCGCGGCGCGGCGGGAGTCCGGATTCACGGCGCGGCGCGGGCTGCTCCTGCCGTTCGCCGTTGACCTGGCCCGGGTAGTCACCGCGGGTCGGGTATTGGTCGGTGGGATACCCCCTTGCCCCTTCATATCCGGGCACCGGCAGGTACTCCGGTGCACCCGTGTAGTCGGGCGCTGCTTCGTAGTCCGGGGCTGTCGAGTATTCGGGGCCGCCCGAGTACCCGGGCGCGGCCGGGTACTCGTTGGGTTGTGCATAACGTGGCGGCGAATAGTCGTTGCGCCCCGGATAATCGGGTGCGGAATATCCGGCCGGACCGCGGCCGCTGTCCCGGCCGCGCTCGGGGCGGCTGGTCATTCTGGCGTGACGCGGATTGTTGCCGGTGCGCTCGGTCGGCTGGGTGGCCGGTGCCGCGATACGGACGCCGAGCCCCTCGACCTGGGGACCCAGGCGGCGACCGAGGGAGCGCAGGATGGGTTCGCGCAGATCGCGTTCGATGGCCTCCTGGGCCAACGAGGACGGCACCGAGAGCAAGGCGAAGCCCTGTGCCACGGTCAGTGGCTTGACGAGTTTGAGCCAGGCCTGCTGCGCCCGGGAAACCGGCGGGATGGCACCATCGGGTGAGCCGGTGGTGAGCTCGGCGACCACCTCGGGCCACACCGTGGCCAACACGTTCTGCTCGTCGTCCATGCAGTTTCCTCCCCGGAAGTAGGCGATAGGAGCAGACGGTCGGGGCACGCGGGGTATCTACCGTGGATAGGTCGAAGCTGTGAGTCCGCGTACGTCCGTAACCGGTTCGGACGCTGCCCGGGTCCCCCATCCGGGCGGCGGCTTGGCACCGTCGGCCCTACGAATATGCCACTCCAGGGGTCTTTCCACACAATTATCCACAGATGTGGAGAACTCTGGGGAAATGTGAAATGAGGCTGCGCTCCGCCGCTATAAGGCCTGGACCTGCGGTTCTTCAGCAATCTTCTGGCTACGTACGTTAGCTGGTGTGGCGGCCGACGGCTAGGGGTGTGGACGAACTCACGGTTATACCCAGGACGCGTGACTCCCGGCGGCGCCACCGCGGCCGAACCGCAAGGGTGGGCCGAGTTTGACCCGCACTTTGCCGATCAGTACCCTCGTACAGTCACCCCTTGGTGCGGTGGCGGTCCTGTGCTGACCGTGTCGGGTCAATATCGACCTCGTGCGCCAGGACCGACGCGCATCGATGATGACCACCTCGCGATTCATCGCGCACAGACGTATCACTGACAAAGCTTTGGGCGCCGAACGGTGCCCACTTACTCGAGGAGTGTTGACCGTGGCCAAGGGCAAGCGGACGTTCCAGCCGAACAACCGTCGTCGGGCGCGGGTCCACGGCTTCCGTCTCCGGATGCGCACCCGCGCTGGTCGCGCCATCGTTTCCACGCGTCGCGGCAAGGGCCGCAAGTCCCTTACTGCCTGATCCTCGCTCTCGGACGCTCGGGTGTTGCCTGAGCCGTATCGGTTGCATCATCGTGCCGACTTCTCCCGGACGGTGCGCCGCGGCCAGCGAATCGGGAGGCGAGATCTGGTCGTACACGCGCTCGTGCACGGGTATGACGGAGTCATGGGCGCGAGTGGACCTCAGAGCGATCCGGCGGTAGCCGGATCGTTGGTCCGCGTCGGCGGTCCGCGATTCGGATTGATTGTCAGCAAGGCGGTGGGCAATGCGGTGATTCGACACCGCGTCGCCCGCCGCCTGCGTCATATGTGCGGCAAGGTGATCGCCGAGCTGCCCGCCGATGCCGATATCGTGATCCGGGCGCTGCCCGGTGCCGCGACCGCGGACTCGGACGAGTTGCTCCGGCAACTGCGTGGCGCGCTGCGCAAGCTCGATATCGCCCCCGCATCGGCTACCGTGGCCGGTGCGGGATGAGTGCCCGCACTACCGTTGCTCGGCTTCCCGCGAACACGGTGATCTTTCTGATCGAGCTCTACCGGACCTATGTCTCCCCCATGCGCATGCCGGTGTGCCGTTTCACCCCGTCCTGCAGCGAGTACGCGGTGACCGCGTTGCGCACCCGCGGCCTGTTCATCGGCCTCGGATTGACGGTCGTGCGATTGGCGAAATGTGCGCCCTGGCACCCTGGTGGGTGGGATCCCGTTCCGGAGCGTAAACCGCGCGGACGGAACGAGGCAGCCGCCGACCCGGAAGCGTCGGCGCCACACGCTTGTAAAGGATCACCGCGCGCGGTGATCGGCGACACGAACGACGGGAGTGCATAGAGCCGTGCTCGACTTCATTTATTACCCGGTGTCCTGGATCCTCTGGTTCTGGCATCGGGTCTTCGGGTTCGCGTTCGGCGCGGACAACGGACTCACCTGGGCCCTGGCCGTGGTGTTCCTGGTGTTCACGCTGCGCTTGGTGCTCTATAAACCGTTCGTCAAACAGGTGCGTACCACCAAGCAAATGCAGGAGTTGCAGCCCCAGATCAAGGAGCTGCAGAAGAAGTACAAGAACGATCGCCAGAAGATGGCGACCGAGATGCAGAAGCTGCAGAAGGATCACGGCTTCAACCCGCTGATGGGCTGCCTGCCGATCCTGGCGCAGGTGCCGGTCTTCCTCGGTCTGTTCCATGTACTGCGCTCGTTCAACCGCACCGGCACCGGCATCGGCCAGCTCAGCATGTCGGCCTACGCCAATGCGCATACGCCCAACTATGTCTTCAGCGCCGACGATGTCCAGTCATTCCTGAAAGCCCGTATCTTCGGTGCACCCATCTCGGCCTACATCACCAGCCCGCCCAGCCAACTGCAGGCATTCCTCGACTACGGCGGCGTACCGACCAAGCTGAGCATCGCGCTGGTCTCCATCCCGTTGATGGTGATCGCGGGTCTGGCAACGCATTTCAACGCGCGCGCGTCGGTTGCACGGCAGAGCCCGGAAGCCGCGGCCAACCCGCAGTCGGCCATGATGAACAAGCTCGCGCTGTGGGTCTTCCCGCTCGGTGTACTCGTCGGTGGTCCGTTCCTGCCGATCGCCATCCTGCTCTACTGGGTCGCAAATAACATCTGGACCTACGGACAGCAGCACCTCGTCTTCGGCCGCATGGCGAAGGAAGAGGAAGTCAAGAAACAGCAGAAGCTGGAGCAGCGCGCACAGAACGCGCCGAAGCCGGGCGCCAAGCCGGTCAACGTCAAGAAGAAGCAGTCGCCCTCGGACGCGACCCCCGTCGACGCCGATTCCGACGCCGATTCCGACGCTGATTCTGTGGCCGATGCGGTCGACGCTCCGCCGTCTACGAACGGCACCGCGAAGTCCCCGACCAAGGCGGGACAGGGACAGCGGCGCTCGGGCGGTCAGAAGCGGCCGGGCAACCGCGGCCGGCCGAACCAGAAGCGACGGCGCTGAGTCAGCCGGCCTGCGAGACCCTTTGAGCAACCCTGATTGCGTTCTCCGGCCGGCGCCGGTCGCCGGTCGCGCGCGATGAGCAGATGAAGGAAATCAAATGACTGTTGAAACCGACGGAGGGGACGCCACAGTGGCGACGACGACGATGGTGAACGACACGGCCGGGCACGAAGCCGATGCGGGGACCGAACCCGCCGACACCGCGAACGATGCCGAGGAAGCCCTGATCGAAGAGGGCGAAATTGCGGGCGACTACCTCGAGCAGTTGCTCGATGTGCTCGACTTCGATGGCGATATCGATCTTGATGTCGAGGGTGACCGCGCCATCGTGAGCATCGATGGTGGCCGGGATCTCTCGAAGCTGGTCGGCCGTAACGGCGAGGTGCTCGACGCGCTACAGGAGCTGACGCGCCTGGCCGTGCAGCAGGCGACCGGGGTGCGCAGTCGGCTGATGCTTGACGTGGCTGGCTGGCGTGCCAAGCGCCGCTCGGAGCTGAGCGCGCTCGGGGCGGCCGCCGCGCAGCGGGTGCTCGAATCGGGTGCGCCGGAGCCGCTGGCGCCGATGACGCCGTTCGAGCGCAAGATCGTGCACGACGCGGTCGCCGCGGTCGACGGCGTCAGCAGCGAGAGCGAGGGTGTGGAGCCGAACCGCCACGTTGTCGTGGTGCCCTCCTGAATTGCGCACTCCGCAGGCGAATCTCGAGCTGATCGTTTCGAGCGACCTGCAAGCAGTCGCTACGCTGATCGTTTCGAGCGACCTGCAACCAGTCGCTACGAGGGTTCCAGGACGCCATGTTTGGCGACGGAACCAGTAGTGATTGGATAGGGCCTCTGGTCTTCGGACCGGAGGCCTTCTTCATGTCCTGGATATCCCCCCTCCCCCGCACCGCCGCACTGATCGACTCGAGTTCGGAAGGATGTTTCACGTGGAACGAGATCTCGGTGGAGTCGCCGCTGGCGACCGCTCGCCGGTGGGTTCGAATAACGTCGCGTTGCCGAATGAGCTGGAGCCCCCAGCGTCGGCCGCGGTGGTGTTCGGGGACCGGCTGGATCTCGCCCGTCGGTATTGCACGGCACTCGCCACCGCCGGAGTCGAGCGCGGGCTGATCGGTCCCCGCGAGGTGCCGCGGTTGTGGGATCGGCACATCCTCAACTGCGCGGTGGTCGGTGAGTTGATGGCCGAGGGCACGACCGTGGTCGATATCGGCAGCGGCGCCGGGCTACCCGGAATCCCGTTGGCGATCGCTCGCCCGGATCTCCGGATCACCCTGGTCGAGCCGCTGCTGCGCCGCACCATATTTCTGAGCGAGTTCATCGAGGCGGCCGGTCTCGATATCACCGTGGTGCGCGGGCGGGCCGAGCAATCGGGCGTGATGAAGGAAGCGGGCGGCGCGGATGTGGTGACGTCCCGTGCGGTCGCCCCGCTGGCGAAGCTAGCGCAGTGGTCCCTCCCCCTCCTTCGCGACCACGGGCGGATGCTCGCGCTGAAGGGCGTGAGCGCAGCCGAGGAACTCGAGCGTGATGCGGATGCCTTGGCGAAGGCGGGCGCGGGGAATGCGAAGGTTCTCGAATGCGGTGCCGGACTCGTCTCGACGCCCACTCTGGTGATCAGCGCCGAGCGGCTGCCACGCGCCGAGCGTCCCTCGCGACGCGCGGGTAAGTCGGCACGGAAGTCGAAGTAGATCCGATTCGCGGCAATGTTTCATGTGAAACGACGCACCTAGGCGTCCCGGATTCGGATGACTCGAACGTCAAACTCCACGTGACGTTTCGAACCTGGTGCCATCGGATGGGGAAATCGATGACCCGGATTGCGCCAGCCTGATCTAGCCCGAGAGGCCCCCGAGTGCCGCACGTGTCGGCGCCCCCGACGCTCGCGGGTCGATGGACGCGGCACGGTGATGCGGCCCATGTTTCATGTGAAACATGGGCCCGGTGTTGATCCGGCACTTCATGTTTCATGTGAAACAGCGATTCGGGCGCGCCAATCTTGTTTGCGGCAGCGAGATTCGGCACAGATTTGCGTGTCGTCTGCGCGTTGCCGCGATTCAGCTTTCTAATCGCGCTCAGTGCTGGCAAGCTAGTGAGCGTCGGGCGTGAGCGTTGGTGCCACGGAGGATGTGGGTGTCGCAGCGGCGAGAGCTCCGCTCGGTCGATCGGGCGCCGCGGTTCCGATCGAGCATCAAGTTCGATCCGACACAGCTAGTGATGACACGGCGCCGAATTCGGTCGGGCGCATGTGATCTGAGGTTCTCGCGTTAGGAGCTGTCTATGTCGAGCGGTCCGGCGAATGTTTCACGGGAAACGACGTCGCGCGTGCCGGGGATGCTGGACTCCAGCACCTTCGATACGGAGGCATTCGGAAGCACACCGTTCGGGCACATCTCCCCCAGTGAGACCCCGATAGCGGCCGAAGCCCAACGTGCAAGCCAAATATTGCATCCAGGAAAGGTGACAGTGCCGAAACCGTACGAGCAACGGATCATCACCATCGCGAATCAGAAGGGCGGCGTCGGCAAGACGACGACAGCGGTCAATCTCGCGGCCGCACTGGCGCATACCGGGATGACTGTTCTCGTGATCGATCTGGACCCTCAGGGCAATGCCAGCACCGCGCTCGGTATCGAGCATCACTCGGGCGTTCCGTCGAGTTATGAACTCCTCATCGGCGAGGTGTCGGTGAGCGATGCGATCCAGCAGAGCCCGCACAGCGAACGGCTGCTGTGCATTCCGGCCACCATCGATCTGGCGGGTGCGGAGATCGAATTGGTTTCGATGGTGGCCAGGGAGGGGCGGCTGAAGGCCGCCATCCAGGAGGCGAATATCGCCGGGTACGACATCGATTACGTGATGATCGACTGCCCGCCGTCGCTCGGTCTGCTCACCGTCAACGCACTCGTCGCGGCCAAAGAGGTGCTGATTCCGATCCAGTGCGAGTACTACGCGCTGGAGGGTGTCGGTCAGCTGCTCCGCAATATCGGTCTGGTGCAGGCGCATCTGAATCCCGAACTACACGTCTCCACGGTGATTCTCACTATGTACGACGGCCGGACCAAGTTGGCCGACCAGGTCGCCGAAGAGGTGCGTGGGCACTTCGGCGATGTGGTGCTGAAGTCGGTGATCCCCCGCAGCGTGAAGGTCTCCGAGGCGCCGGGCTACGGCATGACGGTGCTCGATTATGATCCAGGCTCCCGGGGCGCGATGAGTTATCTGGACGCCGGTCGCGAGATGGCTGCGCGGTCGGTGGTCCGGCCGGGTGCGGCAGAGAGCGCGCAATGATCCGACGGGATCAGATGATTGATCGGGTGCAGCGTGGTGGCGAACGAGGAAAGGGTCGGTAACCGATGACTCAGGCGAAGAAGGGCGGGCTAGGGCGCGGACTTGCCGCGTTGATTCCGACGGGGCCGACGGCCACACCGGGGCTCGGTGCCACACCGGGGTTGGGCAGCGCCGCCGCCAATGTCGTCATCGGAATCGATCCGATCGGCCCGCAGCCCGCGTCGGCGTTCCTGCATCGGGTCCCCGACCCCAGTGACGAGCAGCTGTCGGACAGCGGCGCGACCTATCGCGAGATTCCGCACGAGCAGATCGAGCCGAATCCGAAGCAGCCGCGCCACGTCTTCGAGGAAGAGGCGCTCGCCGAACTCGTGCACTCCATCCGTGAGTTCGGGCTGATGCAGCCGATCGTGGTGCGCCGGCTCGAGCCCACGGTGGACAAGTATCAGATCGTCATGGGCGAGCGGCGCTGGCGGGCCTGCCAGGAGGCCGGTCTGGCCAGCATCCCGGCGATCGTGCGGGAGACCGCCGACGAGTCGATGCTGCGCGACGCCCTGCTGGAGAATATCCACCGGGTGCAGCTGAACCCGCTCGAAGAGGCGGCGGCCTATCAGCAGCTGCTCGAGGAATTCGATGTCACCCATGAGGAATTGGCCGCGCGAATCGGCCGATCTCGACCGGTCGTGACCAATATGATCCGCCTGTTGAAATTGCCGATCCCGGTGCAGCGCCGGGTCGCGGCGGGCGTGCTGTCCGCCGGCCACGCTCGCGCGCTGCTCGGCCTCGAGGCAGGCGCCGATGCCCAGGAGGTTCTCGCCGCTCGCATCGTTGCCGAGGGGCTGTCGGTGCGGGCCACCGAGGAATCCGTCACCCTGGCAAACCGGGACCCGGATGCGCCAACGCCCTCCGCTCCCCGGCGCAAGCCGATCCATATGCCTGGTCTGCAGGATGTGGCCGAGCGATTGTCGGAGTCCTTCGACACCAGGGTGACGGTGAGCCTCGGTAAGCGGAAGGGCAAGATCGTTGTCGAATTCGGTTCGGTCGAGGACCTCGAGCGCATCGTCGGCATGATGGAGCAGCAGCAGCTCAACATGTGACAGAAGTGGCAAAAATAGCCCTGTGTTTCCGACAGGCACGAGTCCGGCGCTGAAACGTCACTGTGACGGCATCGAAAATCGGCCTCGGACAGGTTCCTTACTAACAGCACAGCGACGTGGAATGAGGCGGGTTCTCTTTGATCGCTTATTCTTGCTGGCGAGTGAATGCAGGCGCGAGCGAGCGCAGCGAGCGAGCCATGTCACAGCGTGCTTCGCTCACGGCGGAGCCGAGCGCCAGCGAGGCGGAGGCGTGAGCGTGGATGAATCGGATAGCTGGAGGCTGAGCAGAGCGGTGTCGACCAGCGTCACAGCACTAACCCTCGGCGGACTCGACAAGCTACCCGCGCACGCGCGGCGTTGCGTGTTCTGGGAGATAGATCCGGCCCTTGCCGCGACGTCCCGGGAGTTCAGCGATCCGGTCTTCGAGAAGGAGGCCTGGCTCTCCACGGTCATGCTGGAGTGGGGTTCGTGCGGTCAGGTCGCGAACGTGGACGGCAATATCGCCGGGTGTGCTCTGTATTCGCCGCCGAGTGCCGTGCCACGCGCCGGGCTCTTCCCCACCTCACCGGTCAGCCCGGACGCGGTCCTGCTGACCACGCTGCGGGCCGAATTCCCCTACCAGGACGCCGACATAGCCAACCGGCTCGTATCGGCCGTGGTGGCCGATCTGGTGCGTCGCGGTGTGCGTGCGCTGGAGGCCTTCGGAATTCGCAAAGATCCCCCGGCGACGGCGATGTCGGATCGTTCGCTGGGCTCCATGCGATTGATGGAGCGGATCGGCTCACCGGTCCGGGACGCCGCCTCGGCCGGTAAGGCGATCGAATGCTCGCCGGAGACCTGCATGATCGAGGCCGACTTCCTGGAGGACGTCGGCTTCGAAGTAGTCGCGCCGCATCATCGTTTCCCCCGGCTGCGTTTGGAACTCAATTCCGATCACGGTTGGAAGGAAGACGTCGAGCACGCACTCGATCAGCTGCTCGCGGCCGCCTCCCTGACGATCCCCTTCCGCGTCGGGGCTCCCTGAGACTCCCCCCGCACAGACCAGTGCGCCCCTGCTGACGGATGGTCGGCAGGGGCGCACTCGTATCAGAAGTACTTTGCTGATCTGTTCATAATCTATTGGACCGGAACGTAATTCACTACATGCGGTCGGCCGCGGCCAACTCCTCGGCCAGCAGTTCAGCGAAGGTGTATGTGCCCGTTGGCTGATCGTCCTGGCCGAGCAGATACAGCCGCTTCACCGAGATCAGGATGGCTTCGGCGATCACATCGCGCACCCGCGGGTTGGTGAGCACCGTGGAGTCGTATGTGTTTGTCAGATAACCGATATCGACCTGCACGGTCGGCATCTTGGTCAGCCGTAGCAGATCCCAGGTTCGTGCGTGAGTTCGGCAGTCCTGCAATGAGGTTCGCGCGACCACCTCGCGCTGGATGAACCCGGCCAGCACCTGGCCGATCATCGATACCGACCCGTGCGAATTGCCGAAGTGGAAGCTTGCGACACCGTTCGCGGACGGGCTCGGATTGGTCGCGCAGCGCAGCGAGATCATCAGATCGGCGTCGAAGGCGTTGGAGGTATCGGCCCGTTCGGCGTCGGTCGGGTTGGCGCCCCACGGCCGCGACAGGAAGGTCTCCATGCCGGTGGCGGCCATCCGGCCCTCCAGCCTGCTGGCCAGATCCCAGAGGATCTCCGACTCGTAGACGTCGCCGTATTCGCTCGGCACCGCGAAGCCCTTATCCGGACCGCCGAGACCCGGATCGATGACGATCCGTTTGCCGGTGAGCTGCGGACCGGCCCGATGCACGACCTCTTCCTCGGCGATCCGGTGCGGATTGCCGCCGGTGACGCGCGCGCCGAGCAGTTCGAGCGAGCGCAGCGTATCCGGACCGCAGATACCGTCCGCGGCCAGACCGATCTCCCGCTGGAACGAGGTCAGGCCGTCGTGGGTGTGCGGGCCGAAGTAGCCGTCGACCCGGTGTACGTAGAAACCGAGGTCCTGCAGCCTGCGCTGCAACGTTGCCACATCGTCGCCGTAGAGCGGCGCGGAGAGCTGATAGATCAGCGTGCGTGCGCCGAGCCGGTAGGAGGCTTCCTTGAGAGCACGGTAGGTGGCCGGTCCGACGACGCCGTCGACCAGTAGTCCGCGGTGCTGTTGGAATGCGCGAACCGCCGAGTCGAGCTGGCGATCGAAGGAAGCGTCGGTGTCCTTCCAGTACTCTCGCGGATCAGCATGATCTGTTGCGGCGGAGTGCGTATGCAGAAACCCGAGACTTGCCAGGGTGCTCCGAACCTCGGCGACGGCTGGACCGGTATCGCCGTGACGAAGTCGGTGCATGCGTGAGAGCCCTTTCCTTCCGTCAACCCGGGTACCCACTCATGCGATGGCTACACACCTTCGCACGACCGGAGGTCGGTCGATTGTCTCAGACCCGGACCGGAATTCAGCAATTCCCGGCGTCCAGGCATCCTACGGCGCGTCGTCGAATGACGGCGTTCTTTGACGGAAACGTCAGATGATGCCGTCGAGTTCACGCAACAGGGCGGCTTTGCCCTTCGCGCCGACGATCTGCTTCACCGGCTTGCCGCCGGAAAACAGCATCATAGTTGGCAACGAAAGGATCTGATAATCGCGGGCCGTGCCCGGATTGGCGTCCACGTCCAGCTTGGCCACGGTCAGCTTGTCCGCGTGCGCGCCCGCGATCTCCTCCAGCACCGGAGCGACCATCTTGCACGGACCGCACCAGTCGGCCCAGAAGTCGACGAGTACCGGCTTCTCACTGAGCAGCACGTCGTCGGCGAAGGACGCGTCGGTCACAGTGACCGTGTTTTCGGACATGGGTATCTCCTTGTGATGAAAAAGTGGTGAGATCAGTTGGCGGGCACGGCAACTGAGTTGCCGGCGTGGTCCAGGGTGTTCGAGCTGATATCACCCTGTTCGGCCAGCCAGCGCTCGGCATCGATCGCGGCGCGACAGCCGGTGCCCGCGGCGGTGATGGCCTGGCGGTAGGTGTGGTCGACCAGATCGCCCGCGGCGAAGACGCCGGGCGCCGCGGTGGCGGTCGACGGGTGCACCACCTGCACGTAGCCCTCGTCGTCCAGCTCCACCTGGCCCTGCACCAGCTCACTGCGCGGATCATGGCCGATCGCCACGAACAGGCCGGTCGCGGCCAGTTCGGAGGTCTCGCCGGTGCGGGTGTCGCGCAGTGTCAGACTCGTCACGCTGGTATCGCCGTTGACCTCGGCGACCTCGGCATTGAGCACGAACTTGATCTTCTCGTTGGCCTTGGCGCGCTCCAGCATGATGCGCGAGGCACGGAATTCCTCGCGGCGGTGCACGATGGTCACGGTGCTGGCGAACTTGGTGAGGAAGGTCGCCTCCTCCATCGCGGAGTCGCCGCCGCCGACCACGACGATGTCCTGGCCCTTGAAGAAGAAGCCGTCACAGGTGGCGCAGGCGCTGACACCGCGGCCGAGCAGCTTCTGCTCGCCGGGGACGTTCAGATAGCGTGCGGCCGAACCCATGGCGAGGATCACGGCGTAGGCCTGGTAGGTCTCCTCACCCACCGTGACCGTTTTGATCGGACCGTTCAGGTCGATGGCGTCCACGTCCTCGGTGCGGATATCGGCGCCGAACCGCTTGGCCTGCTCGCGCATCTCCTCCATGAGATCGGGGCCCATGATGCCGTCGCGGAAGCCGGGGAAGTTCTCGACCTCGGTGGTGGTCATCAGTGCGCCACCGAACTGTGTGCCCTCGAACAGCAGGGGCTGGAGTTCGGCGCGGGCGGCGTAGACGGCGGCGGTATAGCCAGCGGGTCCGGAGCCGACGATGATCAAGTCGCGAACTGCGTTGCTCATGGGGCCCTTCCGAGGGGAGATCGTTGGACGTGTGGGTCAACAACAGCGTAAACGGTGTTGTTCCCGACGTGATGTGGGACAACATCACGACGTGAAGCATGCCACTCGCTAGCCGATGTCGGTGCGCGCCAACTGCTGGGGATCGTCGGTGCCGCAACTCATTCCGACGACCAGGGCGGTGATCTTGTGCGGGCGTGGGCCGGTGAGCAGGATCAGCACGGCGTCCCTGCCCTGGAAGGTGGTGTTGGTCGAGCCGAGGACGGTGCGGTCCAGTCCGTTGGCGTGCACGCAGCGATTCAGGGCCGCCGGAGTGCCGAGGACGCCGGTGACGTCATTGCGACCGAGTGCGCTGAGCGCGACGGTGGTGTCGAGTCCGTCACCGAGTTGGACATTGCTGGTGGTCGGCTGCGCCGATGGGGCGTCGTCGGGTCCGCGCATGGTTTCCACCACGATCGCGGCACAGGCGACGACCGCGATGACGGCGGCCGCGGCGGCCGGCCAGCGGAGCCGGCGCGGGCGGCGGCCGGCCAGCGGGATCGGGGCCGTGAACGTCTCGAGCTGGGCGTTGGCGATCGGGTGCGGCTCGGAGTCCGATGTGCCATCGGTGGATCCGGGCCACTGCGCGATGGCGGATTCGGGCCCGGCGGCGACGGAGGGCAGCCGATGGATGGTTGCGACCCGCTCGGTGGAATCCTCGGTCAGGTCGAGACCGTCTACGAACTGCTCGAGCCGGGCCGCGATATCGGCGGGCATCGGGTGGACGATGTGCTCGTCCCGGCCGAGGGCGCGCAATTCGGCGCCGACGTCGTCGAGCGAGCTCAGGAACCGCAGGGCATCCGGATCGCGGCGGACCACGGGCCATAGTTGCTCGCTTAGTTCCGGCGCAACATTGTCGGCGTGCAGATCGGCTAGCAGCTCCGGCGAGAACGGAGGCTGCGGAACGGATCGGGTCGCCATCGCACCTCCGGGGTTCGCTAGTGGATATCGCGGGAGCTCGCACGTAGCGGGCACTGCATGTACATCGTCTGGTTGTCCGTCACTATTAATGACGCATCTCGACTACTTCCGGTTCCCCGGATCACGCAGAAATTCCAAACGTTCTTGTAGCCGCTGCCGACCGCGTGCGCACCGGCTCTTGATCGTCCCCTCCGGAACCCCGAGCAGCGCCGCCGTCTCGGCGACACTACGCCCCTCGAGTTCCACCGCGACCAGCGCCGCCCGCTGCTCCTCCGGCAGCGTGAACAGGGCGCGGTCGATGATCAGCGACATCTCCAGCTCAGCGATATCGTCCCTGGTGTCCTTCGGTTCGGGCATGGTCTCCGGCGACAGCGAGACCGCGCGACGAGTCTTGTTGCGCCGAATCCGGTCCAGGCAGGCGTTCACCACGATGGCGTGTAGCCAACTGCGCACCTCGGCCTCGGCGCGGAACGAGGCGGCGGTGCGGTGCGCGGAGAGCAGGGCGTCCTGCAGTGAGTCGGCCGCGTCCTCGCGGGTGTAGGAGGTGCGCAGGGCGGTCTGCCAGAGGTGATCGTTATGGCGGCGCAGAAGTTCGGCGAAAGCGTGCCGTTGGCCGGCGACATGGGCTCGCAGCAGTTCGGCATCGGTGAGTTCATCGGGTACGAACGAACGCTCGCGAAACACCACAGGCCGCGCCTTCCCCCCGTGGGAATCGTTCAGTTCGGACGGCAAAACCAACCCCTTGGACAACGCTCACGCGGTAACGGGCGCAACCGACCGTCACCGAAGTTTTCGCAGCGTCCAGGATCGAACAACCAGAACCTGGGAAGCTCCCCTGCTGAGAGCGCGGCTAGATCATATCGTTAGTAACGATTCAGCAGCAACCAGACGAGGTGCGCTCCGGACGGGAGCGATGTGCCCGGGGAATCGACACCGGCGGGCGAGGCGAAGCGTAGTTCAGCGGCGACACGGGAGTCGACACGTGCGGCGGGCGGTGGAGCTTTGCGGCGCTTTTTACGGCGCGGCGTCGAAGCGGAGTTCGGCGATCGAGGTCTGGAACTGGCCACCGGAATTGCCGAGTCCGGTGATCCATACGAGCACGTACCGGGCCGCCTGATCAGCACGGACCGGGATTTCGGTGATGCCGTTCTCTAGTCGCGCCGAGCCGATCAGCTGGGTCTGGTCCAGTGTCGGCGAGGCCGTCGGCGAGGTACGGATCTCGACCGCGGTGCCCGGACTCGGCGATTCGATCGAGACGTTCGTCAACTTGGCCGGACTCGGCAGGGTGGCCAGCAGCCCGACGCCCTTCTTGAGCGCCGGGAACTGCTGGAAGTACTGATCGCTGCGCCAGACGGTGGCCGGATTGTTATCCAGTACCGCCCCGGTGCCGCTGACATTGTCCGGCGTGCCCTCAGGGGAGAACACCTTCACACTGGTCACCGGCACCGGCACCCCGCCCGTCGGCGCAGCCGTCGCGCCGCCGGGCGTCGGCGCGGGGCCGGGTGAACTGTTCGTGGTGAGGCCGATATTGCGCTGTTCGTTGAGCGGCGCATCCGATGCGCCGGGCGCGAAGACGCTGACCATCCACCAGATGATGATGCCGACCACGAGCGCGGCCAGGATGCCGAGCCCGACCATGATCCACATCATCCGCTGCGAGCGTTCCCGTTCCGCCGCAAGCAGTTCCGGATCGGCGAGCGATTCGTCGGCCCCGCTCGGCGGACGCTGACCCAGCCGCAGCACCGGGATGAAGTCGGTCTTCTGATCGACCACCGAGGCCTGCTCGAGCACGTGCTGCACGGTCGCCGCGGTGCGCACACCCTTGTTCGATTCCAGCGAGCGGACCGCGACCGCCGAGATCTCGAAGGGCACCTCGGGCCGGATCTGCCGCGGCTCGACGGGGGTGCCGTCCGAGCCGAAATCGGCCAGCCGCAGCCCGCCGACAGTCGCGGCGGTGCCGGTCATACCGCCCGCCCGGATCGGCCAGCGCGCGGTGATCAGCGCGTAGAGCATCGCGCCGAGACCGCGCACATCGGCCTGCGCGTCGGAGTCGCCGAGGGTGCCGGGGAACGCGAGCACCGCGTCACCGGTCGCGCTGATCCGGACCCGGTCCGGATGGTCGATGGACAGCGAGCCACCGCCGCGGTGCGCCAGTTCGGCGGCCGAGGCCAGCGCCCGGATGGCCCGGGCCGCACCGATCGGCGACGGCACCGTCTCGGCCATCTCGCGCAGCGACCGACCCGGTGTCCACTCGGCCACCACGATGCCGCCGGAGCTGCCGCGCACCACGTCGAGCACGCGTGCCAGACCCGGTGAGTTGATCCGGCCGAGTCGCAGTGTGCGCGACAGGATCGCCTGCGGGCCGTCGTGACCGGAGTTGTCGCTGGCCTTCTGATCGGCGTCGACGAAGGTGAGCGCGACCTCGCGGTCGAGCTTGATATCGAGTGCCTGCCAGAACTTGAGGCCACGGGATCCACCGTGACCGGCGAGCAGTCGGTAGCGGCCGCCCGCGACCGAGGCGCCCGGAATCAGTTTGGGGCCGCGCGGGGTGCGCCGACCGGCCGGGTCGCCGCCAATGGGCGGCAACTGCGGCGGGATCGGAATCATCCCGGTGTCGTACATCGGATCACGCTGCGGAGCCTCCCGCGGTTGCTCACCGGATCCTGGTGCGGCATCGTGAACCGGCGGAACGCCATCGGCGTCCTGGTTCGCGTACGCGGGATCGGAGGCATTCCCGGCGGGCGGAACATCCGTGGAGAGCCCACCTACCTTGTTCGCAGAAGAGTCGGCGGCTGGGACGCCGCCCAGCGCCGCGTCGTCGCTCACCCTCGTTCCTCCTTCGGCCTGATATGTCGAAGTTTCGGCAAACTCGCCACCTGTGCTTCTCTGCCGAACAGGGTACGGGAACTCACCCATACCGGTGCTGTCAACGGCATGAGCTCTGATCACGGGTAGCACCATGGTCTGGGCATCCATGTACGGGTCGAAACCAGGGTATGCCACATACGGTTCGGGGCGCCGGAATACCTGCGTTGCGTACTCGTCCTCGACCGGACCGTCGAGACCCAGATCGGGGGCAGGCGGAGTGAAGCCGAGCCGCCGGGAGATGGCCACGGTGATCGCGACGATCTCCGGAATACCGGCGAGCCGCATCAGCCCGAACGCGACCGCGAACATCACGATCGCCGACAGTGTCACCCGGATCAGTGAACCGGGGCCGCCGGTGAGCCGGTCCAACCCGAGCACCTTGTCCACGATGAGCATGACCGCGCCGCCCGCGATCGAGGCAAGCAGGACCCGGGTCACCGTGCGTCCGACATTGACCATGCGCAGATCGCCCAGACTGCGGTGCAGCAGGTAGCCGCCGATGAAGGCACCGCCCAAGAAACTGAGACCGGTCGCGACACCGAGAACGATCACGACCTGATCGCTGCTGCTCGCGATGACCGGTGCCAGCACCGAGATCAGGATCTTGATCGTGGTGATGCCCAGGATGATCCAGGTCGGCGTCCACGCCTGCTCCCTGGCGTAGAAGACGCGCAGATGGATCAGCACCAATGAGTACGGAATCAGCGCGAAGGCCGACCAGCTCACCGCTTCACCGAGACGTTCGGCGTCACCGGCGAACCGCGCGTAGCCGAACAGCGCCTCGCCGACCTGTGGTCCCGCGAGCGTCAAGAAGGTGACCACGGGGACCAGGGCGATCATCGTCAATCGGGTCGCTACCGAGAGATCGTCCACGACGGCCGGGGTATCGTCGGCCGCCGCGTTGCGGCTCAGCCGCGGCATGATCGCGGTCAGCAGGGTGACACCGAGTACGCCGTAGGGCAGCTGGAGCAGCAGCCAGGCGTTGGTGTAGATCGCTGGGCCCGCTTCGTCGGCGGCCGAGGCGATGTGGTTGGACACGATCAGGCCGATCTGGCTGATCACCACGTACAGGATGATCGCGGAGCCCATCTTGCCGAACTGCTTGAGTCGCGCGTCGACACCCCACAGCGGACGCAGATCGACATGGTTGCGCCGGATCGCGGGCAGCAGGCTCAGCGCCTGGGTGGCGACGCCCAGGGTGATGCCGCCGCCGAGGACCAGCAGTTTCGGATCGCTCATCCGGACCGGATCCAGGGTGATCTCGCCCGGCGTCAAGGCATAGAGCGCCAGCACGACCAGCACGACGACGTTGTTCAGCACCGGCGCCCAGGCACCGGGTTTGAAATTCTGCCGGGTATTCAGAATCGCCGTGAACAGCGCCGACATGCCGTAGAACAGGATCGCCGGCACCAGCAGATAGGTCAGCGCGGTGGTCAGCTCGGTGTTGACCTTGCCGTCCGAGGAGACGAATACGCGCGTCGCGAGCAGCGGCGTCGCGGCGGCGGCGAACAATGTGGCCGCGGCGAGCACCGCGAAGGCGGCGGTCACCAGCCTGCGGACGAAGGCGACGCCGCCATCGTCGTCCTCTTGTTCGGCGCGGACCAGCGTCGGCACCACCATCGCGGTCAGCACCGCACCGAGGACCAGCTCGGTGATCATATTCGGGATCAGGTTCGCCGAGGTGTACGCACTGGCGATGGCCGGGCCGAGAGCGGTCAGCAACAGCAGCTGTTTGCCGAAGCCGGTGATCCGACTGATCAGGGTCGCGATCGCGATCGAACCGGAGTCCCGCAGCAGTCGCGAACTCGCGCTCTGTTTGGTCTCGGTGGCGACCGCGCCCGAGGCGGGCCACTCCTGGGTCCGCGGGCGGCCCGCTTCCCGGGGAGGGCGTTGGCGTTCTACCGGTTGCTGGCGTTCTACTGGGTGCTGCCGCTCGACCGGGGGCTGCCGCTCGACCGGGGGCTGCCGCGTCGCGGCGGGCTGTGGCGGCGGGGTCTGGTAGCTCGGCTGCGGCGGCTGGTAGTTCGGCGGTGGCGCGAAACGCTGGGGTGGCACCCGAGGTGGCTGCCCAGACGGTCCGGGGACCGGCTGGCCGGGCGGCATCGGACGTGGCCGGGCCGGGCCGGGCGCTGGCGGCGCCGCCGGATACTGACGCTGGCCCGGATGCGCCTGCTGATTCGGCTGGGGTCGGGGCTCCGGGTATTGCTGGGGACCGGGCCGCGGGGGCGTTTGCCGTGGCATCGCTCCCGACGGTGGTGCCATGGGGCCGGCAGGTGGCTGCGGCGCGCGCCCGGGGTGCGGGCCGGGTCGCTGGGGTGGCGCTTGCCGTGGCGTCGCTCCCGATGGCGGCGACATCGGACCGGTAGGGGGCTGCGAGACGCGAGGTGCGGGTCGGCGCGGTGGCATCGGGGGCTGCCCGGGACGGCTCACCTGCGGCACGCGCGGCGATTCGGCGAAACGATCGTCGGGAGTCATTTCCGCGTCCTCCGGTTCTGCCGGTGGCTGCGCCAGTTGTCGTTCCCAGGGTGCCGCGGGTGCCCGGCGGGCCGGGGGTCCGTCGGGCCGATCAGGTCGTTGCCGATGAGCGGATAGATCATCGTCGCTCATCGTGCCTCCTGCGCCATGCTGTTCCCCCCGCCACCCGCCGATAACATCGAGGCTGTTACGCGATTGTCCTCCACGATGCCATGTGTGGTGCGGGGTCGGCATGGATCAGGGGTGGCGACAGCCGGAAACGAGTGCGGTGTCGCCGTCCTCATCCCGCCTCCTGCTGCTCCTGCTGCTGTAGTACGCGCTTGCGTGCGCGCCGATACCTGTTCACCCGGCGTCGGGTGCCCGGGTCGAACCCCTCGTCGGCCGGATCCGGCTGTCCGCGGAACCGACGCCACAACCGGCGCCCGGCCAACAGGAACAGCAGTATTCCGGCACACGCCGTAATTATTGCCAAGGTCTGACCGTATGCGTTCGAGCGCACCGAGACCGAGGTGGGATTGCCGAGGGGGATGCCGTCGGGCGTGGTAAGGGATATCGGAATGACCAGGTTGCGGCTGTCGCTGACCTCGGTCGGAATCTGGAATGACCGACTTCCGGTGGGCGGCAGGGTCTCATCGCCGGGATCGGTGATCTTCGTCTCGACGGGGGCCTCGATCCGGAACCTGATCCGGATGGCGACCGGCAGATCGTTGCGGGCGACCAATAGCAGGGGGCTCTGCTCGGAGGCCAGTGTGTACACCCCGCCGGGCGGCAGCACGGTGACCGAGCCGTAGAGGCGGTCCATCGTGTGTGTCACCTGGTCGAGGCGGCGTTGGGCATAGGTTTCGGGTTGTGCGGAATCGCCGGAGCGCCGGTCCGAGAGCGTCAGCACCCGCAGCAGGTCGTCGCGCAGCGGAGTCAGGAATTGCCGTGGCGTCGGCTCGGATTCGGGCACCTCGACGAGCGCGCGCATGAGTTCGGTGATCCGGCGGCCCTGATCGCGGACCGGGAGTACGAAGCGGTCCGGGACCGCGTCATGGGCGGCCTGCGGCAGGTATTCGGGTTCATACGGCTGCGCGTCGGGCGACTCGGCGATCAGGTCGGCGAGCGGGCGCGGGGCCGCGAGGTTGTTGCGCAGCAGCAGATCGACCTGTTTGAGGATCGCGCCGGCCTCGTCCCGGTTCGCACTCCATTGCTGCGGCGGCACCAGCAGCAGCGAGCGCGGTCGGTTCGGCTCCGGGTTCAGCGCGGTCCAGGTGATGGCACCGAGTGCGTCCTGCAGCCGGGCCATCCGGGAGTCGTTGGTGACGTCGTAGCGGACCCGGGACGGGGTGAACGACGGGGTCGGCGGATTGGAGCCGACCGCGGCGAGGGCGGTCGCGGACCAGATGTCGAAGGTCGCCGCATGCAATGCCGGGTCTGCGGGTGGACTCGCGGGCAGGGTCGGCGTGCCCGGGGTCGGTGCGCCGGAGGTGGTGGTCGTGCTCGAGGCGGAGGTACTCGGTGCGGAGGTGGTCGGTGTCGCGCTGGTCTGCGGTTCCGGTTCCGATGTCGACTCCGCCGTCACCGGAACCGGGGCGATCTCGGCGAGCCGGACCACATCCGGGGTGATCGTTTCCGGCAGCGGCGGACTCGCGCTGGTCTGGTTGGCGGTGCTCTGGTTGCCGGTGCTGTTGCCGGTAGCCGTCGGCAGTTGCGATGCCGTCGCGGAACCGGCCGTGCCGAGCGGGACGGCCGCGGTGTCGGCCAGCACGGCGGTCCCGAAACCGTGGCTGCGCAACAACATTCCCGCGCCTTCATCGAGACTGCCGGAATCGGGGACACTCACCCCGCGTACCGATTTGGTGGCCAGGATCGAATCGACGATATCGGCGGGTGCGTCCAGCGCCCGGGCGGACAGATCGGGATCGTTGACCGCGGCCACTGCGGTGATATCGACCTGCGCGAACGGCAGCGCGACCGTGCAGACCGAGGCGGCGACCGCACGCAGCCGATCCAGCCAGGTCTGGGCCTGGTCGGCGCCGGCGCCCGCTCTGGTCGCGCCGTCCGGATCGGATGGGCTGGCCAGCACTCGATAACCCTTGGTCATCGCCTGCACGGTGATCAGCAGATCGGGATCGACGGCGACGCAGACCGATGAGGTCAGCGTCCGATCGCGACCGGCCGGGCTGGTTCCGAGCACCGACTCCAACGCCCCGAGCAGTTGGTCCAGGCGTCCGCCCTTGCCCAGTGAGGCGGCCAATTCATCGTCGGTCAGCTCGGCTTTCCCGTTCACCGAGCCCGGAACGCCGGCCACCAGCCGAGGACGATCGGCCAACGGCCACAGCAACGTCGTCGCCACCGGGGTATCGGGGACGGCGGGCACCGGCTGGGCCGCCGCACCGTCGGCATCGGCCGCTGGCGGGACGCCCAACACCGGCAGCAGGAAGCGGGCGTCGTCGAGGCGGGCCTGGGTGCCGTAGGCCGGTTCACCGTTGACGTTCAGCAGCAGCGGATAGACACCCGGCTTGCTGATATCCAGCGAGGCCGCGCTGCTGGAGCGAAACGCGATGGTCAGTTGGAACTGTTTGCGCTGGCCGGGGCTCAATCGTTCGGCGACATCCTCGAACGGACCGGTCATGTCGTAGTTGACCTGATCGAGGCGCAGCGTCGAGCGCAGTGCGCTCGGTGTCGTCACCGCGGCGGCGCGCTGGATGCGAACGCTGACGTCCTCGACCACCCGGTCGCCGATATTGGTGACGGTGCCCGCGACCGTCAGCGTCGGATCGCTGGTCGTGGTCACCGCGGCCGGATTCACCGAATCCAGGGTCAGCTTCAGGAATTTCGGCGACGACGAACTATTCGGCGTCGTCGGCTGTGCGGTGGCGGGCTGGGCGATCAACATCGGTAGCGCCGCCGCCGAGCCGAGAATGGTCAGGACCGCCACGATGATCCGGAACAGGCCCACCCGTCGCCCGGCCACCACCCCCAACGGAATCGCTGCGCGATGCCGAAAAGTCTGGGTCATCGCTTGCCGGTCTCCATCCGGTCGATCATCCGGTTCGCCACTTCGGCCAGGCGCCGTTCGTCAGCGTAGGCCAGTCGAGAATCCAATTCGCTCAACGGAACCCACGCGACCTGCGTGACCTCGACGTCGGCGTCGGAGAGTTCACCACCGATGGAACGCAACAGATAATGATGCACGGTCTTATGTACCCGGCGACCCTCGGTGACGAACCAATAATCGATGCTGCCGAGTTCGGCGACCACGATCCCATTGATTCCGGTCTCCTCGGCGACCTCGCGGATCGCCGTCTGCTCGGGCGTCTCCCCCTCTTCGATATGTCCCTTGGGCAGTGACCACAGCAGTCTGCCGCGCCGATCGGTCCGCCCGATCAGTGCCGCACTGCGCTGCTCGCTCGGCCCGTCCAACCCGTCGACGACCAGCCCGCCCGCCGAGGTTTCCCGAACCGTGCGCATGCGAGGCTTCGCCGCGTTGGCCGCCGATCCGCGGCGCCGAGGCTGGCGGCGTCGACTGTTCGCGCGATCGGCCGGAGACACCAAGCAATCCTACTGTGTTGGATTTGCAGCGCCTGCGGCGCTGCGTGTTCGCGGCCCCCGTATGTCTCGCGTCCGAGCCGTCGAGACTCGCGCCTGCGGCGCATGCACTTCGACGACTCGGACGCGAGACGGGCCGCGAACGGTCGCTCGTAAGACTCGCTCCGTGGTGGTTGCGTGGGTGCGGTCGATTGTGAACTGGTTTGCCGTTTCGAGTGGTTGCGTGGGTGCGGTCGATTGCGAACTGGTTTGCGTTCCGAGTGGTTGCGCGGGTGCTGTCAGCTCGCCTGATGCGTGCGGCCTTGTATATAGGTGGCGGCCGTGTGGGTTGCGCTGGAATCTCGGTTGCGCGGGCTCGGTAAGCTGCTGTTTCGTGGTTTCGCCCAAGTCCGAGGATGCAGCGTTGGATCGACGTACCCGATTGCTGGCCGCGGCCGCGGTCACGCTCGGACGGTTGTCCGATGTGTTGGCGCCGTTGGGCGAGTTGTTCGCTGCGCGCGGCTATGAGCTGTACCTGGTCGGGGGCAGTGTGCGCGATGCGGTGCTCGGGCGGTTGGGGACCGATCTGGATTTCACCACCGATGCCAAGCCGGAGCAGGTGCAGGAGCTGTTGCGCGGCTGGGCCGATCACCTGTGGGATACCGGCGGGCTGGCATTCGGCACGGTCAGTGCGTCCAGGGCCGATCAGCAGCTGGAGATCACCACCTTCCGCAGCGATACCTATGACCGGGTGTCGCGAAATCCCGAGGTAACCTTCGGTGATTCGCTCGAAGGCGATCTGGTGCGCCGCGATTTCACCGTCAACGCGATGGCGGTCAAGATCGGAGCCGACGGGTCGCTGGAGTTCATCGATCCGCTGGGCGGCATGGACGCGCTACTCGCCGGGATGCTGGATACGCCTGCGGCGCCGGAGGATTCGTTCCACGACGATCCGCTGCGCATGCTGCGGGCGGCGCGCTTCGTCGCACAGCTCGGCTTCGAACTACATCCGCGGGTGCGGACCGCGATCAGCGCGATGGCCGGTGAGATCGAGCGGATCACCGCGGAGCGGGTGCGCACCGAATTGGACAAGCTCATCGCCTCCGCGCATCCGATCGACGGCATCAACGTCATGTGCGAGACGGGTCTGGCCCAGCTGGTGCTGCCCGAGGTGCCCGCGATGAAATTGGAAATCGACGAGCACCACCAGCACAAGGACGTCTACTGGCATTCGCTGACGGTGCTGCAACAGGCCATCGACCTGGAGGAGGGCGATCCGGATCTGGTGCTGCGCTGGGCCGCGCTGCTGCACGACATCGGCAAACCCGATACCAAGCGCAACGAGCCGGGTGGCGGTGTGAGCTTCCATCACCACGAGGTGGTCGGCGCGAAGATGGTGCGCAAGCGGATGCGCGCGCTCAAGTACCCCAAGCAGTTCACCGAGGACGTGGCGCGACTGGTGTTCCTGCACTTGCGTTTTCACGGCTACGGCAAGGGCCAGTGGACCGATTCGGCGGTGCGCCGCTACGTCACCGATGCCGATGACCTACTGCCGCGGTTGCACAAGCTGGTCCGCGCCGACTGCACCACTCGCAACAAGCGCCGCGCCGCCGCGTTGCGTGGCACCTACGACGAGCTCGAGACGCGCATCGCCACACTGCAGGAGCAGGAGGATCTGGATCGGGTTCGTCCCGATCTGGATGGGAACGCGATCATGGAGTTGCTCGGCATCCCGGCGGGTCCCGAGGTCGGCAAGGCCTGGCGTTTTCTGAAGGAGCTTCGTCTGGATCGCGGTCCGCTGAACCGGGATGAGGCCGAGGCGGCGCTGTTGGAATGGTGGAAGACCCAGGGCTGACAGCGGATTCGCGGGTCAGAAGATGATGAGCGTGGTGCCCGCGACGATCGCCGAGCGGATCTGCGCCAGGTCGAACGATCCGGTGATCGCCGACAGCTCGACCCGGAAGCGGACCAGATCGCCCTCGCGGGTGGCGTGCACGATGCGCGCGTCGTTCGGCAGCTGATCGAGCAGGATCGCCGGGGCGGTCAGCAGATTCCGCGGCACTCGGATGCCCAACCAGTTGGCCCGGTGGATTTCGACGGTCAGCAGGTTGTCGCGCACCTGCGCCTCCACCAGCGCGGTGATCCGGCGCCGCCGATGCTTCGCCCGGATCAACCCGCTTTCCGCGATACCGAGCTGCCAGTCGATCCGCTGGGTATTGAGCCAGCCGACGACCGCCTCGGTGGTGACGGTGCCGTTCAGGTCCAACTGCTGCACCCGGGCCTTCGTCGGCACGCCGGGCACCAGCCGGACCCCGTGCGCGATCACGGTGACCTGCTCGATCGGGTGGTCGTCCCAGCACATCCGCGACAGCACGGTCTTGGTCTGGAAATGCGCGCCGCGGCGGCGCACCTTCAGCACCTGCAGGGTCGCGTGCAGGTCGTGGCCGAGCAGCGTCGCGCTGACCTCCTGGCCACCGAACCGGCTGAGAATGCCCTCGCTGAGCACGGTCATCAGCACATCCGGCATCAGTGCGGTGACGGTGCCCGCGCCGAGGTCGGCCACCGGATCCATCCAGGCGGTGGTGAAGGAGAGCCATTGCTCCAGCAGCGACTGATCGAAGAGTCGCTTGCCCAAGTCGACGGCCCGCATCGGTGACCATGACGTCGGATCGAAGTACGTGGCCATAATTGCTCCGAGCGTACTTGGCGGCG
Source organism: Nocardia sp. NBC_00565 (assembly GCF_036345915.1). NCBI lineage: Bacteria > Bacillati > Actinomycetota > Actinomycetes > Mycobacteriales > Nocardiaceae > Nocardia > Nocardia sp. NBC_00565. Next base: position 7,830,228 of record NZ_CP107785.1, read on the forward strand.
GCGGTCGCCGCTGTGACGAAGTTGGCAATAGCACGTATCTACTGCGCGGTGTCAGCGATGACCCCGCGCAGGGCTGGGTCGCGGCACTACAACTCGCGGCGGCCAAGGACTCCCCCGGGCCGTCTGGTGATCGAGGGCCAGGATTTGGTGGCAGGGCCGAGGATCAATTCCCGTATCCGCCGCCACCGGGTGTCTCTATAACCAGCACATCACCGGGTTCGAGCTGTGCCGAATCCGCGCCGCGCAGGTCGACCACCGTGCCGTCCGCACGTTCGATCCGGTTGCGGCCCAACGATCCGGGTGCGCCACCCGCCATGCCGTACGGCGGTACCCGGCGGTGACTCGACAGCGTGGAGACCGTCACCGCTTCGGTGAAACGCAGGCGGCGCACGGCACCATCACCACCGCGCCATCGACCGGCGCCGCCGCTGCCCGGACGCACCGAGAACTCCTCGAGCAGCACCGGCAGCCGCCATTCCAGGACTTCCGGATCGGTGAGTCGGGAGTTGGTCATATGGGTTTGGACCACCGGGGCACCGTCGAAGCCCTCGCCCGCACCGGAACCGGAGCCGATCGTCTCGTAGTACTGGGAGCGGTCATTGCCGAAGGTGACGTTGTTCATCGTGCCCGATCCCTCGGCCTGCACCCGGAGCGCCGCGTACAGCGCGCCGGTGATCGCCTGGGAGGTCTCGACATTGCCCGCGACGACAGCGGCGGGCGGTTCGGGCGCGAGCATCGAACCGGGCGGCACGATGATCCGCAGCGGACGCAGGCAGCCGTCGTTGAGCGGGATGTCGTCGGCGACCAGCGTGCGGAAGACATACAGCACCGCCGCGTTCGCGACGGCGTAGGGCGCGTTGAAGTTACCGGGCAACTGCGCCGAGGTGCCACTGAAATCGATGGTGGCGCTGCGGTTTTCCCGATCCACCGTGACCCGCACGCGAATGGTCGCGCCCAGGTCGGTCGCATAGGCGTACTCGCCGTCGTCGAGTGTGTCGATGACCCGGCGGACCGATTCCTCCGCATTGTCCTGAACGTGGCGCATGTACGCCTCGACGACATCGAGCCCGAAGTGCCCGATCATCTTCCTGACCTCTTCGACACCCTTGGCATTGGCGGCGATCTGCGCGCGCAGATCGGCCAGGTTGGTGGCCGGATTGCGGGACGGGTACGGCGCTTCGGTCAGCAACCGGTAGGTCTGCGCTTCCCGGAACCGGCCGTTCTCGACGAGCAGCCAGTTGTCGAAGATGACGCCCTCTTCTTCGATGCGCCGGCTGTTCGCGGGCATCGATCCCGGCGCGATGCCGCCGATCTCCGCGTGATGGCCGCGGGAGGCGACATAGAAGAGGATCCGCGCGCCCGGCGCATCGAAGACCGGCGTGATCACCGTGACGTCGGGCAGGTGCGTGCCGCCGTGATAGGGATCGTTCACCGCATAGGTGTCGCCCGGGCGCATGGTCGCGGCCCCGGCTTGTCTGCGCCGGATGACCTCTTTGACGCTGGTGCCCATAGATCCCAGATGCACCGGAATATGCGGTGCGTTCGCGACGAGATTGCCGTCGGGATCGAACAGCGCGCACGAGAAGTCCAGGCGTTCTTTGATATTGACCGATTGGGCGGTCGATTCCAGGCGCGCGCCCATCTGTTCGGCGATGGACATGAACAGATTGTTGAAGACCTCGAGCAGCACCGGATCCGCTTCCGTACCCGCCTGCGGTCCGGCCGCCACCGCGACCCGTGCCATGATCAGATGCCCGAGGTCGTTCACCACCGCCTGCCAGCCGTCGTCGACGACCGTGGTGGAGTTGTCCTCGGTGATGACCGCAGGCCCGAGCACGACCTTACCGGGCACCAATTCCGCACGCCGGTAAAGGAATACGTCACGCTGGGCGCCGTTGGTATGCAGCCGCACGGTCTCCGGTTCGCTGGTGGCGGCGAGCGGCCGGGCCAGATCGGCGAGATCGGGTGGTTCGGTGAGCCCGGTCGCCTCGACCGAGAGCGCCTCGATCACGATCGGCCGGTCCAGCACAAAGGAGTAGGTGGTGCGATGTCGCGCGGTGAAATCCGTTGCCATGCGGTCTGGTTCGGTGAGTTCCACGGTCAGCGTGGTGTCGGTGCCGTCATAGCGCAGCTGGGCGCGGCGGACCACACGGACCCGATGTACGGGCACATCCTCGCCGAGTAGTTCGGCACGGGCGACGGCCTCCAGATCATCGGCGATCTCGACGACGCGGGGCATCGACTCGGCGCGCAACGGCAGCTCCACCGACTGCTCGCGCATGGCGGTAGTGTCGGCCAGGCCGATGCCGAGCGCCGAGAGCACACCGGCCATCGGCGGGACCACTACGGTGCGGATGCCGAGGGAATCGGCCACCTTGCAGGCGAGTTGGCCGCCCGCGCCACCGAAGGTGGTCAGCGCGTACCGGGTGACATCGTGCCCCTTCTGCACCGAGATCCGCTTGATCGCGGCGGCGATATTGGCGACGGCGATCTCGAGATAGCCCTCGGCGACCTGCTCGGGGGTGCGGTCGTCACCGGTGTTCTTCGCGATCTCGGCGGTCAGTTCCGCGAACCGGTCGCGCACCAGCGCGTCATCGAGCGGCCTATCGCCGTCCGGACCGAAAACCCGTGGAAAGTGCGCGGATTGGATGCGGCCGAGCATCACGTTCGCGTCGGTGACGGTCAGCGGTCCGCCGCCGCGATAACACGCGGGCCCCGGCACCGCACCCGCGGAATCGGGGCCGACCCGGTAGCGGCTGCCGTCGAAATGCAGGATCGAGCCGCCGCCCGCCGCGACGGTGTGGATATCGAGCATCGGGGCGCGCAGCCGGACTCCGGCGATCTGGGTGATGAACACCCGCTCGTACTCGCCCGCGAAATGTGAGACGTCGGTGGAGGTTCCGCCCATATCGAAGCCGATGACGCGGTCGAATCCGGCGAGTTCGGACATTCGCACCATGCCGACGATGCCGCCGGCCGGGCCGGACAGAATGGCGTCCTTGCCGCGGAACTGGCTCGCCTCGGTGAGTCCGCCATTGGACTGCATGAACATCAGCCGCACATCCGCGAGCTGGTCGGCGACCTGCTGGACATAGCGGCGCAGCACCGGCGAGAGATACGCGTCCACCACCGTGGTGTCGCCGCGCGGCACCAGCTTCATCAGCGGACTCACCTCGCTGGACAGCGAGATCTGCGGAAATCCGATATCGCGGGCGACCCGTTCGATCGCCTGCTCGTGCGCGGGATACAGATGCGAGTGCATGCACACCACGGCAACGGCTCGAATACCGTCGTCGTACCACGGTTTCAGTTCGGCGGCGAGGGCGTCCAGATCCGGCGGTGCCAGGACCGTGCCGTCCGCGGTGACGCGTTCGTCCACCTCGATCACGTGCTCGTGCAACAACTCCGGCAGCACGATCTCGCGCGCGAAGATCTGCGGACGATTCTGGTAGGCGATGCGCAGTGCGTCGCGGAACCCCCGGGTGATCACCAGTACGGTGCGTTCGCCCTTGCGCTCGAGCAGGGCGTTGGTGGCGACCGTGGTGCCCATCCGGACGGCATCGATATCGGCGCTGTCCGCCCCCGCGTCGGCGAGGATTTCGCGGATACCCGCGACCGCGGAGTCGGCGTAGCGCGCCGGGTTCTCCGAGAGCAGCTTGTGGGTGACGAGTGTGCCGTCGGGTCGGCGGGCCACCACATCGGTGAAGGTGCCGCCCCGATCGATCCAGAACTGCCAGCCGGGTCCTGGTGCGTCCGCTGGGCGGGAGGAGGCGGCCGTCACCGCAGCCGTCCACGGCATATGTGCTGGTCGATCACATGCGCACCATACCGAATCGGGGCGGCGCGGCCCCGATCGTCAGCGTGGCGGATCCAGTTTCGCGTGCATGAGGTACACGTTGTAGCTATCCCACGCCGAGATCGTGAAGTACAGGTCCTCGGCTGTCGACCACGGATGGATGAACCCGCCGTAGGCCTTCGGGTAGTCATCGGTCGAGACCAGCGGGATGCCATCGGTCCACGCACCCTGCGGCGTGGCCGCGGTGCGCATCACGATCGCGCCGCGCGCCGAATCCAGGTAGACCATCTGCCACTGCCTGGTGTCCTTGTCGAAGCGCACCGACAGCTCGCTCGCCATGCCGAGAACCAAAGGCGTTGCCTGGTTTTCGGCGGCCGGGGCCCAGGTGCCCCCGACCCAGTACTGATAGGCCGACTTGTTGAGCACCTCGGCCTTCGGCACCCTGGCCAGGCCGATCACGCCGACCCGGCCGTTCGGTGTGCCGAACATGTAGACGTAGTTGCCCTGCGGCACCATGGCCGCGACCTGGAAGCGGCCGAGCCCGAAGAAGTTGTCCCACTTGGCATACTGATCTTTGATCCACGTGCGGCCGTTGTCGTCGGAGTACGCGAGACCGCCGTAGTTGGTCGACCACATACCCGGAATCCGGCTCCAGTGGTTCACCGACATATAGCTCATGAACTGGCGCTGCCCGATGGCGAACCCGGAGGTCGGGATGGTGGTCGTCTCCCAGTTCTTGATCTTGCGACTGGACAGCAGTTCGGTGGCGTGACAACGGCTGTCCTGCACCATGGTGTCGATGCTCAGCCCATCGGCGAGATCACGGTCGGTGCTGTAGCCGAGCACATTGCTGCGCCAATCGGGTCCGCCGGCGCCGCCGCCCTCCCAGCCTTCACCGAAGGTGTCGCCGAAGACCACCGCGACCTCGCCCGGTTTGGTCTCCCACATCAGCCCGAGGTCGGTGCCGTCGACCTGCCAGCGCATGTCGGTGCGATTCTGCGAACCGTGCCCGGTCACCTGGCCGGCCAGTTCCACCGACTCCACCCGCGGCGCGGCGACGGCCGCGGCCAGCGGTCCGGGTTCGGCCGGGTGCACGATAACCGGCGGGGCCGGTTGCGGTTCGGGCCCGTCGCCACCGGGCACCGGGATCGGAATGGGTTCTATCTCCGGGCGGATCTCGATGCGCGGCAGCGTGATCGAGCCGGATCCCGAACTCGAGCCGGAACCCGAGCCGGAGCTGGAACCCGAGCTCGATCCGGTGTTGGGGGCGGAGCCGGATCCCGAGCTCGATCCGGTGTTCGGGGCGGTATTCGGATTCGGATCCGGTTCGGTGCTGGGCTCCGGTGGCTTCGGCGTGTCACGCACGTCCGGGCACGGATTGCGACATGGGTCCGCGGGCAGCGGCTCCGGATCGATCCGGGTGTTGTCCGGCGGCGGATCGGGTACGGGTACCGGCGTCAGCTCGGGCACCGGCACCGGGATATTGATCTGCGGCGGTAGCGGTGGCAGCAGCGGTGGTGGTGGCGCGTTCGGGTCCGGCTCCCGGTTCAACGGGTCGAAGCCGACTTCGCCGCAACTGTTTACCGGCGGCGGCGCCCACGGATGCTGGGCGGCGTGTGCGACGGGTGCCGGCAAGGTCAGCAGCCCGGCCAGCAGTGCGCCGAATAAGGCAGGTACGCAGGGATATCGGGCTGTCCAGGTCGCGCTTGTCCGCGCCCCGCTCGGCCGAAATCCCATGTGTTGTTGACTCCCTGTCGATTCGGGTCGATGGAGGATCAACCTACCCGACCGTTCGCTTCGAATGCGGTACCGCGAGCGCGTGCGATGATATCGAATTCGCACCGGCTGCGCGTGTCGGCGAAATCGCGCGTTTCATGGAACCGGATGGGCAACAGCAGCGTCCAAACAGATATGAACGAGATCGAGTACGTGTTCGGGACCGGTGACGGCACGGTCCACGTCTGGACCAGCCAGGCGGACCTGGATCTATCCGGATCGGGCGCGGGCGACGCCGTGCGACTGGACTTCGACGGCGACGGTCTGGTCGACGACGTCCTATGGGATTCGCACGGCACCGGCATCGCCGATGTGGTCGGGCTGGATCTCGACGACGACGGCACGCTGGACCACTTCTTTACCGATCCGACCGGCAACGGCACCTGGAACCACCAGATCACCGGCAATCCGGCCGATGCGAACAGCGAACACCTCGACTGGATCGTGCGCGCCGAACCGGAGCCGGATCACCTCATCGACCACGATTCAGGCGCATCCGTGCCGAATCACGATGCGCCACCACCGGATTCGCCGTGGTCGGACCCGCAGGTACCGTCCAACAGCATCGCGCAGCGATTCGATGAGGGGTGGTCGGGAGACGGGTGGGCACAGGTGGCCACGCTCCAGGATCACCGCACCTGGTCGGGTGATGAGCCGGGTGCCACCGCGACACCGTTCACCGAGTGACCGGCACCCGCCGGTTGTTCAGCGCGATGGCCGCGATTCCGGCGCAATAGATTCCGGCGCCGACGAGCACCACCGCGATCGAGCGCCCATCGGCCGGTATCACCAGTGCGGCGAGCGCGATCGCCAGCACGAAGGCGATATTGAAGACGGTGTCCTGCAACGCGAATACCTGGCCGCGCCTGGTGTCATCGATATCGATCTGCATAATCGCGTCGCCGGTCAACTTGATGGTCTGTCCGGCGAGTCCGAACAGGAACGCGCCGACCAGCAGCAGTTGATGCGCGCGATGCGCGCCGTTCCCGTCCGTGGCGATCGCGGTCGGTGTGACCAGCGCCAGCTGGACCGCGGTCGCGGTGCACAGACCGAGCACCACCGTGCGCGACCGGCCGAGCCGTGGGATCAACAGCGGTGCGACCACCGCCGCGACCAACATCCCCGCCGCCGTGCAGCCGATGGCGAGCCCGAACCGAGTCAGCCCGGTATTCGAAGCGGAGCCGTCGATCGGCGCCTGCCGCAGTACCAGCACCATGATCAGCGTATTGGTGCCGAACACGATCCGGTGCGTGCCGATGCCCACCATCGCGGTGGTGACTTCACCGGACCTCCAGACCGCCGCCGCACCGTGGCGCAGACCCGTGGCGATCGCCCGCACCGCACTCTCCCGGACCGCCGCCCCCGGCTCCGGACCGAGCACCCCGTGCCCGAATCCGGCCGCGAGCACCGCACCGACCACCGACCAGACGGCGCTGACCGCGACCGCGATCGCCGAGGCGAAATCACCGGCGCCGACCAGCCCGATGATCGCGACCGAGGCGGCGGCGCCGACACCGGCACAGGCCGAAGCCACCGTGGCGAGCACCGAATTCGCGGGCACCAACCAGTGCTGATCCAGCACCCGGGGCAGCGCCGCGGACACGCCGGAGAGCACGAACCTACTGATCCCGACCACCGCGAGGGCCAGCAGCAACAACGGTGTCTCACCACTGTCCGCCAGCAACCCGACACTCACCGCGCCGATCAGAATCGCCCGCAACACATTGGCGACCAGCAGCACCGCACGCCGATCCCAACGGTCCAGCAGCGCACCGGCGTACGGGCCGATCAGCGAGTACGGCAGCAACAGCACCGCGAAGGCGGCCGCGATGGCCAGCGGATCGGTCTCCCGTTCCGGATTGAACAGGATCGCCCCCGACAGTGCCGCCTGGAACATACCGTCACCGAATTGGCCGGTGAATCGCACCAGGGCCAGCCGCAGCACACCGGGACTCGCGCGCAACGCCCGCTGAAGCGATACCGGCCGTTCATCCGCGGGAGTGGAGCCTTCGGGGCGACCAGTGGACACGTCGGAAGATTACTGTGTCTGATTTGCCGCGCCTGCGGCACGGCGTGTTCGCGGCCCCCTCGGTCTCGCTGACCCGTTCGAGCGACCTGCAAGCAGTCGCTAGCGGCCGAGCCATCGAGACTCGCGCCTGCGGTGCATGCGCTTCGACGACTCGGCTGAGTTCGATGGCCGCGCCTGCGGCGCGGACGCGACACCGGCCGCGAACGTCGCCCGCAAGACTCGCTCCGTCGTAGTCGCGATTGTGGGCGTGTCGCCGATCAAACGCAGTCGACCAGCGCAGTGATTGTTTCGCGCATATCCGGGGCCATCGGCAGTTCGTCCAGGGCGGCGGCATCGATCCAGGCGAAGGCGTCGTGTTCGCCCGGTGCCAGCTCCACCTCGCCCGGCTCCACCTCGACGACGAAGCTGTACTTGCGGACTCGGGCCTTGGTTCTGGTGGCGTAGTCGAAGCCCCCGAGGAAGTCGGTGATATCGCGCACTCGCAGGCCCGTCTCCTCGAACAGTTCCCGCGCCACGCATTCGGCCAGGGTTTCTCCGGATTCGACTCCGCCACCGGGCAGTTCGTACATGCCGCCGCGGTAATCGTCCGGCACGCGGCGGACTACCAGGAGTTTGCGGTCGCGGAATACCGCAACACCGACGACGAAATCGCTGATCCCATCGCGCTGCGCCGCGTCGCGGAGTTGTCGCTCGATGCGTGCGAGCGTTTCCGGTCGCATCTGTTCGTCGCCTCCGGTTCCATTGTGGCACATGGTGTTACGAATCCGGCATCCGCGCGGACGGATTGCCCGGTGCGGTAGCGGGCCGAGCTGACCACTGATTCGACGAACCAGTCGGTACTGCTCGCCTGCCGTTCACCCGCCGGTCGCTGGCGACTGCTTCCATGTCGCTGGCGAAGATCAGCTCGCGTAAAATGCCGAGTGCAGGACAATTTACTAGGAATACGGAGTACCACGTCGTAAGTGCTCCTACCCTGAAAGGTGATCGGTGCACGGTCCCGAGAGGAGGACCACGATGTCCACACTCACGACACCACACATCGATGTCCATCGCGGCGGCGACCGCATGAAAACGCGCGTGTCCTGGCTGGACTCGAAGCACTCGTTCTCCTTCGGCGAGCACTACGATCCCGACAACACCCATCACGGGCTGTTGCTCGTCAATAATGACGATATCGTTTCCCCTGGTCAGGGCTTCGAAACCCATCCCCATCGGGATATGGAGATCGTGACCTGGGTGCTCGGTGGCAGCCTGGTGCACCAGGATTCCCTGGGCCACAGCGGCGTCATCTACCCGGGCCTCGCCCAGCGGATGAGCGCGGGCACCGGAATTCTGCATTCGGAGAAGAACGACTCCTGGCGGCTGCACGACGGCACTGAACACGATGAGCCCGTGCATTTCGTGCAGATGTGGGTGGTGCCCGACGAGCCGGGCCTGGACCCGGGCTATCAGCAGCTCGAGATCGACGATGAACTCGCCAGCGGCGGCCTGGTGACCGTGGCCTCCGGACTGCCGCGCTACCGCGACCGGACCGCGATCGTGATCGGCAGCAGTCATTCGGCCCTGCATGTGGCGCGGATGGCGGGCACCGGTGATATCGAACAGGCGGTCGACATCCCGGACGCGCCGTATCTACATCTGTTCGTCGCCAGGGGCGAGGTGGAGATGGAGGGCGTCGGCCCGCTGTACGAGGGCGATGCCGTGCGCCTGACCAGGTCGGGTGGGCAGCGGGTGATCGCCCGCAGGCCGGCGGAGATTCTGGTCTGGGAGATGCACGCGCGGCTGGGGTCGCAGCCGTAGCAGGTTGTTCGAAATGGGCCGTTGCGACTGGTTGCAGGTTGTTCGAAATGGGCCGTAGCGACTGCTTGCAGGTCGCTCGAAATGGTCAGCCGGGTTCGGCATTAACATCCCTGCTCAGGTAGTGCGATCAGTAGGCGACTGCCGTGCACGCGCACCGGCTGAGAGGAAGTCCCATGTCGCAATATCCGCCGCCCGGGCAATATCCGCCGCCTGGTCAGTACCCGCCGCCGGGTCCGTATCAGGACCGGCCGACCTACTGGCAGGAATCGCCCAAGCGCACCGGCCTGGCGATCACCACCCTGGTACTCGGCATTCTCGCGCTCCTGAGCTGCTGGACGCTGATCGGCGGTTATCTGTTCGGCTTGTTCGCGCTCATCTTCGGCATCATCGCGTTCTTCAAGATCCGTTCCGGCAGCGCGGGCGGCACCGGCATGGCCGTCGCCGGTGTCATTCTGGGCGTGATCGGTCTGGTCGCGGCGATCCTGCTCACCATCGTCGGCTGGAGTTTCTTCGTCGACTCCGGCGGCAAGAACTATCTGGATTGCGTGAACAAGGCGGGCAACGATCAGACCAAGCTCAACGAATGCCGGGACAAGTGGCAGCAGCAGATCGAGAACAGCTTCAGCGTCACGCTGACTCCACGTCCGACCCCTTGACACCCAACCCGTTCGACTTGCCGAATTTGACCCCGCTACTGCTGGCGCACGCCCGCGTCGTGGCGATGACATCGCCGAGTTCGGGTCGATAGTCGCTCTCGGGCGGTGCGATCCAGGTCCGGTAGCCGCTGGCCTCATCGGTCGGTGAGGGCAGCACGATCCGGCTGCCCGGCAGTGCCACCGAGGCGCAGACCCGGAACAGCTCCGGAAAGATCGTCATGTCCAGGTAGGAGTTATCGGTCGGTCCGGTCAAGAATGACCAGCGGCTGGAGCGCGGGTGCGCGATGATCGGGCCGGTCCGCCCGTAGGTGGCCATGAGCTGGGCGCGGACCCGCTTACCGAGCGCGGCGGGCATGACGACCGCGCCTACCGCGCCGATCTCCAACAGGATGCGCCCGAGCGCGGGATCGACGACCCCGTAGAGCCCGTTTTCCTTGCGGTAGCGGCGACAGCGGGCGATGGCGTCCTGGGCCGCCGCGAAGTCCTGGGCGGCCTGGTAGCTACCCGATTCGATGCGCGACGTACTCATGACGAACCTCGCCTCGACTTCTGAGTGGATCGACGTGAAAAGCAAAGGTGCCGCTGAAATCGACCCTAGTCTTGCACAACTGGGTTGACAATAGTCACACGCCAGAGAATTGCGGGGCGTAGCATCGCCAGGCATGGCGCCCGTTTCCCCTACCGTTGCCCGTTGGGAACTGGTGCTACGGCTGCGGGAATTGCGGGAACAACGCGGCTTCGATTCGGCCACCTTCGCCAAGCGGGTCGGCTTCACCCCGGCCAATTGGTCGCATGTGGAGAAGGGCAGACGGGTGCTCACCATGAACACCATCGGCCCGGTACTGGAATTGCTCGAGGTGGATGCCGAGGAGCGCGACGAGCTGCTCACGCTGCTGGAGTCGAGCAAACAGCGTGGCTGGTGGGCCAAATCGTCGGCATTGATCGGCCCGGAACTGCAGCGGCTCTACGGCATGGAGTTCGGCGCGCAGAGCATTCGCAGTTACGACAGTTTGGTCTTCCCTGGGCTGCTGCAGACTGAGGATTACGCTCGCGCGCTCATCAGCGCGGATGTGATGATCCGTCCGGTACAGGTCGAGCAACTGGTAGCCATCAGGATGCGGCGCCAGGATCGGTTGCGTGGCAAGGGGCGGGTCGAGCTGACCGCGGTGATCGGCGAGGGCACGCTGTTGCAGCAGACCGGTGGTCCGGAGGTGCTGCACGGGCAGCTGGAATATCTGGCCAAGTTGGTCGAGCAACTCGACAATATCGAGGTGCGGGTCATTCCGTTCGCCGCGCGGGCGGGCGCGGTGCTCGGCGGTTCCAGCTTCCATCTGATCGACTTCGCGGGCGAACAGCTGCCGACCTTCGCCTGGGCCGAGAGCGCGGTCTTCGGCGGTGCGGTCGACGATCCGGAACGAGTGCGCGATCTGAACTTCGCTTACGTTCGCGCGCTGGAACAATCGTTGACTCATGATGAGTCATTGGCCCTGATCAGACGCTATACACAAGTGTAAAATCCTGCCCATGGCCACCACCGCTACCTCCCGGTCGGTTTTTACTGACTGGTTCACGTCGACTCGTTCCAACAACGGCAATCAATGCGTCGAGGTCCGGTTCGATGGTGACGCGGTGCTCATCCGTGACAGCAAATACCGCCGCAACCCGGCCAACCGCCCCGCCGAAGAGCCCATCATCACCATCACCGCGAGCCAATGGACCTCGTTCATCAACCTCCTCAACAGCGGGCGATCGCATACCGAGCTGATCGCGCACACGACCGCCGACGGCGCCACCACGCTCCGCTACGGCGACATCACTCTCACTTACACCCCCGAAGAGTGGGATGCCTTCCTCGCCGGAGCCGGCGAGGGCGAATTCGACCGCATCATCTTGCCCGCCTGACCGTCCCACCCCGGCCGCTGACGACTGCCTATCGGTCTCTCGAACGCGGCCGGGCCGATCTCGGCGGCATCTCTCGCGCCTCTGCATACTGGAGATCGTGACTTCCGATCTGAGCAGTCCCTCCGGTATCGATCTGTCCTATCTCGACCAGGCCGTGCGCGTTCAGGACGACCTGTTCGCGCATGTCAACGGCGCATGGCTGGATACCTACGAGATACCCGCGGACCGCGCGGTCGACGGCGCCTTCCGAACGCTGTACGACCAGGCGGAGCTGGATGTGCAGACGATCATCCAGAATCTCGCGGTGCGAGCGACGGGCCCGGAGGAGGCAGCGGAGCGTAACCACGCAGGGCCCCGGGAGCACCGCAAATCAGACACAGCCGCCGCCGCGGCGGAGCCGGGTAGCGACGCACGCAAGATCGGTGATCTGTACTCGAGCTTCATGGATACCGACACCGTTGCGTCGCTGGGGCTGGCGCCCATCGCCGGTGAACTCACCGAGATCCACGAGGTCGCAGACCGCACCGCCTTCGCCGCGCTGCTCGGCAGGCTGCAGCGCACCGGCATCGGCGGCGCGCTCGGCTTTTATGTCGACACCGACGACAAGAACTCCGACCGGTACCTCGTGCACGCCACCCAGTCCGGGATCGGGCTGCCCGACGAGTCCTACTACCGGCAGGACGAATTCGCCGAGATCCGCGCGAAGTACATCGAGCACATCGGCCGCATGTTCGCACTCGCCGCCGCCGAACCGCAGATCGCCGCACTGCTGCCCGCCGACCTGACGACGGTCGGTCAGCGGATCTTCGAACTGGAACGCAAGCTGGCGGCCGGTCACTGGGATGTGGTGCGACGTCGCGATGCCGAGTTGAGCTACAACCTCACCACCTTCGGCGCACTGGCCGCCGACCACCCGGAATTCGATTGGCAGGCTTGGACTTCCGCGCTCGCGGGGGGCGTGTCGAAGTCCGGACCGGAGCTGTTCGCCGAAGTGGTCGTGCGTCAGCCGGATTACCTGCGCACCTTCGCCCAGACCTGGGTGCGTGAGTCGCTGGCGGATTGGCAGGCCTGGGCGACGTGGCGGCTGTTGCGTTCGCGCGCGGCCTATCTCACCGATCCGATCGTCGAGCAGAGCTTCGACTTCTATGGCCGCACTCTCACCGGGGCGCAGGAGAACCGGGAACGCTGGAAGCGCGGCGTTTCGCTGGTGCAGGATCTGCTCGGTGAGGCGGTCGGGAAACTGTATGTCGCCGAACACTTCCCGCCGGAGGCCAAGGCGCGGATGGTCGAGTTGGTGGCCAATCTGCGGGCGGCCTACCGTCGCAATATCGCCGACCTGGACTGGATGGGACCCGATACCAGGGCGGCCGCGCTGGCCAAGCTGGAGAAGTTCACCCCCAAGATCGGCTACCCGGACAAGTGGCGCGACTACTCCGCGATCGTGATCGTCCCGACCGATTTGGTCGGCAACTACCGCCGCGGCCACGCCGCCGATCACGACCGCGATCTGAACAAGCTCGGCGGCCCGGTCGATCGCGACGAATGGTTCATGACTCCGCAGACCGTGAACGCGTACTACAACCCGGGCATGAACGAAATCGTCTTTCCCGCGGCGATTCTGCAGCCGCCGTTCTTCGATATGCACGCCGACGACGCCGCCAACTACGGTGGCATCGGCGCGGTCATCGGCCATGAAATCGGCCATGGCTTCGACGATCAGGGCGCGAAATACGATGGCGACGGCAATATGGTCGACTGGTGGACCGATGCCGACCGCGCCGAATTCGGTAAGCGCACAAAGGCTTTGATAGATCAGTACAGCGTGCTGTCGCCCAAGGCGCTGCCCGACGACCAGACCGTCAACGGCGAATTCACCATCGGCGAGAACATCGGCGACCTCGGCGGCCTGAGCATCGCCCTCGCGGCCTACCGAATCTCCCTCGACGGCGCGGAGCCCTCGGTGATCGACGGACTCACCGGCCTGCAGCGCGTCTTCTACGGCTGGGCCCAAGTCTGGCGCACCAAGGCCCGCACCGAGGAAGCCATCCGTCGCCTGGCCACCGACCCGCACTCCCCGCCCGAATTCCGCTGCAACGCCGTTGTTCGCAATATCGACAGCTTCCACGAAGCCTTCGAGGTAAAGCCCGGCGATGCCCTCTACCTCGATCCCGACGCGCGGGTGAAGATCTGGTAGTCGTCCAGTGCCTGCGGTGATTCAGCGCAGGCGCTGTTCGGATTCGCCGTCGAAGAAGAAGATTTCGTCGAGTTTGGGGCGTAGGCGCAGGCGGTCGCCAAGGGCGACCTGGAAGCGACGGTCGACGCGGGCCACTACCTTGCCCGAGCGGCTGTTCCATTCGTCGGTGATGCCGTGGCTGTAGATGAAGGATTCGGCGCCGAGTTCCTCGAGGAGTTCGGCGGCGACGGCCAGGCTATTGTCGGGGTCGGTGGTGGTTTCCCAGGACTCCGGGCGGATGCCGACGACGACGCGGTCGCTGGTCACGCTGCGGGGCAAGGGGATTCGCAGGTTACCGAGCACGGCTGCGCCGTCTTGGACCGGGGCGTCGAGCAGGTTCATGCCGGGTGAGCCGATGAAGCCGGCGACGAAAGTGTTGACCGGATTGTCGTAGAGCTCACGCGGTTTGGCGATCTGCTGGAGTTTGCCCTCGCGCAGCACCGCGACGCGATCGCCCATGGTCATGGCCTCGACCTGGTCGTGGGTGACATAGACGGTGGTGGTGCCCAGACGCTTCTGCAGCGCGGCGATCTGGGACCGGGTACTCACCCGCAGTTTGGCATCCAGATTGGACAGCGGCTCGTCCATGCAGAAGACCTGCGGGCGGCGCACGATGGCCCGGCCCATGGCGACGCGCTGACGTTGTCCGCCGGAGAGTTTCGCCGGTTTGCGGTCGAGCAGATGCTCGAGTTCGAGCATCGTCGCGGCCTCCTGCACCCGAACCGCGGTGTCCGCCTTGTTCATTCCCGCGTTGCGCAGCGCGAAGCCCATATTCTGCGCGACGGTCATATTGGGATAGAGCGCATAGCTCTGGAACACCATCGCCACATCGCGTGCCCGCGGCGGCAGGCCCGTCACATCCTTGCCGCCGATCAGAATGCGGCCCGCCGCAACGGATTCCAGCCCGGCCAGCATCCGCAGACTGGTCGACTTGCCACAGCCCGATGGGCCGACGAGGACGATGAATTCCCCGTCGGCGATATCGAACTCCAGGCTGTCGACAGCCGGCGTCGGCGCACCGGGATACCGATGCGTCACCCCGTCGAAGTGCACAGTTGCCACGGGCGTCGATCTCCTACTCTTCGCTGATTACTTGGGCAGCTTCGGCGTGATCTGCCGATCGATGATCGCCTGTAGCTGGCTGGCCACATTGGCGAAAGCCGTTGCCGGATCCTGATTCTGCAGACCGATCTGTTCCAGCCCGGTGCCGATGATCTGGTCGCCGCCCGGCACGAACACCCGCGCGTAATCCTGCGACTTGGTCACCGCGAGCTGCTCGATGGCGACCTTCGACTTCGGGTTCTTGGCCAGGAAGTCGACCTCGCTCGGATCGGTCTGCGCCGACTTGCGCACCGGCATGTATCCGGTGCCCTGCGAGAAGTAGGCGGTATTGGCGGCATTGGTGATGAACTCGATGAACTTGAGCGCGTTCACCTTCCGCTGATCGGAGATGCGCGCCGGAATCGCCAGGCCCGCACCGCCGGTGGTGACGCCGGGCCCGTTGGGATGCGGCAGGAACGCGGTGCCGAATTCCAGCTTGCCCTCGGCGTTCTTCTGGATGCCGCTCAGATCGCCGGTGGAGGCGATGGTGGAGGCGATGACACCGGTGCCGAAATCGACGGCGATCTGCGGCTTGATGCCGGCGTACTTCTTGGTGTGGATCATCTCGCGCAGGAACTGGCCCGCCGCAATGGTTTTCGGGTCGGTGAACTTCAGCGTCCACTGATCGGAGTAGGCGCCACCGAAGGTCCAGTTCGGGCCCTGGAAGGTCCAGGCCAGGTAGTTCTTGGCGTCACCCCAGCCGTGCGCGAGCTTGCCCTCGCCGACCACCGACTGGATCTTCGGCCCCCACTCGTCGAACTCCGGCCAGCTCTGCGGGCCGCGGTCCGGCAGCCCGGCCTTCGCCCAGACGTCCTTGTTGTAGTAGAACAGCGGCGTCGAGCGGGAGTAGGGCAGGGCGTAGTGCTTACCGTTGAATACGTAGTCCGCGGCCAGCGAATCGATGTAGTCGTCCAGCTTCACCCCGGCGTCGGCGAAGTGCGCGTCGAGCGGTTCGATGGTGCCGTTGAGTGCGTAGTTGAACCACCAGACGTCCGAGAGCACAACGACATCGGGCAGCTCACCACCGGAGAGCGCCGCGTTGAACTTCTGCGACACCTCCTCGTAGTTCTTGCCCGCGTCGACCAGGTTGACCTTCAGGTCCGGGTACTTGGCCTGGAACCGGTTGATCAGCTCGGTCTCGAGTTCCTTCGAGGTGCCAGGGTGATTCGACCAGAAGGTGATGGTGTTGGCGTCGCCGGACTGCTTGCCGCCACCGCCGCTGCCCGCGCACGCGGTCAGTGCGGTACCCGCGGCGAGCACACCGGCCAGTCCGATGAAGCCGCGCCGCGACAGTGCGGGGAATTGTGAAGTGGACACTGGTTCTCCTCGGTTAACCCTTGACCGCACCTGAGGTGAGGCCTTTGATCATGTGGCGCTGCAGCAGCAGGAACACGAGCAGAATCGGCAGCATGGTCAGCAGTGTGCCCGCCATCACCGGCCCCCAGTTGGTAACGCTCGGATTCTCGGTGTTCTGCAACAGGGTGAGGCCGACCGGCAGCGTGGCGACCTTGGTGTCGTCGGCCATCAAGAACGGCCAGAGATATTCGTTCCATTCGTTGACCAGCGTGACCACCGCGAAGGCGACCATCGTCGGCCCCGACATCGGCAGCACGACCCGGGTGAGCAACCGCCACCAGTTGGCGCCGTCCATGCGCGCCGCCTCGATCACCTCCGAGGGCAGCGAGAGGAAGTGGTTGCGCATCAGGAAGGTGCCGAAGGCCACGCCGCAGAGCGGAATGATGATGCCCTGGAAGGTATTTCGCCAGCCCAGCTGCGCGATCAGCGCATAGTTGGAGATCACCGTGATCTGGTTGGGCACCATCAGCGCCGCGATGATCACCAGGAACACCACGGTCTTGCCCGGAAACCGCAGGAACACCAGGCCGTACGCGCTGAAGACGCCGAGCACGAACTTCACCAGCGAGATGATCCCGGTGATGATCAGCGAATTGCGCAGGAACGTCCAGAACGGCAGTGCGGTGGTGGCCTCCTCGTAGTTCTCCGGATGCCAACTGTGCGGCCAGTACACCGCGGGCTGAGTGTAGATATCCGGGCGCGCCTTGAACGAGGTGATGAAGATCCAGAACAGCGGCACGCCGACGATGATCAGCACGCACACCATCGCGGCGTAACCGAGCAGCGTCACCGCACGCTGCCGACGCCGATACGAAAGCGTCTCCACACCAGCATGTTTCACTGCTCGCCCCGATCCATGATGCGCACCTGGATCAGCGTGATGACCAGCAGCACGAGGAACATGATGGTGGCGACGGTCGCGCCGTACCCGGCCCGGAAATTGCGGAAGGACTCTTCGTAGACCTGGTAGACCATGGTCGTGGTACCGGTACCGAGCGGCCCGCCGCGGGTCATCACGTTGATGATGTCGAAGACCTGCAGCGAGTTCAGCAGCACCGTGATGGACAGGAAGAACGTCGTCGGGCGCAGTTGCGGCAATAGGACTTTGGTGAAGGTGGTCCAGCGGCTCGCGCCGTCCATCTCGGCCGCCTCCATCAGATCGGCGCGGGTGCCCTGTAGCGCGGCCAGGTAGATGACGAAGGTGTAGCCGAGGTTCTTCCAGATGTAGGTGACCGTCACCATGAACAGCGCCCAGTGCGGGTCCTGGTAGAAGTCGGGCACCTTGTCGACGCCGATGCGGTGCAGCAGATCCTGGATCAGGCCGAAGCTGGGATCGAAGATGAACTGGAACGCGACGCCGATGGCCGCGCCGGAGATGACGAAGGGCGCGAAGATGGTCGAGCGGACCACATTGCGGCCGAACAGCTTACGGTCGAGCAGCAGTGCCAGCGCCAGGCCGAGCACCATGCTGCCGACCACTGCGGCCAACGTGAACACCACCGTGTTGGTGACGATCTGCCAGGAGTCGTCCCGGCCCCACCACTCCGTGTAGTTGTCGAACCCGATGTAGTTCACGAACTGGTCGGAGATGTTGAAGTCGGTGAACGAGAGCCGGATATTGTCGGCCAGCGGGCGGTAGACGAACAGCGTCAGCAGTGCGAGATTCGGTCCGAGCAACACCAGGAACAGCGCATAGTCCTGCCACGGCCGATTCCGCAGGCCACGCCCCTTGGGTTGGGGCAGCACTCGTTCCGGTCTGGTTCGCACCGTCGAACCTTTACGTCCCGCAGCATACGGTCGGTTAACACTTAGCGCCGACACGCTGAACTTTCCGCGCACCGGCAAAGTGAAACAAAAGCCGAACATTACGACCGGACTTTCGTCCATTTTGGTCGTAATGTTCGGCTTTCGATTACCCCGTCGCGACGGGGCGGGGAGCTACCTCACTCGTTCCAGTCGCCGTAGCCGTCACGCGCGTTGAGCGTGCCGCCCTTGGTGTTCTGGACGATGACCGGATCGCCCTTCTTGGCGTTCTCGAAGAACCACTTGGCGTTTTCGGTGCTCACGTTGAGGCAGCCGTGGCTGGCGTTCGAAACACCTTGCTGCGCAACCGACCACGGGGCCGCGTGCACGAAGATGCCGCTGTTGGAGATGCGGGTGGCGTACTCGACCTCGACCTTGTAGCCCTCGGGATCGGTGGTCGGCACGCCGTAGGTGGACGAATCCATGGTCATCTTGCGCAGCTGCTCGCCGACGAAGTAAGTGCCGTTCGGGGTCTCGTGCTTGGTCCTGCCCATCGAGGTCGGCATCGTCATCACCTCTTCCCCGTTGCGGGTGATGGTGATGGTGTGGGTGTCGTCGTCGGCGGTGGTGATGAAGGCGTCGCCGATCTTGTACGCGGTGCGGGTACCGCCCGCCTCAACCGTCACATCGGTGTTGGCCGGCCAGAACTCGTTCGGCCGCCAGCGCACCTGCTTGTCGTTGAACCAGTAGAAGTATCCGGGCGCCGGATTCGAGGAGGTGATCTTGATGGCCTGCTCGGCGGTGGCGTGATCGGCCACCGGATCCTTGAAGTTGATGATGATCGGCTGCGCGACGCCGACGGTCTCACCGTCGCCGGGGCTGATGCTCGGCGGCGCGAAGTTCGCCTGGACGCCCGGATCGGTGACCGGCGACGACGAGGAGCCCGATCCGAGGCCGAGCGGATCGGCCTGCGCGGGCGCGACGGCGCTGACGCCGAGCGCGGCGATCGCCGCCGACAATAGGACGCCCTGCCGGAGTCGGCGGGCTAGCGCTCTCCGACGAGGAGCAGTCGACGTCCCGGTGTGCAAAGCGGCATGCATAGGTTTCTCGTTCCAATCCATCTCTCGACGACGCCGGTGGCGCAGCGAGATCTCTCATCGGCGTGGTGCCCGCGCGGCAGTCCCACGAAGACTGTCGTGGACTGGCGTTGCGAACGCCCACGGAAAAACGGCGTGGGCATGAAACACCCCACGGGTATTGATGACGCACCCGACCCCTGCCGTCCTTCCTACCGTCCCGATGCGGTTGGAAGCCAGTGGTGTTTCGCATTGATTCGGACCGTCCAGCAAGTGTGTCGTGCGACACATATGCCGTTGGCGGTCACCATCTTTCGTGAAATGGGCCGGTCACGTCGGCGAGTCTCGGTGCGCCCATTGGGTCGATCGGGCGGACGGTTGAAGCGAGCACCAAACTTCTTCGTGAGATAAATCACGCTGACATCACGCCAGTACATCGAATGGAATCGACCGATGCGGACCGGTCGCGATGTTGTGTGGCACCGCCAGCGGCACCCGCCCCCGCGCGTAGCGCGGCGCGAGCCGCAGCCGCACCCGAGTGAGGATCGTGGCGAGTACGACCCGCAGTTCGTAATCGGCCAGTGACGCCCCGACACACCGCCGGTGCCCGCCACCGAACGGCGCGAATTCGAACGGCCCGTATTTGCGATCGATGAACCGCTCGGGTCGGAACAGGTCCGGATCCGACCACACCGCGGGATCCCACACCGCAGGATCGGTGTGGAGCAGCGGCACCGCGACCCCCATCGTGTCGCCCGCGGCGAGCGCGACGCCGCGCAGCGTGAACGGCGCGGTCAATCTGCGCAGGACAATCGGC
Organism: Nocardia sp. NBC_00565; assembly: GCF_036345915.1. NCBI lineage: Bacteria > Bacillati > Actinomycetota > Actinomycetes > Mycobacteriales > Nocardiaceae > Nocardia > Nocardia sp. NBC_00565. The sequence continues at coordinate 7,850,513 of NZ_CP107785.1, forward strand.
ACGGTGGGATGCAGCCGCAGCGTCTCCTGGCAGACCGCGTCCAGATACGGCAGACCGGCCAGCTCGAGCGGGGTGGCGTCCGGCCCCGCCGAGTCCAGTTCGGCGTGCAGGCGTGCCAGCGCTTCGGGTTCCCGGTGTAGATGGAACAGCGCCCACACCAGGCTGGTCGCGGTGGTCTCGTGCCCGGCGACGAGCAGGGTGCGCAGTTGTTCGCACAGATCGTCATCGGTGATCGAGGTGCCGTCGTCATAGCTGGTCGTCAGCAGCATGCCGAGAATGTCGGCGCCGCCCCGGTGCCGGTCGGTCACCGCCCTTCGCCGCGCGATATCGGCCAGGATCAGCTCGTCCAGCCGCGCGCGGGCCGCGACGAACCGATCCCACGGCGCATATCCGAACAGCCCGTGGCGCAGCGCGGGGACCAGCATCAGCGGCCCCGAGAAGGCGGTGAGGAATTCCGCGACCGCGGCGGTGTATTCGGCGCGGCGCTGGTGGCTGTCCACCCCGAAAACCGCCTCCAGAATCACCCGCAGCGTGATCGCCCTGGCCGCCGCACGCGAGTCGATGCGCGTGCCAGGTCGCCAGGCCGGGCTGGATTCGCTTGTGCTGCCGGATATTTCGCCCACGGCGGAGTCGCGAATGAGTTCGCCGTAGGCGCGGATCCTGGCGCCGTGAAACGCGGGTGCGAGCAGTGCCCGATCGCGGCGGTGCCGTTCGCCCGCGGCCAGGATCAGTGAGGCGGACCCGACCAGCGGTTCGATCGGATTCGGCCGCGGCGGTTCGAGTAGGTCGATCGGTGCGCGAAAGATCTCGCGGGCGCCCTCGGCGGTTCCGGTGAACAACACCGCACCGAAACCGGGGAACCGGACGTAGAACGGGTCGCCCTCGCGCGCCCGTCGCCACCGGAAATACCGCTCGAAATCGATGCCCGCCGCCAGCGCGTGCGCGACAGCCATCCGGGGCACGCGCGGCATCGATGGTGCGGCCTCGTGCCCACCCTCGCCTGGTGTGCCCGCGTGTCCCATATCTATAGCTACGAACTCACCGGGCGCCTGGTTCGACCGGTCCCATCGACTTCACCTTCCGCACCGTATTGGCCGTCATCGCCGCAATGCGGGCGAGGCGGGCATCCCCGAGCGCGGTCACCATATTGCCGAGACGGTTGGTGACGAAGGCAATCGACATACCGAGCTCGGGATCGGCGTAGGCCCCCGAACCGCCGAGTCCGTAGTGCCCGAAGGCTCTTCCCGGCTGCTGCTTGGACATCAACACCGGGCGGTGATAGCCGAGCGTGAATTTCAGCGGCAGTCCGAGCACGTAGTCGCGGCTTTCGGAGCGCTGCGTCTGATTGATGATCTCGATCGTCTCGGGTTTCAGTAACTGCACGGCCCCGATGCCGAGCCCGCCGCGTACGGGATCGAGCGCCTCGACCCGACCGCCGTTGGCCAGCGCCCCATACATTCTGGCCAGTGCGCGCGCCGAGAAGACGCCGTTCCAGCCCGGCATCACCGCATCGTGCACGCGCGGGTCGCGGACCAGTTCGTCGAAGCTCTCCGGCATGCCCGCCTCGGCGAGTCCGCGGATCGGCCGCACCCAGGACAGCACCGATGACGCGGTGTTCCAACGGATTCCGGGCGGGCTCAGATGCGGAAAGATCTTGGCGATCCGGTAGCGCTCGGATTCCGGTACCCGGAACCAGAATTCGTCATAGCCGAGCGGCTCGGCGATCTCGCGACGCAGCACCTCGGTGAACGGATCCCCGGTGACCCGCTGCACGATCTCGGCCACCAGCCAGCCGAAGGTGATGGCGTGATATCCGGAGCTGCGGATCCGGCGCGGATCGGCCGGACTCTCGGCCAGCGCGCGCACCACGGCGTCGTAATCGAGGATGCCCTCGCGGCCGGGCACCAGGCCGCGGACGCGATGCAGCCCGGCGTGGTGCGAGAGTACGTCGCGCACCGTGATGTCTTCCTTGCCGTGTGCGCCGAACTCCGGCCAATACGCCGCTACCGGAGTGCTGTAGTCGATCAGGCCCCGCTCGGCGAGCCGGTGCACCACGGTGGTGGCGACACCCTTGCCGGTGGAGAAGGTGAGCGCCACATTGTCACCGCTCCAGCGCCGATCCCTGGCCGCCCAACCCGCCCAGATATCGACGACGGGTCGACCGTCCAGGTAGATCGCGAGCGCCCCGCCACCGCGGGTCGGCTGGGTGAACATGCCGAAGAAATGGTCGGCGAGCCGGACGAATTTCGGATCGACGAGCATCTCCCGTGGCGCGGCGGGCTGTCGATCCGGTGCTGGGATGGCAGAAACCACGGGTCGCACCTCCTGCTGGCTGGGGCCGAATTTGCTGGCTGGGCCGAACTTCAGCCTAGCTCCGATCTTGGTGTTCGCCGGCGACCGAACGGTGTGGTCGGGCAGGTCGCGCCAGTTGCCGAATTCCCGGCGAGGGCGGCCGTGCCCAGGCAGACCACCGAACTGTCGGCGGTCGCGACCTGCGCGCGTGAGCCCGCTGTCGGATACGCAATGCACATCGGTTGCTGATGCCACTACGGAAAGTATCAGCGAGGCTCCGACCGCGGCCGTGGTACAGGCGATTGCGCTGATCAGGTTCACCGACGAACTCCTCTCACGCCGGAAACCCCACCATACCCAGATCGGTTGCTGGAAGGTCGATTCCGCTGGTCTGCCGCCGCGCCGCAGTGATCGAACCGACATTGCCGCCCGATCGGGTCGATGTCTCGACACCGGGACACCTTCTCCACCGTGGTGCGTCGTCGACTCGACGCGTGCGCGGTCGGTGGTGTAAGCATGGCGTGGTATTTCATGTATTGCTAGATCAACTTCGGATTCCGACGGGGGTATGAGTTCGGAGCGTTACAGCCGGGAGGACTGTAAGTGTCTCGTCAACTGATCTCGGGTCGCCTAGCGACGGCGATCGTCGCCGCGGTCGCTGTGGTCGCCGCACTCTCGCTCGCGGGCTGCGGCAACAAAATCAGCGGCAACGCCCAGCCCGCGGTGCAGAACGGGACCATCGATGCGGTCTCGTCCACCAACACTCCGAGAACCTCATCCGCCAAGCCCACTTCGAGTGGGCGGCCGACGACCGGCGCCCGCCCGTCCTCCGGCAAGCCGACCGCGACCACCTCGCCGTCCAAGGGCGGCAACACCGACTTCCAGGCCAGTGTCGGTGACTGTGTCACCCTCGGCGGCACCACCGACAACGCCACCATCGCCAAGGCCTCGTGTGGCAGCCGGGCGTCGAACTACAAGGTGATCGGCAAGGCGGCGACCAGTTCGCAGTGCGTCGCCGACCGCGACTCCGCCTACTTCGAAACCCTCAACGGCGCGCAGCAGGGTGCGATCTGCCTGGATATCGATTGGGTCGTCGGCGGCTGCATGGATATCAGCGGTGAGGACCCCAAGCGCATCGACTGCACCGAACGGGTCAGCCAGGGTGTGAAGGTCACCAATATCGAGCAGGGCGCCGACGACGCCAGCGTCTGCGGTAGCAGCAGCGGGTTCGAGTACCCGACGCGGCATTTCGTGGTCTGCGTCCAGAATCTCTGACCGCCACGAAATTCGGCTCGCGGAGGTTACGTTGGGCCGGTGAGCGTTACTGAACTACCCCGGCTGAGTTCAGCCACCGGCCGCTGGATCCTGCTGGCCACCATCCTCGGCTCGTCGGTGGCCTCACTGGACGCCACCGTCGTCAATATCGCGCTGCCGCGCATCGGTGAATCCCTGGACACCGATGTCGCGGGGCTGCAGTGGACACTCAACGGCTACACGCTGACCCTGGCCTCGTTCATCCTGCTCGGCGGCTCGCTCGGCGACCATCTCGGTCGGCGCAAGGTCTTCGTCTGGGGTGTCATCGGTTTCGCGCTGGCCTCGGTGCTCTGCGGCGCCGCGGTGAATATCGAGATGCTGATCGTGGCCCGGGTGCTGCAGGGCGTGGCGGGCGCGCTGCTCACCCCGGGCAGTTTGGCCCTGATCTCCTCGTCCATCGATCAACGTGATCAGGGCGCGGCGATCGGGCTGTGGTCCGGCTTCGGCGGTGTCGCCGGTGCGCTCGGGCCGTTCCTCGGCGGCTGGCTGATCGAGCTGGCGGGCTGGCAGTCCATCTTCTTCATCAATGTGCCGCTCGCACTGGTTGTCGTCGTCGTCGCGCTGAAGCATGTGCCGGAGAGCCGCGATCCGAATGCCACGGCGCGACTGGATGTTCCCGGCGCGGTGGTGGTCGCGCTGGCCTTGGGCGCGTTGACCTTCGGCCTGATCGACTCGATGCCGCTGCTGGTGGTCGCGGGTCTGCTGCTGCTCACGCTCTTCGTGGTGATCGAACTGCGCAGTGATCATCCGCTGGTGCCGCCGTCGCTGTTCGCCTCGCGCGTCTTCACCGCCGCGAACCTGGTCACCCTCGCGGTCTATGCCGCGCTCGGTGGCGTCTTCTTCCTCCTGGTCCTGCAACTGCAGTTGGTGGCGAAGTACTCGCCACTGATGTCGGGGGTGGCCACCGTCCCGGTCACGCTGGTCATGCTGGTGTTCTCCGCGCCGGCCGGCCGCTGGGCGCAGGTGCACGGTGCGCGCATTCCGATGACGGTCGGTCCGCTGCTGGCCGCTGGCGGCCTGGTGTTGTTGCTGCGCATCGGACCCGACACCACCTACCTGACCGATGTGCTGCCCGGCGTGCTGGTGTTCGGACTCGGCTTGTCGGCGCTGGTCGCCCCGCTCACCGGTGCGGTGCTCGGCGCGGTGCCCTCGAGTGAGGCCGGTATCGCCTCCGGGGTGAACAATGCCGTCGCCAGGACCGCCCAGCTGCTGGCCGTCGCCGCGCTGCCCGGTCTGGCCGGGATTTCCGGATCACTCAGTGACCCGGTCGAATTCGATCGTGGCTTCGGCGTCGCGATATGGATCTGCGTCGGCCTGCTGGTGGCCGGTGCACTGCTGGCCGCCGTGCTGCTGCGCGCGCCGCGGCACGCACCGACATTGGACAATGTCGACTGCATGCCGCAGTTCGGGGTCGCCGGTCCGGCGCTGGCACCGCTCGGTAAAAAAGAATGAGCGAGCGCAGCGAGCGAACAACAAGCACAGCCGGGCGGACCCGCTCGTTCCGGAGCCGAGCGCCAGCGAGGCGCAGGAATGAGCGGGTCTTTCGACCCGCTCATTCGGTGTTCGGTCGATCTCGACTAGATCGGGTTGAAGCCGGCGCCCACGCTGCCACGGGCGTTGATATCGCCCATGATCGAGCTCAAATTGGTGCCGACCTCGGGGCCGAAGCAGGCGATCGCCAGGTAGGCGTTCACCATGCCGACCAGTGTGGTGCCGACGACGACCGGCGCGCCGGAATCGCCTTCCACCACGCACATCTGCGACCAGGTCTCCATATTCGTGCCGAAGACGTCACCCCAGGCGATGCCGCAGGTGTTGCCGGTGGTGCGGCCTTCCTTGCAGACGATCATCGGGAACTGCGCAGGGCCGCCGATTCCGGTGATGGTGACGCCGCCGATCCGGTTGACCGGGATGATCTTGCCCGGCTCGAACTGGATGATGGCGTAGTCCAGATCGTGGTTGGAGTAGACGAACCGGCCGATCACGCCTGCGCCGCGATCAGTCTCGGCGTACACCTGAGCGCCCGGGTCGCCGCAGTGTCCGGCGGTCAATCCGACCAACCGACCCGCGCCGTCGTAACCGACTGTCGTTACGGTGCACTCGAACTGGTTATCGATGATGATCCCCGACCCACCGCCGACGACCGGAGGCCCCGGCGCGGCGTCCGCGGTCCCGGCCCCTGTCGCGAGCAGCGCCGCACCAAGAGCTACGGCGAAGGCGGCGTTGGCCACCTTGGCGAGTTTGCTGAACATGTCCCTCCAGACGTCGGAAGCCCGCACGATATCAATCTGTCGCACCCATCGTGTCAGTATTCGGCTCCGGGCGCGTCCTGTATCCCAGTGACCCGTCGCGAGTCGGTCGAATCATTTCCCGGCGACTGCTGGCGGATCGCTGGAATTGGTCAACTGTCTTGATGTCGATCGCGTCGCGGGTCCGCACTTTTCGACATTTCAGGTACAGCGTCTCATTTCTGGCAATAGCTGGTCTCTATAACAGTGGTCATCGTAATGCGCGCGATTGGTGTTTCGGCCGCTGGCGGAGGGTGTTCTCGAACGGTATTCGAATCGGTACATATTTTCGATGAATTCTATCCGCTCAAATAACCGAACGGGCCATATCCGCCGGTGATGGACCCGGGTGGAACTGTGACCCGTTCTAGAAGTATCCCGGTTAACTTCGGGGCCCGTACCAAGCTCCGTGCCACTGCTCTTAGGGGTTCTCCAGCAGGGACTCTGAACTATGACTGCAATCACACCGTGATGCTGTGTTCTGCACTACTCCGTAGTAAGGTGCGTCAAGCAATCAAGTCGTCGGGGTTTGGTTTCCGGCGTCGAGAGGGGTTAGCCAGTGCAGTCGACCAAGAGTCCACCAGCGCAGTCACGGATGAGTGATGCGGTCGATTGGACGAAGGCCTACTGGGAAGACCATCCGAAGCGCTCATTGGAGACCTTCGGTAGACAGATCACGATGGGGTTCGCTGCCGTCGCCGAGTTGTTCGTCGCGATATTCCGGCGTCGATTTCCCTATCGTGAGTTCATCCGGCAATGCGCCTTCATGTCCAGTGTCGCGGCGGCGCCAACCCTCCTGGTGGCTATCCCGATCGGCGTGATCGTCTCCATCCAGGTCGGCGCGGTCGCCAGCCAGGTCGGTGCGACCTCGTTCATCGGCGCGGCCAACGGTCTCGGCATCATCCAGCAGGGCGCGCCACTGGTCACCTCGCTGATGATCGCGGGCGCGGTCGGTTCGGCGATCACCGCCGATCTCGGTTCGCGCACCATCCGCGAGGAGATCGACGCGATGCGGGTGATGGGCGTGGATCCGCTGCGCCGCTTGGTCGCGCCTCGGCTCGGCGCAGCCATGCTGGTCAGCGTGTTGCTCTGTGGCTTCGTCGTTTTCGTCGGATTCTTGACCGGCTACATTTTCAATATTTTCGCGCAGAACGGCACCCCAGGTTCGTATGTCGGCACCTTCTCCTCGTTCGCCGTCACCATCGATCTTCTTGTCGCACTGGTGAAATCGTTGATCTTCGGGTTGCTCGCGGCGATCATCGCCTGTGATACCGGACTCAATACCCGCGGCGGTCCCGGTGGTGTCGCGAACTCGGTGAACTCGGCAGTTGTCAGTTCCGCCATCATGTTGTTCGGCGTGAACTTGATCATCACGCAGATCTACAACGTTCTCCTCCCCCCACAGGTGGTCTGAGCCGGTGTCATCAACCTACATACCGCCACTGCTGCGGCCGCTTCAGCAAATAAAGAAGTCCGCGCAGGCCCCGGTCGATATGCTTGCGCGCCTGGGCCACCAGGTGTTCTTCTTCCTGCGGTCGGTCGGCTCGATTCCGGTGGCGCTGCGGCACTATCCGAAGGAAGTCTGGCGGCTGCTCTCGGATGTCACCTGGGGCAACGGCAGTCTGGTCGTCGGCGGCGGCACCATCGGCGTCATCCTCATCCTCAGCGCGTTCGGCGGGATGACGGTCGGCATCCAGGGCTATACCTCGCTGAATCTGCTCGGCCTGAGTCCGATCACCGGCGCCATCTCGGCGTTCGCGACCACCAGGGAGCTCGGGCCGCTGCTGGCCGCGCTGGCCTTCGCCGCGCAGGCCGGCTGTCGATTCACCGCACAGCTCGGTGCGATGCGGATCTCCGAGGAGATCGACGCGCTCGAGTCGATCGCGATCCGGCCGCTGCCCTACCTGGTGAGCACCCGGATGTTCGCGGCGATGGTCGCGATCGTCCCGCTCTACTGCATCGGCCTGGCCATGGCCTACATCTCGTGCTCGCTCACGGTGCAGCTGATCGGCGGCACCTCCAGCGGCACCTACGCGCACTACTTCTATCAGTTCCTGATTCCAGTGGACGTGCTCTACTCACTGCTCAAGGCGATGGTGTTCGTCGCGATCACCACGTTCATCCAGAGCTACTACGGCTTCTTCGCCTCGGGCGGTCCCGAGGGCGTTGGTATCGCGGCCGGTCGGGCCATCAAGATGAGCATCATCGTCGTGGTGTTCGCTGACCTGTTCATGACGTTGGCGATCTGGGGCGTCAATCCCGGCATCCGGATCTCGGGGTAGGACGAGATGATTATCGATCCCAGTGGGCGTGGCCCCACCATGCGGCAGCTGTTGATCGCCGGTGTGTGCGGACTCGTCGTGTTCGCCCTGATCCTCGGCTTTCTGATGGCCAGATACCGTGGCTATTTCGTGCCCAAGGTCGATGTGGTCGCCAATCTGACCACCACCGGTGACGGACTGCCCGATCAGGCCGACGTCAAGTTCCGCGGCGTGCTCGTCGGCGCGGTCAAGGACGTCGAGGTGGCCGCCAAGGGTGAGCTGCAGAAGGTACAGATCGAGCTGAAGCCGGAGTTCGCGGGCGATATCCCGTCGAACGTGACGGCCCGGGTGGTGCCGAGCAACCTGTTCGCCGTCACCTCGGTGGAGTTGGTCTTCAACGGCCCGGGTGACAAGTACCTGCACGAGGGTTCGACCATCGAGGAGGACCGCAGCCAGGGCACCATCGCGCTGCAGGACACCCTCACCACTGTCCGGACCATCCTCACCAAGATCGATCCGGTGCAGTTCGGCCGGGTACTCGGCACGCTCTCACAGGCGCTGGACGGCAGCGGCCGGATGCCCGGCTCCACCGTCGAGCGGCTGGATAATTGGCTCACCTCGGTGGACCAGTCCATCCCGAATCTCGGTGTGCTGCTCGATGATTTCTCGAACTCGTTCCGCGCGCTCAACCAGTCCGCACCGGAACTGCTCGATGTGCTGGGCAGTTCGGTGAAGACCGCGCAGACCATCGCGGATCACCGCTCCGCCCTGGTCGCGTTGATCAGTGGGACGGCGGGCACGGTGGATACGGTCAACGGACTGTTCGCCCGCAACGGCGATATCGGCAAGCAGATCACCGCGGGCACCAGCGATATGTTCGGTGCGATTGCCGCGGACGCGAATTCGATTCCGGACACCATCGCCTCGCTGAACAACTCGCTGCGCAAGTTGAGTACGACCTTCCACTGGGGTCCGCAGCGGCAGATGGTCTGGAATGCCGGCGCGACGCTCACTCCGTACCGGCCCTACGAACAGGCGGACTGCCCGCGCTACGGCAATCTGGCCGGCCCGAGCTGTGCCACCGCGCCGGCTGTCTCCGATCCCGGTTACCTGCCGCCGTCGATGCAGCCGCGTTCGCTGGCGAGCGCCGAGGGGTTGGCGAAACTGCCACTGCCCGCGGGCTTCCCGGAGATTCCGGGGCTGACCTCGCCGGGTGATCCGCTCGCATCGACCTCGGCCGAGCCGAAGCCGGCCAGCCCGTTCGCGGGTACACCGCTGGAAGGGTTGTTCCCGAATCTGATTCCGTCCGCACCGGGTGCTCAGCCCGCGGCCGGTCAGCCCGCGGCTCCGGTCGCGCCCGCCGAACCGGCGAGAGTGCCTGCGGCCGCACCGATTTCGTACGAAGGAGATGCCGCGATCGTCGCGCTGCTCGGTCGTCGGCCGACGACGGCCGAATATCTGTTGCTCAGTTCGGTACTGCGCGGGGGCACCCTGCAGGTGACCGAAAGCGGTGCGGCCAAATGAGCGTTCGCAAACCGCTGATCGGCTTCGGCCTGTTCGCGATCGTCTCGATCCTGGTCACCGTGGTCGTCTGGAATACGCTGGCACGGGTCGTGGCGGGTGAAACCAACACCTACACCGCGACGTTCAGCGATGTGCTCGGCCTGCGCGAGGGCGATGACGTCCGGATGGCGGGTGTGCGCGTCGGCAAGGTCGAGAAGATCGAGCTCACCCGGGATACCCAGGCCAAGAAGTCGGTCGCCAACGTGACCTTCATCGTGCAGCGCAACCAGACGGTGTACGACGATACGAAAGCCCTTGTCCGCTACCAGAACCTGATCGGCCAACGCTATATCGCGCTGGCTCCGGGCAAGGCGGCCGGCCCGGCGGCGTTGAAGAACAAGGCCACCATTCCGCTGACGCGCACCGAGCCGTCCTTCGACGTCTCGGGTCTGCTCAACGGATTCCAGCCGCTGTTCCAGGTGTTGCAGCCCGAACAGGTGAACCGGCTCTCGGAGACCTTCATCCAGGCATTGCAGGGTGACGGTGTTTCGTTGAGCTCGTTCATCACCCAGGCCGCCACCCTGGCCACGGATTTCCAGCGCAGGGACGCGATTCTCAGCGATGTGATCACCAACCTCAGCGGCGTGATGTCCGGGTTGGCCAAGCGAGGTGATGAATTGGAGACCCTGGTTACCCAGACCCGGGCACTGATCGGCGGCCTGTACGACCAGGGCCAGTCGCTGCAATCGTCCACGGTGCAGATCGCGGACGCGACCAGCTCCCTGATCGACATGATGGGCAAGATCCAGCCGAAGCTGGCCACCGCACAGGATTCGACGAGCGCGGCGCTGACACTGTTGATCGCCAACGGTGCCAAACTCGACCAAGCTGCGATCGACCTGCCCGCGGCGCTGGCCGCCCTCGGCAAGTTCACCCAGGACGGCGCCTACGCGAATGCGTACTTCTGCAAGCTGGACGTCTCGCTGTACGGCATCCTGCTCCCCCGCGGTCTGCTCCCCCAGATCGGCGGCAACGGACAGTCGGCGGTGTGCCGCCCATGACCAAGATCAAGGACAGGTTCAACAGCAACCGCTACTTCTGGCTGGGTGTCATCGGTGGCGTCCTCATCATCGTGCTGCTGATCGGCTCGAGTGCCTACAAGTTGATCGGCGTCGGTGAGAAGACGGTCAAGGCCGAGTTCGCGCAGACCGCCGGGGTCAGGGTCGGCGACAAGGTCAATGTGGCCGGTGTCCCGAGCGGCCGGGTGGCCGGTGCGAAGCTGGAGGGCGGGCACATCCTGCTCACCCTCAGCGTCAAAGACGACGTCGAGCTGGGACCGGATGCCAGGGCCTCGATCAAGATGGCGACGCTGCTCGGCGCGCGCTATGTCGATCTCGATCCGGGTGACGGCTCCGGCCTGAAGGACGGCCGAATTCCGTTGTCCAACACTTCGGTTCCGTACAACCTGGCCGATGTGGTCGAGTACGGTACCCCGAAATTCGAGGCGCTCGACACCAAGCAGCTGGCCACCTCGCTGGATCTGATCAACAAGCAGATGGGCGATTCGCCCGCGCTGACGGCGCAGGCGCTGGACAGCATCGGCGCGCTGGCGAAGGTGATGGATTCGCGCAAGGCGGAGGTCGACGGCCTGCTCAAGGATCTCGACCGGGTTACCAGGATCCTCGGCGACAACCGCAACAGCGTGCTGTTGGTGATCACCCAGGGCGAGGCCATCGCCAACCGGGTGATGGAACGCCAGGGCCTGCTGCGGCAGCTGCTCGACAATGTGTCGACGTTGAGCCGCCAGCTGCAGGAGATCGGCGCGGCCAATAACAATCAGCTCGGCCCGACCATCGAGCAGCTGAACACCATGGCCGAGGGCCTGCAGAAGAACAAGGACAACCTCGATCGGATGCTGCAGACCATGCCGGTGGCGGTGCGCACCTTCAACAACGCGTTCGGCAACGGTCCGTACGGTGAGGTCGGCCTTCCCTGGCTCTTCCCCGACAACTGGTTGTGCTTCGCCCACATGATCGAGGGGTGCCAGGGATGAGACTGCTGCGAATCAACCTGCGCCGGCCGAATCTGCGGCGGGTGACCAAACCACTGATGATCAGTGCCGCGGCGCTGGCTGTCGGCAGTTGCTCGCTGCTGCCGAGTTCGATGAACAGCGCACTGGGCAACACCATAACGATCACCGCGGACTTCGAGAACATCGCGGGCGTCTTCGAGGGCAACCCGGTCACGGTGCTCGGCTTGGAAGTCGGCAAGGTCGACAAGATCATTCCCAAGGGCACCCTGGTCGAAGTGCACATGACGATCGACAAGGACGTCAAGATCCCGAAAGACGCGATGGCCGCGATCGTTTCGCCATCCATCGTCACCGATCGGCACGTCGAACTCACCCCGGCCTACACCCAGGGCGAGACCATGGCCAACGGCGCGCATCTGCCGAAGGCGAAGACCAAGACGCCGGTCGAGCTGGACACGATGCTCAAGACCATCGATCAGTTCGCCGCGGCGCTGAAGCCGGAACCGGGCACCGAGGGCATCGGCCCGCTGTCGGGCCGGGTGCTCTACCCGATGCTCAACGGCAACGGCGAGAAGATGCGTGACACCCTCAACGCGCTCTCCGGTGCGTTGAAGGTCGGTGTCGACAATAAGGACGCGGTCTCCAACATCATCATCAAGCTGAACGAACTCACCACGATGCTGTCCGAAAACGACCAGTCCGTGCGTGATTTCAGCAACCGGATGACGCAGCTGACCGGACTGCTCAGTGATCAGGCCCCCGGTCTGGAGGCGACGCTGCAGCAGCTCAACGACTTCCTGGCCAATACGAGTTCGGTCTTCGTGCAGTATCAGGATCAGCTCGGGAGTTCGCTCGCCGGACTGACCAAGGTGACCGATCAGTTGCGTGCCAACGCCCGTGGCCTCACCGAGGTCGTCGACATCACGCCACTGCTCATGCAGAACCTGGACCGGTCGATGAATCGCGAGCTGGGCTACGTCCGGCTGCACGGCAACCTGCCGACCTTCCTCAACGGCGAGCTGCTGAGCGTGTTCTGCGAACGGATTCAGATGCGCTCGGATGGCTGCCGGACCGGCAAGATCGAGGACCTCGGCCCCGACCTGGGGATTACGGCGGCACTGCTGGGGATGACCAAATGAACGACCGGTTCACGTTGAAACCCCGCCGCACGCTGGTCGCGCTGGCGGCGGCATCCGGAGTGGCCATCACCTCCGGCTGTGGTCTCACGGTGGAGAGTCTGCCGCTGCCCAAGCCGGGCACGGCCGGTGAAACCTACACCGTGCACGCGAAATTCGAGAACGCGCTGAACCTGCCCGACCAGGCGAAGGTGAAGATCGGTGGCTCCGATGTCGGCGTGGTCTCCAATATCCAGACCAAGAACTTCGAGGCCATTGTCGATCTGAAGATCAGCAAGGACATCGATCTTCCGGTCGGCAGTACGGCCGAACTGCGCCAGGCCACCCCACTCGGCGACGTGTTCGTCGCGGTGTCGAAGGCCAAGGCGGATCCGGGCGCACCGATGCTGCACAACGGCGATACCCTCGGCTTGGACAAGACCTCGGCGGGCGCCACTGTCGAGGAGCTGTTGATCTCGGTCTCGCTGTTGTTCAACGGCGGTGGCGTCGCGGCGCTGACCAAGCTGACCTCGGAGATGGACTCCATCGTCGGCGGCCGCGGTGACCAGATAGCGCATCTGATCAACGAAATGACCGGCGTGGTCGGCAGTTTGAACGACAACAGCGCTCGGATCGACAGTGTGCTCGCCCAGTTCAGCTCGCTGGCCACCACCATCGAGTCGAGACATACGGAGTTGGGGCAGGTCGCGGACACTCTGCCACAGATGATCGGCGCGGTCGCGGAGAACAACCGGGCGATCGGTGATCTGCTGCAGAAGATCTCGACGACCAGCGCGGCGCTCGGCGACTATGCCAACACCTCCAGCGACCAGCTGAGCGATCTACTCGACAATGTGCACAAGTTGATGACCGCGCTGTCGCAGACCGAGCAGAACTTCGGTCCGGCATTGGATGCGTTGCGCGACATACGCGGTCCGCTCGACGCGTCCTTCCGCGGTAACAGCCTCGCGGTCTACGCCACCGTCACCAATATCCACAACTTCAGCTTGTTGTCGGATCCGGCGCAGGGCAAGTTCTTCGACGGCCGCGATCTCAGCGACTTGGCGGGCAGCCTTATCACCGTCTTGCAGGCCATCCAAGGACGACTGCAAGGGGGACACCGATGAGTTGGCTCGGCAAACTGATGCGGCGCAAGTTGCTGCTGTCCAGCATCGGCTTGGTGCTGGTGTTCATCGTCGGCGCGACCTACCTGTTGGTGAGCGTCATGCGGGTGAACCCGCTGAAATCGACTTATGCGGTCACGGTTGACTTGGACCGCTCCGGCGGTCTGCAGCCGGGCAACGATGTGACCTTGCGCGGCTACCGCATCGGCAAGGTGACCTCCATCGAGTTGGTCGATCGCGGACAGTCCATCGCCGCGACAGCCGAGATCGACTCGAAGTACAAGATTCCGGTCGACACCAATATCTCGGTGGGCGCGCTCTCCGGCGCCGGTGAGCAGTACATCGACTTCCGGCCGAATACCGAGCAGTCGCCGTTCCTGAAGGACGGTTCGGTGGTCGAATTCAATGCCGAGAAGATCAAGACGCCGACCCCGATCTGGTCGGTGCTCGACAACTCCAGCGCACTGATCGCTCAGGTCGATCCCGATAAGTTCAGTGTCATCCTGTCCAACTTGGATGTCGCGCTCAGTGGCGGTCCGGATCAGTTGCGCGGCATGGTCAATGGCATCAGCTTGGCCATGGCCGGTTTCGACAATCTGCTGCCGCAGACCCAGAACCTGATCGCCAACCTGCGCACCATCGCGGACACCACCTCGAACGCACAGCCGGATCTGGCGACGCTGACCCGCAATTCGGGCCGGTTGTTCGACCAGTTCAACAATGCCAACGGCGAACTGCAGGCAGTGCTGGAGAAGGCGCCGGGACAGCTGACCAGTCTCGGTGCGGTGCTGGACAAGACGGCCGACCCGATCACCAGTCTGGCGGCCAACTTCGCGGCGATGACCAGGGCCGCGCAGCTGCGGATTCCGGCGCTGCAGGCGCTGTTCCCCTCCCTGAACATCGGGTTGTCCGCCGCTGGTGTGCCGGCCCACGACAACGAGTTCTACGCTGTCGCGGATATCTGGGTTCGGCCGATATGCCAGTACAAACACACGCCGATCCGCAATGAGGTCATCCAGGACGGTTCGGTGCCCAAGTGGAACTACTGCGAGAATCCGCCGCCCGGACTGCAGGTCCGCGGTTCGGCGAACGCACCGCGCCCGGATGTTCCGGACAATGGTGCGCAGATGCCGCCGGGTGCGGATCCGAATGAACACACCCCGCCGGCGCTGCGGTGAACGTGAGTCACCCCGGCCAGGGTGCGTGATCCGCGGCCGGGAATACTCCCCCGCAGAGTGCGAAGATTCGTACGATGCGGACCGACAAAGCAATATCGGTGCGCTCGAGTGCGCCGGGAAAGTGCAGGATTGTATCGATGTCCACTGATGACGCCGGCGCCGAGAACCAGGACGCCCAGAACGCGGACGCACCGCAGCAGGACGCCGAGGTCGACGCGTCCGCCGCGGACAAGCCGATCGAGTTGGGTAAGGCCGACGCCGAACCCGCGGCCGCTCCGAAGCCGACCGAGACGCAGGTAACGGACACGTTGGCCGAGGGCGCGCAGCGTCCGGTCGCCGCGGGGAGCACCAAGGGTAGTGGCGCGCTGGTGCCGGTGATCGCCGCATTCGTCGCCGGTGTACTGCTCGTCGCGGCGGTCACCGCCGTCGTCGTCTTCTACCGGCAGGCGAGCAACCGCGGCGACGAGTTGGACGCGCACGCCGACGCGACCTCGGCGGCCTGCGAATACGGCAAGCTGATCTCCACCTACGACCCGCAGACCATCGACGACTACCTCAAGAAGGTGGACGCCGCGTCGACCGGCGAGTGGCGGGACCAGTTCAGCAAGCTCGGCCAGGACCTCAAGGGCGTGGTCATCGACGCCAAGGCCACCTCGTCGACCTACGACATGCAGTGCGGCTTCCAGTCCGGCGACACCGAGAGCGCGAACGTTCTGGTGGTGATCGGCCAGACCACCACGAACGTGAATATCGCGGCTGCCAACAAGCCGCCGAGCAAGGTCGAGCTCGTCGTCGTCGCTGGCCTGAAGAAGGTCGACGACAAGTGGCTCGTCGACAAGTTCGATCTCCCCATCCTGAAGCAGATGGGCAATTGAGTTGTGACTATGCCGAGCTGACACTCGGCTAGGTCGCGAATCCAGCGAAAAGCGCCTCCGGGCGGGTGGGAATGGCACCACCCGCCCGGAGGTCTTTCCGGCGGTCTTGCGCCCGGTCGCACCAGGCGAACTCAGAACAAGGTCAATGCCTGAGGCGCTGGGGCGACCGGCTTCCCCGCTGACCGCGGCCGGGGGGCTTTACTTGCGCCGTGTTTACCCACCCCGCCGGCTTCACCGGCTGCCATCCCCCTGAGGGAATTCCCCGTGGCGGTGGTCTTTTCGATCTTGTCCTCGAGTACCGGCGGTAGTTCGGGCAGTTCCGCGGTCGGAACTTCACCCGCGGCCGCGGAGGCCGCGGCCTGCCTGGCCGCCTCGCCGGCGAGGGTATCGGCCATCTCGTTGAAGTAGTTGCCGACATGTCCACGCACCCAGCGGAACCGGACCGGTCCCGGTCGGGAGGCGATGGCCCGATCGATCTGCTTGATGAGCTCGACGTTCTTCACCGCACCGCCGGTAGAGGTGCGCCAACCGTTGGTGCGCCAGCTACCGATCCATTCCGAGGCGCATTTGATCGCGTATAGCGAATCGCTCTCGATGAGCAACGGCTCTTCGCTGGGATGGGCGAGCACCGCTTCCAGCAGCGCGCGCAATTCCGCTACCTGATTGGTTCCGGTGGCGGCTCCCCCGCTGCGCGAACCGCCCTGATGATTGACCCAAGCCCAGCCGATGGCGCCGCCGGGATTGCGGAGGCAGGATCCGTCGGTGCTCACGATGATCATGGGTGGCACCCTACGCAATCCGACCGACAAGATCGGTACCGTGGAATTCCTCTATCTCCCTTCGCAACTGGGACTCGGTGCGGCGTAGCGCCGATCGCACGGCGGCATCCACCACGCGCAGGCACAGGCGACCGAAGAGCCCACCCGGTGGAGCGTACTCTGCTTCCGAGGTCAGCACCGAGCGTCCATAGCCGAGCGGGTCGAAGCGCAGCGTCAAGGTGCCCGACAATCGACCGCTCAGCGTGTAGCCGATCACCACATTGCGCCGGTATTCGGTGATCTCGCACGCCAGCTTCGGCCGCCACGGTCCGACCCCGGCGTGCGTGCTGAAGACCGCGCCCAGGCCCTGGTCGAGCTCGCCCTGCGGCTCGAACGCGGTAACGCCGAACATCCAGTCCGGCACGAACTGATGGTTGTCCGTGTAGGTGAAGGCCACCTCGACCGGTGCCCCCACGTCACTCGCGTACTTGATGTGGCCCATAGGCCCTCCCTGTCGGCTGCCGATAAAAGTACTACAGATCTCCTCTTTATTGCAGCGGTTGCCCGGAACTCGGTTTGTCGGCTTGCCACATCGGCGACCGCCCGGTCGCCGATGTGGCAAGCAGTCGCCAGCGGTGTTTGCTGGGATCGGTGGTCCAGCTATCGCATCGGTTCAGAGCTGGTCGACGAGGTATTCGGCGATCGGCATGGCCGAGGTGGCCGCCGGGGACGGCGCGTTGAGCACATGGATCGAGCGCGCCGTGCGTTCGATCATGAAGTCGTGCACCATGGTGCCGTCGCGCAGCACTGCCTGCGCCCGGATGCCCGCTTCGCGCGGTTGGAGGTCCGCGACCGTCAGCTCCGGACAGTAGCGTCGGCATTCGGCCAGGTAGCCCCGCTTGAACAGGGAGTTGCGCAATTCGCGTAACCCGGTGCGCGCATGTGCGCGGGCCACCCGGTGGAAGCCGGGGAAGCCGAGCACGGCACGGGCGTCGCGCGCGTCGAAACTGCCCTTGCGGTAGCCCTCCCTGGCCAGGCCGAGTACCGCGTTCGGGCCGACGGTCAGGGCGCCGTCGATCATCGGGCTCAAGTGCACGCCCAGGAACGGCAGGTTCGGATCGGGAATCGGATAGATGAGCGTGCCCACCAATCCGGCGCGGCTGGGCGGTAGCTGGTAGTACTCGCCGCGGAACGGCACGATGCGGAAATCGGTTGGCAGACCGGCCAGCGCGGCCATCCGGTCGGCCTGCAGACCCGCGCAGACCACCAGCGTGCGCGCCGTCCAGGAGCCGGCGGGCCCGGCCACGGTGACCGCGTCCGCGGTCTCGGTGATCGCCGTGATCTCCGCGCCCAGCACGATCCGGCCGCCCGCGGCCCGGACTTCCTCGGCCAGTGCCGCCGTGACGCGGGTGTAATCGATGATGCCGGTGGCGGGCACGAACAGTGCGCCGACGCCGGTCACGTGCGGTTCCCGGCGGGTGAGTTCGGTGGCGTCGATCAGTTCGACATCGACCCCGTTGGTGACCGATCGTTCGTGCAGCGCGAGCATCCGCCGGTGTTCGGCGGCGTCGGTGGCTACCAACAGCTTTCCGCAGACCTCGAACGGAATGCCGTGCGTGGCGGCGAATTCCTTCGTCCATGCGGCGCCCTGGCGGCACAGCCGGGCCTTGAGACTGTCCGGCGGGTAATAGATGCCGGAATGGATGACGCCGCTATTGTGTCCGGTCTGGTGCGTGGCCAGCGCATTCGCCTTGTCGAGGAGCACCAGACTCGCGCCGGGATGCCGATCCAGAATCCGATGCGCCGTCGCGACTCCGACGATCCCGCCCCCGATGACACAGAAGTCGTCCATGGGACGCAGCGTAGGCGGACTACACGACGATGGTGCGATCCGCCGTCGAGTCGTCCACGCTCGGTGGGTGTTTCGTGGTGGGCGCGGGGTAGCGCGCCACCCGCAGTCCGTGTTCACCGAGGGTGGGATCGGAGAAGGTGAGCGTCACTTCGCCGTTGTGGGTGTCGACCTCGGTGCGCAGCTGGGTGACGCCGTCCGGGTGGCCGTGCATGCCGAGCCGTTCCCGAACCGGTTCGGCGAGCAGGAAATCCGACAGCACCGTCAATGCGTTGGTATCCACGGTGAAGGCGACCGAATTCGGACGGCCTGAAGCGACCTGCGCGCCGACATAGGTGCTGCCGAGGCGCAGCTTGCCGCTGATCTCGGCGGGCGAGGTGGTCGGCGAATCGGCATGGGATTCCGGGATTTTCCCGGTGGTGTCGGTGGTCTCGGCCGGGAAACGGGCGAATAGTGCGGGCAGATCGCGACTTTCACCGGTCAGTACGGCATCGGAGAGTTCGGGACTGGAGTCGATGACGATATCCGGGATAGTCGCCGACGGCGGCGCGGCCATTTCGCCGGCGGCGCGGTGCGTATCGGCCATCTGATGCACGATGTAGGCCCCGGAGACGACGGTGAGACTGAGGCTGGCGGCGCCGGCGAGCACGATGGCGGCGTGCCGCGCGATCTGGGCAGGTTTGTGTGCTGTCACGATGCGTTCCTTTCCCTCCGCCCCTGGTCCCCTGACGGGTACGGCCCGCATCGTCGAAAGCCGTACGCTTGTTCAGGTTACCGGGGCGGCCGCGAGCGGCACCCATGGGGGAGATCAGCATCACAAAGCCCCAGGCAGCGCTCGCCAGCGCGAACTCGAGCCGAATGGCGTCGCACATGTTTCTACGAGCTGACAAAGGGGTAAACACACATAGCTGGCGAGCGTCATTCTCGACTGCCACATCGAGACACCCGGCCAACGGCGTCCGGCCGACACGAACGGCGCACCCAAGGTGACGCTCGCCCGCTTCGAACTTCCGGTCGGACCGGGTGGTCGGGGTTCGGCGGGTCAGGCGAACTGGCCCGCTGTCCGCCCGGGGCCCGTCGGCCCCGCGAAAGCCTGTGCGATGGTGAGCCATTCGGCGGCGTCCGCACCCACGGTTTCGAGCGCGAGGTCGTCGCGGTGGCGTCGCTGCGTCACGAGCAGGCAGAAGTCGAGGGCCGGGCCGCGCACGCGTTGGGCGGCGTCCTCGGGTCCCCACGACCAGACGCCGCCGTCCGGTGCGGTGAGTTCGACCCGGAATTCCTCGACCGGTTCGGTCTTGCCGCGCACGGTGTAGGCGAAGTTCCTGGTCCGCACGCCGATATGCGCGACCGTGCGCAACCGGGCGGTCGGTGTCCTGGTCACACCGAGCGTGTCTGCGATGTCCTGGCCGTGCGCGAAACTCTCCATGATGCGGGCGCTGACCATGGATGCCGCACTCATCGGCGGTCCGAACCACGGCAGTTTGGTGCCCGGCGGGACCGCACGCAGGGCTTCGATGAGATCCGCGCGGCCCCGGCGCCACCGATCGAGCAGTTCGGCGGCCGATGCCGTGACCGCCGCCGCGGCGGCCTCGTCGACGAAGGTGAACGCCTTCGGTGCGGCATCTTCGAGCAGTTTCGCGAACCCGTCCGGATCGGTGGCGGCCAGCGTGGCCACCTCATCGGTCCAGGCCAGATGGCCGATCTGATGGGCGATGGTCCAGCCGGGCGCGGGCGTCGGCGTGGACAAGTCCGCCGGTGCCGTCTCGGCGACGATTCGTTCCAGGTCGGCGCATTCGTCGGTGAAATCGCGCAGGAGCGCGTCGAGGTCAGCCATCAGTTTCCTGTCTAATTTGCGGCGCTCGCGGGGCCCCTACGTGGTTACGCAAGCTGCCTCCTCCGGGCCCCGTCGCTCACACCGCGTGTCCATCCAGTCGTACTGCTCCGTACGCCGTCGCGGTTCAGCATCGCAGCGGCATCAAAAAAATGCAAGCATGCGTGCTTTTATTTGGCACAAGCCGCTTCGCGGATCGGAATTACGTCGGTTACCAGCCGAAGATCGTGAGGTGGGCGGCGCCGACCAGCAGGCCGAGCAGCGCGCCGTGCAGATACAACAGCCAGGCATCCTGTTCGACCGACGCGTAGAACATCTCCATGAACTCCCCCGGCGTGAGGTCCTGGAGCTTGCGCGCCGCGAACTCGTCGATCTTCTTGGCCTGTTCGAGGGTGAACTCCTCGTCCTCCACCAGGCTCGGGGCCAGGCCGACCGCCGCACCCGCCGCGCCGACCTTGAGGTTGTCGAACTGGCGGCGACCGAATGCGACGCGCACGATCGAGGTGGTCGGGCCGAGTTGGCGATGGATCTCGTCGGAAACCAGCCGCTCGATCAGCTGCCTGGTCTTATCGCCGTTGGGGCCGTCGAGCAGTTCGTTGGACAGGTTCGGCAGTGTCAGCACCTGGTAGGCGAGGATGTGCGCGAGGTCGGTCGCTGCCTGCGGCTGCCGCTTGGCCAGCAGTGCCTGCTTCCACAGGTATTTGTAGCGTGGCTGCGGATCACCCGGTTCGAAGACCATCTTGACGGCGATCACGTTGACGATCACGCCGATCGCCGCGGCGGCCAACAGCACGATCACCCACCCCGGCACCCAGCCGAGCACCGGAATGGTGTGGTGCACATGCATATACAGCGCGAGCAGCAGACCGAACGGCCCGCCGAGCAGACCGATCCGCACCATGAATCGCAATTCCGGCGCGGCGATGGTAGTCGTCAGATCCTTCAGGATGTACGGGTTTTCCCGCAAATAGCGGATAACGAAGGATTTGATATCGATGAGCTGGTCGACATTGTCGCCGAGGGATTTGAAGGCCCGCCTGGTCAATGTCGGCAATTCCCGATCCACGCGCTGATAGACCATCTGTTTCATGGTCTTGGGCACGCCCCGCCACAGATCCGGATTCTCCCGGTACATCACCTCGTCGACCAGCGGCTGCACCTGCTTGCTCGCGAGTATCGCGATGTAGTCGGCGATACTCTCCAGATCCAGTTCGTGGATGAAATCGCGCGGACTGCCGATGCGCATGAGCGCCTTGTCGACACATATGCTCGCCATCTTCTCCGCGCGCGCCGGAATGAAGCCCTGGAAGCCGAATCGGCGGCCGTCACCGGAGAAGGTCGGCAGCACCTGAACCCGCCGCGGAAAATACGGATACAGCACCTGCAGGCCCGGAATTCGGATGCCGCGAAATATGACGGGCCAGAACAACATCAGCACGCCGGTCCAGTTGGTGAGCCAGCCCGCGAGCGCGCTGAAGACCGGAAAGGTGATCAGATCGACGGCGAACTTGGACAGGCCGGTGAGCTTTTCCCAATCGATGAACACTCCGGCCGCGAGTGTCGTCATCGTGGGATCCCCCTATGGCCGCCCAGCCGTAGCGACTGCTCGCAGGTCGCTCGACAAGATCAGTGGTGTCTGGGTGCCAACATTGTCATTGGCTCCGACGGGGTGTCAATGCACATGCGCTAGGGCGCTGTGATCGACCAGACGACTCGAGCCTGCGAGTCGAGGCCGGGCAACTCGCCGCCGACGACCCCGACATCGCAGTTCGCGAACTCGAACAAATCGTGACGACCGCGCCGAAGACGGCCCCTACCCGTAAGAGAGGCAGAGTATTTGGGCCCTGGGTCGCCGGTCAGGCCATCGAAGGTTGCCGCCCCTCGTAGCCGATGGTTAGCGCCGTGAAATCGACAGGTGGCGCGAGGCGGACCGGGAGCGCGGCGAGGCCGCGGATCAGCAGGCTCTTCCGCCATGTCGGTTCGCCGGCCGCTGTGTCCAGCGACATTACCGGGACCTTGGCCAAGAGCCGAGTGAGCGCGATGGTGGCCTCCGTCCGGGCAAGGGCCGCGCCGATGCAGTAGTGGATGCCATGGCCGAAGGCGATATGCCTGTTGTCGTCGCGATCGGCATCGATCCGGTCCGGTTCGGCGAACCGCTCCGGGTCGCGGTTGGCGGCCGCGAGGGAGATCATGATGAATTCGCCGGCGTCGATGTCCTGGTTGCCCAAGGTAATCGGCGCGGTGGTGTAGCGGGCGGTGGCCAGGTGCACCGGACCCTGGCAGCGCAGGATCTCGTCGATGTAGGCCGGAATTCCCGTCGGGTCCGCGCGCAGTCGTCCGGCCCTTTGCGGGTCGCGCAGCAGCTCGAGCACGGCGTTGCCGATCAGGTTGACGGTGGTCTCGTGTCCGGCGGCCAGCAAGAGGAAGAGCATGGAAATGAGTTCTTGCTGGTCGAGCCGATCATCGTCGTCCTTCGCGATGATGAGCTCGGAGAGGAGGTCGTCGCGGGGATCGTCGGTGCGCTTGGCGATCAATTCCGTCAGGTAGGTAAAGAAGCTGACTCCGGCACTGGTGCGCGCCTCGATGGTGGCCGAGTCGTTGACAACGACGGCGGTCCAGGAACGAAAGGCGTCCTTCTCGTCGTCCGGTACCCCGAGCAGTTCGCAGATCACGGCGATCGGCAAGGGGAACGCGTAGCTGTCCAGCAGGTCGACCCTTTCCCGGATGGTCATCTCGTCGAGCAGCGTGTCGGCGATCGTGGTGATCCGCGGCCCGAGATCCCGGACGGCCCGGCTGGCGAACGCCTTCGCGACGAGGCTGCGCAGCCGGGTGTGCTGTGGCGGATCGGCGAACAGCATATTGTCGCTGATGGTGCTGTTGAACATGTCGGCCGCGCCGTTCTTCGCCAAGATGGCCTGGCCCTCGGGTGAGGAGACCTTCTTGCTGATATTCGGCTCGACGAAGGCCTGCTTCGCGACCTCGTAATCGACGACCAACCAGCAGAGCACCCCCTCAACGCGGACTCGGTGAATGGGCCCGCGCGTGCGCAGTGACCGGTAGATCGCATGTGGGTCCTGGTAGAAGTCGCCGGTCAACTCGACAATCTCGGGCGCGGCCGTCATGCGTCACCGGCCATTGATGCGGTGTCGGCAGCGGCCCAGCGTGAATCCATGCAGTTCACTTGCTCACAAGTCCTTTCGACGTCGAACGGTTTGACTGACGTGCGATGCAGTCACGAGCAGCGGCAGTTGCGGCGGCCCGGTGACCGGCCGTGATGCTGCCGGGATGGGACAGCGGACGCGCGCGCAACCCGATGAGCAATCGACCGCGTCTGTATCGGTGGAAAGTCGAGCAGTGTCGATCGTTGGGTGAACCAGGAAATATCCGGTGCCGGACTTGCCGACGGCAGGATGTCCGCGCGCGCGGAATTTCCGTGCGATTGTCGCAGAGGTCCATTGTTCGGTCCCGCAGGTTCAGGCGGATGTCGCCGCAACCTTGGGAAAATTCGGCTGCTCTTCGCCGTGAGCGAACGGTAGGGGCGGGGCGGAACAAACCCGATCACTCCGGGGTTGACTGGGCATCGCTCAACTTTTGGAAGGGTCGAACACGTGACTACACCACAGAACCTGCCGGTGCTGTTCCTGACCGATCCGATCGTGCTGCCGGGCATGGTCGTGCCCATCGAACTGGACGAATCGGCGCAGGCCGCCATCGACGCCGCGCGGGCCGCGAACACCGACGCGGTGCTGCTCGCACCGCGGCTGGACGAGGGCTACGCCACCTACGGCGTCGTCGCAACCATCGAACAAGTCGGTCGGATGCGCGGTGGCGCACCGGCCGCCGTGCTGAAGGCCGAACGGCGCGCCAAGATCGGCCACGGGGTCACCGGGCCGGGTGCGGCGCTGTGGGTCGAGGCCGAACCGGTCGAGACGCCCGCCGTCGACGGCCGCACCAAAGAGCTTGCCGCCGAATACAAGAAGCTGGTCGTCTCGGTGCTGCAGCGCCGCGAGGCTTGGCAGATCATCGACGCGGTCAACCAGCTGACCGATCCGTCGGCGATCGCCGATACCGCGGGCTACGCGCCGTACCTGACCGCCGACGAGAAGCGCGACCTGCTCGAAACCCCGGATACCACCGAGCGTTTGACCAAGCTGATCGAATGGACCAAGGCGCATATCGCCGAGGCCGAGGTCACCGAGAAGATCAGCGCCGATGTCCGCGAGGGCATGGAGAAGAGTCAGCGCGAGTTCCTGCTGCGCCAGCAGCTCAACGCGATTCGCAAGGAGCTCGGCGAGGACGAGCCCGACGGCGCCGACGACTACCGCACCCGGGTCGAGCAGGCCGATCTGCCCGATACCGTGCGCGCCGAAGCGTTGCGCGAGGTCGGCAGGCTGGAGCGGGCCAGCGATCAGAGCCCGGAATCCGGCTGGATCCGGACCTGGCTGGACACCGTGCTGGAACTGCCGTGGACGGTGAAAACCACCGACAGCACCGATGTTTCGGCCGCTCGCGCGGTGCTGGACGCTGATCACCACGGCCTCGACGAGGTCAAGGACCGAATGGTCGAGTACCTGGCCGTGCGCTCCCGGCGTGCGGCGCGCGGGCTCGAGGTCGTCGGCGGACGCGGCTCCGGCGCGGTGCTGGCGCTGGTCGGTCCGCCCGGTGTCGGCAAGACCTCGCTGGGTGAATCCGTGGCCCGCGCCACCGGCCGCAAGTTCGTTCGCGTCGCCCTCGGCGGCGTGCGCGACGAGGCCGAGATCCGTGGTCACCGGCGCACCTACGTCGGCGCACTGCCCGGTCGGATCGTGCGTGCCATCAAGGAGGCGGGTTCGATGAATCCCGTTGTCCTGCTGGACGAGATCGACAAGGTCGGTTCGGACTTCCGCGGCGATCCCGCGGCGGCCCTGCTCGAGGTGCTGGATCCGGCGCAGAACCACACATTCCGCGACCACTACCTGGATCTGGATCTGGACCTGTCCGACGTGCTGTTCATCGCGACCGCGAATGTCATGGAGACCATCCCCGGCCCGCTGCTGGACCGGATGGAGCTGATCACTGTCGACGGCTACACCGAGGACGACAAGGTCGCCATCGCGCGTGACTTCCTGGTGCCGCGGCAGCAGGAACGCAATGCGCTGACCGCGGCGGAGGTTTCGATCACCGACGACGCGCTGCGTGAGATCGCGGCCAACTACACCCGGGAAGCCGGTGTGCGGCAAATGGAGCGAATTATCGCGAAGGCGTTGCGCAAGGCCGCGACGCGGCTGGCCGAGGACGGAAACGACACGGCGGCGGACGATTCCGTGGTGTCGCTCGGCTACGAGACGGAGTTGGGCTACGACGCGCTGGTGAAGTCCGAGAACGGTGTGATAACTGGTGAAACGCTGACCATCGATCTGGACAATCTGAAGGACTACCTGGGCCGCCCACGCTTCACCCCGGATTCGGTGGAGCGCACCGCGGTCCCCGGTGTGGCAACAGGTTTGGCGGTCACCGGACTCGGCGGCGATGTCCTCTACATCGAGGCCAATTCCGCGGCGGGCGAGCGCGCGCTCACGCTGACCGGCCAGTTGGGCGATGTCATGAAGGAGTCGGCGCAGATCGCGCTGACCTACGTGCGCTCGCATCTGGCGGAGATCGGTATCGAGCCGTCGGTGCTGGATCGCAATATCCACATCCACTTCCCGGCGGGCGCGGTGCCGAAGGATGGTCCTTCGGCGGGCGTCACCATGGTCACCGCCCTGGTGTCACTGGCGCTGGACCGGCAGGTGCGCGCGGATGTCGGCATGACCGGTGAGGTCACGTTGAACGGGCGGGTGCTGCCGATCGGCGGTGTGAAGCAGAAGCTGATGGCCGCGCAGCGTGCGGGCCTGAAGACGATCTTCATCCCGGCCCGCAATGAGCCGGATCTGGACGACGTCCCCGCGGAAGTGTTGGCCGCCCTGGATGTTCGTCCCGTCGCCGACGTCGCCGACATCTTGGCCTACGCCATCGAGCCGGTCGCCGAACCGGCCCTGGACGCTCCCGCGTTCGCGGCCACTGCCTGATAGCTCCCCGAACGGTGTGCCCCCATGATCGCGAAGTCCCGGTCATCGCCGAACGGTCGGCGGTCAGGCGGTCGGGCGGTCAGGCGGGGACGGCGCAGCAGCCAGGCCAGGAACGATCGCCTGGACGGGCGCGGATACGACTCCGCCGTCGCATTGCCCGCCGCCAACTGATGGTCGGAGCGAATTTCCGCTGCTTGTCGTAGGCGTGCGGTAAGACCTATACATGCCCAGGTGGCTGTTGCACGTCGATCTCGACCAGTTCCAGGCGGCGGTGGAGTTCCGCCGCCATCCGGAGCTGCGCGGCCTGCCGGTCATCGTCGGGGGCAATGGCGATCCCGATGAACCGCGCAAGGTGGTGACCTGCGCGTCGTATCCGGCCAGGGCGTTCGGGGTGCGCGCCGGAATGGCGTTGCGCTCGGCCAAGCGCAAATGTCCCGATGGCATCTTCCTGCCGCTGGATATGGCCTCCTATGAGGAGGCATCGGAGGAGGTCATGGCATTGCTGCGCACCTTCCCCGGCCGCGTCGAGGTGTGGGGCTGGGATGAGGCGTTCCTGGCCGCCGATACCGACGATCCGGAGCAGTTGGCGCGCGAAATCCGCAGCGCCATCGCCGAATTGGATCTGAGCTGCGCCATCGGCATCGGCGACAACAAGCTCACGGCCAAGCTGGCGACCGGCTTCGCCAAGTCCGCGGGCAAGTCCTCGGCCGCACCCGCAGACACCGACGGCGCGGCCGCGGGCATGTTCCGGCTGACCGCCGCGAACTGGGTCGAAGTGATGGCGCACCGGCCGACGAATGCGTTGTGGGGCATCGGAAATCGGATCGCGGCCCGGATGGCCGAACTCGGCATCGAAACCGTCGCCGACCTCATGGCCGCCGACCGGCATCGCCTCGCCGCCGAATTCGGTCCGAATACCGGGCCGTATCTCTGGGTGCTCGGCCACGGCAAGGGCGATACCGACGTGACCACCGAGCCGCGAATTCCGGTGGGCCGCAGTAAATCCGAAACCTTCCCGCACGACCTCACCGAGCGCGCGGAGATCCGTGCCCAGGTGGCGCGGCTGGCCACCGAGGTCGCCGAGGAGATGGTCGCAGCGGGTCGCGTCCCGTTGCGTGTCTCGGTGACGGTCCGCAGCAATACCTTCTTCACCCGCAGCAAGCAGGAGAAACTGCCCGAGCCGAGCACCGACATCCCGGCGATCGTCGAAACCGCCCTCCGGATCATCGACCGCTTCGAACTCGATCGCCCCGTTCGCTTGCTCGGCGTCCGCCTCGAACTCGTGCCGGAGTAGCGGCGCGATTCGGCCACGGAAGATCCACCCGGCATCGCCCCGCGCTCGTATGCTCGTCGGCATGGAGTTCTGGGCGATGGTGGCACACGAATCGGATAGCGGGATCGTGCTCACGCGGCAGCAGGTCAGCGAGGACTTCCTCGGGCCGGGCGAGGTCACGATCAAAGTGCACTACTCGAGCGCGAATTTCAAGGACGGGCTGGCGATCACCGCGGGCGGTGGCGTCGTCCGCAAGTACCCGATCATTCCGGGCATCGACCTCACCGGTGAGGTCGTCTCGTCCGAGGACGACGACTTCACCCCCGGCGACCTGGTGGTGGCGCATGGCTACGACATCGGCGTCTCGCACCACGGCGGTTTCGCCGAATACGCCAGGGTGCCCGCCGACTGGGTGGTCAAGCTCGACGGCCTGGACACCCGCGATGCGGCCGCGCTCGGCACCGCCGGTTTCACCGCGGCCATGAGCGTGCAGGCCCTGCTCGACCACGAACTGACCCCCGAAACCGGGGCGGTGCTGGTCACCGGCGCGACCGGTGGCGTCGGCAGTGTGGCCATCGACATTCTGTCCGGGCTCGGCTTCGAGGTGATCGCTTCCACCGGCAAGACCGGCGCGGCCGATCTGCTCGCCGAACTCGGCGCCAACGAGGTGATCGGGCGACTTCCGGAAGATCCCGATGCCAAGATCCGTGCATTGTCGAAGGCCCAGTGGGCGGGTGCGGTGGACAGCGTCGGCGGCAAGTCGCTGGCCTACATCCTCAGTTCCATCGGATACGGCGGCGCGGTGGCGGTCAGCGGCCTCACCGGCGGCGCCGACCTGCCCACCACCGTGATGCCGTTCATCCTGCGCGGCGTGGCGCTGCTGGGCATCGACTCCGCCTACTTCCCCATCGCCAAGCGCCGCGCGCTGTGGGGCCGCCTCGCCAACGAATTGCGGCCGCAACATCTCTCGACCATCGAGAACTACGCCCCGATCACCGAGGCCGAGAAGGTGCTGCACGCGATCCACAATGGGAACCACTCGGGGCGGACGGTCTTCGGGGTCGCGGGCGAATTCTGATCGTCGAGGGTCTACGGCGAGATCCGGGTGCCCGAGATCGCCGATGCGGCGCAATGGCGTACGGCCACCGCGGAATGCGCCGCCGGCTTGCGCGCCATGATCCTGCGGCACCCGTGGATGGCCTCGACGCTCGGTCAGGTCGGGCTGTCCTACCTGGGCCCCAATGTCATGCGAATGACCGATCGGATGGTCGGCCTGTTCATTACCGGCGGATTCACGGCGGAGGAGGCCGGGGACGCCATCGGCGTGCTGGTCGGCTATGTCGTGGGCGTCGGCATCAGCGAGGCGGCCTGGTTGACCATGCTGACCCGCACCGGCCAGACCGAACGGGAGCTGATGGACGGCCTGCGCCCGGCCGCCGAACAGGCCGCCCAGGAGTTCCCGCATCTGAAATCCGATATCGCTACGGAGAACTGGGACCAGGACCCGAGCAAGGCGCGCGACCGGAAATTCGCCTACGGCCTCGATCGGGTCCTGGACGGTCTGAACCTGCGCCGCAACTGACGTCAGGCCGCGACGGTCACCGGTTCCTCCGCGAACTGCGTGCGGTACAGCTCCGCGTAGCGTCCGTCGGCGGCCAGCAGCTGAGTGTGCGTGCCGCGCTCCACGATTCGGCCGTCCTCGAGCACCAGGATCTGATCGGCGGCGCGAATGGTGGACAGGCGGTGCGCGATCACCAGTGCGGTACGCCCGTCCAATGCCTCCGAAAGCGCCTCTTGGACAGCGGCTTCCGAGGTCGAGTCCAGCGAGGCGGTCGCCTCGTCGAGGATCACCACGCGGGGTTGCTTCAGCAGCAGCCTGGCGATGGTCAACCGCTGGCGTTCACCGCCGGAGAGGCGGTAGCCGCGTTCGCCGACGACGGTATCCAGACCGTCCTGCAGCGAGGTCACCAGATCGCCCAACCGGGCTCGCTGCAACGCATCCCACAGCTGCGCCTCGGTCGCCTCCGGCCGGGCCAGCAGCAGGTTGGCGCGGATGGTGTCGTGGAACAGGTGCCCGTCCTGGGTGACCAGGCCGACGGTATCGCGGATCGAGGTCGTGCTCAGCTCGCGCACATCGGTTCCGTTCAACCGCACCGCGCCGCCGTCGACATCGTAGAGCCGGGAAACGAGTTGGGCGACAGTGGATTTACCGGCACCCGAGGAGCCGACCAGCGCGACGAGCTGTCCGGGTTCGGCCCGCAGCGACACATTGTGCAGCACCTCCACTCCGCCGCGGGTGTCCAGTGTCGCGACATCTTCGAGCGAGGCCAGCGACACCTTGTCGGCCGACGGGTAGCCGAACGTGACGTCGTCCAGCTCCACCGCGACCGGACCCTCGGGCACCGCGACGGCATCGGGCGCATCCTCGATGAGCGGGTGCAGATCGAGCACCTCGTAGACCCGCTCGAAGCTCACCAGCGCGGACATGATCTCCATCCGGGCGCTGGCCAGCGCGGTGAGCGGCGTGTAGAGCCTGGTCAGCAGCAGCGAAAGGGACACCACCGCACCGGCATCCAGCTGTCCGCGCAGCGCATACCAGCCGCCGAGCCCGTAGACCAGCGCCAGCGCCAGCGCCGAAACCAGAGTCAGCGAGGTGACGAAGACGGTCTGCAGCATCGCGGTGCGCACTCCGATATCGCGCACCCGCCGCGCCCGCAACGCGAACTCGTCGGACTCCTGCTGTGGCCGCCCGAACAGCTTCACCAGCGTCGCGCCGGGAGCGGAGAACCGCTCGGTCATCTGCGTGCTCATGGCGGCGTTGAGTCCCGCCGCTTCGCGCTGCATCCCGGCGAGGCGATTGCCCATCCGTCGCGCCGGAAGGACGAACACCGGCAGCAGCACCAGCGCGAGCAGGGTGATCTGCCAGGAGATGCGGACCATCACGGCGAGGGTGAGCGCGAGGGTCACCAGATTGGTGACCACACCGGAGAGCGTGTCGCTGAACGCGCGCTGCGCACCGATCACATCGCTGTTCAATCGGCTGACCAGCGCACCGGTGCGGGTCCGGGTGAAGAACGCGACCGGCATCTTCTGCACGTGATCGAAGACGGCGGTGCGCAGATCCAGAATCAGTCCCTCACCGATCCGCGAGGACAGCCAGCGAATGATCACCCCGAGCGCGGCGTCGACCACCGCGATCCCGCCGATCACGAACGCGAGAGTCACCACGACCCGGGGCGCGGCCCCGCCGACGATATCGTTGACAACCCGTCCCGCCAGCACCGGCGTCGCTACCGCCAACAGTGCGGATATCACGCTGAACAGCAAGAACGCGCCGATCCGGCGGCGGTGCGGCCCGGCGAACCGCAGGATGCGCTGCGCCGTCGCGAGCCGGAACGGCCGCTGTTCCTGCGGCGCGTTCGCCCGCCGATACATCTGGCTCCAGGCCACCGATTCGATACTCACCTTGGGACTTCCTCTCGCTCCCCACCCATCGAACTCCTGGCCACCGACACTAAGACCTCAACAAAGGTTGAGTGCAAGCTGTTTCCGCCCGAATTCCGCGCACAGCGAAACCGCCGCACCCAGTCGCAGGATCGGCCGGGGTGCACGGCCATATCTCTCGATGCGCCGCCTCGGTGGTGGACAGCGCTGCGCGCCCTGTTTTCCACGGTCCGGGCGGATCTGCGCCACCAGGGCTCGATGGTCGGCGCTGTACCAGTCGTGGGCACACGCCACTGGGTGCGGATCCGAAGAGAGGGTGCGGATCCGGTAAGGACATCCGGATCCGGACAAGGGTACGGATCTAGACGAGAGTTCGGATCCGGACAAGGAGTGCGGATGTCGCGCGGGCGGCCGGGGGCGTGCGTGCCTAGGCTGGCGGGGTGAGCGAGGACCGAATGTCCGATGCGTTGCGTCGCAGGATCGCGGGTGCGGTCGACGCGTCCCCGCGCAGGCGGGCGGAGTACTCCTCCGATGCTTCGAACTATCGGGTGCTCCCGGCCGCGGTCGTCTTTCCGAGCGGTGACGAGGATGTGGCGCGCACGCTCGAATTCGCCGGGGAGAACGGGCTGTCGGTTACGGCGCGCGGTGCGGGAACCTCGGTGGCGGGCAATGCCATCGGAACCGGAATCGTGGTGGACTTCAGCCGATATATGAACGTCATCCGCGGGCTGGACCCAGATCGTCGGGTAGCGCGAGTCCAACCCGGTGTCGTGTTGTCGCAGCTGCAGCGCCGGGCCGGCGCGCACGGGCTGCGGTTCGGGCCCGATCCGTCGACGCAGAATCGGTGCACGCTCGGCGGGATGATCGGCAACAATGCCTGCGGACCGCATGCGGTGGCGTGCGGCCGCACCTCGGACAACGTGCGGGAACTGCGCATTCTCGACGGGACCGGCACCGAGCGGACGCTCGCGGCGGATCCGTCGGTGCTGCCCGGACTACCCGAATTCACCAGGGCGAGTCTCGCGGTGATCCGCACCGAACTCGGCCGATTCGACCGGCAGGCCTCCGGTTACGGGCTCGAACATCTACTGCCGGAACATGGTTCGGCGATCGCGAAATCGTTCGTCGGCACCGAGGGCACCTGCGGACTGCTACTCGAGGCCGAGGTGGATCTGGTCGCGCTGCCACCGGCCACCGTGCTCACCGTGCTCGGCTATCCCGATATGGCAACGGCCGCCGACGATATCGCGGCGGTGATGGCGTGCGATCCGATCGCGGTGGAAGGTATCGACGCACGACTGGTCGACATCGTCCGGGTGCACCGCGGCGCCACCAGCGGGGTGCCGGAACTGCCGCGCGGCAGTGGCTGGTTGTTCGTCGAGTCCGCCGGTGACACCGCGGCCGAGGCATACGCCGTCGCCGAAAAGCTGTGTCGCACGGTGGGTGCGCTGGACTCCCGGATCGTCACCGATCCCGGTGCCGCCGCGGCACTGTGGCGAATCCGAGCGGAGGGAGCGGGCCTGGCCGGGCGCACGCCGCAGGGGCATCCGGCCTGGCCCGGCTGGGAGGACGCGGCCGTGCCGCCGGCACATCTCGGTGCCTATCTTCGCGATTTCGCGGCGCTGACCAAGGACCACGGCGTGGACGGTCTGCTCTACGGCCATATCGGCGACGGCTGTATCCACGTCCGCCTCGATCTGCCGATCGCCGATGCGCCGCAACGCTTCCGGGCCTTCCTGCACGACGCGGCCGAGCTGGTGGTCCGCTACGGCGGCTCACTCTCCGGTGAGCACGGTGACGGCCGGGCCCGCTCGGAGTTGTTGTCGGTCATGTACTCCCAGGACGCACTCGACGTATTCGCCGGGTACAAGGCACTTTTCGATCCGAACGATAGGTTGAACCCGGGCGTGCTGGTGGCCCCGCGCCCGATCGATACCGATCTGCGGCTGGTCGGTGTGCGTCCGATCGAGGCTGCGGGTGGTTTCGCATTTCCGCACGACAACGGTGATCTCGCCACGGCCGTGCACCGCTGCGTCGGTGTCGGCAAATGCCGCGCCGACACCCGCGCGACCGGCGGTTTCATGTGCCCGTCGTATCTGGCCACCGCCGACGAGAAGGACAGCACCCGCGGTCGGGCGCGCGTACTCCAGGAGGTGGTGCGCGGCGCGCTGCCCTGGTCGTCCGAGGCCGTCGCCGAATCGCTCGATCTGTGCCTGTCCTGCAAGGCGTGTCGCTCCGACTGCCCGGCCGGGGTCGACGTGGCGACCTATAAGTCCGAGGCGCTCTACCGCCGCTACCGACACCGACCGCGCCCGATCGATCACTATGCGCTGGGCTGGCTGCCGCGTTGGCTCGGTGCGGCGGGTCGGGTTCCGCGCATTGCCAACGCGATCTCCGATATCGGCTGGTTGCGCCGAATCGGCCTGCGTGCCGGTGGGGTCGATCCACGTCGCGAGGTTCCGCGGCTGGCGGACCGTAGCTTCCGTCGGATCTGGCGGGACCGGCGGTTATCGGGCGCAGCGCAATCGACGGCCGGTGCGCGGTCGGACGGTGCGGCGCCGTCGGATTCGAATCGGTCTGCGGAAGTGATGCTGTGGATCGACACCTTCACCGACGCGTTCGACCCCGAAATCGCCCTGGCCGCAGTGGAATTGATCGAATCGCTCGGCTATCGCGTGCGCATACCGCAGCGGCGAGTGTGCTGCGGACTCACCTGGATCAGCACCGGTCAGCTCGACGGCGCCCGAGCCCGACTGCGCGCGACATTGACCGCATTGGATGAGCATGTGCGCGGCGGCGGTATCGTCGTCGGCCTCGAACCGTCGTGCACGGCCGTGCTGCGCGCCGATCTGCCGGAACTACTCCCGGATGACCCGCGTGCGGCCGCTACCGCCGCGGCCGTGCGTACCCTCGCGGAGTTTCTCGCCGAACAGCCGAACTGGCGACCGCCACTGCGCACGGGACGGTCGGTGGTGGTCCAACCGCATTGCCATCACCATGCCGTACTCGACTTCAATCAAGATCGCCAAATATTAGCCAGCATGAATGTAAATGTGACAGAGGTCACCGGATGCTGCGGCTTGGCGGGTAACTTCGGAATGCAATCCGGCCATTACGACATTTCGGTCGCGGTGGCCGAGAATGGCTTGCTACCCGCACTGCGCAACGCCGACGAGGATTCGATCCTGCTCGCCGACGGCTTCTCATGCCGCACGCAGGCCGCGCAGTTGGGCGGCCATCGGGGGCTACACCTTGCGCAATTCCTGCTCGGTGAATGAGGCTCAGCTGCCGAACGGCAGTGTGCCCGGCGGAATCTGGTAGCCCGAACTGCCCGCGGAAACCGCACCCCAGGCATTGAGTAACCAGTTGAGCGCATTGGTGATCATCGAAACCTCCGTTATGGCGACTGCCAGCTGTTTGCCGAACGCACAAATATCGCCATACTTATTCGTCACGTTACAAAATAGCGGAGATCTGCGACTATGCCGAATCCCTATCAAGAAATCGGACAATTAGGCCGAACTCTTTGTGAGCCAGGCAACATTCGACACGCGACGACATTCGATGGGGAGGCCCGTGCTCGCGCCGCGCACCCAGCGCGCACAATGAGGCGGTGCGCAATCAGACGGCCGAGCCGGGCCTGAGCCCGTCCGGTCTGACCAGGACGGTCACAGCTGCGCCTCGCTGGCGCTCGGCTCCGCCGCGACCGATGGTGCTGTGCTGATGGTTCTCTCGCTGCGCTCGATCACAGCTGCGCCTCGCTGGCGCTCGGCTCCGCTGCGACCGATGGTGCTGTGCTGATGGTTCCCTCGCTGCGCTCGATCACCACCCAGCGGCCGATCGATCTCGCGCCTACCCTCGCGCCACTGTCGCGCGGCCGCGGCGATCCGTGTCACCAGGTCACCCGCGACGGCGCACACTGGCACGCCTCCCGAATGCCGACCGGCCCGGTCACCTACCGCCTGACCCAGCCGGGCCGCGACACGGTGGACGCCCGCGCCTGGGGCCCCGGCGCCGCCGAATTCCTCGACGGTCTCGACCACATGCTGTGCCTGGACGAGGACCTCTCCGACTTCGCCCCCGAGCATCCGAAGGTCATCGACGCACACCGCCGCTTCCCCGGACTGCGCATGCTGCGCACCGGCCTCGTCTTCGAGGCCCTGGTGCCCGCTGTGCTGGAACAGAAGGTGCACACCGTATCCGCCCGCGCCTCCTGGCGAAAACTGGTGCGGCAGTTCGGTTCTCCCGCACCGGGCCCGGCGCCGGCAGGTCTGCTGCTG
Source organism: Nocardia sp. NBC_00565 (assembly GCF_036345915.1). NCBI lineage: Bacteria > Bacillati > Actinomycetota > Actinomycetes > Mycobacteriales > Nocardiaceae > Nocardia > Nocardia sp. NBC_00565. Next base: position 7,885,977 of record NZ_CP107785.1, read on the forward strand.
CCGCCCGACGCCGATACTTGGCGGCAGATCCCGTCCTGGACCTGGCACCGCGCCAATGTCGGACCGCAGCGTTCGCAGACGATCGTGCGCGCGGCCCGGCTGGCGGATGCGCTGGAGCGAGCGGCCGCCCAGGATCCCGCCGAGGCCGCGCGTCGGCTGCGGACGCTGCCGGGTATCGGGGTGTGGACCGCCGCTGAGATCGGCCAGCGCGCCTTCGGCGACGCGGACGCATTATCGGTCGGTGACTACCACCTCGCGGCTATCGTCGGCTGGACCCTACTCGGCGAGCCCATCGACGACGACGCGATGGTCGAATACTTGGAACCGCTACGGCCACACCGATATCGGGTCGTTCGCCTGCTGGAGATCAGCGGCCACGCGCACAAGCCGAAGTTCGGCCCGCGCACCCCGCTCACCGATCACACCTGGCACTGACCGCGGCCGGGCGACTCGCTTGCGCAGACCACTGTCCGTCCGCGTGAATTCGGTTCCTGCGGCTACGTGACGCCGATGCGCAAATGACTCCGCCGTTACCCAACGCAGGACGCGGATGCAGTCCTTCAGTACCTCCGGCACACCGGGTGAATGAGCCTCGACGGGACTCATAACTGCAGCGCGCGCTCGTCCAGCACGCATTTGCCCGCCTCGACCAGCGTGCTGCGCGCGGCGCGGCGCACCCGACAGCGGTCGACGGTGCAGTCGATATGTAATTGCATTGCGGCATGGGCTTGTTCAGTTGTCAGCACACCAGGGTCGTTACCGCAGGCCAGGAGCGAGGCAACGTGCATATTCAGATTGGTGAGTTGCATCAGACGACCTCCGCCCGGCGGCGCACGGATCGGACATGTCGGGAATACCGGGAGATCGGGCCTTCGTCCCAGGGGGCCTGTCGAACCGCCATGCCCAGCGCTTCGAGTGGGGTGAGGCCGAACGAGTCGGCGAGCTCGCCGACAGCGTCGAACAGCGACGGCACCACCTCGGCAACCTGCAGCGCGGCCACCGCCTGCGCACATGTCAGCTTGCGGCCCGGCAGATAGGAAACCACCCAGCCCTCCTGTCCGACGGCCCGGGCCCGGTGCGGGGTCAAATCGCTGGTCATCAAGGACGACGCTATGACACTTACAGCCATGACTCCTCGTTCCTACGTGCGCGATTCCGGTGTGTGCCCGGAGGTTTCGCAGGAGGAGGGGTACGGCGCCTGTTCCGCTCCGGGCACACTTCCAGCACACCATCGCGGAAGGCCCAGAACAACGTAGTTGTGGATATCCAAAGTTTTACCGCGAATTCCCAGCACAAAACCCAATCGGGAAGGGAGGATTCTCCATAGTGGACGAAAGAGCCCTCTGCCCAAGCGAAGTGACGGGGAACCGAGCTTGTGGGAACGCCCCGGAGCAACCTTTGGGTGTGCATCCGAGCAGAACGGAGCGTGCGGTGTCAGCGAGTTCGGCAAGAGCGTCAGAGAGTTCCGGCAATTACTCGAGGGTGATCGAAGCCTCGGATCGACTATCTCCCGACAGCGCCGCCTCCACTCTACCCAGGCGCCAGCTCGGCAGGTACCTCCGGGATTGGCGCACCCAGGCCGGCCTCACCATCGCCGAAGCGTCCAGACTGATGGAGTGGGGTGCAAGTACCTTGCAGCGCTTGGAAAAAGGCCAGGCCGATCGCATCCGCACCATCGATATCCAAGAGCTCTGCCGCATCTACGGCATTCCGGACGAACTCTCCGACGGCCTCAAGGGCCTCGCACAGCAAGCCGCCGTCAAGAGTTGGTGGCACGCCTATGGCGATCTCATTCCCGAAAACTTCGACGTCTATGTCGGTTTGGAGGCATCAGCCCAGCAACTCAGCTCTTACCAATCCGAAATGGTCCTCGGCCTATTGCAGACCGCCGACTATGCCAGAGCCCTCAATCGCCTTGGCTATCCGGACGATTCGGATGCTGAGATCGAGCGCCGCGTGCAATTGCGTCTACAGCGTCAGGCTTTGATCACCAGGAAGGCCGCACCGGCGACGGTGGACGTGGTGCTGCACGAATCGGTCTTGCGCCGGGTGGTCGGTGGCGCCAAAGTGATGGCGGCGCAGCTACGTCATCTTGCCGATATCGGTACCCAACCCAACGTCACCCTGCGTATTCTGCCGTTCGCGGCCGGTGTTCCGCTCGGAGTTTCCACCGGACCGTTCACAGTTCTCCGGTTCGGAATCGATGGCAAAGGCCAGCCGATCGAGCCGCCGGTGGTGTATGCCGAGGGCTTCACGGGGGATCTCTACCTCGAAAGACATGCAGATGTACGGCGGTACGATCGTGCGCACGAGTGCCTCCAGCGTAGCGCGCTGGATATTCAACCCAGTAGACATCTGCTACGGCAGATCGCGAAGGAGTATGTGGCATGAGTATGGATTTGGTTGGCGCGCAGTGGTTCAAGAGCGCCCGTAGTGGCGCGGGTAAGGACTGCGTCGAGGTCGCCTTCCTCGGCAGCGGTCGGGTCGGCGTGCGTGACAGCAAAAATCCGTGTGGACCCGCCCTGGTCTTTACCACGGGCGCATGGGATGCGTTCACCGCTGGTGTGGTGGGCGGCGAGTTCTGAGAGGAGTGGCGACGTGAGTGTCAACGAGGGTGCCGCAGTGGATTTGAGCGGCGCGATCTGGCGCAAGGCCGGCGATGGGACCGGCAAGGACAGTGTGGAGGTCGCACTACTAGACGCCGGTCACGTCGCACTGCGCGACGGTAAGGACCCCGACGGGGCGATTCTGGTCTTCACGCCCGGTGAGTGGGCCGCCTTCACCGCGGGCGTGCACGACGGTGAGTTCGATCGTCCCGAGTAGTGCGAACGGCCCGGCGGTTTTGAGGATGCCCGCCGGGTCGAGTCACGTGACGGTTTGATCGCCCGGCCAGCCGTACACCATAACCCCATCTATGTGATCAAATGTGCGCGGGAAGATCACGAAACAGTGCAGATTCCACAACGAAAGTGCGTTTGCCAACGGCAATTACGGGTAGACAACAACTTGTGGACCGTGGGCTCAAGAGTTCCCATCCCCGGTACAAGAAATTGCGGCCGGGCGATTGGGTGGAATGGCTGATCGTGGCACTGCTTTTCGCGGTGTCGGCGGTCGGCGTGTTCGTACTGACCGGCTCGTTCCTGTCGGCACTGTTCGTCGGAGTGCTGGTATGGATCGTCGCCGTCGGAGTCGTCGCGTTGTTATAGCGGGTGCGCCGACCGGCCGGGCAGTAACACCCGGCCGGTGGTCCGGTAGCTGATCAGCGCCGGAAGAGCTTGTTGCCCAACCAGACCAGCGGATCGTACTTCTTATCCGCCACGCGTTCCTTCATCGGAATCAGGGCGTTGTCGGTGATCTTGATGTGCTCCGGGCAGACCTCGGTGCAGCATTTGGTGATATTGCAGAGGCCGAGCCCCTGCTCCTCCTGTGCCAGATCGCGGCGGTCGGCCACATCGAGCGGATGCATCTCCAATTCGGCGATCCGCATCAGGAAGCGCGGACCGGCGAATGCCTCCTTGTTCTCCTCGTGATCGCGCACCACGTGACAGGTGTCCTGGCACAGGAAGCATTCGATGCATTTGCGGAACTCCTGCGAGCGCTCCACATCGACCTGCTGCATCCGGTAGTCGCCCGGTTTCAAATCGTCCGGCGGCGTGAAAGACGGTATCTCCCTCGCCTTCTGGTAGTTGAACGACACATCGGTCACCAGATCCCGGATCACCGGGAAGGTGCGCATCGGTGTGACGGTGATCAGCTCATCGGGCTGGAAGGTCGACATCCGGGTCATACACAGCAGCTTCGGCCGCCCATTCACCTCGGCCGAACACGAACCACATTTGCCCGCTTTGCAATTCCACCGCACCGCGAGATCGGGCGCTTGCGTGGCTTGCAGCCGGTGGATGATGTCGAGCACCACCTCGCCCTCGTTCACCTCGACGGTGAAGTCGTGCAATTCGCCACCGTCGATATCGCCGCGCCACACGCGGAATTTGGCGTCGTAACCCATTCTTACGCCTCGCCTTCCGTGGCTGTCACCGAGGTCGCCGGATGGGAGGCGAGATCGGCTTGATTGTAATACTTTTCGAGTTCACCGAGGTCGAAGAGTGAGAGCAGGTCGTCGCGCATCGGGATCTGGTCCTCCGGGGTGACGCGCACGCCCGGCACCGGACCGTCCGCGTCGGCCGGATCGATCGCGCACACCAGCAGCTTGTTGCGCCATGCCGGATCCATCGTCGGGAAGTCGTCGCGAGTGTGCCCGCCCCGGCTCTCGGTGCGCAAAAGTGCTGCCTGTGCGACACATTCGCTGATCAAGAGCATATTGCGCAGGTCGAGGGCGAGATGCCAGCCCGGGTTGAACTGCCGATGTCCCTCCACCACGACACCGTCGAAGCGGGTGCGCAATTCGGCGAGACGCTCGACGGCCTCGCGCAGTTCGTGGTCCTTGCGGATGATGCCGACCAGATCGTTCATCGCCTGCTGCAGATCGGTGTGCAGGGTGTAGGGGTTCTCTCCCGACCCTTCGGCGGGGGGATCGAACGGTGCCACGGCATCTTTCGCGGCCGTGGCGATATCGGCATCGGTGACGGCGGGCCGCTCGGACAGTTGTTCGACGTAGGTGGCGGCGCCGAGTCCGGCCCGTCGACCGAAGACCAGCAGGTCCGAGAGCGAATTGCCACCGAGCCGGTTCGAGCCGTGCATACCGCCCGAACACTCACCGGCGGCGAACAATCCGAGCACCGTGGCCGCACCGGTATCCGGATCGACCTCGATTCCGCCCATCACGTAGTGGCAGGTCGGGCCGACTTCCATCGGCTCCTTCGTAATGTCCACGTCCGCGAGCTCTTTGAACTGATGGTGCATCGAGGGCAGCCGCCGCCGGATCTCCTCGGCGGGCAGCCGCGAGGCGATATCCAGGAATACGCCACCGTGTTCGGTGCCCCGGCCCGCCTTCACCTCCGAGTTGATGGCGCGGGCCACCTCGTCGCGGGGCAGCAGATCCGGGGTGCGGCGGGCGGAGTCGTTATCGCGCAACCACTGATCGGCCTCATCTTCGGTTTCGGCGTACTGCCCCTTGAAGACCGGCGGGATGTACTCGAACATGAACCGCTTGCCCTCGGAGTTCTTCAGCACCCCGCCGTCACCGCGCACACCCTCGGTGACGAGGATACCCTTCACGCTGGGCGGCCAGACCATACCGGTCGGATGGAACTGCAGGAACTCCATATTGATCAGCGTCGCCCCGGCCCGCAGTGCCAGCGCGTGTCCGTCGCCGGTGTACTCCCACGAGTTGGAGGTGACCTTGTAGGACTTGCCGATACCGCCGGTGGCCAGCACCACGGCCGGCGTCTCGAACAGGACGAACCGCCCGGACTCGCGCCAGTAGCCGAACGCGCCGGAGATCCGGTCGCCGTCCTTCAACAGTTCGGTGATGGTGCATTCGGCGAAAACCTTGATGCGCGATTCGTAGTCGCCGGTCTCCGCGAAATCCTCCTGCTGCAGCGACACGATCTTCTGCTGCATGGTGCGGATGATCTCCAGCCCGGTGCGGTCGCCGACGTGCGCCAGCCGCGGGTAGGTGTGGCCGCCGAAGTTGCGCTGGCTGATCCGGCCGTCGGCGGTCCGATCGAACAGCGCCCCATAGGTTTCCAGCTCCCACACCCGGTCGGGGGCCTCCTGGGCGTGCAATTCGGCCATGCGCCAGTTGTTGAGGAACTTGCCACCGCGCATGGTGTCCTTGAAATGGGTTTGCCAGTTGTCCTTTTCGTTGGCATTACCCATCGAGGCGGCGCAACCGCCCTCGGCCATCACGGTGTGCGCTTTGCCGAACAACGACTTGCACACCACCGCGACGGAGAGACCGTGTTCGCGTGCTTCGATCACCGCGCGCAGTCCGGCGCCACCGGCACCGATGACGACGACGTCGTACTTGTGCCGTTCCACTTCTGGCATGGCCGCGAAACTCCTGGTTTGTGAGGGCGGTTAGTTGATGAACCGCAGATCTGAAATCGTGTCGCTGGCAACCAACATCACGTAGAAGTCGGTCAGTGCGAGGGTGCCGAGCGTGGTCCAGGCCAACGCCATATGGCGGGTGTTGAGCTTGGACACCTGGGTCCAGAACCAGTACCGCGTCGGATGGGCGGAGAAGTGCTTGAGCTTGCCGCCCATGATGTGGCGGCAGGAATGGCAGGACAGGGTGTAGGCCCACAGCAGGATCACGTTGGCGAGCAGCACGATATTGCCGAGGCCGAAGCCGAACCCGCCGGTCTTGCCGTGGAACGCGGTGATCGCGTCGTAGGTGTTGATCAGCGAAACGAGCACGGCCACATAGAAGAAGTAGCGGTGCGCGTTCTGGATGATCAGCGGCAGCCTGGTCTCGCCGGTGTACTTGGCCTTCGGTTCGGCGACCGCGCACGCGGGCGGGGAGAACCACACCGCGCGGTAGTAGGCCTTGCGGTAGTAGTAGCAGGTCAGCCGGAATCCGAGCAGGAACGGCAGGACCAGGAAGCCCAGCGGCAGGATCGCGGGGATGTGGCCGAACCAGGCGCCGAAGTGGGTTGAACCCTCGACGCAGTCGGTGCTCACGCACGGTGAATAGAACGGCGTCAGGTAGTGGTACTCCGGCACCCAATATGCCGTTCGCACATACGATCTGATCGTCGCGTAGATGACGAAGGCGGCCAGTCCTATGGCCGTCGCTAGCGGTGGAACCCACCATCGGTCGGTGCGCAGTGTGCGCACGGAGATGGCGGCCCTGGTCTTGCTGAAGACGCCGGTTCCCGTTTCCGGGCTGGCGGTCGGTGCGGCACTCACAGGTGGATGCCTCGCTGATCTGCTGTGCGGACGGTCCCCGTGACCTCCGCAATCGAATGTGATGCTGAGCACCATACGACACCCCCGCTATCGCGCAGCGGGGTCCTGCCAAACCTGACCCACCCTCAGGTCCGTGATTTCCGCCACATTCGATCTAGGTTTGCCCTCCGCGCCCGGTGCGAGCCGACTGCGAACCCTTCGAACTCGCCTGCCCGGAACATGATTCGAGCGAGGCCGCCGGTCCGGAATCCAGTGGTCGAATTTCGGCCGCACGAACGTCACACGGCGGCAATAAATCTATGGTCACCTTTCCTGGAGATTCGCCCGCTGACGTGCGCTGATACGACCGTCGCACGGCTGAGCCCGGGGAAGGGAGACACCGATATGAGAAGAGCCGCGATCGTGGCGCCGGTCCGCACCCCGAGCGGTATCGAAGGCGGCGCACTGTCCGGAATGTCGCCGGAATGGCTGGCCTCGACCGTCCTTTCGGCGGTGATCGCGCGCTCGGGCATCAATCCGCTGCGCATCGAGGATGTCGCGATGGCCTGTGTCGACAACCGGGCCGGCGCGCCCGAACTGAGTAGGTTGGCCGCACGCGGCGCCGGATTGCCGTTCGCGGTGCCCGGATTCCTGACCGACTGCCGCTGCGGTAGCGGGCTGCAGGCGGTGATCACCGCGGCGATGATGGTGCAGACCGGAGCGGCCGATGTGGTGGTGGCCGGTGGTGTCGAGTGTTCGGCCGCCGGCGACTGCTCGCCGGTCGGTCGAAACACAGCTGCCGGGTGCGATCCATTCCAGAGCGGCGATCTGGCGAACGCCGAAGACCTGGCTCGCTACTACGGAATCAGCCGAGAAGAGGCCGACCAGTTCGCGGTCGCCAGCCATCGCAAGGCCGCGCGTGCCTGGCGGCAGGGCACCTTCACCGCCGAGGTGATCCCGGTCGGCGTTGTCGAGGATGCCAACGACTGGAACAGTTTCGACACCGCGGCGCGGCATCGGATCATGCGCGACGAAGGCGTCCGCGAGGATGTCTCCACCCATGCGCTGGCCGCGCTGCATCCGCTGATCGCGCGCGGGGTGGTCACCGAAGGCAATATGAGTTCGCATCGGAACGGCGCATCGGCCTGCCTGGTCGTCGCCGAGGACCGGCTCGACGAATTCGGGCTGGTGCCGATGGCCTATCTCGTCGGCTGGGCCGCGGCCGGATGTGATTCGGACACAGCGACTCTCGGCGCCGCTCCGGCCGTCGCGAAACTGCTCGGGCGGACCGGATTCACCCTCGACGATCTGGATTTGATCGAGGTCAACGAGGGTTTCGCGGTGGAAGTGCTCGCGCTGGCGCGGGCCTGGGAACTGGACCCGCGCGACCGGCTCAACGTCAACGGCTCGGCGATCGCACTCGGTCATCCAGTCGGCGCCACCGGCCTGCGCATCATGACCACGATGCTGCACGAGTTGGCCAGAACCAACGGCAACTACGGGTTGGAGGCGATCGCACTCGGCCATGACCACGGCATCGCGGCCCTGTTCGAATCGGCGGGCACGGCCCCGATCATGGAGACGCCGCGTGGGGCTCGATTCCATGGCGTCCGGGCGTCGCGCAGGTCGGGTCGGCACCGCGCCTGACGCGGCAACTGATTTCGTGAGGACGTGGGTAACTCGTCGGGAACGCCCAAAGGCCGACGAGTTACCCACCGCCGGTCCGCGACGGAAGTCGCGGCGCGCCTGACGACCGGCAAAAGATCCGGGGAGGCGGGGGAGCGTCGGGTCCGCGAACCGGAGAGTTGCGCTATTTCGTGCGCGGGCGTGAGTGGAAGCCGAGTCCCTCGTCCTGCGCGCCCATCCACGCCGCCTCATCGGACTTGCTGTCCGGGACGTAGATGGTCTCCTGCGGACGGCGGCCGACCTCCTGCGGTGGCGACTGCTCGAGTTCGTCGGCATCGATGACGAGCCGCTCGAGGTCGTTTTCCAGCCGCCGCACCGTATTGGCATCGCCATAATGGGAGCGCAGCGCGCCGATGGATTGCCGGAGCTGGCCGACCGCGTAGCGGAGTTCCGCTATGTCGCTGCGTGTCATCGATACCTCCTGTGTTCCTTGGCGGACAGACGAACTCGGTGGGTAGCGGCTGGTTCCAGGGTCTGCCTGGGACCGCGCTTTACCAAGTCGTGTGACTCACCACACAACGTGATCTTTAACACAGTACGCGAGGAATTGCGTTTTGGCTCGGCTCTCCCGCCGCATGCCGGTCAGCTGGCTGTGGCGTATCCGTGGCCGCGCATGGCGGTAAGGACCCGGTCGACCAGGCCGACGATGGACGATGCCACCTCTTCGGCCCGCTCCAGGTGGACGCCGTGGCCCGCGCCCTCGAGCCGGACCAGTTCCGAGCAGGCCAGTTGCGAGGCGAGCACCACTGAATGCGCGAACGGCACCACGATGTCGGCCGAACCGGCCAGTACCAGCGCGGGGATGCTGCTGAGCCGGTGCAGCGAGGCGGTCTCGTCGAAGGTGATCAGCGAGGCGAGGAAGCTCGACATGGTGAGCAGCGGCGTGTCGTTCATCATCGTCGCGGCCACCGCGATCATGCGCCGATTGGTTCGCTTGGTGCCCATATTCGCCTCGCGGGTGATCGGCTCGAAGATCCGGCGGGTCAGGCGCTTGGAGGCTTGCATGAGCCGCGGCGCGCGCAACACCGCGACTTGCAGCGAATTCACCGCGCGCCGGTTCAGGAGGCGCCCGAGCCCCACCTCGGTGATGCCGTTGGCCGCGCCCGCGATCAGGCCGACACCGACCAACCGGGTGCCGATCGCCGCCGGAAACAGCCGGGCGTAGGCCAGGGTCACCATCGCGCCCATCGAATGTCCGACCAGGACGATCGGACCGGTCGGCACGACCGCCCGCAGCACGGCGTCGAGGTCGTGGCCGAGCTGGTCGATGGTGTAGGTCGAGGGATCGGCGACGCCGGAGGCACCGTGTCCACGGTGGTCGTAGAAAACCATTCGGGTATCCGTGCTCCACTGCCGCAGCAGTTGATCGCGCAGGAACGACCAGGACTCGGTGCGCAGGCAGTGGCCGTGTACGAAGACAACGGTCAGGGGTGCGTCGTCGGCGCCGAAGGTGCGGACTGCGATCGGAACGCCGTCGTCGGCCGACACCGTGATGTGGTGGCCGTCGAGGTCGGCGGCCCGGCGGGCGATGGTCGTGGACATGAAGTTCTCCTGTGCCTCGTGGGACACCCGATACGGAGCGTTCTTGCCCGGTTGTCGGATTGGATGCCCACGCCGTTAGCGCTCCATACCGCTCGTTATGTACGCGTTGTTCAACTGACGCTGGCGATCGACATCGTCAGGTCTGCGACCGCGTCTATTCGCGAATCTAGGAGCTTATAGGTCAGGCGATAGATTAGAGTAGATTTTCATGATCGGTGGGCTCTTTCCCGTTCATCGGGACATCTCTTAGATTTTCTAGAGTCAGCTAGAGAGTGTTATCAGACGGCCGCCACCTCGAAGTATCGAAATCTTCGGAGACGTCATCGACGGTGCTGCCGGCCTCGGCAGTCGGTCTCGGCGGTGTCCGAATCGCGGGCGGCGGCGCGGTCGGCTGTGGTGGTCATTGTTCGGTGACCGACTCGAGCACGGCGCGTATGAGGTGCGAGGACTGTTCGGCGATCTGTTCGGGCGGGCAGGGCCGGTCGTGTTCGAGCCACAGCTGGTTTCGATGACGGCGGCTTGTCCGGAAATGGCACCGTCGGATATTCGAACTGTCCGAATACCTGTCGTAGGCCGGTGTATTTGGATCGGGATGTCCTGTGGCGAGGAGCGTGACTACTGGGCGTGTGCGGCGGCAAGCTGTTCGCACAGGATGTCGCTGTGGCCCGCGTGGCGAGCGAACTCCTCGATCATGAGCAGGTAGATCCACCTGATGCTGACCGTGCCGGCGCGCGGGTGTTGTTTCGTGTCATTCAGGTCGTATTGCGCGGCGATCACTCGGGATCGTTCGCTGGCACGCTCGAACTCCGCAATGACCTCAGCGAGGGTCTCGTTCGCCCCGACCGCGAAGCTGGCGACCTCGCCCGGACGGGGTGTGTCGCCTCCGGATTCGAGGAAGCGTTGGAACCAGATCCGTTCGGCGGCGGCGGCGTGTTTGATCAACGCGATCGGCGTGGTCAGCGACGGCACTAGGCGACGGCGGGCCTCTTCGTCCGACAACCCGCGCACGGTGTCGATGAGCCCAGCCCGGTTGCGGTCGAGCATGTTCTCGAGCAGGACGCGTTCGGGACCGTCGGTAACTCTCTGCGGTAGAGACATATTCGTGTGTCCTCTCTTATTTCTGTTGTGTCGGAATTGATTTCGCGGTTTGCGGACGTGTCGGATCCGTCGTTCGGATCTCGGGGGGATCGCTGGATGTCGTGCCGCCGCGTGACCCGGTTGAGCGGGGCGGCATTAGGCACGCGTGCGCGGCTATCAACCGTGTGATGGGTGGGCGCGCCGATGGGCGGCTCGGATGCCGAATGTGGTTGGCGCTGCCTGATCGGTTGGCGAGACGCAAACAACCACGGTGTCGATCACCGGCGGCGGCATGTGATCGCGTCGGCTACTGACAGCGGGTTGCGAGCTGCGCTGCCGGCGGACGCTGAGCCGACGGATGTGCGGACAGATTCGCACCGTGCGGTCGCTCTTGTCAACGTCGGTCGGTGGGCTCAGCTCGTTGCTGACGTGATCGGCTGCTGACGTCGGCGGCGTAGCCCGTCCAGTCTCCGGCGCCGAAGCGCCGCTACCGAACAGAGAATTTTCAGCCGGCCGGGACTACGGACGGAAATCCGAAAGAGGGCACCAACTTCGGATCGCCGAAGGAGACCACCCCGGCAATACCCGTGGGTGTCACGGTGAGCACGACCACTCCATATGCGTGGTAGTCACCGTCGTCGCCGCGGCGATAGCCGACGGCTGCGGGCTGCCCGTTCGCGCCGGTAGGCAGCATGAGCCAGTCCCCCTCGGCGCCCAGAACATATCGGCGCAAGAAGGGCACGCAAGTCCTGCGGCCCGCAAACCAGGTCTGTATCGGCGGCGCCTCCAGTGTGGACTCGTCGCAGAGCAAACGCTCGAGTTCGGCCGCATCCGCATTCTGGAAAGCTGCCATGTACCGGTCGAGCAGCGCCCTCGCATGCGATTCAGCGGGTTCGGCAAGAGCATCCGGCCTCGGTGACAGTTCCCGCAATCGAGCACGGGCACGCTGCAGAGTGCTTTTGACCGCGGGCGTGCTCGTGCCGAGCATGGCCGCGACCTCGACCGCCGGGAAGGCCAGCACATCCCGCAGAATGAGTACCGCCCGCTGCGTACCGGGCAGGTACTGCAAGCTGGCGATGAGCGCCAGCCGCAGCCCCTGCCGCGCCGCGAAGACTACCGCCGGATCCGCCGACTCCGGGATCACCAGTGCATCGGAAATCGGTTGCAGCCAACTGATATTCGATTCCGCACGTTGCGCGGCGGCCGCCGGGTACGGTTCGGGTTCACCGAGACCGGAGGGCAGCACGCGGCGACTGTGGTGTTGCAGCGCAGTCAGGCAGGCGTTGGTCGCGATCCGGTACAGCCAGGTGCGCACCGAGGACCTGCCTTCGAACCCGTCGTAGGAGCGCCACGCGCGGAGGTAGGTCTCTTGCACAAGATCCTCGGCGTCATCGGCCGATCCCAGCATCCGATAGCAGTGTGCCAGCAGCTCGCGACGGAACGGCTCGGTATCGCGCACGAACGACGCGTTGTCCGGGCCCACCGAGCCGTCTCCGTTCATCCGATCGATTGTGCTCTCGCCTCAGCTGGTTCGCCCGAGGAAGGCGGCGAGCCTGTCGGCGGGAACGGCATCGGCGGGCGTTTCGGCAACCGGGCCGAACGGGGCTACGCCGTCGGGACCGCGCAGCGCATCGGCGACGGTGGCCTTCGCCTGGATCAGTAGTTCCTCCGCAAGTTCGGGGTCTAGATCCGTGGCCCGACCGATCGCCCGGGCCAGATCCCAGCCGTGGGTGAACTGGTCCACCGTGGCCAGGCCCATGAAGGCAGCCCCGGACATCTCTGCGAATGACAGCCTGACCGTCTTGTCGAGGGCGCCGGGGGTTTCGAAGGCGGCCAGCGCATCTCGGATGTACGTGTCGTAGGTCGCGAGATAGTCACCCGCGGTGAAATCCCGCTGGTCGGTGACATCGTTGTCGCTCATCACCGCCGCGGCCCAGTGCGCCGTGCCGATGAAATGATTGATCAGCTCCCGCACATCCCATGAAGCACACGGTGTCGGCACATCGAGCTGGTCGGGCCGGACGGCGGCCAGAACGGCCCGGGTACTGGTGAATGCTCGGTCGAGCCGCGACGTCGGAGCGGTCGTCTGCTGGTTGTTCATCGATGGAGATCCTCTCGTTTCGGAAGGTATCGGCCTCCAACCATGCAGACCTACCTAACGAGCAAAAAGAATCGCGGCCGTTGCTCAGCCTAAGGGTCGGCCGCCAATTGACTCGGCTTGATGGGGCGGGGTGCCATTTAGCGGATGAGAGGGTGGGTCAGTGGCGGGAGCGGAGGTATTCGTCGTGGGCGCGGTCTTCGTGGTGGTAGCGCTGGGTGAGAGTTAGGAGGCGGTGGATTTCGGTGGACATGGCGGTGGCGTCCAGGGGGGTGGCGATTATGGGGTTGCCGGTTTTTATGTAGTAGCGGCCGTCGGGGTAGTCCATCCACCAGAAGCCGCGGCCGGGGGTGGGGCGGGCGTCGACGGCTGGGCCTGCGTAGATGGTTATTTCGCCGAGGGCGGAGCGGGGGCGTTGGAAAATGCGGTTCAGTTGTTCGAGGGGGCCGTGGTCGTGGGCGCGGCGGATGTGGCGGTCGCGGTCGGCGGCGATCTCCTCGCGGCGGAGCTCCAGGCGGGGGTGGGTGCCGGGATCGCGTCGTGGCAAGGCGTCGACGGCTTGGGTGCAGACCTGCTGTGCGGTGCAGTATGTGATGAGCACATCGCCGCCGGTATCGGCGGTGGCGCCGGGCAATTGGGTGAGCGCGGCCCCCATGCGGTCGCGGACCGCGCCGTGGAATCGGTAGGTCTGCGATAGGTCGGGGCCGCCGAAACCCTTCGACTCCACCCGGGCATCCGGTTCGAGCAGCACCTCGATGGCGTGTTCGAGTTCGGGTGAGTACTTCGCGAGCAGGGTGGTGAGTGCGGCGTCGCGGTGGCGTTCCAGCTCGTCGAATTCGGTGATCTCGGTGCGGTAGTGCAGCGGGTAGGGCATACGGTCGCGACCGTATGCGGCCCAAAGCATTTCGAACTCCAGGCCACTGAGCCTAGTACTGCTGGCCACTGTCGTGGTCACCGCCGATCACCGGGGGCACGGTCTTGGGCAGCGAATCCAGTCCGGCGGCCTCCTGCCCGTGCTCGGCGGTGATCAGGTAATCGGGAACGCCCTTCTTGCGATCCTCCTCGCTGCCCTTCCCCTGACCGGCCCCACCCATGCCCGACATGCCGGACGATCCCGCACGGCCTGTTGCCGTGCCGCTCTGGCGCGCGGCCGCGGCGGCTGCCGTAGTGCCGCTGGTGGGAGTACCTGCGACGCTGCGACCCGGGCTACCCGAACCGGTGCCGCCCGGACTGCCCGAGCCGGTGCGGCCACTCGCGGGGCTGCCGATTCCGGGTGTCGCGGAGTTCGGGGTGCCCGTGGTCAGACCGCTGGTTCCGGACGTGGTCGGTGTCGCGGTGGTGGGTGAAGTGGATTGCGTTGTCGGCGTGGTGCTTTGCGGATTCGTACTCGTGGGCGTCGTGGAATCCGACGTGACCGACGACGGTTCGGTTCCCGTTTGCCCACCTGTGCCGGATCCCGAGTCACCGCCGGTTTGGCCGCCGTCGCCGGTACCGGAATCGCCACCACCCGAAGGTCCCGGCGACACACCAGGATTCGGTCCCGGCGTGACCGGGACGACGGGGCCGTTCGTAATCGTCGGCGCGGTGGGCATATACGGGACGCCGACATCGGTCTGCCCCGCCACCTGGCCGTAGACCGTCCGCAGGATTCTGCGGCCCTCCTGCTCGGCCTCGGTTTGGGTGTATTCGTCGGTCTTCATGACGCCGTCTTTGGGCAGCGTCTTGCCGGTGATCTCCGGGCGTTCGGTGAGGCCGGGCATGAGTGCCTGGGTCTGCTCGAGGCCGGTCTTCATTTCGGAGAGTTTGAGGCTGGTCAGCGTTGCCGCCGTGGCCAGTGGGATCGACTTTTCGTGGTAGTTGTTCACTGCGGTCGTCGCGGCCTGCGCTGCCGCGCCGGTCCAGCCGGAGTGGCCGTTCTGGCCGGTGATGGTGCGGGCGAATTCGCGTTTGAAGGTTTCGAACGAACCCTGAAGTTCCAGACCGATATTCGCCCACATCGTGACCGCGTCATCGACCAGTTTCGGCTTCATCGCCGATACGGCGGTCTGCATTTGCTCGAGGGTGAGGTGGTCGTAGCTGTCTGGGGTGGTGACGTGCGGCGGTTGTGTCTCGCCTTCGAAGTTGTTGTAACCGGACTCGGTCTTGTAGATCCAGTCGCGGTCGCGGTTCCACTGTTCCTGCGCCTCGATGATGCGGCGCTGGTAGTCGTCGTAAGTCATTCCGGAGTCACCTGCGTCAACTGGGAGGCGCGGTCTTGGTCTTGGGCGACGAAGTTTGCGATCGCCTTCGCCACAACCTCTTTCGCAGTCTCGACGGCATCGATGTGCTGTTTAACCACTGCGTCGAGCGAGCGATCGGTTCCGGATGCGGTCTCCGAAAACTTCTTCTCCAAGATCTTGCCCGAAGGGAAGTCTCCGAATCCCGTGATGCGGCTTATGTTGTCGGTAAGTGCCAGCACAGTGTTCAGCCTGTCGATGTGGTCGTCGCACACCTTGTCCAAGTCTTTTCCGACCTCAGGTGACAGTGACAGCTCACCGGCATTCGCCCGTTCCAGTAATTGCGACCATTGGTCTGGATCGATGCCGCTTATCATTCCCCCTCCTCAACGTGCAGGTAGATACATGGCCAAGGCTTCAGTGAGTCGACGTGTCTCGGCACATGGTTCACCGGCTTTGGCCCCGGATGAGCCGTATCGATTCAGTACGTGGAAATCGACGATTCCGGCGGGGACCTCAACGGCCAGCCAGCACCCCAGGTCGTGTGTGGCACCAGCGCCGCGAAACTGAAGAGCCTGATGGGCACCGACAGTTGTGGGCATGTAGTCCACATAGTCGGTGCGCTGCCTGGACTCTTCGAGTGTGTGTTCCGATGACAGGACACTAAAGGTGTACGCCTTCGGCTCGGACTGCCAACTGCATACCTTCCAGCCGGTGGGGTCGACCCCGGCAACGGTGTTTTCCTTGGTGGAAGTGTTCAACCCGAGCGCAGTGAGCGCAGAATCGGGGATGGTGCACGGATCCCAAACGGCGGCTTCAGGGGCGGTCGATGTCGTCGCCGCGGCAGTTGTCTTCGGTGCGCTCGTGGTGGCCGCAGTCGGCTTCCCCTCCGTCGAATCGCCATTGCACCCGGCGAGCACCAGTGCCGCGCCAATGGCCAAGGCCGCAGCGGGCAATGCCTTCGCTCTACCAGTCATTCGCGTACCCCTTCACTACTACCAAGTGCCAAGGGGCCACGCGCATCCCCCGCTGGCCCGCACTTTACCGTCGGCCGCTCGCGACCTGCAATGAGCGGGCAGGCGGAACAAGATCGAGACCTCCCGCGTCAGACGAGCGGGAGGTCTCGAATCGATCGACTACGACCGGCGGAATTCCCCATCAGAGATGGCGGCAGCGAACGCATCCCACGCGCCGCCACCGAACACCAGGGCTGGGCCATCCGGATTCTTCGAGTCCCGGACACCGACGAGATTGCTGGACAGGAACGCGACCTCGACGCAGTCCTTCGTGCCGGAGCTTCGGGTGCTCTTGAACCAGCGAGCCCCTGCGAGGTCGATCTCGTACTTGTCGCTCACGTCGCGCACTCCCTAGCTAGCTGCCGAAGCAGGCTCCTGCTGTTCGTCTCATCCAGCGCCGCGCGTCGGATGGACGCATGAGCCACATGGTAGCGCTCCACGTCTGCCTGCGACTCCAGATATAAGTCCCCCGTGAAGTTTTCGAGGTAGACGACTGATGGCTCGATTGGTTCGTTCTTCTTGTCCAGTCCGAAGTCGACGACTGTGAACATTCCAACCGGATCTCCCAATGGGATGCCTGCACTGTAGGGGAGCACCCGCAGTGTGAGGTTCGGTCGCGTCGACATGTCGGCGAGGTGTCGCAGTTGGGCAGCCATGATTTGGCGGCTCCCAACCACGCGTCGTAACGCACACTCGAGCAGTACAACATCGAACTCGGTTGGTTGGCGTTTGCGAGTGAGAATGTTCTGGCGACGTCG
Source organism: Nocardia sp. NBC_00565 (assembly GCF_036345915.1). NCBI lineage: Bacteria > Bacillati > Actinomycetota > Actinomycetes > Mycobacteriales > Nocardiaceae > Nocardia > Nocardia sp. NBC_00565. The sequence continues at coordinate 7,903,159 of NZ_CP107785.1, forward strand.
CTTCAGTTGCACCCGTCGTTCGATTTCGTCAGGGGTGTCGGTAGGGCTCGCCGTGCGGGCCAGAATGCGTGCATAGTCCGGAGTCTGCAACAGCCCCAACACCACGTCGGGCGAATACGACGTCAGCCTGCGCGCAGCCGCCTCCAACCCCACGTAGACATTGAAGTCCTCCGGGATCAGCTTCCCGTAGTCATGCCACCAACTCTTCCCCGACGCCTCCTGCGCCAGCCCGAGCAATCCGGCGGTGACGACATCGCTTGCGCTGTACACACTGCACAGCTCCCGAATATCGAGCAGTCGTATCTTGTGCGTCTGTCCCGTCTCCAATCGCTGTAGCGTGGTCGTGCCGCGTTCGATCAGCCGCGCGGCTTCCGGCATGGTCATTCCGGCCTGCAAGCGCAGGTCTCGGAGGTGCCGTCCCAGTTGCCGTCGCGGCACAGTGCTTCCTGATTCCGACATGGGCCCCCTGCCTCAGTTCTCGGATGTGAAGGTGATTCGTGCGTGTATGTACCGATCTCCGCAAATGGATCTTGGCCTCGCCGTTCGGCGCGATCGGAATGAAATCCCCATGAAGACGCTGACTCCTCCGCCTGTCGCGTGCTGTGCTGTTGCCGCGCCCGGCCGGGGAGTCCAAGGAAACTGAGAAACCTATTGGATCACAACGGAATGCTGTTATCCGCAGATTCGGCCGGGTGCACCCGAATTCACCGATACGAACCGAGCTTCGAGGACCGCCGTGCTGATCGAACCGCTGCCGACCAAAGGGGACGTCCTGCGCGCCTGTCGCGGCGTCGAACACACCGCCCACCCACTGCTACGCGCGGCCTATGAACTCGCCTGCCTGCACGAACGCAGCCCGTCCGATGAGCATCAGGGCACCGATATCAATTGCCGCAGAGCAGGTTTGGTCCGCGAGATCGATCGCTGGGTCTACGCACACCTACCGCCGGCGCACGGTTGCGCCTCGGTGCACACCGAAACACTGGGCACCGTGATCGACCGCCTCGCCGAGTACACCGCGATCGCCTACACCGCCCTGGCCAGCCCATCCGACAACGACCTCGGCGACGCCTGGGAGCGTTTGGCCGAATTAGCCGTCGGCTACGAGGATTTGGCCGACGAGGTCACCACCGGCCGCCGCCGCCTCCCCGGCGGCCCCTGACCCCACCGATGCCCATCATCGACGCAGCAAACCTGAGATTAACTAAATATTAGCCATGACTTCTTGTGCTGCCCGATCCGTGTATCAACGCGCGCCGACGCCACTGCGGTGTTCCCGTCCGAAGCCCCTCACGGTCGACCTCAAATCAACTTGTTGAACTATTAACCCGCAGGTAGGCGTCGTGCGAGCGCGGGACGGGCCCGCAGCAGTCTCCGTTGCCCCCTTACCTCGCGCACGAAAGAGGCGCACAATGATTGCGATACACCGGCTTCAGGGATTGTGATCGGTGGGTAGCTGGATGTCCGCCGACAACATTCGGACGGGCATCTCCCGTGATGACAGCGTCCACATACGGGGTCGCGGCGCCTGGATCCACTGCTGGCATCGCCGCCGCGCTCCGCACCACACTCAGCGCCGGGCGTGCGAATGCTGCCCGTAGCGACTACGGCCGCTCCCGCCAGTTCGGCGCCATCAACCGATAGGAAGCGCCATGTCAGAGCAGAACAAGGCCGCCGCCAAGCGCGTCTTCGACGCATGGAATACGCGAGATCTCGATGTATTCGACGAGGTGATCGCGGTCGACTGCATCAACCACGATCCACAGAACCCGTTCGCCGATGTCCATGGCCCCGACAGCTTCAAAAGGCTCGGGCAGATGTATCTCGCCGCGTTCTCGGATCAACGGTTCTTGGTCAACGAACAGATCGCCGAGGGCGATTTCGTCACTACCCGATGGACGGCGACGGGCACCAACGACGGCGAGATGATGGGCATGTCCCCGACAGGCAAATCAGCGGTCGTTCAGGGAATCTCGATCAGTCGCTTCCGGGACGGCAAGATCGTCGAAAGCTGGGCATGCTGGGACACACTCGGGATGATGCAGCAACTCGGCGTCGCCCAGTCTGCGCACTCTGCAACAACCTGACTCGTCGACGTGGATGCGTACCGTGTCCCTGTTTCATATGGTGGACCAGGACCGGAATGAGCTGGATGGCGGGCTCGGTGACGCTGTAGGTGGCACGCCAGTCCGCGCCCGGCGTTGTCGCGGGTGAGCAGTCCCGCATCGGTCAAGGTGCGCAGCCGGTCGGCCAGGATATTGGACGCGATGCCCTCTTCGGACTGTGGCTGCAACCAGCGACGGCGGTCGCCGAACATCATGTCGCGCAGCAGGAGCGGCGACCGCCGATCACGTCGATCGCGGCGTTGATGGGGCGGCCGGAGCGCGGCACGAAACCTCCGCATCGACTGCTTGCACTTTACAAGCACCTCGGGCAAACTGATTGCACATTGCAATCAGAAGGGGTGTTTCGATGACACAGCTCGTGCGCGTCCATAACTTCAACGTCTCCAGCGATGGGTACGGAGCGGGGATTGGGCAAAGCCTGGAGCGTCCTTTCGGGCACGCCGACGGGCCGGCGCTGTTCTCGTGGGCCGGGGCGACCGCGAGCTGGGTCAACCGCACCGAACCCGGGGGGACGCGCGGTCTCGACGACTACTGCACGCGCGAGTTCCATCGCAATATCGGGGCCGAGATCATGGGGCGCAACAAGTTCGGACCACAGCGCGGTCCGTGGGAGAATCTCGACTGGCAGGGCTGGTGGGGCGACGAACCGCCGTTCCGCACACCAGTATTCGTGCTCACCCACCATGAACGACCCTCGTTCACCTTGGGAGAAACAACGTTTCATTTCCTGAGCGCATCACCGCAGGACGCCCTGGCACAGGCGAAGGCGGCCGCCGACGGAAAGGACGTGCGGATCGGCGGCGGCGTCGCCACGGTCCGTGAATTCCTGGCCGCCGACCTCATCGACACCATGCACTGCGCTGTCGCGCCCGTCGAACTCGCCGCTGGCGAACAACTCTGGGACAGTCCCGATCACCTCCTGGACCGCTTCCACCTGGAGAAGATCCCGAGCCCGAGCGGCGTTGTCCACCACTTCTTCTGGCGCCGCTGAACCGTGTACCTTGAACCCGAATTGGCAGAGCGAATTGGAAAAGATTGATCCAAACGTGCGGCCTTGGGTGGGATCGGCGGTGCAGTACGGAAATGCGGCGGGTATCGATCCTCGGCTTGTGATGGCGATCGTCTACAACGAGGGTGGATACCGATCCGATTCGTTCATCGAGAAAAGTCCTGTCGCGTACGAGCAGTTCAATCCTTCAGTTCACCGAGGTGCGAGCGTTTTCAGCCTGGGGGAGGATGGTGGCTCCGCACACCCCGCGAGAATAATAAATGGAATTCGCATGCAGAACCGCCCAGCCGTGGGAGGCCGTGTGAAGGGTAGGAATGTGTCGAGGCGGGCTCGACATCAGTCGATGGAGGATCATTATGAGTAAGAAGTTTCGGACCACAGCAGCAGTCTTAGCGATGGCTCCGGTGATCGCCTTGGGCTCGGGCGTGGCCGCCGCCGAACCGGCCCCAGCACCGGCCCCAGTACCGGTATCAGCATCGGCACCCGCTGACGCGGTCCAGCCAGTTTCCCTGCCGCTACTTTTCCCGTGGAGTTTCGTCATATGCTTCCCAACGATCCTCGCCCTCCCGCTCTATTTCGCCTGCGTGGCGTGAGCCACAGATCAGGGTCGAGGTTGGGTCGAGGTGAGCGGTGTCGCAGATCGCCTGGCCTGACCCAGTAGGTTCCCATCGGGTATATGAGCCTTCCAGCCGACGATGTGGGCGGGAAGGCTCGATGACGATGACCACGAGGAAAAGGCACACCCTGGAGCTTGTTGTTCAATCTTGTGCACCTCACTCGAGGCCCGGTAACTCCGCGTCGGCCCGGTGATTGATGATCACGCCACTTTCGAAGGCGCGTTTGACCAGAAACATGCGTTTCTGGTTCTGCGGCAAGGCTTCGATCTGGAATATTTTGAACAAGGCCCGCATGTGGGTCTTGACAGTGGAGATACTCAGGCACAGATCGTGTGCGATCCGGCAGTTCGACGCGGGGTATGCGTAGGGAGTCTGTGCGCCGCACGGGCGGCACAGCGCCGCCAGAACCAGATATTGGGCCTCGGTGAGCGAATTCCGGATGGGTTGGGCATCGTTGGCAATTGTTATTTCATCGTCGGATGGCTGGCCGTCTCGGAAAATGAATACCGATTGCCCGACATGAACAACATCGCCGGAGTTGAGTCTCCGGCACCCATCGATGCGCTCGTCGTTGACGAATGTTCCGTTCTTCGACATTCCGTTGTCGACGATGACCCAGCAGTCGCGCATCCACTCGATGATGGCGTGCAGACGCGATGCGGTCGCATCGGCCGTCACGATTATGTCGGCTGCATCCGACCGCCCGATCGTCATACGGGGCGCGTCGCGATTCAGTGAGATATCGCGCCAAATTCCATGGCTGATCTGCTGCGACAGAGTCGGACAAATGGCCGACCGGGGCCGCGCGGGCGATCTTGCCACCGAATGCAGTTCGCGATACATGGCCTCTGATCCGCTTGACGTGGACATGACTTGCGTTCCCGTTCGACGTACATTGCGAGCCGCGGGCTCCAGCCGCTTCACTCAGTGTGCGCCTTTCCGGCGCTGACCACCTGAGTAGTTGGCTACTTCTCTGCATCGGCCGGGTCCACTGGTGCCCCATGACTCGTGGATGACATCAAAGACCCTGCTCACCACGCTGATCTGCGAGCGTTCCCCGGTTCCGCCCAGGTGTGAGTGTTTCCAACCCTGAGGACGATGGCCCTATCCCGCACCCTGCGAGCAAAGTTGATGGTGTTCACCTGAGGGGAAACGAGCAGAACACTATTCGCGCCGCACTGGACCGCTGCGGCTCAACCATCGGATTCGACATGTTCAAGAAATTCGCGGGCGCTGCCGCCGTTCTCGCAGCGAGCGCAATCATGGTCGGGCAGCAAGCAGGTACCGCGCACGCCGCAGGTCCGGCCGTGCTGGGCGGTGGTTCCGGCATCATCGTCGATGATCAGAGCATCTGCACCCTCACCACGATCGGGCGTGATTCAGCAGGCAGGTTGGTCGGGTTCACGGCAGGACACTGCGGTGACGCAGGTGCCGCGGTGGTTGCCGAGGCCGACAGTGACGCCGGAGTCGTCGGCAACCTCGCCTACTCGAACAAAGACATGGACTACGCCGTGATCGTGTTCGATGCGGGCAAGGTCGTGCCGGTGAACCGCGTCGGCAACACGACGATCACCGGATTGGGCAGTCCAGCGCAGTTCCCGGATATCGCCTGCAAGGAAGGTCGGACCTCGGGCCAAACCTGTGGACTGAGCTACGGTGGTCACCCACATTGGACGAGCCGTCACCCAGGGATGTCCGGGTGACGGCTCGCGCAGGCCATGTCTAGGTGTCCGAGTGACTACGGGTCGAAGGCAGGAAGGGGCGGAGCAGGTTGGGTTCGGTCGACGGACCTGTCTGCCATTCGGCGATCCACGGACCGGTGCCTTCGCTGGGGTCGAAGATGCCTTCCTCCAGCCACTCGTAGCGGCCGTCGAGGACGCCTCGGGTGAGGGTGCGATCGTCGTCGTCGGTGTTGTCCCACAGTGCGTCGAACAACGTCTTCACTCGGATCCGGGACTGTCGGCTGAAGGTGTCGGCGAGTTCCTCGGCGGCCTTGGCCTCCGGTGCGCCCGCGGCTCGTAGTGCCTGCGCGCGCACGCAGGCCGCGGAGATCGCGAACAGCTCCGCACCGATATCGACGATGCGACCGAGGAAGTTCTGCCGGTACTCCAGGCCCGCCTGCCAGCGCGCCATGGCGTACATCAGCGATCTGGCCTGCTTGCGGGAGTTGCGCTCGACGAAGCGCAGATGCCTTGCCAGCGGACCGAATTCGGGATAAGTCGACGGGACCGTGCCCGCGCCGACCGCCAGTTGCGGGAACCACTTGGCGTAGAAACCGCCCGCACCGACCGCGGCCTTGGCCTTGTCCTTGAACTCGGCGTTGCGATCGACGAGCGCACCGGCGGCGGACATGTGGGCGTCGGCCATCTCCCTGGCGACCAGCAGCCGCATGATCTCGCTGGAGCCCTCGAAGATGCGGTTGATCCGCAGATCGCGGACCAGCTGTTCGGCTCCGACCGCGCGCTCACCACGGGCCTGCAGCGAGGCTGCCGTCTCGTAGCCGCGGCCGCCGCGGATCTGTACGAGTTCGTCGGCGATCCGGCAGCTCATCTCGCTGGCCCAGAGCTTGGCCAGGGCCGCCTCGATGCGGATGTCGTTGCGGGCCTCGTCGCACATCGTGGCCGAGAGGTCCAATGCCGCTTCGAGTGCGTAGGTGGTGGCCGCGATGAAGGAGATCTTCTCCCCGACCGCCGCGTGCTCGCCGACCGGCCTGCCCCACTGCACCCGCTGCGTACTCCACTCCCTGGCGATCTTGAGCGACCACTTCGAGGCCGCCGTGCACAGCGCCGGGATGGCGAGGCGGCCCGCGTTCAGGGTGGTGAGCGCGATTTTCAGGCCGTCGCCCTCGCGGCCGACCAGATTGCGCTTGGGCACGCGGACGTTGTACAGCCGGGTCACGCCGTTCTCGATGCCGTGCAGGCCCATGAACGCATTGCGGCGCTCCACCGTGATGCCCGGTGAATCGGCCTCGACGATGAAGGCGGAGATGCCGCCGCGGTGGCCCTCGCTCTTGGGTATCCGGGCCATCACCACCAGCAGTTCGGCGACGACGCCATTGGTGGTCCAGAGCTTGACGCCGTTGATCTCGTAGGCCTCGCCGTCCGCGGTCGGGGTGGCGAGGCTCGCCATGCGGGCCGGATCGGAGCCGACATCGGGTTCGGTGAGCAGGAACGCGCTGACCGCCCCCGCCGCGCAGCGGGGCAGGAATTCGGCCTTCTGCTCGGCGGTGCCCGCCAGCTTCAGCGGTTCGGGCACGCCGATCGACTGGTGCGCCGAGAGCAGGACGCCGAGGCTGGGGTGTGCGGAGCCGACCAGCATCAGCGCCCGGTTGTAGCCGACCTGGGACAGGCCTTGACCGCCGTACTCGGTCGGGATCTTGAGGCCGAAGCAGCCGAGTTCGGCCAGGCCCTTCACGTATTCGTCCGGAATCTTGGATTCGGTCTCGATGACGCTGCCGTCGATCGATTCGCAGAACGGCCGCAGCCGGGCCAGATAGGCCTCGGTGCGCGCGGCGTCCTCGTCGCTGGGCTGGGGATAGGGGTGGATCAGATCGAGCCGGAATCGTCCGAGAAACATCTCCTTCGCGAACGATGGTTTGGCCCAACTGGTTTCGCGGGATTCCTCGACCAGTGCACGTGCCTGTTCTTCGGTGGCGTCGACTTTCGCGGTAGTCGCCATGATGTCCTCCTCGGACGTGATCAGGATCACATTAGAGTGTAGGAGGGTTTGTTACCGGCCGGTAGATGTCGAGGGAGAGCGTTATCTTCTAATCTGACTGAAACGCCAGGCGACGGCGAGGACGTGGCCCACATTCCCGTTGGAGGGCAGGGATGTTGTTACGGCCAGGACAGGTATTCGCGGGGTACTCGATTGTGCGGCCCCTCGGTTCCGGCGGGATGGGTGCGGTCTACCTGGCTGACGATCCGGCATTGCCGCGGCAGGTGGCGCTGAAGGTGCTCGCCGCGCATCTCGGCGCAAATCACCGATACCGCAGTATCTTTCGGCGTGAGGCCGAGCTGGTGTGCCGCCTGGACCATCCCAATGTCGTCTCGGTCTACAACCGGGGTGAACAGGGCGATGCCCTGTGGATGGCGATGCAGTACGTGGACGGCACCGACGCCGGCGAGCTCATGCACAAGGAATCCGGTGGTCTGGAGCCCAACCGGGCGGCCCACATCGTCTGCGAGGCTGCCAAGGGCCTGCACCACGCGCACGAGCAGAACCTGCTGCACCGTGATGTCAAACCGTCGAACATCCTGGTGGCCGATGGTGTCGAGGGGGAACGTGTGCTCGTCGCCGACTTCGGGTTGGCGCGCACGGTCGAGGATGCCGCGACGGTCACCGAAACCGGTTGGCGTGCATGCACTCCCGCATTCGCGGCACCGGAGGTGCTGGCGGGACGCGCGGTCGATCGGCGGGCCGATATCTATTCGCTCGGTGCGACCCTGTTGGCGCTGCTCACCGGCTCGAATCCGAATGGCCACGCACCGACACCCGAGGGGACCAGCACCGTACGGGACAATCCGGAACTCACCCGGGTCCGGCCGGATGTGCCACCGGCGCTGGACGATGTCATCGCCCGCGCGATGGCGGCGGATCCGCGGCGGCGGTATCAGACCTGCGCGGAGTTCGCGCGTGCGATGGAGCTGGCGATCAGCGATACCGAGCGGTGGACGTACCGGTGGGGGTTGTCCGGTTTGGTTCGTGCTCCACGCGTCCGCATCGCCGTGCTCGCAGGGATCGCGACCGTGATCGTGGCAGCACTGACGATCGCTGTCTGGCTGATTCCCCAGCGATCCGATGGCGCGGCCCCGGTAACCGCGCCGCCCACCAGCAGTGCGCCGACAAAGCTGCTGCGGTGCTATTGGCGCGTGCGGGTCGCGCTCGGCACCGACTTCTATCTCGAATTACCCAGCGGGACAGCCGATCACGACGACGCGCATTGCGCGCTCAACGAGGGCGATCGGGGCGATTCGGTGACGGCCCTGCGGCAGGCGCTGACCATGTGCCACGGCATCCAGCTGGATGCGACGACGGTGTACGACACCCCGATGAAGCGCGCCATCAGACATCTGCAGGTCGACCACGGTGCCGCGGTCGACGGCATCTACGGCCCGGAAACGCGGGCCAAAGCCATCCAGTGGCCGGTATTCCGAGTCGCCGACGGTGCCTTCGACGGCCGATGCGTCCCAGCTCCATGACCAGCGTAGAGACGGTGGATGTGCGCATCCTCGGCCCGGTCCGGTGGTATGTCGCGGGCCGACCGCTCGCCGTCGGCGGGCCGCTGACCAGGGCGATGCTCGCGGTACTCGTGCTCAACCGGCGCAATGCCATCTCGCCGACGCGTTTGGCGAACACCATCTGGGACGGTGACCCACCGCCCAGCTTCCGTGCGAATCTGCACAATCGCATCGCCGAACTGCGGGCCGCGCTGCAGGCCGCCGAGGTGGCGGCGACCGCGATACTGCGCACCGACAGCTCCGGCAACTACTGCTTGGACATTCGGGACGAGGACTGCGACCTCGGTCGTTTCGAGCAGGCCAGAACCGCGGCGATGGCCGCGTTCGACACCGGTGACCACGCGCGCGCCGCCGAGTATTTCCTCCAGGCGCTCGGCGAATGGAGCGGCGCGGCGCTGGACGGTTTGCCGATGTCCACCTTCGTCGAGGCGTTCTGCGCGCATATGGACGAGGAGCGCCAGCACACACTCGAGGCGCGGCTGGATCTCGAGATCGCCGCCGGCCGGGCCGCCGAGGTCATCGGGGAACTGCGTGCGCTGACCGCGCGCCATCCGCTGCGCGAAACCCTGTGGGCACAACTGATCACGGCGTTGTACGCGGCGGGGCGACACGGTGACGCGCTCGCGGCCGGTCGGGCGGTGCGCGGGTTGTTGCGCGAACAGGGCATGGATCCCAGCGACCGGTTGGCCGGGCTGGAGCAGCGGATCCTGCGACATGAGCCATTGCCGAACCCGGCCCGAATTCGCTTGCGCCTCAACGTGGATTCCAGTGGGTCGACACTCTTGGAGACGCTGGGCCACCTGCAGCTGTATGTGGACGACGGCAGGCGCTATGAGGTGACCAGGGCGGTTATGACGATCGGCCGCAGCGCGGATAACGACATTCGGCTCGAGGATGCCAAGACCAGCAGGCAGCACGCCAAGGTCGTCGTGGACGGCGAGGTGGTGCGGATCGAGGATCGCGATTCGGCCAATGGCGTGTATGTCAACGACCGGCGCGTCCGGGGGTGGGCCGCGCTCGTACACGGCGACCGCATTCGGATCGGTTCGGTGATGCTCGAGGTGCGGCGTCCGCTGGCGTGAGCCTGGCGGCACATCGCGATCAGCTGCGCACAGCGCGGCGACTGCGACTACAGGTGGCCGTATCCGTTGCCTGCCTGAGCCTTTCGTCCTACACGCTGCGCAGATAGCGACCGAAGTGCGGCACCGTGAACCCGATGGTGCCGCGCTCGGCCGAATAGATCAGCCCCTTCTTGATCAACCCGTCCCGCGCCGGTGAGAGTGAGGCGGGCTTGCGGCCGAGCTCATTGGCCACCGCCGCGGTCGGCACCGGACCGTCGTCGCCCGCCAGATCGGCCATGGCACGCATATATTCGCGTTCGGCGGGTGTGGCGCGTTCGTATCGGGAACCGAAAAAGCCCACGGCCAGCTCTTCTTCGGCGCTGGGCGCGGCCACTTCGACATCCTCCGCGGTGATCGGACTCTCCGGCGCCTGATCCCAGGCCGCCTTGCCGTAGGCCTGCACGAAGTACGGATAGCCATCCGCCCGCTGGTACAGGGCATTCAGGGCTTCCGAGGTGAACTTCACCTCCTCACGCTCGGCGGGCGCGATGAGGGCCAGATCCGCGGCTTCGCGATCGAGACGATCGATGCGGTGGTAGCTGAACAGTCGCTCCGAATAGCTCTTCGAGGCCGAGAGCACCGCGGGCAGGTGTGGCAGGCCCGCGCCGACGACGATCAAAGGCGCGGCGTCCTGGCTCAATTCGTGACAGGCGCCGCAGATCGCCGAGATATCGGCCGGACCGAGATCCTGCATCTCGTCGATGAAGATCGCGATGCCGACGCCGATATCGCTGGCCAGCGCCGCCGCCTCCTTGAGCAGTTCGATCAGATCGATTTCGATATCACCGGAGTCGGCGCGACCGGTGACCGCAGGCACGTCGATACCGGGCTGCCAACGCTCCCGCATGCCCTTGTCGGCGGTGGAGCGCAGTGCGAAAGCCTTGAGGATGCCGAGGAAGTCGTCGACGCGGTCCTGACTGCGGTGTGCCATGGCGATGGCGCGCACGGCCATATGCAGTGCGGACGACAGCGGGCGGCGCAGTTCCTGATCCGGCCTCGCCTCGATTTTGCCGGTGCCCCAGTTGCGCGAGCCCGCGGCGGAGCGAAGTTGGTTGAGCAGCACGGTCTTTCCCACGCCACGCAGTCCGGTGAGCATCACGCTGCGCTCCGGCCGACCGCGTGCGATCCGCTCCAGCACGATGTCGAAGGCCTTGAGTTGCTTATCGCGCCCGGCCAATTCGGGTGGGCGCTGTCCGGCTCCGGGAGCATACGGATTCCGCACGGGGTCCATGCCCAGACACCGTAGCGCGTTTCGTCAGCCAAATCTGGCCATGTATACGGCGTGTCCTAGATATTGCTAGCGAACTATCGCATTGTTGAGGAGGGCGGCCTGCGAGCAGTCGCTCGCGATCGGTCAGTGCACTATTGCTATCGCCACTGAAATCTCTACGCTGATGGCGATTTGGAGAAGGTCCAGTGCTGGAATGGAGGGGCATGTCCGAGGAACGATTGCCGACCACCGCCGAGGTGGTCGAGTCCTGGAGCGTTCCCGCCGGGGCCATCGAGGCCGGCCGTATCCGCGCCAATATCCTGACCGCGATCGATCGCGGCTATGACGATCCGCAACTCGTCGCCGATCTCGCGGTGGGGCCGCTGGTAATGGCACTCGGTCAGCTCGAGATCGGCTTGGCCGATGCGAAGCGCCGGATCGATGAGCTCGAGCGGGCGCTGGAGCAGCGGTCCGATGGTTAGCCGGATCCGGTTGGGCGACTTCGGTTCGATAACACTTGTCGCGCCGCCGATATCGTGTCGTGACCTTTCGGGCGTGTCGCAATTCGGGCCGCTCGTCCAGCGGTTTTCTGATCATCCGCGAACATGCTGGTCTGTGGGCTGGACAACACCGCGTCCGGGTCGTAATCTCTTCGTGACTTAGTGGAGTCTGTCGGTTCGTCAGAGAAGCGGCGCCACTGAGTCACCGTCAAACGGCTGTCGGGGCCAACAGATCTCGACAGTCGTGACCGGGACCCAGAGATTCAACTGGGAGTTGGGCCGTTCTGCCGGTCTCAACCGACAGCTGACCCGGTCGACGGAAGAGCAGAAAGATCGGAGACTCGGCTCGGTGGGTAAACACAGCTTGCAACGGGAATCGCGGATACCGAATTCCGTTAAGGGTGCTCTCGTCATGGGCGCAGTGGCCGCAACTGGTGCGATGCCCGCGATCCCGGCGATGGCAACTACCATCAACGTCCCAGGCATCGGCGATTTCGACATTCCACAGGAACTCGATCAGCCGATCCAGCAGATGAACCAGCAGGTCCAGCAGGCGCTCGCCGCGATGCCCGCACCGGCGCCCGCGCCGCAGTTTGCGATGCCGCAGCTCCCCGCCTTGTTCGATCCGGGCGCCCAGGACATGTTCAGCCACAACACCGCCAGTGATGTCGCACTGGACGCCGCCAAGTCCAAGGTCGGCGCCATGTACTCCTGGGGTGCCTCGGGTCCGTACAACTTCGACTGCTCGGGTCTGGTCCAGTGGGCCTACAAGCAGGCCGGAATCGAACTGCCGCGCACCAGCTTCGAACAGTCGCACGTCGGCGCGCCGGTCGCCTTCCATGACCTGCAGCCCGGCGATATCGTCGTGACCAACGGCGGCGGCCACGTCGGCCTGTACGCGGGCGACGGCAAGCTGCTCAATGCGGTCCAGTCCGGCCAGCCGGTGTCCTACACCTCGCTGCGCCCCGACATGGTTGTTACGGCACGCCGTATGGTCTAAGGGTGGCACCCGCCCAACCGAGTACCAAGAACGCCGCCCCGACACAAGCCCGTGTGGACTCGTGGACGTGGGCGGTGCGTCTTTTCAAGACCAGGTCCGCGGCCGCGGAAGCCTGCCGCGGCGGGCATGTTCGGGTGAACGGTGTTACGGCCAAACCGGCTCAGCCGGTTCGTCCGGGTGATGAGGTCCGGATCCGCGCCGGTGGTGTCGAGCGCATCGTCATCGTGGAGCGGCTGGTCACCAAGCGCGTCGGCCCACCGATCGCCGCAACGTGTTTGATCGATCGCAGTCCACCGCCGCCGCCCCGCGAGATTCTCGCGACCATGCCGCGACGCGATCGCGGCTCCGGTCGGCCGACCAAGCGGGAACGGCGCGAGACCGACCGCCTGCTCGGGCGGCCAGAGGACTGAGCCCACGCCCCTTCCGCGCCGTCCCAGATCGTTTTCGTGCCCTCCGCGCCCCTTGTGGAAGCCATAAAGGGCCGATAGAGGGCGCGGGATTTGAGGGCTGGGCTGTGCTCGGTGAGTTGCTCATGTGCTCGCGAAACTGAATGTGACTTGGGAGAGTTGGCAGGTCAGTGTTCGGTGGTGTGTGGGGCGCGGGTTGCTATTCGGCTTGCTGCTAGTGCTGCTGTGGCGATGGTGCACAGTGCACCCAGCATCATGGCCGACGCCTCCCCCGGCACCAGGACATGTAGTTGCGAGCCGACCGTGACGGCGGCGACCGGTACGCCGACCTGTGCTGCCGCGAGCGCGCCGAAGGCGATCGGCTGTCCCGCGACCCGAGTCGCCAGGTGCACCAGCACCGCACCCGCGCCGAGTACGAGGCCGAGCAGGATGAGACGCGGATGGTCGCCGAACTCGCGCAGGTTGAGCCTGGCACCGAGCCAGACGAAGAAGAGCGGCCCGAGGAAACCGTCGTTGATGGCGAACAGTTGGCGCGCGACTCGACGCGGTTCGCCGATACCGGCGACCGCGAGCCCGGCGGCGAATCCGGCGAGCATGATCGACACCTGGGTCTGGGTTGCCAATGCGCACAGGGCGAACAGCGCCGCGAGACTGACCCGCAGCTCCAGTGCGAACGCGCGATCCTCGGATAACCGATGCGCCCGGCGCCGCGCACCCGACGACTCCAACTTGCGCAGCACCAGGAACAGGACTGTCGCGGCCGCCGCCACAGCGACGGCGCCGAGTGCCGCGCGACCGGCGTTCGCCGGATCGATCACCAGCGGCAGCGCCACCACACACGCGGTATCGGCGATCGCGACCTGGGCGGTCAGGGCGAGCACCGGTTTGCCCTGCAGGCCGAGCGAGTCGATGATCGGGAGCACCAGCGCGGCCGACGAGGATGCCATCAGTACCGCGTAGACCGCGCCGTGTCCGGTATCGAACCAGCGGGCGATACCGAAACCGGCGGCGGTAGCGAGTAATCCGACCAGGACGGCGCGCACCGCACCGCTGTCGAGCGCGGTACGCACGGCCGGGTCGCGCACCGGGACATGGGTGCCCGCGACGAACATGACGACGGCGAACCCCATATCGGCGAGGAAACTGAATATCGGGTCCGCGGTGTGCAGGACGCCGAAGCCGGTGGCGCCGAAGACGATGCCCGCGAGCAGTTCGCCGAGGAGCACCGGGATGTGCCAGGCCTGCCGTAGCGCGAGCAGCGGCCCGCACAGTCCGAGCGTGATGACCAGGGCGAGGGTGGAGAAGGTCATCGGTGGCGCTGGGGCGGCCCTGGCATGGGGGCGATCTTCGCCGGAATGGCGATGTTCTCATCCGCCCAGTGCACCGCGCAGACACGGTGGTAGCCGTCGGCGATCACCAACGGCACATTGCTGCGGAAGTCGCCGCGCACCAGCAGGATCGGCGAGAGCGTCTTACCGTTATTGATCTTGATCAGATCGCGGCGGACATACGGATTCTCGGCCGAGACCAGCTCCAATCGGGCGGCTCGCAGGATGTCCTTGGCCTTCTTGTGCACAATCGGAGCGGTGCGCAGATCCGCGATCACCGCGTCGACGACCTCAGGCGCGGCGAGCAGCTCGAGGTAGTCCGCGGCCGCCGGGTAGTCGTGCTCCTCCGGCTCGTCCTTCCAGGTCACGGAGATGATTTCGGTCGCCATCCGCCCATCATCGCGCTCGATGCGCTGGAGCTGGGGGACATCGGCCGGTGTTTCCGGTGCGGGCTGCTAGGTCAGGCGCCCCGCGCCATAGAGTGCCCGGCATTCGCCGCGGCGCAGCTTGCCGCTGGAGGTCTTCGGGATTCGGCCCGGTTCGACCAGGACGACGGCTCCCGGTGTGACCTCGTGCGTGGCCGCTATGGCGTTGCGTATCCGGCGGGCCACTTCCGGTACCTCGGCGGTCTGGGCGTCGGCGAGTTCGGCGACCACCACCAGATCCTCGCGGTGACCGTCATCGTGCCCGAACGCGGTCACATGCCCGGCGCGCACCTCGGGCGCACAGTCCGCCACCGTGGTCTCGATATCGGCCGGATAGTGGTTGCGGCCGTCGATGATGATGAGGTCCTTGAGCCGGCCCGCGATATAGAGCTGACCCTCGTACCAGAAGCCGAGATCGCCAGTGCGCAGCCAGGATTCGTTGCTGCCGGACAGGGTGGCCCGGAAACTCACCGCGGTGGCGACCGGATCGTTGTAGTACCCGGAGCAGACATTGGGCCCGCTGACCCAGATCTCGCCGACGGTGCCCTCGGCGATCTCGATCCGCTCGGTCGGATCCACTACAGCGACTAGCTGACCTGCGGGCATGCCACAGCCGACGAGGGGAACGCCTTCCTGCGCGGTCTGCGCCCGGCCTCGTGCCAGGGCGGCACGATCGAATCGATGCGCGACGGGTTCGTCCAGCTCACCGCAGATGGTGACCGGCAGGGTCGCCTCGGCCAGTCCGAATCCCGGCGTGTGTGCGTGGTGCCGGAATCCGTGGGCGGTAAAGATTTCGGTGAAGTCGGTCAGCACATCGGCGCGGATCGGTTCGGCCCCGTTCAACAGTGTGTCGAGATCGGACAGGTCCAGACCTTCGCGTTCCTCGCGGGTGGTCGCCGAGAGCGCAAGGGCCAAGCCGAAATTCGGGCCGCCGGTGGTGCCGGCACGGTAGTCGCTGAGGGCGCGCAGCCAGCGGATCGGGCGTTTCACGAAATCCGCCGGGGCCATTGTCACGCCGTGCACGCCCGAGTAGAGCGGCAATGAAAGGGCCAGGACCAGACCCATATCGTGGAAGAACGGCAGCCACGACACCATCGGTTTCGTGCGCGCCGCGGGTACCGCGTGCCACAACTGATCCAGTGCCGCAGCGAGATTCGCGTGGGTCACCTCGACTCCGGCCGGAGTCTTGGTCGATCCGGAGGTGTATTGCAGGTAGGCCGGATCCATTCGGACGTCATCGATGGCGGGGTCCGGTGCCGTGGCATCCGGCAAGAGTTCCAGTACCCGGCCGAGCGCCGCACCGAAGAGGGCGCCGGTTGTGGTGTCGGTTGCCGAGACCAGGCTCAGTGCCGGTTGGGCATCGGCGAGTACGCCGTCGAGTCGGGATCGGTTTCGACCGCCGGTCGGCGGAAAGAGCGGTACCGCGATGCGATTGCTGTAGAGACAGGCGAGAAAGGCGACCACGTAGTCGATTCCATGTGCGCACAGAATCGCCACCCGGTCGCCGGGATCACTTGTCGCCCTGAGTCGTCGGGCGAGTGCGCCTGCCGCGCAGTGCAGTTGTGCATAGGTCAGCGTGACCGGCTCGCAGTCCGTTCCGCGATAACGCAATTCGGTGTAGGCAGCGCTATCGGGCTGCGTTCTGGCCCACTCGGCGACCCGGGCGGCCAGGACATTGCGATGCGGCGTGTTGGGCGAAGTCACAGCGCCTCATCGGATTTCGCGGCGACTCGATCGGCCAAGGCCGCACCGAGTGCGGTGATGGTCGGGTGTTCGAACAGCTCGGCGGTCGAGATCCGGATATTGAGCCGGGATTCGAGATGTCGGCGCATCTCTATTCCGAGCAGCGAGCTCAGGCCCAGATCGTTGAAATCGGCCTCCGGGTCGAGATGCTCGGAGCTGAGGTCGAGGGTGGCGGCGAGGACGGCGCGGATTGTCGTGGTGAGCGGTTCGGCCCGATGATGCCGCGGTACGGCCGGACTCGGCGGTGCGGAAGCTGTTTTCGCGGGGTCGTCGGTGGTGAGCAGGGTGCGCAGCCGGATGGCGACCGGAGTTGGGTTCGCAGTCGGCGTGTAGTCCAGTGCGAGCAGATAGCGCTCGTCGTAACGCATGGTCTGGGCGAGCAATTCGGTGCCGCGCGAGGCATCGAAGGCGGCGATTCCGGCGCGCCGTAAATGGACCGCGCCACCCGCGCCGTCGGCGAGCCCCGAATCCCAGACGCCCCAGCCGATACTCAGCACGCGTCGACCCGGGTGTGCGTGGGCGAGGGCGTCCATGGCGGCATTGGCACTGGCGTAGGCGGCCTGACCGGGTGCGCCGAGCGCGCCGGTGGCCGAGGAGAACAGCAGTGCGAAGTCGGTCGGATCGGCGGCGGTGAGTTCGATGACATTGCCCGCGGCGATCAGTTTCGGTGCGAACATGCGCGTGAGTTGCCGGGCGGTGATGGCGTCGAAGGCCGCATCCTCGAGTGCCCCGGCGGCGTGCACGACACCGCGGATGGTGGAGCCGCATTCCCGAATATCGTTGAGCGCATTGGCGAGATCGTTACGATCGGCGGCATCGCAGCGCACCACGACGATCCGATCCTCCAGTCCATCCAGGAGCGCGGGCACCGGCCGGGGCGCGCGGGTCAGCACCACCACATCCCGGGCACCGGCATCGAGCAGCCACCGCACCGCGACCGATCCGAGCGCACCCAACCCGCCGGTGACCACGTAGGTGCCGTTGGGGTCGATGACGGTCGGCGTGATGCGCGGTCGGACGGGGACGAAACGGCGAGCGGCGACGATATCGGCGCGGATACGGAGTTCCTCGGGGAGCGCGTGGACGGATGGCTCGACGATGAGTTCACGAAGTCGCGGTACGGCGGTCTCCGCCCCGTCGGTCCATATCAGCCGTATATCGCGGCCCGACTCGAGCTGGAGCGATCGGACCAATCCGGCGACGGCCATCGGCACGGTCACGGCGGCCGGTGGCGGTTGAGTCGTCGTGCCGGAATGCCGATGGTCGGGCGGGTAATCGGGGAGGACGATCGTCAAAGAGGCGGTGGCGTCTTCGGATTGGACACGTTGGATCAGATCGAGCACTCGTCCGGTGGCGGCGATGCTGTCGGTCCCGATCTCACCGCCGGACGCGGATTCGGTGGGCCAGACCACGACGATAGCGGTGCGTCCGGAACGTGCGGCGAGGACGGCGGCGACGATCGGACCGGCGGCGTCCGGTTCGCGGGCGACCCGTTCGGTGGGCAGGGTGCGGTCCAGTTCCCTGGCCAGCCGGACGGCGAGTTGGGATTCCCCGATGACCAGGGCGCGCTGTGGATCCGCGGTGTGCGCACCGTCGCGACCGGTTCGGTGCTGGAGCGGTACCCACATTTCGTGGCGGAACGGGCCGACCGGCACCGCGGCTTCGGGGCATGCTCGCGATGTGGTGAAACGGATCTGCACACCGGTCAGTGCGAGCACCGGAACGCCGTGCTGATCAGTGCCGATGATGTCACCGGTCAGCCCGCTGACGGATCGATCGCGCACGAACGCATGGGCTTCCAGCAGGACCGGCTCCGATTCGGCCGATAGCCAGGCGGATTCGATGCCGATCGGCAGCGGGACCGCATCGGCGGGCAGATGGTCGTAGTTCGCGGCGGCGAGCAGGTGCAGGCAACCGTCGAGGGTCGCCGAGCGCTGCGGTGAGGCGGAATCGAACGAACCCACCGCACAATCGGACCCGGCCTCGATACCGCGCAGCACGCGGAAGTCGGGTCCGTACTCGAGGTGCCGCGCGCGCAACGAGGCGTAGAAATCGCCGGTCGCGATCGTCCGCATCCGCCTGCGAGCGGCCCGATTTGCATCGACCACCCGCATCCATGCGACGATATCCGCGGGTGTGGGGTCACCGGCCAGCCGTGCCGAAGCCAGCGTACCGGCGCCTGTGACCTCCGCCTGCAGCTTTCCACCACCGATATTCCGGTAGGTGACGGCCGACAGCGCCGGCAGATCGGTCCGCTTGTGCACCACGAAGTCGGTGATCATGGTGGCCGACGTGTGCTCGGCCAGACCGAGCAACCTGCGCAACCAGAAGACTGCCGGGACGATCGGCTCGCCCTGCACTACGTGATCGGCGAGATCATCCGCGGGGAGGTCGGATTCGGTGCCGATGACACCGGCAGCGGTCGGGCGATGGTCGACGGGCACGGATCCGGAATCGGGCGAGGTGACCAGCGGGAATCGGCGTCGAGACCACTCGCGCGGCGGCGGTGCGGCGAACGGGCCACTCTCGGCCCAATTCACCACACGCCCTTCGACGTACAGCCTGCCCAGACACGTCGAAAATGCACCGGCCTCGTCGTCGCGGCTGGTCACCGCGTGGGCCGCGTCGGCGAAATCGGGATACTCCCGAACCGCGGGTATCAGCACCGGATGCGGCGCGATCTCCAGCACCGACGAGAACCCGTCGCCAGCGGCTCGTTCGAGCGCGGCCGCCAGTTCCACAGTTCCCGAGGCATTTTCGGCCCAGTAGCCGGCGTCCATCGCGGCCGTGGTGATGGTTTCGCCGCGCCGCGCCGTCGAATAGACCGGAACGCGTGGCACTCGCGCGGTGAGATCGTCGAGTGTGTCGACGAATTCCGGCAGCAGCTCGCGCACCTGCGGACTGTGCGCGGCGAAATCCACCGCGATCCGCTGCGCGAATATCTGCCGGCGCTTGGCCCGTCGGATGAGCGCATCGATATAGCGCGCCGCGCCGGAGATCACCACCGAACGCGGGCCGTTGATCGCCGCGATCCCCACCGCCGCGTGCAGTGGTTCGACCAGCCGTGCCGCCTCGTCCGGTGCTGCCTCCAGCACCGCCATCGCGCCGCGTCCATCCAGTTGCGCCAGTATCCGGCTGCGCCGCACCGCGACTCGGGCCGCATCCGATAGCGATAACGCACCACTCACCGCCGCGGCGGCGACCTCGCCGAGGCTGTGCCCCGCCACCGCATCCGGTGCGACGCCCCACGAGCCGAGCAATTCGGCCAGCGCCACCTGGAATGCGAAGATCGCCGGTTGTACGAGTTCGGTAGTGCTGGTGCCATTGCCCGCGGCCGAACCGCCGAGCGCGAATCCATTGCGCGGCGTCCACACCCGCGTCCCGCCCGCCGCGACGAGTGCGTCGGTGGCGGCGGTCACCGCGTTGGCGAATACCGGATAGCGCGCCGCCAGCGCCCGTCCCATCTTGGGATGCTGACCGCCCTGCCCAGAGAACAGGAATAGCATCCCGCCCCGCCGCCGCACCGAACTCGCGCCGATCACGCCGGCACCGGAAACCCCGTCCGCGAGCGCCCGCAACCGTTCCACCGCGTCGCCCCGGTCGTGCACGAGCACGGCCGCGCGGGCATTTTCGGGTATCAATCGCGCTATCGCACTGGCGAATTGGCGCAGCTGCTCGCGGTCGTTCGTCTCGGCCTGCGAAGACGACCCGTTGGCCGCGGTGTGCGGATCGACTGTCGTCAGGCGGACTGAGCTCGCGCTGTCGAGTTCCTCGGCCCACCGTCGCGCCCGCGCCCGCACCTCTGCGATATCGCGCCCGGTCACCGGAATCACCACGGGCGGTGCGAAACCCCGCTGCCATCGCGGTGGCGCGATACCGCCCAGCACCACATGCGCGTTCGTCCCGCCGAACCCGAACGAGCTGACCCCGGCAAGACGCGCGCCCACCGGCGTCCCGGTCCAGTCGACCGGCTCGGTCGGCACCCGCAGTCCGTGTTCGGCGAGTCGCAGCAGCGGATTCTCGATGTGGAAGTTGATGGTCGCAGCGATCACACCGTGCCGGATGGACAGCGCCGCCTTGACCAAGCCGGTGATGCCCGCGGCCGCCTCCAGATGGCCGAGATTGGATTTAACCGAACCGATCCAGGTCGGCTCGACACCGTCGCCGAGCACCGCGGCGAGTGCGCCGACCTCCACCGCATCGCCCAATGGCGTTCCAGTGCCGTGACATTCGATGTACCCGGCACTGCGCGGATCGCGTTCGGCCCGGGTCCACGCGGTGCGAATGGCGTCCTGCTGGGCCCGGCCGTTCGGTGCGTACAGACCATTGGAGCGTCCGTCCGAACCGACTGCTGTGCCGAGGATTTCGGCATAGACCCGGCTCCCGTCCCGCTGCGCGTCGGCGGTGCGCTGCAGTACCACCACGGTGCACCCGTCACTGCGGGTATAGCCGTCCGCCTCGGCGTCGAATGGCTTACAGCGCCCGTCGGGTGCGAGGAATCCGCCCTCGGCCAGGTAGTCCGCGATATGTGGCAGCAGCGTGAGATTCACCCCGCCGACGATCGCGAAGGGCACCGCGTCATCGGCCAGCAGGCGCAGTGCGAGATCGACCGCCGCCAGCGAGGACGAGCAGGCGCTGTCCACCACCAAGCTCGGTCCGTGCAGGTCGAGGACGTAGGACAGCCGGTTCGCGATGATGCTGAGTGCGGATCCGGTGACCGCGTACGGCGCGTCGTGCCCGCCACCGCCCAGCACCGTGATGCCGTGATCGTAGGTGCTCGCCCCGAATACCACCGCGGCACCGGAACCCCTGGTGCGGTGGCCGATTCCGGCATCGTCGAGCGCCTCGACCGCGACCTCGAGCGCGAGCCGCTGCTGCGGATCCATGAGCGCGGCCTCGCGGCCCGAGATGGCGAACCAGTCGTTATCGAAGGCGTCGACGTCGGCGAGGTACCCGCCGTGTCGCGCACCGAGGCGTCCCGGCGGCGGCGCACCGGTCGCGTCGCGGCCGTCCAGCAGCATCCGCCAGAATTCGGGCACGCCCGTCGCACCGGGTACCCGGCAGCCGATACCGATGATCGATACCGGCGGATACGGGCGGACGGAGTCGGTGTTGTTTCGAGCGACCTGCGAGCAATCGCTAGCGGTGTGGTTTCGAGCGATCTGCGAGCAATCGCTAGCGGCGTCGGCGGTGGTCATCGCATCGCGAGATACTCGACAAGCTGCTCGATGTCCGGATGGTCGTAGAGGGTGGTGAGCGAAACCTCGACTCCCATGGCATCTTCCAGCCGCGCCGTCAGCCGGGCCAATTGGAGCGAGCCGAGGCCGAGATCGCTGAACGGTGCGCTGGTGCACACCGCGGCGGCATCGACATCCAGTAGGTCGGCGACGGCTGTGACGGCCGCAGTCAACAGTGCCGCGCGTTGCGAACCACCCGAGCCGAATTCCATCCGACCTCCCTCGCAGTCGCCCCGAAGGCTGCTGCCCCCGCGCCGGTACCCCTGCCGATTATGCCGTAGATATCGGGCCGGACAAGGGGCACCAGGTGCGGAGCGATTGTCCTCATTTGTCCGGAATCGCGCTGGTTGTCCGGCTCTTTCGCCCCCTGGCCGCCCCGATCGCCTACGGTGACACCGTGCCGGAACCCACACCCGACGCTCGCGGCGAGCGCACACCGACCCTGCCCACCGTGCTGCGCTGCTGTGCGGCACTGGCGGCCACACCGGGCCGGTTGCTGCGCCCACGTCGCCCCGACGCCGAACTGCTGGCCGGGCTGGACCCGGTGCCGCTGCCGCAGGCCAAGGCGACGGTCGGGCTCACCGTGCTCATGCAGGGCCGCATGGCCGTCCCGGCCGCCATCGTCGCCGAAGGTGTGCGCAGCCTGCGCGAATTGCCGATGACCATGTCGGCGTACCTGATCGAGCATCCGAAGGCGCGCTTCCTGGTCGATCCCGCACTGTGCGCGGGTGTGCACGATCGGGTGCTGCCGGAGCTGCCGTTCCCGGTCCCGGCGCTGGTCGCGCCCGATAAGCCGGTGCTCGGGCTCGCGGACGCGCTCGCCGCCCGCGATATCGCCGTCGACACCATCGATTTCGTGCTGCCGACCCACCTGCACTGGGACCACGTCTCCGGTCTACTGGAATTACCCGATGCGGTGACCGTACGACTGCCCGCGGCCGAACGCGCCTGGGCGCTGGACGGTCCGCATGCGCCGGTCGGCGTGGCCCGGGGTCCCCTGCGCGGGCGCACCTTCGACACGTTCGAACTCGACGGCCCACCGGTCCTGACCTTCCCGCGCAGCCTGGACCTGTTCGGCGACGGTTCGGTACTGCTGGTCGATCTCGCCGGACATACGCCGGGCAGTATCGGCGTGCTGCTCGCGGTGGACGACGGGACGCGTGTGCTGCTCGCGGGCGACGCGGTGTGGCACAAGCTGCAGGTGCAGTTGATCCGTGAGAAGGCACCGATGCCGGGGCAGCTGTTCGATGCCGATCGCGATGCCGCATTCGCCACCATCCACCGGTTGCATGCCCTGCCCGCCGGCATCGAGATCGTCGCGGCCCACGACTACGCGGCGGTCGAGGCGCTGGCCGCGAGATAGTTTCGCGGATTCGACCGCGCCAGCGGGAGCGAGCTCGCCCGCAGATTGATCGGTGCCGCCTAGGCGCGAGAGGGGGCGAGCACTTCCCTGAGCGGTGGTGCGCGATCCGATGTTGTCCGGCCGGGAGCCCTGCGTTGCGCACACTGCCGGGAGCCCTGCGTTACGCACACTGCCGGGAGCCCTGCGTTACGCACACTGCCGGGAGCCCTGCGTTACGCACACTGCCGGGTGCCTGCGGCCGGACCGAACCGAGCTCGGAGACAAGCGGTCGGCCGCGGTCACCCGCGACAGACTGCGACGATTTGCTGCCGCCTCTAGGCGACGACTACGGCGTCGGCGAGGCGAGCAGTGATCAGCTCTTCGGCCTCGGCGACCATCCGGGCGATGAGTTCGGCGCAGGACGGGATGTCGTGGATCAGGCCCTGGGACAAGCCGGCGGACCAGATGCCGGCGTCGAGGTCGCCCTCGTCGAATACCCGGCGGCCGCGGGCGCCCGCGACCAGATCGCGGACATCATCGAAAGTGCCACCGGCCTTTTCGATCTCGACGACCTTGCGGCTGATCTCGTTGTCCGCGACGCGCGCGGTATTGCGCATGGTCCGGAAGATCAGCTGCGTATCGAGCTCGGAGTTGGCGACGATCTGTTCCTTGACCTTCTGATCGATCGCCGACTCCTGGGTGCACAGGAAACGGGTGCCCATATTGACGCCATCGGCGCCGAGGGCGAGCGCGGCCACCAGACCGCGGGCGTCGGCGATGCCACCGGAGGCGATCATCGGAATGTCGAGCACCCGTGCGGCGGCCGGAATCAGGATCAGGCCCGGAATGTCGTCCTCGCCCGGATGGCCCGCGCATTCGAAGCCATCGATGCTGACACCGTCGACGCCGATCTTCTGCGCCTTCAACGCGTGCCGCACGCTGGTGCACTTGTGCAGCACCTTGATTCCGGCCTCCCGGTAGTACGGCAGGAAGGGCTCCGGATTGCTGCCCGCGGTTTCGACAATCTTGATGCCGCTGTCGATGATCGCCCGCACGTACTCGGTGTACGGCGGCGGGTTGATCGACGGCAGGATGGTGACGTTGACACCGAACGGCTTATCGGTCAACTCCCTGGTGCGCGCGATCTCCGCGCGCAGGTCGTCGGGGGTCGGCTGGGTCAGCGCGGTGATGAAGCCGAGGCCGCCCGCGTTGGCGACGGCGGCGACGAGTCCGGCCCGGCCGACATGCATCATGCCGCCCTGCACGATCGGAACTTCGACGCCGAACGTCTCGGTGAACCTGGTACGCAGCATTGCGCTTCTCCTCTGCGTCGCGGGGCGCGCCAGTCCGCCCTTACGCAGTGATAGTGACACGAGAATCGCCCGCTGTTCAACTCATAAGTAAGCCATGATTCGCATCGTCATGGGCCATATACGCGGGTGCGCGCTCATCGTCGCCGCTTTGATCGTCGGTAAATATGCAGTTAGAAGGCATTTCCATGCAACTGTCCACAGGCTGTGGCGATTAACAGCGATTCCCATCTTGGCTTCTTGCTCACCCAAGAAGTTAGTTGTTATTCTGCTCTCAGTTCAGCCCGTAAACGCTGTCGGACAGACCGGCGGACCTCGTTGACGGTCCGAGAGGAGTGGCATGACCACCGGTGCACAGGCGCTCGACGAACCGATCAGGTCGCGGCGCAACCACTGGAACAACCAGATCGCCGCGCACGCGCAGATGCGCCCGGATGCGATCGCCGTGCGGTTCCGTGGCGTGGACACCACCTGGCGGCAGCTGCACGAGCGCTCGTTGAAGTTCGCTGACGCACTGGCCCGCCGCGGTGTCGGCTTCGGCGACCGGGTGCTGATCCTGGCGCTGAACTATCCCGAGTACCTCGAGGCCGTCTTCGGTATCAATGCCCTCGGCGCCATCGCGGTCCCGGTGAACTTCCGGCTCACCCCGCCCGAGGTCGCCTACATCGTCAGCGATTCCGGGGCCAAGGTGATCGTCACCGACGCCATGCTGCAACCGCTGGCCACCGCGGTGCAGGGTCAAGCCCCCGAACTCGCGACCTGCATCGTGATCGGCGGCCAGAGTGCCGACGGCGTGCTCGGCTACGACGAGGTGCTGGCCGAGGGCGGCGAATCGCATACGCCGCTGGACATTCCGGAGGACACCCCCTCCCTCATCATGTACACCTCGGGCACCACCGGCAGTCCGAAGGGCGCGGTGCTGTCCTACGCGAATATGAATGCCCAAGCGCTGACCGGTATCCGGGCCATGGATATCGGCCCCGATGCGATCGGCTTCTGCACCTCGCCGCTGTTCCACATCGCCGGACTCGGCAGCCTCGCACCGTATTTCCTGCTCGGCGGCAAGACGGTGCTGCATCCGCTCGGCGCGTTCGATCCCACCGAATTCCTCGACGCCGTCGAGCGCGAACAGGCCACCACCGCCTTCTGCGTGCCGGCGCAGTGGCAGATGATCTGCGAGGAGCCGACGGTCAAACAGCGCAAACTGGCGCTGAAGATGCTCAGCTGGGGTGCCGCGCCCGCCTCCGACACCGTGCTGCGGGCGATGGCCGAATGCTTCCCGGACGCGGTCAATGTCGCGGTCTTCGGGCAGACCGAGATGTCGCCGATCACCTGTGTGCTGGACGGCAAGGACGCGATCGGCAAGCTCGGCTCGGTCGGCAAGCCCATCCCGACCATCCAGGCGCGCGTCGTCGATGACGAGATGAACGATGTCGCGCCCGGCGAGATCGGCGAAATCGTCTACCGCGGACCGACCCTCATGCAGGGCTACTGGAACAAGCCGGAGGCGACGGCCGATGCCTTCGCCGGTGGCTGGTTCCACTCCGGCGACCTGGTCCGTGCGGACCAGGAGGGCTTCCTCTGGGTGGTCGACCGCAAGAAGGACATGATCATCTCCGGCGGTGAGAACATCTACTGCGCCGAGGTGGAGAACGTGCTCTTCGCGCATCCGAAGATCCGCGAGGCCGCCGTGGTCGGGCGCACGCACGAGAAGTGGGGCGAGGTCCCGGTCGCCGTTGTCGCCCTGGTCGATCCGGACGCCGAGCTCACCCTCGACGAGCTCGCGCCGTTCCTCAACGAGAACCTGGCGCGCTACAAACACCCCAAGGATCTGGTGATCGTGGCCGAACTGCCGCGCAATGCCAGCGGCAAGGTCGTGAAAGTGCAGCTGCGCAAGGACTATTCGTCCTGAGTTCGGAAATCGTGGACAGCGGCGGCGGGCATGCGTCAAGATCGCCCTATGGCGATCCCCCGTGTCCGCGCCGCCGTCATCGCCCTGCACTGGCAGGTGAATGTGCTTCGGCCCGAAGGCTTCTTCGGGCCCATGCTGGCCGCGCCGGTCGCGGCCAGCGGGGTGGTGCCGCGAGCGGTGCGCTTGCACGCGGCGGCGGCCGAACGCGGGCTGCCGGTGGTGTTCGTGCGCTTCACGATTCCCGTCGGCGAGGGCGTCGCGACCAATCTGGTGGTCGAGCAGACCGCCAGGCACGCCACCGATCTCGGCTTCACCGTCTACCCGGTCTCGGACTGTGTCGCCGCGGCGAGCCCCGAAACACATGCCGCATCGTTGGCGAATCTCGAATTGACCACGGCGGGTTGCCGCACCGCCGACCAAGTCCTCGACCTGATCGGTCCGCGCTGACGCCCCGCTCGGACGCTGCCAGTTATCGCGCTGCGCGCCAACTGATTTCGTTCGAACCGAAGGCGGCCTTTCCGCCCGTGGGAAGGTGGCCTTCGGTATGTGATGGGTCGGCCGGTCGCACGACCCGCTGTTCGAGTCCAGGGCCGACCAAATCCATCAGCCGCCGGTAGGTCTCGGCGGCGGGCAGTGGTGGATCGGCGTCGGCGATCGAACCGAGCAGGCCGACCACGCCCCAGGACAGGAAGGTCGTTGTCACCGCGAATTCGTCGTCGTCCATATCCAGCCGACCCGAGAGCTGTTCGGTGAGAATCTCTTCTACCATGCGCCGGGCCGAGCGCAACAACACACCGGTCGCCCTGCGCCCCAATAGCGCCCGGTAGACCTCGGGATTGGCCGAGGCCAGGCGGAACAGCGTGTACAACGGTGCGAGCGGTGTCGAACTCTGCGGGAACTGCGGGTCATTGGCTGCCGATCCGGCATCCGCGACCGCCGCGCGCAGGTACTCGGTGCTGCTCACCAGCAGCAGATCGTCCTTATCGCGAAAATGCGCGTAGAACGTGGAGCGTCCGACATCGGCGCGATTCAGGATGTCCTGCAGGGTGATCCGGTCGTAGCCGCATTCGATCATCAGCTCGATCAAGGCACGATGGAGCAGACTCTTGGTGCGCCGAACCCGGCGATCGGTGCTGCCGGTCATCAAGCCCTCACGTTTCCGTACAGATGGTGCGAATCCGTTCCGAACAGAACGGTTTCCGCCGATTTGCTTCTGGTTGATCCGGATTCCGAGTCCGATTATGTACACATGATCGGAAACAAACAACAGTCCACTGCCGAACATGCTGGTCAGAACTCCGAGATCGGCATCGTCATCACCAGACCGCGTGGCTATCTCGCGGTGAAATCGGCCTTCCTACTCGGCCGGGTCGGCGTGTTGAATGCTCGCCTCGTCGAGCTGACCGGTGCCGCCGCGGGCGATGAGGCCGTCGATATCGGTTGCGGTCCAGGACAACTCGTCCGGGCACTCGCGCAGCAAGTCGGTCCGTCCGGTCGCGTGCTCGGCATCGACCCGTCGGCGGCGATGATCGACTACGCGACCGGCCGCGCGAAAGCATTGTCCAACTGTCGATTCGAGGTGGGCACCGCGCAGTCGCTGAATCTGCCCGACGCGTCGGTCGATGTGGTGACCTCCACCTTCGTCATGCATCACATTCCGGAGGCCAAGCGCGCCGAGGCTATGGCGCACATGTTCCGCGTGCTCCGTCCCGGCGGCCGACTGCTGCTCGCCGATACCCACCCGACCGGGCTGGTGCTGCCCGCGGTGATCCGGATCATGTCCCGATTCGCCGCACATCGCACCGACGATGCGCACGCCGCCGGACATCGGGCGGACCCGCTCGCGGCCGTCGATATCCGGCGCTATCGAGAAGCGTTGCGGGAAAACGGATTCGAGACGGTCGACTTCACCGCGCTCGCGCCGACGACGGGCGTACTGGTGGCGACCAAGAATGCCTAGATCATGTCCTTCGAGGTCATCCAGCGCATGGTGAACCAGCCGCAGAACACCGGCAGCCAGCAGGTGAGTACGCGGTAGAGCAGTACCGACGGCACGGCGATGGCCGCGGGCAGCCCGAAGGCCCCCAGACCACCGATCAGCGCCGCCTCCACGGCGCCGACACCGCCGGGGGTCGGCGCGGCCGAGGCCAGGGTGCCGCCGATCATCGTGACGATGGTGACGGTGATGAACGACGCGCCGCCGCCGAACGCCTCGACACTGGCCCACAGCGCCAGCGCCTGGCCGATGGTGATCGCGCCACAACCGAGCACGATCACCAGGAAGCGCTTCGGATCGCGCGCCAGATCACCGAGTTCGCCGAGCACCTCCTGCAACTGCGGGCGCACCGAATTGTTCAGCCAGCGGCGCAGTTTCGGCACGAACATGAACGTCCCGATGATGCCGACACCGACACCGGCCGCCAAATAGAGCACCGTGGCGTCGGGGACGAAATGCGACAGATTCGCCGAGGTGCCCGCCGCGACACTGAACAGGATCAACAGGCTGAGGTGGGTGATCACCTGCACCGCCTGCTGCAGGGTGACCGCGGCGGTGGCCCGCACCGCGCCGAGTCCGCCCTTCTGCAGGAAGCGCACGCTCAGCGCAAGACCACCGACGCGGGCCGGTGTCGTCGTCGCGGCGAAGGTGTTGGCGATCTGCATGATCACCAGATTGCGGAAGCTGACCATGCGTGCGGCACAGGCCCAAAGCGCCGCCGCCGCACCGACATACGTCAATCCCGAAACCGCGAGCCCGAGCAGGGCCCACCACCAGTTGGCGGTCTTCAACTGCGAGAAGAACGTCGGCACGGCGCTGATGAACGGGTACGCGACATAGACCAGCGCGATCAGCAGCACCAGCTGAATGATCTGATTGCGGCTGAACCGGGTGATCTGATCGGCCTCGATCTTGTCCTGACCGGTCTGCTTGCGTACCTCGTCGCGCGCTTCGGACAGCGCCGCACCCCAGTTGCGAATCGAGATCTTGATGCTGGCGGGCATGACGGATTTGGTCAATCGGCTGGCCGCGTTCAATACCGTCTGATCGCCGAGGGTTTCGATGGCCGCGCGTACCGCGGGTTCCTTGCCGAATACCGCGGTGGTCGACACCAGCAGTTGGGCGATATCGGATTGCCGCTGTTTATCGGAGGCACCGAATTCGCCGCTGGCGAATCCGCTGAAGCGGGTGGTGCCGTCTTCGATGCGGATCTCGGCGGGGCGCAGATCGCCGTGGGAGAGCTGACCGCAATGCAGCGCGTCGAGCGACTTCCACACGTCGGTGAGGACATCGCTGGACCACTCGTCGAGCGGCTTACCCCGGGGTACGGTGTGCGCGTACAGCATCCAGCCACGTTCGAGCGCGGCGACAGCGACCTGGCTGAGGGCGGCCAGACCGAGGTCGCCTGCGGCGATCGTCATCAGCGCGCGATGTTCGACGGCCCGGTGCAGGGAGCCGTGCAGCGCCGCGGTTTCGCTGGTGCGAAAGGTGAGCCAGCGCCACAGTTGTCGGATCGCGCCGAGGCTGCGCTGATTCTTGCCGTACATCTCGACGATCAATTCGCGCTCGGGTCCGTCGATGGCGGCGGCGAGCACCAGTGGTCCGCGTCCGGCGGGCCGCATCACCGTGAACCCGGTGACGGTATGCCCGCGTCCGGCCAGTACCCGCACCGCCGCGTCGAGCGGTACCTCCAACGCCGGTGTGCCGACCACCAGCACGATCACCGCACCGACCAACCAGCCCACCGCGAGCCCGAACATGGCCCGGGCCGGCACCACCGTACTGACCACCAGATGGATCGGCGCGAATGCCAGCAGCAGCACCCACAGCCAGCGGCGCGGCCGGGTCGGCAGCCACGGGCTGGAGACGGTCAGCACCGCCGCCAGCATGGCGATCCAGCGCGGATCGTCGAGGAACTGCGAGAGGAAGGTATCGAGCCGATCCGGTACCTGCAGATGCCATTGCGGCGCGGACAATCCCGTTCCGGTGATCGACAGCAGCAGACCGGCCACCAATCCCGCCGCGGCATAACCCGCCAGCAGCTTCCACTGTCTGCCGATGATCAACTCGATGAGGATCGCGAACGGCAGCGCCAGAATCGCCATGCCGTACACCAGGTACACCAGATTGGACTGGTCGGGATTGAGGAACCCGACGATATTCGAGACCGACCGCTCCAGCGCGAGCCACTCCGGCCGGGTGATCAGCGAGGCGGCCACGACCACGCCGACCCACAGTGCGGCGAGGACGACACGGATGATGTCACTGGTCCGCCGGATCAGCGGCTGCAGCAGGCTCCCGGTGACCGGGATATCCCGCCCGTCGACTCGCATGGCTCCGCTCCTCCGCCTCTCCGGGTATTTTGCCGGTCGTGGGTGCTGAACTGCACGCTGCGGGCCGGCGGTTTGCGGCAGGGCTGAGCTCTGGGCGTACCCGGCGAGTTACCCATGTGCTGACGAGATCAGTTGTCGCGTCTGTGGGGACGATACACACCGATCAGCGTCTACCGACCTACCGGTTAGTAGACGGCCTTGCCGAAAGGGGCCGGGCCGAAGAGGATCAGGGACGAAGAGGTTCAGGACGGAATTACCGACGGCCGGGAGGCAGCACATGGCAGCACAGGATCTATCGGGTAAGACGGTGGTGGTGACCGGAGCCAGTTCCGGTATCGGCGCCGAGGCGGCGGCGAAACTGGTTGCCCGCGGCGCCACCGTCGCGGTGGTCGGACGCTCGCCCGAGCGCACGGCCGAGGTGGCGGAACGGGTCGGCGCGCAGGCGTTCCTCGCCGACTTCGCCCGCTTCGACGAGGTGCGCAAACTCGCCGATCAACTCCTCGACCGCTATCCGCGCATCGACGTGCTGGCCAACAACGCGGGCGGCGCCTGGGCCAAGCGCATCGTCACCGACGACGGCAACGAGCAGACCTTCCAGGTCAACCACCTCTCGCCGTTCCTGCTGACCAGCCTGCTGCTGGATCGGCTGGTGCAGTCGCAGGCCAGGGTGGTCAATACCGCGAGCACGACCTACCGGATGGCCAAACTGGATCTCGATACCGTCAACGCGTCGACGGGTTCGTTCAACCAGCTGGCCGTCTACGGCACCTCCAAGCTCGCGAACATCCTCTTCACCAGGGAACTGGCCCGCCGCACCGAGGGCACCGGGCTGCTCACCGTCGCATTCCATCCCGGCGTGGTCGCCACCCGCGTCTACGACAACATCCCGCTCGGCATCGGCGCGTTCATCCGCTCCCCGCTGTCGCGACCCTTCTTCATCCGCCCCGACAAGGGCGCGGATCCGTTGGTGCACTTGGCGACATCGGCGGAGGCGATCAACGGCCAGTACTACCACCGCTTCAAGGTGGAGCCGCCGCGCAACAAGCGGGCGGTGGATCCGGAACTCGCGCAACGGCTCTGGGTGCTCTCCGAACAGATCACCGGTGTGACGAGTTCGGCGACAAAACCAGATCAGACGTAGTCCGGCTCAGTGGGCGTGCGCACCGAGTGCGTGCTGCCCACCGGCCATGTCCTCGGCATCGACTCCGACGCTGAACACCTCGCCGGTCATCTTCCCCTGATCGAGTTCGACGATCGCCCGAACCACCTGCTCGGTGGGCACCAGCGCGGGAAAGCTGTTGGGCGCGATGGCATTGGCCCGCACCCCGAACTCCGCGAACTCGACTGCGAGGTGCCGGGTCAACTGGTCGAGCGCGGCCTTGGACGCGGCGTAGACCGCCTGCCCGCCGGGATACACCCGCGATCCCGCGATGCTGGAGACATTGACGATATTGCGGTTGTGCTCCCGGTTCTCGTCCGCGGTGTGCAGCCAGCCGCGCTGCGCCAGTCGCGCCGATAAGCGCAGCGGCACACCGACATTGACCGCGAAGTGCGGTTCGAACTCGTCCAGTGCCGCATCGCCGTCGACGATGCCGCGTGGCTGCCACCGGCTGTGGCCCGCATTGTTGACCAGCAGATCCACGCGGCCGAACCGGGCCAGCGCCAGCTCGACCACTCGCTCGACCGCGCCCGCTTCGGTGAGGTCGGCGCGGATCATGAAGATGCGCGAAGCATTCTCCGGCACCGGCGTTTCCGGCTCGAACGGATCGATGAACCATTCGTGCTGCGAGGGTGCGGCCGGGATGCGATTGCGGTGCACCGCGACGATGTCGTACTGCGTGTACAGGCCACGGCAGAAGGCATCGCCCAAGGTGCCGCCGGCACCGGTCAATAGGCAGACGCGGCGGTCACCACGGGACAATGCTATCTCCTCCCCAACGCTGGACCACATACTCCCTCGGCCGATGCAGCCACATGATCACGGTATTGCGCGCGGCCGCATTGTTTCCGGCGAACATATGCCACGAGCGCGGCGTGCACTCGAACAGCACCAGCGAATTGTCCAGCGGCGGAACCAGCAGGGACGCAACCGGATTCCCGGCGCCGACATGCTCGAACAATGCGGTCTCGCCGCCGTCGCCCGGCTGCCAGCCCGGATTGCCCAGATAGAACAGCACGGCCACCGCGCGCACGTTCTCCCGTGCCACCACACCGGGCTCGCGCGCGCCGGTCTTGATATCCACCGCGGGATCCGCCGTCCGGATCTCACCGGGACCGGGGACCGGCCCCGGGAACCAGGCCGGGCCGAGATCATTGTGTGGTCCACCGGGCGGACTGTTGGGCGGGTGATTGTGGATACCGCCCTCGACGTCGCCGGTCGCGCTCACCCCGGCGACCCGGGCGATCAGGTCGTGCCACTCCCGGGACAGGAACAGCGCGAGCGGCCCGTCCCGCATCCCGGACAGCGGCGCCCCGATCGCGCCGTAGTTGTCCGTGACCGGCCCGAACGACTGTTCCCGGCGCACCCGCACCAGTTCATCGGCCAACCGCCGATAGAACTCGGGCACGAACACATCCCTGGCGTATACGTGCGGAAACGGTCCGGCCCGGCGAATCCAGCGCCGATGGGCGAAAAGCTCCGCGAACCACTGGGGTAACGCGGGCGCGTTGGCACCTGCTGGCCCTGTCACATCAATCCCTCCCGAACGACCATCGCGATCCTATTGCCTGGTCCGCCCCTGGTGTGCGCTGGCCGCTCGACCGTTGCGAAGATCGCCGGGTGAGCCGCGACCTACGCATCTGTTTCCTCGGTGATTCGTTCGTCGCCGGTGTCGGCGACCCGCGCTGCCTCGGCTGGGCGCGGTGCGCGGTCCACAGCGGCAGGGCTTAGACTGTCTGGGACGTAATCGGAACGAAAGCGAAAGGTCGCATCGATGGGATCCCAAACGGTAGTCGCCGACGTTGCCGACGAACTGGCACGCCGGGTTGCCGCAGGGGAATATCAGCCGGGGGATCTAATGCCCTCGGTGCGGCAGGTGGCCGAAGAATTCGAGATGAACCGCGCGACCGCGCAGCTCACCCTCGGTCGGCTGGAGTCCTATGGATTCGTCGAAGCGCGCCGGGGCAAGGGGTTCACCATCCGCGATGTCCGTGAGGCGGGCGGCATCGACGTGTATCGGCACCTGTTCCGGTTCTCCATCCCGATGCCGGATATCGCCATCGAAATGTTCCACGATGTGGTCGAGGTCGAGCGCGGCATCGTCATGGAGGCGCTGCTCGCCTACACCAGCGGCGAACAGGACATCGACCCGGCCGTATTGAAGGCCGATATCGATGAACTGGAATCGCTTGCCCGCCTGGAAGTTCCGGACCATCGCCAGATCCTCGCCATCGAGGTCGGCTTGGTCCGCAGGCTGCTCACCTCGCTCGGGCTGAGTATGCAGCGGGCGGTTCTGAACTCGATCGGCGAGATGGTGCTCGAGGTGCCGGAGGCGATCGAGGCCTACTTCGCGGGTGCTGCCGATCTGCACGTGCTGGTCTGGCGGGCGCTGGTCGCGGTGTGGGATTCCGGTTCCGGCCCGTCCGATGCGCAATTGGCGCTGTTCGAGGACCTGTTCGGGATGTATCACGAAAAGGTGATCGCCCGGTTCGAGGAGCTGCTCGGGGTGTCCGAAGAGCACGAGCGCGACGCGCACGCGGCGACCGCCTGACCGCTCGATACGCGTGATCAGCGATCGACCACCTGTCTGAGACAATATATGGTCGGTGGCAGGCTCGCACCGACTCGCGGCGAGTATCGGACAGGTGCACCGCGCGATCTGCCGCGACGGCCGCACCGTCTGCGCGCAACTCGACGCCGAGAGACCCTTCCTCGAATTGGTCGAGCGCTGGCTGCCGGGCCGCACCGAGAACGGTGCGGCCGGGTAGCTGCGATCACTCCCTCAGCCGATGAAGGACTCGGGGCCGAGGCGGCCCCACGCAACGAAGACGGCCAGGGCGAGATAGACCAGATTCACCGCTACCGTCAGGCGTTCGCCGTGGCGGAGGTGGGTGATCATCGCGCCGATCATCAGCAAGATCCAGCAGATGGCCGTCACCGGCACCATGACCGGTGCGATGTCGGTCACGGCGGGCAGGATCAGGCCGGCCGCGGCCAGGATCTCGAGGACACCGAGGGTCTTGACGAAGCCGACGCTGGCTTCGCCGGTCCATGCCCCGCCGGGGGCCTCGGCCAATTTCCGCTTGGGCACAAACGTCTTGGTGATGCCGCCGAACAGGGCGACGGTAGCCAGCAGTCCGGCACAGATCCACAGGGCGAGGTTCATGAGTTTCTCCTTTTGAGCGGTTCGCACACAAGACACCGGTGCCGCGATCGTTGTGACAGTGCAGGCATATGGCGTGCACCACAAGCGATCTCCGCCGCGCGATTACGCTTTCGGCACACCGGCGACCAAGGTCGCGGCCGAGGGGCCACCCGCATCGGCGGTGGTATCGGTTCGAACAGCACAACGAGGAGCCGTCGATGACGTCGATTCCACTACTCCCCCGTCGTTGGACAGTCGAGAACATTCCCGATCTATCGGGTCGTACGGCCGTCGTCACCGGCGCGAACAGCGGCCTCGGTCTGCGGACCGCGCAAGCATTGGCGGGCAAAGGCGCTCGGGTGGTGCTGGCCTGCCGAAACCAGCTCAAGGCCGCCGCCGCCCTGGAGTCCGTGGCCGCAGCGGCGACCGGTCCGAAGCCGGCGCTGCTGTCCTTGGATCTGGCCGATCTGGCTTCGATCCGGCAGGCCGCCGAACAACTCGACGCGACCGTGGACCGGCTCGATCTGCTGGTGAACAACGCGGGTGTGATGGCGGTGCCGCGCTCCCGTACCGCGGACGGTTTCGACGCGCAGTTCGGCACGAATCACCTGGGCCACTTCGCTTTTACGGGTTCGGTGCTGCCCGCGCTACTGCGCGCGCCGCAGCCGAGGGTGGTGACCGTATCCTCGGTCGCCGCGTGGGGCGGCATGATCAATTGGCCCGACCCGAACTGGCGACGTTTCTACCTGCGCTGGTTCGCATACAGCCAGTCCAAACTGGCGAACCTGCTGTTCACGGCCGAGCTGGACCGACGGGCGAGGAAGGCGGGCGCCACCTTGCGCGCCCTCGCCGCGCATCCGGGGGTGTCGGCGACGCATCTCTACGACCGCAATGGTGAGAAGGGTGTGGCGGGCCTGCTGGCGGCTGTCCCGCAGGCGCTGCTCTACGCGATGGCGCAGTCGGACCAGATGGGCGCTCTGCCGCAGCTTTACGCCGCCACCATGCCGAATCTACCCGGAAACGGTTATGTCGGACCGGGATTCGAATTCGCGGGCTATCCGCGGCGCGCCCTGCGCAATCCACTCGCGCACAGCAGGCTGAACGCGCGCTGGTTGTGGCGGCTCAGTGAACGGCTCACCGACGTGCACTTCGACTGGACTGCCGTGCCGAGGGGCTAGCCGGGCAGTCCTACCTGGACAGCGACATGGGGCCCCGGGGCATTCGATGCCCCGGGGCCCCAAGTATGGATGTCGTTCCTACAGAGCGCTATTGAGCTTGTTGAGGCGATCGCATGCCTCGACGTACTCATTGATCAGCCGCGCCATCACATCGGCGGAGCGCTCCACCTTGTTCATCATGCCGACGACCTGACCGACCGGGTTGAAGTTCACATCCTTGGCGGCCTCCGGGTAACGGTGTCCGCGCTTGACGCCGTCGAGGGCCACCATCATCTGCAGCGGCATCGGCAGCGGGTCCGGATTCTCCGGCGACTCCCACGCCTCGGTCCAGTCGTTCTTCAGCATGCGGCACGGCTTACCGGTCCAGGACCGCGAGCGCACGGTGTCGTGGCTGGAGGCCTCGATGTAGGTCTGCATCTGCGCGGGCGGCACATTCGCCTCTTCGACGGTCAGCCACAGCGAGCCGGTCCACGCGCCCGCCGCGCCCATCGCCATGGCCGCGGCGACCTGACGGCCGTTGCCGATGCCACCGGCGGCGAGTGCGGGCAGATCGCCGATCGCGTCGATCACCTGCGGCCACAGCACCAGCGAGGAGATCTCACCGCAGTGACCGCCGCCCTCGGTGCCCTGCATGACCACGAAGTCCAGTCCGGCCCGCTTGTGGTTGAGCGCGTGCTTGACCGATCCGCACAGCGCGCCGATCAGGCGGCCGGAATCCTGGATCTGCTTGATCACGTCATCCGGCGGCGTGCCGAGTGCGTTGGCGACCAGCTTGGCCTTCGGGTGGCGCAGGATCACCTCGATCTGCGGTGCGACCGTGGTGGCGGTCCAGCCGAGCAGCTGATTGTGATGCTCCGCCGAGGGCAGATGCGGGACGTTGTGTTCGTTGAGGAGCTTCTCGGCGAAATCGCGGTGGCCCTGCGGAACCAGTTCCGCCAGTTTGGCTTCCAGCTGTTCGGGGCTCAGATCATCGATGCCCTTGCCCTCGTATTTGGACGGGATGACGAGGTCGACACCGTAGACGCCGTGCACATGCTCGTCGAGCCAGGTGAGCTCGACCTCCAGTTGTTCGGCGGTGAAGCCGACCGCGCCGAGCACGCCGAGACCGCCGGCATTGCTGACCGCGGCCGCCACATCGCGGCAGTGGGTGAAGGCGAAGATGGGGAATTCGATCCCCAGCCGGTCACAGATTTCGGTACGCATGGCGTGCTGGTCTCCCTACTTGGCCCACAGCCGGAGCGACCGGCTGGAGATCCTGGAACGGGTTACATATTTGGTCTCCGGCCCGCCCTGTCGATTCGGCCGGTTACCGCAGATATCACCATGACGCGGCGGCGGCTTCGTCGACAGGCGCGGGCGCCTGACTTCGAATGTAACACGTTCTAGTTTTGTTGGGATAGACGTTTCCCGACGACCCGATCAGAGTCCCGCGATGCGGCGCAGACAGCCCAGGTCGAGACAGGGATTTCCGGCAACCCGCCGGTTCAGACGGCCGCTTGCTCGAGTTCGGTCAGCGAGTTCTCGAGATGGTCGAGCAGGCTGTGCAGTCGCGGCACGCTGCGGCGGCAGCCGACCAGCCCGAAGTCCAGGTTGTCGGCGTTGGTGGTGAGGGTGATGTTGACGGCCTGCCCTTCGCAGGGGATCGACATCGGATAGGTGGCGTCGAGTCGCGCGCCGTTCCAGTACTGGGGTTCCTTGGCGCCGGGGACGTTGGAGATGACGATATTGAACGGCGGGTTCGTCAACGACAACATGCCGGGCAACATGGTCAGCGCCAACGGGCTCAGCATCAGCCCGGACAGGGCCATGGTCTGGGTGGGCGAGAGCGAGTTGTAGACCTCTTTACTGCGGCGCATCGAGTCGCTCACCACCCGCAGCCGTTCGATCGGGTCGGCGATATCGGTGCCGAGGTTGCACAGGATCGCGCCGACCTTGACGCCGTCGGCCTCCGTCGCGTCCTCATCGGTCCGCAGCGAGACCGGGACCATGGCGATCAATGGCTTGTCGGGCAACGCGTTCTGCTCGATCAGATATCCGCGCAAGGCACCGGCCGACATCGTGAGCACCACATCGTTGACGGTCGTGCCGGTGGCCTTGTTGACCTGCCGGACGCGTTCGAGCGGCCAGGACCGGACCGCGCAGCGGCGCGCCCCGCCGATGGGCACATTGAACATCGAGCGCGGCGCCTCGAAGGGCATGGTCAACTGCTGGCGCAGTAGCGCGGCGCGGGCCACCCGCAGCACGGCCGGACCGGAACCGGCCGCCGACAATAGATTTCGTGCGATCCCGCCGGCCAGGGACCCCGGCGGTTCGGCCCGGCGGTTGGACCGCGGCAGGTTCCACGGCACGCGCGTTTCGCTCGCGTGTGGATCATTCGTGAGGGTCTTCGCCAGCACCCGCTGTGCGGTCACGCCGTCGATCAACGCGTGGTGCATCTTCGAGTACACCGCGAAACGGCCGTCGCTCAGCCCCTCCACGAGGTGGATCTCCCACAGCGGGCGGTGCCGGTCGAGCAACGTGCTGTGTAGGTCGGAGGCCAGCTCCAGCAGTTGATCGAAGTGCCCCGGACTCGGCAGCGCCGACCGGCGCAGGTGATAGGAGAGTTCGACGCCCTCGGCCTGTGTCCACGCCAACCGCGGTGCGCCGAGCCAGGTGGCCTGGCGCTTGCGGAAGGTGGGGTGAAATTCGTTGTCCACCAACAACTTTTCGTGGATGTGCCGGGCGAAGTCGGGCCCGGCGTCCTCCGGCGCCTCGAATAGTTGCAGCGAGCCGACATGCATCGGGTGCTCGCGGGATTCGGCGAGTAGGAATACGGCATCGATCGGAGAAATGAGCTCCATGGGTGAGTCGCCCCCTGACGACGGTGGTGAAGCTTGTGAAAGGTATCGACCACGATGTCGGACGGGCCCGCGCAGCCATGAATCCTGCGCGCTGTCCCCAA
Organism: Nocardia sp. NBC_00565; assembly: GCF_036345915.1. Classification (NCBI taxonomy): domain Bacteria; kingdom Bacillati; phylum Actinomycetota; class Actinomycetes; order Mycobacteriales; family Nocardiaceae; genus Nocardia; species Nocardia sp. NBC_00565. Next base: position 7,942,438 of record NZ_CP107785.1, read on the forward strand.
CCTTACTGAACGGCGCGCAACCGCGTTCGCCGAATCAACGATCCTTGACCAGCAGCAGATAGGCCCGGCGGCCCCGCTCGTCGGGATCCGGTTCCCGGACCAGCCGGGCGATCGGCGTGAAACCGGCCTGCTGCGCCAGCGTGGCGAGCCGATCCGGTGACCACCGATAGGCGCGAATGACCTTGTGGTCGAACGGTTCCACATCCTGGACGGACTGACCCTTTCGAGCGATCTGCAAGCAGTCGCCAGCGGTGGCCTGGAAGGCGAGCGGGGCGTGCCCTGTGATGGCGAGTACCCGATGGAACTCCGTCACCGTTGGCGCGCACCAGTTCTGCGAATGCGCCGAGCATGGCGCGGTCGAATGGCTTGGTCGCGAGACGGTCTCTGGCGAATTCGGCGTAGCTGTCCGCGATGTCGTCGTAGGCGGTGCGGGTGTCTGCCATATCCGCCGGAACGGTCCGATTGTGCGCTGCCACCCGGACATCATTCCACCGCCGGTAGCGCCTAGGAGGTATGGCTCGGCGCCGGTGTGGCGGCGGGCTGGTCGGCGGCGCGGGTGCGGGCGGTGCCGAGGATCGAGCCGAGGATGACCAGCGGGAAGCCGATACCCATGCCGATGGTCAGCGGCTCGTTCAGCAGGGTTACGCCGAGCAGAATGGCCACCGCCGGATTGATATAGGTGATGACCGTCGCCCGGGCCGGGCCGACCTCGCCGATGAGCGCGAAGAAGACCAAGAACGCTGCGGCCGTGCAGATTACGGCGAGGCCGAGCACCGACCACGACGCGTCGGCGGTGAAATGTGACGGCCGGCGCAGCGCAGCGAACGGGAGGTAGATCACCGCAGCGAGGATCAGCGAACCGGTGACGACGCCCATCGGCGGCAGGTCGGCGAGCGCGCGGTTGATGATGATCGGGCCGACGGCATAGCCGATGGTGGTCAGCGCGATGGCGCCGATGGCGGCGGGCTCGCTCAGATCGATATCGAGTCCGACCAGCGCCGCCACACCCGCGAAACCGACGATCAGGCCGATGGTGCGGCGCGCGTCGAAGCGGTCGTGACCGAGCTTGGTCACGATGACCACCGCGATCAGCGGCACCGCGGCGATCAGCAGGCCGACCGTCGAACTGTTCAATGTGGTCTCTGCGAATCCGATGAGCAGCCACGGACCGGTGATCTCGACCAGTGTGTACAGCAGCAGCGGACGCCACCGCCGGAACACCGGCGCGAGCGTCTTGGTGTACAGCGCGACCGGCAGCAGGAGCAGCGCGCCGAGGAAGGTGCGGCCGAATGCCACCACGATCGGGTCGAAGTCCGCCACCGCGATCCGGATCATCGCGTAGGGCACGCCCCAGATGACGCCCATCGCCAAGAACAATGCCCAGCCGCGCTTGGTCATCGTGCGACCCTCCGATCCATTTCCCGCACCGGAGCCTATCCGTTTTCATCCCATGATTCGAGGGCGAACTGTGTTGGTACCGGAGCTCGACGGCGGCGGTCGGCACGGTGTCGGTGAACGGCCGAGTACGAGCCGGTTCACGGGATGTTCGTTTGGTGGTGTATTCGACGAGCTGACAGGCTGGGGGAGTGTCTCAGCCTGAACAGTCGGATGCGACCGAACGCTCAGCCGCCTCTGCGACGCCCCACTATCGCCTGCTCGCCCTCGACCACCAGACGGCCCTCGACAATGCCGAGGCCCGGCTGCGCGATGAGTTCGCGTCCATGTTCGACTTCGAAACCGTCCACCGCTTCCTGTACGACTCCTACGATGATTTCGTCGCTCGCGCGACGGTGACCCTCTATCTACCGACACTCGCCGAACGCTTCGGCCGCCAGCGGTTGCAGGCCATGGCCCGGGTGCAGGGCAAAGTCGCCCAGCCCAAGCCGGCCGTGCTCTTCCTGTGCACGCACAACGCCGGACGCTCACAGATGGCGCTCGGATTGTTCACCCACCTCGCCCAGGGCCGAGCGATCGCCTGGTCCGGCGGCTCCGAGCCCAGCGCCGCCCTCAACCCGGCCGCCGTCGAGGCGATGGCCGAAATCGGTATCGATATCGCCGACGAATACCCCAAACCCTGGACCGACGAAATCATCCGCGCCGCCGACATCATCGTCAGCATGGGCTGCGGCGACACCTGCCCCCTGGTCCCCGGCCCGCGCTACGACGAATGGATCGTCGAAGATCCGGCGGGTCTCGGCCTCATCGAGGTCCGTCCCATCCGCGACGATATCCACAAACGAGTCGAACAGTTGATCGCTGACCTCGGCATCCCCATCGGCACATTGCGCGGTTAGCCGCAAGCAGGTGGACCCATGTCAGCGCGATGTCAGCGGCGGGCGGCATCGTCGTGTTCAGGCCACGAACCACGTGGCACTCGACGATCACCCGAGAGGTTCGACATGGAAACCAGCACCGCCGAAACCCTGCGCCGCCAACTGGTACTGCCCGTCCGCGCAGTCCGCGTGGGCCTGCACGCATCCGGCAGCGATCCGGCCACAGTCGCGCGTAAGACGAGGAAGGTTGGTCCCGCGCTGACCAAAGCGACCGAACGGGTCGCGGTCGTGCATCGTCGAGTCGAACGAACCGCCGCCGATCTGGAGCGGACTTCGGCCCGCCACCACCCGACCGCCCTCGCCGAGCGTCGCAAGGCTTTGGCTGATGCCCTCGCGCTCGTCGCAGGCGTCGATGCGGACCTGAACGCCGCCATCCGGTCCCTCGACCGCTGAATCGCTACGAGCAGCGGCTGATCCTGGGTTCGGCCACCATGCGTAGATCGCCGAACTCAGGGCCGCATCGTCACTTCGTACTGGTGGTGGTCGGCACTGCGGATGTCGTTGTTGTTGTGGTGGTCGGCGCGGTCGTGGTCGTGGTCGGTTTGGTGGTGTCAGTGGGTGCCGCGGCCGAAGTCGGAGCCGGTGTGGTTGTCACCTCCGGTGTGACTGCCGGGCTCGAGGTCGTGGACGGTGGCACCGACGTTGTCGAGGGCGGCGTCGTTGTGCTGCTGACACCGGTCTTGGTGGTCGTGGGTGCCACGGTCGTGCTCGTGGTCGGTTGGCTCGTCGGCGTCGGCGAAGTGGTCGCCGCCTTGTACGCCGCGGCCAGGTCAGCTTCGTCCGGCTTGGCGGTCGTATCGACCGTCTTACCCGCCTGCGCCTGCTGCGCCAGGTGGGTGAGCCAGGCGGCCGCGTACTCGGCCGAGGTCAGTGGCTTGCCGTCGGCAGCGTTCGCGTCATGCCAGTAGTCGAAGTGGTGACCGGTGTGGTTCGGGCCGAGCGTTTGCTGGTACGGGTCGCTCATGATCACCGGGATGGTGTTCTGGTTCGTCACGATGAGACCGACGATCTCGTTGAACACCTTCTGCGGCAGGTAGGCCAGCGACGACATGTCGTTGGTCGCGATCGAATCCGCCTTCGCGGGGGTCGTCGGCGTCGCACCCGGCTTGTACGCCGGATCCGAAACCCGCAGCAGTACCTGGAGGAAGGTCTCGTTGCTCTGCATCCAATTCGGCTGCGACTGAATATCCGCGAACGCGGCAAGCGCGATGTTGCCGAGGGTGACCGCGACGTCCTGCCCGGTCGCCGGGGTGAGCCCGTCGCGTTCGAGCGCGTCGACGTTCAACTGACGGCCGACATTGACCGCCAACTGCAGCAGTGAAATGTTCTGCGGCGCCGAGCAGGTGAGATCGCCGTCGGAGCAGAACGACGCGATCTTGCCGTTCAGCGCGCCGAAGTCACCGCTGGTACCCGGCAGCGCACCTTGACCCGGTGTCGGATTCGCGCCGTTCTGATACTGCTGGTCGAAGCCGTCGGGATGGTTCGGGTCCTGCGCACCGGGGAACGGTCCATCGCCCGCCGTGCGACCCGCATCGGCGAGGATGACGACACCGACCACATTGGCCGGATCGACGATCCCGTATCCACCGTCCTTATCGGCCTCTTGATGCCCGACGGTCATCGCGACCCGCCGGACGACATCGGCGCCCTCGCTGTATCCGACGATCGAGAACTTGGTATCCGGGCAGGCCTGTGCGATCTCCCGCATCACCTGTTCGGTATTCGCGACACCGGTGTTGACAGCATCCTCGTAGCTGGCCATATTCGCCGGATACGCAATGTAGACAGCCGCGTACGAGCCGGGTTCGACGGCATTCGCGGGAGCATTGACCACCGGATCGACCCATTCACTGGAATGGTCACCGGACAGCGCCGCGGGTAATTCCGCACCATTGGCGTCGACCAGCAACTTCGTCGTCCCCGCAACAGGCGTATCCCCGCGCCCCGCCACCGAGATCGTCACCATGTCGTGGCATTCGGTAACCGACGACGTGAGCTGCGTATCCCTGGTCTGCGGCGACGATGTCAGCGCCAACGAAGCGGCGACAACCGCCGCCACCCCCAACACCGCGGGCGCCGCAACAGCCGAAGCCATTCGATGGCGCGCAAAGAACTCCCGAAGAGCCATGTCCCGTTCCCCAATCCAATTAACCGACAAGTGGACGGACAGGCCCCCCGACAGGCCGTGTGTCAAGGAGAACGTCGTAATTGGGGCGACAAACGTTACCGAACTGGAATTATCAGCCGGAAATCAGTCCGAGCCGGCGGCGCAGTCCGACGGATCTGTCAATGTCCCGTACAGCGCTGCCAGGCCGGCCAGGGTATCCGATCGCGGACCACATCGGCCCGGGTGCGAGTACGAATCACCCCGGAGGCCGTCGCTGCACTACTGCTCGGCGAATGCATTGCGGATGCATCGACGCACAGACGACAGGCCTGCCATTGAGGGCCCCACAAGCCAGTTCATCCGGGCCCCCCAATCGTTCATGCCGTCGTCTGGGGCCACGGCATCCCCGTGGGCCACTTACTCCGCGTTCGTGGCCGAGATCGGGAGGCCGAGTAGGGGGTAGAGGACCCATCGGGAAGACCTCGGGTTCGGCAACCTCACCAACTACATCGCCGGGAGCCTGCTCGAAGTCGGCGGGTTCAGACCGCAACTACACCCTCAACTGTGAAGAGCCGGTTTATCGAACCCCCGGGGTGATACCGGGAATCGGTGAGCGGTAGCCGGGGCTGACCTGCCCTGGGCCGCTGTTGGTGGGCGGCTCGGTCCGCTTCCAGGTGCCGTCGGATTGGCAGACCAGGTAGGTGCCGTCGGGATTGGAGACCTTGCCGCCGACGTCGTAGGTGGACCCGCTCGACTCACAGGTGTAGGCGACAGTCCCGCCCGGTTTCGTCCTCGTGTCTGTGTGGGCGACTCCGGCCGAGGCGCCGATCAGGCCAACGGCGATGAGCAGGGAGGCGGTCAGGGTCCGGTGTCGGCCGCCTGCGGTGTCCCCCGTACGGAGAGCTGGTTCTCACCACCCTTGGCATCGCCCGAAGCTGCGACGAGTGGCTGTCCAGGTTGTCTCACGGTGTGGCCGGCAGCCGTGCCAGCTCTAGCCGCGATTCGTAGATCACGTGCCCGGACTCGGTCGCCGATCGTAGGTCCCCGAATAGTGCTTCTGACCTCCACGCCAGCGAAAGGTCCGCCACGACAACGCGGTAACAACGTCATCGACGCTGACGCCGGGTAATGGTCGTATCTCCGCGCTAGTGTCCTCTGCACGGCGCCGGGCGAGCAATGCCGCACTCATATCCACCGACCCTGCAAGCGATTTCGACGATCGAGCCATAGCGATCACCATCGCGGAATCTCCCAGCATCGGAAGTAACTTCCTTGGATCATCCACCCGGAAGCTCGGTCAAACCACGCAGTCATGCCGAGACAATCTCACCGAAATTGGCAAACTGGCCACTGAGTCGCGATCTCTGATGAGGTTTGAACAATAGTTTCGAGAGCCTACAAAGCCCGAACTGTAGGGTCTCAAAAGTCTTGGCCAGCATCGTCTCTCCGACCTGCTGGTTCTGCTTCTGTCTCAAAAGGTGGCCACGGCAGCCTGTCTCATAATGATGGCCATTCTTCAAGGGAGCGGGTAGGTCGGCATGGCGCTGTGCAAGCCCGTCGCGCGAGCGTTCCGAAAGTGTGCTGCGGCAGTAAGTCTCACTCAAGGTGTTTCATCACGTGATGAATGTGGTTCAGACCCGCTTCTTGTGACCGTAGTGCCTGGTCAAGAACCTCCGTGGGGCGGCGGGTGCTGGTCATAGCGATCGTGCATCTTGCGCGGTCGCTATCGGAGAAGGGGCACGCGTCCTCGGTGGGAGGCCGATCAGCCGATGCTGCGGGTGGTGATGGGAGCCGATGGTCGGGGGCGACCGGCTCGGATCCCGAAAGCTCGGATGACAACCGATCAAACCTGACGTGCCAGCCCGAGCAGTGGCAGGTGAAGGTCGCGTTCGTCTGCGTTCTTGTTCCATGCGGTGTAGGTCAAGGACCCTGGGGCGCTGATTCGGAATGCGTCACGGAGTCCGGTCACCACCATTGCCGCCAACTGGCTGTATATGGCTGAATTGACCGGCCATGGCAGTTCGATCCACCAGTAGGGGCCGTGGTCGGCATCGGGTTCCTGCCAGCCTCTCTCGGTGATCAGGCGGTGTCCCGTTTCGTCAGGCCGCGCGGTGGGTTCGAGGAACTCATCGCCTGCCAATTCGGCCAGTAGCTCGCTGTCGGTCTGCGCGAACTGCGCGAACCGTTGGTGGCCCGGGGGGAGCCCCGCTTCTACGATCTTTACAATCGCGCCTGCGGGCAGTACAGCTAACTGCTCGGCCAGTCGCTCGGTGAATTCCGTCCAATCCGTCATGTCAGGCCCTGCTGTTCGAATTCGATGGATCTATCGAGAGCCGCCAGGGAGGCGTTCGTCTGATACGTCAGCTGGACAGTATGTGCGAGACTCAGATTCTTCAGGCGCAATGTTGTTTCCGGGAAAGCCCAACGGATTTCTGCGGATTCCCCCGGCATGCGGGCGGTTGGTTCGCCGAGGGCGCCGGTTATGGTGTCGGTCATCCTGACCAACGCGTCACGCACCATTGCTCGGCCGGTCGCGTCCTCGCTCGCGGAGTCGGTGACCATCAACTTGATGGACTCGGCTACCCCATCGCGGCCGTCTACCGAACCGCTGCTCAGCCCGAAGCCGCAGTCGAGCATGACCCAATCCTTTCGGGTCATCAATATCTGCCAGTCGAACCTTGCCGCTATCGCGGGCACATCTTGCAGCTGCCACGACCAGTCCAACGACCGCAAGCCGGTAGTCAATTCGACTATCTCGTCATCGGTCAGCGCATGCCATCCCGTCATGGATTCACCTTGTTCCTATTGCCGGATTTCGTTTGGTTCCGTTCTCGGCGGAACCGTCACCGCGATGCGACCCTGCACATGTTCCCCGCTCAGGACAGCGTTCTACCTTCTCGCTCCAGCGCTCGGGCTTGCTCGCGTAAGCGTTCAGCGCGCACCATCTCTACGCGTCGTTGCCCTCGTCTGGTTCACGCGGTTGCGAATGTTCGCTGGAGCTTTCGTGTGGAGACGCAATTCGTGGATCTCGTGGGTGTTGATTCGTGGGCGGACGGGCTTCTTGTTGATCCCGAGCTGACGTTCCACGGTCGGATCCGGTGGCTTCAGATACTTCGCCATTGGCACGGTCAGCTGGTGGTCGGCCGATGCCAGGGGACCGGTCCAGCGCGTGGTCAGGATCGGTTACGCGGTCGCTTTGCGATGGTCGACCTGTCTCTATCGTCCGATCTCCGGGCGCAGATCCGGATCGGCTGGTCGGCAGGTCCGAATGCGAGACACGATCAAGAGGAGCTTCGAAGCTCACACCGGCGCTCGATTCTGCGCCCGGCGATTGCGTGTGTGACTGGGTGGTCCACTCAGCCGCTGGCGGTGGGTAACCGTGGTCGGGGCCTAGTCCTCGAAGGTCCCCTGTTCCGGCCAGGTCCCGTCCTGACGGGATTTCCATTCCGCCCACGCCGCTGCGCGTGTCGCGCGCGCCCAGGTCGGCCGAATACGGAGCGGGTGCTTGGTGATGGTCAGCTGGAATTCCTCGGTCGGCTCCGGGGGTTGGACCAGCGACTCGATCCGGACTTGATACTGGATCATCTCTGAGTCCTCTTGTGTGCGTTGAATTGTCGTCCGGGTGCGATGTGGGTAGATCTGGGCGCCCTGGACCGGTTGGCCCGCTTCGATCGCCTGGTCGTACATCTCCCCGATCGTGAACGGATCCAGACTCGGGTGTACCGTCACCACGCCCGTCTCCCGGTTCACCACGTAACTGGTGAGGCCCAGATCCATGCCCCGCGCTATCTCCTCCGGGGTGAGTTTCGGACGGCACACCCATCCGTGCTGGAACGAAATCGGCCCTTCGAACTGCAAACTCGGGAATGCCTGGGCCAGATACTGCTGGACCTGTTCCTCGGTTTGGAACCGTTGTGCCACCATGTGATCCTCCATTCGGGTCGCAAATCATGAATCGCACCCCCATCGACCTGTCGACCAGGTGCGCCGGCGGCTTATCGGAGATGATCGGTGGCTTCGGTTGCGCGTCGACCCACATCGGCCCGCTTGCCCCGTGCGGGTAGACGATCGCGGTAGCGTGCGAACCCCCCATGATCGGGCTGCCGTCCGGGTTGTAGAGCTTTTGCCCAGTTTGCGGGTCGCGGGCGTGCCAGGCGTTGTGCACGTATGCTGACGCACCTGGGCCCTGTTGAGCTACCCAGTCATGCAATGCCTGGAACTGTTCGGGTATCGATCTGCCGCTGTCGTTGAAATGTTGCCAAGTGCCGCCGATCCACGCTTCGGCGCGCTGTAGACCGAGCGCTTCACCGGCGCGGGTGTCGATGCTGCCGTCAGGCAACACATCCGGCCATCGAGGGGCAGCGGCCATCGGCCGACCGTTGTGCGTGGACAGGATGGCCATCGTGCAATCACTGCAGTCGTTGCTACGACCCGGTTTCGTGGGGCCACCATCGTTGATGTGCTCTGCGTACAGGTGCGGATCGGCACCAACAAGGAATCGATTGCCAGCACGGACGGAATCCTCGACTACGTGCTGATACGCGGGATCCTCGATGTCGTTGAGGTTGCCTTCTCCGATCACCCGACTATCCGCGATGTCGCCGCGGGTGACTGGGGTATTGGCCTTGGCGATGTCGTTGCTGAGCTGGTGAATCTCGTCCGGGCTGAACCCGTGTCCGCGCTGGCCTGGTTCGGTTTGCAGTCCAAGATGGTCGCGTAACTGCTGGACGATCGCGTCGGGGTGGGCGTCGGGATGCCAGGGGCCGGCGGTTTCACTGACGTGGATGTGCAGGTTCGCCGCCGCCGGATCCGGCGTGTGCACCAAGTCGATCAGCACCCGGTCACCGGATAACAACCGCTGACCGTGATTGAAGGTCAGATCCGTTGCCAACTGCGCCCTTTCCCACAACCGCGCCACCTGTTCCGGGGATACGCTGCGGTCTGCGGTGACATGCACCTTGATGCCGGCTACCGCGAGGGAACCTTGGTGCTCATCGGGGTAGCGCCGGAAGTCATAGGCGGGCTTGGTATTCGCCCCATGCTCGGTGGGCACCTGAGTGGTATGGCCGCCCTCGGGCAGCTGCTGGCGGTACCACTCACGTATCTGTCGCACTTGGTGTGCCTGCTGAAACTCTTGAGGCGACAGTCGTTGCGGACCCTGGTGTGGACCAGGCTGATCCGGCCTCGGCGCTCTGCCCGGATGCTGAGGATCATTTGAGCTATGTGCCTGCGGACCGCGCTGCTGCGGTGCGCGCGAATCCGAGTGCGGCGCTGAGTGTTCCGCTGGATCTGCATGTCGTACCGGTGTTGGCGGGACCGGTGTGTGTGACTCGATGACTTGCGGGGGTGTTGAGCTGCGAGGGGATTCGGGAGGCGCCAGTGAAGTGCGGGGGTGCGGTGGCGGGACCTGGTGCGGGCTGAGTTCTGGTGGACGCTGGTGTGGTGTCGATGGTGTGCGGGCTACCGGCTGGTGTGGTGGTGTCGGCGTATGAGTGGGCGAATTGTGGGGCGCCGGCGCCACATTCGTTGGCGAGTGATGCGGCGCAGGTGAGATGGGTCGGTGTGTTTCAGGGGAATGTTGCGTCGGCGGTGTCGGAGAGTGTGACTCCGGCGCAGGCGCATGTGGTGTCGGCAGTGGTGACTCGGGGGCACGCGAGGCCGTCCACGGCGCGTGCGGCGAGGGTGATTCGGGAGCGTGCTGTGACACCGAATGCGATTGTGCCTGTGAATGATCTGGCGATACGGGCTGCCGGGGGGCCGGGTCAGGCGTGGTCGGCGGATGTGGTGTCGTCGGCTCGTGCGTCGGTGCGTGAGTTATCGGTGGCAGCGATTCCGGTGTTCGCGACGACCTCCATGGTTCCTGTGGTGCTGGAGGCTGGGACTCCGGAGCAGGATCGCTGGGGTGCGATTGTCGCTGGGTGTTGAGCCAGTTGCGCACCTGGATGTCGTGTGGGCTCTCGCCCGGTGGGTGGGCGCGGGCGGCGGCGATTTCTTGCTGGGTGGGTTGGTAGCGGCCGATGTGTGGGTTGTATTCGCCGCTATAGAACGGGTCCATCGGAATGAGGCGGCCGTCGTCGAATCGGGCGACGTATTTGTGGACTTCGGGGTCGAAGCCTCGACGTTGCGGTGGCGGCTCCAGAGACGGGGCTCGAGTGGGTGTCGGCGCGTGTTCTGTTGTGAGAGAGCCATTTTCGGAGTATTCGGAGCGAGCATCGGGCCGCGCGTGAGATTGGTGGGCGTCGGCTTCAGTCATCGAATCCGGGCGTGCCCACCGCGGCGGCTCTGATTCCGGTGCGCGCGTCGTCGACGTTACCGGGCGGTCGACCGGACCATGGTGCGGTGCAACCGATTCCGGTTCTATTCCGTCGTTTCTCCCTGTTCCCGAGCGATACGCTTCAGTTCCGACTCCCCCCAGGCTTGCCAGATCTTGACCTGCTCCTCCGATGCTGGACGACGCCCCTTCGCTTCCAATGCGGCTCGGTGGGCGTCCATCTCCCGTACTGCTTCCTGACTCTCGGGGTCGGGGTTGGACTGGCGCAGCGTCGGGCCGAGAATTTCTAGCGCTATCTGTTTCATTTCCTCTGGACTGATGGCCATCGGGAGTCCTTCCTAGATCGGTGAGACGGATGATGTGTTTGCCCGGGTCGTGCGGGCGTCTACCCGGCTCGAACGACATGTGATCGACCCGGAACTGGTGCCCCGGCGGGAAGATGATCTCGGCCTGGTTGAGGCTGGCCCAGGAGATGTCCTTACCGTAGCGGGACTTGATGATGAGCTCGACATTTCCGCCTGCCATCGAGGTTTCCTTGTCCGAGGACGCAAAGCCAGGATCGATGACTACCGGGTCAGACCTATTGGGGTTGTAGTACTGGAGAAACCTCTTGAGAGCTGCGGGGTCGTCGATATACAGAGATCGATAGACCACACCCTGATGGTCGGGCAGTTTGTTGTAGGCGTTGACCAATGCCCGGATCTCGAGATCGTGTTTCGCCAGCAGCGCCTCGTCACCGTTGCGCATGGCTTTGTTGGCCGACTCGTTGAGCACGACATCCTGATTCCGGCGGATCAGCTCGATCTCGGAGTCGGACAGTCGGGCCAGCTCCGGATATTCCTCGATGCTGTTGCGGGACCGGATATCCTGCGCTTCAGGACTCACCGGGTGGTCGCGCGCGTATTCGCGTTCGGCGATCGGGTCGTGGTAGTCCGGATTGGCGTAGTACGGCTTGCTCTCCACCGGCAGCTTCGGCCAGTATTTGGCCTCATCCGGTCGCGCCGCCGGATCGCCTCCAGCACTGTGGTTATCAGGATCTGATGGGTGGCTGCGGCTCGCCGCCGGGTCGTGAGAGCCGGGATCGGGGAAGGCGTGCTCGCCTCCGCTGGGCATTCCGGGCCGAGGCGAATGACCAATGATCGGTTCGGGGACCGATGTGTCGCGGCGCTCGCCGCCCTCGGTTAGGAGGCGATTACCCCGTTCTGCGGCCATGCTTTCTCGCGTTTGGCCCGGAGCATGATCTGTCCCGCCGCGGACCGGAAAATCACGTCCTCCGGTTGGTCCGTGCGGGCGGTGTTGTTGGTCGTATCGATCGTCAGGACGCGGTCGAGGTTGTCCCTCGTCTCCCCGAACTGGTATGCCACCTCGTTCGGGTCGTTCCTGATTCGGTTGTAGTAGATCAGTAGCGCCATCGTGTGGTCCCCATAGTGTGTCGTACCGTTCGCCGCTGCGCGGCGCCGCAACCGGTGCCCAGTTGTGGTCGATGTTGGCGTATGCGTGGGCCTCTTGATAGAGCGCCCCCGGGTTGTCGCGATAGTAGTTCGACTCCGCGAGTTCGTGTTCGAACAGCACGAGATCGGCGGGGTGCGGCCTACCGGATCGCAGTCGGATCCATGCTTCGGCGATGTCGGGGTCCGCGTCGTAGCGTCGGTGTGCGACGGTTCCGTCATAGTCCTGGATCGGATGTTCTTCGCGGAACAGGTGGTTCTTGATCTGCTGGACATCGTCGTGTGTGAAGTGCGTCCTGTCGACGCGCGGATGGTCGGCGAGAACGCTGGCGATGTCGTCGATATCACGGTCGTCGCTTCGGAAATGGTCGTAGGCGTTTTCGGCCCATTCGAACGCCGCGAAGTCGTCGCGTGGCCGGACCGCTCCGCCCGAATAGGCGAGGTCCGGTTCGTCTGGTACGGCGGTGTCACGGGGCGAGTGATCAGTCGAATCCGTGTGTGGCGAGTCGCTGCGGCGCTGGCCTGGTGTCGAAGAACCTGCACGGATGTCACCGCTGGAAGGCGGGTGCGCAACGACCTGCGGTGCCTGGTCGCCCGTGCCCTCGGTCCAGGTGTCACGAACTTCTGGCTCGAGTGTGTGATGGTCTGTGCCGTCGGGCCGGTCCGAAAGATCGGCGGCTCGTCGATCTGGGACGCTGTTGGGATCGTCGCCTGATGCACGGTGGCTGCGGGGCTCTGTATTGCGGTCCGCGGCAGGCGTATTGCGGTCGGCGGTAGGCGCACGGTTGGTAGCAGATTCTTGGGGGCGGGGCGCGGTGTGTTGTCCCGTGTCCGGGTTGCGCGAACTCGCCGAGTTTGCGGTCTCTCGTGTCGGGGAGGCGGTGTCACGTGGACCCGGCAGGTGGGTATCGGGTCGACTGGCGGCTGAGTTGGGGTGTGGTGACCGGTCCCCAGTCCCGTTGCCCGGTGTCCGCTCAGTCGGTTGGTGCGGTCCGGAATCGAGACGTGGTGTGCTGCTGCTGGTTTCCCGTGCCGGGGGCGTTGCCGCCGTCCGATCCGGTGTGTCGATGCTGCTGGATGATCGAGGAGTATCGCCGGGGCGCTGTGAGGTTGTGGCGCGATCGGACGTGGCGGGTGTGTCTGATCGGGGCGAAACCTCCGAACGCTGGGGAACGTCGGTGGATGCCCGAGCCGTACTAGCAGGCGAGGGACGGTCGCCGACGGGGGTAGCCGCGTTGGAGACAGGTGTCGCTGTCCCCTGCGCGACTTGTCGGTCCGGTGTGGGTGCCGTGGTTGTCGCCGACGATGCCTGTCCTGCGGCGCCACGGTCAAGGGCTGAGTGCCCTCCGGTACTGCTAGCGGGGGCGGCAGATGAGTCGGAGGAAACGGAACGGCTGTCGGCGGTATGGCCGGTTCCTGCTGAATTGGATTGGGCCCCAATCGGATTGTCTTGGCCGACGGCAGTGGAGTTCGGGCCGTGGGTTTCCTGGACTCCTGTTGTGGTCGCGGCGGCCGACGAGGTCGTTTCCGAGTGCGTTGCGCTGGACGAGGACGCGGTGTCGGTGTGGGTTTGGGGCGTCGGTGTGGATGCGGTGGCGGTCGAGGGGCGCTCGCTGCCAGTGGTGACTGGGGGTTCGTGGGAGGTGTCGGTGTGAGTGCTGGCTGGGGTCGTGGTGCCGGTCGATGATCCGGTCTCGTGCGTGGTGACAACTTCATGTGGTTTGACGCGACCGAATCCGGCGCCTGCGCCGTCGGCGACGGTGCTGAAGTCGACGTGCCCTCCGGACGTTGCGAAAGCGGCTGCGGTGTTGCCGGCGATGTTGCCGGGGACTGCACCCACGCCGCGGGTCAGCACTCCGCCCAGCGAATTCGATCCGACGTCGGTGCCCACCGTACTGGCCAGACTCTGGCCGGCCTTTGCCGCGATCGGCCCGGCCACTGCGCCGGCAATGGCGCCTGCGCCAGCGGATCTGCCAACGGAGCCCAGGTCGAGGCCGTCGCGATTGCCTTCAGCGATCTGGACACTCTGGGCGGCCAGATCCGTGCCCGCGCCGAAAGCCGTGCCAAAAGCCGAGCCGCCGGCGGCTTCACCAACGATCTTGGCAGCCAGTCTCGATGCCGCCTGCTCACCCAACTGGCTGGCTGCTTCCAGACCGACTCGCTCGACGAGAAATGCCGCGCCTTTGGCAGCAAGCTTGTCGATCAGCTCTTGCACCGTCTTACGGATGATGAGCTTGACGGCGGCAGCGGCAGCGAGGTCGGCGACCTGACCAATACCGGGCACGAATGCTATCGCCAACATCGCGGCCAACGAAAAGTAAATGGACAGCTTGGCGTACTCGATATCGGTGGCACCGTGTTCGAGTTGCTGGGCGAAGCTGTCGCAGGCAGTGATGAGGTTCTCTAGATCGCTGCCGTCTCCGCCTGCGACATCCTGCCAGTACGTGGACATCGCATCGTGGATCTTGCCGTCGATAGCGGACAAAGCGGTGTTCATCGCTTGATCGGCAGGACGCTGGAGTTCTCGCAGGGCATTAGCCATGTTCGACCAGTGTTCGGCTGTTCGGCGCATGGCGTCTTCGTCGCCCTCGGGCCAATGACCGACAAGGAAGTCCTCCAGCCATCCCAGCGGGCCCGGAAGATGCGGAAACCACAGAGTCATAGGTGTCTGTCCCTACAGTGGCCGGTATTGGTCGGCGTTGTGTTGATCTTGGTTTTGGAGGCCGTTGGCGGTGGTGGTGATGTGGTCACCGGTTGTCTTCAGCTTGGTCGCCAGGTTCGCCAGCGCGGCAAGGCATTCCCCGACGCTGCCCTGGCCGTCCCCCTGCGGATAGTTCTGCTCGAACTGTTGTCCGGGCTTGTCCTCACCCCAGCAGCGGCCCTCGGACTGAATCCCCTGCCGAAGCGTCTCCAAGGCCGAATTCACATCATCGCCCAGCTGCTCGAACTGCGGCGATACCGCGCGCAACCGGTCGGGATCAGCCCATAGTTCAGCCATGTTCGCACTCCCTCATCAGGTTTCGGACAGTCTTCGACTTCGACGCTGTGGCAGCGCCTTTGGTTCCAGGGATCTAGTCAGCTCAACGGGATGGCTCGGGCGGCGGCGATGTCCGCGACAGCACCGCCTGCAGATTCCGCAAACTCGGTGCGCCCGGAATGATTTCGTTGAGATCGGCCATCCCGTCCACGATCGTTTTGATGGGCGCGAGCACCTTCTCGCGGGCTGCGGTCGCCGCCTCGACCGCGCCCCGGATCGCGGCATTGAGGTCCTCGGTCAACTGGTGCGGTGTGCTGCGACGGTAGGCGTCATCGGCGATGGTTATCTCCGTGACCATCCCGGATGAGTTCACCGTCACCCGCGCGAGATTCTTCGGTGTGGTCGCATGGATCTTCATCGCGGCCAGCTTGCGCTGGATCTCGCCCAATTCATCGATCTCACGGTCGAAGTCGTTCTGGATCGCATCCAATGCCGAACGCAGCCCAGCGTTGGCGGACCGGATCTGTTCCTGTTCCCATCGCTCCACGCGATCACCCACCACCGGATTCTGTTGCGAGACGATTGCTTTCGGCAGCAGTCCACTCCTGCCACCAATTGGCCAGATCCGAGCCACGCAACTCCATGTTCGGGAAGCTTTCGCGGTTGACGATCACCCACGTCCGCTCCTGCGTGCATACCTGCTCGAGCACTTCCCGGCCCGAGACCGTCCGGCGCAGCCACGGGTTGACATCACTGGGCAACATGCCCGCAGAGGTATGAACCTCCAAGAGCGTGGATTCCCCTACGGCGTCCAGCGGCAAACCCCGCTGTCCATCTGGATCATCGGCGGGCAGAACCACGATGAGCTCACTGCGGCTGAACGCGTCGATGAATCGACCGATGTTGTTGAACCCGTACTCGACGCGCCACATCACCAACTCGAACTCGTTCGCGATGTCCCGACGTGCGTACTGCGGAGTCGGTATGAAATCCGGATTCAACCAGATCTCAGCGAATCCGCCCTTGTCGTCGGCCAACCAGCCACCGATCACATTGGTCTGCTGGATCGCCGATTTGTCGGCGGTCGGGTCCACGAAATGCTGCCACTTGCCTGGATTCGCATGTGCCCACGCGAAATCCGCGTCCGTCGGCTCGGGCAAGACCTGGGTATTGTCCGCCAGATAATCGGAAATATGGAGCGTGTCCTGTTTAGCCCGCTGGCTCAGATTCATAACCGCCCCCTACCACTCGTTCGGGCCGTGATGGACACACTTGGACGTCCCGGCCAGATCAACTCGCAACCTCATCTTCCGAAAACCACACACCTTGTTGCGCAGGCGAATAGAACCGCCCACTGATAGAGCCCTAGGTCAGCCAGGACTTCGGTGAGCCATAACCTTCTTCCCTGGCCTCGTCCTCATCGGTCCAATCGGTTGGCATCACGTAGTTGTCCCTGCTGTTCTTGCGCCCGGCCGCCCTAGCCCGGTCGGCGGCTTCGCGTAACAGTCGATCATGCTCGGCACGGGCCTCGTCAGCCGCTCTTTGTTCCGGGGTCTGCTGGTGCTGTTGTTCGCGCTGGATCAGCTCTTGGCGGACGTCGTCGAACACCTCGGCACCGCTACGAGCGGTCCGCGCATCGGCGTCGAGAAACCGGTTGAGTACCGTGCGTGAAGCCGCTGTGTAGTCGGCGACGATTCGGTCCATCTCGGCCGCATAGTTCATCTCTTATCGTCCATTTCGATCTCGATCTTCACGCCGTCGTCTCGTGGAACCGGCGTTGTCGCGGGCTCGGGTGCCGATGCCGGATCGGTAGGCGCTTCGACATCCGAGGCCACTTGTGATCCGCTGTCCAATGGCCCGGCCGTTGCCAACACGGGACCGAGGGTCGTTGCGCCGTCCGGTCCAGGTGGGGCGTCGAGTACTCCATCGAAACCTGGAGTGGTGTTCCACATCGGTTGGGGTAGTACGAGTCCGGTGGAGCTACGTTCGCCGCCTGTTGTGCTCTTGGCTCCGGCCGCGCTACTTCCGGGCATGCCGCTTGTCGCCGATCCCGTGGTTGCCTGCGATCCGCTCGCGTACGAGCCGGAGGTGGAATCGGTCGCCGCGGCGTGCGATGTCTGCTCCACTGACGCTCCCGACTGCGTTACCGGCACAGACAGTGTTGCCGTTGGCGCCTCTACCCGCGCTGTTGCCCCGCTGCCGCCTGTGGATCCGACAGCGGGGGCCCCGGAGTCAGGGGTTGTTGAGGGCGTTGTCGTCGATTCCTCACTCGGGGTAAAGAACGGCACGCCGTCCTTGATCCCCATCGAGTACTGCTGCGACTTTCCGTCGGGTCCGGTGATCTTCGCGGTGACCGTACCGTCCGGCGCCTGCGTCACCGCCATACGTTGCCCGGCAACAGTGAAGTCCGCCAGCGTCCTCGATCCGGATGTCTCGCTTGTGCCGGCAATCGTTGATCCCGTACCGGGCGTTGCGCCGCTGAGCCCGGTCAATCCTTGTTGGACGGTGGTCCCGAGCTGGCTGAGACCTTGCTGCACTGTCTGTCCGGCCTGGCTGGCTTGGCTGGCAAGGCTCGTCAGCGTCTGCAGCGGATTCATTTGCGAAGTGGTCGAGGTAGCCGATGTGGGGATTGTTGATGTCGATTGGGGCGTGGTCTGCGGTGTGGTCGAGTTGACCCCCGCGGTCTGGACGCCGGTGTTTACCCCACCAGTCTGCGACGTGGACGATTGTGTTGGTGTCTGCTGGTCCTGCGGTTTGGGAAACGACTTGGCATCGTGGTTGTCCAGCAGGTCCATCACCGGCTGATAGGCGCGGCGAATGTAGTAGTCCGCCAGCGCGCACTGATGGATGAAAGCTTTGAAAGCCTCTCGCACCGCCGGGCCGAAATGACCGGTCAGCCATTGTTTGCAGGCATCCCGGATCTTCTGGGAGCCGTCGCTGGTGCCGGGACCGACGTTGGTCATGTGAAACTGGTCGGCGGCCTTTTGGTTCGTGTCGCTGTAAAGATAGCCCCAGGTGGTGCTTTCCGACGCCACGGAAATGATTGTGCTCACAGGGTCTTCGCCACCGCCGAGCCGCATAGCGTGCCCAGCGACCGGACATTGGGAGCTGTCGAACGCGGCGACGAAATTCGCCTTGTCCCTGACGATCTGCAGTAGTACGTCCGGTAGGCCATTCATGGCTGCCGCAACCGATTGCAGGTACTGGCTCTGCTGATCGGCGTGCGCGTGTAATCCGGCCAGATAGTCCTGAGCGGCTCCGCCGGCGTTTCCCTGCCATGCCTCTGGCACCGCGTCCTTGACGCCGGCTAAGTCGGTCGTGATTTCGGTCGTGCTGGGGTGGGAATCAGTTCCTGAGGAGGCACCGTCGAGCGCCGTGGCCAGACTACGCAGGCTGTCGAGCTTCATGCTGCGTTGTTGGTCGTAGTACGTCCCCTCTAGTCGGCGGATCTCGTCGTTCGGATCCTTGATGGTGTCGATGCGTTCACCGCCGACCGCCGTACCGTCGACAGTCAGCGGCTCGACGACGATGCTGTCGAACCCCGGCAGCTTCAACACATCCCACACACGGTGGTAGCGAACAAGCGCCAACCGGAACCACTCCAGCCCGGGAGCAGCCTGATCCAGCAGTTTGTTGACATCGGAATCGGTGAGTTTGGGCTTGTCGTTCCAGATCGCCTTGTCGAAGAAGCTGTTGCCGTCTTCTTTGAGGAAACGCGCAAGGTCCTGCTGCGCCTTGTTTAGGTTGGCTTGATACTGCTGCTCATACTGTTGGGGAGTCGTCATGCCGATCCCAACTCGCCCTCGGCGGCGGCAATCTGGGCCCGATGCTCCTGATCGGTGGTCACCGTCGTTGTCACTGCCTGCCGCAGAACCTCCACCGTAGCGCCGGAAGCCTCGGACCATGACTGCAGCATCGTGACGAGCCCCTCGACTCCCGCCGCGAGTTTCTGTCCCTGCTCCAGATAGTCCTGCCCGGCATGAGCTGCCTCGAAACCAGAACCCGCGATGCGTGTCGCGTGCCCCTGGGTGGCATCAACGGCCGGCTCGATCGTGCTTGCCATGCCAAGCACCGACTCTGGGACGAAAAGCACTGCCCCTCCTAATCTTCCGATGTCACCCCACAGAAAGCCAACCCCATCGAAACTGGTCAGCTTCATGATCATGACACGGCCGGAGGAAAGCGCCCGATTTGAAAGACATTGTTTTGCAATGTCTTTACCTCTGCATGGCAGCAGCAGGCGTGGATTCGGTGTGCGAAATCGCCCCATCGTCACCGCGGGTTGCTCGCCTCGGCGTGGGCAATGTTGCGGCGCACGGTGTTCCGTGTCCCTGCTGGATGACCTGTACTCGCTGCGGGGCAGCCACGGGAGACCAAAGACGAAGGCCAACGGGGCCGCGAGAACGGCTACACCATGACCCTTATGGTGGCACCGCACCCAGATGAACGACCGGAGTATCCAGAAGGTGATCGAAAACCGGGCAGATTCAGCTGATCAGAAAGGGAGCTCGATGACAATGACGACTGTTCGCTGTGCGCGTATGCCCTGCGGCAGCGAGAACGGCGGCCTGGAATGGATGAACGACCTGCCCGCGCGATATGTCCACGGCCGCAAGGGCTTCGACCGCCGGATCATGGAAGAACCGAGTTACACCTCGACGACCTCGCAAACAGCCCGCGCACCATCCCACAAGGCATCCCGATCTTCCTGGACTGGCTGACCAACCTCGAAGCCAAGATCCCCGGCCCGAAGCCGAGCATCGCTCGATCATCCGTTCCGGACTGATCCGCAACCTCGCCGACCCCGCCGTCCGCGGCAACCAACGAGCCATCGACCTGCTCATCATCACTCAGATCCGCCACGAACCCCCACTACTGCCGCGCCTACTCGACTACGCCTGCCACGGACTGGCCCTCATCGCGGGACCCAAACACTTCCCACTGATCACCGAACTACTCGCTGAATTGCCGCCCGACGCTCTGGCTCGGTACGCGCTGGTGGAATACCTCGGCAGGGTCAAAACCGACGATGCCCGCGATCTCGCGGTCGGTGAACTCGACGGGCCGTCCCGGATCGCCGCGATATACGCCCAAGCCGAGATGAAAGCGACCGGCGTCGTACTCGCTGTCACCCTCGGACCAGGATCAGAACGCGTCAACAACGATCAGCCGCGCGCCATATCCACAAACCGGCTCAAATGCAGCTGGTGCGCAACGGTAATCGTCGCGGTCGGGCCATTACGATGCTTACCGACAATCAAGTCGGCCTCGCCACCGCGCGGGTCATCCCGCTCGAACGCATCCGGTCGATGCAACAGGATGACCATGTCGGCATCCTGCTCCAAAGAATTATGCAAACTAATGCCGTTGGCAACAAAATTGTGCGTGCCAGAGACAGTTCCGTCGAACACTTCCTGCTCCCCAAGGCTGGTCACCTCAACTATGTTGTCCCAGAACACATCGTTGGTAGCCAGCATTTCGATATCGGCGTCATCGAGCACCGCCGCAACCCGGCTTAGACGCGACCGACTCGGTGCGTGATGCCACATCTGCGATCCGCAGTAACGCGAATTCATCGCGTCAGAGAACTCCCGATGGGTCATTTGTTTGGTGGCCAGCAGTGTCTGAACTTGTCGCCAGACCTCCTTGGGCACAGTATCGGCATTCGGCTTTGGCACCAGAGGCTCAAGTTCGGCGAGAAGCGATTGTGCCTTGACGCCGCGTGCGCCGTGGACACCGATATCTCGGATGAACGCGATCTGATGCTCGGAGCCATAGATTGCGAGGTGCCAGCCGTCTCGATAGCCCGACTTGGTGACTCGCTTAATCCGCGAATGAACGCCGAGGCGGAGCAGCAGCTGTGCGACATCGTCGATCAGACGACGACTCGTTGACGCGTAATAGATCCAACCTTGCTTGTTCTTCGCATCCCAGCGGATCGAACCATCGGTGGCCCAGAGGTGCTTCAAAAATAGTGCGATCTGATTGTTCGGCAGTGCGAACACCCGCTGCGGGACGAACTTGTCATAGCTTCGCAAACCGAAGAGACCAAGCTCGTCGAGCCAGGCGGCGATCGGATTCCGCTTGCCGCGCGCGAGCCGGTACGGCGCGGGCAGCCGCAAGGTGGTGACGCGCGCCGCCGCATAGTCATCGCGCACCGCTGTTACACCGAAGTGGCGTGCGGCGGTGGTGACCGCCGCGAGGTTCTCTTCATCGATGCTGGCGTAGCGAATCGGCTGCCGTTTGATACACGACCCGTCACCGATCATATGCGCCAGCATGATTACTTCGGCATCCGCCATAGGCCTGGTGTCCACCGGTTCTGGGACGTAGCGCGGGGTCGCGAGGCGATCACCGACAGCCAGCTTCTCGAGCGGAATCCAGCCGTCGACGGTCAGGAATGGATGGTTGCCCGTGGCCTCGACTTCCCGTCCCGAGGTAAGCCGCAGCCGGAACACTTCCTTTCGTCCGCTGGGGAAGACTTTCACCATCGGACGCGCCACCATGCGCATACGGTCGTCCAGCGACCACACCAGCGGCTGTTCGCCGCTTGCGAGCAACTCCCCGAGGGTGGTCTCGCCGCCATTGTCCGCCCGCAGGATTCGCGTCGAAGCGGGGAGGCAACCAGATTCGCGCAGGTCAGATACCATGGGGCGCTTATCTGTTCGCTGTTCGGGGCCACGGTTCAGCTGGCTGATGGCGATGACAGGTACTTCGAGTTCCTTGGCCAGGAGCTTCAGGTTTCGGGAGAAATCCGAGACTTCTTGCTGGCGGGATTCGACCTTCTTGCCCGAGGTCATCAGCTGGAGGTAGTCCACCACAACGAGTTTCAGGTCGTGGCGCTGCTTGAGGCGGCGCGCCTTGGCGCGGATCTCCATCATGGTCAGGTTGGGCGAGTCGTCGACGAACAGTGGTGCCTCGCTGATCTCGCTCATTCGGCGAGCCAGTTTGGTCCAGTCGTCGTCGCTCATGCGGCCCGAACGCATATCGCCCAGCTTGATTTTCGCCTCGGCCGAGAGCAGGCGCATCACGATTTCGGTGCGGCTCATCTCCAGCGAGAAAATGACGCTCGGGAGGCCGTGCTTGATCGAGCAGCTGCGCATGAAGTCCATGCCGAGCGTGGAATTGTGCGTCGGGACCATCGTCGCGCCCGCGAGGTACAGGTGGTCGGCATTGTCGACCTCCACGCACCGTACGGGGACAGTGTCGATCTTTCGCACATCCACAATGTGGCG
Organism: Nocardia sp. NBC_00565; assembly: GCF_036345915.1. Classification (NCBI taxonomy): domain Bacteria; kingdom Bacillati; phylum Actinomycetota; class Actinomycetes; order Mycobacteriales; family Nocardiaceae; genus Nocardia; species Nocardia sp. NBC_00565. Next base: position 7,964,809 of record NZ_CP107785.1, read on the forward strand.
GGCGGCCGAACGAGCGGTACTCGGCACGAGATGGTTCGGGCTGTCGTCCGCGCGACGCACACTGTGGACTATTTCGCCGGTTGTGCGTACGGCGGCTGCACGAGCGCCGGTAGACCCGGCCATGGTGAGCCACTGATGCTGTTCGTCCGCGACGATCACAGTTCCGTCCGAGAATTCGACCTCGTAGCAAGGGCGTTCGGTCAGCACGTCGGTGGTGGCGAGGACGCGGGTGGGGCGGCCTTGGGCGTCGAGGAGTTCGTCGCCGATCTGAACCTCACCCATGGTGGTCCAGCCGGTGGGGGTGGGCAGGGGGGTGTCCAGGGCCAGGGCCTTACCCACGCCGGGGCGGGCGGCGACGATGATCATCTGGCCGGGGTGCAGGCCGTTGGTGAGTTCGTCGAGTTCGGTGAAGCCGGTGGGGACGCCGAGGGAGATGCCGCCGCGGGAGGCGATGGAGTCGATTTCGTCCATCGTGGGCTGGAGGAGTTCCTCGAGGGGCAGGAAGTCTTCGGTGGTGCGGCGTTCGGTGACCTCGTAGACCTCGGCTTGCGCGCGGTCGACGACCTCGGCGATGTCCTGGCCGTCGGCGCCCGCGTAGCCGTATTGGACGATGCGGGTGCCCGCTTCGACCAGGCGGCGCAGGATCGCCTTCTCCGCGACGATTTCGGCGTAGTAGCCCGCGTTGGCGGCGGTGGGCACGGTTTGGGTCAGGGTGACCAGGTAGGGCGGGCCGCCGATGCGCTTGAGTTCGCCCTTGCGGTCCAGGCCCGCGGAGACGGTGACCGGGTCGGCGGGTTCGCCGCGGCCGTAGAGATCGAGGATGGTGTCGTAGACCGCTTGGTGGGCCGGACGGTAGAAGTCGCCGGGGCGCAGCACCTCGACGACGTCGGCGATCGCGTCCTTGCTCAGCAGCATGCCGCCGAGTACGGACTGCTCGGCCGCCATATCGTGCGGGGGCTGACGGCCGAAGTCTTCGCCGGGCGGTTCGGGCGGGTAATCCGTGTGCCCGCGGTCATCGGTGGCAGTCACCAGACTCGACCGTCCTCTCTCGCCGGCTGACCCTATTGATCACTCGTTGTACTCCCGGGTACCGACACGTCCGGCGTCGAACCGCCGTGTGCGAGCCCCCGTCAATGGGTCTCACCTGCGGTTCCAGCAAACGGGTGTGACAGCTCCCGGATCATGACGATCCGGAGGTTCGTTCATGACAATGCGACGAACCTAGGCGACCCGATGGGGACACGCCAAACCGCACTGTGTACACACCTGTGGATAAGTTGGGGACTGTTTACCTAACGATGTGCACCCCCTGTGTACTACTTGGGGAAAACCCAGGTCATCTCGTTCAAATACGCAGATAGATATCGATTTCTGAATCTATCCACGTGTGGATGAATGATGGGTCGGCGTGTCGGTCCAGTTGAACAGCCGGGCGTGTTGGGTAAACAGCGCGTATTACGGATATGAACTGGATCACATTGCGGCCGGTTGGTTTTCCCGGCGATCCACAAGCCGAATAACAGGTGGTAGAGCCGATAGCAAGTGTTAGCCGAAGATGGTCCAGGTCACTCTGTGGGCCTTTTCGCAAACGTTTGGCTACCAAATCGAATCTTGATCATGTCGAACGCGGAACCTCGCATTGGTCTTATGCCGCACAGCCGAAGGCCACCCTTGTGCCGAAACACAAGAGTGGCCTTCGAATGAACTCAGTTCGCGGCGACCTGCAGGTCGAATTTCGCGATCACGTCGGGGTGCAGGTGCACCACGACGCCGTGCTTGCCGGTCGTCTTGATGTGCGACTTCGGCAGCTCGATGCTGCGCTTGTCGACGACGGGGCCACCGGCCGACTTGATAGCGGCGGCGACATCCGACTGGGTGACCGAGCCGAACAGCTTGCCGGTGCCGGCGGTCTTGACCGACAGCGAGACCGACTCCAGGCCCTCGATGGCCTGCTTCAGCTCGTTGGCGTGATCCAGGTCGCGCACCTTGCGCGCGTCCTGTGCCCGGCGGATGCCCTCGACCTGCTTCTGGGCGCCCCGGCTTGCGGCGATTGCCAGGCCGCGCGGCAGCAGGTAGTTGCGGCCGTAGCCGTCCTTGACCTCCACGGTGTCACCGGGGGCACCGAGGTTGTCCACATCAGCAGTCAGAATCAACTTCATTGCGATGTCTCCCTTCTCAGCGAGCCGTCGACACGTAAGGCAGCAGGGCGACCTCACGCGAGTTCTTCACGGCAACGGCGACGTCGCGCTGGTGCTGCACGCAGTTGCCGGTGACCCGGCGAGCGCGGATCTTGCCGCGATCACTGACGTACTTCCGCAGCAGGGCGGTGTCCTTGTAATCGATATTGACGGTGCCGGACTTGGCTTCCTTGCAGAAGGTGCAAGCCTTCTTCTTCAGCACCTTTTCGCGCGCGGGCGCTTTAGGCATGGTCTTTACTCCGTAATCGTGTGATGGCCCGGCTCTTTCGAGCGACTGCGAACAGTCATGGTCGGACCGATGTGAGCCGTTCTCAGAACGGCGGTTCGTCGTCTACGCGGCCGCCGCCCCCGAAGGAGCCGGCCGCAGGTGCGCTACCCCACGGATCGTCTTGGGCGCCACCGGAACTTGCGCTGCTACCGCCACCGGCAGGGGCGAAATTGCCACCGCCGCCGCCGGAACCGAATCCGCCGCCGCCCCCGCCGCCGCGGCTGGCCTTGGCGACCTTCGCGGTGGCGTAACGCAGCGAGGGACCGACCTCGTCGACCTCGAGCTCGACGACCGTGCGCTTCTCACCCTCGCGGGTTTCGTAGGAGCGCTGCTTCAGTCGTCCGCTCACGATCACACGGGCGCCTCGGGTCAGGCTTTCGGCGACATTCTCCGCAGCTTCACGCCAGATGTTGCAGCGCAGGAACAGCGCTTCGCCGTCTTTCCATTCGTTCGAATTACGGTCGAACACGCGGGGAGTCGATGCGACGGTGAAATTCGCCACCGCAGCGCCCGCGGGCGTGAATCGAAGTTCGGGATCGGCCGTCAAGTTTCCGATGACGGTGATGACCGTGTCGCCTGCCATGTGGTTCCTCCTGCTCGGTATGCAGTCCGCAGTGCCCTATTGCGCTAGAGCCTAGAGACAGGCACCGACGCAATCGAGGGTCACTTGCCGTGGCGCAGAACCTTGGTGCGCAGCACCGACTCGTTGAGGCCCAGCTGGCGGTCGAGCTCGCTCACGGTGGCGGGCTCGGCGGTCAGATCGACCACCGCGTAGATGCCTTCGGCCTGCTTGGCGATCTCGTAGGCGAGACGGCGGCGGCCCCAGATGTCGACCTTGTCGACCTTGCCGCCATCGGTACGAACCACGCTGAGCATGGTCTCCAGAGACGGACCAACGGTGCGCTCGTCCAGGCTCGGATCGAGGATAACCATCACTTCGTAATGACGCACGGACCAATCACCTCCTGTGGACTAGGAAACGGCCACGGACGGTCCGTGGCAGGAGGGTCGTTGCGTCAGCAACCCGACAAGGCTACATGACCAGCTACTGAGCCTTGAAACTCCCCCGCCTCCCCGGGTCTTTTGCCGGTCGTAGGGGCCTCGACAGTCGTGTCATCACTGGGGATATGGGCGCGGACTGCCTCAGGCACCTAGGGTGGTCGTCATGCCGACCGGACTGGCCGCCAGCGACACGATCGCAGGCCCGTGAGCGAGCGGAGCGAGCGAGCCATCGACACAGCCCCCTCGCGGCGCGACGGAGCCGAGCGCCAGCGAGGTGGAGTCCTCACGCGCACCGCGGCGTTAGCCGCGGTCGTGGTGTTGCTGTGTGGTCTGACGCTGCTGCTCGCGTACGCGAACAAGGCGCGGTGCGCGGGTGCGCCGTTCGGCGCGGACGGCCGCAGTTCGGTCTTCGAGGTGAAGAAGGATTCGGATGTCTGTTATTCCGATATCCAATTCCTGTGGCTCGGGCGCGATATCGACAATCACGTCTTTCCCTATATTGATGGCGGCATCACCGACGAGGGCGCGCTGACCGGGGGTGCGGTCGAGTATCCGGTGCTCAGCGGCGTTTTGATGTGGCTCGGCGCGGTCGGCGCCGATAACGACGCGGAATTCCTGCTGCATTCGGCATTGCTGCTGGCGCCGTTCGCACTGCTGACCGCCTGGCTGCTGGTCCGGCTGGCCGGGCGAGCCGCGCTGCTGTGGGCGGCGGGTCCGCCATTGGTGCTCTATGCGTTCCACAATTGGGAACTGCCTGTGGTCTGCATGGCGGTCGGCGCGGTGTACGTGGTGACCGCGCTGACCCGATATTCGTTGCGCACCAGGGGAATTCTGGCCGCTGTACTTCTCGGCATCGGTTTCTGCCTCAAGCTGTATCCGGGCATCTTCGTGCTGCCGCTGATGGCCTATGTGCTCACCGGCGGTATCCGCGATATGGATGATCCGACGCCGCCGCGGTTCGATGTGCGCGGCGCGCTGCTGACGGCGGCGGCCGCCATCGGCACGGTGGTCGCGGTTAATCTGCCTTTCGCACTTGCCGGTTACGAGGGTTGGCGTGCGTCGATCACCTTCCAGCAATTGCGCCAGGCCGATATCACCACGAATTCCATTTGGTACTGGGGACTGCGGCAGATGTTCGGCCAGGACGCCGAGAGCGAGACCGCATTCCAGCACGCGGTATCGATCGCGTCGCCGACCTTGGTCCTGGTCGCCTTCGCGCTGGCAATGTGGTTGGGCTGGAAGCGATTCCAGCTGACCGGCACGTTCCCGTGGATCGGTGTCAGCGGCGCGATGCTCTGCGGATTCCTGCTGTTCCACAAGGTGCATTCGCCGCAATACACACTGTGGCTGATTCCATTCCTGGTCCTGCTCGAGGTCCCGTGGTCGGCCATCGCGGCCTATCTGGTCGCCGATGCGGCGATCGGGATCGGCGTATTCCGATACTTCTATTCGATCGGTTCCGGCGGCTCGGTGGATCAGATGGAAAACGTCGTCCAATTCGGCGTCTGGGGCCGCGCCGTACTTCTCGTTGTGTTCTTCTTCCTCTTCATTCGTGCCCTGCCCCGCGGCTTCCGCCTTGCGCCACCACCGATACCCCGTTTCGAACCCGGCGAATTGGTGCCGGTGGCCTAGTGGCGGCGCGTAATGACCCGTCAGTCGGTATGCCTGGCGCGGAATGCGGCACTCTTTGCGCGATTTCCGCAGATGGTCATATCGCACCAGCGGCGTGAGCGGCCGCGTGAGGTGTCGAGGTAGAGGCGCGTGCATTCGACGCGCCCGCACTCTTTGATCAGTCCTCGCTCCGCGCCGCCGAGCATTTCGATGGCGGCGCGCGCGATCGCGGTCAGTGCCGCATCGGGATCGCCGTGGCGGCCGACGGTCGCGTCGGATCGCAAAGTGAGCCGGGGCAATTCGCCGTCGGCCAGCTCGTTGACGATCTTGCGGTCCGCGTCGGCGAACGATTCGTGGCGGGCCGCAGCCGAGGCCAGTCGGTAGGCCGCCTCGCGCAGGCGCACGGCGCGGTCGAGTATGGCCGCGTCGCAGTGCGGTGCGGTGTCCAGGAGCTCTGCGGCGAGCAGCCACTCGTCGAGATCCGCCGGCGTGCCGAGGTAGTCGTCGAACGTCGTGGCACGGGCCTTGACCGTGCCGGCGAAGTCCAAGGCGAGGTTACCGCTCACGAAGGCGAACACGTCTTCAGAGTAACCACCTTGACAGGTTATGCGCAAAGATGCGACGTTAGTAACCGACTTAGATGGTTACTGCGGCCCCGTGTGGTCGCTCGAGGAGTTCACGTGAAGACGCAGCTCTTGGATCCGTTGTTCCGAGCGACCGGCAAGCCATCCCTGGCGGCCGGCATGCAACCGCTGTTCGTCGTGCTGTGGAGCAGTGCCTTCATCGCCGGAGTGGTCGGTGTGGGCGCCGCGCCGCCGATGATGGTGCTGTTCGCGCGGTTCGCCATCGCCGCGATCCTGCTCGCGGTGTACGCCACCGTGATGCGGGCCCAATGGCCCAGCGGCGGCCAACTCAAACATGTCCTGATCGCGGGACTGCTGATGCAGATCGTGCAGTTCGGCGCGTTCTATACGGCGATGAGCCTGCACATTTCGGCCGCGATCATCGCACTGGTGCAGGGGCTCAATCCGGTGGTCATCGCCTTGCTGGCCGGATTCATCGGCGAAACCGTCACCGCGCGACAGTGGTTCGGCTTCGGGATCGGCGGTGTCGGCGTCGGGTTGGCCGTGCTCGACCAATCGAGCATGTCACTGGTCGGTCTGCTGCTGTGTGTGATCGGCTTGTTCGGCCTCAGCGTCGGCACGATCTACCAGAAGCGATTCGTCCCGCAGGTCGATTCGCGCGCGGCCACCGCGGTGCATATGGCCGCGAGCGCACCGGTCGCGGGGGTAATCGCCTGGGGCACCGGACAACTGCACATCTGGGACGCCGGCCGATTCGCGGCCGCACTCACCTGGATGGTGCTGGTCAATTCGATGGTCGCCTTCCTGCTGCTGAACGCCATGCTGCGGCGCTGGGAGGCGACCAGGGTCGGCCGACTGTTCTTCGCGACCCCGGCCGTGACCGCGATCCTGGCCTGGCTGTTCATCGATCAGCCGCTGCGCCCGCTTGCCGCGGCGGGACTCGGCGTCGGCCTGATCGGCATGGTCTTCGCATCGCGCCGACCGACGTCCACGGCCGAACAACCCCGGCCGGTCCCAGTGCGCGTCAGCTAGCAACCCGGCTGCGCCGACTACTTTCGCGCCGAGTGCCACTCCATGCCCCACCCGTACGCCTCGTCGATCATGCGCTGGGAACCGTTGATGTAGTTCACTTCCCGGTGCACGGTGGTGCCCGAGCCCTGGTTCTGCAGCAGGGCGATGGCGCAGGACCGCGCACCGTCCACCGGGGAGTCCAGCCGGACCTCGATCTGCGGACCGGAGGTGGGGAACAGTGTGACCACACCGTCGGCCGTCGCCTTCGACAGGGTCACCTTGGACAGGTCGACGCCTGGACTGTTGTTCGCCATCGCTGGTCCCCCCTTGGGAAAAGAAGAAGCGGCAGCGGCCGTTAAAGGCCGCTGCCGCTCAGGTTCTTCGGCTAATTGCCGAAATTCAGCCTACCGGGGTGGGCTCTCGCTCGCTCTCCACTTCATCGGCATCCTCGTGCCGATTCCGAATGATGCTGGTAACGAACGCCGCGCCGATGAACGCCACGCCGACAAGGCCGGTGACGATCTCGTTGATGTGCACACCGATCGAGACGAACAGGATGACCGCCAGTGCGCCGATCGCCCAGTGCGCGCCGTGCTCCAGGTACACGTACTCCGACAGCGTGCCCTTGCGCACCAGGTACACCGTGATCGAGCGGACGAACATGGCGCCGATCAGGCCGAGGCCGAGCGCGATGATGATCGGGTCGGAGGTGATGGCGAAGGCGCCGATGACACCGTCGAAGGAGAACGACGCGTCCAGCACCTCGAGGTAGAGGAACAGGAAGAACGCCGCCTTACCCGCGGCCTTGACCAGCTGGGACGGACCGCCCTCGGCCCCTTCCTCGAACTCCTCGGTGTGGAACAGCGATCCGAGTCCGTCGACCACGATGTAGGTGATCATGCCGAGCAGCCCCGCGACCAGCACGGTGGCGCGTTCTTCGTCGCTCGCGACGAGTTCCGCGGTCAGCACCAGTCCGACGCTCGCGACGACCACCGAGAGCATATCGAGCTTGCCGAGCTGGGCCAGCGGCTTCTCCAGCCAGGACAGCCAGGTGATCTCGCGCTCTTCGAAGATGAAGTTCAGGAACAGCAGCAGCAGGAACATGCCGCCGAACGCCGCGATCTGCGGATGGGCATCGGTGAGCAGGGTTTCGTAGCTCTTGCTGCCATCGGGGAAGGTCGGCGCGTCGTTCTCCGGCGGGTTGAGCGCCAGGTCGAAGGCCTTCACCGGGTTCAGGCCCGCGGTGATCCACACGATCGCCAGCGGGAAGATCAGCCGCATACCGAATACGGCGATCACCACGCCGACGGTGAGGAAGATCCGCTGCCAGAACGCGTTCATGCGTTCCAGCACGGTGGCGTTGATGACGGCGTTGTCGAACGACAGCGACACCTCGAGTACACCGAGGATCGCGGCCAGCGCCAGCGCCGTCGGCCCGCCGTAGAGGAACGCCACGATGAGCGATACCACGGTGACGACGATGGACATCCCGAATATGCGCAGGACCACGCGGAGACCCTTTCCGTGCGGCGGTTCGAATGCTTGTCCGAGCGCGCCTTGGCTGATGTAACCCGAGGGTCGTGCAACCCGCGGTGGCGACGATGGTTCCAGCGTGGCCGCGGAACCGTCGGTTGTCCAACGGTGCGCGGAGATAAATCGTTCCGTGAACACGCGGACAGGGGGCCCGTCGCCGAGCCCCCTGTGAGATCGCTCCGTCTTAGACGTTCACGCCGTAGTCGCGGGCGATACCGGCCAGACCCGAGGCATAGCCCTGGCCGACGGCGCGGAACTTCCACTCGGCGCCGTTGCGGTACAGCTCGCCGAAGACCATCGCGGTCTCGGTCGAGGCGTCCTCGGACAGGTCGTAGCGCGCCAGCTCGGTGTTGTTGGCCTGGTCCACGACGCGGATGTAGGCGTTGCGCACCTGACCGAACGACTGCTGACGGGTATCCGCGTCGTAGATCGAGACCGGGAAGAAGATGCTCTCGATCGTCGGCGGGGTGTTGGCCAGGTCGACCTTGATGACCTCGTCGTCGCCCTCGCCCTCACCGGTCAGGTTGTCGCCGAGGTGCTCGATGCTGCCTTCGGGCGACTTGAGGTTGTTGAAGAAGATGAAGTGCTTGTCGGACACGACCTTCTTGTCCGCCCCGGTCGCGATCGCACTGGCATCCAGATCGAAGTCGGTGCCGGTGGTCGTACGAATATCCCACCCGAGCCCGACGGAGACAGCGGTAAGGTTCGGCGCCGCCTTGGTCAGCGAGACATTGCCGCCCTTGGACAAACTGACACCCATGCGGGGTTCCCTTTCAATAGACGTCTGTGATTCCCAGCATGTCCGAATCGCCGGGTACGCCTTACGACAGTAGTAGGTTTCGGCGAGCTTGCGTAGGAACTGCCAAACCGTCTGTTGCGCTTGGGCGAGCGAAGGCGAGAACACCGCCTACCATCGGGGCGTGACAGGCCGTAGGCGTGGATGGTTCCGGTCGTCCGGGCACACCGAATGGATTTCGCAGGCCCGGCCGACGCTGGCGGCCGCGTTCCTCGATATGGATCAACGCCAGAGCGCGGCCGAGGCGGCGGTGCACGCGTATGAGCAGGTATTTCCGGATCCGCGCTTGTCCGCGCAGTGGGAACCGGCGCGCACCCGGTGCTATGACGCCGCCGGTGCGTATCTGACGCTGACCGAGGAACTGGACAACGCCGAACGCGACGGCACCCCGATGCCGCAGGGGCAGGCCCGAGTGGACACCCTGGTGCGGCAGCTGACCGACGCGGCCAGGGCGGTAGACGAGTTCTACCGCGGCAACCAGGCCGAGCTCGAGCAGGCCGTCGCGGTGCTCGGCACGGTGCCGCAGTTCGTGCAGCAGGTGAAGGTCACGGCGGCGGGGGTGCGCGGGCAGGCGGCCGAATCCGAATACGCCGACTACCCCTCGGTGCGTCAGCACGCCGCGGCGGTGGATGAGTCGCTGCTCACACTGGAAGCCCTCGGTTCCGAGGTGTCGGTGGCGCAGCGCCGCGAGGCCGCAGGCCATCTGGAATCGGCGACGAAAGAGCTGGCGGAAGCGTTGGCGCAGGCGCCATCCCGGGCCGGCGCGGCGGCCACCTCGATCACCTCGGTGACCACCAGGCTGGCCGCGGCGCGCAATCGCGGCGAAAGACTGGCGCCCGCCTATTCGGAGCTGCTCCGCGAGTTCAATGCTGCGAGTTCGGCGGATCTGGCTAACAATGGGCAGGACAGTCAACGGGCCATCGAGGCCGCCGACGCTGCCCTGGTCCGGGCGCGTGCGGCGGCGGCGGAGAACAATCCGGAGTTTGCACTTGAGCTGACCACATCCGCACGTGGGTATCTCGCCGAGGCCGAGCAGAAGGTCGACGCCGTCACCAAACGGCTGACCCTGCTGCGTGAGGTCCGCGTGAATCCGCAAGAAAAGGCCAAGGCCGTACGATTTCGGCTGCGGGACGCGCAAATGCTCGCGGTGAGTCGCGGGCTCGTCGGCGAATGGGGATCTGTGCTCGACGCACAGGTGGACCGAATAGATCGAATCACCGAGAACCTGTCGGGGCGCCACCCCGACTACTGGGCCTATGTGGCCGAATTGGACGCCGTCGCGGAGTTCGTAGCGGGGGTAGTGGATCGAATGAGAAAACACGCAGGACCACGACGAGAATGAGGCCACGGGAATGAGGCCACGGCCACTGGGAATGAGGACAGCGTCACGATGACCGCAGGCATCGCCGTCCAGCAACAGATCTCCCTGCGAAAGCAATTGCCGCTGCGCCATTTTCGGCAGCTGCACGGCCCGGAGGCGCGGCACCTCTTCCACAGACAACCGGAACCGTTCGGCGATCACGCCGACCGGGAACTCTTGGCGATCGCTTTGGGCGCCACGCTGTACGCGCCCGCGACTCGGCCGGACCTCGCCTTGACGATCAGCAAGCGGGCCGCGCGCGGCGTGTGCTCGATGGTCATCGATCTCGAGGACGCGGTCGCCGACCACGAGGTGGAGTTCGCCAAACAGCAGACGGTCGCGACGCTGAATCTGCTCGCCGACAGCGCGGATCCGAATCCGCTGCTGTTCGTTCGGGTCCGGGACGCGGATACCGTCACCGAAATCGTCGAGCAGCTGGGTACGGGCGCGGCGGCGCTGACCGGATTCGTCTTCCCGAAGTTCGACAGTGCGAGCGGCCCGAAGTATCTCGCGGCGCTCGCGGCGGCCGCCGAGCGATTGAGCAGGCCGGTGTACGGCATGCCGGTGCTCGAATCGGCGGCGCTGGTACATCGCGAGACCCGGGATCAGGAGTTGACGCATATCGCGGCGCTGCTGGACGAGCATCGGGAGCGGATCCTCGCGGTGCGGATCGGCGCGACCGATATGTGCTCGACCTTCGGCATCCGGCGCGACCGGGACCTGACGATCTACGACGTGCGGGTGATCGCCGATGTCATCGCCGATATCGTCAACTACCTGGGGCGTTCGGACGGTTCGGGTTTCGTGATCACCGGGCCGGTCTGGGAGTACTTCGCCGATCACGAGCGGATGTTCCGGCCGCTGCTGCGCACGGCGCCGTTCGAGGAGTCCGACGCGGTGCCGTTCCGGCGCTATCTGGTCAGCCGGGATCTGGACGGTCTGCTGCGCGAGATCACGCTGGACCGGGCCAATGGCATCCAGGGCAAGACGGTGATCCATCCGTCGCATGTGGCGGCCGTGCACGCGCTGTCGGTGGTGACGCATGAGGAGTATTCGGACGCGCTGGACATTCTGCAGGTCGATGCCGGTGGGGTGGCGGCGTCGGGGTATCGGAACAAGATGAACGAGATGCGGCCGCACCGCAGTTGGGCGCGCCAGACCTTGTTGCGGGCCCGGGTTTTCGGTGTCGCGAACAAGGGTGTCTCGTTCGTCGATCTGTTGACGGCATTGGTGACCGAATGAGCAGTGATCCCTGGGCGACAGCGAATCTCGGTATCGAGCTGTGGCACGAACAGTCACATGGCGGCGCATCGGTGGATGTGCTGCCCGCCGAACTGCCCATCGCGATGCTGATCCAGCCCGGTCTGCGGCGTAATCCGCGCCGCGCCCATCTGCTGGTGTCCACCGTGCTCGGCAAGCATCTGCCGACCGATCCCCGGGTGGTGCTCGGCGCGGGCAACCGGCTCGGCGATCTGGTGCGGGAGACACTCGGTGCTCGCGAGGCGGTGGTGCTCGGATTCGCCGAGACCGCAACGGGATTGGGGCATTGCGTGGCGGCGCGGATCGGCGCGGGCTGCTATCTGCACTCCACCCGCCGCGCGGTGCCCACCGCGACTACCCTGACCGGATTCGAGGAGGGCCACTCACACGCCACCTCGCATATGCTGCAGCCCGCGCCCGCCGATATCTTCGTCAACGATCTGCCGCTGGTGCTCGTCGACGACGAGATCTCCACCGGCGATACCGCGATGGATGCGCTACGGGCACTGCACGCGTTCGCACCGCGATCGCATTACGTGCTGGCGTCGCTGGTGGATATGCGGACCGCGGACGATCGGGTGCGGTTCGATGCCGTGGCCGAGGAGTTGGGCGCACGGATCGACACCGTCTGCTTGGCCTCCGGGCGTACCCTGCTACCCGACGATCTGACCGAGACGGTGTCGGCAATGCCGGAGCCGATGTTGAATCCGACCGCGTCGCGGCGTGGTTCGTTCGAACGGGTCGAGTTGCCTTGGCCCGCTTCGGTTCCCGAGGGCGGCAGGCACGGGATCCTGCGATCGGATACCGATGCGTTCGAGGCGGCGCTCGCGAAGGCAGCCGAGGCGTTGCGGGTACGGCTCGCGGAGCTGGGTCGGCCCGCCATTGTGCTCGGGCATGAAGAGCTGATGTATCTGCCTTTGCGGTTGGCCGCGGTCCTCGCCGACGCCGGTATTCCGACGCGATTCCAGACGACGACTCGCTCGCCCGCCTATGTGCTGGACGAGCCGGGTTATCCGCTCCGGCGCGGGTTCCGGTTCATCGCGCCCGAACCCGGTGAGGCGCAGCCGCGTTATCTGTACAACGCGCAGTGGGCCGAGGACGCCTCGGCCGAGGTGGCGTGGTCCGCGCATAGTGTCGACACGAGCGATGAGTCCGACCTTGCCGAGGCTGCTGAGCCGGTGCTCGTTGTCGTCATAGACCCACCCGCGGACACCGAAGAACTCAGGGCGCAGGGCGGTCTCATCGATGTGCTGACCGCGTCCGGCTCGGATGTCGTCCTGGCGGTGTTGCCGGGTGCGGATCCGCGGCAGCTGCATGCCGAGCGGAGCGAGCTGTCACCGAACTATGTCTTGGAGTCGAATGCCATGCCGGAATCGGAGACCTTCCTCGACTCGGACCCGCCGCTCGAACTGCCCGCCCCCCTGCACGGCCCGGAGTTCGGATCGTATGCGGCCGAAGAGGTGTCCTGGCTGCTGAAGGATCTTTCCGAGGTCGACCTCGAGGCCGATGTGGCGGTGCGGGAACGCCGGATCCAGTCCGGGGCCGCGCATTATGCCGAGTCGCTGCCGATCGAGTATCAGCCCGATGCCGCGTACCGGTCACTGTTCGACGAGGTACTGGCCGACAGCGCCGAGCGACTAGCCCTCGCCGTCGCGACGGTATCGGAACTCGTTGTCGCCGAACGAGGTAATGACATCGTGCTGGTCTCGCTGGCCCGCGCCGGCACCCCGATCGGTGTCCTCATGCGGCGCTGGCTGCGTTCGGGCCGGGGTGCGGTGCCCGGCCTCGAGGTGCCGCACTACGCGGTGTCGATCGTGCGCGATCGCGGCATCGATGCCGTCGCGCTGGACTACCTTGCCCGCCATCATGATCCGGCCTCGGTGGTATTCGTCGACGGCTGGACCGGCAAGGGCGCGATCACCCGCGAGCTGACCGCGGCGTTGGACGCCTATCACGCTGCGGGCGGTGCCCGTTTCAATGATGAACTCGCCGTCCTCGCCGACCCGGGCCACTGTGTGCGCACCTACGGCACCCGCGACGACTTCCTGATCGCCTCGGCCTGCCTGAACTCCACGGTCTCCGGCCTGATCTCGCGGACCGTCCTCAACGACACGCTGATCGGTCCCGGCGACTTCCACGGCGCGAAGTTCTACCGCGATCTCGCGGGCGACGATGTCTCCGGCCGCCTGCTCGACACCGTGACCGCGGCCTTCGACACCATCCGGGATCGGGTGCCCGCCGAACTGGCCGCCGTGCGCGCCGGTGACCGCACGCCGACCTGGACCGGCTGGGCCTCGGTCGACAAGGTGCGCCGGGAATACGGCATCGCCAGCGTGAATTTCGTGAAACCCGGTGTCGGCGAGACGACTCGGGTGCTGCTGCGGCGACTGCCGTGGCGGGTGCTGGTGCGCGTGGCGGACGCGCCCGAGCACGCGCACATCCGTCTGCTCGCCGCGGCCCGCGGCGTTCCGGTCGAGGTCGTTCCCGATCTCGCCTACTCATGTATGGGATTGATCAAGGACGTGCAAGCTTAATGCTACGGAGATTACGAAGACAGGCCTTGATCGCTACTGATCTGGACCGGACGATGATCTACTCGCGCAACGCTTTCCATGCTGGTACCGAGGTGCCGACGGTCTGTGTGGAGCACCTCGAGGGCGCGCCCCTGTCGTTCATGACAACCACCGCCGCCCTGCGGATGCAGATCCTGACCGAACCCGCCGCCGTCATTCCCACCACCACTCGGACCATCAAGCAGTTCGAGCGGATCCAGCTTCCCGGCGCCCCATGGCGATACGCGATCACCAGCAATGGCGGCAATATCCTGGTCGACGGCGTCCCGGATATGCGCTGGCGCATCGATATCGACGCACAGGTGCGGGCCGGCGGTGCGACGCTCTCGGAGGTGAATACCGAACTGCGCGCTCGGATCGATGACTCCTGGGTCACCAAATTCCGGGTCGCCGACCACCTGTTCACCTATCTGGTGGTGAAGCCCAAGGAGGTGCCCGAGGGCTTCCTCGCCGAATGGGATGCCTGGTGCCGCCAACGCGGCTGGTCCGCCTCGCAACAGGGCCGCAAGATCTACACGATGCCGATCGCCGTCTGCAAGAGCCATGCGGTCCGCGAGGTGCGCCGCCGCCTGGTCGAGAATGGCGAACTCACCAACGCGGCACTGACGCTCGCGGCGGGCGACGGCGCGCTCGACGCGGAAATGCTGCGCACCGCGGACTCCGCCATCCGCCCACGCCACGGCGAACTCGAACAACTCAACTGGACCCATCCCAACCTCACCATCACCCGCGCCTGCGGCATCCTCGCGGGCGAGGAGATCATCAACTGGTTCATCAAGGCGGCCCCGAACACCCCGTAGCCGACGCTTGCCTTGACACCGGCGACAAGGTTTAGCGTTGCCGAGAAGGTCATTGAGGAGGTCGAATGCTGATCGGTGAGCTCGCGGAACGCGTCGGGACGAGCACCAGGACGCTGCGGTATTACGAGGAGCACGGGCTGGTGCGGGCGCAGCGCTCCACCAACGGGTATCGCGTCTATGACGAGACGGAGCTGCAGGTCGTCCACAAGATTCGGACGCTGCTCGATGTCGGGTTCGATCTCGACGATATCCGCCCGTTCGTGGCCTGCCTGCGCGAAGGGAACACCTCGGGGGATGTCTGCCCGGATTCGGTGGCGACATTGCGGCGCAAGCTCGCTGAGGTCGAGGGCGCCCTCGATCGGTTGACTGCGGTGCGAACCCAGCTGCGTGACCAGCTCGCCGCGGCGGCGGTGACCCGATGAAGTTCGGAATCAGCTACAGCACACCGTATTACGGCACCGATCCGGATCGGCTGATGGCGTTCGCGCAGCATGCCGAGGCGTGTGGTTTCGAGTCGATCTATCTGCCCGATCACATCGCGCTGTACCCCGGAGCAACGGTCGGTACGTTCGAAATGCCGCCGACGCTGCCCTTTCCCGATCCACTCGATTGTCTGAGCTTCGTCGCGGCGGTCACCGAACGGATCCTGTTGGGTACCGGCGTGCTGCTGCTGCCGTATCGCCATCCGGTGGTGCTGGCCAAACGGCTCGCGACCATCGACCTGCTGTCCAAGGGGCGAATGCGGCTGCTGACAGTGGGACTCGGCACGTTATCGGGCGAGGCCGAGGCGCTCGGAGTGGATTTCGCTACCCGCGGCCGGCGGGCCGATGAGGCGATCGACGTCCTGCGCCTGCTGTGGGCCGGTGGTGCGGACGGTGTCAGCTACCACGGTGAGTTCTTCTCGTTCGACAACCTGTGCGTGTACCCGAAACCCCATGGTGGGGACCAGTTGCCGATCCATATCGGCGGATCGAGTCGCGCGGCGGCGCGCCGGGTCGGGCGACGCGGCGATGGTTACTTCCCGGGCGGCATGTTGATGCCCGCGGAACGGGCCGAGCACTTGGAACTCGCCAGATCGACAGCCGTCGCGGCGGGACGGGATCCGGCGGCGTTGGAGTACACACGCTGGGGATCGATCGATATGCCGCGCGATCGTGTGGAAGGCTTTGCCGCCCAAGGCGTGACCCGCATCGTGGTCGGCGCTACCGCCACCGACCGGGTCGAGCAGTTCGAGGAGATGGCGGCTTTCGCGGCGCGATTCGAGTTGGCGGCCCGCTAGGATCGGACCGCGCCGAGTCGGCCGAAGGTAGGACTCGGCGGAGGACCCGGTGTCATCCGCCGACGGCGTCGCGTCGCGGCGGTCAGTACTCGCGTTGCTGAGCTCCCAGTTGCTGGGTGATGACGCCATGCAACCGTTGGAGTCCGCCGACGGTCATACCGCTCTGCAACTGACCCTCGATGGTGCGGATCAGGGCCGAATCGCTGAGGATCTTCTCGCTGGATTGGATGAGCACGGTGCCGGTGCCGGTGAAGTCGAATTGGCGTTCCTCGCCGGAGTTCACGCCGAAGCGCGCGGCACCCGCGGCGAGGAAGCTGGTTATCCAGCGCTGGTCGTAGTGATGGCTGGGGGAGGGGCAATCCGCCCAGCCGACAAGGGCTTCCGGGTCGACGCGCAATGGCGGTTCGGCGAACATGACCGGGCCGTTGGATGAGGCGAGGAATTTGCCGGTGCCGATAAGGGTGAGGAAGCCGGGGACGATCGACTGGTTCAGCGATAGACCGGGTTCGAAGGCGAGCAGGTTCGCGGCGCGGATGGTGAGGTTGCCGTTGTCCTCGAGGTCGTAGGAGTTGATGTCGTAGCCGCGGTCGCCGATGATCAGCTTGCCGTGGCCCTCGGCGATCACATAGTCGCTGGTGAACAGCGGTGCGGAGAACTGCTGGGAGACCATGTGCAGCAGTCCGCCCTGCAGTCCGTGGGTCAGCATCTGGAACCGCATATCGCCGTAGTAGGCGATCATCGCGCCCTTGCGCATGAACCACGGTTTGGTGAGGTCGATGCAGTAGGCGTAGCTGTTGCCCGGGATATTGTCGCTCTCACCGAGATTCAGCGGATTCAAAATGTCAGTCATGGTTCACAACTTCTCTTCCGAGGCTTGCACGTAGACGACACCCTGTCCGACACAATGCAATTGCATCGCCTCACCGGAGCCGCGGCCGACCGCGTCGCGCCAGCTCATCGCTGTCTTCAACTCGGTCTGCACATTGCCGTAGGCGGCGACGAACGCCTGCGGGTCCACCACGATCTGCCCGGGGGTCTGGGGGTTCCCCCCAGATGAACCGAGCGGTCCGCCCACCGGCAGTTCCAGGAATCCGCCGTGCGCGAGCAGCACCGCCGCGCCCTGTCCGGACAGCTGCGTAGTGAACATGCCCTGACCGGTCAGCGCACCGCTGGCGGCCCCGCGCAGCGCGCCCATCAGCCCGCCGCCGCCTCCGCCGCCGCCCGAACTCATCACCGACACAATCGAACTCTGCAGTGCGGCGGTATTGGCCAGCAATCGCGAGGCCTCGACCCGCAGCACCGCGCCCGGCTGCATCTGCACCACATGGACTTCCAGCCCGGCGAAGCCGTAGTGCACTTCGCCATTGCCGGTCGCCAACATGGTGCGCTCATGCTCACCGGCCATCATCCGGCCCGCCATCCGCATGATGCCGCCGCCGCCCACGCCCGGGCCCGCGCCCGGAATCTGATGCGGCGCAAAGGAAATATCGCCGGTGTAGAACAGCATGGCGCCGTTGCGCGCGACCACGCCGCCCGCCATGCCGACATCGACCTTGACGGCCTTGCCGTTGACTTTCTCGAACATCGCAGGTCCCCTTACCGTTCCGCCGGCTGGATCAACACGAGGCCCTGACCGTCGAAGCGCAGCGAAAACGCCTCGCCGGCATCCTGACCGACGAAGCTGCGCCACGACACATCGGTCACGAATGACTGATTGAGGTTGCCGCGGCAGGCCACGAACGCATCCGGATCCACGATCAGCGGGTACTGCGGCGAGACCTCGAGGTGGATCAGCGGCCCGCCCGCCGAGAGCAATGCGACCTGACCCTGTCCGGTCACCGTGGTGGTGAACAGTCCCGCACCGGAGGACGCGCCGCGCAGACCGGCGAAACGTACGTCGGTGCGCAGATTTCCGGCGAAGCAGAGCAGCTGTTGCGATTCCACCTGCAGCGTCTCGTTATTCAGGTTCACCACGGTGACGTGCTGACCGTTGACCGCGAAGAAGACCCGGCCATTGCCGGTGCATTCCATCAACGACAGTTTCTCGCCGGTGGCACGCTGCTTGAGCCCGGCGAGTACGCCGTCGCCGCCGCCGAAACCGGCCGATTTGAACTGCACATTTCCTTCGTAAGCGACCATCGAACCGGAGATCGCGCGGATACTCGATCCGGCGAGGTGCGCCTCGATCACCTTTTTCGACTGCTCGAACAGTTGCGCCATGGGGAGTTTGCCTGCTGTCTCGTAGGGGAACATGGGATTGATCGCCCCAGATCCCGACTGCGTTTCGCCACCCTAACCGATGGCATCGAGGCGATCTCGGCCATTACTTCGGATCGAGTTCGGCGCGTTTCTCGTAGAGTGGCACCGTACGCACCGACAAGCGAAGGGTCGAACTTGTCCGCAACACTCGCCAAGGGTCAGAATGGCCCGCTGGCCACCAACGACGTGGTGATCTCCATCCAGCTGACCGCACCGGCGGATCTGTCCGCGCTGCTGGTCACCGAGTCGGGGAAGGTCCGCTCCGACGCGGACTTCGTCTTTTTCAACCAGCCCAGCGGCCCCGGGGTGAATCTGCAGCCCGCACCGGCCGGGCAGCCCGCGTCGCTGGCGGTATCGCTGAATGCGGTGCCCGCGGATATCGCGCAGATCCGCGCGGTGATCACCCTCGATGACGCGACCAGCAATTTCGGCCGCTTTCCCGCGCCGACGGCGATCGTGTCGGATTCGGCGGGCAATCAGTTGTACGAGTACCGCATCGACGGTTTGAACAGCGAATCGATTGTGATCGCGCTGGAGCTGTACCGGCGGCAGAGCGAATGGAAGGTGCGCGCGATCGGCCAGGGCTACGCGGGCGGTTTCGCCGCGCTGGTCACCGATCACGGCGTGTCCGTCGACGAGTCTCCGGCCGCTACGCAGGCCCCGCCGCCGCCGGCCTATCAGCCCACCCAGGCCGGTCCGGGCCAACCGCCGCCGCCCGCGTACCCGACGCAGCAGCAGCCGCAGTACCCGCCAACGCAGACCTACCCGCAGGGCGCGCCCGGCTACCCGCCGCCGCCCGGACCGGCCCAGGGCTACCCGCCGCCCGGAGGCGGTTACCCGCCGCCACCCGGTCCCGGCCAGGGCTACCCGCCGCCGGCTCAGCCTGCCGCGCAGCAGCAGCCACCCGCCGAGGTCAGCCTCAGCAAGGACCGTCCGGTCAGCCTGGTCAAGGGCCAGCGGGTCACCCTGCGCAAGGAGGGCGGCGCCGCGCTGACCTTCGTGAAGATGGGGCTCGGCTGGGATCCGGTGCGCAACCGCGGCATGTTCGGCAACCGGACCGTCGATGTCGATCTCGACGCGTCGGTGGTGATGTTCGCCGATATGAACATGGTCGATGTCGCCTACTACGGACAGCTGACCTCCAAGGACGGCTCGATCCGGCACCAGGGCGATAACCTCACCGGTGAGGGCGAGGGCGACGACGAGGTGATCCTGGTCGATCTGACCCGCATCCCGGCG
This sequence comes from Nocardia sp. NBC_00565, assembly GCF_036345915.1. NCBI lineage: Bacteria > Bacillati > Actinomycetota > Actinomycetes > Mycobacteriales > Nocardiaceae > Nocardia > Nocardia sp. NBC_00565. Next base: position 7,984,582 of record NZ_CP107785.1, read on the forward strand.
CATGTCAGCACGCTGGTATTCATCGTGACCTCCTACAAGGGCCACACCTTCGAGCAGATCCAGAATGCGTTCTGCCGCTTGGTCGATGGGGCCAACAACGCCGAGTTGGCCAGGTACACCCTCGCGGGCGGGATGCCGTTCACCGCGATGGCGATGGCGAAGGTGTTCCGGGTCGGCAACGATTGGAAGATGCAGGCACTCGGCGAAGGTTTCCAGGCCAAGCATCCCGGCGAGGCGGTGCCACAAATGGGCCGGTTCCTGGGCAACTGAATAAGGTCGAGCACGAAATAACGGGGCGGACAACGTGATTCAGCTGAAGGCCGGTCAGAACATGGCGCTGACCGGCGATATCGTTCGATTCAGTGCGAAAGCCGGGGCTGCCCTGGATGTTTCCGCGCTCGTGGTGGCGGAGAACCTGCGGGTCTTCGATACCGGCGATTTCGTGTTCTACAACCAGGCCGAGACCGCGGGGGTGACCCTATCCGAGGACGGGGTCACCATCCGGCTCGCCGAGGTGCGCGCGGACGCCAAGGCGGTGCTGCTGGTGGTCAGCGCCGATCCGGCCGCGCCCGCGCAGTCGGGCGGGCTCGCTGCGGTCACCGCCGCGCTCGCCGTAAATGATGTCGTCGCAGCCGAATTCGCGATCGATCCGTCCTCGGGCGAGACCGCGCTGATCTGCCTGGAGGTATACCGGCGCGGGACCGAATGGAAGCTGCGCGCTGTCGGCCAGGGCTATGCGGGTGGACTTGCCGTGCTGCTCACCGCGCACGGCGTCGAGGTCGACGAACCGGTGACGCCGCCGTCCGGTCGGCCGCACTCCGGTCAACACAGTGCGGCCGATCTGCGCGACACCCAACCCGTCAGCGCCCCGGGGCGGGCCAGCGGTCAGGACACCATCAGCGGTCCCGGCTCCGGGGACGCGCGCGCGACCGGTCCGGCGCCGCTCGAGGTCGCGCACGGGCTCGAACGCCTGTGGATGATCTTCGAGGATGCCGCGCGCTCGGCCGCCGCGCTCATCTCCTCCCGCGATTACGCGATGCAGCGGCTGGATCAGGAACTTTCCGCGGCGGTTTCGGATCCGGCCACCAGGAACACCCCGGCGGCCGAGGATGCGCGACAGGCCGCCCAGCGCCGATGTGACGATCTGATCGCCACCGCCGAGGGCAACCACCTGCGCGATAGCGAACAGCTCATGCGCGAACTCGCCGACGCCGATCGGCGGCTGCCGCCGTCGCTGGCCTCCTGGGACTCGCCCGCCTGGGACGGATCGCCGACGCCGAGCGATGGCATCCGGCTCGGTGAGCTGTACGCGATCGAACGTGGGCCGCTGCGCATTCCGTACTGTGTGCCGGTCCCGCTGACCCGCCCGCTGTGGGTCGACACCGAATCCACCGCCGCCGCGACCCCGGTCGTCGGCGCGCTGCTCGCCCGGCTGCTCGCGGCCGATCCCGGGCGGCGCACCCTCGTCGACATGATCGATCTGACCGGGGCGTTCCACCAGCTCGTCGGCCCGCTGACGCCGGTGCTGAACGGTCCGCCGATCACCGACTTCGGCGATATCTCGGCGCGGCTGCAAGCCTTGGTCGATGCCGCCGAATTGGCCGAATTGGCTTATTCCAGCGGGAATTTCACCCCGCCGACCGAACACCGGGTACTGCTGGCCGCGGACTTCCCGCACGGGTACCAGACCGCGGACGCACACCGCATCGCGACGCTGATGTTGCGCGGCGATCTGATCGGGTTGTCCACGCTCATCGTCGGCTCCGACGAATCCGAATCCAGCGACGGCACCGTGGCGATGCTGTCGCAGTCCTGCCGGCATCTGCCGACGACGGACGGCACCCCGCTGTTCGATCCGTGGACCGGCAGCGCGTGGCAGCTGGATCTGGATCTGCTGCCGAGAGAACCGGCCAGGCAGGCGCGTTTCCTGCGCACCTCCTAGTTGGTCGCTAGCGGACCAGCGCCACCCTGGGCCGCAGCGCCTCGGGCAGCCACGGCAGTAGTGGGTCCGGTGCGCGATCGACGACGCCGCCGACCGGATCGTCGACGAAATCGCGCCGGACCAGATCCTCTTCCGGCCGGTAGATCTGCCGAATGATCAAGGCGCACAGCGCGAGTACCGCAAGGTCGCGCAGCACCACGGTCCCGGTGAACCACTGCTCGGGCAGGCCCTTGCGGTCCAGGCCGAGGTAGTAGAACATGCGCGGCACCCAGACCAGTGCGTCGATGGTCATCCACGCCAACAGGATTCGGCGATGCGGCAGCGCGAGCACGGCCAGCGGCACAAGCCATAGCGAATACTGCGGGCTCCACACCTTATTGGTGATCAGGAACGCCGCGACCACCAGGAAGCACAACTGGGTCAGCCGGGGGCGGCGCGGTGCGGTGAGCGCGATGTAGGCGATCACCGCACAGGCGGCGGCGAATACCATCAGCGACACCAGGTTCAGGATGGTCGGCTGGTCGCTGTGACCGATATGGCCGTCGAAACCGGCCCAGCCGGTGAACGAGGTGATGACGTTGTAGATGGAGTCCGGGTCGGCGTTGCGGGTGGTGTTGAGCCGGAAGAACTCTCGCCAGCCGTTCGGATACAGCAGCGCGATCGGTAGATTCACCACCAGCCAGGTGCCGGCCGCCGCCGCGACGGTGAGCGCCGCCGCGCCGAGCGGCCGGGCGCTGAGAAACTGGATGCGATACGGGGTTTCGCGCAGCCAGGTCACCGCGGTGCGCCAGCTGTCGATATCGCTGAGCCGGAGCCCGAGCCGCGCGCTCGGCACCCGCTGCAGTGGGTCGGCGCGCAGGCACAGCACCACGATCGGCCCGAGCAGCAGCAGCGGATACAGCTTGGCCGCACCGCCGAGCCCGAGCAGCAGACCCGCGAGCACCGGTCGTCGGCGTGCCCAGGCGAGCAGGCCGGTCGCGGCGAAAGCCGTTGCGAGCGCGTCGAAGTTGGTGAAAATGTGCACGATCACCAGTGGCGAACAGGCGACCATCGCGGCATCCCAGATCCGGCGTCCCGCCAGCTGCGCCGAGGCCCACACCGTGACCAGCCAGGCGAAGGCCAGGCCGACCGCGACCACATTGAAATAGATGACGACCTGCAGCGCGCCCGGCAGTGGCGAGGCGTCCCAGGTCTTGGCGACCTGCATCGCCGCGTACTGATACAGCCCGGAGAGCACCGGATACTCCATGTACCTGGTCTCCCGGCCGCCGTCCGGGGTCTGCTCGGTCCATTGCTTCTTGTACGGGAACGCGCCTTCGTTCAGGCGTTCCGCGCCGTAGAGCGGCACCGTATCCGAGTAGCACATGGCAACGTACTGACGGCCGTTGTTCCAGTCCAGGGAGATCGAACCGTCGGCGCCGGTGGTCTGCTGGATGCAGCCCGCCTTGCTTGCCCAGCCGAGCGCGAGGAAGACCAGCGCGAAGGCGAGCAGCACCCGCATCGGCGTCCAGAACCGCACCCGGCCGATGAGCGCGTGGTCACCGACCGGTCCGCCGATTACGGTGCTCAGCTGCGCCGTCATGGAGTCGTTGCGGCTCGGCCGATCCCGGCCGTCGGCCGAGCGTAGATCCGGTGCGAGCGGCGCGGGCGCGATGGTATGCGCCGCGCCGCGCGGGAGGTCCGGCGCGGGGTCGTGGCCCGCGACGGACTGCGTTGCACCGGACGGTATCCCGTTCGGCCGCGGTGCGCTCCCGTTCGTCCGCTCGTCCACGAGATGGTGTTCGGTCACGGCACCCGAGGCTACCGGCTACGTGTCGGTTGGCTGCCGTTGCCGTTCCCTGTACCACTGGGTTGGGGTGACCCGGTTGTCGTCGACATCGAGCCATCGGAGTTCGCCGTCGGCTGCCCGGGCAGTGGCGTCGACTCCGGCTGCTGTTGTTGCTGCGGCTGGCGCTGCTGCGTTTGCGGTTGCACGCCCGGAACCTGGATCGGCCCGAACGGGGTGTCGATCGTATTCGGGACGATCTGGATCGGCAGCGGGATCGGCGCGTCCGTGGTCGAGGGCGGGGTGAACGGCGCCGACCACGCGGGCACACCGGCCTGCCCCTTGATGGGCGCGGGCTTCGGGAAGGTTTCGTTGGGGGTGCCCTGCAGGGCACCGTCCATGGTGGCCTTCCAGATATCGGATGGCAGACCGGAACCGTAGACCATGCCGCCGCTGTAGTTGCGCAGCGCCGAGTTATCGATGGAGCCGACCCACACCGCGGTGGACAGCGATGGGGTGTAGCCGACCATCCAGGCGTCCTTGTTCTCGCCGGTGTCGCCGAGCTGAGCGGTACCGGTCTTGGTCGCCGACTCGCGGCCGTTGGCCAGGTTGTGGTTGCGCGACCAGGCGGCGATCGGCTTCATCGCGTCGGTCACGTTGTCCGCGACCGCGGCCGCGACCCGGCGCTCGCCCGCCACCTCACCGCGGTCCATCAGCACCGCGCCGTCGGCGTTGACCACCTTCGAGACGAAATGCGGTGCGTGGTAGACGCCGGAGGCGGCCAAGGTGGCGTAGGCGGAGGCCATATCGAGCGCCCTGGCCTGGTACTGGCCGAGCACGATGCCGTTGTTCGGCGCCCCGCCGTCCGGTTCGACGAGGCTCTTGCCGACGCCCGGGATGGTCTCCGGAATGCCGAGCTTGTGCGCCATATCGGCGATCTTCTGCGGACCGTTCTGCATATCCAGCTCCATGCGGTAGAAGCTGGTGTTCAACGAGCGCTTCAGCGCCTCGGCGATGGTGCAGGTGCCGCACTGTTCGCCTTCGACGTTGGTGATCTTGATGCCATTCGCGGTGACCGGCGAGCTGTCGTACATCTGTGACAGCGGGATGCCCAGTTCGAGGTTCTCGGCCAGACCGAACACCTTGAACGACGAACCCGGCTGCAGGCCGGCGTTGGCGAAGTCGTAGCCCTGGCCGTCGTCACCGCCGTAGTAGGCGCGCACCGCGCCGGTCTTCGGATCCACCGACACCACGGCGGTGCGTAGCTGGTCCGGCTCGCCCTGCATCTTCTTCTGGGCGGCCTCGACAGCGGACTGCTGTGCCTTGGCATCGATGGTCGTGGTGATCTGCAGGCCCTCGGTATTGAGCTGCTGCTCACTGATGCCCGCGGCCGCCAACTCCTTGAGCACCTGGGTCTTGATCAGTCCCTCCGGACCAGCATCCAGGCCCTTGTCCTTGGTGGAGGCGACCGGTACCACCTGCGGGAACTGCTGGGCTTGGCGCTCCTCGGCCTTCAGATTGCCACCGGCGACCATGCCGTCGAGCACGTAATTCCAGCGGGTCTTCGCGCCGTCCGGATTCTTCTCCGGATCCAGGCCGGAGGGCTGCTGGATGGTGGCGGCCAGCACCGCGCCCTCGGCCACGCTCAGTTCCTGGACCGGCTTGCCGAAGTAGGCCTTGGCGGCGGCGTCGATGCCGTACGCGCCGCGACCGAAGTAGATGGTGTTCAGGTACGCGGCGAGGATCTCGTCCTTGCTCCACTGGCGCGCCATCTTCGCCGAGATGACCAGCTCGTGCAGCTTGCGGGTCAACGAGTGTTCGTCACCGACCAGCGCGTTCTTCACGTACTGCTGGGTGATGGTCGAGCCACCGCCCGCGCTCTCCTTGTTGAGGGCTTGATCCCTGGCGGCGCGCATGAAGCCGGAGACCGAGAAGCCCGGGTTGGTGTAGAAGTCCCGGTCCTCGGCCGCGATCACGGCATTGCGCACATGCGGCGGAATCTGATCGATGCTGACGTCGGTGCGGTTGCCGTCGGGCGGCACCACCTTGCTGATCACCGAGCTGCCATCGCTGGCGAGGATCGTCGCGACCTGGTTGGTCTTGAGGTCACCTGGCTTGGGCACCGACACCGTGGTGTAGGCGATGAGGAAAACCGTGCTGGGCAGGATGATCGACAGGGCTAGCAGGACGTAGATCACCCGGCGCACGATCCGCCACGGCGACTTCTTCTTCGCGCCGGGACGACGGCCGCCTGGACCGTTCGGGCCGTCACCGCCGCCATTGCGTCGCGGTGGCGGGCCCGAGGGGGGCGCACCGGCGGTCGCGCGGCGCTCACCGGTGGTACCCGCGCCGTTGGTGCGGCGGGCGCCGGGACGATCGGCGCCGGGACGATCCTGGCCCGGGCGCGCGGTGGCCGGGCGGGGACCGGTGGGCGGCGCGGTGCGGCGGTTGCGCTCGGCGACGGCCTCGCTCAGCGAAGCGGGCCGGTCCTGCGGGCGCTGGATCTTCTGCGTGGCCCCGGCGCCGGGAGGCGCGCTGTTGGGTGCCGGTCGGCTCGGCGGCGGACCGCCTTGCGCGGGACTGCCTTGGGGCGGGCGGCCCTGCGGGGGCGGACCCGGTCGTCGCGGCGGCTGCGGTCCGCGCGGCTCGCCGGGGTAGCCACGCTGGTGTTGACCCACCCCGCCGGCTCCGCCGGCTGCCGTCCCCTCCGGCGGACGGGCGCCACCGGCGCCTGGCCGGGGGCCGGGTGGGGGACCGGCGGGTCGCCGTTCGGGATACGGGTTCGGAGGGGGTGAACTTCGCTGAGTGCGGCCGCCGTGCGGTTCATCGCCGTAGGGGGAAGTCTCGTAGGGCGAATTCACTGACAAGATCTCCATAACTCGTATCGGTCTGCGGGGTTCGGTGCGGCACTGCTTGCCGCGGCGGACGCGTGGGGGCTCCGCGTGTCACCCGACGGGCAGATGACCTGGCGCATCATTCGGCTGCGGTACGCCGGTTGCCTCGGGTACCCGTGCGACGCCGTGTCGGCGTCGGCGCGGTACCGAGTACATAGGACTGCACCAGATGATTCCAGCTGCAGCTCCGGCATACCTCGACGACATAGACCGAGAACTCCTCGCGAGTCTCGGCGAGGCGTATCAGTTCCTCTGGTGTGCGAGCCGAACCTGCCATCTGTCCGAGGCCGTCGCCGTAGACCCAGGATACGAGCGTCAATTGCTCTTTCCGGCAGATAGGGCATGTGACCTCGCTCCCCCGGCCGTGGAACTTCGCCGCACGCAATAGGTAGGGATTCGCATCACACACCTCGGCGACATCGACGCGGCCCGCATAGACGTCAGCCAGCAGCGATTTACGCCGAAGGGCGTAATCGACCACCTGCCGCTGAATTCGCACGAGAACCAGAGTAGCGGGGCGCGCTCGGTGACGCCGAGGTCCGCTCTTCTTTCGTCGAACCCGGCAGTCCACAGCGGGCGTTTCGTTGCCTCGGTGGATGGGTATCTACCCAGGTTCGGGAGCTCCGTCGGATACCTGCCCTGACCGGGGCATATCGCGGCTAGGATTCGTCTGTGTCAACCGCAGCATCAGGCCGTATGCGCGCGCGTGACCTCGACCGCGCGAACGCGTCCAGCCTGTTGGATGCGGCTTATGCGGAGGGGCAGCTCGGCGCTGACGAGTATCGAGACCGAACGGCGCAGGCCGACGCCGCGAAAACGGTCGGTGACCTCGAACGCCTCACCGCCGATCTGCAGGTCCCTTCCGCCGTGCGCGATCTCGTGCCGGGCGCGCCGGCCCCGACGCGAAACCTATTGCGCCGCTCCGGATCCGCCGGGGGTTATCCCGGTCACACCCGGGCCCGCGACGCCGACCGCGACACCACTCGACAGGTGCTCGACAGCGCGCGCAGCGACGGTCAGCTCACCGAGGAGGAGCACGAAACGCTCACCGAGTTGGCCGAATCCGCGACGACACTCGGCGATCTCGCCGATCTGGTCGACGATCTGCAGCGACCGACGGATGCGCCGGCACCGCCGCGACCGCCGCACTCGAATCGTCGGCGCTGGTATCTGAGCAGTGTCATGGCCGCGTCCGTCTGTGCGATGGTCGCCACCTTCGTACTGACCAGTGGCATCATGACATCCGATCCGGCACCCGCCGCGCCGGTCGCCGCGCCCGACCTCGGTTCGGTCCGGCCGGTGGTGGTCGCGACGCCGAATCTGTTCACCGGCGAAGGCATTTCGCACTTCATGCGGAAGTACCGCGAAAAGTTCGGTGACTTGCAAGCCGACGAGCTGTATTTGCACGGCGACTACGCCAGCGTCAAGCGCGCGGTCCCCGGCCAACCGAACCGACTGGTCTCCTATGACTATCGCGGCGGATTCGAGCAGAGCGGTGACATCACCAGCCGCAAGGCCGGTACGCCTGCCGTCGATCTGGCGCAGTTGAATGTCGCCGCGCTGTCCGATGTGCTCGCGAGCGCGCCCGCGACATTGAAGGTGCCGAATGGATCCGTCACGCTCATCAATGTGGAGGTCGACGAGTCCGGCAGCTACAGCTCCTACGGCATCGCCAAGGGCGCGGCGTTCGTCCGGATCTTCGCGAGCAATCAGTTCAGGGAGTCCGGAAATTTCCTACTCACGCCGACGGGGCAGGTCCTTCGCGCATGGCCGTTCGGAGAGTGACCCGCTGATGGCAACCACGCGCTACAGCGGAATCCGGGCCCGCGACACCGATCGTGCCGATGTCTGCGGTCTGCTCGACGCGGCGCTGGCCGACGGTCAGCTCACCGAGGGCGAACACGCCGATCGCACCGCGAAGGCGATGCGCGCCAAGGCGTTCGGCGAGCTCGACCAACTGATCGGCGACCTACAGGTTCCGCAGAACCTGGTGGACGCACCGGTGATCCGAGTCGACCGCCGACGACCGCGACGCTGGATCGCGCCGGTGGCATTCATCGCGGGCTCGGCGATCATCGGGGCCGCGGCCGGTGGCATCGCGGGCTGTGCCGGAGGCACGATCGGGCTGTCCGAACACCTACCCGTGTTGACCACGGGCACCGGCCTCGCCTACTTCATCGACGAATATCGCGCCGAGTTCGGCGATACGCAGGTCGACGACGTCACCGTGTACCCCAGCTATGTAATCTTCGAACGCCGGGCCGCAGGAGATCCGACCGCTACCGCGAGATATCGCTACAACGGCAGTTTCCACGACTACTCCGCCAGCAGCGGCCGCAGATCCGATGTCCGCTCCTTCGATCTCGCGAGCATCGATCAGCGTGCCATCGCCGGATTGCTCGCCGGTGCGCCGCAGTCGGTCCGCCTGCCCGACACCGCCATCACCCACGTCTCCCTCGAATTCCCTCCCGGCGGCAGCGCCGATCGCCCGCCGGTAGTGGTGATCCACGTAACAAACAAGGCAAATTCCACCGGAGTCCTGACCACCACCTTTACCGGCGAGCCCCTAACCGTCTCCCCACCCACCCGCTGACGCCCCGCATCGATCACTGTGTGCCGGTCCGCCCGGGGTGGTTTGCGGTGTGCCATGGGCGATGTCATGGAAGGCGGCGCGCAGCAGTGCGGTGATTCGTTCCGGTGCGGCGTCGTGCAGCGCGTCGAGCTGGAGCAGAAGACGCCCGATAACCGGCACCCGATGGCGATTGCCTCGGCCGTGCTCGCATCCGTTCTGGACTCTCGCAGACGTTCGTGTTCGGAGCGCGCTGTGCCGTGCGGTGAGTCGTTGTGCGAGGTGTGACAAAGGTGTGCGAGGCAGGGTGTCGGTAGCTGCTGCCGAATTCATGCGCCGTCGCGAGATACTGGCCCGGCGTTGTCCGGGTCGGTGTACTCGGTGAGCCAACCGTCTTCGCCGACCGCCCATAGTGAACCGTCGGCACGTTCACACACCGCGCTGCTGTCCACCGCAGCCAGTTCGAGTTTGAACCGGGTGTCTGCATGGAAGGCGGCCAGGAGCGCCTCGACCGCTGGATCGATTCCGTATCGCTGAGGCTCACTCATCGGTGTTATGCCCCAACTGGTTCGGGTGGTCTGTCGCGCACATGAGGGCGGTCCAGTAGTCGTCGCGGAGTGCGTTCCAGAGGTCTTCGTGGGAGGGAAGGAGGTGGCGGGCGTCGACCAGGTCGGGGTCGGTGTCGAAGAGGATGGTTCCGGGTTGGGCGTCCGGCAGTGGAGTGCGTGAGGGCAGGCGATGGGCGGGGAAGGATTCGTGGGGGAACTGCACGCGCAGGATGCGGGTGGAGCTGTGTACCAGCTGCCACACCGCTACCTTGCGGCCATCGTGGGTTCGGGTGGTCCGCAATGCGTCTCGGCGCATCACGCCTCCGCACCGTTGATGCGCCCGATGCCGGGGGAATCGTCACCCCGGCACCGGGACGTTTCTGTGGGCTGGTCTGCCCATTCGGTGATGGCATCGGCGAATCTCTCGATCACCTCGGCCGGGGCACCTCGGTAGATGGCTGGCGGCCCGACGAACGGATCTCGCTGTGGAAGCTCACTTCTCGGCATCTGCCGACCTCCCGAACCTCGACGATTGTTGGGTGCGCCCGGTCCCGGCACTCCTGGATGTTCTTGGGACGGAAGCGGACTGCCTGAGGGGCAAGCTGGTTGTTTCCCTACCGGCGCATAAGGCAAGAAGACACCCGCGAACTTCGGCCCGGAAGCGTAAATTGGGAATCCGAATAATTGGCCCAAATCTGCAGCAGGGCGACCGGACCGGCAGTGAAGACTTCCCGATTCGGGCGTGCGGATGAGTCCGAAAGGGGACGTCTTTGCCAGAAGGGGATAGCTCGATCACGCGCCGTCAACTGGGGCGATACTTGCGGGAAGCGCGAGAAGCGATGGGCATGACGCTCGAGGATGCTGCCAGGCTCATGGAATGGGGCAAGTCGAGCCTGCAGCGAATTGAGAAGGGGCAGAACCAGAAGATCCGAATCCGTGATCTCGACGGGCTGATCGAGATCTACGCGATTCCTGACGACAAGGCAGCCGGGCTACGGGGGCTTGCCCAACAGGCCGCAGAAAAGTCCTGGTGGCATGAGTTCGGCGACGTCATTCCAGCCAACTTCAGCGTGTACATGGGTTTGGAATCCGCCGCACAGAGACTTGCGAGCTACCAACCCGATCTGGTTCCAGGATTGCTTCAGACACCGGACTACATCCGAACGTTGCTTCAGACCGGTCATCCCGAATTCACCCAGGCAGAGGTCGAGGGGAACATTCAGCTCAGAGTCCGTAGGCAGCACCAGATCACACGAGCCACCAAGCCAACTGCGTTGAACGTCGTTCTGGGCGAAACTGTGTTGCACCGCGTAATAGGCGGACCTAGGGTCATGGCGGTGCAGCTCAAGCACTTGGCCGACGCAAGCACCCTCCCGAACATCGGCATACGAATCCTGCCGTTCTCCGCTGGGATGCCTAGCGGTGACCAGATCGGACCGTTCGTCATCCTGGAATTCGGGGCGGATAGCCGAGGCGAGCCGATCGAGCCGACGATCGTCTATGCGGAGAACTTCACCGGAGATATGTATAGCGAGAAGGTCGGTATCGTTCAGCGGTACGCGCAAGCGTACGGACGCATCCAGCAAGCAGCGCTGGATGAGAGCGGCAGCAGAAATCTGTTGCGGGGCATGGCAAGGGAGTACCAGCGTGAACGTTGATCTATCCAGAGCCGAGTGGTTCAAGAGCAGCCGTAGCGGTGCCACTAAGGAATGCGTGGAGGTCGCGTTCCTCGACGGAGGCATGGTCGGAGTTCGTGACTCCAAGAATCCGGCCGGTCCCGCGCTGGTTTTCACTCCTGGCGAGTGGGACGCCTTCGCCGCCGGTGTAGCCGATGGGGAGTTCGACCGGTCGTAGACCGTCACCCAGGAAGCTCCGCCCCTCGTTGATGACTCGAGGTGGCGGGGCTTTTTTGTTATGTCGGACGGTCGCGGGGTAGGCGATCCAGGACCAGTGCTGACGGATCTAGCGCTTCTACCTGCGTAAACAGTGCTATGTATCGCCGACGACTATGCACGTTTATATCGGTCCGATATAGTGGGAAGTCGCATCCATCGGTTAGGTCTGCACAGAAGTCAGGGGGTGACGCCCGATGCTCGAGCTGGCAATTCTCGGGCTGCTCCTCGAAGCGTCCATGCACGGGTACGAGCTGCGTAAGCGGCTGACCGGGTTGCTCGGGCCGTTTCGGGCCTTCTCCTACGGGTCGCTCTATCCCACGCTGCGTCGCATGCAGACGGATGGGCTGATCGCCGAGGAGAACGTCGCGGGGGTCACTCGCCGTGCGCGACGGGTCTATCAACTGACTCCGGCTGGGCGGGAGCGGTTCACCGAACTGCTCGCCGACACCGGACCGCAGAACTACACCGACGACGGCTTCGGCGTCCACCTGGCGTTTTTCAGCCGCACCCCCGCGGAGGCGCGGATGCGGATTCTGGAGGGCAGGCGACGGCAGGTCGAGGAGCGCCGAGAGGGTCTGCGGGAGGCGATCAAGAAGGCCAGTGGCTCACTGGATCGCTACACCCGCCAGCTCCACCAGCTCGGTCTGGAATCAAGCGAGCGCGAAGTGCGCTGGCTCAACGAGTTGATTGCGGCGGAGCAATCGACGAAGGCGGCACCACAGAAAGAGGGAAATATCGGCCATGAGTGAAGACAAGAAGGCTGAAAACGCCAACGAAGTTCGCGTCGCCATCATCGGCGTGGGTAACTGCGCTTCCTCGCTGGTCCAGGGCGTGCAGTACTACAAGGACGCGGACGAGACCGCGGTCGTGCCCGGCCTCATGCACGTCAAGTTCGGTAAGTACCACGTGCGCGACGTGAAGTTCGTCGCCGCGTTCGACGTCGATGCCAAGAAGGTCGGCTTCGACCTGGCCGAGGCGATCTTCGCCAGCGAGAACAACACCATCAAGATCTCCGACGTACCGCCCAGCGATGTCGTCGTGCAGCGCGGTCCGACGCTGGACGGTATCGGCAAGTACTACGCCGAGACCATCGAGCTGTCCGAGGCCGCACCCGTCGACGTGGTGAAGGTGCTCAAGGACAACAACGTCGACGTCTTGGTCTCCTACCTGCCCGTCGGCTCCGAAGAAGCCGACAAGTTCTACGCCCAGTGCGCCCTCGACGCGAATGTCGCCTTCGTCAACGCACTGCCGGTGTTCATCGCCTCCGACCCGGTCTGGGCCGAAAAGTTCACCAAGGCAGGCGTTCCCATCGTCGGTGACGACATCAAGAGCCAGGTCGGCGCGACCATCACCCACCGCGTGATGGCCAAGCTGTTCGAGGACCGCGGCGTGCAACTGGACCGCACCATGCAACTCAATGTCGGCGGCAACATGGACTTCAAGAACATGCTCGAACGCGAGCGCCTCGAGTCCAAGAAAATCTCCAAAACCCAGGCCGTCACCAGCAACCTGAAGAAGGAACTCGGCGCCAACGACGTGCACATCGGCCCCTCCGACCACGTCGGCTGGCTCGACGACCGCAAATGGGCCTACGTCCGGCTCGAGGGCCGCGCCTTCGGCGATGTACCACTGAACCTGGAATACAAGCTCGAGGTATGGGACTCACCGAACTCGGCGGGCATCATCATCGACGCGGTACGCGCGGCGAAGATCGCCAAGGACCGCGGCATCGGCGGACCGGTCATCCCGGCCTCGGCGTACCTGATGAAATCCCCGCCCAAGCAGCTGGCCGACGATATCGCCCGCCAGCAGCTCGAAGCATTCATCATCGGCGCGGAGTAACCACTCCACGTTGCTGGGGAAAGCCGGGCCGGAGATCTCTTCGGCCCGGCTTTGCGGTATTCAGGCCGCGCAACTGATTACGCGCTCAGTCGAGCGAGACGTACACCTCGACCGACGTCGGTCCGGTGTAGCGCTCGATCTCCGCGGTGTGCGAGCGGGTGATGGTGCCCGCGCTCTCGGCCCTGCGGACCTGCGCCCATGCGGTGCGCAGCAGATCGTAAGGCTTATCGGAGACAACGAATTTCGCGTAGCGTCCGGTCGGCACGCGGGTCAGCACGTCGCCGGCGTCCATATCGTCCATCTCGGTCACCTCGTAGCCGAGTACGGCGACGGCGTGATCGTGCTGCCCGATATAGGCCGCGACGCGCGGCACGTTCTTATCTCGCGCCAGATACCGGTCCCAGGTGAAATTCACCAGGTCCAGGTCGCGGGCGGTTACCTCGCGTCCGGCCAGCGGGATGGTGAGTCCGGCGACCAGGCTTTCGTCCAAGGTGACAATTTCGAAGTCCACAGCTGTTCCTAACCGTCGACCGGTTCGTCTGCCAGCGCCACGAATACCTCGGCGGTGCGCGCGTCCGGATAATGTTCCACGTCACCGGTGTAGGAGCGCACGAATCGCCCGGCGGCCTCCGCGTCCCACACCGCGCGCCAGATGGTCACGATGGTGTCGCCGAGGTTGTCGCCGCTGAGCGTGAAGCGCGCGAACCGGCCCGCGGGCACCCGCGCCAGCACGTCACCGGGCAGTAGATCGGCGAGGGTGTGGCAGCGGTAGCCGACGATGTGGGTGAGGTAGGAGTTGATCTCCGGCGCGTGATCCACATACGCGGTCGTCGGCGGTCCGGGCAGCGCGCGAGCCAGGTTGCGTTTCCACGCCTCTTCGACCTTCGCGCGCCGCGGACCCTCGACCGCGAGAGCCGGGCTGCGAAGCACTGTGCCCGCCACGAGCGTCTCGGGACGGTCAACGACATTGAAATCCACCGGCGTGCCCCTATGTCTAGTCTGTCTCCAATTAGCGGCGCTCCCGGGCCGCCGCATATCGTCGCTCGAGCGCTTATCCTTCCTCATCGATCGCGCGGCGTCGGCGTCGGCCTGGTTTCGGTTACCGGCTCGTTGTACTCGGTGTGTGCGCCGATGCGACGCCGGAGGCGTTCGCTGTTCACTGTGGCAAACGATGCTGCCACGTCATCCGTTCCCATGGCCCCGGTAGGCGCACATTCACGGCGAACCTTGCGTCGGCCGAAATACTCAGCCGGGTATCGGAATGCTCAATCCGGGGAAGATCTCGACTTCCTTGGGCGGCTGCGGTGCGGGCGGGATCACGATGACCGGCGCGGGCGTGGAGCCGGACGGCGGGTTCAGGATGTCGTAGCTGTCGCTGGAAGGTTTGCCCGCATCCGGCTGACTGCCCAGCGGTGCGGCCGCCGGGAACTCCTCGATCGGGGTGCCGTCGAGTGCGCCATCCATCATCTGCTTCCAGATATCGGAGGGCAGGCCGGAGCCGTAGATGTCGGCGCCGCGCGCGGTCTGGATCGGCTCGGACTGTTCGGTGCCGACCCATACCGCGGTGGACAGCGACGGGGTGAAGCCGATCATCCACGCGTCCTTGTTCTGCTCGGTCTCGCCGAGTTGGGTGGTACCGGTCTTGGCGGCCGAGGGCCGACCGCCGGCCAGACTGTGCCCGTTGGAATACGCGGCGATCGGGATCATCGCCTCCGTGGTGTTGTCGGCGATGCCGCGCGGGATGCGCTGCTGTCCGGGCGGGAGCTGCTTACCGACCTGCTGGTCGCCTCGATCGAGCAGCACCCGGCCGTCGCCTGCCACCACCCGCTGCACGAAGTAAGGCTGCTGGTAGACACCGGAATTGGCGATCGTCGCATAGGCCGAGGCCATATCGATGGGGCGAACCAGATACTGCCCCAGCACGATGCCATTGAGCGGGCGTCCGCCGTCCTCGGTGAGCGTCTTACCGGCCACGCCGGGGATCTCGGCCGGGATACCGGCCTGGTGCGCGGCGTCGGCAATCGCCTTGGGCCCGTCGGACATCGACATCGTCAGCCGGTAGAAGCTGGTGTTCAACGAGCGCTTCAGTGCTTCGGCCATGGAGCACTTGCCGCAGGATTCGCCGTCCACGTTGGTGATGTTGGTGCCGTGGTCGGTCACCGGTGAACTGTCGAGTATTCGGGTGAGCGGAATGTTCTGCTGCAGTGCCGCGATCACCGCGAACGGTTTGAACGCGGACCCGGTCTGCAGCGGGGCCTGGGCGAAATCGAAGCCGATACCGTCGGAGCCGCCGTAGTAGGCGCGCACCGCGCCGGTGCGCGGGTCGATCGAGACCACCGCGCCGCGCAATTCGGGCGGCTGCGGGTCGAGTCGATCGTGGATCGCGCCGAGCGCGGCCCGCTGGGCGTTGGCGTCGATGGTGGTGGTGATCTGCAGTGCCCCGGTACTCAGTTCGTGTTCGCTGATGCCGGAGGCGCGCAGCTCCCGCAACACCTGGGTGCGGATCAGCCCTTCGGGGCCGCGCGCCTCGTTGACGTCCGAGATCTCGTTGATCGGGAGGATCTGCGGAAACACCGTCGCATCGCGGATACCCGGTGCCAGCACACCCATTTCGACCATGCCGTCGAGCACATATCGCCAGCGCGCCTTGAGATCGGCAAGATGGTTTTCCGGATCCAGGATCGAGGGAGTGCGGATCACCGAGGCCAGTACGACGCCCTCGGCCAGCGTCAACTCCGGCGCGGGCTTATTGAAATAGGCCTTGGACGCGGCGGCGATGCCATAGGAGCCGCGGCCGTAATAGATGGTGTTGAGGTAGGCGGCGAGGATATCGTCCTTACTCCACTGCCGAGCCATCTTGGCGGCGATGATCAGCTCGCGCATCTTCCTGGTCAGGGTGCGTTCGGAGCCGAGAAAGGCATTCTTCACATACTGCTGGGTGATGGTGGAGCCGCCGCCCGCGTCGTCCTTGCCCTGGATGTTGTCGCGTACGGCGCGCAGGAAGCCGCTGGTCGAATAGCCGGGATTGCTGTAGAAGTTGCGGTCCTCGGCCGAGAGCACCGCGTCACGCACCGGCCGCGGTACATCCGACAGCGGCACCGGAACCCGATTGCCATCGGGCGGAACGACCTTCGCGATCACCGTGGTCCCGTCGGCGGCGAGGATGGTGGCGATCTGATTGCTCTGCACCGAGGACGGATCCGGGATCTCGGCGCTCCAGTAGACGAGCACGAACAGCAGGGACGGCACCGCGACAAAGGTGATGAACAGGGCGAGCAGCAGCCGCCGGAAGCGTTCGCCGCGGGTGCGCGGGGGTCGATCGGTGCGGGTGGGCACCGGTCGGGGCGGGGTGCTCGTGCGGGGCGCTTTCGCGGGCCGGCTCTTGTCCTTGCGCCGTGATCTGGTGTGCTCGTTGAACCCGGCGACAGAGGCATAGGGAGCCGCCGGTTTGCCTCGCGCGCCGTGCCGACTGCCGCGGGGTTCTCGCCGCTTGCCGAACAAGCTCACGATCATCTCCTCCCGGAGCGTCGGTAAAACTCACCTGCACGGACACGATCGGAAACCGGGACTTGGCGGGTACATACCTTTCCACGCCGAATTAACCCGCGATCCTATCAGTCTAAGGCTCCGCGACCAGGCCAGTTCAGGCTCGACATCCGATGTGACCGATTACCACCCACATAGCCACCATGGAGCGAGTCTTACGAGCGAGGAGTTCGCGGCCCGTCTCGCGTCCGAGTCGTCGAAGCGCATGCGCCGCAGGCGCGAGTCTCGACGGCTCGGACGCGAGACATCAGGGGGCCGCGAACACGCAGCGCCGCAGGCGCTGCAAATCAGACACAGCTAGCTCTTCACACCACCGGCGGTGAGGCCCGAGATGATGCGGCGCTGGAACAGCAGGACCATGATGACCAGTGGGATCGTCACCATCGTGCCCGCGGCCATGATCGCGGCATAGGGCTGTACGAGTGGGTTGTTGCCGGAGAAGCGCGCGATCGCCACCGTCACCGGTTCGGTCTTATCGCCGGAGAGCAGCCGGGCCAGCAGGTACTCGTTGACCGAGGCGATGAATGCCAGGATCGCGGTGGTGAAGACCGCGGGCGCGGCCAGCGGCAGCATCACCAGCCGGAAGGCCTGTGTCTTGGTCGCACCATCGATGCGCGCGGCTTCTTCGAGCTCCCAAGGCAATTCGGCGAAGAACGAGGCCAGGATGTAGACGGTCATGGGCAGCACGAACGAGATGTTCGGGATGATCATCGCCTGGTATTCACCGATCCAGCCGAGGTTGGTGAACAGCTGGAACAGCGGGGTGACCAGCACGACCACCGGGAACATCGAGGCGCTCAGGATGAGTCCGGAGACCAGATACTTGCCCTTGAACGTCAGCCGCGCCAGCGCGTAGGCGGCGAGCACACCGAGGACCAGGGCGACCGCTGTGGTCACCGCGCCGATGATGACACTGTTGAGCAGTGCCTTGCCGAAGTCATTGCCGCGGCTGGTGTCGAAGGCGTTGCGGAAGTTCTCGAAGGTGATGTGGGTGGGCCACGGGGTGTTGTCGAAGGTGTAGTCCGGATCGCGGAAGGCGGTGACGGCCATCCAGTAGAACGGACCGAGGCCCCACACGAGCACGATCAGCGCGCCGAGATACAGCCGCACCGACCCCAGTCGCTTGCTCCCCGGCGTCGGTCCCACATTCTTTGTGGCCGTGGGCTTTTCGGTGGTCACGGTGGTCATCAGTGCGCCTCCCGCTGTTCTTCCTGGGTCCGAACCGCGTTGGCGCCCAGGACCTTCACCAGCAGGAACGCCACCGCGAAGATCAGCAGGAAGGTGATCGTGGACAACGCGGCCGCGCTGTTGGGGCCTTGCCGGACCTGCTCGACCACCAGTGCCGAGACCGGGCGGGTGGCCGGGTTGCCCAGCGTCATGATGGCGGGCAGGTCGTACAGGCGCAGGCCGTCCATGGTGCGGAACAGCACCGCGACCAGCAGTGCCGGCTTGAGCAGTGGCAGCGTGATCTGGGTGAAGCGCTGCCAGGCCGAGGCGCCGTCGACCTTGGCGGCCTCGTACACGTCGGCCGGAATCACCTGCAGACCGGCCAGCAGCAGCAACGCCATGAACGGTGTCGTCTTCCAGACATCGGCGGCGATCACCGCGAACCGCGCGGGCCAGGCATCGGAGGTCCACAGAATGTGCGTACCGAAGATCCGGTTCACCACACCGTCGTACTGGAACATGAACTCCCACAACCGAGCCGTGACCGCGGTCGGGATCGCCCACGGCACCAGCACCGCGGCGCGCAGCAGGGCGCGGCCCCTGAAGGTCTTGCCCATCACGATGGCCATGCCGAGGCCGAGGGTGGCCTCCAGCGTCACCGTGATCACCGTGAAGAACAGCGTCACACCGATGGCCAGCCAGAACTGCGAGCCGAGGTTGCCGGTCGGGCAGGAAACGGTCTCGCCGCCCGCCTGACACTGTTGCAGTAGCCAGTGCGTGTAGTTGGAGAAGCCTGCGCTGCCGCCCTCGACGAACATGCCGGTCGCCGGATCGAGTCCGGCGTCCTTCTGGAACGACATGTACAGCGCGCGGAAGACCGGATAGCCGACGACCACCGCCAACGTGAGCAATACGGGCGTGACGAACAACCACGCCTTACCCGAACGCCTCAGCTCCAACGCCAATGTCCCACCGAATCCGCGCTTGTCGCTCGGCACGAGGGTGGCCGTTCCCGAAGGATCCGACACCGTTTCTCTCTCCTACGGGTAGGTCGGGTCCGTGTCCGCTAGCGACTGCTTGCAGGCCGCTCGAAACAACACTGTGTATCGCCTACGATCCGGCCGTCTCGATGCCCTTTTGCATCCCGGTGATCGCGTCGTCGACGGACTTGGTTCCGTTCAACGCAGCATAAGCGTTGTCCTGGATGGCCTTCGACACCGCCGGGTAGAACGGGGTCACCGGACGCGGCACCGCGTTGGCGATCGAATCCTTCAGCGCGGGCAGGTACGGCATCTTCGCGATCAGCGCCGGATCGTCGTACAGCGACGCGCGCACCGAGGGCAGCGCACCGGCGGCGACGATGTGCTGGGCGTCTTCGCTGATCAGGTAGCGCAGGAAGTCCAGTGCGGTGGCCTTGTTCTTGGAGAACGCGCTGATGGCCGCGTTGTAACCGCCGAGGGTCGAAGCGCCGACGCCGTTCTCACCGGGCAGCGGCGCGACACCGAACTTGTCCTTGACCGCGGAGGATGCCGAACCGGCGTCACCGAAGGTGGACGGCCAGTTGCGCATGAAAAGCAACTTGCCGGTGTTGAAGGCATTGGCGCTTTCCGGCTCCTTGAAGGTGATGGCTTCCTTCGGGATATCGCCGTTCTTGTACGCGTCGACGAGCACCTTCAGTCCGGCGCGGGCCTGCGGGGTGTTGACCGTCGGCGTCTTGCCGTCCGCACCGACGAAGGTGCCGCCATAGGCGTTGATGGCTTCGGCGGCGTTCACCGTCAGACCCTCGTACGGTGCGAGCTGGCCCGCGTAGCAGCCGATGTTGTTCTGCTTGGCGATCGGGCACTGCGCCAACATCTCGCCCCACGTCTTGGGCGGGGTGGGCACCAGGTCCTTGCGGTAGAACAGCAGGCCGCCGTTGGTGTTTCGCGGTGCGGCGTACAGAGTGTTGTTGTAGGTGGCGCTGGCGACCGTCGGGGACAGCAGTGCCGAGGTGTCGAGGGTGAAGGTGTCCTTCAGCGGCTGGATCCAGCCCTTCGCGGCGAATTCCGCGGTCCACGGCACGTCCAGGGCGACGACGTCGTAGCCGGACTGCTTGGAGCGCATGTGCTCGACCAGGTCGTCGTACTGCTGCGAGGCGTCGTTCGACTGCTCCTTGAACGTCACCTGCTCATCCGGATGCGAGGCGTTCCAGCGCTCGATCAGTTGCTTGACCGCGCCCGTCTCGGTGGTGTCCTTGCCCTCCACATAGGTGATCGGACCGCGACCGGTGAGGTTCTGGCCGGACGGGTTGCCGCCGCTGTCGCTGGAGCATGAGCTGGTGAACGTCGCCGTCAGCAGCGCCACGGAGGCAGCCGCCAGCGCCGCTCGGGGTACGAGCGACGAACGTAGGGACGACACCTTCTTCAAAGCCATCGCGAACACTCCATGGGGTCGAGACGTGAGCAGCAGCACACCGTGCAGGTGCACAACGCAAGATACATGGTGTCGATAAGGCACGCAGCTGTATCTCCCTCGTAGCGGTTGCTGGGCAGTATGTTCATCGGCGTGACGGATCCGGTGTCATAGCAGCTCGTTAGGCTGTCGGTGATGACTTCGCTGAATACGGTTCCCGACCGGATGCTCACCCGAATCGGAGGGTTGCTGCGCCAAGCCGAATCGACCGATAACGAGCACGAGGCCGAGGCGTTTCTCGCCGCGGCGCAGCGGTTGGCGACCAGGTCCTCGGTCGATCTCGCGGTCGCCCGCGCGCATATCGCCGGGCGCGAGCGCAGGCCGACCCCGGTGCAGCGGATGATCCCGATCGGCGAACCGGGTAAGCGGGGTTTGCGTACCTACGTGCAGTTGTTCGTGGCGATCGCGGCCGCCAACGATGTGCGCTGTGATGTTGCGCGCACCTCCACCCAGGTCTATGCCTACGGCTTCGATTCCGATATCGACACCTGCGAAGCCCTCTATACGAGTCTGCTGGTCCAGATGGTGCGGGCGTCGGATCAATACATCAAATCGGGCCAATACCGTTCGGCCACTGTGGAAAAGGTCGTCACGGAGAAACGGTGGGGCCGACAGGTGCAGCGCCGGATCCAGGCTCCGGTCGCGCCGGTCACCGCCCGGCTGAACTTCCAGATGGCCTTCGCCGCCCGCATCGGCCGCCGCCTGGCCGAGGTCAAGGCGGAAGTCGAGGCCGAGGTGGTGCCCGAGGTATCGGCCGCGAGCACCGCGCTCGCCCTGCGCAACAAGGAAATCGAGCTCACCGACTTCTACACCCGAACCTCCGAAGCCCGCGGCACCTGGCGCGGGCCACAGGCCTCAGCCGGACATTCCGCGGCGGCCCGACGCGCGGGTGATCGCGCCGGACGGGCAGCACGACTCGGCACGTCCCCTGAACTCGGCGCGGCGCGTGGGCAATTGCCTGGCGGGTCGAAGTGAGTGCTGCTGGTGGGAAATTGCCCGGACCGGGCGGCGGCTCGTGATGACTGCCTCGGGCTCGGTGGACTTGCCGGGTGTCTGCTGGTCGCTATGCGCGGCTTGGCCTGCGCGGGACGTCTCCGGGTGGACTGCCGCTGCGGTCGAGTCGCAACGCATAGGCTTGGTGCGGTGAGTGCGCGAGATACCCAGCGCACCAGGGTGTATGACGCCGAGCAGTTGGTGCGTGGGGTGTTCGATCGAGCCGATGAGCACGGCAACCGTACGGTCGAGCTCTACGGCTCGCACATCACGTTGCCGATCGAGCGGCGTTTCGCTTCGGTCGAGTCGGTGCAGACCTACGCCGATAAGGTGCTGGGGCTGAATTGGGTTCGGGCGCAATGGGATCGTGCCGCGACACCGGTCCGGGTCCGATCGCGCGCCGGCACGAGCGCCGCGCATTACGAGGCCGCGGACGCCGTGCTCGCGGTCCCGCTGCACACCGGGGCCACCGCATGGGCGCTGCGCGAACTGGTGATCCTGCACGAACTGGCCCACCACCTCGAGCCCGCCGCGGCGTCGGTGGCACCGCACGGCCCCGAATTCTGCGGTCGCTACCTCGAACTCGTCGACGGCATCATCGGCCCCGAGGCGTGCCTGGTCCTGCGCACATCCATGCTCGGCTGCGGCGTCCGCCTCACCTGACTTCCGCCTCGTGTGCGCCGTCGACAGCCGCACGCCGTTTTATCGTCGAGTCGCCGGCCCGGGTCGGAGTTGAGCTCCGTCAGCGGCAGCCGCACTTCACCCTTCGATCAGGTATGCGATATCGGTGAGCGCTGCCGCTGTATGGCCGACGCCGCAAGTCGGTGCGTTCAGGCCGGGGTTGGTGACTGCTGGCTGTTTTGTCAGTGATTGTTGGTGTTCCTCCGCGATCATGGGGTCGGAAACACCGCGGGGTGGCTGGATTCACCGGCCGCGCGTTCGGTCGCGAATCGGCTTCTGGCGTGTCGGGTGGGAATGCTGTTGTGTCGCCAGCAGAGCGGATACGGTCGAACATGTGAGCGAAACCGTCACGGGTGCGGGCAGAGCCACCCGCCATCGACCGGGGAGTGAAAACCCCTGCCACGCAGGACCTCAGGGCCGTGTAACTCATATGCAGGGTGTGCGTTTCGAGCTGGCCCCTACCCCGGAGCAGGCGGTTGTGATGGGCCGCTATTGTGGCCTGTCGCGGGCGGTGGAGAACTTCTGCCTCGAGATCGTGGGCAAGAAATGGGCGCAACGCAAGGCCGAGGAGTCCTACGGTCTGTCCGGTGATGAGTTGACCGCAGTGCCGTGGACGGCACCGGCTTTGGAGCGGGAGTGGCGTGCCGCGCACCCGAGCCGCTATCCGTGGTTCACGCAAGACAAGA
Source organism: Nocardia sp. NBC_00565 (assembly GCF_036345915.1). Lineage (NCBI taxonomy): Bacteria > Bacillati > Actinomycetota > Actinomycetes > Mycobacteriales > Nocardiaceae > Nocardia > Nocardia sp. NBC_00565. The sequence goes on from NZ_CP107785.1 coordinate 8,007,561, forward strand.
TGTCTTCGCGGGTGCCGAAGGAGGCGTGCCGGGTGCGGGCGGCTGGGTTCGCCAACTACTTGAAATCGAAGACGGGAAAACGTCGGGGTGCACGGATCGGGTTCCCGACGTGGCGTAAACGCAAGCATGGCTCCCGATTCCGTTACGACGCCGACCGCGCCGCACCCCGCGGTGAACACACTGTGAAACTACCCGGTGTAGGCGACGTCGCCGCCCGTGAAGACATGTCGTGGCTGACCGAGCGTCTGGCCGATGGTCGTGCCCGGATTCTGGGGTCCACGATCCGGGAGCAGGGCGGACGGTGGTGGATCTCCTTCCAACTCGAGGTCGACCGCACCGACATCAACACCCGCCGCATGGTGCCCGCCGATGCCCCCCGATGCGGAATCGACCTGGGCCTGAAGACCTTCGCGGTCCTGACCAATGAGGACGGCAGCACCGAGGAGATTCACGCCCCCAAGCCGTTGCGCGCCGCGCAACGCGCCCTGGCGCGTGCCAACCAAAAACTTGCGCGGACCGGGCGGGAGTCAAAGAACCGGATTAAGGCGCGGGTGCGGGTGGCGCGGCTGCATCTGCGGGTCGCGGGTCGGCGACACGATTTTCTGCACAAGACCACCACGCGGTTGGCGAGAACCAAGTCGGCTATCGCGGTGGAAACGTTGAATGTCGCGGGGATGGTGCGGAATCGGCGCCTGTCTCGGGCGATCTCGGATGCGGGGTTCGCTGAGTTCGTGCGCCTGCTCGAGTACAAAGCCGACTGGTACGGGGCCACGGTGTGGAAGGCGGACCGCTGGTTCGCCTCCTCGAAGACCTGCGGGCCATGTGGGTGGGTCCACACGGAACTGACGTTGGCGGACCGGAGTTGGGCGTGCCCGGGGTGTGGTGTGGTCCATGACCGCGACCGCAACGCGGCCGGTAACCTACTCGCGGCGATGCTCGCCGACGTCGCTGGTTGACAAGAGAGGTCGTCCTCGCCGGGAAGTTCCCCGGAGAGGTGAAACGCCTTGCCGAGACCATGTAAGTCCATGCTCTCCGGAGCGGGCGGCGGTCGGTGACGCAGGAAGAAGATCAGCGAGATAATCACTGAAATTCACGCAACGGTCAGTTCGCGTACTCGGGCCAAGCGGTTCTCCCACCATTGGGTGCGGGCCGGGTCGGGGTGGCGGTAGCGCTCCAGCAGGGCCGGGTCGGGTGTTGGCGGGGTTTTCGGGACCGGGAGGAAGCCGTCGACTGGGCGTAGTGATTCGTTGACGAGGTCGCCTTCGAGGAGCGATAGAGTGCCCAGGCCACAGGCGAAGTCGAGGTCCGGCAGGGCGGCGGCGAGTGCGAGTTGGGCGGCGAGGCCGATGCTGGTCTCGAGGGCGGAGGACACCACGCATGGCAGACCGGCGGCCTCGGCGACCTGGAGTGCGCGGCGCACCCCGCCCAATGGCGTGCACTTGAGGACCGCGATATCGGCGGCACCGGCCACCGCGACGCGCAGCGGATCCTCGGCGCGGCGGATGGATTCGTCGGCGGCGATCCGCACATCGACCCGTCGGCGCACCGCCGCCAGCTCATCGATGGTGCGGCACGGTTGCTCGACGTATTCCAAACCGCCTGCGGCACGGTCGATCTGCTTGATGTGCGCGACCGCGGTATCGACATCCCAGACCGCATTGGCATCCACGCGAACCGATCCGTCCGGGCCGAGCGCATCCCGCACCGCCTCGACCCGCGCCAGATCCTCGCCCAGCGAATCGGCATGATCGGCGACCTTGACCTTCGCCGTGTGGCACCCGGACCCGGCCACGATCGCATGCGCCCGCACCGGATCGACCGCGGGCACCGTGCAATTGATCGGAATCCGCTCGCGCACCGGCTCCGGCCACCCCGCCGTCACCTGTTCCACCGCGGTCGCCAGCCACCCCGCCGCCTCCCGATCGTCGTATTCGGGAAACGGACAGAACTCACCCCACCCGAGCGGACCCTCGATCAACATCCCCTCGCGCACCGTGATGCCGCGGAACCGGGTCCGCATCGGAATCGCGTAGACAAAGGTTTCGGTGCTCACCCGGTCAGCCTACGTATCGCAGTGCCTCCGAGGTTTGGACACGTGAACACCATGTGCTGGTGCAGGCAGACGTCGACTCGGTGTCGAGAAGGATGCAACAGCATCTTCGTTGATCGGGAGTTGTCGTATGTCGCTGTCGCTGTCGCTGTTGGTGTTGGTGTTGGTGTTGCGGGAGTTCTGATGGTTGACGGCGTCGGATGCCGGTCGGACGGTGGGCGTGCTCGGACGGTGGGCGTGCTCGACGGCGGGCGTGCGTTGGTGGGAACAGCACGATTCTGGGCGGGTCAGCGGAAGTCGTTGGCGTGGTCGGCCGCCCACTGTGTGTAGGTGCGTGGGGCACGGCCGGTCACCGACTCAGCGGTGGGGCCGATATGGGCGGGGGTGGTGCCCAGTGTTGCCCACATGTCGAGTACCGGCTTGAACATGAACTCCGCTGCCTGCTCGTAGGTCAGCTCGACCAGTTCGATCGGTGCGCCGATGGCGGCCGCGATGGCGTCGACCATCGCCCGCTGCGACAGCGATTCCGGTCCGGTCAACGGGTAGATCTTCCCGGCATGTCCGGGCTCGGTGAGCGCGGTGACCGCGGCCGCCGCCATATCCGCCTCGTGGATCGGGTTCAGTTGCAGATCTGGAAACGGCAGGCGCACAACGCGTTCGGATTTGATCGACGATATCCAGCCGCGCGCGTTGGCCGCGAACGCGCCCGGCCGCAGAATGGTCAGCGCGAGACCGGAGTCCTGCAGGGGCCGCTCCACCGCGAGATGCTTTGCGCCGATGGGATTGTCGCCGCTCTCGGCCGCGATCGACGACAGCAGCACCACCTGCTCGACGCCGACGGAGGCTGCCGCGCTGATGAAGTTCTCGATGCCTTCGGGCTCCGCGTAGAGGAAAACCCGCTCGATGCCGTCGAGCGCCGCGGCTACCGACTTCGGATCGGTTTGGTCGTACGCGACCACATCGACGCCGTCGGGCACGGTGGACTTCGCGGGGTCGGAACTGGCCGCCCGCACCGATTTTCCGGCGGCCAGCAGCTGATCGATGACAGCGCGGCCGACAATGCCGCGTGCGCCGGTGACGAGGTATGCCCTCCCGTCGCCCGGCCACCGCCCCTCATCGAATCGCTGCGCGATGCTGTGTGTCATGGTTGGTCTCCTTGAAAATCGGGTGTACTGAGATGAGCGAGGATCCGGCGCAATTGCTCGCCGTATCGCTGTTCGAATTCCGGTGTCCGCGCGTCCATTCCGAACAGATCACGCACCTGGACGGGCAGCAGCAGCGGGGCCATCACCATGCCCATCACGGCGAGCTGGAGCGACGCGGCATCGAGATCGGCGGCGATCTCGCCACGCTCCTGCCGTCTTCGGGTTTCGGCCAGATCCGACTCGGCGAGTGGGTTCGTCGTGTCCGGCGGCGCGTCGTCGGAGAGTCCGCGCCACATGACCAGGCGGGTGCCGCGTGGATCGGCGAGTGCGTGCCGCAGGTAGCGGGTCACGATCTCGCTGAGCGGCAGGGCCGGGTCGGCGAATTCGGCCTCGGTATCGAGCCACTGCTGTTGCAGTGCCTGGTAGAGACCGGCCTTGCCGCCGAAGTAATAGGTGATGAGCTGCTTGTTCACTCCAGCGCGGCTGGCGATGTCGCCGACGCGCGCACCCGCGTATCCGCGAGCCGAGAATTCATCGAAGGCCGCGTCGAGCAGACAGCGCTTGGTGCGTTCGGCATCGCGGACACGGGTTTCGGGCTCGGGGGTCCGGTGGCTGGGCACAGCGTCAGCCTAACCACTAATTTTACAACTGGCTAATTGAATTAGAGGTCTGGATGATTCTGGCACCCGTTGCTCGGATCGCCGAGTCTGGTCATGCTGGGCGAATGGGGTCGCGCCGATGGGAGCAACGGCTGTCCAGCATCGTCGCGGCGGTGCTCGGTTCGGTGATCGCGCTCGGATTCGGTTGGCTGGTGGCCATTTTCGTGCCGCTGTACGAATTACTCGGCCGCGACGCCGATCCCGGCGGCGGCGTCCGCTATCTGCCTGTCGCGTATGGAATTGCCTGGGTGGGCATTGCGTTCTCGCTGGTCGCGGTGGGTGTCATGGTGGTGGAGAAGGTGCGCGCCCGCCGTCGGATCGCTTGGACCCCGTTGATGGCGGTGCCATTGATCGCCGAGTCGTGGTTGCTCGGCTTTCTGGTGGCGGTGGTGCTGGTTTCGATATGAATGCGGCGGCACCGGTGGTGCCGCCGCAGGCGATTCGTCAGAGTCGTTCGAGAATGGTCGCGTTCGCCAAACCGCCTGCCTCGCACATGGTTTGCAGGCCGTAGCGGGCGCCGCGGTCCTGCATGGCGGACACCAGGGTGGTCATCAGGCGGGCGCCGGACGCGCCGAGCGGATGGCCGATGGCGATGGCGCCGCCGTTGACGTTGACTCGGGACAGATCCGCGCCGGTGTCCTGCGCCCAGGCCAGGACCACCGGGGAGAACGCCTCGTTGATCTCGATCAGATCGATATCGGAGAGCTGGAGTCCGGCGCGCTGCAACACCTTTCGGGTCGCCGGGATGACCGCGGTCAGCATGAGCAGCGGATCGTCACCCACCACCGCGAAGCTGTGCAGCCGGGCCAGCGGCCGCAGGCCGAGTTCCTTGGCGCGCTCGCTGGTCATGATCAGTACCGCGGCACTGCCATCGCTGACCTGGCTCGCGGTCGCGGCGGTGATTTCCCAGCCGATCTGCGGAAAGCGTTCGGCCATGGCCGGGTCGTAGTAGGCCGGGCGCAGCTTGCCGAGGGTTTCCAGCGTGCTGCCGACCCGGATGCCCTCGTCGGTGCTCAGCCCGTTGATCGGGGCGAGTTCCCTGCTGAACAATCCGTTCTTCGTTGCCAGCGCGGCCTTTTCGTGGCTGCCAAGGGCGAACTCGTCGAGTTGGGTGCGGGTCAGGCCCCATTTGGCGGCGATCAGTTCGGCGCTGATGCCCTGCGATACCAGCCCCTCCGGGTAGCGCGCGGCGAAGCCGACGCCGGACAGGTCCTCGGATCCGACCAGGTTGGCGCCCATCGGAATCCGGCCCATCGACTCCACGCCCGCCGCGACCACGATGTCGTACGCGCCGGAGATCACGCCCTGTGCGGCGAAATGAATGGCCTGCTGGCTGCTACCGCACTGCCGGTCGACCGTGGTCGCGGGCACCGATTCCGGATAGCCCGCCGCCAGCGCCGCGCGCCGGGTCATATTGGCGCCCTGTTCGCCGAACTGGGTGACGACGCCGCCGATCACATCATCGATGAGCACCGGATCGATGCCGCTGCGGTCCACTACCTCGCGCAGGCTGTGCGCCAGCAGGTCCACCGCGTTGACGTTGTGCAGTGCCCCGTTCGGCTTGCCCTTGCCGATCGGCGTGCGTACCGCTTCGACGATCACCGCGTCTCTCATGGTGGCTCCCTTTCGAACCGTGAGCCGAGCTCCTGCGCCTGGCTCTATTGGATTATAGTCAGGTTAACGCCTGGATATAGTCAACTCAAGTCAGATATCGCTATGATGTTCGTCATGGCAGCCGTGATGGAAGGACCGTTGGCCGATCTGAGTGCGTGGCAACCCGATGAGTGCTCGATCGCGAAGGCGATGGACATGATCGGCACCCGCTCGGTGGTGCTGATCCTGCGCGAGGCGTACTACGGCACGACGCGTTTCGACGGCTTCGCCGCGCGCGTCGGCATCACCGATGCGGCCGCCGCCGGCCAACTCCGCAAGCTCACCGAGGCGGGCCTGCTCGCCAAACGGCCATATCAGGAAGCGGGTAAACGCACCCGGCACGAGTACGTGCTCACCGATATGGGGCGCGACCTACTGCCCGCGGTGCTCGCGCTCATGCAATGGGGTGATGCGTATCTGCAGTCGGGGCCCGCGCCGCTGCTGCTGGTCGAGGAGTCGACCGGCGCGCCGGTCCGGGTTCAGGTCCGCAGCGATACGGGGAACGAGATCGAGCTGGAAAAGCTGGGTGTGCGGCTGAATCCGGAGTATGCGCGCAACCGTCGCGCCCGAGTCGAGTCGTAGTTCATCGCGCGCCGACGTCTGCGCCTACACTCGCTCGAAATCCGAGGGGGAGAATATGCCGTCGTCTACATCGCCGCGCCTGATGGGCTGCCTGCTGCCACTGGCCGCCGTAATTCTCATGGTCGGGGGCTTCGCCGCCTACGTGAAACTCCTGTCCTGGTACGAGGACTCGCATCCGCCCGCCGCGGCCCCGCCCGATCTGTGCGCGGCAATCGGTTCCGGCCTCTTCGAGCGTTTGGTCCCGGATGGTGTGCCCGAGTCCAAGGCGATCTACTCCTCGGGGCCGGATGCGGCTTGTGAGTACTACACCGCCGAGGACCGCCCGATCGGCTCGGATAGCTATGGCTTCCTGGGGGTGCGGTTGCTGCGATATGGCCAGGTCGGGTGGGACTCGGGGGCCGAGCGCGCCGCCGACGCGCTCGTCGAATCCTGTGCGGGTAGTTCGGTTGCCGGGCAGTTCCACACGACGAGCGGCCTCGGTGACGCGGCCTGTGCTGTCGACAGCGACGAGGGTGAGGGCGGCACGGGGAAGGGTTCGGCTGTCGTTCGACGCGGCGCGGATCTGTTCTGGGTGAACTTCTATACGCACCCGGGCACCGCTGAACAAGCTCGGCAGGCGGTCACCGAGACAGCACTCGCGGCCCTCCAAGCGGTCCGCTGAAAGCTCGGAAACTGTTCTGAGCGTGCACTTTTCGCAGGAATTGCCCGAAAAGTGCACGCTCAGCGCAATCGAGACCCGGGTCAGGCCAGGCGGCGACCATCGACGGCGGAGAAGAAGTAGGTATGTTCCGGCGAGGCCGCCAGCTGCACCCGGTTGCCCTTTGCGGGCGGGTTACGCCAATCCGCCCGGGCGACAATAGTTTCGCCCGCGCCGTTCGTCGCACCCTCGGCGACCGTGCGGCCGTAGATGTAGGCGTCGGAGCCGAGTTCCTCCACCACGTCGACCTCCATCAGGATGCCCGACTTGTCGCCGCCGAGTTCGAGATGTTCCGGTCGAACACCGACCACCACCGAGCCCTCCGCCGCTTCCGCGACCGAACGCGGCACCGGCAGCGTGGCGCCACCGAGCTCAACGGCAGCGTCGGCGACCGGCAGCGTGAACAGGTTCATCGCGGGCGAGCCCATGAATCCGGCGACGAAGACATTCGCCGGATCCCGGTACAGGTCACGAGGTGTCGCGCACTGCTGCAACAGTCCGTCCTTGAGCACCGCGACCCGATCGCCCATGGTCATCGCCTCGACCTGGTCGTGGGTGACGTAGACGGTGGTGGTGCCGAGACGGCGCTGCAACTGCGCGATCTGGGTGCGGGTCTGCACGCGCAGCTTCGCATCGAGGTTCGACAGCGGCTCGTCCATCAGGAACACCTGCGGCTGGCGCACGATCGCCCGGCCCATCGCGACGCGCTGGCGCTGACCGCCGGACAGTGCCTTCGGCTTGCGAGTCAGGTACGGCTCCAGGTCGAGCAGTTTGGCCGCCTCCAGTACCCGACGCTCTTTCTCCGCCTTCGCGACCTTGGCCAGCTTGAGCGCGAAGCCCATATTCTCGGCGACGGTCATATGCGGGTAGAGCGCGTAGTTCTGGAACACCATCGCGATATCGCGTTCCTTGGGTTCGGCGTGCGTGACATCGTTGGCGCCGATCAGAATGCGCCCGCCGTCGACATCCTCGAGTCCGGCGAGCATCCGCAGCGAGGTCGACTTACCGCAGCCCGAAGGACCGACCAGGACGAGGAATTCCCCGTCGGCGATCTCCAGATCCAGCTTGTCGACGGCGGGTTTGGTCGAGCCGGGGTAGAGCCGGGTCGCGCTATCGAAGGTCACAGTGGCCATGACAAATCACATCCCATCCCGGCAGGAACGTGCCGGACGATCCGAGTACAGGGTTGACCGGCGATACTACTGGGTGTGCTCGCTTCGCGCACGATATGCTCGAGTTCGCGCATCAGATCGGTGCGGTGGGCCACCATTGATCGTGCAGTTTCCGCCCGGATGCCGTACCGGGTCGTCCTAGTCGCCGACCACCGCGATCTCCGCCTCGTCGACCTGAGCATCGGATTCGGTCGGGTTGGCATCGGCCTGCACGGTGATCCGTGTCTTGTCGATGCCCTCGGCTTCCAGCGCCGTCACGATATTGTCGGCACGGGCGTTGGCCAGGGATTTGGCTGTGATCGGGTTCGAATCCTGGGCGTAGGTCGTGATCTGGATTTTGGTGTCGTTTCCTTCCAGCGGGAGCGCTACTGCTTTGATGGTTGCGATATCGACCGCGCTGAGGTCCGAGCTGCCACTGGTGAAGGTGATCGGTGCGGCGGCCAGCACCGTGTTGATCGCGTCTTGGATCGTCTGCTGTGCGCTGCTGCGTGCCGAGCTCACTACGGAGGAGGCGGTGGCGGCGATACTGCTGCGCATGCCGTTCGTCTGCGTGGTCGATGCGGTCGTCGCAGCGGGTGAACTGCTGTCGGACCCGCATGCTGCGGTCATGAGCAGAACCACTGCCGTAGCGGCGATTCCGGCGGCGCTTTTGCTGGATATCATTTGACAGCTCCTGTATTCGACGAAGAATCCATCTCTGGCATTTCATTGCGATTTCGGGAATTGTCAGAACTGCTGCGGTCTCGAACTGTAGTGTCCGCGTGCGCACGTCGATTGATGGTGCCGGTTACTGATCCTCGCACAGGCGCGTCGTCGAGAGTGTCGTTTCGCAGTCGCTCGGAATCCTGTCCCGAGTCCGGGGCTTTGCCACCGGATAAACGTAAGTCGAAGTGATCGTCGCGGTGACGGCGTAGCGTCGATGGGCAGCGTGTGCGTGCTCACCCGATCCAGCAGCCGAAGCACTGCGAGCGGGCGGAAGTCCACATGGATGGGATCCCTTCGATGCCGATGGCGGACAGTTCTCGCAGCGGATCGGCCGGAGACCGGTACCGGTCACTCCGCCGCGCGCTGCTGCCGCCGATCTTCATCATGTCGGTATTACTGCTGGCGTACTTCTCGCTGCCTTTCACGAAGATCGGCGACCTGCCCACCATGGTTCTGCTGCTGTGCGGTGTGCTGGCGGTGTTGTCGGTGTGTGTCTGGCAGATCCGCCGGGTGCTGCGTGCGGAAAACCCTGTTGCGCGGACCTCGGTCAGTTTCCGTCGACGCCAGTTGGGCAATTCCGGCCCGTTCCCGACCGGACGAGCAGAGGGGCAGTGAAAATGCGGTGCGGCCGGTGAAATTGTCGGTGTCGCTGGCTTGGCAGGTGGCGTCGGCACGGGCCGAGGCCGCTACCGGCTGGTTACGCGGAACGCCATCCGGCTACGGGGTCCGGATACCGGTGGCCGTGATTGACGATGCAGGCGGTTCCAGGACATCCGCGTGGCCGTATCGACGACACCAGCTCATGAGATAGCGGGCGTGGATTCCACACCAGCGGTAGACCACTGGCGGTGTGATCTCGCCGATCGGGCCGTGCTCGCCGCGGATGCGGATAACCGGGCCGAGCAAGGTGCTCGCAACTGCTTCGGCGGTGTCCAATCCGACGTTGGCCGCCTGCGCCAGCGATGGTGTGTCCCAGGTTCGGCCCGAGGCGATCGCCCCGGCCAGTCGCCCGGCGGTTCCGCCCTGACCTCCGGCGAACAGTTCGTGCAGCGAAGTGGCTCGGGGCATGGCGGGGCGGCGGAATTGGCACCCTCCATTCGCGGCGTCGTGTATCGCGGCAAGGAGCGGCGGGATGCCGGCGGGCTTGTCGTGCACGCCGACGACATCATCCGAACGCCGGTATGCCTCGTCCAAATGATCCTGCTCGATGCTGTGGCCTTGGGTAGCCAAGAGCACCGGGGTGCTGCGGTCGGCGGCATGCACCATATCTACGACATCGAGGCCGTCGAATCTGAATTCCAGTCGGGGATCGCTCCATATGAGATCCGCGATGACTACATCGAATCGAAGGTTTTCTTCGATCGCATTTTGCACGCCCAACTGGTCGAGGGCGACGGTTACCTCGGATCCTTCGAACGATCGTGACAGCGTCGGCTCGATCACCATCCCCAACGGCGATGCAACAAGAATCCGCATTCTCGCATATTTGCCCATGAGTTTCGTCCCGTCGATGTCGGTTCGGCTGTGGACATCACATCATGAATATCTGGCAGGGCATGCGAAAAAATTTGGCGTAGGCAAAATGCGTCATATGCCTTGGTGTGGCGGCACAATTAGTGACTCGGACCCACGTCCGCAGGGCGGCTGTTTACCTGACGCAAGGATCGGTCGGCAACATATTGCCGACGTCGGACGCGCGCACGGTATCACCCGGTATCTGCCCGGTATTTCGGCAGCAACACATCGTCGTGGCCGTTCCGCCGGCACCAACTGGTCAGATATCGGGCGTGCAGCCCACACCAGCGATAGACGGCGCCGAGTGTCATGGGTATCTCTGGATCGTGTTCGCCGCGTTGTTGAATGATCGGGCCGAGGTAGGTACTGGTCACCTTGTTGGCCGTGTTGATGCCGACTTGGGCGGCTCTGGCCAGCGTCGGCGCATCGGAGGCTCGGCCCGCGGCGATCGCACCGGCTAGCCGGCCCGACGTGGAGCCCCGCTGCCCATCGAAGAGCGCGTACAAGGGCGCAACGGTGTTCTGCGCGGCATCGGCTATGGACCGTTGGCCGATGGCGGCGTCGTGTATGGCGGTCAGCAGGGTGGCGACACCGGAGGACTTCGCGTAGACACCGGCGACTTCGGGGCGCAGCCGTGCCTCGTCCAAGAGATCCTGCTCCATCGAATGACCTTGTGTCGCAATGAGAATCGGGGCGAGCCGATCCGCCGCCGCCAGCATGTTCACCACATCGAGACCATCGAAGGAGAACTCCAGTGCGGGGTTGTTCCAGACCAGATCCGCGATGACGACATCGAACCGGTAGGTCGCGGTGATCGCGTTCTGCACCTCCCGCCTGTCGACTGCGACCGTGACGACCGGATCGGAAAGTTCTCGGATCAACGTCGGAGCGATCACCTTCCCCAATGGTGACGCCACCAGAATCCGCATTCCCGTCTTCATGCTCCAATCGTGCTCTGGGGCCACTTGATTGGGCAAGGTGGGAGTTACGCAGTCCTGGTGCCTTTTTACAGCCCCGACTCGTATTTCCTTAGGATAGACAGCTTTCCAGAATTCGGTGATCGATTGTGCTCGTTTTGTGGTCGGCATCGGCATAAGGCAGTAGTTCGGGAACGATGATGAAATGGTAAGTGCTCCAGGGGGAAACAGGTGTTGGGGTGTGTGGTTGCGGCGAGGATGCCGACCACGGCGTGCGCCAGCGTGGCCGGTACCGATCCCGCGCTGGTCAGGCCGGCCGACTCGGTTGCCGCGCGTTATCGGGAGGCGGTACCCGAGAGGTCGGTATGGGAGGCGGGGGCGCGATTGCCGACACCCCAGTTCGTCGGGTCGCTCGGACGGGTCAGCCGGTAGCCTCGATCGGGGAACCAGATCGAGCGACGAGGAGCAGACTCATGACCCGACCGGTTCGAATCGGTGTACAGCTGCAACCCCAGCATGCCCCCGACTACGGACTCCTGCGTGACGCCGTATTGCGGGCCGAAGACGTGGGCGTCGATATCGCCTTCAACTGGGACCACTTCTATCCCCTGACCGGCGACCCGAACGGCGCGCATTTCGAATGCTGGACCATGCTCGGCGCCTGGGCCGAGCAGACCGAGCGCATCGAGATCGGCGCACTTGTCACCGGCGGCGGCTACCGCAATCCGGACCTGCTCGCTGATATGGCGCGCACCGTCGACCACATCAGCGACGGCCGACTCATCCTCGGCATCGGCGCCGGGTGGTTCCAGAAGGACTACGACGAGTACGGCTACGACTTCGGTACGCCCGGGACCAGGCTTGCGCTCCTGAAGGAGAACATGGCCCGGCTCACCGCTCGGCTGAAGAAACTGAATCCACCGCCGACCCGGGATATCCCGATCCTGATCGGCGGCGGCGGTGAGAAGAAGACACTGCGGTTGGTCGCGGAGTACGCCGACGTGTGGCACACCTTCGCCGATCTCGACGTGCTCGCGCACAAGAACAAGGTGCTCGCCGAGCACTGCGCGGCGGTGGGTACCGATCAGGCGCGGATCGAGCGCTCGGTGCAGTGGCCGGGTGCGGAGCAGGCCGCGACCTTGGTGGCGGCGGGGGTGACGCTGTTCACCATCGGCATCAGCGGTCCGAAGTACGACTTCAGTGAGGTCGAGCGCGCGGTCCGCTGGCGCGATGAGATCAATCCGGAACCGGTCAGCGGCCTGGCCTGAGCGTAGCGCCGGGTCGGTGACAGGGTTCGAATCACTGTGATCGGAATTCGGACACCGGTGGTTCGCAACTGATCCGGCGCACGCCGGGCCGTCGCGAACGGTCCGGGCCAAGACCGCGCCCGGCAGGGTAGCTGCGGATTAGCGCCCGATCGGACGATAGGGTTACCCGTCATGGCTGTTCTGCCCGCTGTGCGGTCTCGTGCGTTGATGGCCGTCGTATTGCTCGCCGTCGGCCTCGCGGCCACGGCGTGCGGTTCCGGCGACGACTCCTCATCCGACCGGAACCAGTGCGCGCCACCCGGGCTGAGTGCGGCCTCGGCGGCGCCGACGAATCTCGGTTCGGCGGCCTCGGCGGGCGAGGATCGGTACACCACGGCAAACACCCAGCCGCTGTCCGCGATCGACACCAGCAAACTGCGGCTGCTGACCCCGGGCAAGCTGAGCGTCGGCACGTTGAGCGACGCACCGCCGAGTATCTGCTTGAATCCGACCGGTACGTTCACCGGCTTCGACAACGAACTGCTGCGCGCGATCGGCGCGAAACTCGGTTTGCAGGTGGAGTTCTCGGGCACCGAGTTCGCACCGCTGCTCTCGCAGGTGTCCAGCGGCCGCTTCGATATCGGCTCGTCGAACATCACCACCACCGCCGAGCGTCGCGAGCGGGTCGGCTTCACCAACGGCTACGACTTCGGCTACTTCTCCCTGGTCGTCGCCAATGGCAGTGCAATCAAGGGCTTTTCGGATCTGGGCCGCGGCACCAGGATCGCCGTCGTGCAGGGCACGGTGCAGGACGACTATGTGGTCAACCAGCTGCATCTGGACCCGGTGAAGTTTCCGGACTACGCGACCGCCTACGCGAATCTGAAGTCCGGGCAGGTGGACGCCTGGGTGGCGCCGTCGGCGCAGGCCGAGGGCCAGGTCAAGCCGGGCGATGGCACCTCGGTCATACAGAACACCTTCAGCCTGGACAACTTCGTCGGCTACGCCGTTGCCAAGAACAACCAGCCGCTGATCGACGCGCTCAACAGCGGTCTGGACGCGGTCATCGCCGACGGCACCTACGCCAAGCTCTACGCGGACTGGGTGCCACGGCAGCTGCCGCCGGGCTGGAAGCCGGGCTCGAAAGCCGCACTCGCACCGCAACTTCCGGATTTCGCGGCCATCGTGGCGGAGAAGAAGCCGACCGACGATGCGCAGAGCGCGCCGAAATCGACGGTGCAGCAGTTGAAGGAGACGTTCTTCGACTGGTCTTTGTACCGCAAGGCATTTCCCGATCTGTTCAAGACCGGTCTGCCGAATACCCTGATCCTGGCGCTGGTTTCGGGCGTCCTCGGCACTGTCCTCGGCATGTTGCTCGCGGTCGCCGGCATCTCCCGGACCCGCTGGCTGCGCTGGCCCGCCCGGGTCTACACCGATATCTTCCGCGGCCTGCCCGCCGTGGTGATCATCCTGATCATCGGGCTCGGCATCGGCCCCGTGGTCCGCAGTATCACCGGCAACAACCCGTACTGGCTGGGCGCGATCGCACTGGCTCTGCTCGCCTCGGCCTATATCGGTGAGATCTTTCGCTCCGGTATCCAGTCGGTCGAGGCCGGTCAGCTGGAGGCGGCCCGCGCCATCGGCTTCGGCTACCGCCAGGCAATGACGCTGGTGGTGATCCCGCAGGGCGTGCGCCGGGTGCTGCCCGCGCTGATGAACCAGTTCATCGCGTTGATCAAGGATTCGTCGCTGATCTACTTCCTCGGCCTGCTCGCCACCCAGCGCGAATTGTTCGCGGTCGGGCGAGATCTCAACGCGCAGACCGGAAATCTCTCCCCACTGGTCGCCGCGGGCCTGGTCTATCTGCTGCTGACCATCCCGCTCACGCACCTGGTGAACTACATCGACCACCGGATGCGCACCGGTCGGCCCGACCAGCCCATCGACCAGGTCGAGGCGGCCACGATCACGGAAGGGCGCGGATAAAATATGAGTGCCTCCCTCACCGGTACCGGTCTGCAGCTGCGGCTGGGCAACAACCAGGTGCTGCGCGGTGTCGACATCCACGTCGACGCGGGCAAGACCACTACCGTCATCGGGCCGTCCGGCTCGGGCAAGTCGACGCTGCTGCGCGTGCTGAACCGCCTCTACGAACCCGATCAGGGCGATGTGCTGCTGGACGGCGAATCGGTGCTGAAGCAGGATCCCGACCGGCTGCGCCAGCGCATCGGCATGGTCTTCCAGCACTTCAACCTGTTCCCGCACAAGACGGTCGCCGACAATGTCGCGCTCGGTCCGCGCAAGCTGCGCGGGCTGTCGAAGGAGCAGGCCAGGGCGCTGGCCATCGAGCAACTCGAGGTCGTCGGGCTGGCCGATAAGGCCGATGCGCGACCGTCGAACCTGTCCGGCGGGCAGCAGCAGCGGGTGGCGATCGCGCGTGCGCTGGCCATGCAGCCCGAGATCATGTTCTTCGACGAGGCCACCTCGGCGCTGGATCCGGAGCTGGTGAAGGGCATCCTCGCGCTGATGGCCGAGCTGGCGACCAAGGGTATGTCGATGATCGTGGTGACCCATGAAATGGGTTTCGCGCGCAGTGTTTCCGACAGCGTGCTGTTCATGGACGCCGGTCAGGTCGTCGAAACCGGGACCCCGGACGCGCTGTTCGACAACCCGCGGACGCCACGTCTGCAGCGTTTTCTTTCGCAGGTTCTGTGACCGCCAGCACACCCTGAGCAAATTGCATAGATGCGCACCTGCTAATGTATTTGGCGCTCGAGCTCTACCTGTCCAGCGATAGGAAAGAGGGACGTCTCATGACAACAGCGCATCTGGAGCACACCGCACACGACCATGTCCACGGGCCTGGCTGCGGCCACACCACCGTCGAGCACAACGACCACGTCGACTACGCCCACGACGGCCACCTGCACCGCGAACACAACGGCCACTGGGACGAATGCGAGCCGGCGGGCCATGCCGAACACCCGGGCCACGACCATGTCCACGGCCCCGGCTGCGGCCACGAAGCCGTCCAACACGGCGACCATGTCGACTATCTGCACGACGGCCACCGCCACGCCGCCCACAACGGCCACTACGACGACCACTGACCCAACCCGCTCGCGCCGATCCGCAGAACCGACGGATCGGCGCGAACACGGCACGATGGTGTCGTGGGTGACAATGTGGGCGACGTCGAAATTCGGTTGTTGACAGCTGCGGACTGGCAGGCGTTCCGCGACATTCGACTGCGGGCGTTGGCGGATGCGCCGGCGGCCTTCGGGTCGACACTCGAGTCGGCGCAGGCCAGGACGGAACGGGATTGGCGGGAACTGCTGGCGGGGCGGGCGCAGTTTCTGGCGAGTGTCGATGGGGTCGACGTGGGGACCGCCGCCGGGTTGGATGATCCCGAACGGGCTGGAGCGCATCTGATTTCGATGTGGGTCGCCGGGCCGGCCCGTGGTACCGGGGTGTCGGACCTGCTGCTGCGTGCGGTGATCGATTGGGCTGTCGGCGTGGGACATCAAAAGGTCTGGCTCGAGGTTGCGATGGGCAATGTCGCGGCGGAGCAGTTATATTTGCGTCAGGGGTTCGTACGAACCGGGGTTGAGGGGCTGGTCGCGCCCGGCGATCCGCGGCCGGAATTCGAGATGTTGTTGGAGCTGTGAGATGCGGTTCGCGCGCGCGGTTTCCACGATCACCGCTGCGATACGTCCGATGACCCGCCGGAAAACCGGTGCGGCACTGCTCATTCTGGCGAGCTCGTACTACCTCGTCGAGTCGATCGTGGCCGCCCGCTGGCCTGCGCCACCCGGCTACAGCTGGTCCCGCAACATGATCAGCGACCTCGGTGTGCCCGAATGCCTTGGCGACGCTCCGAGCGGGAGGTTCATCTGCTCGCCGTGGCATGCGCTGATGTCCGCCGAATTCGTGCTGCTCGGCATCTGGGTGCTGGCCGCCGCCATCCTGCTGAAACCGCTACTCCCGAAAACTCCACTGGCCGAGGCGATTACCTATCTGGCGCTGATCAACTGCCTCGGTAACGTCCTGGTCGGGGTCTTTCCCGGCAGTGCGAGCGAGGCTCCCGACGGCAGTCATCTTCGTGTGGTACTGCATCCGACCGGGGCGTATCTGGAACTGTTCGCCGGTATCGCGATCATGGCGATCATCGCCCGGTTGTATCGGGCGCACCGGGGTTACACAGCGTTCACGCTCGCAATGCTCGGCGCGAGCTTCGTCGGCATGATCGCCTCGGTGACCAGCTCACCTCTCGGCGCCGGTGCGGCCGAGCGTCTCGCCATCGATCCGTTCGTCTGGTGGCGAATCGTCACCGGTGTCGTCGTTCTCGCCGCGGCGGGGCGTCCGGCCACCCGCTGACCCATGCGCCTCTAGAGTCGACCTGGTGATCGAGGCAACCAAGATCTCCACCGATAGCGGCACCTTCGATGTCCTCACCAGCGGCGAGCCCGGTGGTCGCGAGGTCATGCTGCTGCACGGCTTCCCGGAATCCGCTATCGAGTGGGAATTCCAGCTGACCGCACTCGGCGGCGGTGGCTGCTATGCCGTCGCCCCCGATCAGCGCGGTTATTCACCAGGTGCCCGCCCGGAGCAGGTCGCCGACTATCGCGTCGAGGAGTTGGTCAGCGATGTCGCCGCGATCGCCGACCAACTCGACTGGCAGCGCTTCGACCTCATCGGCCACGATTGGGGCGCCTACGTCGCTTGGGCCGCCGCGGCCACCATGCCCGAACGCATCCGCAGCCTGACCGCCGTCTCGCTGCCGCATCCCGCCGCATTCCTCCGGGCCATGACCGAGGACGAGGACCAGGCACAGCGATCCCAGTACTTCAACCTGCTCCGCCGCCCCCGGGTCGCCGAGCGAGTGCTGCTGGCCGACAACGCATCCGGGCTCCGCCAGATCTTCGACTGGAAGATTCCGGAGGACCGCATCGACGACTACATCTACCGCCTCACCCAACCCGAGGCCCTCACCGCCGCCCTGAATTGGTACCGCGCAATGCATCTCGCCGAACCAACCGGCCCGATCCAGGTCCCCACCCTCTACGTCTGGAGCACCGAGGACACCACCGTAGGCTCCACCGCCGCCCTCGCCACCGCGGCCCACGTCACCGCCCCCTACCGCTTCGAAATGCTCGAAGACATCTCCCACTGGATCCCCGAGCAGGCCCCCGAAGCCCTGACCCGCCTCATCATGGAACACCTCCTCACCCACCGCACCTAGGTCGTTGTCGGATGCTGGTCTCGCGACTCGGTCCAGTCGGGGGTGAGCAGGACCATGCGTAGGGCGTTCTCGACTTGTCGTGGTAGTGACATGTCCTCGGGGCGGTCGTTGGTGATCCAGTTCCGGAAGACGTACTCGCTGGCGGCGAGGGTGATGGTGACGAGCAGGCCGGGGCGAGGGTCTGCCGCGGGGTTGTGGTTGGTCCCCATGCGGTGAGCGACAAGTTCGATCAGCGTGGCTTGATCGTCTTGGCTGACGAGGGTAACTCGGCTGATCAGCTGCGGCGCCGTCCGGATGGCCGCGCGCCACAGGTCGATCTCGGCGCTCTGCGCGGCGGTCATGGCGGCCACCGTGGCCGCTATCAGGGCTTCATTGACGTTCTCGGTGGAGGGCCGGGCATCGAGGGCCGCCACGATCGCGGAGATGCCCTCCAGCAGGGGGTCGATCAGCAGGATGTCCTTGCTGGCGACGATGCGGAAGAAGGTGCTCTTCGAGATCCCGGCCGCGGCGGCGATGTCATCGACGGTGACGGCGTCGAATCCGCGTTCGGCGAACAGTCGCAGCGCCGCGCCGCGTACCTCGTTGACCAATTGCGCGCGCTGGCGTGCGCGCAATGGCTGTGGCGAGTTCAATTCCGGCCCTCCCACGAGTCGGTTCAGTGTCGTTTCAGAAACTTCGGGTGTGCGCGACCGGCGACCATCGGCAGGTCGACGGCGGTTTGGATGCCGGCCGGTGCGGCACACACGTAGGGTATCGAGTTGACCAGATGGGCGGCCGTGGCGACAATTCCGTCGTTGCGGGCCAGTCCGGCTTCGATCGAGTCGGCGTGCCAGCCGTGGATCACCACGTAACTGTCGGGGTCGCCTTTGACCTCCATTTCGAAGCGTTGTCCTGCGGCGCCGAAGCTCCAGGGCGGGTCGAGGTTGTCTTCGCCCATCAGCCAGTTCACGCCGATACGGACGACGACGTCGCCGCCGACCGATGCCTCCCAGTGGAAGCGCTGCGCGGCGACCAGGCCGGGTGCGATCTGTCCAATGGGGGAATCGATGGGCGCCGTGGCGACTGCGTAGCCGTGGCTGCCGCGGATCTCGGCGTCATCTTTGTTGATGCCGAGGGTTTCCAGGATCATATGGACCGACTGGCGGAAGCCGTCGTCGAGCAGCGACAGCATGGGCCCGTTGACTGCTTCTTCGGGTGTTGCGCCGAACAGCATGATGTGGCGGATCACATCCGGGGCGCTGTAGCTGCGGATATCGGAGAATTCCTCGCCGCGAACGAACGTCACCGCCGAGGACATCGCCGTCATCATCAACGGGAAGATCTCGGTGACTCCGCCGGGATCGATGCCTGTTCCGTGCAGGGTGACCTGTGCTTCGGCGCAGGCCGCCCGCAGCGACTGAGCGTCGTCGTCGTCGGGATAGAACCAGCCGACCGGGGTGATGACGTTCTTGCCCGAACGCAGCAACGCCTCCACTTCGTTCGGAACCGGCAGCAGCGGCGCGTAGACCACGGCATCGGCGTCGGTGGCCAGGATGTCCTCGACACTCGAGGTGGCGCGTACCCCGATCGGGGCCGTGCCGATGAGGTCGCCGACATCGCGACCGTTCTTATCTTGCGAGTGCACCCAGCACCCGACCAACTCCAGATCAGGGTGACGTTGGATGCATTCGATCGCAGCACGACCGACCGAACCGGTCGCCCACTGAATGACTTTCCACGGCATCGGGGAACCTCCCAGGTAAATAGCACTCGGACCTATTATGAGATTGTGTTCCTACTTGGCACCGAGTGTCAACCGTTGGTACGGTCACGTTTGTGGCGCGAGTCACCGACTCGAATCACCGGCCGGATAGCTGTTGCAACCAAGCGTGATTCACGCCGCGACAAGGAGGATGACTGTCGTGTCGACACCAACATTGCCCCCCGGATTCGACTTCACGATCCAGCGATTTGGGGTCAGCGGGTCCCTCATCAAGAATTCGCGCGGTTGCGTCGCACCGCGCCGGTCTGGTGGAACGCGCAACCCGACAGCGCCAACATCCACGGCGACGGCGGCTACTCGAAACACGCCCTAGCCGCATACGCGCTCAAGCGCGGACGGTGGCGAAGGCGGACCAGAGGATGGGGGAGTGGGGGATGGTGCGTTCGGTGCGCCAGGCGGTGAGGCGCTTTCGTTGCCATTCGGCGAGAGTTGCTACGGGGTCGGGTTGTTCGTGGGCGGTGTCGATGGAGCAGATGGCGTCTTGGAGGGGGTGGGCGTCGGGGGCGGCGCCGGCCAGGCGTTGGAAGGCGAGGTCGGTGGGGAGGGGCCATCTGCTGGCGGTGACCAGTTCGGCGCCGTTGTTGATCATGGCGGCGACCAGGCCGAGCGCCTCACTGAAGCGCAGGTCGCCGCCGCTTTCGCAGGCGATCAGGGCGACTCGGCTCGGGATGGGCCAGAGGTGCGCTCCCGCAGCGGGTTCGGGGTCGAGGGTGTGCGTGCCGAGGAGTAGGTCCTTGGCGGAGAGTGGGCGGTGGACGCGGGTCGGGGTCGCGAAGCCGATGGTGTCGGCGGCGCAGGCCAGATGTAGTTGGGCGTCTTCGCTTTGGCCGGATTCCGGTGCGGCGGCGGTCACGTGGCCGACGTAGGTCAGGCGGCTCGCGCCTTGTCGCAGTGCCGCGCTCAACCAGGTGCGATCGATATCCGTGCGGCGGAAGGCCGCGGTCGGATCGGCCACCGCAGGCAATAGTCGTTGTTGCGCAGAGTATTCGGCGACGCGTCGGGCCAGTGGGGTGTCGGATTCCATGCGGCCGAGCACCGATCCCAGCGCGGAGTCGGCGCGGAAACCGGGGACACGCGGGTCGAGCACGGCCACCACCGGCAGCTCACGGGTCTCGTTCCAGGAGTTGGCTTTTCGGCCCGGAGCGTGCACGATGCTCGCCGGGGCTAGCAGACTCACATCCGCGATATCGACCAGGCGCAGGTCGGGGCTCGGCGCGATGATCTCCCACGGGACCTGGGCTACCCGCGGTGACGGCTGCAACCGAATGTGCGGGCGCACGCCGCGCACATGCAGGTCGTACAGTTGTTCGGCCAAGCCATAGGGCAGCAGTGCGCGCGAAAGGGCCTGTGCGACACGATATTCAGTGTCGTAGGCGGCGAACGCCCCGGTCGTCAGGGCGCGTTCGAGTGCGTCCGGATCCGCCGGGTTCGGCAATGCGTCGACCAACAGTCGCAGTGCCTCGACTATCTCCGCCTCGGGCAACATGCTCGCCCCTCGGCTGTAGTCGTTCCCGGACCAGCGCCAGGACATGTACAGATCGCCCGCATCGGCCATGCGCACGATGACCGTCGGCTGTTCCCCTGCGTTCGTCATGCGGGCAACACCCGACTGTCGCGGACCGGCTGCCCGTAACGCTGTTCGGCCGCGATAATGTGCGCGCCCAGCGCGATATGCCCGTCCGGTGCGACGGCGAGCTGTGGCGGCGGCGAAACCGGCAGCCCCGCACTCGCCGCGACCGTCGCCAAGGCTGTCCCGAGTCGCGGCGCGGTGCCGCCTGGACTACCGGTGCCGAACTGCATCGCCATCCCGAGTTGCAGGGCCGCCTGCGGCTCGTCCGAGGCCGCTGGCGGATCGAAGAGTTCGAGTGGCAGCCGTGGCGCGGGGATGGTTTCGGATTTATCGATATGCAATGCCGTTCCCGCGCACTGTGTTTCGATGAGATCGGCCAGCAGCGGACCATCGCCGGACAGGTAGGCGAACCGGAAGGCCATCCGCATTGCCGGATCCGCGATCTGGCGGTTCCACTGCTCACGCTGGTTGCCGTTCGGCAGGGTATAGCGCACGGCATCGATGGCCAGCGCCGAAGCTACCGCGAGATC
Organism: Nocardia sp. NBC_00565; assembly: GCF_036345915.1. Lineage (NCBI taxonomy): Bacteria > Bacillati > Actinomycetota > Actinomycetes > Mycobacteriales > Nocardiaceae > Nocardia > Nocardia sp. NBC_00565. Next base: position 8,029,007 of record NZ_CP107785.1, read on the forward strand.
CACCGCCCGCGAAAGCATTTCGGCATCGGGTCGCTCGCTCGCCTCGATCACCCCTTCCAGCAGCGCCGCATGCCAGAAGTCGATCTGCGCGCACTGCAGCCCCAGTCCGCGTTCGGCGTACTCGGCGAACGACGCGGCGATCAGTTCCTCACCTTCATCGAATCGGCCCTCCGCGTAGGCCACCGTCGCCAGGCGCACCCGCACATCGGCGGCGTCCAATACCGCCCCGGACTCGAGGAAATATTCCAGCGCCCGGCTGTACAACTCACGACCGCGTTCGGTCGCGCCGCGACCCTCGGCCAGGAATCCCATGGTCTTGAGCCCGATGCCGGCGCGGTACCCCAGCCCGGACTGCTCGAAGTACTCCTGGCTGGACCGCAGCAGCGGCTCCGCCTCGTCGAAGCGGTCCAATCGGACGTACATGGTGCCCAGATTCTGTTCGGTCTCGGCGACCGCATTGCGGTCACCCGCCGCGTCGAAGGCCGCGAGCGCCTGCTGCGCGAAATCCAAGGCCAGCTCGCGCCGCCCGGTTTCGAAATAGATCCCGCTCAGCGTCGATAGCGGATGCCCGGCTAGATAGGGCGCGAACCGCACTGCCGCGTCCAACGTTTCGGTGGCGAGTTCGATGGCGTAGGCCCAGTGCTGGCGATGGAAGGCGACGGCGGTCAGCGACAGCAGACAAGCCACCCGCAGGTGACTCTCGTTGTTGGTCTCGGTGAGGATGGTCCGCGCCTGCTCCAATGCCTCCTTCGCACCATCGAGATCGCCGACATGCTGTAACGCCTGGGACAGATTGACCAGCGCGGCCGGACGTTTCTCGACCGCGTCCTCGGGCATCTCGGCCAGCGCCTCGCGGAACATCACCACCGCACCGGCGTGATCCCCGAGCTCATCGCACATGCTCGCCGCATTGACCAGTGCGCTGACCCGCAGACCGCCGGTGCTGGTGCGAGCGATGTCCTCGAACAGGCGCCGGGCCTCGGTGACATCGCCGCGGGTGTAGGCGGCCGCACCCTCGGCGAGCAGCTTGCTACCGTCATCCTGCACGTCAGAAGTCCGATTCCGCTGCGGCAGTCGCGATTTCGGCCAGCAGGGGCGAGTCGAACGCGGCATCGTCGACGCCGGTGGCACGCCGCAATCGGGCCGCCGCGAGATCGCGGACCCGGTGGCGGTCGTCCGCGCTACCGGGTCCCGGTGTGCCGAGTCCGGGCACATAGACATCCACGGCCGAGGCGGCCTCCGCATCCGTGCGCACCTGGCCGCTCCAGGTATCGCCGGCCAGGTTCAGTTCGGTCTCGATGGTGCCATCGGCAATGGTGATGAGCGCGCGTGGCCGCAGGTGCGCCGGAATATCGGACGGCAACTGCGGTGCGGCAACGACATCCACCCGAACGGTCGTGGTGCCGCCCGCCCGCAGCACCTGCCAGGACACCGCCTGTTCCGAGGCATCGATCAGCCCGGGTGGGCACCGATGCCAGTCCCAGCCCCCGGTGCCGCGCGCGAGGATGAGTGCGCTCGTCGCAATGCCGGAGTCGCTTCCTGCCGCCAAGGCGTAATCGTTGGCGCGAGCTGGTATTTCGACGCTGGACAACGCACGGTGAGCTGGCTCGTCCTGCTCGACGAGCAAATCGCATTTCGCCTGCAACGCGGCGATCTCCTGGTCCAGCAGGTGCTCATCGAGCGGCCCGATCCCATCGATGATCGACGCCGGCCACCACCGCGCCGCCCAGTGCGCGTATCCGAGTCGCCACGCATTCGCGACGAGCTCCGGTAACTCCGGCTCAGCCGGCAGTTCGATTGATTCACCGTCGAATTCGTCAACGGCCATGGCAATCCGCTCGCCGTACACCGCCCAAATCCACTCCTGGGCAACTACGAAATCGTCGATCACCGCGGCCGGAGTCGACTGTCCGGCAAGCACACTCCATGACAGGTACCCGCCGACCACATCGAGCACCATGGCATCGATGCCGGGGGCGTCATCGACTACGGTCGGCGCACCCGCGGGCGCGATGATCCACACGCCGTCCGCGGCCCGCGTGAGGGCTACTGTTCCACTCATCAGCTCGCCCTCGATTCCGCCGAGTCCGGCTCGCTCACCAGGGAACTCAGACTCAGCGCCTGCTTGACCCGCATCCGATGATCGAGCATGACCGACCGGGCCACACCATCGAGCAGATCCCACAGCTCGTCCGGCTCATAGACGCCGGCCTCCCTGACATCGCGACCGTGCAGGCGCACCCAGAGTCGTCGCAGGTAGGACCGCCACGGTGTGCGCAATTCGGCGGCGATGGCGGCCAGTGGCCCATCGTTGGGCCCGACACTCACCGCGAGCCGCCGCGCCTGCAGCACATACGCCTCACGTTGCCAGCGGCCGTTGATGACTCGATGCGCTGTTGTCCGAGCACCGTCCGTCTCGGTGTCCTGGGTGGTCCCGATCGGTCGCAGCCCCAACGCGAGCGTGCGTCCGGTGGACGCCGCGACCCGCAGCGATTCATCGAGAAGCGCCCAGGGCGAACAACTCCGGGCGATCTCCGTGGTCACCAGTTCCGGAATCGGCGGCAGCTCGGCGCGTTCGCTGGATGCCTGCAGCGCGGTGAAGACGCGCTCGTAGATGGTCCGATCGAACGGCAGCCCCAGGGTGGCCTTCGAGGCCGAGACGCCGAGCGCGGGTGCTTGCGGCAGCGGATGCGCGGTAAGCCCGAGCTCCGCCGCTGTCGGTGCTGATCCGTTGTGCCAGAGCCGAATTCCCGTATGGGTGCCCGCATGTGCGGCCACCAGCCGGTCGAACTCCGCCTGGCCGTCGTCGCCGGTGTACCCGAGCCGGGCGGCGGCGCAGGCCTCGAGCAGGGCCAGCGCCAGCAGCGTGTGGTCTCCGGTCGGACCGGCCACCGGCCGCCGCCCCCACGCGATATCGATCAGCGCGGTGAGTTCGCCGCCGCGCGCTCCATCGGTCAGATACTCCTTCAGCGCCTGGGTGGTCCGCCCCGCGGTGAACTCGTGAATGTCACGCAGCGCCGCCTCGGCGATCGCCCTGTCCCGCACCGCATCCGGCGCACCCGAGGTGGTCGCCAGTTCGAAACAGCGTTGGAAATACAGATCTTGGGGATTGCCCTCGGTGATCCGCAACGCCCGCCGGACCTGCTTGAGCAGTGTGAACCAGCCGGCCGTCGCACGCAGGACGTCCGCGGCGGCGTGCATCCGGGTGGCGAGCAGGGTCGCGCCATCCGCGGTGAGGATCGGGCCCGCGCACAGCGGATGCTGAACCGGGCGAATGACCAACGGGTCGAGGATGAGCTTCACCGTGCGGCGCAACGGTCCGCCATGCGGTCCACTGAGGGGCTCGACACCGTCGAACCGGCGCCAAACCTCATCCAGCACCATCGCGCGCGGCCGTCGCATTCGACCAGGTTAACGGAATTTTGCCGATGCGAGGCACCGGAAAACTGGGATCGGTAGGGCGCGAGGCATTTCTACCTTTCTCGTATCGGCTCCACCGCGGGGCCGAACGAAGCAAAAGGAACGAAATCATGAACACGAAGCCGGTCCGTATCTACGCCGCCGCTCTCACCGTCACCGCCGCCGCCGTCGGCCTGTTCGTCACCGGATGCAGCGATGATTCCGGCAGCAGCAGCCCGACCACATCCGCGAAGGCCACCGCGGCGGCACCCGCGCCGTCCGGCAAGTCCGTGGCCGCGGTCGACGGCAAGGCGCTCGACGGAAAGTTCGAGACCACCTGCGCCAAGCAGGGCGGCACCCTGGCCCTGGCGCTGAGCGACACCAATAACGCGACCTACGGCACCCTCAGCGTCAGCGCCTCCATCACCGGCGCCGATTCGGTCCAGGCGGTAGCGGTCGCGGGCAGCAAGGGTGGCGCCAATGGCCTGCCCTACGCGCTCGGCTTCGGCAACGGAATGCCCGGCGGATCGGCGAAGCTCGTCAAGGACGGCAATACCTACAAGGTCACCGGTGAAGGTGTCGGCGCCCCCGACCTCACCAATCCCACCGCGGGCCCGAAGGCGTCGAAATTCGACATCACCTTCGCCTGCTCGACGGTCGTCGGCGGCTAAATATCGATTGCCCCGCTCGCTCACGCCCTGGGTAGGGCGTGAGCGGGCCTACTACCCATTAGGAAATCATGAAAACCATCGCCCGCTCGATCGCCCTCGCCTTTCTCGTCCTGGCCATCGGCTATTACCTCTGGCACGGCCTCACCTATGTTCCGTCCGATGTTTTCGACGACAGCATGCTCGCCTGGGTCGGCCCGCAGATGGCGCTGCCGATTATCGCCATCACCGTCGTCCCCATCGTCTTCGCATTCACCGGAGACGGCATTCTGCAGGCCTTCACCGGTCACAACAGCGCCGAATTCCGCGATGGTCTGCTCGGCATCGGCACCGTGAAGTCCTTCCACCAGACCGGACTCACCGTCAATGACCAGCCGCAGATCCGCATCGAATTCGGCGTCGAGGGCGTCGACGGCAAGATCTTCGACGCACAGGCGAAAATGATCGTCCCGCTCACCGAACTCGCGCTGCTGCAGCCGGGTGTCGTCCTGCCGGTGCGCTACCGGCCCGACCGCCCCGACAAGGTCGAGGTCGACCGCTCGGGCGATATGTCCGCGGCACAGCAGGCGATGAACGAATCAATGCTGCGGAAAGGCTTCACCACCAGGGCCAAACTCGATATCGCCGAGCGCGGCAGCACTGCCCAGGCGGTCGTGCAGACCCTGTCGGTGCCCGGCGAAATCCGCAACGGCCACTCCAAGATCGAGCTCGGCCTGGTCGTAACCCGCCCGGACGGAACAACATTCGCCACCCGCGTGGAGAAGTTTCTGCCGCCCGCCAGCGTCGGCCAAGTCCAGGTCGGCCGCATCATTTCGGTTCACTATCTGCCGGAGAACGAGCAGGAGGTCGTCGTCGCCCTACAAGTCAATGCTTGACGTCCTCTCCCGCCTGAAGGCGGAAGATTCCGGCCTGTGCGGGCTACGCCGCGCTTCCGGTGGGTTCCTGCTTCAACGCCGGTTGCTCGACCGAGGCCGAGGCTGACACCAGCTCCACAAGCGTTGGGCTGTCCGCACGTCCTGCGGCCAGAATGTTCTTCGCGGCGTTCAAATCCCGATCGTGGGTTGTGCCGCACGTGCAGGTCCAGGCGCGCACATGCAGGGGCTTGCTGCCCGACAGCGCGCCGCACACCGAGCACATCTGCGAGGACGGGAAGAACCGATCCACCCTGCCGAATTCTCGGCCGTAACGGTTGGCTTTCTCCTCCAGCATGCGGGTGAACATGGCCCACCCGGCGTCGTGGACCGACTTCGCCAGCCTCGTGCGGGCGAGACCTTTCACGCACAGGTCCTCGACGTATACCGCTTGGTTGTCGCGGATGATCGCCGTGGAATGCTTGTGCGCCCAGTCCCGGCGCGTGTCGGCCACCTTCGTGTGCGCCTTCGCAACCTTCAATCGGGCCTTGGCCCGATTGAAGGAACCCTTCTCCTTGCGGGACAACGCTTTCTGCGCCTTGCGGAGCTTGCGTTCGGCCTGCCGCAGAAAGCGTGGCGAGGCGATCGTCTTCCCGTCCGACAGAACCGCGAACGATGTCAGCCCCAGGTCGATACCAACCTCGCTGTCCACCTCGGGCAACAGCTCGGTGTCGACCTGAACGACGAACGACGCGAAATAACGGCCCGCCGCATCCTTCACAACGGTCACGCTCGTCGGAGCGGACGGCAGCTCTCGCGACCAGCGAACCACAACGTCGCCGATCTTCGGCAGCCGCAGCTTCCGGCCCGAGGTCACAGTGAACTTGGCGTTGCGGGTGAAGCGGATCGACTGCCTGCTGTCCTTGCGAGACCGGTACCTCGGCGGAGCAACCTTCGCGCCCTTGCGCTTCCCGGACGACGAGGTGAAGAAGTTCCGGTAGGCCGTGTTCAGGTCGGCGAGTGCCTGCTGAAGCACCACCGCTGACACTTCCCCGAGCCATTCCCGCTCCGGGGTCTGCTTGGCCTCGGTGAGCCGCTTCGACAACTCGCCGTCGCTGATCCGCTTCCCGACCTCGAACGCTTCGCGCCGAGCGGCCAGCGCGTCGTTGAACACCACCCGCGCACAACCGAACGCCTTCGCCAACGACACCTGCTGTCCCACTGTGGGATACAAGCGGAAGTTGTATCGAAGCTGCACCACCTGATTCTATCATTGGTTTATGGCCGAATACGGAGACATACGCACCGGCAGGCACTGTGTTTTCGTGCTGCATGCCCACTTGGTCTTCGTCACCAAATATCGACATCGTGTGTTCACCGACCGGCACCTGAGCCGCATGGAACAGATCATGCGCGCGGTGTGTGAGGACTTCGAGTGCGAGCTTGTCGAGTTCAACGGCGACACCAACCATGTCCACCTGCTGGTCGACTTCCCACCCAAGGTCGCCCTGTCCAAGCTGGTCAACTCCCTCAAAGGCGTGTCCTCGCGCCGAATGCGTCAAGAGTTCCCCGACCTCGTGCGTCACTATTGGCGGGCACAACGCTTATGGTCGGGCTCCTACTTCGCCGGTTCGGTCGGCGGCGCCCCAATCTCGGCGCTGCGCCAGTACATCGAACAACAAGACCGGCCCGTCTAGAGCACGCTCGCCCGCTGCGCGGACTCCCGCGTCCGCCTTCACCACCGCCCTGAAGGACGGCGCACTAGCGGACCTTCGGTAGCCCAGCGAATGTTGCTCTCGTTCGATACCAGCGAACGAGAGCAACATTTTTCGTATGTCAGAACACTCGAGAAGCCGTAGTAACAGGTCGGCTTTGAGGGTTACCTAATTGGTCAGCCGTTCATCGGAACGTTTCCCGGGGATCGTTTGGGGCGCTTAACGTGCGCCCGTCAGCACTATCCAGGAGGTCGCCACGTGAGCGAAGCGAGCCATCGACACAGCCCCTCTGGGGGGCACGACGGAGCCGAGCGTCAGCGAGGCGGAGTCGTGAACCTCAAACCCCTCGCCCTGTTCGTGAAGCGGGACGGCCGGCCGAAGCGGTCGGCCCTCACCTGTCAGTACAAGTGCGGTAACGCCTGCTTCCACGAGGCGCCGAACACCTCGGACAACGAATATTTCGGCGATATGGTGCGAGCGGCGCTGTCGCGGCGCGGCCTGCTGAAGGGCAGTGCGGGTGTCGTGGTCGCGGTCGGCGCGGCCGGTGTGCTCGCGGCTTGCGGAGATGACGACAAGGTCGAGTTGGCCGCGGGTGGCTCGCTGGTCGACGGCGTGCCGGTAGGCACCAACTTCAAGCCGGTCGCGGCGAATTCCGATGACGCGCTGGTCATTCCGGAGGGCTACGAGCACAACGTGGTGATCCGCTGGGGCGATCCGCTGTTCGCGGACGCGCCGAAATTCGACGCCGACAAGCAGAGCGCGGCCGCACAGGGCAAGCAGTTCGGCTTCAACAACGATTTCGCGGCGCTGCTGCCCATCGAGGGGCAGGCGAACACCTACCTGCTGGTGGTGAATCACGAGTACACCACCGAGCCGCAGATGTTCAAGGGCTATGACAAGGCGAATCCGTCGTTGGAGCACTACCAGACCGCGCTTGCCGCACACGGTCTTTCGGTGGTCCAGGTCAAGGGCGAATCCGAAACCGGCAAGCTGACACCGGAATTCGGCAAGTACAACCGCCGCATCACCGGCTCCACCGAATTCACCGTCAGCGGTCCGGCCGCAGGCAGCGCCTTCCTGAAGACGAACGCCGACCCGACCGGCACCAAGGTGCTCGGCACCCTGAACAACTGCTCCGGCGGTGTGACCCCGTGGGGCACTGTGCTTTCCGGTGAAGAGAACATCAACCAGTACTTCGCCAACGCGGACAAGGTCGCCGACGAGCCCGCCAAGGCAAGGCTCAAACGCTACGGTTTCGCGAACACCTCCGAACGCAAGTGGGAGCGCCACGAGCCCCGATTCGATCTGGAGAAGGAACCGAACGAGGCCAACCGCTTCGGTTGGGTCATCGAGGTCGACCCGTGGGATGCATCGGCCGCGCCGATCAAGCACACCGCGCTCGGCCGGTTCAAGCATGAGGCCGCGACCATCCATGTCGCCGCGGACGGCACCGTGGTCGCCTATATGGGCGACGATGAGCGCTTCGACTACATGTACAAGTTCGTCTCGTCGCGAAAGGTGCAGTCTGGCACCGGCCAAGCCAGCATGCGGCACAACCTGACCATCCTGGACGCGGGCACGCTGTACGTCGCGAAGTTCACCGGCGATCACCCGGACAAGATCGATGGCAACGGCACCGTCCCCTCGGACAAGGGTTTCACCGGTACCGGCCAGTGGATTCCGCTGCTGGTCACCGCCGAGGACGGCAAGGCCACCTCGAAGGTGGACGGCTTTACCGCCGAAGAGGTTTCGGTCTTCACCCGGTTGGCGGCCGATAAGGTCGGCGCGACCAAGATGGACCGCCCCGAGGACTTCGAGGCAAATCCCAAGTCCGGCAAGGTCTATGTCGCGCTGACCTACAACGAGCAGCGCGGTGCGGGGGGCAAGGCCGCCGTGGACGAGGCGAATCCGCGCAATGTCAACAAGTTCGGGCAGGTGCTCGAACTCGACGACGACCACGCGGGCACCAAGTTCACCTGGAATATCCTGATGCTGTGCGGTGATCCGAAGACCACCGACACATACTTCGCCGGATTCGACAAGGCCAAGGTCAGCCCGATCGCCGCGCCGGACAACCTGGCCTTCGACGACTACGGCAACCTGTGGATCTCCACCGATGCCTCGCGCGCCACCGGCGCCAACGACGGCCTGTTCTCGGTGGTGCTCGACGGTGCGAATCGCGGTGAGACCAAACAATTCCTGACCGTGCCGTTCGGCGCGGAGACCTGTGGTCCGACCGTATCGGAACACCGGGTCACCGTCTGCGTCCAGCACCCGGGCGAGCGCGACGACGCGACCGCCGAGAAGCCCGCCTCGCACTGGCCCGATGGCGGCGACAGTCTGCCCCGACCGGCCGTTGTCTCGGTGTGGAAGAAGGGCGGCGGCCGGATCGGCACCTAGCCGAAGGCCGCGCAACACACGAAACCGCTACTCGACCTGCAGGGAGTAGCGGTTTCGTGTTGTTTCAGCTGTGTTCAATTTGCGGCGTTCCCGGGGCCCTGCGTGGTCACGCTCCGCTACCGCCTCCGGGCCCGTCGCTCACGCCGCGGCTGCCGAACAGGCCGGCGATATTCGCGTAGCGCGCGAAATCGCCTTGGGCGCCGCTGTACACGTTGACATCGGTGCCGCCCGCGATGCCGGGAATGCTGCCGCCGTCGGTGGTCTGCCAGAACGTCCAGGTCGGCCAGCCGCCGGGTACTTCGGGGTGTTCGTTGCCGCGATAGTCGGCGATCCAGAGCGGGTACCGGGTGAACTCGGTGGTGTTCGCCATCGCCGTCTTCCAGAAATTCGGATACGTGTAGATGATCGGCACCCGCCCGGTCAGCGCCTGCACGGTGTTCAGATACCGATGCGTCCAGTTGATCAGCCCGCCCGGATCCAGCCCACCCGCGTTCTCCAGGTCGAGTACCGGCGGCAGATCCATCGGCCCGTTCTGCCCGAGCACGACCGTCGCGTACAACGCCGCCTGCGGCTCCGGCGCCAGATTCGGCCGCGCGTAGTGATATGTCCCACGCGCGACGCCCGCCGCCCGCATCAGCAGACTGTCGGGCACGAAGTACGGATTGACGTAGTTCACTCCCTCGGTCGCCTTGACCATGGCGAAGTCGTGCCCAGCCCGCTTCACCGCGAACCAGTCGATGAACCGCCCGTCGACGTGCTGCCAAGACGACACATCCGGCCCACTCGGTCCCGCCGCCGCCGTGCCGGTAGCGGTAAGGATGCTGCCCACAGTGATCGCGGACAACGCCAATGCGCGAGTCGATCTCCAACGAGTGCTATCCATGCCTTTTGACGATAGCGACAAGTGTCAGCTGTGACCAGTGTTACGTATGAGGTATTTGCGCAATGTTCACCAAGGAACCCGCCACGGGAGTCGACTACTCGGCAAAGCTCACGCCGTGCGGCATCCCACGTCGTCATCCCGTTGGATAGCGACCGGGCAGATCGTCAGCCGAGCCAGTCGAGGACCGAGGCGGCGGTCCAGGACTGTTGCATGCTGCCCAGGGGTGCGCCGGTGAAGGGTTCGTAGTACTCGGCGAAGCTGCCGTCGCTGGCTTGACGCAGGCCCTCCGCGCGAAGCATGAACGAGCGTTCGGCCCAGCCACGGCGGGCGAAGACCCAGGAGAACAGCCAGCTCATGACCGGCCAGACCGGGCCGCGCCAGTATTCGCGGGAGCGGAAGTCCTTGGATACCGGTGAGGTCGACGGCGGGAGGGCATAGCGCAGGTCCGGGTGGCCGCAGAAGCGCGGACCCTCGAACAGGCGCAGCAGGCTGCGTTCGGTGTCGCGGGGCAGGCCGCCGCACAGCAGTGGGGCGAACATCGAGAGGGTTTCGGTACCGATCCAGCGTTGCAGGCGCACGTCGAAATCCCGGGCCGCGCCGGAGCGCGCGTCGGTGGTGGCGACCACGCCCGCCCGGAACCGGTCCGCCCACGAGTGCAGGTCGCGGACATCGGCATGCGGCTGTTTGTACTCCTCGCCGATATTGGCGAGCACCTCACAGGCCAGCGAGAAGATCGCGGTCACGAAGACGTCCTCGACGGCGAAGCTCATCGAGGATGCGAGCAGGTAGTCGTCGTACCCGGCGCGGCGCATCTGCTCGACCAGCCACAGGTAGCGGTCGTATTCGCGGTCGCTCGGCCGTTGCGATGGGTCGGCGACCACCAGCAGATCCTCGCGCTCATACGGCGGCAGGTCGCCGGGGACCACGTTCGCGTAGGCCCGGTCCCAGCGCGGCGAGTTGTCCATCCCGGATTCCCAGCCGTGGTACAGCGTGATCCGGCCACTCTCCTTGGGATCACGCGCATGGGCCAGCCAGCGATGCCAACGCACCAGATCCGGCCAGCGCCGATTCAGGAATTCCTCGGCCACCGCCCGGGTGCTGCGACCGTGGCGGCGGGAATGATCGAGGATGCGCTGCACCGCGATGGCGTGCACCGGCGGCTGGGTGATCCCGGAGGTGTCGGGTCCGTCCGGGGCATTGGCGGCCAGCTTCTTGCATTCCCAGCGGGATGGGCCGGGAAAGTAGCCGTCCACGCCGTTGGCGAAGACGATGTGCGGGATCATCCCGTTCTTCCACTGCGCCGAGAGCAGCGTGTCCAGCTCGATGACCGCGCGCTCGACGCTCAGCGGGGCGAGTCCGACCGCGACGAAGGCGGCGTCCCAACTCCACATGTGCGGGTACAGCCGGGGCGCGGCGCTGGTCATGGTGCCCAGATCGTTGCCCCGCAGCAGGTAGGCGGCGCGGGCCGCGAGCTGTGTTGGGGTGAAACCTGGGTGTGCCATTCCCCTATTCTGCGGTGACACCCGCAAGTACGCCCGCTCAGTGCTGTTCCGACCGATCTGCGAGCCGTCGCCAGCGGCGGCATTCGTCGTGTTCTCGTGCGGTTTGGTGGCCAGCTGGTGTGCGCCGGATCTCACTCTGCATCCCCCGTCCGTGAATCTCAGTTATTCGCTTTATGTATCAACCGCCGCGCGCCCTAGTAGTGCTACGACCCTTATCGGTTGCCGGATACCGTGAGCTGCATGACCACCGCCGTGACCAGCACACCGAAGCCGACCGCGCTGATCACCGGCGCCAGCCGCGGGCTCGGCGCCGCGATCGCTCGCGAACTCGCACCGACCCATGAGCTGTTGCTCGGCGCTCGCTCGCCCGAAGCGCTGCGCGCGATCCTAGGCGAACTGCCCGGCGCGACCGGATGGGCGGTCGAGTTGACCGACTATTCCGCAGTGGCCGAAGCGGTTTCGCCGATTCGGCGGCTGGATGTGCTGGTGCACAACGCCGGTGTGGCAGATCTGGGCTCGATCGCCGAGTCGTCGGTGCAGCAGTGGCGAAATACCCTGGAAGCCAATGTGATCGCCGTTGCCGAGCTGACTCGGCTGCTATTGCCCGCGTTGCGTGCGACCAACGGTCATGTGGTGCTGATCAATTCGGGCGCCGGACTGCGGGCGAACGCGGGCTGGGCCTCGTACGCGGCGAGCAAGTTCGGGCTGCGCGCCTTCGGCGACGCATTGCGGCTGGAGGAGCCGACGCTGCGGGTGACCTCGATCCATCCCGGCCGCATCGACACCGATATGCAGCGCGAGATCATCGCCGGCGAGGGCCGCGAGTATCGGGCGGAGGAGTTCCTGCGCCCGGAGACCGTCGCGAGCACGGTGCGCGCCGCCATCGACACTCCGCGCGACGGCCATCCGACCGAGATCGTGCTCCGTCCGTACTGATTCGGCTCGGCGAGATTCCTATCCGGCGCAGCGCGCTCGAGTGCGGGAAATGACGAACAAATGATGTCGTTTTGTTTGCATGTTGTTCGAAGGTTCAGCTGCCGGCCAGGTCCGCTCGGTACAGTCCCGACTGTTATCTGGGCGTTACGTCAGCGGGGTGACGGGGCGCTGCTCGAGCGAAGCTAAGGGTTTGGATCGTGGACAGACGTCGGCTGCTGACGATGCTCGCTGCGGGGACTGCGGTGGCATTGACCGGCTGTTCGAAGGCGGTCGGGGAGCCGTTCAGCAGCGGATCCGGGCGCGGCGGGCCGATCCTGCCCGCACCCGCTCCGCTATTGCCACCGCCCCCGATCGGGCCGAAGACGCCGATTCCGGCGCAGACGATCACCGCGCTGCCCGGGAGGGGCGCCAATCTCGCGCTGACGGTCGACGACGGCGCGAGTCCCGAGGTGGTCGGCGCTTATATCCAGTTCGCCCGGGATACCGGCGCCAGGTTCACCTTCTTCGTGACCGCGTACTACGACTCGTGGGCGATCCATCGAAACGCGTTGCGGCCCTTGGTCGATTCCGGGCAGATCCAGCTCGGCAACCACACCTGGGACCACGCGGATCTGACCAAGCTGTCGGCCGCGGGCGTGTCCTCGCAACTCGAGCGAGCGAAGTCCTTCCTGTGGAACAACTTCGGCGTCGACGGCGCGCCGTACTACCGCCCGCCGTTCGGCCGCCACAACGGCACGGTCGATCGGGTGGCCGCAGATCTCGGTTATACGGTGCCTACCATGTGGTACGGCTCGCTCTCGGACTCCGGCGTGATCACCGAGGGTTATCTGATCGAGTGCGCGCGTAAGTATTTCAACGCGCAGACCATCATCATCGGACACGCCAACGCGCCCACCGTCACGCACGTCTACGGGCAACTGGTGGACATCATCAAGGAGCGCAATCTCTCGATGGTGACCCTCAACGACGTGCTCGCGCCGCCGCGCTGACTCATCCGTGTCGAATCGCACGCCCGGGCATCGGAGTGATGCCTGGGCGAGCAGGACGGCTCAGGCGACGATATTGATCAGCCGCCCCGGCACCACGATCAGTTTGCGCGGCGCACTCCCACCGAGCAGTGCCGCGATCTTCTCATCGGCCAGCGCCGTCGCCTCGATGGTCGCGTTATCGGCGTCGGCGGGCACCTGAATCCGGCTGCGCACCTTGCCGTTCACTTGGATCGGGTATTCCACCGACTCCTCGACCAGCAGCGCCGGATCCGCCACCGGGAACGGACCGTGCGCGAGGGATGCGGTGTGGCCCAGGCGTTCCCACAGTTCCTCGGCGATATGCGGCGCCATCGGGGCCAGCATCAGCACCACCGGCTCCACCACCGCGCGCGGCGCACCCGCCGGGTAGCTCTTGGTCAGATGGTTGGTCAGCTCGATCAGCTTGGCGCCCGCGGTGTTATCGCGCAGCGCGGCGTAATCATCGTCCACACCGGCGATGGTCTTGTGCAGCAGCCGCAGCGTTTCCTCCGACGGCGCCGCGTCGGTGACCCGCGTCGCGCCGGTCTCCTCGTCGAGGACCAGTCGCCACACCCGCTGCAGGAACCGGTGCGCGCCGACGACATCCTTGGTCGCCCACGGCCGGGAGGTGTCCAGCGGACCCATCGCCATCTCGTAGAAGCGGAAGGTGTCCGCACCGTACATATCGCACATCTCGTCCGGCGAGATGGCGTTCTTCAACGATTTGCCGATCTTGCCGTACTCCTGGAACGCCTCGATCTCGATGCCGGTGGTCGGATCCGGGAAGTAGTGCTTGCCATCGCGTTCGATGATTTCGGCGGCGGGCAGGTACGCGCCGCGCGCGTCGGTATAGGCGTGCGCCTGGATGTAGCCCTGGTTGAACAGGCGCCGGTACGGCTCATAGCCGCTCACGTCACCCAGATCGAAGAGCACCTTCTGCCAGAACCGCGCGTACAGCAGATGCAGCACCGCGTGCTCGACACCGCCGACGTACAGGTCGACCCCGCCCGGATCGTTCGGGCCGTGCTCAGCGGTGCGCGGGCCGAGCCAGTACTGCTCGTTCTCCTTGGCGCAGAACGCGTCCGCGTTGGTCGGGTCGGCATAGCGCAGCTGGTACCAGGAGCTGCCCGCCCAGTTCGGCATGACATTGGTATCGCGCCGGTACTGCTTGGGCCCGTCGCCCAGATCCAGTTCGACGTGCACCCAGTCCGTCGCCTTGGCCAGCGGCGGTGACGGCTCGGAATCCGCATCCTCCGGATCGAAGGTCACCGGGGCGAAATCGTCCAGTTCCGGAAGTTCCACCGGCAGCATGGATTCCGGCAGTGCGTGCGGTGCGCCGTCTTCGTCATAGACGATCGGGAACGGCTCGCCCCAGTAGCGCTGGCGGGCGAACAGCCAGTCGCGCAGCTTGTACTGGACGGTGCCCTTGCCGTGGCCGTCGGCCTCCAGCCGGGCGATCACCGTCGACTTGGCCGCCTCGACGGACAGACCGTTCAGGTAATCGGAGTTCACCAGTTCGCCCTCGCCCCCGTGGGCCGAGGCCGAAATATCACCGCCGGAAATGACTTCCACGATCGGCAGGCCGAACACCGTGGCGAATTCCCAGTCGCGATGGTCGTGTCCCGGCACCGCCATGATCGCGCCGGTGCCGTATCCGGCCAGCACGTAGTCGGCGATGAAGATCGGCACCTGCGCGCCGTTCACCGGGTTGGTCGCGTAGGTGCCCAGGAAGACGCCGGTCTTCTCCTTGTTCTCCTGCCGTTCCAGATCCGATTTGGCCGCGATCGCTTTGCGATATGACGCGACGGCGTACCCGGGGTTGTCGGCGTCGTCGTAGGTCCAGCGCGAATCGGTGCCGGCCGGCCAGGCCGCCGCGGTCAGCTTGTCGACCAGTTCGTGCTCGGGTGCCAGCACCACATACGTCGCGCCGAACAGGGTGTCGGGCCGGGTGGTGAAAACTTCGATCTGCTCGCCGTCGGCGTCGAATTTCACCTGTGCGCCACGCGAGCGCCCGATCCAGTTGCGCTGCATGGCCTTGACGTTCTCCGGCCAGTCCAGCCGATCCAGATCATCGACCAGGCGGTCGGAGTAGGCGGTGATGCGCATCATCCACTGCCACAGCCGCTTACGGAACACCGGGAAGTTGCCACGCTCACTGCGGCCGTCGGCGGTGACTTCTTCGTTGGACAGCACCGTGCCCAGACCCGGGCACCAGTTGACCACCGAATCGGTCTGGTACACCAGGCGATACGAGTCCAGCACCGCGGCGCGATCGGTGGCGCTCAGGTCGGGCCAGGACCGGCCGTCGGGGGTCGGCCGCGCACCTGAGGCGAACTGCGCCTCGAGTTCGGCGATCGGCCGGGCGCGGTCCAGATCCTCGTCGTACCAGGCGTTGTAGATGCGCAGGAAGATCCACTGCGTCCACTTGTAGTACTCCGGATCGGTGGTCGCGAAGGACCGCCGCCGGTCGTGGCCCAAGCCCAGCCGGTCCAGCTGGCGCTGCATGGTGGCGATATTCGATTCGGTGGTCACCCGCGGATGCGCGCCGGTCTGTACCGCGTACTGCTCGGCGGGCAGGCCGAACGCGTCGTAGCCCAGCGCGTGCAGCACGTTGCGTCCGTGCATCCGGTGATAGCGGGCGAAGACGTCGGTGGCGATGTAGCCGAGCGGATGCCCGACGTGCAGCCCCGCGCCGGAGGGGTACGGGAACATGTCCTGGACGAACAGCTTGTCCGCCGGTGTGGCACCCGCGAGCGGGCCGACCGGGTTCGGCGCGTGGAAGGTGCCGCGCTCGTCCCAGGTCCGCTGCCACCGGCGTTCGATGCGGCCGGCAAGGCCGGCGTTGTACCTGTGCTCTGGTACATCGCTTTCGGTTGCACGAGTGTCCGCCACGGTCCTGCCTTCTTGTTCTCGCCGATCCCCGTCATATTTGTGTCTATCAGGGTAGAACGTCCGGGGTCAGGCACCGAAAATCGGGTTGCGGTGGACCTGTCGGGGCGGCCTGCGCGGACGAATCGTAGTGGTTGCGCAGGCTGGTTCCGGTGCGGGTGCTGACCGGTTGCGGGGGAGCGGCCCGCCGCCGCGTGGCGCCGGTGCGCTAACCTTCTCGGGTGTTCGTCGTCGCTCTCACCCTGTTCGTACTGGCCTTCGTGGCCCTCGCGACCGGCGTGCTCGGACTGACCGGCCGACTCCCGCGCAACCGCTTCGTCGGGGTGCACACCGAAGCGGCGCTGTACGACGAAGCGACCTTCCGCATCGCGAACCGCGTCGCCGCCCCCACCTCGGTGGCCGCGGGCGCACTCCTGTTCGCCGGCGGCCTCGTCGCTCTCGCCGCGGGCGGCTTCCCAGCAGTGATCGTGGCCGTTCTCACGGCAACCGTCGCCCTGTTCACCCTCGGCGCAGGTGCCAACGCCGCGGCCCGCGCAGTCGAGGCCCTCGTCCCCGCCGAACAGATCGGTGGCTGCGGCTCCTCCTGCGGCGCGTGCTCGCTCCGCGACGCCTGCGCCCCAACCAACTGAGCTGGGTCTTTCCGGTTCGGGTAGTTCGGGCTTCGAATCCGCTGCCGCGAGTCCGAGGGCCAGTCGAGCTCCACTGGTCGGCGCACTCGGCTGGCGTGACGCGCCACGGTCCGGATCAAGATCAGGTGGAATCTGTGGCGGTATCGGCCGAGCAGCCCCACCACCGGTTCCACCTGATCTTGATCTGCGGCTAGCGCAGTGACTCGAGCGCCCTGAGGACGGCGTTGTCGGCTTCGAGGTCACCGACGGCGATGCGGGCGCTGCCGTCGGGGTACGCCTTGGCGGCGATTCCTGCTCGGCGTAGCGCTGTTGCCACGCCCGGGCCCGTGAGGTACAGGAAGTTGGCGTAGCTGCGGGGGACCGCGATGTGTCGGCGCAGCAGTGCGCTGCGCAGGGCCTCGCGCTGGGTGGTGATGCGCATGATGCGTGCGGCCAATTCGGGTTCGGCGGCGTAGGACGCGGTGACCGCGGCCGCCGCCACCGAACTCACCCCGAATGGCAATTGCAGCCTGCGGACTCGGCTGATCAACTCGCTGCGGCCGAAGGTGTAGCCGATGCGCAGTCCGGCCAGCCCGTAGGCCTTCGAAAACGTGCGCAGCACGAGCAGATTCGGATGCCGATCCAACAGCGCGAGGGTGTCGACCTGATCGGTGGGCCCGAGGAATTCGGCATATGCCTCATCCAGGATCACCGGCACCCGCCGTGGCACCGAGCACAGGAATGCCTTCAGCTCACTTGCCGCGATCACGGTGCCGGTCGGATTGTGCGGACGGCAGATCACCACCAGGCCGGTCCGCTTGTCGACGGCTCGCGCCATCGCCCACAGATCCTGATTGCCCGCGGCATCGAGGGGCACCGGCACCACATCCAGCTCGGCCATCTCCGCCATGATCGGATAACCGTCGAAAGTCGGTGATCCGTAGACGATTCCGGCGCCGGGCGTGGTCAATGCCTGGATGATCTGCATGGCCACCCCGGTCGCGCCGGAGCCGACGACCACCTGATCCGAATGCACCCCGACATGGCTTGCGATCAGCTTCGGCAGCCGCCGCGGCAAGAACTCCGGATAGCGGTTGGCGTGCGCCAGTACACCGTTCACCGCGCGCAGTACCGAAGGCAGTGGCGGAAACGGGTTCTCGCTCAGGCTGAGGTCGAACCGCGTCTGCGTCCGCTGACTTCGGTGCTGCTGCGAGGGCCGAGACTCATCGGCCAACCGTACGGTCATCTGGCCGCACCCCAGCGGATCGCCGCGGCCCCGGCGAAGTCACCGGCGTGCGCGAACGCCGACAGCAGCACCACCGATCCGTTGCGCAGCCGACCGGCCCGGTTCTCGACATCGAGAGTTACCGGAATGCCCGCGGCGAAAAGGTTTCCGCACTGGTCGAACGTGTCCGGATGCCGTTGCGCAGGCAGCTCCAGCGCGTCGTGCCAGTTGCGCAGGAACAGTCGGTTGGGCTGGTTGGTGATGAAGGTGTCGATATCGCGGCCCTTCACCCCGATCCGGTCGCAGACCGCCAGCGCCACCTCGGGCACCAGTCGGTTGCCCCGCGCGAACACCTTGGTGATCTTCGATTCGGTGAAGCTGACGCAGCCCTCCCCCTCGCCCGGCTCCCAATACTTGCGCTCGCCGTTGGTGGAAAATTCCATATCCCCGGCGAATTCGGGATAGGTGCGGCATTCGATATCGAGGATCGGCGCGGAATCGTTCTTGACCAGTAGTCCGACACCGCATCCGTCACCTGGCACCGGGGCCTGGGCGAGTTTGCGGATATCGGGCTGGGTGAAGACCGGGCCCGCGCAGTTCTGCGACGCCGCGATCAGCGCGGTGCGGGCGTCGGTGGTCTGCAGGATCATCCGGGCCATTGCCATCATGTGCACGAAGGCCGCGCAGCCGCCGTTGTGCATGTCGATGACGTGCTTGGGCCGCATACCGAGGCGGCGGGCCACCTCGGGTCCGCACCCCATTACCGGATTGTCCGGCAGCTGGGTGTGCGTGAGCAGCACATCGATACCCGTAATCGTCTGTGCGCCATGACGTTCGATCAGCGGCGCGACAGCGCGCTCGACCATATCCACCGCGGTCTCGTCACGGTCCACGTGGTGGCGTGCCTTGGGCGAGCGGAACATGACGTTCTTGGCCATCCGGTCGGATCGGCTGTACTGGGTGAAGTATTCGGTGCCGATCGGCGCACCTGGCAGATAGCTCGCCACATCGACCAGGCTGACGGTCGGCAGTCCAGGGGCGTCCGGTTCAGCGGGTGTTGCGGAGTTGATCATGGCGCGGCCTCACTTCATCCAGTCGGGCTTGATCGGAAGGCCGTGTGCCGCCCGGTATTCGCAGATCGCCTTGAGGTTGTCCATCTCGAGCTGATGTCCGGCGGAGAACATCTCCCAGAAGTCGCCCACCCACACCGGGCGCTTCGCGGGAGCCGTTTCGGGATAAGGGTTTTCGTCGTAGAAGGGGTGCTTGCAGTTGACCCACAGCACCACCGAACCCGGCTTGTTGAACACCACCTGCGCGTCGATCACCCGCAGCAGGTAGATCATCCACAGGTGCTGGCCCTGGTCCCAGGCACAGTGGTAGTCGACGGTCATCGCGTCCTTGTGCGCGACGGTCCGGGTGAAGATCTTGGTCTCGGGTCCGAGCCGGTCGTAGGCCAGCCACAACCCCGGCTCCTCGGATTCGACGAATCCGCGCAGGCTATAGGTCCATTCCTCCAGAGACCTGGTGTCGGCGAGGTACTCGTACACATCCTCCGGCGGTGCCTCGATATAGGCCTGCACAGGGCAGTATTCGCCGAAGATCTGGTCGTGCGGGTACACCGACCGCAGCATGTCCATGATGATCGGGGTGGTTGCGTCTTTGTCGGAGTTCTCGATTCGCAGCACACCGGGAACCTCGTCCTCCGGAATATCGCTGAGCGCGGGCAGGGAGCTGGTTGTCACGCCTTTTCCTCCTATGTTGCGAGCTTGTCCAACGTCGCGAGAAACGGGATGAACGGTGGAACTTCGTCGGGGTCGACGTCGATCGAAATGAACGACGGCCCTTCGGTTTCGACGCATCGCCCCAGTGCGATGGCCAGGTCTGCGGTAGTACGGACGGAGTAGGTGGGAAGTTCAGGGAACATCGCATCGATGCCGGCGCCCAGCTGGGCGGGCCGAAATCGGTTGAAGCTGTAGCGATCCTGGTAATAGAGCTGTTCGCGGGTGACGCACATGGCGTGCGCGTTGTTGTTGAGCACGATGAAGGTGAGCGGCAGCTGGTGCTCGATCGCGGTGTGCAACTCCATGCCGTGCATGTAGAACGCGCCGTCACCGGCGATGACCACGGTGTGCCTGGTGCCGTACGGTCCGCGCCGGCGCGCGAAGGCGGAACCTATTGCCGCGCCGAAGGCGTAGCCCATCCCGCCCATGCCGAGCGCGACCACGAATCGGCCGCCGCGCGGTACCCGCAGATGGTGCACCACCGCCGCGCCGGTATTGCCCGCGTCCGCGAAGACGTCGGTGCCCTCGGGCAGTAGCGCCTCGATCGTCTCGACCAGCTCGCGGTAGCGCAGGCCGGGGCCGCTCGCGTCGGGCACACGCAACGGTGTGAGCGCGTGTGGTGGATGCGGGCGGTGGTGGCTCGATGTCGTGGTGTCGCCGGTGAATTCATCCGCGAGGGCGACCAGATCGCGCGCGAGGTCGGTGCTGGTGGCGTGGATCGCGGACAGATACGGCGCGCTGACGCCGAGGTGCGCGACGGTGCGGTCGGCGAGCAGCTCGTCCAACCCGGTGCGCGCGGTGATCGGCATCGGCGTCCCGACGATCAGGCACAGCGCCGCCGAGCGCAGTGCCGCCGACAGCTCCGGATGTCCCATGCTGCCTGCGACGCCGCAGAACGCCGGGTCGGTGTTGTCGTAGGTGTCCTTGGCGTCGGGGGCGACACCTACCCTCGCGTCCAATGCGTGGGCCAGCGCGGCGAGTTCGCCGCGGGCATCGTCGCGCGCCACCTGATCGCCCGCGATGATCACGATCTTGCCGACCTTGCGGGCCGCGGTCAGCGCCGCGCGCACTCGAGCCAGGCCGTTCTCATCGCGTCGGTGCGTAGGCGCCGTCAACCGGAACGGCGGGATATCGCCGATATCGCTCTGTTGCACATCCTTGGGCAGCAGTAGGACGGCGGGCCCGCCGTGCCGGGCGCCGGCGACCGCCCTGATCACCTTGTCGGGCAGGTCGGCGGCGGTCTCCACGCGGGCGCAGTACTGGGTGATCTCGCTGAACATCCGGGCCGCGTCGATGGTGCCCGCGAGTCCGCTGGAGTCCTGGAACGCGCCGTTGCCCTCGAGCGCGGTCGGCGGCTGGCCGACCAGGGCCAGTACCGGCACCCGGGACGCATACGATTCGGCAAGTCCGGCAACGAGATTCATCGCACCGCCGCCAGAAGTGGCGGCTACGACACCGAGTCCACCGGTCGAGCGCGCGTATCCGTCGGCCATGGTGGCGGCCGAAAACTCGTGCTTGGCAATGATTCCGGCGACATCGTAGGGCGCGTCGAAGAGCGCGTCGTACAGGTCCTCGATGTTCGCGCCGTCGACGCCGAAGATATGTCGCACACCCAGGGTCGAGACCGCCCGGACCAGATAATCAACGACCCTGCTCGGCATCGACACTCCTCTCGAGGTAATCGGCAGTGCGATGTGCACATGCGCGACCGCACACCGCGTACACGTGAACTACGAGTTGGACTGCCGAGCGGTTCAATGCTGGCCCTTTCGAGCGACCTGCAAGCAGTCGCTGCTGGCCTTTTCGAGCGACCTGCAAGCAGTCGCTAGCGGCGCGCAAGATGTATTTCGGGAATCTTCGTTGTGGGCGACAACTTGCGTGTACGTATACATCTACGTATAGTGAGTTCATGCCCAATAAGACGATCTATGTTGCCGATGACGATCTGTCACTGTTCCAGCGCGCACAGGAGCTGGTCGGCGGCAACCTTTCCGGGGCGGTGACCACCGCGCTGCGGCGGTTCATCGAGCTGGAAGAGGGCAGGCTGGAGGGCTACGACGAGGTAGTGCTGCGGGTCGGCCACAACGGCGTGCGCCAGGTCCGTTTCTCCGGCGCCCTGCTCGGCGAGCACCGCGACGTGAACGAAGAGCGCATCGAACACGTCAGGGTGTATCGCAGCCGGAAGGGCAAGTTCGTCATGCACGCCCAGTACTCGAACTGGAACGAATATCCGCAGAACTCCAATTGGGTCAAGGATCTGACCAATTGGCGGCGCATGCTCGGCGTCGGTGACCAGGACTGGGGCGACTTCATCTTCGAGGTCGTCGACACGCTGGGTGAACTGAAGGGGAAGATTCCGGACAAGCTCTACGAGCGGGTGGCGCAGATCGCCGACCGCCCCCCGGTCGAGGAGCTCGACATCTAGCAACCAGGGCCGAATCATTCGGCCGGACAATCGAATACTACCACTATTCGCCGCACCGGACGCTGGGAGCGGTGCAGGTGAAACATGCTCTCATTCGCATTATTCTATGAAACCTTCCATGAAAGGAAGACCATGACCAACGGTCATCGCGCCCCGGCCATTTCGGCGCTGGGCCTGCGTAAATCGTTCGGTGATCAGGTCGTGCTCGATGGCATCGATATCTCGGTCCCGGCGGGCACGATCTACGCCCTGCTCGGCTCGAACGGTGCGGGCAAGACCACCACCGTGCAGATCCTCACCACCCTGATCCACGCCGACGCGGGCGAAATCCGGGTCGACGGCCACGATCTGGCCGCCGCGGCCGATGCCGTGCGCACCGCGATCGGTGTCACCGGTCAGTTCTCCGCGGTCGATGAGCTACTGACCGGCCGCGAAAACCTGATCCTGATGGGCGATCTGCACCACCTGCCGCGACGCGAGAGCAAGCGCCTGGCCGCGGAGCTGCTCGACCGGTTCGATCTGGTCGAGGCGGGCGACAAGACCGCGGCGACCTATTCCGGCGGTATGGTCCGACGCCTGGACCTGGCGATGACGCTGGTCGGTGACCCGCGCATCATCTTCCTCGACGAGCCGACCACCGGCCTCGATCCGCGCAGTAGGCGGGCCATCTGGGACATCATCCGCGGTCTGGTCGACGACTACAGCGTCACCGTCTTGCTCACCACGCAGTATCTGGAGGAGGCCGATCAACTCGCCGACCGGATCGCCGTGCTCGACCACGGCCGCATCGTCGCCGAGGGCACGGCCGCCGAGCTGAAACGTCGGGTACCGGGCGGTCACATCCGGCTCGAGTTCGCCGATCAGTTCGGACTCGACGCCGCGGCAACGGCATTGGGTCCGGAGGCCCGAGTCGTCGATGACGTGGGCGAGGAGGAGTTCACCCTCGCGGTGCCCAGCGACGGCGGCGTCACATCGCTGCGCGCGGTGCTCGACCGGCTCGACTACCAGCAGATCGAGGTCGCCGGACTCTCCGTGCACACCCCCACCCTCGACGACGTATTCCTCACTCTCACCGGGCACCCCACCGCCGAAAAGGAGACTGTGCGATGAGCGAGCGAACAATGGACACAGCCACCTTCGTGGTCATGACGGAGTCGAGCGACAGCGAGGCGCAGTCATGAGCACTATGGCACTCGCGCTTGCTGATTCGAAGACGATGCTGCGGCGTAACCTGTTGCACGCCAAGCGCTATCCGAGCATGACCTTCGGCGTCGTGCTGATGCCGATCGTGCTGCTGCTCACCTTCAACTTCGTCTTCGGCGGCGCATTGGAGAAGTCCTCCGGCGGTAACTACATCGATTACCTGACGCCCGGCATGCTGTTGATGATTCCGGCCTACATGACCGCGTCGGTGGCGGTCTCCATCGCGACCGATACCACCAAGGGCATCGTCAATCGGTTTCGCACCATGGCGATTTCACAGCCCTCGATCCTCACCGGACATGTGACCGGCGCGCTGATCCAGGCCATGCTCGGCATTGCCGCCATGGCCGCGGTGGCGGTGGCGATCGGGTTCCGACCCTCGGCGAATGTCATCGAGTGGGTCGCGGCGTTCGGGCTGCTCGCCATGCTGACCGTCGCGCTCGTCTGGCTTGCGGTCGGCATGGGTCTGATCGCGGCGAATCCGGAGAGCGCGAGCAATATGCCCTTCCCGCTGATCATGCTGCCGTTCCTCGGCAGCGGTTTGGTCGGCACCGACACCATGCCGGTCGGCCTGCGCCAGTTCGCCGAATATCAGCCGTTCACCCCGCTCACCGAGACCATTCGCGGCCTGCTCATGGGCACGGAGATCGGCAACAACGGCATCATCTCGATCGCGTGGTGCATCGGCCTCGGGTTGGTCGGATACCTCTGGTCGACCTCGGTCTTCCGCAAGCAGGCACAACGCTGAGTGCCATTGCGGCGCAACGATCCCCCGTCGGATATCGGCGGGGGATCGCTGTGCGTCAGACCGTGCCGGACAGCAATGTCTCGCCCGTCGAGGCCAACCGGATCTGGACCGTCTGGATCTGTTCCGGCGCCTTATCAATGGTCCGGTCGATCGTCAGTTCGGTGCCGGGTCCGGCCGGCCACTGATCGAGTTTGCTCTGGCTGCCATCGGTGCCGATGACGTACAGGTCGAGGTTCCAGTTGTACTTCTGATCGCTCGGTCCGTAACTGCACGTCATCACGAGACGCGTCTTGCCGTCGGCCCGAACGACTTTGAAACTGGCCGTCACCGGATTCGGCTTGATCGGCTGCATACTGCGTTCGGCCACAACCTGTTCGGTGCTCGGGTTATCCGATGCGGTGACCGAGGCGACCACCGGAACCGCGATGGCCACCGCCGCGGCCGCCGCCGCAACGGCAGCGCCGACGGAGACCCACCGACCGCGGCGCCTGCGCTTCTCAGCGGCGTCGGCGAGCCTGGGCAGCAGCTGCGCGGGCGGATCTACCTCGGCCGCGGGAGTTTCCGAGGGTTCGATCATGGCGAGCGCGGTTTCGGGTTCGACCATGGCGAGCAGGCCGGGGAGTCCGGCCAGATCAGCCACCGCCGCCCGGCAGACCGGGCAGCCCGCCAGATGCTCCTCGTACTCGCGCCGTTCGATGCGGGTGAGGGAGCCGAGAACGTACGGTGCATCCCACGTCGTGTAGTCGTCGGCAACATCGGTCATTGGTTCGTCACCCCCATCTCCTGAAGTGCCAGCCGTAGTGCCCGCATGCCGTAGTGCATCCGGGATTTCACCGTGCCTGCCGGGATTTCCAGTTCCTCGGCGATCTGGTGGGTGGAAAGGCCTCGATAGTAGGCACGCACGATCACCTCGCGATGATCGGCACTGAGCCGGCCCAACGCGTCCGCGACCAGCCAGCCGTCCAGAGCTCGATCGGCCTGATCCGGTGAGGCTTGCTCCGGCGGATTGTCGGTGCGGAACTCGCGCCGGTTGCGGGCGCTGCGATGCTCATCCACGGCGAGATTGCGCGCGACCGTGAACAACCACGCGCGCGCCGACGTCGTCGATTGATCCAGCACACTCGGGCGCTGCCACGCCCGCAACAACGTCTCCTGCACGATGTCCTCGGCCCGACCGGGGTCGCGAACCAAACCGAGCGTGTAACGCCATAGCGCCGAAGCATGTTCCTGATAGAGCACCCGCATCAACTCGGCCTGTTCCTCGGGCATTTGTCACCTCCCGCTCATCCCACGATTCAGAGGGGTGGAAAGGTTCAATGCTCGGCGGCATGTCAATTGCGCTCTAGTTCAATCGGATGTGTGGCCAGCAGGGACAGGGGTAGTGGCTGGCGGCGTAGGACGTGGGCCCAGAGGTCGGGGCGGCCGGTGCTGATCGGGTCCGAGGGCAGGGCCGAGAGCACGATCCAGTCGTTGTTCTGTAGTTCGCCCTCGAGTTGGCCGAAGGTCCAGCCCGCGTAGCCCGCGAAGATCCGCAGACCCTCGATCAGCGGGCCGATCCGCTCCGGGTCGGCGTCGAGGTCGACCAGAACCACGCGGCCATCGATCCGGCGCAGTCCGGAGACACCCGCGATCGACGCGCCGACCCGCACGGTGCCCAGGCACAGCGCCGCGTCCCGCTTGACCGGGCCGCCGATGAACAGGGTGCGTGGCGCCGCTGCGACCTCGGTCCAGCGTGGCAGCACATCATGCACCGAGGTATCGCTCGGGCGGTTGAGCACGACGCCGAGGCTGCCCGCCTCGTTGTGCTCGATGATGTACACGACGGTGCGCCGAAAGGTCGGTTCGACCAGTTCCGTCGCCGACACCAGCAGGGTGCCTGCGCGCACCACCTGCTCGCCGTGCCGGAAATCGCGTCGCCTGCGGTCGCCGTGTCCGCCGCGAGTTTTCCGATCGTCCGGGTCATCTGCGCGTGCCACTCCGACATCATCGCACTGGCGCGCAACGTTCGTCGGTCAAGCGGCGTGGCGGGAGTCCGACGAGGCGGAAATCGACCGGTTAGGGTGTGGCCATGGAACGGCCCGAGGTTCTCCTCGACAACGCTGACGCTGTCTACGACTTCTATCGCGATCACCGGCAGAACCGGTTGAAGGCATGGGGTGCCTACGCCATTCTCGGGCGTCGATACCATGCGCGCGTCGCCTACGCCGAGGGTGCGCGCGAACTGTTGCACCAGGTGATCCGCCAGGGTCGGCCGCTGCTGATCGCAATCAACCACCTCTCGGAATCCGATCCCTACACCGTCGCCGCCGCGGCGTGGCGCAGTGAGCTGCGTCCAGTGATCGGGCGGGTGCGCGTGCTGGCCAAGGACGAGCTGTTCCTCGAGCCCGAACAGCGCCGCAAGATCGACATGATGGGCGGGATCCCGGTATTCCGCGGTAAGGACCACGGTCTGCGGGCGGTGAACGCGGCCGGTCAGCGGATGATGGATATTTGCGCCGAACGGATGGCCGGCGGTGATGGCATCGCGGTCTTCCCGGAGGGCACCTGCAACGAGGTCGACCACACCGAAGTGCAGCCGGTGGGCAGCGGAATCGGGCATATCGCGTTCCGCGCGATGAAGTTGGGCGCCGAGCCGGTGCTGGTCAGCATGGGTTTGAGCTATGGGGCCAGACCCGATCCGACGGTGCCGGTCAGCAAGGAGGAGGCCAAAGGGGCCAGCTGCTATTTCGGGGTTCCGGTCACCGAGCTGCCCGCCCGGCCCGCGGAGATCGCCCGACTGGTGCGCACGGATCTGCAGCAGGCGCTCGACGGCGCGGTCGCCGCGTACTGAGTTACTGGGGCAGGCCGAGATTCTCGCGCGCCCACTGCGGGACCAGCGCGATGTACTCCGGCCTCGACTCCACGAAGTGACGCACCATCGGGCACATCGGCAGAATGCCGAAACCCTCCTGCCGCGAGGCGTTCAACGCCGCCGCCACCAGCACCCGGCCATACCCCTCGCCTTCGTGGCGCGGATAGATTTCGGTGTGGACGAAGGCCCGCTCGTTGGCGGTGTCCTGATATTCGGCGTATCCGGCGATGGCACCGTCGACATAGATCTCGAAGCGTTCCAGCGTGGTGTTGATACGGACCTCAGTCGACATGGCTCGACGCTACTCCGGTGTGGGTGGATGGTTGTGCACCGCAACGCTTTGCCGGCGGCAATCGCGCGCTCGACTTGTCTACCGGTCCCGGGCTGGCGAGAATGCTCTTGGTCGCGCCGAACGCTTCCGAGTAGCGATGGCCGGCGGAGGTACGAAACATGATGAGGACGCTAGGTCTTTCGCGAGTACAGGGTCTTTCGCGAGCTCTGGTCGCCGTGGCCGCCGCGAGCCTGTTGAGCGGATCGATCGTGACGGGGCTGGCCGAGGCCGCACCCGCCGCATCCTTCGGTGCCTGCCCGGATTCGTCGGTGACCGAAGGCCGCGGCGTCGAATGCGCGGTGATCTCGGTGCCGATGAACTACGCCGATCCCGACGGTGCGCATATCGAACTCACCGTCAGCCGGATCGCCGCCACCGGAGAGCGCCGCGGCGTCATCTTCGCCAACCCGGGCGGCCCCGGCGCGGACACCCTGGACTACTGGGCCCGCCGGATCGACTCGCTGCCCGCCGAACTCAACGCCCACTACGACCGGATCGCGGTGCAGCCGCGCGGACTGCGCTGGGCCACCCCGCTGCGCTGCGACGTCCGGTCCACCGTCGCCGTCGCGAACTCAGACGATGACGACCAGGTTTCGTTGGGCGGCGGTAACCGCGACGACATCAAGAAGGCCTGCGACGCCGCGCTGCCCGGCTACCTCGACACCATCACCACCGAGAGCACCGCCCGCGACCTGGACGCGGTGCGCGCCGCGCTCGGCATCGACCGGATCAGCTACCTGGGCACCTCCTACGGCACCTACCTCGGCGCGGTGTACGCCTCGCTGTTCCCGCACCGGGTGGATCGAATGGTGTTGGACTCCAACGTCAATCCCGCTTGGGTGTGGACCGAGGAGTTCGCCCAGCAGCAGGTCGCGGGCAAACAGCGGCTCGACGATCTGTTCACCTGGATCGCCGAGCACAGCGGCGAATACCGGCTCGGCGATACCGCGTTGCAGGTCTATCAGAACTGGGTGCGGCTGGTCGCGGACCAGGGCGGCGGCTGGTACGCCAACCTGACACCGCCGCCCGCGAGCGTCGCCGATCTGCCCGGCACGCTGCCCGAGCCGCTCGCCGAGATCGCCCGTGACGGTTTCAACGACAGCGTGGAGCAGGCGGGCAAGGTGCAGAACCTGGTGCGCCTGATGCTCACCGGCGGTGCGTCCGCGCAGGTGCCGCTGGTCGGTGCGACCGCGGTGGCCACCTACACCCGCACCTTCTGGCCGACCTTCGCCCGTGCGATGGCCGATGCCAATATCGACCCGAAGAACGTGCGTCAGCTGCTCGCCATCGAGGGCGCCACCAGCACCGACCCCACCGGCCGCTTCGTCTTCTCCGCCATCACCTGCAACGAGAACAATGTGCCCGGCCGCATCGAGCTGGTCGGCTCGGCCATCGCCACCATCGCCACCGGCGGCAACGCGATGGACGCCCGCGCCGATCTGGTTCGCTCCGGAACCGCCTGCGGTAACTGGAAACCGGTGGTCAAGCCGGTACCGATAAACGGAAAGGATCTGGGCACCCGCCCACTGCTCCTACAGAGCCGCCGCGACGCACTGACGACATACGAGGGCGGCCCGGCGATGGCCCGAGCACTCGGCGGTTCCCTGATCACCGTCGAGGGCGGTGACCACGGCGCCTTCGGCCGCGGCAACACCCCCGTCGACGAGGCGGTGATGACCTATCTGCGCACCGGTCAGGTCACCATCGACCACGCCGACCAGGCACCTTTGCGCTAGCGCGCTGGCGAACAGGCTCCGGCGCGGGTAGGCACGGCTTGACGCCGAGCAGGTTGCCCTTGCGGTCGGGCACTGGCTTTCGACGCGACTTCGATCCACCGGTTTCAGCTGCGCTCTATCCGGACACGTGCCATCGACCTGACATCTACCCTCGGGATCGGCCGGGCTGGGGATGGTCGGGATCGGCCCGACGTGCGATGGTCGGGATCGCATCCGACAATGTGGGGATGACGTCCGCGCCCCGGGTGGTGCTCGCCCCGGACAAGTTCAAGGGCTCGCTGACCGCACCGCAGGTGGCGGCGGCGCTGGCTCGTGGCATTACCGAGGCGTGGCCGGAGGCCGAGATCCAGCGGGTGCCGGTCGCGGATGGCGGCGACGGAACCGTTGACGCGTTCGTCGCCGCGGGGTGGGATCGGATCGAAATCGATACCCCGGGGCCGACCGGCGCACCCGGCACCGCGGCCTACGCAGTGCACGGAACTACCGCGGTAATCGAGTTGGCCGCGGCCGTCGGACTGACGAAACTGCCAGGGGGACAACCAGACCCGCTCGGAGCACACACCTATGGCCTCGGCGTCGTTATCGCGCACGCATTGGATCGCGGCGTCACCGATATCGTCCTCGGCCTCGGCGGTAGCGCCTCCACCGACGGCGGCGCAGGCATGCTGCGCGCCCTCGGCGCCCGCATCCTCGACCACAGCGGCAACGAAATCCCGCTGGGCGGTGGCGCATTGGCCCACGCCGCCCAACTCGACCGCACCGGTCTGCACCCCGCTATCGCCACGGCACAATTCACGCTCGCCTGCGATGTCGACAACCCGCTGCTCGGCTCGACCGGTGCGGTCGCGGTCTACGCGCCGCAGAAAGGCGCGATATCGGCGGACCTACCGATTCTCGAAGCGGCACTGACGAATTGGGCGCGAATCGTCGCACCGGAATTCGCGGAGGTGCCCGGGGCGGGTGCTGCGGGTGGCACCGGTTTCGGCGCGCTGGCGGTACTCGGCGCACAGGTCCGCAGCGGCATCGACGTCGTACTCGAACTCCTCGATTTCCCGACGCTTCTCGACGGGGCCGCACTGGTCGTGACGGGTGAGGGCGCACTCGATTCGCAGAGCTTGCACGGTAAGGCCCCGGTTGGCGTCGGTGCGGTCGCGCGCAAGGCGGGCGTCCCCGTCATCGTCGCGGCCGGTCGCATTCTCCTTACCCCGCAACAGATCCGGGCCGCGGGCTTCGCCGCCGGCTACGCCCTGGCCGATCTCGAATCGGACCCGGACCGGTCGATGGCGCATGCGGCGACGCTGCTCGAGCAGATCGGTGCGCGGATCGCCGACGATCAGCGGCGACCTTAGCGGCTAACCCGCGGCGGCGAGGAGGTTGCCGAGGAGTTCGTCGCGGTTCTTATCGCCCCAGGCTTCGAGGGGCCGCAGGGCTACTTCGAGTTCTTCGCCGAGGGGGGTGAGGGAGTATTCGACGCGCGGGGGGACTTCGGGGAAGACCTCGCGGTGGACCACGCCGCTGGCTTCGAGGTGGCGCAGGTTTTCGGTGAGGACCTTTTCGCTGACACCGGTGAGCAGCTTGCGGATCTGGCCGAAGCGCTGCGGGCCCGCGCTGAGGACCCACATTAGATGCAGCTTCCATTTGCCGCCGACGACGTCGATCGCCACCGACATGCCACACACATCGCTGTGAACTGCATCACTGCCCATGTCCACCGCACTCCTTCTGACCCGAATTCGAACCTCGAGGTAAGCAACCACACCTGAACGTTCGGTCTTCCCGACCCTACCTGCGACAACGACCATGGGTTCCGGCGCCGACCACCTACCGAACGAGATCCGAAGGGACACACAATGTCCGAGCAGACCAGCCCGCGTTCCATCTCCGTCGTCGGCCTCGGGCCGATGGGCCAGGCCATGGTCCGGGCGTTTCTGGACGCCGGTATCGAGGTGACAGTGTGGAACCGCAGCTCCGACAAGGTCGACGCCATGGTCGAACTCGGCGCGAAGCGCGCCGCCACGGTCGCCGAGGCACTGGACGCCAACGAGGTCACCGTGCTGAGCCTCACCCACTATGCCGCCATGTACGACGTGCTCGGGCCGGCGACCGACCGCTTGCCGGGAAAGGTGATCGCCAACCTGTCTTCGGATTCCCCGGAAAAGGCCCGCGAGGGTGCGGCTTGGGTTCGCGAGCAGGGTGCGGAGTTCATCTCCGGCGGCGTCATGTCGGCGGGTGACAATATCGCGCACCCCGCGTCCTACATCTTCTACAGCGGTCCGCGCGCGGTCTTCGAAGCGCACGCAGAACTGCTGCGCCCGCTGAGCCCACAGGAGTACCTCGGCGCGGACGATGGTCTCGCGCAGGTCTTCTACCAGGCCCTACTCACTATCTTCCATCCCTGGCTGCTGGCCTTCGACCAGGCGACCGCGGTCATCGAGCGCTCCGGGCACCGCGTCGACCAGTTCGTCCCGTTCGCCGTCCGCTCCAATGCCGCGTTCCCCTACTTCATGGAGCAGCATTCGGTCGCCAACCAGAACGGCGGCTGGGCTACCTTGGCAAGTCTCAAAATGATGGATGCCGGTGCACAGCACATCATCGACGCCAGCGAGGAGGTCGGCGTCGACGCAACGTTCTCGCACACCGCACAAGCGTTCTGGCGCAGGGCCGTTGCGGCCAGCGAGGACAAGGGTGAGGCGGTGTCCACCTACGCGTTGATGCTCGGCGACCGTCCGTGACACGGTGCGCGCCACCGTCCCGTCCGGGATCCGCGCACTGGGCGGCATGCGCGCACCGATCGAATCGACTGTGGCATCTCGATGGCGACCGCATCGCCGCGCGCATGCCCAGGCCCAGCCAATAGACGGGGAACACCTGCGCCATCACATAAGAGAGCAGTGCTCTTGACTTTGTGGAGCAGGGTGTGGAACACTGATCTCAACAGAGAGCAGTGCTCACAATAAGGAGTTGGAGATGAACGCCAGCACTCGGTACATCGGTCCTACCGGCATCGACCCGATCATGAACAAGATCTTCAACTGGTTGCCTCGGCTGGGGATCAGTGTGATGGGGTCGCGACTGCTCGCGGTGCGCGGGCGTAAGAGTGGGGAGTGGCGGTCCACGATGGTGAATCTGCTGGTCGATGCGGATGGTGCTCGGTACCTGGTCGCGCCGCGTGGGCACACGCAGTGGGTGCGGAATCTGCGGGTCGCGGGGGACGGTGAGTTGCGGTTGGGGCGCAAGGTCGAGGCGTTCACCGCGGCCGAGGTCGCCGATGTGGACAAGGTGCCGGTGTTGCGCCTCTACCTGCAGAAGTGGGGCTGGGAGGTCGGCAAGTTCTTCGAGGGTGTCACCAAGGACGCCACCGACGAGGAGTTGGCCGCGATCGCGCCGGGCTTTCCGGTCTTCCGGCTCGCCTGAGCCGAAATGTGCTGGCATGTTGGCCTGAGCACCCATCCCGATTCTGCGAAATCTTGCTGAATCAGCGCGGGAATGGGTGCTCAGGCCACTGGGTGCCCCGATGAATTTATTGCGCCGCAACGTTATCCACAGGCTGACAAGGCCTGTGGATCAATCGCGGTGTGCCAGGAAATCGATCGCCGCGGCATAACCCTGAATCCCCATCCCGGCGACCACCGCCGTGGCGATCGGCGAAATGTAGGAGTGATGCCGAAACTCCTCCCGCGCATGCACATTGCTGATGTGCACCTCGACGATCGGGAGTTCCGGAATCACCAGCGCGTCACGCAGCGCCACCGAAGTGTGCGTGAGCCCACCGGGATTGATGACAATGCCCGACTCGACGCCGCGCGCCCGGTGGATCCGATCGATCAGCGCGCCTTCGGAATTCGACTGGAACGCATCGATCTCGCGGCCGTACCGGGCGGCGGTCTGCCGGCACAACTCGACGACATCATCGAGCGTGGCCGACCCGTAGACCTCCGGCTGGCGGGTGCCGAGCATATTGAGATTCGGGCCGTTGAGAACCAGGATCGGACCAGTTGTCGACATGGGGATGACACTAGTCTGCGCCGATCAGAGTCCCTGCGGCCCTTCCGAGCGCAGGTCGTCCACCTTCCGCATCGCGGTGCGCAACTCCTCGAGCCACGCCTCCGCATGCTTGCCCGCCAGCTTCACCGTCCACGCCAGCGCATCCGCCCGCGAGCGGGCCACCCCGGAATCGACCAGCGTGTCGAGCACCTTGCGCTCCGGCTGACGCAGCCGGGTCATCACCGGAACCGCCAAGTGCGTGAACATGATTCGTTCGCCGTCCACCGAGACGCCCCAGGCGACGCTGCGCCCGTAGCGGTGCTGAGCCTCGTCCGCGATCCGCATGCGCGCCGGTCGGGTCGACTCGCGGAATCGGGCGATCGCACCCTCCTTCGTCGCGGTCGGGACCTGCTCGGTGGGCGCGTCCTCGCCCTCGGAGGGCTCCGCTACCGCGGGCTTCTCGGGCTGTGGGATCGGGAGTTCACCGATCACCACGATCTCGTCGCGATCGATGTCGATGACGGGCGGTCCGGTGAACCAGTCGCTCGGCAACCGACCGGCGAACCAGTCGGTGGCATCCGCGGGGTCCGGTAGGTCGGCCTGTTGCCAGCCGCCCGGTCGTCCGAAACCCCGTCCCCGATGGTTGTGCCTCATGGGAATCACCTACTTACTGTGGTGCCTGTATTGCATTGATTACAAGATTACGTCGCAAAAGGGCGCCGTGGTTCCGCTCTATGCGAACGGGTTTGGCGACCGGTGGTGCGGGTACGCCGAGGGGAGGTGTGCGCTGGTCAACGGGGCCCTTCGCGCCCGAAACGCCGACGTCGGCCGTTTTCTGACAACTTTGCGTTCCGGCCGGTACGGTTGCGGCGCCGGATGTCGCGGCGGGACCGGAGAACGCCCATGATCGGGCCCCTGAAGCCTGGTTTTCGGGCACAATTGGAGATGCTGAGCATGGGTAACGTCCGGGCGCGACGGCACGGCGGGCAAATATTTTCAGGTACGGTGGTCTTGTTACTGGAGTGACAAGAGTGAAGAGTGGGCGACATGGATGTGTGGGGATCCCGCCGCTATCGCGTCCGGGGCGCTATCGCACTCGCGGGGGTGGCAGCGCTGGCCATTGCGATCGGATCGTGTGGATCCGAGGAGAAACGGAATGAAGCCGAGAGCGTCGTCGACCGCTTCACCCAACTACTCGACGACCAGAACTACACCAAGGCGGCGGAGCTGACCTCCTACCCGCCTGCCGCTTCAGCAACGCTTAAGCAAATGTTCGCCGGGCTGCAGCCGGGCAAGGTGGACTATCAGAAGACCCAGTTCATCGGTCTGGACCGCGAGGCCGGACTCTTCAGCATGGACGTCGCCTGGAACTTCGGCGAGAACAAGACCTGGAAATACAGTCTGCAGGGCAATGTGCGGAAATTGGCGATCGGCTGGCGGATCTCCTGGGATCCCGCGGTCGTGATGCCGCAACTCGACCACAACCGCACGGTCCGGCTGGTGCGCACCACGCCGACGCCGCCGCCGCGGGTCAGCGATATCGTCGGCGATGCGCTGATGACCGAGCAGGTCATCAATGTGGTCAAACTCGATCCGGCCAAGACAACCGCCCTCGGTGCCTCGGCCGATGCGCTGGCCAAGGCCATCGAGCCGGTCGCGCCGCTGATCACCGGGCCGTCGCTGCTGCAGCAGCTGTCGACCTCACAGGGCAAGCCGATCGTCGCGGTGAATCTGCGCGAAGGCGATTTCGCCATCCTGGAGTCCGCGCTGGCGCGGGTGCCCGGCGTGGTCATGGAGAAGCAGCCGCGCCTGATCTCCGCCGATCGCCGGACCTGGTCGCCGCTGCTGGACGCGCTGCAGCGGGTTTGGCAGGACAACCAGGACCGGCACGCCGGATGGGGTGTGCAGATCTTCGAGCAGGACGGACGATTCGTCGGTCAGGTCGCCGGATATCAGGGACCGCCCGGCCCGGATATCGCGGCCACCATGGATCAGCGCCTGCAGCGCGCCGCCGAGGATGCCGTGGTCAGTGTCGGCACGCCCGCCTCGATCGTGGCGATCCAGCCCTCCAGCGGCGCGGTCGTCGCGGTCGCGCAGAACACCCAGGCCAGTGAGCACGGTTCGGTCGCCTTCACCGGGCTCTATCCGGTCGGCACCAATATCGACCTGTTCCGCAACGTCGCCTCGGTGCTGAAGAACAAGGCTCCCCAGGACGTTTCGGTGCAGGATGCGGCCGAGGCGGCGCCGAACCTCGGCGTCGGCGTCGATTACAAGGTGCCGGGCCTGGACGAGGTCACCGGGCGGGTCGCGGTCGCAGGCCGCAGCGCCGAGCAGGTACGCCAGGGCGGCGGTACGGATGCGGTGCTGGCCAGCCCGTTCGGCATGGCGATCGCCGCGGCCGCCATCGCGCGCGGACAGGTGCTGCCGCCGATGATCCAGGCCGGGCGGCCGAGCACCACGGACGCGCAGGTGGGCACGATGTCACCGGAGTTGACCGATCGCCTGCGCGGGCTGCTGCGCGACGGCGCGGGCCGACCGGAGTTCGCCAGTCTGCGCGCCTACCGCGATCTCACCGGGTTCGTGGCCACCGCGGGCAATGACGGCTGGCTCATCGCGACTATGGGCGATCTGGCCTTCGCGGTCCACATCAACGACACCGACAGCGGCGATGCGACCGCCCGGATGGCGGCCAGGATGCTCCAATCCCTGGCCACCCCTGAGCCGTAGATCTCAGTTGATGGCCTTGATGGCCGCGCGCCAGCCCAGCAGGAACAGCGCGAGCACGCAGGTCGCGACCACGATGAAACTGAATGCCGTGCCCTGACCGCCGATCACGCGCGCCAGCATGCCGCCGCACAGGGTGCCGAGCCAGACCAGGACGCCGGTCGGCCACAGGGCGGTTCCGTCGAACCGCGCGGCCAGCTCCTGCGCACCGAATATCCGGCTCGCGACGATCACCGCCGCGACCCAGCCGATCGCCAGTCCGATCGCGAAGGGCCACACCGTCTTCAGCAGCCCGGCGAGTACCGCCTCGTCATGGCTGCGCCTGCCGATCACGCAGAACAGGATCACCAACAGCGCATCGACGACCAACGGCACCAGTTTCCTCACCCGGGTCAGCGTAGTAGCGCGGGCCTGCCGCACCGCGACGCGACGCGACGCGACGTTGCTTGGTGACAAATCCGTGTACTCTGGCCGGTCGCTTTCGGCGCCCGATCACCCCGTACGGAGCGAGTCTTACGAGCGACGTTCGCGGCCCGTCTCGCGTCCGAGTGGCCGAAGCGCATGCGACGTAGTCGCGAGTCTCGGCCGCTCGGACGCGAGACATCGGGGGCCGCGAACACGCCGCGCCGCAGGCGCGGCAAAATGTCACAGCCTTCGCTGTTCGAATTCCTTCTCGAATTCGGCGTCGTCGGCCTGCGGGGTGCGGAACAGGAAGGCGAAGACGATCCAGCCGATGATCGCGACCAGGATGAAACTCACCAGGCGGTAGACGAAGGCGGCGGCAACGGCTTGGGAGGCGGGCAGGGCCGCGCCCGCCGTGAGGCCGTAGATGAGCGTCGCGTCG
This sequence comes from Nocardia sp. NBC_00565, assembly GCF_036345915.1. Lineage (NCBI taxonomy): Bacteria > Bacillati > Actinomycetota > Actinomycetes > Mycobacteriales > Nocardiaceae > Nocardia > Nocardia sp. NBC_00565. The sequence goes on from NZ_CP107785.1 coordinate 8,065,717, forward strand.
ACATAGACGATGCCGCCCGGCGCGAATGGAATGGAGCCGACGGCCTTGCCCGCGGTGAACGCGATCAGCAGTCCGGCCAGCTTCGGGTCGGCGCCGACCGCGTAGCAGGCCGCGCCGAGGCAGGCGACATCGGCGAAGCGGTGCACCACCGCCCAGCCCGCGACCATGGCGCCGTCGCGTTTGCCGAGCTTCACCGATTCCAGCTGCGAGAGCATATCGGCGATCTTGCTCAGGCCCTGGTCGGCTGGTCGTTTGCGCAGGCGATTGAGTAGCGCGAGCCCGCGGCGCAGCACGGCCTCCAGCGCGCCGGGATTCTTCGAGATGTGGTTGCCCACCCACACCAGCGCGGCCACACCGACCAACGACAGGATCAGCTTGAACGGCCCGACCCGACTCCCGACCAGCAACGCGCCGCCGACGCCGAGCAGGGCGAGTCCGGCGGTGGCGACCACGCCGGAGATCACCAGCTGCCAGGAGGCGACCATCGGGTTCGCGCCCCAGCGGCGGGTCTGGCGATAGGTGAAGGCGGTGGAGAACACCTGTCCGGCAGGCAGTGACACCGACATCGCGGTGGCGCCGTAGACGACGGCGACGGATTTGCGCTGCCGTACCTCGACGCCACCCGCATGCAGCAGTTGTTTCTGGACCCGGCTGAATCCGCTCATCGATATGGCCTGCATCCAGATACAGGCGGCGACCCAGCCCCAATGAATTTCGGTGAGCTTATTCCAGGAATCGTGTAATCGTGGCCAGAGATAGTAGCCCTCGCCGATGAGCAAGGCGAGCAGGGCGATCCCACCGACCCATTTGACCCACCAGAATCTGCCCCGCTGCGAATGTCTGTCGGAGGGCTCGTCGGGCGGCGGCGGGCCGGGCTCGCCCGCCAGTTCCCCGTTGCCCGTCACGCCGTCAGCCTAACGAACCCACTGTTTCGCTGTCTGCATCGACGTGGCCATCGGTATCGTCTTTCGGCCAGGCCAACCGGGTCTTTCTGCGCCGTCCGCGCAACTGGACTTCGTCCCCCGTCACCCAAGAGTCCTGCTCGCTTTCGTCGGCGAAATACAGCGCGCTGCCCGAGGCGAGCACGCGGCCGGGTTGATCCTTGGCCAATTCGGTGAGGCGCGAGGCCTCGTTCACCGGATCGCCGATCACGGTGTATTCGAAACGGTTTGCGGCGCCGATATTTCCGGCGACGGCCAGACCCGCCGATACGCCGATGCCGATATCGAGTCCGGGCACCTCGCGCAGCACCTCGCGCAGTTCCCGGGCGGCGGCCAACGCGGCGGTCGGTGCGTCCGGCCGGTCCAGCGGGGCGCCGAAGATCGCCAGCGCGGCGTCGCCGACGAATTTGTTGACGAATCCGTGGTGCCGGTCGATGACGTCGACGACGATCCGGAAGAATTCGTTGAGCAGGCTGACCACCTCGGTCGGGGGTCGCTCCGCCGCGGCGGCGGTGGACCCGACCATATCGACGAACAGCACGGCCACGAATCGGGTCTCCCCGCCGAGCTCGGTGCCGTAGTCGAGGGCGCGCTGCGCGACCTCCTCACCGACGTGCTGGCCGAAGAGTTCCTGCAGTTGGCGGCGTTTGGCGGCCTCTTCCATCATGCGGTTGAAGCCGACCTGCAGCAGCCCGATCTCACTACCGTCGAAGACCTCGACCTGGACATCGCGAGCGCCCTCCTGCACCCGGTCGATGGCCTGGCTGAGCTGGCGCACCGGATCGGAGATGCTGGATCCGGTCAGCATCGATAGCGCCAGCGCCTGCATGATCACCACGCCGGATAGCAGCAGAATCGAGATGGCCAGTGACTGCGCGGAGAACTTGACGTCCGAGGTGATCTGGGTGACGCACAGCAGCACGATGGCGATGGTGGGGGCGAAAGTGCCCATGCCCCAGGTCATCCCCATCCTGGTGCCGACGCCCGGCGTCAGCGTGTGATCGAAGGAGCCTTCGGTGAGCGCCTGCGCGGCGACGGGGCGCAGAATCCGTTCGCCGAGCATGTAGGTGAACCCGAAGACGATCGTCGCGGCCATACATTCGGTGACGATGACCGCGCCCGCCAGTTCCGGTGCGTCCACGATGATGGTGGCCGCCAAGATGGCGCCGCCGATCAACCAGAGCACCAGATGCAGGAACGCCTGGCGCAGCGGCGCGTGCAGCGCGGCCATCTGCTCCTGGCGGCTCGGTGGTCCGCCGCGCATCTGCCAGCGCATGACCGGACGCAGCATCAGCGCCGAGGCGGCCAGGCTGAGCAGGCCGCCGGTGGTGAAGACCAGGGCGGGAATCAGCAGGCCGGTGCGTCGCGCACCGGCCGCCTCACCTTCGGGAACCGGGAGTCCATATTGGATGAACGCCCACACCAGGACCGCGCCGAAAGCGTTGGCCAACAGCATCGATGTCAGGTACAGCGGCCAGCGCGTTCGCATGGTCTGTTTGACCGCTTCCAAGGGCGCTGACACGATGACCAATCTAGCGTTTCGATCATGCGAGCAGGTTCACGACGGTCCACGGCCGTAGCGACTGCTTGCAGGTCGTTCGAAGAGAGCCGTAGCGGCTGCTTGCAGGTCGCTCGAAAAGAGCCGTAGCGACTGCTTGCAGGTCGCTCGAAAAGAGCCGTAGCGACTGCTTGCAGGTCGCTCGAAAAGAGCCGTAGCGACTGCTTGCAGGTCGCTCGAAAAGATCAGCCATTAGGCTCGCGAGGGTGACCGACCCGAAGGTAACTGCTCTCGGAAAAGCCACTGCTGCGCGGTCGGCTGCTGATTCTGTGCATCCATTCGTCCGAGTTTCCGCGGAGTGGGCGTGGCGGCTGCTGGTGATGTTCGTCGCGCTGATCGCGGTGGTGACCGTGGTGCAGAAGTTGGCGACGGTGGTGATCCCACTCGCCATCGGTCTGCTGGCCGCCGCACTGCTGGCCCCGCTGGTGGATTGGCTGCAGCGGCTCGGGGTGCCGAGGGCGGTGGGGGTTTTCGTCGCGCTGGTCGGGTCCATCGGGGTGGTCGCGGGCATCCTGACCTTCGTCGTCGAGCAGTTCATCGAGGGTGTGCCGCAGCTGTCCGATGAGATCACCCACAGCATCCACCAGATTCAGGACTGGCTGATCAATGGTCCGCCGCATCTGAGCGATGAGCAGATCCGCAATGCGGGCGACACCATCGTCAAGACGATCCGGGAGAATCAGGACAGTCTCACCAGCGGGGCGCTGACCACCGCGACGGCGATCGGGCACGTGCTGACCGGTGCCTTCCTGACCCTGTTCATTCTCATCTTCTTCCTCTACGGCGGCGATCAGATCTGGCATTTCGTGACCCGGATCGTGCCGACCCCGCAGCGCGAAAAGGTGCGCACCGCAGGGCGACTCGGCTTCGGCACGTTGGTCGGATTCGTGCGCGCGACCGTGGTGGTGGCCGCCGTCGACGCCATCGGCATCGGTGCCGGCCTGGCGATTCTCGGGGTGCCATTGGCGCTGCCACTGGCCTCGCTGGTGTTCATCAGCGCGTTCATCCCGATCGTCGGTGCGTTCCTGGCCGGGACCATCGCGGTCTTCATCGCGTTGGTGACCAAGGGCTGGGTGACCGCGCTGATCGTGCTCGGCATCATCATCGCGGTGATGCAGCTGGAAAGCCATGTGCTGCAACCGTTGCTGCTCGGACGCGCCGTCAGCATCCATCCGCTGGCGGTGGTGCTCGCCATCGCCGCGGGCATCGTGCTCGGCGGCATCGCGGGCGGTCTACTGGCGGTGCCGTTCGTCGCGGTGATGAATACCGCGATCCGGTCGCTGCTCTCGGATGGTCCGGAAGAGATATTCGAGGAGCTACGCACCGGCGAACCGGGCAGAATTTTCGCGGCGGAACCGGATGAACCGGACCCCGACCGGTTCGATGTGGCGGCGACGCTGGCTCGGGAGATCGCCACCGAGCACAAGGGTGGGGATAAGACCCGTGACTCGGCCGCCCCCGACTGAGATCCGATCCACCGAGCTGAGCGCGGCCGATGCGGCGACCGCGCCGCTGTGGCGCGCCGTACAGGCGTTGCGGCTGGTCACGCTGCTGTATGCGGTGGGTCAGCAGATCGCCTCGGTGGATGACTACCGTAACCAGCAGCTGAGCTGGGTGCTGATCGCGGTGATGGCGGTCTGGTCCGGCGCCTCGGCATTCATGTTGTCGCAGTGGCACTTTCCGGATGTGGCGCGGCTGCGGTGGTGGGTGGTTATCGGGGACCACGTGGTGGTGATCGCGCTCATCGCCTCGACCCGGCTGGTCGCCGATTACGACTGGTACCACGGGCATCAGACCTTGCCGACCACGCTGTGGGTCGCCAATGCCGTTGTCTCGGCGGCGATTCTGCGCGGGCCGGCCGGTGGTGTGCTCTCCGGACTGTTGATTTCGGCGGTGATCGTCACAGTGCGCGACCAGTGGGGGCAGGACGTATGGGCCGATGCGACCGCACCGGTGCTGGTCTCCATCGGACTCGCGCTCGGGCTCGCGGCCAATACCGCCCGCCGGGCCCAGGGCCAGCTGGAACGGGCCGTTCGGCTGACCGCGGCCGCCGAGGAGCGCGAGCGACTGGCCCGCGAGGTACACGACGGTGTGCTGCAGGTGCTCAGCTACATCAAGCGACGCGGTAGCGAGATCGGCGGGCCCACCGAGGAATTGGCGCAGCGGGCGGCCGAACAGGAAGTTGCGCTGCGGGTGCTGATCTCCGAACAGGGCAGATATGGGGATACCGGTGGCGCCGAGGTCGATCTGCGGCCGCTGCTCACCGTGCACGCGACACCGTCGGTATTCGTCTCGACGCCGGGTGAGCCGGTGCCGGTCGGGCGTTGGGCGGCCGGTGAGCTCGCGGCGGCGGTGGCCAATGCGCTGTCCAATGTCGCGCTGCACGCCGGGCCGGATGCGAAAGCCTATGTGCTGCTGGAGGATACCGGTGACAAGCTGATCGTCAGCGTGCGCGACGACGGTGTCGGGATCGCGCCGGGCCGACTGGCGCAGGCCGAGGCCGAGGGACGGATGGGGGTCTCGCGCTCCATCATCGGCCGGATCGAAACGCTCGGCGGGACGGCGGTATTGCTGACCGAGGAACAGGGCGGTGTCGGATTTGGCACCGAATGGGAATTTCGGGTACCCCGTGCTCGGGCCGCTGATCGGCGGGAATGATTCGGGGCGCGATGCGGGTGTGGGCCGGGTTGATGGGAACGATGCGCGCGAGAGCACAGGAGGTGCGGTGTGACCGATGGTGATGCGGCCGAGGCGATCTCGGTGATGGTGGTGGATGACCACCCCATGTGGCGCGACGGGGTGTCCCGCGACCTGTCCGAGGCCGGGTTCGTGGTGGCCGCCACCGCGGACGGGGTCGGGGCGGCCACCCGGCGGGCGGCGGCGGTGCGGCCCGCGGTGGTGTTGATGGATATGCAGCTGCCCGATGGGAACGGGGCGCAGGCCACCGCGGAGGTACTGCGGGTGTCGCCGCAGAGCCGGGTGCTCGTGTTGTCCGCCTCGGCCGAGCGCGCGGATGTGCTGGACGCGATCAAGGCCGGGGCCTCGGGTTATCTGGTGAAGAGCGCGTCGGCGACCGAATTGATCGAGGCGGTGCGGGCCACCGCGGCGGGGCAGCCGGTGTTCACGCCCGGATTGGCCGGGCTGGTCCTGGGCGAATACCGGCGGATGGCGAGCGCGCCCGCCGAACCGGACGAACCGCATCGGCCCGCGCTGACCGAGCGGGAGACCGAAGTATTGCGGATGGTGGCGAAAGGGCTGTCCGCCAAGCAGATCGCGTCGCGGCTCGGGCTCAGTCATCGAACGGTGGAGAATCACGTGCAGGCGACCTTGCGGAAATTGCAGTTGGCGAATCGAGTGGAATTGACGCGCTATGCGATCGAGCAGGGCCTGGAGTAGTGCTGCCGAAATCCGGGATTGCCCTGATGCGCCGATGGCCCGGGGCTCGGTAATCTCGAAGCTATGGGTGGCCCCGAATCGGTATCCAAAGGTGTCGGCTCCGGTGACGTGGTCGGCGACCGTGAGCTGCGCGTCTCCGATGCCGAACGCGAGCATGTCGGCCAATTGCTGCAGCGGGCCGTCGGGCTCGGCATGCTCTCTCTCGGCGAGTTCACCGAGCGGATGGACACCGCGCTGGCCGCCAAGACCCGCGGCGAACTCAACGCCGTCCTGATCGATCTGCCCGGTGTGCGACTCGTCGGCCAGCCCGCCGCGCCGCCGTCGACATTCGTGAACGCCGCGCCGTCGTTCGTCAAACGGCCGATTTCGCCGGGCCTCGCCGTCCCGTCGCAGGTGACCCCCAGCAACGTGGTCCGCAGCCGCCTGTCCGGCGTCAACCGCCGCGGCCCCTGGCAGGTGGCGCCCATGCTGCACCTGAACAACTGGCTCTCCGGCGTCACCCTCGATTTCACCGAGGCGATCATGTCCACCCAGGTTGTCGAATTACATCTCGACGACTACCTCAGCTCGCTGACCCTGATCGTCCCCGGCGAGGCCACCGTCGATCTCAACGCCCTCGACCTCATCGGCTCCAGCGTCAACAACAAGGTCCGCACCGGCCCACCCATCGGCCCCCTCCACCTGATCGTGCACGGCCGAGTCCGCTTCGGCTCGGTCACCGCCAAACACCCCTTTCGCGCCCAGTTGCGCAAGTTGATGGGCGGCTGATTCGCAACTCGTCGAGCCGGCCCTCGCGCGCCGTGTGCCGTCTTGCCTGCTTGGTGCGAGTGGTCTACGTCCAGGTGTCGGCCACGATGTGCGCGGCGGCGTCGTGGTCGGAGACTTCGTGGTCAGGTGTTGACGCCGATGCGGCGGGCGAAGGCGCGCAGGGGGACTCGGCGGTCGTGGTCGAGGAGTTCGGAGACGATATGGCGAGGCAGGGATTGGTATTTGATCCAGTCGCCGCCACCGACGCGTTCGGCGTTGAGCAGGGCTTCGAGGGCGCGTTTGTGCTGGCCGGTGCGGGTCCATGCGACGGCGGTGTCGGTGAGATGGCGGGCGCGGGAGGCCTGGGGGAGACCGCAATTGGCGGGCATATCCTTCGCGGCCGCCAGTGCCTCCGGATAGCGTTCGGAGCTCACGTTCACATCGACGGTTTGCATGATGACTTGGGAAGGGCCGAAATAGGTTTCGTAGTCGTGCCGATCGCCGCCGATGCGCAACGCCACCTCGCCCGCCGCTTGGACCAGTGATAACGCCTCGGGCACATCTTGTGATCGACCCGCCGCCGTCGCGCCCTGCAGCACAAGTGATCCGTACGCGGACAGGTGCGCCGGGGTTTCGTCGCCCGCGGGTTCCAGACTCGCGGCCGCGCGCAGGGCGACCTTGCGCGACTCCTCGTAGCGGCCCTGCACCAGCAGCTGCCAGGCGACCGAGCCGCGAATGGTGCCGAGCAGCAGCGGGTCGTTGCCGAGCTCCGCGGCGGCCAGCGCCTGCCGGATCGCGAGGAACGCCGGATCGGTCTGGCCCAGGTGGACCAGGGTGCAGCCGGTGACCCAATACATCCGGGCGAGTAGTTCATTCGCGGGTGCGACGGTGCCGTTGCGTGCGGCGTGCACCGTCGCCCGCAGTTGGGTGAGCCCCAACGGCAGGATCGAGGTGAGCAGTTCGTAGCGACCCACCCAGTAGGCGCCCCAGGCGTAATCGACTGCGCGACTGCCCTCGTCGAGGCCGATCGCGTGCTCCTCCGGCAACTCGCCGAGTAGATCGTCCACCGGGGTCAGCGCGCGCCGGATCGCGACGATGCCCGCGTCCGGATTGCCGGAGGGTATGCCGTGCCGCTTGCCCACCAGGTCGGAGATATCGACATCCAGTGCGCGCGCGAGTTTCTGCAGGCTGGCGATCGACGCGGTCTGGCGGCCACCCTGTTCGAGCTTGCGCACCAGATCCACGCTGACGCCGGCTTGGTCGGCGAGTTGGCGCTGGGTGAGCGCCTTTCCGCGGAAGCGTCGTATCCGGACGCCGATCGACGAATCGTCCATGTAGCCAAGTCCTTTGTTACATCCTCGTTTCAGGGTACGACGCTAAGTGATTACGCTCACCCAAAGTGGGACATTACGTACGACTCGTCGACGCCTAGTTGGAATACCGTTGCCTTTCTGCAACTTTGAGAATGCAAAGGGCGGCGGCAATGAATCTCATGCCGAATACCACCGAGCGAGCTCTCCGCGCCGATCGCGCGTCCGAGCCGGGTGTACAGACCACACGATCCACGCGCCACACCCAGCGCGTCCGCGAACAGCACGGCCCGCTACGTGAACGGGGCTGCCCGGTCTGCCGAGAAGTCCGGATGCGGTGAGGGGGAGAGCCATGTTCGAGCGCTGTCATTCGCCCCACGAAATCGCGCATATGCTGCGAAATCGGTACGGGTTGCCGGTCCAACTGCTGGCCGGTCGCCCGATGATCACCACCGGTTCCATCCTCGGCGCCGTGGTGATGCCACCCGAGCTGGGCCGCAAGGTCCTCGGCACGCTGGACCGGACCTACGCGGCCCCCGTGGTCGCCGATCCGGGTGAACGCACCTGGACCTTCCTGGTCGCCCCGCCGAGCCCGGCGACCGCTGTGGATATCAGCGTGCGCCAGAGCCTGGCCGGTCATCACGTGACGGTCATCCCCGGCGGCCGCCACGTCCTGTTACCCACCACCGACTCCCAACTCGGCTGGCACTGGGCGGGCGAACCGGCCCCGGGAGTGCTGCGCATGCCACCGCGCTCAGCGGTGATCAACGCGGTGCACCAGGTCACCACGATGCGAGCCCCGAGCATCTGATCGCGCCGCCCGGCTGACCCCACCTGCAATCCCGGGTGTGGGTCAGCCAGAGTGTCACGCTGTAGCACCTCGTGCTACCGAAGCGGTAGGCTGAGGTATGTCCGTTCAGCCTGAGATTACGCAGCGGGACCTGCGGAACAGGTCCAAAGAGATCATGGATGCCGTCGAGCACGGCCAATCGTTCACGGTTACTCGAGACGGGCACCGGATCGGCGAGCTGATTCCGCTCCGGCGGCGTCGGCGCTTTGTCAGCAGAGACGACTTTGTCGCGATGTCACGCAACGCCCCCGCTGTTGACCTTGCGGCGTTTCGCGCTGATCAGGATGCCCTTGTTGAGCACGACGTAAGCGGTCCGTATGACCGATGAGGTTCCGGAGTTCGGACTACTGGATACCAACATCCTGATCCTGCGGCGGCATATCGACCCAGCCGAGCTCCCGACGAACATGGCCATCAGTGCCATCACGCTGGCCGAGTTGTCCGCGGGACCGCACGAAGTTCGAAACAACGCCGAGCAAGGGGAGTACGACGAGTACGAGGAGCGCGCGCGTCGGCTGGATGTCCTGCAACGGGCCGAGAGTGAATTCGACCCGATTCCCTTCGATGTGGAAGCGGCCCGCATATACGGCAGGGTGTCGGCCGCGGTCGTTGCTGTCGGACGCAAACCGCGCAGGCGTCTTGCCGACCTGATGATCGCCTCGACGGCGATTGCCAGTGAATTACCGCTGTTCACCACGAATCCCAGTGATTACGTTGGACTGGAGCGGCTGTTGACGGTGGTGCCGGTTACCCGACCTGCCGGGTAACGGTCTGTTAGGACCCTGTCGTCCGACGCGGCGGCGCAAGTCGGGTAGATATCTGTGGTCCACCGAGGATTTCTACTCATGTCTCGGCGTTGTCCGCGAATCAGCATTGGAGCATGACTACAGCTATCGATCCCGCGCTCATTTCGCGGTTGTCGGGGGAGTTCACCGCGTTGGGAACGCAGATGGGCGTTCTCGGTCGAGACTTGGATCTGTTGCGGACTCAGGTCGTGGCGGGTTCGGTTGCGGCATCTGGTGTTTCGAAAGCGGTGGACGCTCGGGTCGCCGGAGAGTCGCCGGCCGGTTCGATTCCCGTGTCGCCCAGTGCTGCTGACGCGCCTACATCAGGGGCGGTATCGCCTGATATCGGGTCCACAGCTTCGACGGGGTCGACCGGCCGCGGGACACCGACCCCATCGACTGAGCCTTCGGGTGCCCCGGTCGTGCCTGCGACGGGACCGGAGCCCGGTGAGCCTGCCGTGCGGGAGACATCGTCCACGACACCGCTTGCCGGAGCCTCGGGAGAGTCGGCCGGTCCCGCGTCGGCGGTCGAGCCTTCGGGCGCTCCGATTGCGCCTCTGGCCGGGTCTGCGGCGGCGGAACGGATTCCGATGCCGCCTGTCGCGCCCCCGCCTTGGGGGCAGCCGGCGCCGGGATACGGGCCCGGCTACGCGCCGTCACATCCTGCCGCGGTGTCCGGCTGGGCGGTGACGCCGCCTGGAGCGCCAGTCCCTCCCGGCGCAACAGGGGTGCCGGGGGCGAGTGTGCCGGGGGCTCCGGGAGGGTATGCGCCGTCGGCGGGAATGCCAGTTGCGCAAGGTCAAGGCGGGTATCTGCCGCCGACAGGTGTCCCGTATCGGCCATCCGGTTCGGCGGTTCCGACAGGTGTGCCGCAGCGGCCCGCCGGCGGGGCGATTCCGCCGGGTATGCCTGCGCGTCCGCCGGTGCGGCGCGGACCGACTGCGCCGCGGACGCCGTGGTGGCAGCAGGAGGGGATGATCAGTCGGGTGCTCGCGGTGGCCGGGGTGGCCGTGACACTGATCGGTGTGGTGATGCTGCTGGTGCTGGCGGCGCAGGCCGGATTCTTCGGGCCGGTGCCGAGAGTTGTGGCCGGTGCGGCGTTCTCGGCGGCACTGGTGGGCGTCGGGATGCGCGTGTTCGGGCGGGTCGGTGGCCGGGTCGGCGGAATTTCCTTGGCCGCCACGGGTATTGCGGGGGCCTATCTGGATGTGGTTGCGGTGACCGCGATCTACGGGTGGCTGCCTCCGGTGGTCGGGCTCGCGGTGGCACTGGCTGTCGCGGCGGGTGGGGTCGCGCTGGCGATGCGGTGGCAGTCGCAGCCGTTGGCGTTGCTGGTGGTCGCGGGTGCGGCGGTATTGTCGCCAGTGGTGACCTCGGAGCTGGTGCTGGTCGCGTTCCTGATCGTGTTGCAGTTGGTCTGTGCGCCGGTGCAATTGGTGCGTGATTGGCCGTTCCTGCATGTGGTGCGGACGGTGCCCGCGACGCTGGCGACCCTGTTCGCCATTGCCGTGGCCGCCATCGGTGATCCGGCGCAGGGGCGGGTGAACTGGCTGCTCACCGCCGCGATCGCGGTGGCGGCGATCGGGTTGGTCGGCGGTGTGCTAGTGGTGCGCAGACGATCCGGCGATATCGTGGCCGTGCTGAGCTTCGCGCTGTCGACGGTGCCGCTGCTGGCCGCGCCCGCGATGTTCGAACGGCATTCGGCGGCCCTGGTCGCGGCGAGCTATGCGGCGGTGCTGTTGAATGTGGCGGCATTGCCGATAGCGCCGAAACTGCGTGAGCTGGTGCGGATTCCGAATTCCATCGCATTCGTCGCCGCGATCGCCGGTTCGTTCGCGCTGCTCGAGGCATGCGTCGGGGTGACTCGGGTGCAAACGCTGCCGATCGCACTGTTCCTGGTGGCGCTGTGCTTCCTCGGGGTGGCCGGGCAACAGCGCTCGCGCGTCACCGCCGCGATCGGTGTGGCCTACACGATGGTGGGCGCACTGGTGTTCCTCGCCACCGTGACGCCGGAAACACTTGCGACGCAACGGATCGCGCAGGAGCGCCTCGGCATTTCGACCGCGCTCGGCGCCGTCCTGGCACTGGTGGTGATCGCCGCGGCGGTCTGGTGCGTGCGCCAACTCCCCGGCACGACCAGGGGTGGATCCGATGAGTCGACGCTGTTCGTCGTCGCGAGCGCCGCGAGCCTGTACGCGGTGACCGCCGCGACGGTCTCGATCGGCATCGCGACCGGCGCCGCCGATGGCTTCATCGTCGGTCACAGCGCCGCGACCATCATCTGGATGGCCGCCGCCACCGCCGCCCTGCTCTTCGGCCTGCGCAACCTGTCCCGCTCGGCCGCCGTGGCCAAGCTGGCCCTCGGCTCCGGCCTCCTGGTCACCGCCGCCGCCCTGGCCAAACTGTTCCTCTTCGACCTCGCCACCCTCGACGGCCTGGTCCGAGTGGCGGCCTTCCTGGTAGTCGGCGTCCTCCTGCTCCTCGTGGGCACCCGCTATGCCCGAGCCTTCGCCGAAGCCGCCACCCCACCCCGAGATCCAGCGGACCCCACAGCTCGCTGACCCGCCTGTGCGGCCGTGACCAACGTCGCGGCCGCACAGCCATCCCGGTCGCAGACGGCGGCCGGTGGTGCCCTCCGGAGGTCATACCCACACCCTAGGTCGAGCTATTCGCGGTCGCGGCGACGCAGGAGTTCGTTCACGCTGACGGTGCGGCCGTCGGCGCCGTGGTGGCGGCCCTCGTCGGGTTTGCCGATGCGGCGGCGGTTGGAGCGCAGTTCGGCCATCCAGTTCTCGATGCTGCTGCGGTTCTGCTCCGGGGCTTCGTCATTCGGCGGTGGCGGGGTCGCGGGTTCTTCGGGGGCCGCATGCTGGGTCGGGTGGTCCGCGGCCGTGGGTGCCGGCGTGGGTTGGACCGGCGGCCTGGGCGCGGGCGTCGGGTACATCGGCGTGGGCGTCGGCGGAATCGGACGGGTCGGCTCCGATGACGAAATCGAAGGCAGCGGCCGCGGCCGGATCGGCTCGGGCTGCACCGGCTGGGAAGTCGGCGGCGTGGCCGGCGGCGGCGTCTGCGCCGGCGGTGTCGCCCTCGGCCGAGTCGGATCATGCGGTGCGAGCACGGGCCGCGGCGGTGCGGGCGGAATATTGGCGGGCGGGAGCTTGGCGAACTGCTGCGTCGGCGCTCCGGCCTCGATCTCCTCGATCGTGCGCGGACGGCGCGGGCTCTTGCGAATCGGGCCGAGTGCGGGCATCACGGTGGTGACCGGATCGGTGACCGGTGTGGTCTCGATCAGGTCGACGAGCTCGCCGCCACCGGGACGCTCATCATCGAGGATCGGCTCGCCGAGCCCGATCTTCTGCTGCACCTTCTTCATCCAGGCCGGCGCCCACCAGCAGTCGTCGCCGAGCAGCTTCATGGTCGCCGGAACGAGCAGCATGCGCAGGATGGTGGCGTCGATGAACAGCGCCGCGATCATGCCGTAGGCCAGGTACTGCATCATCACCAGATCGGAGAACGCGAACGCGCCGGTGACGACCAGCAGGATCAGCGCGGCGGCGGTGATGATCCGCCCGGTCTGCGCGGTGCCGATGCGCACCGCTTCGGTGGTCGATGCCCCCTGCGTGCGCGCTTCGACCATGCGCGACAACAGGAATACCTCATAGTCGGTCGACAGACCGTAGATGACGGCGATGATCAGCACCAGCACCGGCGACATGATCGGCTGCGGAGTGAAGTTGAGCAGGCTCGCGCCGTGCCCGTCGATGAAGATCCAGGTCAGAATGCCGAGTGTGGAACCCAACCCGAGCGCGCTCATCAACGCGGCCTTGATCGGCAGCACCAGCGAGCCGAAGGTCAGGAACATCAGCAGCGTGGTCACGAACAGGACCAGCGCGATCATCCACGGCATCCGGTCCAGCAGCGCGTCGATGCTGTCGCGCTGGATCGCGGGCTGTCCGCCGACATACATCTGCACGTCGTCGGGCACCTCGAGCGAGCGCAGATAGTCGATGGTCGGATCGAAATTCTCCGAGTCCGCGAGCGTCGCACTGGTGCGGTAGACGTTCGGGTCGGTGGTCGAACGCGACGGCACGTCGAAGGTGCCGGTCAACCCCGGCGCCTGCTTGGCCTGGGCCCACACCTTGCCGACGTCGTTACTGTTCTCGGAGACGAAGACCAGCTGGATCGGATCGGACTTGCGTAGCGGGAAGATCGAGTCGAACTTCGCCTGCGCGAGCCGAGTCGCGTTGTCCGGCGGCAGATACCGCTCGTTGATACCGCCGAACGCCAGGTTCTTCACCGGAATGATCAACAGCAGCAACAGGATGCAGATCGGGATGGCGATCTTGAGCGGATGCTGCATAACCCAGCGGGTGGACCGGCCCCACAAGCTGTTCTCGACGTCCTCCGCGGTCTTGGTCTTGCGGAATCGCTTGAACCCGAGCATGTCCACCCGGGGCCCGAGGATGCCGAGCATCGCGGGCAGGATGGTGATGGCGGTCAGGGCCGCGAGTGAAACGGTCGCGATGGAGCCGTAGGCAATGGATTTCAGGAATCCCTGCGGGAACAGCAGCATGCCGCCGAGGCTGGCGATGATCATTGTGGCCGAGAACACAACGGTGCGACCCGCGGTCATCACCGAACGACGGACAGCCGCGCGCGTGTCGTAGCCCTCGGCCAGTTCCTCGCGGAACCGGCTCACGATGAACAGGCCGTAGTCGATGGCCAGACCGAGACCGATCATCGAAACGACCGGCGACACGAACGAATTGACCTCGGTGAATTCGGTGGCGAAGCGCACGATGCCCCACGCGCCGATCACCGTGAGACCACCCACGATCAGCGGCAGCGCCGCCGCGACCACACCACCGAAGATGAAGAACAGCAGCACCGCGACCGCGGGAATGGCCAGGATCTCCATCCGCTTCTGGTCGGCGGCCATGGTGTCGTTCAGCGTGCCCGCTACCGCCTGCAGACCGGCGACCTGCACATCGACGCCCGGAATGTAGAAGATGTCCTTCACTTTCCGGAAGTTGCGCACCATATCGGTGTCGTTGTCGCCCTGGACGGCGATCGAGGCGAAGGTGTACTTCTTGTCTTTCGAACCGAATGTCAACGGTGACGCGGGGCCGGTATCGGTCTGCCAGTAGGCGCCGTTGACCTTGGCGATCTCGTCCGGATGATCGCGCGGCAGGCTGTTCAGATTGTCGACGATCTGCTGCCGGAACGCCGGATCGTCGATCGTCTTACCGTCCGGCGCGGTGTAGAGCACGATCACATCGCTGTTGTGATCGCGCCCGAACGCCTCGTCGGACAACTTCGCCGCCTGCGCCGATTGCGACGTAGGATCATCCCACCCGCTGGAGCTGAGATGGTCTTCCAACCCGAGGCCGTAACCGCCAAGCGCCAAGAGTGCGGCCGCGACCATGCCGATGACGGCGAAGCGCAGCCGATAGACCAGATCGCCCCAGCGTGTGAACACTAAGCGACTCCTTGGGCAGGGCGAGAGGTGAGCAGCGCCGACAGCGGCCGGAACGGCTGCAGCCAGGCGCCCTCGTCGGGCAGCGAGTCGAGGCTGACCCTGGGCAGCGGTTCACGGAACACGCCCGGGATCTCCTCGAGGTCGATGAACTCGAGAGTATCGGATGTGACAGCCCAACTCGCATGCTCACGGAAGCCGAGTATCTGAACGGGGATTCCGTTGGCGGCCAATTGTTCGAGCGGTTCGCGGAAGGCCTGGCCGTCGGCGGAGGCGACCATGATGCCCGCCAGACCGGCGCCGCGACTGCGTAGCTCGATATGTGCCAGCATGTCCGCGTCGACATCGGAGTCCTCATCGATCTTGGGCTTGGCGAAGACCGCGTAGCCGACATTGCGCAGCGCCTCCACCCACGGCCGCACCACATCCGCGGTGCCGGGGGCGATATTGGTGAAGACGGTGGCTTCCGGTTCGACCCGGGTCACGCTGCCCACCGATAGCTCGGCGGTGCGCGCGAGCAGCCAGCGGCCGAGTGCGTCGAAGCGCGGGCGATAGGCGGCGGTCGGCCGGCCGCCGAGGATGGCGCCCAACCCCATATCGAGATTCGGGGCGTCCCAGACCAGCAGCACCCGACGCACATCGGGCGTCGCAGCGCCGATTACCTCTGATCCGGTTCCGTGCACCTCCCCGGCAACATCCACGACCTCACTCACGCTCACCATCATCCGATCTTCCCCCATATGAACTCGTTGATGGCGCTTCCGGCGCGATGCGCCTTGCCTTCGAATTTCGTGACAGGCCTTTCGAAGCCGATCGGCGCGGTCTCCCGATGCTCCGCGCTGACCCCGCCCGTTGTCTCGTTCAGGCCGATGAGCAGGGGTTCTGCCGCGCCGACCGCGGCGATGAACTCCGCGTAGTCGGCGTGGTCGGTCGCGACATGCAACACACCGCCGGGCCGCAGGCGGTTGGCGATCAGCGCGACCGTCGCGGGCTGCAGCAGCCGTCGCTTGTGGTGTCGCGCCTTGGGCCACGGGTCGGGAAAGAAGACGCGGACGCCGGTGAGCGATTGTTCAGCAATCATGTTTTCCAGCACATCGACGGCGTCGCCGCGCAGCAGCCGAATGTTTTCGATCTGCTCGCGCTCCACGCGTTGCACCAATTGGGCCAGACCGGGTTGGTAGACCTCGATGCCGAGCAGATTCAGATGCGGTTCCGCCTGTGCCATCGCGGCGGTGGCGGTGCCTGTCCCACAACCGATCTCGATGACGAGCGGGGCGTCCCGGCCGAACCAGGCTGCGGCGTCCAACGATTCGTCGGCGACATCGCGGCCGATGCGTGGCCAGGTGCGGTCCCAGGATTGCTGCTGGGTCGCGGTCAGCGCGGCCCGGCGCGAGCGGAAGCTCGTCACGCGGGGGTACAGGCGGGAGCCCGAGCCCTTTCGGGATCCACCGTCCGCCCGAGCCGAAGCTGTGGACGGCGGACCGGGAACTGACTCGGCAGTGTGGTTCGCGGCGTCGTTCACGCAGTCCATTGTCCAGCATCGGATGATCAGCTCGGCAATCGGCCGCTAGCGATTGCTTGCAGGTCGCTCGAAATGGTCAGCTAGCGATTGCTTGCAGGTCGCTCGAAATGGTCGGCTAGCGATTGCTTGCAGGTCGCTCGAAATATCAGCTGGCGATTGCTTGCGAGCCGCTCCTGGCGATGCTCCGGAGCGGCGCTCGAAAGGCCCTGCCGTTGATCGATCAGGCGGCGCGTTCGCGGGGGATTCGGGTCTCTGGCGCGCTCTCCTGCCGCAGCGGCTTGCCCAACGCCACCCTGACCGCGGTCCCGAGCATCTCCAGCAGTCCGCGCACCCCGGCGGGCGAGGCGGCGACCGACCACACCGTGGCGTCGCCCTCGTCGCGCACCGGTTGCCCGGCGAGCCGATCGCTGAGCCAGTCCAGGCTGATCGGGGTGGCCAGCGGGAGCAGCGAGAAGTGCTCGCTGAGCCGATCGCGCACATAGGTGACCTGTGCGCCGCCGCGCCGATACCGTTCCACCTGACCGTCGATGCCGTCCATATGGATGATCTGGTCGTGCACCGGCTGCACCACCAGCAGCGGACAGGTCGGGGTCGAGTGGCCCAGGCGCAGGTCGGCGAGCATGGCCTGCAGGTCGGGCTCGGCGAGCACCTCGTCGAGCGGGCGGGTCAGGTGGCTACCGACATCGCGATTGATGAGGCCGAGGATCGCCGAGAACGGCGTCGCCCGTTCGGCGCGTTCGATCAGTCGATGCCCCTCGGCGTCACAGTCGGTCTCGAACACCGCGGCCAGCGCCGGATACAGCCGTCGCAGCGCCGCCAGCACGATCGCGGGCAGTCCCGCGTAGTGTCCACCGTTCAGCCGGGTGAAGACCTGACCAGGATCGCCGACCGGCGCGCCGAGCACCGCGCCGACGATATCGATCTCCGGCGCGTAGGTCGGCGCCATCTCGACCAACCATGAACTGGCCATGCCGCCACCGGAATAGCCCCACACCGCGACCCTGGTATCGGGCCGCAGGCCGAGGGGAGTGAAGCGCAGTGCCGCGCGGATGCCGTCCAGCGCGCGGTAGCCGGGTTCGCGTGGTGCGCCGAAATTCCCCTGTGGGCCTTCGTGATCGGCGATGGTCACCGCCCAGCCGCGACGCAGCGCATTGGCCACCAGCATCCATTCGAACTGGGTGACCGAGCCGAGCGCGCGAGCGCCGCGCCGCAATGCGTAGGAGGGTGAACAGCGCTCGGCGACCGCGTCCATGGCGGTCTGGAAGGCCAGTAGTGGGCGATCTTCTTGCGGATCCGCGCCGAGCGGGAGCAGCACCGTGGTGACCGCCGCCTCCGGCGTGCCGTGCAGATCGCAGCTGCGGTAGAGCAATTGCCATGCCGAGACCTGCTGCGGAACACGGCCGAACAGTGCCAGTTCGACGTGACGGCTGCGCAGGATGGTGCCGGGCGGACGGGCCGCGAACCCCTTCGGCGGCCGCAGGAACGGATCGGTACTCGGCAACAACGGCTTGCGATCCAGATCCTCATTCGACCCATGATCGACAGCACCGATGACATCGACGGCCACGGCAACCTCCTCATCGAGACCCGGCACTGGCGGACGAATTCCGCCCGGTCGGCTTGCCGCGTTCGAAAAGTGAAGCTGCGCACCGACTATGGTGCCGACCATCTCAGCAGACTAAGTTATCAGGGCATCTGGGGGAACCCCGAGGTAGGGGGCTTGCCGCGCACTAGACTGCGCGCATGAGCGAGCCAAGCATGTGCCAGCGCGCATCGCGCATGCCGGAGCCGAGTGTCAGCGAGGCGCGGGCATGAGCAGACCGACTGTGTTCATCACCGGTGCGGCAGCGGGCATCGGCCGGGCCACGGCCCTATTTTTCGCCGCACAGGGGTATCACGTCGGCGCCTACGATATCGACGAGGTGGGCCTGACCCGCCTCGCCGCCGATATCCACGCGGCCGACGGCAGCGTGCGGACCGGGGTGCTGGATGTGACCAACGCCACTCACTGGACCGAGCGTCTCGCGGAGTTCCACGCGGACCAGGACCGGCTCGACATCCTCGTCAACAATGCGGGCATCCTGCGCGCGGGTCCGTTCGAGGATATCGATCTCGCCACCCATCAGGCGATCGTCGATGTGAATATCGGCGGCGTCATCACCGGTACGCACGCGGCGTTCGGATATCTGCGGGATACGTCGGGGGCACAGGTGGTGAATCTGTGCTCGGCCTCGGCGATCTACGGTCAGCCCCAACTCGCCAGCTACGGCGCCAGCAAGTCCGCGGTCAAAAGTCTCACGGAGGCATTGGATCTCGAATGGGAGCGCCATGACATCCGGGTGATCGCGGTGTGGCCGATGTTCGTCGCGACCGCCATGGTGGACGGCATGGAAACCGGATCGACCAAATCGCTCGGGGTGCGCCTGACCGCCGAGGATGTCGCGAAGGGAATCTGGGAGGCGACCCGCAAGCGCGGACGGCTGCCGCGCGTGCACTACGAAATCGGTACGCAGGCAAAGGTACTGGCGACCGTCGCGAAATACGCGCCGAACTGGGCGGTGCGCACCGCGAACAAATACTTCAGCGGCAGCTGATCCGCTCGAGCGAGCGGCAAGCAGTGACCAACTGACGATTTCGAGCGACCTGCAAGCAGTCGCTGCTGACCGTTTCGAGCGGCCTGCAAGCAGTCGCTACCGACCGTTTCGAGCGACCTGCAAGCAGTCGCTGCTGACCGTTTCGAGCGACCTGCAAGCAGTCGCTACGGGTGCGTCCGCGCGGTACCGCGGCCCGACGTCTGCAAGAATTGCGCACCGAAAAGGGGGTGTGCAGCTTTGCCGACAGCCACCGACTCCGACGGGCCCCGTATCCGACCGGGCGGACCCGCGCGTGAACTCGACCAACTCGACCATCTGCTCGCCACGCTGCGCTCGGGGGCGGATCCACGGATCGTGGGTCAGGTCGGGGCCGCCATCGCCCGCTGGCGCAGGCCGCCGCGCATCCAGGTGACCGGTCGCGCGCATACCGGGCGCAGCACCGTACTGCACGCGCTGGCGCTGATGTCGGCGGTGGAGACGGCGGCAGTGGACGAGCCCGGGGTGGCCGATCCGGAGCTCGACGCCGACATCATCGTCTATGTCCTCTCCGGTGCGCCGCAGCCCGCGGACCGGCGGATCCTCGCCGAGCTGCCGCCCGAGCGGACGGTCGCGGTGCTGAACAAGGCCGATGCGATCGGCTCCCGCTGGGGCGATGCGGTTGCCGCCGCCGAGCAGTACAGCGGCGGCCTCGGCACCGTCACGTTGCCGGTGGTCGCCTCGCTGGCGGTGCGTACCAGGGCGGGTGCGGTGACCGAGGCCGATCTGGCTACATTGCGCCGGCTCGCGCAGACCGCGGATCCGGCGCTCACGCTCTCGCCCGACCTGTTCGTCGCGGCCTCGGCCGGATCCGATGTCGCCGAACGCGAACAGCTGCTGCAGCGCTGGGATCTCTACGGCGTGACCTGCGCGCTGTCCGCGCTGCGCGAGGACCCCGAGCTGTCCCCGCACGCGCTGCTGCAGATCATGCACGCGGCCAGCGGCATCGACCCACTGCACCGGTTGCTGCACCGCCGCTACGAACAGGTCTCGGCGTTGCGTGGCGGCGAACTCCTCGACGAACTGGCGCGCCTGGCCGCCGGCGCGCTGCCCGGCGACGGCAGCAATGCCAGGGACATGGTGGAGGACTATCTCTTCGGCGACGACGCCCTCTGGCTCGGCCTCTGCGCGGGCCTGGCCTATCCGGAGGTCGCCCACCTGGCCGCCGGTTACCGCTCGCCCGCACCGGCCGACGCCGACGACGCCCTGGCCCGCGCCGCCCGCTGGCGCGCGGTGGTCGCCAGCGATATGTCCCCCGCCGCCCGCCGCGCCGCCCTGCGCGTCCACAACGGTTACATCCGGCTATGGGAGCGGATGAGCAGTGCCGGACTCTGAGCAACCGGACCCGCGCCTGCCCTTCGCCGCGCCTGCCTCGGATGAACCCGCGATCGGTCCGGATAGGCCCGCTGATCCTCCGAATGGATCGGTTCGTGCTGCTGGCGCGCCCATCTCGGCCGAGTCTGCGCTGGGAGGGCCGGCGACCGGTGCGGGCGGTAGCGCCGCGTCCGCATCGCGACGGACAGCGCCCGATTCGGCTGGAACTGCCGCGACTGCTTCGGCAAGGACGGGAACCGCCGCCGCGGTGCCGCCGTCGGGCAGTGCACAGCCGCAGCTGACGGCGGCGGTGGCAGCGGTTGTCGCGCGGTGGAATCCGCAGGGGATGGCGTTGCTGCGGGCGGTGCGGGGGACCGGGGTGGCCTCGGCGGTCACGTTGATCGGTCCTGATGACGCCAACACGAGTCTGTTGCGCACCGAATTGGCTCGGTTCGAGCCGCGGATCGATCTGTCCGACCCGGTGCCCGATGCCGGCGCGGCGGTCGAGAGCACCTCGTCGTCGGGCACCGCACCCTCGGCCGTCGCGCTCATTCTGTTGGACGCGGGTAGCGCCCTCGGGGCCGACACGCTCGACGTGATGCAGCGCCTGCGGGCCGACGGCACCAGAATCCTGTTCGCCATGAACGGCATTCACGCTTACCAGGACTGGCGCGCGGTGCACGCGCACAACCTCGAGCTGCTGGCTGCGCAGGGCGCCGACGACCTGGAAATCGTGCCGGTCTCCGCGCGGCTCGCGGTGGCGGGCCGCGCTGCGGGCGATGCGGGCCTACTCGATCGTTCGGGCTTCGGCGCGCTGCACGCTGAATTGGCGGCGGCGACGGCGGGCGCCGAATCCGATGACCGGGTCACCGCGGTCACCACGCGGGTGCTCGCCGATACCCGCAGGCGGGTCGCCGAACAGGTCGCGGTGCTGCGCTCCGGCGCCGAACCGATTCGGTGGCGCGAGGAACGCGCCGTACTGCTCGCCGGTCGCGACGGCGGTCGCGCCACCGCCATGTCCACCCTGCGCAGCCAACTGCATCTGGCCAGGGTCGATCTGATGACCGATGTCGGCGCCAGGGTGCGCGCGCTGCACACTGCGGCCCGCGGCGAACTCGACCGACTGCGTCGCGCCGAACTCGGCGACTATCCCGAACGCCTGCAGCAGGCGGTGAGCGAGCTCACCTCGGCCGTGGACGCGAGCATCGACCACCGGGTTTCGGAGCTCACCGACCGGCTCGGCGCTGATCGTTTCGAGCGACCTGCGAACAGTCGCTACGTGCCGCCGGATCAGGACCGCGATATCCCGCCGCGATGGCGTGATCCGGCCCCGCGCGTCGGCCCGGATCCGGAGCCGCGGCATCGGGGTGTCGAAGATCACCTCATGATTGCGCTCGGCGCCTCCGCCGGAGTCGGCATCGGCCGCCTTTTGGTCGCGCCGTTCTCGCTCGTGCAGGCGTTGGATTTTGCCACTGTCCCGGTGACGCTGCTGCTCGGCGCCGGTGCGGCGGCCTGGGTGGTGCGGGCGCGCGGGCAGGTGGCCGACCGCGCGCATCTTCGTCAATGGGTCTCCGACGCGCTGGTGAATGTGAAGGCCCAATTGGAGCAGCGCGTGGCTACCGCACTGGTGGAATCGGAGACGGCGCTGGCCGATCGGGTGATGCGCGCTAGCACCTCGCGAATCGTCGAAATCGACCGTCAAGTGGCCGAATTGGAGGCCAGACTGCGTCGGGCCGCCGCCGAGCAACCGGGGCAGCTCGCCGCCTGCGAGCGTGATATCGCGACCATCGATGGATATCGCACCTCTTTTGATTAGGTAATTAATGGGTACTCCCTGGGGAACCCGATTCCGTACTGGTCGTCACATCGCGTTAACCTCTTAAGCAGGAACCTGGGCGTCCGCTTCGTCCTTGTACGCGGTCCAGCCATGACGCGCATTCGATTGGTCGTAGCGGGTGCCTTCCCGCCAACGGTGGCGCTCGGTGTGTTCGCGCTGGTCATGGGCCTGCCCGCTAGCGACTGCTTGCAGGTCGCTCGAAAGGGCCAGTCCAGGCGGAGACACCGTGAACCGCCCATCTCAGGAGAGTTTTCATGACCTCAGCGACCATTCCTGGTCTTCGGAATTCCGACGGCAAGCAGCCGACCGAGCACAGCGAACTACTCGCCTGGGTACAGGAAGTCGCAGAACTCACTCAGCCAGAGCGAGTGGTCTGGGCGGACGGTTCCGATGAAGAGTGGGACCGGCTGACCACCCAGCTCGTCGCGGCGGGCACCTTCAAGAAGCTCAACGAGGAGAAGAAGCCGAACTCCTACCTCGCCCTCTCCGATCCCTCCGATGTGGCGCGTGTCGAATCCCGCACCTACATCTGTTCGAAGACCGCGGCCGACGCGGGCCCGACCAACAACTGGATCGACCCCGCCGAGATGCGCGCCACCATGACCGAGCTGTACCGCGGCTCGATGAAGGGCCGCACCATGTACGTGGTGCCGTTCTGTATGGGCCCGCTCGGCGCCGAGGACCCCAAGCTGGGTGTGGAGCTCACCGACTCGGAGTACGTGGTGGTCTCGATGCGCGTGATGACCCGGATGGGTGCCGTCGCGCTGGAGAAGCTCGGCACCGATAAGCCGTTCGTGAAGGCGCTGCACTCTGTCGGCGCGCCGCTGGCCGCCGGCGAAGCCGATGTGCCGTGGCCGTGCAACGACACCAAGTACATCACCCACTTCCCCGAGGACCGCGAGATCTGGAGCTATGGCTCCGGTTACGGCGGCAACGCGCTGCTCGGCAAGAAGTGCTACTCACTACGCATCGCCTCGGCCATGGCCCACGACGAGGGCTGGCTGGCCGAGCACATGCTGATCCTCAAGCTGATCTCCCCGGAGAACAAGGCTTACTACATCGCCGCGGCCTTCCCGAGCGCCTGCGGCAAGACCAACCTCGCGATGATCCAGCCGACGGTTCCCGGCTGGCGCGCGGAGACCCTGGGCGACGATATCGCCTGGATGCGGTTCGGCAAGGACGGCCGCCTGTACGCGGTGAACCCGGAGTACGGGTTCTTCGGCGTCGCGCCGGGCACCAACCGCAGCTCCAACCCGAACGCCATGGCGACTGTCGAGGCCGGCAACACGGTCTACACCAACGTCGCGCTCACCGATGACGGCGATGTCTGGTGGGAGGGCCTGGAGGGCGAGCACGATCACCTGATCGACTGGAAGGGCAACGACTGGTTCCTCCGGGAGACCGAAACGCTTGCCGCGCACCCGAACTCGCGCTACTGCACGCCGATGTCGCAGTGCCCCACGCTGGCTCCCGAATGGGACGACCCGCAGGGCGTGCCGATTTCGGCCATCCTGTTCGGCGGTCGCCGCAAGACCACGGTCCCGCTGGTGACCGAATCCTTCGACTGGCAGCACGGCGTTTTCATGGGCGCCACCCTGTCGTCGGAGCAGACCGCCGCGGCCGAGGGCAAGGTCGGCACCGTGCGCCGCGACCCGATGGCCATGCTGCCGTTCCTGGGCTACCACGTCGGCGACTACCTGAACCACTGGATCAATGTCGGCAAGAACGCGGATGCGAACAAGCTGCCGAAGATCTTCTATGTCAACTGGTTCCGGCGTGGCGGCGACGGCCGCTTCCTGTGGCCCGGATTCGGTGAGAACTCCCGCGTGCTGGAGTGGATCGTCGGCCGCATCGAGGGTTCGGCGCAGGCCGAGCCCACCGCGATCGGCCACGTGCCGACCGCCGCGCAGCTGGACCTGGACGGTCTGAAGGTCGATCCCGTCGATGTCGACGAGGCGCTGGTCGTCGACGCCGACGAGTGGCGCAAGGAGATCCCGCTGATCGAGGAGTGGTTCGAATTCGTCGGTGACAAGCTGCCTTCGGGCGTGCGCGACGAGTTCGAGGCCCTCAAGGAGCGCCTGGGCTGATAGCGCCCCGAAGCTGATTCGCCCGCACCATCTTCGGAGATGGTGCGGGCGAATTCGTTTATCCGACAGGTTATTCGGAGTACGGAGCCATCCGGACGAGTTGCAGAAAGCCGACACTGTTCAGCAGGGCCGCGCGGCCCTTCGGCACCGCCTCGGCCTCGGCCTTGAACGCGGCGATCAGCTGCCGCTTGGCATCGTGACGCGGATGCCGTTGCAACAGTTGCGCGACCCAGTCCGGATCCAGTTCCGGGAAGCGCGCCCCGATCACATCCACTGAAGCGCCCGCGGACACGAACCCGCCGGGATCACTCAGATCGTTGGCAACGCCAGGTGTGATGTGCGCGGCGATCGCGGCCCCGATCGCCTGTGCGCGTTCAGGTTCCGCGCCCTCGCGCACCGCGAACGCTGCCGCCCGTTCGCCACCGGCCACCGCGAAACACCTGCCCGGAGTCGGGCTTTCGAGCTGCAGATCATGCAGCAGGCAGGCGATATAAACCAGTTCGTCGTCGTAGCGAACACCGTCGAGCTCGGCCAGTACCCGCCCGAAGAAGTAAGTGCGATACGAATGCTCGAGCATGTGGATCGAAAGCGATTCGCGGGCTTCGGTTTCGGCCGCCGTGGCGAGTTTCGAATCAGGTAGCCGCAGCCCCGCGAACTCCAGACGCCCGGTACCGGTTCTCCCGAGTACCCGTTTGAGCTGCGCACCGCCCAGTTTCGGCAGCGTCCGCGCGAGCTCGACCGCCAGCTGCCGGTGCTGTCTCCCGGATAGCGTTCCCCCGGTCCGCGTCGCCCATTCCCAATCGATTCCAGCAGGCGCACCCACGTCCCTCTCCTTCTCCTCGACCGGTTCTCGCTGTTCAGTGAAGCGCCCGCGCCGATTGCCGACGAGTGGCGGAAATGCCAGTAATACTCGGATTCACGCCAATCCTAGCGGCAGAAAGCCCGGTCGACAGGTTTCCGAGTCGTACCGGGCTTCGCGGGTTCAGGGACGTCGTGGCTGCGGTGACTGCTCAGCGGAAGTCGGTCGCGTGGTCCCTTGCCCACTGCGCGAACGTGTGCGCGGGACGACCGGTGACCTCCTCGATGACCGTCGACACCTGTGGTGCTGTGGTGCGTCCGGCCTCCCATCCGGCTAGAACGGCATCGACGCCGATCGATGGCATGGTCTTACCGAGTTCCGCACGCGCCTGTTCGACGGGGATCACCTCGACGGTGATCTCGCGGCCGATGGCCGCACCGATGTGCTGGACCTGCTCGCGCAGAGTCAGTGACTCAGGGCCCCAAACGGGGTAGGCCTGGCCTTGATGACCCGGTTCGGTCAGCGCGGTCACCGCGAGTGCGGCCAAGTCCTTCTCATGGATGGGTGCCGTCCGGGCGTCGGCATATGGCATCCGAACGACGCCTTCGGCGCGGATGGACTGCTGCCACCACCACAGAGCGTTGGTGGCGAACATGCCGGGCCGGATGAATGTCCACGCCAGATCGGACTTTTCGATGGCGGACTCGACGACGGCGTGCATCCGGGCAATCGGGTTGTCCGCGGCATCGGTCCGCAGGACGGCCCCGGAAGACAGGAGTACCACGTGCTGTACTCCGGCGGACTCGGCTGCCGCGACGAAACCGTCGATCCCGTCGGGCTTGGCGTAGAGGAACACCCGCTCGGCGCCTTCGAGTGCGGCGGGCAGCGTTTCCGGTTGTTCCAGATCGGCTGCGACGACCTGCGCGCCCGGCGGGAAGCCCGCGGTTCCGGGTTCCCTGCTCGTCGGGCGGACCTGCTCGCCCCTCGAAATCATGCCCGCCGCGACATGGCGGCCGACATTGCCTCTGGCTCCGAAAATGACTGTGACCATGGCGGCAGCGTAGGCCGCCTAGCTTACTGTCGGAAAGGACATACCTTCAGGTAAGCTCCGGAAATGGCGGTACGTTCGCAGGTTCGGCACGATGACTGGCCGAGCATGAGTGACGCATTCAACAGTGATTGCCCGGCTCGTGAGGTGCTCGACCACATCACGAGCCGCTGGGGAATATTGATCCTGACCGCGCTCGGTGCCGGGCCACTGCGGTTTTCCGAGTTGCACGCCATGATCGGCGGGATCAGCGAGAAGATGCTTTCGCAGACGCTGCGCACGCTCGTGCGGGACGGGTTGATCGCGCGCACCGTCGAGCCGACCACCCCGCCTCGGGTCAGCTACGAACTGACCGCACTCGGCCGGGGACTCACCGAGTCCCTGCATCAATTCCTGGGTTGGATCCGTCAGAACACGGTCGAGGTGGTGGCTGCTCAGCGCCGCTACGACCGGCAGAACCGATAAAGTGGCGGAAAGGGCAGTAGTGCTTGGATTCGTGCCAAACTGAGGATGTGAAGCAGGTAGTCGCGCTCGCGCTGGACGGGGTCATGACCTACGACCTGACGTGTGCGGTGCAGGCGTTTCGGCATGGGCCGGGTACCACCGGTGCGCCGGTGGGATTCGAGATGCGGACCTGCGGGGTGCGGCCCGGGCGGGTCTGGACGCCGAACGGATTCGAGCTGCTGGTGACGGACGGTCTGGAGGCGCTGGAGACCGCCGACATCGTGGTCGTGCCGGGCATCGGGCTGCCGACGCTGCCGCCGCCCGAGGAGGTCCTCGACGCGCTACGAGCCGCGGCGGCGCGCGGCGCGACCATGGTGAGCATCTGTGTCGGCGCGTTCGTCTTGGCGCGGGCCGGATTGCTGGACGGGCGGCCCGCCACCACGCACTGGGCGTACTGCGATGAGTTCGCCGCGTTGTTTCCGGCAGTGAAATTGGACCCGACGGCGCTCTATGTGGACGACGGTGACGTGCTGACCTCGGCCGGATTATCGGCCGGTCTCGACCTCTGCCTGCATATCGTCCGCCGGGAACTGGGCGCGGGCGCGGCGGCGGAGTTGGCCCGATGGAATGTGACGCCACCGCACCGCGAGGGCGGCCAGGCCCAGTACATCCCGGATGCCTTGGGCAGCAACGACTTCCCGGGCACGCTGGCCGCGACCATGGCCTGGGCCGCGGCGAATCCGGTGGCGGCACCGGATGTTTCGGCGCTGGCCGGATATGCGCTGATGAGTGAGCGCACCTTCATCCGCCGGTTCAAGGCCGAGGTCGGCACGACCCCGAGACGGTGGTTGGACGCGCAGCGCACGGTGCGCGCTCGGGAGTTGCTGGAAACCACCGAACTACCCGTCGAAGTCATCGCGGCACAGTCCGGATTCGGCAGCGTCACCGCCTTGCGGGTGCATCTGCGTGCGGCGACCGGCACGACGCCCGCCGGGTATCGGCGGTCACTTCGCCGCTAGCGGATCGTTCGCGGATATCGCCGACGGTCCTGCGTGCACGGCGGTGCCGAGTGCTCGCGGCGTCAGCAGTGTGTCAGATCGCCGGATACCGAGCGTCAGGTGCGCTACGGTTGCAAAAGCTCGACGCGCTGCGGGAATGTCCGCGGTGCCAGGTATGCCCGGTGGTGGCTTATGCTTCGTACGTTCTCCGTCTCAACCGACCAGTTCGATTGCCAAGCGTTAACTGCGTGACTTAGATCGACTGAACTACTTCCCTTTCGACTCGTGGCCCCGCGTCCGCGGCCAACGATGACATCGACGCGCGAGAGGTGGTTGGAGCATGACCGATCTGGAAATAGGCCCGTTGACAGTGCCCGACGTTGCCGGAATCGAACTGGCGACCGCGAGTACGCCGCTGCGGCGTGCCGCGGGCCGGTTGGAATCGGTGCTGCCGCCCGGCTGGCGGGTCGAGATCGTCGACGCGCCCGGTGCGCACAGCAGTGCCGGCACACCGGGTATGCGTCATCAGCCCGTACTCCGGGTGGTCATGCCGGGGGACTGAATTACCCCGTCCAACCCAGCGGCATCAGCAGGGACTTCTGTTCGCAGAACGCGTCCAGACCCTCTGGTCCGTTCTCTCGGCCGAGGCCGGAGGTCTTGTACCCGCCGAACGGCGAGCCGGGGTCGAACGCATACCAATTGATCGCGTAGGTGCCGGTGCGCACCCGCGCGGCGATCTCGGCGCCGTGCTCGATATCGGTGGTCCAGACCGAACCGGCAAGGCCGTAGACGGAGTCGTTCGCGATGGCGACCGCCTCGTCCTCGGTCTCGTACGGAATGACCGAGAGGACCGGGCCGAAGATCTCCTCCTGCGCGATGGTCGACTTGTTGTCGACATCGGCGAAGATGGTCGGCTCGACGAACCAGCCGCGATCCACATTGGCCGGGCGGCCGCCGCCGAGGACCAGGCGCGCGCCCTCTTCCTTGCCCTTGGCGATATAGCCCTCGACCCGGTCGCGCTGGCGTTCGGAGATCAGCGGGCCGAAAGTTGTTGCCGGGTCGGCGGGATCGCCGGTCTCGAGCGTCCGCACGTGTTCGACCAGTGCGTCCAGGATCTCGTCATAGCGGCTGCGCGGCGCGAGGATGCGGGTCTGCGCGACGCAGCCCTGGCCGCTGTTCATCAGACCGGAGAAGGCGAGCACCGGGATATTGGCGGCAACGTCCATATCCGGCAACAGGATTGCCGCGGATTTGCCCCCGAGTTCGAGCGAGACGCTCTTGAGCTGACCGGTCGCGATGGCGCCGATCTTGCGGCCGACCGCGGTGCTGCCGGTGAAGGTGACCTTGTCGACGCCCGGGTGCGAGACGAGATATTCGGCGGCGTCCGCCTCGGCGGGCAGGATCGACAGCACGCCCTCCGGCAAGCCTGCGTCGGTGAAGATGTCGGCGATCTTGTTGGCGGTCAGCGGAGTCAGCGGCGCGGGCTTGAGCACCACCGTGCATCCGGCGAGCAGGGCGGGCGCGAGCTTGTTGGCCGCGAGGAACAGCGGGACGTTCCACGCGGTGATGGCCGCGACGACGCCACGTGGCTCGCGAGAGATCCGCGAGGTGCCGAACAGGCCGGTGCGCGTTTCGTGCCAGGGGAAGGACTTCGCCAGTGCGGCGTACGCGTCGAGCGTGGCCACCGCCGGAATCTGGTTTAGCGTCATGGCAATCATTTGCGGTGCGCCCATTTCCGCGGTGAGCGTGGCGAGCAGATCGGCTGAACGCTCCTCGATCAGGCGGGCGGCGCGCGACAGTACCTGGGCGCGCTCTTCGGGCGGAGTGGACGGCCACGGGCCGTTGTCGAAGGCGTGCCGTGCGGCGGCTACGGCGGCGTCGACGTCGGCGCGAACCACCACCGGGACGCTGCCCACCGTCTCGACCGTCGCAGGTGAGACGACCTGGAGGCGTTCGGTGGTGGCTGGCGCGGTCCAGCGGCCGCCGATGAACAAGCTGTCGTAATGCATGAGAACACGTTACAGTTTTGCGGCCGGATTGTCTGTAACCTGTTCCAGTTTTTCGCTCGGACACCGTTCTGAACAGGGCGAATTCCAACCTGTCGGTTCGCTTTTCAGAGAACGCACTATTGCGTTCTGTTGTTGCACCGGTCATGCTGTAGCTATTGATCAGCTCGCTCGATTCATGAACCGATTACGCAATTGGGGAGTCAGAGTCATGGCGGTGCAAGTGATCGGTCTGTCGCTGATGACCAGCGACCAGACCGAGCATCAAGCTAAGAGTGTTGGCACAGGCGGGTGGGTGGTTTCCTTCCTGCCGGGCCGGACGCTGACCATCGAGCAGGCGACGGCGGCGATGCAGGCCGCCGAGGCCGTCGCGGTCGTCGGACTGCTAGCCGATCTAGTCGGCCTCACGGCGCTGGAAACCGTGGGCCTGGCCATTCAGGAATCACCCTGGGCCCAGGTGGCCTGCGGGCGGCGCACCTGGCGCCGAGGGTGGCTGGAGAAGTAAGAGCTAATTCTTGGTGGCCACGACAACCAGATTGCTCACCAGTAACTCACGCACCGCGGGGATCCGAACGAGCCACCACGCCCAGCGTGGGTGGTATCGGGGGAAGACCGCGAAGATATCGGCCGGAGTGGTTGCCGCCCAGCGCAATCCGTCCACCGCCCGAACGGCGAACATCGACTCGCCGAAGCGGTTCTTCGGTTCCCGGCCGGTCTTGCGGCGGTATCGACGCGCGGCGTACTCGCCGCCGAGGTAGTGCCAGGGGCCGGTTTCGTGACCGCCGAACGGGCCGAGCCACACCGTGTACGACAACACGATCAGCCCACCGGGGCGAGTCACGCGCACCATCTCATCGGCCATGACCCAGGGGTGCGGTACGTGTTCGGCGACATTCGAGGAGAAGCAGATGTCCACTGCGTCGTCGCGGAACGGCAGCGCCATTCCGGAACCGCGGACCGCGCCCGGGACCGACAGTCCGGCGGCGTGCATCTCCGACGGGTCGGGTTCGACCGGAATGTAGCGCGCACCCGTCTTGACGAATTCGTCGGCGAAATAGCCGGGGCCGCCGCCCACATCCAGGATCGTCGCGCCCACTAGGGGCCGCCCGGTGACGTCGGCATAGAAATCGCCGATCATCGCGGCGCTGTCGGCGGCCAGGCCACCGTAGAACAGCGCCGGATCGGTCTGCTCGAAGCGGAAACTGCCGAGCAACCGCAGCGACCGGCGCAGCGTGGCCCGTCGCGCGAACCGGGACAGGCGTCCGCGCCCGGACGGCGGGGTACCTACTTCCGCCGCTTCGGTCGGCTCGGTTTCAGCTCTCGGCACGGCGGAGAGTCTCGCATAGCCCCACCGCTGGGGAATCCCGCGGACGGTGCGGAGCTTGCTGGGCGGGTGCACGGGTTAGGGTGTACGGCGATATTCATCCTTCCCGACCCGGGACCTGTCGACCGAGAGAAGCTCCACCGTGCGCGAAGTCCTCCTGCTGTGCTGGCGTGACACCGGGCACCCGCAGGGCGGCGGCAGCGAACGGTACCTGGAGCAGGTCGGGGCCCAGCTCGCCGCGCGGGGGGTCAAAGTCACCCTGCGTACCGCCCGCTATCCGGGCGCGCCGAAACGTGAGCGGATCGACGGCATCGATATCAGCCGGGCAGGCGGGCGGTTCACCGTTTATCCGCGGGCCCTGGCGGCCATCGCCCTCGGCCGACTCGGGATCGGGCCGCTGCGCGGTCTGCGGCCCGATGCGGTGATCGACACCCAGAACGGGATCCCGTTCTTCGCGGGTGCCGCGAGCGCCGCGCCGTCTGTGGTGTTGGTACATCACGGACATCGCGAGCAATGGCCGGTCGCCGGGCGTCTCGTCGGGCGGATCGGGTGGTGGATCGAATCGCGGCTCTCGCCGCGGGTGCATCGGGACAACCAATATCTGACCGTTTCGCTGCCCTCGGCCGAGGAGCTGGCCACGCTGGGCGTGGACGGGTCGCGGATCGCGGTGGTGCGCAATGGTGCTGAACCGGTTCCAGTTGATGCACCGACCGGGTGTGTCGAGACGCGCACGGAGGATCCGCGGATCGTGGTGCTGTCGCGGTTGGTGCCGCACAAGCAGATCGAGGACGCGCTGGCCGTTGTGGCCGGACTACGGCATCGGATTCCCGGGCTGCGGCTCGATGTGATCGGCGATGGCTGGTGGGCGGACAACCTGAAGGCCGACGCGCATGGGCTCGGCATCGCTGACGCGGTTACCTTCCACGGTCACGTCGATGAGCGTCGCAAGCACGAACTGCTCGCGCGAGCCTGGGTGCATGTGCTGCCCTCGCGCAAGGAGGGTTGGGGGCTCGCGGTGATCGAGGCCGCCCAGCACGGTGTGCCGACCATTGGTTACCGCAGTTCGCGGGGGCTCACCGATTCCATTGTCGACGGTGTGACCGGTGTGCTCGTGGATGATGTTGCCCAGCTGGCCGATTCGGTCGGGGATTTGCTCGACGACAATGAGTCGCGGACGGTCATGGGGGAGAAGGCGCGGGCTCGGGCGCGTGAATTCTCTTGGGAGCAAACGGGTAACGGGGTTTATGACGTGCTCGCGGCGGTTGCTCGTGGGGAGCACACCTCCGGACTGATTCCGCCCGGTCCGTAATCGCGCCGGATAGGTGTGCTGCCAACGGTTTTCATGCGGTCGGCCGCGGGCGTAGTAAGGCCGCCAGCAGCAGGCCGCCGACGAGCATTGCGGCCCAGAGGATGTGGGCGGCGTACGCGATCGTGCGGTGGGCGGGCTGCGATTCGGAGCGATGGTCGGCGACGGCGGGGACTCGGTACAGCGTCAGGTCCTGGTCGGTGTATATCGGGTCCAATTGGGCGAGTGTCGTTTTCGACTCGCCCAGCGGACCGGGGGTAGTGCGCTCGACGAGCACCCAGCCGACGCCGAGATCACCCAACTGTCGCGCCGAACCACCGTGCAGCAGTAAGGTTTCCACCTCCCGAGCCCCGGCCCCTTCGCCCGCGACCGTACGTCCGCGGACCGGGAGCTCACCGGTCTGCAGCACATCGTGCGGGAGCATCCGCGGCGCCGGATCCAACACGGGCGCTTTACCGCTGTATGGGAACTTTCGGAACATGCCCCCGGGCAGGACCGCGATATCTCCCGGCCCGTCGATCCGCTCGGTAACGCGCTGCCACCCGGCGGGGTAGTGCACCGGCCGCAACTCGCCGCCTACGCCGTAGGCGAGATCGAACAGTGGCAGTACGAGCAATGCGATGAATGCTATTGCGGTCAGCGATATTGCGGGCGACCTGTGCGCGTTGGCAGTCGAGGGGGTGTGGGCGAAGCGCACGCCGAGTGCTCGGCATCCGGCCGCGGCGCACAGCGCGTAGGCGGGCATGGCCAGTGCGACGTACTTCTGCGTATCACGCAGTAGTCCCGCGCCGGGCACGCCGGCGACGAGCCACTCCATGACGCTCATGCCCCAAGGCGTCGACCCCAAGGCGGGGAGGACGACAGCGGCGACCGCGAGTATCAGCAGAGTACGGCGAACTCGGAGGCTCGCGTGATCGACACTGGCTATCTCTGCGTCGGCCGCGCGGATGCCCGCCCGACTGCTGGCGGTCGCGCGGATGCCGGTCGCCACGACAGCCAGGAGCAGAACGGTGCCGATGAGGGCGAGCAGGGTGATGCGGGAGTCCGGCACCGAGTCGCCGTTCCAGATTCCACCCAACCCGGCCAGCGAGCCGAGGGTGCCGAGGCCAGGTTCCGCGCGCGCGGCGAATGCGGCTATCCCGGCCGGGTCGGAAGGTTCGGACCCGGCCCCAGACAGCGCCGTCGCCGTCAACCACGGCGCGGACGCCACCAATAGCAGGCCGAGCGTCCCGAGCAAGTTTCGCCGCCCGACCAGCACCACAGCGGTACAGCCCGCCAGCAACGCCCCGGTCGGAGTGAGTCCCGCAGCCGCAAAGCACCCGGCCAACGCGCCCCAAGCCCCCGCCGCCCCAAGCCGCCAAGCCGTGTCACCCGTACGCCGGGCGATGGTGGATGCGCGGATTCGGTAGGCGGCCAGTGCGGTCCAGGGCAGTGCGGCGTATCCGGTCAGCAGGCTCCAATGGCCTTGGAGTAGACGCTCGGCGACGTAGGGGTTCCATAGGGCGACGGTGACGGCTACCAGTTGTGGGGCGGTCGATACTCGGAGTAGTTCGCGGGTCAGCACCGCCGCGCCGTATCCGGCCGCCCACAGCGCGACGAGCAGGATCGCCTTGACGATCAGGCCGCCGTCGATGATCGGTGACAGTGCCGCGAGCAGCGCGTCCTGCGGTACCGCTCGTGGGGCGGCGTCGCCGAGGCCGAGCGCCGAGTCCGTCAGATAGGAGCGCGGTGTGCTCACCGCATCCCGCAGCAGCAGATAACCCGGCCCGAGCAGTGGACCGGCGATGAGCAGCGCGAGGACTCCGCTGTACCCGGCCGGGACCAACCTCGTCCACCGGTCGCGCCGCGTCGAGCCGCTGCCACTCACGGTTGTGCACCCTACGTTCCGATCGGGAAGCCGCGCGCCGCCGGGCGGGTGCGGGCAACGGCCGGTCGGGTGGGACGATTGCCGCGTGCCTGCCGTCCGTCGCCTTCCCGTCGTGGCGGATTTGACGTTGGTAACGGCCGGCGCGATGACGGCCAATGTGGCGGGATATCTGCTGCAGATGTTGGCCAGCCGCTGGTTGGGCGTCACCGGCTACAGCGAATTCGCGAGCCTGCTGGCCGTCCAACTCTTATGTGCGGTGCCCGCGCTGGCCCTGCAGAACGTAGTGGCCAGGGAACTCGTGCGTGGGGCAGGCGTCGCGGCGCTGCGCGGCCTGCAGTGGCGCTGCGCGGTGATCGTTGCCGCAGTGGCCGCAGCGTTGGTGCCGCTGGTAACCGCAGTACTGAACGTCGGCGTGGTCGCCTGCGCCGCCGCTCTCGGCGCGGCCCCCGCCTTGGTGCTGCTATCCGGCGAACAAGGAATCCTGCAGGGCAGCAGACGCTTCCGCGCGTTGGCAGTGGTCCTCGGCGCAGCCGGCATCGCCCGGGTAGCTCCCGCCCTCATCGTCCTAGCCCTAGGCGGCGGCGCAGCCCCCGCCCTATGGGCCGCCGCCCTCGGAATCGTCGCAGCCGCAGCCTTCGCGCGATACACAGCAGGCTCCCCCCATTCCCGCATCCGCCCGGCACACGACGCGGCAATCGAGCCATCGCCAGATGACGGCTCAGATGATGGTGGTTTCGGAGTCGAAGGCGCGCGACCCGGGCGTGCGGGTGTATCTCAGGGCCGGACGGCGCGGATGCGTGCGCAGCGGCGTTCCGGTGATGCGGCTGACGGGGGTGCGCGGTTTGTTGGGGTATTGCCGGTGTTGCGGGCCGCGCAGGTGCAGGCGGCGTTGATGGCGTTGTCGTCGGCGGATCTGATCATTGCGCGGGTCGTTTTGGATGAGGCGGATGCGAGCAGGTATGCGCTCGGGGCGATCGCCGCGAAGATCGCGTTCTGGTTGCCGCAGGCCGTAGGGGTGGTGTTGTATCCGCGGATGGCGCAGCCGACGCACTCGGCGCGCGCGATACGGGATGCGCTGGCTGTCTTGTCCGGCATCGGGATCATCGCGGTAGTAGGTGCGGCGGTGGCGGCACCGTTGGCGCCGCTGTTCGCGGGACAGGACTACGCCCCGATCCAAGGCATGCTGTGGTTGTTCGCCTTACAAGGCGCCATCCTCGCCGTGCTGCAGGGCGCACTGCTTTCGGCCATCGCGGTAGACCGCACCGCCCTCGCCACGGTGACCTGGCTGGGCCTCGCGGTCGAGGTAGTGCTCATGACCTGCTTCGCCCGCTCGGTACCCACCCTGATCACCACCGCCGTCGGAGTCGCCGCCGCCACGACGATCCTGATCGCGGCAATCGTCCTGCGCACCGCCGACCACCCCACCCCAACCGAATCGCACCCCTCACCCAGCTGAGAAACCCACCCGAGCCAACTGCGCCCGCCGTCCAGCGATACCCGCCATCCCGGTGTGTGCACGGGTGTGCGGGGATTGGAGGTGGGGCGTTTACGATCACGGACATGATCACCGGTGTGCACACTCTGGTTTATGCGCAGGATCCGGATCTGGCTCGTGGGTTCTTTCGCGACGTTCTCGGCTGGCCGAATGTGGATGCCCATGACGGGTGGCTCATCTTCGGCACGGGGCCGAGTGAGCTCGGTGTACATCCTGCGGATGGTCCACCGCGCCACGAGATTTCGCTGATGTGCGATGACCTCGAGCGGACGATCGCCGAATTGGCCGGGCGCGGGGCGCAATTCGAGGGGGAGATAGCCGATCGGAGTTTCGGGCGCTGCATCGACCTGAAGATCCCGGGCGCGGGAGTGATGCTGCTCTATCAGCTGGCACATCCGGTCGCCTACACCTTGGGTTCGTCCGCCCCCTGACGCTGAGCGCCAACCGCTCTGAGCGTCAACCACCTCGGCACCGAGCGCACGCGCGCCGAATACACCTGTGCGGAAACGAACTCGGCCCCCAGGTGCAACCTGGGGGCCGAGGATCTGACTACCGTCAGAGGTTCTTCTGGATCCTGATCTGCTCGGTCGGAGCGTCATCTCCACCGCGGCCGGTCGGACCGCCGCGACGACCCGCGGGCGCGGGCGTGGACCCACCGCGAATGCCCAGGACCACACCGCCGATCAGCGCGATCGCACCGAGCACGCCGAACACGATCGGCAGGATCCGGCCGTAGAGCGACAGCTTGTCGATGTTCTCCTTGGCCACCGAGATCTGCGATTCGATGGTGTTCTCATCGAAGACCAGGTGCGACTTCAGCGCGGTGACATCGGGGTGGTCGCCGTTGCGCGCGTAGTACAGGTGGATCTGCTCGCCACCCTTTATCACGGTGCCGGTCTTCGGCTCGATCCACAGGTCGCGGGTGTCGGTGTAGAACCGGGTCATGGTGACCGGCTCGTCGCCCTCGAGGCCCCACTTGGCCGCGGGCAGGCTCAGCTTGTTGGTCGGCGCCTGAATCACCTCCCACATGTTGGTCACCGGGACCGTCATCTGGAAGTGGTAGACCTTCATGCTGTTGATCTCGGTCTCTTCGATGAACTTGGCGTCGTAGGACTTACGCGCGTTGACATCGAAGTACGGGTAGCTCTTCTTCTCGGTGCCGATCGGGAAGCGGTACTGCAGACCGGTGTGCTGCACCGGATCGGCGATGGACTCGCCTTCTTTGGTGGTGGTGACCGCGACGGAACCGTTGGGGTCCTTGCTGACCGGCGCGCCCGACACGCGGTCGATGGTGACCCGGTCGACGGTCGCGGTGAGCAGGCCGGTGTCGCCCTGCTTATCGATGCGCCGCAGGGTCTGACCCGCCTGGACCGTCATCTCGGTGGCATCCGAGGGGTCCTCGACGGTGAGGAACCGCTGCGAAATCAGCGGCACATTGGTGTCGATCTTGGCCGCGCCTTCCGGCGCACTGAGCGACTTCGAGTCCAGGACCAGGCTGTCCTCGCCCGGCTGGTTCGTCGCTATGGTGGTGATCTCGAGGTCGAGAGGAGTTTTCGCCAGTTTGCTGACGGTGTAGGACGGAATCATCACCGCGGCGACGATCAACAACGCGCCCAGACCCACGAGCAGGCAGGCCACCGTCCTTCTGGTTCCGGCACTCAGTGCCATGCAAACTCTCCTCGTCGTAGAACACAGGTCTGTACGGCGAGTACTGCGGGCGCACCGCGGCACTCGTGAGCCCCGACACTAACAGCCCGATGTCGTACCATGCGGTGCCGAGGCCGGATTAGACCCAGAAATCGCCCGAGTCTAACGCGAAATCTGAAACGTTGTGTTACCAGCTGTAGGACGACCCACTTGCGGGGTCGCACGAACGAAGCCGCAGACTGGTGCCGATGACCGCCACCCTGCCCGCGCCGACAACCGATGCGCCCATCCGAGCGCGCGGATTCGTGCCTGCGTTGGAAGGTATGCGCGGTATGGCGGCGCTCGGCGTACTGCTGACGCACGTCGCGTTCCAGACCGGTGCGGCGAATGCGCCCGTACTCGGCCGGATCTGGGGACGGTTCGATATGGCCGTCGCGGTGTTCTTCGCACTGTCGGGCTTCCTGCTCTGGCGTCCGCACGCCGCCGCGGCGCGCGGGCTCGGCACCGCGCCGTCGGTCGGCTACTACCTTCGGCACCGGGCCGCGCGCATTCTGCCCGCCTACTGGGTTGTGGTGGTGGCGGTTCTGGTCTTGGAGCCGAGCGCGGCGGACACCGCCGGCGTACGGGTGTGGCTGTCGAATCTGGCGTTGACGCAGGTGTTCGTGCCGCTGACCCTCACCGACGGACTCACCCAGATGTGGAGCCTGTCCGTCGAGGTGGCCTTCTATGTGGTGCTGCCGCTGCTGGCGTTCGCGGCGGTGCGGTTGCGTGGCGACGCCGCGCGCTGGCGCATTCCCGCGATCCTCGCACTCGCGGCGGTAAGCATGACTTGGAACTTCATCCCGGTGCCGACGCCCGACGCCATCCACGCCGACAATTGGCTGCCCGGTTATCTGCCGTGGTTCGCTGCGGGCATGCTGCTCGCCGAACTCGTCGATAATAGGGATCGGCTATCGCCTAAGCTGCGGGTGCTCGCCAATCAGCCGGTGATGTGGAGTGTCGCGCTCGTCGCTTTCCTGTGCTCCGCCACCGATCTCGGTGGGCCCGCCGGACTGACCCGGGCCGAGCCGTGGCAGTACGCGGCCAAGATGGGTTTCGGCGCGATCATCGGTTTCGCGCTGCTCGCGCCGCTGGTGCTGCGTGCGCCGGGAGCTCGCCCACATCGCTGGCTGGAATCCTCGGTCGCCGCCACCATCGGGCGCTGGTCCTACGGCATCTTTCTCTGGCATCTCGCGGTGCTGACGGTGGTCTTCCCGATCTTCGGAATCCTGCCGTTCCGCGGCGATTTCGTGGTGGTCCTGATACTGACGATCGCGATCACGCTTCCGGTCGCCGCGGCCAGCTATGCCCTGATCGAGGAACCGGCGCGCCGCTTCGTCCGAGATCGCGATCGCGCGAAGGCCGCCAGCGCCATGTCGGAGCCGAGCGGCGAAACAGTCCGCTGACGCGGTTCGCGCGCACGCCGTGATCGGCTCGGATGCGCCGCGGACGAGTTGATCGATGCTCCGACGTCTGCCGGGCGTCCGGCCTGCCGAATCGTATGTATCACAGCTGATGGGTCGCATGACGGTCAGTCGAGTTGGCGGCGGATGTCGAGGAGATGGTGCCGCAGTTCGTGGAGTGTGTGCAGGGCCAGCCAACTCAGTGGACGTTGCTGCCGCTCGGGAAAGTTGTAGATGAGCGTGCGATCCCAGTCGGCGGGTGCCAACCGATCGAGCACATTGGCGAACAGCAGCGCCGCATCGCCGAGTTGCCGGGCCACGTCCGACGGCTGCTGATCGGCATATCCGTCGTGCTCGACGCGTTCATCGCGACCCATGGGCTCGAGGGTCGGCGTATCGGCGCGACGTGCGAGCAGCACCCGTTCGCGTTGTGCGAGCAGGACATCGCGCATATGGCACGCGTACTCCAACGGGGACCACACCTCCGGTGCGGTTCGCCGCCGGAGTTCCTGGTCGTCACGCCGAAGCAGTGCGGCGTACTCCGCCGCGCGGACCTTCGTCAGCGCCGAAATCTCGGGCACCAACGCCGGTTCGTATTCGAATCCGCACTCCGCACAAGCCGTCACCTATCCGACGCTAGCAATCGGATTCGCTCCATAAGAACCATCGACGGTTGCTGGGTTCGAGACACCCATCGGACCGCAGGTGCGTGATTTGTCGCTGCTGAGCGCAGGTTGTCGAGCGGCGGCTCGCTACCTGCGTGGGCGGCGCGCCGGCAGCGTGGCAATACCCACCGCGACAACGGCGAGCAAGGCGGGCAGCTGGACCCACAGCGAGCCGCCCACATATCCGCCCGCGGCACGCCATGGTCCGGTGGAGAGGGCGGCGATAGCCGCGGCGGTGCCCAGACCCGCCACGGCGGCAAGGACTTTCGGCGTCACTCGCGGGACGAAGCGGACCGCGGCGAGAGTGATCACAGTCAGTGCGGTGCCGACCGGCCCGGCGATCACCGTTGCGACAGCGCCGATTCCGAGCGCACCGAGGATGCGGTTGCCCCAGGTGGACGGCGGCGAGTCCGCGGTGTAGTCGTCTGCCACAGCGGGGGATTCGGCGGCGTGAGTCGCCGCTTCGGCTGGTGCCGGCGTAGCTGCGTCATCACCGGGCGATCGACGGGCTGAGTCGTCGCGCGCATCGGTGGCGGGGCTGGAGCGAAGCAGGGGATCGCCAGTGGTGACATCCGGATTCGGAGCAGGGCGCGTAGCGGAGTCGGGGGCTGTCGTCGGCTTGGAAGCGCTCTGGCGATCGCTCGCATCGGGATTCGGCCTCGGCCCAACGGCTACCGGGATACGGCGCGTGCCGGCTCGGCGGGGGATGGCGAGGAGGACCAGCGGGATGAGTAGTAGCAGGCCGCCGAAGATGCTGAGGCGGTACCAGCGGTCGAGAGGGAACGAGACGGTGATCGGACCTGACTGTGTTGCGGGATTCGATCGGGTGGCGGCGCTGTCCGGCAGCAGCCAGCCTTGCTGCCAGCCGTTGACCACGATCGGTTCCGGCTCGCCGCCATCGGCGAAGCGTGCCCGCCAGCCGACGTTGGTGCTCAGCGGCAGCACGAGGAGCTGGTTCGGTGGCGTCGCGCGATCCGGCTGCGGCGCGGTGGGCGGGTCGAAATCGGTGCGGTTCAAGCGAAGTCGGTCGACGAAGAAGAGATCGGTGGGCGCGACCGTCACATCGGCGCGTCCCTGGGGCACCGCAATGTCGAGGACTCCGGTTTCGCTCGCTTCCGAATCCGGGGCACCAGTCGAATCCGGGGTACCTCCCACTTCCTGAGGGACTTCCGAATTCGCGCACACGCGAGCGGGAACCGGTGCGCCGGAACGTAATTCATCGGCGGTCGCAGTGACGGTCGTGTGGACGAAGCGTCCT
The DNA here is from genome assembly GCF_036345915.1 of Nocardia sp. NBC_00565. NCBI lineage: Bacteria > Bacillati > Actinomycetota > Actinomycetes > Mycobacteriales > Nocardiaceae > Nocardia > Nocardia sp. NBC_00565. The sequence continues at coordinate 8,106,469 of NZ_CP107785.1, forward strand.
CCGAGTGCGATGGTCGGCCCTTTTACGCACGGAATGGTGATGAGCCGGTCCGGCGCGGCAGGCGCGGGATACTCCGGCCCGAGCACCGACACCTCGGCAAGACCAGGTGGCTGCTCGACCGCGAAACCGAGTGCGGTGCGATCCAGCACCGGCTTCCAGGTCTGAATGCTTAGTTCGATGCGATCGGTCACCGTGGGCTGCAACGAGATTCGGGTCGTGGCGTCGGGCTCGAGCTCGCGAATCTGCGGTCCGTTGCCCAGGTTCACCGCGACCGAGAGCGGCTTGGCGGGCAGCCCGCCGAGCGACGGTGTCAGGTCCAGCCCCGTCACCAGTGCGGGTTCGGGCAATTCCAGGGTGAGCGTCGGTTTGCCGCCCGCCGGATTCCGCACCGAATCCTCCGGAGCCGTCCAGCTCGTGCGCGGATCCCCATCGGTCGCCGCGAAGGCGGAACCACGCAGGTCGCCGACATCGGCCTTACCGCGAGCCACCGCGCGCGAATGGTCGGTGAGCAGTGCCTCGAGCGCGGGCCCCTGTCGCGTACGCACGGTCAGTTGCGGCGCGACGGTCACCGGCTGCGGCACCGACAACGTGCGCTCGAACGCCCCGGGTTCTTCCGGCGCGAGGGCCAGCCCTTTACTGCACCGCACCCGGTCCAGCGCATCGAAACACGCACTGCGCCCCGGAAATTCCTGACCGAGATCCCAGGCACGAACCGGAGCGCCCGCCGGAGTTGGCGGCAGCACGGTCCGATGTCGGATATCGACCCGCACCGGTGCCCCACGGACGGTGTAATCGTCCAAGGTCAGGTCGCTGATCCCGAATTGCCCACCCCGCGTGCCGTCTTCGGTGCGGATGGCGGTGATCGTGAGCCAGTCCGTTTTGCCCGCGGGCAATGAAATCGATACCGACGCACCCGGTTCGGAAATCCGGGCGGAAACGCTGCCCTGCGCGGTCCGCACCTCCACCCACTTCACCCGATCGCCGATCGCCGCCGCACTGGTGGACAGTCGCAGCAGCCCGGAGTTGATCGGTTGGTCGAGATCGAGCCGAAGCCATTGTCCCAGTGCGTGTTCGGTGCCATTGCTGATCCACGCGGTCGACGGATCGCCATCGACGACGGCGGCGGTCGAACTGCCCGGTGCGGATCCGCCCAACTGGGTTGCGTCGGCCGCCGAACTGGACGCGGTGATCGTCGCGCCCGACCATTCCCCGCGCACCAGATCCGCTCCGGGAACCGGATAGTCGGGTACCAGATTGTGCGTGCGGCGCGCGTCGTCCGGGGCGCGCAGTGCCGAATTGTGATTGTCCACCCGGCCGAAGTCGGACTCTCTGGCCATCGGCGTATCCGTGACGGTCAACGGCCCGATCGGCAGTCCGGCCGCGGCCGCGTCGGATGCGAGCAGTCTCGGCGTATCCGTCGACGCGGAATCGCGGTGCAGCCGTTCGAGCACCTCGGGACCACCCTGCACCATCGGAACCTCGGCCAGGGGAACCGTGTACGCGCCCGGGAACGAGGTCGGAGCGCCTGTGCCACTGCGTATTTCGATAGGTGTGCCCGGCGGCCGCGCCTGGACCCGATAGATCTCGATCGCCGGGTAGGCGGGCCGCAGGTCACCGTCGGCGACCAGGCCATCGGAGATGACCATCGTCTGGATGGGATTGCCGAATTCGGCCACCTTGGTCAGTCCTGGTGAGCCGTCGATCGCCTGATGCGCCAACATCGGCCGGGTCGAACGCGACGTCTCCGGGTCGAGATCGTTGCGCAACACCAGGATTCCGATGCCCTGATCGGCCAGCGTCGCGGCGAGTCCGGCCGATGGTCTGCCGTCGGCGATCAACCGCTGCACCGAATCCATCGCGCGGATGGTGCCCGGCGGGTTCAGCGGCACCGCATCGCGGATCGCCCAGGGTGTGCTCGCGAGCGCCTGCAGCGGCTCGTCGCGGGTCAGCCCCCACACCTGGCTGCCGAACGGTGCACCGGGTACTACCAGGGCGCGGGTGTCGGAGGCGTTATGGGACAACCACTGTGCGGTCTGCTTCCAGTACCCGGGCACCTCGTCGTACGCACCGCGCGGCGCGAGTTTTCCGGTCCAGGCCAGCGAGGTGGACAGCGCGAGCGCGGTGAGAATCAAGGCGGCGACCGCGACCGACTTATCGCGTTCGGGATGGGCGAAGGCACTGCGCCACACCGGCATCGGCACGGACGCGGGCAACGGCACCTTGGTCAGCGCATGGGCGAGGCCGAGCACCAACGGGATTCGGATCAACGGCTCCAGCTTGTGCACATTGCGCAGCGGCGCACCCCCGGAATCCAGGAATACCCGCACCGAATCCGCGAACGGCCCGCTCAACTCCCCGACATATCCGGCGCAGATCCCGACCAACCCGACCAGCAGAATCAACGCGAGCCGTCCGCGAAACGGCATGGACCGCATCGCCAACCCGGCCATCCCGGCCGCCGCGAGCAATCCGGTGGCCAGCACCGCCGCGGGCTGGGTAACCAGCACCGCGCCCGCGATCCGCTCGGGCGAGACGAACGGTGTCCAGCTGTCGGTGCCACGCAGCACCTCACCCAGGGACGCCCACTGCGTGGTCACTCCCGAGGATTCGATGTAGTCCAGAAACGGCGGGCTGACCTTGCCGAGCAGCAGCAGCGGCACCGCCCACCAGAACGTGGCCAGTACCAGCAGTGGAATCCAGGCTCGGGTGAATCGCCACCACCGCCTGTTCGGCTTGTACGACGCCCACCACAACAGCGCGGGCAGGAATGCCGCCACTGTCGCCACCGCATTGACCGCGCCCATCAACGCCAGGGCCAGCGCACTCCCCGCGGGCGAGGCCGCACCACCGCGTTTGCGATGTCGATAAGCGGTGCCCAGCGCGGCGGGCGCGAGCAGCACCCAGGGCGCGAGCACCATCGGCAACGTCTCCGACGAGATCGAACCGAGCGTGGTCAGCACCCGCGGTGACAGCGCGAACGCGGCCGCCGCCACGATCCGGGAGCCGCGACTGCCGATGCCGAGCGCTTCGCAGAGCCGGACGATGCCCCAGAACCCGGCGAGCAGCAATAACGCCCACCAGATTCGCTGGGTCACCCAAGCGGGCAGACCGAGCACATGTCCGGCCGAGAAGAACGCGCCGTGTGGAAAGAAGTACCCGTAGGCCTGGTTCTGCACCTGGCCCATCGGAGCCTGGCTGCTCCACAGGTGCGCGGCGCGTTCGAGGAAACCCAGCGGATTTTGCGCCAGGTCGTATTTGGTGTCGGCGACGGTGAATCCCGGCGCCTGCAGAAAAGTCAGCAGGAACGCCGCGACCACTGTCCCGGCGAACCAGCGTCTACCCAGCGGGGCGCTACTGTGCTGACGCGCCGCGCCGGAAGAACCGAGCGAGTCGGTAGATGAAGCGGAGGTCAGCGGATCAGCGGCTGCCGTACTCAACGTTGTTGAGTAGCGAGGAGTCGGAGTCGGTGCGCTCGATATCGGGCCGTGTGTTCTGCTGCACTGCCACCGTGATCACGAACACCGCGATCACGCCCAAAACGGCGCCGGCGACCGCACTCGCAACACCAGGGACAGCAAACTTCATCGCGGCACTCCAATACGTCGATGCAGGCATATTCTGGGCCAACCTAGCAGGGCCGCCCGCAAAGTCGTACGTTCAGGCCACCAATAGCCGGATCGAATATCCGGGCACTGTGCCAAATGACCGGTTCAGCTGGTCGGAACGGCGCAGTGCAAGCTGCCGAGCAAGGTGCGCAGCTTGGCGCTGGTCTCGTCCAATTCGGCATACGGGTCGGACGCCGCGACAATGCCGCCGCCGGCGAAGGCCCGCAGCGAGCGACCGTCGGCGGACAGTTCCGCGCTGCGGATCGCGACCACCCACTCCCCGTCGCCGCGCGCGTCACACCAGCCGACCGCGCCGCCGTAGAAGCCGCGCTCCTCTTCTATGTGGGCGATGGCGTCGAGGGCGAGATTTGTCGGCGTGCCGCAGACCGCGGGGGTGGGGTGCAGCCGAATCGCCAGGTCGAGCGCGGTCGTCGCGGGATCGCGCAGCCGGCCGGTGATCGGGGTGGCGAGGTGCCAGACCTCGTGCGTATTGATCAGCTGCGGGCCGTCCGGAATGGTGAGTTCCGCGCAGACGGGCTCGAGCACCGCCCTGATCCACTCGATGACGAACGCGTGCTCGTCACGATTCTTGGTGCTGGCCAACAACTCTCGCGCCTGCGCGGCATCGGCGTCCGGATCGGCCAGGCGCGGTAGCGTGCCCGCCAGCGGACGCAGCGAGACGGTCGCGCCGTGGCGCGCGACCAATACCTCCGGGGTGGCGCCGACGAGGGTCGCACCGGGCCGACCGGCGGCCGTCAGGTCGACCGCGAAGACATTCGCATGCGGATGCCTGGTCAGCAGATGTCCGGCGACCACCTCCGGATCCAGCGTGTCATCGGCCTCGGCCAGTACCGATCTGGCGGCGACGACCTTGCGCAATGGTTGCGCGGCGTCGTTCAGTTGCTCGACGAGTTTCGTCACCCGCGCGATATGCTCTGCCGGACTGGGTATTTCGGTGATCACCCGGACAACGGGCAGTTCGGGCAGTGCCGCGGGCCGCCATGGTCCGGCGGTGCGTTGTGCCTGTTCGGGCACGCTCAGCGCGGCCGGGTTCCGGGGATCGAACGGCAACGCCCCGACGATCAACTCCGCGTTCCCATCCCGCAGCGCCGCCACCGCCCGGGTCGCATCGTCGAATGCGACCCGGGTCCCCGACGCACGGACCACGCCATCGGGCTGGGCGAGTAAGAAACCGTTCATGATCCCTCGACCCTAGCCCCGCAAACCCGTCGCCAGGCCGACCGAGCGACCCAGATCTCAGCGACGGGGCTCCTTGCCGGGCGGCACCATGAGTACCGGGCGGTGGCAGTGCTTGAGCACGGCGTCGGCGACGCTGCTGTGCATCAGGGCGCGAATGCCGGTCGCGCCGCGGGTGCCCGCCACGATGATGTCGACATCGAGGTCGTCGGCGGTTTCGACGATGGCGTTCCAGATCGTCGTCGTGCATTCGGCGGTGCGCGCCTCGGCGTTGAGTCCGGCGAGTTTGGCCAAGCGCACGCCCTCGGTATTGATGGTGCGGGCATCGACGTAGGCGACGTCCTCGATCTCTTCGTCGGGCACCCATTCCGGCTGCATCACACCGGAGAGCCCGGATAATCGGGCGGCTTGGCGCACCATCGGTTCCCACGCGGTGAGGACCACGGCTCTGTTCGCGGAGAGGAACCGACCGGCGTATTCGATGGCCCGCTTAGCGTTCTCGGATCCGTCATAGGCGATGAGCATTAGATCGCACGGCACGATGACCTCCTGGTGGGAGTCACATGGCTACGCCACCAACATACTCCGGGCAACCTCGCCCCGATGCGTTGCCGCGCGCGGATAATCGGCTGCGAAATCGGATCGAAGACCGTGTGCCACCGATACGACTGCGGGAGCGCGATGGACGCGAACAAATTGGTGTTCTTCGGCAGGCACGAGGCCGATCCGCGCACGCTGCTGTATTACGAATGGTGGCAGCGACGCGAATCGGGCTTTCTGGTGGCCGAGTTCGAGCCGGCGGTGCGGGCGCTCGCGACCGCTGATAATGCCGACGCCGCCGAGTGCTGGTCGCTGTTCGAGCGACTCGAACGCGCCGCGCGCGATCCTGCCTGGACTTACGACGAATCCGGTCGGTACCCGGAAGCAACTGTGCGGCAATCGCCCAGGGGTTCTGAACCGGATGCCGCGTCGAATACGCCATTCCGAGCGTCGACTCCGGCGGCGCGTGTGGCCGATACCGCTTTGTTCGACCGGATCTATGGCGGTTGGCTGGGGCGATGTGTGGGTTGCACGCTCGGCAAGCCGCTGGAGAACGGCTTCGTCTGGACGCCGGCGCGAATTCGCGCCTATCTAGAGCGGGCCTGCGCCTATCCGCTGACCGATTATGTGCCGGCATTGTTGCCGCCGTCGCCGGAATTCCCGCTGAATCCGACATGGCCGGTTTCGGCAAAGGGCCGTATCGACGGCGCTCCACGCGATGACGATGTCGACTACACCGTGCTGGGTCTGCACCTATTGGAAACGTGCGGAATGAATTTCACGCGATCCGAGGTGGCGGACGCGTGGTTGGAGCACCTGCCTTTCCTGCAGACCTACACCGCCGAGCGAGTCGCCTACCGCAATCTGATCGATGGCCTGACCCCGCCGGAGGTGGCCCGATATCGAAATCCCTACCGCGAGTGGATCGGTGCGATGATCCGCGCCGATATCTACGGGTACAGCAACCCGGGTGACCCCGCACGTGCCGCCGAACTAGCGGCTCGCGATGCCGGTCTCTCGCACACGGTCAACGGTGTGTACGCGGCGATGTGGGCGGCCGCCCTGGTCGCCGCCGCATTCACCGCCGACGGCGTAACGGATGCGATTTCGGCTGCCCGATATTGCATTCCGGAACAATCCAGGCTGCACGCCGCGCTCACCGAGGTCATCGCCGATCACGAATACGGACTGTCGTGGGAACAGGCCCTCGGCGCCATTCACCGCCGCCACGACCACTACAACTGGGTGCACGCCATTCCCAACGCCTGCCTCGTCACGGCCGGTTTACTGTGGGGTGCGGGCGATTTCACCCGCACCATCGCACTCACCGTGCAAAGCGGATGCGATACCGACTCGAACGGGGCCACCGCGGGCTCGGTCGCCGGAATCCTGGTCGGCGCCGACGCGATCCCCGCCCACTGGACCGACCCGTTCCACGACCGGTTGCACAGCGCGGTCTTCGGCTACGACGGCAGCCGAATCTCCGACCTGGCACGCAGAACACATCTGCTCGCCGGGCGGACATAACCCGCGTGCGCCGCGATCGACCCCGGGCATTACCGTGGACACTTATGCGGAAGACGCCTATCGTCCTGCTCGCAATCCTGGCCGCCGTCGCGACCGCCTGCTCCGGCGGCGACTCCGAGTCCGCGCCGCCGCGCTCCGCGCCGCCGGACGCCACGACCGCTTCCGCTGCGCCAGGCGCCACGGCGGCGAAATCGGACTGCGGTGCCGATTACCTGGCGAAACTCACCCCGCGCGAGAAGCTGGCGCAGCTGCTGACGGTCGGTGTCACCGGTGCCGCCGACGCCGCCGATGTGGTGCGCACCTCGCAGGTCGGCGGCATTTTCGTGGGCAGCTGGACCGATAAGTCGCTGCTCGCCGATGGCCTGATCGACCAGGCCAAGAACGCGGCCAAGGTGCCGCTGCTGGTGACCATCGATGAGGAGGGCGGCCGGGTCTCCCGAGCCGAGGATCTGATCGGTCCGGCACCGTCGGCGCGGGTGACCGCGCAGACCATGACTTCCCAGCAGTTCCACGACGCCACCGTGCTCCGCGGCCGCAAGCTGAAGGATCTGGGTGTGACGGTGGACTTCGCGCCGGACGTCGACGTGAGCAGCCAGCCCGACGACTCGGTGATCGGTGACCGCTCCTTCTCCGACGACCCCGCGGTGGTCAGCGAATACGCCAAGGCCTACATCAGCGCCATGGCCGAGGTCGGAGTCGGCACGGTGATCAAGCACTTTCCCGGGCACGGTTCCGGGTCGGGCGATTCGCACACCGGCGCGGTCCGCACGCCGCCGCTGTCGCAGCTGCAGAGCGTCGACCTGGTTCCTTTCCGCGATCTCGTCGACTCGGGTGCCGCGGTCATGGTCGGCCATCTCGACGTTCCCGGCCTGACCACCCCCGATGTTCCCGCCAGCATCAGTCCGGAGGCCATGGCGCTGCTGCGCGACGGAACCGGGTACGGCGCGGCGCCGTTCCAGGGGCCGATCTTCACCGACGACCTCGGCGGCATGGCCGCGATCACCAACCGGATGAGCATCGAGGACGCGGTCGAGGCGGCGCTGATCGCCGGTGCCGACAATGCCCTGTGGATCACCACCGATGCGGTGCCGCAGGTGCTGGACCGGCTCGAGCAGGCGGTGGCGAGCGGTCGGCTGTCCGCCGCCCGGGTCGACGCGTCAGTGCTGCGGATGGCTCGGTACAAGGGCGCGCTGGGGTCCTGCTGAGGGCGATCCGGTAGCAGTTGTCTTATGACGTACAGCCGCGCTGTCGGTGTACCGCCGTAGTATCGCTCTGCTGGACAGTCGAACAGCTGTGCGGCAAAACCCAAGGACGCTGCGGTCCGAAGGATGGAGCCCGGCGTCGAAAGCTCGATGAAGTTACGAACGCGCAATCCGACCCGCCGAACTTACCTTGGAGTAATATAAGAGCTTCACAGTGCGGTAGGAGAGCGGATGGCGGGCGGAACGAAGCGACTTCCTCGGGCGGTTCGTGAGCAGCAGATGCTCGACGCCGCGGTCGAGGTCTTCTCGCGTAAAGGGTTCCACGACACCTCGATGGACGCGATCGCCGCCGAGGCGAAGATCTCCAAGCCGATGCTGTACCTCTACTACGGCTCCAAGGATGAACTGTTCCGCGCCTGCATCCAGCGGGAGGGACTGCGCTTCATCGAAACGGTGGCCCCGGCGGGCAACCCGCAACTGTCCCCGCACGAGCAGGTCCGCACGGCGCTCGAGGGCTTCCTCGGTTTCGTCGACCGCAATCGCAACTCCTGGCAGGTCCTCTACCGCCAGGCGATCGGCCAGCAAGCCTTTGCCTCGGAGATCGAGAACGCCCGCGAACGCGTCATCGAACTAACCGCCAAACTCCTCGAATCCAGCGCCAAACATGCCGAACCCGGCACCAACTTCGACATCGTCGCAGTAGCCGTCATCGGCGCGGGCGAAGCAATCGCCGACCGCGTAGCCAGCGGCCGCATAGAAGTCGCCGAAGCCGTAGACCTCCTCGACGACCTGGCCTGGCGCGGCCTCGCGGGCCGCAAGAAAGCCGAGTAACCACACCCGGGTTCAAACCGACGCCCAATCGATCGCGGACACAGCGCAGGTATCCGATGCCCCGGCTCAGCGCGGCCGCAGGAGCCGCGATACGGCCGAGCGGCGCAGGCCTAGAGGGGCGTCGGTCGAGGGGGTGGGCGGCTGGGGTTTCGGGTTGCTCGTTCGTTGATGGGCTGCCAGAGTGCGGGAGATCAAAAGTACGGACCGGTGGCTGCCGAGTGGCCGGGGAATGGGGCGGAATTGTTCGGGATGCTGCGGCCGTGTTCGCATGGGGCCGAGAAGTATGGGATCGATGCGGCCGAGTGGCGCAGCCACATGTGCGGGCTGTGTTTGGGGTTGCGCGACGGGCACGGCCAGCTGGCGCGCACGGCTACCAATACCGATGCGATTGTGTTGAGTGTGCTGACCGAGGCGCAGCTGTCCGGTCCGATGGCGCGGACCACCGCCGGGCCGTGTGCGTTGCGTGGCATGCGCCGCGCGGAGGTGGCGACCGCGGATTCGCCCGGTGTGCTGCTGGCCGCCACGGCGTCACTGTTGCTGGGATCGGCCAAGATTCGTGATCACATCGACGATGGCGACAGCTCGACGCTCACCAAGCGTCCGATGACGAAGGTGTCGAGCCGCTGGGCGGATCGAGCGCGGGCGCAGGCGAAGTTGATCGGCCTCGACGTGGAACCGCTTGTCGCCGCGATCAACTCGCAAGCTCACCTCGAGGCTCGGGCCATGTCCGGTGTGTTCGGACCGGGCGGAACGAAGTTGGGCGCAAGGCCCCGACCCAGTGGGACCAACACCGCATCTCTCGACGAGCTGACCGCGCCCACTCAGATCTGCGCATCGGAACTTTTCGCGCACACGGCGGTTTTGGCCAACCGTCCCGGGAACATCGCCGCATTGGGTGAGGCGGGAAAGCATTTCGGCCGAATCGCCCACCTCGCCGACGCCGTCGAGGATTACGACGAAGACCGCACCCGCGGCCGCTTCAACCCACTCGCGGCCACCGGAACCACCATGCCGGAGGCCTACGACTTACTGCGCCAATCCGATTCGCAGCTGCGCAAGGCGGTCGCCGAGGCCCAACTGGACCAAGTCCCCACCATCCGCTGGATGCTGCTCGACCCGCTGCACGCCCTGGTGCGCCGAGTCGGCCGCGGCATCGGCGCAACCGCCCACGCCTGCAACGTTTCCCGCGACACCGCCACCGCGCAGTACCCGGGCCCGCCGCCCGACTTCGAAAGACGCCCACCGGTCCGCCGCCCCGGCGTCGGCGAGGCTCTCGCCTTGGTCTTCGGCGTCTACTGCACCGGCTACGCCTGCTGCGCCGACCACACCAGCCCGTGCGACGGCCAACGCAAGGACGCCTGGATCAAGAACTGCGACTGCGGCGATTGCTGCGATTGCGGTGACTGCGGCTGTGACTGCGGCGACTGCTGCTGCGATTGCGGCTGCGACTGCTGACCCGCGACGCGCCGAGGGCGGCGTTGGGGTGAAAAGCGGAGAGCCGCACCTCGATTCGGGGTGCGGCTCTCGGCGATAGCGATGTCAGCGCAGGGTGGCGGTGAAGTACGGATAGCCCTTCTTCGGGTTCCGCAATGCCAGATCCCATCCGCTGTCGACCCGGTCCGCGTATACGTTCACCGTGGACGGGAGCAGGATCGGCTTGCCGAATTTGACCGCGTAGGTCGCTTCGCCGGGGATCCGTCCCTCGATATTGGACAGGATGTTCGCGGCCGACCACATGCCGTGCGCGATGGTCTTCGGGAAGCCGAATGCCCTGGCGCCCAATGCCGAAGTGTGGATCGGGTTGTGGTCACCGGAGGCGGCCGCGTATCGGGTGATCGTCTTCTGATCGACCCGAATGGTCCGCATCGGCGGCGGCGGAACCTCTTGCGGCTTCTCCTCTTTCGGTCCGCCCGACAGCGAGGTGCGCTGCTGGTGCAGGAAAGTGGTGACCTGACGCCACACCAGTTCCCGCCCGACGTTCACCTCGGTGACCGCATCGACCAGCAGCCCCTTCGGGTGCTCACGCAGATTCTCGGTATGCGTCTGGAAGTCCAGCGGCTCGCTCACCGAGATCTCGCGGGTGCGCTCGATCAGGTTCTGCGCGTGCACCGCACCGACCGCGACGAACGGAAAGTCGCGTGCGACAACGAGTTGCATCGCCAGCGGGAAGCTGAGGATGAACGGGTAGGTCAGCGGCAGCGAATCGCCGAACCGCAGTCCGGTCGCCCGGCAATAGGCGGCAAGGTGATCCGGATCCACGTGCAGTCTGTCGAGCCGGACAACTCGGTCCGGCAGTGTCGATTTGCGCGCCGAGATCAGCGGAACCGCGCCGAGCGCGGCCTTGACGAAAAGGCTGCTGTTCTTGGGCGGTGCGGTGAGCGTGATCGTCTCCGTCATCATGCTCCGATCAGGCTCTGCCCGCAGACCCGAACCACATTGCCGCTCACCGCATTCGACGCCGGGCTGGCGAAGTAGGCGATGGTCTCGGCGACGTCGATGGTCTGCCCGCCCTGCAGCAGCGAGCTCATCAGCCGACCGGCCTCGCGGGTAGCCAGCGGGATGGCGGCGGTCATCGCGGTCTCGATGAAGCCCGGTGCGACGGCATTGATGGTGATGCCCTTCTCGGCCAGCTTCGGCGCCTCGGCATTGACCATGCCGATGACACCGGCCTTGGACGCGCCGTAGTTGGTCTGGCCGCGGTTGCCCGCGATGCCTGCGATGGAGGACACGTCGATCACGCGGCCACCCTCCTTGAGCGCGCCACGCGCCACCAGGCCTTCGGTAATCCGGTGCGGCGCAGCCAGATTCACGTTCAGCACCGAGTTCCAGCGGCCCTCGTCCATATTCGCGAGCAACTTGTCGCGGGTGATACCGGCGTTGTGCACGACGATATCGATGCCGCCGAAACGCTCGGTCGCGAATTCGGCCAGCTTCTCCGCGGCATCCGCGGCGGTCACGTCGAGCGCGAGCGCGGTACCGCCGACCTTGTTGGCCGTCGCCGACAACGCCTCACCGGCGGCCGGGATATCCGCGACGATCACCGTAGCGCCGTCGCGGGCGAACACCTCGGCGATGGTCGCGCCGATACCGCGCGCCGCACCGGTGACCACGGCGACCTTGCCCTCGAGCGGCTTGTCCCAGCTGGCGGGGGCCGCGGCATCGGCCTTGCCGACCCGGATGACCTGGCCGTCGACGAACGCCGACTTGGCCGAAAGCAGGAAGCGCAGTGTGGATTCCAGACCGGACGCGGTCGCCGACGCCGCGGGCGAGAGGTACACCAGCTGAGCGGTCGCGCCGCGCAGCAGCTCCTTGGCGACGCTGCGGGTGAAGCCCTCCAGCGCGCGCTGGGCGATCTGCTCGTCCACGGTCGTGGTCAGTTCGGGGGTGGTGCCGACGATGACGACGCGACCGGATGCGGCGATGCTGCGCATGGCGGGCTGGAAGAACTCGAACAGCTGCGACAGATCCTCGACCGAACCGATGCCGGTCGCGTCGAACACCAGCGCGCCGTACTTCTGACCCGAGGCGGGCGCGTCGGCGAAGGTGTAGTCCGACAGCAGGGTTCGCACGGGTTCGGCGACCCGGCCCTTACCGCCGAGCAGTACCGGACCGGGCAGCGACGGCTCGCCCGCGACATAGCGGCGCAGGTTCTGCGGCTGCGGCAGGCCGAGCTTGCTCGCCAGGAACTGGCCGGGGGCGGAGTGTACGAACGATCCGTAGAGGTTGGGAGCACCCTTGCTCTTGTTCGCTGCCACTGTTTCTCCCTTTTCTGTGTCTCGTGTGTCGTGGTTTCGGCCCGCCGGTGGCTGCGTTGCCGAAAATGGTCTGCTCGCTCACCACATGCCCCGGGGCGAGATTTACGCACACTTCCGGGGTACGGTGTCGACATTAAACTTACTCCAGAGTAAGTTTAAAGTAAACCAACCGCGACGGGGCGCCGATCTGCGCGGAGACTTTCGCGCCGACGGCCCACCGGGCACCCGACGAGACTTGGAGACTCGAGTGACAACCAAAGCCCGTTCAGCGAAGAGCACGGCGAAAAAGGCCCCGCGCCCAGTCGCGATCGTGGGCGGCAACCGGATTCCGTTCGCCCGCTCCGATAAGGCCTACGCCCACGCCTCCAACCAGGACATGTTCACCGCCGCGCTGGACGGTCTGGTCAGCCGGTTCGGTCTGCAGGGCGAACGTCTGGGCATGGTCGTCGGCGGCGCGGTGCTCAAGCGCGTCGGCGAGCACGGGATGATCCGCGAGAGCGTGCTCGGCAGCAAGCTCAGTCCCTACACCCCGGCCCACGATCTGCAGCTCGCCTGCGGCACCGGCCTGCAGGCCATTGTGACCGTGGGTGACGCGATCGCCGCGGGTCGCATCGAGGCCGGTGTCGGCGGTGGCACCGACACCACTTCCGACGCGCCGATCGGCGTGAGCGAAGGTATGCGCGAGTGGATGCTGGACGTGAACCGCGCCAAGACCAACAAGGACCGCCTCAAGCTGGTCGGCCAGCTGCGTCCGGGCATGCTCGGCATCGAGATTCCGCGCAATGCCGAACCGCGCACCGGGCTGTCCATGGGTGAGCACGCCGCCATCACCGCCAAGGAATTCGCCATCGCGCGTGCGGCCCAGGACGAACTGGCCTACCTGTCGCACAAGAATATGGCCGCCGCCTACGACCGCGGCTTCTTCGACGACCTGATCACCCCGTTCCTCGGCCTGACCCGCGACGACAACCTGCGTCCCGGCTCGACCGTCGAGAAGCTGGCCACCCTTAAGCCGGTCTTCGGCGTCAAAGCGGGCGACGCCACCATGACCGCCGGTAACTCCACCCCGCTGACCGACGGCGCTTCCGCGGTGCTGCTGTCCAGCGAGGAATGGGCCGCCGAGCGCAACCTGCCGGTGCTGGCCAACCTGATCGACTCCGAGGTCGCCGCGGTCGATTACATCCACGGCCCCGACGGCCTGCTGATGGCGCCGACCTACGCGGTGCCGCGCATGCTGGCCCGAAATGGCCTGACGCTGCAGGACTTCGACTACTACGAAATCCACGAGGCCTTCGCCTCCGTGGTGCTCGCGACGCTGCAGGCGTGGGAGTCCGATGCCTACTGCAAGGAGCGCCTCGGCCTGGACGGCGCGCTCGGCTCGATCGATCGCAGCAAGCTGAACGTCAACGGTTCCTCGCTCGCCGCGGGCCACCCGTTCGCCGCGACCGGCGGCCGCATCGTCGCCTCCACCGCGAAGATGCTGGCGGAGAAGGGATCCGGCCGCGCGCTGATCTCCATCTGCGCCGCGGGCGGTCAGGGCGTCGTCGCGATCCTGGAGCGCTGAGGCGGCGCTGGGCGCGAAAACGACTGACAGGAGGTGGCATTCGGCTCAGCCGGTCGCCGCCTCCTGTTTTCGTGATCGCACACGCTTTGCGAGTTCCATTCGACGCCAATGGAGTTCGCGGTTCGCGTGACCGAGAGTCGCACTTCGCTGTCGTTCTTCGCGAACTCCCCCGGGTCGGGCCGCCGAACCGAGTAGGTTCCAGTTGGAAACGACTGTTCGTTGTCCGACAAGGCAACCGGGAGACAGGAGTGTTGATGCTGACTGCGAGGACCCTGGCCGAAGCGCAGACCTACCTGAGCCTGATGGCCGCCTCCGATGACGCGCCCGAAGCGGTCCAGTCCAGCCCGCCGGTGAGCTCGCTGACCGAAGGTGAGCAGGCGTGGACGGTCCACTCGGGGCTCGGTGACGTCGAGGTCCCCTACGCCTCCGAGGACGCGTGCCGGCGGCTCGGCGTGTGGTTCGGTCTCGGTGTCTCTCAACTGGTGGATGCCGGGCAGTGGATCATGGTGGCGAGCACCTATGCACGCCGCGCGTTGGAGGCGGACCTCGCCTACCAGGGGAAACCCGGCCAGGACCGCAACACTGTCGAACTGAACTGGCAGTTCGCCGGCGAGGCGATCGGCGAGGCGATCAAGTTCCTGCCCGAGGGCGCGTACCGCCTCCCGGACACGGCGTTCTGGTCCGCGCAGGGCGAGCAGATGCGGCGCGACCAGCCTGAACGGATCACGCGCGCCCAACTCGTCGACGACAAGGACTATTACGTCGGCACGCTCGAGGACTTCCGCGCACTCTACGACGAGTGATGCCCGATCAATCGCGCGCCGATGCGGCACGGTCGGTGACCAGTCCGCGGGTGATCTCCGCGAGCCGATCCGCCGGAACCTCCACCGCGCCTTCGGGATTGATGACGACCACCGTCGGGTAGATACCACGGGTGAGATCCGGACCGCCGGTGGCGGTGTCGTCCTCGGACGCGTCGAACAGCGATTCGACGGTGATCCGCAGCGCCTGGTCCTCGTCGATGCCGCGGCTGTAGGTCTTCTTCAGCGAGGATTTCGCGAACAGCGATCCGGAGCCGACCGCGGTGTAGCCGAATCGCTCCTCACTGCGTCCGCCGACGACATCGTAGGAGAAGATCCGCCCGACCTTCTCCGGATCGGTGGCGCTCAGGTCATAGCCGACCAGGACCGGGACCACCGCCATATCCTGCAGCGCCGCAGGCAGATTGTCGCGCACCATCTTGGAGAGCTTGTTCGCCTTGCCCTCGAATGTCAGCCCGACGCCCTCGATCTTCTCGTAGTGTTCGAGCTCGACCGCGAACAACCGGATCATCTCGATGGCCATGCCCACCGTGCCCGCGAAACCCGCCGCAGAATAGGTATCGGTGATGAACACCTTCTCCATATCACGGCTGGCCAGCAGGTTTCCCATGGTGCCGCGCCGATCACCGGCGAGCAGCACACCGCCACGGTAGGCGACGGCGACGATCGTGGTGCCGTGCGGCGCGATGTCGCGCCCGCTGACCTCGACATTGCCGAAATGATTGCCCGGAAGGAGTTCCGGTGCGTATCGGCGCAGGTTCTCGGAGAAGGAAGATGTCGCGTACTCCACCCACCCACCGTAACGATTCCCGCGTCGCGCGTCAGCGCACCGAACTCCCACGGGCGGCGGCCGAGTGCCGCAACAGTTGCACCTCCGCTATCCGAACCGCTCGGCACGTGGACAGCGCCGTCCGCCCCATTCTGTCTGAGACGGCGTGTTTCGGGGTGGTCCCCGGCGGGTGCTACTTCGACGGCAGCTCGTTGTGGCCGCCGAAGGCCTTGCGCATGGCCGAGAGCATCTTGTCCGCGTACAGCGCCTCACCGCGCGAGGAGAACCGTGCGAACAGCGCCGAGGACAGCACAGGCGCGGGCACGCCGGTATCTATCGCGGCGTCCAGCGTCCAGCGACCCTCGCCGGAATCCGAAACCCGCCCGTCGAACGAATCCAAGTTCGGATCGGCGTAGAGCTCGATCGCCGTCAGATCCAGCAACCATGAGGCGACCACGGAACCGCGCCGCCACACCTCGGTCACCTCGGGCACATCGATGTCGTACTGGTACCACTCCGGATGTTCGAGCGGGGTCTCCTCGGCGGAGGCCACGACATTGCGATTCGCGCCGATATTCGCCCTGTGCAGGATGTTCAGACCCTCGGCGTAGGCCGCCATCGCGCCGTACTCGATGCCGTTGTGCACCATCTTCACGAAATGACCCGCACCGGCCGGGCCGCAGTGCAGATAGCCCTGTTCGGCAGGGGAGGGCTCGCCGGTGCGGCCCGGGGTTCGCTCGGCCGCCGCGACGCCGGGCGCGATGGACTTCAGCAGCGGATCCAGATGCGCCACCGGTTCGGCCTCGCCGCCGATCATCAGGCAGAAGCCACGTGCGAGGCCGTAAACACCTCCTGACGTGCCGATATCCACGTAGTGAATGCCCTTCGGCCGCAGCTCGGCGGCGCGGGCGATGTCATCGTGGTAGCGGCTGTTGCCGCCGTCGATGATGATGTCGCCGGGCTCGAGCAGCTCGGCCACCTGGTCGATCACCTGACCGGTCACCGCGGCCGGGATCATCACCCAGACCACCCGCGGGGTCTCCAGCCGGGACACGAAGTCCCGGAGCTCGGTTGAGCCCTGGAAACTGTCGCTGCCCAGCTCCTCGGCGAGTACGTCGATGGTCTTGGGTCTGCGTTCGTAGCCGACGGCGGTGTGCCCGTCCTTGACGATGCGGCGCACGATATTGCCGCCCATGCGTCCCAGGCCGATCATTCCCAGCTGCATTCCATCTCCCTCGTTGCGTGCGAAGCCCGGATGGCGAGAGTTCGGATCGATTGTCTCTCGCAGGTGTAACGCGCGATGCGCTGCACCGATAAACGGATTGGCTCCGTGTAGTTGCCAGACCCCCGACCCGGCAACTGCGCGGGGCCCTTCCATGTGCGGCGCGTTCCGTTGCACGGGATTTGCTGTTGGATCGTGCTGTGCCGACGATGTCAGTAGGGAGCACTATCGTTGGCGGGGACTCGCACCGTGCGAGCCCTTTTCAATCGAGCGGGGAGGACGGTTCGTGACGAGCGAATCGAGCACCGGGCGTCGCGGCCGACACGAGGATGGCGAGGTCGGATTACGACAGCTCCTCGACTCGGCTCGTTCATCGACCCCGCAGCAGCCCGCCCCACCCCGCCCGGTCCAGCGCCAGCCCCCACCCCCACGCACCGTCCCGCAGCCCCCGGCCCCATCCGAGTCGGCCACGCAGCACCCGGCTGGACAACAGCCGTCCGGCCCCGAGTCGTCCGCCGAACAGCAGTCCGCCGGCCAGCACTACTCGGCCCATCAACCCGCGCCGCACCAGCCGTCGAGACCGCAGGCGTCGCATCAATCATCGGAGTGGGCCGGTGATCATGAGACGTCGAACCTGTATCAACCAGCGGCCCGGTATCAGGAGTCCGACCAGTATCAGAGGTCGGCCGCAGATGAGACGTTCGACCCGAATCAGTCTGCGGTACAGCAACAGTCGGGCCAGCCTTACTCGGCCGATTATCAGTCTGCGTCGCCGCATCAACCGTCGAGACCGCAGACGCCACACCGATCCTCGGAGTGGTCCGGTGATCATGAGGCGTCGGACCTGTATCAGTCGGCGACCCGATATCAAGAGTCCGACGAGTATCGCGGGTCCGAGCATGAGATGTCGGATCCGAATCAGTCGGCAGTGCAGCAACAGTCGGCGCAGTACCAGTCAGCGAGTCGGTACCAGGAGGCGACTGCGTATGAGGCGTTCGACCTGAATCAGTCGGCGGCACAGCAACAGTCCGGCCAGCATCAGTCTGCGTCGCAGGGTCAGCAGTCGGCACAGCAGTCATCGGAGTGGGCCGGTGATCATGAGACGTCGGATTCGTACCAGTCGGCGAGTCGGTATCAGGGGGCGACTGCGTATGAGGCGTTCGACCTGAATCAGTCGGCGGCACAGCAACAGTCCGGCCAGCATCAGTCTGCGTCGCAGGGTCAGCAGTCGGCACAGCAGTCATCGGAGTGGGCCGGTGATCATGAGACGTCGGATTCGTACCAGTCGGCGAGTCGGTATCAGGAGGCGACTGCGTATGAGGCGTTCGATCTGAATCAGTCGGTGGCCCAGGAGCAGTCTGCTGGGCAGGAGCAGTCGGGCCAGTATGAGCCTTCGCGGTCGGGCCGATCGTCGGAACCGCAGGTGGCGGAAGAGTCTTCGGAGTGGGCCGGTGATTCCGCGCCGACCGAGCCGCTGCGGACGACTCGGCGGGCGAAAGCGGCCCGGCCCGAGGCGTCGTCGTCGGCCGGGAGCGAGCGTTGGCAGCGGCGTAGCTCGTCCGAGGAACCACTGCAGACGAGCGGGCTGAGGTCATCGATCGTCAAGCGCATCGGGATCGGTGTCGGCGCGCTCATCGCGGTCCTCGGGCTGGCTTACGTTGCGGACCTTGTGCTTTCGTCGGGCCACGTGCCGCGCGGTGTCGTCGTCGCCGGCATCGAGATCGGTGGCAAGGACACCGACGCCGCGGACGCGCAACTGCGCACCGAACTCGGCCCACGCGCCGATCAGGAGCTGCCGTTGCAGATCGGCGATGTGCAGACCCGATTGACGCCCACCACCGCGGGCCTGGCGATGGATTGGGATCGCACCTGGGCTCGCATCGGTTCTCAGCCGCTCAATCCGATCACCCGGCTGACCTCGCTGTTCACCACCCACACCGTGCCCGTCGCCAGCACTGTCGACGACAATGCGCTCGATACCCAGCTGACTGCGCTGCGCGTGCACGACCGCGCGACGGTCGAGGGCACCATCGCCTTCGACGGCGCTCGCGCGGTCGCCGTGCCGCCGGTGCCCGGCCGGGTCCTCGATGTCCCCGCCGCGCGCGCCGCGCTCATCGACAACTGGTACCTCGGCGCGCTGGTGGATCTCCCGGAGACCGCCGCGCCCATCGCCGTGCGCCCGGAGGCGGTCCAGCAGGCCTTGCACGATATCGCCGAACCGGCCGTGCGCGCGCCGATTGTCTTCGCGGGCAAGAACAATGCGACCGGCAAGCTGGAACCGGAGCAGATCGCATCCGTGCTGGCCTTCGCCCCCGATGGCCAGGGTGGTCTCGCCGCGACCTTCAAACAGGATGTGGTCCTCGGCGTGCTCGGCCCACAACTCGCACCCTCGGAAGTCGAGGCCAAGGATGCGACCTTCGCGCTGACCGGGGCGAAACCCACTGTGGTACCGGCCGTTATCGGCGACAAGATCAATTGGGCGAAGACATTGGAGCAGTTGTCCGCGCTGATCGTCGCGCCACAGGAGCGCACCGGGCAGGCGGTCTACGAGAAGGTGGATCCCAAGCTCACCACCGAGGCCGCGAACGCACTCGGTATCACCGAGATGATGGGGCAATTCACCACCAGCGGTTTCAGCGGCCCGTCCGGCGTGAACATCCGAGTGGTCGCCCGCAAGGTGAACGGCGCCATCGTCAAACCAGGAGAAACGTTCTCGCTCAATGACTTCACCGGCCCCCGCGGCACCGCCGAGGGCTACGTCGAATCCGGCATCATCGACCACGGTCGCCCGAGCACCGCGGTCGGCGGCGGCATCAGCCAATTCGCCACCACGCTCTACAACGCCGCCTATTTCGCGGGCATGGAGGACGCGGGCCACACCGAGCACAGCTACTACATCTCGCGCTACCCGGCGGCACGCGAGGCCACCGTCTTCGACGGCGTCATCGACCTCAAATTCCGCAACAACGGCCAAACCGGTGTCTACATCGAGACTTCGACCACCGACTCCGAGGTGACCGTCCGCCTCTGGGGTACCAAGACCGTCAACGTCGAATCCATTACCGGCGAAAAGACCAAGCCCACCGAGCCCACCGAGATCAAACTCCCCAAGGGCAAGGACTGCATCGCCACCGAAGGCGCCCCCGGCTTCACCATCTCCGACACCCGAGTCATCACCGACAGCAAAACCGGCCGCCAGATCTCTCGCACCACCCGCACCGTCAAGTACGACCCCATCCCAGTCGTGAAGTGCGAGTAGCCACCGGGCGGCCCGAGCCGGTCGTGGAAGCTTCGCATCAAGGCCACCACCTCCGCATTACTTTTGGCTATCGACGGAACGGTTCTCCTGCCACCGCTGCACTGCCGTTTGCACGGCCTCTTCGTCTTCGACAGCATGGGCACCGGATGCGCCTGCGGCACCGAGGATCAACTCACCGTCGGTAACCAGAACACCGCCCGCCCACGGGACGAAGTCGCCGCCGTAGAGGTGCTGGATGCTGTCGACGATTCCCCCGGGGAGGTTGATCAGGCCGGAGGGCTGCAGTGCAAGCAGCGCAGTGCGCGCCTTGGCCACTGCAATTCGGCTGGTCATGGGCATACCGCCATCGCTGCGCCGCAGGACGATCACCGCTCCGGCAACGTCGACAACGGCCACCGCCAGCGGAGGGAAACCTCGCTCCGCACCGACCGCCAACGCCGTTTGCACCAACCAATCCGCCTCGGCCAACTTCAACCCGGGAAGGCGTGGAGTACCAGACATGAACCCGAAATTAACGGCGACAGCCCCAGGAGTCAAAGCAGCCACCACTTTTCAAATGTCTCGCACAACTGATCGAGAGGCATATCGCGAACGCGAACTGACCATGTCCCGCGCTATGACATACCGCTTGGCCCAATCGGCAAGTGCACGTGGCTGTTACGTCGAAACATCGTATCGCCCAGTCCTACAGCGGCGTTTTCATCAGCAGCACGTTGTACTGGTTGTACACCGAAAGCAAGAAGTACAGATCACTGCCGGTTTGGTAGGGAAAGATCATCGGCGCGTAGGCACTCGGCAGTGTGGGCCCATCGACCAGCACCTGCGGCTCACTCCACGGCCCCTCCGGCTTCGGTGCGCTGCGCATGACCACCGAATTGTTCGCATCCGTGGTCAGCATCACGAACTTGCCGAGATGGTCGTTCCACATCACCGACAGCTCGGCGACGCCGTCGAGGATCGGGGCGGCGACTTTGGCGTCGGGCTTCCACTCCTTGCCGTCCCAGTACTCGTAGAGATCGATATTCGCGATATCGGATTCCTTTGCCCGCGAGACGAATCCGGGATGCTGCCGGCCGGCGGCCGTGCCGTAGCGGTAGACGTAACCGTCGTCCTTCAGGAAGGCGTTCTGTTGAAAGTTCTGATGCCCGTCCACATTCGCGCGTCGGGTGGTGGTCAACGGTGCCCAGCTGCGCCCACCGTCACCGGAGGCGGCGAGGGTGGAGAAGTTGGTATCCCACTTGCCGTGTTCACCCCAGTCGGCCACCGACATCAGGCTCATGTACTGCACGCCGCCGACCGAAATGCCCGCTGTCGGAATGAGACTGATCTCGATGCCGGGAATCTTCGGACTGGGCAGCGGATTATTGCTCACGACGCCGTCGAACGAAATCCCGTGCGACGGATCCTTGGTGTTGCTCTGGAACAGCACCTGGCTGCTCCATGCCCACACGCTGCCCACGAGCAGATTCCGGAAGCCCAGGCCCGCGCTGTCACCGAAGGCGGTGAGCATCCGGCCGCCGCCGTCGTCCCACATGATGCCGAGGTCGGTGCCGAGCACATTGACGTTCTGGGTGCGATTGGGGCTGTCCATGCCGGTCATCTGGAAGACCGCCTGGGTCACCCCCGGTAGCCGAGGCAGACCTCGCGGCTGGCCATTGATGCCCGGAATGGGGTTGATGCCGGGAATGGGGATCACGATATTCGGATCGGCGACGGCCGGTCCGGCCAATGCCACGGCGAGAGCGGCGGTGAGAACACCGGCTCTGGTGAATGCGGACAGCGATCGGTTCATCCGGACGATCCCTTCTTCGGCGCGCGCGGTCTGCCCGGCCATTGTGCCCGGTTTCGATGCGGATGTGTGGATGCGTTCGATGTGGAACCGGACACCCGCCCCCGAAATGACGACAGCGGCCCCGGAGAGAGCTCCGGGGCCGCTGTCGTCGTATTCGCTTGTGTTCGAACCCTATCGGATCAGAACGCCGCTTCGTCCAGCTCCATAATGTCGTTGTCCAGGTTCGACAGGATGGCGCGAGTCGAGGTCAGCTCGGGCAGCACGTTGCGGGCGAAGAACTGTGCGACGGCGACCTTGCCCTGGTAGAACGACTCGTCAGCACCGGTCGCGCCATTGTCGAGGGCCTTGGTCGCGACCTCGGCACCACGCAGCAGCTGCCAGCCGATCAGCAGGTCGCCGACCGCCATCAGGAAGCGCACCGAGCCGAGACCGACCTTGTACAGCTCCGACGGGTTCTCCTGAGCGCCCATCAGGTGTCCGGTCAGGGTGGCGGCCATGGCCTGCACATCCTCGAGCGCGGTGGCCAGCAGCTTGCGCTCGGCCTTGAGGCGACCGTTGCCAGCCTCCGACTCGATGAACTTCTGCACCTGACCGGCCACGTGGGCCAGCGCGACGCCGCGGTCACGGGCGATCTTGCGGAAGAAGAAGTCCTGCGCCTGAATCGCGGTGGTGCCCTCGTAGAGCGAGTCGATCTTCGCGTCGCGGATGTACTGCTCGATCGGGTAGTCCTGCAGGAAGCCCGAGCCGCCGAAGGTCTGCAGCGATTCGGTCAGGTACTGGTAGGCCCGCTCGGAACCGACACCCTTGACGATCGGCAGCAGCAGATCGTTGACGCGGAAGGCCGTGTCCGCATCGGCGCCGGAAACCAGCTGCGCGATATCGGCATCCTGGTGCGCGGCGGTGTAGAGGTAGATGGCGCGCAGGCCCTCGGCGTAGGCCTTTTGCAGGGCCAGCGAGCGACGCACGTCCGGGTGGTGGGTGATGGTGACGCGCGGGGCGGCCTTGTCGGTCATCTGGGTCAGGTCCGCACCCTGGACGCGCTGCTTGGCGTAGTCCAGTGCGTTCAGGTAACCGGTCGACAGGGTGGCGATGGCCTTGGTGCCCACCATCATGCGCGCGTTCTCGATCACGTCGAACATCTGCGCGATGCCGTTGTGCACCTCGCCGACCAGCCAGCCCTTGGCGGGCACGCCGTGGCCGCCGAAGGTGACCTCACAGGTGGCCGAGACCTTGATGCCCATCTTGTGCTCGACATTGGTGACGAAGGCACCGTTGCGGTCGCCCAGGGTCTGGGTATCGAAGTCGAAGTGCCACTTCGGCACGTAGAACAGCGACAGGCCCTTGGTACCCGGTCCCGCGCCCTCGGGGCGGGCCAGCACCAGATGCATGATGTTCTCGAACAGGTCGTCGGAATCACCCGAGGTGATGAAGCGCTTGACGCCCTCGATGTGCCAGGAACCGTCCTCCTGCTGGACCGCCTTGGTGCGGCCGGCGCCGACGTCGGAACCGGCGTCCGGCTCGGTCAGCACCATGGTGGCGCCCCAGTTGCGATCGGCGATGATCTGAGCCCACTTCTTCTGCTCATCGGTGCCGTTGTTGTAGAAGACCTGCGCGAAGCCCGCACCCGCGGCGTACATCTGGGCCGGGGGGTTGGCGCCGAGGACCATCTCGCTAAGCGCCCACGTGACCGCGCTCGGCGCGGCGAGGCCGCCCAGCTCCTCGCGGACGCCGACCTTGGCCCAGCCGGCGTCTTCGAGCGCGCGGTAGGACTTCTTGAACGACTCGGGGAGGGTGACCGTGTGGGTCGCGGGATCGAAGGTCGGCGGGTTGCGGTCACCGTCGACGAACGAATCGGCCAGTGGACCCTCGGCCAGGCGACGCACTTCGTTGAGCATCTCCTTGACGGTCTCGGTGTCGAGATCGCCGTATGCGTCGCCGTCGAGGAGCGAGCCGAGGCCGAGCACCTCGAAGAGGTTGAACTCCAGGTCGCGGACGTTGCTCTTGTAGTGGCCCATGTCTGTTACTCACTCTCCGTTGAGTTGGTGCGGTCGGTTGGTTGCCGTTCCCGCCCGTTGTCGTCCACCGGGTAAGCCATGCCGGACTTCGGTAGCGACTGCTTGCAGGTCGCTCGAAACGATCAGCCGCATGCTACTCGCGGGTAACTTACTCGCCATATTACCGGCCGGTAATGGGGTCGCAAAGGCTCGAGCGGGCAAATGTGACGCGAAAAACACCCGACGGCATTGCCGTACGACTACGGCTCGCGTAGTAGACGATCCGCTCGGGGTTGCCGGTGAGTTCTGAGTGGCTGGTGTGCTCTGAGTGGTTCCGAGTGGCTGGTGTGCGTTCGGCGTGGCCTGTGGTTCGGCTTGCCGGTGGGTTTCGGCAGACGCACCCCAGGTGGCTGGGGGTTTCGAGGTAGCCGGGGGCTACCGTGGAATTGTGCGAATCGAGACGAGCGCCGGGCCCGCCGAGATCGAGCTCGACAAGCCGCGCAAGGCGGCGTTCCTGCTGCTGCTCACGCACGGATCCGGCGGCGGTGTAGACGCGAAAGATCTGCTCGCGGTGCGGGACTGTGCCTATGAACTGGGTGGCGCGGTGGCGCGGGTGGTGCAGCCGTATCGGGTCGCCGGTCGGCGGGCGCCCGGCTCGGCGATCAAGCAGGACGAGGCGTGGTTGGAGATCGTCGCCGACCTGCGTCGTCGCGTGCGGAAGGTTCCGCTGATCCAAGGCGGACGCAGCAACGGTGCCCGAGTCGCCTGCCGCACCGCCATCGCCGCCGACGCCCGCGGAGTACTCGCGCTGTCGTTTCCACTGCATCCGCCGGGTAAGCCGGAGAAGACGAGGCGCGAGGAACTGCTCGCGACGGGCGATATCGAGGTCGTTGTGATCAACGGCGCGAACGACCCATTCGGCATCCCCGACCCCGCCGACGCCGCCGAGGTGCGGATTATCCCAGGTCAGCCGCACTCCTTCCGATCCGGATTCGACGTCATCGCGGAGACGGCCAAGCCTTGGTTGGAGCGCTGGAGCTCATAACCATCAGTTCTGGCTCCCAGCAGAATCATCTGTTGGACTTCTGGTCGTCGTGCGGCAACGCTGAAAGGCGTTGAATCCCCACGCGATATCGGGAGCACCTCTTGGCGACCTACGTTCTCATTCCCGGCATGTGCCATGGCGGATGGACCTTCGAGCCGATCACCGAACAACTCCGACGCCGCGGCCATCGGGTGTACCCGATGACGCTGACCGGACTCGCCGAGCGCAGCCACCTGCTGAACGCGACGGTTAACCTCGAAACGCATATCCAGGATGTGGTGAACCTGCTGGTTGCCGAGGATATCGAGGATGCGGTGCTGGTCGGTCACAGTTACGGCGCAATGGTGATCACCGCGGCCGCGGATCGGCTGCCCGAGCGGGTGGACTCGCTGGTCTATCTGGATGCCATGGTGCCGCGGGACGGCGATTCCTGCTGGAGTCTCGTCACCGATCAGGAACGACAGTGGTACCTGGATGTGGCGGAAACGGGCTATGTGGTGCGGCCATTGCCTTTCTTCGACACGCGAGCCACGGGTCATCCGCTCGCGTCGGTGCTACAAGCGGTTCGCCTGACCGGCGACCTCGGCCGGTTCCGGCGCCGGGACTACGTGTACGCGACGGGGTGGGATGGCGAGTCGCCCTTCACGACCTTCTACCAGCGGTTCCAGGCCGACCCGCAGTGGCATGCGCATGCGCTGGACAGCAAACACAACCTGATGCGGGACGCGCCCGAGAAACTGCTGGCGATCCTGCTCGAGGACCGGTGAATCCAGCGCAAGCGGCTTGCCCTCGGCAACGCACCCGGCACCGGGGTCGCGTTCCGGTCGGGCATGGTTCTGACCGTGTTGGCGCTGGTCGCTAGTGCCCAGTTAGCCATCAGCGGCAGGGCGACTCGGCAGCGGGGGCGGGGATATGGACGCTCGCGGTTAGGCGGTTGAGGATTCGGGCTCGATAGCTACCGGGGCAGGTGCTGGTTTGGTGGCTATGACCAGGGCGTCGATGGCGTCACGCTCCTCGGTGGGGCGGAAGATGCGGTCGGCGATACGGACCCGGATGCGGTCGGCGTCGGGGCCGAGGTCGGCGATGATGTCGTCGGGGGTGAACAGGACCGATGGGTCCTGCGGGCCGCCGTAGCCGTCGGTGAGGTTGGTGCTGTCGTGGCCGAGGATCAGCAGGGTGCCGCCGGGGGCGAGCAGATCGGCGAGGCGGCGGACCAGCGGGCGGCGTTGTTCGGCGCGCAGCTGCAGGAAGACCATCAGCACGAGTTCGTACGGTCCGGTGATGCCCGCCGAATCCAGATCGGTGACGTCGGCACACTGCCAGCTGATGCGACTACGAACCGACCGGGAGAGCCGAGTGGCGATGGTCCGCCCCTTGTCGATCCCCACCTGTGAGTAATCAACGGCGTGCACCTGCCAGCCGTGGGTGGCCAGCCATAAGGCATTGCGCCCTTCGCCGCTGGCGAGGTCGAGGGCACGCGGCAGACCGGGCGAATCGCCATCCGGGGTGTTCGGCACCACCGGAGCGACCCGCTCCAGCCCGTATACATGCTCCACAACGGTGCTGTTCGGCGGTGCGCCCCAAACCAATTCACTCTGCGCATACCGCGTATCCCAATCGGTCGCGTCCATACCCGCGAGTCTATTGCGCCCACCTGCCCGCCTACCCGGCGACCAGCGGTGTGTTCGGCAGCTGCCGGGCGTTAGGTGGCCGCTTGGGGCAACCATTGCACGGGCGAGGTCTCGCGGATGTGGACGAGCACGTCGAACGCGTGTATGAGGGATCGCACGGCGGTGTTCGCGGTGGCGTCCTTGGCGGGGTCGTAGATGCCGCTGATTGTGCGGAGCTTCGCGGGGCCGTGTAACCACTGGCTGACCGATTCTGTTGCGGGGCTGTGCAAGTCCACGTAGAAGGCGGGTAGATCCACGGTGCCGAGCGTGGCGTCGACCAAGTCCGGCCGGGGCGGCGGGGCCACCGCCATACCGAGGTCGCCGTGGTGGAAGCCGATGGCCACGGACGCATACCGCGCGCCGAAGTGCGCACGCAAGTAACTGCCCGTGCCGCGGAACTCGGAGGTCTGCGCCGGGCCGTCGCCGAGCGCGATGGCGGCGGTGTGGGCGATGCCGTCCCAATATGCGATCTTCGCGCCCGTGTCGCGGTGCCATTCGATGACCCGGTCCGCCGCGGGGCGTTCGTCGCGCGCGAAACCGCCCTGTCCGGCGACGCTCTTCTCGTGGAACTCGACGATGAGTCGCAGATGTGTCAGTGCGTTCTCGAATTCCGTTGTCGCAGGGAGTGTTTTGAAGAGTGCGAGCGCGTCGCGGGCGTTCTCGGCGAAGGGGCGGCCGGGGTGAATTCCCTGGTGGCGCTGGACATGTTCGTCCACCTGGTGTGCGGTGCGGATCGGGGTGAGGTGGGCTTCGATGGCGGCCGAGCGATCCGGCGCGTGCCTGCGCAGGTAATCCAGGACCACGTCGTAGTCCGACGGTTCCGCACGCGGCGGTTCGACGCCGAAGATCCGAACCGGATCATCTGGGTGCGATTCGTTGTACGCGCGGATCCACCGCAGCGCCGCCGCCATCTCGGCGGTCCGCGTCGGCCGCCAGGCACCCGCGAGCACCGATTCGGGATCACCCGTGCCGGTGCGCACAAAAGCATCGAGCCGCTCGCCGGAACGCGCACTGTCCTGCACCGCGAGCGCCCGATATCCGTATCCCTCGACCAGCACACGGAACACTCGCTCGCGCACCCCGAAGGTTTGCCGCGAGAACCGGGTCGACTCACCCAACCCGACCACCGTCGCGGACCCGAGCCGCTCGGTCAGCGCCGCAAGATCCGACCCACTGCTGTTCGCATAGGTATCGGCTATCGGCCGCCCGTGAGCGAGCAGCCATTCGTGCAACCCCGTAGTGGCGATGAGTGAATCACTCGATGTGGCGCTGGCGTCCATGGTCTCTCCCGAAGCTCGATGATCCAACGCGACCCAGCTTCTTACCTGAAGTGGCGTTGAGGTCAAGTCGAGCCGACAAGATCAATGGCACCTTTCGCGGCCGATGCCGCGGCCAGGTGCCGTTGATCTCGGACCTAAAGCGTCGTACGCATCAGCACCACGTTGTATTGGGTGTGGACCGTGGTGACGAAGTAGAGATCGCGCCCGGTTTGATACGGGAAGATCGACGGCGCGTACGCGGCGGGCAGCTCGCGGGTATCGATCAGCACCTCGGGCGCGCTCCACGGCCCCTCGGGCGATGCGGCCCGACGCATGACCACCGAATTGAACGGATCGGTGGTGAGCGAGATGAACTGTCCGAGGTACTCGTTGTACATCACCGATATCTCGCCGACGCCGCCCATGATCGGCGCCGCGGCGTTGACATCGCCCCTCCTGCTCCAGTGCTCGCCGTCCCAGTACTCGTATTCGCCCAGATTCGCGATATCGCCCTCGCGTACCCGCGCGACGTACGCCGCCTTGTTGCGCCCGGATGGGGTGCCGTACTCGTAGACGAACCCGCCGTTCTTGAGGAATGCGTTCATCTGGAAGTTGGCGTTCCCGCCGTCGTTCGGGCGGCGGGTGGCGGGCAGTTCGCCCCAGGTCTCCCCGTTATCGCCGGAGGCGGCGAGCCCGGAGAAGTTGGTGGTCCACTGCCCGACATCGTCCCAGCTCTGCACCGACATCAGGCTCATGTACTGGACGCCGCCGGCCGAGATGCCCGCGGTCGGGATGCGGCTGATCTCCACGAACGGGATCTTCGGGCTGGGGATCAGGTCACGCGCCTGGCCGACGATATCGCGCACGACGCTGTCGAAGAAGATGCCGGTGGACGGATCGTGGGTGTGGCTGCGCACCAGAATATTGCTGCGCCACGCCCAGAAACTGCCCGCGAGCAGGTTCGGGAGGCCCAGGCCTGCGGTATCGCCGAACGCGGTGAGCATCTCGCCGTTCCCGTTGTCCCACATGATGCCGAGATCGGTGCCGAGCACGTTGTAGCTCTGGGTGTTGTTCGGGCTGGCCATGCCGGTCACCTGGAACACGGCCCTGGTCCGCCCGGCGAGATTGGGGAGACCGCTGGTGCCGTTGAGTACCGGAATCGGATTGATCGCGTTTGGGTTTGCCTCGGCGGGGGTAGTCGCTACCAGGATCAAGGCCGAGGCTCCGGCCACTGCCGATAGCAAGGCAGATGCGGTCTTGTTCAAAGTCTCTTAGCCCTCCATTTTCTGGCCGAAACGGCACGATACGGATTCCCTCACCGTGTATGTCGTGCCACATTTCGGCTGGCTGGCAAATCGTTCAAGATGCTAACAGTGAATCCGGTGAAATTGGTGGCTTGCGTAACTCGTCTCGAAAGTTGTAGGCACTTCGCGACCTTAGGTAGCCGATCAATTGCTGCGAGAGGTCGCCATTCGTAGAATCAATGGCAGCTGGGTCGCCCGCTCGATAGCGAAGGTGCGTCGGGCCGAGGCGTGCCAGGAGCGATCGAAGAGTCGTTTGGCCCCGGCGACCGCATGCGGGGAGCGGGTCGCGATGCGATCGGCGAGCTTTTCCGCCGCCGCGACCGGGTCCGCGGTCACCTCGGTGACCAGTCCGATCCGCTCGGCATAGGCGGCGTCCACCGTGTCGGCGGTCATGGTCAGCAGCAGTGCCTTGTCGACGCCGATCAGGCGGGACAGCGTTGCCGCGCCGGTCATATCCGGGACCAGGCCGTGCTTGGCCTCCATTACCGAGAACTGCGCGTCCGGAGTCGCGAAGCGGATATCGGCGGCCAGCGCGATCTGCAGGCCGCCGCCGTAGCAGCGTCCGTGCACCGCCGCGATCACCGGCACCGAAAGCCGACGCCAAGCCCAGCACGCTTCCTGAAATGTGTTGGTGCCGCGCCAGGGCAGCGGGATGAAATTGCGCACGATAGCGAGCGGATCGCTGGTCGCCTTGGCGACGTCGAGTCCACTGCTGAAACTCGGGCCGTTGCCGGACAGGATGACCGCGCGGACATCCTTGCGATCGGCGATGGTGTGCGCGGTCGTGATCAGGTCGCGGAGCATGTCGAGGGTGAGGCCGTTGTGCTTTTCCGGCCGGTCGAGCGTGACGTAGGCGCGGTCGCCGTCGAACCGCAGCGCGATGTTAGAGCCCATTCCTGGATCTTACCCGCGAGTCAGTTCGCGCTGCTCCTTTTGAGCGACCCGCAAGCTCATCCTTTCGAGCGACTTGCAAGCAGTAGCTACTGACCCTTTCGAGCGACCTGCAAGCAGTCGCTACGGCCGCCATTGCCCGTCCGGATCCGTTCTGTTCTAATCGAACGCAAGTTACCGTCAATGCTGACTGTAACTGGATCGAGCGGAGGAACAATGCTGCCACCCGGATTGGACCCCCGGACGCCGGTGCTGGTCGGCGTCGGACAGGTCGTGCACCGGAACGGCGAGCCCGGACTACCCGGACCTGTCGAACTTGCCGCGGAATCTCTGCGCCGCGCGGGCGCTGATAGCGGCACCGGCGATCGGCTGCTGCGATCGGCCGATCTGATCGCCGCCGCGGCCCCGGTGAGCAGGCCGTATGCGGATCTAGGCGCGTTGGTCGGCGCGGAGTTGGGTGCCGCGCCCAAGCGCACGCTGCAATCCGCCCGGTTCGGCGGTGACGCACCGCAGCGGCTGGTCAATACCGTCGCGCAGGCGATTGCCGACGGGCAGTGCGAGGTCGCACTGATCACCGGGGCCGAATCCGTGGCGTCCTGGAATGCGGCCACGCGCACCGGCACTGCTCTCGATTGGCCCGAACAGTCCGAGCAGGTGCGGCCGACCGAGATCATCGGCACCGAACGCGGACCCAATACCGATATGGAGTCCGCGGCGGGGCTGTGGGGGCCGATCTACTTCTATTCGCTGATGGAGACCGCGCTGCGCGGACGAGTCGGGCTGACTGCGGCCGCGCATCGAGAGCGGATCGGCGGGCTGTGGTCGCGGCTCTCGGCGGTGGCCGCTCGCAATCCGTACGCGTGGCAGCCGACCGAGCAGTCGATCGACGACGTGACGACGCCGAGGCGCGCCAACCGGCTGGTATCGACGCCGTATCCGAAGCTGCTGGTCGCGAACCTTTCGGTGGATCAGGGCGCGGGGCTCATCCTGTGCAGTGCGGCGGCGGCCGATGCGGCGGGCGTACCAAGGGACCGCTGGGTGTTCCCGCACGGCGGTGCCACCGCGACCGACGAGTGGTTCGTCTCCGAACGTGCCGATATGTCCACCTCACCCGCCATCGCCGCGGCCGGGCGGGCGGCACTGTCCGGCGCGGGCATCGGCATCGACGATGTCGCGCATATCGATCTGTACTCCTGCTTCCCGGTCGCGGTACAGGTCGCGGCCGAGGCGCTCGGTCTGTCGATCGACGATCCGGCGCGGCCGCTGTCGGTCACCGGCGGACTGACCTTCGCGGGCGGGCCCGGCAACAACTACACGACGCACGCCATCGCGACGCTGGTCGGTCGGTTGCGTGCGGACCCATCGGCCTACGGCCTGGCGACCGCGCTCGGCTGGTACATCACCAAGCACGGTGTCGGCGTCTACTCGGCGCGCCCGCCCGCTCGACTGTTCCGTGCCGTCGAAGCGGAAGTGCCGGTGGCACGGCGCGATACGGCGCCCGGCTATACCGGCCCCGCCACCGTCGAGGCCTATACCGTGCCCCATCGCAAGGGCCCCGCACCCGAACACGCCGACGAACCCGAGGCCGTGGTGATCAGTGCGCTGACTCCGACGGGTGCCCGCATACTGATCCGGGCGTCCGATGCCGAGACCATCGCGGCGTTCACCGATGGCGACCCGATCGGTGTCCCCGCCGATATCACCGCCGCCGACAAGCTCACCTTGCTGACCGAGAGGACCGTCCAATGAGTACAGCAGCGCAAGGCGATTCCACGAGTGGCCGGGTGGGTGGGCCGGAGCTGGTGCTGATCGAAAAGCGCGAGGCGATCACCGTGCTGACCGTCAATCGCCCGGAAGCCCGCAATGCCATCAACCTGGCCACCGCGCAGGCCATCGAGGCCGCGGTCGACGAGTTCGAGGCCGATGCTGCCGCGCGCGTGCTCGTACTCACCGGTGCGGGCGGAACCTTCAGTGCGGGAATGGATCTCGTTGCCGCTTCCAAGGGGGAGATGCCGATAACCGCCACCCGCGGTCCGCTCGGTATCGCGGCGAAACCACCTGCCAAGCCGATGATTTCGGCGGTCGAGGGCTTCGCACTGGCCGGTGGTTTCGAGCTCGCGCTCTCCGGCGACCTGATCGTCGCCGCGAGCAACGCCCAGTTCGGCATTCCGGAGGTGAAGCGCGGTCTGGTCGCCGCGGGCGGCGGTGTGCTGCGGCTGACCCAGCGACTGCCACGCCCCATCGCCGCGGAGCTGGCGCTCACCGGTGGGCGCATCGACGCCGAACGGCTCTACCAACTCGGCCTCGTCAATCGGATCACCGAACCGGGTGGGGCGCTGGCGGGTGCGTTGGCGCTGGCCGCCGAAATCGTCGCGGCCGCACCACTTTCGGTAGCGGCGAGTAAACGGATCATCGACGAGTCACCGGACTGGTCCGTCGCGGAGGGTTTCGCCAAGCAGGGCGAAATCGCCTTGCCCGCATTGTTCTCCAAGGATGCCGCCGAGGGTGCGCTGGCCTTCGCGCAGAAGCGCGAGCCGCAGTGGCAGGGACGCTGACCAATTGAATGCAGCGTCCCAGCGCGACTCGATGCGGGGTGGTGGGCCCGAACGCATCCGGGAGACGCAGGCGCAGCGCCGCTTGCGCATGCGCAAGCGGCTGCTGGACGCGGCGGTGGAGAGTCTGGTCGAGGTCGGCTATGCGGGCACCACCACGCTCGAAGTGCAGAAGCGGGCCGGGGTGCCGCGCGGCACGCTGCAGCACTACTTTCCGACCAAGGCGGAACTGCTCGCCGGTGCCGTCGAGCATCTCGCCGAACGCCGATTCGCTCAACTGACCAGGGAATTCGAGGCGATTGCGGCCGACGCGGACCGCCTCGAAACGGCCGTCGACCTGACCGTGCGCATGTTCACCGGGCCGACATTCTGGGCGGCGCTGGAGATGTGGGTCGGCGCGCGCACCGATCCCGAACTGCTCGCCGCGTTCCTGCCGCTGGAACATCGACTGTTCGACCTGATGCACAACAGCATTCGCGACATCTTCCGTCAGGAATTCCCAGCTGACCCGCGCGTGCCGACCATCACCGAATTCACCATCGAGATCATGACCGGCCTCGCCCTGCGCGTCCTGCTCACCGGTGACCTCGACCGCAACCGAATCCTGCAGCACCGCTGGCGAAATGCGGTGCGAATCCTGCTGGGGAAGTCGGATCCGAAGACACTGACCGATCCGCCGCCGTCCGGTACCGGCCCGAGACCACGCTGATCGCCTCGCGCCGGCCGGAGCTGCCTCGGCGGTCCCATCTGTGTTCGAGTCGCGTCGACTTGGGGTAGACGCGCCGAATGAGCGTGGCCGACAGGCGCTTACGCGCGCGGGCTGATCGTGTCGAGCAGGACCTTCGCGCACCCGGCCGGATCGTCGTAGAACGGGGTATGCCCACTGCCGTGCAGTGTGACGTGGCGGACGTTCGGGAGGACGGTGCGGGCGCGGGTGCTCTGGGTCGCGTAGGTCAGCAGAATGTCGCGGTTGCCCCAGGCGACGGTGACGGGAATATCTGTCAGAGCGCCGATTTCGGGCAACTTCACATCGGTGAAGGAGGCGAGGGCGGGTTCGAAGCCGGGGGCGTCGGCCGCGCCGATCGCGGTGTCGACGGCCACCTGCGTGTCGAGCGCCCACGGCTTGCCGAAGATCAGGGTCAAGAATGCGGTGCGGCCCGCGGCGGTGCCGAGGACCGAGGGCAGCGCCCGGCGCAGCGCACGCGCGAGCTGGCGGGACTTGCCGAGTGACTGCTGGCACCACACGCGACCCGGGGTGTCCCAGAATCCGATCGGGGAGTACGCCGTGACCGAACGGGCCAGGCCACGCGCGCCGAGGTTCAGCGCGATGAGCCCGCCCATCGAATTGCCCGCCAGATGCGGACGCTCGATGCCCTGTTCGGTGAGGAAGTCGGCGAGCGCCTCGGTGAGGGTGTCGACGGTGGTGTGCGCGATCGGCTCGGAACCGCCGAATCCGGGTAGATCGACGGCGATGACGTCGAAGGATTCGGCGAGGGTGTCGATGATCGGCGTCCACACCTGCCAGCGGCTGCCGACACCGTGCACCAGAACAAGCGGTTCTCCTGCGCCGACCCGGTGATGGTTCAACGTCGTCATATCTGTGACCGTAACAGCGGTCACCAGTCGTCGGCCGAGATTTCCGGCCACGATCGGCCCGGATTTCCGCTGGCAGTCGGCCGAAATGTCGGTACGATAAATGGTATGGCAACACGTAAGGTCACCCTGTCGCTGGACGAGGCGTCCTGGGCCTTCGCCGAACAGGCGGCGGCTCGCGCGGGGATGTCACCCTCGGCGTGGATATCGAAGGCAGCGCGTCGCGAAGCCGTGCGAACCGGCGTCGGTCCGGTGCCGGATGTGACGGCCCTGGCTGCGGCGGACGATGCGGAGCTGGCCGCCGCCGAGGAGGCGATGCGTGCGCAGGGGTGAACTGTGGATCTATCACCCACACGGTTCGCCGCGGCGCCGTACCGTCGTGCTCATCAGCAGTGATGGCATCAATGAATCCCCGAGGCCGTGGCTGATCGCCGCCGAGGTCGTCGAGGAGGATCCGCAGGACATCCTGGCCGTACCCGTCGAGCGGCACGGTTGGGTGCACGCCGGAAATATCGGTCGCATCTATCGCGGCTGGTTGGCCGAGCACATCGATGAGATGGAATCCGATGCGCTGGACCGGCTCGATACCGCGTTGCGCGCGGCCATGGATCTCTGACGCACCGGATCTGGGAAGCGCCAACCGCCGTACGGCATTATCGTTGCGGCGGCACCAGCGGTGGCCGTTGGATGCCAAGACTTATGGAGAAGAGGAGTCAGGTGCGGATCTTCCTGATCGCCGCGGCACTTGTCGCGCTGCCGGTACTGGCGGCGTGCGGTAACGACAAGGCCGCGGAACCCACGGTCACCCAGGCGGATATCTCGAAGTCGCTGCAGGACAAGGGGCTCAAGGACAAGAGCCTCGCCGACTGCGCCGCGAAGGTCTATGTGGACCAGGGCATTTCGCAGGAGGGCCTGCGCAAGATGATCGGCGACGAATACGACGCCAAGGCCGCGGATCCGAATAACTTCGGGATGAGCAGCGATGACGCGGACAAGGCTCGTGAGGCCAACACCAAGATCTTCACGGAGTGCCGCATGCAGAAGTGAGGCGTGGTGCGCCCATTCCGGTGGAAATTCAGCGGGGATCCCGCTGATTCGGTGCCGGAATGGGGCGCTGAGGACATCTGCTCAGGCAGCGGGGCAGTGCGTCGATGGAGCAGGGACGGTTCGCTCGATGAGATAGCTGTCGACGGCGGTCTCGGTGCACTGTGTGTCGTAGACGCCATGTCCCCAGCCGTCGTAGGTGAGCAGGGTGGCATTGCTGGTTCGAGCGGCCACCTGCGTTGCCCACTCATGCGGGGTGGCGGGGTCGTGCAGACCGTTGGCGATCAGGATCGGTGCTGCGCCGTCGACCCGTGGCCGGTGCGGCGGGTTCTGCGGCGCGGTCGGCCAGCCGGAGCAGAAAGTTCCTGCGGCCCAGGCGAAATGGGCGCGCAGCGTGGGCGCTTGCGCGTTCTGCTCGTGCCACTGCCCGATCCAGTCGCCCTGGTCTTCGATATCGAATTTCCAGTCGGCACAAAGGATTACCTCCGGCATCGCGGTGGGTTCCCCCGATTTCCGGCTTTCGATGGGCGGCATCGGGGCGGCCACTGGCTGGACGGTCAGTGCTTGTAGATCACCGGTTAGTCCGGCCCAATCAGGGCGGTAAAGTCGTTGCGTCACTTCGGCACTCAGATCCATCGGTCCCAGCACCCGGTCCGGTTCAGCGAGGTCGCGCAGCTCCCCGCGGGCGGCCCTGGCGTAGAGATATCCGTAGACCCGGTGCACGTCGGTGTCGTGCAGCGCGCACGTTTGATCGCGTTCGCACCAAGCCGCGAATTCATTGAACGTGTCCTGTCCCGCACGGGCTTCGGTCGCGAAGAAGTCTCGGCCGTCGAGGCTGTGATCGTCCACGCTGTCCAGCACCAACGCACGCAGCCGCTGCGGGAACAGCTCCGCATACGCCTGCGCCGGCATGGTGCCGTACGACCGGCTGTACACGCTGAGCTGATCCACGCCTAGCGCACTACGCAGCGCCTCGACATCGCGGGCGACGCTGACGGCATCGAGATGATCGACGAGCGGCCCGGTGTGCTCGCGGCAACTGGCCGCGAGATCCCTTGCGTAGGACTGTACTTCGTCGATTCGACCACCGAGGTCCGGCACCATATTCGGCCGGTGCGCGGCCAGCCCGGCATCGCAGCGAACCGGATGACTGCGCCGCACCCCACGCGGATCGAGACTGATGATGTCGAATCGCGCCCGCAGCTGCGGCGAGAACTTCCCACCCCGCAAGATCTCGTCCACACCGGATGTCCCGGGCCCGCCAGGGAGCGAGACCAGCGTGCCCACCTTCCGCGCCGCGTCATCGGCCCGATCCCGAATCACGGCGATATCGACCGTCGCCCCCGTGCGGTCCGCCCAATCGATCGGCACCCGCACTGTCGCACAGTCGTATTCGGCGTTCTCGGTGCACGGCTGCCAGCTCAGCGCGGGTGTCGGACTCGCCGCGGAACTACACGCGACCAACGCACCGGGAACCAACGCGGTCGCCAGCGCGACACAGAACATGTTGCGACGAAAGAACATAGGCGCAATCCTCAGCACCCCACCCACTCACCCACATCACCCGGACGAGCCACCGCATCTCACACCCCGGTACTACATGGGCAACAAAAGGCCCCGACCTGTGAGTTACTGGTCGGGGCCACTTTTGAGCCGATGACGGGAATCGAACCCGCGCTGTCTGCTTGGGAAACTTGACTTCCTATACTAGAAGCAATGTATTTGGCGGAATCCCAGCAGTTGGACCATTCGAGATCGTCCGCGCCAGCGCCGCGCGCTGACCCGCTCCGAAACCTCGCCGGAGCTATCCCAAACGAACGACCAACCGCCGCGACCAGAGGAACAGTGGATCGAACTACGACCGTGAGCTGCACGGTGCCCAGTCCCGCTGCGGCGCGCTCGTTACCTCACTCACGCCGACGATATCTCGAGCCGGACTCTCGTCTAGCCCAACCTAACCGATGGTGAGCCCCGTCTTATACCAGTCAATACCAGTCCGACTGTCGATTCCAACTGAGACTGGATCGGCCGCCTTTTCTGCAATAAGGCGGTCGACATATTCCGGAAGGTACCAATAATATGTCGCTGCTCTTCCCACCTCCACCACGAAGGGAAATCTGTAGCATTTTATGTCTTTATCGGTATCGGGAGATTCTGTGCAGTACGGCGGTGTTGTATACGGTTGCGAAGTAATCCACCAGCCGAATCCATTTTCAATGTTCGTAAGTAGTCCTATGTCCATTACTGTAACCGGTCGATTCCCGATGTTCGTGACGGTAATTGATAGCCACGTACCCTTTATTTTCGCGGTATCGGTAGATATTTTCTTTGGCTCACTATCCGGGTCGCTAACTCTATTTAGGTAGCTGCCGTCATCTCGGTCCTGCTTCAGGGTGAAGGTTACGCTGTACCAGAGTCCGGTATCTATTTTGTTGATCTGCGCAGCTTCCCCTGCAATCCGATTGGCTTCCAGGCTATTTGAACACGCTCTTGTAGCGGTGAGGAAGGATCCGATGGTGCCGATCAGTGCAATAAATGCAATTGCTATTGTAAAGCGGTCTTTCACTTCCAGGCTCGCCATTATACTGCTGACTCGTGAGGTAAGCCTACCCACCGTGCCCCCCTTGAATGAAAATCAAAGCTCAGATGCAATTACACCGCCGGAGGAAGGCCTCTGGCAACTGCTCCGCGCATTAATGGAAAACTTCCGGAAGTAAAACCGGTGGGTCGGTCTTCGGAAGTCGGATCTGTGGGCGCATCGCACCGGCATTCGATTGCCAAGGTTGCGATCGACGCTGTGTTGCCAGATCAGTGAGGTTTGCCCTCTGGCCTCGGAAAACGGTGCACACTTGCGAGTTCGCGACACATCCGACGTGCGGCACCATTGCGCAGTGGACGAGGATCGGGCCGTGACCAGGACAGGGAAACACAGGCACCATGCAGACTTGACGCTCGTTTCATCCAGTCCGGCACCGCCCCTCGATGGCACCTGAGGTGCAGATTTCGGCCGTGACCTGCGCTTTACGCCTCGCGCGAGGTGGGGTCGATCGCGAAGGATGAAGAGTCCGTGCGCGCGAAATGGCGTGGCGGACCGTGGAATCGAACGAAAGGCTATACCTTGGACTACACCCGAAACCGCAGTCCCTAGGGGAAACAGACGAAAGGCCCTGGTTAGAGGGCCATTTCGTGTCGAGCCGATGACGGGAATCGAACCCGCGCTGTCTGCTTGGGAAGCAAAGTGTCGGGTCATTTCACCTGTGGTTTTCCCGCAAAACCCCAGGTCAAGGCCATCCGCGATGGCCCTGTTCGGTCCCCGTTTGTGTGGCTTGACTACACCAACGGGCACACCAAACAGAATGCGCGAAAACGTTGGCCGCACAGTGTCAAACACTACGCAAGCACTTCGCATTCACCTCGTAAATGCGCAGGTCTGGAGCCTGCGCTACTCAGGCCGGCGGCCCTACCCCAGAGGACACACCAACACGACGCGGGCAGCTCTCACACGCCGATCCCCGCAATCAGATCCACAGCCCCCGCACCGTGGCGGGCCAGGCCATGCATGATCGCGAAGGCATCCGTGTAGATCGCGATTTCCGACGGGCGAGTGATAGTCAGCTCCGCTGAAATGGTCTCGACCATCACGCGCTCAGCGTCGAAGATCGCGAACCCGTGCGAGCCGACCGACGCATCAACAGTCGCCGGAACGATCCCCAAGTCGACCCGCGGATTCGCTGCGTGCTCGATCAGGGCGCGGCGCTGCTCGGCCATGATCTCCGACGATCCAACCGTCTGATGCAAGGCAGCCTCGCCGATGACGAAGGAGAACCGGCGTCGCCCCGTGCGCAGCACACGCTGTCGGGACATCCGCACGGCGACCGCTTCAGCGATGTCGTCGCGGCCACCAGGGACGAGCGCACGGCAGGTCGTGAGCATCGCTGCCGCATACTCCGATGTCTGGAGCAGACCGGGCACCACCCACGATTCAAACCACCTGACGTATTGGGCGCGGCCCTCGATCTCAAGGGATTGCCGCTGTCGGTGGGCGCGGCCGGACGCCACGACGCGCCGCCACTCGAGGTACATGGATTGCAGGTTGCGGAGAGTGGCGACCAGGTCGTCATAGACGAGAGGCGAATTGGTGGCGCGGCACCAGGCGAGTAGGTCGTCTTCGCTGGGTTGCTGCTTGCCCAGTTCGATGCGGGACACCTTCGCGGGATGCCACCCGCACGCTTCGGCGAGTTGCTTGCCGGACAGGCGGGCGTCCCTGCGAAGCTCGCGCAAGCGAGCCCCCAGAGCCGCCCTTGCCTGCCCGACGCTGCTGCTCACTGTGCCGCGTATTCCAATCGGTAGTCGGCGCGGTTGATGCCCTGCTCCCACAGCCGACGCCACCCGGCACCGGCTACCGCGACGATGTCCGGATCCGTGGTGACGGCGAGGCCGACCGCGTCGCCTGTCTCGTCGACGGTGTTGAACGCGACTCGTTCGTCATCGAACAGCCAGTAGTCGTCCTGCGGGATGTGGCCGGTTGCGAGATGCCGGGGGAGATACCGGATCTGTTCGCCCGCTGCGGCATTCGGCGCGCACGCATCGAGCAGCCACGCGGTGTACTCGGTGTGCGGCACCGACACCACTCGCACCCGCGCCACGGTCACGCCGCGCGCCGCTGTTTCGGCGACTAGGGCGCACCACTGGCGACCGCCGTCGGTCTCGACGATGTCGCGGGATTCGCGCCACCGCACCAGCGGTTCGTACTCGTCCGGCACCTGGTAGGAATCCTGCACTTCGACATGCACGGCAGACACCTTCGCTGCCCGGAAGTACTCGGCGTAGATGCCTTCGCCAGCGAGTTCGCCGCTCACTGCGCGCATCGTGGAACCTCCACAGCGGTCTCGTCGGGATCCAGGGTGAGTTTCGCCCGAATACTGTCGGGCACAGGGGTTCCGGCGACGAGTAGCAGGCCGGGGGTCTCGGTGGTTTCGACACGCAATGCGGCTCCGGGCTCAGCCCAGTCGAGCAAGGCATGGGGTACGAGGACGGCGTGACCGTCGCGGGTGTGAAGCCCTTGGACGATCAAGGCGTCCGGGCCGAGCGCATACAACGCCGGGCAACCTCCATCTTTCGATCCTGACCCGAGCAATCGCAGTTCGTTGGTCATCGCCTACTCCTTGTTCGCGCAACTCTACGTGTGTGACTCTGCAATTCTCCCTGCTCAGACCAACGATTGCAGAGGATTGCCGCGCAATCTGCCGCAATTCTGTATCGCCGCTGTTTGCCTGCGCCATAGCGTCTTTCGTGGCCCCGCCGTCGGGTCGACGCCACACCGCCCCCTCATCCGGTGAACCACTCGCCCGCATGGGATGGCCCGAGTGGGCGGCAGTCCTCGGCGGCGGGTGCTCACCAACCGGACGACCGAAGGGGCGGGAGATGAACCTTCCCGTACGACGTGACGACGAAGACGCTCGGAAACTGGCGCTTGCCCCGGAGGGCGGCCCGCGCTACCTCCAGCATGACGACGGATCATGGGACCTAGTCGGCGAAGACGGGTGGCTGATTGATCCTGAAGAACTCCGCGACCTCCACGCCGACGCCACGGCCGTGAATGCCGCTGCGACGTTCGCACCGATCGACGTAGACCTTCTGACCGAAGTCCGTCAGGGCCTCCTGTCCATGCCTTCAGTGATCGACGTAGAGCCGATCTCCGTGCGGGACAACGAGGTTCGATGATCGGCGACGGGTGGATCATGCTCGGTTTGATGCTGGCGTCCGGCTTGCCGCTGGGGGTCGTGGTTGCGGTGATCGTGTGGCCCGAGCGCATCCCGAAAGACCGGACTGTGGAGGCCATCCGGGAGCGGGTCGAAGCGGAGGAATCCAACCGCGCGACAGGCGATTTCTGACCCGCAGACAGCGGTAAGTAGATAGATAGGGGAAGTGATGAGGAACCTGATCAGGGTGGCGTTGCTCACCGGATTCGGCATCGGCTCGACGCTCGTCGGCGGCGCTACCGGTACCGCGTCGGCCGACAACATCGTGTGTTTCATCCACGCGATCGAGCCATGGAAAACCGACCATAACTCGATAGCGCCGATCAACTTCGGGTTCAAGGTGCACTGCACCGGAAAGCCCGCGTTGCGCAACGTGACTACGAAGCTGTGGCGCTACGACCCGACGGACGGCAAGCACTATGTTCACTCCGAACGCAACGACAACACCACCGATCCCGATGTCGAAACGCTGTACTCGGCGTCGTGCTCGTCGGCCGGGATCCTCTACCAGTTCCACACCGAGGCGATCGTGAACGCGTTTAATGGCAACTGGGACCGCGAACCCGACAACAGCAGCACCATCGCGGCGATCTGCTGACAACAACGGAAGGGCGTAGCCGAATGACGACTCTCGAGCAGCATCCAGCGGTCGCAGTGGCAACCCGCGCCCTCGTGGGCAGTGACCGGGATCTGAGCCCGGTCGCTGCCGTCATCCGCGACGATGTCGCCGCTGTCCTCATCGACGGCGCAGAGGGCCGATGGATCGTGTTCGCCGATCCGCGTGGCGGCGAATGGTTCGTGGAGGGCACCACGTTCGGTGCGACGCGACCGGCCGGGCCGCGTAGCGTCCGCTCGCCGGATCACATGCCGCTCCAACGTTTGCGAATCAGGTTCCACGGTGACGGCGAGGGCGGCGAAGGGTGGTTAGCCGTAACCGGTCTCGCCGCCTATGACGCGGTGTCGGTGTCGGTGGCCTCCGGACTCGACGAAGCCGTCGCATCCGTCACCGATGACGGTCTCGTTTTCGCCGTCATTCGAGCGCGCGCCGATGATGATCCGAGCGTCTACGTGAACACCCGCGACGGACGGCGCATATCGGCCGTAGCGCGCGAAAGCTGAGAGGACCCTACTTCGTCGTCCGCGTGGGCTGGTGACCGTAGTCGGGACGGAGGGTCACGAGGTACTCCCCGAGGGTGTTGCAACAGGCGACGCTGTAGGCCACGATTCGGCTGGGGTCGCTCGGGCTCCGGTGCACCTGGGCGATGATTCCGGTGCGGCGCACCGCCGCTGGATCCGCGGGTTCGACACCGCGCCCATGCGTGTCCGACCACCAGGTGACCGGGTCGCCCACCGCGAGAGATGTATCGAACATACTTTCGAGTCTCCCACATATCTCAGCTTCGTGTCGTGCCGCGCGAAAGCTGTGGCTGACCACCATATCTGTCAGGTGATCACGATATCTGTCACCGAACGCGGTGGATGGCCTTGCGGTGGCTGTCGGGCGCGCAAACCGGAAATCCGACACTCAGGCCTGCCCCACTTCGGTGAAGCCGGAGCCAGTCTTGTTCGCTGGAGCTGATGGCCGAATCCCGACACGGCACGCCCGACAACCTACGCCGCTACCTCAAACCCTCACCGGCCTCGCGCGCCATCACTAGCCTGCTCGGCCCCGTCAGTCGCCGATGAGCTAATTCCAAACAAGCGGCTGACGTTGTTCGTACCGGCCGCCAGACGCGCCGAGCGCTGGGTGTAGAACGTCCAGTCGCGTCCGCCGGACCTGAACTCCATCAAGTACTTGAATCCGGTGTTGGTCACTATGAACAGTTCGTCGTCGCTCCAGAACTCATCGCTGGTGGTGGAACCGGGACCCAAAGTAAGCATGTGACGATACGAGCCGCCGGATTTCCGGATGAACGTGATGGCGAGTGGGTAATCGTTGTAGATCCTGGCTCGCGACCCACTAGCGCCCGGTAGATCGGGCTCGTTCCCGCCCATCTCCGATAACGGTATGACCAGTTCCTCGACTTCGCCTTCCAGTTCGAACTCAGTCACTTGCGCCTCCCACGGTTGAGTGCTCTCGAACAAGGAATCAGCAGCGCGAACGCTGGCTGGATAACGTTGAGCCGCGCCAGCTTGGTTGTGAAGACCCAGCCGAACAAGTATGAGCCCGGTTCACAACCGCAGCGGCCGTTTCGGTCCCTGCGCCGTTTCCTCGGCCCAGGCCACTGGCGTGCGGCCTCTCGACTGGAAAGCCAGCAGATTGGTGACAACAACCATGAAGAATCGGTGACAGATACCGTGGTCAGAACAGCGACAACCGCCAGCTCGGACACTTCAGCCAGTGACAGATAAGTTAGTCAGCCACAAAAGCCGAGAGGATCGACCGGTCTCGACGGCACTGGAAATTCAGCGGATCCCGATTCTGACCACCGATTACGCTTGCCCCCTGCTCCGAATGGCCCGTCCGGCGGCTCTGTGCACCCAGAGCGCGGCTTGCTGCAGGGCTTCGTCGGTGAACGTACCGGCAGGCGGCCAAACGACTTCCTTTACGGCTGGCCACACACATACCGTTTCCGACGAGTACGGAAACAAGGGGGAAAGGAGGCCCGGCGGATCCCAGAGCACCAGCACGACCAAGCGGTCGGCCACGAAGGTTGTC
Organism: Nocardia sp. NBC_00565; assembly: GCF_036345915.1. Classification (NCBI taxonomy): domain Bacteria; kingdom Bacillati; phylum Actinomycetota; class Actinomycetes; order Mycobacteriales; family Nocardiaceae; genus Nocardia; species Nocardia sp. NBC_00565. The sequence continues at coordinate 8,150,326 of NZ_CP107785.1, forward strand.
GTGCCCCACTTGTCGATAATCTGCCGCCTTGTCGCGTCGGAGATATCCGCGTTCGCGTGGTAGTGCCGACGATCCCATCGCGTGCCTTCGTGCCTACCGAGCCATACCCGGTTCATGCTCAATGCTTTACGGGCGTGGTAGAAGGCTATGTCGTCATCAGGGTGGGACGTTTTGGTGCTTTCATCGGTGAACTGCATCATGATTGAGGTCTTCACCGCCCAACGTGCGACCGTCTCTTGGTCGGCAACCGACAGCACACAGTTTGGCGTGTCTTTAATCATCGGCAAGAGCAGCGGCATCGCTGCCGTCTCGAGCCTCGACATCCAGCCGCCGTTGCAGTGGTTTCGACAGACTTTCCGCACCTTCCGCGAGGTAGTCGGACCTTGCCGCTGGCGATGCTCCGGGACCAAAACCGCAGCGGCATCAGTGATGAACGCGTGGGTGATCAGCTGAGACGAGCTATCGCCTCCCGGATGGGAGGTGGCGCGGCGAATCCATCGAGGCCAGATGTCCTCCTTCGAAAGACCCGTCGAGCCGCAAAAGATACACCGCCCTGCCTGCCCGTTTCTCATGTGTAGATCCTCCCGCATCCACTGGGGTCCTGACCAACTTGTTTGCGCTGCGCCCGTTCACGTGTGTGACCGCCGATAAACCGGGCCTATCACCGAGTTTGGAACCTACTCGGCAGGCGCTGTGTCCTGTTCGGAGCTGGCCTCCGTACCCCAGTACGGAGCGCATTCCCTGGATAGGGCCGTCGGCGACAGCTACTCTCCCGGGTATGAGTCTGGCCCAGTGGTTGATGCTCGCCGTTGCAGTGATCGCTGCCGCCATCGCGTCGATCAGTGCGGCTATTGCCGTCGGCCAAGCGAAATCGGCGAAAAGGTCAGCAGACGCAGCACATCGGATGGCCGACATCGACGCCCGGCGCCGACACGAGGAACTCGCACCGCTGTGGAAAAAGCCGCGCTTGGTTGCCGCAACAGGTGCATCATCATTCCGACTGAAGCTCCAGTTGGAACGAGGCGAACTGGACCATCTCGTCATCGAAATCTATGACAGCCCCGGCATCACGTTCGACGTAAGTCGTCAGGCTGATGTGGTTGCCGAGCGCGCCGAGCGAAACGAAGCGATGGAGGCTGGTAGTTCCGTGGCCTTCTGGGTGAAGATCCGCCCCGGGCATGAGCGCAGGCTGTGTCTGCGTGTGAGGGCAGGCCTCAAAGGCGCGCAGTGGAAACCTGCTTTGCTTCCCGAGATCGAGGTGGTCGTCGACGGGAGCGACGACGCCTGATAGTAGATTTCGGATCTCCAGCAACCTCACTGAATCGGCCGTTTCTGGCCGCCGATAAGCGGGCGTTATCGGCGGTCAGGCATCGGGTTGTGGTGGAGTAAACCCCTCCGGCCACTGCGTGAACTCGTTGTAGGTGACTCTGGACAAGCGAGCATCGACCAGCTTCGCATTGGTCAGGTTCGCGGCGGTCAGGTTTGCGCTGGTCAGGTCTGCGCTGGTCAGGTTTGCGCCGACCAGCTTCGCACCGGTCAGGTTTGCGCCGACCAGGTTTGCGCCGACCAGCTTCGCACTGGTCAGGTCTGCCTCGATCAGGTCCGCTTTAAGCAGGCGGGCATCGGCCAGGTTCGCGCCGGACAAGTCTGCGCCATTCAGGAACACCCCATACATTTCTGCTGTGGTCAGGTTTGCGCGTGCCAACATCGCGTCCGTCATCTTTGTAATGACGAGCATTGCGCCGGTGAGGTTCGCCCCGGTGAGCTTCGCGTCGGCGAGGTTCGCGGCCGACAAATCCGCGCGGGAAAGGTTCGCGCGGTACAGGTGAATACCGGTGAGATTGAACTGAACGAGGTGGCAATTGGGCAGAGACACCTGATGCAGGCTGATATCGGTGTATTTCCAGGATTTCGGGTCGTCGGCCGATCGACTTCGACGTTGGGCAAGAATGCTGACGATGGTCTGTCGAATTTCACGTTCGGACAGATCCGGTTTCTCAGGGTCGTTGCCTTCGGGAAACGGAACACGTAGATACCACTGGAGCAGGTTGATGCAGACTTGTCGTTCGTCGTCCTCGCCGAAGGCATGCCAGTCGTCGGCGAGCGCGGTCAGCGCGTACACACCCGCTTGCCGGATGGCGGCAGAGTCGTCGGCGATCTGGGCGGTAATGGCGGTGTAGCGGTCACGCAGGGCCGACTCTTTCGTGTGACGAGAGTCTTCCTGGTGGCGCTCGCGCTCGCGTTCCATATCAGCCTTGTGATGAGCTTCGGTTTGTGCGCGACTGTGTTGACCGTTGAGATAGGCCAGGAGGCCAGCGGAAACCGCGCCAGCACCGGCAAGGAACGTCGCGAGCGGCTGCGAAAACCCCGCCTGCACTCCGAACAACAGGGCTGCACTGAACCCCGCCACTCCACCACCGACCGTCGTGGCGACGAGGCCGAACAAAAGCGATCGGCTTCGCCTCAAGACCAGCCCACGGTCAGGACTTCCACCCGCGGCCGTCTCGGCCGTCACTTTCTCCACGTCGGACACAGCAAGACGGTACATAGACCGCCCGCTGTCGGTAGCTTTACAGCGAACCGAACCTGTCGGTCTACGCCGCTAACCTGCCCCCGTGGCGATCGGAGTAGCCCCCCACGTCCGCTTAGGCGAAGGCGGCGTCAGCGTGATCGAAGTCGGTGTCGATGGCGACCCGAACCGCGCGCTCGTCGAATCCGTCGACGAGCCGAAGCCCGGTGTCTATCAGTGGCCGACCGATATCAGGCGGCTCGTGCCCGCCGACGGCGAGCCGGGCCAGACTTCCGAGTCCGCCTAGTAGTCGCACCACTGCTCCGGGATGTCATCGTCAGGCGGACCGGTACGCGCCTCGACCTTTCGGCGTTATCCCTCTTCAACCATCGCACGGCCTCCACTACTTTCGCGGCGCTAACGATCGGCAGCAAGCCAGCGGCCCCGACGGCGATGTAGTTGAGAACCCCGGCAACTGGATCATCCGCAAACTGATCCAGTCCCTCCCACCACGCGATGACGACGACGACAAACAAGGGAGCAACGGCCAGAAAAAGCGAACCAAGGATCACCACGTCAAACCTTGTGCGGGTTCGAAGCTCGTCAGCCACGCGCTCGTCAGCCTCTCGCGCCTCGGCCGTCGGCGCAGGGTGAGCAGTGCTCCCCTCATTCACCCGGATCTGCGCGAGTGCGTGACCGATCGACCTGTCCACGGAGTCGCGGCCGTCGAGCCCATCGGGCCATCCGGAGCGCGCCTTAATCAGGACGTCGAGGTGTTCGTACGGCGTCTTTTTGGAATTGCGCGTTAGATACCTACCCGCGATGAGCGCTGCGCTCACGGTCGCCAACGGCACACCGACAGGCAGGAAGTCTTTCCATGTGGTTGCCGTTGACACGGGATCTGCTGCAAGCCAGTCGATCACGCCGTCATCCTGGCAGCCTCACCGCCTACTCGCCGCGGTTCGCCCGCAACCTGCCGAGGACACGCCCAAGATCGCCCGTGAACGCCCTCTGTAGGTCCGGACCAACCTCGCCCCCATACCGGCATAGGTTCCGTCCGTCTGTGTCGACGCAGGGGCCTATTCCGTGGTTCCTGCGTTCGGGCCTTGGAGGCGAACAAAGCTCTCGCGGCCGAACGGGCTTCCTCCGATGCTGGCGGCGCAACTGTCAAGGCGGGCTGGAACTTTGGCGCGAATGGCACTGGCCTTGCCGCACGAATCAGCGCGGTCACATGCGCGGGCATGATCCGCTCCGTCGAGACGGCGTAGTGCTCGCGGATCGCTTGCAGCGCATCGTCTCGCTTCCAGCCGATCCGCGTCGCGGCGTTGAGCCGCGCGGATTGCATCAGCCGGTCGATGTTTCGGCTGTCGTACGACTGCGCGACCTGAAGCAGGATCAACACTTCGTCGGGAGTCACTTCAGGCTTCTTTTCCTCGGAAACCAGGCGTCGGGGTGGACTGGATCGCCGACCGGTGTCTCACCGGACCACTGCTCGTGCAGCTCGCCGTCGTCGCCCTCATCGGTCCAGGACGTACCGCAGTCGGAGCACACGAACGAGTCGCCGTCGTGCTCGATAGTGCCGATACCGCACGACATTCCGCCGCAGTCGTAGCTGATGCTCATCGACGGCGGTCGGCTGTAGCGGACCGTGTAGCTCATGACGCGGACTCGATTGCGACGGTGGCCCATTCGTCTAGTTCACGAATTGTGTTGTGCGGCATGGGTATTCCGGCAGCTGCGAGGATGCGTGGGTCAGGGTTGTCCTTGAGCGCTTCGGCTTGCGCGAACTTCATTTCTGCTGGCGTGAGCCCGTTCGGGCGCTGAGGACTGGGCGCGGACGAGGGCCGGAATCGCGGGGGAAGTGGCTCGTCGGTCCAGCGTTCGCCGTTGAGCCATGTTGCCGGGTGCGGGATGAACTGCGGTTCGGGGAGGTTCGGATCTGCCGCGAATCGGCGGGCACCGTCAAGGATCGCTGAGGAGTCGGTGCGGGTGATGGCTTTCGCGTAGGCCTTGCGTGCTCCGCCCTTGTCGGTGCGGCGCGGGTAGGCGGCCCAGAACTCGACGAAGCCAGGCGGGTTGATTGTCGCCGTCGGCTGCGGAGCGGTCGATGAAGTCTTTTCAGTACCTACGTAAGTAGGTACTTCTTTTTCTACTTCTTTTTCTGGTACAGATTTGCCACCCATTTGGTTGCCGTTTGCTGTAGCACTTGCTACCCCCTGCTACCTGCTCTGTCGGCGTTGCGAGCCTTCGCCTATCCACCCTTCTGGCCTGCCGAACTGCGCTTTTCCGCATCGCTTCAACGCCGGTGCGCTTCGATTGGTGGTCGAGGTACCCCAAAAACAGCACGCAACTCGTCGGCAAGGTTCTACCTGCGTTCGACTCGAACTCCGTCCGAATCCGGTTGGAATCCGGACGGAATTTGGACGATTTCGCCCTTCGGAACTCGCGACCGTCACCCGCGAAATTCTGGAAGCGGCCACAGCGGCGGTCGCCGAGTTTGGCACGGTCACATTTGATTTCGGTTATCGGCTGCACGGTGTGAATCGCAGATATTTCGGGAAGCCATCGAGGACATCTACGGGTACGACACTCTCGACGGCGAGTTTGTCGCGTTCGGACTTGAGGTGCGCCGCGTCCAGACCCTCCGCAGGTTCAGGGATCTACTCGACGATCGTCTGAACGGCAGCCGTGGCGAGCTGGCCGCCGATCTGCGGGCAGCGGGCCGCGTCGACGTCCGTGACCATTCGACGGTGATCTATTGGCCGGGACTGCGATTCGCCGAGTCGGCCGATATCGAGGAGTAGCGAGAGTCCGCGTCGGAGCCCGCCGCCCCGTCCTTGTCCAAGGGTGGGGCGGTCTGCGTTCTGCGGTCGATACAACACGTGCGGTCGACGCTCTCGGCGCGGCCGACGGAGTCGGGCGACCAGGGGAAATGGAAAGTATCAGGGAGGTGCATCACACCAAAACTTCTGTATTTCGGGCTTGCGTGGTAGTGCGAAAACACTATGTGGCCTGTAGGTTTGGGGTACTTCCAAGTGTGCCGAGCGTGCTCCGTGGGTCCGGCCGATCGGCCGACGGAGGCGTGAACGGGGATCGAGATGGCCCTCGTCGACAGCATCGCGCGACGTCGCGGCGCTGCTGGCTACACCAACGAGAAATCCGGAGATGCAGTGGTAGAAGGAAACCCCCTGAACGGGGGTTTCCTGTGGAGCCGATGACGGGAATCGAACCCGCGCTGTCTGCTTGGGAAGCAGAAGTTCTACCATTGAACTACATCGGCGAACCGCACCGAGTGCGCTCGCGACTCTATCAGACCAGGCACTACGTCGGTCAACTCACTCCCCGGCCGAGCCGGGCGGCCCAGGTCCGGATTACTCCGGATTTTCGGCTGAGCGTTCGGCGGCCTTCTTGATGCCGCTGATGTGCGTCGGCCAGGATATGTTCGATTCCGAGGCTCAGATCACTGGGCCGACTGGCTGGGCAGCGACTGTCCGGCTCTGCTCGTCACCGGCAACCGACAGCCATGCCCCGCCCTCGCCGACGGGATAATCGCCCGGCGGCCGAATTCCGCGCTGATCACCCTTGATGCCGATCACTTCGTGCACAAGGGCGATCCGACCGGATTCGCCAAGGCCGTCCGAGAGTTCCTGCGGCAGTGCTGAACAGTTGAGAGGGTGTCGCTCTCGGGTTGTCATCGAGCGGCGGCTGAGGAGCGTCATCCAGCAGGCGCTACGCTCGTCGGCGTGCTGCTTTCCGATCGTGACATCCGTGCGGAGATCGCCGCTGGGCGTCTCGGCGTCGAGCCGCTCCAGGAAAATCTGATCCAGCCGTCGAGTATCGATGTGCGCCTGGATGGACTGTTCCGGGTCTTCGACAACTCCCGCTACACCCACATCGATCCCGCGCAACGCCAGGACGAGCTGACCAGCCTGGTCGAACCCGCCGACGGTGAGCCCTTCGTGCTGCATCCCGGCGAATTCGTGCTCGGCTCCACGCTGGAGGTCTGCACGCTGCCGAACGATCTGGCCGGTCGGTTGGAGGGCAAGTCGAGTCTGGGGCGGCTCGGCCTGCTGACGCATTCGACGGCGGGCTTCATCGATCCGGGCTTCAGCGGCCACATCACGCTGGAGTTGTCGAATGTGGCGAACCTGCCGATCACCCTCTGGCCAGGTATGAAGATCGGCCAGCTCTGCCTGCTCCGGCTGACCAGCCCCGCCGAGAACCCGTACGGCAGCACGACCGCGGGTTCGAAGTACCAGGGCCAGCGCGGCCCGACGCCCTCGAAGTCCTACCTGAACTTCCCGCTGCCCACCTAGCCGCATCAGCGACCCATAGGTCATCGGCGACAACCCGACCTGCTCGGTGCACCGCCGGCGGAAATGCCATCGACGCCAACCACATTCGCCCTCCGCAACTCCGCCGCCTTTTCACTGCCCATTCGTCCACGCCAGATCGCGTGATTGCGCCGGTCTCGACCCGAAAACACCTACCGAGCCCGCCCCTGTCGACTGCCAGTAAAGGGGCGGGCTCGGTAGGTTCGGTGCCGGACGACAGCGGGGACCGACGACGCATTCAGTCCCCGCCGCCCGCACCCACTGCCAATGCCGTCGTGATGATGACGGACAACGGTGGGAGCGTGTCGCCGTGACTCGGTGGGTTGACCCAGAAGCACCCTTCCCGGGTCCACCGCCCGAGCCCGGTCGGCAACATCACGGCACTGCCGATGGCGGGTATGCCGATATCGAGACGGTTCAGCACCTCCAATACCTGCGCACCCGGCCGGCTGTCCGGCTCGGCAAGGAAGCTCCAGCGGATCTGCCTGGCCAGCATGGGGCCCCTCGTCCCCTGCTGTTCCAATGCGGCCCTGACCTTTTCGGCCCGGGCGGTCGGTAGGTGGACGACACAGACCCGGCCGTTGATGGGCAGCATGACGAACCCGCCGCGTTCGGTAACCGGTAACCCGAACTCGTGTCGGTAGAAGGCCACCCAATCGTCGACTGTTCTGAGTTTTTCCACATTCACGGCCGCTCCTTGCCTTCCTCCGCTCAAGGGTCCTGCGGGAGGCCGTGATTCGGCTATGCCAACCTGCTCGCCTTCCACTGCCATTCCGCTGCCTCTGATAGCGGATCGCTTTATTTGTGGCCGCACTCACTAAGCGCTCGTACCCTGGGAAGGAGTTCGATCGGAAGGGATGGCATCGTGGTCCGGCACTGGTCAGGTAGAGAAGCCCGGGCTCTGCGCGATGCCAGGCGGATGAGTATTCGTGAGTTCGCGGCACATCTGGGAGTGCACGAGCGCCTCGTATCGAAGTGGGAGGCCGGCGGCGCGCGGGTCCATCCACGTCCGATCAATCAAGCCGCTCTCGATACATCTCTGGCCAGGTCCGATGATGTTGTGCGGGCACGGTTCGCGGCCATGATCGATCAGCCTGTGCTCGATCGACCAGCCGCGCCCGGATTCGACACGCGGGCCGATGCCTCGGCCCGCGTCAATTATTCGAGTGACGCGGACCTTTTGGCTCTCATAGACGCCGGTGCGATGAGAGGTGATGCGTTAGCAGCGATTTCGGAGAGGGATCTGATCATGGCGGCTGCCCACGAGGCGAGCGAGCACGCCGGCCAGGCCGAGAGCACGAATGTGGGTGCTACCACCTTGGAACAGCTCGACGCCGATGTCACGCGCATCGCGAACGATTATGTGCACATCCCGCCGGTACCGATGATGGTGGAGATGCTGCGGGTGCGACGCCGGGTCTACCGACTGCTGGAGGGACATCAGCGTCCCGCCGACACCAGTCATCTATACCTATTGGCGGGCACACTGTCGGGTTTGCTCGCCAACGCGAGCACCGACCTGGGGTATCTGGATGCCGCAGGCGAGCAGATCAGGGCGGCCTGGGCGTATTCGGAGCTGTGCGGGCACAACGGATTGCGCGCTTGGACCCGCGGCATGCACGCGCTCATCGAATACTGGTCCGACCGCCCGCGCCGCGGCGTCCTGCTGGCGCAGAGCGGACAGGAGTTCGCCGAATCGGCCACGGCCAAGGTACGACTATTGAATATCGAGGCGAGGATCTGGTCCCAGCTGGGCAGTGCCGCCGATGCCGATCGCTGCATTCGCGCCGCCGATGCTGCCCGCGAGGCGCCGGATGCCGACACCCTGCACGACGAGGTCGGCGGTGTCTTCGGCTTCAACGAGGCGAAGGCCCACTACTACGCGGGTGCGACCTATATCCATCTCGGTCAGGCCCAACCCGCATTATCCGCGACCCAGCGGGCCATCGAGTTGTACGCGAGCGGTCCGTCCGAGCAGCGCTCCTATGGGGCCGAGGCAATGGCTCGGGTCGACAGCGCCGCGGCGCACCTGATCAATGGCAGCCTGGACGGCGCGGCCGCCGCCCTGCTTCCGGTGCTCGGGCTCGCCGAGGACAAGCGCATCGCCCAACTGGAGGAACGGCTCCTCGGCGTGCGGCACCGAATCGCGGGTCCAGCGTTCCACGATGCCGTGGAAGCGCGCCTCCTGGATGAGCGGATCGAGGAATTCTGCGGATCCACGGCGGCCAAAGGCATCCCGCCGGGCACTTCGTCGGCCTGAGTCCAATCATTGATGCCGACCGCACGCGGGTGAAACCACCTGCTGAACGTGCCTATCAGCACTAGCAACCACCACGGAGCGAGTCTTACGAGCGACCGTTCGCGGCCCGTCTCGCGTCCGAGTCGTCGAAGCGCATGCGCCGTAGGCGCGAGTCTCGACGGCTCGGACGCGAGACACACGGGGGCCGCGAACACGCCGCGCCCGCGCGGCAAAAAACACGGTTGCCAGGGATGGCACCATAGGACGGGTGAGTCCAAGCCACCTACCGCATCACCCGCCACGCGCGCTGGAGCAGTCCACGAAGCTGCAGAACGTCCTCTACGAAATTCGTGGACCGGTACACGCGCATGCGGCACGGTTGGAGGCGGAGGGGCATCGCATCCTCAAGCTCAACATCGGCAATCCGGCCCCCTTCGGATTCGAGGCGCCCGATGTGATCATGCGTGACATCATCGCCGCACTGCCCTATGCCCAGGGCTACTCCGAATCCAAGGGCATCCTCTCGGCCCGGCGCGCCATCGTCACCCGCTACGAGCTGGTCCCTGGCTTTCCCGAACTCGACGTCGACGATGTCTACCTGGGCAACGGCGTCTCCGAGCTGATCACCATCACCATGCAGGCGCTGCTGGACAACGGTGACGAGGTGCTGATCCCGGCGCCCGACTATCCGCTGTGGACCGCGATGACGAGCCTGGCCGGTGGCACGCCGGTGCACTACCTATGCGACGAGTCCAACGGCTGGCAGCCCGATATCGCCGATATCGAATCGAAGATCACCGCCAAGACCAAGGCGCTGCTGGTCATCAATCCGAACAATCCGACCGGCGCGGTGTACTCCGCCGAGGTGCTGCAGCAGTTGGTCGACCTCGCGCGCAAGCATCAGCTGCTGCTGCTCGCCGACGAGATCTACGACAAGATCCTCTACGACGACGCCAAACACATCTCGCTGGCCTCGCTTGCGCCCGATCTGCTGTGCCTGACGTTCAACGGTCTGTCCAAGGCCTACCGGGTCGCGGGTTACCGCTCCGGCTGGCTCGCGATCACCGGCCCCAAAGAGCATGCGGCCGGCTTCCTCGAGGGTATCGACCTGCTCGCCTCGACCAGGCTTTGCCCGAATGTGCCCGCGCAGCACGCGATTCAGGTGGCGCTCGGCGGACATCAGAGCATCGAGGATCTGATCCTGCCCGGCGGGCGGCTGCTCGAGCAGCGCGATGTCGCGTGGGAGCGGCTGAACATGATCCCGGGCGTGTCCTGTGTGAAGCCGAAGGGCGCGCTCTATGCGTTCCCGAAGCTGGATCCAAACGTCTATGAGATCCGCGATGATTCGAAACTGATCCTGGACCTGCTGCTCCAGGAGAAAATTCTGATGGTGCAGGGGACCGGCTTCAATTGGCCGCATCATGATCACCTGCGGATCGTGACGCTGCCGTGGGCGCGTGACCTCGCGGTCGCGATCGAGCGTTTCGGGAACTTCCTGTCGGGTTACCGGCAGTAGGGGGACTGTTCGGTCGTTCTGCTACTGGCGCGTTCTGGGCAACCGGATCGCCCCGCTTCGGGGACTGAAACATACTTCGCGTACGGATATCTGCGAGTTTTAGTTATCCGCTAGCGCTAAACGAGACTTTTTGTGTACAGTCTCTCTTGGCACTTCGAGTGCCCGGTCAAGTTGTCTACCCCCCCTGGACAACCTGACCTCGGGTTAGGCTGCCTACCCCCCTGGGCGCCAACCTGCGGGCGGCGGAGACATCCCCCTGCTCTCCGCCGCCCCCTCCCGACTTCCACTTCGGAACGTTCCCCGACGCCGCGGTTGCTCGCCGTCGGAGCCGATCTTGAAAATGAAATCCTTTAAGCTCGCACCGGGACGACAGACGACAAGGTAGGAGTCCGGTGAGCGAGCATCATCACCATCACCACGACCATTCGGGGCCCATCGCTATCGGTGCCACCGCGGCTCGTGTTGTCGTCGGGCTGCTCGCCGCTATCGGCGTCATCGTCGTCATCGCCACGATCGTGCTGTGGCCGAGTAGCCAGCACATCGATATTCCATTGCCGATGCAGAACGCGGGCGGCGGCGCGGTGCAGACCGAGGCCGGGACCGTGGTGCTGCAGGACATCGGTAATTGCGGCAGCAGTTCGACCGGCAAGGTGTTCATCGACCAACCCGAACAGCCGCGCGCCGGCGGCTATACCTGCCAGCGCAGTCTCATCAGCATCGACTCGGGACCGCACAAGGGCAATCGCACCCTGTTCGAAATCCCGCCCGGCCCGGGGCAGCCCGATCTGCACGCCGGTGACCACATCAGGATCGTCCGGCAGACCGACCCCAGCGGGATGCCGATGTACTCGTTCGAGGACTACTCCCGCGGGCTGCCGCTGACGCTGATCGTGCTGCTCTTCGTCGTCGTGATCATCGTGGTGGCGCGCTGGCGTGGGCTGCGCGCATTGCTCGGGCTGGTCTTCGCGTTCGCGGTGCTTGTGCTGTTCATGTTGCCCGCGCTGTTGGACGGCAAGCCCGCGATTCCGGTCGCGCTGGTCGCGGGTGCGCTGATCCTGTACGCCGTGCTGTATCTCGCGCACGGGGTGAATCTGCGGACCAGTTCAGCGCTGCTTGGCACGCTGACCTCGATGATCGTGGCGGCGGTGCTGTCCTGGGTCGCCATCGAGATGACGCATCTGACCGGGCTCTCCGAAGAGCAGAACACCAACGTCGCCACCTATATCGAGCACGTCAGCATCACCGGCCTGCTGTTGGCCGGCTTCATCATCGGCTCGCTCGGTGTGCTCAACGACGTCACCATCACCCAGGCATCGGCCGCCTTCGAACTCGCCGCCATCGACGAATCCGCATCGCGCCGCGAGGTTTTCACCGCCGCCATGCGAGTCGGGCGCGACCACATCGCGAGCACCGTCTACACCCTGGTCCTGGCCTACGCGGGCGGCGCGCTGCCACTGCTGCTGCTGTTCAGCGTCGCGGGCCGCTCCATCCGCGACGTCTTGACCGGCGACGCGGTCGCCATCGAAATCGCCCGCTCGTCCGTCGGTGGCATCGCCCTTGCCCTCTCGGTCCCGCTGACCACCGCGATCGCGGTCATGCTCGCCCGCCCCTTCGGCCACAAACCCGAACCCGCCACTGCTGCCCGCCACTCCCGGCACGCGAAGTCCGAAGCGACCGGCTCGACCCGCCGCGGCCCATCCCGTTCGGCCGCCACCCCATCGAGCGCCGGTGTCGCCAACCCATCGAGCACGGGTGTGGCCACCGACCCGAGAGACACCGGCCGCCAACGGTTCTCGGACCGAGACTGGGACGACGACCCGGACCCGGGCCAGGTCCCCAACTCCCGCGCCTACGACCGCAATCGGGGCTACCGCAGCGCCGACCCGCAAGGGTACGAAAGCGACTACGAGAACACCGACCCCCGCGGCTACCGCCGCCCAGAGCCTCGGGGCTATAAAAGCTGGAACGACGAGGACCCGCACAGGCACTAACGCTCACCAGCGACTGCGAATTCGCCGAAGTCGGTGACGCCGGGATCTCTGTCCAATGCACTGGAGGTACGCGCGAAAGCACTGCGAGGTATCGCGCAACCGCTCCTACCTCCGGGAGCCGGCCCAGCTCAGCGCGGCGCGGGCGGCGGGAAGGGGAAGATCTCCGGCGGGATGGTCGGCAGCACGATCGTCGGAAGGCCGGGCACCACAATGGTATTCGGCCCCGGATGCGTCGGTGCCGGTTCCGAAGTCGTCGCGCGACGCGGGGGCGGTGCGGCGACCGACTCGCTGCCATCGGTGGTGGTTGCGGGTGCGACGGCGATCTGGGGATCGAGGGTGGTGGTGCGCGGCGGGCTGGTCGGGGAGATCGAGGTGGCGCGGTCGCCGCTCTGCGAATCGCGTTCCAGGACTTGCGGACCGTAGCCGAGGCCGAGTCCGATCGCGGCGACCACGGCCAGTGCGCTGACGGTCAGCACCGCGCCGTTGATCTCGCGCTTGCGGCGGCGCTTGGGTGGCGCGGATAGCCAAGCGGGCGAGAGTTCGTCGTCATCGAGCAGCGAATCCGCGGCGGGTGCGTGGTGCTGCGAGTTGGTGCCCACGGGTCGAACCGGACGCGCCAGCAGGGCCGCGCCGCGGGTCACCACCGTCTCCGGATTGTCGGGCACGATGACCGGCACACCCATCCAGCGTTCGAGCACCTTGGCGATCAACGGAATTCGGGCGCAGCCGCCGATCACGAGCACACCGTGCACCGGTCGATCGGCGCGCACGATCACATCGCGCGCCATCCGGGCCGATGATTCGATCGCCAGCATGATGAGGGATTCGAAGTTCTCCTGCGCGAGCAGAACCAGGCCCTGTTCGCTCGGCAGGGCCACGGCGGTGTTTGTGGACAGCTGTTCCTTCGCCTCGCGGCACAGCGCGTCCAGGGCGGCCAGCCCCGCCGAATCGGGCGGATGCGCGATCCGGCCCGAGGCGATCTGCTGTTCGCGAATCAGCGAATCGAGGTAGTCACCGCTGATATCGCTGGTGCGTTCGCTGTGGCGGATCTCACGGGTCTCGGTGTCGACGACGCTGACGGTCAATCCGGAGCTGCCGAGGTCGTAGACCACGAGTGCGGAGATACCGCGAATATCCCCGGTGGACTGCGCGAATTCGAGCGCCGCGATGATTTCGGGCACGAGTTCGTAATTGGTGAGCTGCTGGCGCGCCATGGCCGCCCGCAGCGCTTTGGCGTGCTGCTCACTGCGGTAGGCGATCGCGGTGGCGGCGATGCCGGGCATGGAAACGAGCGTCACGCCGATCGCCTCGGCGGCCAGCTCCTCCACCTGATGTTCGACGACGGGAATGGTCTGCAGATCGAACGAATGCGGCGCGACCCGGCCGTGAGGGTTCGCGGCGTGTGGCCGCGCCATACGGACGGCGCCGGCCCCCACCGAAACTCCCAGAACCGAACTCATCAGCTGCCCATCCCGTTTCACACATCACGACATGCGAGCCTGCGCCGCCCGCCGGTGGAATGGCCCGCCTTCGCGACCATACCGCCGACGTCCGACAGTGCCGAAGGCTGGACCTGATCGATCCGGCGTTGCCCCCGCCTCGCCAGGCAACTCTACGGTGTGCCGAGTCCGGCGTACACCCATCCCGCGGCTCTCCAGGTGGCACGATTGAGACAGTTCCGGCCGTCGATGATGGACCGCTTGCGGACCACCGGATCGAGGTCTTGCGGATGCAATGCGACGAACTCGTCCCACTCGGTCAGCACCAGCACCACATCGGCGCGATCGCAGGCCTCGGCCACCGATGTCGCGTAGTTCAGCGTGGGGAATACGCGCCGCGAATTCTCCGCCGCCTTCGGGTCGTACACCGTCACCACCGCGCCGTGCAGCTGGATCATCCCGGCCACATTCAGCGCGGGTGAGTCGCGCACATCATCGGATTCGGGTTTGAACGCCGCACCGAGCACCGCGACATTCGCGCCGAGCAGCGATCCGCCGCAGGCCCGGGTGGCCATATCGACCATCTTGGTGCGGCGGCGCATGTTGATGTTGTCGACCTCGCGCAGGAACGCCACCGCGTGATCGGCGCCGAGTTCACCGGAGCGCGCCATGAACGCGCGGATGTCCTTGGGTAGACAGCCGCCGCCGAAACCCAGTCCGGCATTGAGGAATCGGCGGCCGATGCGCGCGTCGTAGCCCAGCGCGTCGGCCAGCATCGTCACGTCCGCGCCGGTCGCCTCACAGACCTCCGATACCGCGTTGATAAAGGAAATCTTGGTCGCGAGAAAGGCATTCGCGGAGACCTTCACCAATTCGGCGGTGGCGAGATCGGTCAGCAGGAACGGCACCTCGGCCGCGATCAGGTCCGCGTAGATCTCGCGCACCAGGTCCTCGACCCAGGCGGCCGCGTCGCGTGCGTGATCCACCCCGAGCACCAGTCGATCCGGACGAAGCGTGTCCTTCACCGCGAACCCCTCACGCAGGAACTCCGGATTCCACGCGACCTCCACCGGGGTATCGGTGAGCGCGCGAGCGCGCGTCCCCAATGCCGCCGCGGTGCCGACCGGAACCGTCGACTTCCCGACGATCACCGACGGCCGCTCCAGCAGCGGCGCGAGCGTATCCACCACGGCGTGTACATACTTCAGGTCCGCGGCGTACTCGCCCTTCTTCTGTGGCGTCCCGACCCCGAGGAAATGCACCTGCGCATGGGCCGCCGCCTCCGCATATGAGGTGGTGAACCGCAGCCGGCCCGCATCCAGATTGCGCCGCAGCACCTCCTCCAGCCCGGGTTCATAGAACGGCACCACGCCATCGGACAGCTTCGCGACCTTGCCCGGATCGATATCCACGCCGACCACGTCGTGCCCGAGCTCGGCCATGCACGCAGCGTGCGTGGCCCCGAGGTACCCGGTTCCGAAGACTGTGCATCGCATGATCGATTGATAGATCCCGCCGATGGCCGACGCAGGTCAGCGAGGCAAGTGTCTCGGCAACAGCAGATGTACATGTGGCGACATGAATCCGGAACAGCCCTGTTGACCTGCGCAGACTTCCTCGATGACGGTCCAGTTACGATCGATCTTGTGCGACGCCACCGCGGAATCCGGGCACGTAGCGCCTGGGTGGTACTGGGCGTCGCGGTGGTGGTTCTCGTCGCGGGTTTGTGGCCGGTCTATGTCCGGCCTCGGGTCGACGCGCCCGCGCGGGCCGATGCGATCCTGGTGCTCGGCGGTGCGCACGATGGGCGCGAAAAGCTGGGGCTGCGGCTGGCCGGCGCGGGCTACGCGCCTCAGGTGCTGTTCTCCGACCCGTATGAGAACAGTGCGCTGATGAATCGAATTTGCCACAGCCGCTATAGCTTCCAGGTCACCTGCCTCGATCCGTCGCCGCGCACCACGCGCGGCGAGGGGCGCGAACTGGCCGAGCGCGCCGCGGCCGAAGGCTGGCGTCGAGTCATCGTCATCACCTTCACCCCGCATATCTCGCGGGCCCGCTACATCCTCGGGAAGTGCTGGGACGGTGAGATTCTCATGGTGGATCCGCGGCCGCGGCTGTCCGTCGGCCGGTGGGCGTACGACTACTTCTATCAGTCCGCCGGCTTCGTCAAGGCGTTGTTCGAGGACTGCTAGGGCCGGGCCGCCGCGTTCAGCGCGGATTGCTCGAGAATCGATCACGGTCAAGTGCAGGCGGGTGGCCTCAGTTTGATTCCGGGGTGAGACAGACGTACATTGTGTCTCGTGGAGCCGCAGTGCGACACGGATGCGATGACGCACATCCCGCCGGGAGGGCAGATGGATTACAACTGGTCAGCGGCCGATCTGGCCTTCCGCGACGAGGTTCGCGCATTTCTCGACGAGCAGCTGACGCCGGAATTGCGCCGGGCCGGACATCTGGCGACGAGCGTGTATCCGGACCATGCGGCGAGCATGCGATGGCAGCACATCCTGCACGAGCGCGGATGGGCCGCGCCCGCCTGGCCGGTGCAGCACGGTGGATGCGAGTGGAGCCTCACTCAGCACTACATCTTCAATCGCGAATCGATGTTGGCCGGTGCGCCGACACTGTCGCCGATGGGGATCCGAATGGTCGCGCCCGCGATCATCGCGTTCGGGACGCCGGAACAAAAGGCGTTCTATCTGCCGCGGATCCTGACCGGGGAAATCTTCTTCTGCCAAGGGTATTCGGAGCCGGAGGCCGGTTCGGACCTGGCCGCGCTGACGATGGCCGCCGTCGATGACGGCGCGGATTTCCGCTGCACCGGCAGCAAGATCTGGACGACCCACGCGACGGAAGCGAATTGGATCTTCTGTCTGGTCCGGACCTCGCGCGCGGGAAAGAAGCAGCAGGGCATCACATTCCTGCTGATCGATATGACGACGCCGGGTATCGAGATTCGCCCGCTGGTGATGACCTCCGGCGAACAGGTGCAGAACCAAGTCTTCTTCGATAACGTCCGGGTGCCCAAGAGCAATGTGCTCGGCCGGATCGATGACGGCTGGACGGTCGCGAAATATCTGCTTGTCCACGAGCGCGGCGGTGCGGCCTCGCCGATGCTGCAGGTCATGGCCCAGGAGGTGGCCGCCGCGGCGGGCGGGCAGACCGGACCGGACGGCAACGCGCTGATCGACGACGCCGCGTTCGCGGCGAAACTGGCCGAGGCCCGCATTCGGACCGAGGTGCTCGAAATCCTGGAGTACCGCACGCTTTCGGAAATGGCACAGGGCAAGAATCCGGGCCCGGCGTCCTCGATGCTCAAGATCCTGGCTACCGAATTGAGTCAGCGACTCACCGAATTGGCGCTCGAGGCGGCCGGTCCACGCGGCCGGGTCTACCAGCCGCACGCCACCGAACCCGGCGGGCCGATCGCCGAATTCACCCCGCCCGCGGATGGATATCGCAGTGGCGAGGATTGGCAGGCCGTCGCGCCACTGCGCTATTTCAACGACCGGGCGGGCTCGATCTACGCGGGCAGCAACGAAATTCAGCGAAACATCCTCGCCAAGGCAGCATTGGGGCTCTGATGGACTTCACCTTCACCGACGAGCAGGAACTCCTCCGCGATACGGTGGCCGGATTCCTCGGCGCCCGTTACGAATTGGAGAAGAGTCGTGGCGCGGCGAAATCCGAGGCCGGGTGGCAGCCGGGCGTATGGCATGGATTCGCCGAGGAGCTGGGCATTCTCGGCGCGACATTGCCGGAGCGCGTCGATGGCATGGGCGGCGGTCCGGTCGAGTTGATGATCATCACCGAGGAACTGGGCCGCGCGCTCGTCGTCGAACCGTACGTCGACACGGTGGTCATCGGCGCGGGTCTGCTGAACCGCAGCGGTGGCGATCGGGCCGATTCCGTACTGCGGCAGATCGTTTCCGGTGCCGCGCGGACCGCCTTCGCGTCGTTGGAGCCGACCTCGGGTCAGACGTTGCACGACGTATCGACCACCGCGCGCCGCGACGGTGATTCGTGGGTGCTCGACGGCGTCAAGACCGTGGTGACCAGTGCGCCGCTGGCCACCCATCTCCTCATTACCGCGCGGACCTCCGGTAATCGGCGGGACAAGGACGGAATCTCGTTATTCCTCACCGAATTCGACGCGGCCGATCCGCCCGCGGGTATGGAAGTGCATTCCTACCGGACGATCGATGACAGGCTCGGGTCCGACATCACATTCAGCGGATTCCGGCTGCCCGCCGATGCGCTCTTGGGCATCGAGGGGGCGGCATGGGACGCAATCGATGTGACAGTGGACGAGGCGATCGCGGCAATCGCTTCCGAGGCCGTCGGCTGTATGCGGAAAGTCCTGGGGGACACCGTCGAATACGCCAAACAGCGGCAGCAGTTCGGTCAGCCGATCGGCAGTTTCCAAGTGTTGCAGCATCGTATGGTCGATATGTTCATCGAGCTCGAGCAGGCCATCGCCGCGGTGTACCTGGCTGTTTATGCACTGGGTGCGGCCGCCGCGGACCGGGCGCGAGCGGTCTCGGCCGCGAAGGTGACCATCAGCCGTGCCGCGCGGTTCATCGGCCAGAACGCCGTGCAGTTGCACGGCGCGATGGGGATGACCGAAGAACTCGCGATCGGTCACTACTTCAAACGCCTGACCGTGATCGAGCACGAATTCGGTTCCAGTGACCAGCATCTCACGCGTTACGCGGCACTGACGAGGCCGTAGCGTGTCGGACGGCTCGCCGCGATCCGATGTGGACCTCGCGCCGAAGCCGGTGCGCGAGGATGTGATCGACCTCGCGCACCGCTGGTTCCTCGATGGCCGCCGCGTCGATATGCAGCAGCTCGCCCGCGAGCTGGGCATCGGCCGGGCCACGCTCTATCGCTGGTGGGGCAGTCGGGAAGTGGTGATCGGCGAGGTGGTGTGGCGCGTCATCGCGGAGGCGATCACCCGGGTCGAGGCGCGCGGATCCGGTGCGCCCGCCGAACGTTTCGTCCGCAATTTCGGCAAGCTCGCCGATACCGTGCGCACCTTCGAGCCGCTATCCCGGTTCGTCGCCGACGATCCCGAATACGGCCTGCGCGTACTGACCTCCGGTTACAGCGTCGTGCAGGGCCGCATGATCGATTGGGCCGCTTCGCGATTGGCCGGACTGCCGGATCTCGACGCACGCATCGAAATCCGCGATCTCGCCTACGCGATCGTGCGCATCGGCGAAGCCTTCGTATGGAGCGACATCATCACCGGCGACCCACCGCGATCGGAAAAGGCCACCGCCATGGTCGAACTGCTCGTTTCCGCCGCATCCGGCAAACGCTGACTCTCGCGACTGGTCGGCTCGTCTTCAAGCGGTGATGTGGCGGACCGTGTCCTCAGCGCCAGGCTCCCTTCATCGCCTCGGGCGTAGGTCGGTCTCGCTATCGCGAAGCTGCTGAATCATCTTCGAAACCGCTCGCCGGTTGGCTACCTCCCGCAGTGCGGCGTTGACGGTGGCGACCTTGGTTTTGGTACCCAGTTCCTCTGCGGCGAGGGTGAGAGCGTCATCGTCGATGTCGATTAGCGTCCGGGAACCTCCTGATATCAGATTTCTAGAAACAGTGATATCAGCATCCTGGGTTGGTGTTCGAGTTGCGCGGGCTGTGGATAGAACTCGACCCGGGTCCGAATGGGCCCGGGTCGAGTGTTGTTCAGTTGTGGCCGTCAGCTTTTGCGGCCCGGGGCCTTTGCGCCGGACTTGAAGCCGAGGCCGCCCGGCTTGGCGGCCGGAGGTGCTACCTCGGGGGTGCCGTTGCCATTGGTGGGCTGGTCTGGTTCCGGAGCTGATTCGGCTGGTGCCGCAGGAGCTTCTGCGGTCGAGGCCGTACCAGCGGGCGCAGCCGGGGTCGAGGTTGCTGAGCCGGGGGCCTTGGGGCCGGGGCGTTTGAAGCCGGACTTCATGGCCAAGCCCTTGGCGGCGACCGTTGGTTTGACCTCGGTGGGGGTCGAAACCGGTTCGGTGGCGGGGGTTTCCGTAGCCGGTGCGGCTTCGGGGGCCGCTGTCGCCGCAGGGGCGGCCGGGGCCTTTGCTCCAGGTGCCTTGGCCGCGCCCTTCATGGCGAGGCCCTTGCCGCCCGGTGCTTTCGCGGGCCCCTTCATGGCGAGGCCCTTGACCGGAGGTGCCGGGGTGGCCGCTGCCTCGGCGGCCGGTGCGGGCTCGGTGGGTGCCGAAGCTCCGGGTGCCTTGGCGGCCCCCTTCATCGCGAGTCCCTTGCCGCCCGGTGCCTTCGCCGGACCCTTCATGGCCAGGCCCTTGGCGGGCGCGGCCGGAGCCGATTCCGCTGCGGGTGCGGTGTCTTCGGGTGCCTTGGCGCCGGGTGCTTTTGCTGCCCCCTTCATGCCGAGGCCAGCACCGGGTGCCTTGGCCGCGCCCTTCATGCCCAGACCACCGGGTGCCTTGCCGCCGCCCTTCATCGCCAAGCCGCCGCCGGCGGGCGCGGTCTTGGGCTCGGCGGGAGTCTCGGCGACCGGTTCGGGTTCCGCGACAACCGGTTCCGGCTCCGGGGCCGTCTTCGGTTCCTGCACCACGGTCAGGTTTTCGGTGAGCTTCGACGGGTCGACCCGGTCGATGGCGTCCAGCATCAACTGGGCGACGTCGACGACCTCGACACCCTGGGCGACCTCGCCGCCATCCTTGCGGGCGGTGACGCCATCGGTGAGCATGACGCGGCAGAACGGGCAGCCGGTCGCGATCTTGGAGGGCTCGTTGCCGCCATTGAGAGTGGCCAGGGCCTCGTCGACGCGGTCGATATTGATGCGCTTGCCGAGCTGCTCTTCCATCCACATGCGCGCGCCACCGGCGCCACAGCACATGGACCGTTCGCCGTGGCGGGGCATTTCCACCAGGGTCGACCCCGAGGCTTCCATCAACTCCCGGGGTGCGTTGTAGACCTTGTTGTGCCGGCCCAGGTAGCAGGGGTCGTGGTAGGTGACGTTCTGCGATACCGACGCGACCGGGATCAGCTGCTTCTGCCGCACCAGGCGATTCAGCAGCTGGGTGTGGTGCACCACCTCATAGCTGCCACCCACCTGCGGGTACTCGTTGTTCAAGGCGTTGAAGCAGTGCGCGCAGGTGACCACGATCTTCTTGCGCGACTGCTCGACACCCTCGAACACCGAGTTCAGCAGTTCGATGTTCTGGGCGGCCAACTGCTGGAACAGGAACTCGTTACCCGCACGGCGGGCCGAGTCACCGGTGCAGGTTTCGTCCGCGCCGAGCACCATGAACTTCACTCCGGCGGTGGCCAGGAGTTCGGCGACGGCTTTGGTGGTGCGCTTGGCGCGATCCTCGTACGCGCCGGCACAGCCGACCCAGAACAGGTACTCATAGCCGTCGAAGGAGTCGGCGTCCTGGCCGAAGACGGGGATCTGGAAGTCGAGTTCGTTGATCCAGTTCAGCCGGTCCTTGGCGTTCTGGCCCCACGGGTTGCCCTTGTTCTCCAGGTTCTTGAACAATCCGGCCAGCTCGGAGGGGAACTCCGATTCGATGAGCACCTGGTAGCGGCGCATATCGATGATGTGATCGACGTGCTCGATATCGACCGGGCACTGCTCGACGCAGGCGCCGCAGGTCGTGCACGACCACAACACTTCCGGGTCGATAATGCCGGAAATATCCTCGCCGCCGACCAGTGGACGTTCGGCCTCGGCCTTGGCCGCATCCGAAATCTTCGCCAGCGCGGCCTCGTTCGGCTTGCCCTCGGCATCGACCAGGCCGATCTCGTCGCCGCCCATATCCTTACGTCCACCCGCCAGCAGGTACGGCGCTTTCGCATACCCGTGGTCCCGCAGCGACATGATCAACAGCTTCGGCGACAACGGCTTACCGGTATTCCACGCCGGGCACTGGGACTGGCAACGACCACACTCGGTGCAGGTGGTGAAGTCCAGCCAACCCTTCCACGAGAAGTCTTCGATCCGCCCGGCCCCGAAGGTGTCGGTATCGGGATCGGCGGATTCCATATCCACCGGCGCGCCCTTGGACATCATCGGCTTGGCCGCACCCAGCGCGACCGTCCCATCGTCCTCGCGCTTGAAATAGATATTCGGGAACGCCGAGAAACGATGCCACGCGACACCCCACGTGACGTTTCGTCCGACGAGGTACAGGAAGGCCATACCGGACATCAGCTTCACGAACGCGAACAGCGCGACCATGGTGGTGCTCGCCGGCAGGATCTTCGCGACCTGCATGGTGAAGAAGTCGGTGGCCGGATCGGAGTGGCCGTAGGCGGCGATCTTGCCGGCCTTGACGAAGACCATGCCGAGCCCCTCGATGAGCACGATGGACTCGATCACGTAGGCGGGGGCGAACTTCGAGCCGCTGAAGCGGGCCAGGCGCGCGGGGATCCGCGGGTGGTTCAACTGACGGATGATGATCAACGCCAGGATGCCGACCACGGTGCCGATGCCGAGGATCTCGTCCCACAGGTGGTAGATCGGCCAGGCGCCGACGATGGGCCAGTGGAACTCCGGATCGAAGGTCTGGCCGTAGGCCTCGAACCACAGCATGAAGCCGCCGAGGAAGCCGATCATCACCAGCCAGTGCGCCCAGCCGACGGTGCGGAACTTGTTCATGCGGGTATGCGCGATGAACTCCACCAGCATCTGCTTGATGCGCGGGAAGAACGGTCGCCAACGGTCCGGCGCGGGCTGGCCGATCATGATGGCGCGGACGATATTCCGCACGCCGCCGATGAACGACGCCCAACACAGGAGGCTGAGCGTCGCCCCAATCGTGCCCAGCGTCACTGTCAGGGCATTCA
This sequence comes from Nocardia sp. NBC_00565, assembly GCF_036345915.1. Lineage (NCBI taxonomy): Bacteria > Bacillati > Actinomycetota > Actinomycetes > Mycobacteriales > Nocardiaceae > Nocardia > Nocardia sp. NBC_00565. Next base: position 8,173,162 of record NZ_CP107785.1, read on the forward strand.
TGTCGCGACCTTTCTTTAGAGGCAACACGAGCTTGCATGGGTGGCGATCGCGCCACCCGGGTTGGCTCGTATACTAACTGCCGGTAAGTTACCCACCGGTAACTTACCTGTCTATCGTACGATCGGCAGTTATGCATTGCCCCCTCTTCCTGGGGCTTGACCCACAATCTGCCTGTGAGGGATCTCACGAAGATCGTGCGATCCGTGTGTGAGTTCGGGCGACAACCACCGTAAACAGTGCGCGGTGCCGTCTCGGCGATAAGGACAGGCTTAGTCACGCTGGGATCACAGAATGAGTAGCGGATCTCGCATCTTCATGTCGGTTGGATTACGCTCACGACGTTCCGTTTGCTGTGCTTGTCTTCACACTGCTCGGGGAGAATCCGGGGACCGACCACCTCGGGTTGATGAGCGCTCTCGCGTGGCGGAGGCGGCTCGCGGACACCCATGAGATGGATTGGAAACTGAATGAATCTCCGCAGCTCCACCGCGGCTGCCGCCATGGCCATCGGTGCGATGACCATCGGTCTCGGAACCGCGCATGCCGAGCCGGTCGCACCGGCTGATCCCGGCATCACCTACTCCGTCAAGTTGGTGGACAAGACCGTTGTGGCGGCGCTCAAGGGGGGGACCTTCTCGCTGACAGAGGAACCCGGCGCCACCGCCGACGATCCGAAGACCACGGTCGCCAACGTTCGCGACAGCAAGGGCGCCACGCTCGTCTCCTTCCCGCTCAACGTGGACGTCGACGGCAAGCTCGTGCCGGTCAAGGCGGATATGAAGAACGACGACACCGTGCTCGAGGTGACCCCGGAGAAGCCGGCGAATCTCGCGGTGTCCGATAAGCCGGTCGTCGCGAAGCCGGTCCTCGCCAAGGACATCGCATCGCCGGTCGAGAACCAGCGCGCGCAGAACGAATTCGCCAGCAACTTCGGCATCGCGACCGCGGTCGGTGGTTTCATCGGCACCGCGATCGGTGCGGTCGTCGGCTGCATCTTCGGTCTCCCGCTGTTCGGTGTCGGCTGCATCGCCGGTCTGCCGATCGGTGCGGGTATCGGCGGCATCCTGGGCACCATGGTCGTCGGTGGTCCGACGCTGGTCGCCGCTGGCATGGAGCTGCTCAACACCCTGCAGGCGCCGGATGGCACCACGAAGTGGGCCGAGACGCCGGTGGCGGCTGCCTCGAAGCCTACTGCCGCGGCACAGCCCGCGCCGGTTCAGCAGCCGAACTGATTCGACGAACTCAACCGGCCTGTTCTCTATTGAGACCGGGCCGGTTTTGTGTTTTCAGGACTGTCGTTCGCGCAGTTCCAAACTGCCGTTGAAGGTTTCCGCGCCCTTGCGCCGGCCGAACCGGCCGAAGGAGCGTTCGGCCATCTCGAACGAACCGTCCTCGCGTACCAGCAATACCGTGCTCGCCCTGGTCCCGTGTATCGCATTCGCGATGAACCTGGCCGAGAGCGCGCGTTCGCGCTTGCGCGGAACTCCGGTGTGTGGCAACAGATCGTCGGGCGCCTCGGTGCGATCGGCCAGCACCTCGAAGTAGCGCCCCACCGCGCCGGGATCCGATTCGACCACGCCGCGCAGTTCGGTGAGACCGCTGCGCACCTTGGGCCAAATAGGTTGCGGCGCTTCCAGTTCTGCCGCGGGGCCGGGCGCCGCCGAGGTGACGAAGGTGCCGTTGGATATGCCGTGGAAGCCCGGTGCGAGCTCCTGCGGTGCCAGGGCGCTGCGGTTGGAATGCCACCACAGCGATTCGAGGTCGGAGACCAGTACGTTGTATCCGTTGTAGTCATCCGGTGCGGCCGCGACGTCGAGGACGTACTTTTCCGGGCCCGGAGATTCGCCGCTGCCGCGCAGGAAGTCCATCAGTAGCGCGCCACGCGAACGTGCGCCCGCGCGTTCGGCTTTCGGATTGCGCACATTGGTCACCGTCGCGAAACGGTTGCGTCCGTGTGCTTCTCGGGTCAGCCCGAGCCAGGTGCCCGGCGGATCGCCCACGGCCTTGCCGACCGCCCCGAGATCGCGCCCGGCCAGCAGTCCCGGTACCTCGGGCCACCACCGCATCGACTCGGTCGGGCGGGCATAGACCTCATCCCGGTTGGCCGCCAGTATCAGCCGATACTCCGGATGCGCCCGCCAACCGATCAACACCAAACACATGCACTCCAGAATGCCGGAACATGCCGCGGGCCCACATAGCATTTCCGTCCGTTCGGGCGTGCAAGGTCAGTGAATCGCCCGCAATGACAGCAAAAAGGCCGACAGCGTCGCCGCTGTCGGCCTTTTCGAGCCGTCGGCTGGAAACTTTACCCACCCAACGGTTTGTTGTAGCTAGTTGTTGACCTTCAGGCCCGGATTGTCCGAAAGGACCACGCTGACCGGCTGCGCGAACAGCTGGGGCGCGTCGCCGGTGAGTGCGCCGATCAGATTCGGGATCTCGCAGATCGGGAAGTCGGCCACCGACGACGCGCTGGAGATGCCGAGAGCCATCCGGCCGGAGACGATCGCGCCGCCGCTGTCACCCGGCAGGGCGCAGATGTTGGCGGAGAAGGCCTGGGTCAGCTCCCGATCGCCGACCTGCACGGTCTGGTCGATGGCGTTGACGATGCCGCAGCTGAAGCCGGTGCGCGCACCGGACTTGCAGACCGGAGCACCGACCACCGGCACCGCGACGCCCTCGATCGCGACGGGCTGACCGGGCTGGCGCACGAGGTTGTTCGTGAAGCGGTCCCTGGCCTGATCGTTGATCCGGATGATCGAGTAGTCCTGCGCGCCGAGCACCGACTTCTGGAAGGTGCCGAGCTGCGCGCCGGGGCGATCGCCGGCCAATTCGAAGACGCCGGACGCGTTCGCACTGCCCGCTGACGGGATGTCGGGATTGCAGTGGCCCGCGGTGATATTCACGACGTTGCCCGCGCGGTCGGTGCCGTTGAAGCCCAACGAGCAGCGCAGCGACATCCGCCCGGCGACCGAGGCGAAAGCGTCGCCACCGGCCAGCGGGCCGGTCTGCATCGCGCTGGCGACCGGAGTGGCCTGCAGCTGCTCACCGGCGATCGGCGGCGCCATCACGATGACCCGCGACGGATCGATGAAGTTCGGCATCGGCAGACCCGCCTGCTCGACGCGCACCGCGATGCTGTTGTTGACGGGGTCGACCACGACACCGCGCACCAGTGCGGAGACCGCCTCGGGCTGACCCTCCAGCCAGCGTTCGAACGCGCTCTTCTCACCACGCAGCGCCGCCTCGCTCTTGGCGACATTGCGGACCTCGAACCCGGCCGAGGTGGCGGCACCGCGGGCCTCGTCGGCGCCGGGGCCCTGCGCGACCGCCACCACCGCCCTGCCGCCGTCATCGAGCCAGGAACCGGCGAAGGCCTGCGGGAACTGGCGCTGCGCCGTGGTGGCGAAGGCGGCGACCTGCTGCGCCAGATCGGCGCGGCGCAGGTACTCGTCGGGGGAGATCTTCAGATCGCGCGCGACCGCGGCGATCAGGTCCGCGGGCAGGCCGGGCTGGTCCGGTTGTGCGTTCACTACTGCCGCCGTCGGCCCGAACAGCAGAATCGCCGCCGAGGCGGCGATTACTGTTTTTCGGACCCGGGTCTGTCGCGCAGCTGATCGGAACTGACCTATACGTGGCAGGAGCATGCCCATACCTTAAGGTGTCCGGCCGGTTATGCCTACTTATGTCGAGGTGTTGTTCAGCCCACTGCGAAACCGAAGGGCGAGAAGTCGGAAATACGGTGTCCGACAGCCCTCTCACCCGGCGTTCGGCCGGGTCCGCACCTCGATGCCGTTGCCGACGCCGCCGCCCGAGGAGGCATCGATATCGGCCAGGATCGACCGGATCGGAATGCCGAGCGTGGCGGTGCCGCCGTACTGCGCCAGCGCCATATTGGCCTCGTTGCAGTCCGGTGCGTCGGCCGCGTTGGAACCGCTGGTGATACCGAGGGCGAGGGTGCCCGTGACGATCGCGCCGCCACTGTCGCCGCCGAGGGTGCAGGCCGAGCTGGCGAAGCCGCGCACGGTCTTGCTCACGCCCTCGGAGGTGAACAGCTGGGTCTCGACCCGATCCGCCACCACGAAACCACAGGTGAAGGTGGAGGACTGGCCCGATTTGCAGACCGGAGCGCCGGTGACCGGTTCGGCGGTACCGGTGACGGTCAGCGTGGTCCCGTTGGCACCGCGCACCGACGGCTGGTCCATGCCGGCGTGCACCGAACGCTCGTTGAGCTTGATGACGGAGTAGTCGAGCGCGGTCGCGCCGCCGAGCCGGGCGTGCACGAAGTTGCCCAGCTCGATGCTGTTCGGAATGTCCTTGATGTTGGGCAGGTAGACGGCGGCCTGCTGATTGTCCTTCTCGAGGTTCGGATCGCAGTGGCCTGCGCTGATGTTCAGCGCGTTGCCCGCGGCGTCCACACTGTTGAAGCCGAACGAGCAGACATCGACGCCACGCAGCGAGGTGTCCTTCAGCGAGGTCGGCGCGGTGATGTAGGTGTCGCCGCCCATCGGACGACGCTCGACCGGGCCGCCGCTGTTGGGCGAGAGGATGACCTTGACGTTGGCGATCAGGGTCGGCAGGTTCAGCGCGTGGCCGACCGGGGTGTTGGCGACGGTCAGCACCAGTTGGCTGTTGAGGAAGTCGACGGCGACGGAGTTGATCGCCTGGGCGATCCCGTTCGGCAGCGTGTTGATCCACTGATTCAGCTGCATCAGTGAGTTCTCCAGGCTGTTCGCCGAAATCGGGGACAGCTTGGTCTGGTATCCATCGGCCGCGGCGATCTTGGCGGCATCGGCCGAGGTGACCGCGACGACCGGCTTGCCGTCGGTGCCGAGCCAAGCGCCCGCGTAGGTATCGGGACGCTCATTGCGGAAGTCGCGCGCATAGTCGCTGAGCTGCTGGGCCTCGGCCGAACGCGCCAGGTACTCCGCGGGCGTCATCTTCAGATCCCGTGAAATGGCCTGCACCAGTTCGGGCGGCAGATCCTCGGCGCCCAGCTGGGCGGGCACGGTCGGCGCGGCTGAAGCGGAGCCGGTGACGAGTAAGGGTGCCATAAAGACGGTCGCGGCCAATCCGATCGAGGCTGCCTTGACCGCGGCGCTACGCGCCACCAACTTGCGCATGAAGTCCCTTCGTCGGCACGAGTGTGCCAGCTACGTCCGTGGGCCATGGCCTGAATCCGTTGGCGCACAGTCTTCGTCCAGCAACAGACCAGTTTGTCGGCAATTTTTCCGGCAACACCGGTCAGCGGATCACTTTAGGGCACAAACCCGGCTGGGTGTCTACCGAATCAGCCAGGAGGTGGGAACTGGAACGTGTACGGCTGCTGCCACGGCTGTTGTGTCCAGCCGGGGACGGTCCACATGGGTATTCCGGGGCGGGTCGTGGTGGTTCGGCTCGGGCGGGTCGTGGTCGGCGGTGTCGTGGTGGTCGATTCCGTGGTCGGCGGTGTGGTGGTCGGCGGCGCCTCGGTGGTCGTCTCCGGTTCGCTACTGGTGATGACGATGGGCGGTTCGGTCGTCGTGCTCGACTCGGTCGGGAGATCGACCGGCGGCTGCGGCGGGGTCGGGCTCACCGACACCTGGTCGGACTTGGCATCGCGCACCGGCGGCACCGCGGTCGCGCCGGTGTCACGGAACAGCACGGCCACCCCGAATCCGCCGAGCACCAATCCGATGACGACGGCGACCCCGATCAGCAGCGGGGTGGTGCGACCTGGCTTGGCCGGGGCCGCGGGCGGCTTGGGTTCGGCCACCTCGACAGCGGTCGCCGCGATGAGCGGAGCGGCGACCGGAAGCGCCGCCGAGTAGGCCTGCGGCTGGACATCGGGCGCGGGTACCGCCGGAATGATGTCGGTGACCACGGTCGAGTTCTCGGCATCGGTCGGATCCGGCGGCGTCGCACCGGCGGGGGTCGCCAGCACGGCGGCCAGCGCCGCCCGGGCGGCGTCGTAGGCGTAGGACAGCTCCGGTGCGACGGCGTCGCTGCCGGGCAGATCGCCCTCACTGACCAGCAGTACCGAACGTAGGCCCAGGTAGTCGAGGGCGTCACGCAATGAGAGCACGTACTCCGACGGCCACCCGGCCGGATAGGCCGCGTAGAACTCGGCGGCGCCGTTCAGATGTTCGGCGGTCAGATTGATCAGGCAGAACAGTGCCGTCGCGACCAGGTCCTCGGCTCGATAGGCCTCGCCGTCGTCGACGGTGAGGCCGGCCGGATCGCCGACCGCGGCGGCGAAACCGGTGATCGAATGCGTGTGACCGGCCGGTGCCGGACCGCCGAGCACGGTGTCGCCATCGTCGGACATGTGCAGGATCGACTCGCGAACTATGAACTGCGGTTCGCCGCTGTCGGTCACGATGGCCGCTGTGCAGTTGTCCTCGGCGATGCGCAGGCCCACCCCAGTGGCCATCCTCAAATACCTCGCTTCGGCGTCACGGATCGGCCCGCACCTTTTCACACCAGCAGCGAGCCGTGTCCCATGGCGCGGAGCATCGACAATAACTCCGAACGCGAACGGGCACCGATCCGGCGTCGGATACGGGCGACATGATGCTCCACCGTTTTGGCGGAAATATACAGGCGAGCGCCGATCTCCCGATAGGTCAGACCGAGCAGGACGAGTTCGGCGACTTCGCGCTCACGTTCGCTGAGGATGGCCGCGTCCGCCACCGGCTCGGGTGCGGATTTCGGCCCGTCGCCAGCGGACTCGGCGGGTGCGGGCTGGCGGGCCGCGGGCTCCTGCGGCCGGGCGTCCGCGCGGACGATTCTGGCCAGTTTGAGCAGTGCGGTCGCGGTCGCGGAATCGGCGGCCGCGAGTGCGGCCTCACTGGCGAGCCGGGCGGCATCCCAGGTCAGACCGATTTCGCTGAGTCCGGCGACGGCCGCCTGCACCGGTGCCGCGGCGACCTGCCCGCGCAGCACGAGCACCCAGGTGCGGCCCGCGTCGGCGAGGATCGCGGCATGCCGGTCGCCCGCTTCGGCCGCGGCCTTCAGCAGCCGGGCATGCGGCAACAGCTCCGCCGGACTTTCGTGCGCGATCGCGGCCTGCACGCCGTACCAGTGGAACGCATTGGCCCAGGCGGGCGGCTGGTCCAGCCGTCGGAGCAGAGCCAGGGAGGCATCGACCAGCGGGGCGATCCGGCGCTCATCGCGCAGCCGGATGCCGGCGAGCCACAGCTCGCCGATCGGCAGCAGGGTGAGCAGGTCGGCGTCCACATCATCGAAGAACGGATACGCGGCCTGCCAGGCGCGGGTCAGCGCGGCGTGATCGCCGCCGCGGCGGGCCAGCCCGACCGCGACCCCGTGCGCGAGCAGGCGGTCGCGGATATCGAGCGACTCCGGTTGCAGCGCGGCGACGGTGGCCGCGGCGGCCTGTTCGTCACCGCCGAGCATCGCGGCCCATGCGGCGAGCACCTGTAATTGGTGGCAGCGCAGGCCGCTGGTGGTGGCCCGGCGCAACGCCTCACCGGCCCGGCGCGGTTCACCGGTGCTCAGGCACAGCAGGGTCGCGATGGAGGCGGCGGTGCACGGCAGGAACCGATCGGTGCCCGCATCGGCCTGCGCGGCCTGGATGAGCGCGGATACCGCTGCGGCGGTGCCGGTTTCGTGTTCGACGATGGTGCGGGCGAGCGCGGTGGCGATCAAGCGGGCGTGTGCGTTGGCCTCCGTCGGCGGCCACTGCGTCGATGATTCCGACATCGCGGCGGCGGCGCCGACATCACCCGCGAGGTACAGCACGGTCGCGCCGACCGCCCAATCCGCACCGACCCGATGCGCGCCGAGCCAGGAGTACAGCTGGGCGGCGCGGCCGACCAGGCCGCGCCGGGTCAGCACCGCCGCGCAGATGCGCACGGCCGCGGCGAGTTCGGCGCCGGTGACACCGGGGCGGGCCAGCACCGGTTCGGCCAGGCGGATGGCGGTATCGCCGTCGCCGGTGCACGCGGCCGCCTCCGCCCAGCGCAGCGCGATGAGGTCGGGATCGGCGCCGGTGGCCGCCGCGGCGGCGTAGTAGCGGACGGCCTCGCGGCCCGCCTTTTCGGCTGCGGCGCACAGGAATTCGGCAAGTCGCTGATCGCGGACACCGGACTCGGCGAGCAGCAGCGCGGTGTGATCGCGCAGCAGGCCGGCGTCCAGTCGCGCATTGAGCAGTCGACGCTGGACCGCGACGAAACGACGGTCGCCGAGCAGGGTGCGCAGCGGTCCGACGGCCGGTTCGAGCAGCAGATCGGCATCGGTGACCAGGGCGCTGGCCCTGGCTCGATCGATAAGGACCTGGGCCGCAGCGGATTCCACGCCGAGGACCTCGGTGAGTTCGCTGGAATCCAGTCCGGTGCCGGTCGTGGCGACCACCAGGGTCTCCAGCAGGTCCGGCTCGAGGTTGTCCAAAAGGGCACGGGCCCACGCGGTCACGGAATCGTCGACGGCATGGATACCGGCGTCGAGCCGGGCCGAGCAGGCGGCGGTCAATGCGGCGACCACACCGCCGCGGCTGCCCGCGGTCTGCCGGTGGATGTGCTGGGCGACCGGGCGCGGTACCGCCATGCCGAGTTCGCGGGCGAATGGCGCGATATCGGAGACGCCGAGGGCGCGCAGGTCGACCACGCGGCCGCGGCGGGCGACGGTATCGGCGAGTGTGCGCAGGCGTGCGTCGTGCGGGCGCGGCTGGGTCGCGACGATGACCGTGCAGCGGCCGGATTCGATGGTCGCGCAGAGGGATTCGAGATCGGATTCGCTCAGGGTGTGGGCGTTGTCGATGATCAGGGCCGGGCGGGGATCGGTGCGCGGGTGTGCGTCATCGGGGGAGTTGGGTGTCGGACGGTAGCCCGGGTGCGACCCATTGTCGGGGCGAGAGCCTGTCTTGTACCCATTATCGCTCGCGCGGGTTCTGCCGTAGGCGGGCGGTTTGTCGTTGACGTGTGGCACATCGACAGCGCCGGGTGCGTGGCCGGGTCGGGTTTCGTGGCTGCGGTGTGTTCCGTCGGTGTTGTGTGCTCCGATGCCGCGGTCCGTTGTGGCGGTGCGGTGTGGGCCAGCCGTGCTGCCGCCCAGTGTCGCGTGTGCCCCGTCGGATGAATCAACCTGTGCCGCAGAACGTTCGGGCATTGCCGGGTCGTCTCGGAAGGGGACACCATGGGCGCGTAGGCGGGCGCGGATCACCGAGAGGAGGGTGGATTTGCCCGAGCCGGAGCGGCCGCGGATGAGATAGACGATCGGTTGGTGATCGGCGGAGTCCAACTCACGGAAGATCTCTCGTGCGTCGGGCAGCGTCTCGAAGGCGATATCACTCATCATCTGCCTCCGGGGATCTTGGGCAGGACGGATACGACGCCGCCGACGGTGTCTTCTACCGCGTTGCCGAGGGTGTCCACGCCCGGAAGAGATGGCGCGGTCGGAACTTGCGGCTGCGTCGTGGGCTGTGGCTGTGGCGTGGGGGTGTCCGCGGACGGCTGCTGGGCAGGCGTCGGTTGGCTCTGCGTCGGTTGGCTCTGGGTGGGTTGGCCGTTGGCAGGCTGGCCGGCGGCGGTCTGTCCTGGTGTGGGCTGGCTGTTCACCACGGCGACGGTGGTCGCGGCGGGGGAACCCGGCTGTCCCGCACCGGATTTCGGTTGACTCGGGCTGCCGACGGGCGAATCCATCGCGGCCGAGGTCACGGGGCCCGAGGGATTGCCGTCGGTGGTCGCGGCGACGGCCGAGGCGCCCGGTGCGGTCGTTTGATCGGTGCCGGCCGGTTGGTTCGTGGTCGACTGCGCGCCGGTGCCGAGCGCGACCGTGCCGGTAGCGAGCACGCCGAGCACCAGCGCCGCGCCCGCGACGATGGCGGCGCGCTGGCGGCCGGTGAGTTTGCGGCGGGACCGGCCGCTCGTACTCGGCAAGGTCGGGTTGTGCACAACGGTGTCGCGCCCGCCGTTCGTCATCGGGCTGCCGGTCGGGCGGGCGACCCGCTCGGCGCCCCGCGGCACAGTGGGCAGTTCCTCGGTCTTCGCGATGCCCGCCGCGATGGCCGCCACCGGGGTGCGATCCACGGTGGCCGCCAGCAGATCCGCGGCCAGTGCCGCGGCGCCGAGCGCGCTGGTCAGCTGCGGTTCGGGGGCCGCGACCACGGGCAGTCCGAATTCGGTGGAGATCAACTCGGCCACCAGCGGGATCGCGCCGCCGCCACCGGCGAGCAACACCCGGCCGATATCGCCGATATCGAGTCCGGCGCGGTGTACCGCGTCGCGGATCAGCTCGATCGAGGTCAGCAATGGCCCGCGCAGCAGATCCTCGAGTTCGCCGCGCACCAGTCGGATGTTTTCGGCGTGGTGATCGGCCGGGTTCAAACGGACCGGGACGACGGTCGCGGTATTTGTGGAAAGCTCTTCTTTCGCATATCGGCAGCGTTCACGCAATGCCGACAATTCCCGTTCGATCACCGGATCGAACGGATCGAATTCATTTCCCCGCATGGCGTTAGCCAGGACATAGCGCATGGTCAGCAGATCGAATTCCGCGCCGGCGACATCGGTAGAACGCAGTGGTGCGCCGAGTACGGCCGCCTGGTCACCGGTGCGCACCACCGAGACGGTCAGGCCGGATGCGCCGAGGTCGTAGACCACCACCGCGCCGTCGCCGAGCGGGCCGTGTGCGGTCTCGAGCCATCGCATCGTCGCGGTCGGCTCCGGGACAAGCGTCACCTCACGCAGGCGAGCTCGATCCAGTGCGGCCCGCTGGACGTCGACGGTGTGCCGCGACCACCATGCCGGATGGCAGGCGACCGTGGCTCGCGCCGCACCGGGGCCGATCTCGTCGATCAGGCAGGTGACGGCCGTGGCCACGAGATCCGCTGCGGAGTGGGCGGTTCCGTCTTCGGCGAGGATATCGACCGGATCGCCGACCCGCGCCAGAAAGCCCTCGAGTACGACGTCGCTGGAGTGCCGGCCGGTGCGGCGGGCGCTGCTGCCGAATGTGGGCGCCGCGTCCGCCGCGAAGCGCAGCACGCTCGGATGGGTGATGACAGTGCCACCGGAGTGGCCGCTGTCGTAATCGCTGCCGTCCCCCGGGGTCGCCACGGCGACCGAATTCGACGCTCCGACAGTTATGCCGAGCGCCACACGCTCTGTCATTCGAGAACCCCGTTCGAAAACTGTGTGGTCCGGTAGTCGCTGTTGTCTGGTCGAGAAGGCGGAGTAGACCTGCCAGCCGCAACACTTCTGTCGGTTGCTGGGCGTCCGCCGTTACCGAGTCGGGGAAGGTGCGGGGAAATTCCCCTAATGGTTCGCGTACCCCTAACCGAGTCGTGCGGTGCGCAGTAGGGGCGCGCCCCGTTTCGAAGTAACGCCGGACGTACCTAGCGTGAAATGCATTCCAACGACTGCGGACCGCACGGGTCCGCTCATCCAGGAGATGATTTCGATGACACCCAACGCGATTCTGGAGTTCATCCTCAACCTGCTCCGTGACCCTGAGGCCGCGGTGGGTTACTGCGCGAACCCCGGACAGGCGCTGGCAGCTGCCGGTTTGCCCGCGGTCACGCCCGAGGACATCGCCGCCGTCGCCCCCATGGTCGCCGAATCGGCCCTGATCGCGGGCGGTTCGCAGCTGTCGGCGATCGTGGCGGCCGGTGGCGCCGCCGACGCGGGTGCCGCGGCCGCCGCGAGCGCCAATACCGCCGCCGCGGTCGGCGTCGGCGCGGCGGCCGATGCCGGGGTGAACCTCGGCACCGATATCAACCTCGGCGCCGACCTCGGCCTCGATATCGGCACCGGTCTCGATCTGGCCACCGGCCTCAACGGTGCGATCGGTGCGGGCCTGCAGGCGGGCGCCGACCTCGGTGCGGGAGTGGCGACCGGCCTCGGCGGCATCGTCAACGCGGGCGCGGGCCTGACCGCCGGACTCGGCGCCGCCGTCGATGCCGGTGTACAAGCCGTCACCGGCCTGACCGCGGGCCTCGGCGCTGCCCTCGGTGGGTCGGCGCAGGCCGGAGCCGACCTCGGCGCCGGTCTGAGCACGGGCCTGCAAGGCGCGGTGGATGCCGGAACGCAGCTCGTCACCGGCCTGGGCGCGGCAGTCGGCACCGGGCTGGACGCCGCTATCGGCGGGGGGTTGAACGGCACTATCGGTACGGGTGCACAAGCGATTTCAGGTTTGGAGACGAGCCTCGGGGGTGCCCTCGATGCGGGTGGACAGGTCGGAGCCGACCTCGGCGCCGGCCTGAACGGCGTCATCGGCGCGGGTACTGACCTGGGCGCGAGCCTGTCCACCGGCCTCAGCGGAGTCGCCGATGCCGGAGCACAAGCGGCGGCCGGGATCGGCGGTGCGGTGAATGCGGGCGGACAGGTGGGCGCCGGGCTGGGAGCCGGACTCGGCGGCACGGTGGGTGCCGGGACGCAAGCGATCTCGGGCCTGGAGACAGGGTTGTCCAGCGGACTCGGTGGTGTTGTCGATGCCGGTGCCGATCTCGGCGGTGGCCTGTCGACCGGCCTGAATGGTGCCGTCGATGCCGGTGCGCAGGTCGGCTCCGGCCTCGGCGGCGATATCGACGCGGGTGGCGGTCTCTCGACCGGCCTGAATGGTGCGGTCGATGCCGGTGCGCAGGTTGGTTCGGGCCTCGAGGCAGGCCTCGGTGGTGCAATCGACACCGGTCTCTCGACCGCAATCGGTACCACGGCCGACCTGAACACGGAGTTGTCCACAGGTTTGGCGGGTGCGGTGAATGCCGGAACCGAGGCGGGTGCGGATCTGTCCACAGGTGTCGGCGGCACGATCGGCGGCGGCGCACAGACCGGTGCCGATCTCGGTGCGGGCCTGACGACCGGTCTCGGCGGTGCTGTTGATGCCGGTGCGCAAGCTGCCGGTGGCTTGGAAACCGGGCTGTCCACCGGACTCGGTGGTGCTGTCGGCGGTGGCGCGCAGGTGGGGACCGATCTCGGTGCCGATTTGTCTGCGGGTCTCGGCGGTGCTCTCGATGCTGGTGGCGAAGCGGCTGGTGGTCTGGGGACGGGGCTGTCCACGGGGATCGGTGGTGCGCTCGGCGGTGGTGCTCAGGCGGGTGCTGATCTCGGTGCTGGCCTGTCGACCGGTCTCGGCGGTGGTGCGCAGGTGGGGACCGATCTCGGTGGCGATTTGTCTGCGGGTCTTGGCGGTGCTGTTGGTGCCGGTGCGCAGGCTGCTGGTGGTTTGGGGACCGGGCTGTCCAACGGAGTTGGTGGCGCGCTTGGTGGTGGTGCTCAGGCGGGTGCTGACCTTGGTGCGGGCCTGTCGACCGGTCTCGGCGGTGCTGTTGATGCTGGTGCGCAGGCTGCCGGTGGTCTGGGGACCGGGCTGTCGACCGGACTCGGTGGTGCTGTCGGCGGTGGTGCGCAGGTGGGGACCGATCTCGGTGCTGATTTGTCTGCGGGTCTCGGCGGTGCAGTTGATGCTGGTGGCGAAGCGGCTGGTGGTCTGGGGACGGGGCTGTCCACGGGGATCGCTGGTGGTGCTCAGGCTGGTGCCGATTTGGGTGCCGATCTGTCCGCTGGTCTCGGCGGTGCCGTTGATGCTGGTGCGCAGGTGGGGACTGGTCTGGAGGCGGGGGTATCGAACGGGGTCGGTGCGGCTGCGGGAGCTGGGGCCGGTGTGGGTGGCGGGGTGGCCACCGGGTTGAACGGGGTTGTCGATGCGGGGGCGCAGGCGGCGACTGGGATCGAAGGAGCGTTCGGGGCGGGGGCGCAGGCGGGTGGTGAGCTCGGTGGCGGGTTGGCTACTGGTGTCGGTGGTGTGCTGGATGCCGGTGCGGGGCTGGGGACCGGGGTGTCGGGCGGAGCGTCGTCCGCGGTCGGTACCGGTGCTCAGGTGACGACCGGGCTGGAATCGAGTCTGGCCACGGGGGTCGGCGCCGCGCTGGGGGCGGGAGCCGATCTCGGGGGTGGGTTGTCGACCGGTCTGGGTGGTGCTTTCGATGGCTCCACGCAGGTTGGGTCGGATGTCGAGGCAGGGGTCGGTGGCGCTGTCGACGCTGGTGCACATGCCACGACCGGGCTCTCCAGCGCGATCGGCGGAGCCGCCGATCTGGGTGCCGGATTGTCCACCGGCGTGGGCGGTGGTGCACAGGCAGGCGCTGATCTCGGTGCTGGTCTGTCATCCGGTTTGAGTGGTGCGCTCAACAGCGGCGTGCACGCGGGTGGCGGTCTCGGTGCGGGGCTGTCCACAGGTGTGGGTGGTGCTGTTGATGCTGGTGGCCATGCGGTGACCGGCTTGGAGACGGGGCTGTCCACAGGTGTGGGTGGTGCTGTTGATGCTGGTGGCCATGCGGTGACCGGCTTGGAGACGGGGCTGTCCACAGGTGTGGGTGGTGCTGTTGATGCTGGTGGCCATGCGGTGACCGGCTTGGAGACGGGGCTGTCCACAGGTGTGGGTGGTGCTGTTGATGCTGGTGGCCATGCGGTGACCGGCTTGGAGACGGGGCTGTCCACAGGTGTGGGTGGTGCTGTTGATGCCGGTGGCCACGCGGTGACCGGTCTGGAGACGGGGCTGTCCACCGGACTCGGTGCGGCTGCCGGCGCTGGCGGCGGCGTGTCGACGGGGTTGCAGGGCACGGTCGACGCCGGAACGCAGCTCGGTACGGGCCTGGAGACTGGTCTTTCCTCCGGAATCGGCGGCGCGGTCGACGGCGGTGTGCACGCCGGAACCGGTGTGTCGACAGGGCTTTCCACGGGTCTCGACGGGTCCGCGAATGCTGGTCTCGGCGGTGGGCTTTCGTCGAGCGTCGACACCACGGTGCACTCCGGCGGCTCGGTCGGCGGTGCCACGCAGGGGAGCGCGGACGGTGCCGCGGATCTCGGTGGTCACGCGAGTTCGACGCTGACCGGCGGCGCGTCCTCGACCGTCGGGTCCACCGCGAATACCTGGTCGTCGCTTGATGTTTCGAGCGCCTTCGGTTCCGGACTCGACAGTTCGGCCGGTTCGCACCTGGACACCTCGGTCACCGGGCACAGCGATACCGGGTTGTTCTCCGATACGCATGCCGGGACCGATCTGGGCGCACATGCGGGCGGCGATATCGCGGGCGACGCCTTCCTGCACTAACTAGGTAGCCACAGATATCGTTCTGGAGAGAGGTTCGATGGGGACACCGGCGGTCAATGCTCAACCACCTGCGGTACCGCTGCTTTCGGTACTCGGTGAAACCATCGCCGCGGCGCGGGCCGCGGGTCGCAATGATCTGGTCGGTCGCCTGGAAGTGGCGGCCGACCGGGTCCGCGATCCGCGGCGCCGCATCGTGATCGCCGGCCAGCTCGGCCAGGGCAAGAGCTGTTTCGTCAACGCACTATTGAACCTCGAGGTCTGCCCGGTGGGTGACGACGCGACCACCGCCGTCCCGACCCTGCTCGCGCACGGCCCCGAACCGCGCGCGGAACTCGTCCTCGCCGGTCCGAGTGGTAGCGAGGAAGCACGAGTTCCATTGCCGGTCAACGAGATCGGCACCATCACCGCGCGCACGCCGCAGGCACACGGCCGCCGCGTGCTGCGCATCGAGATCCAGCTGCCGAATCCGCTGCTCGCCGACGGTATCGTCCTGGTGGACACCCCCGGCGTCGGCGGGCACGGAAGTTCTTATGCGGCAGGCGTACTCGGCATGGTCGCGACCGCCGACGCGGTCCTGGTCCTGTCCGACGCGTCCACCGAAATCACCGAACCGGAACTGGCCTTCCTCCGCCAGGTCCGCGAGCTGTGCCCGACCACCGCACTGCTGCTCACCAAGACCGACCTGTATCCGCATTGGCGTCAGGTCCATCAGGCCGATCAGGGCCATCTGGCCCGCGCGCGGGTCGAGGTCCCCATCATCCCGGTCTCCGCGCTACTGCGCGGCCACGCGATGCGCCTGCAGGACCAACAGCTCGGCCTCGAATCCGGCTTCGGCCCGCTGTATCAGTTCCTGCGCGATCAGGTAGTGGCCCGCGATCAGGCGGCCACCCGGCTCGCGGTAGCCCACGATATCCAGTCGGCCGCAGAGCATTTGGCGCTAGCACTCGGCAGTGAACTGGTCGCGCTGCGCGATCCCCGCCAGGGCGCGATGGCGGTTCGTGAGCTGCAGTCGGCGAAAACCGCGGCTGAGGACCTGCACCGACGCACCTCGGCCTGGCAGCTGACCCTCTCCGACGGCATCACCGACCTGGCGGGCGATGTCGATCACGATCTGCGCGACCGCCTGCGCGAGATCGCCAGAACCGGCGAGGAGTGGATCGATGGCCACGACCCGGGCCGGCATTGGGACCGGATCACCGAATGGCTCACCGGCGATATCGACACCGCGCTCGGCGACAACCTGCTCTGGACGCATACCCGGGCGGTCGAGCTCGCCGAGCGGGTCGCCGAACACTTCGCCGAACTCGGCGCGGTCGACCTGCCCGATGTCAGCTCCGGCCTGCACACCGAAGGCACCCGAACCGACTCGGGCACCCTCGCCGATCTGGAGCCCGATATCGGCTTCGGCAGCAAGATCCTGGTCGGCATGCGCGGCTCCTATGGTGGCGTGCTGATGGTCGGCCTCGCCACCACCTTCGCCGGACTCGCGATGCTCAATCCGATCTCCATCGGCGCCGGTGTGCTGGTGGGCGGCAAGGCCTTCCGCGATGACAAGCAGGCCAGGCTGGCCCGGCGCCGCAACGAGGCGAAGGTCGCCATCCGGCGCTTCATCGACGATGTGGCCTTCCACGCGGCCAAGGAATCCAAGGATCGGCTGCACCGTATCCATCGCGCGCTGCGCGACCACTACACCGGTATCGCGGAACGCAGCCTGCGATCGATCGACGATTCGCTGCGCGCCACCCAGGAGGCCGCGAATATGGAGGCGGCGCGGCGGGCCGAGCGCTGCGCGGTGCTCGAACGGCAGCTGCGGGTGGTCGCCGAGCTGCGTCGCTATGCGGACGCTATGTAACCGGCCATCGCCGCGCCGAGCGAATGGGACGCCGGTACGGTAACCCCGTGAGAAGAGACGTGACCCGGCACGACGCCCGGCGGGCGCCCGGCATCGTCGCCGAGGCGCATCAGCTGGTCGCCACGGCCAGGCAGGCCTTTCCGCGCGAGCCGCGGCCGCGTGCGCTGCTCGCCGACTGTGCCCGACGCCTGGATCAACCGCTGCGGGTGGCGCTGGCGGGTTCGTTGAAGGCGGGCAAGTCGACCCTGCTCAACTCCCTGGTCGGTCAGGACATCGCGCCGACCGATGCGACTGAGTGCACCCGCGTGGTCACCTGGTACCGCAACGGCTCGACCCCGAGCGTCACGGCATACGCGCCAGATGGCTCGACGGCGAATGTGGTGGTACGCCGCGGCAGTGGCACGCACGGGCTGACCTTCGATCTGGAGCGACTGAACTGGAACGCGCCGGGCCCGCGCGAGGTCGACCATCTCGAGGTCGAGTGGCCCGCCGCCGCACTGGCGAATACCACCATCATCGATACCCCGGGGACGTCGTCGCTGTCGCGGGAGGTGTCGCTGCGCACCGCGCGACTGCTCACGCCCGACGACGACGATCGCGATATGGCGGGAGTGTCGATTCCCGGGGCCGACGCCGTGGTGTATCTGCTACGTAGGCTGGACGAGGCCGACGTTCGTTTCCTCGAACAGGTCGGTGCCGGAGCGGCTGGGGCACAGGGCATTTCGGGTCCGCTGGGGGTGATCGGGGTCGTCTCGCGCGCCGACGAGATCGGGGCAGGCCGGATCGACGCACTGCATTCCGCGCGCGATGTCGCCGTGCGCTTTGCCGGAGAGCTGGAGCGAACCGGGCTGTGCCAGGCCGTGATTCCGGTCGCCGGTCTCCTCGCGTTCGCCGCGGCGACCCTGCGTCAACAGGAATTCGCCGCCTTCGAGGCATTGGCCCAGGTTCCGGTCGATGAACTGAGCGCCGCACTGCTCTCGGCCGATCGCTTCGCGCGCCCCGATATCGTGCTGCCGGTTCCGCCCGAACTCCGTGCCCAACTCGCCGAACGCTTCGGCCTGTTCGGAATCCGCATGGCGGTCACGCTGATCCGGCTCGGGGTGCGCGATTCCGCCACGCTGGCCGCGGAATTGACCAACCGCAGCGGCGTCGACGAACTGCGCTCGGTGCTCGACGTCCAATTCGCCCAGCGCGCCGACCAACTCAAGGCCCACTCGGCACTGACCGCCCTGGCCCGCGTCCTCACCGCGTATCCGGGCACCCCCGCCGACCAGCTGCTACCGCGCGTCCATACGCTGCTCGCCGACGTTCACGGCTTCGCCGAACTCCGTCTACTCGGCCGCCTGCGCACCGATGAATTGCCGCTGCCCGCGGACGATCTCGCCGAACTGCACCGACTGATCGGCGGCTCGGGCGTCGCCCCGCACCTGCGCCTCGGCGTCCCTTTCGACGCGGACCCGCGTATCCAACGCGCACAAGCCATGGCGGCGGTCCGAAAGTGGCGCGCCCGCGCCCGCCACCCACTGGCCGATCAATTCACCACCACCGCCTGCCTCACCGCGGCCCGGAGTGCCGAGGGCACATTGAGCCTGCTGCCGGAGTGATTTCGGTGTACACCATCGATTGATGCGGCGGCGGTTCCGGCTATAGCGGACCGTTGGCATTCGTCGATGCCCTCGAAGAGGCGCAGGCCGCGGCGAGCCTCGTCGAGACCGGAGGCCAGTTGTTCGTAGGAAACGCATGACACATCATTATTCGTGTTGATCTGGCCCTCAGGGGTACGCCTGAAGTACCCAACCAGGGAGAACGCAATGACTCAGCAGAATGTGGTGAACGCATTGTTGGACCGGGCGGGCACCGGGTACGCGGCCGAGGCCGGAATTGCCCTGGCCGATAAACCGGCTCCGCTGTTCCAACTGCTCATGCTCGCCGAATTGCTCAGCACCCGGATCTCCGCCGGTATCGCGGTGGCCGCGGCCAAGGAATTGGTGAGTACCGGATATCGCACCCCGCGCCGGGTCGCCGACGCCGACTGGCAGGAGTTGGTCGACGCCCTCGGCCGGGCGCATTACAAACGCTACGACGAAAGCACGGCTTCGCGCCTGGGTGCCAACGCTTCGCGTGTCCTGGACCGCTACGACGGCGACCTGCGCAAACTGGCCGAGGAAGCGGGTCACGACCCGACCCGCACCGCGCAACTGCTGCAACAGTTCCAGGGCATCGGCCCCACCGGCAGCGATATCTTCTTGCGCGAGGTCCAAGACATATGGACCTGGGCTCGACCACATTTCGACGAACGCGCCCTGCGCGGCGCGGAGCGGGTCGAGCTGCCGACCGACCCGGATCGGCTCGCTGATCTGGCTCCGGAAAATCACACCGCCGAGTTGGCCGCCGCACTGGTCCGCGTCACGTTGGACAACGAGATCGCCGAACAGGTCCGCGCCGCCACCAGCTGACGCTCAGGTGATCTGCACCCGCACCCGCATACCCGCCGCGGCGACCATATTGACCAGCGCATCCAGGCTGAACAGGTGCGTCTTACCGCCCAGGAGATCGGAGATCCGCGGGGCGGTCACGCCTAGGTGCTCGGCGGCCGCCTCCCGACTCCAGCCCTGTGCGGCGATCCGGTCGGTCAGTTCGAATATCAGCTGCGACCGCAGCCGCATGTTCTCGACATCGCGTGTGGTGTCGGTGACCGCGTCCCATACGATGTCGAAGATTTTTTCGGCCATGCTGAGCCCACCTTCTCGAGCGATTCGAGTATCTGTGTGTGCTGCGCGAACGGGTGGCGACGGTGTACAAGTGGAGAGACCGTGCCCATCGTCGCAGCCGGTGATGCCGCACGCAGGGAACCGCGCCGAACCCGCTGATTTCCGGATCTAGCGAAGGAAGGTCGTGAGGCGATGCCGGACCGTGATGAGCAATCGTTCGCCCAGGTCAGACTGGCCGCGGGAGCTCTGTTCGTGCGCGGCGAGGAGGTGCTGCTGGTGCATGTGATCGAAACGGGCTGGTGGGAGATTCCGGGCGGTTTCGTCGAACCCGGCGAATCGCCCGCGGCCGCCTGTCGCCGCGCGATCCGCGCGGAACTCGGCCTGGACCGCCCGCCGGGGCGACTGCTGGTGCACGACTGGGCGCCCGCGCCCGCCGACGGCGAGATGATCCGCTACATCTTCGACTGCGGCGAGCTCGGCGACGGATCCGCCATCGAGCTGCGCAAAAGCGAGCTGGACCGCTGGCAGTGGGTGCGCGTGGACACCATCGACACCCTCGTCCGCCCGCCCCACGCCCGGCGTATCTGGCAAGCCTTCCGCGCTCGTATGGAGGGCCACGCCGTCTATCTCGAACACGGTGAATCCACCCTGGTACAGCAGGGGGCCGCGGCGGCCGTCCCCTCCTGGCTCGACCGTCAGCCCGACCGCGACCGCCATCTCGGCTGAGCTCGACAACCGATTACGGTGTCGTCGCCGCAGCCGAGGGCCAGTTCGCGGCGGCGCGTGCTCGCACCGGTGCTGACCCCGCGGCTGGTGGACCGATTCGGCAATGCCCGAGTGGTTTTCGGCGGTGTGCTGCTGGCGGTACTCGCCTACGCGATGTTCCTGCCGACCGACCTGGACCGAACCTACGCCGCAATGTTCCCGGCGCTGCTGTTGCTCGGCGTGGCCTTCGCGCTGGTCTACGGGCCGCTGACCATCGCGGGCACCGAGGGGATCGCCGAACAGGATCAGGGCCTGGCCAGCGGCCTGCTGTACACCGCCTTCCAATTCGGCTTCGCCCTCGGCGTGTCGGCCGTCACCGCAGTCGACGTCGCGGCGATGACGACCGGAGCTGCCGAAATCGACGCCCTCCGAACCGCATTGATCGTCCCCGTCATCACCGCCGCGTTCGCATCCGTCGTCGCCATATTCGGGCTCCGCCGAACCGCGCCATCCGATCGTGACCTCACCTCCGATGAGCGGTCGAACCCGGCGGTGGTCTCGAAATGACCATCACAACAACAAGATTCGATGACATCCGCGGTGAATTCGACGCCTACGTCGGCGATATCAACTACGCGACGATGGTCACCGTCGGAACGGCGGCGCCCTCGCGAACGAGGGAGCCGCCGTCTGGGTCTTACTGACGCTCCAGCGTCGGGATCACTACTTCGTTCAGGTACTCCGTGATGCCGCGGCCGCCGCGTCGCGCTTCGTGCACGGTGACGTGCTGTGCGGCCGCCTTCTGCTTGAGGGTCGCGCGGGAATCCGGTTCCACCCCGCCGCCGATGATCAGATTGGTGATCTCGCCGGTGTCGAGGGCGTGCAGCGCGTCCGTGTCGGCGACCGCGCCGATGGCGGCAAATCCGTTGGCGCGCAACAACTTGGTCGCGGCGTCCACGACCTCTTGTCCGCGGCCGATAGCAAGTACTTTCATCTCAGACTCCTGTCGGTAGCAATTCCAAAGGATCATCGATTTCATGGTGCTCGAGCCGGGCGTTTCTGGGCAGCGCGAGGAAGCCGAGGCACATCACGGACAGTAGGCCGATCCCGTACCACAGCGTGTATTCGAAGGTGTTGGCGAAATTCACCGCGTTGGCTTGCTCCCCCGCAGCGGTAAGCACCTGTCCCACAGCATAATTGCCCGGATCGGAGAGCTGGCAACTGGCCGGCACCACGGTCGGATCCACCTCCGCCGACCGATCACGCACGCAGGCAAGGAAATTCGCGATGATCTGGTCCTGCGCCGGTTCCGGCAGGCCGATGCTGGTGAGCTCGGTGCGCACCTGCGGCGTCACCGCCTCGACGCCGCGCGCCGAATCATGGTCCAGCTGACCGAAGAACACGACGCCGACCAGCGCGACACCCAGCGCGGTGCCGAGCTGCTGCCCGGTATTGAGCAGGCCCGACGCCGCCCCGGCCGCCCGCGCGGGCACCTGGCCGAGCAGCAGGTCGATGGTCGGCGCGACCACCATGCCGAATCCGATGCCGGTGACGATCAGCGGAATCACCATCTGCCAGGACGCGATCGACGCACCATAATGCGCGGCCAGCCACCCGTACAGTCCGAATCCGGCGGCGTTCACCAGACCACCGGCGACCAATACGATGCGTCCGAAGCGCGGTGCGAGCGCACTCACCGAGACCCCGGCCCCGATGCCCGCGCCGACCGCGAAGAACACCGCGGTGAGCCCGGCCCGCATCGCCGACCAGCCCAGACCCGCCTGCATGAACAGCGTCCACACCAGGAAGAACCCGCCGAGCCCGATCCAGAACAGCAACCAGCTCGCCAGCCCCACCGCGAACGGACGGGACCGGAACAGATCCAGGTCGATCAGCGGGGAACCGACCGTCCGCGCCCGCCGCCGCTCGAAGACGACGAATACCGCGAAGACCACGGCCGCGCCCGCCATCATGACGAAAGTCCATGCGGGCCAGCCCAATCGGCGACCCTCGGTGAGCGGATAGGCCAGCAGCAGCACCGCGGAGATGGCCAGCACCATGCCGATCGGATCGAGCCTGGCCGCTGTGCTGTTTCGAGCGACCGGCAAGCCATCGCTAGCGGTCGTGGAGCGCGAATCCTTCATTACAACGGTGGCCGCGATCAGCGCCGCGATACCGACCGGCACATTGACCAGGAAGATCGGCCGCCAGGCCAGATCGAACAGATCCCACTGCACCAGCAGCCCGCCCAGTGAAAGGCCGACCGCCGAGGCCGAGCCGCCGACGCCGCTGTAGATCGCGATGGCCTTGGCGCGTTCGTCCCGCGGGAAGGTGGTTCGGATGATCGCGAGGATCTGCGGCACCATCAGCGCGGCCATCGCGCCCTGGACGAACCGGGAGGTGATCAGCATGGTCGGATCGGAACTGAATCCGCACGCGGCCGAGGCCAGCGTGAATCCGGTCATGCCGATCAGGAAGATGCGTTTGCGGCCGTAGATGTCACCGAGTCGGCCGCCGGTGATCAGCACCGCGGCGAAGGCCAGCACATAGGCCGCGATGATCCATTCGATCTGCGAGTACTGCGCGCCGAGATCGGTCTGGATGCTCGGCACCGCGACATTGACGATGGTGACGTCGAGCAGATCCATGAATCCGGCGGCCAGCACGACCGCGAAGGCGATCCAGCGGCGTGGGTCGAGGTGTGGTGGGGCTGCTGCGTCGGGGGCGATGTCGGTATCCACGGGAGCTCTCCTCGGTCGGTGGGGGTGTGGCGACACCTCAAACTATGCACATGAAGTGATTATCAATCAAGTGTGCAATCATTAAAAGTGCGTTGATTGGGTATGCTGGGGAGGTGACCGACGATCCGACCTTCGTGCCGCTGTCCGAGCACCCCGCCTTCCTGTTCGGCCAGCTGGGATTTCATGTCAGCTACCGGTTCACCGACCTGCTCGCGCCGCTCGGTATCAGCCCGCGTCACTACGGCACGCTGCGGATATTGAGTGCGAACGACGGCCAATCGCAACAGCAGCTGTGCGAGGCGCAGCGGATTCATCGCAATGTGATGGTCGGGCTGGTCGACGAACTGGAGAAGCGCGGACTCGTCGAGCGCCGCAAACATCCGACCGACCGGCGAGCGCACGCGGTGTATCTACTCCCCGCCGCACATGAGCTGCTCGCGCAGGCCGAGGAGATCGTCTCCGGATTGGACGCGGACGTGACGGCATCGCTCGATCCCGAGGAGCGCGCGACGCTGGTCAAGCTCTTGCAGCGCACCGCGATGGGCAACGGGCTGATCCCGGATATCCATCCCGGCCTGGCCCGGCCGGCGGATAAGTGCTGAGCTCGAGACTCAGATAAGCACGCCGGGATTGAGAATTCCGGCCGGATCCAGCGCGGATTTTGCCGCCCGCAACGCATTCGCGAACGGGTCGGGACGTTGGCGGTCGTACCACGGTCGGTGGTCCCGGCCGACCGCGTGATGGTGGGTGATGGTCCCGCCTGCGGCCGAGAGTGCCTCGGAGACAGCGGCTTTGATGTCATCCCATTGCGCGAGCGTGCTGCCCCAGCGGCCCGCGGCGTAGATGCCGAAATATGGTGCCGGACCGTCCGGATACACGTGGGTGAAGCGGCAGGTCACCACGCCGGTGGCGCCGACCGACCGGATGGCCGTGTTCGCGGCCTCGGTCACCGATGCTTTCAGATTGTCGAATTTGTCCCAGGTGCAGGCGGTTTCGAAGGTTTCGGTGATCATCGATCGGGCCGCCAGGGCGTCGCGCTGGTAGGGCATTCGCAGAAATGACGATCGCCAGGTGTCGGCCGCGCCCGAACCCGGTTGGTGCATGGTCGATTCGGTGTAGCGCGCGGGCTCGGGAAGGGTGCCGCCGTGGTCGGCGACCAACTCCAGCGCGCGTTCCATCCAGGTGCGCGTCGGGTGATCGGCGGATTCGAATCCGAGTACCAGTACGCCGCCGCTCGTCGCGGCACCGGCATTGAGAAATGCCTCGGCCGGATCGAGGAGTCGGCAATTGCTCGGGTGCAGACCGGACTGTGCGATGGCCCTGGTAGCGGCCACCGCCTTCGCGTAATCGTCGAAGTGCGCGGAAGCCGTTGCGCGCCAACGTGGCCGGTCCTGCAGGCGCATCCACGCCTCGGTGATGATGCCGAGTATCCCCTCGGATCCGAGGAACATCCGGTCCGGCGACGGCCCCGCTCCGGATCCGGGCAGCCGCCGCGATTCGCTTGTGCCCGTCGGCGTCACCACCCGCATCGACTCGACCAGGTCATCGATATGGGTGTACAGCGTCGCGAAATGCCCACCGGCCCTGGTGGCCAGCCATCCGCCGAGCGTCGAGAACTCGAACGACTGCGGAAAATGCCGCAGTGTCAGGTCCGCGCCGCGCAGCTGATCCGCCAAGGCCGGACCGAACACTCCGGCCTGTATTCGTGCCGCCCGGCTGGTCCGATCGATCTCGAGTACGCGATCGAGAGCGCCGAGGTCCAGGCTGATCGCCCCCGCGAATTCGCTTGCCGCCGATCGCGGCTCCACCCCGCCGACCACGGAAGTTCCACCGCCGAACGGGATTACCGCGATATTCGCCCCAGCGGCCCAGTCGAGGACGTCCACGATATCGTCTTCGCCGCGCGGCCGAACGACCAGATCCGGCGCACTGCGCACATCACCGAGCAGATTGCGCACCACATCGCGAAACGCCTGACCGTGTGCGTGCGCCGCCCGATTGGCCGGATCCGCCGACACCAGTTCGGCGAGCGAATCCGGTGCGGTCACCCGCGGTTCGGGCAGCCCGAGCGATTCGACCGATGGCGGTTCGTGTGGCGTGAGATCCACCCCCCGGAGCATCGCCGCGACCCGCGCCGTCAGCGCTTCCAGCTCCGCGCCGACGACCGCATCCTCGACATTGCCCCAGCCCCACCACGACCGCGTCTTCGTCGACACACCCACTCCTCTCAGCGGATCGATCGGCCGCACCGCCGCTCGCCATCCTGACGAGTGTCAGACCGGGAGTTCGAAGATTTCGTCCGATCCTATAGAGGAGATCGATACGCGGGGGTGGGGTTGCGGGGGTCCTGCTCGGACCGGATGCCGCGGAAACACCGGGCGCGGTCCGTCGGGATCCGGATCAGGGGTTGGTCACAACTGGCGCACGTTCCTGGCCTGGGCGAACCCGGCTGACGAGAATGGCGGACGGTGGCTTGCCGGCGATCCGGGAATAGATTGCGGAGGTCGCCGGTTGAGCTGTTCGACAATCAATATTGAGTGTGATCGGCTCAAGTTTGAGTTGACTCCCGGCGGCGGTCGGGTGCAAGATTGAGCCGACCACGCTCAGCGTCGCTGGGACCGTGCTCCGTGAGGTGCTCGGTGCGAGGTCTCGTGGCAGCCGATCACGGATGTCGCAGATCGCTTGAAACCGCGTTTACCCAGCACCGACACAAGTAGTTACGTCAACTAGGAGGAACCACCATGGCTCGTGCGGTCGGAATCGACCTCGGGACCACGAACTCGGTCGTCGCCGTTCTCGAAGGCGGCGAGCCGGTCGTTGTCGCGAACTCTGAAGGATCGCGCACTACCCCCTCGATCGTCGCGTTCGCCAAGAACGGTGAGGTTCTGGTCGGCCAGCCCGCCAAGAACCAGGCGGTCACCAACGTCGACCGCACCATCCGCTCGGTCAAGCGCCACATCGGCACCGACTGGTCCGTGGAGATCGACGGCAAGAAGTACACCTCGCAGGAGATCAGCGCGCGCACGCTGATGAAGCTGAAGCGCGACGCCGAGTCCTATCTCGGTGAGGAGATCACCGACGCGGTCATCACCGTGCCCGCGTACTTCGAGGACGCCCAGCGTCAGGCCACCAAGGAAGCCGGCCAGATCGCCGGGCTGAACGTGCTGCGCATCGTCAACGAGCCCACCGCGGCCGCGCTCGCGTACGGCCTGGACAAGGGCGATAAGGAACAGACCATCCTGGTCTTCGACCTCGGTGGCGGCACCTTCGACGTCTCGCTGCTGGAAATCGGCGAGGGCGTCGTCGAGGTCCGCGCCACCTCCGGTGACAACCACCTCGGTGGTGACGACTGGGACGAGCGCGTGGTG
Organism: Nocardia sp. NBC_00565; assembly: GCF_036345915.1. Classification (NCBI taxonomy): domain Bacteria; kingdom Bacillati; phylum Actinomycetota; class Actinomycetes; order Mycobacteriales; family Nocardiaceae; genus Nocardia; species Nocardia sp. NBC_00565. Next base: position 8,199,585 of record NZ_CP107785.1, read on the forward strand.
ACCTGGCTGGTCGACAAGTTCAAGGCCAGCGCGGGCATCGACCTGACCAAGGACAAGATGGCGCTGCAGCGCCTGCGTGAGGCCGCCGAGAAGGCGAAGATCGAACTGAGCTCCTCGCAGAGCACCTCGATCAACCTCCCCTACATCACCGTCGACGCGGATAAGAACCCGCTGTTCCTCGACGAGCAGCTGACCCGCGCCGAATTCCAGAAGATCACCTCGGATCTGCTCGACCGCACCCGTGCGCCGTTCCAGTCCGTGATCAAGGACGCAGGCATCAACGTCGCCGATATCGACCATGTCGTGCTCGTCGGCGGCTCCACCCGTATGCCCGCCGTATCCGAACTGGTCAAGGAACTGACCGGCGGTCGCGAGCCGAACAAGGGCGTGAATCCGGACGAGGTTGTCGCCGTCGGCGCCGCCCTGCAGGCCGGTGTGCTCAAGGGTGAGGTCAAGGACGTCCTGCTGCTCGATGTGACCCCGCTGTCGCTGGGTATCGAGACCAAGGGTGGCGTGATGACCAAGCTCATCGAGCGCAACACCACCATCCCGACCAAGCGCTCGGAGACCTTCACCACCGCCGACGACAACCAGCCGTCGGTGCAGATCCAGGTGTTCCAGGGTGAGCGTGAAATCGCCTCGCACAATAAGTTGCTCGGCTCCTTCGAGCTGACCGGCCTCCCGCCCGCTCCGCGTGGCGTGCCGCAGATCGAGGTCACCTTCGATATCGACGCCAATGGCATCGTGCATGTGACCGCGAAGGATAAGGGCACCGGCAAGGAAAACAAGATCAAGATCCAGGACGGCTCCGGCCTGTCCAAGGAAGAGATCGACCGGATGGTCAAGGACGCCGAGGCGCATGCCGCCGAGGACAAGTCGCGGCGCGAGGAGGCGGAGACCCGCAACCAGGCCGAGTCGCTGGTGCACCAGACCGAGAAGTTCATCAAGGACAACGAGGACAAGGTCCCCGCGGATATCAAGTCCAAGGTCGAGGCGGCCATCGCCGAGGCGAACGAGGCGCTCAAGGGCACCGACATCGCCGCGGTCAAGGCAGCCGTCGAGAAGCTGGCGACCGAGTCGCAGGCGCTTGGTCAGGCGATCTACGAGGCCTCGGCCGCCGAGTCGGCCGCCTCCAGCAACGGGGCATCGAGCTCGGCCGGCGATGACCAGGTCGTGGACGCGGAGGTTGTGGACGAGCCGGTCGACACGGAGAAGAAGTGAGCGAGGGAAACTCCGAACAGGAGCCGATCACCTTCGTCGACAATCGCAAGATCGATCCGGAGACAGGTGAGATCCGGGAACCGGCGGCGGATCAGTCCGCCGCCGGGCCCGGCCCGGAAGCCGGGAACGGCACCGAACCCGTCATCGGTACGGACGAGGGCGCCGAGATCCTGGCCGAGGCCATCACCAAGGAGTTGGCCGAGCGCACCGCCGACCTGCAGCGGCTGACCGCTGAATACGCCAACTATCGGCGTCGGGTCGAGCGGGACCGCCAGGCCACCATCGACGCGGCCAAGGCCGCCGTGGTCTCCGAATTGCTTGGCGTACTCGACGACCTCGATCGTGCGCGTGCGCACGGCGACCTCGATGCCGGACCGCTCAAATCGGTCGCGGACAAGCTCGCCGACGCACTGCACAAGCAGGGTCTGCAGGAATTCGGTTCGGAGGGTGAGCCTTTCGACCCGACCCTGCACGAGGCCGTGCAGCACGAGGGCGAGGGACACGATCCGGTGATCGGCATGGTCATGCGCAAGGGCTATCGGTTCGGCGATCGGGTGCTTCGGCACGCGCTCGTCGGGGTAACCGATGGCGTGGCCGATCTGGTCGAAGAAGAGGCATCGGATGTTGATGCCAATGCGAACAACCAATAGGAACCCGAGAGGAGGAGATACCCGGTGAGCCAACGGGAGTGGATCGAAAAGGACTTCTACAAGGAGCTGGGTGTCTCCTCCAGCGCCTCGCAGGACGAGATCAAGAAGGCATATCGCAAGCTCGCTCGTGACTTGCATCCGGATGCCAATCCCGGCGACACCAAGGCCGAGGAGCGGTTCAAGACCGTCAGCGAGGCGCATGCCGTGCTGTCGGATCCGGCCAAGCGCAAGGAATACGACGAGACCCGAAAGCTGTTCGCCGGTGGCGGATACGGCCGTGGCGGCTTCACTCCCGGTGCGGGCGGCGGCTTCTCGCAGGATTTCAATATCGGTGACATCTTCGGCCAGGCGAATGCCGGCGACGGTGGCCTCGGTGACCTGCTGGGTGGGCTGTTCAATCGGGGCGGCACGCGGACCGCGAGCCGTCCCCGCCGCGGCGCGGATGTGGAGACCGAGACGACGCTCGGTTTCCGCGAGGCCGCGCAGGGCGTCACCGTTCCACTGCGAATGACCAGTCCGTCGCCGTGCACTACCTGTCACGGCAGCGGCGCCAAGCCGGGGACCAGTCCACGAGTCTGTCCCGTCTGCAATGGAAACGGCGTGATCAGCCGCAACCAGGGTGCGTTCGGCTTCAGCGAGCCGTGCGATGAGTGCCGGGGCACCGGCTCGATCATCGACGACCCGTGCGTCGACTGCCACGGCAGCGGCATCCAGAATCGGACGCGCACCATCACGGTGCGGATTCCCCCTGGTGTCAGCGACGGGCAGAAGATCCGGCTGGCCGGACAGGGCGAGGCCGGGCTGCGTGGTGCGCCCTCGGGTGACCTCTATGTGACCGTGCACGTCAGCCAGGACAAGGTCTTCGGCCGCAACGGCGACGACCTGACCCTGGTGCTGCCGGTCAGTTACAGTGAATTGGTGTTGGGCACAACGGTTTCCGTGCCCACGCTGGAAGGGCGCGTCGGCGTGAAGGTGCCTGCGGGCACCGCGGACGGCCGCATCCTGCGGGTGCGCGGCCGTGGCGTGCCCAAGCGTGGTCCCGGTGGCGGCGCGGGCGATCTGCTCGTCACCGTCAAGGTCGCCGTGCCACAGAAGCTGGACGACAATGCCGCCGAGGCGCTCAAGCGCTATGCGGAGGCGGAGAAGACCAGTGGGTTCGATCCACGTGCGGGATGGGCGGGTGCGTGATGTCCGATAATCCGAAGCAGGCATCCGGTGGGACCGCGCGGGCCGAGTTCTTCATGATCTCGGTCGCGGCCCAGCTAGCGGGTATGCACGCGCAGACACTGCGCACATATGACCGCTTGGGACTGGTTACGCCGCAACGGACTTCGGGTGGCGGTAGGCGTTATTCGACACGGGACGTCGAGCTGCTGCGCGAGGTGCAGCGGCTATCCCAGGACGACGGCGTCAACCTGGCGGGCATCAAGCGCATCATCGAACTCACCAACCAGGTCGAGGAACTGCAGCAGCGGGTCGCCGAAATGGCGGCCGAGCTGGAGCGGCTGCGCGCGGGGTACCGCCCCGATCTCACGCCGCCGCAACGCAGTACCGCACTGGTGGTGTGGAAGCCGCGCAATCGGCGCTGATAAGCGCCACGGCACAGCAAGGCTCCGGGATTCGGTTGCACAACCGAGCCCGGAGCCTTTGTCGTATTCGGCTGATAAATGGCGGTGGCCGGGACCGTTGGGTCGAAACGCGGTGCCGGTTCGCGCTTGCGAATTAGTGCTGGCAGTGGGCGAGCAAACGCCCGATTCCGGTTTCGGTACCTGACAAGTGTTTTGGGGTCCCAGGGGACTCGGCGTGCGGTCGCCTAAGTTGCCGATGATGTGCCGATCTGCGAGGTTTGCTGTGGGCGCGGATCCAGCAAACTATGCGCGATTCGCCATGAGGATTCCATCGGTCGCCAGGTCGGTGGGTGCGCGAGGTTTGCTCGAGTCCGGTGGCCGGATGCGAGCGCGGGGTTGCCGTGGGATCGCTCCCACTGCCCGATTGGGATGAACCATGCAAAACGGGGTTGCGAAATCGCCAAGTATGTGACGGATTTCACCGTCGTGTTCGTTCTTTCGGTTTGTTTTCAAGGCATTTCGTGGTGCGGATCCTCGTTTAAGGGGAATTACACACGTGATGTTTATTCGATTGATTCCGTTGCTGGCAAACCTCCCTTACACTCGTTCGCATCGGCTGCTGTCGAGTGACCCACAGCACCTCACGTGACAGCTCAGTTTGTGTTCAAGTGCGAAATGGGGTTGTGACACAAATGGATTCGCGGACTGTCGCTTTGATAAGAACGACGTTCAAGGCGGTTGCTGCGGAGGAGGGGGGTCCGGCAAAGCTGGCCAGTTCGTTCTACGCAATCCTGTTCACCGACTACCCCGCCGCCCGGGATTTCTTCCCCGCAGCGATGGATTCCCAGCGTGACCGATTGGTCAAGGCCATCTCCTACGCGCTGGATCGGCTCGAGGAGCCGAACAAGTTATTGCCCTTCCTCGCCCAACTCGGGCGCGACCATCGCAAGTACGGTGTGCAGCCCGCGCATTACACCGCCGTAGCCACCTCGTTGAAGACCGCGATGCGAATCTTCGCGGGCACCGAGATGTGGACCGATGAGGTGGACCGCGCCTGGGACGAGGGCCTCAAGATCATCGGCGACACCATGATCGGTGCGGCCCAGCAGGAATCCGCACCATCGGTGTGGACCGGGACCGTGGTCGAGCGCCACGATCTACTGCGCAATCTCGCCGTCGTCCGGCTGCAATTGGATCAGCCCATGCAGTACGCCGCAGGGCAGTACATCAGCGTGCAGATCCCGTCCCGGCCGCGCATGTGGCGCTATCTGTCCCCCGCGGTGCCAGCGAATGCGAACGGGGAGGTGGAATTCCACATCCGCGGCGTACTCGGCGGCTGGGTCAGCCCGGCCATCCTCAGCAATACCGTTGTCGGTGATCAGTGGTTACTCGGTTCGCCACTGGGCGGACTCGGCGTACCGCGCAATGTGAAACGGAAGATGTTGATGGTCGGCTGCGGTACCGGCATCGCACCCCTGCGCGCCCAGCTCATGGCGATGGCACAACGGCGCGTCAATCCGCGGGTGCAGCTGTTCGTCGGCGGCCACCATCCCTGTGATCTCTACGATCTGGAGATCCTGAGCCACCTGGCCACCGCCAATAAGTGGCTCACCATCACCCCGGTCACCGAGAGCGACGAAAACCCTTGGTGGTACCTCGATTCCGATGAACCCCAACCCGCCTGGCCCGGCCTGGAGGCCCGGATTACCGGTCAGATCGGCAAGGTCGTCGCGAGCTACGGCTCCTGGTCGGACCGGGATGTGCAGATCGTCGGCTCGCCCTCGATGGTGCAGACCACCAAGTTCCGTCTGATGGCCGCAGGAACCCAAACCAAGAACATCAGACACGACCCACTGTTCTGAGCTGTGTTTTCGGCCGCGCGGGCGCGGCGTGTTCGCGGCCCCCGGATGTCTCGCGTCCGACCCTTTCGAGCGACCTGCAAGCAGTCGCAAGCGGTGCCGTCGAGACTCGCGCCTGCGGCGCATGCGCTTCGACGACTCGGACGCGAGACGGGCCGCGAACGGGTCGCTCGTAAGACTCGCTCCGTTGTGGTCGGTTTGTCTATCAGAGTCCTTCGAATTGTATTGCAGCAGCTGGAGTTCCGGTCTCCACGAGACGGTCCAGGGTTACCCGGACCATATTGGGGGAGCCGCAGACCAGGACCTGGTGGTTGTCGAACGCGCCGTGTGAACCGACCACGTCCGCGACCGTGCCGAAGAGCATGTCGTCCAGTGGGAATCCGATACCGACGCGCGCCTGCTCATACCATTCGTCGACCCAGCCCGGATCCTCCGGGCTCTCGACCACGGGAATCACCGTGAGCCAGGGCAAGTCGTTCGCCAGCAGGAAGAGCATATCGTCGGCGTACAGGTCCCGCGGGGAGCGGCCGCCGACGAATAGGTAAGTGGGCGGCGGATCTTCGTGTCTGGCCAGCTCGAGGATCTGGGCGCGCATCGGCGCCAGACCGGTGCCGCCCGCGATCAGCACCACCTCGTCGCCGTACGGATCGATGGCGAAGGTGCCCAGGGGAGCACCGATCTGCCATTCGTCGCCGGTCTTGGTGTCGGCGACGATGCTGCCGCTGCACCAGCCGCCGGGCACCGTGCGCACATGGAACTCCAGCTTGCCGTCCAGCGAGGGCGGCAGCGCCGGGGAGAGCCGCCGACGCATGCCGGGATGCTGCGGCACCCGGACCTCGACGGATTGACCGGCCAGGAACGGGATGTATTCGCCGATCAAGCGGATTACCGCGACATCGTGGCGTAGTCGGTGGTGACCGACCACGGTCGCCTTCCATTCGGGCGCGGCACCATTGCCGAGCCCGCTCGGATCTATCGTCATTCTGCTTCTCTCACACGGGATCTGAGCTGATGGCCGACTCCGGGGTGCCGACGGCCATGAGTGCGCGGCGGGTGTCGGCGATCATGCGTGCCGACCCGGCGATCTGGATCTGCCGGTCGGCCCAGGAGCCGAAGCTGGCGACCACCGCGCCGAGATTGCCGATCAGGCGGCGGTGCATGCCGTACGGCTCGTCCTGCAGCGGATGCGGATACCACCACGGGTTGGTCTTCTGTTCGCAGACCGGGACCACGGTGAGCCACGGATTGCTTTGCGAGAGCTGCCACATGTTCTCGACGTCGTACAGATCGCAGGGATAGCGCCCGCCGATGAAGAAGTGTACGCGCGGGTTGATACCGCGCTGACCCATCTCGATCAGCTGGGCGCGCAGTGGGGCGATGCCGGTGCCCGCGCCGATGAGCAGCACGTCGCGGCCGCTGTCGCGGTCGACGTGCAGCCCGCCCAGCGGACCCGCGACCATCCACCGGTCGCCGACCCTGGTCTCGTTGACGATGGCCGGACTCACCCAGCCGCCGCGGATCTTGCGGATGTGGAATTCGATTTCGCCATAGGGATTCGCCGGAATCGCGGGCGAGAGGTAGCGCCACATCTTCGGGCGCTGCGGTACGGATATCGGCACATACTGACCGGCCTGATACGGAATCGGGCCGTCGGACTGCAGCCGCACGATGGCCAGATCCTCGAGCACCCGGCGATGGCCGACCACGGTCGCCTCCCAATACGGCTGCGACTTGTCGGAGTTCGCGCCGATGGCCATGGACGCCGAGATCAGGATGGTGATATCGCGCCAGCCCTCCTCGAGCGCGCGGTTCCACATCGGACCGTTGAAGACCCGGAACGCGGCGAGCAACGCCCGCCCCGCGATATCGTAATGCGCGGCGATGACACCGTACTTGCGGTGATCCCGCGCCAACTGTTCCAGGAATTTCTGTGCCCGTCCCCAGTCCTCGAGGTTGTCGAGCACGAAATGGATGGCGGTCACCAGGCGCTTCGCCTGCATCTCCATCGCGGGCGGGAACAACTCCCGCAGCTGAGGCTTCTCCGCGAACAGATGACCATAAAACGCACTGATCAACCGCTCGGGTCCATGTGGCGACTCGATCACCGAACGAAAGTTGGCGCGGACCAGCGCTGCCGAACGCGCATCCACGACGTGGAGCTTCCTTTCCCTCTACCTACTGCCCAGGGAGACATGTCCGTAACCGGCGGTTCTCCGCTGTCAAGTATCCCTGAAAATCCCGTGGTCGTGTGGGTATGACCGATCACGCCCGCGCCAACGGTAATCCGTGGGCAAATCGGGGGTGCCTTGGGCCTGGCGTGGGAGGATATGTGAGGTCCGGGGCGGCCGGTTATCGCCGGGTCAACTCGCGAGGTTCGCGCGGACGGCGGGGGCGACCAATTCGGCATAGCGGTGCACCTGTTCTACCGGATCACCCTCGGTCGGCCAGAAGATGAAGGCGTCGACGCGCTGGTCGCGGTGCAGTGCGGACAGATCGTCCACCCAGCGCTTTCGGCGTAGGTCGTCAGCTCGGTCAATTGCTGATAGTCATCGGCCGCCGGAAGCAGGAAGAGGCCGAATTCCACAGGGCGGGTGCTCATTAGCTCTCCACGAGCTCAGATGGAGAGCACGGTCTTGCCGCGCGCGCCCGACGCGCCGATGACGGAGGCGGCTGCGGCCAGCGGGATGGTCGCGTCGATCGGCACGACCACGTCGCCCGCCGCGACGCGATCGAGCAGGCGGGTCAATTCGGGTGCGCGGCCGCTGGATTCGATATTGCCGCCCTTGATGCTACGGTCGCACAGGGCGTCCTGGTCGGCGGCCCAGATGGTGGAGTAAACGGTGCCGCCGTCGCGCACGACAGCGGTCAGCTCCGCCAGTGCTTCGGGCGGACTCACCAGATCGAAGAGCGCATCGACCCCGTTCGGATATGCGGCGGCGACCTGTGCCGCGACCGGTCCCTGGGTGTAGTCGATGGTCGCGGCCGCACCGAGTCGGGTCATCTGGTCGGCGTCCGCGCCGCGCGCCGTCGCGATGACGTGTGCGCCCGCCATATTCGCCAGCTGCACCAGGAAGGAACCGACTCCGCCGGTGGCACCGACGATCAACACCGTCTGATCCGGTTCGATCTTGCTGGCGTCCACGATGTCCTGAGCGGTGACCCCGGCGGTCGGCAGTGCCGCGGCCGCGATGGTCGGCACGCCGTCCGGGATGCGCACCAGCGTGGCGTCCTCGGGCAGCACCGCGTATTCGGCGAAACTGCCGTGGCCGACCGGCGGGTTCAGGAATTTGCCGACGACGCGGTCGCCGACGGCGAATTTGTTGACGCCGGGTCCGACCGAGGACACCGTGCCCGCGCCGTCGACGCCGAGGATCATCGGAAAATCGTGTGGCAGTTTGCCATCCAGAATGCCGGTGGCCATCCGCTGGTCGAAGGGGTTGACCCCGGCCGCCTCCAACTGGACCCGGACCGCGCCCACACCGGGTTCGGGTACCGGCATATCGGCCAATTCGGGTGTCGCTGCGAAGCTTCGTACCACGATCGCGCGCATACATCGCTCCTTGATTCGGGCTGAATTGTGATGCATCAACCAACGGCCAAGGCCATCGTAGGCACCTCCATGCCGCAGACCCGGTGATTGATGCCATTCGGCAGTGTCGCGGCGTAGCGTTCAGCACGAGTCTGTTCGGGTGTCGGTCGAGTCGATCGTTCTCGGAGCCGTCCGTTCGAAGTAATTCAAAGTTGAGTGGAACAGACTCAACCTTTCCGACGTTGGATGGTGCAGAGCATCGACTAGTAGGAAGGTGACTTGTGGACTCGTTCAATCCCACCACCAAGACCCAGGCGGCCCTGACCGCCGCCCTGCAGGCCGCCTCGGCCGCGGGCAATCCGGAGATCCGTCCGGCGCACTTGCTGGTGGCGTTGCTGGACCAAACCGATGGCATCGCCGCCCCCTTGCTCAAGGCCGTCGCGGTGGATCCGGCAATCATTCGGCGCGAGGCGCGCGACATTGTGGACAAACTGCCGCGGGCGACCGGCGCGACCACCACACCGCAGCTCGGCCGCGAGGCCCTGGCCGCGATCACCGCCGCCCAGCGCCTGGCCACCGAACTCGGCGACGAGTACGTCTCGACCGAGCACGTCCTGGTCGGCCTCGCCGACGGCGACTCGGAAGTGACCATGCTGTTGATGAAGTACGGCGCGACGCCTGACGCGCTGCGTGAGGCGTTCACCGCCGTACGCGGCAGCGCACGGGTCACCAGTCCGGATCCCGAGGGCACTTACCAAGCGCTGGAGAAGTATTCGACCGATCTCACCGACGCGGCGCGCGCGGGCAAGCTCGACCCGGTCATCGGGCGCGATACCGAAATCCGCCGGGTCGTCCAGGTGCTGAGCCGTCGCACCAAGAACAACCCGGTGCTAATCGGCGAACCCGGTGTCGGCAAGACCGCGATCGTCGAGGGCTTGGCCCAGCGCATCGTGGCCGGTGACGTGCCGGAGTCACTGCGCGGCAAGTCCGTTGTCTCGCTGGACCTGGGCGCGATGGTCGCCGGTGCGAAGTATCGCGGTGAATTCGAGGAGCGGCTCAAGGCCGTGCTCGAGGACATCAAGAACAGTGCGGGACAGATCATCACGTTCATCGATGAGCTGCACACCATCGTCGGCGCCGGTGCCACCGGTGAATCCGCGATGGACGCGGGCAATATGATCAAGCCCATGCTCGCCCGCGGTGAGCTGCGGCTGGTCGGCGCGACCACGCTGGAGGAGTACCGCAAGCACATCGAGAAGGACGCCGCACTGGAGCGTCGCTTCCAGCAGGTGCTGGTCGGCGAGCCGTCGGTGCAGGACACCATCGGCATCCTGCGCGGTATCAAGGAGCGCTACGAGGTGCACCACGGCGTGCGCATCACCGACTCCGCGCTGGTCGCCGCCGCCACCCTCAGCGACCGCTACATCACCTCCCGGTTCCTGCCGGATAAGGCGATCGACCTGGTCGATGAGTCGGCATCGCGGCTGCGCATGGAAATCGACTCGCGTCCAGTGGAAATCGATGCGGTCGAGCGCGCGGTGCGCCGCCTGGAAATCGAAGAGGTCGCGCTCGAGAAGGAAACCGACGCGGCCTCCAAGCAGCGCCTGGAGAAGCTGCGCCAGGAACTCGCCGATGACCGCGAGAAGCTCAACCAGCTGATGACCCGCTGGCAGAACGAGAAGAGCGCCATCGATCAGGTCCGAGTCCTCAAGGAGGAGTTGGAATCCCTGCGCGGCGAATCCGAACGCGCCGAGCGCGACGGTGATCTGGGCAAGGCCGCCGAGCTGCGCTACGGCCGCATCCCGGCACTGGAGAAGCAGCTCGCCGAGGCCGAAAAGGCTTCCGCGACAGCCGGTGACGGCGAAGTGATGCTCAAGGAGGAGGTCGGCCCCGACGATATCGCCGAGGTGGTCTCGGCCTGGACCGGTATTCCGGTCGGCCGGATGATGGAAGGCGAGACCCAGAAACTGCTGCGGATGGAGCAGGAGCTGGGCAAGCGCGTCGTCGGCCAGCCCGAGGCGGTGCAGGCGGTCTCCGACGCGGTGCGCCGGGCGCGGGCCGGAGTCGCGGATCCGAACCGTCCGACGGGCTCGTTCATGTTCGTCGGCCCGACCGGTGTCGGTAAGACCGAGTTGGCGAAGGCGTTGGCGGACTTCCTGTTCGACGACGAGCGCGCCATGGTCCGGATCGATATGAGCGAGTACAGCGAGAAGCATTCGGTGGCCCGGCTCGTCGGCGCCCCGCCCGGCTACGTCGGTTACGACCAGGGCGGTCAGCTGACCGAGGCGGTGCGACGCAGGCCGTACACCGTGGTGCTGTTCGACGAGATCGAGAAGGCGCATCCGGATGTCTTCGACATCCTGCTCGCCGTGCTCGACGAGGGCCGCCTGACCGACGGCCAGGGCCGCACGGTGGACTTCCGCAACACCATCCTCATCCTGACCTCGAATCTGGGTGCGGGTGGCGATCTGGAGTTCGTCATGAACGCCGTTCGCTCGGCCTTCAAACCGGAGTTCCTCAACCGCCTCGACGATGTGGTCATGTTCCACGCCCTCGACGAGGAGCAACTGGAGTCCATCGTCGATATCCAGCTCGACCAGCTGCAGAAGCGGCTGTCGCAGCGCAGGCTGAAGCTGGCCGTCAGCGATTCGGCCCGGTTCTGGCTCGCGGTGCGCGGCTACGACCCGGTCTACGGCGCCCGCCCGCTGCGCAGGCTCATCCAGCAGTCCATCGGCGACACCCTCGCCAAGGAACTGCTCGCCGGCGAGATCACCGACGGCGACACCGTCGCGGTCAACGTCACCCCGAACGGGGAGGGCCTGATCGTCGGCAAGGGCTGACCGGCAAACATGTGCGGCCCGGTTCGCGATCGATCGTGAGCCGGGCCACACATGACCACCACGGAGCATTCATCCAGTTGCGAGGTGGGGTCCCCGCTCGATCGACCACAACGCAGCAAGTCTTACGAGCGATCGTTCGCGCATTCGCAACCCACAACGGAGCGAGCCCTACGAGCGACTGTTCGCGCATTCGCAACCCACAACGGAGCGAGCCCTACGAGCGACTGTTCGCGCATTCGCAACCACCACGGAGCGAGTCTTACGAGCGACCGTTCGCGGCCCGTCTCGCGTCCGAGTCGTCGAAGCGCATGCGACGCAGTCGCGAGTCTCGACGGCTCGGACGCGAGACATCGGGGGCCGCGAACACGCCGCGCCGCAGGCGCGGCAAAGTGTCACAGCCTACCCTGGAAGCCATGACGAATCCCAACGATCCTTGGGCTCAGCGACCGGAGGATGCGCCGACGGAGCACATCGGTCCGCCGGGTAGGTCGGGATTCGAGCAGCCGTCGCATACGACGGAGTACACCGAAGCGTATGGCCAGGGCGGGGTTTATCCGTCTACCGAGCAATTCGAGCCGTGGGCTCCGCCGCCGGCCAACGCGACCAAGGAATTTCCGCCGTATGAGAGTCAGCCCCAGTGGGGCGGGTACGAGAGCGGCTATGGCGAACCGTGGGCCTCGGGTACGCAGAATCCGACGCAGGTCGGCGGGTTTGCCGTGCCGGGCGCGCAGTATCCGCCCGGCGGGCTGCCACCGGGCGGACTACCGCCGGATCAGCAGCAGCAGCCGCCGCGCAAGCGCAACACCGGGCTGTGGATTGCCCTCGGACTCGGCGTGATCCTGTTGATCGGCGCCGCAAGCGTGGTCGCGGGTGCGCTGCTCGGCGGTAAGGATTCGTCCTCGACCGCCGCGAGCACCTCGGCGTTCCCGACCACGGGACGTCAGCCAGGCGGCACCGCGCCCTCGGGGCAGCCGACGCCCACCCGGGTCACCCCGACCATTCCGGGGCTCGGCGGTATCGACGATCTGGGCGCGACCATGGGCACGATCACCGCCAATACCGGCGGCCAGCTGACCCTCGACACCTTGGGGGGAGCACCGGTCACGGTGCGCACCACCGATAAGACCCAGGTGATCTCGCTGACCGGGTCGAAGGTGGCCGATCTACCGGTCGGTGACATGGTGATGGTGCAGGGCGACAAGGTCGCGGACGGTTCGATCGACGCGAAGATCATCATCAGCACGGCGATGCCCGGAGGCACGCGGTGAGACATCAGACGGGGTCCTCGCTCGGCCCGGCGCGGGGCCAAAGACGGACTCCGTCCGGCTGCGCATATTAGGGTAGGCGACGATGACGGCAATGTGGTTCGGGTTGGCGGCGATCGCACTGGTTGGTGCGATCGTGCTGCTCTATTTCGATCGGATCCAGCGACGGCGGACCGGTCATGCGCGCCAGGTCTGGGCGAAGGCCCAGGGATACACGTATGTGTCGGTGGAACCGGCACTAGCGTCGACTTGGCGCCGCGGTGCGTTGGCCAAGCTCGGTTACCTGTCCGCGGTGGATGTGGTCTCCGGGATCCGCAAGGGCGAGAAGTTCGTCCTGTTCGATCTCGAGGACGCGGCGACACTGGTCGCGGTGCGCAGGCAGATCGGCTCGGATATCGATGTGGATATGCGGCTCAAGACCGCGTCCCCGCCCAAGGACGCCGATCTGGAGCTACTCGGTGCGATCGGCGACCGGGTGGTGTTCGCGACCAATCCGGAGATCGCCAGGCACGCCGTCGACCAGCGCATGGTCGCCTTCATCGAATCGCTGCCCGACACCGTGCAGATGCTGTGGAGCGAGGGCAACTGGACCCTCGGCATGCTGAATGTCGGGACCGTCGGCAAGGATTGGGAGACCGCGATCGACGCGGTGCTGCGCCTGTCCGGTCTGCTGCATGTGCTGCCGCCGGTCACCGATGTGCTCGGCGTCGATTCGGGTGGTCACGATCCGGGTCGACCGCATCCGCGCACGTCGCGTTCGGGTGATTCGGGGTCGGACGCTCCGGTGGGTGCGGCCCGCATGGCATCGCCGGCGTCGCGCAAGGGTGATCGCGAGGAGCCGGACGCCGATTCCGCATACGACGACGACCGCGGCCGCGAACGGTCGAAGTATCAGGAGCCGGAGTATTCGGACTACGACGACGAACCGGCCGCCGACCCGGTGACCCCCGAGCCGCCGCGCCGCCCCAGCCTCGCCGTCGTCCCCGACTCGCGCTCGCGGGCGCGTGACGAGCGCTGGGAGCCCGACGACAGCTGGCCGCCCGAAGACCGTCCGGCCCAGCGCAAGCCCGCCCAGTCCGAGTCCATCAGGGCCGAATCGGACGAGGACGACTGGCCGCCCGCCGAACACAACCCGGAACAGCCCGGCGGTCCGTTCCACCCAGGATTCCGTCCGTACCAGGGTCCCGTGCCGCAGTGAGTGGGCACGCCGCCACACTGATCGGCGGTGTCGACCGCCAAACGACTTGGAATGTGCCATGACAGATAGTCCTGCGCGCCTGCCCGGCGCCATCCGTCCTGTCGCGCTGATCACCGGACCGACCTCCGGTATCGGGCACGGGTTCGCCGTGCGACTGGCCAGGCTCGGCTATGACCTAGTCCTCGTCGCCCGCGACGAGGAGCGGCTCAATGCCCTAGCGGCGGAACTAGAGCGGAAATTCGCCACCCGTTCGGAGGTGCTGGTCGCCGATCTGGCCGACGCCGCCGATCGGGACCGAGTCGTCGCGCGCGCCACCGACGGCATCGAATTCCTGGTCAACAACGCGGGATTCGGGCAGTCCGGGGAGTTCTGGACGCAGCCGCCCGAGCAGGTGCAGGCCCAACTGGACGTCAATGTCACCGCGGTGGTGCAGCTCACCAGGGCCGTCCTGCCCTCGATGATCGCGGCGGCGAAGGGTTCGGTCGTCAATGTCGCCAGCGTCGCGGGTCTGATCCCCGGACGTGGCTCGACGTATTCGGCCTCCAAGGCCTACGTCGTATCCTTCAGCGAGGGGTTGGCGGGCGGATTGGCCGGAACCGGTGTTCGAGTCCAGGCGCTGTGCCCCGGATTCGTGCACACCGAATTCCATGAGCGAGCCGGTATCGAGATGTCTTCGCTGCCGAAACAGCTGTGGTTGAGCGTCGACCAGGTTGTCGCCGGTTCGCTGCGTGATCTGGAGAAGGACCGGGTGCTGAGTGTGCCCGGTGTGCAGTACAAGGTGGTCACCACCGTCGCCGGAATGATCCCGCGACCGCTGGCGGCCCGACTGAATCGCGGCCTGTTCAACGCACGCGGAAGGACTTAACAGACATGATCGACCAGGCAAGCAACGCTGCCGTTTCGACCGAGGACCGAGACAGATTGGCGGCGTTGGTGCGCGAGCTCGCCGTCGTGCACGGCAGAGTCACGCTGTCCTCGGGCAAGGAGGCCGACTACTACGTCGACCTGCGTCGCGCCACCCTGCACCACGGCGCCGGACCGCTGATCGGCAAGCTACTGCGCGAACTGGTGGCGGACTGGGATTTCGAGGCCGTCGGCGGTCTCACCATGGGCGCGGATCCGGTCGCGCTGGCCGTCATGCACGCGCCGGGCCGCCCGATCGACGCCTTCGTGGTGCGCAAGGCCGCCAAGACGCACGGCATGCAGCGCCAGATCGAAGGCCCGGACATCGTCGGCAAGCGGGTGCTCGTCGTCGAGGACACCACGACCACCGGGAATTCACCGCTGACCGCCGTGCGCGCGCTGCGCGAGGCGGGCGCGACCGTGGTCGGCGTCGCGACCGTGGTGGATCGGGAGACCGGCGCTGATCAGGTGATCGCGGCCGAGGGGCTGGAGTACCGGTCCATCCTCGGACTGAAGGATCTTGCCCTCGGCTAAGCTGAGAAGGCGGTCCCGGGTCGCAATCGCTGGTGGTGGGGGCGCTTGTCGAGCAATCCGAAACGGGGTAGCGATGCGACCCGATAAAGGAGCGCATACGCCGAGCGCAGCGCGGCGGTCGGAGACAGTGAAGGGTCGTGTGAGTTACCTGTGGTGAGCATCGCAGTCAATAAGAGCCGAGAAAATGTCGCGATGCTCGGCATCGGTGCTTACCGTCCGAAACGCCTGGTCAGCAATGAAGAGGTGTGCGAGGTCCTGGACTCCACCCCCGAATGGATCTACGAGCGCACCGGCGTACGCAACCGCCGCTGGATCAGCGGTGACGAGACGTTGCAGTCGATCTCGGCGGCCGCCGGTGAGCGCGCGATCAAGAACAGCGGCATCGACCGGTCCGAGATCGGCGCGCTGATCCTGGCCACCTCGAGCTGGCTGACGCTGACCCCGCACGGTGCGCCCAAGGTCGCCAACGATCTGGGGATGAACGGGATCGCGGCCTTCGATCTGACCTCCGGCTGCGGTGGTTTCGGCTACGGCCTCGGGGTCGCCGCCGATCTGATCCGGGCGGGCTCGGCCGAATATGTGCTGCTGATCGGCGCCGAGACGATGACCGTCGGACTCGATCCGACCGATCGCGGCACCGCGATGATCTTCGGTGACGGCGCGGGCGCGGTGGTGGTCGGCCCGAGCGAGGAGAACGGCATCTCCCCGACGGTGTGGGGCAGCGACGGCGAGAACGCGTCGGCGATCGCGCAGGATGTCGACTTTCTGGAGTACATGGAGCGGGCACAGGCGCTGCAGGGCACCGATCCGGCCGTCGAGCCGGTCGGCCGGATGTCGCTGCGCATGGAGGGGCCGCGCGTATTCCGTTGGGCGGCGGTCACTTTGCCGCGCGCGCTGGCCTCCGCGCTGGAGGTGTCCGGGGTGTCGAAGGAGGACATCGAGGTGTTCATCCCGCATCAGGCCAACGCGCGCATCAACGAGTTGATGAAGAAGAACCTCGGGCTGGCCGATGACATCCCGGTCGCCAATGACATCGAGAACACCGGCAACACCTCCGCCGCCTCCATCCCGCTGGCGATGGAGGAGATGCTGGTGACCGGTAAGGCCAAGGGCGGCCAGACAGCGCTGCTGCTCGGCTTCGGCGCCGGTCTGAGCTACGCGGGTCAGGTGGTCACGCTGCCGCCCGCCCCGACCGAGCCTAGCTTCAGTGTCTGATTTGCGGCATTCGCGGCGCCCTCCGTGGTTACCCAAGCTGCCTCCTCCGGGCGCGTCGCGAACGCCGCGGGGCGTGCGCCCCTTCCGTGCCGGATTCCTCGCGGCCGCGGCGGTGACCGTATTCGGCGCGGTCACCGGCCGAGACAAACTGCAGTGGATCGCGAAGCCGCTGATGATGCCGCTGCTGGCGGCGGATGTCGGGACCGATCCGGCGGCGCTGGATCCGGTCGACCGGACGGTGCTGCTCGGTGCGCTCGGCGCCGCGACGCTCGGTGATGTGCTGTTGATCGAGCCGGATAACGATCGGCGGCTGATCGCGGGTGCGTCGTCGTTCGCGGTGATGCAGACCGGATATTCGGTGCTGTGGTGGCGCCGTGGCGGGCGGCCGCGTCCGGAGATCGCACTGCCGCGGGTGGTGGCCTGGCTCGGGGCCGCGGCGCTGATGCGGGCGAAGGCGCCGACCGTTGCGGCTCCGCTGACGGCTTACGGTGCGACACTGGGCAGCGCGGCCGTGCTCGCCTCCGATCCCGGGTTGGCTCCGGGTGCGAAAAACATTGGCGGGCTGAATATTCCGAGCTCCGATCCACGCAGTCGGCTCGGCCTCGGTGCGCTGCTGTTCACCGTCTCCGACGGGCTGATCGTGTTGCGTCGCCTCTTCGTGCACGGTGAGCGCTCCCGGCGGGTCGCCGAGGGCGTCATCCTCGCCACCTACGCCGCCGCCCAGTACCTCCTCGCCGACCCCCGCGCACATGCCTCGGCGTTGGGCGGAGTTACTGCTCCAGCACGAGGATGATTCGGTCGCGGTTGGCGGGGTCGACGCGGATGGAGATGGTCTCACCGACTGCCAGGCGCGGTTTGTCGGCCGGGGTTACGTCGAAAACGATTGTCCCGTGGTAACTTTCGGAACCGGGCACGACCAGTTCGAGATCGAATTCGGTCAGTTCGGTGTGGTGATCGGTGCGTTGTAGCGTGTGTGCGCTCTCGATGGTCGCCCAGCCCTCCAACCCGTGCCGCCACAGTTGCCGATCCGCGCGCGAGGGCCGCGCGGCCAACAGCATGCCGACGCCGACGCACGAACCGAACAGGCCGACCAGTGCGACGATCTGAAATGCCTCGGTCCCCGGCGGCGTATGCGGTAGCAGCCAGCCCAGCCAGAGCCCGAGCAGCACCAAATACCCGGCGGTCACCCCGAGCACTATGCGGAGAATGCGCGCGTGGTCCATACCAGCCTCCACCCGACTGCCCTGACATCCAGGATAGGTCCGCCCGGCCCGGTCTGAACGCGCCTTGACCAGACGCGTGCCGTTCAGCCCTGCAATCGCAACGAGGCCGTCTCCGCCCGATACCTGCGCCAAGAGTTCCCCGACCACATCCAAAAATACTTGTGGGGCAACCACTTCTGGTCACCGTCCTACTTCGCCGCCTCTGCAGCAGGAGCCCCCTCGCCATCATCGCCGAATGCATCACCAACCAGAAAACAACCCGAGCCCACGAAAGAAAGCGACCCCCACCAGACGCGCTCGCGCAACACAGAACCAGCTTCCTCCCGGCTAGAGGGCCAGGCTTCCGCTGATCAATCCGGTGAAGACATAAGCGAGTTGCTTCTAGGTCCGGGCCTGGATCGGTGCCCACAGCACCGTGCGCAGCACCGCGCGCGCATCCGGGCCGGGTGTTTCGGTGGGCGCGTCGAGCACGAGGGTGTGTGTCTCGGTCATGGACTCCAGGGTTGTCGCGTGCGCGGCGGGCTTCGATGGAGCTGTCCGCCGAATCCGTGGTGTGGCCAGCCACACCACGAACTACCATCCTGCGCATGAACTATCCGCCGCCACCGCAGTACGGGGCACCGTATGGATATCCAGCCTACGGTCCGCCGCAGGACCACCCGCAGGCCGTGACGATCCTGATTCTCGGCATCCTCGGTCTGCTGCTGTGCCAGTTCCTCGGACCGGTCGCGTGGGTGATGGGTAAGAAGGCGCTCAACGAGATCGACGCCTCGGGCGGTGCGATCGGTGGTCGCGGCAGCGTGCAGGCCGGGTACATCTGCGGCATCATCTCCTCGGTGCTGCTGATCCTCAGCATCCTGTTCATCGTGGTCATGGTGATCCTCGCCGCCAGCGGCGCCCTCGACAGCTCGTCGTCCACCTACTAGGCACCGCCCGTTCCGGCCACCCGATGGTGGCGGTACGGCCGGAATTAGCATCGTGGAGTGAACCACCCCGCGCCGGATACGGCCGAACAGCCAGGACCCACCGAATGGGGCGAGCATCCGCACGGTGTCGGGCCATGGGCCGAGGAGCACGACGAGGCGCCGCCGCGGGATCCCCGATTCGATCCGGAGCTGCTCGCGGGCGGTGACCGCCGCAATGTCGTGGACGCTTACCGCTACTGGACGCGCGAGGCGATCATCGCCGATATCGACCGACGCAGGCACCCGTTCCACGTGGCCATCGAGAACTTCGGGCACGACGCGAATATCGGCACCGTCGTGCGCACCGCCAATGCCTTCGCCGCGGCGGCCGTGCACATCGTCGGCAGGCGACGCTGGAATCGCCGCGGCGCCATGGTCACCGACCGCTATCAGCACATCGAGCATCACACCGATATCGGCGAGTTGGTTGCCTTCGCCGCGCACGCGGACCTGACGGTGGTGGCGGTGGACAATGTGCCGGGCTCGGTCCCGCTGGAAACCGTCGAATTGCCGCGCCGCTGCCTGCTGTTGTTCGGGCAGGAGGGTCCCGGTGTCACCGAACATGCGAAGGGTGCGGCCCAGCTGACGGTTTCGATCGCGCAGTTCGGTTCGACCCGCAGTATCAATGCCGGAGTCGCGGCCGGTATCGCCATGCACGCGTGGATCCGGCAACATGCCGATTTGACGTCAGCTTGGTAACGAAAAGATCCCTAGAAATAGGGCAGAAGCTGGCACCATTGACCCATGACCTCGCGGAGCCCGCAGACCGGGCGCGATGCTACCCCCACGCCCGCGCTGTGGTCCGAGCGCGCGGATATGGCGGAGTCCGCGATCGTCTCTCGGCACCTGCGCGCGCTATGGGCCCTTCCCGGAACGGAATTGGGCGTGGTCGGCTGGCCGGCGACCCGGCGTGAGCGCGCCTTCGCGTCCTGGCACTACTGGTGGCAGGCGCATCTGATCGACTGCGCGGTCGACGCCGCCAACCGGGCACCGACCCCGGTGCGGCGCAGGCGCATTGCCGCCATCGCGCGCGCCCATCGACTGCGCAATGTCACCGGGTGGACCAACGACTACTACGACGACATGGCCTGGCTGGCCATCGCTTTGGAGCGCGCCGAGCGAACCCAGGACATCGACGTACGCGGCGGGCTGATCGCGCTGGAGAAGGAGCTGTACGGGGCCTGGGATCCGGCGCGCGGCGGCGGCGTGCCATGGCGGGTCGATTCGGATTACTTCAACGCGCCCGCCAACGGTCCCGCCGCGATCGCGCTGCTGCGCCTGGGCCGTCACGTCCGTGCACAGGAGATGGCCGACTGGATCGATGCGACGCTGCTCGACAAGGAGAGCGGCCTGATCCTGGACGGCATCCACCTGCCCTCCGGCGAGATCGAGCGCCCGGCCTTCACCTACTGCCAGGGTGTGGTGCTGGGCCTGGAAGCCGAACTCGCGGTGCATACCGGCGAGGAGCGCCATAGCGAACGCGTGCACCGGCTACTGATCGCGGTCGAGGAGCAGATGACCACCGGTGGGGTGATCAACGGTGGCGGTGGCGGCGACGGCGGGCTGTTCAACGGGATCCTGGCCCGCTATCTCGCGGTGGTCGCGCTGATGCTGCCCGGCGAGGATCGCGAACAGGTGGCCGATCGACGCAACGCCGCGGCCATCGTGCGCGCCTCGGCCACCGCGGCCTGGGCGAACCGGCTCGAGGTCGAGGGTGAACCGCTGTTCGGCCACGATTGGAGCAAACCCACCCAGCTACCCGGCGGCCGATCCGGCGCCGGTCATTTCACCGCGGGCGGCTCGGTGACCTCCTCGCGGGTGCCCGAGCGCGATATGTCGGTCCAACTGTCGGGCTGGCTGCTGATGGAGGCGGCCTACCAGGTCAGCGCCGCCGGACTGTAGGCATCAGCACTCGGTCTCGAGCACGCCGGACGGCGCGGATTCGAGATCGAAATCCTCGGCGGGTTTGGCGATCTCCTGCCGGTAGTGCCGGATGCCCAGCGCCGTCCCGATGATCAGTCCGACCACCAAGGTGCCGATGACCATCGGCTCCAGCCACGGCACCCGCTCCAGGAAACTGCCCGCGTAATAGCCGATCAGCAGCAGTACCGGCGCCCAGATGATCGCGCCGATCGTGCTGGCCAGGGTGTATTTGCGGTGGTTCATCTGCGCCGCGCCCGCGACCACCGGGCACAGCGTGCGCACCCACGGAATCCAGCGCGAGATGAGCACCGCGAGGAAACCATGTCGCTGCAGCAACTCGGTGACCCGCCGCAGGTTGCGGGTGTTGATGTAGCGGCCGTTCTTCCTGGCCACCAAATGGTGGCCGGTGCGATGCCCGATGACGTAACCGACCTGGTTTCCGGCGACGGCCGCGATCATCGCGCCGACCGAAAGCGCCCAGACGTGTGCCTCGCCGGTGGCATTCGACGCCATCACGATGCCCGCGGTGATCAGCATCGAGTCACCGGGCAGGAACAGCCCGATGATCAACGCGCACTCGAGGAAGACGAAGGTCAGCACCACCGTCCAGACGAGCGCGGGGCCCGCCGAGGTCAGCGGATCGAAACTGCCCACTGCTAGGGGCAACTGCGCGGTAGACACCAGCTCAGCGGGTCGAATCATTCGTCGAGGCGGTCAGTTCGGCATCTTGCCGCCCGGCCTCGGACTTGTCGACATCGCGGTTCAGCAGTTTCTTCGCCACGGCGATGATGCCGGGCAGCACCGAGATGAGCACGATGAGCAGGAAGATGGCCTCGATGTGGTCGCGGATGGCCGCGACATTGCCGAGGAAGTAGCCCAGCACGGTGACGCCGCCGCCCCACAGGACCGCGCCGACGATGTCGAAGGCGACGTACTTGCGGTAATCCATCTTCGACACACCGGCGAGCACCGGCATGAAGGTGCGCACGATCGGCACGAAGCGGGCCAGGATGATGGTCTTCGGCCCGTGCTTCTCGAAGAATTCGTGCGTCTGCGTGACGTAGTGCTTCTTGAAAAACCGCGTGTCTTCCTTGTGGAACAGCGCGGGCCCGATGGCCCGGCCGATCCAATACGCGCATTGGTCACCGGCGAACGCGGTGATCGCGACGGCGGGCACCAGCACCCAGATCGACACCGGCGGATCGGGCTGCGCCGAGAGCAGACCACCGGTGAACAACAGGGAATCACCGGGGAGGATCGGGAAGAGCAGACCGGTCTCGATGAAGACGATCACCAGGATCGCGGGCAGTACCGCGTTCTTGAGCCACGTTTCCTGGAGCAGGTACATCGGATCCAGCAACTGGGTCAATGCGACGTTGCTCGTCACCGATTCTGTCGCTGCCAGCAGAATCACGCGGCCTCCTGTCCGGGGTACGGCTGGCCTACATTGCTTGCCACCGCATCGGAAGCTGCCAGCGCAATTACGCGGCCAACAGTACCGGGTTCGCCTGAGAAAGGCTGTGTTGGATTGCGCCGCCTTCGGCGGCGCGTGTTCGCGGCCCCGGATGTCTCGCGTCCGAGCCGTCGAGACTCGCGACTGCGTCGCATGCGCTTCGACGGCTCGGACGCGAGACGGGCCGCGAACGGTCGCTCGTAAGACTCGCTCGGTGGTGGTCTTGTAGGGACGCGAACGGTTGCTCGTAAGACTCGCTCGGTGGTGGTCTTGTAGGGACGCGAACTCCTCGCTCGTAAGGCTTGCTCCGTGGGTCGGGTAAGAACGAACCCATCTGCTGCCCGTCAACCGACGCCAAAGTGGGCTGGCTTACTCTGAGTGCTGACAGAATTGTCTTTTGCCGCACAACACGGAGGTCTCACTGTGCCCATCGCGACTCCGGAGGTCTACGCCGAGATGCTCGGTCGGGCCAAAGCGAACTCCTTTGCCTTCCCGGCCATCAACTGCACCTCCTCGGAAACCGTCAACGCGGCCATCAAGGGCTTCGCCGACGCGGGCAGCGATGGCATCATCCAGTTCTCCACCGGTGGTGCGGAATTCGGCTCGGGCCTGGGCGTGAAGGATATGGTCGTCGGCGCGACCGCGCTGGCCGAGTTCGCGCATGTGATCGCCGCGCGCTACGACGTGACCATCGCGCTGCACACCGACCACTGCCCCAAGGACAAGCTGGACACTTTCGTGCGCCCGCTGATCGCCATCTCCCAGGAGCGGGTGAACGCCGGACAGAACCCGCTGTTCCAGTCGCATATGTGGGACGGCTCCGCGATCCCGATCGATGAGAACCTGGAGATCGCCAAGGAGCTGCTCAAGGCGACCAACGCCGCGAACATCATCCTCGAGGTGGAGATCGGCGTCGTCGGCGGCGAAGAGGACGGCGTCGAGGCCGAGATCAACGAGAAGCTCTACACCTCGCCCGAGGACTTCCAGAAGACCATCGACGCGCTCGGCGCGGGCGAGAACGGCAAGTACCTGCTCGCCGCGACCTTCGGCAATGTGCACGGCGTGTACAAGCCGGGCAATGTGGTGCTCAAGCCCGACGTGCTGGCCGAGGGCCAGCGGGTGGCCGCCGCGAAGTTGGGCCTCGCGGCCGACGCGCAGCCGTTCGATTTCGTCTTCCACGGCGGTTCGGGCTCGCTGAAGTCCGAGATCGAGGATTCGCTGCGGTTCGGTGTGGTGAAGATGAACGTCGACACCGACACCCAGTACGCGTTCACCCGGCCGATCGCCGGTCACATGTTCACCAATTACGACGGTGTGCTCAAGATCGACGGCGAGGTCGGCAATAAGAAGACCTACGATCCGCGCGGCTACCTGAAGAAGGGCGAGGCCGCCATGGCGGCGCGTGTCGTCGAGGCGTGCAATGATCTGAAGTCCGCAGGACGCTCGATCAGCGCCTGACCCTCTTACCCTTTTCGGGGGCTTTGAGCACATGAGTCTGGATGTGCGCGTGCTCGGGCCCGTGCGATTGCTAGTCGGTGGTGAGCCGGTAGCGGTCGGCGGGCCCAAGCCGCGAGCCTTGCTCGCCGCGTTGACCGTCAACCGACGGCGCGCGGTGGCTTCGGTTGCCCTGGCCGATATGGTGTGGAACGAGGATCCGCCCGATTCCTACGCCGCCAGCCTGCAGGTATTCGTCTCGAATATCCGTAAGGCACTGCGTAATTCGGGTGTCGATCCGGCCATGGTGCTGCGCACCGAATCATCCGGCTATCGGCTCGAAATCCCGGAGGACGCCTGCGATCTCGGCCGCTTCGAGGCGGCCAGGGAGGCCGGCGCGCGCTGCGCCGAGGTCGGCGACAATGCGGGCGCGGCGCAGTTGTACGGAAATGCGTTGCGCGAGTGGAGCGGTCGGGCACTGGCCGATCTGGCCGGGTTGCAGTTCGCCGATGGTTTCGCCACCGCGATGGACGAGGAGCGGCTGCAGGCCGCCGCCGCCCGCATCGATGCCGAAATCGCCTGCGGGCGTGCCGCATCGGTGATCGGTGAGCTGGTCTCGATGACCAACGAACATCCGCTGCGCGAGCCGCTGTGGGGTCAGCTGATCACCGCGCTGTACCTGTCCGGCCGTCAGGCCGATGCGCTGGACGCGTGCCGTCGGGTGCGCACGGTGCTCGCGGAGGAGCTCGGTATCGATCCCGGCCCGGTACTGGTCGATCTCGAACAGCGGGTGCTGCGCCAGGAACCGCTGAGCACGATGGAGCTCAAGCGCACCGAGCGGCTGGCCGCGGCGATGACCGAGACCGTCACCGAAATGCCGCGGGCGGTCCGCAGCGGACAGTTGCGCATGCCCGATGGCCGGGTCCTGGCAATCGCACAGGGCGGTATGCGCATCGGCCGGATGACCGATAACGATCTGGTACTCGACGACCCGAAGGCCAGTCGCTACCACGCGCACATCATGCCGAGCCGGGCCGGACTGCTGATCAAGGATCTGCATTCGGCCAACGGCGTGTACGTCAACGACGAGGCGATCGAGAGCGGAGCCCTGCTCGCCGACGGCGACACCATCCGCGTCGGCGCGACAGTACTGGTGTTCCAGGCGATTCAGTAGTCAGTTGCAGGCGATCCCGTCCCCATCGGGATCGAGGTACGCGTTGTACCCGGGCTGCCCGCGATACAGGATCTTGCCCTCGGCGCGCACCTGATCGCAGTCGGTGTAGGTCTTCGTCGACTTCTCCTCGGACTCCTGCGGCGGCGGCACATTCGAGCCCTTGGGTCCCGGGCGATAGCTCGGAATCGGCAACGAACCGTCCGGGCCTGCGGTGGCGGAGATGGTGGGTGAATCGGCGACGGCAGTCGGCGCCGTGACGGCGAAGCCGCCGACCGCGAGACAGGCAGCACCGATCGCGGGCACGATACGGCGGTACATCAGTGCAGTGTTCACGTCATCCATCCTGCTCCGCAGTCGGCGTTCATGTCAGTCCGCTTCATTCGCAGGCGATTCCGTCGTTGTCTCGATCGAGGTGCGAGGCGTATCCGGCTGACCGCGGTAGAGCGGGGTTCGGCTCGTGGATGGTTTGCCATCGGTGCGCAAGTCGGGCGAGACGAAACGGGCAAAGCAGGTAGGGTCGGTCGCTGGTGGGTGTCCTGCGAGAGTCGAGGGGTTGCCGATGGCTCGGCGGTTGATGGCTGTGCTGGGTGCTGTCGTGTGCGCGGCGGGGGCGATGTCGTATGAGGGGCGACCCGCCGGCGCGGATGTGTCGGGTGCCGGCCCGTGTATGACCGATCCGGCGGCCGTGCACGAAGGGCTCGTACCCAAGATACTCGAGGTGCCGGTTCCGTATCCGGTGATCACCGTGTTGCCGCCGGATCGGGTCGAGCCCGCGCCGACCCGGACGCAGATGGAGCTGCCGACGGATCCGTGCGCAAATCCCTGCCCGGATCTCACCGACGTCCCGACGCCGCCGCCGAGTCTCGCGAATCGACTCGGCATTCCGGAAATCCTGTTGAGCCCCAAACCCTTCCACCTCGGGATCCCGGGGCCGGGACCGGATCCCGGTCAGGTGCCGCCGCCCCCGCCGCGCGTGGATCCGCCGACCGAGCCGGCCGCGCAGTCACCGGCCCGGGCGCAGCCGCGGATCGGCGCGGTCACCGAGGTGGCCAAGCAGACCGGCGCGAATTCGGTCAATCGCACCGATAAGCGCTGGCAGGTGGACGGTACCGACCTGGGCATCATGTGGGAGAGCGCGCCGGGCGAGATCGCGACCGCCTTCGGCGACACCATCGGGCGCGGTTTCCACCCGCCGGGCGGGTTGGGGATGGACTGGCGCAGCAATGTGCTCGCCTTCAGCACCGATCGGGATCTCGCCGACGGGATGACCTACGACCGGATGGTGACCGACGACCGTTGCCACGCCGCGGAAGTGCTCTCCAGCCGCAAAATCGACAATGTCGAGGTCACCACGATTCCGACCTCCGGTTTCGCACTCGGTGACCGGCAGTACCTGAGCTACATGTCGATTCGCACGTGGAACAGCATTCCCGGCACCTTCTTCACGAACTACGGCGGCATCGCCTACTCCGATGACCATGGTCAGAGCTGGACCAAGGATCCCTACGCGCGCTGGGACAACATCTTCGGACTCGCCAATTTCCAAGTGAGCGCGATGGTTCCGCAGGGCGACTACGTCTACATGTTCGGCACGCCGAATACCCGGTTGGGTGCGGTAGGGCTGGCCAGAGTGCCCAAGGATCAGTTGCTCAACACCACGGCCTACCAGTACTGGCGGGACGGAAACTGGACTCCGGTAGGCGGATTCGGCTCCGCGAGCCCGATCGTCGACGCGCCGGCCGGTGAGCTGTCGGTGCGCTTCGACGCCGCTCGAAACGTCTGGCAGATGAGCTATTTGGATACCGCCAAGGCGGCTCTGGTTGTCCGCGAATCGGATTCACCGCAGGGCGTATGGTCCGACGGCGCACCGACGGTGACGGTGCGCGATTACCCCGAGCTGTACGGGGGATTCATCCACCCCTGGTCCGCGGGCTCGAACCTGTACTTCACTATCTCGACCTGGAGCGACTACAACGTGTACCTGATGCGTGCGACTCTCGAATGAGGGTGCGCCGCTAGGCGAATCGAACCTCGGCGATGGCCCGGCCGAAGAGTTTGCGGCCTTGCGAACTGCCCGCGAGCACGACCGTCGCGCTCCGCCTGTGCGGATTCAGTGACTTGATCTTCCCGCTGAACTCGACGGTGCTCGGGGCCTCGGGGGTGACCGGAACGAATCCGGAGAACCGCACGCTGAACTTCTCGATGGCCGTCGGATCGCCGAGCCAGGAGGTCAGATAGCCACCGGCCAGGCTCATGGTCAGCATCCCGTGCGCCACCACCGACGGCAGTCCGGCCAGTTCGGCCGCGCGGTCGCTGAAGTGAATCGGGTTGTGATCGCCCGAAACTCCCGCGTAGTTGGCCAGATCGCCGCGCGTCACCTGCGCGGTCGCGGCCGGGATCGGCTCGCCGGCGGATAGCCGGTCGAAGTCGGGGAGTGTGTGCACGATCTCGTTCGACGCCGCGGGCCGTCCGCCGGGCGGGCCGTCCGCGGCCAGGGCGACCAGTGGGCCGCCGGCGGGGTCGGCGATATCACCGACGGTGACCGGGCGCGTGTGCATCATGATGTTCTCGACGGTGTCGGTGATACTGGGGTCGATCTCGACTCCGCGGCGCGCCACGATGGTGGTCGAACCCGACTGCACGATTTCCCCGTGCTGATTGATCAGCGAGAACGTCACCAGGATGAAGTCGTTGTCGCCGAACTGCCGGATCGATTCGATCGCGATCTCGGTGGTGAGCCGATCGCCCGCGACGATCGGCCGGGTCAGCTCGAAGACCTGGTCGGTCTGCAGGATCTGGGACATGTCGTAGTGCGAGAGCACCGAATCCAGCAGGGCCCGGGTCGCACTGATGCCGATCACCGAGGCGAAGGTTGGCGGCGCGACGATGCCGTCGTAGCCGAGCTTGCGGGCGTCCGGTTCGAAATGATGTGCGCCGTGCCGACTCTGGGTGGCGCGCGCGAACTCACGGACCTTCTCCCGGCCGACCGCGTAATGGTCGCGTATCCGGAACCGGCGTCCCGCCAGTGTGGCTTGCTGCACAACTACTTCGGTTTCCGGCTGCGCTATTGTCTGTTCCCTGACCATGATCCGGGCCATGCTACTGGCGAACCGGTCTGTTGACCAGGTAAGTGTGACGATCGCTACCGCACAACCCCGTGCCTACGGGGTGCCGACGGACGGCGGATCGCACACCTTCCAGCCGTCGTCGGTCCGCTCCAGATCGAAGGTTCGGGCCGAGCGCTTCGTCGGATCCGCGTCGGTATAGACGGTGGCCTGCGCGATCGCGGTCTTGTCTGTGATCTTGATCGCATCGACGCCGGCCACCACCGGAATGTTCTTCCGGTCCATCGACAGCTGGTGCACGCTCGCGAACTGGTCCGCGGGGATGCCCTGATAGAAATCGTGCAGTGGACCGCATGTGGTTTTGCGCAGCGCCGCGAGATCGCCGGACTTCAGCGCCGCGGTGTAGTCGGTGATGCTGGCGCGCACCTTGGCGTCCGGGGAGTTGTCGCCCCGATTCCCGATCAGCACGACCGCCAGTCCGACCACGGCGACGACCACCAGGGCGGCCGCCCCGAGCAGCGTGTACAACCCGCGTTTCGACCGCCCGGCCGGTGCCTCGGCGGTGGCCGGTGGTTGCATGCCGGGCGGGGTGATCCGCTGTGGCTGCGCGATCACCCGTGGCTGCGGCGGCCGCGAACCCGGGACCGGCTGTGCGGGCGTTGTCTGCTGCATATCCGCGGGTGAGGGCGCCGACGCCACCTGACGTGGCCGAGTCGACGGGCGCGCTGCGGACGGCGCGGTCTCCTCGAGTCCGGGCCCGGTCTGCGCAGGTCCTTGTGCCCCAGCCTGTTTCGGCCCCGACGCCGGACGCGGTGTACTCGGTGGTTTGGTGATCGGCGCGGGTCCCGCCGCGGGCGGTACGACCCGGTCGGTGCCTGCGGGCTTCGCCCCGGCATCGGTCCGCATCCGTTGCGTGGCGTCCTTGTCGACCGGCTTCTGAATCGGCAACGCCATCGTTTTGTCGGCATCGAGTTTGTCGAGGTCCGCCTTCGAGACCACCGGCATCGCGACGGTCTTGTCATCGGCCCCGGCCAGCTCCGGCTCATCCCGACGTTTCGTGTTGCCGGCCCCGGCATCCGAAGTCGCGGCCGCCGACGGCTTGTTCGCCGGGTCCACCCGCCGCATCACCATGGTGGCCGCATCCGCCCCGGCGACATCCGCCGCAGCATCCCCGACCTGGCCACCATTTTCGTCGACCGGTGCCGCGGCCTTGCTCGCGCCCGAATCCCGCCGGATCACCGTGGTCTCCGCGTCAGACCCTGCGGCAGCAGTACCGGAGGGCCGTACGGGTTCACCCGATGAACTCGCGGATCCAGCGGCTCGGATGGCGGGTCCACCCGTTGGTCCTGCGGATGGGGTGGTGGGTGCGCCGGATGGTCCGGTCGCTTGGGCGGGTTCGCCAGACGGTTCGGTGGCTCGGGTGGCGGCCCCACCTGTCGGCCCTGCGGATGGGGTTGCGGGTCCGCTTGACGGTCCTGTCGATGGGGTCGCGGATCCGCCGGATGGCGCGGTGGCTCGGGTGTCGGGTCCGCTTGACGGTCCCGATCGGGTGGCGGGTCCCCCCGTCGGTCCTGTCGATGGGGTGGTGGGTCCGCGGGATGGCGTGGTGGCTTGGGTGTCGGGTCCGCTTGACGGTCCCGTGGATCGGGTGGCGGGTCCCCCCGTTGGTCCTGTCGATGGGGTGGTGGGTGCGCCGGATGGTCTTGCGGATTGGGCGGTGCGTCCGTCTGATGGTCCGGTGGATGAAGTGGCCGGGCCGGACTGCGCCGCGCGAGCGGCGGCTGCGGCACCGACGGCTCGACCGGCGGGTCCAACGGAAGGAGCAGCAGAATCGCCGGACTGCGCGGCGCGTTCGTTGGACGGTACCGCCGGACCTTTCGGGGGAGTCGCAGCGCCACTGGGCTGTGCGGAAGCGGCCGGTCCGGATTTCGCGGCGGGTCCGCTGGGTGGTGCGGATGCGGCGGACTTGCGGTCTGTCGCACCGGCCTCGGATCGGGCTGCGGCGTCGGATTGATCGGACGTGGAACCACCCGAGGCGGTGGGCGCCGCCGGGCCGCTTGCGGATCGAACCGCTGGACCGCCTTGTTCGATCGCGGCGGTCGGCGCATCGGGTCCGCTGGCGAGGTTCGTCGGCTTGTCGGCGGTGGACCTGCTGGCAGGCGGTGTCGCCTTGCCCGGAACCGCGCCTGATGCCGCCGCGCTCGGGGCGGCAGGTGTCGCCGGGCTGCTGGTGGATCGGGTCGTGCGATCGTCCCGTTTCATCGCGGCGGTCGGCGCATCGGGTCCGGCCGGGATGTTTGTCGGCCTGGTGGAGCCGCCAGCGGGTGGCGTTGCCTTGCCGACAGCCGCACCGGATGCGGCGCCGGGAGCCGATTGGCCATTGCCGTCTTTGTCCTCGGCGACACCGCGTGGGATCGCTGTGGTCCGTGCTTCGGAATTCGGCCTCGTGCCGATAGGTCCATTCGGAGCGGAACCGCCGCCGGCGGCCGGTTTCGCGGAACCAGCGGCGGATCGGTCCGTGGCATCGTCACGTCGGCCGGCGCCAGCAGTCTTGTTCGACGCGTCTGCCGAAGCCGTTGATTTCACATCGCTGGATCGACCGGAAGCCGCAGGTGTCGGCCGATGGCCAGCGGCTTCGGCGGGTTTGCCGAGCGCTGCGATATCCCCGGTCGCCGCACTCTGGCTACTCGTCTGCGCCGCACCGGTCGACGGCTGCTTTGCCGCCGAAGCTGGGATGGGCCGAGTCGGCGCGGCAGCCGCGCCGGCACCGGGCTTCGCGGACGCGTTGGGGTCCGGTGCGGGGGTCCGGTTCGCGGGGGTGCCGGGGCGCGGGGTCGCCGCGGGGCGGCCGGAATCCCGCGCCGGGTTCTTCTCGTCGTTCGGGTCGGACACCTAACTACCCCTCGCTCAGCCGCAACAGTGTGAACTCGACGGCCAGCCTAACCAGCAAATCGGTCAACTGGGAGTATTCCCCGGCCCTCGTGCTCCGGCGGCCCCGGCCACCGTCGTGGACGCTCGGTACCCAGTGGGTGGAACACGGGCGTCAGCGCGGCTCGCGCGCGCAGTGCACAATGAACCGCATGACCTCGTTCGGTGACTTGCTCGGACCGCAACCGGTACTCCTGCCCGAAGACTCCGACGCCGAGGCGGCGCTGCTCGACAAGGCCGATCCGGTGCAGGTCGCGGCTGCGCATCCGGCGGCTTCGATCGCGTGGGCCTACCTCGCGGAGGCCGCGTTGGAGCGCGGCGGGGCCGAAGGCGATACGCAGGTGGTCAACCATGACATCGTCGCCGCCTACGCGTTCGCGCGCACCGGCTACCACCGCGGCCTGGATCTGTTGCGGCGCAACGGGTGGAAGGGCTTCGGGCCGGTGCCGTGGAGCCATGAGCCCAACCGTGGTTTCCTGCGCAGTGTCGGCGCGCTCGCCCGTGCGGCCAGGGCCGTCGGCGAAACCGAAGAGTATGCACGTTGCCTGGATCTGTTGGAAGACTGCGATCCCCGCGCGGCATCCGAGCTCGGCCTCGACTGAGCCGTAGTTGATCGATCCGAACTCCCCGGTCGGCGTTGCCCGCGACAGCAGCATCGAGAAGCTGCGCAGCTCGTGGGCGCGGTTGCGGCTCTCGGCGCTGCCGATTCTGCAATGCGCGGTGGGCGCGGCGCTGGCCTGGTTCATCGCGCACAAAATAATCGGGCATACCCAACCTTTCTTCGCTCCGACCGCAGCCGTGGTCTCGATCGGTATCTCGTTCGGCGCTCGGCTGCGCCGGTCGGTGGAGTTGGTGGTCGGCGTCGCGGTCGGCATCGGCATCGGTGATCTGTTCATCACCCGAGCGGGCACCGGCGTCTGGCAGATCGCCTTCGTGGTCGCGGTGGCCATGGCACTCGCGGTCTTCCTCGACGGCGGCTCGATCATCACCATGCAGGCCGCCGGTTCGGCCGTACTGGTCGCCACCCTGCTGCCGCCCTCGGCGGGCGGCGGCTTCTCGCGCATGATCGACGCGCTCGTCGGCGGTCTGGTCGGTGTGGTCGTCGTCGCCTCGATACCGCTGCATCCGGTGCGCCGGGCTCGCGAACAAGCGGCGGAAGTCCTTGCGGTGATGGCCAAATCGCTGCACGAGTGCGCCGACGGACTCCTCGAACAGGACCCGGAGAAGATCCGCCTCGGCTTGACCGCCGCGCGCGCGACCCAGCCGCAGATCGACGGTCTGCGCTCCACACTCGACGGCGGCCGCGAGATCAGCCGGATCTCCCCGCTCTACTGGAATTCGCGCCAGCGCCTGGACCGTATCCGCGCAACCGCCGACCCACTCGACAACGCCGTCCGCAATACCAGGGTGCTGCTGCGCCGTTCCCTCACGCTGGTGCAGGACGACGAAATCCTCGACCCGCGACTGATCGACGAGCTGGAACGCCTCGCCCAAGCCGTCGAGGTGGTGCGCCGAATGATGCTCGCCGATCCCGGCCAGCAGCCCGATCAGGCCGAGGCCGCCAGGGTATTGCGCGGCGTCGCCAAGGACGCGCGACCGGAACTCGTTGACGGTGCGGGACTTTCGGCGCATGTGGTCTTCGCGCAGACCCGCTCGATGCTGGTCGATCTCCTGCAGGTCTGCGGTATGCAGCGCATATCCGCGATGGCACTGTTGCCCCCAACCGTCCCGCACCCGCACGTACCGCCCGCGGAATGAGCTGACTACTCAGCGGATTTCGGACATTTCACACCGGTGTGCGGGCACTGTCACAACCCTGAGCTTCCGATGGTTGATCTTCGCGTAGTCCGCTACTCGTGTTCGCGCCTCGGCCCGGTCATAGCCTCGACAGGCACCGCAATTTACGAGGGGTAATGCGGTCGGACGCTTCGCACGACGGCGAAACGCCCTACCGGCCATTTTGGTGTGGTGGCCGGGCGGGTCAGGGCGCAACGCGGTCGAGCGAAGAGGTCGCCCGGTCCGGAGATCGGGCCGGGCGACCGGAATAGGTTGAGCTCAGGTCCAGAACCGCGTCAGCCAGCTGCCGTACCGCGACCAATCCGCGTCGACCCCGGACAGTTCGTACAGCGAGTAGACCGCGTCGAAGAAGATCTGGTTGATCGATGGCGTGAACAGCAGCGCGAACAGGATCAGCATGCCGAACGGTTTGAACTGGTCGAGCGCACGCCGGGTCTGATAACCCAGCGACGGCTCGAGCACGCCGTATCCGTCCAACCCGGGCACCGGCAGAATGTTCAAAAGCGTTGCGGTGATTTGCAGAAACGCCAGAAAGCTCAGGCCATACCAGAACGCGCGATGCGAGGTATCGCTGCCGAAGAACCGCACGACCAACAACAGCAGCACCGCGCATACCGCATTCACCGCGGGTCCCGCACCACTGATGATCCGTTGCATGCGCGGGCTGACGTTATGCGTGTGCACGTACACCGCGCCGCCCGGCAACCCGATACCGCCGAGCGCGATGAACACCATCGGCAACACGATCGACAGCAGCGGATGACTGTATTTCAGCGGATTCAGCGTGAGATAACCCCGCAACTCCACCTCGCGATCACCCGCCCGCCATGCCGTGAACGCATGTGCGAACTCGTGCAGGCACAGCGTGACGATCCAGCCGAAGACGACCAGCAGGAAAACTCCGAACTTCGCCCGCGTCGACTGCACGTCGGCATCCCAGGCGAGTACCCCGCCGACCGCGGCTATCGCGATGACCAGCAGGAATATCGGACTCGGCCACACGGCCCCGAGTGCGGCGCGGCGACCAGGAAACGGAATCGTCATCGCGCCAAGAACCAGTTTTCGTGATGCCGATAGAACGAGGACCGCGGCAGGATCCGATCGTTGGCGATGCCGTCCCTGGTCACCACCGCACCCGGCGTGCCGAGCTGCGCCGCCCGGCCCGCTATCCAGCGACGCTTGCGCAAGAAGCCCTTCCGCCGCACGCTCGCCCGCACGCCCGGCAGCTCCAGCGTCGGGGATACGAGCATGGCATTGACCTTGCCGGAGAACAGCTGGGTGTCATCCACGTAGGCCTCGCCTTCGAGCTTCTCGCCGCCGGGGCCGGTGATCACCGCCCGCCCGACCAGCACTGTGCCGGTGTCGTCGCGGATCAGTGGGGTCTCGGTGGCCCGGCCCTCCAACGCCCGCTTGGCGGCGGCGTTACCGGTGCCGAGCTGGTAGGCGCGGGAACCGTAGGTCTTGTCGACGGGCACGTAGCCGATTTCCACCTGCAGTCGTTCGGTCCGCATCAGATGAGTCAGCACCGATGCCAGGGCGGCGTCGTCGCCGAGCACGATCAGCCGGGGCAGGCTGTCGGCGGCCAGGACGGGCAACAGCTCATCGATCACAGTGTTCTCGGGGATGGCGGTCGTCTGCGATACCGGCAGCGCGGCGAGGGCGATGGGTACCGGTGCGCCGTCGCAGCGGAGAACGTGGGTACTCAAACTGCCGTACACCCTCCTCGGTTCAGCCGACAACCCGTCGGCCACCCTCGCAACTTTCAGCCGAACCCGCTGCTGGTCCGCTGTGCCACGCAACCATAGCTGTGTTTTTGGCCGCGCGGGCGCGGCGTGTTCGCGGCCCCCGGATGTCTCGCGTCCGACCCTTTCGAGCGACCTGCAAGCAGTCGCAAGCGGTGCCGTCGAGACTCGCGCCTGCGGCGCATGCGCTTCGACGACTCGGACGCGAGACGGGCCGCGAATGGGTCGCTCGTAAGACTCGCTCCGTGGTCCGTAAGTAGCAGCACTCGCTTGCGAACCAGACGGACGCCAGGACGTGGTTGGGCGTTGGGTAGACTGTGCTTCCGGCCACCGCCTCATTACGGCAGGTAGCTGCAACACTGGTGCTTACCCGCCCCGCCGGCTCCGTCGGCTGCCATCCCCCGGGGTGTTGCGCGTCGAACCGTAGGAGATACGACCATGCCGGCAATCGTCCTGATCGGCGCCCAATGGGGCGACGAGGGTAAGGGCAAAGCAACCGATCTGCTCGGTGGCAGATTGCAATGGGTCGTCCGGTACCAAGGCGGAAACAACGCCGGTCACACGGTCGTGCTACCCAACGGCGACAAGTTCGCATTGCATCTGATCCCCTCCGGCATCCTCACCCCCGGCGTGACGAATGTCATCGGCAACGGTGTCGTGGTCGACCCCGGCGTGCTGCTGGCGGAGCTGGCCGGACTGGAGGAGCGCGGCGTCGACACCTCGGGTCTGCTGCTCTCGGCCGACGCGCACTTGATCATGCCGTACCACGTGGCCATCGATAAGGTCACTGAACGCTTTCTCGGCAACAAGAAGATCGGCACCACCGGTCGCGGTATCGGCCCGTGCTACCAGGACAAGGTCGCGCGGGTGGGCGTGCGGGTCGCCGATGTGCTCGACGAGAAGATCCTCACGCAGAAGGTCGAGGCGGCCCTGGAGTTCAAGAACCAGGTGCTTGTGAAGATCTACAACCGCCGTGCGCTGGACCCGCAGCAGGTGGTAGACGAGGTGCTCGGCCAGGCGGACAGCTTCAAACACCGCATCGCCGATACCCGACTGGAGCTGAACCTGGCCTTGGAGCGCGGGGAAACCGTGCTGCTGGAGGGCTCGCAGGGCACCCTGCTCGATGTGGACCACGGCACCTATCCGTATGTGACCTCGTCCAATCCGACCTCGGGTGGTGCGGCGGTCGGTGCAGGCGTCGGGCCCAACAAGATCAATACGGTGCTCGGCATCCTGAAGTGCTACACCACGCGCGTCGGCTCGGGCCCGTTCCCGACCGAATTGTTCGACAACTTCGGTGAATTCCTGGCCAAGCAGGGCGGCGAGGTCGGCGTGACCACCGGCCGGGCCCGCCGCTGCGGCTGGTTCGACGCGGTCATCGCGCGCTACGCGACCCGGGTCAACGGCATCACCGACTACTTCCTCACCAAACTCGACGTGCTGTCGAGCCTGGACCGGGTGCCGATCTGCATCGCCTACGAGATCGATGGCAAGCGGGTCGAGCAGATGCCGACCACCCAGACCGAATTCCACCATGCCAAGCCGATTTACGAGGAGATGCCCGGCTGGTGGGAGGACATCTCGCAGGTCAAGACGTTCGAGGAATTGCCCGCCAACGCGCAGGCATACGTTTTGCGCCTGGAGGAGTTGTCCGGCGCGCGGATTTCCTGCATCGGCGTCGGACCGGGCCGTGATCAGACGATTGTCCGCCACGACGTGCTCGGGCAGGGCTGACCAGGCGGACCCGCTGTCGCCGTTCATCGTTCGTTGTCTTCGATCATGATCCGTGACGAACTACAGTAAGTGCTATGGCTCGGAACTGGCCGATGATCGAGCGCGAAACCGAGTTCGAAGCGATCCGCGCGGCCCTCACTGGTACTGAACACGTTGGTGCGGTACTGACCGGGGACGCCGGTGTCGGAAAGACGACGCTGGCCAGACATGCGACCGCCGCTGTCGGCGGCAATATCAGGTGGGTGGCGGGCACGGAATCGGCCCGCAGCATCCCGCTGGGCGTGTTCGCGCATATGGTCGGCGTCTATACGGCGCACGATCCGGTGACCTTCATGTCCGCCGCGCGCGAAGCACTGCTCGCCGACGGGCACGCGATCATCGGCGTCGACGATGCGCATCTGCTCGACCAACTCTCCGCGACGCTGTTGTTGCAGTTGGCCATCGACAAGGCCGCGCATATCGTCGCGACCGTGCGCAGCGGGGTGCAGGTGCCCGACGCGGTCACCTCGCTGTGGAAAGACGGCCACCTGCTGCGCATCGATCTCAACCCGTTCTCGGAGCGCCAGAGCGTAGATCTGGTGGAGCAGATGCTCGGTGGACAGCTGGAAGGCTTCACCGCCAACCTGATGTGGGAGTCGTCCGGCGGAAATGCGCTGTTCCTCAGGCATTTGGTGGAGGGCGCGCTGGAGGCGGGCTCGCTGCGCCAGGTGAACGGCGTCTGGCAGTTGCGCGGCCGGGCCGCGGTGACCTCGGAATTGGCCGCGCTGCTGGAGGATCGGGTCGAGCAGCTGCCCGAATCGGTGCTGCGGGTGCTCGAACTGCTCACCTTCTGCGAACCGATCGACCTGGACGTACTGGCCGAACTGGCGGGCGAGGAAGCCGTCGAGGCCGCCGAAACCCGCGGCCTCATCCGGGTCGTCGAGAATTCACACCAGTTGATCGTGCGCTACAACCATCCGCTGTTCGGCGAGGTGATCCGGCGCAGACTCGGCATCGCCTCGGCGCGGCGACTGCGCGGTCGGCTCTACTCTTCGCTCAGGGAACGGCCGATCAATTCCGCGCTGGACCGCATCCGGCTGGCCGAATTGGCTTTGGACAGCGATAAATCCGCCGATCTCGAACTCTTCGAGGCGGCCGCCGCGGATGCCATCGGGCTGGCCAATCTGCCGCTCGGCGAGCGCTTCGCCAGGGCCGCGGTGGAACGTCGCGGCGGGGTGGAGTCCGCGGACCTGCTGGCGCGTGCATTGCTCTGGCAGGGCCATCGCATCGAGGCCGAACGCACCCTGGCCAGCTTTGATCCGGATCAGATGACCGAGGTGCAGCTGGCCAACTGGGGCAGCACCCGGGTCTCGAATCTGTTCTGGGCCATGGGCGACGCCGAACGCGCCGACGAGGTGCTCGCGATGCTGCGGAGCAAGGTGCAGCACCCCAAGATCGTGGCCACCTTCGAGGGGCTGGCCTCGGCCTGTGCGGTCAACGAAAACCGGCTCGAGGACGCGTTTTCCGGAGCCGAGGCGGTGATGGAGACCAAAGGCGCGCCGCCATGGGCGGTGTGGTGGGCCTCGTTCGGCGGTGGCTTGGCGCTGGCGTTGATGGGCAAGGGTGAGGCGGCGCGGCAGTACGCGGCCCGCGGGCACCAGGTGGAGTCGCATATCGACGGGCTCAACCGGTTCATCTCGACCCATGCCGAGGTGCTCGCGCTGACCTTGACCGGTGATCTCGAGGCCGCACGCCGTTGTGCCTCAGGGTATTTCGGCTACTCCTCGCCGGGCCAGTACCTGGCCTGGGGCATGTCGAAGATCCTGCAGGGCACCGTCGACGTGGCGCAGGGCCGCTTCCTCGACGGGATCGAACATCTCGAGCAGGCGGTGGCGGCGCTTACCGCCGAAGGGGCCGCGGCCTGGCATATACCGGCGAGAATCCGGATGGCCGAAGCGTATTCGGCACTCGGCCGGGCGCCGGAGGCTGCCGAATCCGTCGCCGAGGCGAGTGCGCGCGGTGGCAGGCACAGCGCGGTTTACGACCCGCAGTTGGAGATCGCCCGCGCGTGCGTCGCCGCCGCGGAAGGCACCGTCACCCCCGCCATCCGACTGGCCATGAGCGCCGCCGACGCGGCGGCCCGCTCCCATCAGCACGCCATCGAGGCCATGGCATTGCACGCGGCCGCGCGCTTCGGCGACCACTCCGCGGCCGGTCGACTCGCGGATCTGGCCGCCCGGGTCGATGGCGCCCTGGTGCAGGTCCAGGCCCGACACGCGGTGGCACTGGCCGCCCACGACGGACCCGGACTCGATAAGGCCGCAGCCGAATTCGAGCAGATCGGCGCCCTGCTCTCGGCCGCCGACGCCGCCGCCCAAGCCGCATCGGCCCACGAACGAGCCGGGGACCGCCGCCGCCTCCTGGAATCCGCCGCCGCCGCGAACCGCCTGGCCGCGGCCTGCGGCGGCGCGAGCACCCCCGCCCTTCGCCAAGCCGCCCAACCCCTGCCGCTCACTTCGCGTGAACGCGAAATCGCGAATCTCGTTGCCGCAGGCCTGTCCAACCGCCAAATCGCCGACCGCCTCACCGTCTCGGTCCGTACGGTGGAAGGCCACCTCTACCGCGCCTGCATCAAAATGGACGTAACCGACCGCGAGTCCCTCGGCGCACTCATGCGCGGCGAGTCTTCCGCACCCAGCTGACCGCCTCCTCCGGTGGCGTCCTGGGCGGCATGGCAGGCGCCACCCGTTGAAATCCGCGCTGCCGAAATTCGGATGACTGGGGCGAGTCCGGCGCGCTACCTTCGGTTTCGAAGCATGCGTGGTGGGTGTAGCTCAGGTGGTTAGAGCGCCTGGTTGTGGTCCAGGAGGTCGCCG
The DNA here is from genome assembly GCF_036345915.1 of Nocardia sp. NBC_00565. NCBI lineage: Bacteria > Bacillati > Actinomycetota > Actinomycetes > Mycobacteriales > Nocardiaceae > Nocardia > Nocardia sp. NBC_00565. The sequence continues at coordinate 8,238,660 of NZ_CP107785.1, forward strand.
GTTCGAATCCGGTCACTCACCCTCGGGCGGTGGGGTTATCGGGTGATGCGCCAGGTGATGCCGAATTGGCTGAGGGAGTTCAGGAAGTCGGTGGGGTCGAAGGCTTCGGCGGGGGCCAGGACGCCGGGGGCGGCGCTGCCGTTGGTGAGCCGGGCGGCGACTTCCACGGCCATGAGTGCGGAGTCGACGTAGGCGTCGCGGCCGCTCACCACGCCGCGCACCGTATTGCCGTCCGCCGCATAGGAGTCGACCACCAGATCGTAGGTCAGTCCCGGAGTCGGTTCCTCGGGCAGTGATTCGACGATCTCGGCGGTGAAGCTCGACAGTTGGCTGTGGAAGGCGGTCTCCAGAACGCCCTCGACATAGGAGACGTTCGTGTGCCGGGGGAGGGTGAGCACCGGCGGCTGCGGAAACTTCGACACGGCAGTGGGTTCGGTGTCGCCGGGGAAGGTCATCTCGGCATGCCGTGTGGTCGTGCCGGTGCGCAACTCGCCTTCCTGGTAATGCCAACCGCCGCTGCGGAACCAGTCGAGGCTCGCCAGCACCGTCCGTGCGCTGCCCTTGGATCCGTGGCCTTCGCTCGTGCCGTGCAGGCTGATCGAGATCTCCACCGGGCCGGTGAGGCGTTGGGCGGTCAGGTGGCCGAGCAGGTCGCCCGGGATATTGCTGTTGGTGATGCCGGGGACCGCCGTCACTCCGGCCGCCTCGGCGCGCGCCGCGTACTCGTCGAAAACACGTTTGATGAACAGCTGCTCACCGGACATATCGGTGTAGTGCGCACCCGCGTCGATCGCGGCGGCGACCACCGCCTCGCCGAAGCTCACGTAGGCGGGCAGGCTGCTGATCACCGCGTCGGCACCGGTGAACGCGGCGACCAGGGCTTGGTGGTCATCGAGGTCGGCAAGCCGGATCTCCGCGTCGGGGATGCCCGCGGCCGCCGCGGCGGTATGCAGCCGATCGGCGTTGCGGCCCACCAGGATCGGCGTTATGCCGCGACGGTTCAGTTCGGTGAGGAGGTGGCCACCCGTGACGCCGGTGGCGCCGTAGATGGCGATTGTGACGGTGTCTTTCGTCGTTGTCATGGATACGACACTATGGGCGACAAATGAGTATATGAATGGCTGAACAACTCGATCAGATGTCTGAAACGCTCATCAGGGAGCGTATGGTTAACGGGTGGACATTCTCAGCGAAACCATCGCGGCAATCCGCACGGGCAACCCGACCTCCGGCCTGTTCATCCGGCACGCACCATGGGGACGCGCCTACCCGGTCGTACCGGGCGCGGGTTTCCATGTGGTGCTACAGGGTTCATGCTGGGTGGTGCCGCCCGGCGGCGAACCGATCGCCCTCGGCGTCGGCGACGTCTTGTTCATGCCGCGCGGCGCCGACCACGATCTGGTCGACCGCCTCGACAGCCCGGTCACCGAACAGGCCAAGCCAGGTGAGCCGCGCGAGCTCACCGGCCCCGGCGCACGCGCCGTATTGCTTTGTGGCGCATACGAACTCGGCAGACAGCGCAGCCATCCACTGCTCGACGAACTCCCCGAATTCATCCATCTCCCGGCACGTCCCGGCCGCCACCCGTCCTTGCGCGCCGCCGTCGACCTGCTCGCCGCCGAGGTCGCCGAACCGAAACAGGGCAGCGATGCCGCCGTCCCCGCCATCCTGGAGACTCTGCTCCTGTTCATCCTGCGCGCCTGGTTCGACGAACAAGCCGCCGATGAACCGGCCACCGGCTGGGCCGGCGCCTTCGCCGACCCGGCGGTCGCCGCCGCCCTGCGCGCCGTACACGAAGAGCCGGCCCGCACCTGGACCGTCCCCGACCTCAGCGATATCGCCGGCGTCTCCCGCGCCACCCTGGCCCGTCGCTTCACCGCCACCGTCGGCGAACCGCCCTTGGCCTATGTCACCCGCTGGCGCATGCTCACCGCGGCCCGTCTCCTGCGCGACACCGACGGCTCCCTCGGCACGGTGGCCCGGAAGGTCGGCTACGCCTCCGAATTCGCCTTCGCCAAGGCGTTCAAACGCGAATACGGGCTGGCTCCAGGCCAATACCGCCGCGCCGAAGACAAACCACCCCTGGTCGCGGTATGACCCTCGATCGCAATCGTCGAGCACCTCAGCTGAAGGGCGTCTTCGGACGTTCCTGTAGGTCGCCGTCGAGGTAGATGTCGACTTTTTCGTTGTAGAAGCAGACCAGTCCGGCGATTTTTTGGCTCTCGGGCAGCGGCGTCCGGTAGCCCCACACGTAGTCCGGATATTCGTGGTCGGCGATGTGGACGGTCCAGTAGTCGGCGGTGCCCTTGTAGGGGCAGCTGGTGTGCGTCGGCGACGGCTTCAGCAGGTCCAATCGGACGTCGGGCAGCGGCAGATAATACCGTGCGGGGAGGCCGGTTTCGAACAGGATGCGGGGTGAGTGGGAGTCGGCGACAGTGGTGCCGTCGATTTCCACGCGGACGTGGCGGGAGCTGGCGAGGATGTCGACCCGGGAATACGGGTCGCGGGCGTGCACGTAGACCGGCTCGTCCTCCTCGAACCACTCGTCCATGGCATTCCACTCCAGCCGCACGAGCTCGTTCAGCTCGGGCAGCGGGGAGTCGTGATAGCGCAGTGCCGCGCCCGCCGCGGTGGCGCCGTCGACAACCACGTCGTATCCGGTGGCCGTGCCGCGGCTGGGGGAATTCTTGCTGGTGCCGTTCGGCTCGAGCTTCGCGTGCAGATCCGCGACCGGCAGATAGTAGGTCGGGTAGTGCGGGCTCTCCCACACCAGGACCGGCCGGGCGGTATCGGCGACCAGTTGGCCGCCTAGATAGACCCGGACGCGCTTCTGGCTGGTCGCTACCTTGACCCGACCGCGCATGTCATCAGTCATACTCTCCGACCGTACTCCGGCTCGGTTACTCGACTACCGCCCCGACGGCAGGTGCTTCGGTAACGAATTCTTCAGGGCTTCCAGCAGTTCCTTCATATCGGTCTCCAGGCGAGCCAGCCGATCGATATCGAAAGCGGCCAGCCCGGGCGCCATCGCCTCGCCGAAGGCGCGGCGCGCCTCGGTCAATCGGGTACGTCCGGCCGGGGTGAGCTCGACGACGACGGCCCGGGAATCATCCGGGTCCTTGTGCCGGGCAGCGAAACCATCCGCGACGAGCTTACCGATCAGCGCCGTTGCCGCCGGTTGGGAACATCGATCGATACGGGCGAATTCGCTGACCCGCACGGCACCGTGTTCGTCGAGCACCGCAAGTGCTCGCATCACCGCGCGTGGTAGGTCGTCACCGCTGATCACCCCGGCCAGCCGGGTCAGCCGACCTGCGGTGACGAGTAGGTTGACCACGATGTCATCTGCCACCTGAGCCTGCTGCACAGAATATTATTACATACGCTAACTATCTGTGCGGGCGTGGAGGTCATAATGCGGCACCGACCTGCGCAAACGATAGCGCCCCGGGGAGTGGGACTCCACCGGGGCGCATAACGACTACGCGGGCTGAGTCAGTGGCCTGCGTGGTTGCCCGAACAGCTGCGCATCGCCGTGCGCCCGTTTGAAGAACAGATGCGCGTCGTGTTCCCAGGTAATGGCGATCCCGCCGTGCAACTGCACCATCTCCGCGACGATGGTCGTGAACGCCTCCGAACACTGCACCCGCGCCGCCCAGACATCCTCCGCCGCCGACGGGCTCTGCTCCGCCACCGCGACCGTCGCCGCCCGCGAGGCGGATTTGGCCGATTCCACCAGCACATACATATCCGCCATGCGGTGCTTGAGCGCCTGAAAACTGCCGATCGCCCGCCCGAACTGCACACGGGATTTGGTGTACTCGACCGTCATCTCCAGGCAGTACTCGGCCGCGCCCACCTGTTCGGCAGCCACTGCCGCCCAAGCGATTTCATGCAGGCGCGCGGTGATGACCACAGGATCCGCGGCACCGAGCCGCCGCGCGGGCACCGCGGCGAAGGTGACTTCGGCGAGCTTGCGGGTCGGGTCCATGGTCGGGACGGCGCGCCGGGTCACGCCGACGGCACCCGCCTCGACTTCGAACAGTCCGATCGAGGTAACCACGACAAGAGTGTCGGCATTCAACCCGTCGAGTACGTAATGCGCTGTACCGGACAATGTTCCGTCCTCGGCGTGCACACCGGGCTCATCCCAACCGCCTGCCCCCGCCCAGCACACCGCGATCGTGCGAGTACCTTCGGCAACCTCGGGCAGCAGCCGCTCACACGCCTCGGTGTCGCCCGACAGCAACACCGCCTGCGCACCGAGCACCGCCGAACCGAGCATCGGCACCCCGGCCAGCGTGCGCCCCAATTCGCCTACCACCAGCAGCGATTCGAACAGACTCGCACCGAACCCGCCGTATTCCTCCGGAATCGCCAGCGCGCCGACACCGATCTGCTCGCACAGCAGCCGCCACAGGTTCTCGTCGTAGCCGAGTTCTGTCGCCATTCCGGCGCGGACCGCGGCCGACCCGGCATGCTTGCCGAGCAGCGCACGCACCGACTCGGTGAACTCCTGCAGCTCATTCATGCGGTACCCCGCAACGCACGCTCCCGAACCACTTCGTCGCGCAGCGCCCGAGCGATCCGCGAGCGGTGCAGATCCGGTGTGCCCCAAGCCGACCGGAGTGCGGTCACCTTGGTCAACCACAGTGACAGGTCGTACTCGGCGGTGTACCCGATCGCGCCGTGCACCTGTAGCGCCGCCCGCGCCGCGCGATACGCCGCGTCACCACAGGCGATCACAGCCGCCGACACATCGCGGCTGCGCGTCGACTCTCCCATGGTGAGCGCCGCACGGTAGAGCAGCGGCTCCGCCAGATCCAGCCCGATCAGCACATCGGCCAACTTCTGCTTCACGGCCTGGAATTCACCGATCGGCTTGCCGAACTGCTTGCGTTGCTTGGCATATTCGGTCGCGGCCGCCAATAGCGCCCGACCCGCGCCGAGCAGCTGTGCGGCATTCGCCAGTGCCCCGGTATCGAATGCGACCGCAACGGCTTCCGGCACCTGATCGCCCTCGGCGACCACGTCATCGGCTTCCACAACGAACAGCCGCCGCGCCGGATCGACCGACCGCATCAGACCCGCTCGATGCGCCGTGCATACCTTATTGCCGTCCGCGATCAACACCACCTCGGCGGTATCCGCGTCCAACGCGACCCTGCCGTGCTCGGGTGCGGCGAACGCCAGTGTGCCCAGCGCCGCGCCGTCCGCGAAACCGGGCAGCCAACGCGCGGCCAGCGCGGTATCCGGAAGGGCTTGCAGCAGTGCGGGTATCGCGGCGGCCGTCTCCACCAGCGGTCCGGGCGCGGCGGCCCGGCCGATCTCCTGGAACGCGACGACCAGATCGATCGGCTCCGCGCCGACGCCGCCGTGACGCTCCTCGACGGCAAGGCCGAACACGCCCGCACCGGCCAGCTGCCGGATGAGTCCGCGGCCGGGCCGGGGATCGCCGGTGGCCCACGCGCGCACCGCGGCAGGTGTCCGCCCGGCATCCAGCAGCTTGCGCAGGCTGGTGCCGAAGTCGAGTTGTTCCGGGCTGAGCGCGAATCTCATCGGCTGCTCCCTCTCGGTAGTCCGAGCAGCCGCTCGGCGATGATATTGCGCTGAATCTCGTTGGTACCGGCGTAGATCGGGCCGGACAGCGAGAAGAGATAGCCGTCGGTCCACGGCCCGGACCGTTCGGCGGCGCCGCCGAGCACGTCCAACGCGGTTTCGTGCATGGCGATATCGAGTTCGGACCAGAACACCTTGGTGATCGACGATTCCGCGCCGAGTTTGCCGCCCTCGTTCAACCGGGTGACCGTGCCGAAGGTGTGCAGCCGATACGCTTCGCTGCCGATCCAGGCGTCCACCACCGCGTCGCGCTGTGCGGTATTGGTGCGATCGCTGGAGTCGAGCCACAGATCGATCAGCCGCTGTGCGGTCGCGCTGAAGCGGCCCGGGCTGCGCAGCGACAGCCCGCGCTCATTGCTCGATGTACTCATCGCGACTCGCCAGCCCGCACCGGGCTCGCCGATCACATCGCGATCCGGGACGAAGACGTCGTCGAGGAAGATCTCCGCGAAGCCGGGTTCCCCGTCCAACTGCGGAATCGGCCGCACCGAAACACCATCCGCCGACAGCGGGAACATCACATAGGTGAGTCCGCGATGCCGTTCGGCCTCGGGATCGCTGCGGAACAGCCCGAATGCCCAGTCCGCGAACGACGCTCGCGAACTCCAGGTCTTCTGTCCGCTCAGCAGCCAGCCGCCGGTGGTGCGGCGCGCGGTCGAGCGGATACCGGCGAGATCGCTGCCCGCCTCCGGCTCGGACCAGGCCTGCGCCCAGATATCGTCACCGCGCGCCATCCGCGGCATGATCCGATCCAGCTGTTCGGGCGTACCGTGCTCGAAAAGTGTTGGCGCCAACAGGAAGATGCCGTTCTGACTGACTCGCCCCGGCGCGCCGGCGGCGTAGTACTCCTGCTCGAAGAGCACCCACTCCAGCAGTGAGGCGTCCCGGCCGCCGTACTCGCGCTGCCAGGAGACGACCGAAAGGCGCGCGTCGGCGAGGGTGCGTTCCCATGCGCGATGCGCCTCGAAACCGGCCTTGGTATCCATCGAGGGCAGCGGTTGGGCGGGTTTGTTGGCGGCGAGGAAATCCCGGACCTCCTGCTGGAATTCCCGAGTCGCCTGATCTAGCTCCAGATCCACTACGCTGTCCCGTTCTGCTCGGACTTCGGCTGTGTCGCATTGGCCTTCATCGATTTGGCGTTCATCCCGCCCAGCGGGTCCGCACCGACCTCGGCATTGTGCGCGTGCGCGAAGTGATGCAGGCCGAACACCGAATCCATACCCGCGCGCATGCCCATCAGATCCTCGGCCTGGTTGACCGCCTTCTTGGTCAGTGCGAGCCCGAATTGCGGCATGGTGGCGATCTTTTCGGCCAGTGCGAGGGTTTCGTTCTCGAGTTCGTCGCGCGGCACGACCCGATTGACCATGCCCCACTCCTTGGCCTGCGCCGCGTCGAACCGGTCCCCGGTGAACAGGAACTCCTTGGCCGCGCGCGGCCCCATCACCCACGGATGCGCGAAGTACTCCACACCCGGAATACCCATGCGGACAACGGGATCGGAGAAGAACGCGTCATCGGCGGCGATGATCAGATCACAGACCCAGGCCAGCATGAGCCCGCCCGCGATACACGCGCCCTGCACCATGGCGATGGTCGGCTTGGGGATTTCCCGCCAGCGCCGGCACATGCCGAGGTACACCTCGGTCTCGCGGGCGAAGCGTTGATCGCCACCGACCCGGTCCACATGGTCCCACCACAGCGCTGCCTTGTTCGGGTAGCGCACATGGTGATCGCGTCCCGGAGTTCCGATATCGTGCCCGGCGCTGAAGTGTTTGCCGTTGCCCGCCAGCACGATCACCTTGACCTCGGCGTCCTCGACGGCACGCTCGAATGCCGCGTCGAGGGCGTAGGTCATCACCGAGTTCTGCGCGTTGCGGTAGTCCGGCCGGTTCAGCGTGACAACGGCGACGGCACCACGCTTTTCATAGGTGACGACATCTCCTTCATCAGGAACACCGTTCTCCTCGGACATTACGACTTCTCCTCACGTAGTTGACGCTTGAGCACTTTCCCGGCCGCGCTGTAGGGCAGCTGATCGCGGAATTCGATGAACCGGGGGACCTTGAAGTTGGCGAGAACCGTTGTCGCGTGCGCCAATACCTGGTCCTCGGTCAGCGTCGAACCCGGTTTGCGCACCACGTAGGCCTTGCCCACCTCGCCCATTCGGGTATCGGGTACGCCGATGACCGCGGATTCCGCGACACCGTCGAGCCGCGCGAGTGCCTGTTCGATCTCCGCCGGGTACACATTGAATCCGCCGGAGATGTACATATCCTTGAGCCGGTCGGTGATCTTCAGATAGCCGCGCTCGTCGATCGTGCCGATATCCCCGGTGTGCAGCCAGCCATCGGCATCGATGGTCTCCGCGGTGCTTTCGGGATCATTGAGATAGCCGAGCATCACATTCGGGCCGCGCAGCAGCACCTCACCCGCGTCACTGAGCCGCAGTTCGAAGTCGGCGATCGGGCGTCCGCAGGTATTCGCGATGGTCTCGGCGTCATCGTCCGGTCGGCACATGGTGCCGAAACCGGCGGCCTCGGAAAGACCATATGCCGTGATGACGATGTCGAATTCGAGTTCGGAGCGCATCCGCTCGATCAATACCACCGGCACGGTTGCCGCACCGGTCGCGGCGATCCGCAGCGTGCTGAGATCGAACTTGGCGCGGTCCGGAAAGTCGAGGATGGTCTGGTAGATGGTGGGCGGCCCGGGGAGCACGGTGATCTTCTCTTCGCCGATCAGCCGCATGGCGGTCGGCACGTCGAACACCACCTGCGGAATGATCGTCGCCCCGGTCACCAGACATACCAGGATTCCGGCCTTGTAACCGAAGTTGTGGAAGAACGGGCTGATCACCAGATAGCGATCGTCGCTGTGCACCGTGGTGCACTCGGCCCAGGCCCGCACCACCGACAGTGCCTGCCGGTGCGCGACCAAGGTGCCCTTGCTGCGCCCGGTAGTGCCCGAGGTGAACAGGATGTCGGAAATATCCTCGGGGTCAACCGATTCCGCGCGTTCTACCGCCGCCGCCAAGGAGACGGTTTCGGCGATACCGGCCAATTGGGACCAGTTCAGTGCGTCCGCGTCGGTGGTTTCGGTATCCGATTCGACCGGAATCACGACCACCGTGTCGATGCGCAGATCCGGTGCGGCGGTGCGCAATTCGGCGAGCCGGTCGCGGCCGAGGAAGGTGCCCGCGATGAACAGCGCCTTCGCGTCGATTCGGGCCAGCACATCGGCTGCCTCGTCGGCGACATAACGCGTGTTGAGCGGAACCAACGCCGCCCCCGCATAGTGCGCGCCCAACGCGGCGATCACCCAGTGGTGGGTATTGGGCGCCCACATGGCGACCCGATCGCCCGACCGCACCCCACGGGCGATCAGCGCCCGCGCCACCTGCTGCACTGCCGACAGCAACTGCGTCCAGTCCAGTCGGACCGTGCCGTCGCCGAGGGCGGGCGCTGCGCCGAAGGTGCGCGCGGCGTCGTGCAGTGCCATGGGTGTCGTCTGTGCAGGGGTTGTCACGGTTGTCCTCACCGTCGGCGGGGGTTTTCGCTGCTCGTGCTCGATCAAAGGGGCCGATCTTTCGGCGCGCTCTAACAAAGCAAGTGCTTGGTAGGTTATCCTACCGGCGTGGTTGCGATCCAGGCATCAGATTCCGACAAGGGGGGCGGGCCCGAAGGGCAGGGGGGTGGGAACAATACTGCCGCACAGGACGCGCGGTTTTCCGCAGAAGTGCGCGAGTGGTTGGCCGAGAACCTCGACGGCGAGTTCCGCGAACTGCGCGGACTCGGCGGGCCCGGCCGCGAGCACGAGGCCTTCGAGGAACGCCTGGCATGGGACCGGCATCTGGCCGCCGCCGGGTGGACCTGCCTGGGCTGGCCCGAGGAGTGGGGCGGTCGCGCGGCCTCGGTGCGTCAGCAGGTGATCTTCCATGAGGAATACGCCAAAGCGAATGCGCCGGCGCGGGTTTCCCACGTCGGTGAGGAACTGCTCGGTCCGACCGTGCTCGCCTTCGGAACCCAGGCGCAGAAGGAACGCTTCCTGCCCGGGGTCCGGAATGTGACCGAGCTGTGGTGCCAGGGCTACTCCGAACCCGGCGCCGGCTCGGATCTGGCGGCCATCACTACCAGCGCCCATCTCGACGGTGCCGAATGGTCGATCAACGGCCAGAAGATCTGGACCTCGCTGGCGCATGTGGCCGACTGGTGCTTCGTGGTCGCCCGCACCGAGAAGGGTTCGACGCGGCACAAGGGCCTGTCCTACCTGCTGGTTCCGATGCATCAGCCGGGTATCGAGGTGCGCCCGATCATCCAGCTGACCGGCACCTCGGAATTCAACGAGGTCTTCTTCGACAACGCGCGCACCGCGGCGGATCTGGTCGTCGGCGAACCCGGCGACGGCTGGCGCATCGCGATGGGCACGCTGACCTTCGAGCGCGGCATCTCCACCCTCGGCCAGCAGATCCGCTTCGCCCGCGAACTCGCCGATATCGAGGCGCTGGCCCGCCGCACCGGCGCGGCCGACGACCCGCTCATCGCCGACCGGATCGATAAGGCGTGGGTCGGCCTGCGGGTGCTGCGCGCCCACGCACTGCGCACCATGCAGGACACGGCCACCGACGACGGCGGACAGGCCTCGGTCTCGAAGCTGTTGTGGGCGAACTGGCATCGTGGCCTGGGCGAACTGGCCATGGCCGTGCTCGGCCCCGCCGGTCTGGTGGCCGAGGAAAACGATCTCAACGAATGGCAGCGGCTGTATCTGTTCACCCGCGCCGACACCATCTACGGAGGTTCGAACGAAGTGCAGCGCAACATCATCGCCGAGCGCGTGCTCGGCCTGCCGCGGGAGGCGCGTCCCTCATGAGCGAGCGAATCATCGACACAGCGCCCCGACCGGGCACCAGCGAGGCGCAGTCATGAGCGGTCCACTTTCTGTTGCGCCCCAGCCGGTTCCGGGGCACGGTCTGCTGACCGGCCGGGCCGCCGTGATCACCGCTGCCGCGGGCACCGGCATCGGTTCGGCCACCGCGCGCAGACTGCTCGCCGAAGGCGCGGATGTCGTCGTCTCCGACTGGCACGAGCGGCGGCTGGCCGAAACCGAGATCGAGCTGAAGGCCGAATTCCCGGAGCGCCGGGTCGCCTCGATCGCCTGTGATGTGCAGCGCACCGAGCAGGTCGATGAGCTGATCCGCGGCGCCGCAACGGCATTGGGCCGCATCGACATCATGGTCAACAATGCCGGGCTCGGCGGCGAGACCCCGGTCGTCGATATGACCGACGAGCAGTGGGACCGCGTGCTCGACATCACCCTCAACGGCACCTTCCGCTGCACCCGCGCCGCCCTCGGCTACTTCCGGAACGCCGGCCACGGCGGCGTCATCGTCAACAATGCCAGCGTGCTCGGCTGGCGCGCCCAATACGGCCAGGCCCACTACGCCGCCGCCAAGGCGGGTGTGATGGCCCTGACTCGCTGCAGCGCGATCGAGGCCGCCGAACTCGGCGTCCGGATCAACGCGGTCGCCCCGAGCATCGCCAGGCACGCCTTCCTGGACAAGGTCAGCTCCACCGAACTGCTCGACCGCCTGTCCGAGGGCGAAGCCTTCGGCCGCGCCGCCGAGCCATGGGAAGTCGCCGCCACCATCGCCATGCTCGCGAGCGACTACACCTCGTATCTCACCGGTGAAGTGGTATCCGTCAGCAGCCAGCGAGCCTGACCTACCCGACCGCCACGGACCCAGTCTCGATTGCGAGGCATCCTTCCGAGCCTTGCCAGCCGCCACGGAGCGAGTCTTACGAGCGACCGTTCGCGGCCCGTCTCGCGTCCGAGTCGTCGAAGCGCATGCGCCGCAGGCGCGAGTCTCGACGGCTCGGGCGCGAGACACCCGGGGGCCGCGAACACGCCGCGCCCGCGCGGCCAAGAACACAGCTGATCAGCTAAAAAAGGGCGGGACGCGGTGTATCCAGGTGTGCCATGCTGAGGGAGGACGGATCCCGTACTCCCCAAAGGGGCGATGGCTATGGGCCTGGATCGCCCACATGCCCGCGAACAAATGGAACTCGAATTGGTTCGCGAAGTCGTGTTGGCCAGGCGACGAATGGACAGCTTGGTGCTCGCGGCGCTCGCGCTCGGTGCCGAGCTCATGGATCACGATTCCGAAGGCGCGACCGCGACCCGCGCCGCCCAAATTCTCGAACAGTATGCGGTCGACGAGTCCGCGGTCGCCCGCGATCCGCGCGGCGCGTTGCGTGCCGATATGGCGCGCGATCACGAACGCGCCTGCCGCATCGGACTCGATGCCGACGCGGGTATTGCATCGGAGCAGTACCGCCGACGGCAACGGCAGACCGCGCTGTTGTGTGAAGTGCGAGCGGATCTGCTCGACGTTGTTCGCAAATGCCGCAAGTTCCGCTTCGATCGCGTCGCTTTCGCCGACGAGATCGCGCAGGGCCTGTGCGCTGCCACCGACAAACTCGTCGTCGGCGCGGATATGGACACCTACCGCGCCTGGCAGCGCGGCATGGTGCTCAAACTCATCGAGGAACCGGTTCGGTTCGGTCCGCCCCGCGTCATGGCCACCGTCGACGCGGGCCCCGAGCGCGGTCCGCTGACCGTCGAATGGGACAGCTGTGAGCGCCGACTCGCACTGGTGGCACGGATGGCGCGCGCGGGTATCTCACCGGTCGTGATCTGTGATCGATTACTGGCCGACTTGTCAGTCTCTTCGCCCCTGCGCTACTCGATGCGTTGAACGTAACCACCACGGAGCGAGTGACCTATTCGCGGCCAAAACTTTACCCAAGCAAATGCTTGGTTGTACTATGGCCCGTGTGACCGCACCCGACGCCTCGAAATCAGCACGGCGCAACGAACTGCTCGCGCTCGCGGCTCAACTGTTCGCCGAACGCGGGCTGCGCGCGACGACCGTGCGGGATATCGCCGATGCGGCCGGGATTCTATCGGGGAGCCTCTATCACCACTTCGATTCCAAGGAATCGATGGTCGACGAGATTCTGCGCGGCTTCCTCGACGAGCTGTTCGGGCGCTACCGGGAAATCGTCGGCTCCGGACTCAGCTCGCGAGATACCTTGGAAGCCTTGGTGACCGCGTCCTATGAGTCCTTCGACCGCTCGCACGCGGCGGTGGCGATCTATCAGTCGGAGGCGAAGCGGCTGCGCGATTCCGACCGGTTCACCTACATCGCCGATTACAACCGCGAATTCCGTGAGCTCTGGCACCGGGTGTTGATCAACGGCGTCAAGGACGGCAGCTTCCGGCCCGAGCTCGACGTCGAACTGGCCTACCGGTTCCTGCGCGACACGGTGTGGGTCGCGGTGCGGTGGTACGAGCCCGGCGGCTCGATCACCGTCGAAAATCTCGCGAAGCAGTACCTGACCATCGTGCTCGACGGACTCACCGTCCCTGAACACACCACGTAGGAGTCTTTGATGTCAGCACCATCCGCCCGCCGTCCCTACGCTCCGCTCCGGGATGCCTATGTGATCGACGCGGTGCGCACCCCGGTGGGCAAGCGCAATGGCGCGCTGGCCGCTGTACATCCGGCCGATCTGGGCGCGGCCGCGCTGCGAGGTCTGCTGGACCGCAACACGATCGACCCGGCGGTGGTCGACGACGTGATCGTCGGCTGTGTCGACAACATCGGCCCGCAGGCGGGCAATATCGGCCGCAGCATGTGGCTGACCGCGGGGTATCCGGAGGAAGTTCCCGGCGTCACCGTCGACCGGCAGTGCGGATCCTCGCAGCAGGCCATCAATTTCGGCGCGCAGGCCATCATGAGCGGCACCGCCGAGGTGATCGTCGCGGGCGGTGTGCAGAACATGAGCGCCATCCCGATCTCGGCGGCCATGTTGGCGGGCAAGGAATACGGTTTCGACTCACCGTTCGTCGGCGCGCAGGGGTGGGACCATCGCTATGGCACCGGCGAGGTTTCGCAGTTCAACGGCGCGCAGATGATCGCCGACAAGTGGAATATCAGCCGAGAAGAGATGGAGCGCTGGGCATTGCGCAGCCACGAGCGCGCCCGCGATGCCATCAAGAACGGTCGCTTCGACAATGAGATCGTGGCGGTCGGCGACTTCTGGATCGACCAGTGCCCGCGCGAGACCACACTGGAGAAGATGGCGTCGCTGGCGGTCCTGGCCGAGGGGGGGACGCTGACCGCCGCGGTCGCCAGCCAGATCTCCGACGGCGCGAGCGCGACGCTGTTGGCATCCGAATGGGCCGTCGAGGCATACGGATTGCGCCCGCGCGCCCGCATCCACCACGTGAGCGCGCGCGGTGCCGATCCGATCATGATGCTCACCGGCCCGATTCCGGCGACCAAGTGGGCGCTGGAGAAGACCGGGCTGACCATCGACGATATCGATGTCATCGAAATCAACGAAGCGTTCGCCCCCGTGGTTCTGGCGTGGCTGCGGGAGACCGGCGCGGACCCGGACAAGGTCAATGTCAACGGCGGCGCGATCGCCCTCGGTCACCCGCTGGGTGCCACCGGCGCAAAGCTTTTCGCCACCCTGCTCAACGAGCTGGAACGCCGAAACGGCCGCTACGGCCTACTCACCATCTGTGAGGGCGGCGGCACCGCCAACGCCACCATCATCGAACGCTTGTAAGTAGGAGCCGCACGGCTTTTCGGCAGATCCTGCGTCGCCGAACAGCCGAAGGGCCGCCCACGGACGCGATTCCGGGGCGGCCTTTCGGTTCAGACGGTTTCTGCGGTTCGTCCGATGAGCGCGGCGAGTGGGCGCGGGCTGGGCAGTGTGGACGCTATGCCCAGATCCGGTCGGGCGCACGAATAGAAGCGGTCCCGCGCTTCGGATGCCGCTTCGAGAGCGAGCTGCACGGCTTCGGGGGTGACGGCTTCATCGGTATGCAGGGCACGCAGCTGCCACACCTGCTGCTGCCAGTCGCGGGCGGCGTCTACCGTGGGGCCGTCGGCAAGCAGCAGGATTGCCTCGAGCAGATCTGCCCGCTTGTCCTCCGCGGTGGCCAGCAGCGGCCACCCCTCCGAGAGCGGCAATGTCTCATGGCCCGGCCACAGTTCGGAGTGTTTCGCGGCCGCCATTTTCACATGCAACCGGATCTCGTGCTTGATCGCCGCGGCGAAAGCGACATATGCCTGCTGCCGTGTGCTGTCCCACCGAGCTGCCTGATCGCGGTGCCACTGCATCCGGTCCTTGCGGACACCGAAGTAATAGCTGAGCCATGCGGACGTGGCACCTGTGACGATCGCGACCGCGGCACTGTAGAGCGCAAGCATGGCTAGAGGTTACGGTCCGCCTCCCATCTTGTGGACTGGAGGCGGCGCTCGCATCAATTGGATTGGGTCGGAGTCACTCTCGTATCGGTGAGAGCGGCTATCGCGTCGATTCTGGCGACGGCATCGGCGACGATGCGGTCGATCAGTTCCTTGCAGGTGGGCAGGTCATCGATGATGCCGGTGACCTGGCCCGCGGCGAGGACACCGGCTTGGGTATTGCCCTCGACGAGACCGGCGCGCAGCAGCATCGGGGTGTTGGCGGCCATGACGACCTGAGACCAGCTGAGGTCCTTGGCCTTTCGCATGGCGAGTCCGTCGCGCACCATCGTCGACCATTTCATGCCGGTCATGCCCTTGAACTTCGCCGCGTTCGATACCGCGGCGGCCAGGCCCCGCCAACGACCCGAATGTTCCAGGCGGTCAACGAGTTCGGTGTTCAGTACGCGATGCGGCATGCCGTCGACCTTGAGCGAGACCACGGTGTCCTGCAGCTGCCGCTTCAGGTACTCCTGCTTGACCGCCTCAGGGACGGTGCTCTCCTTCGTGAGCAGGAAGCGGGTCCCCATCGCGACACCCGCGGCGCCGTATGCCAATGCGGCCGCCAGACCACGGCCGTCGAAGAACCCGCCCGCCGCGACAACCGGGATATCGACCGCATCCAGCACCGATGGCAGCAGCAGCGTGGTGGCCACCGGGCCGGTATGTCCGCCGCCCTCACCGCCCTGCACGATCACCGCGTCGGCACCCCAGGAGGCGACCTTCACCGCATGCTTGGCGGCGCCGATCGACGGAATCACCACCACACCGGCATCTTTCAGCTTGGCGATCAATTCCTGCTTGGGGGCCAACGCGAACGATGCGACGGCCACCTGCTCCCGGATCAGCAGATCGATGCGCTCCGGAGCGTCCGTGGCATCAGCGCGGATATTCACCCCGAAGGGTTTGGCGGTGTGTGCCTTGGTCTTCGCGATCGCGGCTTCCAGCTCGGCGAAGGTCATGGTGGCCGAAGCCAGGATTCCGAGCCCGCCGGCCTCGGCGGTGGCCGAGACCAGGCTCGGACCGGCGACCCAGCCCATGCCGGTCTGCACGATGGGATGCTCGATGCCGACCAGCTCGGTCAGCGGTGTCCGCAGCACGGTCATGACGGCACCTCCGATTCCCGAACCTTCTTGGGATCGAGCACATCCCGGATCAACCGCAGTTCCTCGGCGGTCGGCAGCCGGGTAGCACCCGCGTCGGCCAGGCCCGCGATCTCGAAGGAGGTGTTCTCCGCGACCTCGGCGGCGGTGACGCCCGGGTGCAGGCTGCGCGCCCGCATGGTGTGGTCGGGTCCCTCGAAATCGAAGACGCCCAGGTTGGTCACCACTCGATGCAGGTGATGGAACCGGTAGGCCGAATCGGCCGGATCGACCTTGTCGTAGCCGACGCCGGAAACGATATCGACCTGATCCACGAATACCCGCCGGGTATGTCGCGCGACCCAGTAGCTGGTCGGATGATTGATGGTGTTGCCCGGTGCGCCGCGCGAACCGAACATCTGCCTGCTCGGCTGCTGCAGCGCACCGAATGCCGACAGATTCTGGTTGCCGAACCGGTCGATCTGGTTGGCGCCCATCACCACATGGCGACGACCGGAGGCCACCACATCGAAGACCTTGCGGAACGGAATCCAGCCCTCGATCGGGGCCTTGCCGCCGAGCGGCGGTGTATCGGCGAAGAACAGCGCCTCGCCATCGGAGAGCAGCAGATCCGGTTCGGTGGTCAATTTAGCCAGTCGCGCGCCGATGATCGACATCGGCGACATCGGCGAGGCCATGATTTCCCCGGCCCCACTGAAGATCTCGGCGCAGGCCAGTGCGCAGATCTCGGCCCGGGTGACGGTTTCGATGGTTGGCCCGCCCGTCGCCCGGCCACCATCCCCCAATGAATCGCTACGCGATGCTGGCCCGCCCGTCGCCCGGCCACCACCCCGCACTGAATCGCTACGCGATGCTGTCATTTTTGCGCCTCCTGTGCGAACTCGCGAACGGCAGCCTGGTACTCGTCCTCGGAGACGGCCAGATACTTGTCGACGAACTGCTGCCAGGCCTCCGGCGTCTTGGCCGACTCCACGTAGTGCTTCTGGAACTTCTCGTCGCGGCGATAGCTGTCAGCGGCCAGCGTGAAGTGCGCGCCGTTCGGGGCTTCGACCACACCGTCGACCATCATTCGATTGAGCAGCAACGACTGCAGCGGAACGGTTTTCACCAGTTCCTCGGTCTCCACCACCCGCTCCACCGATACATAGCGACGCTCGGCGGCCAGGCAGTACAGATCGTCGAAGTACGGATCGACACCGGTGTAAGCGGCATTGCCGTGCTTGTCGCCGATATTCAGATGCACAAGCGCCGCATCGAGATTCAGCGCCGGCATCGCGATCAAGGTTTCGGGCCGACCATCGGGACCCGGGTACGGCGATGTCACGGTCTGTAATTCGCCATCCCAGAAATTCACGACATCGGATCCGAGCCCCGCCCGGATCGGCAGGAACGGCAGCCGCGCGGCCGCTGCCTGCAGCCCGCACTTCACCATGCCCTCGTCCATCTCCCGGGCCACCAGCGCGCCCGAGGTGCGTGCCTTGGCGAACCACGGATCGTAGAACGGCGGCGAATCCAGGGATACGAAGCCGTAATAGGCCTTGCGTACTTTGCCCGCCGAGCACAGCAGACCGAGATCCGGTCCGCCATAGGTGACCACGGTCAGATCCGTGATATCCGAGCGCAGGATGGCCCGCACCAGCGCCATCGGCTTGCGCCGCGAGCCCCAGCCGCCGATGCCGATGGTCATTCCGCTGCGCAGTTCGCCGACGACCGCGTCGAGCGACATTCGCTTGTCCCGCATCAGTTTTCCTTGCTCTCTTCCTTGCGTGCGGCCAGATCGTCGTCGAACCGGGCGCGGATCTCATCCGCGACGCCGGCCAGATTCAGCTCGAAGGTGAAGCCCTGTTCGTAGCGGTAGCTGCGGTGCACGTCCTGCAGATCGATGCCGTTCAGCGCCCGCTTCGCCGCCCGGATCACCCGGCCGTCCTTGGCCGCGATGTTCTTGGCGACTTCCATTGCAGCGGCGTCTAGTTCGGCGCGCGGCACCACCTGGTACACCGATCCGAAGTGCTGCAGCTGCTGCGCGGTGATGGTGCTCGCGGTGTAGAACAGCGCCCGCATCAGATGTTGGGGCACCAGCCGCGACAGATGTGTGGCCGCGCCGAGTGCGCCGCGGTCGACCTCGGGCAGACCGAAAGTGGCATCGTCGGAGGCGATCACCACATCGGCGTTGCCGACCAGGCCGATGCCGCCGCCGAGGCAGAAGCCCTGCACAGCCGCGATCACCGGCACCGGGCAGTCGTAGACCGCCGCGAACGCCTCGAAGCAGCCGTGATTCGCGTCGATCAGCGCCTGATGGCCCGGGGTGCGCTGCATCTCCTTGATATCGACACCGGCGTTGAATCCGCGGTTCTCGGCGCGCAGCACCACCACCTTGGTCTCCGGGTCGCGCCCGGCCGCGCGGATCTCATCGGCCAGCGTGAACCAGCCGTCGGAGGGTATGGCGTTGACCGGCGGGTAGTCGACCGTGACCACGGTGATGCCGGTTGATTCGGAGTGACGGTTGATCCCCATCGCATGTCCCATCGTGTGCGCTGATCGTTTCGAGCGACCTGCGAGCAGTTGAGCCGATCGTTTCGAGCGACCCGCGAGCAGTCGCAAGCTGATCGTTTCGAGCGACTTGCAGGCAGTCGCAAGCGGTTGGCAAAGCAAGCAGTTGCTTGGTAGGTTAGCACGGTGGCACTCGAAATCGATCTCACCGGCAGCGTCGTTCTGGTCACCGGCGGCGTGCGCGGGGTGGGCGCGGGTGTGAGCAAGGCATTTCTCGCCACCGGAGCCACCGTGGTGGCCTGTGCGCGGCGTCCCGGCGAAGCTCCTGTGCGCCACGATGGACGGGAGATCGAATACCTGCCCTGCGATGTGCGTGATGTCGACGCCGTACAGGGGCTGGTCGATACGATCGTGGCTCGACACGGCCGCCTCGATCATCTGATCAACAACGCGGGTGGCGCTCCGTTCGCCCTGGCCGCGACCGCGAGCAAGAACTTCCATAGCAAGATCATCGAACTGAATCTGCTCGCGCCCCTGCTGGTCTCGCAGGCCGCCAACGCGGTCATGCAGCAGCAGCCGGACGGCGGGTCGATCGTGATGGTGTCCAGCGTGAGCGGTCACCGGCCCTCGCCCGGCACCGCCGCCTACGGTGCGGCCAAGGCCGGTATCGACAGCCTGACCTCCTCGCTCGCCATCGAATGGGCGCCCAAGGTTCGGGTCAACTCGCTGGTCGCCGGTGCGGTCGAAACGGAGCAGAGTCAGCTGCACTACGGCGACCAGGACGGCATCGACGCGGTCGGCGCGACCATCCCGCTCGGCCGGATGGCCCGCCCCGATGACATCGGCCGCTGTGCCGCCTTCCTCGCCTCACCGCTGGCCGCGTATGTCAGCGGCGCCACGCTGCTGGTGCACGGTGGCGGTGAGCGACCGGCATTCCTTGCCGCGTCGAACGCGGAGCTGCCCGCGCAGGCCTGAACCAACCGAACCCGAAAACGAAGAGGACACAACAGGTTATGGACACCGAGCAGATCTGCGCGGGGCGCATCGTCATCGTCACCGGCGCAGGCCGCGGTATCGGCCGGGCGCACGCGCTCGCCTTCGCCGCCGCCGGAGCACGCGTGGTGGTCAATGATCTCGGCTCCACCCTGAACGGCGTGGCGACCAGCGAGACGCCCGCCCAGCAGGTTGTCGCCGAGATCGAGGCGCTCGGCGGGGAGGCCGTCGCCAATGGCGACGACATCGCGGACTGGGACGGCGCGCGCAACCTCATCCGTCAGGCCGTCGACACCTTCGGTGGCCTGGACGTACTGGTCAACAATGCCGGTTTCGTGCGCGACCGCATGTTGGTCAACCTCGGCGAGGACGAATGGGACGCGGTGATCCGAGTGCACCTCAAGGGCCACTTCGCGACCATGCGCCACGCCGCCGAATACTGGCGCGGCGAGTCCAAGGCGGGCCGTCCGGTCGACGCCCGCATCATCAACACCAGTTCCGGCGCTGGCCTGCAGGGCAGCGTCGGCCAGGGCAACTACGGTGCGGCCAAGGCGGGCATCGCGGGCCTGACCCTCACCGCCGCAGCGGAATTCGCACGCTACGGCGTCACCGTCAACGCCATCGCCCCGTCCGCCCGCACCCGGATGACCGAGATCGTCTTCGCCGAAACCATGGCCGCCCCCGAGGACGGCTTCGACGCCATGGCCCCGGAGAACATCTCGCCGATCGTCGTCTGGCTCGGCAGCCCCCAATCCGCCGCCGTCACCGGCCGGATGTTCGAGGTCGAGGGCGGCAAGGTCGCCTTGGCCGACGGCTGGCGGCACGGCACCGCCGTCGACCGCGGCGCCCGCTGGAGCCCCGCCGAACTCGGCCCGGTAGTCGCCGACCTGATCGCCAAGTCCACCCCACCCGAGCCCGTCTACGGCGCCTGAGCCTCCGAATCGACTACGCGGGCCGCGTGTTCCACGCGGCCCATGTCGCGCTTCGATGTCTGGTAGGCGGCTGCACAACGCCGGACGGTATAGACGCCGAGCTGGTTCATCGCGGTAAGGGTGCGACGGCCGACAAAGGGTGCGGCTGTGGCGGGGCGTCGTGTGTGCGGTGCGACAACAGTCCGAGCGATGCGCGGCGCGGGTGGATCGGCGTGTCAGTGGTGGGAAGTCAGGTGATCGCGAAGTCCGGCTGATGCGGGGCCGCTGGGACCACCTGAGCGTGCGCTTCCCGCATGGGTGGCGTGGTGGTGTGACACGTGGAGCTGCGGTGACATACGGACCGGTCCGTGGCTTTCGTGGCACTGCCGTGTAGGGGTATTAACGCGGAAATGTTCGGGATTACATCTGGACTTTCGAAGGGCGATCTGGGCGCTCGACCGGATTCGGGGTGCGCGGCCGGTCGGGCGTGTCATCGGTGCTGCGCGGGTCAAGCGAATGCGCGGTTTGGGCTGCGGTTTACTATGGGCTCCCGTCCGTTCAAGTCCCGGAATGAAGAGTTGCGACCGGGCAAGAGATCTGCGCTATATCGAATGAGGGAAGGCTGGCGCATTGGCCGTTGGTCGCACGTCGCGCGTGGTTGCAGTGCTTGCGACTGTTGCTGGCTGTGCGCTACTCGGGGGAGTTTCGGCCGAGGCGCAGCCCGGCAGCGCTTGTCCACAATGTGCGGGCCCCGATTCCCCTGCTTCTGACGCTGGCGGCGATGTGTGGATGCCGCTCACAATTCCAGGGCAGCAGTCAACTGTCAGTTCGCCCGTCGATCCGACCGATGCCGCCGCGGGCGTACACCCGGCCGCCGGTTCGGCTGCCGCGGGATCCGCCGCCGTCGGTGCGACGGGTCTACTCGGCGCACTCCTCGGCGGCGGCTCGGTGGGTGTCGCAACGATCATCGGAACCGGCTCCGCGGGCATCGGCGCGATCATCGGAACCGGCTCGGCGGGTGTCGCCACCGTCCTCGGTACCGGTTCCGCCGCGGTAGGTTCCGCGGCCGTCGGTACCGGATCGGCGGCGCTCGGCACGCTCGGTACCGGTTCCGCCGCAGTAGGTTCCGCCGCTGCCGGTACCGGTTCGGCGCTCGCAGGCACGGGTTCGGCCGCGGTCGGCTCGGCCGGAGTCGGATCCGCGGGTGTGGGTTCGGCGGGCGTCGGCGCCCTCGGCCTCGGTTCGGCGGGCGTCGGCTCGGCCGGTACCGGTTCTGCCGCGGTAGGTTCCGCGGGTGTCGGTTCTGCCGCGGTCGGTTCGGCCGCCCCGCTGCTACTGCTCTTGATTCCGCTTCCGCCGCCGCCCGCCCCGCCCGTGCCGATCATCGTCCCGCCCGTTCCGGCGGCGCCGCAGCTCGCGCCGGTCCCGGTGGCCGCACCACCCGCGCCCGCGCCGGAACAGGCACCCCCGCCGCCTCCGTCGCCCGCGCCGCCGGCCGCATCGCCCGCGGCGCCGGCCGAGCCGAATCCGGATATCCGGCCGACCAGCGCCGACGACGGACTCCCGAAGCCCAACGTATTGGGCGTGGTCGGCGGTCTGATCGCCCTCGCATTGGCCGGAACCGGTTCCGGCGCAGTGAGTTTCCACAGCGCGTCGGCCGCACAGGCCCGCATCGATGCCGCACGTGCCGAGTTCTTCGGACCGAGGACGTAGGTAGGGGGCGTTCGATGAGTGAGCGAAGCGAGCGAATCACGTCGCACATGTCGGAGCCGAGCGTCAGCGAGGCGCGGGCATGAGTGAGAGTAGGACGCAGAGCGGACTTCGGGCGTACCGACGGGTCGCGGCGGCGGTCGACGCGGTGTGCGCCGTCGCCGCGGATTCCGATGCGACCACCCTCGAGGAGGTCGTCGCCTCGATCGCGAGTGAGCGGCACCGCGAGATCGAAATCGCCAGTGCCCAGCTGGGTCCCGGCGTATGCGGGCAGCGGCGGTTCTATCCGGACCGCGATGTCATCGTGCTCGCCACCGCACTACCGAGCCGCGACCACACGCTCGCACACGAATTGGGCCATATCGTCTTCGATCACGAGGGCGCGCCGGCACCCGAGGTGACCCTGGAGGCCAGTGACGATCTGATCGCCTACATGCTCAGCCAGCGTGCGCATCAGCAGATCGTCGACGACGGCGCGGACGAACTCGCCGAATGGGAGGCCGAGACCTTCGCCGCCATGTTGATGACCCGACTCCGCGTGTTCAACAGCCGGGGCGCAGGCGTCTCGGTCCTTCGATTCGATGAGGCGCTGGGATGACCCTCTGGTTGACGGCCATGCTGGTCTGGGTTGCCGCCGGTGCGCGTGTGGGGCGTGTACTGGTCAAGCCCGCGACCACCGCGCGGGTGGCGATCGTCGTCGCGGTCGCGGCGGTCGCGGTCGCGGCCACCGTCGCGGTTCCCGAAATCGCGCTGGCGATCGACAACCTGCATCCGCGCGGTCTGCATTCCGGCCTGCTCTCCGACGGTGTTCTGACCTCGGCCTGGATCCTGTTCGCGATCGCGACCTCGGTGGTCGCGTCGGCGGCTTGGCCGGTCGTATCCCGCCGCAACCTGCGTCAGATCGCGTTCGTGATCTATGGCATCGGCCTGGTCGCGGTGGCGGCCAACCTGTTCTGGTCCACCACCTTCGGCGGGATCGTCGTCGCGCTCGGTTGCGTTTTCATCGTCATCACCGGTGTGCGCAATCTGGACTGGACCACCCTCGGCCGCGGTATCGCGATCTACACCGCGGGCACCGCGCTCGTCGCGGTACTCGCCATATTGGAGATCCGGCCGGCCATCGCGGACGCTCCGGTCACGAAACCGGGCGAACCGGACTGGGGTTGGCCGGCCTGGGAGGTCGCCGGTCTGCTCATCGCCTTCGGCGCGGTCTGGATCGTGGTCGAGTTGTGGGTGCGCGCGCGAATGTTGTTGCGGCAGATCAAACTTCTGCATCGGATCATGATCGGGCGCTTCCCCGAGGTGGTCGCGCACGAACAGGCCGGGACGGCCACTCAGCTCAAGGCGTCTGATCAGGTCGCGCAGATCATGGACGCGCTGTACCTGCAGTCCGGCGGCGGCGTCGAGCTGGTCGCCGCGGGTCCGCCGCCGCCTTCGGTGGCCGTGCGTGCCGATCGAGTCGCGCAGTGGGCGCGAAACCCATTGGGCGATGTGGTGGTCGACGCCAGGTGGATTGCTCCGCCCGAGGGGATTAGTCCGCGCGGCTGGGTTCAGGCAATCGCCCGGGCCTACGATGCGAGCACCCCGGTGCCCGTTCGGAATTGATCGAGTGACACCAAAAACGATCAGCGCGAAGCATTCTGAAGGACTCGCTCCGGGTATTCAAAAAGGTTGACATAGCAAGAATCCGACTCGGTTGATCACCGCGCCGGATTCCTTGTGTCGATCTACGTATCCGCTCAACTGATTTCGTCAGTACCGCAGTCACTCGGGGTACGCAATTGACGCACCCCTGTACTCACCGCCGGCCCACAATTTCCGGGGCACCAACCGTGCGTCGAAGTCGTGGCGGCTGTCTTACCCATGACGCAGTACGGTGCGACCCTATGGGTCGCACCGTACTGCGCTGTGGGAGAACCTATTCGGTACCGTCCGGAGGAATTTCGGGCAAACCTTCGCTTGCCCGCAACTTCTCCGCCATGGAGGTGAGGAGGTTCTGTGATTCTTCGGAAAGATCAAACGCCCTACTCGACAGCCGTCGCAGCCCATAGCCCTGCAGCTGGGACAGCAACTCCAGATCGTGATCGATCTTGGCGGCATAGATGTCGTTGAAGAAGTAGTCCGGTTTGACCTTGAAGAACTTGGCCAGTGCAGCCACCGTTTCGTCCGACGGGTTGGTCCGCTGTCCCGACCGCAACTGCGAGAGGTACGGTTTCGAGATCGGATGCCCGGAGGCCGTCAGCGCAGCCGCAACCTCCGCGTTGGTGTGCGGCTTGCGCCCCGGGGGATGCACGGTTTCGAACAGCTTGTTCAGCCGCGCCGCGAAATCAGCCATTGTGAGCCGCCCAATTCCCTTCGCTGTACTAACAGTCGTTATCTCGGATACGTATCATTGATATTAGCGGCTCAGTAACTGAAAACCTACGCCTGATTCAGGATTTCCTTGAAGCTTCTAGGTGTCGCTCCGGCGAAGTCACTGCGACGGTTGCGTTTGCGGGTCACGCCAACGGCTCTTGGTTACGCGTGGTGTGAACCGGTTCTGGCCCGTCGCAGCGGTCTTCCCCGACAGGTCAATGATAGCTTCAAGATAGCTGACGGGTCATCTAGTCTTCCGTACTGGTCTTTGTGTGGCGTACGACACGTTTTGGGCTTGTTGGGATGAACGTTCAACCAATGGGACGGAATTGGTTGAGAATGCTACAACCGCTCGATGATGGTGCCTGTCGCCAGTGCGCCACCCGCGCACATGAGCACCATCGCGGTACTATCTCCGGTTCGCTCCAGTTCGTGCAAAGCCGTTGTGAGGAGCCGGGATCCGGTGGAACCCACCGGATGTCCGAGGGCAATGGCGCCGCCGTTGACATTTACCCGGTCCATGTCCGGATTGTGTACAGAAGCCCACGAAAGCGCAACGGCCGCAAAGGCCTCATTGATCTCGAAAAGATCGATGTCACCGATATTCATCCCGGACCGCTCGAGCAGTCGAGTGCAGGCCTGCACCGGTCCGTCGAGATGGAACTCCGGCTCCGCGCCGACGAGCACCTGGGTGACGATCCGGGCGCGCGGGCGCAAACCCGCTCGCTGCGCGGCCTTTTCGTCCATCAGCAGTACTGCGGCCGCGCCGTCGGAGATCTGCGACGACGTGCCCGCGGTATGGACGCCACCGTCCAGTACCGGCTTCAACTTGGCCAGACCCTCGGGTGTGGTCTCGCGCAGCCCCTGATCCCTTGTCACGTCCAGCTTTTCGCCGGTGAGATTGCCTTCCTTGTCGACGGCGGGCGCCGTCACGTGCAGCACCTCGCGGTCGAAGCGGCCCTCGGCCCAGGCCTGGGCAGCCAGTCGCTGCGAACGGACGCCGAGTCCGTCCAGATCGTCGCGAGTGAGGCCGCGCCGCTTGGCAATTCGCTCGGCCGCCTCGAACTGGTTCGGCAGATCGATATTCCAGGATGCGGGCCGGCGCGGCCCCGCGTGCTCACCGACGTTGGCGCCCAAGGGAACTCGGCTCATCGCCTCCACGCCGCAGGCCATGCCGATATCGATGGCGCCGGTCGCGATGAGCCCGGCGATCAAGTGATTGGCCTGCTGCGCCGATCCGCACTGCGCGTCGATTGTGGTGGCGCCGACCTGCCACGGCAGTCCGGCGTGCAGCCAGGCGACGCGTGTCACATTATTGGACTGTTCACCGGCCTGGGTGACGCAACCACCGATGACCTGCTCCACCAGGGCGGGATCCAGGTGCGCCTTATCGAGCAGTCCGCGCTGCGCGAGGCCGAGCAGTTCGGCGGCGTGTAGACCGGCGAGCCAGCCGCCGCGCTTGCCGATAGGGGTGCGAGCGGCCTCGACGATGACGGGTGTGCCCATGTCCAACCTTTCTTCTGGGACAGAAACTGAAACGTGTGTTCACGCGTGTGACAGTTGAATCCGTCCTGTTCTTCCCTCATTATGCAGCCTATGCTTCAATGATTGTAGAACGTGTTTCAGTTTGTCGAAGGAGACATCTGGTGGTAGACCCGCGCAATGCCCGGCCGAATCTGCCGGATGGGTTCGATGTCACGGACCCGGACATTTATGCCGAGCGTGTTCCGGTCGAGGAGTACGCCGAATTGCGTCGTACCGCACCGATCTGGTGGAACCCACAGCCCGCCGAGATCGGTGGCTTCCACGACGAGGGCTTCTGGGTGGTGAGCAAGTATGCGGACGTCAAGGAGGTCTCGCGGCGCAGCGACGTGTTCTCCAACTTCGAGAACACCGCGATCCCGCGGTTCAACGACGACATCACCCGGGAGCAGATCGAACTGCAGCGGTTCGTGCTGTTGAACATGGACGCACCCCATCACACCAAGCTGCGCAAGATCATCTCGCGCGGTTTCACCCCGCGCGTGATCAACGGCCTGCGTGCCGAACTCAAGGCCAGGGCCGAGTCGATCGTGAAGGAGGCGGCGGAGTCCGGATCCGGTGACTTCGTCACCCAGGTCGCCTCCGAACTGCCGCTGCAGGCGATCGCCGAGCTGATCGGCATCCCGCAGGAGGACCGCATGAAGGTCTTCACCTGGTCCAACGATATGACCGGCTACGACGATCCGGAGAGCGAGGCCGACCCGGTCGCCGCCTCCGCCGAAGTCCTCGGCTACGCCTACCAGATGGCCGCGGCGCGCAAGGAATGCCCGGCCGACGATATCGTCACCAAACTGATCGAAGCCGATGTCGACGGCGATGAGCTGACACCGGAGGAGTTCGGCTTCTTCGTCATCATGCTGGCCGTGGCGGGCAACGAGACGACCCGCAACGCGATCACCCACGGTATGGCGGCCTTCCTGGATCACCCGGACCAGTGGGAGCTGTTCAAGAACGAGCGCCCGGCCACCGCCGCCGACGAGATCATCCGGTGGGCGACGCCGGTCACCTCGTTCCAGCGGACCGCGCTCGAGGACACCGAGCTCGGCGGCGTGCAGATCAAGAAGGGCCAGCGGGTGGTCATGCTCTACCGCTCGGCCAACTTCGACGAGGACGTATTCGAGGATCCGGAGAAGTTCGACATCACGCGAAAGGACAACCAGCACTTGTCCTTCGGCGGCACCGGCGCACACTTCTGCATCGGCGCCAACCTGGCGCGGATGGAGGTCGATCTGATCTTCAACGCCATCGCCGACGCCATGCCCGATATCACCAAGCTCGGTGATCCGAAGCGGTTGCGCTCGGGCTGGCTCAACGGCGTCAAGGAGTTCCAGGTCGGCTACCGGGGCTCCGGCTGTCCGGTCGTGCACTGAGACGGCGGGACCCAGGCTTGTGTCGGCAGCTTGGGTCCCAGGTTTCGGCGCACAAAAGGGCCCTCGTACCGGCAGTCCCTTACCGGTACGAGGGCCTTTGTGCTGTCCCTGAGGGGGAGGGGCAGCGTGCTCAGGCGATGGGCTCAGCCGTCCGCATGGCTCGGTCGACCTCCCAAAATGCCCGCAGCGCAGCGATTTTGCCGGTGTCGTCCACCTTGTAGGTGAATACGCCCTCGGCGTCGATCTGGTGGCCGCCCATCTTGGTGCGGATCAGGCCGGTGAAGGCGATCTCGTTACCGCAGGCGAAGGAGTCCTCGAAGCGGAACTCGATCGAATCGGTCTTCGCGATCGCCATATCCCAGAACCTGGCGATCGCCTCCTTGCCCCGATGGCCCTTGCCCTCCGGATCGAAACCCGAAGGGCCGATGGGATCTTCGACGATGCCGTCGGCGGCGAACAGATCTACCCAGGCCTGCTTGTCACGAGCCCGTACCGCACTTTGCGAGGCGAGTCCGGCGGCTCGTGCTGGATGCTCAGTAGTGGTCATACGCTTGCCTTCGCGACGATGGGTTCCTCGATATTCTTCGCGGCGAAGCGGCGCAGCGATTCCTGCTTGGCCGCCAGCTCACCGTCGAAGCCGATGCCATCGGCCAGCCACGGGATCACGATCGCATCGGTCACCCCGGCATCGGCCAGATCCTGATATCCGGCGCGCCCGAACTTGTCGACGCACACCGCCTGGATCTCGAACGGCACACTCTCCCTGCCGAATTCGGCGCGCAGTGCGCCGAGCTTGCCGATGGTGGCGCACAGTTCGTCGTAGGTCATCATCGCCGAAGTCCAGCCGTCACCGACCTTGGCCGCGCGGCGCAACGCGGGCTCGGTGTGGCCGCCGATGTAGAACGGCACCGGCTCGCTCGGCGCCGGACTGATCTGCAGTGGGTCGAAATCGAAGAATTCCCCGTGGTATTCGACCATGCCGCCGCCGAGTACCAGCTTGATGACCTCGATCATCTCGTCGACCCTGGCTCCGCGCTTGGCATAGGGCACCCCACACCACTCGAATTCCTCGGGCGCCCAACCGATTCCGACGCCGAAACCGAACCGGTTGCCGGAGAGGTTGGCGACCGAGCCGACCTGTCGGGCCAGTAGCAGCGGATTGCGCGAACCGAGCTTGAGCACATTGGTGTAGAAGTGAATCCGGCTGGTCACCGCCGCCATGGCGGTCGCCCCGATGAGCGGATCGACCCACGGCGTCTCCGGTCCCCAGAATCGGCTACCGTCGGCGGTGTACGGATACTTCGCCGACGCCGATTTCATATAGAACAGCGAATCCGGCAATGCTATCGATGAAAATCCGCACTCCTCAGCGGTCTTCGCCAATTCGGGCAACTGCTCCAGCGGACTGAGCGCAATACCAAGGGTGAACTTCAACGACTCCATCCGATGCCCTGCCTTCCTGAGTACGTTTCATATCGCCTGGCCACTGGGCAGATCTCTCGATGCCCGGCCGCGAGTAGGTTTCTTGTCGACCGGGCCCCGAGAAAACCGCGCGTCAGCGCGGTTTCTCCGCGCCAACAACCCACATGGCGAAGTACTGCGAGCCACCGCCGTACGCGTGCCCGAGTGCCTTCTTGGCGTTCGCGACCTGGTAGTCGCCGGCCCGGCCCATGACCTGTTTGGCGGCCTCGGCGAACCGGATGAGGCCGGAAGCGCCGATCGGGTTCGAGGAGAGCACGCCGCCGGACGGGTTGACCGGTAGGGTGCCGCCGATCTCGGTCTCGCCCTTATCGGTGAGCTTCCAGCCGTCGCCCGGTGGGACGAAGCCCAGGTTCTCCAGCCACATCGGCTCGAACCAGGAGAACGGCACGTAGATCTCGGCCACGTCGATCTCGTTGAGCGGATCGGTGATTCCGGCGGTCTGCCACAGCGCCGCGGCCGCATCCTGTCCGGCTTGCGGATTGACCTGATCGCGTCCGGCGAAGGTGGTCGGCTCGGTGCGCATCGCGGTGCCGTGCACCCAGGCGACCTTCTTGCCGGTGGCCTCGACGGCATTCGCCGCGTCCTCGTCACCGATCACCACGGCGCAGGCACCGTCCGAGGACGGGCAGGTCTCGTCGAATCGGATGGGATCCCACAGCATCTGGGAGGAAAGCACCTTCTCCAGCGTGATATCGGGCTGGTGCAGGTGTGCGAGGGGATTCTTCGCGCCGTTGCGGCGATCCTTCACCGCGACCATCGCCCCGATATGACTCGGCGCGTTCGACCGGCGAATGTAGGAACGCACGTGCGGGGCGAAGTAGCCGCCCGCGCCCGCGCCGACCGGCATGGTGAAGGGCACCGGAAAGGACAACGCCCACATGGCATTCGATTCCGACTGCTTCTCCCAGGCGATGGCGAGCACCCGCTTGTGCACCCCGGCCTGCACCAGATTGGTGGCGACGATACCGGTAGAGCCGCCGACGGATCCGGCGGTGTGCACCCGCAGCAGCGGTTTTCCGGTGGCGCCCAACGCATCCGCCAGATACAGCTCGGGCATCATGACGCCCTCGAAGAAGTCCGGCGCCTTGCCGACCACCACCGCATCGATATCGGCGATGGTGAGCCCGGCATCGTCGAGTGCACGATCGATCGCCTCGCGGCACATGCCCGCCATGGACACATCGGTACGTTTTGTCACGTGATGGGTTTGTCCGGTGCCGAGCACCGCAGCTGGAAAACGCCCACCCGTCGCCCGACCGCCACCCCTCATCGAATCGCTACGCGATACTGAATTCATCGGGCCTCCGAATCCAAAACGGCTACCAGGTTCTGCTGCAGGGCCGGGCCGCTGCTGGCATGGGCGAGCGCCCGATTCGCGGTGCCCGCCATGATCGCCTCGGCCGCGCAGCCGATGCGCTCCAGGCCCGCCGCGAACATCGGATTGGCGGCGAGTGCGCCGCCCGACGGATTCACCTTGGTCTCGGGCCGCAACCCGATCGCCTCGGCGAGGATCAGCTGCTGATGGCTGAACTGCGCATGCAGTTCGGCGATATCGAAGCCACTGGTATCGCCGCCGGTAACCGACTGTGCCGCCGCCGAAGTCGATGGCGAGACGGTCAGATCGCGGGCGCCGAGGTTGGGCGTGTCCACCCGGTGCGCCATACCCGTGATCCAGGCCGGGCGCTCACAGAGTTCCCGCGCCCGATCGCCGACCGCGAGCACGATGGCGGCCGCGCCGTCGGTGATCGGCGCGACATCGTGCGCGCGCAATGGATCGGCGATATACGGTGTGGCGAGCAGGCTTTCGACATCGCCGGAGTCACCGGCGGCGACCGCGGCCATATCGCGTTCGGTCCATCGACCCGCGTCGAGTCCGGCCCGCGCCTGCAGGCCCGCGATCGAGAGCGAGTCCGGCCACAGCGGAGTGACCAGATAGGGGTCGAGTTGCATGGTCAGGACCTGGCGCAAGGTGCCGGCCGAGGACTTGCCGAAGCCGTAGACCAGTGCGGTCTTCGCCTGTCCCGACGTGAGTTTCACGAACGCCTCATACAGCGCCCAGGCAGCGTCCATCTCGACATGCGATTCGTTGATCGGCGGTACCGCGCCGATGGCGTCGATTGCCGAGATGAACGAGAAGGCCCGGCCCGCAAGGTAATCCGAGGAACCGGAGCACCAGAAGTCGATATCGGATTTGGTGATGCCGAGTCGGGTGTAGAGCTGCTGGAAGATGGGCACCAGCATCTCGACACCGTTGGTGGTGCCGAAGGTCTCCGGCACATGCGGCGCGTGGGCGAATCCCACGACCGCGATGTCGGTGTTGTTCGTCAACATGGCCTCTCAGAGGTGGTGCTTGTAGGTGTCGTAGTCGGCATCCGGCTCGCCGGTGGGACGGAAGTGGTCCACATTGCTGAGCGCGTAGCTCCACTCCTCGCGCGGCTTCCACACCGCCTCCACCCGCATGCCCATCCGCACCTCGCTGGCCTCGCAGCCGAGCACCAGGTGCAGCACCGGGATATCGGCGCCGTCGAGCAGCACATAGGCCGCGACGTACGGCGGCTTGATCCGCTGGCCCATGAACGGCACATTCACGATGCAGAAGGTGGTCACGATGCCGCGGTCGGGCAGTTCGACGATTTCGTCGGTCGGCCTGCCGTCGGTCGGATTGGCGCCGCGCGGTGGGAAGTACACCTTGCCCGCGGCGTCCGTGCGCCCGCCGAGCAGCTTGCCCTCGGCCAGGCCGCGCAGGTAGATGGTCTCCTGCGGGGAGGCGCTGTGCATGTAGTTCAGGTCGACCGGTGTGGTGATCACCGTGATCGGCTCGCCGTCTTCGGTGGATTCCGCTGGTGCGGTGGAGGTTTCGCCGGGTTCGAAGCAGGCGATGTCCTTGATGCTGCCGATGGTCTCGGCGGCCCACCGGGCGACCACCCGCTGTCCGGTGTGGATGTCCTCGGGCGCGGCGACGTCGACGGCGTGCAGCAGTGTGGTGTCCGCACCGTCGAGCTTGATCAGCGCCCAGGCGAACGGGCGGTCGAAGGGCTGGCCGGGCAGCGGATCGCGGACCCAGGTCCAGGACTGGACCGTGCCGGTATCGGCCACGGCGACGAACTCGGTCAGCGGTGCGGAGGTGACCGGATCGTATTCCGGCGGCGGCACCAGCACCCGCCCGTCCGAGCCGCGCACGCCGACGATCTTGCGGGCCCGCAGCTTGGTCAGGAAGGTGCCGATGGTCGGTCCGACCGACCGCGTGTAGTCGAATTGCACCCGCAGGGGTGCACTGAGTACATCTGGCGCGGTGTTCAAATCCGAGCCTCTCTCATCCGCGATTGTGCCGGATGCGGTATTCCCCTGAGTCACATCATCGAGTAGAACAGGTTCTTATTCTGGTGGCAAGAAGTGCTGGCTATTTCGAGCGACCTGCAAGCAGTCGCTAGCGGATCGTTTCGAGCGACCTGCAAGCAGTCGCTAGCGATGGAAGGAGTCGACCATGAAGTTCGGATTGCAACTCGGGTACTGGATGGCGCAGCCGCCGAAAAACGCCGGTGAGTTGGTGGTGGCCGCCGAGGCGGCCGGGTTCGACGCCGTGTTCGCCGCCGAATCGTGGGGATCGGATGCCTTCGGGCCGCTGATGTGGTGGGGCTCGTCCACGCAGCGGGTCCGGCTCGGCACATCTGTGGTGCAGATGTCGGCGCGCACGCCCGCCGCTACCGCCATGCACGCGCTGACGCTGGACCACCTCAGCGGCGGGCGGGCCATCCTCGGTCTCGGTGTCTCCGGGCCGCAGGTGGTGGAGGGCTGGTACGGGCAGCCGTTCGCCAAGCCATTGCAGCGCACCCGCGAGTACGTCGGCATCATTCGCCGCATCCTGGAGCGGCAGGCGCCGGTCACCAATGACGGCCCGCAATATCCGCTGCCCTACACCGGCCCGGGATCGACCGGGCTCGGCAAGCCGCTCAAACCGATCGTGCATCCGCTACGAGCGGATTTGCCGATCTGGCTCGGGGCGGAGGGTCCGAAGAACGTGGCGTTGACGGCCGAGATCGCCGACGGCTGGCTCGCGATCTACTACGCGCCCCGGTTGGCCGGGATGTACAACGACTGGCTCGACGAGGGCTTCGCCAGGGCGGGCGCGCGGCGTTCGCGGGCGGATTTCGAGATCGCGGCCAGCTGCCAGGTGGTGATCACCGACGATCCCAAGGGCGAGCTGGAGCGGATGCGCTGGATCATGGCGCTCTACATCGGCGGCATGGGTGCGCCTGAGTTGAACTTCCACGCGCAGGTTTACCGGCGGATGGGCTACGAGCGCGAGGTCGACGAGATCGGCAGACTGTTCCAATCCGGTAAGAAGGCCGAGGCGGCCGCGCTGGTACCGGATGAGCTGATTCTGGATACCTCGATCATCGGCGACGAGGAGTATGTGCGTAAGCAACTCGGCGTGTGGGAAGCCGCCGGGGTGACCGAGATGCTGGTGTCTGTTCCAGATATCGAGCAATTGCATCGGTTCGCACCCCTTGTACAGATGTAGAACACGTTCTAGATTCGTAGGGTGACGACGCAGGAGTCAGTAGAAATTCTCGGTCTGTGGAACATCGCGAACGCGGAGCCCGATCGGATCGCGATGGTCGATCCATTGGGCCGCGAGGTGAGTTATCGCGAATTGGCCACGCTCGCAAACCGTTACGGCACCGGCCTGCGGGCGCTCGGCCTGCAACCCGGCGACGTGCTGGTCACCATGGTGCACAACTGTGTCGAGGCGGTCGCCGCCTACTTCGCGGCCTATCAGGCCGGGCTGTACATCGTCGCGGTGAACTGGCACCTGACCGGCCCGGAGGTCGCCTATATCCTCGCCGACAGCGAGGCGAAGGCCTTCTTCGCGAGCGACCGTTTCGCCGCCGCCGCGATCGCCGCGGCGGACGAGGCCGGGCTACCTGCCACAGCGCGTTTCGCGGTCGGCGAGATCGACGGCTTCAAGTCGGTGGCCTGGCTGGGCGCGGCCGACACCGGTCGGCCCGACAATCGGACTACGGGTGCGCCGATGCTCTACACCTCGGGAACCACGGGGCGGCCCAAGGGCGTTCGGCGTCCGCTCACCGGCACCGACCCGGATGTCGTTCCCGCGTACTCGTCCGCGTTCTTCGGACTGTTCGAGCTGAAGCCCTACGACGAGCACGTGCACATCTGCGGTTCGCCGCTGTATCACACGGCCGTGCTGAACTTCGCCACCATCTCGATCCAGTTGGGCCACAAGCTCGTTCTGATGGATCGCTGGGAGGCCGAAGAGATGCTGCGGTTGATCGAGAAGCATCGGGTGACGCACAGTCACATGGTGCCGACCCAGTTCCATCGGCTGCTCGCACTGCCCGAAGCGGTGCGCGCCAAGTACGACGTGTCCTCGCTGCGCAGCATGGTGCACGGCGCGGCGCCGTGCCCGGCCGAGACCAAGCGGCAGATGCTGCAGTGGTGGGGTCCGACGGTGACCGAGTACTACGCGGCGACCGAGGGTGGCGGCACGGTGATCAACGGCACCGACTGGCTGCGCAAGCCGGGTTCGGTCGGCAGGGCCTGGCCGTGGTCGGTGATCAAGGTGCTCAGCGAGGAAGACGGTTCCGAACTGCCCGCGGGCGAACCTGGTCTGGTCTACATGCGCATGGGCACGTCGAGCTTCGAGTACCACCACGCCAAGGAGAAGACCGAAGAGTCAAGGGTCGGTGACCTTTTCACGGTCGGCGATATCGGCCACCTCGATGAGGAAGGCTACCTCTACCTGCACGACCGCCGCTCCGACCTGATCCTGTCCGGCGGTGTGAACATCTACCCGGCCGAGATCGAGACCGTGCTGATCACCCATCCGAAGGTCGAGGACGTCGCGGTCTTTGGTCTGCCGCACCCCGATTGGGGTCAGGAAGTGAAGGCCGTCGTCCAGCCCGTCGCCGGAATCGAGGGCAACGACGAACTCACTGCCGAGCTGATGTCCTTCGCCGCAACCCAATTGGCCAAGTACAAAATGCCACGCTCCATCGACTACATGGACGAACTCCCTCGCGACCCCAACGGCAAGCTCTACAAGCGCAAAATCCGCGACCGCTACATCCCGGCGTAGTACCCCACGAAACCGGCCCCGCTGTCGCATGCGGCGGGGCGGTTTCGTTCGCACCCCGAGCCCATGGGTGACACCAATTGGTGTGCCGAGAGCTACGCGGAGCGGATCGAACGAACTACCGCCGCAACGGCATATGCCCGTCCGGATCGATGAAAGTGCGGCCGAACATGCCGACCTGAGCTTCTCAGGTCGGCGGTGTGTGCGGATCAGACGTCCTCGCGGAGTTCTGGGGCGAGGCCGAAGAGGGGGAACAGCTTTGCGGTATCGAGGAAGAAGTTGAGGCCGGCGATGGTGCCGCCGTCCAGTTCCAGCACCGTGATCGACCACGGAACCCACACGCCCGCTTCGGTTTCGTGTGGTTTGTAGTGGCCGAAGGCGGGGTGGCCGTTGGCGCCCGCCAGGGGGATCATGCGGGAATCGCGGCAGCCGCTGCCGGTGCCGAGCATGAATGCGGCCACGTTCTCGGGGCCGGAGATCCACAGGTCGAACGGCGGCATGGACAGTGCCACATCGGTTTTCAGCAATGTGGTCAGTGTGTCCATGTCGTAGGCCTCGAAGGCCTTGACGAAATCGTCGACGAGTTTGCGCTGGTTGCCGTCGGTCTCGTCGTAGGTGTCGGTGGCTGCGGGCTGGACCTTCGACATGGTCGCCCTTGCGCGCTGCAGCGCGCTGTTCACCGAGGCGGGTGACATGGTGAGTGCCTCGGCCGTCTCGCTGGCCGAGAAACGCAGCACCTCCCGCATGATCAGGATCGCGCGCTGGGTCGCGGGCAGGTGCTGACAGGCCGCGACGAAGGCCAGCCGCAAGGTGTCCTTGGCGGAGGCGTGCTCGGCCGGATCCGACCCGAAGGCCAGTCCGTTCGGGATCGGCTCGATCCAGACGTAGTCCGGCTGCGGCGCGGGCAGTTGCGAATCCGGCCGCGACGGTCCGGATAGATCCATCGGCCTGGCCCGGCGCTGCGGGCCGTCGAGCATGTCGAGGCAGACATTGGTGGTGATCTTGTACAGCCAGGAACGCAGGCTGGCGCGGCCCTCGAACGAGTCGTAGGACTTCCATGCGCGGGTGAAGGTCTCCTGCACCGCGTCCTCCGCTTCGAAGGACGAGCCGAGCATGCGATAGGCGTAGGCGCACAGCTCCCGCCGATGTCCTTCGAAGGACTCGAGGACATCCGGACTGAGGCCGACGGTGGAGCCGGACGAGTCGTTCATAATCGTCACCCTGCCACAGGGGACCGACACATCCCAGACCTTTAGGGGCCCCGATCAAGCGCAGCCGGACAGCGTCCGTCAATAGTCCCTTGCGCTTGGGCGAGCGCAGGCGAGACCGCCGCCTACCAGGGGAATCAAGATCATCGGAACCGTTGCGCCAGCTTGTGCCCGGGTTCACAGCGGTCGCCGCGATGAGTTTCGTGCGGTCGGTCCGTCTGAATCTATAAACCGCCGAAGACGACGTAAGGACCGCCCATGCCGAGCAAGATGATCTTCATCAATCTCCCCGTCGCTGACCTGGGCCGGTCCAAGAATTTCTACCAGGCGATCGGCTGGAAGGTGAATCAGGATTTCACCGATGAGAATGCCGCCTGCATCGTCATCGACGACAACATCTGCGCCATGCTGCTGACAAAGGACTTCTTCACGACCTTCACCAAGCGCCCGATCGCCGATACCGTCTCGGAAATCAGCTCGGCGTATGCGTTGTCGCTGGCCAGCGCGCAGGAGGTCGACGCGCTGACCGAGGCCGCACTGGCCGCGGGCGCGACCGAGGAAGTCAACGAGGACAGGCGAGCCGAAGAGGCTCAGGTCGGCATGTTCGGCCGCACCTTCATCGATCCGGACGGCCACCAGTGGGAGCCCTTCTGGATGAACTATCCCGGCAGCGACTGACGGCACGGCCGCGCCCCGACACGGGAAGTGCCGGGGCGCAGGGGGATTCAGCTGCCGGTGAAGGTGGGCTTGCGCTTTTCGGCGAAGGCCTTCGGGCCCTCCTTGGCATCGGCCGACCGGAAGACCGCCATGCCGAGTTTGGCCTCGATCTGGAAGGCGTCCTCTTCGGGCATGGCCTCGGTCTCCCGGATGGTGCGCAGAATCGCCTGCACCGCGAGGGGGCCGTTCGCCGCGATCTGCTCGGCGAGTTCGAGGGCCTTGTCCAATGCGGTGCCGTCCGGGACGACATGCCCGATCAGCCCGATCTCCTTGGCCTCGGCGGCGGTGATGTGTCTGCCGGTCAGCAGAATGTCCGCGGCAACGGTGTAGGGGATCTGGCGGACCAGCCGAACCGCCGAGCCGCCGAGCGGGAACAGGCCCCAACGCGCTTCGGATACACCGAATTTCGCGCCTTCGGCGGCCACTCGGATATCGGTGCCCTGCAGGATCTCGGTGCCGCCGGCGATGGCCGGGCCCTCCACTGCCGCGATCAGTGGTTTGGTGAGCCGGCGGCCCTTGAGCAGCGCCTCCAATTTGGTCGGATCGAAGCTGCCCGCGCTGGCGTCGCCGGGGTGCCGGGCGGTCATCGCCTTGAGGTCCATGCCCGCGCAGAACGCACCGCCCGCGCCGGTCAGGATCGCGACGCGGATATCGGGGTCGTTGTCCACCTGGTCCCAGGCGTCGCGCATGATCGCCATCATCTCGGCCGAGAGCGCGTTGCGGGCCTCGGGGCGATTCATGGTGACGATGAGGACGTGATCGCGCTTCTCGACGAGGCAATCTGGCATTACTCGATCTCCTGACTCTCCAGGGGGAGGCAGGCCGGCGGAGCCGGCCGGGGTGGGCAAACTCAGGGGGAGGCAGGCCGGCGGAGCCGGCCGGGGTGGGTAAACTCAGCCTTGTCAGAAACAGTAACACGTTCTATTTTTAGGTCTGTGAGCTACAACATAGCGGACCTAGTCGAACATGCCATCGATCTGATGCCCGACCGCGTAGCGCTGGCCGACGACGGCCGCGAGGTGACTTACGCGCAGCTGGAGGAACGGGCCAATAAGCTCGCCAACTACCTGCTGGAACAGGGTGTCCAACCGGGCGACAAGGTGGGCATCTATTCACGCAACACGGTCGAGGCCGTCGAGGCCATGGTCGCGATCTTCAAGGCGCGCGCCGTGATGATCAACGTGAACTTTCGATATGTCGAGAACGAGTTGCAGTACATCTTCGACAATTCGGATATGGTCGCGCTGATCCACGAGCGCCGCTACAGCGACCGGGTGGCCGGGGTTCGTCGGAATACGCCCTTGCTGAAAACGGTCATCGTCGTGGACGACGATACGACCGGAACCATCGCGACCGCAGCGGATTCGGTGGAATACGAAACGGTGCTGGCGCAGTCCTCCGGCGAGCGAAACTTCGGTGCGCGTTCGGGCGACGACATCTTCATGCTCTACACCGGCGGCACCACCGGCCTGCCGAAGGGCGTGATGTGGCGGCACGAGGACTGGTGGCGCGTGCTCGGCGGCGGCATCAACTTCCTCACCGGCGAATACGTCGAGGACGAATGGCATCAGTCCAAGCTGGGCGCGGGCAATCCGCAGATGGTCCGGTTCCCGATTCCGCCGATGATCCACGGTGGCTCACAGACGGCGACCTTCCACAGCCTGTTCGACGGCGGCAAGGCCGTGATGATCCCGGAGTTCACCGGACACGGCGTGTGGCAGCACATCGATCGCCACAAGATCAACCTGATCTTCATCACCGGAGACGCCATGGCCCGGCCGATGGTCGACGCACTGCTCGAGGGCAATCCGGAAACCGCTGCGCCGTACGATCTTTCGAGTCTGTACGTGATCGCCAGCAGTGCCGCGCTGTTCTCGCCGACGCTCAAGGACAAGTTCCTCGAACTGCTGCCCAACCGGATGATCACCGATTCGATCGGCTCGTCGGAGACCGGCTTCGGCGGACTCGCCGTAGTCGCCAAGGGCGCGAACCACACCGGCGGACCGCGGGTGAAGATCGACGCCGCCACCGCGGTGCTCGACGATGACGGCAATCCGGTCGAGCCGGGCTCCGGCAAGGTCGGCTTCCTCGCCCGCAAGGGGCACATCCCGGTCGGCTACTACAAGGACGAGGCCAAGACCGCGGCAACGTTCAAGGAGATCAACGGCATTCGCTACTCCATCCCCGGCGACTACGCCCGGGTCGAGGAGGACGGCACCGTTACCATGCTCGGCCGCGGTTCGGTCAGCATCAACAGCGGTGGCGAGAAGATCTATCCGGAGGAGGTCGAGGGTGCGCTGAAGTGTCATCCGGATGTCTTCGACGCGCTCGTGGTCGGTGTCCCCGACGAGCGCTGGGGCCAGCGGGTGGTGGCGGTCGTGCAGTGTCGTGACGACAAACGTCCCACGCTCGAGGAATTGCGCCCGGTGCTCACCCAGGAGATCGCGCCCTACAAGCTGCCGCGCAGCCTGTGGTTCGTGGACCAGATCAAGCGCAATCCGGCGGGCAAGCCCGACTACCGCTGGGCCAAGTCGCAGACCGAGGAGCGCCCGGCCGACGAGCACGCCGAGGCGACCAGCAAGTAGCACGGTAAGTACGCCGGAACACCGGCAAGGGCTGTCGCGAGAACCGCGGCAGCCCTGCATCATTCTGCGGTCGTGTGCGGCGGGTATGGGATTGGAGATCGAATTGGCAATGCGCTACGGATTTTTCGAGGCCACCTCGGATGGCTTCGCGCCCTTGCCGTTCGCGGCCAGTGCGTGGTCGCCGAAGATGATCAACGGTCCCGCCCTCTGCGGTCTCCTGGCCAGAGCGTTGGAGCAGCAGCACTGTGCGGCCGGATTCACCCCGGCCCGACTGACTGTCGACCTGTTCCGCCCGACGCTCAACAAGCCGGTGACCGTGGTGACCGAACTGGTTCGGGAGGGGCGGCGGATCCTGGTCGCCGATGCCGCGCTGATGCAGGACGGCGAGGATATGGCCAGGGCGACAGCGATTTTCCTGAAGCGATCGCAGCAGCCGCCGGGCAGCCTGTGGACGCGTGCGCACGATCCGCAGCCGCCCTCGGTGCCGGTCGCGACGGAGCCGACCGCACCGCTGTGGGGCAGCGACGCGCACGGCGATGGCTGGTCCGCCAGCATGGGCGAACATCAGAACGACAGCCGAAAGCGCATGTGGCAGGTGCCGATGCGGGTTGTGGAGGGCGAGACCCCGTCCGGATTCGTCGGTGCCGTGGTGATCGGTGAGTCGACGAGCCTGATGACGAACTGGGGCAGCGCCGGGATCGGCTTCATCAATACCGATATGACGCTCGCGCTGGCGCGTACGCCCATCGGGTTGGCGGTCGGGGTCGAGGCGGACAATCACCTCAGCGCGGACGGAATCGCCGTCGGCAGTGCGACATTGTTCGATCGATCCGGATCCTTCGGCACCTGTGTGGTGACCGCGCTGTCGAATGCCGAGCGGCAGGTCGATTTCTCCGATGATTCGGCGCTGCGGGCGCGAGTCGGGATCTGACGGCGAAATCTTGGTGAATGCACTACAGGTTCCGCACGGTCACCGTGAGCGGACTGGCGCTGATCGCGGCCAGCACCGTCAGCGCCTGCACCAGCACTGTCGAGGCGTCCAGTTGTTTTCGCTGACTCCGGCGCGCCGATTGCCGTTGGGCCAACGCCGAAAGCCTCCACCGGAGGGCGGAGGCTCGTGGCGGAGGCGGTGGGTCAGCGGTTGGCGAGTTCGGCCAGTTGGTAGGCGAGCTTGGTGCGGACCGCGGGGATGCGAGTCAGGACCGATATCGCGGTGTTGCGGACCAGACGGGCGGGCAGCGGGCGCAGGGTAGCCATCTTGGTCATCCGGTCGGTGAAGGCGACGACGCCGAGAGCGACCGGGCGGCGGGTGGTTTCGTAGGTGTCCAGCACGGTGTCGGTCTCGCCGTTGACAACTCGGGCCAGTAGCGGGCCGAGGAAAGCGGCGTCCTGGATGCCGGTGTTCATGCCCTGACCGCCTGCCGGGCTGTGTACGTGGGCGGCGTCGCCCGCGAGCAACAGACGCCCCGCGCGGTAGTGATCGGCCACCCGGTGGTGCACCCGGAAGCGCGAGCTCCACAACACCTCACGGACTTTCACGGCACTGCCCGGGCCGCGGGTGTCGAGGATGGTTTGGATGTCCTCGATGGTCGGGTGCTCGGGGGCTTCGGTGATGGTGGCGACGACCCGGTAGCGATTGGGCTCGGTGTCGTCGGGCAGTGGCGCGACCACGGTCACGCCCTCGGGCGAAAGGTGCAGTGCCACTTCGTTGCGCGCGATCGGCCAGTCCATTCGGACGTCGGCCAGTACGAAGGATTCCGGGTAGGTGGCGCCGGTGAAGCCGATGCCCGCCTGCTCCCGGACGACGCTGTGCATGCCGTCCGCGCCGACCACATAGTCCGCGCGGATGCGACCGGTCGCGCCGGTGCCATCGCTGTATTCGACTGTGACGCCGTCATTTTCGTCCACGACCCGGGTGATCTGGTAGGGTCGGTGCACATCGCCGCCCGCCTTGCGCAGCCGCTCCAGCAGCACCGCCTCGGTGGTGTCCTGCGGAACCATCAGCGTGTACGGGTACTCGGTGGGCAGTCCGCCGAACGGCACGGTGGCCAGCGTGCGGTCACCGTCGTGCACCGTGAAGGCCGGCACCACGATGCCGCGGGCGACGAGTTCGTCGGCGATGCCGAGTTCCTGGAGCACCTCCAACGTCCGGGCGTGCACGACGGCGGCGCGCGAGGTGTTGGCCCCCTCGGCGAGCCGGTCCAGTAGGACGAAGTCGATTCCGGCATCGGCGAGGGTGATCGCGGTGGTCAATCCGGCCGGACCGGCGCCGACGATGACGACGGAAGTGGTCTCCGGCAGC
This sequence comes from Nocardia sp. NBC_00565, assembly GCF_036345915.1. Taxonomy (NCBI): domain Bacteria; kingdom Bacillati; phylum Actinomycetota; class Actinomycetes; order Mycobacteriales; family Nocardiaceae; genus Nocardia; species Nocardia sp. NBC_00565. The sequence continues at coordinate 8,280,457 of NZ_CP107785.1, forward strand.
GGGGTGGTGTTCATCGGAACTCCTAAGTCAACATCTGTAGGCCAACGCTTGTTGACAACCGTAGCGCGGATTGGCCAGTGAAGTCAACAGCTGTTGGCCTACACTTGTTGACATGAATGTCGAGCCTGATCAACCGCCTGCGCGCCGCTCGGATGCGACCCGCGCGGCCATCCTGGAAGCCGCCCGCGCCCGCTTCGCCGCCGAAGGGTTCCGCAAGGCGACCATCCGCGCCATCGCCGCCGACGCCGCGATCGATCCGTCGATGGTGATGCGCTACTTCGGCAGCAAGGGCGGACTGTTCGCCGCGGCCGTCGATGTGCGCCTGGACCTGCCGGATCTCGCGGCAGCCGAACCGAATACCCTCGGCGAGTTGTTGATTCGCCGATTCCTGGCGATCTGGGAGGACCAGCCCGATAACAAGGTGCTGGTGATCCTGCTGCGCTCATCGATCGCCGATGAGGGTGTCGGCGAACGCTTTCGGCAGATCTTCGCCGAACAGGTGCTCCCCGCGGTGCTGCGCTTCGGTGATCCGGCCGACGCGCAGCGCCGCGGAGGTTTGATCGTCAGCCAGTTGCTCGGGCTCGCCCTGTGTCGCTACGTGCTCGAGCTGCCGCCGGTGGTCGGCCTGACACGCGACCAGATCATCGCGGACATCGCACCGACCTTGCAGCGATACCTGACCTCCGCACCCATTTAGACGTGCGCGCCGCCATCGACGTGAATCGTTGTGCCCGTCATGAATTCGCCGTCATCGGAAGCGACCATCGCGACCACGCCCGCGACCATCTCGGGCGAACCGAGCAGCGGGCCGATGGCCGGAGCCATCTTGCTCAGCAGGCTCGGGTCGATATCCGGCGGCACGTCCAACAGGCTGTAGGTCATGGCCGTCTCGATACCGCCGGGCGAGACGCAGACCGCACGCAGATTCCGCTTGCTGTACTCCAATGCCAGCACTCGGGTGAAGGCTTCCAGCCCGCCCTTGCTCGCCGCGTACGCCGCCCGATACGGCGCGGCATAGGACGCGGCATTCGAGCTGATATTGACCACCACACCGCGCCCGGAGTCCAAGAGTGCGGGCAATGCGGTCCTGGTCACCAGGAACGATCCGGTCAGATTGGTGCCGAGGACGCTATTCCACACCTCGGTGCTGGTCTCGTGGGTGTGCGACATGCGCACGATCCCGGCGGCATTCACCAAAACGTCCAGACCGCCGATCCCGGCGATCGCGGCCGGGATGGTGTGGGCGACGGCCGGCTCATCCGAAATATCCAGCACCGCAACGGTCAACCGGTCGCCGAGTCCCTGATCCAGCGCGAGTTGCTCGGTCTTGGTGAGGCCATCATCGGTCCGGCTCACACCGACGACCGTCGCGCCCTCCACGAGCAGCCGCAGGACAATGGCTCGGCCGATACCGGAACCGGCTCCCGTTACCAGCACTCGGCGCTGCGCGAAACGATTCATACGCTCTGCACATCCCGCTCGCCGAGCAGCCGCGCCAATTCCGGCAGCCGGTCGAGATCGGTTGGCTCGGCGACCAATTCGACCGGAAAGGGCCGAACCGCGGGTTGCGGCAGGCCCGGCCCGAGGATCAGGCCGCCGCGGACGCCGATGCGATCCATCTCCTGGATCAACGGCTCGTAGCGGGCGGGCAGCAAATTATTGTGCAGCACGAAATCTCGGATATCGTCGGCGGTGGTCAGGCTGCGCTGTCGCACGGGCGAGCAGACCGGGAATTTCGGATCGCGAAAGGTCATTCCGTCGACGAAACCGTGCATGAAATCCGCGGCATGCTGCTGTAACGGCGAATGGAACGCACCCTTGTACGCGTCCAGGACGAACATCTGCCGGGTATCGGACGCCGCCTCGATCTCGGCCAGAATGTCCTGCAGCGCCGTGCGATAACCCGACAGCACGAACGATCGGTGCACGTCATCGATAGGACCGGTATCCACCGCGAGGTGCACACCGGGGCGGCGTTCGCCGTAGTAATTCGCCGGATCGTCCTCGATCGGCACGTACATCAGTCCCATCCCGTGCGCGGCAACACCTTCCGGCGATTCCGGCACGAGTCGCCGATGGTGCAGCATGCCGAACAACTCGTGTCGCTCGACGGCTCCGGCCACACTAGTGCTGATCAGCGCGCCCAGGCTCAAACCGCCTGCGGCCTCCGGTTCGAAACCGTGCGCGGCCAGGTCCTCGGCCAGCCCCAGCGCGAATGCCGCCTGGCGCAATGCGCCGAGGCTGTGCCGATCCTCCGGCGCGTTCGCCAGTTCCGCGGCCATTTCCCTGGCGCGCAGGCGGTCCACCGATAATCCGGTGACCGCGGCGGCCTCTGCATAGGCGAGCGTGATGGATGGACACCGCTCACAGAACTCATCGATGACCTCGGCCGTCAGGCTGACCTGGCCACCGAACAGAAAAGAAACCCTCATAGCATTTCCTACCCACGCCGGGGCCGCGCAACGGCGACACCCCCAGTGCGTTTATGTGAATCACGTTCGACTGGAACGGAATTGGCGGCGCCGCCATATCGAATACAACAAGTAGGCCCCGCAATGGGCAAGAGTTTCGCCGGACCAGGCGTTGGCCACCCCATGGTCGGTGGTACCACCGACCAGTAGTAACTACCGGCCGAGTCGGCCGAGGAATTCCAGCATCAGCTGGTCGATCTCGCACGCGTGCGTCAGATTCGGCATATGCGCCGCGCCCTCGATCTTGTGGAATTCCGCGGGGCCGCCGAGTCCCTTTGTCAGTGCGTCCATGGCGTCATGATCGAAGGCGGGATCGGAGGCGCCACGCATCAATAATGCGGGGCAGGCGATATCGCCGATCAGATCGGTGATGTCATCCACATTGACCAGGCAGTCGGCCGCCGCGGCGACACGTTCCCGGTCACCGTTCAACCATTTCGCCAGCCACGGTTGATGATCGGCCCGGTCGCCACCGATGATCAAACCCGCGACCATCTTCGCGATCGCCGCCAACGGCGCGGTACCGGTCCAGGCATCGGTGACCTGGCGGTAGCCGATCCGCTGCACCGCGCTGTAGGACAGCGCCGAGCAGCCGAGCAGGATCAAGCCGTCCACCCGCGGCGGGCACAGCAATGCCATGCGCAGCGCGGTGAATCCGCCCTGTCCGGCACCGCCGACGACCACCCGATCGATGCTGAGCCGGTCGAGCACAGCCCAGGCGTCGCGGGCCAGATCCCAGAAGCTGAATGTGCTGTCGTCGTGCTCGGTCAGCCCGTGCCCGCGCGCATCGATCGAGATCACCCGGTATTTCGGCGTCAGCGCGGCAACCTGATTCGCGAACATCTCGTGATCCATGAAGAAGGCGTGCCCCAGCACCACCGCTGGCCCGGTTCCCCCGCTGTCGACGAAGTGGACTTTCGCGCCAGCCGAGGTTACGAAGGGCATAACCGTGCTCCTGTCAGACTGCATCCCGCGAAGGGAGCAGCCTAACAAGAACCGGTTATACCAACGGTTTTCACCACCGCACGGGCAACTCCTCGACACCGCCGGTGAAGGTGCTGGTGCGCATCGGCACCGCGGCCGGGTCGACGGCCAGCCGCATGGTCGGGAAGCGGGTGACCAACTGGGTGAACACGGTGTGCAGTTCGATGCGCGCCAGCGGTGCGCCGATGCAGTGGCGCGCGCCGTACCCGAAAGTCACATGGGAGCCGTTTTTGCGGGTCACGTCCACGCGGTCGGGATCGGCGAAGACCGTCGGATCATGGTTGGCCGCAGTCAGATCCAGCAGGACGAGATCGCCCGCGTGCACCTCGTTGCCGTCGATCCGCATATCGGTGCGCGCGTACCGGGGCATCTGGGTGGCGTCGCCCACTCGCAGCAGTTCCTCGATCGCGGTCGGCACCAGGTCCGGATCCGCTACCAGTGCTTGCCATTGGGTCAGATTCTCCAGCAGCCGTTTGGCGCCCACCCCGATCTGCACCACCGTGGTCTCGTGGCCGCCGAACAACAACCCGAGTCCGAGGGTCGCGATGCCCTGATCGGACAGGTCGTCCCTGGCACACAGATGCGACAGCACGTCATCGGCGGGATCGATACGTTTGCGCTGCACCAATGCCATGAAGTACTCGAACAACCCGGCGACACCCTGCTGCACCTTCGCGCCGTCCTGCTGCTCGCCGAGCGCTTCGGTCCAGGCGCGGAACTGATCGCGGTCCGCATAGGGCACACCCAGCAGTTCACAGATGACCAGCAGCGGCAACGGCAGCGCGACCGCGGTGTGCAGGTCGGCGGGTGAGCCCTGTGTGGCCATCTCGTCGAACAACTGTGTGGTGAGCTCTTCTACCCGCGGCCCGAGATCGCGCATCCGGCGCGGCGAGAAGAACGGCACCACCAACTCGCGCAGCCGGGCCTGATCGGCGGGTTCGGTCTCGAAATTGCCGAGCGGTCCGCCGAAGAACACCGAATCCGACACCCGCGCAGCGGTTTCCGGCGTTGGGTGGGCGCGGCCGAGCCGGGGGTCGGCGAAGAGCGTCCGCACCTGCGCGTAGCTGGTGGCCAGCCAGCCTTCGTCGCCCAGTGCGGTCCGCGTCCGGCGGATGGTACCGGTGACCGGACAACCGTGCGTTGATTCCACGGTCATGGCGCACTCCTTTCTGAGTTCTTTGACGGGACAACTGATTTCAGTCGGCCGGGTGCACTCGTAGCAGATTGCCGCTCGTAGTTCCGACCAAGAATTCGCGGTCGGGCGTTACAACGATCGAGGTCATCGGTTCGCCCATCAGGATGGTGCAGGTCGAATGATCTTGCGGGTTGATGCGTACGAGTCGTCCGGAAGTGGTGGCGTCATAGAGCAGGCCGTCCGGGCCGATGACCAGGTCGTCGGGCAGCGGTGGCGCGCCGGGGCCGGCGGCCAGCTCCGCGACGATGGTCGCGTGTGCCGGGTCGTCGAGCGGGATGCGCAGGATCTGGCCGTTCGGGCTGAGATACAGCGTGACGTAGAGGACATTGCCGTCGACCAGGATGCCGTCGGCACCGAAATGCCTGGCCTGGTCGGACCATTCGGTGTCGACGCGACCATCCGGCTGGATCCGGATGACTCCGGTCGAGGTGTCGGCGACGAAAAGGTTGCCCGCCGCATCGAATGCCGCGCCATTGGCCATCCCGAGACCGGAAACGAAGGTCTCGGCCTCCGGGTTCTCGGCGTTGGGGTCGATGCGGACCACACCGCCACCCGTCGCGCCGGGCACCAGATTGGTGAGGAAGTTCCCGTACGTCACGTAGATCCGTCGGTCCGGACCGAGTTTCACCGCGCCGGGATAGGGGATGGCGACAGTAGCGGTCACCCGACCGGACGGGTCGTAGCGCACGACCTCGTTGCGCCGCACCCGCGAGACCCAGAGGTCGCCGCGCGCGTCATAGGCCAAGCCCTCCGCCCAGTCTTCATCCCGCACGACGGCAGCGGCGGCAATGGTCACCGCAGCCGGTTTACACGAAACCGGATCGGCCACAGCGGAAGTCGGAGCAGCCACACCGACGAGAACGCAAGCGATCGCGATGCCGATCCGAGCCGTGTTCACCATGCGACGGGCAGCGAGGTCAAGCCCTTGGTGACCACGTTCTCGCGCACCGGCAGGGCGTCGGGATCGACCGTCAAATGCAGGGTCGGGAAACGAGAAATGAGTTGACCGAACGCGACCTGCAATTCGATGCGGGCCAGCGGCGCGCCGGTGCAGTAATGCAGGCCGTAGCCGAACGCCAGATGCGCGCCCTCCGCGCGAGTTACGTCGAGTTGGCGCGAGTTGGTGAAGATTTCCGGATCATGGTTGGCCGAATCGACATCCAGCAGTACCAGATCGCCCGTCCGGACGGTGACGCCATCGATCTCCATATCGGTGCGCACATAGCGGGCGAAGGCAGTGGAGTCGTGCACCCGCAGCAGTTCCTCGATCGCGCCCGGTATCAACTCCGGCTGCTCCACCAGCTTCTGCCATTGCGCCGGATTCCGCAGCAATTGCACTGTGCACAGGCCGATTTCGACGACCGTGGTTTCGTGCCCGGCCAAGAGCAACCCCATGGCCAGCGTCGCGATGGCATCATCGGCCAGGTCCGGCACCTCGCACAGCTTCGCCAGCACGCCCTCGCCCGGCTCACGGCGTCGCCGTTCGACCAGCGACTTGCAGTAGAGGAACCATTCGGCCCCGGCCTGTCCCGATTTCGCGCCGTCGCTGGTGTCGAACAGTGCCTCGCTCCAGGCGCGGAACTGCGCGCGATCCTCGTAGGGCACGCCGAGTAGTTCGCTGATGACCAGCAGCGGCAGCGGTTCCGCGAAGGCCTTGTGCAGGTCGGCGGGCGAGCCCTGCTCGGCCATATCGTCGAGCAGTTGCGTGGTGAACGCGGCCACCCGTGGCGTCAGTTCGCGCATCCGCTTGGCCGAGAACATCGGATTCAGCAGTCCGCGCATGCGCGCGTTATCGGCGGGCTCGGTCTCGAAGTTCCCGAACGGCCGACCGAAGAACACCGATTCCGAGGACCGCGCGGCGGTTTCCGGCGTCGGATGCGAACGACCGAGCCGCACGTCGGTGAACAACTCCTTCACCTTGCGATAGCCGGTCACCTTCCACGCTTCGTCGCCGGTGGCGGTGCGGACCCGGCTGATCGAGGTGGGCGTGGCGTCTTTGCCGGTGAAGGGGCAGACGAGTTCCGACGAATCTGCGGTCATGGCTCACTCCTCGAGCTACACAAGAACTTGTACAAGATAGCTTAAACATAAGCGGTTGTATCATTCCACTTGAACAAGGAGGTGATGTCCTGCCGAAGAACCCCACGTCCGCGACGGCACCCGCGCGACGCATGCCGCGCGCCGAGCGCCGCGAGCAGATCCTGGCCGCCGCCACCCGTGCTGTCGCCCGAAACGGCTTCAGTGCAACGGGTCTCGATGACATCGCCGCCGAAGCCGGTATCACGCACGTGATCCTGTACCGGCACTTTGCCTCGAAGGCCGACCTGTACCGGGCCGTGCTCGAACGGGCCTACACCCGACTCGGCGATGCGGTCGGGACCGAAAATATCGACGGCACCAGCATTTCCGCATTGCTGGCCGCGGCTTCTGCGGATCCGGAGGCCTTTCGGCTGCTGTTCCGCCACGCGGTGCGCGAGCCCGAATTTCGCGATGTCACCGATCTGGTGCGCAGCTACTCCACGCTGCTCGCCCAGCGGTACCTCACTACTGCGATGGCGGACGGGCCGTGGCAGGACTGGGCGGCACAGGTCATCCCCACCTTCATCCTGGACGCGGTGATCGCCTGGCTAGATGTCGGTCAACCGGACCTCGACGATGCCGCCGCGCGGATCAGCCGTGCGGCGCTCGCGCTGATCGAGGTTGCGCAAAGCGGTGCAAGGCAAAAGGATTGAGGCTGTACACGGGAGGAGGCATATGGACTATGCGACAACGCGCAGCGATTCGATGAGGGGTGGCGGCCGGGAGACAGACGGGCTGCGGGTGCCGACGCTTGCCGAATTCGTGCGCGCGCGGCGGCTGCGACCGACCGCGGCGAATCCGACCGGCCTGAGTCGACAGCAACTGGCCGAGGCGATCCACTCCAGCGTCGGCTACCTCGCCAAGATCGAACAGGGCGGGGCGTTCAATCCGAGCCCGTCCGTGCTCGATGCGCTCGCCCAGGTCTTCGGCCTGGACCTGGATGAGCGCGTGCACCTGTATCACCTTGCGCAGCAACGGTTCACCGACCGCGGACCGCAAGAGTCCGGTCCGCCCGTTCGCAAAACACTCGACGCCTTGACCCCACATCTGGCGGCCGCACTGGACGACGGCTGGCGCGTCATCGAATGCAATGCCCCGTTCGACGAGGCGTTCCCCGGCCTACACCCCAACGGAAACGTACTGCGCTGGATGTTCACCGATCCACGCGCACGGCTGGTGATCGAGGAATGGGAACAGGAGGCCGATCTGATGGTCGGCCGCTTCCGCAGCTACACCGCCCGTGCCGGTGCGCAGACCGAAATCCAGCCGCTACTACGAGAACTGGGCACACAGCCCGACTTCCACCGCCTGTGGAACACCGGCCGGGTATACATCGGCCGCCGCGACCCAACCATTCGGCTCCGAAATCGTAAGACGGGCAAACCATTCGAAATTCACGTCCAACGATTCCGCACTACAGTCCCCGAGCCGACCCGACAACTTTTCGTAGGGTTGCTCGAGGACGACGGGGCCAGGTAACGGTTCCGATTACTCTGAGCCGGAGGCAGCTGTGTCGCTATGAGGCGGGTGGGAAGTAAGGCCGAGGTGTCGTTTGCCACCGTTGTGGGACCGGGGTGTTCCGGTCGCGGGCCGTGTGCTGATAGTGACTGGTCGATGGGGTGCCGGTAAATTCGGCGCCCGTTTCTCCGTGGTCCGCGAGGGGGTCAGATTCTCGCCAGAGGGGGTTGTGTGAACGGTTGGTCCATCGGTTCTGGCATTACCGTTGTTGCCGTGTCCTCGGTAGTGCTTCGGCGAGCCCTGACTGATCGCGGTGGGCTGGCTCTTCGGCCGCTGCCGGAGCGGGTCGAGGTCTTGCTGGAGAGTCTGGACGCTCCGCCCCGGCTTGGAGCGCACTTGCGGGCGGTCCATGATGTGGCCTGCGAGTTGATGGACTCCCATCCGCCCGCGCGTAGCGGAATTGCTCCTGCGCCAGATGTCGGCTCAAAGGGACGGCGCCAGACTTGCAGACCGGCCGCTGTACCCGCGCAGTCGGCATGGTCCAGGCGAAGGGATCCGTGGGTACGGTGGCGCTCACCGATCAGGAGGTAGGGGAGCTCTAGGCTTGCACCCGTGGTGGAGGCGGAGTTCTGGCGCGACGCTGCGCTGCCCTTTCTCGAGAGCAGGCGGGCCTGCCGCACGGTCTCCTGCTACAAACCGCACTCCCACGATTCGATGTCCATCGGCGTGGTCGACGAAGGACGCAGTGTGTTCACCGGCGCACCCGGCGGTCCCCTGCAGCTGACGGCGAGGAGCGTCGTGGTGATCCCCGCCCACCGAGTCCACGCCTGCAACCCCGTCGAAGGCCGGTGGAGCTACCAGATGCTCCACGTGGACGAGACCTGGCTCGCCGAATCCCTACCCGAACTCGATATGGGGGCCGATCAGAGCCCGCGGCGCCCGCGGCCGGTGCGCATCGTCCCCGAGCCCGGCGGATACGCTGCGTTCTGCCGTCTCAACGAGGTGCTGTTCTCCGGCGCCGACCCGCGCGAGAAGGAAGAACTGCTCGTCACCGTCCTCGACGAGATCCTGACCGCACCCGCTGATATCGTCGCCGGCGCCAGGGCCCGTGCGTCCGACGTGGCCGTCGTCGCCCCGATTCTCGAGTACCTCCGCACCTCGAATATGCAGGTCTCCCTCGGCGACCTGGTCGTGGAAACGGGCCTGAGCCGGTTCCAGCTGGTTCGGCGGTTCCGCGCCGTCACCGGGCTGCCTCCCCTCGCCTGGCAGATCAACGAACGCATCATCAGAGCGCGCTCCCGGCTCCGCGAGGGCTGCGGCCCGGCCGAGGTCGCTGCCGACCTCGGCTTCGCCGACCAGAGCCACTTTCACCGGACCTTCAAACTCCGCACCGGGGTCACGCCCGGCGAGTACCGCGCCGGCGCCACCAACTGAAACGGGCACACCGGTCCCGCAATTTCGTTCAAGACACCGCTGCGGCGACTCCGGCACAGTGGCTCGGTCCCGTACGCGTCCGAGCACAGAGGAAGAATGAACCAATTCGCTGCCGTGGCCGGTGCCCACTTCCTTGCCCTGTTGTCCCCGGGCCCCGATTTCTTCCTCATCGCGCATACTTCGATGACCGACGGATGGCGTCGCGCGATCGCCGCGTGCGCGGGCATCGCGGCCGCGAACGCCGTCTTCATCGCGACCGCGTTCGCGGGCCTGTCGATACTGCGGCCGGGCGGTATCGCGTTCACCACGGTCCAGATCGCGGGTGCCGCCTTCCTCCTGCAGCTCGGAGTGGGCCTGCTGCGCTCGGCCGGTGCCGCCTCGATCGAGCCGGCACCGGCCCGCGGCACCGCGCGCACCGCCGGAAGCCGGTGGAAACTTGCCGCGATGGGGTTCGCCTCGGCCGCCCTCAACCCCAAGAACGCACTCTTCTACGCGGGCCTCGCCGCCGTTCTAACGGTCGGCGCGAGCACGGGACACCTTGTCGCATACGGCATGTGGATGTTCGCTGTCGTACTCGGCTGGGACGTGCTCGTATCTGTCCTCATCGGCAACCGCGTCGTCCTGACCAGATTCGCTCGCGCGCTCCCGATGCTCGAACGCGCATCCGGCGTAGCGCTGATCGGGCTGGGTCTCGGCATCCTCCTGACAACGGCGTTCCACTCGGATGTGTAGCCAGCAGTGTCGCGGTCTTAGGGTGGCAGACAACCGTGCCGACGGGAATCAGCCCCCGCGCGGTTGAGCAGTCCCCCGAAAGCGCGCCGCACTGGTGCCGGCTAGGGCCTCAGCACGATTTTGCCGTGGGTGTGTCTGCGTTCGAGTTCGGTGTAGGCCTGACGAACCTGTGTCAACGGGTAGACGTTCGCGATCGGGACTTCGAGGTGTCCGTCGGCAATCAGGCCGGCCAGTTCGGCGAGCACCTCGGCACCCGGCCTCGCCTTGGTCCCGGGTTCAGTCTTGACCCCATACTTTGCGGCTGCCGCGAAATCTGCGATGGTGTCGATCCGCTCGATTGCGACGCCCAGGGCGAGGGCCAGTTCGACGTACCCGTCGCCGTAGGTGTCGATGAAGGCATGGACGCCGTGGGGTGCGGCGGCCTCGAGCCGGTCCATGACGCCGTCACCGTATTCGACGGGGATCACGCCGTGGCTTTGCAGCCATTCGTGGTTGGCCTCGCTCGCCAGTCCGATGACCGTGGCTCCGGCACGGCGAGCGAGCTGAACGGCGAGCGAGCCGACTCCTCCGGCCGCTCCGGAGACGACGACGCACTCACGCTGCTCGAGCTGTACGGAATGCACTGCACCCCATGCGGTCACGCCGGCGACGTAGAGGCCGCCCGCCACCTCCCACGAGACGTTCTTCGGTTTGGGGGTGAGGTTGTCGACGTCGACCGGGACCAGCTCGGCCTGGGCAGCCCGCCGCTCGGAGAACCCGATCACCTCGTCGCCGGCTGAGAATCGGTCGGCTCCGGCGCCGATCTCGGCGACGACTCCGGCGAGATCGCTGCCCTGCCCGGACGGAAAGGTCGAGGGAAAGATGTCCGCCATCGCCCCGGTGCGGATGGCCGCCTCACCGGGGTTGATGCCGGCCGCTTTCACCTGCACGAGGACCTGCCCGTCCCCGGGCACCGGGCGGTCGACCTCGTCGATCCGCAGGACGTCGATTCCGCCGAATTCGTCGTACCTGACCGCCTTTGTCATGCCCGTCACCAGGGCACCACCCCTGCGTCGTCGAAGAATCCGCTGGTCGGTCCATCGTCGGGCAGTGTCGCGAGCCGGATTGCGATCGCCGCGCCCTGCTCCGGTGTGCGGACGCCGCGGAAGCCGTTGAGGTCGGTGGCGGTGAAACCGGGGCAGCCGGAGTTGATCAGGATGTTGGTGTCGCTCAGTTCCTTGGCGTATTGGATGGTGACGGCGTTGAGGAAGGTCTTCGACGCCAGATACGCGGCGGGAACCGGGCCCATGTCGATGCCGGGCGTGGTCTGCAGGGCGAGCGAGCCCACGCTGCTGGACATGTTGACGATTCGCGGTGAGGCCGAGCCACGCAGCATGGGCAGCATCGCGTTGGTGACCCGGATGACGCCGATCACGTTGGTTTCCACGACAGCTCGCACGGTCGCGGGATCGACCGTGGTGGGTGTCTGTGGCATACCGCCGGTGATCGCGGCATTGTTGACCAGAACGTCGAGCCCTCCGGCATGGTCGGCGATCAGCTCGGCCGCGGCGGCGACACTCGCGTCGTCGTCCACGTCGAGCGGCACGCCGAACGCATCGGCCCCGGCCGCGCGCAGCTTCTCCACCGCGGTCTCGCGGCGTTGTTCATCCCTCGCGCCCACACCGATTCGCCAGCCCAGGGCGCCCAGGCCCGCCGCGATCTCGTATCCGATTCCTTTGTTCGCGCCGGTCACCAGCGCGATCGTCCGTTCACTCATGCCGTCGATCATGTTGCGGACTCGGGTAAGGCGTCCAAGACCGATCGGGTGGGCGGCGATACCGCACGGGTATTGGTCGTGGTCGGCGCCGGATACGATGACATGGTGGAGACGCGGGAGTTGCGATACTTCGTCGCCGTCGCCGAGGAGTTGCACTTCGGGCGGGCGGCACAACGGCTCGCGATGGCGCAGCCGCCGCTGTCGCGGGCGATCCAGCAGCTGGAACGGCGGCTCGGAGTCGTTCTGCTGCACCGCAGTTCACGCGCAATCACGTTGACCAAGGCCGGGTCGGTGCTTCTGCGGGAGGCCCGGTTCGCTCTCGAAGCGGTCGAAGCCGCCGAGCGCCGCACCCGCCGCGCCGCTGCCGACCGACCCGGTCTGGTGCTGGCCGCCAAGGCAGGAGCGTCCAGCGAACTGTTGTCGAAGCTGCTGGACGCCTACGCCGCCGAACCCGACGCTGTCGCGGTCGAGGTGGTGCTGCGCGGGCCCAGCGAACCGGAAAGCCTGCTACGCAACGGGAGTGCCGACGTTGCTCTGCTCCACCGGCCCTACGACACGACAGCCGGATTCGACACCGAGGACCTGCACACCGAACAGCAGATCGTGGTCCTGCCCGCCGGGCACCCCCTCGCCAACCGGCCCTACGTGTCGATGGCCGAGGTCAACGCCCTGACGGACCTGCCCCTGCCGCGCTGGCCTCGCCCGGATGGAAGTTATCCGGAAGGCCCCGGCCCGCAGGTTCGCGACCATACCCAGTTGACCCAGCTGATCAGGCTCGGACGGGCCTGTGCGGTCATGCCCGAGTCGCTGCGAGCCCAGCTACGCGACGATCACGCCGTCGTGCCAGTGCCGGACGCAGCCGCCGTCACGACCGTCATCGCCTGGCCACCACACAGCAGATCCAAAGCCGTCGCCGACCTCGTCCGGACGGCGATACGCCTCTAGCCGACAACATCCGCAATCGCCGTGCGCGCTGAGCCTGCGCGGTACCTCGGAAGATCAACGGGCAGAGCGTCGTACGACCGCCCGCAGTCCGCGCTCATGCCGAATGCCGTGCGAATGCGCCGCGCCGCCAGGCCGCCAACAGCGCACCGACAGTGACGCCAGGCTCGGGCATATCCAGCAAGGCGAATTGTCGAACATATGTTCGACACTGAGGTAGGCTGGTTCGGGTGAACATACATTCGATCGCGGCGGCGCCGGATGCTCCAGCACCGGGATGGCCGGAACTGGCCGATGTCGATTTGCTGCGCACCCTCGTCGAAACCGAACGCCGTCGGAGGCGACTGGATGCTGCCATGCGCGCGGCCGTCGCCGAAGCCGAGCGTCGTGGCCTCGCCGCAGACACCGGCTATCGGGACACCGTGGAGCTATTGACTGATCTGCTGCGGATCAGTGCCCACGAAGCGCGCCAGCGAATCGAATACGCGGCTCCGCAGGCCCGCTCGCGTTCCAGAAAGGTATGGAGGGTGCTGGCGGCAGCAAGCTGAGGCCGAGCCCGCTGCCTCGACCTCTGTTCGGAGGGCCGCGAGGACCGACTGCACGTTCACCGTGTAAGCGCCAGCACGGGCCGCATCCACTGTGGCTCGTTCCGAAAGGCGCTGTATCACCGGAGGCGGGCGGTTCGAAGCGGCCATGCGGCAGGACTGAAAGATCAACGAGCCGAGCTCATCTCGACCGGACGAACGTACTGACATGCCGTTGCGACACGAGGTCGCACGATGCGAGTGAACTCGCAGATAGGAGGGCCGAATTCGGTTTCGGCTGTGTGAGTTTCTGGCTCGTGCTCGATGCCCGGCCCCGTTCTGACGTGCGTTGCTGGTAACGGCAGGGTGCGAAGCTCAGAGGAACGCCGAAGGGTCTCCGTTCCATCCGGGGGCCACGGGCCAGGGGCAGGCCGGACGTTGCGACACGATGTTGCAGGAGTTGAGTGGGTGAGCTGTTTGGAGGTTCGGCTGATGTCGAAGGTGTAGCCCCAGGGCAGTGTTCATGGCCCTGTCCTCAGCCTGACGTGCGCCGCTGGTGACGGTGGGGTGCGAAGCTCAGGCGATCAAGCCCAAGGACGCCCGCTCCATCCGGGTGTTACAGGTGAAGAGGAAGACCGGCCGGGCGAACGTGAGTGAACCCCCGATGATGCCCCGTCACTTCCAACCCCGTGGATGGAATGCAGTGCTGGGGTCTAGGACTGGCCGCAGAGAAGCGGCAGGCGCCAGCTGGCTACGTCCGGTCAGCTGGAAGAACACCGCCGTCCCGGGGTGCAGGGGGCGCCCAACCCGGTCGTATCTCGCTCGTGCAGAACGTGACAACCCCGATGGGGTCCGGACCCGGAATGCGTCCGGTAAGCCGACCGTGAGGAAGGCCCAAATCCCCAGCGGGAGCAGGACGATCCCAAAAGCCAACGCCGGTGGCCGAAAGGCAACAGGAAACCGGGACCGTGAGCGGCCCTCCGCCGCTGGTCGCGCATAACTGGCCGGATACGGGTTGCTGCCCGGACTTGAAAGGGTGCCCACGGGGATCGGGTGAGCCTGCGGAGATCCGATGGCCGATGAAGCTGGAACTGAGGGACAAGTTGGACGTTATGGCGGTGCTCGACGCGATTGTGGTCGTGGACGGTGTCGGGGTGACGAACGGACCCGAAGACACGCCTGTGGACTGGCAGTCGATTGATTGGCGGCGGGTCGAAGGCGATGTAGAGCGGTTGCGGCAGCGCATCTTCGCGGCGTCGAAGGCAGGGGACCTGGCGAAGGTCCGTAATTTGCAGAAGTTGATGCTTCGGTCCCGCTCCAACACGCTGTTGAGCGTGCGGCGGGTCACGGAGACCAATGCTGGTCGCCTGACACCGGGCGTCGACGGCAAAGTAGTGCTGGAGCCTCAGGACAAGGCTGAGATGGCTGACTGGGCGCAAAAGTATTCGAGGTCGTGGGTGCCCAGACCTGTCAGGCGGGTGTATATACCGAAGGCCAACGGAAAACGACGCCCGCTCGGTATTCCCGTGATCGCCGACAGATGCCTTCAGGCTTTGACGGCCAACGCGCTGGAACCGGAGTGGGAAGCGCGATTCGAACCGAAGTCATATGGATTTCGGCCGGGTCGTGGCTGCCACGATGCGATTGAGGCTATCTTTCTGACCGCGAAAGGTGTTAACGCCAAGCGGTTGTGGGTTCTCGACGCAGATTTGGCGGCGGCGTTCGACCGAATCGATCATCGCCACATAATAGCCAGTCTCGGTTCGTTTCCCGCGAGGAAGATGATCGAGCGATGGCTTAAATCGGGTGTGGTCGACAAGGGTTGGTTCACGCCGACCGAGGAAGGTGTTCCTCAGGGAGGTGTGATCAGTCCTGTGCTGTTGAATGTGGCCTTGCACGGTATGGAGCAAGCTGCTGGGGTCCGTTACTGCATGACCGGCAGACATGCCGGAAGTGTCCTGACGAGTAGCCCCATCGTGGTTAGATACGCAGACGACCTGGTCGCATTTGCTCACTCCCGTGAGGAAGCCGAACAGGTCAAGGCACGGCTGGCCGCATGGCTGGCTCCGAGAGGGCTGAAGTTCAACGAAGAGAAAACGCGCATCGCTTCTCTTCAGGATGGCTTCGACTTTCTAGGCTTCAATGTGCGCCGCTACGGAGGCAAGCTGCTGATCAAACCAAGTAAGGCGGCTTTGCAGCGAATCCGGGAACGGCTCTCCGTTGAGATGAAGGCCCTGCGAGGGGCCAACGCGGAGGCAGTGATCACCACGCTCAACCCGATCATCAAGGGATGGGCTGCCTACTACCGGACGGCGGTGTCCAGCAGGGCTTTCGCCGCGCTGGATAATCACATGTGGCACCTGACCTTCAAATGGGTCCGGCACAGCCATCCGAACAAATCGAGGAAGTGGGTTACTATCCGCTACTTCGGTGCGTTCAACAAATCCAGAAGCAATGTGTGTGTTTTCGGTGACCGCGACAGCGGCGCTTATCTGCACAAGTTCGCCTGGACCAAGATAGTCCGACACCAGATGGTCAAAGGAGGGGCGTCTCCGGACGATCCCGACTTGGCCGAGTACTGGGCCGAACGACGTCGCCGCAAGAGAAACCCACTCGAAACTGCCGGGCTGCCTCGAATTCAGTTGCAGCGCGGTCGTTGTCCATTATGCGGGGGTCTGTTGCTACACGCTGACTACGAGCCACAGACCCCACTCGAATGGGAGAAATGGCTCAAGGTAATCCGCCTGGCGATTCGCAGACAAGCAATCGCCATCTCTGCGGAATTTGGCACGTCGGACAAACCCGCCGCGCTCCGACTCGTACACACCCATTGCCGAACCCGGCGACAACCCAGGGGCGGCAATGAATCGGCACCTGCACCTGCCAAGAGCCTTCAGGGCTTGCTTGAGCCGTGTGCCGCGATGAGTGGCACGCACGGTTCTTAGGGGGCGCGGGCACAGCAATGTGCCCGCGCTACCCGGCGGTGAATCGCGTGAACCTTCGTTGATGTCTCGTAAAGCGGACCCTGTCGATGGGATGTGTGTTGGCGGGGAGTAGGGGCTGGCCGTTGTGAAGCGGCAGGCGCCGGTCGGGGACGGCACTCGGCCGGGAGAGCACCGCCGTCCCCGGGATATAGAAGGCACCCTCCCCGGCCGTATCTCGCGCGTGTGGAATGTGGTAACCCCGACGGGGTCCGGGCATCGAAGCTGGTGTCCGGTAGGCCGACCGTGAGGAAAGCTGAACTCCCCGAGCGGGATTGGGATGGCCCGAGAAGCAAATGCCGGTAGCCGAAAGGCAGCGGGAAACCGCGACCGGTAGTCACTGGCCCCTCCGCTGGTGCGTCGTGGATAACCGGCCGGATACCGGACCAGGAAGTGTCCGGACCTGAAAGGGTGCTGACGCGGGCCAGGTGAGCCTGTAATGGAGATGTGGCCAAGACGCTGGAACCGACGGACAAGTTAGACGCCGGGTATCCGGTGAACGGACCAGAGGACGAGCGTGTTCGATTGTGCCACTGTGGGATTGGCGGCATCGTGAGGATGCGCGTGTACGGCGTCGTACGGCACCATCACCGTCGCGGGCTTGCTTGAGCCGGATGCATAGCAATGTGCACGTCCGGTTCTTAGGGGGGCCGGGCGCAGCAATGCGCCCGGCCTACCCGGCATTATGTGTTTCGTGCGCCACGAGCGCTCAGGCTGGGCACCAGCAGACAGTTGATGGGCCCGTCTTGCCTCGAGCCTGGACAGACCCGCGCCGCTTCGGCGGTGCTGGGCGATTCAAGGTTCCGTTTCGTTCTCACGCGAGATCGGTAGGCGCAGAATACAATTCGATCTTTAAAACGCGTATCAAGCTGCACGGCAGGTGTTCTCGATACGGTAATGAAAGGCGTTCGATTTCACCGCAGTACAGCACGGTTGCCGCACGGCACAGTTCGGAAGCGAGAAGGGGTTCGTCATGACTGTAGTGAAAATGACCGATTTGAATCTCAGCGGGAAGCGTGTCCTGATCCGTGCTGACCTGAACGTACCCGTCAAAGACGGAAAAGTTACCTCCGACGCCCGTATCCGAGCGACTCTCCCGTGAGGCCCGTTTTCATGGCATGGGTGCGATCAGTTCTATGGTCGGGAAATAGCCGCGATACCGGGCAGCGTCACGTGTGAGCAGTCGATATCCGGCGACTGCGGCATGGGCGCCGATGTAGAAGTCGGGCATTGGGGAGCGCTTCTCGCCGCTGTTACGGCGATAGCGCTGAAATGCCTTGCCCGCCAGGAAGCCGGCTCGGAACGGTAGGGCTTCACGCTCGAACTCGTCGGCGGGCAACAGATCGTCGAGATCTTCGACGGTGTCGTACCCGACGGAGACCTCCGCGTAGATGATCGGGTTGATGACCACTCGGCCGGAATCGAGGGCCTCGGTGATTCGATCCATTGACCAGGCCGCCCAGTGCTCGTCATTGGTCATGACATCGAGTAGGACGCACGAATCGATCAGGACGGCCGGTCCGCCTATCGGCGTTGGACTACTCGCCACGGAGCAGATCCATGATCTCGTCCGTGCTCATGCCTTCGATATCTCGGCTGTCTGCGGTTCCGCGGAGCCGCCGGACGAGTCGTTGTCCACGAGTAGGGGCGCCTTCGGTGCGCACGATCCGAAGGGCGCCATCGACCTCTATGATTTCGACGTCGTCGCCCTCGCGCAGATTGTGCTTGGCGCGCAGCTGTGCGGGGATTGTCACCTGGCCCTTGCTGTTGAGCAACACGGTATCCTCCTCGAGCCGTACCTGTAATACGTGTACTACGTAATACTAGCGCGAGCGGCCTGACCAGCACAGTCGCGCCAATAACAACATTTGATGTGTCGATAACTTCGCTCTAGGTGAAAGTATCGGTGCGCACCACCCTCTTATACGCATTGCCCCAGAGCCGTGCGTACGACCTCACCCGGCTCACGGTCGGACCGAGTGGTCAGAGTCGGTGCGGCGCGGATCGGCAATGACCGGGCGGCCGCGTGAACGACAATCGGCCCGCCGGGGCAGGTCCGGCGGGCCGATCGGGTGCGGATGCCGCCTCTTTCGGCGACCTGCAAGCAGTTGCTAGCTGACCGTTTCGAGCGACCTGCGAGCAGTCGCTAGCGACGAGGTCAGGCAGGGGTTTCCGCGAGGAGCGAGCCGAGGGCGCGCAGGTGGTCGGTGGCTGCGCCGAGGGCGAATTCGTTGTGTTTGGCGGCGGTGAAGTAGTTGTGCACGATGTGGTCGCGGTCGATGCCGACGCCGCCGTGTACGTGCACGACGGTGTGGGCCACTCGGTGTCCGGCGTCGGCGGCCCAGAACTTGGCGGTGTGTACCGCTTCGGCGGCGGCGAGATCCTCGGAGACGCGCCAGGCCGCCTGGGTGACCGCCAGCCGCAGGCCCTGCACGTCGATGTAAGCGTCGGCGAGGCGCTGGGCGACGGCCTGGAAGCTGCCGACGGCCTTGCCGAATTGTTCACGCTCGCGGGCATATTCGGCGACCAGCTCGAGTGCGCGTTCCAGGGTGCCGAGCTGCTGAGCGCTCAGGCCGAGCCAGGCTCGGGTCAGGATCCAGTCCAGGATTTCGGCGCCGGAGTCCACCGTCGCGACCAATTCAGCTGGGGTGTCATGGAATTCGACGCCGAATTCGGCACTGAAGTCGACCACGCCCTGCGCTGTCACTGTGACAGTCGGATCGCCGGGGTCGACCAGGAACAGTGCCGCGGCGCCGGAAACCGTTGCCGGGATTAGGATTCGGGCCGCACTATCGGCATAGGGCACCGTGGTTTTGGCACCGGTCAGCCGCCAGCCGCCGTCGGTCTCGTGGGCCACCGTGGTCGGCTCGGTCGGCTCCCAGTTGTGCTCCTCGGCGAGCCCGGCCGTGAGGATGACGCTGCCCTCGCCGGCCTGACGCGCCCAATCCTGTTGTGCGGCAGAGCCGAAGCGCGCCAGCGCGCCCGCGCCGACCACGATCGACCACAGGTAGGGGACCGCGGCGACATGTCTGCCGAGTTCACGCAGTACGGCACTCTGCTCGAGCGCCCCGAAGTCGCCGCCGCCCACCGACTCGGGCAGTGCGGCGGCCAGCACGCCGGTCTCGGCGAGCGACTGCCACAGCGGTTGATCGAAACGGCCCTGGGTATCGAGTTCGCGGATCCGGTCGGCGGTGACCAATTTGGCGCAGACCTCGGCGGTCAGGCGGGTCAGGTCGAGCTGGGCTTCGGTGGGAGTGAAATCCATGGTGTCTACCTGCTTTCTCAGCGCGCCGCGGCGGGTTGCTTCAGTGCGGTCATGGCGATGATGTCGCGCTGGACCTCGTTGGTGCCGCCGCCGAAGGTGAGGATCAGGGCGGCGCGATGGAACCGCTCCAACCGTCCGCGCAGTTCCGCGCCGGGGGAGTCCTGGCGCAGATAGGCCTGCGGGCCGAGGATTTCCATCAGCAGTCGGTAGGCCTCGGTGGACAGTTCGGTGCCGTAGACCTTGCAGGTCGAGGCGTCCCACGGGCGCGGCGCGGCATCGCCGCCCGCATCGGCGCGGCTGGCGATCTCCCAGTTGAGCAGCTTCAGATATTCGACCTTGGCCTGCACCCTGGCCAGATTGAGCCGCACCCATTCCTGATCGATCACCCGGGAACCGTCGCCCGCCTTGGTGTTGCGGGCCCATTCGGTGGTCTGGTTCAGCGCAACGGTGAGCGGTCCGGCGGAGGTCAGCGCGACGCGTTCGTGGTTGAGCTGGTTGGTGATCAGCGCCCAGCCACCGTTCTCCTGGCCGACCAGTGAACTCGCCGGGACGCGAACGTCCTGGTAGTAGGTGGCGCTGGTATCCGGTCCGGCCATGGTGTGCACCGGGGTCCAGGAGAAGCCCTCGGCCGTGGTCGGCACGATGAGCATGCTGATGCCCTTGTGCTTCTTGGCATTCGGATCGGTGCGCACGGCGAGCCAGACATAGTCGGCGTACGCGATCAGGCTGGTCCACATCTTCTGGCCGTTGATCACGTAGTCGTCGCCGTCGCGTACGGCGGTGGTGCGCAGGCTGGCCAGGTCGGTGCCGGCCCCCGGCTCCGAGTAGCCGATGGCGAAGTGCAGTTCGCCCGCGGCGATCTTGGGCAGGAAGAACTTCTTCTGCTCTTCGCTGCCGTAATGCATGATCGTCGGCGCCACGGAGTTGATGGTCAGGAACGGCACCGGCGCGCCGGCGATGGCCGCCTCATCGGTGAAGATCAACTGATCCATGGTCGGGCGGTCCTGGCCGCCGTATTCCTTGGGCCAGGCCAGGGTGAGCCAGCCGTCGCGCCCCATCTCCTGGACGACCTCGCGATAGACGTTGCCGTGCCCGTACTCGCCGGTGGTCGCGCTGAGCGCGGCTCGGCGCTCCGGGGTGATCAGCCGCGCGAAGTAGTCGCGCAGCTCCGCGCGGAGCTCTTCCTGCTGCGGCGTGTACGCAATGCGCATGGCAAAACCTCTTGGGGGATGGTCAGCCGACGGAGCTTGCGGAGTCGGCGGGGGTGGGTAGGCAGAGCCTTCGTTCGATGTCGGTCAACCGATCATTGCATATGAACTGAAACATGTTCCAGTATTGACGGCTAATGCGGTCGATGGCGGCGCGCGACACCACATCGTGTTGTTAGGCTTCGATCAGAGGATCAGTGAAGGAGTTGCCATGAAGGTCAGTGTCGATCTGGACCAGTGCGAGGCCAACGGAATCTGTGTCGGATTCGCTCCCGACGTCTTTGAACTCGATGACGACGACGTACTGCACATCGTGGATGGCGAGGTGTCGGAGGATCGGCTCGATGATGTGCGCGACGCGGTTGCTCAGTGTCCGAAAGCGGCCCTGCGGCTGGAATGACGGGTGCTTGCCGTAAAAAGGAACACGTTCTAGAGTCGGCCCCGTGAGTGAGCGAAGCGAGCGAACCGTGTCACAGCGTGTTTCACACACGGCGGAGCCGAGCGCCAGCGAGGTGCAGCCGTGAGTGATGTAGACAACACGGGTGTGAGCCTCGCGGGCAAGGTGGCCATCGTGACCGGCGGTGGCGCCGGACTGGGGCGCGCCGAGGCGCTCGCCCTGGCGGGTGCGGGTGCGTCCGTGGTGGTCAACGATCTGTCGGAATCGGAGGCGGTGGCCGAAACCCTCGCCGATATCCGGGCGCTCGACGCCAAGGCGGAGTTCGTCGCGGGCAGCATCGCGGAGCGTTCGACCGCGGACGCGCTCATCCGCACCGCCGCGGAGGCGTTCGGCAGCCTCGACATCGTGGTGAACAACGCGGGCATCACCCGGGACCGGATGCTGTTCAACATGACCGACGAGGACTTCGACGCGGTCGTCGCGGTGCATCTGCGCGGTCATTTCCTCTTGACCCGCAACGCGGGCGCCTACTGGCGGGCCAAGTCCAAGGAGGCGGGTGCGCCGATCTACGGCAGGCTCGTCAACACCTCCTCCGAGGCCGGTCTGCTCGGCCCGGAAGGACAGGCCAACTACGGCGCGGCCAAGGCCGGCATCACCGCGCTGACGTTGTCCGCCGCGCGCGGACTGTCCCGTTTCGGCGTGCGCGCCAATGCGATCGCGCCGCGGGCCCGCACCGCGATGACCGAAAAGGTCTTCAGCGCCGCGCCCGAGGGCGAGATCGATCCGCTCTCGCCCGATCATGTGGCCCGGTTGGTCGCATTCCTCGCCTCGCCCGCGGCCGACGCGGTCAACGGTCAGCTGTTCGTGGTGTACGGACCGATGGTGGCGTTGATGGCCGCACCGATCGTCGAGCAGCGCTTCGACGCGGCCGATGGCCTGTGGTCGGCAAATGATCTCGCCGCCACGCTCGGCGGGTACTTCGCTGAGCGGTCTGCTGGGCGTACGTTTTCTGCGTCCTCATTGATCGATCTGGGTCCGTAACGATTGCTGGAGGCTCGGTTGGCGACGTCGCGCGGCGCGTTCGAAAACCGTTAGGGTCGCTCAGTGATGGCAGGTGCCTTCGATCAGCTGTTGATCACATGACCAACTATTGATCACCGATGCGGTGCTTGGTAAACATGGGAGTCAACGTGTGTGACGCCTCACAAGGGTTAGGCCACCCTCAAATGACACCTGTTACAAATCCATGGGCCGAATTCGAGAAAAAGAGCACTTCAAAAGTGGCAAAAGGCTTCCGGCACGAATGTGAACATGTTCTAATCGTTGCGGCGATGTGGCCACAGACGGGCGTCGTGCGGTGAGCGGTATCAGCAGGATGAGCAAGGAGGATCGCGCGTGAACGAGGTCCTCGCTGTGCCGTTGCGCGCTGTCGGCGGATTTTTCGAACTTGTCGCCGATGTCGCCCGGGCCAGCATTCGACGACCATTCCAAGGGCGCGAGTTCATTGATCAGGCCTGGTTCATCGCACGAGTTTCGATCGTTCCGACGCTGCTGGTCGCGATTCCGTTCACTGTGCTGGTGAGCTTCACGCTCAACATCCTGCTGCGCGAAATCGGCGCCGCCGACCTCAGCGGCGCCGGAGCGGCATTCGGTGCGGTCACCCAGGTCGGTCCCATTGTCACCGTGCTGATCGTCGCGGGCGCCGGCGCCACCGCGATCTGCGCGGACCTCGGCGCCAGAACCATTCGCGAAGAGATCGACGCGATGCGCGTGCTCGGCATCGATCCGGTGCACCGGCTGGTGGTGCCGCGCGTGCTGGCCTCGATGTTCGTGGCATTGATGCTGAACGGCCTGGTGTGCACCATCGGCGTTGTCGGTGGCTTTCTGTTCTCGGTGCTGCTGCAGGATGTGAATCCCGGCGCGTTCGTCAACGGCATCACGCTGCTCACCCATCTGCCCGAGTTGGTCATCTCCGAAGTGAAGGCCGGGTTATTCGGGCTGATCGCCGGACTGGTGGCCTGTTATCTCGGCCTGAATGTCAAAGGCGGTCCCAAGAGTGTCGGTGATGCGGTGAATCAGACCGTCGTCTTCGCCTTTATGGCCCTGTTCGTGGTGAACGTCGTGGTCACCGCCGTCGGCATCAAGTTCTCGGCGCGGTGACCCGATGGCATTCGTAATCCAGTCCCGCTTCCCGCGTACCGTGCGGCGAGTGCGTCGGTTTTCGGACTCGCTCGATGCAGTGGGTAAACATGCGGTCTTCTATGCGCAGACAATCGGTTCCATACCGCGCGCGCTGATGCACTATCGCACCGAGACCATTCGTTTGATCGCCGAAATCAGCATGGGCACAGGCGCTTTGGCGGTGATCGGCGGCACGGTCGTGATCGTCGGATTTCTCACCCTGTTCACCGGCGGCACTATCGCGGTGCAGGGTTACAGTTCGCTCGGCAATATCGGCGTCGAGGCGCTGACGGGCTTCTTCGCGGCATTCATCAATGTGCGCATCGCGGCGCCGGTGATCTCCGGCATCGGCTTGGCGGCCACCATCGGTGCGGGTTCGACCGCGCAGCTGGGCGCCATGCGGGTGGCCGAGGAGATCGACGCGCTGGAGTCCATGGCGATCCGGCCGGTGCCGTATCTGGTCGGCACCCGGGTGCTGGCCGGCATGATCGCGATCGTGCCGCTGTACGCGCTCGCGGTCATCTGTTCGTTCATCGCCAGCCGATTCGCCACCGTGGTCATCTACGGGCAGTCGGCGGGCGTCTACGACCATTACTTCTCCACCTTCCTGATCCCCAGCGACATCCTCTGGTCCTTCGCACAGGCGATCTTCATGGCCTTGGCGGTCATGATGATTCACACCTACTACGGCTATAACGCCGCGGGCGGACCGGTCGGCGTCGGGATCGCGGTCGGCAATGCGGTGCGGGCCTCGTTGGTCGCGGTGGTCACGGTGACGCTGCTGATCTCGCTGGCCATCTACGGCACCTCCGGCAACTTCCATCTCTCCGGGTAGAGCGGTATGGCAACGAAGCAATCGGAAAGCGGCCTCGGCGCAACGTTGCGCGGGGCGTTCGGGCTCAAGCTCGCCGGGCTCGGCATGGTGTTGGCGTTGGTCGCGATCGTGACCATCGCGATGGTCATGTTCGTGGGCGGGTTCACCAAGACGGTCGCCATCACGGTCGACGCGCCGCGCAGCGGCCTGGTGCTCGACCCCGACGCCAAGGTGAAGATTCGGGGCGTGGAGATCGGCCGGGTCTCGCAGATCAAGCAGACCGGCGACGGTGCGAAGCTGACACTGGCGATGGATCCTGAACTGCTGAAGATGGTTCCGTCCAATGCCGTTGTGGATATCAAGTCCACCACGGTATTCGGCGCGAAGTACATCAATTTCGTGGCACCGGACCAGCCCTCGTCCACCCCGCTGAAGCCGGGCTCGACCGTTACGGCCGAAGCGGTGACCGTCGAATTCAATACGCTGTTCCAGCATCTGACCGATGTGCTGCAGAAGATCGAGCCGGAGAAGCTCAACGCGACGCTGTCGGCACTGGGCACCGCGCTGCAGGGACGTGGTGAGAAGCTCGGCGATCTGCTCGCTCGCAGCGATGCCTACCTGCGCGATATCAACCCGAGTCTGCCCGCGCTGCAACGGGATCTGGTGTCCTCGACCGGCGTCACCAATCTGTACGCCGACACCGTGCCGGATCTGCTGCGCACCACCGACAACGCCATCGTGACCAGCCGCACGCTCGTCGAGGAGCAAGAGAATGTCGATGCGATGCTGGCCGATCTCATCGGACTGGCCGATACCACCGGCTCGGTATTGCGCGAGAACGAACAGCCTCTGGTGACGGCGCTGGATCTGCTGCGCCCGACCACCCAGCTGCTCAACGATTACAAGCCCGCGCTGCGCTGCCTCATCAACGGCCTGGCGGCCGTGCTGCCGATTGGTGAGGACATCTTCGGTGGCCGATTCGACGCCGTGCCGTTGAACGCGAGTTTCATGCCCGGTGCCGACGCGTATCAATACCCGCAGGATCTGCCGAAGGTCAACGCCACCGGCGGTCCGCATTGCGACGGCGTGGAGACCCGGGTGCCCGACAGTCACGCGAACTACGTCGTCACCGACACCTCCGAGGGCCATGTGTGGACGCCGTCGACGACGACACATCTGAACGGGCCCAAGGTTTTCCAGATCCTGTTCGCCGGCATGCCGGGGGTGGGGCAGCTGTGAAGTCGCGTGCGACAACCATCAAGCTGACGATCTTCACGCTGGTCATGGCACTGGTCCTGGGCGGACTGGTGATCGTGTTCAGCCAGATGCGCTTTGCCAGGGAGACCGGCTATCACGCGGTGTTCACCAGTTCCTCCGGAATGCTCGACGGGTCCAAGGTGCGCATCGCGGGGGTGCCGGTGGGTTCGGTGACCGGGGTGCATGTCGGCAAGGACAATCTCGCGCACGTCGATTTCGATGTGGACAGCAAGTACCGGCTCTACACCAGCACCAAGGCGACGATCCGCTACGAAAACCTGGTCGGTGACCGGTATCTCGAACTCATGGAGGGCCCCGGCACCGCAGTACGGGTGATGTCGAAGGGCGCCACCATCGGTACCGATCGCACCTCACCCGCGCTCGATCTCGATATGCTGCTCGGCGGCTTCAAACCGCTGCTGCGCGGCCTGGATCCGGCCCAGGTGAACGATCTGACCGAGGCGCTGCTCCAAGTTTTCCAGGGGCAGGGCGGCACGTTGGTCGCGCTGCTCAACAGCTCCGGATCGTTCAGCAAGACCCTCGCCGACCGAGACGCGTTGATCGGCAGTGTGATCGAGAACCTGAAGACCGTGCTCACCACGATCGATGAGCGCGATCAGCAGTTCGGCACCACGCTCGAGGAATTGCAGCGACTGGTCAGCGGATTGGCCGCGGACAAGGATCCGATCGGCGCCGCACTCCCGCGCCTCGCGGGGGCGACCGGCGATCTGACCGACCTGCTCCAGCAGGCGCGCCCGGACCTCAAGGCCACCATCGAACAGACCGGAACCGTCGCCGAGACGCTCGACAACGGCTCCGACACCGTTCAGTGGGTGCTGGAGCGGCTGCCCGAGACCTACCGGAAGCTGGTCCGGATCGGCGCCTACGGTTCGTTCCTGAACATGTACGTGTGCGGCACGAACTTCCTTGTCGACGGTCCCGATGGCAAACCGCTGCATATCACCCTGCCCGGTTTCCAGACGACCGGAAGGTGTGCGAAGAACCGATGAACCCGACCCGATCACGCACCGTCTCCCTCGGCATCGTCGGCATTGTCGTCGCGGTGACGGTTTCGCTGTCCGCACTGCAGGTCGACCGACTGCCGTTCATCCGCTCCGGCGCGACCTACACGGCGTACTTCGCCGATGCGGGTGGGCTGGTCCCGGGTGACCAGGTACAGGTCGCCGGGGTGCGCTCCGGGCGCGTCGAGGAGGTGAAGCTGGATGGTGCGAAGGTGTACGTCCGGTTCACCCTGGACGAGGCGATCCCGCTGGGGCACAAGACGAGTGCGGCCATCAAGACCAATACGGTGCTCGGCCGCAAATCGCTCGAGGTGACTCCCGCCGGGACCGGTTCGACGCATGCCGACGATCCGATTCCCTTGGACCGCACCACCTCTCCGTATTCGCTCACCGATGCCCTCGGCGATCTGTCGAACACCGTCAAGGGCCTGGATATGGATCAGGTCAACAAGACCCTCGACACGTTGTCCACGACGTTCGCCGATACTCCTGCGCCACTGCGTTCGGCACTCGACGGCGTCACCCAGCTCTCGCGCAGCCTCAACGCCAGGGACAAGGCGCTGACCGATCTGCTCGGCCGGGCCCAGAACGTCACCAAGGTGCTCGCCGATCGGAGCAATCAGATCAACGCGTTGCTGGTGGACGGCAATGAGCTGCTCGGTGAACTGGATCGGCGGCGCAGCGCGCTCAGCCAGCTGATCGTCTATGTGAACGGACTCGCGCAGCAGCTCACCGGACTCGTCAACGACAACGAGGCACAGCTGAAACCCACCCTGGACAAGCTGAATTCGGTGCTGAATCTGCTGCAGACCAACAAGGACAACATCGCCAAGGCGGTCGACGGTCTCGGTCCCTTCGCGGCCGCGCTCGGCGAGCAGGTCGGCAGCGGCCCCTACTTCCAGGCATACGTCTCGAACGCGACTACGCGGGGTCTGCAGATACTGGTCGACGCGCTGGTGTGGCCGCAGCATGTGCCGGATTCCTTCCGTGCGTACCTCACCGACCCGGCGCTGCCGTCGATCGAACCCTCGATTCAGGAGCCGCCGCGATGAACGCACTTCGTAACGTCCGGCAGGCGCCGCGCTGGGTCCGCGTGGTCGCCGTGGTGGTCGCCGTCGGCTTGGTCGTCGCTATCGGTTGGTCGGTGCTGTCGCGGATCGGCAAGACCACGATCACCGCGTATTTCCCGTCGACCAACGGCCTGTATGCCGGTGACGAGGTGCGGGTGCTCGGCGTGCACGTCGGGCGGATCGACACCATCGATCCGGGCAAGGACCGGGTGCGGGTCGAGATGACCCTCGATCGCGGTATCGATATCCCGGCCGACGCCAAGGCGGTCATCATCTCGCCCTCGCTGGTGTCGGCACGCTTCATCCAGTTGGCGCCCGCGTACACCGGTGGGCCGAAGTTGGGCGACGGCGGCCAGATTCCGATCGAGCACACCGCGGTTCCGGTCGAATGGGATGACATCAAGACCGAATTGTCCAAGCTGGCAACGACCCTCGGTCCGATCGGCGAGGACAAGCAGGGCTCGTTCGGGCGGTTCGTGAATACCGCCGCCGACAACCTCGCCAACGGCAACGCGCAGGCGCTGCGGGATACGCTGCGCGAGCTGTCGAGCACCTTGAATACGTTGTCGGACGGGCGAACCGACCTTTTCGGCACCATCCGCAATCTGCAGCAGTTCGTGGATGTGCTGTCCAAGAGCAACGATCAGATCGTGCAGTTCGGCGGGCGACTGGCCTCGGTGTCGTCGGTACTGGCGGGCGTCTCCACGGATCTCGGCGAAGGACTGGACAATCTGGATAGCGCCGTCGGCGATGTGCGGCGTTTCTTGGACGAGCGCGGCGGCGCGCTGACCGAGGGCGTTCAGCGGCTGGCCGACGTCACCCAGGTGCTCGCGGATAAACGACCGCAGCTCGAGCAGATATTGCATGCCGGGCCAACGGCGTTGGTGAACTTCTACCAGATCTACGACCCAGCTCAGGGCAGTCTGACCGGTGCCGTTGTCGCACCGAACTTCGCCAACCCGTTCGCCTTCCTGTGTGGCGCGGTCGAGGCGAACGATGCGAACGGATCCGATACCAGTGCCGCCCTCTGCAACCAGTACCTGGCGCCGGTGATCCAGCAGCTGATGATGAACTACCCGCCGCTGCTGACCAATCCGGTATCCAATCAGACCGCTTTCCCGCACCAGCTCGTCTACAGTCCGCCGAGCCTGGCCAATGAGGCTGCTCCCGCACCGGTTTCGAACCCGGTGACGGTACCGAATGGCATTGCCGGACTGGCTATTCCGGGAGGAGGGCGATGATGCGGCGCCGCATGGCCGGTGCGGTGATGGGACTCGCCATCGCCTTGGGAGTCACCGGCTGCCAATGGGACGGCCTCAATTCGCTGCCGATGCCCGGTGCGCAGGGCAATGATCCGAACGCCTACCAGGTGCAGATCCAGATGCCCAATGTCACCACGCTGACCCAGAATTCACCGGTCCGTGTCAACGACGTGACGGTCGGCACGGTGTCGAAGATCGAGGTGCAGGACTGGCACGCGCTGGTCACCGTGAAACTCCAGCACGATGTGCGGCTGCCCGCCAACGCCACCGCCCGGATCGGCCAGACCAGTCTGCTCGGCAGCAACCATCTCGAACTCGCCGCTCCGAAAGACGTTCCGGCGCAGGGTGAGTTGAAGAACGGCGACATCATCCCGCTGGCGCGGGCCGGGGTCTATCCGACCACCGAGCAGACGCTGTCCTCGCTGTCGGTGGTGCTCAACGGCGGCGGCATCAGTCAGCTCGAAACCATCACCCACGAACTGAATGCCACGTTCAACGGTCGCGAGGACGCGATCCGCGATCTGCTGCCGCAGCTGAACGAGCTGACCACCACGCTGGACACCCAGACCAAGGACATCATCGACGCGATGGGCGGACTGGACCGGTTCGCCGGCACGCTGGCCCAGCAGAAGGATCGGGTCGCCGCGGCCATCGAGCAGATCCATCCGGCACTGACCGTGCTGGCCGACCGGCGCGAGAACATCACGCACACCATTACCGCACTCGGCGATCTGAGTGATGTGGTGCAGCGGATCATCGCGCAGGGCGGCGACAACCTGAAGGCGAATCTGGCCAATCTCGCGCCGGTGCTGGAAACCCTTGCCAGCACGGGGAACAACCTCGTCGAGGTGATGAAGGTGCTGTTCACCTTCCCGTTCCCCATGAAGAATCTCGACAACGCGGTCAAGGGCGACTACATGAATTTGATCATGACCGTCGACATCACGGGCAAACGGCTGGATTCGAACTTCCTGACCGGCACCCCGCTCGGCGGCCGATTCGGCGGGGTCGAAGGCGCTCTCGGCGGTTTGGCCGGTACGGCGGAGGGCAACAGCAATCCGGCGACCGCGCCGCTGCAGACGCCGCCGCCCGCCACCGCGTCGCCCACGCCGAGTATCCCTGGGCTGCCGCCGATTCCGGGTCTGCCCGCGATTCCGGGCCTGACGGTTCCGCCCGCCGGGCAAGGAGGTGCGGGTCAATGAAACTCACGCGATTCGTTCGAATCCAATTGGCCATCTTCTCGGTGCTGACGGTGATCGGTTTGGTGGTGATGGGCGGCACCTATGTCGGTCTGCCCGCGATGTTCGGTATCGGCCGCTATCGGGTGACGGTGCAGTTGGCCGCCACCGGCGGGCTGTATCCGACCGCCAATGTCGCCTATCGCGGCACGAATGTCGGCAAGGTGGAAGAGGTTCGGCTCACCCCCATGGGTGTGGACGCGAAACTGTCCATCGACAGCGACTACAAAATTCCCTCGGACGTCGACGCGTGGGTGCGCAGCGTTTCGGCCATCGGCGAGCAGTACGTCGATCTGGTTCCGGCCGCGAATCCCAAGGGCGGCAACCTTTCCGATGGTTCGGTGGTGCCGGTCGAGCGCACGAAACTGCCGGAGGACATCGGTACGGTGCTGGATCGGTCCGATCGGCTGCTGTCCAGCATTGCCGACACCAAGCTGCGCCAAGTGATCGACGATGCGTTCACGGCGTTCAATGGCGCCGGACCGGATCTGCAGAAGTTCATCGATTCCGCTTCGCTGCTGGTGCAGGAGGCGCAGGCCAGCGCGGAACCGACCAAGGATCTGCTGGAAAAGATCGGCCCGCTGCTGGACACCCAGAACCAGTCCGATGCCGCCATCCGGTCCTGGACCCAGGATCTGGCGACCGTCACCGACCAACTGCGGGCGCACGATCCGGCGCTGCGCAATGTGATCAACAAGACCCCGGCCGCGGCACAGCAGGTGAGTTCGCTGTTCCAGGATCTGAAACCGACACTGCCGATACTGCTGTCGAATCTGGTCAGCGTCGGTCAGGTCGGTGTGACCTACCATGCCGGTTTGGAGCAGATCCTGGTGGTCTACCCGCCGCTGACCGCGGCCTTCCTGACCGTGATCCGCGGCCCGATCGAATATGGTGCGGTCGTCGACTTCCATCTCGAGCTCAACGATCCGCCGGGCTGCACCACCGGCTTCCTGCGACCGGACCAGCGCCGGTCGCCGGCCGACCTCACGACTCCGGACTCGCCCCCGGGCATGTACTGCAAGGTCGCGCAGAACGCCCGCGAGGCCGTGCGTGGCATTCGCAACACGCCGTGTATGGAAGTGCCGGGCAAGCGCGCACCGACGCCGGAATTGTGCCGTGACCCGAACGGTTACGTGCCCGAGGGTGACAATCCGCCGTTCGGCCCACCGAATCCGGTGACGCCGTCGGGCGATCCGATCGGTGATCAGGGATCAACCCACCCGGCGGCGAGCAGTACCTCACTGGATCCCGGCAGCGGGACATTCGTAGGACCGGACGGACGCACGTACCGTCAGGGGGATATCGGGAAGGACGGATCCGGCACGATACCGTCGAGTTGGCAGGCGATGCTTCAGGAGCAGCAGATATGAGTGAGCGAAGCGAACGAATCATGACACAGCGTGCTTCGCTCATGCCGGAACCGAGCGCCAGCGAGGTGGAGGCATGAGTGATCCAAGTGTGAAGGGCCGGACCCGGCGACGTGCGGTGCGCTCGGTGGGTCCACCGCCGGAGGACACCAGGGAGATCGTGGAGCGGGATACCGCCGCGGACTCCAGCGAACCGGTCGTGCTGTCGAAGGCTGTGGCTGTCGATGTCACGGTAAAGGCGGACAAGGTCGTGGCCACGCCTGTCGAGAGCGCGAGTGCGTCGGCACCGGCGCGCACCACGGATCTCGTCGATGCCGAACCGAAGATGGGTCGGCCCCGCTGGCTACTCGTCGCCGGCGCGGCGGTGGCCGCGGTCGTGGCGATCGCGCTGGTGATCGGCAGCGGCCTGTTCCTCTACGGCCTGCACAACGCCGACGTCCGGGACGCGCAGCGCGCGGACTACGTGCAGACCGCCAAGCAAGCGATACTCAACCTGACCACCATCAACGACAGCACCGCCAAGGCGGATATCGACCGCGTGCTCGCGGTGGCCTCCGGCGAACTCAAGGCCGAGTATTCCCAGCGCAAGGACGCCTACGCGAGCGTGGTGGAGCAGGCCAAGGTGAAAGCCAGCGGTGAGATCATCGAATCTGCCATCGAGAGCGAGGACGGGAATTCGGCGCGGGTGCTGGTCGCCGCCAAACAGACCCTGACCAATGCGGGTATGGCCGATCCGCAGACGCGGTTCTACCGATTCCGGGTCACCGTCACTCGCGACGACAGCGGGATCACCGCATCACAGGTGGAGTTCGTAGCATGAACCGACGTCGGATAGTCCTAGTAGCGTCGGCACTCGGTCTTGTGCTCATGGCACTGGCCGCCATCTGCGGGATCACCGGATACAAGTACTGGAACGATCGCAAGGCTGAAGACGCGCGCACCCAGGTCGTCCCCGCCGCCCAGCGCACGGTCGAGGCGATGTTCACCTACAACTTCAAGACGGTGGACGCCGAATTGCCCAAGGCCGCGGACAATCTCACGGGCGGTTTCCGCGACGACTACCTGAAGCTGATCAAGGAAGCCATCGCACCGGGCGCCAAGGAGAAGGAACTCAACGTCCAGGCGACCACGCAGGCCAGCGGTGTCGTCTCCGCTGAGCCCGCGCACGCGGTGGTGCTGCTGTATCTGAATCAGGTGAGTACCGGTAAGGATTCGCCGCAGGCCAGTATCAGTACCAGCCGGGTGAAGGTGAGCCTGGACAAGAACGACGGGCACTGGCTCGTCTCGGCGGTCACGCCTATCTGATAGCCCTTGTGGCTCAGCGACTTTCGCGGGGCAGGTGCACGGTGAATGTGGTGCCCTCGCCGGGAGTGCTCTGCACACTCACCTCGCCCTCGTGCGCGGCGACCAACGCTTGCACGATGGACAACCCGAGTCCGGTGCCGCCGCTGGTGCGGGTGCGGGAGGTATCGGTGCGATAGAAGCGTTCGAAGACGCGCTCGGCTTCCTCGGCGGGTAAGCCGGGGCCGGTGTCGGCCACTTCCAGCAGAACCGCGTCATCGGTGGGGGTGAGGCGGACCTTGACGGCGGTGCCGGGTGGGGTGTGGGTGAGGGCATTGTTCAGCAGGTTGGCCAGCACTTGGCGAAGCCGGGCCTCATCGCCGACCACCTCCAATGTGCCTGCGCCCGAACAGATTTCCAATTCGACCGTTCGATGCGGGCCGTCGTCGCCATTGGCCGCGACGACCGCGCGCGCATTGTGCACGGCGTCGCTGGCGATGGCGAGCAGATCGACCGGACCCAGTTCCAATGGGCGCTGCGCGTCCAGTCGGGCCAGCATCAGCAGATCCTCGACCAGCAGACCCATGCGCTGGGCCTCGTGTTCGATGCGATCCATGAACAGGGCCGGATCCGCGGTCGCGCCTTGGCGATACAGCTCGGCGAAGCCGCGGATGGTGGTGAGCGGGGTGCGCAGTTCGTGGCTCGCGTCAGCGATGAAGCGGCGCATCTTCGATTCGGAGCGCCGCGCCGCGGCCTCGGAGGCTTCGGTCGCGGCGAAGGCGGTCTGGATCTGGGCCAGCATGCCGTTGAGCGATTGGGACAGTCGGTCGACCTCGGTATTGGTGCCGCGCACCGGAACTCGGCGATACAGATCGCCCGCGGCGATGGCGGCGGCGGTCTTCTCGACCGCGCGCAACGGGCGCAGACTGCGGCGGATCACGAAGTAGGCGAGTACCGCGAGCGCGGCGAGTACGGCGGCGCCGACCATGAGCTGCAGCATGATCAACCGGTTGGCGGTGTCGATGTTCTCGGTGAGCGGTATCGCGACGGTCGTCGTCGTATCGGGTGTCACCGCCGTGATGGTTCGCCATTTGACCGTGGCACCGTTCCTGGAGCCGACGGTCGTCGGTTTGGTGATGACCCTGCCGCCGGGCGAGTCGGCGGTCGGCCGCCCTTCGGGTGGCTCCGGCAGCACGGGTTCGGCTTCGACATTGAACGGTCTGGTCTCGAAGTAGACGGTGGCGTTGCCGCCCGGGGTCGGTTGGGTGCGGATGTAGAAGGTGCTGGACGGATGCGGCGGATTGGCCGGGTTCACGGGTCTGGGCCGCGACCACGCCATGGCCGCATCGCGCAGTTGCTGATCGGTGCGATGGGTCAGCGATTTCTCCAACGCGGAGGTGACGACCATCCCGGATGCCAGCAGACC
Organism: Nocardia sp. NBC_00565; assembly: GCF_036345915.1. NCBI lineage: Bacteria > Bacillati > Actinomycetota > Actinomycetes > Mycobacteriales > Nocardiaceae > Nocardia > Nocardia sp. NBC_00565. Next base: position 8,314,801 of record NZ_CP107785.1, read on the forward strand.
CAGCGCGGATAGCAGCACGAGCGCGACCACCAGGGTAACGCGCAGCGGTATCGCCGACGATCTGCGCGACAGTTCGCGACGGGTCCTGGCGATCCGGGAGGCGGTCATTTCTCGGTTTGGCGCACGCGATTGGGCGCGCGCATCACGTAGCCGACGCCACGCAGGGTGTGGATCAAACGCTGATCACCGGTATCGACTTTCTTGCGCAGATACGACACATATGTCTCGACCACACCCACTTCACCGCCGAAGTCGTAGCGCCACACGTGGTCCAGGATGCGCGGCTTGCTGAGCACCGTGCCCGCGTTGACCATGAAGTAGCGCAGCAGCGTGAATTCGGTGGGGGACAACGCGACCGGCTCGCCCGCCTTCCACACCTCGTGGGTGTCGTCGTCGAGTTCGATATCCTCGAACCGAATTCGGGAACTCTCGCGCTGCGGTGCGGTATGGCCGAAGCGGCGCAACACGACTCGCAGCCGGGCCACCACTTCCTCGAGGCTGAACGGTTTGGTGATGTAGTCGTCGGCGCCGAGGGTGAGTCCGGCGACCTTGTCCTGCACGTCATCGCGTGCGGTGAGGAACAGCACCGGTGCGTCGATACCGTCGGCGCGCAGGCGGCGCAGCAGCCCGAACCCGTCCATCCCGGGCATCATCACATCGACGATCAGCGCCTGCGGCCGGAAAGTGCGCGCCTTGTCCAGCGCCTGCGCCCCATCGATCGCCGTATCGACCGCGAACCCCTGATAGCGCAGACTCACCGACAGGAGCTCCACGATCATCGGCTCGTCGTCCACCACCAGCACCCTGGCCTCGGGTGTGGTCTCCGCAGGCGCACCACTCATTGCCTCATAATCCGGCAATCAACTGGGAATTGTCTGGTCCTTAGCTGGGTGAATGCTGTGAACTCTGCCGCGCGGCGCGCTGTTCGCGGTTCTGTCGGGATTTGAACTGACGCCCCTCCGGGCGCATCCCCCAGTGTCGGGTCAACGGGCGGTGAGGACGTGCGCCCACGGCTCGTCGATGTCGGCAAGACCCAGCACGGCGGTCACATTGTCGAGCATTCCGGCGCCGAACCAGTGCCGCACGGCGTCGTCGTCGCCCAGCAGCTGCCGAACGGTGTCAACCTGCTTGGCGTAGCACCGACGCACGGCCTGCCCTACCAGCGGCTCGCCGGCGGCACAGTTCGCGTGCATGAGGAAGCGCAGGATAGCCCGGTCCGCGACGAGCGCGGCGTAGGCGCCGCGCGCCGCATCCACCGCCGCCTCGGACGCAGGCCCGGCCCCACCCGACGCCGGCGAGTGCGCGACCAAGGTTTCGGTCATCACAACGGACACGTGGTCGACCGCCGCCGCGAACAGCGCTTGCTTGTTCGGGTACAGGCGATAGAGATACGGCTGAGAGATGCCGACCCACTCGGCTATCTCGTGCGTCGTCGTACCGTAGAAACCCTTCTGCGCGAAGCAATCGATCGCGGCGGCCACGATGGCTCGACGTCGTTCGTCGCTCTTCGTCGTAGTGCCGGCGGCGGGCATGGGCGTCAGTCAAACACGGCTCCCACTCAGCCTCCAAAAGTCACGCTGAGGTCAGGGTCGGACGGCACGTCGTGGGGTGTGAGTGCCTCGATCGCTACCAGCGGATTCCAGTAGTCCAGGTAGTGGGTGATGAGCGCGTCGTCATCGGTCCGGACGACAGAGATGCACGTCTGCTCGTACGGCTTGCCGGTCGGCCGTGCGGTGCCCGTCGAGCGGAATTCGACAATCACGAGACTCGGATCGACCGTCTTGTGGAACACCAGGTCGGCGAACTCTACGTCAAAGGTCTCGGGAAAGTGACTCATGTGTGCGAACAGTGCGTCTCGCCCAGTTACCCGTCGAGGCACGCCGGCTGGCGCGAACGGGAACTCGAGCACCGCGTCCGGGGCGAACAGCTTCACCCATTCGTCGGTGCGTCCTGCGGCGGTAAGGCGCAGGTGCTCGGACACGGTGTGCTGGGCAGCGGCGCGGCGGTTGGTGTCGTCTTCCTCGACTGTCATATTTTCTCCTACGTTAGTGGTCGCTCTATAACTTATCGGTTCGCGGCAGCCAGGTCAATCGGTGGCCGCTCCTCGCGGAAGGCGGATGCAGATGACGGGACCGCCGAAATCGCGCGGAGCCCGACGTCGAGTTGGGTGGGGTTCGGAAATGATCGGTGCCACCGTCTCCCCGACGGAGTTCGATCCCGTCGTTCGCAACTCAGGGGGCCTTGTGGGCTCCGGTCATGAGTGCGGCCAGATCTTCCGGATGCAGGAAGGACGGTGGTGGCGGCGGACCCCAGTTGAACAAACCCTTTGCGCCTTCAAGGGTTTCAGGGCTCCACAACTGGTCGTCGACGATGCAGTCCATATCGGAGTAGTACTCGCTGAAATTGCCTGCGGGATCTTTGAGGTACCAGAAGAAATTGGAGCCCGCGTGGTGACGGCCCAGGCCCCACACGTGGCGCTCCGGATTGTCCTCGAGCATTGCGAACGCCCCGCGCCCGACCTCGTCGATGTCCTCCACCTGCCAGGAGGTGTGGTGCAGAAAGCACACCGGTGCGGCCAGGACCAGCACATTGTGATGGTCGGTGGAGCAACGCAGAAACGCGCCGTGGTCCTTGATGTAGTCGCTCGCCTTGAAACCGAGCCCTTCGACGAAGAACCGCATGGTGGTTTCCAGATCGGTGGTGCCCAGGACGGCGTGCCCCAGTTTGCGGGGCCGGACCGGGCGTGTGCGATCGATGAAAGCCGCTCGTTTCCCGGTTCTCTCGATACGGCCGGGGCCGTTGTAGGGAGTGGGCGGGGTGTAGGGCTGGATGATGCGCGGTGTGACATTCATATTGATCTGCGAGCCGGTGATCGGTTCGGTTGCGCGAAGTACGTTGGGGTGCAAGGAAACCTGTATGCCGAGGCGTCCCAGTCGGGCAGCGGTGGCTTCGAGGTCATCGGCGTCATCTGCGGCGATGCCGAGCTCTACCAAGCGGCGATGGGCCGAGTGGACGATCTCGAGCTGGTCGCCGCCGTCTTGGGTCGCGAACCAGCCGTCGCCGCGGGGCGTCAAACCGAAATCGGTGTAGTAGGACTCGGTTTCGGCCGTATTGGGGACACCGATGGTGACGTGGGAAAGGCCGTGCAGTGCCATGACCTACTCCTCCGACTCGGCCACGAAGGTCTGATGCAGTTCACCGATTCCCTCGATCCAGCTGTCCAGTCGCTCGCCGGGCTGAATGAACCGCTTGGGTTCGCGGCCGACGCCGACGCCGGCGGGGGTGCCGGTGAAGATGATGTCGCCCGGATAGAGCGGGGTGGTGTGCGACAGTTTGGAGATGAGCTTGGGCACGGAGAAGATCAGCTCGCGTGTGCGGCCCTTCTGCATCTGTTCGCCGTCGAGGGTGCAGCCCAGTTCGAGGTCGTCACGGTTGTCGAGCTCATCGGTGGTGACCAGCCACGGGCCCATCGGCGCGAAACCCGGGAACGACTTGCCGAGACTGAATTGGGGTGCGGGACCGGCCAACTGGGAGGAACGTTCGGAGATATCCTGCCCGGCGGTGAGCCCGGCGACGTAATCCCAGGCGTCGGCCTCGCTGACCTTCGCCGCAGTGCGGCCGATGACCGCCACCAACTCCACTTCCCAGTCGACGGTGCCGCCGGTCGGGATGACGACCTCGGTGTCGGGGCCGCTGAAGCTGCTGACGAACTTGGTGAAGACCGGCGGGATCTGGGTCGGCGATTCGAAACCGGATTCCGCGGCGTGCGCGCTGTAGTTCAGGCCGATCGCGAAGGTCTGGCGGGGCGCCGGGGACGGTGCGCCGAGTGCCCGCCGATCGATTTCGACACCGTCGGTGTCCGCGTGTTCCGCTGCATCGGCCCAGGCCCGGAACGCATCCCAGTTCTCGTAGATAGGGGACAGGTCGGGTCCGAAACGGCCTTCGCTCGCGGTCGCGATATCGATGGCGCACTGTCCGTGAACGAGAACCGCCCGGCCGCCGAGGTTTGCGATACGCACGTCAATTGCTCCTTGTCTGGGTGGCCGGATCGGCCGATGGATGAACCTGTACCCGGAGATGCCGGGAGTACTGGGAGATGAGGCCGCCGACGGCTTGCGCGTCGTGTGCGGCTCCGAAAATGTAGGCATCGGGGCGCACCAGTGCCGTGGTGGCACCGAATTGCGCGAACCAGGAATGCCATTCGTCGTCGGCATCGATCAGCACGGTGGCGTTGATGTTCGGAGTGGCCGTGTTGGACCCGGATGTGAACGACGTCAGGACGATCAACCGAACCCCGAGGTCGGTGAGCTCGGCGCGGGTTTGCTCGCCGAGGGTTTCAGGAAGCTGTGCGTCGATGGTGAGCAGCACGGCGGTGTTCGCGCCGACCAGATCGTCGAGAAGTGCGGTCCTACCATCGAGTCCGGCACGGAACTGCGGCGACAGGGTGCCGCGCACAGCGGGCAGGTCGATTCCAGTCGCCACGACGCCGGGCCCGAGTACCGGCTGAGCCGAAATCGGGAGCACCGCAGCAGGATCGGCATTGCCCGCGATCATGCGAGCATCGCGTCGTGCGGCGGCTTCCTCGTCGAGCACGCAGATGACCTTGCCCAGCTCCACCGACATGGCGATCGCGTGCTGGATGTGGGTGAGGCGTTCGCTGGTGTAGGTGTCCAGCAGCGCTGGATCCGATCGCCCGCGCAGTACTCGATCGAGCTTCCAGCTCAGATTGGCCGCGTCACGGATGCCCGAGCACATGCCCTGACCGGCGAATGGCGGCATATTGTGGGCCGCATCGCCGACGAGGAAGAGCCGGCCTTCATTCCAGTGGTCGGCCCATCGAGCCTGGAAGGTGTAGACCGCATGCCGCTCCAGGACGGTGTTCTCGGGTGTACGGCCCCACGGTTCCATCAGCCGCCACGCGGTGTCGCTGCGGTTGAGATCCTCGAGCGACTCACCCGGTAGCCGCATGAACTCCCATCGGCGCCTCCCCGGCCCGCCGGAGACGATCGTGGTCGGCCGGACGGGGTCGCACAGTTGCCAGTTCTGCGGTGACCACACCAGGTTGTCCTGCGGGAGGGTGTCCACGATCAGCCAATCGAAGTAGAACCCGAGGTCCTGCATCGAGGTCGACATCTGTTCGCGGACAAAGCTGTTGGCTCCGTCCGCGCCGATCACATAGCGAGCGTGGATCTCCGCGATGGCGCCGTCCGCACCGGTGTGGGTGAGCACGACGTCCTGGTCGAGTTCGGCGACGAGCCGGATCACCTCACGGCCGCGCCGCACCGTCACCCGCGGCATGGTGGCGACCGCGTCGCCCAGCACCTGCTCGAGTTCGGGCTGGGAGAAGAAGTTCGCCACCGGCCATCCGGAGGGACCGAGCCCGGACCAGTCGATTCGCACCAGTGAATCACCGTTGCGGTTGCGCCATTCGTAATGGTCGGGAACCGGCGCGGAAATGGCCTCGATCTCCTCGCGCAGGCCCATTGCCTGGAACACCCGCCCGATTTCATGGTCGAAATGCACCGCACGTGGCAGTGGGTACAGTGAGGGCCAGCGCTCCAGCACGATCACCGAATGACCTGCCCGGCCCAGCATACGCGCGACCGCCAGCCCGACCGGACCGGCACCGACCACCGCTACGTCGTATATCGGCTCCTGCACGAAAACTCCCTTATCCGAAACACTTTGAGATCACAGCGCGGCGATGACCGCGGCAATGAGGAAGATGAGCGCCACGACCGCGACGCTGGTACGGGCGAAATGGAAACGCCGCCAGAACGCGCGCAGGCCCTCGGCGCCCTCGGGCGGCGTGCCCTCGGGGAGCCGGCGGAACTTCGAGTTGATCGGCTCGCCGAATATGATCGAACCGATCATGATCACTGCCAGGCAGACCAGGCCGAGCCAGCCGAACATTCGTGAGGTACCCGATGACTGGGTGGAGAACAGCACTGCCCCGAGGCCTGCGAGCGATACGAAGATGGGCATCATCGGATCGACGTGTTCGAGCGTGCGCCGGAAGTCGGTCGCATACTCGACCACCGACATTCGGTTCCATACCGCGAGCCGGTCAACGGCGATGACCCAGATTCCACCGGTGGCGAGCCCACCGAACAGCAGCATCAAGATCGCGCCCGCGTTCGCGAGATTCGACATGATCAGTCCTCGTTTCCGGCATGGTCGCTATCGGTGGCGTGCGGGGACACGATCAGCGACTTTCGAATCACTTTCTGCGGCAGGCGATTTTGTCGCGTGCTTCAACCGCTCCGCACTGAATGAGTGCGGAGCTGGAATCGGATCGGATGGCTATCCCCCGGCGGGAACGGGTTTGGCGACGAGCTCGGTCCAGCCGAGAATGTCGAGGTCGATCGGTTCGGCTACGGTGCCGCACGTGCCACAGGTGCGAGCGTCGAGATCGGCGCTGAAACGGGCACAGGCGGTCGCGTAGATCGGTGCGGCCTCGGCGTCATTGTCGTGTTCCCATTCCAGGCGGTGCAGTTCCGCGCCACACGTCTGGCAGAACCAGGCCGCGGCAACGAGTCCTGGTTCGAGCGCGACATAGCGCAGCATTACGCCCTCTTCGATGGGCTCGATACGGTGCGGAGTGCCTGCCGGGATGTAGACGTTGTCGCCGACCTGAGCAATGAAGTAGTTGACATTGCTGTTGCGCATACTGATTCGGGACGAGCCCGACATCTGGACGATAATCGTGTCCTTGGCGAAGATCTGATAGAACGGCTGGTCGACCCAGTTCCTTGACAGCACCAGCTGGGGATCGACATCGATCGGCAGGACCGCGAGGTCGGCGTAATTGCCAACGGTGGCACCGGTTTTGAAGGCTGACAGCATACGGCGGCGCGACATCTGATTATCCCTCTTCCTTCGCGGTCGTGCGTAGTGCGTGGTAGGCCGCGTTGGCGACCCGGGTCTGTTCGACCACTCGGCCCCAGCCCCAAGGGTCGGCTGGGAAATCGGTGTTCACGTGCCCGCAATTGCCACAGGTGCGACCGGCATCGGAGTTGCGGATCGCCGCGAATTCGTGGGATCCGACCATGGTGGAGAACTGTCGGTAGACATCGTCGGCCCTGCCGAATCGGGTCGGATCGAAATCCGGTGCGCCTTCGGGGCCGGCATAGTATTCGTGCCGAAGCATTTCCTTCTTGCAGCTCTGGCATTTGGCGACCATGGCTTCCTTCTGTCCGGCCTCCTCGGACTGCAACTGGGTGACCGTCACCAGCACGAATGCTTCGGGGTTCGCCTGGTCGCGCAGAAAGGAATTCACGCCGTGGAACTTCTGCAGTGCCATGATCTGGCCGGTTTGCAGCATCGCGTCATTCGCGCCGAAGATCACCGTCACTTCCGACACCGAGTTGGCATGGAAGAAATGCCCGTGATCCTTGCCGGGTTCCCCGTACATGAGCGCCCCGCACGGCACCATGGCGCCCGCGTCGTCGTACGGGAAGATCGGGACCAGCTCGGCGCCGGCTTTCGCCATTCGCTCGTACACGCTGACTTTCAACGGTTCCCGCTTGCCCGTTGGCAGCGGGATTCGCTTTCCGGCAGTCATCTCGGGGATGGCTGCCGCGGCTTCAATGGCTTGGCTCACATCATTCTCCTTCGAACTGTGCCCCATGCGTGCCCGCCGGTCCGGGGTCGGGCGGGCACCCATGGGCGGGCCGGACGCGAGGCGGTGACGCCAGGTACGGGCGAAGCCCTGAAATGGCGTCCGGGCCGAGTGGCGGCTGACTGTACCCACCTGATTGTGTCGCATCATAAGGAACAGTGACCCGTGTCACGCGACAACACTAGCAAGAGTCGATACCGTCGGCAAGCGCGGCCCGCCCGGCGAAGCTGTCTGCGCGAAGGTGGTCGAGGGGAAACGAGTTCGGTGACCTCCGCGTGAACCTGATGGTTCGCGAAGGTCACCGAAAGTGACTGGTGGTGCGGTGTTGTCGGCTACCCGATGCGGCCGCTGAGTTCGTCCGCGATGCGGATGGTGGTGGCGGCGGTGGTCCTCACCCACTCCTGGTCGACGCGCGAACGGGGCGCTGTCACGGCGATCGATGCGCGTGCCCGCCCGGCGCGGTCGCGCACGACGGTGCCGACGGCGCTGACATCGTTCTCGCTCTCGGCGTTGTTGATCGCGTAACCCCGGTCGCGAGTCTCGGCCAGTTGGGCGAACAGGGCGGCTCTGCTGTTGAGTGCAGTGCTGGTCGGCGCTTCGAGTTTCTCGTTCGGATACAACGCCAGCAGGTCTTCCTCGTCGAGTTCGGCCAGGAGTGCTTTGCCGCTCGCGGTCGAATGGGCGGGCAGTGTCCAGCCGATGCGGCTACCGGTGCGCACGATCTGCTGACTTTCGATGCTGTCGAGGAACAGCACCTCGGGTCCACGCAGTATTGCCAGATGGACCGTCTCGTTGGTCTCGGTCCAGAGTTTGGTCAGCGCAGTGCGGGCGATCACCCGGATATCCATGTTCTGCACGACGGCCAGCCCGATGTCGACCAGGGCTGGTCCTGGCTGATACGCCCGGGAGAACTCGTCCTGTTCGACGAACTGGTGGTAGCTCAGCGTCGAGAGCATTCGATGAACGGTCGAACGGGACAAGCCCATTTCGCGGCTGACCTCGTTGACTCGGAGCTGTTTGCTGTTCTCGAACAGTCGCAGCAGGCGCAGTACGTTGTCGACCGCTCCGATCAGGCCGGCGGGTCGCTCTTCGGTTTCCTCATCCGAATTGTCCACTCGCGCAGGCTTGGTGGTGCTGCCCGGCTGATCGACGCGATTGACATTCATGAGTTCACGGTATCTCACAGGGCCGCGATTCCCGCTGGTCGCACCGGCTGGCACCCAAAATATGGGATCCAGTGCAGGTCGCGATAGGGAACATTGGCTCTCATAGTGAAACCAAAGTGCTGGTGACGCCCCGCGCGCAATGGCACCATATGGAACATTGTTCCTTAGTGTGCGACGTCAGAGTCTGTGGAGTTCGGCAATGCCGGACCCTTCTTCGGCCGGTTCGGCGCGGACTGGACAAGCCGCTACCGCCGCGACCTTCTTGCGGTGTGACCCACGACGTGTCATTATGGGTGACAGTGTTCCGTATAGTGACACCAATCTAGGAGATTGATATGCCCTTCTTTCTGAGCCTCCATCAGGCCCCCGGATTGTCCGCCGAGGAAGTCGCCGGCTTCGGGCCCGAGGTAGCCAAGGGTGTGCACGCGACGTTCAAGCGGCTGGAAGCCAATACCGATACGGGGTTCATCGTGACCCTGTACGAGGCGGCCGACGCGGCGTCGGTCGAGCAGGAGTTCGAGCGGGTCGGATTTCCGTTCGACTCCATCAACGAGATCGACCTGACGCTCGATGAGGTGGGTCTGAGCGCTCTGGTCGCGGAATGACAGCGGGAGTGCGGGCGACGGCCGCACCTCGGATCGAGCGGGACATCACGTTGCAGTTCCGCGCCGACTGGGGCCAGGCGAATATGACCCGTATCTGCGGATGGCTGGCCCAGGAGATCGGCGACAGGTCCGGTGCCGGTTCACGTTTCGCCACCTGGGCGGGGCGCGGCGGCCGCGATCAGACTGATGCGCTGCTCGCGGGCGATGTCGACATCACCGTGATGACCCCGGCCCCGGCCATCCGGCTCGTCTTCGACGGCTGCGGACCGATCGGGATCGGCCCGCAGCCGAACCTGCGGGCTCTGGGCTCGATCACTCACCGTGACCGTCTGGTCATCGCGGTCGATGCGAGCCTGCCGGTGCATAGGATGTCCGATCTTGCGAAGGTCGCCGACCAACTGGTCATCGCGACCTGCGCGGAGGACGGGATCAACACCATCGGTATGGCCGCCCATCACGGGTTGCGGCTGGCCGGGGCGGACCCGGAAACCCTGGTAGCCGACGGCGCCCGTTTCGCCTACTGGGAGCGGCCTTTCCCCGCACTCCACGCGTTCACCACCGGCCAGGCCAACGTGCTGATCAATGAAGCGATCATGATGCCGGTCTGGCAGCGCATCGCCGACCGACGGCCGGTTCGCTACCTGGACTGGGGAGACGAGGTCATCGACGGCTTCGCCGAACTCGGCTGGGGCACGGCCACTGTCGAAGCCGGATACCTTCCTGGTCTCGAAAGTGACCTCCGCACACTGGATTTCGCCGATCTGGTGGTGCTCTGCCGCGACGATCTGCCCGACGATATCGCCTACCTGGCGACCTGGTGCATGGTCCAGCAGCGCAAGGCGCTCGAGGCTCAATACATGCACCTGGCCCCCGACCACACGCCGGTCGGCTACCCCCTGGATCCGGCCGCGATGGCGAAGACTCCGGTCCCGCTACATCCGGCCGCGCAGCGAGCGTACGCCGACCTGGCACAGGAGGAGCCCGCCGCCGACGGGTTGATCTGGAGCTGACCATGATCGAAACAGATCTGCTGATCACCGGAGCCGGTCCGGCTGGGCTATTCGCCTGCTACTACGCAGGCCTGCGCGGATTGCGTGTCGCCCTCGTCGACAGCCTCCCGCACCTGGGCGGGCAGACCGCAGCGCTGTATCCGGAGAAATTCATCTACGACGTCGCCGGCTTTCCTGCGGTCCGCGGCCGGGACCTCATCGATCGCCTGGTCGAGCAGGCGACGACCGCCGATACGACCATTCTGCTGAATCAAGAGGCCACCACGCTCGAGGACCAGCCCGACGGTTCGCTGATCATGACCACCGCGACGGGCACCCGTATCCATGCCGGCGCGGTCCTGGTCACTGCGGGCATCGGCCGATTCAGTCCGCGGCCGCTGCCCGCGCTGGACGGATTCACCGGGCGCGGCGTCGAATACGTCGTAGGCTCGCCCGAGCAGTACGCAAACGATCACGTGATCGTTGTCGGCGGCGGAGACAGTGCGGTGGACTGGGCGAATTCCCTTGTCTCACACGCACGCTCGGTCACCGTTGTGCACCGGCGCAACCGCTTCCGGGCGCACGAGAGCGCGCTGGCCCAGCTGTCGGCCACCCCGGCGCGCATGATCATCAACAGCGAGATCGCGCAGGTGCACGGCAACGGCTCGCTGCGCGCGGTGACAGTCCGCGATTGCGTCGATAACACCAGCGAGCAACTCGACGCCACCATCCTCATTCCCGCTCTCGGTTATATCGCCGCGCTCGGCCCACTGACCCAGTGGGGGCTGCACATGACCGATAAGCAGATCGAAGTCGATACCACCATGGCCACCAGCCGATCTCGCGTATTCGCCGCCGGTGACATCACTACCTACCCCGGCAAGGTGCAACTGATCGCGGTCGGATTCGGCGAGGCAGCCACGGCCGTCAACAACATCGCGGTGACGCTGCGGCCCGGAGAAGCCCTGTTCCCCGGTCACTCCACCGAGATGTCGCCCCAGCCGGTGGCCTGAAGATGCCCCGGCCTGAAAGGAGGCCTGACATGGCGTATGTCATCAACGACGCCTGCATCAACGAACTCGACGGCTCCTGCGTCGACATGTGTCCGGTGGACTGCATCTACGAGGGTCTCACCAAGCGTTACATCAACCCGAACGAGTGCATCGACTGTGGCAACTGCCTGTCCGAATGCCCGGTGTCGGCGATCCAGAGCCCCAAGGACATCACCGACCCGACCTGGCAGCAGGACAATGCCGCGTTCTTCGCGCTACCGCTACCCGGGCGCGAAAAAGCCCTCGGCGACCCCGGCGGCGCGGTCGGGCTCGGCGCGATTGGTGTGGACACCCCGCTCGCGGCCTCATGGATCAAGGAGTAGTAAGTCATGCGTGTTCCCTTTCTGATCATCGGCGGCGGCATCGGTGGTATGACCACCGCGCTGGCTCTGGCACAGGCGGGTTTCGCTGTGCATATCGTCGAACAGGCGTCGGAGTTCGGTGAAATCGGCGCTGGTATTCAATTGGCGCCCAACGCGATTCGGATCCTCGATCAGCTCGGGCTGAGCGGCGCCATCGAGCGGATCGTGGTCCGGCCGAAGAACCTGGTCTTTCTCGACATCGACTCCGGTGAGCACCTGGCGACGGTCGATCTCGCGGACCGGTTCGTCGAACGCTACGGACAGTCCTACTCGGTGCTGCACCGCGGTGATCTGCTCGACGCCTTGCTCGATGCCTGCCGTACGCAGACGAACATCACCCTCGAGCCCGACAAGATGGTCACCGGGATCGCGAACCGTGAGAACAACACGGTGGTGGTCGATTTCGCCGACGGCACCCAATACGTGTGCGACGCGGTCGTGGGCGCGGACGGCCTGTGGTCCAAAACCCGCACCTTGTTGTCCGACGACGACCCCATCTGCTCGGCCTATGTCGCCTACCGAGGAGCGCTCCCGATGCGCGAGGTCACCGCCCCCGTCGAGAACGACGACGAAATCATCTGGATAGGACCGAACAAGCACCTCGTGCAGTACCCGATCCGGGGTGGCCACCTGTACAACCAGGTCGCAGTGTTCCGTAGCGATCGTTTTGACCCCGCGATCGCCCGAACCGAGGAGTGGGGCACCCCCGACGAGCTCGACCAGCACTTCGGCACCGCCTGTGGGCAGGTACGCAGGTCCATCTCCCAGTTCAAGCGCGAGAAGCGCTGGCCGATGTACGACCGTGCACCACTGGCCAACTGGACCGTCGGACGGGTCACCCTGCTCGGGGATGCCGCGCACCCGATGCTGCAATACCTGGCACAGGGCGCCTGCCAGGCCATCGAGGACGCCGAGTGCCTCACCCGGTTCATGGTCGAGCACGACGGTGACGTCGACGAAGCCTTCGCGGCATATCAGGCCGAACGTATTCCGCGCACCGCCCAGATCCAGTCGGTCGCCCGCATATGGGGCGAAATCTGGCATACCGAAGACCCTATCCTGCGCGAACTGCGCAACCGGGTCTTCGCCCGCGACACCACCGACCACTACGTCGACCTGGACTGGCTCTACCAGACCCGCGTCGGATAGGAGTACTGATGAACGACGTTGTGCACGAGGTGATCCGGGCCAGCGGTGCGCTCGCCTTCGCAGGCCTGAGCGATATGGTGTGGGGCCACGTCTCGGTCCGCGACCCCGAGGGTAAAGGCGTGTGGATCAAGGCATCCGGCTGGGGATTCGAAGAGATCGATGCCGAGAAGGTTCACCTCGTCTCGCCCGAAGGCGCTGTGCTGACGGGGGAGGGGAAACGGCACCTCGAATTCCCTATCCACACCGAGATCATGGCGCGGCGCACGGACGTGGGCTGTGTCGTGCACACCCATGCGCCCGCACTGGCCGCCTTCGCCTCCCTGGACGTTGAGCTGCAGCCGATTTCGCATGACGCGGTGCCATTCGCCTATCCGCAGCTGCCCCGCTTCACCAAAACCGGCGCTCTCATCGCGACCCGGGACCTGGGCTGCTCCCTCGCCGAGACGCTCGGTGACGCGAACGGCATCTTGATGCCCAACCACGGTGCGGTGACGGTCGGACCTGACGCCGCGACCGCTGTCATGTTCGCGGTACTGCTCGAACGTGCCTGCCGCACACAACTTCTCGCACTGGCCGGGGGTGGATCGAAGGTATGGTCGGATGAGCAGGAGACCCGCTTCAAACGTGATCAGATCTGGAACCCAGGTCAGCTGGGCGTCGGCTGGGAGTACCTGGCCAGACGCGCAGCGCAGGCCGATGTCCACTGATCGGCTCCTCGATTGGCTCGAGTCGGAGACGAAACGCCTGCTCGAAACCATCGACGAGTACTGGGAATCGGATTTCAACGAGCAGTCGACACTGCCCGGATGGACCACCGGGGCACTGGTCACCCACCTGGCGAACCACGCCGACAGCGTGAACAACCAGCTGACCGGCCGCGATTCTGGTCGGCGATGGACGGTCGACACCGGTGCGGACCGGCCCGGCGCGGTGCTGATCACCGACGCGATCGACTCGGCGGAGCGGCTCCACACAACGGTGTCCGGGTTGCGCGCCGCCGACTGTGGGCGTTTGATCCACACTCCCACAGGGGAATTGGTCACCGTCTCCCGCTTGGTGTGGCTACGGCTGCGGGAAGTCACCGTTCACCACGTGGACCTGGGTGGTCGTTTCGAAGACTTGCCCGCAGATCTGATCGACGAGCTACTGGCCGATGCGGTACGAGCGGTGCGGCACCGGGGTGACTGGCCGGCGCTCGTGCTGCGGCCGACCGGATTCGATCAGGTATTGCGAAGCCGGCCAGAGAACTATCCGGCGCCTGTCGAGATCAGCGGAAGCCCAGCCGGACTGCTGGATTGGGTGACCGGTCGCAGCGGCGGAGGACTACTCGAAACCCCGGACGGAAGGCTTCCAGCTCTGCCGTGCTGGCTCTGAACATGGAAACGAGAACAATGAAAATCACCCACTTCGGGCACGCCTGCGTGCTCCTCGAGATTCCCGCGCCCGGCACCGAGGTCCGCGTCCTCATCGACCCCGGCACTTACTCCACCGGATTCGAAGGACTCCGTGGCCTGACAGCGGTGCTGATTACCCACTCCCACCCCGACCATATCGACATCGACCGATTGACGACGCTGCTCGCGGCGAATCCCACCGCCGACATCGTGGCCGATTCCGCCAGCGCCGCACTGCTTTCGGGTCTCGACCGGACCGTTACCACGGTGCAGCCGGGCGACAAACTGTGGGTCGCCGGTGTACGCGTGGACGTGATCGGCGGCGTGCACGCGTGCATTCACGCCGCGCTGGCGAACGTCCTCAACAACGGCTACATCATCGACGGATCGGTCCTGCATCCCGGCGACGACCTCGAGACCTTCCCCGCAGGGCATGCGATCGAGGTGCTGCTCGTCCCCGCCGGCGGACCGTGGATGAAGATCGGCGAAGGCATCGACTTCCTGCGCCGCGTTGCGCCTCGCGTCGCCATCCCCATCCACCAGGCCGGACTCGCTCAGATGCATCAGCAACTGCACTACCAGCTGTTGCGGAATCTCGGGCCCGAAGGCTGTGAACTCGTCGTTTTGGAACCGGGCACCGCGCATGCGGTCTGAACAAGGCGGAAAGCTATGAGCACCAGCGAAAATGTCGACACCGCGACCGTGCCCGACCCGGCGCTGGAGCAGCTCTACCAGGACTTCGCTGCCGAACACCTGAACCCGCTCTGGACCCAGACCAACGACCTCATGCCGATGATACCGGCGTCGAAGGCGATTCCCTTCGTCTGGAAGTGGTCCACGCTCTATCCGATCGCCCAGCGCGCCGGCGATCTCGTGCCTGTGGGACGTGGGGGAGAACGCCGGGCCATCGCTCTGGCCAACCCTGGTCTGGGTGGCGTACCGTACGTCACCCCGACGCTCTGGGCCGCCATTCAATACCTGGGCCCGAAAGAAACCGCACCCGAACATCGCCACGCGCAGAACGCTTTCCGATTCGTCGTGGCGGGCGAAGGTGTGTGGACGGTCGTCAACGGCGATCCGGTCGCCATGCGTCGCGGCGATTTCCTGCTGACACCAGGCTGGGCGTTCCACGGCCACCACAATGAGACCGATCAGCCGATGGCATGGATCGACGGCCTCGACATTCCGTTCGTCAAGTACACCGACACCGGGTTCTTCGAATTCGGCTCCGACGGTGTCACCGACGATGGCACGCCGGATATCTCACGCGCAGAACGACTTTGGGCGCATCCCGGATTGCGCCCGCTGGTCGGATTGGGCAGCAAGACCAGCTCGCCGATCGCCGCCTACCGGTGGGAACACACCGATGCGGCACTGCACGAACAGCTCGCCCTCGAGGACGAAGGCCACGCCGCTACCACCGAACCCGGGCATGCTGCGGTGCGCTACACCAACCCCACCACCGGCGGCGATGTCATGCCGACCATTCGCGCCGAATTCCACCGCTTGCGCGCCGGCGCGCGCACCCGCCCACGCCGTGACGTCGGCTCGTCCGTCTACCAGGTATTCGACGGCACCGGACGATTCCAACTGGGGGACAAGGTCTGCGAGATCGGGAAGGGCGACATGATCGCCGTCCCGTCCTGGACGGAATGGTCCATCGACACCGACCACGGCCTGGACCTGTTCATGTTCTCCGATGCCCCCATCGTCGAACGCCTGCATTTCGACCGCACCCAGATTTCCGAAGGAGCATGATCCGATGCGACTCGCCACCCTACGCCTCGCCGCGAACGCCAACGCCACCGCGGCCGTTCGTGTGGACAGCGACGAATTCGCCACTGTCATAGAAGGTTTCGCTGATCTGTCCGAGCTGCTCGCGGATCCTGATTGGCGGACCATCGCCGAAGCGGCCGATGGCGTAGGGGTTGTGCTCGCGGGCGCCGAATACGCCCCGGTGGTCCCGAAACCCAGCAAAGTCATCTGCGTCGGCCTGAACTACGCGACCCATATCAAGGAAATGGGCCGGGAACTGCCTGCCTACCCGACTTTGTTCGCCAAGTTCCCGGAAGCGCTGACCGGGCCATACGACGACGTCGTCGTTCCGTCCTACGCAGCGGCGCAATGTGATTGGGAGGGTGAGCTTGCCGTAGTCATCGGCAGGACCGCCTACCAGGTGGACGAAGCCGACGCCGAGGCCTACATCGCCGGCTACTCGGTCATCAACGACTACACGATGCGCGACTACCAAACCCGCACCCTGCAATGGGATCAGGGCAAGTCCTTCGAGAAGACCGCGGGCTTCGGTCCCTTCCTCACCACCACGGACTCGTACACCTTCGGAAGCACGCTCGAGACCAAGCTCGAAGGCCGTACGGTGCAGACCACCACGACCGACGATCTGGTATTCGAGCCCGCCGAGTTGATCGACTACATCTCCCACATCGTCACCCTGCAACCAGGCGACGTCATCTGCACCGGGACTCCCGGCGGTGTCGGCCACGCACGCAAGCCCGAGGTGTACATCCAGAACGGGGAAACCGTCGAGGTCACCATCGAGGGCCTCGGGACTGTCCGGAACAAGACGATCGTCAAATAGGAGCCTCGACGCTGATGGGATTCCACGATCTCGTGCGCACCGAACAATCGCTGCTCGCCCGCTGTGGCACCGCCTATTTCACCGAGCGGCTCGGCGCGCTCACCGATGCCGAACTGGGCGAACCGACCCTGCTGCAGGGCTGGACTCGCCGCCACCTCGTCGCGCATGTGAGTTACAACGCGGTAGCCCTGGGTAATCTGCTCGACTGGGCGGCAACGGGTAACGAAACACCCATGTACACCTCGCCCGAGCAACGCGGGCGGGATATCGAGGAGGGCGCCACGATGTCGCCCGCGGCCCTGCGGAATCTGTTCGACCACACGGTCGCGCGGCTCGACGAGAAGTGGCGGAACCTCCCGGACGCGGCCTGGGATGCGAAAGTCTTTACTGTCCATGGCCGTTCGGTTCCGGCCGTGGAGACACTGTGGATGCGCAGCCGTGAGGTGTGGATTCACACGGTGGACCTGGCCAACGGTGGTCGTTTCGACGTATTCCCCGACGTGATCGCTCAGAGCCTGCTCGACGATGTGGTCGGTATCTGGCGTAAACGGGATGTCGGCACGGGTTTGGCCTTTCGAATCGATGATCGACCGCCGGTCGCGGTGCAGCCCGAAAGCCCGACCGGCACCACGATCACGGGATCGCTTGCCGCGGTGACTCGCTGGGCGACCGGCCGCGGGGCGATCGGTATCACCACAACGGGTCCGGCGGTTGCCGTGCCCAGCTGGCTCTGAACGCGAAAGGTGACCATTGGCAACAAGTTCCACATCCGCTGCTCCGATGGGCGGTAGTGGACGTGCCGCATTCGACACCGTGGATCTGGCCCATGCGCGCGGTTGCGCAGGCACTGGGTGCTCCTATTTCTCGTCGCTGTCGCGGACTGCTCGTAGCGCCTGCTCATAGGCCCGAACCAGAGGGCGCTGGTCGTTTGCGCGGCGGGCGAGCGCAAAAAGTAGCGGGGGTAGATCGCGGACCGGGCGGAAAGTCACCCCGCCGTGGTCGAGCAACGGGATGTCGCCCGCGGCGGTCAGGGTCACGCCGAGGCCCGCCGCCAGAGCTTCGTTGACCTCATCGATACCGGCCACCTCGGCGCCGACGCGGACCGGCCGCCCGGCCCTCTTCTCCATTGCCAGCCAGTAGTCCCGCAGTGGTCCTGCCGCGCGCGGCAGTGCCAGGAACGGCTCGTTCAGCAGGTCCGCGAAGTCCAATGCCGTCGTGCCCGCCAGCTGATGTCCGGGAGGCAGCGCGATCAGCCGGGGTTCCTCCGATACCACTGTGGTGGCGTAGCGCCCCGGATCCGGCAATGGGAGCCGAATGTATGCCAGATCGCTGCTGCCGTCCGACAGTCCGGCGGTCGGGTCCTGCCAGCCCACCTGACGTAACTTCAAGGTGACTTCGGGGTAGGCCGCGAGGAACCGCGATCGCACCGCCGGAAGCAGTCCGCCGCGCCCCGGGCTGGCACCCATCCCGATCACGAGGGTGCTTCGCTGGGCCGCTCGCGCTTGCTCCACCGCCGCGGTCGCGGCATCGAGTGCCTCCAGTACTGTCCGTGCGTGCGGGAGCAGTGCCTCACCGACAGGGGTGAGTATCACCTGCTGCGGATCCCGAGTGAAAAGTGGAGCGCCCAAGTGTCTTTCGAGTGCCCGAATTTGCTTGCTCAGTGCCGGTTGCGACACATAGAGTCGTTCAGCCGCGCGCGTGAAGTTCAGCTCTTCCGCGACAGCCAAGAAATAGCGCAGATCGCGTCCGTGCAGGTCCATAACCAATGGTTATCATGACAGATCTTGGACACGCCCCCGAACCGCCTGCACGCTGAAGAAATGAACGAGATCTGGAACGAGATCTGGATTGTCACAGGCGCCAATTTCGGCTTCGGTCGGGCCATCACCGAGGCGGCAGTCGGCGCGGGGAACATTGCCATCGCAGCCACGCGGCGACGCGAAGCCCTGGCAGATCTCGTCGCCGCCCACCCGGATCGGATCGAGGCGCTCAGCCTCGACGTCACCGATCAGACCGCGACCGCTGTCGCGGACATCGCAGCCCGCTACGGCCACATCGACGTCCTGCTCAACAATGCCAGCCGCTGCGATATCGGAGCGTTCGAGGAGACCTCCGACGCGGAACTTCGGGTGAGCCGGGTTCGTTCCGCACCAGCCCGCCCGGCAACACCACGCTCAGCTCCGAATTGTCCGCCTACGCTGCTACGGTCGGCGGCATACGCGCTGGCATCGCCGCATCTGACGGAGAACAGCCCGGCGACCCGGCCAGTGATAGTGAGTCAACCAGGAGAGTGCGCTTACCCACGTCGGCAGCCGTGCGTCGCTGGACTCGACGCTCTTGCGGGCGGTGCCGCGTCCTGCATGCATACCCATCGGAGCAGTTGAACGCTGGACCACAGATGTCGTGCTGGAATGCAATGCCGCATTACCTGGCCTTCGATCGGGTGAGTGCACGGTCACCCGATTTTGGATGGATTCGCCTCCAGATGAGAGTGTCACCACTTTCATCGCCCGACAACGACGTCGGCGGTGGTTCACAACGGCGTGGACCTGGAGACGTTTCCGGTCGGGTGACCGAGGGCTTCGGCGTAGCGGCGCACGGGTGCTGAACGCACAAGTCTCGTCCTGAAGTACTCCGCTGGATTCGTCATATACAGCATGGCGTTGAGTTTGGAGAACTGCTCGAAGGCGAGCTTTGAGTAGTGGTCGGACAGGATTTGCTGCGATGGTTTCCTCGGAGCCCAAGCATGCGAGTGCCTCGTCCAGAAAGGTTGACCTGGAATCGGGGTGGCTGGGTGATCGCGGACTTGCCGCTGGTGGAGGCGGAGTCGTGATTGGTGAGCCCGACGTGTTCGTCCGACTGGCGACTCCGGAGGAAGGCTGGCGGCTGCAGGATTACCTACCTTACGGCGCCCGAGGAGGCGATATGCCATGACTACGGAAGGATGGTTCCCATCCGAAGGTGATGTGCACCTGCGGATCTGGCTGGCCGACCTGGACTTCGACTTCACGGCCACTGCGGTGGCGGCCCGCAATCTGATCCACGATTGGGAGCGAAAGCATTGGTGCACAATCGAATTGATCCGCGACATCATCGAGTGCTCTCGGCTGCTGCCGCGCCTGCCGTGCGAGCGATTGTTCCTAGGGCCGTGACCAGCAGCGCCATGCTTTGTCCGGATAGGTTGCTGTGGTAATCCGGGTGAGCGGCCGGGGTGGGACTCATTGCGACGACTGCTCGTTCGGCGATCACGGTCATGGTCTCGGCATGCACGACGATGCCATCGGTGTGCTCGATACGCTGTACCGGCTGTTCGAGAAGAATGCCGTAACCGAGTTCATCGGCCAGGGCGAGTGCGAAGCGTTGTGAACCTCCGACGAAGCGGCGCTCCCGCGCGCCTCCGGAACTGGAGCGCAGCGCGATGAACCCGCATGTATGCGTGCGGGACGAGTGCCTCGCCGACCGGCGTGAGTGTTACCTGCTGTCGATCCCTGGTGAAAAGTAATGTGCCCAAATGTCTTTCGAGTGCCCGAATCTGCTTGCTCAGTGCCGGCTGTGACAAATAGAGCCGTTCGGCCGCGTGCGTGAAACTGAGCTCTTCCGCGACAGCCAGGAAGTAGCGCAGATCCCTTCCGCGCACGTCCATAACCAATGGTTATCACGATTGCTCTTGGACAAACCCCGGAATCCGGTCGCACGCTGAAGAAATGAACCAGATCTGGATTGTCACAGGCGCCAATTCCGGCTTCGGTCGGGCTATCACCGAGGCGGCCGTCGCTGCCGGGAACATTGTCGTCGCGGCCGCACGACGACCGGAAACCCTGGTCGATCTCGTCGCCGCCTACCCGGATCGGGTCGAAGCGCTGAGGCTCGACGTCACCGATCAGATCGCGATCGCGAACGCTGTCGCGGACATCGCAGCCCGCTATGGCCACATCGACGTCCTGGTCAACAATGCCGGGCGCAGCCATATCGGATCATTCGAGGAGACCTCCGACGCGGAATTGCGAGATCTGTTCGAACTGCACGTCTTCGGGCCTGCCGCGCTCGTCCGCGCCGTCCTGCCACATATGCGCGCTCAACGATCGGGAGCAATCATCCAGGTCAGCAGCCTGCGAGGACAAACCTCCCGGGCCGGCTTCGCTGCGTACAGTGGCGGCAAGTTCGCCATCGAAGGCATGTCGGAAGCTCTCGCGAGGGAAGCCCGGCCGCTCGGCATCAAGGTGATGATCGTCGAACCGGGATCATTCCGCACCAGCCTGCCAGGCAACACCACGGTCAGCCCCGCATTGCCCGACTACACTGGCACAGTCGGCCGCATGCGCGCTGTCATCGCCGCAGGTGAAGGTGAACAGCCCGGCGACCCGGCCCGCGGCGCGGCCCTCGTGCTCACTGCCCTCGACGCCGACCGCACGCCACTGCGACTGGTGCTCGGCGCCGATGCCGTCGACGGTATCCTCGCGCACCTCGACCAAGTCCGGGACGACATCGAAGCATGGGAGGACGCCTCCCGCGAGACCGGGTTCCGGCGCTCCCGAGTTCTGCAATTCGGATGACGCTCGACAACGCCGACGAACTACTAGCGGTTTGGGATGGGCAACCAGCGCGCGGCTACGGCGGCACAGTTGACGTGGTGGCCGTCGCCCGCGAATGCGGCATACCGGTAATCGTGATCTGGCCAGGGGGCAGACCAAGACTAGGCCGCAACTCCCCAGACACCGAGAAAGAAGCCCGCAATGCGCTGGCCGAGGTCAGCTCGACGTGGCACGCGGTACCTCGGTCCGTTCGACTAGAAAGCTCGCTTCAGCGCCGTAGGACGCGACGCAGACAGATCTCAGCAGCCCCTGTCTGGATTAGCCGCGCGTATGACGGGGCGTGTTCGCGGCCGCCTCGGTCTCGCGTCCGAGCTGTGTTCGATCACCGCGCCTTCAGCGCGGACGCGAGACGGGCCGCGAACGGGCCGCTCGTGAGACTCGCTCCGTGGTGGCGGGGTTAGCGGCGGGGTGCACGCGATTCGGGGTATACGTCGTCGTCGGTGAGGAGGGCGCTGCCCGCGACCTGGTCTTGGGCCAGCGCCTCCAGGAAGGAGCGCGCCCAGCGGTCCACATCGTGGGCGAGTACCTGGCGGCGCAGGGAGCGCATTCGGCGGCGGCGGGTGTCGCGGTCGTCCTCCAGTGCGTCGATGATGGCGTCCTTGACGCTGTTCAGATCGTGTGGGTTGCACAGGTAGGACTGGCGCAATTCGGCTGCGGCGCCGGTGAATTCGCTCAGCACCAAGGCGCCGTTGAGGCCGCTGTGACAGGCCACGTATTCCTTGGCGACCAGGTTCATGCCGTCGCGCAGCGGTGTGACCAGCATCACGTCGGCGGCCACGAAGAAGGCGATGAGTTCGTCGCGGGGGATCGGGCGGTGCAGGTAGTGCACGACCGGGTAGCCGACCCTGGCGAATTCGCCGTTGATCCGGCCGACCTGGCGCTCGATATCGCCGCGCATCTGGATATAGCTCTCCACCCGTTCGCGACTCGGGGTGGCCAGCTGCACCATTACGGTCTCGGCGGGATCCAGCCTGCCTTCGAGCAGCAGCTCCTCCAGTGCGGCCAAGCGGATGTCGATGCCCTTGGTGTAGTCCAAGCGGTCGACGCCGAGCAGGATGTTCTTCGGATTGCCCAGTTCCGCACGGATCTTCGCGGCACGTTCGCGGACCGAGCGGCGGCGCGAATGTTCGTCGAGTTCGGCCGAGGCGATCGAAATCGGGAATGCGCCGACCCGCACCGTGCGGAAGCCGACCTGCACGACGCCGAGTTTCGAGCGCACGCCGACGGTGCCGCGCGAGGTGGGCTGACCGGCCAATCTGCGGGCCAGGTAGAGGAAGTTCTGCGCGCCGCCGGGCAGGTGGAAGCCGATCAGATCGGCGCCGAGCAGGCCCTCGATGATCTCGGTCCGCCACGGCATCTGCATGAACAGCTCGACCGGCGGGAACGGAATGTGCAGGAAGAACCCGATGGTGAGATCGGGGCGCAGCATCCGCAGCATCTTCGGCACCAGTTGCAGCTGGTAGTCCTGCACCCAGACGGTCGCGCCCTCGGCCGCGACCTTCGCGGTGGCCTCGGCGAAACGCCGGTTCACCGTGACGTAGGCGGCCCACCAGGCGCGGTCGTAGACCGGGCGCACGATCACATCGTGGTAGAGCGGCCACAGCGTGCCGTTGGAGAAGCCCTCGTAGTAGTCGGCGACTTCGCCCGCGGTCAGCGTTACCGGATGCAGTTCGAGACCGTCTTCGATGATCGGGTCGATATCGACGTTCGGCACACCGGCCCAGCCGACCCACGAGCCCTTGTTATTGCGGAGTACCGGCTCGAGCGCGGTCACCAGACCGCCCGGACTGCGCTTCCAGCGGGTGGTGCCGTCGGGCAGTTTCTCCAGGTCGACCGGGAGCCGATTGGCGACGACAACGAAGCCGGAGCCCGCTCCGTCCGGTTCGGCCAAGGCGGAGGTGACCACCGTGGTGTTTGATTCGGGCGGAGTCTCTGGAAGGGCGTGGTCGGAGTCGTCGGACGGCTGTTCGGTCATCTGGTGCCTCACGCATCCTTTGCGCGTCGCTGTTCCCGGTGAAGTTATCGGTTCAGTCGACGTCGCCGTTGACGTCGCGGTTGCTACTCTCCCCGCGTGCCGGGCCCGATACCCAGCATCGACAGCAGCATCCGGCATTCGTCGGCATCCTCCGCGTAGGCCGCGACAACACGCTGCGCCTGACGGGCGGTCTCGTCGGCGAGTGGTTCCAGATCGTCGTCCGCGATGTCGTTCGCGCTGCTCTTCGCGGCCATCTTGTTGTCCTCCCGGCTAGTACGCTCGTACGTGCGAATAGTCAATGGTATCTGGCCCCGGTGCAGGTATGCCGCCCCCGGATACGGGTGACCTCGGACACGTGCGCGGGCATACCCGTCGGCTATCCGCCGGAAACGCCGCCCTATACCGTGGGAACGCAGTACCAACTCCACGAAAGGGTCGATATGCCGCTGGCCACGGTGAACGGAATTTCGCTCAACTATCAGGTCAAGGGCGATCCTGCCAAGGGCACGGATGTGCGGGGCACGGCACCGCTGGTCGTCATGATCATGGGCACCGGCAGCCCGGGGCGGGTCTGGGAATTGCACCAGGTACCGGCGCTGGTCAAGGCGGGATATCGGGTCTGCACCTTCGATAACCGCGGCATCAAACCGTCCTTCGAGGCGGCCGGTGGCATGACCCTCGAACAGTTGGTCGGGGACACCGCGGGACTTATCGAACTGCTCGCCGAGGGCCCCGCGCTGGTGGTCGGCACCTCGATGGGCGCACGGGTGGCTCAGGAACTCGCGCTGGCGCGTCCGCAACTTGTGCGCAAGGCCGTGTTCATGGCCGCGCACGGCCGCCTCGACCAGTTTCAGAAGACGCTCTCGCTCGGCGAGCACGAACTCGATGCCAGCGGAGTCAAGCTGCCCGCGAAGTACGAGGCGGCGATGACCGCGGTGATGAATATGTCGCCCGCGACCATGGCCGATCCGGCCGCGGCCCGCGACT
Organism: Nocardia sp. NBC_00565; assembly: GCF_036345915.1. NCBI lineage: Bacteria > Bacillati > Actinomycetota > Actinomycetes > Mycobacteriales > Nocardiaceae > Nocardia > Nocardia sp. NBC_00565. Next base: position 8,339,292 of record NZ_CP107785.1, read on the forward strand.
GGCTCGATCTGTTCGAATTCACCGGCGGGCCGGTGACACCGGGCATTCGCGCGCAGCGCCGGATGGACCACGATTTCGACCGTGTGCAGGCCTATCGCGGCATCAGGGTGCCGTGCCTCGCGCTCGGATTCGCCGATGACCGGATGATTCCGCCATATCTGTCCAGGGAGGTTGCCGAGGCCATTCCCGGTGCGCGCTACCTGGAAGTTCCTGATGCGGGGCATTACGGTTATCTCGAGCGTCCAGAAGCCGTGAACAAGATCCTGCTCGATTTCTTCGCGGCCTGAGGTAACTGCCAACACGTAACGTCTGCCTTGCTAGGGTCGACACAACGCTCGTGGAGAGCTTCCGGCGCTGTAACAGTGCTGGATGAGCCAAGGGCGATCCCGTACATGCGCCAGTATCCAGTGAGGTGAAATTGAGCACCAACCCCTTCGATGACGAAGACGGCCGCTTCTTCGTTCTGGTGAACGACGAGGAGCAGCATTCCCTGTGGCCCGCCTTTGCGGAGGTCCCGGCCGGATGGCGAGTCGTATTCGGCGAGGACAGCCGCGCTGCGTGCGTCGAGTACGTCGAGAAGAACTGGACCGATATGCGTCCGAAGAGCCTGCGTGACGCGATGGCCGCCGACGACGCGGCCCGTCAGGGCGCCCAGTCCTGACCCGCGGTATCCGATACTGCGCCGGGGCTCACTGCTGAACCGCCACTGCGTGGCACCGTAAAGCCGGTGTCACGCAGCTGGCGTGCCCGGTTATGATTGGCACCGCTTTTCGAGTTAGACCCCCGTCCGCCTCCTTAGCTCAGTGGTAGAGCACTCGCCTTGTAAGCGAAAGGTCGTCAGTTCAATCCTGACAGGAGGCTCCAGTCGAGCCTGACAGGGGGCTCCACCACAAGAGGGTGGTCGGTGCGCATGATTGCGTGCCGACCACCCTTTTTGGTCGACCTGCTCAGTCCGGGACGTTGGCTCCGTAGCCCAGTTCGCGCAGGGCTTTCTTGATTTTGGCTTGGGCCTCGTCGAGGGATTCCGGGGTGGGGTTGGGGTCGGCGCCGGAGATGTCGAAGTTGCCCATGGTGAATGCCGGGAAGACGTGCAGGTGCAGGTGTGGCACCTCGAGGCCGGCGATCAGCAGGCCCGCGCGGGGTGCGTCCCAGGCCTCGCGCACTGCTCGGCCGATCTTCTGGGCGACGCCGTTGAGGCGCGCGAAGGTGTCGGGGTCGATGTCCTGCCACTGGTCGATTTCCTTGCGGGGGACCACGAGGGTGTGGCCGGGGGTGACCGGGGCGATGGTGAGGAATCCGACGAATTCATCGTCTTCCCAGACGAATCGGCCTGGCAGTTGGCCCGCGATGATCGCGCTGAAAACGGAAGGCATGCACCGGAGGCTACTCGGCCGGCGGTTCGGGTTGGTGTTGACGCCGCCGCCGTCTCCGCCGCACCCGCTGGCTTGCGCACGCACCGCCAACTGCACCGTCGCGATGCCGCGCGGGCATTGCGGATCGACATCCCGAACGGCATCGACGAATCGGGATTCGTCACCATCGGCAGTATCGACCAGTGGTCGAGATCTGCGGCGATGGGCCAGAAGTCGTTGGTGGCGTGGGGCTTTCGCGGTCAGGCGACGTAATGCGACAGGATGCTCTGCACCTCGTAGATATCGACCTGACGGTTGAACCGCTTCTGCACCGGCTCGTCGCTGCCCGAGATCCAGATGCAGAGTTCGGCATCCAGATCGAAGGTGCCCGCGGTTTCCACCGAGAAGTGCGTGATCGCCCGGTAGGGGATGCTGTGATAGCTCACCTTCCGGCCGGTGACGCCCTGCTTGTCGACCAGGACGAGGCGGCGGTTGGTGAACAGGATCGCGTCGCGCACAAGCAGATACGCGGCGTAGATCTGTTCGCCGTTGCCCATCAGCCTCGCGTATTCCTCTTGTGCCTTGCCGGGCTCGATGCGCCCGGCATTGCCCATCAGTCCGTCGATAAGACCCATCGTCAGCACGTCCTTCGGGTGCGGTGGGGTCGGCGCTCGCGCCCCCTGTCATCAATCATCCACGCGCGGACCGCCGGTGGCCGATAACGCGCTGATTGATGTGTCGGTACCGCTCAGGCCGGCACAGATGAGATCGACGATGCGCTCGGGCAGTGTGTCGTCGATCGGCTCGTGGGTCAGCAGGACTCGCATGTGCAGTGGGGCGATGACGGTTTCCAGCACCAGGCGGGCATCGGTGGCCCGCGGTAATTCTCGCCGCTGAATGCCGCGCTCGATGATGACAGCCGCGAGTTGCAGACGCGATTCCCAGAACTTCCGGCGCGCCGCCGCGATCGTTTCGTCATCGACGTGCACTGCCGCCGCGCGGGTGAAGGTCGCGCCCGCGGGATGTGTCAGATATGTGGCAACCGACCGGGCCAACTCGATGAGATCGCCGCGCACCGATCCGGTGTCGGGCACGGGGATGACCGCACCGCTGGTGGCCAGCAGCGCATCGACGATGAGGTTCTCCCGAGTGCGCCAGCGGCGGTAGATCGACGTCTCGTGAACTCCGGCCTTCGTCGCGACCTCGGCGACGCTGAAATGGTCCGGACCTCGTTCCAGCAACACGGTCACCGCGGCATCGACGACCGCTTGGCGCACGCGCGCACTGCGCCCGCCGGTCCGTCGGGACCGATGTGATGGTTCAGTCACGAATCCACCTTAACGCAAGATATCTTGCGTTTTGATCCCGCGAGGCTTACCGTCTTATCGCAATACCTCTTGCGTTAAGGAGTGCTGATGGTCAACTGGGATGCGCCGACGATCGACTTCGCCCCCACCGCGGAACCCGTCGGTTACCACCGATTGCATCCGGACCGGGGCATGGAGTTCCAGCTCGACCGTTTCCTGCAATGGATCGGCCCCGCCGCGTTGGCCGAGCTCCGCACCGCTGCGGATCGGATCGGCTCGTACGCCGACTGGGTCGAGGTGTTCCTCGAGCTGGCGCAGCGGGCGCGGGCGACCGATCGGGAGTTTTCCGCCGCGTACTACGACCGCGCGGCGGAGTTCTTCATGCCTGTCGACGATCCGCGTCGCGCCCCCGCCCGCACTCGGTTCGTGCGTGCCATGCGTGATCTCTACCAGTTGTCTCCGGTGGACGTGCCCTATGGTGCGGCCGCATTGCCGACCTACGACCTTCGACCGGAGGGTCTGGCGCGGGGCGTGATCGTCGTTTGCGGTGGGTTCGACGAATACACCGAGGAGATCTTTCCGTTGCTGCTGGCCGGAGCCCGCGCCGGATACCGCGTCATCGCCTTCGACGGCCCCGGACAGGGCGGTGCCCTCCTGGACCACGGTCTGCCTATGACGGCGGCATGGGAAGGGCCGGTCGCCGCTGTCCTCGACCATTTCGGCCTGGACGACGTCACCCTGATCGGGGTCTCGCTCGGTGGCGGACTGGCCATCCGCGCCGCCGCGTTCGAACCCCGAATCCGCCGCGTCATCGCCCTCGACGTGCTCGACGATTTCCTGGAATGCCTTGGCAGACAAGCATTTCCCGGTGCCACCCCGGGGATCCGGCTCGCACTGGCGGTCCGCGCCCGCCACCTGGTCAACCTGACCGCCCGCCTGGCCGCCGCCCGCAAACCGATCGCCGCCTGGGGCCTGAGTCAAGGCATGCACGTCACCGGCACGAAAGATGCCTACGAGTTCTTCCGCGCCGCTCGCGACCTGTCCTCCCGCGCGGTCTCGCACCGCGTCACCGCCGACGCGCTCCTCTTGGCCGGATCCGACGACCACTACGTCCCCGCCCGCCAGCTGCACCGCCAGGCCGCAGCACTCACGCACGCCCGTTCCGTCACCACCCGCCTGTTCACGCCCGCCGAACAAGCCCACAACCACTGTCAGATCGGCAATATCGGTTGCTGCCTGGGCACCATCCTCACCTGGCTGCAAGACCACGAACGCGCGGCCGAAGATGTCGTCGCCGGTAACCACACGCCGACCAGCTGACTGAACAGGCGCTGGCACGGTTGGTGCTCGTGAGCGGGCGCCGATCCGCGTCTGGGATGTACAAGTGATGAACCCCGAGTAGCGGGTGCGCGGACTACTGATTCTGCGCCATTGGGGACAACCTAAGCTATGCGCGTGCGCGTACTCGTGATCGGTTCCGGAGCCCGTGAACATGCCCTCGTCCTGGCCCTGCGCCGGGACCCCGCGGTGACCGCGCTGTTCGCGGCGCCGGGCAATGCCGGGATCGCCCAGCACGCGCAGACCAAGCCGGTCGATCCCTCCTCCGCCGAGGCGGTGGTCGCCGTGGCCACCGAACTGGACGCGGATCTGGTGGTGATCGGGCCCGAGGTGCCGCTGGTGCTCGGCGTCGCCGACGCGGTGCGGGCGGCGGGCATCGCCTGTTTCGGTCCCTCGGCCGCGGCCGCGCGGATCGAGGGTTCGAAGGCCTTCGCCAAGGACGTCATGACCGCGGCCGGTGTACGCACCGCGCAGAGCGAGATCGTGGACACCCCGGCCGATCTCGACGCCGCGCTGGATCGCTTCGGCCCCACCTGGGTGGTCAAGGACGACGGGCTCGCCGCGGGCAAGGGCGTCGTGGTGACCGCCGATCGCCTCGCGGCCCGCGACCACGGCGCGGAGCTGCTCGAACAGGGGCATCCGGTCCTGCTGGAATCCTTCCTCGACGGGCCGGAGGTATCGCTGTTCTGCCTGGTCGACGGCGAAACGGTGGTGCCGTTGCTGCCTGCGCAGGACCACAAGCGCGTCGGTGACGGCGACACTGGGCCGAATACCGGCGGTATGGGCGCGTACACGCCGCTGCCGTGGCTGCCCGAGAAGACGGTCACCGAGATCGTCGAGGATGTCGTCGAGCCCGTTGCCGCCGAGTTGGTGCGGCGCGGCTGCGCCTTCTCGGGTCTGCTCTACGCCGGTCTGGCGATCGGCGCGGCCGGACCCGCCGTCATCGAGTTCAACTGTCGCTTCGGCGATCCGGAGACCCAGGCCGTGCTCGCGCTACTGGACAGTCCGCTGGGCGAGCTGTTGAACGCCACCGCCACCGGCACGCTGGCCCAGGTCGCCGCGCCGCGCTGGAAGGACGGCTCGGCCGTCACGGTCGTGATCGCCGCCGAGAACTATCCGGGTCGCCCTCGGGTCGGTGATGTGATCACCGGAACGGGCGACGCAGGCGCCGACGATTCGTCCGCGGTCCTGCACGCGGGCACGGCCCTGCGCGAGGACGGCGCGCTGGTTTCCGCGGGCGGTCGGGTGCTGAGCGTTGTCGGGATCGGCGCCGGCCTGGCCGAGGCCCGCGCGCACGCCTACGACCGGATCGCCTCGATCAAGCTGCCGGGCAGCCACTTCCGCACCGATATCGGGCTCGCCGCGGTCGAGGACCGCATCAGCGTCTGACCCGATTCCGGTCCGCGCTCAGCCGAAGCTGAGCCCGTGCACCGCCAGCCACTGCTGCGGATCCACATGCTGTCCGTTGATGATGACCTCGAAGTGCAGGTGTGGGCCGGTGGAGTCGCCGCGGTTGCCCATGCGAGCGATTTGCATGCCCGCTGGGACGCGTTCGCCGACGGAGACGACGAAGTCGTACATATGGCCGTAGACGGTGATGCTGCCGTCGTCGTGCCGGATGCGTACCCAGAGTCCGAAGCCCTGCGCGGGACCCGCGTCGATGACGGTGCCGTTGGCGACGGCGTAGATCGGTGTGCCGATCGGACCCGCGATATCGATGCCGTTGTGGAAAGTGCCCCAGCGCGAACCGAATCCGGAGGTGAAGGTGCCGCGCGTCGGCAGCACCATGCCGGTGATGCCGGGTAGCACCGAACCGACGGTGACCGGCGCGCTGCCCGCCATCCACGGCTGATACTCCCCGGAGACCGCCGCGGCGGCCTCGGCCTTGGCTCGTTCGAGGGTGGTGCGGGCGGCCGCGGCGACCACCTCCTGCTCGCGGATGCGTTCGCCGTTGGCGATGGCGTTCATATAGCGCTTCACCGACGGCGGTGTGGACTGCATCTGCTGCGGGTAGGCGAAGGCGACGCGCTGCGCCTCGTCCGGACCGGGCGTGCGATCGGTGACGCCCCAGGCGAACGATGAATCGGCCGCCGCCAGCACGGCGGCGGCGGTCAGTCCGGCGAGCAGGATTCGATGCTTGCGCAGCAGCGCGCGATAGTCGGGTTCGGGCCGGTCCTGCCACAGCGCACGCAGGTCGGGCGGCGGTTGTCGCCGCAACCAGGCCAGACCTTCCTTACATTCGGCGAGCACCGCACGCGCCCGCCCCGGTAGCGCGCGCAGTTCGGATTCGCGCCGTACCCGCAGCTCGGCACGCCAATCGGGCGGAATGACACCGACGCCACCCACCCCGGGTACTCGGTCCAGCCGCGCGCGGCGAGCCTTGTCAAGCATTAACGCCGACCATAACCCGCACGGCGCGTTCGGCACACGCCGAACCGCAGGGCGGGGCGATTCTCGGCGTCGGTCCGGCACGCCCGAGTATCAGCGAGATGTCGAGGTGCGGGACCATATACCGTCTGTCGGGTGTCCAGAGAATCTCGCCGGTCGGCCATTCCACCTTTCTACGTGATGGATGTCTGGAAAGCGGCCGCGGAACGGGCCAGGACGCACGGCGATGTGCTGGTGCTGGCGGCCGGGCAGCCGTCGACGCCGGCGCCCGCCCCGGTCCTGCGCGCGACCAAGACCGCGATCGAATCCGAATTGCTCGGTTACACAGAGACATTCGGGATTCTGCCGCTGCGTGCGGCGATCGCCGAACACCACCGCGACAGCTATGGATACGACGTCGAACCCGACGATGTCGTGGTGACGACCGGCTCCTCCGGCGCGTTCACCCTCATCTTCCTGGCCGCATTCGACGTCGGCGACACCGTCGTGGTGGCCAGGCCGGGTTATCCGGCCTACCGGAATACCCTGACCGCGCTCGGCTGCCGCGTGATCGAACTCGACTGCGGTTCCGAAACCAGGTTCCAGCCGACGGTCGCGATGCTCGAGGCGCTCCCGGAACCGCCCGCAGGCCTCATCGTGGCCAGCCCGGCGAATCCGACCGGCACCATGATCGACCCGGATGAGCTTGCCGCACTGGCCCGTTGGTGTGATGCGCAGGGCACCCTGCTGATCTCCGACGAGATCTATCACGGCATCACCTACGCGGGTGTCAGCGCGGGCCGGACCTCGTCGGCTTGGGAAACCTCGCGCGAATCGGTGGTCATCGGTTCGGTCTCGAAGTATTTTTCGATGACCGGTTGGCGGCTCGGCTGGATGCTCGCGCCGAGCGGGTTGCGGCCCGCGTTACAACGGCTCGCGTCCAATATGACCGTCTGCCCGCCCGCGGTCTCGCAGTATGCGGCGCTGCACGCATTCGGCGCGGAGGCCAAGGAAGAACTCGACGGCCACGTCCGGCGCTACGCGGTGAACCGGCAGCTACTGCTGGAGGGGCTGCCGAAGATCGGCATCACCGAGTTGGCGCCGGCCGACGGCGCCTTCTACGCCTACGCCGATATCGGCCACCTCACCGACGATTCCCGCAAGTGGTGTGCCGAGGTACTGGACCACACCGGAGTCGCGTTGGCGCCCGGCGTCGACTTCGATACCGTGGCGGGCAATCGGACCGTACGCTTCTCCTTCGCCGGTGCGACCGCGGACATCGAAGCGGCACTCGTTCGGCTAGGTCATTATCTGCGCGGTTGATCATGCTGTCGGACAACGAGTTTGCACAGTTCGGCACAGTGCACGCGCAGATGCGGTAAAACAACGTTGGCTACGTTTCCACTCTTGGGTTTCCTCTCTGATTTCGCACGGATGAGCTGATGACGACTGGCACGATGGCACGGTGATAACCGCGACGACCCCGAAAGGCGAACGGCGTCGCCAGGCTCTGGTAGCGGCCGCCGCCGAGTTGTTACTCGAAGGCGGATTCGATGCGGTGCGGCACCGCTCGGTCGCGACGCGCGCCGACCTTCCGCTGGCGTCGACCACGTACTACTTCGAGTCGCTCGATGACCTGATCGCGCGGGCGGTCGAGTTCAGCGGCAATGTGGAGTTGGACTCGATGCGCCGCCGGGTCGGCGAGGTGAGTCATCGTCGGCGCGGTGCCGAGGCGACCGTCGATCTGGTGCTCGACCTGCTGGTCGGGGCGGACGGCCACGACGAGGGCGCGCGCGGACAGTTGATCGCGCGCTATGAGCGTTCGGTGGCCTCGGCGCGACATCCGGAACTGCGGGAAGTCCAGCTACGACTAAGGGCACAACTCGATGAGCTGCTCGCCGACGTGCTGCGCCGCTCCGATCGGATGGTCCGGCCGGAGCAGTTGCGCAGGATGGTGGCCGTGGTCGACGGGGCCGTGGTGGCGGCGCTGAGCGAATTGGACCCCGAGCCGAGGCGAATGGCGCGCGGGGCGTTGCTGGAGGTCATCGATATCGTCGCGCCCGCGACGCCGCAGCAAGTGGATCGGTACCGAACACTAGACTGACCAGTCGTGAGCGAGCGAAGCGAGGGAACCATGTGCCGGCGCGCAAGGCGCACGACGGAGCCGAGCGCTAGCGAGGCGCGGTCGTGAGTCTTGTCCCTAACGTCCTTGCCACTCGATACGCCAGCCCCGAACTGGTGCATCTCTGGTCGCCCGAGAACAAGATCGTGCTCGAACGGCGGCTGTGGCTGGAGGTGTTGCGGGCGCAGTCCGAGCTCGGCATCGACCTGCCACCCGGCGTGCTCGACGACTACGAGCGCGTGCTCGATCAGGTCGATCTGGCGTCCATCGCCGAGCGCGAGCGGGTCACCCGCCACGATGTGAAGGCGCGCATCGAGGAGTTCAACGCGCTGGCCGGGCACGAACATGTGCACAAGGGCATGACCAGCCGCGATCTCACCGAGAATGTGGAGCAGCTGCAGATCCGGCTCTCGCTCGAGCATGTGCACGCGCACGGTGTGGCGGTCGCGGCCCAGCTGGCCCAGCGGGCCGCCGAGTACCAGACGCTGGTGATGGCCGGTCGTTCGCACAATGTCGCCGCGCAGGCCACCACGCTCGGCAAGCGCTTCGCCTCCGCCGCCGACGAACTGCTCATCGCGCTGACCCGGGTGCGCGAGCTGATCGACCGCTACCCGCTGCGCGGCATCAAGGGCCCGATGGGTACCGCACAGGACATGCTCGACCTGCTCGGCGGTGATCCGGCCAAGCTGGCGACGCTGGAGCAGCAGGTCGCCCGGCATCTCGGCTTCGCGAATGTGCTCACCAGTGTCGGTCAGGTGTATCCGCGTTCGCTCGACCACGACGTGCTCTCCGCGCTCGTGCAGGTCGGCGCGGGTCCGTCCTCGTTCGCACACACCATCCGCCTGATGGCGGGACATGAGCTGGTCACCGAGGGTTTCCAGCCGGGCCAGGTCGGCAGCTCGGCCATGCCGCACAAGATGAACACCCGCTCCTGCGAGCGCGTCAACGGCCTGCAGGTGGTGCTGCGCGGCTACGGCTCGATGGCCGCCGAACTGGCGGGCGCGCTGTGGAACGAGGGCGACGTCTTCTGTTCGGTGGTGCGCCGTGTCGCACTGCCGGACGCCTTCTTCGCCATCGACGGCATGATGGAGACCTTCCTGACCGTGCTCGCCGAATTCGGCGCCTACCCGGCCGTCGTCGCCCGCGAACTCGAGCGCTATCTGCCGTTCCTGGCCACCACCCGGATGCTGATGGCCGCGGTCCGCGCCGGCGTCGGCCGTGAGACCGCACACGAGGTCATCAAGGAACACGCCGTCGCCGTCGCTTTGGCGATGCGCGAACAGGGCCGCGAACCCGACCTGCTCGATCGCTTGGCCGCCGACCCGCGCTTCCCGCTCGACCGCGCTCAGCTCGACGCCGCCCTCGCCGATAAGTCCGCCTTCATCGGCGCCGCCGAAGCTCAGGTCGCCGATGTCGTGGCCGCCGTCCAAAAGCTCGTCGACCAACATCCCGAAGCCGCCCGCTACACCCCCTCCCCGATCCTCTAGCCGCGAAGTTAGGGTGCGGTGTGAATCCGTACACGATTTTCGCTGACATCGTTGCCGGGCGGGCGGAGGCCAGCATGGTGTACGAGGACGATGATGTGCTGGCCTTCATGGATATTCGGCCGATGACGCCGGGGCATCTGCTGGTGGTGCCGAAGGTTGCGGCGCGGAGTCTGGCGGAGCTGGATCCCGCGATCGGCGCGAAGTTGTTCCAGGTGGGGCAGAAGTTGGCAGGGGCGCTGCGGGCCAGCGAGGTGGAATGTGACGGAGTTAACTTCTTCTTGGCCGACGGAGTGACGGCCGGTCAGGAAGTATTTCATGTACACCTGCATGTGATTCCGCGAACGCCGGGTGACGGGTTCGGATTACGTGGCCGGCCGACCAGTCCGCGCCGCGCTGACCTGGACTATCTCGCCAGTTCGATTCGCGGTGCGCTCACCGGGTAGGTTTGTCGCGACGCAGGCGTGACAGTTGTTGTCAGTGTGAAAGTTGTTACGTACCGGTCAATTTGCTGCGGAAGCGCCGGAATCTTGAATCTCTTCCCCAACGTCTCGACGTGAGTTACGTTGGATGCTCTTGTCATGCGGTGCTGGAGGTGGGGACATGCGGCATACGAAGATAGCTGTTTCGGTGCTGGCCTTTGCAATTGCGCTGATAGGTCCCGTGGTCGTCGAGCCTGCCACGGCATCGGCCGCATGGATCGATGAGCTGAGCCCGACGCGCTCGGCGATCTTCGTCGAATCGCCATCGATGGGACGGATCATCCAAGTCCAGGTCCTGCACCCGGCGGGCGGCGGCGCGTATCCGTCCTACTACCTGCTCGACGGCCTCGATCCCGGTGTCGGCCAGAGCACTTGGACCAATGCCACCGATGCCGAGTCCTTCTTCGCGGGCAAGAACGTCAATGTGGTGCTGCCCGTCGGCGGCCAGGCCAGCTACTACACCGACTGGGCGCAGGACGATCCCAAATTCGGCCGCTACCAGTGGGAGACGTTCCTGACCGAGGAACTCCCGCCGATTATCGACGCGCACTACGGCAACGGCGTGAACGCCATCGGCGGACTCTCCATGGGTGGCATCGCGGCCTTCATCCTCGCCGCGCGGCATCCGGAAATGTACCGTGCCGTCGCGGGATACAGCGCCTGTCCCGACACCACCCTCGCCACGGGCGCGGTGATGTTCTCCATCGCCAATCGCGGCGGCAACCCGGTGAACATGTGGGGTGGGGCGGGCAGTTCGGCCTGGGCCGAGCACGATCCCGCATTGCTGGCGGAACGCCTGCGCGGCAAGGCGATCTACCTCTCCACCGGCACCGGCATTCCGGGCCCGCACGAGGCCGAGGTCAAACCGCAACTGGCCGAGAACATCTTCCTCGGCGGTCCCGTCGAAGTCGGCGTCAACACCTGCGTCGTTTCCTTCGAACAGCGCCTGCGCGGCCTCGGCATCCCGGCCCGAGTCGACTACAGCCCCACCGGAACTCACTCCTGGTCCTACTGGCAGGACGATCTGCACGCCTCCTGGCACACCATCGGCCCTGCCATCGGGGCGTGAGTTTTCACGGCTTGCGCAGCACGCGGACGACGGCGACTCCCGCGACAATCGCGGCGAGTGCGGCCGCGCCGAGGATGACCTGGCCAGCGGGCAGTCCGAACAGCTTCACGTCCTCGGTGCGGTAGACGGTCCGGTAGACCTCCGCGTCGGTGGCGTCGGGCTCGAAGGTGAAGTCGGCGTGGATATCCGCGGGCCGGTCGATGGAGATCCGCAGTTCGGTCAGGTAGTTTCGGCCGTTCGTCGTCCGTTGCGTGAGTTAGGCGGCAGCCGGTGCGAGCGCACCGACCACCGCCGTGGCGAACAGCATCCCCGTCACGGCCAGCAGGCGAACTGCGATGGTGGCACGCATGCCGCGAGCCTACTGGGATTCGCGCGTCCGCTGCTCAGGCGCAACGCACCGCGCCGGCGGCCCAGCGCGGATAGTCGCTGTAGCCCGCCGCGTCGCGCCCGTACAGCAGGTCCTCCCGGATCGACGCCAATGGCAGCTCGTGGGTGATCCGTTCCACCAGATCGGGATTGGCGATGAAGGCGCGGCCGAACGACACCAGATCGGCGCGGCCCAGCCCTAGGACGGCTTCGGCGTCGTGCGCGGAGGTCGGCCTGCGGTTCTCGCCGATATTCGCGATGAGCGTGCCGCGCCACCGTGGTCGCAGATCGGCGAGTGCCGGATAGTCGTCGTTATCGGTCAGATGCAGATAGGCCAGGTCGCGGCGGTCCAACTCGGCGAGCAGCGCCCGGTACAGCGGTGCCGGATCGGCCTCGACCATATTGAACTGCGGGTTGCCCGGCGACAGTCGGATCGCGGTGAGCCGCGAACCGATGGCCGCGGTGACCGCGTCGACGATCGCGAGCGGCGCGCGCATGCGGTTCTCGATGGATCCGCCGTATTCGTCGGTGCGCAGGTTGGTGTTGTCGGCCAGGAACTGGTGCGGCAGATGGCTGTTCGCGCCATGGATCTCGACGCCGTCGAAGCCCGCGGCGATCGCATTGGCCGCGGCCACCGCGTAATGCCCGACCACTACTGCGATTTCGGCGTGCTCGAAGGCGCCCGGCGTGATCGGATCCGCCTTGGTGCCGTCGAGTAGATGTGGCCGGTCCGCATCCACGACCGAAGATGGTCCGGTGGGCCAGGATCCGTCGATCCGGGCCAGCGGATGACCCTTGCGACCACCGTGCATCAGCTGCGCGACGATGCGCCCGCCCCGCGCGTGCACCGCCTCGGTGACCCGCCGCCACGCGTCGATATGACGTCCGGTTTGCAGGCCCGGCACCCAGGCCTCGCTCTGGCCGGTCGAATGCGGCCAGATGCCCTCGGTCACGATCAGACCGGCCGCGGCCCGCTGCGCGTAGTAGTCGGCGACGTCGGCGGTCGGCGAACCGTCCGGATGCGAGCGCAATCGCGTCATCGGGGACATGACGATCCGATTGGGCAGGGCCGATGCGTGGTCACGGTATTCGCTCAACAGCTTCATGGCCGTACCATAAAACCTGACATCAATGTCAGGTCAAGGAGCGTATATGCGCATCGGGGAGTTGGCCGAGCGGACCGGGGTGAGTGTCCGATCGCTGCGGTATTACGAGTCCAAGGGCATGCTCGCGGCCGAGCGCACCTCGGGTGGTCAGCGGGAATATCCGGAGTCGGCGGTGGCGCGGGTGCTGCGTATTCGCGAGATGTTCGCCGCGGGTATCGGTAGCGACACTGTTGCCGAGCTGCTGCCGTGTATCCACGATGTCGACGGCACGCCGAACGAGCTGGCGACGCCGTTTCTGGTCGACAAGCTGGGCGAAGAGCGTCGGCGCATCGACCAGGCCATGACCGATCTGCACCGCGCGGGCGTGGTGCTCGACGACATCATCCGGGCTGCCGGTGGCGAGAACGCGGAACAGTAGGGTGGACCCCATGGCTCTCGACAGTGGCACCGGAACGATCTCCGACCCCGGCGATGAATCGGCCGTGGTGACGGCCCCGATCGCCAAGACGGTACGGACCGAGCGGGTGCACCACGGCGACGTCTTCATCGACGAGTACGAATGGCTCCGGGATAAGGACAGCCCCGAGGTCATCGCGTACCTGGAGGCCGAGAACGCCTACACCGACGCGCGGACCGAGCACCTCGGCGGGCTGCGCGCCAAGATCTTCGACGAGATCAAGGCGCGCACCCAGGAGACCGATCTGTCGGTGCCGACCCGGATCGGCGAGTTCTGGTACTACGTACGCAGCTACGAGGGCAAGCAGTACGGCGTGCACTGCCGCTGTCCCATCGACGCCGCGGCCGAGGGGGTCGATGCGTGGACCCCGCCGCAACTCGAGGTCGATACCGAGATCCCGGGGGAGCAGGTGCTGCTCGACAGCAACCAGCTCGCCGAGGGGTACGACTTCTTCCTGCTCGGCGCGTCCTCCGTCAGCCACGACGGCAATCTGCTCGCGTATTCGATCGACACCACCGGTGACGAGCGCTACCTGCTGCGGTTCAAGGATCTGCGCACCGGTGCGATGCTCGCCGACGAGATCGCGGGCACCGCGCCCGGTGCGACCTGGTCGCTGGACGGCACACACGTCTTCTATCAGACGGTCGACGAATCCTGGCGGCCCGACACCGTATGGCGGCACCGACTCGGCACGTCGAAGGATGACGACGTCAAGGTGTTCCACGAGCCCGACGAGCGCTACTGGGTGCACCTCACCTCGACCCGCTCGGAGAAGTATCTGATGATCTGGATCAGCTCCAAGATCACCACCGAGGGCTGGGTGCTCGAATCCGATGATCCCGAAGGGGAATTCCGGATCATCATGCCGCGGCGCGAGGGTGTGGAGTACTCCGCCGAACATGCGGTGGTCGGTGGCGAGGACCGTTTCCTGATCCTGCACAACGACATCGTGGACGGGGTGAAGGCGGAGAACTTCGTACTAGCCGACGCTCCGGTGTCGGATCCGTCGAATATGACGCTGCTGATCGAGCATCGCGACGACGTCCGGCTCGAGGATATCGATCCGTTCGCCAACCATCTGGTACTGAGCTACCGGCGCGAAGCCCTGACCCGCGTGGCCATTTGGCCGCTGACCGAATCCGGCTACGGTGAGCGCCGCGAACTGGAATTCGACCTGGAGCTCTTCGCGGTCGGCTCGGCGCACAACCCGGAGTGGGAGCAGCCGACCTTGCGGATCGGGCTCACCTCGTTCATCACGCCGGTCCAGGTATTCGACTATGTGCCGGCGACCGGTGAGCTGCTCTTGCGCAAGGAGCAACCGGTGCTCGGCGGGTACGACGCGAACGACTATGTGCAGCACCGGGATTGGGTGGTGGCCGAGGACGGCACCCGGATTCCGATCTCGCTGGTGTGGAAGAAGGATCTGCCCGAGGGCCCGAAACCGCTGCTGCTGTACGGCTACGGCTCCTACGAGGCCAGTATGGATCCGTCTTTTTCGGTGTCGCGTCTGTCGCTGCTCGACCGCGGCATGGTCTTCGCGGTCGCGCATGTGCGCGGCGGCGGTGAGATGGGGCGGCTGTGGTACGAGCAGGGCAAGACGCTCACCAAGAAGAACACCTTTACCGATTTCATCTCCTGCGCAAGCCATCTCATCGAGACCGGCCGCACCTCGGCGGACCGGATCGTCGCCGATGGCGGCAGCGCGGGTGGCCTGCTGATGGGTGCGGTGGCGAATCTGGCGCCGGAGCTGTTCAAGGGCATCCTGACCGGTGTCCCGTTCGTCGATCCGCTCACCTCGATCCTCGACCCGTCGCTGCCGCTCACCGTCATCGAATGGGACGAGTGGGGTAATCCGCTGGCGGACAAGGACGTCTACGACTACATGAAGTCCTACGCGCCCTACGAGAACGTCGAGGCCAAGGACTACCCGGCGATCCTGGCCACCACCGGCCTCAACGACACCCGCGTCCTCTACGTCGAACCGGCCAAGTGGGTAGCCAAACTCCGCGCCACCAAGACCGGCGACTCCCCGCTGCTGCTCAAGACCGAAATGAGCGCCGGCCACGGCGGCGTCAGCGGCCGCTACGAAAAGTGGAAGGAAGTCGCCTTCGAATACGCCTGGGTCCTCGACACCCTAGGCCTGGCCGACGCGTAATCGGTGCGCGGCCGGCACCCCCGGCCGCTCACTCGGACACCAGCAGTTTGCCGAGTAGCGCCGTGAGCTGACCTCGCTCGGCGGCGGTCAACGCGGCGAAGGTCTGGTCGAGATATGCCGGAATCGCCTCCTCCGCCGTGCGCAGCCGGGTGCGCCCCGCGTCGGTGATGGTCACCGCATATGTTCGGGTGCCTCGGGATCGGGTGCTGCATTGGGATCGCTGGTAGTTATCCGCTCCAGCAAACGTCGGCGGTGCCGGTATGGCGACGGAAGACGCGTGCCGGAGTGTTCGTCGGCGGGTCATCCGCACTGCACGCCGAGTACATCTGCGGCAGGCACCGTAGGTTCATGAACGCTGAGCTGATCGTGTCGATTTCCGGGATCCGGGACACCACGCGGGACGCGGCAATCGAGTTCGCGGCCGAGATGGATCGCCGTGCTGTGCGCCTCTCGCTGCTGGTCGCGCCCCGGCTCAAGGGCAGATACCGGCTGATCGAGGATGCGGCGACGCAGTCCTGGCTGCGCGGGCGGCGGGCGCGCGGCGATGCGATCGTGCTGCACGGCTACGACCAGGCGGCGACCAAGCGCCGCAGAGCCGAATTCGCCACCCTGCCACGGCATGAGGCGCGGCTGCGGTTGACCGCGGCGGACCGGGTGCTGGAACAGGTGGAACTGCGCACCCGACTCTTCGCGGCCCCGCGCTGGGACGCCTCGACCGGCGCCATGGACGCGCTGCCCGATGTCGGCTTCCGGCTCGCGCTCGGCCTCACCTCGATCCTCGATCTGGAACAGAATGTGGCGCAGAAGGCGCGCGTCTACGGCATCGGCGAGGGTTTCCGCGCCGAACCGTGGTGGTGTCGCGCGCTGGTGATGGGCGCGGCCAGGACCGCGCGGCGCGGTGGCGTGCTGCGCCTTGCCGTATCCGCCGCGCAGCTCACCCGTTCGGGTCCGCGGCAGGCCATGCTCGACGCGGTCGATCTGGCGCTGTTCCACGGCGCGGCCAGCGAGGTCTATCGCTGGGAGCCGTTCGATATCGCCAAGGCGGCCTAGAGACCGTGTGCGGGGTGTGGTCGGCACCGCTCACACGAGAAGCGCGCCGCCGCCCGCATTGGCGTAACCGGGCGGCGGCGCGCGGTGGACGAGAATACGATCGGATCGCGTTACGACCGCTTCTTGACCGGTCTCGCTTTCTTACTCGGCACGACGGCGGTGGCGGTATGGGTGAAGCCGCCCGCTTCCTCCCGGGTGAGCGGCGTCGGCTGCGGATGCTTGGCGAGCTGCCGCATGCCGCGCACGATGTCGTCGAGCAGCAGGTCGGCCATGTCGATGGTGAATCCGTGCCGGATCAGCGCGCGCATGATCGTCTCGTCCCCGCGATCGGGGGGCAGCGGGTACGCGGCGATCAGCCAGCCCCTGGTGCGCAGCCGATCCGACAGTTCGTAGAGGTTGAATCCGACATCCTGCTTCAGCCGCCACGACACCGCCGCGATGCCGCGCTGCGGGTCGCCGCCGTGGATCATCTCGAACGGGCCGAGCTGCAGCAGTCCGTCGGTCAAATGCTGGGCGACCCGGTAGAGCTGGGACTGCACGCGGGTGTATCCGGTGCGGCCGAGCCGGATGAAGTCGTAGTACTGGGTGATCACTTGCCCGCCGGGCCGGGAGAAGTTGAGGTTGAAGGTGGCCATGCTGCCGCCGAGGTAGTCCACATTGAAGACCAGCTCGTCGGGTAGATCGGCGGCTTCGCGCCAGAGCGCCCAGCCGGAGCCGAGCGGTGCGAGCCCGGTCTTGTGTCCGGAGGCGTTGATCGACTTCACCCGCGGCAACCGGAAATCCCAGATCAGATCGGGTGCGGTGAACGGTGCGAGGAAGCCGCCGCTGGCCGCGTCGACGTGGATCGGGATGTCCAGGCCGCTGGATTCTTGCAGCTGATCGAGGGCCTTGCTGATGCCCGCCACGTCCTCGTACAAACCGGTGAAGGTCTGGCCGAACGTCGGCACCACCATGATGGTGTTGTTGTCGCAGTAGGCGGCCACGTCATCGGGGTGCATGGTCAGCCGGTCGCCGCGCAGCGGGATCTGCCGGATCTCCACATCGAAATACCGTGCGAATTTCTCCCAGCACACCTGGACCGGGCCGCAGACGAAATTGGGGGTTGCGCCGCTAGCGACTGCTTGCGGGTCGCTCGAAACAGCACCGCCGCCCCTTTTGCGCCAGCGGAATTTCGCCGCCAGGCCGCCGAGCATCGCGGCCTCACTGGAGCCGGTGGTGGAGGTGCCGCGGGTGCCGACCGGATCGGGGGCGTGCCACAGATCGGCGACCATCCGCACGCCGCGCCGCTCCAATTCGGCGGTCTGTGGGTATTCGTCTTTATCGACGATGTTCTTATCGAGGGATTCGGCCATCAGCCGGCGCGCTTGGTCGTCCACCCAGGTGGTGCAGAAGGTCGCCAGGTTCATCCGGGAGACGCCGTCGAGCATCAGCTCGTCGTGCACGATCTCGTAGGCGACCTGCGGGATCATTTCCGGCGCGGGAAATCCGGATTTCGGTGCGGTCCGACGCAGGCCGGGTAGGGCGAAAAGGTCGTCGGGATCAAGTCCGTCTGTCATCGAATGGCCTCCGCAAGGTTGGATTGCGTGATGTTTGCTAAACGGTGGAGTCCAGTGCCGGTGAACCGAAACTAGCTGCACTACCTGGCTATTCGTAGAATTTTTATGAATGCTAACTATTTACCATTCAACACCATCGACTACCAGCATGTCATAGAGCAAGTGATGTCCGATACGAAATCCGGACGACACAGACCGATCGGTCGGGTGAATTCGTCCTTGTCACCGATCGGTTCATGCCAGAGTGAAACCAGCGGCGCCCGCGACCGCTTCTGAAGTGTGCTGGATCGGATCGAACCGAAAACGTGCAGATAGGGAGCGGTCATGACGACGACGGCAAGCCGGGGCGGACGGGGACCGCCTATCTTCAACAGATCAAGGACATGAAATCAGGTGACACCGCGAAATGATGTGCCGGAAATGAGGTTTCGCAGATGAACGACGACTCCCGCACCGCGGCGCTGCGCCAGCGGGTGGCCGCGCTGATGCCGCAGGCGAAAATCGATCTCACCCAACTGGTTTCGTTCAAATCGGTGGCCGATCCCCGGCAGTTCCCGCCGGAGGAATGCGAGCGCACCGCGCAGTGGGTGGCCGATGCGTTCGCCGCGGCGGGTCTGACCAAGGTGGGCCTGCACGAAACGCCTGATGGCAGTAAGGCGGTCATCGCCTCGCGTCCCGCACCGGATGGTGCGCCGACGGTATTGCTGTACTGCCACTATGACGTGCAACCGCCGCTGGACGATGGCGCCTGGCGCACTCCGGTCTGGGAGCTGACCGAGAAGGACGGTCGCTGGTACGGGCGCGGCAGTGCCGACTGCAAGGGCAATATCGTGATGCATCTGACCGCGCTGCGGGCGTTGGGTCCGGATCTGCCGCTCGGGGTGACGCTGGTCGCCGAGGGTTCCGAGGAACAGGGCACCGGCGGGCTGGAGCGGTTCGTCGAGGCCAATCCGAATATGTTGCGCGCCGACGCGATCCTGGTGGGCGACAGCGGGAATTTCGCCGTCGGGGTGCCGACCTTCACCGAGACGTTGCGCGGCACCGTGAATGTCGTCATCACCATCGAAACCCTCGCCGGGCCTTTGCATTCCGGCATGTTCGGCGGTCCGGCCCCGGATGGGCTCGCCGCGCTCATCCATGTGCTCGCGACGCTGCGCGATGAGCACGGCAACACCACGGTGGCCGGGCTGCCCAATGACCAGCACTGGCCCGGTGTGCAGTACGCCGAGAACCAATTCCGCACCGACGCAGGCGTACTCGGCGGCGTCGAACTCACCGGGGACGGCACCGTTGCCGATATGCTCTGGGCCCGACCGGCTTTGACGGTGATCGGTATCGATGCGCCGAAGGTGGTCGGCTCATCGGCGGCGATTCAGCCCGCCGCCCGCGCCCGGCTCAGCCTGCGCATCCCGCCCGGCACCGATCCGGACCAGGCGCTGAAACTCCTGACCGCGCACTTGCGTGCGAATACGCCGTGGCAGGCCACGCTTACGGTGGAAACCGAGGCCACCGGCGCACCGTTCCGATCCAGCAGCGGCGGCCCCGCGCGCACCGCGATGGACGCCGCGCTCACCGCATCGTACGGTCGGGCGACCACCACCCAGGGCCAGGGCGGATCGATCCCGCTGTGCAACGTCTTCGCCGACACCTACCCCCACGCCGAGATCATGCTGCTCGGCGTCGAGGAACCGAAATGCCTCATCCACGCCCCCAACGAGAGCGTGGACCCCACCGAAATCGAACACATGGCACTCGCCGAAGCACTGTTCCTCACCACCTACGCCGAGCAGGGCCGCTAGCGCGGTGTCGGCCGCTCGATCACCATGCGCCGACGGCTCGACGTTTGCCTGTACCAGCGCATGGTGATCGGACGTCCAAGTAGCTATCGGGTTAGAAGTCCTGATGGTCTTCGGGTTGGATCACGGTGAATTCGGTTGTGGTGGGACGCATTTCGGATAGGCGACCGAAGTAGATGCCCTGGGCTTCGGGTTGGATGATGCCGAAGTGGATCGGGAAGGCGGTGCGGGGGGAGACGGCGCGCAGGTAGTCGACGGCTTCGCTGATGCGCATCCATGGGGCCGACGCCGGGAGGGCGAGTACGCCGACGGGCACCGGCGGCACCCACAGCGAGTCGCCGGGATGGACGAGTTGCGCGGGATCGTCGGGGGTGCCGAGTTGGAAGACGGTGTTATCGATGACCGGGATCTCGGGGTGGATCACCGCATGTCGGCCGCCGCCACCGGTGATCTGGAGGCCGCCGAGGGTGACCACATTGCCCGCATGCACCGCCTCCCAGGGTTCGCCGCGCTGCTGTGCGGTCTGCGGATCGCTGAGCAGGCGCGCGTTCGGATTGGCCGCGAGCAGCGCCTGGATCCGGTTCGGATCGATATGGTCCGGATGCTGGTGGGTTACGGCGATGGCGTCCAGGTCGGTGATGCCCTCGAAGCCGTGCGAGAAGGTGCCGGGATCGAACAGCACCTTCTTACCGTGCAACTCGACGAGGATGCAGGAGTGGCCGAAGTGGGCTATGCGCATGGGGCCATGCTATTTGACTCGACCCCGGCACGAGCTCGGGCAACCTGGACAACTACGCTGCTCAGATAACCCCCACACCACCTGAGGAGCAACGCGTGGCACGAGTCGTGGTCGAGGTGATGCCGAAGGCCGAGATCCTGGATCCGCAGGGGCAGGCGATCGCCGGTGCGCTCCCGCGCCTGGGATTCGCCGGAGTCTCGGATGTGCGGCAGGGCAAGCGATTCGAACTCGATGTCGACGACAGTGTCAGCGACGCGGAGCTCGAACAGATCGCCGAGGCGCTGCTCGCCAACACCGTGATCGAGGAATGGAAGGTTGTGCGCGTCTCATGACGGCGCGCATCGGGGTCATTACTTTTCCCGGCACGCTCGATGATGTCGACGCCGCACGGGCGGTCGAGCTGGCGGGCGCCGAGGCGGTCAGCCTGTGGCATGCCGATGCCGATCTCAAGCAGGTCGACGCGGTGGTCGTGCCCGGCGGATTCTCCTACGGCGACTACCTGCGCGCCGGTGCCATTGCCCGGTTCGCGCCGGTGATGGGCGAGGTCATCAAGGCCGCGGGCCGGGGTCTGCCGGTACTCGGCATCTGCAATGGCTTCCAGGTGCTGTGCGAGGCGGGTCTGCTGCCCGGCGCGCTGACCCGGAACGAGGGCCTGCACTTCATCTGCCGCGACGAGTGGCTGCGCGTCGAATCGGCGGATTCGGTCTGGACCTCGCGCTACGAGCCGGGTGCGCAGATCCTCATCCCGCTGAAGTCCGGTGAGGGTCGCTTCCAGGCCTCGACCGCCGTGCTCGACCAGCTCGAGGGTGAGGGCCGGGTCGTATTCCGCTACGCGGGCGACAACCCGAACGGCTCCCAGCGCGGCATCGCGGGCATCGCCTCGGCGAACGGTCGCGTCGTCGGCCTGATGCCGCATCCCGAGCACGCCACCGAACCGCTGACCGGTCCGAGCGACGACGGCCTCGGCCTGTTCCTCTCGGTCCTCGACACCCTGGTCTCTGCGTAATTTGGCCGCGCCTGCGGCGCGGCGTGTTCGCGGCCCCCGGATGTCTGGCTGACCCTTTCGAGCGACCTGCAAGCAGTCGCAAGCGGCCGAGCCGTCGAGACTCGCGCCTGCGGCGCATGTGCTTCGACGACTCGGCTGAGTTCGATGGCCGCGCCTGCGGCGCGGACGCGAGACGGGCCGCGAACGGGTCGCTCGTAAGACTCACTCCGTGGTTGTCGCCAGGTCAGGTGATCTTGGCGATGATGTCGAAATCGACGCCGTCGGCCAGCGCTATATAACCGTGCTGTTGGGCCTGGTTGCCGAGGAATCCTCGTGTGCCACCCGGTGTTTCGAGCAGCACTCCTTGGTCGAGCACGGCGTGCACCTCGGGTACCTGCAGTGATCCGACGGTCTGCGCGATCGCGCGCAGCGTGTGGATCGCCTGGTAGCTCATATTGCTGAAACTGGTCAGTGCGGGCGCGAAATTGCCGTGTAGTCTGCGGTAGCGGGCCAGCCGGTCGCGGCCGCCATCGATATTCGTAGTACGAATTTCGCGACCGAGAAATCCTGCGCCAGTGTTGATTTCGTCGACGGTCAGGGAAATCGCCGCATCGCACGATGCCGCGACGATACCGCCCGGTCCCTGCATCGGGACTATGTTCAGTATCTCGATCGTGACGTCTGGGCCCTCGCCGAACGCGGACATTCGGTACTCTTCTTCTCGTTCGAGCGAAATTCATGGCAGGCAGGAAATAATGACGACCATTGTAAGCGGATATTCCACGCTGCATGGTGCGCTGCGTGCCGCGGAACGGCGTTGGCTGGGGCACCTCGACGTCGCCCTGTGTGCCCGGCAACTAACGGCCGATCAGTGGTCGATGCTGTCGAATCTGTCCACCGAGTTCGGGGTCACGATGAGTGAACTCGCGGGCAGATCGCAGCTGGCGCCGTCGTCCGCGACCAGGCATGCCGATGCCTTGGCCGAGCGCGGCCTCATATTCCGAGTCGCCGCCGAGGACGACCGCCGCCGCATCCTGATCGGCCTGAGCAGGCTCGGTTCGGATCTGGTCGACGCGGTGCGCGCCGAGGAGGCGCGGGCGGAACAGGAGTTGCGGTCGCGTATCGGTGCGCGGCGGTATGCCGAGCTGATGCGTTTACTGGAACTCGTTTCCGCGGTTAGTGCGCGCGCGTAGTTCGCCGAGTAAGTATTACCTTATTCGTCGGATGAATTAACGCGCGAATAGTCCGAACACCCGATTCTGTCCGTGTTGGCGAGCGGAATATCGTTCCTTGGTTATGTTCCACATGAAATTAGTTTGGTTCGATAGTCAAGCGAACGAAGATGGGCGACGAAACGGTTGCGCCGAACCCGACGCGGGAACATGTCGCCGTCATCAATCAGGTGATGCCGCGACTACACATCCGCGCCGAAGTGCTCGCGGACTGCACGAGCACGTTCAGGAACTGATCGGGAATTGAGCCGAGCGGTTCGGGGGCTCGTCCGCAGGTCTGCATAGGATCGCAGGCATGCCCGTTTCCACTACCGCTGCCACGGCCGTTGGGTTGTGTGCCTTCATCGATGAGTCGCCCTCGCCCTTTCACGTGTGCCGTACGGTCGCGCGGGAACTGGACGCGCACGGCTTCACCCGGCTCTCGGAGTCGGCCCCGTGGCCCTCGGACGGGCCGAGCCGGCATTACGTCGTGCGCGGCGGCTCCCTGGTCGCCTGGGCGACGGCCGATTCCGCGGGCGGTACGCCGTTCCGGGTGGTCGGCGCGCATACCGACAGTCCGAACCTGCGGGTCAAGCAGCATCCGGATCTGGCCTCGGCCGGCTGGCAGTTGGTCGGGCTGGAGCCCTACGGCGGCGCGTGGCTCAACTCGTGGCTGGATCGCGAACTCGGGATATCGGGGCGGCTCAGCGTGCGCGACGGAAATGCGGTGCGCGACCGGCTGGTTCGCATCGATGAACCGATCCTGCGGGTGCCGCAGCTGGCCATCCACCTGTCCGAGGATCGCCGCGGCGTCACCCTGGACCCGCAGCGGCACGTCAATGCGATCTGGGGTCTGGGCGCGCAGCCGCGCTCGTTTCTCGAGTTCGTCGCCGAGCATGCGGAGGTCGATCCGTACGAGGTGCTCGGCTGGGAGCTGATGACCCATGACCTCGCGCCGAGTCGGCTTGTCGGTCGTGACCGCGATCTGGTCAGTGCGCCGCGGCTGGACAATCAGGGCACCTGCTACTCGGGACTGAGTGCGTTCCTCGCGGCCATCGCCGAACCCGGTGCGGCCATTCCGGTGCTGGCGATGTTCGACCACGAGGAGGTCGGCAGCCAGTCCGATCGGGGCGCGCAATCCGACCTGCTGCCGACGGTGCTGGAACGCATTGTGTTGTCGCGCGGCGGCGGCCGGGCCGAATATCTGGCCGCGTTGGCCGGATCCGTCTGCGCCTCCGGTGATATGGCGCACGC
Source organism: Nocardia sp. NBC_00565 (assembly GCF_036345915.1). Taxonomy (NCBI): domain Bacteria; kingdom Bacillati; phylum Actinomycetota; class Actinomycetes; order Mycobacteriales; family Nocardiaceae; genus Nocardia; species Nocardia sp. NBC_00565. The sequence continues at coordinate 8,363,488 of NZ_CP107785.1, forward strand.
GACGCACCCCAACTACCCGGACCGGCACGAGCCGGCCCACCGCATCGAGGTCAATGGCGGACCGGTGCTCAAGGTGAACCAAAATCTGCGCTACGCAACGGATGCCGCGGGCGCGGGTGCGTTCGCCCTGGCCTGTGCACAGGCCGGGGTGGCGTTGCAGCGCTACGTGCACCGGGCCGATCTGCCCTGCGGTTCCACCATCGGCCCGATGACCGCCGCCCGCACCGGCATGCCGACTGTCGACGTCGGTGCGGCCCAGCTGGCGATGCATTCGGCGCGGGAAATAATGGGCGCAGAAGACGTCTCGGCCTACGCGGCCGCACTCGCCGCCTTCCTGACGCCAGCGCCGGTCGGCTGATAAGTCGCGTCGGTCAGCGGTCTCGGAGCAACCTGTCGATCGCCTTGGCGATCAATGTTGGGCGTTCGGCGGTGGGCAGCCACTGGCGTTCGTAGTCGATCAGGCGCTCGGCTGATCGGTAGGATGACGGGATGTTGCTGAGGGTGTTCACCGAACCGCAGCAGGGTGCCTCGTATGACGATCTGCTCGCGGTCGCGCGGCGGAGCGAGGAGTGCGGGTTCGATGCGTTCTTCCGCTCTGATCACTATCTGGTGATGGGCGAGCCCGATGGGCTGCCCGGGCCGACCGATTCGTGGATCACGTTGGCGGGGCTGGCTCGGGAGACCAGTCGGATCCGCCTGGGCACGCTGGTGAGTTCTGCGACCTTTCGTAATCCGGGTGTGCTCGCCATCTCTGTTGCACAGGTCGATCAGATGAGTGGTGGCCGGGTCGAATTGGGCTTGGGCGCCGGGTGGTTCGAGGCCGAACACCGGGCCTACGGCATCGATTTCCCGGATACGGTCGGCCGGTTCGACTTGCTCGAGGAGCAATTGGAGCTGATCACCGGGCTGTGGGATACCCCGTTGGGTGAGCGCTACGACTTCGCAGGCAAGCACTACCGCATCGTGGATTCCCCGGCACTGCCCAAGCCCGTGCAGTCGCCGCATCCGCCGGTGATCGTCGGCGGTGCGGGTAAGCGGCGCACGCCCATGCTGGCGGCGAAGTACGCTGCCGAATTCAATGCCGGCTTCAAGACTTTGGATGAGACCGCGGAGCTGTTCGGCCGGGTCCGCAGTACCTGCGCCGAGGTAGGGCGTGACCCGGCGACACTCGATCTGTCTGTGGCGCATGCGGTTGTCCTCGGTAAGGACGACGCCGAAGTGCGCCGCCGCCTCGAGATCTACGACGCGGCGGATGTCGAGGAAGTGCGCGCCCATGCGCTCGTCGGTACGCCAGGCGAAGTCGTCGACAAACTCGGCCGGTATGCGGCCATCGGCGCGGGCCGGGCCTACCTGCAGATCCTCGACCTGTCCGACCTCGACCACCTCGACCTGATCGCCGCCGAAGTCCTGCCCCACATGACCTGATCGGCAGGTCGGTCGAAGCGAGTCGCGTGGTGGCACTGAGGATTCCGGGCAGCAGCCATTCGACAACCGCCGATTGTTGTTCGGCACGCCGCCTAGGCGTCAGCCGTCTCCGGAGTGTCCGCGGTGGCCGGGTGGTAAGTCGCGACCGCGATCACGAACACCGCGAGCGTCGCCAATACGTAACTGCTGCCGATGATCTGCTGCCACCAGGCCCAGCCGAGCTCGAGGTCTTTCGAATGCGGCAGCAGCCACTGCGGGCCGATCAGGAACAGCACGGTGCAGGCGGCGACCGCGCCGATGAAGCGGCGATCGCGGGTGCCGCGGGCGATGGTGTCGGCGACGACCAGCAGGGTAGGAGCGATCCAGACCCAGTGGTGCGACCAGGAGACCGGGGAGACCAGCAGAATCGCGGCCGCGTTCACCATCAGCGCGGCCACCTGTTGGCCGGATTGGATCAGCCGGTGCATCCACACTGCCGCGAGGGCAATCGCGATCAGCGACAACGTGATCCAGATCAGGGTGGCCAGCGAATCGGCGACGCCGAGCCGGAAGGCCATACCTTTGATCGACTGATTGCCCGCGAAGTACGGGGGGCCGATGCGGCCGGTATCGGACAGCGTGTGGAACCAGTATTCGACCGAATCACTGGGGAACAGCAGGAATCCGAGCCCGATCGCCGCGATCGCGGAGACAACCAGCGTGCCCGCCGCCTTCCAGTCCCGGCGCAGCAGGAAGTAGAGCAGATATCCGGCCGGGATCAGCTTCACCGACACCGCGATGCCGATCAGCATGCCGCGCGGCCAGATCGGTTTGCGGACAAGGCAATCCATGGTGATCGCGGCCATCAGCACCAGATTGATCTGGCCGAAGCCGAAGGTCGCCCGGACCGGTTCGAACATCTGCGCCGCCGCGACCGCGCCGATGACCAGTGCGAGCATGCCGCGCCGCTCGAGGGTGGGGCGCAGGCGCGCGAGCACCAGCCACAGTGTGATGCCGAGACTCAGCACCGAGGTGGCGGTCACCAGCACCTCGGCAGGCACCAGCGGCATCAGCGCGAGCGGTGCGAAGAACAGCGCGGCCAACGGGGGATAGGTGAACGGCAGCCCGATTCCCTCGACCGGAGGCATCGGACCGTAGAGCTCGCCGTCGTCGAGCCAGACGCGTGCGCCGTTGCGGTAGACCTGGAGATCGATATAACCGTTCCACCAGTGCACCACCAGCGAGACGAGGACCGAGACGGCGAACAGGGCGATGGCGATCAGCAGCCAGCGCACCTGCGGGTTCGATGTCGAGAATGGCGGCGTCGCGGACGCGGCTTCCAGTCGGGTGTCCGGCGTGATGACGGGCTGCTCAGCCTGATCCGCAATCCCCGATCGATCGTTCACCGCCTGAGCGTAGCGGTTGCGAACTCGGGCATTGTGGGCCGACCCGGGGCATTTCCGCCGATCCACACCATGTTCTCGGTCACATCTCGTGAGCCCTCGTACCCGGGAAAACCGGCGATCCGGACGACCGGTCGATGCGACCGGCTGACCATCGCGGGCCACAGCTAAACTTCAGGGCGAATCCCCAGCTTCGCGCTCCGGCCCGAAAGGACCCTGGTACTCCGTGACTCCGCAGGTCGACACCGTCAGCGCAGCCGCAGCAACGCCCGACGCACCGCAGCCGTACAAGGAGCTCGGTCTCAAAGACGACGAGTACGCGCGGATCAAGGAAATCCTCGGCCGTCGGCCGACCGACGCCGAACTGGCGATGTATTCGGTGATGTGGAGCGAGCACTGCTCGTACAAGTCATCGAAGGTGCATCTGCGCTACTTCGGTGAGACCACCACCGACGAGATGAAGGCCGCCATGCTCGCGGGCATCGGTGAGAACGCGGGCGTGGTCGATGTCGGTGACGGCTGGGCGGTCACCTTCAAGGTGGAGAGCCATAACCACCCCTCCTATGTGGAGCCGTATCAGGGCGCGGCCACCGGTGTCGGCGGCATCGTGCGCGACATCATGGCCATGGGCGCGCGGCCCATCGCGGTAATGGATCAGCTGCGCTTCGGCGCGGCGGACGCGGCCGATACCCGGCGCGTCGTCGACGGTGTGGTGCGCGGTGTCGGCGGCTACGGCAACTCGCTCGGTCTGCCGAATATCGGCGGCGAGACCGTCTTCGACGCCTCATATCAGGGCAACCCGTTGGTTAACGCGCTGTGCGCCGGTGTGATGCGGGTCGAGGATCTGCATCTGGCCTTCGCCTCCGGCGCGGGCAACAAGATCATTCTGTTCGGCGCGCGGACCGGCCTCGACGGCATCGGCGGCGTCTCGGTGCTGGCCTCGGACACCTTCTCCGGTGACGAGTCCGGGTCCGGCCGCAAGAAGCTGCCCAGCGTCCAGGTCGGTGACCCGTTCACCGAGAAGGTGCTCATCGAGTGCTGTCTCGAGCTGTACGCCGCCAAGCTGGTGGTCGGCATCCAGGATCTCGGCGGCGCCGGATTGTCCTGTGCCACATCCGAACTCGCGGCAGCGGGCGACGGCGGCATGCATATCGACCTGACCAAGGTGCCGTTGCGCGCCAAAGGCATGACCCCGGCCGAGGTGCTCTCCAGCGAATCGCAGGAGCGCATGTGTGCGGTGGTCACGCCGGAGAACGTGGACGCGTTCATGGCCGTCTGCCACAAGTGGGATGTGCTGGCCACGGTGATCGGTGAGGTCACCGAGGGCGACCGGCTGGTGATCAGCTGGCACGGCGAGACCGTGGTGGACGTGCCGCCGCGCACCGTCGCGCACCAGGGCCCGGTGTATGAGCGCCCGGTGCGGCGCCCGGATTTCCAGGACGCGCTGATCGCGGACAGCACGGACAAACTGTCGCGGCCGAAGACGGCCGACGAATTGCGCGCGACCCTGCTGCAGATGATTTCCAGCCCGCAGCTGTGCAGCCGCAAGTGGATCACCGAACAGTACGACCGTTACGTCCGCGGCAACACCGTGCTGGCCGAACACGCCGACGCGGGTGTCATCCGGATCGACGAGCAGACCGGCCGCGGCATCGCGCTGGCCACCGACGCGTCCGGCCGCTACACCAAGCTTGACCCCTACACCGGCGCGCAGCTCGCGCTGGCCGAGGCCTACCGCAATGTGGCCACCACCGGTGCTACGCCGAAGGCCGTCACCAACTGCCTCAACTTCGGTTCCCCCGAGGATCCCGGCGTGATGTGGCAGTTCCAGCAGGCCGTGCGTGGTCTCGCGGACGGCTGTGTGGCCCTTGGTATTCCGGTTACCGGCGGCAATGTCAGCTTCTACAACCAGACCGGCCAGGACGCCATCCTGCCGACCCCGGTGGTCGGCGTGCTCGGCGTCATCGACGATGTGCACCGGCGCATCCCGACCGGCCTCGGACTCGAGCCGGGCGAAACGCTGATCCTGCTCGGCGAGACCGCCGACGAATTCGGCGGTTCGATCTGGTCGCAGGTCGCGCACGACCATCTCGGCGGCGTGCCGCCGAAGGTCGACTTCGCCCGCGAGCAACTGCTCGCCGAGGTGCTGACCTCGGGTTCGCGCGACGGCATGATCAGTGCGGCGCACGACCTTTCGGAGGGCGGCCTGATCCAGACCGTCGTCGAGGCCGCGCTGGCGGGTGAAACCGGTTGCCGCATCCTGCTTCCCGAGGGTGCGGACCCGTTCGTGCAGCTGTTCTCCGAATCGGCGGGCCGGGTGCTCGTCGCGGTGCCGCGCTCGGAGGAGACCCGCTTCACCAAGATGTGCACCGCGCGGGCATTGCCGTGGGCGCGTATCGGAGTGGTCGACCAGGGCTCGGATGCCGTTGAGGTGCAGGGACAGTTCTCGATCACCCTGGACGAACTGCGCGCGGCGCACGAGGGCACGCTGCCGAAGCTGTTCGGAGCCAGCGCCATTTGAGCGCGCCCGAGGCTCGGGAAGTCTCGGTACGTCTACGCGACGGCGTCGGCAGGGTTGTCGGCGCCGTCGAGCGCTTCTTCCATCCGAACTATGTCGGCCTCATCGTGGCCACGGTGTTCTTCGGTTGGTCGCTGACCCCCTCACTACTGCCGCGCGATTGGTTGTTCGAGGGGCTGGTCAGCGGTATCAACGCCGCTATCGGCTACGGCGTCGGCTGCCTGTTCGAGTGGGTGTACCGCAAGTGGGTGCGCAAGCCGCTGCGCCGCAAGGCGGCTCAGTTGCCCGCATCGGTCACGCGCCAGTGGGCGAAGCGGCCCAAGTGGCTGTCGGGTGCGGTGAAGGTCGCCATCGTGCTGGCCTGTCTCGTCGTCGCCGTAATTCTGCTGGTCGAGTCGGCGCGCTGGCAGCGCGAAATCACCGCGCTCATGGCCATGGAGCCGATCACGACCTCCGGCTTCCTGCGCACCGGCGCATTGAGCGCCCTGGTCGGTGCGATCGCCATCGGGGTGTTCCGCGCCGTGCGGCGGCTCGTTCGTTCGATCGCGTTCGAGCTGATCAAGCGGGCCCATTTTCCGCGCCAACTGGCCGTACCGGTCGGGTTTCTGGTCGTGGTCGTCGCGGCGGTGCTGCTGTTCAACGGTGTACTGACCAAAGTGTTTTTCGACGTGGCGAATTCGGCCTTCAGCGTGCGCAACAGTCACACTTCGCCGAATGCCGTGCAGCCGCAACTGCCCGAGCGTTCCGGCAGCCCGAACTCGCTGGCGGCCTGGGACACCCTCGGCTCCGAGGGCCGCTGGTTCGTATCTTTCGTGCCGACCGCAGCTGATATCGCGCGGGTCACCGGAAAGCCCGCGCGCGAACCCATTCGGGTCTATGCGGGGTTGGAATCGGCCGACGGTCCCGAGGCGCAGGCAGAGCTGATCGCGGCCGAGCTGGAACGCACCGGCGCGTTCGAACGCAAGGTGCTGGTGGTCGTGACGACAACGGGCACCGGCTGGGTCGATTCGACCAGCGCCGAATCCATCGAGCTGATGTACGGCGGCGATACCGCGATCGCCGCGACCCAGTATTCGTATCTACCGAGTGTGCTGTCGTTCCTTTCGGATAAGGAAAAGGCCACCCGGATGGGAAAACTGGTCTTCGACAAGGTCTATGAGCACTGGTCGGTGCGTCCGAAGCAGACCCGGCCGAAGCTGCTCGTCTACGGTGAGAGCCTGGGCTCACAGGGCTCCGAAGGCGCGTTCCCGGGTCTGGCCGACCTTCGGGCGAAGACCGACGGCGTGCTGTGGGTCGGGCCGCCGAATTCCAACCGGCTGTGGAGCGAATTCACCGCCCGCCGCGATCCCGGATCGCCGGAAATTCTGCCGACCTATGCCGACGGACTGGTGGTGCGCTTCGCCGACAGCCGCGGTGACCTGTGGAAACAGGGCGATACCTGGCTGCCGCCCCGGATCGCCTATCTACAGCACGCCTCCGATCCGGTGGTCTGGTGGTCACCGGATCTGTTGTTCAGCGAACCGGATTGGCTGCGCGAGCCGCGCGGCCCCGATGTCTCGTCGCGGATGGCGTGGTATCCGATCGTGACGTTCTGGCAGGTCGCCGCGGATCTGCCCAATGCCCAGCGGGTCAGTGACGGGCACGGGCACAACTACGGCACGCTGGTGCTGGCTGCGTGGGCCGCGATCGCGCAGCCGCCGGATTGGTCGGCGGATCTGGCGGACCGGATCCGTGCGTACCTGGACGCGTCATCGGCCATGGAACACAAGCTGAAATAACGCCGACCTGTTGCACCACCCCCGACGGCTGTACGCGACCCGCATACTGTTCGGGTGATGATCGCTACGGCCCCGTTGACGCCCGTGCCCGATCCATGCCCCAACGATCTGGGCATCGCGCCGGCCCGCTGACCGATGCTCGAAACCGCCACCACCTTGATGAAGCTGCGTGCGCGCGGCGTCGTCGTGATGCGGCGGGCCGAGGAGATCATCGACCTGAACTACGCCGGGCTGGTCTTCGCGACGATCTTCTTCGCACTCTCGGTGACGCCGTCGCTGGTGCCGCGCGACTGGTTGTTCCAGGGCCTGATCAGCGGCATCAATGCCGCACTCGGTTACGGCCTCGGCTGCGTACTGGAATGGCTGTTCCGGCTGTGGGTTCGGCCGCGGTTGTCCAAGCGGCTGGGTGATCGGATCGCACCGCCGCCGACCTGGGTGCGCTATGCGGTGAAATCCGCCATCCTGTTCACCTCCGCCGTGACCGCGGCCGTCATGCTGGTGCAGTCGGCCCGTTGGCAGCGCGAGATCACCGCGTTGATGGGGATGGAGGGCACCACCACACCGGCCTACCTGCGCACCGGCTTGCTGAGCGTCGCGGTGGGCGCTGCGTTGGTCGCGGCGTATCGGACGCTGCGCGAGACCATCCGGTTCCTGGCCCGCCAGCTCAACCGCTGGGTCCGGGTGCCGCGTGAGTTGGCGCCCTCGGCCGGATTCCTGGTCCTGGTGATCCTGACCGTCACCCTGTTCAACGGTGTGGCCTCGCGTGCCTTCTTCGCGGTGGCGAATTCGGCGTTCAGCGTGCAGAACGATCACACCTCGCAGAATGCGATCCAGCCCGTGCAGCCCGAGCGCTCGGGCAGTCCGGCCTCGCTGGCGAAATGGGATTCGCTCGGTTTCGAGGGCCGCTGGTTCGTCTCGCACGGGCCGTCCGCCGCCCGGATCACCTCGATCACCGGCAAATCCGCGCGCGAGCCGATCCGGGCCTATGTGGGCCTGGAGTCGGCGCAGAGCGGCGAGGCGCGGGCCGAACTCGCGGTCTCCGAACTGGAGCGCACGGGCGCGTTCGATCGAAAGGTGCTGGTCGTGGTCACCACCACCGGTACCGGTTGGGTGAATTCGATGGCGGCCGGTGCCATCGAGTACATGTACGGCGGCGATACCGCGACCGTCGCCTCGCAATACTCGTATCTGCCCAGTGTGCTGTCGTTCCTCGCGGACCGCGGCAAGGCCTCGGACGCGGGTAAGCAGCTCTTCGACGCGGTGTACGAGCATTGGTCGGCACGGCCGGACGGTGCACGGCCGAAGTTGCTCGTCTACGGCGAGAGTCTGGGATCGCAGGGCTCGGAAGCGGCCTTCGACGGGCTGGCCGATCTGCGTTCGAAGGTCGATGGCGCGCTGTGGGTCGGCCCGCCGAATTCGAATCGACTGTGGGAGCAATTCGTTTCGCGGCGCGATCCCGGATCGCGGGAGGTGGAGCCGGTCTACGCGGACGGCCTGGTGGTCCGATTCGCTTCCGACAGTGCCGATCTCGCGCGTCCATCGACCGAATGGCGGGCCCCGCGCATCGCCTATCTGCAACACGCCTCCGACCCGGTCGTCTGGTGGTCCTCGGATCTGATCTTCTCCCAACCGGATTGGCTCTCCGAGCCGCGCGGTTCCGACGTCACCGCCCAGATGCGCTGGTGGCCCTTCGTCACCTTCTGGCAGGTCACCTGTGATCTCACCAACGCCCAGGGCGTCGCCGACGGCCACGGCCACCGCTACGGCAGCCTGGTCCTCGATGGCTGGATCGCGGTGGCCGCGCCCCCGGACTGGACCGTCGAGCAAGCCGATAGGATCCGGGCCCAAATCGAGGCCGCCGAGGACTACGAGCGCGAGATCAAGTAATGCGCGTCGGACTGAAAACTGCTGTTGCCATGGGTATTCCAGTGGCCTGGAGTAATTGGCTCTTACCGCGCCTAGACCTGGATATGCGCGCCCGCACCGCCGCCAACGCCGGATTCGCCACCGGCTACGCGCTGGCGTTCGGCGGCCGACCGAACTGGTTGTCCGCCCGCGGCTTCCGCTACGGACTCGTCTCCGCGAGCGTGATCACCGCCGGTTACACTGCGGCCCTTGCCATTCCGGCAGTGCGAAACCGCATGTCCGAGTTGTCCGACCGCGCGCCGGATGTCCCGTTCGTCGAGTGGGTCACCGTCCACATCCCGATCGGCACCGTCTACAGCGAAGAACTCGTCTTCCGGGCAGCGCTGGACCCATTGCTGGACAACACCTTCGGACCACGCCGCGGCGCGGTGCTCGGTGCCGCGACCTTCGGCCTGTGGCATATCCAACCGGCGCGCGCGGCGGGCGACAGCGTCCCCGCCTCGGTCGCCGCGACCACTCTCGCCGGTCTGGTATTCGGCCTGCTGCGCAGCCGCACCGAGAGCGCCGCCGCTCCTGCCTTACTGCACCTCGCCCTGAACGTGGGCGGCGCCCTCGCTCCTCGCCTCGCCGCACGGCTTCGTCGTCCGGCCTGATCGCCTCGCTCTGATCACCTAGCCCTGGTCGTGGGCACTCGGTACACCCGTCCGCCGATACGGCGTGCGCACTTGCGTACGGCATGCGCGATGACATGAAGGACATGTCCCCGCCGCTGGATATGGAGCTGACCCCGGTGACCGACACGGTATGGGCCGCCTCCGGTGCGGGCCCGTCGTTCAGTGCGGCCTACATGCCCGTCGTCTTCACCACCCTGAAGGGTGCCGAATACGTCTACATCGGCATGCGCGCCGCCCCGAAGCAGGCCACACCGGCAAGCGTTTCCGCCTCAGCGGCCGTGGGCGGCTGATCGTAGGTCGGCCCGGCCCGGCCTCAGCGCCCATTCCTTCCGGATTCACCCCGCGGATTCCGGCAGGGAATGGGCGCTGAGGCCGATCGCGCGCGCTATGTCGGCCCTGTCACCGCCCCGCAGTAACCTCGGCACCGTGGCGGGACGAACAACCGTGAACCCAGCGGAACTACGAGCGGCGGTCGCCGCGGTCAGCGACTGGCTGCACGACGAGTCGGCACCGGCACCCGCCCGCACCGACCTCGCCGCCGCGGTGCGTACGACTGCCCGCACCCTCGCCGCCTCGGCCCCGGGGCATTCGGTCGAGGTGCGGGTGCCGCCGTTCGTGGCGGTCCAGTGCATCGAAGGCCCGCGGCACACCAGGGGCACACCGCCGAACGTAGTGGAGACCGACCCGCGCACCTGGCTGCTGCTGGCTACCGGTCTGCTCGATTTCGCGGCGGCCGAGGCGGCGGGTTCGGTGACCGCGTCCGGCAGCCGGGCCGGCGAGGTCGCGCATTGGCTGCCGATCGCACGCACGAGCGCCGATTGACGGTTGTTGTCGTGCGGAGGACCTGGTCCGCTCCGACCGGCAGGACATCATCTGGAATTCCGGACGCGAGGCGCTTTCGGTCTGGGGCCGCAACCTCGTCCGCAACCTCGGCCGGCTCGACGATTATTCGGTCGAGCGCCGGCGTCGGCTAGCGATTCGTCAGGGTGTTCGGGTCAGCCGGTCCAGCAGGGCGGTTCTGATCGCCGGGCGGGAACCGAAGACCAGGGTGAACGTCGCCTCGCGCAGTGACCGTTCGGCACGGTTGCCGCGCGTGACGGCCGCGCTGCCGATGGCCGTCACCAGCGCGGCCGCCGCGCGGACCGCGAGTTCGGAGGCGCGGGCGCGGGCCACGTAGATATCCGACTGTCCGCTGAGCGCGTCGTCGAGTTCGGTTCGGATGCGCGCGGATTCGGCGGCCAGCGCGGTGGTGTCGACGCCGAGGTCGGCCAGTTCGCCGAGACAGCGCCGCACCAGACCGAGCGCGAGCGCACCGTTGCGCCAGGCGGCCAGGATGAACGTCGCGTGGAAGTTGCGCAGCGAAATCCGGTTCTCCACGGCGGAATCGGGAACCATGAGGCCGTCGACGGTGAGCGTCACGGTATTGCTCGCATCGGCCGCGATCAACGGAAGCGGTTCGGCGTGCACGGCGGGTCCGGATTCGGCGGGCACCAGCACGCTGATCAGTGCGTTCTCGTCATCGGCAGCGCGCGCCATCACCCCGATGATGTCGACCAGGCCCCATCCGGTGACGAATGGCGCGGTCCCGTCGAGCACATATCCGCCCTCGACCCGGTGCGCGGTCAACCCCGGCTGATCGTTCGCGCCCGCGTACGTGACGCCCGCCCGCACCCGGCCGTGCCGCAGGTCCTCGGTAAGTCGTTCCCGCAGTTCGAGATTCGGTGAGTTGGCGACCCGCCGCGCGACCCCGAGATGCTGCGCCCAGACGAAGGTCGTCGTCAGGCATCCGGCCACCAGGATCTCGCCGACCTGGGTAAAGGTACTGATATCCACATCGGCCCGACCCGTCTCCCGGCCACCACCCCTCATCGAATCGCTGCGCGATGCTGCACTCATGGTCGCGCCGTAGAACCCGTACTCGGCGAGCAGGTCGAAGTGCGCACCCGGAATCCGGCCCTCGCGGTCGACCGCATCGGCCGCCGGTGCGAATACCTCGTCGGCCAAATACTGCGCGCGTTCGATCCAGGAATTCACACGAACCATCTTGGTGCATGCCCGATGGCCCGTCAGGCTCGGGACGGGTCCCACCGTTGCAACCGCTTGTAGTCGTAGTACCGCGTGATGAACGTGCCGAGTACAAGTCCGATCGCGAGCCCGAGCACCGCCATCCACACTCCACGCGACAGCCCCGCCTGGTAGTCCGCGTCGAAGTAGAGGATCGACCGCACACCGACGAACACCTGGTGCATCGGCTCGAATTTCGCCAGCCAGGCCAGATATTCGGGCGTCGCCTCGATCGGCACCGTCCCGCCCGAGGAGGGCAGGCCGAGGATGATGAACAGGATCAGGTTGATCAGCAGCCCCGCCGAGCCGACCGCCGCGAGGATGGACAGTCCGGTGATCCCGACCGCGATGATGGCGAACGCGCTGTAGATGAACAGCCCGAGTGGATGATCGAGCGGCATATCGAGCAAATGTGCGACTCCGAGGAATACGCCGGCGACGATATTCGCCGTGATGACCATGACACCCCACTTGATCAGCAGCGTGTTGAACCGCGAGATCGGGGTGGCGGGGAAGTGCACGTACCACGGTCCATATTCCGTGGGCACGAATCCGAGCGCCGCATCGATCATGGTGTGGATGATCATCGAACCGACCAGTCCGGCGAGCAGGAGCAGCAGCGCGTAGAAGAACGCGGTCAGGCCCTGTCCGGTCCCCGAGGGCAGGGGACGGAACGGCTGGATGAGGATCTGCACCGGATCCGCGAGCGCCACCCGGGTCGCGCCGGTCAGTTCGGGCGCGGACCCACCGCCGGGCGGTGTCAGCTGTGTTCGCACCTGGTCGGTCAACTGCTTGCCGACCTGCTCGTTCACCTGGGTCAGCGCCTTGGTGCCGATGGTCGTGACGATCTGGGTGGCGAATGGGCCACTGCGCGGATTGGTCTGCAGCATGAGCGTCGGACGCTGGATATCGCCGGGAAGCACACTGCCCACGCCGAGGATGCCGAGACGCTTACTGAAATCACTGGGGATGAGGATGGTCCCGTAGACCGCGCCGGATTGCATTTTCAGCTGGGCCTCGTTGATACCGAGTACCTGTAGATCGACCTTGTCCGCCGGGATGCCGTGTCGCAGCGCCTCGGTGATCTGGTCGCCGAAATCGACCTGCTGCCCGTTGACGGTGTCACCGACGTCCTGGTTCACCAGCGCCATCGGGAAGTCGTGCAGGTTCTTCTCCGGATCGACGACGTAAGCCAGATACATCGTGCCGAGCAACGCCATGAACACCGTCAGTACCGCGATCGGGGCCAACCACATGCGCAGGGTCAACCGCCTGTCCGACCCACCGGCTCGCGCGCTGTCCGTCGTCGTCACGGCAGGCACGGTAGCACCGCGCCGCGGCGAAAAACGGCAGCGTCGCTCGGCGATTGCTATGCCGAGGCGGTGGCGGTGATCGCGCCGGATGATTCACCCGTAGAATGGCCATTGCCCCCAGCCCGCCCGAACAGGGAGCAAACGGTGACCAACGCCGAAATGCCGGTCGAAACTACCCCCGATCAGGTCGAGAACGAACCGCGCGAAGAGTGCGGTGTGTTCGGAGTCTGGGCGCCTAGCGAGGACGTGGCCAAGCTCACGTACTACGGCTTGTATGCGCTGCAACACCGCGGCCAGGAAGCGGCAGGCATCGCCGTCTCCGATGGTTCGCAAATTCTGGTCTTCAAGGATCTCGGCCTGGTCAGCCAGGTATTCGACGAACAGACGCTGGCCGCGATGCCGGGCCATATCGCCATCGGTCACTGCCGCTACTCCACCACCGGCTCCACCACCTGGGAGAACGCGCAGCCGATCTTCCGCACCACCTCCGTCGGCTCCGGACTTGCCTTGGGCCACAACGGAAATCTGGTGAACACCGCCGAATTGAGCGCGCGCGCACGCGAACTCGGACTGATCGGCGCGGCGCCGGTTTCGGGTGGACGCCCGGCGCCGATCACCGCTACCTCGGACTCCGATGTGATGACCGCGCTGCTGGCGCACGCGTCCGCGGATTCGAGCATCGAGCAGGCGGCCATGAAGCTGTTGCCGACGCTGAAGGGCGCGTTCTGCCTGACCTTCATGGACGAGCACACCCTCTACGCCGCGCGCGATCCGCACGGTGTGCGCCCGCTGTGCCTCGGTCGGCTCGATCGTGGCTGGGTCGTAGCCAGTGAGACCGCCGCATTGGATATCGTCGGCGCGGCCTTCGTCCGGGAGATCGAGCCGGGCGAACTGCTGGCGATCGACGCCGACGGTGTGCGGTCGATGCGCTTCGCCAATCCCGAACCCAAGGGCTGCGTCTTCGAATTCGTCTACCTGGCCCGGCCCGACAGCACCATCTCCGGTCGCTCGGTGCACGCCACCCGGGTGGAGATCGGTCGTCGCCTGGCCAAGGAGCATCCGGTCGAGGCCGATCTGGTGATCCCGGTGCCGGAATCCGGTACCCCCGCCGCGGTCGGTTATGCCCAGGGCTCGGGCGTGCCCTACGGACAGGGCCTGATGAAGAACGCCTACGTCGGGCGCACGTTCATCCAACCGAGCCAGACCATCCGCCAGCTCGGTATCCGGCTCAAGCTGAATCCGCTGCGCGAGGTGATCCGCGGCAAGCGGCTGATCGTGGTGGATGACTCCATCGTGCGCGGCAATACCCAGCGCGCGCTGATCCGGATGCTGCGCGAGGCGGGCGCGCTGGAGATCCACGTGCGGATTGCCTCTCCGCCGGTGAAGTGGCCGTGTTTCTATGGCATCGACTTCGCCTCGCGCGCGGAGCTGATCGCCAATGGCGCGGGCGCGGAAGGTTCGTTCGACGAGATGGTGGAGGGTGTGCGCCGTTCGATCGGCGCGGACACCCTCGGCTACATCTCCACCGACGGCATGATCGCCGCCACCGAGCAGCCGCGCTCACGACTGTGCTGCGCCTGCTTCGACGGCGACTACCCGATCGCACTGCCCACCGAGGCGGCCATCGGCAAGAATGTGCTGGAGGGCATGCTCAGCGGGCAGTCCGAGGCAATGTTGTTGAGCGAGAACGCGAATGCGAGCGCGCTGAGCCGTCCCTGACGAGATCCGACCCCGAACCCCTCGGCCGTAGCCGGGGGGTTCGATCTTGTTCGGGCCGAGCCCTAGCACGATCTGTCCGCCGGTGTGCCGTGGCCTCCTCGAGACGGGCTCGAGTCGATTTCGGGGTGAACCTGGTCATTCGTCCGGTGATCCGGTGTCCGGCGTGCGCCATTCGCAACGTCCGCTAACACCCCCGTGATTTTTTCTTTGAAAACGCAACATCCCAGAAATGGATCGTGGGTACGGTGCCCGACATATCGGAAGTTCACCGCGTCCGCCGCGGTCCTGTGATCCAGAACACGCGGTGTGGCGCGCTCGAGAAGTGGGGCCTGATGTTGGTTTCAAGGAAGCCTGGGCGAAGGGATCGGACGCGACGAATCGCGGCCGTCGGGATGGCGGCATTGGCCGTCTCCGCGATCGCTGGATGCGGTTCGGGGCGCACCGGCGGTGGTGGTGACGGGGCCGGACTGGTCATCGGCACCACGGACAAGATTTTCTCGCTCGACCCGGCCGCAGCCTATGACCAGGGTTCGTATGTGCCCGAGACACAGATCTATCAGCATGTGCTGAATTTCGGACCCGGTGAGACGACGCCGAAGCCGGATGCGGCGGAGAAGTGCGAGTTCACCACCCCCACCGTGTACACGTGCACGCTGAAGAAGGGGCTGAAGTTCGCCAACGGGAATCCGTTGACCGCGACCAGCGTCAAGTTCTCCTTCGACCGGATGCTGAAGATCAACGATCCGAACGGGCCCGCCTCGCTGCTGGGCAATCTGGACAAGACCGATGCCGTCAACGAGACCACCGTCGCGTTCACGCTCAAGCTCGCCAACGATCAGACCTTCCCGGCGATCCTGCCGACTCAGGCCGGTCCGATCGTGGACGAGAAGGTCTTCCCCGCCGACAAGATCGCCGACGATGGGGATGTCGTCAAGGCGAAGGGTTACTCCGGCCCCTACACGATCGCTAGCTACGACAAGAACAAGCTGGTCGAGTACAAGGCGAACCCTGACTACAGCGGTCTGCTCGGCAAGCCGAAGACCGACACCGTCTCGGCGAAGTACTACGCCAGCGCCGACAACCTGAAACTGGATATCCAGAACGGCAGTATCGACGTCGCCTACCGGAGTCTGACGCCGACCGATCTGGATTCGCTCGGCAAGAGCGATAAGGTGACCATCCACACCGGCCTCGGTGGCGAGCTGCGCTACATCGTATTCAATCTGAACACGATGCCCGGCGGTACTCCCGACCAGAAGCTGGCCGTCCGCAAGGCCGTCGCTTCGTCGATCGACCGCGACGCGCTGTCCGCCAACGTCTACAAGGGCACCTACCAGCCCGCGTATTCGTCTGTGCCGCAGGGTTTCCCGGGCGCGGTCGAGCCGTTCAAGGATATCTACGGCGCGAAGCCGAGTAAGGATAAGGCGGCCAAGTTCCTGGCCGACGCCGGCGTCGCGACACCGGTCGAGATCAATCTGCAGTACAACCCGGACCACTACGGCAGCACCAGCTCCGAGGAGTACGCGGCGGTCAAGAGCCAGCTGGAGGCGACCGGACTGTTCAAGATCAACCTGCAGTCCACCGAATGGGTGACCTACCAGAAGGAACGCGCCCGCGACGGCTACCCGGTCTACCAAATGGGCTGGTTCCCGGACTACCCGGACGCGGACGACTACCTGACCCCGTTCTTCGGGCCGAACAACTTCCTGCAGAACCACTTCGAGGTGCCATCGATCACCTCGCAGCTGAACGCGGAGGTGACCGAGCCGAACACCGAACGGCGGATCGCGCTCATCGAGCAGGTACAGCGTGATCTCGCGCAGAACCACCTGTCGATCATTCCGTTGTTGTCCGGCAAGCAGATCGCGGTCGCGGGTAAGAGTGTCCAGGGGGTCGAGTCGACCCTCGACCCGTCGACCAAGTTCCGCTATACGGTGCTGAGCAAGTGACTTCGGATGTAGCCGGGGCCGAGTCCGTCGCCGTCTCCGAGGAGGAGACGGCCCCGGCTCGGGCCCGGCGATTCGGCATGCCGCAATTCGGTAAATTCGGCGGCGGTGACTCCCGCCAGCTCGCCCTGTTGCGCTACTTGTTCATTCGGCTGCTGCTGATCATTCCGACCGCGTGGATTCTGGTGACGGTCGTCTTCTTCCTGATGCGCGTGGTCGGCGATCCGATCAGCGCGGCCATGGGCGGACGGCTCCCACCGGATCAGATCGAGGCGCGCAAGGAGGCAGCCGGGCTGAACCGGCCGATCCTGTCACAGTACTGGGACTACATCTCCGGGCTGTTGCACGGGGATTTCGGCCGGTCCCAAGATAATCGGGCGATCAGCGAGGTGGTCACCACCTATGGTGCGGCCACCCTGGAGCTGGTGTTCTGGGCGCTGGTCGTGGCCTTCGCGATCGGCGTGCCGCTGGGCAGATACGCTGCGACGCACCGTGATTCGGCCGCCGATGTCGGGCTGCGTTTGTTCGCGGTGCTGGCCTACGCGGCGCCGGTGTTCTTCGTCGGCCTGCTGCTGAAGCTGGTCTTCGCGGTGAAGCTGGGCTGGCTGCCGGTCGCGGGCCGGGCCAGTACCAATGTCGAGTTGGATCTGCAGCATGTCTCGCCGAAGACAAACGTCATGATCATCGACGCGATCCTGTACGGCGACACCGGTTATGTGTGGGATGTGCTGGAACACGCTGTGCTGCCGGCGATCGCGCTCGGGCTCTTGACAGCGGGCATCTTCCTGCGGCTGGTGCGGGTCAATCTGATTCAGACGCTGCGCAGCGATTATGTCGAGGCGGCGCGGGCGCGCGGGTTGTCCGCGCGCGTGGTGACCGGGCGACATGCCGTGCGCAATGCGCTGATTCCGATCATCACCGTGATGGGCATGTACATCGCGATGTCGCTGAGCGGCGCGGTACTCACCGAGACCACCTTCGAGTGGAAGGGCCTCGGCTACCAGCTCGCCCAGTATCTCCAAGCCCGCGATTTCGTTGCGGTGCAAGGGATTGTCGCATTCGTCGCGCTGATCGTCGCCGCCATGAGTTTCGTGGTCGACGCCATCGTCGCGCTGATCGATCCGAGAGTGAGGTTCTGATGACCGCTCCGGAACTGGCCAACGAGCCGCTCGTCGTGCCGCCGGTACCGCCGTCGGTGCGGCGGCGGATTCCCGGCCTGCGGCTGTTCTCGATGACCGCGGGCGTGCAACGGGTGACGCTGCTGCTCGGCGTCGGTCTGGTCGCGCTGTTCGTGGTGATCGCCGTCTTCGCACCGCTGATCGCGCCCTACGGTTTCGCCCAGAGCGCCAGCGACGGTGTCGATTTCGTGCGGCAGCAGGCGCCGTCGGCGCAGCACTGGTTCGGCACCTCGGTGCGCGGGGAGGATGTGTTCTCCCGGGTGATCTACGGTGCGCGGACCGCGCTGTGGGTCATCGCGATCTCACTGGTGCTGTCGTTATGTGTCGGTGTGCCACTGGGTTTGGTGTCCGGGTATCTGGGGCGCTGGGTGGACCGGGTGCTGGTGCTGTTCATGGACGCCATCTACGCCTTTCCGACACTGCTGCTTGCCATCGTCGTCTCCATCGTGGTGGCGGGCGGTCAGTCCAGCAGCTTCGGCGGCGTGCTGTCCGCGGCGGTGGCGATCACGGCAATCTATGTGCCGCAATACTTCCGGGTGGTGCGCAATGCCACCGTCGCGGTGAAACAGGAACCCTATGTGGACGCGGCCCGGGTTACCGGTGCGTCCACCGTGCGAATTCTGTTCCGGCACATCTTCGCCAACGTCACCCAGTCGCTGCCGGTGATCATCACGCTCAACGGCGGCGACGCCATCCTGACGCTGGCCGCGCTCGGCTTCCTCGGCTTCGGTATCGAGCCGACCCAGGCCGCCGAATGGGGCTATGACCTCAATAAGGCGCTCTCCGATGTCTCCAACGGCATCTGGTGGACCGGCATCTTCCCCGGTACCGCCATCGTCCTGGTGGTGCTCGGCCTGACCCTGGTCGGTGAGAGCCTCAACGAGGTCCTCAACCCGCTGCTGCGCACCCGCCGGGCCTTGAGTCCGGCCACCGTCGCCAGCGATAGCGTGGCCGTCCTCGAAAAGGACGTTCCCGCATCGGAACTCACCGCCGCCGAACTGGATCTGGTCGAAAACGACAGCACCACGGACAAAGACGGCCCAACAGGGGAAGGAGTATCGCAATGACGGAAGCGGTAGCCGAGACGAAGCGCCCGGCGCTGTCCATCGAAGCACTGTCGGTCACCTTCGCCACCGACGCCGGGCCCGTGTACGCGGTCAGCAATGTGTCCTACGAGGTGTTCCCGGGCGAGGTGCTGGCCATTGTCGGCGAGTCCGGCTCGGGTAAATCGGTGAGCTCGCGCACCGCGATCGGGCTACTGCCGAATACCGCGCGGGTCGAGGGTCTGGTCACCCTCGGCGCCGACAAGGTCACCTCGATGAGCGAGCGGCAGCTGACCGCGCTGCGCGGCGGCGCGATCTCGATGATCTTCCAGGAGCCGGGCCGGGCGCTCGATCCGCTGTTCACGGTCGGCTATCAGATCGTCGAGGCGCTGCGCGCGCACAGCGATATGAGCCGCAAGGCCGCGAAGGCCCGCGCGATCGAACTGCTGCGCATGGTCGGCCTGCCAGATCCGGAGCATCGGGTGGATTACTACCCACACCAGCTCTCCGGCGGACAGAAACAGCGCGTGATGATCGCGATCGCCATTTCGTGCGAGCCGAAGGTGATCATCGCCGACGAACCGACCACCGCACTCGATGTCACCGTGCAGGCCGAAATCCTGGAACTGCTGCGCGATCTGCGCGATCGCATCGGCAGCGCCATCGTGCTGATCACACACAACATGGGTGTGGTCGCCGATATCGCCGACCGGGTGGTGGTGATGCGTGACGGCAAGGTGGTCGAGCAGGCGCCGGTGGACGAGTTATTCGCCCAGCCGACGCAGGAGTACACCCGCAAACTGCTCGCGGCCGTACCGCATCTGGGCACCGAACAGCTCGAGCACGGCACAGGCAAAGAGGTCGCCACCGCCGAACCGGTACTCGAGGTCTGCGATCTGGTCGTCCAGTTCCCGGGACCGTTCGGCCGCCCGCCGTTCCGTGCGGTGGACAACGTGAGTCTGTCCATTCGGCCCGGTGAAACCCTCGGACTGGTCGGTGAATCCGGCTCGGGCAAGTCGACCATCGGCCGCTGCGTCGCCGCACTGCAGCGGCCGACCTCGGGGATCGTCAAGGTGCGCGGGCAGGACATCGCGGATCTGTCGCAACGGCAGCTGCGGCCGATCCGCCGCCGCTTCGGGTTCGTCTTCCAGGACCCGGCCAGTTCGCTGAACCCGCGGCTCACCGTGGGCGACTGCGTTGCGGAACCGCTCATCGTGCACAAGACCGGCAGCTCCGCGGAGATCCGCGCGCGCGTGCGCCATCTGCTCGATGACGTGCAGCTGCCCGCGGGCACCGAGCGCCGCTATCCGCACGAACTGTCCGGCGGCCAGCGTCAGCGCGCGAGCCTGGCCCGCGCGTTGGCGTTGGATCCGGACCTGCTGGTGGCCGACGAACCGACCAGTGCGCTGGATGTCTCGGTACAGGCGGCGGTGCTGGAGCTGTTCGGCAAGTTGCAGCAGGAATGCGGCTGGGCGTGCCTGTTCATCAGCCACGATCTGGCGGTCGTCGACCAGCTGGCCGACCGGATCGTCGTACTGCGGGACGGCGCGGTGGTCGAGCAGGGCGATCGCGATCGCATCCTGCGCAACCCGCAGGAGGAATACACCCAGCGCCTGGTGGCCGCGGTCCCGGTGCCCGATCCGGTGGAGCAGCGCCGCCGTCGCGCCGAGTCCGCGGCGTTATTCGCCACTGAGCCGGCTCCCCCGCCGCCCCCGGACTTCGGCCCGTCGTAAGTGCCGGGAGACTTGGTCACTGGGCCGGCGGTTGGGTGGGTGACACCTTCTGGGCGGGCCCGGTGAGTTACCCATGTACCTACGAAATCAGTCGTCGCTTTTGTACTGGCGGCGGCGGTACTGCACCAACTCCGCTGCAAGCTTGTTATCCGGTTCCGGTAGCGTGAGCTGGCATCTATCCGCCGATTCGGTTTGGAGCTCTCCCCGAAAATGACTGAACAGACCCCCAGTGGTGCCGGTGCCTCGTACGCCGCGGCAGGCGTGGACATCGCGGCAGGTGACCGCGCAGTCGAGTTGTTCGGACCATTGGCGAAGAAGGCCAGCCGACCCGAGGTCCAGGGTGGGCTCGGCGGATTCGCCGGACTGTTCGCGCTCAAGAGTGGCTACCGCGAGCCCCTGCTCGCGGCCTCCACCGACGGGGTCGGCACCAAGATCGCGGTCGCGCAGGCGATGGACAAACACGACACCGTCGGCCTCGACCTGGTCGCGATGGTGGTGGACGATCTGGTGGTTTGCGGCGCCGAACCGCTGTTCCTGCAGGACTACATCGCCATCGGCAAGGTCATCCCGGAGAAGGTGGCCGAGCTGGTCTCCGGCATCGCCGAGGGCTGTGTGCGGGCGGGCTGCGCGCTGCTCGGTGGCGAGACCGCCGAACACCCCGGCCTGATGGATCCAGACGACTACGACCTGTCCGCGACCGGTGTCGGCGTGGTCGAGGCCGATTCGGTACTCGGTCCGGACCGGGTGCGCCCCGGCGATGTGGTGATCGCCATGGGCTCCTCGGGTCTGCACTCCAACGGCTACAGCCTGGCTCGCAGGGTGCTGCTCGATATCGACCGGATGTCGCTGACCGGGCACGTCGAGGAGTTCGGCCGCACCCTCGGCGAGGAGCTGCTGGAGCCGACCAAGATCTACGCCAAGGACTGCCTCGCGCTGATCGCCGAGACCGATGTGCGCACCTTCGCCCACGTCACCGGTGGTGGACTGGCCGCGAACCTGGCTCGGGTGCTGCCCGCGGGCATGGTCGCCGAACTGGACCGCGGCACCTGGAACCCGGCGCCGGTGTTCAAGTTGATCGCCCAGCGCGGTCGGGTCGACCGGGTCGAGATGGAGAAGACCTTCAATATGGGTGTCGGCATGGTCGCCGTGGTGGCGCCCGAGGATGTCGACCGGGCGCTGGCCGTGCTGACCGCGCGGCACATCGCCTGCTGGACCCTCGGCACCGTCAAGAAGGCCAAGGACGCCGATGCGGTGCGTGCCGTGCTGGTGGGTGAACACCCGCGCTTCTGAGTCTTTGGCCGCGCCTGCGGCGCGGCGTGTTCGCGGCCCCGGATGTCTCGCGTCCGAGCCGTCGAGACTCGCGCCTGCGGCGCATGCGCTTCGACGACTCGGACGCGAGACGGGCCGCGAACGGTCGCTCGTAAGACTCGCTCCGTGGTGGTGTCGCATGTGGCGCACGGAGATAGACGCCAGCGTCCCGCATACGCTCGTAAGACTCGCTCCGTGGTGGTGCGTATGCGGCGCACGGAGATAGACACCAGCGTCCCGCATCGTCAGATGCGGGACGCTGGTGTTTTGCAAGCCTCGAATGGTTGGTCCGATAACCCGGCAAACGTCTGAAGGGGAGGCCTGTCGGCCTCCCCTTTTACCCGTCTACCGAGTCAGCGGCGCCAGTCGTCGTACTTGTCGCTCTCGTCCCACTCGGGGCGAGAGGACTCGTCCGCGTCGTGCTCATCGGACAGCAGTCCACCACTCATCGGAGAGTTAGGGCTACCCGAAAGCTCGCGCTGAAGGCTCTGGAAGTCAGTCGGCGTCGAGCTGTACTTCAGCTCTCGTGCGACTTTGGTCTGCTTTGCCTTAGCCCGGCCACGGCCCATGGCTGACCCCCTCGCGTCACTGCGGGGCGGCCTGGGGTTTGTTGGCGGCCCCGTTCGAATTAATACTCTTCCTGACAGACACTTTAGCGTGTGTCAGGCGGTCGCGCTTCCAGGAGTGCGCGAAGAACTCCGGAAGTGGGCCGTTTGCCCGTTTGTCGCCGTCGGGCCGACCCCTTTACACGACCCCGGGGATCGCTCGGATGACGCCGACTCTGGCACCGCCACCGAGTACCGGCGGCGCCGCGAGTTCGGCGTGCGCATCGGTCCACTCGATCCCCATGCGATGCAAAATGGCCAGCGTCAGGGGGATTCGCGCGCGGTCGTGACCGTCGGCGATCTTGTACGCGAACGCTGTTCCGTCCGGCAGCGCGCCCGCGTGCACACCATCCGCGCCGATCTTGCAGACCAGACCCGGGGTCGCCCGCATGGTCAGCAAATCGGGTGCGTTCGTGCCCGAAATCACTCGCGGGTTGGCGCGGATCGCGTCGGCGACGCGGCGCTGCGGTGTACCGGGCTCGGCGGTCGCCATGGCCGCGAACGAGCGCGCCAGATTCACCAGCGAGACCGGAATGATCGGCAGTCCGCAGCCGTCGATGCCGAGGTCGGTCTCGGGTTCGCCGGTGAGGTCGGCGATGGTGGCGATCACCGATTGCTGCAGCGGATGTGCCTGGTCCAGATAGCCCTCGGTGGGCCAGCCGTTGATCGCGCAGGTGGCGAGCATGGCCGCGTGCTTACCGGAACAGTTCATGTAGACCCGGCGGGGTTCGGGCGATTCCTGAAGTGCGGCGAGGCGTGCGCGTTCGTCCGAGGGCAGGTCGGGCGGGCACTCGAGGGCCTTCTCGTCGAAGCCGAACCGGTCGAGCAGGCGCGTTACCAGCGCGACGTGATCGGGTTCGCCGTAGTGCGAGGAGGTCGCGATGGCCAGCTCCGCGTCGTCGAGCGGATCGAAGCCGTTGCGCAGCAGGGTGATCGCCTGCATGGGTTTATTGGTGGAGCGCGGGAAGATGGGGACGTGCACCTCGCCGAGTGCGAGGGTCGGCTCGCCGTCGGGGCCGAGGATGACCACCGAGCCGCTGTGCACGCATTCACGGAAGCCGGAGCGGACGACCTCGACCAGTTCGACGGTCATAGCTGGGCTCCCATCGGTGTCTCGGCGGTCGTCGCGTCGGCCCGGCGGGGCTGGGTGCGTTGGGGCTGGGTGCGTTGGGCTCGGGCGCGTTGGGCATTGGCGTGGCGGCGGCGGTGCCGTTCGATCTGCATCCGCACGTCATCGGAGATGGTCGGTTCGGCGGCGAGCAGGATCGCGAGCAGTTCCGGATCATTGCCGGTGAACAGGTCGCGCACGGTGACACCGTGGTCGGGCGTGTGCACGATCTCGACCGTGTCACCGGCGCCGATCGTGCCCTCGGTGAGTACGCGCAGGTAGGCGCCGGTATCGCTCTGCAGCGTGAAGCGCTTGACCCACTGGGCCTCGCCGGACCAGTGCTGGAAGGTGGCGCAGGGAACACGCGGCGCGCTCACTTCGAGCAGGGTGTCGCCGATGGACCAGTGCGCGCCGATCACCGCGTCACTGACCGCGAGACCGGAGATGCGCAGGTTCTCGCCGAACCAGCCCGCGGGCAGTTCGCGGCCGAGTTCCGCGCCCCAGCGCCGGGCGTCCTCCTCGGCGTAGGCGTAG
Source organism: Nocardia sp. NBC_00565 (assembly GCF_036345915.1). Lineage (NCBI taxonomy): Bacteria > Bacillati > Actinomycetota > Actinomycetes > Mycobacteriales > Nocardiaceae > Nocardia > Nocardia sp. NBC_00565. The sequence goes on from NZ_CP107785.1 coordinate 8,387,682, forward strand.
ACGGCCTGGTGCACGCCACCGTGATTCGTGATGTCGCATACGTGATCACCGTCGAGACCGCGAGCGCGCACGGCCACCCGGTCGGGCACCGGTCGCTTATCGATCGCGGTCCGGCCGACGCGGCCGGGCGCGTCGAGTTCGGCGTGTACGACACAGACGGCCAGTACCCGCGCCCGATCGGACGGCATCAGCGGCCACGCAGCCGGTCGACCGCGACGCGACCCGCCTGGTGTGCGTCATCGGTGGGCACCGAATCCGGATCGATGGCGGCGGCGCTCGGGCCCGCGGTCAGCGCGGTATCGGCCGGGATCGTGCGTTTGACCAAAGCCAGTGCGATGGGCCCGAATTCGTAATGGTCGACGACGGTGCCGAGCCTGCCGACCGTGCGGCCGCCCGCGGTGACGTCCTCGCCAGTGCTCGGGCGCTCGTCGGCGGAGCCGTCCAAGTGCAGCAGCACCAGGTGACGCGGCGGTTTGCCGAGGTTGTGTACCCGGGCCACCGTTTCCTGTCCGCGGTAGCAGCCCTTGTCCAGGTGGACCGCGCCGTGCTCGTCGACCCCGCCGATCCAGCGGGCCTCGTGCGGGATGGTGCGTTCGTCGGTATCCAGGCCGATCCGGGGACGCAGTGCGGCGACGCGCAGCGCCTCGAAGGCCCACATGCCGGCCGGTTCGGCGCCCGCGGCGGTGAGGCCGGCCCAGCGGTCGGCGAGTTGGTCGCGCGGGATCACCAGATCGAAGGAGTCCGCGCTCGGCCACGGCATCCGGCGCAGGAATCCGCCGCTCGGCAGCGGTACCGCGTCGTAGGTGTCGGGGAGAGCGGTAAGGCCCAGCGTCTCGGTCAGTGCACCGGCGCGCGGGCCGAGCAGGCTCAGGACCACGTGATCGGGGGCCTCGACCGGCTTGGCGTCGGCCCAGAAGACCATCTTCGCCAGGAACTCCAGCAGCGCCGGTCCGCGGTCGGCCTCGGTGTCGATCCACGCCGTGCCGTCCAGTTCGGTGAGCACGAAGTGATGCAGCACCCGGCCGTTGAGATCGAGGTCCAGGCTCTCCGCCGACCGGCCGTCGCTCAGGTTCGCGATGTGCTGGCTGGTGATGGTGTGCAACCAGGTCAGCCGCTCGGCACCGGTGATCTTCAGAACGAAACGATGCGACCGATCGACGATCGCCACCCGTTGCGCGGCGGCGCGCTGTTCGCCGAAGGGATCCCCGTAATGCCACGCGACGGCGGCATCCGGCGAACCGGCCGCTCCCGCGACGGCGCCCGGTACAGCGAGGATGGGGCTGGGTGCAACGACCACGGACACGTAGACCACTCTAGGCGCGAACCTAATTGCTTGCTGTCGGTGGCCTGTTGAGGGTGCGGCACGTCCGCTCCTCAGCGACCACGACGGAGCGAGTCTTACGAGCGACGTTCGCGGCCCGTCTCGCGTCCGCGCCGGAGGCGCGGCCATCGAACTCAGCCGAGTCGTCGAAGCGCATGCGCCGCAGGCGCGAGTTTCGACGGCACCGCTTGCGACTGCTTGCAGGTCGCTCGAAAGGATCGGACGCGAGACATCGGGGGGCCGCGAACACGCAGCGCCGCAGGCGCGGCAAATCCAACACAGTCCTAGGCGCGGTCATCGAACACCGCCTACTCTCGTCCCATGGTGGATCGAGTTCTAGTAACACTCGACGGCGCCGTCCAAGATCCGGACGCGCCGTTGTTGTTTGCCGACGACATCGGCGTGCTGCGCGGCGACGGTGTCTTCGAGACGATTTTGGTGCGTGGCGGGAACGCGTGCGCGATCGAATTTCATCTTGGCCGACTGCGTCGTTCGGCGCAGGCGCTCGATCTACCCGAGCTCGAGCTAGGGAAGTGGCGGGACGCGATCGAGACGGCGACGAAGGAATGGGGCACCGAGCGCGAGGGCCTGCTGCGGCTGGTGCTCACGCGGGGTCGCGATACCGAGCTATCGGCCCGGTCCAGCGTCACCTCCGGTGATCTCGCGGCCGCGGTGCCGGTGCCGACTTCCTATGTGTTGGTGCTGCCGGTGCCGGATCGGGTGCACAAGGCGCGCACCGATGGCGTCGCGGTGGTGTCGCTCTCGCGCGGTATCTCGGTCGATCTGGCGCAGGCCGCGCCCTGGCAGCTGCTCGGTGCGAAGACGCTGTCGTATGCCACCAATATGGCCGCGCTGCGCTTCGCCCACCGGATGGGCGCCGATGACGTGATCTTCACCAGTACCGAGAACCGAGTGCTGGAGGGGCCGCGCTCCTCGGTCGTGATCGCGCGGGACAAGCAGCTGATCACGCCGCCCGCGAAGAACGGCGTACTGCCCGGGGTCACCCAGCGGGCGCTGTTCGCCGAGGCCGAGAAGGCCGGGTGGAAGACCAGCTACAACTCGCTGTTCACCGCGGATCTGCTGACCTGCGACAGCATTTGGCTGTTGTCGAGCATCACCTTGGCGGCTCGGGTGAATTCGCTGGACGGACTGCGCATGATGGCGCCGGACAACGCGGCCGAGATCATCGAGTTGGTGGACCGGGCAGTGGAACGCGCCGGAGCCATCGGCGATTGGTAGGTGCGGCGCTGTGCCGTGATCCTTCGTTGCCGTGATCTTCGTCCTACTACGACGCGTAGGAGAGGGTGACGAGCTCGGAAAACGGGCCGTTGACGGTCTTGTGTCCCGGTGTGTCGTGGCATAAGGCGTCTTGATCGGCCCTTTCCTGGGCGTACTCTTTACTACGTCATGTCGTAGATCGGCAGGAGGTCGGTTTTGAGCGTCCTGGACTTATCGCGTTGGCAGTTCGGCATCACGACCGTCTATCACTTCATCTTCGTACCGTTGACGATCGGTCTCGCCCCGCTCGTGGCGGGTATGCAGACCGCTTGGGTGATTACCGGCAAAGAGCACTGGTACCGGCTGACCAAATTTTTCGGAAAACTTTTCCTGATCAACTTCGCGCTCGGTGTCGCCACCGGCATCGTGCAAGAGTTCCAGTTCGGGATGAACTGGAGCGAATACTCACGCTTCGTCGGCGACGTCTTCGGCGCACCGCTCGCGCTGGAAGCACTCGTCGCGTTCTTCCTGGAGTCGACCTTCCTCGGTCTGTGGATCTTCGGCTGGGCGCGATTGCCCAAAGCGCTACACCTGGCGACGATTTGGCTCGTCGCGATCGGCGTGAACGCCTCCGCGTACTTCATCGTCGCGGCCAACTCCTTCATGCAGCATCCGGTCGGCGCCAAATACAACCCCGAGCGCGGGCGCGCCGAACTCACCAGCATCTGGGAAGTGCTCACGAACAACACGACGCTGGCGGCATTTCCGCACGTGGTGGCCGGAGCGTTCCTCACCTCGGGCACATTCGTGGTCGGCATCGCCGGATGGTGGATGGTGCGCAACGCCCGCAGCGGCGACGAGACGAAAATCGCTGAGGCGCGCACGATGTGGCGCTCCGGCGGCCGCGCCGGCCTGTGGGTGATCGTGGTGGCCGGTGTCGCGCTGTTCTTCACCGGTGACGTGCAGGGCAAGCTGATGTTCGAACAGCAGCCGATGAAGATGGCCTCGGCGGAATCGTTGTGCAACACCGCAACCGATCCGGACTTCTCGGTCCTGACCATCGGTACGCACAACAACTGCGACAGCGTGACCCACGTGCTCGAGGTGCCGTATGTGCTGCCGTACCTGGCCAAGGGCAAGTTCAGCGATGTCACCCTGGACGGCGTCACCGATCTGCAGCACGCCTACAACGCGAAGTTCGGCCCCGGCGACTACCGGCCCAACCTGTTCGTCACCTACTGGTCCTTCCGCGCCATGATCGGACTGTCGGCCGGGGCGATCCTGCTCTGGTTGGTCGGCCTGTGGCTGACCCGCGGCGGCCGGATCACCGATAAGCGCTGGTACTCGTGGCTGTGCCTGATCGCCATCCCGACCCCGTTCCTGGCAAACAGCGCGGGCTGGGTCTTCACCGAAATGGGCAGGCAGCCTTGGGTTGTCGCGCCGAATCCGACCGGTGACCAACAGCTGCGGCTGATGGTGCAGCAAGGCGTCTCCGACCACGTCGCGGGCACGGTGATCACCTCGCTGGTGGTCTTCACCCTGCTCTACGGCGCGCTCGCGGTGGTGTGGTTCTACCTGATGCGCCGGTACACGATCGCAGGCCCCGAAGCGGCCCCGACGATTCCGCCGGACGATACGGGTGGGTCGGCCGGGCGGCATCGTGCCGAAGAGCCTGCCGTCGAACAGCTTTCATTCGCGTACTAGGGAGCCGACGATGAATCTGCAACAGTTCTGGTTTCTGCTGATCGGCGTCTTGTTCACCGGCTACTTCGTGTTGGAGGGCTTCGACTTCGGGGTCGGCATGCTGATGCCGATCCTCGGCAAGGGCAGCGATACTCGAAGGCGGGTGGTGCTCAATACGATCGGGCCGGTGTGGGACGGCAACGAGGTCTGGTTGCTGACCGCGGCCGGTGCGATGTTCGCGGCCTTCCCGGAGTGGTATGCGAGCCTGTTCTCCGGCTTCTACCTCGCGCTGCTGCTGGTGTTGGTCGCGCTGATCGTGCGGGTCTGCGCGATCGAATACCGCAGCAAGGTCAACGATCCACGCTGGCGGGCCTGGTGTGATGCCGCGATCGGAATCGGTTCCTGGATACCGGCGCTGGCGTGGGGCTGGGTGTTCGCCAATGTGGTGCGCGGGGTGCCGTTGAACGAGAAGAAGCAGATCGCCGGTTCGGTGTGGGATCTGCTCGGGCCGTACGCATTGCTCGGCGGGCTGTCGACCGGGTTGCTGTTCGCGTTGCACGGTGCGGTGTTCCTGGCGTTGAAGACCGGCGGCGAGGTGCGCGACGACGCGGTGAAGTCGGTGCGGCTGTTGCTGGTGCCGACCGCGGTGGTGGTCGGTGCGTTCGGGGTGTGGACGCAGCTGGCCTACGGGACCGAATGGACCTGGATTCCTTTGGTGCTGGCGGTGATCGGGCTGGTTGTCGCCGCGGCGGCGAGCTTCGCCGATCGGGACGGGTGGGCGTTCGTCGGTACGGCGGTCACCACCGCTGCGGCCACCGTACTGCTGTTCGGGTCGCTGTATCCGAATGTGTTGCCCTCCACCATCAGCGACATGTTCGACCTGACCATCGACAATGCCTCCTCGACGCCGTACACGCTGAAGGTGATGAGTTGGGCGGCGGTGATCGTCACGCCGGTGGTGCTCGGATACCAGGGCTGGACGTATTGGGTATTCCGCAAACGGATTACGGTCGAGCAGATTCCGGCGCCCATCGGCCTGCCATTGGCATCGGTCGAGGACTGACATGGCTCGTCCACCCGTCGACCCCCGGCTGTGGAAGTACGCGCGCTCGGCCCGCCGCTATCTGGTGCTGAGTGTGGCGCTGTCCCTGGTGATCACCGGCTCGATCGTGGTGACGGCGGTGGCACTGGCGAACGTGCTGGCCGGGGTCATCACCGACCCCGGTCGGCGCTCCTTCGGGGCGTGGACGTTCGAATTGATCGTGCTGGCCGTCGCGATCGGCTGCCGGGTGCTCGCCACCGGGGTGCAATCCCGGCTCGCGCATCGCGCCGGGGCCACGGTGGTCGCCGAACTGGAAACCGCCGTGCTGGACGCGGGTGCCCGGCTGGCACCGCGTGAACTCGAAACGCGCCGAACCGAACTCGCGGTGGTGGTGAGCACCGGTCTGACCGGGCTGCGGGCGTATCTCACCGGGTATCTGCCCGCACTGTTGCTGGCCTGCCTGGTGCCGCCGATCGTGCTGGTGGTCATCGCATTTCACGATCCGATCTCCGGGGTCATCGCGGTGGTCACCCTGCCGCTGATCCCGGTGTTCATGATCCTCATCGGCCTGCTCACACAGGGGCGGGCGCAAGCCACGCTCGCCGCGACCACCCGGCTGTCGGATCAGCTACTCGACCTTTTCGCCGGCATGCCGACGTTGCGTGCGCTCGGGCGGGAGGTCGGTGGTGCGCCCGTGAATTCGCCCGACAGCCGGATTCGCTCGATGGAGTACCGGGTGCGCGAGCTCGGGGATGCGTTGCGGCAGCGGACGATGCGTACACTCCGGATCGCGTTCCTGTCGTCGATGGTGCTCGAAATGCTCGCGACGCTGAGTGTGGCACTGATCGCGGTTTCCATCGGGCTGCGGTTGGTGTATGGCGAGATGAGCCTCTACGCCGGGTTGGTGGCGTTGATCCTCGCGCCGGAGGTGTATCTGCCGCTGCGGATGGTGGGCGAGCGGTTCCATGCGGCGCAGGATGGCATGGCGGCGGCTGATCGGGCCTTTGCCGTCTTGGAGCCGGAAACTGTTGCGGCTGAGCATGACTCGAGCTCCGGCGTTGGCGAGTCGGCGGAGTTTGCGCGGGCGGCACCTGATCCGGGTCACGGGCTCAGCGCAAGGTCGTCGGATCGCTTGGGGGCACGGATCGACGAAAGTAGCGAGTTCAGCCGAACGGACTTCGCGGGCGTCATCGAGATACGCGATCTTACGGTGCGCGCCAGAGACGGGCTCGCGCCTGCCGGACTGTCGGCGGTACTGCGACCCGATGCGGTGACGGTGCTCACCGGTCCCAATGGAAGCGGGAAATCGACGGCGCTGCAGGCGATCCTGGGATTGATCGGGCCGGACCGGGGATCGGTGACGGTGGACGGCACCGACGTGCGCGGCCTGGACCAGGAGCTGTGGTGGTCCCGACTGGCCTGGCTACCCCAGCGCCCGGTCCTGGTACCAGGAACGCTGCGCGAGAACTTCGAACTACTCGGAGCACGCACATCCGAACGCACCGCCAAGGGCGCGTCCCGAGTCATCGACGAACTCGAAGCCGCCTGCATCGCAACCGGATTCGACGCGGTCCTGGACGAACTCCCGCACGGTTGGGACACGGTGGTCGGCGCGGGCGGCGTCGGCCTGTCCCTGGGCCAGCGCCAGCGCCTCGCCCTCACCAGAGTGCTGGCCGCCGACCGCCCCGTCCTCCTCCTGGACGAACCGACCGCCCATCTCGACCCCGCCAGCGAGGCCACAGTCCTCACCGCGCTACACCAACGAGCCCGCGCAGGCGCCACCGTAATCGTCATCGGCCACCGCCCATCCATCCTCGCCGCCGCCGACCACCTCATCCCGGTCCGAGCCCGAACCCCAGACCCCCAGGCGGCTCTCCGATGAATCGAGCGACGAACGGGACATGGTGGCGGCAAACCCCGAGAGGTGTCCGCCGTGATGTACCGCTCGACCAGCGGGCAAGGCGGGATGGAACGGTGGTGCGGGATCTGCGGCGGATGTGGGCGCTGCTGGACCTGTCGCTGTGGCGGATCGCGGTAGCCATCGCGTGGGGCGTGCTCGCCCTCGGCAGCGGCCTCGGCCTGGCGGCACTGGCCGCATGGTTGATCGCCCGCGCCTGGCAGATGCCCCCGGTCCTCGACCTGAGCGTCGCCGTCGTCGCCGTCCGCGCCCTCGGCATCTCCCGCGGCCTCTGCCGCTACCTGGAACGCCTGGCCACCCACGACGTAGCCCTACGCGCGATGACCACAGCACGAACCACCGTCTACCGCACCCTCGCCCGCTCCGACATCTGGATGCGGCGCGCCATACGAAGTGCGGATGATCCGCCGTCATTGCGGCGTGGGGATCTCTTGGTTCGAATCGGTAGTGATATCGATGATCTCGGCGCGGTCGTGGTGCGCGTCTTCGTGCCGATCGCGGTGGCGATTGTGTTGTCGGTGGCGGCGGTCGGGCTGTTGGCCACCATTTCTGTTGGTGCGGCGGCGATTCTGGCTGTGTCGCTCGTTGTTGCCGGGATCGTCGCGCCGTGGCTGTCGGGGTGGGCCGCGCGGGCGGCCGAGCGTGCGGTGCGTGCCGACCGTGCCGAGTTCACGGCACAGGCCCTCACCGTCCTCGACCATGCGCCCGAACTCCGCGTCGCGGGCAAGCTGGATGCCGCGCTGGCGGCTGCGCAGCGCGCGGGGCAACGCGCGGTCGCCGCAGAGGATTCTGCGGCCGCACGCAGCGCCTGGGCGGCCGCCGCGACCCCACTGTCGATCGGCGCGAGCGTCATCGGTGCCCTACTGGTCGGCATCGCGATCTACGGCCCGCACGGCGGCGCACCCGGTGCGATGACCCCGATGGCCCTCACCGTCCTTGTCCTGCTGCCCCTTTCGGCATTCGAAGCCGTCGCTCCCCTCCCAGCCGCCGCCCAAGCTCTGACCACCGCCCGCGCCGCCCTGCACCGCCTGTCCTTACTCGAGGGTGCAGGATCCGCACTACCAACCGCGCGAGATCGCACGGCGCAACAACCGTTCAACCATGCCGCGACCGGCCACAGCGTGAACGGTCGCAGTCGACCGCCGCGAGATTTGTTGCCGGACAACCTGCCTGCGCGGCCAGAGGGGCGCAGGATTGCCGTTGTCGGTCCGAGTGGGGCGGGAAAGACCACCTTGCTGATGGCCTGGGCCGGGTTGTTCGATACGCCCGAGCCGGGCGTGACGTTCTTTGCCGAGGATGCGCACATTTTCGGCACCACTGTCCTGGAGAATCTGCGGGCCGCGCGTGGTGATCTCACTGCGGACGAGGCTGAAAAGGCGTTGTGCGCAGTGGGTCTCCGGGAATGGGTGGAGTCGCTGCCGGATGGTGTGGATACCGATCTGGTGGGCGGAGCGGCGGCGGTGTCGGGTGGGCAGCGGCGGCGGATTCTGCTCGCTCGTGCCCTCATCTCGCCCGCGCGGGTGCTGCTGCTCGATGAGCCGACCGAACATCTGGAGGCCGAGGCGGGCGCCGAGCTGCTGCGCGATCTGCTCGACAGCGACAGCGGGCTCCTCGAACCCGATCGGATCGTGGTTGTCGTCACACATCAGCTGCCGTCGGATCATCGGGCCGACACGGTTCTGCACGTCAATGCATCAGGCCAGGTCACGACCGATTTTCCAGCGTATATCGCATTCGCGGCACCCGCCGATTCCGCCGACCGAGAAATTCCGTTGCCGACCCGCTGACTCCTGGCTAGATTCGTTCGTACACAAGGAAGGAGGTGGTTCGAAGAATGTATGTTCAAAGGACTCGTGAGGTGGCTGTCCGCTAGCGCCACCGCTGCAACGGATTTCCGTTCGCGCGAGCGCTGAGCGAATTCCAGGCAGTCACCCGGCCCCCGAGCTACCGGTCTAGTCCGACCGGGACCCTTGCACTCAGCAGGGTATGGCTCGGGGGCCGTTCCTTTTTCCGGGTCGCTTCTCGGTACAGTCCTCCGACCGGGTTTCGAGCGAGGGGAGAAGGATGCCATCGGAGGGGCTTGCGGGGGTAGTGGGTCGGCGGATCAAGGCGATTCGGCGGATGTTCTATGTGCACGGCGTGGATGTCGACCGAACAGAGGGGCCCATCGAGTTGACCTTCGATGATGGTTCGGTCCTGCTGCTGGACGCCGGAACCGACGGCGAGGAACTGCGCGTCGGATCAACCCGCTGGCACGACCCCTTCGCGGGAGTCTCCGAACCCGAGTACATCGAATACGTCGCGGAGTCAGGCAAGTACACCGCGTTCGACGTCGGCTCGGAACCCCCGTACTCCCACCTGCTCGGCTGCCGAATCGCCGCCATCACCGAGTCCCGCCTGCACGACGACCGCCTCCGCGCCGCCACCCTCGAGGTGAACGGCTCGCGCCTGGCCGTCGAAACCATTGCCGACGAACTCCTCGTCAGATGGCACCCGGAGGCCTGAACGTCGGCAGCCGGGGTAAGTGAGCGGAAAGAGCCGGGCAGCAAAATGCCCCGCTCCCAAAGGGACACGGGGCACGGGGAAGGTACTAGCCGATGTAGCGCCGCAGCCGAGCGGACAATCTGGGCTCCAGCGGACCGTCGGCTACGACTCGCTCCTCGACGTATGCCAGGTCGCCGCCTTCGACGATGCCGTACAACCGCTTGGCGCCGCCGACGACGATGCCGGATTGGCTGCGGATGACCACATCGGTGGCCAACTCCCAGGAGGACTGGGTCAACGCCGTCCCGTAGAAGAGTTCGACGATGCCGGTGCTGTGGGTCAGCAGTAGTTCGATGACCTCGTCGTCGCCGTCGATGCCGACCCGCCAGAAGCCGCTCTCGCGCAGATCCGGGCCGCCGTAGGAGCCGTCGGATTCGATGACCCAGGAACGGGACTCCCAGGCCAGGTAGTCGCCGCCGTCGTGCGAGACGATGATCTGCTGACCGAAGCGGTAGTCGCCGCGGTCGGGGTCGTTGCCCTCGCCCTCACCGCGCCACACACCGACCATCGGCAGCAGCGCAAGCATCGACGAACTCAGATCCGGGCCGAGTCGCAGATTCGCGGTTTCCTCGGGTAGCGGCAGGTCCGGTAGCACTGGAATATTGCGCGCACCGGTTGCTTTCGCCCGTTCGGCCGCCTCGGCCACGGCGTCACCACTGCGACGAGCCGACGGCTCGGCAGGACCGTTGCCGTTCACTTGTTCACTCGCTCGCTCGGCCGGATTGGAACCTTCGCTCGCGAGTTCACTCATGATTCGGTGAACAACCGGTAGAAGACGTACAGGCCGAACCAGCCGATGAGAACGGCCACGGCCACCAGCAGAATCTCGAATAAGAGGACCACATTTGGAGTCTAACGACTTCCCTCGCACCCAGCACAACGGCCCCGTTGCTTCCCGATCGCTCGGGAGACAACGGGGCCGTTGGTCGCTTTGCTACTTGGCGATGGCCACGTCGACGGCGTGGATGCCCGTGCCTTCCGGCCGGACCTCGGCCGAGCCGTTGCCCGACGAGGACAGTGCGCGCACGGTCCACGCGCCCGGCGCGGCGAAGAAGCGGAAATCGCCGGTGCCCGAGGCGACGACCTCGGCGGTGAAGTCACCGTTGCCGTCGAGCAGGCGCACGAACGCGCCGCCGACGGGCTGACCGTCAGAGCTCAACACGCGGCCGGTGATGACCGTTTCCTTCTCGACATCGACTCCGGCCGGAATGGCCTGGCCCTGGGTAGGTGCTGCGCACATGTGATTACTCTCCCAATTCGATCGGTGCACCGACGAGGGAGCCGTACTCGGTCCAGCTCCCGTCGTAGTTCTTGACATTCTGGTGGCCGAGCAGCTCCTGCAGCACGAACCAGGTGTGCGAGGAACGCTCGCCGATGCGGCAGTAGGCGATGGTGTCCTTGGACCCGTCCAGGCCCGCCTCGCCGTAGATCTCGGTCAGCTCGGCATCGGACTTGAAGGTGCCGTCTTCGTTCGCGGCCTTGCTCCACGGCACGTTGATGGCGCCGGGGATGTGGCCGGGACGCTGGCTCTGCTCCTGCGGCAGGTGGGCCGGGGCCAGGATCTTGCCGGAGAACTCGTCAGGGGAGCGCACGTCGACCAGGTTCTTGGCGCCGATGGCGGCGATGACCTCGTCGCGGAACGCGCGGATGGTCAGGTCGGGCGCGGCGGCCTTGTACTGGCCGGCCGGGCGGGCGACCGCGTCGCGCGAGAGCGGACGGCCGTCGAGCTCCCACTTCTTGCGACCCCCGTCGAGCAGCTTGACGTTGTTGTGGCCGTACAGCTTGAAGTACCAGTAGGCGTAGGCCGCGAACCAGTTGTTGTTGCCGCCGTAGAGCACAACCTCGTCGTCGTTCGAGATGCCGCGCGCCGAGAGCAGATCGGAGAACTGCTCCTGGTTCACGAAGTCACGACGAACCTGATCCTGCAGGTCCTTCTTCCAGTCGAGCCGGACGGCACCCTCGATGTGGCCGCCGTCGTAGGCGGAGGTGTCCTCGTCTACCTCGACGAAGACGACGCCGGGGGCGTTGAGGTTCTCTTCGGCCCAGTCAACGGAGACCAGGACATCGGAGCGGGCCATGTTGTTCCTTTCGGGGTGGTGACTTGCAGGTCAGTTCGTAGCCGGGGCGGTCCGGCGAAACCGGGCGACCAGCGGATAGATCTGGCAGCCCAGGCAGATCCCGAACGCCGCGTTCAGGAACGCCGCGAACAGGGCGAAGCCGACGAATACCGCGCCGACAACGGTGGAACCCGCCAGGAAACCCAGCAGGCCGACGGCACTGAAGATCAGGCCGAGTAATTGGGCGAACCGCAGCGGGGCCGCGGGTTCGGTTTCTTCGGTGGGACCGAGGCGCGGCGCGACGAACGCGGCGAAGATCCGGCCGTAGGGGTGGCGGCGCGGTCCGTAGGCCGCGCCGATCGCGAAGACCACCGCCTGCGCGGCGATGAGCACCGCGGCGAGTGGTGTCGAGATGGCGGCCGCGAGCAGGACCAGAACGAGCACGCCGGTGGTGACCCACGCGGCGAAGCGCGGACCACGAACGTCGACGACAGCGGCTGCAACGGATGTGGTTCGAGAATTTGTGGACATTGTGCATACTCCTGCGCTGAATATTGCTGGTGGCGGAAAATTGCCAGTTCGCCGGGGGATCAAGAGATCACTCGCACGACGGACGCAGGTCGGCATCAGGAATTCTGAGGGAGCCGACCGCTCAGCGGCACAGGCAGCAACAACCACCGAGGCGACACAGATCAACTGTGCGGCGTCGGGTGAGCATCAGCTCGTGGTTGGCTTGCACGGGAAGTAGTTTACCTGGTTCCGACGGAGAATTGGACCCGGGGTTCATCACTAATGCTATGAACCCTTGTCGCGCCCTGTTTTTCCGCCGTCAGTGCCGTTTCGGCGGTGTTTATCCGACGGTCAGGGGTGCCAGTGCGGTGCGCAGGTCGGTGGACTTGGGTACACCCGAGATGCGGAAGCGCTCGCGTCCTTCGATATCGAAGACGAACGTGGTCGGCAACGAGAGCACATTCAGTTCCTTGGCCAGCGCCGGCTCGGCATCGATATCGACCTCGATGTCCAACGGCGGGCGCGGCGATCCGGACAGTTCCTCGGTCACCCCGGCGACGACCCGGCGCACGGCCGCACACGGTCCACACCAGTCGGCGGAGAAGTGCAGCACCGCGGGACCGGAGCTGTCGACACCGACGGACGCCAGTAGTCCGGTGCGCGCGGATTCGGTCGGCGCCGCGGTATCGCTAGCGCGCAGCTTGCCGTCGCGTCGCCGCAGCATTAGCCCGACCGCCACCCCGGCCAGCATCATCACCACCAGAATTGTGATTTCGATCATGGCCGCTGCAATCTGTCGAGGTCGATGGTGACGTTCTCGGACTTGCCCTCGACGACGATCTGTCCGCCCATCGCGTACACCTTCGTCGGCCGCAGACCGAACGGCAGTTCCTTGGTGTCGATGGTCCGGGTGAACTGCTCGAGCACCATGGGGCGTTCGGCCTCGGAGACGACCGCGGTCGTCGTATCGGTACCCGTGCCGCGGTAGATGCTGGTCGCGACGATTTTCACCTGATCACCGTCAATCGTCAGGTCGGCCGTCACGCTGACATTGTCACCGCCGAGCGGTGCGCCGGGCTTGCTCGGCGTCTTGCCCGGCATGGTGCCGGTGAGCAACAGTTGCCCCCCGGTGGTCATCCCGGAGCCGCCCGATCCGCCCGTTCCGTCGGATTTGTTCCCCGGTGCCGAATGCACTTGCAGGTCGGGGATTTTGAACAGCTTGCCGAGTTCGGTCGGCTCGAGCCGCATCCGCCCCTCGGCCCGATCCACCGGCACGGTGCGCACGTTCCCGTCGGAGAGATCGCTGAGCGAAAGATGGGCTCCGGTCAGCGTCGCCTCGACCGAAACCTCACCGGGAATATCGGGCCGCATGATGTGCGCGCGGACATCGACGTTCTGGTAACGGCCGTCGAGCGCCTGGGTGAGAAAGGGGAACCCGTGAATGGTCACCTCGGGATCCGCACTGAGATCGGCGCCCACGCGCAGGGCGCGCGACACGCGATACTCGGAATAGGCGGCGACGCCGAAATCGATGACTACTGCCAGTCCCGCGAGGCACAGCAGCACGATGATCAGCTTGCGCATGCACGCAACCCTAATCGCAGGTTGGGTCGGAGACCGTGGTCAGCCTGCGCTCGGCCGAGCGCAGGCTCTCTATCGAGGTGCCACACTAACCGTTGAGCGAGTCTCAGCGGTACTCTCGCCGAGGCCCTTCCTGCTTCACCGGCCACTGCCGACTCCCGGAGGAGTTGAGGTCTTACATGGCCTCCACGAGGCGTTTATCCTCTCCGGGCAACTTCCCGGCGAGTACTGCGATCCAGAGCATAACTACATAACGCTGACCCACGCCGAGAAACAGCTCATCAGGTTTTCAACCCCGGATGACGAGGTCATCGGTGTTCACGCGCTAATCTTGCATCCGATTACCTCTGATTAACGACGTGGCCCCGGCGGTGTGGCTGTTGTCCGGAGCTACTAGATGGGAGGAGGGCTTGTGGAGCTGCTCCTGCTGACCTCCGACCCCAACCCCGAGTCGGTACTGCCAGCTCTGTCGTTGCTGGCGCACAATGTGCGTCCGGCGCCGACCGAGGTGGCGTCCCTGCTGGAGGCGGGGACCGCGGATGTCGCACTTGTCGACGCGCGTACCGACCTGGCCGCCGCGCGCGGCCTCTGCCGACTGCTCGGCAGCACCGGTTCGTCGGTGCCCGTGGTCGCCGTGCTCACCGAGGGTGGGCTCGTTGCCGTCAACGCCGATTGGGGCCTGGACGACATCCTGCTGCCCGGCACCGGACCGGCCGAGCTGGACGCCCGGCTGCGACTGCTCGTCGGTCGCAACGGCGGTGTGGCGAGCCCGGAGAACACCGGCAAGATCACCCTCGGCGAACTGGTGATCGATGAGGGCACCTATACGGCCCGGCTGCGCGGTCGCCCCCTGGATCTCACGTACAAGGAATTCGAACTCCTCAAATATCTCGCGCAGCACGCGGGCCGCGTCTTCACCCGAGCCCAACTGCTCCAAGAGGTCTGGGGTTACGACTTCTTCGGCGGCACCCGCACAGTCGACGTGCACGTCCGACGCCTGCGCGCCAAACTGGGCAGCGAATACGAATCCCTGATCGGCACCGTCCGTAACGTCGGCTACAAGGCCGTCCGCCCGGCCCGCACCGCCGCCAAGGGCGAACCCGTCGCCTTCCCCGACGAGGAACCCGCCGAAGGCACCGACGACACCCCACCCGTCACCGTCAACGGCTCCGTCCAATAGGTCGCTCGAGACCAGGTGGAATCCGTGGCGGCATCGGCCGAGTAGCCCCCGCCACCAGGTTCCACCTGATCTTGTTGCCCGGCTCGGGGGTTCGGTGCAGTGGTGGGGGTTGGTATGGCGAGGGAGAGGTGGCTCATGGGTGAGACTGCGCTGTGGTGGAGTGAGCGGCTGGATGCTGAGCGGGCGCGCGCGGTGCGCGAGCTGCTCGAGCGGGCGGCTGCGGCGGATGGGGTCGCGCCGGTCTCGGAACAGGCCGTGCTCTCGTTGGGCGCGACCGATGCCGAGGCCAGGCATCTGGTGGCGGTGCGGGCGGATGTCGTCGTCGGTTACGCGAATCTTGTTCCGGCACATGGCGAACATCCCGCAATGGCCGAGGTCGCCGTCGATCCCGCCGCCCGCGGCCATGGCGTCGGTGCGGAATTGGTTTCCGCCGCACTTTCGGAGGGCGGCCCCGGAACTCGCGTGTGGGCGCACGGCAACAGGCCCGCCGCAAAGGCGCTCGCAGCTCGCCTCGGATTGCGTACCGCACGGGAGTTGTGGCAGATGCGTCGGTCGCTGGCAACACCGGAGCTACCGGAATTGGCTGTGCCCGACGGCATCGTGCTGCGGACCTATGAGGGCCCGTCCGACGACGCCGAACTGCTGCGTGTCAACAGCGCCGCCTTCGCCTGGCATCCGGAACAGGGCGGCTGGACCGAACGCGATATCGAGGTTCGGCGCGCGGAGTCCTGGTTCGACCCGAAAGGTCTGTTCATCGCGGTTGATCCCGCCGATCCGGGCCGCATCCTCGGATTCCATTGGACGAAGGTGCACTACGACGAGAGCCCGGCGGTCGGCGAGGTTTACGTGGTCGGTATCGATCCGGCCGCGCAGGGACGCGGACTCGGTCGCCTGCTCACCCTCGCGGGCCTGCGCTACCTGCGGGAACGCGATCTCCACGAAGTGTTGCTCTACACCGAGGCCGACAATGTCGCGGCCGTGCACACGTATACGCGGCTCGGCTTCGCGGCAGCGCATATCGACGTCGCGTATTCGACCCATGACTGAATAGCAGGCGGCCCCCCGGGGGCACTCGAGTAACACTGGGGCAAATGTCACACATATCGGGCCTATTAGCGCCGGGCTGTTCACTCCCCGTTCACCCAGCTTGGTCCAACTGTCAACCGGGCGACCCTACGTTACTTATGGGCGGCACCGTTGTCGCCTGGTGCGCGAGTTCCCCGCGAACGGCACCTCGAAACCCGCCCGGGCCGGTGAGGGACCGGGCGTGTCGAACGCGATTTCCCGGAGGAATAAGTGAACTTCAAGCGCAGCAGCGCCCTGATCGGTGTGCTGGCCGCAGTCGCTATGCCGCTCGCCGCCTGTGGCAGTGACGACAACTCCTCGTCCGCCGATACCAGCAACGCGGCCAAGGTCGACGTCGCCTGCGGTGGCAAGAAGGCCCTCAAGGCCAGCGGTTCCTCGGCGCAGAAAAACGCCATGGACCGCTTCGTCGCCGCCTACGAGGCCAACTGCAGCGGTTCGACCCTGAACTACACCTCCAGCGGTTCGGGCGCGGGTGTCAACGAATTCATCGGCGGCCAGACCGATTTCGGTGGCTCCGACTCCCCGCTGAGCGCGAGCAAGGGTGAGCCCGCCAAGGCGCAGGAGCGCTGCGGGGCACCGGCGTGGAACCTGCCGACCGTCTTCGGCCCGATCGCCGTCACCTACAACATCGACGGCGTGACCGATCTCGTGCTCGACGGCCCGACCGCCGCGAAGGTCTTCAACGGCGCCGTCACCACCTGGGACGCCCCCGAGATCAAGGCGCTGAACCCGAACGCCAAGCTGCCTTCGGACAAGATCGCCGTCATCTTCCGCAGCGACGAGTCGGGCACCACCGACAACTTCCAGCTCTACCTGGACGCGGCCGCCGACGGCGCGTGGGGCAAGGGTGCGGGCAAGACCTTCGCCGGCGGTGTCGGTGAGGGCGCCAAGGGCAACGAAGGCACCTCGGCCGCCATCAAGAGCACCAAGAACTCGATCACCTACAACGAGTGGTCGTTCGCGAAGGCGCAGAACCTGTCCATCGCCCAGATCGTCACCTCGGCCTCCAAGGACCCGGTCAAGCTGACCGTCGACTCCGCGGCCAAGGCCATCGACAGCGCCAAGATCAAGGGCGAGGGCAACGACCTGGTCCTGGACACGTCGTCGTTCTACAAGCCGACCGCTGCCGGTGCGTACCCGATCATCCTGCCGACCTACGAGATCGTCTGCTCGAAGTACGCCGATGCCGATACCGCCAAGGCGGTCAAGGCATTCCTGACCTCGGCCGTCAACAACGGCCAGAAGGGTCTGGACACCGCGGGTTACGTCGCGATCCCGGACAAGTTCAAGACCAAGTTGACCACCGCGATCAACGCCATTTCCTGATAGCCGCGCTGCCATGACCGTGCACCCTGAGGTGACCGCCGCGGGCCAGTCGGACTCGACTGGCCCGCGGCCGGCTGGAGATACTGCCCCTATGTCGAGTGAACCGAGCACCGAACCGGCCTCACCGAAGGCCAAGAAAGGCCACAGACAAGGGGCCGAGGTCGTCTTCCGGTCGCTTGCCACGGCAGCCGGAGCGACCATCGTCGCCGCGATCGCACTGATCGCGCTATTCCTGTTGATCCGTGCTTGGCCCTCGATCATGGCGAACGAGGCGAACTTCTTCACCAGTACCGAGTTCAGCACCACCAATGCCGATCACCTGCGGTTCGGCATCCGGGACCTGCTCATGGTCACGGTGCTGAGCTCGATAATGGCACTGCTGATCGCGGTGCCCATCGGTGTGGGCATCGCGCTGTTCCTGACCCACTATTCGCCGAAGACGATGGCGCGCCCGTTCGCGACTTTGGTCGACCTGTTGGCGGCGGTGCCGTCCATCGTGTTCGGTCTCTGGGGTGTGCTGGTGCTCGCGCCGCGGCTGGAGCCGGTGCAGACCTTCCTGAACGACAAGCTCGGGTGGTTCTTCCTGTTCTCCGACGGCAATGTCTCGATCGCGGGTGGCGGCACGATCTTTACCGCGGGCATTGTGCTCGCGGTGATGATCCTGCCGATCATCACCTCGGTCTCGCGTGAGGTCTTCAACCTGACTCCGGTCACGCACATCGAGGCCGCGCAGGCCCTCGGCGCCACGAAGTGGGAGATGGTGCGGATGACCGTACTGCCCTACGGCCGCAGCGGTGTGATCGCCGGATCCATGCTCGGCCTGGGCCGCGCGCTCGGTGAGACGATCGCGGTGTTGGTCGTGCTGCGCACCTCCGCGCAGGCGGGGCACTGGTCGCTGTTCGACGGCGGCTACACCTTCGCCTCCAAAATCGCCGCCGCCGCTTCGGAATTCAGCCAGCCGCTGCCGACCGGCGCCTATATCGCCGCGGGCTTCGTGCTGTTCGCGCTGACCTTCGTCGTCAACGCGCTGGCGCGGCTCGTGTCCGGCGGAAGGGTGAACGGGTAATGACCACCACGACCACACTCGACAAGCCGGTCAAGGCGCCCACCTTCCGGGACGTCAGCACCGGGCGCCGGATCAAGAACAACATCGCCACCGGCATCATCTGGCTGTGTTTCGCGATCGCTCTCATTCCGCTCGCCTGGGTGCTGATCCTGGTGGTGTCCAAGGGTTTCGACGCCGTCGCATCGCTGGACTGGTGGCAGAAGTCGCAGAAGGGCATTCTGCCGGATCAGACCGGCGGCGGTGTCTACCACGCGATCTACGGCACCATCGTGCAGTCGGCGGTCGCCGCGGTCATCGCCGTGCCGCTCGGCATCATGGCGGCGATCTACTTGGTCGAATACGGCCGCGGCACACTGGCCAAGGTCACCACGTTCATGGTGGACATCCTGGCCGGTGTGCCCTCGATCGTCGCGGCACTGTTCATCTTCGCCCTGTGGATCGCCACCCTCGGTGCGCCACAGAGTGCGTTCGCGGTATCGCTCGCACTGGTGCTACTGATGCTGCCGGTCGTGGTGCGCAGCACCGAGGAAATGTTGAAGCTGGTCCCGGACGAGTTGCGTGAGGCCTCCTACGCGCTCGGAATTCCCAAGTGGAAGACCATCGTTCGGATCGTCGTGCCGACCGCGCTGCCCGGCATGATCAGCGGCATCCTGCTCGCGCTTGCCCGCGTCATGGGTGAGACCGCGCCGGTGCTGGTACTGGTCGGCTACAGCAAGTCGATCAACACCAACCTCTTCGACGGCAATATGGCCTCGCTGCCGCTGCTGATCTACCAAGAGCTGGCGAACCCGGAACCGGCGGGCCGGGTACGGGTTTGGGGCGCGGCGCTGACGCTGATCCTGCTGATCGCCCTGTTGTACGCGGCGGCCGCGGTCGTCAACAAGCTGCTCACGCGGAACCGATAGAAGCGAACGGATACTCAGATGGCAAAGCGGATCGACGTCAAAGACCTGAATATCTACTACGGTAAATTCCATGCGGTTGCCGATGTCAAGCTGTCGGTATTGCCGCGCAGCGTGACCGCCTTCATCGGCCCGTCGGGTTGCGGTAAGTCCACCGTGCTGCGTTCGCTCAACCGGATGCACGAGGTGACCCCGAACGCTCGCGTCGAGGGCGCGGTGCTGCTGGACGGCGAGGACATCTACGGCTCCACCGTCGACCCGGTCGGTGTGCGCCGCACCATCGGCATGGTGTTCCAGCGCCCGAACCCGTTCCCCACCATGTCGATTCGCGACAATGTGGTGGCCGGGCTGAAGCTGCAGGGTGTGCGCAACAAGAAGGAGCTCGACGAGGTCGCCGAGCGTTCGTTGCGCGGCGCCAACCTCTGGAACGAGGTCAAGGATCGGCTGGACAAGCCGGGCGGCGGCCTCTCCGGTGGTCAGCAGCAGCGACTGTGCATCGCGCGTGCGATCGCGGTATCACCCGATGTGCTGCTGATGGACGAGCCCTGTTCGGCACTGGACCCGATCTCCACGCTGGCGATCGAGGACCTGATCACCGAGCTGAAGAAGGAATTCACCATCGTCATCGTCACGCACAATATGCAGCAGGCCGCGCGCGTGAGCGACCAGACCGGCTTCTTCAACCTGGAGGCGCAGGGCAAGCCGGGCAAGTTGATCGAGATCGACGATACCGAGAAGATCTTCTCGAACCCGGGGGAGAAGGCGACGGAGGATTACATCTCCGGTCGCTTCGGATAAGCCTGGAAATGCCAAAAGGCCTGCGCTACGGCGCGGGCCTTTTCCCGTTGTCGGGCAATTCGGTTCGCGATATCGCCGGATCACCTGGGCGGACATTGTCGACCAACGAGCAGAGCCCCGGCCTGAGCCGGGGCGCGATCGCGTGCCTGATGTCCGGTTGCGTGCCCTGTTCCCGTGTCCGGCAGGGAGTTTCGCCGAATTACGCCTCGGTGTCGGGATCGGGCGGCAGGACGCCGGTGACCAGGAAGATCACCCGGCGGCCGATCTCCACGGCATGGTCGGCGAAGCGCTCGTAGTAGCGGCCGAGCAGCGTCACATCGACGGCCGCGGCGACACCGTAATTCCAGTCGCGATCCATCAGCAGCGTGAACAGGTGACGGTGCAGATCGTCCATCGCCTCGTCGTCCTCGTTGAGCTGCGCGGCGCGCTCGGGATCGCGGGACTCGAGCACCTCCTTGGCGCCCGCACCCATATTCACCGCGATGCGACCCATCTCGGCGAAATAGCCGTTCACCGATTCCGGTAGCGCGTGGTTGGGGTGGCGGCGCCGGGTCACCTTGGCGACGTGCAGTGCCAGCGCGCCCATCCGGTTCACATCCTGGACGATCTGGATCGCGCTGACTACCTGTCGCAGATCACCCGCCACTGGCGCCTGCAGCGCAAGCAGCGCAAACGCCCGCTCCTCGGCATCGGTGATCATTTCGGCGATCCGGTCGTCTTCGCTGATCACCGACTCGGCCAGAGTGAGGTCGGCTTGGAGCAGGGACTGGGTAGCCCGGTCCATCGCCGAACCCGCCAGACCGGCCATCTCGCCCAATAGATGGGCGAGATCGGCCATTTGCTCGTTGTAGATGACACGCATGAAATCAGACATTAGTGCCCAGTGCTGACCTAGTCACCAACGGAGGGTTAATGGGTGGTGCCGAACATTAGCGGCGGTGTTGCCCCAGCTCCGGCCGCATCTACTTGCAGGTGTCGTCGGCCGCGTTGACGTGTTCCAGATCCGAGGGAAGTGTGACCGGGGCCTCACTCGCCGAGGTGATGGAGGGCACGTTCGAGATCGGATCGCCGACCGGCGTGGGGGCGCGAACAGTGCCCCCGTCGGCGCCGATCACCACCTCGACGATGCCGCCCAGTGTGCTCGCTTGCTCGAGCGACGCACCGGGCAGTGCACTGGCCACTGTGGCCGCTTCCGCCTCGTGTCCGGTCCCGAAGCGCACCTTGGTGGCCACCTCGGTATTGCCACCGGAGTAATTGCCGGTGTTGTAGATCTGGAAGCCCTGGTTGCCCAGTTTGGTCGCCGCCTTATTGGCCGCGCCCGCGGTCTCCGAGCCATTGGAGACCAGCAGGGACACCGTGCTCGGATCGACCGCGATCAGCTTCGGCGGCGCCGGCTGGGACGACGGGATCGAACCGGGGGCCGGTGTCGACTTCTTCTCGCCGGGCAACGGCTGATCGTCGATGACGGCGCGGAAGATCGCCTTGATATCGGATTCGCGGGGAATCTCGTTGCCGTAGGAGGTGGTGCCCGCGGTCGGGATGGTCAGGAAGGTGACCGCGCCCGCGTCCACCTTCTGCAGCGAACGGCCCAGTGTCAGCAGATCGGTGGGCTGGACCTTGTCCACGAAGGTGTGGCTGGTGAACGCGGAGATGAAGCCGTTCAGCTTGCCGGGATCGAACAGCACCCGGCCCGACAGTGCGCCGCGCAGCAGTGAGGCCAGGAAGCGCTGCTGCCGGTTGATCCGGTCGTAGTCGCTGCGCTCCTCGCCGTAGACGTGCCGGGCGCGGACGTAGTTGAGGGCGGTCGCGCCGTTGATGCGCTGCGGGCCCGGGTTCTCCAGCACCGTGCCGAGGATGCCGTCGACGATCGGCTTGGGGGTACACACATCGACGCCGCCGACCTGGTCGACCATCGCCTCGAAGCCGGCGAAGTCGATGCCGATGAAGTGGCCGATGCTCAGGCCCGTCATCTTGCGGATCACGTTGACCAGACACTTGGGTCCGGCGAGTGCGTAGACAGCGTTGAGCTTGTCGCCCATGGCCGAGGGGAAGACCTCGTTGGTGTACTCGGCCTTGTCGTTGTCCCAACCATTGCACTGCGGCCGGGTGACGTCGAGGTCGCGGGGGAACGAGACGACCACGACGCGGGAGCGGTTCTTGGGGATGTTCACCAGCATGACGGTGTCGGCGCGCGAGCCCTCGGCATCGTCGAGGGTGCCCGCGCCCAACTGGCTGTTGACGCCTGCGCGGGTGTCGGTGCCGACCAGCAGGTAGTTCTCGTCGCCGAGCTGTGCGCCCGAGTCGAGGACGTCCTCGGGGTGGTCGTCGAGGGCGGAGACCTGGGTGAAGCCGTTGGCGGTCGAGCGCAGGTAGCTCCAACCGCCGCCGGTGACCAGTAGCGCGATCACCGCGCAGATCGTCATGCTGATCCGGCCTGCCAGCCGCAGGCGCTTGTTGCGGCGCTGCCTGCTCGCCGCCAGCCGGGACATGCCGACACGGGTCGAAGGTGCGGCGGACTCGGCGGCGTCCGAGTCGGTGGTCGGCCAGCCGTTGGCGCGCTTCTTGGTGCGCGGGGTGTCGGCGACCGGGGTGATGACGTCGGTGACGACCTCGGGTGGTTCCTTGGCGGCGGCCGAGCCGGTTGCGGTGCGGCGCTTCGTGGCGGGGCGGGCGGATGTCGGGGTGCCCGCGATGTCGTCGACGACCGGGGATGACGCGGGTCGGCGGGCGGGGCCGGCCGGGCGGGCGTCCGCCTTCTTCGCGGGGCTCGATGGACGTGGTGGCGTGTCGGTTTTGCGCGCGGACCCGGTGCTCGGCGAACGAGCCGGGGCGTCGGGTTGGCGCGGGGGTTCCGAAGGCTTCGGCGCGGGTTCGGCTCGCCGGTTCGCCGACGTGGGCGGTGCGGCGCTATCCGGAGTCGTCGAGGGCCGCCGCTTGCGCCCGCTGCGTTCGTTGTCGACCTTCTGCACCAGATCCTGAACCGTCAGCGGGGCGGAGCCGGATTCGGGATCGGTATGCCGAGCCCTACGGGACGACCGAGCGCCGTCCCGGTCGGTGTTATCCGCCGTGGGATAGCGCTCCCACGGGGCGCGACCTCCGGGCCGTGGCGACTGCCCGTGCCGATCGTCACCCACCAACGAACCTCGCTTTTCGTCTCCGCTGCCGTTTCGGCCGCTTTCGACCGGCATGACCGATTCCGCCAATGATAACGATTCCGCCACGACGAGCCAGCCGAGTACGCAATCGACTGGCCGGGGTGGTGTTTCGCATTGGGATGACTGCTGGTCGGAGGGTTTCGATCGATCGGATTACGGAAAACATCTGTTTGTTTGCGATCGCTCGAATCGGTCAGCCGCCGCTGTGCATGAGATCCGCGCCCTCGGGTACGGCCGCGTCGTCCGGATCGTCGAGCCAGCCGTATGGCAGCGCGACCTTGCCCGGCGAGCCCTGGCGACCGCGTGGTCCCTCGGCGTCCCTGGGGAATGGGGCGGTCGGGTCGAGTTCGCCGATCAGGTCCCGCAGTTGGGTCAGGCTGGCGACCGTCGCGAAGGAACGACGCAGGTCGGCGCCGGCCGGGAAGCCCATCAGATACCAGGCCATATGTTTGCGCAGATCGCGCATGGCCTTGTCCTCGCCGAGATGTTCGGACAGCAGTGCGCCGTGCCGGTACAGCACTTCCCCGACGCGACCGAGATTCGGCGCCTCGGGCAGCGGCTCACCGCGCAATGCCGCCTGCAGTTCGGCGAACAGCCACGGGCGGCCCAGGCAGCCGCGCCCGACAACGACTCCATCGCAACCGGTTTCGTCCATCATGCGCACCGCGTCGGCGGCGGCGAAGATATCGCCGTTGCCGAGCACCGGGATCGTCTGGACGGCTTCCTTCAGCCGGGCGATGGCCGACCAGTCGGCCTGGCCGGAGTAGCGCTGCGCGGCGGTGCGGGCGTGCAGCGCGACGGCCTTGGCGCCCTCCGCCTCGGCGATGCGGCCCGCGTCCAAGTAGGTCAGGTGGTCGTCGTCGATGCCGATCCGGAACTTCACCGTCACCGGGACACCGGCCGGTTCGGCGCCGGCGACCATCGCGTTGACGATCTTGCTGAACAGCGCGCG
Source organism: Nocardia sp. NBC_00565 (assembly GCF_036345915.1). NCBI lineage: Bacteria > Bacillati > Actinomycetota > Actinomycetes > Mycobacteriales > Nocardiaceae > Nocardia > Nocardia sp. NBC_00565. The sequence goes on from NZ_CP107785.1 coordinate 8,412,021, forward strand.
CTTGTACGGCAGCGCGGCGCCGCCCCCCAGCCGGGTGACCTTGGGCACCGGGCAGCCGAGATTGAGGTCGATGTGATCGGCCCAGCCCTCGCCGACGATGATCCGCACGGCCTCGCCGAGGGTGGCCGGATCCACACCGTAGAGCTGCATGGAGCGCGGGTGCTCGTCCTCGTCGAAGGACATCATGTGCAGCGTCTTCTCATTGCGCTCGACCACGGCCCGCGCGGTGATCATCTCGCATACATAGATCGAAGTAGAGCTGCCGAACTCACGGCACAACTTCCGAAACGCCAGGTTGGTGATGCCCGCCATCGGCGCGAGCACTACCGCCGGATCGACCGGATACGGCCCGATCCGCAGCACACTCTTCGCCTCAGCAGTAATCGTCACGCCCACCAGTCTCTCATCCGGACGAACCAGGGCCGATGCCACCGTTGTCCGATGTGTGCCTGCCCACGCCTGGTCGTTCGGGCCGCGGTGATGGGCGTCGCCGCGGTGCTGGTCCGGCAGTTCATTCAGGGGCAGGTGTATGCGCAGGTTGCCGCCACCACGCCCGGTCTGGCCTGTCAACGGACGTCAAGCGATAATGGTTGGAAGGCATTCCAGTTGACGGGAAGGCGGCCGGTGGACGAAACAGCCTCAGCGTTGGCGTCGAGATTGACCCATCTTTTCGATGTCGTGCGCAGGCCGGACGGTCGCGAGTTCAGCAATGAGGAGGTCGCCACCGCGATCGCCCGCGATCAGGGGGTGAAGTTGTCCGGCTCCTATGTCTGGTATTTGCGTACCGGTCAACGAGACAATCCGACCTATCGGCACTTGAGCGCGCTGGCTCGATTCTTCGGGGTTCCGCCTGCCTACTTCTTCGATGATGAGACCAGTCGCGAGGTCGATGCCGAGTTGGATCTGCTGACTGCCATGCGGGACGCGGGCGTGCGTGATGTGGCGTTGCGCGCGGCGGGCCTGTCTGCCGAGAGTCTGGCGGCGGTCACTGATGTGATCAACCGTTTCCGGCGCTTGGAGCGACTGCCCGCGGGCCCGTCCAGCGACCGGTAGCGCGCGAAGAGCTTCGACTGCCATGCGGATTACGGATTTGCGCAAGCGCTGCGAAAGGCGAATCGATGTGCTCGGGCTGCCGGTTCGTTTCGGTATCGACGAGGTGTGTGAGCGTCTGGCGAGTCAGGTGGGCAGACGGATCGAACTGATCCCGATGGCGTTGCCGCCCGCCAGTCCACTCGGGTTGCTGATCACCGACGAACACGGGCATTCGGTCATCTACGAGGAGTCCGCTAGTCCGATTCACCGCCAGCAGATCATCTTCCACGAATTCGCGCATCTGCTCTTCGGGCACACGGGTCAGCCGATCGGCGATGATCGACGGCACTGCGTGTTCGTGCACATCGCCCATGAGATCCAAGGACAGGTTCTGGCCAGGTCCTGCGGATCGACCGAGCAGGAGACCGAGGCGGAGATGACGGCGACATTGCTGCTGCGGCGCGCGCACCGGTCGAGCCAGCCGGTCACCGTCGCTGCCGATCCGGCGATCGCTGACATAGTCCGCCGCTTGGACAACTCACTGTGACCCCCGACCCGATTCTCCTCATCGTGCTCACGGCGCTGGCTTGCGGTGCCGTCCTGGCCATCAAGGCTCGCGATATCATGCGGGATTCCGACAACGGGATGCACCGTGCGAGTGCGCTTTTCGCCGGCGCGATCCTGGCGACCATGTTGATCTGGCTCGAATCCGATGCCATCGACCACCACACCCATATTCGGACACTCGGTATCTTGCTCAGCGACGTCACCGCGATGCTCGCGGTGTGCGCGAGCCAGATATGGTTTGTGTACCTCACGACCCGGACCGAGATCGCGCGCCGCAGGTCACCGCTGTGCTACGCGGGATTCGTTGTTGTTGTCGTCGCAGTCGTCGCACTGTTCGCCGCGTTCCCGCCGACGTCGGCGAACGATGCCCAGTATCGGTATCTGTTCATCTGCTACGTCGGTGTCAGCGCCGTCGCGGCGGTCGTGTTCGGGTTCCGCTACGCCGCACTCACCGCGAAACCGTGGCTGGGCATCGGATTCCGGGTAATCGCACTGGGCGGCATCGCCGTGATCGCGCGCCTGACCTTCCTCGGCTACGTGCTCGTCGCCGTCGATCTCGGCCACCCACCCCGGCCGATATACGCCATCGTCGACGGGCTACTCACCGTAACCGGACTGCTCATCGTCATCACCGGGATGGCACTGCCCTCGGGGGGTGAGTTCCTGGAGGCGCTGCTGCACGCTTACCGATGCCACCGAGCCGACCGGCAACTCAGCGCGCTGAGCCGGCACCTGACATCGGCCACCGGCACCACCAGCGCTGTGCCCCTGCCCGCCGGCCGCGAATGGAATCCTTTACGGGACGCCGAATTTCGGCTCTGTCGCCGAGTCATCGACATTCGGGACGCGCAACTGGCGTTGCGCGGGTATGCCGATCCACGGGCGCGACAACTCGCCGCCGAGCGGTCCGACGCGCTCGGCTTACCCGACCATGAGCGCGGCCCGATGATCGAGGCAGCCGTCATCGCGGCCGCGATCCAGGCCAAGCAAGCAGGCGACCCGCCCCGGCACAACACGACGATGACCCTGTCCGCTGAACACGGCGGCACCGATACGCTGCTCGACGAAGCCGAATGGCTCGAACATGTCAGCCGCGCCCTGCGATCCTTCGAGATCGAACGCCCCGAAACGCCGAGGTCCAGCTGAGGCGATCGAGACTGCACTGTCGATTGAAATCGAGCTGCGTAACCGGGTGATCGCGGGTTCGCTATCCGGTTATGCGCAGGCTCGCCGCGATCTGCACGATCGCGCCCACTCCGATGCCGAGCCGACCGCATGAGCCGATCCGATCGCGAGACCCTCTAGTCGCCCCGGAGTCTGCGGTGGTAGATCTCCCGCACCGCCGGATCCGGTTGCGCGTAAGCCGTTGTCGCACCGGTGAATCGGGCCACGCCCAACTGTGCCCGGTACGGCAGTAGCTGCGCGGATTTGATGATCGCCGCGAGCTTGCGCGGCACGGTGATCAACGGCTTGTCGGTCAGCACCGATCTCACGATCGCCTGCGCGACATCCTCCGGATCCACCGTGGTCAGCGGCGTAATCCAAGCCGGCATATTGGCACCGGCCGACAGTTCGGTGCGCACGATGCCGGGCAGCACCGCCCCGACGTGCACACCGTGCTCCTTCATCTCGAGATGCAGCGCCGAGGTGAACCCGACCACCGCGTGTTTGGTCGCACAGTAGGTGGCCAGGCCCGGAAAGCCTTGTGTCCCAGCCAAAGACGCGATATTGATCAGGTGCCCGCCGCCGCGGTCCTTGAACCGCTCGATGGCCAACCGCGAGCCGTGGATGACGCCGTTGAGGTTGATATCGATGATCCGGTCGGTCATCGCCTGGTCCTCATCGGCGAAGAGCCCGGTCGGCATGATGCCCGCATTGTTGACCAGCACATCCAGCGGCCCCAGCGTGCTGTCCACGCTGTCGAGGAAGGCGGCGAACGAGGCGCGGTCGGTGACGTTCAGCGGCAGCCCGACGATCTTGGCGTCCGGATCGGCCCCTAACTCCGCCGCGGTCTTGGCCACCAGTTCGACATCGATATCCCCGATCGCGACCACGGCCCCCGCCGCCAGAAACGCCTCCGCGGTGGCGCGGCCGATACCGCGCGCACCACCGGTGATCGCGACAACCTTGCCGGTGAGCGCTGGGTCACCCTTCGATGTGCTGGTCATGGTCTCGGCCTCCTACGCTGAATGAGAGGTGTGGCCGGTCAGCGCAGCGCGCCGTCGGCGGCCAGTCGCGCCGCCCGTTCGGCGGCAATACCCCAAGTGTCGAGGTTCGCGCCGGAATCGTCGGCGAATTCGGAATAGGGATTTCAGCGCGTCCCTATCGGAACCCATCCATCGAGAGCGGTGCCATGTGTCTGTGTCCGTCCGCCGGGCCCGGATAGGACCGCGCCGCTCGAAGCAATGACCGCAGCACTCGGATCAGGACACCGGCGCCGACCCGATCACTCCGGCTGCGCGCCGATCACCTCGGCGAAGGCTTGGACCACTTCGTCGTGATGCTCGCGAATGAGCGGTCGCGGTGCTCGCCGGATTTTCTGGTCGGCGAGTAGTGAACTCGCCGACCAAAACGATCAGGCGGCAGCGGATAAGAAGGCCGAACAGGTCGCTACCGAATACGCGGTCGGTGCGCCGGCCCGTCAATTACCCGGACATCCCGTCCTGGATAGAAGGCGAATACCGTTACGCAGTCGGCCAATAGGTTTTATGCGGCAGTGTCCGAATTCGAACGGATTCTGTTTCCGTTGAAGTGCACATCGACGGCGACACCGATTGCCGCAAAGGTGCTTTCGGATCAAGGCAGCGTTCACACGGGTTGATGTGTTCGTGAATGTGAGTTCCACGAATGCGTAGCGTCCGGAAGGCGCACGGACCACGGTGCTTGCCGATGAAGTAGCCGGGCCGATGAAGTAGCTGGACGCCGATCCAGTAGCCATTCCCACGAAGTTAACCACGATCATATCGAGTAACTATCGATGCGTAGCCCGCGATCGAATTAGCCGTGAACGAAAACGCGCCGTCGCCGGAAGAATCCGACGGCGGCGCGTTGCGCTTGCGGTAGGTCCGAGATCAGCTGGCGACCCCGGCGAACTCACGCTTCTTGGCTTCGCGGGCGAGCATGCGGTCGCGTTGTTCTTCGAATTTGAGTACGTCTTGGGCGAGTCTGTCGAGGAACAGGGCGAGTCGTTCGCGGACGGCTTCGCCGCGTGGGGTGAAGTCGGTGCGGTCGAAGATGTTCCATTTCTTGAGGACGGGTTGGATGACTTCTTCGAGGTGTTGGCGCAGGTCGTAGATGCCGTGTTTGGCCATGAGTACGCCGTTGCGGCGGAAGTTGGGCATGCCGGCGCCGGGCATCTGGAAGTTTTCCAGGATGAGGGTGATGGCTTCGATGGCCTGGTCGGGGGACAGGTCCAGGGCGGCGCCGCACATGTTGCGGTAGAAGATCATGTGCAGGTTTTCGTCGGCGGCGACGCGTTGGAGCATGCGGTCGGCGGTGGGATCGTCGCAGACGCGGCCGGTGTTGCGGTGGCTGACGCGGGTGGCCAGTTCTTGGAAGGTGACGTAGGCGACCGAGTGCAGGAATCCGGCGTCGGCCTCGGTCGGGGAGGCGAAGCCGTTGGTCATGTGGATCATGCGTGCTTGTTCGAGGGCGACGGGGTCCACGCTGCGGGTGACTACGAGGTAGTCGCGCATGACGATGCCGTGGCGGTTTTCCTCGGCGGTCCAGCGGCCGACCCAGGTGCCCCAGGCGCCGTCCTGGGAGAAGTTTTCGGCGATCTCGCGGTGGTAGGAGGGCAGGTTGTCTTCGGTGAGCAGGTTGGTGATCATGGCCGCTTTGGCGACTTCGTTGAGTCGGGACTGCTGCGGGTCCCAGTCCACGCCGCCGAGCGCGGCGAAGTTGCGGCCTTGGTCCCACGGGACGTAGTCGTGGGGATGCCATTCCTTTGCCAGGGAGAGGTGCCGGTTGACGTTTCCTTCGGCAACCGGCTCCAACTCCGTGAGCAGCTCGAGCTGAGTCAGATCCCTTGCCATATACAAACCCTTCATGTGTGCGTGGCTCTTGTTGGTCAGTCCCCCGGGTAGACCGTGCCGATTCGGCCATACCTTACGGCACCGTAGGTGTGATGCGAAACGCATCTGTCATAGAATCGATGCTCGTGATACACGTCATACGCCAGCGTTGGCGTTCGGCGACCGTCCCGAGTGTATGGCCTCGGCCCGCAGTGATGGGTTTATCGCTACCGGCCGAGAGTCGTTAGCCCGGGGTGCTTCACCGCACAAAGTCCGGGGTGTCGGACGTGCGTGCGTTGTTCAGCGTTTGCCCCCGAAAAGGCCACCGAGCGCACCATCGGCGTTCTTGGCCAACGCTTCTCCGATCGCGCCGCCGATGCCACCGCTCTTGCCGCTGCCGCCGAGCAGACTACCGAGTATGTCGCCGATGCCGCCGCCCGACTGTGTCTGCGGTGCCGCGGCGTCGCCGCCGGACATCTGCTTGGCCAGATAGGCCATCACGATCGGGGCAAGCATCGGCAGCAGTTTGGCCACCAGATCGTTGCACCCGGCGCTCTTGGTCGCGCCGAGCGCGCTGATCACGGTGTTCTTCTCCGCGCCGAACACCTTGTCGACGATCTTCGACCCATCTCCGACATCGACCTGGTCGATATCGACCGCGCCCTCGCCTTCGACAAGGTCGCCGTGTTGGTCCAGTGCGCCGGCCAAGGAGGCCGCGCCCTCGGGTTCGGTCGCCTTGGCCTGTAATCCGCCGAGCAGCGTGGGCAGCGCCGCCTTTACCGCATTGGTCGCGGTGGCCTGGTCGACGCCCAACTTGTCGGCGATCTGTGCGATGGGAACCTGGGAGAGCAAATCATCGAAGGAAGTCATCAGCTCCACCTGTTTTGTCGGGGGATGCCCCCGGTGTGCGGGGACGCGCCACACAGTAGGGGAAAGCCCGCGCGGAGTGTGTTGTTTCCTGGCCCGCCCGGGTACGCGTCGCGCGGGTGGCGGGCCGGAAAATGGCTCAGGCGTCCGGTACGAACCCGGACGCCTGACAAAGTGCCCCCAGTAGGGCTCGAACCTACGACCTGCGGATTAAAAGTCCGTAGCTCTACCAACTGAGCTATAGGGGCGCGGAGGGACAGTGTAGTGGGCCGGGCGTGGATCGGGTAACCGGGGGCTGGTCGTGTCGGGTGGGCCGCGGTCGGGTTCGCTCGGGGTTGCCGGGGCCGGTGCCGAGTCATGCTGTGGCAGCGGGTAACACGATATGCGCGGGTGGCGATGCTGCCGGTAAACATTTGGGACCCAGCTTTGTTCAATCCGGCCGCCCCGGGCTACCATTCCAATCATGTTGCGTACCAATGTCTTTGGATTTGCAGGGGGTGTAGGGTCGGCGCACGGGGGGATGCGCGGAGGCGCCGGGCGGGTGTCGCGCGTTCGATGCGGGCGCGATCGGTCCGCTGGTCGAGTCGGGTGAACAGCGCTGCGTCGCTGTCGAATTCGGAAATCCGGATGGCCCCATTGCGTGATTGCGCGATGTTTGCTGTAACAGATATCCGGATGTTTCGGCAGCTCGGGTCTTCGGTTTGCCGCGTGTCGGATGGTGATTCCGGGTACGGTGACGACTTGGTGAATTACGGAGAAATCGCCGACTTACCCGGCGATCCGGAATTCGGCTTATCGTTGGTGTGCCCGAACGTGTCGCGACCGGTACGGCCGATCGCGACTTCCTACGAGTCGACGCCGGGGGAGGCAGATCCGAGACGAAGTAATGCCCAGGTGCGCACCCCCTGCGGCGCACCTGGGCAGGAAAACTATACCAGCTGGTGTGTTTCAGGATTTTCGCAAGTTTTCGTACCGAAAGTTTGAAACTGGGCGAAAACCCGGTTTGAAGTATTGATAAAACTCATAACTTCGCGCCACGGGTCCGTTCCTTTTGGGGCACCTATTGGCGACGAGTAGGCTTCGGAGGCGTTTCGAGCATGGCACGGCAGCAAGAGCGGGCCCGCCGGACACGCGCGGCGATAATCAGGTCCGCCGCCGTTGAGTTCGGGAAGAGCGGCTATGCCGCTGCATCGCTCAACCGCATTTTGGAAGGTTCACGCGCCACCAAAGGCGCCATGTACTTTCATTTCGATTCCAAGGAAGATCTGGCACGCGCCGTACTCGAGACGGCGGTCGAACGGTACCGCGCATCGGCCGAGCGTTGGCTGGCCAGAACGGATCTCGGTCCACTCGACGTCCTGCACGGGATGATCGACGAGATGGCACTGCGGCTCGAGCACGACATCATCGTGCAGGCCGAATTCCGGCTGATCATCGAGCCGGATTTCTATCGCGACGTGCAGACCGGCGGCGGTCGGATCATGGGCCGCGCGACCAGAGCGCTCGCGGTCCGTGCCATCGATCAGGGGCAGCTGCGTGCCACGGCCGATCCGGACCGCTTCACCCGCACCCTCTCCGCCGCGCTGGCCGGCCAGCGCTACATGGTCGACATGCTCGGCAGCGGGGTCGATCTGCGCGCCCGGTTCCAGGAGGCGCTCGAGGTCGTGGTCGAGGCGATGGCCACCCCGGAGTGGGCCGAGAGGTTCCGCAACGACGGCTGGCGCGCGCAGGCTCGGCTCGAAGAGCTCGGTTTGGGAGCCTGAACAGCCGATTTGGGAAACCTGGCCGGTCTGTCATAAGCTATCCCAGCTCCCAACGGACAGCCGTTGAAGCCGGTCCGGAGAAATCCGGGACGAGCCCCCTTCGTCTAGCGGCCTAGGACGCCGCCCTTTCAAGGCGGTAGCGCGGGTTCGAATCCCGTAGGGGGTACGGTCTTCGGGCCGTTGGTAGCAACGCAAGGCCCTGTGGCGCAGTTGGTTAGCGCGCCGCCCTGTCACGGCGGAGGTCGCGGGTTCGAGTCCCGTCAGGGTCGCAAGTAAGCGCCGGAGCAATCCGGCGTTTCGCGTATGGCATTCACCACGGGTGCCTGCGGCCAGGTAGCTCAGTTGGTACGAGCGTCCGCCTGAAAAGCGGAAGGTCGCCGGTTCGATCCCGGCCCTGGCCACCAAATCCCCTTGACAGATCGCCTGGTCGGGGGGATTTTCGCGTTCATACCCCGCAGAGGCATTCGCCCGCTGTTGACCGCCGAGAACCGGGACTCATCGCATGTGGAGCGCACGCCCCGAATTGTGACGTTCGACTCTCGACTCGTTCGCTCATCGATAACCGCTTGGTCGGTTGTGATTGATCATCGTATTTGTCACTTGTCGGGTGGCAGCTCGTTGTGGACCGACCCAACCTTTTCCAGGTCGTACCCGTTGTCCCCAACGGAGTGAACGAAACGAGATCCGAGGGCGTATTCGCCGCCACCCGCCTGCCGGACTGACCAAGGCGCTCGATTTCCCGCCCGCGGCCGGACGGCTCCGCAAGGGGTGGAAGAGGGACTGGCTGCGGGGTACCTAGGTGCTGCGCGGATGGGTTACTTGAAATCTGGAACCGAGTTGATCATCGGTGGGATGCTGGGGGGATGGCGGAGAAGTGGTACTACTGCTTGAAGCATCAGCGGGCCGAGAATGGGAAGCAGTGTTGGTTTCGGGATCGGATGGGGCCGTATCCGGATCGGCAGACTGCGGAGCGGGCGTTGGAGATCGTGCATGCGCGGAATGCTCGGGAGGATGCGCGGGAGCGGGATTGGCGGGATGGGGATAAGTGATCTGACGGCCAGGCTTGCTGTGTGACAACTGATTTCATGGGGACCGGGGTAACTCGCCGAGGCTGACCTGCCACTGAACGCCGGTGCGCGGCGCGACCGGCGAGGCAGATGCCGATGGGGGCGGTGGGGGCGCGCTCAGGTACTCCAAAGGTCGATCAAGTACGGTTCTTGGCAATCAGAGGAATGCTCGGGGTCCAGTCGTGGGTCCTGCGGGCTGGAACAGGTGAGCAGGGAGGGCGACCCTTGAGGGTTACCGTTGTTGTGCCGACCTACAACGAGCGGGAGAATCTGCCGGTTGCGGTGGAGCGGCTGACGGCGCTACCAGTGCCCGACCTGCATGTGCTCGTGGTGGATGACAGTTCGCCGGACGGTACCGGTGAGGTTGCCGACAAGTTGGCGGCCGAGCTGCCGAATGTGGTCGGCGTGCTGCACCGGACCGAGAAGGACGGGTTGGGCCGGGCCTACGTGGCCGGGATCACGCGCGCGCTGGACGAGGGCGCGGACGTGGTGATCCAGATGGACGCCGACTTGTCGCATCCGGCCGAGGTCATCCCGGCGATGCTGGAGAAGCTGACCGATGCCGGTGTCGTGCTCGGATCGCGCTACGTGCCCGGCGGGTCGACCGCCGAGGAGTGGAAGTGGTACCGCAAGGCGCTGTCCGCGTGGGCCAACTTCTACGTGAACCTGATCCTGCGGATCGGCGTGAAGGACGCGACCGCCGGATTCAAGGCGTGGCAGGCCGACACCCTGCGCACCATCGACGTGGCTTCGATTCGCAGTAACGGCTACTCGTTCCAGGTCGAGATGAACTACCGGACCGTGAAAAAGGGCATCGCGATCGCCGAGGTGCCGATCCGGTTCGAGGAGCGCACCGTCGGCGCCTCCAAGATGAGCCTCAAGGTGCAGCTGGAATCGGCGCTGATGCCGTGGAAGCTGCTGTTCGGCCGCTCGGTCTAGTCGACGGGCCAGTCGAGCAGGGTGTCGAGGTAGAGCTGCCGGACGGCCTCGACCATGTCGTCCATGTCATTCGGATCCCAGCCGCTGACGTCGATGGGGTCGAGGATGGCGATATCGACGGTGCCCTTGCGGGCGATCATCGAATTGCGCCAGTTGATTTCACCCGCGTTGCGGATCACCACCGGGATCACCGGCACCCCGGCCTGGATCGCGATGTGGAACGCGCCCTTCTTGAACGGCCCGACGCCCGGCGTGTAGGAGCGGGTTCCTTCGGGCGCGACGGCGATCGACAGCCCGTCGCGCAGCGTCTGCACCACCGGCGCAAGGGCGGCCTTGGCCTGCGTGGTATTCGCCCGATCGATGAAGGTGACCCCGACGAACCGCATCAGCGGTCCGAAGATCGGATTCTTCGTCAGCTCCTTCTTGCCGATGCCCGTGACCCCGCCCTCGAGCACCTTCGGCAGGATGATGATGTCGAATTGGCTCTGATGGTTGAACAGGAATACCGCGGGCCGCGGCGCGCGCGCGTTTTTCGTGCCGGTGACCCGCAGCTGGATGCCGGTCGCCCCGAGCGTCGCACCGGTCCCGTAGGCCATCAGCGCATCGGCCATCTTCCGGCGTTGGCGGCTGTAGGACTTGGCCAGCACGCCGAACAATGCCCCCGCCAGCAGTCCGGCGAATCCGGCGATGGTGCGCAGGTAGTCGCTCGGGCGCGGCGGCTGTCGGGGGCGGAAGGTCAGTGTCGGCCAATGCTGTTCCGCGGCCGCGACACCGAGTTTGCGATCGGGATTCACCGCGACCGGATGCCCGAGCACCGAGAGCAGCGGTAGATCGGCGATGCTGTCGGCGTAGCCGTAGCTGCGGGTGATGTCCAGGCCGTGAGCGGCGGCGAATTCGCGGACCGCGTCGGCCTTGCCGGTGCGCCACAGGGTCTTGCCATCGGTATAGCCGGTGAGCGCGCCTTCCGAGGTCGCCATCCGGGTGTACAGCACGTGCTCGATACCGAGTTCGGCGGCGGCGGGCTCGACCTGGAACCGGGTCAATGAGGTGACGAGTACCACGGTGTGGCCAGCGGCCGCGTGCGTCCGGATCAGCTGCCAGGCTTCGGGATACAGGTGTCCGTAGATGGTTTTCTGGAATAGCCGCTGACCCAGCTCGTCGAGTTCGGCTTCCTGCTGGCCGGCCAGGTCGTGCGCGGCCTGCTGTAGAAACCGTCCGTATTCACCATCGGTGAGCCCATTGCGGATGCCACCGAGCAGGGTGCTCGCGGGGGTTCGGTCGCCACCGCGCCGGAATGCCCGCTGCCACATCGGCGGCCGCACGAAACCATCCACCACAGCGCCGGTGAAGTCGAAGATCGCGGCGGTCTCCGGTCCCTGCGGTCCGGATCGGATGGCGGCGACGGCAGCCGCCAGATCTGTTGGGAGCCCGTCCACCTCGGCACCCGGTTGCACAGCCATCAGGCCCCCGGTGCGGGCCGATTGAACGGATCCAGTGTGGCTGCCTGCCCGATCCGGGTGGCGATGGTCCGCAGCTGGTCGGCGAATTCGATTCTGCGCCGGACCAATTCGGCCCTCCGCTTGGCCGAATCATGGCTCACCGGTGTCAGCAGTCCGTGGTTGTCCGCGAGTTTCAGTGCGCTGGTGAACAATTCGGTGGAGACCGATTCGGGGCTGCGCAACCGCTGCTGCAGCAGCATCTGCTTGCCGACCGCGACGCATTCGTCGATGAATTCCTTGCGGTCGATTTCCTCGCCGCTGTCGCGGGCCGCCAACCGTTCGGCCACCACCAGTTGCGCGTCGACGAATGAGCGCAGCGCGCGGTGCGCCATGATGAATCCGGAGGCGGTCAACTTGTTCAGAATGTCCGCGCCGAGGGTGTCCTCGGCGGTGCGCTGATGCCACTCCGGATCGACAAGCAGCATCTCCGCGGTCATCTGGGCCGAGAACTCGGCCCGTTCCGGGAAGAAGAATTCGAACTTGAGCAGATCGCGCAACCGGAACGCCTCGTCCCATCCGGCCCGCAGCTGATCCGGCGCCCGCGTCTCCACCGCGGCCAGGATGGACAATTCGAGGATCGCGCGGTTGATGAACCAGTGCACCGCGTTGTTGCGATAGAACGCGGCCTCCAGATGCGCACCCGCCTCGATCGAGTAGACCGGTTCCAGCCCACCGCGATACACCGTCACCACCTTGGCCAGCGACAGCTGTTCGAGTACGACCGCGAGACTCTGCTCATCGCGCAACGCCGCCAGCTCGCCACTGGGTAGCCCACGCTTTTCGATATAGCGCAGCACCGGCGCCAGCAGGGTGCGCACCTCGCCGAGGGTGAGCGCGCGCTCGTGCACACCGAGCAGGGCCAGGGTGACCAGCGCGTTGACCGTGATCGGGGTGACCGCGTTGATGCCGACGGCGACCTCGAAGGCCAACCGCTGCACGGCCTTTCGCTCCAGCTCGGCGACCTCCGCGGACTCGGCCGCACTACTCGGCTCGGTCCCGGACTGCTCGGTGCGGTGCAGCGGAATGGTCATCGGCGGCGGGGTGAGCGGATCCCCGTATGCCGCAAGGCGATCACGCGCCGAGAGCGGATCGCCGAACCGCACGTAGACGCGTCCGGCCGAATGCTGTTGGCTGCGCACATAGCGCGCCATCCAGGCGAGCCCCTCCGGCTTCTTCTTCCCGCCCACCTGCTCGGTGGCGATGGCGCCGAGCTCATTGAGCCGCTCGTAGGTGATCGAGACCGGGACGAGCAGGACATCGTCGATGCGATTCGAACGGACCGCGGCGGCAAGATAATTCAGCAACCCGTAGCGCGGCGGGCGTAGCTTCCCGGTGCGGGTGCGCCCGCCCTCGAAGTACCACTCCATATTGAATCGCTTGGCCAGCAGGTAGGCGAAGTACTCCTCGACCACCGCCTTGTAGACCTCGTCGTCGCCGAAGCTGCGGCGAATGAAGACGGTGCCGGTGCGCCGCGCGATCGGTCCCATCGGCCAGAAACTCAGGTTCGCGCCGCCGATCACATGATTCGGCGGGAAGTCGTTGCGGGCCAGCACATCACCGAGCACGAATGCGTCGACATAGGACCGGTGCGAGGGCAGGAAGACCAGCGGATAGCGCCGGTTGAGCTCGCGCAGACCGTCCAAACCGGAGTCGTCGCTGTCGACCTTCCAGGTCGAGGCGTGGATCGGGCGCATCGCCTGGGTGAACAGATCCGAGACCAGCCGGCTCTGTGCGGCGACGAGTTCGCGCAGCGCCTTCTCCGCCCGCCGGTACACCTCGTGCGGACTGGCACCGATCTGATCGGCGATGAATTCGAGCCTGCGCAGGAATTCGGGCGAGTCGAGAATCTCCTCGGCCACCAGCCGCGGCACCTTGTAGCGGTCGCCGATGATGGAGCGTTCGGCGCGTTCCAGCGCGACCACCGCCGCACGCACGATGGCACGGGCGAACGGCTCGGCGGAGCCCTTCATCAGCAGCGCCGCCGCCTCCGGGTTATTGACGCGCAGTTCGCTGAGCAGGGCGGGCTGGCCGGTGAGCACCACATGCCGGTCCGGCGATTTGCCGACCAGCCTGCGTTGGGCGAGCCGGTTCGGCTTGCGCGGGTTGGTCAGCAGGGCCATATCGGCGAAGGTGATGCGTCGAACCCCGTCGCGTTCCGGTGGCAGCCACAGCACGCGCACCGGCACCACCAGTGGATCGTCGCGACGCCCGACCAGCCGCCCGGCGATCGCGCCCGAGTCCAGATCCAATTGGGTGACGGGTGCGTCGACGCCGAGGTCGTGCACGAGACCGCCCTCGGCCAGCCACGTGCCCACGAGTTCGCGTTCCACTCCGGAGCCCGCGTCGATGAGCGCCACCACCGATTCGGGTGCTGTCGCTCTAGCCGGAGCGGGCGTGTCCCCGCGGTGATCGATCATGACTTGGTCCCTCCGCAACTGCCGATCCCCCTATTGAAGCCCGCCAGGGGATTCCGCGCAGGAACTCCGCCGGGCGAGTCCCCACGAGGTTTCGACACGGTGCTATCGATCGCGGCCGATCATGAGCTCGAACTAGGCTGCGCGCATGGATTGGGCGTTGCGCGCGTGCGGCTGGCACGGCCACTACACCTATGCGCCGGATGAGCCGGAATTGGCGGATCGGCTGCGCGTCGAGACCGTGGCGGGTGTCGCGTGGCGGTGTCTGCGCTGTGGCACATTCGTGCCGGGCGAACCGGTCGGGTCCGGACCCGCCGATCATGCGCCGGAGGTGCCGCGTGGGCGGCTGTTGCGGGATCGCTGGCTGATGCGGGCGCTGGCGATCGAACGGTTGGTGCGCGGGTTGCTGTTGGTGGTGGCCGCGCTCGCCGTCTTCAAATTCCGTTCCTCGCGCGAAGACATGCGGGCGGTCTTCGATGAGGAACTGCCGCTGCTGCGGCCGCTGGCCGACCAGATCGGGTGGGATATCGACCGATCCAAGCTCGTGCATCTGATCGATGAGGCCTTCTCGCTGTCGAATACCACCTTGCTCTGGGTGGCGATCGGCATCCTCGCCTATGCGGGACTGCAGGCGATCGAGGCGCTCGGGCTCTGGCTCGTGAAGCGCTGGGGTGAGTACTTCGCGGTCGTCGCGACCAGCATCTTCCTGCCGCTGGAAATCTACGAGCTGACCGAGAAGATCACCGTGCTGCGCATCGGCGCGCTGTTGATCAATATCGCCGCGGTGGTCTGGCTGGTCTACAGCAAGCGGCTGTTCGGGCTGCGTGGTGGCGGGGCCGCGTACCACGCCGAGCACAGCACGGAGAGTCTGCTGAGCGTCGAGCGTTCGGCGCTGGCGGTGCCTGCGAAGTAGCCGTGGCGTTCTAGCCAGGTAATGCTAACCTTACCTATTGAAGTTAGGTCAGCATAACCTTTGGAGGACCGTTGTCGACCACGGAGCGCTTGCGCGTTGAGTATGTGACCGATCCGGCGGCAGCGATGTCCCGGCTGGCGGCAGCCGAGCGCTTCGGCGACTACGTGATGTACGAACGCCCCGGTGAGTGGGTGTTCGCGGCGGATCCACTCGGCAGTGTCGCGCTGGACGCGAACGAACTGCGGGTGCTCTGGGATGGACGCGGCACCACCACGGCGTGGGAGGGCAGCCCGGCGAGCGTCATCGACCGCGCCCTCGGCACGCTGCCGCTCGGCGGTCGGCAGGCCTACGGCTGGATCGGATTCGAGTTCTGCGCATGGGCATTGGACGCGACCCGGCATCTGGATCCGCGAACGGCACTGGCGCATCTGATGATTCCGCGCATCGAGGTGCGGGTCGGCGAATCCGGCGTGCGGATCTCCGGCGCGACACCCGCCGAGGCCAATGACATTCACGATCTCATCGCCGCATCGCAGGACACCGAACAGGCACAGGCGTATCCGGTCGACGTGCGTCTCGATCCGACCGGCTATCGCGATCGGGTCGCTACGGCGGTCGCGGAGATCGGTGCCGGGCGTTATCAGAAGGTCATTCTTTCCAGGAAGGTCGATCTGCCGTTCGCGGTCGATGTGCCCGCCACCTACCGGCTCGGTCGCGCCAACAACACTCCGGCGCGGTCGTTCCTGCTGCGCCTCGGCGGGCTCGCGGCGGCGGGATTCAGCCCGGAATTGGTTGCCGCCGTCGACGAGAATCGGATGGTCACCACCGAGCCGCTCGCCGGAACCCGCGCCTTCGGCCTGGGCGAGGCCGCCGATATGGCGGCCAGGGCCGACCTCGTCACCGACCCCAAAGAGATCGTGGAGCACGCGATTTCGGTGCAGACCTCGTTTGCCGAGATCGCCGCGGTGGCCGAACCCGGGACACCCGCCGTCTCCGATTTCATGGCTGTCCGTGAGCGCGGCAGCGTGCAGCATCTGGCCTCCATTGTCCGCGGGCGGTTGGCCGCGGACCGTTCCAGCTGGGACGCGCTGGAGGTGCTCTTCCCGTCGGTCACCGCTTCCGGTATTCCGAAGCGCGAGGCCGTGGATTCGGTGTTCCGGCTCGATGGTGCGCCGCGCGGTTTGTATTCCGGTGCCGTGGTGACGATCTCGCCGAGCGGTGCGATGGAGGCCACGCTGGTCCTGCGTGCGGTTTATCAGACCACCGAGGGCGCCTGGCTGCGGGCGGGCGGGGGCATCGTCGGACAGTCCCGGCCGGACCGTGAATTCGAGGAGACCTGCGAAAAGCTCGGCAGCATCGCGCCCTATGTCGTCAAGGCGTAATCGCACCCATCAGAATCGGGCTCGGTTCCGAATCATCTGCCGGGGCAACTCGGCGATAGCCGGGTGAAGATCGGGGGTGGCGTACCTCGGACTCACGCCACCCCCGATCGTTCCGTCAGCCGGGGCTTACGTGCCCGCTCAGATGTAGCGGGCGAGAGTCGCCGCGCCCAAGACTAGACTTCCGAGTATGAGCAGGTGGGATACCTCGAACATCGCGGATCAGGGCGGCCGGACGTTCATTGTCACCGGCGCGAACAGCGGGCTCGGTGCGGCGGCCGTGCGCGCATTGGCGGGAGCCGGTGCGCAGGTGATCTTGGCCTGTCGGAATGTGGCCAAGGGGGAAAAGGTGGCGGGGGAAATCGGCGAGCGCGCGCAGGTGCGCGAGCTCGATCTTGCCGACCTGTCCTCGGTGCGCGCGTTCGCCGATTCGGTGGACCGGGTCGACGTGCTGATCAACAATGCGGGTGTGATGGCCGTGCCGGCGGGGCGCACCGCCGATGGCTTCGAAATGCAGGTCGGCACAAACCATCTCGGGCACTTCGCGCTGACCGGTCTACTGCTGGACAAGATTTCCGACCGCGTGGTCACGGTGTCCAGCGGCGCGCACCGCGCGGGCAAGATCGATCTCGACGATCTGAACTGGGAGCACCGCAAATACCAGCGCTGGTCCGCCTACGGGCAGGCGAAGCTGGCCAATCTGATGTTCGCCTACGAATTGCAACGCAGACTGACCGCCGCGGGTTCGTCGAAGATCTCGGTCGCCGCGCACCCGGGCTACGCCGCGACGGAGCTGCAGTCGCACACCGAGTCGATTCAGGACACGCTCATGGCGCTCGGCAACCGGCTGCTGGCGCAGAGCGCCGAGATGGGTACGCTGCCAGAGCTTTTCGCGGCGACTGAGTCGGCGGAACCGGGTGCGTTCTACGGGCCGGGCGGATGGCAGGGGATGCGCGGCTACCCCGAACGGTGCGACTCCAGCGCGGCGTCCAAGAACGAGGAAGTCGCGCGCGGTCTGTGGGAGCTGTCGGAGAAGCTGACCGGCGTCACCTTCGCCTTCGGGAAGTAGACGACGGCCGAATCCGCGATTCGGCCGGAGTCCGTTCGGTCGAGGTCTCGGCCGCCCATCTCCGTGATGCAGGTCACATTTGGCGATGTCACACCGCGTTGTGCCACGTCGTCGTCTCTGTGACCCCAACGGAATGGAAAGGCACACATCATGGAACAGCGCTTCAACCTCATCGCCAACCCGGTCGCGGGCAGCTTCATCAAGCGCCTCAATACAGCGGGCAAGGTCGTCGAAGGGTCCGAGCTGCCCGCCG
Organism: Nocardia sp. NBC_00565; assembly: GCF_036345915.1. Classification (NCBI taxonomy): domain Bacteria; kingdom Bacillati; phylum Actinomycetota; class Actinomycetes; order Mycobacteriales; family Nocardiaceae; genus Nocardia; species Nocardia sp. NBC_00565. The sequence goes on from NZ_CP107785.1 coordinate 8,429,796, forward strand.
CCACCTATGAGCTGGTCAAGATTCGCGCCAGCCAGATCAACGGCTGCGGCTACTGCACCGATATGCACACCAAGGACGCCGCGCACCGGGGCGAAACGTCCGTGCGGCTCAACCTTGTCGCCGCCTGGCACGAGGCCACCGTCTTCACCGAGGCCGAGCGCGCCGCCCTGGCCCTCACCGAGGAGGCCACCCGCATCGGCGACGGCCGCGCCGTCAGCGATGCGGTGTGGGAGCAGGTCCGCAAGCACTACGACGACGATCAGATCGCGGCCCTCATCGCGGCCATCGCGATGATCAACGCCTGGAACCGGATGAACGTGATCAGTCGCACGCCGGCGGGCGATTACCAGCCCGGCCAGTGGGGGTGACACCTCTGCTACAGTTGCCGACGTGCAGCGCTTCTATTTCTGGTTTAGCGAACCGGCCCTGGGTGGGCCGGTCTGCGGCAACCACATGCGCTGACCTCACTTCCACCCCGAGCCGGATACTGACCGGCTCGACGGGTTCCGCATCCGTGGGTCGGCCTTGAAGTAAAGGAACCCACCAACGATGACTACCGCAGCCGACGTCGACGCGCGGCATTCCGATCTCGATGATCAACGCACTCTCAGCGTGAGCCCGTTGCGCTCACCGGCCGAAGTGCGCCTGGTACACCAGATCACGGATTCGCTCGCGGACGTGGTCCGCGCCGGTCGCACGGCCACCGTCGATGTGCTCAACGGTGACGACGATCGCCTCATGGTGATCGTCGGGCCGTGCTCGGTGCACGATCCCGCCGCCGCGCTGGACTACGCCCGCCGCCTCGCGGCCAAGGCCGCCGAGCTGAACGATCGGCTGCACGTGGTCATGCGGGTGTACTTCGAGAAGCCGCGCACCACCCTCGGCTGGAAAGGGCTGATCAACGATCCGCACCTGGACGGCTCCTTCGACGTCAACACCGGCCTCGGCATCGGCCGCAAGGTGCTGGTCGACATCACCGCCCTCGGCCTCCCGGTGGCCTGTGAATTCCTCGACCCGATCACCCCGCAGTACATCGCGGACCTGGTCTCCTACGGCGCCATCGGCGCGCGCACCGCGGCCAGCCAGGTGCACCGCCAGCTGAGCAGTGCGCTGTCCATGCCGGTCGGCATCAAGAACGGCACCGACGGCGATGTGCAGGTGGCCGTCGACGGCGTCCGGGCCGCCGCCGCCAGTCACGTGTTCCCCGGCACCGACCTGGACGGCCGCTCGGCGCTGATCCGCACCACCGGCAACCCGGACTGCCATGTGATCCTGCGCGGCGGCAGCACCGGCCCGAACTACGACGCCGCCTCGGTCGCCGAGGCCCGCGTCCGGTTGGAGAAGGCCGCGCTGCCGCAGCGGATCGTGGTCGACGCCAGCCACGGCAACAGCAATAAGGATCACAACAAGCAGGTCGACGTGGTCACCGATATCGCGGGCCGGTTGGCCGCGGGTGAGCCGGGCGTCGTCGGTGTGATGCTGGAAAGTTTCCTCGTCGCGGGCCGCCAGGATCTGACCCTCGGCCACGCCGACGCACTGACCTACGGCCAGTCCATCACCGATGCCTGCATCGACTGGGACACCACGGCCGCCCAGCTCGACCGGCTCGCCGACGCGGTGCGGCAGCGCCGCAGTCGCTGATACCGAGGCCCGTCGCCCCGGCGAAAGCCGGGGCGCTCGGTCAGATCCCGGGCGGCCAATCCGTGGCCGGGCCGGACGGGTCCGTCGCCAGCCGTCCGGCCAGCCAGGTGTCGCGGCGGACACCGCGCTGCAGGCTGCCGAGCCTGGTCATGCCCTCATAGTGAAAACCGTTGCGGCGCACGGCCGCGGCCGAGCGATGGTTGCCGACGAAGGCGCGCCAGCTGATCCGGGCCAGCGCCAATCCGTCCGGGTGGAAACCGAATTCGCACACCAGCGCAATCGCGCGCGACATCAATCCGCAGCCGCGGTGTGCGGGTACCAGCCAGAAGCCGATCTCGCGGGTCGATGCATCACGTTGACCGAGGCCGATCATTCCGACAACCGGACCGTCGGCGCTGCGCCGCACCGCCCAGATCGGGCTGTCGGCGGCCCAGCCCGGCGCGACCATCTCGGTGAGAAAGGCCTCGGCGTGCTCCCGGTGGTAGGGCACGGGGATCGTCACCCACTCGCCGATCGTCGGCTCCTGGCAGCATTCGACGATGGCGTCGATATCGGCCTCGGTCGGCCGTGACAGCCAGACGGTTCCGTCGGATAGCGGGTGATCCTCCATTGGAGCATGGTGTCATGCGGGGGTAGCTCACCTCATCGGGTTTTCGCAGGACCGGGCGCTGAGGCGGATCGCACGGACCGTAGAATCAACCCGGTGGTTGCCGCTCTACTCGCCGACTTGTTCGAATCGCATCGGGCGCATCTGCTCTCGGTCGCATACCGGCTGACGGGCAGCGCGGGCGACGCCGAAGACGCGGTGCAGGAGAGTTGGCTACGGCTGGCCGGTGCGCGTCAATCCGAGATCGAGGATCTGCGGGCCTGGCTGACCACTGTGGTCAGCCGAATCTGCCTGGACCACCTACGCAGAGCCGCGGTGCGCCGGGAAAGCTATGTGGGGCAGTGGCTTCCGGAGCCGGTGGTGACCGGTATCGCGGGGTCGAGCGCGCCGGACCCGCTGGAGGTGGTGGTCCGCAAACAGGAATGCAGTCTTGCCGCCATGGTGGTGCTGGAGCGGCTGACGCCGTCGCAGCGGGTGGCATTCGTACTGCACGACGGACTTTCGGTGCCGTTCGACGAGATCGCCGAGATACTGGGTGTTTCGGTGGAGGCCGCACGTCAACTGGCCGTGCGGGCCAGGAAGTCGGTCGCGCAGGCCCCGCCGCCCGCTCCGGATGGTGAGCATGCGGCCGCGGTGCGGAAATTCATGGATGCCCTCGCGACCGGTGATATCGGCGCGGTAACCGCTGCGCTGCACCCGGATTCGGTGATCGTCGGCGATGCGAACGGCACCACTTCGACTGCCGTGAATGTTGTCGGTGGCGCGGACAAGGTCGGCCGGTTCTTCCTCGGCCTGCTGCGCAAGTACGGGATGGACGGTTCGTCGGAGCCGACGTTGGAATACGAATTCGCGACGGTCAATGGGCAATTGGGTCTGGTGTTGTACCGGGTGGCCCCGGGCTACGGGCGTCTCGACGGTCTGGCGCGGGTGGTCGGATTCGCTGTTCGCGACGGATTGATCTGCGGTGCTTACGATCTCGCCAATCCGGAGAAGTTGACCCGCGTTCGTCTCGGCTGAGCGGTACCAGGCCGTGCCCTCATCGCCCGACCTGGTACCGCTCGTTGGGCTACGGTGTGGACGAGCCCAGGAATCAGTCCCCGGTCGAGGATCCGGTGCCGCTGTTGCCGGTCGATGAACCGTTGAACCAGTCGCCGGTGGAGGAACCGAATCCGGCGATCAGCTCATGTGCGACATTTCGAAGGAAACCCAGTACGGTTCCGGCGACCTCCGACGCGGCCGGTTGCAGTACCAGGTCCAGATACGAGGCCATCAGCGCCCCTTTCGAGATACCGCCGAAAGCCGACGGTTTTGTGAGGTAGAACACGGCGAGGCTAGCCGCCGCTGGGATAACGCACATCCATGCAGGTAGATGGCCCAATTCAAAAGTGAAACATAGCTTTTCGCTATCTAATGGCAACAATAGCGACCGCTGGGCTACGCTCCGGATATGCCCTCGCACAACGCGACCGTCGCTCGCCTTCGCCCGTTTGCCTCCACGATTTTCGCGGAGATGACCGAGTTAGCCGTCCGCCACGAGGCGGTCAACCTGGGGCAGGGCTTTCCCGATACCGACGGTCCCGCGGGCATGCTCGAGGTCGCGCGCCAGGCCATTGCCGATGGGGTGAACCAGTACCCGCCCGGGCGCGGCATGCCGATCCTGCGCCGCGCCATCGCCGCCGATCGCGCCCGCCGCTACGGCACCCACTACGACCCCGACACCCAGGTGCTGGTCACCGTCGGCGCGACGGAGGCGATCAGCGCCGCCGTCCTCGGTTTGGTGGAGCCCGGTCAAGAGGTCGTGCTGATCGAGCCCTACTACGACTCCTACGCGGCCGCCATCGCGCTGGCTGGGGCGCAGCGGCGCACGGCCCACCTCGTCGCCGACGGCGACCGCTTCGTCCTCGACCTGGACAGCCTGCGCGCGGCGATCACGCCCGCGACCAAGATGCTGATCGTCAATTCGCCGCACAACCCGACCGGCACCGTCCTCGGCCGCGCCGATCTCACCGCGATCGCCGAAATCGCCTGCGCGCACGACCTGTTGGTGCTCACCGACGAGGTCTACGAACATCTGGTCTACGACGGCAACGAACACATCAGCCTGGCCACCCTGCCCGGTATGGCCGACCGCACCGTCGTGGTGTCCAGCGCGGCAAAGACTTTCAGCGTCACCGGCTGGAAGACCGGCTGGGCCTGTGGCCCCGCGAATCTCATCGACGGTGTGCTCGCGGCCAAACAATTCCTGACCTTCGTGGCGGGTGGGCCGTTCCAGCCCGCCGTCGCATACGCGTTGCAACATGAACTCGATTGGGTCGCCGGACTGCGAGACACACTGTCGGACAAGCGACTCCGCCTCGCCGCGGCGCTGGCGGATACCGGATTCGGGGTGCGGCAGAGCGCGGGCGGCTACTTCATCTGCGCCGACATCAGGCCAATGGGCGCGACCGATGGCCTGGCCTTCTGCCGCGAACTGCCCGGTCGGATCGGGGTCGCGGCGGTCCCGATCAGCGTATTCGCCGACAATAAAGCGGCGTGGAACCACCTGGTGCGCTTCACGTTCTGCAAACGGGACGAAACCCTCGATGAGGGGGTCCGCCGCCTTCGTGCGGGAGTGCGCGTCAGCTGAGCCTAGGCCCGGTCCTGCGGACGCCGCAGGGCCTGTGGTGCGTGCCAGTTGTACCGCAGCGCGAGCAATCGGAACCCGATGGCGCCCAGGGCGGCAACGATGCCGGTGACCGGGTTGTAGGCATTGAAATGCAGCAGCGTCGCGGTCGCGGCGGCGCCGAAAAGTGCTGGTACCGCATAGATCTGCTCGGGTACCAGCACACTCGGCGTCTGCCCGCCGAGTAGATCGCGGATCACCCCGCCGCCGATCGCGGTGACCAGCCCGAGCAGTGTGGCCGACGGCGCACCGAGGCCGTGGTTGTAGGCGATCACCGTGCCGGTGACGCAGAACAACCCGAGCCCGAACGCATCGGCCACTTCCAGCGGCCCGCTGGTCACCCGCGGCGATGGATGCCAGAAGAAGATGACCGCGGCCGCCAGTAGCGCGGTCCACAGATAACTGAGATCGACGAATGCCGCCGGTGGCGTCCGACCGATCACCAGATCCCGAATGACCCCGCCACCCAACGCCGTACTGCAGGCAAGCACCACGATCCCGAAGACATCGAACCCCCGCCGCACCGCGAGCAGCGCCCCCGAGGCCGCGAACGCGACAACGCCGAACAACTCCCCGACATGCTGTGCGGTATTGACCGCGGAATCGAAATGCGCCATGCGCACACGATCACATACCCGCTGTCGGAGTGCGTTCAGGCGGGCATCGGGCGGGCACGGTCCGTGGCGAGCAGCACGGCGATCCCGCCGAGCATCGTGCCCATCACATAACGCTGGATTCGCAGCCACCGCGCCCGACCGGTCAGGAATGCGGCGATCCCGCCCGCACCGAGCACGATCAGCCCGTTCACCGTCAATGCCACCCCGATCTGCACCGCACCGAGGCACAGACTCTGCAACCACACCTGCCCACGTTCGGGCACCACGAACTGCGGAATCAACGCCATGTACATGATCGCGATCTTCGGATTCAGCAGATTGGTGACCAGTCCCATGGTGAACAATCGTCGCGTCGGATCCGCGGGCAATTCGGCGGGCGCGAATACCGAGGTCCCACCCGGCCGCACCGCCTGCCACGCGAGCCACAGTAGATACCCGGCCCCCGCGAGCTTCACCGCCAGATACAACCCCGGCACCACCGCGAACACCGCGGTGATCCCCGCCGCGGCCGCCGCCAGATACACCCCGAACCCGGCCGCCACGCCGCCGAGCGACACCAGCCCGGCCCGTCGCCCCTGTGACACACTCCGCGAGACCAGATACATCATGTTCGGCCCCGGCGTCAGCACCATCCCCAACGCGGCCGCCGCCACTCCCAGAATCGCCGCCGTTTCGATCATGGCCCGATCCTGACGTATCAGCCCCATACTCGTCTCGGTCCAGTCGAGCACCGGTGGACCGGCGCGGTGGGTGCTCGGTCCGACCCGTAGCGGAACAAAACGCGCGGCCCGGACGCTGTAGTTGCGGAGCCGATGCGAGCTACGCCCGTCGGCATGGAGGCCGCACCTGATAGGTGTCGGTGCTGTCGGGGAGAATGGGCCGGAGTCGCACGGGCGGCCGGACAAGAATGCCGACCGCCGTATACGAGGAGAGACTGTGACAGACGGTCCGCTGATCGTTCAAAGTGACAAGACGTTGCTGCTGGAGGTCGACCACGAGTTGGCCGGGGTGGCGCGCCAGGCCATCGCGCCGTTCGCCGAATTGGAGCGGGCGCCGGAGCATGTGCACACCTATCGGGTGACGCCGCTGGCGCTGTGGAACGCGCGCGCGGCGGGGCACGACGCCGAGCAGGTGGTGGACGCGCTGGTCAGCTTCTCCCGGTATGCGGTGCCGCAGCCACTGCTGGTCGACATCGTGGACACCATGGCCAGGTACGGCCGGTTGCAGCTGGTGAAGAATCCGGCGCACGGGTTGACGCTGGTCAGTCTGGATCGGGCGGTGCTCGAGGAGGTGCTGCGGCACAAGAAGATCGCTCCGATGCTCGGTGCCCGCGTCGATGACGACACCATCGTCGTACATCCCTCCGAGCGTGGCCGGATCAAGCAGATGCTGCTGAAGATCGGCTGGCCCGCCGAGGATCTCGCGGGTTACGTCGATGGCGAGGCGCATCGGATCGAACTGGATTACGCCGGCGGCCACTGGCATCTGCGCGACTACCAGGAGATGGCCGCGGATTCCTTCTGGGCCGGTGGCTCCGGTGTGGTCGTGCTGCCGTGTGGCGCGGGCAAGACGATGGTCGGCGCGGCGGCAATGGCCAAGGCGCAGGCGACGACGCTGATCCTGGTCACCAATACCGTGGCCGGTCGGCAGTGGCGGCGTGAACTGCTGGCCAGAACCTCGTTGACCGAGGAGGAGATCGGCGAATACTCCGGTGAACGCAAGGAGATCCGTCCGGTCACCATCGCCACCTATCAGGTGATCACCCGCCGCACCAAGGGCGAGTACAAGCACCTCGAACTCTTCGACAGCCGCGACTGGGGACTGGTCATCTACGACGAGGTGCACCTGCTGCCCGCACCGGTCTTCCGGATGACCGCCGATCTGCAATCGCGACGCAGGCTCGGCCTGACCGCCACCCTGGTGCGCGAGGACGGCCGCGAGGGCGATGTCTTCTCGCTGATCGGCCCGAAGCGCTATGACGCGCCGTGGAAGGATATCGAGGCCCAGGGCTGGATCGCGCCGGCCGACTGCATCGAGGTCCGGGTGACCCTGACCGATGCCGAGCGGATGTCCTACGCCACCGCCGAGCCGGAGGAGCGCTACAAGCTGTGCTCGACCGCGCGCACGAAAATCCCTGTCGTGGAATCGATCTTGGCCCAGCACAAGGGCGCGCCGGCGCTGGTGATCGGTGCGTACCTGGACCAGCTCGACGAACTCGGCGCCGATCTCAACGCTCCGATCATTCAGGGTTCGACGAAAACCAAAGAGCGCGAGGAACTTTTCGAAGCCTTCCGCCGCGGTGAGATTCCGGTGCTGGTGGTGAGCAAGGTCGCGAACTTCTCCATCGATTTGCCCGAAGCGTCTGTCGCGGTACAGGTTTCGGGAACATTCGGCTCACGCCAGGAAGAGGCGCAACGGCTCGGTCGCCTATTGCGGCCGAAACAAGATGGCGGACAAGCCCACTTCTATTCGGTCGTCGCGCGTGACACTCTGGACGCCGAATACGCCGCGCACCGGCAGCGTTTCCTCGCCGAACAGGGTTACGCATATCGCATAACGGATGCCGATGACTTGCTGGGCCCGGCGATCGGATAAGCGTTGCCCTCGCCTGCGCTCGGCCAAGCGCAGGGCTGACGACGGACTGCGTCCGGCTGCGACAATTAAGCGGAGGCAATACCTCCGATACGTGTGCTAGGAATTGAGACGTGCGACGCTTCGAATTCGCGGTCGACCGTGACCACGCCCATGCGGTCAACGAAGTCTTCGCCGACTTGCGTCGACTGCGCGTCATGGCCATCGCGGCCGCCGTCATCGCGGTGACCGGGACCGCCTACCTGATCTGGCTGAACCACCCGTGGGCCTACCTGCTGGCCGTCGCGTTCGCGCTCGGCGCGGTGGTCGCGCTGTGGGTGGCCTTCTGGACGCCGCACCGTTCCAGCATCGACAAGCTCTATGCCGACGGCGAGTTGGTCCCCGCGGTCGTCTCCGAGACGCATCCGAGCGGGGTGGTGCTGCTCGCATTGGTCGACGTCTCGAAACCGGAGACGCCCGGCCCGCGCTACGCCCTGGTGATCAGGAAGGTCCGTGACCTGCCCGGACACGAGAAGCGCACGGGCGAGCGGGTGCCGTCGGTCGCGGTGCGTACCGACCGCGCCCCGCGCCAGGTGGGTGAGCGCTGGCAGTCGGTCAGCGCCATGCCGATCGCCTGGGGCACCCGAGACGGCGCGGTCATCGAGCGCGCCCGCGAGGCCATCAGCGAGGTCGAATGGCGGCTGCTCACCGACAATCTCGAGCTTGCGGACAAGGTGCGGCGCACCTCCGCCAAGCGGTTGCTGCTCGACCCGCATCAGCTACCGGGTGACCTGGGTTCCTGACCACCCGAATTCCCTTGCGCCGCCCAATAGACTCGGTAGATGGTTCCGGCGTCCAATCTGCTGGCGTTCATCGCCGCATCTTTCGTCATCATCGTCATCCCCGGTCCCGGTGTGCTGTTCACCATCGGTCGAGCGCTCGCCCTCGGCCGCCGCGCCGCCCTGGTATCGGTATTCGGCCATTCGGCGGGCGTTTTCGTCGCACTGCTGCTGGTCTCGGTGGGGCTCGGCACGCTGCTCGCGGCATCGGCGCTCGCGCTCACCGTGGTGAAGTTCGCCGGTGCGCTCTATCTGATGTATCTCGGAATCCAGGCGATTCGCGAACGCAAGGCGCTGCGGGCGGCGCTGAACACCGAGATGGACCCCGCCGACGCCAGGGTGTTTCGGCAGAGCGTCTTCGTCGGGCTGACCAATCCGAAGGCGATCGTGTTCTTCTCGGCGGTGCTGCCGCATTTCGCCGATCCCGACGCGGGCTCGCTGCCGCTGCAGTTCCTGATCCTCGGCTCCATCTTCCTGGCGATCGCGCTGGTCTCCGACAGTGCCTGGGGGCTGCTCGCGGCCTCGGCGCGCTCCTGGTTCGCGCGGTCGCCGCAGCGTCTCGAGGCGGTCGGTGGCGCTGGCGGTGCGATGATCTTCGGCCTCGGCGCGTCGGTGGCACTCAGCGGTAGCGCCGACTGAAGCGACTACCATCCAGCGAGTTCGGATGGCCGGAAAGGGGTGGTTGGTCGTATGAGGTGGTCCGGCTTGTGCTGCGCCGCGATGGTCGGCGCACTGGTCGTCGCCCCGATCCCCGCCGATGCCGATCCGCTGGTCGGCGCGCCTGGACTCGGTGACCCTTACTACCCGCTGGACGGCAACGGTGGCTACGACGTCGGCCACTACGAGGTCACCATCGACTATGACCCGCCGAGCCACCAGCTCACCGGCTCCACCAGGATCGATGCCACCGCCACCCAGCCGCTGCGGATGTTCAACCTCGACTTCAACGGTCCGGACGTGCGCACGGTTTCGGTCAACAATCTGCCCGCCGCTTTCGACCGCAACGGCGAGCACGAACTGACCGTGACGCCGCTGCTGCCGTTGCTGCCCGGCCTGCCCTTCACCGTCACCGTCGATTACGCGGGCCCGGCCGCGAATACCGCGGACGGTGGCTGGACCTACGCCCCCAGCGGTGGCGCGTTCGTCGCGGGCGAACCGCATGGCGCCACCACCTGGTACCCGCTGAACGACACACCGCTGGACAAGGCCACCTTCACGCTGCACGCGTCGGTGCCCGCCGAGTGGGAGGTGGTCTCCAATGGTGTGCGCACCCAGAATTCGGTCGCCGGTGCCAAGCGCACCGTGATCTGGGAGACGCACCATCCGGTGCTCGGCTACCTGACCACCGTCGCGATCGATCACTACAACTACCTCGAGCAGCGCCGCGCCAACGGCACCCCGCTGATCAGCGCCTTCGCCGCGAATGCGGAGCGCAACAGGGAAACCGAGCAGCGCCTGCCCGAGATCCTCGATTTCCAAGAGGCGCTCTACGGTCCGTACCCGTTCGACGCCGCGGGCGGTATCTATGTCGACGCGGAGCTGGAGTTCTCGCTGGAGACCCAGACCCGCCCGGTCTACGCGCCATGGACCGACCTGCGGACCGTGGTGCACGAAATCGCGCATCAATGGTGGGGTGACTCGGTATCGGTGCGGCAATGGTCCGATATCTGCCTGAACGAATGCTTCGCCAGCTACACCGCCGACTATCTGTGGCCGGAGCGAATGGAGGGCAAGGACGTCGATGCCGACTACCGCGAAACCATTCGGAAATACCGTGATAAGCAGGAGTTCTGGGATATTCCGCTGGAGAACCCGGGCGCCGGAAATGAATTCACCGCCGTCTACTATCGCGGCCCGCTGTTCCTGCACGCGTTGCGCAAACAACTCGGCGACGACGTATTCTTCACCGCTGTCCGGGAGTTCAATGCCGCACATGCCTACGGCAATGCCTCGATGCCGGATTTCCGCACGTTCATGCAGTCGAAAACCCGCACCGATCTGACCGGTTTCTTCGACGCCTGGTTGAACCGCACCGTGCTGCCAGCGGAGGAATACCTCTTCCCCGGCACGTTGCGCGGCTGACCGCCGTTATTCGCCGTCGACGCGCTCGCGGGCCCGCTGCACCCAGCGCTCGACCCGATCGAGTTGTTTTTGGGCCGAACGCAACTGGTCCTGCGCGCCGCGGTCGGCGGTGCGGGCGAACTGCTTCTGCTCTTCGGCGTGTGCCAACTCGGCACGTAGCGTCTCGATGCGAGATTTGCTCTCGGCCACGTGGTTCGCCGCCTGTTCGGCCGCCGATTGCGCCGAATCCCGTGCCGCGCGGGTGGATTCGAGGGCTTCGAGAGCCTGCGCCAGTTCCTTGCGCGCGTCCTCCGGTGCGGTATCCGGCGGTGCGGCAACGGATTCCGTTGTGCCGGTACCGTCGACGGCGGTCAGCGCGGCCCCGCTCGGCCCGAACCCCTCGTAGCTCGCCGCGGTAGTCAAGGTCCCGCTGCGCACCTGCTCGGCCACGGCGTCATCGGCTAGCGCCGCCGACAGCGTCTGGCCGACCTCGCGCAGCACCCCCGCACCGACCGGATGCCCGCGCTCGGCGGCCAGCGCACCGGCCCGTTTGGCCAGGGCATTCACTACCTGCTGCCGCTGCGCGGTCAATGCACGCAGCTGCTCGCCGGACAGTTCCCGTTGCGCCGCACGCAAAGCCGCACCCAATCGCAGCAGCGCCTCGACATCGTCGGGCGCCGCGCGGGCCAGCAGATTCACCGTCCACGCCACCACTGTGGGCTTGCGCAGTTTGCCGATCGCGGTCGCGAGTTCCTTATCGCTCGCATCCTTGGCCTCGGCAACGCGCGCGGCCCGGGCGGCGACGAACGCGGCTGGGGCGAATCCGTACAGGTCGACGGCGACGTCCTCGAGCGTCATACTTCCCAAGCGTAACGACCACGTCCCCGAGAGCGACAGACCGCACGTGCTGGACGGATGTCCACGTGCGTGCGGAATGCGAAAGGCATTGATAGTGAACTATTACGGAATCCAGGTGCTCGCCAGTCTGCTGCCGAAAATGATCGGCCTCGCGATGATGGGGTTGTCCGGGCTGTACGGGCTGTACTGAGATCCCGCTACTGCTCGAATCCCACCGTTGGTCGCCCGCAGTGCTGATGCGGTTGCGGTGACCGTGAGGGTATTCTCACCGCGTTCACGACTATGTGAACGCGTTCGGTGAGAGAGGGTTTCACGTTGAAGTTCCCAGGGATGAGGCTGCTGGCACGCATAGTGCTCGCCCTCCTGGCGGTGGGCGCATTGGTGGCCGTGGTGACCGGTTGTTCGGCGCTCGACAATGCAACTAAGTCCGACACCGCCAAGGCGAAGGTCGGTGACTGCATCAATGTCACCGACAGTTCGTCGACGGCCACCAAATCCGAGCCGGAGGACTGCTCCTCGGCGAAGGCGGTGTACAAGGTATTCCAGACCGCCGACAAGAAGATCGACTGCGCGGCCGAATACACCACCTACACCGAAGACCTGGTGGGCGGCGGTCAGGCCTACATGTGCCTGGCGCCGAACTTCAAGCAGGGCAGCTGCTACGCCGACGTCGGCTCCAACCCGTACAAGTACGTGGACTGCACCTCGGGCGAAGCCTCCTTCAAGGTCCTCGGGCGCATCGACGGCCAGACCGACGAGCTGCTATGCAATGCCGACGCGACCAGCTTCGTCACCGTCCCGGATCCGAAGACCACCTTCTGCCTCGGCGCGGCCAAGGGCTGATTACTCGAGTAGGGCGACCGACGCGATCCGGTGCAGTGTGAAATGCCGGACCGCGCCGGTCACCGGGTCCAGTGCGTCGAGCTGGCCGTTGCCGACCTTCAGCGGTTCGACGACACGCTGGGACGCGACGCCGGAGGCGTCGACATAACCGATATTGACCGACCGCCGCACCCGCGCCGCCAATTGCAGCAGCGCCAGGGTCGCGGCGGTACTGGTTCGGGTGCCATCGGTACGCACCGACTGGCCGTTGCGAGCAACGGCGGCCCGTTCGCCCGCGCGCAGCTCCGCGACGAGTAGTTCCAGCTGTTCGGTGCTCGGCGGCGTCGGACGATAGGGCTGCCTGGCATGTGGACGGACCGCGATCCGGGCGCCGCGCGGGCGCAGATCGACGATGGTGCCCGCCGAATCCTCACCGGCCGGGGCGAATCCGGCCGTGCGCAGCCGTTCGAGTAGTTCGCCGAGCGGGGCCTGGGCGATGGCGACGGTCGGTGCGATGGCCCGCAGCGCCAGTTCGCTCGCCACCGGCGAGGCCAGCACCTGAGCCAGCAGCGCGGGATCGTCGCTGCGCACGAAGGACTGCGCCATCCCCGCGCGCAGCTGGCCGTGCCTGCGCGCCACGTCATCGATCAGGTAGCTCAGTGACTGCGGGATCGGCGTGCGGGAGTGCGTGGTGAACAGCGAATGTAGTTCGGCCGCCGTCATCCCCGCATCCAGCGCGCGCCGGACCGAGGTGTCGCTGATCCGGTACACCGTTGCCGCACCGGCGGATTCGACATCGGCGACGAGCGCGACCCGCTGTTGCAATTCCGGTGTCAGCGGACCGGGCGCGATGACCGTCAGATCGGCCTGCACCAGTACGTGATCGACCGGATCGGGTAGCGCCGACTCCATCTCGGTTTCGGCATCGGCCGCACTGGTCGGCGCACCGTGCAGCAGTGCCCTGGCCGGTGAGCCGACCGCGCCGCGCCCGACGAAACCCAGCGCCGCGGCCTCCAGCAGGGTGTGCTCGACCGCCTCGGTGCGAAAGTGCCTGCGCCAGCGCGGTTGTCGCCAGGCCAGGATGCGGCCGATATCGGCGGGATCCAATGCGGTGCCGGTGGGGTATTCGGCGAGCAGGTTCAGCATGGCGTGCCGGTCCCGCGGCGCGTGCGGGGTGCGCAATTCGATCGAGAGTGCCGCCAGCGGTTTGTCGTTGGCGTCGCGCATGCCGATCATCCAGGGCATCCGGTCCAGCTCGAGCCAGGCCAGCGCCAGCGCCACCCAGCGGCGGGCGGGCGGTGCGTCGCGCCAGCCGTCAGCGGCCGGGGTCGGTGCCCAGAAGTCGTCGGTGGAGTCGAATTCCGGTGGCGGGTCGGGCATGCCCTTCTCGATGAGCTTGGCGGCTGCGAGCAATTCGGCGAGTAGTCCGGCGCGTGCCTCGTCGATTCCGGTCTGTTTGGCGATGCGGCGCAACTCCCGCACGCCGAGGCCGCCCGCGCGCAGTGCGGGCGCGGGAGCTTGGCCCAGCGCCTCCAGAATGTCGGCGCAGTGCCGCAGCAGCTCGCCCACTTCGCCCGCCGCGACCGCGTTCACTTCGGCGGGGGTCTGCTTCGTCGGTGTCGGCTCCGGGGGTTTCAGGGCGTGCGGGTGGGTCACCGGCTCCCGGCGCAGCACCTGGCCGACAGTGACCGGCAGCTCGACCGTCTCGTTATCGATCCAGTGCAGCAGTCGGTGGGTGAGCAACTGCTGGATCGGGCGGTCGGCGGGTGTGCCCGGTGCGGCGTCCCTGGTGCGCCCGCGCGGGCCGGTGGCGGCCAGTTTGTCCAGCAGCGCGCGTTCGGCGGGGGCGACCGCCGCGAGGGCGGCCACCACCTCGGGCTCGGTCAGCGAATCCGGAATCTCGGTGGTGCTGCCGAGTGGCCAGGGTAGTGCTTCCGCGGCGGCCGGGATCAGATGGAGGTCCGCACCGTCGTTCCAGACCAGCGCGCGATCGCTCAACCGGGCCAGTGCGGTATCGATCGCGGCGACCCGCACCCGATCTTTCAACTGCGAGCGCAGCGCCTTGCGACTCATCGGCGTCCCACCGGACCCCGTCGACCGATGCACCGCAAGGGTTTCCACGATCGCGAACTCGAGCGTGTCGAGGTAATCGGTGGCGCGCAATACCGAAGCGCGCTGCTCGGCGCGTGCCGCGAGCACCGCCATGGACGAGGGCAACGGCACGGCCAGATCGGGCCGGAGTTCGAGCAGGGCCACCAGCTGCGCATCGCTACGGGCCGCGAGCCACCCGGCCAGGGAAACGGTCGCAGTCATCTGATCCAGCCTACGGTGCAGGAGAATTGTCGGCCGGGGCAGGAGCTTGCTCGGGCGCGCGCGTTAGCATGTGGGCGTGGTGAACAAATCCAAGAAACCCTATGTCGACCATGGCTGGCCCTCGGTGGATGACGGTGACCATGCGGTCACCGAACTGTCGTCGACCCGTTCCGGTGGCCTCTCGCCGTTCGGCGAGGACACCGAATTTCCGCTCCCAGCCGATCAGCTGCCGTACATGCACCCGAACACGGTGATCAACCGCTGAGCTCCCGGACGGAAAACCTGCGGATACGAAGAAGGTCCCCACATCACCATTGATGCGGGGACCTTCTTCGTACGGTCTGCTCAGGAGGGCAGCAGGCCCTTGTTCGCTTCGTAGAAGTTCACGACCGCCGGGTCGAGGTGAGTGCCCTTGGTGGCGTTGAAGAAATCGAGTGCTTCCTTCGGGATCTCGACGCCCTGTCCCTGCACGACGGCGACGGCACGGTCGATCGCGTCGAAGACTTGTTGGCTGGGGTCGGCCACAGCCTGCTGCGGAGCAGCGGGGGCCGGGTTCCAGCGGGGGGTTTCTTCCGCGGGGGCACTGCGCGGGGTGGATCCGCTGCTCAGGCCGAGCGAGGACGAGCACGAAGGCCAAGCGCCCCAGCCCTGGGTGGCGAGGACCTTTTCGGCGACCGCGATCTGCTGTTCGCGGGTGGCCTGATTGGCGGTCGAGGCGTACTCGCCGCCGCCGTGGGCGGTCCAGGTGCCGGGGGAGAACTGCAGTCCGCCCTGGAAACCGTTGCCGGTGTTGATGCCCCAGTTGCCGCCGGCCTCGCACTGTGCGAGCCGATCCCAGTCCTGATCGGGTGCCGCGCTGGCGTTTCCAGCGAGAGCCACACCTGCGGTGCCGATGATCGCGCCGGTGACGGCGACCTTGGCTACGGTGCGCCCAGTGGAGGTTGGCTTGCGATGGCGTCCACTCATTGCGGGTTCGTCTGCCTCTCGTACGCATCTGCAAGTGGTCCGGACTGAGAGGTCGTCCGTCCCGCCCTCACCCCTGATTCCGTTGGGGTCCGGCACCCGCGGGGTGAGGTTTGATGCGGCGGGGCGGTGGTTGCCGGGTGTCCCGGCTGGGTAAGACGGTACGACGATCGCCGCGAAAAATCACTATTTGGTAACCGGCGGGTCTGTGCGGGTCTCGGACTGGTATCGGTTGTGGCCGTGACGCTTCGGTGCAGCTGAGAGCTGGTGCAGCGGGGCCGGTAGTTGGCCGTGGCCGCTCCGTGACCGTGCTGTTATGTGATGAGGATCACATCGGCGGTTTGGTAACGATTAGCCGGGGTAACCAGTTCACCGCGTACGCCTGCCGGACCACAGTGCGAAGCCGACCGAGCCCAAGAAGCCCAGCGGCGCCAGCATGGCCAGCACATACAGCCACAGACCCGGGTCGGAGTCGCCCAGAATTCCGACCAGGAATATCGCGACGATCGCCAGCAATCCGATCGCGAACAGGCCGAGGGCCACATACAGCAACCAATCGCTGGGGCGGCGCGGCGAGCGGCTCGGGGGCGGTGGTGCGGATGGGTTCGTCACCGCTCGACCGTAAAACTGATGTGCTTGCGTTATTCGCACCGGGGTAGACTCGATGTCTATCGCGTCCTGCACAGCTGTGGGGCGCGTTCTTTTCGCAAACTGACAGGATCTGTCCGAGGCGGTTCGCCGGACGGGTCCCGAGCAGACGGATGTGCTCGGGCCGCTGGGGCCCGAGTTTTCGATGATGAACGGGTGAGCGCAGTGCCGACCGGCAGGGTGAAGTGGTACGACGTCGAAAAGGGCTTCGGCTTCCTTTCCCAAGACGAGGGTGAGGATGTCTATGTCCGTTCGTCCGCGCTGCCGGATGGTGTCGAGGGACTCAAGCCCGGTCAGCGCGTCGAATTCGGGATGGCCGCCGGGCGTCGTGGGCCGCAGGCGCTGAGCCTCAAGGTGCTCGAGTCGCCGCCGTCGGTCCGGCAGGGCCAGGAGCGCGATCGTGCGGCGCACAGGGAACCGGCCGTGCGCAAGCACACGCCGGACGAACTGCACGGGATGGTCGAGGACATGATCACCCTGCTCGAGGCCAAGGTGCAGCCGGATCTGCGCAAGGGCAAGTACCCGGATCGCAAGACCGCGCAGCGCATTTCGGAAGTGGTGCGGGCGGTCGCGCGCGAACTCGACCACTGAGGTTCGGGTGTTGCGCACCTCCTGACCCCGACGGAGCGAGTCTTACGAGCGACCGTTCGCGGCCCGTCTCGCGTCCGAGCGGTCGAAGCGCATGCGCCGTAGGCGCGAGTCTCGACCGCTCGGACGCGAGACAACAGGGGGCCGTGAACACGCAGCGCCGCAGGCGCTGCAAATTTCACACGGTACTGATCGACCAGGCCGCGTGCGGGACGTAGAACTCCCGCCCGGTCTCGTCGCGCGCGAGGATCGGCAGCTGTAATTCGACGCCGACGAGCCGCAACTCGTCCTCCGGCTTCGAATCGATGGTGACGGCGAGTGCGCCCTCGGGAAAGTCGTTGCGGCTCACCACCCGATCCACCTTGTCGCCATTGGGCAGGACGTAGACCAGCTGGGCCAGCCAGGGCGCGTCGGCGATCTTCTTCGGCAGCGACAGCTGCAGCGGATATCCGGCTGGGACCTCGAGTGCGACGGTTTCGCCGTATTTGCAGTCCTCCAGCTTCACCGTGCAGTAGAGGAACGGCTCGACCGTGACGGTCTTGCCATGGGCATAGGCGGTAACGGTCGGGTCGTGATGTTCGGCCTTGCGCACGAGCACCGTCAAGACGCCGACGAACGCGACGGTGAGCACCGATAGGGCCGCCACGGCTAGCGCGACAACGGTGCGGGTATTGGGCTTGCTCACGACGGCGCCTCGCTGGCGCTCGGCTCCGTCGAGAGCAATGCTGCTGTGTCGGTGGTTCGTTCGCTTCGTTCACTCACAGATCGGATCTCCTGTGCCTCGTTGCATGTGCTTAGTGTCGCCACCGCGCTCCCGGCCGCGGGGGGCGGCTCGGTCGGCATCGGCGTGTCGGGTGTTCGGCACTTCCTGCTCCGCGTGTTCGGGGCGGTGGCCGCCGAGCCCGGGCAGCAGGGAGTGACCGCGGTCGCTGATGAAGGTCTGCAGCAGTCCGAACAGCAGTAGCGCCGAGATGAACGCGAAACCCTGCCAGTAGACGGTGGGCAGCAGCACGCCGGCGGAGCCGCCGATGACCCAGCTGAGCTGCAGCACGGTCTCGGAGCGGCCGAAGCCGGAGGCGATCGATTCGGGCGGCAGGTCGTCCTGGATGGAGGCGTCCAGCGATACCTTCGCCAGCGCGCTCGCGGCCGCGGCGACCAGGGTGGCCAGCGCGGCGCCGAGCAGGTTGTTCAAGAAGACCGCGAGCAGCGCCACCGCGCAGCAGGCCGCGGTGCAGCCCAGCACGATCAGCGACGGCTTGCCGAGTTGGATGCGGGCGCCGGTCGCGTTGCCCGCGAAATTGCCGACGGCCGCGGCGACACCGACCACGCCGAGCATGGCCGCCTGCTGCCAGCCGCCGTGTTCGGTGGCCTTGGCGACGAAGGCCACATAGAACGTCAGGAAACCGGTCAGCACGCGGATGGCGCTGTTGCCCCACAGTCCGGTGACGACCGCGCGGCCGAGCGGCTGCCTGCGCTTGCGCGGCGGAATCGTCGCTTCGGTCGTGGGATCGAGCGCTTCGGTCTTGGCGTGATAGCTGAACGTCGCCGGGACCTCGCCCTCGGTGACCTCGACCCAGCGCGGGATGCGCAGGCTCAGGAAGGTGCCCGCGACGGCGATCGCGGTCGCGAAGACCAGCGCGCCATTGGAACCCGCGATCGCGGCGGCCAGTGCGGCTACCGCACCCGCGCCGATGGTGCCGCCGACCAGACCGAAGACGGTGAGTCGAGAGTTGGTGCGCACCAAGTCGATTTCCGGTGGCAGTACGCGCGGCGTCACCGCGCTCTTGAGCACCGAGAAGGATTTGCTGCCGATCAACATGCCCAGGGCCAGCGGATACAGCGCCCAGGTGTTGAAGGCGAAGATCAGCACCACCGCGACCACCGCGCGTAGGGCGAACGAGGTGGCCAGGGCCAGCCTGCGACCGCGCTGGAGGCGGTCGAGCATCGGTCCGATGAGCGGGGCGATCACCGCGAACGGGGCGATGGTGATCAGCAGATACAGCGCGACCTTGGTCTTGCTCTCCGCGGTCGCGCTGGCGAAGAACAGCGTATTGGCCAAGGCCACCGCGATCGCGGCGTCGAGGGCGAAGTTCGCCATGGTGGCGTAGGTCAGCGCGGTGAGGCCGGATTTGTCGGCGCCGTCGGCCTTGGCGGCGCGTTGGAAGGAAGCGACGCCGCGGGAGGTGAGTTCGCGGCCGCGCATGGCGGCGACGCGGGTGACCGTCAACTTGCGTGGGGGCCGCTGCGCCGCGGCCTCGTCGTCACCGCCGGGTAGCTCTTCGGGTTCCGGCGGCGGATTACGGGGTCCGCTGGACAGTGGCTTGGTCGGCGGTGATTGGCGGCGCTGCGGCTCGGGACTCGGTTGCGGTTCGGGACCCAGTGGCGGCAGGGACCTGCGAGATGGTGCGTGCGGTGGCGGGTAGCGGTCATAGCCGGGGTGACGCTGGATCGGTGGGGACTCCTCGCCATCCCACGGACCGCGGTCGGAACCGGAGGGGTCGCGGGGAGTAGTCACGCCCCCAATTCTGTCGTACATCGGCGACTTGGGTTCACTTGCCGCTCCAAGCCGTCCGGAAAGGTGATGTGGCTCGCGATCTCAGTCCGGCACGAAGCGGACTTCGAAGATGGTCGGCCAGTATTTGCCGGTGATCAGGAAGCGGTCGGTGCCGGGGAGTTGGGCGATGCCGTTGAGCACATCGGTACGCGCGCGGACGGTGGCCGGGAGTAGTCCGCCGGCGTCGATAACCGCTGAGACGTGGCCGGATTCGGGATCGATGCGCAGGATCTCGTCGGTGGGGTAGGCGTTGGCGTAGACGGAACCGTCGGCGGCGCAATCGAGTTCGTTCAGTTTTGCCTTGTTGTGGCTCGTCAGCGTGACGGTGCCGGTCGTGGCGAAGGTGACCGGGTCGCGGAAGGTGAGGGTGTCGGTGCCATTGCTCATCACCAATTTGTCCGCGCGGGTGCACAATCCCCAACCCTCGCCGTCGTAGGAGGCCCTGGCGCGTTCGAGCAGCGTGGCCGGATCGCGGGCGATGGCGACACGGTCCTGCCAGGTGAGTTGCCAGAGGGTGTCGTCCGTTTTGGATATGCCTTCGCCGAAGTAGGGGGCGGGCAGGTCGACTCTGGTCAGTTCGGCGCCGGAGTTCAGATCGGTTGCGCGCACGTTCGACGCGCCCGACATGCCGGTGCTTTCGTAGAGCACCGTGCCGTCGATCTCCAGACCCTCGGTAAACGCCCTCGCGTCGTGCGGATGGGTGCCGACCACCTCGATGTGCAGTCGCGGCGAATCGTCGTCGGAGCCGCCGCACCCGGTGATTCCGAGCAGGCTGACCAGGACAACGACGGCCAACGAACGCCGATTGCGCTCCATACGGCAAAATGTAGGCTGTGAGCGCAGTTTCTGTTTCGCAGTCCGGCATGCGGCCGATCCTTGCCGATGCCGTCGACGTGGCCCGCCGTGCGCTCCTGGAGCTGGAACCAGCCGGCGTCGGCGCGCATCTAGGCGTGACCGTGGAGGACGAAGCCGCGGCCACGCACCGCTTCGAAGCCACGCTGTCCGGCTATCGCGGCTGGCAGTGGGCGGTCGTGGTGGCGGCACCGCCAGGTGCGCAGTACGCGACGGTGAGCGAGTCGGCGCTGCTGCCGGGTCCCGACGCACTGGTGGCCCCCGACTTCATCCCGTGGGACCAGCGGGTCCGTCCCGGCGATCTAGCGCCCGGCGACCTGCTCGCGCCGCCGCCCGACGATCCACGCCTGGTGCCCGGCTATATCGCCAGCGGCGATCCGGCCGTCGACGAGGTCGCCCTGGAGATCGGCCTCGGCCGCACCAAGGTCCTCAGCCTCGAGGGCCGCGAAGAAGCCGCCGAACGCTGGTACTCCGAATTCGGCCCGGAAACCGATATGGCCAAGGCCGCCCCCTCCACCTGCGGCCTCTGCGGCTTCTACCTTCCCCTCGCCGGAGCTATGCGTGCTGCCTTCGGCGTCTGCGGCAACGCCATGGGCGCCGACGGGCGAGTAGTCCACGCCGAATACGGCTGCGGCGCGCATTCCGACGTGGTCGGTCCGACCGGCGGCGGTTCCCCGTTGTACGAGGCGTACGACGACGCCGCGTTCGATGTGATCGCGCCCGACGCATCGCGGAGGCCGAAGGATGCTGAGGCGTCGGATGTAGATGCCGGTGCTGTGGGCGAGACTACTTCGGAAGCTCACGCCGTTACTGCCGCGGAGGCTGTATCCGACACCGCGAGCGTCACCGACACACCGACCACTGTCGAGGCTCGACAGGCCACCGAGGACGACTCGACATCCGGTGTCTCGGGTACCAGCAACGTTTCGGCCGATCCGAATACAGCAGCTGAACAGAACACCGTGCCCCCGAACGGCCAGAGCGTCGCCGCACCGACCACGGACAGCGAAACCACTGCCCAGCCCGCCTCGAAGCCGACCACCGCGGCCACGCTCGAGCCCAACGCCCCAACCGATGCAGTGGCCGAACCGGGCGCAACGATCGATCTCAATGTCGGCGCTGCGTCGAGTGATGTTGCCGCCGAGCCGAACACGGCCGCCGAACAGAACGCCACAGCTCCGAGCACAGACATAGCTCCCAGCGCCCAGACGGCTACATCGTTTGCAGATGCAGTCCAGCCGACCTCGGTCGAGCCAGGGGCTACGGACGCCTCGGGTGACGTTGTAGCCGAGCAGAACGCCTCCGCCTCGAGCTCGGGTTTAGATTCCAGCGTCCAGGCGGCCACATCCCCTGCGGATGCTGTTGTGGCCGAACCGGATACGGCGGTCGAGCAGTCCGCGGTGACGCCGGGTGCGGATGCGGAGTTCAGGGCTGAGGCCGACGCGGGCCAGCAGGCTACTGCTGTCGCTGGATCGGTCACGGTTGAGCCGGGGGCTGCGATCGCGTCGGGTGATGTTGTGGCCGAGTCGAACACGGTGGCCGAGCAGAACGCCTCCGCCTCGAGCGCGGGTTTCAAATCCGACGCCCAAGCGGCTACGTCGTCTGCGGATGCTGTCGCGGCCGAGCCGAGTACGGCGGTCGAGCAGTCCGCGGTGACGCCGGGTGCGGATGCGGAGTTCAGCGCTGAGGGTGGCGCGGGCCAGCAGGCCGCTGCTGTCGCTGGATCGGTCACGGTTGAGCCGGGGGCTGCGATCGCGTCGGGTGATGTTGTGGCCGAGTCGAACACGGTGGCCGAGCAGAACGCCGCCGCCGCGAGCGCGGGTTTCAAATCCGACGCCCAAGCGGCTACGTCGTCTGCGGATGCTGTCGCGGCCGAGCCGAGTACGGCGGTCGAGCAGTCCGCGGTGACGCCGGGTGCGGATGCGGAGTTCAGCGCTGAGGGTGGCGCGGGCCAGCAGGCTACTGCTGTCGCTGGATCGGTCACGGTTGAGCCGGGGGCCGCGGACTCGTCGGGTGATGTGGCGGGCGAGTCGATCTCAGAAGAGCCGGGCGTTGTTTCCGCTGCCGGGGTTGCGGCCGAGTCGAGCATCGCCGCCGAGCTAGGCGATACTGCGGTCGAGTCGACCATTTCGGGTGAGTCGAATGCTGCTGCGCTGGGTGCGGACAGCGCCTCCAGTACTGCTACTGCGTCCAGTTCGACAGCTGAGACCGTGGTCGAGCCGAGTACAACGGTCCACTCGAGTGGGGCGGCCGTGTCGGGATCGGTGGGTGAAGTCGTAGTCGAACCGAGTGCGGTCGTCGAGTCTGCTGTCGATGCGGACGTGACCCGCAATGCCTCGACAGGATCGGCGGGAGCTGTCGATCCGGACGCGTCTACCGAGACTGGGTCGGACAGTGCGGCTGCCGCAGTTGATACCGCGAGCTACGTGGCACGTCAGGCTGCTGTCACGTTAGGCGCGGCGGGTGATGCCGCTGCTGTTGAGCCGAGCATCGAAGCTGCGACGGTGGAGCCGGAATCGGGTGCCGGCGCGGTGCCCGGTACCGAGGCCAGGGGCGCGTCGGGCGTGGATGCCGCTGTGTCACAGCCGGAATCGGGTGTTGAGTCCGGTGGCGAGGTCGAGCCGGTTGCTCCTAGCGATGCGGCTGTCCGGGCTGCGGTGACGTTCGCCGCGGACAGTGACGCCGCTGCTATCGAGTTGGGCACTGCAGGTGCTGTGCAGCGGCCGGAGTCGGCTGCTGCCACGGTTTCGGGTACCGAAAGTGCTGTGCCGCAGCCGGAGTCGGGCACTGAAGCGGAGTCGGGTGCTGGTTCGGCGCAGGGTGCTGAAGCGGTGACGGTTTCGGGTATTGAAGGCGTTGTGTCGCAGCCGGAGCCGGGTGCTGAAGCGGGGTCGGGTGCTGGTTCGGCGGAGGGTGCTGAAGCGGTGACGGTTTCGGGTATTGAAGGCGTTGTGTCGCAGCCGGAGCCGGAGGTTGAACCGGTGGCTGATTCGGATGAGGCTGAGGGTGGGGCTGTCGGCGGCGCTGCAGGTGCTGATGGCGGCGGTGCGGGGGCTGATGGGCCGGGGGCTGCGGCGCGGCCGGAGTTCGGGTCATCGTTGCAGGGGTGAGTGCGGATCCGTTCGGTACGTCGGGGCTGCGGGCGGGGGTCCTTGCGGCTTGGCGTGATTCGCCGACTCGGTTGCGCGAGGATGCGGCGACCGAGGCGGATCTGGTGCGGGCGGGGTATCGGGATCGGCTGCTGACCGAGTTGGCGCAGAACGCGGCGGACGCGGCAGCCAAGGCCGGCGTCCCGGGACGGCTGGTGGTGCAGCTGGTCGACGACGTCGTGTCCATCTCGAATACTGGTGCGCCGCTGGATATCTCCGGCGTACACGCATTGACCGCACTGCGTGCCTCCGGCAAGGCTGATCCGGCCACCAGCGTCGGCCGCTTCGGCGTCGGCTTCACCGCGGTGCGCACGGTGAGCGATGAGATCGAGGTCCGATCGACCACCGGCTCCCTGCGCTTCTCCCGCGACCTCACCTGGGAAGCGCTGCGCGATAACGCGATAACCGTCCCCAGCCCGGCCGACACCTTCACCCCGCCCGTACTACGCCTGGCCTGGCCGATCGAAGCCGCCCCGCCCGCGGACGCGGACACCGAGATCGTGCTGCGCCTTCACCCCGACATCGATCCCGAATCCCTCCTCGCCGCCATGCGCGCCGAAGCCGCCGACCTCCTCCTGGAACTCCCCGCCCTCCGGCACATCCGAATCGGCGATGACGAGCTGACCAGCACGATCGCCGATCTACACAGCACCGATCCGCGCCAATCCGCGCACAGCGCCCTGGGCATTGTCGAGGCTGACACCCCTGTCGTGGATCTGAGCGGTGCCACCGGTGGCTCCACTGCCGCGGATTTGCGTGGTGACGATCCGCGGCAATCTGCGTCCGGCGGCCTGGGCACCGACGACGGCTCGGCTGTCACAGATCCGGGCGTTGTCGAGGCTGAGACCGCTGTAGATCTGAGCGGCACAGAGGGCGGCTCCACAGGCGCGAATTTGCGTAGTAGAGATCCGTATCCCCCTGCGAGTGGCGGCTTAGGGGCCGCCGAGGCCGGCTCGGCTGTCACGGATTCGGGCGTTGCCGTGGATGACACCGGAGACGATCCGCATCACCCTCGGCGGGGCGGCGGACGTTATATCGAGGGTGACAACAACGTCGCGGACTGGAGCGGCGGTATTCCGGTCCCGATCGGACAGCGCGACGTACGCGACGCCGAGTTCCGCGGCACCGGTGCGGATCTGAGCGGAAGCCATTCGGCAGCGGGCATCCGGGTAGTGCGTATCGACGGGCCCGGAGCGGAACGGCGGACGTGGTGGGAGTTCCGTACGGCCAGGGCGCGCTGGCTGCTGCCGCTGCGGGAGGGCAGGCCAGTGGCGGCTGCGCATGATGTGTTGCGCGCGCCGACTCGGTCCGATGAGGAGCTGTCGCTGCCGGCTGTGCTGATCGCCGATATCCCCATGCAGCCGGACCGCCGACGTGTGCTGCCCGGTGCCCGCTTTGCCGAATTGGCCCAGGGGTACGCCGATTTCGCTCGCGCACTCCCACCTCGCGACCGCCTCGTGTTGGTCCCCACTCCGGGTTTCGCCCGCAGTGAGGTCGACGGCCTGCTGCGCGAGGCCCTGGTCCGCGAACTGCAAACCCACCCCTGGCTCCCAGTCGTAACCGCCCGCCCGAACTCGGCGCGCGGGTACAAAGCGGCAACACACGACGCTATGGAGCTGCCCGACGGCGGGGTATTCCAGGACTCCGCCGTGGTCGGTCAGCTCGGCGCATCCGTGGACGTCGCAGTGGCGCAGGACATTACGGCACCTGGCGAGGGCGCGACCGCGGTGCCGACGCGGGCGAGCGTATTCACCGGTCTGAGCCGGGAATTGGCCGAGTTGCTCGATGATGTGGTCGGGCCGCTGGTGGTTCCCGAATTGTCCGGGCGTGCGCATATCGAGGCGTTGGGTGTGCTGGATGTGCACCGATTGGGATTGGCTCGGCTGGCGGAGCTTTCGGGTGGGCTGGAGCGGTCGCCGAACTGGTGGCAGGCGTTCTATGCGGCGTTGGAGCCGTTCGTGGTCGATCCGTTGGCGGCCGAGGAGTTGGGGGCGCTCGCGGTGCCGCTGGCGGACGGTCGGCTGGTAACCGGGCCGCGCACAGTGGTTTTGGATGATCGGCTCGAGGTTGCGATACCGGTGCATTGGGCGCGGTTGGCGCATCCGGAGGCGGTGCATCCGCTGCTCGCGCGGCTCGGCGCGCGTTCGGCCACTGCCGAGGATCTGTTGAGCGATCCCGGGCTGCGTGCCGAGTTGGCGGATCAGCCGGACGATCCGGATACCACCGACGCGGTACTGCGCCTCGCCGCGCACGCCGATCCGGCGGCGCTACCGTCCTGGCTCGGACTGCTCGAATTACCGGACAGCACTGGGGAATTGCTGCCCGCCGACGAATTGCTGCTCCCGGACGCGCCGCTGCGCGCTTTGCTGGTGGCGGATTCGCCGTTCGGCACCGTCGCGGCAGATCTGGTGGACCGCTACGGCGCGGATGCGCTGCGCGCCATCGGCGTCGGATGGGATTTCAGCATCGTCGTCGAGGCCGACCCCACCGGCCCCGACCATCACCTGGACGACGAGGAACGTTGGTGGTCGGGCCTGCCCGAGGATCCCCCAGAACTGGCCGCCGTCCGCGACCTGGACCTGGTCGCCGAGTCATCCTGGCCAGAAGCATTGCGGCAGTTGGTATCCGACCCGCGCACTCACCGGCTGCTCACCGATCCCGATGGCTACACGGCCTGGTGGTTGCGCAGGCACGCACGCATCGATGGCACCCCACTCGGCCTGCTCCGCCATCCCGCGGATACCGAATTCGCCGACCTGCTCCCCACATTCGAGCTCCCCGGCCTCCGACCGGATTCCGACGCTTTGCGCGCCGTGCTGGCGAACCCGAATGTCATTGCCCAGGAACTGGCCGCAGCCCTACTCGACGCACTCGCCGATCCCACGAAAACCCCTACGCCCGAGGTGGTTTCCCGAACACACGCTCGCCTGGCCGCCGCGGTAGCCGCGGATCACCTCGACCTGACCGAGTTGGACCTGCCCGACCGCGTACGCGCCCTGTCGTCGGAAGTCGTTGAACCCGATGACATCTGGGTGCTGGACCAACCTTGGTTCGGCCTCGCGGTACCTCCGGGCCGCCTGGTGGCAGGCGATATTCCCACCGCACCCGCCCTCGCGACTCTGCTCGACCTGCCTCTGGTCTCCGAGGCGATCACCGCCGAGGTGATCAGCGAAGGCCGCCGCACCACCTGGTCCGCCGAACCGCTGGGAATCGTACTGCGCCAACTCTTCTCGCTGCCCGACCAGGACGGCGATCTGGTACTCCACGACGCGCTCCAGATCCGCCTGCGCGGCGGCCTGGAAGCCACGGTCTCCGTCCCGTGGTGGCACGACGGCACCGCCACCCACATCCAAAACCCGAGCCACCCAGCCTGATACCACAGGCGCCGGATCGGGCCGAGAATGGGCGCTGACGCCAACTCGGCCCGGCCGAAGGTGCAACCTACACCGTGTAGTTCGCGATCATGTCGCTGAGCAGATCCAGTTGCCCGCGCACACTTTCGCTGTCGTTGTCGACCAGCCAGCGCAGCACCACACCGTCGATCACATTGAGGGTGAAGCGGCTCAGGGTCTGGACCGGTACGGACCAGCTGCAGTCCGTGGCATCGCGGGCGTGGTCGAGGATGTCGGCGACGGTGGTGTCGTTGAATGCGTACTGTTCGCGTGCGATGGCGAGTTTCGCCGGGGTCGATTCCCCTTCGCGTAGCGCATATGTGGTGGTTTCGTAGGTGAGCAGTTGTCGTTCCGGTGTGGCTTCAATGTTGAGCCACATCAGTTCGAGTGCAACGCGCACCAATTTTTGAAGCGCTTCTTTTCCACTTCCGACGTCTTGCCAAACTGTTTCATTGGCGTCGACAGAATCGCGTAATTCCATCGACAACGCCTTGACCAGCTCGGTCATCAGCGCATCCTTGTTTTCGAAACAGTAATGCACCACACCGAGCGAAACACCAGCTGCCTGAGCGACATCGCGCGTGGTCACGCCCGCGACGCCCTTTTTCTCGGCAAGGCCGATGGCTGCCTCGATAAGGTGGGCCCGTCGTTCTTCGACGCTCAATCGGGAGGACACCCCAGGGAGTTAAGTCTCCAACTCCGCCGCAGTCAATTCGCGGGGCCGAAAATCTCGACTGGACGAGCGTCCAGTTGTGTGGTTCGCTTCATCGTGGGATCGAAGGGAGACGCGTATGTCGGTGCCACGCAGAACGGTGCTGGCCCGAACCGCGGCGGGTTCGGCCGCACTCGCGACAGCGGCCGCGGCGGCCACGGTGCCAGTGCTCGGCGCACCGGCAACGGCGGCACCGGGATCCAGCGGCTACCTCATCGGCCTCGGTCTCTCCGACATCACCGGCCCGGCCGCCGAATGCGGCATGATGGGCTATTCGCAATTCGACCAGCAGACCGCGGGCATCCACCTGCGTCCGCGCGCCCGCGCCTTCATCATCGACAGTGGTGAGCGCCGAATCGTGTTCGCAGTGGCGGAGAACGGCATGATTTTCCAGTCCGTGCACCGCGGCGTCATGCTCGAACTCGCTCGCCGCTTCGGTGATCTGTACACCGAACAGAACGTCGCGCTGACCTCGACGCATTCGCACGCGACCTGCGGCGGCTCCAGCAATGACTACGCATACAACCTGTCCATCCTCGGTTTTCAGCAGCAGGTCTACGACGCCGAGGTGAACGGCATTGTCGAGGCGATCGCCGCCGCGCACGCTGATCTCGGATCGGGGACGCTATCGCTCGGGCGCAGTGAACTACACGATGCCAGCGTCAATCGATCGCGAGTTGCCTTCGAGCGCAATCCGGATGCGGATAAACAGCACTTCCCGAATGCGATCGATCCGGCGGTCACCGTGCTGTCCTTCGTCAAGGGCGGCAAACAGGTCGGCGCCATCACCTGGTTCGCCACGCACAACACCTCGATGACCAATCAGAACCGATTGATCAGTGCGGATAACAAGGGCTATGCCTCGTTCTCCTACGAGCACACCGACCATGGCGTCCGTTACCTCGACGGCCGAGCCGATTTCGTGGCCGCGTTCGCGCAGACCAATGCGGGGGATATGTCCCCGAATCTCAATCTGCGCCCCGGCTCGGGTCCGACCGACAACGAGTTCGACAACACCCGAATCATCGGCGAGCGGCAGTATCACGCCTCCAAAGACGCGTTGGCCACGGCACGGTCGATGAGCGGCGCGGTCGACTCGATGCTCTGTTATATCGACCTGGCCGATACCGCCGTCGACGGCAGGTTCACCCCGGACGGGCAGCCGCGACACACCGCGCCCGCCGCCGCGGGCGTCTCGCTCATCGCGGGCAGCGTCGAGGACGGTCCGGGGCTGCCGGGCGTCCCCATCCCGGAGGGTGTGCGCAATCCGTTCATCGACGCCCTCGGCGATCCGCGCCAACCCGCACCGTCCTGGCTCACCGATGCCCAGGCGCCCAAGGCGATCGTGGCCCCGCTCGGACTGCTGCCGCCGGTCCCGTGGGTGCCGAATGTGGTACCGATCCAGATCGTTCGCATCGGTGAGCTCTATTTGGCCGGCGGCGGTGGGGAATTCACCATCGTCGCGGGATTGCGCATCCGCCGCGCGGTCGCCGCCGCGCTCGGCGTTTCGGTGGAGCAGGTGCTCATGCAGGGTTACGCGAATGCCTACCACGAATACGTCACGACCCCTGAGGAATACGACTCCCAGCAGTACGAGGGCGGCTCAACCCTGTTCGGCCGCTACACATTGCCCGCCTATCTGCAGGAGTTCACCCGGCTGGCAACGGCTTTCGCCGCCCGTCAGCAGGTGCCGCGCGGACCGGCGCCTCGTGATATCTCCAACCTGCAGCCGAACTTCCAGCCCGCGCCCGGGCCGGATGCCACGCCGCCGGGCCGTGATTTCGGCGATGTCCTGACTCAGCCCGCCCCCGCTTACACGGCCGGCTCCCCGGCTGCGGCCGAATTCGTCTCCGCCCACCCGAAACACAGCCCCCGCCGTAACGGCACGTTCCTGGAAGTGCAGCGGCGCAACGCATCCGACGACTGGGTCCGCGTCGCCAACGAAGGCGAGTGGGCCGTGCGCTTCTACTGGAGCAAGCGCGGCACCGCCGAATCCGTGGCCCGCTTCACCTGGGACATCCCCGCCGACGCCACACCCGGCCGCTACCGCATGCAGCACTACGCGGACGCCTTGGGCGCTGACGGAGTCCTGCGCCCCTTCACCGGCACCACCAACGAATTCGACGTGAGCTGATACCGGCTACAGGCCGGTTTGGGCGCCCTTGTCGCCGCGGCGGGCGCCGCGGCGCTGGATAGCGAAGATCGTGTAGCCGAGCAGGCCCACCGCCATGCCCATCAGGCATACCGGGCGCGCCGATTCCCACCGGTCGCCGCTGGTCCACACCACGATCGTGGCGATCAGCCACAGGGTGCTGCCGACCGCGAGGACCGGCCGTGGATCGGTCAAGCGCGGCGGTATCCGCGGCACATTCTGGGTCACAGCTGCGCCTCGCTAGCGCTCGGCTCCGCTGCGCCCAAGGGTGCTGTGTCTATGGTTCCCTCGCTGCGCTCGGTCACAGTCACAAGCGTACCTGCGGGAACAGGCGGTCACTGGCCAGCGTGTCCCGTATCGTTCTGCTCTGTGACAACGCCATCGGATGTTCGAGCTCTCGCAGGTGAGCTGTCGCTCGCGGTGGTGCGCTTGACGCGACATCTGCGGGGACGGCGCGCCGAGGCGCAGATTTCGCTGACGCAGCTCTCCGCGCTCGCCACCCTGCATCGGGAAGGCTCGATGACGCCGGGCGCACTGGCCGCCAAGGAGCGGGTCCAGCCGCCGTCGATGACGCGAGTGATCGCCTCGCTCTCCGACCTGGAACTGGTGGAGCGCAAACCGCACCCGACCGACGGACGACAGATCATCGTCTCGCTCTCGGAGGCGGGCCGCGCGTTGATCGCCGACGAGACCAGCGCCCGCGAAGCCTGGATGACCGAACAGCTCTCCACGCTCACCGACGATCAGTTGGTCGTGCTGACCCGCGCAGTCGGCATCATGAAGCAGCTCGTCGCCGATTCGGAGTAGGCCGGGACTAGCGGTTTGTATACCCGCCGCGGGCGTACTGCGCGGCGAACGGCTGGTCGCTGTCGACGATCTCCCGGCCGAGCGGGAACAGCGACACCGGGATCAGCTTGAGGTTTGCCCAGCCGAAGGGAATCCCGATGATCGAGATGAACAGCGGGATGCTCGTGAGCAGGTGACCGAGCGCCAACCACCAACCGGCGACCAGGAACCAGATGATGTTGCCGATCATCGACCCCACACCCGCGGAAGGCTTTTCGACGGTGGTCCGCCCGAACGGCCACAGCACGTAGGCCGCGATCCGGAACGACGCGATACCCCACGGGATCGTGATGATCAGGACGCAGCAGATGATGCCCGCCAGGATGTAGCCGAGCGCCATCCAGAACCCCACGAACACGAGCCAGAGGATATTGAGCACCAGCTGAATCGGCTTCATGTGACCAGCATGCCAGCCGAGCCGTATCCAGGCATCACTCCCGGGGACGAATTCGGCTCCGGGTTGTCCCTGATCCGGCCGGTCTTGTCCGATCCGCGCCAGCTCGATCCGAGCTGGCCCGGCCGTGTCGGATCCGGCCGAGGCTTCGAGTGATCCGGCCCTGCCGAGACAGCAACGAGAGGGCCGCCCCGACAGCGTTCAGAAAAACCAGCCCAGCGCCGCATCCCGCTCCGCGCCGAACGCCTCGTCGAGTGCTCGCAACTGCGCGGTGTCCTTCGCCTGCAGCCGGTTGGCTCCCGCGAATACCCGCGCCGGGTATGCGCCGAGGTACATGCTGGCGAGCACGTCGATGCCGAGTTCGATGTCGGCCGTCCGGGTGGTCGGCGCGCATTCGGCGATGCCGTCACGTATCCGGAGCGCGAAGGTGCCGCCCGCGTTCCGGAACGGATCCTGCACTGCGAGTACGACATCCAGATCGCGCAGGTACGACCGACCGGTCAGCGCGGCGGGAATATCCATGAGCCGCAACCACAATGCGTCGTAGCGCGCTTTCGTGCGCACCAGCCGCAGATCGGTGAGCAGATAGGGCAGCGGATCGTTATCGGTGAGCACCGCCTCGACGTGGCTGCAGAGCTCCAGCCCGAATAATGCCCGCCACAGCGCGATATCCGCCTCCGCGGTCACCGCACGCATCTCCTCGATCACCGCGGCCTTGCCGTGCTCGCGTCGGTGATACCGGTACAGCACATAGCCGTCCGGGTGCAGGAAGGCGAAAAGCTCAGTGCCGCCGTCCCGGAACGCGGGCGAATCGGCGAGATCCATCTGCCATCGCGCCTCCGGCCGCACCTGCCCGCCCGGCACCAGGCGACGCCACCGGTCGTAGATTGCGCGCACCGGCTCGCCCGCGTCGGCCATGGTGCTGAGCACCACGCCGCCCGGATCCGGTGCGGACGGCAGGAATTCGGCGAGGCGCCGATCGATCGAGACCGCGTTCTCGCGAATCGTCGGCCCATATCCGAACCGCCCGTAGATCGCGCCCTGACTCGCGGTGAAGATGGTCAACGCCAGCCCGGCCGCTTCGGTGCGCCGATGCTGCCCGGTGTAGATCGCCCGCAGAATCCCGCGCCGCCGGTGCGTCGGCGCGACCATGACCCCCGCGACGCCGCATGCCTCGACCGTGCGCGCACCGGGCACCGTCAACGTCATCCGGGTGGACGTGGCATGCCCGACGACGCGCCCGCCCTCGACGGCGACGATCGCCTCCTCGGTAGGAAAGACCTGCGACCGTAGCTCCGTGTACGCCGGTTCGCTCACCACGCCGAACGAGGTACCGCCGAGCAATTGGATGGCCGCCACATCGTCGTCGGTAGCCGACCGAATGGTGATGCCGGGTATCAGCGTCATCCTTCGACCATCGCACGCACCACACCCGTCCGCACTCGAATTACCGCTACTTGTATGGCCGCGCCGTCAGGAGCCGCGATTCGATGAGCCGGTTCGCCAGGAGTTGGTATTTCCGCTCGGTCCCGGCCGATGGCTGATCGTCGAGGGTGACGGTTGGTTGTGGAACCACCACTGGATTGCGCGAAATCAGCGGGCCGCCCTGGACATCATTCGCGTCTCGGCATGGCGACATACCCGAAAGCGGCCGTTGGCGCGGCGTATCGATGACTATCTCGCATTCGGGGTGGATATCTATGCACCATGCTCGGGGTGGGTGCGAGCAGCCGCGGATGACACGCCGGAGAACTATCGCGATTTCTGCCGGGCAGGCGGAAACGAGATCGTTATCGATAATGGCACGGAATTGATCGTAATCGCCCATTTACGGCGAGGCAGCGTCGCGGTCGAGGCTGGACAGTACGTTGAGGTGGGGGCAGCGGATCGGTGCCATCGGCGATTCCGGTAACTCCACCGAACCGCACCTGCACATTCACGCGGAATGTGCGGGGGAACCACGACGCCTGGTTTTCCAGGGGATTCGTCGTCGCTTTCCGCGCGGCGCAGTTATTACTGTCCGAACTGGACACTTGAATCAGCCGGTCTAGCTGTGCGAAGGAAGAATTGGATACTGCGGGCAATTGCCGGTGCCTATGCAGTCGTCGCGCTGGTCGGGCCTCGAGCGCCCCGGCAACCGGCTGCTGGAGGCAATTGTCCGCACGGTCGTCCCGCGCGCCCACCCGGTGCTCGCTTCCCGTTCATGCTGCTGACGACGCGGCCGCAGCCGGAGATGTCGATACTGCGGGTCATTCTGGTCTCGGAGATCTCGGCGACGGGCGTCCGCTGATGATGGATCCGGTTGTGGCAGGGAGAGGTGCGCGCGGCAGGATGATGTGGTGGCCGAAGTGATCGACATCGACGACCCTGCCGATCCGCGGGTTGATGACTTTCGCGACTTGAAGTCCGCCGATCGGCGGCCGGATCTGCCGGGGCGCAAAGGGCTGGTGATCGCGGAGGGGGTCGTCGTCGTGCAGCGGATGCTCGGCTCGCGATTCCGGCCGAGCGCGCTGCTCGGGGTGGAGAAGCGGCGGGTGGAACTCGCGGACGATCTCATCGGCAGCGACGTACCGTACTTCCGGGCGAGCGCCGAGGTGATGGCGGAAGTGGTCGGATTCCATCTCAATCGTGGGGTGCTCGCGGTGGCGCGCAGGCCGGCGGAGTTGAGCGTGGATGAGGTCGTCGAACAGGCCAGGACGGTGGCGGTGCTGGAGGGTGTGAACGATCACGAGAACCTCGGTTCGATGTTCCGGAATGCGGCGGGGCTCGGCGCCGAGGCGATTCTGTTCGGGGACCGGTGCGCCGATCCGCTGTATCGCCGAGCGGTGCGGGTGTCGATGGGGCATGTGCTCCGGGTGCCGTTCGCGCAACTGCCGCAGTGGCCGGGTGGTCTGGAGGTATTGCGAAGCAAGGGATTCCAGATCATCTCGCTCACCCCGAACCCGGCCGCGCCGAATCTGGCGACGGCGATGACAGGGGAGCGGGTGGCATTGCTGCTCGGTGCGGAGGGGCCCGGTTTGACCGAGGAAGCCATGCGGGCCACCGACATTCGGGCGCGTATCCCGATGTCACCGGGTACCGATTCGCTCAATGTGGCGACTGCGGCCGCGATGGCGTTCTATGAACGGGTGAGGAAGTCATGAGGGGGACGGTGTGAACTACTTCCCGAATGGGGCGTACCGGCCCTACCAGCCCTACCAGGATCCGACCCCATGGGCCGCCGGGCTCACCGTCGCGACCATGGTGGCGCTGCTGACCGCCGTTGCGGTCTATGCCTTCGGCTCAGCACTCGCACAGGTCCACCCCCTCCTCGCGATCGTCGTCAACCTGGTCGCGGTAGGCGGCGCCGCCCCCACCGCCTGGCGCTGGCGATTCGTCCCCGTCACCCGCTGGGTCATCGGCGGCGGCGCGGCAGGAGTTCTGCTCGGCTGGCTGGTTCTCATCATCGGCGGTCTCGCCGCATAAGCCTCGACTCGATCCCATGCCGGGGAGATCGGAGTTGATCGTGTTGGGCCGATGCGG
This sequence comes from Nocardia sp. NBC_00565, assembly GCF_036345915.1. NCBI lineage: Bacteria > Bacillati > Actinomycetota > Actinomycetes > Mycobacteriales > Nocardiaceae > Nocardia > Nocardia sp. NBC_00565. The sequence goes on from NZ_CP107785.1 coordinate 8,464,559, forward strand.
CCGGGCGCGTCGATGCTGGTCGGCGCCTGGCCTGCGGGATCTGGTGCAGGCGCGCTGACCGGGGGTGCGAGCTGACCGGGGGTGCGAGCTGCTGCGGGCGGGAGTTGGTGCGGGCGGGAGTTGGTGCGGGCGGGAGTTGGTGCGGGTGCGACCTGGCTGGCACGAGTGAGAGCCTGGTGCGGAGCTGTGGCGGCCTGAGCCGAGGTGGGGTCGAGCCGGTCCAGGTTGGAGTGTGGTGCGGGCTGGTGCGATTCGGGGTGGGCTTGTACTACGACACTCGGTCTTTGCCGCGGAGCCAGTTGATGAGGCCGCGCTTTGGTCTCGGGTCGCCGTTGGTCTGCAGTTCTTGGGGGATCAGGGTGGCGTGGTCGGGGGCTTGGCCCTTCGGGTAGAGGGTGAAGCCGCAGACCGCGATATCGCCTGGTACCAGTGCGCCTTCGGGGGCGGGGGCGCGGTAGTGGAAGCCGAGCCATTCGTTGTTGGCGGCGTCGGCGAAATCGGGCGGGTCGAAGGGGAGTGTCTGTGGGTCGGGGAGTTCACCCGCCTGCCACCGCACCGGATGATCACCTGCCCAGTATGTGCGTTCCCAGACCAGCGGGAGTCCTTCGTCTTCCAGGATGTTCACTCTGGTCGAGCTGAACGAGCGCCGGAATTCGCCGCGCTCCCAATGGGCGAATGCGCCCCACCCGTGGTTGGCGTCGAACGCGACCAGATAGGTGTGCTCCGAGGCGAGCGGGCGAACCAGCAACTCCGGTAGCGCCGTCGGGTGCGCCCGCGCGGCCTGCGTCGAGCAGACCACGGTGACACCGGGATAGCAGCCGATGTACACCTCGTCGGCATCCGGTCCCGCGCAACCGCCGAGCGTGCCGACCATGATGGGCATGACGTCCCGGTCTGCGTGCAGCTGTTTGGCCAGCGCGAGCGCGGCGTCCGGATCCGGATCGTGATTCGCGCAGAGTACCGCCAACGGATCCTGTGCGTCGACGTACCAGAGAGACGAAGCCTTGGACAGCATTTCCGGCACCTCCCGATGGTTGCACCAAACAGCTCCGCGAACTTCGGGCAACTCACGGTGTCCTCGAGCAACATCCCACTACCGTGAACTGCCCAATGTCGACGTACCGAGTCGACGACACTCCGAAAAATCTACTCGCACTGCCGCGCCAACGTCGGACCTTCCGCCTTCGAACACGCCAGCGGGCTCCAGAAATTCGCAGCAAACGCCAACGGACCAAGACCAGGTGGAACTGGTGGCGAGGGCTTCTCGGCCGATGCCGCCACCAGTTCCACTTGATCTTGATCGTCGCTGCTGAGTGGGCCCAGGTGTGCGCGTTTCGTGAGAATGCGGACGAATTGCCAGACTTGGCGGGCGTGTCGAGGCCTTAGGTCATCGAAGGGGGACCGCATCTCGATGACTGGACCGCATCAGACCCAGGATCCCGATCGCCCCATCAATTGGCCTGCATCCCGTCGGCCGCGACGACATCTCGAGCAGCTCGTCAACCGGCCTGCATCCCGAAAACGCCCGCGTCGGAACCTGACTCAGTTACCCGAGCTGCGCACCCCTAGTAGCACGTCCTCCCAGGACGGCATGGGCGCCTTACCCCGCTTCCGCGCTGCCTTCGCGGGCGCTGCCTTCTTCGGCGCTTCCTCCGTTGCGGCCGGCTTGGCCGTAGCAGCAGGCTTCGCCGGGGCAGCGGGCGCGGCCGGAACGGATGGCGCGGTACCGGCCGCCGGGGCGGCGGGTGCACCACCAGCGGCGGGTGCGGTACTCGTCGCCGCACTACCAGCGGTGGAACTGCCCGCCGCCGGAACGGCATTCGTGCTCGCGGCGGCCGGAATGGCGGCGGCTCCACCCGCGCTGACCGGCGCAGTAGTCCCAGCGGCCGCGACGGACCGCTGCTCGTAGTATTCGTCCAACGTCGGCTGGGTCCGGGCCGTTGTGCGCGCGGGCGGCGCCGCGGCCTCACGGGCCGGACGCGTTTCCGCGGGCCGCGTCTCTACCGGCGGTTCCGGCGCGACCGGCGCTTCGATCTCGGCGTGCGGCGGCAGGATGGTCGCGAGCCCACGTAGGGCACGGCCGAAGTCGGGATCGATCAGATCCGAGGCCGGATCGTCGAGGGGGGAAACCGAGCCGCCGTGCGCGTCGGGCTGGTAACGCCAATGCGCGGCGATCTCGGAACGGCCGTTCTGCCACTGCAATTGCGCGACCCAGAAGCCCTTTTCGTCCTTCCAGGCATCCCACTCGGCGTGCTCGAGGGTGTGCCCGCGCTCGGTGAACGCGGCGGTGACGATATCGATCAGGGTTTCCACGGCGGGACCATCAGCGCGGACCGGATGCGCCTTCTGCGCGAGTTCCGCGGCCCGAGCCCGTTCCAGCAGTACCGGATAGGCGAAGCGTTCGACCCGGCTGGACGGCATGCCGGATTCCTCGGTCACCTGTTCTACGGAGGCCCCGGCACGGATACGAGCTTGAATATCGCGGGGACGCATAGTTGCTTCCATCTCGATCTCAATCTGGCCGAATCGGGCAAGGTCTCCGCGTGCTGCGGCTCGAAGCTTGTCGTCGGCGGGCAGCCGGTACTTGTTGCCGGTCTCGGTGTCGATGCACACGATGTGCGTGGAGTCGGGCGTCACCCCGATCACTCGAAGTTCACGCACCGTTACCTCCTTATCGCGTCGGCTCACGACACCGCCCACTGTTCCGAAACAGTAGTGCACAGTTGATGATCTCGAGGCAAGACACGCGGGCGGAAAATCTGCCTGCGAGCCGCAACACCCGCTAGTCTGCTCTGTTCGACTCACCACGCTACCTGAAGCGGTGTGTCGAATGCGGTGTGTCGCTTGGCTTCCCCTGTGCACTACTGCCTGCGGCGCTTACCCCAGTTTGCCGACGACCCAGTCGATGCTACGCGTCAGCTGCGCGACATCCTCGGGGTCGATCGCCGGGAACATGCCGACGCGCAGCTGGTTGCGGCCCAGCTTGCGGTAGGGCTCGGTGTCCACGATGCCGTTGGCGCGCAGCACCTTCGCCACCGCGGCCGCGTCGACCGAGTCGGCGAAGTCGATGGTGCCGACGACCTGCGAGCGGTGCGCCGGATCCGTGACGTACGGGGTGGCGAACTCGCTCGACTCGGCCCAGGAGTACAGCCGCGACGAGGAGTCCAGCGTCCGCTTGACCGCCCAGTCCAGGCCGCCGTTGGCGTTGAGCCATTCGATCTGGTCGGCGAACAGCAGCAGGGTGCCGAGCGCGGGGGTGTTGTAGGTCTGGTCCTTGGTGCTGTTGTCGATGGCGATCGGCAGCGAAAGGAAGTCGGGCGTCCAGCGGCCCGAGGCCTTGATCTCCTCGACCCGGGCCAGCGCCGCCGGGCTCATCAGCGCGACCCACAGGCCGCCGTCGGCGGCGAAGCATTTCTGCGGCGCGAAGTAGTAGACGTCGGCGTCGGTGATGTTCACCGGCAGACCGCCCGCACCGGAGGTGGCGTCGATGGCGATGAGCGCGTTGTCCGAACCGGCGGGACGCTGCACCGGGATCGATACACCGGTCGAGGTTTCGTTGTGTGCCCAGCCGATGAGGTCGACCGAGGGATCCGACACCGGCTCGGGCGCACTGCCCGGCTCCGCGGAGACCACGATCGGATCGCCGATGAACGGGTTGCCCTTGGCGACCGCGGCGAACTTCGAACTGAACTCACCGTTGGTCAGGTGCAGCGAGCGCTCGCGGATCAGACCGAAGGCGGCGGCATCCCAGAACGCCGTGGTGCCACCGTTACCCAATACGACCTCATAGCCGTCGGGCAGCGCGAAGAGCTCACGCAGGCCTTTGCGCACGCGCGCGACCACATCTTTGACCGGCTTCTGCCGGTGACTTGTTCCGAACACCGAGGCGCCAACGGTCACCAGAGCCTGCAACTGCTCCGGGCGCACCTTGGAGGGGCCACAGCCGAACCGTCCGTCGGCGGGCTTGAGATCGTCGGGAATCGTCGGGAACTCAGCGGTCATGGCCAACAGGGTAGACGGTGGTATTGCTGTGTCTCTGACCACACTCCGGCTAACGTTGACACCCATGAACCTGGCGTCGGCTAATACGGGGTGGCGACTGCGCAGTCGGCGGGCACGGAACTTCGGACTGCGCGCCGGGGTGCTCTCGGCCGCGCAGCGGCGCGAGTTGCTCATGCACGGCGTCGCGGGGTCGGCGACGATCCTCGGCGTGCGACCACAGCGCAACGAACCCGGGCACGTTTTCTGGGTTCGAGTGCAGTTAGAAGGCGCATTGCCGTACGAAACCCGGGTTCGGCAGCGGATGCGCCAGGACGACCTGGAGTGGATGCGGCCGGGGGATGTGATCTGCTGCCGGGTCGATCCGGGCGACCTGGACCGGTTGGTGCTCTACGTCCCCGATATCGAGGAGACGGGCCGGGCGAGCATCTCCAAGATCCTCTCCGACGGTCGCCGCGCGGACGCCACCGTACTGGCCGCCGCACCGGTCGCGGCCGATTACGGCGGTCGCGACGACCCGGTGCTGCGCCTCGACCTGGAACTGCGCGCCTGGGACGAGCCGAAACCGTGGCGGGTCCGGCTGATCCAGCCGGTCCCACTGGCCGCGATCGGTCTGGTCGATCTGGGCCAACACCTCGAAGTCGCCTTCTTCACCGTCGACCGCGGCGAATCCGTCGCCGTCGACTGGCTCTCCTCCATCGGCGAGGACTAGGCGGAATCGGCACTGGTCGAAATGGCGGCTCAGCGATCCTGCGGAGTCGCCATTCGATTCGGCTCGGTCAGCTCTTCGCCTTCACCCGGGCCAGCGCGTGACCCGTCAGGGCGATGAGGGCGGTTTTGGCGGACTCGCGGTTCCTGGCGTCGATCATCATCACCGGGACGTCGGCGGAGAGCGAGAGCGCGTCGCGGATGGCTTCCTCGGGGAACTTGGGCGCACCGTCGAATTCGTTCACCGCGACCAGGAACGGCAGGCCGAGTTCCTCGAAATAGTCGACTGCGGCGAAGCTCTCGTCCACCCGGCGGGTGTCGACCAGCAGGATCGCGCCGATCGCGCCGAGGCTCAGGTCGTCCCACATGAACCAGAAGCGGTGCTGGCCCGGGGTGCCGAAGAGGTAGAGCACCAGATCATCGGACAGGGTGATTCGGCCGAAATCCATGGCCACCGTGGTGGTCTGCTTATCCGGCACCTTGGAGGTGTCGTCGACCTCGGAGCTCAGATCGGTCATCAGTGCCTCGGTGCGCAGCGGCACGATATCCGATACCGCGGCGACCAGGGTGGTCTTGCCGACGCCGAACTCTCCGGCTATCACGATCTTCGCCGAGATAGCGCGGGCGGCGGGTGGTGCTTGCTCAGGTGCGGTCATCGAACATCCTCGGCTGCAAAGGGTTTCAACTTACCAGTGGCTCTTCCGTCACGTACCCCCCGTGCATAGCTGTTCAATCCTGCGCGGATCGATTCCGGGTCGCGGCCCGCGCGCGCCGCCGATTCCGTTGCCTCCGTCCCTGATTCGGCCCCACCCGGTACTAGTTGATTCCCTGGGTCTCGCTTCGGCAGCCCGGAGGTTGTCCGTGCCGTGATCGATGCGTCCGCCACCCGCTGCGCTCTCGACCATCCTTCATCCGCCGCCGAATTCCAATTCGTCACGACCGGCAATTCCCCGGTAGTCGGATCCGCCAACCACGCCGACATCATCCCCGCGAAAATCGGCGTCGGCTCACCCGCCCGTGTCGTCGACCCCGCCTCCCCATTCGATGTGGGTTGAACAGCATCCGCCCCTTGCCCATTCGCCCCGGACGGCGCTGATTGCGTACCCGGCGTCGCCACTTGGAAGAACGACGTCGCCTTGGCTGCCCGCTCTTGCGGCCCAGTCGGCGGCCCCGCGTCGGTCACGCCCGCCGACGCCGATGCCGCGGCGGAATCCGAGCCGGCTGTCGCTGATTCCCCTGCAGCCGGTCCGGTTGGAGCTGATGCAGCGGGGCCGGACGCCGACGCTGTTGTTCCCGGAGCCGGGGCAGCCGAGGTTGGTGCGCCTGCGGCTGCTGTGCCCTGGGCCGTTGCGTCTGTAGCCGAGGCGCTCGATGCCGTTGTGCCCGTGGCTGAGGTGCCAGCAGTTGGTTCGGTTGGAGCTGATGCGGCGGGGTTGGACGCCGACGCTGCTGTGCCTGGAGCCGAGGCTGACGCGGCCGTGGCTGGGGTGGTCGACGTCGGTTTCCCCGTGGCAGAGGTGTCAGTAGCCGGTGCGCCTGAAGTCGATATGCCCCGAGGTGATGTGGTCGGAGCCGGTGCGCCCGCACCTGATTCGCCCCGAGGTGATGTGGTCGGCGAAGTGCCCGGAGCTGCTGTTCCCGTAGCTGAGGCTGCCCTGGCTGAGGCAACGGGAGCTGATGTGCCCGTGGCCGAGGTGCTCGACGCGGGTGTGCCCGCGGCTGGTGTGCCTGACGCCGATGTGTCCCTTGATGATGCGGTCGCAGCCGGTGTGCCCGTGGCGGATGCGCCTGTGGCTGGAGCCGATGCACTCGGAACCGATGTGCCAGCAGCCGACGCGGCCGTGGCCGATGTGCCCGGACCCGATGTGCCCGGAACCGATGCGCCCGGAACCGATGCGCCTGAGTCCGAGGTGGCTGAAGCTGATGCGGCTGGAGCCGCTGTGCCTGTGGCTGATTCGGCCGAAGTCGACATAGCTGGAGCCGACGTGGCTGTGGCAGATGCGGCTGGAGCTGACGTACCTGGAGCCGACGTACTCGGAGCCGATGCGCCCGGAACCGAGGTGGCTGGAGCTGATGCGTCTGAGGCTGATGTGGCTGGGGCGGCTGTGCCTGGGGCGGATTCGGCCGAAGTCGACGCGCCTGTAGTCGTTGTGCCCGGAGCTGCTGTCCCTGGATCCGCTGTGCCCGTAGCCGCTGTGCCCGCAGCTGACGGGGCTGGGGTCGATGTGTCGGCGGGTGTGTCCCAAAGCGATGCGGCCGATGACGTTGTGCCCGATGTGGCAGCGGCGGCAGCGCCACCTCCCTTGCGACGCCCCTTGCGGTTGACGCCCGGAACTCGTTTCGGCAGGCCATAACTGGTGATCACCGGCGGTGCGCCGGCCACTGCGGCCGCGACTTCCGCTGGTGTGGATGGGGGTGCGCCGATCCGACGGGCCGCGGGTGCGGGCTTGGCGGGGGGCGTGATGGCCTTGGGAGCAGGCGCGACCGACTGTGCTGTCCTGGCGGAACCGAGTACGTCGCGGTGTACCGGAATCACCGGCTTCAGGGTTGCCGGATCGTCCGGATCCTGTGACGGCACCTCGATCAGCGCGGGCGGAATGTGCAGGCTCGCGGTGATTCCCGGACTGAGCGCCCGGTCGTGCGTGCGCCGCAGTCGAACCGTGATGCCGTGCCGTTCGGCGAGTTTGCCGACCACGAACAGGCCCATCTGCCGGGTCGTCGCGACGGTGGCCGCGGTCGGTTTCGCCAACCGCTCGTTGATCTCGTTCAGTTCGGTCGCCACGATGCCGATGCCCTCGTCGATGACCTCGATCAGCAGGCCGCCCTCGGAGGTCCGGCTATAGGCGAAGGTCACATCGCTTTTGGGCGGCGAGGCCCGCAGCGCGTTCTCCAGCATCTCCGCGATCAGATGCACCACATCGGTGGCCGCGATGCCCGCGACCCAACCATCAGGTGTCTTACCGGATTTGACCCGCGGATAGTCCTCGACCTCGGAGACCGCGGCGCGCAGAATATCGCGCACCTCGACCGGCCCGGACCGATCGTGGCGCGAGCGCGTCCCGGCCAGCACCAGCAGGTTTGCGCTATTGCGCCGCATGCGCGCGGCCAGATGGTCGAGCCGGAACAGGTGGCCGAGCCGCTCAGGATCCTTCTCCTCGAACTCGAGCGACTCGATCATGCTGAGTTGGCGATCCACCAGCGTCTGATTGCGCCGGGCCATGGTCTCGAACATGTCGTTGACCTGATCGCGCAGCAATTGTTGCTGCGCGGCGAGTTTGAGCGCCTGTGCGTGCAGACCGTCGACGGTACGGGCGATTTCGCCGATCTCCTCACCGGTGTGCACCGGCACCGGACGCACCGCGATCTGCTCGAGCTGGGTGCCGTGCATGATCCGCTCGACCTCGTTCGGCAGTTCCTTCTCGGCGAGTTCGTGCGCACCCGCGCGCAGCCTGCGCAGCGGCCGCAGCAGCGAGCGGGCGACCAGGAGCGCGAGGCCGAGCGCCGCGATCAGGGTTCCGAGCACCACCAGCGAGGCTTGGACGGCCGCGGATCGGGTGGCGGCAGCCTGGTCGTCGACCTCGGTCATGACGTTCTGCACGATCTCGTTGGTGAGTTGGGTGAAGACGTCGCGTGAATCGATGGCCAGGCGCCGCGCCTCGACCAGATTCAGGGTTTGGGTGCGGATGGACTCCTCGGTCAGGTCCTTGAGCACGAGGGTGTTGCCGCGCACCCGATCGAGTTCGGGCTTGGCCGCGGGCATGGCCCGCTCGGCCGCATCGATCGTGCTCACCAGGCGACCCTGCGCGGTGTGAAACTCCTCGACCTGGGTCGGCTGCTGGATCGCCGACATTGCCGCCAACAGCCAGTTGAAGCCCTCGACCTTGCCGACCAGCACATCGGAGAGCTGGGCTTTCGCGGCCACGATCGAGCTGATGTGGATCGGCGTGAGCAGCTTGTCCACGGTGCCGATGGCATCGGCGACGATCGCGTTGTTCAGTTCGGCGGCCTTGAACGGATCGCTGCCACGCTTGCCGCCGGACCGAATGACCTCGCTGGTCGCGGTCATCTGCTTCATCGCCCTTGCGACAGACGCATCGATGCCCTTGCGTCCGGCGCGCACGGTGGCTTCGGTAATAGCCGTTGACAATTCGACCAGGTCCTGGTCGGTGGTGGTGCCGTAGACCTGCCCGCCCGCGACTGTCGAGGCCGCCGATTCGAGCGCGGTGATGGCCGGGATATCGGCGATCCGAGCTGCCGCCCCGTCGTATTCCGAGTAGTCGCGGAACACGACCATCAGGCGCAGGCTACCGAGCAGCATGGCCGCGGCCAGCGGAAGGGCAACGGCGGCGCCGACTTTCCAGCGGACTCGCCATTGCTCGAGATTCCGCCACCGAGTGTGCGCGAAGATTCCCTGCGCCACCCTCATTACCGCCTTCCGCTCGGACCGGCCGGATCCGGACACCTCGCGTGCGGCGAAATGCCCGGTGAACAGCCATGATCCGTCTCACCGATGTGCTGTGCCCGAAGAACTCGAGCATATGGTTTTTCGAGCGACCATACTGGCTCGCCGCCATAGGGTACGTGCAATTGACGCGATCCCGGGAGCCGCCGGGTTCATTCGGGCCGAGACGACGGAAAAGGCTCCGGCTCTACAGGTGTACGAAGGTGAACCCCGCCGACCGCAGCGCGGGTAGCGCCGCCGTCATGCCGGCGGCAGTCCCGGAGTTCGGCCGGTGCATATGCGCCAGCGAGATCGTACCGGGCGCGGCGGCATTCATCGCACGCTGGACCTGCGCCGCACTCGCGGTGGCGCCGTAGTCGGCGTTGATGCTGAAACCGACCGGCCGCTCACCCAACTCGTTGACGATCGCGACCGCCACATCGTCATAGTGCGCGGTGCCGGTGCGGAAGAACCGCGGCGGCTTGCCGAGCAGTGTGGTGAGCCGTTGGTGGTTGGCCCAGACTTCGTCGACCGCCTCCTGCGGGGAGCCGGTACCCGCGATGCCGTAGGCGGCCCGGCCGGTCACCGACAGCGGCTTATGCGCCACACCGTGATTGGCCAGCTCGAACAGTGGGTTCGCGGCCAACTGCGCGGCGCGCGTCGGATTCGCATCGATCCAGCGTTTGTTGAGGAACAGGGTGGCCGGAATCTGCTGGGAGATCAGCAGCTTCAGCAGCATCTCATCGATATCGTTGTTGCCGGGACCGCCGCAGGCGTCGAAGGTCACCGCCATCTGCTTGCCGTTCGCCGCGAAAGTGCTGGTGATGCCGTCCATCGCGGTGCCCCACCGCTGCGGCCGCGCACCCGCGTGCCGGGCGGCCACCGCGATGGGGGAGTTGGCCGCCGGCGCCTGCTGCTGCCGCGGGGTCGCCGGAATGGCCTGCACGTCAACGGCATTCGCGGCCGTGGTCCTATTCGGTTGCACCTTATCGGTAGCGCATCCAGCGACGAAAGCCGCAGCCGCGGTACCGAACCCGATCAGCCGTCGCCGCGACACGTTTCTATCCAGCATTCCCCGTAAGGTCCTCTCCCAAGCGCCAGTGACATCTTGCCGTGCTTGCGGCACGGCGTGTTCGCGGCCCCCGATGTCTCGCTGACCCTTTCGAGCGACCTGCAAGCAGTCGCCAGCGGCCGAGCCGCCGAGACTCGCGCCTGCGGCGCATGCGCTTCGACGATTCGGCTGAGTTCGATGGCCGCGCCTGCGGCGCGGACGCGAGACGGGCCGCGAACGTCGCTCGTAAGACTCGCTCTGTGCGGGGCGATTTCGCGTCCGCTGTCACTACAACGAGCCGGACGCCTCGGTGGGGAATGGATCCCACCGCGACGTCCGGCTCGCGGATACGCTGTTCGATCGTCGGTCGACCTACGCGTGCGCGATGGTGGACCAGCCGTCGACCTCATGGGGCAGGCGCGGGCCGGGGCCGGTGTAGATGGCGGCCGGGCGGACCAGCTTGCCCAGTTGCTTCTGCTCCAGGATGTGGGCACACCAACCGGCGGTGCGGCCACAGGTGAACATCGCGGGCATCATGTGCGCGGGTACCTCGGCGAAGTCCAAGATGACCGCGGCCCAGAACTCGACATTGGTCTCGATGGCGCGGTCCGGGCGACGCTCGCGCAGTTCGGCCAGCGCGGCCTGCTCCAGTGCGGCGGCGACCTCGAAGCGCGGGGCGCCGAGGCGCTGAGCGGTGGCGCGCAGCACGCGGGCGCGCGGATCCTCGGCCCGGTAGACCCGGTGGCCGAAGCCCATCAGCTTTTCCTTGCGATCCAGGACGCCCTTGACCAGCGTGCGGGCGTCACCGGACTGCTCGACGGCCTCGATCATCGGCAGCACGCGCGCCGGTGCGCCGCCGTGCAGCGGGCCCGACATCGCACCGATCGCACCCGACAGCGCCGCGGCGACATCGGCACCGGTCGAGGCGATCACCCGCGCGGTGAAGGTGGAGGCGTTCATGCCGTGCTCGGCCGCCGAGACCCAGTAGGCGTCGATGGCTTCGGTGTGCCGCGGATCCGGGTCGCCCTTCCAGCGGGTCATGAAGCGTTCGGTCACCGTGGTGCACTCGTCGATCTTCTTCTGCGGCACCGCGGGCTGGTAGATGCCGCGCGCGGATTGCGCCACATAGGACAGCGCCATCACCGAGGCGCGGGCGAGATTCTCCCGCGCGGTCTCGTCATCGATATCGAGCAGCGGCTGATAGCCCCAGATCGGCGCGAGCATGGCGAGACCGGCCTGCACATCGACGCGCACGTCACCGGTGTGCACCGGCAGCGGGAACGGCTCGGCGGGCGGTAGGCCGTGACCGAATTCACCGTCCACCAGTAGCGCCCACACGTCGCCGAAGGTCACCTGCGAGCCGACCAGATCTTGGATATCGACGCCGCGGTAACGCAGCGCGCCGCCGTCCTTATCGGGTTCGGCGATATCGGTGGTGAAGGCCACCACACCTTCCAGGCCGCTGACGAAATCACTGGGTACGGCGGTTTGCCCATTGGGTACCGCGGGGCTGGTAGTCATGTTGTGACTCTCCTTGCACTTCGGTTCGCACACTGTCCGTAGCGATTGCTTGCAGGTCGCTCGAAAGGACCAGCCCGCGACTGCTCGCAGGTCGAAAGGACCAGCAGCGACGGCTTGCAGGTCGCTCGAATGGATCACTAGCGACTGCTTCGAATCGCTGGAAAGGCCTGTTCTCGTCGATGAGGGTGTGGCTCGCCGAGCACATGCCGATCCACAAAACCTTAGCTCCTTGCTACCGCGGAGTAACGTCTGGGCCATGCGTGACCTGGACAATTCATCTGTCGGTCAGGAAACGGCCGAATTACTCACCGGCCCCGATCTCGCATCGATGCGAGTCGACTACGGCGGCATGCCTTTCGGCAGTGGCGAAGACACCGATCTGGACGAAACCTGGCTGGCAGGCGGCTGGGAGCCGCTGCTGCGGCACTGGATCGAACAGGCCACCGCGGTCGGTATCGCCGAACCCAATGCCATGGTGGTGGCCACCGTGGCACTGACCGACGTGGGGCCGCGCCCGGTCGCCAGGACGGTGCTGTGTAAAGGCCTCTCACCCGAGGGTGTGACTTTTTACACGAATTACGACTCGGCCAAGGGCAACCAACTGGCCGCGGTTCCGTTTGCCGCGGCCACTTTCGTCTGGCCTGTGCTCGGCAGACAGGTCCATGTGCGCGGACCCGTCGAGCAGGTCGTCGCCGAGACGACCGCCGTCTACTGGCGCTCGCGGCCGCGCGATTCGCAGTTGGGCGCCTGGGCCTCGCGGCAGTCCCGGCCGATCGCGTCGCGGGCCGAACTGGATCGCACGCTGGCGGAGACCACCGCCCGCTTCGCCGATGTCGACGAGATCCCGGTGCCGCCGCATTGGGGCGGCTACCTGCTGCGCCCGGACGAGGTGGAGTTCTGGCAGGGCCGCCGGGGCCGGCTGCACAATCGGATCCGGGTCCGGATCAGCGCCGATGCCATGGTGGTCGACCGACTACAACCGTGAGGAATGCCACGACCCCAACCCTATTGAGCAGCTGACTCATTCACTACGCTCCCGGCAGTGAAGCTGCTCGCCGACACCACCCCACTGCGCTATCCCGATTACCGGCGGCTGTGGACCAGCAACATCGTCACCGTCATCGGCTCGCAGCTGGCGGTTGTCGCGGTGCCGCAGCAGATCTTCCAGATCACCGGCAGTTCCGGCTACGTCGGTCTGGCCGGTCTGTTCGGCGTGGTACCGCTGATCGTGTTCGGCCTGTGGGGCGGCGCCCTCGCCGATGTGATGGACCGGCGCAAGCTGATGCTCATCACCAATTGCGGCACCGGCGCGACCGCGCTCGCCTTCTGGGCGCAGGCCGCGGCCGGACTCGACAACGTCTGGATCGTGCTCGGGCTGTTCGCCGCGCAGCAGGCGCTGTTCGCGGTGAATCAGCCGACTCGTAGCGCCGCCATCCCGCGGCTGCTCCCCGCCGAACACCTGGCCGCCGCCAGTGCGCTGAGCATGACCGTGCAGCAGATCGGCGCGATCGCCGGGCCGGTGCTCGCGGGTGTGCTGATTCCCATCATCGGGCTGTCCACCCTGTATCTGATCGACGCCATCGCATTGCTGGCCACCATCTGGGCGGTGTGGAAGCTGCCCCCCATCGCGCCGACCGGTGCCGCGCGCAAGGCTGGATTCCGCGCGGTGCTGGACGGTTTCACCTACCTGGCGACTCAGCGCATCCTGCTCGCCTCGTTCGTCGTCGACGTGATCGCCATGGTCTTCGGCATGCCGCGCGCGCTGTTCCCGCAGATCGCGCACGAGACCTTCGGCGATCCGGCCACCGGCGGCGTCGCGCTCGGGCTGCTGTTCGCGTCCATGTCGGTCGGGGCGGTGCTGGGCGGGGTGTTCTCCGGGTGGATCTCCCATGTGCGCCGCCAGGGTCTGGCCGTGGTGGTCTGTATCGCGCTCTGGGGACTGGCCATGGTCGGCTTCGGTCTCGCCGTCGGATTCACCGGGCACGGCCTCGGCCTCGGACCGGGGCTGTGGATCGCGCTGGCCTGTTCGGCCTTCGGCGGGGCCGTCGATATGGTCTCGGCCGCGCTGCGCGTCGCGATGCTGCAGACGGTCGCCACCGACGAGATGCGCGGACGGTTGCAGGGTGTGTTCATCGTGATCGTCGCGGGCGGTCCGCGCATCGGTGATGTTGCCCACGGTTTTGCCGCGGCCGGCCTGGGTACCGCGGTCGCCGCGGCGGGCGGCGGTGTGCTGGTTGTTGTCGGAGTCGTGCTGGCGGCGCTGGTTTTCCCGGCCTTCGTGCGCTACCGCGTCGGCAGGTCGCATTCGGTGCCGGTGTCGGGAAACCTCACGTGACGACAAGTTGTTTGTGAGGTTCTCCGGTGGGCACCCTCGTTCTCGTGCCGTGCGAGCAACGACTAGCGTCTAGGTGAGAGCACCGCCGTGTCGACCGCACCCCGTTGCCGACGGTCATAGCCTGAGAGGGATCCTTCCGTGCCCGAAAAAGACATCAACGACGCCAAGCCGGTGCTGACCTACCCAGGCGGCGAGTACGCGATGACGATCGCCGAAGCCAAAGAAGGCAACGACGGCATCGACCTCGGAAAAATGCTGGCCAGCACCGGATACGTGACCTACGACCCGGGTTTCATGAACACCGCCCCCACCAAGTCGGCGATCACCTATATCGACGGCGACGCGGGCATCCTGCGCTACCGCGGTTACCCGATCGACCAGCTGGCGGATTCCTCGACCTTCATCGAGGTCAGCTACCTGCTGATCTACGGCGAGCTGCCCACGCAGGCGCAGCTGGACGATTTCACCGATCGGATCCGCAGGCACACCCTGCTGCACGAGGATCTCAAGCGGTTCTTCGACGGTTTCCCGCGCAACGCGCACCCGATGCCGGTGCTGTCCTCCGCGGTGAACGCGCTTTCCGCGTACTACCAGGACTCGCTGGACCCGCGTGATCCCGAACAGGTCGAACTATCCACCATCCGACTACTGGCCAAGCTGCCCACCATCGCGGCCTACTCGTACAAGAAGTCGGTCGGCCAGCCGTTCCTCTACCCGGACAACTCGCTGAGCCTGGTGGAGAACTTCCTGCGGATGACCTTCGGCTTCCCGGCCGAGCCCTATGAGGTCGACCCGGAGATCGCCGCCGCGCTCGACATGCTGCTGATCTTGCACGCCGACCACGAGCAGAACTGCTCCACCTCGACGGTGCGCCTGGTCGGCTCCTCGGACGCCAACCTGTTCACCTCTGTCTCCGGCGGCATCAACGCGCTGTGGGGTCCGCTGCACGGCGGCGCCAACCAGGCCGTGCTGGAGATGCTGGACGGCATCAAGGCCGATGGCGGCAACGTCAAGGAATTCATCCGCAAGGTCAAGAACAAGGAAGACGGCGTGAAGCTCATGGGCTTCGGGCACCGCGTCTACCGCAATTACGACCCGCGCGCATCGATCGCCAAGAAGCATGCCGACGCGATCCTGTCCAAGCTCGGCGGCGACGACGAATTGTTCGATATCGCAAAGTCTCTCGAAGAGGCGGCGCTCACCGACGAGTACTTCATCTCGCGCCAGCTGTACCCGAACGTCGACTTCTACACCGGCGTCATCTACAAGGCCATGGGCTTCCCGACCCGGATGTTCACCGTGCTGTTCGCGATGGGCCGACTGCCGGGCTGGATCGCGCACTGGCGTGAAATGCACAGCGAGCCTTTGAAGATCGGCCGTCCGCGGCAGATCTACACCGGTTACGGCCACCGCGACTACGACGAGATCAACGGTCGCTGATACTTCCGTCCATCAATCACCGTCACCTATCAGAGGGGATAGCCGAATGACCAAGCCGGAGATCGAATTCCAGGAGGGCCCCGCGCCCACCGAGCTGGTTGTCAAGGACATCGTCGAGGGCGAGGGCACCGAGGCCGTGCCCGGTGGCACCGTCGAGGTGCACTACGTAGGCGTGGAATTCGAGTCCGGCGAGGAGTTCGACTCGTCCTGGAACCGTGGCGAGGCGATCAGCTTCCCGCTGCGCGGCCTGATCCAGGGCTGGCAGGACGGCATTCCCGGTATGAAGGTGGGCGGCCGTCGTCAGCTGACCATCCCGCCGGAGCTGGCCTATGGCCCGGCCGGCGCGGGTCACAAGCTCTCGGGCAAGACCCTGGTCTTCGTGATCGATCTGCTGAACGCGAACTGAGCGAAAACGCTTGCCGCGGCCCGTGTTCCACTCCGGTGGAGCACGGGCCGCAGTCGATTGACTGCGAGTTCCACGCGGAATCTGAGTATTTCGCCGAAGTCGCCGCGATGCAAGCCGAAACCGACATCCGGGAGATCGCTGCCCGTTACGCATCCCACCTCGAGTACCCGGCGCTCGGGTTCGACGGTTAGGAGCTCAGGTGCCGACTTGAATTGTGTCCCGTTGGGACCTGAAACGCGAAAACCGGTCCGGGAGTGCGGATGACGGCTGCTGCCACCGTCACGCATTCCCGGACCGGTTCGCGTATCTGTGCCTTACTTCGGCGGCGCGGTGACCTTGACCGGCTTCCCCCAGTCCGACAGCGTCACCTTGATCGTGCCCGGATCCCGCTTGACGACCGCCTGGACCAGGTTCGGGCCGGTTCCGGGCGAGGCCGCCTGCGACGGCAGTGCCGACGCGGAACCCGACGGCGGCGCGACATCCGCGATCCACAGAGTGATCGGGAACGTACCCGCGGGGTCACCCGACTTGGGCACGATGGGATCGATCACCGTGGAGTCGATGGTTCCGGAGACCTTCACGGTGTCGACACCGTCGACCTTCTCGCGTCCCTCCACCTTCGGGTTCTTCACCTGCCCGATGAGGTTGGCCAGACCCTTGTCCTTGTCGAGGATCACGCCCGGGTCGTAAATCTGCTCCGCCGGACCGACTTTCGCGTAGGCGGAGGAGCCACCGGTCTGCGCGTACATGACCTTGTCCACGACCAGGAACTTGGCCTGGATGAAGTCGGCTTCGGGCTTGGTCCTGACCTTCGCCTCACCGATCGCCTGACCGGCGCCCTGCGGCTGGTTGGTCACATCGGCCGAGACGGTCTCGACCGGGAGGTTGGTGAGATTGTCCACCTTCAGATTCAGGTGCACCGCTTGCAGGGTCTGAGTGGTCTTGGCGGACTCTTGCACGATCTGTGCGGCGTCGGGCAGCTGGCCCGACGGCGGCGCGGACGAGGTGGTCTTCGAGTCGGAGCTGGAGTCGCAGCCCGTAACCAGTGCCGCGAACATCGACGCCGCGACCACTGCGGGCACTAGGCCCGGTCGGCGAAGTCGGAGTCGGCGCGTGGTGCGTGCGTGCGCTGTCAGGTCACTCAATGTTCTGCCCCCAGAAGAGTGCGAGGTCGGTGAAGACCGGGTGGATGAGACGCAGCTGGTGCTGCCGCCTTCGTGGTAGTGCAGCATTTCGCCCGCCAGATTAGCCTGTCTCGCAAGTTAACTCGACCCGGTTCCCAGGAGTGAACTCGACCGAATCGCACGTGCTGCGGGGGCCGACGTTACCCTTGGTGCGGTCTTCTCGCAGAGATCGGGGGGAATCCGACGCGAAAGCTACCGGGTTAAGGGATTGTTTAGTGAGATGTAAGGCGTTGGAACCACGATGCACTCATGAACGCTCAGGCGGTGTGCGTGTCTTCGGGGGGACGTCCGGCACACCGGGCGATGCGCCCCCGCGCCTGTCCGCGATACACGCCATAACCCCGGTCGGCCGACAACGGCCACCGAACCCGCGGATCAGACACGGAGGATTGCCATGACGAACAGCCACCCAGAAGCGGAGGAGCGGGACTTCCGTAGACCGCCCGGCCCCCCTCCGGGTGGACCGTTGAATGTGTGGGTTTACAACGGAAAAGCCTACGATCTGAGCGATTGGATCTCCAAGCATCCCGGCGGCGAGTTCTTCATCGGGCGAACGAAAAATCGCGATATCACCTCCATCATCGGGTCCTACCATCGCGATCCGGAGCGGATCGGGCGAATGCTCGAGCGGTATGCACTGGACCGCGCGGCATTGCCCGAGGACATCCATCCGAAGAACAACGCGCCGGACTTCCTGTTCAAGGAAGGCTTCGACAGCTGGCAGGACACCCCGAAGTACCGGTTCGACAACAAGGAAGATCTGCTCCACAAGGTGAAGGCGCGGCTGAAAGAGCCGCAGTTGGCGGCTCGTCTGCAGCGCATGGACACGATCTTCAACATTGTGGTCGCGGTGCTGGCCATCGCCTATTTCGCGGTGCAGGGACTGCGGCTGTTCGAGCGCAGCTGGATGCCGCTGCCGGTCTTCGTGATCGCGATGGTGCTGCTGCGCAGTTCGCTGGCCGGATTCGGCCACTACGCGATCCATCGCGCGCAAAAGGGCCTCAACAAGATCTATACGAATACCTTCGATTTCAATTACGTGGCACTGGCTTTCGTCACCGCGGACGGCCACGCGCTGCTGCACCACCCGCATACCCAGAGTGAAGTCGATATCAAAAAGAACGTTTTCACAATGATGATGCGGGTGCCACGGTTGTACCGGGTGCCCATTCACACCCTCCACAAGTTCGGACACACGGTGACCGGCATGACGATTCGACTGCTTGACGTCTGCCGCCTCACCCGCAAAGTGGGCATCAAGGACATGTACGGAACGTGGGGCGGGGCGCTGCCGCATTTCATCGGATCGTTCGGTGTACGCGCGCTGCTGCTCGGCGAGTTGATCGCCTTCACACTCGCGGGCGACTTCTGGGCCTGGGCACTGCAATTCGTGGTGACGCTGTGGATCAGTACCTTCCTGGTCGTCGCGAGCCATGATTTCGAGGTGGAGACCGAGGAACTGCCCGCCTCCGATACCGAAGACTGGGCCGTGAATCAGATGGAGCAGGCCTACGACCTGAAGGTCATCGGAAACCGTTATATCGACTGCTTTCTCGCGGCGGGCCTGAGTTCGCACCGCGTGCACCACGTCCTGCCGTTCCAGCGCAGCGGCTTCGCCAATATCGCCACCGAGGACGTATTGCGCGAGGAGTCCGCGAAATTCGGTGTCGAGTGGCTCCCGGCGAAGAGCTTCTTCACCGACCGGTTCCCGAAGCTGTGCCAGACGTATCTGTTGTCGCCCTCGCGCGAAGCCGAGGAACGGAAATGGGGATTCATCCGTGAGCATTGTTCGCCAGCGGCCTTGAAGACCTGCGCCGTCTACACGGTGCAGGGATTCACCGGAATCGGCACGGTCTGAACCGATTCCGCCGACCGCGTCGACCGATCGAGCCGCTGCCCGACGGCAGCTCCGATCACCATTTTCATAAGAAACGGGGAGATTTTCGTGTCTATCACCATCAATGAGGAGGGCTCCGCGCCCACGTCGGCCGCTCGCCAGGGGAACGAGCACGGCCACGACCTCGCGCAGCACGGACTGCCGCCCGCGCCGCCGACCACCATCGGCGTCATCGAGAGCATCGCGACGGGCGCGCCGGGTCGGATCGTCGATCAGGACGACGCCGCGGATCGAGTCGCCGAGCTGTTCACCGATCCGACTCAGCGGGCGCGGATCTCGCGGATCTACCAGAAGACGAAGATCGATACCCGTCGCATGGTGATCGATCCGCTCGATCCCGAATTCCTGCCGTTCAGTGGGGATTCGGGCACGATTCGGGATCGGATGAACCTGTACTACCGCCACGCGGTGCCGCTGGCCGTCGACGTCGCCGGACGTGCACTCGCCGGTGTCGACGACGCGGCCGCGGAGATCGGACTGCTGGTCTTCGTGACCAGCACCGGCTTCATCGCCCCCGGTGTCGATGTCGCCGTGGTCAAACAGCTCGGCCTGTCGCCCTCGGTGGGCCGGGTCGTGGTGAACTTCATGGGCTGCGCCGCCGCCATGAACGGCATTCGGACCGCCGTGGATTACGTTCGGGCACATCCGGATAAGAAGGCCATGGTGGTCTGCCTGGAGCTGAGCTCGGTGAACGCCGTCTTCGACGACAACATCAACGATGTGATCATCCACAGCCTGTTCGGGGACGGCTGCGGTGCGGTCGTCATCGGCGCCGGACAGGTCCAGCAGCCGCTGGCGCCGGGCAAGGTAGTGATCCGGGACAGCTTCAGCCAGCTGTTCGACGGCGCGGAGGACGGCATCGTGCTCGGTGTCAACCACAACGGCATCACCTGCGAGCTGTCGGAGAATCTGCCCGAGTACATCTACACCGGGGTCGATCCCGTGGTCACTGCGGTATTGCGGCGCAACGGATTGCAGAAATCGGATGTCGATCTGTGGGCGATCCACCCCGGCGGGCCCAAGATCATCGAGGAGTCCGTGCACTCGCTGGGTATTCCGGCGGAGCGGGCGGCCTCGAGCTGGGAGGTGCTGGCCAGGTTCGGCAATATGCTGAGCGTATCGCTGATCTTCGTGCTGGAACAGATGATTCAGCAGGCGGAGACGGCGAAACCGATCTCGACGGGGGTGGCGTTCTCCTTCGCGCCGGGTGTCACCCTCGAAGGCATGATCTTCGACATCATCCGCCGGTAAGCGGCTTCATCCGCACCACGCCCATTCGGCCATACCCCCGTTGAGGGAGCTCAGTAACCATGCAACTCATCAGATTCCTCATCTCGATCTCGTGGATGCGGATCGCGGCCGTCATCGTCGCGGGCCTGCTCTGCGGCGCGGCCAACACCTATCTGGTGACCCTCATCCGAGGTGTCGTGTCACCGGAACCGCATCCGCATGTCAACGTCCAGAGCTTCGCGCTGACGGGCCTGGTCATTCTGGTCAGCGGCGTGGTGTCGCAGGTATTGCTGATCCGGTTGGCCCAGGACGCGATCTACCGGCTGCGTGCGGATCTGAGCTCCGGCATCGTCTCGGCTCCGCTCGAGCATCTGGAACGGCTCGGGATGCACCGGCTGATGGCCACGCTGACCGAGGATGTGCGCTCGCTGTCGCAGGCGGTGACCGCCATCCCGAGCATCTGCATCGACGTGGCCACCATCGTGGGCTGCTTCATATTCCTGCTGGTGGTCTCGGGTCCGCTCTTCGCGGTCACCGTGGCGGGCACCCTGCTCGGGATCGCCTGTGTCGAGCTGATTCTCGGGCGGGTGCGCAATATCTACCGTGCGGCGCGCGAGAACGAGGACGCGCTGCTGCGGTCGTACCAGGCCGTCACGTTGGGCATCAAGGAGCTGAAGCTGCATCGGGGCCGCCGCCGGGACTTCATGCAGCGGCATCTGCTCGGCTCGGCCGCGACGCTGCGTGCGCAGAACGTCGACGCCGGATCCAAATTCTCAGTGGCGCAAGGGTTCGGGCAGGCACTGCAGCTGGCCACGATGGCGCTGATTCTGTTCGTCCTCGTCACGCCGCTACACCTGTCGCTCGACGTCATGGTCGGCTATGTCCTGGTGACGACCTTCCTGGCGATGCCGATGCAGAACTTCATGCACCGCATTCCGGATCTGCTGCGCGGTGATGTCGCGCTGGCGAAGATCCGCGCCATGAACCTGTCCATGGAGACCATGCACGACGAGGAGCAGTTGCCCTTCACCGACCGTCCCGCCGTCGACGCGGCGCGGCTGGAGCTGACGAATGTCGGCTACAGCTACCGGATGCAAGCGCCCCCGCCGTTTCCGCCGGGTCCGGGTGCACCGCCCCCGCCCGGCGCGCCACAGTCCGGTCCCGGTGCCCCACCGCCCGGTCGCGGTGCGCCGCAACATGGTCGGGGCGTGCACCCGCCCGGTCGGGGGCCACGCCCCGGCGGGCCGCGACCAGACGTCAATGGCCATCGGTTCGTCGACCACAGCGGACACGACAACCTGCCGGCGCCGCTCGGTCCGCCTCCGGAGGCCGATAACGGCGAGTCCGGATTCCGGCTCGGCCCGCTCGACCTGGTCTTCGAACCCGGACAGATCACCTTCATCGTCGGCGGTAACGGCAGCGGCAAATCCACGCTGGCCAAGCTGATCACGGGGCTGTATGTGCCGCAGACCGGATCGCTGTCGCTCAACGGCGAGCCGATCGACCACCAGAACATCGAGTGGTTCCGGCAGAACTCCTCGGCCATCTTCACCGACTTCCACCTGTTCGAGGAGTACCTGGGCTTCGATCGGCCCGGGCTCGACGGTGAGGTGCGCCGCTATCTCGAACAGTTGCAGATCGCGCACAAGGTGACGGTGCGCGACGGTCGGTTGTCCACCATCGATCTGTCCCAGGGCCAGCGCAAGCGGCTCGCGCTGTTGACCGCGCTGCTCGAGGACCGCCAGATCTATGTCTTCGACGAGTGGGCCGCCGATCAGGAGCCCAAGTTCCGCGACGTCTTCTATAAGGAGATCCTCGCCGATCTCAAGAAGCGCGGGAAGACCGTCATCGTGATCACCCACGACGACCGCTACTTCGACTGCGCCGACCAATTGGTCAAACTCGATTTCGGCCGGGTGGTGGACGCGAAGCGGATCACCGAACCCACTGCCGTCGAGCTGTCCTGACCGAATGCCTTACCGAACTCTCAGAGTTGGGCCGGCGACGAAGCCAATTCGGACCTCTAGGGTCTGCAGATGTGACTGAGCGTAGCGAGGGAACCAAAGACACAGCAGCACTGCCGGTCACGGCGGAGCCGAGCGCTAGCGAGGTGGAGCTGTGACTGGAATTCGCGCTCGCTCTGCCATGTTCGCCGTCGCCGTACTCACCGCCGGGGCACTCGGCGGCGCACTGATCGCCTGCGCAGGATCGTCCAGTTCACCCGAGGGCATCGCGTTGGTGAACGCCGATACCGGGCCGACCGGTGCGCGCATCGCGCAGGGTCTGCAGCAGGAGGGCGGTGGCTACGAGTGGACCGTCGGCAAGCCGGGTGAGATCAATGCCGACGACTACGCAGCGGTGATCACCCTGCCCGCCGATCTGACCGAATCCATGGGCACGCTGGCGAGCGCGCAGCCGCGGCGGGCCAAGGTCACGGTGGATGCGCACCGGGGCGCGGACGAGAACCTGGTGAACGGCGCGGTCGATACGGTGACGCACCGGGTCGGTGCGTCCGGTATCGACGCCGCACTGGCCGCGGTCGCGCAGGCGCGCACCCAGATGACCTCGGTACAGTTCACCGCCCAACTGCTCAGCGCGGGCGTGAACGCCGCGGCGGCGGGCGCGGACCAGTTCAGCTCGGGCGCGGATCAGTTGCTCGGCTTCCTTACCTACGCCAAAGAAGGCTCGGCACAGCTGACTTCGGCCATCGCACTGCTCAATTCGACGGTTTCCGGTGCGGCCGCACAGGCGAATCAGCTTGCCTCGGCGCTGGATTCGACCGGCATCACGATCGGCCAGGTGCAGCAGACCGCGAATACGGTGAGCGGCGGCCTGGATCAGATCCTGCCGCTGCTGCGTGCGCTGCCCTTCTCCGGTGATCCGCAGGTCGCCGACATCATCACGAAACTCGAAGGGCTGCGCAATGTTTCGGGACAGTCCGGACCCCAGCTGAACAACCTGGGCGAACTCGTCGGCAGCGCGGTCGACCCGAGCACCGATCTCGGCACCCTACTGCGTACCGTGGTCGACCGATTGACCGGCGCCAGTGCGCAATTGGCCGAGGGCGCCAAGCTCGCCGAGGCCCTGCCCCACCTGGCCGACCAGGGCGGGGCCCAATTGGTCAGCGCCATCGGCCAACTCACCAGCGGCGTCACCCAACTCCAGCAGATCGTCACCAATCTCAGCACCCAGACCGACAAGGCCGTCGCGGCGCTACCCCAGCGCAGTAGCGCCCAACAGTCCGCGCTGGCTCTTGCGCTCACCGACCCCGTCGAAGTGGTCCGCAACTGACAAAAGCACCGTCCATCCGACAATCCGAAGGACTTTGCCAGCCTAGACGAACTCGTAACGATCGTTGCAGTTGCCCGGCCCGATGGTGCGACCGGCTGACCGACGGCCCTGCCACGCTCGAGAAGCAACTGCTGCCGGTGGTCCAGGAGAGTGGGAACCGCAGGCCGCAGTGCTCTTTCGGGTCAGGTGTTGGTACTGCGTTCGGGAAGATCCAATACCAAGCGCACGCCACTGAGTGGACTGTCGTCGAAATACGCTCGGCCGCCATGGAGTTGGGCCTGTTGGGCGACCAGGGCCAGGCCGAGGCCGGACCCGCCCTTACTGGCCTGACTACCGCGGAAGAAGCGTTCGAAGACGGCGGTGCGTTCCTCGACGGGGATGCCGCGGCCGTTGTCGTCAACGGTGATCAGTATGTGGCCGTGCGGATTTCGGTGCGCGGAGACCACCGCCTCGGTGGCGCGGCCGTGTTTGACCGAGTTGGCGAGCGCGTTGTCCACCGCGAGGCGCAGCCCGGCGGGCAGGCCGCGGGTGATCAGTTCGGCGTCGGTATCGATGCGCACGGTCAGTCCGGGGAAGTGGCGCATGGCATCGTGTGCGGCTTGGTCGCAGAGGTCGCCGACGTCGGTATCGACATGGTCGCGCTCGTTGGTGAGATCGCCGGAGGCGAGTCGTTCCAGTGCGGCCAAGGTGGTTTCGACGCGGCCCTGGCTGCGCTGTAGGTCGGCGAGGATCTCGGCGCGCTGCGCCTCGTCCAGATCGAGGGTGCGCAGCACCTCCAGATCGGTGCGCATGGCGGTGAGCGGTGTGCGCAGTTCATGCGCGGAGACGGCCGCGAAATCGCGTGCGGTCTCCAATGCCGCGGCGGTTTCGCCCTGCGCCTGGTCGACCCGTTGCAGCAGGGTGTTCACCGCCTCGGCGAGCTTCTCCGCCTCCCTGACTCCGGAACCGTCGACCCGCGGCTGTGGATTGTCCGGATCGCGGTATCCGCTGCGGGTGCCGACCTGGTGGGTGAGATCGACGATCGGGCGTACCGCGCGCCCCGCGAGCAGCCAGCCGAGCGCGGCCGCGGTGGCGATCGCCACCCCCGCTCCGGCCAGCACCCAGCGCTGTTGCTCGGCGGTAGCCCGTGCCGCATCGGTAGCCGGAATGCCCAGCGAGACGACCCGTCCCGCCGGCTGATTCTCGGTGGTGGTGAGTACCCGGAACGGGGTGCCGTTCACGGTGACGGTATGCGAGCCGATCGGCTGTTCCGGCAATCGGATCGGCGTGCTCGCCACAATCGTGTTGTTGTCGCGGACGGTCACCGCCATGTCGGAGGTCGGGCCGACCAACCCGAGCACGCCAACGGCCAACACCGAATCGATCAGCACCAAGCGCGATGCGATGGTCAGTTGCTGATCGGTCTGGGCCAGGTTGTTGCGCTCGATGGCCTGCGAGGAGATCACCCCGATGATCGTGACGATGATGATCGCCCCGACCGCAGCCGCGCCCGCCACCCTGGTGCGCAGCGAGAAGGTGCGCCGCCGCTTACCGGGAGTCGTTGTGCCGGAAGGCATCTGGCTCATCGATCAGCCGAACTCATTTGGGCGCTCGTAGTACGAATCCGACGCCGCGGACCGTGTGCAGCAGCCGGGGCGTGCGCTCCACCTCCAGCTTGCGCCGCAGATATCCGACGAAGACATCCACGACATTGGTGTCGGCGGCGAAGTCGTAGCCCCACACCAACTCCAGCAGCCGCTCCCGGCTCAGCACCACGCCCGCGTTGCGCGCCAGCGTGGACAGCAACTCGAATTCCCGCTTGGTGAGCTCGATTTCCTGCCCGTGCAGCAGTGCGCGATATCCGGCGGCATCGACCTCCAGCGGGCCGACCGTGATCGCGCCGGGCGTGGCCGGAGCCGGGACATCCGAGCGCCTGCGCAGCAGGGCCTTGATCCGCGCCACCAGTTCGGCGAGCACGAACGGTTTGGTCAGATAGTCGTCGGCGCCGGACTCCAGCCCGGAGATCCGGTCGTCGACCGAGGCGCGGGCGCTGAGCACGCAGATGGGGACGTCATTGCCCAACGCGCGCAATGCCGTCACCACCCCCGCGCCGTCGAGCACCGGCATATTCATATCGAGCACCACCGCGTCCGGCGCCTGCTCGGTCACACTGCGCAGCGCCTCGGCCCCGTCCCTGGCAACCCGCACCTGGAAGCCGGACAGCCGCAGCCCGCGCTCGACCGACGCGAGCACGTCCTCATCGTCGTCGACGACAAGGACGGTCGGGTTCGAAGTCACGTCATTCATTCTGCTCCCCCGACTCCCCGGATCTATTGGCCATACCAGTAGGTGCCGCTATGTTTCCGTACAGGTCCAGGGTTGGGTGCCCCGGGATTTTTGGGCGTACCCGGCGAGTTGCCCATGTGCTCGCGAGACCAGTCGGCCGGTCAGTATCCGGAAGTTACTCGGCGTGTCGGATACGGGTCAGTAGGAGTGGCAGGAGTCGGCGACCGTGCGGATGGTTTCCGCGAGACCGGATGCGCGCGGATCGTTCTCCGCGTCCTTCGCGGCGTCCGGGTTCTCGTTGATCATGGCCTGCAGTTCCGCACGCCGCTGCTCGACCGGCTGGTCGAATTTGCGCCGCAATTCGGCCTTCTGGGTCGGGTTCGAGTCGAGCATCGCCGCCAACTGCGGTGCCTTGGCGTGCAGCGCCGCGTCGATCTGCGCGAAGGAGCAGTCCGAGTTCAGCAGCGGCCCGGCCAGTGTCATCGGATCCGCGGCCGCGATGGCCGGGGACAGCAACACGGCCACGCCGGCCAATCCGCTCGCGGCGAGAGCGGTGGCGGCGGGGCGACTGCGCAAGAGCTTCATGGTGTTGTGCCTCCAGATCTTTCGAGTGGTGCTGCGGTTCCAGCGCTCTAGACGCTATTGCCTCGCACTGGCACATGTGTGAACTATCCCTGAGGATTTCCTAAGGGGTGCAACGATCACGCATCGCGAAGCTATGACGGCAGAATCGGATCCCCGTTGGCGGCAACGACTTCTGGCCCCGGCTCCGGCGGGCGGCTGGCCCGGATCTGTACTTCCAGCGCGGCGAGCACCGAGGAATCCTCGATCGTGGACGGTATCTCGTAGGCGTCGCCCGCGGTGATCTGCCGGATGGTCTTGCGCAGGATCTTGCCGGATCGGGTCTTGGGCAGCGCGGTGACGATGACGGCATCGTGCAGGGTCGCGATCGCGCCGATCTGCTCGCGCACCCGGGCGATCAGTTCGTCACGCAATTGGTCGGGATCGATCTCGACACCGGACTTGAGCACCACGTACGCGATCGGACGTTGGCCCTTGAGTTCGTCCGGTAACCCGATCACGGCGCATTCTGCGACCGCGAGATGTCCGGCGATGGCGGCCTCGATGCTGCCCGCCGAGAGCCGGTGCCCGGCCATATTGATCACATCGTCGCTGCGACCGAGTACGTAGAGATATCCGTCGTCGTCGAAATATCCGGAGTCGCCGGTGAGGTAGTGGCCGGGGAACGCCAACATATAGGAACGCTGGAAGCGCTCCTCGTCGCGCCAGAGCCCGGTCAGTGTGCCGGGCGGTAGCGGAAGTCCGATGACGATATTGCCCTCGGTGCCCGGTGCGACCGGATTGCCCTCCGCGTCGAGCACCCGCAGCCGGTAGCCGGGCACCGGCACCGACGCCGAGCCCGCCTTGATCGGTAGTTGTTGCAGACCGAGCAGATTCGCGCAGATCGGCCAGCCGGTCTCGGTTTGCCACCAGTGGTCGACCACCGGGCAGTCGGTGCGGTCGGCGAGCAGTATCTCGCTGGCCCACTCGTAGGTGGCCGGGTCGAGCCGCTCGCCTGCGCAGAACAGCGCGCGCAGCGAGGACAGGTCGTGCTGGTGGGCGAACGCGGCGTCCGGATCGGCCTTGCGGATGGCGCGCAATGCGGTCGGTGCGGTGAACAGCACTCGGACGTTGTGCTCGGCGATCACCCGCCAGTACGCGCCCGCGTCCGGGGTGCCGATCGGTTTGCCCTCGTAGAGCAGGGTTGTCGCGCCGACGAGCAGCGGCGCGTAGACGATGTAGGAGTGCCCGACCACCCAGCCGACATCGGAGGCAGCCCACATCACCTGGCCGGGACCGACGTCGTAGATATTGCGCATGGACCAGGCGAGGGCAACCGCATGTCCGCCGTTGTCCCGGACCACGCCCTTGGGCTTCCCGGTGGTGCCGGAGGTGTAGAGGATGTAGAGCGGATCGGTCGCGGCGACCGCGACCGGATCGGCGGGTGGCGCATCTCGGACGGCGTCGTCCCAATCGAGCCATTGGGCCGCGACGGTCTGCGCGGAGCTCGGCAATGATTCGGTCGCGGGCTGCGGCGCGGGGAAGTGGATGGTCGGGAACTGCGGTCGCTGCTTCACGATCACCTGGCGCGGCGCGCTGGTCTCGGCGAGGTCCAAGGCCTGCAACACAATCGGCGGGTAATCGATGGTCCGGCCCGGTTCGAGGCCGCCGGATGCTGTGATGATCAACACTGGTTCGGCATCGTCGATGCGTGCGGCGAGCTCGGGTGCGGCGAAGCCGCCGAAGACCACCGAATGCACCGCGCCGATGCGCGCGCAGGCGAGCATGGCGATCACGGCTTCGGGGATCATCGGCAGGTAGATGACCACGCGGTCGCCGACCCCGACACCCAAACGGACCATCGCACCGGCGAACTCGGCGACCTTGTCCAGCAGTTCCGCATAGGTGAAAACACCTCTGGCGCCGGTCATAGCGGAGTCGTATATTAGGGCGGGCTGATCGGCCCGGCCCACCTTGTCCGCAGCGTCGCCACCGTGCACATGTCGGTCGAGGGCGTTGAAGGAGGTATTGAGGCGAGCATCCGGAAACCATCTGGCCATCGCGCGAGCCGTGGTGTCGACGATCTGGGTTGGCGGTATCTCCCAGTCGATCGCCGCAGCCGCGTCAGCCCAGAACTCAGCGGGATCGACCAAACTGGTCTGGTAGACCGGCCGGTACTCGTGCCTCGCACGCCCACCCGTCGCCCGACCACCACCCCCCACCGAATCGCTACGCGATGCTGTACTCAAGTGACTCCCTAGCCTCGCCTCGATGCCCGCCTCGATAGATCAGCACGATTGTGGCAGACTTCACGCGACGCCCGGGTGGGTGCCGCGACCTTTGGTTTTGCCAACTATCGGCAGGTCAAGGCCTGTAGCTATACTCAACGTCACCCAAGCTGTTATTGATCCGTTAGAATCTGATGTCACTTATTTGGGCCGTCGTAGACGCAATTTCTCGGCCAGCCGCAGTTCCTCGGCCAGCTCTGCCTGTCGAGCCAGCATGCGATTGTCTAGGTTCGCTGATGGCACGTGGTTGGGGCCAGTTTGGAAAGTGAGTGGGAGATGCGTGACGCCGCAAGGTCCGGCAGCAAACGCTGGGCGCTCGGCAACTGGGACCTGCGCTGGAAGGTTACGGCGGTCCTGGCCGTTCCGCTGGCAGTCGCGGTTGGACTCGGCGTGTCCAGGATTACTGCCGAGTTCGCCGACGCGAACCGGCTGGACGCTGCCGCCAAGAACATCGAAGCCCTCCCGGCGGTCACCGGGCTGAGTGCGCAGACCGCGACGACCGCGGCCTCGCAGATGATCTCGATTATGCCGGGCGTTTCGATCGTGTCCGACAAGAACCTCGCGGACCTGGACAAGGGCATCAGCGATGCCGAGCAGGCGGTCGACAAGCTCAGCGCCGTGCCCGGTGCCCGGGCGGCGCTCGAAGGCATGATCACCCAGGCCAAGGCAGTTCGAGCCCAGGGCAAGAACGCCACGACGCAGACCCCGGCCGAAGTCATCGGCACGATCGACAAGGTCCGCAACGGCAGTGTGAACATCGTCGAGAGCACGGTCAGCCAGGTCAGCGATCCGGCCGTCGACCAGGCGAAGCTGCGGCTGGTCGACTCGCTGAACACCCGGTACGCGCTGGTCGGTGAGGTCGCCGCGTTCCCCGAGGTACTACGTAGCCCGACCACTGGAACGCAGAGCGTGCTCACCGCGGCCAGCACCGAGCGGTCGCTGCTCAACGTGCTCGCGCACCGTTTTCCGGATGCCGACACCTCGATCGCCGACCTGCGGGCCGGCATCGATAATCGGGTCTCGCTGATGAACAGCCCGGAGGCGCAGTCCGGCAAGATTCCGATCGGTGATCTGAAGAACTCGCTCACCGGCAGCCTCGACGTCTACGAACGCGTGGTCGCCAAGTCCACCAAGGACATCGACTCCGCGATGAGTTCGCTGGTGTCGAAGGCAAATACCGGCGCGTGGACCTACACCGCGGTCGTCATCGCGACCATCCTCGCCGCGCTGCTGCTCGCCGTCTTCGTGGCGCGCTCGATGATCGTGCCGCTGCACCGGCTGCGGCTGGCGGCACTGCGGGTGGCCGAGAGCGATCTGCCGCACGAGGTCGCCCAGCTCCGCAACGGCGCGTCCCCCGAGGACGTACCGCTGGAGCCGATGCCGATCCGCAGCAGCGAGGAGATCGGCCAGCTGGCCCGCGCCGTCGACGACATCCACGGCCAGGCGCTGCGTCTGGCCAGTGATCAGGCGCAGATGCGCGCCCAGGTCAACGACATGTTCGAGACCCTGGCCCGGCGCTCCAAATCGCTCGTTGACCACCAGCTCAGCCTGATCGAGGCGATGGAGTACGACGAGAAGGATCCGCGCCTGCTGGAGAACTTGTTCCGGCTGGACCATCTCGCGGCCCGCATGCGCCGTAACGGCGACAACCTGCTGATTCTCGCCGGTACTCGGCAGCGGCGCAGCAAGTCCGCGCCGGTCGAGATCGCCGACGTGCTGCGCGCGGCGATCTCCGAGGTCGAGGACTACGAGCGGGTGAAGCTCGGTGCGACCCCGCGTGGTTCGCTGGTCGAGCCCGCCGCATCGGATATGGCGCACCTGTTCGCCGAGCTGCTGGACAACGCGCTACGCGCCTCGCCGCCGGAGACCGACGTGAAGTTCACCTTCGCGCAGGGACACGACCAGGGCATGCTCATCGAGGTCGCGGACCGCGGCATCGGTATGCCGCCCTCCGAGATGGCCGATATCAACCGGCGACTCGAGCAGACCGCCGAGCCCGGTCCCGATACCGCCCGCCACATGGGTCTTTTCGTGGTCGGCCGATTGGCCGAGCGGCACGGGCTCACCGTGCGGCTGCGTCCAACCTTCGATACCGCGCGCGATCCCGGCGTCACGGTCACCGTGCAGGTTCCGATCGGTCTGATCGTCCTCGAACGGGGACAGACCACCGCGATGCCGCAGGCCGCGCCGCAGGTTTCCGCCAATGCGCCGCAACGGCAGTCGACTCCGTCGTCGATGCAGACGCGCGCGATCACCAGGACGCCGGGCGGCAACGTCATGGTCACCGTCGATCCCGGTGTCAGCGGTCCGATTCCGGTGACGCCGAGTCCGGCGCCGTCCGGGACCAGTGGTCCGATTCCGGCGGCGGGCGGCCTACCGCAGCGCTCGCCCGGCTCGACCATGGCCTCGGGTCTGCGTCAGGACGCGGCACCGGCCGGTCCGACCCTGCGGCCCGCGTCCGGACAGACGCCGAGTGGTCCACAGCGCGGCAAGCTCGCGGCCGCGAGTCTGCCCAAGCGCAATGTCACCCCCGGCGGTCCGCCGCCGAACCGGCCCGGGGCCGAGCCGACCATCTCCGGTGGCGGTCTGCCACCGCGGAATCTCAACTCCGGTGGACTGCCGCAGCGGCAGCCCGGCACGAACGGTGTGCCGCAGCCGCCCGAGGGCGGTCAGCCCAGTGGTGGTCTGCCGCAGCGTCAGCCGGGTGCCAACGGTGTGCCGCAGCGCTCGGGCGGTCTGCCGCAGCGTCCATCGGGGCTGAACGGTCTGCCGCAGCGGGAGCCGGGCGCCGGTGGCGTGCCGTCGCGCGATACCGGATCTGGTCTGCCGCAGCGGGACGCTTCGGGTGGTCTGCCGCAGCGCGATGCTGGTGGCAGCGGGTTGCCGCAACGTGATTCGAGTGCCGGTGGTCTGCCGCAGCGTGATCCGTCGTCGGGGAGTCTGCCTGCGCGTGATCCGTTGCGTGATCCGTTGCCGGGTGGTTTGCCGCAGCGTGATTCGGCGCAGCGTGATTCGGCCTCGGGTGGTTTGCCGCAGCGGGAGCCGGGTGCGACCGGTCTGCCGCAGCGTCAGTCGCCCGCGGCGAATCTGCCGCAGCGCGAGGCGCCCAGTGGTTTGCCGCAGCGTGATGCCGGGGGCAGTGGTCTGCCGCAACGGGATTCCGGGTCGACCGGTCTGCCGCAGCGTGAGTCCGGTCTGAACGGTCTCCCGCAGCGGGATACCGGCTCGGGTGGTTTGCCGCAGCGTGATCCCGGGTCGAGTGGTTTGCCGCAGCGTCAAGCCGGCTCGGGTGGTTTGCCGCAGCGTGATCCCGGGTCGAGTGGTTTGCCGCAGCGTCAAGCCGGGTCGGGTGGTTTGCCGCAGCGTGATCCCGCTTCCGGTGGTTTGCCGCAGCGTGATCCGTCGTCGGGTAGCCTGCCTGCGCGTGATCCGTTGCGTGATCCGTTGCCGCCTGCGCGTGATCCGTTGCGTGATCCGTTGCCGGGTGGTTTGCCGCAGCGTGATTCGGCCTCGGGTGGTTTGCCGCAGCGGGAGCCGGGTGCGACCGGTCTGCCGCAACGGCAGTCGCCCGCGGCGAATCTGCCGCAGCGCGAAGCGCCCAACGGTCTGCCACAGCGGCAGCCGGGTGCGCAGACGCCCAGTGGCCTACCCCAGCGCGACGGTCTGCCGTCGCGGGACAGTCTGCCGCAGCGGCAGCCGGGTGCCACCGTGCTGCCCCAGCGCGAGCCCGGCGCGGCCGCACTGCCGCGTCGCGAGGCCACACCGGGAATCGGTCTGTCGCAACGGGATCGCGGTGCGACCCAGTCCGCGCCGAGTGGTGAGGTATCCGCGGTTTCCGAGAGCGGGACCACGGGCGCAGCGCGGCACAGCTTCAAGCCCGATCCGGAGAAGGCGGCGTCGTTCTTCCAGACCAGGTTGCAGCCCGCGGCCGATTCTGATTCGGTCATGGGCGGCACCCCGATCTTCGCCGAGATGATGTCGGCGTGGCTCTCGGATCCGAATCAGGACCGGTCCCAGGTGGCCGCCTCCTTCGAATCACCGGGTGACGAAGGATGGCAGGCCGCGCGCCGGGCAAGTGAGGCGCAGACCGAAACAAAGACGGCCGCCGGGTTGCCGCAACGCAATCCGGGCGGGAGGCTGGTGCCCGGCGGTGTCAACGGCAACGCCGGTCGCGCGCCGCGTCGCGATCCAGAAACGATCAGGTCCAGCTTGAGTCGTCACCAGCAGGGCGTCCGGGATGGCCGCGCAATGAAGCCAATGAACTTAACCGGAGATAAAGGAGACCGATGAACCCCGATCTAGGTGGTACGAATCGTCAGCTGGATTGGCTGGTTTCGAACTTCGCCAACGAGGTTCCTGGCGTAGCTCATGCCGTCCTGGTCTCGGCTGACGGACTACTCATGGCCGCGAGCGCGCAGCTGCCCGTGGACCGTGCCGAACAACTCTCGGCCGTCACCGCCGGACTTGCCAGCCTCTCGGTGGGCGTCTCGAACCTATTCGAAGGCGGCACCGTCCTGCAGTCCGTGGTCGAGATGGAGCACGGCTATCTGCTACTCATGGCAGTCGGCGATGGCTCGTATCTCGCGGTGCTGACCAATACCTCTTGCGATATCGGCCAGGTCGGTTACGAAATGGCCTTGTTGGTCGAGCGTGTCGGCCAGACCGTCCAGGCCACGCCACGCGTCACGATGGGTTCCTGATGGTCGGATGGACATAGACGATCACCGCATGGGGAGTGCCGAGCCCAGCCTCGTTCGCCCGTACTCGTTGACTGCGGGCCGCACCCGGCCCGCAATCGAGTTGGCGTTGGAGGCGCTCGTCGCATCGCATCCGGTCGCCCTGGAGCGGCAGTTCGAACTGACCAACATCGAGACGTCCATCGTGGAGTTGTGCAGAGAATCGCCGTCCGTTGCTGAAGTGGCAGCGCGTTTGGGTATCCCTATCGGGGTGGCCCGCGTGCTGGTGGCCGACCTCATCGAGGCCGGGCATGTGCGCGTTTCGGCGACTTTGAAAGACGATTCCAGCGACGATGAACGTCGCGAGCTGATCGAAAGGGTTCTCAGTGGACTCCGGCGTATTTGATTCGACGGCGCAGGTCGATACCCGCACCAGTAAGCCGACCTCGGCGAAGATCGTTGTCGCGGGTGGGTTCGGTGTCGGTAAGACCACGTTGGTCGGTGCAGTCTCGGAGATTGTTCCGCTGCGCACCGAAGCTCTGGTGACCAATGCCAGCACCGGAATCGACAATCTGACCGGCATTCCGATGAAGTCGACTACCACGGTGGCGATGGACTTCGGCCGGATCAGCCTCGCCGACGATCTGGTGTTGTACCTGTTCGGTACGCCGGGCCAGTACCGCTTCTGGTTCATGTGGGACGACCTGATCCGCGGCGCCATCGGCGCGGTGGTGCTGGTCGACACCCGCAGACTCGAGGACAGCTTCGCCGCCGTCGACTATTTCGAAGCGCGCAGCCTACCGTTCCTGGTGGCGCTCAACGAATTCGACGACGCACCGCGGTATCCGATCGAGGACATCCGGCAGGCACTCGCGGTGCCCGCCGATGTGCCGATCCTGTCCATCGACGCCCGGCGTCGTGAGCCCGCCAAGCAGGCGCTGGTCTCGCTCACCGAGTACGCACTGCGCAAGGTCATGCAGGGCTACTGAGCGGTCGTGTCGCTGTCGCGGCGCCTTGCGAACCGAGTGGCTAAGCTCGCTCGGTGAGGATTTCGGCGCGGGAGCTGCTCGAGCAACTGCTCGACTCGGACTCGTTCGTCAGCTGGGATCGGCCACCGGTGACGGTGGCCGTATCCCCGCGCTACCGCGAGGATCTGCGCAGGGCCGCCGTGGCGGCGGGCACCGATGAAGCGGTGTGCACCGGCGAGGGGCTGCTGCGTGGTCGACGCATGGCCGTAATCGCCTGCGAGTTCGGATTCTTGGCCGGGTCGATCGGTGTGGCCGCGGCGGAGCGGATCGTCGCTGCGGTCGAGCGGGCTACCGAACTCGGCTTGCCCCTGGTCGCATCGCCGACCTCCGGCGGCACCCGAATGCAAGAGGGCACAGTCGCTTTCGTGCAGATGGTGAAGATCGCGGGCGCGGTCGCGGTGCACAAGGCGGCCGGATATCCGTACCTGGTCTACCTGCGCGACCCGACGATGGGCGGCGTTTTCGCGTCCTGGGGGTCGTTGGGGCACATCACCTTTGCCGAACCCGGCGCAATGATCGGGTTTCTCGGTCCGCGCGTCTATAAAGCTCTGTACGGCAGGAATTTTCCGGAGGGCGTCCAGGTCGCCGAGAATCTGTATCGCAGCGGTGTGATCGATGGTGTCCTTCCGGTCCCGGTATTCCGCCGGATCGCGCATCGCGCGTTGAGCGTGCTCAGCGGCGTGCCGGATCCCGTTGCGGCCGAACCCGGTTGGGCCGCGCCGGTACATGGGTTGACCGGCGAGTCAACCGACGTGCATCCCGCGCCGAGCGGGCTCGATGCGAATACCGATGTCCCGGCATGGGATTCGGTGCGCATCTCGCGCCGTCCGGGTCGGCCGGGCATTCGTGATCTGTTGCGCCATGTGACACAACGGGTTCCGCTCAGCGGTACCGGTCAGGGCGAATCCGACCGCACCATCGTGCACGCACTGGCGCGCTTACGCGGTGAGCCCTGCATCGTATTCGGCCACGATCGCTCGGGGCAGGCGGGTGAGCACACCATGGGCCCGGCCGCGCTGCGCGAGGCGCGGCGCAGCATGGCCCTCGCCCAGGAGTTGCGGTTGCCGCTGGTCCTGGTGATCGACACGGTCGGCGCCGCACTGTCCAAGGAGGCCGAGGAGCGTGGCCTCGCCCCCGAGATCGCCCGCTGCATAGCGGATCTGGTGACCCTGGACACCCCGACCATCTCGATCCTGCTCGGCCAGGGCACCGGTGGCGGCGCACTGGCCCTGCTGCCGGCCGATCGCGTCCTGGCCGCCACGCACGGCTGGCTCGCGCCGCTGCCGCCGGAGGGCGCGAGCGCGATCGTCTACCGCGATATCGCCCACGCTCCCGAGCTGGCCGAGGCGCAGGGCATCCGGTCCGCCGATCTGCTCGCCGACGGTGTGGTCGACCGCATCGTCCCGGAGTTTCCGGACGCCGCCGACGAACCGGTCGAATTCGCCCGCCGCATGGTCGCCGCCATCGCCGCCGAACTGGCCGATCTGCGTGCTCGCCCGCTGGCCGAACTCCGTGCCGCCCGGCATACCCGCTATCGCCGCATCGGCCTCCCACCCAGCTGAATTCCCGGGCACGGCGCCCAGCTTTCCGGTGATCTCGATCGCCCGCCCGGCGCGGTCCGTGCCAGGGCATAGTGTGCTCCGACCAGCAAAAAGTGGTCAACACACCAGGGGGCTTCGTTGACGACTCGCCGCGGCACTTCTACGGTCGGATGGTGACCTTCAGAAGCGAGACCTGCGCCATTGCCTCGATCGTGCTGAACGACGGGAACGTGATCCCGCAGCTCGGTTTCGGTGTGTTCCAAGTTCCGCCCGATGACGTCTACCCGGTCGTCACCACCGCACTCGAGGCGGGCTATCGCAGCATCGACACCGCGGCGATCTACGGCAACGAGGAGGGCACCGGTCGCGCCATCCGGGAATTCGGGCTGCCGCGCGACCAGGTGTACGTCACCACCAAGCTGTGGAACTCCGAACAGGGCTACGACGCCACGCTGCGCGCCTTCGACGTGAGTATGGCTCGGCTCGGCCTGGACTACCTCGACCTCTATCTCATCCACTGGCCGGTCGCGCAGGCCGATCGCTTCGTCGAGTCCTTCAAGGCCTTCCAGACGCTGAAAGCACACGGCCGGATCCGCTCGATCGGCGTCTCGAACTTCACTGTCCCCGACTTGCAACGGGTCATCGGTGAGACCGGTGAGATCCCGGTGGTCAACCAGATCGAACTGCACCCCCGGCTGGCGCAGCGCGAGCTACGCGCCTTCCATGACGCGAACGCCATCGCCACCGAGGCATGGAGCCCGCTCGGCCAGGGCACCCTGCTCGACGATCACACCATCGTCGCTATCGCCGACGAGGTCGACCGCACCCCGGCCCAGGTGATCATCCGCTGGCATCTGCAACAGGGCATCGTGGTGATCCCGAAGTCGGTCACGCCCTCGCGCATCCAGACCAACTTCGACGTCTTCGGCTTCGAGCTGAGCCGGGAACAGATGCGTGCCATCAACGCGCTCGAGAAGGGTGCTCGCATCGGCCCCGATCCGGCCACCTTCACCGCCGGTTTGTAGTTATCGCAGGCCGAGGTGCGCGGTGAGTTCTTGCGCGGCGGCTCGGCCCGCGCGGTTCGCGCCGATGGTGCTGGCGGACGGTCCGTAGCCGATCAGGTGGATTCGCGGATCGACCGCGACCCGGGTGGCCAGCCGTCCGGTCATGGTGATGCCACCACCGGGGCCACGAAGCCGCAGCGGTGCCAAATGGTCCAGGGAACTGCGGAATCCGGTGGCCCACAGGATGACGTCCGCGTGCTGGAACGTGCCGTCGGCCCAGCGCACCCCATCGGGTTCGATGCTCGCGAACATCGGGTGCCGCGCCAGTGCCCCGCGGGCTCGAGCGGCGCGTAGCCGATCGTCGAGTCGCAACCCGGTCACCGAGACCACCGAACCCGGCGGCAGCCCGTGCCGCACTCGGTCCTCCACGATGGCGACGGCGGCGCGGCCGTCCTGCTCGGCGAATGGCGAATCGCGGAAGACCGGTTCGCGGCGTGTTACCCACGTGGTGGTGGTGATCTGCGAGATCTCGTCGAGCAGCTGTACGGCCGAGATGCCGCCGCCGACCACGACCACATGTTGGTCCGCGAATTCGTCGGCGGTGCGGTAGTCGCGGGTGTGTAGCTGTCGCCCGGCGAAGGTCTCCGCACCCGGGTAACGCGGAATGAAGGGACGCTCCCAGGTGCCGGTGCAGTTGATCAGCCCGCGCACCCGGATGACACCGGACGCGTCGGTCTCCACGTTCAAGTTCTGGCCGCGGCCGGTGGCGAGATCGGGCCCTGCGGCACAAGGGGTTCCGTCCGCATTGCGGTCGCAGACCACGGTGACCGTGACCGGTCTGCGGACCTGTAGGTCGAACCGCTTCTCGTACAACTCGTAATAGTGCGGCACCGCGGTCGCCGCGGGCACGGCGTCCGAATCCGGCGGCAAGGTTTCGGCGAACGACATGCCCGGCAGGTCGTGCACCCGGTTGACGGTGGTCAATGTGAGCGATGGCCACCTGAATTGCCAGGCCCCGCCGGGTCCCGGCGCGTGATCGACGATGCGGAAGTCCTGTTCGGGCCGCAATCCGAGGCGCTGCAGGTGGTAACCGGCCGACAGCCCGGCCTGACCAGCACCGATCACCAGGATGGAGAACTCTGTCGGCACAAGCCGTGATCGTATCGGCCTTGGTCGGTATACGCCGTCAACTATGGCAGAGTTGATGTAACCACTCGAACCGGTCAGTTGGGGAGAATGAATGCTCGGAGTGAGCCGTGATGGCGACGTCGTCACCATCGAACTACAGCGCGAGCAGCGGCGTAACGCGCTGAACAACGAACTCGTCGCCGCGCTGCGCGATGCGGTGTGGACCGCGGCCGAGGATGCCCGGGTGATCGTACTCACTGGCCAGGGGCCGATGTTCAGCGCGGGTGCGGACCTGTCGGGCGTCTACTCCCAGGAATTCCTCGATGGCCTGCTCGACATGCTGCACACCATCGAATCCGTTCCGGTCCCGGTGATATCGGCGATCAACGGCGCCGCGCTCGGCGCGGGGGTGCAGATTGCCCTGGCTTCGGACCTGCGGGTGATCGAACCGGACGCCTATATCGCGATTCCGGCGGCCAAGCTGGGTATCTCGGTCGATCGCTGGACCATGCGGCGACTGGCATCGCTGATCGGCGGCGGTCCGGCCAGGACCATGCTGCTCGGTGCCGAACCGATCACGGCCACCGACGCCTACGCCTTCGGCTTCGCCAACCGGCTCGGCACCCTGGCCGACGCCCAGAAGTGGGCGAAGTCGATCGCCGAGCTGGCACCGATGTCGCTACGCCATATGAAGTTGGTGCTGAACGACGACGGCACCCGCGAACCGGCCACCGAGGTGCAGCGCGTGGCCCTCGAGGCCGCCTGGACCAGCGAGGACGCCAAGGAAGGGCGATTAGCCAGACAAGAGAAGCGTGCGGCGAAGTTCCTCGGGCGATGATTGGGTGGCGATGATGAACCTGAAGAAACTTATCGGCATGGCGGCCGGCGCGGTCGGCGTCGCCTGGGTGGTGCGCGCGGTCTGGGATATCCCCTCCGCCATCGGCGCTTCGATCAACGCCATTCAGCCCTACGCCGCGGGTGCGGTGAGCTACCGCAATCGGCAGTTCCACAACTCCGAGCCGAGCACCCAGTTCGTCTCGGGTTCGGCTCCGTCCCTGCTGTTTTCGGCGCTGACCCGGCGCAACGCCGGTCGCCCGCAGGTCGCGATTCCGCTGGCGCGGCCGGAGGTGCCGACCGAGGCGGCCGATCTCGCGGTCACCTGGTACGGGCACGCCTCGGCGCTCATCGAGGTGGACGGCTACCGGATTCTCACCGATCCGGTATGGAGCGAACGGGTTTCGCCGTCCGCGCTGGTCGGTCCGGCCCGGTTGCATCCGGTGCCGACGCCGTTGTCGGAGCTGCCGCCGGTGGACGCCGTGATCATCTCCCATGATCACTACGACCATCTGGACAAGGCCACCGTCCGGCAACTGGTACTCGGTCAGGCCGCGCCCTTCCTGGTGCCGATCGGCATCGGCGCGCA
Source organism: Nocardia sp. NBC_00565 (assembly GCF_036345915.1). Taxonomy (NCBI): domain Bacteria; kingdom Bacillati; phylum Actinomycetota; class Actinomycetes; order Mycobacteriales; family Nocardiaceae; genus Nocardia; species Nocardia sp. NBC_00565. The sequence goes on from NZ_CP107785.1 coordinate 8,503,976, forward strand.
TTTGCGGCACTGGGGTGTGCCCGAGCATCGGATCGTCGAATTGGATTGGGGCGGTTCGGTTTCCCTCGCCTCACTGGGCCGGGAGCGCGATGGCACGGATCTAGTGCTCACCTGTACCGAGGCGCGGCATTTCTCCGGTCGCGGCCTGCTGCGCAACACCACGCTGTGGGCGTCCTGGTCCATCGTCGGCCCGACCCGCCGGGTGTACTTCGGCGGTGACACCGGATACACCAAGGCCTTCGCCGAGGCCGGTGCGGCACTCGGCCCGTTCGATCTGACGCTGCTGCCGATCGGGGCCTACGACGAGGCCTGGCCGGATATCCACATGAATCCGGAGGAGGCGGTGCGCGCGCACGCGGACCTGTGCGTCGGCGATCCGGGCCACGGGCTGCTGGTGCCCATCCATTGGGCGACGTTCAATCTGGCCTTCCATGGATGGTCGGAGCCGGTCCGGCGGATGGTCGAGGCGGCGCGGGCAGCGGGTACCGCTGTGGCGGTGCCGATGCCGGGGCAGCGCATCGATCCCAATGGCGTGCCGGTACGCGATTCGTGGTGGGAGGATGTGGGGTGAATACCTCGGTTCGTCGACAGGAAGGAACGAAGGCATGAGTCTCGCGGACACCCTGAAAGGCCTGGTCGGCAAAGGGAAGGAAGCGGCGGCAAAAAACGCCGACAAAATCAACGAAGCGGTCGACAAGACCGGTAGTTTCATCGACCAGAAAACCGGTCACAAATACTCGGACAAGATCGGGAAGGCCCAGGAGGCTGCCAAGAAGGCCGTCCCGACGGACCAGCCCGAGGTAGCGCCGGAACCGCCCGTCGAGCCGGCGCCGGAACCGCCCGTCGCGCCGGAGGAGCCGGGGAAACCACAGGCCTGATATGTGGCGGGGACCGGTTTCTGTCGGTCCCCGCCCCTAAAATTCATTCATGGTGACCCGCCGGGAATTCGGTGGCAGCCCGGGCGGCCCGGGCATAGAGGTTGAATTGAGCAACCTCGACAAGGTGCTGTATCCGGCGACCGGAACCACCAAGGGCGAGGTCATCGCCTACTACACGGCCATCGCGCCCGCCATGCTCGCGCATATTGCCGGGCGGCCGGTCACGCGCAAGCGCTGGCCCAACGGGGTCGACGAACCGTCGTTCTTCGAAAAGAATCTCGCGGAGCACGCACCGTCCTGGCTGGAGCGCCACACCATCGAGCATCGCGGTCGCCGGGTCGTCTATCCGGTGATCGATACCGAGGCCGGGCTGGCCTGGATCGGGCAGCAGGCGGCGCTGGAAGTCCATGTGCCGCAATGGCGTTTCGACGGCGATGCGATCGGCCCGGCGACTCGGCTGGTATTCGACCTCGATCCCGGTCCGGGCGCCGGACTGGCCGAATGCGCGCGGGTCGCGGTGGCGGTGCGCGATATGGTCGAGGGTATCGGGCTGCACGCGTTCCCGGTAACCAGTGGTAGCAAGGGAATTCACATCTATGTCCCGCTGGACCGTGAGCTGAGTCCGGGGGGCGCGTCGACGGTGGCCAAGCAGGTGGCCACGAATCTCGAGCAGCTGCACCCGGATCTGGTCACCGCGACGATGGCCAAATCGGCGCGCGGCGGGAAGGTGTTCCTGGACTGGAGCCAGAACAATCCGTCCAAGACCACCATCGCACCGTATTCGCTGCGCGGCCGGACCGAACCCAATGCCGCGGCGCCGCGCAGCTGGGCCGAGATCGAGAACCGGAAGAAGCTGCGGCACTTGCGGTTCGACGAGGTGCTCGCGCGCTGGCGCGATGACGGCGACCTGCTCGCCGAATTGGATCCGCCCGCATCGGATTCGTCCGGCAGCGACGCGCTGACGAGGTATCGATCGATGCGTGACGCGACGGCCACCCCCGAACCGGTGCCCGCCGAAGCGCCGACGTCCGGTGCGAACAATCGCTTCGTCGTCCAGGAACACCACGCCCGGCGGCTGCACTGGGATGTGCGGCTGGAACGCGATGGTGTGCTGGTGTCGTGGGCGGTACCGAAGGGTCCGCCGACCTCCTCGGATCAGAACCGGCTCGCCGTGCACACCGAGGATCATCCCTTGGAGTACTTGGACTTTCACGGCGCGATTCCGAAGGGGCAGTACGGCGCGGGGGAGATGACGATCTGGGATTCGGGCACCTATGACACCGAGAAGTGGCGCGCGGACGAGGTCATCGTCGCATTCCACGGCAAGCGACTGCGCGGCCGCTACGCGCTGATCCGGACCAACGGCACCCAGTGGCTGATGCATCTCATGCGTGAGCAGCAGGTGCACGAGAGTGGTTCGACCAGAGTATCCAGCGGCCCGATCGGACCCGAAGCGGCGTTCACCGTGCCGAGAACGCCCGGGCCGGTGCCCTTTCCGCGCGGCCTCGCGCCGATGCTCGCCACCGCGGGCGAGGTCGCCGATCTCGACGATGTCGAGTGGTGCTTCGAGACCAAGTGGGACGGCTTCCGCCTCATCGCCGAAATCGATTCCGGGACACTGACTTTACGTAGCCGAGCGGGCAATGTGGTGACCAAGCGCTATCCGGGCATGTCGGTGCTGGCCGCGGAATTGGCCGGACACAATGTGGTGCTCGACGGCGAGGCCGTGGTCTTCGACGATCACGGCGTCGCCAATCTCGGTCTGCTGCAGGCGGATGCGGCCCGCGCGGTCTTCGTCGCCTTCGATGTGCTGTATCTGGACGGGACATCCCTGGTCCGCAAAAGGTATTCGGATCGTCGCCGGGTGCTGGAGGCGATCGCCGCCAACGCGCCGTCGCTGCGGGTGCCGCCGCGCCTGGACGGCTCCGGTGCGGACGCGCTGCGCTACAGCCAGGAGCAGGGCTTGGAGGGCGTGGTCGCCAAGCGCAGGGATTCGGTGTATCTGCCTGGTAAGCGCGGACATTCGTGGGTGAAGCAACGCAATTGGCGCACTCAGCAGGTGCTGGTCGGCGGTTGGCGCCGCAGCGACGCACGGGAATTCGCCTCACTGCTGGTCGGCATCCAGCACGAGGGCAGGCTGTATTACGTCGGCCGGGTCGGCACCGGTTTCGGTGCTGCCGAGATGCGGGATCTGGCCTCGCGGCTGCGCAAGCTGGCGCGCAAGACCAATCCGTTCGACAATGAGTTGACCGCCGACGAGCGCAAGGACGCGGTCTGGGTGACGCCGAAAGTCGGTGGGACGGTGCGGTTCATGAACTGGACCGAAACCGGGCGTTTATGGCATCCGGCCTGGCTGGGCCGAATATCGGACTGAGTTCGGGTATCCGGTCTTCCTGTCGTGCTGGGTAGGGTGAGTCCGCGGTTTGTTTCGGCTCGACATCTAGGGAGTGACAGCGTGGACTTCAAGAACCTGGCGAACAAGGCGATGGACCTGGCCCAGCAGAACTCGGACAAGGTCGAGATGGCCATCGATAAGGCGGGCGATCTCGTCGACAAGCAGACTGACGGCAAATTCGCCGGCCAGGTCGACGCCGCGCAGGATGCCGCGAAGAAGGCCGTCCGCAAGGAAGGCTGAACCGACCGTTTCGAGCGACCTGCAAGCAGTCGCTGCTGACCCTTTCGAGCGACCTGCAAGCAGTCGCTACGGCCGGCGGATCGGGCATTTCGATCCGCCGGCACGGCTCAGCTGTGTTCGCGCTCCAGCAGCGCAATGATGGTGGCGCTGTCGGTGATCATCGTGTGCCCCTGGAACTCGAACTCGTCGTAGGCCCGCGCCATCGCCTCCTTGTCGCGGCCGCCGACGGCATCGGTGATGACCACCGGCACGAAGCCGAGGTCGGTCGAATGGGTGACCGTGGGTGCGATGCCGATCTCCAACGCGACGCCGGTGATCGCGTAGGTGCCGATGCCCAGATCGCGCAGCACCGCGGCCAGTGGCGTGCCCTCGAACGCCGACATCGAGGTCTTGTCGAAGACCACCTCGTCGGCCGTCGGCCGCAGCTCCGGAACCAGTTCGAAGGGCGGAGTATCGCGCTGCAGGATGAATTTCACGTCATCGACGGAATCGACCTGCTGCCAGCTCATCGCCATCCGCAGCGCGAAGGTGCCGCTGAGGCGGCGCGGTAGGAAGAAGTGCCGCAGGAAGATCACCGGATAACCGCCGCGCCGCGCCGCCTCCACTATGCGTGCCACCCGCGCGATGATCTCGGGGCCGTCCGGTAGCTGGGAGAGCACGCCGACCTGCATGTCGTAGACGATCACCGCCATGCGGTTCGGCGCGCACACATCGGCGAGTCCTTCTGGAATGTCGAGTCCGTTGCCGTGCCGCATGGTCAGCTCACTCCTGTTCGATACCCATCACCGTCGGGGTACGACCCGACGACGAATCGGTTGCGCGGTAGACACTTTCGAAGCGTGCCGCAGCCAGCTTCGACCCCACTGTAACGATGTCGGAAATCGGACACGCGCGGCGTTACCGGTGCCCGCCTGTGACCGTTGCCGGGGGCTCTGATCAGGCAGTACGGTGGTGGCAGTCGTTGCCGGGCGGAGTCGGCACTGACGCGATCCCGGCGCACTGTGCGTCGCGCCGCGTCGGAACACTGGAGGCCCCGATGAAATATCTGCATGCACCATTCGTCGGAGGTCACCGAGTATCGGCTCGGGCAGGCATTCTGGTCGTCCTCGCGCTCGTGGCGTTCGTGTTCGTGCCGACCGCGCGCGCGGTGCCGCCGCCGGATGCGGACCCGTTCTATGCGGCATCGGTCGACCTGGCCGACCATCGCGCCGGGGCCATCTTGCGGACCCGCTCGATCGTGTTGTACGGTCTGCCGCTACCGGTTTCGGCCTGGCAGGTGCAGTACCGGACCAACGATGCGAACGGCTTACCGATCGCCGGTATGACCACCGTGCTGGTGCCGAATTGGCCGTGGTTCGGTCCCGGCCAGCGGCCGCTGCTCTCGTATCAGATCGCGGAGGACAGTCTCGGCACCCGGTGCGCGCCGTCGTACGCACTGCGCGGCGGCTGGGATCTCGGCGGCGCGAACACCTTCATCGACACGCCCTTCATCGCCGAGGCGCTTCGCCGCGGCTGGGCGGTGGTGACCAGTGATTACGAGGGGCCGCAGTCCCGATTCCTGGACGGCGTCAATGCCGGCCGGGCGGTGCTCGACGGTATCCGCGCCGCTCGTGCGCTCGCGCCGGACGGGGTCGGCCCGGCCAGTCCCGTTGGTGGGTGGGGCTATTCCGGCGGTGCGTTCGCCACGCTGTGGGCGGCCCAGATGCAATCGGAGTACGCGCCGGATGTCCAGCTCGCGGGTGTCACCGCGGGTGGGATTCCCGCCGATTGGCCCGCCATGGTCCACGGTGTGGACGGCGGCACGCAGGCGGGTCTGGCGATGCTCGCGTTGACCGCGATCGCGAAGAACGAGCCGAATTCCGGTGTGCTGGAACTACTCAACGAGCGTGGTCGCAGCAACTTCGCCGAGGATGTGAACGCCTGCGGACCGGATTTCGTCATCAAGTACATCAACGCGCATGTCGACGATTTCGCGACCGTACCGGATGTGTTGTCGCATCCGGACTTTCGGGCGGCGATCGACCGGCAGGAGCTCGGCGGCGGCGCACCCGTCGCGCCGATGTACCTGTACCACAGCACAACCGACGATGTGATCCCGGTCGCGGGGTTCACCGATCTGCTCGGGCGGTATTGCGCGCAGGGTGCGGATATCACCTCCGTGCACTCGACATTGCCCGGACACAATCTGACCGCCATCGGTGAGGCGGCCGGTGCGATGGGCTACCTCGCCGATCGTTTCGCCGGTGTGCCCGTGGCTCCCGGCTGTCACGGCCGATAGCACGAAAACGCGGCGCACACCGGGGATCGGCTGTGCGCCGCGTGCGCAGCCGCGGGCCTACTTGACCGGCGTCTCCTGCCACTTGGTGGTGCCGGGCGGGGCGGCCAGGGTGCTGAACAGATCGATGCCGGCGATGATCAGTGTCGGTCCGCCCACCACGATGGTGCCGATGATGCCGCCGATACCCGCGCCCGCGATGACGCTGGCGATCACGGTTGGTCCGCCGATGATGCCGGTCAGTCCGACCAGGGCACCGATCACCGTGCCGATGAATCCGCCGATGACGGTGGCGAGGCCGAACTGCGACAGAAAGTTGTCCTGTGCGCGCAGGTTCTCCCGCGGCGACGCGACCGGCGTCGCCACCTGCCGCGCCGAGGTGTAGTCCTTGACCGCGGTCAACTCCAGCACCCGGCCCGCTTCGCGCACCTCGTGCGGTAGCGCGAATTCGAGCCCGTCCTGCCGGAACGACAGCGGTAGCGTCACAACCGTATTGCCCGCGATGTCCTTGATATTCACCGTGGCGTCGGATATCTCGAACGACCCGTTGGTCAGTGTGGTGACAATCTTGGCGCCCACCAGTTCTGCCTCGTAGCCGATATCGGGTACAGGTGTGGCGCTCGGCTGCGCGTAGGAGGTGCCCGCGCCGACCGCGACCGCGGCGACTATCGGCACCGCTGCCGTGGTGATCTTGCGGAGAATCATTCCGGTGGTCCAATCTTCATCATCTTGTGCAAGCCGTAGCAACACTCCGCATGCGAAAAATCCTCCCCCCAGGCGCTATGCAGAGTCACGATGTGATCTAGAGAACAGCACTCCGATCAGACTGTACCGCGTACGAATAGTTTCGAAGCGAAAATATTGGGGTAATCAATTTGCCCGAGCGGCGAATTGTATTATAGCTCTTAGCTATACGGTCACGAGTCGCTGTGCAGGACGTTGATCGCCCGTGCGATCACCAAGATCACCAGGATCAGCGAGATCGTCGATTGCGCCATCATCGTCAACTTCGCCCAGCGTGACATCGGCATCACATCGGTCGGGCTGAACGCGGTCGCGTTGGTGAACGACAGATACAGGTAGTCCACGAACTGCGGCTCCCACTCCGGCGGGGCCAACTCCGGATTCTGCATCTGCACGAACAGGAAGTCCGGCAGTGGCTTTCGCGCATGCGCCCGCGCCGCGGGCCCGCCGCGATCGAACTCCCAGTACCAGAGCCCGAACACCACCACATTGGTCAACCAGATCGCCCCGCCCGAGGCGAGCAATGCCGAGGCATTGTCGCTGAGCGGCCCATGGATCAGTTCGAACACCAGTCGATCCGCCGAGACCGCCGTGGCCAAGCTCAACAGCCCGGTCAGCAACAACCCGCCATTGCGCAGCCACCGCTCCTCCCGGTTGATCCGGAACGGATTGGCCACCACCAGCACACCGAGCAACAGAATCTCGAGTCCGGGCAGCAGCCACGCGGGCTGCGGCCGGAGCTGTTGCGGGAGCGCGACCTGCAGAACGACGATCGCCAACACGGCCAGCGTCGCCGCGATCCGTGACTCACCCTCCGTCTTACGCTGCCACGCGGGCACATCGTCGTCTCGGTCCGTCACAGCGGCCAGTATCGCCGATCAGGTCAGCAGATCGAGTGCGACCGCGCCGAGGCAGACCGCGATGACGACCGATAGCGCGATCACGTCGTTGCGTCCCGGTGCGCTGGGGCGGGCGGTCAGTTGCCCGGTGCCGCCGCGGGCGGTGATGGCCTCGCCGAGTTCGGTTGCCCGGCGGGTGGAGACGGCCATAGCGGCGGTGAGGATGTCGATGAACGGATTGTCGGCGGCGCGGTTGAGCAGGCTCACCTGCGGGCGTAGCCGCCGCGCCGCCCGCAGCACCCGGATCTCCTCCATCAGCAGTGGCAGCCCGCGCAGCGTGAGCGCGATGACCACGGCCCATTCATCCACCGGCACCCGGAGTTTGCGCAACGGAGACCCGAGTTTCGCCAGCGCCGGCGCGATATCGCCCATCGGGGTGGTCCAGGCGATGAGGAAGGACGAAGCGAGCAGGATCAGGCCGAAGATCGCGGCATTGGTGTAGCGCAGCACGGCATCGCCACCGATCGGCACATTGAGCAACGCGCCCGCCCCGAGCATTGCCCAGAACCACCATGGCAGGCGCGGCAGCGTGCTCAGCGGGAGCCGGGCCAGTACGCCGATCGCGATCAGGAACGTGATCATCAGGCCGAGCACCGGCCAAGAGGGCAGGAACATCAGCACCACGCTGATCAGGAACGCCCCGATCATCTTGGTGCCCGCCCACAGGCTGTGTACCGGACTGGTGACCGGTACCTCGCGGAACAGGACGGTACTCATGTCAACGCCCTCCGTTCCCGAGCCGCCACGCCGGATCGCCGGGCCGGGGTCCGGGGACCGTCGGGCGGGAATCCGGCTGGTGCGCAGGCGTATTCGTGGCCGCGGCGATATCGCGCGCAGGGTCGGCCTCCAAGATTTGCCCGGCCTCCAGATGAACGGTCCGATCACAGACCGCGGCCATATCGTGCACGTCATGTGAGATGACGATCAGCGTGAGCCCGGAATCCCGTAGGCGGGCAAGCAGTTCCACGACATCGGTCCGGCCCTCGGGGTCCAGTCCGGCCAGTGGCTCGTCGAGCACGACGACCGGCGCGCGGCTGGCCACGATGGCCGCGAGCACGACCCGCTTGGCCTGCCCGCCGCTGAGTTCTTCGATGGATCGGGCGGCGAGTGCCCGATCGAGACCGACCGCGTCCAGCGCGCGTCCGACCGCGCCCGAGCCGGTCGCCCGCCCGCCCCAGTCCGCGATCTCGTCACCGACCGTCTGCTTGTGCAACTGCAACCGCGAGTGCTGGAAGGCCAGCTCGACCTGGCCGATCTGCTTGGCGATCGGCTTGTCGTGCAATTCGCAACGGCCGGAACTGGGGTCGATCAATCCGGCCATGATCCAGGCCAGCGTGGACTTACCGGATCCATTGCCGCCCACCACGAGTAGCGCCTCGCCGCGGCGCACGGTCAGATCGACGCCGTGCAAAGCCGGTGCCGCCCAGGGAGTTCCGCGGTTGTAGGTGTGCCGGACATCGCGTAACCGCAGTATGGTCTCGCCCATCGGTCGGCACCGGATCTCGCGCACCGGCCGCGGCCAGGCGGGCAGCCGCTCGACGGTCCGGCCGGCGGCCAGGTGCACCACCCGGTCGGCCGCGGCCGCATCGGCCTCGTGATGGGTCACCAGTATGACCGCCATGGGATGGCGTTTCGGCAGTTCGGCGAGCAGTGCGACCAGATCGCGGCGGCCCTCTGGGTCGATCATCGAGGTGGCTTCGTCGGCGATGAGCAGGGCGGGGCGGCGGGCCAGCGCCGCGGCGACCGCAAGTCGCTGCTGCTGACCGCCGGAGAGGGTGGTGGTCTCCCGATCACCCATGCCGTCCAGGCCGACCTCGCGCAACAGGCTCTCGATATCGACCGCCGCGGCGAGTTCGGTGGACAGGCCCCACACCACATCGTCGGCGACGAGTACGCCGAGGGTCTGACTCTCCGGCCGTTGCAGCACCAGTGCGGTGCCGCCCAGGTGGCCGAGCCCCGCCGCGCCTGGCCGGTCGACACTGCCCGTGGTCGGCGGGCGGCCGGCGAGCAGCCGGGTCAGCGTGGATTTCCCGGATCCGTTGTGGCCGACGACGGCGACGAATTCACCGATCTCGACCGTGAGATCGATCCCGGTCAGCGCGTCGACCGACCTGCCGGGGTAGCGGAAGCCGACGCCGCGCAGCCGTACCGGCAGCGGCGCGATGGGCCGGTTGTCGGGCGGTGCGTCGAGCCGATCCTGGCTCGGTAACCAGGCCAGTCGGTCGAGCACCGAACCGAGCACGAACCAGGAGAAGACCGCCGTCGCGATGATGCCGGCCACGACACCGCCGCCGACCAGGGCCCACCACCAGCGGATCGCGGCGTCGGCGGCGTCGGCGGCGCCACGCCCGAGCGGTGCCAGTTGCGGTTGCCGGGCCGCGAGGTTCTCCAGACCGTCCGCGGTGCTGCGGATGGTGCTGAACAGCAGCGTCCGGGACCGGGACAGCACCAGCAGCGATCCGATGGCGAAGGCCGCGAACCCGACACTGGCGACCACCGATAACCCGAGCACCGCGGGCAATCCGCCGCGCCGCCGTTTCACGATGCCGATGATGCCCGCGATGGTCGCGGTGCTGACGATGCCGAAGGCGGGCACGATGCCCGCGGCGACGAAGCTGACCAGTGCGGCCGCGCCGGTCGCGGTGACCAGGGCGCGCAGCCGGTAGCGGTGCGCGATCATGGCCAACGGCACCGCGGCGACCAGTTGCAGTGCGGCGGCGAACGGGATCACCGCCCCGACGGTCACCAATCCGACGGTGGCGCCGCCGAGCACCGCCCCGGCGGCCAGCTCGATCGGGCGCAGTGGGCCGCGCACGATGGCTAACTCGTTGGTGCTGGGCAGATCACTCACGCAACAAGTCTGCCAGCTTCGGGTGGATAGTTTGTGTGCTCTTCCTGTGGAGAGTGTGTGCTATCAGGCAACACGGGTCAGCTCGTAATCGTCGGCATCGAGCTTGCGGACGCGACGGCGATAGGCGAGCTGCATGCCTGGCCAGTTGTTCGTGATGCGACCGGAGGCGGTGCGGTACCAGCTGGAGCAGAAGTTCCACGGTGTGCGCGCGAGGCGTTCCTGGATCGCGGTGTTGAACCGTTCTTCGGTCTCGGGACGCACCTCGAGCACGTGGCCGGGGCGCGCGGCGAGCAGTTGCACAGCCTGGCGGATATAGCGGGCCTGCGATTCGATCATGTAGATGATCGAGCCGACACCGAGGTTGGTGTTGGGGCCGTAGACCAGGAACAGATTCGGGAAGTCGGGCACGGTGATGCCGCAGTAGGCGTGCGCGCCGCCCTGCCAGGCATCGGAGAGCTTGCCGCCCGCGCGGCCGTAAATGTTCATTGGCCAGAGGAATTCGGTGCCTTTGAATCCGGTGCCGTAGATGATCACGTCCGCCTCGTGCACCGCGCCGTCGGCGGTGCGCACGCCGTTGGGGACGATTTCGGTGATAGCGGTGGTCTCCACCAGTACATTCGATTCGGTCAGCGCCGGGTAGTAGTCGTTGGAGAACAGTCCGCGCTTGCAACCGATCGGATAGTCGGGGGTGAGCTTGGCGCGCAGCTGCGGGTCCGGGACCTGCTCTTCCAGATGTTTCGTCGCGATCCGGCCGACGAGCCGTACGATCCACGGGAATTCGACCAGGCCGAGCGCGACGAATTCGGCGATGGCCCACCACCCGAAGCGTTCGACGAGCAGCGCGCCGGGCAGCCGGGCGAAGAGTTTGTGCTGGATCGGGGTGTAGTCGGTGTCGAATTTGGGCAGCACCCAGGCCGGTGTGCGCTGGAACAGCGTGAGGTGCTCGACCCGCGGTTGGATCTGCGGGATGTACTGGATGGCGCTGGCGCCGGTGCCGATGCAGGCGACGCGTTTGCCGGTCAGCTCGACGCCGTGGTCCCATTCGGCGGAGTGGAAGGCCTGGCCGGTGAAGGTATCGATGCCGGGAATGCTCGGCAGGGCGGGCCGGGACAGCTGGCCGACCGCGGGGATCAGCACGTCGGCGGTGCGGGCCGTGCCATCGGTTGTCCGCACGGTCCAGCGGCCGGAGCCGTCGTCGAATTCGGCGTCGGTCACCTCGGCGCCGAAACGGATCGCGTCCAACAGCCGGTGTCGCTCGGCGACGCCACGCAGGTAATCGTGGATCGCGGCCTGACCCGAGTAGCGCTGCGGCCAGTCCGGCTTGGGCTCGTAGGAGAACGAGTACAGCGGCGAGGGCACATCGCAGGCCGCGCCCGGATAGGTGTTCTCCCGCCAGACGCCGCCGATGTCGGCCCCGCGCTCCAGGATGGCGATATCGTCGAAACCATTGCGCCGCAGCTCTATTGCCATCCCGATGCCGCCGAATCCAGCACCGATGATGATGACCGACGGCCGCTCGCCAGCTGTCATGTGACACTCCTCACAACAGGGTGGATGAGTTCCACTCTAGGACCGTCCGATCCTGACATCGAGATTTTCGGCCATAATGGTCCGCTGTGGAGCGGGTGCAGGATCCGGGAATCCGCGACTGGAACTTTCCGCGCGGCATCGCCAGCGTGGCGCTGATGGTCGGCTACGCCGATGAGCACGCGGTGCCCGCCGCGCCCATGCTCGCCGGAACCGGGCTCACCGAGGCGCAGCTGCACGACCCGGACGTCCAGATCGACGCGCGGATCGAACTCGCCGTGATCCGCAATCTGGTCCGCGAACTGGCCGACAAACCTGCGCTCGGCGTCGAGATCGGCCGCCGCTACCGGATCACCACCTTCGGGATCTTCGGCTTCGCCTGCGTGAGCAGTCCCACGCTCGGCGAGGCGATCTCGTTCGCGCTGCGCTTTCTGGAACTGAGCTTCACCTTCTGCCTGCCCGTCGCGGAGTGGGGCGACGGTGAATTCATCGCGTGGGTGCACGACGAATCGATTCCCGCCGATGTCCGCCAGTTCCTGGTCGAACGCGATGTCACCGCCATGCATCAGGTCATGTGCGATCTGATCGGCAGGCAGTTGCCGCTCACCAGGGCCGAATTCCGTTTTCCCGAACCGACATACGCCGATCGGATCATGGCGGTCACTCAGGTTCGGCCGCGCTTCGGCCGGCCGCACAACCTGTTCGCCATCGATCCGGTGCTGCTGGAACAGCCACTGCCGCAGGCGAATGAGCACACCTGGGCCATGTGCCTGGCGCAATGCCGGGATCTGGTGGACCGCCGCCGCGCGCGTACCGGCATCGCGGCCGAGGTGCGTGAACTGCTGGTCCCCGGCGGCGCCGACGGTTTCGCCGCACCGCTCGGAATCGACGCCGTGGCACGCGATCTCAATATGAGCACCCGCACCCTGCGCCGCCACCTCGACGCCGCGGGCACCAGCTATCGCGCGCTGCTGGACGAGGTCCGCCGTGCGCTCGCCGAGGAGATGCTCACCGCCACACCGCTTTCGGTGAGCGATGTGGCGATCCGGCTCGGTTATGCCGAATCTTCCACCTTCATCTACGCGTTCAAGCGCTGGACCGGCGCGACACCGGCGGCATACCGCAGGGCCCGCGCCGTGCGGCGCTAGGCGGGCTGCACGCTGATCCAGCCGCCCATTGCCACGCTGCGGAAATGCGTTGTCATGCGGTGGTTTTCGTCGATCACATGGAGGGCTAGGGCGGGATCGGGCGCGTAGTCCATGACGCGGTCGGGCAGTTCTAGCTCCCACTCGCCGCCGAGGACCGATGCGGTGCTCGGCGCGATGAGCAGCGGACGGCCCGCGAAGGTGGTCGCGGCCGAGGAGTGCGCGTGCCCGGTGATCACACCGACGATGCGTTCGTCGGAGGCGACGACCTCGGCCAGTTTCTCCGGCTCGGTCAGCGAGATCTCATCGATGACCGGGCTGAACAGGTGCGCGGGCGGATGGTGCAGCGCAAGGAGAATGGGTGCGTCGGCGGGTGCGGCGGCGAGTACACCGCGCAGCCAGTCGTAGGTCTCCTCGGTCAGTCGGCCGCTGGCTTCGCCCGGAATACTCGAATCCAGCAGGGCAACGGTCAGATTGCCGACGCGGTGTGCGTGGTTGATCGGCGCCGACGAAGCGGGCTCGCCGAGTAGGGCGGTGCGGAAGGCGGCGCGGTCGTCGTGGTTGCCCGGAATCGGATAGACCGGGATATCGGCAGCGAGCACCACGCGCGCCTCGGCGTACTGCTCGGGCTTGCCGGAATCGGTGACATCACCGGTCACCAGGATGACGTCGGGCCTGCGCCGCAGATCGGCGAGATACGCGAGTACCCGCTCGGCGCGTTCGGCGTTGCGAGCGCCGAGGTCGAAGTGGGTATCGCTGATCTGAGCCACCAAGATCATCAGCGTTCGCTTTCTCTGGGGGATCGCTCCGTTGCGGCAGAGTGTGCCGATGTCGCGCGGGGCACGTCTTCAGGCTAGATGACCTGCGCGTTCCGTGTCGTCATGAGGCCGACCACCGGTATCGGGCCGTGGGGTCGGTAGTGGCGGCGGGCACAGCGGTACCCGTGGGTTTCGGATCCGATCAGTCCGTGACCGATTCCGACAGCGTCCGCAGCGACCGCAGGAATACTTTGCGATCGGCCGCGGGCAGCTGCGACAGCAGCCGGTCCTCCTGCTCCTGGATCTCGCGTTGCGCCTGGTCGCGGGTGGTCCGGCCGGTCGGGGTGAGCGAGACCAGGCGCGCGCGGCGGTCGGCCGGATCCGGATCGCGCCGGATGAGCCCGCGCTGCTGGAGTTCGTCGAGTACACCGATGATGCGGGTCTTGTCCGCGCGGATCTTTTTGGCCAGTGCGGCCTGGGTGTAGACGGGTTCGTCGCCCAAGCCGAGCAGGACCACATAACCCCACATCGTCAGTCCGTGCCGCTCGAGTACGGGCAGCTCCGCCGCGACGAGGGCGCGGCCGAGCGGCGCGAGCATCGCGGCGAGATCGGGGCGCTTCACTTCCGGCATGAGTAGAAAATACTTCTTGGCATATGATAAGCATGAGCATACGATAGGCAGGTGATTATCATTATGGATGTATCGAGAGGACTGACATGACCACCGATTCCGATACCGGTGCCGCCCTGCGCACCCTTGATGAGCTGGGGGCAAAGGTCGATCTCAGCGCGCTCAACGCGCAAACCGTGCGCACCAGCATCGATGTGGTTTCCCAGGTCACGGCAGCCGATCTGGCCAAGCCCACGCCCTGTGCGGGCTGGACGCTGCACGGGCTGCTTGCGCACATGATCACCCAGCACTACGGTTTCGCGGCCGCCTCGCGCGGCGAGGGCGACCTGTCGCTATGGCGGCTGCGTCCCCTCGGTCCGGACCCGGTCGCGGAGTACCGGGCCGCCGCCGAACATGTGCTCGCGTCCTTCGCTGAGGACGGCGTACTCGAGCGGACCTTCCCGCTGCCGGAGTTCACCAGGGACTTCGAATTCTCCGGGGCCGAGGCGGTGAGCTTTCACTTCATCGACTACGTCGTGCACTCGTGGGATGTCGCCCGAACACTCGGGCGGACAGTGCGTTTCGACGATGACCTGCTCGCGGCGGCACTACCGGTCGCCCAGGTGGTGCCGGGCGGTAAGGCGCGGTTGGCGCCGGGTGCGGCGTTCGCTCCGGAGGTCGCGTGGTCGGGTGACTCCACGCTGGACGAGATCGTGGCGATTCTCGGGCGCTCGCCCAGCTGGCCCGAGTAGTCCGCGAGGCGAGCGCATGCCGGGTGCGGTGTCGGCGACGGCAATTCTGCCACCGTGATGCGTTTGCCCGCTCAGGCCCGTGAGTCGGTGGATGTAGTCGGGCCGCACCTGGTGACCTGCGGCGGCGTCGTAATCGCGCCCGGCGACCTGTGCGACATCCAAGATGTCGATCCGTAGCGCATTCGGGACGGTGCCGCAGTTCTGTATCGGTGGACGTCGGGCCTATTCGCTTGCGGGCAGCGGTGATCGGCTGCCGCGCAGCAATTCGTCGGCCCGCCGGAGTGTCGCTTCGGCGGCTGCCGGATCGGCGTGCACCGGTCGCCAGAAGTCGGCATCCGGTGTCGCCCGCAGGGCGAGTTCCGGGGGAGTGCGCCAGGGTGCGACCAGGCCGAGCTGCCAGGAGTGCAGATGGGTCCGGTCGTACCGGGCGGATTTGTCGAACAGCGGGTCGCCGACGATCGGATGCCCGATCCAGGCCAGGTGCACCCGGATCTGGTGGCGTCGGCCGGTGATCGGGCGGACCGCGAGCACGGTCCGCTCATCGGTGCGCAGGACCGTGCTGAACTCGGTGACCGACGGATAGTTCTTGGCGGCCAACAGATCCGCGTCATCGACGAACCAGCGTCCCGCCTGCGCACGAATGCTCTCGCGAGGCGCGGCGATCCGCACCCGGTTCTTACGGCCGACGCTGAGCGGCAGCTCGATGACGCCCCGATCGGGCAGCCCGGTCGACTCGACAATCGCCAGATACGCCTTCTCCGCCGTCTGCTTGTTGAACTGCCTGGTCAGCTGCCCGTGCGCACCCAACTCCTTGGCCAGCAGGACCAGCCCGGAGGTCACCTTGTCGATCCGGTGCACCGGATAGAGCGTTTCCCCCGCCGCGGCCGCCGCCTCGACGATATCGCTGTCGTGCCGCTCCCCGGTCACCGAAATCCCGGCCGGCTTGTTCAACGCCAACACCGCCGCGTCCTCCTCGACGACGCAGCTCTTGCGCAACTCGGCCCACTGGAATTCCACCGGTCGAGCTTAGGTCGTCGCGCGGCGCACCCACCCGAGCGACCAGGATCGGGTCCTTGCGAGCGGCGTTCGCGGCCCATCTCGTGTCCGCGCCGAAAGAGCATCGCCGTTGAACACAGCCGAGTGCATGCGCGAGTCTCGACGGCACAGCCGCTAGCGATGGCTTGTAGATCGCTCGAAAGGGTCAGCGAGAAATCGGGACCGGGAACACGCCGTGGCGCAGGTGCGCCAAATCCAACACAGCTACCGGTACTTGCCGTTGCGGCGGAGCACGTGCGGACGCAGGCGGTTGAAGCCGCGGACGCGGACGCTGCGGAGGTTGCGGATGTCGAATTCCGGGTTGCCGTCCAGCGCCAAGGCGGCATGGTCGTCGATCATGACGCTGCCGGGGCGGGCGACGCCGGTGAGGCGGGAGGCGATATTGACCACCGAGCCGTATAGGTCACCGAAGCGCTGTAGCACCGGACCGTAGGCCACCGCGACGCGCAGTTCGGGAGTGCCGCCGACCATCATCGTGCTCTCTTGGATGGCCAGTGCGATCCGCGCCGCGTCGGCCGGATCCTCGGCCGCGAACATGACTTCGTCGCCGACGTTCTTGATGACCCAGCCGCCGTTCTCGGTGATTGCGGCGGTGGTGGTGGATTCGAACGCTTCGAGCAGCATCGATAATTCGTCCGGATGCAAGTGCCTGGTGAGCCGGGTGTAGCCGACCATATCGGCGAAGCCGACCGCCAACTCCCGGACCGCTTCACCCGCGGTGGTGCCCGGGTCGAGGGAACGGGCCAGTGCCGCGGCGAGATGGCGCCGCCAGGCGTAGTTGTTGAGCTGTTCGAGGGTGGAGATGGCCGCCTCGGTGGCAGTGCGGGCGGTCTCGGCCGGGTCGGCGCCGGGCACTGCCCCGGCGATGCGACCGCGGATCTCGTCGAGTACCAGGTCGACCTGCCATTCCGCGAGTCGCGCCATGCCCTGGCCGAGGGTGCGCGCGGTCGCGGCCTGCTGTCGGGAATCGGCGGAGGAGAGCACGTTGAGCGCGCGGAAATTGCGGACCGCGGCGATATCGGCGTCGGTGTAGTCGACGGCGGTGTCATCGACACCGGCCGGGAAGCCGAGCGCCATCCACAGCCGTTTGGTGAGGTCGGTGGTCGTTCCGGATTGTTCGGCGACCTGGGTCCGGTTGTAGCGGCGCGGTCCGTCGAGCAGATACGACTCCACGACCGACTCGACCAGCTCGGATATCTCGGTGGGAACCATGATCGGTACCTTACGGGCCGGGCGGGTGCCGATGGCCGCAACCGAGCAGTCGACAGTGACCGCACGGTCGCCCCGGTCGAGGACTGTGAACGGTCACAATCGGCGGGTGCGACAGCAGCGCGGCGGGGTCAGCTCAGATGCAGCCACTGTCCGGTCGATGGCAGGCCCTGGTCGTTCACGACGAACATCAGGTACCAGCCCGGCGGCGCGAGCGCCGGATTCGACGGCAGCGTGATCTTCACCGAATCCGGTGCGGTGGGGGTGAATTCGAGATCGATCAGGCGCTGCTCGTTATCGGAGGAGTGGGTGCACGCGCCGGGGCGGACCAGATTGACCTCGCGCAGGGGCGCGGTGCTGGTCGCGGTCATGGTCGCGCCGTAGGTGACGGTGCCCGTCGCGAGTTCCAGCTGTGGCCGCTCACCCTGGAAAAGATAAGGCGGCCAATAGGTTTCGATGCGCAATTCCTCGGTCTTGCGCGCGGGATTCGAGCCGGCGGTGATCACCTTGCCATCGGGGGTGAGCAGGGCGATGGAGTGGTACAGCCGTGGCACCCGGCAGGGTGCGGTGTGCATCCAGGTATTCATCGCCGGGTCGAAGATCTCGGCATGCGGTGGCGCGTCGTGCGCCATCTCCTCCATGCCGGAACCGCCGGTGGCCAGCACCGTACGGTCGGGGAGCAGAACCGCGCTCAGGTGCATCCTGGCATGGTCCATCGGCGGCGCGGGTTGATACTCCGGTGTCGCCGCGGTCAGGTCGACGATCCTGGTATCGGCCAAAGCCGGTGCGGGACTGTGCATATCGAAGCCGCCACCGCCGAGGATCATGACGCGCTGCTGTTGCGCAGGCGGCAGCAGCACGCTGGCGGATTGATTGCGCGATCCCGGGTCGGTGAGGCCGGGTACCTCGGTGGTGGCCCCGGTCGCCGGATCCCAGATCGACGGGCGCATACCGTTGTTCGCGCCGTACTGGCCGCCGGTGTAGAACAACCTGCCGTCGGTGAGCAGCACGAGATGGCCGTACATCGGGATCGGACCGGGTGCGGGCAGCTGTGACCAGGTTTCGGTGCCGGCGTCGAAGAGCTCCGGGACGACGGAGAGGAAGTTGTCGGCGCCGAGGCCGGATATCGCGACGATATTGCCGCTCGGCAGCGGTGCCAGTGCCGGATACCAGCGACCGAAGGCCATGTCCGGCTTGGTATTCCAGGTCAGATTCGACGGATCGAAGATGAGCGCGTCCTTGAGGCCGTAGAACGGGTCGTAGCGTTCGGTCCCACCCGCCGCGAGCAGTCTGCCGTCCGGCAGGAACGCATGGCCGACGCAGAACAGATCGATCGGGGTATCGGGCGCGCTCAAGCCCGGTTTCGGGTAATGCCAAACGCGCGTGCGGAATTCGTGCGCGTCGTGCTTATCGGGATCATTGCCGGAACCGGCGAAGAACAGCACGTCGCCGGTGTTCAGCAGGGCGGCGTGCACCGGGTTGATCTCGGTGCCGAAATCGAGGATGCGCCACAGGCCCATATGCGGCGCATGCGTCAGATCGGTCTCCAACTCGAGCACCCGCAGGTAGCCGGCGTTGGGGCCCTCCGGTGCGTCGATGGTGAATATCACCAGCTCCGGCGGGGCACCCTCGTGTGGCAGCAAAGCCACTGCCGCGCCCTGGTTTTCGGCGAATCCCCACTGGGTCTGGGTCCAGACGCTCCACCCGTCGACCGCGTGACCGGATCCTTCCAGCCCCCAGCCGATGGTGTACACGCCGGTGTTCACGCCCTCGGGATTGTCCACCGCGAATACGATCAGCTCCGGCCTGCCGTCGCCATCGAGATCCGCGGCCGCGATACCCACGCCCTGGTTTTCCCAGCCGTACCAGTCGGGCACCGCGACCCAGGGCGTCCATTCGCCGACCGTCCCGTCCGCGGTCAAGCCCTTGGCCAGCCGGAACTGCCCGCTGTTCTGGCCCGGCGGATTGTCGACGGTCAACACGACCAGGGTGGTCTGCCCGTCGATCGTGGTGAGGCAGATATCGGCGCCCTGGTTTTCCCAGCCGTACCAGTCCGGTACCGCGATCCACGGTGTCCACCCGCCGGTCACCGTGCCATCGGCGGCCAGATCACGTCCGATCCGGTAGTAGCCCTGGTTCTGGCCGGGCGGATTGTCCACGACGAACACCACCAGATCGAACTGGCCGTTACCGTTCAGATCGGCGATCGCGATGCCCGCGCCCTGGTTCTCCCCGCCGAACCAATCCGGCACCGGCAGCCACGGTCCCCAGGCCTGCGTCGAACCATCGGCGGCCAAACCCTTGCCCACCCGATAGTTGCCGGTGTTCTGGCCCTGCGGGTCGTCCACCATGAGTACGACGACATCGGGGGTGCCGTCACCGTCGAGATCCGCGATCGCGATGCCGCAATCCTGGTTCTCCCATGCGAACCAGTCGGGGATCGGAACGAATTGTCCTGCCACGCATTACATCGTCGTCCCGAAAGCGATCTTCCGCGCCGCTTGCGCCGAAGTTGTCGGCTGTTGTCCGGAACCCGCTAGGGCTGTTGGTAGGGCAGCAGCGATTCCCGGGACCAGGTGAGGGTGCCCGCCGCCAGATCGGCGATAACACCGTCGAGCCAACGCAATTCGGCCTCGGTGACGGCACGCTGGTATTCGTCCTCCAACATCACCACCCGGGGTAGGTGCATCGCGGCGGCCTGCGTCGCGTCGGTATCTATCTGGGCGAGTTCGGTGCGCACCGACGTTGCGCGCCGCTCCAGTTCGGTGCGGGCGCCGTCGGGGCCGAGCAGCATCAGGAATGACAGCGCGGCAGGGAATTCCGGATATTCGTTGCGCGGCTCGCCGAGCATCTCGGCCAGCCAGTTCGCGCAGGCCGCGCGGCCCGCTTCGGTGATCTCGTAGACGGTCCGCTCCGGATATTGCTGATCTCGGCCGGTCTCACGGACGGTGACCAGTCCGGCCTCCTGGAGCCTGGCGATCGTCTTGTAGAGCGCGGCGCGCTGGGCGACATTGACGACCTTGTCCTTGCCCCACTCCTTGATCCGCCGCTGGATCGCATAGGGGTGCATCGGTTCCAGATGCAGGATGCCGAGCAGCGCCATCGCCAGGGGAGAGCGCTTGAACTGCGTCGATGCCGTCATACCGACCATTCTAGTGGTGTCCGGACAACTAGGTTCCTACAAACTAGTTGCAAAGAAACTAGTTTGTATGCCACTATTGGTTCATCAGCAGAAGCCACCGCCCGAAAGGACCGAAAATGACCGCCAAGACCACCACCCGGATCCACGTCGACCACGAGACCGCCAAGCGCCTCGGCAACTGGACCGACGCGGACACCTTCGATGTCACCGCCCGCTACGGCAGCGTCGTCATCGACCTGCGCTCGCCGCGGATCGCGGGCGATGGCGAGATCGTGTTGCACGCCGATCTCGACCACGCCATGGTGAAGCTGCTCGTCCCGGACGACGCCGTCATCGACCAGACCGCGCTGCGCTGGACCGGCCGCGGCCGGGTGAAGGATTTCGCGTGCCCCCAGGACGCCGCGGGGCGGGTCATCCGGCTCACCGGCACCAGCACCCGCAGTGAATTCCGCGTGCACCGCGCCGGGATAGCCGTGCTGTCGGCGATGTTCTCCCGTGAGTTCTTCGAGGACGCCCGCCGCGCCCACCGTGAAGGCGCGCATCCGACCGTCGCCGATCCGGCCAACAGCCCGCGTTGAGCGGCGATCAGTGCCCCGATCTCGGTTTGCGCCGAGGTTGGGGCGCTTGTCATTTCGATTCTTTACACCACGGGTGCGCTTTGTCGAGGCACACCGAATCGGAGCTGTGGGCGCCTTGTCGAGCTGCCATTCGACTCGCGTCGTCGAGGCCGGTTGTCAGGTAGCTGACGAAGAATTCGTTGTTCAGCGCATAAGGTGAGCGCTGCTGGCGGATCAGGGGTATGGCGTCCTCGACCGAGTAGCCCAGATCCAGCAGGGTCTGCGCGACCACCAAGCCCGAACGGTTGTAACCGTATTGGCAGCGCACCATGACCGTGCGGTGCGCGCGGACCGCGGCGGCGGCGATGGTGGCCAGCTGCCGCGCCGCCGTCAGTTGATCGGCGTGTAGCGGCGCATCCGGAATCGTGAGGTGATGGTGTTCGACGCTGGGGTCCGGACCGTGCCCCTCGGCCTGGAACAGGCTGATCACCATGTCGAATTCGGTGCCGACCACTGCGGGAACCCGCACGCCATCGGCGTTTCCGTAATGATGTCCGCCCATCCACAGCTCGGGGATGATCTCGTTCCACGGCGCATCGGGATCGGGTGTCTGCATCCCCTTGATCCGCACCATCGCTGCCTCCCCGTGGTTCTCGGCCGACACGCGGCCTGCTTCCACGGTACCCAGGCCGCCGCGACGGCTCGGGAGAATGCGCGGGTTACTCGGCCTGCATCCGAATCGGCGGGAGGCTGTGCCGGTCGTAGGTTTCGACGGGGTTGACGGTGATCACGTCGCACACCCGCACCAGTGCTGCCGGTTGGTTGTCCAGATGTGCGAGATTCGGCATGATCACTGCTTCGGCTTCCGTGTCCCGGATAACCTCGCGCAACGCCGCGACAATGTGGGTGGCAGTGGAGTCCAACAGCACGATCTCGGCGATGTCATATCCCAATCGCTTTGCCAACTTGCGGATCTGGGCCGTATCCCAAGCCTGTGAGCTGCCCGAAATATCTCGGTGAATGAATCCGATCGCGGTCGGCGTCGGCCTCATCGACTTGCCCCGTTCCGTCGTGTACCCGATCTACCAGTGCTCGATGTCGCATGGCCGCGGCGGTGGTGACTGCGCTCATGCCAGCGTCGTTTCGCGTCAGCAAATGCAACGCAACCGTAGCAATTTTGCCTACCGAATACAACACATGTGTATCTTGGTCGGTCGAATTTCTTGCGGTCGAACCGATTCCACATGATAAGCAATATCTGTCAGTATGAACCGGTGGAGGTGAAGCGGTAGTGGCGGGATCGCGAACCGCGTCGGAACGGCCGAAAAGGCGTTATGCCCCCCGCTTGCCACCCGAACAGCGGCGCGCTCAGCTACTCGATGCCGCCTTCGCGGTGCTACATCGTGTGGAGTTGCCGGAGCTGAACATGGAAGCGGTAGCTCAGCAGGCCGGCGTCGGGAAACCCGTCCTATATACGGTTTTCAAGACCCGTGCCGAGTTGGTCGCCGCGCTCTTGGAACGCGAACGCGAACGCGGACTGGACCAGGTGGTCACGGCCCTACCGACCGATTTGATCGGATCCGATCCCGTCGCCGCGGCCTCGGCGACGGTGGAAGCTTTCGTCGGTATGGCCCTGGAGAATCCGACGCGCTGGCGGTTGATTCTCGCCACTCCGGGCGGAGCTCCCAGCGAATATCGTGAGGCACTGAGAAATTCGCGCTCCATTATTCTCGAACACGCCGAGGCGCTGGTGCGCATGGGTCTGGCGCTCGAACCCCGCTGGGCCGGTGCGGATTCCGCACTGCTCGCTAATTCGCTGCTGACCGTCGCCGAGATGCTCGGCAGACTAGCGGTCAACGATCCGGGCCAGTATCCAAGGGAACGCCTACTCGGCTTCCCGCGCACCCTCGTTCGGCTGGTGATGGGGGTGCCACCCGGCGATTAGCCCCGATTCCGCGGCAACTCTTCTTCTCGGGAGCGTCTAGAACGCGTTCTAGACAAAATTGGCATTTTGTCTTACATTCGAACCATGCAGACAGAGCTGTCTCACCGACCTCGTTTCGAGTTG
Organism: Nocardia sp. NBC_00565; assembly: GCF_036345915.1. NCBI lineage: Bacteria > Bacillati > Actinomycetota > Actinomycetes > Mycobacteriales > Nocardiaceae > Nocardia > Nocardia sp. NBC_00565. Next base: position 8,527,082 of record NZ_CP107785.1, read on the forward strand.
AGATCCGCGGAGACCTGGCGTGACCCGTGGCAGATGTACGCCGAGCTGCGCGCCGACGATCCGGTGCATCACGTTGTGCCCGAGGATGATCCGGCCGGCGACTACTACGTCCTGTCCCGCTACGCGGACGTGTACGCGGCCGCTCGGGACGTCACAACGTTCTCCTCCGCGTCCGGCCTGACCATCGACTACCGCGATCTCGACGAGATCGGCCTGCCCCAGCCTCGGCCGTTCGTCTTCACCGATCCACCCGGCCACACCACCTTCCGCAAACAGGTCATGAAGGGCTTCACGCCGCGTCAGGTGCGCTCGGTCGAACCGCAGGTGCGCGCATTCGTCGTCGAGCGTTTGGAGCGGCTGCGCGCGGCAGGTGGGGGCGATATCGTCGTCGAACTGTTCAAGCCGCTGCCGAGCATGGTGGTCGCGCATTATCTCGGTGTGCCCGAAGCGGATCGGCCGAAATTCGACGAGTGGACCGACCTCATCATGACCGCCTCGGCCGGCGGCAGTCCGCTCGACGCCCAAGACGCGATCGCCGAATTGATGCAGTACTTCAGCCAACTCATCGAACGCCGCCGCGCCGAGCCCGCCGATGACACCATCTCGCATCTGGTCGCCGCCGGCATGGGCGCGGACGGCGACTACGCGGGCATCATCTCGATCCTCGGCTTCGCGTTCACCATGATCACCGGCGGAAACGACACCACCACCGGCAATCTCGGCGGTGCGGTGCAGTTGCTCACCGAGCGTCCGGATCAGCGACGGCTGCTGATCGAGAATCCGGCGCTCATTCCGGACGCGGTCGAGGAATTCCTGCGGCTCACCTCGCCGGTGCAGGGTTTGGCACGAACCCTGGTGCGCGACACCGAGATCCACGGCAGCACCATTCCAGCCGGACGCCGCGCGCTACTGCTGTACGCCTCCGCCAACCGCGACGAACGCGAATTCGGCCCCGCCGCAGGCGAACTCGATGTGCTGCGGCGGCCCAAGCAGATCCTGACCTTCAGTCATGGCAACCATCACTGCCTCGGCGCGGCCGCCGCACGCATGGTCGCATGCGTCGCACTCGAGGAGTTACTGTCGCGCTGCCCGGATTTCGCCGTCGATATCGACCGCGTGCGTTATGCCCCGGGAAGTTACGTGCGCTGGCCCGATCGCGTCCCGTTCCGGGTGTCTCGATGAGGGCGGCATCGCACGGCGATTCGATGAGTGGGCCGGGTGGTCCCGGAGATTGGTTGCGTCCCAGGCGCGCCGATATCGCGGCCGAACAGATTCTCGACGCCGCCGCGCGGCTGTTCGTCGAGCGCGGTGTCACCAACACCGGGATGGGCGATGTCGCGCGGGCCGCGGGCTGCTCGCGCGCCACCCTGTACCGCTACTTCCCGAACCGCCAGGCCCTGCGCATCGCGTTCGTACACCGCGAAGCGCGCCGGGTCGCGGCCGCCGTCGCCGAGCAGACCCGCGATATCGCCGATCCGGGCGAGCGCATCGTCGCCGTCATGCTCGCTTCGCTGCGGATGGTCCGCGCCGATCCGACACTGATCGCCTGGTTCACCGCGGGTGATGCGGGCATCGCCAATGAGATCGGTCAATCCTCCGAGGTCATCGAGGCTATTGCCGCGGGTTTGCTGCCGCGGACCGTCGATGACGATCGCGCCCGCCTGGCCCGCTGGCTGGCCCGCATCATCATGTCGCTGCTCACCGCCCCCGGTCGGGACGAGACCGATGAGCGAGCCATGCTCGAGCAGTTCGTCGTTCCGGTCGTCATCGGCGGCGTCACCAACTCTTGACTAGGAGTGCACTCCAGGTCGTAGCGTCGAGGTGTGAGTCAATCGATCGCCGACCAAGGAGGAGAGCCACGCATGATCGCGACCAGGAAGCTGGGACAGTTGACCGTGGGTGCACAGGGTCTGGGCTGTATGGGCATGAGCGGGGCCTACGGTGTGCGCGATAACGACGACGAATCCATTGCCACCATCCATCGCGCGCTGGAACTGGGCGTGACGCTGCTGGACACCGCCAATGTCTACGGTCCGGAGACCAATGAGCGCCTGGTCGGCCGGGCCATCGCCGACCGCCGCGATCAGGTGGTGCTGGCGACCAAGTTCGGCATCGTATGGGGCGAGGACGGATCCCTCGGCGCGCGTGGCAACGCCGCCTATGTAGAGCAGAGCTGCGACGCGTCGCTGGCCCGGCTCGGCGTCGACCATATCGACCTGTACTACCAGCACCGCGTGGACCCGAACGTCCCGGTCGAGGAGACCTGGGGCGCACTCTCGGAATTGGTGGCCGCGGGCAAGGTGCGCTATCTCGGCATCTCGGAGGCGTCGGCCGCGACCATCCGGCGCGCGCATGCGGTGCACCCGGTGACCGCGTTGCAGAGCGAATGGTCGCTGTGGACAAGGGATATCGAGGCCGAGGTGCTGGCGACCTGTCGTGAGTTGGGGATCGGTATCGTGCCCTTCTCGCCGCTCGGGCGCGGCTTCCTGACCGGCGCGATCACCTCCACCGCGGACCTGCCCGCCGACGATATGCGCCGCACGCTTCCGCGATTCGCCGACGGCAACTTCGACCGCAACCTCGCCATCGTCGCGGCGCTGCGCGAGCTGGCCGCTGAAAAGGGCATCACCGCAGGACAATTGGCCCTGGCCTGGGTGCAGAGCCGCGGTGACGATGTGGTTCCCATCCCGGGTACCAAGCGCCGCACCTACCTCGAGGAGAACGTCGCCGCCACCGAGATCACCTTGACCGCCGACGATCTCGCCCGCATCGACGCGGCCGCTCCCGCCACCGCCTTCGCCGGCTCGCGCTACCCGGAGGCGCTCGCCAAGGCCGCGGGCCGCTGATCGACAACGCCGTGGCGGTGGCGTCCTTCGCACCGCCCGGCCGCGTCAATGGTGGACCTGGATCAGGGACTTTGGTCACCGAGGCCGTGCAGCCTGCGTTCGAGATCGGTCAGGTTCTCCAGTGTGCGATCGCGGTTGAGCACGGCGACCGATTCGAGGAGCTGGACACAGACCTCGTCTACCGCGCGCCGGGCGCGATCGCGCTGCGCGGTGATGGTCGCGTGCAGCAATGCGGTGAGCGCGATCGATCCATTGAATGCCTGCAGCGCAATCATTTTCGTCGTCAGGTCGAGGTCCGCGAAGGCGGGGAAATCGCGAGATGCCGCATAGGTGGTGGCTGCGGAGGCGATGAAGGCGCACGGTATCGCGCCCGCCAGGTGAAAACGCATCGCGGCCCAGATGACGAACGGGAAGACCAGGAACAACAGATTCGTCGACACGGTGGTGGCGACCAGTACGACCAGCAACGTGCCCGTTATCAGCGCCGTGGCCTCCACTGCGCGTACGGGCTTGACCTTCTTCGGTTTTCCGGCCGTCATCAGCAATATCAAGGGAGTGACCGTCAGCACGCCCATCGCGTCTCCGGTCCACCACACCGCCCATATTTGGGTCAGATCACGCGCCGCGAGTCTGCCGCTGACGAACAGCGTCAGGCTACCGACCGTCGAGCTGACCAACATCCCGGTCAAGGCCCCGAGAAATACCAGCGCCAGCGCGTCTTTGATCCGGTCGAAATCCCGTTGGAACCCGGCCCGTTGTAGCAGCAGATAAGCAATGATCGGTGCCGCTGTGTTCCCGGCGGCGATGATCAGCACGGCGGGCAGCGTCGGCCCCAGCAAGATATTCACCGCGAAGGCCCCCAGTGCGATACCCGGCCAAGCGCGCAGTCCCAGCAACAACAGGCAGGCCACGCCGATCCCGGTCGGCGGCCATAGCGCGGTAACCTGCCCGCCCACCAATGCCATCCGCAATCCGACCTGTCCGGTCGCGAAGTACGCGACCGCGATAGCGGCGATCCAGAGGATCAGAGCGGTGCGCCTGCCGGGACGACCCACTGACCGAGCATAGTTCGAATTCACCTCCGGTGCTCACGAATCAGGGGATGGCCCAGTCGATACGCCGTACCGCCCGTGGCGCTGAGCAGCAGCATCGGCGGCGCTCGCCTCTCGCTACCTGCGACGCGCACCCGACTTCGACCGCGCAGCGCTGTGGCGTCCGAATGCGCTTCGCGCGCAATCACGTTCGATGGCGAGTCTGGCGGGCACGAGTGCCGTCGCACTCACCGCGGCCGTGGCGCTGCTACAGCGAAAGAATCTCTTCGACCTGCCGCGAACCAATCCGCGGCTGTGGATGGCAGTAATGGTGCTGTATCCGGTGGCGAGCTGTTCACCGCATCCGTCGAGCATTCGATCTATGGGATCGTCATCTTCACCGTCGGCCTGGGCACGTACTTCTATCACGGCGCGGAGCAGGCGCGGCTAGCGCAGCACCTCGCCGATGCCGAATAGTAGGTCCTTCTTTCCTGTCATTTCCACAGGTCAGGGGATTTTTAAAGCCTAATTGCGCGATTTCTAGTCAAACTGAAATCAGTTCAGTATGCTGGCGTCGAAACCGACCGAGGAGACGTCGCCATGACGCAGACCACAAGCCTTTCCGAGACACCCGATCGAGACCTGGGTGGCTGCCCGGTCATGCATCGCGACTTCGCGCCCGCGCAGGCGGCCGGCCACCATTGGGAGTTGGCGGACGAACTGCGCGAGACGAGCCCGGTCTTCTTCAATACCTTCGCCCAGGGCTACTGGGTGTTCACCCGCCATGACGCGGTCCGCGACATCTACAAATTGCCGGAGGTGTTCTCGAGCGAGTCGATCACACCCTGGGAGCCGGACCCGATCTACCGCTTCGTCCCGACGCAGATCGACGCGCCCGACCACATCAAGTACCGCAAGATCGTCAACGCGTGGTTCTCGCCGCACGCGATCGACGAGGCGGAACAGACGATGCGCGACCGGTGCCGCAGACTCGTCGAGGAGGTGGCTCCCACCGGCGCATCCAACTTCGTCGGCGAGTTCGCCCTGCGCTTTCCCACCGAGGCCTTCCTCAGCGTGATCGGCATCGATCCTTCCGACGCGGACCTCTTCGTGCCGTGGGTCGAGGACTTCTTCGGCGGGTTCAGCGGTGACCCCGCCGGTCTGGAGCCGATGGGGAAGGCACTCGAGGGTATCCGCGGGTACTGGGTCGCCGCCCTGGCGGAGCGACGGGCCGATCCGGTGCCTCGCCAAGGCGATCTCGCGACGCACCTACTGCATTCGACCTTCGACGATCGTCCGCTCACCGACGCCGAGATGCTCGACATGCTCACGGTGCTCGTGCTGGCCGGGCTCGATACGACCCGCGGCACGCTCGGCTACCTGTTCCGCCACCTCGCCACGCACCCTGAACATCGCAGGCAGCTGATCGAACAGCCGGAGCTGATCCCGTCCGCGGTGGAGGAGGTGCTGCGTTTGTACACCATCGTCTTCGGCGACGGCCGAAAGGTGACTCGCGACATCGAGTTTCACGGTGTTCAGCTGAAGCGGGGCGATATGGTCTATGCGCTCGTCTCCGGCGCGAACCGAGATCCGCGCGCGTACGACCAGGCCGACGAGTTCGTCATCGATCGCCAGCGCAATCAACATATGGGCTTCGCGAACGGCCCGCACCGGTGCCTCGGCTCCCATCTCGCGCGGCGCGAGCTGCGGATCGCGGTCGAGGAGTGGTTGCGGGTGATCCCGGACTTCCACATCGCGGGCGAGGCAGAGCTGACCGAGCGCGGCGGCGGCGCGATGATGACGCTGACCCGGCTTCCACTGGCCTGGGCGGTGCAGTCGTGAGAATCACGGTCGACGGCGCGAGCTGCACCGGGCACGGCCGCTGCTATTCGATGGCTCCGGACTTGCTCACCTGCGATGACGAGGGCTTCGTCGCGATGCGGGATCAGCCGATCGAGGTGCCCGCCGATCAGACCGAGGCCGCGGCCGACGCGGCCGGGACCTGCCCCGAAGGGGCCATCACGCTGGGTGCGTAGTGACTGTCGCTACCCGAATGCCCACACCACCGATCGACGCTCATCGAGGAGACGCAAAATGGCAAGACGCATAGTGGTGGTCGGCGCAGGCTCCGGCGGTTGTGTCATGGCCGCCCGGCTATCCGAGGACGAGAACAATAACGTAGTGCTCGTCGAGGCCGGGCCCGACTATCCGACACTCGACGACCTGCACGAGCATGTGAAGGATGCCTTTACCTTCGGGTTCACCACACACGACTGGGGCTATGTCTCGGAGGACCACATCCCCGGTTCTGCCAATGCGCCGACCTTCGCCATCGTCGAGCAGGGCGTCCTTCCGGTACTTCGCGGCAAAGTGATGGGTGGCTCGTCCGCGGTCAACGCCACGAACGCGCTGCGCCCGACCCCGCGCGATTTCGAACAGTGGGTAGGCCTCGGCTTGGACAAATGGTCCTGGGACGAGGTCCTGCCGTATCTGAAGCGACTCGAGCGCGATCCGGTCGGCGGTCCACTGCACGGCGTCGACGGACCTGTCCCGATAAAACGATGGAGCGAAGGCGACGGTCTGCGCCCGTTCATGGCGGCCTTTGTCGAATCGGCCGCCAGCCTGGGTTACCGGGTGGTCGACGATCTCAACGGTGCAAGCCAGCTCGGCGTCGGCCCGGTCCCGATGAACCAGCAGGACGGAATCAGACAGAGCACCGCGGTGACTTATCTCGCGGCCGCTCGCGGCCGCAAGAATCTCACGGTACGTGGCGGCGCCGATGTCGACCGGCTCGAGATCGTGGACGGCCGACCACGTGCGGTCGTGCTCGCCGACGGCGAACGCATCGACGCGGATCTGGTGGTGTTGTGCGCGGGATCGATCGGCACCCCGTCGATCCTGATGCGATCCGGAATCGGACCCGCGGAGGTGCTCGAGCAGTTGGACATCCCGGTCGAGGTGCCGCTGGCAGGCGTCGGGCGCAATCTCCGCGATCATCCCCTGGTGTACATGACCTATACCGGTGATGCGGAGGCCATCGGTGAACTCCTGCCACCGCTGCAGGTCGTGCTGACGACCAGCGCGGCGGGGCCGGACGGTTCGGCGGAGATCGACCTGCACATGATCCCGTTCACCCTCGAGCCCGGCTCGATTCTCGTCGCGGTCGGTCTCGTTCGTCCGTACTCGATCGGCTCCACCGAGATCAGATCCGCCGATCCCGGCACCGCCCCGCGGATTCTGCTGAATCTCCTGCATCATCCCGACGATCTGCGCCGCCTGGTGCGCGGCGTCGAACTCACGCGGCAGGTGATGAACTCCGGACCGCTCGCGAAATACGTCGGCGAAGAGTTGTGGCCCGGGCCGTCGGCAGCCACGACCGGTCAACTCACCCAGGCGGTCTTGGAAGCCAAGAACACTTATGCGCATGCGGTGGGCACCGCGGCCATGGGTGAGGCGGGCAGCCCGTGGGCGGTGGTCGGACAGGACTGCAAGGTGCACGGCCTCGATGCGCTGTACATCGCCGACGCGTCGGTGATGCCGACCATCGTCGGTGTGCCGACCAATACCACCACGATGATGATCGCCGAAAGGTGCGCGGACTTCATCAAGGACATATTCAGGTAGCCGATCTCGTGGAGATCAAGGCATTTCATATCGCGAGCCCGGAGCAGAAGTCGCAATACCTTGCGCCCTTGGCGAGTGGTGAGATCAGGTCGGCGTTCGCGATGACCGAGCCCGCTCCGGGCGCGGGCTCGGATCCGTCGGCGCTGATGACCCGGGCCGAGCGGACACCGGCCGGGTGGCGCATCAACGGACGCAAATGGTTCATCACCGGAGCCGACGGCGCCGGGTTCTTCATCATCATGGCGCGTACGTCGGGTGTGCCGGGAGAGCGTGGCGGCGCAACGATGTTCCTGGCTCCGGCCGAAACGCCGGGGCTGCACGTCGGGCGGCACATCCCGACAGCGGACCGCTCGATGCTCGGTGGTCACTGTGAGGTCATCTTCGATCGCGGCGACGCTGTTTCGAGCCCCAGGACGGTCAGGTCGCCGCGATGGCACGGTCGGCGGCCGCTCGGTCGGCCGCGGCAAGTCCGAATACGAGTGCGGCCGCGATGCCGCCGGTGTACGCGCGGTCGTAGAGACCGCCGATATCGGCGCCCGCCGCGAAGAGTCCATCGATGGTTGCACCGCTTGCGGCAAGGACTCTGCCATCCCGGTCGATGCGGATGCCGTGGAACGGAAATGTCAGGGCGGGGCACACCTCGATGACGTAATACGGGCCATGGTCGAGCGGTCGCGCGTCGTAGGCGCGCGGGGGCCGCGCGGCTGAACCGGCGGCGTTGACGGCGCGGATCTGCTCAGCGATGTCGACGCCGTCGTAGCCCCACTCGGTGGGCAGATATGCGAAGTCGTCGAGGTTTTCGGCGATCCCGCAGCGCCCGCACCGGCGTTGTGCCAGATCGAATTTGTCGAGCGCGTCCGCACCTTCGACGTAACTTCCGGTGATCCAGTCGCGGTAGACCCGCTCGTCGGCGACGAGCAATCCGCGGGCCTCCGGTTGGTCCAGCAGTTCCATAGTGGTCAGGTGGTCGCCGACGGTTTCGTCGGTGAACCGGCGGTTGTGGAGGTTGAACAGCAGGGCGTGCTCGCTGTAATACAACGACAGCGCGACGAAGTCGGACGGATCGCGGAACTCTACCCCGGTGGGAATGAGGTGGCCGTAGAAACCGGAGCGTTCCATGCCCGTCGCGGCCCCGACCTCCTCGGCAAGCCGAAGTCCGTCGCCGACGCTGGTCGGATTGGACCGCAACTGCATCGCGCTCGCAGCGGGATGGATGTACTTATCGACCAGCTCCGGATTCGCCTGGAACCCACCAGTCGCGAGTATCGTTGCGCCAGCGCGAATCTCGCGTTCGGTGCCGTCCGGAAGTCGCACCCGAGCGCCGACGACGGCACCGTCTTCGGTGAGCAGGGCTCGAGTGTCGGTCTCGGTGAGCAGCTCGCCCCCGGCGCGGATCCGTCGGCGGCATTCGTCGATGTACCGGTTGGTGTCGAATTGGTGACCGGAACCGTAGCGCAGGACGGTAACCGCGTCGGCGCATTCGACGCCGAGCGACCGGATCCAGGTGATACCAGGCCCGAACCCGTCGACGAGTGCGCGGCGCAGCTCGATATCGCCGCGGGGGTTGACCTCGTCCATGATCGGGTGGGAGGGGGCGGTCCAGGCATATCCCGCGAATTGGGCGGATCCGCCTACTGCGGTTGCCTTTTCGACGACGATCACGGAATTGCCTCGATGCAGTGATCGTGCCGCCGCGGTGAGCCCGGCCATCCCGCCGCCGATGACAAGTACGTCCGTGTGGACCTCTGGCATTCGATGCTCCTCACGCGTCGCGGTCGTTCCCAGCGTGATGATCAGCCTAACTCTAAAACTGAAGTCAGTTCAAGTACGGATTTGCTTGTGAAGTGGATCACGGTGCATGTACGGTGTTACCCGAACCGAGTTCAACTCAGTTTAGTTCGGCGACAGCGCGCCGACGACAGGAACCTTGCCTTCGAGAGGAGCTTCGCGTGATCGATCGCGAATTCACTGGATTCTTTATTGGGGGATCTTGGCGAAAGACGTCCTCCGATGACCGATTCGAGGTGATTTCGCCGGCGAGCGGTAAGCCGATCGGTTCGGTGCCCGCGGCCACCGAAGCGGATATCGACGCGGCCGTTGCCGCCGCCCGAGAGGCTTTCGACGGGTCCGACTGGCCGAAACTCACGCCTGCGCAGCGCGGAGCGCATCTGGTCCGGCTGGCAACGGCGATCGCTACCCACGAGGCGGAATTCGCCGAACTCATCACTGACGAACTGGGCTGCAGCCATCTGCTCTCCCAGGTGTACCAGGCCGTCGCGCCGGTGATGAGCCTGAATTACGTCGCCGAAGTGGCGAAGTCGCTGCAGACCAGTGAGCTCCGCGTGAGCGACCTGTCCCCGTTCGCGGGATCGGGGGATGCGGTCGGCGTCATCCCGATGGCAGGTAAGAGCCTGGTCGTCAAGGAGCCGGTGGGCGTTGTCGCGGTATTTCCCGCCTATAACTTCGCTCTTCCGGCCGTGGCGCAAAAGATCGGTCCCGCCTTGGTCGCCGGCTGCACGGTTGTTGTCAAGGCGACGGAGCCGAACCCGCTGGCGATCTTCAACCTGGGAAATCTGTTGCAGGAGATAGGTTTTCCCGCCGGAGTCATCAATATCGTTGCCGCGCGAGCAGGTGCGTCCGAGTATCTCGTCGGACATCCCGGTGTCGATATGGTGAGCTTCACCGGATCCACCGAAGTCGGCAAGAGGATCGGTGCGGCGTGCGGCGAACTGATTCGACCGGTGGTCCTGGAACTCGGTGGAAAGTCGGCGGCGGTAGTCCTGTCGGATGCCGATCCCGAGATCGTCGTTCCCACTCTCGTCGGAGCGAGTGTCGCCACCAATTCCGGCCAGAGCTGCGTTGCTCAGACCCGATTCCTGGTACCCGAGGAACAGTACGAGTTCTACGCCGATGCGTTCACGCGGGCGTTCGAGGCGCTGAAGGTGGGCGATCCGCGCGACGCCGACACAGTAGTGGGACCGGTGATCAGTAAGTCGCATCTCGAGCGCATCGAAGCGCACCTGGCCCGGGCCGTCGAGCAAGGAGCGACGATTCGCACCGGCGGTCGACGACCGGCGCAGCTCTCGGAGGGCTGGTACATCGAACCGACGTTGGTCACCGGCGTCACGAACGATATGGATATCGCGCAGAACGAGATATTCGGACCGGTAGCGGTTTTGATCGCGCACAACGGTGAAGAGGATGCCGTCCGGATCGCCAATCAGAGCCGCTACGGTCTTGCCGGATCAGTCTTCACGGCCGACTCCGCACATGGTTTCGAGGTCGCACGCCGAATTCGAACGGGAACCTTCTCCGTGAACACATTCGCCGCGGATCTCGGCTCTCCTTTCGGCGGCTACAAAGAGTCCGGCCTCGGGCGCGAGCACGGCGTCGGCGCGGTGCAGGAGTACCTGCTGCAGAAGACGATCTCCATCGACCCCAGCCTCGATCTCCCCGAAGAAGTCGTGTCCGGCGTACCGGTCGGACGCGGTCCGGGCATTACCGCCTGATTCCCGAATCAGTAGTATTGCCAACTTGTTTCGCCAGATGAAGAACCGATGAGGATTCAAGCAATGAAATTCGAGAAGTTCGCGGTGACGGCCGCGCTGGTGACCACCGGATTCGGTATCACCGCGGGCACGGTCAATGCCGCGCCCGCGCCGAGTAGCGATGACGTCAAGTTCGCCACCTCGGTCACCGATGGGTCGACGATCATCAACACCGAGGCCGGTTCGATGGTTGTCGAGGATGGGGTGTTCAAGATCAAGGCGGCCAACGGGGTCACTCTGGCCGGCTCCGAATTGCGGTTCCGTGTCGATGATTTCGAATTCCCGATCGCCGCGGATATCGCCGGTCGCACCGCGACCCTGACCCCGCAGTTCGACATGGCACACGCGACCTACAAGCCGGTCGCGCTGCCGTTCGAGGACCAGGCTCCCTGGAAAACCCAATACGACCGTGAACAGGCCGCTTTCACTCGCATGATGAGCACCGTCACCATGGGCTCCACCATCGGCGGCATCGTCGGCGGCCTCGGTGGCGGCGCCATCGGCTGTGTCCTCGGCGGCATCGCCGGGGCCACCGTCGCCTCGGCCACCATCATCGGCCTGGTCGGCGCCTTCATCCCCGCGGCCGCCATCGGCTGCCTCGGTGGCATCGTGGCCATCGGTGCGGTCGGCACTTTGGCCGGTCAGCTGTTCATCGCCGCCCCGCTGGCGATCATGGCGGTGGCCCAGTACTTCACCACCATCAACCAGCCGATGCCCACCCCGAAGTAGCCCGCCGATTGCGCCTGTAAGCAACGTCAAGCTCACGCCCTGCTCGGATCCCTCGCCGAGCGGGGCGTGAGTAGGTGTACGGCCGCTATGTGCGGTCACCCGCACGATGAGCGTCGCGAGCTAGCCCGATCGGACACCCGTGTCCGTGATCGCCTGCGCCGCAGCGTATCCCTCCGCCATCGCGTGCGAGACCCGGCGCCTCTTCGGCCGACCGCTACGAGATCCCTTCTCCGCTGCTGCCACCACGCCACGGCATAACGAAAATCTGCCCGAAGTTGGGGGTCTGGCGGGGGGATTGCGATCGCTGCCATGCCGCGAAACTGTGGGGTTGAATGCGTCACGGTCTCCGGTAACCCGGCCGATGTGCTGCATCGGATTTCATTGGCTAGCCGCCACCGAACTAGAACGCAGTCATGGGAGAGGTAGGAGAGAAGTCGACCGGTAGCACGGCCAGGGCCCGATGAAAAGGGCCCGGCCGCCAGGCTATTTCACCGACCGGTACGGCCAGCCGCATCTCGGGCAGCGCATCGAGAAGCTGATGGATCGCGTCCTCAGCGATCAGGTAGGCCATCGACCGCGCCGGGCAGGCATGCGGGCCGAGGCCCCACGCCAAATGTGAGCGATTGCCCGTGTGATCCCCGGTGCGGATTGCGGGGTCGTTGTTGCAGCCGGCCATGCTGACCAGGACCGGTTGGTGCGCGGGTAGCCAGGCGTCGTTGATGAGGATCGGCTGCCGGGGATAGCTGGCGCAGAAGTTTGCCAGTGGCGGGTCGCTGAACAGGACTTCGTCGAGTGCGTCGCGCGTGGACAAGCTCCCGGCGAGGACGTCGCCTGCGAACCGGTCGTCGGTGAGGATCAGCAGCAGAGTGTTGGCTGTCAGGTTTTGCTGCAACTCGAACGCCGCAGCATAGAAGCCCGCCACTTGGTGGAGCATCTCGGCCTCGTCCAGCCGGGCCGGGTGCCGCAGCAATCGCGAGGTAATGTCGTCGCCGGGTTCGGCCCGTTTGAGGGCAATCAATTCCCGCAGCGCCTCGCTGAGCATTTCGTTGCCCGAGTCGGCGTCTATGCCCTCGAACATCGCGGCCATAGCCGTCGCGGCCCGCTGGCCTATCTCCAGCGGGCAACCGAGCAGGAGATTGACAACTTCGAACGCCACCGGGAAGGCGTACTGCCTGATCAGGTCGGCCGTACCGGCCTGGCAAAAAGTATTGATCCGTTGGACGGCGATCTGCTCCACAGTGTCATGGAGTGCATGCAGATCCACTTCGTCGATGCTCGCTGTGATCGCCTGCCGGTAGCGCTCATACTCCGCTCCGGCGCTTCTACTCGCGATGGGCCGCCACCCCAGCATCGGCAGGATAGGGCAGTCGGCGGGGATGTTCTTCTGCCACGTGCGCGGATCAGCCGGAAAATGGTCGTGGTCATGGAGGACCCGTATCGCGGTATAATAGCCGATCACCAACGTCGCGGGCACGCCTGGGGCCAAGTCCACCGGCACCAAAGAGCCGTACTGCGTGCGCATTTCACGGTAGGCGCGGTGAGGATCCGCAGCGAAGTCCGGCGAGTACATCGATACCCGCGGACCATCGCCACCATTCGGTGAGCCGTAATCGACCGGACCGGATTGGGTGTGTGACGGATAATGCGGGTTGGTCATGGAATGTCGCTCCAAACTCTCCATTTGTGACGCAGCGCAACCACAGAGCGGGCGGCGCCCAGGTCGACACGCACCTGAGGTCATCGACAGCGCCATAGTGTGACATCGGCTGGGGGCGCAGGGGCAGGACCGAAGGTGCCAGCAAGCTGGCAGACCGCGCCAGAAGTCACGGCACAAACCCGTCGGCTTCACCTCACATCGGCGGACTGGGCCCCTGGCCGGTCACCGCCCGGGTCGCGATTTCGGCTGCAATTCAGTACTTCACCACGGTCAGTTCCGCATCCCGCTTGGAGCGTCCCCGTCGTTGTATCCACTGCGACCGAAGCATGTGCCCACTGGTACCCGTAGCCGCGGAGCGTGATGATCAAGTGGGGCTGGTTCAGCTTGGTACGGAGTCTGGCCATGTGTACGTCCAGCGAGTCCAGCGCTGTGCGCATCAGGGCTTGCCCGACGCCCGTCTTGTGCCGGTCCGGCAACACATGCCAGGAATGCACTTGGCCCGCACCATCCGGGCGGAGGGACGCCTCTACGTAGTGGCCGGAACAATCTCGGACGTCGGTATGAAGCTCGTGGCATCGGCAGGCTGCTGGCCGGAAATACCTGCTCGGAGTCCGTCGCTTCCTCGGTCGGTGTGCGATTGCAATCCTCGGCCGCGGGCTGTGTTGATTGCGCCGGCGCAATCACTATCGACCACCGCTGAGTTCCGGGCAATTTCACGTAGATTGCCGGTCGCCGGCCGGTAGTAATAGCGATCGACGGCGCTGCTGGCTGTCTCGGCCGCATCGACTGCACGATTGGCCATCCCGGTAAGTATTCGGCCGAAATCGGCAACCACAGATAAACCTTCCTGCCGCCGGTGACCGCACAAGACTCCGTCTCATCGGTTCTTGGTCGGCTTGGTCGTCTGCGTGTCACGATCGGCTCAATAGACGAGAACGACAGGTTCCTCCAGGCCGGTAACGTCCTGGAGTTGACGGAGTCGCGGCTCCCGGAGTCACGCTCCACGGGTTGGCTTGTCCGACAACGAGATTCTGTACTGCACGCACCCGCCCTGCCAGAACAGAAACAAGTTGTAACGTTCTCGTAAGGAAGACGGGAACCGCGGGCATAGGTAATGCTGTTGTGCCGCAATACGCTTGATCAACCGGGCCGACGACCTGTCGCCCGGCGACGATCATCTCCCGTACCTGCATGCCGGAATCTTCTGCCGGGTATTTCGCCTTGTGACCGGCAGCTCCGCCATTCGCAACGGGAGAGATACAGGGAGGTTCTGTCATGGAAAATCTTGCCGAACTCGCCGAGCTGGATCCTGAGCAGTTGATGGCCAACTCCAGTCCCGCATTGCGGGCCGCGATCGAACGTCACAAGACGCAATCCAGAGGTAACGGCTTCACGTCGTTCATCAGCCCCGATAAGTAGCCCGGATGTAAACCTTCCGCGGGCGACTGGTGTGCAGGCCAGCCCCGTGGGAGGACACAGCGCAGAGCGAACGAGGGATGGAGGCGGGGCCGGTGACCGTAAAACGTTCCGGGAGTCAAATGTATTGGCCCACAGTCGGGTTAGACGTCGCAAAGTTGATTCGCGGCGGTTGGGAGCCGCAGCCCTTCGTGGAGTTCGTCGTCAAGATCCACAGTCGGTGCAATCTGGCCTGTGACTACTGCTACATCTACGAGATGGCCGACCAGAGTTGGCGAGAGCAGCCGAGGACGATGAGCCGCCAGGTTTTCGCCGACGCTTGCCGGATGATCGGCGAGCATGCCCGCCGATTCGCGCTGCCCGCAGTTGATCTCGTATTCCACGGTGGGGAGCCATTACTGGCGGGACATCGGAACCTGGAGTACTTCGCCCGACAGGCCCGGGAACTGCTCGAGCCGAACACCGAAGTGCGTCTGGGGATGCAGACCAACGGCACGCTGCTCGATGCGGAGTTCCTGCGTATCTGCGATGAATCGGGTATCCAGATCGGAGTCAGTATCGATGGCAGTGAAGACGGGCATGACCGACATCGGCGGGATCGGCGAGGTGCGGGAAGCTACGCTCGGGTCACCGCGGGGCTCGGCCAGCTGCTGGCCGCCGATCGGCGCCACCTGTTCTCCGGCCTACTGTGCACGATCGAGGTGGCCAACGACCCGGTGGAAACCTACGAAGCGCTCGCGAAGTTCCGCCCGCCGGCGATCGATTTCTTACTACCGCATGGCAATTGGACAACTCCGCCACCGGCGTTGACAGTCGGCGACCCCGCCACACCCTATGCGGACTGGCTCATCGCGGTATTCGATCGCTGGTATCACGCACCGACGTTCGAAACCCACGTACGGCTCTTCGACGACATCATCGACCTCCTGCTGGGCGGGCAGCCGACATCGGAAGCCGTTGGACTCGCGCCCATTCGACTGGCCGTGATCGAGACCGACGGCACTCTCGAACAGGTCGACGAACTGAAGTCGACCTTCGCGGGGGCCACCAGACTTCTCCTCGAGGGCGAGGGTAATCCGCTCGACCAGGCGCTGCGGGAACCGTCCATGGTCGCCCGCCAGATCGGGGTCGCCGCGCTCAGCGACACCTGCCGCGCCTGCCCGGTACGCGCCGTGTGCGGCGGTGGGCACTACGCGCACCGATATCGCGCGGACAACGGCTTCCGCAACCCATCAGTGTATTGCTCCGACCTGCAGAAGTTGATCTACCACATCGAATCCCGAATCCGCGCGGATGTCGACACCGCAATCAGCACTTAGCGACAGGAGACCGACCGTGACCGCGACATTCGCCGGGATCGACGATGCCACCGCCGATTTGAGCTCCGGCCACGGAACCGAGCGGTCCATTGCGGTACTGGCGAACGGCCTGTTGACGACGCGGACGATTCTGCTGCGCACAGCCATTGCCGAAATCACCACACAGCTACCCGAAATCGCTGACCGCGCCGGACTTTCCCTGGCCTATCAGACCATGGCCGAACTCCAACGATCACATCCAGCGGCGGTCACAGCGTTACTGTCGTACCCGCACACCGGCCCATGGCTCGCCCGCGTCCTGCATCGCATTCACGCCGCACCCGACGACGAGACGACCCCCCTGTGGGCTGACTGCGGCTATCTGGGCTGGCTCGCCGCCGCCGGTGGTATCACCTGCCGGGCCGAGGGCTCAATGAAACTCGTGGTGCGCAACGGTGTCGTGATGCTGCCCGGGATCGGCATGGTTCGCTTCGGATCCGCCGAGGACTGCGGGCACTGCGAACTGCGCTGGACAAGTGAGGGCGCCTTGCACTTCACTCGGGACACGACCACCGTCCTGATCTCGTGCACGGATGAGGAGTCCGACCCGGTATGGCTACCCCTGCGGCGACTGTGCGGGGCAGCGGACGAGCCGGAGGTTTTTCTCGACGACCTCGATCCGTTCCGTGACTTCCTCGATGACAGAACGCCGGCCCGGCTGACGGCGGCACAAGCCGAATTGTGGCAGCAGGATTTCGCGGCGGCCTGGGACCTGTTGGACCGTGATTTCGACCGATATCTGGTACCGATGCGCAGTTGCTTGCAGGCCCTGGCACCCCTGAGTGTCCGACCGCTTGTGGCCAGCACCAGCCACACCTCGTCCACCGGGCTCGGGTGCGTCTACACCACCGCCCCAGCGGATCCCTGTCAGCTGGCACTTTCGCTGATCCACGAGATCCAGCACACCAAGTTCACCCTCCTGACCGATCAGGTGGTCCTGGTGGATCCGGATCCGGCATGCCACTTCTACGCACCATGGCGCGACGACCCGCGCCCGATCTTCGGACTGCTACACGGGATTTACGCATTCTTCGGCGTCACCGACTTCTGGCGAGTCCATCGTCACGCCGACTGCCACCGCTCCCAGCAGGCGCACGTCGATTTCGAATTGTGGCGCATACAGGTGGAAGCGGCTATGACGCACGCGTCGACCTCCGGGCTGCTCACCGACTCCGGTGCACAATTCATCGACACGCTCCGGGCGGGCATGCGTCCCTGGAGCAGCGAGGATGTGTCCGCCGAGGCCAGGCTGGCCGCATCCGAAGCGTCCGCCGCGCATCGGACGTTCTGGCAGGTGCGCAACCTGATACCGGACGCCGGGGGCATCGCCAACCTGGCTGCCCAGTGGACGGCACAGGCGTCACGGCCCACAGTGCTACCGTCCGCGGGGCACGCGGATCAGCAGACCGTGCCGGATGGATATCGCCGCCTTCACCTTTCGGCACAACTGAAGGTGTTCGACAGTGGACCGGCCGGAGCCCTCGCGAGCCCGGACCAGCCGCACGGTGACCGGGCCTACCTGGCCGGCGACCTGTCCGAAGCGGTCGCGCTGTACGCCCGGGAGTTGCACGCCGACCCGCTCCGGCCACAACTGTGGGCGGGCTTGGCGTTGACCATGCCGAAGCTGTACCCGGACAGCAACTTCAGCATCCTGAACACCAGGGCAGAGGTGGCGGCCCGGCTGTATCGGACGGTGCGGGCGGATACCGGCACTGCCGCGATCATCGATCTGGTTCGATGGTTGTCGAACTGCCCTGACGTCGATGGATAGGTCGGGGATCCACACCAATCGGAATTTCCTCCTACTGTGGTCCGGCAACGCTACATCGCTTGTGGGGTTCCACGGCGTCCGAATCGCCTATCCACTGCTGGCGCTCACGGTGACCGGCTCCCCAGCCGCCGCCGGTTGGGTCGGGTTCGCACTGAGCGTGCCGAGCCTGATCTTCCAGATTCCCGCCGGCGTGGTTGCGGACTGTTCCGACCGACTGCGAACCTTGCTGCTATGCCAGGTCATCGGGCTGACAGCGACGTGCCTGGCCGCCGTGGCGGTCGCGGCCCAGCTGTCCGGCCTCGGCCAGTTGCTCGGTGCCGCAGCGTTCGTCGAGGGCAGCGTCTATGTCTTCCTCGGCCTCAGCGAGCTGGCCGCGGTCCGTGACCTGGTGACCCTCGCGCAACGACCCGCGGCGTTCTCTTTCCTCGAAGCCGAACAGCCGATCGCCATCCTGGTCGGGCGAGCGGCAGGTGCCGCGATCTACGGCGTCGCCCGCTGGCTGCCATTCGCGGCCAACGCCGTGTCATATCTGTACTGCTTCGCCACACTGGTGCTGATCCGTTCGAACTCGTCGCGGTCGTATGCCGACGAGTCCGCGGACCGGTCGGTCGGCCGCAATATCGCAGCCGGTGTTCGCGTCGTGTGGACCGAACCGTTCCTGCGGGTGTCGACGGCCATGATCGGTGGGTCGAATATCGTCATTCAAGTTGTCCTGCTGCTGATCCTGGTGGAGCTGAAGCGCGGCGGCCACCCTGCATGGACGGTGGGTGTCGTGCTCGGTACCGCGGGAGTGGGCGGAGTCCTCGGCGCGGCCGCGGCATCATGGGTCACCCGCCGCATCCCACCCCGGCTCGTCTATCGGGGAGCATTGTGGGCCTGGACCGCCCTGCTGGTCCCGATTGCGTTGAGCGCCAACACCATTGTGCTGGCCGTGTGCTGGGGCGCAATCGGCGGCGTCGGTGTGGTCAGCAACGTCGCGTTGACCCTGTGCCGGGTCGAGGTCATACCCGAACACACGC
The DNA here is from genome assembly GCF_036345915.1 of Nocardia sp. NBC_00565. Lineage (NCBI taxonomy): Bacteria > Bacillati > Actinomycetota > Actinomycetes > Mycobacteriales > Nocardiaceae > Nocardia > Nocardia sp. NBC_00565. Next base: position 8,546,081 of record NZ_CP107785.1, read on the forward strand.
TCGGTCGTACCGTCGCGGCCATGGCGATTGTCTGCGACGGCGCGGTAGCGATCGGTGCGCTCGGCGCTGGCTACCTGCTCTCCACTGTCGGGATCGTCACCACGCGATGGACCGCGCTTGCGGCGATGTGCACACTCGCCGTGTATGCGACCATCCGCACCGCTGCGAGGACAACCGCTCAGAGATGACGTCACCCGGCTACAACGCTCGCAGTGACCCGGGGCCCAGCGGCTGTCCGTCCGGGAGATCTGGACTTAGTGGGAGTGCAGGATCTGGGATGAGTAGTGGTGCCGGTCGAAGAACGCCAGCGCTGAGGGATGTTCTCGCCCGGGTGTTGCGGTCATCGCGCGTACGCTGCCGCGACGGGCTGCACAACTCGGGCTGGTCGCCCACTCGCGTCGAGGTGATCCATGCCGCGGGCCTGAGGAGTGAGTCGCGCCGTGTCCATTGAAGTACCGCACGAGGTGGCGCTGTTCCTGAATTACATGGGTGTCCCGTATCCGGACATCGATGAGGATCAGGTACGTGAATTGGCTGGTCAGGTGCGGGATTTCGCCACGAACCTACGCGACACCCACGAGTCGGCCACTGGCGCGATCCAGGATATGGGCTCGGTCTATTCGGGATATTCCTACGAGCAACTGGTCACGGTGTGGGCGCGGATGAGCTCATCGCACATGGCGGACTTGGATGGGGCGTGCCATGTGGTGGCGAAGGTCCTGGACGTCGCCGCGGAGGTGATCACCGTGGTGAAGGTCGCTGTGCTTGCCGGATTGGCTGCGATGGCGGCGAGTTACACGGCCCTCATGGCTGCCACCGTGCCCACCGTGGGTTTATCGGCCGCACTCACCGCAGCTATCCGGGCGGCCGCGACCAAGGTGGTCACCGCGATGGAGCAGATGGTGATCGGTTATATCGCCACCGAGGTGATCGACAAGGCCATCGAACCGCTCGAGCACACCATCGAGCGCATGATCAACGGCGTCGTGTACGACGCTGCGAAACAGCTACTGGATGTACCGCCCGACAGCTCGTCGGCACTGCCGCTGCACATCGAACCCGATGAGGTACTGCGGTACAGCGATATGCTCGACGAATACGCCGACGACGTCCTCCGGCATGCCATGACCTTCGCCGACAACGTTGCCGCGCTGGACTTCAGCACGTCCAGCGAGCGCGATGATCTGGTTGGCCCCGGCCCGAACACCTCCGACATCACGCCCGGATCATCACATCCCGACACCGGTCCTGAACTGTCGTCCACTCCAACGACTTCGGCCGAGACGGCGCCGGAAGTAAGCGGATCGCGGCCGATGGAAGCCGCTCCGGTCGGCGCCAACAGTGCCGATTCCCGGACAGCGGACACATCCGACGACGGCCGTTCTGCTACCGCACCCGAGCGAGCTGCTGTGCCCAAGGCGCAAGCCGACACCGGCACCGCAGCTGTGCCCAGCGCACAAGAGCGCACCGATAGCGGCGGAGTGAACTCGGCCGCTATCGCCGCCGACCGCGCGGCAGCGATGCCGACACCGGCCGACAACCGTTCCCTCCCGACGCCGACCGACGCGACGCATAATTTGCGCGAGATGACCCAGCGGCTACCGGAGATCTCGCCACATTCCTTGGAAAACGTCGCGCAACCTATCGAAGACTTTGCGCGGCATAGCCGTTCAGGCGAACATTCGCCGGCCTCGTTGGGAGCCGACACACCCGAAAACGTCCTGCCGCCTGGGTCCGACTCCGTCCAGAACAGTCACGCGAACACGACCGACGGCCAGCCGGGTGCTTCCCCAGTGCAGGGCACGCGGCAGGGTATTTCGTCGTCGACTCCGTGGCAGCGTTCCGTGCCGCCGGGCAAACGAGCAAAGGCAGCCGCGAAGCCTGCTGCGAGCAACGTTGGCAAGCAGCGCGCCACCGATCCGGCAACCGACAAACCGATAAGGACGCCGTGGTCGACGAAGCCCGAGCCCACCCCGGTCACCGATCCCAAGGTTTTCACGCCGGACACTGCGGGCCCGGCGCCTGTGCTCCCGGCCGACAGCCTCGCGACCGCAGCGGAGCGACCGAACAAGGCGGCCGATCGCGCCACCGAACCGCCCATCTGAGCGCACAGCGACAGCAAGAGGCAGCCGACCACCCCAGGAGCTCATCGACCATCAACCAGTCGATGCCCGCTCCAGCGAAATAACCAGTCCCACAACAGAAGACGTCCCTCGCCCGATGATCGGGCGAGGGTTGTCTTTTCCTACGGCCATCGAAACCGCCACTCGTGCCCGCCGATCGACGGCATCGTCGCGTGGCAAAGGTCAGGCGGTGGCCCGCCCGAGTCCGCGAATCGTCCAGCCGGCGGTGCGCCAGGAATCCAGCGAGAGCACGTTCCGCCCGTCGAGAATGCGTGGGTGGTTCACCGTCTTGGCGAGCTCCGCCGGATCCAGTTCCCGGTATTCCCTCCACTCGGTCAGATGGAGCACGATGTCGGCGTGCTCACACGCCTTGGTCACCTCGCGCGCGTAGTCGAGCCCGGGAAACACCGCACGCGCGTTATCGAGTGCTTCGGGGTCATGCACTCGTACCCGGCCACCGCGCAGCTGAATCGCGGCCGCCACGTTGAGTGCCGGAGAATCCCGGACATCGTCGCTATCCGGTTTGAACGCCGCACCCAGTACCGCGACGGTGCGCCCGAGGAACGAGCCACCGACGAGCTGGCGAGCCAGCTCGACCACGTGTTCCCGTCGCCGCATGTTGATCTCGTCGACCTCTTTCAGGAAACCCAATGACGCCCCGACGCCCAGCTCACCAGCTCGGGCCGTGAATGCACGGATATCCTTCGGCAAGCAGCCACCGCCGAAGCCGAGTCCCGCGGACAGGAATCGGCGTCCGATGCGGTCGTCATGGCCGATCGCATCGGCGAGCGTGACGACATCGGCACCGGCCGCCTCGCACACATCGGCAATCGCATTGATGAACGAAATCTTCGTCGCCAGGAAGGCATTCGCCGAGACCTTGACCAACTCCGCGGTGGCCAGATCCGTCGAGATGTACGGGATACCTTCTTCCAGGATCGGCGCGTAGACCGAACGCAGGATCGAGTCGGCCTCGGCCGATTGGACGCCGACCACCAGTCGGTCCGGCCTCAGCGTGTCCTGCACCGCGAAACCTTCGCGAAGGAATTCCGGGTTCCAGGCCACCTCGATACTGGCGGGCGCAAGCCGAGCCACCCGGGTCGCCAGCGCGGCCGCCGTCCCGACCGGCACGGTGGACTTGCCGACAATCAAGGCGTCCCGGTTCAAATGGGGCGCCAACCCGTCGATCACGTCGTTCACATACCGCAGGTCCGCGGCATATGACCCCGGCTCCTGCGGAGTACCGACACAAACGAAATGGATATCGCCGAACTCGGCGGCTTCGACGAGCGATGTCGTGAATCGCAGCTTGCCGGAGCTGACGTTGCGCTCCAACACCTCGGAAAGGCCGGGTTCGAAGAAGGGCGCTCGGCCCGCGGCCAGTACTTCGATCTTGTCGGCATCGAGGTCGACACCGAGTACTTCATGACCGATTTCGGCCATGCAGGCGGCATGGACCGCTCCCAGATATCCTGTTCCGATCACCGTAATCCGCATGTCGTTCTCCTGAGTGGAAAATCGGGGTGTTGGACAACCCGTGGTAGCCGTTGGTCGAGCCGTCGGAACCGTTACGCGTCATCGCATATAGCGGCCAGATTTCGAGTGGTTCGCCAGCCCCATTTCCGCTCGACCCGGCTCACGTCGGCGATGAGGCACGCCACGTCATCGGGGCGTCGATCCACGATCCGATAAGGGATCTCCGTGCCTTTCTGCATTCACTTCCGAACCACGAACAGGGCAATCGCCGCAATGGCGGGAGTAATTGTCAGTGCGGCTATCGATAACGGGGCCGCCACGTTCTCGATAGCACGGCGAAAGCTCACGCCGGCCGCCTTGACGGTTTCCGCGGCATGCAGCAGACACACCGCGAACGTCACCGCGATAAAGACCGCCGCCCCCAATAGCGAAAGGAAGACGTAACTTGCCGTCGCACTGGACAACTCGCCGATGAACGCGGCAGCGGCCAACGTCGTTCCGATCACGGCATAAGGTGCGATCAGTCTGGACGGCAGCGGCTCGAGCCCGTCCACCTCTTTGGGAGTCACCTTGATCGTGATCGTGCTGGGCCGGAACAGTTGCCAGACCGCCGCACCCACTCCCCAGGCGATGAACGGCCACCTGGTCAGGCGGTACAGCCAGTTCTCCCAGCTCAGAATTGGTGTATCGATCGGCCGGAGCAGCCCGGCTCTCCGCAACACCACAGTGAGCAGGACGAGCCAGAGCGAATTGGCCACCCAGTACAGGAGCACCAGAATCGGGTTGGCGGCGAACCACTTCGCTCCGGTGACGGCACTGATCGCCAGGGCCGCTATGCCGCATCCGATGGCCACGATCAACGCGGAGTGAAAAAGCATCGCGTACAGATACCGCAGCCGCAACCGCCAACTGAGCCGGCCGAAATGTAGCGGCACCACCCGCAACAGCAGGGTGGTCAGGCTTCGTGTCCATTGAAATTCTTGGACGAGCATCGCCGAAAACGTCAGTGGCCCGTTCCCGTGTGTACCGGCCGCAATGGCGAAGGCACCGCGCCAACCCGCTGATTCGAGTAGGAACCCGGTCGAGAAGTCTTCCAGGAGTTCTGGACCGATCCCACCGATCTCGGCAAGGGCCTGTGTTCTGATCGCCCAGTGGGAGCCGATGGGGATCGGCGCCAGTCCGCGGTTGTGACCGAGTTGAACAGGACCGTGGAAGTACGCCTCACGATGTACCCGTCCGCGGGCCGACCACGAACTCGCCGCGTTGCGGTCGCAATTATTCGGTGCCGCGACATAACCGACGGCGGGATCGCCGAACGGCCGGACCATCTCGGCCAGCGTGCTCGAGTCCGGCACGTGATCGCAGTCGACGTGGACTGCGACATCGTAATTCTCGTACCCCACGCGATCGTAGAAGTACGCGAGGTTGCCCTCCTTGCACCGAGTACGGCGGGGCCAGGCGGCACAGTGGTATTCCTCGACACCGAATCGACTGGAAATCCGGACGCCGTGCGCCACACACCAATCCGTCACCGCTGCGGTCGGCTGCTCGTCGCACAGCCACACGTCGTAGGGGTACGGGAACTCTTGCGCCAGCATCGACGACAGCGTCGTCCGCGCGACGTCCCATGGTTCCGACGGTGCGCGTGTGACGACAAACGCCACCCGAAGCCCGGGCACCGGCAATCGCCGATCGACTTGCCACAGTCGGTTCGCCGCGGCGAGATAGGACAGCGGCTCGCAGGAGAGGTACAGCAATACCGTGCTGCCGATAAGGAACCCGATCCATCCCACCCGGTTTTCGGGCCACAGCCACCACCACCAGAAGGCCAGGACGCCGACGAGCCAACCGATAGTCAGGCCGACGACGAGTACGCGCTCCCGGCGCCCCAGTGCGGGCACGAAGGTTTCCGGGTCGAAAGTCCGTTGCTGTTTCGTACCGCGATCGAATATCGGTCCGCGCGAAGAAATTTCGATGACATTGCCATCGGACAGTCGTCGGATCGCCGCGGTGCGGTCTCGATCACCGGGGTCCTGGTGCGCCTGGGTTGGTGATTGTGTAGGACCGAGCGAGTTCACAGCTGTTCCTGGTATTCCGGGAACAGGTTGTCGCATTGCCCGCCGGCAACGGCGGGGGCGGCCGCGGCCACCTCCTCCGGCCTGGACCGGAACCACTCCACCGTGCGGCCTACACCGTCCTCGATATCGACTCGCGGTGACCAGCCGAGGGTCCTGCGCGCCTTGGTGATATCCGGGCGACGCCGAGTCGGGTCGTCGGTTGGCAGCGGGTGGAACTCGATGGGCGAGTGGGCGCCGGTGACCGCCAAGACCAGCTCGGCGAGTTCGGCCACGGTGCGTTCATTCGGGTTGCCCAGGTTGACCGGACCCGGCTCGGGCGAGTCGATCATGGCGACAATGCCGCGGATGAGATCATCGACGTAGCAGAAGCTTCGGGTTTGGCTCCCGTCGCCGTAGATTGTCAGCGGGTCACCATTCAGGGCCTGCGTGATGAAGCTGGTCACCACGCGGCCATCATGGGGGCGCATCCGAGGACCATAGGTATTGAAGATCCGAATCACACCGGTATCGACGCCCAGAGTCCGTCGGTAGGCTGCGGTAAGCGCCTCGGCGAACCGTTTGGCTTCGTCGTACACACTGCGTGGGCCGATCGGGTTGACATTGCCCCAATACTCTTCGCGCTGCGGATGCATCAGTGGGTCACCGTAGATCTCACTGGTCGATGCCAGCACGAAGCGAGCTCCATGCCGGTGCGCCAGCCGCAGGGCGTGCTCCGTTCCACGGCTCCCGACCGCAAGCGTCTCGAGCGGCAGCCGGTGATAGTCGGGCGGGGAGGCCGGGCTGGCCAGATGCGCAACCGCGGAAACCGTGCCCTCGATCTCCAGTCCGGCGCTGACATCAGCCTCATAGAATTCGAAGGCGGGATTTTCCGCCAAATACTCGATATTGGATTTGTTGCCGGTCGACAGGTCGTCCACACATATGACCTGATCACCTCGATCGAGGAGTAACGCACACAAATGGGAGCCGATAAAACCAGCGCCGCCAGTTACCAGAACACGCATCGATCACCTCGGTGATTTACAGGTTTGAGCTGGCGTCGCGTGGCCAACCCTATGCGAGAAGAATAAGCCACAACCAGACACCGATGCGCGACAGACTGAATGGTTTGGTTTGGCCGAAAACCGTACCGCGCCCGTACTCGACGACCTGCTGCGACCGAGTTGTATCGATCGAGCAGCAATTTTACCGCCCGGTAACGGGCGCGGCGGCGACATCTTTTCGTCAGCTCGTCCGCCCACTATGGCACCTGACTCCGGAATGGCAGCGATGACGCGTGGGCCCTACCGCACTCGCGGGTAAATGAACGAAGGTTGAAATTAATTGAGCGGCGATTCAGTCGAACTTTATAGTTCCTTGAGATTGCGGAAGGGCCAGTTCGATCACCCCGCGACGATCGCTGCGAGCGACTCGGCGACCCGCCTGGTGCGCGATCGCGTCACCTGGCTGCACTATGCGCAGCAAGGCGCCCTCGGATATTTCCAGTTCGGATTCGGTCCCGCCGTACTCCTGCTCAGACAGGAGGCGGATGTGAGCCGTACGGTCGCCGGCCTGTACGGACCGGCGTTGGCGGTCGGCGCAGTGCTCGGCGGCGCACTGTTCCCGCACTTGACGCGGCGGTCGCCACTAGCCGTCGTACTGTCGATCGCCCTGGGCGGAATGGCCACCGGCGTGGCCATATTCTGCCTGGCACCATCGGTGACCGGCACGCTTGTCGGTGCGGCATTCGCCATGACATTCGGCATCCTCGTGCTCAGCGCAGTGTCCACCGGACTCTCCGACCACCACGGAACGACTTCCGGCGCAGCGATCAGCGAGGCCAACGCGGCCAGTGCCGGCATGGGGATCATCTCCCCATTGCTGATCAACGTCGCCGTGGACGCCGGACTGGGCTGGCGTGCGGCAATGGGCCTTTCGATTGTTTTCGCCTGTGTACTCGCCGCGGTAACCGCGCTGAGCCACCGACGGTCGACCGTTGCGGTCCGCATCGTTGCCGATCAACGACATTCGGATGGCGAGGGCCTGCCACCGCGATACTGGCTGGCGTGGACTTGCCTGCTGGCCACCGGTTCCGTCGAGGCGGGCCTGATGCTGTGGTCGCCCGAGGAACTTCGAATGCACACCGGAATGGCCGCGAACACGGCTGCTACCGGGGTCTCCGCTGTACTCGGCGGCATGGTGGTCGGCCGACTCGCGGGCGGATGGGTGGTAGCGCGGGTCCCCACCGTCGCCTTGATGTTGGCTGCACTGGCGGTCGCGGCGGCGGGATTCGCGGTGTTCTGGTCCACGGCCGACCCGGGAATCGCCATAGGCGGCCTCATTTGCTGCGGGTTGGGTATCTCGTTGCACTTCCCGCTCAGCGTGGCCCTCACCCTGCGGGCGTCGAATCAGCAGCCCGAACTCGCCATGTCGCGCAACTCCTACGGCGTCGCCTTCGGCTTGGGGGCTGCCCCTTTCCTCCTCGGCGCCGCGGCGGATCTGCTCGGGATTCGTGCGGCATTCGGGTTGATACCCCTCTGCCTGCTCGTCGCAGCCCTCTCGGTCGGACAACTGATGCGTCTGGCCCGACGTAACCACCTGTGATGCGCGGCCGGCGGAGTGTCCATCGCTCTCGCGTTCACCGCGGTCTCTAGCGCGGTGCTGATCCTGCGTGGGCTAGCCCGATCGGACACTCAGGACCGTGATCGCCTGCGCCGCAGCGTATCCCTCCGCCACCGCGTGCGAGACCCGGCGTGGCACCACCGCATCCCCGATCACCTGCACTCGTGTCCGCGCAAGGGCCTGCTCTAGGCCCTGCCAGCCGGAGGCGATCCTTTCTCCGACGGCAACAGCGTGTTCGCACGCAATCTCGAATATCCTGCCCGACAGGAGATGTCGGCAGCACACGACAGTGCCTGCGCTGTTCGTTCGTATCTCCGTCACTGCCGCGCCGACGACGAACTCCACCGGGCTCCCGGCGAGCCGCTGCATCAGTTGGACCCGACTTTCCGGTGGGATGCCGGCCGCAAATGCGGGTCCCGGAACCACCACGGTCACCTGTGCGGCTCCTGCTGCCAACGCGGCTTCCAGCGCGCCGACGGTAAGCCATGAGCCGAAGCCATCGTCGGCGATGATCACCCGATCTCCCGGTGATATCGCATGCCGATCGGCAATCAGGCCTGTCGAGGACAGCGCACCGGGCGTGCGGAGTTCAGTTGCACCGGTCGCGACGATGACCTCATCGAAATCGACCAGTTCACGCGGTGTTACGCGGTGTCCGAGCCGCACCTCGGCATTCCCGAGATTGTCTGTGTAGAACCGCAGTAACTTCGACCAGCCGGCCCTGTTCGGCGCCTGCGCCGCCACGGCCAACTGCCCACCGATCCGCTCGTTCGCCTCGAACAGCGTTACGTCGTGCGTCGCGGTGAGTTGTAGCGTGGCCTCCAAACCTGCCGGTCCGGCGCCCACCACCGCCACTCGCCGCGACGATGCCGGTGGCAGGCCGAACTGGAGCGGCGACGCCGGGCGGGCGTCGTGGCCGGGCGGGGCCAAGGTTGGATTCACCGAGCAGAGCAGGACTGGAGTGAATGTGCGACAGTCCTCATTGCACGATACGCACGGCCGGATCTGAGAGTCATTGCCCCGCAGTAACTTTTGCGGCAGTTGTGGATCGGCGATGAGCGGCCGAGCCATCCCGATCAGATCGGCTCCGGCCGCCAACGCGGATTCGATGTCCTGGCTGGAGCGAAACGCCTGCGACACCAGCAACGGCCGCGTCGTTGCCGTGCGCAGCCGCCGCACGTGCGCGAGCAGTGGCGGCTCGGCGGTCGCCATATCGCGCACATATGTGGTCCGCACCCCCGCGGTCACATTCACATAGTCGAACATGTCGAGCAACGGCATCAGCTCGCACAGTCCGTCCAGGTCCAGACCGGCCTCCTGCGCACCATCGATCGAAACGCGCACCCCGAGCACCATTTCCGGACAAGCCGTCGTGATCTCGGCATGCAGCCGGTGCAGAACCTGCACCCGCCTCGCAACTTTGTCGGCCCCAGGCCGGTCGTTGGAAGCGGGCGAAAGGAACTGAGCCAGCAAATACCCATGGGCCGCATGTAGTTCGATCGCGGGGAACCCCGCTTCGACGGCGTGGCGGGAACTGGCGACAAAGCTCGCAATCATTCGATCGACGTCGGCGTCGGTCATTGTCCTGGCGCGCACCGGCTCTCGCGGTGATCTGATGTTCGACGGCGCGATCGGGTGCTCCCAGATCTCGGCCCCTAGTGTTTCGCGGCCGAGGTGTACGAGCTGGCATACCGGAACCGCACCCTCGCTATTGATCGCGGTCGCGCGCGCCCGCAGCCCGCTGATCGCCTCGGGCCGCCATGCCTCGGTGATATTGCCGATTCGATTCGCCGATTCCGGACTCACCACCGTGCCACCCGCGATCACCATCGCCGCACCCCCGGCGGCGCAGCGCCGCCAGTAGTCCGCGTCACCGTGCTGTGCCAGGCCGCCGCCGACCACCCCGGATCCGTGCGCGGTGGCGACCAGACGATTCCGCAGCCGAACTGCGCCGATCCGCAGCGGCCGGGATGCCCGGCGAGTGGGCACAAGATCTTCTTGAACTGGATTCACTTCATGAGTTTGCCTCGATGTGATTGACACCACAAGGGGCTGCGGATAGATTCTCAAACTGAGGTCAGTTCAGTTTCGGAGGTTCGATGGATTTCTTGCTGGTGCACGGAGCCTGCCCGGCGAGCTGGCCGCTCTTCTCGATCAGGTAAGGAAACAGATTCCCTCATGAAATCTCTGACCAAGGCGGTCGCGGCGCTCGCGATTGTCGCCTCGACATTCGGCCTGGCCGCCTGCGGTGGGAATTCGTCCGCCGCCAAGCCCGTCGATGGGAGCTGGGAGGACGTTGTCGCCGCGGCCAACGGGGAGGGCGCCGTGATGCTCTACTCGAGCCAGAAGCCGGCCAACCTCGAAGCCCTGAAGACCGCGTTCCAGGCGAAGTATCCGCGGATCAAGCTGGACTTCGTGCGCGGTACCGACGCCGACATCAACCCGCGGGTGGAGACGGAGAAGAAGACCGGGAAGGGCACAGCCGATGTGCACATGCTGACCGATGCCGCGTGGATCGCCAATGCCGCGAAATCGGGGGCGTACTCCACCGAGTTGGTCGGGCCGGATCTGAAGGCTCCCGAGTATCAGCCGGACAAGAGTGTGCTCAACAACCGGTTCTTGCTGACGAGCGCGGCAGTTTTCGCGCTGGGCTGGAACACCGGTGCGGTCCCGAACGGCCTGAAATCTCCCCAGGACATAGTGAATCCGGCCTATCGGGGCAAGATCGGAATCGTCAATCCGTCCGGCATCGCCTCCTACGTCGATCTGTACCGGTACTACGCGCGCACCTACGGCGAGGACTACTGGAAGCAACTCGCCGCCCTGAAGCCACGGATCTACCCAAGCGCTCTGGGTGTCGCCCAGGCGCTGACCTCCGGTGAAATTGTTGTGACGCCTTCGGTTCAGCCCTTGGTGACCGAAGTGGCCGCAGGGGCTCCGGTCAATTGGACCCTGCCACCGTCGCCGTGGGGCACCCCCTGGTACAGCCAGGTGACGAGTGTGGCGCCGCATCCCAATGCCGCTCAGGTCCTGGCGAATTTCATGGTCACCCGCGAGGGACAGGCAGCGCTCAACGGGGGATACGCGGCGGTGTTATCCGATGTCCCCGGCGCGGTAGCCCGGGCTCAGGACATCGCTGCACCGGACACCAGTGATCTGACGCCCGAGAAGATCGAGAAGTACTCCCAAGAGTGGTCCCAACTTTTCCAGAGCTGACAGTGGACGGGAGTACTGCATTGCGTGGAGTCAACGTATTGGTCACCGGAGCGTCCGGCGGAATCGGCGGCGCGACCGCCGAACTGTTCGCGAGCAAGGGCGCGACGGTGTACCTCACCGACGTCGACGACGCGGCGGGGGAGCGCCGCGCACATGAACTGGGGCCGACTGCGCATTACCGTCGGCTCGATGTGACTGCCGAATCCGATTGGCAGGCAGTCACATCCGATATGGATCGCGCGGGGCACCCCCTGCAGGTGCTGGTGAACAGCGCCGGGGCAGCGATGAAAGCGCCACTGACCCAAACCACGCTGCAGCAGTTCCGCAGGATGATCGACCTCAATCTGGTCGGCACCTTCCTCGGACTGCAGGCGGCCGCCGCGGCGATGGTCGCAGGTGGGTCGGTCATCAACATCTCGTCGCTGCGGGGCGTGCTCGCGACCGCCGAACTCGGTGCCTACGGCGCGTCGAAGTTCGGTGTCCGCGCCCTGAGCAAGGTCGCGGCACTGGAACTGGCCGATCGTGGCATCCGTATCAACACGGTGTGTCCGGGCAGCATCGACACCGAGATCACCTCGGTTCCCGACTTCGCCGCCGACGATGTCGAAGCCTATGTGCGATCCATCCCCATGCAGCGGCGTGGCAGCCCCATGGAGGTCGCGAAGGCGATCTTGTTCCTGGCCGGTGCCGACAGCAGCTATGTCACCGGGATCGACCTGCTGGTCGATGGCGGCACTGCCGCCGGAGTCCGCACACCCAAGAAGCAGACCTAGAAGGCATGAAATGAGCTCGCAGTTCACAGTTTCCGGTCTCACCAAGACCTACGGATCGAACGTCGTCGTCGACCAGCTCGACCTCGCGATCGAGGAAGGCGAACTCCTCGTACTACTCGGCCCGAGCGGTTGCGGCAAGACGACCACCTTGCGCTGCCTCGCCGGATTGGAGACGCCACAGGATGGTTCGATCACCTTCAAGGACCGGCGTGTGTTCGACGCGCAGTCGAAGCTGAATGTGCCTGTCCACAAACGGAATATCGGGATGGTGTTCCAGTCGTACGCGCTGTGGCCACATATGACCGTGCGCAATAACATTCGGTATCCGCTCCAGGTCCGCAAATTGCGGAAGGAGATCTCGAGCGGAGCCGTCGAAAGTGCCGCTGCCATGGTCGATTGCGCAGAGCTGCTCGACCGGTACCCGGCGCAGCTCAGCGGTGGACAGCAGCAGCGCGTCGCGGTGGCCCGTGGCTTGGTGGCCCAACCGGATCTGGTGCTCTTCGACGAACCGTTGAGCAACCTGGATGCCAGATTGCGAGATCAGGTTCGTTCACAAATCCATCAGCTGCATCGAAGTCTCGGATTCACGGCGGTTTTCGTCACCCATGACCAAGCCGAGGCGTTTGCCCTCGGCGACCGCGTCGCCATTATGAAGGCGGGCAAGATCGAACAATACGATGCGCCGGAGCAGGTTTTCGAGCATCCGGTGTCGGAGTACGTGGCCGCATTCATCGGTATGGCCAACCGGCTGGAACTGCGCCGTGGTCCCGGTGGCTGGATGACCTCGGCCGGTGACGATATCGACCTGACGCGTGCGGTTGTGCGCGGACGAGCCGACGAAGGTACGTCCGCGGTCGCGCGGCTGCGTCCCGACGATGTCGTGGTGCATTCGTCGATCGACGAAGTGCCGCAGGGCGATGTGGCATTGCATGCCGAGTTGGTGACATACGAATACGGCGGCCGCCACTTCGACGTGACCGTCCGAACGGGTGGCGAACAGCTCGCGGTGCGGGTCGATGCGGCCGCCTATGGTGCCACGTTGCGACGAAGCCGCCCAGGAGATCCCATGATCGTCAGTTTCTCTCCCGCCAGCTTGCGCGTGTTCGCACACCCAGACGGCGCCGACGCCGATGTGCCGGAGCTGGCGACGGCGGGTGCGGGAGGGCAGTCGTGATGGCCACGCTGACCGCCACCCGGTCCCTTGCGATACCCGCGCACTGGCGGGCCAGAATTGGATATCTGGCGTTGCTGGCAGTTCTCGCCTATCTGGTCGTATTGCCGATGATCCGGCTGCAATCGTTGGCATTCGAAAACGGCGCGCAGGGTTATCGAAACCAGTACGGGCGCTTCGATATCGCGGAAACGATCGGGACCACCATCGCACTGGCCCTCGGATCGCTCGTGATCGCGATGGTGCTCGGCACGGTGCTGGCGTTCGCGGCGAGCCGACTTCCGGCGAAACTCGGCTTCCTGCGGATCATCCCGATCCTGCCGATCGTCATGCCCGCGGTCGCCAATGTCGTCGGCTGGGCCTTTCTGCTGTCGCCAGGGCCCGGTTACCTGAACCTGGTGCTCAGGAAGTTGCCGTGGTGGAGCGGATCGGACATCGGACCGATCGATGTCTACACCGTTCCGTGGATCATCATTCTCACGGCCTTCGGACTGACGTCGTTCGTCTACCTTTTCGTCAGTGCGGGCATGCAGAACATCAGCTCGGAACATCTCGAGGCCGCACAGGTGAGTGGGTCGTCCACGCTCGGAGTGTTCTTCCGGGTGGTGCTGCCACTGCTGCGCCCGTCGTTGATCTACGGCGGCGGAATTGCGTTGTTGCTGGGGCTCGGTCAGTTCACCGGTCCACTGCTGCTGGGCCAGAACAGTGGCGTCAAAGTGCTCACCACCGAGATGTATCGGCGAGTGTCCGAATCACCGTCCGACTTCGCCGCCGCCGCTGCGGCCGGTTCGCCACTGGTGATCTTCGGGCTTGTCCTGGTGCTGATCCAGAAGGCCTTGCTGGGCAACCAGATTCGCTTCGTCACCCACGGCGGCAAGGCGTTCGCGCCGTCCACCGGCCGCGCCACCTGGGCCACGGTGACGATCGTCGGCTACGCGTTGTTCGCCCTCGTCATCCCCTTGGTCGGGTTGATCATCGTGGCCTCGACGCGGTACTGGTCAGGGTCACTGTCGTGGGATCTGTTCACGCTCGACAATTTCCGAGAGTTGGCCTCCACCGACGCGATCGTCGAATCGGTGATCACCAGTGTGCTGACATCGCTCGGCGCGGTGGCGATCTGCGTACCCATCGGCTACGTGATGGCCAACCTGATGGTGCGGGGCCGACGCTACAAAATATTGGCGCTGATCGGTGACTTCGTCACGGCATTGCCGCTCGGCATCCCGGCGGTGATCTTCGGCGTCGGTTTCTTGCTCACCTATACCGAGCCGCCACTGATTCTGTACGGGACGCGAACAGTGATCATCCTCGTCTACGTCGTACTGATGTTGCCCTTCGCGACGCGCATGCAGATGACCGCGATGCTGTCGCTCGGTAGCACCTATACCGAGGCGTCGGCAACCAGCGGAGCATCACCATTCGTCACGAACGCGCGGATCATGCTGCCGTTGATGCGCCCCACCATCCTCAGCGCGGTCGCGCTGATGTTCATTCTGCTGACGCACGAATTCGCGGCCTCGCTATTGGTGCGTGCGTCGACCACCCAGGTGATGGGGACCCTGCTGTTCGATATGTGGCAGAACGGTTCCTACCCACTGGTCGCGGCGATGGCGCTGCTCATGACAGCGGTCACCACGATCGGCGTTGCACTCGCCATGCTGGTCGGCGGCCGCAACGTCCTCAGTAATCTCTGACCTCGAAAGGGCTGCACGGCAATGACTCTCGGTGTTTCGAGGCTCGACGGCAAGGTCGTACTGGTGACCGGCGCGACAGGGGGAATCGGCGTCGAAATCGTGCGCCGCCTGGCCGAGGAAGGGGCATCGGTCGTGGTGACCGATATCGATGTCGAGGCATGCGCGAAGCTGACCGCCGGTCTGGAACACGGTGAGCGGCACCAGGTTCTAGGACTGGACATCGCGCAGGAGGCCCAGTGGCAGCAGGTGGTGTCCGCGGTCTCCGAACGCTTCCCGGGTCTCGATGCTGTGGTCAACAACGGCGCCATCGGCAGTCTGGCATCGGTAGTCGACGAGGATCTGAACCGATACAACCGGGTGATCGAGGTGAGCCAGACCGGCACCTGGCTGGGTATGAAGCATGCGGGCGCACTGATCGAGCACACCGGCGGCGGATCGATCGTCAATATCTGCTCGATCCTCGGCACCGTCGGCGGCCTGGGCAACAGTCTGGCCTACGCCGCGGCGAAGGGCGCCGTCCGCAGCATGACGAAAAACGCCGCATTGCATTGGGCGACAAGGGGAGTGCGAGTCAACTCGATCCACCCGGGATTCATCGAAACCCCGCAACTCCTCGAACGATACGAGGGCACCGAGCGACACCAGGCGATGGTCGCGAACACCCCGATGGGCAGACTCGGCCGCGCCGAAGAGGTCGCGGCCGCAGTCGCATTCCTGGCGGGCAACGATTCGACCTTCATCACCGGCACCGAACTCTACGTGGACGGCGGCTGGACCTGCGCCTGACCGGCGAAGCCCGTGGTGCCCGCCGACCGAGAGCGGGGCGGTCATATCTTGCTGACCGCTAAGGAGTCGCCGCCAACTAGTGGTCCTGTGATTCGATCCGGCGGGGTGTCTCGCGGTTGTCCAACACCGCGTGCACATCCAACTCGACCGGAATGCTCGCGTCGATCTGTTCGAAGAACCGCAGGACATCGCTGCCTGCGTGGCCCTTGTGCAGCTCTGTCAGGACCTCGCCGGTGGCGATGTTCATCGCGGCGGCTACTTTGTCATCGAATGGTCCGACAGCTGTCCATCGCCTTGCTCGAAGTGCTCCACGCCGTCTGCATCCTTCGCGGACAGCACATTTCGGGCGACCAGTACGTCCAGATGTGCCATCGTCTCGCACGTCGCAACCATCTGATTGAAATCGTCGAGCGTGCTGAACGCGCGGTCGCGCCGCGTCCACGTCAACGCTCGGGCCACCGCCACGCCGGTGCACGGTCCCAGATCGCCGACGACAGTGACGATTTGCTCGAACCGGTGGTCATGATGGGCGAGGAGTGCACGAGCGCGTTGCCCGACGCTGCCTCCGGTGGGACCGTGCGCGGGCAACATCTTCTGCTCGTCATCGTGCTGCAGTAACGCCAATGACCGGAGGAAGTTGTCCAACGGCAGTTCCCACGGGCCCAATTCGAAACCGATCGACGGGGTGATCGTGGGCAGCACGTGGTCTCCGGTGAAGACGAGCCCCCGGTCGCGATCCTGAAAGATCATGTGGCCCTTGGTATGTCCGGGTGTGGCTACCGCATGGAGATCGAGCCCGGCGATGGCCAGCGCGCCGGGGCGCAGCCAGTGGTCGGGCTGTTCCCAGTCGTCGCGGTCGAACGGTTCGGCGATGCCTGCCGCATGGGCTCGTCGCGCGATATCGTCCGCGCCGGCCCGACGTAGTTCCCGCAGCGAACTGTCGGGGACGTTGCTGTTCAGTGCGTGAATGGCGCTGAGCCCGCCGGCTTCATCGGCGCCGAGATGAACTCGGCAGCCGTGCCGACGACGCAGTTCGATGGCGAAGGTGTAGTGGTCGCGGTGGATATGGGTGACGAAGACATCGTGAATATCGGCTGCCGACCGGCCGATTCGGGCCAGCGCGCCGGACAGCTCCCGGTAGGTGTCGGGCCGGTGCCAGCCGCCGTCGATGAGTACGAGGCCGTTGTCGGTTTCCAGTACGTACACGTTGACCGCGCGCAGGCCGTCCTGCGGCATCTGCAGCGGGATGCGGTGGATCCCATCGGTTATCGGATAACACCCGGGTTCGGCCCATTCGGCGCTCATTGGGTCGCGGGGGCGAGTGGCACCATCGTCTTCTCCTCGCCGTACCAGATCATGCGCCGTCCCCGCATAGTGCCCACGTTCTCGACGGCGGCCTGCCATTCCGGGCTCGCCAATGCGGCGTCGAGCGCCTCGCGGGATTCGAAACTCAGAATCGACAGACCGTCCCAGCCGGACGACTTCTCGTCGAAGAATTCGAGGAGTTCGGTGTGCTGCCAGCGCAGCAGGCCCGGCAGCGGGTAGGTCACCTCCGCGTGTTCACCCCGCCACCATTCGATGAACTGCTCGTGGGTCCAATCGTTGGGACGTGATGCGAGGACGATCAGGTTGTACATGCGACTCCTAACTGAATTCTGTTCAGTTTCGGCGGGCGTAGAGCTCCCACCGTGTGGGCGGTGGGAGCTCAGTTACGCACGATCCGTACTGCTGCTTCGGTGACCGACTCGGTGATCTGCTCGAGGGTGACGTTGCCCCTCGGCCGGTACCAGCGCCAGACGCTGATCACCAGGCCGAGGACCATTCGACCGAGCATGCGGGGATCGCCCGGAGTGAAGACGCCGGCCTCGATTCCGTCCGAAATCAGCCCGGTCCAATTCTGCTCGATCTGTCGCACGAGCTCGCGCGACCGCAGGCGTTCGGCCTCTTCCTTGGCCGACTGACGCGGGGCGGCCAGCAAATCCATATGGTTCTGCAGGATGCGGCGCTGTAGGGCATCGGTCGGCGAGGCAGTCAGCGCCGCGCCGATGGCGGCGCGCAGCGCCTGCTCCGGGTCGGCCTGATCGGCAACCGCGACGTTGAACCTTTCGGCCGAGTCGGCCAGTTCGAGTCGCATGATCGTCAGCAGGCAGTGGGCCTTCGATTCGAAATAGTGGTACAGCGCGGTCTGACCGATACCCACCTCGTCGGCGATCGACGCCCATTTGGTGTGCTCGTAACCGACTTTTCCGAACTGTTCGATGGCAGCGGTGAGGATTCCGCTGCGCTTCGAGCGCGCGCTTTCGCGGCGGACCTCCGAGTCAACGGTCATCAGCGCTCATACCCCCGCATTCGATGGTGTGCATTCGAAACGACTCTACCGGAACTGAGGTGAACTCGGGTCAACTGCGGCCAGCTGTGTCGCCAACCGCACAGCCTCGGGCCGGGACAACTTGCCGACGGTGTTCTGCGGCAGGTCTTGCACCGTGAACAGGTACTCGGGCCACTTCGACTTGGGAAAGTCCGCCGCCGCGAGTTGATCGGTGACAGTGGCCAATGTCAGCGGTTCGCCGTCGGCGACAACCAGCGCTGCCGCTCGTTCACCGAGCAGAGCGTCGGGCACCGGGACCACACACACTTGCACGATGCCCGGCACGTTCGCGATGGCCGATTCGAGTTCGTTGATATCGATATTGCGCCCGCCGCGGATAATGATCTGCTTCTGGCGCCCCGTCACCCGGATGGAGCCGTCGATTGCCACCTCGACCAGATCACCGGTCGGGAGGAAACCGTCCGCGGTGAGTGTCGGGGGAATCGCGACGCCGTCTCGGGCATAGCCGACGAACAGGGACGGGCCCTTTACCTGTGCATCGCCGATCGCACCGGCGGCCACGACCTTCCCGGCGGTGTCGACCGCCCGCACGACGGTGCCTCGGAACGGTCGCCCGTCCCGGCCGAGCCTGATGGCGGTCGGGTCGTCGAGTTGTGGCGTGGTGTGTCCGAGACATTCGGACATACCGAAAACCCGCAGGAACGTGGTACCGAGCTTTTCCTCGGCCGTATGCAGCGCGCGTTCGTTCATCGGACCGCCGCCTACGGTCATCGCGCGCAGGGCGGACAACGTGCCTTCGGAGCCGTCGGCCACCGACAGTTGCAGGGCCATGGTCGGAACCAGCATTGTCCAGGCGACGCGGTGCTCCGCCATGGCCGCCAGGGCCGCGGCAGGTTCCCATTTGCCGATCGACACCATCGTGCCGCCGAGATAGGCAGGTAGGTACATGCCGAAACAGAACGCGGCCACCGAAGACAGTGGTACGAACGCTCCCACAGCCTCATCCGGCTCCAGTCGAACGGTGTCGATGGTGCACTGGCAGGCGTAGCGGATGGCTTCTTCGGATTGCACAACACATTTGGGACGCCCGGTAGAACCGGAGGTCATCGCAATGGCCGTGCCTCCGTGCCATCGGTCCACCGAATCGAACGGGCCGGTTCGCGAGCGCAACACGCGTGCGTCGAAGGCAGCCGCCCGAATCGGGAAGCGATCCTCCCGCACACCCCAGCGCAGCAGCGAGTCCGGTGCCGCGACGACCATATCCGGGGCAATATCCTCGACAGCCAGCGCGAACTCGGATTCGGTGGCATGCGCGCCGAATACCGCGACGACACCACCCCGCAGACCGACCGCCACGGCGGCCGCCACCGTGTGCCAGGTGTTGTCGGCCTGGATGAGGGCAGTGGGCGGGGCCGAATCGATGGACTCGATCCGCTCGGCCAGCGCTCGGGCCGCTGCGACGATCTTTCCGAGGGTGTGGCGACCGAATTCGTCCACGACCGCGATCTGGTCCGGCGCACGCTGTGCCCGCTCGATCATTTCCTGCGCAAGTGTCTTCATCGCCCCACTTCTCTCGCGACGCTCGATATCTGTCTACTCGCTTCCACGTGCTGCGGCGCACCGCACGTCGACGGCGGCGGCACGAGGACCGCGCGTCCGGTGACGGTCCCGGCCCGAAGGCGCCGGTAGATGTCGACCGCGTCCGTGAGGGGATAGGTCGTGGCCGCGACGTGGAGTGTCGCGCCGATAGCCATATCGACCACGGCCTCCAGATCCGATCGGGTACCCCAGAACGGTGCGTCCACCTGCCACCCGGCGGCGAGGCCGATACGTTTGCCCATGGCCAGGCGGCCGCCCGCACTGCCGACGACCGCGAGTCGGCCCCCTGGCGCGAGCGCTCGCGCGGCCGACTCCATCGTGTCGGACGTGCCGACGAAATCGAGGATCAGGTCGGCACCGCCGTCGAGTGCGGGGAGCGCCGAGGCGAGATCGGCAAACGCCGCATCGCTGCCCAGCCGCAATGCGACGGGGAGCGTCTCCGGCCGGTTGTCGATGGCGAGGACACGTCCGGCACCGAAGTGGCGAAGGATCTGAATCGCCAGGTGACCGAGTCCGCCGACACCGATCACCACACAGATCGCGGATTCGTCGATGACATCGGCGTGCTGGCGCACAGCGTGGTAGGCGGTCGTCCCGGCGTCCGCGAGGGGAGCGGCGATGGCGGGTGCCAGATCGCCGGTCCGAACAAGGTATCGGGCCGAGGGAACAACCATGGCCTGTGCCAGACCACCGTGATAGCCGAGGCCATTGCCGATCGGAGCCAGTCTGCCGTCGGACCGAGGCCGCAGTGTCAGACAGTAGTTCTCCCGTCCACGCGCACAATTGCGGCAGCGGCCACAGCCCCAGATGCCATGGACCACAACGGCTTCGCCGAGCCAGGACTTATCCGCACCGGGGCCGGCATCGATCACCGTGCCCGCGACTTCATGGCCGAGGGTGAGCGGCAGTGGATAGTCGAAACTCGATTCGGCGGCATCCATGACATGCAGATCGGAGCGACACAACCCTGCCGCGGTGACCTGCAGCAGGAGTTCCGCACCACGCGGCTCCGGAACGGCGACTTCGCGCAACTGTGGTTCGGTACCCCACTCGGTCAGTTGGACGGCCAGCATCAGCGAGCCGTCCAGCCGCCGTCGACAATGAGCGTCTGCCCGGTCATATAGGACGACGCGCCGGAGGCGAGAAACAGGACCGCGCCGTCGATTTCACCGGCATTGCCACCACGGCCGAGCATGGTGTTGCGCCGCACCCACCCCGCCGACTTCTCGTTGTCGAACAGGCCATCGGTCATCTCGGTGTCGAACCAGCCCGGGACGACGGCGTTCACCCGGATCCCTCTGCGCCCCCACTGCCCGGCGAGTTCCCTGGTGAGTCCGAGTATCCCGGC
Organism: Nocardia sp. NBC_00565; assembly: GCF_036345915.1. NCBI lineage: Bacteria > Bacillati > Actinomycetota > Actinomycetes > Mycobacteriales > Nocardiaceae > Nocardia > Nocardia sp. NBC_00565. The sequence continues at coordinate 8,567,275 of NZ_CP107785.1, forward strand.
CTTGGATGCGGCGTAGCTCGCGCCGCCGATCGGTGCGGTCGAGACCAGCCCGATCACCGACGAAATATTGATATACGACGCGCGTTCCCCTTCGGGCAGTCGCGTCGCGGCATAGGTGGCGAGGTGAAATCCAGCCACCAGGTTGACCTCGAGTATCGATGCGAACCCGGCTACCGTTTCGTCCTCGGCGTGCGGGGGACCGGGCCTGCCCGCGTTGTTGACCAGTACGTCGAGCCGTCCGGACTGCTCATAGCAGCGGTCGACCAACATTCGGCGGTCCTCGTCGGATGTCACATCACAGCGAACCGGAATGAGCCGGGGGTTATCCGCGGCCAGCGCCGCCAACCGGTCGAGCCTGCGAGCGGCCGCGTACACGGTGGCCCCGGCACCGGCGAGAGCGTTCGCGAAGCCCATCCCGAGGCCGGACGACGCGCCGGTGACGACGGCGACCCGGCCGGACAAACCGAACAGATCGTCCAGCGTCGTTCCGGTGTCGGATCCGTTGGCACTCATATCGTTTCGCATATCAGTACACCGCGGTCCGGCCGCCGTCGACGGGGATGATCGCACCGGTGGTGTAACCGGCGGCGGCGCTCGCCAGGTGGGTGACCAGACCGGCGATTTCCGCCGGCCGCCCCAGCCGACCGGCGGGCAGGCGATCGATGATCTTCCCGACGAACTCCTCATCCCAGTTCTCGGCCATATCCGTCGCGAATCCGCCCGGCATCACGCAGTTGACGCGCACAGTGGGCGCGTACTCCTGAGCGAACGCCATGGTCAATGCGTTGAGCCCGTTCTTGGCCGCCGCGTACATCGCCTCGGGCGGACTCGGCCGGACCGCCCCGATGCTCGAGATATTGATGATCGACCCGCCACCGGCGGCGGCCATCCGGTCACCGGCAACCGCCATCAGGCGAAACGGGCCCTTCAGGTTGACCTCGATGGTCTTGTCCCACAGTGCTTCCGAGACCGACAGCAGATTGTCGGCCAGCGGTGCGATACCCGCGTTGTTCACGACGATATCGAGCCTGCCGAAATCGGCGATGATTCGATCGACGGCCGGTTCGATCGACTCCCACTTGCCGACATGCAATACGAACGGGTGCGCGCTGCCCGGCCCATCGCCGTCGCTGAGTGCGGCAACGGCCTGCTCGCACGCGTCGCGTTTGCGGCTGGACACGATAACCGTGCAGCCCGCGTCACGCAGCCCGCGCGCGATCGCCAGTCCGAGGCCGCGGCTGGCGCCGGTGACCAAGGCGACCTTTCCGGTCAATTCCGTTGTGCTCATTTGTGCTTCTTCAATTCGAGGCGGGCGATGGTACGCAGGTGTACTTCGTTGGGACCGTCGGCGATCTGCAGTGCCCGGGTGATGGCGTACAGGCGGGCCAGGACGGTGTCGTCGCTGACGCCTGCGGCACCGTAGGTCTGCACCGCGCGGTCGACGACGGTGTGCGCCACTTCCATCGCCGAGACCTTGATGGCGGCGACTTCCGATCGAGCGGCCGCGTTGCCGTAATTGTCGATGAGCCAGGCCGACTTCAGGACGAGCAGGCGGATCTGATCGATCTCGATGCGGCTGCGGGCAATCCACTCGCGTACGACACCGCGATCGGCCAGTGGACCGCCGAATGCGATGCGCTCCAGGGAGCGTTGGCACATCATGTCGAGTGCACGCTCGGCCATGCCGATGGCGCGCATCGCGTAGTGCATGCGGCCCGGTCCCAACCGGCCCTGGGCAATGGCGAAACCGTCACCTTCGGCGCCGAGCATATTCTCGGCCGGAACGCGGACATCGGTGAACTGGACTTCGCCGTGGCCGAGCCGGTCACGGAAGCCGAACATCGGAAGATCGCGCAGCACTTCGATCCCCGGGGTGTCACGGGGGACCAGAATCATGCTCTGCTGGCGATATGTCGGTGCCTGCGGATCCGATTTGCCCATGAAGATGATGAGCTTGCAGTCCGGGTCGAGAATGCCGGAGGTGTACCACTTACGGCCGTTGAGGACGTACTCGTCGCCGTCACGAACGATGGTGGAGGTGATGTTGGTGGCGTCGGAGCTGGCCACCGCGGGTTCGGTCATCGCGAATGCGGAGCGAATAGTGCAGTCCAACAATGGTTTCAGCCAAAGCTGGCGCTGCTGCTCGGTCCCGTACATGGCCAGAATTTCCATATTGCCGGTGTCTGGAGCCGAGCAATTGATGGCTTCGTTGCCGATGATGGATCGACCGACTACCTCGGCCAGTGGCGCGTACTCCAGATTGGTGAGCCCGGCGCCGAGGCCGTCGTGGGTCATGAACAGATTCCACAGACCTGATTCGCGGGCCTTGACCTGCATATCTCGCATGACCTGCGGCTGCTCATGGGGGTTGTCGTTCGCCGCGATCTGGGCGTCGAACACCTGCTCCGCGGGATAGACGTACTCGTCCATGAAGGATTCGAGTTTGCCGAGCAGATCCTGCGTGCGGGGGGAGTAGGAGAAATCCACGGTGCGGCTCCTGAACTGGTGCGGTCGATATCAACCGGCGAGTAGCGCGGTCCCGGTCTCGATCAGGCGGTTGATGGTGGCGGGCAGCTTTTCCTGGTCGGGGTCGTAGTGCCGACCTTCGCGGTGTCGGCGCAGGTTGTGGCCCATGATCGCGGCCATCTTGAGGCGGCCCAGCGCGTCGAACCACGTCATATCGGTGAGCGCGGGCCCGTCGCCGACATACAGGTCGACCAGCTCTTGCGCCGAAGCCAGCCCGGGCACCTCCCGGCCGACGCCGGGAAAGTTGCTGCCATCGGCAAAGACGAGGAACCAGCCCAATTCGACCCGAGGGTCGCCTGCGCTCCAGATCTCCCAATCGATCAACGCGACCGGTTCGACCCCGTCGGAAATGATGTTTCCGAGGCGGTAATCACCATGCACCAGTGTCGGTGTGGTCGGTTCGGGTGTGGTCCGGCCGAGCAGCTCGAGCAGCCGGTCGCCACCGGCAACGAGGTCGGGCGGGACGGCGCCGAGGGTGCGAGCCCAGCGGGCGAGTTCGGCGTCCGGTGTCAGCGGTGCTTGCGCGCCGGGCACGGTGTTCGGATCTATTGCGTGCAGGCGCGGCAGAATTTCCGCGGCCCGCCGCATCCGGGCCGCGGCCAAGCCGGTTTCGACGGCCGGATCGTCCAGTACCGGTTCCAACGCCTCCCCGGCCACGAATTCCATGGCGAACCAGGCGGGTTCGATGTCGTCGACCGCAACGATGTCCGGTACGGGAACAGGTGTGTGCGCCAATGCCTGCATGATCCGGGCCTGTCGCAGCATGTCGTGCCGGCCGATGGCCTGCTGCCCCTCGGGTACGGCCTTGACCACGAAGTCACCGCCGGTCGTTCGCACCCGGTACGTCAAGCCGGAATGTCCGCCGAGCAGCGGTTCGAATGCGGTGACCGTCACGTCGCGGTCCGCCTGCAGCCGGGTTCTGACGCGTTGTTCCACGGTGTGCCCACCCGTCGCCCGACCGCCACCCCCTACGGAATCGCTACCTGAACTCATGGGCGTGGCTCCCTCGGTAGTCCGAGAACTCGCTCGGCGATGATGTTGTGCTGAATCTCGTCGGTTCCCCCGGCGATCCGATAGCCGGGCGCGCCGAGAATGTGCTCGGCCCACGCGAAGGTTCCCCAGCGACCGGAGTCCACGGTGAGGTCTGGCCCGAGTAGCAGGCGCACCACCTCGGACGTGCGCGCCATCGTGTCGGTCGCCAGTAGTTTCCCGATCGAGGCCTCCGGTCCGGGGTCCTTGCCCGCGACGACGGCGCCCGCCACCCGCATATTGCCGATTCGCTGTAGATAGCTGCGTATTACCAGGTCGGCGACCTTATCGCGTTCGATCTCGGTCAGCTCCCGTCCGAGATGCTGGGCCAGCGCGACCGCCTGATCCGCGTTCGCCAGACCGAGGTTGCCGCCGTCGAGGCGTTCGGCGGCCAATACGGTGAGCGCTACCGGCCAGCCCTGCCCCACCGGTCCGAGCCGGTAGCTGTCGTCGAGTCGAACACCATCGAGGAAGACCTCGTTGAACGAGCTGCCACCGGTCATCTGCCGGATCGGGCGAACGGTCACCCCCGGTGTGGTCATCGGCACCAGGAAGACGGTGAGTCCGGCGTGTTTCGCTGCCGCGGTATCGGTTCGGCACACGGCGACGCCGATATCGGACACCCGCGCGCCCGAGGTCCACACCTTGTGGCCGTCGAGCGTCCACATGCCATCGGCGGATCGGACGGCGCGCGTCCGCACCGCTGCCAGATCGGAACCGGCCTCGGTTTCCGAGAACAATTGGCAGGCAATGATATCCGTGCGCAGCATGGCCCGGACATAGCGTGACCGCTGCTCGTCGGTGCCCCATTGCTCGATGGTGGGAGCGACCAGTTGTTGTGTCACCGAGAACATCTCGGTGCGCCGTGGCACATCGAAGTCCGCTTCGGCGCGCCGGAAAGCAAGGACGTACGACAGCGGCAGACCGCGGCCGCCGTAGGTCTCGGGCCAGTTCAGCGCGCCCCAGCCCGCGTCGAATTTGGCGCGCTCGTACTCGCGGATCCGGTCGGTGTGCGCGCGTTCCTCCTCGGCGTTCCAGCTCTCGAAAACGGCTACCGAATCCGAACCCGAACCCCAGACCGATTCCGCTCGGCGGACTGCCACACTGCTCAACCAGGCGAGCGCCTCATCGGTGAAGCGGACGAGGTCGGGAAGTGTCTGTGTGGTCACTGATTCACCTCGAAAAGTGTTGTCATGTCACACCGAAAGCACGGTGCAGGCGCTGATTCCGGGCGCTCCGTACACGTGCGTGAAGCCGACCTTCGGTGCTCCGGGTACCTGTCGATCTCCGGCTTCGCCGCGCAGCTGGGTGACTATCTCGTGCACCTGGCGCAGACCCGATGCGCCGATGGGTTCGCCGTTGGCGATGCACCCACCGTCGGTATTGACCGGCAGTCGCCCGCCGATCTCGGTGTCGCCTGCCGCGATCATCGACTCCTGCTCGCCGTGCTCGCAGAAGCCGCATTCGGCCATATGCATGATCTCGGCACCGCTCTCGGTGTCCTGAAGTTGCGCGACGTCGACATCGGCAGGGGAAATGCCCGCCTGTTCGAAGGCCGCCGCGGCCGCGTCGGCGCTCACGCTGGTCGGTTCGCCCCCGCCTTGGACGGCCGGGCTGAATACTTCGAATGAGCCGAAGCGGCGGGTGCGGTGGCTGATCGCGCGCAACCGGACCGGGCGACCGCCGAGTCGCCGGACCGCGGCCTCGGTGGCGACGATGACGGCGGCCCCGCCCTCGCCCGGGGAGCAGAACATATATCGCGTCAACGGGTCGTTCACCATATCGGCGGCGGCGATCTCGTCGGCCGAGATCGCTGCACGTCGCCAGGCATTCGGGTTCAGACTGCCGTTTCGGTACGCCTTTTCGGCAACCTTCGCCAAGGTCGTGCCGGAAATCCCGTATTCGCGCATATATCGGCCGATCTTGGCGCCGAAGAACTGCGTGGTGACCATGAGCCCGGCCGCGCCGTAACCCTCGGGCAGCCCCCATTCGGCCGGTGTCGGATCGAAGGCTCCGCGTGGGTGTTTATCGAATCCGACCGCCAGCGCGATTTCGGCGGTTCCGGAACGGACCGCATTGACCGCCGAGAACAGTGCGCTGCCACCGGTGGCGCAGCCATTCTTCACATTGCTGAAAGATATTCCGGTGAAACCGAGTTCGGCGACGAGGGTGTCGGCGAGTCCCGAACCGTCGCTACCGCCGACGGCGACATCGATGTCGGGCCAGGTCAACCCGGCATCGTCGAGTGCGGCGGCGATGGCGCTGACCGCCATCTGACGGCCGGTGCTGCCGGGCTGCCTGCCGAACTTCGACAGCCCGGCTCCGATGATCGAAACTGTTTGTGTCACTGCGCTTCTCTTTGCTGTGAAACGACCGCGAACCGAGGTACCGGTGCGGTGCCGACGAGGTGCACCGGTGCCCGGTCCAACTCGGTGAAGTCCGCGCACTCCAGGATTGCTTGAATGCGAATACCTTCCGGAAGCTCGACATAGCCCACCGCGAATGCTGAAAAGCCTTCGGCAGGAGGGATATACGGTGGCGACTTCGGTGGGAACCGTTGGACCGTGTAGGCCCACACCACTCCCCGCGTGCTCAACTCCATTGCGGTGGCCGTCGGCTGGACGCATCGTGCGCACATGGTGGTTGCCGGATATGCGACCGTGTCACAGACCGTGCACCGGCTACCTTCCAGTACCGATGCTGCGTGCTCGCCCATGTCGATCTCCTCTTCGAGTCGTACGGAGCGGCGTTGTTCAGCGACCGACCCACTTCGGTTCGCGCTTCTCGAGGAATGCGTTCACGCCCTCGCGTGCGTCTTCGGACTGCAGGGCATTGCCCACCGCGAGATGCTCCATCACCATGAGCGATTGGATGTCCGCATCCAGACCGCGGTCGATGGTCATCTTCGTGAGCTTCATGGCGAATGGGCTCTTGTCGACGATCGGTGCGATGAATTCGGCGACCAGGTCGTCGAGTTCGGCCGCGGGTGCCGAAGCATTGATCAGATCGAAGTCCACGGCTTGCTTGCCGGACAGCAGCTTTCCGGTCAACATCAGTTCCTTGGTCTTACGGATACCGATCATGCGGGGCAACCGGTAGATCGGACCCGCGCCACCGAAAAGCGCACGGCGAATGTGGAAGTCACCGATCAGCGCGTCCTCGGATGCGACAGCGAAGTCGCAGGAGATCATCAGCTCGAATCCGCCGGCCGTCACATGCCCCTCGAGGACCGCCACCGATGGCGTGTTCATCGAGTAGAGGCGGTCGCACACCTTGGCCGAGAGCACCGCGACATCCATCGCATTGGTGCTGCCGACATAGTTGGCAAGCAGTTCGTCCAGGTCGAAGCCCGAGCAGAACGTATTGCCGCGGCCGCGTAGCACGAGGACTTTGAGATCTGGGTCGTTGTCGACCTCGACGATGATTTCGTCGAGTCGGTGCAGAAGTTCTGTGGTGACAGCGTTCTTCTTGTGCGGGCGATTGAGCCACACGCGGGCGACGTCGCCGTCCTTCTCCAACACGATGTGGTCGGTGTCCACCATCTCGAACCTCTTTCTTGAACTTGAACTGGATTCAATTCAGTTTTACCTAGGCAACCGCTCCACGTCAACAGGAGGGCTGGCGCCGTTGGCTGATTCAGATACCGATCAGGGTGCCGATTCGCGCTCGCTGCGCACGTGAATCACCCTGTAGCGCTTCGTTTCCCATTGCCCTGCGGAAGTAGGAGTGGGCGGGGTGTTCCCAGGTGAAACCGACGCCACCGTGCAGCTGGATCGCTTCTGCCGCCGCGTGCACCGCCGCATCGGTACAAACGGCTCCGGCGACCGCCACGGCCAACGAGGCCGATCCTGGGTCCTGTGCATATATCGCCGCCGCATAGCGGGAGGCCGATCGAGCACGTTCGAGAGTGACCAGCAGATCGGCCAGCCGATGTTTGACAGCCTGGAACGAGCCGATGGGGCGACCGAACTGGTGCCGAGTCCGCACGTACTCCACGGTCATCTCGAGCAGGCGGTCGACGATGCCGGTGTTCTCGCACGCTAGCGCCAGCGTTGCCAGCTCGCCCAGCCGCGCGGCGGTCGCCTCGGTGGCATCGACGTCGGTGAGCGCGATCGCCGGACATTGATCGAAGGTGAGATCGGCTCGACGGCGCGTGGGGTCGAGTACTCGACGTTCGGTTCGGACGAGCGGTGCGCCCGGTTGGGTAGCGAACAGCCGGCGGCCGTCCGGGCATTGCGCCGAAACGACGGCTATATCGGCATTGCCGCCGCCTACCAGGTGGGTCGCTGTGCCGTGCAATAGCCACCCGGTCCGCGTCGACTCCGCGTGCACGTGATCGGTGGTGGCGGACAAGGCGCTGACCGTCGCCAGCAGGCTTCCGTCGAGAACTCCGGCGAGCAGGTCCGCGTCCTGAATGGGATCCGCCGACAGTAGTGCGTGGACGCCGAGGACTGCCGATGTGTACACCGGCTCGCATGCGAGCGCGCGACCACATTCCTCGAGCACGATCCCCAGCTCGACCATGCCGTAGCCGAGGCCGCCGCGGTTTTCGGGGACCGCCAATGTGGTGACCGACATGTCATCGACGAGGGTTTTCCACAGCTGTGGTGAATAGCCGAGTTCGGCGGAAGCGGCCGTTCGTACCTGCTCGATACCGCTGTGTTTGGCGAGTAGGCCGCGGATGGCCGCACGCAGCTCCGACTGCTCCGGTCCGGGTGTCAGCGCAGGTGGATCCGTGCGGGGCCATGGCACTTCTATCGCGGGTGCGGACATCTAACCTACCTAAATTGAGTTCAGTTTGATGTCTCGAGAGTATCGCGCCGGAGCCTGGACAAGAAGGGAGATACTGAACTAAGTTCATTTCATGACTTTGGCCATCGAGGGCTACTACGCGACCTTGGACAGCGGGCGACTGGACGACGCGGTGGCGTTGCTCGCCGAAGACGTCCAGTTCGCGATGCTGCTGCCCACCGGAGTGAACCTCGGACACGGCCGGGCGGCCATGCTCGAATACCTGAAGGGCCGGCCGAAGGTGAACCGCAAGCACCGGCTGTTGCGGGTGGCCGCCGCCGACGGCGTGGAGTTCGCATACGGCGCCGTCACCGAGAACGACGTGACGACAACCGGTTACTTCGTCGGCGCGATGCATATCGGCGCCGACGGGCTGATCGATCGCTACCAAGTGTCGTTCAGCGCCGAATTCGCGCTGCTACCAACAGATTTCCACGTCGAGGGAGCGGTAGGATGACGAGCGCGGTGCCCCCGGTGCTGGCCCGGTGGTTCGAATACATGGATTCGGACGATCCCGACTGCGTACTGGGCATGATCTCCGACGACTTCGCGATGTCGGTGCAGTTCTCCAAAGGTGCAGGCCTGTCCGCCGAATTCGTGGGAGACCGCGCGGGCTTGGTCGACTACTTGGCGCAGCGCGAGAAGAGCACGCTGGTCCATCACATCGACACCGGTGCGGTGGTCGGTGATTACGAGTTGGTGCTCGGCCGCACAACCCGTGCCGGAGCATTCGAGGCTTCCTTCAACGCCACCGCCCAACTCGACGCAGAAGGCAAAGTCCGCCGCCTCCTCATCGCCCGCACCCCAGAAGTATCCTTCGCGCGCTGAGCTCGCGGCCCGGAGCTTCCGAAACTCACAGCCAATCCACTGCTGATCACCAGCTTCGATTCATCTGCTCGGGAAAGCATGGGTGAGATTTGCTGGCGTTCGGGCGAGAAGGAGCTGTGAGTTGCTTGCTGGGTTCGGCCGTTTTCCTGTGGGTGTAGGTGTGGGGCTGGCGGCGATACTGCTCGGATGTGGTGTGGCACAAGGAGATACGGTGGTGCCACTGCCCGACGGTCAGCAGGCTTTCACGACGGCAACCGGTGTCCGGATCGACCTGAGCCGGACCGGGGAGAGTGCGGTCGTGTCTCCATCGCTGGCCTATAACGGTCTGTCGCGCACGGCGAGCATGTCGGGCACGGTGTATGCCACGGTCGACGGCGCTACCGGCGGCACCCTCGTCACCGGCTACCTCGTCGGTTGCCAAGTCGATCTGTCCGGTGGCGTGAGTCTGGGCGGTGATGTGTATGTGTCGCCGAACTCGGTGAGTCCGGAGCTGTCACCCAGCATCAATCTCGTACCGGGCGGCGTTGCCCGGGTGAAGTTCGATACCAAGCGGCTCGATCCCGCGGCCGGGGCCGTCGGCGTGGAGTACCACGACCGCGGTGTCCAGGTCGACGGTTGTGCCGGATATGCGCAGGCTCGCGCGTTCACGATGTTGACCGTGACCAACGAGCGCGGTTCGGCCGAGGTGACGTTGTACGGCGATCCGTTCAGCATCGGCTGAGCTCGCATGCGCTCCGATGCCCTGCGGCTCATGTCGGAAAATGCAGTGCCGCAACGTGATTCGAAGATAGTCGAGAGGAATATAGCCGTGCGGGGTTGGCTGTGCAGTGCGATCGTGGTGTGCGCCGTTGCGCCGATGCTGGTCGGGACGGGTCCGGCGGCGGCCGATACGCAGGTAGCGCTGCCGGACGGGCACGGCCAGTTCACCACGCGCGACGGGCTGACCGTTCAGGTCGACCGCAGCGGTGAACATGCGACGGTCTCCGGGTCCATGGCGTCGAGCCCGCTCTCCCGCAACGTGTGGGTATCGGGTGTGGCATCGGTCGACGTCACCGCGCCGGACGGTGTCAAGGTCACCGGTGGTCGTATCGAGACCGGATATCTGGTGGGCTGCCAGGTCGACCTGGGTTCTGCAGCGCACGCCAACAGCAGCGGTGATGCGGCAGGTCAGCCGAAGAAGGGCGGGGACGCCGACGGCGCCGGTGCGGGCGCAAGCCCGTCCAATTCCGATGGTGCGGAGGGCGGCGGCGACTCGAGTGGCGGCGGCAACTCGGGCGGCGGCGGCGGAGGCGGCGGCGGGCTGACGCTCGGGGACGGCGATTTGGGTGCGGGTGTCGGCACCTCGGGAATCAGCCCCTACTCCGACCCCAATATGCGGCTGCAATTGAAGCCGGGCACGGTCGGCACCAAGCAGATCGAGACATACAACTTCACCGGTTCCTCGGGCGTCACCCAGTATGTCGACCACACCCTGTCGATCGACGGCTGCGGCGGCTACGCCGAGGCGCGGTCGTACACCACGATCGTCATCCACGACAATGTCATGGACGCCACCCAAACCCTCTGGGGCCAGCCATTCAGTCTCGGTTAGTAAGGGCGTCACACGAGTTATTCGCCGCGATACGATTCCATGTGGTCGAGGAATTTCCGACGCATCGCCGGAACTTTGCCTGTCAGGCTGAAATATCCGCGGGCTGCGGCGAGAGCGAATCGGCCGGCGATGGGACGGTAGAGCGAATCGTCGCCGTGTGTGCCGAAACTCTCGAGCGAGTCCGCGACTCGGGCGAACCCATAGGGGACCATTTCCGCCTCGTACTGGCCGATGGCTTGTGTAGGCGTCTGTTCTCCGCGTGCGGCCGCGGTGAGTGAACTGTTGCAGCGTGGCGTACAGCTCGGTGTACGTTCGACCGGCACCACGATGTCAGTGGGCGATGCCGCCGGTGGCCGGGGTGCGGCCGTGCTTCATTACCAGCGCGAGCGAGAGGGCGAGCACCGAAGCGGCCGCGCAGACCCAGAAACCCAACTGGTAGCCGGAAGGCGAGCGAAGCCGCCTCGACATGCGCTCGTCCCGTCAGAGGCTCGCAGCGCCAACAAGATTCGCACAGACGCTTACCCAGCCGACCGGAAACCCGAAGTCCCGACGAATTGGGTAGGTGGATCAGTCGGCTGGAGGCCCGACGAAACCCTCTCGGGCGCAGGTTCATTCATCTCGAGGCCGAGCAGTGCCGACGAAATACGAGTAGGCACTTGCTACTTGGACAAATCGAGCCCCAAGGACCTGGTAGGTGCCGTCGGCGGCCTCGTACAAGCCCTGCATCGCGCACAATTTCGACTGCCGCCACAGCTCGTGTCGGCAGCGATTGCTCACCGGACTCAGCGGAGCGTGGTCCGGTGTTCCCATATGAACAGAAGAACGTCCCGAAGGGGTAAGCAGTAACTTCTCTGGATGCCTAGTACCAAGGCCGCGCAGTTAACGCGTGAGCTGGTGTGTCAAGCGGGGTGGGGTGGTGAGTGGGGACAGCGGAACTGTTGGTAGAGAGGTGTTGTCCGCCAAGACAATCCGCTCGATCGAGGAGTTCCGCTGTCAGTTCAGTGTGTCATTGATCGTTCCTCGCCGGTCGCGGAGGGTGTGTTCGCGCCGGGGCATCTGGGGGAACTGACCCGGATCGTGTCGTTCGACCTGGTCGACGCGGCGCTGGAAACGGCCGGTGCCGTGCGGTCACGAGTGCGGCTGCTGCCGTCGCGGGTGGTGGTGTATCTGCTGCTGGCCGGAGCGTTGTTCTCCGATATCGGGTATCGGCAGGTATGGGCGCGGTTGTGTGCCGGGCTGCCCGGCGGATCGTTCGTGTGTCCTGGTTCCCCGGCCTTGTCACAGGCGTTGCGCCGCGTCGGGGTCAAACCCCTGAAGGCGTTGTTCGATCTGCTCGCCGGCCCGGCCGCCGGGACCCGGCGGTGGCGGGGACTGCTGGTGTGCGCGATCGACGGCACCAGTGTGTTCGTGGCTGACAGTCCAGGCAACGTGGCCGAGTTCGGGCGTCACGGCGGCGGTCACGCCCAGGCTGGGTATCCGATGCTGCGGTTGCTGACGGTGGTGGCGTGTGGCACCCGCACCGTCGTCGATGTCGTGTTCGGCCCGTTGCGGATCGCGGAAACAGCCTATGCACCACAACTTTTGGGGTGCCTGCGCCCAGGCATGCTGTTGCTGGCCGACCGGAACTTCGCGGTCACGGCGTTGATCGAGCAGATCACCGGCACCGGAGCAGATCTGCTGATCCGCGCCAAACTCAACCGGCGCGTCCCCGCGATCGCGCGGTTGGGTGACAGATCGTGGCTGACCCGCACCGGTACGGCGACCGTGCGCGTGATCGACGCCGAGATCGCCGTCAGCTGCGCCGGCGGGCCACGCCGGGTCGAGCGGTACCGGCTGATCACAACCCTGACCGACGACAAGCGTTATCCAGCAAAGGAATTGGTGGATCTCTACCATCAGCGGTGGGAGATCGAAACCAGCTATTTCGAACTGAAATCGACCATCCTCGGCGGGCGGGTGCTGCGCGCCCGCACCCCGGCCGGGGTCGCCCAAGAGGTCTACGCCTTGTTGATCACCTACCAGGCGCTGCGCACCGCGATCGCCGATACCGCGCTCGCCACACCGAGTTTCAGCCCCGACCGCGGCAGTTTCACCATCGCCGTGCACACCGCCCGCGATCAGCTCATCCAGGCCACCGGAGTTCTCGCCACCACCACGATCAACCTGATCGGCACCATCGGCCGCGCGGTCCTGTCCAGCCCGATGCCACTACGACGCCAACGCTCCAGCCCCCGCATCGTCAAACGTGCCATCTCCAAACACCGCGCCAAGGGCGAGGTCGACCGCAACATCTACAAAACCCAGATCAGCGTTCATATCCTGCCCGGTTGACAACCGAGCAGAAACCCAAACTGCGCGGCCTTGTGCCTAGTACTCCACCTATTCCCGGTCGTGGTGACATACGGCCTCAAGCATGAGCCCGAACGGATCGAGCCAGAATGCCGCGAAGTACGGCGGTGGATACTGCGGGAACTCCTGCGGCTCATGCACGGTCGTAGACCCGAGTTCCAGAGCACGTTCGAGTACGGTGCTCACGGAGGTCCGTGTGGGGACTATGAACGCGAGGTGCTGTAGACCGGTGCGCTGCCGGGAGAAGTCGCCGGACTCCTGGGCTGGATAGAAGAACAGGTAGGTACCCGGCTTGCCGTTGGCGGGCAGGTAGGCGAACTCGTCATCGCTGTTGAGGAACTCGGCGAAGCCGAGCAGCGGCATCAGCTCGCCGTAGTAGGCCCGGGCCGCTGCCAAGTCCGGCACGTTGATGCCGATATGTCCGATCATGTTCTACTCCTCCATTGCCGCGTCACATGCGGCACATTGCTGCTTATCACGACCGCTCACCAACCGGTCATGCGGTCGATCCGCTTCCGAGGGATGTCGGCGTGGCAGTTACGGCGGGCGCGCCGATAGCAATCTGCCTTTCGGTGGCGATGTATTGCGGCACTGTGTCATTGGTCGTGCCAGGAGGAAGCGAGACGGCCGCCGCGTGGTCAAGTCGAGGTTGTGTGGACAACGACTGATGCGTGGTGGCCGTGGACCTGAGCATAGTGGTGGCGGCGCGGATGGGGTGATGGACGAGTTGATGGGACGGATCGCGGGCCGGTTCCGACGGCGGGAGACCCGTGCGACGGCGAAAGCATTTGTGACAGCGCTGCTTTCCTCGCTGCCGTCGAAGAACTGTTGGACTCTGTCCGAACAGGCCGGGGATGCTACACCGGACAGGATGCAGCACTTGTTGGCGCGGGCGTCGTGGGATGACGACGGTGTGCGTGATGACCTGCGCGGATTCGTCGCCGAGCGGCTCGGCACCGCCGGTGCTGTGATCGGAAAGCCCGAGTCGATCGTGATAGACGCCACGGAAGTCGATTCCTGTGTCGAAATATTCAGGCTGCTTCTTCAGTGAAAATCCTATTCGCGGCAGCAACTCGCCGATTAGGTAGTCGTTCTGTGCCGACGGCGGGGTACCGGTGGACTGACCGTTTTGTAGCGGGACTGTCACCCAGCGGACGGGAGCGGTGGCGCCCGTGTCGCGTTGGTGAAATGAAACGCGTTGAGCCCGTGAAAGGTGCTGTTGGCGAACCCCGAGCTGGGCGGGGACTGGTTGATGATCTTCATGGCGGCGGCGGACTCGGGGTGGCGGGCCAAAAACGCGGCCATCAGCTGCGGGTGGCACTCGCCACCTTGCCTTTCCACCGCCTGCGTCACTGGTATCGACGCCCGAGCGGTTCACCCATCGCGGGCGATCGTCCGGCACTCGTTGCCAGCGGCGCGCCTCAGGTCGATGCGGCTGTGATCAGGATTTGGCCGCGTGGACACCTTTGTGTGCGTGAACGTCGTGTTCGACTCGGTCACCCAGGTTGGTGTCGACGTTGCGCAGGTATTCGAAGACACGTTTCAGGACCGGCTCGGTCACGCCGGCCAGCAGGTGGCTCACGATGTTGTCGACGAGGCGATCGCGTGCTGCAGCATCCATCACGGTGCGGACGAGGGTTCCCGCTTGGCCCCAATCGTCGTCTTCGCGGTGTCGTTCATAGGCGGTACGCATGATGTCGCCGTCTGTGTACCAACTGGCGGGTGGGTAGTGCTCGCTGTCGGCGCGCGGTCCGCCCTTGGAATTGGGTGCATAGACCGGGTCGGTGCGGTTCTGGATCCGCATCATGCCGTCTTTGCTGTAGGTGTGCACGGGCACGACCGGTGCGTTGACCGGGATTTGCTCGTAGTTCACGCCTAGCCGGGCGCGGTGCGCGTCGGTGTAGGAGAACAGGCGCGCCAGCAGCATCCGGTCCGGGCTCGGCCCGATACCTGGGACCAGATTGTTGGGCTGGAAGGCAACCTGCTCGATCTGCGTGTGATTGTCGACCGGGTTGCGGTCCAGGGTCAGCCGTCCGACCTCGCTGAGTGGGTAGTCGCCGTGCGGCCACACCTTGGTCAGGTCGAACGGGTTGAACCGATAGCCTGCGGCATCATCGAAGGGCATGATCTGCACAAACAGCGTCCAGCTCGGGTGCTCGCCGTGCTCGATTGCCTCGAACAAATCACGGGTGTGGTAGTCGGGGTCGGTCCCGGCGAGCAGGTCGGCTTCGGTCTGGGTGTAGCACTGGATGCCCTGATCTGTCTTGAATTGATACTTCACCCAGAACCGCTCGCCCGTGGCGTTGATCCACATGTACGCATGCGAGCTGTAGCCGTTCATGTGCCGCCACGTACGCGGTATACCGCGGTCGCCCATCAGCCAGATCACCTGGTGCGCGGTTTCGGGCAGCAGCGTCCAGAAGTCCCACTGCATGTCGTTGTCGCGCAGGTTGTTGTCGGCACGGCGCTTCTGCGAACGGATGAAATGCTGGAAGTGCAGCGGGTCCTTCACGAAGAAGATCGGCGTGGCGTTGCCGACCATGTCGTAGTTGCCTTCGCTGGTGTAGAACTTCAGCGCGAACCCACGCAGGTCCCGCACTGTGTCGGGGTATCCGCGCTCCCCGGCGACCTGTGAGAATCTGGCCACCAATCGGGTCGAGGTGCCCGGCTGGAACACCGCCGCTTTGGTATAGGCACTGAGGTCACGGGTGACCTCGAACCGGCCGAACGCGCCGCTGCCCTTGGCGTGCGGCTGCCGCTCTGTGATCCGCTCCCGGTTGAACTGAGCCATCTGCTCGATCAGATAGGCATCCTGCAGCAGAATCGGGCCTCCAGGACCGACAGTCAGCGAAAACTCGTCGCTTTCAACCGGAATACCCGAATCTGTTGTCAGTTTCGACTGTGAGGTATTCATCTCCCTACCTCCGATGTGTGTGGAAATCCGGGGCAGTGACCGAGCGCGGCGAACCTGTAGCTCACAAATCGACACACCGTCGCGGCATCACACCGCGCAACGGATAAATCGCCGATCATCCCCAGTGCTTCGAGCGCCGAAAACACCGCTACACCCGCACTGCTCTGCGGAAAAATCTTACTCTTCCGCCAATCAGACCGAGGGCCCGTCAGTGAGATCACCGCTGTAGCGGGTCGAGGGTGGCTGGCGGCCATCGGGCGTCGCCGACTGGAAGCGACACCGTCCGGTGTCGATGTGTGATCGGGCCTGGCCGATCGAAATACTTTCCGCCGCTACACAAGCCGCCGCGGCGCTGACCGCTCCGCACCCCCGGAACCAGCCGCCGAACCACCACCGGCACCAAGCCGAACCAGCACGCGACACGACACGACAGGCCGGGCAACAACTGAAACAGTTGCCCATGTTTTCGGTGCCCTCGGCCGGACACACAAAACATGGGCAACCGGAAAACGGCTGGTCATCGTGGGTGTGTACCCGGTTTGAGTACCGCGCCGCCCTGCGTCGATTATGCAGCCGGACCCATCCCTTTAGAGTCCCAGGCAGGGCTCTATAAGGATGGGACCCGTTCTGACCGGCGATTCTTCTGGTGAACGACTGGCAGTTGAAGTGGGATTCGACTGTCTGAAGTCCGGTCGGTGAGTCCCAGTTTCGAGCTGCCACCAGGGCTTGCCGCCCAGCCGATGTGGGGGATTCTGGTCTATCGTGAACGGCCGTGCGTATGGGTCGGCATCGAAGTGCCCACGATCTCGGCGGACCTGTTGCGGGTCGCGCGCAAGGTGCAGAACAGATACATGGCCGTGCGCCTGGATCTCACCGACGCCACCAATGTTTCATTAGCCGAGCGATACGAAACTGTGGAGGTGTTGACACTCGACCGACGTGATTTCCGCGCAGTTACCCCGCTCACTGGTCATGCCGCGTTCCGCCTGCTGCCCGACGATCTCTAGCCGATCTGTCGGTGCTCACATCGAACCCTCTTTGTCGCCCCTTGCCACCAGCATCGTAGGATTCGTCACCGAAGTTGTTGTTTCTGCTGCATGATCCAGCTCGGCACCTGTGGGGTGTCGATGACAGGGTTGCGGATCTTCGAGACCTGGAAGTCCGACGCCGAGGACATCGGCGAGGAACGCTGAAAAGGTTGCCGAAGGCTGCCAGCGATCGACGCCGATCAGCCAGCTACCGTGACTGGCGTGAAGCGGTAGCGCGCAGTTTCGATGCGTTCGCGGATCGCGCAGGCCAGTACAACCGCTCGCACCGATTCCGGGACTACAGATCAGAAGGTTAGTGGTCGGCGCGATACGAGCCAGCGCCACTGCCAGGCTGATGTCGTTCAATGGTAGAACTTCTGGTCTAAAGCAGATTCTTGCTCATCGGCCCTCTGGTGTTCGGGGACAATGCGAGTCAGCCCGCGGGCGCGTGAGGCGGGCCGCCAGGCCCGACTACGGGCCCGCACACGACGGCCCGATGAGGGTGTCCGTCAGCTGTCGATGTTTTCGGCGATCTCCACGCCCGCCGCCTGGAGTTCGTCCAGGGCCCGTTCGATGTTGGCGGGGGAGACGCCGGCGGACAGGCCCAGGAGCACCCGGGTGTCGAACCCGGCGGTGCGGGCATCCAGGGCGGTGGCGCGAACGCAGTGGTCGGTGGCGATGCCGCAGACGTCGACGGTGTCGATTCCCTTGGTGCGCAACCAGTCCGCGAGGGCCGTGCCGTCCTCTGTCGCGCCCTCGAATCCGGAGTAGGCGGCGGCGTAGGCGCCTTTGAAGAAGACCTCGTCGATCGGCGCGGTGTCCAGGTTCGGATGGAACTCGGCGCCAGGGGTGTCGATCCGGCAGTGCGGCGGCCACGAGTCGACGAAGTCCGGGTTGTCGGAGAAGTGTGCACCGGGGTCGATGTGGTAGTCGCGGGTGGCGGTGATCGCGGCGTAGTCGCTGGCGCGCAGATATTCGCTGATCCGTTCGGCCAGCGCGGCTCCGCCCGTGACGGGCACCGAACCGCCCTCGCAGAAGTCGTTCTGTACGTCGACGATGATCAGAGCTGTGCTCATGACGCCTCCACGAGATCGGTCCCGCAACGATTTTCGGCCAGCACTTATTGTAGGTGGCTATCACCAATGCACATCGCCGAACGCGCCGTCGGACATCCGCGCCCCGTGATCTGCTCAATCGGTTATCGGCGGTCAGCCGAGAACACGCAGGTCAGCGCCGATGAGAGTTCGAGCGGGCATCCACCCGCAGGATCTTCCGCAGACTCCGCTCTACCCGGACGCATCACTCACATTTGCCCAGCTCAGCGGCGGAGTGACGCGACGGCCCCCGACATCAGGTGGGAAACCTACTGAGCGGGGAGCGTCACAACTCGACCGCTGCGGTGTCGGACCGGCAGTCGCGCGCCTGTCACGCGACCACGGACACCTGGCAGCACTCGATACTTCCTATTCGTGTCTGCGGCAGTTCACTCCACCCGTCTGGTCGACCGTTCGGTTCGCGGGCGAGAGCATGTGCGGTTGGGAACGTTGTTGCTGTCGGCGCCGTGCGGCAGGCGCTGCACTGCTCGGGCTGCCAGGGAAAAATAGATCAACTGTGCCGCGCCGAAGGCAACGCGCTCCGCGCGGTCGCGTGTCCACACGACCTTCTTCTTGAACACGATCCCGGGAGCTGAGGCCGAGCCGAGCGGCACCAGGCAGCACAGGCCGCCCCCCTCCAGCGCCCGGGTGTGGCGGATTGGTGCATGTACTGCAAAAGAGCTCAGCAGTTCTTGCACGATCACAGCCGCAGCTGTCCGGGAGAACCGCTCGGCAGGACATTTCCGTTGCCCCTTGCCGAAAACCACGAATCCGCTGTCGGCCCGGCTGCGCTGTTCCCATCGCTCCGGGATGAACGCGTCTGGTTCAGTGTGGCCCATTCGCTGGTGGCGGCTGATGTCCACCAGGAGCTGAGTCCCGCGCGGGATCGTCACCGTCGGGCTCAAAGCGACGTCGTCCACCACGAGGTGTTGGATCGTGGCGTGCTGGGGGTAGAGCCGCAGTGTTTCCGAGAGGACGTGGTCGAGGTAGCCGGTGTCGCCCTCGATGATCCGCTCGACGACGTGTGGATGCTCCGATGCCGCGAGCACGGCATGGCAGACGCATTCGGAGAGCTGGTTGACGCCCTTGCTGAAGAACATCCCCTGCAGGTGTTTCGCCCTGGAGTTCGTGTCGAGCGTGCTGTCGGGACCGAAGATTTCGGGGCACCCTCCGTACTCGGTCACCTTGGCCCGCAAAAGGTCGAGGAGCTCCAGCTTGGCGGAGATGTTTCCCGAGTTCCGAAGTCCCTTGAAGTTCTTCGCGGTATCAGTGGCGCAACGACCGATCAGCGCGATCTGTTCCTGCGACGGCGCGGCCCTGAAGACCAGTTCGAACATGAGACGGGAGGCGATAGGGACGGTAAGGTCCGTGAGTCGCAGCACGCGGCTTGTGGTGCCGACGGGCCAGAGGTCCTCCAGGACCTGATGGCTGCACCTGCGGGCCATGGCGACGATCTCCTCGCGTGGAACGGAGAGGGTACGCAACGTCGCCCCGGCCAGCTCCGCGTAGTGGGGGTGGTCGGTGTCGATGCATTCCTGGTGTTCGTCCGCTGGCCTGTTGTAGTAGAGGAAGGTTCGTCGCACGTGGGTTTGTCCGCGTTGGCTTGCGGACTTGTGGGCGAAGAGCTTCTCCAGTAGATCCCCATGGAGGTCCCGGTTGGGGATCCGGATCGTCGGGACATCAGCCGGGTCGTCGCCTGTGGCGAGCAAGCGCAGCCTGTAGGCGTCTGCAAGGCGTGGACTCGCGGCAAAAGCGAGCAGTACTACGGCGGCGGCAGCGGTCGGCGGGATCGCCTTCAGCAAGATCAGGGATACGCGCATGTGGGCTCCGTAGATGAGACTCGGATCTTGTGTATGTCCGTTAGCCGGCTCCCGGAGCTTCAGTATGCGGGATACGCGCAACGTTGTCCGCCAAACCCGAAATACCCACCACCGCACAGGAAAACATCAACGCCATCCGTAGCGAGAGTGATCACAGCTGCTCGAGCCCTGTCGCATCGGCCACCTGTACCACCGCGCGCAGCCGTTGAGGAGGATTATGCGGACGGAAAGCAACACCCAGCTTCGTCATGCCCCATCGTTACCAGTTGGCACCGTCGCTCTCGACAGAATATTCGGCAGCCCAAGGGATTTGATCAATGCGCTGCGCGGCTCGCCACATCAACGCACGGTAAGTAGCCGCTGAGCGCGTGATCGGTGGCGGTCGAGAGCGCTGGAGGCAATAGAACCGAGACCGAGACACAAGGCCGCCACACCGCCCCCTTCGATCGCCTACTGCGCCGTGACCGCGCGGGTGTTTTGGAGTCGGTGCGGATCGGCCCCCATTTCGGCAGCGGCACTGACGAATTCGTCGAGTATCCACATCCCGGCCCGGCCGAAGGACTCACCCGACGCATTGCCGCTGCGCGGGCCTGCGCGACGAGATCCACTGCGGTGGCAAACGTCTGGTCTTGCCAATTAGCATGCGTCGTCCTGATGCTTCTGGCATACAAGCGGCGCGATCGTGCCGCTGGTCCGCCAGCCCCGCCGATCGTCGCGGGTCTCTTCGGATTCAGGGAGGGAGTTTCGATGATTGGTCGCGAAGCGTTGCGTGGAATCGTTCTACGGTCATTTCGAGACCGATCCGCCTCGCTGGGCGACTGTTGGCGACCTCATGCCGGAACAGCTCTGGAATGAGATCTGCGACCACTACGACGATATCGCTACCGGTTATGTTCGATTGACAACGAGGAAGCGTTGCACTGGGGAAACGCCGTGGGCGACGGATCGATGTGGAAGACTCGATCGCGACGGGCGGCTCCACACAGGCGGAGACCCTCGTAGGTGACGAGAGGCCTTGTTCTCGTTGCCGGCTATCAGGATCTGGTACTTCGAAACCCCTTGCTGGTCTGGTTCATGAACCGGACGGGCGAGGGTGAGTCACACGTCAGAAGTGACCGACTACGAAGGAGATAGCCATGGCGAGTACGCAACAGGCAACGCCGGCCAGGCGGCCACGAAAGGGCAAGAAGAGCGGGCCGGTGACCGAGTATTGCGCCTTGTGGCATATAAAGCCCGGACATGCCGAGCAGGTGATCGATGAGATTGCGGCGGGCCTGTCGAGCCGGGGGGATGTACGGGACATGTACAAGAAGATCGGCGTTCACGACGCCAGGTATGTGGTCCTCGACAACGGTACGCGGCTTCTCATCACGATCAGCTTCGACCTGGATTTCGACCCCTACTTCGACGACGCCATCGCATCCCTCGTCGGCGGCGACAAGAGCCAGATCAAGTTTGACTGGATGAATCATCTTGTCGAAGCACCCGAAGGCGGCTACGACTCCATGTCGTGGGAGGCGTTCAAGAATTGGCTGGTCGAGACCCAGACGGAAGCCGACATCTTCGCCAATACCAACGACGCGACCGTGCAAGAGATCGACAAGGCGCTGCGTGTGCAGCAGGCGTTCCAACAGGTGCTCGACCACCCCGAGGCCGCGCAGGCGCTCCAGCACCCGGCGTTGAAGCCGCTGCTGGAGGAAGCCGCGGGCTGAACCCGCACGGCGGAACGGTTGGCGGAGGCCACCGGTTATGGAGACGAACGTATCCATGGCAACAGTAGAAGAGCCTGTCGTGCTCGAATTGGATGATATCCAGAACGGGGCCATACATCCGCGGCCCTCGCCGTACGTCGGCGCCTATATTGTGCTGCGAATCGACGACCGGCGCGCCGGTCGTGAGCTGTTACGCAGGCTGATTCCGGCGCTCGCCGACGCCACCAGCCCGATGGATCCAAGCCACCAGGCCTGGGTCAGTGCCGGACTCAGCTTCCAGGGCCTCGAGGCGCTGGGTGTTCCGCAGGACTCGCTCGACAGCTTCCCCCTGCCGTTCCAGCAGGGCATGGCCGCGCGTGCGGCAGAGCTGGGGGATGTCGGTGACAGCGCCCCCGAAAACTGGGAGAAGCCGTTTGGGACCCCGGATGTCCATGTCGGGCTCAGCGCGCTCTCACCCGACGCGGCGCGGCTCGAGCCCGTACTCGCGCGCGCCCGGACGGCGTTCGAGGAACTCTCCGGGGTCACCGCTCTATGGAGCCTGGATTGTCACGTGCTGCCCACGGAGAAAGAAGCTTTCGGGTTCCGGGACGGCATCAGTCATCCAGCAATTGAAGGAAGCGGTATTCCGGGATCGAACCCCCAAGAGAAGCCCCTTAAGGCGGGCGAGTTTTTGCTGGGCTATGAGAATGAGCGGCATGAACTGTCTCCGATGCCGCGGCCCGAGGTCCTGGGTAAGAACGGCACCTATGTCGCTTTTCGCAAGCTGCACCAACGTGTTGCGGCGTTTCGCCAGTATCTGAAGGCGAACTCCTCGACTCCGCAAGAGGAAGACTTTCTGGCGGCAAAGATGATGGGGCGCTGGCAGAGCGGCGCGCCGTTGGCGCTGTGTCCGATGCGCGATGACCCCGAGTTGGGTGCCGACCCGAAACTCAACAATGATTTCCTCTACCAGGATGATGATCCGCAGGGCTTGAAAACACCCGCCGGCTCGCACATTCGACGTCTGAATCCGCGCGACTCGGACATCAGCGGCTTCGCGCGTTTTCATCGCATGATCCGGCGCGGCACCAGCTACGGCCCGATGCTTGCGCCCGGGGTCATCGACGACGATGGCGCCGAACGAGGGTTGGCGTTCGTCTTTGTCGGCGCGAACTTGGAGCGGCAATTCGAGTTCGTCCAGTCGGAGTGGGTGAACAAGGGGCAGTTCTTTCATGGCCCCGTCGGCGATAAGGACCCGATCGCGGGCGCGAACAGCGGAAGCGATCACTTCACCATCCCTCAACAGCCGATCCGCCGGCGGCTACAGGGTTTGCCGGCTTTCGTCGTCACACGGGGAGGCGAGTATTTCTTCGTGCCCGGCCTGCGCGCCCTGCACTGGTTGGCCGATCTCGAGACCTGACGAGGGAACGCAGCGATCCCACGCTCCCTGGCCCGCCCGCACTTCCCGACGGGATGGTCGGCACCTGCTGTGGATGAAATCGCGCTCTACCAGAGTCTTTTCGATGGTCTGAAGGAGTTGGTGAGAAATGTCTGACCATAATTCCGGGCCTCGGGCCTTAGCAGATCCCGTTGTGGACATCACCGACGTCTACGCCTTCCCCAGTCCGGAACAGCCCGGCTTTCTGGTCTTGGTGCTCAACGTGTTTCCGAACGCAGAACCAGCCGCGCTGTTTTCCGATGCGGTCGACTACCGATTCCGGCTGCGGCCGGTCACGATCCCGCGCGGAACCGCTCCCGCGTTTGCCGTCGGCGAGAAGGAGTACACCTTCAGCTTCCGTTTTGCGGGCCCGGTCGAGCACCAGGCCGGCTCGCCGCTCGCGCAGGAAGGCACCTGCACCGCCTCAACCGGCCAGACCGCGTCCTTCCGGGTGAACGACGAACAGGGTGGAAAGGCTCACGGCCTGCGCGCCTTTGCCGGACGGCGGATGGATCCATTTTTCTTCGACGGCGTCAGGGCGGCGCAAACCATAATGACCCGACAGCTGGCGTTTGTCAGCCCCGGCGACAGCAGGCAGTACCGCCAAAACGTCCTCAGCATCGTCGTCGAACTCGACATCGCCACGACTTTCGGGGCGGACGCCGGACCGCTGTTTGCCGTCGTCGGCGAAACGATGATTCCCGGGCCGATCACGGTCCGTCTCGAGCGCTTCGGCCGCCCCCTGATGAAGAGCGTCGTCCTCGGCGCAAAGGACTTCGATACCGTCAACCGGGATCTGGATATTCGCGATCTGTATAACCAGGAGGACCCATATAACCTGGGGCCGACATACCTTGGTGCGTACCGGGCGCGGATGAACGCGAATCTCGGCTTCTGGGATGGCCTCGACCACAAGACCGACTGGCCGCCGGACGCGCACGGCACCCACCCTCTGACCGAGCTGCTGTTGGCCGATTTCATGGTGATCGATGTGTCGAAGCCGTATGCCGAGGATAGCTACTTCGAGATCGAGCGGGCGTTGTTGAACGGCGCCAGCCATCAGACCTGTGGTGGCCGAAGCCTCAATGACGATGTCGCAGACACCATTGTGACGACGCTGGTCAATGCAGGCAACGGCGCCCGGATCAGCGACGGTGTCGACCAACAGGCAGTTCGGGCCTCTCGCACCTTCCCATATCTCGTTCCCCCGGAACTGAACCCTCCGGCCAAGATCGAGCTTTCCCTTGACAAGTCCGGGTGAGGACGGTGATGACGGGACACAGCGACCCGGCAGCAACCGGCGGGGTGATCGATGGCGAGTTACCAACGACGGCAGGTGTTCTCGCGCTAGCGAATCTGCAAGCGCAGATCGACGGCCAGCAGCGGATGGCCCTCGCGGGAGGGCTCGATGTTGGTGGTCGAGCCGAGCTCATTGAACTAGTGGCGCTGCGGGGGCACATCCTCGGTTGCATCGCAGACTACGAATGGGCGCAAGCGCGGGCCGAACAGCTCACGCACGATCGCCCGGCTGACGGCGCAGCCCTCATCGCGCGCGCCCGGGCGCGAGCGACATTCCATCGCTTCACCGATGCACTGGGTGACCTCGATGAAGCCCGGCGGCTCGGAGCAGATCCCCCCGTGGTGGATGCCGAACACGCCGCGATCCTGCAGGCGGTCGGACGCTACGACGAAGCCCTCACATTCATGCGGGAGGCTGTGAAACGCCGAGCCGATTTCGCCTCTGTCGCGGCGCTGGCTTCGCTCTGCGCTGAGAGCGGGGATGTGGCCACCGCCGAGCATCTATTCGACGAGAGTCGGGATCACTACCGGGGGGTCTCGCCGATTCCGCTGGCGCAGCTCTACTTTCGGCGCGCCCAAATGTGGCTCGCGCAGGGGAATCTCCCACGCGGGCACAGTTGGCTCAGCGCCGCGCATCGCCGCCTTCCGGCCTACGCCCCCGCGCAAGGCCATCTGGCCGAAGTCGAGGCGGCGCTCGGCGAGACCGACTCCGCGATCGCCCGGCTGCACCCGCTGACGATCTCCTCCGACGACCCCGACTACCCGGCACAACTCGCCCGCATACTGAGCGAGGTCGGCCGCGTAGAAGAGGCTCGTGAGTGGCGTGCCCGGGCGGCAGCCCGCTACGACGAACTGGTCACGCGACATCCCGAGGCCTTCGCCGACCACGCGGCGGAGTTCTGGCTCAACGCAGGTGCCGACCCCCATCGGGCACTACAGCTCGCGAGGAAGAACCTCGAGGTCCGCCAGACACGACGGGCCCATGAGCTCCTCGCTCACGCCACGCGTGCAGTTGACGGTGCTCGGGCCGCAGGCAGGAGATAGGCCAAGCGGACGGCATCGTTATCGGTGCCGAACCGGCCAGTATGTTCGCCACACAGGCAACGGTGCGCCCTCATTGGGGCATCATCTCTTCTGCAGACCGAATAGTTAGGGTTGTTGCCTCCCGGTTCCGGTGGGTGCATGGCCTCGTTCGCGTGCCGCATTCCACGCCAACCTATTTCACGCTCACCGCAGCGGCTATCGGGCACCTCGCCGGAATGACGCGACCCCCGGTCGAATACACCGGCGCTGACCGCAGTTGTCATCGTCGGTCGGATCGGCTCTCGTCCGCGCGCCTGCCCGAGTTGGAGTGATCTGATCGAGAATCTCGCGCGTGGCTGCGAGCAACGAGAGCGATCCCGTCGACTCGGTGATATCCGAGTCGGACGTGCCGGTGAGCCGGGTCTCGATAGGCGACCGGGGCGGAGGTGGCGACCATGCATCAGCCGGATCGGACGGTAGTCCGGTCGGGATACCTGTCCAACGGGGTGTAGACATGGTGTGTGACGGGTTGACGGTGTCCTTCGAGGTTCGATACGTCGGTGGTGCGGAAGGAGATCGCATCGCTGCCGCGCAGGCGAAGGCGTTTGCCGGCGCTGTTGAAATGGCAGGCGGGTTGCTCCGAAGTCGGCCGGTCCTGAATTCCGGCGAGTTGCCGGCCCAGTTGCCCATGTTTTGTGTTTCCTGGGGGGCTCGCACCAGGGCAACCGTTTGACCTGCACATTTCGGTTTTGTTGGCTATCCGGAAGCGATGCACGGATCAGAAAAACCTGTTGACCTGCGGAAACGCGTCGCAGGTTTGTGCCCTCGGCAGGATTCGAACCTGCGACACCCGCTTTAGGAGAGCGGTGCTCTATCCCCTGAGCTACGAGGGCTTACGTGGTGGGTGCTGGGGGCGCCTACCGGGACTTCGGGGAGTCTACCGGGTCGGGTGGGTGGGGGGCGCATCGATTTGGTTGGTGGGGCGTGATGGGGTCCGCGCGTTCAGAATCCGTCGAACCCGCCGCCATCGAAGCTACCGCCGTCGAACCCGCTGCCGGAGTCGTATCCACCCTGATCGGCACCCGAATCATAGCCACCCTGATTGCCGCCGGAGTCGGCTCCGCCCGTATCGCCGCCAGCGGCATCCAGCCCGTCCTGATAGCCGTCCCCGTAACCACTTTCGAATCCCTGCACGTCATATCCCACCCCGGACATTCCGGAGAACAGTGACGAGAACAGCAGCGCCGACCCGAGTCCCCAAGCGCCGGCGATCAATGCGGGCCGCCACCACGGTTCGGAGTACCAGCCCGCGGGCACCGGCCGCCCCGCGACCCGGCCGCCCGGATAGTAATTCGGTGTCTGCGCGGACGGATTCGGTGCGGCGGCGACCTCGCGGCCGTCGTATTCGACGACCCGCTTCTCGGTGACCCGCCCCGCGGTGTCCTGACCGTCCAGCGCCGGGATCACCGGACCGGGATCCATGCACATCGCTATGCGCGCCGCGCGGATGTAATACATACCCTCGGCCGCGGTCTGTTTCGCGAGCCGGGCTTGAGCGGGGGTGCGCGCCTGCTCGATCTGGGATCCGGCCGCGATGTGTCGCTCCGACGCGTCGGCGAGTGCCTGCTT
Source organism: Nocardia sp. NBC_00565 (assembly GCF_036345915.1). Classification (NCBI taxonomy): domain Bacteria; kingdom Bacillati; phylum Actinomycetota; class Actinomycetes; order Mycobacteriales; family Nocardiaceae; genus Nocardia; species Nocardia sp. NBC_00565. The sequence goes on from NZ_CP107785.1 coordinate 8,594,325, forward strand.
CGCGGCGTCGTTGCTACCGCTGAGGTTGTACACCTGGCCGGCGAGGCGTTCGATCATCTGCCTGGCGTCGGCGGCCGCGTCGTCGAATTTGGACGCCGCGCGTCGTTTGGTCTGCTGGGTCAGGAACACGACGTAGGCCGCCGCGAGCAGAATGACAACGCCGATCAGTAGCCACAGCACCGCTCGCGCCCCTTTCATCCTCGGTCCAGGTCGCCCCCAGTTTACTGGTGACTTGCTGAGACTCGGCTGAGCTCGACGGCGGGGGATCGGCCTTTCCTACTGTCCGGCGAGTTGGCGGGCGATGACCAGCCGCTGGATCTGATTGGTGCCCTCGAAGATCTGCATGACCTTCGCCTCGCGCATATAGCGCTCGACCGGGAAATCCTGGGTGTAGCCGTAGCCGCCGAAAACCTGCACCGCATCGGTGGTGACCTTCATGGCGGCGTCGGTGGCGATCAGCTTGGCGACGCTGGCCTGACGGGAGTAGGGGAGTCCGGCATCGCGGCGGCGGGCGGCGTCGAGGTAGGTCGCACGCGCCGAATCCACCGCCGCGGCCATATCGGCGAGCAGGAAACCGAGGCCTTGGTGATCAATGATGTTGCGGCCGAAGGCTTCTCGTTCTTTGGCGTAGGCGACGGCGTCGTCGAGGGCGCGCTGGGCGAGGCCCGTCGCGACCGCGGCGATGCCGAGCCGACCCGAGTCCAAAGCGCTGAAAGCGATCGAAAGTCCTTGTCCCTCAACGCCTATCAGTCTTTCGGCGGGCAGTATGGCGTCGTCGTAGCTGGCGGTGGTGGTCGGGATGCCGCGCAGTCCCATCTTCTGCTCCGGCTTGCCGAAGCTCAGGCCCTCGGTGTCGCTGGGCACCAAGAAACAGGAGATGCCGCGCGAGCCCTCGCCGGTCCTGGCGAAGAGCGTGTAGAAATCGGCGCGACCGCCGTTGGTGATCCACGCCTTCGACCCGGTGATCCGATACCCGCCCTCGACCGCGGTGGCGCGGCAGCGCAGCGCGGCCGCGTCGGATCCGGCGTGCGATTCGGAGAGGCTGTAGGCCCCGATGGTCTCACCGGAGAGCATGGTCGCGAGCCAGCGCTGCTTCTGGTCATCGGTGCCGAAGGTGAACAGCGGATGGCAGGACAGGCTGTGCACGCTGACCGCGACGGCGACCGCGGCCCACCGGCTCGCCAACTCCTCGAGCACCTGCAGATATACCTCGTAGGGCTGATCGCCGCCGCCGAACTCCTCCGGATATGGCAGGCTCAGCAGCCCGGCCGCGCCCAGTGCCGGAAAGACGCCGTCGGGGAAGGTGCCGGTCTTCTCGCACTCGACCACGCGTGGCTCGAGCACCTTGTCGGCGATATCGCGAGTCAGCTCGATCAGGTCGCGAGCCTCGGGCGTCGGCAGCATCCGGTCAACAGGCATGCCACCTGTTCTACCCGGTCGGCGCCGTAGTTCGAAAGGTGACCACCGGTGCCGCTGTGTCCAATTGGACACAACCCGAATGCGGCACAGGCGAAATAGCGCGCGCAATCAGCGGTAATTGATCGCCGCTGTGTCAAACTTGGCCCCGCACAGCTGACCATTTCGAGCGACCTTTAGGTCGCTGCTGACCATTTCGAGCGACCTGCGAGCAGTCGCTACGGCCGCACTCCTCACCCTCGGAGGACTGTCTATGAATAATTCTGTTGCGCCACTCGAACTACCCGAACCGCTGGTCGTCACGCTGGGGAATCTCAAAGGCGGCGTCGGCAAGACGACATCAGCGTTTTTCCTGGCCACGTATTTCGCGCAGGTCCACGAATTGCGCGTACTCGTCATCGACGCCGACCCGCTCAGTCAGACCGGATATTCCTGGTATCGGCGGCTGGTCAGGGGCGGGATCGAGGTGCCCTTCGAGTTGATCGCCTTCCCCTCGCGGCACGTCAACGACTGCATTACCGACAACGCCGGGAAATTCGATGTGATCATCGTCGATGCCGGGGGTGAGTCGGCCGAGATATTCAAGGCTGCCATTCCACAGAGCGATGAGCTGATTCTGTTGACCAGCGTGAGTCCCTCGGAAGTGAAGCGTGTGCCGAGTACGTATAAGGCCGCTGAGGAGGCTGCGGTGGATAGCGGCCGCGAGATACGCGTGCGCGTGCTGATGACCAAGGTGCCGGTAACGATGAAGAAAGGCGTGAACGTCTCGACCGAATATCGCACGCAGCGCGGGAATCTGGAGGATGCGGGCTACGACGTATTCGAGTCCTATTTGAGTGCTTGGAAATGGTATCGGGAGGCGGCCGACGGTGAGGTCGGCGACGGTGCCGAGAATCCGATCGCGGACCTGGGGGAGTATCTCCGGGTCGGCGACGAGCTGGTGAGCCCGTATCGGGTCGCGGTGGAGGTGCCCGCCTGATGCCTCCGCAGCGTAGGAAGGGTTCCATCGGCAAGGGCGCGATCGGTGGCGCGAATCCGTTGGCGGATAGTGCCGAACACACGCCGCCGGTTTCGCCGCTGCGTGACGCCGAGTGGCGCACGGGCACGCTGAATGCCGCGTCCGTGGATGTGATCGCACCGCTCGCGGATGCGGCCGCACCGGTCGTGAACACGGCCGCACCGGTCGTGAACTCGGCCGACGGTGCGGATGTGCTGATGATGCCGCTGCCCGCGCCGGGCGAGGCCGCGCTGGCAGGCCCGCTCGACGATCGTGAGCAGGCGCAGCTGACGGCCTGCGAATCGTCGATCGATGGTCTGCGCGTCGCCTTCTGGGCGGCTGGACGGGCGCTACAGATCGTGCGGGACGGTCGCCTGTACCGCGATCGGCACGCGACGTTCGACGAGTACGTCGAGCAGCGCTGGGATATGCAGCGGTCGTACGCGCACAAGCTGATTCGGGCCTGGCCGCTGGCCGCCAAACTGCACCCGGTCGCGCCCGCCATCAATGAGGGACAGGTCCGCGAGTTGCTGCCGGTCGCGGTCCAACATGGCGAGGATGCCGCGGTCACGGTGTATACGACGATCGCGGGCACCGATGATGTGAAGGTCACCGCGGGCATGCTCCGCGAGGCCGTCGCGTTGCTGCCCGAGCGATTCGACAAGGCCGAGGTGGTCGCGTTGCTGCAGGCGTGGCTGCGCGGGGAGTTACGCGACGAATCGAACGCGCGGGCCGTCGATCTGTTCGCCGCCGTGGAATCGCGGTTCGCGGCGTTGACGCGTCGAGTTGTCAAGGGCTCGAACAACGATCCGGCGGCGGCGCGCGAATTCGCTGCGAAACTGCGCACTCTCGCCGAGCAGATCGAGGAACAGATCACCGCGTGAGCAATTTATTTGCCGGAATGCCCCGTCGCGAAAGTGGTTCCGCGACGGGGCATTTTCGATTAGTTATGGTTTTGTTACCCCGACTTCGCGTGTCGTGTTGCATAATTCGTCCGGAGTGCCGAAATATGGGCGCTCGGATCCGCTGGACTACATATCACCGTGATGGTTTTCGAATCTATTCGAGGTCTTGGTGAAGTCCTACGCGCCAATGCAATACGGCGTCGCACGGCCAGCCAGGACCTTCGATACGAGCATCGGAGGACCGGATCATGGCTTCATCTTCGGAGGGTCGATATTCCCGCTTCCTGCGGCGCGTGCTCCCATGGGCCGTCGGCGCAGGAGTCATCGCAGGCACGGCCATCGCCGCGACACTGCTGGCGGGAGGACAGGCCGCGGCACAGCCGCTGACGATTCCAGGTATCGGGACATTCGAAGTCCCGGACGAGTTTTCGATTCCAACCGCGATTCCCGGCGTCGAGGTTCCGCATTCATCGCCTGCTTCACTTCCCGCGGTTGCAGAATCCACTGTTCTTTCCGAAATCGCTCCCGCTGAAGTTCTGGGGAAGGAACTTTCGGGTCCGCTCTTGGTTTCGGGTGTGGAATTCTCGGCGCCATCGGCGGCGGTCGTGCGTTCGGCTCTTCCGGTGGTTCCTGCGATCGGTGATTCGGTCGCGCCGGTGGAACTCGCGCCCGTTGTGGTTTCGGGGAAGGAGCTTTCGGCTCCGTTCGTGGTTTCGGGTGTGGAATTCTCGGCGCCATCGGCGGCGGCTGTGCGTTCGGCTCTTCCGGTGGTTCCTGCGATCGGTGATTCGGTCGCGCCGGTGGAACTCGCGCCCGTTGTGGTTTGGGGGAAGGAGCTTTCGGCTCCGTTCGTGGTTTCGGGTGTGGAATTCTCGGCGCCATCGGCGGCGGCTGTGCGTTCGGCTCTTCCGGTGGTTCCTGCGATCGGTGATTCGGTCGCGCCGGTGGAACTCGCGCCCGTTGTGGTTTGGGGGAAGAAGCTTTCGGATCCGCTCGTGGGTCCGGGTGTGGGATTCGCTGTGCCTCTGCGAGTTCTGGGGATCGAGCGTTCAGCGTTGCCTTTGGTTCCTGCGATCGGTGATTCGGTCGCGCCGGTGGAACTCGCGCCCGCTGTGGTTTCGGGGAAGGAGCTTTCGGCTCCGCTCGTGGTTTCGGGTGTGGAATTCTTGGCCCCATCGGCGGCGGTCGTGCGTTCGGCTCTCCCGGTGGTTCCTGCGATCGGTGATTCCGTCGCACCGGTGGAACTCGCGCCCGCTGTGGTTCCGGGCAAGGAGCTTTCGATGCCGCTCGAGGTTCCGGGTGCGGACTTTTCAGCGCCTCTTGCGGTGCTGAGGATCGGGCGTTCGGCGCCGCTGGCGGTTCCCGGGATGGAGACTGCAGCGCCGCTGCCGGTTCCCGGGTCGGACCGTTCGGCGCCGTTGGCGGTTCCGGTGCCCGAGCGCTGGGTGCCCCTCGAGGTTCCGGGGCTGGAGCTATCTGTGCCTGCGACTATTCCGGGGACCGGGATTCAGTTGCCCGCCGATGTGCTCCGTCGCGAACTCTCGTTCCTCACCGGTGTTCTCGGCATCAAGCCGCCTGCTCCGACGCCGGCGCCCGCGGTGTCGCCGGAGCGGACGCATGGCGCGATCGCCGTCGATGCCGCGCGCGGCAAGGTCGGCACCGGATACAGCATGGGTGCGACGGGTCCGGACGCCTTCGACTGTTCCGGACTGGTGCAGTGGTCGTACGGGCAGGCCGGGGTGAAGGTGCCGCGCACGAGCTATGAGCAGTTGTCCGCAGGCACTCCGGTCGCCGAGGATCAATTGGAGCCAGGTGACATGGTGTCCTTCTACGGCGGCAGTCATTCGGCCCTCTATGCCGGTGACGGCAAAGTCATCCACGCCTCCACCTACGGCACCGGCGTGACGACGTCACCGATGTCCTCGATGCCGTACGCGGGCGCACGCCGCTTCTGACGCCGCGACCGATAACCCGGCGAAAGCGCGATGTTCGGTTTCATGCAGATCTTCGTCGGCAGGTTGGGTGGCGTGGCCGTGCCGGAGCGACTGAGGCAATGACCTGTTGGAAGTGGGCGGGGACCGGTCGGTCGGCGGCCGTGCGGAGGGCATCGCCGTCGGGCCGGTCCGTAAGGACTGTTCCATTGTTCGGCTAACCGTTCTACTATCTGCGTATGAATGCAGATAAAGAGCCACTGCGGCCGCCGATCGCGGAGGATCAGGTCGGGCTGGTTGTCGAGGTCTTCCGAATGCTGGCCGACTCGACCCGCGTGCAGGTGCTGTGGGCGCTGGTGGACCGGGAGTTGTCGGTCAACGATCTTGCCGACCACATCGGAAAGCCGGGCCCGTCGGTCTCGCAGCATCTGGCCAAGCTGCGGATGGCGCGATTGGTCCGCACGCGCCGCGCCGGAACCACGATCTTCTACAGCCTGGAGAACGAGCACGTCCGCCAGTTGGTCGTGGACGCGGTGTACAACGCAGAACACGCGGGCCCCGGAGTGCCCGCACACCACCGCGGCGACGGTGTGGTCCGCGAATTGCCATCCCGTAATCGGGCGGTGTCGAAATGACCCACAAGCGCAATCCCGCACGCTGGCAGGATATTTCGGGTGATGAAGACCGAAATATCCAGGCGCGCAGCGATAATGCTGGCACCGAGCATCGTGGTAGCGCCGGAGACGGTCATGAGCATGGCCGGGGATTCGGGCACAGTCATCGGCGGACCGATGGGCACGGCCACAGCCATGGATCTGAGGACAGGCACGGGGCCGGCCACCGCCATGGCGCGCACGATGATCATGACCACCCGGGTGGTCTGCGCGGTGCGCTGCGCGAGATCTTCGTGCCGCACAGCCATGATGCCGCCGACAGCGTCGACGATGCGTTGGAGGCCAGTGCGGTAGGGATTCGCGCGGTGAAGATCAGTCTGGGGGTGCTGGGGGTGACCGCGGTGCTCCAGATGCTGATCGTGGTGGTTTCCGGGTCGGTTGCATTGGCGGCTGACACCATTCACAACTTCTCCGATGCGCTGACCGCGGTGCCGCTGTGGATCGCGTTCGCGCTGGGGCGGCGGGCCGCAACTCGGCGCTACACCTATGGATTCGGGCGGGCCGAGGATCTGGCGGGGTTGTTCGTGGTCGGCATGATCACGCTGTCCGCGATCATTGCCGGATACGAGGCGGTGCGCAGACTGCTCGATCCGGTCGAGATCCAGCATTTGAGCTGGGTTGCCGCAGCGGGGCTGATCGGGTTCCTCGGCAATGAGACCGTCGCGCTCTATCGGATCCGGGTCGGGCGGCGCATCGGCTCGGCCGCGCTGGTCGCCGACGGATTGCATGCGCGGACCGACGGATTCACATCGCTGGCGGTGCTCATCGGCGCGGGTGGCGTCGCGCTGGGGTTCCCGCTCGCGGATCCCATTGTCGGACTGCTGATTACGGTCGCGATCCTCGCTGTGCTGCGGACGGCGGCACGAGATGTGTTCCGCCGCTTGATGGATGGTGTCGAGCCCGCGCTGGTGTCGAGCGCCGAGCAGGCGCTGGTCGGCGAACCCGGGGTGGTCGGTGTGCGCAGCCTGAGAATGCGCTGGATCGGCCACCGCCTCCATGCGGACGTCGAACTCGATGTCGCCCCGACCATCACCCTCGCCGACGCCCACCGCCTCGCCCACGGGGCCGAACACACGCTCACCCACGCGGTTCCCAAACTCGACACCGCCCTGGTCCATGCGTACCCCGCCCACTCCCCGGCCTGACCAGCCGAGTCGCATGGTGACCGTTCAGCTCCGGGAAGTGAGGGCGGGTGCCTGCTGATGGGAATCGCGGGTGCGGCTTCCGGTCGCCCTACTCTTCGGTAGCATCCGGGGTGTGATGTGGCTCATGGTCGGCAGGCCGCCGTAGTCACCGAAGAAAAGGAGTACCGATGTTGAGCACCATGCAGGACGAGCCGTTGTCACTGGCGACGTTGCTGCGCTACGCATCGACGTTCATGGGCGATTCCACCGTATCGACCTGGACCGGCACCGGCGTACGCACCATGACCTACCGTGAGCTGGGCGCCGAGTCGGCGCGTCTGGCAAATGCGTTGCGCGGCTTGGGGATTGGTGTCGGCGATCGTGTCGGCACATTCATGTGGAACAACAACGAGCACATGGTCGCCTACATCGCGGTGCCCGCGATGGGCGCGGTGCTGCACGCACTCAACATCCGGCTCTTCCCGGAGCAGCTCGTCTTCGTGGCCAACCACGCCGAGGACCAGGTGGTGATCGTCGACGGCACGCTGGTGCCGATGTTCGCCCAGTACCTGCCCAATTTGAAGACCGTGCGCCACGTCATCGTGGCCAATGGCGACGCTGCCGCGCTGACGGCCCCAGAGGGCGTCCAGGTGCACTCCTACACCGAACTGCTCGCCGCGCAACCGGACACCTACGACTTTCCCGTGATCGACGAACGATCCTCCGCCGCAATGTGTTACACCTCCGGCACCACCGGCGACCCCAAGGGCGTGGTGTATTCGCACCGCTCCAACTGGCTGCACGCCATGCAGGTCTGCCAGCCGACCAGCATGGGCTTCTCCAATCGCGACTACGTGCTCGCGATCGTCCCGCTCTTCCACGCCAACGCCTGGGGCCTGCCCTACGCCGCGCTGATGTCCGGCGCGAATGTCCTTATGCCCGACCGCTTCCTGCAGCCCGGCCCGCTGCTGGAGATGATGGCGGCGGAAAAGCCCACCTTTGCCGCCGCGGTCCCGACCATCTGGGGCGGCGTACTCGCCGGATTGGCCGCGAACTCGCAGGACATCTCCCATCTGCGCTCGGTGGTCGTCGGTGGTTCGGCGGTACCTCCGTCGATGATGCGCGCCTTCCAGGACAAGCACGGCGTCCGAATCCTGCACGCCTGGGGCATGACCGAGACCTCCCCGCTGGGCAGTGTCGCGCACCCGCCCGCCGGAGTGACCGGCGAGGACGAGTGGGAGTATCGCTTCACGCAGGGTCGCTTCCCGGCCAGCGTGCAGGCGCGCCTGGTCGCCGATGACGGCAGCGTGGTCCCCAATGACGGTGAGTCCCTGGGCGAGTTGGAAGTTCGCGGGCCCTGGATCACCGGTTCGTACTACGCCCCGGACGGCGCACAGATCGACCCGGACAAGTTCGACAACGGCTGGTTGCGCACCGGCGACGTCGGCAAGATCAGCCCCGACGGTTACCTCACCCTGGTCGACCGCTCCAAGGACGTCATCAAGTCCGGCGGTGAATGGATCTCCTCGGTGGACCTGGAGAACGCGGTCATGGGTCATCCGGCTGTCGCCGAGGCCGCGGTAATCGGTGTGCCGGACGAGAAGTGGGATGAACGGCCGCTCGTTGCCATCGTGCTCGCCGATGGTTCCGAAGCCAAACCCGAAGAGCTGCGCGACTTCCTCGCCGACAAGTTCGCCAAATGGCAACTGCCGGAACGGTGGACCTTCATCGCGGAGGTCCCGAAGACCAGCGTCGGCAAGTTCGACAAGAAGCGCCTGCGCGCTCAGTACGCCGACGGCGATCTCACGGTCACCACACTGTCCTGACCAACTGCCTCGCGGCGGACGTGGAATCGACTGTTCCGAATAGCAATTCACGTCCGCCACGAGGTAATTCGGCGCTACGATCTATCGATACGCCGAACCGGCTGGCCGGTGACTCGTGCGATGGTCTCGAAGTCGTTGTCCGCGTGGAGAACTGTGAGCCCGTGGTGCACAGCGGTTACCGCGACGAGTAGGTCGATCGCACTAGCGCATTGGTGCCAGCCCTTGTCCGCAAGCCGTCGTTGTAGGTCCGCACTGTCATCCCACGATGTATCGCGCATAGAGAAGTAAGGAAAGGTCTCACGGAGCAGGCCGTCTGCCTCGTAATATGCGGGCGTACCGCCGACTGCACGCAAGTACTCTCGGCGCACCGGTTGGCAGATGCCGATGAGTCCAGCGTCAACCGCCTCATCCCATTGTGGTCCGGTCTGTCCCCGATAAAAGCGCACCAAGGCGCTGGTGTCGACGAGGAACAGTTCCGTCACGCGACGGACTCGTGCGGATGCTCACCTGATTCGATGACCGAGAAGTCGATCTCACCCGATGCGACCATCTCGCGCATTCGTGCGACAGCAGCCGCTCGCCGACGGCGATCGATGATTTCGTGTAGCGCTGCGTTGACGGTGTCGCGCTTGGTAGAAGTGCCCAGGTACCGAGCCGCCTCGGTCAGGGCGTCGTCGTCCAGATCGATCACTGTTCGCGCCATCGTGAGCCTCCCGATCCATTGATATCTATTCTCAAAATAAGATATCACCGCCCATGATCGTGCCGCTACCGCGGTGAATACGCGCAAAGCCGACGCGGCCGATATCTCGATCGCGTCGGCTTTGGCGGCCCTAGCAGTTGCGGAGTTCGGGGCTCTGGTTCAGCAGTTGGGCGCGGGTTCCGATGAAGGTGCTGTAGGTGTCGCCGCCGACGGCGGCGATCGGGAAGGCCGCGACTCGGTGGCAGTTCTGGAAGGCGAGTTTCACGTTGAAGTGGCGTTCCAGGCCGCCGCGGATGGCGTCGGAGGCCATGGCACGCAGCAGTTGTCCACGGGCCACCTCATCGGGGGGCGGTACGACATTGTCGGCGTATTCGGCTGTGCCGGAATGCAGCTCACCGGCTACCCGGCTGACTACCTCCCAGGCGTACGGGAGCGAGACCCGCACACATTCGACGAAGTCGGCGTCGTCGACCTCGCCGCGTTCGGCGCGTTCCAGTATGGCGGTGGGAACATCGAGGGACATAGCGCTCTCCTGACGTGGATGGCTGATGCGATGTCCTTCGAGTCTAATCGGTAATTGTTGTCAACAAGACTGGAATCGCCGCGAAAGTGCTGTGGTCAGGGCGGTTTTCGTATCGGCGGCCAGTTGGCCGACCAGTTCGCCGGCCGGTAACTCGGGTGCCAGTGTATGGGTCTGGCCCGCCCACATGTTCACTTCATCCGGGTTGCCTGCCGTCCGTGCGGCGGCCCGCAACGGCGCTGTGGCGTAATGGATTTCCGGATAGGCCGCCGGTGCCGTCGCGGAGTGTTCGGCCATGAATTGATTGCGCAGGCCGCGCGCCCGGCGGCCGGTGAAGGCGCGGGTCAGCATGGTCGGGGTGTCGGTGCTCAGCGCGGCGCGGTGTACCTGGTTGGTGCCCGCTTCCGGGCAGCGCAGGAAAACGGTCCCGAGTTGCACGGCCGACGCGCCCGCCGCGAGCGCTGCCGCGATGCCCGCACCCGTGCTGATGCCGCCGGTGGCCACGATCGGCCGGTCCACAGCGGCGGTCAGAATCTGCAGCAGGGCCAGCAGTCCGAGCGGATCGGTGGCGTCGTCCGCGACCCGGTCGACGAAGGTGGCGCGATGCCCACCGGCTTCCGCGCCCTGCGCGATCAGGACATCGGCACCCGCCGCCGCGGCGATCCGGCCCTCGGCGGCCGAGGTCACCGTCACCCACACCTGCGAACCGGCGTCGTGCAGCCGAGCGATCTCCGTTGCGCTCGGACATCCGAAGGTGAAGGTGACCACCGCGACCGGTGCGGCGACGAGCAGATCCAGCTTGGCGTCCCAGTCGTCGGTGTCGTACTTCGGCGTGCCGAGTTCGTGTGTGCGACCCAACTCGGCGAGGTAGTCGGCGAAATCCTCGGACGGGGTGGCGGGTCCGGGCATGAAGAGGTTCACGCCGAACGGCGCGGTGGTGAGTTCTCGGGTGGCCGCGAGCCGTGCGGCGGTGTCGGCGGCCGTCAGGTATCCGGCGGCCAGCAGTCCCAGTCCGCCCGCCGCGGAAACCGCCGCGGTCAGCTCGGGTGTGGACGGCCCGCCCGCCATCGGCGCCAGCACGATCGGGACGCTCAGTTCGTCGAGGATCACGGATCTCAGTCTGGCCCATCGACCGCCGCTGCCGATCGAGGCGGGTCACTGGAAAGTCACGGCTTCGTGATGTTCGGCCAGACGTCTGACCAGGCCTTAAACAGGAACTTCGACAGAGAAGGTTGCGGAATGGTCACGACGGGGTAGAGTTCCCGTCACAACGGATACCGAAACGTTACATAGTTCGAAACCGGCGAATCGTTACCGAAAACGTCGGCTTCGGCCCGGAATTCGTTGAGCCACTGTAGGTCGAGCGCAAGGACCAGCTTTGTCGCAGCATCGGGTAGGCCCCAGTTCCATAACCGTCATGAGCCTGATCGGTGAAGGCGTTGCGGGTCGGCCGACGCGGCATCGCGCCGAGCCGACCACCACCGACCGGGTGAAGATCGCGGCCGGCGCCGCGGTCGCCGCCGGCGCCCTCATCGGCACCGCCGCCCAGGTCGCTCCGGCCATCGCCGCCCCGCTGATGCCGGGTGCGCATGAGGGAGACGAGGAAGCTGCCGCTCCCATGACATTCAAGGGCACGGCAGAACTCCCGGTCGAAGAGGCGCGGGCGTCGGCTCCCATCGCCGAAGCCGCCCAGGTCGCGACCACCCCGGTGGCCGCGCCCGTCGCGGCCCCGGTCGCCAACCCGTTCGGCATCAACGGTCTGCCGCCGGAGATCGCGGGCCCGCTGGCCCAGGTCGAACAGATCCTCAAGGGCGCGCAGCAGCAGATCGCCCCGGCTGGCGCGGTGCGCCCGGTCGCCGGTGAGATCAGCTCCGGATTCGGTTCCCGCTGGGGCGAATTCCACTACGGCCTCGACTTCGCCGATCAGCTCGGCGCCCCCATCCACTCGGTGAGCAACGGCACCGTCATCGAGGCGGGCCCGGCCTCCGGGTTCGGCCTGTGGGTGCGGGTCCAGCAGGACGACGGCACCATCGCGGTCTATGGCCACGTGAACGAGATGTTCGTGCACGAGGGTCAGCGGGTGAACGCGGGCGATGTCATCGCCACCGTCGGCAACCGTGGCAACTCGACCGGCCCGCACCTGCACCTGGAGATCTGGGATCAGGGCGGCAACAAGGTCGATCCGATGCCGTACCTGGCCGCCAAGGGCGTCCCGCTGCAGTGGGGCCCGTCGGCGCACTGATTTTTCGTTGCCCGGCTTGATAGTCCAATACGCACTGCGCTCCCATAGGGACCGGACGGTCGTTAGGCTCGGGCCCGTGAGCGAGCGTGGCGAGCGAGCAATTAGTACAGCCGAGCACTCGCTCGTGCCGGAACCGAGCGTCAGCGAGGTGCAGGCATGAGCGAGCGTAGCGAGCGAGCAATTAGTACAGGCGAGCTGGGCGACATCTTCGAGCCTGGATCACCGCACGGGCGTACCTACGCCGTGCTGGTGCATCATCCGCGATCCAGCCTGGCCCAGGTCGCCCGATATCTCGGTGTCTCGACCGAGGCCGCGGGCGAATCGCTGGCGGTGCTGACCGGGCTGCAGGCCGCGGTCAGTCAGTTGTCCGCCGACGGCGAGGCCGTCTGGGACGCGCACGCCCCGGAATCGCTGTCGGAGGCCGAGGCGCGGCGCAGACAGCACGAGATCAACCAGATGCACGCCGCGGCGGCGCGGCTCAGCGAGACCTTCCGCTCGGTGCGGCGCTCGCCGCGCACCAACGGCGCAATCGTTCCGGTATTCGAACGTCTGGAGATGTTGGCGGACTTCGAGGAGGTGCAGACGTCGGCGCGCAATACCGTCAAGGTGATCGAACGCGGCCCCTACCTCAGCGATCCCGAGCGGGAGCGACAGTTGTTCCTGCTCAAGCGCTCTCGGATCGGCGAGGGCATCCGCTACCAGACGCTCTATCAGGACACCATCTACCAGGACGCGGAGCGGCTGCGGCACGCGCTGTCCACCAATGCCAGCGGCGCTCAGGCACGCACGCTGCCCGAGCCGCCGTTCAAGCTGATCATCAGCGACGACGAACGGGCCAGTCTGGTGCTGCACGCCGATGAGCGCCGCCCGGATCCGATGGGGCTGCGCGTCGCCGGATCGCCCGGATTGCGTTTGCTGATCAAGACTTTCGATGTGCTGTGGTCGCTGGCCGCGCCGATTTCGGTGAATCCGGCTGCCGAGGAACTCGACGAGCGGGACAAGGCGATCCTGACCCTGATGGGTCTCGGCGCGACCGATGACACCATTGCCCGCAGGCTGGGCATGTCCCGGCGCACCGTGGTCCGGCGCACGGCGCGGTTGCTGGAGCGGCTCGGCGCGAGCACTCGGTTCCAGGCGGGGGTACAGGCGACCAGGCGCGGATGGTTGTGAGTTCCCGCCAGTGAACTGCTCGATTCGACAACGTATGACGATTGTTGAACGATCAGGGCCGGGAGGTTTGAGGGCTTGTGCGGCAATGGGTTCGGAGGTACTGCCACACACCTCAGCGCTTCGGGGGTAGCCGCGCTACCCCCGAATCCCGATGGCGTGGTGCGGGGCGGACACGGCCGCGGCGGCAATCGTCGTGGTGGTTGGCTAGTTCGGCCCCGTGGCCTGGCGTGATGTGAGAGGTAGTTGCTCGAGTGGATGGAGTACGTCGTTCCGTTCGGAGTAGCCGTCGACGCCGGGCGGGCGCACCACTTTTCGGGCAGCTGCTCACCGCTGCCGTCGAATCCGCGGCCGATGCGATCGCGATCCGATTCGATCCGACCGGTGATCCGGCGACCCGGGTCGAGCTGACCTATCGCGAATTCGATGAGGCGTCGTCGCGGCTGGCCAGAGAGCTGATCGAGCGGGGCATCGGCCCCGGCGATGTGGTGGCTGTCGCGCTGCTGCGTTCGGTCGAGTCGGTGCTGGCCGTGTGGGCCATCGCGAAGACGGGCGCGGCCTATGTTCCGGTCGATCCGGGCTATCCCGCGGAGCGGATCACCCATATGGTGACCGATTCCCGCGCCGTGCTCGGCGTGACCATCTCGGCGCACCGGGTCGCACTCGGTACCTCGCTCGATTGGATCGAACTGGACGATCCGGCTGTGGCCGCGCGGGTCGCCGCTCAGCCGGAACGGCCGATCTCCTATACCGATCGGGTGCGTCGGCTCGACGAACGGCATCCGGCGTACGTCATCTACACGTCGGGGTCCACCGGGCGGCCGAAGGGTGTCGTGGTGACGCATGCCGGTCTGGCCGCGCTGGCCGCGGTCGGGCAGCGGTACGCGGTGACCAGCGCTTCGCGGGTCACCCATCTCAGCTCGCCGAGCTTCGACTTTTCCCTGATGGAGCTGCTGTTCACCTTCTCGGCCGGTGCGACGCTGGTCATCGCGCCGCCGACGGTGTTCGGCGGCGACGAACTCGCGGATCTGCTGCGGCGCGAGCGGGTCACGCATCTGCTGATCACGCCGGGCGCGCTGGCATCGGTCGATCCGGCCGGGCTGGACGAGCTGCGGGTGGTGGTCGCCGGCGGCGACAAACTGAGCGCCGAGCTCGTCGAGCGGTGGGCGCGCGACGGCCGGGCCGTCTTCAATGCCTATGGCCCGACCGAGGTCACGGTCATGGTCACCACGGGACAGATGGTCTCCGGCGAACCGGTGACCCTGGGCGGCGCGGTCGCGGGTATCGGGGCGTTCGTACTGGATTCCCGGATGCGTCCGGTGCCATCGGGTGTCGTCGGCGAGCTCTATCTGACCGGACCCGCGCTCGCGCAGGGCTATCTCGGTCGACCGGGGCTCACCGCGGATCGGTTCGTGGCCAGCCCATTCGGCGCGGAGACCGGAGCACCGGGCGCTCGGCTGTACCGCACCGGCGATCTGGTGCGGCGCGATGCCGGCGGCAACCTCGAGTATCTGGGCCGGTCGGATTTCCAGGTGAAGATCCGCGGTCTGCGCATCGAACTCGGTGAGATCGACAGTGCACTGGCCGCGCATCGGGATATCGACTTCGCGGCGACGCTCGGGCGGACCTTGCCGTCCGGGGTGAGCGCCCTGGTGTCTTATGTCCGGCCGCGCGCCGGTGCGATGGTGGATACCGCCGAGCTGCTGGCCGGGCTCGCGGAGTCGTTGCCCGCGTATATGGTTCCGGCCGCCATCGTGGTGCTCGACGAGATTCCGTTGACCCCGGTGGGGAAGCTGGATCGGGCGGCATTGCCGGAGCCGGTATTCGAGGCCCGGGAGTTCCGTGCGCCGTCCACTCCAGTGCAGCAGATCGTCGCGCAGGTGTTCGCCGCGTTGCTGCTGGCCGAGGGCACGGATGCGCGCGTCGGCGTCGATGACGATTTCTTCGCCCTCGGCGGCAACTCGCTGCTGGCCGCGCAGGCCGCGGCGCGGATCGGCACCGCACTGCAGACCCGGGTTCCGGTGCAGCTGGTCTTCGAGGCGCCGGCGGTCGGCGAGCTCGCCGACCGCGTGGCCCGCCACCTCGGTTCGGCCGGGGACCCGCTGACCGCGCAGCAACGTCCGGAGCACATCCCGCTGTCGTACGCGCAGCAGCGGATGTGGTTCCTCAACCGCTTCGATCCGGCCAGCGGGGTCAACAATATTCCGCTCGCGGTGCGGTTGGCCGGTGTGCTCGACGTCGTGGCGCTGCGGGCCGCGGCGCGCGATCTGGTGGCGCGGCACGAGGTGCTGCGGACGGTCTATCCGGAGATCGACGGCGACGGTACCCAGTTGGTGTTGCCGATCGACGATGCTCGTGCGGTACCGGAACTTCCCGTGCTCGCCGCGACCATGGCCGAGCTGCCCGAACTCGTCGCCGCGGCGGCGGTCGCGGGCTTCGACGTCGTCGCGGTACCGCCGATTCGACTGCGGCTGTTGCGGATCAGCGAATCCGACCACGTGCTGGTGTGCGTGGTGCACCACATCGCGGCCGACGGGTTCTCGATGGGGCCGCTCGCGCGCGATCTGATGTCCGCCTATGCCGAACGGGTACGTGGTGACCAACCGCGGTGGCAGCCGCTCGAGGTGCACTACGCCGACTATGCGATCTGGCAGCGGCGGGTGCTCGGCGCGCCGGACGACGCCGAATCACTGCTCGCCACCCAGATCTCCTTCTGGCGTGCCGAATTGGCCGGTCTGCCCGAACAATTGGCGCTGCCCACCGATCGGCCACGGCCCGCGGTGCTGTCCAACCGCGGCGCCGTGTACGTCTTCGAGATCGATGCCGAGATCCACACGGCGCTGGAACATATTGCCCGCGGCCATAATTCGACTCTGTTCATGGTGGTGCACGCCGCGTTCGCGGTGCTGCTCGCGCGACTGTCCGGTACCCGGGATATCGCCATCGGGACACCGGTCGCCGGACGCGGTGCGGCCGCGCTCGACGATCTGATCGGCATGTTCGTCAATACGCTTGTGCTGCGCGGCGATATCGATCCGACGCTGTCGTTCGACGAGCTGCTGCGCGAATTCCGGCGCGGTGATGTCGCGGCCTTCGGGCACGCGGACGTCCCGTTCGAGCGCCTGGTCGAGCTGCTCGATCCGGTGCGGTCGATGTCGCGGCATCCGCTGTTCCAGGTGCTGCTGACCTTCCAGAACATGGCTCCGACAGCACTGGAGCTACCCGGGCTCGCCGTATCGGGTCTGGATCTCGGTGTGACGCAGTCGAAGTTCGATCTCGAGCTGACCGTGGTGCCGAATGCGGACAAGGGTGTGGCAGGCGGTATGGCGGCCTCGTTCACCTACGCGACCGATCTGTTCGACGAGACAACGGTGGCGAGCTTCGCGGCGCGCCTGACTCGAATACTCGCCGCGGTCGTCGCGGATCCACACCGGGCGGTGGGGCAGATCGAGCTGCTTACGGCCACCGAGCGGCAGCGAATGCTGGTGGACTGGAACGACACTGCGCACCAGGTCGCACCGGAGCTCCTGCTCGACGGATATCGGCGGGCAGCGGTGCGATATCCGGACGCGGTCGCGGTGGCCTTCGAAGGGACCGAACTCACCTATCGGGAGTTCGACGCGCGGGTCAATCGGCTCGCCAGGTTGCTGATCCAAGCGGGCGTCGGCGCGGAATCGCTGGTGGGGCTGGCGGTTCGGCGCTCGGTTGAGCTGGTGGTCGGCATGTACGCGATCATCACCGCGGGTGGTGCGTACCTGCCGTTGGATCCGGATCATCCGGCCGACCGGATCGCGCACATCCTCGATACCGCCCGGCCCGTCTGCGTGCTGACCACCATGTCGGATGCCGTCGCGGTGCCGGGCGATACACCGGTGGTGTACCTGGATACCGTTGCGCTGGAGCTGTTCTCGGGGGATGCCGTCGAACTGTCGCGACCGGTGTCGCGGAACAACCCCGCCTATGTGATCTTCACCTCGGGTTCCACCGGTCGCCCGAAAGGCGTCGCGGTGTCCCATGCGGCGATCCACAACCAGATCGAGTGGATGTTGTCGGAGTATCCGCTCGGTCCCGATGATGTGTATCTGCAGAAGACCGCCACCACGTTCGATGTGTCGCTGTGGGGATACTTCATGCCGCTGCGGGTGGGAGCCAAGCTGGTGGT
Source organism: Nocardia sp. NBC_00565 (assembly GCF_036345915.1). Lineage (NCBI taxonomy): Bacteria > Bacillati > Actinomycetota > Actinomycetes > Mycobacteriales > Nocardiaceae > Nocardia > Nocardia sp. NBC_00565. The sequence goes on from NZ_CP107785.1 coordinate 8,611,992, forward strand.
GGCCACTCACGACGGTCACCGCGACCCGGTCTACCTGGCGGAAACGATTGCCGCACAAAAGGTTACGGTCACCGACTTCGTGCCGTCGATGCTGACGGCGTTCGCCGCGCATACCGCGCCCGGATCCTGCCCCACCCTGCGCGATGTGCTCGTGATCGGCGAGGCGCTGCCGCCGGAGACGGTCACCGCCCTCGGCGCGGTATCCGGCACCGCGGTCCACAATCTGTACGGCCCGACCGAGGCAGCGGTATCGGTGACCGCGTGGCGGGCAAGTGCCGCCGACACGGTCACCGTGCCGATCGGCCTGCCGCAATGGAATACCCGTGTGTACGTGCTGGATTCGCGGCTGCGGCCGGTTCCGGCCGGTGTCGTCGGTGAGTTGTATCTGGCGGGGGATCAGCTGGCGCGCGGCTATGTCGGCCGACCGGATCTGACGGCGGATCGGTTCGTGGCCGACCCCTTGACCGTGGGTGCGCGGATGTATCGCACCGGTGACCTGGTGGCCTGGCGTGCGTCGGCCGACGCCCATGTTCTGGAATACCTGGGCCGCAGTGATTTCCAGGTGAAGTTCCGCGGCCAGCGGATCGAACTCGGTGAGATCGAGACCGCGCTGCAGGCCCAGCCCGCGGTCAGCCAGGCCGCGGCGGCGGTGGTATCCACGCCGACCGGCGATCAACTGGTCGGGTACGTCGTGCCGATGCCGCGACATCAGGTCGAGCAGCGGGAATTGCGTTCGGGCATAGCGCAAGTGCTGCCGACCTACATGGTTCCGGCCGCCGTCGTGGTGCTCGCCGAGTTCCCGTTGAACACCAGCGGGAAGCTGGATCGCAAGGCGTTGCCCGCACCGACCTTCAGCGCGCGTGAGTTCCGTGCCACGATCACCCCGGCGCAGGAGATCGTGGCGGCCGTATTCGCCGAGGTGCTCGGTGTCGAGCGGGTCGGCCTCGACGACGACTTCTTCGACCTCGGCGGCAATTCGCTGCTGGCCACCCGGGTCATCGCCAGGATCAATGACGCGCTGGATACCGATGTGGCGGTGCGGGATCTGTTCGAGACCTCGGCCGTCGCCGCGCTCGCGGCCGGGATCGTGCCCGGTGCGGGCCGCGATGCCACCCACCGGCTGCCGCTGACGCGGGCCGAGCGGCCGGAGCTGGTGCCGCTTTCGCTTGCCCAGCAACGGATGTGGGTGCTCAACCGGATCGATCCGCGCTCGCCCGCCTACAACCTGCCCTTCGCGATCCGGCTGACCGGTGCGCTCGATATCGCGGCGCTGCGCCGGGCCGTCGAGGATGTGCTGGTGCGGCACGAGGCGCTGCGCACCCGCTTCCCGACGGCCGGGACCGGCGGGCAGCCCTATCAGGAGGTGCTTTCCGCCGCCGAGGCACTACCCGGCGGACTTCGCGTCGAGACCGCCACCGACGTGTCCGCCCGGGTCGGGGAGCTGGCGTCGGAGGGCTTCGATGTCACCGAGCAGGTGCCGGTGCGGGTTCGGCTACTGGCCGACGAGGCCGGCGCGGACCATGTGCTCGTCCTTGTGGTGCACCATATTTCGGCCGACGGCGCCTCGCTCGCGCCGCTGGCCCGCGATCTGGTGACCGCCTACCTCGCACGTATCGGAGGCAGCGCGCCCGGCTGGTCGGCGCTGCCGGTGCAGTACGCGGACTTCGCGCTCTGGCAGCGCGCGGTCATCGGCGTCGACGACGATGCGAACTCCGTGGCCGCACGGCAATTGGCGTACTGGCGCGAGCAGTTGGCGGGTCTGTCGACGGCACCGGTACTACCGCTGGATCGGCAACGTCCGGTGACCGCGTCGGGCCGCGGTGCGTCGGTCGGGTGGACCGTGCCCGCCGAGGTGCACGAGGGTCTGCTGCGGATCGCGCGTGCGCACCGGTCTTCGCTGTTCATGGTGGTGCATGCCGCGCTGGCCGTCCTGCTCGCCCGACTATCGGGCGGTTCGGATATCGCGATCGGCACCCCGATCGCCGGGCGCGGTCAACGGGCGCTGGACGAGCTGGTCGGCATGTTCGTCAACACGCTCGCACTGCGCACGTCCGTCGATCGAGCGAGCACCTTCGACGAGCTGGTCGAGCAGACGCGGACGACGGATCTTTCCGCGTTCGCGCACGCGGATCTGCCGTTCGAGCGGGTGGTCGAGGCCATCGCCCCCGGCCGGGGCGCGGCGTCGCGGCATCCGCTGTTCCAGGTGATGCTGTCCTTCCAGAACCTCGAACAGCCCGGTCTGGAGCTGCCGGGTCTGACCGTCGCGGCATTGGACGCGGGCGATGTCGTCGCGAAGTTCGATCTGCAGGTGGTGGTCGAACCTCGGCGACAGCCGGACGGTACGCCCGGCGACCTGATCGCCGTATTCACCTATGCGACCGACCTTTTCGAGGAATCGACGGTGCACGGGCTCGGGCGCATGCTGGAGCGCATTCTGGCCGCGGTGGTCGCCGACCCGGGGGCGCGCATCGGCGGCATCGATATTCTCGACGCCGTCGAGCGGGATCGGGCGGTCACCGCGACCGCGCCGACCGAACCAACCCGGGCCGGCACCGATGGGACCGAGCTGACCCACCTGTTGACCGCCGCGGTGGAGGACGATCCGGACGCGCCCGCCCTGGTGTGGGGCGAACACGAACTGTCCTATGCCGAGCTCGACGCTCGGTCCTCGCGGCTGGCCAGGGTGCTGATCGGGTACGGCTGTGGGCCGGGCACCGGCGTCGCGATCCGGTTGGAGCGCGGCGTCGACTCGGCGGTGGCGGCGTGGGCGGTCCTTGAGGTGGGCGCGGCGCTGGTCCCGGTCGCCTCGATCGACGCGGCACTGCCCGCTGGATCCGCGGTCCGGATCGGGCTGACCACCGGTTCGGATCCGATCGGCGGCGCGGGCGTCGAATGGCTGCGACTCGACGATGCCGCAACCGCCGCCGTCATCGCCGCGCAATCGCCGCGACCGGTCAACCACGCGCACCGGACCGGAGTGTTGAGCGGTGGCGATCCAGCGCTCATCGCCGCCTCGGGGGTGCGGATGAGCTATGACGAGGTGGCGACCGCGGCGGATCGGTTGCGCGTGCGCACCGGGCTGACCTTCGAGTCGCGTACCTTCCGGCATGGACGGCCCGATACGTCGGCGGCGCTGCTCGAGGTGGTGGTCGCGGGCGCGACCGGAGCCAGCCTGATCGTGCTGCCGGACGCCGAACTCGATCTGGGTGCGGCCCTCGCCGACGAGTGGGTGACGCATCTGATCACCGATGACGCCGTGCTGAGCGCCATCGATACGACTCGACTCACGGACCTGCGGGCGGTGGTGCTCGAACGGGGATCGGCCGCCGGGGTCGCGGTGCCGGGGTCGACCGAGCTGGTGCTGCTGGAGGAGCTGTTGCCGGTCGGGGTGGCCCTGAGGATGTGACGGTGCGTGGGGGCGGTGTTCGGTGTAACGACAAATGGTAGGAAGTAAATCCCTGATGGTGGGCTCGTTCGGATGTGTGTGGGTGACGCGGCAGCGCGTCGAGCGGCCGGGGTTCGGCGCATGACGCGGCCGAATCGTGAGCGCCCCAACCGGATTCGACGCCCGCGGATCAAGACCCTGCCGCAGTTGCTGACCACCGCGGTGGAGGCCAATCCGGCCGGACCGGCGGTCGTCTTCGCGGACGCGACAACGACATCGGCGCGGCTGAGTTACGCCGAACTCGATGATCGGTCGAATCGCTTGGCGCGCTTGCTGATCGAACGCGGGGTCGGACCCGAGGATCTGGTCGCCGTCGGCATCGCGCGGTCGGTGGCGTCGGTGGTCGCGGTGTGGGCGATCGCCAAGACCGGTGCCGGATTCGTTCCGGTCGACCCGAACTATCCCGCTGATCGCGTGGCGCACATGCTGTCGGATTCCGGTGCGGCACTCGGCATCACGGTGGCGGCCGAGTCGCTACCCGGTACGACGGAGTGGCTGGCCATCGACACCGCGGCGTTCGCGCGGCGACTCGAGGCGTATTCGGCCGATCCCATCACTTACGCGGACCGGGTTCGGCAACTGCGGGCCGAACATCCGGCCTACGTCATCTATACCTCCGGATCGACCGGTACGCCCAAGGGCGTGGTCGTCACGCAGGCCGGGCTCTCGAATTTCTGCGACGAGCAGCGCGAGCGTTATCAGGTGACATCCGATTCGCGCACACTGCATTTCGCGTCGCCCTCCTTCGACGCGTCGGTACTGGAGCTGCTGTTGGCGTTGAGCCGGGGTGCGACGATGGTGGTCGCCGCGCCGACGGTGTACGGCGGTGCCGAACTGGCTGCGCTGCTGCGACGCGAGCGGGTGACCCATGCCTTCATCACCCCGGCCGCACTCGCCTCGGTCTCGCCCGAGGGGCTGGACGAATTGCGTGTCGTGGTCGCCGGTGGTGAGGCGTGCCCGCCGGAGTTGGTGCAGCGCTGGGTTGTTCCGATCGCCCAGGGCCGAATCCGTGAGTTCTACAACGGATACGGGCCCACCGAGACCACGATCATGACCAATATCAGTGCGCCGATGACGCCCGGCGTGCCGGTGACGATCGGTGGGCCGATCCGCGGCATCACCGAGTATGTGCTGGACGAGGAACTGACGCCGGTACCGGGCCGGGTTGTCGGCGAACTCTATATCTCCGGTGCGCAACTGGCGCGCGGCTATCACGGCCGACCGGGACTGACCGCCGCCCGTTTCGTGGCCGACCCGTTCGGTGCGCCGGGCGCTCGGCTCTACCGCACCGGCGATCTGGTGCGCTGGACGGCGGAGCGGGAGCTGGAGTATCTGGGGCGCAACGACTTCCAGGTGAAGATTCGTGGCTTCCGCATCGAACTCGGTGAGATCGACGCGGTGCTGGCCGCGCACGAGAGTGTCGGTTTCGTGGTCACCGTCGGACACGAACAGGACAGCGGCACCACGATTCTGGTGTCGTATGTGCGCGCCGCCGACGAGATGTCGGTCGATACCGCGGAATTGGCCGCACTGGCAGAACGGAAACTCCCGGCCCATATGGTGCCGAGCGACATCATGGTGCTCGCGGAAATCCCGCTGACCCCGGTCGGCAAGTTGGACCGGCAGGCGCTGCCCGCACCGCGGTTGCGCAGCACGACCTTCCGCGCGCCAACGGGCGCGGTCGAGCCGGTGCTCGCCGAACTCTTCGCCGAGGTCCTCGGGCTCGAGGTGCCGGTCGGTGCGGACGACGACTTCTTCGCACTCGGTGGCAACTCGCTGATCGGCACTCAGTTGATGGCGCGGCTCGGGGAGGCTTTGGACGCGCGGGTGCCGGTGCGGCTGCTCTTCGAGGAGCCGACTGTCGCCGGGCTGGCCGCCGCGGTAGCGCCGCACGCGGGTGCGGGGGATCGTACGGCGTTGCGGGCCGGTCCACGGCCGGCGGCGATTCCGCTGTCGCTCGCGCAGCAGCGGATGTGGTTCCTGAACCGCTTCGACGCGGCGTCGGCGGCGTACAACATCCCGATCGCGGTGCATGTGCGCGGTGCGCTCGACGTGTCCGCGTTGCGGGCGGCGGTCGCGGATCTCGTTACGCGCCATGAGGTGCTGCGGACGGTGTATCCGCAGACCGCATCCGGTCCGGTGCAGGTCATCCTGCCGCCGGATGACGCGGTACCCGAGCTGATGGTTCAGGCGGTCGCGGTCGAGCATTTCGAATCCGTTGTGCGCGAATTGCTTTCGACGACCTTTGACGTGACCGCCGAAGTGCCGCTGCGGGTCGCGCTGTTCGCGGTCGATGATGCGGACGCGCCGGCCGAGTTCGTGCTGGCGCTGGTGGTGCACCACATCGCCGGCGACGGCACGTCGATGGGGCCGCTGACTCGGGATCTGATGACGGCCTACGCCGCTCGATCGACCGGTACCGCACCGGAGTGGGCACCGCTGCCGGTGCAATACGCGGACTACAGCATCTGGCAGCGCGAGCTGCTGGGTGACGAGGACGATCCGGAATCGTTGGCGGCCGGGCAGATCGCCTATTGGCGCTGCGCACTCGCGGAGCTGCCGGACCAGCTGGACCTGCCGACCGATCGGCCGCGGCCCGCGGTGCAATCCTTCGTCGGCGGCAAGGTCGCGGTGCATATCGATGCCGAAACCCACCGGGCGCTGGCCGAATTGGCCCGCACCGAGGGCGCGACACTGTTCATGGTCGTGCACACCGCGCTCGCGGTGCTGCTGGCCCGGCTGTCGGGCACCGATGACATCGCCGTCGGCACGCCCATGGCCGGTCGTGGTGAGGCGGCGCTGGACGATCTGATCGGCATGTTCGTCAATACCTTGGTGTTCCGGACGCGGGTCGATGCCGCCGCGCCCTTCACCGAACTGCTCGCGGGTCAGCGCGAACACGATATTCAGGCGTTCGCCAACGCGGATGTGCCGTTTGAGCGACTGGTCGAGGTACTCAACCCGGCGCGCTCGACCGCGCGGCATCCGCTGTTCCAGGTGGGATTGTCGTTCCAGAATCTGGCCGCGACGAGTCTGGAGCTGGCCGGACTGACCGTTTCGGGGGTGGACTTCGATGCCGCGGTCTCGCAGTTCGATCTGCACTGGATCGTGGGCGATGTCTTCGATGAGGCCGGTGCCCCAGCGGGTATCCGCGGTGCCGTCACCTATGCCCGCGATCTGTTCGATGAGGCGACGGTCCGGGGTTTCGTGGCGCGGTTCACGCGGTTGCTCGGCGAGATCATCGCCGACCCGCGCACCGCCGTCGGCGACTTGGAGCTGCTCGATGCCGCGGAGCGGGCCGCGCTGATCTCCGGTCGGAATGCGACCGACCACGCGGTGGATGTGGACACGACCCTGGTGTCATTGTTGGACGCGACTGTCGCAGCTACCCCGGCTGCGCTGGCATTGATGGGCTCCGATGGTACGCCGGTCACCTACGGCGAGCTGGATGCGCGGGTGAACCAGCTTGCGCGGTACCTGATTTCGCTGGGCATCGGTCCGGAGTCGCGGGTGGCGCTGGCGATAGGGCGGTCGGTGGATCTGGTCGTGGCGATGTATGCGGTGGCCAAATCCGGTGCCGCGTATGTGCCCCTGGATCCGGACCAAGCGCGGGAGCGGATCGATTACGTCCTGCGCACTGCGGCACCAGCGTGCGTATTGACCAGCACCGATGCGGATTTCGACACCGATGTCGCGCCGGTTGTGCCGCTGCGTCGGCTCGACCTCGGCCACCTGGCCGCGACGCCGATCGACGACGGCGAGCGGACGACGCCGCTGCGGGCGGCGAATACCGCGTATGTGACCTTCACATCGGGCTCCACGGGGCGTCCGAAGGGCGTCGCGGTGTCGCATGCCGCGATCGTCAACCAATTGCGTTGGAAGATCAGCGCATTCGGGCTCGGCCCCGGCGATGCGGTGGTGCTGAAGACGGCCGCCACCTTCGACCTGTCGGTATGGGAGTTCTGGACGACGGTCGTATGCGGCGGTCGACTGGTGCTCGCCACGCCCGACGGACACCGTGACCCCGCCTATCTGAACGACCTGATGGCGCGGGAAGCGGTGACCACCCTGCACGCGGTGCCGTCGATGCTGGACGCGCTGCTCACCGGTCGGCTGCCGTTCACGTTGCGGCGGGTATTGGCGATCGGTGAGGCGCTGCCCGCCGGTCTGGCACAGCGGTTCCGGGCGACCTATCCGCAGAAGGAACTGTTCAATCTGTACGGTCCGACCGAGGCGGCGGTGTCGGTCACCAGTCATCGGGTGACCGATGCGGATGTGGTGTCGGTGTCGATTGGTGCGCCGGAGTGGAACTGTCGTGTCTATGTGCTGGATTGGCGTTTGCGTCCGGTGCCGGTGGGTGTTTCGGGTGAGTTGTATTTGGCTGGTGTGCAGTTGGCGCGTGGTTATTTTGGTCGGCCGGATTTGACTGCGGATCGGTTTGTGGCGAATCCGTTCGAGCCTGGTGCGCGTATGTATCGCACGGGTGATGTGGTGGCGTGGAATGTTGATGGTGGGTTGGTTTATCGGGGTCGTACCGATTTCCAGGTGAAGATCCGTGGTTTCCGTATCGAGCTGGGTGAGATCGAGTCCGCGCTACTGGCCCGGCCCGAAATCGCCCAGGCCGTCGTCATCGCCGATGACGATCCGCACACCGGCGCTCGACTCGTCGCCTACCTGGTCCCCTCGGCCGGTGCCGATGTCGATGTGGCGCAGGTGCAGTCGACGCTGACCACTGTGCTGCCGTCCTATATGGTGCCCGCCGCCTTCGTGGTCTTGGACGCGCTGCCGCGCAATGCCAACGGCAAGCTGGATCGAAAGGCATTGCCCGCGCCCGAATTCGAGACGCACGTCTTCCGCGCGCCATCGACGCCGATCGAGGAGATCGTCGCCGGTGTATTCACCGATGTGCTCGGGCTGGATCGCGTCGGTATCGACGACGACTTCTTCGCACTGGGCGGCAATTCGCTGATCGCCACCCAGGTGGCGGCCCGGCTGGGTGCGGCCCTGGATGCGCAGGTGCCAGTGCGAATGTTGTTCGAGGCGAGCACTGTAGCCGCGCTGGCGGTCCGGGTGGAGCAGCGGGCGGGATCCGGTCGACGGCCGCGGCCGGCCGCCGGTCCCCGGCCGGAGCGGGTGCCGTTGTCGCTGGCACAGCAGCGCATGTGGTTCCTGAACCAGTTCGATACCGCATCGGCCGCGTACAACGTGCCGGTGGCGGTGCGCCTGTCCGGCGCGCTGGATGTCGATGCGTTGCAGTCGGCCGTCGCCGATGTCGTGGCTCGGCACGAGGTGCTGCGCACCCGGTATCCGGCCGATGACGGTGTCGCGTCCCAGGTGATTGTGCCGGTGGGACAGGCGGTACCGGACCTCACGCCGGAGCCGGTCGCGGTCGACGCGCTGCCGGCGCGAATCGCCGAGCTGGTCGGTGCGGGTTTCGATGTGACCGCCGAGGTGCCGTTGCGCGCCGCACTGCTGCGCTGTGCCGACGACGAGCATGTGCTGGTAGTGGTGGCGCATCACATCAGCGCCGATGGCTGGTCGATGGGTCCGCTGACCCGTGATCTGCTGCTGGCGTACGTCGCGCGCGGCGGCGGATCGGCGCCGGCGTGGACGCCGTTGCCGGTGCAGTACGCGGACTTCGCGATGTGGCAGCGGGCCGTGCTCGGATCGGAAGCGGATGCGGATTCGCTTGCTGGACAACAGGTGTCGTATTGGCGGCGGGCGCTGGCGGAGCTGCCGGATGAGCTGAACCTGCCGTCGGACCGGACCAGGCCCGCGGTGCGGTCGTTCGTCGGTGGCCGCACCGATTTCACGATCGATGCGCGGTTGTCCGAGGCGCTGGGGCGCTTGGCTCGTGAGCACAATGCGACGCTGTTCATGGTCGTACACGCCGCCCTCGCGGTGTTGCTGGCGCGACTGTCGGGTACCGACGATATCGCGATAGGCACACCGGTCGCGGGGCGTGGCGAAGCCGAACTCGACGAGGTCATCGGCATGTTCGTGAATACCCTCGTGCTGCGCACCGAGGTGCCCGGCCGGATCGGCTTCGCCGAATTGCTGACACGGGTCAGGGAGGTGGACCTGCAGGCGTTCGCGCATGCCGATATCCCGTTCGAGCGGTTGGTGGATCTGCTCGCACCGGAGCGGTCGACGGCGCGCAATCCGTTGTTCCAGGTGGGACTGTCGTTCGAGAATCTGCCGGACAGCTCCTTCGAGTTGCCCGGATTGCGGATCGCCCCGGTCGATCTCGATATCGCGACCGAGAAATTCGATCTGTCGCTGGCGATTCGCGAGTCGAGTGCGGGGATGTACGCCGAGTTCTCCTATGCGCGCGATCTTTTCGATGAAGCGACTGTTCAGGTGTTCGCGGATCGGTTCGTGCGGCTGCTCGAGGCGATCGTCGCTCGGCCGGAGCTGGCGGTGGGTGATCTGCCATTGCTGGCGGAGTCGGAGGTGAAGTTCCTGACTCAGGTGTATCCGGATCAGGTGATGGCCGGTGGGCTGCTGCCCGATCTGCTGTTGCGTGGGCTGCGTCGTGGTGCGGGCCGGACGGCGATTCGTTACCGGGGCCGTTCGATCAGTTATCGCGAGCTCGACGAGTACTCCGCACGGCTGGCGCGAGTGCTGATCGAACGCGGTGTCGGTCCGGAAAGCCTTGTCGCCGTTGCCTTGCCGCGCTCGTATGAGATGGTCGCTGCCGTACTGGCGATTGCCAAGGCCGGTGGTGCGCAGGTGCCGGTTGATCCGAATTATCCGGTGGATCGGGTGCGGCACATGCTCACCGACTCGGCTGCCGTGGTCGGGTTGACGACCACCGAATATCGCGGTCAGTTGCCGGATGACGTGCGATGGCTCGTGCTCGATGACGCGGAGACGGACGCGTGGTGTGCGAACCGATCCGCTGCCCCGCTCACCGATGCCGACCGGATCGCGCCGCTGCGGCTGCATCACCCGGCGTACGTCATCTACACCTCGGGTTCGACGGGTATGCCCAAGGGTGTCAGCGTGACCCACGCCGGCCTCGGCGGTCTGCTCCGTCACGCGGTAGACCTGTACCGGCTCGAACCCGAGCACCGGTTCCTGCACATCTGCGCGCCGAGCTTCGACCCGTCGGTGCTCGAGTGGCTGTGCGCTTTCTCGGTCGGCGCGTCGTTGGTGATCGTGCCATCGGACATCATCGGCGGTAAGGACCTGGGCGACCTGCTGCGCACCGAGCAGGTGACGCACGCGATCATCACCCCGGCGGTGCTCGGCACGGTCGATCCGTCCGGGCTGGATCAGCTCGAAATGCTGTCTGTCGGCGGCGATGTCACCACGCCGGAGCTGCTGGCCAAATGGCAACCGGGCCGTAGGTACTACAACGGTTACGGCCCGACCGAGACGACCATCATCTCCTCCTATGCGGAATTGACCGCAGGACAGCACATTACGATCGGCACGCCGGTTCGCGGCATGTCCGCGCTGGTGCTCGACGCGCGACTGAATCCGGTGCCGCCAGGGGTGGCGGGCGAGCTGTATCTGGCGGGTGGTGCGCTGGCGCGTGGGTATCACAACCGTCCCGAGCTGTCCGCACAACGTTTCGTGGCCAACCCGTGGGGCGAGCCGGGCGCACGGATGTATCGCACCGGCGACCTGGTCCGCTGGTATGCCGCGCCGGGGTCGCGCGACACCGCGTGGCAGCTGGACTATGTGGGGCGCACCGATTTTCAGGTGAAGATCCGCGGCTTCCGCGTCGAGCTCGGTGAGATCGATGCGGTGCTCGGCGCGCACGAGGACGTCGCCTTCGTGGTCACCATCGGTCGCGAAACAGCTGCGGGCGCAACGGTTCTGGTGTCCTATGTGCGCGCCGCGACCGATCGCGCCGTCGATCCGGACCGGCTGACGGAGTTCGCGGCGCGGTCGCTGCCCGCGCATATGGTGCCTTCGGCGGTCGTCGTACTGGACGAAGTTCCGTTGACCTCCAACGGGAAGCTCGACCGTAGTGCGCTGCCGGAGCCACACTTCACGGCCACGGTCTCGCGGGTGCCGTCCGGTCCGGTGGAATCGCGGATCGCCGAGCTCTTCGCCGAAGTCCTCGGCGTGCCACAGGTCGGAGTCGACGATTCCTTCTTCGCCATCGGCGGTGACAGCATCATCTCGATCCAGTTGGTATCGCGCGCCAAGGCGGCCGGGATCGTGTTCACGCCGCGAGATGTGTTCGAGCAGAAGACCGTTGCCGGACTGGCCGGCGTCGCGATCGCCGGGGAGGCGAACGCGCCGGTCGTGCTCGCGGAACTGCCCGGCGGCGGTATCGGCGAGATTCCGCTGACACCGGTGCTCGCCGGATTCCTGGACGGCGGCTCATTCGACCGGTTCGCCCAGACCATGGTGCTCGCACTGCCGGACGGCATCGATCGCGAAGGCCTGGTCGCCACGCTCAGCGCCGTGCTCGACCACCACGACATGCTGCGCGCCCGCGTCCGGCAGGTCGATGGGCGATGGCAGCAGGAGGTACCGGCGCCGGGGACCATCGACGTGGCGGCCCTGGTCGCCGAGGTGGACGTGCTCGCCGAAGCCGAACTGAACGAAATCGGCAACGCCGCAATGGATTCCGCGCTGACGGCGCTGGATCCGGCGGCGGGCCGGATGATCGCGTGCACCTGGTTGCGTCGACCGCACGCGCGCGATCTGCTCGTCGTCGCGGCGCATCACTACGTGATCGACGGTGTGTCGTGGCGAATCCTGATCCCGGACCTGGTCACCGCATGGCTGCAGCGCGACGCGGGACTCACCGTCGCACTGCCCGCGGTCGGCACATCCTTCCGACGCTGGGCGCACGGTCTGGTCGAGGCGGCGAGCACGCCGTCGCGCATCGCCGAACTGGGCCGTTGGCGCGAAGTACTGGCCACACCGGATCCGCTGCTCGGCACCCGCGCTCTCGACCCGACGATCGATACCCACGCGACGGTGCGCCGTTTCCAGGTCGAAGTGCCGGTCGAAGTCGCCGACGCGGTCCTGACCGAGGTACCCGCGCGGTATCGCGGCGGGGTCAATGACGGTCTGCTCGCGGCACTGGCCGTGGCGGTGCGGGCCTGGCGCGCGCGGCGCGGTCTCGACGCACCGGTCACCAAGATTCGGCTCGAGGGCCACGGCCGGGAGGAATCGACCGTCCCCGGCGCCGATCTGACGCGCACGATCGGCTGGTTCACCAGCGTGTACCCGGTCGCACTCGACCTCACCGGCCTCGCCGAAGGCAACGCGGGTGCGTCGATCGCGGCGGTGCTGCGATCGGTGAAAGAGCAGCTGCTCGCGGTGCCGGATAAGGGCATCGGCTTCGGCCTGCTCCGCCGGCTCGACCCGAAGACCGCCGCCGCGCTCCCCGGTGATCTCGGGCAGATCGGCTTCAACTACTTGGGGCGGGTATCCGCGGGCGGTGCGCCGGCGGGGCTGACCGATCCGGGCTGGCTGCCGACCGGTGAGCTGGGCGAGCTGGACGGCGGCCAGGATCCGGCCCTGCCCGCGTCGGCCGTCGTCGATATCAACGCGATCGTCGTCGATACCGACTCCGGACCGCGAATGGATGTGCTGTTCCAGTACGCGAGCGAGATCATCGATGAGGCGGCGGTGCGCGAACTCGCCGCGGACTGGCTGGCCGCGCTGACCGCGGTGGCCGGGCATCTGGCCGATCCGGCGGCCGGTGGCTTGACGCCGTCGGATGTGCCGCTCGCGCGGGTCACCCAGAACGAGCTCGACAGCTGGCGCGAGACCTATCCGGGCCTGGCCGAGGTGCTGCCGCTGTCGCCGCTGCAGACCGGACTGCTGTTCCTGATGGAATTGCTGGCGGAGTCGGTGGACCCGTACGTCATTCAGGTATCCATCGGGCTCGCGGGCGAATTCGAGCTCGATCGCCTGCGCCGTGCGGCACAGGCCGTGCTGGACCGGCACCCGAATCTGCGCAGCGCCTTCGCCTTCGGCGCCGAAGGCAGGCCGGTGCAACTGATCGCCGACGCGGTGCCGGTGCCGTGGCAGGTGGTCACCGGTGTGCCCGATGCCGAGCTGCCCGACCTGCTCGCCGCGGACCAGCGCGTCGGATTCGATCCCGCGGCCGCGCCGCTGCTGCGATTCACGGTGTACCGCACCGAATCCGGTGACACCCACCTGGTGCTGACCGCGCATCACATCCTGCTGGATGGCTGGTCCATGCCGCTGCTGATGAAGGATCTGCTGGTCCTGTACGCGACCAGGAGCGATGCGTCGCCGCTGCCCGCGGCGCGTCCCTACCGCGACTTTCTGACGTGGTTGTCGCGCCAGGATCGCACCACCACGCTGCGCGCTTGGGATGCGGCGCTGACCGGCGTCGAGCCGACCCTGCTCGCCCCCGCGCTGGTACGGCCCGCCGTGCCGGACACCGGATTCGGCAAGTCCGCGTTCGAGCTTTCGGCGACCGAGACGGCCGCACTGACGGCTTGTGCCGCCGCGGTCGAGGTCACCGTCAATACCGTGGTGCAGGCAGCGTGGGGCGTGGTCATCGCCGAGCTCACCGACCGCGACGACGTCGTCTTCGGCGTCACGGTATCGGGTCGCCCACCTCAGCTCGACGGTATCGACGTGATGGTCGGCCTGTTCGTGAACACCATCCCGGTGCGCGTCCGATTCGGCACGCGGACAACGGTTTCCGATCTGCTGGTCGATCTGCAGGCCGAGCAGGCGGCGCTGCTCGAGCACCACTATCTCGGGCTCGCCGAGGTACAGGGCGTGGCGGGCGGGGCGGAGCTGTTCGACTCACTGGTCGCCTACGAGTCCTATCCGATCGATGCCGATGGCCTGCGGCAGGCGGGCAATGCCATCGACGGGCTGCTGGTCACCGGCGTGCGTTCGGTCGACTACACGCACTATCCGGTCACGGTGCGGGTCGAGCTGGACACTCGGCTGCGGGTGGAGGTGCTGCATCGGCGCGATACCGTCGCCGATGCGGCGGCGCGGGCGCTCACCGACCGGTTGCGCGCGGTGCTCGGTGAATTCGTTACCGCGCCACAGCATCCGGTCGCGGCGGTGCGCGGCGTCGTGGGCAGCGACGTGCTCACTCAGGCCCGGTACTGGCGTTCCATGCTGGCGGGGCTGCCGGATGAGCTGCCGTTGCCGATGGATCGGCCGCGTTCGGTGGCGCCGACCCACGGCGGTGGGCAGGTGACGCTCGAGGTCGGCGTGCACCTGCACCATGGCCTGCGCCGACTCGCCGAGACACGGGATACGACGCTGTTCGCGGTGCTGCACGCGGCGTTCACGGTGCTGTTGGCGCGACTGTCCGGTACCACCGATATCGCAATCGGCACCTCGGTGACTGGCCGCGAAATCGATGGTGCGAGCGGCTCTTTCGACAATACGGTGGTATTGCGGACCGATTTCGACGCCGGTGCGAGTTTCGACGCGCTACTCGCCGCGATCGGCTCGGTCGACGCCGCCGCCTTCGAAAACGTCGATGTGCCCTTCGAACAACTCGTCGACATGCTGGACCCGGTCCGGGTAATCGGCAGGCACCCGCTGTACCAAGTTGCCATCGACCTCCGCAACGCCCGGCCGGCGGATCCGATCCCGGTCGATCTGCGGTTGTCGCTGACCGAACGGGTCGGCCCGCGCGGCGATACCCACGGGATGCTGGCCGAATTCACCTACGCGACGGATCTGTTCGACGCGGCGACCGCGCAGAGCATCGCCGATCGGTTCGGCCGCATCCTGGCAGCGGTGGTCGCCGACACCGCCGTGACAGTCGGCGATATCGAATTGCTGGCACCGCAGGAACGCGCCGGCGTGCTGCACGAATGGAATTCGCGCGGTGCGTGGGTGCCCGCCGCGACGCTGCCCGAGCTGATCGCAGATCACGCCCGGCGCAGGCCGGATGCGATGGCGGTCCGGTTCGGCGACACCGCACTGAGCTTCGCGCAGTTGCGGCGGCGGGCGAACCGGGTGGCCAGGGCACTGATCGCGGCCGGTGCCGGACCGGAATCACTGGTGGCCGTGGCGGTTTCGCGCACCGAAGAGCTCCCGATCGCATTGCTGGGTGTGCTCACCGCCGGTGCGGCCTACCTGCCGGTCGACATCACCTACCCGGCACAGCGGCTGGCCTTCGTGCTGTCGGACGCGAAGCCGGTCTGTGTGCTCACCACCGACGAACAGCGTGGCGAGCTCCCGGTGAGTGACCTGCCGGTGATATTGCTCGAAGAGACAGTGGAATTCGCCGACGACCCGATCAGCGATGCCGACCGCCGCGCGCCGCTACTACCCGATCACCTCGCCTACGTCATCTACACCTCGGGTTCGACCGGTGTGCCGAAGGGCGTTGGTGTGGCGCACCGCAATGTGATCGAGTTGTGCGCGAATACCCAGCCGCTGTTCGGTTTCGACGAGACCGATGTATGGACGCTGTTCCACTCCTTCGCCTTCGACTTCTCGGTGTGGGAGCTGTGGTGCGCACTGCTCACCGGCGGCACCGTGGTCGTGGTCGACCACGCCACCTCGCGGACGCCGGACCTGTTCCGCGAGCTGCTGATTCGAGACCGGGTGACGGTGTTGAATCAGACACCGTCGGCGTTCTACCAGCTCATCGAGGCCGACCGGGCCGCATCGGCGGGCGAGTTCGCGCTACGGCACGTGATATTCGGTGGCGAGGCACTGGATCTGCGTCAGCTGCGGCGCTGGTACGAGCGACATCCGGCGGAGGCGCCGCGGTTGGTCAATATGTACGGCATCACCGAAACCACTGTGCACGTGTCGTTCCTGGCGCTGGACGAACAGGTCGCGGACAACCCGGCCAGCCTGATCGGGCGCGCGTTGCCCGGCCTCGACAGTTATGTGCTCGACGAGCGGTTGCATCCGGTACCGGTCGGCACACCGGGCGAGATCTATATCGCTGGTGCCCAGCTGTCCAGGGGCTATCTCGGCCGCCCGGGTCTCGCGGCGGCACGGTTCGTCGCGAATCCGTTCGGCGCACCGGGTTCTCGCATGTACCGCACCGGTGACCTCGGGCGCTGGGGCCACTTCGACGGAGAGACCGGGCTGGCCTACGCCGGCCGCACTGATCAGCAGGTGCAGTTGCGCGGCTTCCGAATCGAGTTGGGGGAGATCGAATCCGCGCTGCTGCGCTGCCCGGGCGTGAGCCGAGCGGTGGTGCTGGTCCACACCTCCGAACGCCTCGGTGACCAGCTCGTCGGCTACGTGGTGCCCGCCTCGGGCGCCCACCTGGACGCGGATGAACTGCGCGTTCAGGTGGCCGAATTCCTCACCGGCTATATGGTTCCCGCCGCGATCGTGCCGCTCGATGTCATGCCGCTGACGCCGAACGGCAAATTGGACCGGCACGCACTGCCCGAGCCGATGTACGAGGCACGGCAGTACCGCGCGCCGGCCACCCCGATCGAGGAGAACGTCGCCGCGGCCTTCGCTGAAGTGCTCGATCTGGACCGATTCGGGATGGACGACAACTTCTTCGAACGCGGCGGCAACTCGCTGATCGCCACGAAGCTGACCGCGCGGCTGAGTTCGGTGCTCGGCGCGAAGATTCCGGTGATGCGGGTGTTCACCGCACCCACCCCGGGCGAATTCGTCACCGAGCTGGCGCGCCGGGCCAGCGGTCAGGTCGAGGGCGAGGCGGCCTTCGATGTGCTGCTGCCGCTGCGGGCGACGGGCTCCACCGAACCGCTGTTCTGCATCCATCCGGTCTCCGGCATCGCATGGTCGTTCGCCGGTTTGGCCGCCTATCTCGACCCCGCGCGTCCGATCTACGGCGTGCAGGCGCCGACGCTGGCCGCGGCGACACAGCTGCCGGACACCATCGAAGACTGGGCCCGGATCTATGTCGAAGCGATCCGCTCGGTCCAACCGCAAGGCCCCTATCATTTGATCGGCTGGTCGATGGGCGGTGTCTTCGCGCACGAGATCGCGGTGCAGTTGCAGGCGGCCCGACAGCGGGTGGCCCTGCTCGCGGTGATGGACAGCTATATGGCCGATCCGCCGGATGAACGCGCCGATGGCGCGGGTTCGCCGGTGCCGGTGGCCGAGCTGATCGGCGGATTGCTCGGCGAGCAAGCCGGTGACCTCGGCTTCGACACCGACGTGGATTGGGGCGCACTCGCCGAGCGGCTGGTCGAACTGCCGGAGCCGTTCGCCTCCTTCGGATCCGATCGGTTCACTCGGGTGCTGGACACCGCCGTGCATTCGGTGCTGCTACGTAATGCCTATCGCCCGGCGCGGTTCCACGGCGATGTCATCTACTTCACCGCGGCCCTCGACGATTCCACCGGTGCGATCGGTGCCTCGATCTGGGCCGAGGTGGTCGACGGCGCGGTGGACAATCGCGCGGTGCCGACCACGCACTGGCGGATGACGGCCGCCACCGGACTCGCCGAAATCGGCCGGGTGCTGACCAGCATCTGGCATGAGCGGGCGGCCGAACGCGCTGTCGGCGAGGGGGGAGAAATGTGAGGTAACTCACTGTGAACCGGCCAGTAGCAACATCGACAATCGAAGTCCGATACACAGCTGTCACGTCTGCGATCCCACCGCGCAGGCGCGACCGTGCGTGGAACGGGCTTATATGATGGCCCGGACTGTGCTGGCCCCGGCGCTATATGTCCCATTAGGGGTGGAGCAGGTCCAGCTGGACGCGAGAGGTAAATGCACCAAATGGAAACCGCCCGTCGTTCCGCCCGTGGTAGCCGTCGACGCAGGTCAGGGAGCCCGCTCTTCGCGCAGCTGCTCACCGCCGCGGTCGAGGCAGAGGCCACCGCGGTCGCGATCCGGTACAACCCGACCGGCGCCGCGGCGGATCAGCGTCAACTCACCTACCGTGAACTCGACACCGCCTCTTCGCGCCTGGCCCGCGAGCTGATCGAGCGCGGGATAGGCGCGGGCGACTACGTCGCGATGGGCATTACCCGTTCGGTCGAATCCATCATCGCGCTCTGGGCGATCGCGAAGACGGGCGCGGCCTATGTGCCCGTCGATCCCAACTATCCGTCGGACCGGATCCAGCACATCGTGACCGATTCCGGCGCGAAGCACGGCCTGACCACCTCGGCGCACCGGGCCAAACTCGGTACTTCGGCCTACTGGATCGAAATGGACGATCCGGTGCTGTCCGAGCGCATCGCCGCCCGGCCCGACCACCCGGTCTCCTATGCCGACCGGGTGCGCGTGGTGAACGAAAACCACCCGGCCTACGTCATCTACACCTCCGGCTCGACCGGCAAGCCGAAGGGCGTCGCGGTCACCCATACCGGTCTGGCCGGTCTGGCCGCGGTCGGCGAGCATTATCTGATCGACGCGGATTCACGTGTCTCGCACCTCAGCTCGCCGAGTTTCGACTTCTCGATAATGGAGACGCTGTTCACCTTCTCGGCGGGCGCGACCCTGGTGATCGCCCCGCCGACGGTATTCGGCGGCGTCGAACTCGCCGATCTGCTGCGCCGCGAGCAGGTTACGCATCTGCTGATCACGCCGGGTGCGCTGGAATCGCTGGATACGAATGATCTGGATGATCTGCAGGTCGTAGTGGCCGGTGGCGACCGGCTCGGCGCGGATCTGGTAGCACGGTGGGCCGATAACGGCCGGTCGATGTTCAACGCGTACGGGCCCAGCGAGGCGACCGTGATGGTCACCAGCACCGAGGCACTGGAGCCGGGGGAGCCGGTCACCGTCGGCTCCGCCATCGCGGGTGTGGGTGCGTTCGTACTCGATTCGCGGTTGCGCCCGGTGCCCGCGGGTGTCGTCGGCGAACTCTACGTCTCGGGTGCGGTGCTCGCGCAGGGTTACCTCGGCCGCCCGGAGCTGACCGCAGAACGTTTCGTCGCCAGCCCGTTCGGCGCGGAAACCGATCATCCGGGTGCGCGGTTGTATCGCACCGGAGATCTGGTGCGGCGCACCGACAGTGGCGCGCTGGAGTACCTGGGCCGCTCCGACTTCCAGGTCAAGATTCGCGGCCTGCGCATCGAACTCGGCGAGATCGACAACGCACTGACCACGCACCCGGATGTCGACTTCGCCGCCACGCTCGGCAAGACGCTGCCCTCGGGCACCACCGCCCTGGTCGCCTATGTGCTGCCGCGCGACGGCGCCACCGTGGACACCGGAGAGCTGGCGGCCCACATCGGGGAAACGTTGCCGGACTACATGATTCCGGCCGTCATCATGGTGCTCGACGAGATCCCGCTGACACCGGTGGGCAAGCTGGACCGGACGGCGCTGCCCGAGCCGGTCTTCGCCGCCCGGCAGTTCCGTGCCCCGTCGAATCCGGTCCAGGAGATCGTCGCCGAGGTGTTCGCGGCCCTGCTGCTCGGCGGCGCGGCTGACGCGCGCGTCGGCGCGCAAGACGACTTCTTCGAACTCGGCGGCAACTCACTGCTGGCCGCGCAGGCGGCCGCGCGCATCGGGTCCGCACTCGATGTGCGGGTGCCGGTGCAGCTGATCTTCGAGGCCTCCACGGTCTCCGTACTCGCCGAACGTGTCGAGCAGCACGCGGGTTCGGCGGTGGGCCGGGCACTGACCGCGCAGACCCGCCCGGACCGGATTCCGCTGTCGTACGCGCAGCAGCGGATGTGGTTCCTGAACCGTTTCGATACCGCGAGCGCGGTCAACAACATTCCGCTCGTGGTGCGACTGTCCGGTCGACTCGATATCGACGCGTTGCGCGCCGCGACGCGCGATCTGATCGAGCGCCACGAGGTGCTGCGCACTATCTACCCGGAAATCGACGGCGAGGGCTTCCAGGTCGTACTGCCCGCGAGCGATGCGCGTGCGGTTCCCGAACTGGCCGTAACCGCCACTGCCGCAGGTGGACTGACGGATCTGGTCATCGCCGAGGTGCTGGCCGGATTCGATGTGACGACCGCGCCGCCGGTGCGGCTGCGGCTGTTGCGGCTGAGCGAATCCGAGTACGTGCTGGTGGGCGTGGTGCACCACATCGCGGGGGACGGGTTCTCGCTCGGCCCGCTGGCCCGCGACCTGATGTCGGCCTATTCCGACCGCGTGCGCGGCGGACGGCCGCAGTGGCGGCCGCTGACGGTGCAGTACGCCGACTACACGATCTGGCAGCGCGAGATTCTCGGCGGCGAGGACGATCCGGAATCGGTGTTCGCACAGCAGATCGCGTTCTGGCGCGACGAATTGGCCGCGCTGCCCGAACAATTGGATCTACCCGCGGACCGCCCGCGTCCGGCCGCCGCGTCCAATAATGGCGGCGTTGTCGCCTTCGATGTCGACGCCGACGTGCACGCCGGCCTCAACCGTCTTGCACACGAACACAATTCGACGCTGTTCATGGTCGTGCACGCGGCCTTGGCGGTGCTGCTGTCGCGTTTGTCCGGCACCCGCGATATCGCGGTGGGTACCCCGGTCGCCGGGCGCGGCGAGGCAGCGCTGGACGATCTGATCGGCATGTTCGTCAACACCCTGGTGCTGCGGACCGAGATCGATCCGGGCATCACCTTCGACGATCTGCTGCGCGTGGTGCGCAAGGTCGACGTGGCGGCCTTCGGCCACGCCGATGTGCCGTTCGAGCGGCTGGTCGAACTGCTGGATCCGGTGCGCTCCGCGGCGCGGCATCCGCTGTTCCAGGTCATGCTGGTGTTCCAGAACCTGGCGCGCACCGAACTGGAACTGCCGGGGTTGACCGTCGCGGGGGTGGATCCCGGGGTAGCGCTGGCCAAATTCGATCTGCAGTTGGAGATCGCCGAGAACGCCGACGCGCCGGGGATGTCGGCGACATTCACCTACGCCACCGACCTTTTCGACGCCGCGACCGTACAGGACTTCGCCGATCGCTTCCTGCGGGTGCTGTCCACCGTGGCGGTCGATTCCGATGCGGTGCTCGGCGATATCGATCTGCTCGCCCCCGGCGAGCGCGATCTGGTACTGCACGAATGGAATTCGGCCGGGGCGATGGTTCCGGAGGTGACCCTGGTCGACCTCATCGCCGAGCAGGCCCGCCGCCGGCCGAATGCGATCGCGGTCCGATTCGGTGATACCGCACTGAGTTTCGGTGAACTGCAGCGGCGCGCGAACCGGGTGGCGCGGGCGCTGATGGCGCGCGGCGCGGGTCCGGAAGCGCTGGTCGCGGTCGCCGTCGGCCGGACCGAACTGCTGCCGGTCGCGCTGCTCGGTGTGCTCACCGCCGGTGCCGGATACCTGCCGATCGACACCACCTACCCGGCGCAGCGGCTCGAGTTCATGCTGCACGACGCCCGCCCGACCTGCGTGCTGACCACGGCCGATCTACTTGCCGACGTGCCCTCGACCGGTGTTCCGATGGTGCTGCTCGAGGACACCGCCGGATTCGGCGAATCGTCGATCACCGATGTCGAGCGCACGGCGCGGCTGCGTCCGGACAACCTGGCCTATGTCATCTACACCTCGGGTTCCACGGGTGCGCCCAAGGGCGTCGGCGTGGCGCACCGCAATGTGGTCGAGCTGTTCGCCAACACCCAGCTGATGTTCGAATTCGACGAGACCGATGTGTGGACGCTGTTCCACTCCTTCGCCTTCGACTTCTCGGTGTGGGAACTGTGGTGCGCGCTCGCCAACGGTGGCACGGTGGTCGTCGTCGACCACCTGACCTCCCGTTCCCCGGAACAGTTGCGCGAGTTGCTGATTCGCGAACAGGTCACGGTGCTCAATCAGACGCCGTCGGCGTTCTATCAGCTCGCCGAGGCCGACCGTGCCTCGCACGCGGGCGATCAGGGCAAGTTCGCCCTGCGCTACGTCGTCTTCGGCGGTGAGGCACTGGATCTGCGGCAATTGCGGCATTGGTACGACCGCCATGCCGTCGACGCGCCGTGGCTGATCAACATGTACGGCATCACCGAAACCACGGTGCACGTATCGTTCCTGGCGCTCGACGAGCAGCTCGCCGAGAACCCGGCCAGCGCCATCGGTCGCGCGCTACCGGGTCTGGAGAGCTATGTGCTCGATGACCGGCTGCATCCGGCTCCGGTCGGCGTGGCCGGCGAAATCCATGTCAGCGGTGCGCAACTGTCGCGCGGCTACCTCGGTCGCCCCGGACTCGCCGCGACCCGCTTCGTGGCGAATCCGTTCGGGGCGCCCGGATCTCGCATGTACCGCTCCGGCGACCTCGGTCGCTGGGCGGGTTTCGGCGGCCACGCGAATCTCGAATACGCCGGTCGCAGTGACCAACAGGTGCAGTTGCGTGGCTTCCGCATCGAACTCGGTGAGATCGAGTCCGCACTGCTGCGTTGCGAGGGTGTGAGCCAAGCGGTCGTCCTGGTGCGTTCGGATGAACACGCGGGTGATCGCCTGATCGGATACGTGGTGGCCGAGGCCGACGCGCCATTGCCGGCCACCGAGCTGCGGGCCGCCGTCGCCGAATTCTTGACCGGCTATATGGTCCCCGACGCCGTGGTCGTGCTGGACGCGCTGCCGCTGACCCCGAACGGCAAGCTGGATCGAAAGGCGCTACCCGCACCGGAATTCGTCAGCGACGCCACCTTCCGTGCCCCGCAGACACCGATCGAGCAGGCGGTGGCCGAGGTTTTCGCCGGATTGCTCGGCGTGCGCGATGTGGGTCTGGACGACGACTTCTTCGGCCTCGGTGGCAATTCGCTGCTGGCCACCCGGGCGGTCAGCCGGATCAACGAGGCGCTGGATTCGAACGTTTCGGTACGTGAACTGTTCGAGGCCTCGACCGTCGCGGCGCTGGCCGGACGCATCGTGCCAGGGTCCTCGACCGGTGCTCGGACACCGCTGGTTCCGGCGGTGCGCCCGGATCGGGTGCCGCTGTCGCTGGCCCAGCAGCGCATGTGGGTGCTCAACCAGATCGACACGAGTTCGGCCGCCTACAACATTCCACTGGCGATCCGGCTGAGCGGCGCGCTCGACGTGCAGGCGCTGCGCGACGCGGTGGCCGATGTATTGGATCGGCACGAGGCGCTGCGCACCCGCTACCCGGCGCCGGGTCCCGGCGGACTGCCGTACCAGGAGATCCTGCCGGTAGCGCAGGCGTGGCCGGGTGGGCTGCGGGTCGAGACGACCGCCGACCCGATTGCCTGGTTCACCGAGATGATGTCGACCGGATTCGATGTCACCCAACAGGTTCCGCTGCGCGGTGTGCTGCTGACCAGTGCGGTGAGCAACGAGAATCTGCTCGCGATGGTGGTGCACCACATTTCCGCCGATGGCGTATCCATGGCCCCGCTGGCCCGTGATCTGATGCTCGCCTACGCCGCACGCTGTGTGGGCGATGTACCGACCTGGACGCCGCTCGAGGTGCAGTACGCCGATTTCGCGATCTGGCAGCGCGCGGTCGTCGGCACCGATGACGACGAGAACTCCACGGCGGCACAGCAATTGGCCTACTGGCGCGATCAGTTGGCCGGACTCGCCGGTGCGCTGGACCTGCCGCTGGATCGCCCGCGCCCGGTGCTGCCGTCCATGCGCGGCGCCTCGATCGGCGTCCTGCTCTCGCCACAGGTGCACGCCGGGTTGATCCGCATTGCCCGCGAACACAATTCGTCGCTGTTCATGGTCGTGCACGCGGCGTTGGCCGTGCTGCTGGCACGGTTGTCGGGCAGCTCCGATATCGCGATCGGCACCCCGATCGCGGGCCGCGGCGAGCGTGCGCTCGATGATCTGGTCGGCATGTTCGTCAATACCCTGGCGCTGCGTACCGCGACCGAATCCGCGACCACCTTCGACGCACTCGTCGAACACGTTCGGGAGACCGATCTTTCGGCCTTCGGCAATGCCGATATCCCGTTCGAGCGGGTGGTCGAGGTGGTTGTGCCCAAGCGCGCGACCTCGCACAACCCGCTGTTCCAGGTGGTGCTGTCGTTCGACAATATCGAGCAGCCGTCGCTGGAACTGCCCGGACTGACCGTTACGGCGCTGGACGCCGGCGTGGTCGCGGCGAAATTCGATCTGCAGGTGATCGTCGAACCGCGGCACGGCGAAGACGGCGCACCCGCCGAGCTGGTCGCCGTATTCAACTACGCGACAGACCTTTTCGACCAGTCGACGGTCCAGGCCTTCGGCCGCCGGTTCGAGCGGATCTGCACCGCGGTCGTCGCGGACCCGCAGGTCAGCATCGGCGATATCGATATTCTCGACGCGGCCGAGCGCGATCGCGCACTGCCCGCGCCGGATAGCGCGCTGGAGCAGACGGCCGACGATGTGCCGGTGACCAGCGGTGCCGCGCTGACCCAGGCGCTGGCCGCGGCGGTGGAAGACGATCCGGGCGGACCCGCCGTGGTCTGCGGCGAGGACGCCGTGTCCTTCCAGGATCTCGACGCGCGATCCTCCCGGCTGGCCCGGGTGCTGATCAGCCGCGGCTGTGGTCCGCGCACCGGTGTCGCGATCCGGCTGGATCGTGGCGTGGAGGTGGTGGTCGCCACGTGGGCAGTGCTCAAGGCGGGTGCCGCGCTGACTCCGGTCGACGCGTTCGACGGACTGCCGCTAGCGACTGCTCGCGGGTCGCTCGAAACAACACTGCCTGCCGGGCCGGAAGTCAAGGTCGGTCTCACCAGCGGCCGCGCACCGATCGGCACCGGCAGCATCGATTGGCTCTCGCTCGACGATCCGGCCGTACTCAGCGAAATCGCCGCCGAATCGCCGCGACCGGTGACCTACGCGAACCGGACGCAGGCGCTGCGCGGTGAGGATCCGGCCTTCGTCGCCGCGGTGACGTTGTCCTACAACGACATCGCGGTGGCGACCAAGCGGCTGCGGGCGCGCACCGAGCTGACCTTCGAATCCCGGCTGTTCCGGCACGGTCGGGCGGATTCGGCGGCGGCGCTGCTGGAAGTGGTGGCGGCCGGTGAGAACGGTGCGTCCGTGGTGGTCACCACCGACGGTGAGCTGGACAACGTAACGCTATCGGCATTGTTGGGCGACGAATGGGTGACGCATCTGTTCATCGATCGTTCCGGTCTCGGCGCCATCGATGTGACGGGGCTGGAGGATCTGCACGCCGTGGTCCTGGACGATGATGCGACAGCACCCGCGCCGGAGTTCGGCGCTGTCGCGGTCGTCGTCGGTCTCGGCGAGTTGCTGGGGGTCGAGGGTCCGGGCGACGCGAGTTGATCTTCGACTCCGAAGATCCATGAGCCGGTGCGCACAGGTCGGCATCGGTGGTGACTGGTCCGCCTGTTGACTTGACGATGGGCGAGGGAGGAACGTTCCTATGGTTGGGGTGCGCGGACAGGATCAGGTGCGGATGGCCGAAGCGGGGATGTGCGCGTGACGCGCCCCGCTCGTACCCGCCCGGTCCGGACCAGACAGCCGCGGGTCACTTCCCTGCCGCAGCTGATGGGCACCGCCGTCGAGGCGAATCCGGACGGAATCGCCGTCGTCTTCGCCGACGCCACCGCGAGCATCGGGCAGCTCACCTACGCCGAGCTCGACGACCGGTCCACGCGGCTGGCCCGGCTGCTCATCGAACGCGGTGTCGGTCCGGAAGATCTTGTGGCTGTCGGCATTCCGCGATCGCTGGACTCGGTCGTCGCGGTCTGGGCGGTGGCCAAGACCGGTGCCGGATTCGTGCCGGTCGACCCCAACTACCCGGCCGAGCGGGTCGCGCATATGGTGACCGATTCGGGCGCGGTGCTCGGCCTCGCCGTTGCCGAGGTGGCCACCGATCTACCGGATCAGGTCGAGTGGCTGGTCATCGATGCGCTCGAACTCGCGCTGCGCCTGGAGGAGTACTCGGGCGAGCCGATCACCTACATGGACCGGGTCCGCGCGGTGCGGGCCGAGAATCCGGCCTACGTCATCTACACCTCCGGCTCCACCGGCAAGCCGAAGGGTGTTGTCGTCACGCAGGCCGGGCTGGCCGGCTTCTGCGATGAACAGCGTGAGCGCTACCGCGTCACGAACCATTCGCGCACACTGCATTTCGCCTCACCGTCGTTCGACGCGTCGGTGCTCGAGCTGCTGCTCGCGCTCGGTGGCGCGGCCACCATGGTGGTGGTGGCCCCGAATATCTTCGGTGGCGATGAACTGGCTGCGCTGCTGCGCCGGGAACGGGTGACGCACGCCTTCATCACCCCGGCCGCACTCGCCTCCGTCGATCCGACCGGGCTCGACGATTTCCGGGTGGTCGTCGCCGGTGGCGAGGCCTGCCCGCCGGATCTGGTGCGGCGCTGGGTATTACCGATCGCGGACGGTCGTACGCGCGAGTTCTGCAACGGCTACGGGCCGACCGAGACCACGATCATGACCAATATCAGTTCGCCGATGACACCCGGGGAGACGGTGACGATCGGCGGCCCGATCCGGGCCATCACCGAGTACGTGCTCGACGATCGGCTGAACCGGGTCCCGAGCGGTGTGATCGGCGAGCTGTACATTTCGGGTGCGCAGGTGGCGCGCGGCTATCACGACCGCCCCGCACTCACCGCATCTCGCTTCGTGGCGAATCCGTTCGACCCCAGCGGTTCTCGGCTCTACGCCACCGGCGATCTGGCGCGCTGGACCACTGCGGGCGAGATCGAATATATGGGCCGCAACGACTTTCAGGTGAAGATCCGCGGCTTCCGTATCGAACTCGGCGAGGTCGACGCGGTGCTCGGCGCGCACGACAGCGTGGACTTCGCCGTCACCATCGGGCACGAACTCGATACCGGCGCGACGATTCTCGCGTCCTACGTGCACGCCGCGGGCGATGCGGAGGTGGACACCGAGGCGCTGACCGCGTTCGCCGAACGCTCGCTGCCCGCGCATATGGTGCCGACCGTCATCACGGTGCTCGACACGATTCCGCTGACCCCGGTCGGCAAGCTCGATCGAAGCGCACTACCCGCACCGGTGCTGGAGACCAAGCAGTACCGCGTGCCGGAGACCGAGGTCGAGCAGGTCATCGCCGAGGTGCTCGGCGAGGTGCTCGGGATCGATCGGATCGGTCTCGACGACGATTTCTTCGCGCTCGGCGGCGACAGCATCACCTCCATTCAGGTGGTGTCGCGCGCCAGGGCGCGCGGTGTGATCTTCACGCCCCGAGACGTTTTCGAAATGCGCACGGTCGCCGCGCTCGCATCGCTGGCGACGGTGGCTGCCCCGGCGCCGCCCGGCGAGCTCCCGACCGGTCCGCTGGTCGAGTTGTCGCAGGCCGACACCGACCGGCTGGCCACGGAATACCCGAAGTTGGCCGAGGTCTGGCCGCTGACCCCGCTGCAATCGGGCATGCTGTTCCACGCGCAGCTGGCGGAATCGTCGGTCGACGCGTACATGACCCAGTTCATGGTCGATCTCGGTGGCGATGTCGACCCGCAACGCCTGCACGCGGCCGCCGTCGCCGTGGTGGGTCGGCATGTGAACCTGCGGGTGGCCTTCGCCGTGGACGCCGACGGCAATCCGGTGCAGGTCGTGCTCGATGAGGTCGAAGTGCCTTGGCGCGCTATCGATCTCACCCACCTCGGGCAGACCGAGGCCGCTGCCGAGCTGCAGCGGGTCATGGCCGCGGATCTGGCCGACCACTTCGATATGCGCGCCGCGCCGCTGCTGCGATTCGCGCTGATCCGATCGGTGGCCGACGCCTACCACCTGCTCGTCACCAGCCATCACATCCTCATCGATGGCTGGTCGATGCCGCTGCTGACCCAGGATCTGCTGACGCTCTACGTCCTCGGCGGCGATGCGACCCAGCTGCCACCGGCCCGTTCCTACCGTGACTACCTGGCGTGGCTCGGCACGCAGGACCACAGTGCCGCACGGGATGCCTGGCGCGAGGTGCTGGCCGGCATCACCGAGCCGACGCCGCTGGCCGGCGTCGATCCGGCACGCGAAATCTCGGCTGGCGTAGGCGAAATCGGGTTCGAACTCACCGAGGATGACACCAAGGCGCTGACCCGGTTGGCCGCTGATGCCGGGGTCACCGTCAATACCGTCATCCAGGCCGCCTGGGGGCTGCTGATCGGCCGCAGCGTGGATCGCGACGATGTCGTCTTCGGCGCCACGGTCTCCGGACGCCCGCCGCAGCTGGATGGCATCGAGACCATGGTCGGGTTGTTCCTCAACGCGATTCCGGTCCGGGTGCGGCTGGACGCGAACGACACCCTCGCCGGGCTGCTGCGTCAGCTGCAGTCCGAGCAGGCGGCGCTGCTCGACCATCACTACGTCGGCTTGAGCGAGATCCAGGAAATCGTCGGCGTCGACGGGCTGTTCGATACGCTGGTGGTCTTCGAATCCTTCCCGGTCGACGAGAAGGCGCTGACCGCTGCGGCCAGTGCGCTCGACGGTATGAGCATTACCGGCGCGGTCGCGGTGAACGGTACGCACTACCCGGTGACCGTGGTGGTCGTGCCCGATATCCGCATGCACGTCACCCTCAAGTACCTGCGTGATCTGTTCGACGAGACGGCGGCACAGGCACTCGCACAGCGCTTCTCGACGCTGATCGGCCGCTTCATCGCCGATCCGCTGGCCAAGATCGCCGAGGTGGACGCGCTGACCGAGGTCGATCGGGCCGTGCTCGACGCCGTCAATGCGACCGAAGTGCCGGAGCTGCTGGATGATTCGACGCTGCTGACGCTTTTCGACGCGCAGGTCGCCCGCACACCGGAGGCGCCTGCGTTGATCTTCGGCGACACCATTGTGAGCTACGCCGAACTCGACACCCGCTCCCGGCAGCTCGCGCGGGACCTGATCCATCGCGGCGTCGGCGTGGAATCGGCGGTGGCGGTGGCGATGCGGCGTGGCATCGAGATGGTCGTCGCGATCTACGGTGTGCTGCGCGCGGGTGGCGCGTATGTGCCCATCGATCCCGATCATCCGGCCGAGCGCAACGAATACGTGCTGGCCAGCGCGGCTCCGGTGGGTGTGCTGACCACGACCGGCACCGGCTTCGAGACCGCGACCGACACGCCATTGGTCTATGTGGACGGGCCGAACTCCGCCGCGGCGTTGATATTCGAGGATCTGCTGTCCGGCACCGGCACCGTCGCCGCACCACATCCGGACAACACCGCCTACGTCATCTACACCTCCGGTTCGACCGGCCGGCCCAAGGGCGTGGCGATCACGCACCGGCAGATGGCCAACCAATTCCGTTGGGCGCAGCGGACCTATCCGCACGGTCCCGGCGATGTGGTGCTGCACAAGACGCCGATCACCTTCGATATCTCGACGTGGGAACTGATCTGGACCTTGCAGACCGGTGCGGCGGTGGTCGTCGCCGAGCCGGACGGGCATCGCGATCCCGCCTACCTCGCCCGGGTGATCGACGAATACAGGGTCAGCACAGTGCACTTCGTGCCATCGATGCTCGACGCGTTCCTCGATGGCATGCCCGCGGCGGCGGCGTACCCGTCGTTGCGGCGGGTGTTCGCCGCCGGCGAGGCATTGTCGGCGGATACCGCGGCCCGGTTCACCACCTTCCTGCCGAACGCGGACCTGCACAACTGGTACGGGCCCGCCGAGGCCACCGTCGTCACCGCCTATCCGGCCGAACCCCGTGGGCGCGTGGCGATTCCGATCGGCACCACGGTCGCCAATACCCGGGTGCATGTGCTCGACCGGCAGTTGCGGCCGGTGCCGATCGGTGCGGTCGGCGAGTTGTATGTCGCCGGTGTGCAGTTGGCGCGTGGCTATGTGAACGCGCCCGCGCTGACCGCCGAACGGTTCGTCGCGCACGTCGACGGTCAGCGGCTGTACCGGACCGGTGACGTGGTGCGCTGGGTGCCCGGTCGGGGCGATTATGCGCTCGAGTACTTGGGCCGCAGCGACTTCCAGGTCAAGCTGCGCGGCCAGCGCGTCGAACTCGGCGAGATCGAGACGGTGCTGCTCGGGGTGGACGCGGTGCAGCGCGCAGCGGTGGCACTGGTCAATGGGAGCACCGGGGACCGGCTGGTCGCCTATGTGGTGGCCGCGCCGGGTGCGCAGATCGATGAAGATGTCTTGCTCGACGATGCTCGGGCGGCGCTGCCGTCGTATATGGTGCCGTCGGCGATCGTGCGACTGGATGCCTTGCCGCTCAACGCAAGCGGCAAACTCGATCGCAAGGCGCTGCCCGCGCCGGAGTTCATCGGGCGTCCCTATCGCGAACCGTCGACGCCGCTGGAACGCATCGTCGCGGAGGTGTTCGTCGAGGTGCTCGGCATCGAACGCGTGGGCGCCGACGATGACTTCTTCGATCTCGGCGGCAACTCGCTGGTCGCCACCCGGGTGGTTGCCCGGCTCGGCACCGCCATCGGTAGCCGGGTTCCGGTGCGCGCCGTCTTCGAGGCGCCCACCGTGGCCGGTCTGGCCGCCGCGGTCGCGCCGAGTGCGGGTCAGCGTCGCGAGGTCCCGCTCGTGGCCGGTCCGCGGCCGGAACGGATTCCGTTGTCGCTGGCGCAGCAGCGGATGTGGTTCCTGAACCAGTTCGATACCGAATCCGCGGTGAACAATCTGCCGGTCGCGGTGCGGCTGACCGGCGCGCTGGATATCGCCGCGCTGCAGCAGGCGGTCGCCGATCTGGTGGAGCGACACGAAACCCTGCGCACTGTGTACCCGGCCGACCGGGACGGCGTCGCGCATCAGGTGATCGTGCCCGCGGCACAGGCGGTTCCGGATCTGACGCCGCAGCCGGTCACGGCGGATGCGTTGCGCGCGAAGGTCGTCGAGATCGTCGCGGCCGGATTCGATGTCACCGATCAGGTGCCGCTGCGCGGTGCGCTGTTCCAGGTGGCCGAACCCGGCGGACCCGCCGACGAATACGTGCTGGTCTTCGTCGCACACCACATCAGCGCGGACGGCTGGTCGATGGGACCGATGACCCGCGACCTGATGCTGGCCTACGTCGCGCGCGCGGCCGGTGTGCTGCCCGCGTGGCAGCCGCTGCCGGTGCAGTACGCGGATTTCAGTCTCTGGCAACGGGAAGTGCTCGGCTCCGAGGACGATCCGGACAGCCTGATCACGGCACAAACCAAATTCTGGCGCACAGCGTTGGCTGGTCTTCCGGATGAGCTGAACTTGCCCGCCGACCGGCCGCGTCCGATGACGCAGTCGTTCGCGGGTGGCACTGTCGGCTGCACCGTCGACCCTGGGGTGCATCGTCGGCTGCAGGAGATCGGTCGCGAGCAGAATGCGACGATCTTCATGGTCGTGCACAGCGCGCTCGCGGTGTTCCTGGCGCGCCTATCCGGCACCGACGACATCGCCGTCGGCACCCCGGTCGCGGGCCGTGGCGCGGCCGAATTGGACGATGTCATCGGCATGTTCGTCAATACGCTGGTGCTGCGGACCCCGGTGCGCGGCGGTGCGAGTTTCACCGAACTGCTTTCCGTGGTGAAAGACGCCGACCTGCAGGCATTCGCATACGCTGACATTCCGTTCGAGCGACTGGTCGAGCGATTGAACCCGGTGCGGTCGACGGCACGGCATCCGCTGTTCCAGGTGATGTTGTCGTTCCAGAACCTGCCGGACAACTCGTTCGAACTCCCCGGACTGCGGGTCGACGGCGTCGAACTCGATATCGACACCGCGAAATTCGATCTGTCGCTGGCGCTGAACGAGCCAGCGGGCAGCGGCGGAATGAACGCCGAATTCTCCTTCGCACGCGACCTCTTCGACGACACAACCGTGCGGCGCTTCGCGGACCGGTTCGTCGGTCTGTTGGAGCAGATCGCCGCCCGGCCGGATGCGCCGGTGGGAGACATTGATCTGCTGGGCGATGACGAGCGGGCCGCGGTGCTGTTGCGGTGGAACGACACCGGGCGTGAGCTGCTTGCCCGTCGTCCCGAGCCCGGCGCCGTTGGGTTCACAGTGGTGGACGACTTTCTCGCGCAGGTGCGGGCGACGCCGGGTGCGGTGGCGATTGTGGATCCGGCGTCGGAAACTTCGTTGACTTACGCCCAGTTCGGCTCTCGCGTGCATCGGTTGGCGCGGCGGTTGATCGAGGCCGGTGTCGGTCCGGAAAAGCTTGTCGCCCTTGGTCTGCGGCGTTCGGTGGACCTGGTGGTCGCGGTGTATGCGGTGCAGGAGGCGGGCGGCGGGTACGTCCCGCTCGACCTGGACCAGCCGACCGAGCGCGTCAGTTATGTGCTCGAATCGGCGGCACCGGTCTGTGTGCTGACGACCTCGCACGACAACTTTGGAAGCGGTGGTCTACCGACACTGTCGATCGATGAGCTGGACCTGTCCGGATACTCGAATGAGCCGGTGGTCGACGCGGAGCGGATCGGACCGCTGCGGCCGGAGAACGCCGCGTACGTGATCTTCACGTCGGGTTCGACGGGTCGTCCGAAGGGTGTGGCGGTGCCGCATTCGGCGGTGGTGAACCAAATCCGTTGGATCACTGCTGAGTACGGCATCGGTGCCGATGATGTGGTGTTGTTCAAGACGCCCGCCACGTTCGATGTGTCGGTGTGGGAGTTGTTCGGTCCGCTGTCCACGGGTGGTCGGATCGTGGTGGCGAGCCCCGACGGCCACCGTGATCCGCAGTATCTGGCCGAAGTCATTGCGGCCGAACGGGTCACCATGACTTCGTTCGTGCCGTCGATGCTGACGGTGTTCGCGGGCAGTGTGGAGGCGGCCGGGGGCGGCACCGCGTTGGCATCGTTGCGGGCGTTGCTGGTTGCTGGTGAGGCGTTCACCGGTGATGCGGCGGCTGCGATCCGTCGCGTGAGCTCGGCGGAACTCTACAACCTGTACGGTCCGACCGAATTCGCTGTGCATGCGACGCATTCCCCGGTCGCGCGGGATATCGCGGGTGCGGTGCCGATCGGTTTGCCGGTGTGGAATGCGCAGGCGTACGTGCTGGATTCGCGTCTGCATCCGGTGCCGTCGGGTGTGGCCGGTGAGTTGTATCTGGCGGGTGCGCAGTTGGCGCGTGGCTATTTCGGTCGCGCTGATCTGAGTGCGGATCGTTTCGTGGCGAATCCGTTCGGGATGTCGGAGCGGATGTATCGCACCGGTGACCTGGTCACGCGCGATGCTGATGGGTCGATCGTCTACTTGGGCCGTACTGACTTCCAGGTGAAGTTGCGTGGTCTGCGTATCGAGCTCGGTGAGGTCGAAACCGCGCTTACCGCGCATGATTCGGTGGGTCAGGCTGTGGCGTTGGTGCGTTCGGATGCTCGCACCGGTGATCAGTTGGTCGGTTATGTGGTGCCTGCTGCGGGAGCCACGGTGGATACCGACGAGTTGCGTACCCACTTGAGTGCGCGTCTGCCGTCGTACATGGTGCCCGCGGCGTTGATGGTTCTCGATGTCATGCCGTTGAATCCCAATGGCAAGCTCGATCGCCGCGCGCTGCCCGAACCGGCCTTCGAAGCACGGGAATTCCGCGCACCGAACACCCACACCGAACAGATCGTCGCGAGCACCTTCGCGGCGGTGCTGCGGATCGGCACCGACGCCGACGACGACCGCTACCTCGGCCTGGACGACGACTTCTTCGCGCTCGGCGGAAATTCGCTGCTGGCAACGCAACTGGTGGCCCGACTCGGCGCGGCACTGGACACCCGCGTGCCGGTGCGGGTGCTGTTCGAGGCCTCGACCGTGGCCGAACTCGCGGCCGAGGTACAGCAGCTCGCGGGCACCGGCGACCGCCTGGCCTTGACGGCGAGCGAACGGCCCGAACATATTCCGCTGTCGCTGGCACAGCAGCGGATGTGGTTCCTGAACCGGTTCGACACCGACTCCTCGGCCTACAACATCCCGATCGCGGTGCGGCTGACCGGTGCGCTCGACGTGGCGGCGCTGCGGCGGGCGGTCGCCGATCTGGTCGAGCGACACGAGATCCTGCGCACCATCTACCCGCAGACCGATGCGGGGCCGGCCCAGCTGATCCTGCCTGCCGATGCGGCCGCGCCGAAGCTCGAGGTCCGCGAGGTGCAGCCGAGCGAAATCGAATCGGCCGTCGTGGAGCTGACTTCCACGATCTTCGATGTCACCAGTGCGGTCCCGGTTCGGGTCGCGCTGTTCGACATCGATACCGCTGGCGACCGCTTGCAGGTCGCTCGAAACGACACTGCGGACAAGGAATACGTGCTGGCGATGGTGGTGCACCACATCTCCGGCGACGGTTCCTCGGTCGCGCCGCTGACCCGCGATCTGATGATCGCGTACGCGGCCCGGTCGGCGGGCGCGGCCCCGAGCTGGTCGCCGCTGACGGTGCAGTACGCGGACTACAGCATCTGGCAGCGCGAACTGCTCGGCCGCGAGGACGATCCGGAGTCGCTGGCGGCCGAGCAGGTTGCCTACTGGCGCTCCGCGCTGGCGGACCTCCCTGAACAGCTCGATCTGCCCTCGGACCGACCGCGACCGGCGGCGCAGACCTTCGCGGGCGGCGCCGTCGAGCTGCACATCGCTGTCGAAACCCACCGGGCGCTCATCGAATTGGCGCGCGCCGAGGGTGCGACGCTGTTCATGGTCGTGCACACCGCGCTGGCGGTACTGCTGTCGCGGCTGTCCGGCACCGAGGACATCCTCATCGGCACACCGATGTCCGGTCGCGGCGAAGCGGCGGTGGACGATCTGATCGGCATGTTCGTCAACACCC
This sequence comes from Nocardia sp. NBC_00565, assembly GCF_036345915.1. Lineage (NCBI taxonomy): Bacteria > Bacillati > Actinomycetota > Actinomycetes > Mycobacteriales > Nocardiaceae > Nocardia > Nocardia sp. NBC_00565. The sequence goes on from NZ_CP107785.1 coordinate 8,646,896, forward strand.
TGGTGTTGCGCACCAGGGTCGCCCCCGCTGCGACCTTCGCGGAGCTGACCGCGCGCCAGCGTGAGACCGATATCCAGGCCTTCGCACACGCGGACGTACCGTTCGAGCGCCTCGTCGAGGTACTGAACCCCGTCCGCTCGACCGCGCGACACCCGCTGTTCCAGGTCGGACTGTCATTCCAGAACCAGGAGCAGTCCAGCCTGGAGCTGCCCGGCCTCACCATCGCCGGTGTCGGCATCGACACACAAGTGGCGCAGTTCGATCTGAACCTCATCGTCGGCGATGCCTACGACGAGCACGGCGTACCCGCCGGTATCGCGGGCCAATTCGTCTATGCGAAAGACCTTTTCGATCACGCGACGGTCGACGGTTTCGCCGCTCGGTTCGTTCGTCTGCTCGGCGAGATCATCGCCGCGCCGCGCACTCCGGTCGGCGAATTCGATCTGCTTGCGCCGGTCGAGCGGACGCGAATCCTGCTGGACTGGAACGACACCGATCATCCGGTGGCCCCGGAACTGCTGCTGGACGCCTACCGCCGTGCGGTGGCCGAACATCCGGACGCCGTCGCGGTGGCCTACGAGGGCGCGGAACTCACCTATCGCGAATTCGATCAGCGGGTCAACCGACTGGCGAGGCGACTGATCGAGCAGGGGGTCGGCTCCGAAGCGTTGGTGGGGCTGGCAATTCGGCGCTCGCTGGATCTGGTCGTCGGCATGTACGCGATCGTGGCGGCTGGTGGCGCGTATGTACCGCTGGATCCGGATCATCCGGCGGAGCGAATCGCGCACATCCTCGATACCGCACAACCCGCGTGCGTGCTGACCACCACGGCGGATGCGGTTGCGGTGCCCGGTGATACGGCGGTGCTGCACCTGGATATGTTGGCACTGGACGACTTCGACGACACTCCCGTGCGCAGCGACGAACTGCTGCGGCCGGTGCGCCCGGAGAACCCGGCCTACGTCATCTTCACCTCGGGTTCGACCGGTCGGCCCAAGGGCGTGGCGATTTCGCATGCGGCCATCCACAACCAGACCACCTGGATGCTGCAGGAGTATCCGCTCGGCCTGGGCGATGTGTACCTGCAGAAGACCGCGACCACCTTCGACGTATCGCTGTGGGGCTACTTCATGCCGCTGCGCACGGGCGCGAAACTCGTCGTCGCCACCCACGACGGCCACCGCGATCCGACCTACGTCGCGGAAACCATTGCCGCCCAGGGCGTGACGGTCACCGACTTCGTACCGTCGATGCTGACCGTCTTCGCCGCGCACACCACGGCGGGCTCCTGCCCGACGCTGCGGGACATCTTCGTCATCGGTGAGGCGTTGCCGCCGGAGACCGTCGACGCGGTGTGCGCGATATCGGATGCCCAGGTGCACAACCTCTACGGCCCGACCGAGGCCGCGGTCTCGGTGACCTACTGGGCGGCGCGCGGCAACGCCTGTTCCGGTGTCCCGGTCGGTCTGCCGCAGTGGAACACCCAGGTGTACGTGCTGGACGCCCGGCTGCGCCCGGTGCCCGCCGGTGTGGCCGGTGAGCTCTACCTGGCCGGTGATCAGCTCGCCCGCGGTTATGTCCGCCGACCCGATCTGACCTCGGATCGGTTCGTGGCCAACCCCTTCGGCGACGGCCTGCGTATGTACCGCACCGGCGACCTGGTGGTCTGGCGCGAGTCGGCATCGGGCGGTGTCCTCGACTACATCGGCCGCACCGACTTCCAGGTCAAGTTCCGAGGCCAACGGATCGAACTCGGTGAGATCGAAACCGCGCTACTGGCCCAACCTTCGGTCAGCCAGTCCGTCGCCACAGTGCTGCCGTCCGCACTGGGCGACCAGTTGGTCGCGTACGCTGTGCCGACTCCGGGATACGAGATCGATCAGGCCGAACTGCTGGCCGCCGTCGCGGAAACCCTGCCCGCGTACATGATCCCGGCCGCCATCGTGGCGCTCGACTCGTTCCCGCTGAACACCAGCGGCAAGCTCGACCGCAAGGCCCTACCGGAGCCCACCTTCGCCGGCCGCGAATTCCGCGCTCCGGCAACGCCGGTCGAGCAGATCGTGGCGGGCGTATTCGCCGACGTTCTCGGCATCGATCGGGTCGGGGTCGACGACGACTTCTTCGCCCTGGGCGGCAACTCGCTGATCGCCACCCAGGTGGTGGCCCGGCTCGGCGCCGCGATCGGCGGCCGGGTGCCGGTGCGCACCCTCTTCGAGGTGTCGACGGTGGGCGCACTCGCGGTCAAGATCGAGCAGCACGCCGGATCCGGCGGTCGCCGCGCGTTGACGGCCGGGCCGCGCCCGGACCGGATTCCGCTGTCGATGGCACAGCAGCGGATGTGGTTCCTCAACCAGCTCGATCCGACCTCGGCGGTGCACAACATCCCGGCCGCGGTGCGCCTGACCGGTGCGCTGGACCTGGCCGCGCTCGAGCTGGCGGTGACAGACCTGATCGAGCGGCATGAGGTGCTGCGCACGATCTATCCACAGACCGACGCGGGCCCCGTGCAGCTGATCGTGCCCGCCGAGCAGGCGGTACCGGATCTGACTCCGGTCCCGGTCGGCGCGAATGAATTGCCCGCGCGAGTGATCGCGACGGCCTCGGCCGGATTCGAGGTGACCACCGAGGTTCCGGTGCGGGCCGAGCTCTTCCGTGTCGAGCACGCTAGTGACTTGCGGGGCACTCGAAACGACACAGAGCATGTCCTCGTCTTGGTGGCGCATCACATCAGCGCGGACGGCTGGTCCATGGGCCCGCTGACGCGCGACCTGATGATCGCGTACGCGTCCCGCTCGGCCGGTGCGACTCCGGCCTGGACGCCACTGCCGGTGCAATACGCCGATTTCAGCATGTGGCAGCGCGAGGTGCTCGGCTCGGAAACCGATCCGGACAGCCTGATCACCGCCCAGGCGAACTACTGGCGCGACACTCTCGCCGGCCTGCCCGACGAGCTGAATCTGCCCACGGATCGTCCGCGTCCGACGACACAGTCCTTCCGCGGCGGACGGGTGGTTTTCCCGATCGGCACCGAGCTGCACCGAGAGCTGCAAGCGGTCGCACGCGCCAAGGGTGCGACCATGTTCATGGTGGTGCACACGGCGCTCGCGGTACTGCTCGCGCGGCTGTCGGGCACCGATGACATCGCCATCGGCACCCCGGTCGCCGGTCGCGGCGAGGCCGAACTCGACGATGTGATCGGCATGTTCGTCAACACCCTGGTCCTGCGCAGCGAGGTGTCCGGGCAGCTGAGTTTCGATGCGCTGCTGGCACATACGAAGGACGCGGATCTGCAGGCCTTCGCGCACGCCGACATTCCATTCGAGCGGTTGGTCGATCTGCTGAATCCGGTGCGCTCGACGGCGCGGCATCCGCTGTTCCAGGTGATGCTGTCGTTCCAGAACCTTCCCGACAGCACGTTCGAGCTGCCCGGCTTGCGGATCAGCGCAGTTGATCTGGAGATCGATACCGCGAAATTCGATCTGTCGCTGACCATTCAGGAGGCCGCGCGGGGCGCGGGCATGGTCGCTGAGTTGTCCTTCGCCCGGGATCTTTTCGACGATGCCACCGTGCGGGGCTTCGCGGACCGGTTCGCCGGTCTGCTGGAGCGGATCGTCGCGCGGCCGGACGTACCGGTGGGTGATATCGACCTGCTCAGCGACGCCGAACGGGCCGCGGTGCGGTGGCAATGGAACGACACCAGCCGTGCGCTGGGCGCGGTCGGCACGCTGGTGGACGAGTTCGCCAGGCAGGCGGCGGCTACGCCGGACGCGACCGCGATAGTCGATCCGGCGACCGGAACTTCGCTGGCCCACCCGTCGCCCGACCACCACCCCTCATCGAGTCGCTCCGCGACGCTGACCTACGCCGAATTCGGTGCTCACGTGCATCGGTTGGCGCGGCGGTTGATCGAGGCCGGTGTCGGTCCGGAAAAGCTTGTCGCCCTCGGCCTGCGCCGTTCAGTGGATCTCGTGGTCGCGGCGTATGCGGTACATGAGGCCGGTGGCGGGTATGTGCCGCTCGACCTCGATCAGCCGATGCAGCGGATCGGCTATGTGCTCGAGTCGGCCGCGCCGGTTTGCGTTTTGACCACCACCGGTGACGATTTCGATGGTGGCCTGCCCACCTTGAGGATCAATGAGCTGGACCTGTCGAGCTACTCGGATCAGCCGGTTGTCGACGCCGAGCGGATCACGCCGTTGCGGCCGAGTAACCCGGCGTATGTGATCTTCACGTCGGGTTCGACGGGCCGGCCGAAGGGTGTGGCGGTGCCGCATTCGGCGGTGGTGAACCAGATCCGTTGGATCACTGGTGAGTACGGCATCGGTGCTGATGACGTGGTGTTGTTCAAGACGCCCGCCACGTTCGATGTGTCGGTGTGGGAATTGTTCGGCCCCTTGTCCACTGGTGGCCGGATCGTCGTGGCGAGCCCTGACGGCCACCGTGATCCGCAGTATCTGGCCGAAGTCATTGCGGCCGAACGGGTCACCATGACTTCGTTCGTGCCCTCGATGCTGACGGTCTTCGCAGGCGCGGTCGACAGCTCCGCACTGTCATCGTTGCGCGCACTCCTGGTCGCGGGTGAGGCGTTCACCGCCGAGGCGGTGCGCGCCATCCGCAAGGTCAGCGCGGCCGAGCTGTACAACCTATACGGCCCCACCGAATTCGCCGTCCACGCGACCCACCGTCCGGTGGCCGACGAGATCGAGGGCGCGGTGCCGATCGGTCTGCCGGTGTGGAATGCGCAGGCGTACGTGCTGGATTCCCGACTGCACCCGGTGCCGCCGGGCGTGGCGGGTGAGTTGTACCTGGCCGGTGCGCAATTGGCGCGCGGCTACGCCGGTCGCCCCGATCTGACGTCGGATCGTTTCGTGGCCGATCCGTTCGGCACGTCGGAGCGGATGTATCGCACCGGTGACCTGGTCGCGCGCAATGCCGACGGCGCGATCGGGTACCTGGGCCGCACCGACTTCCAGGTCAAGCTGCGCGGTCTGCGCATCGAACTCGGTGAGATCGAAACCGCCCTCACCGCGCACCACTCGGTGGCGCAGGCCGTCGCACTGGTCCGCTCGGACGCGCGAACCGGCGATCAACTGGTCGGCTATGTCGTCCCCGCCGCCGGTGCCATCGTCGACTCCGAGGAACTGCGATCCCGCCTGGCCGAGCACCTGCCGTCCTATATGGTCCCCGCCGCCATCGTCGTCCTCGATCTCATGCCGCTGAACCCCAACGGCAAGCTCGACCGCCGCGCACTGCCCGACCCGGTCTTCGCGGCACGGGAATTCCGCGCACCATCGACCCCGCTCGAGGCGACCGTCGCCGGTGTGTTCGGCGATGTCATCGGTGTCGACCAGGTCGGCCTGGACGACGACTTCTTCGGCCTCGGCGCTAACTCGCTGCTGGCGGCGCAGGTCGTCGGCCGACTGCGCAAGCTGACCGGCGCGGAAATCAAGGTCGCGTGGTTCTTCATCGAGCCAACGGTGCTCGGCATCTCGAAGCAGATCATCGCGGCGCTCGAACACGGCCACGACTACGAATCCAGCTCCGCGGCCGCGCTCGGGGTGATCCTGCCGATCCGCGCCGCGGGCACCAGGGCCCCGCTGTTCTGCGTGCATCCCCTGGCCGGATTGTCGTGGTCCTACGCGGGCTTGGCGCGGGTGCTCCCCGCCGACCAGCCGATCCTCGGCATCCAGTCGCCCGCGCTCGCCGAGGACGACTACGCGCCGAGTTCGGTGGCCGATATCGTGCGCCGCTACGTCACCGAGATTCGGGCGGTGCGGCCGCAGGGCCCGTACCGGCTGCTCGGCTGGTCGCTCGGCGGCAAACTGGCGCATGCGATAGCGACTCAGCTGCAGGCCGATGGCGCCCAGGTCGAGCTGTTGGCGATCCTGGACGCCTACCCGGGCGGCGACGTCACCGATTTCCGGACCCAGATCCGTCAGGTCTTCATCGAACTGGGGCTGGACGCGGCGGCGCTGCCCGAGGCGGAGAACCTGCAGGAACTCGGCGACGAGGCACTGGCCGCACTGCACGCGATGGTCGTCGATCAGGGTCTGGACGTGCTGACCCCCGAGCGACTACGCCTGATCTATCGCACGGCAATGCGCACCGTCGAGTTGGCGTCGGAACACCGGCCACCGGTGTTCGAGGGGCAGCTCGAGTTCTTCAGCGCTACGGTTGACGCCGAGGCACGCGCGGATCGCGCACCCGCCGACTGGCAGCCTTTCGTTTCCGGTGAGATCATCGATCGCCCGATCAGGGCGACGCACGAGTTGATGACCTCTACCGAAGCGTTGGACGAGATCGGTCCCTGGCTCGCTGAGCTGCTCGAAACCCCTGAGCGGCCGTGATAAGCCGGGGTACGCGGGTGGATCGTCGGCGTGCACAAGCGGCCATTGCGGTAACGATCGGCGTCTGACCATGCGATGCTTCTGAGTACAGCGCTGGGTGGGGAGCAGATTTAGGGATTACAGGGTAGGTGAGCTCCTTCATGTTTCGGGTGGTTGGACAACGTCGGCATGAGGAAGCGGTGCACGAGTGACGCGCCCGGCTCGGGTACGCCCCGCACGGGCCCAGCGGATGCGTGTCATCACCCTGCCGCAATTGATGGCGGCCGCCGTCGAGGCGAATCCCGGCGGCCCCGCCGTCGTGTTCGCCGACGCGAACACCAGCTCCGGGCAGCTGAGCTACGCGGAGTTGGACGAGCGCTCGACCCGCCTGGCCCGGCTGCTCATCGAGCGTGGCGTCGGTCCGGAGGACTTGGTCGCCGTGGCCATCCCGCGGTCGGTGGTTTCGGTGCTCGCGGTGTGGGCGGTCGCCAAGACGGGCGCGGGATTCGTTCCGGTGGATCCGAACTATCCGGCGGCGCGGGTCGCGCACATGCTGACCGACTCCGGGGTGAACTTCGGACTGACCGTCGGCGCGGTCCGCGGCAGCCTGCCCCAGCACACCGAATGGCTGGTGCTCGACGAGCCCATCACCGCGCAACTACTGCAGCGGTATCCGGTGGACCGGATCACCAACCAGGATCGGGTGCGGCCGCTGCACGGCGCGCATCCGGCCTATGTCATCTACACCTCGGGCTCGACCGGTGTCCCGAAGGGTGTGGTCATCACGCACCAGGGCCTGTCCGGCTTCTGCGACGAGCAGCGCACCCGATATCGCGTGACGAGCGCCGCGCGGACACTGCACTTCGCCTCGCCGTCCTTCGACGCGTCGGTGCTGGAACTCCTGCTGGCATTGGGCGGTGCGGCCACCATGGTGGTGGTGTCGCCGACCGTCTACGGCGGCGCCGAACTGGCCGCGGTGCTGCGGCGCGAGCGGGTGACGCACGCGTTCGTCACGCCTGCGGCGCTGGCCTCGGTGGAACCAGCGGGTCTGGACGAGCTGCGGGTCGTGGTGACCGGCGGCGAGGCATGCCCGCCACAGCTGGTAAGGCGCTGGGTATTACCGATCGCGGGCGGGCTGCTGCGGGAGTTCTTCGATGCCTACGGTCCGACCGAGGCCACCATCGCCACGAATATCACTCCGCCGATGGTCCCGTGGGAGCCGTTGACGCTCGGACCGCCGATTCACGGCAGCACCGCCTATGTGCTCAACGACCGGCTGGTGCCCGTGCCGAACCGGGTGGTCGGCGAGCTGTATGTCGCCGGAGCCCAACTGGCGCGCGGTTATCTCGGCCAGCAGACCCTCACCGCGGCGCGTTTCGTCGCCAATCCGTTCGAACCGGGCACCCGGCTGTATCGCACCGGCGATCTGGTGCGCTGGACCGCGAGCGGTGAACTCGAGTATCTGGGCCGCAATGACTCCCAGGTGAAGATCCGCGGCTTCCGCATCGAACTCACCGAAATCGACGCGGTCCTCGGCGCCGACGATCGGGTGGATTTCGCGGTGACCGTCGGGCACGAACTCGACAGCGGAACCACGGTATTGGTGTCCTATGTCCACCCGGTGGCCGGGCAGCGTGTGGACGTCGCGGAGCTGAAGGCACTGGTCGAGCAAAAGCTGCCGTCGCATATGGTGCCCGCGTGCCTCACGGTGCTCGACCAGGTGCCGCTGACGCCGATGGGCAAGCTGGATCGGAAGGCGTTGCCCGCGCCGGTCTTCGAGGCCAAGGTGTTCCGCGCGCCGTCGACGCCGGTCGAGGAGATCGTCGCCGGGACCTTCGGCGATGTGCTCGGTGTCGCACGGGTCGGCTTGGATGACGACTTCTTCGAACTCGGCGGCAATTCACTGCTCGCCACCCAGGTGACCGCGCGGCTGGATGCCGCGCTGGATACCCGGTTGGCGGTGCGGGATCTGTTCCACGCCGCGACGGTGGCCGCCTTCGCGGCGGTGGTCGAGCGCACCGCGGGATCGGGCCGGAGTCGACCGCCGCTGGTCGCCGGGGCACGGCCCGAGGTGATTGCGCTGTCGCTGGCGCAGCAGCGGTATTGGTTCCTCAACCAGTTCGATACCGAAACCTCGGCGGTGGACAATATTCCGCTCGCCGTGCGGCTCTCGGGCGAGCTGGACAGCTTCGCGCTCGGTCTGGCGATCGGCGATGTGCTGAGCCGGCACGAGGTACTGCGGACCACCTATCCGAGCACCGGCGGGCGACCGCATCAGGTCATCCATCCGGTGCCGGCGGAGCCGTTCGCGACGGTGCCGATCGAGGTCACCGAGGACGAATTGGTCGGCCGGATCATCGAGTTCGCGGTGCTGACCTTCGATGTGACCGTCGAGGTGCCGATCGCGGTCGCACTGTTCCAGACCGCGCCGAGCGAGCATGTGATCGCGTTGACCGTGCATCATGTCGCGGCCGACGGTGCGTCGATGGGCCCGCTCGCGCGCGATCTCATGGTCGCCTACTCCGCACGCGTGCACGGGCAAGAGCCACAGTGGGATCCGCTACCGGTCCAGTACGCCGACTACGCGCTCTGGGAGCGCGCGGTGCTCGGCTCCGAGGACGATCCGGAATCGCTGGCCGCCCAGCAGATCGCCTATTGGCGGGCCCGGCTGGCGCAGTTGCCGGACCAGCTGGAACTGCCCACCGACCGCCCGCGCCCGCCGGCCCAATCGTTCCAGGGCAGGTCGGTGCGGTTCGAGATCTCGGCGGACCGGCACGCGCGGCTACACGAGCTGGCCCGGGCCAATCACGCCTCGCTGTTCATGGTCGTACACGCGGCGCTCGCGGTGCTGCTGGCGCGGCTGTCGGGCACCGATGACATCGCGGTGGGCACGCCGATCGCCGGTCGCGGCGAGCGCGAACTCGATGATCTGATCGGCATGTTCGTGAACACGCTGGTGTTCCGCACCCGGGTGAACCCCGGCGACAGTTTCGCCGATCTGCTCACCGACGTGCGCGAACACGATCTCGAGGCGTTCGCCAACGCGGATGTGCCGTTCGAACGCGTCGTCGAGGCGCTGAACCCGGTTCGCTCGATCGCGCGCAATCCGCTGTTCCAGGTGAGCCTTTCGTTCCAGAACCTGCCCGACACCGCCTTCGAATTGCCCGGTCTATCGGTCAGCGCGGTCGATTTCGAGCTGCAGCTGGCCAAGACGGATCTGCATATTTCGCTGGCCGACCGCTATGGCGAGGACGGCACGCCCGCCGGGATCGTGACCGACTTCGGTTATGCCATCGACCTGTTCGACGAGGCGACGGTCCAGGGGTTCGCGGATCGGTTCCTGCGGGTGCTCGATGCCGTGCTCGACGATGTGTCGGTGCGGGTCGGCGAGATCGAACTGCTCGCCGTGGACGAGAGTTCGCGGATTCTGGCGAGCTGGAACGATACCGCGTGCGCCATCGATCGGACGGCCACGCTGGTGTCGCTGCTGGATGCGACGGTCGCGAGCGCGCCGGATGCGGTGGCGTTGGTATCGGATCAGCCGGGGCGCGAACTCACCTATGCTGAACTCGACGCTCGGGTCAATCGGTTGGCGCGGTACCTGATCGAGCGCGGTGTGCGGCCCGAGGACCGAGTCGCATTGGGCATGCGCCGATCCATCGATCTGGTCGTCGCCATGTACGCGGTCACGAAATCCGGTGCGGCCTATGTGCCCGTCGATCCGGATCAGCCTACCGAGCGCGTCGAGTACATGCTGCGGACCGCGCGACCCATGTGTCTGCTGAGTACCGTGCACGACGGATTCCACACCGACGCGGTCGATTCCGTGACGATCGACGACCTCGACCTGTCGCGGTATTCGGACGCGCCGATCAGGGCGGATGAACGCCGTGCGACGTTGCTGCCCGGGCATACCGCCTACGTGATCTTCACCTCCGGCTCGACCGGACAGCCGAAGGGTGTCGCGGTCTCGCACGGCGCGATCGTCAACCAGTTGCTCTGGGAGAGGACCGAATTCGGCCTCGGTCCCGATGATGTGATGCTGCTGAAGACGGTGGCCACCTTCGATCTGTCGGTGTGGGAATTCTGGACGGCGGCGGTGTGCGGTGGCACATTGGCCATCGCCGCGCCGGATGGGCACCGCGATCCGTCGTATCTGAACGAGCTGATGGCGCGCGAATCGGTGACGACGCTGCATGTGGTGCCGTCGATGCTGGACGCGTTGTCGACCGGCCTGTTCTCCCGGTCGCTGCGGCGGGTGCTGGCGATCGGTGAAACACTGCCCGCCGCGACCGCGCAGCGGTTCCGGCAGGACAACGTCGCGGAACTGTTCAATCTGTATGGTCCGACCGAGGCGGCGGTGTCGGTCACCAGTCATCGGGTGACCGAGGCGGATGTGGTGTCGGTGTCGATTGGTGTGCCGGAGTGGAACTGTCGTGTGTATGTGCTGGATTGGCGTTTGCGTCCGGTGCCGGTGGGTGTTTCGGGTGAGTTGTATTTGGCTGGTGTGCAGTTGGCGCGGGGTTATTTTGGTCGGCCGGATTTGACTGCGGATCGGTTTGTGGCGAATCCGTTCGAGCCTGGTGCGCGTATGTATCGCACGGGTGATGTGGTGGCGTGGAATGTTGATGGTGGGTTGGTTTATCGGGGTCGTACTGATTTTCAGGTGAAGATCCGTGGTTTCCGTATCGAGCTGGGTGAGATCGAGTCCGCGCTACTGGCCCGGCCCGAAATCGCCCAGGCCGCGGTCCTGGTCACATCCGATCCGCGAATCGGCGATCGGCTGGTGGCCTATCTCGTACCGGCGCCCCCGGCGACCGCGCTGCCGGCCGCCGAGGTGCAGGCGGCGCTGGCCACGGTGCTGCCGTCCTACATGATGCCGAACGCGTACGTGACGCTGGAAGCATTGCCGCGCACCGCGAACGGCAAGCTGGACCGCGCCGCGCTACCCGAACCGGAGTTCGAAACCCAGGCCTTCCACGCGCCGTCGACGCCGATCGAGGAGATCGTGGCGGGCATCTTCGCCGATGTGCTCGGCGCGCAGCGAGTCGGGCGCGACGACGATTTCTTTGCCACGGGCGGTAACTCGCTGCTGGCCACCCAGGTGGCGGCACGGGTCGGCGACGCACTCGACACGAAGGTGCTGGTGCGGTCGGTGTTCGAAACGCCGACGGTGGCCGGATTGGCCGCCAAGGTCGAGACCCATGTGGGTTCGGGTCGGCGGCGGCCGCTGCTGGCCGGACTGCGACCCGAGCGGGTGCCATTGTCGCTGGCGCAGCTGCGGATGTGGTTCATCAACCAATTCGATCCCAGTTCGGCGGCCTACCACATCCCGGTGGCGATCCGGCTATCCGGCGACTTGGACGTGACCGCGCTCGGCCTGGCCGTCGAGGATATGGTGGCGCGCCACGAGGTGCTGCGCACCGTCTACCCGCAGACCTCCGACGGTCCGGTGCAGGACATACTCGCCCCGAACGCGGTGCCGATCGATCTGGTGCCGATTCCGATCGCGGAAGCGGCTGCGGTGCAGGAGGTTCAGCAGGTCGTCGCGGCGGGCTTCGATGTCACCGTCGAGGTACCGTTCCGCGCCACGCTGTTCCGGCTCGATACTGCCGCTAGCGACTGCTTGCAGGTCGCTCGAAACAACACTGATCACCTGCTGGTTTTCGTCGCACATCATATCGGTGCGGACGGCTGGTCGATGGCGCCGCTGGTCCGTGACGTGATGCTCGCCTACTCCGCCCGCAGTTCGGGTGAGCTGCCCGCCTGGACGCCGCTGCCGGTGCAGTACGCGGATTTCAGTGTCTGGCAACGGCAGGTGCTCGGCTCCGAGGACGATCCGGACAGCCTGATCTCGGCGCAGGCCGCCTACTGGCGGACCGCGCTGGCCGATCTACCCGACGAACTCGACCTCCCCACGGATCGACCGCGCCCGGCCGTGCAGTCCTTCGCGGGCGGCCGCACCGAATTCGTCATCGACCCGCGGGTACACGCCGGTTTGGCCCGGCTCGCTCGTATGCACAACGCCACCATGTTCATGGTGGTGCACGCCGCGCTGTCGGTACTGCTGGCCCGCATGTCCGGCACCGAGGACATCGCCATCGGCACCCCGGTGGCCGGTCGCGGCGCGGCCGAACTCGACGACATGATCGGCATGTTCGTCAATACGCTGGTGCTGCGTACGCAGGTGCCGGGCGAGATCACCTTCGGAGACCTGCTCGCCAGTACCAAAGACACCGACCTGCACGCGTTCTCGCATGCCGACCTCCCATTCGAGCGGCTGGTCGAGCTGCTGAATCCACCGCGCTCGACGGCGCGGCATCCGCTGTTCCAGGTGTCGATGTCGTATCTGAACCTGCCGACCAGCACGTTCGAGCTGCCCGGACTACGGGTGCAGACCTTCGATTTCGCCGTCGACACCGCGAAATTCGATCTGTCGCTGACCATGTGGGCGCCGAGTCGATCCCCCGTCGCTTCGCTCGCCCCGGGCGCCGCCGATGACACCTTGCGCGGCGAATTCTGCTTCGCGCGAGATCTGTTCGACGACACCACCATCGAGGATTTCGCCGCCCGGTTCACCCGGCTGCTCAGCGAAATCGTCGCGCGCCCATATAGTCCGATCGGCGACCTGCCGTTGCTCGGCGACGCCGAAGAGCATGCGCTGACCCCGGTGCGGCGTGGCGAGACGCCCGCGGTTCGGCTGCTACCGGATCTGCTGACCAGTGCCGTCGGCGTCGACCCCGAACACGTCGCGGTGCGTTCGCACGGTCGCTCGATCACCTATCGTGAACTCGACGAATACTCCTCGCGGCTGGCCCGGGTACTCATCGATCGCGGCGTCGGCCCGGAGAGCCTTGTCGCACTTGCCCTTCCGCGTTCTCTGGAGATGGTCGCCGCCTTCTGGGCGGTCGCGAAGGCCGGTGGCGCACACGTGCCGATCGACCCGACCTATCCGGTGGACCGGATCCGGCACATGGTGACCGATTCCGCCGTCGTCCTCGGCATCACCACCTCCACCTACCTGGAGCGGCTGCCCGACGAGTCGAGCGAAACCGCGTGGCTGCAACTCGACGATCCCGCGATTCACGCCGCGGTGGCCGGACAGTCGGCGGCGCCGCTCACCGATGCCGACCGGCTGGCGACACTGCTGCCAGAGCATCCGGCGTACGTCATCTACACCTCGGGCTCGACCGGCACGCCCAAGGGCGTCACCGTCACCCATGTCGGCGTCGGCGGTGCGGTCGAGTACGCGAGCGCCATGTTCCAGCTCACCCCGCAGCATCGCTTTCTGCACCTGTGCTCGCCGAGCTTCGATCCATCGGTCCTGGAGTGGCTCTGCACCTTCCACAGCGGCGCGACGCTGGTGATCGTGCCCTCGACGGTCCTCGGCGGACCGGATCTGGCCGCGCTGCTGCGCACCGAGCGGGTCACCCACGCGATCTTCACCCCCGCGGTCCTCGGCACCATCGACCCGGCCGGTCTGGACGAGTTCCGCTTCCTGGTCTGCGGCGGTGACGTCACCTCCCCGGAGCTGGTCGCCAAGTGGCAGCCGGGGCGGCACTTCTTCAACGGCTACGGACCGACCGAGGCGACCGTGGCCGCGTCCTGGAGCGAGATGATCGCGGGCCGGCGCGTCACCATCGGGCGGCCGGTGCCGGGCACACCGATGCTGGTGCTGGATGCGCGGCTGCGCCCGGTGCCCCCCGGTGCCGTCGGCGAGCTGTATCTCGCGGGCACCGCACTGGCCCGCGGCTACCACAACCGTCCGACGCTGAGTGCGGCACGCTTCGTCGCCGATCCGTGGGGACCGCCCGGCGCGCGGATGTACCGCACCGGTGATCTCGTGCGCTGGGTCGGCGAAGCGGGGGAGTGGGAGCTCGAATACGTCGGCCGCACCGACTTCCAGCTGAAGATCCGCGGCCTGCGCGTCGAACTCGGCGAGATCGACGCGGTGCTCGGCGGCCACGACGCGGTCGAGTACGCCGTCACGATCGGTCGCGAAACCCCGACGGGTGAAAAGATTCTCGTCGCCTATGTGCTGCCGGTGCCCGGCCTGACCGTCGACACCGCCGAGCTCACCGAATATGCCAAGCGCCGGTTACCGCGACATATGGTGCCGACGGCGGTGGTGGTCCTCGACGAGGTACCGGTTACCCCGGTCGGCAAGCTCGATCGCGCGGCGCTGCCCGCGCCCGAGTTGGCGCAGCGCCCCTACCTCGCGCCGTCGACACCGCAGGAACACGCCGTCGCCGAGGTGTACGCCGAGGTGCTCGGCGTCGACCGGGTCGGCGCCGATGACGATTTCTTCGCACTCGGCGGCAGCTCGCTGATCGCGATGCGCGCGGTGAGCAAGCTGCGCGACCTGACCGGTATCGCGGTCCAGGTGCAGTGGTTCTTCACCGACCCGACCGTCGCGGCGTTCACCCAGCGCATCCTGGCGGCCGACGAAACCGAGGACTACGACTACGGATTGAACGCCGAAGCCGCCCTCGACGTGCTGCTGCCGATCCGCAACGGCACCGGCGAACCAGTGTTCTGCATCCACCCGATGGCCGGATTGTCCTGGTGTTACACCGGTCTCGCGCAGTATCTGCCCGCGGACCGGCCGATCGTCGGCGTGCAGTCGCCCGCGCTGTCCGAACCGGACTTCCTGCCGGACTCCCTGGACGCGATGGCGCGCCGCTACGCCGAGGAGATCATCGCGGTCCAACCCGAGGGGCCCTACCGCCTGCTCGGGTGGTCGCTCGGCGGTGCGCTGGCCCACGCGGTCGCGGTCGAATTGCAGTCCGCGGGCGCGGAAGTCGCGCTGCTCGCCATGCTGGACAGCCGCACCGGCGGCAATATCGCCGATTTCTGGGCGGAACTGCGCTCGGCCTTCGCCGAACTCGGCATCGGTCCGGATCTGCTCGGCGACCAGAACATCCGCAACCTGACCGAAGAGGCCCTTGCCGTCCTGTACGCCAGCATCCCGCCGGAGCTGGCGCTGCTGACCCCGGAACGCCTGCGCCAGAGCTATCGCGGCGCGGTGCGCTCGGTGGAACTCGGCATCAATCACCAGCACAAGGTCTTCCACGGCGAGCTCCACTTCTTCAGCGCCACCGGCCACACCGCCGAAGCCCGAGCCTGGCGGCCCTATGTCGACGGCGTGATCACCGACCACCCGGTCGCCGCGACCCACGAACTGATGACCGCCCCGGCGGCGTTCGCGGAGATAGGCCCGGTCCTCGCGGAGTTGCTCGCCGAAGTGCCTGCGACACCGGTGGAAGACGAACCGGCGGTCGTCGAGAACCTCTCGGCACCAGCCGAAGACGCGGCATACCTCGGCACGGCAGCCACCGCTGAACCGGCTCGTAGGTTGGCGGACCCGGCATACCTCGGCACCGCCGCCACAGCTGAACCGGCTCGTAGGTTGGCGGACCCGGCATACCCCGGCACCGCCGCCACAGCTGAACCGGCTCGTAGGTTGGCGGACCCGGCATACCCCGGCACCGCCGCCACAGCCGAACCGGCTCGTACGTTCGAGGACCCGCCACCCACGGTCGAGGCCCCGGCGCTGCATCTGGACGACGACTGGGCCGAGAACAACGATGCTGCCACGGCGGACGATCTCCCACCCACCGTCGAAGCCCCGGCGCTGCATCTGGACGACGACGCGGCCGCGTTCGACCGCGAAGCGACCGAGTTCGCCAGCAGCGCAGCCGGTTTCGACGACCGCACCACAGCGTTCGTGGTCAAGGCAGGTGAGTACCAGTACGCCTACCCGAGTTCGGCCGAACAAACCCCCGCCTCGATCGACCCTGCCGAACAACAGGACCCGTTCGTCGAACTAGCGGTGCCGCACCGCCCCGAGGAACCCGACGACGGCCCGATCCCGCTGTCGCTGACCCCCAATGCCGTGCGGCTCTTGGAGTCCGGCGTCGAACTGCGCGTCATCGCCATCGACATCCCGCCCAACTACTCACCCGAAGCCGTCCAATTCGCCGTCGACACCGTGCTCGAGCAGCATCCGATGCTGTGGGTCCGCCTGCACCGCGACGGTGTCGGCAGCACGCCGATCTTCGAGATACCCGCCGAAGCGGAGCGTGTCGACGAGGCGTTCCTCGGGCTCGAGTACGGCATCGACCAGACCCCGCCGTCGGTCGAGGACGTGGTGCGCGCGGTCGCCACCGAACTGGATCCGGCGCACGGCCGCAATATCCGATTCGTGCTGGTCGGCGGCCCGGAAGTGCCGACGACGATGGTCGTGGTCGCCAACGGCCTGGTCGTGGACGACACCTCCTGGCGCACCATCATCGACAAGCTGTCGCTGGCCTGGTCGCGCGGCAGGCACCGGTTCCCCGCCGTCCCCGAGGCCGGGCTCGCCGATCTGCTCGGGGTGCTCACGGAGCGGGCGAGCGGCCCGGAGGCCATCGAGGAAATGGCTTGGTGGCACCACACATTGAGTGCGGTACCCGCGGCCAAGGCCGGTGCCGCAGGCAAGAATCTGCGGGTGCGCCGCCGGGTCTCGCTGACGATCACCACCGAGGGCACCGCGGCCATCGTGTCTGCGGCCGCCGCGCACGACGCCAGCGTCGACGAGGTCCTGCTGACCGCCGTCGCCATCGCCCAGATCACCTCCGCGGGCGAAACCGTCACCGACACCATCGGTTCGGTGGTCCGCCTGTTCGCCGACAGCCGGGTGCTGGCCGAAACCGATTCCCTCGTCGGCGCTTTCACCACCGACTACCCGCTGCCGCTGCGGCTCGTCGGTGTCGATATCGAGGAGGCGCTGATCGGTGGTCGCGCGGCGGGCACCGCGATACAGCAGATCAAGCGGCTCGCGGGCGCGGTGCCGTCCTATGGCGTCGGGTACGGCCTGCTGCGCTCGCTGAATCCCGATACCGCCGCCGCCCTGAATATGCTCCCCACCGGCCAATTCGGGTTGCGCTACCGGGACCTGCGCCCGGCGCGGGTGCACACCGAGGCGCCGGTCGCGGATCTGCTGCTCGATATCACCGCCGACGCCACCGCCGACGGCCTGCTCGTGCGCTTCGACTACGCCGCCGAGGTCTTCGGCGGCGATGAGGTGAAGACCTTCGCCGAACACTGGATCCGGGCACTGGGCGGACTGGCCGAGCACGGCCAGCAGGTGCGCGTCCGATGACTGTGCTCGAGGTCATCGACTCCGGGGCGAGCAAGATCACATTCCGGCTGGTCCGGCATCATGGGGCAACGTTGCGGTAACGATGTCCACTATTGTCACGACTACATAGGCCGTATGGTCGAGCGCGATGCCTTCGGCACGCGCGCCGACGGTAGGGACATCCCGCCCGTAATCACGAAACGAAGTGAAGGTGAAATTGATGCGTAGTCAGATCCGGCGTCGCGGCACACGTGTGGCAGCGATGATCGCGGCGACCGCGGCGTTCGCGGGAGTCATGTCCGGCTTCGGCGCATCCACCGCGACGGCTGACCCGATCATCGATTCGAAGACGCTACTCGCCAATCCGATCGCGCCGGACGGCTCGAAGATCACCAAGGCCGAATACAAGGACGACCGCAGCCTCCGCCTGCACGTCTACTCCGCCGCCATGGACCGGACCTTCGCGGTCGACGTGCAGCGCCCGGCCGATGCCTCGGTGCCGCGCCCGGTCCTGTACCTGCTCAACGGTGCGGGCGGCGGCGAGGACGAGGCGTCCTGGGTGGCCAAGACCGATGCGCTGAAGTTCCTCGGTGACAAGAACGTCAACGTGGTCCAGCCCATCGGCGGCAAGTGGAGCTACTACACCGACTGGATCAAGGACGATCCGACGCTCGGCCGCAACAAGTGGAAGACCTTCTTCACCGAGGAGCTGCCGCCGCTGATCGACGGCGCGCTCGGCACCAATGGCACCAACGCCATCGCGGGCCTGTCCACCTCGGGCACCACCGTGCTCGCGCTGCCGATCGCGAAGCCGGGTCTGTACAAGGCCGCCGCCGCCTACAGTGGCTGCGCCCAGACCAGTGATCCGGTCGGTTCGGAGTTCGTGAAGTTGACCGTCGAGACCTGGGGCGGCGGCAATGTCGACAACATGTGGGGCCCGATCGGTTCGCCGGACTGGGCGGCGAACGATCCCTACGTCAATGCCGAGGGTTTGCGCGGCACGGACCTCTACATCTCGACCGGCAACGGTCTGCCCGGCCCGTACGACACCCTCAACGGTCAGTACGCGCTGCCCGGCTCCTATGGTCTGGCCAACCAGATCCTGATCGGCGGCATCATCGAGGCGGGCACCAACTACTGCACCAACAACATGAAGGCGAAGCTGGATTCGCTCGGCATCCCGGCCACCTTCAACTTCCGCCCGTCGGGCACCCACTCGTGGGGCTACTGGAACGACGAGCTGCACGCCTCCTGGCCCACCCTGGCCCGCGGCCTGGGCCTCTGAGGCTGACCTTTTTACCACCGACCGCCCCGGTTGTGCGCTATCGCACAACCGGGGCGGTCTGTTTTATATAGTTGGGGCTAACCAAAAAGTTCGGGAACCCGTAAAATTCTGTTCTGTGAGTACAACCCTGGTCGAATCGGCGCGTAACGCGTCACAGCGGGCGAGATCTGTCAGCATCTTGCTCGGACCGGCATTCGTAGCGGCCATCGCCTATGTCGACCCCGGCAATGTGGCGTCGAATATCTCCGCGGGCGCGCAGTTCGGTTACCTACTCGTGTGGGTGATCGTGATGGCGAACGTGATGGCCGGATTGGTGCAGTTCCTATCCGCGAAGCTGGGGTTGGTCACCGGTATGTCGCTACCGGAGGCGGTGCGCTCCAAGTCGAGTCGTCCGGTGCGCCTTGCCTATTGGGTCCAGGCCGAGACCGTCGCCATGGCCACCGACCTGGCCGAAGTGGTCGGCGGCGCGATCGCGCTGAAGCTGTTGTTCGATCTGCCGCTACTGGTCGGCGGACTGATCACCGGTGTGGTCTCGATGGGACTGCTGCTGGTGCAGAACCGGCGCGGGCAGAAGCCGTTCGAGCGGGTCATCACCGGCCTGCTCGCCGTCATCGCCATCGGCTTCCTGGCCAGCGTGGTGATCTCGCCGCCGTCGGTCCCCGGCACCATCGGCGGTCTGCTGCCGCGTTTCCAGGGCGCCGAGAGCGTGCTGCTCGCCGCGGCGATGATCGGCGCGACCGTCATGCCACACGCGGTGTACCTGCACTCCGGCCTGGCCCGCGACCGCCACGGTCAGCCCGAGGTCGGCCCGCTGCGGGTCCGGCTGCTGCGGATCACCAAATACGACGTCGTACTCGCCATGCTGCTGGCGGGCACGGTCAACCTGGCCATGCTGCTGATGGCCGCCAATACGCTGCGCGGCCGCGATAACGTCGACACTCTCGAGGGCGCGCACGCCGCCGTCGGCGATGCGCTCGGCCCCGTCGCCGCACTGCTGCTGGCGATCGGCCTGCTGGCCTCCGGCCTGGCCTCGACCTCCGTCGGTGCGTACGCGGGCGCGATGATCATGGAAGGCTTACTGCGGCGCAAGATTCCGCTGTTGGCCCGCCGCCTGGTCACGCTGATCCCGGCCATTCTGATCCTGGCGATCGGCATCGATCCCACCCGCGCCCTGATCATTTCGCAGGTGGTGCTGTCATTCGGCATCCCATTCGCGTTGATCCCGCTGGTCCGCTTCACCAGCGACCGCGTACTCATGGGCAACGATGTCAACCACCGGGTGACCACCGGCCTGGCCTGGCTGGTCGCCATCATCATCAGCCTGCTCAATGTCGCACTGATCTACCTGACGGTCACCGGCAGCTGAGCCGTCAGACCCAGTTCTCTACCCAGTACTTCCAGATCAGCGGGGCATAGGCGGCCAGCGGCGGCACCTTGATATCGGTGCCGGCGAGGGCGGCGGTGGTGTGGCGGCAGTCGAACCAGCAGCTGAATTCGCTGTGCTCCAGCACATCCTGCGGTACGCCGACGCGGGGGAGCAGCCAACTCGTGCCGGGTACCCGCAGCATCATTTCGAGGGTGCGTTTGGGCATCACCTCCACCAGATGTGGCGCTCCGGCCTCGTCGGCGAACAGATTCAGCGCCTCGGCGGCGCTCTGTCTGCGCGGATCGACCAGATGGTAGGTGGCGCCGTTCGAGCCGGGTCGGTGCGCAAGGTGATCCAGTGCGCGGGCCACGAAATCGACCGGGACCATATTGGTTTCGCCCAGCTTCGGCACCAGCACCGGCAGAATCCGCGGCAGCTGTGCGGCCATCCGCAGCAGCCGGAAGAAGTAGTAGGGCCCGTCGATCCGATCGATCTCACCGGTGCGCGAATGCCCGATCACGATCGAGGGCCGATAGATCCGCCACCCGATCCGAGACTCGCGCACGATCTTCTCGGCCTCGAATTTGGCCCGCTGCATCGGCGAACTCAGCACCTGTCCCTCGTCGAACATGTCCTCGCTGAACAGACCGTCGAGCCCACCCGCCACATCCACCGTCGACACATGGTGCAGCAACCCGGCTTTCAAATCCTCCGCGACATCGACGACATGCCGAGTCCCACCGCCCCGCGCGGTCAGGTCATAGCCGGACGCCAAATGAAAGACATGCTCGATCGACCCCCGATGTTCGGCGACCCACCCCGGATCGATCCCGAGCCCCGCCTCCCCGAGATCCCCCCGCACCGGCCGCACCCGCTCCGCACCCACCCACTCCCGAGCACAGCACGTATACCGAGCGGCCGAATCACCCCCCTGCCGCACCAGCACATGAATATCACCCTCGCGCTTCAGCAACTCGGGAACCAGAAACCGACCGATAAACCCAGTTGCTCCAGTAACCAGGTAAGTCATAGCCGATGAACATAGTCGTTCCTTCGCCACGACCGGTGACCGGGATCACTTGCCCCCCGTCCCGCCCCCCTACTGGTCGTTAGTGCTCCCGCGAGTCACGCTCTGGACCGACGGTCAGATGGCATCGCCTTGACCAACTCAGTCCCGCTGTGCTCCGTCCGGCCAGATCACCGTGACCGGCTCCCTCGGTCGCGGGCGACGGCTACCCCATCAGCGGTTCCGCCGTACCCCACAGTGTTTGGGAAGTACGGATCGCCCCGGCTTTGAAGACTTGACTACCCCGGAAAATGGCCCGCTATCCGGTCAGTAAGCCGTGACGCCGGACTTCCGCCGGATGTTCCCCGCCCCGAAACATCGACGCACTGTCAGTATTGCCTCGCTCAGGCCCTCGGCTCGAGCGAAGCGGCGGTAAAGGTCGACGGTTCGACCGGAACTGCGGGTCTCGCCAGGGTGAACTTCTCGGGGCGGTGGGGAAGCGGCCGTCGGCAGTTAGAGCGTGGAAGCCGTGGATTTCGGCGCGGAGCCGCATCACCGCGGGCACCTGCCCGCCGACCGTCGAATCGACAGTCCCCCACCGCGGTCACCCCCTCATGAATCGCTGACAGGGTACTCCACGCCGAGCATCTGGCTGAGAATTCGGGCACAGCGTCGACGACGATGATCGGGTTGCGGACCGAGTCGGGGAGGGCGCTGCCTTCGGCGTCGTAGTTGGCGAGTACGGCGACCGGCACCTCGTGGATCCGCCACGGTCGTCATCGGCGGTGCAGGCCGCGACGCGACTTTGCGGCCGTCCTGGGTTTGGGTGGTACGCAACTGATCTCGGCGCATCAAGCCTCCTGATGATTGGTGCGTCCGATGCCGGGGGACTCGACACCCCGGCACCGGGACGACCACGCGGGCACAGGCTGATTCGCCCATTCACGGACCGCGTCCGCGAACCGCTCGACCACATCGGCTGGCGCACCGCTGTAGATGGCCGGTGGACCGATGAACGGATCACGTTGCGGCAGTGCAGGATCGCCGTCGCCGGCCCGCGATTGGCCGCGGTTCAGCTTGCTGGCGGTCATCGGCCCGCCTGACCGGTGTTCTCCGCGCCCGGATCGGCGTGAGGCTTCCCCACTGCATAGACCAGCCACGCCGCGTAAGGGAGGGTGGTGAGCAGGACGATCAGGGCGGTGATCTGGGCGGGCATTGGGCAGCACCTCTTGGTTGTTCGGTATTGGAGATCTGCTGTCAGGCAGACGGTCTGGTGCAGGTGGGGCAGTCGTCGGGCGAATCGGTGGGGTGCGGATGTCCCGTCTCGATCAGGTGTGTCCAACAGCCGCGCAACATCGCACACGTCCGCACCGTGCAGTCGGCGTGCCGGTCGTGGGCGATTTCCCGATGCATCTGAGCCGGTGACATCGCATGGCTCGGATACTGGTGCTCGACGGGATCGGCGGCCATCTCTCAGAACCCCAGGTGCGGGACATCGGCCGGGACGAACCGGCCGGCCTCGATGAGCCGCTTCTTCGCCTGCGCCTTGACCGGGCATATCGACGCCTGACAGTCCAGGTGGGTTTGCATGATTACATGCGCGTATTCGATTGTCATCACGGGCAATTCGCTGTGGTTCGTTACCGGCAGGCCGTGCATGCGGATACTCCGAACGTGGGTTTGAGGGTCTGGAATGCCCGGTAGCCGAGGCCGAAACCGCCTGTGATGCAAGGAGATTTGCGCGTGCGGTAGGTGCTTCCCGGCTACCGGGGTGATTTCAGTAGTACGCTTCACGGGAGAGTTGTGGAAGATTCCAGCACGAGAATTGACCAAGTTTGTTCCAAAATTCCATGGCGAGGAGCAAACTGATTCCAAACCGACATCACCCGATAGCGAGGCTAAGGAATGTCCACTGGTTCAACGGGTTCCACTCTGCCGCGTCGTATGCTCGGCCGAGCGCTCAAGCGGTTGCGGGAGGGGGCGGGCGTACCGCCGAAGGTTGCGGCGCAGGCCATTCGGGTATCGGCGCAGACGTTGTGGCGGATCGAAACCGGACAACATGGACCGAAGCTGAAAGAGATTTATGTGCAAGCGCTCTGCCAGCTGTACGGAGCGGCATCGGACGAGACGAAGGTGCTTGTCGGTCTCGTGGAGCTGGCCGAACAGAAGAACTGGTGGCACCCGTACGAGGATGTCATTCCAGAAGTCTTCGCCCTGTTCATTGGCCTGGAAGAGTTTGCCCGCGAGCTTACGACCTTTCAGCTCACACTGATACCGGGTCTCCTCCAGACCGCCGATTACCGACGCGCTGGTGTCTGGGCGCTGCAGCCGCAGGCCAGTCCGACCGAGGTGGAGCGCAACGTAGAGCTGACGATTCGGCGACAAGAGCGACTTCGGAAGGATAGCCAGAACTTTACTGTGCATGCTCTGTTGTGCGAGTCGACGTTGCGCTACCCGATCGGTGGTCCGGCGGTAATGGGACGCCAGCTCCGCTACCTCGAGGAGGCGGCTCAAATGCCTAGCGTGTCGATTCGCGTCGTACCGCTCAGCGCAGGAATGCATATCGGTCTGCAGGTAGGGAGCTTCGTCTTGCTGGAGTTCCCCGAACATCCGACCGCCTACTTGTCGGAGCCCCCGGTGGTATACGTGGATGGGTACACGGGCGCCCTCTACCTGGAACGTGAGACGGAGATTCACCAGTATCGCTCCGGACTTGCGGGCATCCGCCGTGTCGCGTTGGATGAGGGAAAATCCAGGGAACTCGTGGCCCAGATAGCAAGGGAGTACGAAGGGTGAGCATCGACCTGTCCGGGGCGAAGTGGTTCAAGTCCAGCCGCAGCAAGGACGCCCAGGCCTGCGTAGAAGTTGCACACCTCAGCGGGGGCATGGTTGGCGTGCGCGACTCCAAGGATCGCACCGGTCCGGCGCTGGTTTTCGGTCCTGCGGAGTGGGATGCCTTTGCGGCAGGAGTCAAGGAAGGCGAGTTCGATCGCGCCTGATCGGCGGTCGAAACACGAAACCGAATGAACCCCAGGCGCTTTCCTTGGGTTCTTCCGTTCCCAGAGTTCCACGCCTGCGCGTCGGCGACGGTAGGTAGACGTGCATCGGTTCGGCTGACGATGGCGACATCCGAAGCAACCTCGGCGTCGTATCCAGCGTCATCGTTGTCGGCGTGCGCGGCCCTGTAGAACCCACTCTGTAGGAATCACCAACGCCTTTGCGTGCTGGTGACCTGGCCGGTACGGTCTAGACGAGGTTATTAGGGGGCGGGGGAAGCCGGTCCGGTCCCAGGGTCTGGGATGGCACCGGTTCGAGAGGACGAGATGGCCAGCTGGAGCGGTGTGGTCCGGGGTGTGGTTCTCGGTGCGGGGGTGGTCGTGCTGGTTTCGGCGTGCAACTCCGGTGGGGAGTCGAAGGGCAACACGAACAGTGCGTCGGCGACGCCGACCATCGCGGCGGACGTGCCAGCGGGGTTCGATGCGTGTAAAGACCTCCCGCAGGCTCTCATTCAGTCGGAGAAGCTGAAGAACAAGGGGGCTGACACCACAGATAGGCCCGGTGGCATGAAGTGGCGCGGCTGCATCTGGGTTCAGTCCGACGGATACGCCGGCACGATCGACACCACCAACATCACCTTGGCGATGGTGCGAGCCAACAAGGACTTCACAGTCGACGAGGAGCTCACCGTTGCGGGGCGGGCTGCACTCACTTCCCATGTCACCGGTCAGGATCCGCACGCTGACTGCGTAATCAATGTCGAGATGACGAGCGGCAGTCTTGAGATCAGTATCAACAACCCGCCTTCGGCCAAACTGACCGCCTCCCAGCACTCTTGCGAGATCGCTAAGCGCCTCGCGGAGCAGATCGTTCCAGCGATACCTGCCACCCTTTAAACTTGAACGACCTCCGGTCGATTCCGGCCGGAAACCCTTGGGGAGGAACACGAACAGTGAGCGGCGAATCCACGACACCGTCATCTGCGGGCCCACTGGCCAGCGTGATCAAGGATGCTCAGGACGGCAAGCTGACTGTCAGTTTCGGCAACGAAGTGCGGGTCAACGCCGATGAGTTCGTCTACATCGAACGCGACTGCCAGGCGTTCAAAGACGAGATCCGTGCACTCCAGGTAGTCGCGCAAACCATCTCGCGCCGTGAGCACTGGGGCCTCGGCGAGACGACGGACGGCATGAGCTCTGCCAATACGCTCGTGGCTCGCTTCCGCGGCAAGGCCAAGATCGTCGATCCTGCCAAGGACTCGGACAACAACGTCTTCGACATCCTCGCGCAGCACTACCAGATCGTCGACGACATCCAAAACCTCCACCGCACAATCGCTCAGAAATACGTGGAGCAGGATCAAGAATTTGCCGCTCGTTACAACGAGTTGACAGCGAATGTGGAAGCCAGCCAGATCGGTACTCCGACCCAACTGGGCGTGACAACGCCCCCGGCTGTCGGTGCCTCGAAATGAGCGATTCGAACGAGCCGTCCAAGATTCCCGGTGGCGGTGAACATGTTGATAGCTGGAATCATTGGAAGATCTACAACGCGTTCACTCCGCTGAATACGACCGAGGCGAACAACGGCTCCGGCGAGTATGCCCAGATCGCCACGCGGTGGGCTTCGGCGGCGGAACTTTTCGCCAACCGGATCAATCATTCGAGCTCGGCGGCCTGGGACGGCGCTGCCGCGAATAGTTCGCGAGACGCGATCAGCAAATACGCCAAGGCCGCATTGGACCTGACGACACCGCTGCAGAACCTCGCCGACCGAGTGTCAGCAGCGGCCAAGGGTGTCAACGATACTCAGAATGCCGTGGATAAGCCGCCGGACGGTGGATCCTGGTACAACCCGAAGAGCTGGAACCTGGGTATCTACCACGGCCCCAATTCCGCTGCGGTGCGCAACGATTGCGAGAGTGCCGCACGGGAAGCCATGCGCAGTCATTACGTCAATACATTTGTTTCGGCGGATACGCAGATTCCGGTGCTCCCGGTGCCGAACAGTCCGACCGATCCGTTGTACAAGCCACCCGAAACCAAGAACGACGGCTACACCCCGGGGACAACTGGAAACGGTGGCGGTAACCCGACGTCCGGGACCGGCAACCAGGGCAGCGGCGGCCAAAAGGAAGATTCGCAGACCGCCACCGATCCGACGACGAACAATTCGCAGGAGTCGTCGACCACTCCCACGAGCACCGATTCGTCGTCGCAGACCCCGTCGAGCACCTCGGCTACCCAACCGAGTTCGGTGACCCCCACGACGAGCACTTCGACGACGCCGAGCAGCTATCCGGGCAGCAACAGCGGCGGGTTGGGTGGCGCCTCCGGCACGACCTCGGGCAAGCCTGGCAGCACCGTGCCCGGCACACCGACCGCCACCGGCACGACAGCCAACGCGGCACGTGCGGCGACCACCAGCACCGGCACCTCGGGCATGTCGGGAATGGGTGGAATGGGCGGTGGCCGTGGCCAATCCAAGGGCGACGACGAGTCTCATCAGCTCCCCGAGTGGCTTCGGAACATGGAGAACACCGAAGAGTTGCTCGGGCCCGCCCCGAAAACTGTTCCTCGTGGCGTGATCGGCGGCGACCACGCCGAACCCGGACCGACATCGAATTGATTCACGGCCGCTGGTCGAAATGTCGGCGGCCGAAGTGCTTATTACCTGGATTTCGTTGGCCTGCTGCCGGTCCCGAGGTGCCCACACCGTACCCGGGACGCTACCGGGCCGCCGCATGATGTTGATTGGATGACCACGATGGCCGAATGGAGTTGGGAACCGGACGATTTCGCGGCGCTGTGGTACAGCGACGCGAACGACCGGTTCCCACACCCGCTGCGCTATATCAGCCATTTGGCCACCAACGACGAGGTCGTCGCGCATCGGGCCGCCGTGCGCGCCCGCTACGGTGTCGAGGAAACCCAGCAGATCAATCTCGCCCTGCACACCCTCACCACCTCCGAGCTGCGCATCGAAATCGCCGGTGAATCAACGGTTCTCGGCAAAGGCGAACCCCGCGAATACCGCGTCCTCGGCGCCCGGACCCCCTATCACGCGGTGATGCTCACCCAGACCGCCACGAGCGGTGTCGACAGCCCTATCCGCTGTCGGCTGTTCCGCACCGAACAACTAGCGGCACGCTTGGCCGCCATCCTGCCCTCGGTTCCTCCCGGCAGCGCCAAACCGGACACCTTCCATGTCGAGGATCTGCGTTCCGGCAACAACGGCCATGGCCATGGCCGCAACAGTCCGCTGGAACGTTTCGATCGTCTCACTCAGCACCGCTCCGGCGCGGGCGTCGCCGGCCTGCTCGCCGGATACCTGCACAGCCGCCCGGCCCCCTGGTACGCCATCGGATGGTTCGATACCGAAGGCGACGGCCGATACGTCCAGCAGCAAACCCGCGAGCACATCACCATCCGTCCCGCCACCACCGGCGATCTCACGAACTACTTCGAATCCTGGATCGACTCAGCCCTGAACCGACTTCGCGGCGACGAACCCGACAACTGGTGATGCGATCGTCGCCGGATTCTCGCCATCCCGTGGTACTGGCGCTGAACCAGCCGCCGTCGGCGCCCGCGAAGCGGGCCGGGACAAGGTCGCCTACGACGGCTTCACCGTCGACAGCCCTATTGCACCGCAGGCGGGCCGTACAAGGCGTTGAGCTGTTCCGCGAGATCTGGGGTGTGGATTCGCCCCAGGCTGCGACCTCACGGTTGCATGTGCTCGTTTCGAAACTGCGCAGCCAGTCGCGCAGTCAATCGGTGGCCGACAGTGCGGTGCTGAGCTCGACCGCCTCCGTGCTGGGACCGCCTGCGGCGACTGGAATACACCCATCGGCGAGCAACGAGGAAACATCAGTAGATACGGACGACTGCGGCCCGGCCCTCGGAGGATGAGGAGCCGGGACCGCTGGGTTGCTGGCGCTGTTTGTAGAACGCCACCTGATGAGTTATCCGTGCACCAACCGAAATCGGTTGTTGCCTACGCGATCAGTCCGCGAACACGGGCTTGCGCTTGGTGAGCATGGCGGTTGCGCCTTCGAAGAAGTCGGGGGATTGGAGGAGTTCGCCCTGGCCGGACTTTTCGGCGGCAAGTGCGGCGTCCAGTGCCGCCAGGGTCGCGGCGTTGAGGGCTTGTTTGGTGAGTTCCAGTGCGCGACGGGGGCCTGCGGCGATCTTCGCGGCGGCGGCCTCGACCTTTGCGTCGAGTTCGTCATCGGGGACCACCGCGGTGAACAGTCCGGCTGCTTTGGCCGCGGGTGCGGGCAACCGTTCGCCGAGCAGCGCCATCTCCGCGGCCAGTGGGCGTCCGGCCGCGGCGGCGACCATGGCGGCGGCGCCGCCGTCGGGCATCAGGCCGATATTGATGAAGGCCAGTAGCAGGTAGGAGTCCTCGGCGGCGTAGACGAGATCGGCGGCAAGTGCGATGCCGACGCCGACGCCTGCGGCCGCGCCCTTGATCCGGGCGATGACCGGAATCGGCGCGTCCACAACGGCTTTCACCAGGCGGTTGGCCGCGTCCATCACCATATCCGAGGTTATTCCGCGCTGCGCCTCGGACGCGGTTGCGGCAAGATCGGCTCCCGTGCAGAAATCCCCGCCCTCGCCGGTCAGTACGATCACCCGGACCGAGGGGTTCGCGGCGGCGGCCAGGAAGGTGTCACCGAGCGCGACCATCGTGTCGTAGTTGATGGCGTTCTTCCGCTTCGGCTTGGTGAGCGTGACCCGTAGCACCTTGCCGTCGTTGACGGCGCTGAAGCCCGCGGGTGTCGTCGCGGAATCGGGGTTGCTCATGTGGCGCTCCTGGTCTGGAGTTCGGCGGGCCGGCTTGAGCGATCTGCAAGCAATCGCTACGACTGGCTTTTTCGAGCGATCTGCGAGCAATCGCTACGGCGGGCACCATGAATGGTGGTTAACTTTGCGAATTGTGGTTAACTTAGGATGATTTGTCCGGCGCTGTCAACCAGCGGCGCCCTCCCAGAACGGAGAGCTACATGGTCGCGGATCGCAGCGAGGTCGACATCGCTGGCGATCGCGCGCGGGTCGTTCGCAGCACCGCCGCTCGATCCGACGCGGGTGCGACCGGGGCGGAGCCGGCCCAGTCGGTGCGGCGTCGCCCGAAGGATCGCAAGGTCCAGATCATCCGGGCGGCCGCGCGCGCATTCAGCGACCGCGGGTACTACCCGGTCGGCGTCGACGAGATCGCGGCCGAGGTCGGCATCTCCGGCCCCGCGCTGTACCGCCACTTCGCGAACAAGTACGCGCTGCTGCTCGCGGCCGCCGAAGAAGGCGCACTGCACCTGCTGAAGGTCGCTCGCGCCGCTGACGACCCGAACCTGGATCCCGAGCCCAGGCTCGACGCCTTGATCAGGGCGATCAGCGAACACACCATCGATATTCGGCGCGAGGCCGGGCTGTACCGCTGGGAGCGCCGCTACCTGGAGGCCGAGGACCGCGCCCGGATCCGGAAGGTCTACGACGCGCTCAACGCGACGCTGGCCGAACCGATCGCGCTGCTGCGACCCACCGCACCGCCCGCCGATGTGGCGATGCTGGCCGCCGGCGTGCTGAGCGCCATCGCCAGCATCTCCTCCCACCGCACCGCCCTGGCCACCACCAGACTGCTGCCGCTACTGCGCGAGATGAGCTGGTCGATCCTGCGCGCGGAACTGCCGCCGGTACCGGCGCAGCCCACCCCGGATCCGGTGCCCCGCGGTCTGCCCATCACCTCGAAACGCGAACAGTTGCTCACCGAGGCGATCCGGATCTTCGGCAGGCAGGGCTATCACGAGGCCAGCATCGAGGAGATCGGCGCGGCCGTCGGCATCAACGCCTCCAGCGTCTACCGGTACTTCACCAGCAAGGCCGATCTGCTCGCCGCCGCCTTCCACCGCACCGGCGACCGGGTGGCCATCGCCATCACCGAGGCGTTGGCCGAGGCGACCAGCCGCCCGGACGCGGTCCGGCAGATCGCCTACCGCCAAGCCCGGCTCACCTTCGCGACGCCGGAGATCATGCCGGTCTACTACGCCGAGTTCAGCAATCTGCCGCAGGCCGAACAGCACAAGCTGCGCGCCATCCAGCGCCAGAACGTGCTGGAGTGGGCC
Source organism: Nocardia sp. NBC_00565 (assembly GCF_036345915.1). Taxonomy (NCBI): domain Bacteria; kingdom Bacillati; phylum Actinomycetota; class Actinomycetes; order Mycobacteriales; family Nocardiaceae; genus Nocardia; species Nocardia sp. NBC_00565. Next base: position 8,677,119 of record NZ_CP107785.1, read on the forward strand.
AACCTGCTCGACGGCGACCAAGTCGAGGCGCGCTTCCGGGTGCACGCCGCGATCGCGCAGATCATCGACGTCGGCCGCCTGACAAAGTTCGACACCCGCCCCGAGCACGTCGCGCGGGTATGCGCGCTGATGGAAGCCGTCCTGCTCGGGTGAGTCCAGCCGGGACCCCTGTGGATCCCGGCGTCAGCTCAGCGGCCGTGTCGCATTCGGAAGATGGTTTTCGCGGCGCGCAGATGCCGTCGATGGCGGTCGAAGGTGGACAGGTTCACCGCCGCGCGGTAGCGCTTGCGGGCGATGGCCAGCGTCCGGCTGAATTCGCGCAGGCCCTGGTCACCGTGGTGATGTCCCTGCCCGTATTCGCCGACGCCACCGAACGGCAGTGCGGGTATCCCCTGGGCGGTCGAAGAATTCACGGTCACAACGCCGACCCGCAACCGTTCGGCGAACGCTTCGACGCTGTGCACGTCGCGGGTGAATACCGATACCGCGACGCCATTGCCGACCGCGTTGATCCGCTGCGCCGCCTCGTCCATATTCGCGACCTTGTTGACGATGAGCACCGGCCCGATGCCCTCGCCGGTGATCGCGACACTCTCCTCCGGTACCTCGGCGAGCACGATGGGTTCGATATAGGGCTCGCGAATCGAGTCCAGCCCGCCGACCACCGCGCGCCCGCCGCGGGCCAGTGCGTCGCGCACCTGTTTGCGCACCACGTCGACCTGTGACTCCAGAATCATCGGACCGTAGGAGGCGCGCCGGTCCGCGCCGGGCCGCAGCCGCCGCGCCTGCTCGACCACCAACTCCAGGAATCGGTCGTAGACGGAGTTGGCGACGTAGGCCCGCTGGATGCCGGTGGAGTTCTGGCCCGCATTGGCCATCGCGCCGAAGACCGCGGCCTCGGCCGCGTCGTCGAGTTTGGCGTCGACGTGAACGACCATGGTGCCCTTGCCGTTTCGCTCGACGACCACCGGTGTCATGGTCTGCGCGCACAGCGTGATCACCTCGCGCGCGCCCGAATCGGAACCGGCATAGGCGATTTTGTCCACCTTGGCCCGGCAGAGTGCGGCCATGGTGGCTTGATCACCGGTGACCACTTGCAGCACAGGCTGATTCGGCGCCAGCTTGTTCCAGCTGTCGGCCAGCCAGACCCCGACGCCGGTGGTCAGTTCGTCGGGTTTGAACACCACCGTGTTGCCCGCGGCCATCGCGTAGGCGATCGAGCCCATCGGCGTGAAGACCGGGTTGTGCCACGGCCCGAGTACGCCGACCACGCCGAGCGGCAGGTAGCCGACGGAGGCGCGCTGATTGCGGTTCAGCCAGGAGGATCCGAGCTTGCGCCGGTCCAGCACCCGGGCCGCGTTGCGCGCCGCCCAATCGAGATTCTCGACGGCGAGCATCACCTCTATCGCCGCGTCCGCCTCCGGTTTTCCGGTTTCTTCACACAGGATCTCCACCAATTCGCCTGCGCGCCTGGCAATGCTGCGTTTCCAGTCCAGCAGCCAGCGCTTGCGGCCGGTGAAACCCAGTTCCGCCCACCACTTTTCGGCGGAGCGCGCTTCGCGCACGGTGCGATTGATTTCACCGGCGCCCATCACGGCGTAGTTGCCGACGATTTCGCCGGTTCGTGGGTCATACGATGTCAGCACGTTCGGTCGGCCCGATCCTCCCGTATGCGCCGCCGTCCTGGACTGCGCGGTCTCGGCCATGGTCACCTCTTGCAGGGTCGATCCGCCGCAGACCGCTGAACGCTTGGTGAAGCAGCGCTGCCGCAAACGAGTGAGTGCGTGTTTCCCCCACCTAGCAGACTATGGTCGCCGCGACGGCCCGTAAAGACGCCGTTGCCGCCCCTACGCTGCCCCTGACGGGCCGCCACCAGCGACGATCGTGTGCACGGCGGATCGATTGCGGGAAATGTGAGTAAGGACACACTTAGGTTGCGGCTCAGTGGGGAAAGCGCGGGCCTGCCTTGTGGAATGCGTGTGCCCGGTAACATCGCGCCCGGCGGTACGGATCACCAACCGGGACGTCCTCATGCCGACCTCGTCGCCGCCCCGGCCACGCGAACGCCGCCGATCAGACACACAGTGGAGAGTTGATGCCGAGCTTGAACCAAGCGGATTCGCACGCCAGCGAGCCACCGACCGATAGCGGCGGCAACCCCGCCGTTGTCGTCGAGGACGTCCGAAAGTCCTTCGGCGATGTGCACGCGCTGCAGGGCATCAGCTTCACCGCCGAGCGGGCCAGCGTACTCGGCATTCTCGGCCCCAACGGCGCGGGTAAGACCACCATGGTCAAGGTGCTGTCCACGCTGCTGCGCCCGGATTCCGGCTCCGCGGTTGTCGCGGGCCACGATGTGCTCGAGGATCCGGCGGGCGTGCGGCGCTCGATCATGATGACCGGTCAGTACGCAGCGCTCGACGAGAACCTGTCCGGACGGGAGAACCTGGAACTGTTCGGTCGCCTGATGGGTCTGGGCAAAGCCGCCGCCCGCAAGCGCGCCGACACCCTGCTCGAGGAATTCGACCTGGTCAGCGCGGGTCGTCGTGCGGTGCGCCACTATTCGGGCGGTATGCGTCGGCGCGTCGACATCGCCTGCGGACTGGTGGTGCGCCCCGAGGTGGTGTTCCTCGACGAGCCGACCACCGGCCTGGATCCGCGCAGCCGTCAGGGTGTGTGGGATCTGGTGACCGCGCTGAAGAACCAGGGCATCACGGTGCTGCTCACCACGCAGTACCTCGAGGAAGCCGATGTGCTCAGCGACAACATCATCGTCATCGATAAGGGCACGGTGATCGCCGAGGGCACCGCCGACGAGCTCAAGGAGAAGACCGGCGGCAGCTACTGCGAGGTGGTGCCGCTGGATCCGACGCATATCGGCAAGGCCGCCATCGCGCTCGGCGATCTGGTGCCCGCCGCCGTGCTCGCCGATCTCGGTGTTGTTGCGAGCGACCCGCAAGCAGTCGCCAGCGGCGGCGGGGACCGGATTTCCATCCCCGCGCCCGATGGGGCCGCCACCCTCTCCGAGGCGCTGCGCAGGCTCGACGCCGCCGGGGTCCAGTTGGCCGATATCGCGCTGCGCCGGCCCTCGCTCGATGATGTGTTCCTGTCCATCACTGGTCATTCGGGTGGACACGCGTGAGGGAGCGTAGCGAGCGAACCGAGAACACAGCACGGCATCCGGCCGCGACGGAGCCGAGCGTCAGCGAGGCGCAGTCGTGACGGCTCCTGCTGTTGAGCGGTCCGACGCGACATCGCTCTTCGCCGAACTACCCGTGGCCCGGCTGTCCTCGTTCGCGCAGTGGCGGGCACTGACCGGACGCATCGTGCGGACCATGGCCGTCAAGGGCGAGTTGATCATCGCGATGGTCACCCCGCTGGTGTTCACCCTCGGTTTCTATCTGCCGCTGCGGTACGTGATGAAGTTCCAGGGCATCGATTACGCCCAGTTCGTCATGCCGATCATCGTGCTGCAGACCATGGCGTTCACGATGATGTCGAATGCGCAGTTGTCCGCGTACGAGGCCCTGACCGGTCTGAGCACGCGGCTGCAGACCATGCCGATCGGCATGCTGGTCCCGTTGAGCGCGCGGGTCGCCGCCGGGTTGGTTCGTTCGCTCACCTCGCTGACCGCGGCGATCTTTTTCGGCTACATGATCGGCTTCCGTTTCGTCGCTGGTCCCGGTCAGGCCGTGTTGTTCTGCGCATTCTCGATCGCGGTCGGGACCGTGCTGGCGCTGGGCGCGGACGCGCTCGGCAGTTTGACCAAGAGTCCGGAATCGCTGAGCCAGGCATTGACCTTGCCCACTTTGATCTTCGGCATGCTGTCCTGTGGGTTCGTCCCGGAAGGCAGCTTCCCGCTGTGGATCCGGCCGTTCGTGCGCAATCAGCCGATCTCCCAGTTCTCCTTCGCGATGCGCGATATGGCCCAGGACGGGGTGGGCTGGAATGTGCTGTGGGTGCCGCTGACCTGGCTGGTCGGTATGGCGATCGTCTTCACCCCGTTGGCGGTCTGGGCGAGCGTGAGGCGGTCATGAGTTCTGTCGAGGCTTTGGAGCGCGTCGAGGTGACCGGGTTCGATCCGCTGCCTCGGGTGACCCCGCCGTCCGAACGCGCGCTGTCGACCTGGGTGTCGCACAGTCTGATCCAGTGCAAGCGCCTGCTGCTGGTGTGGGCGCGCGATCCGGCGACGACGATCCAGACACTGATCTATCCAGCACTGACCCTGTTGATGTTCCGCATCGTGCTCGGTAATTCCATCACCGCGGCCACCGGTAGGCCGAGCATCTATGGTCAGGTCGCGCTGATCACCTTGGTCGCGGCGATGTCGGGTGCGGTGGTCAGCGCGCTGGGCTTCAAGGAGGAGAAGTACACCGGGCTGCTCGGGCGGTTCTGGACCATGCCGGTGCATCGGGCGGCGGGACTCACCGGCCGGTTGTTCGCCGAGGCGATCCGCGTACTCGTCACCACGCTTTTCGTGGTCGTGGTCGGTTTCACCCTCGGCTTCCGCTTCGGCCAGGGCCCGCTCGCGGCGATCGCGCTGATCGGCATTCCGGTGCTGTTCGGCGTGGGTTTCGCGGTGCTCGTCACCACGCTGGCGACGATCACCGAGGGGGTGATGCTGGTGAGCGTCATCGGCATCGTCAATACGCTGCTGATGTTCTTCAATACCGGATTCGTGCCGATCATCGCCTATCCGGTCTGGCTGCAGGATGTGGTCGCCAATCAACCGATGAGCTGTGCCATCGATGCGATGAAGGGCCTGTCCTATGGCGGCGCGGTCGCCGAACCGCTGCTGAAGACCGTCGCCTGGGTGGTCGGCCTGATAGTGCTGTTCGCCTACCCCGCGATCCGCGGCTACCAGCGCGCCGCCGAAACCGGCGCCTGATTCGGCACTGGCGAACGCCACGTTCGGTGACTCCTTCGAGTTACCCGACGTGGCGTTCGCTGCGTTCGGACGCCGCCGCGAACGGGTAGTCGAGCCAGCGGTTGCGGTTGGTCCAGCCGACCAGGTCGTAGCGCCAGCGGAAGGGCCAGGTGTGGGCGACGGTGTTGAACAGGACCGCGCCGAGGGCGGTGTAGTCGTCGTGGGCGGAGAGCAGGGCGCGCTGGCCGCGCGGTGATTCGGTGAAGAAGGCATCGAACATGGCGATGGACTGTTCGGTGGTGAGGCGGCCGAGGCCCCAGAGTCCGCGCATGCGCATCCAGTAGGTGAGGCGTGCCTGCCAGGGCCACAACTCGGCGATGGGGTCGCGGCCCTTTCGCAGTGCGGTGATCGCGGTATCGACCAGCGCGAGCGAATCCGCGACGCTGTACCCGGTGCACGGGTGCATCATGCCGCCGCGTGAGCCGAACGGAATCGCCTGGGCCGTACCCTTTTTCGGCGGCGGCTGATCCAGCGGGTAATGCGCGGCCTCGCTCGGCTCCACACCGGTGAGGGTGATCCCGTGCGCGGCCAATCGGCTCAGCGTGCGCTTGCGCAGTTCGTGCTGCGGCATGCCACCGCGCAGCCCGAGGCTGGTCTCTTCGAAGATCACCGTGCCGTCGCCGAGCGGAACCGCGTAGAGGAACGATGGCGGCTCGTCCGGTCCCGCGCCGTTCTCCGGCCGCCAATCCAGCAGCAGCCCTTCACCTTCGGTCACCATCGGCGCCGCGGTCTCGGCATCGACGAAGATGCCGTGCGCGCTGGCGGCCCGGCGCTGCCCGAGTGTCGGCAGCCCGCGGGTATCGAAAACCGTTGCGGCCCTGAGGGTCATACCGTCGGCCAGCTCCACCTCATGGGCCTCGACCCGGGCGGTCCGGTCTGCCAGCACCGTGGCGTCGTCGAGCGGCAGCGCATCGCGCAACCCGGTCTTCGACAACACGCAGTAGGGGCGATCGATCCGATGCTCGGCCGTGGTCCACACCGTCGGATTCGGGATGCGCGCGGCAATGGCGCTGGGTGGCAACCACGTCGGCAGCTCATCGATCCAGCAGGAGAAGGTCGGCGGCCAGAGCCGGTCGGGCCGCGGATCGACCGCCGCGACCCGGAACCCCGCGCGCATCGCCCGGTGCGCCAGCGCCCGACCGGTTGGTCCGAGCCCGACCACGCAGACATCGAATTCCCGGACCGCACCGTCACTCATGAAACGCATTCAATCCGCTCCGCCCGCGTCCCGGCAACACCGCCCTACTTCGGGGTGACCCAGGTGGTGATGTCGGCGTGCACGACCTCGAGCCCGTGCTTGTCGTAGATGGAAACCGGCACGATCAATTCCTGGCCCTCGGTGATCTGTGCGAAGTCCGGCACCTCGGCCAGCTGCGCCACCGCCCGCAATCCGGTCTCGGCTTTGGCCAGGTACTGCACGTTCATGGCCTTGGGAATCCAGCGATGGGTGTCGGGCACCGTCGCCTCGCTCAGCATTCCCATCGCCACCTCGGCCAGATTGCATGCCGCGATCGCGTGGAAGGTGCCCAGGTGGTTGTGGATACCGAACCACTTCGGCGAGGTCACCTCGCACAGTCCGGGTGCCAACCGCACGACGCTGGGCAGCACGGTCCCGAAGTAGGGCACCCGGGCGACCATGCCCAGCGAGAACAGGGTGTGCCCCAGCCGGTTGTCCGGCAGCTTCTTCCAGACGCGATGAGTCGCGGTCGGTTTCGTCATGCCCCTATCTTACTCAGAAGTAAGTTTCCCGGTAGTGGGAGCGCGGCATACTTCTGCGCCGTATATGGGTTCTCGACCTAGGGTGGTTGCGTGTGCTGAGGAATCGGCTTATCGGATTCGGTGTCGTTGTAGTCCTGATCGTGGTGATCATCATCGGTGTCGTCTCCGTTGGAGACGCGAAGATCTACCTGACCGGCGAGAAGGTCACCGCGCACGTCGATAGCTGCGGTTACGGCAGCCGGTCCATGGGGGCGGGGTCCAGCGGGATCATCGCGGCACCCGAGGCCCGGCGTCGCGGGGGTGGGGGATCGTCGTCGAAAACCTGCTACGGCACCTGGACGTACCGCAACGGCGGCACCGGCAAAGGTGAGCTTCGTGGCGTGGACTCGTACGCCGGCGCCAACGTCGTCGTGCGCGCGAAGGGCAATGTGGCTGTCGCGGATAGCCTTTGGAAGAATCTGTTCGCGCCGGTCGCCGGCCTCATCGCATTCATCGTCCTGATCGTGCTCGGCATCCTTTGGTGGCGGCGACGCGGTGCCGCCGACGGCGCTGACCCGTCCGGTGGTGGCGCGCCGCCCGCGGGGCATCCGCAGTGGGCCCAGCAGCCGCCCGTCGGATACCCGTCGAATGCTGCCCCCGCGCCGTATGGCGCGCCGCAGCCCGCGCCCTATGGTGGACCGCAGGGAAATCCGCAGCAATGGCAGCAGCCCGTCGGTGGCTACCCACAGCCGGGTGGCGGCTACCCCGCACCGGGCGGCTACCCCGCACCGGGCGGGTATCCGCAGGCTGGTGGCTATCCGCCGCCTGGTCAGTACCCGCCGCCCGGCAGCCCCGGCGCATATCAACCCCACGCCTGATCTGACCGCCGTCGGTCCATCGACGGTTCTCGCGGCCCCGCATATCGCCTCTGATCGTCTGCGGCCAGGTAGCATGGGCGCGCCCGGGATTCACGCCCTGACCTGCTGGCGAAGTGTTGGTGGGGGGCGGATTTGAAGTCGCCAACGCGGTCGGGCATACTGTTCGGGTTGCCTTGCACCGGGTCATGCCGTTCCGCGGCCGTGACGGGTGGTGAGGCGAGCAACACCCAATCGTGTACCTCACTGGATTCCAGTGTGGGTGCGTCCGGGACAACGTTCCAGGCCAGGTGAAGTTTCGAACCGGGGCTGAGGAATGAGCGGATGCGTTGAATGCCGATCGAAGATCGGAGCGACACGCCCGACCGCGTGGACCGGAGAACCATGACAGATGAACAGCGGCGAATGATCGGGCGTGCCCGGTCGCGGTCTCTTACTGTGTTGGATTTTGCCCGAGCGGGGGCCCTGCGTGGTTGCGCAGGCTGCCTCCTCCGGGCCTGACCCACTCGGGCTGAGACGTCTTCGTGTGTTCGGGCTGTGCAACTGAAGGTGGTACGGAAGCCCAGCTTCCGGATCACGAACGATAAGCGGAGAAAAGGACACTTAGCGTGGCGGGACAGAAGATCCGCATCAGGCTCAAGGCCTATGACCACGAAGCGATCGACGCGTCTGCACGCAAGATCGTGGAGACGGTGACCCGCACCGGGGCCCGTGTGGTCGGCCCGGTGCCGTTGCCGACCGAGAAGAACGTGTACTGCGTCATCCGTTCGCCGCACAAGTACAAGGACTCGCGCGAGCACTTCGAGATGCGTACGCACAAGCGGCTGATCGACATCCTCGACCCGACGCCGAAGACGGTTGATGCCCTCATGCGCATCGATCTCCCGGCCAGCGTCGACGTCAACATTCAGTGACGGGGACTCGAATCATGACTGATAACAAGAACAGGCCTGCGGCGGGCATCCTGGGCACCAAGCTCGGCATGACCCAGGTGTTCGACGACAAGAACCGCGTCGTCCCCGTGACCGTCATCAAGGCCGGACCCAACGTCGTCACCCAGATCCGCACCGTGGAGCGCGACGGCTACAGCGCCGTCCAGGTCGCTTTCGGCGCTATCGACCCGCGCAAGGTGAACAAGCCGGTCTCCGGCCAGTTCGCCAAGGCCGGTGTCACCCCGCGCCGCCACGTCGCCGAGATCCGCGTCGCGGACGCCTCCACCTTCGAGGTCGGCCAGGAGCTGACCGCCGAAGTGTTCGAAGAGGGCGCCTACGTCGATGTGACCGGCACCAGCAAGGGCAAGGGCTTCGCCGGCACCATGAAGCGTCACGGCTTCGCGGGTCAGGGCGCCTCCCACGGTGCGCAGGCCGTGCACCGTCGCCCGGGTTCCATCGGTGGCTGCGCCACCCCCGGCCGCGTGTTCAAGGGCATGCGCATGTCGGGCCGGATGGGTAATGACCGCGTCACCACGCAGAACCTGTCGGTTCACAAGGTGGACGTCGAGAACGGCCTGCTGCTGATCAAGGGAGCGATCCCGGGTCGTCGCGGCAACGTCGTCGTCGTCAAGAGCGCCGTGAAGGGTGGTGCGCACGCATGACCAGCGTTGAGAAGAAGACCAACCTGACCCTCCCGGTCAAGGAGCTCGGCGGCAAGACCAATGGCACTGTCGAACTCCCCGCGGAGATCTTCGATGCCACCGCGAACATCTCGCTGATGCACCAGGTGGTCATCGCGCAGCTGGCCGCGGCTCGCCAGGGCACCCATTCCACCAAGACCCGCGGTGAAGTCCGCGGTGGTGGCAAGAAGCCGTACCGGCAGAAGGGCACCGGCCGCGCCCGTCAGGGCTCGACCCGCGCGCCCCAGTTCACCGGTGGTGGCACGGTCCACGGCCCGCAGCCGCGTGACTACAGCCAGCGCACCCCCAAGAAGATGATCCGCGCGGCTCTGCGCGGCGCACTTTCGGACCGGGCGCGCAACGAGCGCATCCACGTGATCACCGAACTGGTCGCCGGGCAGGCCCCGTCGACCAAGACGGCCAAGAGCTTCCTCGCGGAGCTTTCGGACCGCAAGAAGTTCCTCGTCGTCCTCGGACGCGAAGATCTGGCGGCCTGGAAGAGCGTGCAGAACCTCGAATTCGTGCACCCGATCGCGCCGGATCAGCTCAACACCTACGACGTGCTGGAAAGCGACGAAGTGGTGTTCAGCGTCGAGGCCTTGAACGCCTTTGTGCACGGCCCCGCCGAAGCTGCACAGGAGGAGAGCAAGTGACCACCATCGCCGACCCCCGCGACATCCTGCTGGCGCCGGTCATCTCGGAGAAGTCCTACGGACTGATCGAGGAAGGTACCTACACCTTCATCGTGCACCCGGATTCCAACAAGACGCAGATCAAGATCGCCGTCGAGAAGGTTTTCGGCGTGAAGGTGACCAGCGTCAACACCGCCAACCGTCAGGGCAAGCGCAAGCGGACCCGCTTCGGTTACGGCAAGCGCAAGGACACCAAGCGCGCGCTCGTGACCATCTCGGCCGACAGCAAGCCCATCGAGATCTTCGGAGGCCCGGTCGCGTAAGCGCCTGGGAATCCAGAAAGCAGAGAAGAACTCATGGCAATCCGTAAGTACAAGCCGACTACGCCGGGCCGTCGTGGCTCCAGCGTCTCGGACTTCGCTGAGATCACTCGGTCGACTCCCGAGAAGTCGCTGATCCGCCCGCTGCACAGCAAGGGTGGTCGTAATGCGCACGGTCGCATCACGACTCGCCACCGCGGTGGCGGCCACAAGCGTGCCTACCGTCTGATCGACTTCCGTCGACTGGACAAGGACGGCATCCCGGCCAAGGTCGCGCACATCGAGTACGACCCGAACCGCACCGCCAACATCGCGCTGCTGCACTACATCGACGGCGAGAAGCGCTACATCATCGCGCCGAAGGGCATCGCGCAGGGCACCCCGATCGAGTCCGGCCCCACGGCCGACATCAAGCCGGGTAACAACCTGCCGCTGCGCAACATCCCGACCGGTACCACGATCCACAATGTGGAACTGCGTCCGGGCGGTGGCGCGAAGATGGCCCGCTCCGCCGGTGCCAGCGTGCAGCTGCTCGGTAAGGAAGGCCCCTACGCCACGCTGCGTATGCCCTCGGGTGAAATCCGCCGCGTCGACGTGCGCTGCCGCGCCACCGTCGGCGAGGTCGGCAATGCCGAACAGTCGAACATCAACTGGGGCAAGGCCGGTCGTATGCGGTGGAAGGGTCGCCGTCCCACGGTCCGTGGTGTCGTGATGAACCCGGTCGACCACCCGCACGGTGGTGGTGAAGGCAAGACCTCCGGTGGTCGCCACCCGGTCTCGCCGTGGGGCCAGAAGGAAGGCCGCACCCGCCGCCCGAACAAACCGAGCGACAAGCTCATCGTCCGCCGCCGCAAGTCCGGCAAGAACAAGCGCTGAAGGAGGAGGTAAGAAATGCCACGCAGCCTCAAGAAGGGCCCGTTCGTCGACGACCACCTCCTCGCGAAGGTGGACGTTCAGAACGAAAAGGGCACCAAGCAGGTCATCAAGACCTGGTCCCGTCGTTCAACCATCATCCCCGACTTCATCGGTCACACCTTCGCCGTCCATGACGGTCGCAAGCACGTGCCGGTGTTCGTCTCGGACAACATGGTCGGACACAAGCTGGGTGAGTTCGCGCCCACCAGGACGTTCAAGAGCCACGTCAAGGATGACCGGAAGAGCAAGCGGCGATGACCACTGAGACTCAGAATTCGACTGCGCGCGCGACCGCCAAGCACGTTCGCGTGACGCCGATGAAGGCTCGTCGTGTCGTGGACCTGGTCCGCGGCAAGCGAGTCGAGGACGCCCTCGCGATCCTGCGGTTCGCACCGCAGGCCGCGAGCGAGCCGGTCGCCAAGGTCGTGGCCAGTGCCGCGGCGAACGCCGAGAACAACCTCGGCCTGAACCCGTCGACCCTGGTGATCTCGACTGCCTACGTCGACGAAGGCGCGACCATGAAGCGGTTCCAGCCGCGTGCCCAGGGCCGTGCGTTCCGCATTCGCAAGCGCACCAGCCACATCACCATCGAGGTCGAGAGCGTGCCCACCGCCGGTGGATCCACTCGTAACCGCCGGAAGGGAGGGGCAAAGTAAATGGGACAGAAAATCAACCCCCATGGCTTCCGCCTCGGTATCACCACCGACTGGAAGTCGCGTTGGTACGCGGATAAGCAGTACGCGGACTACGTGAAGGAAGATGTCGCCATCCGTAAGCTCCTCGCCACTGGCATGGAGCGGGCAGGCATCTCCAAGGTCGAGATCGAGCGCACCCGTGACCGGGTCCGGGTGGATATCCACACCGCTCGTCCCGGCATCGTCATCGGCCGCCGCGGCGCCGAGGCCGATCGCATCCGCGCCGAGCTGGAGAAGCTCTCCGGCAAGCAGGTGCAGCTGAACATCCTCGAGGTCAAGAACCCCGAATCGGATGCGCAGCTCGTTGCCCAGGGTGTGGCCGAGCAGCTGTCCAACCGTGTGGCGTTCCGTCGCGCGATGCGTAAGGCCATCCAGTCGGCCATGCGTTCGCCGAACGTCAAGGGCATCCGCGTGCAGTGCTCGGGCCGCCTCGGTGGCGCCGAAATGTCGCGCTCGGAGTTCTACCGTGAGGGTCGTGTCCCGCTGCACACGCTGCGCGCGGACATCGACTACGGCCTCTACGAGGCCAAGACCACCTTCGGTCGGATCGGCGTGAAGGTCTGGATCTACAAGGGCGACATCGTCGGTGGCAAGCGCGAGGTCACGGCTTCGGCCGCGCCCGCCGCGGGTGACCGCCGCGAGCGTCGTGAGCGGCCGAGCCGCCCGCGTCGGTCCGGTTCCGCCGGCACGACCGCGACCAGCACTGAGGCCGGGCGTGCAGCCACCGCCACTGCGGTTGCCGACGCCCCGGCAGAAAAGCAGGAGGGCTGACGCATGTTGATGCCACGGAAGGTCAAGCACCGGAAGCAGCATCACCCGGGTCGTTCCGGAATGGCAAAGGGCGGCACCTCGGTCGCGTTCGGTGAATACGGCATCCAGGCTCTCGAGCCCGCCTACGTCACCAACCGGCAGATCGAGTCGGCTCGTATCGCGATGACCCGCCACATCAAGCGTGGCGGCAAGATCTGGATCAACATCTACCCGGATCGCCCGCTCACCAAGAAGCCTGCCGAAACCCGCATGGGTTCGGGTAAGGGTTCGCCCGAGTGGTGGATCGCGAACGTCAAGCCCGGGCGCGTGATGTTCGAAATGAGTTACCCCAACGAGGAGACCGCTCGCGAGGCCCTGCGCCGCGCGATGCACAAGCTCCCCATGAAGTGCAGGATCGTGACCAGGGAGGAGCAGTTCTGATGGCTACCGGTACACCAGCCGCAGAGCTCCGCGAGCTCAATGAAGAGGAGCTCGTCGCCCGCCTGCGCGAGTCGAAGGAAGAGCTGTTCAATCTGCGCTTCCAGATGGCGACGGGACAGCTGGACAACAACCGTCGTCTGCGCGTCGTGCGTCACGAGATCGCGCGCATCTACACGGTCATGCGTGAGCGCGAGCTCGGCCTGGCCACGGCACCCGCTGGCAAGGGAGATGCGGCATGAGTGAAGAGACAGTGACCACCGAGGTCAAGCGCGGCAGCCGCAAGGTCCGCATCGGCTACGTGGTTTCGGACAAGATGAACAAGACCATTGTGGTCGAGCTGGAAGACCGTACGCGGCACAAGCTCTACGGCAAGATCATTCGCTCCACCACCAAGGTGAAGGCGCATGACGAGAACGAGATCGCCGGCGTCGGCGACCGCGTTCAGCTGATGGAGACCCGCCCGCTGTCGGCCACCAAGCACTGGCGACTGGTCGAGGTTCTCGAAAAGGCCAAGTAGCCCGTAGCGACTGCTTGCAGGTCGCTCGAAAGGGTCAGCCTTTCGTTTCGAAAGGGCCGTCCCCCGGAATATCCGGCGGGACGGCCCTTTTCGTTTGCTCGGTAGTTCCCTCGCTGGAGTCGCCATTGATACGGGCGGATTCCCCGCGGGTTTCGCAGCGGCCGGAGTCCTGGGCCTCGGTCTGGGTGTGGGGTTGGCGCTATTGGTCCGGCTGCGGGGCGGACACAAGAGTTCGGTGGTGGAGCTCGCGGGCGCGGTCTGAATCGGTCGCGGCGGCTGCGCGCTAGGGCTTGCGTTATACGTATACATCTACTTATAGTGATTCCAGGCCGACGAGCGCAGCCGCTCGATCGGAAAACAGGAGATCAACTCACTACAGCGGGCCGAATCGGGGTCCGCTGGCGCTGAACGCATGCCTGATTGCGCATGCATTTATGAGATGGGGTAATCATGACCACCGATTCACAGACCGCGACCGAGGTCGACACCACCGAGGAGCGGTCGACGATCGAGTTCGACAAGAGCGCCTCCGGAGAACTGCACGAGGTGCTGCTGAAGGTCGGTCCGGGCGGCGTGCACCGTCAGCGCTTCCTCGGACGGCAGCTCGGCGAATCGCGCGAGTTCACCAAGGCGGGCTTCGAGGTGATCCGGGTGTACCTCAGCCGCAAGGGCAAGTACGTGGTGCACCGTCAGCGCTGCGACTGGGCCGATTTCGCGTTGGCGACGAACTGGGCCAAGGAGTGGAAGAACTGGCGCGAGATCTTCGATGTCGACGATCAGACCTGGGCCGAATACACGGTGGAGATCATCGACACGCTGGCGGAACTCGGCGAGCGGATCCCGGCCCGGATCTACCGCGGACTCGTCGACGTCACCACCGCGCATCCGCAGACCGAGGACCTTGACATCTGAGCTGGGCTCAGCACCAATACCCGAAAGGCGCTCTCCCTTATGTTCGCTCGTCTCGGCGCGATCGTCGTACACAACCCGTGGAAGGTGATCGGCCTGTGGCTGCTCATCATCGTCGCGGTGGTGGCCTCGGCGCCGCAACTCACCTCCACCACCGACCAATCCGAGTTCCTGCCATCGCATTACGAGTCGATTCAGGCAATGGAATTGCAGCAGAAGGCATTTCCGCAGCAACAGTCACCCGCGGCACTACTCGTCTTCGTCCGCTCGGACGGGGCACCGCTGTCCGCGGGTGATTCGGCGAGCGTGCAAACGATCGCGTCGAAGCTCAGCGACGCCAGAATCAAGGATGTCACCAGCATTCAGGCCGTACCGGCGTCAGAGAACCGGTTGGTGCAGATCGCCGCCGTGCAGATGACCAAGGTGACCAATGCCGGCGATACGACGCAGAGTGACGCGGTCAAGAAGCTGCGTGACGCATTGCGCGAGCAAGTGCGCGACACCGATCTGAAAGCGGGCGTCACCGGGCCGGCGGCGCAGATGCTGGATCAGACGGAGTCCGGTCAAAAAGGCATGGCCATCATCGGCATCGCGACGGTGGTGCTGATTCTGCTGCTGCTGCTGGTCATCTTCCGCAGTCCGGTGATCGCGTTGCTGCCGGTTATCGTGATCGGCGCGATCTCCAGCACCGTCGGCGGCCTGATCGCCATGGTCAGCAAGGCTTTCGACCTGAAGGTCGACAGTTCGGTGAACTCCATTCTGCTGGTGGTGCTGTTCGGCGTCGGCACCGACTACATCCTGTTCCTGATGTTCCGATACCGGGAGCGTCTGCGCGCCGGCGAGGATCCGAAGACCGCGATGGTGAGTGCGGTCACCAAGGTCGGCGAGGCCATCACCTCGGCGGCGGGCGCGGTGATCATCGCGTTCATGGCGCTGACGCTCTCCACACTCGGCATGTTCCGTGCACTCGGTCCGGCGCTGGCGATTGCCGTCGCGGTGGCTTTGGTGGCCGGACTCACGCTGGTGCCCGCCGTGGTCTCGCTGTTGGGCACCAAGGTGTTCTGGCCGTCGAAGGCATGGCGGCAGGAGCCGAAGGGTGCGCGGTTCGGCGCCATCGGGGCGGCGATGGGACGGCGCCCCGGTGCGTTCGCCGCGGTATCCGGTGGCCTGCTGATCGCATTGGGCATGCTGGCCTTCGGGTTCCATCCGACCTTCGACCTGAGCTCGGGGTCGACCTCGGACTCCTCCGAATCAACGGTCTACAGCAAGGAATTGCTCAAGGGGATGCCCGCTGGGGCGACGCAGCCGTCCGAGGTGCTGTTGCGTGCCACCGATGGTAAGCGGCTCGACGGTGACCAGCTCGCGGATTATCGTGCGGTTCTCGCCGCGGTGCCTGGTGTGAATCAGGTTGGTGCGCCGACGGTTTCGAGCGATGGCTCGGCGGCCGACTTCCAGGTGACGCTCACCGGCGCACCCGAATCCGATGCGGCGCTCGATACGGTTCGTGATCCGTTGCGGAGTGCGGCGCACTCGGCGGCACCGGCGGGTACTACCGCCGTTGTCGGTGGGATCTCCTCGGTGTATGTCGATTTCCAGGATGCGATGGTGCACGACTACAAGATCGTGTTCCCGGTGGCGGCGATTCTGATCATGATCGTGCTCGCGCTGCTGCTGCGCAGCCTGGTGGCGCCGTGGTACCTGATGGCCTCGGTCTTCCTCGGCTTCGCCGCGACGCTCGGGGCCGCGGTCCTGGTATTCCAACACTTCCAGGGCAACTCGGGCCTGATCTTCACCCTGCCGGTGATCATGTACCTGTTCGTGGTCGCCCTCGGCACCGACTACAACATCCTGATGGTCGCTCGGTTGCGTGAGGAGGCGCGAGCCGGCAATGAACCGAAACAGGCTGCGGCCCTCGCGGTTCGGCAT
The DNA here is from genome assembly GCF_036345915.1 of Nocardia sp. NBC_00565. NCBI lineage: Bacteria > Bacillati > Actinomycetota > Actinomycetes > Mycobacteriales > Nocardiaceae > Nocardia > Nocardia sp. NBC_00565. Next base: position 8,693,333 of record NZ_CP107785.1, read on the forward strand.
ACCGGGCCGACGGTCGCGGCGGCGGGTGTCATCCTGGCGGGTACCTTCGCCTCGATGATGTTGGCGGGCAACAATGTGCTGTCGCAGATGGGGTTCGCCATCTCGGTCGGCATCGCCATCGCCGCGTTCGTCATGGCGATGTTCTTCACCCCTGCCGCAACCGCGTTGATCGGCCATCGCGCCTGGTGGCCCGGGCATGGGGACCGGGATTCGACAGGCGGTTCGGACGACACGAAGTCGCACGGATCACGCGGGGGCCAGTACACGGACGGCTACTCCACCCCGCAGCGCGATGGCGATGAGCAGGCGTCGGTCGGCGGTTCGACCTGGGGTTCGAACACCGGCTGGCGCAGGTGAGGCCGGTCGCCGAATAACAGAGGCCGCCCACTCGGAAGATCCGAGTCGGGCGGCCTTTTCGTACTCGTGTGATGGGTGCTGTGGGGGTTGTCGCACACCTAGTGACCGCGTCACACAGTTGGCGCCTGTGTGAGGCATTCACTGGGTGTGCGCGAGCACTGGGAGCGAGCGCTGTCGGGACTGGTGCCGTCGAATCTCCGGCGGGGGAGCGGCGTGCGCGTTTCATCCGCAGCTGTACTTGCTCGCCGCACTCGAATCCGTCGGGCCATGGGGTGCGCGCCGACAGATTCGCCGTGGCTGTGACTCCAAGGCTCCGAAGTGACCGATCTGGATCGGTGGCTAACTGCTGATTGCGTAGGGGCGGCGGACCTTTCTGGCGAACTCCAGTACCTGGGCGATGGCGGTGCGGGACAGGCCGACCTCCGCGCCGATGCTGGTGGGGGTCCACGATTGATCGGCCAGCATGAGGATTTCGGCGAGTTGCTCCACCGGGATGACCGACAGGCCGCGACCCGCGATCGCTCGAGCTACCGACCACACCTCGACGTCATCGCTTTCGGAGCCGAGGGTGGGGTTCTCGATGAGCAGATCTTCGGCCGAAAGCGATTGAACGACATCGCTGATCACCTCGCTGGTGGTGCGGCGGTGCGAGCGGTCGTCGGCGACGAGCGGCCTGACTTCGGCTTCGGCGGTTTCCTCGGTGCGGCTCGGCGGATCTTGGTGATCGGTCGCGGAGCGCTCGACGATCGAGGGTTGTTGTACCGCATGTGGTGTCACGGCCGCCCGCACAATGTGCCCGTTCGTCTGCGGTTGCGCCGCAGTCCGGGTGTTGCGCTCATTCGCTCGCGGTTCCGCTGCCGTTTCCGTGCTGTGCTGGGGTGCCTGCGGCTCCATCGACATCCGCGCGCTGCGCTCGGCCGGATTCGGTGCGGCGGAGCTACGGTCGGTGTTCCGCGCTGCCGCGGATGAGTCTGTGCGCATGGCGGTTTCGACGCGACGGCTGGATTCCGCAACGCGAGTCAAGTCGGCGGGTACGCGGTTCCCGTTCGAGCCACCAGCTTCGGCCCGCAGTTCCGGCTCGACGGTCGCGACATCGAAGTTGATGCTCAGCTGCGATTCCACCGAGGGGCCAGGAGCGGTGACCACGTGCGGCTCAACTTCTGCGGCAACAGAATTCGTGCTCTCGCCATATGCATTAGCGCTGCTCGCCGACACGGTGTACAGCTCGTCGCCTGCGGTGGCACCGGTCGCGCGCCCGTCCACGGAACTCGCGCCGGTCGTCGATGCCGTGTGCGTTTCGGCGCTTGCGCCCGCGTGAGCTGTCCGGCCACCCATGTAGCTCGCGCCAGTTGCTGCCGTGTGCGTTTCGATGTCTGCGGCAGAATGAGCCGTGCGCTCGTCCGGACGGCCCGCGGCGGTATCGAACGCGAGTCGGGGGTCGACGTCGGGACCGTGAATCACGTTCTCGCCGTCCGGGTTCGCGGCTGTTGCCAACCAGTGGTTCGGCTGCGCAGTGCCTTGCGCGTGAGCAACGGCGTTGGTCGCGACTACGGGGCTGTCAGGGGTCGTCGGGGATCCGCTGAGCATCGCACCGTTGGTCGCGGTGGGTGTGTCGCCCACGGCGCCGGTAGGCCGAGAACCACCGGCGACCATTGCGTCATCCCGAGCTGTCGCGTTGCTAGCCGACGAAGGGATGCGTTGAGATGCGCTACGCAGGTGCGCTGCGCTGTTGGCGGGGATGTCGTCCATGGTGGAGGCCGGGGTGTGGGTAAACCTCGGGTCGCCGTCGACTATTGCGCCGTTCTGAGCTGCGGAGTTGGGGGCCGACGAGGGCCAAGAACCACCCTCGACCATTGCACCGTTTTGAACTGTTGTGTTCGCGGCCGACGATGGGATGCGCTCGCCAGGTTCCCTGGGAATGGTTGCGGCGCTGGGCATTCCGCTGTTGGAGGGCGTGACGCCCATAGCGTGGGTCGGCCTAGGGGCTTCGGCCATCGTGCCGTTTGGAGCAGTCGCCTTGGTGGCCGACGACGGGGCGTATTCACCTGGTGCGCTCGGAGCGGTCGTGCTCGGCGTTGCGCGCGCAGCGGTATCGCTGCCTGCGGTTACCGAGTTGGTGGCGATGTAGTCCGAGATGGGTTGGGTGGCCGGGCCGTTGAATGATCGTGCCGGATCCCGGTGATCGGGGCGGTTGTATTCGTCTACGGTTGGGATCGGTTGGGGGAGGCGGCCGTTGGTGGAGCGGGTGCTCTGGGCGTGGTAGACGAGGGTTTCCGTGCAGTCGAGTCGGGAGACGGGGACCGTGTCGGCGGGCTGGGGGGTGCCGTGCACAGCCGGCTCGGCAAGGTGGGGTTCGGTCATATCGACCGGGAAGCGGACGCCCGCTTGGTCGAGTAGGGGGTCGAAACCCGTGGCGGCGAGCAGTTCTCGGCGGTCGGCCGGATCGTCGGCGCGAAAGGTGGTGATCGGTGCGCCGCGCTCGGTGGTGACCCGGTGTCGAGTCGGCAGGTCTGGTTCGTCTTCGACCATCGGGACGCTGTCGATGAGCAGGGCATAGCGCGCGGAAACCCAGGCGTGCAACCAGATCACCACGCCGACCATGACGGGCGCGATCGCGTATTCGGCGGCCTGGCCGAAGGCGCCGGCGGCCAGGTGCGGGCCCGCGTTGAGGGCGACGGTGGTGCCGAGCAACGCGGTCTCGAAGAAGACGACCTTGCCCCGATCGAGTTCGCGCCCCCACCGTGCGGCGGTGGTCGCGGCCACCATGATGGTGATGATGGGGATCGAGATCATCGCCTCGATGCCATAGCTCAACCAATACAGCGGATCTGCCATGTTCCCGCTGGGCACCAGATTGTGCTGTACGTTCACGCCGGCCCACACCATGCCGAGCACCACGACCGCGATCAGCGCACGCGAGGACCATTCGGCCCGGCGGTACAACTGGGCAAGGCGCGCATCCTGATTCGACACCCGCCGCCGCGCCGCCAGCGCCCGCCGATGCCACCGCGCGTCCGCGTCATCGGCGCGCTGGATCGCGGCCATGGTCCGTCGATCGCGCGTCTCCGTCGAGAGCTCGTCCTCGACGGCCCGCTTCCGCTGCCCGCGCCGCTGGGCCCGAACCCATTCCGCGAGTTCACGTTCCGCATCGATCTCGGCATCCGACAACACCTGCACCAGCGCCGCGTCATCCTGCAGCGGCAACCGACCTCGCGCATTCGCGACCCGTTCGGCCAATGCGGCGACTTCGGACCTACCGCTCGACTGTTTGTCGCGCATAGCGAGCCTTCCCAGGAGCAGGTGTCATCTCGACGCAGACCTACTTGCTCGAACATATGTGTGATCGCACCGAGATTAAACCGCTACCCGCCCGAGGTCAATGCTCCCCGCCCGAAAAATCGAACAAACGCGCGAACCGAGAGGCATCAGTCGACGTGGACCCAGATAGCCATCAGCACATGGATTTCGCGCTGTCGCTCCAGGCCAGGTATGTCGCCAGTCCTTCCTGATGTCGGCAGAAGGGCATGTTCGTACGGGCGCATCGGGATTCGCATTATTGAGCGATTCGCCACTCCACGGGCTGACCCCGAGGACGACGCGCAGTTCTGCGTAGTCGGACGATGCGTGTGCGGGCAGGTTATCGATCTGTTGGTGCACATCCGGGTCGGTCTCGACGCGGTACACCTACATATGGCTCGTGCGGTCGAGACACGCGGGCAGATCGTTCGAGGTCAGGTCAGGGTGGTGTGCCAGACGATGGCGGCGGCGAGGGCGCCGGCTCCGTTGACCGACCAGTGCAGGGCGATGGGGGCGAGCAGGCTGCCGCTGCGGCGGCGCAGCCAGGTGAAGACGACGCCGGCGGCGGCGGTGGCCACGACGGCGAGCAGGATGCCGACGATCTGGGCCGCCGCGCCGCCGCCGAAGAAGCCGCTGAGTCCGCGGTTGCTGCTGGTCAGGCCGAGCGAGGAGGCGATATGCCAGAGGCCGAACAGCAGTGAACCCGCCGCGAAGACACCGCGCACGCCGTAGACGCGGTCGAGGGTGCCGTGCAGGACGCCACGGAAGGCCAGCTCCTCCGGGATCGCCGTCTGCAACGGGATCACGATCATCGACGCGATGAGCGCGCCGGAGATGGTGGCGTAGCGGTCGGCCAGGAAGAACGGCCGGGTGATCGGCAGGATCGCGCCGATCGCCACCACCGTGAGCACCAGAGCCACCGCGCCGATCGCGTAGAGCGTGCCGCGGCGCCACTGCCGCGGCGAGAGCCCGAGTTCGGACCAGCCGAGTCCGCGTCGGCGCATCAGTGCGAGCAGCACGACGGCGGCGATCGGAACGGTCAGGATGCTCGCCCACGCGGTGGTGAAGTGGGCGATCAGATTCGTGCCCGCCAGGACGACCACCACAACGGCCACGTCGAGATAAGCATGCAGTTTGTGGCGGGGCGGTGCCGTTTCGAGCGACCTGCAAGCAGTCGCTAGCGGTGCCGTTTCTTCGAGGTCCTGGTGAAGCACCCGGCCCAGTCTACGGATGCGCGCAACCGGCGCCGGGGGTTCGAGGAGCTGAGCTGCCATCATCATGGTCGTATCCGTTTTCGCATCCGGTACACCCGGCGTTAACCTGACGGGCTCCGCCAGCCGTCCGGATCCGCCCATGCCCGCAGCGAACGGGTGCTTTCGAACCGACGTGACACGCCACTGATCGGGTCGGTGAATTCGAGTGACGTGGCCAGCAATTGCAGCGGCCGTGTGAAATCGTCCACAGGTTTGTCGGTGAGCGCCGGATAGAAGTCGTCGCCCAGGATCGGAATGCCCAGGCCGTTCATATGCAACCGCAGCTGATGGGTGCGCCCGGTCAGCGGCCGCAACCGGTAGCGGCCGAGTCCGTCGCGCTGCTCCAGCAACTCGATCCAGGTCTCCGCATTGGGTTCGCCCGCGACCTCCTGGGCGGCGAGTACCTGTTTCTCCTTGATGATCCGGCTGCGCACCGTGCGCGGCAGCGGCAGCTCGGGATCGAACGGCGCGATCGCCTCGTACTCCTTGCGCACCGTGCGCTTGTGGAACATCGTCTGGTAGGCCCCGCGCCGGGCCGGATTGATCACGAAAAGCACCAGTCCCGCGGTGACGCGATCGAGCCGGTGCGCCGGAATCAGATCGGGTAGCTCGAGTTCGCGGCGTAGGCGCACCAGGGCGGTTTGCAGGATGTGCTGACCGCGCGGAATCGTCGCGAGGAAGTGCGGCTTGTCCACGACGAGCAGATCGTCGTCGCGATGGACGATGGGGATATCGAACGGCACCACGGTTTCGTTGGGTAGATCGCGATGGAACCAGACCGCGCCGCCCGGCACATATGGCGCGTCCGGCGTGATCGGACCGGCTAGGTCCACGATCCCGCCCGCGTCCAGGAGTTCGTCGATGCGCGCGGCGGAAACTCGGGGCAGCCGCTCCACCAGGTGATCACGAATGGTCGCCCAGTCACCCTGCTCCGGCAGGCGGAGCCGGGCCGGATCCAGGCCGTGCCGCTTGGGCAACGGCGGCTGCTGCCTCCTTCTCATCGGTAATGACCCTAGTCGCCGACGAAATGCCAGCTCACGGCCGGGGCCGGGGGCGGTTGGTGTAGTCGAACCGCTGCCGGGGGCGGTCGTCGGCGGTCCGAGGGTTGTTCTGCTCCAACTGAGTCACCGCCAGCCCGAGGACGTGTACATGGAGCCGGTCAGAATCCGCGCAGGCGATCCGGGGTGACTCGCAGCACAACCGAGTACTCGGCATGGAACTGTGCCTCGGTCATCGAGATGGAGACGAGTCCCTCGGCGTATTTCTCGGTGTACGCGGCGATTTCGTCGGCTGCCGCGCCGGCTTCGTCGATCCGGGCGGTACCGGTGAGAACCACGACGTCGCCACCGTGCTCGGTGCTGTTGAGGTTCAGCGATACCCGTGTATTGCGGGCGATATTGCGCACCTTGGGCTTATCGGCCTGGCTGAAGATCAGGAACTCGCCGTCGCGCCATTGGAACCACACCGGATTCGGCTGCGGTGTCCCGCTGGGGCCGACGGTGGTCAGCCAGATGACATTTTCCCGCGCCAGGCGATCGGCGACCTTGGCGCCGAATGCGGTCCCGGTATCGACGACGGGCGTAGCGGAGCGATCGGTGACTGTCATGTTGTGCACAACGCCCGCACCACCGAGTCGATTCCACCGACTACGGCTCCGCGCGTTCGTCGAGGACCATCCGGCGCGATTCCACCAGCGTCTGCCTGGCGCGGCGGCGCACCCGGCACAGATCGACACTGCAATACAGATGCACTTGCATCGCGCGGTGCGCCTGCTCCTTGGAGAATTTTCAAAAGGATGGTCAATGCGAGGACACCCCAGAGCGCGAGATGGGCTGCTTGCCAAGGGCTTAAGCCACTGTCGTCCCGTGCGCTTGAACAGGGCCTGCAACGAAAGTACCCGAGAAAATGCCCGGTCGGAGATCACGACGTCCGGATTGCGGCACGCTGGCCCACCGGCAGGCGGGCACGGCCACCGCTTCGAGCACCGCCTGGCAGCAGTGGTGAGTCGTTGGTCTGTCCGGGCGTGAGCAGCACGGCCACCCCGCGCCCGGCGCCGTCGGTGGCCAGGTGCGCCTTGGTGGTCCACCCGCCGCGGGATCGCCCGATGGCGCTTTAGGGCCGGGAGGAAGCGATTCTGTGTTGCGCGAGCGCGCAGCGCGGCTGGTGGGTGTCGCTTTCGTGGGCTCCGGTCGTTTCTGGTTGATGATGTATTCGGCGATAGTCGTGAGGGGGCTCCTCGTGCAGAGGCGGCGAAGTAGGGCGGTGACCAGAAGTGGTTGCCCCACAAGTATTTTTGGATGTGGTCGGGGAACTCTTGGCGCAGGTATCGGGCGGAGACGCCCTCGAGGCTGTTGACAGGGTGGACAGTTGCACGGTCGGCGGGTAGCGGATCAATAGGTGGGACATGGTCGGCTTCTCCGTTGAACTCGGTCAACATCGCGCCGAACTTGTCATACCCCTCTGTCATGATCTGTTTGCAGCGGGTGAGTATCGGGTCGGGGAGGGGTGGGTGGTGAAGCAGGTCGTTGTCGTCAAGCTGACTCCCACCCCGGAGCAGTATGTGGCGTTGAAAGCGACACTCGAGTTGTGTAATGCCGGGGCGAATATGGTCGCGCGGTTCGCGCACACCGCCGCCGATCGTCGCCCGTTCGCGCTGCAGAAACACGTGTACGCCGACCTCAAAGCATCCGGGTTGTCGGCGCAACCAGCGATCCGGGTGATCAAGAAGGTCGCCGATGCGTATGCGACCCGGCCAGCGAACCTGGCGGGCGGGAATTACGGCCCGCCGGGTTCGAAGCGGTATGCGAAGGTCGTTGGTAAGCCGATCAGGTTCCGTCAGGACGCGGGCCAACCATTCGACGACCGCTGCCTGTCGTGGCAGATCGATCAGTCGACGGTGTCGATCTGGACCACGACTGGGCGTCTGCGGGGTGTCGGGTTCGTGTGTGCGCCATGGCAGTTGAAACTGCTCACCGCCCGTAAGGGTGAGTCGGATTTGGTCTTCCGCGACGGTCACTTCTACCTGCACGCCACGGTCGACACCGACACTCCGGCCCCGCTGGTCCCGGCGGATGATCCCGCCGGGTGGTTGGGTGTGGATTTGGGGATCGTGAACCTGGCGGTGACCAGTGCCGATGACCCCACGAACCTCGATGCCCGGTGGTCTGGTGGTGCGGTTACCGCCCGCCGGAAGAGGAACCAAGCCTTGCGGGCCGCTTTGCAGAAGGTGGGGACCAAGTCCGCGAAACGGAAACTGAAGGCCCGGCGTAGGAAGGAAGCCCGGTACGTCACCGACGTCAATCATCAACTTTCGAAATCTGTTGTTGCCCAGGCACAACGCACCGGTCAGGGGATCGCGGTAGAAGATCTATCGGGTATCCGGGACCGGGTACGGCTCGCCAAAGCGCAGCGGCAGCAACTACATTCGTGGGCGTTCGCGCAGCTGCGTGACCAGATCACCTACAAGGCGCAGGCCGCGGGACTGCCCGTACAGGTGGTCGACCCGCGTAACACCAGCAGAACCTGTCACCGCTGCGGGCACTGCAACCGGGCGAACAGACCCAGCCAGGCAGTGTTCCGGTGCCGTCATTGTCGCTGGAGCGGCCACGCCGACCACAACGCAGCCGTCAACATCGCCGCACTCGGATATCAAAGCTATCGGGCCGCCCAATCAACCGTGCCTAAAACAGCCACCCCTCTAACAGCCAGTTAGAACGTGAGCAGCAAACCCGCGTCCTTCAGGACCGGGTAGTTGATGCAACCTTCCGCAGCACGTCGAACGCTGGAAATCAGCGTGTCCGGGCTGGTCGTTCGGCCGAAAGCCCCGCGTGGTCCGGATACCCTGGAGGGGACGTCGCAGGCGTTGTCGCGAGTCCGTGCGGTTTCCGAGCGTTCCCGAGTTATCCATGCGATGAATGGGGGATCGAATGAATACCGAACTATTGGAAGAGCTTTGGCGATCGTGGGCCGACCGGGGGTCGGGTTTCACGGCGGCGGATTGGGCGACGCAGACCAGGTTGCCCGGCTGGTCGGTGCACGCGCTGTTCGCCCATGTGGCGCCCGATCCGGCGGTGCTGCGAGCACTGCGCGCGGCTCCGGTGCCGGACGGACATACCGTGACCAGCGGCGCGGAGATGCTGCGAATCTTCAACAGCCCCGGCGGGATCGCGCACACCGCGGCCGACGATATCGAGAAGGCGGCGCGCCGTGCGGCCGAATCGCTCGGCATCGATGAGCTGTTGCGCCGGTTCGACAAGGACGGTCCGGCCGGTCTGGCCGAACTGGACGCGGTGCGCCCGACCGAGGTACTGGCGCATCCGATAGTGGGTCGGGTGACCTATCGCGCGTTCGCCGAGGTCGCCGTTGTCGATGTCACCGTGCATCTGCTCGATCTCATTGCGGCGGTGGGCGGTCCGCCGGTACCCGAACCGGCGTTGCGGTTCACCAGGGAGGTACTGGCCGCGGTGCCCGCGGCGGTCGATTTCATCGAGGCCGCGACCGGGCGGTCGAAAGTCGCTGTGCTGCCGGTCATGCGGTAGTCGGCAGCGCGATCGCGGTCGCCCGTAGTACTCGATCGGTGGCTGCCGAACGGTTCCGGTGACATCGCCGAACCTGGCCTGCGATCGGTCGATCACCCGTCGCGGCACCGGCTCGATCAGCTCGGTGCGACTCGGAAAGTAGTGCTGCAGATAGCCGATGCGCACCGCGGCCGCGGTGGCGGCGCGCATAGAGGTCTGCGCGTAGCCGACCGCCGTGAGCAGTCCTTCGGCGGGCCCCGTACTCACCACCGCCCGCGCCGCGGCGCGAAAGGCGGTGCTGTCGGCGGGGTCGCCCCGCATCGTTTTCGAATGGGATCGGATGAACCGTTCACTGGGATTCAGGTGTCGCCGAGGCGAACTCGGCGCTACGGTGTTCCGCATTCGATTCCGAAGGGCAGCGGGATCGGGGCCGGGAGGTACCAGCGTGTGCTACCTCGAAATGCGTATCCAGGGCAGGCCGAGCCATGCACATCGAACGGTTCTGGCCGAACATCGCCGCACCCGATGCGGCGCGGATCATTTGCGCGAGGGGAAGTTCCGATGTCAGTAGGGCTGACGCCGTCGATCGTACGAGAGTGTACCGCCGACAAGTACACGAAGGGGTTCGAAGTATTCGAAGAATGGCAACTACGCCGTTACAACCGGGAGAGTTACCTCGGGCATCCGCTGCGCTCGGTGCAGCTGGGAATGCGCTATCTGACGCTCCCGCATTATTTCGGCAGAGTGCCACCGGTTCGACTGTGGTTGCGGCGCTTCGGCGGGCCGCGCGTTCTACCGGATTTCGCCTGTGTCGGCGCGTTGAAGAGCGGCACCACCGATCTGGCCAGCTATCTCATGCAGCATCCGAGCATCCTGGCGCCGCTCACCAAGGAGATCGGGCACGGCTGCCCGCAATTCTGGGGGCCGTTCTTCCCGACGCAGCGGCAGAAGGCCGAGGTGGCTCGATGTACCGGCCAGGCGCTGGCGGGCTATTTCGATCCACTGCTGCACGATCTTCCGTTGATCGACAACTACAGTGCGGCCCGGCCCGACGCCAAGATCGTGATGATGTTGCGCGATCCGGTGGATCGTGCCTACTCGCATTACAAATGGGATCTGTTCCTCAGTAACAAGGACGGCCTGCGCGCCGTGCCGTACGGCCAGACCTTTGCCGACTACATCGGCTACGCGCTGGACATGTTCCCCGCCCCGCCGCCGCCGACCACGCTGCCCGCCATGCCGGTGCTCGGCACCGGCGTCTACGTGAATGCGGTGGCCCGCTGGCTGAAGGCCTTCGGCAAGGACAACGTTTATATCCTCTCCGCCGAGGACTTCTTCGCCGATATCTCGAAGTCGGTGTGCGGCATCCACGAATTCCTCGGTCTGCCCGCCGTCGAGCCGGTCCGCCATGACGTGCTGAACCGCAATCCGCTCGAAGTCCCGGAACCGGACGCCGATTCGGTGGCGCGGCTGCGCGAGTTCTACCGACCGTGGAACGAGCAGCTGTTCGAGGTCATCGAGCGCGACCTCGGCTGGAACGACCGATTCATCCTGGAGGAGGACATGTGCGGCTAGCTCTAGCTCTTGCTATGTAACTTAGCCTAACCTACCTTTTCTGCCCGGTGTGTGTGAAGATGGGTGCGATTCTGGCGAGCAACCCACGATGGGTCGAGAGGCGGGGACACATGACGGTGGAACTCGCGCCGCTGCCGGCGGCGGAGACAGGGAACCGGCCACCGAAGGCGGTGCTGAAGGCACGCAAGCAGCAGGAAGCCCTGGCGCGCAAGGAAATCCTCGCGCCGGTGCAGCGAACACTGACGCTCGCGAGCATCGTCGTGGCTATCGCGTCGGTGTGTACTGTCGTCCCCTTCGTGCTGATCGTGGCGGCCTGTCGGGAACTGCTCGAAGACCAGGCGGATACCGATCTGGTGTGGCGGCTACTGCTGGCCGCGGTGATCGTGCTCGTGGTGCGCGGCCTGCTGCAGGCGGCGGCGCTCACCTGGTCGCATCTGGTCGATGCCGGTTATCAGCTGACGGTGCGCCGACTGCTCGCCGCGAAACTGACCAAGGTGCCGCTCGGTTGGTTCGGTGAGCATGCCTCCGGCGAGGTGAAGAAGTATCTGCAGGACGATGTCGAGGCGCTGCACTATCTGATCGCGCACGCGCGGCTCGAATTCGTCGGCGCGCTGGTCGCGCCGCTGGTCACCCTCGGCTACCTGTTCACGGTCGACTGGCGGCTCACCCTGGTGCTGCTGATAACGCTGCTGGCCTACGCGATCGTGTTGAAGAACATGATGAATCAGGAAAGCCAGGACCGCCTCGCCATCTATACCCGCCGGGAACGGCGGGTCCAGGAGGCGACCATCGAGTTCGTCGACGGCATCCAAGTCGTGCGCGCGTTCGGTCAGGCGGGCAAGGCGCACAGCGAGTTCCAGGAAGCGGCGGATGAGCAGGCGCGCAGCCTGGACCGCTGGAAGACGCCGATGATCCGGTTGCAGTCGGCCTCCGACATCCTGGTCTCGCCGGTGTTCGTGATGCTCGTCATCGTGCTGGCGGGTCTGGCCGCGGTGGGGCTGGACTGGCTGGCGCCGGTGGACGTGCTGCCATTCCTGCTGGTCGGCCTCGGCGTCGGTGCCGCGCTGCTCGGCCTCGGCTACAGCAGCCAGGCGTTACGTGCGGCGGGCGAGGCGGCGGTGCTGCTGTACGAATTGCGGCAGACACCCGAATTGAGTTCCGGCTCGGGCACTTCGGTGGCGCCGCAGGGCACGGCCGAGGCCGGACTCGTTCGCTTCGAGTCGGTCGGCTTCGGCTACCGCGACGATCATCAGGTGCTGCGCGATATCGACCTCGAATTGCGGCCGGGCACCATCACCGCGCTGGTCGGCCCGAGCGGTTCGGGCAAGTCGACGCTCGCCAAGCTGCTCCCGCGCTTCTACGATGTCGGCTCCGGCCGAATCACCATCGCGGGACGCGACATTCGCGACTACGCCACCGACGAGCTGTATCGCACGGTCGGTTTCGTATTCCAGGATGTGCGGCTGATCCGCGGTTCCATTCGCGAGAATCTGCGATTGGCCAAGCAGGATGCCGACGACAGCACGCTGGAAACCGCCGCACGCGCCGCGCAGATCCACGACCGGATCATGGCGTTGCCGCGCGGCTACGACTCCGAGATAGGCGTCGATGCCAGCTTGTCCGGTGGTGAGGCGCAACGGCTTTCGATCGCCCGTGCGCTGTTGGCGGACACCCCGGTGCTCGTACTGGACGAGGCGACAGCCTTTGCCGATCCGGAGTCGGAGGCAGCGGTGCAGGATGCGCTGGCCGTCCTGGTCGCCGGGCGGACGGTGCTGGTCATCGCGCATCGCCTGCACACCATCACGGGGGTCGACCGAATTCTGGTGCTGGAGAACGGAGCCCTGGTCGAGCAGGGTGACCATCAGACCCTGCGGGATGCGGGCGGCACCTATCAACGGCTCTGGGAGATCAACGAGGCGGCGCTGAGTGATGTCGCGCTGGTGGAACGTGAGGAGGCGCGATGATTCGCAAGTTACTCGGGCTGGTTCCGGACGAGTTCGCCCCGCTGACACCGAAATTGCTGGCCGCGATCATCGCGCAGGCGCTGTGTCAGGCACTCGCCTATCTGCTGCTGGTGCCGGTGCTGGAGGCGCTGTTCGCCGATGACCTCGGACGTGCGTGGCTGTGGGCACTGGCGATGCTGGCCGCCGTCGCGGCAGTGGTCGTGCTCGGAAATGTCCACACGATGATGGGTATGCGGATCGCGGTCGGCATGCAACGCGGGTTGCAGACCAGGATCGGTGATCATTTCAACGCGCTACCGTTGGGCTGGTTCGAAACTCGCGACACCGGGCCGCTATCGCGCATCGCCGTCGAGAATGTGCGTGAGATCCAAGGCGCGCTCGCCCATTTGCTGGGCAAGACGATCACCAGTGTGGTGGTGCCACTCGGTGTCGCGGTGGGCATGCTGTTCATCGACTGGCGGATCGCGTTGGCCATGCTGCTCGCCGCCCCGGTGCTGCTGCTGGTCAACCGCCTGGCCGGCCTTGCCTATGCCCGGTCCGACGAGCAGGCGCGCGCCGCCGCGGCCGAGGCCGACTCGCGGGTGGTGGAATTCGCGCAGGCACAGCCGGTGCTGCGAGCCTTCGGTGCGGTCGGCGACAGTAATCGAGCGCTCGATGCCGCGCTGCGTCGGCAGCGGTCGGCGAATACCCGGATGACGTTCACCTCGGTGCCGGGCATCATCGTGTTCGGCCTGCTCGTGCAGGCGGTCTTCCTGGTGCTGGCCTATATCGTGGTGAGCCGGGTGACGGACGGGGCCATTTCGGTTGCCACCGCTATCGCGTTGGTCGCGGTCAGTTCTCGCTTCATCGAGCCGCTGAGCCAGGTAGCGCAGCTGGGCAACGGTGTGCGCGGGGCCACGGCCGCCATCGACCGCGTCACCGAATTTCTCGCCGAAGCTCCCCTGCCGGAATCGGATACGCCCGTTACCCCCGGTGCGCCGACCGTCGTGTTCGATAATGTCTCGTTCGGCTATCGGCCGGGCGAGCCCGTCGTTTCCGAGCTGACCTTTAGTGTGCTCGCGGGCAGCACCACCGCGATCGTGGGGCCCAGCGGTGCAGGCAAGACCACACTGCTGCGGCTGGCCGCGCGGTTCTACGATGTCGAGTCCGGCCGGGTGCAGGTCGGCGGACATGATGTGCGGGAGCAGCCGTCGGAGACGCTGTTGAATCAGGTGTCGCTGGTCTTCCAGAATGTCTATCTGTTCAACCGGTCGGTGGCGGACAACATTCGCACCGGCAGGCCGGACGCCACCGATGCCGAGGTGCGCCGGGTCGCGGAGGCTGCCCGGGTGGACGAGATCGCCGAGCGGCTGCCGGATGGCTTCGACAGCACGGTCGGCGAGGGCGGCGCCACCCTGTCCGGTGGTGAGCGGCAACGGGTTTCGATTGCCCGCGCGCTTCTCAAGGACGCCCCGATCGTGCTGCTGGACGAGGTGACCAGTGCGCTGGACCCACAGAGCGAGGCGGTCGTCGTCCGTGGTGTGCACGAAGTAACCAGGGACAAGACGGTGTTGGTCGTCGCGCACCGGCTCTCGACCATCGCACATGCCGATCAGATCCTCTTCCTGGACGGTGGCCGGATCGTCGAGCGCGGCACCCACAGTGAGCTGGTGGAGCTCGGCGGCCGCTACGCCGATTTCTGGGCCGAACGTTCGCGGGCGAGTGGCTGGCGCCTGGAACCGGCAACGGCCTAGGGGGATGGGAGTAGTGGACAGACTTCTGGTGGTCGGTGCGGGGCCGAAGGCGATGGCCGTCGCCGCGAAGGCACACGTGCTACGCGAACTCGGCCTGCCCGCACCCCGGGTGACCGTCGTGGAATCGCATGCGGTGGGCGGTAACTGGCTGGCCAGTGGCGGGTGGACCGATGGTCAGCACCGGCTCGGCACCAGCCCGGAGAAGGATGTGGGCTTTCCGTACCACTCGACCTGGGCGCGCGGGCGCAACCGCGCGATCAACGACGCGATGATGGCGTTCAGCTGGACGTCGTTCCTGGTCGAGCGTGGCACCTACGCCGAGTGGATCGACCGTGGTCGCCCGAGTCCGCACCACCATGTCTGGGCCAAATACCTGCAGTGGGTCGCCAGGAAAACGGATATCGAGTTCGTGCTCGGCACCGTGCGCAAGATTTCGGCGGCGGCGCAGGGCTGGCTGGTCTCGGTCGCCGACGCGGACGGGGTTGTCACCGAGGTCGACGCCGAGCGACTGATGATCACCGGACCGGGCCACAGCAGACGCGCGCTGGTCGACCATCCGAAAGTGCTGAGCATCGCGGACTTCTGGGATCTCGCGGGGCGCCGCCGGTTGCCGGCGTCATCGCGGGCGGCGGTCATCGGCGGCGGTGAAACCGCGGGCTCGGCGATGGACGAACTTGTCCGCCACGATGTGCTGACCGTCTCGGTCATCTCGCCCGCTGCCACCATCTATACCCGCGGCGAGAGCTACTTCGAGAACTCGCTCTACAGCGAGCCCATCAAGTGGCGGGCGCTGAGCATCGAGGAACGCCGCGATGTCGTCCGGCGGACCGACCGTGGCGTGTTCTCGGTGCGGGTCCAGGAGAACCTGTTGGGTGACAGCCGGGTCCATCATCTGCAGGGACGTGTCGTGCGAGTCGCCGAACACGGTGCGGGCGTTGCGCTCACGCTGCGTAATGAGCGGCGCCCGGACCAGGTGCACGCCTTCGATCTGGTGGTCGACGCCACCGGCGGTCAGCCACTGTGGTTTCTGGAGATGTTCGAACCGGACGCGATGGACCTGGTCGAGCTCGCGATCGGCGGGCCGATCACCCAGGCGCGGATCGAGGCATCGATCGCCCATGATCTGGCGGTGACCGGGCTCGAGGCGAAGCTCTACCTGCCGAATCTCGCGGGCCTCGCGCAGGGCCCGGGATTTCCGAATCTCAGCTGTCTGGGCGAACTTTCGGATCGAGTGCTGGCCTCGGGCTCGAGCGGTACCGAGTCGGCCGCGCAGGTCACTTCGGCACACCTCAGCGTGTAGGGTAGGCTACCCTTAGTATCTGTCGAGGGTGAGGTTCGGTTCATGCGTATCGTGTCGTTCGGCTTCCAGACCTGGGGTTGCAAAACCCTTCAGGCCCTGATCGATTCGGAGCATGAGGTGGCGCTCGCGGTCACCCATCCGAGCAGTGCGCAGTCCTACAAGGCGATCTGGTCGGATTCGGTCGAGGAGCTGGCCCGCGCACACGGCATCCCGGTGCACCTGACCGAACGGGCCGATGCGGCGACCATCGACCTGGTCAAGCGAGCCGAGCCGGACGTCATCGTGGTGAACAGCTGGTACACCTGGATGCCGCCGGAGCTGTACAACCTGCCACCGCACGGCACGCTCAATCTGCACGATTCGCTGCTGCCGAAGTTCACCGGCTTCTCGCCGGTGCTCTGGGCACTGATCAGCGGCGAATCCGAATTCGGGCTCACCGTGCACCGGATGGATGAGCAACTGGACACCGGCGACATCCTGGTGCAGCGCTCGCTGCCGATCGGGCCGACCGCTACCGGCACCGAGCTCGTCGAGGCGGGGATGGCACTGATCCCGGACGCACTGCGGGAGGCGCTGTCCGCGCTGGAGTCCGGCACCGCGGTGTGGCGGCCACAGCACAAGGCCGAGCGAACCTACTTCCACAAACGGTCCGAGCGGGACAGCCGGATCGATTGGGCTTGGTCCGCGGTCGATGTGGAGCGCTTCGTGCGTGCGCTGTCCGAACCGTATCCGCGTGCGTTCGGTTACTACCGGGGCGAGCGGGTCGAAATTCTCGCCGCGGCAGTGTCGGCCGCCTGCTACGGCGGCACCGCGGGCCGGGTGGTCGTCCAGGAGGGCGGTGCGGTCGTGGTGTGTGGTCCCGATGCGATTCGCGGACGCAACCCCGGCTTGTTGATCACCCGGGTGCGGACGGCGAACGGCGCCGAACATTCCGGAGCCGAATTCTTCGCGCGCGGCGGCTATCTCACCGATACGCCGGCGTGATCCGTGGTCCGGTAGCGAGCCTCGGGGCCGCCGACCGGAATCAAGTTCAACCCGGGGGCGAAGGAATCCATGTCGACCACAGCCGATGACACGCAACGCCTACTGCACCGCCGATCCGGTCGGCGGCTGATCGAAGCTATCCAGAAACCAACCGTGCCAGATGTGGCGGACGTGCAGCGGGCCGCGCTGTCATCGGGTCAACGGCGTGCCTGGTTCCTGCAGACCCGCGATCCCGATGACACCACGCTGAATATCGGTATCGCGTATCGGCTGACCGGCACGTTGGACACCGAACGCCTGCGCGCCGCCGTCGAGGCGGTTGCCGCGCGGCACGAGATCCTGCGCACCACATATGGACTCGGCGATACGGGCGAGCCCTACCGGATCGTCCGGAACGAGCCGCTGAGCTGGCAGGAGCACGATCTGTCCGGGCTGCCGGAATCGAGCCGGACCCGCAGGCTGGAGGTGCTGTCCCGACGCGAACTCGGTCGGCCGTTCGAGCTGGCAACCGAGGCGCCGATACGAATCACCCTGATCCGCACTGGCGCCGGTGAATTCGTCTTCGTACTCGTGGCACACACCATCGCCTGGGACGACGATTCGTGGGGCGTGTTCGCCGCCGAACTGAACGCCGCCTATCACGGTGCGGTACTGCCCGAACCGCGTGGACAGGCGGTGGCCGCCGACACCGACGCCGACGCCGCCGCGGTGGAGTACTGGCGCGATCTGCTGCGCCCGCTGCCGGAGACGCTGGAGCTACCGGGCAGGGCCTTATCCGTCGATGGCGCACGTCGGACCCGGCGGTGTTCGGTGCCGCTGTCGCGCGAACTGCTCGCCCGGGTGGACGCCTTCGCCCGCGAAAGCGTGTCCACCCCGTTCGCGGTGCTGCTCGCGGCCTTCGACGCGGTGATCCACCGATACACCGCGGCAACGGATTTCCTGGTCGCGGTCCCGGTCAGCACGCGCGGCGCCACCGCGGTGTCGGTCATCGGCTACTTCGGCAACACCCTGCTGCTGCGTGCCACACTGCGATCGGCGGACACCTTCGCGAATTTCGCGGCGGCCGTGCGCGAGCACTGTGCCGATGCGTTCGCGCATCGGGAGGTCGGTATCGATCGAGTCGTGCACGCCGTCAATCCGAATCGCAGTGGCCGCCGCGACGGTTTGGAACAGCTGGTCCGCGTCGGTTTCGGCGTCACCGAGCGCGAGCACGGGCTGGCACTCGACGGTGTCACCGCGGCCCGGCTCGAGCTCGGCAGCCCGGCGGCACCGGTCCCGCTGCGGTGCACTGTCGTGCTCGACGCGGACGGTCCGCGGGTCGAGGCCCAGTACTGGGACGACCAGCTCGCGCCCGGACTGGTCGAGCGGCTGATCGCGCACTACGTGCAGCTGCTGGACAACGCGCTCACCGAACCGGGCCACCGCATCGGTGATATCGACATATTCGGCGACGACGATCGAGCACGGCTGCTCGCCCAGTCGCACGGCGCGCTCGTCGGTACCCGGCCGACCACCATGGTCGCGCTGTTCGAGCAGCGTGTGGCGGCGGCGCCGCAGGCGCTGGCGATCGTCGCACCGCGTGGCGATGGCCCGCCCGACGTGGAGTTGAGTTACGACCAGCTCAACCGCCGCGCGAACCGCATGGCGCACTGGCTGATCGGACAGGGCATCGGCGCGGAGGATATTGTCGCGCTGCGGATTTCCACGTCGGTGGAGTTCGTCGTCGCTGCGCTCGGTGTGCTCAAGGCGGGTGCCGCGTACTTGCCGATCGACCCGGCCTACCCGGATGAGCGCATCGATCTCGTCGACCGGGATGCCCGGCCCCGGCTGCTGCTCGGCCGCGTCGAAGCGGTGGCTGCGGAGGAGTCCGCGATCGCGCTGCCCGAACATGATCCCGCCGACGCCGATCGCGTGCGCCCGTTGCGTCCCGGCAATCTCGCCTACGTCATCTACACCTCGGGATCGACCGGACGGCCCAAGGGCGTGCCGGTTTCGCACGCCGCCATCGCCGATCATCTGGAATCCTTCTGCGCGGAGTGGGGGATGACCGCCGCGGACCGGTTGCTGCAGTCGTCGTCGGTGAGCTTCGACGCCTCGCTGCTCGATATCTTCGTCACGCTGACTGTCGGTGCGCGCCTGGTGATTCCGAAACCCGGTGCGTTCGGTGACATCGCGTATGTGGCCGATTTGATCGCCCGGTGCGGGGTCACCGTGCTGCACATGGTTCCGTCGATGCTGAGTACCTTCCTGCTGCTGCCCGAGGTAAGTGAGTGGCGGGCGCTGCGGCATGTCCCGGTCGGCGGCGAGGCGTTGCCGGGCGAGGTCGCCGACCGGTTCGCGGCGGTCTTCGATGCCGAACTGCGCAATCACTACGGCCCCACCGAGGCGGTGGTCTCCGCGACCCATATGAGGGTCGAGGGCCCGCAGGGCACCCGGATCGTGCCGATCGGAACGCCGAACCGCAATGTCTACGTATATCTGCTCGACGAGCGGCTGCAGCTGGTCCCCGCCGGTGTGGTCGGCGAAATCTACCTGGGCGGTCCGCAATTGGCGCGCGGCTACCTGAATCGCTGTGGGTTGACCGCGCAACGGTTCATCGCCGACCCCTTCTGCACC
Organism: Nocardia sp. NBC_00565; assembly: GCF_036345915.1. NCBI lineage: Bacteria > Bacillati > Actinomycetota > Actinomycetes > Mycobacteriales > Nocardiaceae > Nocardia > Nocardia sp. NBC_00565. The sequence goes on from NZ_CP107785.1 coordinate 8,712,929, forward strand.
GGGCAGCGGCTGTACCGTACCGGCGATCTGGCGCGCCGCACCGGTGACGGCGTGCTCGAATTCATCGGCCGCGCCGACGAACAGGTGAAGATACGCGGTTTCCGCATCGAACTGGGTGAGGTGGAAGCCGTGATCGCGAGCCATCCGGACGTCGGTCACTGTGTGGTGGTCGCGGTGTCGGATGCCGCACTCGGGATGATGTTGGCCGCGTACGTCGTCCCGGCCGGTGCCGCGGGCCCCGACCTCGACCGGGTGCGCGCGCACGCCGCGGTGAGCCTGCCCGACTACATGGTGCCCTCGGCGTTCTCCGTCATCGACGAGATTCCGCTCACCAGGCACGGCAAGCTGGACAAGAAGGCGCTACCCGAACCGGTGCCCGCCGCGGGTCGCGACCACCGGGAACCGCGCACTGCCAACGAGATGCGCGTCGCCGAGCTGTACGCGGAGATCTTCGGCCTGAGTCGAGTCGGTGCCGACGACTCGTTCTTCGAACTCGGCGGCCACTCGCTGCTGGCCAATCGGCTGGTGTCGCAGCTGCGCGCCGAGTTCGGTGTCGAGATCGACGTGCGTGTCCTGTTCGACACCCCGACCGTCGCCGGACTCGCCGCGCTGATCGAGGCCACCCCCGTTGCCCTTTCGGATGTGCTGACCGCGGCCGAACGACAGCGGGTGCTCGGTGAGTGGGCGACCGGGGTGGAACTGTCCGACGTGCCGCAACTCCCCGAGCTGATCCGCCGCGGCCGTGCGATTCCCGGCCTGCGGTCCGCGGTTCGTTGTGGCACACAGACTCTCACCTACGACGAGCTGTTCGCCCAGCTGGACGCCGGATCGGTAGTCGGCGGATCGACAGGGGTATCGGTCGACCGGCTGGTTCGCCTGTTCGGCACACTCGCGACAGCCATTCGGGATCCGGATGCCATGGTCGGCGCGGGGTCGACGACGCGGTTGCCCACTGCGGCCGCGCTGGCGGCGGCCGTCTGGGATCGTCGTGTCGTTGCCGCCGAAAGCCGTTGTCGGCGTGTGGATCCCGCGTACGGCTGGGTGGACGTGCGGCTGATCGCGGCCGAGTGGAGCGACGCACAGGTGGCGGTCGAACTGCTGGCCGCCCTGGCCGACGGTGCGACACTGATCGTCGCCACGCCGGCGCAGCAGGCGAATCCGGGCGCGCTGGTCGAGCTCATCGCGGCGCATGCGGTGACACATGTGGTCGCCACCGCGGCGAGCCTCTCTCGTATCGTGCCCGCCGACGGCGCGACGTTGCCGACCATCCGGCGCTGGGACGTCACCGGAACCGATTCGGCCCCAACGCTTCCCGGTCGGCTCGCCGCCGTCGCACCCGAATCCGTCGCCACCTTCGCCTACACCGTGCCGGCCTGCGCGGGCGCGGTGGCGCGCGGCTCGCTCGACGGGAGCGGACGTGCTCGCCCGATTCCCGGGGCCCGGATTCTGGTGCTGGACGAGTCGCGACAGCCGGTGCCGCCCAATGTGATCGGCGAGGTGTATGTCGGCGGTGCCACCCTCTCGATCGACGCATTCGCCGTGGACCGCTCGGTGGACGACCCGTTCCTGCCGGGTGGCCGGTTGTTCCGCACCGGCGACCGAGCCCGGTGGACAACCGACGGATGGCTGATATTCGGGTAGCTCGGCGATGAGTACCGCACATGCGTAGGTTGGTTAGGCTACCCTAGGTTTCATGGGTAAAGGTATAGATGGCCTCATGCTGAAGGCATGGCGCGCGGACGAATACAAGTTGACCGTCACCTCCGTCAGAACTATCACCGACAAGTATCAGCGCATCGGCTTCACCGCCGAGAATCTGCTCGATGACCACCCCGTTCACCCCACGCAGTGGATTCGGATCTGGTTCGAGGACGACGAAGGCAAGTTGCGCCAGCGCGGCTATACGCTCGTGGATCCCGATCCGGCCACGAACAGTTTCGATATCGAGTTCGCGTTGCACCACGGCCCGGCGTCACGGTGGGCCGAGAATGCGACAGTGGGCGATGTCGTCGAGGCCAGCGTCATGGGTAAGGGTGTCGGCGCATCGAAGTTCGGGGTCCCCGATCCCGCACCCTCGGAGTTCGTCATCTTCGGCGACACCGCCTCACTCCCCGCGATCAACTCGTTGCTGGATGCCATCGGTGACATTCCGGCCCGGATATGGCTGGAATGGCAATACGAATCGGACCCGACCTTGCCGGTGCACTCCGGACCGGCCACCGAAGTCACCTGGCTGCAGCGCATCGACGACGGACGACTGCTTCGTGAACAGGCCGAAGCGATCACCTGCGCGCCGGATGCGTTCGGCTTCGTCGCCTGCGATGGATACACCACCCGCGCGATCACCAAAACGCTGAAGACGAAACACGCACTGCCCAAAGAGGCGATCAAGTCGCAGGCCTACTGGCGATAAAGCCAGTAGGGCCTGCGCCCTGTCCGGTCCTATTCGCGGATCGCCGCGAAGATTCGCTGATCGAGGGGGTGCAGCGGATGGTCGGCGTCCGGCAGCACGAGCATCGGCGTGAGGCCGGACGCGGTGAGCTGGTCCAGCCATTCGCTTTCTTTCAGGAAGATCCGGTCGGTTCCGGCGCGGACGTCGGACGCGCCGGGATGTGGCCGGCCGGGCCCGGGCGACATCAGGAATTTCATCGAGGTCAGCAGTTCGCAGTGCGCACGGCAAGCCTCGATGAAGACGACCGCGCCGCCGGGGTTGAGCAGATCGTGCAGTTGGCGCAGGGTGTCCCCGATATGTTGCGCGTTGTGCAGCACGTTGGCGGCGATGACTACGTCATAGCGCGGCTGTTGACCGAGATCCGCGTTCATATCCATGATTCCGTAGCGCATCCACGGATAGTGCGCGAAGCGTTTCCGCGCCGCACTCAGGAAGAACGTCGACAGGTCGGTGAAGTGGTAATCGACCGGCAATCCGGATAGGCCCGCCACGACGTCATCGGTGGTGCCACCGACACCGGCGCCCAATTCCAGTATGCGGACCGGAGATCGGTCGCGTGCCAGCCCCGCGACCACGCCCGCGACGACCTCGCGGGCGGCGAGATTGAGATAGCGACTGATGACGTTGTCCCGGTACGCGGCTTCGGCGGTCAGCATGTCACCGTCGGGGAACAGTAGCTCCTGGACGCGCACCCGGTCCTGGGCGAGTTCGGTCAGACGGTCGTCGGCGCTGCCCAGGAAGGTGGCGAACTCGGGTGCGTAGCCGAGGTCGGCGCACACCGCATACCGGTCGGACCGGATCGGGGTCGGTACCGGGCGAATGGCGCGGTAGCCACGATCCGGATCGAAGTCCAGACAAGCGTGGGCCGTGAGCTCCCCGAGCCATCGGCGCAGCAACCACCGATGCCGCGGCGCGAATTCCAGCCGGGTGGCGATCTCGTCCACGGTGTGCACATCGCCGTCACTCAGTACCGGATCCAGTACTTGCCGCATGGCCTGCATCCCGAATAGGTCCAAATCGCCACGAGCGGAGCGAATTCGGTCGGCATCCATCTCGTCCGGTACGGCGTCCTCCGCCGCCAGCCGCGCACGCTCGGCGATGTCGGCCGGTGCTCGTTCGGTGGTGTGCACTGCCGTGCGTTCGGCGATGTCGGCCGGTGCTCGTTCGGTGGTGTGCACCGTCGCACGTTCGGCGATGTCCGCCGGTGCAGGGCGCGGCGGAGTAATCGGGTGGGCACCGAGCAGTCGCACGACGTCGTCGAGGGATGCGCCGCCCATGAGTTCGGTGACCGGAAGGTTGTGACGGAACTCCTCGTTGACACGTCGCCGAAATTCCAGCGCCTGCAAGGAATCCATGCCAATTGCTACCAGCGGACGGGTGTTGTCGATCGTCTCGATGTCATCGACTCCGATGACATCGGCGAACAATCGCACCATCCGTTGCGGCAGGTTCACCTCGGCGACGGATTCGAGGTCGTCGGCAACCGGTGTCACCAGTTGCGACAGTACCGGGGCGTAGCCGTAGCCACCCAGCACGGAGTGTCCGCGAGCCCAGTCGAACGCCGCGACGATCCCGTTTTCGCGGAGTCCGCTCAGTCCCAGCGAGATCGCATCCGCGGAACGCATGGGAAGGTAACCCACTGCGGCCAGCTTTGCCGCGCCAGATTCGGTCCGGTCTTGGTAGACCGACCATTGCCCCCATTGCACTGAGACGCAATCGAGCCCCTGGGCACGAAGCCGGTGGGCGATCGCGTCGAGCATTCGATTGGCTGCCGCGTAGACGATCTTGCCACGGCCGCCGAGTGTCGCCGCCAGCGAGGAGCACAGAACCACGTGGCAATCGTCGGCGCGAGCGAGCGCATCCAGCACATTCGAAATGCCGATGACCTTTCCCCGCAACCCCTGGTGGACTTTCTCGGGGGTGATTTCCGACAGTTCGACGTCCGCGATATCCGAATAGTCTGCTGCGGCATGGATGATCAGGTTCGCGGGTGCGTCCCGATGTTCGTTCGCCAACTGCCGCACGGCGGCAGCATCGCCCACGTCGCAGGCCATGACGCGGATCTCGGCGGAGCCGGTCTCGCGAATCTGCCGTAGGCGTTCGGTGACCGCGGCGGTCTCGCCCGATCTGCTCACCAACGTGATCCGTTGCGCGCCGTGGTGCGCGAAGTGGTCGCAGAACTCCAGGCCGAGGCTGCCCGTGCCGCCCACGATGACAACATTGTCGGGAGTGGTGGCCCAGGGGCGCATGGCGGTCGGCGCGGCTTCGGCAAGGCGCTTGGCATAGAGAGTGTCGCTGCGTAGTGCCAGCTCCGGTTCGTCGGCCGTGTGCAGCGCCGTGATGATCGCGGGCGCAGTGTCCGGACCCGCCTGTTCGGGAGACAGATCCACGTGCCGGAATGCGATGCCGGGGTGTTCGGTACCGATGCAGCGGAATCCGGCGCCGGCCGCGGAGTGCACAGGATGCGGGGGTGCGTCTTCGGCCAGCACCGCCTCACCGCCGACCGTTATGAGCCAGCACTCGGCGACATTGTCGGCGAGCCCCGGCCACCACCGCCGCACACCGAAGAACTCCGCGGTCTCGTCAGCTGCCGTGTGACCATCCATATCCGGCAGACCCGGTAGGAGCACCACGATCGTGTCGATATCGCCATGGGCGCCATCGGTTCCCACATCGATCAGCCGTGCCTGTGCGCCGTAGCTCGGCGCTTCGGTGCACAACGCGGCGGCGAGTTCCGCACAGTTGCCGGTGTGATCGATGATGCCGATGCTGCGCGGCGGCACCATCGATCGCCGCACCAGCCGTACCCATTCCTCCAATACGAACTGGGGGGAAGCCGTATCCGTCCTCGGTTCGGCGACGGCGGCCTCGACGGGCCGATCGACCTGCCGAGCCGGGCCGGAGTTATACGGCAACCACAGCTTCACCTCGTTCATCTGGACATTCGGGAAGTCCGGCAACGGTAATCGAACGGCCCCTTCGGATTTCGTGCGCAGGCATTCCCATGGATACTGCAGGTCGTTCACCGCGAGGACCGCGAGGTTCCGGGTGAACTCACGCAGATCGGTGGCGGTCCGGGTAGCGGTACCGATCACTCTGACGTCGCGCCCATCAGCGACGACACCCAGGTTCTCCTGCACCGACAGCTGCAGCGTCGGGTGTTCGGCGAGCTCGACGAATGTATCGACCTCCTGCGCGACGGCCGCGGCGATGGCCTTATCGAACCGAACGGTGTTGCGGAGGTTCCAGAACCAGTACTCGCCGACCGGCAGGTCCGCGACGATCGCGCCGCCCAGAGTGGCACCGATGCAATCGACATCGGTATCGAGGAAGTGCTGGTTGGCCAGTCGGTTCTGCATCGCGTCGCGGATGTCGTCACGAAACTCGTTGACCAGTGCGGTATGCGCCGGATACCGGACGCGGATCAGTCTGGCGAACCTGCCGTGTTCGGCGAGGGTATCCACGATGTCCTGTACCGTGCCGCGCTCACCTGAGATGCCCGTCATATGCGGCGAGTTGACAACCGACACCTGCGCCCATCCCGACCGTCGCGCGAGCAGTTCCTCGCACTCGTCGCGATCGGCGGCGACCACCGCCATCGCATAGTCGTCGGATGCGATCGTATCGACGGCGTGCGCTCGGGTGCCGACAACCAGAATCGTGTCGGCCAGGGTCATTTTGCCCGACACATATGCCGCGGCGATCTCGCCCTGGCTGTGTCCGACGGCGGCGCGGGGCTCGATGCCCACCGACCGCCACAGTGCGGCCAGCCCGGCCATCTGCATGAACAGTGCGGGCTGGACGATTCGGGCACTGTCATCGGCCGGAACATTGTCGTCCAGAACGTATTTCAACGGCGACTCGCCGAACAGTTCGCGGAAGATATCGTCACAGCGGTCTACCTCGGCACGGAACGCGGGTGCGGACTCGTAGTAGAGCCGGCCCATTCCCGGGCGCTGACCGCCCTGACCGGGAAACACATATGCGAGCCGCCGGGCCGTGGCAGGGGCGGTCGTGCACACCACCGAAGAGTGCGCGCCGCCGTCGGCGACAGCTCGCAAGGCGGTGATGAGTTCGGCCCGGTCGGTCACCATCGACAGTGCGCGATTTCGGCGCGCAACCCGGGTGCGGAACAGCATTTCCGAGATCTGCCACGGCGCAATGCCGGGACGATTCACCACGTAGGCGAGAAGCGCGGCAGCCTCCTTGCGCAGTAGGCCGGGTGTATCCGCCGACAGGAGTACCGGAACGGTGCCGTCGGGCAGTTGGTAGCTAGAAATTGTCGCTCTCCTCACGAACGGGCATCGCAATGATTGCGTGGGCGTTGGATCCTCCTGCGCCGAACGAGGAAACGGCACCGTAGCGGACGCCGTTGGCCGGTTCCCAGGGCTGCATTTTCGTGGCCAGCCGCAGCGTCGACCGGTCCCAATCCACCTTCGTGGTGGGATTGTCGGCGAACAGGCTCGGCGGAATGTAACCGCGCTCGCCCGCGAGTAGCAGCTTGATCAGGCCCAACATCCCCGCGGCTGCCTGCGCGTGCCCGGCATTCGATTTCACCGAGCCCAGTAGTGGGTCGGCTCCCGCGCAGCCGTAGGTGTTCTGCAGTGCGGTGAGCTCGGCCACGTCACCGGCCCGGGTAGCAGTGCCGTGCCCTTCGATCATCCCGACCGCGGCCGGGTCGATTCCGGCCATCTCGACGGTCTTGCGAATCAGCCTTTCCTGCGCGTGTGCGCGGGGCACGAGAATCGGCCTGCCCTTGCCATTGTGGTTCGTGGCCGTGGCGAGAACACGGCCATATATCCGATGTCCCAGCCGCCGGGCGCGCGACTCGCGTTCGATCAGGACGACGACCGCGCCCTCACCCCATAACGTGCCGTCGGTGTCATCGGCATATGACCGGCAGTGCCCGTCGGTCGAGAGAGCGTTGTTCTTCGAGAACTCGTAAAACGCGAGTGGTGACCCCATTACGCACACCGCGCCGGCGAGCGCCCACTCGCATTCACCGGAACGCACGGACGCGGTAGCCAGGTGCAGCGCGCTCAAAGACGATGCGCACGCGGAGTCGACACACATCGAAGGGCCGACCAGACCCAGACTGTGCGAGATCCGACCGGCAACCCCGAGTTGTGCCAGGCCGACGGCCCGGTATCCGCTGTGCTCGTTGGCCTCGGCGGCGCGCGGGCCGTACTCCATCGGCGACGCGCCGATGAAGCAGCCGGCATCCTCGCCATCGATCGCGCCGGGATTGATCCCGGAGTTTTCCAGCGCTTTCCAGGCCACTCGCATTCCCACCCGCTGCTGGGGGTCCATCGCGATGGCTTCGCGCGGTGCGAGACCGAAGAAGGCCGGGTCGAATGCCGCTGCGCCGTCGAGGAATCCGCCGGCGTCGCAGACCTTTCCCCAGCCGTCGAGGCGGGCAAGGGACAGCAGATCGTCGATCGGCCAACCGCGATCCCGCGGAAACGGGCCGATCAATTCCCTCGAATCCGCCAGTGCGGACCAGAACGAACTGGGGGTGTCGATTCCGCCGGGCGCCTCGACGGCTATTCCGGAAATTACGACGTGATCGCGGTCCGGCCGATCCCCGGGATTCATGCTGTCCGTCCGTGTTGTGCACTCGGTGTCAGCAACTGCGCGATAGCGTCGACCTGATCGTTCAGATAGAAATGCCCGCCCTCGAACATCGTGACGTCGACATCGTCGCTGTGCTTACGCCAGCCATTGAGGTCCGCCATCGTGACGATCGGATCGCTGTCACCGCAGATCGCATGAATTCTCGCCGCTATCTTGACATTTTCGGCGCCGGAATAGGCATCGGCCGCCCGGTGGTCACTCTTGATGACCGGCAGCGCCATCCGCATGACCTCCAGGTTCGTGAAGACGTCACGACTGGTTCCCTCGAGCATCGCGAGGTGGTCGAGAAGCTGCTCATCCTCCTGTGGGGTCGGTCTCCTGTTTGCGGCGCGACAGGGGGCAACCGCCGCCGAGATCGTGAGCTGCCGGACGTCGATTCCCGCCGCTTCGGCGAGCTGGACGAACTCGAACGAAACAAGCGCGCCCATGCTGTGGCCGAATGTTGTGATCGGCACCCCGCGGTTGAAGATCGAATCCCGGAATTCGTCGAACGCACCCGCGGCGACTTCGGGGAGAGAGGTCAACGCCGGCTCGTGCGCTCGGTCTTGGCGCCCCGGGTACTGAAAGACGATGACGTCGTAATTCGCGCTGAACGCCTTGGAAAACGCACGGTATGCCGATGCGCCGGCGCCAGCGTGCGGAAAGATCAATAATGGGCGGTGATCTGGTGAATTCGGCTTGTGGAACTGCCTGATCCACCGTGGTCTGTGCTGCATTTTGCTACTCCACATATCGATTGCTTCCGTTCGGCGACCCGGTCGCAGGTGGAGCGTTCGCCCCGCCGAGCGGTTGACGCCGGCGCGCTTCGGCTGCCTGTGCGGCCCCGAGGCTGCTTTGCACGCTGATCCCGCATGCCGAGCCCCGGGGCCTCGGCTCCGACTACGCGGCCGCTTTTGCGAGCGCGGGCTCCAGTTGCTTCAGGATGTAGGGCAACGACAGTGCCGTCGGCTGATTGAGGCCGCTGCCGGAGGCGAGGTCGATGAAGCTGATACTCCCCTTCTGGACCGAGGGCAGCGTGTTGTATCCCGGGAGTTCCTTCAGCGATTCTCCGGTTGCCACCAGGAGATTCGAGTCGAGATCACCCAGCCGCTCGGGTGACAGCGACAGTCGGCCCCCCGCGGCGGCCCCCTCGTCGACGATATGTTTGGGCAGGCTCATACCGAGCTTGGTGAACAGTTCAGTGGCTCCGTCGTTGGGGTCGGCCAGCACCATCAATTGGCTGGGGCCGGCAAGCCAGCAGGTGAGAAAGGTCTTGCCGGACAGGCTCGGATAGCGTTTCGCGACATCATTGATCTGCCCGTACACGCCGTCGATGACCGTTGTCGCCTTGTCTTCTCGACCGAGCACCTTGCCGACCGTCCGAAGCTGATCGGTCCACTTGTCGACCTGTGCGCTGCCCAGTGCCGGGATGGTCGGTGCGAGCTTGGACAGCTTGTCGTACAGGGCCTGGTCGGTGGTGTACCCCTGCGCCAGAATCAGATCGGGCTCGAGCGCCGCCACCTGCTCGGCGATGTCGCCGGTCGATGTCAGTGCCTTGGCGCTCGACAGCGAATCGGGCTGCCATGGCAAGCGCTGGCCACCCATGAACTGGCTGATGTTGTCGAGGTAGCCGACCGGTGTGACGCCCAGTGCCAGCGTCGCCTCCAGCCACTGCGTGTCGAGTGCCACGATGCGTTTCGGCGTGCCGGTGATCACCGTCTCGCCCAGTCGATGGGTCACCGTGACCCGGGCGTCGGCGGCGGGCGCATCGTCGGTATCGGAGCCGCATCCGACAGCGAAGGAAGCGATGACGGCGAGCGCGGCGAGCAACCACCACCGTCGCGGTGGTCGGGTTGTGCGGTCGTGGGTCGGTCGCTCGGTCGAGCTACTCATTGGTTCCTCGCTCTCATCGGCACCTAGCTCCAGTGGGCTGCCCGGTTGTCACCGGGCAGTCGACGTGGTTCCCTAGAGATAGGTAAGCCTGGCCTAATCTAACATCGAGTTGCGCCCCTGATAAGTGGGCGCCTCAGACCGGTTGGCGCCCTTGGCATCTCGTATGCCGAGGCCGTTTCGGATCACGAAAGGGCGGGTGCGTCCGGTGGGATCTTCGCGAGCGCCCACCGATCTAAGTTTGTATAGGCTAACCTTAATTCGCTAAGTTAGGCGAGCCTGGTTCAAATCAGGTTCTTGGTCACAGGTAGGTGAGGTAGGGCCCATGCTCGATGGATTTGTTCCCTGGCCCGAGGAGTTCGCCTCCCGGTACCGCGAGCTCGGATACTGGCGCGGAGAGTCGCTCGCCGCCACACTTCGCCGATACGGCGCGACGTACGGCGATGCCGTCGCCGTGGTGGATTCCGTTCGCAGCTGGACATATTCGGAGCTGGATGCCGAGGTGGACCGCTACGCGGCCGGCCTGCACACGCTGGGCATCCGGGCGCGGGATCGGGTCGTGGTCCAGCTACCCAACCGAGTCGAATACGTGGTCGTCATGTACGCGCTGCTGCGCGTCGGCGCGATCCCGGTGTTCGCGTTGCCCGCGCATCGGGCCGCCGAGATCACGCATTTCGTCGAAAGCACCGACGCGGTCGCCTATGTGACGGCCGACTTCATCGATGGTTTCGACCATCGCGAACTCGCCCGTACGGTCGCCGAGCGGACCGAGCAGTTGCGGCACGTGATCGTCCTCGGCGATGCCGCCGAGTTCGTGCCGTTGGAAACGTTGCGCCAGCAGCCGATCCAGCATCCCGAACCCGACCCGGCCGACGTCGCGATCCTGCTGCTCTCGGGTGGTACCACGGGGCTGCCGAAGTTCGTCGCGCGTACTCACGACGACTGGGCCTACAGCGGACGCGCCGTCGCCGACTCGTGCTCATACGACACCACGACCCGCCATATGGTCTGCCTGCCGCTCGGCCACAACTGGACTCTCACGCACGGGCTACTCGCCACCTTCCACGCCGGCGGCACGTTGATCCTCGCCGAAAGTCCGGATCCGGGAATCACTTTCGACCTGATCGAACGCCACGGTGTCACCGACACCGGATTGGTGCCCGGCGTCGCCCTGGTGTGGGTCGAACTCGCCGCCGACGCCGCCGCCGACCTGTCGAGCCTGCGCCGCGTCGTCATCGGTGGCTCGAAACTTCCCCTCGAACTCGCCCGCCGCGTCGAGCCCGCGCTGGGATGTCAACTGCACCAGGCATTCGGAATGGCAGAGGGCCTGTGTGGATTCCAGGATTCCGGCGATGATCTCGAGACGCGCACGATTGCCCAGGGCAGGCCGGTCTCGCCGGACGACGAGTTGCTGGTCGTGGACCAGAGCGGGAGCACGGTTCCTGAAGGGGACATCGGTGAACTGCTGACCCGGGGGCCCTACACGATCCGCGGCTACTTCCGCGGCGGCGCCCACAACCGAACCTCCTTCACCGACAACGGTTTCTATCGAACCGGCGATCTGATCCGCCTGCTCCCGAATGGACAGGTCGTATTCGAGGGCCGGGTCAAGGACCAGATCAACCGCGGCGGGGAGAAGATCGCGGCAGAGGAGGTCGAGAATCATCTGCTCGCCCACCCGGCGGTGCGCGATGTCGCGCTGATCGGTGTTCCGGACGAAGTGCTCGGCGAGCGCAGTTGCGCGGTTGTGGTGCCGCACGACGCCGCACCCGCGCAACCGGAGATCGCCCGATTCCTCACCGAGCGCGGGGTAGCCGCGTACAAGATCCCGGACCTGATCCGCGTCGCGGATACGCTGCCGCGCACCGCCATCGGCAAGGTCGACAAGAAGAAGCTACGCCAGGCGGAGGTGGCACGGTGACAACCGGATTTCCCGAGGTCCGGCCCGCGCCTGAGGACCGGTACCGGCCGTTCGCGCTGACCGATACGCAACTGGCATACGTGCTCGGGCGCGATGACGCGTTCCGATTCAGCGGTGTCGCGGCCCACGGATACTACGAATACGAAGGCGCCATCGATATCGATCGGTTCGCGGCGGCCTGGCGCTCGCTGATCGATCGGCACGAGGCGCTGCGCCTGGTCATCGATATCGATCGACGCGAACAGCGGGTACTGGAATCGGTTCCGCCGTTCCAGCCGGTAATACACGATCTGCGGGGGCTCACCGCGAGCGCTCGTACCGCCCGGCTCGCGGAGTTGCGCGACACCTACTCGCATCTGGTGCCGGAACCCGGGACCTGGCCGCTGTTCCACGTCGCGGTGAGTCGGCTCGACGATGAGGTCAGCCGTATCCACATCGGCTTCGACGGACTGTGTTTCGACTATCTCAGCTGGCGACTGCTGCTGGCGGAGCTGAGTCTGCGCTACCGGGATCCGGCAGCCGAACTTCCCGAACTGTCGCTGACCTTCCGCGACTATGTGCGTGCCCTCGCCGAACTAGAGCACTCCGAAATCTATCGCCGGGCCCAGCGGTACTGGATCGACCGGGTGCCGAGCTTCCCCGCAGCGCCGCGGTTGCCCGCGAATCGCTCTACCGAGAATTCGACGACCCGCTTCACCCGCCGCGAGGCCGGTCTGCCGCCCGCGCAGTGGCGGCAGCTGACCAAATACGCACGGGCACACGGGCTCACGACCTCGGCCTTGATGATGGCCGCGTTCGCCGAGGTCTTGGCGGTGTGGTCGGGCGAGCGCAGCTTCGCGCTGAATATCCCCAGCATGAACCGGATTCCGCTGCACGAGCAGGTCGAGTCGGTGGTGGGGGAGTTCGCATCGATTTCGGCGCTCGCGGTGGACCACGACAGCGCCGCGACCTTCGCGGCGCGGGCGAAACGGATTCAGGCGACCCTGTGGGACGACCTCGAGCACAGCCACTACAGCGGTCTGCGCTTCATGCGTGAGCTCACCCGTCACGACGGCATCGCCGATCGCGCGCAGCTGCCGATCGTGCTCACCAGCACCCTGGGGTGGTCCGACGGTGCGCGGACTCCGTTCGACGGTCAGGTCCGCGAGGTGTACGCGCTGTCACAGACCCCGCAGGTCAGCCTCGACGTACAGATCCATGAAGCCGACGGTGAGCTGTACTACAACTGGGACACAGTCGATTCGGCGTTCGCGCCCGGCGTGATCGATGCCATGTTCACCGCGTTCCGCGAGTTACTCGAACGCCTCGCGGAATCCACCGAACTGTGGCAGCAGACCGACCTGTCGCTGGTGCCGCTCGCGGCCGCCGAACTGACCGGACGACCGGTCGATACGGCGGCGGCCCTGGTGCCGGAGCTGTTCATCGAGCGTGCGCGCCGTCAGGCCGAACATCCGGCACTGATCGACGGTTCGGTGACGATCAGCTACGGCGCCCTGCTCGAACAGGCCGGTCGCATCGCGAACCGATTGCGCGAGACCTCCGGCGCCGCCACCGGTCAGCCGATCGTCGCCATCCTGCTGGACAAGGGCTGGCGCCAGTTCGCCGCGGTGTACGGCGTGCTGCTGTCGGGTGCGGCATATCTGCCGATCGACACCGCCCTTCCGCCGCAACGTATCCGCGGCATTCTCCAGCGCTCGGGTGCGATCGCCGCGTTGACCGGTGCCGCGACGCCCGCCGCGGTGCGGGCGGTGGCCGAGGATCTGCCGCAGCTCGCACTGGTCGATATCGACGGCGCGGCGGTGCGGGCGTCGAGTCCGCTCGTGCCCGAGGTCGCGATCGATCGGCATGATCTCGCCTACGTGCTGTACACCTCGGGATCCACCGGGGAGCCGAAGGGTGTGATGATCGAGCACGGCGGCGTGGCGAACTGCGTCGTCGATACGATGACCAGCTTCGAGATCGGCTCGGCGGACCGATCTCTCGCGGTGTCGGCACTGCACCACGACATGTCCGGATTCGACGTATTCGTCGCGCTGTGTGCCGGGGCGACGATCGTCGTGCCCGCCGCCGACCGGCAGCGCGATCCGCGGCACTGGCGCAGCCTCGCCGCCGAACATGCGGTGTCGGTGTGGTGTTCGGTGCCCGCCATGCTGGAAATGCTGCATGCCGAAGGCGGAACGCCACTCACCTCATTGAGGTTGGCCATGGTCGGCGGCGATTGGGTCGTCCCCGCGCTGGTGGACCAGCTGCGCGAACATTGCCCGAATGCGCGCCTGGTCGGCATCGGCGGCCCGACCGAGACCACGCTGTGGAACATCTGGTACGTGGTCGGCGATGTCGATCCCACCTGGCGCTCGATTCCGTATGGGCGGCCGATCGCGAACACCCGCTACCTCCTGCTCGACCAGGCGATGCGCCCCGTGCCTGCGGGTGTCGTCGGTGAAATCTATTGCGGTGGGCCGGGAATCGCGCGCGGATATCTCGATGATCCGGTGCGCACCGGGCAATCCTTCGTCACGTTGCCGGAAACCGGTGAAAGACTGTACCGCACAGGCGATTTCGGCCGTTTGCTGCCGAGCGGCGATATCGAGTTCGCCGGTCGAAGGGACCGGCAGGTCAAGATCCGCGGCCACCGCATCGAACTCGGCGATGTCGAGGCCGCGCTGGCGTCGCTGCCCCAGGTCGACGCCGCGGTGGTGACGCCGGTGCCGACCGCGGACGGCCGCGGTTCGCGGGCGCTGGTCGCGCACGTCGTGGCGCACAACGGAGCCGACGTCGAGGAACTCGACCGCGATATCGCGGCGGCGTTGCCCGCGCATATGGCCCCCGGCACGGTGCGGCTGATCGAGTCGCTACCGCTGACCCCGAACGGGAAGGTCGACCATCGCGCGTTGGTCGCGGCGGCGGCCGAGGCCGCCGGTCGGGCCGAGCGGCGAGTGCAGCCGACGACGCCGCTGGAAGCCGTGCTCGGGCAGGTGTGGCGCGACGTCCTGCAGGTTCCCGAGGTCGGTGTCGAGGACAACTTCTATGCGCTCGGCGGCGATTCCGTTGTCGCGGTGGATGTCACCCGCGAGCTGCGTGAGGTATTGGCCGATCCGACCATCGAGCTGCATTTGCTGCTCGGCGCGCCGACGCTCGGCGAACTCGCGCGCGGCCTGCTGGCCCGCGAGCAATCGCCGGGGCGATTGGACGAGATCGCCCGGATGTACCTGGAGATTCTCGAACTCGGCGACGAACAGGTCGAGTCCGAGCTCACCGGTAATGCGGACCGGACTGTTGCGGAAGGGAACTGACATGTACGAGACACAATCCGAAACCGAGGCCGCGCCCGGCTGGACGATCGACGACGTGCGTGGTGCCGCCGCGAAAGCGCTCGGTCACGCCACCTGGGGCCTGCCCGACGACGCCGATCTGTTCGAGCACGGCCTGGATTCACTGCGGATGATGCGGCTGGCCGGCGCCCTGCGCGCCGGGGGATACGACCTGCCGCTGCGGGTGCTGGCCGAAACGCCAACCGTCGCAGCCTGGTTCGAGATCATCAGCGAGTCGGGTGAGCAGCGGTGACATCGATCGACGAACCCAATGTCACGGCCGGTCAGTCCGAGTTACTACGGCTGCTCATCGGCGGATGGGTGAGCAGCAGTATCGGTGCGGCCGTCGATCTGGGCATTGCCGATCTGCTGCGCGCGGGGCCGATGGACGTCGATGCGATCGCGGCGGCCGCCGGGGTCGCACCGGAATCGCTGACTCGCCTGTTGCGGATGCTGCGCGCTCTCGGCATCATCACGCGCGACGACGCGGATCGATATGCGTTGAGCGAGGTCGGTGCGCTGCTGCGCGCCGACCATCCGCAGTCCATGCGCAACCTGGTCCGCCTGTACCAGGAGCAGTATTTCGCCGATGCCTGGAACGAGCTGGTGCCCGCGCTGCGCGTGGGCGAGCAGCCGTTCACCAAAGCGCACGGCGAGTCCGTATTCGATTATCTGGGTAGCCGACCGGACGCGCTCGCGGTCTACGGCTCCGGGATCGCGGTCGGCAGCATGTTCGTCGCCGATCTGCCCACGGTGTACGACTTCAGCGGGAAGTGCGTCGTGGATGTCGGCGGGGGCGACGGGACTCTGCTGGATGTCATTCTGTCGGCGGTGCCCGATGCGACCGGTAGGTTGATCGAGCGACCGGCCGCGGTCGCGGCGGCGGCGGATCGGTTGCGGGGATTCATAGCCCAGCAACGTTGCGAGGTGCTGGCCGGTGACTTCTTCGATGTGCTGCCCGCGGGCGGCGATGTCGCAGTGCTGTGTCGAATCCTGCACAACTGGGACGACGACCGGGCGCGCACGATCCTGGCGAACTGCCGGGCCGCGATGCGTCCTGGCTCGACGCTGCTGATCGTCGAGCGGGT
The DNA here is from genome assembly GCF_036345915.1 of Nocardia sp. NBC_00565. Classification (NCBI taxonomy): domain Bacteria; kingdom Bacillati; phylum Actinomycetota; class Actinomycetes; order Mycobacteriales; family Nocardiaceae; genus Nocardia; species Nocardia sp. NBC_00565. The sequence goes on from NZ_CP107785.1 coordinate 8,729,204, forward strand.
CGTATCCGATCTGCGGCCCACTCCGGTCGCCACCGCGTTCGACATGCATATGTTCGTGATGACCAGTGGCCGGGAACGAACCGATGAAGAGTATCGGACGTTGTTGGCGGCCAGCGGATTCGAGCTCGTTTCGATCAAGGGCCTGCCCTTGGAGATGAGTTTGGTCGAAGCTCATGCGCGCTGATCGGGTCGAGGTCGCCGAGCCCAGTGCGGCGCAGATACAAGCCGGTGTCATCGTCGACGAACTCATCAGGTGCGGTGTCCGCGAGGTGGTGCTCTGCCCGGGATCTCGAAACGCCCCACTGGCTTTCGCGCTGCATCGGGCCGACGCCGATCGGCGCCTGCGGCTGCATGTGCGGATCGATGAGCGCAGTGCGGCCTACCTCGCGCTCGGGCTGGCCGCGGGCAGTCGCACCGTCGTCCCGGTGGTGACCACCTCCGGTACGGCGGTCGCCAACCTGCTCCCGGGTGTCCTCGAGGCGAGCTACGCGGGCGTCCCGCTCATGGTGATCAGCGCGAACAGGCCGGGGGAGCTACAGGGCACCGGAGCGAGCCAAACCATCGTCCAGCCCGACATATTCGGTCCCGCGGTCCGTGCCACGACGGTGCTGGCCCAGGCGGACCACCGATATCCACCCGGCGGCGACCGGCTGCCGCGGCACAACGCGCGGTGGCGGGCGAGTATCGCCAGGCTGACCGCCACCGGCCTCGGCCTGCGCGACGGCAATCCCGGACCGGTGCATCTGGACGTTCCGTTCGCCGATCCGCTGGTCGGATCGGGTGCCTGCGAGCCGCCGCCCGGTCGACGCGGCGGTGGTCCGTGGACGGTCGTCGAGCCGACCACCATCGACGCGCCGGTGCACGTCGATCTCAGCCTGGACACCCTCGTCGTGGCGGGACACGGTGCGCCGACACTGCCCGAGCTGGCCGGTGTTCCCACGGTCGCCGAACCGTCGGCCCCACCGCCGGAGTGTGCGGTGCACCCGCTCGTACTGCGTGAGCTGCATCCCGAGCAGGTGGTCGTGGTCGGGCGGCCGACGCTGCACCGGTCCGTCACGCAACTGCTCGCGTCACCATCGGTCCGGGTCATCGTGGTGACCCCGGACCGGTCGTGGACCGACGTGGCGGGCACGGCACACGCGGTCGGGCGCACCATACGGGCGACCGGGACACCGCACCGGGTGTGGGTCGATGTCTGTCGCGCGGCCAGCAGCGTCGCGCGGTCCAGGGTGCACCGCGCGCTCGACGAGACCGACCAGGTGACCGGAATGCACGTGGCCAGGGCCGTCACCCGGGCGCTCGGTGCCGCGGACACCTTCGTCATCGGCTCGTCCAACCCGGTGCGCGATGTGGCGATGACGTGGCAACGTCGCGCGGGCGTTCGAGTTGTGTCGAATCGAGGAGTCGCCGGGATCGACGGGCTGGTGTCGCTGTCGATGGGTGTGGCGCTCGCAGGCGGGCGCCGCACGGTCGCGCTGCTCGGTGATCTCACCTTCGCGCACGACAGCGGCGGTCTGCTGGTCGGTCCGTCGGAACCCGTTCCGCGCGACCTGTCGATCGTGGTCGCCAACGACAACGGCGGCGGGATCTTCGGTGTGCTCGAACAGGGGGCACCGGAGCATGCCGATGTCTTCGAGCGAGTGTTCGGCACACCGCACGGAACGGATATCGCCATGCTGTGTGCCGCGCACGGTGTTCCGCACGTCGCCGCGGATATCGCCGAATTGGGCGAGGTACTCGGCGCCGGCGCTCGAGCCGTTGGTGGACTGCGCGTCGTCGAGGTGCGAACGGTACGGGACGGATTGCGCGGGCTGCACGCCGATATCCGATCGGGCATCGAGCTCGACCTCTTCGGTGACTCGATGGCTGTCGTAGCCGACAAACAGTGACGGCCGAATAACCAGTCACATATTAGGCTAGGCTACGCTAATTTTTGGAAGGCTCGGTCGAGCAGACCAGTCTGTGGACCGATCAGCTGAGGAGCATGCAGATGACGGACGCCGTGCGCGAACGCCGAAAGCAATTGCTGCAACGGAGGTTGTCCGAGGTCGGCTTGGCCCGGATGGAACCGGTGTCGAATCCGCCGCGGTCCGAAGCCGAGCGCAACCGACTGTCTCCTGGACAACGCCGCATGTGGTTTCTGCAGACCCGCGATCCGGACGGCACCGCCCTCAATATCTGCGTCGGCTACCGTCTCGTCGGTGCGCTGGACGCGGCGCGCCTGCGCACCGCCATCGCGACCGTCGTTGCGCGACACGAGATCCTGCGCACGACCTATCGCGTCGACGGCGGCGAGCCGCACCAGGTTTTCCATCCGGATGCCGAATTCAGCTGGCGCGAACACGATCTCACCGCGCTGCCGGATGATATCCGCGATCGGGAACTCGAGAATCTCGCGCGACGTGCGTCCGATCGCAGCTTCGACCTGGCCGATGACCTGCCCTTGCGGGCGAGCCTGGTGCGATGCGGTCCGGCCGAGCACGCGTTGATTCTCGTTGCGCACCACATCGCTTGGGACGACGACTCGTGGCGGGTCTTCTTCACCGAGGTGAATGCGACCTACCGCGATGCCGGAGCACTGTCCGAACTCCGGGCGCAATACGCCGATCTGCCCGCGGCGGACCCGGCCGAGGACACCGAGATCGAATTCTGGCGCCGGACGCTGACCCCGCTGCCGGAACGGCCGGAGCTACCGGGCGGGCAACCGCATTCCGGGACCACCGCACGGGAGTCCGGCCGATCTGCCCGCCTGCTGTCGCCGGAGCTGACGCATCGCGTAAACGAGTATGCGCGAAAGCATTCGGTGTCTTCGTTCACGGTCCTGCTGTCCGCGTTCGGTGCGCTGATCCGGCGATACACGGCGGCCTCGGACTTCCTCGTCGCCGTGCCGATCACCGATCGGCGCGGGCAGGATGCGGAGCGGCTGGTCGGATATTTCGGCAATACGCTGCTCGTCAGGTTCTCCGGCGATCCCGCCGACAGCTTCGACGCGCTGGTCGACTCGACAGGTGCGGCATGGCAGGCGGCGTTCGCCCATCGCGGTGTCGGTATCGATCGCGTGATCCGCGAATGCAACCCGAACCGGACGCCCGGCAGCGACGGCATGGCCGAGCTGGTCGCGCTGAGCTTCGGTGTCCGCGGCGACGAGAACGGGCTCTCGCTCGCCGGAATCGAGGTCACCGCACTGGATCTGGGCGGTCTGGCGGCGCAGGAGCCGTTGGGCTTCATGGTCGTCGAGCGCGCGAGCGGCGCGACGGTGGAGGCGAATTTCCAATCCGATGTGCTCGATCGCGCGCTGGTGGAGGAGATGCTGGCCGGCTATGTCCGGTTGCTGGACGGCGCGCTCGGCGATCCCGGACGGCGGGTCGCCGCGATCGATATCCTCGGCGAGTCGGTACGAGCGCAGATCGCCGATGTGTCATACGGCGCCGACGTGGCCGCGGGGCCGAACACACTGGCCGCCATGTTCGAAGCGACTGCCGCGGTGTACCCCGACCATCCCGCGATCAGCTCCGACGCGGGCACGCTGAACTACGCCGAGCTGGATCGGCGCGCGAATCGCTTGGCGCACTGGTTCATCGGGCGCGGCGTCGGTACCGAGGACATCGTCGCGCTGAAGTTGCCGAACAGCGCCCAGTTCGTGGTCGCCGCGCTGGCGGTGTTGAAAGCCGGAGCCGCCTATCTCCCGATCGATCCCGCCTATCCGGACGATCGCATCGAATATCTCATCGCCGATGCGCAACCACAGATCACTCTCGACCTGACCGCACTGGCCGAGGCCGAGGCCGCTGCGGGGACGCTCCCGGCGACGAATCCCACGGACGCAGCACGAATCCGGCCGCTGCGATCGTCGAATCTGGCGTATGTCATCTACACCTCGGGATCGACCGGGCAGCCCAAGGGCGTACCGGTATCGCATGGTGCGATTGCCGAACATCTCACCGGATTCGACGCCCAGTTCGGCATGACCGCCGACGACCGCCTGCTGCAATCGTCATCGGTGAGCTTCGACGCGTCGCTGCTCGAGGTCTTCGTCACGCTCACGCTGGGCGCGCACCTGATCATCGGCAAGCCGGATACGTTCACCGACATCCCCTATCTGAGCGACATGATCGCCCGGTACGACGTCACCGTGCTGCATATGGTGCCCTCGCTGCTGAGCACGCTGTTGCAGCTACCGGAGCTGCGCGAATGGCATACGCTGCGCTTCGTTCCGGTCGGCGGCGAGGCGCTGCCGGGTGAGGTGGCCGACCGGCTCGTCACCGAATTCGGTGTGCGCCTGCGCAATCACTACGGCCCGACCGAGGCGGTGGTCTCGTCCACACACTACGAGGTGGACACGCCGCAGGGGCATCGAGTCGTGCCGATCGGACGCCCCAACCTCGGCGTCTCGGTCCATTTGCTCGACAGCGCACTGGAATTGGTGCCGTTCGGGACGATCGGTGAGGTGTACCTGGGCGGAGACCAGCTCGCCCGTGGCTATCTGGACCGGCCGGGCCTGAGCGTCGCGCGATTCGTCGCCGATCCGTTCCGGCCCGGCGGGCGGCTGTGCCGCACCGGCGATCTGGCGCGGCGCAATCGGGACGGCCTGCTCGAGTTCGTCGGCCGGGCCGACGACCAGATGAAAATCCGCGGCTACCGCATCGAGGCCGGTGAGGTCGAAGCCGCGCTGTCGGCCCATCCGGACGTGGCACACGCCGTCGTGATCGTCACCGAACACGCCGCGGTCGGCCGGATGCTCACGGCGTATCTCGTCGGGGAATCGGCGGGTTCGCCGATCGACTTCGCCGAGGTGCGCGCACATATCGCGGCGAAACTCCCGGCGTATATGGTGCCCGCCGCCTTTGCGGAGATCGATCGGATTCCGATCACCGCGCACGGCAAGCTCGATCGTCGGGCGCTGCCTGCTCCGGTGCTGGTCGGTGCGCGGCGGCACCGGGCGCCCAGCGCCGGCGTCGAGGCGCGGATGGCCGCGGTATTCGAGCGGATCTTCGAACTCGACAGTGTCGGTGCCGACGACTCGTTCTTCGAACTGGGTGGCCACTCCCTGCTCGCGGTCCGGCTGATCGCGGAAATCCGCGCCGAATTCGGCGTCGAACTCGAGGTTCGTGCCGCGTTCGATACTCCAACGGTTGCCGAATTGGCTGCCCAGGTGGACGAGCAGCATCGTGGTGAATCCGGCATGGACACCGGAACCGAACGGCCCGACACGCTGGGGCCGATTGCGCCGACCGTCGACGCGGGCAAACCGGAACTCGTCGCAGGCCAACGCCCCGAACACATTCCGCTGTCTTATCCCCAGCTGATGATGTGGTTGCCGAGCCAGCTCGACCATGACGAACCGGTCGGCAACCTGCCCTACGTGGTTCGGCTCGACGGCCCGGTCGACACCGGCGTACTCGCGGCCGCAATCGGTGATGTGATCGCGCGGCACGAGGCATTGCGAACCACGTTCCCGAATCGGGACGGCGTGCCCTACCAGCGCATCCTCCCCAGCGCGCCGATTGACGTGCCCGTCATCGCGGTGGTCGACGAACAGCGACTGAGCGATCGTCTCTCCTCGGAATTCAGATATCGCTTCGCCGTGGATTCGGAGTTGCTCATCCGCCCGCGGATATTCGTGCTGGATGAGACGCGGCATATGTTGTCGCTGCTGATGCATCACCTGGTCACCGATCATGTGTCGTTCGGTGTATTCCTCACCGATCTGATCCATGCCTACCGAGCACGGATCCAGACCGGCCACCCGGACCGGGCGCCGCTGCGGATTCAATACGCCGACTACGCGCTGTGGCAGCGCGCGGCCTTCGACGAGAAGGGAATTCCGTACGGCCAGACCGAGATCGAGTACTGGCGGGCCGCGTTGGCAGGGCTTCCCGCCGAGATCACGGTGCCACTCGACCGGCCCCGGCCCGCCACCCTCTCGGCAAATAGCAAGGGCGTGTCGTTCACCGTGCCCGCGTCATTGTGGACGCGCCTGCGGGCACTGGCCGCGGAAACGGGAGTGACCGAGTACATGGTGTGCCAGGCGGCGCTGGTCACCGTGCTGCACAAGCTCGGCGCCGGTGACGACATCGCCATCGGCACCCCGGTCGCGGGGCGGGTCGATGCGGCGACCAACGACCTCGTCGGCATGTTCGCGAACGTCGTGGTCGTGCGCACCGGGCTGGCAGGCAACCCGACATTGCGTTCGGTCCTGATGCGCGGCCGGGACGCGGCCCTCGGCGCGTTCAGCCACCAAGAGGTTCCCATCGAGCGGGTCATGGACGCGCTCGGTCCGGTCCGGTTGCGTTCGCGCAACCCCCTGTACCAGGTCGTGCTGCATTTCCGGGCCCAGGACTGGGCGCAGCGAGCGCTGGATCTGACCCCCTCGGGAGGTACCCGGCTGGTCCCCGAGCCGTTGGGCTTCGACGACTCGCTCCTCGATTTCATCGACAATTCTTTTCTCGACGTCAATGTTGGTTTCACCGTTCGCGCTGACGGCAGAGTCGATGCGAAGGTCGTCTATCACGCCGATCTCTACGACAAGGCGACAGCCGAACTGGTCGCCGACGGGCTGCTGGCGGTTTTGGCGGCATTTGCCAGCACACCGGATATCGCGGTCGGCGATGTCGAGGTGCTCGCCGCGGCCGAGCGGCAACGGGTCCTCGCCGAATGGAGCACCGGGTCCGAGACCGGCCAGGTGCACAGCATCCCCGAGATCGTCGCGGCGATCGAGAACACCCCCGCTGACCGGGTAGCGGTGTATTGCGGAACCCAGACCGTTACCTATGGCGAACTGTGCCTGCGCATCCATTCGGCGGGCGGGGGACGGACTGCCGGGCGACCGGACGGGGCGGATACCGCATGGTCTCTGCTCGATCCGGCGATCGATCTCATCGGAAGTCTCGCACGCGCTTCGTTTGTTTCAGTGCCGGTCGGCGACGCGTCCCTTGCGCTGAGTCGCCGAGCACTGGAGTCGCGTATCGGCTCCCGGATCGACGGCGAGCGTGGTACCCAGCTGGTGGCGCTCGGATCGGACAGCCTCGACATCGTGGTCGAATTGCTAGCGGCGATGGCCGCGGAGGCGACCATCGTCCTGGCTACCCCCGCCGAATGCGAGGACTCGGACGCCCTGGCGCGACTCATCACCGATTACGAACCAACCCTGGTGGTGGCGGATCCGCACATTCTCTCGACGATCACCCATGGCGGGCTGACCGCGACACCGTCGGTGCGCACCTGGGTCGTCGCCGCTCCGGCGTGGCCGGTGCAGTTGCCGGGTCTGCTCTCGGCGTTGGCCCCCGAGTCCCGGGCGTGGTTCCGCTACGGCTTCGCCGAGGCCGGTGGCGCAGCGGTATACGGTCCCGTGACCGCCGTGTCCAAGGGGCGACCGGCGCCGGGCACGCGTCTGTTGGTGTTGGACGATCGGCTGCGGCCGGTGCCACACGGAGTAATCGGGGATATCTACGTCGGCGGGTCCTCACTTGCTATCGGCTACCTGAATGACCGGTCGGCGACCGCCGTACGGTTCGTCGCCGATCCGTATGCCACGCATCCCGGCGCTTGGTTGTTCCGTACCGGAAAGCGCGGGCGGTGGGATGTCACCGGTTCGCTGGTTCTGGAGACCGCGCCACTGACGGTGGCCGCTTCTTCGTTCCCGGCGGACACCGACACGACACCGGTAACCGAAACCGAGCGGACACTCATCGCGATTCTCGAAGAACTGTTGGAGCTCACCGAGATCGGCCGGCACGACGGATTCTTCGAGCTCGGTGGCGACAGCGTGATGTCGATTCAATGGGCCGCCAAGGCGAACCAGGTCGGCCTGCCGCTGACACCGCCGATGGTGTTCGAGCACATCACCATCGCCGAGTTGGCCGCCGCGGTGGACGAGGCGCCACAGGACGAGGAACAGTCCGTCGCCGGTGACCGTGCGCATCAGCCGATGACGGTATCCGGATTGAGTGACGACGCGTTGGCCGCGGTGACCGCGGCATGGAAGGTACAGCGATGACTACGACACCCGAGATCGAGGATGTGCTCGCGCTGAGCCCGCTGCAGGAGGGTTTCTTCTCACTTGCGCAGTTGGCCGACGGCGGGGCGGATATGTACGCCATGCAGTTCGTCAACGAGATCATCGGACCGGTGGATGCCGCGCTGTTGCGCCGCAGCATCGAAGCTCTGCTGGAACGGCACCCCAATCTGCGAGTGTCGTTCTGGGATCGCGATATTCCCAAGCCGGTGCAGATCGTGCCGACCCGGGTCGAGCTGCCCTGGTTCGAGTGCCGTGCCGAACTGGCGGAGTTCGATGCCATCTGCGCGGAGCAGCGGCGCCACCGATTCGATCTGACACGCGGACCGGCGGTCCGCGTGGTCCTCGTGACCTTGCCGGACGGCAGACGCCGGATGATCTTCACCGCACACCACATCCTGATGGACGGCTGGTCGATCGGCGTGTTCTGCCGCGAACTCGTCGCCGTGTACGAGGCGGGCGGGCGCACCGCGGCACTGCCGGAGATTCGGCCCTACCGTGACTACATCGGTTGGCTGGCCGCGCAGGACACCGATGCCGCCGTGCGCGCCTGGGCCGACTATCTCGGCGGCTCGAGTGGTCCGCTGATGCTGGCAGAAGGCGCTGTCTCCGGCGGTGCGCCGAAGCGGAATCGGTTGCGTCTGAACGCCACCGAGACGGCGGGGCTCACGCGCTGGGTGCGCGCGGGCGGACTCACCCTCAACACCGCGGTGCAGTTCGCGTGGGCGGTTGTCCTCGCGCGCCTTACCGGTCGCCGCGATGTCATCTTCGGCACCATTGTCGCCGGACGTCCCGAGACGTTCGAGGGCATCGATTCCATGGTCGGGCTGTTTATCAACACTGTGCCGATCGCCGTGCGGCTGGATCCGGCGATGTCCGTCGCGCAGCACTGCACACGGCTGCAACGGGAATCGGTGACGATGCGCGATATCGGTTACCTGAGCCTCTCGACGATCCATCGCGCGGTCAGCGTCGGCGCACTCTTCGACACCCTGCTCGTTTTCGAGAATGCGCCTCTCGGCACCGCCACGGAAACTGTCACCACCGCCAATGGCGTCAGTTTCGTACCGGTCACGATGGAGAGCTTGACCCACTATCCGTTGACGGTCGTGTGCTACCTGCTGGACGGGACGCTCGAGATCGTTGTGGAGGCGGTGCCCGGGGCACTGCCGCACCTGTCCGCGGCCGAGGTCGGGGAACGGCTGGTAACAGTGCTGCGGCAACTTGCGGTCAGCGCGGACTCGGGCCCCTATGCGCTGGATGTGCTGTTGCCGAACGAGCGGGCCCGACTGATCGACCCCGCTCCGGTCGTGAGCATGCCGTCGAATCCGACTGTGCCGCAACTGTTTGCCGCACAGGTCGCGGCGACTCCGAATGCACCCGCGCTCACCACCGCCACCGAGACATACACCTATGCGGAGCTCGACGAGGCTGTTTCCGGCCTCGCCGGTGCGCTGACCGCTCGTGGGATCGGCGCCGAAAGCGTTGTCGTACTGGCCATTTCCCGCTCGGCCCAGTCCATCGTTGCGATTCTGGCGGTGCTGGCGGCGGGCGGTGCGTATGTGCCGGTGGATGTCACGGCCCCGACCGCCCGGATCAATTCGATGCTGCGGCAGTCCGACCCGGCTCTCATCGTCACGGTGCGCGAGAGCCGCTCGGTGCTCGACGGGCTGACCCATGCGATTCCGATCATGTGCCTCGATGACGCGATCGGGGCAACGGACAGCCCCCGCGTGGAGGTCCATCCGGACCAATCCGCATACGTGATCTTCACATCCGGGTCGACCGGCGAACCCAAGGGCGTGGTCGGAACCCATGCGGCGCTGGTGAGCTACTTCGCCGACCATCGCGAGCGGGTGTACCGACCCGCGGTGGCACGGGTCGGACGCAAACTGCGGATCGCGCATGCCTGGTCGATGAGTTTCGACGCGTCGTGGCAGCCGTTGGTCGGACTGCTGGACGGTCACACCGTGCACTTGTTCGACTTCGACGAGATGCGCGATGCCCGGCGGTTGGTCGAGGGTATCGCCACGCACGACCTGGACATGATTGATACCTCACCGTCGATGTACGCGCAGCTTTCCGCGGCGGGTATGGATCGGGCCGGGCTTTCGGTGCTCGCGTTGGGCGGCGAAGCCATCGACGAGCGGCTGTGGGCCGAGCTTCAGGCGCTACCGGATACCGATGTCTTCAACTGCTACGGGCCGACCGAAACGACAGTGGAGGCCGTGGTCGCCTCGGTGACCGGTGAACGGCCGAGTCCCACCATCGGTTCGGCGACGGCGGGGATGGCCGCATATGTCCTCGATCCCTTGCTGCTGCCCGTTCCGGCAGGTGTCGTCGGCGAGCTGTATCTGTCCGGCGGGCAGGTGACGCGGGGCTACGTCGGCAAACCGGGCATGACCTCGAGCCGCTTCGTCGCCGACCCGTACGTGCCCGGTGCAAGGATGTACCGCACCGGAGATCTGGTCCGGCGCAAGGCGAATGGCGATCTCGCCTATCTCGGCCGCGCCGACGATCAGGTGAAGATTCGTGGCCATCGCATCGAAATCGGCGAAATCGAAACAGCGTTGCGCCGACTTCCCGGGGTCGAGGCCGCCGCCGTTGTCGTGGTTCGCCGCGAGAGTGGCCCTGTCCTGGTCGGTTTCGTCACCGGCGAGGGTGCCGTCACCGATGTGCGCGACGCGCTCGCTGATCATCTTCCTGCCTATATGATGCCCGCCCGGATTGTGGCGCTACCCGCCTTGCCGCTGACGCCCAACGGCAAGCTGGACACCCGTGGGCTGACCGAGCGTGCTCATGAAGCGCTTGGCGCCGTGGGTGTTTCGGCGCCCGAGACAGAAACCGAGCGCGTGCTGTGCGCGGTTTTCGCGGAATTGCTCGATGGTGTGACACCCGGGATCGACGACGACTTCTTCGCTCTCGGCGTGGACAGCATTGTTGCCATCTCACTGGTGAACACCATGCGCCGGCGCGGTCTGACCATCTCGCCGAGGATGGTCCTGTCGAACCCGACAGTGCGCAGGCTGGCAGCGGCGATCGAGCGGGCAGCGGAAACGGATCGAGCGCCCCACGATGGCGACTACGGAGATGTCGCGCCGTTGCCCCTCGTCTCCTGGATGTACGAGCAGGGCACCTTCCGGAGGTTTGCCCAGTCGGCATTGATCGCGGTGCCCGCCGACTTGGATCGCGCGAGTCTGGAGGCGGTACTGCAAGCGGTATTGGATGCGCACGACATGCTGCGCTCGCAGCTGAACGAGGTTCCCGGCGGCTACCGGCTCGCGACCCGGGAGCCGGGCTCCGTTCGCGCCGAGGCGATGCTGTCCAGTGTCGAGGTGTCGGGCGAGCTGGGCGACGCCGTCACCGCGAACGTGCAGTCGACACTCGACGGAATCGATCCGTTCACCGGCCAGAATGTGCGGGCGATCCGATTCGTGTGCGGTGATCGTGACGACGTACTGCTGCTCACCATTCATCACCTGGCAATCGACATCGTGTCATGGCAGATCCTGTTCGCAGACCTGGCCGAGGCCGCGCAACAGCTCCGGTCCGGTGCCACACCGAAGGTGATGGGCGAATTCACCGGGTATCGGCGCTGGGCCGAGCTGTTGCACCAACGGGCGGCGACCTCGGAGGTCGGTACCCAACGTGACTACTGGGCCCGGCAACTGGCGGCCCCGGATCCGGTGCTGGGCCGACGTCTTCCGGATCCCGCGACCGACACATGGTCCACGCTGCGGTTGACCGCCGTGCATACACCGGTTTCCACGACTCGGCGGATTCTGGGCCTGACGAGCAAGGATGAGGGTATTCGCGAGTTCCTGCTCGCCGCGTTGACCATCACGTTGGCCACGTGGCGCGCTCGACATGGCCAGAGCCCCACCTCGGGAGCACTGGTCGCCCTGTATGGGCACGGCCGCGAGGACGACATCGCCGACGGCGCCGACACCTCACGAACTGTCGGTTGGTTCACCACCCTCTTTCCGGCCCGGTTCGGCGTCGGCTTCGATGTCGACGTGGCACGGGCCGAATCGGATCCCGCCGCCGCGCTGGCCGTACTGGAGTCCGTCTCCACTCATATCGCAGCCATTCCGCACAGCGGCATGGACTTCGGCCTGCTCTGCGATGTCGAGCGCGTTCCTGAGCTGAGGGATCGAGATCCGCAGGTGGAGTTCAACTACCTCGGCCGGCTCGACCTCACCACGGACCGCGGCTCGGACAGTGCGCACTGGGCGCGGGTCGGCGATCTCGAGTTGACCGCGCGGTTGCCGCTGGTGCCCGAGCCCGACTTTCCGCTGCGCTTCGCGCTGGGTGTGAGTGCCGCGATCGGTCCGACCGAGGAAGGCACCCAGCTGGTCACCTACTGGCGCTGGAGTGATGCGCTGTTCACCGAGTCGCAGGCGCAGCAGTTGGCCGATATCTGGCAGCGCGCGGTGGCCGCTCTGGCACGCGCATGTGGGTAGTTAGGGAGAGCACTTTGTCGGAATCATCAGCGGGACCGGGCGCAGCGAGGACGGACGACGCGATCATCGTCGAGTCGGTCGAGAAGTCCTTCGGTGCGGTGAAAGCCTTGCGGGGCATCACCTTCAGCGCGCAGGCGGGCAGTGTGCTCGGTGTGCTCGGCCCGAACGGAGCCGGCAAGACCACTACCGTCTCGATCCTGTCCACCCTCACCCGACCCGATGCCGGTCACGCGTCGGTCGCCGGATACGACGTGGTCCGCGACGCCGCGCAGGTACGGTCCTCGATCATGCTCACCGGCCAATACGCCGCGCTGGACGAGATGCTCACCGGCCGGGAGAACCTGGTGCTGTTCGGCCGCCTGATGGGTTTGCGCCGCAGGGCCGCAGGGGAGCGGGCCGAGGAGTTGCTCGAACAGTTCGCGCTGACCGAGGCCGCGGACCGGCGGGTCGGCCAGTATTCCGGCGGCATGCGTCGGCGCATCGATATCGCCTGCGGACTGGTGCGCCCGCCGCAGGTGGTATTCCTCGACGAGCCGACCACCGGCCTGGACCCCGTCAGCAGGCAGAGCCTGTGGTCGCTGGTGCGATCACTGAAGGCGCAGGGGGTGACGATCCTACTCACCACGCAGTACCTCGAGGAGGCGGATGCGTTGAGCGACAACATCATCGTCATCGACCAGGGCACGGTGATCGCCGAGGGAACCGCCGATCAACTCAAGGCTCGCTCGGGATCCAGCTACTGCGAGGTGGTTCCGGTCGATGCCGGCGATGTGCCCGCCGTGCTCGCGGCCCTGTCCGATCTGGGTGTGGTCACCGTCGCCGAATCGCAGGACCGGGTGTCGCTCCCGGCGCCCGACGGTGCGGTCACACTGTCCGAGGCGCTGCACCGGATCAACAACGCGGGAATCGAATTGATCGATATCGCGCTGCGCCGGCCCTCCCTCGACGAGGTCTTCATCGAGCTGACCAAGCCCGGCGTCGGTGCCGCGTCATGAGTAGCCCCGGCGCGGTCAGCAATCGCGAAGCAGCGACGAAAGCGCCAGGAGCACTGAATATTCCGGGCTGGATGCAGTGGACTGCGTTGAGCGGGCGCAGTATTCGCGCCGGCCTTCGGGAAGGCGATGTGGTGCTGGCGTTCTCGGCGCCGCTGGTGTTCTACGTGTGCTTCTATGTGCCGTTGCGTCGTTCCATGGAGGTCTCGGGCATCGACTACGCGCAGTACCTGCTGCCGTTGATCGTGGTGTATGCCATGTTCTTCGGGTCGATGTTCGCAGGCGATCGGGCCGCCCGTGAGGTTGCCGGTGGGATGGCTACCAGGCTCCGGTCGATGCCGCTGCGGTCGTGGGTTCCGGTGGCGGCCCGGATGTCGGCGAATCTGATGCGCGCGGTGGCCGCGCTCGTCGGCGCGCTGGTGATCGGCACGGTTTTCGGGTTCCGTTTCCATGCCGCGGGTGCGGCATTGGTGTTTCTGGTGGTCGCGCTGGCGTTCGGTGCGGCCCTGGTGATCTGCACCGACACCCTCGGCACGGTCACCCGCAATCCGGATCTCAGCGGCACCGTGCTGTTCGGTCCGCAACTACTGCTGATCATGATCTCGACGGGTTTCGTTCCGGTGCAGGGCTTTCCGGGCTGGATTCAGCCGTTCGTGCGCAATCAGCCGGTCTCCCAGGTGACCGATGCGCTGCGTGGTCTGGCCGACGGCCGGTTCACCGCGCAGTTGGGCGTTGCCGCGATCTGGATCGGGGCCCTGCTGGTGGGCGGTGCGGTCCTGGCGACGCGCGTGGAAGGACGACGGTTGTGATTGTGGAAGAGGTTGTGCGAGTGGATGCTTCCGGCACGCATGAGCCGCGGCCGGGGGGATCCCTGCTGGCCCAGAGCCTGATCGAGACCGGCCGGTTGTTGCGCCGATGGTCGCGGCAGCCGGAGGTGATCACGAGCACGCTGGCGCTGCCGATTCTGCTGCTGCTCATGTACGACTTGGTGCTCGGAAAGTCGCTGGGGGCGACCGGTGGTGCTGACCCCATCTATGGATTCGTGCCGATGGTCGCGGTGTCCGGAGCCATGTACGGTGCCACGGGCACGGGCATATCGCTGTACGGGGAGCGGGAAAGCGGTCTGCTGCGCCGGTTCTGGGTATTGCCGATCCATCGTTGCGCCGCACTGGTCGGTCGGCTGCTGGCCGAATGTGGCCGCGCGGCCGCCGCGACGGTGGTGGTGGTCGTGGTCGGGATGCTGCTCGGCCTGCGCTTCCAGCAGGGCTGGGGTGGGGCGCTGGGCGTGCTGATCGTGCCGGTCATCGTGATCGTCGGCTTCACCCCGCTGGTGATCCTGCTCGGCGTGAGCAGTCTCGGCGACAAGGTTGTTCAGCTGTTCGCGATAGTGGTTCTGGTCGGTATGTTCTTCAACTCGGGTTTCGTTCTGGTGCAGAACTATCCGGGCTGGCTGCAGCCGGTCGTGCGCGCCCAGCCGATGAGCTGTGCCATCGAGGCCATGCGCAACTTCACCCTCGGTGGGCCGCTGCTGGTCCCGATGACGCAGACGCTGGCCTGGTCGGTCGGCCTGGTCGCGGTCTTCGGTGCGCTCGCCGTTCGCGGCTATCGGAAGGCCGCCGAGAGCTGACCGGTCGGCGCCAGTTGGTGCGCGGTGCCGTGGAGTTCTACGGTCTGGGACTATGAAATCCCTGCCGATCGCGATGATGGTGGTGATCGGCGTGTTCGTCGCTGTGATCACCATCGGCCGGTGGTGGCTGGTCAACGACACCATCACCGATCGACTCCTCAATCGCGCGCTCAGCTGGAATCTGCCGGGACTGTTGCTGTTGGGGTTCGTCGGTCGACTCGGCTCGTTCGACCTCGCGATGAACCTCTTTACGATCTTCGGCTGCATGACCGTAGCCAACGTCTTCGGTGTCGCCACGCTGCTCGATGGTGCGGACGTGCACACGGCAGCACGGCGCCAGCGCAGATATGACACGATCGCGGCCGCGGTGGGATTCATCCTGCTGGCGAGCATCGTCGCGGACAGTGCCGGCCTATCGCTCGACTGGGGTCCAGCGATATGGTCGCTCACCACGGTGCCGACCGCCTTGTGCGGGCTGCACTTCACGCGTGCCTGCATTCGTGAACTCCGCGCCACCAAGCCCACCGCGAAGGAACGGCTGACCTACTCGGCCCTGCTCGTGGCCGGCGGGTACATCTTCGTTGCCACACCGGTCGGTGCAGTGTGGACGGCTATGGGAACCCGTCCCGACGATTTCGGGCTCGGGTGGACGATCGGGGCGGCGGCGACGCTGGTTATCCTCACCGCTTTGATCGCGATCCCCCTCGTGAACGCGCTACTGGCGCGAGCCGAGTTGGACCGGGCGGGTCGATGCTGCCGCCGTCTGCGGCCACTGTGGCGAGTTCTCACCGCCGCGGTTCCCGAAGTCGTGCTGGATCCGGGATATCCGGGCAGCGGCGAATCCACGTCGCGGCTGTATCGCATGACGGTCGAAATCCGCGACGCCCTTGTGCAACTCGAGCAGTTCGCACCGGAGGCGAGCGAATCGCATGTGGATATGCGCGAATTCGCGTTGCGTATCGCACAAGCCGCACAGGCAAAGACCGACGGCAGGTCTCCGGTGGCGGCCGTCACACGGCGCGGCGCAACCACCTCAGTGGTGCGGGATCGCGCCGACGAACTCCGCTACTTGTCGGATCTGGCGCGCGCCTGGCCGCGGGCCAGCGTTTGATAGTTGCATCGGCTAACTATATAGTTTGCGGATGTAACTATCAGCAAGGGGCCCTGCCGTGTCGATTTCCTCCGCCGATCTCGATCTGGACGACGTCCAGACCATCCGTCGCCGCATGCGCTACGACCGAGATCATCCGCGCTACAAGTGGATCGTCCTGACCAACACCACTATCGGTGTGCTGCTCAGTGCGATCAACGCCTCGATCGTGCTGATCTCGCTGCCCGCCATCTTCCGCGGTATCGGCCTGAATCCGCTGGAGGCGGGCAACGTCGGCTACCTGCTCTGGATGCTGATGGGATATCTGCTGGTCACCGCGGTGCTGGTGGTGATGTTCGGGCGGCTCGGCGATATCTTCGGTCGAGTCCGGATCTACAACCTCGGCTTCGCGGTATTCGCGGCGACCGCGGTGCTGCTGTCCTTCGACCCGTTCCAGGGCAGCGCGGGCGCGATGTGGATCATCTTCTGGCGGGTGATCCAGGGCGTCGGTGGTGCCATGCTGATGGCCAACTCCACCGCCATCCTCACCGACGCGTTCCCGGCGAAGCAGCGCGGCACCGCACTCGGCATCAATAGTGTGGCGGCGGTCGCGGGCTCGTTCCTCGGCCTGATCATCGGTGGCGTGCTGTCGGAATGGGATTGGCGCGCGGTCTTCTGGGTGAGTGTGCCGATCGGCATCCTCGGCGCCATCTGGTCCTACCGCTCCTTGCACGAGGTCGGTCAGCGGACGTTGGGCAAGGTCGACTGGGCGGGCACGATAACCTTCGGATTCGGCCTGACCGCACTGCTGACCGGCATCACCTACGGTATCCAGCCCTACAGCGAGCACCCCACCGGCTGGTCCAATCCCTGGGTGCTCGGCGCGGTATTCGGCGGGATCGCCCTGCTCGGGGTGTTCTGTGTGGTGGAGACCAAGGTCGCCGAGCCGATGTTCCACCTGACGCTGTTCCGCAACCGCGCCTTCGGCCTCGGCAACTTCGCCAACCTGCTGGTCTCGATCGGGCGCGGCGGTATGCAGTTCATGCTGATCATCTGGCTGCAGGGTATCTGGCTGCCGCTGCACGGCTACGACTACGAATCGACGCCGCTGTGGGCCGGCATCTACCTGCTGCCGCTGACCGCGGGTTTCCTTGCCGCCGGGCCGATTTCGGGCTGGCTGTCGGACCGCTACGGTTCGCGGCTGTTCACCGTCGGCGGTGCGGCACTGGCGGGCCTCACTTTCCTACTGCTGCTGATCATCCCCGTCGACTTCGATTTCTGGATGTTCGCCGCGATCGTCATGCTCAATGGCATCGGCTGCGGATTGTTCTTCTCCCCGAACACCGCCGCCATCATGTCGAGCGTGCCCGCGGCACAGCGCGGCGCCGCCTCCGGTATGCGCGGCACGCTGTTCAACGGTGGCAATGCGCTGTCGATGGGAATCTTCTTCTCGCTCATTGTCATCGGTCTCGCCGCCAGCCTGCCGTCGGCGCTGGCCAGCGGCCTGCGCGCCCAGGGCGTATCCGCGGGGGCGGCCGCGCAGGTCGCCGATCTGCCGCCGGTAGCGAGCATGTTCGCCGCCTTCCTCGGCTACAACCCGATCCAGGAATTGCTCGGCCCCACCGGCGAATTGGCGAAGCCGGGCGTCAATGCCGACACCCTCACGGGACAAGAGTTCTTCCCGCATCTGCTCACCGGGCCGTTCCACACCGGCCTGATCGTGGTGTTCGTAGCGGCCGCGATCATGATGTTCCTGGCCGCGGTCGCCTCGTACTTCGCCGGTGACAAGTACACCGAGGAGCACGAGGCCGAACTTGCCGAGGCCGACGAACTCGTCGCCGCGCGCTGAACTATTTCGCCGCGTTCGCGAAGGCGGGCTCGAGTTTCTTCAGCAGATAGGGCTCCGACAGTGCGGTCGGCTGGGTGATCGCGCTGAACTCCTGGAGTGTCAAGAAGACGACCGCACCCTTGCGCACGGCAGGCAGATCGGCGTAACCCGGGAACTGCCGGTACTTTTCGTCCATGCCGGGGGAGTAGCCCGCCAGCAGCAGATCGGCGGCGAGTTCGTCGATCCGCTCCGGCGGCAGTGCGAGGGTGTCCTGGTCGGCGTGCAGGCTCTGCGGGATGCTCAGGCCCAGTCGGGTGAAGACCTTGCCGAGCCCATCGTCCGGATCGGTCAGCACGATCAGCTGTGCCGGGCCGGCCAGCCAGGCGCAGACGAACGTCTTGCCGGTCAGCCGTGGATTCGCCTGGGCGATGGAAGCCACCTTCGCATCCACATCGGCGATCACGTGGGTCGCCGCATCCTCTTTGCGCAGCACCCTGCCGAGCGCGATCACCTGGTCCTGCCAGACCGCTGCTTCGGTGCGTGCGGGCAGGGTCGGGGCGACGGCGGACAGTTGGTCATAGCTCTGCCGGTCGGCGAGGAAGCTGTCCACCAGGATGAGATCCGGTGCCAGCGCGGCGACCTGCTCGGTGATATTGCCGGAGGTATTCAGCGCCCGCGCCGATTCGAGCGAGGCCGGCTCCCAGGGAGCCGCGCGCTTGGACACCGAAGCGACATCATCGATGTACCCGACCGGCGTCACCCCGAGTGCCAGCGCCGTGTCCAGCCACTGATTTCCCAGGGTGACAACCTTTTTCGGTGTCGCACTGATGGTTGTGCTGCCGAAGGCGTGGGTGACGGTAACCGGTTCGCTGGGCGCAGGTGCATGCCTGGTCGGCAGCGTGCATGCGGCCGCGAGCAGGCCGGCGACAACCGCGATCATCGCCGTCCGAATAGAGTTCATCGCCGCCCTCCCGTCGGGGCGCCGCAGGTGAATCGACGCGCATCAACAGGGCCAGCCTAGGCTGCCACGGCCGTGCGCCCTGGTGTCGCCACGCGGGCCCCTGCGCGCTGGTCTCCGGTGGGGCCGACACGCCTGCGGGCCGCGATCGGCAGGAACGGCTCGAAGTCTGCTGTCACGTCATCTATTGCTGACCTATTGAACGTGCCGCTATATAGCGGTACGTTATGTGTGTCAATAACGATCGTCTCGTACGGGAGGCATCGACGTCGAGTCCGTGACCACGCGGGCTATCGAACGACTGACGCGTACCGAAATGAGGTAATTCCGATGAATCGAACCAATTCCGCCGGACACGTCCGGCCCTTGCTCGCCCGCGTAGCCATGGTTTCCGCAATCGCCCTGGCCCCTCTCGCCGCCCTCGCCGCCCCCGCCCTCGCCGAGCCCGCTGCCCCGAATGGACTCCCGCTCGTGCAGGCGGATCAGCAGGCAGACGAGATCCATGGCCGCCCTGGCCATGGCGGTTGGGGCAACGGCGGTTGGGGCAACGGCGGTTGGGGCAACGGCGGTTGGGGCAACGGCGGCTGGGCCCGTCCCGGCTACCCCAGCTTCCCGTCTCCGGGTTACCCGGGGGGTTACCCGGGCCAATTCCCGCGACCCTCGACCGGCAGCGCTTTCTGACCCGTCGACAGAGCAGCCCGCGCAGTCCCGCTGGCTGCTCTGTCAATGCCGAGACGGCTCGAGTCGAGTTGGGCTGGGTACGCTTCGGACATGATGATCGGACCGTCCGGCCACCTGCCGCACGAGATGACCGAGGAGCAGTATCTTCAGCTGCCCGAGGACATGGCTCGAGGGATCGAGGTCGTGCACGGACATGTCATCGTCTGCGAGTCGCCGGTACCCGAGCACAATCGAGTGGCTCGCAGATTGGCCGGTGCCATGGAGCAGCTGCCGAGCACCGAGCCGTGTATCCGGGCTGAGACCGATATCGACGTCGTGCTCTGGCGGGTCCCGAAATTCACGTTCCGACGGCCGGATGTCACGGTATACAAGTGCCTTCCGGAGCGAGGTGCGAAGCCGGAGGCCGGGGACGCGCTGATCGTTGTCGAGGTCTCTTCGCCATCCACTGCGGCCGAAGACCTGCTCGATAAGAAGGCCCAGTATGCCCGCGCTGGAATTCCGTTGTATCTCGTCGTAGCCCTCGATACCAAGTACGACATCGAAGAAGTTCGGGAGTTCCGCCTCGACGCGCACGCCGCCGAATACCGCCTGCACAGATTGCACCGGGACGGTTTTCTCCGGCTCGAGCACGTCGTGCTCGGTGAGATCAGCTTTGCCGACTTGGTCCGGTAATCGGTCGGAAGCCCGGCGGGGTTGCCGGGCTTCCCACACACGCGGTCAGAGGGTGATGCGTTCGGTTTCCGGCATGAAGAGCTTGTCGCCTTCTTTCACCCCGAAGGTGGTGTAGAACTCGGCGATATTGCGGACTACCTGGTTGCAGCGGAATTCGTTGGCGGAGTGGACGTCCTGCAGTTGGCTGATGGTGGCTTCCTCGGTTTGCTTTTCGCGCCAGCTGCGGGCGTAGGAGAAGAACATCTGCTGGTAATCGGGGTCGATGCCCTCGCGCTTTGCGGCAATGCGGTAGGCGGCCAGGGCAATCTGCAGGCCGCGCAGGTCTGCGAGGTTCTCACCGACAGTGAGTGCGCCGTCGACGTGGTACTTGGGGTCGAGGCCCTCGGGGACCAGTACGTCGAACTGTGCGATGAGCGCCTTGGTCTTGGCTTCGAAGGCGGCCAGATCCTCGGGGGTCCACCAGTCGCGCCGGTTGCCGTCGGCATCGTATTTCGAGCCCTGGTCGTCGAAGCCGTGGCCGATCTCGTGGCCGATGGTCGCACCGACCGCGCCGTAATTGACCGCGGTCGTCGCGTCCTTGTCGAAGAACGGCGACTGCAGATAGGCGGCGGGGAAAGTGATCTGGTTATTGGTGGGCGAGTAGTAGGCGTTCACCGTCTGCGGCGACATGCCCCATTCGGATTTGTCGACGGGAGTGCCCAGCCGGTTGAACGCCTTCTTGGACTCGAAAGCACTGACGGCGCGCAGGGATTCGATCAACTTGCCTGTGGTGATCTTCAACCCGGAGTAGTCGTCCCACTTGTCCGGATATCCGATCCTGGCCTCGATCTTGTTGAGCTTGACGATCGAGGCGTCCCTGGTCGGTTGGGTCATCCAGGACGAATTGGTGAAGTTTTCCTGGTAGGCGGCCATCAGATCGGCCACCATCTCCTTCGCCCGGTCCTTGGCCGAGGGCGGAAAGTGCTTGTCCACATAGAGTTTCCCGAGTTGGTCGCCGAGATTCTCGTTGACGATGCCGACGGCGGACTTCCAGAGTTCCGGCCGCTCCTCGATCCCGCTGAGCACCTTGCCGACGAAGGCGAAGCGTGCGTCGCGGATCACCTTGGGCAGAAACCGGCCGTACTCCGCGATCACATTGACGCGCAGGTACTCGCGCCACTGCGCGATATCGGTATCGGCCCACAGCTGCGCCGCCGCGGTCACGAACGAAGGCTGCGCGACCACGATCTTGTCGAACAGTGTGCGCGGCCGGTCGGTATTGCCCGCCATCCACGGATCCCAGTCGAATTGCGGTCCGAGCGCGACCAATTCGGCCCAGCTCTTGACGTTGTAAGTGGCGTCGGTATTGCGATTGCGCACGCTGTCCCAGTGCGCGGCTGCGATCTTGGTCTCCAGATCGACCATGCGCTGCGCGATACCGGCGGCGTCGACGAGCCCCGCGCCGGCGGCCATCTTCTCCAGATACGTCTTGTACCCCGCGAGCTGCGTCGCGTATTGCGGCTTGCGGTAGTACTGCTCGCTCAGCCCGATTCCGGACTGACTGATGGTCGGGATGTAGGCGTTGGAGTCCTTGCGATCGATGCCGATCCCGATGCCGATCAGCCCGGAGATCGGCAACTCCGCCATCGCCTTGGCCAGATCCGCCTTGGTCGCCGCGCCGTCGATCTTGGCGAAAAGATCGGCCAGCGGTGTCATGCCGAGCTTCTCGAACGTCTCCTCATCCAGCCGCGCGTCGTAGAGATCGCGAATCTGCTGCGCCTCCGAACCCGCCTTCGGATCCTTGATGCCCTCGATGATCGCCCGCAACTGATCCAGCGTCCGATCGGAGGCATCGCTGATCGCACCGACCGCGGCCTTGTCCGGCGGCAGCTGGTATTCGCGCAGCCACGTGCCGTTGACGTGGCGGTACAGGTCGTCCTGCGGCCGGATCGCCGGATCGGCGCCGCCCATATCGACACTGGTCAACTGCACCTTCGGTGCGTCGCTCGAGCACGAAACCAACGCGACGGCGGCCGGCACGGCCCCGAGCGCGACCAGGAAGGCGCGGCGGTCCAACTGACCGGGACGACCGGTTGATGTCACGAGGATTCCTCTCCCGATGCGGTCCGGCCGCATCCTCATCAGGCGCGATATTGCTGGCCCGAGGCTACCTGTCGCGGGCGCTGCCAGCCCGTCGGATCAGAGCGAGACCCGCTGGTCCTGGGCCAGGAACAGCTTGTCACCCGCCTGGACGTCGAATGTCGGATAGAACTCGTCGATATTGCGGACCACCTGATTGCAGCGGAATTCGTTGGGCGCGTGCACATCCATGGCCAGCCGCAATTCCTGCTGCTGCGGAGTCGACTTATCGCGCCAGATGCGCGCCCAGGACAGGAACATGGTCCGGTGATCCGGGTCGTCCTTGCCATCGCGCTTGTCCGCGATGCCGAGCGCGGCCAGCGCGATCCCGAGACCGCGCAGGTCGGCGAGGTTCTCCCCGACGGTCAGCGCGCCGTCGACGTGCTTACTCGGATCCAGGCCCGCCGGGACCAGCGCGTTGTACTGCTCGATGAGCTGCTTGGTCTTGACCTCGAACGCGGCCCGGTCCGCGGGGGTCCACCAGTCGCGCAGATTGCCGTCACCGTCGTACCGCGATCCCTGGTCGTCGAATCCGTGCCCGATCTCGTGCCCGATGATCGCTCCGATCGCGCCGTAATTGACCGCGGCCGCGGCGTCCTTGTCGAAGAACGGCGGCTGCAGAATCGCAGCCGGAAAGGAGATCGAGTTGGCACTCGGGTCGTACATCGCGTTCACCATTTGCGGCGGCATGACCCATTCGGACTTGTCGACCGGGATGCCCAGTCGCGCGAAACCGCGTTTGGCCTCGAAAGTCTCGGCGGCGCGCACGGATTCGAGCAATTTGCCACGCGTGATGGTCAATCCGGAGTAATCGATCCACTTGTCCGGATAGCCGATCTTCGTGACGATCTTGTCGAGTTTCGCGATGGCGGCCTGCCTGGTCGGCGGCGACATCCAGGTCGAATCGGTGAAGTCGGCCCGGTAGGCGGAAATGAGGTCGGCGACCATCGCCAAGGCGCGCTCTTTGGCCGAGGGCGGAAAGTGCTCGCGCACATAGAGTTTCCCGAGCTGCTGGCCGAGATTCGCATTGACAGTGGCGATCCCGTCCTTCCACGGCTCCTGCCGCTGCGTCAACCCCCGCAATGTCTTGCCGACGAAATCGAATTCGGCATCGGCAATGGCCTTGGGTAGCAGCGACGCGAAATGCTTGACCACCGCGAGTCGCAGATATTCCTGCCAGGCCGCGATATCGACCTCCGCCCAGAGTTGTCCGGCCGCTGTCACGAACGACGGCTGCCCGACCACCACCTTGTCGAACAGCGCGTGCGGCCGGTCGGTATTGCCCGCCAGCCACGGATCCCAGTCGAATTGCGGTGCGAGCGCGGTCAATTCGGCCCAGCTCATGGGGTTGTAGGCGGCATCGGGATTGCGCAGCCGAACGTCATCCCAGAAAGCGGCCGCGATCCGGGTCTCCAGATCGAAGACGCGCTGGGCGGTTCCGGCCGGATCGGTAAAGCCCGCACCCGCGGCGACCCGTTCCAGATAGGTCTTGTAGGCCGCACGCTGCTCGGCGTATTGGGGCTTGCGGTAATACTGCTCGCCCATATGGGGATCGATGCCGGACTGCGAGACGGTGGCGACGTAGGCGGCGGAATTCTTCTGATCCACCTCGACGGCCAAATCGATGAGTCCGCCGATCGGTAGCGCGCCCATCACCCGGGCGAGGTCGGCTTTGTGCGCCGCCCCGTCGATCGCGGTGAACAGATCGGCCAACGGTGTCGTGCCGAGCTTTTCGATCGTGTCGATATCGAGCCGAGCGTCGTACAGATCGCGGATCTGCTGCTCGGTCGACCCGGCCTTCGGCTCGCGAATGCCCGCGACGATCTCCCGCAGCTGCCGCTCGACCCGGTCGCTGACCTCGTCGAACGTGCTGTAGGACGACTTGTCCGGCGGCAGTTGATAGTCGCGCAGCCAGCCACCGTTGACGTACCGGAACAGGTCGTCCTGCGGTCGAATCGCGTGGTCCTCGCCCCGCATATCGACCCCGGTGAGTGTGACCGACCGATTGCGCGAGCAGGCGACCAACGCGGTGGTGGCCGGAATCACTCCGAGTGCGATCAGGAAGGCGCGGCGACGGAGTCGGGCGGAACGAGCAGACGAACTCAAGAGAACCTCTTTCCAGCGGTGATGTGGAATCTGTATAGGTCTTCTGGTGATCTTGCTCGAACCGAGGGTAATAACGTGGCAGGCCGCGAGCACTGATCCGCACGGGTTTCACAGCCGAAGTTCAGGTGCCGCGAACCGACCCGATTCGGTACACCTAGCGGTGTTCTGTATGGTTAACGGGTTGCCTGCGGGAGCTATGCCCGCAATCCGGCCGTGAACCCCCAGTGGTTGGGTCATCGAGATCCACGAAACCGCTGGCAGGCGCGCGTTCGGGTGGTGACACGACCATGCCCGTCGGGTCGGCAATCCGGCGTGCGTATACATCCAGGTCAAGGAGGCTGAAGTGATTCAGCAGGAGTCGCGACTGCGCGTCGCCGACAACACGGGTGCGAAGGAAATCCTCTGCATCCGGGTTCTCGGTGGTTCGTCGCGTCGCTATGCCGGCATCGGCGACATCATCGTCGCCACTGTCAAGGACGCTGTCCCCGGCGGCAACGTCAAGAAGGGCGAGGTCGTCAAGGCCGTCATCGTGCGCACCGTCAAGGAGCGTCGTCGCCCGGACGGTTCGTACATCAAGTTCGATGAGAACGCGGCCGTGCTGATCAAGCCGGACAACGACCCGCGTGGCACTCGTATCTTCGGCCCGGTCGGCCGCGAGCTGCGCGAGAAGAAGTTCATGAAGATCGTTTCGCTGGCCCCGGAGGTGCTCTGACATGAAGGTGCACAAGGGCGACACCGTGCTCGTCATCTCGGGTAAGGACAAGGGCGCGAAGGGCAAGGTCATCCAGGCCTACCCGGATCGCAACCGGATCCTGGTCGAGGGCGTGAACCGGATCAAGAAGCACGTTGCCAACTCCGCCAACCAGCGTGGCGCCTCGTCGGGCGGCATCGTGACCCAGGAAGCTCCGATCCACGTGTCCAACGTGATGGTCGTCGACTCCGACGGCAAGCCGACTCGCGTCGGCTACCGGACGGACGAGGAGAGCGGCAAGCGGGTCCGGATCTCCCGTAAGAACGGGAAGGACATCTGACATGACCACCTCTGAGCAGACCCAGCCGCGCCTGAAGGCGCGCTACCGGGCCGAGATCAAGGACGCGCTGAACAGCGAGTTCAACTACGCCAACGTGATGCAGATCCCGGGCGTGGTGAAGGTTGTCGTGAACATGGGTGTCGGTGACGCCGCGCGCGACGCCAAACTCATCAACGGCGCCGTCAAGGATCTGGAACTGATCACCGGTCAGAAGCCCGAGATCCGCAAGGCCACCAAGTCGATCGCGCAGTTCAAGCTGCGTGAGGGCATGCCGATCGGCGCGAAGGTCACCCTGCGCGGCGACCGCATGTGGGAGTTCCTGGATCGCCTGGTCTCCATCGCGCTGCCCCGTATCCGCGACTTCCGCGGCCTGTCGCCGAAGCAGTTCGACGGCAACGGCAACTACACGTTCGGCCTGAGCGAGCAGTCGATGTTCCACGAGATCGACGTGGACTCCATCGACCGCCCGCGCGGTATGGACATCACCGTGGTGACCACTGCGACCAACAACGAAGAAGGCCGTGCCCTGCTCAAGCACCTCGGCTTCCCGTTCAAGGAGAACTGAGCACATGGCTAAGAAAGCACTGGTCAACAAGGCCAACGCCAAGCCGAAGTTCGCGGTCCGGGCTTACACCCGCTGCCAGCGCTGCGGCCGCCCGCACGCGGTCTACCGCAAATTCGGCCTCTGCCGCGTGTGCCTGCGCGAAATGGCGCACCGCGGCGAGCTTCCGGGTGTGCACAAGAGCTCCTGGTGAGCTCGCGCTCCCTGTGAGCGCACCGCATAACTGAACAAGGGCACGGCCTCCCTGGAGGCCGTGCCCTTGCGCGTTTCAACTGCGTTGAGCCGGTTCAGAATTCGAGTTCAGTCCAGGGGATGTGGATGCCGAATGGGAAATCGATGTCGATCGCCGCGGAATCCTTCGGTGACCATTTGCCGGTCAGCAGGTAATTGACCGGATACAGGGGGTGCACTCCCGGTGGGAGGTCGCCGGGGGTCTTCTCCAGAGCAAAGGCGCGAACCATGGCGATCGCGCTCGCCTCGCGTTCCAGTGTTACTTCCCAATACCAGGGAATGCCAGCCTTGGCGTAGCGTGCCCTTTTCTCGTCCATATCGGTCTGGGTGTTCGAGGGGGATAGCACCTCGCCGACAAGCAGAACGTCCTTGGCTCGGATGTCCTGATACGGGGCATCGAGGCAGCGATAGGCCAGAAAATCAGGTGTGACGAAGTCTGACTTTCCAGATTCACCGAAGAACACGTTGGTTTCGAAGTCGACGCGCCAGCAGTGCTGTGGCTGCTCCGCCATCCCTGCACGCGCGCATCGCTTGAGCGCACTGGTCAGTGCGAACGTGAACGCTTGGTGTTCGGCGGGCCCACGTCGTAGCCATACGACCCGCCCGTTCCATAGTTCGATCTGCCCGGCGATTTCAGCGGGTAGTTGCTCGAGCTCCTCCCACGTCATGTACTCGGGAAGGTCGGGCCGTTCGATGCGCGGAAGCGACATGACCCGATCCTAGTCTCGACTGCAGTGCCTGCCCTGAGGTTCGCTAGACGGAATTGAGGTCTGGGATCTCACCAACCGTTGCCGATGATGGTTGGGAAATGTGGGTGGCGTCGAGCGAGTCGAGTGGGGCCGATTTGGGCCTCAGCTGGGGGTTGTCTACACTAGGGCGGTTGCTTGGGCACATCTGTGTCTGCACGCCTTGATGCAGTGATTGCGTCGACGTGCGGACGGCCCGGGTACCGAGAACTCGTAATGAGAACTCAATCCGGTCGGCAAATGTCGGCCGGACCGCCGAATTGCTATAGGCCCACGGCCGGCGTGCCTTTGTGTACGCCGGTGTTGTATGGGAACCGTGGCGAGAAAGGTGTCAAGGTCGAACTATGACCATGACTGATCCGATCGCAGACTTTCTGACGCGTCTGCGCAACGCCAACTCGGCGTACCACGATCAGGTGAAGGCTCCGCACTCGAAGCTCAAGGCGAATATCGCCGAGATCCTCAAGCGCGAGGGCTACATCGCCGACTACCGGACCGAGGACGCACCCGTGGGTAAGACCCTGGTCGTCGACCTCAAGTACGGCCAGAGCCGTGAGCGCAGCCTGCAGGGCCTGCGTCGCGTCTCGAAGCCGGGTCTGCGTGTGTACGCGAAGTCCACCAACCTGCCCAAGGTCCTGGGCGGCCTCGGCGTGGCGATCATCTCCACGTCGACCGGTCTGCTCACCGATCGCCAGGCGGCCAAGCAAGGTGTAGGCGGGGAAGTCCTCGCCTACGTCTGGTAACGGGAGGTAGGACAATGTCGCGTATTGGCAAGAAGGCCATCGCAATTCCCGCGGGCGTCGAGGTCGCCATCGACGGCCAGAACGTGTCGGTGAAGGGCCCGAAGGGCACCCTGACCCACGTCGTCGCCGAGCCGATCACCATCACCAAGGGTGAGGACGGTCAGCTCGAGGTCGCCCGGCCGGACGATCAGCGCGAGAGCCGTGCGCTGCACGGCCTGACCCGCACCCTGGTCGCCAACATGATCGAAGGCGTCACCAAGGGCTACGAGAAGAAGATGGAAATCTTCGGCGTCGGTTACCGCGTGGCGGCCAAGGGCTCGAACCTGGAGTTCGCCCTGGGCTACAGCCACCCGGTCCCGATCGAGGCTCCGGAGGGCATCACCTTCGCGGTGGAGACACCCACCAAGTTCTCCGTGTCCGGTATCGACAAGCAGAAGGTCGGCCAGATCTCCGCTGTCATTCACGGACTGCGTAAGCCCGACCCGTACAAGGGCAAGGGCATCCGCTACGCCGGCGAGGTCGTTCGCCGCAAGGTCGGAAAGACGGGTAAGTGATCATGGCGCAAACCGAAAATCAGAAGGCCAAGCGCGTTCCGCGTGGCAAGGACGTGTCGACCGCGCGCCGTCTGTCGAAGACCCGCCGTCACTTCCGTCTGCGCAAGAAGGTCGTCGGCACCACCGAGCGTCCGCGTCTGGTGGTCAACCGCTCCTCGCGTCACCTGCACGCACAGCTCATCGACGATTCGATCGGCAAGACCATCGCCGCCGCGTCCTCGATCGAGGCCGATGTGCGCGCGCTGGACGGCGACAAGTCGGCCAAGGGCAAGAAGGTCGGCGAACTGATCGCCGAGCGTGCCAAGGCCGCTGGTATCGATGCCGTCGTATTCGACCGTGGTGGTCACGATTACCACGGCCGCATCGCGGCGCTGGCCGATGCCGCTCGCGAAGGTGGGTTGAAGTTCTGATGACTGCAAACAATTATGGAAGGAACGTCTGATGCCGGGACGTCAAAGGCGTGACGGCGGCAGCGGACCCGCCGGACAGCAGAATGGTGCCGCCGGTGGCGGCGACAGCCGCGACGGCCGTGGCGGTGGTCGCGATCGCCGTGGCGGTGGTGACCGTCGTGACCAGCAGGCCGACAAGAACCAGCTCGAGCGCGTCGTCGCGATCAACCGTGTCTCCAAGGTCGTGAAGGGTGGTCGTCGCTTCAGCTTCACCGCCCTCGTGATCGTCGGTGACGGCAACGGTCTGGTCGGCGTCGGCTACGGCAAGGCCAAGGAAGTTCCCGCGGCCATCCAGAAGGGTGTCGAGGAGGCTCGCAAGGGCTTCTTCCGCGTCCCGATGATCGGCTCGACCATCACCCACCCGGTTCAGGGTGAGGCGGCGGCCGGTGTGGTCATGCTGCGTCCGGCCTCGCCCGGTACCGGTGTGATCGCCGGTGGTGCGGCGCGCGCGGTGCTGGAATGCGCTGGTATCCATGACATTCTGGCGAAGTCGCTCGGTAGCGATAACGCCATCAACGTCGTGCACGCGACGGTTGCGGCGCTCAAGATGCTGCAGCGTCCGGAAGAGGTCGCGGCCCGTCGTGGTCTGCCGCTCGAGGACGTCGCCCCCGCGGGCATGCTGCGCGCACGCGCTCAGGCAGCGGGAGGTGCCAGGTAATGGCAGATCTCAAGGTGACCCAGATCAAGTCGTCGATCGGCGCCAAGGTGAACCAGCGGGAGAGCCTTCGTACGCTCGGCCTGCGGAAGATCCGCCAGACCGTGGTTCGCGAGGACAATCCGCAGAACCGTGGGCTGATCAATGTCGTGCGCCACCTCGTAACAGTTGAGGAGGTCTGACATGACCATCAAGTTGCATCACCTGCGTCCGGCCCCGGGCGCCAAGACCGAGAAGACCCGCGTGGGTCGCGGTGAAGGCTCCAAGGGCAAGACCGCGGGCCGCGGTACCAAGGGCACCAAGGCTCGTAAGAACGTCCCGGCCGCCTTCGAGGGTGGGCAGATGCCGATTCACATGCGGCTGCCCAAGCTCAAGGGCTTCACGAACCGGTTCCGCACGGAATACCAGGTCGTGAACGTCGGCTCGATCGCCAAGCTGTTCCCTGAGGGCGGCGCGGTCGGCAAGGCGGAGCTGGTGGCCGCCGGCGCGGTTCGCAAGAACCAGCTGGTCAAGGTTCTCGGCGATGGCGAGATCGGCGTCGCGGTCCAGGTGACCGTCGACAAGGTGACCGGCGCCGCCAAGGAGAAGATCACCGCGGCCGGTGGCACTGTCACCGAGCTGGGCTGACGGTACTCTGCAGATAGTGGCACCGGACGAGTGAAGAGCTCGTCCGGTGCCACTGTTAGAGTTCAATTGTTGTCTGCCAAGCCTCGTCATGGGTTTTCTATATCCGTGGCATGACCATGTCGTTCGCCAGGAGGATCTGTGCTTTCCGCCTTCGTATCGGCCTTCCGGACTCCGGACTTACGGCGGAAGATTCTCTTCACGCTGGGGTTGATCGCGCTGTACCGCTTGGGTGCGTCGCTGCCGTCCCCCGGTGTCGATTACAAAAGCGTCCAGGAATGTATCGACCTGGTCTCCGGTGGTGATTCGGCCGGTATCTATCAGCTGATCAACCTGTTCTCTGGTGGTGCGCTACTGCAGCTGTCGGTCTTCGCGATCGGCATCATGCCCTACATCACCGCGAGCATCATTATCCAGCTGCTCACCGTCGTCATCCCGCGATTCGAAGAACTGCGCAAAGAAGGCCAATCGGGCCAGAACAAGATGACGCAGTACACCCGGTATCTCTCGATCGCGCTGGCGATCCTGCAGGCCACCGGTCTCGTCGCGCTCGCGGCCCGCGGTCAGCTGCTACAGGGCTGCCAGAAGGACATCCTGGCTGATACCAGCATCTTCGGCATGATCATCATCGTGCTGGTGATGACCGCCGGTGCCGCACTGGTCATGTGGTTCGGCGAGCAGATCACCGAGCGCGGCGTCGGTAACGGTATGTCGCTGCTGATCTTCTCCGGTATCGCCGCGCGCATCCCGAACGAGGGCAACAACATCCTGCAGAACCGCGGCGGACTGGTCTTCGGTCTCGTCTGTGTCGCCGCGTTCGCTATCGTCACCGCGGTCATCTTCGTCGAGCAGGGCCAGCGCCGGATTCCGGTGCAGTACGCCAAGCGCGTGGTCGGCCGCAAGATGTACGGCGGGTCCTCGACCTATCTGCCGCTGAAGGTCAACCAGGCGGGCGTCATCCCCGTGATCTTCGCCTCATCGCTGCTGTACCTGCCGAACCTGGTCGCGCAGCTGACATCCTCGAAGGGCGCCACCGACCAGAGTTGGTGGCAGGAGACCATCCAGAAATACTTGGTGAACCCCGGCAACCCGGTGTACATCGCGATCTACTTCGGTTTGATCGTGTTCTTCACCTACTTCTATGTCGCGATCACCTTCAATCCGGAGGAGCGCGCCGACGAGATGAAGAAGTTCGGTGGTTTCATCCCGGGGTACCGCCCGGGTAGGCCGACCGCCGATTACCTCAATTTCGTACTGAGCCGCATCACCCTCCCCGGCTCGATCTACCTCGGTCTCGTGGCCGTCCTGCCGAATCTGTTCCTCGATATCGGCGCCTCCGGTGGCACCCAGAACCTTCCGTTCGGTGGCACCTCGGTGCTGATCATGGTGAGCGTCGGCTTGGACACCGTGAAGCAGATCGAAAGCCAGCTGATGAATCGAAATTACGAAGGGTTCCTCAAGTGAGACTTGTACTGCTCGGACCGCCGGGAGCCGGCAAAGGTACCCAGGCCGATCTCCTGTCGGACAAGCTGGGCGTCCCGCACATCTCCACCGGGGACCTGTTCCGTACCAATATCTCCGCCCAGACCCCGCTGGGGCGCGAGGCGCAGAAGTACATCGATGCCGGCGATCTCGTGCCGAGCGATGTGACCAACCGCATGGTCGAGGCCCGGGTCGCCGAGCCGGATGCCGCGAATGGTTTTGTGCTGGACGGCTACCCGCGCACGGTCGATCAGGCCGACGCGCTGGAGAAGATCCTCGCGGATATGGACAAGAAGCTCGACGCGGTGCTGTGCTTCGTCGTGCCCGAGGACACCGTGGTCGGGCGGATGATGGCGCGTGGTCGTGCCGATGACAACGAGGGTGTGATCCGCAACCGGCTGCGGGTGTACCGCGAGGAGACCGAGCCGCTGCTGGAGCACTACGACGGTCTGGTCGTCTCGGTCGACGGCGTCGGCGAGATCGACGAGGTCAACGCCCGCGCCCTGCGCGCGCTGGGACACTGATGTCGCTCGCGGCCTGGGACACTGACTTGCTCGGAATGGAGCACTGAGGCCGGATGGTCTTCAACCGCAAGAAGAAGGTCGTGCCGTTCCGTACGGCAGGCGAACTGGATGCGATGGCGGCAGCCGGCGCGATCGTCGGCAGCGCGCTGGTCGCGGTGCGGGCGGCCGCCAAGCCCGGGGTGTCCACCCTGGAGTTGGACGAGGTCGCCGAGCAGGTCATCCGTGACGCGGGCGCGGTGCCGTCCTTCAAGGGCTATCACGGATTTCCGGGTTCGATCTGCGCATCGGTGAATGACCGCGTGGTGCACGGGATTCCGACGGCGCAGGAAATGCTGACCGAGGGTGATCTGGTCTCGATCGACTGCGGCGCGATTCTCGATGGCTGGCACGGTGATTCGGCCTGGACCTTCGGTGTCGGTTCGATCATCGACGCCGATCAGCTGCTCAGTGCGGCCACCAAGATGTCGATGGAGGCGGGGATCGCGGCCATGCTGCCCGGTAATCGGCTGACTGATATCTCCCATGCCATCGAAATGGGTACGCGCGCGGCCGAAACCGAACACGGTCGGTCCTATGGCATCGTCGATGGTTACGGCGGGCACGCCATCGGCCGGGAGATGCATATGGATCCGTTCCTGGCCAACGAGGGTGCGCCGGGTAAAGGGCCGAAGCTCGTTGTCGGATCGGTGCTCGCGATCGAGCCGATGCTGACCTTGGGCACGACGCAGACCAAGGTGCTCGACGATGACTGGACCGTGGTGACGCTCGACGGTAGTCGTGCCGCGCACTGGGAACATTCGGTCGCGGTTACCGAGGACGGGCCGCGGATTCTTACGCTGCGTCCGGAGTAGGCGGCGGTACCTGACACTGGTCGGTACCGAACCATTCTCGGTACCGAACATTCTGTGGTGCCGGACATTGGGTGGCACTGTACATTTCACGGTGCCTACGTTTGGTGGTGCCGTACATTTGCGGGCACTGTACATTTTCGCGACACCTACGGTTTGCGATGCCGTACGTTTGCGGCACCGGACGTCTCGTGGTGACGAACATTTCGCGGCACCGCGTATTGTTTGGCGCCGAACGTTTATCGGTACCGAATAGCGTTCGCGCGAACGACTTTCGCACCTACCCAGGCCCTGGGGTCGGCGGACGCCAGGTTGCACGTGTGCCGGGCGGATCGGTCACGATATCCGACTCCGGGCTCGGTGACGCTGCGCGGCGAGGAGCCGAGCCGCACCGACGCCCGTAGGTCGTAAACGTGTGGTGGACAACAGATTCGGACACAATGCGTCCGCCGCCTGCCCTGACGTTACCCAGCTCGCGCTGGATCGGTGACGTCGTTCCTTGCACCCGCGCCCGTGCGTCTTGCCGCACCTCGGGGGTCGTGTAGGGGATCGACCGCTACAACAATGGCGATGGTTTCTCCTCTGATTCGTGCTGAACTTCAACGTTGAAAGAAGCGTATGTCCGGGGGAGGGGTGCGCACGTGAGTAGATAGCTACTCGAATTCCCTTGGGGGATTGCGTAGTTCTGCGGCGAACCGCGGTCGGCCGGTCGGCCCGGTCGGCTCTCCGCACAGCTCAGGGCCGGTGCGGCGGGATGCGCGGCGTTGCGAGTAGGTAGCGGCTTCCGTTAGACATCCGCACGGCTCGGTCGTGCGTACCCGAGGTTCCGGTCCACCGGTTCAGGATTGCATTCATATCGGGATCAACCGGGTACAGCTACAAAAGGTTGGGTACGCATCGCGCAACTGGCTCGGGTCCGCCGAGCCAGGAATCGTATCGGGTCGAGCAGGCGACCGACGGGGCCGACTCCGACGGCGGAGTGGATTCGGCTCAATCCTGCTGCGGCGACAGTGTATCGGTGCGGCGGCGGACCGTTCGGATGACTTCGGTCCGAAGCGGGAAGTCGAATTCGCCCTCGGCGGTTTCCGGTCGACTGTGCAGATAGGTACTTATCCGATCGAGCAGTTCGGCCCGCTGCTGTGCCGATATCACCACGGTGTTCGAATGCGTACCGATTGTCGTGGTGAGGGATTCGGCGGTCCGTCGTTGGGTGTGCGCGAACTCGGACTGTTCGAATTCGGCGAACAATGGATGTGACGGCAGCTTGTTATCCCCGGCCGATGGAAGCGACGTGCCCGATCGCACGACCCGTTGGAGCTCGGCGACCCATTCGACGCGGCCGTCGTCCTTGTTCCAGAGTGCCGCGAAGACGCCGTTCGTGCGCAGCACCCGCGCGATTTCGGGGAAGGCACGAGCCTGGTCGAACCAATGGAATGCCTGCCCGGCCAGCACCGCGTCCACCGATCCGTCTTGCAGCGGAATCGCCTCTGCCGCACCGGAAAATGCCCGCACATCGGGGAACCGTGCGACCAGCTCGGCACGCATCGCGTCATCGGGTTCGACGGCGATCACCTCGGCGCCGATGGCCAACAGCCCCTCGGTGAGCTTGCCGGTGCCGGCGCCCAGATCGAGTACGACGGGCGCTTTCCGGTCGCCGATCGGTGCCAACGCCCAGTGAATGCCGGCCGCCGGATAGTCCGGCCGATGCTCCGCGTAGACCTCGGCCTGCGCGCCGAACGAGCTCGCCCGCTCCGCCCAGCGTGCTGCCCGGTCGATTGCCTGATCAGTCGAATTCTCGGATTCCGGCACGGCACGACGGTACCCGGCATTCGAGTGCGGGTGCGGATGATTTACCCGTTGTCGGCTTCCTCGGGTCCGCCGATGGGAAATAGGATCGGGCTGAGCAGGTACTGCGAACGGCCCGGTGCTGCCGCGTTTTTCAGCCGGGGCAGGATCGCGGCGCGCATATCGTCGATCAGGCCGAGCAGTTCCTCATGGTCGAGCCAGAGCGCGTGCTGGCGATAGCCGACGAGATCCGCGGCCGGATCGGCGGTTTCGCGGTCGAGGTAGGCATTGAATTCGGCGAGCAGAATGGCCGTCGCGGCGGCGAAGACGCGGCGGTGGTCCTCGATCGAGGCCGATGCGGCCCGATCGGCGTCGATGACCGCGCGCTCACGGCGCAGCTGGTAGCGGCGTTCTACCGCGCCGCGTACCCGCTGTTCCTCGACGACCTCGAGAATGCCACCCGTCGTGAGCAATTCGACGTGGCGGTACACCGTGGCCTTCGAGACGTCCGGCATCCGAGCGCACAGCTGTGCGGTCGTGCGCGTTTGCCCACCCGACATGGCGTGCACGATGCGCAGTCGCACCGGATGTGCGAGCAGCTCCATGGAGTCCATAGCCCCCATGTTCTCATCTGTGATACCTTTCTCAAAGTTGAGAATGATCAGAGGGCTCCCCGGGGAGGGCAATATGGAACGCAACGAGTCGCTGCGGACGATCGAAGCCGAGGCGTGGCAAGCGCCGGATTACGTGAATCCGGCCGCATTCGACGAGCGGGAGGTCACCGTCGGGTCCGGCGATTTCGCGGTTCCCGGCACGCTGAGCATGCCGCGGGGCGACGGTCCGTATCCCGCGGTGGTGCTGCTCGCTGGTGGCGGTCCGTTCGATCGCGACGGCACGGTTGGGCCCAACCGGATCTATCGAGATATCTCCTGGGGCTTGGCGAGTCGCGGGATCGCGGTGCTGCGCTTCGACAAGGTGACCTTCGCGCACGCCGAGAAAGTCGCGGCGACAATGGAATTCACGATGCGCGACGAGTATCTGCCGCATGCCCGCGCTGGTATCGAGATGCTCTGTGCGGCACCGACTGTCGATTCCGGACGGGTCTTCGTGGTCGGGCACAGCATGGGCGGCAAAGTCGCGCCGCGGGTGGCCGAGGCCGTGCCCGCGCTGGCGGGCATGGTCCTACTCGCCGCCGATACGCAGCCGATGCAGTGGGCCATGGTGCGGGTGCTGCGGCACCTCGCCGAGATCGATCCCGCGTCCGTCGCGGCGTTCCCGCCCATCGAGACCATCATCGAACAGGCGAAACTGGTTGACAGCCAAGATCTTTCGGACGCCACCCCGGCCGCGGATCTGCCGTTCGGCATGAGCGCCGCGTACTGGCTGGACCTGCGCGCCTACGATCCGGTCGCGGTCGCGGCGACGCTGGACAAGCCCATGCTGATTCTGCAGGGCGAGCGTGACTATCAAGTGACAGTCGCCGACGACCTGGCCGGATGGCAGGTGGGTCTCGATGACCGTCCGGATGTCACCATTCGGACGTACCCGGTAGACGACCACCTGTTCTTTCCGGGTACCGGTCCGTCCATGCCAGCGGATTACCAACGGCTGCAGCATGTGGACGCCGCGGTAATCGCGGATATCGCCGAATGGGTGCGGTCGCATTGACGGGGGTGTGGCGCGGCCGCATCTGCGGGTCGCGGCTCGGCGACAGAGATTCACGCAACGGATGCACGACCGTTCCGAAAACCCACTGGGAACTGCAGGGCTAGCTACCGTCGCCGCGGAAGAACAGCACGTTGTCGCCGTAGTCGGCGAGTGGAATCGCCAATGCGGCCTGCCGGATGCCGCTGGCGGGCAGGTGGGTGAGTTTCGCGAACATGTCGGTATTGCCGAAGGCGGCGCGGACCTGGGTTTCGGATGCGTAGTCCGCGCCGTAATCGGCCAGTGCGGCGAAGTCCAACGGCGCCAGCGGTGCGTCGAGCGGGGCTTGGCCACTCGGGCGACCGAGGGCGGCGTATTGGGTGGCCGCACCGTCCTCGTAGCGGCACAGCTCGTAGGCCATCTTTTCGTTCGCCGTCACGCTGATCACCGGCCAGCGTGCGGAAAGGTGCTGCGCCAGTGGATGTCTACCGACCGGAGCCATCTCCCAATTCAGGCTCATGACGACAACCGAACCGCCGTAGGTTTGTTCGATCAACACCACGTCGTCGCCGAGCGAGGGCGCCGAGTTCAATTCGGGATCGAAGGTATGCCAGTGGGTTTCGTGTGCGCCGCGGACCGCCGTGCGATCGACCTGCCGTGCGCTATCGGCGGCGTAGGCCGCGATGATCGCCGCGCGGACCTGGGCGACGGCATCACGAGAACTGCAGCGCACGCTCAAAGCGCCGAAGGTCGCGCCGATTTCGACCGGTCGTGACGGCGGATCGGGTAACGCGCCGGCGGCCAGCGGCTTCAGGCCGACCAGTGCGAGCTTCCAGTTGATCTCCTCGATCGTCGAGAGATCGCCCGAGGTTTGGTACAGGATCTGCTGCTGCGTCAGGTGTCCCGCGCGCTGCAGCGTGCGGCATTCGAGTTTGGTGAGCGCGGTGAAGGTCTTGTTGGTGAGGTCGATGTCCTCGATCCGGGTTTCCCGCAGCCGGGCCGTCATCTCGGGCGAGGTGAGCGCCGCGTAGCGCTCGCGGTACATCGCGATGGCAGGCTTGCGCTGCCGGCCGACCATCAGCGTGCGCAGCAGCATATTCAGACTGGCGAGGTACTTACCGGCCTGATCCGGATTCGCCGCGAACAGCGCGCTGCGGATCCGCACCGCGTCCTCGCTCGCGGCCACCGCGGCGCCCGGGTCGAGACGGCACAGCCACACGCCACACTTCGACAGTCCGTCGGCGCACACCGCGGCCACCTGCGCATGGTTGCGCGCCACCTGGCGATACGTATGGCAGGCATTGCGGATGGTGCTGGCCGCCAACTCCCGGTGCCCGATGTGGCGGGCCGCCTGCTCGAATACCCGCAGTGCCTCTTGCACTTCACCAGCGAACTGCGCGGTGACCCGTCCGGCGGCCAGCCAGTGCAGCCGGATGCCGACCGACTCCTGCGATGGCGCGAGCGCCTCGGCCGTCCGGTCGCGTCCGGTGCCGTTCTTGGTGGCGACCAAACCCTTGGCGAGTTCGCAGAGCGATGTGGCCAACTGCAACTCGTTCTCGACCGTTCGGTCGACGGCTGCCCGGCGATCCTCGGCGACCCGACGCTCGAGTGCACTCAGATCCATCGCGACCTCAACTCCCGCTTCACCTTCCGCGTACGGTCGTCGAGCGGCCGCATTCTGCTCGACCGAGTTTGCCATACAAACCGCCGGAATGAGCAGGCAATCCACCGGCGACCGCCGCCGCCACGATCGACCGGTTGACAGGTTCTGGAAGGCCGCTGCTGGGCACCCGTGCTGTTCTTCGCAGTTCGGAGCGGTGGTCGAGCAAACAAATGCGGTGCGAAGTTGTCAGGGGTGGTTGCACTCAGCTTTCGAGCAGCAGTGTCACGGGTCCGTCGTTGACCAGTTCGACATGCATGTGCGCGCCGAATCGTCCGGTGGCGACCGTCGCGCCGAGCGCACGCAGCGCCTGGGCGAACGCGTCGACCAGTGGCTCGGCGACCGAGCCCGGCGCGGCCGCGGACCAGGACGGGCGACGACCCTTGGCGGTGTCGGCATACAGCGTGAACTGACTGACCACCAGAATCGGCGCGTCCAGATCCGCCGCCGACCGTTCACCCTCGAGAATCCGCAGCCGCCACATCTTGTCCGCCAACGCTTTCGTGGTCGACTCCGTATCGTTATGTGTCACCCCGACCAGGGCGACCAGTCCCTGCGGGTTCGGATCGATCCTGCCGACGGTCTCGCCGTCGACGGTCACCTGAGCGGCGGACACACGCTGCACCAGTACTCGCATCCCCCGATCCTCGCACCCCGGTAATCGCCCGCTGCGCGCTGTAACTACCAGGGCACTTTCCGTTCATGTCCGTGCTACTGACGAGTCGCCGAGCGCTGTCATCGTCGAATTACAGGATCCGATGGTGACGATGCGGGGGACCGCAGGAACTCGAGGAGTTGGCGCGATGTCGGACAAGTTGAGACATGACGCGGACCTGTTCGAGAAGGCCGCGGAGCGGACCAGCGCGGTTCGGGATCGGGTCAACGCCGTGCTGAGCACGTTGGATTCGGCGCTCGCCGGACGTGGCGCACCCTGGGGCGACGATAAGCTCGGCGCACAATTCGCCGAGGGGCCACAAGGTTATAAAGTGGCGCGCCAGCAGATGACCGCGAATATCAAGACCACCGCGACGAATTTCGACAACTTCTACACCGGTCAGACCAAGACCGCCAAGGAGTTGCGGCGCATGGACCAGTCCAACGGCGACGGTTTCCAGTAGTCCGGGGGCGGGGGTATGGCAAACGAATTCGCCAAGGCCGAGATGGCCGCGGTACTCGATGAAGTCCAGCAGCAGTTTCGGGCGATCGCGCAGGTGCAGCAGCAGCGGGCCGAACTGATCGCCAGTGCGACAGTGCGCAAACGGGTCACCGTCACCGTCAATGCCGACGGCACCATTGTCGAAACCAAATTCGCCTCCGACATAGACGAATTGAGCTACGGCGAAATCGCCAAGGCCGTGACGGAAGCGGCGCAGAAAGCCACCGCCGAGGTCACGCGCAAGGCGCAGGAGCTGATGATGCCCCTGCACGATCGCCGCGCGCGACTGCCCAAACTCTCGGATCTGGTCGAGGGCATGCCCGACCTGAGCACCGAAATGCCGATGGCGCCGAAGGTTTCGCTCGCGCCGCCGAATGCCGACGAACGGCGCGCCGCCGCGGCGCAGGACAGCGCCCCGATGGAATTCAGCGATGTCGAGGTCGTTTCTCGGCAGTCGGGCGCGGACCGCGGGGTTACTGATTCCAGCTGGTGACCCAGGGGTGAGCGCGGATGGCTGAGCTGCCCGGATATCTCAAATGGTTGGAATGGGTCGCCGGCTCGGACTGGCCGGCGGGCGATCCGGATGGCATGTGGGGCGTGGCCGATGACTGGCGTGCGGCCGCGGCCGGCCTGCGAGACATCCTGCCCGATATCAGGGACGCGAAAACGGCGTCACTGAAGGCGTATCAGGACGGCGACGGTATCGAGAAGATCCTGGAGAACTTCGACAGCTATATCGAAGGACCGCAGTCACTCGAGAATCTGGCCAAGGACTTCGAGAAGCTGGCCGAATCGGCGACCGGGGTCGGTACCGAGATCGAATACGGCCAGTTGATGCTGATCACCTCGCTGGCATTGCTCGCGGCCGAGATCGCGATCGCATGGATCTTTCCGCCGACCGCGCCCGCCGAAGAGGCCTTGGCGATCGCGGGCACTCGGGTGGCGATTCGGATTATCGCCAAGCGGATCATGGACAAGATCGTCGATATCGTCGCCAAATTCCTCGGGCGGCGACTGGCGAATTTCCTGATCCGCCATATCGCCATCGATACCGCACTCGGCACGGTCCAGGACTGGGGCATTCAGCAGTACCAAGTGAGTTCGGGGCATCGCAAGGAGGTCAACTGGGAGCAGGTCGCCATCACCGCGGTCAGTTCGGCGGCGGGCGCGGGCGTCGCCAGCCCGCTGGGGGAACGGCTCGGCAAGAAACTGGCCGAGGCCGAGATGAGGGCCTGGTTGCGCGGGCTGATCACCGGCACGACCGCGGGCACGGTGGGCGCGCTCGCCGGGTTCGGCGGCAGTGTGGCCACCCAGTTCGGCATCACCTGGGCCAAGGGTGGTGAACAGGGCGGCTGGGATAAGGCCGTCGACGGTCTGAAGAAGACCGAGTTCGACCTGCGCATGCTGACGGCGGGTGCGACGAACGGCGCGATGTCCGGCGCGAACCGGGCGTTGGCCGAGCAGTTCTATCAGAGCCGACATCCGGAGTGGTATCGGCCGACCGGCTCGCCGGTGGACCCGGATAGCTTGACCCGCATCGGATTTCGTCCCGATGCGGATCCGGTCGGTGCCGGTGACGGCGGCACCAACGGTGCGCATGCGGGTGATGGGTCAGGGACCGGCCGGGTCGGTGAAGGTGCGCCGAACGCGGGCCATACAGGGGAGTCGGCCAACGGTCGCGCCGGTGACGGCACAGCGGATGGTGCGGCCGGGGATGGTTCGACCGCGCATGTGTCTGATGACGGTTCGGGGACGGCCGGTGTCGACGGGGCGAATAGTCATGGTGCGGGCGATGATTCGGCGCATGCGCATGGGGCCGCCGACGGTGTGTCGAAGGCGGGGGCCGCCGATGATGGTTCGGCGGTGCGTGCTGGGGATGATGGTTCGGCGGTGCGTGCTGGTGATGATGGTTTGGCTGTGCGTGCTGGTGATGATGGTTTGGCTGTGCGTGCTGGTGATGATGGTTCGGCTGTGCGTGCTGGTGATGATGGTTCGGCTGCGCGTGTGGGTGATGATGGTTCGGCTACGCGTGTAGGTGACGATGGTTCGGCGGCGCGTGCAGGCGATGGCGGTTCGGTGCACGCACAGAACGCAGGCGATGGGACCACGAATGGTCACGCGTCGGCAGATGGTGTCGTTCGGTCTGCGGGCGAATCGGATCACACTGCGGTGCCGACGAATTCGACGGCCGATGAGCCGAATGGCGGTTCGGGCGAGCGTGCGGCCTCCGTCGACCACACCGGAACGGCGTCGTCGGAAACGAATCAGTCCGGGCCGGCTCGGGCCGATGCTGGAACGCGGGCCGAACTGCCTCCCGCCGGTGCGCACCCCACCGCGACAGCCGACGGATCGCACGTCTCCAGCAACAATTCGGCCGTTCCGGGCGCCGCCGCAGCATCGAGCCCCGCCCAGACCGGTGCCGTCCCACCCCACACCGGAACCTCTCCGGCTCACTCCAGCGCCGACGCCCGCAGCGGCGCACCGACATCCACACCTCGCACGAGTGCCGCCGAGATCCGCCCACAGCCATCCAGCGCCGACGCACAACGCGGCGAACCTGCGCGTCCGCAGTCGAGCCCCGAATCGCGCACCGGGGAACCACGTTCGACGCCAACGTCCAGCACGGACGCACGCGCCGCCACCGACAGCCGCGCCGCCACCGACAGCCGCGCCGCCACCGACAGCCGCACCGGCGCTGACCGATTCCGTCCGACCATCGGAGACAGTTCCGAAGCCCGCGCCGACGCAAGCCGCGCATCAACCGAAAGTCGCGCGGGCGCAGCGGAATCCGCCCCGCATTTGATCGGCGCCGAACCCATCGCCGCCCCACGAGCCGAAGCCGCCCCGATCCGCCCCGAGACACACGCCGACACCAGCGCCACTACCCGTACGGACACTGAAACCGGGGATCACCCTGACACCGATCCGCGCGTGCGTTCCGATGATGAAGGTGCCCTGCGCCCAGACGGTGAGAGCGCACTCCGCCCCGAAGGCGAGAGCCCGATGCGAACGAAGGGCCAGCCTCCCGTACGTTCCGACGGTGCGGACGCAGGGCGTCCCGATGGCGAGGGTGCCCCGCGCCGAGACCGTGAGAGCGCAGTCCGCCCCGAAGGCGAGAGCTCGACGCGTGCGGAGGGCGAGCCCGCCGTACGTTCCGACGGCGCGGCCCCAGTGCGGCCCGACAGCGAGCGTGTCCTTCGCCCCGAGGCCGACGGCGCCGTGCACCCCGAAAGTGAAGGCGCGGTGCGCCCTCAGGACGAGAGTCCGGTGCGTCCGGACGGTGAGCGGGGTGTGCGTCCCGATGGCGAGAGTGTCGGTCGGCCTGAGAACGACAATGCTGTTCGCCGTGATGATGCGGGCCCGGTGCGGCCTGATGGTGCTGTGCGCCCCGACAGCGAGCGTGGTCTCCGCCCTGAGAGTGAGGGCGCTGTGCGCTCTGAGGGGGAGAGTCCGGTGCGCTCGGATGGTGAGCGGGGTGTGCGGCCCGGAGGCGAGGGTGTGGGGCGGCCCGACAATGACAGTGCCGTGCGCCATGAGGGGGAGAGTCCGGTGCGCGTGGATGGTGAGCGGGCGGTGCGTCCCGGGGGTGAGGGCGCAGTGGGCCATGAGGGCGAGAGCCGGGTGCGTTTCGGCGGCGAGCGTGCACTCCGTGCCGAGAGGGAAGGGGCCGTGCGTTCTGAGGGCGAGAGTCTGGTGCGCTCGGATGGTGAGCGGGGTGTCCGTCCCGAGGGTGAGAGCGTTGTGCGGTCGGATGGCGAGAGTCCGGTGCGGTCGGATGGCGAGCGTGCAGTGCGGGCCGAGGGTGACGGTGGCCGTCGAGTCGACGGGGACAGTGTTGTGCGGCCTGAGGGCGATACCGTGGCGCGCCCGGATGATGACGGTTCCGTTCGCGTCGACGGTGAAGGGCCAGGACGTCCCGAGTCCTCTGGTGAACAGCGTGCGACGGATTCGACTGCGGGCGAGCACGGACCGGCGCATCGGACCGAGGGGGCCGATGCCGCTGAGTCGTCCGAGACGCATCGCGCGGACAGTGCGGGCCCGGGGCAGTCGAGGCGATCCGAAGAGATCGAAGCCCGTCGTGCGGCGGCCCGTGATCGTGCCGAATCCATCGATCCCGCAGTGGCTTTCGTGCCCATTGCTGGGCCCGAATCGGCGCATCGCACAGGCGAAGTGTCCGCCGATAGGAACGCCGCACGCGAGAGCGCGGATGCTGCGCACCGGCAGAGGAGGGATGATGCCCCGCTGCGGATTCCGGAGCGGAATCGTGGTCGCTGTGCCGAGTTGTCGCTGCGGCTGATCAAAGCGCTTACCGGGAGTTCGTCGATCAGGTTGCCGGAGCGGGTGATCGGTCTGGACGGTATGACGG
Source organism: Nocardia sp. NBC_00565 (assembly GCF_036345915.1). Classification (NCBI taxonomy): domain Bacteria; kingdom Bacillati; phylum Actinomycetota; class Actinomycetes; order Mycobacteriales; family Nocardiaceae; genus Nocardia; species Nocardia sp. NBC_00565. The sequence continues at coordinate 8,772,813 of NZ_CP107785.1, forward strand.
CCGCGGAGGTACAGGATGCCGCGGGTGGGCAACTGCGGGGGTATGACGGTCATGGGGAGATCGCGCGGCTGTTGCTGTCCATGCCGGAGGGGTCCTCGGCATTGGTCGTCGACGAATACAACGCTCCGGTTGATAATTATCAGGTCGGCGCGCATGCGTACGTACTCGTGCACGAGAGCGGCGGCATCGTGGTGCGCGATCCGGGTGCGGGGCGGGTCGAGGGGTTTCCGCCGACGGTGCCGCGCGAAGTCCGTGGCACGTATGCGATTACGTTCGATGCCGCGGGAAATCCGCTGCATCCCCTCGGCGCCGAGCCGGGCGGCCAGCACTCGACTGATCCGGCGGTGCGCATCGGTCGGTCACTGGACGCACAACCCGATCAGGTCCGGGATCTGCTGCGGCAGACCGAGACCGGACGCGAGATCATGGCCGGGTTCGACAACGGTCCCGTGCGCGACAGATACGAGTCGGGTGCCGAGGACGGCCGGGTCGGTGCGTTCCGACGTCGCGAGCTGACCGCGATCGCCTACACCTCCGGTAACGACCATGTGCAGCAGGCGCTCACGCTGGCGCATGAATCCTTGCACGCCGAACGCTTTGTCGAGGGCCGCACCGGCGACGTCCGGTCGATGTCGCGCGAGGAATATGTCCGGACCATGGTCGACGAGGAAGCGGCCGCCACCGGGCGACGATTCCAATTGGCCCAGGAATTCCGGGATCTCGGCCACGACATCAAGGTACATCCGCTCGAGCAGACCTATACCGACGCCCGCGATCGTGCCGCGGCCGAACTGGCGGCGACCGACTCGACGTTGCGCCCAGCCGAGATCCGGCAGGCCGCACACGAGGTCGGCGTCGACGCCCTGCGTCAGCAACTCGCCGCCCACGAGTGGGGAAATGGCAAGAATTACACCGACTTCTACGGCAGCGTCTGGGACCGGGCGCATATGGCCGTGCCCGAAGGGGCATCACTCACGCGCATGCACGAACTCGATTCGCCGGAGCAGATCGCGGAAATGCGAGCCGCGGCCATCGAACGCGAAGCGGCGCTGCGGCATCTGGGGGAGATCTCGGAGGAGGTGACCAGACGGGCCGCGGCCCTCGACTTCGATCCGACGCTCGCCCGCGAACCGATGCAGCGACAGATCACCGACCGGCTGCAGCGGATCACGAACGAGCTTGCCGGACCGGATGTTCCGCGACAGCGTCGAGCGCAACTGCGCACGGAAGCGCACGAGCTGCGCAGGCTCGCCGATCTCGCGGATCAACGCCAGCACGCCCAGGCGACCTATGACCACCGCGCCGACCAACTGGCCTCGACGGCCTTCGCGGAGGTACTCGGCGAGCACCTGCGCGAGCACCCGGATGCCCGCATGCTCAACGAGCACATCGTCCATATCCCCGGCGAGTCCGATCGACTGATCATCGCCTCCGGTACCGATGATCACCTGCGGGTGCTGGCCGAGGCACGGCTCACCCCCGAGATTCGCGACCTGCTGGTGCGACCGGATATCGTCCGCGAGCATCTGAATGTCGATACCGACCAGATCGGCCGCATCCAGGTCGAGGCGATCGACGAGCCCGCACCGCGCCAATTCGACCGCGCCGCCGACCTCACCCCGCTCGACCGCGCAGGCGAGGCCGCGCGAGAGCGCATCGCGCGCATCCGAGAACAGTTGGTGGACACCGAAATCGGCCGCTGGGCCGATGAGGTGCTCACCCGGCATGACGTCGAGATCGTGCACGAATCCGGCGCCGACGACCGCTACTACCCGAGCCGTCGCGTCCTCGCGCTGGACGTCGGCGCCTCCGACGCGGCTCAGATGGCCGCGCTCGTACACGGTGCCATCCATGTCGAATTGGCCCATGTCCGCGAGACGCCGGGTGGTGCGCACGAGCGTATGCGGCTGCCGCGCGAGGACTACGTCGCGCGGATGCTCGATGAGGAAACCAGGGCACATGCCTTGGAAATCATTGCGGCAAAGCAACTCCGAGCGGCCGGACATGATCTCGCGGAGACCCCACTCGAGCGTACCTACACCGACGCCTACGACGCGGCCCGCGCCCACGCACACGACGAGCATCCGGAAACCCCCGCCGCCGAACTGGATCGGATCGCCAACCAGGCAGGTCTCGACGCGATCCGGCCCGAGGTGACCGCCCATCGTCTCGAGCACTCAGCCGAAACCCATGCCGAGTTCTACGGCAATGCTTGGGATGACGCGCACGGCATCCGCTCGTTCGACGATATCGTCAGAGCCGCAATCGATTCCGGCGAGCGCTCGGTCACGGTGCTCAGCCGGGGCAGCACGGTCGATTCGGCCAGGAAGGTCGAGCTGGTCCGCTTCAACAATGGCACCGAGCTGATCCGCAAGACCGTCATGAATCCGCGCCACGCCGTCGCCGAACGGCTGGCCTCGCTGCTCGGCCGCACCATCGGCGCGAATGTGCCCGAGGTGTTCCATGCCAAAGCCAATGTCGTCTATATGGAGAAGATCGCGGGACACGTTGCGGCCGAACGGCATCCGCAGTTCGTCGATGTGCACGAACTCGGCTATGCCGATACGGTCGCCGGCCGTGCGCTCGGTCTGCTGGACACGCTGATCCGGATCCCCGACCGCGATGCGCAGGGTTGGATGATCGGCCCGCAGCGTGAGGTGCTCGGCATCGATCACAGTCGCGGTTTCGAAGAGAGTGCGGCCGCACGAGATGCGTTGAGCCCGTTCGCCGAACATTTCCTGCGCCGCAATGGCGACACCGTCGAGTTCATCGACCACCACCTGCCGCGTGCGGTCGTCGACGCGATCACCGAACGCGTCGCCGCGCTGCGACCGGAGTTCGAGCAGCATGGTCGCGCCGCGTGGCACGACACCGTCATGTCCCGGCTCGCCGAAATTCGCGCGCACGCAAGTGAGCTGCGGCCTGTGCACGGTGCGGACGATATCGCGCTGCGCCCGGAGGAGCCGAGCAGGCACGAGGCGGATATCGACGACCGCCCGAACGCCTACACCAACCGGTACGGGGGCGACAATCAGCACGGCATCCACGGCCGAGTCGATGCCGACGGCGTCCTGCGCGCGACGGTCCGGGTCGGCGACGGCACCCCGACCGGGCGCGAGATGTTCCGGGACATGATGCGGGTGCTCGGCCATCGGGTGACCGAGATCCGCGCCGAATGGAATGCCGACGACCGGGTCCGGGACAACCTCGACACCTTCAACGCCGGTATGCAGGATCTGTACCTCACCCCGGAAGAGGCGGCGCGCGACACCTTTACCGGCAAGCTGGCCGTCGAACTCGGTTTCACCGAGGTCACCTTCGATCACGATGCCATGCGCGGCCGACCGGGCGAATACGAGAAGGTCGTCGCGCACTTCAGCAGGCCGGAAACCCCCGAATCGGTGCAGCGGCCAGCAACGCCGGGCGACAACTCGGACTCGCCGGAGTTCGGGCCCGCGGCGAATGAGCCGACCGGCGCCTGGCAGTCTCGACCCCGCGATCTGACCGGCGGCCCGGTGTGGGAAGTATTGGGGCGCACCGATGTAGGCCGAGAGGCGGCGGACACGCTACGTGCGGCAGGCGCGGGTGTGCGATTCGGTGCGGCGAGCGAGTCCGGCGCCCGGGATACATTCAATGGCCGGACCATGGATGTCTCCGTCGACACCCACGATCGCGGCCAGCGCGAACAGGCCGAGGCGCTGGTGCGCGCCGCCGTGCTCGCCGACGCCGTGCTTTCGGGTCGGGTGCCGGTGGATCCCGCCGGGATCCGCGCCACCGACCGCTCCGACTACGTTGCGGCACAGCTGCGTACGGAGGCCGAGGCACTCGGCAGGCAGGCCGAATTCGGCCGCGAGCTACGCGCGGCCGGGTATCCGGAGTCGACGCCGATACACGATCTCGCGGATTCGGCATACACCCGGGAGCTGCATACGCAGTACCTGGATGCCTACGCCGCCGCCGTGCGGTCCGCGGATCCGGCGCTGGGGACCGAAGAACTGCGCCGAATCGGCCGCGAAGCGGGTATCGAGGCCCTGTTGTCGGGCGAGATGTTCGACTCGCCGATGTATCCGAGCGATGGCGCGAGCCTGCGCGACATCCACAGCGGCACCTGGGATGCCCACCAGCATCCGGATGGCATCCCGGAGCACGAGCCGTCCGCGCCGGCGCAAGCACGGGAACTGCGGCGTCTGGTCCGCGAACACGCCGCGCTCACCAGGGAACTGCGTGCGGCCGAAAGCGATTGGGAGCGTGCCGTTCGACGGCTGGGTTCCTTCGACCCCGATACCAGCAGAGCCGATCGCGATCTCCTGGAGCGTGGTCGAGAGGCGGTGGCGGAGAACAAGATCCGCCGCTACGGCGCTGATACGAGCCGCACCGATCAACTTCGCGCACTCTCGGAAGCGACGCGGCGGCACGCCCAGGTCGAGGCGCAGCGCAACCGGCTCGTCGACGAGATCGCCGCACGCGTCGGTCGCGATGTCCTCGACGCGGAAGTCCGTGCGGGCGACGGTAACTGGTTGCACGACCGGGTGGCGGTCCTGCCGGGCGAGCCGCTACGGGTGCTCGTGGTCGACGCGCGCGGCGATCACGGCGCGATATCGCGAGCGGCGGGCGATCGCGGTAGCGATCTGCACCGCGCGGTCCGCTATGGCGAGGCCGTCGCGGAACGGCTGCGGGTGAGCGTCGACGATTCCGGGGCTGTGCGGGTGCGCCGGGAATCGGTCGATCTGCGTGCCGCCTGGGTCGAGGACGGCCCCGCGGCAGTCCGTCGGGCGGCCGCCGAGGGCGTGGTCGCACCGCGCCCACCGGACGAACCTGCCGGGGCGCCAACGCATCTCGATGAGTCGATGGCCGATGTCACGCAGGCGGCACTGGGCAGGTTGGAGCGCGTCCTGCGCGGCAACGACCTCGGACAATGGGCCGCGGAAGTCCTTGCGCGCCACGAGGTCCAGATCCGTTTCGGTCTCGACGTGGATTCCGATGGCACGCCGCACCGCGACGCAGGCTACGACCCGGCCACGAACACCGTGCTGCTCGGCCTGGAAGAGACGCCCGTGCAGCACGCCGCGGCGGCGATCCGAGCGGCCTACCTGGCCGAACAACTCGGCGCGCCGCACGGTGCGCTCGAGCGGTTCACCCTCGGTCGCGACGAGTACGTCGATGTGATGCTGGACCGGGAGGCCATGGCCCACGCCAGAGCCTTCGAATTCGATCGATGGCGCCAATTCGGCGCCGAATCCTCCCCGGCCCCGAAGACGCCGTTGTCAGAGGTCTACAAGGACGCATTCGAACAGGCGCAGCAACAAGGTGAGCGGGCCTACCGCGCTAACCGCGCGCTCACGGACACCATGATCAATGCCGCTGCCCACCAGGCCGCCGCCCGCGAGGTGCGCAACCGGCTGCTCGAGTTGGGTCCGCGCGTCGACGGCGGTGACCTCGCCGCGTTCTATCGCGCGCAGTGGGACAGTGCGCACGGGATCACCCCCGAGCACGGCGAAGCCCCACCAGCGCGGCGCACCGACTCGGAGGCCATTCGGGACCAGCGGGCCCGTCAGTACGCCGCCGAGATCGAATCTCTTCGCCTGCTGCGTGATTCGGGCCGATTCGTCCCGGTCGGTCCCGCCGAACGCGCATATGCCGACGCCTACGACCGGGCCTACCAGCGGGCCGAGCGTGCTGCGGCGCGCTCGACGGATTCGACGGCGATCCGGCCGGAGCGAGCGGGTTACGAAGCCGGGCGTGAGGCACTGCGCAAGTACCTCGACAAGACCGGACTGGACGAGGCCGAGGTCGCTTTCGATGTCGCGCGTCATGCCGACGACAACGTCGACACCTATCGGCCGTGGGACACCGACGCGTCGACTCCCGAGGCCGGGCGGCCCGCCGACACGGATGCGCCGACGCGGCAGCTCACCGATAACGAGGCCGCCGACCTGGTGCGTCGCGCCCTCGATCACGAACTCACCGAGGATCCCGGTGGCACGCGCCTGACCGATCGGGTCGCCGAGTTCCCCGGCGACAAACCGGTGGGGCGTGGACGGCTGGTGGTCGTCGCACCGGAGGGACAGCACATCGATGCGCTGCGTGAGCTGGCGGCGGCGCGACCGGAGTACGCCACAGTGCTGTGGGACGGGACGCAGCGGATCGAATATCTGCAGGTAGGTCCGGGATCCGACGGTCTGCACGAGGTCAGGTCGATCCCGGACCAGGTGGCCGAGGGGCCGTATCGTCGCCCGAGCGAGTTCGAGGCGGCGGCCGAGATGCTGGCGCACTATCTGCGTTTCCGCGCCGCGGGGCAGACCGCTCTCGGCTTCGACGCCTGGGTTCGCCAACTCGGCCCGGATGCGTTCAACACCCGCGAGAACGCGTCGCCGGCACTCGAGGGCCGATTGCGGCCCGACTTCATTGCCCGTGGCTATGCCATGGCCGAGGCCGACCCGTCGATGACGGAGTCGCATCCCGCCGAGGTGGCTCGCCGACTCATGACTCGTCAGATTCCGATGCCGGTCGCCGCCGACACGACCGGCGAGGTTCGGGCCCGGAACTGGCCGCAGTTCACCCAGGTCGCGGTCAACACACGCACGTGGGGTTTCCCGATCACGCTGCAATCCGACGGTAACGGCGGTTGGCGGGTCGCACCGCCGGGCGGGGACGGCCGCGACGCCGATGTGCTCGGCAGACAGTTCCATGGCATGTCGGATACCGATTCGGCGCGGCTGGCGGACCGGATCAGCAAGATCCTGCTCGACGGTTCGGCGGACCTGAACGAACACGCCCCGAAGGGCCTGCTACGCAGGATCACCGACCGGCTGCCGTTCGGTTCCCGCTCGGACCAGGGCGATTCCGGGAGTCGGCCGATCGATCGGCCACGCTCGGCGGATGATTCGTTCGACGCGCCGGAGTTCCCGCCCGCGCATCCGGACGAGGGTGCGCAGCACCGGGAGGCCGAGCAGCGCCGCCAGGACGTGCTGGATCGGCTGGCGGCCGAGAACGCGGCGGCCGTACGCGAACGCGACGAGGCAAGGGCCGCAGGGGATCCTGAGCGGATCGCGGCGGCCGAGGCGCGCGTCGCGCGGCTCGATGAGGCGATGGCGGTGGCACTGCAACGCGCTGTGCTGCTGCGCGCGGATGCGATTCCGGTGACCGATCGAGTCGGTGTGGTGCCCGGCGAACCCGCGCGGATATTCGTGATCGGCTGGGGCGATGGCGATCCGGTCCGGGTGCTGGACGCCGCCGCTGCCGAGCATCCGCGACTGGCCGAATTGCGGGCAGCGCCCGGCACCGTCGTGCGCGAGTTGCGGATCGGAGCGCAGGGCGAGACGCGGGTGCTGCGCATCGATAGCGAAGCGGCGCAGCGGGATTCGACTCGATCGGGCGAGGAGCAGGCGCGGCCTGGTGCGCAGATCGAGCGGCGGCCAGGTGCGGAAGTCGAGCATCGCCCCGTCGCTGAGGCCGGTGGCGGCGGGAAGAAGCCGCCGTCCGAGCCGCCGGTTCCCGTCGGATCCCCGGACGATCCGGCACGGAACGCCGACTCCGACAACGGAGCCGGTGATCCGGACGGACCGCGCCGGGTCGTCATCGACGCTAACGGCGACGAGGTATCGCTGCGGCTGACCCCAGAAGGCGAAAACCATTGGCGCGTCGAAGCACCCGAAAAAGGCGGCCCACCCGCTCGCCCCGCGGATTCCGCAGCGGCGCAGCGGAAGTCGCCGTTGCGGCGGGCCTGGGAACGCATTCGGGAGAAGCTGCGGGTGCGCGGCTACGTCGGCGATTACCCCAAGTATCCGTCGGGATCGGGCGAGGACCGCAAGGGCCAGACCGCGCTGAAAGACGCTGTCGAGCATGCGCCGGAGCTGTTCGAACACCATCCCACCCAGCCGACACCGCATCCGCCGCAGACATCGGCGCACGAGGTCGTCGCCCGTCCCGCGCCGGAGAGTTCGGGTGAAGCCCTCAACATGGCCCGAATCGCGAAGGAGGGCTGGACGGCGTGGCGCAACCGCGAGCATCTCCCGATCCTGAACAAGCTCTCCGGGCGAATCCGTGATGTGGCAGGCGATTTCGTGGTGCCGCGCACGCCCGATGGCGAGGAATACCGGTTCTGGGTGAGCGATGCCGACCCGGATCTGGTGCGGCAGACCGTCACTGAACTGCTCGAGGTCGAGGCGATCGCGCCGGAGGAGGCGAAGGCGGTGCTCGAGGAGGCCCTCGCCGTCGCCGACCCGCAACAGCGGCAGCGCATCATCGACGACCTGGAGAACTTCGGCCTGATCTCCTATGGCGAGGCCAGCGCCCTCGAAGCGGAACCGCCACCCGCACAACCGGATCCGGGCGCCGAACTCGACGGTCCGCCGCCGCACGACGAGTCGGTGACCGATGCGGCGCATCGGCTCGGCTTCGATCTGCCCGATGAGAGCCCGGAGACCATCCACCGGGTGCTCGCGGAGCAGGAATTCCGGGCCATGCGCGAGGCGGCCGCGATCGCCGGACTCGCCGAGGCTTCCGATCGATTCAACGAGGAGGTCAACCGTCCCTACGTCCCGGACGATCTGGCCGGGTCGGGGCCCGAACTGGACGGCCGCAGGTCACCGGCCGGCGAACTCGAGGATCCCGACGCCCGTGCTCGGCTCGATGAGGACGACGAGTACTACTTCGACGAGGACGACGAGGCGGGCCATGAGCCGACGACACGCTGGGGCGTCCAAGACGCCGAGGGCCGTCCGGTGCCGCTGGCCGACCGGGTCAGCATCTTCGACGACAACCCGATGGGACGCTTCCTCAAGGAGCTGATCAGCGCCTTCGACGGCCACCCCGGCCTGCAGAACTACACCCCGGTCGGCAATGGTTCCGACCCGCTGCGCGAGTGGGGCGATATCGGGTCCGGCCAAGAGTTGGGCCGCGACCAGGGTCCGCGGGTGTTCTTCGAGCACGCGTTGCGCCGCGATCAACTGCGCGACGAGGTATCGACCTGGGCGCAGATGTTCGGCCTCGACCTCAACGATGTGAACACCCGGAACCTGGATGCCACGCTGCGCCGATTGTGGGCCGAGCACGACGCGCGTGTCGCCCGGGTCGCCGAATTCGCCGCGGCCGCCGAACCGCATCTGCACGCCGAACCGCAGGAACCCGTCGGCGAGGTCCACGGCGACCAGGTCGCCCGGGTCCCCGTCGGTGATGGCGGGCCGGACCGGCTGGTGGTCATCGACGGGCCGCTGAACCGGGCGGACGCGCTGGCCAGGGCCCTCGCCGATGATCCAGCGCTGGCCGAAGCGCTCAACCGCGGCGAGGTCGAACTGGACTACCGGGCCGCTCGCGAGGACCGCCTTGGACAGATCCATCTCGACCCGGTCGAAACGCCCGAGGTGTATCACCACCGGGAGACCATCGACGGCCGGGAACTGGTCGTGACGATGGTGCGCGATAACGACGGTCACTGGCGTGCGGTTCAGGCCCCGGTCGACGCGCCGACCGTCCACGAGTCCGCGGATGCCGCCGCGCCGCCGCGCACTCGACTCGAGGTCGTTCGCGAACTCGTCGATGTGGCAAGGGAACTCGGGCTCGGGCCGGAGGCGCTGCATCCGGATCGGGTGGCGCAGACGATCGCGGAGTTGCAGCTGGCCAATGCGCTGCGTGCCGGTCAGGTCGAGGCGCTGGCCGACTTCGCGCGCACGATGGATCAGATCTCGAACTTCAACGATATCGGCGATGCGCGCGGCCAACTCGCGCACCGGCTCGACATCCCCGAGGCGGAGCTGACACCGGAGCGCACGGCCGAGGCGCTCACCGATGAGTCGTGGCGAAATGCCCGGCGCGAGCAGCAATTCAAGGATCTGGCCGACTATGCCAAGGCGCTGCGCGAGGTCGATCTCGACGCGGTCAATGCCGCCCGCGATCGATTGGCGACCCGCCTCGGACTGGAGAACTCCGAGCCGCTGCAGCCGCCGAAGGTCAAGGTGGCCGACGACGGTCAGATCATTCGCTCATTGGACGCGAACGGCTTGGATCCGGCGAAATTGCGCAAGGTGATCGCCGGGCTCGAAGGCGACGGTAAGCACGATCAGGTGGCCGGTGCGCTCACCGAATACCTGCGGGCGCTGATCGATATCGATCCGTACTCCGATGTGCCGCGCGGTGATCTCAGTGCTGATCCGCGGGCCGCGGGCGAACCGCCGATCCACGAGCTGGGCGCGGTGCGGGCGTTGCGCGAAATCATCGCCGAGGCAATGCAATCCGGAAACCCGCTCGATCTCGGACGGGTACTCGCCGAGCATCCCGGCCGCGACGGGAACTACCCGCCGGGCCAGGAGAGCTCCAACCGGCACGGTCGGCCCGAGCCCAGTCGCGATTGGGCCCGGCTGGTCGGTGTCGACATCGCGGGTGCGGACGACGCGACCTTCCGCAAGGTCTACGAGGCGTATCGCGATGGGAAGATCGAAAAGCACGAGGGCCTGAATCCCGCCGAACTGACCGCGGAGATCGGCCGCATCCGTGCCGAGATCCGCGCACGGGCCGAGCAGATCCGGGCGCTGGCCGCGCTGTACGACGAGTACTCATCGGCGCCTGCGGAGTTGACGCCGGGTGGGTCCGAGCCCAGGACCGGTGGGCCGCCGGAGTCGGGTGGGTCGGATGATGGTGGGTCCGCTGGTGCGCCGCTGATGTCGGATGGATTCGGCGGAGCGCCGCAACTCGGTGGGTCGGATGACGGCGTGCCCACCACCACGCCCCCTCCGCCAAGTGGTTCCGAGTATGAGGCCGGTGGATCGCCGAAGCTCGGTGACCCGCACGATGATGGATCCGCTACGCCTCGGCCCCCGGGTGATGCCGATCCCGTAGCCGGACAACCGCCGAAGCCGGGTGGACCCGACGACGGTGCGCCCCGTACCCCAGCCAGCGAAGCCCCTGCGTCGCAACCGGATTCGTCCGAACGGCCGGATACTCGGTCGGAGTGGAAGCGGCGCATGGACGCCGAACAGGACGAGTGGAATGCGCGGATGCACGCGGAGCTCGACGAGTGGGTCGCCCGGATGCGCGGCGAGGAGGTGCCGCCGAGCAATTCGACCGATCCGCGCTCCCGGATCGACGAGGGGCTGCGACGCGAATCCGCGGCCGCCGAGGAAGGGTTCCGGCGGCGCGACGAGGAGAGCGAGGCCGAGCATCAGGAGGTGATGGATCACCTCGACGAGTTGGCCCGTCGGCTGGAGGAAGGCCCCGGCGAACCGGAACCGCGTGAAGATGCTGTGCCGGAAGGTGAAGCCAAGCATGCGGAGTTGATGGATCACCTCGATGAGGTGGGGCGTCGGCTCGCGGAACTTCGGCAGTCGGACGAGGGGTCGGAAGAGGACGGACCCGAGTCCGCGGCACCGCCATCGGGCTCGCCGCACGACCCGTCCGACAGCCCGGCATCCGGTGCGAAGCCGATTCCGGTGTCCGACGAAGGGGACGGTCCGCGGCCGCGCGATCCGAATATGGCGGGGGGAGCGGAGAAGTCGCCGCCCGATGCGCCGGAACATCCACTGCAGGCGGAGTCGCGCCCGATCGCCGACGAATGGTCCAAGCGCAGTCCCCGACAGGTGGCCAAGATTCTTGCGCGGCGGCATTCGATCGAGGTGGAGGGTTTCCGGCGCAAGGGCATCGATCCGGAGGTGGTGCGCGAAATCGCACGCGCCGTCGACGAGATGCTGACCAAGCATCCGGAGATGAAGCTCGCGGGCATCCGTATCGAACCCAGAGACTCGAGTCACCCTGAGGGCGGTGTCGCCTACACCAGCACCAGTCCCCGCGTCGGGGCGGATGCTCCACTGGCCGAACGCCTCCGGCAGGTGACCCCGTCGATCATCTTCCTCGAGGAATCCGCGCGTGGGCAGTCGTGGGGCCACGACCGGGACACGCTGGAGTCGAAGACCAGCCGCGACGGAACGCGGATCATCGGCCCGGACCGCCCCGTGTACGGCGTGATGGTGCACGAACTCGGCCACGTGCTGGATTACGCCGGGCAGGGCCGCGCCCAGCAGCGAGCGCTGGACGCGCTGCGCGACCACTACCTCGCCACCCGACCCGACCCCACCCAGGCCGATTTCCGCGCCTGGGTCGACCAACTCACCCGCTACAGCTTCGACGGCGACAACCTGGACCCCGGCGAAGCCCTCTCCGACGCCTTCCGCGAGGTCGAGCGCTACGGCGACAACGCCTCCGAACCCGCCCAGGTCCTCTACCGCCTCCTGGTCGAGGAAGCCCGAGCAGGGGCGTCCAGCGCGGTCAAGTACGTCAACCGAGCGCTCCCGGTCCCCGTCGAACTGTGGCCGGTCGGCTCCGATGTCGAACAGCACCAACACAATTCGCAACAGCCACTTGCACCCGCCCCGGCCCACCCAGACCAGCCGGCCCCCGGCGACCATGCGGCGAACCCGCGCACCGATGACGAGCCGGTATCGCAACACACACCGGATTCCCCCGAGCCGCAGCCCATCCCGCCCCGTCCCACCGAGCCGGCACCCGGCGCCCGTCCAGAAACAGCGACACCGCACTCCGATGCCGAACCGGTGCCCGAAGCCGGTGGCGGCTCCAAGAAGCCCCCCACCGAACCCCCCACCCCGCCATCATCCGACCCAGACGAACCCCCACCCTCCGGCCAAAACGAGCCGGTAGCAGCTGAACCAAATGCCCCGCTGGCAACCGATCCGATCGAGCCGGAGGCGGCAAGTCGGAACGAGCATGACGAGGCTGTGCGGGCGCATGCTGATGCGGTTGCGCGGCGGGATGCGCTTGCGGCTCAGGTGCGGGAACTGGCGGATCGGTTGCCTGCGCAGGAGGATCCGGATGCTTGGGCGCCGCGGCGGATTCGGGCGACACTTGCCGAATTCGCTGGTAGGCGTTTGATTTCGGATGCGGATCGGGCCGTCATCGGTGAACTCGCTCGGCTCGCACCGGAGTTCGTGCGGGTGGATGCCGAGGTAGGTGAGCTCGCGGCGCGGATCGGGTTGGTCGACGAGTACGACCGGTTGTTGCAGGAGCGTCAGGATCTGGTGCGCGAGCGGGAGTTCGTGCGGGCCAAGGCGAATGAGCGCGCGGCCAATATGGGGCTGGACGATTCGACCGAATGGGTGCGCCGGGATCCGGATTCGCGAGACGAGGCGATCCAGGGGTTGCACACTCGCGCGCGTACCGATGTCGTCGAGGTCGAGGGCGGCCTCGAAGAGGCGAACCGCCAGGTACGCAGTCCGGTCGAAGGGGAAGAGCAGGGGCGTCGCGAGGCGGCGCTGCGCAAACTGATCGCGGCGACCGAGGATTTCGAATCCCTCGACGACCAGATCCGCCGGATCGACCAGCGGCTGTCCGAACTCGAGGACCAAGGCGTCGCACGGCACCGGCCACCCTCGGAGGAAGGTGCCGCCGAGATCGACCGGATGGCGCGTGAACGCGCCGAGGAACTGCGCCAGATCAAGCCCCGCCGCGGTATGCGCGACGATCTCGCCGTCCGTCTCGGCGTCGTCGACGAATCGGGACACCCGGATGAGGCCGCGCTGCAACCGGATCGGCTACCGGACACCATCGCCGAACTCCGCGATCAGGCTGCGGAAACCACACTCTACGAGGACGAACACCGCGCACGAATGCGCGAGATCGACGCGCTGGCCGACGCCGCCGACGATGTGAACCAGGCGCACAACCGGATCGGTCGCCTACAGGACGAAATGGCAGGGGCCGCAGGCGTATGGCGTCAGCAGGTCGAGGCCGAGGGCGGCCGGATGGTGACCGACCGGGTCGGCATCGTGGAGGGGGAGCGCCCGCGCATCCTCGTATTCGGTCCGCGTAGCGACCCCGCGTCGCCGCGCGCGGATCATGATCGGGCACTGGCCGATGCGCTGCGCCGTGACCCCGCGGTGGCGCAGGCGATGGTGCGCCCCGAGACCCGTGTCGAATACCGCCAGGTGCTGGCCGATCGCGAGGGCAATACCCGCACGGTGCACCTGCCGCCGCCGCAGATCCGCCGCCTGAGCACCGGCTGGCACAACGGCAGGCGCATCGACATGACGTCCTGGATCGACGCCGAAGGTGTTGTGCACCATGTCGATCCGACCCGACCGGACTGGGTGGGCAATCGAGACGGCGGGACCGTGCCGAAGAAGTTCACCCCGAAGGATCCGCCGGACGGGGTCAGCGGCTGGGCGATGGAGGATGTCGTCAACGACATCACCTTGCCGACCGATCACGTCCCGCCGGGCGAGGTTCCGGAGAGCACGCTGCCGGTGCATATGCCGCAGGCGCCGTCGCGCTACGACACTTCCGGGGTGCCGCCGGGGATGGGCGTATTCGAACAGCATTGGGGCGGTGACGCTTACAACATCACCCGACTCATCCTGATGGCCGCGCAGACCCCGCAGCATCCCGCGGTGAAAGCTTGGATCCAGCGTCATCCGGAGATCGGCGAGTGGGTGCGGGCCCGCCCGTGGCTGCAGAAGATTCCGCCGTTCGGCACCGTGTTCCGCAACTACGACTGGTTCGCGGGGCCGGAGCGCAATATTCAGCCGATGCACCGATCGTGGGACCCGGCTGAACACGGAAACCCCGCCGACCGGGTGGAGATTTCCGAAGGGCTGCAACACGAATGGGATCGAGACGCTGCCAACTGGCGTCGCGTACAAGATTGGGCCGATGCCGAATACGACCGGTTCCTCGCCGATGACAGCGATGTCGACCGGATCGTCGATGGACTCGATGCCCATCGGCGGGCCCAGCAGGCGGCCGCGGCGCGCGAGGTGATCGGAGCCGTACAGGATCGGCTGGTCACGTCGGACCGAGGCATCGATCCGACGCGGGATATCGATGCGCAACTGCGGCGGATCCAGGACGGAATCGACCGCGTCGCAGCCGATGTCGCCGATCGCTTCGTCGTCGACGACCCGGTCGCGGTGCGCGACACCATCAATGACGTTCGGGAACTGCTGCACGCCGGTGCCGACCCTGATGCCATCGCCGCAATTCTGGCTCAGCACATGCGCCACGACGTGCCGGATTTCACCCGTGCCGAGATCGCGCAGATCAAGAACCACCTGATGGTCGACGAGCATCTGGTGCGCGACTACACCGATCCCAACGGCGCCTACGTCCGTCGCCCGATGGGTCGCCTCGCCGATGTCGCCGAGGCGTGGCACCGCCTGATGGCGGGCGAACCGCTACCCGCCGATCTCGTACTGCTCCAGGACGCCCGCGCCGAGTCGGATTTCCTGCGCGCCAACCCCGGCGCCACCTGGCGGGCCGCCAACACCCACGCCATCGGCCTCGGCTTCCACTGGGACGCGAACCGCCCGCCGCGCACCGACTGGCGCGCGGGCATCCCCTATGCGGTGGACATACTTGCCCCGGACCCGGCCTGGTCGCCACCCACCGAGGGCGGCGGCCCGGAACTGCCGCCTCCGCCTGGTGTTCCGCCTCCGCCGGATACGCCGGGCTCCGGTGGCGGTGAGCGTCGCCCCGTCCCAAACTCCGAGGCTGAAACGCCGCGTGGGACCGAGCTTCCGGAATCCGACCGGTCCGGAGCGGAATCCGAACTGCACCCGGAAGGCGATGCGCCGGGACGCGTTCCCGATGCGGCAGCGCGGCAGGCCGAGATCGAACGTATCGCGGACGAGTGGGCGAAGGCTTTTGTGGCGCGTGAAGAGGCACATGCCGCGCTGGATGAAGCGGTGTCCGATTCGAGTCCGGAGCGGGCCGATGAACAACGAGCGGCGGTGCAACGCCTCGATGATGCCGATGCTGAACTGACCCGACTGAACGAAGAGCTGAGCCGTGCGGTCGCCGTCGATATCGCGCATTCCGCAGCGGCACATGATGATTCGACGCCGCCTCGCGGCGACCGCGACGAGTCCGCGCGTCAGGCCGATTCGGCGATTACCCCTGAGACCAGCGGCGACGGCGTGCAGGATCCGCCGACCCCGCGGCCCGCGGACGAGTCCAGTGATCCATTGCAACGCATCGAGGAGACGCGGCAGGAGGCCGGGCTCGATGAACAGCGTCGGATCGACGCCTTGCATGACGAGGCGTTGCGGGAGAACGGGCGTCGTCAAGAGAATGCTTCCGAGGCGCTGGATGAGCCGGAACCTCCTGTGCGGCAAGATAAGTCGCAGCAGGCTGACGAGCCGGTCATGGATTCTGGCGTAGCGCGCGATGATTCGATGATCGAGAGCTCCGATCGGCCATCGGAACAGAACGGCGGCGAGCCGGGGGACGTGCGAGTTCGGCCGCTCGATGCACCTGAAGAAGAGCACCGGCCACCGGTGTTCGGGGCGGGTGACGATGGGGGAACGCAAGATCCGCCGCAGGCGCCGCCGAGTCCGGCGCAACCGGAGCCCAGTGCACCGGGCTCACGGGGTTGGCCGCAGGACGGGCCGTCGTGGACGCACGAACCGGTCACACCGGAATTACGTAATGCGCTGCCCGGCTCGGCCGCTCGGATAGCCGAGACCACTGCCGCGCGACAGGCCACCGAACCCGGTATCGCCGAGGGGGCCCGGCGACTCGGATTGAACCCGGATGGGTTGAGCGCGCACGAAATACAACTTCGGGTCAACGATTTGGTCGATGCGGCGGAGGCCCGGGTCGCGGCGCTGCGGGACCGCGAAGGCATTCCGAGTGCCGAAATGGTGCAGTACTTCGCCGATCTCCGTGCGGCTGAACGGGATGCCGCTGCGGTCAGGGACGCCGCCGGCGCGTACCAGGACCAGCTGCGGCGCTACATCGAGGCTGTCACCGACGAGACCGTCGCCCGGCAGCGCGCTGCCGTGCTCGCGGCCCGGGATGTACTGGCCGGGGAACAGTTCCACATGGTCGCCGAGGGCGTCGGGATCGGGCCCGATGGGCGGCGGGTGCTCGTCGCGTCGCCATCGTCGGCGCCGGAGCAGGTCATGTCCGCCGAGGTGCGCCGTCAGTTGGCAGATCAGGGCGTTCAGGTCGACTACCGCCATGTCGTGGTGGACGAATCGGGCGTCATCACCGTCACCCCGATCCGCCCGCCGGATGAGGGGGGCGCACCGGTCCGCCCGTCCGATCCGCCGGAGACGCCGGGCTCGGGTTCTGTTCCGCCGGAGGGGCGGGGTTTGGGTTCTGTTCCGCCGGAGGGTTCGGGTTCGGCCTCTGTTCCGCCGGAGGGGCGGACGAGTTCTGTAGATTCGGAACCGCGGTCCCAGTTGCCCGGCTCGATGCTGCGCTCCCATATCCCGCATCCGCCAAGGCAGTACGACGAATACGAGCTGCCCGATCCGCCGACCCGATCCCCATTCGATCCGACGTGGCCGTTGCCGAACCATCCGCCGGAACCTCAGCCGCCGCACCCCCCGAAGCCGCCACATCCGCCCAAGCCGCCGAAACCCCCACATCCACCGAAGCCGCCGGTGCCACCGAAGCCTGTCCCGCCGAAGCCGCCGCCGGTGCCTCCGATCCCGCCGAAGCCGGTTCCGCCCAAGCCTCCGCTTCCGCCGAAGCCGCCCGTGCCGCCGAAACCTCCTGTGCCACCGACGCCTCCGGTTCCGCCTAGGCCGCCCGTCCCTCCTGTGCCTCCGGTTCCGCCGGTGCCGCCGGAGGTTCCGCATCCGCCGATACCGCCGTATCCGCCGTCGCCTCCGGTGCTGCCGTCGCCTCCGGAGGTTCCGTATCCGCCGTCGCCTCCGGTGCTGCCGTCGCCTCCGGAGGTTCCGTATCCGCCGTCGCCTCCGGTGCTGCCGTCGCCTCCGGAGGTTCCGCATCCGCCGGTGCCCCCGGTTCCGCCAGTGCCCTCCATTTCGCCGACGCTGCCGGAGTTGCCGCACCTGCCCACGCCCCCGGTCCAGCCGACCTACCCAACACCGCCGGTCACGCCGGACCCACCGACGTTCCCGCCGCACGACCCGTCGACACCACCGTCTCCGCACGACCCGGCCCACCTGCCGCAGACGCCAAAGCCGTTCGCGCCTGTGCGCCCGGTGTTTCCGGATCCGTGGAATCCTGGGACGGCTATCCCTCCGTCGGCGGTTCCGCCTGCCGACCAGCCCATGCCGCCGTCAGCACCTGGGCACCCGGAGCCGCCGAACCCACCCGGCGCGGGCACACCTCCGTCGGGGGTTCCACCCACAGACCAATCGCCACCGTCACTCTCAGGGCCTCCGTCGAACCCGCCCGGCACCGCCGTACCTCCGTCGGCGATTCCACCAGGCAATCAAGAGATGCCACCGGCAGTGCCTGGCCACCCGGTGCCTCCAGATCCGTGGAACCCACCCGGCGCGACCACACCTCCGTCGCCACCCGGCCAGCTTGCTGCACCGCTGTCTCCCGGATGGCCGGATTCGACGCAAACCTCACCAACTGCGACCCAGCACCCGTCGACAACCCCGCCGATGATGCCCCCGCCACCTGCCGCACCACCGGCCGATCGAAATCAGCCGACCACCAACGTCTCTCGACGTCGTGGTGTCCAAAAAGGCGACGGTGCAAGTCTTTTCGTGCAGCCGTTTTCCGGGTTCGGTGTCCCGGCGAATTTCGATCCGGCGACCGGTGCGCTGCGGGCGATCGGCGGCGGGATCGGTCCGCAGGGTGGGGTGTACGGCGATTTGGGTGAGGTGCCCGTGGTGTTCTATCGCGATGTCGCCGGACTCGCGCTGCGTGTCGGTGATTACACGATCAATCTCGATGCCCCGCTCGTCGCCATCGAATGGGAGCCGATCGAGCAGCGGCAGACACTGTTCACCGTGACTGCCTCCGGCGAGGTCGTCTGCCAGCTGCGATACCGATCGCTACCACCGGAACTCGACCTCGGCCGGCTGATCGCCGACGTCTGCGCCGCCCCGGCCCGCCGCACCCAGATCTTCACCCGCTGACGTCGTGCGCCCAGTACCTTCAGGATCGGTTAAGCCGTCGGTTTTCGTGGAATGCGCGCCGAATCGCTGTGCCAGGATAGGAGCGGTAACAGCTCGGCACAGAGCGCTTGCTCGCCCACCGGTCGGTGGCGCGGTGCGCGGATGAGGGAGATTGCGGCGACGTGACCAGACCTGACGGTGATGCCTCCGACAACCAGGCGAACGAGGAGCCGACTCCGCAGCACGAGCGGTCCGGCGCGGCCGTACCCGACGCGTCCGGCGACGCGCAGTTCATGGCCGAGTTCATGAAGGCCTTCGAAGCCAACGATGGCGATCCGGCCGAGCACCCTGGCGATCCCGCTGAGGCCGAGGACGACGACGCCCCCGACATCGGCTTCACCCTCGACCAGCAACCACCCCTCGATGTCGCGGAACAGGCCAAACAACTCATCCACCGAATCGCCCGCGCACTCGCCGCGGGCGGCCCGTCGGGCTGGCGTCGTCTCGAGGCCGTCTTCGCCATGTCCACGACCGCCGAATCGGCGCTGGTGACCTTCGCCGATGACGAACAGCGCGAGGCGCGGGTGCAACCCGCCGATGACGTGGTCGGGTTGGTGCGCGAGCAGCGGCACCTGTCGGCCCAGTTCAGCGACGGCCCATGGTGGCGGCTGTTGATCACCTTGGCGAGCACCGGTGAAATCGAGGTCGACTACGACTACGGTGACGAGCCGTTCCCGGACGATCACCTGTTCCCGCCCGAGGTCTATCTCGCTGACCTGCAGGCGTATCCGCGGCATGCGTTGCCGGTGTGGCTGGCGGCCTATCTCGGCCATGGCGATCGACAATCGCGACCCGCGATGATCGCGGCCGCCCAGGCCCGGGCCGATCGGGAAGCGGGCGTGCGGCCGGTGCTGTCCGAACGAGATTTTCCGGCCTTCCCGGTGATGTCGGCTCGGTGGGCGGTCATCGCGGCCGCGTTCGTGGCGGCCGGATCGCAGTGGGGGCCGCGGGTGCTGCCCGCCCTCGGCTGGTTCGAAGGGGCGAAACGCAGCGGGTCCACGCTGTACGCCTTGCCCGGCGGTCGGGCCGTGCTGTCCGGCGGCGTGTGGAATGCGCCGGAACTCGACGCCGTCTACAACAACGGGGCACCGCTGCCGCGGCTGTATGCGGGCGCACCGGGGTGGATCGCGAATCCGGTGCTGAATCCTCGTGCGGCCAGCGGGTTGCTGACGTTCTGCTACTGGTGGGAGGGTGGCCGCTGGTATCGCGGCCACTCGCCGACCGCGGATCGGCTCAGCGAGGCGGTGCCCGGCATCTGGACCTCCGAAACGGTGGCCGGTGTGGTCGCGGGGTTGGTCGCCGACGAGCCGACCGATGGGCAGCGGGCCGCGGTGGCCAATCTGGTGTCGGCCGCGGAAATCGGCGTGGTCACCCGCGATACGCTCGTCGAGGTCTTCGGCGACGACGGCACCTTCGATATCGACAGCGCCCTCTATCAGCTCACCCTGGCCGGTGCGACGATCACCCTGCCGGAGCCGATCTCCCAAGAGACCGCGATCGCCCAGGTCCGGCAGTTCATCCTGGACCAGGACATGGACACCACCGGCTATCCGCTGGAGAATTTGCGCGCGGACCGGATCAGCGTCGGCTGGATGGTGTACGTGCCGACCGCACCCGGTGAGATCTCGATCGGCCGCGCGATCTTCTATGTCGCCGATGACGGTGTGCTGGAACAGTCTTCGTCATCGGTGGCGCCCTCGGTCTATGCCGTCGAATTCGAGCAGCGCTTCCAGCAGCGCAACGGATCCGTCCAGGCCTGACCGTTACGCACCATTGTCATCGGTGCTCCACCGATAGCCGAAGCCGCGAATGGTGGTGATCAGACCGGGCCGGTCGAGTTTCGAGCGCAGTCCCGCCATGTGCACATCCAGTGCGCGCGATACCGAGGGCGATGAGTCGCCCCAGATGCGGTCCATCAGCTCCTGCCGGCTGACGGCGGTGTCCGGTCGTTCCGCCAGGATCCGGACCAGCTGGAATTCCTTGTGGGTCAGCATGATCGGCACTCCGGCCACCTCGACCTGCCGAGCCATCAGATCCACGCGCACATCCTGGGATACGACCGCTTCCATCGGCGAGGTGTGGATCACCACGCGCCGACTGACCGTTTCGAGCCGCGCGACCAGCTCGGCGATGCGCGGCGGTTTCACCAGGTAGTCGTCCGCGCCGGAGCGCAGTGCGAACACGATGGTGCGTTCACCGGCACGGGCGGTCAGGATCAGCACGGGCACCGAGCTGACTTCACGCAGTTGCCGCAATACCTCCAACCCGTCCATATCCGGCAGTCCGAGATCGAGGATCACCGCGTCGTAGTCGCGGTGTGTGCGTAGTAGGTCCGCGCCGCGCCGCATGCGGTCGACGAGATAGCCGCGGGCGGTGAGCGCGGCCTGCAGCGCGTCACCCACCCCGTCATCGTCTTCCACCAGCACAAGCCGCACGCGCCGATCCTCGCAAAGCGAAGGTTCGGCGCGCAGGCGTTTGCGTATTGCCATAGTCAGCTGGGCGTTTCGAGCGACCTGTCGGTGGTTGCTAGCGAGCGGCCACCTCGGCCGCGGCGTCCGCCTCGGCCTCGATCGCGGAGTTCTTCGAGGTCTCGCGCATGAAGTAGTAAATGGTCAGGGAAATCGCGATACAGGCCGCGACGTACCAGAAATACAGCGACTCGTGGTTCGCCTTCTTCAATGCCAGCGCGATGGTCTCCGCGGTGCCGCCGAAGATCGCGACCGTCAAGGCATACGGCAGACCGACGCCGAGCGCCCGAATCCGGGTCGGGAAGAGTTCGGCCTTCACGATGGCGTTGATCGAGGTGTAGCCGGTAATGATGACCAATGCGAGCATCATCAGCGCGAATGCGCCGATCGGATTTCGGGTGTGCGCTAGCACGGTCATGATCGGTACCGTCAGCAATGTTCCGGCGATGCCGAAGAAGATGAGCAGTGTGCGGCGGCCGATGCGATCGGAGAGTGCTCCGGCCAGTGGTTGCAGCACCACGAATACCAGCAGTGCGATGAAATTGATCCAGGCCGCGGTCGGCTTGGAGATATGTGCGGTATTGATCATGAATTTCTGCATGTAGGTCGTGTAGGTGTAGAACGCGACAGTGCCGCCGAGGGTGAGCCCGCAAACGATCAGGCATTCGCGTGGGTATTGCATCAGTACGCGCAGTGAGCCGCGAGACGATTGCCCGGATTCGGCCTGGAACTGCTCGGATTCATCCATGCCTCGCCGCAGCCACATGATCAACAGTGCGCCGCCCGCGCCGATCAGGAACGGAATGCGCCAGCCCCAGTTGTTCATTTGGGCATCGCTGAGAATGTGCTGCAGGACGATTTGCACGCCGAGTGCGACCAATTGGCCGGCAACCAGCGTGACGTACTGGAAGCTCGAGTAGAACCCGCGCCGACCCGGTGAGGCCACCTCGGACAGATACGTTGCGCTGGTGGCGTATTCGCCGCCGAGCGAGAGTCCCTGCAGCAGGCGCGCCAATACCAGCAGTACCGGGGCGGCCAGGCCGATCGTCTGATATCCGGGCGTGCACGCGATCAACAGCGAACCCGCGGCCATCACGGTTACCGATAGCGTCAATGCGGCGCGGCGTCCGAATCGGTCGGCGTAGCGGCCGAGCATCCAGCCGCCGATCGGGCGCATCAGGAAGCCGACCGCGAAGACGGCCGCAGAATTCAGTAGCTGTGCGGTGGAGTCGCCCTTGGGGAAGAAACTGTGCGCGAAGTACACGCTGAACGCGGCGTAGACGTACCAGTCGTACCACTCGGCCAGATTACCGAGCGAGCCACGAAGTACGTTGGCGATGACCCTGCGCTCGCCGCCGAGTTGTGTCGTAGTCATTGTGAATCTCCTTCTGGCGCCGCGCTTACCGGCCTATAAGGCGACTGTGAGTGCAATCACACTGCATTGCCAGGGGTGCGCCGATCTTCTAACCGTCCCTTAGGAAAGAGAGTCGGGTCGCGTTTCACGGTTCGATAATTCGCTAATCGAAGTAGTAGATGCCCTGGTCGGCGGCCGGATCGAATTCTTAACAGTCTCTTTAGCTACTCGCTCTCGGGAACCGGATACGGGTGCCGCCGTGCGTGTCACTATCGAAAATGACACCGATGGCGACCACCTGCCGGTCGCTCGAAAACAACAGCGAGCGATCCGAATCGGTTGTGTTGGAACAGGAACGAGAGCATGCGATGAGCGACGGACAGATCGGCGGTATGGACACCGCCGTCGCCGACCCGGCCGAGCGGGACGCCGATGCGTTGTTCGCTCGCATCGCACACGAGTTGGGCGAACTGGGACCCGCCGGGTGGCGGCGGCTGAACGCGGTCTTCGCCCTGACGGTGACCGTCGAGGCGGCGCGCGTCGAGTTCACCGGTGCCCATCGCGTGGCACGCTTGGAGATACCGGAGCCGGTGCTGGCCCTGGTCCGGCGACACCGTGCCGAAGTCGCCGCGTCCGGTACCGAACCGTGGTGGCGACTGCTGTTGCGGGCCAACGTATCCGGTGACATCGAGGTCGACTACGACTACGGCGACGAGCCGTTCCCCGCGGATCAACTCTTCCGGCCGGAGGCGTATCGCGCCGATGTGGCCGTCTATCGGCGTCCGCGACTGCCGGTGTGGCTGGCGGCCTATATGAGGCATGGCGACCGGCAGTGTCGCCGTCCGCGCCGGGCCGTGGCCGCCGTGCTCGCCGATGTGGCGTACGGGGTGACCGCGCGGCGGGTGGATGCGGAACTTCCGCCGTTTCCGCGGTTGTGGGCCCGATGGGCGACGATTTCGGCTGCGCACGTCGCGGTCTCGTCCGACCGCGGGCCGCGCATGGTGGTCTCCAATGGCTGGTTCGAGAGCGCGGGGACCGGCAGCAGTGGCTCGACACTGTATGTCGCGCCGGGTGGCCGCGCCGTGCTGTCGGGCGGTGTGTGGGACGCGCCGGCATTGAACGCGGCCTACAACGGTGGCGTCGATCTTCCGAAACTCTATGCCGGAGCACCGGATTGGGTGACGAATTCGGTGCTGAGTCCGCGTGCGGCGGTCGGCTTGCTCTCGTTCTGCTTCTGGTGGGACGGCCTGCGGTGGTATTGCGGCGAGTCACCCTCGGTGCAGCAGTGCGGGGCGGCGATGCCGGAGATCTGGCAGGCGCACACCGTGATCGAGACGGTGGCTCGGCTGCTGTCGGCGGATGCGGGCACCCAGACGCGAACCGCGGTGGCGCGTTTGCTGACTGCCGCCGAGCGCGGCGAGGTCACCCGGGAGTTGGTGGCGGACACTTTCGGTCGCGATCGCGATATCGATGCGGCCATGCGTCAGTTGGCCGCCGCCGGGACGGTCGCGTGGCGGTCGAACGGGGTCCGTGCCGCGAGTCGCCTGCCGGAATCGACGTCCACGGATTCGCCGATACATCAGCTCTGGGACGGCAGATATCCCTGCGTTGATCGAATTGCGTTATAGCCGAACGGCGCGGAGGAGGACGCCAGATGAGTGAAGGCTTCAGGGCAACCCCGTCGGGATTGAACAAACCGTCGGCGGACCTCGCCGAGGTCGCCGCGAAAATTCAGGCCATAGTGTCACGGCTGGACGCGGTGAATACCCAGAACTGGGGTAGTTGGGGAACGAACGGGCGCGGGCCGAATTTCGCCGGCGGCGACAATGGTTACGAGGCGTCCCATGACAATCTCCTCGCCGTTTTGAACACGCAAATCGAGACGCTGCAGAACTATTCGCAGGGTGTGACCGATGCGGGCGTGGCGCTCACCGGTACCGATCATGCGGGCCGGGACGACTTCGAGAGCATCTGACGCGTAGTCCGCGCCGGAGTGGTGGGGGTTCGGGGTTTCGGGGTGACCTAGGAGGGATTTCGATGGCGGACGACATTTCGATCGGGCAATTCACCGATCTCATGGAGACGATGCGGGCGGGCGTCGAATCCATTGCGCGGGCGCAGGAGAAGCAGGCCTTGCTCACGGCGACCGGTTATGCCGCGGGTAAACGCGTCGCCGTGATCGTCAACGCCAATAATGTGGTCATTCAGACCCGATTCACCGATGACGTATCGGATTTGAGCTATGCGGAACTGGCCGCCGCCATCACCGCCGCCGGGCAGGACGCCGCGGCCCAGATCCTGCGCCATACCCGGGCGATGATCGAGGACTTGCACGCCCAGACCGCGCGGCTGCCGAAGCTGTCGGAGTTCGTCCCCGGACTTCCCGATGTGCGCGAGGTGCTGCCCGCCCGGCCCGAAGTGTCCACCGCGCCGCCATCGGCACGCCCCAGCGCCGCGGCCGAGGATGCGGATCCGCCCATGGTCTTCACCGATGTCACGCCGTGGGACCACATCCGTTCCGCCGGGACACAGCCGGGCGTGTCCGAGTCGAGCTGGTGAGCCGGCCCGTCGATGCGATGAGGTGCCGCTAGATGTTCATCGACATCACCCCGCTGTGGAGCTGGATTCCGGGCTGGATTCTCAGTGCCCTCAATTTCGGTATGACATATCCCAACGGCCACGTGACCCCCATGAACGATCTCAGCGAGGTCTGGCAATGGGGCGCGGGGGAAATGCGGAAGCTCGAGGCCGAGCTGAAGGCGGCCACCGAGGCCGCGCTGAAGCACTACGAGGGCGGCGAGGGTTCCGCCGAGATGAAGAAGGAGTTCGACAAGCAGTTCACCGGCGACAACTCGGTAATGAATGTCGCTGCGGCACTGGACAATCTCGGTGACTACACCCATGACGGTATGAAGGGCCTCTACCAGGATCAGATGTGGTCGGCGCTGTTCGCCGGAATGACGACGTACTCGGTCATCGCGTTGATCGCCGAGTTCTGGCCCTTCGGCATGGGGGCGGCCTCGGTGGAGCTGGTGCTCGCCCGCGAAGCCCTGGCCATTGCCGAGCGGGAAGCGGCCCAACTGGCCGCGGAGGAGGCGGCCAAGGCGGGGCTGCGGAATCTGCTGAAGCCCTATCTCAAGAAGATCGGCCTGCAGATGGACAAGTGGGCCGGGGACTCGCTCGCTCGCAAAGCCGCCGTCGGCGGCGTGCGCCTCGGCGGGGCGGGGCTGAAGGCGGGTGCGCACGGCGCGATGGCCGATATCGGGATCCAGTTCATCTCCGATCCCGGCGGCGATATCGACTGGGGCCAGGTCGGCACCACGGCGTTGACCTGGGGCGCGGGCGGAATGGCCGGTCGCGCCGCGGGTCTCGGTGTGTCCAAGGGCCTCGGCAAGGCCGTGTCATCGGATCTGGGGCAGCGGCTGGCGACGAGCGCCAATCCGGTGGCCCGGGCGGCGGTCTCGCCGAGAACGATGGGGCTGGCCACCGGTTTGGTCAGCGGTGCGGCCGGTGCGGGCGGGATGTACGGCGCCATGGTCGCCGTCGACCCCAATGCGAAATTCTCCCCGCAGATGCTCGCGGCCGGTTTCGGTATGGGTGCCCTCGGCGGCGCGCGAATGGGCCATGCGGAGGCGAGCGGCCCGACGACGCACAGTGCGGGATCGAGCGCGGCCGACGGTCATGCGAGCAAGCCCGCGGTGGTGACCCCCGAGACCAGCGCGGAAGGTAAGAAGCTCTTTCGCCAGGTGAGCCTGGCAACCCATCCCGACAAGTACCCACCCGGTGCGCAACGGGACGCCGCCGAGGCCATCACCAAGGAAGCCACCCAGATCAAGGCGCAGGCGAATACCGGTGAGCGCGGTGACCAGTACAGCGACCAGCAGGTCGCCCGGCTGCGGGAACTGCACCAGCAGGGCGTCGAACTGGCCGGTAGTACTGCCACCACTGGTCACGGCGGCAGTACCAGCGCGACACCGGCCGAGAGTGCACCGCGCACGGCCGGTTCGGGAACGTCCTCGACCGGGGCCAACCCGACGGGCGGCTCGGAAACCGGTGTCCGACCGTCGGATTCGGGTGCGCGGGTGGCGAGTTCGGCCGGTGACGGGAGCAGCGCTCGACCGGTGCCGCCGGAAAGGCCTGCCGGGCAGGGACAGTCGCAACGCGGTGGGAGCGATGCCGGCAGCCCGCAGCAGTCCCGCGCCGGTGTCGCCGCCGAGAGTCCGGGCGGCGACACGAATCTCGCTGCCGGACAACAGGACAAACCCGCAGCGTCGGTTCAGGCCGGTAGTGCGGCGCAGTCCGAAGCCCGGGTTCCGGAGCAGCGTGCGCCCGAAACGGCCGACGAACCTCCGCGCGCGCGGCCGGCGGAAGTAGATACGCACGGTGCCAATGGCCAGGCCGAACCGCGCGTACCCGAGCAGCGCCGACCCGATATGCCGGTCGACAATTCGTCCGCGCGGCCGGTCGCTGCTCCGGAGCCGGGTGCGTCCGAGGCCGAGTCCGGCGCCTCGGAGCGCGGCGGCAGTAATGCGGCCGTTGCTGATTCGGGGCCGCGTCCGCCCGACGTCCCGGCCGAACGTCAACCACAGGTCCAACACCCCGACAGCGCCGATGTCGGATCAGCCGTCGCCGCAACCGAATCGGCCCGCGCGGACGGCACCCACTCCTATGCCGAAGATCGTCCCGCGCCGGCGCAATCGCATCCGGCACCGGTCGGCGGCACGGAGTTCCGTGTGCCCGAACAGCGCACCGAGCCATCGGTCAACAGCTGTGTGCCGGAAGCCTTCCGGTATCTCGAACAGGCGCAGGGTCGCCTCGTGGCCGAGGGGCCGACGCCACAGCCGCGAACGCTGGCCGGGGTGCCCCTGCACGAAGTGCAGCGTGCGATCCGCGGCAAGTTCGAGGGATTCGGGCCCGACCGGACCGCGTCGGGCCATGCGCAGATCGTCGAGGCCACCGTGCGGGCGGGCAAGGGGGCGAGCGCGCTGGTCGCGGAGCAGCGCGCCCAGGTCAACGCCGGAGGTGCGCAGGGGCACGTCTATACGCTCACCTATAACGGGGGCAACCACTTCGAGGTCAACGGCAAGTCGGCGGTCCATGTCGAAACCGATGCGCAGGGCCGGGAGTGGTTCGTCGCGGCCGACGAGAACGGCGTGCCGATGCCGGGGCAGCAGCCGAAGTCGTTGGCGGAGTTGGCCGGCGGCGCTACCCGGGCGGATGCGGTTGCCGCCGATGCCATCATCATGCGTGCCGGTGAGGTCGTCAGCGGCCTCGGCGATCCGAATGCGGCTCGCCCGTCCCGGGAGCTGATGATGGGCGCCACCCCCGAACCCCGGGCCCAGGTCCGTTCGCTGCATGCCGAGTATCGCCACGCGACCACCGAGGAAGCCCGCGCACGTGCCGAATCGACGCGGCTGCGGACGCAGGCGCAGCAGGCGCGCGAGGCCGGCCTACATGATCGAGCCGCTGAACTCGACGACCACGTGCGGCGGCTGGACGAACGCGCGGACGCCGCGGGCGCACAGGCAGAGTTGCTGCGCGCCAGGGTCGTCGAATCCGAACACCTCGAGCTGGCCGAGAAACTGGAGGCGGTGCGAACCGAGATCGGCGAACTGGAGCAGCGGTTGACCGATGCCATCGGCGACCCGGCCCAGATCCAGCAGTTCCGTACCGATCTCGGATCCGTCGAGCGCGGCGAGGTCGCCGCACAGGAGCGGGACCGGCTGGACAGCGCCGAGCGGGAACTGCGCGAGCGCATGCAGCCCATCGCGGAGCAGCTCGACACCGGGCGAACAGCCGTGCGGGAGTTGGCGGCCGAGGTCAGGGCCGCCCAAGAGCCGTCGACGGGAACGGCATTGACCGAATCCGAACGCGGCGAACTCGTCCGCGCGACCGGACCCGCCCTCGCCCGTGCCCGAACCAGCATCGATTGGCTGCAGGGGATATATGCCGGATTAGCGCAGCAGCAAGGGGAATTGGCCCAGCCGCATGCCGTGCTGACCGATGAGATCGCGGCGGCGACGCAGGCGCGTGATCGGCTGGCCGCCGCATTCGAGGTGGCCGATCCGCAACAGCTGCATCCGTCCTATCGCGGTGTGCCCTCGCCCGGCACGGAACTGGTGCATTCGTTGCGGGATACGCTCGACCGATTGGAGCGGGCCCAGGACGAGGCGGCACGGTTGACCGAACGTCAGATCGGTCTGCGGGCACTCGACGAGCTGCGGCTGCTGCCGGTTTCGGAACGAGTCGGTGTGTCGCCCGCGGCCGAACCGTCCACCGCCTTCCCGAATCAGCGGATCGTCGTGGTCGGCACCGATACTTCGCCCGCCGGCTACCGGCAGGCATTGCAGGCGACATTGCGACCGGGCACGGATGTGGAGTTGGTACTGCGCCTGGCACAGTCGGACAAGCTGCCGGTGCAGGTGGAGTTCGTGCGGATCGAGGTGACGGAACAGACCGCGACCGGGCATGCGCTGGCCTCGACCGAACCGGCGGCACCGCAGCGGTCGGGCGCGTGGCCGGATCCGAGCAAGCATGCGCGGCCCTGGGAGAAGACGAAGTGGACCGAGCCGCAGCCGCCATTCCTGTTCAAGGTGTCGATGGTTCCGGTATTCGACGAAATCATGTCGCCCTTCCATGATTTCGCGCCGGGGGAGGTGCCCGAGTTCATCTTTGCGCCGAACCTGCCGTTCGCGAAGACGGTCTTCGATGTGCCGGCGGGTGTCGATGCCTTCCAGTCCGATGTCGGCATGTACGCCTTCCACGCCCGCATCCTCAGCCTCGGCATCCTCGATCGGATTCCGAACCATCCGTGGGTCCGTTCGTTCGTGCAGAATCGCCCGTGGATCGGCAAGGTGATACTGGGTCTGACCAAGTGGCTACCCGCCAATACCGCGCACGGTCGGTCGGTGCACGTGCCGCTATCAGTGGATTTCGTGAACAAGCATCCACGGATCGCCTTCGCGCTCGGTGGTGTCGAGCAGTGGATCCCGAGTGTCCGCAATGGTCGCTGGATTCAGTTGGTTCCGATGATCCGTGGCACGCGCACGCATGCGTGGTTCGACGACGCGCGCCCCGATCCGGCGCCGCTGCACCGCGGTGACCTGGCCACGCCGTCGTTCAACCGAGAGGCGCAACATCTCGACGGTGACGTCATCCGTCCGTACACCGGGGAGAGTGTGGAGATCCCCGCGTCGTTGGCGGCCCGCTGGCATGCGAATGAGCAAGTGCGCGAGCGGATTCAGGAGTGGACCGAAGGCGAGTACGAGCGCTACGAGCGTGATCGGGTCCATGCGGGCGATGGCCTCGTACATCGAATCGCAGATCAGGCTGCCCAGCATCCCGATCGGTACTCCGGCGGTGATCCGAAGCGGTGGATACGCGGCAAGAACAACGAGTGGGTGCGGGATCCGGATGGATCGCTGTTACCGCGTCATCCGGATGGTTCGACCTGGTTGCGTGATGCCGAGGGCAATGTTCGGCCGCGCGCGGAGATCGTCGATAACTTGCAGCGGGCGCGCGACCATCTGATGCGGAATTCGGAGCTGAACCGGATTCCCGATGTCCCCGAGCTGTGGAATCGGTTGATCGACGGGAAACCGTTGCGCGCGGACGTGATCGGTGTCGAGGCGGCATTGGTCGAGGCGGACTATCTCGCGACGCATCGCGAAGGGACCGGACAGCAGGCGCATCAGGCGGCCAAGCAGGCGGGATACGACTGGGACAGCAACCGTCCAGAGCTGACCGGTGATCGTGCCGAGCGCAGTCTGCTCGGCAAACTGACCGGCCGCAGACCACTCAGCGTCGGGGCCACCACCGAACTGGACCCGTCTGCACCGGATCCGGTGCGCACCCGCCGGTTCGGCACGACGCTGTACTACGGCAGGCACTTCGGCGATTTCGGGCAGGTGCGCGGGCAACTCGGTGACATCATGCGCGGTTGGCCCGCGGCCAAGATCGCCCGGGCACAGGCCGCGGTGGTCGAGCTCACCCACGAGGCCACCCGGTCGCATCGCGGTGACCTCAATCTGGCACGGGGTGGCGTCCATGTATCCGGGCGGGTAACCGGCGAGCCCGGCCGACAGCGGTTGGTGGTCAAGGTCGAAAGCGACGGCGACGGCAGGCAAACCGGCGTCCGGCGCTACACACTCGAGGAGTCCGACGGCAGCAGCCAGCGAGCCCTGCCCGCGATGCCGACCGGCGCGATAGCCGCGGGCCCGATGGCCCGAGGCGGTGAGGCGCGGCCCGCCCTACCCGAACCGCCCCAGCGCCCGCCACCGTCGACGCGCCCCACTCCGACCGCCGAGTTGCCCGATTCGCCGCCGGCCGCCGGATTGCCGGAGTCGCGTTCGGCTACACAGCCCGAATTGCCTTCGGCAGCGGCACCGCCGAGTGTGCCCGGGGGCGGACGTTCCACAACTCCGACACCACCGGACTGGGCGCAGGGTGCGACCCGGGAACATGTGCCGACGAGCGCGGATGTCGCCCGGCGCCTCGTCGACTACGGCCGCGAAATCGCGGCCGCCGCGCGGGAAACCGCGACCACACTCGCTCAGGTCTGCGAGCCGCTGCGACAACTCGGGATACCCGATCCCGAACGCCTGACGCCCACGCAGATGACCGACGCCGCCCTGCAGGAGCGGTACCGCCGGTTCGCGGTGGCCGATGCCGCCGTGAACCGCAATCCGACCACGCCGCAGGAGATGATCGAGTACTTCGACGAACGCGACCGAGCCCAGCAGCAGGTGACCGAGGCGGGGACCCTGTCGGCCGAACTCGGCCGGCGGATGCCCGATTACGAACAAGCGCTCGACAACGAAGCGCGGGTCCGGCAGGAGGCCGCGACCGCCGCGGCACATGATGTGCTCGATGTCTTCGGTGGGGACCGGCACGGGGATGCCGTCGCGGTGGTCTACGGCAATCCGACCCGGGTAGTCGTGGCCTCGCCGTCCGTCGCGCCGGACCACATCGTCGGCGCCGATCTGCGCAGCCGGTGGGCCGCGCAGGGCATCGACGTCCAGTTCCAGCACGTCGCCGTCGACGAGTCCGGCCGCGCCTGGGTGACCGATCTGACTGCACCGGAAGCCCCAGCAGCGCAGCAGCATTCGTCGAATCCGGCATCGACGGTGAACAATTGCGTGCCCGAATCGCTGGGACAGGTCAACGCGGACCAGCGGACCACCGTGGTGGGTGTGCCCGATCCGCAGCCGGGCAACCTCAGCGGCCGATCGATCGATGAGATCCGCCCGCATCTGAACGGTGCGGAACTAGCGGGATTCCACTTCGACGCGGCGGCCACCGGACACGGACGCATCGCCGAAGGCCTGATCCATGCCCCGGCCGCCGGCCCCGGCTCGACGGCCTGGATCGTGGAACGACGCGCGACCGTCGACGCACACGGCGTCGGCGCGCACGCGTACACCCTGACCTACGTCCGCGACAACGGCAACGGCACTTGGACTTTCACACTCGACGGTGTCGAGACCACCTATCACGGGCTCGACGGACAAGGGCGGGAATGGTTCACCGGCCCCGACGGCCGCCGAGTGTCGCTACCGGAGCTGACCGGCGGTTCACGCGCGGAAGCGGTCGAAACGTGGGCCGCGGTATGGCGTGACGGTCAGCTCGTCGAGAATGTCGGCGACCGCACCGCGACACCCCCGCAGGGCCGACTGCGCGTCGGTCAGACGCCGAGTGCGGAATCCGGCCGCACCCCGGATCGACCAACGGCACACGATCCCCCCGACGCACCGGGACGGCGCTCGGAACTGGTCCTCCGCGCCGCGGGCGAGACCGTCCCCGATGCCGCCGAACGAGCGGAAGCCACTGCCGGATCATGGGATTGGCTGGGCGAGCAGCTCCCAGACTGGCCCGCCGACAAGATCGACGACGCGGGCCTGGAACTGGCCGACCTGGTCGAGCGGGAGTTGGCGCACCCGTACGGCGAAGTTCGCATTGTGCTGGAACAGGCCGGTATCCCGGGTGATCGCGTACTGCACGCGACGGTCGGTGACGCGGGCTTCACGCTGACCGAATCGAACCGCATGCCGGACTGGCTCGCCGCTGCGATCGAGCCGATACGCCATGTGCGCGTGCATGTTCCCGGCGAGCTGGCCATCGCCGTCGAGTCGCGCAAGATTCCGCAACTCGCCAGGGCACTCGCCGCCTTCGACCACCTGAGTTCGCCGCCCGAGGTGGCGCAGGACAATATCGACCACGGCCTGCGCCACCGCGCCCGGATCAACCGCGGGCGATTGCACAGCTTCCACACCGATATCGAGGGTGAATTCATCGAATGCCGGTTCGGCGACGAAAGGGTCGAACTCACCGTCTACCCGCTGTGGGATCAGGATTTCCGAACCGGTTGGCGCGAGTTGGCGCGACTCGAACAGCACGACAGGACCGTGCCGATCGACGAACTCGCCACTGTCATCGTCACCGACTTGCACGAACGGCACGCCAATTGGGTTGAGGCGCAACCGGATACCCTCGGCAACGAAGTATCGGCGCAGTGGCCGGGTGCCGCCCAGACCGCCGCGAGCACCGAGTTGACCGACGCCTTGACCCGAACGGCGTCGCCGGATCCGACGGTGGAACGTGTCGTGCTCGGGGAACCCGGCGAACGCCGCGAGCGGGTCGAGGTGACCGATCGGAGCCGGGATCTGCCGGTGCGGGATGAGCCGGGTACCCCGACCGAATCGGGCCGGGCCACCGAGTTGCTCGACGAGAAGGCCGGGACGTGGGGCTTCCGGCTGCACAGCGACGGGACGCGGACACGGTGGTTCGAACTCTTCGAGTCCGACGGATCGCAACCCCGATCGCGGCCCGATCCGCTGGTCGACCTGAATCTCCCACAGGGTGCCGTCGAACAGCGAGTGTCCGAGGCGCGCAGTGCGGTCGTCGATGTGCTGACCGCCGCCGATTGGCCGGAGGAGATGCGTGCGGACGTGCGGCTCGTGGTGTCGGAGTTGGTCACCAATGTGGCCAGGTATGCGCCGGAAGGCGGCGCGCGCGTACGTGTTTGGCTCGATGACGGGCGGCTGCGGGTGGCGGTCGACGATACGAGCCGCGGGCTGCCGAAGCGACAGGCGGAGAGCGAGTTCGACACCTTCGACGTCGACGCCCTGGAGATCGATCTGGATGCGTGGGAATCGGGCGCGCTGGAGATGGGCACGCACGGCCGCGGCCTCGGCCTGTTGGCGGAGGCGGCCGAGGTGTGGGGTGTCGACCTGCACCGGGACGGGAAGAGCGTCTGGTTCGAGGTCGAGAAGCCATCCGACGGCACGCCCACCGCAGCGGTCGAGGTCGCCGAGCCGGAAACCGTTGCGGAAATACCGGACCCGAACCTCTTCGATGGATCCCAAGGCGACACTGACGGTCGAAAAGTTCCCGCGCAGCGCGGACCGACACCGGAGTCACCGGACACCGCACCGGACCCGAATCGTGGCGAAACGCGAGCCGAGCGACCGGATGGCAGGGTTCCGGAACAATTCACCCGAGGTGACACGGAGATCGCCGAGCCCGGCGTCCGTAGCGACGCCGAACTCATCGCGGCCGTGCGCGCCGGCGAAACTGCTGCGTACGGTGAGCTTTTCGAGCGCCACGCGGATGCCGCGCGAAACCAGGCGCGCCGTCTGGTCCGTTCCCGGGATGACGCCGACGACGTGGTATCCGAATCCTTCACCAGCGTGCTGGACGTGATACGCAAGGGCGGCGGCCCCGATGAGTCGTTCCGCGCCTATCTGCTGACCACGGTGCGCAACATGGTGTACAGCGGTCCGACCCACGCCGACCGCCGTCTGGTGTTCACCGACGATATGACCCACATCGATCCGGGCGTGCCCTTCGTCGACACCGCGGTGGAACACCTGGAGGAGTCGATGGCGGCCCAGGCCTTCGACACCCTGTCCGAGCGTTGGCGAGACGCCCTGTGGCAGACCGAAATCGAGGGCCGGAAGGGGGTCGAGGTGGCGCCGTCGTTCGGTCTGTCACCGAATGGCTTCAACCAGCTGTCGGCTCGCGCTCGCGAGGCGCTGCGGCAGGCATATCTGCAGATGCACGTGCGGGCGGCCACCAGCGAACCCTGTCGGCCGACGGTCGAGCGGCTCGGCGCCTGGGCGCGTAGTGGTCTCGGCAAACGGGCCGACGCACAGGTCGAAACCCATCTCGACGATTGCGCGGCATGTCGCGATATCGCCACACAGGTTGTCGAAGCGAATCGCATGCTCGGCGGCCGCGGCCGGAGCGTACCGACCGGACCGGCCGGAGACGGTTCGACCGACCATCGAATCCCTGCGCAACCGGAGGATGATTCACGATGAGGACACTGAGCGTTCACGCACGTCATGGGATGATCGGAAGCGTGTGTGCGGGTGCGGGGCGACGCGATCCGGGTGAGTACCGCGCGTCGAAGCAGGGCCGAGCAGGACAGGAGTTGACCGATGGCCGGCGAAGCTAGCAATCCGTGGTCGGGCCTGAAGAATCAGGCGAAGAGCGGCGTGTTCAAGATCGATCCCAAGGTGGCCCCGGACGCGGCGCAATTTGTCGCCGACGCGATGAGCGTGTTCGATATCGCCGCCGGGGATACGAAAGGGCCCTACCAGGCCGGTGACACCCAAGGCTTGAACCAGTACAAGGACATGCAGACCGTCGACCATTTCGGCAATCTCGGCTCCGGCAAGATCATCTCGCACGCCTTCTCCGAAGCCGCGACCGAACTGCTCACCAAGAAACTGCCCGCGTACAAGAAATCGCTGCAGGATCTCGGCGAGGCCTTCGTCATCGCCGGACATATGGTGACCAAGGCCGAACAGACCTCGGAATCGGTCTTCAACGAGCTCAAAAGTAAGACCGCGCCCAAATACCACGACGCCGCCGACCAGATCATGATGCGCAAGGCGCCGAACGGGGCGGGCGGGCGCTATACCTGGGTCGATGTCGATCCCGAGATGCCAACGACCGACGGCAAACAATTCGACGGCAAAGCGCTCGAACAAAAAGGTCCGGCAACCCGAGTCGTCGATCCCCAACTGGAGCCCGCCGAGTCGCTGACCTACTACAAGGCGACCGCGATGTATTGGTCGCTGGTGGACAAGCCCAATGGACTGCTGTCGATGGGCGGCGACTGGACCAGAATGGCGGCCCGCCTGGAGATGGGTTTCGCCGACCTGGGCAGCAATATCGATCTGCTCGTCAAGGATCGGTGGCAGGGTGACGGTTCCAAGGCGGCGAAGAGTGCCGTGGACAAGTACGTCACTGCGAGTAGGCAATTGACGGGCGATATGCGCCAGATCGGAACGCTGCTCGTGGACGGGGCGACGTGGACGATCAATTTCCGCCAGACCCTGCCGCAGCCGGACGCCAAAACCGGTAAGTACGAGGCCATTACGCCCGAGCAGGAAAACGCGGCGACCAAAGCGGCACAGGCCGGATTCCGGGCCTGGTACCGACGGGGCATCCAGGCCAGCACCGTGCTGCCCGTGCTCCCGCCGCCCACCGGCATCCCGGGGATGGACCAGCGGACCACCGGCGGCGGCACCCCCGGCGGCGGCACCCCCGGTGGCGGCACCGGCGGGAGCACGGCGGCGAATAACGCGGCCGCTCAGCAGCGGGCTGCCCAGACGGCGGCCGAGCAGCGCAAGGCGATCGAGCAGGCGCAGGAGCAGGCAAAACAGCAGCAGGCAGAGCTCGAGAAGCAGCGACAGCAGGCCCAGCAGGAAGCCGCACAGCAACAAGCCCAGCAGGCGCAGGAAGCCGCACAGCAGCAAGCCCAGCAAGCCGCGCAACAGGCGGCCGCCCAGGCGCAGGATGCCTTGAAGCAGGGCCTCGACGGCGCGAAGTCGGCGGCCGAACAGGCCGCCCAGCAGGCATCAGCCGCGGCGGCCAAGGATATGCAGTCCGCGGGCCTTGCCGGACTGCCCTCCGCGCTGTCGGCGTTGGGCAAGGATGCGCTCAAGGCGGGTGGCAGCGCGGGTGCGGGCAAGGGCGGTGGTGGCGCGGGTGCGGGCGGCAGCGGTGCCGGCGCGGGCCTTTCGCCGAATAGCCTGAGCTCCAAGCTGTTCCCGCGCGCGGGGCTCGGTGACGCGGCCGCGGCCGCGACCGCCGCACGCGCGGGCCTGGCGACGGCAGGTCAGCCGGGCACGCCCGGCGGCATGGGGCCCGCGGGCCACGGTGCCGGCCAGGGGCAGAACAAGGAACACAAGCGGGCCGGGTATCTGGATTCGGTCGAGCACATCGAGGAGGCGCTCGGCGATGCCCCCGTCGTCGTCAAACCTGTTGTGGAGCAATGAATCGGACCTGGAAGTTCACCGACCTCGAGTTCTACGCGCAGTGGTTCGCGGAGATCGGTGAAGCGCTGCCGTGGCCGTTCTTCTTCACCACCGACGTGCCGACGGAGGAGCAGTTCGAGGCACTGAGGTTCGAGGCGTTGGAGCGGCTGCGGCGCACACTGCACGGGTCGTTCGACGATGCCATGGCCGCGATCGTGAACCCCGACGTCTTGATCGCGGTCAACGGCTGGGACGGGTGCGAGCCGCGTAAACCGGAGACTCTGCTGCGGGTGCTCGCCGTCCGGCGCGCGACCCGTGGCTATGTGGTAGCCCAGCTGCCGGGCAAAACCTATTGGCATGCAGGAGGTTTCACTGTCGTCGAATGCGATGCCGTCGCATTGGGCGATGCCGTGGTCGCGCTGCTGCCCGAGACCGAGCCGGGTAAGCAGGCCGATATCGTGCTGGCCACCGCGGACCGCGACGACGAACGGGACTATTCGTTCGGCAAGTCGGCGGTGCACGACTCCTTCGACGATTCGGTCGCCGAGCGGGCCGAACGTTTCCTCGAAGCGCCGACGCCGAGCATCGGAACCATCGATATCGTCCAGGGCCGTTCGCTATTCGGCCCGCGCGGGGTCACTCGGCATCGGCTGGAATGGCGGGATCTGGCCGAAGACGGCCGCTACGTGATCGATGACCAGAACCCGCCGCTGGCCGTGGCCGCCGACAAGAAGCGCCTGACCACGATGGTCAACACCAGGATCGCCGCCATCGTGCGCGCGATCAAGGACGAGCGAGTCTGAAAGGTGGCAGCGATGGACGATACGCGACCGGGCCTGCGGGAGTGGGCCGCGACCTCGCGTAGC
Organism: Nocardia sp. NBC_00565; assembly: GCF_036345915.1. Lineage (NCBI taxonomy): Bacteria > Bacillati > Actinomycetota > Actinomycetes > Mycobacteriales > Nocardiaceae > Nocardia > Nocardia sp. NBC_00565. The sequence continues at coordinate 8,810,652 of NZ_CP107785.1, forward strand.
GGCGCGATCTCGGTGCGGACCACGGAACAGGGCCTACCGCTGGGGATTTCGATCGAGGCCGCCGAATTGCGGCGGGATCCGCAGGGTTTGGCGGCCGAGGTGTTGCGGCTGTGCAAGCAGGCGGCCAATCGGGCCGGGATGGCGCGCAGAGCCGAACTGGCGGCGGCGGGGGTGCCCGCCGACATGCTGGCGCTGACCGGGCTGCCGACCGCGGAAGATGTAGCGAGCCAAGAGTTTGTCGAGGAGCAGGAGTACGAGACCGAGCCGGATAGCTGGCTGCGCGAGGTGTAGTCGGCCGCACGAGAGGAGCTGAATCATGTACGAGACCATGGATGAATTGATGGCCAGCGTGCAGCGGCGGCTGTATCGAATTCGGGATCTGACCGACGATATGGCGGGGGTACGTGGCCGGGAGACGGCACCGGACGGCTCCATCACCGTCGAGGTCGACGGCAACGGTACGTTGCTGGATCTGCAATTCTCCCAGGCCGTTTCGACGATGACGCCGGCCGAATTCGAGTCGACGCTGGTGGCGACGGCGGCCGCGGCGGCGCGGCGGGCATTCGACCGGCGTAGCGAACTGGTCACCGCGTTCAACGAGGAAGTCGCCGAGTAGACACCCGACGTTCATTCCGTCCCCGTAGTACTTGTCAAGAACCTTAAGTTTGTGCAAATTTGCTTCCGGGCGTTGCAACACAATTGATAGGTTCTATGTGTCGGTCAATTGCATTACTGGATCGGGGAATACGATGAGTGAAGTCGTAGCAACGCCTGATGCGATTCGCGCGTACGGGGACGCGGCGGTGGCGATGGCGACCGGGGTGGCCTCAGCGGGTGCGTTCGACCAGGTGGCGACGGTCGCGGCGGCCGCGCCGGTATTCGGCTTGATCGGCCAGGACTTTCTGATGGCCTTCGCCTACGCACAATCCAATCACGTGAGTTCGGTGTTCGAACTCGCCGGTGTGCACGCGGGTACCGCGTTGACCGCGCATGAGGGCGCCGCCGCCTATGAGGCGGCCGAGGCGGCATCGGGCACCGAATTCGGCGCTGTGTAGCAATGAATGCGCCGCTGGACCCGTCGATCGTAGATCTACTGCGCGGCAGTGCCCTTGCGCCGCTGGTCGATCGCCCGGTCAACGACATTCTGCGGGACATGGGCCTCGGGCCCCTGCCCAACCTTTCCGGGTTGTCACCGCTGCCCGAACTGCCGCCGCTGCCGGTGATCGATCTGGCCGCGCTGGCCCGCCCGCTCACGGATATGGCGAGCGGTTTCGGCACCGGAAACCTCGGCGCGACCGCGGGCGGCGGACCCGATCCGACCAAGGTGCTCGCCGATACCGCCCAGGCCGCGCAGACCGCGATCCAACTCGGTACCCAGGCGCTGCAGACGGTGATGTCGCTGTGGCAGGGCTTGGCCGCGATGCAGGCGGCGAACAAGGCCGGCCAGGCCGCGGACAACGGCGCGGAACTGGCCACCCAGAGCGCGCAGGAGAAGGCGACGCTGGCCGGCGGCGCGACCTCGGTGGCGACCGGCGGTGCGATGCTGGCGGCCGTCATCGCCAAGTACACGGCCACCGTGACCGCGGCGTCGCCGTGGTTGGTAACCGGTGCGGGACAAGCGTTTATCGCGGCAGCGACGGTGGAGGCGATCACCGAGGGCGTCGCGGTGGTCACCAAGACCCGGATCGAAATGACCGGGCACTCGGCGAATATGACCGCGGCGGGCAAGAAGGTCAAGGTCACCAACGCGCCCACGGGCGTCGACTCGATGCAGCAGGTGATGCAGTTGCTCACCCCGCTGCTGACGATGGCGCAGACCGGCGCGCAGACGCTCACCCAGGTCGCCACCCAGAACGCCACGCTGGCGCAGAAATTGCAGGCCGACACCATCGCGAAGGAACAGCAGGAGCGCGCGGACAAGGAAGAGGCCGAGCGCACCGGATCCGGTGCGGCGGCGGGTGGTGGCGGTGGCGGCGGTGCTGGTGTCGGCGGCATCGGCGCCGCGCCGATATCGACACCGCTGAGCCCGTGGACCGGTCCGCGCACGGCCGGACTCAGCGGTATGCCCGGCTTCGGCGCATCCGGAACCGGTTCCACGGCAGTGGAACCCGCTGCCGTGCGCGGGACAACGGGCGCACCGGGCAGTCCGGGGATGATGCCCTACGGTGCGGCCGGCGCCGGTGCGCGCGGGGCCGGGGACGCGGGCGGTGATCTGCCGGGCTTCCTGGTCAATGCCGATCACGGCGAAGAGGTGGTCGGTCCGATCGAAGGGGTCTCGCTGCCGGTGGTCGGCGCGGCCGAACAGATCTCGGAGCCACCACCCGATAGGGAACTCACCCTCTGACGGTTACAGGGGTTCGACTCAGGAGGTTGCCATGGCAAGCGGCGGTAGGGATTTCGATGGTGTGCTGTTCGACCCGGCGGCGGCCCGTGACGCCGCCGCCCGGCTCGACGGACTGGCGGCACGGCTGGAAGCGGAACTGCGGGAGGGCTCGCCCGCGCTGACGGTGCCGCCCTCGGGTGCCGACGAGGTGTCGGTGCGGGCGTCGCAGACGATGAACGATGTCGCGGCGTCCTACGGCGACAGCGCGGCGGCCGGAATCGTGGAACTGCGGAAGTTGGCGGCGACGCTGCGGTCGCAGGCCGCGCAGTTCGGTCGCGCCGAGCACGACAGCGTCGCCGACTTCGGCGTCCCCGGCGCGGCCTGAAGTACGACACCGAGCGAATACGACACGGAGCGACAATGATCGAACCACCGCAGCCCGGTTTCACCGGTGTGGTCTGGGGCGCGCGCGAGCCGGATCGGCTGGCGCGCGAACTGGCCACCGGTCCCGGCGCGGTACCGATGGCTGAGGCCGGTGCCGCGTGGACCCGGCTGGCTGCCGGCTTCGGTACGGCGGTTGCCGAATACGAACTGATCGTCGCGGCGCTGCGCGGCGCATGGCAGTCGAGCACCAGCGGACCGGTGCTGGACCGGGTCTCGATGTTGCGCGACTGGCTCGCCGATGCCGCGACGGCGGCGGGCAATAACGCGTCGCGCGCCGAAACTCAGGCCGCCGCTTATGAATTGGCTCGGCTGACCATGCCGCACACCGCCGAGATCGCGGCCATCCAGGCCGTGCAGCGGATGCTCGAATCGATCGGCGGCGCGATCGGCGCACCGCTGAAAGCCGTTGCGGCGCAGACCGATACCGACGCCGATCTGGCGAAGGCGGCGGCCTCGCGGGTGATGCAGACCTACGAGGCGGCCACCGAGCCGTTGGCGACACCCTGGATTCAGCAGGAGCCGCCGGTGATCGCGTCGCCGGCGGCGTTGGCGGTCGAAGAGGCGAGCGCGACGGTGTCCGGACCGTCCATGACCATGCCCGCGCTGCCGGGGATCACGCCGGGGATGTTCATGCCGGGCGGCCTCGCTGCGGTCGCGACGCCCGCGAAACTGCGGCCCTATCGGGCGCCGGTCGTCACCGAGGCGCCCCAGCCTGTGGAAATGGCGACACCGCAACCGGTTTCGACCTCGAGCGCGAGTGCCAGTGCGCTGCCGATGGTTCCCGGCGCGATGGCGCCGGGCGCGACGGGACAGGACGAGGAGTACGCGCCGCGCGCGGCGGCGGTGACCGGTGACGCCATCGGCGCCGATCTCGGTATCGCCGCCGCCCCGGCCGTCCTCGGCGCACCGGAAGCGCCCGCGGCGCCCACCGGCCAGACGGCATCCGGCGGTGCCACATGACCACCATGACCAACGATGGACTGCTCGCGGTCGCCGAACGGCTCGGCGTGCAGACCCTGCCACTGGTGCTTTCAATTGGGCCGCAACAGGATTCGTTCGACGAATGGTGTGCGGCCCAGCAGCGCGCGGTGACCGAATTGCGCGGCGCCGGCGTGCTCGACGCCGAGGGCGAGGTCGAATCCGAACTGGCCGAGGCCATGTGCACGCTGGCTCAGCCCGATCGCGAGCTGGTCGCCCGCAGCTATGCCAGCACCCCCGACGAGCAGCCGGTGGTGACCCGAATCTGCCTGGCCCGTCGCGGCGAAAGCCATGCCGTCGCGGTGCGCACCGGCGACACCTTCGACGTGCGCACCGTGTGGGCGGACGGCTCGGGTGCGGCGCTGGTGCGGCCGCTGCTGGATGCGCTCGGCCCGTCCGCGCCCGCGGAGGTCGTCAATTTCAGCGCCCTGTCGACCGAGCTGAGCGAGCGGCTCGCGACGGCGCGGACCTCCGAGGATTACGCGGACGCGGTCTACGCCCTCGGCGTCGCCGATCGCGATGCCACCGCCTACGGGCTGGCCTTCGCCTCCTGCCATACCTTCGCCGAGATCGTGGCCTATGCCCATCTCGACGGCACGAGCACCCGGCCGCCCGGCGCGGTCGCGGTCTATGACACCGGACGCGGTCGCATTGTGGCCGCGCCCGGGATTGCTGCGGATCAGCAGATCTGGTCCACGGTGACACCGGGCACCGATCACCGGATCGCGCAAGCGATTTCGACACTGATCGAATCTTTGCCTGGGGGAAGGTGGCTTCCGCAGTAGACCCTTCCGGCGATGTCACCCGACATCGTTGCCGGGCATTGGAATCACTACAGGAGAGGGTGTCCACGATGAGTGGTGAAGGTGTACACGTAGAAGAAGCGACCGCGAAGAAGGCCGAGGAGTACATGGCTTCCGCGGTCGACAACATGCAGCGGACGCTGAAGAAGATCGACGACGAGGTCGCCGCGGCGACCCACTGGGAAGGCGATGCGAAGGCGGCGTTCGTCGCGGCCTCGACCAACTGGGCCCAGCACTCGCAGGAGCTGCACAAGAAGCTCGATGCCATAACCCAGCAGGTCGGTCACGGTACCCAGGAATACATCAAGATGGAGCAGGAAAACCAAGAGGGCTTCCAGCACATCAGTCTGTAATCGTTCGGGTCCAGAACACAATCAGTCTTTGATGCAAGGGGAAATATCATGACGATGGCATACGCCAAGGGCCCGATGCAGGCCCTGTACAACGACTTGGTCACGCTGCACGGTGACCTGATCAAGTACGGCAGTGACATGGAAGACGCGGGCGGCGTGCTCAAGGTGGCGTGGGAGGGCAACGTGGCCCACGCCAGCTTCAAGACGGTCTACGACGCGTGGCACACCGAGTACGGCGACACGCTCACCTCGCTGAACAATGTCGCGGCGGCCGTGGAGAACTCGCTGCACCGCGCGCTCGGCACCGACGGCAAGATCGGCGACGGCTTCGGCGCCTGAGCACGCGCGACAAGGGCCCGTGCGGTCGCTTGCGGGTCGCTCGAAAGGGCCGTAGTGATCGCTTGCGGGTCGCTCGAAAGGGCCGTAGTGATCGCTTGCGGGTCGCTCGAAAGGGCCGTAGTGATCGCTTGCGGGTCGCTCGAAAGGGCCGTAGTGATCGCTTGCGGGTCGCTCGAAAGGGCCGTAGTGATCGCTTGCGGGTCGCTCGAAAGGGCCGTAGCGGTCGCTTGCGGGTCGCTCGAAAGGGTCAGCCATACGGCCGGTCCGGAGCGTTGTGCTCCCGGACCGGCCGTATGCGTTATTACCGTGCCGCGGCGAGGGATTCGCCGATGTAGCGCATCTCGTCGGGGGTGGTGACCATATTGACCGTCGCGCTCGCTGTCGAGGTCCGCACCGTGATCAGGTTGGGAGCCGAAACATCCTGCACCAGAATGATATCGGCATCGAACCGACCCTCCGGCTGTTCCGGCGCGCGGACGTGCACGATGGTCGCGCCGCCGGTCAGCGCGGTGGGCGCGATGCCATCGAAGACCACGACGGTCGCCGTCGGGATGGGCACGCCGGGCCGCGGCGGTGTCGGAGCGACATTATGACCAGCCCCCGCGAACCGTGGCGCGAGCGAGAGCGAGTGCGGCGCATCGACATTCGCGACCATGGACTGCCAGGCCTCGGGCCGGTCGGTGTGCACGACGGTATGCGCGCCGAGTGCGATTGCGCGCAGGATCACCTGCTGGGCCAGGTCCAGCCTGCCGATGACCTCGAGATGCCGGGTGCCATCGCCGATCAGCGGCACCGCGATGCCCTGGCCGGCGTTATCGGCGCCGATCAGCTGACCGCAACCGGCGGTGGGCACCGCGATGTCGTCGAGTGCGGCGAGCGGGCCGCGGTAGTTACCCGCACTGTCGCCGTCGCGGCGGGCGGTGCGGGCGGGCAGGCAGTCCAGCAGGGCGCGGAACTGTTCACCCGGCAGCGTGCGCAGTCCGGGCACGGGCGGCTCGACCGGTTCGGCCGTGGTGTCGAAACGGACCAGCGCACCCAGGGTGATCGGCGGGGAAGCGGGCTCGTCACCCGGGCGACCGGTACCCCGCCGCAGTCGCACGGTCACGGTGGTTGCCAGGCTCGGGGTCGCCCAGATATCGGCGAAGCCGCGCGATCCGATCAGCTCCGGGCCGATCTCGTAGCTGGTGAGGTGAATGCCCGCGTGTACCAGCGACTTCGGGGTTTCGACGAAACCGTCCAATGCGATGCCGCGGGTGAGTTGGCGCACCGCGCTGTTCATTTCGGTCGCAGTCAGCACCGAGACCGAGATGTCGCGGGCGGCGAGTCGATTGGCCACCCGGCGGGTCGCGATGATCGCGGTCCGCAGCGCGCCGGCGCCACCCCCGCCGCGGTTGTCCACCGCCTCGGCATTGGCCAGCGGATCCAGCCGCAGCACCAGCCACACCGTGCGATACGCGATGGCGGGCAGCGGGCCGAGGATGCGGTCGTAGAGCTGGGCCACCGGACCGCCGCCCGCGGTCCGCGCGCCGGTGCTGATCACATCGATCGAGGCCAGGTTGATATCGAACTGGCTGAGGCAGCGACCGATCTCGGTGAGTGGCAGCACCTGGTCGGTGGACAGCGAGCCGCGCCGCAACAGCGTCAGCGCATCCGGTGGCGGGTCGATGCGCAACATGGTGAGCAGCAGATCGCCGTCCCAGCGCACGCCGTAGCTGCCGCCCTCGGGCAGCGGCACATCGAAGGCGGCCTGGCCGGTATCGGCGGGGCCGGGCCGGGTCCGCCGCCAGCGAAAGGCGATCGCGCGCGCCAGGATGCCGACGATATTGCGGGGCTCGCGTCGGCGCACCGGCACCGCGCCGCCGATGAGTACGACCGCGCCGATGGCGATGACGGCGGCGGTCGGCGCACCGAGCGCGGTGGCGATCCAGGCCGCCGTCGCAGCGATCAGCGCGAGCGGGATCATCAGTCGCAAAGGGATTTGGCGCAGCAGCCAGAATTCCGGATCACGTAACGATGTATTCGTCGAGTTCACGGAGTTTTCGTTTCCGGTTTCTTTTCGACTGTTCGCCCCGGAGTCGGTATCGCGTTTGTTCACAGCCCCATCCACGATAATCGGACCAGTATTGCGATAACAGTACCGCGCCGCAACGCTGTTGCGGCTGATCTTTTCGAGCGACCTGCAAGCAGTCGCTACGGCCTTAATTGTTTGCCCGATTGTCGCTGGATTGACATGGCGCACCGAACGATACTGTAATTATCCTGTTCCTTCCCGTAGTTCGATGGAGACCATGTGCCCGCTCAGCTGACGACCAAGGCCCAGGTCAACGGGTACCGTTTTCTGCTGCGCCGGCTCGATCACGCGCTGGTCCGGCGTGATGTCCGGATGCTGCACGACCCCATGCGATCTCAGGTGCGTTCGATGCTGGTCGGGGCGGTCCTCGGCCTGCTGGTGGTGGCCGGAGCGGCCATCTTGGCGTTTCTGCGCCCGCAGGGTTCGATCGGCGACGCGAACATCGTGATCGGCAAGGATAGCGGCGCTCTGTATGTCGTGGTGGCCGAGTCCGCGCAGGACAAGGACGATAAGCGCCTGCATCCGGTGCTCAACCTGGCCTCGGCCCGGCTGATCAGCGGCAGCAGCGAATCGCCGAAGTCGGTGAAGGACGCCAAACTTTCGTCGCTGCCGCGCGGTCCGATGCTCGGCATCCCCGGCGCACCGGCGGCGCTGCCCGGTTCGAAGCAGGGCGGCCGCTCGGACTGGTCGTTGTGCGAAACGGTGCAGCTCTCGGTCACCGGCAGCGCGGCCTCGGCCACGGGTGTGCAGACCTCGATCTTCGCGGGCAAACCCCAACTGGACGAACGCATTCGGACCATGGGCGCTTCGGACGCGCTGCTGGTGCGGCGCGGCGATAAGACCTACCTGATCTACGACGGCAAACGCGCCGAGGTCGACCCGGGCAACTCGGTCATGGCCCGTTCGCTGAACCTGGCCGGATACAAGCCGCGACCGGTCGGCACCGGCATGCTGGATGCCGCCATCGCCGTGCCGCCGCTGGCCGTGCCGGACATCCCGCGCGCCGGACAGCCCGGCCCAGCAAAGCTTTCCGATGTGCCGGTCGGCGGTGTCATCACCGTCGGCGGTATGGGCCGCACCGATCAGTCCCAGCTGTACGTAGTGCTCGCCGACGGTGTGCAGCCCGTCACCGATTTCGCCGCGCAGGTCATCCGCACCGCGAATTCCCAAGGTATGCGCGAGATCAAAGCGGAGCCGCCGGACGTGCTGACCAATATGCCGGTGCTGCACACGCTGTCCCTCGACCACTTCCCGGCGAACACCCCGAAGATCCTGTCCGCCGAGGACGCCCCGGTCACCTGTCTGACCTGGGCGAAGGGATGTGAACCGGATAACGACGCGACCGAAAGCCCCACCGACCGTGCCACCCTCGGCCTGCTCGCAGGCAACCGGCTGCCACTGCCCGGCTCGGCCCAACCGGTGCGCCTGGCCACCTCCGACGGCACCGGCGATCGGGTCGACACCGCCTACATTCCGCCGTCATCGGGTGAGTTCGTGCAGGTAACCGGAACGGAGCCGGGCAGTTTGCGCCGCGGTGGCCTGTTCTATGTGGCGGACAACGGCATTCGCTACGGCATCCCGGACGTCGCCACCGCCAAGGTGCTCGGCCTGACCGACGACCCGCGGTTGGCCCCGTGGTCGATCATCGGCCAATTGGTGCCGGGGCCAACGTTGTCCAAGAACGATGCGCTGGTCGAGCGCGATATCCTGCCCGTCGGAAACTGACGGGCACTAACCGCCCAGCGAGGCGAGCACACCGGTGAGCGCCGCCTGCATATCCGGCGCCTCGATCCGCATCAGCACCACCTCGTCCACCGCACTCAGATCCAGCGAATCGTCATTTGCCAGGCGGAATTCGCGTTCCTCCTCGGCCGATTCGATGATGTTGCGCACGAATCGACCGTTGCCTGCGAGATCGATACCACGGCGCGGCTGTCCGCTCTGATCGACGCGTTCGCTCTCGTACAGCCGCCCACACGCCTCGATCAGCAGTTCCATTGCCCCCTCGGACAACTCGGAATCCCGCGACTCGGCGATCAGACTGCCGATCTGGCCGAGTTCGGTCGGGGTGTAGGACGGGAACTGCAAGCGCTTGGCGAATCGTGAGGACAGACCGTCGTTGGCGGCCAGCAGCCGGTCGATCTCGCCGTCGTAACCGGCGATGATCACGACCAGCCGGTCGCGGTCATTCTCCATCCTGGCCAGCAGAGTGTCGACCGCCTCACGCCCGAACGCGTCACCGCCCTGCAGACCGGTCTGGATCAACGTGTACGCCTCGTCGATGAACAGCACGCCGTCCATCGCGGTATCGATCAGCTTGTCGGTCTTGATCGCGGTGCCGCCGAGATTCTGGCTGACGAAGTCGACGCGCTTGGCCTCGACGACCTTATCGGTCTTGAGAAGTCCGACGCCGCAATAGATTTTGGCTACCACCCGGGCGATGGTGGTCTTACCGGTACCGGGCGGACCGGTGAACGCCAGGTGGTTGCCGCGGGCCATACTCGCCATGCCCTTCTCGGCGCGGATCTTGGCCAGCTGTGCGGTTGCCTGCAGCTTCGCCACCTGCGTCTTCACCGATTCGAGGCCGATCTGCCTGTCCAACTCGGCGCGCGCGTCGGCCAGAATCTTCTTGGCGCGGTCCTCGGCGTCGGCGGTCTGCATCGCCTCGACCGAGGGCGCCGAGACCGGATCCCAGCGGTCGGTGCGCGCGTCGATCGACTCCTTCGTGGTGACCGTGAGCCGGTAGGTGCGGTCGCGCATGGCGGCGGTGTTCGCGGCGAAATCCGGTGCCTGCGAATACACCTTCTCGAAAAGTGCCTGTGCCTCGGTCTCTTTGCCGGTCTCGCGCAGGCACAGGCCGCGGCAGAACATCGCGGTGGTCCGCGCCGCCGGGATCGGGCCCGCCTCGGCCTGTTCCATGCGCCGGATGGCCTCGCCGAACAGGCCGAGCTGGGCACAGGCCGAGCCGACCATCACGTGCGCGCCCGCCGCCAGATACGGGTCGTCCCATTCGGCGGATCCGGTGAGTACGGCCATCACATCGGGCCAGCGCTGGGTGTTGAAGTGCAGTACGCCACGGATATACGCGCAGATGCGGTCGTCGATCTCGCGGTCGGTATCCGACAGCATCGAGGCGCGGTGCGTCGCGAGATCGTCGAGCACCCGCTCGGCCTCGTCGTATTCCTTCTCCGAGATCAGCTGTGCCGCTTGCGCCAGCCAGATCTCGGTGTAGCCGGCCAGGGGGTAATCGATGTACAGCCCGGCCAGGAAGCGCCCGGCCAGTGCCCGCTGCGGTAGTCCGAGCCTGCGCTGTTCGCGGAAAAGCGTTGTCGCGCTGGTCTTGTACAGGTTGTAGAGCACCTCGGTGCTGGCCTCGCCCGCCGCGGCCCGGCCCAGCCAGGCGTCGCACATGGTCGGGTCCCATTCGGTGGCACGCTGAAACGCCAGTTTCGCGTACTCGAGATCTCGGGCCGATTCTTGTCCGTCGATGGTCAGGCCCAGCGACAGGATTCCGGCGTCGAAGGCCCGTTGTGCTTGGCGATTGCCGGTCATTGCTGTCAAACCCCGAAGTGTTGGTTGGAGCTATCTATTTTGTTGCGTGATTGGCCGCGTTCATCTTCCAACCAGCTTAGCGATCGCGTCGGCTCGGCTCGTCCGATACATTAGGTTTGCTACCGGTAGGTTGCAAAGTGTGCGACAACCACATGCGGCACGGGGAGCGTTCGTGCGAGAGTGGAACCGAGAGTTGGTTCGACAAGTAGGGGACTGGGCGCAAGTGTTCGGATCGTTCGGTAAAGAGCGGGGGTCGGCGCGCAATTGACCGAGCCGTTGAGCGGCACCCGCGCCGCCGAACCCGAACTGTGCCGAGTCTCCGTTATCGGCGGAAATACCCAGCTCGATGTGGGCCTCCCGGCGACAGTGCCGATCGCCACCTTTATCGGTGATCTCGTCACCCTGATCGAATCCCGCAATCCCGATGTGGTGGACAGCGACGACGGTGGCACGCCGCTGCAAACCGAACACTGGACGCTGGCCCGGTTGGGCCGCGATGCCATCGCACCGAGCCGCAGCCTCACCGAGGCCGAGGTGTTCGACGGCGAACTGCTGGTGCTGCGCTCGGTCACCGCGAAGGAATCACCCGCGCTCTTCGACGATGTCATCGACGCGGTATCGCGGCTCACCACCGCCGATTTCCGCGGCTGGTCGCCGAATGCGGCGCGTTGGACCGGTCTGGTCGCCGCGGTATCGGCGGTGGTGTCGGCGGTGCTGCTGCTGGCCGCGGGACGTGCGCACGGCGGTGGCCTGGCCGCGCCGTTCCTCGCGACCGGCGTCGCCATCCTGGCCACGGTCGCCGCCGCGATCGCGGCCCGCAAGTACGCGGACCCGTTGACGGCCACCTGGCTGTCGTTGTGCGCACTGCTGTTGTTCTTCGGCGGGGCAGCGCTGTTCGTGCCCGGTGCGCTCGGCAGTCCGCAGCTGCTGCTCGGCTGTTCGGTGACGCTGGTGGCCGCCGCGGTCATCTACCGCGCCACCGCGACCGGTGCCGCGTTGAGCGCGGCCGCGGTGACCGTCGCACTGTTCGGTGGTGTCGCCGCGCTGGTGCGCATGATCTGGGACTTCGATGTGCCGAAGATCGCCGCCGCGCTGCTCGTCGTGGCGATTTCGCTGATCTCCGTGGTGCCGCGGCTGGCGGCGGCGCTGGCCCGGCTGCCGATCCCGCCGGTGCCGACCGCGGGTGGTGCGATCGATCCGGCCGATCACGAACCGCGCCCGACCATCGAGGGTATCGGCGCGATCGGCGCTACCGCGCTGCCCTCGGCCGCCGGACTCGGCGAGCGGGCCAGGGCCGCCAACCAGTATCAGACCGGCATGCTCATCGCCTGCGCCATCGCGAGCGCGGTCGGTGCGCTCGGCGCCGCCGAACCGCTGGGATCGGCACGCTGGCAAGGGATTACGCTCGCCGTGATCGCCGCGGTGATCGTGAGCCTGCGCGGGCGTTCGTTCGCCGACCTGGTGCAGGCCGGTGTGCTGATCGCGGGCGGCAGCGTCATCGTCATCGGTCTGATCACGGGGCTGGCCCTGGGTAATTCGGATCTGCTGTTGCTGGCGGGTGTGCTGTTGCTGGCCTTCGCCGCGGCGGTGCTGGTGTTCGGTGTGATCGGTCCGCACCTCGAGGTGACGCCGGTGACGAGGCGGGCCATGGAGATCACCGAATATCTGCTGATCGTCGCGGTGATCCCGCTGGTGCTGTGGATCATGGGCGTGTATTCGATGGCACGGAACCTATGACTGCTCGGGCGAGCCTGCCCGGCTGGCGGCGCAGAACCGGAATCGGCTGCGCCGCCGCTGTTCTCGGTGCGTTCGTCGGCGGCTGGTCGGCCCCGGTGGTGGCGGTGCCGCCGCCCACCATCGACATGGGGGCCCTCGGGCCCGCCCAGGCGCTCAGCGGTCGTCCCGCCCCGTTGGAGCCGACCGAGCAGAAGGTCGTGTGCGCCGAGCTGTCGCTGATCGGCGGCGCTCCGGCGGAGCCGCCGCTGCCGCAGCGTGTGCTCGATCTGCCCGAGGCGTGGCAGTTCAGTCGCGGTGCGGGACAGAAGGTCGCGGTCATCGATACCGGCGTGAGCCGGCATCCGCGACTGCCCGCACTGCAAGCCGGTGGTGACTATGTCTCGGACTCCGATGGCACCGTCGACTGCGACGGTCACGGCACCCTGGTCGCGGGCATCATCGCGGCCCGGCCCAGTTCCGACGACGCCTTCGTCGGCGTCGCGCCCGATGCCGAGATCCTCAGCATCCGCCAGCTGAGCACGCACTACGAACGCAAGGATCGGGCGGGCGGCGATAAGCCGCCGGATGCCATGGTCAGCTCCGGTTATGGCAGTGTGCTCGCCTTGGCCGCGTCGGTGGTGCGTGCCGTCGATATGGGCGCGACCGTCATCAATATCTCCGAAGTCTCGTGCAGCGCAGTCGGAACCGATACCGCTGACGTCCCGCTGGGCGCGGCGGTGAAGTACGCCTACGACCGCAATGTGGTGGTGGTCGCGGCGGCGGGCAATGTGGAGAACGGCGGCGTGTGCGAGAAGCAGAACGATAATGCGGGCTGGGACAGCGTGCAGACCATCGCGAGCCCGGCCTGGTTCCGGCCCTACGTCCTGACGGTGGCCTCCATCGATCCGAACGGTTCGCCCTCGGCGCTATCGCTGCACGGGCCGTGGGTCGGCGCCGCCGCCGTCGGGCGCAATATCGTCTCCCTGGACAACAAGCCGGGCGGCACCGGACTGGTCAACGGCGCGATCACCCAGGAGGGCACCGGATCCATCCAGGGCACCAGCTTCGCCGCGCCCTATGTCGCCGGACTGGCCGCGCTGGTCCGGTCCCGTTTCCCGGAACTTACTGCCGGACAAGTGATCGAGCGGATCACCCGCACCGCGCACGCACCCGGATCGGGCCGCGACGATCGGGTCGGGCACGGCCTGATCGATCCGCTGGCCGCGCTCACCGCGCAACTGCCGGATAAGCCGATCGGTACCGGCGCCGACACCCCGCGCGTCATGGCGGCCCCGGTACATCCGGCCGGACCCGATCCACTGCCGCGTCGGATCGCGATCATCGGCTCGGTCACCTGCCTGATCGTGCTGGGACTCGGTGCGGCGGTGTCGATTCCGTTCCGGCGGGCCCGCGGCTGGGCCGACCTCGATTCCGAAGTATCAGAGCTGTAGAGGGACCCATGGTTACCGAAGGTTTCGTGCGTCGCCCCCGCATCGCCCCGCCGCGCGCGCCGGGCGGGGAGGTGGCGTTGAATTCGCCGCCGGAGATCCAGCGGGCCATGCCGGGGCCGCTGATCATGAAGCTGATGCCGGTGATCATGGTGGTCGCCGTCGTCGGCATGATCGCGATGATGGTGATGATGGGTCGTAACCTGCTCGCCAACCCGTTCATGATGATGTTCCCGATGATGATGCTCATGTCGATGGGCGGCATGATGCTCGGCATGCGGGGCAGCGGCCCCAAGGGGGCGGGCGAACTCAACGAGGAGCGCAAGGACTACTTCCGGTATCTGGACCAGATGCGCAAGGACGTTCGGCGCACCGGCACCAAGCAGTTGGAGTCGCTGGCCTGGAGTCATCCCGAACCGATCGATTTGCCCTCGGTGGTCGGCACCCGCCGGATGTGGGAACGCCGCCCCAACGATCCGGACTTCGGACATGTGCGGGTCGGGGTGGGCAGTCATCGGCTCGCGACCAAGCTGGCACGCCCGGAGACCGGACCGCTCGAGGATCTGGAGCCGGTCTCCACGGTGGCGTTACGTCGTTTCGTGCGAACGCATTCGGTGGTGCACCAGCTGCCCACCGCGGTATCGCTGCGGGCCTTCCCAGCCATCAATCTCGGTGGTGACACCGAGGAGGCCAGAATGCTGGCGCGCGCGATGCTGATGGAGCTCACCGCCTTTCACGGACCCGACCACGTCGCGGTCGCCATCGTCTGCGCCGATCCCGACGGTTCGGCCTGGGCATGGGCGAAATGGCTACCGCACCTGCAACATCCGACAGTGCGCGACGGTATGGGTTCGGCCAGGATGATGTACGGATCGCTGGCCGAATTCGAGACCGCGCTCGCTTCGGAACTGCTCGAGCGCGGGCGGTTCATGCGCAATCCGCAACCGACGCAGGGCCGTTTGCATCTGGTGGTCATCATCGACGACGGCTACGTCAACGGCACCGAGCGGCTGATCAGCGAATCGGGTCTGGACTCGGTCACGGTGCTCGATCTGACCGCACCCGAGAACGGTCTGGCCGCGCGGCGCGGTCTGCAGCTGGTGGCCGGTGACGGCGAGGTGAGCGCGAAAAGCGCTGCGGGTACCGAGAAATTCGCCACCGCCGATGTGGTGAGCGCGGCCGAATCGGAGGCCTTCGCCCGCAGCCTGGCCCGGTTCCGGATCGCGACGGCCGCGCAGATCGTCAGCCTCGGCGACGATACGCGGACCGATCCGGGATTGATGGCGCTACTGAAGATTCCGGACGCCGCGCAGATCGAACCGTCGAGGGTCTGGCGTCCACGTACCGCGCGCGAACGCCTGCGCGTGCCGATCGGCGTCACGCCGGACGGCACCCCGGTCGAGATCGATATAAAGGAATCGGCCGAGAGCGGTATGGGACCGCACGGATTGTGTATCGGCGCAACCGGATCCGGTAAATCCGAGTTCCTGCGCACACTGGTGCTCTCGATGGTGACCACGCACTCACCGGACGCGTTGAACCTGGTGCTCGTCGACTTCAAGGGCGGCGCGACCTTCCTCGGTCTGGATTCGCTGCCGCATGTCGCGGCGGTCATCACCAACCTCGAGGAAGAACTCTCGATGGTGGACCGTATGAAGGACGCACTGGCCGGTGAGATGAACCGCCGCCAGGAGCTGCTGCGCGCCGCCGGAAACTTCGCCAATGTCACCGATTACGAGAAGGCTCGCGCGGCCGGTGTCGCGCTCGACCCACTGCCCGCGCTGTTCGTGATCGTCGACGAATTCTCCGAATTGCTCTCGCAGAAGCCGGATTTCGCGGATCTGTTCGTGATGATCGGCCGCCTCGGCCGCTCACTGCACGTGCATCTGCTGCTGGCTTCGCAGCGACTGGAGGAGAACAAGCTGCGCGGACTGGACTCGCACCTGTCCTACCGGATCGGTCTGCGCACCTTCTCGGCCAACGAATCCCGCGCGGTGCTCGGCATCACCGATGCCTACCACCTGCCCGGCATCCCCGGCTCCGGCTATCTCAAGAGCGATGCCGATGATCCGCTGCGGTTCAACGCGACCTATGTGTCCGGGCCCTACGTCTCACCGAGCGGCAACAGGCAGGTCGACGGCCGGGCGGTCGGCGGTCAGTCGCCGACGGTGTTCACCGCCGGGCTCGTCGAGATCCCGGAGCGCACGGAGCCGGTGCGCATGGAGCTGCCCGATCTGCCGCCACCGCCGGGAGCGGAGCCGGAGATGGAAGCGCACACCGGCGGCGTCCCCGAGACGCTGCTCGAGGTGGTCGTGAAACGCCTTACCGGCCACGGCCGTCCGGCGCACGAGGTGTGGTTGCCGCCGTTGGACGAGTCGCCGACGGTGGATATGCTGCTGCCCGACCCGGATTGGCGTTCCCCGGTCAACCGGCACGGTCAGCTGTGGATGCCGATCGGCATCATCGACAAGCCCTACGAGCAGCGTCGCGATGTGCTGACCATCCAATTGGCCGGTGCGCAGGGCAATGTCGCGGTCGTCGGCGGTCCGCAGTCCGGTAAGTCGACGACCATCCGCACCATCGTCATGGCCGCCGCGGCGACCCACAGCCCCGAACAGGTGCAGTTCTACTGCCTCGACTTCGGTGGCGGCAGTCTCGCGGGTCTGTCCGGTCTGCCGCACGTCGGTTCGGTGGCCGGCCGCTTGGACGGCGACCGGGTGCGGCGCACCGTCGCCGAGCTGACCACGCTGATGCGCCAGCGCGAGGAGCGCTTCGCCGCACTCGGCATCGAATCGATGGTGGCGTTCCGCCGCCGCAAGTACTCCCAGATGGAAGCCCGGCTCATCAACGGGACCGCGCCCGATCCGAACGATGCGCTGGCCGCGGACCAGTTCGGCGATGTCTTCCTGGTCATCGACGGCTGGCAGGCCATGCGCGAGGAGTTCGACACCGTCGAACCGCAGATCACCGCCATTGCGGCACAGGGTCTCTCGTACGGCATCCACCTGGTCGTCGGCGCCGCGCGCTGGGGCGAGATCCGACCCAATGTGAAGGACCAGATCGGCACTCGACTCGAGCTGCGCCTCGGCGATCCGACCGACTCCGAAATGGGCAGGCGCACCGCGGCTCTGGTGCCCGTCGGCCGACCCGGCCGCGGTCTCACACCCGATGAGCTGCATATGCTCGTCGCGCTGCCCCGGCTGGACTCCGATTCCGATCCGCAGACGCTGGCCGAGGGCGCGGCCCAGGCCAGGGATCAGATGCAGCAGCTCTACCCCGGCCGCCGCGCCCCCGAGGTGCGCATGCTGCCGCAGCAGATCAGCCGCGAGGATGTGCTGGCGATCGCGCGCAAGCACGAGGTCGAACTCGGACCGACCAAGATCCTGGTCGGCCTCGGCGAGAACGAATTGGACCCGTTCGTCCTGGATTTCGGCCAGGAGCCGCACTTCATGGCCTTCGCCGACGTCGAATGCGGCAAGACCACGCTGCTGCGCAATATCGCCATGGGCATCACCGAGAACGCGACACCCGAGCAGGCGAAGATCATCCTGATCGATTACCGCCGCAGCCTGCTCGGTGTGGTCGACGAGGCCCATCTCGGTGGTTACTCCACCTCGTCGCAGACCTGCGGACCGATGGTCAACGAACTCGCCAGGTACATGTCCAAGCGGATCCCCGGCTCTGATATCACTGCGCAGCAGCTGCGCGAGCGCAGCTGGTGGAGCGGGCCCGAGATCTACCTGCTGGTCGACGATTACGACATGATCACCGCGGGTATCAATCCGCTGCTGCCGCTGCTCGAGTACCTGCCGCAAGCCCGCGATATCGGCCTGCACGTGGTCGTCACCCGGCGCACCGGCGGCGTCTCCCGTGCGCTCTACGACAATGTGCTCGGCGGCATGAAGAACCTGTCGGTCGACGCGCTGATCATGAGCGGCCCCAAGGACGAGGGCAAGCTGATCGGCGATGTCCGCCCGATGAAGCTGCCGCCCGGACGCGGCATCCTGGTATCGCGCAACCGAGGTCAGGAGATGGTGCAGATCGCCTATCTGCCACCGCTGTGAGCTAGAACCTCGGTACCGGCTGCTGCTGCTGCCGCAGCTGCGGCGCGCGCGCCAGGATCGGGGTCAGCGGCTCGAAACCCCAGCTGTCCGAGCGCCGTTGGAACAGCGCACGAGAGGGGCCGGAGGACACCGGCCCAGCGATCCGGGCCATGTGGAAGCCTTCGCGGCGGTAATAGTCGTGCAGATCTGTGTTGGTGGTCCAGGCGTCGAGCCGGACCCAGTGGCGTTGTCGCTGGCGCGCGAGCGATCCGGCGTGTGCCAGCAGTCGGTGTCCGATGCGTTGTCCGGCGAAGCGGAGGTCGACGATCATGAAATGCGCGACCACCGCGTCGGCTAGTTCCCACGGCGACCATAGCCCCGGGTCCGCGTGCTCGTTGACGGTGATCGTCCCGGCCGGTTCCCCGGCCACCTCGGCGATCCAGCTCTCCCCGGCGTCCAGCGATTGGCCGACCGCTCTGGCGAAGATCTCGATCGGCAGGCCGCGACCGGCCACAGTCCATTGATCGGAGCCGCGGGCGGTGAGCCACGCGGTGCGCTGCACCCGCAGGCGGCAGATCGTGCCCAGATCGCCGAGGGTCGCCGGACGGATCACGGTAGTCATGGCAACACCGTATTCATGGTGAAACGTTTTTCATGGCAACGAGATACCCGGCCGGTAGGAGATGCCGAGTGTGTGTCGGATGACCGTGGTGCCCGCGTCGTCGCCGAGTTCGTAGGCGAGTCGGTTGCGGGTCGCGATCGACCGATGTCGGGTGGCGCGGGTGATGCGCTCGTGGTCGGCGCCGATGCGCAGGTGGTCCAGCAGGACGGTCCCGGTCGCGACGCCGAGCACGATCGCCTCCTCGGCACTGGCCGGGCGGGCGACGAGCGTGTCGCGGTGCGCGGTTTCGGCGTGTCCGCGGTCGGCGAGTCGGCGTGTCGTGCCTTCGGGAATGTCGTGCGGCGAGTCGATGCCGGTCGCCTCCGCCAAGTCCCGCGGATAGAAACTGACCTCCCACGACCACGGCTCGTTGTCGAGATGTTGGACGACCGTCCTGGCCAACACCCAGGAATCTTCCGGCACGCCGAGCCAGCGCGCTACCTCCGGGCTGGCCGGTTCCATCTTCGCGCTGAACTCCTTGCTGGGCTCGCGGTGCGCGGCGCGCGCGATCTCTTCGAAGATATCGTGGGGGGACTGCGGTCGGTCCGGACGAATATGGTCGGTGACAACCGATTCCAGCACTTCCTGGTTTCGCACGATGGTGCCGCGGGAAGTAGCTGTGTACACCAGATTTTCGGTGACGAGCACCTGTATAGCATTGCGCGCGGTCGTGATCGAAACCTGCATCTGGTCGGCCAGCTCGGTATGACTGGGCAACCGATCACCCGGATTCCACTTGCCTGCGCGGATCTCCTCGCGGAGGAGGTCTGCGATCCGGAGATACGTCGGACCGTCCGCCATCTTGCTCCTCGGTTGGTCGTGCAGGTAACGAAGTGTACTCTTCGTGACGCCCTACGGCCCGGTAACGCTTGACAGGTGCCTTCAGAGGTTTATTGTAATGAACGTCCTGATCCAGGTGGTGCGCGGCGATGACGGCGAGGCAACGTGGCAGGTTCGGATTCATCAACAGTTGTGATGGCTCTTCCCGGCACACCAAGGTGTGTCGATTCGACGGTGCAGTCCTTGACTACCGGACTACTTCCGTCTTCGGATCTACTTGTTCGTGCGTGTCGCGGGCACCGTGTCGTCGGTGGCCCGCTGCTCTGGTTCGCTCGTGACCTCGCGGTGCTGCACGAGCGACGCCTCGTCGGCCGCGGTGGTTCGGTGGCGACCGATTCTGCGACGATCTTCGAAATCGAGCGCCGCAGAATCGAATTGGTCATGGCCATCGACGACTGGGTGGCGCGCAGTGTGCCGCAGCATCGGCTCGGCGCGACCCTGCACACCGAGACGGTCGGCTCGGTCATCGACCGGATCGCGGAGTCCTCGGTGCGCGCGCATCACGCGTTGATGACCCTGGACGCGCATGACGAACAGCTACATTGCGCATGGCATCATCTCGCCGAACTGGCCGATGCCTACGACGATTTGGTGCGCGACGTACTCGCCGGAAGGCGCCGACTCCCGGAGTGGTGACGACCCGGGTTGACGAGTGGCCGTGGCTGCCCCGAACGGAGTAGCCACGGCCCCTTGCTGTTTCCCATCGGCTCGGTCACCGGCGTCGACTGTGCGGCGACAGGCACCAGCGTCCGTTCTCGGCCTGACGAACCAAATCGCCGTAGGCGAGGGATAGTTCGGCCAGTCGGGTCCAGGTCGCATGCATGTTTTCCCCGGTCAGGTCATCGGTCATCAGCAGGTGGAAGGCCCGGTCGGCGGTGGCGGCGATGCGGTCGATGGTGTCGCCGAGATTCTGCTGGGGTCGGCCGGGCAGGTGCTCGGTGGCCCAGGCGTTGATATTGGCGATCAATTCGGTTCGCAGACAATCGATAACGGCGGCATCGTGTGGACGTTCGCGCCGAATACGGTGCACGCGGACCAGCTCGTGCGACCACCGGCACACGTGCCCGCGGACCTGCTGCCCGCTCAGTGCGCACAGTAGTTCGCTGGTGCTCGGCAGTATCGAACCCGCGGTCGTCCGCGCCAGCGTCGGCGGTCTGCGCAACATCGGGTGCGCACAGTGCGTGGTCACAGCGGTGCGGTGAGTTCGAGATGGATACCGTCCGGATCGCTGAAGGACAGGATCGCGATGCCGAACGCCTCCAGCGGGGTGACTTCGCCGTGTTCGACGCCGGCCTCGGCCAACCGGGCGGCGGTGCGGGTCAGATCGTCCACCGAGGGCACGGTGAAACTGAGATGGTCGAGCCCGACGCGTTCGGAGTCGAACCGGTCGGTCGGCGCGGCCACCGGGCGTAATCCGAACAGCATCCCGTTGGTCTGGAATACGACGCCGCCGTACAACTGCGCGGGATCGGTGCGCACCTGCGGATCTTCGGGGCTGCCCGGCGATTCGGCGGCGATCGCGAAGCCGAGCACGTCCCGGTAGAACGCCTTGGAGCGATCGAGGTCGGTCACGGTCAGGCGGACGTGGTGGATACCGGTGGTTTCAACGATCGTCATGAGTACTCCGCAGGTGGCAGGCCGGGTTGATTAGTACGAACAGTAGGCGTCCTGTTACCCAGAACCGAGTGTCGGAAACGACATATTCGGTACTGTTTGCGACATGGATGTTGCGGTCTTCGTGCAGGACGGCGTTGCCGACCTCGGACTCACCGCGGTGCTGGAGGCCTTCGCCACCGCCAACGGGCTGCTCGATGAGCTCGAAGCGGCACCCGACCCTTGGCAGCTGCGCTTGGTGGGGCAGGGCGATCAAGTGCGCACCGCACACGGGTTTCTCGCGCCCACCATGCCGCTGGCCGAGTTACCGGACAGCATCGGTGTACTGGTGGTCCCGGCGGCGCGCGTCCTGGATGCCGACGCCCTGATCGACATGGTCTCCGCACCCGCGAATCGGTCTGTGCTGCAACTGATGACGCAGGCCTACGAATCCGGCGTGCACCTCGCCGCGGCCTGCACCGGCACGTTCTACCTGGCCGAGGCCGGAGTATTGGACGGCGCTGCCGCGACAACGAGTTGGTGGCTCGGCCCGGCCTTTCGGCGCAGATATCCGCGCATCGACCTGGACGAGGGCCGGATCCTGTGCCGCGCGGAACGACGCACGACCGCGGGGGCCTCGCTGTCGCATATCGACCTCGCGCTGTCGTTGATCGCCGCGACCAGTCCCACGCTGGCCGAATTGACCGGCCGATACCTGGTGGTCGGTGATCGACGACCGCAGCTCGACTCCTCGATACCCGAGGTGATCGCACGGCGTGACTCCCTGGTCGCGGCGTTCGAGCGCTGGGTGCGTGACCACGTCGCCGAACAGTTCCGCATCGGCGACGCCGCACACCAACTCGGCGTCACCGAACGCACACTGCAGCGCGCCACCCAAGCCGAAATCGGGATGTCGCCGATGGATTTCGTGCACGAGGTGCGGCTGGAACGCGCCACCCAACTACTGCGCACCACTGCACTGACCATCGACGCGATATCGGTCAAGGTCGGCTATCTGAACGCGGGCACACTGCGCGGCCTGTTCCGGCGACGCCGCGGCCGGTCCATCGCGGAGGTGCGCGCGTCCCGGTTGTCCTGGTGAGGACCTAGTGGCCGTACCTGCGGTGATCGATGCCGAACTCGTCGGCGACGGTCGCGGCGAGTTCGACGTAGGCGCGTTTGGTGGTCTTGTGCAGGCGGTGCAGATCGATCTCGGCGCCCTCGGACAGGTGCGAGTCGTACGGGATGATGTGCACGGCGCGGCAGCGCGACAGGAAGTATTCGCGCAGCTGCTGGATGCCGACATTCGGTGAGCCCTCGCGCGGCAGGTTGATCACCACGACCGCGTTGCGGACCAGGTGGTCATGGCCGTGCAGGGACAACCAGTCGAGCGTCGCCGCGGCACTGCGCGCGCCGTCGATCGCGGCCGAGGAGATCAGCACCAGCGAATGCGCCAGATCCAGTACGCCGCCCATCGCCGAATGCATCAGCCCGGTACCGCAGTCGGTCAGGATGATGTTGTAGAACCGCTGCAGGATGCGCGCGACCGCGCGGTACTCCTCGTCGTTGAACGCCTCCGACGCCGCCGGATCCCGTTCGCTGGCAAGCACTTCCAAGCGGCTGGTGCCCTGCGAAGTATGCCTGCGCACATCCGAGTAGCGCTGGATCGAGGGATCGAGCAACAGATCACGCACGGTGGAACGGGTCTGCAGCGGCACCCGCTGCGAGAGTGTGCCGAAGTCCGGATTGGCGTCGACCGCGATCACCCGGTCACCCCGGATGGAAGCGAAGATCGAGCCGAGACCCATTGTCGTGGTTGTCTTTCCGACACCACCCTTGAGCGAGAGCACCGCGATCCGGTAGTCGCCGCGCACCGGCTGCCTGATCCGCGCGACCAACTCCTGCAGGCGCAACTCCTCCGCGGACAACCCGGGATTGATCGCCCCGCCCGAGACATGGTGTACGGCCTTGCGCCAGCCGCTACCCGGCGACTTCTTGGCCCGCCGCAACGGCACATCGTCGAGTGAGGGGTGCGGCTGCTGGCCCTGCTGGGGGTGTGGCTGGTACTGCGCGCCCTGCTGATATCCGGGCGGCATCCCACCCGGCTGCCCGTAGCCCGGTCCCTGCGGGTACCCGGTATGCGGATCCTCAACGGGCGCTTGCTGTCCCATCGGCGCGGGCGCATACCCCGCCCCGTTCTGCCACTGGTCGGCAGGCTGCTCACCGGTCGGCGACTGCTGACCCGACGCGGCCCCTGCCGCCGGATTCTGCCACTGCTCACCCTCAGGAGCCCGCTGCCCCATCGGCGGCTGCGCGTACCCGGGGCCGCCCTGCCATGGTGCGCCTGTCTGATCGCCAAGGGGCGCTTGCTGTCCCGTGGGTGGTTGCGCGTACCCGGGCGCGCCCTGCCTTGGTGCGGCGGTCTGATCGCCAACCGGCGCCTGCTGCCCTGCGGGTGGCCGCGCATACCCGGTTCCGTTGTGCCACTGGTCATTCGGCTGGTCGCTGCCCAGCGTTTGCGAACCCGGCTGGCTGTACCCATGAGCATCGGGGTCGCCCGGCGTTTGCGCGCCTTGGGCGAATTGTCCCGCTGCCGCGCGATCGAGCCCTTGCTCGCCCGGCCCATGAGGCATCGGCAGCTCGCCGGTCGCAACCTGCTCGTCGGCGCCCTCAGAAGAACGCGCGGCTTCCTCGCCCGCGGATCGGGCCTGCTCCTCCGCTTCGATCTCCGATGGCAACCGATGCCGCCCACTGGCAGCCGCCGATTCGGCCGCTGTCCCGGGGCCGGGGTGCGCAGTCCAACCCGGTGCCGCCAACCCACGATCCCGTTGCACCGGACCGGATTCCGACTGCGCGGTGCCGGTCGCCCCCGCGACATCGGTCGCGGATCCCGAACGCCCGAAGTCGTCGACCGGTGCCCCGGGTCCCCGGAACTCGGAGCTCGGCCCCATCGCCGATCCGGTGTGCGCGGCCCAGCCAGATGCCGCCCCACCATCCTGTTGCGGTTGACCGGATTCCGGATGTACCGGTGCGCCACCGGTACCCGTCGGTCCCTGGAAATCGGTCGCAGGCGCGATGGGCGGATGCTGGAAGTCGCCGCCGGGTGCTTGTGGTGTGAAGGGTGGACGTTGGAAGTCGCTGCCAGGAGCTTGTGGCGCGATAGGGGGCCGCTGGAAGTCACCGCCAGGTGCCTGTGGCGCGAATGGGGGGTGGTGGAAGTCGCCGTCGGGTGCCTGCGGTGCGATGGGTGGGCGCTGGAAGTTTCCACCAGGCGCTTGCGGTGTAAAGGGCGGGCGCTGGAAGTCGCTACCGGGTGCTTGTGGAGCGGAGCCCGGTCCGTGGAAGTCGGCGGCGGGCGCCTGCGGTGCCGAGCCCTGGCGATCGCGCGGCGCCGGTCCGTACGCCGATGAGGCGGGCGCGCTGGGAACGGGCGCGGTGCGGCCGCCTACGCGGCTGGTCGGGTCGACCGTCGCGGGATCGAATATCGGTGTCGCACCACGCGATTCCGAGCCATCACGCGTCGCGGCCGGCATCGGCCCCGTCGCGGAATCCGCCGTGTCGTTCGCGTCCTCGCCGCCAGCGGCCTGCGCCAGCTCCTGATCCGCGGGCCCATCCTGTACCGACTCGTTCGCCATCGCGTCGACTGCCGACTCGGAACCACCCGTCGGAGCCACGGCCGCGGCGCCGGAGTCCGCCGCTGAATGCGTACCGAATTCACCTGGAGGCGGCGGCAATTCAGGGCGCGACCCACTCCGCGCGGCCGACCGCTCGGGAGCCTGCTGCTCCTCCGTCGCCCGCTGAGGCGCAAGCCACGGCGGCGGCCCATCGGTTCCACGCGGGATCGGCGAGTGTGATTCGTCGAGTCGCTGGGATGGCCCGTCGGTTTCGTGCGAAATCGGCGGGTGTGATTCGTCGAGTCGCGCGGGTGGTCCGTCGACACCGCCCGAAACCGGCGGATGCGGCTCATCGAACTGCGAGGGCGGCCCGTCGGTTGAGACCGGTGAATGCGGTTCGTCCAGATGTGCGGATGGGCCGTTGGCGTCGCGCGCGATCGGTGCGTGTGGTTCGTCGAGTCGTGCAGGCGGCCCGTCTGTTTCGCGCGTGACCGGCGGGTGTGGTTCGTCGAGTCGTGCGGGTGGTCCGTCGACACCGGGCGAAACCGGCGGATGCGGCTCATCGAACTGCGAGGGCGGCCCGTCGGTTGAGACCGGTGAATGCGGTTCGTCCAGATGTGCGGATGGGCCGTTGGCGTCGCGCGCGATCGGGGGCCGTGGTTCGTCGAGTCGCTGGGGTGGCCCGTCGGTTTCGTGCGCGATCGGTGCGTGTGGTTCGTCGAGTCGTGCAGGCGGCCCGTCTGTTTCGCGCGTGACCGGCGGGTGTGGTTCGTCGAGTCGTGCGGGTGGTCCGTCGACATCGGGCGAAACCGGCGGATGCGGCTCGTGGAACCCGGGGGGCGGTCCATCGGTTCTACGTGAGACCGGCGGATGCGGTTCGTCGAGACGTGCGGATGGGCCGTTGGCGTCACGCGTGATCGACGCGTGTGATTCGTCGAGTCGCTGGGGCGGCCCGTCGGTTCCGTGTGTGACCGGTGCGTGTGGTTCGTCGAGTCGTGCTGATGGGCCGTCGATTCCGTGCGCCGTAGGCGAGTGCGGGTCGTCGAGGCGTGGCGGGGGTGCGAGTTGGCCCCCCGAGTGTTGTTCGGGTGCCGGGGCGGCGGGGGTGCGCGGTCCCATGCTTGCCGCTTCGGAGCCGGGGCGGCCGTGTTCAGGGCTGGGGGTATCGAGCCATGGCGGCGGCCCGTCGAGGTCGCCGGTTGGCGGCATCGTGGGCTGCTCGCCGGTCGTCGGCTGCGGTGCGGCGGGCGAATGTGGTTGTGCGGCGGCCTGGTTCGGCGGTGGCGGCAGGTCGGGGCGCGGCGACTGGTAGCGGACTGTCTCCTCGACGGAGCCGGGCACCTGGGCGGCGGGGGATGGGTGGAGAACACCCGGCTGCTCGGCAGCGACATGCGGCTGGGCGACGTCCGGCTGGTAGGCACCCGGCGGTTGGGCGACGTCTGGCTGGTAGGCACCCGGCGGCTGGGCAACACCAGGCTGGTAGGCACCTGGCGGTTGGGCGACGTCTGGCTGGTAGGCACCTGGCGGTTGGGCGACGTCTGGCTGGTAGGCACCTGGCGGCTGGGCGACGTCCGGCTGGTAGGCACCCGGCAGCTGGGCAACACCAGGCTGGTAGGCACCTGGCGGTTGGGCGACATTCGGCTGGTAGGCACCCGGCGACTGGGCGACGCCAGGCTGGTAAGCATCCGGCGACTGATGGGCGGCGGGCGGCTGGGCACCAGGCTGATGGGCGGCGGGCGGCTGCGGCGACACCACCGGTTGCGACCGTGGTGTCGGCGGCCTGCTGCCGAGTGGCTCGAATGCTGGGGAGGGCTGGCGCGGGTTGCGGGTCGGCAGCGGGCTGCTGCCTTGCCATGTGTGGTCCGGGTACGGCGAACCCTGAGCGGGTCCATCCGGGCGAGCGTGCGGGCCGGAGTGGTCCGCGTCGGGCTGCGGCTGGCCTTGCCAGCGCGGGTCGGCGGGCTCTGGACCGCGCTGTGGTCCATGGGTGTTCGGTCCGTGCTGTTGTTCGGGTCCGCGGTAGCCGTCCGGTCCCTGCTGGGGCGCACGATGCAGTTCGAAACCCGGCCCGGCCAACTCGCGTGCCGAGGGCCCCGGAGCGGTCTGCTGCTCCTCGGGCTGCTCGTCCTTCTTACGCCGACCGAAGCGCCGCTTGTCCCGGCGCGCGGCTTCGGGGCGTTCGCTTTCGGGGGCGCGTTTGGAACGTCCGCGCCGAGCGGACGCGTCATCGATCAGGTCCTCGTGCGGGAGGTTCTGTACGGGCGCTTCGTAGCCGCCGGTGACATCGCTTTCTGATAGCCATGGAGGCAGCATGGGGAGGCCGTCGTTATTACGGCTCACACGTCCCCCTTTGGATCCGCTCGACCTGTTCCTGGGCTGTGGTCAGTTTACGCGACGACTCTGTCCCATCATGGGTGGGGAGTGCGCCGAATGACCAGTTCCTAGACTGCCACTCGGGGATCCGTTGCTTCTCAGGAGTACGACGAATGACGACATCGGTCGAGCACGGTCGCGAGGGTCTGCGGCTCGATGAGCTTCCGGTCCGGCCCATCCATCGCAAACTCGTCGCGCTGGTCGGCGCGGGGCTGTTCTTCGACCTCTACGAACTGTTCCTGGCCGGCACGATCACCGGCGTACTGAAGTCCGAAATGCAGCTGTCGACCTTTCAGCTCAGCGGCATCCTGGCCTCGGCCTTCGCCGGGCAATTCCTGGGCGCGCTGGTGATCGGTCGCCTCTCGGATGTCTTCGGCCGCCGCCGCATGTTCATGGTCAATATCGCGGTGTACTCCGGCTTCACCCTGCTCGGCGCGTTCAGCCCGAATGTCGCATTCCTGATGGCGACCAGATTCCTGGCCGGTCTCGGCATCGGCGCCGAGATGACGGTCTCCGATACCTACCTCTCCGAGGTGGTGCCGCCCTCGGTCCGCGGCCGCATGATCGCGATGGCCTACACCATCGGCTTCTGCGCCGTGCCCACCGTCGGCTTCCTCGCGAAATGGCTGGTTCCGCTGCGGCCCTTGGGGATCGACGGCTGGCGCTGGCTGTTCGTGCTCGGCGGTCTCGGCGCCGCGGTGGTGTTCGTGGCGCGCAGGCACATGCCGGAGTCGCCGCATTGGCTGGCCAGGCAGCAGGAGCAGAAGGACACCGTGCCGTTCCGCGCCATCGTCGGTCGCGAATACCGCGGCCGCACCGCACTGTTCGCCGCGGTGATGGTCCTGCAGGTCTTCGGCTACTACGGCTTCGGCACCCTGGCCGTTCTGGTCTTGCAGCACAAGGGTTTCGCGGTGGTCGCCTCGCTGGGCTATCTCGCCATCACCTATCTGGGCTATCCACTCGGTTCGCTGCTGGCCGTCCCGCTGATGGAGCGCGTCGAGCGCAAGTACCTGGTGCTGGCCACCGCCGGCCTGATGGCCGTCTTCGGCCTGACCTTCGGCTTCGCCACCAGCGTCGCGCTCATCCTTATCTCGGGCGGCCTCTATACCTTGGCCAGCAACGTCTTCTCCGACGCACTGCACACATATCTGCCCGAATCGTTCCCGACCACCGTGCGCGGCACCGCCTCGGGTGCGACGTACTCGCTGTCGAAGGTGAGCACGGCCCTACTACCGTTCTTACTGCTGCCACTGCTCGACGATCACGGCTCCGGCGCGGTCTTCACGGTGATCACCGCGGCTCTCCTCGGCATGATCATGCTGGTCGCGGTGTGGGGCCCGATCACCGGCAGACGGGCGCTGGATGCCGAGTGAGTACCCTGTGACCAGGGCGAATTGGCCTGCTCGCGGTTAAACCGGTAAGCTTGGTCGGCGGTGCACCTACGCGCCGACTGTCTGCGTGCCGCCGGTCCGGTCAACTGATCGGTTACATGCAATCAGATACAAGGCAAACAAACCAGGTTTGAGTGTAAACCGGGATCGCGGAGGACATGGCGAAGAAAGACGGGGCCATCGAGGTCGAGGGTCGAGTTGTCGAGCCGCTGCCCAATGCGATGTTCCGGATCGAGCTCGAGAACGGACACAAGGTTCTCGCGCACATCAGCGGAAAGATGCGGCAGCACTACATTCGTATCCTTCCCGAGGACCGTGTGGTCGTCGAGCTGTCGCCCTACGACCTGTCGCGCGGCCGCATCGTTTACCGCTACAAGTGATCGCGCGAGCCTTAGGGCCGCGTGACCATCGAGCCGCGAGGCTCACCACAGAGACTTCCCCAGTCGTCGGCTGGGGAAAAACTGTGTTCACACCCGTGTGAACCGAACAAGATTGGACGGACGTGAAGGTTCAGCCGAGCGTCAAGAAGATCTGCGAGAAGTGCAAGGTGATCCGCCGCCACGGTCGGGTCATGGTGATCTGCGAGAACCTGCGCCACAAGCAGCGCCAGGGCTGATTTTCGCAGCACCAGCCGGGCACCGATCACTGATCGGCTTGGCCATCTAAAAGAAGAACTCCCAGCTCCAGCCGCACACTGCGGAATTCGGATCGCGCGATTCCTCGGAATCGCAAGGTCCGAGGTGTGCGAGCCAACCACCGGTACGGAGGCCGGTGCCCCACCAGACGAGGGGACGGACAGGGAGCAGACCTCCGCAACGATTAAGGAACCTGCCACATGGCACGTCTCATGGGCGTTGATCTCCCGCGCGAAAAGCGCATGGAGATCGCGCTGACCTACATTTACGGCATCGGCCGTACCCGCTCCCAGGAGATCCTCGAGGCAACGGGCGTCAGCCCCGACCTGCGCTCGAAGGATCTCAGCGACGAGCAGGTCACGCAGCTGCGTGACTACATCGAGGGTTCGTCCCTCAAGGTCGAAGGTGACCTGCGCCGCGAGGTTCAGGCCGACATTCGTCGCAAGATCGAGATCGGCTGCTACCAGGGTCTGCGCCACCGTCGTGGCCTGCCCGTACGTGGCCAGCGCACCAAGACCAACGCGCGCACCCGCAAGGGCCCGAAGCGCACCGTCGCAGGCAAGAAGAAGTAGGGGATAAAGGATGCCTCCGAAGAGTCGGGCCTCCGGCCCCAAGAAGACCCAGAAGTCGCGTCGCCGGGAAAAGAAGAACGTCCCGCACGGCCACGCGCACATCAAGAGCACGTTCAACAACACCATCGTGTCGATCACCGACCCGTCCGGCAACGTCATCTCCTGGGCGTCCTCGGGCCACGTCGGCTTCAAGGGTTCGCGCAAGTCGACCCCGTTCGCCGCGCAGCTCGCCGCCGAGAACGCGGCCCGCAAGGCGCAGGAGAACGGCGTCAAGAAGGTCGACGTGTTCGTCAAGGGCCCGGGTTCGGGCCGCGAGACCGCGATCCGTTCGCTGCAGGCCGCCGGCCTGGAAGTGGGCACGATCTCCGATGTCACCCCGCAGCCGCACAACGGCTGCCGTCCGCCCAAGCGGCGTCGCGTCTAGCGGGAAAGGAATAACGAAAAATGGCTCGTTACACAGGCCCCATCACCCGCAAGTCGCGTCGTCTGCGTGTCGACCTCGTCGGAGGCGACCAGGCGTTCGAGCGTCGTCCGTACCCGCCCGGCCAGCACGGCCGCGCTCGGATCAAGGAGTCGGAGTACCTGCTCCAGCTGCAGGAGAAGCAGAAGGCGCGCTTCTCCTACGGCGTCATGGAGAAGCAGTTCCGCCGGTACTACGAAGAGGCCAACCGCCTCAAGGGCAAGACCGGTGACAACCTGCTCCGTCTGCTGGAGACTCGTCTCGACAACGTCGTGTACCGCGCCGGTCTGGCGCGCACCCGTCGGCAGGCTCGCCAGCTGGTTTCCCACGGTCACTTCCTGGTGAACAACCGGGCCGTGAACGTCCCCAGCTTCCAGGTGACCCAGTACGACATCATCGATGTCAAGGAGAAGTCGCTCGGCACGCTGCCGTTCCAGGTCGCGCGCGAGACCGTTGGCGACCGGCCGGTTCCCGGCTGGCTGCAGGTGATCCCGGGCCGGCTGCGGATCCTGGTGCACCAGGTTCCGGAGCGCGCCCAGATCGATGTGCCGCTGCAGGAACAGCTGATCGTCGAGTACTACTCGAAGTAATCACACGGCGAGCCGTCCTAGGGACACTTTGGGCGGCATACGCGCATGGTGGGTGATCGCCCGGAGACGGGCGATCACCCACAACCCCCAGAACGTGGGCGTCAAATAGTGGGCGCCCGTACAGGAGGATGATCCTAATGCTGATTTCACAGCGTCCGACGCTGACCGAAGAGGTCGTCGCCGAGAACCGCTCGAAGTTCACCATCGAACCGCTCGAGCCGGGCTTCGGTTACACCCTCGGCAACTCGCTGCGGCGTACCCTGCTGTCCTCGATCCCGGGGGCCGCGGTCACGAGCATCCGTATCGACGGCGTCCTGCACGAGTTCACCACCGTTCCCGGTGTGAAGGAAGATGTCACCGACATCATCCTGAACCTCAAGGGTCTGGTCGTGTCCTCGGAGGAGGACGAGCCGGTCACGATGTACGTGCGCAAGCAGGGCCCGGGCACCGTCACCGCCGGTGACATCGTGCCGCCTGCCGGAGTTGTCGTGCACAACCCGGATATGCACATCGCCACCCTGAACGACAAGGGCAAGCTGGAGATCGAGCTCGTCGTCGAGCGCGGTCGCGGTTACGTCCCGGCGGTGCAGAACAAGGCGTCAGGCGCGGAAATCGGCCGGATCCCGGTGGACTCGATCTACTCGCCGGTGCTCAAGGTGACCTACAAGGTCGAGGCCACCCGTGTCGAGCAGCGCACCGACTTCGACCGTCTGATCCTGGACGTGGAGACCAAGAACTCCATCAGCGCACGGGACGCGCTCGCCTCGGCGGGTAAGACCCTGGTCGAGCTCTTCGGCCTGGCCCGTGAGCTCAACGTCGAAGCCGAAGGTATCGAGATCGGCCCGTCCCCGGCCGAGGCGGATCACATCGCCTCGTTCGGTCTGCCGATCGAGGATCTGGACCTCACCGTCCGGTCCTACAACTGCCTCAAGCGCGAGGGTGTGCACACGGTGGGCGAGCTCGTCGCCCGCACCGAGTCGGACCTGCTGGACATCCGTAACTTCGGCCAGAAGTCCATCGACGAGGTCAAGGTCAAGCTGCACGCGCTCGGCCTCTCGCTCAAGGACAGCCCGGCGTCGTTCGATCCTTCGTCCGTGGTGGGTTACGACGCGAGCACTGGTACGTGGAGCGACAGCGGCACGTTCAGTGACACCGATGGCGGCGAGCAGGACTACGCCGAGACCGAACAGCTCTAGGCCGGTGGGGTAGGCACCCCGGCTCGGCCTCACACAAGGAGAACAAACAATGCCCAAGCCCAAGAAGGGTGCTCGCTTCGGCGGGTCGGCGTCGCACCAGAAGGCGATCTTCGCCAATCTGGCCACGGCGCTCTTCGAGCACGGTCGTATCACGACCACCGAGGCCAAGGCCAAGGCGCTGCGCCCCTACGCCGAGAAGCTGGTCACCAAGGCGAAGGGCGGCACTCTCGCCGACCGTCGCGAGGTGCTCAAGGTGATCCGGAACAAGGACGTCGTCCACGAACTCTTCGCCGAGATCGGGCCGTCGTTCGAGGGCCGCGAGGGTGGCTACACCCGCATCACCAAGACGCTGCCCCGCAAGGGCGACAACGCGCCGATGGCGGTCATCGAGTTGGTCCGGGAGAAGACCGTGACCAACGAGGCCGACCGCGCTCGCCGTGTTGCCGCGTCCAAGAAGGTCGAGGAGGCTCCGGCCGCCGAGACCGTCGTCGCTGAGGCTCCGGCCGAAGAGGTCGTCGCCGAGGTCGTCGAGGCCGAGGCCCCGGCTGCCGACGAGGCCACTGAGGACAAGAAGGACGCCTGACGTTCGCGTCGCAAGTCCGGGATGAGCCCGCCGCGCCCTGTGGGTCGGCGGGCTCATTCGTGTCCGACCGAGATCACCGCGCATCGGTTTCGCGTGCTGAGTGCGTCCGGTCGGCGTTCGTATCGACTAGGAGATCGCCTGTGACCGAGGAGGATTCGGTGGATTCGACCGCGCAGTCGATGGCGTTGAGCGAGTCCGCACCGGTGGATTCGCCTGGAGTCGTGCAGGCTGCGGACTTCGATCTGCGGACGGAGTCCGATGCCGATTCGGTTCGAGTGCGGCTCGACATCAGTTACGACGGAACCGATTTCATCGGCTGGGCGCGGCAGCCCGGTCTGCGTACCGTGCAGGGCGTGCTCGAGGAATCGCTGAGCAAGGTGTTGCGCGAGCCGATCCAGTTGACCGTCGCGGGGCGCACCGATGCCGGTGTGCACGCCGAGGGGCAGGTCGCGCATTTCGATATCGGCACCGAACCGGACGCGGCCAAGCTCATCCATCGCATGGCGCGGTTTCTGCCGAAAGACGTGCGGATCAAGAACATTCGTGTCGCACCACCCGAATTCGACGCCCGATTCTCGGCGATCCGCCGTCATTATGTGTACCGGCTGACTACCGCGACCTACGGTGCCGAACCACTCCAGGCCCGCAGCGTTGTCCCCTGCCGCCACGATGTGGATATCGAAGCCATGCGCGCGGCCTCGCGAAAGCTGTTGGGCCTGCACAACTTTGCCGCCTTCTGCCGCCGCCGCGATGGCGCGACCACCGTCCGCGAACTCCAGCGCTTCGATTGGGCGCGCGACGGCGATCTGCTGACCGCCTACGTCAGCGCGGATGCCTTCTGCTGGTCCATGGTTCGCAGTCTGGTCGGCGCGGTCCTCGCCGTGGGAGAGGGGCGCCGCACGCCCGATTGGGTCGGCAATCTGCTGGCGGAAACCGAACGCTCCAGCTCGGTCACCGTGGCCCCCGCCCACGGCCTCAGCCTCATCGCCGTCGACTATCCCGCCGATTCCGACCTGGCCGCCCGCAACGCCCAAACTCGCGAAATGCGTTCGGTACCAACCGAAGACGACAGCTGCTGCGGTAGCTGAGCCAAGGCCGCACGAGGCACGACAGCCGGTCTGTACTTCACCGGTGCGGGTGCCCATATTCTCACCGACGGTGAGAATATGGGCAGCGTCAACCGAGCTCTACTGGGTAGTCTGCCCCTGACGGGGGCGTTGCTGCCTCCGCCGAGATCGCGCCGATACCCCTGATATTCGGCCTGCCGACCAATGGAAGGCGTGCATCCAGATCAGCCGGAAGACTTGGAGATATGGCAAAAGGTTATGACGAGAGGCCGGTCACACTCGCTCCGATTCTTTGTGCAAGTTTCGCGATGTGGCTCGGACGAAATATTCGGGATGTGGTGAAGCCGCTCAGCGGCGGGCAGCACGGCCTGACCGTGCCTGTTCATGACAAACTCGAGCTGGAGGATGTCTTCGATCGGAAGCGTCCGGTCGTTTTCCGCGGCACTGCGACGTCTTGGCCGGTGTTCGAGGATTACCAGCCACAACAGTTGCGCGAAAAATACCGCGAACAGAAGGTGTATGCACTGGTCAGCGCGACGAATGTGTTCACCCAGGAGACCTCGCCGACCGAACTGCTCGAGTACGGCGACGTCGTGGACGCCATTTTCGACACTCCGCTGCCCGACAAGAAGTACTACTCGCGAGCGGCCGCGGACTCCGGCCCGCTCGCCGATCAGTTGCCCGCTCGTGTCGGGCGTCGCTCGCAGAGTTCGGCGGCCAGCAGCGTCTGGATGGGGCAGGAAGGCAATCTGACACCCCTGCACAACGATCCCTGGCATGGCCTGCTGATCCAGTTGCACGGCCGCAAGCGGGTCCGGCTGTTCGCGCCGAATGAATATCACAATGTGTACGGCCGTGTGCCACGGCATGTTTCGGATATGTATACGGGGCTCCCGGTCGAGGATTTCGACCCGGATGTGACCGACTATCCGCGCCTGCGGGACTCGTCGTACTACGACGTGGTGCTGGAGACCGGTGACATTCTCTACATTCCGATGTTCTGGTGGCACCAGGTCGAGTCGGTGGATGCGGCCATCTCCTATGTCGCGCGCTACAACCCGAGCTATTTCGAATTCATGCGAGCCGCGTTCTTCCCACAGGCCGTGCGCGGCGTGCTGCGCATCGTCGACAGCGTAAAGAGCCGATTCCGCAGTAAGAAATAAGAGGATGCGGACGCTCCCGCACCGCGATTCGGCGGGCGCACGGCAGTGCGGGAGCATGACACCGATCAGCTGGACGAGCCCGCCTCGATTGTCCGCTGCTGGGCGCCGGAGATTTCGATACGGCGCGGCTGGGCCTTCTCGGCGATCGGAATCGTCACCGAGAGCACGCCGTTGTTGTAGGTCGCGCTGATCTTGTCGGCATCGACATTGTCGCCGAGGCTGAGCTGGCGCATAAACGACCCGGCGAAGCGCTCGGACGCAATCCATTGCACGCCTTCGTCACTCGGCAGGCTGCGTTGCGCGCGCAAAGTGAGGGTGCCGTTGTCGACGCTCACATCTACCGAGCCGGGGTCGACGCCGGGTAAGTCGGCGTTGAGTACGTAATGGTCGCCTGCCTTGAACAGATCCATCGGCATGAATCGCGGCGCGCGTGCGGTCCCGGCGGTTTCGCCGAGCAGCTGGCGGGCAACGGTGTCGATGTCATGGAATGGGTCGAACCGGAGCACAGCAATCACCTCCAATTTCACTAGTGGCGACGCCGGCCACGGCGGCGGGCGCCGGAGGCTGTGCACCAACCAAATTAGCACTCTCGGATAGCGAGTGCTAATAGGTTCGCTGAGATTTTCGCCGATCTGGTGTCGAATTTCGCCCGATCTCGTTGGAATAGGAACGGCGGCAGAGTCGTTGGCTGGAAACATGGCGATCGAAGGTCTCGGACGGTTCGGCGTATGGCGGCGTTATCCGGAGTTCACCCCGGCGGACGCGAGTGAGTTGGAGGGGCTCGGCTACGGTGCGCTGTGGCTGGGCGGGTCTCCACCCGCGGATCTACCCGTGGTCGAGTCGCTGCTGGAGGCGACTGAGTCGATCACCGTGGCGACCAGCATCGTGAACATCTGGACGGCGCCCGCGAAACAGGTCGCGGAGTCGTTCCACCGGATCGATGCACGGTTTCCCGGGCGGTTCCTGCTCGGCCTGGGTGCGGGCCATCCCGAAGCCGTCAGCGAATACCGCAAGCCCTATGACGCGTTGGTCGAATACTTCGACGAATTGGATGCCGAAGGGGTACCGAAGCAGCGGCGCGCACTCGCCGCGCTCGGTTCACGGGTGCTGAAGCTGGCGGCGGAACGGTCGGCGGGCGCGCTGCCCTACCTCGTCACCACCGAGCACACCGCGCGCGCTCGCGCCGTGCTCGGCGACGGCGCACTGCTGGCCACCGAACACAAGGTCGTCCTGGACGAAGATCCGGTACGGGCCCGCGCCACCGCGATCCCGCGCGTCGAGTTCTACCTGGACCTGCAGAACTACGTCGCGAACCTGCGCAGGCTCGGCTTCACCGACGACGACCTGACCAAGCCCGGCAGCGACCGCCTCTACCGCGGAATCGTGGCACATGGCGGACTCGAGTCGGTCGTCGACCAGCTCTCCGCGCATCTGGCCGCGGGCGCCGATCACGTCGCGATCCAGGTCCTCGACGGTGACCCGTCGTCCACCCTGCGCGCCCTGGCCCCGCTGCTGGCGAAACAGTCCTGAGCCGAATCTCGACTCGGCGATCGGCCGAAGTTACCGGCCGATCGCCCTAAGGGAACGTTAGAAACCGTCTGCGACGGTTCCGTGCGCGCTGTGACTGCGCACACACTGGTCTCCGACCGACGCAAGGTTGCGTCGTAGCGACTGCTTGCAGGTCGCTCGAAGGGTCGAAGAAGGAGATCTTGTGACTACGACACAGCCTGTCGGCGAGCGCCGGGTGGTCGCGAACGTATTGCGCGGTTCGATCGGCAATCTGGTCGAGTGGTACGACTGGTATGTCTACGCCGCGTTCAGCGTGTACTTCGCGAAGTCGTTCTTCCCGAAGGGCGATTCGACCGCGCAATTGCTGTCCACCGCCGCGGTTTTCGCGGTCGGCTTCCTGATGCGGCCACTCGGCGGTTGGGCGCTGGGACGCTACGCCGACAAGTTCGGTCGCCGCTCGGCGCTGACCCTGTCGGTGACGGTGATGGCCGCGGGATCGCTGCTGATCGCGTTGACGCCGGGGTACCAGACGATCGGCATCGCCGCGCCGGTGTTGCTGTTGCTGGCCCGGTTGCTGCAGGGTCTCTCGGTGGGCGGCGAATACGCAACCAGCGCAACGTATCTGTCCGAGGTGGCCTCGACAGGTAAGCGTGGATTCTATTCGAGCTTCCAGTACGTGACGCTGGTCGCGGGACAGCTGGTCGCACTCGGCGTGCAGATCGTCCTGCAGCAGTTCCTGAACAACGACCAGATGAACAACTGGGGTTGGCGGATTCCGTTCGTCATCGGTGCGGGGGCCGCGTTCATCGTGATGTGGTTGCGGCGCAGCATGGATGAATCCGAACACTTCCAGGCCGAAGTCGAGGCCGAGCGCGTTCCGTCGGTCAACAGCACCTCGGCGGCGGCCGGCACACAGCAGCCCGCGCGCGGATCGCTGCGGATGCTGCTGCAGTATCCGCGGGAATGCCTGCTGGTCATCGGGTTGACGCTCGGCGGCACCGTGGCGTTCTACACGTACACGACCTATATGCAGAAGTTCATGATCAACACCTCGGGCATCTCCAAGTCGACCGTCTCGTGGATCAATTTCATTGCGCTGCTGGTCTTCGTATTGCTGCAGCCGCTGGCCGGAGCGCTCTCCGACCGGATCGGACGGCGTAAGCTGCTGATCTTCTTCGGTGTCGCAGGCACCCTGCTGACCGTGCCGATCATGACCGTGCTCGCGCACACCAAGAACCCGATCGCGGCGTGGGCGCTGATGATGGGCGCGCTGGTCATCATCACCGGCTACACCTCGATCAACGCGATCGTGAAGGCCGAGCTGTTCCCGACCAAGATCCGCGCGCTCGGCGTCGGCCTGCCCTACGCGCTGACCGTCGCGATCTTCGGTGGCACCGCGGAGACCATCGCGCTGTCGCTGAAGCAGGCACACCATGAGTCGCTGTACTTCTGGTACGTCGCCGGCTGCATCGGCATCTCGCTGCTGACCTACTGGTTCATGCGGGAGACCTCGCGCGGATCCACCATCGACGCCGATGCGGCTGCAGCGGACGATGTCTCGCTCACCAAGGTGGATGCGCCATCGGCCGAGTCGGACCGTGATCTCGCCCCCGCCCGACCCTGACCGCCTATCCGCACACGCCGATCACCCGCTGTGGGAGGATCGGTGTGTGCGGCTGGCGGTGGTCGAGGACGATGACGGTGTAGGCGACGCGCTGGTAGAGGCGCTCAACGCCCGCGGCTATCATGCCGATCGCAAGCGCCGCGGCGCCGATCTGCTCACCGCCCACCGCGGTTACGACGCGGTCATTCTGGACCTCGGACTGCCCGACGGCGACGGCCTGCACGTACTGCGCCAGTTGCGTGAGGTGAGTTCGGTGCCGGTGCTGATCCTGACCGCACGCAGCGACGAACGCTCGATCGTGCGCGGATTGCGCGGCGGCGCCGACGACTATCTGGTGAAGCCGCCGCGGATCGCCGAATTGATGGCCCGGCTGGAGAATGTCGTGCGGCGCGCGGCCGCCGGGTCGCAACCGGAGCGGGCCGAGGTCGTCACCGGGGATGTGCGGGTGGATCTCGCGGCCCGGGTAGTCGAGGTGGCCGGGCAGCCGATCGCGTTGACTCAGAAGGAATTCGAGTTGGTGGAGGCGTTGGTGGAGCGGCCCGGTGCCGCGGTCAGCCGCCAGCAGCTGATGGATCGGATCTGGGGCGATGCGTTCGTCGCGGTATCGCGCTCGCTGGATGTGCATATGACCGGTCTGCGCGCGAAATTGGACCGACCTGGGCTGATCACCACGATTCGCGGCTACGGTTACCGCTGGGGTCAGTGATCATATTGGCCCGGCAGTGCGAGTAGAGGAGCGGAGCCAGCATGCGCAGACGGCTACTCGTCGCGCTGACGGTATTCGCGGCGATCGCGGTATTCGCCTTCGCCGTACCGCTGTCGCTGACCTTCGCGACCAGCCGGACCCAGGAGTTCGTCGCCGATCGCTCCGGTGACGCGGACCGGTTCGCCAGCCTCGCCGATGCCGCGGTGGCCGAGGGCGACAGCCGGTCGCTGGCCGACGAGGTCGGCCGCTACCACGATCTGTACGCGGAGAACGTGCTCGTCGTCGATGCCCGCGGTGCCAGGACGGTGAACGCGGGGGTTGATGTGGCCGCCGCGCCGGTCGAGGCCGCGGTCGCCGCCGCCCGCCGCAACCAGCGGCCACAGCCGGTCAACCGACTGACGCCGTGGAGCGGGCCGACGGTGCTGATCGCCCGACCCGTCGGCACTGGGGTGCAGGTCAACGGCGCGGTGGTGATCGAGGCCTCCACCGCGCGTGCCCGTCGCGATATCGCCCGCGCGTGGGCGGTGATCGCGGTCGGTGCGGTGCTGGCGATGGTGGTGTTCACCATGCTGGCGCTGAGTCTCAGTCGCTGGGTGCTGCGCCCGCTGGCGGCGTTGTCGCAGGCGGTCGCGGAATTGACCGCGACACTGCCGAAGCCGCGCGCCGA
Source organism: Nocardia sp. NBC_00565 (assembly GCF_036345915.1). Taxonomy (NCBI): domain Bacteria; kingdom Bacillati; phylum Actinomycetota; class Actinomycetes; order Mycobacteriales; family Nocardiaceae; genus Nocardia; species Nocardia sp. NBC_00565. The sequence goes on from NZ_CP107785.1 coordinate 8,849,966, forward strand.
GGCCGCCGCACACGTCTCGATCGCCCGTCACCACGGCGGGCCGCCGGAGATGCGGGCGGTCGCGGAATCGTTCGACGCGATGGCGCTCGCCGTGGCCGATTCGGCGGATGCGCAACGGCAGCTCGTCGCCGACACCGCCCATGCGATGCGGAATCCGCTCGCCGCCTTGACGATTCGGCTCGATTCCCTGGAGACCGCGATCCCGGAGAGCGCGGCGGCCACCTTCCACAGTGCGGGAGCCGAGGTCGACCGGCTGACCGCGCTACTGGATGGCCTGTTGAATTTGGCGGTCGCCGAGACGCCCGCCGCCTTCGAGGCCGCACGCACTCCGACCGATACCGAAAACCATTGCGACGCTGTACAGGTGGTCGCTGATCGGGTCGACGCCTGGTACTCCGCCTTCGAGAACGCCGGACAGGAATTGCGTGCCGCGCCCATGGTGCGCGAGGCCGACACCGCGGTTTCCGCCGATGTGCTTGCCCAGATTCTCGATGTGCCGCTGAGCAATTCGTGTCGCTACGCCGGAACCGGCACGCAGACCGTCATCGTGGTCGATACCGAGCCGGACTGGGTAACGGTGACCGTGCGCGATAATGGCGCGGGTGTCGAACCCGTGGAGATCGACAAGCTGACCACCCGTTTCTTCCGCGGTTCCGGGGCGTCCTCGGGCGGTTCCGGCCTCGGGCTGCCGATCGCCGCGGCGTTGGCCCAAGCACGTGGCGGCGCACTCACGGTGCGGCCCGTCGAGCCGCGCGGGCTCGCGATCGTGGTTCGCCTGCCGCAGGTGGTGCCGCGATGAGGCTGCGGGGCGGCTTCGATGCCGCACAGTGCCGTGGAGGCGGGGTGTCGATGATCGAGCGGCGGAAGTTCTTGGCGCTGACTGTCTTCGGTATCGCGGCCGGTGCCGCGGGATGTGGTCGCGACGCGGATCGGGTGCGGTTGGCTTCGGGCGAGGTCGGCGGCTTCTATCATGCCTTCGCGCAGCTGCTCGCGGCCGTCGCCGCGGAGGCGGGGACGGTGCGGATCGAACCGGTGCCGACAGCCGGGTCGCAGGAGAATCTGGCGATGTTGGCCAGTGGAGAGGTGAATGCCGCTCTGGCGCTTGCGGATTCGGTGCGGGACGAGCGGGAGCCGATGCTGGCGCTCGGACGGGTCTACGAGAACTATCTGCAGCTGGCTGTGCAAAAGGATGGGCCGATCCAGCAGGTCACCGATCTGCGCGGGGCCCGAGTCAACCTCGGCGCCGCCGGATCCGGTGCGGCGGTGACCGGTGAGCGGCTGCTGTGGGCAGCGGGCTTGAATCCGGATGTGGACGTGGACATCTCGCATCGACCGTTGCGAGATGCGGTGGCGGGCGTGGAATCCGGTGAGCTGGACGCGCTGCTATGGGCCGGGGGCGTACCCACCGGCGTGCTCGACGTTCCGCAGCAGCTTCGACTCGTCGAACTCGGCGACCTGGCAGCGCCGATGCGCGAACGCTTCGGACACCTCTACGACCTGGTCGTGATTCCCGCCGACGCCTACGAGGGTGGTCGGGCGGTGCACACGGTCGGCGTGGCGAACCTGCTGCTCGCGGCACCGAGTATGTCGGATGCCGCGGCCGGGGCGATCGTCAATCTCCTGGTCTCCCGCGCGGACCGGCTGGTCCCCGCGGAGGCGGCGGGCACACAGTTCCTGGACACCCGCCAGCTCATCGGCACCGATTCGGTCCCCTTGCATCCGGGTGCGGCGGCCGTCTACCGGCGACGACACGGCTGACGGTCAGGAACGGACCAGGCGGGCGATGGCGTCGGTGGCCTCTTTGATCTTGGCGTCGGCTTCGGGACCACCGGTGACCGCCGCGTCGACGACGCAGTGGCTGATGTGGTCTTCCAGCAGGCCCATCGCCACGGCCTGCAGCGCCTTGGTCATCGCGGAGACCTGGGTGAGGATGTCGATGCAGTACTTCTCTTCCTCGACCATGCGCTGCAGGCCGCGGGCCTGGCCCTCGATCCGGCGCAGGCGCTTGAGGTAGTCGTCCTTGGCGGTGATGTAGCCATGACTGGCATGATCGGGCGCGGCGTGGTCGTGGGTGGTCGTGCCCTCGGCCGCGGTGTCGTTGTGCGACGGGGTGGATGTCACCGACTGTCTCCTCGCTGCTTGCCGGATGCTCCGGCCTGGTCTAATACCCCCCTAGGGTACAGTTCTAGGCGAGAATTGTCAGGTCGGCGTGCTCTCGGCCACGTCGGCTGTCCGCGTGCGGGTCCGATGTTCGGCGCCGCTGCGACCCGACTCAGGCCATGATGACCGCAGGTCCAGTTGGTCAGATGTGGACCGGCCTGGCGGGAATCAGGGGCGGACGAGAGAATCTATGCATGAGTGTGGATATTCGGCCCGCGCTGGCCGTGATCGGCGGTAGTGGCTTTTACGACTTCTTCGATAACGAGGCGACGTCCGTCGAGGTCGACACGCCCTATGGCAAGCCGAGCGCGCCGATCGCGATCGGCGAGGTGGAGGGTCGCTCGGTAGCCTTCCTGCCCCGGCACGGCAAACAGCACGAGTACGCACCGCATTCGCTGCCGTATCAGGCCAACATGTGGGCGCTGCGCTCGATCGGGGTGCGGCGGATCTTCGCGCCGTGCGCGGTCGGCAGCCTGCGCGCGGACTGGGGGCCGGGCACCGTCGCGGTGCCGGATCAGCTGGTCGACCGGACCTCCGGCCGTCCACAGACCTACTTCGAGGGCAGCGGCGTGCACGTCTCCTTCGCCGACCCGTACTGCGACGAACTGCGTGCCGCGGCAGCGAAATCCGCGACCGACGTGCTGCCGATGAAGCCCGCGGGCACCATGGTCGTCGTGCAGGGCCCGCGCTTCTCCACCCGGGCCGAGAGCCGCTGGTTCGCCGCACAGGGCTGGGAACTGGTCAATATGACCGGGCATCCCGAGGCAGTGCTCGCCCGCGAACTCGAAATGTGCTATGCCGCAGTCGCGCTGGTGACCGATCTGGACGCGGGCCTGGAGGAGGGCGCCGGCGTGCACGCGGTCGACGTCTTCGCCGAGTTCAAGAAGAACCTCGGCCCGTTCAAGGAACTGATCCGCCGCTCGGTCTCGGCGGTCACCGGAACCGAAACTTGCGATCGCTGCCGTGTCCACGCGGGAGTGTCGCTGCCGTTCGAACTACCCTGATTGCTATGCGTGTGCTGGTCACCGGCGCGGCCGGGCTCATCGGGTCGAGGCTGCGGCGGGCGTTGGCCGCTGCCGGGCATGAGGTTGTCGGTATCGATGTACTGGTCGACAGGGTGCATGGGCCGAATGCGAAAGTGCCGGACGGTGTTTCGCAGGTGGACGTGCGCGATGCCGATGCCATCGAGCCGCTGCTGCGCGGTATCGATACCGTCTGCCATCTCGCTGCCGTGACCTCCGGGCCCGAATCGGCGGTGTTCGCCACGCACAACGATCTGGGGACGGCGGTGCTGCTCGATGCGATGGGGCGGGCGAAGGTTCGGCATCTGGTGCTCGCCTCGTCGATCGTGGTGTACGGCGAGGGGCGCTATCGCGGGATGAACAGCGGGCCGTTCTTCCCGGGCCTGCGGCGGCGCGCCGACCTGGACCGGGGCATGTTCGACCACCTGGCGCCGCGCACCGGTGAACTGCTCACCTGGGAGCCGGTCACCGAGGATGCGCCGCTGCGTCCGCGCGGCTTCTACGCGGCGAGCAAGTTGGCGCAGGAAAATTATGCGTTAGCTTGGGGTTTGGCCACCGGCGCGGCGGTCACGGCACTGCGATGCCACAACGGGTACGGCCCGGGCACCCGCTCGGGATTCATCGGAAAGTTCCTCGCCGCACTGGAACAGGGCCGCCCACCCCTGGTGGACGAGGACGGCGGGCAGGTTCGCGATGTCGTACATGTGGACGACATCGTGACCGCCACCGTAGCCGCGGTCGACCGACGCCTCCCCGGTTTCGTCCCCTTGAACATCGCCTCCGGCCACCCGATCACCATGTGGGAGGTCGCCTCCATCATGGCCAAGTCCCGCGGCGGCGCAGACCCCGTGGTAACCGGCCGCTACCTACTGGCCGACGCCCGTCACATCGTCGCCGACCCCGAACGAGCAAGGCACGCACTGGGTTTCACGGCTCAAATCCCACCCGCACAGGGTTTGGCCCAACTCGCGGCCCCCACAGTGGAGGCAACCACACCCGAACGCCGCCCGGAATCCGCTCCACTACATGTGCGGGTTGCCCCGAAGGCAGCCGCGAACACACCGGGCCCACATCGGCTGGACGCTCCCACGCGCGGCGAGCAAACTGTTGCGCCACACCCTAAGTCTCCAGCGGAATCCCCCGGATCGAGACCTGCGGCGGGAGCCGGTGCGCCACTGGCGGCGGCCGGACCGGGGGCGGGTGTTACGCCGCTGCTTGAAACCGGATTCCGGGGAGCTGAGGCCGCTGGGCAGCCCGAGGTGCGAGCGTCGCAGGATGAAGTGGGTCCGCCCAGGTCGGAATCCCCTGCGCCGTAGGCCGAGACGGCTGGGTGAGGTTCGTATCGGAGCGAGACCTTGGGCGCGAGCCGCTGCGCCAGTGGAAGCACTGGAGAAGTCCTCCGGCGGCGACTCATCGATTACCTGACGCCCGGCACGCGGTGCTGGGCTGGGTGACCCGGCTCGAGCAGGAGTTCGATCGGGTGTCGGGCCAGGACTACGATGTCGCGTTCGGGCTACTGACCAGGTGCGAAGGCGTCGGCATGTGCGCGCGCCCACTGTTCGAAGGTATGCGGCTCGCGGCCGGTCACCTCGTGCACGGTGGGGTAGACCTGGGTTTCGTCCAACGTGCCGTCGACGAAGAAGCTCCAGAACGCATCGACATAGTGCTGCGGCATGGTCGCCTCGAGTTCGGCGCGCGTCTGCGCATTCGTCAGCCCCTGGCAGACCAGTGGCCGGTCGAGCACCTCGGCGAGCACCGCGACCTGATCCGCGGGTACCAGTGCCCGCGGTCCGGTCAGTTCGAGGATCCGACCTGCCAGTCCGCCCGCGGTCAGGGCAACCGCCGCGACTGCCGCGATGTCGGCGGGATCGATGGCGGCGACGGGTACGTCGGGGAACTGGGCGCGGATCACATCACCCTGCGCGAGCTGCGGCAACCAGCGCAGCGCATTCGACATGAACGAGCGCGGGCGCAGGAACGTCCACGCGAGACCGGATTCCCGCACGTCCCGCTCGGCCTGGGTCATATACGCCGAGACCGCGTTGTTCATGTCCGCCAGCGCGGCGGACCCGCCCGAGAGCAGGACAACGTGCTGTACGCCTGCCTTTTTCGCGCGGGCGAGCAGGTCCGGTGTGTCCGCGTAGCCCGGCAGCAGGAACATTCCGGTGACCCCGTCCAGGGCCTCGGTCATGCTCTCCGGCTGATTCAGATCGCCGATCACACCCTCGACACCGGCGGGTAGCTGTGCGCGGGCGGGATCGCGGACCAGCGCGCGCACTGCGTCGCCGGAATTGCTCAGTGCCGCAACCAGTTCGGTGCCGATATTGCCCGTCGCGCCGGTTATCAGGATCATGTTCGCTCCTCCAGGTTGCACTCTGTTCGGTCGACTCGTCCATCATGCGAAATCGTCGCAGCGGCGTCTCCCCATCTCAGGTAAACATGCCGGAATGGTCGGCGGATATCGACCGAATCGAGATCGCCGCGCCTGCTTCGACCGTACCGGCGCTGCACAGCGTTAGGCTCGCGCAGTGGATACCCCGCTACGGCTAGAGGTCATCGTGGCCAGTACGCGCCCGGAGCGATTCGCTCCGGTGGTCGCCGATTGGTTCCTGCGCACGGTCCGGGCGCGCCCCGAATTCGATACCGGCGTCATCGATCTCATCACCACCCCGCTGCCGACGGACCTCGCCTTCACTACCGACGTAGCCGCCTACCGCCAGCGTCTGGCCGCCGCCGATGCCTTCGTCGCGATCACCTCGGAATACAACCACGGCTACCCGGCCTCGCTGAAAACCGCCTTCGACAACGCGAAACACGAATGGCGCGCCAAGCCCATCGGTTTCGTCTCCTACGGCGGACTCTCCGGCGGCCTGCGCGCCGTCGAACAACTGCGCCAGGTGGTCGCCGAAATCCACATGGTCTCCATCCGCGAAACCGTCAGTTTCCACCAGGCCAAGAAACAATTCGACGAAGCAGGCAATACCCAGGACGGCGCCGCCATCGACGCCGCCGAACGCCTGATCCGCCAACTAGCCTGGTGGGCAAGAACTCTGCGCGAAGCCCGCACCACCAACCCCTACCCGGGCTGATCGGGACTGTCTGAAAAATCTGACACCCCCGGCTGATACCGCCCTCTTTGCACCAGGTGCGACGTTGTCCAGCCGGCAGGCGGGAAAGGCTACTGCGGGCTCCCTGCCATTGCGCGGCGGCCGCGCGGGTGGCCGATGTAGGTGGCCTCGCGCGGAATGGAGACCAGGGTCAGGTCGACTTGCGCTGTGCCGGTGCGCAGTACGACGTGGTTGCCGATGGCGCTGGGCTGATGGATCGACAGGTCCGGCCGGGTTGCGGGCCAACCCATCGGATCACCGGTCACATAGATCGTTGTGACACCGGCGTGCGGCGCGGGGGCGAGTACTCCGTCGACCACGGTCGCGGTGAATCCGGCGTCGGATTGATGCGTTTCCACCGCGATCTGCAGCCGTTCCGGGTTGCTGATGGTGGTCACCAGGGTTTCCCAGGCGTGCGCGCGATCGGTGCGGATCAGGATCCGCTCGCCGACCGCCAGCGCGCGGAATACCAACTGCTGGGCCAGATACAGCTCACCGGCCACGTACACCGTCGAGATACCGGTGCCGACGATGCGGACCGCGACACCCTGGCCCTCGTCGTCCGAGCCGATCAGCTGACCACAGCCCGAGGACGGCAGGTGCAGTGCCGCGATCACATCGATCGGATATTCGGTCACCGGGACCGCGTCGTCGAGTTCGGGTATGGCGAGCGGCAGATGCGCGAGCAGTCCGTCGCGGTGTCGTCCGTTCATCGAGATCAGACCCTTGAGCTTGGTGCGCTCGGGCAGCTCCCGCGCGGTCAGCCGCCAGGCGGCGCCGATGCTCACCGCTTCGGCCGAACTGCCGGGGCGCAGCCGCACCGCGACCGTGGTGCCGCGCGATGGCGCGACCCACAGTTGCGAGAGCAGATCCGAGCCGAGCCGCTTCGGGTCGACGGCGCTGCCGATGTTCACGCTGTTGCCGATTTCGGCGTAGCGCCAGCGGTGGGTCAGCGTGCGTGGGTCGTAGCCCTGCGTGATCTGCAGGACGGCCTTGCGAATCTCGGGCGCGGTGAGGATGCGGGCGCTGCAGTCGGCGTCCTCGAGGGTACGCATGATGCGTTGTGTCGCAATGGTTACCGCGCGTGAGGCGCCCTCGCTGCCGCCGCCGCGCCGGGCCGCCGCCTCGGGGCAGGCGATCGCGTCGAAGCTGATGGCGAGCCAGACATTGCGGTGCGCGGTGGCGGGCAGCGGGCCGAGCAGCGATTCGTAGATCTTGCCAGCGGGCGTGCCGGAGCGGCTGCGGTGTCCGTGGCTGATGATGTCGATGCCGCTGAGCAGGATGTCGTGCTGGTTCAGGCATTTGGCCAGTTCCGGCAGCGGCAGCAGATGCGAGGCGTGCACGGTGGTGCGGGCGATCCGGGTCAGCCCGCCCTTGGGGGCGAGCACCTCGACGACCGTGACGACTCGGGTGCCGTCCCAATACAGGCCGAGCGAACGGCCGTCGGAGCCACGGAAGTCGACGGTGTCGCCGATCTCGTAGTCACTGCGGGTCAGATAGCGCCACCAGGTAGCGATCCAGTCCAGGATGGTGCGCTTGGCGATCGGGATCAACGGCAGCAGTCCGGCGATCACCGCGACGCCGAGCGCGGGCCACGCACCCAATCCGGCGAACAATGCGAGCAGTCCGGCCGCGAGCCCGATCACCTGCGCGATCAGCAGATTTCGCAGCGAGATGCGCCCCAGCAACGGGCGTGGTCCCGCACCGGCTTGTTCGGCCATCGTCGTCCCCCAAGTACCCGGTAACGGCCGTTTCATATCGGCCGAGCTGAACATTAGTCCTCGGGAACTGTACTGTGTTCCGCGAACGCGAGCATTGTTCGGGGAGGGAAACATGCCTTCAAAACCCACTACACGCTGGCAGGTGAGCGGCTACCGCTTTCTGGTCCGGCGGATGGAACACGCCCTGGTCCGCCGGGATGTGCGCATGCTGCACGATCCGATGCGCTCCCAGTCCCGCGCCTACGCGGCCGGGCTGATCATGGCCATCGTGGTGTTGGCGGGCTGCGGCGTGCTCGCACTGCTGCGCCCACAGGACAAGATCGGCAGCAGCAAGATTCTGATCGGCAAGGAATCCGGCGCCGTCTACGTGGTGATCAACGACGTGGTGCATCCGACGCTGAACCTGGCCTCGGCCCGGCTGGCCGCGGGGTCGCCGGAAAAGGCAAGCATCGTCAAGGAATCCGAGATCGGCAAGAAGTCGCGCGGGCAGCTGATCGGCATCCCGGGCGCGCCCTCCTCGTTGCGTTTCGACAAGGACGGCAAGGGCCGGATCTGGACGGTCTGCGATCAGTTGAAGGTCGACGGCAGCAAGGACCTGACCACCTCGGTGCTGGCCGGTCCGCTCTCGCTCGGCGAGAAAGCCTCGGTCATGGGCAAGGACCGGGCGCTGCTGGTCCAGGGCAAGGACTCGGCGTATCTGATCTACGACGGCAAGCGCGCCCGCATCGACCTCAAGGAACGCGCCGTCACCGACGCACTGAAGATCACCGGCGCGACCGCCCGGCCGATCGGCGAGGGCCTGCTCAATACGATTCCCGAAGTACTGCGGATCATTCCGCCCCACATCGATAATCCGGGTGGCTCGGTGGCCTACTCGATCAGCGGTCACCGCATCGGTGATGTGGTGCAGGTGCCCACCGAGCCCGACGTGAACTATGTGGTGCTGCGAGACGGTCTACAGCCGATCTCTCGGGTGACCGCCGAAATCATCCGCAATAGCAACCCGACCACGGCAACCAGCAGCTGGATCGAACACATCGAGCGCACCCACGCGGACATCTCGCAGGCGCTGCCGGTCGGTGACTACCCGCAGTCCGCTCCCTCGCTCATCCAGACCAAGGATGACCCCGTCAGCTGCCTGTCCTGGAAACCGCTCGCAGCGGCGGCCGAGAACAAGGACGGCGGCAGCCGCGCCGAGCTGACGGTACTCACCGGTGTGGCACTGCCGATTCCGGATAAGGCCAAGCTGGTGCCGCTAGCCCAAGCGGACGGCTCCGGCGCCAACGCCGATGCGGTCTACATCCCGCCCGGCACGGGCGCATTCGTCCAGACCACCGGCATCGAACCCGACAGTCGCCGCAAGGACAGCAAGTTCTACATCGCCGACACCGGCGTCCGCTACGGCATCAAGGACGCCGATGCCGAGAAGGCGCTCGGTATGGACACCGATTCGGGGACGAAACCCGAACCCGCGCCGTGGCCGATCATCGGCCTGCTCGCGGCGGGTCCGAGCCTGGCCCGCGCCGACGCGATGGTCGCCCACGACGGCGTCGCCGCAGACCCCTCACCGTCGAAATCGCCTGTCGCCTCGCAGAACTGAGGAACGCGGGGACACCTCATCTCGGCCGCAACCGTCGACAAGACGTGCGGCGGTGTTCACCTCGGCTGGTGATCCGGATCGGACGATGTGACATCTGCGGTGCGCAGAGCGGCGACTTCCACGCGCAGCGCACGGATCTCGTCGATCAGGACACTGACTTCGCGGTCGGTCGCCTCGGTGACGGCCTCTACATTCTTCAGCTGATCCATCACCCAACTGGTCGTGGTGCCGATGGCGAAGCTGATCAGGCCGATGCCGAGAGTCATCAGGATCAGCGCGATCAGGCGGCCGTGCACGGTTACCGGATATACGTCGCCGTAGCCGACCGTGGTCACCGACACCATCGACCACCACAGCGCATCGCCGAAGTTGTGGATCTTACTGTCCGGAGCGCCGTATTCGGCGTCGAAGAACGCCAGACTGCACAGCACCAGCGTGAGCGCCGAACTGGTACCGACGAAGATCGCCAGCCGGGCGCGGGTGACCCGGTTGCGGTTGAGGGTGTCGAGCACCAGCAGCGCCGCCCGCAGCAGCCGCACCGGCCGGAACGGCGGCAACAGCACGATCAGCAATTCCAGCGGGTGGGTGCGCACGAACCGCCAGCGATCGGTGGACAGCCAGGTTCGCACGCCGAAGTCCGCCGCGAACGCCACCCAGATGGCGATGTCGACCCGTTCGAGCCAGGCATCGAGTCGCGGTGACGCCCCGGTATCGAGCACGTGCCAGGCGTAGACGCCGATGAAGAGTACGGCCAGCGCCAGCATCGGGATACCGGTCGCGCGTTCCCAGGCTTGTCTACGGCTCGGTGGTGTTTGGGTTGTGCTCGTTTGAACCACGGGAACTACCTGCTGTATCGATCGGGTGCGACACCCTATGTACCGCCGTTTGCCCCGACGACGCTACATATCGTCCGAGTGGACGCCGAACCGGCGGCGGATCGGGAACGAGGCGAGGTAGCCGAGAATCAGTAGGGCGCCGATGATCCCGGTGCCGATCAGCGCGACATTGCGGGCCCGATTGTCCGGCGGCGGTGTCGGCGCGGGCACCGCGAGCTGGGCGCTCTTGGCGGGGCTCGGTCGCTTGGGCGGCAGCGGTGGGCTGCTGCTCACCTCATCGGTCAACGCCGCGACCGGGTCGACCGCGCCGTAACCGATATACGGACTCCACCCCTCGGCGGGCGCGTGCGCGGTGGCCTGCATGCGCTTGACCACATCCAGCGCGCTCATCTCGGGAAAGCGGGCCCGCACGAGCGCGACCACGCCGGAGACCAGCGGCGTCGCGAAGCTGGTTCCGCTCATCGCCTGTTGCTGCCCTTGCTGATTCACGGTTCCGGTGGCGGTGCCGGTGCCGCGCGGGTCCAGCGAGACCATGTTCTCGCCCGGCGCGGCCACACTCACCCACGGGCCGGGCACGGTGAACTTCGACGGCGCGCCGTTCGAATCGATCGAACCGACCGAGAGCACATAGTCGTCCCAGCGCGCCGGGCTCACATTGACCCTGACGTTGCTCCACGGATCGGCGGACGGACGCAGCGGATCGATGATCTGCTGCTCGGTCTTGCAGGAGCCGTCCTGGTTGCCCGCGGCGACGACCACGACCACGTTCTTCTCCAGGGTCGCGTATCGCACTGCCGCACCGATGGATCCGTCCACATCATTGGATGAGCCGCACCACACCTCGGAGATATTGATGACGTTGACACCCGCGTCGGCCGCGCGCCGGATCGCCGATGCCATGGTGGCCAGATTGCCGTAGCCCTCGGGCAGGTCGTCGGGATTGCGTTCCCTGGCCCGGCCTTCCTTCTGATACATCTTGCTGGTCTGGCGGATGGTCATGATGCGCGCTTCCGGCGCGACGCCGGAGAAGCCCTGACCGTCCACCTTCGACGCGGCGATCAGGCCGGCGACGAAGGTGCCGTGCCCGTCGCAGTCCTCGGTGCCGTCGCCCGAGTTCGCCACGAAATCTCCACCGGCGATCAGACCGGGCAATCGAGGATGCCGCGCGACACCGGTGTCGATGACCGCGATCGTCTGGCCTTCGCCCTTCGAGAACCGCCAGGCGCTGTCCAGATCGAGCGAGCGCTGCGCGGTCGGGATGGTCGCGCCCGCACCGCCGGAGACGGTATTCGAGCAGTCGGAATTCGCTGGCCGCTCGGTCTTTTCGGGCGGTGCCGCCGGATCGCCCGCGGGCAGTAGACCCGGATTCACCGCGGGCGGGTGATCCGCCGAAGCGGCACCCGCGCCCAATCCCAACGATGCGCTCATGCCCAACGCCACGGCCGCCGCCGCGACGCGCAGGTGCGGCTTCACAGCCCGCGAACGAGGGAGTAGAGCGAGGCCACCCAGAACACCAGCGGCAGCACGGCGGCCACGAACGCGTACTCGAGCAGTTCCACGCCGCGGCGCATCGGCGGCGTCGCGGACTGGTTCGGAATGATGATGCCGAGGATCAGTGCCGCGATCAGCACGACCATCGCCGCCCCGAATACCGCCAGCGGCTGCTCCATACCGATGGCCACGCCGACCATCATGATCAGCACGATCGACGCGCCGCCCGCGATCAACACCACGGCCTGCTCCGCGCCCGCGTAGGTGCGGCTGCGGAACATCAGCACCGCGGCGGTGACCAGCGCCAGCGCGATGCCGGGCCAGTACGGATCGTCCGCGCCCGGATCGGTGCCCGCCAGCGCGCCCGCGACCGAGAGCAGCGTTGTCGCCGAGACCAGTCCGGCCAGGTACATGCGGGCCCGCTCCGACCTCACCCGCAGCGCGTCCATGGTCGGCAGCGCGCGGTGATCGTCCGGATCGTCCTCGGTCGGATCGATCGGGGTGCCGGGGGAGGGCACCGGCGGCAGCGGCAGCGCCGCCAGCAGCATCGAAACCCGCGGTGCGAGTGACAGACCCGCGAGGCCGAGCGCGGCGACGACGGCACCGATGGCCTTCTCCGGCTGTGCGGTGAGCGTCCCGACCAGTGCGGCCGGGACGGCATACACCGCGAGTGTGGCCGCGCCGATGAACAGCGCAAGCCCGACCCCGGTGACGCGCCACGCGAGAATCGCTGTCGCGCCGACCAATACCGAACCGAGCAGCAGGTGCGCCCAGCCGTAATCGTCTGGCACATAGAGCATTCCGGCGGTGAACGCGGCGGGCAGCGCACAGCCGCCGAGCACCAGCGCGGTCGAGGTGTCGCTGTACATCCGGCTGAGCACCATGCCCGCGACCACCAGCAGGATCGCCACGGTCAGCGCGAGCGAACCGCTCACCCACCCCGGCAGCGCGTCCTTGGACAGCAGCAGACCCAGGCAGCCGACGACCATGGTGAGCGCGGCGAGCACCGAGCCGGTGATCCGCGCGACCTTCGGGGTCCAGCTGCGGTAGTGATCGGCGTCGGCGATCGCGACGTTGTACATGATGTCGTCGAACAGCGGCGTCGGCGCGGTGTGCGAGGCGCTCTCGAGCATGAGCAGCTCGCCATCGCGCACACCGTGCTCGCCGAGGCTCAGTGAATTGGAGAACGGCGGATGGCCGATGCGGGCCAGCACCCATTCAGCTGGCTCGTAACGCTCGCCCTCGTTGTCGAAGTCGTTGGTGCGGCTGTGTTGAGCGACCATATCGACGACACTCGGGATCACCAGCGCGACCGGCACATCCACCGGAATCGCCATATCCACCTGAGTGTGCTTGGCAAGAATCGTGACCCGCGCAAGGTCGGGCGCACGGACGATGCCGCGCGAGGATTCTTCGTCGATATGGTCAAGTCGCGCGTGCGTCAAGCTTCCCCCAACTCGGTCTCTACCTCGTATTTCCGCGTTCCGGGAACCAGGGGGCCGAGCTTGCGAACCCACCGTTCGGGCAGCAGAATGCTGGTCGAACTGTACGACATGTCAGCTGTGCCCTCTACACTGAGGCCGAAAAAGTGCAGCTTGTGAAGAGGGGGATCTCGTTCCATGAGTACTGTCCGGTTCCAGCGCCGTGCGCGTCGCGAGATGCCACGCTCGCCTGGTGGCGAGGTCACCCTGCAGCCGCCGCCCGAGATCCCACGCGTCACACCGGGCAGTCTCGTTTCGAAGTTGATGCCGGTCGTGATGGTCGTCGGCATGGTCGGCATGATGGCGCTGCTGTTCACCCAGGGCGGCAGTATCGCGTCGAACCCGATGAGCATGATGTTCCCGATGATGATGGTCGTTTCCATGGTCGGCATGTTCGCCGGTCAGGGCGGCGGCAAGGGACAGAAGGCGGCCGAGGCGAACGAGGATCGCAAGGACTACCTGCGCTACCTCGATCAGGTCCGCAAGGACGTGGACCAGACGGCCACGCAGCAGCGCGCCTCCGTCGAATGGAGCCACCCGGAGCCGGCGCTGATCTGGATGCTGGCCGGAACTTCCCGTATGTGGGAACGTCGCGCCGGGGACAAGGATTTCTGCCACGCCCGCATCGGTATCGGCGGGCAGCGCTTGGCAACCCGCTTGGTCGCGCCGGAGACCGGTCCGGTCGAGGAGTTGGAGCCGATCGCGGCAGTCTCGCTGCGCCGCTTCGTGCGCGCGCATTCGACCGTGCCGGATCTGCCGACCGCCATCGCGGTCAAGGGCTTCGCGACCATCGCGCTGGACGGCGATCGCGTCGAGGCCCGGGATATGACGCGCGCAATGCTGTTGCAGCTGTGCATGTTCCAGGCGCCGGACCAGGTCCTGATCGCCGTCGTCTGCGGTCCGGACACCGCGCGCGAGTGGGAGTGGACCAAATGGCTGCCGCACACCCAGCATCCGGACGCGCAGGACGGCATCGGCACCCAGCGCATGTTCTACGGCTCGATCCGGGAGGCCAGCGCGGGCCTGCATCCATTGCTGGCCAACCGCGTTCGCTACTCCCGTAACCAGCCCGCCAACGCGAATCTGGTGCATATCGTCATCGTCGTCGACGGTGGCCTGCTCGAGGCCGAAGAAGACCAACTGCGCGAATCCGGCTACGAGGGCGTCACCATCATCGACTTGTGCGGTTACGCACCGCGTTTGGCCGTTTCGCGCGGTATCAAGATGGTTGTCGAAAACGGTGAATGCGTCGGCCGAGGCGCCACCGGCAACCAGGAACGCTTCGCCCTCATCGACCGGATCAGCCCGCAGCAGGCCCAGCAGGTCGCGCGCCGACTCGCGCCGTATCGCGCCGCGACCCAGCGCAGCAGCGACGTCGAGAACGACGACTCCGAAGTGATCTCGACCTGGACCCAGCTGATGAAGCTCGGCGATATCGGTACCTTCAACCCCGAACACGCCTGGCGTCCGCGCTACGGCCGCGAGCGTCTGCGCGTGCCATTCGGTGTCGGCGCCGACGGTGCGCCCATCGAACTCGACATCAAGGAAGCCGCCGAGAGCGGTATGGGCCCGCACGGATTGTGCATCGGCGCAACCGGTTCCGGTAAGTCGGAATTCCTGCGCACCCTGGTGCTCAGCCTGCTGGCCACGCACTCCCCGGACCAGCTGAACCTGGTCCTGGTCGACTTCAAGGGTGGCGCGACCTTCCTCGGTCTGGACGGTGTGCCGCACGTCGCGGCCGTCATCACCAACCTGGAAGAGGAAGCCGACCTCGTCGACCGTATGCGCGACGCCCTGGCCGGTGAGATGAACCGCCGCCAGGAAGTGCTGCGCCAGGCGGGCAACTTCGCCAACGTGTCCGAATACGAGAAGGCCCGCGCCGCAGGCGCCGATCTCGATCCGCTGCCCGCGCTGTTCGTGGTGCTCGACGAGTTCTCCGAATTGCTCACCCAGCACCCGGATTTCGCCGAACTGTTCGTGATGATCGGCCGCCTCGGCCGCTCGCTGCACGTGCACCTGCTGCTGGCCTCGCAGCGCCTCGAAGAGGGCAAGCTGAAGGGCCTGGAGAGCCACCTGTCCTACCGCATCGGCCTGAAGACCTTCTCCGCCAACGAATCCCGCCAGGTCCTCGGCGTCCCCGACGCCTACAACCTGCCCGGCACCCCCGGCGGCGGTTACCTCAAGTCCGACTCCGGTGAGATCCAGCGCTTCCAGGCCGCCTACGTCTCCGGCCCCTACGTCGGCGGCGGCTCCCAGCGCGAGGTCACCCAGGCCGGTGTCGCCGGCGGCGAAATCGACGTCAAGGCACGCGCTTTCACCGCGACCCACGTCGACTTCCGCCCCGTCGACCGGATCCCGCTTCCGTCCGAGCCGTCGCACGATCCGGAGCCGCAGTCCGAAGACGGCGAACAGATCTCCAACCTCAATATGCTGGCCTCGCGCATTCGCAGTCACGGTCGCCCGGCCCACGAGATCTGGCTCCCGCCGCTGGAGGAGGCCCCCACCCTCGACCAGCTCATCCCGCGCAGCGTGCTCACCGGCGAATACTCCGCCGTCGCCACCCTGCGCGCCCCCATGGGCATCGTCGACCGCCCCTACGACCAGCGCCGCGACCCGTTCGTCGTCGACCTGTCGGGCTCGCGCGGCAATGTCGCGATCGTCGGCGGCCCGCAGTCGGGCAAGTCGACCGCACTGCGCACGATGATCATGGCGCTCTCGCTCACCCACACCGCCGAACAGGTGCAGTTCTACTGCCTCGACTTCGGTGGCGGCACCATGGCCAGCCTGGAAGGTCTGCCCCATGTGGGCTCGGTGGCCAGCCGTCTGGACGAGGACAAGGTCCGCCGCACGGTCGCCGAGATGACCACCATCGTCCGTCAGCGCGAGGCCCGCTTCCGTCAACTCGGCATCGAATCGATGACCGAGTTCCGCCGCCTGCGTGCCATGGACCCGGCCAGCAGCCCCGGCGCCGCTGGCGCACATGAGGATCCGTTCGGCGATGTCTTCCTGGTGATCGATGGATTCAGCTCGATCCGCCAGGACTTCGAGACACTCGAGCAGCCCATCATGAACCTTGGTGTGCAAGGCCTTTCTTACGGTGTGCACGTCGTTATCGCTCTCAACCGCTGGGCTGAGGCGCGACCCGCCCTCAAGGACCAGGTCGGCACCCGCATCGAGCTCAGGCTCGGTGACCCGATGGATTCGGATCTGGGCCGCAAGTTTGCCCAGTTGGTTCCGCAGGGGCGTCCGGGGCGCGGTATGACACCCGAATGCCTGCATATGCTGACCGGCCTGCCGCGGATCGATGGCAGTGCCGATCAGGCGACCCTGGGTCGGTCGGTTTCCGAAGCGGTCGCGACAATCGCCCGCTTGACACCGGGACGGTCTGCACCGGCGGCCCGTATGCTTCCGGAGTTGCTGCCGCGCGAGCAGTTGCTGCAGGCTGCCGACAATTGGCCATCGCAGCTTCCGCGGGGCGTCAAGTGCATGCGAATCCCGGTTGGTATCAACGAATCCGAGCTGGCACCGGTCTATCTAGACTTCGCCGAGAGCCCGCACTTCATAATCATCGGTGATAGCGAGACCGGTAAGACAACCTTGCTGCGGTCGATCATCGAGGGGATCGCCGCGTCGAATACCCCGAACGAGGCACGATTCATTCTGGGTGACTACCGGCGAACGATGCTCGGACTGGTGCCAGACGGTTACCTCGCCGGATATGGTTCCACCGCACCGCAATTCACTCAGAACATGGCGGATCTTGCCGCCTATGTCGCCCAGCGGACGCCGGGGCCCGATGTGACGCCGCAGCAACTGCGGAACCGCTCATGGTGGAGTGGCCCGGAGCTCTATGTCATCGTCGATGACTACGACCTGGTCGCCTCATCCTCTGGCAACCCGGTTTCCGCCCTTGTGGATCATCTGCCCCACGCCAGGGATCTCGGGTTCCACGTAATTATCGCGCGGCGGTCAGGCGGCGCGAGCCGTGCGATGTACGAGGCAACGGTCGCTCGAATGAAGGACCTTGGATCGGCAGGTTTGATTCTGAGCTGCAGTAGGGACGAAGGTGTGCTGATGGGTACCACCCGCCCCGGCCCGAAGCCGCCCGGGCGTGGCACCTACGTCACACGAAACAGCGAAGGCCTGATTCAGCTCGCGTGGATGCCTCCGGCGGAGTGATGCCGACAGTCGTTTTGGTGTTGACCGACGCCCGCGTCTGGGCGCGTAGCTCTGCCACACATTGGGATGCGCCGCCGTCGGTGGTCTTGGGCAGTAATGGGGATCTTGTTGTCGGAGAACCGCTTACGCCGCCGACGCAGGTCATCTCCGCAGTGCAGTTTGTCGGCGCCGACCGGATCGCGCTACTGCCGCGTGTGCCGAGCATCGCCGAGGCAACCGTCGCGGTCGTCGGCACCGCGTTACAAAACCTCGGTATCCCTCTCCCATGCGGCCAGGTCACCGTGGTTTGCCCGACGGAATGGGGCAGTCGGCGCCGAGCCGTAATCGACAATGCGGTGCGCCGCTTCGCCGCTGATGTCGTATTCGAGGACATGGCGATTCGCGCGGTGGTCGCCGATGCCGGGGCCGGCCGTAGCAGGCGCACGGTCGTCCTGGAGTTCGGCCCACTCTCGACCACCGCTACCGCGGTGGTCCGGAGCCACCAGGGCATCCACATCGAATCCTGCGAGCACGAACCGAATCTCGCGGTAGCCGACTTCGAGCCGGACTCGAACGGTCCCGCGGAATTGTCCGCGCTCGTGGATCGGCTGCTCGCGGGCCAACCCGCCGATGTCGTGCAGGCAGTGGGTATTGCCGATCCCGCGAAACTGGATGTGATCAGATCGGTGGCGCTGCAGCTCTGCGGACCCGACGTCGAACTCCGTCCGATGGCCGGCGCCGATCTGGTGCGGGGACCGCAGCAGGAACCGGTGTACCAGCCCGAAGTCGCGCCACTGCCGACCATGGAATGGATGCAGCCGCTGCGTCAACGAGCAGCGGCGATGCAGCCGCCCGGCCGTAATACGAAGGCCTACGTCCTCGCTGGCGTTGCGACGGGCGTGGTTGTCGCGGCGGCCGTCGTCGGCGCGGTATTCGGATTCGGTGGCTCGGAGGAGAGTCCTGCCGTCTCATCAACGGGCACAACTGTGGTCGCCGGCACCACACCGCCGCCGGTAAGCGCGTCGCCGTCGTCAGCGCCCACTTCGTCAATGGAAACCTTTGGGCGCCTGCGGTTTCAGATTCTCGCTGGGTGGCGTCTCGCGCAGACACCCGATCCGAGCAAGCCGCGGGTCGACGTGGTCCCATCGGACGGAACTCGCATGCGCATTACCGTGATTCAGACTTCGGTCGCGCCCGGTACCGGATACGAACAAGTCGCGGCCAATCTGGAAGCCCAGATGAAGCAGCGACCGAATGGAACCGTGAGTGAGCTGAAGCGCGACGTTGTGTTCGGGGGCAAGTCCGGTCTGTCGTACACCGAGCAGCCTGGAGATGGGTCAACCGTGCGCTGGCATGTGCTGGTGGAGCACGGGCTTCAGGTCAGCACTGGATGTCAGTACTTCGGCGGCTGGGAATCGATCGCGCAGGCCTGCGAGCAGTTCGCGGCATCCGTGCAGGTGACGGCATAGACAATCGCCGCAGCGGGGCTCAGCGCGTCCGGTGCAGATGGTTCCCGGGGTTACCTCCTACCGAACAGAAACCATTCGTGCCCCTGGCGGATCCGCCAGGGGCACGAATGGTCTGAAACGAATCTCAGAAGAGGCCTGCGAGCGCCGTGTCGGTACCCTGCAGCTCGGAGTTACCAGTGCTGACCAGCTGGGCCGCGCCATTAAGGGTCTCGTTCAGCTGGGCCGCATGCTGATTCCACATCTTCTGCAGCTCCTGGAATGCTTCGGAAGCCGCACCATCTTCCCAGTTGTCCTGCACGAACTTCAAGACATCGCTCTTGAAGTCGTCGAGCATGGTCATGATGCCCTGGGCCTGGTTCTTGATGTCCATGGCGCCGGCTTCGACGGCATGGAAGTCCGCGGAAATCTTACTGACGGAGTTTGCTACCATTTCAGCTCCTTGAGTCCTGATCGCAATTACGGAATTACACCGGAGGAAGATCGAGGCTGGAGGCGTGCGACTGCACGCTCTGCTGGAATGCAGAGTCTTGCGCGCTGAACTTCCCACTCGACTGCACCAGGTTCTCTACCGTCTGGAGCAGCTTGTCGTTCAGCTTGTCGGCTTGGAAGTAGTAGCGCTCCATGAAGGAATCAAAGGCTCCGCGAGCCTCACCGCTCCAGGTGGCAGTGGTGGCGTCCTCATGAGCCTTCACCCGCTGGATTTCCTGAACCAACCGGGAGTGCTTGTCTTCGCATTGTTGTGCGAAGGTCTTGAGCGCTCCCGCGTCTACGCTTGCCTTTGGTGCCACTGTGGCTCCCTTCGGTTCGGGCCGACGATCCCAGTCAGCCTCTTCATCTGATTGGACGCGAGTAAGGATGGATCGGTTCCATCAATCTCGGAGAAGTTCGGTTGATTCAAGCGTGCGGCCCCGAACTCGTCGAAGGGGCACCTCGGACCTGGACACCCCCAGCAATCCGGTCGTCGTGATCTACCATGTTTACACGTCCCTCCCTCCGCGTACTCACTGTCGCCGACGAGCAAGCCCCCCGGCGGTGTGCCAACGGTACCGTACCTCGAGGTGCGACGCTAGCTTTGTGCCGCAGGTGAACTCGCCGATGGTCGAGCGCCAGTGCCGCGTTCCGGAGCCGGAAACGGTCCTCGGCTGGGGCCCGCGCTGGACGCTACTTTGTGACGACCTTGGTGATGGTGGGGACCATCTTGTCGACAAGCGTATTGGTCGACTGATCCGTCCACACCTGGAACGCCTGGACAGTCGACGGGTCGTCCACGATCACGATCTTGGCCTGGGTGTTCAACAGTCCGCTCGGCAGACCGCCCAAGCCCCCGTTACCAGCCTTGCTATCTGACCTCAGCACGATGATGACCTCGGTATCGATATCCAAGGAATAGGTGTTGACGGACAACTGGCGCGGAGACTTCTCGTCACCGACTGCTTTGTATTTCGAGCTATACCTGAAACCAATATCCTGCAGGAACTTGGACTGGGTGCTGGGATTCAGTGTTACCGATAGCGTCGCATTGCCGAAGTTGAACGCAGTAACGGACTTTCCATCGAGTTCCGGATGGGCCTTACGCACTTCGGCCAGTCGGTCACCGCTCCCGGCGCTGGTGGAGTCGGGCTCGCGATTGATGAAGATGAAGGTTCCCGCCGCGACGGCAGCCGCGACCACCAAGATGCTGAGGGTCGGCACCAGGAAACGGCGGACACGGGCACGCTGGGTGCTGGCATTCCGCAGTGTTGCTACCCGACTCTGGTCGGTGTCCTCGCGCTGCGGCACCGACATCGAGAGAGGTGACTGGGCAGCGGTCGTATGGGGCGGAGATGGTGCGGTGGTCGAGTGCGTCGCGAGGGTGTGTCTCGGGTCGGTCGCATAGGCCGGCCCGGGTGCCATGAACTGGGATGTGCCATACAGCGCGGCCTCCGCATCCTGGATGAACTCTCGACAAGTGCTGTATCGATAAGCCGGATCTTTGGCCATGACCTTCTCGATCACGGCGTCGAGCGCGGCGGGTAGGCCAGGGCGCGCAGCGCTCAACTTGGGTGGTGGCTCGTGGAGGTGGCCCATCATGACGACTGCGGGCATCGTCGACGGATACGGATTCTGGCCCGTCAGAAGTTTGAAGAACGAGCAGCCGAGACTGTATATGTCGGCACGGTGATCCAAACTTGTGCCGACCAACTGCTCCGGTGGCGCATAGGCCACCGTGGCCATGAAATTGCCTGTCGCCGTGAGATCTTGGCCGTCCTCGGCCGACTTCGCAACGCCGAAGTCGGTCAGTAGCACCCGTTCTTCGTCACCCTGCTCGGCTGCGGAGAGCAAAAAGTTTGCGGGTTTCACATCGCGATGCAGCAGGCCACGCCGATGGGCGTAATCGAGCCCCTTACCCACTTCGGAGATTATGCGCAGCGCTCGCTGCGGTGTCATGACCGAGGGCCCCTTCCGGGCCTCGTCTGCGGCGTCTACCCCGTCGATGTATTGCATGGCAATCCAGAGTTGGCCGTTCTCCTCGCCGCGGTTGTACACCGCGACGATGTTCGGATGATCCAGTCCAGCTGCCAGATTGGCTTCCCGCTCGAATCGCGCTCGGAACTCATCGTCGGTCGACAGATCTGCGCTGAGGACCTTCAGTGCGTCGCGGCGCGGCAGGATGGGGTTCTGCGCCAGGTAGACAGTCCCCATCCCGCCGCTACCGAGAACCTGAATCACCCGGTATCCGCCAACGATTGCGCCGGGCCGCAACGCCATTCGGTCCTCCCTCAATGATGTCGAAGGCCCGAAACGCGAGCCTTCCGAAGAAATCTAGCAAGCCGCAGTAACGGATTCGACTCGCATCGGCCGTCGATGCAGGGCACGGCGAGCACGTATCAGCGCCCGCTCGCCAGTAGTTTGTACTGCGCCGCAGTTCGCTGGTGCAGGTCCTGGACATTGCGGCCGTTCACCTTTGCGACGTACCGATCGAACGCTATCCAACACACGGGTGGGTAGTTCGACGCTGATGAGATGCCGGGCTTGGCGTTGTAGCAGTGCGCGGTGGCCAGGTTGGTGGGACTGTCGACCTTGGCGTAGTTCTCCTCATCGATGACCGGCGCCTCGAGGGCCGCGATGAGCCGGGTCGTACTGGATATGTCACGCGTGCGATAGATGGCGGTGGCCGATACGGCGATATTGTCGACTCCCGCATCGTCGAAGGCGGCCATGGCCAGGTTGGGATGCCGCTCGAAGTGCATCGCCGCGCGCTTGGGGTAGACCGCTGATGGGTCGGATCCACCCGGCCTGTTGTCCTTGTCGAAGGGCAGCGTGCGGCTGAGTAGCCCATCCACGTCGAGAGGAAGCGATTTGATTTGATCGATTGGAGTGGGCGAGTATCCCTTCAACCCGTCGACCAGCTTGTCGAAGGCGCGCTTCACAAAGTCGGCTTGTTCGGCCGGATTGAACGGAATACTGACCGGGTCGTCGACCCGAACGTATAAAAGCATGTCGTCGTGAGCGAGCCAGGAAGCCATCCGGGGCGAGCCGTACGGCACCTTCGGAACGTATGTGGTGCGAGCGGCCGGATACTCCGCGATGCGATAGCCCTCCCCCAGTGTGCGATCAGCCAAGGCTTGCGCGGCGGCGTTGGCCCGGTCGGAACTCGAAAAGCGGATGGCGTCCATTTCGATCTCTCGCCCGAGCCCCGATTCTTCCCGTCGCTGACCCAAGGTATACCAACCGGCCACAAGTCCGGGCGCGATAGTGTTGAACTCCTCGGACTCCAATTTTGTGCCAGTAAAGTTAGGTTTGGATCGAGGAGTGAGCATTCGACTGATGTACGTGTGGTAATCGAATATGAATCGGTTGTCGACATCCATGACGAGTGGAATCGCGGCGCCGATTCGGATTGCCTCACGGACTGCACCGGAGTCGTCGGTTCTGGTCTTCTCGACATCGCTCGGGGTGGTCGGGTAGTTGCCCGAATCCAGCTTCGATATGTCGACTGCGGTACTGCTCAGAGCGGCGTCGTTGTTGGTGTCGTTTCCGCATGCGCCGACGGTCAGCGCCAAGGTAGATGCGAGTGCGGTGGCACATATTCGAAGACGTCGTCCCATGATTTCGATCACCCACTCTTCACTAGAATCGAGTACTGCCCCGCAGTGCGTTCCTCTAGACGACGATCAACCCTCGCCAGCTCGGGAAATGAAGATATGACGACCGCCACGTAGCGGTCGTAGACGATTGCGCAGAAGCTGCTGTACTGCCGATTCAGATCTTTTAAGTCGAGCCGCAGACACTGTGCATCACCGAGGCCAGGAGGTGGATCCAGGACCGTGTCGTTCTTGCCGGGTTTGGTGAGTGCGGTTTGTAGCCGAATTGCGGCAGCGAGGTCGCGTGCTCTATAGACGGTGCCTGCCCGGCGTCCGATCAGATCCACCCCACCCTCTTCAAATGCCTTCCTGACATCGATCGGATTGCGCTCGAAATGCAATATCCCGGCTGGTTCGAACGGGCCGAAATCTTCGTCGTAAAGGCTGAAGCCCGGATCGGAATAGTCCTTCGCTTTCGGTGCCGCTCGACGCATGATGCCATCGGGGTCCAGGGGAAGGTCCAGCAGGTCGTCGACCGGAACGGGCTGCTGCCGGTCAATTTGGGGGATCTGCAAATCTATTGTCTTCTTGATGGTTCCAGCGAGCTTATCCTGGTTTGCCTCCGGCATTCCCGCGCTGATTGCGATGACATAGGGGCCGTGTGGCTGAAATGCGTTCGCGGAGAGGTTGTCAGCTGATGTCGCACGTGCATCAGGGTAGCTGTCGATGGGGATCGGATGACGCTCACGCTGTTCGGCAGTTATTCTGGCGAAATCGTCTGCCGCATTCTTGCTGTCGGCGTCCGATGCGAAGCGCAGAACTGATATGATCAATCTTTTTTGACTGCGCAGGTTCCCGTTGCTCCGAGAAACGTACGCGCCCGCGACGAGATTATTGTTGTCGCCGACTTGTTTGTAAATTTCCGGGAGCGCTCCGTCGGCAGTCATCGACGTAGAATCGGCGATCAACTTGACGAAGCCGACGCTCGTCAGATCACTATCCACGTCGAAGGGCTGTACAACGTAGTTCAGCATGCGGCGCGCTTCTATGAACCGCACCGACTGTGCAGTATCGGAGCTGGTTCGCAGTTTGAACGGCGAGGGGTCGGTGGCTGCGGCTCCGGTCTTGAGGGTGGACAGATCAACCGGCGCCAGACCCGGCAGAGGCTGTCCATCGATCGAGCTCGCACAGCTGGTGCCAATAAGAAGCGCAACCGCTAGTGCCGCCGCAGCAGACAATTGTCTCTTCACGGGATCGTCCTCATCGTGCGGTCAGGAGAGCGTACTGAGCGGAGATCTTCTGATGAAGATCTTGCAACTGCTTCGCTGCCGCTTGGATAACATATCGGTCGACCTGTAAGAAGCAGAAATTCGCTATTATGAGCTCTTTGTCGAGAGACTGCGTCGTTTTTGCGTAGCACTCGATATTCTGGCCAAGTCCAGTAGGAGCGTCGACGGTTTTATCGCCAGGTCGCGAATGTGTCGATGGTCGCCATTCTTGCCAAAGGGCTTCGGAGCCCGTATTCGACTTGCTCCGGAAAACCACCGCGTCGCCAAAGGATACGAGATCGACTTCGGTTCGTTCGAATAATGACAGCTCGTCCTGCCCGGGACTCGACAACAGCGAAAGCGATCCGCGCCCGGTGTACAAGCCGTCGGGCTCGGCGCGAACCGGCGCGTCCGGATTGCTGGGGAGGGTGCGCCCGAGGAGCCCCGGCGGATCGAGGGGGATGCGTTGCAGATCCGCGGCGGGGGTCGGCTGGAACTTGTCGAGCAGCGGGAGTTGCACGCCGAGCATCTTCTCGACCTGTGCAGTCAACGCGGGAAGGTCTGGCGCGGACGTATCGTCGACGATCTTCATGAAGATGACGTATCGGTCGTGCACCGTCCATGCGCCGATGGAGGAGACGCTCGGCCGCCAATGTGCTGTAGTGCTCGGATAATTGGCGATCTGGATCGGCTCGTTGCCGTTGTTATACGTGAAGTCGTCGTGTTCTAGCGTCGGGCCGACGGTCTGCGCGGTCTGCGCGTCGGGGAACATCAGCACCGCGACGTTCAAAGTGCGCTGTTTGTGGTCTGGGTTATCGGCTGTCGCCCATGCATTGACCCATCCCGCCACCAAGTCTTTGGCGACATCATCGAACGTGTCATTGATGATCAGCGGTCCCAGGGTCTTACGGTTGAGCACGATATGTGGCCGGACGCCCCACGCGTCCTCGACATAGGATGGATCCGCCTCATACGGCAGAGTCACATAGTCCGCCAGCCGCTGTGCCTCCCGCGCCCGGGCCTGCTTATCGTTCTTGGCATTGCCGATTTCGCGCGGCTTCGTCTGGTAGTTCCCGACATTCAGTTCGGAGACATCGGTCTCTACACGTCCGGGATTCCCGGATACCTCGGAGCCGCAGGCGCCGACGACTGCCGCTAGCACGCCTGCCGTCACCATGGCACACGCGGTCCGAAGCCCGATTGATCTCACGGCGAGCTTCAACGCCCTCCCCCTTTGTTCGCGTACTTGTCGCGGGATCCTACTTCACGCCCGCCCTCAGCGCCGGGCCCTATTTCACCTGTGCCTCCAGCATCGGGACCAGTGTTTGGGCCGCCGATGCGTACCGCTGGGTCTGTCGGTTCACAAGCTGTTGGCGAACAGCGCGAACTGCGCGGTCACCTTCTGCCGCACATCCGGCTCCTTGTCGCTGGTGACCACACCGACATACCGCTTGTACGCGACGTAACAGCGGTACTTGTATTGCCGTTCCGGATCGCCTTTGCTGTTGAGCTGCAAGCATTTCGCGCCGGGAACGTCCCTGGGCGCGTCGATGGCGTCGAAGGTGTCGCGCACCTCGTCGATGAGTCCGTCGATGAACTTCTGTGCGGCGGGATAGTCGCGGACCCGGGTGACCGAGCCGTTGTCGACGATGCCGAATTTCTCGACCCCGACCTCGTCCACCAGCTTCTGGGTCTTGGACTCGTCCTCGGCCGATTGGACGAAGTAGCCCGGCCCGTAGACCGCGAAGTTATCGGCGTTCGGCGTGTGACCGCGGCGATCGGCGACCACCACGCGCGCGAGCATGCCCTCGGGATCGACCTTCAGACCGCTGATCTTGTCCTGCGGGGTGGCCTGGAATTTGTCCAGCGCAGGCACCTGCGCGTCGAGCGTCTTCTCGACCCAGCTGAGCAGGTCCGGACCGTCCGCCTTGGGGCGCCCGACGAACAGCGAGATGACGAATTCCTTGTGCGCCATGAATGTGCCGATATTGGCGACGCCCGGACGCCAATGGATGTAGGCGTCCGGATACTTGCTCGACGGCAGTTTGCGGTTGTCGGGGGAGATATTGATATCGGCGTCTTCGAGTTCGCGGGCGGCGATCTTCGCGGTGGCCTCGTCCGGGAACCGGAATACCACGTTGGTGACCGCGGTGGTGTCGGCCGAGGGCCGGGTCTGGCCGGGGGGATCGGGTTTGTCCGAGCCGCTGGAGGCATATCCGGTCAGGTACTTGCGGTTCTCCAGCACCGGCTTGGACGCGGCGGCGACGTGCTCGACGGCATCGTCGATGGTGGTGAGCACCTTGCCCTCCCGTCCGTAGGTGAGCGACGGGTCGATCCTGGAGGACGCGACCACGGCGTCCGACATGCGCATGCCCTCGAGTAGCGCGCCGTTCGTGCCCGCGTCCTGGTTGTATTCGTGCCGATCGACCGGATACGTGCCGACCTCCAGTTTGCGCACGTCCTGTTCGGCAGGCAGCGCCGTGCCCGGCACGCCGCTACAGCCGACCAGCATCCCTGCCGTCGCGATACAAGCCACGGCGAGCGCGACGCGCGAAGTCCTAACCATGACAGGCCCCTCGTTCCTCCCGATGTGCATTTGAAGTTACCGGACGGACGCCGGGCAGGGGGACCCTTGGTGGCCGGATTGCAATACCCTGGTCGGTGTGGCGACGACCCTGCAATGCCTGCCCCCAGGAGGCCGATACCGTTGAAGGATCGGCAGGTCGAGGTCGTCATCGGAGGTCACGCCGTCGCCCGGGTCGCGGGTGCGGTCGTGGTCGTCGCGCATCGTGGGCGCGCCCGCCTGACTGCGGACGCACCGGCCGTCGTCGCGCTGGAATCGCTGGCCGAAATCGCGCGCGAGGCCGCTGAACAGCATCCGGAAGGCCCTGGCGCGCTGGTCGCGCGGCAGGCGACCCGCTGGTTGATGAAGGATGCCGAGCAGATCAGCCCCGGCGAGCCGATCGACTTCGGCATCCTGTCCGCGGCCGAGACCGGCGGAGTGGCGATCTTCCTGCACGGCGCGGTCACCGCGGTACTGGCCGGTGACGGGACCCTCGAGCACTACC
Source organism: Nocardia sp. NBC_00565 (assembly GCF_036345915.1). NCBI lineage: Bacteria > Bacillati > Actinomycetota > Actinomycetes > Mycobacteriales > Nocardiaceae > Nocardia > Nocardia sp. NBC_00565. The sequence continues at coordinate 8,877,411 of NZ_CP107785.1, forward strand.
GCGGCAGCGATGCGGCGTTCACGGTCGATCGGGTCGCGACGGTGCCGGCGCGGGCCGTCGCGCTGCTCGTCGACGATCCCAATGGCCGCATTCCCGAGCTGCCCACGAAACGCGGGATCGGCTGGTTGGTGGAGGGGATCGCGCAGGCGGGCGGTGCGATCGTCTGGTCCGACGCGGTGCGCGCCAGTTCCGTGCCCGCGCCGCCCGAGGCCGCGCATCAACCGCCGCCACCACCGACCGCACGCATCGACACCGGACCGACCCAGCGGCCCGCACCGGTACCGCACCCGACCGAGACCAGGGCATCGACCGCGATGCTCGATTCGGTCCAGGAACAGGAACCGGCCGACCTGCATCAGGCATCGACCCAAACCGGCGGCACCAACCCGGCCCCGCGCGCGGATCCAGATCTGCAGCGTCGGCTGGAGGCCACCGCGAAGGCCACCGCGCTGACGGTCAGGGTGATGGGATTCAAGTGTGCGCGAGCGCATCCCAGTGATCCGCGCTCGGCGTTCTGCACGGTCTGCGGTATGCCGGTCGATCAGACACAGCAGCTGATCGAGGTGGTGCGTCCGCCGCTCGGCATGCTGGTCCTCGACGACGGCATGACCTACATGCTGGCCGCCGACGCGGTCCTCGGCCGCGATCCGGAGCATTCCGAACAGGCGCGCCGCGGCTTGGTGCCGCTGAAGGTCGAGGATTCCTCGGGCGGCATGTCCCGCGCGCATGCCGAGGTGCTGCTGGTGAATTGGGATGTGTCCCTGGTGGATCGGGGTTCCACCAACGGCACCCGCACCCGGCTGCCCGGCTATCGCGACTGGATCCGCATACCACCGAACCAGCCGATGGTGCTGGTGCCGGGGACCGAGGTGATGATCGGCAATCGGGTGCTGCGCTTCGAACCCGCCGCGCCGCCGCCGTTCGGTTAGGAGTACCGCGACGTGCAGGTGTGCTCGCCGCTGAGCACCCCGGCGCGGAACGCGTCGACCCGGGAGAACCCACTCGGCACGGTCTTGCCCTCGACGTCGCTGGCCGCGAGTCCGTCGGCGAGCAGACCGGAGACCGCCTCGTCGAGATCGCCTGCGGCCAAGACGATATCGCCCTGTGCTTGCGTGCGCCCGGGTTGGGCGAGCTTGCCGGTGACCACGCCGGACAGGCAGGCCGCGCGTAGTCCGGTCTTCGCGCCGACGAGCTTCTGGCCGTTGCTCTGTTGTACGGCAAGGGTGTAGCGCGAGATGAAAACGACGTAGCCGTTGTAATCGCCGGTCACCTTGAGCGGTAAGGGATCATTGTCGTCGGCATTGGACGTACCGCGCTGGGCCAGCGCTGATACATCGGTGGCGATGGTGTTCTCGGCCGGACAGTACGAAACCGGAGGTGTGGCAACGCCGTTGCGGCAATCGATTTTCGCGCCGGAGTAGTCGTAGGTCGGCGTCTGCTTCAGCGGCAGGATCGCGGCCAGGGCCTTGCTGAGCTCGATCAGACTGTCCTTGTCGATCGGATTCTCGCCGTGGCCCGGATCATCCTTGAAGCTCTGCGGCAAATTGCCACGGCGGCTGTTGATCTCGTTCATATTGATGGCCTTGCAGGCCTTCGGGCCGTCGGTGAAGCCGATCTGCACGGCCGTGACCCGCTCGAATGCCGAACCGTGCACGCTCTCGGGATCATCGGGATTGGAGTCGCGAATGGCGACCGTCGCGGCCAGCACCGAGTTCAGGCCGTCGGCGGTGTTGATGGTGAAGTGCTTCGACTTGCCCTCGGCCACATGGCGAATGAAGGCACCCGAGAAACAGTCGGCCTGCTGCTCCTTGACGATCACCGGATCCTTGGTCGCCACGATTTTGGCCAGCGTCTGAATGGCGTGCCCGTATTCATGGGCGAGCACCATGATTACCGCCATCTTGCCGAAGGTGTCCTCGATCGTCGGCAACAGCACCGAGCGGTCCCAGCCGATGGAGTTGTCCAAGCGGCAGTAGGCGGCGTTCACCAGGTGATAGGTGGATTCCTTGCAGAATTCGAGCGCCTGACTGCGCGGGGCCTTCGCGCTCCAGGAGATCAGCTTGTCGACCGGCTTGAATTCGCCCTCGAAGTCCTTGTGGTACTCGGCGCTCCAGTAGGTCTGGATATCGTCGATCGCGTTGAGCGCGAGGGCGTCCACCTCGCCGCTGTCCCCGTTTATCGCGGTGAGCGAGCTGTCGGAGACGCCGGAGCGCGGTCCGCTCGGTCCGCTCGTGGTGGGCAGTCCGGCGACCTTGAACGGATCGTCATAGACCGAAACCGCCCGACCGGATACCGACCGCGTACATCCCGCGAACAGCGCGACAATGCATAGTGCTGCGGTAATGACGGCGGTCGCACGGAGTTTCGGCAAGGCTCCCCCTAGTCGGCCGGTCGCACATTCATAACGGTCTCCGGATCGGGGTAAAAGGCGCATCGGGGGCACCGCCGATGTCCGGGTGATGGAATAGTATCCGCTGCATGTCTTCACCGGGGGCGCAGACCATCACCGTGCGCCATGATGGAACCGAACGGGTCTTCGATTCGAATCAACAGATCACCATGGGCCGCGCACCCGAAGTGACGCTGTTCGTGGACAGCCCGCTGGTCTCGCGGGTGCACGCGACGCTCGCCTGGCAGGGCAACAACTGGGTACTCACCGACAATGGCAGCACCAACGGCGTTTTCGTGGATGCGCGCCGGTTGAGTCAACCGGTTCCGATCAATCGGCCGACGCAGGTTCGTCTGGGGGATGCGATCAGCGGGCCGCTCCTGCATCTGCTGCCCGCGACACCGGCCCGCACTCCGGCAGCGCAGCAGCCGCCCGCAGCGCAGCCGCAGTCGTCGGTGCCGCCGGGTTATCAGCATCCGCGACGGACCCAGCCGCAGCCGCAGCAGTGGCCGCAGCAACCGCCCTCCCAGCCGCAGCAGCAACAACCCCCGCAGCAGCGGCCGCAGCTCCCGCCGCAACCGCCCTCCCAGCCGCAGCAGCCGAACGTCGACATGACCTTCAAGGCCGACACCTCGATGCTGCCGCCGGTCCGATCGCGCACGTCCACCGCGCCGATCGCCAGGGCCGACCGGGTGCCGCCCGGCGGGCTCAATATCGGTCGTACCTCCGATAATCAGATCGTCGTCAACGATCCGCTGGCCTCGCGTAAGCACGCGCGCCTGGTCGCTGCGGGCGAAGGCCTGACCATCGAGGACCTCGGCTCGGCCAACGGCACCTTCGTCAACGGCCGTCGCGAGCAACGTACGGTGCTGCGCGAGCGCGACATCATCACCATCGGCAATATCGACTTCGTCGTCCAGCAGGGCGCTCTGGTGCATCGGCAGAAGCCGGTCGCGGAGCAGGGGCTGCACGTGCACGGCGTCGGGTTCACCGTCGAGGGCAACAAGCAGTTGCTGGTCGATGTCAACATGCAGGCCGGGCGGGGCACGCTCACCGCAATGATCGGTCCGTCCGGCGCGGGCAAGTCGACGCTGTCGAAGTTGATCGCGGGCAGCACGCAGCCCTCCGGCGGTGTGGTCACCTTCGAGGGCCGCAACCTGCACGCCGAATACGAGGCGTTGCGTTCCCGCATCGGCATGGTGCCGCAGGACGATGTGCTGCACCGGCAGCTGACCGTGCGCCAGGCTCTCGGCTACGCCGCCGAGCTGCGGCTGCCACCCGACAACTCGAAGGCCGACCGGCAGCAGGTGATCGACGGTGTGCTGAAAGAACTTTCGCTCACCGAACACGCCGACACCAGGGTCGACCGGCTCTCCGGCGGTCAGCGCAAGCGCGCGTCGGTGGCGTTGGAACTGCTGACCGGCCCATCGCTGCTGATCCTGGACGAGCCGACCTCGGGTCTGGACCCGGCGCTGGATCGTCAGGTGATGGTGATGCTGCGCGAGCTGGCCGATGCCGGGCGCACGGTCATCGTGGTCACCCACTCGGTGGCCTGCTTGGACATGTGCGATCAGGTGCTGTTGCTCGCGCCCGGCGGCAAGACGGCCTTCTGCGGTCATCCGGCCAGCGTCGGCGCGGCCATGGGCACCAGCGACTGGGCGGAGATCTTCGGCCGGGTGGCCGCGAATCCGGATCAGGCGTTCGCCGCGTATCGGTCCAGACTGGCGTTCGCGACACCGCCACCACCACCCGCGCCGCGACAGCAGGGGTCGGCGGGCAGCCCGCCGCAATCTGGTCGCGGCAAACAGTTCTCCACGTTGGCGCGGCGGCAGGTCCGGTTGATCTTCGCCGACCGCGGTTACCTCGCGTTCCTGGTGGTGCTGCCGTTCATTCTCGGCGCGCTGTCACTGGTGGTGCCCGGCAAGAACGGCTTCCAATCCGGTGCGCTCGAGCAGGTGCAGAGTGGGAACGAGACGCTGTTCGTCCCCTCCGGCGGCGGCGAGACCCAGCAGTTGCTGGTGGTGTTGATTCTGGGTGCCTGCTTCATGGGATCCACGTTGACTGTGCGCGATCTGGTCGGGGAGCGCACCATCTTCTATCGCGAGCGTGCGGTCGGGCTGCTGCCCTCGGCCTATCTGCTCGCCAAGATCGCGGTGTTCAGCCTCACCGCGTTCCTGCAGGCGGCGGTGCTGGTGGGGATCACGCTGGTCGGTAAGAAGCCGCCGCTGGAAGGTTCGGTGATCCCGAACGGACCCACCGAGCTGTATCTCGATATCGCGTTGACCGCGGTCTGCTGCGTGGTCTTCGGCCTGCTGCTGTCGGCCCTGGCGAAGTCGAACGAGCAGGTGATGCCCATGCTCGTGGTGATGATCATGGTCCAGTTGGTGATGGCGGGCGGTCTGATTCCGGTGACCGATCGGGTCGTGCTCGAGCAGATCTCGTGGCTGTTCCCGTCGCGCTGGGGCTATGCGGCCGGTGCGTCGACGGTAGATATTCGGACACTGTTCGCCAACGCGCAACCCGACGCGTTGTGGAAGCACGAGCCGAACATCTGGTACCTCGATATCGGCCTGCTCGTCGCGATTACCGTGGTGCTGGCGATTATCACCTGGCGTCGGTTGCGGCTGCGGAAGTCCAACGCGTGACGGGCTGCTTATCAGATGCGGTGAGCATGTCGCTGGCGCAGCAGGCACACTTATGCCTGTGACGGTGCGAGTTGGGGCAGTACATCTCGGGTGGGATGTGGTGTCCGTTGCCGCAGGCGGCGGTGGGACGCCGATCCGCCCGGTGCAGGTAGAAGGAACGTATACGCCGCCGGCATATCTGCTGGCGGATTCGTCGGGACGGTTGCATACCGCCGGGGTGGAGCGGCAACGGCCGGATCTGGGGATGGCGATCGCCGACGTGCGCGACATCCTCGGGCATCCACAGATCGTGGTGGCCGGTGCGACGTGGCCCGCGGAACTGGTGTTCCGGGCCCGCATGTACAACCCGCTCGCGGCCATCGGCGAATATCTGCGCGGGAAGCCGGATCTGGTGGCGCTGCCCTTCCCGGACGGCTGGCCCGACGAGAAGGTGGATGTGTACGTCGAGCTGGTCGAACGGCTGGACGTGACGGTCGAGCCGCTGCCGGAGAGCGTCGCGCTGTCGGGATATGTGCGTGCGTTGGGGCTGGTGCGGTCGCCGGATGAGCGCAACCCGCGCGGGATCGGCGCGACCGGGGTGTACTCCGATGGCCGGACCATGCTGGTGGTCGCGGTGCACGGCGACGATGAGCAGCCGACCGAATCCGTGGACGTGCCGGTCAGCGCCGAGGCGATGCGCGATGCGCGCTCCGCCGACAATGTGGTGATCGAGGTGATGGCCGCGGCCCGCTCGATCGGCGCGGACACCTCGACGGTGCTGCTGTCGGGCAATGTGTGTTTCAACGACGCGCTGCGGCTGGCCTTCCAGAACCATCTCGGGCACCGGTTGCACGTGGCCGATCATCCGATGCACGCGCTGGTGCTCGGCGCTTCACATCTGCTGGTGACCGATAACGAGAACGGGGAGCCGGAGTCGGCGGGGCGGCATGCCGAGCCTGCGTCGCAGCCGGTGTCGCGGGAGCGGCCGGTGGAGTCGGCGCGGCATCAGGTCGAATCGGCTCAGGCTCAGGCGCTTTCGGCACAGCGACAGGTGGAGGCCGCGCAGGCGTTGTCGGCGCAGCGGCAGGCGGAGGTGTCGCAGGGGGCGGATGTGCCGCAGGTGCCCGGCCGTCCCGAGCAGGTTCGTCCCGAGCAGGAGCAGGGGCGTTCCGAAGCCGCGCAATCGCATTCGCCCGTGGTTCAGTACGGGCCCGGGTATCCGACTGTGCAGCCGTCGGCCGAGCCGACGGGCGAGGAGCCGACGACCCGAGTCGGTCGGGAATCGCTGCCGCCGAACCTCGCGGAGTTGGGGAGTAGGTTCACCCGGCCGCCGGGCCAGTATCCGCAGGACCAGCGGACCACGGTTATCGGTCGCCAACCAGGGGCCGCGCCGCAGAGTCAGCCCCCGCCGCAGGGACCGCCGAACCAGCAGGGGCCCGGTCCGCAGGGGCCAGTGCCGCCGCTCGGGCCGCGTGGTCCCTATCAACCGCCGAGCGGTTCCGAGGGACAGTGGCGCGAGGGTCCACGCGAATCCGATGAGGACGAGGACAAGCCGCGCAAGGGCAAGCGCTGGGGCAAGTTGTTCGGGGCCCAGGCGGTGGCCGGTGCCGCGGCGATGGCGGCGATGGCCATGCCCGCCGGTGGCGACCGGGTCGAACTGGCCGCCTCGATCGGCGTGACCCCGGTTTCGTGCCCGCTGACCCCGTACGTCACCAACGAGCAGCGCGCGGGCATCGCCGCCGCACGCGGATACGACTCGGTCCTGGCAGGCATCACGGAGGATTTCGGATACGACGCCTCCGGCGCGGAGTGCGCGCAGCCGAGCATCGACGTCCCCCGCTACGTGGTGCCCGGTCCGCCCGGTGCCATCGATCACGGTCCGCCGATCGAGATCTGACCGGTTTCATATCGCTCGGGCCCGACTGGTATCGTTGCCCGTTGGCGTGTGGAACGTACGTCGAGCCCCGGGTCTCCACCGGCCGCCGGGGATCAGCTCGACCGCACGCCTGGCCGGCAACACCGACTACAGACAGGGAAGCACTGTGCCTACGTACAGCCCCAAGGCGGGTGACGTGACCCGTCAGTGGTACGTCATCGACGCCACTGACGTAGTGCTCGGCCGTCTCGCCGTCCAGGCAGCGAATCTGCTGCGCGGCAAGACCAAGCCGACCTACGCGCCGAACTTCGATGGTGGCGACTTCGTCATCATCATCAACGCCGACAAGGTTGCCATCTCCGGCAACAAGAAGGCGGACAAGCTGATCCACCACCACAGTGGCCACCCGGGCGGCCTCAAGTCGCGCACTGTCGGTCAGGTGTTGGAGTCGCGCCCCGATCGTCTCGTGGAGAAGGCCGTCAAGGGCATGATCCCGAAGAACAAGCTCGGCAACGCCATCGCGGGCAAGCTGAAGGTCTACGCGGGCCCGACGCATCCGCACGCCGCTCAGCAGCCCATTCCGTTCGAGATCAAGCAGGTGGCCCAGTGACCGCTCCCGAGGAATTCAACGAGGACTTCTCCGACGACGCGGTCGTCGAGGACGCCACCGCGGAGGTCGTCGAGGAGGAGTACGGCTACGAGGCCGAGCCCGCCGCCTTCGTCCCCGTCGTGATCGACCGCCCGGTGCAGACTGTCGGTCGCCGCAAGGAGGCCGTCGTTCGCGTGCGCCTGGTGCCGGGTTCCGGCAACTTCGTGCTGAACGGTCGCACCATCGAGGATTACTTCCCGAACAAGGTGCACCAGCAGTTGGTCAAGTCGCCGCTGGTGACCGTTGAGCGTGCGGAGTCCTTCGACATCTACGCTCGCCTCGTCGGCGGTGGCCCCTCGGGCCAGGCCGGTGCACTGCGACTGGCGATCGCCCGGGCGCTGATCGAGGTCACCCCGGATGACCGTCCCGCCCTCAAGCGGGCCGGCTTCCTCACGCGTGACCCGCGTGCCGTCGAGCGTAAGAAGTACGGCCTCAAGAAGGCCCGCAAGGCGCCGCAGTACTCGAAGCGCTGATTTTGGCTACGTCGGCCACCGTCATCCGGCACCCAGGGGGTGTCGGAGACGGTACGGTCGGCGGGGCACCTGTGCGAGAGCAGGCTCCCAGTACGGCTGGGCGCCTGCTCTCGTGCTGTATCTACGATGAGGGGCGAGGGTAGTGGGACGTTTGTTCGGCACCGACGGAGTCCGTGGGCTTGCCAATGCATCACTGAGTCCAGAACTGGCGCTGCAGGTTTCCGGTGCTGCCGCGCAGATCCTGAGCCGCGGCAAAAAGCGCGCGCTCGCCGTGGTCGGTCGCGATCCGCGCGCCAGCGGCGAGATGCTCGAGGCCGCGGTCACCGCGGGCCTCACCGCCGCGGGCGTGAATGTGCTTTCGGTAGGCGTACTTCCGACCCCCGCCGTCGCCTACCTCACCGGCCTCTACGACGCGTGTCTCGGCGTGATGATCTCCGCCTCGCACAATCCCATGCCGGACAACGGAATCAAGATCTTCGCCGCCGGCGGGCACAAGCTCGACGACGCGATCGAGGACCGCATCGAAGCGCTGATCGCCGAAGCCGCGCCGCTGCGGCCGGTCGGTGCCGCGATCGGCCGGGTGCTGAACGCTTCCGGCGCACGGGATCACGGGCTGGTCATCCCCGATCAGTACAGCGTGGCCGGAACGCACGAACGGTACGTCGAGCATCTGGTGGAGGCCTCCGGACGGGACCTGTCCGGGTTGACCGTCGTCGTCGACTGCGCGCACGGTGCGGCCGCCGAAGTGGGGCCCGCCGCCTACCGTGAGGCCGGAGCCACGGTGATCGCGATCAATGCCGAGCCCGACGGCCTGAACATCAATGATGGTTGCGGCTCAACGCATCTCGATCAGATTCAGCGCGCGGTGCGCGAGCACGGTGCCGACCTCGGAATCGCGCACGACGGCGATGCCGACCGCACCTTGGCGGTCGACGCCGACGGTGCTGTCGTCGACGGCGACGCGATCCTGGCAATCCTCGCATTGGCCATGCACGAGATCGGCTCACTCGCCCAGAACACTCTGGTCGCAACGGTCATGAGCAACCTCGGCCTGCACATCGCGATGCGCGAAGCCGGAATCATCTTGCGCACCACCGCCGTTGGTGACCGGTACGTGCTCGAGGAGTTGCGCCGCGGCGGTTACAACCTCGGTGGCGAGCAGTCCGGGCATGTGGTGTTCCCCGACTACGGCACCACCGGTGACGGCATCCTCACCGGTTTGAAACTGATGGCCCGCATGGCGGAAACCAAGCGCTCGCTGGCCGATTTGGCGAGCGTGCTGCAGACGGTGCCGCAGGTTCTGGTGAACGTACCGGTCGCCGACAAGGCGCTCGTCGCCGCCGCCCCCGAGATCCGTGACGCCGTGCTGGAAGCCGAACGAGCGCTGGGTGATTCCGGCCGAATCCTGTTGCGGCCCAGTGGAACCGAACAGTTGGTCCGGGTCATGGTCGAAGCGACGGATCCGGTTCAGGCGCAGCAGTTGGCCGACGATCTCGCCAAGCGCGTCGCCGCGGTATAGCCGCGACGAGCCGTCGGCCATCCACCGCGCCACGGCGAGTTGTCCACAGGAAACCGGTTATCCACAGACTTTCTGTTTGCGCTGGTCGTCGCCGAAAGGTGCACCGCGGTATCGCCGATGGTGGATACATGCGATCCGGACTCGAACAAGCAAGGGATAAGCAATTCGGCGTATTCACCTCATGGCAAGTCCTCTGCGAATACACCCGCGTAGAAATGCGCACCCTCATCGACCAGGGCGAATGGGTCCGAGTCTTCCGCGGTGTTTTCCGTGAGGCGACCACTCCACCCACAGCCCAACTCCGCGTCGAGGCCGCGCGCCTGTCGATCGGCATCCCCTCCCTGGCCGCAGGCTACGGTACCGCCGCCGAACTACACGGCTTCGCACTCCCGACCACCCACACCACCCACGTCTTCGGCCCCCAAGAATCCCGCACCGGCCGCCTCGTAGTCCACCGCGACCGAGTCGACCCAACCGACCTGGAACTGATCCAAGGCACAGTAACCACAAACGCCGTCCGCACCGCAGTAGACGTAGCCCGCACATCCCCCCGCCCAGACGCATTGGCCACCCTCAACACCGCCCTATGCCACGGCATCTCCCGCACCGCCCTCATCGCCGAGGTCAACCGCCACCGCCGCCGCCGAGGCTTCCAACAAGCCGCCGAACTGATCGAACTGGCCGACAGCTGAACCGAGCCCCGCACAACCCTGGACCAGATTGCATTGCATCGACCCTGTCGAACTTCCGGTGAACTGCTGCTCCAGCTCCGACTCGACTCGTTCCAGATAGGCGCGACCGAGCTCCGGTGGTCGGAAACCATGAGTACGCACATGCTTGTTCGCGAGGCACCGGCCGCCCATTGATCGGTGTCGGTCGTGCGCACGAAAGCGCGCCGGGCAGTCCGGAGCAGCTCTCCGTCGGCCCGGCTTCCACCAACGTCCGCTAGCTAGTTCAGCTGAGCACCGACTCTTTGGTGCGCGGTCGCCCAGCCGGGCCGCTCCTGACTGTTCTGCGCCGGGGGCGTCACCGTGTTCGTCGTTGTCCGCCTGGCTCCGCTCAATGCCTGGTCGGTGATGGTCGTGTCGGAGATGTGGCCACGGGCCACGCGGAGCAACTGTTGGTTTGTCGGATCACGCAATACTGGGTTGACGCTGTTCAAGATACGGTCCGCTTGCATGCTTCCGATCGCCCCCATCATGCGTTGGGCGGCGAGCTGGTCGTCTTCGAATTGAGTACCGCGCAACGGGCCTGTGGGAGTATCGCCGACGGCCACTCGTTGGAGATCCAAGATCGCCTCAGCCGTAGGGTCGTTCAGGTAGGCATCGACCCATCGTGCCTCCCGCCCGTTGGCTACGCCGCCGTCGAGGGTGACGCCGGCGGGGACGGAGCGCCGATACCGGAATGCGGCGGCCTGCAAAGTAGCGAGATCCGCCGCGACTTCTCCGGGACTACTGTTGCCGTTGATGAGGCGAATCGACGAGTCCTGGACGCGTTGGACCCCGGCGACCACGTGGCCGAGATGTTGGTTGGACAGCGTCCAGTCCTTGGTGTTGCCATCGACGATCGACCACGAGCGAATGGCATTGAACACGATGTCCTCGTCGGTGAATCCGGCGGCGAGCAGCGCGGCCGGTGCATCGGTGATCTTTCCGCCGATATCGTCCAAACCCTGCAGCGCCGCGGCCGCGCCGCGGACGGTGTTGATGCCGCCCCCTGGCGCGGCAATCGCGGCCTCCCGGGCGGCCCTCGCGAATACCGGACGGTGCACATACGCCTGGGCGTAGGAGCCTCTGGGACCACCCATTCCCGCCGCGCTCCAGAAGCCCCATTGGCCCAGCTGTGCCGCTCGTTCCGTTCTGGCGAAGGGCCGCAACGGGGATCGTGTTCTGCCCCACAGCCATTCGGTCGCCGGTGAATTGCTGACGGTGCTGACCGCGCCGAGCGCCGCCAGCATACTTGCGGCCGGCATGGCATGCTTCGCACCGACGGCACCCATACCCAGTGCTGTCCCGCTACTGCTGCCCGATCCGCGCCCGGCGCCGCTGCCTTGAATGGCCAGGGCGAACCTGTTGGCGACCCATTCGTTGCCCTTGTCGAGGCTGGCGCTGAGCTTTCTGAGCTGGAGGATTGCGATGATCATCACGATCGCTCCGACGATGAACACCACCATGACCTGATCCCCGGCCAGCCGGAACAGGTCTCCCAGGATCAGGACATACACGCCCAGAAATATGGTGAAGGCCGTCATTCGCGCGGCCGCGATGACGCCATCGACCATATTGCGCACCAGGAACGTCTGCGTCGGCCCGTACACGAAGCCACCCGCCGCGAAACCGAAGATCGACATCAAGCCGTGGTAGATGGTGTCGAGCGCCGCCCGGATGACCTTGATCGCGAGCACGGCCCCGAAAGCGAGTAGCACCATGCCGGCCAGCAGCAGCAACAGGCCGGTCGCGATCTGCTCGAAGTTCGGATTGTCGATGGACTCTTTGGCCACACGGTCCCCGCAACTGCCGATACCGCTCTTTACGCGGTCCTCGCTGCCTGCCGAAGTACCCACCGACCACGCCGACTTGCACGCGGCCTGATCGTCGACGATATGCCCGAAGTTCCACACCTGCAGCGGGCGCCGGGCGAAATTGTCCGTCAGGGTGCCCTGCATGGTCGCCACCGTCCGGGACGGGTCGACGTTGTTATTTCCGTTCAACCCCGCCGCCACCGTGATGCCCAGATCCCGCCCCTCCGCCAGCAATCCGTGCGAGGACAACACATCCGCCAACGGCTCGGCCAGGAATACCGGACCGATCACCGCGACCCCCACCATCGTCACCACCTGCATGGTCGCCTTGGCGTAGAAGCCGCGGGTAACGAACCACGCGACAAAGAACGCGCCGATCGCCGCAGCGGTCAGCAACATCATCGGTGTCGCGATCTGCCCGGTCAGGTTTTCCGCCACACCGGTCAGCACCTTCGAGAAGATGTTCAGCCACTCGAAGCTCAATGCGTACCCGATCAACCAGATCGCCGTTGTCACAAGGATTTTCCAGCCCGCGAACTCCAGGCCGAGGACAAGGGAGAGCGCGCTGTTTCCGGGATGTAGCACACTGCCGTGGTCGGTGGCGAACATGTAATTCGAGAGCGGCACCCCCGATGAATCCGCGACATGTGTCCAGCCGAGTGCGCTGCCCACCGATGATCCGGCAGTCCTGGCGCCGGTATCAGCGGTGGCCACCGCACCCAGTAGCGCGGGGACGACGAACAGCGCGAAGAAACCGAACAGTATCCGGATAGCCCAGCGCCGAGGTCGTGTCGCGAGAAGCCGGTCACGCCAGCGCCGCATCGCCATGAGCATCCGCCATTGGACCGGATCCCCGTATTCCGCTGTCCAGTTGTACACTGCCACAACCTGATTCGTTCGCCGCGTGCCACTCGTGTACCGGCACGACATGGAGGATGAGCATCCGATCGGGTAGATCCTCGGGGCTGCTCGACAGTCCCCGGCTATGACACCTGACGTTAACGATGCGGCGTGAACGACCGCCATCCGGTTCGTAAACAACGGGCCGCGAAATCCCAAGAACGCGTTGACAATTCGTCGTGATCGCGACTGCCGATGTTCACCTCGCGTTCGCCATCATCCGCCGCTGATCCGCTAGCGCGATGACGTTGACGACCGTCGACCGTGCAGTACACAATCGGCCGCGCCGCGACGGGCATATTTCGTCATCCAGCCCCCGGTGCGCCCATCGGTATTCACCTCGTATCAACTAACTTTCGGTGAGTCGACCGTTGTCCATGTGCCAGCGGCGGGTGGCGGTGACCGAGTCCAGCATGCGGCGATCGTGGGTGACGAGAAGCATTGTGCCCTCGAAGGTTTCGATGGCCTGCTCGAGTTGTTCGATGGCGGGGAGGTCGAGGTGGTTGGTCGGTTCGTCGAGCACCAGCAGGTTGACCCCGCGGGCTTGGAGCAGGGCGAGCGCGGCGCGGGTGCGTTCGCCGGGGGAGAGAGTTTCGCAGGGGCGCAGGACATGTGGGCCGCGGAGGCCGAACTTGGCCAGCAGGGTGCGGACTTCGGCGTCGGGCCAGGTCGGCATTTCGGCGCTGAAAGTGTCTGCGAGGGGCGAACTTCCGCGGAACAGTCCGCGCGCCTGGTCCACCTCGCCGATTTCGACACCGGAGCCGACGGTGGCGGTTCCGGTGTCCGGCCCGATCTTGCCGAGTAGCAGTGCGAGCAGCGTGGATTTGCCCGAACCGTTGGCGCCGGTCAGCACGATGCGGTCGGCCCAGTCGACCTGGGTGGTGACCGGTCCGAGTGTGAAGTCCCCTCGGGTGAGGGTCGCATTCGACAAGGTGGCGACCACCGAACCGCTGCGCGGGGCAGCGGCGATGGTCATGCGCAGCTCCCATTCCTTGCGAGGCTCTTCGACCGCATCCAGACGCTCGATGCGGCGCTGCGTCTGGCGGGCCTTGGCAGCCTGCTTCTCGGTGGATTCGGCGCGCATCTTGCGGCCCGCCTTGTCGGAGTCGACCTTCTTGGGATCGCGCGCTTTTCGGCGGGCATTGCGGACGCCGTGCTCGAGCCAGTTGCGCTGCATCTGGGCGCGGGCCTCGAGCCCGGCCTTGGTGTCGGCGTACTCGTCGTAGGTCTCGCGGGCATGCTGGCGGGCGATCTCGCGCTCCATCAGATACGAGTCGTAGCCGCCGTCGAAGATTCCGACCTGCTGTTGCGCGAGATCGAGCTCGACGATGCGATTCACTGTGCGCGCCAGGAATTCTCGGTCGTGACTGATCACCATCAATGGCACCCGCACGTCGGTCACGAACTGTTCGAGCCGAGCGAGACCGTCCAGATCCAGGTCGTTGGTCGGCTCGTCGAGCAGCAGAATATCGAAGCGGGACAACAGTACCGACGCCAGTCCGGCTCGGGCCGCCTGGCCGCCGGAGAGCCCGGTCATCGGGGTGTCCAAACCGTTCGGAAGGCTATCCGCCAGGCCGAGATCGGCGGCCACTTCCCCCGCACGCTGGTCGAGATCGGCGCCGCCGAGCGCAAGCCAACGCTCCAGGGCGGGCGAGTACTCATCCTCGCCGCCGTCGGCCAAACGTTCTGCGGCCGAGTCCATTTCCTGCTGTGCCACAGTGACACCCGTTCGGCGGCCCAGGAATTCGAGCACCGTCTCGCCCGCGACGCGCTCGGGTTCCTGTGCGAGATAGCCGACGGTCGCGTCCGGCGGGCTCAGCGTGATACTGCCCGTTGGCGTCCGCCGATCCGCGAGCATGCGCAGCAGGGTGGACTTGCCCGCGCCGTTCATACCGACCAAGCCGATCACATCACCCGGTGCGAGGGTGAAATCGAGGTCGTCGAACAGGGTGCGTTCGCCGTGACCGGCGGAGAGTCCGCGCGCATGCAGAGTGGTGCTCACCCGCCCGAGTCTGCCGTGTTCAGGGTTTCACCCTGAGCCCGGGGCCTGCGGAAATCAGGGTCGGGATAGGTCGTGCGACCGATGTGCGGCGCGGTTTTCCCCGGCAGAGTCGATGTTGTACAGCTCATCATCAGAGAGGGAACACCAATGACCGCCCCCGCACCTACCCGTCGCCTGACCCGCTCCAGCAATGACACGTGGATCGCCGGAGTCTGCGGTGGCATCGCCGAGTACTTCGGCTGGAACGCCAACGTCGTCCGTTTGCTGTTCGTCCTGTCCTGCCTGCTCCCCGGCCCGCAGTTCATCATCTACCTGGTGCTCTGGCTGATCATTCCGAAAAAGTGATTGTCCCCAACAAATAGGACGGGGAGCTGCGCCCGGGACTCGCGGATGACACTATGGACCGGTACCCACCGATCGACCGCAGTGTCACGCACGCGAGTCCCGACCAGGAGGAGTCATGATCACCTCAGGTGAATTCCCGGGCATGGATCTCCCCGGCATCGACACATCCTCCGCCCTGGACGGTCTCGGCGAAGTCGAGCTGCACCATCCGACCCAGGACATCGACGGCGACGGCACCCTCGACACCGTCACCACCACCGGCCCCGAGGCCATGCAGGTGTGGACCGACTGGGACCACGACGGCATCGCCGACCAGGTGACCGTGGTCGAAAAGGACGGCGATTACTCCGCATGGGAGTTCCATCGGCATCCGGATGGGACGTCGGAATGGGTCCGTACCGATCAGGGGAAGATCGGTAAGTAGTCGCTGAGCGGCCCGCTGCTTCGGACTCCGTGTCGGGGCAGGCCATTGCTCGCTCCAGCGACTCCGCCCCAGTTCATCGAGCAGTCGGGTTCATCGAGCCGTCGGGCCGACCGGCCGGCGGCCCGCGCCTCGACAAACCCCGTCGCCCCGCCTGAACCCCAATTACACTGTCCGACAACGGCCCCCACAACCTGACCCGCCGTGGGTCCACCCGGCCGCATCGTATGTTCGATTGTGGCCGCAGGGTTCGCCGACTGCGAGTTTGCGTTCGCGCGGGCTAGGTTTTCGCTGATCAGAGTATGTGCGGCAGGGTCTGTTCCCGTCCCGGGTGACGGGGTGGTTAGACGTATGTGGGCAGTTGTCGCCTAGGGATCCAACCAGTAGATTTTCCGGGATGGCGTTGGACTGGATCCGATGGAACCGAACGCGGACCAGGTGCGTCGAAGGAAGTATGGCGGCTTCACGGGTGTGGGTCGGATGATCGGTTACTCGCAGAAGGAGGGGCTGGATCGTGAGCGATTCGAGCATGCTCGGTGTCAAGACTGGGGACCTTGGGCGGTTCGCGAACGATCTGGGGTCATCCGGGCAAGTTGTACGAAACCGTGCCAAGGATGTGGGGGACAACTTATTCGGGCCCGCAGATGCCGGTGAGAACTATCGCGATCGGGGTAAGAAGATCCAAGACGGGTTGGAGAAGATCTACACCTGGTTGGGTAACTGGTCGGAGGCGACGTTGGCTACGTCGGATGTGGTGGGGGCGTCGGTGGTGAAGTATTCGAACACTGACGACGAAAACTCGCATGACATAGCAAAGCTTGGCAAATGAGAAGAATTCTTAGCTGTCGTCCGAGAATCAAAATAGCGGCCCGAGGGGGTGGGGGTTATGGTGTTTAGTGTTCCTGCGAATACATCGGTAAAGGAATATCTTGATATTGGTTCTCGAGGTTTGCTGTACTTCGAATACTTCGAGCCGCGATATCGGCGAGCGTTCGGCGGGGACCTGTCGGCCGGATTCCCTGCATATGCTCAGTTGCACAAACGGTACTATGAGCAGAACGGGCTAAATGAAGACAAGCTGCTGAACACGTCCTCGAAACTGCAGACGGTCCTGCAAGAAGTCGGAGCTCAATTGGACGTTCAGCGGGGGTACGCAACGACTCTTCCGTCGCTGTGGACGGGGCAAGCGGGCAGTGCGGCGCACGACATGCTGAACAAGCAGATCAATCAGGCGGACACCAATTGGAGGGCGGCAGGGGATGCATGGAAGTCCATTGCGGGCTCCTTTGCTGGACTGCGTGCGGCTGCGAAAATCAAGTCCGAGGCGGTTCGCTATATCCTGGAGAACGGTGAAGGCATCAAGATTGCGGAAAAGACGCCTGAGGATGTCGACGACATAATCTCCGGAAAGAGTATTGCTTGGAGCAACGTCACTGAGAATAGCTTGCTAAGTAAGTTGTGGCGAATCTTTCCGGACCTGACTGGCGGAGTTGATGCTTGGGAAATTAGGCAGGCAGGATACGTCATGCCGGGATCTGATTACAACCATCGAATTCAGGATCGTTGCCGACACTGGCTCGATAATGTGTTCAAGCCGGATTATGCGGCCAAGATAAAGGCCTTTACCGACGCTTGTGATTCAGCCGATCGGGGCGTCAAAGAGGTATACGACAAGATAATCCAAGACTTGGATAAAGTCTCGGACACACGGTACGACCGCCCCGCGGGCGTTGCGACTCCCGACAAGACCACGTCGCCCACGAATACCTCGCCCACCAATACTTCACCTACCTCGCCCACGACTACGTCGCCGACAAACACAACGACTTCCGCGCCGACAACTACGACGACGCCGACGACCACAACCACTAACACCACGCCCACGACCACCACGACGACCAGCAGTGCTCTCCAGGGGCTGGCCTCTCTCACCCAGTCGGCTTCGCAATTGAGCTCTCTGGCTCAAACTGTGAGTCAGGGCCTCACCTCGCTCGGCACATCGATCAAATCGGGTGTCGACAGCGCGGTTGAGCAATTGACTAAGTCGCTCGAAACAACGACGGGCGGGGACAAAGACGGTGACAAGGACCAAGACGGTAACAAAAAGGACAATTCGGTCGCCGAGTTCGATCTCGGCGGGAAACATCTGAAGATCGAGATCGGCGCGGACGGACAGCCGAAGTTCGTGGTGGTAGACGGGGACGGTAAGACGCACAAGTACGGCGTAAAGCTGGACGACAAGGGCAATCCGACCATCTCGACCGACGAGCCGAAGCTCGACGACGGCAATCACGCCACACCCGGTGACAAGTCCACGACGGAGACCCCCGAAAAGTCCGAGGAGAGCACATCAGGGACCGAGCAGAACCCGACCGCGGGCAGCCCGGGTTCTGTTCCTAGCGTTCCATCGCCGGGCAAGCGTGAAGAGGATGGGGAACACACTCCACAGCCGATGCCGGAAGGCAACTCACAACAGGAGGAGCCTGCTGATAGTGGTGCCAAACTCGCAGAGGCGGGCCCACTGTGAAAACGGTTTTCTGCACCAACGTGATTGGTGACTGTCGAGGAGGGGTGAAATCGTGAACTACTCGGACGACATGGACCACATCGTCGAGGAGATCCGACGCCGTTCGGCGATGCTCCTGGACGAATTCGAGGAGATCAACAGGCAGACTGTGGACAAGGACCGCGAACTCGCCGAGCAGTCTGCAATTGAAATGCGCCAGTTCTGGGAGGACCACGCCGAGGAAATCGCGAAGGTGCGGGCCGAGGCGGAAGAGCGGGAGCGCCTCGAGGCCGAAGCGCGTGCGCAGCGGGAGCGTCTGGACACTGAAGCACGCGAGCAGCGCGAAGCGATCGCCCGTTCAATCGCCACGCGTAAGGCCAATGACGTCGTCACCCCGGTTGACGAGGATGACGATCCCGAGTCGGAGTACTACCGCCGCAAGAGTTGGCTGGTCTGAGGAAGGTCAACGCACGGGTCATAGCCACTCGGCACATCAGCAGCCAGCGACGGCCCCGCACTCGCGCTTGACGTAGCAGGCTCTGCTTTCCCCGTCGGTCGACGACCCGCACCCGGAGACCAAAACAACAACACCAACCGCGGACACGGAAGCCATGTGGTCCTCCCGGTCGCCGGTGTGTCGATGACATCGATCAGGGCAGGACCGGCTCCCCGCCCCCTGATCGGCGGGGTCGACCGTACCGAGCGGTCGACCAGCGTGCAAGTGGCCCACAAGTCAGCTCACCCCAGAAGTCAGCTCACGCTGGTCGTCCCTGGTCGAAGTCGGCGCGGCCCGCGCTGTGAATCGGACCGGTGAGTATGGAACGCGCACGCTCCGTTGACAGTTCGTGAACCGCCGACCTACCGTTAATCGGAATCGGAATCGGAATCCGGTTCACCTGATTGAACGATAGGACCGCAATGACCACCACCCGCAACCACTGGACACTCCCGCGAATCCTCGTCGGCGTCGTCTTGCTCAACACCCTGGTCGGCCCCCTGCTCGCCGACCTCGTCATCCCCGACGTCGCCGACCTCCACCTGCACAACCCCGCCTGGCCGCCACACGCGAAATTCCATGACGCCCAATACATCGGCATGGGCGCGCTGATCGGCGCGATCGGGTTGGTCGTCCTGTGGCAGCGAACGGGGAACCTGCGCGCTCAGTTCTTCTTGGCCGCATCGCTCGGCTCGGTCACCTGGCTGGGGATGTTCGGGGCGCTGCTCTTTCCCGGGACCGCCGCGCAGGACCCCGAGCACGCGGCCGACGCCACCAAGGTCATCGGCCTGGATCCGCAGTTGTTCATCGCGTTGGTGATGCTCGTCGGCCTAGCGGTCGCGATCGTGGTGGAGCGCACGCGCGCCCCGATCGCGAGCCCGGTCGCCGGGTAACCTGCGACCGGCACGCAGACAGGGAGATCGATGACCGACCCGAGCACCCGCAAGCTCCGCACCGACGCCGCCCGCAATCGCGACCAGGTTCTCGCGACCGCGACGGCGCTGTTCGCCGAACATGGTGACGAGGTGCAGATGGCCGATGTGGCGCGCGCCGCCGGGGTTGGGGTCGGCACCGTCTACCGTCACTTCCCGACCCGCCGCGCGTTGATCGAGGCGGCCGCCGAACAGCGGTTCGCCGGGATTCTGGAGCATGTGCGCCGCACCTGCCTCCCGAACCCGGACACTCGGCAGGCAATGACCGGTTTCCTCAGTCACGTCGCCGAAGTGCACGAGCAGGGGCGTGTGCTGTCGGGCACCATCGAGTCGGTACTCGGTGACACCGAACCCCGCGGCGCGGTCCGCCACGATTTGGCCGACCTCGGCGCGGAACTGCTGGCCCGAGGCCGTGCCGACGGCAGCATTCGCGCGGACGCCACCGTGGAGGACCTCTACATGCTCGTCGGCGCGGTCGCCACGATCAGCCGTGACGGATTCGGCGATTGGCGACGGTTCATCGAACTGGCACTGGACGGACTACGACCACCTGCCGCCTGACCGCGCGGTTACGCCATCCGTCCTACCGACGCAGCAACTGCGCGATCTGACCCGCCGAAAGCTTCGGCTTCTCCTGCTCCCGCGGCGCGTCCGGATCGACCACCGTGGTGTGCGGGATCAGTGCTTCCGGATCGGAGAACGCCGCATATGTCTTGTCCCGCAACAGTTTGTGCAGCAGAAACCCGGTGAGCACCGCCCGCGTCGTCCGCGCGGTCTTCGCCTCGTGCTTCCCCGCACCCAATGCGGCCAGCGCGCGCCGCCCTTCGACGATGCCGTTATGCGAGGCCCCGTCGACCTCACGCAACACCACCGGCCCGGCCCAAGCGGCGGCGAGCGGGATCGCATTGGAGCTGACCGATTCGATATCGGTCGCACCCGCCAACACCAGCGCGGGCGTGTCGATGTCCGGCGCGATGGTTTCGGCGGAGGGCGCGGTCGGCGCCGGATAGAGGGCGGCGACCGCGGCGACCTTGCGTTGTCCGGCGGCGATGACCGCCGCACCGGCACCCATGGCGTGTCCGGCCAGGGCCAGGCGATCGGGATGCACACTGATCTTGCCGTCACCCAGTCGGACGCTGGTGCAGATATCCAGGGTGGTGAGCAGGTCGGTGGCCAGTCCGAGGTGTGACGGGATCGGCCCGCGCTCGGTATCGGGGGCCGCCGCCACAAAACCCCACGACGCTAGGTGTTCGAGGATGGCGCGATAGTTGGCGGCGCCGGTCAGCCAGCCGTGGCCGAATACGACGGCGGGCAGACTCAGTCCGGACTCGGGAGTGAACACCACGCCGGGCTGACCCGCGATGGCGAGATTGCCGCGCAGTACGCGGTGGGGCCCCCGGCTGGTCAGGGTGCTCAGGAGTGATTTCGCAGACGCCGACACGACGTGAACGTTATCCGATAAGTACTCTGGTGAGCCATGTGCGGAATCGTGGGGTACGTCGGATACCGGGACGCCCTCGGCGTTGTAGTTGACGCGTTGCGCCGCATGGAATATCGAGGATACGACTCTGCGGGCGTCGCGATCCTGGATGGCGTGGGCGTGTTGGCAGTGGAACGCAAGGCGGGCAAGCTGGCCAATCTCGAGGCCGAGCTCGCCGAAATCGGGACCGCTCACTTCGCCGGTACCACCGGCATGGGGCACACCCGCTGGGCCACTCACGGCGCGCCGACCGACCGCAACGCGCATCCGCACCGCGACAGCACCAGCAAGGTGGCCGTGGTGCACAACGGCATCATCGAGAACTTCGCCCCGCTGCGCCGGGAACTCGAGGAGGCCGGGGTCGAGCTGAGCAGCGATACCGACACCGAGGTCGCCGTGCACCTGGTGGCGCGCGCCTACGCCGATGGCCCGACCGCAGGTAATTTTGCGGCGAGCGCGCTGGCCGTGCTGCGTCGGCTGGAAGGTGCGTTCACGCTGGTCTTCACCCATGCCGACCATCCGGACGTCATTGTCGCCGCGCGGCGCTCGACCCCGCTGGTCATCGGTGTCGGCAAGGGCGAGATGTTCATCGCCTCCGATGTCACCGCGTTCATCGAGCACACCCGCGAGGCCGTCGAACTCGGCCAGGACCAGGCTGTCGTGATCACCGCCGACAGTTACCAGGTCACCGACTTCGCGGGTGACGATGCCCTGGCGCGCACCCGTCCGTTCACCATCGACTGGGATCTGGCCGCCGCCGAGAAGGGCGGCCACGACTTCTTCATGCTGAAGGAGATCGAGGAACAGCCCGCCGGCGTCGCCGACACGCTGATCGGGCACTTCACCCACGACGAGGCCGGCGGCCGGATCGTGCTGGACGAACAGCGCCTCGCCGATCAGGAACTGCGCGATTTCGACAAGGTCTTCGTCGTCGCCTGCGGCAGTTCGTATCACGCCGGGCTGCTGGCCAAGTACGCGATCGAGCATTGGACCCGCCTGCCCGTCGAGGTGGAGCTGGCCAGCGAATTCCGTTACCGCGACCCGGTTTTGGACCGTTCGACGCTGGTGGTGGCGATTTCGCAGTCGGGGGAGACCGCCGACACGCTCGAAGCCGTGCGGCATGCGAAGGAACAGAAGGCGCGCGTGCTCGCCATCTGCAATACCAATGGCGCACAGATTCCGCGCGAGTCCGACGCGGTGCTCTACACCAGGACCGGGCCGGAGATCGGTGTCGCGTCCACCAAGGCGTTCCTGGCCCAGGTGGCGGCGAACTACCTGGTCGGGTTGGCCTTGGCGCAGGCCAGAGGTACCAAGTACCCCGACGAGGTGGCGCGCGAGTTCGCCGAACTCGAGGCGATGCCGCAGTTGGTGCAGCGGGTGCTCGAGACCGCGCCGCAGGTCCGCGCGATCGCCAGGGAATTGGCGCATGTGCCGACGGTGCTGTTCCTCGGCCGTCACGTCGGCTACCCGGTGGCGTTGGAGGGCGCGCTCAAGCTCAAGGAACTGGCGTACATGCATGCCGAGGGGTTCGCGGCGGGCGAACTCAAGCACGGCCCGATCGCACTGATCGAGGACGGCCTGCCGGTGATCGTGGTCATGCCTTCGCCCAAGGGCCGCGCGGTGCTGCACTCCAAGCTGCTCAGCAATATCCGCGAGGTCCAGGCCCGCGGCGCCCGCACCATCGTGATTGCCGAGGAAGGCGACGATACTGTGCGCCCGTTCGCCGACGACCTCATCGAAATTCCTTCAGCGCCAACACTGTTCCAGCCACTGCTGTCGACCGTCCCGCTGCAGATCTTCGCCGCCGAGGTGGCCCAGGCCCGCGGCTACGACATAGACAAGCCCCGCAACCTGGCGAAGTCCGTGACGGTCGAATAGTGGTTCGCCCGTTTGGTGCAGCTCGTGGCGGCTCGCCGCATCGGGGTTCATCCGAAGCGCTGACCCTGTAGCGCGCAGAACCCGTGCCGCATCGTCGCACCAGGTGCTGAGGATGATCTGACCTGAGCCACTGTGCATTCGCTCGGCCGAATCCGGCGGCGATCCTGGATCGCCGCCGGTCGGGACTCAGAAGTGTGCGGCAACCAGCGATTCGCTCGGCTGTTCGACAGTCCCGCGCTCCAGCCTGCCGGACAGCACCGCGAGTCCGAGTGCGGTGACGACCAAGCCGACGCCGACCCAGTTCGGCGCGGTGTACCCGTACCCCGCGGCGATCACCACGCCGCCGAGCCACGCCGATACCGCGTTGCCAAGGTTGAACGCGCCGATATTCAGCGCCGAGGCCAGGGTGGGTGCGGATTCGGCCTGGTCGAGCACTCGTTTCTGCAGCGGCGGGACCGTCGCGAAGCCGAGGGCGCCGATGAGCACCACGGTGATCGCGGCCGCGACCTTGTTGTGCGCGGTGATCGTGAACAGTCCGAGCACCAGCGCGAGACCGCCGAGGGCGGTGTAGAGCATCGGCATCAGATGCCGGTCGGCGAACTTACCGCCGATCAGATTGCCGAGGAAGAAGCCGATGCCGAAAAGCACCAGCAGCCAGGTGACCGAACTCGCCGCATATCCGGTGACCTCGGTCATCATCGGCGCGAGATAGGTGATCGCCGCGAAGACGCCGCCGAAGCCGAGCACCGTCATGGCCATCGCGAGCAGCACCTGCGGGTTGGCGAGTACGGCGAGTTCGTGACGCAGCCGGGCATCGTGCGGCGCGGGCTGCTCGGGCACCAGCGCGGCTACGCCGATGAGGCCGGCCAGTCCGACCAGTGCGACGAGCAGGAACGTGAGCCGCCAGCCGAACTGCTGGCCGAGCATGGTGCCCAGGGGCACGCCGACGATGGTCGCGACAGTGAGTCCAGTGAACATCATCGCGATCGCACCGGCCTTGCGGTCCGGGCGTACCAGGCTTCCGGCGACCACCGAGCCGATGCCGAAGAAGGCGCCGTGCGCGAGCGAGGCGACGATGCGTCCGGTCACCATGATGCCGAAAGTCGGTGCGAGCGCGGACAGTACGTTGCCCGCGATCAGTAGCAGCAGGCTGACGAGCAGCATGCGTTTGCGCGACACCCTGGTCCCGAGCCCGGTCATGATCGGTGCGCCGACCAGCACGCCGAGCGCGTACCCGGTGACCAGCAGACCCGCAGTGGGGATCGACACCGTGTAGGTGTCGGCGATGTCGGGGAGTAGTCCAACGACGACGAATTCGGTGGTGCCGATTCCGAAGGCCCCGAGTGTCAGGGCGAGTAGTGCGAGCGGCATGTGCGCGAGCCTCCACTTGATATTGCATCGGAGCTTTACAGGCGTCAACAATAGTTGCATGCGCCTGCTAATTGCAAGCGCGGGCTATTGCGAAGGTCATCTATCCTGAAGTGACAAGCCCCGACGCAGAAGGAACGCCATGACCGCGGATGCCGCCCTGACCGGCCTGGCCGATGGTTGGTACGCACTGTCACTGCTGCACGATCGGATCGAGGCGCATATCGAACGCGCCCTGCAATCCGGTCACGAGCTGAGCGTGCGCGAGTACTCATTGCTGGTCGTGCTCAGCCGCCAGCACGACGGACCCGGTGGCCACCTGCGCATGAACCAGGTCGCCGAAGCCGTCGTGCTGAGTCAGAGCGCGACGACCCGCCTGGTCACACGGTTGGAAGATCGCGGCCTACTCCAGCGCTACCTCTGCCCCGACGACCGTCGCGGTATCTACACCGACGTAACCCCCGCAGGCCTGCAACTCCTGGCCGAAGCCCGCCCCACCCACGACGCCGCACTCTCAACCGCACTCGGCCAAGCCGCCGCCGATCCAGCCTTGGCCCCGCTCGTCGCCGCAGTCGAAGCAATGAACCGCAACTCCGCCCGCGGCTGGGCGACTACTCGACGGTGACGGTGCCGCGCATCTGCGGGTGCAGCGAGCAGAGGTAGCGGTAGGTGCCGGGGGCGAAGAAGGTGTAGCTCCATTCGCCCTTGTCGAAGATCGGGCTGTTGATGCCCATCGCCTTGTCGCCGATGCCCTGCACGGTGTGCGGGACGCTGTCCTTGAACTTCCAGGTGACGGTGTCACCGACCTTGACGGTGACCTCGGCGGGGGAGAACTTCATGTCCTGGACACCGACGGTGACAGCGGCGGTCTTCTTTTCGCCGGGCGTGCTGCTCGCCGCCTGACTGGTTGTTTTCGCCGTGGTCGAGGCGGCCTTGTTCGGCTCGCCGGAGCCACAACCCGACAGCAACAGCGTCGCTGCGAGGACGAACCCGGCGGCGATCTGAGGGGACATCGCGCGGCGCACCATCGGCATGACGGCCAAGCGTAGTCTGCTGACGGTGCGGGCTTGCGCGCGACGGCGACCGCACCGCTCGCGACCGATCGCGGGTCGCCGGAAACCGAACAGAGCCCGATCGACACAGTGGAGGCGAGCGCTCATGTCGACCCAGCGGGGCTATTTCACCGCAGATGAAGTGCGCGCGGCCGAGGCCGAACTGTTCACCCGCGTGCCGGAGGGCATGCCCATGCACCGGGCGGCCTACGGGTTGGCCACCGTGGTCGCGGCCGAGCTGCGGGCGCGGACCGGAGGTATCGCGGGCCGGTCGGTGCTGCTGCTCGTCGGCTCCGGCGACAACGGTGGCGACGTGCTCTGGGCGGGTTCGATGCTGCGCCGCCGCGGCGTTGCGGTAACGGCAATTCTGCTGAATCCCGAACGCGCCCACGCGAAAGGACTCGCCGCGCTAAGGAAAGCCGGTGGCCGGATCCGAAGCGCACTGGACGAATCGAGCGCTGCGGGATCCAGTTCGGTCGTGCCGAGTCCTGCGGTGGAGGGTGCGTCCGGGTCGAGTTCGGCTGCTTCGGGTCCTGCTGGGTTGGGTGCGGCCGGATCCGGTTCGGTTGCGTCGAGTCCTGCCGCATCGGGCTCGGCCGCATCTAGTTCGGTCGTGTCGAGTTTTGTCCGGGAGGGGTCGTCCGGGTCGAGTTCGGCTGCTTCGGGTCCTGCCGGGTTGGGTGCGGCCGGATCCGGTTCGGTTGCGTCGAGTCCTGCCGCATCGGGCTCGGCCGCATCTAGTTCGGTCGTGTCGAGTTTTGTCCGGGAGGGGTCGTCCGGGTCGAGTTCGGCTGCTTCGGGTCCCGCTGGATTGAGCTCGGTCGGGTCCGGTCTCTGGGCTTCGGTCCTGGGCGAAACAGGTTCGGGCGCACCGGATCTGGTGATCGATGGCATTGTCGGTATTTCCGGCCGGGGTCCGCTGCGTCCGAAGGCGGCGGAACTTGTTGCCGCCCTCGATGTTCCGATCATCGCAGCTGATCTGCCCAGTGGAGTGGATCCGGATACCGGCGCGGTCACTGGGCCTGCTGTGCGTGCCGACGTGACAGTTACATTCGGGGCTTACAAACCCGTGCACGTGTTGGCCGCACCGCAATGCGGGCGAATCGAGCTGGTGCCCATCGGTTTACGACTGCCGGAACCCGATCTCGTATCTTTGGAACCCGCATCGATCGGTGCGCAGTGGCCGGTCCCGGGGGCTGCCGACGACAAATACACCCAGGGCGTCACCGGTATATGCGCAGGCAGCGCTACCTATCCTGGTGCCGCGGTGCTGTGCGTCGGAGCCGCCGTCGCGGCCACCTCCGGCATGGTCCGCTACGCCGGAACCGGCGCGGCCGACGTGCTCGCCCACTTCCCCGAAGTCATTGCCGCCCCGACTATCTCGTCCACCGGCCGAGTCCAATCCTGGGTATTCGGACCCGGCGCGGGCACCGACGCCGACGCCCATAAACGGCTCGCCGAAATCCTGTCCACCGACCTACCCGTTGTCATCGACGCCGACGGCCTGACCCTGCTCGCCGCCGATCCGGACCTGGTCCGCGGCCGCACCGCCCCAACCGTATTGACCCCGCACGCAGGCGAATTCGCCCGCCTGACCGGACATGAGGTCGGCCAGGACCGCGTCGCCGCCGTCCGCGACCTCGCCGAATCCTGGCAGCTCACCGTCCTGCTCAAGGGCCGTGCCACTCTCGTCGCCTCCTCGGGCCACCCGGTCCTGGTCAACGAGGCGGGCGGCTCCTGGGCCGCTACCGCGGGCGCGGGCGATGTGCTCTCCGGCATCATCGGCGCCCTCCTCGCCGCGGGCCGCGACCCCGCATGGTCTGCTGCCGCCGCCGCCCGCACCCACTCGCTGGCCGCCAACCTCGCCGCCCACGAAGACCACCTATCCGCCGCCCCAACCTCGGCGCTCCCCCTCCTCGAGCACGTCCGCCCCGCTATCCGCATCCTGCGAGCACTCGCCGCGCCCTGACTGGTGATCGCGCCGCAACGCCTCGTTAGACCGATGTCTGCGGTGAGCGTGTTTGCTTTGCCATTCGTATCCCGCGAGCTCTTGCCGCGCACTGATGGGCGCCTGTGGCGAGCGACACATACAGGTGCGGTGACGGGGAGAGCGGCCCGCCGCTACGACGAGCTGCTGGGCGCGCTCACGTGAGTGACCTTGCTGCGCGAGCGGTAATCGCAACCCACAGGCGCCGCACCGCGAGAAACCTCTGTCCGCCTCCCGTCACCCTCCCCGCAACCGACGCCCTCGCACGGGCCAGACGTCGAATGGCAGGATCAGTAGGCGTGAAGGCGCAAGTGGAGACGGTTGTCGATTTGGGTGCCATTGCCCACAACGTGCGAATCCTGGGTGAATACGCTGGGGACGCGGCGGTGATGGCGGTGGTCAAGGCCGACGGCTACAACCACGGCGCCGTTGAGGTCGGACGGGCCGCACTGGGTGCGGGGGCCACGGAACTCGGTGTCACTTCGGTGGCCGAGGCGGTGCAGTTGCGGGCGGGCGGGATCACCGCGCCGATTCTGTGTTGGCTCAACAATTCCGATGCCGACTTTGCCGCCGCGATCGAGCACGATATCGAGATCGGCGTCTCTTCTCTCGCGCACCTGCGCGCGGTCGAGGCGGCGGCGCGCGGCACCGGCCGGACCGCAATCGTCACGCTCAAGGTCGATACCGGTCTCAATCGCAACGGCATCGCATCGCTCGAGTACCCGGCGGTACTCGCGGCACTGCGCGACCTGGTGGATGAGCGGGTGGTGCGGTTGCGCGCGATCTTCTCCCACCTCGCCCATGCCGACGAGCCGGAACATCCCTTCCTCGATATCCAGCGCGACCGCTTCATCGAGGCCATCGCCGCCGCCAAGGAGTACGGCCTCGAACCGGAGCTGGTCCACCTCGCGAACTCCGCCGCCACCCTCACCCGCCCGGATCTGGCGTTCGACCTGGTCCGCCCCGGCATCGCGGTTTACGGCCTGACCCCGATCCCGGAGCTCGGCGATTTCGGCCTGCGCCCCGCGATGACCTTCCAAGCCCGAGTCGCCTTGGTCAAGCAGGTCGCCGCCGGCGAGGGCGTCTCGTACGGGCACCAATGGGTCGCACCGCACGACACCACCGTCGCCCTGATTCCGGCCGGATACGCCGACGGCGTGTTCCGCCCGTTGAGCAACCGTTTCTCGGTGTGGCTCGGCGGTGCGCTGCGGCCCAATGTCGGTCGCATCTGTATGGACCAGTTCGTTGTCGACCTGGGCGACAATGCCGCGAGCGTCGCCGAGGGCGACACCGCGATCCTGTTCGGTGCGGACCAACCACGGGCCCAGGACTGGGCGGATCTGCTCGGCACCATCCATTACGAGGTCGTGTGCGCCCCACACGGCCGGGTTGCACGGCGCCACACCGGGGGTATCAGATGAGAAACCGCACCACCGTCGTCCGCGGCGGGCTGGCCTCCGCCGGTGTGGTCGGTGTGCTCGCGAGCGCACACGCCTTGCGCCGTATCGGTGCGCGGGTGCTCTGGCCCGCGCGCACCGACGAATACCGCGACGAGAACTTCGACCTGCTCGACGAGGATCGCTCCGGCGCCGTACTCACCGAAGACGGTGTGCGCCTTGCCACTCGGGAATGCGGTCCGCCCGACGCGCCGGTCACCGTGATCTTCGTACACGGCTTCTGTAACACCATGGAGTCCTTCCACTTCCAGCGCCGAGACCTGGAAAGGCGTTGGGGCCCAGGGGTTCGCCTGGTCTTCTTCGATCTGCGCGGTCATGGCCGCTCCGGCACCCCGACCACCGAGAGCTGTACCGTCGCCCAACTCGGCCGCGATCTGGCGGCGGTCATCGAGTCGAGTGCGCCGACCGGTCCGGTGGCCCTGGTCGGTCATTCGCTCGGCGGGATGGCGGTGCTGGCCGCGGCCGCGCAGTTCCCGGAGTTGTTCGCGGCGCGGGTGATCGGGGTCGGCCTGCTCTCGACGGCGGCCGCGGAGGTCACCGCGGCGGGCATCACGCAGCTGCTGCGCAATCCGGCGGTCGACGGCTTCCGGTTGGCGGTGCACACCGCACCCGCGCTGGTACAGGCCGGGCGCAGTACCGTCCGGCACGTGATCGCGCCGATACTGCACGTCAGCTCGTATCACGGGCATGTGAGCCCGACCCTGTCCCGATTCAGCACGCTGATGATCGACCGCACGCCTGTCGAGACGATCGTGAAATTCCTGAAGGCGATCGAACTGCACGACGAATCGGCCGCGCTGCCCGCGCTGGCGCACCTGCCCGTGCTCGTGCTCGGCGGCGCGCACGATGTCGTCATTCCCTTCCGCAATTCCCGGGCGCTGGCGCGCGAATTGCCCAATAGCGAACTCATCCGCCTCAATGACGCCGCGCATATGGCGCACCTGCAATTTCCCGATATCGTCAACGACGCGCTCGACCGGCTGCTCGCGCGCGCCGGTGTCATCGAGCAAACCGCATCAACCTCGGAGGTCGCCGGTGGCTGAACGGCAGCAACGCATCCTGCACACGGTCGCCGATACCGAGGCCTTCGGTCGGGAACTCGCCGCCGGACTGGTCGCGGGTGACCTGGTGGTGTTGGACGGACCGCTCGGCGCGGGCAAGACGGCACTCACCCGCGGTATCGCGGAAGGTCTCGGCGTGCAGGGCCGGGTCAGCTCACCGACATTTATCATCGCCCGCCAGCACCGAGCGGGCGAACGCGTCGGCGCCGAGCCGGTGCCGCTGGTGCACGTGGACGCCTACCGCCTCGGTGGCGACCTGGACGAGTTGGACGCCCTGGATCTCGATACCGATCTGCACCAGGCGGTCGTGGTGGTGGAGTGGGGCAAGGGTGTCGTGGAACACCTCGCCGAGCGGCACCTGTATGTCTTGCTCTCGCGCGAACCGAATTCCGATGTCCGCACCGCGATCTGGGAATGGGTCGGATAGTCCGCCGAGATACCGTACGGTCCCGTGTTGTAGCTACCGAGTAGCTCCGTACCGCGGGCAGGTACCACCCGGTATCGTTGGGTCAATCATGCTTGTACTAGCCGTCGACACCGCGACACCCGCCGTTACGGCGGGATTGGTGGAACTGGAGCAGGCCGATCCCGCACGGGTGCGCACCGTCGCCTCTCGCGTACGGGTCGACGCCCGCGCCCATGCCGAGGTGCTCACCCCGCAAATCCTCGAATGCCTCTCTGAGGCAGGTCGTTCCAGGGCCGATATCGAGGCCGTCGTGGTCGGCATCGGCCCCGGTCCGTTCACCGGACTGCGGGTCGGCATGGCGACCGCCGCCGCCTTCGGCGACGCGCTCGGCATCCCGGTCTACGGTGTCTGCAGCCTGGACGCCATCGCCGCCGACGCGGTGCTCGAACCCACGCTGCTCGCTCCCGAGAGCGAACTGCTCGTGGTCACCGACGCGCGCCGCCGCGAGGTGTACTGGGCCCGCTACCGTGACGGACGTCGCATCGAGGGTCCGGACGTGAGCAAACCCGGCGACCTGGATCCCGTGCACGCCACCATGATCGCCGGATCCGCCTCGCACGTCGACCTGTTCGATCTGCCCGTGCTGCCTGCGGAAACCCCCTCGCCCGCTGGACTGGTGCGCGTCGCGGCCGCCGAACTGCTGGCACACACCGTTCCGGACCCCTTGGTCCCGCTCTACCTGCGCAGACCGGACGCGGTTGAACGGAGTTACCGCACTCTCGACCGGACGGGGGCGTGAGCGCGGTGGCGCACAGCAGACCCGTGATCCGCATCGAGCCGATGGACGGCACCGATATCGAGCGCTGTGTCGAACTCGAACAGTTGCTGTTCCCCGAGGACGATCCCTGGCAGGCGGTGTCGTTCCGCTCGGAGCTGGCCGGGCCGCACAATCGCTATATCGTCGCCCGCGACGACGCCGGGCGAATGGTCGGCTATGCGGGCATCGCGCTACTCGGTGACTCCGAACACCCCGAGGCCGAGGTGCACACCATCGGCGTCGACCCCGGCTGCCATCGCTCCGGTATCGGCACGCTACTGCTGGAGGCGCTGCTCGCCGAGGCGGGCAAGCGCGGCGGCCCGGTCTTCCTCGAGGTGCGCACCGACAACGCCGCCGCCATCGCGATGTACGCCAAGCACGGGTTTCACATCATCGGCCTGCGCAAGAACTACTACCACCCCAGCGGCGCGGATGCCTACACCATGCGCAGGCCGGAACTGACCGCCGCGAACCAGGTGTGGGGCCCGCAGCCGAGCGAAGCGGCACAACCGAACGAGGTGCTGTCGTGATCGTCATGGGCATCGAAAGCTCCTGCGACGAAACCGGGGTCGGCATTGTGCGCCGCTACCCCGACGGCAGTTGTGAGCTGCTCGCCGACGAGGTCGCCTCCAGTGTCGAGCAGCACGCCCGCTTCGGTGGGGTGGTTCCCGAGATCGCCTCGCGCGCACACCTCGAGGCCATCGTGCCCGCGATGCGTCGAGCGCTGGCCGTGGCGGGTATCAGCAAGCCCGATGCGCTCGCGGTGACCATCGGCCCCGGACTGGCCGGTGCCCTGCTGGTCGGTGTCGCGGCCGCGAAAGCCTATGCGGCAGCGTGGGATGTGCCGTTCTACGCGTTGAACCATCTCGGCGGACACGTTGCGGTGGACACCCTCGAACACGGCCCGATGCCGCCATGTGTGGCTCTGCTGGTCTCCGGCGGGCACACCCATCTGCTGCATGTCACCGATCTGGCCGAGCCGATCGTCGAACTGGGCAGCACCGTAGACGACGCGGCGGGCGAGGCATTCGACAAGGTGGCCCGGCTGCTCGGTCTCGGCTTTCCCGGCGGGCCGGCGCTGGATGCCGCTGCGGCGCACGGTGATCCGAAGGCGATCGCCTTCCCGCGCGGTATGACCGGGCCGCGCGATCCGCGCTATGACTTCTCCTTCTCCGGTCTGAAGACCGCCGTCGCCCGCTATGTCGAGGCGGCTCAGCGCAACGGCTTCACTGCCGAGGATTTGCCGATTCCGGATATCGCGGCGTCGTTCCAGGAATCGGTCGCCGATGTGCTCACCATGAAGGCGGTGCGCGCGGCACAGGATGTCGGCGTCGACACCCTGGTGCTCGGCGGCGGCGCCACGGCCAATTCGCGAATCCGGTCGATGGCCGAGGAGCGTTGCACGGCAGCCGGATTGCGGTTGCGGGTGCCGAAGCCCCGGTTGTGCACGGATAACGGCGTGATGATCGCGGCGCTCGGCGCACATGTGATCGCGGGCGGTGCGCCGCCGTCGCCGTTGACGGTCGCGACCGATCCCGGGCTACCGGTATCGGTCAGCCGCGTCGGCTGAGTAGGGCCGCGCCTTCCGATCGGGCGGCGGCTGAATCAAGTTGGTTCGTATATCTGCTACGCGACCAATGCCTGACTGTCACTGGTACGCGCATCCAGCCGCCGCGCATCCAGTGGGACGGCAATATTCGGTGCTCGGCACCGGTTGTGAATTGTCGGCGGGATGCACGTCTTTTGACGTAGAGCACGTCCTTGTACGGTGTGGGGCCCTGTCTCGAGGGGTGTGCACACCCGGGCCAGCGGGTGAGGGCATACCCGGACGCGACTAGTCGGCCGACTTCGGTTGCTGTCCCGAGCTGGACTGGAAACCGGGCACGGACTGCATCTTCGGATCCCATGGCCCCGTGCTCGACCCCGAATTGGCCTTGGGCAGGGACGGGATTCGCGTTTGCGCGGGCGCCTGCGTAGGTGCGGTCGAGGTCGGGGGCACCGTCGATGAGCCCTGGGCCGGGTCGTGGTCGGGGCCCGGCGAGCCCGGCACGCTCGGGTTTCCGAACAGCGGCCCGAGTAACTCCGGGAACGGGATCGGGGGCAGGTTCGGGTCGGGGCGCAGTGTGGGTGCGTTCGGGGCCGTGGTCGCGGCCGGCGTCGATGCGGTCGAGATGGGCGGCTGGCTCCGGTCGGGGGTGAGCGAGGGGATATTGGCACCGGAGGGGCGGTTGGCGCTCTCCCGGCTCGGGCCGGAGGTCGAAGTGCCCGCGCCGGTCGCCGGCACCACCGACACCGGCGGGGTGGGTAGTTGGGCGCTGCTGGTGGTGCCGGCGGGGGAGATGTCGTCGCTGCCGGTCGGTGCGAAGGTTTTCACCCCGTAGCCGATGACCAGCCCAACCACCACGATCGCGCCCGCCAGCGTGCCGACGACTTTGGTGAAGGTGCCGATCGGCGCGTCGACGCCGCCGAGCGCGGCCACCGGAAAGACCGACGGCTGCGTCGAATCCGCCACCAGCGCGGCACCTTTGGCGATCACCGCCTCCGGGTCGTCGATGGTGTGCACCGGTAGGTCCAGTTCGGCGGCGAGGGTGGAGATGACCGCGGGGATATTGGCCCCGCCGCCGATCACGATCACGGCCTGCGGGAACTTGGGCGCCCGCGCGAAGACCGCGGCGGCGAAGACGGCGGTCTCGCGCAGCAGATCGGAAATCAGTTCCTCGAAGTCGGCCCTGGTCAGCTTCAACGGTTGTCCGGCGACATGGTCGATGGTGACGGCGGGCGCGATGGACAGATGTTCCTTGGCGGCGCGGCCGCGGTTGGTCAGCATGCCGCGGTTGGGGCGAGTGCCGCGCCGGGCGTAGTGCAGGTCGACGAGGTGGTGGTAGATCAACTCATCGATGGCGTTGCCGCTGACCGCGCCGATGCGTTCGGTGCGCAGGATGGTGGAGTCGGCCTGGTCGGCGACGGTGATGCTGAGTCCGGTCGCGCCGAGATCGACGATGGCGATGGTGTCGTAGCGGTCCACCAGTCCGGTGTGACGCAGATAGGTCAGTGCCGCAACGCCTTCCGGAATCAGCCGCAGCTCGCGTTGTTTGCCGGTGGCCGAGCGGATTACCTGCTCCTGCTCTTTGCTGCGATAGGCGACGGCGACGCTGGTGGGCGGGCGACCGGCGGCGGAGTCGACGCCGATCGACTTCGCGCCCGCGAAGCGCGCGCCGACCGGATGCGCCGGGAAGGCCACGTCATAGGAGAGTTGCGTGGTCGGGAGTTGGGTGGTCATCAGTTCGATCGAGGACGCTACGAGATCGCCGAGATCGGAGTGGGCCGCGTCCGCGGAGACCACCCGATAGTCGAAACTTTGCGCGCCGTTGGACGCGGTAGCGACCAGCGCCGAGCACACGACCTCGTTACCGGCCGAGATGCCAAGGGATGTTCGCATGTCACCTCCCTTCGAGCGGATGGTCATGGTGTCGCCGACCATCTCGAATGGACAGCCGAACTGCTCGCGTGGATGGCGAGCCATTCGGACGCGGGAACCGGCCGCCCCGTTGTCCGGATGGGGTCGCTGGGACGGCCATGGATCACGTGTGGTCTTGCCCTCTGGTGAAAGCTACTTCTGATTAACGCTTGTGCTGTGACGCTGGTTCGAACTCGTGCTGACGCGGATGCTGCTCCCGCGGAGCGGGGTATTGCTCTGTGGCGCTGGGTATTTCGTGATGCTCGGTGCTCCCCCCACGACGCCGGTTCATGACGAACACAGCGAGCGGAGCACAACTCTCGTCAATACTGTCACAATCCGTTATCCGAACGTTACAGATTTGCCGAAGTCTTGGGAAGCCCCCACACATCAGGGCGTGGTGGCGTGGCGTGGCGGGCGTCCGACGCCGATATGGCCGGACCAACGGTTTTGGCACAGTCCAACCTTGAGCGCTGGCACTCGCATGTATAGAGTGCTAGTCGGCACTGTGTTATGTGCGTGTGCCAGTTCGACTACTGAGCAGGGGTCCCGGCACCCGCGACGACGGGGCTGATGCGCAGGGTCGAGTCGAGTGGCCGCATTGCTTGCCGGTCGCTCGATACAACACCGATACCGATGGTTCGGGACAACAGTTCCGGACGACCGTAAATCCCCTGAAAGTGGAGGGCTCAACGTGGCGAGCGTGAACATCAAGCCGCTCGAGGACAAGATCCTCGTCCAGGCCAACGAGGCCGAGACGACGACGGCCTCCGGCCTGGTCATCCCCGACACGGCGAAGGAAAAGCCGCAGGAGGGCACCGTCATCGCCGTCGGTCTGGGACGCGTCACCGACAAGGGTGACCGCATCCCGGTCGATGTCAAGGAGGGCGACACCGTCATCTACAGCAAGTACGGCGGCACCGAGATCAAGTACCAGGGTGAGGAATACCTCATCCTGTCGGCGCGCGACGTGCTGGCCGTCGTCGCCAAGTAGCCGATAGGCACATGCGTTCCGCCCCGGTGTCTTTCGTGACCCCGGGGCGGTCTGCATTTGCCGCCTACTGACACAGGAGCGAACAAACACATGCCAAAGCAGATCCAGTTCGACGAGCAGGCTCGACGCGCCCTCGAGCGCGGTGTCGACAAACTCGCCGACGCGGTGAAGGTCACCCTCGGGCCGCGTGGTCGCCACGTCGTGCTCGCGAAGGCCTTCGGCGGCCCCACCGTGACCAATGACGGCGTCACCATCGCGCGCGAGATCGACCTCGAGGACCCCTTCGAGAACCTCGGGGCCCAACTGGTCAAGAGCGTCGCCACCAAGACCAACGACGTCGCGGGCGACGGCACCACCACCGCCACCGTGCTGGCCCAGGCGCTGGTCCGCGCCGGGCTGAAGAACGTCGCCGCGGGCGCCAACCCGATCTCGGTCGGCAAGGGCATCGACAAGGCCGCCGAGGCGGTTTCCGCGGCACTGCTGGAGCTGGCCACCCCGGTCTCCGGCGAGCAGGCCATCGCGCAGGTCGCCACCGTCTCCTCGCGCGACGAGGAAATCGGCGAGATGGTCGGCAAGGCGCTGACCACCGTCGGCAAGGATGGTGTCGTCACCGTCGAGGAGTCCTCGACGCTGCAGACCGAACTCGTTGTCACCGAGGGCGTCCAGTTCGACAAGGGCTATCTCTCGCCCTACTTCGTCACCGACGCCGACAGCCAGCAGGCCGTCCTGGAGGATGCCTACATCCTGCTGAACCGGGAGAAGGTCGGCTCGCTGCCGGATCTGCTGCCACTGCTGGAGAAGATCGCCGAATCCGGCAAGCCGGTGCTGATCATCGCCGAGGACGTCGAGGGTGAGGCGCTGTCCACCCTGGTCGTCAACTCGATCCGCAAGACCCTCAAGGCCGTTGCGGTGAAGGCCCCGTTCTTCGGTGACCGTCGCAAGGCGTTTCTCGACGATCTGGCCGTGGTCACCGCGGGCACCGTGGTCAACCCGGATCTGGGCATCACGCTGCGCGAGGCGGGCATCGAGGTGCTCGGCAAGGCCCGTCGCATCGTGGTCACCAAGGACGACACCACGATCATCGACGGTGCGGGCACCGCCGAGGACATCGCGGCCCGTGGCGCGCAGCTGCGTCGGGAAATCGAGGCGACCGAGTCCGATTGGGATCGGGAGAAGCTCGAGGAGCGGCTGGCCAAGTTGGCCGGTGGCGTCGCGGTGATCAAGGTCGGCGCGGCCACCGAGACCGCGCTCAAGGAGCGCAAGTACCGGGTCGAGGATGCGGTGAGCGCGGCCAAGGCCGCCGTCGACGAGGGCATCGTGCCCGGTGGCGGCACCGCCCTGGTGCAGGCCGCCGCCAAGCTCGTCGAGCTGCGCGACTCGCTCTCCGGCGATGAGGCCGTCGGTGTCGAGGTGATGCGGACCGCGTTGTCGGCGCCGCTGTTCTGGATCGCCGCCAACGCGGGCCTGGACGGGGCCGTTGTCGTCAGCAAGGTCGCCGACGGCAAGGAAGGCTTCAACGCCGCCACCCTCACCTACGGTGATCTGCTCGCCGACGGTGTGGTGGATCCGGTGAAGGTGACCCGCTCCGCCGTCGTGAACGCGGCGTCGGTGGCTCGGATGATCCTCACCACCGAGAGCGCCGTGGTCGAGAAGCCCGCGGAAGAGGAGCACGACCACAGCCACCACGGCCACTCGCACTGAGTCCAGCGCTCGGCTAGCGTTCGGCCACATGGCAGAAGGCCCCTGGGATCCGTCCCAGGGGCCTTCGTCTTGTGAACAATATGAACATAATTGGCGCACAAAGAGTCGAAAAATATCAATCGCGGCTCCCCGGGCCTATGCCGATCGGGGTGGAAGCCAGCCGAGAGACTAGGAAGCGACGGGGGGCGCTTCAGCGGCGATGGCCGCGAGCAAGCGCTCGCGCAAGGCGGCGGGCGGCTGGGCTGCCGTCGCCGCCGCGAGGGCGGAGAGGACTTCTTTCGTTTGCCGCACTTCGGTCAGGAATTCCGCGCGTAGCGCCGGGTCCTCACCTTCGAGCACTTCTTGTATCGCATTGTGGTCTTCGTCGTCGATCGATCCGAACGCGACGGCGTGCGCGAGATCGATCCGAGCTTGGTACATCTCACGTCACCCCCAAACTTTTCTTCAGTCGTGTCAGTCCGTCCCGTATACGGGACTTAACGGTCGGTAAGCCTACGCCGAGGTAGTTGGCCACCTCCGCATAGGTTCGCCCGCCGTAATAGGCGAGCGAAATGGCCTCTCGCTGGGTCTCTGTCAATGTCCCCAGACCTTTCAGGACGGCCTGCTGCTCGAGCCTGCGCTCCACTTCTTCGGTGACCTCATCGAATTCGTTGCCGAGAACCCTTATCCCATAAGCGACTTCGCGCAGGGTGTGGGCCTGTTCGGCGCGGACCCGGTCGACGGCTCGCCGGTGTGCGAGGGTCATCAACCACGTCACCGCGGATCCCTTGGCCGCGTCGAAACTTGCTGCGGTCCGCCAGATCTGGAGATAGACCTCCTGGGTGGTCTCCTCCGCGTATCCGGGATCGTGCAGGACACGAAGCACCAGACCGAAGACGCGCGCAGACGTCCGGTCGTAGAGCTCGGCGAATGCCTCCTGGTCGGACCGGCCGCAGCGTTGGAGAAGTGCGGCGAGTTCGATACTTTCGGCGGCGCGTGCCGTAACCGCAGATTCCACCCGGTCCGAATCGACCGTGAGTGGGATGGCTTCTCTTCGGAACGAGTCGCCCTCTGCGGCCGTCGGCCGCGTTGTCACAACGCTCCATTCTGTGTCATCGGTCACTACCGTAGCGGGTCGCTATGGCCCCCCTCTCGGTGGGGTCTCAGCAAACCGCCTATGGTCTAG
Source organism: Nocardia sp. NBC_00565 (assembly GCF_036345915.1). Lineage (NCBI taxonomy): Bacteria > Bacillati > Actinomycetota > Actinomycetes > Mycobacteriales > Nocardiaceae > Nocardia > Nocardia sp. NBC_00565. The sequence continues at coordinate 8,915,887 of NZ_CP107785.1, forward strand.
CAACTTTCTGGTAAACCGCGACACGCCAAGGTGTTTCTGGTGGGGACACGCAGTGACATGCCGATAGCTACCACGAAACGCCGGTTGGACAACTTGCTCGGCTTGTGGCCGTGGCCGGTTGTTTGCTAGGCATTCGGCGCCCCGCGCCGCACGGATGGGAAGAAGTTCGTCTACACGGCCATGCGGCGACGGTTGCGCCGGGCGTGCATCTCGCGCTCGGTTTCCGACATTCCGCCCCAGATGCCATAGGGCTCGCTGACTTTGAGCGCGTGGCTGCGGCACTGCATGAGCACCGGGCAGGCCCGGCAGATCTCCTTGGCGCGCATCTCGCGCGCGGTGCGGGCACGGCCGCGTTCACCGTCCGGATGAAAAAACACCGCGGAATCCTGGCCGCGGCAGGATCCTCGCATCTGCCAATCCCAGACGTCCGCGTTCGGTCCAGGGAGGTGGGTAGGCATGGGCATGGTGAACTCCTCGTGGTGCGAGCCCGTCAGCGTTGTCGAGCAGTTGTTCTGCAACAGTTGTGGCCACGGCGCTGGATCGGCGGCGCGCCCTTGGCTCGCCCTTTGTTGGTCGCTGCAATTTCGCGCGGCGCCGACCGTGGCGATGAGTTACGTTAGGTCCAGCCGCGAAATTCCGTCAATAGTTCGATGCAGCAGTTTTCTAAATCTTAAGCTGCGAAATTTAACCTCGAAGCTATTTACTTCTTGCATGGGTCCGGTAATACTAGTCGGTTGACCAGAGGCCGGTGGGTCTTCGCATGGCATCAGTATTACGCATTCCCGCAGGTGGGAACGGTTTCGGACTTGCGTCCCAGCTTCGTGGCGGTTCGCGCTGGCATGGCGTCGGTCACAGCGCCGGTCGGCGGCTCAGACGGTCGGTCGATCGGAGATGGCAGAAACGGGGCGCTGAGGTTAATTGCGCGAAACGCATGTGAATTCCCGGCGCACGTGCTGTGGGATTGCTGACGCGACTTTTACTTGATGGAAACATGCACCGATCGAAATGCTGAATAGTTGCCGGACGTATCTGGCGGACTGTTTCTCACCGCATCGCCGACGGTGTTCCGCAGGATAGAGTTCTGCGGTGTTCGCGCCAGCTTCCCCTATATATATCGAGTCCGCCATGCTTGCCGACGCCGCCTTCGGCGCCTGTCCCGGACGCGCCGCTGCCGAGTTGCCGGTCGCCGCGCACCCGCTCGATTCCTGGTATCGGGCGGTGATCCTCGGTGGTCAGGGTCGCTACGCCGCAGCCCGCGAGGAACTGCACCGACTGCGCGCGAGCAACCCCGATCCGGTATTGCTGTCGCTGGCCGCGAGCACCGAGGGATCATTGCTACGTCAGCTCGGCTGGCACGCCCGCGCCGCGACCTTCGACGGTCGCGCCGCCGCCTTGGTCCTGCCGATCGGGTCCGGCGATCGGGCGGACCCGATCGGGCCGGATCGCACCGCGGCGGTCTGCGATGCGCTGACCGGTCTCGCGGCGGACGCACTCGGCACCGGCCGCCTCGCGCTGGCCACCCGTCTGCTGCGGCGCAGTCATGCCGCGATGACCCGCGCGGGGTCGCCGGCGGGCTGGCGCTCGCTGATCCGCTGGCACTGGGTGTGCGCCGAGACCGCGCTGGCCTCGGGCGCCGCCGACGCCGCGACACCGCATGCCGAGACGGCCCTCGCGCTGGCCGCGGCCGGGCCCTCGGTCCGGCACCGGGTCAAGTCCCGGCTGTTGCTCGCCGCCACCGCCGCGGCATCCGGCGATAACGACCGCGCGCTACGGCTCGCCGACGAGGTCGCCGAACAGTGCCGTGAGCACGGATTGTTGCCATTGCGCTGGGCCAGTTCGATGTTGCGCGCCGGGGTGTCGGTCGGGGCCCGCGCGACCGAGGCCACAACCGACGCACAGCGGTGCGCGGCGCGCATCACCCGTCGTGGCGGGCACTTTCGTCCCATGAGTGATTCCCAGCTCTAGTGAACAGACGACCGTGTTGCCCGTATCCATGGGTTGGGTCGCTATTGTTAGATCCGTTCCGCCCCTTCGGCGGAAGCACTGGTCGCCCCCGACAGTGCCACTTGTAACGCCAGGAAATTCTCTGACGATGACGAACACGGGCGAAGAGTTGGACCTCGCCGTCGCTGCCGCTGCGCAGGGCGACAGATCCGCTTTAGCCCAGGTACTCGAACTGGTCCGCCCGTTGGTGGTGCGCTATTGCCGCGCGCGGATCGGCGCCGCGGAGCGTGGACAGCTCTCTGCGGACGACGTCGCGCAGGAGGTATGTCTGGCCGTGATGACAGCCTTGCCCCGGTATCAAGACCAGGGCAGGCCCTTCATGGCCTTCGTATACGGAATCGCTTCGCACAAGGTCGCAGACGCACATCGAAACGCCGCCCGTAACAAGGCGGAGGCGATGGCCGAAGTACCAGATGTCATATCCACCGACCAAGGTCCGGAACAACGAGCTCTCGAATCCGAGACGAGCAGGCAGATGAACAGCTTGCTCGCGACGCTTCCTGAGAAGCATCGAGAGATCCTGATACTGCGCTTGGTCATGGGTTTGTCAGCAGAAGAAACCGCAGTCGCCGTGGGCAGTACGGCGGGTGCGATACGCGTCGCCCAACACCGGGCGCTCGCGAAACTGAAGTCACAAGTGGCGAGGGCAGGTGAAATGTATGGCTAGGGATGGCGAGCGCGGTCGGGGCGACTGGAAGGCGCGACGTGGATCGCGAAATAGCGGTCCCTACGCCGGGGATGGTGACACCGGACCGGTGGACATCGTCGCGGTGCGCCGAGATGATGCGCTGATCGATGCCATTGCTAGCAACGGACCGGTGCAGACCGACAGCGCGGAGGAGTATCAGCTCGCGACGCTGATGGCGGACTGGCGAGCGGAGCTCATTTCGCCGCCGCTGCCTGGCGAACCGAACCTCGATGAGATCGTTGCGGCGGTCAACCAGGAGATCGGTGCCCGGCAGGTTCGTATCGGTGCGCAGTCCGGTGGGCGACTACGGCTCATTCGTCCGATTCTCGGGACGGCGGCCGCGCTGGCTCTGGTCATCGGTGGTTTGTCCGCGTTCTCCTATGGCGCCGCGCCGGGCGATCCGCTGTGGCGGGTCAAGGAAGTCGTATTCAGCGAGCAGGCGCAAACCACCGTGGTGCAGCGTGCCGACAGCGATCTGGCCAATGCGAAATCCGCGCTCGATCAGCGTAATCCGGAGCAGGCCAAGGCCAAGCTGGAAGGCGCCAAGACGAACGCGGAGCTGATCGACGACCCGGTCAAGAAGGAGAAGCGGCTCAGCGAACTGGATATCTTGTTCGCCGAGCTGGCCAAGACCTTCCCAGATATCGCGAGTTCGATCACCTCGGCGGCACCGACAACGAAGCCGGCCCCGGCGGCGACCGACGGCACCACCGCACCGACCACCAAGCCCAAGCCAGGGACCGACAGTTCGAGTGTGGTGATTGCGCCACCGGTCGACACCAAGCCGTCGACGACGACGGAGCCGACTGCGCCGGACAAGCCGCCGCTACCGACGACACAAGTGCCGGCGACCGCCGAACCGCCCACGCAGCCGAGTCAGAATCACCCGACCCCAGCGACGCCGACCACCGTGGTAACCCCGCCCACGGTGGTCGAGCCGACCGCGGATACCGGCGTGCCCGCGCAGCCGCCGACCCGTCCGCAGTCGCCGACCGGTGGCAACACTTTTGTGATCCCCAGTGGTTTGCCGTCTATGCCCGGGTTGCCGGGATCGGGTCCGGCCACGTAATCGGAGTTCGTACTCCAGCAGTGTTTTCGAGTGGAGAATGCGTCTGATCCGGCGGAAACGTTTGGGGTAGACGCATATCTGGACGCGTGCGCGTGCGTGGTGCGCTGACGTCCGTAATGCCCGTGCATGAACCGATCGCCGACCGGCGGTCGGTTTTTGTGTGTCAGCTATTTCACATCGCGCACGCGCGTCACCGCTCCTCGTACGCGGCGTGCGGTGTCAGCTGTCGAACCCGTCGAACCCATCGCCGTGGAAGGCCTCGTTCATCGAGGCGTCCGCGTATCCCCGGCAGTAATCCCAGGTGACATACGCTTCCGGCACCGGGTCGTAGGCGGGCTCATGCGGGCGCACCGTGCCGTCGACCAGCAGTTGAAGCAGGTTGGCGCGCAGCATGTCCCAGTCGTGGTAATGGTCTTGTCTGCAGTCCTCGCAGCTGACCACCAGTCCTCGGATGCCGCGGTGCGCTAGTAGTGCCTCGTACACCGCAAGGTCGGCGAGATCCTCCTCGACCGCAAGGCGCTCGTGGGGATCCAGCGGTTCGCCGGGCTCGATTGCGTCGAGCGCGGCGGACGGGTCGGAGGGGTCTCCGGCGAACGGATCCGGCGGCAAGCCAGGTGGTAGATGGTCACGCACACCCCCACGGTACGCAGAACAGGGTGGTCTTCGCCAGCTATGTGACGCGCCAGTTTCGCCGGGTGGCTCAGTCCGTGAGCGAGCGTGGGGAGCGAACCAGCAACGTAGCGCGCCTTCGCGCACGACGGAGCCGAGCGTCAGTGAGGCGCAGTCGCGGGTGCGTTTGCGGGACAGATACCATTGGGTGCAGGCCCCGGCCAGTACACAATCATCGCTGGCGGAGCCGCTACCGTCCATCCCATCAGCTTCCACGACACCGGCCGGCCCGGTGCTCGTTGCTATCGACGTCCAGGAGGGGTCGATCCGAATGAGTAATCCCGTATCGGGCGAACGAATCGCGGTCCGCCCTCCTACGGGTGGTGACGATCCGAACAAGATCGCCATGCTCGGCCTCACGTTCGACGATGTGCTGTTGCTACCGGCCGCTTCGGATCTCATCCCCAGCTCGGTGGAGACCTCGAGCCAGCTGACCCGCGAGATCCGGTTGCGCACCCCGCTGTGCAGTTCTGCGATGGATACGGTCACCGAGGCGCGGATGGCTATTTCGATGGCGCGCGCGGGCGGCATGGGTGTGCTGCACCGAAACCTGGCCGCCGCCGATCAGGCCGCGCAGGTGGAGACCGTGAAGCGGTCCGAGGCGGGCATGGTGACCGATCCGGTGACCTGCCGCCCGACCGACACCCTGGCCGAGGTCGACGCCATGTGCGCGCGCTTCCGCATCTCCGGCCTGCCGGTGGTCGACGAGACCGGCGCGCTTGTGGGCATTATCACCAACCGCGATATGCGTTTCGAGGTGGATCAGAACCGCCGGGTCGCCGATGTGATGACCAAGGCGCCGCTGATCACCGCGCAGGAGGGCGTCACCGCCGAGGCCGCGCTCGGTCTGCTGCGGCGCCACAAGATCGAGAAGCTGCCCATCGTGGACGGTAACGGCCGCCTGCGCGGGCTCATCACCGTCAAGGACTTCGTCAAGACCGATCAGTACCCGAACGCCACCAAGGACCGCGACGGGCGGCTGCTCGTCGGCGCCGCGATCGGCGTCGGCGAGGACTCCTGGTCGCGCGCCATGACTTTGGCCGACGCCGGAGTGGATGTGCTGGTCGTCGATACCGCGCACGGCCACCAGGCCGGTGTGCTGCAGATGGTGACCAAGGTCAAGGCCGAGGTCGGCGATCGCATCCAGATCGTCGGCGGCAATGTGGCCACCCGGGCCGGTGCGCTCGCACTGGTCGAGGCGGGTGCGGACGCGGTGAAGGTCGGGGTCGGTCCCGGCTCCATCTGCACCACCCGCGTGGTCGCCGGTGTCGGCGCGCCGCAGATCACCGCGATCCTCGAGGCCGTCGCGGTGTGCAAGCCGCACGGCGTGCCGGTGATCGCCGACGGTGGCATCCAGTTCTCCGGTGATATCGCCAAGGCCATCGCGGCGGGCGCGTCGACGGTCATGCTCGGCTCGCTGCTGGCCGGTACCGCCGAGTCACCGGGTGAGCTGATCCTGGTGGGCGGCAAGCAGTTCAAGAGCTACCGCGGCATGGGCTCGCTCGGTGCGATGCAGGGGCGCGGTCAGGCCAAGTCCTACTCCAAGGACCGCTACTTCCAGGACGACGTGCTCGCCGAGGACAAGCTCGTGCCCGAGGGCATCGAGGGCCGGGTGCCCTTCCGCGGACCGGTCAACCAGGTGATCCACCAGCTCGTCGGCGGCCTGCGGGCGGCCATGGGCTACACCGGCTCGCAGTCCATCGCGCATCTGCAGCAGGCACAGTTCGTGCAGATCACGGCGGCGGGACTCAAGGAGAGCCACCCGCACGACATCACGATGACCGTCGAGGCGCCGAACTACACTGGTCGCGGCTAACCTGCTCGACGGTGGTGTACTGGACCGCTCGGTCCGTGCATGATTGAGCTGGTTCGCACGTCGTCGCGGTCCAGCGCCGCAACAGTTGAGTGAATCGAATGGTCGGGGATGACGAGTCTCGACGGCCAGGTCCCCGCTCTGTCGACCACGACGGAGCGAGTCTTACGAGCGAGGAGTTCGCGGCCCGTCTCGCGTCCGAGTCGTCGAAGTGCATGCGACGTAGTCGCGAGTCTCGACGGCTCGGCCGCTAGCGACTGCTTGCAGGTCGCTCGAAAGGGTCAGCGAGACATCGGGGGCCGCGAACACGCCGCGCCGCAGGCGCGGCAAATTAGACAAGGAGAAGAGTCGTGCGCGACATGGTCGAGATCGGAATGGGTCGGACCGCCCGGCGTACCTATGAACTGGACGATGTAGACATCGTCCCGTCGCGGCGGACTCGTTCGTCGAAGCAGGTATCGCTGGGGTGGCAGTTGGACGCCTACCGGTTCGAGATCCCGTTCCTCGCGCATCCCACCGACGCGCTCGTCTCACCGGAGTTCGCCATCGAACTCGGACGGCTCGGTGGGCTCGGTGTCATCAACGGTGAGGGGCTCTGGGCCCGGCACGCCGATGTCACCGCGAAGATCGACCAGCTGCTCGAGCTCGTCGCCAAGGGCGGGTACGAGCGTGCCGTCGCGCTGCTGCAGGAGCTGCACGCCGCGCCGATGCAGCCGGATCTGCTGGCCGCCGCGGTCGCGCAGGTGCGGGCCGCCGGTGTGACGGTCGCGGTGCGGGTGAGCCCGCAGAACGCCCGCGCCCTGACTCCCGCGCTGGTGCAGGCCGGTATCGACCTGCTCGTCGTGCACGGCACCATCATCTCCGCCGAACACGTCGGCGACGGTGAGCCGTTGAATCTCAAGACCTTCATCGCCGAACTCGACGTGCCGGTGGTCGCCGGTGGGGTCAGTGATCACAAGACCGCGCTGCATCTGATGCGCACCGGCGCCGCGGGCGTCATCGTCGGCTACGGCTCCTACCCGGGCGCGACCACGACCGGCGAGGTGCTCGGCATCGGGGTGCCGATGGCGACCGCGATCGCCGACGCCGCCGCCGCGCGCCGCGACTACCTGGACGAAACCGGCGGGCGCTATGTGCACGTGATCGCCGACGGTGATATCGCGAATTCGGGTCAGCTGGCCAAGGCCATTGCCTGTGGCGCGGATGCCGCCATGCTCGGTGTGCCGCTGGCGCTGGCCGCCGAGGCGCCGGGCCGCGGCTGGTACTGGCCGTCGTCGGCCGCGCATCCCTCGGTGCCGCGCGGTTCGCTGCTGCACGTGGAGGATCCGTGGGATCTGGGCGGCGAGCTGTCCGGTGACACCGGCGATACGTTGCGCCCGAGCCTGGAGCGCGTTCTCTTCGGTCCCTCCGACGACCCCTTCGGCTCGCTGAATCTCGTTGGCGGCCTGCGCCGTTCGATGGCGAAGGCGGGCTACTCCGACCTCAAGGAATTCCAGCGGGTCGGTCTGAGCGTGCGCGCCTGACCTGAGCGGATGACGGGTCGGCGTTCAGCGAACGTGGGTCGGCACCGTGTGCTCGCGCAGGAACTGCTGGATGACGGCGTTGACGGGTTCGGGGTGGGTCATGGTGACCGCTAAGCGCGCGCCCGCGATCTCCGCGTAGGTGGATGCGGTCAGCCCCTCGGCGAGCTGTTCGGCGCGGTCGCGGGCGATACCGCTGTCGGTGGCGTGAATCACCAAGGCGGGGCAGGTGATTTCGGCCAAGCGGTCCAGCACCGAGTCCCGGCCGAGCAGGCAGCCCGCGGCGACCTCGATGCCGCGGCGGTCGCGGACCAGCCACCGCTTGGTCCAGATCGCTCGGTACCACTCGTCATCGCCGATCAGCCAGTACGCGAGTTGTTCGACGGCTTCCCGGCGGGAGCCGTCGTCGTACCACTCGTCCAGGAATTTCTGGGTCGCGGTGGACTGTTCGGCTGTTGGGCCGTGCGCCTCGGTGCTGATCAAGATCAGCGCCGAAACCCGCTCGGGTGCGATGAGCGCGGTGCGTAGCGCGGTGAACCCCCCTTGCGCGGTGCCGCCGAACACCGCGCGTTCGGCACCGAGATGATCGAGCACGGTGAGGGCGTCGCGCGCGGCGGTCCAGTAGGTGAACGGCAGCCCCTGGTCCTTGGTGCGCCCGTGCCCGCGCGCGTCCCAGGACACGATCCGGAATTCCGGTGCGAGCGCGGCCATCTGGGATGCGAACATCGTTCGGTCCATGAAGAATTCGTGTGCGAGTAAGACCACCGGACCGTCGCCGCCACTGTCCTCGTAGTGGATGTCGGCGTCTATCGCGCGGGCGAAGGGCACGGCATGAGGATAACCAGCGGTGCGGGGGTGCGCGGGACGATTCAGCCACTCACTAAACTGTGCGGGTGGCAGAAACTCAGAGACCGGTCCTCGTCGTCGACTTCGGCGCACAATACGCCCAGCTGATCGCCCGGCGGGTCCGTGAATCGAGTGTGTTCTCGGAGGTGATTCCGCATAGCACCACGGTGGAGGAGATCGCCGAGAAGCAGCCACTCGCGGTGATCCTGTCCGGCGGACCCGCCAGCGTGTATGCCGAGGGCGCACCGCAGTTGGACGCGCGGCTGTTCGATCTCGGCATCCCGGTCTTCGGCATCTGCTACGGCTTCCAGGCCATGGCGCAGGCGCTCGGCGGCACCGTCTCGCAGACCGGCACCCGTGAATACGGCCGCACCGACCTCAATATCGACGGTGGCCTGCTGCACGGCGGCCTGCCGACCAAGCAGCCGGTGTGGATGAGCCACGGCGACGCCGTTACCGACGCGCCCGAGGGTTTCGAGGTGACCGGCACCAGCGCGGGCGCGCCGGTCGCCGCGTTCGAGGATCGGGCCCGCAAGCTGGCCGGTGTGCAGTACCACCCGGAGGTGCTGCATTCGCCGCACGGCCAGCAGGTGCTCAGCCGCTTCCTGCACGAACTCGCCGAGATTCCGGCCACCTGGACCCCGGCCAATATCGCTGATTCGCTGATCACCTCGGTGCGCGAGCAGATCGGTGACGGCCACGCCATCTGCGGGCTGTCGGGCGGCGTGGACAGCGCGGTTGCCGCCGCGCTGGTGCAGCGCGCCATCGGCGACCGGCTGACCTGTGTATTCGTCGACCACGGCCTGTTGCGGGCGGGGGAGCGCGAGCAGGTGCAGCAGGACTTCGTCGCCGCGACCGGCGCGAAGCTGGTGACCGTCGACGCGGTGGACAAGTTCCTCGGTGAACTGAAGGGCATCACCGATCCGGAGGAGAAGCGCAAGACCATCGGCCGGGAGTTCATCCGGTCGTTCGAGGACGCGGTCTCCGAGGTGGTCGTCGAGCAGGGCGGTGGCGCGCTGCCGAAGGTCGAATTCCTGGTGCAGGGCACGCTGTATCCGGACGTCGTCGAATCCGGTGGCGGCTCGGGCACCGCGAATATCAAGAGCCATCACAATGTCGGCGGTCTGCCCGACGATCTGGAGTTCGAACTCGTCGAGCCGCTGCGGCTGCTGTTCAAGGACGAGGTGCGCGCGGTCGGCCGTGAGCTCGGGCTGCCCGAGGAAATCGTTGCCCGCCAACCGTTCCCGGGGCCCGGCCTGGCCATCCGGATTGTCGGTGAGGTCACCGCGGACCGGCTGGACACGCTGCGCCAGGCCGATGCCATCGCGCGCGAGGAGTTGACCGCCGCCGGTCTGGACCGCCAGATCTGGCAGTGCCCGGTGGTGCTGCTCGCCGATGTGCGCAGTGTCGGCGTACAGGGCGACGGCCGCACCTACGGTCATCCGATCGTGCTGCGCCCGGTCTCCAGCGAGGACGCCATGACCGCGGACTGGACTCGCCTGCCCTACGACGTGCTCGAGCGCATCTCCACCCGCATCACCAATGAGGTGGCCGAGGTCAACCGGGTGGTCCTCGATGTGACGAGCAAACCGCCGGGCACCATCGAATGGGAGTGACCCCTCGAACGGGGCTGATCGACCGGCTTTCGGGAGTACCGTCAGCCGGGTAGACCAGTTTCCAGGGGGTCCGATGGCGAAGAAGCCACTCTGCACCGTCAACGCAGTCGTCGAAGCAACGTGTGGAGCCGTGGCCGCGCTGCTCACCACGGTGAGCGCCGGTCCGGTCGGCCCGGACAACGCCTTCTTCCTCGCCGACGGACCGGATCCCGGGATGCGGCTGCGCGGCGGCCCGAACGAATTTCGGGCCGCGATCGCGGGGAATTCCAACGGGATTCGGGTCGAGGTGGATCGGGCGCAGGCGATGCTCGCGGTCGAGGGACAGTGGTGGTTTCGCGCCGAATGCCGCGTGCTGCCGCATCCAAAGGGGGCCCGGGTGACCCAGCAGGTGTTCAACGTCGCCACCAGTGCGCGGTGGATGGTGCCGATGATCGCGCGGGGTGTCGAGGGGAAGCAACGGATGAGTATGCAGCGGTTGCTGGACCGGATCGGCGAACATCTCGGCTGTTCAGCCTATTTGGACTAGCGGCGTCGGTGGAGGCGCGCCGGGGAGTGTGAGCGCTAGTCGGTGTGGTCGGTCCCGGTCGGCGCTTGTCGGCTCGATGCGGTGCCGAAGACGAGGTGCCCGAGGAGCAAACCGCCGCCGAGGTAACTCCGGCTCGGTGTCAGTGGCATGAACCGCCCCATCGGAATTCCCAGGTGATCGGTCGGCTCGTCGTCGATGTCGAACTGTTCCATGGGCATTGGCGTTCTCCTCCGCCGGAAGAAAATGGCCCGTCACGGAGGCGGGCCATTTTGTCGGTGTATTCGGTTGTCGATCAGCGCGGTTTGCGCGGAGAGATGACCAGCAGGATGCCGACCACGATGGCGGCGATCACGATGACCCAGCCGAGTGAGGCCACGCCGGTGGCGGTCATGGTGGCCGGGCCGATGAAGGCCCAGATGCTGACGCCGAGGGCCAGCAGGCCGACGATCAGCAGGGAGACGGACGGTCCACGTTTGGTGGTATCGGTATCGGTTGGGTCAGCCACGATGCACCTCCGCATTGCCGGTCCGGACATTGACTTTCAGGTCGAGCACCGGTGCGCCCGGGGTGTTCGGTCCGGTGATCCCGGTGGGGCACTGGACATCGCCCAGATTGACGGTGCAGTCGGCGTGCACCGTCATGCCCGCGGGGAGCAGGATGTTGGCGTCACCGAGCTGGACCGCGACCTCGACGGCGCGGCTTTCGGTCAGATTCAGCGACCGCAGGTCCAAGGTGCCTGTGCCGATGGTCAACTCGTACTTCGGCGCCAGGTCGGCCATCGCGGTCGGCGTCCAGGTGCGATCGCCGACGGTGGCGCTGTCGAAGGCGATCGGGCCGATCATCGAGGCCAGTACGACGAATCCGGCGAGTGGCGCGGTGAGCACCAGCAGGCCGTAGCCGCGGCGCAGGAACGCGCCGAGCACCAGACCCAGGCCGATCACCGCCAGCGCGACCGCGCCGATGCGGCCGGGGGTCATCCAGTCCACGCCGGCGGCGGCCAGCGCACCCGCACCGGCAGCGGCCAGGATGGCGAGGCCGAGGACCACGGGGGTGAGCCGGGAGCGGGGGCGCTTCGGCGCGGGCGCGACGATCGTTCGGGTGGGGGTGGGTTCGGGGAGGTCCCAGGCGAGTGGGGCGACGCCGAGTGGGTCCCAGGAGGAGGGTGGGGTCGAGCCACGGGGGTGTGCCGCGGTCTCGACCTGCGTCGTGCCCTTGCCGAGCGGTGCTGCTCCGATGTCGTCGCCCTTGTCGAGCGCCGTGGTTCCAGTGTCGCCCTTGTGCAGCATTACCGTCTCGGCATCAGCTGGCGTCGTGCCCGCATCCATTGGCGCGGTGCTCTTTTCGATCAGTTCGGTTTCGGCGTCGCCGTTGTTCAACAGCACGGTGTCGGCATCTGCCTGCTGCGCTTGGGCAGTGCTCTGGACGGGTGTGTCCGGGACATACGCGTCCGGCAGCTTGGTGTACGGGGTATACATGCTGGTCGGCGGGACATCGGGCGAGTAGAAGTCGCCGGGCATCGTGCGCTGCGGGAACACGGCACCGGGGTAGCCGGTCGCGGTGAGACCGCCGTCGAAGGGGTTGAGCGAACTCGTGCCGGGCGGTGGCTGCGGATTGCGCATGTGCAGCATCCACCAGCCCGCTAGCAACAGCGCCATGCTGATCAGACCGGAGCCCGCCAGCCCGACGCCGACCGGGCCCATGGTGCTGACCGCGATGGCGAGCGCGACGATCAAGACGATGGTCTTGGTCTGCGACTGCGAACTCTGCCCCTTGCCGAACAGCGATTCGGCCGCGGAGGACTGATCACCGGCCTCGCTCAGCAGCAGCCAGGCGAGCAGATACAGCACGATGCCCGCGCCGCCGAAGATCGTCGACACCACCAGCGCCACCCGCACGAGCACTGGATCGATGCCGTAACGCTGCCCGAATCCGGCCGCGATGCCTGCGATCGGGCCTTGCCGCGGCAACCGGACGGGCCGCGTCTGCCACATCTGGTGGAGCTGATCGCCGAAGCTCGTTTTCGTCATGGTTCCCATACTGGGCGTGACCAGCGCTTCGGCACATCGGGGGGAACCCTGAAACTATGACTGATACTTTTGGACCAATCGGTCTCTTGTTTATTAGCCGCAGGGCGGACGGTAGGAGAGTTGGGGCAGGTAGCGCTGCCATAGTTCGGGGGTCATGAGGGTGGCGGTGGCATGACAGATGCGTTCGATCGCGTGCTGCTCATCCAGATCCCACAGCCGACGCTCGCCACCGCTACTCGAGGCGGACAGATAGTCGCCTTGTGGACGGAACTGGATGAACCAGACGTTGGTGCCGGGCGGTGCGATGGAACTGGACAGGAGGCGGGGGTGACGGCGATCGCTGAAGTCCCATAACCGCACCGAACCGTCGTTGCCGCTGGTGGCCATGATCTTGCCGTCGGGGCTGAACGAGGTCGAGATGATTGCCAGATTATGTGCGGTGACCCGATCACCGATCGGTTCGGGCGATGCCGGGTTACTGATGTCCCAGACCTGAAAGGTTTCGTTCGCCACGGTGACGGCGGTGCGGCCGTCGGGGTGCATGATCACATCGAGCATCAGCGACGAGCGCTCCGGCACGGATGTACCCACCCGGACAGGGTGGTCCGGGTTCGAGATATCCCACAGTGCCAGCCTGGTTCGCAGGGCCATCGCCGGCGAACTCGGTTCGGACAGCGTCGCTTCGATGATCGCGAGGGTGGGCCCGGTCGGATTGAAACCGATGGCTTGGACCTGCGCGGGAGCCACGGATGTCGGTGTTCCCAGTAGCACTGGGCGGGAGCGGTCCGTAATGTTCGCGAGTTGGAAGGTATCGACCTTGGAATCCAGAGTCTGCGCCGCCAGGGTCCAGTCGCGGTTGAAGCTCAGGCGCGACCACTGCGACGATGCGGCCTGCCAGTCGCCCGATATCCGAATGTGCTTCGGGTCGGAGAGGTCGACAACGACCATCGGACCTGTCGGACCGTCCCGCGCGATCAGGGACTTCCCATCAGGGCTCAAAGACCGGATCGATGATCCCGGCTTCGCCCTGAATTCCCCTATCCGAACTGGTTCCCGGGGGTTACCGGTATCCCATATGACGAATGTGCCGTCGCTGGAATCGCTCACCATTCGGGTGCCGGTGGCATCGAATATCGGACTCCTGCCCCAATCGGTGTGTCCATTGAGAACCGCTGGAGCCAGGGACCAAAGCCGCACGATTCCGTCGGTGCCACCGACGGCCAGTATCTTTCCGTCCGAGCTGAATGCCAGCCCCGTCGGTTCACCGGTACACCGAGTGGGAATTCTCGCGTCGTTGAGGCAGCGGGACGGAATCGCCGACAGCAGGGCGCCCAGCGGGGTCGGCTGCGCGGGATCGGCGATATTCCATAGTTTCGCACCGGCGGAACCGCCGGTCGCCAGTGTGCGGCCGTCTGGGCTGAAGGCGAGCAAGGGGACGGGCTGTTGAACCACGGTATCCACCAACGGATTTCCGAGCGGGCGCGGGTGGGCGGGATCATCGACGGCCCATAACTGGGTCACGCTGACGTAGGTGTGTCGTACGGTCAGGCGTGGACCGGCCAGGGCGAATGCGGTGTTGTCGGGGCTGAACCGGATTGCTTCGACATCGTGGGTGACCTCGAATGGTGTTCCAGCGCGGGTGATCTCCCCCGCGTCCGGGACGGACCACAATTCGACCGTCGCGGTACTGCGGTCCCAGTTGCTGGTCGCGACCGCCAGTAGTCGCCCATTGCCACTGAACGCGAACGCGGAGAGGTCCCGATCGCGCGGCGCGGGAATGAAGCGACCCTGGATCGGTTCGGCCGGATTGCCGACATCCCATAGGGTGATGCCTTTGTCGCGCATGGACCCGACTGCCAGCGTCCGCCCGTTCGGACTGAAGGACACCAGATAACCCGTGTCGCTGGTGATCGTCGGCGGTGATCCGAACAGCCTGGGATGCGCCGGATCACGGACATCCCACAGCTGTGGCCGTGCCGAAGCGCCGGTGGTCGCGAGCACCGTGCCATCAGGGTTGAATGCCATGGACATCGCCCCGGACGGGGATTCGCGTAACGGCTCGCCCAGCGGGCGGGGATGTCGTGGATCGGCGATGTCCCAGAGGCGGATGGTGTTGTCGTTGCTCGCGGAAGCCAGCACCCGGCCATCCGGTCGGTAGGCGATGGTCCTTATCCCCTCCTCGTGTGCGACGAACGGTGTTGCGAGGGGGACGTTCTGGGTCGCGAGCAATCGTGCCCGCACCTCCGGATCGCCCGGCCTGAGTTGTCCGGCAACGAGATATAGCTGGGCAGACAGCGATGGATCGATCGGCTGTAGTCGATCTGCCTCTGCCAGTACGGATCCGAAGTTCTTGTCGTTGCGTTGCTGTTCGGTGAGCCTGACCTGTGCGTAGGCGACCGCGCCGAGTACGAGTAGGCCGACGCCGAGCACGGCGAGGACTACGCGGGTCACCGACGACTGTCTGCGGGTGTGCGTTCGCGCTGCTCGGGAACGATCGAGGAAGGCGCGGACCCGGCCGCCGACCAGGGGTGGATCGACATGACCCAGAGCGGTCTCGAGCCGGGTACCGCGATAGAGCAGTGAGGGATCCTGTCCGGTCGAATCCCATTCCGCGGCATCGGCTTCCAACCGTTGCCGGACCAGGTAGCCGACGCGGTCCTCATCGATCCAGGTGTGCAGGCGTGGCCAGGCGTCCAGCACGATCTCGTGGGTCAGGTACACCGAGTCGGAGTCGAGGGTGATCAGGCGGGTGCGGGCCAGCAGTTCCAGTGCGGCCGTGGCCGATACCGGGTCGGTGGTGCGTTCCAGCAGATTCGGCCGGGCGGCGATGCGCCGGGTATCGCGCGAATCATTGGCGACGGCGACGAGTCCCAGCAGGACATCCTTCGCGGAGGACTGCTGGGTGTCGGATAGTTCGCTCCATGCCTGTTCGGCGGTGGCGGCGATGGAGCCGATGACACCACCGGCCTTGCGATATCCGGCGACAGTTAGTTTGCGGCCTTCGCGGTGCTGCCAGGTGGCAGCCATGACATGGGAGAGCAGCGGGAGCGCGCCCGGGTCGTAGCTCTGGCGGTTCTCGTGATCGCCGACTCCGCAGAGTTCGGTGATCACCAATTCCTCCAGGCCGGACTCCAGTTCGAGCCCGGCGTGGTTGGCCGGTCCGATTAGTACCTGGGCGAGTTCGTCCAGTCGCATGGGGCCGAGCAGGTAGCTGCGGTATTCGAGAGCGTGCTGCAGGATCGGGTAGTCGAGGCACTGGGCGTAGAAATCGGCGCGCAGGGCGATAACGACGGCGATGGCATCGTCGGGGCGAGTTGCGCAGCGGTCCAAGACATTCAGGAAGGCTTCACGCTCGCGTTCCTCCGTGCAGGCGGTGAACAGTTCCTCGAACTGGTCCACGATGAGCAGACGCCGCCGGTCGGCGCTCCACTGGTCGAGTGCCGCGAACACCTCGTCGGCGGATGGCTTCGCTATCGCGTTGTCCGTGTGAAAAGCCTTGGCCAGCGCTAAGAGTGGCGTCGCTCCGGGTGTCATCACTGCAGTCGACCAGTTGTCGGTGACGGCGGGTGTGAGTCCCGCGGCCAACAGCGAGGACTTGCCCGCACCCGATGCGCCGATCAGCACGACGACGCCATCCACGTCAGCGGCGGCGCCCTGGACCAAATCGACGAGTTCGGCAGTGGATCGGGTTCTGCCGAAGAAGATGTCCCGGTGCTGCTTGCGATAGGAAGTGAGCCCTAGGTAGGGACAGGCCGCATCGTCCTCGTCATCCGGTGTCCAGGTGATCGCGGCCTGCCAGCACCGTTGCCATTCACGGACTTCCAGCAACTGTCGAGCGGTCTGCGGTTCGGCCTTCTTGGCCAGCTCGATCAGGGTGAGCACCACCGGAAGCAGCGAATCGAAGCGAGCCGGAACATTGCGCCCCGCCTTCCAATCACTGATCCGCTGCACCGAAGCACTCGCGGTAGCCCGCGTACCTTGCGCGGCTCGCATCCTCGCTTCGGCCGCAGTGGCCACCCGTCGCAACGTCGGATTCCCGGCGGCCGCATAGAGATCAGCGAACCGTTGCGCGAAAACCGCACGCGGTGACCGGATTTCCCCCCGGTCTTCGGCGGTGGTGTCCCCGGTCACCACGTGCGCCCAGTAAAACTCTTGGGCGACACAGACATAGGAACAATCTAGCCGGTTCCGGTTGCCGAGACCCGGTCGAGCGGCGATGCGCGATATTTGCATCGCCGCTCGAGTATTGGCGGTTACAGGAAGATTCGGTCTCCTGTCACCGCGTCTCCCACGCTGACCTCGGGCGATTCCGCCGTGACGGTCACGTAGGACTGGATCGTGAGTGGGCCGCCGCAGTTCTTCACCAGCAGGTGATAGTCGTGGCTGACCAGGTAGCTGGTGCTGCCGGGTGCGAGCTGCTTGGTGCCCACTTCGATCGGGCGGATTTCTCCCGGTGCGAGCGACAGGTCGAAGCCGATGCCGGCATGGATGGTCGGGCCGAGGCTGGCGTTCAGGTTCGGTGACACGGAATCGCCGCTACCGCTGACGCCGATGCTGAAGCCTGCGTCGAAACCGATTCCGGCGTCGATATCGACCGCGAGCTTCACCTCGACCGCGCAGGCGATGAGGTAGCCCGCTTTCAGTGTGCCCGTCGCATTGGCGGGGACCGTTGCGTAAAAAGTGTCGTCCAGGAACACTTCTCGGTTGGTCGGCATCCCGTTGAGCGGGGGCACCGGGCGGAACTGTTCGTCCATGTGGCCGACGGTCAGTTCGAATCCCGCTGGGCCCGAGTAGTTCTTCTCGTGTGGCGCCATCCCCTGTGCGTTGGCGAACGGTGCACCCGCCAAGACAACTCCGGTCAAGGTGGCAGCGATCGCCAGTACCGACTTGATGTTCATGGTTCCTCCCCGAACCTGTGCTCCTGCGGAGCGAGTGCCGTCGTTTCCGGCGGCGGTGGTGAGTGGGACGTTTTCCGGCCCGGAAGAAACGTAAGTCGGCAGGTGGTGCCCGGCCGAGGGGGTTGATCGGTGAGCGACCGGGAATGCGCTGGTAGATGTGGTCGACGGCAGTTATCCGGTCCGGCGCGGCCCCGGTGGGCGGCGGATTCGGCGCTTGTCCGCTCCGGGCGTCACGCGACGCCTGAGCATCCGATAAGAACGGCAGTTCAGCAGGGCTTTCCTGTCCGGACCGGACGGAAAACGGCGACCCGAACCAGCTGTGGGCGAAGATCAGGGTGATTCCTGATGGTCGGTGTCGGTCACCCGTGCCAGTATCAAGATATGTACCCGTCCGTGCCCGCGTTCGATGCTGCCCGAGGGGCCGACCCTCGGGGCTTCGGCGCCGCACCCGGGTTCGCGCCGGGCCCTGGACGCGGCTTCGGCCCCGCGCCGTTGCCCGCGCCGACGCCGCCGTATCCGAAGATGGTGCGGCGCTCGGGCGGTCGCATCGTCGGCGGCGTCGCGGGTGGTATCGCCGATCATCTCGGGCTCGACGTGTTCAAGGTGCGGATGGCGTTCGTATTGCTGTCCGCGCTGGCCGGTGCGGGCATCGTCGCCTACGGGATGCTGTGGATCTTCACCCCCGGCGGCGCGGACGCGACGAAACCGTCCGGTAAGGAGCGGCGGCAGGCGATCGGGCTGGCCCTGCTCGGAATCGGGCTTGCTGTCGGGGTGTCGTGGCTGTTCAGCGGGACCGCGGCGAAGGTGATCGTGCCCATCGTCGTGGTGGCGGTCGGTGCGGCGCTGGTGTGGCGGGAATACGACACCGACGGCCCGCGGTCGCTGCTCGGACTGCCCGCGCGCCCCTCGGTGGTCACCTGGTCGCGCATCGTGGCCGGCATCACCATGATCGTGCTGGGGCTCGGCGTGGTGGTGCTGGCCAGGATCGATCTGAGCTCGCTCGGCTCCGCGCTGATCGCGGTCGCGGTTACGCTGATCGGCGCCGGTCTGCTCACGGTGCCGCTGTGGCTGCGCATGATGCGGGCGCTGAACGCCGAGCGCGCGGCCCGCATCCGCAATGAGGAACGCGAGGAAATCGCCTCCCACCTTCATGATTCGGTATTGCAGACGTTGGCGCTGATCCAACGCCAGGCCGACGATCCGCAGGAGGTGGTCCGGCTCGCGCGCAGCCAGGAGCGGGAACTGCGCCGCTGGCTGTTCGAGGATTCCGGTCCCGCGCAGTCGAGTCTGGCCGCCGCGCTGCGCACCATCGCGGGCGAGGTCGAGGACCAGCACGGGGTGAAGGTGACGCCGGTGACCGTCGGCGATGTGACGATGGACGGCGACGACAGCGGAAGCGGCCTGCCGAAGGAGCATTTCACCGCATTGCTCGGCGCGAGCCGGGAGGCACTGGTGAATGCCGCCAAACATGCGGGAGTCCCGGAGATCGACCTGTTCGCCGAGGCCGAACCGCATCAGGTGAGTATTTTCGTGCGCGATCGCGGTGCCGGATTCGATATCGCGGCGGTGCCGCAGGATCGGCGGGGTGTCGCGAAATCCATCCGCGCGCGGATCGAGCGACGCGGCGGTCAGGTGGAGATTCTGTCCACGCCCGGTCGCGGCACCGAGGTGCGGATCATCATGCCGCGCACCGATTCCGGTGGGCATGCGGATCGGGACAAGGCCGATGAGCAGCTCGACGACGAACAGCGGCAACCGGTGCGCAACGGGAAGTGACGCCCACCGCCGGAATGCGCCGCCGATTTTCTGTGGCAATTGTGGTACCGATGAAGTGCGGGCTGCCTTCGGGCGGCCCGCGCGTCAGGGTGGGTCGATCCACCGAGGTAGAGGAGAAGTAGGTGTCCGTGCGGGTCTTTCTCGTCGATGATCACGCCGTATTCCGCTCGGGTGTGCGGGCGGAGCTGAGCCGGGAGACCGATATGGAGGTGGTCGGGGAGGCCGGTGCGGTGGCCGAGGCGGTCACCGGAATCAATGCGGCGCGTCCGGATGTGGTGCTACTGGATGTGCATATGCCCGATGGCGGTGGGGTCGCGGTGCTGTCCGGTATTGATGACGGTCCCGTGTGTTTGGCGCTGAGCGTCTCCGATGCCGCCGAGGATGTGATCGCGGTGATCCGCGCGGGCGCGCGCGGCTATGTGACCAAGACGATCTCGGGATCCGAACTGGCCGACGGTATTCGGCGGGTCGCCGGTGGAGACGCGGTGTTCAGTCCGCGGTTGGCCGGTTTCGTACTCGATTCGTTCACCGGTAAATCGCCGGTGCCGGAGCCGCCGCTGGATCCGGAGTTGGATTCGCTGACACCGCGCGAACTCGAGGTGCTGCGGCTGCTGGCGCGCGGCTACACCTACCGCGAAATCGCGGAGAACCTGTTCATCTCGGTGAAAACCGTTGAGACGCACGCATCCAACGTGCTGCGCAAAACCCAGCAGTCCAACCGCAACGCGCTCACCCGCTGGGCCCACCGCCGTCGTATCGATTGAGCGACCTACATCATCGCGACGATAACGGCGATGATGATGATCAGGCCGATCAGCAGGCCGATGGCGATGGCCAGCGGAGCGTTGCTCGGCTCCTTCGGTTTGGCGCCGCGCTGGGGTGCGGCGGGCGCGGGACCCGACGGACTGCGGTGCGGGCGCGGCAGCGGCGTCGAGTGCGGGCTGCGCAGTCCCGACGCCGAATTGCGCGCTGCCCACGCCGGAATGGTGCCGTCCTCGGTACGCACCGGGGCGCCGAGGATATAGGGTCCGGTGCCGGGACCGAATGCGGCGGTGAGGATTTCATCGCGCGCCTCGGCCATCGTCGGCCGCCGCTGCGGTGCTGGTTCCATCATGTGCAGGAGGGCGTGGGTGAGCATGCCGCTGCGGCTGGGCGGGATGATCTGGGCCATGGCCGCGCGGTGGACCACGGCGTCGGTATCGTCGTCCATCCCGAACGGCGGCTGCCCCTCGATCGCGGTGTACAGCGTGGCGCCGAGGGAGAACACATCGCTGGCCGTGGTCGGCTGCGCGCCGCGCGCCACCTCCGGGGGGAGGTAGGCCGGAGTGCCGGTGATCACGCCGTCCGGGTCGTCGGAGCTGTCGGTCGCACCGCGCGAGATGCCGAAGTCGCTGAGCTTGGCCATGCCGACGACCGGTCCACGGTCGGCGACGAGGATATTGCCCGGTTTGATATCGCGGTGCACGATGCCCGCGACGTGCGCGGCGGCCAGCGCGTCGGCGACCTGCGCCCCGATCTGTGCCACCTCGATCGGCGGCAGGGTGTCCACCAGCGCCAATGCCTTTGCGACACTGCGTGATGGCAGATGCTCCATCACCAGCCACGGCTCGCCCGCCTCCAGCACCACGTCGTAGACGGCGATGGCGTGTTCATGCGAGAGCTTGGCCGCGACCCGGCCCTCGTGCATGATCTGGTTGCGGATCGCGTTCGCCTCGGCCTCGGGGAGTCCGACGGTGGACAGGACCTGCTTGATGGCGACATCCCGATTCAGTAGCCGGTCGGTCGCAAGCCAGACCGCGCCCATGCCGCCGCCGCCCAGCTTCGACTGCAGGCGGTAGCGGCCGGCGACGAGGTAATCGGGGCCGACAATGGGACGAGCGCGTTCGGTCACGGGTGCAGGGTAGCGGAAAATGAGGCTAGCTGGCCTGATTCGCGAACGACACTGCCCCACGACTATTCGGACAGCGTGCGGTCCGGGTGCATACCGTCCACCATCCCGATGAACGGTGGATGGATGCTGTAGCCGAGCATGCGCCGGATCTCGGGTGATACCGCGCGCACCGTCTCGCGGCTGGTGGCGAGGGTGAACGCCTCCTGGGTCCGCAACCACGGTTCGCAGTACTGCGCCGTCGCGGCGAGTCGTGGCCGGGCCGAGCGGTTGGCGCCGCCGCCGTGCCACAGGGTGCCGAGGAAGAACACACACGAACCGGCAGGCATGACGCCGGGCACGCGCTCGTCGTCATCCTGTGGCATTCGGCCGTCCGGCCAGTGGTGGCTACCCGGCACCAGCACGGTCGCGCCGTTCTCGGCGGTGAATTCATCGATCGCCCAGATGGTGGCCGCGGACAAGGCCTTTCGTGGCCGCGGCACCGGGTAGAAGCCGTCGTCGGGATGCAGCAGTTGGGCGTTTTCGCCGGGCGCGATATTGATGATCTGCAGCTGGGACAGGAGGTAGCCGGGCAGCAGGAGTCGATCCAGCAGCGCGAGCACGCGTGGGTGGTCGACCAGTCGGTCGACCATGCGAGTCTTGCCGAGGACGCTGTAGAGGCGCTGAGTTCGGTGTCCCTCGAAGGCGTTTCGTCCACTCGGGCCGAGCAGGGGGAGCAGTTCGGTCCGCAGGGCGGCGCATTCGGTTCGGTCGAGCAGGCTCTCCATGATCACGTAGCCGTCGCGGTCCAGGGCCGTCAGGTCCGAGTCCACCTGTGCGGTGGGGACATCGCGTTGGGGTGGTGTCACGCGGTGGGTTCGGGACAGGTCGCCCGCGAGGTCCTCGAGTCGTTCGACCCGCGGTTGGGTCGCCCGACTGCCACTGCGCATCGAATCTTCACTCATTGTTCCTCCTGGAAGCCGGTCGCACCGGCCACGAACTGCCAGACCTGATCGGCGACGCGGGTTCGATCCGGTCGCGGGTTGCGGGTGAGTGCCACCGCTACGGCCATGTGCACGCCGCCGAGGACGGCCGCGACCAGCAGCTCCGGGTCGCGGTCGGCGGGCACCATGCCCTGCTGCTGGCCCTGGGCCATATTCCGTGCGCCGACCTCGATCGCCTGCTGGAGGCGTTGTCGTTCCACGCCCGCGGTCTCGGCGTCGCCGAATCGTCCGAGCGCGACCGGGGCCAGCGGATCGTCGTACAGGAAGTTCACCCAGGCCACGACCCGCGCGTGTTCGCGTGCGCGCCAGTCGTTTCCGGGGAACTCCGCGTAGGTGACGGTTTCGTCGAGCCGGTCGTAGAAGTCGGCGATGACGGCGGTGAGCAGTCCGCTGCGCGATCCGAAGTAGCGGTAGGGCAGGCCGACGCTCACGCCGGCGCGGCGGGCGACGGCCGCGACCTCGAGTTCACCGGTTTCGCTCAACTCGGTGTGCGCCGCCGCCAGCAATCGCTTGCGCGCGGTCGCGCCGCGTCGGGATAGTCCTTCGTCGCTCATGGTCGCGGCTCGCTCTGCATGTGCGATGCGGACCCGATTCGCTCAGTGCTCACGACTCGATAGTAAGTTGAGTTCAACTCATTTTGCAACGGCATCATCTCGAAGTTGGCGCGCACGCTTGACGGAAGTCGGGGGCGGGTTTCTACTGAGCGGGTATCGAACGTATATTCGATAGTGATCGATAGCTGAATCGGTGCTGGCTCTCTTCGGTGGGGGCGGCGCCGCGTGCTTTCGCCTCGGGTCCATCGTGGGAAGTAGGTGGTAGTGATGGGTTCGGATGAGGATTCAGGGGCGGGGGGGCGGCGGGATGGGCTGCCGCCGGGAGCGGGGCGGGATAAACCGGCACTGGATGAGCTGCGCAGACGGATAGCGGCGATACCCGGGCGTGGGGAAGCGGCGGCCGAGCCGATACCGCTCGCCGCCGAATTGCGCCGGGAAGCGCTGGCCGTGCCGCCCGCCCTTGCCGAGCTGTTGCCCGAGGGCGGCCTGGTCAAGGGTTCGGTGGTGGCCTACGCGGGCGCGAGTTCGCTGCTGGCTGGACTGCTGGCCGCGGTGACCGAGGGCGGCGGGCATGCCGCGGTGGTCGGGCTGCCGAGGCTCGGCTTGCTCGCCGCGGTAGAAATGGGTGCGCAACTGCAACGCCTCGCCGTCGTCGCCGATCCCGGCCCGGATCCGGTGGAGGTGGCCGCGGTGTTGCTCGACGGCCTCGATCTGGTCGTGCTCGGCCTCGACGGCGCCACCGTCGCACCCGCTCGCACCCGTGTTATCGCCGCCCGCGCCCGCAACAAGGGCGCCACCCTGGTGGTCACCGACGGCGGCTGGCCCAACCCGGCCCTGCGCCTGGACACCCGCATCGCCGGCTACAGCGGCCTCGGCGCCGGACGTGGGCGCCTGCGCTCGGTATCCCTCGAGGTGCTGGTCCGCGGTAAGGCGGGTCCGCCTCGGCACGGCCGAATAGAGTTGCGCCCCAGTGCGAGCCGCGTGGAGTGGGTATCGCTGGAGACCGCGGTGAACGAGGCGACCGCCGACGCACGCGAAGCGGCATCGTGAACCCGACCGCTCGTCATACCGGACGGGTTCGCGGGGTACGACATCCAGACCGTGCTCACACCCTTTGTCCCCACCACGCACCTCCTACAGCGGGTGTGTGGTGGGGACAAGGGGTGTGGGCATTCTTCGGATCGGCAGATTCGGCAAGTGAGGTGACGCCCGATGCGCGCGGTGCGGCACCGTGATTCGGCCGAACGCGCAGACCTGTGTGGGCGTGTGGCGGGTGCGTTGTGATTCGGCCGGGGCGGGTGCGGGGTGGGGGCCGGGTGGTGGCGTTGTGGTGTCAGGATTGGCCTGCGGTGACTGCGGCGGCGGTGGCGGGGGTGTCTGCGACGCGGCCGGTGGCGGTGCTTGTCGCCAATCGGGTGGTGGAGTGTTCGGTGTTGGCGCGGGCCGAGGGGGTGGGGCGTGGGCTGACGAAGCGGGAGGCGCAGTCGCGGTGCCCGAATTTGTATGTGGCGCAGGCGGATACGGATCGGGATGCGCGGCTGTTCGAACCGGTGGTCGCGGCCATCGACGCGACGGTGCCAGGGGTGGAGGTGTTGCGGCCGGGGCTGCTGGTGCTCGGTGCGCGGGGCGCGGCGCGGTTCTTCGGGTCCGAGGAGGCGGCGGCGGAGCGGCTCGTCGACGCGGCGGCCGCGGTCGGGGTGGAGGTACAGATCGGTATCGCCGACGAGTTGTCCACGGCGGTGATCGCGGCGCGTTTCGCCGCGATCGTGCCGTCCGGTGCGGGGGCGCGGTTCCTGGCGCCGCTGCCGGTGCGTGAACTCGCCCTCGAACCCAGTCTGGCCGCGCCGGAACGCACCGACCTGGTAGATCTGCTGCACCGCTTGGGATTACGGCGGATCGGCGACTTCGCCGCGCTGACCTCGACGGAGGTCGGCTCGCGCTTCGGCGCCGACGCCGTGCTCGCACACCGCTGCGCGCGGGCCGTGCCGGAGCGCCCGCCCTCCGCGCGTCGTCCACCGAAGGATCTGGCGGTGCAGTACCCCTGCGATCCGCCGATCGACCGGGTCGATGCCGCCGCCTTCGCGGGCCGCATGCTCGCCACCCAACTGCACACCGCACTGTCCGAAGCGTCGGTGGCCTGCACCCGGCTCTCGGTGTTCGCGGAAACCGCGGCGGGCGAACAGCTCTCGCGCATCTGGCGGTGCGCCGAGCCGCTGACTCCGGAGGGCACCGCAGACCGGGTGCGCTGGCAACTCGACGGCTGGCTCACCCGCCGCGATGGCACCCGCCCCACCGCGCCGATCACCCTGCTGCGCCTGGAACCCGTCGAAGTGGTGGCGGCGGGTGCGCTGCAATTGGGTCTGTGGGGCGGTGTCGGCGCGGAGCAGGAGCGGGCCCGCCGCGCGTTGATCCGGGTGCAGAGCCTGCTCGGCGGCGAGGCGGTCCGGGTCGGCGTGCTCAGCGGCGGCCGCGGCCCCGCCGAACGCATCACCATGGTCGCGCTCGGCGACGAGCCGATTCCGGCCGCCGACCCGGCCCTACCCTGGCCCGGCCGCCTGCCCCGGCCCGCACCCGCGGTGATCCTGGTGAACCGTCCAGTGGTGTACCTGGAGGCCGCCGACGGAACCCCGGTGCAGGTCACCGACCGCGGCCTGTTCACCGCGGATCCGACCCTGCTGCGCTGGGGCAGCAAGCAGTGGAAACTCGCGGGCTGGGCAGGCCCGTGGCCGGTGGACGAATACTGGTGGACCCCGAAATCCGGCGCACTCTCCGCCGGGGTCGCGGCCCGCATCCAGGTGCAACTCGACGGTGAACCCGCCGATGTCCGCGTCTTGCTGCTCATCTACAACAACGAAACGTGGCGCGCCGAGGGGCTCTACGACTGACCCGCGGCGAGTGTGCGACCCAGCCCCGATGTGCGATCGGGCTGTCGCATATCCAATGGGCGTGCAACTTGTGCGTGGAGATCACTGGATATACGACGACGGGATCTGGCCGTTTATGAGCGGCGAGACCACACCATCGCGAGGGTGAACGGGTGCCCTCGCAGCTCGGCCCACTTGGGTTTGGCCGCGATCCACGCGTCATCCACCAGCGCCTCGGCCATCTCGGTGAGCACCCACCCCGCCGCCAATGCCGCCGACACCTGCTCGCTGATCAAGTGCAGATGTGTGCTGATCGCGACCGGGTCACCCGCCGCGGGCGTGTAGTGCGTCGGCATGCCGGTCACCATCATGAACTGCGGGTGATAGCTGATCGTGACGCAGGTGCCGCCGGGCGCGGCCAACCGCCAGGCCTCGGCATAGAAGGGCGTCAGGTCGTCCAGATGCTCATCGATCAGCGAGGAGATCACCAAATCATATGTGCCACTGGATAATCCGGTGTTCCGCACGTCAGCCTGAGTGAGTGTGATGTGTGTCCCGCGTTCGCGTGCCCGCGCCAGCATCCCCGCACTCACATCGACGCCATCGATGTGCCGAATCCCCCGTTCCCGCAACCATGCCCCGGTCCGCCCGGTCCCGCACCCGAGATCCGCGGCGCGGCGCACCCCGGCCCAGTCCGGGCGTCGCAACCGATCCAGCAGTGCGAGATCCATCTCGTCCATGACGGTCTGCTCGTAGGTCGGCGCCCACCCGTCGTATCCGGCGGCGACATCAACAGTGCGGTAGTTGCGGCGATCGAAGTCCGCGAAAGACGGCATAGCCGCAGTTTGCCCAGACCCATCGGCATCCGCCAGACAATTTCGGCTGGGATGCTCGGTGATTGCGGAGCGGGTGGGGCTGGTGGGGCGGATGGGAAGTGATGCGCGCGACAAGTCAGGGGTGGGTCCTCGGCGACGCCGGTAACCTCGGAAATCGTGGATCTCACGGTGACCAGGGCTGCGTTCGACGGCGTGCAGATCGCCTACCGGGATTCCGTGGCGGGCGAGGGCACGCCGGTGGTGCTGGTGCACGGTATGGGCGGGGACGGGCATACCTGGGATCGGTTCGCGCATACGTTGGTGCAGGCGGGTCGGCGGGTCATCATTCCCGATCTGCGCGGGCACGGCCGCAGTGCGCACACCGAGTCGTATCTGTTCGCCGAATTCGGCGCCGACGTGCTGAACCTGTGCGACCGACTGGAGCTGGCCTCGGTTGATCTGGTCGGGCATTCGCTGGGCGGTTATGCGGTCTCCTGCGTCGCGCAGGAGCGGCCCGAGCTGGTGCGGCGCCTGGTCATCGAGGAGTGCCCGATGCCGCTGCGCTCGGGCGACGAAGAGATGAAGCTGACCAGTCGCTTCCCGACGGTTCCCGAGCTCTGGCACGCCACCACCAGCCTGATCCGGCATCCGCGCGCGGTGCTGGCCTTCGATCGCGCCATGACGCGGACCGCGCTCGAACAGTTCCGCAAGCCGAATCCGGAGTGGTGGGACCGGCTCTCCGATATCACCGCCGCCACCCTGGTGCTGCGCGGCGGCCCCGGCGGCATGGTCGATCCGGAGAAGCTGGCGATCCTGCGCACCGCCATCCCGGACTGCGCTGTGACCGCCTTCTCCTGCGGCCACAGCATCCACCGCGACCGCTATCGCGAATTCGAGGCCACCGTGCTGCCGTTCCTCGCGAACTGAGCCCACCCCGCCGGCTGCTGGATTCCGCGGTGTGGGCCACGGTCCCGAGTCGGCGGATTCTAGAGTGAAACGATGTCCGCGCTAGACCGTCCGGTCCTGTTCTTTCCCGATGAGCAGTCGTTCCGCGACTGGCTCCTGGACAACCATGCCTCGGTGGACGGGGTCTGGCTGCGCTTCGCCAAGAAGGGCTCCGGACACGTTTCGCTGAACGCCGCCGTCGGCTATTTGCTCGCCGACGCCGAGAAACCCGAGACCCGGGCGCGGCGCATCGAGAAGTTCGTGCGGCAGTTCGCCGACGGACAGACATTGGGCTGATGACCGGCTTCGCGGGGATGCTCTGCTCGGCGGCGGCCGCGGTCGATGTGCCGTTGTCCGGCACGGCGACTCGGGTGACCGGATGGTTGTGCGTCGAGCAGCCGGGCGCGTGGGGGCGGGACGTGATCGGTGACGAAGTGCTCGGCCAGGAGATCACCGCCGAACTCGCCGCTCGCACATCCGCCGCGGGGGTCCGTCCGACGCTGATCCGGCGACCGGGCCGCACCGAATTCACCGGTGCCCGAACGGTTCTCATCGCCAGCTCGCGCCAGCAGGGCGCTTGGTGTGAACGGCTGGAGATCACCGATCTCGGGCAGCTGCTGGATCTGGATCTGGATCTGCTGAACGGCCCACCGCCGGGAATCGGTGCGCCCGTGCGTGATCCGCTGATCCTGGTGTGCGCGCACGGGAAACGCGACCAATGCTGCGCGCTGTTCGGCCGCCCGATCGCCGCGAATCTGGCCGCGGACTATCCGGATCAGGTCTGGGAGTGCTCGCACACCGGCGGTCATCGTTTCGCTCCGGCCATGGTGCTGTTGCCCTCCGGCCTGACCTACGGCCGTGTCGATACCGTGGCCGCCATCGCGGCGGTCGAAGCTGTGCGTCGCGACGCGGTCTCGCTGTCCGGGCTGCGCGGCCGCAGTGCGTACCGGCCGATCGAGCAGGTTGCCGAACTCGCGGTCCGCGAACAGGTTTCGGCGGGTATCGACGATCTCACCGTGCACCTCGAATCCGACTCCACCGCAACAGATCCCACCCTCGCAGGCACCGCGGTGGTAGCCCATCGCGACGGCCGCCGCTGGCGCGTGACCGCCCGCACCGTCGGATTCCCACCCCGCCAGGCCAGTTGCGGTGCCGCCCCGAAGCCCGTAACCGCGATCGTCGCCGATCAGATTCAGCCGCTGACCGCGGGGTGACCGCGCCGGTCGGTAGGTCCTGGGCTGAGCGACGAGCGGGACATGGCTGCGGCGGCTTCTCGATGAATGCCGCAGCCGTGTCCCGCTCGCGGCGACCGTTATCGCCCCCTGCGGGATAAGGTCGCTGGTTTACCAGTGGGTGCCGGGGACCCAGCGGGCGGCGCGGCGCAAGGCGGTGCCGGTGAGGCGGCGGGCGGTGGACTTGTGGTGTGGTTCGCGTTGTGGGACAGGGGGTTCCGCGGGCTCGTCGTCGGCGGCGTCCACCTGCTCGCCCTTGGCGGCGGGGGAGTCGGGCAGGGCCCGGTAGTAGCGGTGCAGGATGCGGTCGCGGATCTTCGGGGTGAGCAGTGCGCCGTATTCGGCGAATGTGCCCAGCGGGACATCGATGCGCTTGGGCCGCTCGCTCAGTGCGCGCACGATGGTGGCCGCGGCCCATTCGGGGGATTCCGATGGGCCCTGATCGCCACTCGGGGTGATCATCGGGGTGCGCACCAGCGGCATGTGGATGGTGGTGAAAGTGACTCCGTCGGCCATGGTTTCGATCGCGGCCACCTCGGTGAACTTATCCAGCGCCGCCTTGCTGGCGAGGTAGGCGGAGAAGCGCGGCGTGGCCACCTGCACCCCCGCGCTGCTGATGTTGACGATGTGGCCGAATTTGCGCTCGCGCATCTGCGGCAGCAGCGCCAGCGTCAGCCGCAGCGCGCCGAAGTAGTTGACCGCCATGGTGCGTTCGAAATCGTGCAGCCGGTCGGTGGAACGGTGGATGGCGCGGCGGATCGAGCGGCCCGCGTTGTTCACCAGCATGTCGACGTGACCGTGCTCGTCCAGGATGGTCTTGACGGCATGGTCGACGGAGTCGGAATCGGTTACGTCACATTGGTACCCGTAGGCGGTGCCGCCCTCGACCCGGATCTCCTCGACCACGGTCGCGAGCTCGTCGGCGCGGCGGGCGAGCAGGAAGACGACGGCGCCCTTGTCCGCGACGGCCAGCGCGGCGGCCCGGCCGATGCCGGAGGACGCGCCGGTGATGAGCACATGCCGTCCCGTGAGGTCGCGGTTGCGGCGGTTGCGCCGGAGCTGCTGGTCGGCGTCGTCAGCGGAAGCTCGGGTCATCGCTGCTCCTTTGCAGGTCGAGGTTGGCATGAACTTACTCTGAAGTAAGTTTACCTGCCAAGTGTGCTTCGTCACGTCGGGCGTTCGAATCGGGGGCGCGCCGAGCCGTTCGAACCGGTCTCGAATCCATCGAACATATGTGCGATACTCTGCGCATGGCGGACGATCGGATGGCGGAAATCTTTGCCGCGGTGCGGCTCTCCGGCAGTGATCCGGAGGCGGCGCGGCGAATGCTGGAGGAACTGTGGGACGAGCTCGGCGACGGTGGAGATCCATTGCAGCGCTGTGTGATTGCGCATCACCTTGCCGATCTGCAAGACACGGCCGAAGGCGCGCTGCGCTGGGACCAGCGCGCGCTGGCCGCGGTCTTCGGCCCCGGCGTTCCGCTCGACGAGGGGTTGCGCGGATTCCTGCCCTCGCTCTACCTCAACCTCGCCGACAGCCACCGCCGCGTGGGTGATTTCGATGTGGCCTACATGCAGCTGACGATCGCCCGCGGTCACCTCGACGTCCTCGCCAACGACGCCTACGGCGCCGTGATCCGCTCCAGCCTGGACAAGGTCGAGGCCGCGTTGGCCGAGAAGTCGACGGAGTCGCTCCCGACCTACTGATTCGAAATTCGGAGTTCGTGCCATCGGCGGACAGGTCTTGCCCGCCGATGGCACAAACCGCAGATGCAACGAAGTCGAGTGTTCCGATCTCGTCGTCATCAAATGCGGCCCGCATACCTGCCGTATCCGTGCCGCCAGGGCAGATCGCGTTCGCGCGAATGCCCTCGGACGCGAGCGGCCCTCGAGGGCGAGGTGACGTTCGCCCGGATCGAAGTAGCGCCCTTCAGCCCGAGGAGTTCGGTACTACCTTCGGGACGGGTAGTCGCCGACCTGCCCAGCTTTCCGGCTCGGCTCGGTCCTCTATCGCGCGGTGAACCGGCCGATGCCTGCCGGAGGCGATCGAATTGCGGGGGTCGGCGTGTGCCTGCGGTACTCGGAAATGGAAGTGGTAATGGTGACACCGGGCCGATATCCTGTGCATATTGTGGGGAGGCTGACCATGGACGATGCTCTGCAAATACCGCATCTGAGAGCCACCGCAGACTTGGAACTCCGCCCGTGGTCGTTGTCTGCGGCAGACCTCGAGCTTGTTAGGGAAGCCTCTGCCGACGACCTGATTCCTATAACCACGGTGCCGGCGACCTTCTCGCGCAAGGCCGCAACGCGGTTTGTCGAACGCCAGTGGCAACGAGCGACCGATCGAACGGGATACCCGATGGTGATCGTCCGGCGACGGGACAACACACCACTGGGAAGTATCGACCTGTGGTTGAAGGACATCGACGAAGGCCGCGCATCGCTCGGCTACTGGGTGGTCCGCTCTGCCCGCGGCCATGGCGTCGCCGCGCATGCTCTGGCGGCAATGGCTACCTGGGCGCTGGAAGAGCTGCATATCCCACGGCTCCAGCTCTATGTGGAACCTTGGAACCGCGCTTCGATCCGCACTGCGGAGAGAGCCGGTTTCGAATGCGAAGGGCTCCTCAGATCGTGGCAGAAGGTCGGCAATCGACGCCGCGACATGTTCATGTACGCGCGCCTGGCAACGGGAACCCTCGCCGAGGCGGATCGGGTTTGCACTGGTTAGACCTCAATGACCGGTTGCCGGCGGTCGCGGGTAATCGTGAACCGATATCACTGCTGGCACAGTGTTCGATAGGCCCCGGCGGTGCCGGGGTACTCGCCTCGTGGTCGACCTCCACGGCCTCGCTTGTAAAATTAGTTAAAATTAGTCGAGACTATGCTTGATCTGCGTTTGTACGCACAGCCAGTGGATAAATCCGCTCGAAAACATCTGATGAATCGCTCACCCTCTCTATGAGAGGACCGTCCGATGGGTTTTGCAGAGATGCGCCGGTTCCGGCGTGATCCGTTGGGTTTCCTCGAGAATCTGCGCCGGACCAGCCCGGTAGAGGTGTTCGGGCTGCCGTGGGGCGGGTGGTGTGTCGGCGATACGGGTCTGGCGCTGACGGTGTTGAGTGACCGCGCTTTCAATGCGGGGAAGTCCGGGTTCTTCGGTTCTATGCTGCCTTCGCGGTCTGCTCAGGTCGATTTCGGCCGCGCGGTGCGCGCGATTCTG
Organism: Nocardia sp. NBC_00565; assembly: GCF_036345915.1. Classification (NCBI taxonomy): domain Bacteria; kingdom Bacillati; phylum Actinomycetota; class Actinomycetes; order Mycobacteriales; family Nocardiaceae; genus Nocardia; species Nocardia sp. NBC_00565. Next base: position 8,947,842 of record NZ_CP107785.1, read on the forward strand.
CGGACGCATACGCCCGAGTATCGCGAGTCCCTGGCGGCGGCGGTGATCGAAATGCCCTCCGTCACCCGCTGGCCCGCAGCGGGGGTCGAGCTGGTGTATCGGTGCACCGCGGACGTGTTGCTGCACCCTGATGGTTCTCCCGAGTTGCGGCAGTTACTGGAGCGAAATGCACGCGTGGGCGCGCTTCGCCCGGCCCGAATGGCGCAGCGGGCGCGGGCGCAGCTGCTGCGCGCCAAGCTGTCCACCGCGCTGAACGAGCAGATCCGGGACCGGCGCAGCGCCACCGGCCGCACTGCGGAAGCCGAACCACGGGATCTGCTCGATGCCGTGATCGGTGCCTGTCCCGACGGCGTCGCCGATACAACGGTGGCGCAGCTGTATGTGCTGATGTTCCGGTCCATTGTGGGACCGCTGGGCTACTCGCTCGCGTGGTCGGTGCTGCTGGGCAGTCTCCACTCTCCCGGCTCACCATGGCCTTGGCCCGTCGACTGGGTGGTACGTGAGGCCCTGCGGCACCGGCCGGTCTCCTGGATGGTCAGCCGTCCCGTCCCCTATCCCGCCGAATTCGGGGGGATCGCCTTCCAGACCGGCGACCTGCTGTCCGTCAGCCCCTATCTGCTCCATCACGACAACAAACACTGGACCAGACCAGGGGCATTCCAACCCGACCGCTGGATTCGACCGAGCGAACACGGCCCATTTGTGCCCTTCAGTTCCGGCCCCTTCACCTGCGCCGGCGCCGCGGTCGCCCACGATCTGGTCACCGATGCAGCCACCACCCTCATCGAGAACACCTCTCTGCGCGTCATCGGCGGCGGTGATACCCGCCCGATCGTGACCAATGCCGCGACCCCCAGGCCGTTCACCCTGCGGCGTACCCCACAAGCCCTGTCCGCGCCCGACCGAGCCCCAGGAAGGAGGTGACATCATGATCAAGGCATTGCGGTTCATCATCACCAACAAGCCGACCCGTACCTGGAACCCCGCTCAATACGGATGATTCTGCTACCGGCTGGATGGCTCGACCAACGCCAACCAGCTCCCGGTCATCGGTGGCGCCCCGATGACATCGCCTTTCCACCGGGGTCTTTGGAGTGGATGAAACGTCCCGAGATCCCAACCTGTATGGCGGGGATTCGGGGACACCATCGTGGTGGGGGGTGATCGCACCCGCGTGCGGACGTGTCGCAGCAGCGGGTCCGGTCCGGCGAACGCGGTCTTGAACACCTCACCGCGAAAGCACGGGCCGTTGTCCGACACCACCGCGATCGGCGCGGGCGCCATGCCGAGCACCTCCCCGCACGGCCCGAGGACCTCGGTCAGCCCACGATCGGCACGCAGGTCGTCCAAGTCGAGGATCCGCTCGGCCTCGGTGACAGCGAGCCGCAGGCAGGCCAGCGCGTCGGCACCGCGGGCCGTCGGAGTCACGGTGATGGCCAGGCAGTATTTCGTCGCGTAGTCGATGACCGCGCAGATCCGCCAGATGCCGCCATCGCTGGTTTCGAATTCGCTGAAATCGGTTTGCCAGACTCGATTGCGTTGTGTCGGTGGATCGTGGAACACCTTGCGCCGCAGCATCGCCCACGACTTACGGTCCGCCCGATAGCCCTGCGGCAGCAACAGTCCGCGCCGCCGCAGTGCCCGCTGCACCGTCGAAGTCGAGACCTCGTAGCCGTCGGCGCGCATCAGCGCCGCGATCTTGCGATGCCCCCACGCCGGCCATTCCTCGGCGTATTTCGCCGCAATCGGTTCGAACCGGTCGACCTTCGGCGCGGGCCGCGTGATCTCGCCACAGACCGGCTCCTTCCTGGTTCGATGTGCCCGGAGCGTAAACCGAGCAACCCTGCCAGAAAGTTTGACTCGCTAGATTGAGATCAATGGGAACGTATGTTCGAATTGATGGAGGTGATGTGTCATGGGTTGGAGCAATGGCCCGCCGACGTGGGCTGAGATGGAGCGGGTGTTGTCCGGGCGACCGGGCCGAACGAATCCGGACGCGATGTATCCGGGCGACGGCGGCGACAGTCCGGCGTGGTCGCGCAAGCGCGGAGAGTATCGGGCCGACGAACCGGTCGAACCGGTCGATGGACCGGTGGTGCCTTACGCGGAGTTGCACGCGCACTCCGCGTATAGCTTCCTGGACGGCGCGAGTCAGCCGGAGGAACTGGTGGAGGAGGCGGTGCGGCTCGGCCTGGAGGCGATTGCGCTCACCGACCACGACGGCTTCTACGGGACCGTGCGCTTCGCCGAGGCGGCGAGGGAATGGGGGATGCCGACGGTCTTCGGGGCGGAGTTGTCACTCGGATCGCAGGGTGTCTCGGATTCGATGCCCCGCACCGGTTCGCCGGATCCGGCCGGCCCACATCTGCTGGTGCTCGCCCGCGGCCAAGAGGGCTACCGCCGACTCTCCCGCGAGATCGCCGCCGCGCATATGGCCGCGGGCGAGAAGGGCATCCTGCGCTACGACCTGGACGCACTCACCGCGGCCGCGGGCGGGCACTGGCACATCCTGACCGGTTGCCGCAAAGGCCATGTGCGCCAAGCCCTCGACCGCGACCTGCAGGCGGGCGATACCCGTCTCGGGCAGGCGGAGGCCGCGCTGCGCGAGCTGACCGAGCGCTTCGGTGCCGACCGGGTGCACGTGGAACTCACCCATCACGGCATCCCCGAGGACGACGAACGCAACGCCCACCTCCTCGCCCTCGCCGACCGGCTCGATCTGCCCGTATCGGCCACCACCGGAGCGCATTTCGCCACACCCGCGCAGCGCCGCCGCGCCATGGCGCTCGCGGCCATCCGGGCGCGGCAGAGCCTCGATGACATCGCGGGCTGGCTGGCCCCGACCGGTGGCGCGCACCTGCGTTCCGGCGCGGAGATGGCGCAGCTGTTCGCCACTTGCCCGCAGGCGGTGGCGAACGCGGTGACGCTCGCCCGCGAGTGCGCCTTCGATCTGAAGTTGATCGCACCGAAGCTGCCGCCGTTCGATGTGCCCGCCGGACACGACGAGGCGTCCTGGCTGCGCGCGCTCACCCTCGGGGGCGCGGCCGAGCGCTACGGCCCGCCGGCGGGAAATCCCGAGGCGTATCGGCAGATCGAGCACGAACTCGCGATCATCGACCAGATGAAGTTCCCCGGCTATTTCCTGGTGGTGCACGACATCGTCAGCTTCTGCAAGGACAACGACATCCTGTGCCAGGGCCGGGGTTCGGCGGCCAATTCCGCCGTCTGCTACGCGATCGGCATTACCAATGTCGACCCGGTCGCCGCCGAGCTGTTGTTCGAACGGTTCCTCGCCCCGGAGCGCGACGGCCCGCCCGATATCGACATCGATATCGAATCCGATCGCCGCGAGGAGGCGATCCAGCACGTCTACACCAAATACGGCCGCACGCACGCCGCCCAGGTGGCGAATGTGATCACCTATCGCGGCAAGTCCGCGGTCCGCGATGCCGCACGCGCACTGGGCTTTTCGCCGGGGCAGCAGGATGCCTGGAGTAAACAGGTGAGTGAGCGCAGCGAGCGAACCAAAGGCACAGCGCCTCCGGCGAACGGCGTAGCCGAGCGTCAGCGAGGCGAAGCGGTGAGTGAGCGCAGCGAGCGAACCAAAGGCACAGCGCCTCCGGCGAACGGCGTAGCCGAGCGTCAGCGAGGCGAAGCCGTGAGCCGCTGGACCGGCGTCGGCGCTGAGATCGGCACCGATATTCCCGCGGAGGTGCTGGAGCTGGCCACCGAGATCGAGGGGCTGCCAAGGCATCTCGGCATCCATTCCGGTGGCATGGTGATCTGCGACCGGCCCATCGCCGATGTCTGCCCGGTCGAGTGGGCGCGTATGCCCGGACGCAGCGTGCTGCAGTGGGACAAAGACGATTGCGCCGCTATTGACCTGGTGAAATTCGACCTGCTCGGTCTCGGCATGCTCTCCGCGCTGCACTACATGATCGATATGGTGCGCGAGCACGAGGGCAAGAAGGTCGAGCTGCACAAGTTGGATCTCAAGGAAGCCGCTGTCTACGAGATGCTCTCGCGCGCCGATTCGGTGGGGGTGTTCCAGGTGGAGTCGCGAGCGCAGATGGCCACGCTGCCCCGGCTGAAACCGCGGAACTTCTACGACCTGGTGGTGGAGGTGGCACTGATCCGCCCCGGCCCGATCCAGGGCGGCTCGGTGCATCCCTATATTCGCCGCCGCAACGGCAAAGAGGAGGCGCACTATGACCATGACGCGCTGAAGAATTCGCTGAAACGCACCCTCGGTGTGCCGCTGTTCCAGGAACAGCTCATGCAGATGGCCATCGACGTCGCCGGTTTCACCGCCGCCGAGGCCGATCAGCTACGCCGCGCCATGGGTTCCAAACGTTCACCGGAGCGGATGGAGCGCCTCAAGGGTCGGCTGTATCGAGGTATGCGCGATCTGCACGGCATTACCGGCGAGGTTGCCGACCGCATCTACGAGAAGCTGTACGCCTTCGCGAATTTCGGCTTCCCGGAAAGCCATTCGCAGAGTTTCGCCTCGATCGTGTTCTATTCGGCCTGGTTCAAACTGCATCATCCGGCGGCCTTCTGCGCCGGGCTGCTGCGCGCCCAGCCAATGGGCTTCTACTCCCCGCAATCCCTGGTCGCCGATGCCCGCAGGCACGGAGTGCTGGTGCACGGCCCGGATATCAATGCCAGCCGCGCCGAACCCACGCTCGAAAACCAGGGTGCCGAAGTACGTCTCGGTCTTGCGACGGTCCGTCACATCGGCACCGACCTCGCCGAACGCATCAGCGCCGCCCGCGCGGACGACCCGTATACCTCGTTCGTCGACTTGACCGGACGCGTGGAGCTCACCGTCGCCCAAGCCGAATCCCTCGCCACCGCAGGCGCTTTGAGCTGTCTCGGGATAACCCGCCGCGAGGCATTGTGGGCGGCGGGCGCCGCGGCGGGCGAACGGCCCGACCGCCTCCCCGGCACCGGCGCCGCCACCACCGCCCCCGCTCTGCCCGGTATGAGCGAGCTCGAACTGGCCGCCGCCGACGTCTGGGCCACCGGTGTCTCCCCGGGCAGTTACCCCACCGAATTCCTCCGCCCGCAACTGGATGCGCTCGGCGTCATCCCCGCCGCCGGACTGCTCGACGTGCCCGATGGCTCCCGCGTGCTGGTCGGCGGCGCCGTCACGCACCGCCAACGCCCCGCCACCGCCTCCGGCGTCACCTTCCTCAACCTGGAAGATGAAACCGGCATGGTGAATGTCGTCTGTTCGGTAGGTCTTTGGGTCCGCTACCGCCGCCTGGCCCAAAGCGCCTCCGCACTCCTGATTCGCGGCCGCGTCCAGAACGCCGAGGGTGCGGTCAGCGTCGTCGCCGAACACCTCCAACGCATGGACCTGCGCGTCGACTCGAAGTCCCGCGATTTCCGGTGAGCTCGTGGCTTCCGTTGCGGCTCAGAATATTCCGTTTGGATTGACGGCGTGCTCCGGGACCGGCTGGATGACATCCCAGTGTTCGACGAGCTTTCCGTCGTCGAGTCGGAAGATGTCCATGATCGCCAGCCCGCGCTGGCCGGGCTCGCGGATGCCGTGGACCTGGGCGCTCACGTAGTCACCCTCCGCGACAAGGCGTTTCACCTCGACGCGGAGCTTCGGAAAGGCCTGCTTCAGGTGGGTCAGGCGGGCGAGGAGTCCGTCGAGGCCGTCGGCGATCTCCGGGTTGTGCTGGACGTATCGGTCGCCGATGAACGCGGCGACGGCGTCGAGATCCTTGGTGTTGAAGGCGGTTTCGTAGAAGGCGCGCACGGTCTGCTTGTTCGCTTCCGTGCCGGGTGTTGCCATGGGGGAACCTCCATAAATGAACAGCTGTAGCGCTACGACTGTAGCGCTACAGTCGTATGGGTACAATCCCCGTATGGATTCCGATTCGACCACCCAGCGCGGTCGCAATCCGCGCGGTCAGGGTGGACGGCTGCGGGGCGAGATCATCGCCGCCACCGAGCGCATGCTCGACGAACTCGGCGACGATCAGGCACTGTCCATGCGTGCGGTGGCGCGCGAAATCGGCAGCGCCGCAACGTCGGTCTACCTGCACTTCGCCGATCGGGACGCGCTCGTGCTCGCCACCCTCGAGCAGAGTCACCGCGATCTGCTGCGGGCGATCGATGAGGCGGAGGCGGGCAACGCGGACCCCGTGGTCCGACTGCGCGCTCGCACCCGGGTTCTCGGCGCCTGGGCCCACCGGCATCCCGGCCTCTACAAGGTGCTGCACGAGAGCACTCTCAATCAGCGCGTGGCCATGCCGTTCAAACAGGAACTGACCGAGCGCACGACCACCGCGATCCAGCGCTGCATGGACGCCGGCCTCGTGCCCGCCGACGACGCGGCCGCGGTCACCCTCGATCTGCGGGCCGCGGTGCACGGCGCGGTGTCGATGCGGCTCAACCAGCCGGATCAACCGTGGCCGCAGCTCGACGAGCAGATCGAGCGATTCCTGGTGAAACTGGTCGGGGTGCCATCGGTTTCGTGACCGAATTCACCACAGCGGCTACCCTGCGTCCATGCGGAAGCTTGCTGTTCTGGTGATCGGCCTGCTCGGTGTGACATTGCTGGTCGGCTGTGGTGATGACAACGACAAATCCGGCTCCGGCCGATCGGATATGGCGACCGTCGCGCCGATGGCGCCGCCACCGAGTCTGCGCGAGGGATCTCCGGCGAAGGGCGATACCAGCGGGGACACCGTCCAGACGCGCAAGGAGGTCATTACCGGCAGCGTCGATATCACCGCAGGGGATCCGATCAAGGCGGCCGGTCAGGTGACCGATCAGGTGCGCGAGGTCGGCGGTCGGGTCGACAGCCGCACCGAGCAGCCGGGGACCGACGACACCGACCCGCAGGCCACGCTCACCGTGCGGGTGCCTGCGGATAAGACGGACAAGTTCATCGATGGCCTCGGCGGGGTCGGCCGGATCACCCGGATGAGCACCAATCGCGACGATGTCACCATGCAGTGGGAGGACCTGGACGCCAGGATCAAGGCGCTGCAGGCGTCGGTCGACCGGTTGCGGACGCTCATCGCGGGCGCCACCAATACGGCCGATCTCATCGCCGCCGAGCAGGCGTTGTCGAGCCGTCAGGGCCAACTCGACAGTCTCACCGCCCAGAAGCGGCATCTCGACGATCAGGTCGCGCTGTCCACTCTCACCATCGACATCACCAGCGAGGACAAAAAGTCCGACGAGGGGCCGTCGAATTTCTGGGACGGCATCGTCTCCGGCTGGCACTCGCTGGTGGATTGGCTGCAGGACGCGGTGGTGTTCACCGGTAAGGCGATTCCGTGGCTCGGGTTCGTCGTGGTGATCGGCGCGGTGGTGTGGGGGATCATGCGGGTGGTACGGCGGGCTGGTCGGAAGGGCGCGGCCACGGGTTCGGAAGAATCGGCCTCGGAAGGCGCGGTTCCGGCCGAGGTCGGTGCGGCGACCGAAAGTGCTGCGGGCGAGAAAGGCACTGTGGCCGAGAAAGGCGCTGTGGCTACGAAAAGCGCTGAGAAGACAGGAGATACGGGTGCCGCCGACGGTGGTGCGGGCAACGATCAAACCGAACAGCCGTAAGGGCCCGCTCGTCGAAACCCTCGACGACGGCACCCTGCAGCTGTACGTCCGTGCCCCGGCCGTGGAAGGCAAGGCCAACAAGGCTGCCATCGAACTCCTGGCCGAGCACTACGGCGTCCCCAAATCCGCCGTCCGCCTCGCCGCGGGCGCGACCTCGCGTTTCAAACGCTTCGAAGTCGAACTCTGAACCTGCACAACCGGTTACACGGCACCGGAGAAGCCGAATTGCCGCCACGCCTCGTAGACGGTGACGGCGGCGGCATTGGAGAGATTCATCGAGCGACGGCCCGGCAGCATCGGAATGCGCAGCTGCTCGGTGACATGCGGATCATCGAGTACTTCCGCGGGCAACCCCGTCGGTTCGGTGCCGAACAGCAGCACATCCCCTTCGCGATAGGCCACATCCGTATACCGAGTAGTCGCCTGCGTCGTGAACGCGAATACCCGCTCGGGCCGCACCGCCGCCCACGCCGCCGCGAGATCCTTGTGCACCGTCACCGAGGCCAGATCGTGGTAATCCAACCCCGCCCGCCGCAACTTCGCCTCCGAAAGATCGAACCCCAACGGCTCGACCAAATGCAGCTCACACCCGGTACCGGCAACCAGTCGAATCGCATTGCCGGTATTCCCGGGTATGGCCGGCTCGTGGAACATCAGATGGAACACAACGCATCAGCTTGTCATGTCCGGGAATGCGCTACTTCGCCGGACGCTCCGGTAGGGCGCATGCCATGCCGTCGGCCATACCGGTCGGGCGCACGCCGAGGCCCTGGTTGAGGCGGGCGCGCTCGTTTTCCCAGGCGATGGTGGCGACCAGCTCGGCCAATTGCGTCTTCGACAGCCGCGTCAGCAGTTCGGTGCGCAGGTCTTCGATGCCGATCGCCGGCGTGGCCGTCATCGCTTCGGCGAAGGAGATGACGAGCTTTTCCAGGTCGGTGTAGGCGTCGCTGGTTCGGTAGCGCGGCAGGTCGGCGAGCTGCTGTTCGGTGAGGCCGCTCGAACGAGCCAGCGCGGAGCCGATATCCAGGCAGAATTCGCAGTTGATCAGGCCCGCCGTCTTCAATTCGGCCAACTCTTTGAGCTTCGGATCCAGCCGATTGCTGAACAGCAATGCCGACTCGTACCCGATCGTGCCGAACAGGACCAGCGGCCGTCGCCTCAGCCACCCGAACAGATCGGACCGGTTCCGCTTCGCCTGCCGTACCGCCTGTGTGTAATGCCGAATCCGGGTAATGGCTCGCATCGTCCGTACCCCCTTGTGCCGGAATGATCTCTCCCCATCGAAACTACGCTGCGTAGTAGTCGAGGGCAATGCCTGATTTCGTATGGCGCGACCGGGTGAAACATCTGGTGAGACAGCAGTCCGGCGTGGCAGCTCGGCGACAAGGTGCGCCGATGCCGCGCACTGGTGTCAGCGGCCGCACGTCGTCTGCAAGAATCGGGGCGTGACCGACGTGGAGTCCTCTGCCGCCGAGCGGCAGTCCGGCAGGAGCAGCCTGGGTGGGCAGTTCTTGCGCTGTCACCTGCCAATGGTGGTCGTGACGGCGGTCGTCGTGCTCGCGGTTGTCTTCGTCGCCTGGGACCGGTGGCGTCGCGGCGCGCTGTTCTTCGGCGGTGCGACCCTGCTCGCGGCCACCTTCCGGCTCTGCCTGCCGACGGCTCGGGTCGGGTTGCTCGCGGTTCGCAGCAAACCTTTCGACGTCGCCACGCTGAGCCTGCTCGGCACCGCCATCGTCTTCATCGCCGCCACCATCAACACCCTCGGCATCGGCTGAGACGCAACGACTTTCGCCGGGGCCCGCGGTGCCGAAGCTGCTGGGCCGCGCTAGTTGTGGCAGGTGTCCCGGTCGTTGTAGAGCAGTAGCTGCGTGACCTTGGCATCGGCGGGCATGTTCCGGTAGATGCCGAGGAAGCCATAGTGTGCGCCGTGGTCGGGGACCGCGGCGGAGCTCCAGTTGTAGCCGATCTCGAGGGTCGGATAGGCCGCGCGGACTTCGTCGACGGTGGAGCCGACGCCGATGCCCTCGGGGGTGCGAGCCGGAAGTTTGCCGGGCATGATCGCGACTATTTCACCGTTGTTGGTGAAGCCCTGCCAGCCCGCGCGTGCGGTGTATCGGCCGCAGCCGGGCGGATCGTTGGTGTCGTCGAAGGCGGCGATTTCCCCGGTGGCCTCGGCCTCGGTGCGGTTCATCCCGAGTCGCAGCTTGCCGAAGCCGAGCGGGCCGAGGACGGTCGGCGCCGGTGACGCCGTGGTCGACACTGCTGCCGGGCTGGGCGCAGCAGGCTCGTCCGAGCACGCGATGGCGCCGGTGAATGCCGTGCCCAGCAGTGCGAACGTCAAAGTGGCACGATGAAAACGCATGGTCTTACCCCCAATTTCGTCCATAGACCGGAATGCTCGCCGACTCGAGCGGCGCGATGTCGGCTCAGTCTGCACATCGGCGACTCTCCAGTCAATGCGGCATTCGTAGGCCCAGGTGCATCCTATGCGCCACCGTCCGTCCTCGGGGTCGGCTGAGGCGCAACGACTTTCACCGAGCTAATCGCCGGAATGCGGTTGCGTCACCACGCGCGCATCTCGCAGCTGCACGCCGTCGACCCCGCCATGGTCATCGACGGTGATGCGGAAGATCGCCAACAATGGTGGCGGTCGTGGCAGCGCTGGCCGGTATCGGCGTCGGCACCGTTTCGGCGCTCGACCCGGCGGTTGGGAGGCGGCAACCCCCCGGCGGATCGACGCGCCGCAACGGACGGATTTTGTGGCGAATCCATCACGCATACGCGCCATCTCGGCCGGAAAAGCCCGACGCATCGTGGCGGCGACGCGCCGGGCCAGCCGGTTGGTATTCGATTGTCCCCGAACGGATTCGGGTCAGCGCGCCGCGGCGACCGCGCGCCGCCCACGCCCGCCGTGCAACTGCCGAGCCGCACTCGGCGTGACCGTCTCCAGTCGGGTCGGCGGCTCACCCCTCAGATGCTGTTCCAGGATCTGACCCGCCATCGGCGCGATCAATGGTGCCGCGATGATCAGTCCGAACGAGTTGAACCTGGCCGCACCCCACACGATGATCTTGGCGGCCGGTCGGACCAGCAGATCGATGATTCCCCAGCGGTCGAACCGGCCGAGTTTGCGCATCCACTTCGGCAGCGTGGCAACCGAAGCCAGTGACAGCAACCGGCTGCCGAGGGCGTAGCTGATCCCGGCGCCGTTGCGCGGCGAGGTCCACAGCAGATGGTGCATGCCCGCTTCGGCGCGCTCGGAGGTGCACAGGCGCGGGCGGACCCTCGCGAAGTACGCACGCACCTCCTCGCGCGAGCGCGGCACCTCCTCCGGCTTGCAGGTCTGCAACTCGGCGGCGATCGCGCACTCCTGCCAGTAGCGCGCCTCGTCCTGCGGGCTGAGCGGGCCCGGCCCGAACATCTCGTACGCCTTGAGCACCGAATGCCAGCCGGTGATGTGGATCCACAGCTGGGTCTCGGGGCTGTTCGCGCTGTAGCGCTGACCGCTGATCGGTTCGATGCCGGTCATCGGGGCGTGCACCTGCATCAGATGTTCCGATGCCTGGATGGCGGTGCGGCTGTCGGCGATGGCGACCAGCAGGAAGTAGGAGAAGGTGTGGTCGAGGCGGCTGCGCGGGTCGGTGTAGATGCCCTGCGAGTCGGCGACGGCCGCGGTCAGGAACGGATCGAAGTGCTCGAGGACCACCGCGCGCTGGAAGCCGATCACGGCGGTCGGCGCGGTCCAGATCTTCCAACTGGGCGAATCCGGGCCGAAGAATCCGTAGTCGTCCCGGCGAAGAGTGGTCGGATCGAAGGCCATCTGCTGCTCCTTTGCTGCTCGCCCTCCTGAGCGGCGAATACAACGCAACCGTAGCAATTGTTGGCAAGCAATACAACAGTCCCGTAGCATTTGTCTTCGGATGGATGCCGCGGCCGACGCTGACATGGAGGTGAAACGAACAGTGCCGAAATCGGGTACCGCGCCGGACCGGCCGCGACGGCGATACGCGCCACGCCTGCCTCCCGAGGAACGCCGCGCCCAACTGCTCGATGCCGCCTATGCGGTACTGAGCCGGATGGAGCTGCACGAGCTGAGCATGGAGGCTGTCGCACACGAGGCCGGTGTCGGAAAACCGGTGCTGTACACCGCGTTCAAGACGCGCGCCGAACTCGTTGCCGCACTGCTGGAACGGGAACGCGAGCGCGGCCTCGAACAGGTGGCCGCCACATTGCCGACCGATCTGCTCGGCGCGGATCCGGTCATGGCCGCTTCCGCGACGGTCGAGGCGTTTGTCGGTGTAGCACTGGAGAATCCGACGCGCTGGCGCCTGATCCTCGCCGGACCCGGCAGCGCCCCCGACGAATACCGTGCGGCACTTGCCGATTCGCGCACCGGCGTCTTCGATCAGGCCGAGTCCCTGGTTCGCATGGGCATGGCGCTCGATTCACGGTGGGCGGGAATGGATTCCGGGCTGCTCACCAACTCACTGCTGAGCGTGGCGGAAATGCTCGGCAGGCTCGCGGTCAGCGCGCCCGATGAATACCCCCGCGAACGACTCGATGAGTTCGTCCAATCCATCGTGCGACTGCTCGTCGGCGCGCCCGCCGAATAGGGCGTTCTATCGACGGGGATTCCTGCACCTGTCGACATCGCTGGTTGACAAGAAAGGTTGTCCTCGCCGGGAAGTTCCCCGGAGAGGCGAAACACCTCACCGACTTCAGCTGGTGCGGCTCTCCCGCGCCAATCGCATCGTCTCGGTGAGCAGCTTCGAGACCGCCGCCGCTTCGGTGAGGAAACCGTCGTGTCCGTCGCGGGAGTGCACGATCTCCAGACCTTCGCAGCCGGGGAGGCCGTCGGCCAGCTCCTGCTGTGTTCGCAACGGGTATAGGCGATCCGAATCGACGCCGCCGACCACACAGGGCACGGGGGTAGCAGCCAGTGCGGCGGAAATACCGCCGCGCCCACGGCCGACGTCGTGCCGATTCATCGCCTCGGTGAGCAGCACGTAGGTGGCGGGATCGAAACGGCTACAGAGCTTTTCGGCCTGGTGGTCCAGGTAGCTCTGGACGGCGTAGCGTCCACCGTTGCGCGGATCCTCCGCGCCCTGGGCGCTGTTCTCGAAGCGGTGGTCGAGTTCGCCTTCGGTGCGATAGGTCAGGTGGGCGATGCGGCGGGCGATGCCCATGCCGGTCGTGGGGGCGCGGTCGGTGTCGTGGTAGTCGCCGCCCTGCCAGTCGGGGTCGGCCTTGATGGCGGCGATTTGCGTTGTCTGCGTGCCGATCTGGTCGGCGGTGGCGCGGGCGCCGACGGCGAGCACGAGTGCCGAGCTCACTCGATCGGGCGTATCGACCATCCACTCCAGCACCCGCATACCGCCCATCGAACCGCCGACGATGGCGGCCAGGCGCTCGATGCCGAGCAGATCCATCAGCGCGACTTCCGCGCGCACCTGGTCTCGGATGGAGATCTCCGGAAACCTTGCGCCCCAGGGCTTTCCGTCCGGCGCAAGCGACGAGGGCCCAGTGCTGCCCTGGCAGCCACCGAGCACATTGGTCGCGATGACGCACCACTCGTCGGTATCCACCGGCGCGCCGGGACCGACCATGCCGTCCCACCAGCCGGGCAGCGGGTGGATATCGTCGGGCACTCCGACGACGTGTGAATCGCCGGTCAGCGCGTGTTCGACGAGCACCACATTGTCCAGCGTGGGGGAGAGCTCACCCCAGCGCTGCACGGCCAAGTGGACATCGGGGACGACGGCGCCGTTCTCCAGCCGCACGTCCCCGATGGCGATGATGCCGAGCCGCCCGTCCGGCGGTGGCAGCGCCACCCCGGACGAGGAACCAGCGGTACTCGGTTCAGCGCTCACGGTCACGACTCCGCCTCGCCAGCGCTCAGCTCCGTCGTGATCGAGGGTGCTGTGTCGGTGGTTCGCTCGCTGCGCTCGCTCACGTTGTCGCCGCCGCGAAACCGGCCAGCAGATCGGCCAGAATGTCGTCGATTCCCTCGATGCCCACGGCGAGCCGGACCAGCCCCGGGGTGACGCCGGAGGCCAGTTGCTCATCGGGCGTCAACTGCGAGTGCGTGGTCGAGGCCGGGTGAATCACAAGAGAACGCACATCCCCGATGTTAGCTACATGGCTGTGCAGGGCTAACGCGTCCACGAACTTCTTGCCGGCATCGACGCCGCCGCGCAATTCGAACGCGACGATGGCGCCCGCACCCTTCGGCGCCAGCTGGGCGGCGCGTTCGTGCCACGGCGATGACGGCAGTCCCGCGTAGAACACCGTTTCCACGGCCGGATGTGTGCTCAGGAACTCGGCCACGGCCTGCGCGTTCGACACATGCCGCTCGATCCGCAGGCTCAGCGTCTCGATGCCCTGACTGATCAGGAACGCGTTGAACGGCGATACCGCGGCACCGAGATCGCGCAGCAGCTGCACGCGTGCCTTCAACGCATAGGCGGGCGCGCCGAGATCGGCGAACACCGCGCCGTGATAGCTCGGGTCCGGGGTGGTGAAGCCGGGGAAGCGCGATGCGCCGGCGGCGTCGCGCACGGTCCAATCGAAGGTGCCGCCGTCGACGATCACACCGGCCACCGCCGAACCGTGCCCGCCCAAATATTTGGTCGCCGAGTGCACGACGATGTCGGCGCCGTGGGCCAGCGGCTGGATCAAGTACGGGGTGGCGACGGTGTTGTCCACGATCAACGGCAGCCCGGCCTCGTGCGCGATCGCGGAGATGCCGGGAATGTCGAAGATGGCGCTGCTCGGGTTGGCGATGGTCTCGCCGTAGAACGCCTTGGTGTTCGGCCGGATCGCCGCGCGCCACTGCGCCAGATCGTCCGGATCCTCGACGAAGGAGACCTCGATACCGAGCTTGGGCAGCGAGTAGTGGAACAGGTTGTAGGTGCCGCCGTAGAGGTGCGGGCTGGAGACGATGTGATCGCCGGCGGCGGCGAGATTCAGGATCGCGTAGGTTTCCGCGGCCTGACCGGAGGCCAGTAGCAGTGCGGCCACACCGCCCTCCAGGGCGGCGATGCGCTGCTCGACCACGTCTTGGGTCGGGTTCATGATCCGGGTGTAGATATTGCCCGGTTCGGCCAGTCCGAACAGCGCGGCCGCGTGGTCGGTGTCGCGGAAGGCGTACGAGGTGGTCTGGTAGATCGGGAGTGCGCGTGCGCCGGTGATCTCGTCGGGGGTCTGCCCCGCGTGGATCTGCTTGGTCTCGAAGGACCAGCGCTCGGCCGCGGACGCGATGGGGTCACTCATGTCTTACTCCAAAAGGGTTGTTCGCCAGCAGGTTCAAGGGGATGCGGGTGACGGACAACAACACATGGGGATACCTCCTGAAGTGCGCGCTTGCTCTCGACTTTCGAGAGCCCGGTCATCACCCGGAGCACCCCGCCGCTGCTGGAGGGTTGCCGTCCAGCAAGCCGGGGCTTCGCGCTGGCACTCATGACCTGACCGACATCGTAACCGGCGGGCGGTCGACGGCCGAAATCCGTTGCCTATTTCACGCCGGATCGGCGGCCGGGCGTCCGGCGCATACGCGCATGAACTCGTCGAACGACGTGGTGAACGAATCGCGGGCCGACTGCGCGGCGGCCATGGTGTCCGCGTCGTCGAAGATCGCGTCCGAACACTCCATGCTGAGGTGACCGATCAGCTGCCACGCGCCGATGACCAGCCGCACCGGTAGCGCGTCGGGCTGGGTGCCGAACCGTTCGGCGAGTACGTCGGCGATCGCGGCGTTCTTGTCGTCGGCGAGTTCCATGCTCTGTGCGCTGACCGTCGGGCTGCTGCGCAGTATCCGCTGCATCTGCTGGAAGCGCCGGAACGAGATCGGTCCGTCGACGCTGTTCGCGGCAGCGTCGACGACCTGCAGAAAGGCCAAGCGCAGGGATTCCAACTCGTTGCCGGTGACCGGGAGGGCGCGCAGGCACTCGGCGATCGCGAGGCCGAAATCCTTGACCGGGCCGAGGACGATGTCTTCCTTGCTGTCGAAGTATCGGTTGATCGTGCGCGGTGACACGTCCGCGCCGTGTGCGATCTGCTCGACCGTCGTCGCATCGAATCCCTGTGCGTCGCAAAGGTCCAGCGCCATCTCGATGATGCGCAGCCGGGTCTGCTGCTTCTTGCGCTCGCGCAGGCCGACGCTCACGGGCGCGCTCGGCCCCGGATTCGGGGTGGGGGGCGCGGTGTCGTCGGCCGCGGCGTCTACGCCGATCGGCGTCGATGACTCGAGCATGGCCTCATATTAGCGCAATCGGGACGGTTTGTGTCTTTAACGGTCAAATGTCGGAATGCGACATTTTTCTCTTGACGACAAATGTCTGTCGATGACAGGATGGCTGCACTACTTCGGATGGCGAGGAGATCAAGATGACCGAGACTGCGACAGCGGTTGACGTTTCGAAAAGACAGGGCAGTTCAGCGCGCTGGTTGGCCCTGGGGGTGATCGCGTTGGCCCAGCTCATGGTGGTGCTGGATGCGACCATCGTGACCATCTCGCTGCCGTTCGCACAACGTGATCTCGACATCAGCGATGGCAATCGGCAATGGATGCTCACCGCCTACACGCTGATCTTCGGCGGCCTGCTGCTGCTCGGCGGGCGGCTCGCGGACTACCTCGGCAGGCGCCGGGTCTTCATTGTCGGCCTGGTCGGTTTCGCGGGTGCTTCCGCGGTGGCCGGTCTCGCGCAGAACGGCGCGGAGCTGTTCGCCGGTCGGGCTCTGCAGGGCGCGTTCGCGGCTTTGCTTGCGCCCGCGGCACTTTCGCTGCTATCGGTGACCTTCACCGAGGCCAGGGAGCGCGCGACGGCGTTCGGTATCTTCGCCGGGATCTCCGCCGGTGGCGCCGCGCTCGGTCTCATCGCGGGCGGTGCGCTCACCGAGTACGCCTCGTGGCGCTGGTGCCTGCTGGTGAATACGCCGATCGCATTGCTCGCCCTGCTCGGCGCGCTGGCGTTTGTGGTGAAGGACATACCGGTCCCGCGCACCGGCGGCTACGACGTGCCCGGCGCGGTCACCGTGACGCTCGGCCTGATCGCCATCGTGTACGGATTCAGCCGCGCCGCCGAGGACGGCTGGCTGGCCGGGAGCACCCTCGCACTGCTCGTCGTCGGTGTCGCCTTGCTGATCGCCTTCGTCGCCATCGAGCGACGTTCGTCGAATCCGCTACTGCCGTTGCACATTCCCGGCGAGATCAACCGCGGCGGCGCCTTCCTGGCCGCGCTGCTGATCCCGATCGCGATGTTCGCGATGTTCCTGTTCCTGAGCTACTACTTCCAGATCACCCTCGGCTATTCGTCGCTGAAGGCGGGCTTCGCCTTCCTGCCGTTCCCGGCGGGCATCGCGATCTCCGCCGGTGTCACCAGCGCGCTGCTGCCCAAGCTCGGCCCGCGGCCGCTGATGGTGGCGGGTGCCGTGCTCGGTGTCCTGGGCCTGCTGTGGCTGGCTCAGTTGAGCTACGGCGACAGCTACGCGGCCAGCGTGCTGCCCGCTCAGTTGTTCATCGCGCTCGGTATGGGCCCGCTGTTCGTCGGCATGCAGACTGTTGCGCTGCATCAGGTCGAGGAAGCGGATTCGGGTGTGGCCAGTGCGTTGCTCAACGCGGCACAGCAGGTCGGCGGCGCGGTCGGCACCGCACTGCTGACCACCATCTCGGTGCAGACGGCCAAGTCCTACGCGGAGAGTCACGCGACGATCGACAACCTGATGGCACGTGCCTCGATTCACAGCTACGACGTCGCGTTCTATGTCGGCGCCGGATTCTTCCTCGCCGCGATTCCGGTGATCGCGTTGATGATCCGGGACAAGCCGGAGAACCTGATCGAGGGCTCCGAGGAGGGCGCGCGGATTCCGGTCGCGGTCTGATCGCGAAATAGCCTGTCCGGGTATCGCATCCGCTGCGATACCCGGACATTGCTGTGGTGCGCGCCACTCCCGGCCTACTTGTCGGTAACAATTTCGGGCAGGTTCACATGGGGGGCTGCCCGCGCGGTGCGGTCGTTGGCAGCAGTACGCTTGTCTTGTTTGCACCACATGTCTCGCGGACAACGCGGGGCATATACGTTGTCTGTTGGAACAGCTGGGGTCCGCTCACAAGCGTGTTCGCCTGGCCGTGCAATAAGGGCACCATCCTAGGAGGACACGAAGATCCATGTCCAAGATCAAGGTTGAAGGCACCGTCGTCGAACTCGACGGCGACGAGATGACCCGGATCATCTGGCAGTTCATCAAGGACAAGCTGATCCACCCGTATCTCGATGTGAACCTGGAGTATTACGACCTCGGTATCGAGTATCGGGACAAAACAGACGACCAGGTCACCATTGATGCGGCGAATGCCATCAAAGAGCACGGCGTCGGTGTCAAATGTGCCACCATCACCCCCGACGAGGCCCGGGTCGAGGAATTCGGCCTGAAGAAGATGTGGCGCTCGCCCAACGGCACCATTCGCAACATTCTCGGCGGCACCATTTTCCGCGCGCCGATCATCATCTCGAACGTGCCGCGTCTGGTTCCCGGTTGGACCAAGCCGATCATTATCGGCCGCCACGCGTTCGGTGACCAGTACCGCGCCACCGACTTCAAGGTGTTCCAGAGCGGCACGGTCACGCTCACCTTCACCCCGGACGACGGCAGCGAGCCGATCGTGCACGAGGTCGTGCAGATGCCCGAGGACGGCGGCGTCGTGATGGGCATGTACAACTTCAAGAAGTCCATCGAGGACTTCGCGCGCGCGACGTTCAACTACGGCCTGCAGCAGAACTACCCGGTGTACATGTCGACGAAGAACACCATCCTCAAGGCCTACGACGGCATGTTCAAGGACACCTTCCAGGAAGTCTTCGACGCCGAGTTCAAGACCCAGTTCGACGCCGCGGGCCTCACCTACGAGCACCGCCTCATCGACGATATGGTCGCCTCCTCCATGAAGTGGGAGGGTGGCTACGTCTGGGCCTGCAAGAACTACGACGGCGACGTGCAGTCCGACACCGTGGCCCAGGGCTTCGGCTCGCTCGGCCTGATGACCTCGGTGCTGCTCACCCCGGACGGCAAGACCTGTGAGGCCGAGGCCGCGCACGGCACCGTCACCCGGCACTACCGCCAGCACCAGCAGGGCAAGCCGACCTCGACCAACCCGATCGCGTCGATCTTCGCCTGGACCCGAGGCCTCGAGCATCGCGGCAAGCTGGACAACACCCCCGAGGTGATCGGCTTCGCGCAGACCCTCGAGGACGTCGTCATCAAGACCGTCGAGGGCGGCCAGATGACCAAGGACCTGGCTGCGCTGGTCGGCGGCGATCAGGGCTATCTGAGCACCGAGGAGTTCCTCGGCGCGCTCGATGTCAACCTGGCCCGCGCCCTGCGCTGACTCGGTTGAACTGAATATCCCGGCGCTGGAGCATTCCGGCGCCGGGCGCGACATACGGGCACCCGCACCACACCGGTGGTACGGGTGCCCGCACTGTTTCCGGGAGCTGGTTGCTCGGTGCGTGCCCGAAATGGGCGGTATCGCGATGATCTGGACGATTTCTTCATGCTGACGTGGGCGAACTCACGTCTACCCGGGGAAGCGGATCCGGCTGCTCGGCGGTTACATGAACACGTGACCGGACTCGTTGCCACGCAGACTCCCGCGCGCCCCGAGGCCGAGCGGACGGACTGGCATATTCCGGCGATGCTGGCGCTCGCGCTCGGCGGATTCGGCATCGGC
Organism: Nocardia sp. NBC_00565; assembly: GCF_036345915.1. Taxonomy (NCBI): domain Bacteria; kingdom Bacillati; phylum Actinomycetota; class Actinomycetes; order Mycobacteriales; family Nocardiaceae; genus Nocardia; species Nocardia sp. NBC_00565. Next base: position 8,967,142 of record NZ_CP107785.1, read on the forward strand.
ACTACCGAATTCGTCACCATGGGTTTGCTACCGGATATCGCGAGCGCCATGGACGTTTCCGAACCGCAGGCGGGTTACGCGGTCTCGGCCTATGCACTCGGTGTCGTGGTCGGCGCTCCCGTGATTGCCGCGCTCTGTGCGCGGGTGCCGCGCAAGCGCCTGCTCGTGCTGCTGATGGTCGCGTTCACACTGGGTAATGCGGCGACCGTGCTCGCGCCGAGTTTTTCGACGCTGGTGATCGCACGCTTCGTCTCCGGCTTGCCACATGGCGCATACTTCGGCGTCGCATCGCTGGCCGCCGCGACGCTCGCGCCGGTTGGCCAGCGGGCCAAGGCGATTGCCGCGGTTATGCTGGGGTTGAGCGCCGCCAACGTTGTCGGCGTTCCCAGTGCGACCTGGCTGGGTCAGCATCTCGGCTGGCGCAACGCCTACGTGGTGGTCGCATTGATCGGCCTGGCAACCGTGGCCGCGCTACTGCGCTTCGTCCCGGAACTCACCGGCATCAAAACCACCAACCCACTGACCGAACTCGGCGCACTGCGCCGTTCGCAGGTGCTGCTCACCCTGGCGGTCGGCGCCATTGGCTTCGGCGGCATGTTCGCGGTCTACACCTACATCACCACCACGCTGACCGACGTCGCTGGTATGCCACTCGGCCTTGTCCCACTGGTGCTCATGCTCTTCGGTCTCGGCATGGTGGCCGGCAATATCGTCGGCGGCGTACTGGCCGACCGCGGCGTGGACCACGCGATCTATGTCGCGATGATCGCCATGCTCGTCATCCTCGCGGCCTTCATTGCCGCCGCGCACAATCCGTACACCGCGGCCATCGGCGCATTCCTGATCGGTGCTTCCGGTGCGTCGCTGTCCCCGGGCCTGCAGACCCGCCTCATGGACGTGGCCGCCGACGCCCAAACCCTCGCCGCCGCCCTCAACCACGCCGCCCTCAATATCGCCAACGCCGCGGGAGCATGGCTGGGCGGCCTGGTCATCGCCGCCGGCCTCGGCTACACCGCACCCGCCGTCATCGGTGCGGGCCTGGCGGTTCTCGGCGTCCTGCTGTTCACGCTGACCACCTGGGCGGCTCGCCGAACGGCTACGTACTCGGTTGCAAGCTGACGACCGGAATCACTCGGCTGGTCTTGGTCTCGTAGTCGGCGAAGCCGGGCATGACCGCCACCATCGCGGCGTAGAGCCGATCGCGCTCGGGTCCCTCGGTGATCGCGGTGGCGGTGGCCGCGACGGTTTCGGTGCCGATCTCCAGCGAGACCTTCGGGTGGGCCAGCAGATTGTGGTACCAATCCGGGTTTTCGGGCGCGCCGGCCTTGGACGCGATGATCACCAGCCGGTCGCCGTCGCGGATGTAGGCCGCCGGGTTCGTGCGTGGCAGACCGCTTTTCGCGCCGGTCGTGGTGAGCAGCAGTAGGTCCTTGCCTTCGAATGGGCCGCCCACCTTGCCTTTGTTGGCCCGGAACTCCTCGATGATGGTGGTATTCCAGTCGGTCATCTGCGCTCCTCGATCGAAGGATCGGTTTGGAGGTAATCGTCGCGGATGGTGGTGCACTCCGCAGGCCCTTGGCGATTACTTCGACTTATCGTTCGGTGATGCACAGGAGACGATCGACGAGAGTGTCGACGTAATCATCGGTGAGCGGGCCGGTGCCGAAGAGGGTGCGGGTGTACATGGGGGCCAGGATGATGTCGACGACCTGGAGTACATCGGGGGCGTGTTCGCCGCGGGCGGCGGCCCGGTCGAGCATGCGCTGGACCTGCTCGACTCGGTCGGCCAGGAACTGGTCGCGGGTTCGTTCGCCGGCCTCGCCGGTATCGATGAGCGCGAGGATGGAGCGCAATAGCGCAAGTCCGTTGGGGCCGTTCACATCTCGCGCCGCCTGCGTCGCATAGGCGCGCAGGTCGCCGTCGAGGGTGCCGGTATCCGGCATGGCCGAATCGGTGGTGAGTCGGTCGACGGTGACCTCCATGGCCAATGCCTCGAGATTGCCCCAGCGGCGGTAGATGCTGGTGTCCGCCACGCCGGCGCGGGCCGCGACCTCGGCGACGGTGAAGTTCCCGTACCCCCGTTCGGCGACGAGTTCGGTGACCGCCTGATGCACCGCCGCACGCACGCGGGCGCTGCGGCCGCCCGGGCGGCGGGCTCGTTGTTCTTCCATGCACCTACCTTAACGCAGTTTCAACTTGCGTTTGTGTTCGAGTGGGCGTTAGTCTGTCATTAACACCGATATGAACTGCGTTTAGACAACCTTTCAGGAGCATGACATGAACGACATGATCAACCGCATCGACCGGGCCATCGAGATGTCGGCGGCCGTTGTCGCGGGCATTCCGGCCGATCGGATGACCGCGCCGACACCCTGCGTCGACTGGGATGTCCGCGAGGTGCTCAACCATCTGGTGGGCGGGATGAACATCTTCGCCGCTCAACTGCGCGGCGTGGAACCGGGCCGGGAGCACCACGACGACTGGCTCGGCGCCGCGCCGCACGCCGCCTACGCCGCCGCGGCCGTCGTCGACATGGCGGCATGGCATCGCTCCGACGCGCTCGAACGGACGGTGCGCCTCGGCTTCGGCGAGGTCCCGGGTCCGATGGCGGCGGTGATCCATCTGACCGAGGTACTCGTGCACGGCATTGATCTGGCGGTCGCGACCGGCCAGGAGTCGCTGCTCGACCAGCAACTGTGTGCGGAAATGCTCGCGATCATGCGGAACATGGGCATGGACAACTTCCGCGGGCCCGGCATGTTCGGCCCCGAACTCCCGGCGGTCGCCGATGCGCCCGCGCACCGCCAACTGTCCGCCTATCTCGGCCGCTCATTCTGAACGGGCCACCTCGCATAGAACATGCAGATCTGTATGTAAGTGTAGAATTGCCGGATGACCAGGTCAGCAGAGCCCAAGCGGCGCCGCACGCAGGAGCAGCGCAGCAGTGAGATGCGCACCCGGCTGCTCGACGCGACCATTGATTGCCTGGTCGAATACGGATACGCGGGGACCACGACACCGCGGGTCGCCGAGCGTGCCGGTGTCACGCGCGGGGCGCAGGTGCATCATTTCGGATCCAAGACCGACCTGGTCGTCGCGGCCATCAGCCATCTGGCGCAGTTGCGCGCGGAGACCGCGATGCGCGAGATGGGCAAGGTCCAGGCCGTTGACGATCCGGTCGGGGCGGCCCTGGAATTTCTGTGGGAGTTGCATCAGGGACCGCTGTTCATCGCGACCGCGGAACTCTGGGTGGCCGGCCGGACCGATCCGGTGCTGGCCTCGGCGATGGAGAAGGTCGAGCCGTTCGTCAATAACGCGGTGCTGATGTCGGTCGCCCGGTTCGTACCGGATGAGATGCGGCGCAAGGAAGCTCGCGATTTCATCTACACCGCCATGGACGCGCTGCGCGGAATTCTGGTGTCGAACTTCATCGATCCCGATAGTGAACGGGCGCACCGGCGTTGGCGGCGTGCCTCGGTGCATCTGCGAGATATCGCGACCGCCGCGCTGGCGGGACAGGTACCCGCCGTCCAGCCGCAGGCCGAGTAGGCCGGCCGCTCAGGTCGGCGTCTTGCCGGACGGGTTACTTCAGGAGTTCACCGCGAGGAATATCGGTCGTTCCAGGTAGGTCTTGGTGACCCGAAGTTGGTCCAGGGCGGCGAGCCGGAGTGGGCGGCGGTCACGTTGGTCTGACCGATGACCACCAGCTCTGCGGCCGGCCGACCCGGCCGCGATGGATCTCCACATCACGGTGTGGCGTGATGGCCATCACAGCAATCACTTTCGGCTGGGTGCGATCCGGCTGTGGCGATCGCTGGAGATGCCTGCTACCAGCGCATACTGGCTACACATACACGGCTAGCTGTATGTAGCCACGTATGCGCAATTACCTCGCTATTTTCTGAGAGTGGCAGCTTTTCCGGTACCTATCTTGCCATGTTACATACAACTCTGTATGTTTGTTGCCAGTTCGATCCGCTGGATCGGCCACCGTCGTCCGCCACTGGCGTGGACGGCCCTACCTGAGGGAGTTCGATGACGAACAAGGTCTACGTCGTCGGCGTCGGCATGACGAAGTTCGAGAAGCCGGGCCGTCGCAAGAACGAGGACGGCAGCGCCTGGGACTACCCAGATATGGCTCGGGAATCGGGCACCAAGGCGCTCGCCGACGCGGGCATCGATTACCGCGAGGTCGAGCAGGCCTATGTCGGGTACGTCTACGGCGAATCCACTTCCGGCCAGCGCGCGGTCTACGAACTCGGCATGACCGGCATCCCGGTGGTCAACGTCAACAACAACTGTTCCACCGGATCTACCGCGCTTTTCCTTGCGGCGCAGGCGATTCGGGGCGGGTTGGCGGAATGCACGCTGGCGCTCGGTTTCGAGAAGATGCAGCCGGGCTCGCTGGGTTCCACCTGGGACGACCGCGAACAGCCGATGGCCAAGCACGTCATGGCGCTGGCCGAGATCTCCGAGGTGCTGTTCCCGGTGGCGCCGTGGATGTTCGGTGCGGCCGGTCGCGAGCACATGAAGCAATACGGCACCACCGCTGAGCATTTCGCGAAGATCGGCTACAAGAACCACAAGCATTCGGTGAACAATCCGTATTCACAGTTCCAGGACGAGTATTCGCTCGACGACATCCTGGGCTCGCGGATGATCTACGACCCGCTCACCAAGCTGCAGTGCTCGCCGACCTCCGACGGTTCCGGTGCGGTCATCCTGGCCGGCGAGGACTTCGTGAACTCGCACGACCTCGCGGCGCAGGCGGTGGAGATCGTCGGCCAGGCGATGACCACCGATTTCGCCTCCACCTTCGACAACACCGCCAAGAACCTCATCGGCTACGACATGAATGTCCAAGCCGCGCGGAAGGTCTACGAGCAGGCCGGGCTCGGTGCGCAGGACTTCCAGGTCATCGAGCTGCACGACTGCTTCTCCGCCAACGAACTGCTGCTCTATGAGGCCCTCGGGCTCTGCGGCGAGGGCGAGGCCGGAAAGCTCATCGACGATAACCAGACCACCTACGGCGGCAAGTGGGTCGTGAACCCCTCCGGCGGACTGATCTCCAAGGGACATCCCTTGGGCGCAACCGGTTTGGCGCAGTGCTCCGAGCTCACCTGGCAGCTGCGCGGCACTGCCGACAAGCGTCAGGTCGACAACGTCACCGCCGCACTGCAGCACAACATCGGACTCGGTGGCGCTGCCGTCGTTACCGCGTACCAGCGCGCTGATCGCTGAGCTTGCGGCGTCGATCCAACACAGCGCTGACATTCCAACTGCCGCAACAACACTCGACGAGGAGTCGAACCATGGGACATATCGAAGCCACCAAGGACGTCAACGCCACCCCCGAGGCCCTGTGGGCCGTCGTCTCCGACCCGCGGACCTGGGACAAGTGGTTCTCCATCCACGAGCGTTTCATCGAGGAGCCGCCTGCCGTGCTGACCCCCGGCGCGAAGCTGGTCGCGAAGATCGTGATGCTGGGCATGGCGAACAAGTTGGAGTGGTCGGTCGTGGCGGTCGAGCAGCCGAACAAGCTGACCCTCGGCGGCAGCGGACTGGCCGGTGTGAAAACCGAATTCACCTTCGATATCCAGCCCAGGGACGGCGGCGGCTCCACCGTGTCGGTCTCCGGTGACTTCGAGGGCGCGCTGATCAAGGGCGCGCTCGGCAAGGCGGTCGAGAAGGACGGCCTGAAGCAGCTCGACACCTCGCTCGAGCAGCTCGACTCGCTCGCCGTCGCCGCGGCCTGATTTCCGCCACCGAAGGAGAGTGTGATGACAGCGGAGACCACTGCGGCCCGCCTGGTGGAGTTCGACGACGCGGGTCTGGAAATCTGGTGCGACGAAGAGCGTTTCGAGGTCACCAGGGAACGGCTCGCCGAATACGCGGCGGCCACCAACGACCCGATCGCCGCCCATCTGGCGGGCCGGGTCGCGGCGCCGATCTTCGGCATCGTCCCGGTCTTCGAGGCCATGATGATGCCGGTGATCGACGTGGTGCCGATGGATATCTTCGGCCGGGTCGTGCACGGGGAGCAGGACTTCCATTTCCACCGCGCGATCCAGCCGGGGGACGAGCTGGTCTCGCGGGCCAAGGCCGTCGGCTACACCAGTCGCTCCAATGGCACCACCATCACCATCCTCATCGAATGCCGCACTGACGACGGGGATTTGGTCAACGAGCAGTATCTGACCGCCTTCTTCCGCAATATTGATGCTGGCAAGTCGGCGGGTATGGCGGCCCCGGCGCACAAGTTCGACGAGAACCTGCGGGCGCGGGACCCGATCGCGGTGGTGCCCCAGCACGTCGATGACGACCAAACCTTCCGCTACGCACCGGCTTCCGGTGACCCGGTGCCGCTGCACCTGGACGAGCAGGTCGCCAAGGACGCCGGGTTGCCCGGCATCATCGCGCACGGTCTGTGCACCATGGCCTTCGCCTCGTGGGCCGTGCTGACCGAGGTCGCCGGCTCGGATGTCGACCGGCTGAAGCGATTTGCCGTTCGATTCGCCAAGTTGGTCTTCCCCGGTGACGACCTGGAGACCCGGATCTGGAAGGTCGGCTCGGCCGACGGCATCACCACCTACGCCTTCGAAACGGTCCGTGGCGAGGACGTCGTCCTGAGCGACGGCCTCGCGGAGATCGCCGACTAGCCACATTGTCCCGGCGAGAGCCGCGACATTCATTTTCGCCACCGACCGGCCCGGCCGCCGGGGCAGAGGACAGGAGCCGACGCACATGGGTGCACTGGAAGGAAAAGTCGCCGTCATCACCGGCGCGGGCCGTGGTATCGGCCGTGAGCACGCCCTGCTGTTCGCCAGCGAGGGCGCGAGCATCGTCGTCAATGATCTGGGCGGCAGCAACTCCGGCGAGGGCACCGATGTCGGTCCCGCGCAGGAGGTCGCCGATGAGATCGTCGCGGCCGGCGGCAAGGCCGTCGCCAATACCGAGAACGTCGCGACCTGGGACGGTGCGAAGAAGCTTGTCGATCAGGCGGTTTCGGAGTTCGGCGGCCTGGACATCGTGATCAACAACGCGGGCATTCTGCGTGACGCCTTCCTCGCGGGCATGGACGAGGCCCAATGGGACGCGGTCGTCGCCGTGCATCTGAAGGGCCATGCGGCCGTGCTGCATCACGCCGCGGCGTTCTGGAAGGACCAGAGCAAGTCCGGCAACCAGCCCAATGCGGCGGTCGTCAACACCGCGTCGGCCTCGGGTGTCACGGTGCCCAACGCCGGTCAGGGCAACTACGGCGCCGCCAAGGCGGGGATCGCGGCGCTCACCCTGGTCGCGGCCGACGAACTGGCGCGCTATGGCGTCCGGGTCAATGCCATCGCGCCGATCGCGCGCACCCGCCTCACCCTGGCCACCCCCGGCATGGGCGCAATGCTGGCCGCCGAGGCCGAGGCGGCCGAGGAAGAGGGCGGTTTCGATGCCTTCAGTCCGGCCAATATCTCGCCGCTCGTCGCATACTTGGCTTCCGACAAATGTGCGCTCACCGGCAAGGTGTTCGCGGTGCAGGGCGGTGCCATCTCCGAACTCGCCGGTTGGCACGACGTGAAGACGATCGAGACAGAGGGCCCCTGGCTCATCGACAACATCGCCGCCCGGCTCGCCTGAGTTCACCCACCCCGTCGGCTTCGCCGACTGCCGCCCCCGAGTTCACCTACCCCGTCGGCTTCGCCGACTGCCGCCCCCGGAATTAGGAGAACAACGATGTTCCATTGGTCCGAAACCGATGTGATGGTCCGCGACGCCGTGCGGACGTTCATCGACAAGGAAATCCGTCCGCACCTGGACGGGCTGGACGACGGTTCGGTGTCGCCCTACCCGATCATCCGGAAGCTGTTCAGCGAGTTCGGCATCGATGCCATGGGCGGCGAGGCGATCGAGAAGATGCTGGCCGAACAGAAGGCGAAAGCGGCCGCCATCGCGGCGGGAGAGCCGAAGCCGGAGAAGAAGGAAAAGTCCTCCGGCGGGAGCCCGTTCAGCGGCCAGGAGTCGCTGATGGCCGTGCTGATCGCCGAATTGTCCGGCGTCTGTATGGGTTTGGTGACGGCTATGGGCGTGTCCATCGGTCTGGGCGCCACCACCATCATGTCGCGGGGCACCCTGGCCCAGCAGGAGCGCTGGCTCGCCGACATCGTGACCATGAAAAAGATTGCGGCATGGGCGATTACCGAGCCGGACTCGGGTTCCGACGCGTTCGGTGGCATGAAGACCTATGTCAGGCGCGACGGCGAGGACTACATCCTCAACGGTCAGAAGACCTTCATCACCAACGGGCCGTTCGCCGATGTGATGGTGGTCTACGCGAAGCTGGACGAGGGTGACGGCGGTGATAAGCGCGAGCGCAAGGTGCTGACCTTCGTCCTCGACAAAGGCATGGAAGGCCTCACTCAGGGCAAACCGTTCAAGAAGATGGGCCTGCACGCCTCGCCGACCGGCGAATTGTTCTTCGACAACGTGCGACTCGGCAAGGACCGGCTGCTCGGTGAGACCGAGGAGCACAAGGGCGGCGACGGACGTGAAAGCGCCCGTTCGAGCTTCACCGCCGAACGCATCGGCGTCGCGTTCATGGCGTTGGGCATCATCAACGAATGCCACCGGCTCTGCCTGGAATACGCCAAGAGCCGCAAGCTCTGGGGCCAGGAGATCGGCCGCTTCCAGCTGGTGCAGCTCAAGCTGGCCAAGATGGAGATCGCTCGAATCAACGTACAGAACATGGTGTTCAACACCCTGGAGCGCGGCAAGGCGGGTAAGCCGCCGACGCTGGCCGAGGCCTCGGCCATGAAGCTGTACTCCTCGGAGATCGCCACCGAGGTCGCGATGGAAGCGGTGCAGCTGTTCGGCGGCAACGGCTACATGACCGAATACCGGGTGGAACAGCTGGCCCGCGACGCGAAGTCGCTGATGATCTACGCGGGCAGCAACGAGATTCAGGTGACGCACATCGCGAAGGGCCTACTCGCGCAGTGATTACCCGTGCATATTCGGGGCGTCGGACCGTATCGGGTCAGACGGCGCGCAGGTGGGTGCGGCTGGCGTAGATGTGTTCGGCTATCAGGGTCGCTATGCGGTCGGGGGCCTCGAGCATGGGAACGTGGCCGACGCCGTTGACGAGGATGCGGTCGGCGGAGTCGGGGAGTTCCCGCAGGAAGCGTCGGGCGTAGACGCGGTTCGGGATGATGCGGTCGTATTCGGCCATCAGCAGTCGAACCGGGGTGGGGAGGTTGGACAGGTCCTCCAGCGCCGGGGCGCGCGCGCTGCCGAGGATCATCGGGATCATGGCGTCGCAGTGCAGGGCAGCGGTGATTATGGCGGCGACATCGCGGCGGGAGACCGCCGAGACATTCTTGCTCAGCGCCAGCAGCGCGAAGCGTTGGGCGATCGGGTTGTTGATCGCGAATCCGCCGAGGCGTTTGCCGATTTCGACGATCGGCACCAGCGACAGGAACTTCGCGCCGATGCGGAACTGGGTGAGCGACGGCGAATCCCAGCCGCCCGCCGGTGCGATCGCGGTGAGGGTGCGGGCCCGCCCGCGTCGCGCCAATTCGAACCCGACCCAAGCGCCCAGCGAATTACCCGCGATATGGCAGGTGCGCCAACCCAGGTCATCGAGTTGATCCTCGATCCGGTCGGCGAGCGCATGGACATCGGTGGACCAGCCCTCGATCCGGTCACCACCCCAATGCCCCGCGAAGGCCGGGGCAAAGACCTCGCAATGCGAGGCCAGCCGCAACGCAACCTGTTCCCAGCAATGTGGCGAGAGCATGAATCCGTGCAACAGCAGGACCGGATCACCCGATCCCACATGCAGCGCCTTGATCGGCGCGAGACGGGCGGAGGAGTTGGCGGTGCCTGACATCTGTCATCACCCCTTCCTGGACGGCGGTGTCCGGGGGAGTTCGTCTGACCAGCATTGTACGGTCGTCAGGTGCCATACATCATCTCCACGGTCAATGTGAACGGCGTTCGGGCGGCGACGGGGAAGACGGGCAAGGGGATGCTCGAGTGGCTGGCGGCCACCGAGGCCGACGTCATCTGCCTGCAGGAGACGCGGGCAACCGATGAGCAAACGCGCGCCGCGCTCGCGCCCGCGCTGGATGCGGGCTGGTATCTGACGCATGCGGAGCCGGGAGCGAAGGGGCGGGCCGGGGTCGGCATTCTGTCGCGCCGCGAACCGCGCGCGGTGCGCATCGGGATCGGGAGCCGGCAGGACGGTGCCTGGCGGCCGAGCGCCGAATTCGCCGCAAGTGGACGCTACGTCGAGGCCGAATTCGACGAACTGACCGTGGCCAGCGTGTATGTGCACACCGGCGAGGCCGATACGCCGATGCAGGACGAGAAGTACCGGTTCCTGAACGCGATCGGCGCCCATATGAAGGCGCAGACCAGCGATTTCGTGATCTGTGGCGACTGGAATGTCGCGCATACCGAACTCGACATCAAGAACTGGAAGGGCAACCTGAAGAACTCCGGCTTCCTGCCCGACGAGCGGGCCTGGATCGACGATATGCTCACCGCCGGATATGTGGACGTGGTGCGCAGCCTGCATCCGGGTATCCCCGGTCCGTACAGCTGGTGGTCCTACCGCGGTCGCGCCTACGACAACGACGCGGGGTGGCGCATCGACTACCACCTGGCGCGCGGCGAGGTGGCCGCCCGGGCCAAACAGGCCGTGGTCGAGCGGGCCGACACCTACGCGCAGCGCTGGTCCGACCATGCGCCGGTCACGGTGCAGTACCGATGAGGTCCGGGCCGACGATGATTCTCGGCAGTGCCGGGGATCGCGGCGCAGGATCGACGAACCTCGCGCCGAAGACAGTCCATACCCGCGCCGGATATGGTGCGGTCACGTTCGGGAACGCAGTGGAGTACTGATGAACTTGACGTCGAAGCGGGTCCGCTCTTTTGCCGTATTGGGCGTGGCCTTGCTGGCGCTCGTTATCGCGGTGCTCGTGTCGCGCGGGGGCGGGGACAGCAAACCCGTTGCGGCTTCGGTCACTTCGACCGCTCGCAGCACCAGCGCGGCGGTCCCGGCGCGCGGACCGGCCGCGACCACCGCGCCCGCGACGAACCGAGCTCCTGGTGTACCGGATCGCGCCTACGTGACCCTGGTCGAGATCGATGCGGGTCGCTGGCCGGATTCGGCGAACGCGCCGGGCACCAAAGGCGGCGACACCTGGATGAACCGCGCGGGGACCCTGGCCGCCAAGGATTCGGCGGGCAAACCCATCACCTACCAGGAATGGGATGTGAATCCGAAGCAGCGCAACCGTTCTCGTGACGCCGAACGCATCGTCACCGGCAGCGACGGTTCCGCCTGGTACACCGGTGACCACTACGAAACCTTCACGAGGATGCGCTGATGACCCGGTCGATTCCGTTATCGCAGTTCCTTGCTCGCCCTGAACCACGCCGGTCCGCCGCCCCGGCGTCCGGAGCTGCCGCGCGCGCACTGGGCGCTCTCCCGGTCGACGCCCCGACACTCAGTGGTGTGCGCTACGACGCCCCGTCCGGCTACGCCGTTCGCGAGTTGCGCGGCACCAAGATGCGCACGACCGCAGGGGTATTCGACGAATTCGCCGCCGCCTTCCAATTCCCGTACTACTTCGGCGAGAACAAGGACGCGTTCGACGAATGTCTGCGCGACCTCGATGATTTCGTCGGCCCCGCCACCGGATACGTTGCCGTGATCCGCGATTCGGCCGATCTGCTCGCCGATGAGCCCGCCGCGCGCGACTGGTTCACCGACACCATCGGCGAAGCCGCCGAATACTGGTCCAAGAAGGGCATCCCCTTCCGCGTCGTCCTGCAGGGGGAACCTGATGACAACGCGGTCCCCCTGAGCCCCTGAGCCGCCTCGAATACGCTGTCGCTCAGGTGAGGCGGCGGGCCAGATCCTCGCCGAGCAGCACGAATACATCCGTGGTGTGCTCGATCAGCTCGTCGCGGGTGAGTGGCAGATCGCCCTGGAGCCAGGCGGTCAGGGTTTGGACCAGTCCGCCGACGAGGTAGGTGGCACGGAAGTCGATGGTGGGCTCCGGATCCGGATCGGTGACGCCGTAGAAGTCGATGCCCTCGGCGGCGACCAGCCGGGCGAACACCCGCACCGTCTGATTCGTGCGAGCCCGCAGTTCCGGCGTCGCCATGCCCGCGACCAGTGCGACGTGCGCCTTGCGCGGATCGTCGGTGAGCAGATGAATGCCGGCGGAGATCGCGGCATGTGCTTTGGATCGGGTATCCGCCGGGGCGGTGTGCAGCGCTGCGACGATTGTTCCGGCCAACTCCTCGGCGATCCCGTCGACGAGCGCGCCGAGCACCGCGTCCCGGCTGTCGAAGCTCTCGTAGTAATACCGCTCGTTGAGTCCGGCCTGCGCGCACAGCCCGGAGACGGTGAGCTTGGCAATGCCCTGGGTGCCGATGATCTCCAGCGCGGCGTCCAGTAGCGCCGCGCGCCGCTGCGCCCGGCGCTCATCCGCGGAGACGCCGCCATACGTCCGCTGCGCCGGCCCACCCGTCATCCGACCATCACCCCCGCGGAATCGGTCCGTGATGCTGGCCGACTCGTCGCCCGACCACCGCTCCCCGTGGACTCGCTACGTGATGCTGGCCGACTCGTTGCCCGACCACCGCTCCCCGTGGAGTCGCTACGTGATGCTGGCCGACTCGTTGCCCGACCACCGCTCCCCGTGGAGTCGCTACGTGATGCTGGCCGACTCGTTGCCCGACCACCGCTCCCCGTGGAGTCGCTACGTGATGCTGGCCGACTCGTCGCCCGACCACCGCTCCCCGTGGAGTCGCTACGTGATGCTGGCCGACTCGTCGCCCGACCACCGCTCCCCGTGGACTCGCTACGCGATGCTGTCACATTGCGATTCTGGCACGGGTGCGGTTGCGGCCGAACGGATCGCGGTCCGATGCGGTCGTTGGACGCGCCCGGATCCAGCCCGGACAATATCTGGCAGACACTATTGCCAGATCACTAATTCTGGGGGATTCTATTGCCAGATGCTGTAGATCCCGGCGTGCGCCGGGATGGCGGGCAGTCCGGATCACCGCTGCCCGTTGACCCGACGGCACGCGCTCAACGAGGAGGCAGCGATGTCCGAGCCCGGCTACTTCGCCGACAATTCGATGGCCCGACGGGTCATGAGCAAGCGTGCGGTGGGTCTCACCTACGGTCAGCGCGCCCTGGTCATCGGCGCCGTGCACCCGCTGCTCTATGTCGGAACAGCCGAGAACACCGAGCATCGGATGACCCCGTACACCCGACTCGCGTTGACCGGCAAGCTCTTCGAGGCCGTCTTCCTCGGCACCAAGGACGAGGCGGATCGGGCGCTGGCCTTCACCGCCAAGAAGCATGCGAAGGTGGCCGGTGCACTGCCCGAGGACGCGGGTGCACACCACCCGGCGGGCACCGGCTACTCCGCGTTCGACCCGCATTTGATGTACATGACCATGGCGTTCGCCTTCGACTCCGCCGAGGTGATGCACGATCTGCTGGTTCGCCCGCTGACCGACGGCGAGCGCGAGGGCCTGTACCAGGACTACGTCCGCTGGGCCGAGCTGTTCGGCATGCCGCGTGCGGCCGCGCCCGGCAGCTACCGGCTGTTCCGCACATCCTTCGACGCCTACCTCGCCTCGGATGAGCTGTTCCTCACCGATGAGGCCCGGCTGGTCGGCTCGTATCTCGCCGGGCAGCGCGTGCCCTATCCGCAGCGCAGACCGCTGCGGCAGGTCGCCTCCGCATTCTTCCTGCTGGTGCAGGGCAGTCTGCCGCCGCGGATCCGCGCGATGTACGAGATGCGCTGGGGACTGCCCGAGCAGCTCGCGTACCGTGCGCTGGCACGGGGCGTGCGCACCGCGCATATCGCGCCGCCGCTGGTACCGCCGGTGCTGCGCGGCACGCTGGCCGGGCCGAGTGCGCCGGTGTACCGGCTCGTGTCCAAGCGCGAACACGAACTTCTCGGCACCGGTCGCCCGAGCATGCCCGGCGTCGACCCGCGCAACTGGGCGGCGCGTAATTCAGCTTGAGGGGCGTGCGAAGATCGGGATATGTCCAGTCCTGCTCAGACGACCCCGGCCGCTGAACGCAAACAGCGGGTGCTGTCCGGGATCCAGCCCACCAGCTCGTCCTTTCATCTCGGCAACTACCTTGGGGCGCTGCAGTACTGGGTGACCATGCAGGACGATTACGACGCGCTCTACTTCATCCCGGACATGCACGCGATCACCGTGCCCCAGGATCCGAAGGAACTGCGCGCCCGCACCAAGGCGGCCGCCGCGCAGCTGCTCGCGATCGGCATCGATCCCAAGCGGTCCACCCTGTTCGTGCAGAGTCAGGTGCCCGAGCACGCCGAGCTGACCTGGGTGCTCAGCTGCATCACCGGATTCGGCGAGGCCAGCCGGATGACTCAGTTCAAGGACAAGTCGGTCAAACAGGGCGCGGAGAACGCGAGCGTCGGGCTGTTCACCTATCCGGTGCTGATGGCCGCGGACATCCTGCTCTATCGCCCGCATCAGGTGCCGGTCGGCGAGGATCAGCGCCAGCATCTGGAGCTGACCCGAAATCTGGCCCAGCGCTTCAACACTCGGTTCAAGAAGACGTTCGTGGTGCCGGAGGCGCATATCGTCAAGGGCACCGCGAAGATCTACGATCTGCAGGACCCGACCTCGAAGATGAGCAAGTCGGCGTCCACCGATGCCGGTCTGATCAACCTGCTCGACGATCCGAAGATCACCGCCAAGAAGATTCGCTCCGCGGTCACCGATACCGAGCGTGAGATCCGCTACGACCCGGAAGCAAAGCCGGGGGTCAGCAATCTGCTGGTGATCCTCAGTTCGCTGAGCGGTACACCGATCGTCACGCTGGAACGCGACTATGCGGGTAAGGGTTACGGCGAGCTGAAGTCCGACGTCGCCGACGCACTGGTCGAATTTGTCACGCCGTTGCGGACGAAGGTGGAAGAGTACCTGGCGGACCAGGGTGAACTCGACCGCATTCTCGCCGCCGGTGCCGAGCGGGCGCGTGAGATCGCCGGCAACACCCTGGCGCAGGTTTACGACCGGGTGGGGTTTTTGGCGCGCTAGCCGGGGAACACCGGTAGCGACCGCTTGCGGATCCACACCGCGGTCTCTGTTGAAGGGGCGTGACAGGTGCAGGTGATCGACAATGTCAAGGCGTCGCTCGAACGGCGGATCCAGTCGCGGCCGTGGCTGGATCATCTGGTGCGGGCGGGTGGGCGGTATCAGCGCCAGCGTGGCGACTACTACGCCGCCGGGATCACGTATTTCACGGTGCTGTCGCTGTTTCCGCTGTTGATGGTCGCCTTCGCGGTCGCTGGGTTCGTACTGTCCGGTCATCCGGATGTGCTGACCGATCTGCAGCACAAGATCGTGGAGAACATTCCGGGATCGCTCGGCACGCAGCTCAACGATCTGATCGATCAGGCGGTGCGCTCGCGCGGCACCGTTGGCACGCTGGGTCTGCTGGTCGGTGTCTACACCGGGCTGGGTTGGATGGCGAATCTGCGTGCGGCGTTGACCGAGCAGTGGGATCAGCAGAGCCCCGAAGGCAACTGGTTCTTCACCAAGCTCTCCGACCTCGGCGCGCTGATCGGGTTGGGGTTGGCGTTCGTGGTTTCCATCGGCCTGTCCGCGATGGCATCGAGCACCCTCGGCGCCCGACTGCTGATCACCTTCCACCTGTCCCAACTGCCCGGTGCGCGGTTGATGCTGGTGCTCACCACAATCCTGCTCGGATTCCTCGCCACCTGGGCGGTATTCGCGTGGATGATCGCGCGGCTACCACGCGAGCCGGTCACCTTCCGCAGTGCCGCACGGGCGGCGGCGCTTGCCGCAGTGGTCTTCGAAATCTTCAAATACGTCGCGTCGATCTATTTGCAAGCCGTGCTGACCAGCCCGGCGGGCGCGGCATTCGGCTCCATCATCGGCCTGATGGTGTTCAGCTACATCACCTATCGGATCATCCTCTTCGCAACCGCCTGGGCCGCAACAGCATCCGATAACCTGCGCGAACCCGACATCCCCCCACCCGCCGCCGCCATCATCACCCCCCGCCTGAGCACCCCCACCTTCTCGATGAGCACTGGCGCCGCCTACTTCGGCGCCGGCGCCCTCGCCACCCTGATCCTGTCAGGCCTGCGCCGCCGCTAGCCGCGCCTGGCTCGGTTGCCTGCTACCCGGATGCTCTAGAAAATGCGGACGACGTGAGGGACCGCACTGGAAGGGCCGGTGGCCGCGCTGGATCTTGGTACACCACCGACGACGGCGTCTTGTCGCCGGCGGGGCTAGCGGTGACGGTTGATGCGGCGGGCACCTAGCAGGAGGGCCAGGATCAGGATGGCGCCGCTGACGAGGAACAGGGTGCGGGTGCCCGCGTGGTTGTCGGGTTCGGCTGCGGTCTCGGCCGTTTGGTCGGTGTCCTTCGGGGGTGGGGAGGCCAGTCCCGCAGTGGCTTTCGTGGCTGCGGTCGTGGTCTCGGGGAGCTTGCCGACGGTGGCGGTCTTGGGGAGGGCGAAACCGTAGTCGAGCAGGCGGGCGGCTTGCTCCCATGGACGCAGCGGCAGCACATCGGCTTTCAGCAGCGTCACCACCAGCCGGCGGCCGTCGCGTTGGGCGGCGGCGACGAAGGTCTGCCTGGCGTCGTCGGTGAAGCCGGTCTTACCGCCGATCGCGCCCTCGTATTCGTAGAGCAGGTGGTTGTCGTTGGCGATGGGGAAGCCCGGATGGTCTTTGTCGTCAGGGTTTTTCGGGTCCTTGGGGAAACCGGGGAAGTCGACCTGTTCGGTGTGGATGAGTTCGGCGAACAGCGGGATGGTCATGGCCTCGCGGAACAGCACCGACAGGTCATAGGCCGAGGTGCTCATGCCGGGACCGTCCAGGCCGGACGGGCTCGCGGTGCGAGTGTCCAAGGCGTACAGCGACTTCGCCAGCTCGTTCATCTTCTGCACCGTGCCCGCGTCGCCGCCGAGCTGCGCGGCGATGGCGTGTGCGGCGTCATTGCCCGACGCCATGATCAGCGCCTGCATGAGCTGCCGGTTGGTGTACTGCCCGCCGGGGCCGATGCCGACCCGGGTGCCATCGGCGTTCGCGTCCTCCTGGGTGCCGATGACGGTCTTGTTCAGGTCGAGGGTGCGCAGCGCGACGGCCGCGAGCAGCACCTTGATGGTGCTGGCGGGCCGGTAGCGCCCGTGCGGATCCTTGGCCGCGAGCACCTCGCCGGTATCGAGATCCGACACCTGCCACGCGGTCGCCGAAATGTCCTGCGGCACTGGTGGTGCGCCACGCGGGATGACCACACCGCACTCGCCGAGCCGGGAGCCGCCGACCGGCGGAATCGGTACCGACAGCGGGGTCGGTGTCGGCTGGCCCGGCTCGGGGACCTCGGATTCGTCGATCGGATTGGGCGGCTTCGTCTTCTGCGGGCAGCCGTCGGTATTCGGCGTGCTGAACGGCGTCGTGGTCGACGGTGTCGCCTGCGCAGGAGTCGCGGCAGGGCCCCAGGTCACGGCCGTAATGGCCAGTACCGACCCGAGGCAGAGGGCGGCGCGGAGGCGAAGGTCCCGGATGCTCATCGGCTGCGAGCCTACTGATCCCGCGCCCGGTGGGCCGCACATGCGACACGCGCGGCCGTGCCGAGCCAACTATTGACAGGAGCTACTAAATGAGAGTTACCATCAAAAAGCTGTAGCTATCATTTTTTGGAGGGGTTATGAAGACAGATTCGACTCGCCGCTGGCTGGCGCTGGGGGCGCTGGCCGTGGCCATGCTGACCATCGGCCTGGATATGACCGTGCTGACGGTCGCGCTGCCCACCCTCGCCGTCGATCTGAATGCGAATACCGGTGCGCTGCAGTGGTTCAGCACCGCCTACACGCTGGCGCTCGCGGCCGTGATGCTGCCCGCCGGCGCACTCGGTGACCGCTATGGGCGCAAGAAGCTGCTGCTCGGTGCCCTGGTGCTGTTCGGAGCCGCCTCGTTGGCCTGCGCCTTTGCCACCACCGCCGGTCAGCTCATCGCGGCCCGCGTGGTGCTCGGCGTCGCGGCGGCGGTCATGATTCCGCTGTCTCTGGCGGTGCTGCCGGTGCTCTTCTCGGATCCGGCCCAGCGGGCCAAGGCCATGAATATCTGGGTCACCTCGACCGCACTCGGGTTGCCGCTGGGGCCGATCCTCGGCGGCTGGCTGATCGATAACTTCTGGTGGGGCTCGGTGTTCCTGATCAATGTCCCGATGGTGGTGCTCGGCGCCGCGGCCGTCGCGGTCCTGGTACCGGAATCGCGAAACCCGGAGCAGCGGCCGATGGATTTGCCGGGCGTTGTGCTGTCGATCCTCGGCATGCTCGGCGTCACCTACGGATTCATTCGGCTCGGTGACAAGGGCTGGGGCAATGGGCTCGGCTGGGGCGCGCTGCTCGGTGGCGCCGCGATCGTGGTGGTGTTCATCGCGTGGCAGCGGCGTGCCGGCTTCCCGTTGATCGATCTCGGCCTGTTCCGGAGCTCCGGTTTCCGCTGGGGCGCCGCGTTCACGGTGATCATCACTTTCGGGTTGTTCGGCCTGTTCTTCACCGTGCCGCAGTACTACCAGGCGGTTCTCGGTGTCGACGCGCTCGGCAGCGGGCTGCGGCTGCTGCCGATGATCGGCGGGCTGCTGATCGGTTCGCGGCTGGGAGATCGGCTACAGCCGAAACTGGGACCAGCGCTCATGGTGGCCCTGGGCTTGGCGGCCCTGGCACTCGGCTTGGGCCTCGGCGCGCTGACCACCGTGGGAACGTCGTACTGGTTCATCGCCTGCTGGGTCGGCTTGACCGGCGCCGGTATGGGACTTGCCTTGCCGGTCGGCATGGCGGTGGCATTGGACAACCTCGAGGTGGCCCGCGCGGGTATGGGGTCGGCATTGGTGCAGGCATTGCGTCAAGCGGCCGGCACCATCGCGGTGGCATTGCTCGGCACCGTGCTGGCGACGGTGTACCGCGGCGATCTGGGCGCGCTGAACGTCGACCCGATCGGCGACAGCGTGAATGCCGGCGTGGCGGTGGCGAAGTCCACCGGCAATGCGGCCATGTTGGAGCAGGTGCAATCGGCCTTCGCCAGCGGAATGAGTGCGATGCTGTGGGTGTGCGCGGTCATCTGCGCGGTCGCGGTGCCGCTCGCGCTGTGGGTGCTCCCGCGCCGGGCCACCGCAGCCCAGAACCGCGCGGAAGCGACATCTGACGCGGCGATCACTGTCGATGCGCCAGAATCGACTCATGTCGGTTGAATTGCCCGGTGCCGGGACTGCTGCGCAGGGGCTGCGTGAGCGGAAGAAGGAACGGACCCGCCGGACGATTCGGGTGGAAGCGTTCCGGCTGTTCCGTGAGCAGGGCTACAGCGAGACGACGATCGAGCAGATCGCCGCGGCCGCCGACGTATCGCCGAGCACCTTCTTCCGCTACTTTCCGACCAAGGAACAGTTGGTGCTCGCCGACGATCTCGATCCGGTGATGATCGAGGCGTTTCGGGCCCAGCCGCGCGACCTGCCGCCGCTTACCGCGTTCCGCAAGGTCGTCACCGAGGTTTTCAAGAATCTGCCCCCCGCGGAACTGGCATTCGAGCAGGAACGTCAGGCGCTGCTGTTCCATGTGCCCGAACTGCGCACTGCCATCGGCTTGGAGTACGGCCGCAGCATCGACCTGATGTCCGAACTGCTCGCCGAGCATATGGGTTGTTCCGCTGACGATTTCGAGGTGCGGATAACGGCTGGCGCGGTTACCGGCGCGGCACTCGCCCTCACCACCATGACGCCGATGAATGCCGAAAACATCGGCCGGGTATTGGAATTCATCGAAGCAGGGCTGCCGCTCGGCAAGTCCGTGCCTACCGAGCAGCAGCCCTGATCGATACATCTAGGCGGACTTGGTGACCGGGCACCCGTGCGCCAGCGGCCCGAGCAGCTTGTTGTTGTCGTAGAAGTGCTCGAGTTCGAGAATGCGCAGGTCGTCGCTGACCCGGGCAATCGTCATGCCGTACATCTCGATCAGCTCACCGGTGGGCTGGTTGCCCTTGTACTTGCCGTCGTAGTGGCCCCAGTGCCGCCAGCGGAAGGTGACCGCGGGCGGTCCGGCGAGCACCTCGAGCACCTCCCAGAAGAAGCCGTTCGGGAATGCGGTGTGGAAGGTCTCGTGCGAGGACTCGAAGGTCTCCTTCTCGACCTCGTAGTACGGGTTGTCGCCGATCAGGATGTTGTAGCTGCCGATTCTGGCGAACTCCTCGGCGTTGCGCCATGGTCCGCCGTTGACCCGGCCGCGGTAGTACTCGGCCACCAGCGATACCCACTTCGCCGGATCCTTCTTGTGTGAGACCTCCATCTCGAAGACCCGTACCAGATCCTCGACGATGGCCTCGAGCGAACCCGCCGCGTGGTCGGTGGTGCGCTCGCGCGGCACGATTTCCTTGGTCAGGTGGTAATCGGGTGCGCCATCGCGCCAATCCTCGGCCGCCGCGGCCGCGACCACCGCGTCTCGGCCCCGCAACCACAGCGGTGTCTCTGGTGTGGAATCCGTTGTATCAACTGTCATCTCGGCTCTCGCCCCTTCGAAGAGATCGAACTCCGAGGCAGGCTAACAGTCGGCCGGACGATTGTCGCTATATGTGAAACAGTCGTGAACGCTAATGTGCCCCAGCAACATTCGAGTTTGCGCCCCGTCGATCGCGTAGTGCGCGCAGCGGTGCGTCGTCGTCCATGGTGGCGAAGAATCCGCCGATCACATCCTCGATCTCCGAAATCGATTGCGCGCAATACAGAATCGGTTGGTAGTGGGTGATGTCGTAGACGGCGGTGCCCATCGCGGCGACGTCGAGTGGGCGCAGTTCCGCGTGCCGGAACTCCTCGATCTCGCCGAATGAGGACAGCAATCCCGCACCATAGCAACGGATTTCGTCGCCATCGCGGACCACGCCGAATTCCATCGAAAACCAGAACACGTCGGCGAGAAACTTCAGCGCCGTCTCGGTGGTCAGTCGGGCGACGGCCGCGCCGGCCGTCTCGTAGATGACGGCGAAGCGCGGGCTGGCGATCTGATTGGCGTGCCCGATGATCTCGTGGATGGCATCGGGTTCCGGCGTGTACAGCGGTGCCGAGTGATGCCGAATGTACTGGGTGGAGTGGAATATCCGGTCGGCGAACGAGCCGAAGAACTCGCGCAGTGGCACCAGGCCGGCCGCGGGGACGTAGCGAAATCCGGTCAGTGGGGTCAGGGCCGCGGAGACCTCGCCGAGTTGCGGGATGTGATCGCCCGGTAGCGCGAGCCGGGCGGCGGCTTCGAGCACCTCGGTGCACGCGTACTTCTGGTGTTTGCGGGCCAGTTCCGCCGAGACGATCCGCCACACCTGCTGTTCGGCATCGGTGTAGTCGATATGCGGCAGTGGCTTACCCGGTGCGTAGTCCAGCGCCATCGCGGCGATCGCGTTGCGGCGGGCCCGGTAATCCGGGTCGTGCACACCGGGGTGCTCGTCGCTCAGGTGCACCATGACATCGCCATCGCCGGACCGGGTCACCGGCGAGTACAGCTGAGCTTCGGTGAACATATCTCGATGCAAGCACCGCTTGGCCGTTGCGACAACAAAAGCCCGACCAGGTGGTCAAACTGCCTAGTTGAGTCGGCTTTCTCGGGCGATTACCGGCGGCGGACCGGGCTTTGCCGCGGCGAGCTGATCAGTGGTGGGCGTGCAGTGAATGCACTACCGCGTGGCCTTTGCCGCGGCCGATCATCCACTTGTTCACCGGCGTGGTGAGCACGAACGCGACCACCAGGGAGAAGGCCAGCGTCGCCCAGAACATGACGGTGTCAAGATGTGCGTCCATGGCGCCGGGTACGGCCAGGATGACGGCGTTGTCGACGATCTCCATGACGGTGATCGAGACGGTGTCGGCGGCCAGCGCGGTGGTGACGGCGGCGGCCAGCGGCAGACCCGCCTTCAGGACGCCACGCATGGTCAGCAGGTAGCCGAAGAAGAATGCCAGGACGATTGCCAGCACCATGGTCGCGGTGTTGTTCCAGCCGAGTGCGGTGCCGATCACCATGCCGAGGATTTCGCCGATCGCGCAGCCGGTGAGGCAGTGCAGGGTGGCCTGCGCGGCCATCCGCCAGGACGCCGGAGCGTGCTGCCCGATATTTGCTCGAGCGGTGTGCGCGGTGTCCGTCAGCTGCGCGGAATGTCCTGCGTGCCCGGCATGTTCGTGGTGATCGCGGGGTTTTCCATGCGCGTGCTCCATGCGGTGAACTATACCCCCGTAGGGTAATGAGTCAACATGCTGGATTGTGGCGTTGTGCCCTATTTGCCGGACATGAGCGGGCTCCATGACGCAATATGGCGAACGTACGAAGGAGGGCGCATGAAAACCGTGCGGATCGATCTCGACCAGAAATTGCTCGCCGCCGCGGCCGCCATTATGGGTACGTCGACGAGCAACGCCACCATCAACGAGGCGCTGCGCCGAATCGTTGTGCACGAGCGGCAACTTCACCACCTGGAGCGCTTGGCCTCCGGCGTGTTGTGCGCCCTGCCCGGACCGGAGGTGATCACGGTGGCCGAATAGGTCGCCACCGGAGCGCTACTGGGCGTGGGCGCACCGCAGACCGTCGGCGGGCGACGACAGCTCGATGAGGTATTTCAGGACCGGTTCGTCGACACACTCGACGCCGTCCAGGAACGAACCGTGTCGGATGCCTTCGTAGGTGACCAGGGCGCGGACGCGACGGTCCAACTCGACAACCGACCTGTCGGTGGGTGCTGGCATGATCCGATGGATCGCACCGCATTCGAGGGGGATTTGATGTCGGTACCCATTGCCAGCCTGCCCTTCGGTCAACGACCGCGGGAACGACTGCTCACCCTGGGGCCGCATGCGCTCAGCGACAGCGAGTTGCTCGCGTTGCTGCTCGGCCAGGGCCGTCCCGGTGCGAGCGCATTGGAAATGGCCGCCGAATTACTCGCCGAACACGGCGGCATCGCCGGTTTGGCGTCCGCGCGCCCTGAGGAATTGTCGCGGCGGGCCGGTGTCGGCGTGGCGAAGGCCGCCGCGATCATCGCCGCCTTCCACCTCGGCACCCGGGCACGCAACAGTCCCGATACCGCACCGCGACTGGACGGCGCCGCCGATGTCGTCCGGATCGCGCTGCCGCTGTTCGCGGGTGCCCGGGTGGAACGGCTGCTCGTGCTGGTGTGCGATGCCCAGAATCGGTTGCGGCAGAAGGTCTTCGTGGCCGAGGGCGCTATCGACCAGGTCGCCGTCCCGGTCCGCGAAATCCTGAACACCGTGCTACGCCACGACGGTCGCGCCTTCGCCGTCGTACACAATCACCCCTCCGGCGATCCGGCCCCCAGTTTCGACGACCGCCGCGCCACCACCCTGCTGATCGAATCCGCCCGCACCGTCGGCCTGCGCTTCCTCGACCACGTGGTGATCGCCGGTGAGGTCTGGGCCAGCGCCACCCCCCTGATCCGTTCCTGCGAATGAAACCGACTGTCGCGGTGGTGGTTTCAGTGCAACGACGAAGGCCGCCCGCATCTTTCGATGGAGGCGGCCTTTGTGCGAGCCGGGGTGTCAGCGGGCGAAGAGCAGGGCGCGCTTGACTTCCTGGATGGCTTTGGTGACTTCGATGCCGCGGGGGCAGGCGTCGGTGCAGTTGAAGGTGGTGCGGCAGCGCCAGACGCCTTCGACGTCGTTGAGGATGTCGAGGCGTTCGCGGGCGCCTTCGTCACGGCTGTCGAAGATGAAGCGGTGTGCGTTCACGATCGCGGCCGGGCCGAAGTAGCTGCCGTCGCTCCAGTACACGGGGCAGGAGGTGGTGCAGCAGGCGCACAGGATGCACTTGGTGGTGTCGTCGAACCGGGCGCGGTCGGCCTGGCTCTGGATGCGCTCGCGGGTCGGCTCGTTACCCGAGGTCATCAGGTAGGGCTTCACGGCACGGAACGCGTCGAAGAACGGCTCCATGTTGACCACGAGGTCCTTCTCCACCGGAAGGCCGCGGATCGGCTCGACGGTGATGGTGATGGACTTGCCGCCCTTGGGCAGCATGTCCTTCATCAGCACCTTGCAGGCCAGCCGGTTCACACCGTTGATCCGCATGGCATCGGAACCGCACACACCGTGCGCGCAGGAGCGACGGAAGGTGAGCGTGCCGTCCAGGTAGGACTTGATGTAGATGAGCACGTTCAGGAAGCGGTCGGTCGGCAGGACCGGCACCTGGAACGACTCCCAGTGCGCGCCCTTGTCGTCCTCCGGGTTGAACCGGGCGACCTTGACGGTGACCATGACCGAGCCCTCGGGGACCGGTGCGGCCTTGGCCGGAGGTGTGTTCTCGAGTACGGCAGTCATCAGTACTTACGCTCCATCGGCTCGTAGCGGGTCTGCACCACCGGCTTGAAGTCGAGGCGGATATCGGAGATGAGCTCCGCGCCCTCCTTGTAGGCCATGGTGTGCCGCATGAAGTTGACGTCGTCGCGGTCCGGATAGTCCTCGCGGGCGTGGCCGCCGCGTGATTCCTTGCGATTGAGCGCACCGACCACGGTGACCTCGGCCAGCTCCAGCAGGAAGCCGAGCTCGAGGGCCTCGAGCAAATCGCTGTTGTAGCGCTTGCCCTTGTCCTGCACGGTGATCCGGGTGTAGCGGTCCTTGAGCGCGTGGATATCGGTGAGCGCCTGCTTGAGGGTGTCCTCGGTGCGGAACACGGCGGCGTTCATATCCATCGTGTACTGCAGTTCGGTGCGGATATCGGCGACGCGCTCGTTGCCGTGATCGGACAGGATCAGCGCCAGCCAGTCCTGCACCATCCGGGTCGGGTTCTCCGGCATGTCGACGAATTCGGTGCGCTGGGCGTACTCCGCGGCGGCGATGCCGGAGCGGCGGCCGAAGACGTTGATATCCAGCAGCGAGTTGGTGCCGAGCCGGTTGGAGCCGTGCACCGAGACGCACGCGCACTCACCCGCGGCGTACAGCCCGGGCACCACATCGGTGTTGTTGCGCAGCACCTCGCCGCGAATCTTGGTCGGGATACCACCCATCACGTAGTGACAGGTCGGCATGACCGGCACCAGTTCGGTCACCGGGTCCACACCCAGGTAGGTGCGGGCGAATTCGGTGATGTCGGGCAGCTTCTCCTCGAGCACATCCTCGCCGAGGTGGGTCACGTCGATGTAGACGTAGTCCTTGTTCGGTCCGGCGCCGCGGCCCTCGAGCACCTCGAGCACCATCGAGCGGGCGACGATGTCACGCGGCGCGAGGTCCTTGATGGTGGGGGCGTAGCGCTCCATGAAGCGCTCACCGCTGGCGTTGCGCAGGATGCCGCCCTCACCGCGGACGGCCTCCGAGATCAGGATGCCGAGGCCGGCCAGGCCTGTCGGATGGAACTGGTGGAATTCCATATCCTCCAGCGGCAGACCCTTGCGGAACACGATCGCCATACCGTCGCCGGTCAGCGTATGCGCGTTCGAGGTGGTCTTGTACATCCGGCCCGAGCCGCCGGTGGCGAAGATGATCGACTTCGCATGGAAGACGTGCAGTTCGCCGGTGGCCAGCTCGTAGGCGACCACGCCGGTGGCGACCGGACCACGGTCGGTCTCGGACATGACCAGGTCGAGCACGTAGAACTCGTTGAAGAACTCCACGTCGTGCTTGACGCAGTTCTGGTAGAGCGTCTGCAGGATCATGTGGCCGGTGCGGTCGGCGGCATAGCACGCACGGCGGACCGGAGCCTTGCCGTGATCGCGGGTGTGGCCGCCGAAGCGCCGCTGGTCGATCTTGCCCTCGGGCGTCCGGTTGAACGGCAGGCCCATCTTCTCCAGGTCCATCACCGCGTCGATGGCCTCCTTGGCCATGATCTCCGCGGCGTCCTGGTCGACCAGGTAGTCACCACCCTTGACGGTGTCGAAGGTGTGCCATTCCCAGTTGTCTTCTTCGACATTGGCCAGTGCGGCGCACATGCCACCCTGCGCCGCACCGGTGTGGCTGCGGGTCGGGTAGAGCTTCGTCAGGACGGCTGTGCGGGCCCGGGGACCGGCCTCGATCGCCGCGCGCATACCGGCGCCACCGGCACCGACGATGACGACGTCGTAGCGATGCTCCTGAATCCGGGATTCACTCATGCCTCCACCTCGCTGCGCTCGGCTCCGGCATGTGTGGAACACGCTGTGTCGAGGATTCGTTCGCTGCGCTCACTCATCGGAGTTGGCCTGTTCCTAACTGATGTTGGGGTCGAAGGTGAAGATGACGTAGGTGCCCACGCCCACCACGAGGATCATCGAGATGGCCAGCGCGGTGTTCAGCCAGAAGCGGGTCGAGTCCTTGCGGGAGTAGTCCGCGATCACGGTGCGCAGGCCGTTGCCGCCGTGTAGCTGGGCCAGCCAGAGCATGGTGAGATCCCAGAACTGCCAGAACGGGCTGGACCAGCGGCCCGCCACGAAGGCGAAGTTCAGGCGCTTCACGCCGCCGTCGAGCAGCAGCATGATCGTCATGTGGCCCAGGACCAGCACGATCAGCAGCAGGCCGGAGAAGCGCATGAACAGCCACGCGTACTTCTCGAAGTTGTTGTTCGAGCGGGCGCGCGGCGAGCGAGGAAGGTCCAGGCTGGCGGGCCGGTCGTACGACTTACCGAGAACAGGTGCGCTCATGCCTGCACCTCGCTGGCGCTCGGCTCCGGCATGACCGCACTGGCGGCTGTGTTCATTGTTCGCTCGCTTCGCTCGCTCATGCCTGCACCTCGCTGGCGCTCGGCTCCGGCATGACCGCACTGGCGGCTGTGTTCATTGTTCGCTCGCTCATGTCAGTGCTCCGTGAAGAGGTAGAAGAACTGGCGGCCGATCGCCGGAACCACCAGCACGAACCAGATGGCGAGAATGACCCAGAGCATCGTCTTCTGGTACTTGGGGCCCTTGCCCCAGAAGTCGACCAGGATCACGCGGACGCCGTTGAGCGCGTGGAACAGCACACAGACGACAAGACCCATCTCCATCAGGGCGACGATGGGGTTCTTGTAGGTCTCGATGGCGCGGTTGTAGGTGTCGGGGCTGACCCGAACCAGCGCGGTGTCCAGGACGTGCACGAAGAGGAAGAAGAAGATGGTGACACCGGTGATCCGGTGCAGCGCCCAGGACCACATTCCGGGGTCGCCTCGGTACAGCGTCTTCCGCTTCGGCTGTGCCGGAGCTTCTATCGTGGTCATAGAGTGCGGTGCCTCCAACGTCGTTGATGGACCCGGTCGCAGGTCCCTTGCCGACTGCCTGGAGGGGGCAAATGCCCAGGTGGCTGCGCTTTGTTCCGTAAGCGCGGGGCCGCCGCCGGGAACCTGAACCGATCTGTTCTGGACTCTAATCCCCTCCGAATGCCGGAACTAATTCGGCGTGCCGTGCGTTGCGCTACAGTCGGCCGAGTTAGGTTTACCTTTCTTGATGTGTAAAGGGTTGTGCGGCGGTCCTCGCGCGCCCTCGTTCGGGCCGGTTCACGGGAGGTCGCCGATGTCAGAAATCGACTGGAATATATTGCGCGCCAATGCCATTCAAGTTATGCATAACGCCTATGCGCCATACTCCCGTTTCCCCGTCGGCGCGGCGGCTCTCAGCTCTGCCGGCCGAATTGTGAGCGGCTGCAATGTGGAAAATGTCTCATATGGATTGGGCCTGTGCGCCGAATGCGTACTCATCGGTAACTTGATTTCCGGCGGCGGGGGACGCTTGATCGCCGTCTCGGTAACCGATTCCCGAAGCCAAATCCTGATGCCGTGTGGGCGCTGCCGTCAGCTGTTGTACGAACACGGCGGGGCCGATCTCCTGGTGGACCACAAGGGCGGTCCCATCGCACTGCGTGAGTTACTGCCCGACGCTTTCGGTCCTTACGACCTGGACGCCGGGCAGATGTGACGACCGGTGGCGATGCGTTCGGTCAGTACTCGTCTTCGAGCTTGGCGTCGATCTCGGCTTCGGACGGGGCAGCGATGATCGGGAGATCGATCGGAGCGAGTCCCATGTGCTCCATGATCAGTCCGATTCCGCGTCCTACAGCGTTCACGCCGTCGATGAGGCGATCTTCGACGATGTCGCTCTTCACGGCGCTTCTGGTCAGTTTGTAGATGGACTCGCTATGGCATGTCTCGACGTCGCCGACCCGAGACTCGAGCTTTGCCACGCGCCGGTCCATGTGTGCGAACGTCAATGCTCCCCCTACCTCGCTTCGAATGATGTGGCGAGGCTATCGGAACCCACTGACGGGAACCAGGGGGCGAGCGTGTCCGTGCCAGACTGGCCGGTGTGACGGCAGTGGACGCGGTTTCGGTCATTACCACCAAGCGCGACGGCGGGGAGTTGTCGGATGCGCAGATCGATTGGGTGGTGGATGGATTCACCACGGGGGCGGTCGCAGACGAGCAGATGGCGGCGTTGGCGATGGCCATTGTGTGGCGGGGAATGACGCGGCGGGAGACGGCGCGGTGGACTGCGGCGATGATCGCCTCGGGGCGGCGGATGGAATTCACGGATCTGCGGCGGCCGACGGTGGACAAACATTCGACCGGTGGGGTGGGGGACAAGATCACGTTGCCGCTGGCGCCATTGGTCGCGGCGTGCGGGGCCGCGGTGCCGCAATTGTCGGGGCGCGGGCTCGGGCATACCGGCGGCACCCTGGACAAACTAGAGGCGATTCCCGGGTGGCGGGCCGATGTTCCGGTGTCGCGGATGCGGGAGATTCTTTCGGACCCTGGTATTGGTGCCGTGGTGTGCGCGGCGGGCGCGGATCTGGCGCCCGCGGACAAGCGGTTGTACGCGCTGCGTGATGTGACCGGCACGGTCGAATCGATCCCACTGATCGCCAGCTCGATCATGAGCAAGAAGATCGCTGAGGGCACCGCCGCGCTGGTGCTCGATGTGAAGGTCGGTTCCGGCGCATTCCTGAAGACCATGGACGGCGCGCGCGAATTGGCAACGGCGATGGTCGAACTCGGCACCGATGCGGGAGTGCGGACGGTGGCGTTGCTGACCGCGATGGACACCCCGCTCGGGCGCACCGCGGGTAATGCACTCGAGGTCGCCGAGTCGGTGGACGTGCTGGCAGGCGGCGGTCCCGCCGATATCGTCGAACTCACCCTCACCCTGGCGCGGGAGATGGTCGCCCAGGCCGGAATCGATATCGACCCGGCCGATGTGCTCGCCGACGGCCGCGCGATGGACCACTGGCGTGCGATGGTGCGTGCCCAGGGCGGCGACCCCGACGCGGCGTTGCCTGTGGCGAAACACACCGAGATCGTGCGTGCCGAGAGCGATGGCGTGCTGACCCGGCTCGACGCAATGGGTGTCGGCATCGCGGCATGGCGACTCGGCGCGGGCCGCGCGCGACAGGGCGATCCGGTACAGGCCGGGGCCGGCATCGAAATGCACGCCAAACCAGGCGATTCCATCATCGCGGGCCAACCGCTGCTCACCTTGCACACCGATACTCCGGAAGCCTTTCCGGGCGCGCTCGCGGCTCTCGACGGCGCGTTCACGATCGGTGCCGAGCGTCGGCCTGCGCCCGTATTGGTTTTGGACCGAATCGGCGCCTGATCCGTCGGGGCTTGCCCTCCGGCATCCTCGGAGCAATCAAACCGGTCGGATTACGACGCACCCGGGTGTGCTCGAATCTGCTCTGAGCGTGCACTCTTCGCCGGAATCCGGCTGAATCGCCGGATTCGCTGGGAAAGTGCCTGCTCCGGCCGTCTATTCGGGTGGCGGTGAAAACCGGACGAGTGGTCGCTTCGACTACGGCACGACCGCCCGATTGTCGACTCGAGGGGGCGATATGCGGTCAATATCTCGGAGCCGAGCATCGGAGAGGGCAATCACAGGCGCGGCGACCCGGATGTGCGGCTAACGTGTGGTCATGACAGGACCGATGCCTTTGACCCTTGCCTCGATCCGCCAAGCTCCCAAGGCGCTGCTGCACGATCACCTCGACGGTGGTCTGCGGCCCGCGACCGTATTGGAGCTCGCCGCCGATTGCGGTTACGACGATCTACCCGCTACCGACGAAGCCGCGCTGGGCGCGTGGTTCCGTGACGCGGCCGACAGCGGCTCGCTCGAGCTCTACCTGGAGACCTTCGCGCACACCGTCGCCGTGATGCAGACACCCGAGGGGCTGCGCCGCGTCGCCCGCGAATGCGCGCAGGACCTGGCCGCCGACGGCGTGGTCTACGCCGAGATCCGGTTCGCGCCGGAACAGCATCTGGAGTTCGGCCTGACCCTCGACGAGGTGGTCGAGCACACTCTCGCCGGATTCCGCGAGGGCGAGGCGGCAGCGGCGGCCGCGGGCCACCCGATCGTGGTGATCTGCCTGCTCACCGCCATGCGGCATGCCGCGCGCTCGCGGGAGATCGCCGAACTCACCGTGCGCTGGCGCGACCGTGGCGTCGGCGGCTTCGATATCGCGGGCGCCGAGGCGGGCTTCCCGCCCAGCCGGCACTTGGACGCGTTCGAGTACATGCGGGCCAACAGCGCGCACTTCACCATTCACGCAGGCGAGGCGTTCGGGCTGCCGTCGATCCACGAGGCGCTGGCGTTCTGTGGCTGCGATCGACTCGGCCACGGCGTGCGCATCACCGACGACATTGCCGTGCCCGGCTCGATCGAGGACGCCCAACTCGGTCTGGTCGCGAACTACGTGCGGGACATGCGAATTCCGCTCGAGCTCTGTCCGTCCTCGAACGTGCAGACCGGTGCGGTGCCCGCGCTGGACAAGCACCCGTTCGACCTGCTCGCGCGGCTGCGCTTCCGCGTGACGGTCAACACCGACAATCGCCTGATGAGCGACACCAGCATGAGCCAGGAAATGCTCAAGCTGGTCGACACCTTCGGCTACGGCTGGAGCGACCTCGAGCGCTTCACCATCAACGCGATGAAATCGGCGTTCATCCCCTTCCCCGACCGCCTGCGCATCATCGACGACATCATCAAGCCCGGCTACGCGGTCATGCTGGGATAGGCAGCGCGACAACAGGTTTCGTGCGCATCCGTGATCTGGATGCGCACGAGGCCGCGAGGCTACTTGTGCGGGGTGAGCCGGGACTCGAAGTTGCGCTCGAGTTCGCGCCAGCTCTTCGCCTCCGCGTCGAACGGCGGGTTCGGGGCCAGCCGGGTCGGGTCCGGGTTCAGCAGGTAGGAGACGTACCAGCCGAGCGGGGTGGACTGGGCCAGCGCCTGCTCCACCGCATCGTCATCGGCGTAGTCGGCGGCGTCGCTGAACAACTCGACCGCCAGATCGAGCTGTTCGATATCCACTGCCTCCGGGCCTTCGCCCAGATCGTCGGCCAGACCGGGCAGCACGTAGACGTTCTCGTCGGTGACCTCGACCTCGAGGGAACCGTCAACGGCGGCGGTCTGCACATCGGTGTAGGTGCTCACCCGCGCCAGCTCGTGCTCGTGGTCATCGGCCAGGTAGCGGGCCAACGCGCGTTCGGAGCCGAAGACGGTGATGTCGCCGTCCTTGCCCAGGAAAATCGGCTCGTCGTCGAGGTAGCAGCGCAGTGTGAAGTAGGTGCCGTCGGAGGTGACGATCTTGACCGGGTCGATGCCGACCTCGTGCCAGAACGACTCGTCCTCGTCGGCGTCCTCGTCTTCGTCGTCCGCATCGAGGTCGACGGTTTCGAATTCCTCTTCCTCTTCGCTGTCGGCCACATCGTCGGCGTCGACGACGTTCTCCTCCGCGGCGAGCAACTCGGCCTCCGCGACCGCGACGGCCTCGGCATCGACCTCGGGGGTCTGCACCACGGAGTCGATGGCGTCGAGGACATCGTCCCAACCCTTGGCGATGGCCGCGCCGATCTGATCCCACAGCTCTTCGCCATCGCGCCCGACGAACGCGCTCACACCGCTGGCCAGCGCGCCGACCACCGGATGGGACCCGAAGAACTTGGTCACCGTCTCCAGCTCGCACACCTCACCGATATTGCGAACCATGCTGAGCGTGTCGTCGAGCTCGCCGATGATGTCCACATCGGGATCGCTCGCGACCAGCTCCGGCACGCCGACCAGATCGAAGGTGAAGTTCTCCTCCGGCTCCAGTTCCGCCGCCGACAACCCGGCCACGACTTTCCACGCGGGATGGTCGACGAGGTCGTTATCGGAGTTGGTCCGGATGAACGCGGCCAGCTCGGCAACGCTCTCGAAACCATAGAGGGAGTCCTCATGTCCGAGGAACGCCTCCCACTCGTCGTCACCGTCGCGCCAGCGCGGTGCCCACAGGGTGACGAGATCGCCGTCGGTCAGGCCGAGCTCGATCGGGACGATGTCTCCAGAAGCCATGTGCGGAAGCCTATCGACCTTCCGTGTCAGTGACTATCCGGCCCGCCCCCAACACTGCCGGAGGCGCCATCCGGCGCAGGTGCGAACGACTCGTTCAGTGTCGCAACGACCTTCGATCGCTGGTCGCCCGCGTCCTCGGCGGCCTGCCGACAGGCCCAGACGATCAGCTGTCCGACCTCGGCTGGCGGCAGCGAGGTGACCGACTCCGACAGGGTCAGCGCGACCAATGCGCCATCGCTGTTGACCTCGACGCCGACCGTGCCGTCCTCGGTGCGGAACCGGCCGTGCACCTGCTTGAGGCCGTACAGCGCGGCCTCCAACGCCTCGAGCTTCGCCGTCGCGTTCGCGACCAGCGCGTCCATCTCAGCACTCATGCCCGCGCCTCGCTGCCGCTCGGCTCCGGCATGACTGCTGGGGCAGCTGTGTTGATTGTTCGCTCGCTTCGCTCACTCATGCCCGCGCCTCGCTGCCGCTCGGCTCCGGCATGACTGCTGGGGCAGCTGTGTTGATTGTTTGTTCGCTCATACCGGCCTCATCCAGCTAGTCGGTCCCGTGTCCGCGTCATCGATCCGGTCCAGCTCGTCCACCGCGGCCTGGCGGGTGGGCAGTCCGAGCTTGTCCAGGATGTCGGCGGGCATCCCCGCCTCGGCGAGCAACTCGCGGCGGCGTGCCCGCGCGGCGACGGTGGAGCGCTTGGTGAGCCGCAGGATCTCGTCGGCCAGAGTCTGCGCGCCGTAACGGTATTCGCTGCGCTCGAACTTGATCTCGATCGGCATGCCCTGATCGGTGGCGCGGACCGAGATGGTGCCCGATCGGTTGCTGCTCGACGCCACCGTGACATTGGGTATCGGTGGTGTCTGGGGCTCAGACATGTTTCGTTCGCTCCGCTCACTCATGAGGTCGGCCGGTAGAAGCCATAGAAGTTCATACCCATGTTGTCCGTTCGAACCGAGCTGATCTGGACCGGATTACCGGCCTCGACGAACTGCCCGTTGCCGACCACCATCGCGACATGGCCATCCCAGACGGCCAGATCGCCCGGCATCAGATCACCCGGCGAGACCTGCATATGGCCGTTGCCCTGCTCCTGGGCCAGCCGGGGCAGGTCGACGCCCGCTTCGCCATAGGCATATTTGGTGAGACCGCTGCAGTCGAGTCCGGAGCCGGGCGTATTGCCACCCCACACGTAGGGCGTGCCGACGGCGCCGATCGCCGAGCGGACCGCGGTCGCGGCCTTCTCGTTCGGCGCCTCGACGACGCTGCCGTCGGGCAGCGTGATCTTGACGCCCTTGCCTGTGGTCGTCGGCGAACTCGTAGTGCCCGAGTTGGACGTGCCCGGTTTGGTCGCGGCGGCGGTCGAGGTGGTCGCGCTCTTGCTCGCCGTGCTCATCAGACTGCTCAGCATGCCGCCCGCACCGCTCGCGACGCTGCCGACCGTCGAGGTCAACTGTGAAACGCCCTGGGTGGCGGTGCTTGCCGTGCTGGCGACATTGGACAGCGACGGCGTCGACGGCGCGGGGGTCAACTCGTTCATCGACGCGGTCTGGGTATCCAGCTCGTTGCGCACGCGGCCGACGACATTCAGACCCTGGCCGATGTGATCGATCGCGGAGCCGACGAGCACCGTCAGACCCGCCGGTGTGGCGAGTGCGGGGCCGAGACTGGTGGCCTGGTTCACGAACGACTGGACGATCCCGTTGAGATCCTTCTGGCCCGATTCGACCTGGGCGGCAGCCTGATTCACGACGGTAGCCATATCGTTGCCGCGGTCGGAAATGGTGGCGGCGGAAGTCTGCACCCGCAGCGCCTTCGCGGTGACGGCATCGGCGGCCGCGCCGTCCCACGCGGTATTCACCTGGTTGATGCTGTTGCGGCCGAGCGCGTGCACCTGGTCGACGGCGGACGAGGTGGAGGTCAGTGCGTCGGCGGGTCCGCCGGTGGGCAGGACGCCGGTACCGAAGCTGGAGAGCAGGTCGAGCAGTGGCTGGACCAGGGCGCTGACGTCGATCACCGCGTCACCCG
This sequence comes from Nocardia sp. NBC_00565, assembly GCF_036345915.1. Taxonomy (NCBI): domain Bacteria; kingdom Bacillati; phylum Actinomycetota; class Actinomycetes; order Mycobacteriales; family Nocardiaceae; genus Nocardia; species Nocardia sp. NBC_00565. Next base: position 9,001,498 of record NZ_CP107785.1, read on the forward strand.
TCCAGTCCGGTGGCGTTCAGCCCGGCGGCATTGTTCAGGTCGGTTTCCTCGAGTACGACGGCCGAGCCGACGGCCGTGCCGCCGACACTCGCGAGCACCGCCGACAATTGGCCGATCGACGCGACGTGCCCGGCGTGCGCCGCGGCGTAGGCGGCCATGAAATCACCGCCGATCAAACCCATGATGGGACCCAGCAGCGTGGGATCGGCGGCCGCGGCGCTCACCCCGGCGGCCGCGAGATCACCGGACATGGCCCCGGCGGTCGCGCCGTAGGCGGTGATGCCCTCGGTGTCGGCCGACATCTTTCGCATAGTGCTTCCCCCATCTGTTTGTTCCCAGGCAGAGTACGTCATCTACCTAGTTCGACGCGCTGCCTTACCGATCGGTTCCAGCCGTTCGAAAAAAATTCGGGTGGAGGAACGCCGCCGAACTCGAATTCGACCTTATCGTTCCCTCATGCGCACGCACACCGTGGACCATCCACTCGCCGCTGCCCTGCTGACGACGATGCGCGATGCGCGCACGCCCAATCCCGCTTTCCGTGCGGCACTACGCGATCTCACCGGGATCCTGATCTACGAGGCGCTGCGCGAGGCGCCGGTGGATCGGTTCCCGATCACCACGCCGGTCGCACAGACCGATGGCACGCGCCTGGCCAAGCCGCCGCTGCTGGTGCCGGTGCTGCGCGCCGGGCTCGGCATGGTCGACGCGGCCGCCGAGCTGATCCCCGACGCGCGAGTCGGTTTCGTCGGCATCGCCCGCGACGAAACGACCCACCAGCCGGTGCCCTATATGGAGTCGCTGCCCGCCGACCTGTCCGAACTGCCGGTCTTCGTCCTCGACCCGATGCTGGCCACCGGCGGTTCGATGCGCCACACCTTGGCGTTGCTCGCCGCCCGAGGGGCTACCGACATCACCGCGGTCTGCGTGGTCGCCGCACCCGAAGGCGTTGCGGCGCTGGCTGATTCGGGTCTGCCGGTGCGTTTGGTCACCGCCGTTGTCGACGCGGGCCTGAACTCCGACGCCTACATCGTCCCCGGCCTCGGTGATGCGGGCGACCGCCAATTCGGTCCCCGCTGATCGTTGCGGGTCAGAGTCCGCCGCAGAAGGCGCGCAGCTCGGTCAGGCGTAGCTCGGCCGCTGTTCGCGCGGCGGCGAGTGCCGCGCGACCGGCGACCGGCTCGACCACTTCCAGGTAGCACTTGAGTTTCGGTTCGGTGCCGGACGGGCGGACCACGATTCGTGCGGCCGCGCCCTCGAAAATCAGTGCGTCGGTGCGCATTCGGCCGCGCACCTGCAGCAGATCGGTGTATTTGACCGGCTCGCCGGCGATCTCGCCGGGCGGCGCGGCGCGCAGCCGGTCGACCACGTTCGCGGCGGCGGCCGGATCCGGCAGGCGCAGCGCGACTTGATCGGTGGCGTGCAGGCCGAATTCGACCGCGTAGTCGTCGAGTTCGTCGGCGAGGGTGCGGCCCGCGGCCTTCAGCCGGGCGACGAGGTCGGCGGCGAGTACCGCCGCGGAGATGCCGTCCTTGTCGCGGACGGTGGCCGGGTCCACGCAGTGGCCGATGGCTTCCTCGTAGGCGTAGACCAGGCCGTCGCCCGCGCGGGCCAGCCATTTGAAGCCGGTCAGGGTTTCGGCGTACCTGGCGCCACGGGCGGCGGCGAGTTTCGAGAGCAGCCGCGAGGACACGATCGTGGTGGCCACCAACGCGGACGGTGGTGCGGTCCGCAGCACGCAATCACCGAGGATTACGCCGGTTTCGTCCCCGCGCAGCATGCGCCACCCGCCGTCGCCGTCCGGGATCCCGATGGCACAGCGATCGGCATCCGGGTCGAGCGCGATAGCGATATCCGCGCCGATTCGGGTTGCGGTGCCGAGTAAGAGGTCGGTGGCTCCGGGCTCTTCGGGATTCGGGAAGGCGACAGTGGGGAAGTCGGCGTCCGGTGCGAACTGTTCACCGACGACGTGCACATGCTGGAATCCCGCCGCGGCAAGGGCTGCGACGGCAGTGTCGCCGCCGACACCGTGCAACGGGGTCAATACGATTCGGACGTCGGCGCGTTCGCCGGGACCACCGATCAGCTCGGGCAGCCGGGCCACCCGCTCGAGGTAGCGACGCACCAGGCCATCGTCGGCGGGGGTGACCGGCGTGCGGGCGATCGGCTCGCCGACCGCCTCGATGCAGCGCTCGATCTCGGTATCGGCCGGGGCGATCAGCTGCGCGCCGCCGTCCAGGTACACCTTGTAGCCGTTGTCCGTCGCGGGATTGTGCGATGCGGTGATCTGTACTCCGGCAACGGCTCCCAGTTCACGCACCGCGTAGGCGACGATCGGCGTGGGCAGTGGGCGCGGCAGCAGTGTCACCGGAAAGCCCGCGGCGGCAAAGATTTCCGCGGTGGCGATGGCGAACTCGGCGGAGCCGTGCCGCGCGTCGCGGCCGACGACCACCGCGCCGCCGCCGAGACAGCGGTCGCGCAGCCAATCGGCGAGTCCCGCCGTCGCCCTGCTCACGGTGGTCGGGTTCATCCCGTCGGGGCCGTCCCGCAACGGCCCGCGCAGCCCGGCGGTGCCGAAGCGCAGCATCTAGAGCCGTTCCAGTACGCCGCGCAGCAGTTTGCCCAATCGCGGTGCGGCCGCATGTCCTTCGGCGAGTACCTCGGCATGGGACAGATGCGCACCGGTGACGCCCGCGGCGAGATTGGTGACCAGCGAGATGCCGAGCACCTTCGCGCCGAGCGCTCGGGCCGCGATCACCTCCAGCACAGTCGACATGCCGACCAGATCCGCGCCCATGGTGCGCAGCATCCGGATCTCGGCGGGGGTTTCGTACTGCGGTCCGGTCAGGCCCGCGTATACGCCATCGGTCAGACTCGGGTCGATTTCCCTTGCCAGCGCGCGTAATTCGGGATCCCACGCGTCCACGAGGTCGACGAAGGTCGCCCCGGTCAACGGCGTGCGGCCGGTGAGATTGAGATGGTCGCCGATCAGCACCGGCTCACCGACGTACAGCCCATCCCGGATTCCGCCCGCGGCATTGGTGAGCACCACGGTTTCCGCGCCCGCCGCGATCGCCGCGCGCACCGGATGCACGACATCGCTCGGCTGATACCCCTCGTACAGATGCTGACGTCCCATCAGCAGCAATACCGGGGTATCGTCGACGGCCACCGAATGCACCATCCCGACATGCCCCTGCGCGCTCGGCGTCCCGAACCCGGGCAGCTCCGGCATCGGCACCGACGCGGACGCCGTGCCGATCTCCGCGGCCGCCTCCTGCCACCCCGAGCCGAGCACCACCGCAACCCGGTGACGCGGCACTCCCGTACGTTCGGCGATCGCCTTCGCGGCCTGTTCGGCAAGCATGACCACACTGTATCTTTTGGCCGCGCCTGCGGCGCGGCGTGTTCGCGGCCCCTGGATGTCTCGCGTCCGAGCCGTCGAGACTCGCGACTGCGTCGCATGCGCTTCGACGGCTCGGACGCGGGACGGGCCGCGAACGGTCGCTCGTAAGACTCGCTCCGTGGTGGTTACGGAGGTGGCTATCTGACGACCAGGTGTTCGCGATGCGACCTGCCGAGGGTTAGCTACCCACGAGTAGGGGAACCGATAAGGACCCGTTACGCTGCACGCATGCCGTATCTGGGACGTGAAGGGGATGTGTTTGTCGTCTACCTCGGGAACGAGGGGCAGACCGACAGCGAGAACCGTTTCCATCCGGATTGGATCGATGAATTCCACGGCCTGCTCGATCAGGTCGAGGCGTCCGAGGGACCGGCGGCGCTGGTCACCACGGCGACCGGGAAGTTCTACAGCAACGGGCTCGACACCGACTGGCTGTTCGCCAACCTCGACAAGATGCACGGCTACCTCGACCGTGTGCACACCGTCTACTCCCGGCTGCTCACCTTCCCGATGCCGACGGTGGCCGCCATCAACGGTCACGCCTTCGGCGCGGGCGCGATGCTGGCCACCTCGCACGACTTCCGGGTGATGCGCGGCGACCGCGGCTTCTGGTGCCTGCCCGAGGTGCACCTGGGCATGCCGTTCACCGTCGGCATGAACGCGCTGCTCACCGAGCGGCTCACCAATCAGGTCTGCGTGCAGGCCATGACCGCCGGGCATCGCTTCGCCGCGGACGAGGCGATCGCCGCGGGCATTGTCGACGCCAAGGCCGATGCTGATGTGTTGCTGACGTCCGCGATCGAGCGCGCCGCCGCGCTCGCAGCAAACCGCAAGCCGAATCTGCCGGTGATCAAGCGGTCGCTGCACGCCAAGGCGCTGACCGGTCTCGCCACCCCGACCACCCCGGAGAATCTGGCGTTCGCCCCGGGTTAACCGCAGCCTGATCGCAACTATTGCGCGGCGGGTTCGCCCCGCGCCGGGGCGTGGGCCGCACCTGATCAGCGGCGCAGTGCGACACTGTGTGCCATGCCACCACCGCGCAGCGGCCACCCCGATTCCCGCACTGACGATGACGTCGCGCGCACGGATGCTGATCGTTGCGAGCGACCTGCGAGCAGTCGCTACGAGGCGATGGTGTCGGACGCGATCGAGGCCGCGACCGCCCAACTGATCGATCTCTCGCACGCCATCCACGCCGAACCGGAGCTGGCGTTCCAGGAGACCCGCAGCGTCGCCAAGACCATCGCGCCGCTGGCCGAACGCGGCTTCGAGATCCAGACCGGCATCGCCGAGCTGCCCACGGCGTTCCGCGCCAGCTATGGCTCCGGTGATCTCACCGTCGGCATCTGCGCCGAGTACGACGCGCTGCCCGGCATCGGACATGCCTGCGGGCACAACATCATTGCCGCCGCCGCGGTCGGCGCCGCGCTCGGTCTGGCCGAGGTCGCCGACGCGCTCGGCATCACCGTCGTCGTGCTCGGCACCCCCGCCGAGGAGAGTGGCGGCGGCAAGGTGCTGATGCTCGAACGGGGTGTCTTCGACGATGTCGCGATGGCGATGATGGTGCATCCGGGCCCCATCGACATCGTGGATGCGCGCTCGCTGGCGCTGGCCGATCTGTCGGTGATGTTCCACGGCCGCGAGGCGCATGCCAGCGCCGCGCCGGAAATGGGTCGCAACGCGGGTGACGCGGTGACCGTCGCGCAGGTTGCTCTTGGATTGCTGCGTCAGCATCTCCGACCCGGACAGCAACTTCACGGTATAGTCAGCGACGGTGGCGTGGCCCCCAACATCGTGCCCGGACGTGCGGAACTGCTGTATTACCTACGCGCAGTCGACTCCGCATCCCTCGACGATCTGATGCGACGAGCGTCGGCTTGTTTCGAGGCGGGTGCGTTGGCAACCGGCTGCACCCACGAGATCCGGACGGTTGCGCCGACATATACCGAGCTAACGCCCGATTCGGCACTACTGTGTGCCTATCGCGAGCAGATCGTCGGTTTGGGCCGGGTGCCGATCGCACCGGAACTCGAGGCGCAGCGACCGCTCGGGAGTACGGATATGGGCAACGTCACCAACGTCATTCCGGGCATCCATCCGGTCATCGGCATAGATGCCGGTGGGGCGGTGACTCATCAGCCCGGCTTCGCCGCGGCCAGTGTCAACGCCTCGGCGGATCGTGCGGTAACCGATGGCGCGCTCGCGCTCGCGTGTACCGCCATCGCGATAGCCCGCGATGAAGTACATAGAAGCAGGTTGTTGCAACAGCTCGTTCAACGACAGGAGGACATTCGGTGAGCACTACCGGCCGTTTGGCGGCGCGGGTTACCGCCCCCGGTGCGGCAGCGGGTGTGACCACGGGGAATCAAGCCACGGGAGATTCGGCTGACGGAAATTCGGCCAACGGACATTCGGAGAGCGTCGTAATGGCGGATATCGTGCAGACCGGGCAGGACGCGGTCGAGTCATGGTTGGCCGACCATACGGTCGATCTCGTCCAGTGGCGTCGCCACATCCACGCCAACCCGGAGCTTTCCCGCACCGAATTCGGCACCACCGAGTTTGTCGCGACGTGGCTGACCAAGGCCGGACTCTCGCCGCAGAAGATGCCCAACGGCACCGGAGTGCTCTGTGATATCGGCCCGACGGACGCGCCGCGGATCGGCCTGCGCGCAGATATGGACGCGCTGCCGCTGCAGGAGTTCACCGGGCTGAGCTTCGCCTCCACGGTCCCCGGCGTCTCGCACGCCTGTGGCCACGACGCGCACACCACGATTCTGCTCGGCACCGCGCTCGCGCTGGCCGATATGCGGCTGCCGGTGGGCGTGCGGTTCGTATTCCAGCCCGCCGAAGAGGTCATGCCGGGTGGTGCGATCGATATGGTCGCCGCCGGGGCGATGGCGGGCGTGGACCGAATCTTCGCACTGCACTGCGATCCCCGGCTCGAGGTCGGCCGCATCGGCATCCGGGTCGGTGCGATCACCTCGGCCGCCGACACCATCGAACTGGTCCTGGATTCCCCTGGTGGCCACACCTCGCGCCCGCACCTGACCAGCGACCTGGTCTACGCCATCGGCACGGTGATCACCGGACTGCCCGGCCTGCTCAGCCGCCGCATCGACCCGCGCACCAGCACAGTCATGGTCTGGGGTGCGGTCAGTGCGGGCAAAGCGCCCAACGCGATTCCGCAGACCGGCATGCTCACCGGCACCGTCCGTACCGGCGATCACGCGACCTGGTCGTTGCTGGAACCGATGGTGCGCGAGATCGTGGACGGTCTGCTCGCCCCGACCGGGGTGCGCTACCAGTTGAACTACAAGCGCGGCGTGCCGCCGGTGGTCAACGACGAACATTCGACCCGGATATTCGAGGACGCGATCCGCGCGATCGGCCCGGACGCACTGGCCGACACCATGCAGTCCGGCGGCGGCGAGGACTTCTCCTGGTACCTGGAGGAGGTGCCCGGCGCGATGGCCCGCCTCGGCGTCTGGTCCGGTCACGGCGAGCAGTTGGATCTGCACCAGCCGAACTTCGACATCGACGAGCGCGCGCTCGCGGTCGGGGTTCGAGTGCTCAGCAATATCGTGCTCAGCGCGGGCTGACAGCAAAAATACGGAAGCGGCCGATCCGAATGGATCGGCCGCTGTTGCGTCGAGCTCAGTTGCCGAAGAAGCCGGGACCGACGTTCTTGCTGTTGCGGGTGCGTAGCGCGTGCACGTATTCCGCTGGCGCGCCGGCCTTTTCGGCCGCGTCGGCCATTACGCCGATATAGCGCGCCGACGGCAGCCCGCCCTCGTACGCGTCGAGGACATACAGCCAGGCCAGGATTGGGTCGGAACCGCTGCCCGGGCTCGGCGTCACCCGTAGCCGGATCTTGCGGTGGATGCCGAAGTCGGAGCCCTCCCAGCGGTCCAGGCGCTGCTCGTCCTCGGGGGATACGTCGTAGAGCACGACGAATACTCGGGAGCCCGGCTCCTCGACAACGGTGGCCAGCGGGCCCTCCCAGCCGATGTCGTCACCGCTGAAGGTGAGGCGCCAGCCCTCCAACCAGCCTGTCCCGGACATGGGGGAGTGCGGACAGCGCTCGAGCATCTGGGACGAGTCCATGTTCGACCCGTAGGCGGCGTAGATCGGCACGACGCAAGGGTATCCAATAACCTGCGCGCCTCGTCTCTATCCCGGCGAGATGACAGTGTGTTCGCCAGCTAACGTTGACCACCGGCACCGGAGATCCCGGTCGAACAGCTCCAGCGGAGGTATCCATGACCCGCATAGCGATCATCGGTGGCGGACCGGCCGGTTACGAAGCGGCATTGGTGGCGGCCCAACACGGGGCCACGGTCACCCTGATCGATTGCGACGGCATCGGCGGGGCGTGCGTCCTGTGGGACTGTGTGCCGTCCAAGACCTTCATCGCCTCGACCGGCGTGCGCACCGACCTGCGTCGCGCCCGTGACCTGGGCATTACGCTCGATCCGAGCCAGGCCCAGATCGAACTCGGCGAGGTGAACGCGCGCGTGAAGGCGCTCGCGCTCGCGCAGTCCTCCGATATCCGATCCAAGGTGCAGGCCGCCGGAGTGACGGTAATGGCTGGGCGCGGACAGCTCAGCGATCGGGCCTCCGGGATGGCCGCGCACCGCGTGCGCGCGCTGCTGGCCGATGGCACCGAGCAGTTCATCGAGGCCGAAGTGGTGTTGATCGCGACCGGTGCGAGCCCGCGCGTGTTGCCCGGCGCCGAGCCCGATGGCGAGCGCATCCTGAACTGGCGTCAGCTCTACGACTTGGCGGAGCTGCCGGAGACCCTGGTGGTGGTCGGTTCCGGTGTGACCGGCGCCGAATTCGTCTCCGCCTATACCGAGATGGGCGTACGGGTGAAATTGGTCTCGAGCCGCGACCGCGTGCTGCCCGGTGAAGACGCCGACGCCGCCCTCGTGCTCGAGGACGCACTCGCCGAACGTGGTGTCGAGCTGGTCAAACATGCGCGCGCCGATGCGGTGGAGCGCACCGCCGAGGGCATCGTGGTCAAGCTGTCGGACGGCCGCACCGTCACCGGCACGCACGCGCTGATGACCGTGGGCTCGATCCCGAACACCGACGACCTCGGTCTGGAACGAGTCGGCATCGAACTCGACCGTGGTGGTTACCTGCGGGTGGACCGAGTGTCGCGGACCTCGGTGCCCGGTATCTACGCGGCCGGCGACTGCACCGGTCTACTGCCGCTGGCCTCGGTGGCCGCGATGCAGGGTCGGATCGCGATGTACCACGCGCTGGGTGAGGGCGTCAGCCCGATTCGGTTGAAGACCGTCGCCTCGGCGGTGTTCACCCGTCCGGAGATCGCGACCGTCGGCGTGAGCCAGACCGCCATCGATAACGGTGAGGTGCCCGCGCGCACGGTGATGCTGCCGCTGAATACCAACCCGCGCGCCAAGATGTCGGGTCTGCGACGGGGTTTCGTCAAGATCTTCTGTCGGCCCGCGACCGGTGTGGTCATCGGTGGCGTGGTGGTCGCGCCGATCGCCTCGGAGCTGATCCTGCCGATCGCGCTCGCGGTACAGAACAATCTGACCGTGAACGATCTCGCCCAGACCTTCTCGGTATACCCGTCGCTCACCGGCTCGGTGACCGAGGCCGCGCGCCTGCTCATGCGGCACGACGACCTGGATTAACAGCTGTGTTGGATTTGCCGCACCTGCGATAGGGCCGCGAACATCGCCCGTAAGACTCGCTCCGTCGTGGCCAATTACGCGGTCGATCTCTGGTGCCCCGAGTCTTACTGTCTTGTCTGAACTTTCACCGCGTTGCCAGGCAGGCCCGCATGTGGTTCACTTCCCGCAGAGATGCGATCGGCGGGCGATCGCGAGGGTTCTGTGTGGGGGGATCGATCCTTTCCAGCGGGAACGGCGAACGGCCGCATGGTCGTTCGCCGCTCCTGCTTCAGGGGCCAAGCGTCTCACCAGGGATAACTGTGTGTGACCGAGTCGGTCGCACCCGGGAAAGGGATTGCGAAAAGTGAAACATCGTAAGCCGAGTCGGGCGCAGCGAGCGATGGCGAGCACATCGTTGCCGCTGGCCACCGCGGCGGCCGTGGCCACTCTCTTCGCGGCGCCGGCGGGGGCAGTTCCGGATCAGCCGAGTACTCCGACCAACCCGGCACCGGCCCCGGCCGATCCGGGCACCAGTGCGCCGACGGATCAGGCACAGCCGGAGACCACCAAGCCGGACCCAGGTAAGCCGGAGACCAAGCCGACGCCGAGTCAGCCCGGCGTCACCACCCCGGACCCCAATCAGGTGATGCCGAATCAGCCGAAGGATCCGAAGCTGTCCGTGCCGACGCAGCCGGGTGTCACCACCCCGCGCGTCGCACCGCTGCCGGTGCCCGGCCAGACCGGTCCCGCGATCCCCGCGGTCGTACCGGAGACGGCCCCCGGCACCACGCCGAAGCCCGCCGAGCCGGGTGCGGTGAACCCGACCGATCCCAACGCCCGGACCGCGCAGCAGCCGGAGACCGAGACGCTGGTGCAGCAGCCGCGCTGGCAGGCACCGCGCTTCCAGCAGGCGCCCGCCGCCCCGGTCGTCGAGATGGACGGTCCGCACCAGGAGATCAGCGCCAATATCGATGGTGGTTCACTGGCCTCGGGTTACGTGGCCAACACCCATCACTTCAACAACGCCGACGGCTATGTCGGCACCATCGGGTACCGCACCCCGACCGGTGCGGGCGAGGCCGGTGTCTCGGTCGAGTACATCGGCGCCAATACCGTCAAGGTCACCAGCTACACCGGTGGCGAGGGTCTGGCCGATAACAAGACCGAGCTGGTCCTCGACACCACCCAGGCGAACCTGGCCAAGGCCGCGGTCGAGCACTGGATTCGGGAACAGCCGGGCGGCGAAGCTGCGCTCGAGGCCGCCGCGCAAGTTAAACTTCCGGTGCCGCCAGGCGAACTGGCTCCGCAGACGGTCAACGTTGCCGGGGTCACCACCCAGTGGGGTGGGTCACTCCAGTACTGACACGAGCTGATTCGACGGGTGGGGCGGTCGTTCGCGACCGCCCCACACGTGTGTCCTGGGGAAAGGATTTGGTGTGGGCTCCGTGGGTGATGGCAAGGACAACGAATCCGACCAGTCCGGGTCGGAGTTCGGTCCCCCGTTGGACGATTTCGGCCCGCCGGTCTCCGAATTCGGTCCGCCGGTGGGCGAATTCGGTCCGCCGACGGGCGATTTCGGCCCGCCGACGGGCGATTTCGGCCCGCCGACGGGTGGACAGGTTCGACCGCAGTGGGCCGTGCCGGAACCGGCCACCGATCATCCCGAGCTGATCTGGCGTCCTGCCGACGAGCCGCCGTCGGTGCCGCCGCCCCCGCCGCAGTACCGCGCGCCGGACTCGACGGTGTTCGGCGATGCGCCGCCACCCCCACCCCCACCGACGCGGCGTCCGCAGCCGCCGGTCGAACCGGATCCCACCGAGGCCACCGTCCGGCACACGACGCCGCCCCCGGCGCAGCGCGAGACCTGGTGGAACAGCCCCACCGAGTCCGGCGGCGTGCCGACCCCGCCACCCGAGCCGCCGGGCCTGTCATGGGCCGACGATCCGATCGCCAAACGTCTTGCGCCGAAACTGCTCTCCGATGAGATCGCCGCTACGCCGTCCCGGTCGGGTTCGCGCGGCCGGTGGATCGCGCTCGGTGTGTTGGCCGCGGTCGTGGTGGCGCTCGCGCTCGTGGTGACCTTCGTCGCGGTCAGCCGCGACGACAACACCAGCCCGAAGGCGGCACCGCCGCCACCGCCGAGCACCTCCGCCGCATTGAGCTGTCCGGCCAGTAAGGACGGCAGGGTGACCCGGGGTAACGGCCAGGGCGACACGTCCAGTGGCGCGGGCGCGATTCTCGGCTTCCAGTACGAGTTCTACGTCGACCGCAATGGCGAGAAGGCCAGGAAGTATGTAGCGCCGGACGCGGAGAACGTCTCTACCGCCGAGATCATCCAGCAGGCCATCAATGACCAGATCCCGGTCGGCAGCACACATTGCCTGCGGGTCGCCGAGGTCGCCGGCGACACCTTCGAGGTGGATCTGACCGAGCATCGTCCCGACGGCACGACCAATGTGTACCGGCAGACCGTGACCACGGTGGACCGGGACGGCAAGACCGTGATCTTCGCGATTCGGGAGCGGATCTGACGCTCCGCTGCGACGAATAGCGAAAATTCATCCCATGATACGGTAAGTGGGCTGCTGATTTCGCAAGCACATGGGTAACTCGTCCGGTACGCCCAGAACTCAGTACGCACTGAACTATCAGCCCGCGACGAGACGATCGTTCGCTCCCAACGACCGGCAAAATATCCGGGGCGGCGGGGGAGCATTCGCGTACCGTGGCGTCCCCTCGGAGGTTTTTTCATGTCGCCGACCAATCCACCGCTCGCGGCCAAGCTTGGCGGACTGAAGAGCTCGGCGATCCGTGACCTGCTGAAGCTGACCACGCGCGCCGAGGTGATCAGCCTGGCGGGCGGACTACCGGATGCGGAGCTGATGCCGCGTGAGCGACTCGCCGCGGCGGCCGATGCGGCGCTGGGGAGTTCGGCGGTATTGCAGTACACCGAGTCGCCCGGCTGGGCGCCGCTGCGCGAGGTGCTGCGGGAGCGGGAGACGGCCAAGCTCGGCCGTGCGGTCGCGCTGGACGAGGTATTCGTGACTCATGGCTCGCAGCAAGCGCTTTCGCTACTTGCCGAGGTGCTGCTGGATCCGGGCGCGCTGGTTGTCGTCGAGGATCCGGCGTATGTCGGTGCACTGCAAGTGTTCCGGGCCGCTGGCGCGCGAATTGTGGCGGTGCCCTTGGATTCGGAGGGTATGCGGGTGGATGTGCTGCAGGACTTGCTCGCGCGCGGTGAGCGTCCGGCGGTCGTGCACACCGTGAGCAACTTCCACAATCCGGGCGGCGTCACGATGAGTACGCCGCGGCGACGCGAGTTGGCCGAACTCGCGGACGCGTACGGGTTCTGGGTGATCGAGGACGACCCGTACGGCGAGCTCTGGTTCGACCAGCCCGCGCCCGATCCGGTGGCGACGTACTCCCGCAACGTGATTCGACTCTCCAGCGCCTCGAAGATCCTCTCGCCCGCGCTGCGCGTCGGCTGGATGGTGGCTCAGGAAGGGGTCTGCCGCGCGGTCGAATTGCTCAAACAGGGTGCGGACCTGTGTGGTTCGGCGCTGACCCACCAGATCGCCGCCGACCTGCTCACCGACGAATCCTGGCTGACCGGTCACGTCGATACCGTGCGCAGCGCCTACGGCGAGCGCGCCAAGGCGCTGGTATACGCCGTGCGCAGCCGCTTCGGCGAGCGCGTGACCTGCACCGACGCCAACGGTGGCATGTTCGTGTGGGCCGATTTCACCGACGGCACGAATACTGATCGGCTGCTGCCGCGGGCGCTGGAACACGGCGTCGCCTTCGTGCCCGGCTCGTCCTTTGCCGTCGACACCGACTACAGCCATTCGATGCGCATGTGTTTCACCACATTCGACGCGTCGACGCTGGAGGAAGCGGTCGACCGCTTGGCCCGCGCCGCGGAGTAGTGCTCGGTAACCCCGCTGCTGCGAACGGATTTCGGCGTCAATCCACCCAGTTATAGGTGCGCTCGACGGCCTTGTTCCATGCGGCCAAGTGGGTGTCGCGATCTGTGGCCGACATCGCGGGTTGCCAGGTCTTGTCGGCGGCCCAGTTGGCGCGGATGTCGTCGGTGCTCTCCCACAGTCCGACCGCGAGCCCGGCCGCGTAGGCGGCTCCCAGCGCCGTGGTTTCGTTGACGACCGGACGGACCACGGGCACATCGAGGATGTCGGATTGGAATTGCATCAGCAGGTCGTTGCCGACCATGCCGCCGTCTACCTTGAGGGTGGTCAGCTCCAGCGGCAGCGCCTGGGATTGCGCGTCGGCGCGCATCGCGTCCATCACCTCGCGAGTCTGAAATGCGGTGGACTCCAACACCGCTCGCGCCAGATGGCCCTTGTTGACGAAGCGGGTGAGACCAGCGATCACGCCGCGGGCATCCGGCCGCCAACGGGGCGCGAACAGGCCCGAGAAGGCGGGGACGATGTACGCGCCGCCATTGTCCTCGACGCTGCGGGCCAGTGGCTCGATCTCGTCCGCGGTGGCGATGATGCCGAGATTGTCCCGGAACCACTGCACCAGTGAGCCGGTCACCGCGATGGAGCCCTCCAGCGCGTACACCGCGGCTTGGCCGCCGAGCTGATAGCAGACCGTGCTCAGCAGTCCGTGCTTGCTGAATACCGGTGTCGTTCCGGTGTTGAGCAGCATGAAATTGCCGGTGCCATAGGTGTTCTTGGCCTCACCGGGGGACAGGCAGGCCTGGCCGAAGGTCGCCGCCTGCTGGTCGCCGAGGATGCCGGCGACGGGTATGCCGGCCAGCGGGCCGGAGGTGATCTGCGCGTAGATCTCGGCGGAACTGCGGATCTCGGGCAGCATCGATGGCGGCACGCCGAATTCCGCGCAGATCCCTGGATCCCATTGCAGCGTACGCAGATCCATCAGCATGGTGCGCGACGCGTTGGTCACATCGGTGATGTGCTCGCCGGTCAGGTTCCACAGCACCCAGCTGTCGATGGTGCCGAAACACAGCTCGCCCGCCTCGGCCCTGGCCCGCGCACCGTCGACATTGTCGAGAATCCAGCGCAGTTTCGGCCCGGCGAAATACGTGGACAGCGGCAGACCGGTGCGGTCCTGGTAGCGCGTCGGGCCGAATTCGCCGCCGAGTTCGGTGACCAGCCGATCGGTGCGGGTGTCCTGCCAGACGATCGCGTGGTGAATCGGCTTGCCACTGGCCCGATCCCACACCACCGTCGTCTCGCGCTGATTGGTGACGCCGACCGCGTTGATCTCCTCGGCCGCGATACCCGCGCTTCGCAGCACCTCGCCGAGCACGAATTCGGTATTGCGCCAGATGGTTTCCGGATCGTGCTCGACCCAGCCCGGCCGCGGGAAGATCTGCTCGTGCTCGCGCTGGGCGACGCCGACCACGCGGCCCTGCCGGTCGAAGACGATGCACCGACTCGAGGTGGTGCCCTGGTCGATCGCGGCCACATACCGTCGCATTGCAGCAGGCTACTAAAGTCACCGCGCGCCGTGCGCCACATCGCGGGGTCCGCGTTGCTCGATTAGTGTTGGCAGTGGTTACCCGTGGGTAGCTCGGGCCGGACCGGGCGCGGCGACACGGCCTCCGCGCCCGAGCTGGGATCGGTGCCGATTCGCCTAGCCTGTAGACCAGCGCAGCCATGACGAGCAGCTCGATCGTGTGCCCGATAGACCACCAACGTCGTCTACACCCGACGCCGCGTCGGCTGGAGGAGTCGAGCATGACCATGAAACCGGATTCGCAGTTCCTCGGCCCCGAACAGCGCGCGACGGCCTGGGAGCGCTTCGGCAAGGACCACTTCGATGTGGTCGTGGTCGGCGGTGGTGTGGTCGGCTCCGGTATCGCGCTGGACGCGGCCACGCGCGGTCTCGAAGTGGCGCTGGTCGAGGCGCGTGATCTCGCCTCCGGCACCTCCAGCCGGTCCTCGAAGATGTTCCACGGCGGCCTGCGGTACCTGGAGCAGTTGGAGTTCGGGCTGGTGCGCGAGGCCTTGCGGGAACGCGAACTCGCTCTGTCCACGCTCGCGCCGCATCTGGTGAAACCCCTGCGCTTCCTGTACCCGCTGACCCACCGCGGCTGGGAACGCCCATACGTGGCGGCCGGATTGGTGCTCTATGACACCATGGGCGGCGCGAAATCCGTTCCCGGCCAACAACATCTATCGCGCCAGGGCGCACTTCGGCTCGCGCCCGGTCTGCGTCGCGACGCGCTGATCGGCGGCGTCAGCTACTACGACACCGTCGTCGACGACGCCCGCCACACCATGACGGTCGCGCGCACCGCCGCGCACTACGGCGCGGTGATCCGCACTTCCACCCAGGTGGTCGGCTTCCTGCGCGAGGCCGACCGGTTCGTCGGGGTGAAGGTGCGTGACAGCGAGGACGGCCGCACCGGCGAGATCCGCGCGCACGTGGTGATCAATGCGACCGGCGTGTGGACCGACGAGGTCCAGGCGCTTTCGCACAATCGCGGCCGTTTCCACGTGCGCGCCTCCAAGGGTGTGCACATCGTGGTGCCGCGCGATCGGATCGTCAGTGATGCCGCGATCATCCTGCGCACCGCGACCTCGGTGCTGTTCGTCGTCCCGTGGGGTGCGCACTGGATCGTCGGCACCACCGACACCGACTGGAATCTGGACCTCGCGCATCCGGCGGCGACCAAGGCCGATATCGACTATCTGCTGGATCGGGTCAACCAGGTGCTGGTCACCCCGCTCACTCCCGCCGATATCGACGGTGTCTATGCGGGGCTGCGGCCTTTGCTCGCGGGTGAGAGCGATTCGACCTCCAAGCTGTCGCGTGAACACGCGGTCGCGCGGGTCGCACCGGGACTGGTCGGCATCGCGGGCGGCAAGTACACCACCTACCGGGTGATGGCCTACGACGCGGTCGACGAAGCGGCGCAGGACATTCCGGCGCGCGTCGCGCCGTCCATCACCGAGAAGGTTCCGCTGTTGGGTGCCGACGGCTATTTCGCGCTGATCAATCAGACGGTGCAACTGGCCGAGGCCTACGGCGTGCACCCCTACCGGATCAAGCACCTGCTCGACCGCTACGGCTCGCTCATCGATGAGGTGATGGCGATGGCCGAGGGCAAACCCGAACTGCTGCAACCGATTATGGACGCGCCGTCCTATCTGCAGGTGGAGGCCGTCTACGCCGCGGCCGCCGAGGGCGCGCTGCATCTGGACGACATCCTGGCCCGCCGGACCCGAATCTCCATCGAATACTCCCACCGCGGCGACAACTGCGCCGAACAGGTGGCTCGCCTGGTCGCACCGGTGCTCGGCTGGGACGATGACGAAATCGACCGGGAGGTAAGCACTTACCAGGCGCGCGTCGAGGCCGAGGTCCGTTCCCAGACCCAACCCGACGACCAATCCGCCGACGCCCTGCGCATCGCCGCCCCCGATCCGCGTCCGGAGATACTGGAACCGGTCCCGCTGGACAGCTGAGAATTTCGTAATGCGGTTGAAACCGCAGCTCAGTGCGCCTTTTGGGGTGACTCGACGTGCGTGGCCCATGCGACGAGCGACCGAATGTAGCGCAATACCAGTTCGTCCGGGTACTGCTGCGAATCGGCCAGATGCAGCCGGGTCAGTTCTTCCAGCGCTGCCAGCAGGATGCGCTGGGTCGCGCCGTCCGGATCGACGGTGGCTCCGGCATAGCGCGACAGATGCCGCGCGCCGATCCTCCGCGCATAGGCTCGGCCGAGCTCGAGCCGATCCCGCAGATCCGGCGGCCCGCCGTCGGGTGGGCTGAGGATGATCCGCCAGCTGGTCGGCGCGGCATGCAGATAGGCGAGGATGCCGCGGCCGACCTCGTCCACGTCGTCGGCCGTGCCCGCCCAGTCGACACTGCCGATGCCCGCCAGCGCGATCGCCGATTCGCGATCCAGCAGCGCGGTTGTGAGCCCGGACAGATCGGAGAACTGCTGATATACCAGGGCGCGGGCGACCTGTGCCTCGCGCGCGACCCGATCGATGCTCACCGCGCCGAACCCATCGGCGGCGACGATATCGCGCGCGACGTCGAGTAACTGTGCGCGCCGGTCGGACGAGGACATGCGGCGCTTCGGCGCGGCAACGGGTTTCGCGCTGAGGTGCTCGGATGCCGAGCGCTCCGTGGTCACGGAACCGACGGTAGCGTAAGGAGTAGCTCCACCGCTTTGGCAGCGCTCTGTACCGCGCTCTCCATGGTGGCCGACCAGTCGGTCGCGGTCCAGTCACCCGCCAGTACCAGCGTCGGCACCGAGGTGCGCTGATCCGGCCGTAGCCCGTGCGTGCCGATCACTTGGGAGAAGGTCGCCTTGGGCATCCGAACCACGTGTCCCTGAATGACTTTCGCGTGCTCGGCGGCCGGGTAGTAGCGGCGCAGCAGCCGCATCTGCTCGTCGAGGATCTCCTCGTTGCTCTTGTGGATCTGTTCATACGCGCCGCTGGTGGTCAGGCAGTACAGCCACGCCTGGTCGGTGCCGCGACCGGTCATCAGCTGCCGGTCGAAGACCTCGTCGATGATGCCGGTGCCGCCGATCAGCGCCTCGAACTCGGCCGTGGTGCCGAGCGGCCGGTCCAGGTAGAGGTTGGTGCTGACGATCGGGGTGAAGCCCAATTTGTCGGCGGCCGCGTAGATTTCGGCATGTTCGGGCAGTTCGTCGAGCAGGCCGCTGATATTCGAATTGGGGACCGCGCAGACCACCACATCGGCGGGTACGACCGAACCGTCGGCGAGTGCCACTCCGGTGACCGCGCCATTGCTGATGTGAATGCGGCGGGCGACCGCGCGGTGGCGCACCGCCACGCCGTACTTCTCGAAAACCCTTTGGGCGCCGGTGATGTAGAGCGTGTCGAGGTCGGTGGTCGGGTAGCCGATGGTGACCGGCTTGCGATGCTTCAGTCCCAGCCGGATGCCGGTGGCCATCAGATCGGCGAGGATTTTGGCCGATTCCTGCTGTACCGGTTCGGCGGCCAGACCGAGAGCGAGCCAGTCCCACAACGCTTCTCGCGCGGTGGCGGGCATGCCGAGCCGGTTGAACCACTGTTCGGTGGTGAGGTCGGCCAAGTCGGCGGGCTGGCTGAGGCACTGCCGGCCCAGTCGCACGGTGGCGCGGGCGGCGCGCAGCCGGTCGAGCAGGCTCGCGTCGGGGTGCGCGCCGAACAGCGTGCGCAGCGCGCCCCAGCCCCTGGTCGACATGGACGCGCTGCGTCCGTCCGGCCAGCGCAGCGTGGCGCGATGCGGGAATACGACGTAGTCGCGAGTGCCGACGCTGGTCAGATAGCGGAACAGGTGGTCGTAGCCGCTGGCGATCACATGTTGGCCGTTGTCGGGGAGGTCATCGGCCGCCTCGACCTTCATCGCATGGGTGCGGCCGCCGAGTCGGCCGCGGCGTTCCAGGAGGGTGACCTGCTTGCCCGCCTCGGCCAGCCAGACCGCGGACGCCAGTCCGGCCAGCCCGCCCCCGATGACCACATATCGCCGCGGATCGTTCACGATGCACTCCCTCGGTCAACTTTCAATCTGCAAGTTAACCGGGAGTGCTTGGGACGTCAAGGGTTTCGCGTCAGGCGGCGACCCGCTGTAGGGCGCGCAACTCGGCGGCGTTGTGCGCGGAGAACACTGTGACCTCGTCGCCGTGGTCGCGGATCAGCTCGCGCAGCCGCTGTTGGTTGTCCAGTCGTGGTCCGCGCAGCGTCTGCACGCTCTTCTCGAAGAGCGACAGCCCGAGCGGCTGATGCGGCCGGACCGGATCGAGCACGCCGGGGTGGAAGTAGGCATCGCCCGCCGAAAGCAGCCAGCCGTTGCCGGTGTCGACGGCGATACCCGCATGTCCGCGAGTGTGCCCGGCCAGTGGAATGAGCAGGATCGTCGGCGGTAGTCCGCTCAGTTCGCGGACGGCATCGAAACCGAACCAGCTCTCGCCGGTATCGGCATAGGACTCCCAGCGCGGGCCGTGCCGGAACTGAGGTTCCTTGTAGCGCAGGCGTTCTTCCGCGGAATGCGCGCCCTCGAGCGCGCGCAGTTCTTCGGCATAGACATGCACCCGGGCGTGCGGGAAGTCGGCAAGACCGCCCGCGTGATCCAGATCGAGGTGGGTGAGCAGGATGTCGCGGACATCCTCGCGCCGGTAGCCGAGCGCCTCGACCTGATGCGCCGCGGTTTGCGC
Source organism: Nocardia sp. NBC_00565 (assembly GCF_036345915.1). Classification (NCBI taxonomy): domain Bacteria; kingdom Bacillati; phylum Actinomycetota; class Actinomycetes; order Mycobacteriales; family Nocardiaceae; genus Nocardia; species Nocardia sp. NBC_00565. The sequence continues at coordinate 9,020,714 of NZ_CP107785.1, forward strand.
GAGATCGAGCACCGGACTGGTGAGCCGGATGAAGCGGCGGCCGAGCCATTCCACCGGTCGGCGGACGGCTTGTTCGCCGACTCCGGTCTCCACCAGGACAAGTCCGGAATCGAGCTCGATGAGCAGGCAGTGGCAGATCATCTCGCCGCGGTGCAGGAATCCGCCGGTGCCATCCATCAGTCGTCCGCCGGGGGGACGCATGGTGCCGCAGTTGAGGTGGTGAACTCGCATCAGGACAGCTCTCGTTCGAAAGTGGTGCGCAGGTGGTCGGCGACGGCCCGCAGCGGGGCGGTGTCGCGCTGGGTCTTGGCGAGCAGTCTGAGACTCGCTCAACGGAAGTGGAAGTAGAGCGAGCCCTTGGGTGCGCCGCCCGCGCTGACGAGCTGATTGAGCCCGGTGGCGTGATAACTCTGGGTCTGGAAGAGGTCGGCCGCGGCATCGATGAATCGTTGCCGCGAGTCGGTGTGTGGTATCACACGGTTACGGTATGTGAACTATGGCGACCGGTCTAGTGAATACGGACGCTCGGGGTGATCAGGCGGGCTCGGGCTGGCAGCGTGGGCAGAAGTAGATGCCGCGTTCGCGCTGGGTAATGCGGTCGGACGGGGTGATTCGGGCAGTTCCGCTCGGCGCGGTCGCGGTCTCGCCGAGCAGATGGACGACCATTCGGGTGCCGCAGCGTTGACATGGGCGGCGCGCCCGGCCGTAGGCAAGAGGCCGCCACGGTGGTTCGGTGGCCGCCTTGGTGAGTACGCGATGCGCCTCGTGCACCAGCGCGAGGAGATCGGGGACGTCGCCGACCGGGGTCGCCGGGTGGACGCGGCGCAGGAAACAGATCTCGCTGCGGTAGATATTGCCGATACCGGCGAGGTTGCGCTGGTCGAGCAGGGCAAGGCCGATCGGCTGCGCCGGATATCGGGTCAGCCGCCGCACCGCCTCGGTGACATCCCAGTTCGCCCCGAGTAGATCGGGTCCGAGGTGGTCGGTGGCGTTGTGCTCGTCCGCGCGTCGCAGCACCTCGACGGTGCCGAGGGAAAAGCCGACGGCCTCGGTATCGTCGGTGCCGAGCACCAGTCGGGCGGTGACCGGGGGGCGCGTCCACCGCTCGCCGGCGCAGTAGGTCCGCCACTCGCCCTCCATCTTCAGGTGCGTGTGGACGCTGACCTGGTCGGTGCGGATGAACAGATGTTTGCCGTAGCTGGCGACGCCATCGACCCGCTGCCCGACCAGATCCACCGTGGCGTAGCGCGGCACCCGGAAATCGCTGCGGATCAGCGTCTTTCCGTCCAGCGCGAGCCGCAGTCTGGCGGCGGTGCGGAATACGGTGTCGCCTTCAGGCATGGTTCGACCATAGGCCCGATCGGGTCACGGCTTGCTCCGCAGTCGCAGGCCGCGCGGGGTGGTGGCGAATCCGGCTTCGGTCAGGAATCCGGCGAAGGTGTTGCCGTGCACGGTTTCTCCGTCGACCCGGTCGATGACCAGGGAGTCGACGCGACGGTCCTGGACCAGGGCGGCCAAAGCGGCGGCCGCGGCTTGCCGGGAATTCGGGTCCTCGGTGAAGGTCAGCAGGGTTTTGCCGCCGCGCTCCAGATACAGGGCGAGTTCGCCGTCGATGAGTACGACGATCGCGCCCGCCTTGCGTCCGGGGCGGTGGCCCGCGCCCTCGGAGGGGCCCTTCGGCCAGGGCAGCGCCGCGCCGTAGGGGTTCGCGGGATCGCTTGCCGCCAAGGCGAATGCGATGCTTCGGCGTTGTTCGCTGGTGCCCGGGCGAGCGCGTTCGGTGTCGAAGGAGCGCAGTCGGTCGACCACATCGGTGGTGGAGAACTGTGCGCCGCCGAGCGAATCGATGAAATACCCACGGCGGCAACGGCCGCGATCCTCGAATTCGGTGAGCACCCGGTACATGAGCGCGAATCCGCCCGGCACACCCTCGTTCTGCACCGAACCGCGGGTCAGCACGCCATAGCGTTCCAACAGCATGTCCGCGGTCGCGTGGGCGCGCAGGGTGTTGTCCGCCACCCGTTCCGGCAGCAGCGACCAGCGGCCTGCCACTGCGGGCGGCCCCGATCTGGTCGGCATATTCGGACGTGGGAGATAGGCCCGTCCGCGTGGCGCGCGCCGCGGCATCCGATGCGCGGTAACGGTCCGCGCCGTACCCGATAGCAGTGCCCGGACGGGTGCGAAGGTGTCACCGGAGACCACGCCGGCCCATACGAGTTCCCACAGTGCGGCCGCGACCCGGGTGTCGTCGAGTAGGCCGGTGGCGTCGGCGAGCTGACGGAAGAAGTACGCGCCGCCACCGTGCAGGACGGGCGGGAGTCGGGGCGAAACAATGTCGACGGTCTCCGAGCGGTCGCGCGCCGCCGAAATGGCCGGTGCCGCATCATCATCGAGCGACACGATCGGCTCGGAGCCGGATGGACCGGTCTCCAGTGTCGCCGCGGCGGATTCCATGGCGGTCCACGGAGCGATCGATGCGCCCAACGCGGTGAGCAGGCGCAGGTGTACTTCGGACAGCTCGATCTCGTCGGCGGGTGTCAGCGTGAACGGTGCCTGATCGGCCATATGCAGCGCGATCCAGCCGTCCTTGGCGGTAATGGAACCGTGCCCGGACCAGATCACCTCGCCGGTGGCCATGAGTTCGTCCAGTATGGCGGGGGAGTAGTCGCGCACCCGCGCGGGCAGGACCAGCGATTCCCACGCCGAGGCGGGAATCGGCACGCCCGCAAGCTGTTCCACCACCGCCGCGACTCCGTCGACGCCGCGCAGTTCGCCGGTGCCGACGTGCTGCCAGGACGGCAGGAAGCGGCCGAAGGCGGCGGTCGCGACCGGCTCCACCTCGTGCCTGGCCGCCGCGAGCGAGCGGCGGCGCAACCGGCGCAGCACCTGGGTATCGCACCATTCCGAGCCACTGGCCGCAGGGGTGAATTCGCCTTCTACCACGCGTTTTTCGGTCACCAGCCGATGCAGTGCGGTCGCGGCGACGGCGGTGCCGAGACCGAAGCGGGCGGCCACGGCCTCGGTTGTGAACGGACCGTGGGTGCGCGCGTAGCGGCCCACCAGATCGCCGAGCGGGTCGGCGACCGGCTCGATGAAGGCCGCTGGTGTGCCGATCGGCAGCGGCACCCCGAGTGCGTCGCGCAGCCGGGCGGCATCCTCGACAGCCACCCACCAGGTTCGACCCGCGAACGAGACTTCCAGTGCGCGTTTCGATTTCACCAGTCCCGCGAACCACTCGGCGACCTCGATCGCGTTGTCGTGCGGTCCTTCAGGTTGCCGCTCGCGGCCCTCCGCCGCGTCTTCGGCGAGCTCGGCCTCGTTGCTCTGCACGCCGCCGACGCACCGGGCCGCGGCCTCCGCGGCGGTCAGCGGCCCCAGCAGTCGCAAGAGATCGGCCAGGCCCTCGGCATCACGCGCCAACCGTTCCGGGGTACGCCGCTGCAACTCCCGTTCGGTCTGCTCGATAATGCCGGCGTCCAATAGCTCTCGCAGCTCCACCCGCCCGAGCAACTCGGCGAGCAGACTCGAATCGAGCGACAGCGCGGCGGCCCGGCGTTCGGCCAGCGGACTGTCCCCGTCGTACATGAACTGCCCGATGTAGTCGAACAGCAGGGAATTGGCGAAGGGCGATGGCGTCGCGGTCGCCACCTCGACCAGCCGCACCTGGCGACGTGCCACCTGCCCGAGCAGATTCCGCAGCGACGGCAGATCGTAGACATCGCGCAGACATTCGCGCACTGTCTCCAACAGGATCGGAAAGTCCGGGAACTTGCGCGCCACATCCAGCAGCTGCGCCGACCGCTGCCGCTGCTGCCACAGCGGCGCGCGCTTACCGGGATCGCGCCGGGGCAGCAGCAGCGCCCGCGCCGCGCACTCCCGGAACCGCGATGCGAACAGCGCCGATCCGCCGACCTGCTCGGTGACGATGTCATCGATCTCATCCGGTTCGAAGACGAAAAGCTCGGCGCCGGGCGGATCGTCGGTGGTATCGGGCAGGCGCACCACGATGCCGTCATCGGAGGCGTTCGGCGACACATCCACGCCGAACCGCTCGCGCAGCCGGGCGCCGATCGCCAGTGCCCATGGCGCGTGCACCGGCAGCCCATACGGCGAATGCAGGACCAGCCGCCAATCGCCGAGCTCGTCGCGGAACCGCTCGACGATCAAAGTCTTGTCGGTGGGCAATTGTCCGGTGGCCGTGCGCTGTTCATCGAGCAGGGCCACCAAGTTCGCGACGGCGTTGTCATCGAGGCCAGCACCCCGCATGATCTCGGTGAATCCATCGGCCGAGGTCGTTGGCTGCTTTCGCTCGACCGTTGTCTCGGGGGCCGTCCGCGTGGGGTTGTGAGACTGTGTACCGGCCTTACGAATGAATTCGCCCAGCGCCGCACCGAGTTCGGCGGGTCGGCCGAGTCCGTCGCCGTGCCAGAAGGGAAGTCGACCCGGTTGCCCGAATGCGGGTGTGACCAGCACCCGGTCGAAGGTGATCTCCTCGATGCGCCAGCTGGTCGCACCGAGCGCGAAGACATCGCCCACCCGCGACTCGTAGACCATCTCCTCATCGAGTTCGCCTACCCGCGATGCCTTTTCGCCCACCATGTAGACCGCGAAGAGACCACGGTCCGGAATCGCGCCACCCGAGGTCACCGCCAGCCGCTGCGCGCCGGGCCGCCCGGTGAGCGTGCCCGCGTCGCGGTCCCACACCAGTCGGGGGCGCAGCTCGGCGAACTCGTCCGATGGGTAGCGACCGGCGAGCAGATCCAGCACCGACTCGTACGCGGACCGGGGCAGCGCGGCGTAATTGCCGGTGCCGCGCACGGTTTCGAACCACGCGTCGACATCGACCGGCTCGAGTGCGCAGGCCGCGACGGTCTGCTGCGCCAGAATGTCCAGCGGATGCGCCGGGATCTCCAGCGACTCGATCTGTCCGGCCGTCATCCGCTGCGAGGCGACCGCGCAATGGATGACATCGGTGCGATGCTTCGGAAACAGCACCCCGCGCGAGATCTCACCGACCTGGTGCCCGGCTCGCCCGACCCGCTGCAACCCGCTGGCGACCGACGGCGGCGCCTCCACCTGTACCACCAAATCGACGGCGCCCATATCGATGCCGAGTTCGAGACTGCTGGTGGCCACCACACAGCGCAGCCGGCCGCTCTTGAGATCGTCCTCGATCAGCGCCCGCTGCTCCTTGCTCACCGAACCGTGGTGTGCGCGGGCCAGCAGGGGATCGGCACCGTGGATCACTTCGGTGGACGCGCCGAGTTGGGCGGGTGGCTTGTGCTCGGTTTCGACGGCCTCGCCGAGCCGCGCGGCGTAAGTCTCGTTGAGTCGTGCGGTCAATCGCTCGGCCAACCTGCGCGAATTCGCGAATACGATCGAGGACCGGTGTTCCAGCACCAGATCCACGATCGCCTCGTCCACATGCGGCCAGATCGAGCCGGGCTGATCGGAGTCGCCGGGCTCGGTCATATCCGCGATCGGTACCCGTACGGACAAGTCGAAGGTCTTGGGCGCGGGCGGCGCGACGATGGTGATCGGCGCATTCCCCACCAGGAATCGCCCGACCTCCTCGGGCGGGCGCACCGTCGCCGAGAGCCCGATCCGCTGGGCGGGCCGCTCGGTCAGTTGATCCAAGCGGGCCAGCGACAGCGCCAGATGCGCGCCACGCTTGCCACCGGCGATGGCGTGCACCTCGTCCACGATCACCGTGCCGACCTCGCGCAGCGTCTCCCTGGCCGCCGAGGTGAGCATCAGGAACAGCGATTCGGGCGTGGTGATCAGAATGTCGGGCGGTGTGCGCTGCATCGATCGCCGATCCGCCGCGCTGGTATCGCCGGATCGCACCCCGACGGTGATCGCGGGCGGATCCAGCCCCAGCCGCTTGGCGGTCTGCGTGACCCCGACCAGGGGTGCCCGCAGGTTCCGCTCCACATCCACCGCCAGCGCCTTGAGCGGCGACACATACAGCACCGAGGTGCCGCGCGGTGTGGCCTTGCCCTGCGGCTTCTCCCGGGTGGCCAGCTGATCGATGGCCCACAGAAAAGCGGATAACGTCTTGCCCGAACCGGTCGGTGCGACGACCAACGTGTGCTCACCCGCCGCAATGGCCTGCCACGCTCCCAGTTGAGCGGCCGTCGGCGCGGGAAACGCACCGTCGAACCATTCCTGGGTGGCGGTGGAGAACTGGGCCATGCCCTCAGTGTGCACCTGACCACCGACATCCTGGGCTGGGCCGACTGTCGGCACCCTGTCCGGTCAACTGTCCGAGCGAAGGGTTGGCAATCGAAGTACGGCCACCAGCGTTGCGCCGTACGCTTCCAACCGTGCAAAAGGTGCTCAGACTCGACCTGGTCAGCCATGGCATGACCGAGGCGATGCGAAAGGCACGTTTTCCAGTAGACGAATCGCTGACCGAGGCCGGTCGCCGAGCAATCGCGTCGTGTGGACGCCTGACCGCGGCCAGAGTGCTCACCGGACCCGAGCGCCGGGCCGTCGAAACCGCCGCGCTGATGGGACTCCCGGGCGAGGAGGACACCCGGCTGCGCGATCTGGACGCCGGTGCGTGGCGTGGTGGTGAACTGATGTCGGTGCCGCAGGACGAGCTATACGCCTGGCTGACCGACCCGCACTTCTCTGGTCACGGCGGTGAATCCGTGGTCGATGTGGTCGAGCGGACCAGGTACTGGATGGCCGAAATCGCGTCCGAGGGCATGTCGACCGTCGCGGTCACGCATCCGGCGGTGATCCGCGCGGCGATGCTGGTGACCCTGGACGCACCGCCGAAATCATTCTGGCGGATCGACATTCCGCCGGGCAGCGTCACCCGGCTGCACTACCGCGGCGAATGGACGTTGCACTTCACGGCGTGACGCCAGGCAGCGGTCCGACCCTGACGGTGACCAGCATGCGGACCGCATCGGTGATCAGCCGAGCCGGTATCGACGGATCGACGGCACGTTGCATGCCGAGGCCGATCCCCATGCTCAGGATCGTGGTCGCGGCATCTTCGGCGGGCATCGGCAGCGGGATCCCGATCGTGTCCGAGAGCGTCTGCACTTGCGCCGCGACCGCGCCGCGCATCATGGCGAGGCTGGAGACCAGCGCGGCCTGCAACTCCGGATCGTCGCGAGCAACCGTGGCGAATTCGAACTCGAGCAGCGTCCAGCCGACATCGCCGATGGTTCGCTCGGCCCACCCCTGGAACCGCTCCAGCTGATCGTCGAGGTTCTCACCCGCCGCGAGCAGATCGGTCACCTCGCCGAACTTCGTCGCGGGGCCGCTGTTCGTCGACCGGTTCAGCAGCTGGTCGGCACCGGATCGCCGCGGAAGCGGGCCTCCACGTAATTCCAAGCGTCGAAGAAGCCGGCCACGGCCGTCGTCATGTGTTCGGCGATGTCATAGGGATGGAAATCGACCGGAGCTCCGGCGCGGCAATAACGTTCGGCCACCTCGGCCACCGGGTTGAAGAAGGTGAGGGTATCGAATCGGCCCTGCCAGATGTAGGTGGGTACGGTCGGGACGCCGGGGTAGAGGCGCAAGCTGTTCTCGCGCAGCACCGCTCGCGCTTCCGGGCTGTCCATCAGACTCTTGGACGCGGCCATCTGCTCGGCGCTGCGGAAGATGCCGTGGAAGAGCAGGAAGCGGCGGCACGCGTCGTGTGTGAATTCCCGGAACCACAGACCGTTGTCGTTGAGTTGATCCGAAATCGGCAGCCGGTTCGGGTATTCGCGCTCCAGGCCCATGGCGGCGGCGAAGGCCAGCCCGAAGCCGGGGTGCGGATTGAAGCCGAGTGCGAGCGCCATCTCCTCCAGGTCGGCGGGAATGCCGCCCGCGACCGCGGCGGCGAGCTTCAGGTCGGGGGCGTAGCTGGGCTGTAGCGCGGCCGCCCACGCGGTGGCCATGCCGCCGCCGGAGTAGCCGGCGATCGCGACCGGCGAGTCGGCCAGACCGAGGTCGTTGACCTTCTGTACGGCCTTGACGCTGTCCAGGGTCATCATGCCGCTCAAGCGCGCCGCGCCATAGGCGGAGGTGGGGCCGAGGTAATCGGGCAGCGAGATCGCCCAGCCGCGTCCGATCGGCAGCATCGCGCCGACCGCGTCCTGCAATTCCCCGTTGAACAGCGACCGAGACGGACTGCACTGGGTACCAAGGGAATTGATCAGCGCCTGATAGGAGACCAAGGGCGGATTCTTGACACCGACCGGGAGCAGCACAGTGGTGATGCCCATGACGGGGTTGCCGAGGGAGTTGGTGGAGCGGAACGCCACCTGCCACCCCTCGGTGCCGACATAGAGGCCGGTGTCGATCTTGCGGGTGCGCACCACATCGCCGGGTTTCAGCGCACCGAGTTCGGCGGGTGGTGTGTAGAAGGCATCCGGATGCCGAAGGTCCCGACACCTCGGCCGATATCGGACGGACCGGCACTACAAGGGGAAACCGCAGTGCACTACGTCGTGCACTACGCGGATGGGAAGAAGAAACCGGCGGCCGAGCCGAACGCGAGCCGATCGCGGCAGATTCCTCGCACCGCCTTCGGCTCCGCGGCCACCCGGTTGCCGCAGTGAGCGGCACCATCTGCTGCGAAATTAGCGCAGGGTGTGCGGTCCCGCGAAATGAACACGATGAAATGAGATAGGTCACAGCGCCGACCCACCCGCGGCTGGTCGAAATCACGGCGCACCCAGGCGGTCCGCTATGGCGTTGATCATCCGCACGCGCGCGGCCGGAGTCACGTGGCCGAGGTCACATCACACCTCGCATCCTGCATAGCTCGTGCCCACTATGAGTTACTGAGATTGAGCAGTCTGCTCAACATGTCGCATGTCGGTTGTGCGTTCAGCTCTTCAGGGACAGGATGGCAGCAACAAATGCTCAACGAAGCGAAGCGCCCGATCGGCGCCTCGCGGACGGGTGGACTACATGACCGAGCTCGCGGACCGCGAACTGATCCCAGCCCCCTATGACCTTGCCGACCGCTACCGCGTCGGCGCGGGCACCGTTGTCCTCACCGGCGTCCAGGCGATCGCTCGACAGCTGGTCGAGCAGCATGTTCGTGATCTGCGCGCCGGGCGCCGGGTCGGCACCTTCGTATCCGGATATCAGGGCAGCCCGCTCGGCGGCGTCGACAAGATGCTGAACGGAATGCCGAATGTGCTGGCCGAGCACGATATTTCCTTCGTACCGGGTTTGAACGAGGAGCTCGCCGCGACCTCGGTGTGGGGGAGTCAGGCCGATCTGCCCGCGGGCAATGCGACGCATGACGGGGTGGTCGGGGTCTGGTATGGCAAGGGGCCTGGACTCGATCGCGCGACGGATGCGTTGCGGCACGCCAATATGTACGGCGTCAACGCCCGTGGCGGCGTGCTGTTGCTGGTCGGTGACGACCCGGCTTCCAAATCCTCCACCGTGCCCGCGGTGAGTGAGCGTTCGCTGGCCGCGATGGGCATTCCGGTGCTGTTTCCGCGCAATGCGCGCGAGATCATCACGATGGGTCTGCATGGTGTCGCCCTCTCGCGGGCGTCGGGCTGTCCGGTAGCGCTGAAGATCGTCGCCGATGTGGCCGATGGCGCGTGGACGGTCGACGGCACAGTCGGCGATATCGACCTCACCGTGCCCGAAATCGAGTGGGAGGGTAGGCCGTTCACCTATCTGCAGCGGCCGATGGCCGCGCCGACGGACAGCGTGATCGCCGAGGCGGATCTGCACGGACCGCGCTGGGAAATGGTCAAGGCCTACAGCACGCTCAACGAACTCGATGTCATCGAGGTGAATCCGGCGCGCGGCACCATCGGCATCGCCGCCACCGGAACCACCTTCGACGCCGTGCGCCAGGCGTTGGTCGATCTCGGCGTCGACGATGACGCGCTCGTGCGCGCCGGGGTCCGGCTGCTGCGCATCGGCATGCCGTATCCCATTGCGCCCGAACGCGTCCGGCAGTTCGCCGCGGGGCTGGAGTGCATCGTGGTCGTCGAGGACAAGACCGCCTTCATCGAAACCCAGATCCGCGAAATCCTGTACGGCACAACCAATGCGCCGCGCATCATCGGCAAGCGCGATGCCGAGAATCGGCCGCTGTTCGCCCAGGATGGCGAACTCACCTCGGGCCGGATCGTCGCGCCCCTGCGTCGTTCGCTGCAGGACCACCTGGAGATGAAACGTCCCTTGCCGCAGCCGCTGTCGCTTGCGGTTTTGCCAGCCAAGCGTGCCGCCTACTTCTGCAGCGGCTGCCCGCACAACCGGTCCACCGCGGTACCGGAGGGGTCGCTGGCCGGTGGCGGCATCGGCTGCCACACCATGGTGACGATGTCGGACCGCGCGGACAGCAAGGTCACCGGGCTGACCCAGATGGGCGGTGAGGGCGCGCAGTGGATCGGGCAGGCCCCGTTCACCTCGGTGCCGCATCTGTTCCAGAACATCGGTGACGGAACATTTTTCCACTCCGGCCAACTCGCCGTGCAGGCGTGTATCGCCGCCGGGGTGAACATCACCTACAAGCTGCTCTACAACGACGTCGTCGCAATGACCGGCGCGCAGGACGCCGAGGGCGCGCTCGCGGTGCCGATGCTGACCCACAAGCTCAGCACCGAGGGTGTCCGCCAGATCATCATCTGCGCCGACGATCCGAAGAAGTACCGCAAGCGCGATCTGGCCGCCGGAACCCGGCTCTGGCACCGGGATCGGCTCGACGAAGCCCAGCGCGCGCTGCGCGAGATTCCCGGCGTGACCGTGCTCATCTACGACCAGCACTGCGCCGCCGACGCGCGCCGCCGGCGCAAGCGGGGCACACTGCCGGCCCGGCGGACCCGGGTGGTCATCAATGAGGCGGTGTGCGAGGGCTGCGGCGACTGCGGCGTCAAGAGCAACTGCCTGTCGGTGCAGCCGGTCGATACCGAGTTCGGCCGCAAGACCCGCATCGATCAGACCTCGTGCAACACCGACTACAGCTGCATGGACGGTGACTGCCCGTCATTCGTCACCGTAGAACTGCCGGATCCGGCGAAAGCCGAGAAGCGCAAGGGAGCTCGACGCCCCGAGCCGCCGGACCTGCCCGACCTGCCGAATGTCGCCCCGGCGACCACCCAGAACGTCTTTCTCGCGGGCATCGGCGGTACCGGCATCGTCACCGTGAACCAGGTGCTGGCGACCGCCGCGCTGCGCGCCGGATACGAGGTGGCGAGCCTGGATCAGATCGGACTGAGCCAGAAGGCCGGACCCGTTGTCTCGCACCTGCGCTTCGCGACCGGCGAACTGGAACCGGCGAACCGGCTGACCCCCGGTTCGGCCGACTGCATCGTCGCCTTCGACCTGCTCACCGCTACCGACAACAAGAACCTGGCCTACGGCTCGAAGCAGAGCACCCTATCCGTCGCGTCGACCAGCAAGACCCCGACCGGTGCCATGGTCTACGACAAGTCCGTCGCGTATCCCGAAGAGCGCGAGCTGCTTTCCCGGCTCGAACAGGTCTCGCGGTCGGTGCGCTCGTTCGACGCGCTGGCCGCCGCAGAGGTGTTGTTCGGCAATACCGCGGCCGCCAACTTCCTGCTCGTCGGCGCCGCCTACCAGATCGGCGGCCTGCGTTTGCCCGCGTCGGCGATCGAGGAGGCCATCGAGATCAACGGTGTCGCGGTGAACGCCAATATCGCGGCATTCCGCTGGGGTCGTGCGGCGATCGCCCGACCGGATGAATTCGCCGCGGTCACCACCCGCAAGACGCGCAAACGCGCCGAAACCACCATTCCGGCAGACCTTTTCGACGGGGTGACCGCGACGGGTGAGACCAGGCGTCTGCTCGAACTGCGCGCCGCCGAGCTGATCGGCTTCCAAGGCGTGCGGATCGCCCGAGACTATGTCGGCACCGTGCAATGCGTCTGGGCTGCCGAGCGGCGCGTCACCGATCGCACCGAATTCAGCGAGCAGGTGGCGCGCGGCCTCTACAAATTCACCGCCTACAAGGACGAATACGAAGTCGCCCGCCGCCTGACCGATCCCACCTTCCTGGACGAGGTCACCGACCAACTCCCCGACGGCGCCAACCTCACCTACCGCCTGCACCCACCCATTCTGCGCGCCATGGGCCGCAAGAAGAAGATCGGCCTCGGCCCTCGCAGCCACCTCGCCCTGCGGTTACTGGCCAAGGGAAAGCGCCTGCGTGGCACCAAGTTCGACCCCTTCGGCTACGCCCACCTGCGCCGCGTCGAACGAACCCTACTGTCGCACTACACCGAAATGGTGGCCGAACTCGCCGCCGACCTCGATCAGTCGAGCTATGACCGCGCGGCCCAGGTCGCCGCACTCCCCGATATCGTGCGCGGCTACGAGGACATCAAACTCGCGAATGTCGAGCTGTACCGAAACAGCCTGCGCGACTTGGGTATCGAACCACCGCAGGTTTAGTCCGTGGGCCGGGCACTGTACCCCGGCCCACGGCATCGGCCTGCTCAGAGCCAGTTGGCGACCCCGCCGTGGTGCGAGCACGTCCCCGAACGGTGCTGGCTGTAGCTGTAGGTGCCATCGCCGCAGCGAGCGGTCGCGCCGGGCGGTGCGGCCGGGGCGGATTGCGGGCGGTGCACGCACTGACCGTCGGAGTTGACATAGGAATCCGCGCCGCAGCCGGCTGTGCGGCTTTCCGCGACGGGTGGAGCTACCGCGGCAGGTGGTGATGCTGCCGCGGGCGGGGTGTAGGCCGTGGTCGTGGGCGGGATCGACACGGCGGCCGGTGGTGGTGTTGCGGATGGTGTCGGTGCGGCCGCAGTGGTGGTGGTCGTCGTCGCGGTGGATGTCGTGGTTTTCGGTGCGGTGCTGGATGCCACGGCCGCGGTGGTGAGTCCGGGCCCGGTCGGTGGCGATGCGCACCCACCGAGTAGAAGCACGAAAGTGCCTGCGAGACCGACGCTGGTAACCAGAAGCGCGTAAGGACGGTGCTGCATATTTCCCCATCAGGCTGAGCCAGATCGGGTTGCGAATGTCTGTGACCTGGCGCAGATTCCATCGAGTCAGCAGACGCCTCGTTACCGACACTCGGTCACGACACGCAGGCGATCGCTGCGCCGGTCGATGTACACAAAAAACGGTCCGGGCCAGTCGGTTTATAAACCGACCGGCCCGGACCTGCAGTAGCAGGGACCGGATTCGAACCTGTGACCTCTGGGTTATGAGCCCAGCGAGCTACCGAACTGCTCCACCCTGCGTCGTTGTTTGAAGATTACGCGGGGTCCTGGGGACGCGCGAGCGATTTATCGCGCGGCTGAGCTGGGCGGTGGTTCAGCCGAATTGGATGCCCTGGGCCAAGGGCAACTGGTCGGAGTAGTTGATGGTGTTGGTGGCGCGGCGCATGTAGGCCTGCCAGGAGTCCGAGCCGGATTCGCGTCCACCACCGGTCTGTTTCTCGCCGCCGAACGCGCCGCCGATCTCCGCGCCGGAGGTGCCGATATTGACATTGGCGATACCGCAGTCGGAGCCGTCGGCGGCCAGGAAGCGTTCGGCCTCGCGCTGGTCGGCGGTGAATACGGCGGAGGAAAGTCCTTGCGGCACATCGTTGTGCAGCTCGACTGCGGCGTCAAAGTCGTGGTAGTTCAGCACGTAGAGGATCGGCGCGAAGGTCTCCGCGCGGACCACGGCGGTCTGCGCGGGCATCCGCACGATGGCGGGACGCACGTAGAAGGCGTCGTCGCCGAAGCCGTCCACTCGTTCACCGCCGCAGACCAATTCACCACCGTCGGCCAGCGCCTGGTCGATCGCCGCACGCATGCCCTCATAGGCCCGCCGGTTGATCAGCGGACCTACCAGCACACCGTCGTCGAGCGGATTGCCCACGCGCAGTTGCCGATACGCGCCAGCCACCCGATCCAGCAGCGGTCCGACCACATCGGCGTGCACGATCAGCCTGCGCAGTGTCGTACAGCGCTGCCCGGCCGTGCCCGCCGCCGCGAATACGATCCCGCGCGCCGCGAGCTCCAAATCGGCTGTCGGCGTGACGATCGCGCCATTATTGCCGCCCAACTCCAGTAGGCACCGCCCGAACCGAGCGGCCACCCGCGGCGCGACGATGCGGCCCATGCGCACCGAACCGGTCGCGCTAACCAGCGCCACCCGCTCGTCGTCGACCAGCCGGGACCCGACCTCCGCGGCACCCTGAATCAGTTGGTGTACGTCGGGATCCGCGCCGACATCGGCCGCCGCGCGGCGCAACAGCGTGTGGCAGGCCAGCGCCGTCAGCGGTGTCGTCTCCGACGGCTTCCACACCACCGTGTCACCGCACACCAGCGCGAGCGCGGTATTCCACGCCCATACCGCGACCGGGAAGTTGAACGCCGAGATCACCCCGACCACGCCGAGTGGATGCCAGGTCTCCAGCAGCCGATGTCCCGGCCGCTCCGAGGGCATGGTCCTGCCGTACAACTGCCGCGACAACCCGATCGCGAATTCGCAGATGTCGATCATCTCCTGCACCTCGCCGACGGCCTCGGCGCCGATCTTGCCCGCCTCCAGGGTGACCAGCTCGCCGAGTTCGGCCTTGTGCGCGGTCAACAGCTCGGCCAGCCGTCGCACCACCCCGGCCCGTACCGGCGCGGGCACGGTGCGCCAGCTCCGAAAGGCCGCGGCGGCTCTGCCGATCGCCGCGTCCACCTCGTCGAGCGAGTCCGCGGGCATGGTCAGCAGCGTGCCGCCAGTGATCGGCGTCCGCGCGGGCAGTTCGCCCGCAACGGGCGTATCCGCGCCGATCGCGCGCAACAGCTCCGCCGCGCGTGCGGACAGATCCTTGGTCAGGTGGTCGTCGAGCGTATGTGTCATCGATTGCTCCGCAGTAGCTTTGGGTCGCTGGTCCAGGTCGAATGGGTACGGGGAGTTAACGAGTGGAGGTTTTCGCCACGAGTCGGGTCCGCTGAGTTAGCCTTCGCTGATGGCGGATACACCGGCAAGACCCGTACTCGATGACATCGATCGCCTGCTGATTCGTGAACTGATGGCCGATGGTCGCGCCACCCTGTCGAATCTGGCCGAAAAGGCGAGCTTATCGGTCTCGGCTGTGCAATCGCGGGTCCGCAGACTAGAGGCACGCGGGGTGATTCGTGGCTACACGGCGCATGTCGACCCCGAGGCGCTCGGACAGTTGTTGTCGGCATTCGTCGCAATCACTCCTCTCGACCCCTCGCAACCCGACGACGCGCCCGCGGTGCTGCAACATATCCCGGGAATCGAGGCATGCCATTCCGTGGCCGGTGACGAGAGTTACGTACTGCTGGTGCGGGTGGCCTCTCCTCGGCACCTCGAGCAGTTGCTGCAGGAGATCAGGGCGACCGCCAACGTGCGAACTCGAAGCACCATCATCTTGCAGACATTCTACGATAGATAGCCATATGGCCGGAATTACTACGATTGTTGTGTAGAACTTTCGTAAAGATTCCCTTACCCTACGGGTGTGACCATCGAACTGGAGCGCACCCGCGCGGGGAGTGGCACTGCACCGGTCACCCCCGCCACCCGGGTACACGAGATTTTGTCGGCGCACATCCTCGCCGACGGATTCGACCTGGTGCTGGACCTACGGAAATCCCGTGGCTGCCGGATCGTCGACGAACGAGATGGCAGCTCCTACCTCGACATGTTCGGTTTCTTCGCCTCGAACGCCCTCGGCATGAACCATCCCGCCCTGGCCGAGGACGAAGAATTCCGGGCGGAACTGGGCGCGGCGGCGCTCAACAAGCCGAGCAACTCCGACATGTACACCGTCGAAATGGCCCGCTTCGTACAGACTTTCGCGCGCGTGCTGGGCGATCCCCGGCTACCGCACCTGTTCTTCATCGACGGCGGCGGAGTCGCGGTGGAGAACGCGCTCAAGATCGCGTTCGACTGGAAGAGCCGGCACAACGAATCCCACGGCCGCGCACCGGAACTCGGCACCAAGGTGCTGCATCTGACCGGCGCGTTCCACGGCCGCACCGGCTACACCATGTCGCTGACCAATACCGATCCGGTGAAGACGGCTCGCTTTCCCAAGTTCGATTGGCCGCGCATCGACGCGCCGTTCCTGGCCGACGGTGTCGACATCGCCGCCGCCGAGGCACAGGCGCTCGACCAGGCGCGACGTGCCTTCGCCGAAAACCCGCACGACATAGCGTGTTTCATCGCCGAACCGATCCAGGGCGAGGGCGGCGACCGTCATCTGCGCGCGGAGTTCCTGCAGGCCGTGCAGCGCCTGTGCCACGAGAACGACGCGCTGTTCGTCCTCGACGAGGTGCAGACCGGCGTCGGGATGACCGGAACCACTTGGGCCTACCAACAACTCGGGCTCGCGCCGGATGTGGTCGCATTCGGAAAGAAGACCCAGGTCTGCGGCGTAATGGCGGGCGGGCGCGTGGACGAGGTGCCCGATAACGTCTTCGTGGTCAGCTCTCGGCTCAATTCCACCTGGGGCGGCAACCTCACCGATATGGTGCGGTCTCGGCGCATCCTCGAGGTGCTCGAGCACGATGAGTTGATCGAGCGGTCAGGACCGCTCGGCGCGCATCTGCTGCGGCGGCTGGAACAGCTCGCCGCGGATCATCCTCGGGTCACCGAACCGCGCGGCCGCGGGTTGATGTGCGCGATCACGCTGGCCGGCCCCGAGTTGCGCGACGAGTTGCTGACCACGCTGCGCGAACGCGAACACGTGTTGATCCTGGGCACCGGCGACTGCGGCATTCGGTTCCGGCCGCCGCTCATCGTCACCGAGGCCGAGTTGGACGCCGCTGTCGACGCCATTGATCGGGTGCTCAGCGACGCCGGATAGGAAGAATCGGGCAATCCGCGCGCTTGGGCGCGGATTGCCACGGAATCTCGGCGGCAACGCCTACGCTTCGCACCCATGTCATCTCGTCTTCACCACCGCCTGGCACGGTGCAGCGCGTGAAACGACAGCGCAATCACCGAAACTGCGCACCATCGGGCGGGACCATCGGTGCCGCCAACCACCCACTGATCGCCGCGTTGGCCGTCGTCGTGACGGTCGCGGGGTGTGCCGCCAGCGAGGCCGGATCGGCGGGCGTCGCGATTCCGCCCGCCACCACGACGCCCGCCACCACGATCCCAGCCACCAGCGCGGCGCCGCCGCATCTGGAAAACCTCTTGCCCGGCATGCCGCCGCCGCTGTCGCCGACCGATGTGTATGCGGCGAATCGGGAGTTGAGTCGGGCGGTGGCCGATCATCGCCCGCTGGTCTATGTGCCGAACAGCGAATCACATTCGGTATCGGTGATCGATCCGGCGACCTTCCAGGTGATCGATAGATTCTCCGCGGGCGGACGGGAGCCACAGCATGTGGTGCCGTCCTATGACATGCAGACGCTGTATGTCACCAATGATCTGCCGATCGGCGGGGGCAGCCTGCTGCCGATCGACCCGCGCACCGGTAAGCCCGGTGCGCCCTTCCCGGTCCGCGACCCCTACAACATGTACTACACGCCGGACGGTCGATACGCCCTCGTTGTCGCCGAGGCGGACAAGTCGCTGGACTTCTACGATCCGCACACCTGGCAGAAGGTGCACGCGCTGGCGGTGCCCGACTGCGCGGGTGTGGACCATATGGACTTCACCGCCGACGGCCGATTCGCCTTGGCCAGTTGCGAATTCATCGGCCGGATGCTGGTCTTCGACGTCGCCGAGCGCACGGTGGTCAAGATGATCGACCTGCCCGGTGGCCGCGGTGGGAAACCACAGGACGTCAAGCTCTCGCCGGACGGGCGGACCTTCTTCATCGCCGATATGGTCGCCGACGGCATCTACACCATCGACGCATCGTCGTGGGAGAACACCGGTTTCGTGCCGACCGGTAAGGGGGCGCACGGTCTGTACGTCACGCGCGACTCCAAGCAGATGCTGATCACCAACCGGCACGAGGGCAGCATCTCCGTGTGGGATTTCGCCGCGAACACGCTGGTGCACAAGTGGTTCATCCCCGGCGGCGGCAGTCCGGACATGGGCAATATCTCCGCCGATGGCCGGGTCTTCTGGGTCTCCGGTCGCCATCACGGCGAGGTCTACGCCATCGATATCGTGAACTGGAACCTGTTGGCGCGCATCCCCGTTGGGCGCGGCGCGCACGGCCTCACCATCTGGCCCCAGCCCGGACGTTATTCGACGGGCCACACCGGTGTCATGCGGTAGCTGAATCAGCGCAGTTGGAGGCCGAGGCCGCCTTCGACGAAACGGCGGACCGCGGTGGTGCCGGTTTCGAGGGCGGGTTCGTAACCGGGGCGGGACCAGCCGGTGAGTTCGGCAGTCTGGTCGGGGCCGGGGGTCACGACGATTTCGGCGACCAGTTCGGCGGTGGTGGGTTCGCAGACGGCCCAGGAGAAGTGGGTTTCGTTATCCCACTGCTCACTGCGGACAGTGACGTAATCCGGGTCGGTGATGCCGCCGTCGGCGAGGGCGGGGCGGTCATCGATCCGGTCGTCGGCGCGCAGAGCGCGCAGATACCAGGTGCCCGCGTTGATTTCGACTGGCTCCATCAGTCCTCGATCTCCCGGCGGCCGCGGCGACGCTGGCGACGGCCGCGCTGGTGCTGCTCATGCCGACCGCCGAACAGCAGCGCGCCCGCCAGTGGGATGGCCAGGAACCAGAGCCAGCTGCCGGTGACGAAGAAGAGGATGACCGCGAGGATCGGGATCACCGCCATCAATCGCTCCGGCCATTCGTCGAGGAAACCGGAGTCGCGCTTGGCCGGTACGGCGGCGGTGGCCAGGGCGGGCTCGGGCAGGTCGGTGAAGACTTTGTCCAGGTCACCGCGGGTCAGCGCGGCCGCGACCACGGCGCTGCGCTCATCGAATTCCGCCACGCTGAGCCGCCCGGCGGCGAAATGATCGGACAGTCGCTGCATCGCCTGCTCACGCTCCGCGGTACCGATGCGGATCTCGGGCACGTCACTCATATCAGCAAGGCTAGCGGCTGAGGCTGAACACGATCCTGACCCGCTCCTCGGATTTCGCGCCGTCGAACCGACCGACTGCGGCAAGATCAGTCGGCCGCGGCGTCGTTTTCGCAGATTCCGCGATGGCGGTACGGATTTCGGGGTACGTCTCGATGCAGGCGCAAGATTGGTGGGAGGTTTCGACGTGTCCGAGACGTGGTTCGGCCATTACCGTCTCGACCGGTTGCTCGGCGGCGGAGGCACGGGGCAGGTCTGGCTCGCGTGGGATACGGTCGCCGACCGCGCCGTCGCGCTGAAGATGTTGGCCGCCTCGCACGCCGCGGATCCGACCTATCGGCTGCGGTTCACCAGAGAGGCCCGCCTGGCGGCCCAGGTGCCTGGGCCGCATACGGTGCCGATCCACGCCTTCGGCGAACTCGACGGCCGACTATATATCGACATGGAGTTCATCGAGGGCACCGATGTCGGGGCGCTGCTGCAGCGTGCTGGGCCGATGGCTCCGGCGGGCGCCGTGGCGATCATCGCGCAGACCGCGACGGCGCTCGATGCCGCCGAGCGGGCGGGTCTGGCGCACCGCGATGTCAAACCGTCCAACATCATGGTGCGTCCTGACGGCTTCGTCCAGCTGATCGACTTCGGCATCGCGCACCGCGTCGACCAGCCCGCGATCACGACCTACGGCAATGTGATCGGCACCCTGGGATATATGGCGCCGGAACGCTTCAACGGCATCGCCGACGCCAGGGCCGACCAGTATTCGCTGGCCTGCGTCCTCTACGAATGCCTCACCGGCCAAAGGCCTTTCGGCAACATAGACGCCCCACAGCAACTGTTCGCCCACTTAGCGGCCACGCCACCCAGCGCCGCAGCGGCCAACTCCGCTGTGCCCGTGGCCCTCGATACCGTAATCGCCCGCGCCATGGCCAAGGACCCGAGCCAACGCTGGCCCAGCGCAGGCGACTTCGCCGCTGCCGCATATGCGGCGGTAACCGGGCGGGATGCGTCGACGGTCGAGATCACGGCGGCGACGACCAGTGCGCTACCCGAACCATGGGGTGTGGCCGAGTCCCGCGGGGCCGGCGAGTCGCGGGTGATGGCTGCGTCGGACGGGGCAGGCTCGAGGCAAGAACTCGGGGACCGGCACGAATCGATTCGGGGCGATGGACAGGTGAGTGATCGCGAGCTCGGGTGGGCAGGGGGACCGGGGCGTGCGGTTGCTGTCATCGCGGCACTGATCGGTGTGATCGGGTGGGCGCTGTGGCTCGGGCGGCCCGGCGGAGCTGAAACAAGTTCGGCCGCACCCTCACCGGCCCGGTCGGCACCGGTCCATTCCAGCGCGACACCGCACCCGGCCGAGTCGGTGCGGGCGGCGGCACCGAACGCGGTTATCCCGATTGCTGGGCAGCCGTGTAATCCAGCCGTCGACGGCGATACCGTCGCACGCGACGGCACATTGCTCGTCTGTCGGTCTGTGGGTGGCAGCACGGCGAATTGGATTCCGGCGCAGTCCTCCGGTGGTGAATCGCGGTCCGAAGGCGAGCAATCAGCCTCGGCGAACTCGGGCAACAGTGACTCGGTTCCCGGCAACCTAGGCGGCGGCAATTCGGGCGGTGGCAATTCGGCCAGTGATAAGCCGGGCAACGGCAAACACGGACACGGTAAGCCGGCGAAGCCGGGCAAGTAGGCGTTGATCACCGCGTACGCCGATGCGCGCGGTATGGAGGTGTCGTCGGTACTGCGATTTCGGCTACCGCTGTTCGGCGGCCGTCCGGTCGCTTGTCCGGCTGATCGCTGAGTAGGAATACGTAGGGGACGTCACACTGGTCGGGGGGCGGGGGCGGGGCTAGGGTCGGGAGAGGTCGGGCGATGCGGTTTCGATCGGGTTGCCGCCCCACTCCGCAACGGCGCGGCCACCGGGAGGTCAATGATGGGGGAACAGTTCGGGAAGTACCGGCTCGACCGTTTGCTCGGGCGCGGTGGCATGGGGGCGGTGTGGCTGGCGCATGACACCGGCAGCGGGCGCACGGTCGCGCTGAAGGTGTTGGCCGAGCATGTGGCCGCCAATTCGGAGTACCGGCAGCGGTTTCAGCGTGAGGCGCGGCTCGGGGCTGGTCTGCGGCATCCGCATATCGTGCGGATCCACGGGTTCGGGGATCTCGACGGCCGGTTGTTCATCGATATGGAATACATCGATGGCATCGACCTGGCCGAAATGCTCACCAGGGTGGGCACGTTGACGCCCGTCGCGGCCGTCGACTTCGTGACGCAGGTGGCCTCGGGCCTGGATGCGGCGCATCGGGCCGGGCTCATCCATCGTGACGTCAAACCGTCGAACATCCTGGTCGGCACCGGCGGCCACGCCTATCTCATCGACTTCGGCATCGCGCAGAGCCTGGGCCAGACGGCCGTCACCGCCACCGGAATGGCCATCGGTAGCTGGGCCTATATGGCGCCGGAACGCTTCAACGGCACCGTCGACGCCCGCTCCGACGTCTACTCACTCGCCTGCGTCCTCTACGAATGCCTCACCGGCCGCCGCCCGTACGGCGACACCGACCCGGCCCGCCAGATGCACGGCCACCTGATGACCGACCCGCCGCGCGTATCGACGGTGAACCCGGCAGTACCCACGGAACTGGACGCGGTGCTCGCCCGCGGCATGGCCAAGGACCAAACCCAGCGCTATCCGACAGCACGCCAATTCGCCGCCGCAGCCTACGCGGCCACCGCCCTATCACGCCGCTCGCACGCGGGCGCGCCGTCATCGCCGCCCGGATCAGCGACGCCGTCGGTCCAGCCGCCGAGCACATCGGGTCGGCCATTGGCTGCCTCGGACGAGGGCGCGCTGTCGCACGCGGGTGTGCCGCAATCGTCGACGCCTGGGTCGGCGACGCCACAGGCTCGGACGCCGGCTGCGCCGGGTCGACCGCTGGCCGAGTCGGCCGAGGCAGCCGAGGGCGCACAGTCGCAAACTCCGCTGCCGCAACAGCCGAGACCGACGCGAGTGGAAACGCACGCGCCTATGACATCGGCGGAACCTGCAGCGCCACTGGCCAAGTCGCCGAAGCCGCTGCCACCGACAAAGGTACTGCCGGAACCCGGGTCGGCGGCGCAGTCGGGTCGTCCGCAGGCCACGTCGGCCGAGGCGTCGGACGGCGCGCTCCCGCAGTCGCATGCTCCGCTCTCGCAGGAACCGGTGGCCGAGGAGCAGTCGAGACCGACGCGAGTGGAGACGCGTGCGACGACACCATCGGTAGAACCCGTAGCGTCACTGGCCAAGTCGCCGAAGCCGCTCCCACCGACGAAGGTGCTGCCGGAGCGGCCGCTAGCTGAGGAGCAGTCGAGACCGACGCGAGTGGAGACGCGTGCGACGGCATCGGCGGAACCCGCAGCGCCACTGGTCGGGTCGGCGCCGAAGCTGCTTTCGCCGACGAAGGTGCTGCCGGAGCCGGGTCCGACGCCAACGCTGGTCGCGACTCGATTGGCACCCGGTCCACCCATTGCACCGGTGGGAAGTGTTGTACCACAACAGAATTCGCCGTGGTCGCCGCGCGTTCCCGGTGTCGCAGGGCAGCCGAGATCGCTCGTTCGCCCGCCGACTCCGGCCGGGCGGGCTGTGCCGCAACCGAGGAAAGCCGGGCGGCGAGTGCCGGTGGCCCCGCGGTGGACGGTATCGCAGCGCCGTCCGTGGATTGCGCCGCCGCCCGTGCGCAGAGCCCCCCGTCGCCCACGGCGGAAGTCCTTCCTGGCCAGGATGATCGGCGCACTCGTCGTCATCTTCCTGACGCCGTTCATGCTGGCGGCCGGTTGTGCGGCACTGGTCGCCTTCGGCAATACCGGCAGCGGGGGCGGCCCGCGAACCGGCGATCCATCGGTCGCGGTGCGCGATGACGGCACCGCGCAATCGGCCGAACCACCCGCGCCACTGCTATCCGGCCTGAACACCCCGGTGCGTGACGGGAAGTTCGAATTCGTGGTCACCGCAGTGGATTCCGGTATCTCGCGGATCGGATTGCAGAACGCGGGCGGCACCTACTCCATCGTCACCCTCGACGTGCACAATATCTCCGATGAGCCGAAATGGTTCCTACCCGTGGGCCAACGCCTCGCCGACCCCCAGGGCCGCCAGGTCGATCACAATGCGATCGCCACCATGTGGCAGACCACCCAGCACCGCTACGGCTACTCGTTCGAACTCCAACCCGGCCAGTCCGCCACCACCCAACTGGTCTTCGACGTCCCCCAGGACGTCACCCCCAGCCAGCTCGAACTCCACGACTTCATGCTGTCCAATGGCGTCACCGTCAACCTGAACTAGCTGCGCCCAACACCGGATCAGCGCTGATCGCACAGCCTCATCTGGGCAATCACCGACGCACGTACGGGTGGGGAATCGTCGGTCACGCGGCCGAGGTCGCCGGTCGATGCTCGCGATATCGGGTCAGCGTGCGTTGTCGACCGAGCTGACCAGTGCGGCCAAGGAGGTGTGCACGGCTCGGCGTCCGATGGTCAGTGCCTCGGCGAGCAGTGCGGTGTCGCGGGCAGCGCTATCGATATCAGGCGAGCCGAGAGGCGGATGGATCTGTAGGACCGCATCCCCGAGGTTCGCCATAAAACCGTCCTCGACGGACTGCTGGTGTGGCCGCTGGAGCCAGGCGCGATAAGCCCCAGGTGCGCGCACCCGCAGATAGCTACCGCCCACCACCTGGTGCAGCCGCGGGGCGGGTGGCCTTTGCTCATCGATGCGGCGGGTGCGCAGCACCAGCGCGTGCGTCGTCCCATCGCGCACCGCTGTGCGGATCGGCACTGTTTCGGACAGACCGCCGTCGAAATACTCGGCATCGCCCAGCGGCACTGGCGGCCCCGCGAGAATCGGTAACCCCGCCGAGGCGCGCAGCGCGGTCATCAGCGTGTGTTTGTCGACAATGTGGCGATGCAAGTCGACGGCGTGCCCGGTGCGGGTATCGGTGCCGATGGGATGAAAGGTGGTGGTGTTGGCCAGAATCGCCGGAAAATCCATCGGCTCGATGCCGTCGTACACCTGGTGCACCAGGTAGTCCAGATCGAAGGCCGGGCGTCCGCGCAGCAGCCGAGCCGGATCGACCGCGCGCCGCATGATCACCGGATCGGTCCAGGAACGCATGCCGGCCACGGCACGTCCACACAACAGCCACGCGCCGTTGATCGCGCCCGCCGAGGTGCCGTAGACGGCGTCGAAGATCGCGGCGAGCCCGAGTTCTTCCAGGGCCTGCACCATGCCGCTGGAGTAGACGCCGCGACTGCCGCCGCCCTCGATGATCAATGCGAGGCGATGGCCGTCGGCGCGGCACGAGGATTCACGTCGGCCGCGGATGACCTCCGCGACGGTCGGCACAGCGGTCGAACGGCTCACCCGATTCACGATACGACAAGGCGGGCGTACACAGCGTTGCCCGAGCGCCCGCTCGAATTGGTATTCGCCCAGTGTTTACGTGATCGACCGCACCGGTATCCGGCCGCAAACGACAAAGAGCGGGCGCGGACTCCGATGTCCGCGCCCGCTCTCGGCGGTACCGCTTACTTGATCTCCGCGAGCACCGTGCCCTGGGTGATGGCCGCGCCCGCCTCGACGGACAGTCCGGTGACCACGCCCGACTTGTGCGCGTTGACCGGGTTTTCCATCTTCATCGCCTCGAGCACCACGATCAGATCGCCGGCCTCGACGGACTGGCCCTCTTCGACCGCGACCTTCACCACGGTGCCCTGCATCGGCGCGGTGACCGCGTCACCGGAGGCCGCGCCGGCACCGGCGCCGCCACGCTTGCGCGGCTTGGGCTTCTTGCGGATCACACCGGCGCCGTTGCTCGCCGCACCCGCACCGCCGCCACCGACGGAGAAGTTGCCGGGCAGCGAAACCTCGACCCGACGCCCACCGACCTCGACGACGACCTTCTGCCGCGGCAGGTCCTCGTCCTCGTCCTCGGTGACACCGGCCGGGGTGTACGGCTCGACGGTGTTGACCCACTCGTTTTCGATCCACTTGGTGTAGACGTCGAACTTCTCGCCGTCACCGATGAACGCCGGATCCTCGACGATCGCGCGGTGGAACGGGATGACGGTAGCCAGTCCCTCGACGCGGAATTCGGCCAGCGCGCGGCGGGCCCGCTGCAGCGCCTGCTCGCGGTTCTCGCCGGTGACGATCAGCTTGGCCAGCATCGAGTCGAACTGGCCGCCGATCACACTGCCCTGCACCACACCGGAGTCGACGCGCACACCGGGGCCGCTCGGCTCGGAGTAGACCGCGACCGGGCCGGGGGCGGGCAGGAAGCCGCGACCGGCGTCCTCACCGTTGATCCGGAACTCGAAGGAGTGACCGCGCGGCGTCGGATCCTCCTTGATCGTCAGCTCGTGGCCCTCGGCGATGCGGAACTGCTGGCGCACCAGGTCGATACCCGCGGTCTCCTCGGTGACCGGGTGCTCGACCTGCAGGCGGGTGTTCACCTCGAGGAAGGAGACGGTATCGCCCTGCACGAGGTACTCCACGGTGCCCGCGCCGTAGTATCCGGCCTCCTTGCAGATGGCCTTGGCGGAGGCGTGGATGCGCGCGCGCTGGTCGTCGGTCAGGAACGGCGCGGGGGCCTCCTCGACCAACTTCTGGAAGCGGCGCTGCAGCGAGCAGTCGCGGGTACCGGCGACCACGACATTGCCGTGCTGGTCGGCGATGACCTGGGCCTCGACGTGGCGAGCCTGGTCCAGATACTGCTCGACGAAGCATTCGCCGCGACCGAAGGCGGCGACCGCCTCACGGGTGGCGGATTCGAACAGCTCCGGAATCTCCTCGATGGAGTGCGCGACCTTCATACCGCGGCCACCGCCACCGAAGGCGGCCTTGATGGCGACCGGCACGCCGTACTGTTCGGCGAACTCGACCACTTCGGCCGCGTTCTTGACCGGATCCTTGGTGCCCGCGGCCATCGGCGCCTTCGCGCGCTCGGCGATGTGGCGCGCGGTGACCTTGTCACCCAGGTCGCGGATGGACTGTGGCGAGGGGCCGATCCAGATCAGCCCGGCGTCGATGACAGCCTGGGCGAAATCGGCGTTCTCGGAGAGGAATCCGTAGCCGGGATGGATGGCGTCGGCACCGGACCTGGCCGCGGCGTCGAGGATCTTGTCGAAGACGAGGTACGACTCGGCCGAGGTCTGGCCGCCGAGGGCGAAGGCCTCATCGGCGAGCTTCACGAATGGGGCATCGGCGTCCGGCTCCGCATATACCGCGACGCTGCCGATTCCGGCATCCTTGGCCGCCCGGATCACGCGAACGGCGATCTCGCCTCGGTTAGCTACGAGTACCTTCGATATCCGCGCGCTGGCATGGCTGGGCACTGAGCCTCCTGTTAGCAATCTTTTTGGTCGCCCCGTGGTCGACAAACTTCCGTCTGGGGGAGTGTAGGCAGTCTGCCAACAGAGGCTGAACTCGGATAGCCCTACTCAACAGTAGGTCGCGGATCACATCAAGCCCCCGCTTGTGCCTGACGCAGATCAGGGTTACCTGGTACGGGCCTTGCGGACTGAACCGGTCGGTGCGTCACCGGGTTCATACCCCTTGGCAATCGGCATGCGCACCGAGTTACCCCATTCGGTCCAGGAGCCGTCGTAATTGCGCACCGTTTCGAAGCCGAGCAGATAGGTCAGCACGAACCAGGTGTGACTGGAGCGCTCGCCGACGCGGCTGTAGACGACCACGTCTTCTTCGGCCGCCAATTCGCCGTAGGTCTCGTCCAATTTCGCGCGGGACCGGAAGCGGCCGTCGGTGTTGAAGGCTTCGGTCCACGGAATGTTCACCGCGGTCGGAATGTGCCCGCCGCGCAGTGCCGCGCTCTCGGGATTGATCGGCGGTTGGATCAGCTCGCCGGAGTACTCCTCGGGTGAGCGCACGTCGATCAGCGGTTTGCCCAGGTGCGCGTGCACGTCCTCGCGGAACGCGCGCACGGTGCTGTCGTCGCGATGGACCAGTGGATACTCGCTGCGGATGCGGTAGGGCAGGTCGAAGGTGGTGTCGCGTGCCTCGGAGATCCACGCGTCCCGGCCGCCGTCGAGCAGCCGCACATCCGGGTGCCCGAACAGGGTGAAGACCCAGAAAGTATGCGCGGCCTGCGCGTTGCCGCGATCACCGTAGATCACCACGGTATCCTCGCGCTCGATTCCCTTGTCGCGCATCAACTCGGTGAACCGGGCACCATCGATATAGTCACGCGTAACCGGATCATTCAGGTCGCCCCGCCAATCGATCTTGGTGGCGCCGGGAACGTGTCCGATGTCATAGAGCAGTATGTCCTCGTTGGACTCGACGATCTTGAGTCCCGGCGTGCCTATGTTTGCCGACAGCCACTCTGTGGTTACTAGTCGGTGAGGATGTGCGAAGGGACCGAAAGCAGGATGAGAGTCCGGAGCAGCGGGCACGATATGGGTCCTTCACACGAGGTAGACGGTGGTTACAGCGGTTCGGGTCTCGCAGCGATGGTAAGTGTGAGGCGATAGGGAAACTCGTTTCAGATCACAAATCGGCTGAATGGGCGAATAAATCGCACCCTCATCCGATAAAGTCTCCCGGGAGGAGGGGTGAGCTATGTCCGATTCTTGGCCGAGGCGTCGACTGCTCGCGATCCTACGTGGCGCTAGCGAACCTCTCGATGCGCAAGAACTGGCCAGAATCACCGGACAGCACGTCACCACTGTTCGGTTCCATCTGGATGTACTCACCAGGGAATCGCTGGTGCGGCAATTCCAGCAGCCACCGCGCGGCCGTGGCCGCCCGCGCATCGGCTATAGCGCGGTCCAGCGATCGGTCGGTTATCAGGAGTTGGCCCAGGTATTGGCCGACCAGCTCGGCCCCGATCCACGGCGTCGCTCCGAGGCGGCCATCGAGGCCGGGCGGGCGTGGGGCGCCAAGCTCGACGCGGGCGATCACGCGGTCGAATCGCTGGAGGACGCCAAGGACGTCACCATAACGCTGCTCTCGGAGCTCGGTTTCGCGCCGGAACGCGATCCGGCCACCGAAACCGACGAGCAGGTGCTGATCCGGATGACCGCCTGCCCGCTGCGCGAACTCGCGCGCACCCACTCCGAGGTGGTGTGCGGCGTGCATCTCGGTCTGATCAAAGAGGTCCTGGACCGCAATGGTGTGCGCGGTGAAGTGAATGTCCGGCTGCACCCTTTCGTCGAGCCGGAACTCTGCGTGGTCCGGTTGGAGCTCATGGCTGGACGACGGGACCAAGAGGCACGACGGGACCAAGACGTGCGGCGGGAGCCGGAGCACGGCCGCGAGGCGACACCGGTGCCGATCGGCGCCGAAGCCGGAGCAGAGCAGAGGATCGCGCCGCCGTCAGCGGGCCGAATGGCTCCACAACTGCGCAATGCCGACCCCAACGTCACCAAGCAGTCGGCGCAGCAGTGGTAGCCCGATCCCGATAACGCTGGACGGATCGCCATCGATGCGATCGACGAACCAGCCGCCCATGCCGTCGAGGGTGAACGCGCCCGCCACCTGCAAGGGTTCACCGGTCGCGATGTAGGCGTCCAGCTCCTCGGGTTCGGGTTTGGCGAAATGCACTGTGGTGGAACTGCAGTCGACCGATTCGGTGGTGATCGCACCGTCTCGCAGGCGCAGCACGCAATGACCGGTGATGAGATCGGCACTGCGCCCGGCCATCTCGGCCCAGCGGGCCCGCGCCACCTCGGGCGTATGCGGTTTGCCCTGCAACTGGCCGTCCACCAGCAGCATCGAATCGCAGCCGACGACAACGCAATCCGTGGCGAAGTCGGGAATGGTGGCGGCCACCGATCGGGCCTTGGCCCGCGCCAGTTCGACCACGACGATCTCGGGCGCCGTACCGGGCGGCAGTGCCGCGGCGACGGCGTCCTCGTCGACGTCGGAGACTCGGACGACGGGATCGATGCCCGCCGAGCGAAGCACCTCGCGGCGGGCCGGCGACGCGGAGGCGAGAACCAGTCTCGTCATCCTTTTCAGTCGCGCAGGTGTGACAGTTGCGGGAAGGCGTACGGGGAGAACGGGGAGGTGCCGCGATGCATCAGGGTCGGTCGACCCCAGCCGTCGGCCGGACCGGCCGGACCGCTGCCCGCGGCGCCGTTCGCGGCCGCCGACAGCACTAATACGAGCGCCGCGACATCCTCGTCGGAGGGCGCTCCCTTGATGACTCGAATGAACGGATGCTCGATCGCCTCGGGATCGGGGGTCGCCGCTGGCGTGGCCGCCTCGACCACGGCCGCGATCGGGTCGACTGTGAGATCCAGTTCGACGGCGGTCAACACATCTTCTTCTGCCACGGTCGTCACAGTGCCAGATCCTCTCTCTATATTGATCGAGCCTACGAACCCGATGTCATATGGATCAAGCGATCATCCTCGAATTCACTCATTGCTTCTCTGCAATCAGTGTGCGCGACCCATCGAGGTTATCGCTCGATCACAGCGGAATGTTGCCGTGCTTCTTCGGCGGCAGGGTCACCATCTTGCGCTCGAGCAGGCGCAGCGCCGAGACGATCTGGCCGCGCGTGTGCGAGGGCGGAATGACCGCGTCCACGTAGCCGCGCTCGGCGGCGACATAGGGGTTCACGAGGGTGTCCTCGTACTCATTCTGCAGCTCGAGGCGCAGCGTATCGACGTCGTCGCCATTCTTGGCGGCGTCCTGCAGCTGCTTGCGGTAGACGAAACCGACCGCGCCCGAGGCGCCCATGACCGCGATCTGAGCGCTCGGCCACGCCAGGTTCACATCGGCGCCCATGTGCTTGGAACCCATGACGTCGTAGGCGCCGCCGTAGGCCTTGCGGGTGATGATCGTGATTTTGCCCACAGTGGCCTCACCGTAGGCGTAGAGCAGCTTCGCGCCGCGCCGGATGATGCCGTTGTACTCCTGGCCGGTGCCGGGCAGGAAGCCGGGCACGTCGACCAAGGTGATGATCGGGATATTGAAGGCATCGCAGGTGCGCACGAAGCGCGCGGCCTTCTCCGCGGCGTCGATATCGAGGCAGCCCGCGAACTGGGTGGGCTGGTTGGCCACGATGCCGACGCTGCGACCGTCGATGCGACCGAAGCCGACGATGATGTTCATCGCGCGCTCGGCCTGCACTTCGAGGAACTCGTCGTCGTCGAGCAGGCGACGGATGACCTCGTGCATATCGTAGGGCTGGTTCGGCGAGTCCGGGATGATCGTGTCCAGCTCGAGGTCCTCGTCGGTGAGCGAGTCCTCGATGGCGCCGGTGATCGGGTCGGTGGCCGGGAAGCGCGGCGCCTCGGCGCGGTTGTTGCTGGGCAGGTAGCTCAGCAGATCCTTGACGTAGTCCAGCGCGTCCTGCTCGCCGGAGGCGACGTAGTGCGCCACACCGGATTTGGTCATATGTGTGTGCGCACCGCCGAGGTCTTCCATGGTGACGTCCTCACCGGTGACCGTCTTGATGACGTCCGGGCCGGTGACGAACATCTGGCTGGTGCCGTCGACCATGACGACGAAGTCGGTCAGCGCGGGGGAGTAGACGTGGCCACCGGCCGCCGGGCCCATGATCAGCGAGATCTGCGGGATCACGCCGGAGGCCTGGATGTTGCGGTGGAAGATCTCGCCGTAGAGGCCGAGCGAGACGACGCCCTCCTGGATGCGCGCGCCCGCGCCCTCGTTGATGCCGACCAGCGGGCGGCCGGTCTTGAGCGCCAGATCCATCACCTTGACGATCTTCTCGCCGTAGACCTCACCGAGGCTGCCGCCGAAGACGGTGACGTCCTGGCTGAAGATGCAGACGTCGCGGCCGTCGAGAGTGCCGTAGCCGGTCACCACGCCGTCGCCGAGCGGACGGTTCTTCTCCAAGCCGAAGTTCACGCTGCGGTGGCGGGCCAGCGCGTCGAGTTCTACGAAGGAACCCTCGTCGAGCAGGGCAAGGATGCGCTCGCGGGCGGTCATCTTGCCCTTGGCGTGCACCTTGTCGACCGCGGCCTCACCCATCGGGTGCTTCGCTTCTTCCAGCCGATTCCGCAGGTCAGCCAGCTTCCCAGCGGTGGTGTGGATATCGGGGGCGCCCGCCGATTCCGATGCGGGCTGCTGCTGGACACTCGTCATGGCTTCGGAGTGTAACCAGTGCCAGTGCTTCTCTCTAACCGAGTGCCGCTTACCGGTGAGTAGAGAAACCCCAGCTAGATCATGTTCCGATCCGCGAATGACGGCAAACTTCCTGGTCGATTACCGAACCGCGGTGGGGGCCGTGCGCTATTGGTCGCCGAGAAAATCAGTGGTGGGCGGTGGGTGTGCCCAGATAGCCTGGGGGCGTCAGTAATTCGACCGAGGGGAGGTCCCAGAAATGTTGGGTCGGAATCGAGTAGCCGCGTCCTGAGCACGCCGAGCGCACTGAGGGGAGGGAAACAAATGTGGGAATGGAGTCGTAGAACCGCCGAACACGCGTCGGCGGCGTCCTGGACCAGCTGGCAGCCGGTGCGGACCGAGCCGACCGTGGTCGAGCCGGAGTGCCGCAGCACTGAGACGACCGAGTCCACCACGGCGGAGGAGAGCTCCGGCATGGCGGCACCCCTGGAGTACTACCTCGTCGGATAGCTCCGGCTTTCGCTACCTGCCGCGGTATCGACGGCTCCGTCGACCTACCGCGGCAGGCTGGCGAGTACCGAGTAGCCTGCCGGTGTGCACAGGCCACCGTTGGATGCAGAGCAGTTGCGGCGCAGTCTCATCGAGTCGCCCGAGCTGTCGTTCTTCTCCCACATCGATGTGGTGGAGTCGACCGGGTCCACGAATGCGGACCTGATCGCGCGGGCCACCGACGCCGATGCCGATCGCGCGGTACTTCTCGCGGAAACCCAGGAGCAGGGGCGCGGTCGGCATACCCGGACCTGGATCAGCCCGCCGCGCGCACAGATAGCGATGTCGCTGTTGGTGCGGCTGCTCGGCATCGAACCGTCCGCGCTCGGCTGGCTGCCGCTGCTCACCGGTGTCGCGGTGGTGGACGCGCTGCGCGCCAACGCCGGTGTGGACGCGAATCTCAAGTGGCCCAACGATGTGCTGATAGGTGACCGCAAAGTCGCGGGCATCCTGGCCGAAGTCGCCTCCGGTGGTGGGGCGCCCGCCATTGTCGTCGGGGTCGGTCTGAACGTCAGTCTCACCGAGGCGGAACTGCCGGTGCCGCATGCCACTTCGCTCACGCTGGCGGGTGCGAAGGTCACCGACCGCACCGAGCTCGTGCGGTCGCTGCTGGCCGAATTCGCCCACCGCTTCACCGCGTGGCGGGACGCCGATTGGGATACCACCGATCTGATCGGCGTCTATCGCGAGCGGTGCACCACCCTCGGCGCGCTGGTCCGCGCCGAGCTGCCGGGCGGACAGACCATCGAGGGTGTCGCCACCGACGTCGATAGCGCCGGTCGTCTGCTGATCGGCGAGCACGCGGTCTCCGCGGGCGACGTAACCCACCTCCGCGCCCAGTACTGACCCAGGCCTTCGCACCCCTTGCAGGCCCCCATACCGCGAGTGCGAAGGCCGGCAAGGGTGCGAAGTCATGCCGCCGTTCCCTTGGTGGGCAGCGATGTTCGGGTGTCAGACGGGTTGCATGATGCCGCGGGCCGCTTCCCTGGCGAACATGCGGTCGCGCTGTTCCTCGAACTTGAGCACGTCCTTTTCCAGCTTCTCCAGGAACACGCCCAGCTCCTGCCGCGCCTGCTCGCCGCGCGGGCCGAAGTCGGTGCGGTCGAAGATGTTCCACTTCTTCAGCACCGGCTGCACCACTTCCTCGAGGTGCTGGCGCAGATCGTAGATGCCGTGCTTGGCCATCAGCACG
The DNA here is from genome assembly GCF_036345915.1 of Nocardia sp. NBC_00565. Lineage (NCBI taxonomy): Bacteria > Bacillati > Actinomycetota > Actinomycetes > Mycobacteriales > Nocardiaceae > Nocardia > Nocardia sp. NBC_00565. The sequence continues at coordinate 9,053,444 of NZ_CP107785.1, forward strand.
CCGTTGCGACGGAAGTTCGGCATGCCGTAACCGGGCATGACGAAGTTGGTGACGATCGTGGTGATCGCCGCTATGGCCTGGTCGGGGACCAGGTCCAGGTACGCACCGCAGAGGTTGCGGTAGAAGATCATGTGCAGGTTCTCGTCGGCGGCGATGCGCTGCAGCATGCGGTCGGCGACCGCGTCGTTGCAAACCCGGCCGGTGTTGCGGTGACTGACCCGGGTGGCCAGTTCCTGGAAGGTCACATACGCGACGGTCACCGGGAAACCACTCCAGCCGTCGGGCGCATGCATGCCGCCGGTCATGTGGATCATGCGGGCCTGTTCCAGCGCGACCGGATCGACGCCGCGGGTGACGACCAGGTAGTCGCGCATGACGATGCCGTGCCGGTTCTCCTCGGCGGTCCAGCGGCCGATCCAGCTGCCCCAGGCGCCGTCGGAGGAGAAGTTCGCCGAGATCTCCCGATGGTAGGAGGGCAGGTTGTCCTCGGTGAGCAGGTTGGTGATCATCGCGGCCTTGGCGACCTCGTTCAACGTGGACTGCTCCGGCGCCCAGTCCTGTCCGCCCATCGCGGCGAAATTGCGACCGTCGTCCCACGGGACGTAGTCGTGCGGGTGCCAGTCCTTGGCCGTGGACAGATGGCGGTTGAGATTCTGTTCGGCCACCGGTTCGAGTTCGGTCAGGATTTCCAGCTGTGTCAGATGCTTGGTCACACGCGCCTCCACAGTTCGTATCGACGTCTTATCAAGCCGGACTTGTCTTTTCACAGGCAGACCGCTGAGCAGAACAAACGAGAGCTAATCGAACGGGCAGAGCCGATTCGCGGCCGGGTCGAGCGGCTGCCGCCGGACTGAGGCTGGGCAGCGATCCTGCGGGAAATCTCGAATGTGCTCAAGAGTATATCGAGCACGCGGCGGTGCGAGGTGACGATTGTGCAGCACGGCTTGTGTCGCTGTCCCCGCTTTCCGGCGTGTTCTCGCGGTAGGGTTCCGGCATGGGTTATCCGGAGGAGGTGCTCGCCCCGGACGAGCAGTTGATACTCCATCGTCATCCGCATTGGAAAATGCTGTTCTGGCCGATCGTGACGCTCATCGTCGCCACCGCGCTCGCAGGATTCGCCGGGGGGCTGATCTGGCGCAAGACCGAGGGAACGACTCGCTCGGTGCTGCTGATCGTGGTGCTCGTGCTCTGGCTCGGCATCCTCGGATGGCGTTGTGTCGCACGGATTATCAGTTGGAAGTCGACGCATTTCATCGTGACCGACCGCCGGGTGCTCATCCGGCAGGGCGTGGTCACCCACACCGGCATCGATATCCCGATGAGCCGGATTTCGAGTGTGCAGTTCCGGCACGGTCTGTTCGATCGGATGCTCGGGACCGGCACCCTGATCATCGGTTCCTCGTCGGACGAACCGCTCGAATACGACGACATCCCCCAGGTACAGAAGGTGCACGCCCTGCTGTACCACCAGGTATTCGAGGAATCCCGGGACGACTGGGACGACCGCGGTCGCGGCGGGGCACCGGGAGGCCACCGATGAAGTGCGCGGCGTTGCTGGCTCGAGTCCGTAATCTGGGCGTATGACCGCCGTACTGCTGGCCGAAGACGATGAGGCCATCGCCGCGCCGCTGTCGCGTGCGCTGGGGCGCGAGGGCTATTCGGTTACCGTCGAACGTTTCGGGCCCGCGGTGCTCAAGCGCGCGCTCGAGGGCGATCACGACCTGCTCATCCTCGATCTCGGTCTGCCGGGCATGGACGGGCTCGAGGTGTGCCGCCAGGTTCGGGCCCGCGGCGCCGATCTGGCCGTGCTGATGCTCACCGCGCGCACCGACGAGGTGGATTTCGTCGTCGGGTTGGACGCGGGCGCGGATGACTATGTCGGCAAACCGTTCCGGCTGGCCGAGCTGCTGGCGCGGGTGCGAGCGTTGTTGCGGCGCAGTGGAATCGGTGACGAGGCTGTCGAGGTCGGCGGCATCCGGCTGGAGCCCGCGGCGCGACGGGTGCTGGTCAACGGCGTCGAAGTCGGTTTGGCCAACAAGGAATACGAGTTGCTCAAGGTGCTGATCGATCGGGCGGGCCAGGTGGTGCCGCGTGAGACGATCCTGCGCGAGGTGTGGGGTGACGCCGAACTACGCGGCTCGAAGACCTTGGATATGCACATGTCCTGGCTGCGTCGCAAGATCGGCGACGAGGGCCCGATGGCCGAGCGGCGCATCGTCACGGTGCGCGGCGTCGGCTTCCGGCTGAACACCGACTGATGTTGCGGCACAACTGATATGCGGCGCAGAATTCTGCGATCGATCCTCACCGTGCTGACCATCACCACGGCGGTGCTCGGCGTCCCGCTCATCTACACCGCGTGGCTGTGGGTCGAGGACATCACGCGCAACGACCTGGAGAACCGCCTGGAGCGGATCGCGACGGAGATCATCGCCCAGGAGCACGCTGACGGCATCGTGCTCGGCGAGCTCGATACCCGACTGGTGCGCCCGCTCATCCCCAACGACGGCAAGCTGACCATCATCTATCCGGCGCCGCAGGACAACGCGTCGCGGCTCGATATCGGTGTCGAGCAGGTCGATGACCCACTGGTGGAATCGCTGTCGATGGGCACCAGCGGTTCGCTGCGCCTGGAGGTGCCGAAGGGCCCGATGCACCGGATGCAGATCCAGGCCGTCGGGGTGGTGGCGTTCGCGGTGCTCGCCTCGCTCGGCGCGGCGGTATCGGTGGCGATGATCGCCGCGCGCCGGGTCGCCGATCCGCTGCGTGATGTGGCGGCCCGCGCCGCCCGGCTGGCGATGGGGGATTTCCGGCCGGATCCGCGCCGGCACGGGATCTCCGAATTGGATCGGGTCTCCGATGTGCTCGACTCGGCGACCGTCGAGATCGCCGGGCGGCTGCAGCGCGAGCACGCGCTGGTCGCGGACGTCTCGCATCAGCTGCGCAGCCGCCTGACCGCGGTGCGGTTGCGGTTGGACGAGTTGTCCGCGCACTCCGATCCGGCCGTCGTGCACGAGGCCGAGGAGGCGATGGCACAGGTCGATCGGCTGACCGAGGCGATCGACGATCTGGTGCGCGCCTCGCGCGACGAGGATGCCGCCGACCGCGATCCGGTGCCGGTGATGGACGAATTGCGCGGCGTCGTCGAGGAGTGGTCCCATCCCTTCACCGAGGCGGGCCGGACGCTGCGGCTGATCGGTGACGAATCACTGCGCGCTCCCATCACCGGTTCCCGGCTGCGCGAAGCCGCCGCGGTGCTGGTCGACAATGCGCTGATGCACGGCGGCGGTACCTGCACGGTGTCGGTGCGCACGGTGCGCACCGTCAGCGAGCGCGAGCCGTTGGTGGTGGTCGAGATCGCCGATGAGGGCGACGGTGTGCGGGACGAACTCGCGCCGCACATCTTCGACCGTGGCTTCTCCGCGGGTGGTTCGACCGGTGTCGGACTCGCCCTGGCCAGGGCGCTCATCGAGGCCGATGGTGGGCGGTTGGAGTTGCAGCGGCGCAGGCCCGCGCTGTTCGCGATGTTCCTCGGATCCAGTGCGTCCTCGCGGACACCCAACGGCGCGCAGCAAGTTCCTGAGCCGCGCTAGCTGAGGCCCTGAGCCGCGCTAGCTGTGGCCGAGCTGCTCTTCCTCGAGCAGATCCTCGAATTCCTCGACGAGCTCGCTGATCTCATCGGGGAACACCCAGCGGCGCATCGCCCAGAAGCGGAACGCCATCTGCAGCAGGTTGCCGATGATGAAGGCGCTGATGAAGTCCGCGATGTTCTCGACGGTGAAGCTCACATCGGGTTGGCGCAGATCGAAGACATAGCTGGAGACCCACAGCGGGATGAAGCTCAGCACCACGCCGACGCCGCTGACTCCGAAGAACAGCAGCGCTTCGTGATGCTTCTCCCGGCCGCCGCGATTCTTGAACGACCACTCGCGGTTCAGGATGTAGGAACAGATGACCGCGATCACGCCCGAGATGATCTTCGCGGTGACCGGCTTGGTCTCCAGCACGGTCCACTTGAGCATGTAGAAGATGCCCGAGTCGATGATGAATGTGGTGGCGCCGACGATGGCGAATTTGATCAGCTCGTGGTGGTGGTACGCGATCTCCCGCAGGGGCTTGGGGAGGACGTTGACCACGTCGTCGACGAAAGACACAAGGCCCGAGTGTACCGGTCCCGATCATGGCCACCGGACATGACAAGATTGCACGACGTGAGCGTCTCTCGTTCGTTCGATCCTTCTGCAATGCCCACCGTCACCATGATCGGTGGTGGCCAACTCGCGCGCATGACGCACCAGGCCGCCATCGCGCTGGGCCAGCGGCTGCGGGTGCTCGCCGAGAATCCCGATGATCCGGCTGCCCAGGTGAGTCCGGAGGTCGTGCTCGGCAGCCACACCGATCTGACCGCGCTGCGCAAGGCCGCCGTGGGTTCGCACGCGCTCACCTTCGACCACGAGCAGGTGCCGACCGAACATCTGGAGGCGCTCGTCGCCGAGGGCGTGAACGTCCAGCCGCCGCCGCGGGCGCTGGTCTTCGCGCAGGACAAGCTGGCGATGCGGACCAAGCTGTCCGAACTCGGGTTGCCCGTGCCCGCCTTCACACCGGTTGCCTCGGTGGCCGACGCGGTGCGGTTCGGTGCCGAGCACGACTGGCGGATCGTGCTGAAGGCGGTGCGCGGCGGATACGACGGGCGCGGTGTCTGGATGCCGGAGTCGGCGGCCGCGGCCGAGACGATTGTGGCCGACCAGCTCGCGCACGGTGTGCGGCTGCTCGCCGAGACGAAGGTGGACCTGAAGCGCGAACTGTCGGCCATGGTGGCGCGTTCGCCGTTCGGTCAGGCCGCGACCTGGCCGGTGGTGGAGACAGTGCAGCGCAACGGCCAATGCGCGGTGGTGATCGCGCCCGCGCCGGAGCTCAGCGCCGCATCGGCCACGCAGGCCGAGACGCTCGCACTGAATCTGGCCGAGGAACTCGGTGTCGTCGGTGCGATGGCGGTCGAGCTCTTCGAGACCACCGACGGTGCCATCCTGATCAACGAACTGGCCATGCGCCCGCACAACTCCGGTCACTGGGGCATGGACGGCGCCTGCACCGGCCAGTTCGAACAGCATCTGCGCGCGGTGCTCGACTACCCGCTCGGCGACACCAGCCCGCTGGCCCCGGTCACCGTGATGGCGAATATTCTCGGCGCGCCCGAGGCGCCCGCGATGTCGATGGATGAGCGGCTGCATCACCTGTTCGCCAGGATGCCCGAGGCGAAGGTGCACATGTACGGCAAGAGCGAACGCCCGGACCGCAAGATCGGGCATATCAACGTGCTCGGCGACGATGTCGCCGTGGTGCGGGAGAAGGCCGAGCGGGCGGCGCACTGGATGTCGCGCGCGATCTGGACCGACGGATGGGATCCCCATGGTGAGTAATGCGCAAGTTGGCCTGATCATGGGCAGCGACTCCGACTGGCCGACCATGGAGGCCGCCGCAATCGCCTTGGCGGAGTTCGATATTCGTTTCGAGGTCGGCGTCGTCTCGGCTCATCGCACCCCCCAGCGCATGCTCGACTACGCCCGCGACGCCACGGGCCGCGGCCTGCAGGTCATCATCGCGGGCGCGGGTGGCGCCGCCCACCTGCCCGGCATGGTCGCCTCCGCCACCGCGCTCCCGGTCATCGGCGTCCCGGTTCCGCTGAAGTACCTCGACGGTATGGACTCCCTGCTGTCCATCGTCCAAATGCCCGCGGGCGTCCCGGTCGCGACGGTATCGATCGGCGGCGCCCGCAACGCGGGCCTGCTCGCCGTCCGCATCCTCGCCGCCGCCGACCCAGCCCTGCGCACCCGAATGGAACAGTTCCAGGCCGGACTCGAAACCATGGTTCTGGAAAAGGACGAAGCCCTGCGCACCAAACTCCTCGGCTGAACCCGACGGTCCGCACCGAGCGACCATGCAGTGCTCTTCGGTCATGTGCGGGCGGGTTGGTCGCCGGGCTGGCTACGGTGATGCGGTGGCGACTGAGGAACCCGTTCGGGGACGGATCGGAGATGACGCGGCCAGGTTTCGGCTGACGGTGGTGGATCAAGCACTCCGGTTGTTCGCTGAGCAAGGGTATGAGGCGACGACGGTGGATGAGATCGCGGAGGCGGCGGGGATTTCGCGGCGGACCTTCTTTCGGCAGTTCCGGTCGAAGGAGGATGTCATCTTCGCTGATCACGAGGCGCAGTTGGCGCGGGCGGCGGAGTTCTTGGCGGCGGCGCGGGGGGATCCGTGGGAGGCGGTGTGCGCGGCGGTGGTGCAGGTGTTCGAGCGGTTCACGCAGTGGCGGGAGATCGCCGAGCGGCGATATCGGGTGGTGCGCAAGGTGCCCGCGCTGCGTGAGCGGGAGATCGTGACGGTGTTCCGCTACGAGCGGTTGTTCACCGACTTTCTGCGCGAGCGGTTGCCCGAGGTGCCGGATCTGGCGCGGGTGCAGTTCACGGCGGCGGTGACGGCGACGCACAACTACCTGCTGCGGCGGATGGTGCGCGGCGAGTCGGATGCGGGTGCGGCGGATCTGCGGGTGGAGTTGGCCGCGATTCCCCGCGGTGTCGGACGTGGGCCGGGGGCCGAGGAATTGGTGGTCGCGGTGTTTCCGAGGGATATGCCTGCGCGGCAGGTCGCCGATCTTGTGACCCGGCAGCTCGGTAGTCTGTGACGGGAATCATAATATGCAGAATCTGACACTCAGTGCCATGGCGTAACCGCACTTGACGCTGCATTCGGGGCGTATACTCGATCCAAGATGGCACTGAGTGCCGACAGCGGGCATTGGCCCAGCACCGACGACCAGGAGTGTGCCCCCCATGGCGGGAAATCCGAATTTCAACCTGTTCCAGTTGGAGGACTTCCACGATGAACTGCGTGCGGCCATCCGCGGACTGGCGGAGAAGGAAATCGCACCGTACGCCAAGGACGTCGACGGCAACGCCCGCTTCCCGCAGGAGGCGCTCACCGCGCTGAACGCCTCGGGCTTCAACGCGGTGCACGTGCCCGAGGCCTATGGCGGCCAGGGCGCGGATTCGGTCGCTACCTGCATCGTGATCGAAGAGGTCGCCCGCGTCTGCGGTTCGTCCTCGCTGATTCCCGCGGTCAACAAGCTCGGCACCATGGGCCTGATCCTCAACGGTTCCGAGGAGCTCAAGCAGCAGGTGCTGCCGGACCTCGTCAACGGCGCGATGGCCTCCTACGCGCTGTCCGAGCGGGAGGCAGGCTCCGATGCCGCGGGCATGCGCACCCGCGCCAAGAAGGACGGCGACGACTGGATCATCAACGGCTCCAAGTGCTGGATCACCAACGGCGGCAAGTCTTCCTGGTACACCGTCATGGCGGTGACCGATGCGGAGAAGGGCGCCAATGGCATCTCGGCGTTCCTGGTGCACTCCGACGACGAGGGCTTCGTGGTCGGCCCGCTCGAGCACAAGCTCGGCATCAAGGGATCGCCCACCGCCGAACTGTATTTCGAGAACTGTCGAGTGCCGGGTGACCGCATCGTGGGCGAGCCGGGCACCGGCTTCAAGACCGCGCTGCAGACCCTCGACCACACCCGCCCGACCATCGGCGCACAGGCCGTCGGCATCGCGCAGGGCGCCCTCGACGCCACGATCGCCTACACCAAGGACCGCAAGCAGTTCGGCACCGCGATCGCCGACTTCCAGAACACCCAGTTCATGCTGGCCGATATGGCGATGAAGATCGAGGCCGCCCGCCTCATGGTCTACACCTCGGCCGCGCGCGCCGAGCGCGGCGAGAAGAACCTCGGGTTCATCTCCGCCGCCGCCAAGTGCTTCGCCTCGGATGTGGCCATGGAGGTCACCACCAACGCCGTCCAGCTCTTCGGCGGTGCCGGCTACACCACCGACTTCCCGGTGGAGCGGATGATGCGCGACGCCAAGATCACCCAGATCTACGAGGGCACCAACCAGATCCAGCGTGTCGTGATGTCGCGAGCGTTGCTGCGGGGCTGATCTGGCATACCGACCGGGTGTTCCGGCAAGTCTTTTCCCGACTGTTGGTGCACCCGGTCTTTTCCTCGCGGACTACCTGCGGACCTAGGCGACCAGATCCGCGTATTCGCCATGTTCGACGATGTACTTCTCGACGTACCAGCAGGTCGGGATGATGGCGAAGCCCTCGGCGCGGGAATCGTTCAGCGCGTATGCGACCACTTGGGCGGCCACGCCATGGCCTCGGAACTCGGGGAAGGTCATGGTGTGGTGGAAGTCGCGGACCCTGCGGGGACGGTAGTCGGCGGAGCCGACGGGGTGGGTAGGAGGAGCATCGTCACGTTCGGCGTAGTCGGCGTACCCGGCGAGGGTGTCGTCGATATAGATCTCGAATCGGGTATCGGCGACATTGTGCTCGAGCCTGGTGGTCATGATCTGGTGAAACTCCTTCGCGGCCGGGAATGTTCCGTCTAGAGAATCGCGCCTGGGTTGAGGATGCCATGCGGGTCGAGCGCGTCCTTGATGCGCCGAGTGAGTGTCATCACATCGGGGCCGAGCTGATCGGGCAGCCACGCCTTCTTCAATCGGCCGACCCCGTGTTCGCCGGTGATCGTGCCGCCCATTTCGATCGCCAGGTCCATGATCTCGCCGAAGGCGCGATGCGCGCGCTCGGTCATCGCCGCATCGGTCGGGTCGTGCACGATGAGCGGGTGGGTATTGCCGTCCCCGGCGTGCGCGATTACCGAGACCAGCACGTCGTTGCGCGCGCCGATGGCGGCGATGCCGGTGACCAGCTCGCCGAGTCGCGGCAGCGGGACGCCGACGTCCTCGAGCAGCAGCTGCCCGATCTTCTCCACCGCGGGAATGGCGAAACGCCGTGCGGCGGTGAAGGCCTCGCCCTCCTCGGGATCCTCGGTGTGGAAAACCTCGGTGGCCCCGGCCTTTTCGCAGATGCCGACCATGACTTCGGCTTCGTGCCTGGCGAATTCGCCCGGCGCGTCCGAGCGGGCGACCAGCAGCGCCGCCGCCGCGCGATCCAGGCCCATCCGCATCTCATCCTCGACCGCGTTGATCGCCACCCCGTCCATGAATTCGAGCATGGCGGGCCGCAACGTGCCGGTGATGCCGAGAATGGCCTCGGTGGCGGCGCTCAGCGTCGCGAAGGTCGCGACCACGGTGGACTGCGGTGGCTGCGCGGGCAGCAGCCGCAGAGTGAGTTCGGTGATCACCCCGAGGGTGCCCTCGCTGCCGACGAACAGCTTGGTCAGCGACAGCCCCGCCGAATCCTTCAGGCGCGGTCCGCCGAGCCGCACCACCGTGCCGTCGGCCAGTACCACCTCCATGCCGAGTACGTAGTCCGTTGTGACGCCGTACTTCACACAGCACAGACCGCCCGCATTGGTGGCCGCGTTGCCGCCGATCGAACAGATCTCGAACGACGACGGGTCCGGCGGGTACCAGAGGCCGTATTCGGCGACCGCGCGCTTGACCTCGGCGTTGAGCAGGCCCGGTTGGACCACCGCGGTGCGGGTGACCGGATCGACGGTGATCGCGCGCATCCGCTCGGTGCTGAGCACAATCCCACCGTCGACGGCCGTCGCGCCACCGGACAAGCCGGATCCGGCCCCGCGCGGCACGACCGCGACCCGGTGTTCGTGCGCCCAGCGCAGGGTGGCCGCGACATCGTCGGTGGCGTTCGCGCGGACCACGGCCAGCGGTGTGCCCGCGTCGGGGTCGCGCGCCCAGTCCTGCCGGTAGCCCGCCAGCAGGTCGGCGTCGGTGAGCACCGCACCGTCGGGCAAGCGGGAGATCAGGTCATGCAGGTCCACAGAACTCACGCTATACGCCGCCGACAGGTGGGCGAGTCCGCCGGGCCGCATGCCGGGCCGGCCATAACAGTCGCGGGCCCGGTTCTCCCTGGAGGTTGCTACAACGCGGAGACCGGCGCGATGTGGAGCGATCCAGTGGTGCCGGGTCCGTTCGGCGATAAGAATTCCGGGCAACGCCGTTAAGGAGGTCTCATGCAGGTCGAGTCGCCGGACTACCGTGAACTGGTCGCCGCGGTCTTCTCCTACGAGTTCGTCGACGGCGGCATCGACCCGGACGCGCTCCGGCGCATCCACGCGGGCGATCTGCAGGAATGGATCACGGCGCTGGACCGTTGCGGCATGTTCGGCAAGACCGCCATCGCGACCCTGTCCGAACAATGGCACCGCGACCCCCGCATCCTGCTCGACGCGCTGCTGGACGAGCTCGACGATGTCACCCGCCGCCGCTGCCTGGTCGCCTGGTCCGCCCTGGACCGTCGCCCACCGCTCACCCAGATCAGCTGATCGCGCGAGCACAATGTGGTTTGCCCGATGATCACCTGGCGGACACCTGCCGCTGGCATGCTGGCGGCGTGCCGGACCTAGCGAGGACCACCGACTCCGTGGCGGACCGCTTCACCCGCTGGTGCGAGGCCGTCGTCGCGCGCCTGCCGTGCGGGCTGAATCACCTTGTCCCCCCGACCTTCCTGGGCTTCGCGCTGATCAACGGATTCACCTTCGGTGTCGACTTGGCGCTGCTCACCGTGTTTCACGGCTGGTGCGGACTACCGGTGTGGCTGTCGGTCACGGTGGCCTATATCTGCGCGTTCGGGCTCAGCTTCGTGCTCAACCGCACCTTCAACTTCCACTCGCACGCCCCCGTCGGCAGGCAGGCCGCGGTGTACGTGGTGGTGGTCGTGATCAACTACCTCGCCTTCATCCTCGGCGTCGGTAGCGGTCTGGCCGCCCTCGGCCTGGAGTACCACCTGTCCCGGTTGCTGGCCGGGGCATGCGAGGCGGTCTACATGTACACCGCGATGCGCTGGGTGGTGTTCCGCAATCGCGAGCCGGTGCGGCCGCAACCCGAACTCGCGCCCGACGTGCGGTTCTAGCGGGCTTACCGCAGCACTTCGGTCCGGTCGCCGTCGACCACGACGACGTCATCGTCGGTCAGTGCCCAGTGCGGGATGCCCTCGTTCCGATAGCGGGCGGCCAGTAGCGTGGACGCACCGTCGGGATCGGTCGCGGAGTCCAGATGTGGCACGATTCGGTGGTCCACCAAACCCAGTCCGTCCCAACGGGGTTCGATGCCGCAGGTCGGTTCGACCTCGGCGGGATCATCGGTGGATTCCAGGCCGCGCAGGTCGGGTGTCAGCAGGCAGGCGCCTGCGCTGTATCCGGCGTAGACCAGCGCGTCGGCGGCGAGCAGTTCGGGCAGGACGATATCGGCTCCGCTGCGGGCGAATTGGGCGCGCAGCACGAAGGTATTGCCGCCGCGCACCCACACCAGCGGGTAGTCGGCCAGTGTGCGCGCCAATGCGGTTGCGCGCCCGACGAATTCGCGCAGATCCAGTACCTCTGGGGCGTAGCCGAGCTTGCGCAGTGGGACCACATCGCTGCTGACCGCGCCCGACCAGGCCGCCGGCCAGGCGTCACAAGCGTTGGGAATCACCGCGACTCGGCCCGGCGCACCGACCAGCGCGGCGAGCCGGTCGTAGTGCGCGCCGAATCGGTAGCTGGACAGGAACAGTCGCACCGCGGCTCAGATGGTGAACGCCAAGTTGCGGACCAACCGGTTGCCGAGTTCCGTATCGCCGGAGATGGTGAACTCGCCGGCGTGCTCATCGGCCGTGGTGCGCCCGCCGCGCAGCCGGGTGAACAGCCCGGAGTTCATGCCGACCATCACGGTGGCGGGCGCGTCCAAGACGTCGACAATATTGGCCCGGCCGTCCACCGCGACGTGCAGGGTCATGGTCAGCGGGCCGGTCAGCTCGAAGGTGATGCGGGAGCCGTCCGGCGCCTGCGCGCCCTTGGCCACCGACCGGCCGATGCTCGGTACGAGTTCGGCGAAGGCCCGCTCGGCGCGCGGTCCGCCCTCGTCGACGGAAACGCCGAGCCCATCGGCGAGATCGAGTTCGTGCATCCAGCAGTCGAACAATCGCACCCGCATGAACCGGCCGTAGCTGACCTTGCCGATCGGCGATACCGTCTCGGCCTGCCATTCGGTGTCGCCGAAGCTCGCCAGCGCCTCGCGCCTGCGATCGGTGACCTCGCGGTACAGCTCCAGCAGCCGCTTACCCGACAGCGGCCGCAGCCGATCGACCCAGATCTCGTTGAGCACGCCGGTTTCGTTGCGCACATGCGGCAGCGCCTTGACATCGGTCTTGGGCCGAATCGGATCGTGCGCGGGCGGGATCTCGCCGAGCAGCCACGATTCGGTGCCAACGACATGGGCGAGGACATCGAACAACGACCAGCCCGGCAGCGGCGACGGTGTGCGCCAACGCTCTTCGTCGAGATCGGCGACCAGCGCCGCGATCGCATCCCATTGTTGCGAGAGCAGCCCGGTCAGCTCGGTCCGGTCCACGGTCGGGTCGGTCATCCTTGCAGTCCTTCCTCGGCGCCGCCGTACTCGGCGCTCGTTTCGTCGTCGTGCTCCAATGCCGAAATTCCGGCTCGGATGGCGGCCGCGGTGGATTGCGGATCGTGCGGGCGGCGCAGCAGCAGCCCGGCGGCGAAGCTCAGTTTGTCGCCGTGTCGGCGCGGGATGACGTGCAGGTGGACGTGCGGGACGGTTTGGAAGGCGGCGGTGCCATCGTTGAGCACGAGGTTCGCGCCGTCCGCGGCCAGGTCGCTGCGCCGGATCGCCAGGGCGAGCCGGTGTCCCGCGCGGAACATGTCGGCGCCCAACTCGGCGTCCAGATCCGCCAATTCGGCGGCGTGCCGCTTCGGAATGACCAGGGTGTGGCCGCGGGCGATGGGGCGGATATCGAGGAAGGCGCACAGTGTGTCGTCCTCGTAGACCTTGGCCGCCGGGGCCTCGCCCGCCGCGATGCGGCAGAAGACGCAGTCGTTCACACGCCGACCATACGGCGTACGACCTATCGGCGACAGCTTCGGGCATGATGCACGTCACTGTGCATACCTCTTGCGCGGTGTCGACCTGGATTCGAACCCGAGGATTGGTAATCGACTTCTACATCCGGTCTTGTGGCCGTTACCTGCGACGACAACCATCGAAACCGATAAGCCCTGATCAACCGTGTGCGCCGGAGGTGCGCACCGTGTTCGCCCCGATGCCGTGAATCCGGCATAACACCGGAATCCGGCGCCAACTTGTGACGGCCATCTCAGCTAGGCTCGCCGCTAGCGACTGCTTGCGGGTCGCTCGAAAGGTCAGTGAGCCGGGTACAGTTGCGAGGATTTGGACGAACTTACTCAAGAGTAATATTGTCCGCCGTCGACCGGTTGCTTGAAGCTCAGCCAGAGAAGGAAGTCTGACAAGTGGAGACAACGCAGAGCGTAGGCGACCAATCGCCACGCGGAGCGCGTGTCGGAGTCGTTCGCGAGTCAAACGCGGGCGAGCGGCGTGTCGCATTGGTGCCGAAGATCATCCCGAGCCTGCTGAAGCAGGGCGTGGACGTGGTGGTCGAAGCGGGTGCCGGACTCGGTGCGCTCATTCCGGACACAGCTTATGTGGAAGCAGGCGCGACGATCGGCGATCCGTGGTCGGCCGATGTGGTCGTGAAGGTGGCTCCGCCCAGTGACGCCGAGGTGGCGAAGCTGGCCAGCGGTCAGACCCTGATCGGCTTCCTCGCCCCGCGCAATGCCGAGAATCAGATTCCGGCGCTGAAATCGGCGGGGGTGCAAGCGTTTGCCGTCGAGGCGATTCCGCGGATTTCGCGGGCGCAGGTGATGGATGCGTTGTCCTCGCAGGCCAATGTCTCCGGGTATAAAGCCGTGCTGCTCGCCGCCTCGGAATCGACCCGCTTCTTTCCCATGTTGACCACCGCGGCGGGCACGGTGAAACCGGCGACGGTGCTGGTGCTCGGTGTCGGTGTCGCCGGTTTGCAGGCACTGGCCACGGCCAAGCGTCTCGGTGGCCGGACCACCGGTTACGACGTGCGGCCCGAAGTCGCAGATCAAGTGCGGTCGGTCGGTGCGCAGTGGCTGGATCTGGGGATCGACGCCGCCGGCGAGGGCGGATATGCCCGTGAGCTCACCGATGCGGAAAAGGCCGAGCAGCAGCAGGCCCTCGAGGATGCGATCAAGGGCTTCGACGTGGTGATCACCACCGCGCTCGTCCCGGGTCGGCCCGCACCGCGGCTGGTGACCGCCGCGGCGGTCGAGGGTATGAAGCCCGGCAGTGTGATCGTGGATCTGGCGGGGGAGACCGGCGGTAACTGTGAGCTGACCGAACCGGGTGAGACGGTGGTCAAGCATGAGGTGACGATCGCCTCGCCGTTGAATCTGCCTGCCACGATGCCCGAGCATGCCTCGGAGTTGTACTCGAAAAATATTGCGGCACTGCTGGAGTTGATGTTGGTCGACGGGAAGTTGGCCCCGGACTTCGATGATCAGGTGCTCGCCGATTCCTGTGTCACTCGTGAGGTGGATTCCTGATGTACACCGAACTTCTTGCGAATATCGCGATCCTGGTGTTGTCCGGGTTCGTCGGGTTCGCCGTCATCTCCAAGGTCCCCAATACCCTGCACACCCCGCTGATGTCGGGTACCAACGCCATTCACGGCATCGTCGTGCTCGGCGCCCTGGTCACCCTGGGTAACGTGCAGGACCCATCGATCCTGACCCAGATCATCCTGTTCGTCGCCGTCGTGTTCGGAACCCTCAACGTCATCGGTGGTTTCGTGGTCACCGACCGCATGCTGGGCATGTTCAAGGGTAAGAAGGCCGCAGCGCCGGTGAAGGCGGAGAAGTGATGCATACCTTCGATAATGTGACCTATCTGGTCAATGGCCTCTACATCATCGCGTTCGGCATGTTCATCTACGGTCTGATGGGTCTGACCGGGCCCAAGACCGCTGTGCGCGGCAACCTGATCGCCGCCGCGGGCATGGTCATCGCGGTTGTCGCGACACTGATTTCGATCCGTCACACCTCGAACTGGATTCTGATCGTCGCCGGTCTGGTCGTGGGTGTCGTGTTGGGCGTGCCGCCCGCGAAGTTCACCAAGATGACCGCCATGCCGCAGCTGGTGGCGGCGTTCAATGGTGTCGGTGGTGGCACCGTCGCGTTGATCGCCTGGTCGGAATTCATCAATAGCGACGGGTTCTCGCACTTCGATGAGGAACCGACCGTGCACATCGTGGTCGGATCGCTGTTCGCGGCGATCATCGGCTCGATCTCGTTCTGGGGATCGCTGATCGCGTTCGGCAAGCTGCAGGAAATCCTACCCGGGCGTCCCATCGGCCTAGGTAAGTTGCAGCAGCCGTTGAACCTGCTACTGCTGCTCGGCGCGATCGCCGCCGCCGTGGTAATCGGTATCGGCGCCACCAATGACGGTGTGCCCCAGATCTGGATGATCGCGGTACTCGTCCTGGCCGGTGTGCTCGGTTTGGCGGTCGTGCTACCCATCGGTGGCGCGGATATGCCCGTTGTCATCTCATTGTTGAACGCCCTGACCGGATTGAGTGCCGCCGCAGCCGGTTTGGCGTTGAACAACACCGCCATGATCGTGGCGGGCATGATCGTCGGCGCGTCCGGCACCATCCTCACCAACCTGATGGCCAAGGCCATGAACCGGTCCATCCCCGCCATCGTCGCCGGCGGATTCGGTGGCGGCGGAACCGCTCCCAGCGCCGGGGACGGTGAGGCCAAGCAGGCCAAGGCCACCTCCGCCGCGGATGCCGCGATCCAGATGGCCTACGCCAATCAGGTCATCGTGGTGCCCGGCTACGGTATGGCCGTCGCCCAGGCCCAGCACGCCGTCAAGGAAATGGCAGCGCTGTTGGAAGCCAAGGGTGTCGAGGTCAAATACGCGATTCACCCTGTCGCCGGCCGTATGCCCGGCCACATGAACGTGCTGTTGGCCGAGGCCGAGGTGTCCTACGACGCGCTCAAGGAAATGGACGATATCAACGGCGAATTCTCCCGCACCGATGTCGCTTTGGTGATCGGCGCCAACGATGTCACCAACCCGGCCGCCCGTGAGGACTCCACCAGCCCGATCTACGGCATGCCGGTGCTCAACGTCGACCAGGCCAAGTCCGTCATCGTGCTCAAGCGTTCCATGAACAGTGGTTTCGCCGGAATCGACAACCCACTGTTCTACGCCGACCACACCTCCATGCTCTTCGGCGACGCCAAGAAATCCGTCGGCGCGGTCACCGAAGAACTCAAAGCACTGTAATGTGAAGGTGCGGTAAGACTCTCGGCTCCCGGCGCTAACACCCTCTCAGGTCCGCACCGGGCAAGGTAAGCCCGCTTCCGTTCGCGGAAGCGGGCTTACCTATTTGTACGACCGTCGTCAGTAGCCCCCGTGCTCGCGTGCTTCGACCGCGTCCTTGGCCTCCTTCAGTCCCGCACTGGTATGCAGTTCGCGGTAGAGCTTGATGGCCTGGATCTTTTTGCCCTGCCGCAGGAGTTCGTCGATCTCGCCATAGTCGAGCGAGGCGTCCGGGCTCGGGATGCCGAGGTGCTCGAGGATCAGGTCGAGCTTGCGTTCGAGGCGGTCGATCTTGCGCTCGAGTCTGGTGGCGGCGAACATCTCTCGAACATACCGATGACGGCGGGGCCGGGGCTGGTCTGTCGCATAACGCTATTTACTCTGCGGCCGCACCGCACCGGCTTGCCAACTGCACAGGAGCACCGCGATGAGCGGCGCGACCATGGCGGTGGTGAGGGGAACCAGTGCGGTGAGCCAGCCGATGATGGAGGGGCCGGCGAGCAGGCCGAGGTAGCCGAGGCTGAAGACCCGGGACATATCGGTCGCCGCCGTGGCGGAGCCGAGATTGCCTGCGGCGGTGAAGATTTGCGGAATGCCGCCGGAGAGGCCGAGGCCGCACATGGCCCAGCCGAGCAGGGTCAGCGGAACCCAGCCGGAGGTCATGATCAGGACGAGTCCCAGCGCGGCGATCAGGGTGCCGTAGCGGACCACGGCGACGCGACCGAAAGCGCCGCTGAGGCGGTCGGCGGCAAAACGGCCCGCGGTCATGGTGAACGAGAATGCGCCGAACGCCAGTGCGGCGGTGGCATCGTCGACATCGAGATGGTCGCGGACCTGCAGGGCGCTCCAGTCCGCGGCGACGCCCTCGGTCAGCAGGAGTGCGAAGGCAATAGCAGCCAGCGCCAGTACTTTTCGTGAGCGGTTCTGTTCGGCGGTTCGGGCCGGAGTGGTGTCGGTTGTCGGCCGGACGGCTTCGGCGGAGTCTGATTCGGCAGTGTCGGGGGGCGTTTCGGATCCGGTATCGCCGAGCAAACGCGGCACGAGTGCCGCGGTGATCAGCACGCCTGCCACTGCCGCCAGGGACAAGGTCAGGCGCACATCCCAGCCCGCGCCCTGGGCGGCCGCACCGAGCAGCGAGCCGAGGAATCCACCACCGGAGAACAACGCGTGGAATGCCGACATGATCGGTCGGCGATAGGCCCGTTCGACGTGCACCGCTTGGGTATTCATCGAAACGTCCAGCGCGCCGCTGCCGAAACCGAAGCAGGCCAACGCGATCGCCAGGGTGACCGGCCCAGTCGCGAGCCCGGGCCCGAGCACCGCCACCGATGTGATCGTGGCGGCGGCCCCGACGACCGTCCGGCTGCCGAGCCGGTCGGCGAGCGGTCCCGCGATGCGCATGCCGACGATGCCCGCACCGGCCAGCATCAGGATGAACATGCCGAGCGTGGAATGTGCGATGCCGGTCCGGTCCGTGATGGCGGGTATGTGCACCACCCACATGGCCAGCAGGAATCCGTTCAACGCGAACACCACGAATACCGCGGCGCGCGCTATCCGAATCCGCGGATCGATCGTCGTGGTGGCCACCGATTCGACGGTACCGATTGAATCGGCCCTGTGGCCGCCGATCGGTGCGCGTCGCTACGCGGGACCGGTCCGAGACGCCGTTGTCCGGGATCCGGCTCCGTGGATCTCGCCATTGAGATCCCGCCCGCGCGCGACAGATCTACTTGTCATTTACAACGGGCTACCAACCCTGGATGTTCCAGATTCCGGCGGCCGCCGCCGCATGGGCGTAATCGCGGAAATCCTTCGCCGCCCGCCCCAGCGCGCGCTGTACCCCGTCCGTGGTCTTGGAATTCCTGCCGTCCAACACCGTGCCGAACAGGTAGTCGAGCAGGCTGACCACATCGGCGGGAACCTGGTATTCGGTCAGTGCCGCAACGAAATCCGTCCGGGAGATCGGGATGAAGGCGATCTCGCGTCCGGCCGCCGCGGCGATTTCGCCGACCGCCGCGGCGAAGGTCAGCGACCGTGGGCCGGTCAGTTCATAGAGTTCGCCGCTGTGCCCGTCCTCGGTCAGCGCGGCCACGGCGACATCGGCGATATCGTCGGCGTGTACGAACGGTTCGGGCACATCACCGTTGGGCAGCGCCACCTCGCCCGCCAGGACGTACTCCAGGAATGCGCCCTCGCTGAAGTTCTGCGCGAAGAAACTGCAGCGCACGATGGTCCAGTCCAGACCCGAGCCCTGGACGATCCGCTCGCACTCCACTGCCTCCGGTTCGCCACGGCCGGACAGCAGCACGAGCTTGCGCACACCGTTGGCCTTGGCTGCGTTGGTGAAGGCCCGGATGACCTCCGGTGCGCCCGGTACCGCGAGATCCGGCTGGTAGGCGATGTACACCGCGTCGACGCCGAACAGCGCCGGTGTCCAGGTGCTGCGATCGGCCCAATCGAACGGGATCTCGGCGCTGCGCGAACCGATCCGGGCCGGATGGCCGGCCTGCCGCAGCCGGGTCGCGACGCGACTGCCGGTCTTGCCCGTACCGCCGGTGACGAGCATAAGACGTCGGTGAGAGGTGCTGTTTGTCATGATTCGAGTACATCGGCGCGGGCCGCGAGGAAACATAGTTCAGCGACTCGTGATCATGTGTCGGCGTCTACTGTTGATGTGTGGATGCGCTCGCCAGTCTGCTCGAAGGTCCACGCGCCCGAGGTGCGTTCGTGATGTGCTCGTTGCTCGACCCGCCGTGGTCGCTGCGGATCCAGGACGAGGCGCCGCTGACGGTGGTATCGATGATCCGGGGCACGGCCTGGATCATGACCGACGCGGCGGGCAGCAAACCGCGCCAATTGAGTGCCGGCGATGTGGCGATCTTCCGCGGTCCCGATCCGTATACCGTCGCCGACGATCCGGCCACCGAACCACAGATCATCATCGACCCGGGCAACATCACCAAGACGCCCGACGGTGAAATCCTTTGTGAGACACTGAGTCTCGGTGTACGCCAATGGGGCACCGATCCCAACGGCGCGACCCTGATGGTGACCGGTACCTATGAGTCCGCCGGCGCGGCCAGCCAACGGCTGCTGCGCGCCCTGCCGCCGGTGATCGTATTGCCGCGCGGCGATTTCGATACCCGCCTGCTCGATATCCTGGTCGGCGAGGCCACCAAGGACGAGCCCGCCCAAGGCGTCGTGCTGGACCGGCTGCTCGATATGGTGCTGATCGCCGCGCTGCGCGCCTGGTTCGCCCGCAACGACGCGCCCGCCTGGTACCACGCCTACAGCGATCCGCTGGTCGGCAAGGCCCTGCGTCTGCTGCAGCACAATCCGGCGCACGGCTGGACGGTCGCCAGCCTCGCGGAGACGGTCGGGGTATCGCGCGCCGCGCTGGCCCGCCGGTTCACCGATCTGGTCGGCGAACCACCCATGGCATTCCTCACCGAATGGCGGCTGGCCCTGGCCGCCGACCTACTGCAGGAATCCGACGCCACCATCGAGTCCATCGCCCGCCAAGTCGGCTACGGCAGCGCCTTCGCACTGAGCACGGCCTTCAAACGCCACTTCGGCGTCAGTCCCCGCGACCATCGACAGGGCACCAACCCGGCTGAGCTATCGTCGGCCGGGTGACGCAGCAGTATCCAGTTCTCTGGCCGATGCCGACCCGCTGGGCCGATAACGACCACTACGGCCACGTGAACAATGTGACGTACTACTCATACTTCGACACCGCGGTCAATGCCTGGCTGATGCACGCCACCGGCACGGATATCCGCGAGCTGCCCGCGCTCGGCGTGGTCGCCCAGACGTCCTGCCAATACCACGGCTCCCTCAGCTTCCCCGACCAGCTGCAGGTGGGTTTGCGCATCTCCCGCCTCGGCCGCTCCAGTATCACCTACGACCTCGCCATCTTCCGCGAAGCCGGTGACGCCCTCGACCTAGCCGCCACCGGCACCTTCGTCCACGTCTATGTAGACAACGAAACCCGCAAACCCGTCGAAATCCCCGAAATAATCCGCACCGCCGCCGCCACTCTCGTCACAGACTGAGTTTCCCTTCGCCCGCCGGCCGTAGGATGTCGGCGCCGGAGCCGAGTTCCTCGCTCTGCTCTAGCCTTCGGCGCCATCCCAATGTGCCACCATGACAAGCGAAATCGGTTCGGGCCCGAGGATCAGCTGAGGCCGGCCAGTCGATCGAGTAATGGCGCGGTGCGCGGCCCGACGAATTGCTGCATCACCAACGCCATGTTGGTGCGCTCCACACCGGGAATCTTCAATATCTGCCCGGCGACCCGATACAGATCGTCGGCATCCTGCGCCACCACTCGGACGGTGAGATCGGTCAGCCCGGTCATGCCGCATACCTCCGTCACCTCCGGCACCCGGGCAAGTTCGTCGACCACCGAATCCAATCGATGCTGATCGACGACAACGGCGACGAAGGCGGCCAGCGGGTAGCCCAGCGCCTGTGGCTGCACTCGCCGCTCGAAGCTGCCGAGCACCCCACTCGCCTCCCAGCGCGAGAGTCGAGCCTGCACGGTATTGCGGGACAACCCGAGCCGGGTAGCCAGCTCGACGCCGGTCGCGCGGGGGTTGGCGACCAGCTCCAGCAACAGTCGCGCGTCGGTGGCATCCAGGATCACGTCGGCGGGTTCTCTACTGGACATACAACGCAGTATGACATCAGAAGGTGATTCGGATTTGAGCATTCTGCTTACTCGCATGTCGGTCACTTGCGCATTTCGCATTCTCATGGATGCTATGTGATATAGGGCACACCAGCCCTGCGCTCGTGGTCAGGAGGCGATCCCGAATGACGAATAAAACCGACTATCCGGTTCAGTTGATCCAACCCGACGGCCGCCGCGTACTCGACCGAGAACACACCGCCCTGATCGCCGATATCGGACCCGAACAGCTGCGCGCGCTCTACGCGGACCTGGTGATCACCCGCCGGATCGACACCGAGGCAACCGCCCTGCAACGCCAGGGTCAGCTCGGATTGTGGGCCCCGATGCTCGGGCAGGAGGCCGCCCAGGTCGGCTCCGCGTACGCCCTGCGCCCCGACGACTACGTCTTCTGCAGCTATCGCGAGCACGCCGTCGCCTACTGCCGCGGCGTCCATCCCACCGAGATCACCCGAATGTGGCGCGGGGTCGCGCACTCCTGCTGGGATCCTCACGCCGTCAATATGACCAATCCGAACATCATCGTCGGCTCGCAGGGCCTGCACGCGACCGGTTATGCCTACGCCGCCCACCTCGACGGCACCGAGATCGCGACCATCGCCTACTTCGGCGACGGCGCATCGAGCCAGGGCGATCTGGCCGAGGCGCTGGGCTTCGCCGCGAGCTGGAGCGCGCCGGTCGTATTCTTTTGCCAGAACAACCACTGGGCGATCAGTTCCCCGGTCCGGATACAGAGTGCGACGCCAATTGCGCGGCGCGCCTACGGATATGGCATCCCGGGCGTCCAGGTCGACGGCAATGACGTACTCGCGGTGCTCGCGGTGACCCGCCAGGCCGCCGCCCGGGCTCGGACCGGTGGCGGCCCGTCGTTCATCGAGGCGCTCACCTACCGCATGGGTCCGCACACCACCGCCGACGACCCCACCCGCTACCGCTCCGCCGCCGAGACCGAGGAGTGGGCGCGCCGCGACCCGATCGCGCGGATGCGCAAGCTGCTGGAGCGAGAGTCGCTGTGGGACGAGACATTCGAGCGACAGGTCGGTGCTCGTGCTGATGAGGTCGCGGACCAGGTGCGCACCGCGACCATCGATATGCCGGATCCGGCGCCGACGCAGCTGTTCGATCACGTCTATGCCACCCCGCATCCGCTGATCACCCAGGAGCGGAGCGAGTACGCGGCGTACCTGGCCGGTGATCCCGACGAGGCCACCGCGCGACCGGAAGGAGTTCCCACATGATCACGACCTTCGCCGCCGCGCTCAATGCCGGACTGCGACGGGCCATGGACGACGACCCGAAAGTCGTGCTGATGGGCGAGGATATCGGCCGCCTCGGCGGGGTGTTCCGCGTAACCGACACGCTGCAGAAGGATTTCGGGGACAACCGCGTCATCGATACGCCGCTGGCCGAATCCGGCATTGTCGGAACGGCTTTCGGTATGGCGCTGCGCGGTTATCGGCCGGTGTGCGAGATCCAGTTCGACGGCTTCGTCTATCCGGCCTTCGACCAGATCGTCTCCCATGTGGCCAAGATCCACTACCGCACGCAGGGAAAAGTGCTCGCGCCCATCACGATTCGCATTCCGTTCGGCGGCGGGATCGGTTCGGTGGAGCATCACTCGGAGTCGCCGGAGGTCTATTTCGCGCACACCGCCGGACTGCGAGTGGTGACGCCGAGCAATCCCGCCGACGCGTATTCGATGATCCGCCAGGCGATCATGCTCGACGACCCGGTCATCTTCTTCGAACCCAAGCGGCGCTACTGGGACAAGGCCGAGGTCGACTTCGATGCCGAGGCGCTGCCGCTGGACCGGGCCCGCGTCTGCGTCAGCGGTGCCGACGCCACCATCGTCGCCTACGGCGGCACCGTGGCCTCGGCCATCACGGCCGCGAAAATCGCCGCCGAGGAAGGGCATTCGGTCGAGGTGATCGATCTGCGCAGCCTCTCGCCGATCGATTTCGACACCATCGAGGCGTCGGTGACCAAGACCGGCAGGCTTATCGTCACGCACGAGGCGCCGGTCTTCGCCGGACTCGGGGCCGAAATCGCGGCGCGGATCACCGAGCGCTGCTTCTACTACCTGGAGGCGCCGGTGCTGCGCGTCGGTGGCTTCGACATCCCATACCCCCCGGCTAAGCTCGAAAAGCACCATCTGCCCGATCCGGACCGCATCCTGGCCGCGGTCGATCGATCGCTCGCCGCCTGACCACCGCACACTGAGAGGTGCCCCAGTGGAAGATCATGCCCCCGACGACGATCAGGGTCATGTCCTGGAATTCCGGCTGCCCGATCTCGGCGAGGGACTCACCGAGGCGGAACTGGTGTCGTGGGCGGTGGGCGTCGGCGATACGGTGCAGCTGAATCAGACGATCGCGGAGGTGGAGACGGCCAAGGCGGTGGTGGCGCTGCCGTCGCCGTTCTCGGGTCAGGTGGTCGAGTTGCTCGCACAGCCCGGGCAGACCATTGCCGTTGGGGCGCCACTGATCCGGGTGCGCAATGACCTCGAGGTCGGGCCGGAGAATGCGAATGGGCGGACTTCGGTGCTGGTGGGGTATGGGCCCGAAGCCGAGGCCGTATCGCGGCGGCGTAGGCCGGTCGCGGCGCCGTCGGAAGAGATTGCCGCTGCGGCGACGTCACCGGAGTCAGGACAGCGGAGTGCCAGCAGTACGGCGGGGATGAGCAGAGCCGCGGCCACACCGGCGGCCCGCCGACTCGCCCGGGAACTCGGAATCGACCTCTGGTACGTCGCGGGCTCGGGTCCCGATGGCGCGGTGACGGTCGAGGATGTGCGCAGTGCGGTCCCGGTATCGCAGCCGCGTGCCGTGGGCCCGGCCGCCACACTGCCGACGACCCCCTCGGTCACCGATCCGAACGCGGGCATCATCCGGCCCGCCGTCCGCGAGGAACGCACCCCGATCAGCGGGATCCGCAAACGCACCGCGGCGGCCATGGTGGTGAGCGCCCGCACCATCCCGCAGGCCAGCACCTTCGTCACCATCGACTACACCGCGTCGATGGAACTGCTCGATCACCTGCGCACCACCAAATCCTTCGAGGGACTGACGCTCACGCCGCTTGCGCTGGTCGCCAAGTCCGTGCTCGCCGCCCTCACGGAGTATCCGGGCATGAACGCGTTCTGGGACGACGCGCACCAGGAGATCGTCACCAAGCACTATGTGAACCTCGGCATCGCCGTGGCCACCGAGCGCGGGCTGATGGTGCCCAATCTGAAGGAAGCACAGGCATTGAGCCTGCGCGACCTGTGCCGGGAGATCGGCTGGGTGGCCGAGACCGCACGTTCGGGTCGCGCCACGCCGACGGATCTGCGCGGCGGAACCTTCACCATCACCAATGTCGGCGTCTTCGGTGTCGATACCGGGGTTCCGCTGGTCAATCCGGGTGAGGCGGCGATCCTGTGCCTCGGCTCGATTCGCAAGCGGCCGTGGGTGTTCCGCGATGAGCTGGCGGTTCGGTGGGTGACCACGCTCGGCATCAGCTTCGACCACCGCATGATCGATGGTGAACGCGCCGCGCGCTTCCTCGCGACCGTCGCGGGGCTACTCGAGGATCCGCTGACTCTGCTGAGCCGGATGTAACAAGGCGAGCGCCGACGTGAGCTGGTCGCGCCGCGCGTCAGTCTTGCCGGTGGGCAAGAACTTTGCGCACGACCAAGCCGGCGACCAAGGCCCAGAAGGCGGCTCCGATACCGAGGAAACCGACACCGGAGGCCGCGATCAGGAAGGTGACCACGCCCGCCTCGCGGTGCTGTTCGGATTTCAGCGCACTGGCCAGTGCGGCGGCGAGGGTGGCCAGGAGGGCAAGGCCCGCAACGGTTTCCAGGGTGCCCCTGGGTGCGGTGGCGATCAACGTGACGAGCGCGGCCGAACCGAGCGCGAGGATCAGGTAGGTCCCGCCCGCGGTAAACGCCGCGATCCAGCGGCGCTTCGGATCCGGATGTGCGGCGGGGGCGGCCGAGAGCGCCGCGGAGATCGCGGCCAGGTTGATGGCGTGCCCGCCCGCGGGTGCGCCGAGGATGGTGCCGATGCCGGTCACGGTCATCGAAGCGCGCCACGGCACGTGGTAGTCGAAGGACTTCATGACGGCGGTGCCCGGGATGTTCTGCGATGCCATGGTGACGATGTAGAGCGGGACGGCGACCCCGATCATCGCCTGCCAACTCCAGTGCGGCACTGTCAGTTCGAGTGCGGGCGTCATCGCGGCGAAGTCGAGATGCTTGTGCTGCACCGCGATACTGATGCCCGCTCCGATCGCGGCGGTGGCGAAGGCCGCGATAACCGCCCAGCGTTTGGCGAATCGCTGCAGCACCAGCCACACCACGATCACCGGCACCACCACCGCCGGACTGGCCGGTACGGCCTGCACCGGCGCGAGACACAGCGGCAGCAGCACGCCGGCGAGCATGGCCTGCGCGATCTCCACCGGAATCGCGGCGACCAGATTGCCGAGCCGCTGCCACAGTCCGGTGATCACGATCAGCACGCCGGTGATCGCGAACGCGCCGACCGCGGCGGGCCAGCCACCGGCGATCGCGCCGGTGCTGGCGAGCAGCGCCGCGCCCGGCGTCGACCAGGCCAGTGTGATCGGCAACCGGTAGCGATAACTCAGCAGCATCATGCCGATGGCTTGCGTCACGCACAGCGCCAACAATCCGGACGCCGCTTGCGCCGAGGTGGCTCCGACCGCCGTCAAACCGCTCAGTACCACGGCGAACGCACTGGTGAACCCGACCAGTGCGGTGACAGCGCCGGCGCCGAGCGGCTGTGCGAGCCCCACCTCCGGTGTGACCGGTGGCGCGGACGGAGTTTCGGCGGGTGCCGGAGAAAGCCTGGACATTTCTGGAATCCTCCCCGGTGATCAGTCCAGTTGTCACAGCCAGTGGCCGGAAACTGGACTGAATTCCGCCGCATCCGGCTAGTGTGATCGCCTAACCGCGTCGGAGGTGCCACCGTCGTGAGTACAACTCACCGAGTGCGTCCGAAACCGATGCGGCACATGACGCAGGACCTGTACGCGGGCATAGTGGCTCTTACTAGTATGGCGTGAGTACTCGGAGAGGCGGAACAGAGCGTTGTTGAGCGCGGTACTGATCTCGGCGGATGAACTTCGGGAAGCATTGGCGGACAAGCGGGTTCGTCTACTCGATGTGCGTTGGGCACTCGGTGATCCGGACGGCCCGCAGCACTATCTGGACGGGCACATCCCCGGCGCGGTCTTCGTCGACTTGGAGACCGAACTGGCCGCACCACCGTCCCCCGCACGCGGGCGGCATCCGCTGCCCGACCCCACGCAGCTGGAGAAGTGCGCGCGCAGCTGGGGCGTGTGCAACGGCGACCCGGTGGTCGTCTACGACGCGACCGGCGGCATGGCGGCGGCCCGGGCCTGGTGGCTGCTGCGCTGGGCCGGGATCGCGGATGTGCGGATCCTGGACGGCGGCCTGCCCGCGTGGACCGGTGCGGGCCTCGAGATCGCCGCCGGTGCGGAACCCGATCCCGAATTCGGTGATGTCGAGTTGAATCCGGGCCAGCTGCCCGTCATCGATGCCGACGCGGCCGCCAAATGGTCCGGCGTACTGCTCGATGCGCGGGCGGGCGAACGCTACCGCGGCGAGGTGGAGCCGGTCGACCCGCGTGCGGGTCACATTCCGGGCGCGGTGAGCGCGCCGACGGCGGAGAACCTCGATGCCGACGGACGGTTCCGCGGCGCGGACGCCCTCCGAGAGCGTTTCGCGGCACTCGGTCCCGGCCCCGTCGCGGTCTACTGCGGCTCCGGCGTAACCGCCGCCCACCAGGTCGCCGCACTCGCCGCCGTGGGCATCGAAGCAGCCCTCTACCCCGGCTCCTGGTCCCAATGGTCCAACGACCCGAAGCGCCCGGTCGCCACCGGCGTGTGACCGCTCGGCGAGTGACGCATGGCTGCGGCAAACGCGTGTGCCACTCGCTTGATCAGGCGACGAACGCCTGGGAGATCTGGTGGGTCAAGGTGTCCCGGGCGGTGGTCAGGGATGGGCCGTACCAGGTGAGGCTGCGGCCTTCGACCAAGGCGACCGGAAGGCCGGGGAAGGCGTCGGGACCGTCGGATCTGGTGAATACGTAGGGTTCGTCGGGTAACAGCACCAGTTCGATATCGCGGGTCAGTTCGTCCTCGGAGACGTGTGGGTAGCGCTCGGCGCGGTCGGCGTGCACGAGCCGCAGGCCGAGGCGTGCTGCCAAGTCACCGGTGAAGGTGTCGTGGCCGACCACCATCCACGGATTGCGCCAGATCGGGATGACCGCGTTCCGTGTCGGTGCGGGAGGCGGTGCGGCCCAGGATGATTCGGCTTCGGTGAGCCAATTCGGGACCGTCCCGCCGAGGGCTTCGGTGAACAATCGGCGCAGCGAGCTGAAGCTTTCGTTCAGCGTCTCGATTCTGGTGACCCACACCGGAATTCCCGCCTCCCGCAAACGCTCGACATCGATGCGGCGGTTCTCCTCCTGATTGCACAACACCAGATCGGGTGCCAGCTCGATGATCCGGCGCCCGTTCGGATTCTTCGTCCCGCGGACGCGCTCGACCTCCAGATCGACCGGGTGGGTACACCAATCCGTCGCCGCGATGAGGACTTCGGGTCGGCTCACCGCGACGGCCTCGGTCAGGGAGGGGACCAGCGACACCACTCGCCGAACCGGGTGACCGATGGTGACGGCCGCGCCCAGATCGTCGAGGGTTGTCATGACAGGACCCGATGGCAGAGGTCGCGCAACTGTCCGGGCGGCACAGTTGGGAGCATATTGCCCGCGCCGCAGCGCACCGCGGTCACCGGTCCAGCGCGTCGTAGATCGCCCGGAGATCGCGTAGCCCGGCCGCGGCCATCGGTTCGTCCTCGGCGATCATCCGCAGCGCGCGGCGCAGCAGCACCGGATCGAGATCGTCGATGGCGGGACGGAATTCGACCTTCGGCAGGTCGGGCAGTTGAGCGTGGTCGCCGTAGGGATCGTCGGACACGGTTGGGCTCGGGTCGCGTTCGATGCCGACGATGAGGGTGTCCAGGTCGAGGCCGCGCAGCGTGAGGATCTCCCGGGGACGCTCGTCGAGACGTTCGGCGAGCAGGTAGCAGACCGCCGCCACATGTTTGCACGGCCATCCCGGATCCGGGCAGGTGCAGGAGAAGTCGAGATCGGCGGCCGTGGTGGGCAGCAGATGTTCGCCCAGGCTCGTCGGCAATGCGCCGGAGGCGATATCGGCCAGCACTCCGGGCGCGGTCCGGATGGTCTCGATGAGCAGTTCCAGTTCCTCGTCGCGCAGCGGGCGGATGGCGAATATCGCGGTGAACGGGCGCGGCTGGCTCCCCTGTACTTCCGCGGTGACCGCGCCCGGTTCGATCCGATAACTCACCACCTGCCCGGCCCTGGCGTAGGTGCGGCCGCGGGCGAGTCGACCCGGTTCGGCCATCTGCTCGACCGCCTCGATCAGGGCCTTACCCCACCAGGTGCGCCCGAATCCGCCACGGCGGCTGCGTGCTTCGACGCCGCCCGACACCGGGCGGCGCTTGCCGTACTTGCTGTAGTCGTTGAAGGGGCTCAATCGCCGACCGCCTCGGCACCGAGGGCGAACAGTTGGTGCAGCTCATCCGTACTCAATTCGGTGATCCAGTTCTCGCCGGCGCCGATTGCCAGATCGGCGAGTTGGCGCTTACCGCTGATCATTTCGTCGATCTTCTCCTCGATGGTGTCGACGCAGATCAGCTTGCGCACTTGTACATTGCGGTGCTGACCGATCCGAAAGGCGCGGTCGGTGGCCTGATTCTCGACCGCCGGATTCCACCAGCGGTCCAGGTGCACGACATGATTGGCCGCAGTGAGATTCAGTCCGGTGCCACCGGCCTTGAGCGACAACAACATCAACGGCGGGCCGTCCGGCGTCTGGAACCGCTCGACCATGGTGTCGCGCTGTTTCTTCGGCACCCCGCCGTGCAGGAACGGGATCGCGGTGCCGAACCGCTCGGCCATGAACGGCGCGATGAGTTCGCCGAATTCACGGAACTGAGTGAACAGCAAGGCCTTCTCACCATCGGCCAGCACCGCGTCGAGGACGTCCTCGACCAGCGCGAGCTTGCCGGAGCGGTGGCTACCGCGGTGCAGCACGCCGGAACCGTCGCCGAGGAAGTGCGCGGGATGGTTGCAGACCTGCTTGAGCCGGGTCAGCGCGCCGAGGACCGCGCCCTTGCGCGCCATCCCCTTCGCGTCCTTCAGTTTGGCCATCATGTCGTCGACCACCGCCTGGTACAGCGCCGCCTGCTCCACGGTCAGGTTCGCGCGCACCGTCATCTCCAACTTCTCCGGCAGATCACTGATGACGGCGGGATCGGTCTTCACCCGACGCAGCACGAACGGCTGGGTGACGGCGCGCAGCCTGCTGATCGCGTTCTCGTCCCGATCGCGCTCGATCGGCACGGCGAAGCGGGCACGGAAGGTCTGTGCGCTACCGAGTACCTTCGGCATGGCGAAATCCAGAATCGAGCGCAACTCCTCCAACCGGTTCTCCACCGGAGTTCCGGTGAGCGCCAGCCGATGTCGCGCGGGCAGCGCCCGTGCCGCCTTCGCCTGCCTGGTCCCCGCGTTCTTGATGTGCTGGGCCTCGTCCAGCACCACGCGATCCCACTGCTGCCGCGCCAATTCGACTGCGTCCCTTGCCAAGAGCGAGTATGTGGTGATCACCAGATCCGCGTCGGCGACGGCTTCATCGAGCTCGTCGCCGACTCGCCGCCCCGCGCCGTGGTGCACCAGGACGCGCAGATCCGGCGCGAACCGCTCGGCCTCACGCTGCCAGTTACCGACTACCG
The DNA here is from genome assembly GCF_036345915.1 of Nocardia sp. NBC_00565. Classification (NCBI taxonomy): domain Bacteria; kingdom Bacillati; phylum Actinomycetota; class Actinomycetes; order Mycobacteriales; family Nocardiaceae; genus Nocardia; species Nocardia sp. NBC_00565. Next base: position 9,083,166 of record NZ_CP107785.1, read on the forward strand.
ACATCGGGCATACCAGCAGTGTCGGTGCCGGAGCACCGTCGTTCGGTTGGATGCCGCCTTCGTCATGTCCGGCTTTGGCGCTGCGCACCTCGCTGAGCGAAACGACTTCCGCGCCAACGTGTTGCTCGGCGTTCCCAGCTGGCGCGGTGACCACCTGTCGATCGGCGCGGGTGGCGTCTTCGTTCCGCGAACGAGTGTTCTCGCGCTCATGCACCAGCAGCGCCAGCACCTGCACGGTCTTACCCAGACCCATATCGTCGGCCAGGATTCCGCCGACGCCGTAGCGGCTCATGGTGGCCAGCCAGGACAGGCCACGCTCCTGGTACGGCCGCAGCTGTGCTTTGAGACCGACCGGCGGGGTCACGGGTTCGGGTTCCCGAGTCTGATCCAGCAGGTCTGCGGCCCAACCGGTTGCGGTGACCTCGGTGATCGGGACCTTCTCGACATGCCCGCTGACGAGTTCGCCGACCAGGTCTGCGAAGGTGAGTTCGGTATCGTCGAGATGGGCGGCGACATAGCGCGCGGCGGCGGCCAGCACCTTGTGGTCGGCCTGCACCCATTCGCCGCGCAGCTGCACCAGATCCGATTTCGAGCGGACCAACCGGGCCATCTCGGCCTTGGTCAGCACGGTGTCGCCGAGCGCGAGTTCCCAACGGTAAGAGACGAGTCCCTGCATGCCGACGGTGCTCTCGGCGGCGGGGACCGCGCTGTCCACGCGCAACCGCATGGTCGGGGCGGAAATGTTCCAGGCGCGCGGCAGGAGGAGCCGGACGCCCGCCGCCTGCAACGCGTGTGCGCCGTGCTCGACGAGATCGGCGACCACCTCCGTCGGCAGTAGCAGGTCCATCGATTGTGGGTCGCTGGGCAGGTCGCGCAGTCGCGGATAGGCCCGCGTCGCCTCGCCCAGCTTCTCGATCGCCGTTCGGACCAGTACCGGATCACCAAGTAGCGGAACAGGATTCGGCGCCTCGCCAGCAGCGCGCAGGCAGACCTGCAGCCGCCACAGTGCCACTACATCGTCGGTGTCCGGCTCCTCGTCGAGCTCACCGAGACCGATATCGCCCTCGGGCTCCAACAGGCGCAGCACCAATTCCGGCTCGTCCCCGGTCAAACTCGCGCGCCAACGCTCGAGCACCTCGGCCAGCTGATGGCTCCCACCATCCAGGGCAACATCCCCGATCAGCGCGGCCACCAACGGATGCACCGACGCGGGCGGATCCAACAGCTGCCTCGCGATCGGATCGGCCAGCTCGGTGACCATATCCTCGAGTACCATCCCCGGCTTTCCCGCGACGCGCAGCGCGGGCGGCATCGCCACCACTAATTCCGCGAGCCACGCACGCTGTCGCTCCCCACCGACCAACCGCCACCGCACCCACCACTGCCCGTCATCCCTGCGCAGCTCAGGGACCACCCGCCCCGCCCGCACCCACCGCTCGACCCCCCGCGCGACGTGCCCGAGAAACCGCAGATCCCCAGCGACCGCCTCCATCGGCAGCCGCTGCCGCAGCGCGACCGCGGCCGCCGCCGGTGCCATCGCATGCGCCCGAACCTGCTCGACCGTCCCATCCGCCCCGTTGACCAGCACCTGCGCCCGATGCCGGAACTTCGACGCCGCCAACACCCCACCCAACGGATCCGGTAGCCCGACCACCGGGGCCTCCTGCCACAGCAGCAACCCCGATCCCGGCGACCACAGACCGTGCAGCATCACCCCATCCAATCAGGTACCTCCGACAACGATCGGCCGGCAGCCCACCCGGTTTCTACACGGCTGCGCCCGGACCCGGCAGTGGGTCGACGTCGGTTGCGTGCATCGGCTGGCCGCAGTGGGTACAGCGCAGGTCCACATTGCTGATCTCACCGCAGGCGTGATGGCGGTAGAGCACGGGTGGGCCTACCTCGCCCGTGCGCCACTTGTCACCCCAACCCTTCATGACCATGAGCAGGTCGACCAGTTCAGCGCCTTTTTCGTCAGGATGTACTCGTACCGCGGCCGCTGGTCATAGGCCTTTCGCTCGAGTATCCCGTGCTCGGCGAGGTGATTCAATCGCTCGGTCAGTACCTTGCGGCCCCCTGTGGGACTGTCTTCGTCTGCCGGGCGGCGTCCAGTGCGGCCTGCTCTCCTCGTCGGAGGCAACGGCCGCCCGGAGCCCCTCCCTGGCGAGGTGCCTGATGAGGCGACCGCGCAGGAGGGCTGCGCCTTGTCTCGACCCAGGGACCTGCCCGGCGAAGTCGAGCGGATCTCGACCGACCGCGCGTCGCGGATATGAACATCTGATGGGATCCCATAAAGTGGCTGGTCATAGATGGTTTCCAGCGTGCCGATAGGGTGCCGGGACGGGCAGGTACAGGCTGGATACAGCGGTACGGGATGGACACGAAAAAGTCTCTGACGTGGATGAGATGGACGGATCGCTACCACTTGGACCAAATTCGGAACATACTGGAATATCCGCTGGTCATCGCATGAGAACCGAGCTTTGGTGTCAACGGAAGCGGAGGGCACACCGATGACGATTCTGCTCCAGGTACTCGAGCAGAGCTTCACACCGAACACGCCGTGGGAACGGCGCAAATTCACCTTCGTCAATGCCTCGAAGATCGTCGGCATGCGACTCGACGGGCAGTCCGGCGTGTGGCTGGATCTGTCCCGACCTGGTGAATCACAGCGCCTGGCCCGAACACTGGACCCGCGTGAAGCGGTCACGTTCCTGCTCACCACCTTCGCGAAGATCGCCGAGTGCGAGGAACGCGGCGGCTCGTGGCTGATCGGGCACGACGGCGCGCACACCGAGTCCATCTCGGCCACCAGGTTCCCGCCGCGGACGAGTGAAGTCGCCAACGACGATCTGCTGGCTCGTGCCTGGTTGTGAGGCCTGACCTGCGCCATTGAGGACAGTGCGCCAGCCGTGCGCGGCGAATGTCGGTCCATGCGGGTACAGCTGGCACCGTGCGTGCCGACATTCGACGATGGTTGCCTGCTCTGCTCACGGTGGCGCTGTTCGCGCTGCCGGCTTGCGCCGACCGCGGGACCGAGCAGGCCGCGCCGGACAGTCCGACCCGGATTCAACTCGAACAATTGCTCGCCTCGGTGCGGGTAATTGCCGCGCGCCCGCATCCGGGCGGTTACGAGCGCGGCTGCAAGGAGGGGCAGGGCTGCGTATTCGGGCCGTCCTGGACCGATGACCACGACGGGCCCGGTGGGCACGACGGCTGCGATACCCGCAACAACGTGCTGAGCAAACAGCTGACCGAAGTGAGCTTCCGGCCCGGCACCCATGACTGTGTGGTCACCGCGGGCACATTGAACGACCCGTACACCGGCAGGCAGCTCACCTTCCGCAAGGCCGATGCCCGCGATATCCAGATCGACCACGTCTATCCGCTGGCCGCGGCCTGGGATATGGGTGCGGCGCGCTGGCCGCTCGAACGGCGGGTCCGGTTCGCCAACGATATCGACGTGAATCTGCTGGCCACCGATGCGAATGCCAATCAGTCCAAGGGTGACAGCACGCCTTCGGAATGGCTGCCGCCCGCATACGCGAACCATTGCTTCTACGCGGGCAAATACCTCACCGTCGCGGTCGAGTACGACCTGCCGGTAACCGCCGCGGACAACGCCGCCCTGAACGAAATCGCCCGCACCTGCTCATAATCACTGCGGACCTCGAACAGGCCCGATCCGATCACCGTCCGAGCCTGCTGATTTCGTGCGAAGGATGTTCCGAGGCACCCGAATCGGCGCGACCGCTCAGTCGAGTTCGTAATCGAACCAGATGTGGTGCGCGCCGTTGGCGTCGACGGTGAGACCGCCAGTGCCGGTGATGCCGGTCAGCTCACCGACCCCGCTGGTCGGGACGATGGTGAAGAACTCGGCGGTGCGGTCGGCACCGGAGGTTGTCGCCGAATGGGCGAAGTTGAAGCTGCCCGCGCGACCGTGCAACGCGCCCTCGAAGGACTCCATGGCGACATAGGTCCCCGTGCCCGTCGCCTGGTCGAAGGCGGCGGTGAACAGGGTTGCGGAGCGTCCGGTGATCTCTCCGGCGAATTCCTTCTCGATGGTGGCGATGCCGACCGGCAGTGCGGTGCGGATGGCCGGATCGGGCACGACGTCGGTGGGGACGAAGGATGCGACGGAAAAGGTGCCGGTTGCTTTCATGCGGCAGATGCTAGCGACCGGCACCGACAAGCTACGCCGCCGTCGCGAACCGGTAATCCGTATTTCTTCAGCGTTCGAGCTGGTAGGTCCGCAATGCGTTGGTGCGGAATATCTTCTCCAGTTCGGACTGGCCGCCGCCGTACTCGGTAATCGCGGTGGCAATGACCTCCGCACTGTCGGCGATACTCGTAATCGGTTTGTCCACCGGGAAATTGGAGCCCCACAGCAGTCGGTCGGCACCGAAGACATCCAAGGCGTGATCGACGAGTGGGCGAATTCGTTCCAGCAGCACCGGAACCGGCGTCGGGGTGCCGCGCGGTGGTACCGGGTGGCCGAGGACCGGCATCATCAAACCGCTGACTTTCGCGACCACATTCGGATTTTCGGCGAGTGCGGTGAGATCGTCGCGCCAGCGGACGAACAGTTCCCGGCGCAGGCTCGAATTGGTTCCGGTGTGCTTGCCGACCGGGCCGAAAATACCCGCGGGCGTGGCGAGATGGTCGAGCACGATGGGCACTTCGGGGTAACGCTCGGCAAGCGCCGTCACATCGGGCAGGGCGTGCGAGTACACCCACGCCTCGAACGACAGCCCGCGCTCGGCCAGCGCCGCGAAGCCGTTCAGGAATTCCTTTGTGGCGAGCGCGCCCTCATGATCGGTGTAAGGCCGGACAGCCGAATCGGGGTGATGCGCGACATGTGCGCGGATACCGTGCAGCAGCGGTGAAGCGGCCATATGGGCGTCGAGCAGCACTGGGAAATCGGGCGCCGCCGGATCGGCATTCCCGATGATCGCGCCGAGCTCGGGGTTGTCGCCGCCGAACGGCAGCCGGGCCACCCACGCCGTCTCGTCGGCCTTGTCTTTCCCGGTCCACCCGACCTCGATATGCACGATCGACTCGACCGGCACATCGCCCGCATCCGCACGGTAGTCGCTGGGCAGATACGGCCGCACATAAGCCGTGGGGTCACCGACGAATTCCCGATCCCGGCGTGGTGTCACCCGCTTGGCCAGATCGATCGGAATGGGCAACATCCGGAGCAATTTCGCCGAGCCGCTGAATTCGCGCGGTGTGCCGAACGGATCCCACTGATGAATATGCGAGTCGATGATCCGGATATCCGAGAGATCCATGTCCGCCGTCCCGATCGCGCCGATGCCTTTAACGCCGCGATTGTCACACGCGAGTGTCCGGCCGCGTTCGGAATCAGCGGGAACCGTAAGCGGATAGGAAGGTGCGCACTGCCGCGTCGGCGATATCGCGTTGTTCGGCGGCGTCGACCTCGCGGGTGCCGAGCCTGGAGCGCGCTTCCAGCGGCGCGGTGAGCAGTGCGAGCAGTTGTTCGGCCGCCTGCGCCGGATCGCTGGTGTGCAGGCGACCCGAAAGGGCAAGTCGCGCAAGCCGATCGGCCAACGCCTCGGCGATTCGCCCCGAGGTGCGCGCCAGCACGGTGTCGGCCAGCTCGGGGAAGGCGGCCAGTTGTGCGTAGGTCAGCGCGCGCAGTGCGCGGGCACGCTCGCTCGCGCATTCCTCGAGTAGCGCCTGTGCCGTCTCGGTGAGGGTGGCGGCGAGGTCGTCGCCGGGTTCGCGGAGCCGGTCGACGATCGCCAGGGTCTCGGCGGATACGGCATCGGCGGCGGCGAGCACCGCGTGCTCGAAGAGGGTCCGCTTATCGTTGAGGTGGTTGTAGACAGTGGGCTTGGCGACGCCCGCCTCGTCCGCGATCTCCTGGACGCAGGCCTTGTCGTAGCCGCGCCGCGCGAAGACGGTGAACGCGACATCCAGGATCGCTTGCCGCTTATCGATGCGTCCACGCGCTGCCGTCACCCCCGCATGTTAGCGCCAGTACGGCTTCGAATGAACTCATGGGTTCACTATTGCGGATCTACCAGTCAGTTATCTAGATTGAACTCGCTGGTTCAAACGAGGAGGAATCCCATGATCGTTCATCTGCTGCGCTTCGCCTTCCGCGAGGAGACCACCGAGGAACAGAAGGCCGAGGTGCTCGCACTCATGAAGCGCACGGCATCGGTCGAATCGGTCTCATTCGCGACTGTCGGCCAGAATCTCGGTGACGCCAGCGAGGGGCTGACGCACGCCTACTGCGTCGGTATCGAAGACCTGGCGGCGATGGAGCGCTATATGCACGATCCGGTGCACCTGGCCGGTGATCCGCATATCGTTCCGCATTTCGCGAAGGTCGTGATCGGACCCGACGTATCGGACGATCCGGATCCCGAACTGCGCACGAAGATCATGGCGCTGAACGAGGCGAAGCTGGCGAAGTACCCGGACTGGGCGCGGCAGATGGCGACCATCCCCGACGTGCGAATCTTCTGACGGCCGAGTCGGATTCGCGCCGCGGCGGCTACACGTTGCGGCGGTATTGGCCGCCGACGGTGAAGAACGTGTCGGTGATCTGTTGCAGCGTGCAGACGCGGGCGGCGTCCATCAGAACCTCGAAAATGTTGTCGTCGGTGCGGGCCACCGCGTCGAGGCGGGCGAGAGCGGCGTGCGCTTCGTCTCGGTGTTGATTCTGGAATTCGCGCACGCGCGTCAACTGCGACTGCTTCTCCGCCTCGGTGCCGCGCGCAAGTTCGATGACGCGCTGCGGTTCGCCATGCGGGTTGCGGAAGGTGTTGACGCCGATGAGCGGCAGCGAGCCATCGTGTTTGCGGTGCTCGTACCGCATGGATTCGTCCTGGATCTTGCCGCGCTGGTAGCCGGTCTCCATCGCACCGAGGACGCCGCCGCGCTCGCTGATGCGGTCGAATTCGGCGAGTACGGCCTCCTCGACGAGATCGGTGAGTTCATCGATGAGAAAGCTGCCCTGGAGCGGATTTTCGTTCATCGCGATGCCCCACTCGCGATTGATGATGAGCTGGATGGCCAGCGCGCGGCGCACCGATTCCTCGGTGGGGGTGGTCACCGCCTCGTCGTAGGCATTGGTGTGCAGGCTGTTGCAGTTGTCGTAGATGGCGATGAGTGCCTGCAGGGTGGTGCGAATGTCGTTGAAGCTCATCTCCTGTGCGTGCAGTGAACGGCCCGAGGTCTGCACGTGGTACTTCAGCTTCTGCGAACGTTCGTTGGCGCCGTAGCGATCTCGCATGGCGACCGACCAAATCCGCCGGGCGACCCGGCCGATCACCGAATATTCCGGATCCATGCCATTGGAGAAGAAAAACGACAGGTTGGGCGCGAAGTCATCGATATTCATACCGCGCGCGAGATATGCCTCCACATAGGTGAATCCGTTGGCGAGGGTGAAGGCAAGCTGGCTGATCGGATTCGCACCGGCCTCGGCGATGTGATAACCGGAGATCGAGACCGAATAGAAGTTGCGAACACCACGGCGCACGAACCATTCCTGAATGTCGGCCATCATGCGCAGGCTGAATTCGGTGGAGAAGATGCAGGTGTTCTGGCCCTGATCCTCCTTGAGGATGTCGGCCTGCACGGTGCCGCGCACCGTCGCCAGGGTGCGCGCGGTGATGTCCGCGTCCTCGTCGGCGGTGGGCTCGCGGCCCTCGGCTTCCGAAAAGCGTTCCAGCGCTTGGTCGATGGCGGTATTGAGGAAGTACGCCAGGATGGTCGGGGCCGGGCCGTTGATCGTCATCGACACCGAGGTGGTCGGCGCGGTCAGCTCGAAGCCGTCGTAGAGCGCCTTCATATCGTCGAGCGAGGCGATCGAGACGCCGGAGGTGCCGACCTTGCCGTAGATGTCGGGGCGTTCGGCGGGGTCGTGGCCGTAGAGCGTCACCGAGTCGAAGGCGGTGGACAGCCTGGTCGCCTCGGCATGTTCGCTGAGCACCTTGAATCGCCGATTGGTGCGGAACGGATCGCCCTCGCCCGCGAACATCCGCGCGGGATCCTCGTTATCGCGCTTGAACGGGAAGACGCCCGCGGTGAACGGGAATCGGCCGGGCAGATTCTCCGAACGCAGGAACCGCAGCAGCTCACCGTGATCGGTGAACCTGGGCAGTGCGACGCGCGGAATGGTATTGCCGGACAACGTTTCCCGACGCAGCGGCGTGCGGATCTCGCGATCACGGACCCGCACCACCTGCTCCTCGCCGCGATAGGATTCGGCGAGTTCGGGCCAGTCCGCGAGCAGTGCGGCATTGCCGGGATGCAATGCGGTGCGGGCCTTTTCGGCCAGTTCGGCCACCGCCGTGTCATCGGGCAGTTCGGCCGCCACCTGCTCGATCCGCTGCGAACGCTGTGCCGCGGCGACTTGGGTGGCCGTCTCGGCATGGTAATCGCGGACCGTATCGGCGATCTCGGCGAGATAGCGCACCCGCGCGGGCGGAATGATCTGGGCGAACCGAGTGGAGGCGCGGGTCTGCACCTGAGGGAGTACGCCGGGCTCCAGGTGCAGACCGCGCGCGGCGAGCAATCCGGTGAGGTGCTGGTACAGCGCCGTCACGCCGTCATCGTTGAAAGTGGCTGCGCTGGTACCGAATACCGGCATCTCCTCGGGCGATTTGGTGAACTCCTCGCGATTGCGAATCAGCTGGCGCGAGACATCGCGCAGGGCGTCCTCGGCACCGCGGCGCTCGAACTTGTTGATCGCCACCACATCCGCGAAGTCCAGCATGTCGATCTTTTCCAGCTGGGAGGCCGCGCCGAATTCCGGTGTCATCACATACATCGACACGTCCACGTGCTCGGTGACCGCGGCATCGCCCTGGCCGATGCCCGGGGTCTCCAGGATCACCAGGTCGTATCCCGCTGCCTTACAGGCGGTCACGATGCCATCGATATTCTGCGGTAGCTCGCGCCCGCCCCGGGTGGCCAGTGAGCGGAAGAAGATGTGATCGCCGTCGAGGGCGTTCATCCGGATGCGGTCGCCGAGCAGTGCGCCGCCGCCGCGTCGACGGGTCGGATCCACCGCCAGAATCGCGACCCGCAGCTTGTCCTGCTGATCCGAACGCAGTCGGCGCACCAATTCGTCGGTGAGCGAAGACTTTCCGGAGCCGCCGGTGCCGGTGATACCGAGCACCGGCACGGTGCGCGCGGCAGCGGCCGCCGCCAGGGTCTGCCGGTCGGACTCCGGCAGTGTGTCCTGCTGGAGGCAGGTAATCGCGCGGGCGAGCGCGGCCCGCTCACCGGCGAGGACCGCGTCCAATACCGGTGGCTCCGTGGCGAGGTCGACATCGCAGGCACGGATCAGCTGATTGATCATGCCGGGCAGACCGAGTCGCTGGCCGTCCTCGGGGGAGAAGATGGTGACGCCGGATTCGGCCAGGCGTGCGATCTCCTCGGCGACGATCACGCCGCCGCCGCCACCGAAGATCCGAACATGTTCCGCTCCGGCCTTTTTCAGCGCATCGGCGAGATATTCGAAGTACTCGACATGCCCGCCCTGATACGAACTCACCGCAACGCCTTGGGCGTCCTCGGTGAGCACCGCGTCCACAACCTCGCTGACCGCGCGGTTGTGCCCTAGATGAATCACCTCGGCCCCCTGCGCCTGCAGGATCCGGCGCATGATGTTGATCGCCGCGTCGTGCCCGTCGAACAGGGCGGCCGAGGTCACGAAGCGGACGGGATGGGCGGGCGTATGAAGCGCGGTGCTATCGGCCACGGGGTCCTCCGGGGAATCCTGTTGACGCCCGATACTAGGACGTCAAACCAATCCTACGGTGATGGCAGTCACAGCGCCAGGTGAGTGCGCCGCGAGCTCGACAGGGTCGGCTGCCGGTGGCCGAATGATTGCCAGGGATTTCGCTCACCGTGACCGCAACTCGCGACATTCCCCCGGACTCTTGTTCCGATGGAGACAGCTGCCGGATAGCCGCCATTTGCGCTGGCAGGACCTCATCTCAATCGAAGGACGATCCATGGGAACGAACTCGTATCGGCTGCTCGCCGTGTTCGCCGCCCTCGGCCTGTCGGCGATTGTCACACCGACCGCATCCGCCGAGCCCGCGCCGTTGAACGGTCTGTTCGCACTGGCACCGGGCGTGTGCTCGAACGGCGCGGTGACCGGGAGCTTCTTCCGGATGATCCTGCCGACCGGCGACGCGGGCGGGCCATATCTGCAGAACAGCGATTCGCGCTGCAGCGACCAGACGGTGACGCCGCTGTCCGCGGGCAGCGACGGCGGTCTACTGAGCGGCACCTACCAACCGCAACCCGCGGCCGCCTTCGACGCCGCGGGCAATGCGCAGTCGGGACGGGTCACCACACCGGTCCGCTTCTACGGCGTCGACTTCGCCACCGCCACCAATCCCACCGATCCGCAGACCGGCGGTGCGACGGGACTGCCGGAACTTTTTGCCGACGGCGGACAGTTGTCTGGCGATTTGAGCAGTCTCGGGGTGACCTGGAACAACCAGGTTTTCAATCAGGGTTCGCCCAAGCCGGGCGGCGGGCTGTCGGGCAAGACCAGCCCGATCAGCGGGAGCATCGATGGCGCGGGCAACTTCGTCATCGAGTGGACGAGCCAGATCGTGGGCGGCCCGTTCAACAACTTCACCGGGCTGTGGCATCTGGCGGGCCAGTACCGCGGTGGTGCGGTGCCGCAGGCCGCTCCGGCTGCTGCGCCGTTGGCGCCCAGCGCTCCGTCGCCTGCCGCGCCCGCTGATGCTCCGGTCGCGGCTGCTGCCCCGTCGGTCGCCGAATCCGTGCCCGTCGCATTGGCGCAACCCGTGCACACCGACGCCGTGCTCGCGACCAAGACGGTCGAAGTCCCACGCGCGCACCACACTCCGGTGTGGGTGGTGCCCGCGCTGCTCGTGCTCGCCATCGCGGCGGCCGGGGTGTTGTTCAACGCGGACCGCATAGCGGGCCGGAACCGGCAATGACCGCCGTCTCACCCGACAGCGTGTCGCAAACGTCTGGTCTGCCCGCCTATTCGGAATTCGTGTCGAATCCCGACGCCGCGCCCCCGCCGCCGGGTCGGCGATGGCCGTTCGTGGTGATCATCGTGATCGGCGCGCTGCTGCTGCTCGCGCCCATCGTGACGGGGATGTTCCCGCGAGCGGTCAAGGGGGAGGCCATGATCGACTCGTTCGCGCCGTACGTGACGCAGTCGAGCATCGACGGTTATCGATCCGATCTGCAAGTACTCGAGGATGCCAGGACCAACCTGCTGGCGCTGCGGGCAGTAGGTCAGCCGCCCGGGAACTACGAACGCGTCGATCAGTTCGTTCGCGACTACCCGGGCATCCGATCCGATATGTCCACGATGATCGACGCGATCGATGCCAACCGGAGCAATTACGAAAAGCTTGCCGCCACAACACCATTCGGATCTCTGCCTTGGCTGCTCGCGCTGCCGGGAGTGCTCCTGATCGGTGCGGGTGTGCTCGGCTTTCGACGGGCGCAGGCCGGACAGCGAACCGTGCTGTGGCAGTCGGTGGCGGCGTTGGCCGCTCTCGGGTTGATCGCGGTTCCGGTTATCGGCGGGCTGTTTCCGGCCGCGCCCGCGGCACAGCCGTTGATCGAGGGCTTCCGGCCGATTCTCACCCACGATGAGGTGCGAAAGGTCCAGGGCTACTTCGTCACTCTCGTCGCGGCAGACGGTGAGTTGAACAGTCGATACACCGGCGCGGTCCGTGCCGCCCACCCGGATGCCGACCTGACCGGCATCACCGCGCTCGAATCCCGTTGGCAGCCGATGACATCCCGATTCGCCGCATTGATCGGTGCGATGAACGACAACGTCGTGAACTTCGACGCGGTTGTCGCGCTGAACGATTCGACGAAACCATTCGGCTTCACCGCATTCCGGGGTCTCGGCTGGTCTTACATCGTTCCCGGTGTCTTGGTGCTGGCCGTTGTCGCCGCCGGGATTCGCGGCTCCGGACAACGGGACGGGGATGCCGCCCACCGCACGAAACCGATTGGTGGTGAGTCGAAATGAACTCGCGTACTGGCCGAAAGTGGTTTGCCGAGTGCGTCGACCGGGTCTCGAAATGGTGCGAGACGAGCGTCGGAGCGTGGGCCGCTGCCGAAGCGCCCGCCGTCGCGACCGGGATGCGCGATGCCGTCATCGTCGCCACAGTCACCGAGTTCGGTTCGCCGAGTCGGCCGAACGTATTCGGAGGTGACTGGCTGTGATGGCGCGCGCATCAATCCTCGCGGCCGCATGCGCCGCGCTGACCCTCGTATTGCCCGGATGTTCCGACGGCGGCGATGCTCCGAAGGCGTCCGCGCCGGAGCAGCTGGTCGGATTGCTGCGGTTCACACCGGGTTCGGTGGCCGGAGACACCGTCGCGGGTACCTGGTTCCGGATGGTGCAGCCTGGGGGGACGCCCGAGCGCGGTCCGTATATGCCCAATGGTGATTCCCCGGCGCAGGGCGGTGCGACCACGTTGCTCGAGCCGGGAACCGCGGGCGGACTGCGCACCGGCGGATATCAGAGCGAGCCCAAACCCGGTTTTGCTCAGGGACATTCACTATCCGCCTCGATCACCAAGCCGACAAAGTTCTTCGCGGTCGAATTCGGCATCTCCACTAATCCGGTCGATCCGCAGACCCAGCGCGAAGTCACACCGCCGACCGTGGTGAACGACGGCGGGAAGCTGACCGGGGATCTGGCCTCCTGGGCCGCATCCTGGAACGACCAGGAGTTCAACCAGGGTGCACCGAAGCCGCCGGAGAAGCAGGGCGCGCAGGTGGCGGGCGCGGAGCAGGTGCAGAAGGTCTGGGACTGGGTCGGCCAGCAGTGGTTCGACCGGCCGAAATCCGATGCGGCCCAGGGGCCGTCCGCGACCGGGACCTACGACCCGGCCTCTCGAAAGTTCACCCTGCAGTGGACCAGCCTGATCGTCGGCGGGCCGTTCAACGGTTTCACCGGTGTCTGGCATCTGGAGGGGGTATTCGAACCCGACGCCGCGGCACCCGCCCCAGCCGCACCGGTTTCGCCTCCGGCCACGACACCAACTTCACCCGCCCCGCTGACTTGACTGCCCCGCTGACTTGACTGCCCCGCTGACTTGACTGCCCCGCCGACTTGACCAAATCGCTGACGTGACTGACCCGCTGACTTAACCAAATCGCCGACTTGACCGCAGCACTCACTTGACCGCACCGGTAACTCGACCGAATCGCCAATTTGACCGCACCGCTGACTTGACCGCAGCGCCGACCTAGCCGCAGCGCCGAATTCGCCTGCGGCGCCGCCACATCAGATACGAACAGGAGTACGGTCCGATGACTCGCACTACGACACGACCAGGGCTCGCCGGTGCCATCCGAGCGGTCGCCGCGCTGACCGTAATCGGCAGCGCTGTCGCGGTGACCGCGTTGACGGTCCGCCAGGATGATGAGGTCGCGAGGGTCGTGGTCGAGCAGGAACAGCCGACTGCGGGACAGTCCACCGCGACGCCGACGTCCACTGCGACACCGACATCCGCCGCCGCATCGACACCGGTCGCACCGCCGACGCCTGGAGCTGCCGCGCCACCCGCGGGCGCTGCCGCCGGTGCCCCCGCCGCTTCGGTCCCGCTGGGTGCGGCAGGCGTCCCAGCCGCCGTCGCGATCGGTCCGGCCACCAGTGCAACCACCCCCGGCACAACCGGCCCCGCGACCTCGGTCCCGCTCGGCGGCGCACCCGGAGCTGATCCCGCGAGTTCGGTCCCACTCGGCGGTACCCCCGGAACCGGCCCGGCAACGTCAATTCCCCTCGGCGCCAGCCCATTCGCCACCCCCGCGGTCAACACCCAATCGGCCTGCCCACTCGGCTGGCCCGCCCCGAAGCAACAGGGCGGCCTCGCCTCACTCATCGGCCTCGCCCCCTTGGCCGGCCCGTTCTCCTCCGAGGCCTTCGCCCTCGGCTCGGTCTACCAGCCGATCCTGCAACTGGTCGGCCCTGTCCTCGCCGAGATCGCGCCCGTGATCACCCAGTACCAGCCACTCATCGATCCGCTGATCACCCAGGTGCAGGCTGTGGAAGCCGTTGTACTGCAAGCGATCCTGCCCTACTACGGCCCCTACCGTGATCAGCTCATCGCCGCCGAGGGCGACCTGGCAAAGGCTCTCACCCCGATACTGACCAACGTCTACAACAGCGAGATCGCCTCCTGCTTCGTCGCCTGGCAGGGCCAGATCATCGATCAGGCCAAGGGCGGCCCGATCAGGGTCGCGTCCCTGGCCCATCCCGGCACCATCGTCGAACTCGGTCCGGAGTCTTGAATCGGCAAGGAGTATTAACGGCTGCCGGTGTACCGGCCATACTCGATGTATGGGGAGACAAGTTCGGTCGGGGGCGGCGCTACAGCGGCTGGTCGACCAAGGTGTATTGACCGACGCTCAGCGCGATGCGGTCACGACGGCATTAGCAGCGGAGCAGGAGAAGCCCCAGTCGCCGGGCAAACTGCTCGCCGAGATCGCCGCGTATATCGGCGCGGGTGCGATGCTCGGCGCCCTCGCCCTATTACTCACCTCTTCCTGGGACGACCTGCAGCGGACCGGCCGCATTGTCATCTTCGCGCTGGTATCCGTCGGCCTCGCCGTCGGCGCGATCGCGCTCGCCGGTGGCATCTCCGGATTGTTCAGCCGCACTCCGGTCTCACACACGTCCCGCTCGCGGCTCGCCACGGTGCTGTTCGCGCTCGCTTCCATATCGGTTGCCGTATCGGTGGGCTCGGCTCTCGATAGCAATCCGGACCGTGCGTTGGTCTGCGCCTGCATAGCGGGTCTGGTGGTGGCCCTTCTCGGCTATCTGGCCCTGCCGTCGGTGATCGGCATCTTCGCTGCGGCTTGGTACAGCGTCGGCCTGGTCTTGGTAGTGCTCGACGAGGTGTTCGACGTCGAGGAAGTCTGGGTCGGCCTCGGCCTGCTCGCCCTCGGCGCGATCTGGTTCGCGCTCACCAGGTTCGGCGTATTCGTCGAAAACTGGGCGGGATATATCGTGGCGATCCTCATCTCGGTGACGGGCGCGGTGACTGTCGACAGCAGCCCGGAGCAGCAGGGATTCGTGCTCACCGCGCTGGTGGCCGTCGTTTGTTTCGTGCTGTATGCCACGCAACGCTCGGCAGTGCTCGTGATCGGCGGCAGCGCGACGGTCGCGCTCGCCGTGGCTATGGGGGTCGGCCGACTGTTCGATGGCGAAGCCGGCGTCCTGGTCGCGATCGTGATAGTCGGCGCGGTAGTGCTCGCCGTGGGCACGCGATTGCTCACCCGATCGCCGTCGCGTGACACACAGCGTCCCGGCCAGAGCTAGGCCACGGCTCGCTCCATGTTGATGTAGGCGCGGTCGCGAAGCTTCCGTACGGCGCAACAACCGGATTCTCGCCAACGCGCTGGCCATCGATCCGCATGAGACGTTGCCGGTCGCCGCCGCTGCGGACCGAGGCTGACCTGCGCGAATTCGCGCTGCGCCGGATCGTGCCGTCGGTGGTGCGGGCGTAGGCGCTGGCTCGTGGGATGAATCACAGTCTGTCCGCGCGCCTGTATTTGTTTGGACGTCCAACTATAGGATGACCGCAGATCGCGTTTCGCGCGGCGTCGACTAGGAGAACAGGACTGGCATGGTTCGCGAACTGACTCATTTCATCGGCGGGCAGCAGGTCGCCGGGGCCTCGGGCAACTTCGGCGATATCTTCGATCCGAATACCGGCCAGGTGCAGGCGCGGGTGCCGTTGGCGAGTAAGGCCGAGGTCGACGCCGTGATCGCGAACGCGGCCGAGGCGCAGCAGGTGTGGGCCGCGTTCAACCCGCAGAAGCGGGCGCGGGTGCTGATGAAGTTCCTGACCCTGGTGCAGGACGAGATGGATTCCCTCGCGGCACTGCTGTCCGCGGAGCACGGCAAGACCATCGCGGACGCCAGGGGCGATATCCAGCGCGGTATCGAGGTCATCGAATTCGCGGCGGGCATCCCGCATCTGCTCAAGGGTGAGTACACCGAGAGCGCGGGCACCGGCATCGACGTCTACTCGATGCGGCAGCCGCTCGGCGTCGTCGCGGGCATCACCCCGTTCAACTTCCCGGCCATGATCCCGCTGTGGAAGGCCGGTCCGGCGCTGGCGTGCGGAAATGCCTTCGTGCTCAAGCCATCCGAGCGCGACCCCTCGGTACCGCTGCGGCTGGCCGAGCTGTTCCTCGAGGCGGGTCTGCCCGCGGGCGTATTCAATGTCGTCAACGGCGATAAGGAAGCGGTCGACGCGATCCTGCACTCGCCGACCGTCAAGGCCGTCGGCTTCGTCGGCTCCACCCCGATCGCGCAGTACATCTACGAGACCGCGACCGCGAACGGCAAACGCGCGCAGTGCTTCGGCGGTGCGAAGAACCACGCGATCGTCATGCCCGACGCCGATCTCGACGATGTCGCCGATCAGCTCATCGGCGCGGGCTACGGCTCGGCCGGCGAGCGCTGCATGGCCATCTCGGTCGCCGTGCCGGTCGGGCAGGAGACCGCCGATCGCCTGCGCGAGAAGCTGATCGAGCGAATCGCCAAGCTGAACGTCGGACGCTCCGACGACGCGGGTGCCGATTTCGGCCCGCTGGTCACCAAGGACGCGCTCGGCCGGGTCGAGAACTATGTGCAGATCGGTGTCGACGAGGGCGCCGAACTGGTGATCGATGGCCGCGGTCTGGCGGTCGACGGCGGCGAAGGCGGTTACTTCACCGGCGCAACGCTTTTCGACAACGTCACCAAGGAAATGCGGATCTACCAGGAAGAGATCTTCGGCCCCGTGCTGACGATCGTGCGTGCCAAGGATTACGACGAGGCGCTGGCCCTGCCCAACGACCACGAATACGGCAACGGTGTCGCGATCTTCACCCGCGACGGTGACACCGCTCGCGATTTCGCCGCCCGCGTGCAGGTCGGCATGGTCGGCATCAACGTGCCGATCCCGGTGCCGATCGCGTACCACACCTTCGGCGGTTGGAAGCGCTCCGGCTTCGGCGACCTGAACCAGCACGGCCCGGACTCGATCAAGTTCTACACCAAGACCAAGACGGTCACCCAGCGCTGGCCCGCCGGCCTGAAGGACAGCAACCACTTCGTCATCCCGACGATGGACTGATCAGCTCACCGACGGGAGGTTGACGACAGTGTTCGTACTCGATGACGACGAGCGCGCCATCACCGAGATGGCACGCGACTTCGCCGACGAATATCTCGCCCCGAACGCCCTCGACTGGGATGAGCAGAAGCACTTTCCAGTGGATGTGCTGCGCAAGGCGGGTTCACTCGGCATGGGCGGCATCTACATCCGTGAGGATGTCGGCGGCTCCGGGCTGCGCAGGCTCGATGCCGTGCGCATCTTCGAGCAGCTGGCCACCGGCTGTCCCGCCATCGCGGCGTATATCTCCATCCACAACATGGTTTCGTGGATGATCGACAGCTATGGCAACGACGAGCAGCGCAACCACTGGCTGCCCCGGCTGACCTCGATGGAGTGGCTGGGCAGCTATGCGCTCACCGAGCCGGGCGCCGGATCGGATGCGGCGGCCCTGAGCACCAAGGCCGTTCGCGACGGTGCGGACTACTTGCTCACCGGGGTCAAACAATTCATCTCCGGCGCGGGCAGTACGGACGTGTACGTCATCATGGCGCGCACCGGCGATACCGGCGCGAGTGGTATCTCGGCGTTCATCGTCCCGGCCGACACTGCGGGAATCTCCTTCGGCGCCAATGAAAAGAAGATGGGCTGGAATGCGCAGCCCACTCGTCAGGTGATCCTGGACAACGCCAGGGTGCCCGCCGCCAATATGCTCGGTGTCGAAGGCAATGGCTTCCGGATCGCGATGAACGGGCTCAACGGCGGTCGGCTGAATATCGCCGCCTGCTCGCTCGGCGGCGGGCAGTCCGCACTGGACAAGTCGGTGGCATATCTGGCCGAGCGCAAGGCCTTCGGCGGACGACTGCTCGACAATCCGGCACTGCAATTCCAGCTCGCGGATATGCGCACCTCGCTGGAGGCGGCGCGCACCCTGCTGTGGCGGGCCGCGGCGGCGCTGGATGCCGACGCCGACGACAAGGTCGAATTGTGCGCCATGGCAAAGCGATTCACTACCGACGCCGGATTCGAGGTCGCGAACAAGGCGCTGCAGTTGCACGGCGGCTACGGCTACCTGGCCGAATACGGCGTGGAGAAGATCGTCCGCGATCTACGGGTGCACCAGATTCTGGAGGGCACCAACGAAATCATGCGGGTGGTCGTTGCCCGCTCGGTGGTAGGAGCAGCATGACGGAATCCGAAGTTCTCATCGATAAGCGGGACGGACTCGGTCTGATCACGCTGAACCGGCCCAAGGCCATCAATGCGCTGAATCATCCAATGGCCCTTGCCATTACCGCCGCGCTGCAGGTGTGGGCCGACGACGACGAGGTCCGTACCGTCGTCGTCACCGGCGCGGGGGAGCGCGGGCTCTGCGCGGGCGGCGATATCGTCGCCATCCACAACGACGCGAAAAGCGGTACTGTCAGCGCTGATTCGGCGACCGGCCGGTTCTGGCGCGACGAATACGTCCTCAACGCCCTGATCGGCCGTTACCCGAAGCCCTACGTCGTGATCATGGACGGCATCGTGATGGGCGGCGGTGTCGGGCTTTCCGGCCACGGCAGCCACCGCATCGTCACCGAGCGTTCCAAGATCGGCATGCCCGAGGTCGGCATCGGCTTCATCCCGGATGTCGGCGGCACCTACCTGCTCGCCCGCACCCCGGGCGAAATCGGCACACACGTCGCGCTGACCACCGCGCGGATGACCGCCGGTGACGCCATCGCCGCGGACTTCGCCGATTACTACGTGGCCTCGGAACACATTCCGGCACTGCTGGAAACGCTGCGCACCGAGACTGCCGAGATCGCGATCGCCAAATTCGCCGCGGACGCACCGGAATCCGAGTTGGTGGCGCAGCAGGACTGGATCGATGCCTGCTACAGCGCGGACACCGTCGAAGAAATCGTCGACCGGCTGCGGTCACACGGTTCGCCGGAGGCGGCCAAGGCCGCCGGTGACATCCTCACCAAATCGCCTGTGGCACTAAAAGTGACGCTCCGTTCGCTGCGCGCTGCCCGTACCGCGCCGAGCCTGGAAGCCGTGCTGAACCAGGAGTACCGCGTCTCGATCGCCTCGCTGGCCTCGCACGATCTGGTCGAGGGCATCCGCGCCCAGGTGATCGACAAGGACCGCAACCCACAGTGGTCGCCCGCGACACTCGCCGAGGTCACCACCGAGCAAGTCGACGCGTATTTCGCCGAATTGGGCGATAAGGAACTGGGTTTGGAGGCAGACAAGTGAGTAAGAAGATCGGTTTCCTCGGCCTCGGTCACATGGGCGGACCGATGGCCGCGAACCTGGTCGAGGCGGGCTACGACGTCCTCGCCTTCGACCCGGTCCCTACCGCACAGGAACAGGCGGCGAAAGACGGTGCCACCGTGGTGGATTCCGCCGCGAAGGCCGCCGCCGACCGTGATGTCGTGATCACCATGCTGCCCAACGGCAAATTGGTCCTCGACGTCTATGCCGACCTGCTCCCGGCCGCCGCTCCGGGCACGCTGTTCATCGACTGCTCCACCATCGACGTCGCCGACGCCAAGGCCGCCGCCGAGCTGGCCCTCGGCGCCGGCCACCGCGCACTGGACGCCCCGGTCTCCGGCGGTGTCGCCGGTGCGGCGGCGGGCACGCTGACCTTCATGGTCGGCGGCGGCGAGGCCGACTTCGCCGACGCGCTCGACGTACTCGAGGTCATGGGCGGCAAGGTCGTGCACTGTGGCGGCTCCGGTGTTGGCCAAGCCGCCAAGATCTGCAACAACATGCTGCTCGGCATCTCGATGGTCGGCCTGTCCGAGGCCCTGGTGCTCGGTGAGAAGCTGGGCCTGAGCCACCAGTCGTTCTTCGACGTGGTCTCCACCGCCTCGGGGCAGAGCTGGGCGCTGACCAGCTACTGTCCGGTCCCCGGCCCGGTCCCGACCAGCCCCGCCAACAACGACTATCAGCCCGGATTTGCCACCGCACTGATGACCAAGGACCTGGGCCTGGCCGCGAACGCCCTGCGCGACAATGGCATCGACGGGCAGCTCGGACTGCTCGCCGCCGAGATCTACGCCCGGTTCAACCAGGCGCAGGCCGGTAAGGACTTCTCGGCTATCGTCACCGACATACGTAACCGTTCCGACCGAGAAGGTGCCGAGTGACAGACTTTGAGACGATTCTGCTCGAGCGCAAGGGCCGAGTCGGCTGGATCACGCTGAACCGCCCGAAGGCGCTGAACGCGCTGAATGGGCAGGTCCTCGACGACGTCATCGCCGCGCTCGACGAACTCGAGCACGACGAGGCGATCGGGGCCATCGTCATCACCGGTTCGGACCGGGCCTTCGCGGCGGGCGCCGATATCAAGGAGATGCAGCCCAAGTCGTACATGGATATGTTCATGAACGACTACTTCGCCCGCTGGGACCGGCTGGCGCAGTTCCGCAAGCCCACCATCGCCGCCGTCGCCGGTTACGCGCTGGGTGGCGGCTGCGAACTGGCCATGATCTGCGACATCCTGCTCGCCGCCGATAACGCCAAGTTCGGTCAGCCCGAGATCAAGCTCGGCGTCATCCCCGGTATCGGCGGTTCGCAGCGCCTTACTCGCGCGATCGGCAAGGCCAAGGCCATGGATCTGGTGCTGACCGGCCGCAATATGGATGCCGATGAGGCCGAGCGCGCCGGACTCGTCTCGCGCATCGTCCCCGCGGCCGAACTGCTCGACACCGCACTCGAGGTCGCCGAGACCATCGCCTCGATGTCGTTGCCGGTCACCATGATCGCGAAGGAGGCGGTGAACCGTTCCTTCGAGACCACCCTGGCCGAGGGCCTGCGCTTCGAGCGCCGGGTGTTCCACTCGCTGTTCGCGATCGAGGATCAGAAGGAAGGTATGAGCGCCTTCGTGGAGAAGCGTCCGGCGAAGTTCAGCAACCGCTGATTCGCGCACGACTGTATTAACCCACCCCGCCGACTCCGTCGGCTGCCGTCCCCGAGATCTACCCACCCCGCCGACTCCGTCGGCTGCCGTCCCCGAGATCTACCCGCCCCGCCGACTCCGTCGGCTGCCGTCCCCGAGATCAACCCGCCCCGCCGACTCCGTCGGCTGCCGTCCCCGAGATCAACCCACCCCGCCGACTCCGTCGGCTACCGTCCCCGAGTGCCCGGCCGAGTGGATCTCGGCCGGGCACAGTTGTTTTCGGCTGCTATCGGCGGCGACGGAACGACTGCGACAGATCCGCCGTCGCGAAGGCGACCGGGACGTTGCCATCAGCGCTGAAGCGGTACAGCGCCGTCTGGTAGATGCCGGATACGGCCGATACCACCACCGCACTCGCGATGATCCAGGCAATGCCGAGTGCGATAACCGCAAGCGCGGCACCGGCACTCGCGCCGAACAGGACGAAGCCCGCGACGATCACCAGCACGCCGGGCAGTGCGAGCAGCACGCCGAACAGTCCGAGACCGGCATTGCCGACCAGGTTCTCGCCCCAGGTCCGCTTCAGCGCGGCCGACGAATCTTTCACCGCCGCAACGACAGTGCGATCCTCCAGCACGATCTTCGGCAGTACGAGGAAGGTGATCACCTGCCAGGCGGTTCCGGCGATGGCGGCCAGAATAGTGCCGAGGAACGGGACCCGGTCCTGCAGATAGCGCACCGCCTGCGACACCGTCGCCGATATCGCCGCCCACAGCAGGATCTGCGGCCACCGTGCACCGGCCGCACGCAGGCCACCGGCGACACTGGGATCCCCACCCTGCAATGCGATATTCGCCTGCGAGATCAACGCCGCGTTGAAGAAGATCGTGACGAAGGCCGAGACCAGGTACATCAGTCCGAACAGGACGTAGGTGGTGTTCGACGATTTGTCCCAGATACCACTGGCGATGATCGGGACGACGAACGAAATGGTGACAACAACACTCGCCGCACCCGAGAGAACCGGGAATACCGCTAATTCCTTGCGCGATTTCAATACTGCTGCCGAAGTCTTGAACATCTGCCACGAATTCGCGAATGCCATCGGTGAACTCCCCTGAAGATCAGTTGATCGGATGTGTTCACCGTAGAGAGCTCGCCACAAGATCGGCTTATGGACTTCTTAACGCTCAATTGAGCGGGGTCGGCGGAATGCCGGCCACTTCAACCGGCGTCGGCGCGTTTCCGCCATCGGGGGTCTGTGCCGCGCTGCGGTCCATGGTGAGTATCCCCGCGATGGTCGCGCCGAGCGCGACCGTAACCGCGACGGCGGCAATAAGTTTTCGACGGCCGACGGTGGTCGGTACGAGTGCGCCGGTCGTCAGTGCGCCGCTGCGCAGCCGCGCCATTCGCACATCGCCGGACGGGCGTTCCGCGGCGACCAACACCGCACCGCGCGCCGAGACGTACTCCGGCTCCGAGTCGTAGACGACCGGCAGTTCGATCATCTCGGCCAGCTCTTCGCGGATGTTCGGATTGCGCGTGCAGCCGCCGACCAGCACCAGTGCCTCCGGCTGGATGCCGGTCTGTTCGATCAGCTGGCGCACGAACGATGCCGAATGATGGATGCCCGCGGCGCACAATTCGGCGAGGTCACTGCGGGTGATCACGGCGCGTCCGCCGGAACTGGCGTCCATGGCGGTGATCACCCGGGCGCTGCTGAGCTCCTCGCGGTGCCGACGGCTGGTCAATTTATCGGTGAGCACACCGCCGCGGGCCAGCTGCCAGCGCAGCAGTGCGTCGTAGCCGTCGCCGCCGAGTACTGTGCTGCGTTTGCTGGAAAGGATGGTGTCGGTGCGGCAGTCGGCGTGGGTGATGGTCAGGCCGGAGCTGCCGAGGTCGTAGAGGATCACCGAGCCGCTGGTGGGCAGTCGGCCGGTGAACCGCAGGTAGCGCAGCTGGGCCAGCGGTTCGTCGATGATGGTGAGCCTGGTCCGGCCCGCGGTGGCCCGGATGGCGTCGGCGTGCAGCGGGCAGCGACAGGTCACCGCGGTTCCGGTGATCAGCTCGTCGCGCCGGTCGGCGGCCGCGCGCATCTGGCGGATCGCCTCGAAGACCGGTTCCTCGACCCCACCACCCGCCCGACGCGGCACCTGGCATCGATCGATCGGGGGAAGATGCGGCTGATCGGAATGCGTCAGCATCGCGCGGGCACCACCAGCGCCCGCCGATACCCCCAAGACCAGCACCATGGACTCCATGGTGGACTCTTTCGAGTCCGCTGCCAAGACGGCGGGGCGGGGAATTCGCTAGTTGGATGCCAGACCGTTACCGGGGATTCGTTGGTGCGGTGTAATAGACCGACCGGTTGGCGCGGTTCGTCAGTGTTCGTGTGCCGACCAGTGCGCGGATTCCGCGCCGGTATCGAAGTCGCCAGCGGCGTGCCGGAATTCCGCGAGCAACTGCAGCAGAGTGTGCAGCCGATCCGGCGGCAAACCCGGCAGCGCAAAGACTTTCGCGTTGAGTTCCTCGGTCGCCTTGGCGACCAATTCCTTTCCGGCAGTGGTGATTTCGATGAGCGTGGCGCGCCGGTCGCTGGGGTGCGGCACGCGCTCGACGAGCTTCGCGGCCTCGAGTCGGTCGACGGTATTCGTCACGCTGGTCGGGTGCACCTGCAGGCGCGCGCTGGCCTTCGCCATCGGCAGTGCACCTGTCTTGCTGAAAGCCAGCAACATGAGAAGCTCATATCGGGAGAAAGTCAGACCGGTTGGTTTCAAGGCCTCGTCCACCCGAGCCATCACGATTTGCTGGGCCCGCACCAGCGAGGTCACCGCTGCCATCCCGTCGGCGACATCGCCCCAGCCGTGGCCGACCCATTGGCGGTGGGCCTCCTCGATCGGATCCGTCGGAAGTGGTCGTGGCCGTGACATGGTTTCGATCATTGCATGCTCCCCCGCCTCCCCGGACCTTCAGCCGACTGGTGAGTGCAACGAAGGTTGCAGTGCGGACCGGCGGTTGAGTGCCTGGCTGAGGTTTGGGCGTACCCGGTGAGTTACCTGTCCTTGCGAAATCAGTTGTTGCTTACCTGTTCAGATCACTGTGAGTGCAACCGTGGGCAATTCGATGAGGCGACGGCAATATTCATGGCGAGGCGGGCGTGGCTGAGTGGTTGAGGCAACGGTCTGCAAAGCCGTTTACGCGGGTTCAATTCCCGCCGCTCGCTCCAAGGAAATGGGTGCGCCTGCATGGGTGCCCGGCTCGGTGATACGCCACCGCCGAGCCGGGTGTCCCATGGTTTTCAGGCCGCCGCTTCATAGGCCACGGCGGTGCCGATCACATCCAGGTGGACGCGCTGGCCCGCGGTCGGCGCGGAAACACTGGCCCGGCGCACCCGTACCGGGTCGGCATCCCCGTCCAGTGCGATGGTCAGCATGACGTCCGCGCCGCGGAACTCCACGTCGCGCACGATGCCGCTGCTCGGTTCGCTATCCGAAACAACCTGCGCCACAAGCTGTTCCGGCCGGATCATAATGGTCGTCTGGCCGGACGGCGCGGCCTTCTGCACCGGGATCCGCCCGAGCGCGCACTTGGCCACCTCGCCGTCGACCACCGCGTCGAGCAATACGCAGTCCCCCAGGAACTTCGCGGTGAACAGGTCGGTGGGTGCGGCATAGACCTGCTCCGGAGCGCCGACCTGGGTGAAAACGCCCTCGCGCATGACCGCGACCTGCTCGGCGAAGCAGAGCGCCTCCTCTTGGTCGTGGGTGACCAGGATGCTGGTCATACCCGCGGCGCGCAGCGTCTCGGCGACGGCCTGGCGGGTGGTGGCGCGCAGTCCGGCATCGAGGGCGCTGAAAGGCTCATCGAGCAGCATGACGTCGGGCTTGCGCGCGAGTGCCCGAGCGAGGGCCACGCGCTGCTGCTGGCCACCGGAGAGCTGATGGGGGCGGCGATCGGCATAGGACGGATCGAGCGAGACCATCTCCAGCAGTTCACGCACCCGATTCGCGCCGCGCCGCAGCCCACCGAAGCCGCCGCGCAGGCCGTAGGCGATGTTCTGGCCGACCGTCAGATGCGGGAACAGCGCGCCGTCCTGCGCGACGTAACCGACATTGCGCCGCTGCGGCGGCACCGAGAATCGATCCCGGGTCACCGTTTGCGCGCCGATGGCGACCGAACCCGCATCCGGACACTCGAATCCGGCGATGACCCGAAGCAGCGTCGTCTTCCCGCACCCCGACGAGCCGACCACCGCGGTCGAACCACCGTCGGGCACTTCCAGACTGATCCCGCCGAGCACTCGATGCTGGCCGAAGGTCTTCGAAACATCCGCCACGACAAGCTGACTCATAACCCGGCCGCCTTCCTGGATTGGGTGAACAGCAGATATGTCACCGGAATCGCGGCGACGATCATGATCAGTGCGTAGGGGGCGGCCGCGGCGTAATCCAATTCGCCCGACAGCGACCAGAATCGCATCGCCAGCGTGCGAGTTCCGCTGGGCGCCAACAGCAATGTCGCGGTCAATTCGGTCGCGACGGCCACGAAGACGAGCGCGCCGGCCGCCGCCGCGGCGGGCGCGGTCAGCCGCAGTGTGACGCGAAAGAAGGTGACCGGACCGGACTTTCCGAGCGAGCGCGACACTTCCTCCAGTCCGATCGGCACCTGCGCCAGCCCGGCGCGCACGCTCACCAAAGCCCGTGGCAGGAACATCAGCACATAGGCCGCGACGACCATGGTCACCGTTTGATACAGCGGCGGCGCCCACCGAATGGTGACGGTCACCATGGCCAGTGCGATCACGATGCCCGGCAGAGCGCTGGTGATGTAGTTGGCGCCCTCCACGATTCGGGCGAACGCCGAGGTGGCGCGGACCGCGATCCAGGCCACCGGAAATGCGCACAGCGTGGTGAGCACCGCGGCCAGCGCCGCGAGTCCGATGGTCTGCCCGAGCGCCGTGCCGATCTCGGTGAGATCCCAAACCTTCGCGCCACCGATGCGCAGCCACCGCACGATGGTCCACATCGGCACCCCGATCGAACCGACCACGACCGCGGCCAAGGCGATCAGGACCGGAACAACGCTGGGCCCCAAGGCGACTCGGGCCGCCGCGCGTGGTGCACCGCTGCCGATCCTGGCGTAGCGCGCTTTACCGCGCGCTCCTGCCTCGACCGCGAGCAGCACCAGGCAGCACAGCACCAATACACCGGCCAGCATGCTGCCCGCCGGTCCGGCGAAACTGGATTGGTACTGCTCGAAGATCGCGGTGGTGAAGGTGTCGAACCGGATCATTACGAATGCTCCGTACTCGGCGAGCAGATGCAGTGCGATCAGCAGCCCACCACCGAGGATGGCCAACCGCAACTGCGGCAATACGATTCGGGCGAAGACCGCGACCGGACCGGAGCCGAGCGCGCGCGCCGACTCCTCCACCGCCGGATCGAGGCGACGTAGCGTGGCCGCAGCCGGCAGGTACACCAGCGGGAAATACGACATCGTGGAGATCACCACGCCGGCCGACAGCCCGTGCATGGTCGGGAAGACACTGACCCAGCCGTAGCTGTTCACGAACGCGGGCACGGCGAGCGGAGCCGCGAAAACCGGCCCCCACCACGCCGCGCCCGGTACATTCGTCCGCTCGACCACCCAGGCCAGCCCGACGCCGAGCACCACGCAGATGGGCACGGTGACCACCACGAGTCCGGTCGTATTGCGCAGCAGGTCACCGACTCTGGGGCGGAATACCAGGTGTGCGGCCTCATGCAGGCCGGTCGAGAAGATGGTGGACACGATGTAGCCGAGCGGCACGAACGTCGCCGCCACCAACAGCAGGGCGACGGTCGTGACGAGGGGCCCGGGTCTTCCGACCCGGGGTGCGACGACAGCGGTCCGAAGGGCCATGACTAGAGCAGACCCGCCTCGGTCATCAGCGCCGTCACCTTCTTGGCGTCGAGCTTGCTCGGGTCGACGGCCGGTGCCTGCAGCGAGGCCAGCGGCGGCAGCGCCGGATTGGCCGCGATACCACTGGCGACCGGGTACTCCATCGAGTCGCCGTCGCGCAGGATCTCCTGTCCGGTCTTGCCGGTGATGAACGCCAGGAACTTCTGCGCCGACTCCTGCTTCTTACTCGATTTCAGCACGCCGCCACCGGAAACCGAGACGAAGGCGCCGGGATCCTGGTTCTTGAAGTAGTGCAGCGCGGTGTTGTTGCTGCTCTCCTTGGTGTTGGCCTGGTCGCGGTACCAGTAGTAGTGGTAGATCACGCCGCCGTCGGGCTGGCCGGAGTTGACCGCCTTCATGGTGGCGACATTGTTCGGGAACGCGGTGGCGTTGTCCTTCATGCCCTTGAGCCAGGCCTTGGTCGCATCCTCACCCTTCAGGGCGAGCAGACCCGCGACGATGGCCTGGAAGTCGGCGCCCGAAACGCCGGCACCCCAGCGGCCCTTCCACTGCGGCTGCGCCAGATCCAGCAGCGAGGCGGGCAGCTGGTCGGCCGCGACCTTGTCCTTGTTGTAGACGAAAACCGTTGAGCGGGCGGCGATTCCGGTCCACTTGCCGGTAGACGGGCGGAACTGCGCCGGCACCTGGTCCAGGGTCTGCTTGTCCAGGTCGGCGAAGAGTCCGGCGTTCTCCACCAGCGCCATGGCGGGGGAGTTCTCGGTGAGGAAGACATCGGCCGGAGAGGCGGCGCCCTCGGCGACCAGCTGGTTGCCCAGGTCGGTGTCGCCGCCCTGCCGCAACGTGACCTTGATGCCGGTCTCCTTGGTGAACGCGTCCACCCATTCCTTGGTGAGAGATTCGTGCTGCGCGTTGTAGACGGTGATCTCGTTCTTGTCGTCCGAGGAATTCGAGCAGGCCGCCACGCCGAGCGCTGCTACGGCGACGGCTAAAGCCGCGGAAATCGATTTCCATCTGATCGGCATGTTCGAGTCCTTCCGACGCGTGCAAGGTTTCACTTCATATGATGAGGCTTACCTAAGCAAGATACCGCGTTCGACGTGCGCGGATGATATCGGTATAGCCGCGGCCGGCGCGATCTTCCGCAGCGGTCAGGACAATCCCGAGAAGTCCCGCAGCACAACGTGATTGCGGTCGGCGAAGGTGCCAAGGGTGTAATCCGGCAACAGTCCGAAGTATTCGCCGCGGGTGGTCGCGCTCCATTGGCAGGCGGCCGCGGTGCGGGTTTTGTAGAAGTTGATCATGTACCCGCCCTCGTACAGGCGCAGCAGGCTGTAGCCGCCCGGATACTCCTTGACTGCGGCCACCTCCAGGAACTCGACCGCGCAGGTGGTGTCGGGACGGGTGCGGCGGTTGCGGTGGGTATGGCCGCTGTGCTGCAGGAATACGCCAGGGGCACGTTCGTAGAGCGTCTGGAGTTCGAGGCTGTCGGGGCGGTTGAGGACGAAACCCGGTCCGGCGGTATTGGTCAGCCCGGACTCGATGGTCACGGGGTGGTGGCCGAATACCAGCGTCGGGCGGTCCGGATCGTCGCGCAGTAGTTCGGCCAGCCGGTCGAATTGCGGGCGCTCGATACTGCCGCCCGAACCGTCGAGTTCACTGGTGTCCAGACCGAGTAAACGCAGGCCACGCGTCTCGTGCTCGATCAGCTGCTGACGTGGATGGAATTCCGCGGCCCAACAGTCGTAGTGATCCGCGGGCGCGGGCGCGCAGCCCTGATAGTCCGATCCGACGTGCGGGCGGTCGTGATTGCCGCGCACGGCGAGGTAGTCGCGGCCCTGTGTACCCCACGCGTCGAGGTGTGCGCGGACTCCGCGCGATTCCTCGGGTTTCGCCTCGGCGGTGAGATCGCCCGCGATCAGCAGTGTGCCGGCGCCGCGGTCAGGGCGGCGCAGATCATCGAGCAGTGCGGCCAGCATCACCTCCGGATACGGCGGCAGCCCCGGCTCCTGCCGAAAGCCCGGCGGCACGTTGTCGACGATGAGTCCGCTCACCCGCTCGCCGTAGTGCACGTCGTTGGCGAGGGCGAGGGTGCGCAGCGGGCGGCCCGGCGGTGGTGTCAGGGTGGTGAACTCGCCGGTGGATTCCGGACTTCCAGGTGCCAGGGTGGTCAATGAGAGGGCGGGCGCGGCCCTCGCGCCGTTCGACCAGGCCTCGAAGCGGTAGGCGCGGCCCGGTTCGAGACCATCGATCTGCGCATAGTGGAACGGGGTGCGCTCGTCCTCGGCGTAGGCCGTCGCCGGAGCCAGTGGCGAGTCCGCTGGGCCCAGGCGCACTTCGGCGTCGGTATCGACCGGCAGCAGTCGCCCGGCTGGATCGGGGGCCACCGTCGTCCAGGTGAGGATCACCGATCGATCGGTGACGGTGACGACTTCCAGATCGGTTGCCAAGAGTGGATTCGGTTGGGCCCGAACCGAAATCGGGTCGGCAACGGCGGTGAGTGCGGCCAGCCCGACTGCGCTGAGGAAGGTCCGGCGCGACGATCCGCAGCAGCTCATCCGACGAGATTACGTCAGTTCTTACCCGACTCCGCCGAGCAGACCTTCCACTTACCGTCTTCCTTTTTCAGGTGCTCGGTGGTGCCGGTGTCGGTATCGGGCACCTCGCCCGGAATCGTCAGCGTGAGTTTGCCGGTGATCTTGGCGGTGGCCCGGTCGCCGGTGATGACGATGTTGTCGATCTTGTCGATGCTGACGTCGATCTTGGCGGTATCGAAATCCTTCTTCTGCTCTTCGGTCAATGTGTCGAACTCCGCGCGATCGGCCGTGCACGCCTTGGCTGCCGCGGCGGCGAAACCATCCGACCCGAGTGTGTCGTAGAAGTCGTGGATCGCCACCTGGATCTTCTTCTCGTCCGAGGCCAGCGGCGTTTTACCCTGCACGGTCAGCAGCACGCCCGCGGCCACCGCACCGGCGATGACGAGCACCAGCACCAGCAGTCCGATGATCAGTCCCGTCCGGCGCTTCTTCGGCGGTCCCTGGTAACCCGGCGGGGGATAGCCGCCCGGACCGCCCGGCGGTGGGTAACCTTGGCCGCCTTGCGGAGGTGGATAGCCCTGGCCGCCTTGCGGCGGTGGGTATCCCGGCCCGCCCTGCGGCGGATATCCGTACGGTTGCTGTGGTTGACCGTACGGTTGCTGAGGTTGTCCGTACGGTTGCTGCGGTTGTCCGTAGCCCTGCCCCGGCTGCTGCGGATCTCCGAATGGCGGCTGCCCGCCCGGCGGATATGTCATCGTCCCGTCCTCCCGCTCACACCCCGGTCTGACTGGAAGATTACGGCAACTCGGGCTAGGTGAACCGAACATCGGCCGACAGTCGCGCGCCCCGGTGCACAACGCGAACGGCCCCGTATCCACTGGACACGGGGCCGTCGGGGCGACGGTTACTGGGCGGGCGGCTGGCACTGCGGCGGCGGACCCTGCTGGTCACCCGGGGGCGGACCCTGGTGATCGCCAGGAGGCGGACCCTGCTGGTCACCGGGCGGCGGTCCCTGGTGATCGCCGGGAGGCGGACCCTGGTGGTCACCGGGCGGCGGCGGACACTGCTGCCCCGACGCGGGTGCCTGCGGCGGCTGATCCGCACTCGCGACGCCCGCACCGACACCCAGCAGCCCGAGCGCCACCGCACCGGCCGCAGCGGTCGTCACCAGCTTCGACTTGAAACCCATCAACGGTTCCTCCTGTTCTCGGATCTCGATCCGAAACCATCGGCCGGCAACTACCGCCCGACCCGAGAATCGTTGCGGCCCAACATGGGCTTCCGATTGGCGCAACATAAGCGCCAGCTGTGTGCGTACCCGCTGCGCCGGATCCGTACCCGACGCCGCAGAATCCGCGACCCCCGATCGGGATCAGCAGTTGTCCTCGAGTGTGCTTTCGGTTGACAACCGGCGCGTCGCCCACGTGTCATGGCCATTGATTGAGCCGAGAGCAAGACAGCTTCGGGCTTCCGTCCGGATTCGCCTCTGATTCCGGCCAGTTGGCGGAGTCGCTGCCTTTGCACGCGCTGTTGTCGTTGTTGGGGTCGACGTGCCCGAACAGGCACGGTCCGTTGACCGGTGTCGGTGCCGCGTCGGCTGGCGGGGTGATCGCACCGAACAGCGATGCGGTGATCGCGCACGCCGCGAGGGCGGCTCTGATGATCTTCACTTGTTTCCTCCATCAGGGATTCCAAGAAGACGGCCCGGCCCTCACGCACGAGGGTCGGGCCGCCTTTTGGTGTTCAGAGCTACTACTTGTGGCTCGGCGGCAGTTATCGCCCCCACGGCCGAATTACGTCGTCGCCTCGGTCTTCGCGCGGGTCTTGATTCCAGTTGTCGTGGTTGTTGCCATCCGGTCCTGGGTCCTCCACTCGTGCCACCATCTTGTTGGTCACCTCCCTTCGAGCGTCGTTGCTTTCCAGCGGGGGTTATGCACCGTCCACGTCGACAAACCGAAACGGAGCGTGTGGCGCGTAGGTCTCTGCGGGGCTGACCGTGTTCAGCTCGCACTGCTGCACAAGTCGTTTCGGCACTTGGCCGCCGAAGTGTTCGAGACTCGGCGCGATCACCGCGTCGACATCGAGGGCTTGGACCACGTTGACCAGCCGCCCCTCTGGGTCGACGGTCTCGGCACCGAACGTCACGGTCTTGGCGAGGTCGTAGCCGAGACGTTTTGCGCGGCTGCGGATTTGAATCTCATCCCAGTCTTGGGAGACACCTGAGATGTCCTTGCGCAGGTAACCGATCGCGGTGGGTGTTGCCCTCACTGTCCTGCCCCGTTCATGCTCACGATGGCAGCGCCGTCGCACGGCAGGAATTCGCGGTACGGCCGCGCGTTGATCACCGATCGCCCGCGATCGGTGATCCGCCAGCCAACCGGGACTGTGCGGGAACCGTGGGCGAGACCGGAGTCGGCGAGCCCTTGCAGCGCTGCCCGCGTGGCAGCCTCGGCGCGACCCGCGTGGCCGCACAGTTCGCGCACGGTCAGCGCTTGCGCGGGTTCCAGAATCGCCAGTGCGGCCAACACTTTGGCCTGTGGCTCAGTGAGCGCCATCTCGCACCCTCCGTCGTCGATGGTGAGGCAGCCCGCGACCGGGACTGGGCCCGGCCACGGGCGCCACCTCGGACGGTACGAATCCGGCCACCACCAGGGCCATGAGTTTGCAAAAATTTGGAAGAATTCGCGATTTGCCAATCGGTTTCTTGCACAGGGCGGATGATCGGAAGGTGCGGAAACACCGCGCGATTCACAACTAAGGGGGCCGACATGCGGCTGACATTCCTTGGCAAGGGCGGGTCCGGAGATCGCGACTGCCCGACCCTGTACGCCACCGACCAGGACAGTTTTCTTGTCCAGGGATGGCAAACCGACCAGGCTGGCACTATCGAAATCCCTCACCTGCTACCAGGATTCGCCGATCCGGATACGTTCATCGGTGCGACGATGACCGATACCGGCCGCGGTACCTTCCGCCTGTCGGGCCGCCCCGTCACCGACGACGAAACACTCGGTCGGCTCACACTGGCCGTCGACGAGACCGCGATCGAGGTGCCGAAGCTAGAGAGGACGTTCTACGGTGCTGCTAGTCCACGGACCCGCCACTGATGACCTGTTCCGCAAGTGTCGGCGCGAGGCATTTCACCTCGAGGTGCGCGACTCCTACGCGGTGGCGTCGGAATCGGAAGGCCTGAGACGGTTCCTCGCGGGCGAGCCCGACTCGACCGACTACGGCCAACGGCCGTGGGCGCAATTCATGCGGGAGACGGTCGGGCGCGGTGTCACAGTGCGTAGGGTGCGTGTCGTGACCGTCCCGCACTCCGACTATCAACGGTGGTTGCTGTCGATCACGGTGAGCAACGTCGCCGCCGGCGAAGACATCCGATATGTCCCGCGGCACCATGCCGGGGACGTTCCGCCCGATGACTGGTGGCTGTTCGACGACGAGCTCGTCGCGTTCAATCTCGTCGACCAGGACGGGCGGCCCGCGGGGATGGCCGTTACTTCTGACCTGGAGATCGTCGACCAGTGCCGGGGTGTACGAGACCGGTTATGGGCGCTGGCAACGCCGTACGCCGACTACCTCAACTCCGTCGACACCAGGTGACGAACGCCGCTCGAGATGCTCGGGAGGCTCTCGGCCAACGCTTGCGCGAGATTCGGCGTAGGGCAGGGCTTTCCGGGCGTCAGCTCGCCGCGCTGGCAGACTGGCACGAATCGAAGATATCCAAACTCGAATACGGCAAGCTGCGCGCCTCTGACGCCGACGTCCGCGCCTACTGCGCCCATGCTGGTGCCGAGGATGAACTCGCGGACCTGCTCGCCACCCTGCACAACATCGACGCCGCCTACATGGAAATGCGACGCCTGCTCAGCACTGGGACCGGGCGCAGCCAAGATAAACTGGTCAAGCTGGCCGAGAAGACCCGGCTGACGCGTACCTATCAGAACGTCCTGATCCCAGGAATTTTGCAGACTCCCGAGTATGCGCGAGCGATCCTCGAGCGGTCTATCACGCGGCACCGACTCCCGGACGATATCGACGCAGGCATCGCCAAGCGCATGGAGCGTCAGCAATTCCTTTACCACGGCGACCGCCGGTTTCACGTCCTGTTAGCCGAGCAGGCGCTACTGACCACCGTCGGCAACGATTCGGTGATGATCGGCCAGCTCGACCGCCTGCTCGTCGCCGCCGGCCTCCCGCGTGTCACCCTCGGCATCGTCCCGGCCGCCGCTGAGATTCCTCAGCAGACAACCAATTTCGTGATGTTCGACGACCGCATGACCACCGTGGAAACCATCACGGCCGAGCTGACCATCACCCAGCCACGCGAGATCGCGACCTACGGGCGAACGTTCGACATGCTCGCCGAATTGTCCGTCACCGGTGACATTGCCCGCGCGTTGATCCTGGCCGCAGTCGATCGCAGACGAACGGCGTCTCAGTAGCGCGGCACTCATCAGGGCCGCGCTGGAGCGCTGCGTCTGACTCGAGCAAGCGAAAGCCCGATCCGGAAGGGACCGGATCGGGCTCTCATACTTTATCGATGTCAGGTCGGTTGTTGCCGCAATAACCTCAGCGCGGTTACTTCAGAGCTACTCGGACACCGCCAGAAAACGCCGAATCGTGGAACTCGATGGCAGCGGGAACGGCTCCCTGAGGGACGTCGAAGGCGATGATCACCGCGAGCTTGTTACCGGGGTTGATGTCTGCGGAAAGTTGAGTGTTCAGATTGATCTCAGCCTCGACATCGTTGGTGAACTCGCGGCCCTGATCGTCGATCAGTTGCTGGTTACCGCCGAAATAGCTGCGAGGCTTGTCGCCGATGTTGCTGACCGTGACATGGATCAAGATGTATTCGCCCTGAGCTTCTTTCCGCAGGAATTGGTTGTCGCCCACAGCGTTCACCGGCGGATCGACTCGAGTCACGACGAATGCGAATTTGCCATCGCGAACCTCCGAACCTGGCGCGGCTACCGATGATGTGCCGGGAGCCTTGGTCGGTGCAGCCGCAGCCGGTGCTGGCTGACCCGGTGCCGTCACGCTCGAAGTGCCCGCGTCGGTTTTCGGGGAGTCTTTGGCCGATAGGCCGACGATTCCGAAGCACCCGCCGCAGAGCAGGATCACAGCACCGATGAGAATCCATGGCCATACGGGTGCCTTCTTGCGTGGCGGCTGCGGAGGTCGATATCCGTATTGGGGTGGTGGCGGCCCGTACTGGGGTTGCCCATGGGGTGGCTGACCCTGGTTTGGCTGCTGGGGTGGATAGGGCTGGCTCGGTCCGGTCATGTTGTCCCCCTTGCGGGTTGAGTTCGCGAGAGTGGGTGATCCCCCGCGATGACAGCCCGATTGCGGGCTGTTGGCTGGACATACACGTGCGGTCGAGTGCTGTTACGAGGCCCGTGGCGAGTCGATATCGACTCGCCGGGATTTGGATTTCAGGCGCCATGTCTCGTGAGCCGTGCAGTCGCGCGAGGAGACTCGGCGCAGAGCCATGGGGAGCCTCCTGTAGCTGTGGGCGCAGCTCGGACCGATCTCGTATCGTCATATGCGGCTGCGTGATGCTCGTCACTCGTGCGGGACGACTATGCATCTTCGGAAGGTTCCGATGGCGGGGTCGCGCTGTGGCTCGGGCACGCGGATGCCGTCGTGACGGCGGGGATTGCACGCACTCCCAAGAGGATGCTGCGGTTGCAGCGGCGAAGACTTCGGGACAGGTTGTGTCATCGATGCCGGTCGAGCCGTGGAACGGAAAAGGCCCTGACCGGGAACATGCCGGTCAGGGCCTTTTCAGATGTGCCCTCGGCAGGATTCGAACCTGCGGCCTTCTGCTCCGGAGGCAGACGCTCTATCCCCTGAGCTACGAGGGCGGGATAGATCTCGAACGGTGTGGCCGTTCGGGCGGGGCCAAGCGTATCGCATCGAGTGGCGTGTGCCAAAAAGTGTGTCGGGCCGGGGGGTTTCGCTTCCGCCCAGCCCGACACACCAGGTCAGTTCAGCGGTAGCGGTGTCGCGTTGCGGGCGGTGAGCATGGTGGTCATCAGTTGGGCTTCGCCGCGCTGAGTGGTCTCCATGGTCGCGGCCAGGGTGCGCACGGCGGTGGTTTCGGCGTGCTGGGCGGCGTACTGGATCATCGTGAGTCCGCCCTGGTGGTGGCGCAGCATCAACTGCAGGAACATCGTGTCCAGAGCAGTGCCGGTGGCCTGGCGCAGCGCGGTCATCTCGGCGGTGGTCGCCATGCCGGGCATGGTGGCCGACGGACCGGACATGGTGTGGCCGGAGGTGGCGCCCGCGCCGGAGTGCTCGTGGCCGGACTGTTCGGTCATCCAGCCCATGTAGCCGTCGATATTCTGATTCGGCTTGCCCCACAGCTGCAGCCAGCCCTGCATGCGACCGATCTGGTTCTGCTGCGAGGTCAGGATGTCGTAGGCCAGCCGTCGCACATCGTTGTCGGTGGAGCCGATCAGCGCGACGCCCGCCATCTCCACGGCCTGCGCGTGATGGGCGGACATGTCCTGGCTGAATCCGACGTCGACCGCGCTCGGATCGGGTTCGGTGCCGCTGTTCAGCGGCAGCCGGGCCAGTACCCCGATGGCGAAACCGATCAGCAGGATGCCGATCGCGCCGAGCACGAACAACGGTGTGCGCTGCCTGCGGGCCTGGGCGCCGAAACCCGTTTCGCTGTGCACATTCGGCTCGATCTCGGTGTCGGCGGGCATCTACTGGCCTTCCGCGGGTTGCGTCGGGACTCCAGGAATGCTGGGCACACCGGGGATATCGGGCATCCCGGGAACGCCGCCGGGCATCCCGCCGCCGCTGAGCTCGGTCTGATCCTGCTGCAGCCCCTTACCGTCCATCGGCACCGCATTGGGTCCGGGCGGTGTCGGGTCGTACGGCAACGGGTTCTCGGCGTCGAAGGTCGGGTTCGAGCAGCTCGCGCCGACCTCGGGGTAGACGCCGTACGAGTTCTCCCGCAACGCGGTGATGAACTGGTTGATCCGCTTGTCGTCGGCGCTGTCCAGCTTCAACTGGTGGCCCCACGATTGCAGCGACACCGCCGACTGCAGGCCGGGGAACGGCGACATCAGCGTGTAGCCCTTCCCGACGACCTTCTGCTTCAGCGTGTCGATACCGGCCGCGTCGACCTTGTCGGGGTTGTAGGTGATCCACACCGCACCGTGCTCCAGCGAGTGCACTGCGTTCTCCACCCGAATCGGCTTGCTGTAGACGATGCCCATGCAGTTCGCCCACGCCTGGTCGTGCGGTCCGCCGAACGGCGGCGTCTGGTCGTAGGCCACCCGCTGCGTACCCGAGACGTGCAGGCCGGCCGGATACTCCTTCTTGGTGACCCCGGGGATCTGATCCGACGGGTCCTTCTTCTGCGCGGTCGGCGTGTACTTCTCGAGCTCGGCCTTGTCCCGGTATTTCGGGACCAGACTGAACGCGAGGGCCCCGATCAGCGCGACGATCACCACGGCGGCGCCGATGACCAGCCACGGAATCTGGCGTTTCTTCAACGGGCCCTTGCCCATCGGAACCTTGCCGCCGTCTTTTTTGCGGGACGGCGAGACCTTCCCTGCGGCCCGGACGGCCTTGGCCGATTTGGCGCTCGTGCTGCTCGGCATAGCTCGCTGTGCTCTTTCCACGTGTAGATCCATGGCGCTGGGTGGTTGCGGAGGGCTCCGCCGAGGTGCCCACTCGAGGCGTTCACCTGCCCAGACCATAGGATAGAGACTCGTGACTCCAGCTGACCTTGCAGATCTCCTTCGCGCGACCGCGGCGAAGGTGCTTGTCGAACGTGGACTGGACCCAGCGGTCCTGCCCGACGAGGTCAACGTGGAGCGCCCCCGTAATCCGGAACATGGCGACTATGCCACGAATGTGGCCATGCAGGTAGGTAAGAAGGCCGGAACGAATCCGCGCGAGTTGGCGACCTGGCTCGCCGAGGCGCTCGCCACCGCCGATGCCGTCGACACCGCCGAGGTCGCCGGTCCCGGTTTCCTGAACATCCGCCTCGCCGCCTCCGCGCAGGGCGCGATTCTGCAGCAGGTGTTGACCGCGGGTGCGAGCTACGGCACCTCGGACACCCTGAAGGGCACCCGGATCAACCTGGAATTCGTCTCGGCCAATCCGACCGGTCCGGTGCATCTGGGCGGTACCCGCTGGGCCTCCGTCGGTGACGCACTCGGCCGAATTCTGGCCGCCCAGGGCGCCGAGGTGACCCGCGAGTACTACTTCAACGATCACGGCGCGCAGATCGACCGTTTCGCCAAGTCGCTGGTCGCCGCCGCCACCGGCGCGCCGACCCCGGAGAACGGTTACGCGGGCGAGTACATCGGCGAGATCGCCGCCAAGATCGTCGCTACCCATCCGCAAGCGCCGACGCTGCCGGAACAGGAGCAGTTGGAGCTGTTCCGCGCCGAGGGCGTCGAGTTGATGTTCGCCCACATCAAGGAGTCGCTGCACGAGTTCGGCACCGACTTCGACGTGTACTTCAATGAGAGTTCGCTGTTCGAGTCCGGCGCGGTCGAGCAGGCCGTCGCCAAACTCAAGGACTCCGGCGATCTCTACGAGAAGGACGGGGCCTGGTGGATCGCCAGCTCCGAATACGGCGACGATCAGGACCGCGTGGTCCTCAAGAGCGACGGCAATGCCGCCTACATCGCCGGTGATATCGCCTACTTCCAGAACAAGCGCTCGCGCGGCTTCGATCTGTGCATCTATATGCTCGGCGCCGACCATCACGGCTACATCGGCCGGTTGAAGGCCGCCGCGGCCGCGTTCGGCGACGATCCGGCCACCGTCGAGGTGCTCATCGGCCAGATGGTGAATCTCGTCAAAGACGGTGTCGCCGTGCGGATGAGTAAGCGCGCAGGCACCGTGGTGACCCTCGACGATCTGGTCGAGGCGATCGGCATCGATGCCTCGCGGTACTCGCTGGTGCGCAGTTCGGTGAACTCGAGCATCGATATCGACCTGAACCTGTGGACCAGTCAGAGCAACGAAAACCCGGTCTACTACGTGCAATACGCGCACGCGCGCACCGCGTCCATCGCGCGCAACGCCGCCGAATTCGAATACGACACGGTGACACCGGATTTCGGTCTGCTCACCGCCGACGAAGAGGGCGAACTCATCCGCACCATCGGCGAGTACCCGCGTGCACTCGCCAGCGCCGCGAGCCTGCGCGAACCGCACCGGGTGGCCAGGTATCTGGAGGAATTGGCCGGTGCCTACCACCGGTTCCAGACCAACAAGAACCTGCGCGTACTGCCGCTCGGCGACGAACCCGTCACCCCGACCAATGCCGCCAGGCTCGCCCTGGCCAATGCCACCCGTCAGGTGCTGAGCAACGGCCTCGCGCTGCTCGGCGTTAGTGCACCGGAGCGCATGTGATCGAGCGAAGCGAGACAATGGGCACAGCGCCTGGGGCGGTCGCGATGGAGCCGAGCGTTGGCGAGGTGGAGTCGATCGAGCGAAGCGAGACAATGGGCACAGCGCCTGGGGCGGTCGCGACGGAGCCGAGCGTTGGCGAGGTGGAGTCGATCGAGCGAAGCGAGACAATGGGCACAGCGCCTGGGGCGGTCGCGACGGAGCCGAGCGCTAGCGAGGTGGAGTCGTGAGTGCCCACCCGGCCGGTCCCCGGCATGCTGAAATCCCGCACGCGCCCAGCCTCGCCGAGCGTCCGAGCGATCCCGAGCAGATGATCGATCTGCCCGCGAATGTATGGCCGCGCAACGCTTCTCGCGACGCCGACGGCGTCGTGCGGTTGGCTGGTGTGCCGGTACCCGAACTCGCCGCCCAATACGGCACCCCGCTATTCGTGGTCGACGAGGACGACTTCCGTTCGCGCTGTAGGGATATGGTCGCCGCGTTCGGTCCGGACGCGCGAGTGCATTACGCCTCCAAGGCATTCCTGTGCGGTGAGATCGCCCGCTGGATCCGCGATGAGGGCCTGTCCCTCGATGTGTGCTCCGGCGGCGAACTGGCCGTCGCACTGCACGCGGGCTTCCCGGCGAACCGAATCGCGTTGCACGGCAACAATAAATCGGCCGTCGAGCTGGCCTCGGCGGTGGAGGCGGGTGTCGGTCACGTGGTGGTCGACTCGCTGATCGAAATCGAGCGGCTCGAGGCCATCGCGGGCCGCGCCGGTGTGGTGCAGGATGTGCTCGTCCGCGTCACCGTCGGTGTGGAAGCCCATACCCACGAATACATTTCGACCGCGCATGAGGATCAGAAGTTCGGCTTCTCGATCGCCGGCGGCGACGCCATGGAGGCGCTGGCCCGGGTCTTCGAGGCCGATAATCTTCGACTTGTCGGTCTGCACAGCCACATCGGTTCGCAGATCTTCGAAATCGATGGTTTCGAGATCGCCGCGCGCCGGATGCTCGGTCTGCTGCGCGAGGCCATCGACAAGTTCGGCATCGAGCGCACCGCACAGATCGCTACCCTGGATCTCGGTGGCGGACTTGGTATTTCGTACCTGCCCAATGACGATCCGCCGCCGTTGGACGAATTCGCCGCGAGCCTGCGCAAGCTGGTCGCCACCGAGGCGAGCCGCGCCGGACTGCCGGAGCCGAAGATCGCGGTCGAGCCCGGCCGCGCCATCGCTGGTCCGGGCACCGTCACCCTCTACGAGGTCGGCACCATCAAGGATGTCTCGCTCGACGGCGGACTACGCAGGCGCTATGTCAGCGTGGACGGCGGCATGAGCGACAACATCCGCCCGGCGCTGTATCAGGCCGACTACGACTGCCGCTTGGTTTCGCGCTCCTCCGACGCCGCGCCGGTGGTCGCCCGGGTCGTCGGAAAGCATTGCGAGAGTGGGGATATCGTCATCCGCGACACGTGGATTCCTGCCGATGTCAGGCCCGGCGACCTGGTCGCCGTCGCCGCGACCGGCGCGTACTGCTATTCGATGTCCAGCCGGTACAACCAGCTGACTCGTCCGGCTGTCGTTGCGGTGCGCGATGGTGTGCCGCGGCTCATTCTGCGCCGAGAAACGGTTGCGGACCTGCTCAGCTTGGAGGTGGAATGAATTCCGTATCGCGTAGCGATTCGATCAGGGGTGGTGGCCAGGTGGCGGGTGGGCCGGATGCAGCGAAGTTCGGTGTATGGGGAACCGATCGTCCGATCGGAGTCGCGGTCCTCGGCATGGGCAATGTCGGCACCGAGGTGGTCCGCATTCTGCGCGACCACGCCGAAGACCTGCGGGCCCGCGTCGGTGCGCCACTGGTGCTGCGCGGTGTCGCGGTGCGCAACCTCGAGATCGATCGCGGTCTCCCGACCGAGCTGCTGACTACCGATGCGGACGCGCTGGTCGCCCGCGACGATGTCGACCTGGTGGTCGAGGTCATCGGCGGCATCGATCCCGCCCGCCGCCTCATCCTGGCCGCGCTGAACACCGGCAAATCCGTGGTGACCGCCAATAAGGCCCTGCTGGCCGACTACACCGGCGAACTCGCCGCCGCCGCCGAGCGCAACCGCGCCGACCTGTACTTCGAGGCCGCCGTCGCCGGTGCCATCCCGGTGGTGCGCCCGCTGATCCAGTCGCTGTCCGGTGACCGGGTGAACCGGGTAGTCGGCATCGTCAACGGCACCACCAATTTCATCCTCTCCGCGATGGACGAGACCGGCGCGGACTACGAGGTGACCCTGAAGGAAGCCACCCGGCTCGGCTACGCCGAATCCGATCCGACCGCCGACGTGGAGGGCTACGACGCCGCCGCGAAGGCCGCGATCCTGGCCTCGCTCGCCTTCCACACCCGGGTGACCGCGGCCGATGTGTACCGCGAAGGCATCTCCAAGATCACTTCCGAGGATCTGCAGACCGCGTCCGCGCTGGACTGCACGGTCAAGCTGCTCGCCATCTGCGAGCGGGTCGCCGCCGGCCCCGGCGAACCGGGTCCGGACGAGGGCGGCAAGGAGCGCGTCTCGGTGCGCGTCTACCCGGCCCTGATCCCGCGCAAGCACCCGTTGGCCGCCGTCACCGGCGCGTTCAACGCTGTGGTCGTGGAGGCCGAGAACGCCGGTCGGCTGATGTTCTACGGTCAGGGCGCCGGCGGCGCTCCGACGGCCTCGGCGGTGCTCGGCGATCTGGTGATGGCCGCGCGCAACAAGTTCTACGGTGGCCGGGCTCCGGGTGAGTCGGTTTATGCTGAGCTACCGATCGCGCCGATCGGCGATACGCCCACGCGTTACCACGTGAACCTGCAGGTCGCGGACCGACCAGGTGTGCTGGCCAAGGTGGCGGGCGAATTCGCCAAGCATGAGGTGAGCATCTCCACCGTCCGTCAGGAAGGGCACGGCGAGGGTGCGCGCCTGGTCGTCGTCACCCACCATGCTGCGGAGTCGGCGCTCGCGGACACCGTCGCCGCCCTGGCGGAGATGGCGTCCGTCACATCCGTGACCAGCGTTTTAAGATTGGAAGGCACCAAAGAATGAGTATGTCGAGGGGACGGCAGACGGCGGAGCCGGCGGGGTGGGTAAGCACTGGCGTCGCGCCGCAGGCAGGAGTGCACTCGCCGTGGCCCGGCCTGATCGCCGCCTATCGCGATCGGCTGGCGGGCGCCGCCGACTGGGATCCGGTCACCCTGTACGAGGGCGGCACCCCGCTGGTGCCCGCGCCACATCTGTCCGAGCTCACCGGCTGTGATGTCTATCTCAAGGTCGAGGGTCTGAACCCGACCGGTTCCTTCAAGGACCGCGGCATGACGATGGCCATCACCGACGCGAAGTACCGCGGGCAGAAGGCTGTGCTGTGCGCGTCCACCGGCAACACCTCGGCATCGGCTGCCGCCTATGCGACCCGCGCCGGTATGAGCTGTGCCGTGCTGATCCCGCAGGGCAAGATCGCCATGGGCAAGCTGGCCCAAGCCGTCATGCTCGGCGCGAAGATCATCCAGGTGGACGGCAATTTCGACGACTGCCTGGAGCTGGCCCGCAAGGTCACCGCGGAATTCCCGACCGTCGGTCTGGTGAATTCGGTGAATCCGGCCCGCATCGAGGGCCAGAAGACCGCGTCGTTCGAGATCTGCGATGTGCTCGGCAAGGCCCCCGACGTGCACGCGCTTCCGGTGGGCAACGCGGGCAACATCACCGCGTACTGGCGCGGTTACCGCGAGTACTTCGCCGATGGCATCACCACCGGACTGCCGCGCATGCTCGGCGTGCAGGCCGCCGGTGCCGCGCCGCTGGTCAACGGTGCTCCGGTCAAGGAGCCCGAGACCATCGCGACTGCCATCCGGATCGGCGCGCCCGCGTCCTGGAACGGTGCGATGGAGGCCAAGCAACAGTCCGGTGGCGCCTTCCGCGCCGCTACCGACGAGGAGATCCTGGCGGCGTACCGACTGGTCGCCGCGAGCGAGGGCGTCTTCGTCGAGCCCGCGTCGGCGGCCAGTATCGCCGGTCTGCTCGCCGCGCGCACCGAGGGCTGGCTGGATTCCGGGCTGACCGTCGTGTGCACGGTGACCGGCAACGGTCTGAAGGATCCGGATAACGCGCTCGCGGGAATGCCGCAGGTGCAGGCGATTCCGGTCGACCCGATCGCGGTGGCCCACGCACTCGAGCTGGCCTGAGTTGAATTCGCGCGAAAGCCAATTGCATGAGCGAGCCCAGCGAGCGAATCATGTCGCAGCGCCGTCTGGGCATGACGGAGCTGAGCGCCAGCGAGGCGCAGTCATGACCAGGACGCTGCCCGCCGGTCTGTCGGTGACCGCGCGAGTGCCCGCGTCCAGCGCCAACCTCGGCCCCGGATTCGATTCGCTCGGTATGGCTTTGGGCATCTATGACGAGATCGAGGTGCGCACTACCGATTCCGGCCTTACCATCCGAGTGGAGGGTGAGGGCGCCGACGATGTGCCATGGGGCCCTTCACATCTCGTCGTGCGCGCGATCGAGCGCGGTCTGGAGGCGGCGGGCGTCTGGGCCGATGGTCTCGATGTGGTGTGCCGCAACGTGATTCCGCATTCACGCGGTCTGGGTTCGTCGGCCTCCGCGGTCGTCGGCGGCCTTGCCGCAGGCTGCGGTCTGGCCGCGAAACTGGATCCGGGATCGGCCACCGACAGCGACCAATTGGTGCAGCTGGCTTCGGAATTCGAAGGCCACCCGGACAATGCGGCGGCCAGCGTGCTCGGCGGAATCGTCGTGTCCTGGACCGAGACCGCCGCGGATGCCGTCACCGATGATGGTGCGGCGGCGCCCGATCACGGCCGCGTCTACCGCGCCGTGCGCCTCGATCCGCATCCGACGCTGCGTCCGGTGGTGCTCATACCGGAAGAGCGCTCGTCCACCGCACACACCCGTGGGCTGTTGCCCGAGGTCGTGCCGCACGGCGATGCCGCGTTCAACCTCAGCCGGGCCGCACTCGCGGTCGTGGCGTTGACGCAACGTCCCGACTTACTACTGCCCGCAACGGCAGATCGACTGCACCAGACGCAGCGCGCGCCGGCGCTGCCGCTGACCACCAAGTGGATCGCCCGGCTGCGTGCGGCCGGAATCGCGGCCACGGTCTCCGGTGCGGGACCGACCGTACTGGCCTTGGGTACCAGCGAATTCCCCGCCGAGCTGCGTGAACTCGCGGCCATCGACGGCCTGCGGGTGGTCGAGCCGGGACTCGCGGAAGGTGTCCGGGTCGACTGACGGCGAGTCCGCCTTGCCGAGGTTCACGGTTGCCAGCTATCCTGAGCACGTCCGTACATCGTGCGCATCAGACGCCGGTGCTTCATCAGGGCAATCGCTCCAGCAGGCTCGAGCCTCCAGGCCATGGGGGTGCTGCGTAGCTGCGCAACTGGAATGATCTCTCCCACCTTTCAGGAACTGGTGGCGAAGCCGCCGGTCCCGGCGGGGCAGGTGATACGGCAAAAGCGCCGGTCCGGACTTATGTTCGGCCCTCGCATCCGTGTCCGGTACAACGTCCGGACAGCGGGAAGAACCCTCGAAACAGCACACGGCACATCGAGGGAAGGAAAGGATTTCCGTGACAGATACGGACCTGCTCGCGACACCCGGGGTGGTTTCCAACCCCGAGGGGGACCGCGAAAGTGAATCCGGACAGATTTCGAAGATGAGCGAACAAACCGACGTCGCACGATCGGGGCTGACTGGAATGTTGTTGCCGCAGTTGCGCGCGCTCGCGGGGGAGCTCGGTATCCGAGGCACCTCCGGAATGCGCAAAGGCGATTTGATCGCCGCCATCAAGGAAAATCAGGCCGGAAAGTCGGCGAAGGCGGAAAAGTCCGCGCGTGGCGAGGTGAAGTCCGATGCGGACGCCGCCAAGGC
This sequence comes from Nocardia sp. NBC_00565, assembly GCF_036345915.1. Taxonomy (NCBI): domain Bacteria; kingdom Bacillati; phylum Actinomycetota; class Actinomycetes; order Mycobacteriales; family Nocardiaceae; genus Nocardia; species Nocardia sp. NBC_00565. Next base: position 9,127,892 of record NZ_CP107785.1, read on the forward strand.
GGCGCCGGTAAAGGCGGAGCAGGGCACCCTCGACGTGACGCCCGTCGCTGCCGCCCCGGTCGAGGCCGCCCCGGCGAAGGAGGCCCCGGTAAAGCAGGCTGTGGCGCAAGCCCCCGTCGCCGAATCCGCTCCGTCGAAGGCCGCAGAGCCCAAGGCCGACCAGGCGCAGGCCGAGTCCGCGCCGTCCGAGACCACCGAGGATGCCGGCCGCGAGGCCGGTCAGCGCGGTCGCGGCAGGCAGCGCCGCGGTCGTGACCAGGCGCGCGCCGGCGGCGAGGCCCCCGCGGGCGAGACCCGTGGCGAGGAGTCGAAGCCGGAGCAGGACCAGGGCGAACGCCGCCGCGAACGCAACCAGGGCGGTGAGCGTAACCAAGGCGAACGCAACCAGAACGGCAGCGGCGGCGGCAACGCCAATGGCGGCCGTGGCGGCGAGAGCAGTGGCCGTGGCGGCGAGACCGGTGGCCGTGGCGGCGAGAGCGGTGGCCGTGGCGATGCCAACCGTGGCGGTGACGAGGACGAGGGCGGTCGCGGACGGCGGGGACGTCGCTTCCGGGAACGTCGTCGTGGTCGCGACCGCGAGGGCGGCACCGGTGGCGGTGAGGCGCGCGAGCTCGAGATCCGCGAGGACGACGTCTTGCAGCCGGTCGCGGGCATCCTCGACGTGCTGGACAACTACGCCTTCGTGCGCACCTCGGGTTACCTGGCCGGGCCGAACGACGTCTACGTCTCGATGAACCTGGTCCGCAAGAACGGCCTGCGCCGCGGTGACGCGATCACCGGTGCGGTGCGCGCTCCGCGCGACGGTGAGCAGAGCAACCAGCGCCAAAAGTTCGATCCGCTGGTGCGCCTGGACACGGTCAACGGCGGTGAGGTCGAGGCGGCCAGGCGTCGTCCGGAGTTCAGCAAGCTCACCCCGCTGTACCCGAATCAGCGGCTGCGGCTGGAGACCCAGCCGAACAAGCTGACCACCCGCGTCATCGACCTGATCATGCCGATCGGTAAGGGCCAGCGCGCCCTCATCGTCTCCCCGCCCAAGGCGGGTAAGACCACGATCATGCAGGACATCGCGAACGCCATCGCCATCAACAACCCCGAGGTCTACCTCATGGTCGTGCTGGTCGACGAGCGTCCGGAAGAGGTCACCGATATGCAGCGCTCGGTGAAGGGCGAGGTCATCGCCTCGACCTTCGACCGTCCGCCGTCAGATCACACCTCGGTCGCCGAACTCGCCATCGAGCGCGCCAAGCGCCTGGTGGAGATGGGCAAAGACGTTGTGGTGCTGCTCGACTCGATCACCCGATTGGGCCGTGCGTACAACAACTCCTCGCCCGCCTCGGGCCGCATCCTCTCCGGTGGTGTCGATTCGACCGCGCTGTACCCGCCCAAGCGGTTCCTCGGCGCGGCGCGCAATATCGAGAACGGCGGCTCGCTCACCATCATCGCGACCGCCATGGTCGAGACCGGTTCCACCGGCGACACGGTGATCTTCGAGGAGTTCAAGGGCACCGGCAACGCCGAGCTCAAGCTGGACCGCAAGATCGCGGAACGGCGCGTGTTCCCGGCCGTGGACGTCAACCCGTCCGGCACCCGTAAGGACGAACTACTGCTCAACCCCGACGAGGCCGCGGTGCTGCACAAACTGCGCCGCGTACTGTCCGGCCTGGACTCGCACCAGGCGATCGATCTGCTGATCGACCGTCTGAAGAAGTCCAAGAACAACCTCGAGTTCCTGATGCAGGTCAGCAAGACCGCACCGGGTGCGCTCGACGAGTAGGTCGACCAGCAGTTTCACTGTCGAAGGGGCTCCGCGTAAGCGGGGCCCTTTCGGCGTTCGGGGGCTGAAGAAGGCCAGGCCGATGCCTGCCGCGCCCGCGATCATGAAGGCCAGGATGATCGCCGTCGTGGCGGCCGGACTACCGGTGCTCGCGGCGGAATCGGCCGGATCGAACTGTGCGGCAGTGGGTTTCGCGTACGCGTAGGGGTCCGGGCGATCCGGAGCGGCGAACCAGCCGACCGCGACAGTGAGAATCAACGAAACGAAGACCGCCAGAGCAACGCGGCTGTTCATAGGGTTCTCCTTTCTGTCTCGGCACGCCGATGTGCATCAGGCCTCACACTTTATGAACAGTGGTGTTCGTATCCACGAGTAGCGGACTACCCGAATTAAGGGTTCCGTAAGAACACGATCGACGCGTGCCAGTAGTTCAATTGGCAATGAGACTTGGGGGACTACCTAGGGGCGGGAACAAACCGGGGGCCGGGGGTGTTTTGGGAGCGTAACCGCTGTTCTGGCATACTGAACGGTCGTTGCGTCTGCTCTGCTGAGCAGACCTCCCGCCTAGTCGGCTCCGGTTCACGTCCTCGCGATCTGCGCGGGCGACCCGGCGGCCAATATCGAGAGGACACCCATGAAGGCAGGAATCCATCCGGCGTATGTCGAGACCACGGTCGTCTGTGGTTGCGGCAACACCTTCCAGACTCGCAGCACCAAGGAGTCGGGACACATCACCGTCGAAGTTTGCTCGCAGTGCCACCCGTTCTACACCGGCAAGCAGAAGATTCTCGACACCGGTGGTCGCGTGGCCCGCTTCGAGGCTCGCTACGGCAAGCGCGCGGGCAAGAAGGCCGACGCCGAAAGCAAGTAGCTTCCCCGCCGACGCCCGGTCCTGCTCAGCAGGCCGGGCGTCGGCGCTTTTGTGTGGCCAGTACGGGTAAGAGAGGAAGCACGGTGACGCAACCGTCCGCGATCGATGACATTCTGGCCGAGCACGCGGGCCTGGAGACGCAGCTCGCCGATCCGGCGCTGCACAGTGATCCGGGCGCCGCGCGTCGGGTCGGCAAGCGGTTCGCCGAGCTTGCCCCGGTCATGGCCACCTACACCAAGCTGAAGTCCGCGCGTGAGGATCTCGCCGCCGCACAAGAACTCGCGGCCGACGACTCGTCCTTCGCGGCCGAGGTGCCCGACCTGGAACAACAGGTGGTCGAGCTGGAGCAGACCCTCGCGGATCTGCTCGCCCCGCGCGATCCGCACGACGGCGACGACGTGGTGCTCGAGGTGAAATCCGGTGAGGGCGGCGAGGAATCGGCGCTGTTCGCCTCGGATCTGGCCCGCATGTACGTCCGCTACGCCGAGCGGCACGGGTGGAAGGTCGAGATTCTCGACGCGAACATCTCCGACCTGGGCGGATACAAGGACGCGACCATTTCGATCAAGAGCCGCGACGCCGCGCGCGACGGCGTCTGGTCGCGCTTCAAATTCGAGGGCGGCGTGCACCGCGTCCAGCGCGTTCCGGTGACCGAATCGCAGGGTCGTATCCACACCTCGGCGGCCGGTGTGCTGATCTACCCGGAGCCCGATGAGGTCGAAGAGGTGCAGATCGACGAAACCGATCTGCGCATCGACGTCTATCGCTCCTCCGGCAAGGGCGGCCAGGGCGTCAACACCACCGACTCCGCGGTCCGCATCACCCACCTACCCTCGGGCATCGTCGTGACCTGCCAGAACGAACGTTCCCAGCTGCAGAACAAGGCCCGTGCCATGCAGGTGCTCGCGGCTCGGCTGCAGGCGCTCGCCGAGGAACACGCCGATCAGGAGGCTGCGGCGGGCCGGGCCAGCCAGATTCGCACTGTCGACCGCTCCGAGCGGATCCGCACCTACAACTTCCCGGAGAACCGGATCACCGACCACCGCATCGGCTTCAAGGCGCACAACCTGGACGCCGTGCTCGACGGTGATATGGACGCATTGCTCGACGCACTCGGCAAAGCGGATCGCGAAGCCAGAATGGCCGCGGAGTAAGCACGGTTCGGGCAGAGTCGAGGTCATGTCCCAGACCCGGGTGGCATTGCGCCCAGCCATCAACCAGGCCGTCGAAACCCTGCGGGCGGCGGGGGTGCACAGTCCGCAGACCGACGCCGAGCATTTGGCCGCCCATCTGCTCGGTGTCGATCGGACCCGGCTGGCATTGACGCCGCTCGTCGCGCCCCAGATGCTCGACGAGTACCGAGCCCTGGTGGCCCGGCGCGCGCAACGAATTCCCTTGCAGCACCTGACCGGTACCTCCGCGATGGGCGAGATCGACCTGGTTGTGGGCCCCGGCGTCTTCGTGCCGCGCCCGGAGACCGAACTGCTGTTCGCCTGGGCGCTGGCCCAATTGGAGGCGCTGCCGCACGACCACACGCCGGTCGTCGTCGACCTGTGCACCGGTTCCGGCGCACTCGCACTGGCCATCGCCCAGGCCCGTCCGGACGCGGACGTGCACGCGGTCGAGATCGATCCCGCGGCCCTGCAATGGGCTCGCCGCAATGCCGACCTGCGCATTGCCGAGGGCGATACCCCGATCACCCTCTACGCCGACGATGTCACCGACCCGAATCTGCTCACTGAGCTGAACGGCAAGGTCGACCTCATCGTCGCCAACCCCCCGTACATCCCCGAAGACGCGCGACTGGATCCCGAAGTCGCCGATCACGACCCCCATCTGGCGCTGTTCGGCGGCCCCGACGGCCTGGACGTCATCCGGCAGATGATCCCCACCATCACCCGCCTGCTGCGCCCCGGCGGTGCCGCCGCTATCGAACACGACGACACCAACGGCTCGGATCTCGCCGCCTTGCTGGCGAAACCGGGTGACTTCACCGAGATCGTCGAACATCCCGACCTCGCAGGCAAGCCCCGTTTCGTCGCCGCCACCCGCACCTGACCGACTCGCCTCGGCCACATCGGTAGGCATGCGAGCCGGTGTGCGCGAGTTACCGGCCCCCCGGGATGGTGGTCCCGAGACCATCGCGTGACAGGATGGGGGCCGTGAGTACCGTCTACGACTGCGCGGATCCCGATTCGCGCGCCGCCGGACTGACCGCGGCCACCAGCGCCCTGAAATCCGGACGCCTGGTCGTGCTGCCTACCGACACGCTGTACGGCCTCGCCGCCGACGCGTTCGACTCCGCTGCGGTAACCGATCTGCTCGCCGCCAAGCGGCGCGGTCGGGATATGCCGGTGCCGGTGCTGGTCGGCTCGTGGCACACCATCGATGGCCTGGTCTTCTCGGTGCGCCCGCAGGCCCGCGAGCTGATCCGGGCGTTCTGGCCCGGTGGGCTGAGTCTTGTTGTGCAGCAAGCGCCTTCGCTCGCGTGGGACCTCGGTGACACGCGTGGCACGGTGATGCTGCGGATGCCGCTGCACCCGGTCGCGCTGGAACTGCTGCGCGAGGTCGGCCCGCTGGCGGTCTCCAGCGCCAACGTCTCCGGGCAGCCGCCCGCCACGACGGCCGCTGACGCGCGTGCTCAGCTCGGCGATCTGGCCGGGGTCTACCTCGACGGCGGCGCCGCCGAACATGCCGTCGCCTCCACCATCGTCGATCTCACCGCGGATCAGCCGCGGGTGCTGCGCGAGGGCGCGGTATCGGTCGGCGATATCGCCGATGTGCTCGGAATGTCACCGGAGGCGCTGACCAGCGCCGTGACGCGGTGATCTCGGGACGCAGTGATCGTATGGCGGATCAGATAATCGGATGATCGGTTCGGGCGCGGTAGTTCCGTTGCGCGAGCTGCTGCTCGTGCTCCTCATCTCGGCCACGGTGACCTTTTTGGCCACCGGCGGAATTCGGGTGCTGGCCATCGCATTCGGCGCTGTCGCGGTGCCACGCGAACGTGATGTGCACGTCAAGCCGATTCCGCGGATGGGCGGGGTCGGCATGTACACCGGGGTGGTCGCGGCTGTGCTGTTCGCGCACCAATTGCCCGCGTTGCGCCGGGGTTTCGATTACGCACCGGATATTCCGGCGGTGCTGGTCGCGGCCACGCTCATCGTGCTCGTCGGCATTGTCGACGATCGCTGGGGCCTGGACGCGCTGACCAAATTCGCCGGTCAGGTGACCGCCGCGGGTGTGATGGCGGTGATGGGCCTGAGCTGGTACGTCATCTACAACCCGTTCAGCGACACCACGGTGGTGCTGGACGCGCTGCAGGGCGGGCTGGTCACGGTCGGCATCACGGTGACCCTGGTCAACGCGATGAATTTCGTCGACGGACTCGACGGGCTCGCGGCCGGGCTCGGTCTGATCTGCGCGGGCGCGGTCTTCGTTTTCACCGTCGGCCTGCTCTACAACCAGGGCGGTTCGGTCGATACATATCCGCCCGCGCTGCTCGCCGCCGCGCTCGCGGGCGCGTGTCTGGGATTTCTGCCACACAACTTTTCGCCCGCCCGGATATTCATGGGCGATTCCGGTTCGATGTTGATCGGGCTCATGCTGGCCGCGGTTTCGACGGGCGCTTCGGGCCGGATCAATTTGGCGGGTTACGGACCTCGCGACATCGTCGGTCTGCTTTCGCCGCTGCTGCTGGTCGGTGCGGTGATGTTCATTCCGGTGCTTGATCTGCTGTTGGCGATCGTGCGCCGGGTGCGCGCCGGGGTGAGTTTCTCCACACCGGACAAAATGCACTTGCATCACCGGTTGTTGCAGATCGGACATTCGCACCGCCGCGTGGTGCTGGTGATCTATTTATGGGTCGGCGTGCTCGCCTTCGGCGCGGTCGGTACCTCGCTGATCCACGATCGGCGGATCGTCGTGCTGATGATGGCGGGCGGACTGGTTTTCGCCCTGGTGGTGACCGCGATACCGGGCCTGCGCCGCAAGGAGCCCGCGGATCCGTAAACCACGCCCAGGTAAAGTTCCGGTCGTGAGTCTCACTAACCCGGTCCCTGGTCCCGATGCCCCGCTGAAGGCGGCGCTGCGCTACGGCGTGATCGGGTTGGCCGTGCTGGTGGTGCTGTCGGTGGCCATCGCCACCGCGGTGGCCGGCCTGCCCGGGCTCTGGGGCGCGCTGCTCGGCGCGGCCATCGGCGGCGGCTTCATCCTCACCACCGCGGCGGTCGTGCTGTTCGGCGCGAAGCTGCCACCGAGCACCGCTGGCCTGGTCATGTTGGTGAGTTGGGTGGGCAAGCTGCTGGTCGCGATGATCGTGATCGCGGTGCTGCAGAACTTCGAGTTCTACGACCGGATGGCGTTGTTCCTGACCGTGGTCGGGTCCCTGCTCATCGTGCTCGGGGCGGAAACGTATGGCGTTCTGCGGCAGAAGGTTCCGTACGTAACCGTACCGACCGACAGGTCCGATTCGGCTTCTGATTAGGAATAATCCCACCCACCTACACGCTGTCGTAGATAACTTGGTAAAGTGTTGGTAAGCAAGCGACCAAGACAGGGGGGATCACCTGGATCCCAACCAACTGCCGCTATGCTTACTGCCGTGCCGGGCTCCGAGGGGTTCCGGTTCTGCATGTCGACGAACGTCGCCGACACTACGACAGACGCCCATGCGGGTTGCCGCACAGCTGCTGACGAATTTCGAGCCGACCTCAGTCGACCCAAATTGATCGTCAATGTCCGATCGAACCGCGGGAATGACCGTACCCGCGGCCCGAACACGGGAGAGAACGCTGAGCGTCACCACTTTGGCGGGCGAGTTCCACGCGCCATCGCTGTCCGACTTCTTCCCTCCAGCAGTGCTGTTCGAGGGTACGCCGTTCGAACTCGACCGTTTGATGTTGATCCGGCTGCTGATGACCGCCGTGCTGGTGCTCGTCATGGTGCTGGCATTGCGCAATCCTCGCATCGTCCCGAGTCGCCTGCAGAACATCGCCGAAACCGGTTTGGTGTTCGTCAAGGATCAGATTTGCGATGAGGTGCTCGGTAAGGAATCCGGTCGCAAGTACTTCCCGTTGATCGCGACGATCTTCTTCGCGGTTCTCTTTCTCAACTTCTCCGGCATCATTCCGGGGCTGAACATCTCGTCGAACGCCCGAATCGGCATGCCGCTGGTGCTGGCCCTGATCGCGTACCTCACGTTCAACTACGTGGGTATCAAGAAGTACGGGTTCGTCACCTACATGCGCAGCAGCATCGTCGTTCCGAATGTTCCGCCCGCGTTGCACGTGTTGCTGATTCCGATCGAGTTCGTCTCGACATTCATCCTGCGCCCGTTCACGCTGACCGTCCGACTCATGGCCAACATGCTGGCCGGTCACATCATGCTGGTGCTGTTCTTCAGCGCCACCTGGTTCTTCCTGTTCGACGCCGCGGCCTGGATGAAGGTTTTCTCGCCGTTCTCGCTGCTCGCCGGACTCGGGTTCACGCTGTTCGAACTGCTGGTCATCTTCCTGCAGGCCTACGTTTTCGCCCTGCTGACCGCCGTTTACATCGGACTCGCGCAGCACGCTGATTCGCACTGACCGAACAACTACCGGATATCTGCTACACCACGCCGACCGGCGGGTGAGCAACAGAAAGGGAATGGAAGACTCATGAGCCTCGCGTACCTGGCCCAGGAAGCCGCTACCCCCGAAAAGTTCAAGGGCTTCGGCGCCATCGGCTACGGCCTCGCCGCCATCGGCCCCGGCATCGGCGTCGGCATCGTGGTCGGTAAGGCCATCGAAGGCATCGCTCGCCAGCCCGAGCTGCAGGGCACCATCCGCACCAACATGTTCCTCGGTATCGCGTTCACCGAGGCCCTGGCGCTGATCGGCCTCGTGGCCGGCTTCATCTTCTGAGTTTGTGATGAACACGCTTTCTTTGCTCGCCGCGGGGACCGGGGAGGACATCAATCCCCTTATCCCCGAGACCTACGACATCGTTTGGTCGGTGGTCTGCATTGCGATCATCGGCGTCGTTTTCTACAAGTACGTCGTCCCGCGCCTCATGAAGGTGTTGGATGAACGTGCGGACAAGATCGAGGGTGGTATCCAGCGGGCCGAGGCCGCACAGGAAGAAGCCCAGCTGACGCTGCAGCAGTACCAGCAGCAGTTGGCCGACGCCCGGCTCGAGGCCGCGCGCATCCGTGAGGACGCACGCACCCAGGGCCAGCAGATCCTCGCGCAGATGCGCGCGGAAGCCCAGGCCGAAAGCGACCGAATCGTCGCCGCCGGTCACCACCAGCTGGAAGCTCAGCGCCAGCAGATCCTGACCGAGCTGCGCGCCGAAGTCGGCAAGACTGCCGTCGATTTGGCCGAAAAGATTATCGGACAGTCGGTTTCGGACGAAGCTAAGCAGGCGGCATCGATCGACCGGTTCCTCGCCGAACTGGATCAGTCGGATGCCGGCATCGGGGTCGGAAGGTAGCGACGCGAAAGTGAGAAGCATGTACGCAGCGAGCCGCGAGGCAAGCTCCCGGGCACGGGAGGCGCTTCGGGCCGCTCTGACCGGAAGCGACAGTGTTGCGGCCACGACGGGGTCGGAACTGTTCGCCGTTGTCGCCGTGCTGGATGACCAGCGTTCGCTGCGTGTTGCGCTCGCGGACGTGTCGGTGGCCGGCTCGGTGCGCGCCGAACTCAGTGAGCGGGTCTTCAGCGGCAAGGTCAGCCCCGCCACCCTGGCGGTGCTGACCACCGCGGTGGCCCAGAACTGGTCGCGCACCGCCGATTTGGTCGACACCCTGGTGTTGCTCGGCCAGGAGGCGCTGCTGGAGTCGGCGGCCGACAGCGGACGACTCGGGGCGGTCGAGGACGAATTGTTCCGGCTCGCCCGGATCGTCGGTGACAATCCCGATCTGGAGCAGGCGCTTTCGGATCGCGCGAAGCCCGCCGTGGCCAAGCGCGAGTTGATCCAGCGGCTGCTCGCGGGCAAGTCCGAGGCCATCACCCAGACCCTGGCGGACCAGGTGGTCACTCGGTCCAAGACGAGCATCGGCGACGCGTTCGACGAGTTGTCCGATCTCGCCGCCGCCCGGCGCGACCAGATCGTCGCGCATGTGCGCGCCGCGGTCGCGCTGACCGACCAGCAGCGGGACCATCTCGCGGCGTCGTTGCAGCGCATCTATGGCAAGCCGGTCACGGTGCACGTGCAGGTTGATTCGACTCTGTTGACCGGCGTCGTTGTAACAGTCGGCGACGACCTGATCGACGGCAGCGCCACCGGCCGACTGGAACGGCTGCGTCGGGCTCTGGCCTGACAACCCAACCACCCCGACATTCAGACCAGACAGCGAGAGCAGGAAAACTATGGCGGAGCTGACGATCTCCACCGATGAGATCCGTAGCGCGATCGAGAGCTACACCCAGAGCTACACCCCGGAAACCTCCATCGAAGAAGTCGGTGTTGTCACCGACTGCAGTGACGGCATCGCGCACGTCAGTGGCCTGCCCTCGGCGATGGCCAATGAATTGCTCGAATTCCCGGGTGGTGTGCTCGGCGTCGCGCTGAACCTCGAGGACCGCGCGATCGGTGCGGTCATCCTCGGCGAGTTCGCGGAAATCGAAGAGGGCCAGCAGGTTCGCCGCACCGGTGACGTGCTCTCGGTCCCCGTCGGTGACAAGTTCCTCGGCCGCGTGGTCAACCCGCTCGGCCAGCCGATCGACGGCCTCGGTGAGATCGAAGCCGAAGAGCAGCGCGTGCTCGAGCTGCAGGCCGCGTCCGTGCTGCAGCGTCAGCCGGTCGAGGAGCCGCTGGCCACCGGCATCACCGCCATCGACGCCCTGACCGCCATCGGTCGTGGTCAGCGTCAGCTGATCATCGGCGACCGCAAGACCGGCAAGACCGCGGTCACCATCGACGCCATCCTGGCGCAGAAGGCCAACTGGGACTCGGGCGACCCGAAGAAGCAGGTGCGCTGCATCTACGTCGCCATCGGCCAGAAGGGTTCGACCATCGCGGGTGTCAAGACCGCGCTGGAGGCGCACGGCGCGATGGAGTACACCACCATCGTCGCGGCCCCCGCGTCGGACTCCGCCGGCTTCAAATGGCTTGCGCCCTACACCGGTTCGGCCATCGGCCAGCACTGGATGTACCAGGGCAAGCACGTCCTGATCGTGTTCGACGACCTGACCAAGCAGGCCGAGGCCTACCGCGCCATCTCGCTGCTGCTGCGTCGCCCGCCGGGCCGCGAGGCGTACCCGGGTGACGTCTTCTACCTGCACTCGCGTCTGCTGGAGCGTTGCGCGAAGCTGTCCGACGAGATGGGCGCCGGCTCGATGACCGGTCTGCCGATCATCGAGACCAAGGCCAACGACATCTCGGCGTTCATCCCGACCAACGTCATCTCCATCACCGACGGTCAGGTCTTCCTCGAGTCCGACCTGTTCAACAAGGGTGTCCGCCCGGCGATCAACGTCGGTACCTCGGTCTCCCGTGTCGGTGGCGCCGCCCAGACCAAGGGCATGAAGAAGGTCGCCGGTTCGCTGCGTCTGGAAATGGCGCAGTACCGCGAACTGGAGGCGTTCTCCGCCTTCGCCTCCGACCTCGACGCGGCCTCGCTCGCTCAGCTCGAGCGCGGTGCCCGCTGGGTCGAGCTGCTCAAGCAGGACCAGTACTCGCCGATTGCGGTCGAGGACCAGATCATCTCGATCTTCCTGGTCGACGCCGGTTACTTCGACTCGGTTCCGGTCGGCGACATCCGTCGCTTCAACGTGGAGCTGCTCGAAGACCTGCACCGCAGCGCGGCCGATGCCTTCAAGTCGATCGAGGGCGGCAAGGTCCTCGACGCCGAGAACGGCGACGCCATCAAGGCGGCGACCGACAAGTTCAAGCAGGGCTTCCTCGCTTCCGACGGCTCGCGCGTCGTGAACGAGGCCGCCGCCGGTGAACTCGACCACGAAGAGGTCGAATCGCTGTCGGTGACCCGCAAGCACGTCGAGAAGTAATCGGGTCTGCCATGCGCTATTCGATTCTGGCGAATGAGGGGAGTGTGAACCGCTGATGGCAAGTTTGCGTGAATTGCGCTCCCGCATTCGTGGTGTGAGTTCGATCAAGAAGATCACCAAGGCCCAGGAGCTGATCGCGACCTCGCGAATCTCCAAGGCCCAGGCCCGGGTTGCGGCCGCCAAGCCTTACGCCGAGGAGATCACCAAGGTCCTCAGCGAACTGGCGAGTGCGTCGACGAGTCTGGCGCACCCGCTGCTGACCGAGCGGGACAATGCGCGGCGTGCGGCGGTCCTGGTGATCACCAGTGACAGCGGTATGTGCGGTGGCTACAACTCCAACGTGCTCAGGCGCGCCGAGGAGCTCATGGTCACCCTGCGTGGCGAGGGCAAGGAACCGGTGCTGTACGTGATGGGCAACAAGGGCCTCACGTACTACAGCTTCCGGAGTCGGCCGGTGATCAACGCGTGGACCGGGTTCTCCCAGCAGCCGAAGTACAACGATGCCTCGGCCGCGTGCCATCACCTCGTGGACGCCTTCATGGCGGGCTCCGAGGGCGAGGTGCCCGCCCCGAACGGGACCGGCGATATCGAGGGCGTCGACGAGTTGCACATCGTGTACACCCGTTTCGTTTCGATGCTGACCCAGACCCCGGAGGTGCGCCGCTTGGCGCCGATCCAGGTCAGCTTCGTCGACGAAGACTTCGACATGGGTGAGGACAGCTTCTCCGACTCGCCGACCGCGGAACTCACCGCGCAGTACGAGTTCGAGCCCGATGCCGATGTGCTGCTGGCGGCGCTGCTGCCCAAGTACATCAACACGCGTATCTACTCATCGTTGCTCGAGGCAGCGGCATCCGAGTCCGCGGCTCGGCGCACCGCAATGAAGGCAGCCACCGACAACGCCAACGAACTGGCCAATGTGCTTACTCGGCAGGCGAATTCGGTGCGGCAGGCCCAGATCACGCAGGAAATCAGCGAAATCGTCGGCGGCGTGAACGCGCTGGCTTCGAGCTCGGACCGCGACTAAAGCGCAGGAAGAGAAAAATGACCGCAGCAGTCACCCAAGAAAGCCGGACCGGCGCGAAAACAGGCCGTGTCGTCCGCGTCATCGGCCCCGTCGTGGACGTCGAGTTCCCGCGGGGTTCCATCCCCGAGCTGTTCAACGCTCTGCACGCCGAGATCACGCTGGCCTCGGTGGCCAAGACCCTGACCCTCGAGGTCGCCCAGCACCTCGGTGACAACATCGTGCGCACCATCTCGATGCAGCCCACCGACGGTCTGGTGCGTGGCGCCACCGTCACCGACACCGGCAAGCCGATCTCGGTGCCGGTCGGCGACATCACCAAGGGCCACGTGTTCAACGCCCTCGGCGACTGCCTGGACACCCCGGGCCTGGGCCGCGACGGCGAGCAGTGGGGCATCCACCGCAAGCCCCCGTCATTCGACCAGCTCGAGGGTAAGACCGAGATCCTGGAGACGGGCATCAAGGTCATCGACCTGCTGACCCCGTACGTGAAGGGCGGCAAGATCGGTCTGTTCGGTGGTGCCGGTGTCGGCAAGACCGTGCTCATCCAGGAGATGATCACCCGTATCGCGCGTGAGTTCTCCGGCACGTCGGTGTTCGCGGGCGTCGGTGAGCGCACCCGTGAGGGCACCGACCTGCACCTGGAAATGGCAGAGATGGGCGTCCTCCAGGACACCGCGCTGGTCTTCGGCCAGATGGACGAGCCGCCGGGCACCCGTATGCGCGTCGCCCTCTCGGCCCTGACCATGGCCGAGTACTTCCGCGACGTGCAGCACCAGGACGTGCTGCTGTTCATCGACAACATCTTCCGGTTCACCCAGGCCGGTTCCGAGGTGTCGACCCTGCTCGGCCGCATGCCCTCGGCCGTCGGCTACCAGCCGACGCTGGCCGACGAGATGGGTGAGCTGCAGGAGCGCATCACCTCGACCCGTGGTCGGTCCATCACCTCGCTGCAGGCCATCTACGTTCCTGCCGATGACTACACCGACCCGGCCCCGGCGACCACCTTCGCCCACCTCGACGCGACGACCGAGCTCTCCCGCCCGATCTCGCAGAAGGGCATCTACCCGGCCGTCGACCCGCTGACCTCGACCTCCCGCATCCTGGAGGCCTCGATCGTCGGTGCGGAGCACTTCCGGGTCGCCAACGAGGTGAAGCGGATCCTGCAGAAGTACAAGGAACTGCAGGACATCATCGCCATCCTCGGCATGGACGAGCTCTCCGAAGAGGACAAGGTCCTCGTCGGTCGCGCCCGTCGCCTGGAGAAGTTCCTCGGCCAGAACTTCATCGTGGCCGAGAAGTTCACCGGCCAGCCGGGTTCGGTGGTGCCGCTGACCGACACCATCGAGGCGTTCGACCGCGTCTGCAAGGGCGAGTTCGACCACTTCCCGGAGCAGGCGTTCAACAGCTGCGGTGGTCTCGACGATGTCGAGGCGGCCGCGAAGAAGATCGCCGGAAAGTAGTCACCCATGGCGGAGATGTCAGTTGATCTCGTCGCTGTCGAGCGTTTGCTCTGGTCCGGCCAGGCAACGTTCGTCAGCGCGCAGACCACCGAGGGCCAGATCGGCATCATGTCGGGTCATGAGCCGTTGCTCGGCCAGTTGGTCGAGGGCGGCATCGTGAGCATCGTGCCCACCGAGGGTGAGCGGATCACCGCGGCGGTGCACGGTGGGTTCTTCTCGGTGACCGCGACCTCGGTCCGGGTGCTCGCCGAGTCCGCGGAGTTCGCCGATGAGATCGACATCGAGGTGGCCCGTCGGGTGCTGGCCGATGCCGACGCCACCGACGAACAGAAGGCGGCGGCCGAGGGCCAGGTGCGCGCGGTCGAGGCGAACGCGAACGCGTAAGCACCACTTCGAGATTGCGTACGGCGCTGTCGGCGGCGAGGGTTTCCCTTCGCCGCCGACAGTGGTATTTCGGGTCGGATCTCACCGGAGACATGGCCCCGCCATTTGTAAACTCGAGTCCGTGGTTGAATGACCGCGAGGTGTCGTCGAAACGGCGGCGGAGCGAAGGGACGAACGGCATTGCAGACCGGGATGGTTCTCCTGATCATTCTGGTGCTCACGCTCGTTCTTCTGGCATTGGCCTCCACTTACCGGCTGATCATGTTGCGCCGCGGTGGGACCGCCGCGATCCTGCGGGTGCTGCCCGCGCGCGGCGGTCAGGGTTGGCGGCACGGCCTGATTCGCTATGACGAGGATCGCCTCGTCTTCTACAAACTCTCCAGCCTCAAGCTGGGCCCCGATTCCAGCATTCGACGCCGGGGCATCGAGATCGGTGATCGGCGCGGCCCGCGTGGTGACGAATACGACATCATGACCGACGAGATCGCCGTGACCGCGGTTTCCGATAATGACGGCAACTATGAACTCGCCCTGGACCGCGGTTCACTGGCCGCCTTCCTCTCCTGGGTCGAATCCCGGCCATCGGACCGCACCAGGCGCCTGCCCGGCCTCTAGGGTGTAGTCGTGAGTGTGCATTTGACGCGGATCTACACGCGTACCGGGGACGACGGAACCACCGGGCTCAGCGATTTCTCGCGGGTGGCCAAGACCGATCCCCGATTGGTCGCTTACGCCGACTGTGACGAGACGAACGCCGCCATCGGCGTGGCCGTCGCGCTCGGGGATCCCGCACCGGAGTTGCTGACGGTGCTGCGTCAGGTGCAGAACGACTTGTTCGACGCCGGCGCGGATCTGTCTACCCCGGTTGTCGAGGAGCCGAAATATCCGCCGCTGCGGATCAGCCAGGCCTACATCGACCGCCTCGAAGGCTGGTGCGATGAGTTCAATGCCGAACTGCCGGCACTGAATTCGTTCATCCTGCCCGGCGGCACGCCATTGGCCGCCCTGCTGCACACCGCTCGCACGGTGGCGCGGCGCGCCGAGCGTTCCGCATGGGCCGCCGTCGAGGCCCATCCGGACGACACGAATATCCTTCCGGCGAAATACTTGAACCGCCTGTCCGATCTGCTCTTCATCCTCAGTCGTGTCGCCAACCCGGGCGGAGACGTGTTGTGGAAGCCGGGCGGCGACCACAACACTCAGAACCTGGACAACTGATTTCGTGCGAACATGGGTAACGACTGATTTCGTGTGAACATGGGTAACTCGTGAGGGATGCCCAGACATAACCTCTACTCGACCGACGGCCCACGACGCTGCTGATGGTCAGGTTCGCCGCACGACGCGACACGCGAAAGTTGCTGGACACCCGGAAACACCCGTCAGCTACCTGGATATAACCCGGCACCGCTACCAGCGGCCCGCAACGCAACTATCCTTTGCACCAACAGTGCGCCGAATACGCGGAGAGGCGGCATGGAACGGTTTTTGGTTACTGGCGGGAATCGACTCGTCGGTGAGGTCGCGGTTGGGGGTGCGAAGAACAGCGTCCTCAAGTTGATGGCGGCTGCCTTGCTGGCCGAGGGCACGACCACCATTACGAACTGCCCGGACATCCTCGATGTGCCGTTGATGGGTGATGTGCTGCGCGGCCTCGGCTGCGACGTCACGATCGACGGATCGGTCGTCACCATCGATACGCCGGCCGAGCCCAAGTACCACGCGGACTTCCCCGCGGTGACGCAGTTCCGCGCGTCGGTCTGTGTGCTCGGTCCGCTGATGGCGCGGTGCAAGCGGGCGGTCGTCGCACTGCCCGGCGGTGACGCGATCGGTTCGCGCCCGTTGGATATGCATCAGGCCGGCCTGCGCCTGCTCGGCGCGACCAGCGAAATCGAGCACGGTTGTGTGGTCGCCCGCGCGGATGAACTACAGGGTGCGCGGATCCGGCTGGACTTTCCTTCGGTGGGCGCGACCGAGAACATCCTCATGGCGGCCGTGCTGGCCGAGGGGGAGACGGTGATCGATAACGCCGCCCGCGAACCCGACATCGTCGATCTCTGCAACATGCTCGTCCGGATGGGTGCGCGGATCAGTGGTGCGGGCACCTCGGTACTCACCATCCAGGGTGTCGAGCGCCTCGAGCCAACGACGCACCAGGTGATCGGTGACCGGATCGTGGCGGCCACCTGGGGGATCGCCGCGGTGATGACGATGGGCGATATCCGGGTCACCGGGGTGAATCCCAAGCATCTGTCCCTCGTGCTGGACAAGCTGCGTTCGGCCGGTGCGCGTATTTCATTCGAACCGGATGGCTTCCGGGTGATCCAGGCCGACCGGCCGCGCGCGGTCAATTTCTCGACCCTGCCGTTCCCCGGTTTCCCGACCGACCTGCAGCCGATGGCCATCGGTCTCGCGGCGATTGCCGACGGCACCTCGATGATCACCGAGAACATCTTCGAGGCGCGGTTCCGTTTCGTAGAGGAGATGATCCGGCTCGGCGCCGACGCACGCACCGATGGGCACCACGCGGTGGTGCGCGGAATTCCGCGGTTGTCGAGTGCACCGGTGTGGTCGTCGGATATTCGGGCGGGCGCCGGTTTGGTACTCGCCGGTCTGGTTGCCGATGGCACCACCGAAGTGCACGACGTCTTCCACATCGACCGTGGCTATCCGAATTTCGTCGAGCAGCTGCAGGCGTTGGGTGGTCAGGTGGAGCGAGTCGGCGTCGCGGATTGATCATGTGAACAGCAGGCGACGATCTCGTTTCGTTGAAAACCATTCCTGACCAGGCGATTTGACATCGTGCACGCCGACACGTAACTTTATTCGAGTCAGAGCGACACGGACACCGACCCGGGGCCCGCAGTGCTGAGCGGAAACGCTGAGTGAGGGACCAGGGAAACGAGGTAGGACGTCGAGCGCCTGGCGATCACACTAGCTCGAACGAGACCCCGATTTTGGATTGGGTTCACGGCTGAGCTAAGCTAGATAAGTTGCCTCACCGATCAACCGGGGTCAAACCCGCGAGATGGTGTGTGCGTGTGTTCTTTGAGAACTCAATAGTGTGTCGATGAATGTCAGTGCCAAATGTTTTATTTGGTTCCGGCTCCTTAAACCCCCGTTTGGGTGGGTCGGACATTTTTGTCAGCAAATATTTTTTGCTGGCGTTTTGTTTTGCCAAGGTTTTCGGACTCTGGTTAATTCTTCTGATTCGCCCTTTTGGGGTTGTTTCAAGAGTCTTCAACGGAGAGTTTGATCCTGGCTCAGGACGAACGCTGGCGGCGTGCTTAACACATGCAAGTCGAGCGGTAAGGCCCTTCGGGGTACACGAGCGGCGAACGGGTGAGTAACACGTGGGTGATCTGCCTCGTACTTCGGGATAAGCCTGGGAAACTGGGTCTAATACCGGATATGACCATGGGATGCATGTCTTGTGGTGGAAAGATTTATCGGTGCGAGATGGGCCCGCGGCCTATCAGCTTGTTGGTGGGGTAATGGCCTACCAAGGCGACGACGGGTAGCCGACCTGAGAGGGTGACCGGCCACACTGGGACTGAGACACGGCCCAGACTCCTACGGGAGGCAGCAGTGGGGAATATTGCACAATGGGCGGAAGCCTGATGCAGCGACGCCGCGTGAGGGATGACGGCCTTCGGGTTGTAAACCTCTTTCGACAGGGACGAAGCGTGAGTGACGGTACCTGTAGAAGAAGCACCGGCCAACTACGTGCCAGCAGCCGCGGTAATACGTAGGGTGCGAGCGTTGTCCGGAATTACTGGGCGTAAAGAGCTTGTAGGCGGTCTGTCGCGTCTTCTGTGAAAACTCACAGCTCAACTGTGAGCTTGCAGGGGATACGGGCAGACTAGAGTACTTCAGGGGAGACTGGAATTCCTGGTGTAGCGGTGAAATGCGCAGATATCAGGAGGAACACCGGTGGCGAAGGCGGGTCTCTGGGAAGTAACTGACGCTGAGAAGCGAAAGCGTGGGTAGCGAACAGGATTAGATACCCTGGTAGTCCACGCCGTAAACGGTGGGTACTAGGTGTGGGTTTCCTTCCACGGGATCCGTGCCGTAGCTAACGCATTAAGTACCCCGCCTGGGGAGTACGGCCGCAAGGCTAAAACTCAAAGGAATTGACGGGGGCCCGCACAAGCGGCGGAGCATGTGGATTAATTCGATGCAACGCGAAGAACCTTACCTGGGTTTGACATACACCGGAAACCTGCAGAGATGTAGGCCCCCTTGTGGTCGGTGTACAGGTGGTGCATGGCTGTCGTCAGCTCGTGTCGTGAGATGTTGGGTTAAGTCCCGCAACGAGCGCAACCCTTATCTTATGTTGCCAGCGCGTAATGGCGGGGACTCGTGAGAGACTGCCGGGGTCAACTCGGAGGAAGGTGGGGACGACGTCAAGTCATCATGCCCCTTATGTCCAGGGCTTCACACATGCTACAATGGCCGGTACAGAGGGCTGCGATACCGTGAGGTGGAGCGAATCCCTTAAAGCCGGTCTCAGTTCGGATCGGGGTCTGCAACTCGACCCCGTGAAGTTGGAGTCGCTAGTAATCGCAGATCAGCAACGCTGCGGTGAATACGTTCCCGGGCCTTGTACACACCGCCCGTCACGTCATGAAAGTCGGTAACACCCGAAGCCGGTGGCCTAACCCCTTGTGGGAGGGAGCCGTCGAAGGTGGGATTGGCGATTGGGACGAAGTCGTAACAAGGTAGCCGTACCGGAAGGTGCGGCTGGATCACCTCCTTTCTAAGGAGCACTTCTGCATCGCACCCCGAAGAGTCGGGGATGGTAAACGTTGATGCCAGAGACCGTTTAGTCCTCGTTTGTGGGGCTGCGGACGCTCATGGGTGGAACACTGACTAGTTTCTCCGCGTATCGGTCCGTCACATGATGGGTTGGCGGGTGAATATATCGGCACACTGTTGGGTCCTGAGAGAACACGCGAGTGTTTCCTCTTAGGCAAGATAACGACGAGACCGGGTGGTTACGCAGACCGCGCTGCTGGAGACAGTGGTGGGCATGGTGGTGATCGAAGCTCGGTTTTGTGTGTTGTTTGAGAACTGCACAGTGGACGCGAGCATCTTTGTTAGTAAGTGTTTAAGAGCGTACGGTGGATGCCTTGGCACCAGGAGCCGATGAAGGACGTAGGAGGCTGCGATAAGCCTCGGGGAGCTGTCAACCGAGCTGAGATCCGAGGATTTCCGAATGGGGAAACCCAGCACGAGTGATGTCGTGTTACCCGCATCTGAATATATAGGGTGTGTGGAGGGAACGTGGGGAAGTGAAACATCTCAGTACCCACAGGAAGAGAAAACAATAGTGATTCCGTGAGTAGTGGCGAGCGAAAGCGGATGAGGCTAAACCAGGGGCATGTGATACCCGGCAGGGGTTGTGTTCTTGGGGTTGTGGGGTCATTCTTCTCAGATCTGCCGGTCTGGGCGACAGTCAGAAACCGTTGTGTTAGTTGAAGTGGTCTGGAACGGCCTGCCATAGACGGTGATAGTCCGGTAAGCGAAAACTCAACGGCTGTTGTGGATGATGCCCGAGTAGCAGCGGGCCCGTGAAATCTGCTGTGAATCTGCCGGGACCACCCGGTAAGCCTGAATACTCCCTGGTGACCGATAGCGGACTAGTACCGTGAGGGAAAGGTGAAAAGTACCCCGGGAGGGGAGTGAAATAGTACCTGAAACCGTGCGCTTACAATCCGTCAGGGCCTGCGAGTAGTTTACTACTGTGGGTGATGGCGTGCCTTTTGAAGAATGAGCCTGCGAGTTAGTGGCATGTGGCGAGGTTAACCCGTGTGGGGTAGCCGTAGCGAAAGCGAGTCCGAATAGGGCGTTTTGAGTCGCGTGTTCTAGACCCGAAGCGGAGTGATCTACCCATGGCCAGGGTGAAGCGACGGTAAGACGTCGTGGAGGCCCGAACCCACTTAGGTTGAAAACTGAGGGGATGAGTTGTGGGTAGGGGTGAAAGGCCAATCAAACTCCGTGATAGCTGGTTCTCCCCGAAATGCATTTAGGTGCAGCGTCGCGTGTTTCACACCGGAGGTAGAGCTACTGGATGGTCTAGGGGGCCTACAAGCTTACCGAAATCAGCCAAACTCCGAATGCCGGTGTGTGAGAGCGCGGCAGTGAGACTGCGGGGGATAAGCTTCGTAGTCGAGAGGGAAACAGCCCAGATCGCCGGCTAAGGCCCCTAAGCGTGTACTAAGTGGAAAAGGATGTGGAGTCGCGAAGACAACCAGGAGGTTGGCTTAGAAGCAGCCACCCTTGAAAGAGTGCGTAATAGCTCACTGGTCAAGTGATTCTGCGCCGACAATGTAGCGGGGCTCAAGTACACCGCCGAAGCCGCGGCACTCCAACAATACATCCGCCATTCCTTACGGGGGGTGGTGCAGTGGTTGGGGTGGGTAGGGGAGCGTCCTATAGCCATGGAAGCAGCAGCGTGAGCTAGTTGTGGAGGCTATGGGAGTGAGAATGCAGGCATGAGTAGCGAAAGACGAGTGAGAAACTCGTCCGCCGAATGACCAAGGGTTCCTGGGCCAGGTTAATCCGCCCAGGGTGAGTCGGGACCTAAGGCGAGGCCGACAGGCGTAGTCGATGGACAACGGGTTGATATTCCCGTACCCGTGTATCCGCGCCCAATGGCGAATCAGTGGTGCTAAGTATCCAAAAGCGGACCTATCACCTTCGGGTGAAGAGATGTGGCTGCATACGACCCTTGCTGTAGTAGTCAAGCGATGGGGTGACGCAGGAAGGTAGCTGGGCCAGTCAGTGGTTGTACTGGTGTAAGCCTGTAGGGCGTTGTGTAGGTAAATCCGCACAGCATGTGCCTGAGAGGTGATGCGTAGCCGATTGAGGTGAATTCAGTGATCCTATGCTGCCGAGAAAAGCCTCTAGTGAGTTGGTACACGGCCCGTACCCCAAACCGACACAGGTGGTCAGGTAGAGAATACTGAGGCGATCGAGAGAACTGTGGTTAAGGAACTCGGCAAAATACCTCCGTAACTTCGGGAGAAGGAGGGCCTTGTCTGGTGAACACCCTTGCGGTGGGAGCTGGGTGGGGTCGCAGAGACCAGTGAGAAGCGACTGTTTACTAAAAACACAGGTCCGTGCGAAGTCGTAAGACGATGTATACGGACTGACGCCTGCCCGGTGCCGGAAGGTTAAGAGGACCGGTTAGCCAGTAATGGCGAAGCTGAGAATTTAAGCCCCGGTAAACGGCGGTGGTAACTATAACCATCCTAAGGTAGCGAAATTCCTTGTCGGGTAAGTTCCGACCTGCACGAATGGCGTAACGACTTCTCAGCTGTCTCAACCACAGACTCGGCGAAATTGCATTACGAGTAAAGATGCTCGTTACGCGCGGCAGGACGAAAAGACCCCGGGACCTTCACTATAGCTTGGTATTGGTGTTCGGTACGGTTTGTGTAGGATAGGTGGGAGACTGTGAAGCATGCACGCTAGTGTGTGTGGAGTCGTCGTTGAAATACCACTCTGATCGTATTGGACTTCTAACCTCGGACCATGATCTGGTTCAGGGACAGTGCCTGGTGGGTAGTTTAACTGGGGCGGTTGCCTCCTAAAATGTAACGGAGGCGCCCAAAGGTTCCCTCAGCCTGGTTGGCAATCAGGTGTCGAGTGCAAGTGCACAAGGGAGCTTGACTGTGAGAGTGACAGCTCGAGCAGGGACGAAAGTCGGGACTAGTGATCCGGCACCGGCAAGTGGAAGCGGTGTCGCTCAACGGATAAAAGGTACCCCGGGGATAACAGGCTGATCTTCCCCAAGAGTCCATATCGACGGGATGGTTTGGCACCTCGATGTCGGCTCGTCGCATCCTGGGGCTGGAGTAGGTCCCAAGGGTTGGGCTGTTCGCCCATTAAAGCGGCACGCGAGCTGGGTTTAGAACGTCGTGAGACAGTTCGGTCTCTATCCGCCGCGCGCGTCAGAAACTTGAGGAAGGCTGTCCCTAGTACGAGAGGACCGGGACGGACGAACCTCTGGTGTGCCAGTTGTCCTGCCAAGGGCACTGCTGGTTAGCTACGTTCGGAAGGGATAACCGCTGAAAGCATCTAAGCGGGAAGCCTGTTCCAAGATGAGGTTTCTCACCACCTTCGAGTGGTTAAGGCCCCCCACAGACCATGGGGTTGATAGGCCAGAACTGGAAGCCCGGTAACGGGTGTAGGTGACTGGTACTAATCGGCCGAGGACTTACCAACAAAGAAGCTACGCGTCCACTGTGCGGTATCTGAAACAACACACAGACACTGCGGCAGACACAAGGTCTGCAACCCCTTTTTTCTTTTGGGGTTGTCGGGTTTTGTGTCAGCGCTGTTGTGTGGATAGTTTCATAGAGTTACGGCGGCTATAGCGGTGGGGAAACGCCCGGTCCCATTCCGAACCCGGAAGCTAAGGCCACCTGCGCCGATGGTACTGCACTCGACAGGGTGTGGGAGAGTAGGACACCGCCGGAACATCCTTGCGAAAGGCCCCCAACTATGTTGGGGGCCTTTTTGCGTTTCGTAGCAATCTCACAGGGAACAACTAGGATGGATCGTGTTCGAACTGTGATGATGGAAGAAGACAGCAGAACGTCGTCGGCGCGCAGGAGCCGACACAACGGAGGTGTTGATGGTCGCAGCGACGACAACCGCAGACCGCGCGCCGGTCGATCCCCTCAGTCCGCTCCGCCCACGCTGGCTGCGGCCGAGGTTACCGGCAACGTTCGGGTATCTCGCGGCTCTCGTCGCTGTCACCGCGGTCTTCTCGGCCCTCAGTGATTCCGCGCAGACGAGGATGGTGCTGCATGCCAGCACGAACCTGCACAATCTACTGAGCGGCCGTATCGGCACCGTGTTCTCCAGTGCACTGGTGATCGGTGACGCCAGCGCCGCGTGGGTGATCATCCCGCTGCTCGGTTGCCTGCTGGCGCTCGCCGAGCTGCGCTTCGGTGCTGTGCACATGGTGCACGTCTTCATGGCCGGTCATATCGGAGCCACGCTCCTGGTCGCGGGCGGACTCTGGATTGCCATCGAGGCCGACTGGCTGCCCGCTAGTATCCGCTGGACTCAGGACGTCGGCGTCAGCTACGGCGCCATGGCCTTGATCGGCGCGATCGTCGTCGCCATTCCGCATCGGTGGCGAATCGCCTGGGCCACCGCGTGGTTCATCGTCGCCGCCGAGGGCGTCCTGATCGAGCAGACCTTCACCAACGTCGGCCACCTGCTCGCCTTCTGTATCGGAACGGCCGTCGGCTTCGGCATGCTCCACACCAAGGCCGCGTCCACCCGCAGGCTCACCCGAGTCGAATCCGCCCTGCTCGCCGTGAGCGCGTTCCTGGCGGCAATCCTCCTCATGGGCTGACGGCAGCTGCGACAGGGCTGACGCCAGGCGGGACCTGGCACTCGCCTACAGTGCTTGGGTGCGCCTAGTGATTGCTCGCTGTCAGGTCGACTACGTGGGGCGACTCACCGCCCATCTTGCGATGGCCCGCCGATTGCTGCTGATCAAAGCGGATGGTTCGGTCCTCGTGCATTCCGACGGTGGCTCGTATAAGCCGTTGAACTGGATGAGCCCGCCGTGCTGGTTGGATGAGCGCGACGTCGACGCGGTGCCCGAGGGGGCGAAGGCCTTCTGGGTGGTCACCAACAAGGCGGGTGAGGAGCTGCGCATCACCATCGAGGACATCGAGCACGACTCCGCACATGAGCTGGGTGTGGACCCCGGTCTGGTGAAAGACGGTGTGGAAGCCCACCTTCAGGAACTCCTGGCCGAGCACGTGCAGACCCTCGGCCCCGGCTATACGCTGATCCGCCGCGAGTACATGACCGCCATCGGCCCCGTCGACCTGCTCTGCCGCGACGCAGACGGCTCCACCGTGGCCGTCGAGATCAAGCGCCGCGGCGAGATCGACGGCGTCGAACAGCTCACCCGCTACCTCGAACTCCTGAACCGCGACCCCCTCATCGCCCCGGTAGCCGGCGTCTTCGCCGCCCAGCAGATCAAGCCCCAGGCCCGCACTCTCGCCGAGGACCGCGGCATTCGCTGCCTGACCCTCGATTACGACGCCCTACGTGGCACAGAGAGCAACGAATTCCGCCTCTTCTAGCTTCGCGGCCCGCGGTTTGGTTCCGTGCACCGATTCGCCTCTCATGCACCTTTCCCTTGATTTAGTGCGCGGCATGCCAGGAGGTGCGCAGGATGCTCGCGGGGGGACCGAAGCTGAGACGAGCCACGTTTTACGCTTGGTGGCATGCCCCGACGGAAGCCGCGCACAGAACGCCAGGTGGATCGCTCGCAAGCGGGTGGCTCGCCGATCGGTGATGTGTTCGGTCGGCGGGAGGCCGGGCCGGATAGCGACGAGATGTATGTCGTGCGGACCATTCCGGGGAGTCGGGCGGTCAAGACCTACCGTTGCCCGGGGTGTGATCACGAAATCCCGCCTGGCGTAGCGCATATCGTCGCGTGGGCGGTCGATGGTGGTGAGGACGACCGCAGGCACTGGCATCGGGGTTGCTGGAATAGCCGTCGGACACGGCGGATTACGCGCCGCTGGTCCTGAATGTAAGCTATGATTGTGTCCTGATCGTTACGAATGTCGTTGTGGCGGTGCATGTCCCGCGCATCGGGAAGGTCCGGGTACTGCGCGCATTAGGAAGGCCGCCCCGCATCCGGGACGGCCTTCGGTGTGAATTCGGTTGGGTTGTTGCGTTTGTCGCCGCTCAGCCCGCCGTTGTCAGTTGGTGATTTCGGCGTTCTCGCGCTCGTCGGCGTCGATATCGTCTTCCTCGGTCGCGACCTCGGGGATCGCCTTGGTGCGCGAACCGCTGGTCACCGACTTGGTGCCGCCGCCGATCGACTTGCGCTGATCCGGAACCCCGTCCAGCAGTTCGCTTTCCCGGTTGACCGCGGCGAGCATCGCGGGCACCGAGTCGAGCTGGCCGCGGATACCGAGCAGCTGGGCGAGCACCCGGCCGCGCAGCACGCGCATCTCCTCGGCGAGTTCCTTCGCGTGCGCGATCTTGCGCTCGGAGGTCTGGGTGGCGGAGGTGATGAGGCGGTTGGACTCGTCGGTCGCGTCCTTGATCCGCTGAGCGGCCTCGGCGCGGCTGGTGGCCTCGAGCTCCTCCATAGCACGGGTGAGCTTGGTACGACGCTCCGCCATGGTGGCCTC
Source organism: Nocardia sp. NBC_00565 (assembly GCF_036345915.1). NCBI lineage: Bacteria > Bacillati > Actinomycetota > Actinomycetes > Mycobacteriales > Nocardiaceae > Nocardia > Nocardia sp. NBC_00565. The sequence continues at coordinate 9,153,581 of NZ_CP107785.1, forward strand.
GAAGTCCTGCTGGGTCGCCTTGCGCTTGGCATCGGCTTCCTTGCCGAGGCGGTTGGCCTCGGCCTGAGCGGCCTCGATGATCTTGGCGGACTCGGTACGCGCATTCGCCAGGGTCTGCTCGAATTCGATCTCGAGCGCCTCGCGCTTCTCCTTGGTTTCGGCGAGCAGCGATTCGTACTTACCACGCATTTCGGTGGCCTGCTGCTCGGCGATCGACACCATTTCCGCCGCCTCGGCCTGCGCCAGAGCGCGCACCTCCGAGGCCTCGTCGGAGGCCAGCCGCAGCATCCGAGAGATGCGATCGGACATGCCTTCGGCAGTAGTTGGCGGAACCGAAAGGCGATCGACTTCCTTACGGAGCTCGTCGATCTCGTCCCGCGCGTCCTCCAGCTGGCTGGCGAGGTTACGGGCTTGCGCCGCAGCGGCATCCCGATCTGTGGCGGTGACTCTTAACTCGGCATCGAAACGGTCGAAGTAGTTGCGTACCTCGTCTTGCGCATAACCCTTGCGCACAACGGTGAAGGGCAGTGCCACGAAGCGATTGCGATCGGACTCGGGTGACGACATGGCACACAAACTACAGCCTACTTGCACCTCATGGTGACTCGACCGCGAATGTGATTCCGACGAGTTTTTCGGGCCCGATCTTGATACTAGTGCGTAACATTCGCGTTCGGCTCGACCAACTCGATCAGCACACCGCCAGCATCCTTGGGGTGGATGAAATTGATGCGGGAATCGGCGGTTCCGTGCCGAGGTGCGTCGTACAGCAAACGCAGACCTTGATCACGAAGATACGTGGAGACGGCGTCGATATCGGTGACCCGATAGGCGAGTTGCTGCAGTCCCGGCCCGCTGCGGTCGATGAACTTGGCGATCGTCGAGTCCGCGTTCAGGGGTGCCAGCAACTGCAGAGCAGTCGCGCCGTCGGGTGCGCCGGGCAACGAGAGCATCGCCTCGTGCACGCCTTGGGCCTCATTGACCTCCCGATGGGTCTCGATCATGCCGAGATTCTCGGCGTACCAGGCGATTGCGGTATCCAGGTCAGGCACCGCGATGCCGACGTGGTCGACGGCGACGACGTAGTCGCCGGGGATGAAGTTCGACGAGTCCATAACGTTGCTCACCACTCGAAGGTAGCGCCTGATCGGACACAGTCGGCCGGAAGGCCGTCGGCCGGGCCTCGGCGCGGGCACCGCGCACCTGGTAAAGGTCGGTCGAGCGGGGCAAGCTACCGTTGAGTACAAAGGTTGACGCCGCGCATGCTTCATCCAGCAGGTGGTGCGCGGCGCTGTTCCGATCAATGAATGCGAGGCTCGTCGTGACCACAACCGTGATCGTCTCCGGTGCGCGTACCCCGGTCGGTCGGCTGCTCGGGGGGCTGAAGGACTTCACCGGTTCGGACCTGGGCGGTTTCGCCATCAAGGCGGCATTGGAAAAGGGCGGCGTCGCACCGGAGCAGGTCGACTACGTGATCATGGGCCAGGTGCTCACCGCAGGCGCGGGGCAGATCCCGGCCCGGCAGGCCGCGGTCGCGGCGGGTATCCCGATGGATGTGCCCGCGTTGACGCTGAACAAGGTGTGCCTGTCGGGCATCAACGCGATCGCGCTGGCCGATCAGCTGATCCGTGCCGGCGAGTACGAGATCGTGGTCGCCGGTGGCCAGGAATCGATGAGCCAGGCTCCGCATCTGCTCGAAAAGTCCAGGGAGGGCTTCAAATACGGTGATGTGACGATGCGCGACAGCATGGCCTACGACGGCCTGCACGACATCTTCACCGACCAGCCGATGGGCGCGCTCACCGAACAGCGCAACGACGCCGAGCCGGTCAGCCGCGAAGACCAGGACGCGTTCGCGGCGGCTTCGCACCAGCGTGCCGCGGCGGCGTGGAAGAACGGCGTCTTCGACAACGAGGTCGTGCCGGTCGCGGTGCCGCAGCGCAAGGGCGACCCGATCCTGGTGAGTGCCGACGAGGGCATCCGGGCGGACACCACCGCCGAATCGCTGGCCAAGCTGCGTCCGGCATTCCGCAAGGACGGCACCATCACCGCGGGTACCGCCTCGCAGATCTCCGATGGCGCGGCCGCGGTGGTCGTGATGAGCAAGGCCAAGGCCCAGGAGTTGGGGCTGAGCTGGATCGCCGAGATCGGCAAGGCCGGTGTGGTCGCCGGACCGGATTCCACGCTGCAGGATCAGCCTGCCAACGCGATCGCGAAGGCATGTGCGCGCGAAGGCATTTTGCCCGCCGAACTGGATCTGGTCGAGATCAACGAGGCATTCGCGGCGGTCGGTATCGCCTCCACCCGCAAGCTGGGCATCGATCCGGAGAAGGTGAACGTCAACGGCGGTGCGATCGCCATCGGACACCCGCTCGGCATGTCGGGCGCACGCATCCTGTTGCACCTGGCGCTGGAACTGAAGCGCCGCGGCGGCGGTATCGGCGCGGCCGCCCTGTGTGGCGGCGGCGGTCAGGGTGACGCCCTCATCATCAAGGTGTAACTGACGTCCCGGCATATACCGGGACTTCGGGGTCCATGGGCCGAGGTGTGACCAGTTCAACTACGACCCGTCGTAGGAGTCCGGCACAATGGTGGCCATGGGCAATTTCTTCGACTTGAGCACCGTGGCCAAGCGCTTCCGCTTCATCGCCGTGCTGGAGGCGATCTCCTGGGTTTTCCTGATCGTCGGCATGGTGTTCAAGCGCCTCCCCGAACCGGTCACCTGGCCGGTCAAGGTGTTCGGGATGACGCACGGCATCATCTTCATCCTGTTCGTGATCATCGCGATCCTCGCGGCGCGCGAACTGGCCTGGAACGCCAAGACCACGGTGCTCGCGCTGCTGTCGAGCATTCCGCCGTTCTGCACCGTGCTCTTCGAGCTGTGGGCGGTGCGCGCGGGCCGGCTCGGTGAGCTGAGCGACACCACTTCCGTCGACTCCGGCGCTCCGGCCTCGGTCACGCCGTGACAAACTGGAAGCCGTGACTCGTCCCGCTGCACGCCGTCCTTCGCCAGCTGCCGCCGCCGCTATGTCCGGCGCGGTCGATCTGTCCAGCCTGAAGCAGCCCCCGGCCGGTGCGCCGGGCGGGGGAGGCGGCGATTACGCCGTCTCCGAGGCGGATTTCGAAGCGAAGGTGCTGCGCCGATCGACCCAGGTACCGGTGGTCGTGGTGCTGTATTCGCAGCGCAGCCCGGGCAGTGTCGAGTTGGTTCGGACGTTCGAGCGGCTGCTCGAAGAGGACGCGGGCGTTTGGGACCTGGCGACGGTCGAGGCCGAGGCCAATATGCGGATCGCGCAGGCCTTCGGCGTGAAGGGCATTCCGACGGTGATCGCGGTGGCCGGTGGTCGCCCGCTCGCGGACTTCGAGGGCGCGCAGCCCGAGCCGCAGGTCCGGCAGTGGCTGAGCGCGGTCATCGAAGCGGTCGGCGGTCAGCTCGAGGGCAGCGAGCCCGAGCCGCAGCCCGTCGAGGACCCGCGTTTCACGGCCGCGGAGTCCGCGCTGGAGCGCGGTGACATGGCCGGGGCCGAGGCGGCCTACGAGGCCATCATCGCCGCGGAGCCGGGCAATGAGGAGGCCAAGAGCGCGCTGCGGCAGTTGCGCTTCCTGTCCCGGGCCCAAGCGGTCCCGGACTCCGCGATCGCCACCGCGGACGCCGATCCGGCCAACGTCGACGCGGCACTGGACGCCGCCGATGTGGAAATGCTGAACCAGCAGCCGGACGCCTCGTTCGACCGGTTGATCGCCGTGATCAAGAAGACCGCGGGCGACGACCGCACGAAGGTTCGCACGCGGCTGCTCGAACTCTTCGAATTGTTCGACCCCGCAGAGCCTTTCGTGGTCGCGGCGCGTCGGAAGCTGGCTGCCGCGCTGTACTGACCCGCCGACCACGCAGGACTGGCCGGACGCTGCTGACTCGCAGGGGCGCTAGTGTTCGGGCGTCAGCCAGACGGCGCTGTTGGGTGCCAAGGCGACGGTGGCCGAGGCAGGGCGGCCGTGCCATGGTTCGTCGGTCGCCTTGACGCCGCCCAGATTCCCGATGCCGGAGCCGCCGTAGGCGACGGCGTCGGTGTTGAGGATTTCGCGCCAGGTGCCGGTCGATGGCAGGCCGACGCGGTACTCGCCGTGCACGGAGCCGGCGAAGTTGAAGACGCAGGCGATGACCGAACCGTCGGAGCCATAGCGCAGGAAGGCGAGGACACTGTGCTCGCGGTCGTCGGCCTCGATCCAGGAGTAGCCGCCCGGGGCGGTGTCCTGGCTCCAGAGCGCGGGATGGGCGCGGTAGACCGCGTTCAAATCCCGGATGGCGGTGGTAATGCCTTGGTGCAGGGGGTTTTCCAGTTCGTGCCAGTCCAGGCCGCGATCGTGCGACCACTCCCGGAACTGCCCGAAATCCTGGCCCATGAACAGCAATTGCTTACCGGGATGCGCCCACATATAGGCCAGCAGGGCGCGTACGCCCGCCGCCTTGGCGAAGTCGTCGCCGGGCATTCTGGTCCAGAGCGTGCCCTTGCCGTGCACAACCTCGTCGTGACTGATCGGCAGCACGAAGTTCTCGCTCCAGGCGTACATCAGCGAGAAGGTCATCTCGTTGTGGTGCCATGAGCGGTGGATCGGGTCCCGGCCCAGGTAACCGAGGGTGTCGTGCATCCAGCCCATATTCCACTTCATGGTGAAGCCGAGACCGCCGACATCGGTGCCGCGCGTGACGCCGGGCCAGCTGGTGGACTCCTCCGCGATGGTGACGACGCCGGGATGGTATCGGTGCACGGTCTCGTTGAGGTCCTGCAGGAAGTCGACGGCCTCCAGGTTCTCCCGGCCGCCGTGCACGTTGGGCTCCCAATCGCCCTCGGCGCGTGAGTAATCCAGGTACAGCATGGATGCGACGGCATCGACGCGCAGGCCGTCGATATGGAACTCCTCGATCCAGTAGCGCGCGTTGGCGACCAGGAAGTTGCGCACCTCGTTGCGGCCGAAGTCGAAAATGTAGGTGCCCCAGTCGAGTTGCTCACCGCGGCGCGGATCGGCGTGCTCGTAGAGCGGGGTGCCGTCGAAGCGCGCCAGGGCCCATTCGTCGCGCGGGAAGTGGGCAGGCACCCAGTCCAGCAGCACACCGATACCCGCGGCGTGCATGCGATCGACGAAGACGCGGAAGTCGTCGGGGGCGCCGAAGCGCGCGGTCGGGGCGTAGTAGGAGGTGACCTGGTATCCCCAGGAGCCGCCGAACGGGTGCTCGGCGATCGGCAGCAGTTCGATATGGGTGAATCCGGCCGCGCGCACGTAATCGGCGAGTTGGTCGGCCAATTCGCGGTAGCCGAGCCCGGGCCGCCAAGAGCCGAGGTGGACCTCGTAGACGCTCATCGGGGCACGCGTGGGATCGGTGCGTTCACGGGCCGCGATCCAATCGCCGTCGGACCACCCGTAGTTGCTCTCGGTGACCACCGATGCCGTGGCCGGTGGCAGCTCCGTCGCGAAGGCGAGCGGATCCGCGTGATCCACCGTGCGTCCGTCCGCGCCGTGCACACGGAACTTGTACTTGGTGCCGACGCCGACCCCCGGCACGAACACCTCCCACACCCCGGAGGACCCGAGCGCACGCATCGGCGCGGTGTGCCCGCTCCAGCCGTCGAAATCCCCGATTACGGTGACGCCCCTGGCATTCGGCGCCCACACGGCGAACGACGTACCGTCCACCTCGCCGTCGAGGGTGGTGTAGTGGCGTGGGTGCGCGCCGAGCACATCCCAGAGGTGTTCGTGACGGCCTTCGCCGATGAGGTGCAGGTCCAGCTCGCCGACACTGGGCAGAAAACGATAGCCGTCCGCGCTGATGATCGTCTGCCCGCCTCGGTAATTGGTGACGATCCGATAGTCCATCAGGTCGGGATGCGGTACGACGCCGGCGAAAACGCCGTGCCCCAACGATTTCAGCGGATGGTCTACGCCGCCGATACGGGCGCAGACCGTATCGGCATGCGGGCGCAGCACTCGGATGACCGTGCCGTCCGGATGCGGGTGCGCGCCGAGCACGGTGTGTGGGTCGGCGTGCGTGCCCGCCGCGAGCAACATCAGATCGCGGCGTTTCATCGAAACGTCCTCCGGTAGGCCAGTTCCGCGCGGGCCTGCTGCGGTACCGCGGGCAGGGTGATGATGTGGGCGACCGCGTGCGCCGGATCCAGTCGCACGTAATTCGTCTGCGCCCAGTGGTATTCCTCGCCACTGACCTCGTCGAACACCAGCGGATGGTCATGCCATTCGCGCCCGATCGCGGGCAGGTCCAGGGAGATGAAACCGTGTTCGGCGCCATAGGGATTCAGGTTCACCACAACGAGTACCGCATCGCCGCTGACCGGATCGATCTTCGAATAGGCGAGCAGCGCGTCGTTGTCGACGTGATGGAAGTGGATGCAGCGCAGTTGCTGCAGCGCGGGGTGCGCGCGGCGGATCTCGTTGAGCCGAGTGATCCAGGGCTCCAACGATTCTCCGCGCGACAACGCCTCGGCGAACGGCCGCGGCCGCAGCTCGTACTTCTCCGAATCCAGGTACTCCTCGCTGCCCGGCCGCACCGCCTGGTGCTCGAACAGCTCGAATCCGGAGTAGACGCCCCACGCCGGGGCCATGGTTGCGGCCAGCACCGCGCGGATGGCGAACATGCCGGGTCCGCCGTGCTGCAGGCTTTCGTGCAGGATGTCGGGGGTGTTGACGAACAGGTTCGGTCTGGCCTCATCGGCCTTGGCGGCCAGTTCGTTGCCGAATTCGGTCAGCTCCCATTTGGCGACGCGCCAGGTGAAATACGTGTAGGACTGGCTGAATCCGCGGCGGGCCAGACCGTAGAGCCGGGCGGGTCGCGTGAAGGCCTCGGACAGGAAGATCACATCGGGATCGGTGCGCCGCACGGTCGCGATCAGCCATTCCCAGAAGTCGGCTGGCTTGGTGTGCGGGTTGTCGACGCGGAAGATCTTGACGCCCGCGCTGATCCAGTGCCGCACGACGCGCAGGACCTCCGCGTACAGTCCGTCCGGATCGTTGTCGAAGTTGACCGGGTAGATGTCCTGGTACTTCTTGGGCGGGTTTTCGGCGTAGGCGATGGTGCCGTCCGGGAGTGTGGTGAACCACTCCGGGTGGGCGGCGACCCACGGATGGTCCGGTGCGCACTGCAGTGCCAGGTCGAGCGCCACCTCGAGACCGAGTTCGGTTGCGGTGGCAACGAATTCGGCGAAGTCGGACTCGGTGCCGAGTTCGCGATGGATCGCGTCGTGCCCGCCGTCGTTGGAGCCGATCGCCCACGGGGAGCCGACGTCATCCGGTTCGGCGGCGAGTGCGTTGTTGCGGCCTTTGCGGTTGATCTCGCCGATCGGGTGGATGGGCGGCAGGTAGATCACGTCGAAGCCCATGCCGGCGATGCGCGGCAATTCCTTTGCGGCGGTAACGAAATTGCCGTGGATCGGGTTGCCCTCGGCATCGCGACCGCCCGTCGAGCGTGGGAAGAACTCGTACCACGAGCCGTACAGTGCGCGTTGACGTTCCACCTGCACGGTGTGCTGCGGGCCGCGAGTGACCATGTCGCGCAATGGCGTAGCGCGCACGATCTCGGCGACCTCGGTGCCGAACGCGGGCGCGACGCGCGCGGGCAACTGCTCATCGCTGCGCAGCGCCGCCACGGCCGCGCGCAACCGCTCGAACTGCTTCTTGGGTACGGCCTGCGCGGCCCGTTCGAGCAGCCGGGCGCCGAGTTCGAGATCATTGTCCAGATCGGCGGCGCTCTGCCCGACGGCCAGTTTCGCCTCCACCGCCGCCCGCCAGGTGGCGATCGGATCGCTCCAGCCCTCGATGCGGTAGGTCCAGGCACCGGGCAGATTCGGGACGAACGTGGCATTGAACACGTCGGGTTCGTAATCCGGCGTCATCCGGATCCGGGTGATCCGGGACGAGCCGGGCCCGCGCACCGCCAGCGTCGCGGCGACCGCGTCATGGCCCTCGCGCCAGACCACGGTGCGCACCGGGAAAACCTCGCCGACGACGGCCTTGGCCGGTCGGCTGCCCGCGATGGACGGGGCAGTGTCATCGATAGCGATGCGGCCGGTCACGTCGACCAACCTACCGGCAACCGACCTCGGACCACGCACTCAGCGTGCGTCGGCCGCGAGGCCGAGACCGAGCGCGACGAGGATCGCGCCGAGCGCCCGTTCCATCCGCTGCCGGACGCCGGTCCGGCGCAGCCAGGATCCGGCCCGATCGGCGGCCAGCACCACCCCGACGCACCAGGCCGTGTCGATGACCAGCTGAATGGCCGCGAGGATGAATACGGTCGGCAGCACTGGGCCGCTGGATGGCAGGAACTGCGGCAGGATCGTCAAGCCGAACACTGCCGCCTTCGGATTCGCGGCGATCGAGATCAGCGAGGCGCGGAAGGCCGCGGTGGGGGTGCGGCCGGTCGGCAGCATCTTGGTCATGGTGCTGCCGAATTCGTCGTCGCCGTGCGCCCCGCGCCAGGCCTGCACGCCGAGCCAGATCAACACCAGTGCCCCGATGACGTGCACCGCGGTGTTCATGAATCGGTTCGCGACCAGCAGCACCGACAACCCCGCGCCACCGGCGAGCGTCCACCCGAACACACCTATCTCGTTCCCGACCACCGCGGCCAGACCTGCCGCGCGACCGTCACGCACCGAGCGCTGGAGGAACAGCGCGGTCGCGGGTCCGGGGAGAGCGGCCAGAATAAGGCAGGCGACAAGGAACTGTGGGAGCACATCGATCCAGTGCGGCATCAGCTGATGCTGTCATCTGCGCAGGGTTGCCGCGACCGGATATTCCGGTCTGTGAGCGGCGGCGTAGCGGTGGCTGCTCATGTGTTGCACCGGTTCCGAGAGGCTTGGCAGGAGTAGGCCCGTCGTCAGGTCCGCACGCGGATCCGCCGGTACGCGTAGACGCGTGACCTGGGTCGCTGAGGCGACCTGGGCACGCGGCATTCGGTAGGGTTCCGCACGTGAAGGCACTCCGTCGTTTCACCGTCCGTGCCCATCTGCCCGAGCGTTTGGCGGCCCTGGGCGAACTGTCCACGAATCTGCGCTGGTCGTGGCATTGGCCGACGCAGGATCTATTTGCCGAGCTCGATCCGGAGTTGTGGCGCGAGGTGGGCCGCGATCCGGTGCGGATGCTGGGGGAGGTGCCCGCGGCGCGGCTGGACGAGTTCGCCGCCGACGCGAACTATGTCGGCCGGGTGGACGCCGTGGCCGCGGATCTGCGTGACTATCTGACCCGGCCGGGCTGGTTCCAGCGACAGACCGACGAGCCGGTGCGCGGTATCGCCTACTTCTCGATGGAGTTCGGCGTCACCGAAGTACTTCCGAACTATTCGGGGGGGCTCGGGATTCTTGCCGGTGACCATCTGAAGGCCGCCTCCGATCTGGGGTTGCCGTTGATCGGCGTCGGCTTGCTGTACCGCTCCGGCTATTTCCGGCAGTCGCTGACCGCGGACGGATGGCAGACCGAGCACTATCCGGCGCTCGACCCGCAGGGGCTGCCGCTGCGGTTGCTGACCACCGATGGCTCGCCGGTGCTGATCCATGTGGCGATGCCCGACCAGCGGGTGCTGCGGGCGCGGGTGTGGATCGCGCAGGTCGGGCGGGTGCCGCTGCTGCTACTGGATTCCGATATCGCCGAGAACGATCCGGAGTTGCGCGCGGTCACCGACCGGCTCTACGGCGGTGATCAGGACCATCGGATCAAGCAGGAGATCCTGGCCGGTATCGGTGGTGTGCGGGCGGTGCGCGCGTACACACGTGCCGCCGGACTGCCGGATCCCGACGTGTTCCATATGAACGAGGGCCACGCCGGATTCCTCGGAGTCGAGCGGGTCCGTGAATTCGTATCGACCGGACTCGATTTCGATACGGCGCTGGCCGCGGTGCGGGCGGCGACGGTGTTCACCACGCATACGCCGGTGCCCGCGGGCATCGATCGGTTCCCGATGCCGTTGGTGCGCAGGTACTTCGGCGGCGGCCACGGCGAATCCGAATCCGCCATGCTGCCCGGGCTTTCCATCGATCGGATCGTGGCGCTCGGTCGCGAGGCCGACCCGTCGGTGTTCAATATGGCGCATATGGGTCTGCGACTCGCCCAGCGCGCCAACGGTGTTTCCAAACTCCACGGCGAGGTCAGCCGCGCCATGTTCGCGCCGCTGTGGCCGGGGTTCGACGCGTCCGAGGTGCCGATCGGTTCGGTCACCAACGGTGTGCACGCCCCGACCTGGGCAGCGCGCGAATGGTTCGACAAGGCACGCGAATACATCGGTGCCGAGTTGGTCGAGGAGGCGCGTGGCTGGGAGAAGCTGCGCGATGTCGACCTGGGTGAGCTGTGGTCGACCCGGAATACGTTGCGCGCCACCCTCGTTGCCGAGGTGCGCCGGCGGGTCCGGGCGTCCTGGCTGCAGCGGGGTGCCGCATCGGCCGAATTGGGTTGGGTCGATACCGTTTTCGATCCGAATGTGCTGACCGTCGGATTCGCCCGCCGGGTGCCGACCTACAAGCGGCTGACCCTGATGCTGCGCGATCCGCAGCGATTGCGTGCGCTGCTGTTGGATCCCGAGCATCCGGTGCAGCTGGTCGTCGCGGGTAAGAGCCACCCGGCAGACGACGGCGGCAAGGCGCTGATTCAGCAGGTCGTTCGCTTCGCCGACGATCCGGAGGTGCGCCACCGCATCGTCTTCCTGCCCGACTACGACATATCCATGGCCCGCTACCTGTACTGGGGTTGCGATGTCTGGCTGAACAATCCGCTGCGCCCGCTCGAGGCATGCGGCACCTCCGGGATGAAGTCGGCGCTCAACGGCGGCCTCAACCTCTCCATCCGCGACGGCTGGTGGGATGAGATGTACGACGGCGAAAACGGGTGGGCCATCCCGACCGCCGACGGCGTCTCCGACGAACACCGCCGCGACGATCTGGAGGCCGGCGCCCTCTACGACCTCTTCGAACGCACCGTGGCACCGCGCTTCTACGACCGCGATCTCTCCGATATGCCGGTGCGCTGGGTCGAGATGGTGCGCCACACCCTGCAAACCCTCGGACCGAAGGTGCTGGCCTCCCGCATGGTCCACGACTACTCCGTGGAGTACTACGCGCCCGCCGCGGCCGCCGGGCAACGCGCGAGCGCCGACGAATTCGCCGGCGCCCGAGCGATTTCGGAGTACCGCCGCCGCGTCGAGGCCGCCTGGCCCTCGGTAAAGGTGATCCAGGTCGACAGCGCAGGTCTGCCGGACACCCCGATCATCGGCGCGCAGCTCTCCCTCGCCGCCCGCATCGACCTCGGCGGCCTCACGCCCGCCGATGTCACGGTGCAGGCGGTACTCGGCCGCGTCTCGCCGACCGACGACCTCACCGAGACCACCGCATTCCCGATGGCGCACACCGGATCCGACTCCGGCGTGGACCATTTCACCGTCGAAACCCCGGTCCCGCTGTCGGGTGCCGTTGGCTACACGGTGCGGGTGCTGCCCCACAACGAGTTGCTCGCCAGCGACGCAGAACTGGGCCTGGTCATCGCACCGAGCGCCTGACGCACGGTGCTGCCCGGGTAGGTGCTCGCCGCCGCGGGGAGACTGCTTTCGAGTTGGACCGAACCCTCGGGGTCCCAGGGGCCGGTGTCGAAGTTGCCTTCTTCCGGCTGATGAGGGTGTCGCCGAGCCTTGCTCTCCGCGACGTAGCCCGGGTCGTCGGTGTCTGTCCGAGATGGCCATCGTGACGCTGATCATGACAATCGCGGCTGCTGCATATGCCGAGTTCTCTGGTTCAGTGAATTGTCGGCTACCGTGCCCTGGCACCCCCGTACCCATTTTCGACTGGAGAGCTCATGGTCACCGACGTGCTGACGCGAACCCGAGGACGCCTCGACGCGTACTTCGGCATCAGTTCGAACGGTTCGACCATCAAGCGCGAACTGATGGCCGGGACGATCACGTTCCTCGCCATGTCCTACGTGCTCGCGGTGAACCCGTCGGTACTCGGTGACGGCGGCGCGCTCGGCGCCAAGGGCATCCCCATGCAGGCGGTCTTCACCGCGACGGCCGTCGCCGCGGTGTTCGGCACGGTGGTCATGGGTGTGTGGGCCAGGTATCCGATCGCGCTCGCGCCGGGCATGGGCCTCAACGCCTTCTTCGCCTATTCGGTGGTGCTCGGGATGGGGATTCCGTGGCAGGTGGCGCTCTCGGGAACCTTCCTCTCCGGAGTGATCTTCTTCGTGCTCGCGATCACCAAGGTGCGCGAGCGAATCCTCAATGCCATCCCGTTGCAGATGAAGTTGGCCGTCGGCGCGGGCATCGGCATGTTCGTGGCATTCCTGGGGCTGAAGAACGCGGGCATCGTGGTCAACAGTGACGCCACCCTCGTCACGCTCGGCGATTTCACCAAGGGCACCACGCTGCTCGCGCTGTTCGGCCTGGTGGTGACCATCGTTTTCCTGGTCATCGGCTGGCACGGCGCGGTGCTGTACGGCATCGTGCTGACGGCGCTCGTTGGCGTCATCAGCGGTCTGGTCGATCTGCCCAAGGGCGTCGTCGCGATGCCGAAGGGCCTCGAGCACACCTTCGGTCAGGCGATCATCCATCTGCCGGACGCGTTCACGGGGCAGATGGCCGTCGTCGTGCTCACCATGCTGTTCGTCGACTTCTTCGACTGCTCCGGCACCCTGATCGGCGTGGCCAACCAGGCCGGGCTGCTCGACAAGGACGGCAAGCTACCGCGCGCGGCCAGCGCACTGGCCGCCGACTCGGTGGGCACCATGGCGGGCGCGGTCATCGGCACCTCCACCACCACCGCCTATGTCGAATCGACCGCGGGCGTCTCGGCGGGCGGGCGAACCGGCATGACCGCCGTGACCACCGCGGGCTGGTTCCTGATCGCCATGTTCTGCTACCCGATCTTCGCTGTCGTCGCGGGCTCGGCGGCCATCACCGCGCCCGCGCTGATCGTTGTCGGGGTGCTCATGTCCCGCGCGCTCGGCGAGATCGACTGGAACCGGCTGGAGTACGCGATTCCGGCCTTCATCACCGTCATCATGATGCCGCTGACCTACTCGATCGCGAACGGGCTGGCGTTGGGGATGCTGTTTTATCCGATCGTCATGGCCGCGAAGGGGCGCGTCAAAGAGGTGCATCCGGCGATGTGGGCGCTGATGGTGATGTTCCTCGGATATTTCTTCTTCCTGGCGCAATAGCGTCGCTGATCGCGCGGTTGGCCTGCACTGTGCGATAATCGGACCACAGTCCGCTTCATTGCCGAGGCTAAACAGTCACTGTTCACGACCGACTGCAGGGATGAGGACCAGCATGACCACCCACAGCGCATTAGAACGCACCACCAACCCGAGCGCCACGACGCTCGACGACTCCGCCACCGATATCGGCCTGCTGCTGCTGCGCGTCGTCTTCGGCGGCCTGCTCGCCGCGCACGGCAGCCAGAAACTGTTCGGCTGGTTCAGCGGCATGGGCTGGAGCGGCAATGCCGCCAGCTTCGACGCCATGGGCTACAACCCGGGCAAACTGTTCGGCACGCTCGCCGGACTCAGCGAATTCACCGGCGGCATCCTGCTGGTGCTCGGTCTGCTGACGCCGCTGGCCTCGGCCATCGTGCTCGGCACCATGATCAACGCGATCAACGCCACTTGGAGCGGCGGCCTGCTGACCGGCAAGGGCTATGAAATGCCGCTGCTGTTCGCCGCCGTCGGCGCGGTCGTCGCCTTCACCGGCCCCGGCCGGTTCTCCCTCGACGCCGGCCGCCCGTGGCAGCGTCAGGGTGTCGTGTGGGGTGTGGCCGCGATCGTGCTCGCCGTGGTCGCCGCGGTTCTCACGCTGATCCTCAAGTGGGTGCTCTGATCTCGCCGCACAACTGAAACCTGGGCGCGCGGCGCGGTGACCAAGGGGGTCGCCGCGCCGTTGTCATATCTGGTCCGTGCCGCCCGGGTGGGAGTGCAAAACGAGGACAGTCGTTGCGCCGTGGTGGAATTCGTATCCGGTTTCCCGGAGTGTGGAGCGGATTCCCTTGTCGTGCAGCTCCGTTCGCAGGTGGGCGACCAGATCGTCTTGGCGGGCGCCGATGTGGTCGACGAGTGGGTAGAGGCGGGTTTCGCCGGCGGGTACTCGGGAGAGTTCGAGCAGGGCGGCGAGATGGAAATCGGGTCCGCCGCAATGACCGCGGCACCGAGTTCACTTGCCTCCGTGGTGAAACTTGCTGCGCCGCCTGGACAGTCGAGGATGCGTCCGTCGAGGTCGGCTTCGGTGAGTGCGAAGATCGCGCGATACTCGGCCAAAGATCTTGCGCTGATCAAGAATTCGCCGAGGGTGTCGATTTCTGGCTGGTGCGTCATTGTGAAACGGTCTCATGTGCGGACCGGACGCGGCAGGGGTTTGTGGTGTCCCCGCGCCGCGTGCAGGGCTTGGCGCGGGGATCGCCGATACATCCGGTGTGGGAATTGGGATCCCACCGAAGTATCAGATCTCAATTTACTTCTGTCTGGAAATAATGGCGCGTTTTGTGAGTGGTGTCACAGTATGACCAGGTCCGACGGGGTGTTCAGGCATTCGCGGCGGTCAGCCGCCGCAGTGCCTTCGTCACCACTTCCGGGTCGGCGGTCTCCCAGTACGGCGGCAGTGTGGCCCGCAGATAGCCGCCATAGCGCGCGGTCGCCAAGCGGGAATCGAGAATCGCGACGACACCGCGGTCATCGACGCTGCGCAACAGCCTGCCGGTGCCCTGGGCCAGCAGTAATGCGGCGTGGTTCGCCGCGACGGTCATGAAGCCGTTGCCGCCGCGCGACTCCACGGCCCGTTGCCGCGCGGTCAGCAGCGGATCGTCGGGACGCGGGAACGGGATCCGATCCAGGATCACCAGACTCAGCGACGGGCCCGGCACATCGACGCCCTGCCACAGCGAGAGCGTGCCGAACAGCGAGGTTTCCGGGTCGTCAGCGAACTTGCGGACCAGTGCGCCGGTTGCGTCGTCCCCTTGACACAAAACCGGCGTGTTCAGCCGCTCGCGCAGTGCCTCGGTGGCTGCCTTCGCGGCGCGCATCGAGGAGAACAGACCGAGCGTGCGGCCGCCCGCGGCGGTGATCAGCCGCTCGATCTCATCGAGATAGGCGGGCGCCAACCCGTCGCGGCCGGGTGCGGGCAGATGTTTGGCGACATACAGAATGCCGGACTTGGCATGGTCGAACGGCGAGCCGACATCGAGCGAACTCCAGCGCACGGTCTCCACGTCCGAGGGCGCCTGGGCGCCGTTGGCGGTGGCCGTATCGCTGCGGCTCGCCGTTTGCGCGGGCAGGCCCCAGGTGATCGCGAGTCCGTCGAAGGAACCGCCGATCTGCAGGGTCGCCGAGGTCAGCACGACGGTGGCGGTGCCGAAGAGTCTGCTGCGCAGTAGTCCACCCACCGAAAGCGGTGCCATCCGCAGGGTGCGCCGGGTGACGCCGCGGATCTCGTCGGCGGCGAGCCAGATGACATCGTGACGTTTGGCCGGATCGGGTTCGTCGAAGGCGGTCAGCGCGCGCACCGCGCTGTCGTGCACCTCATCGATGGCGGCCAGCGCCTGGGTGCGGGCGGCGGCGCTCTCCGGATCGCCCTGCGCGGTGGTGCCGCCCTGCGGTGCGAGTGCGGTGCGTGCGTTCCACGCGGCGTCGCGGACCAGCGCGAGTATCGGCGCGATGCCGTCGGGCAGCGCGTCCCAGCGGGCGGCGGGCAGTTCGTCCAGCACGGTGTCCCAGGCCTCGGCGGCCTCCTCGAGCCGGTCCACCTCCTGCTGGTCGATGAGTTTGGCGCAGCGCCGAGCGGCGGCGCTGACCGCCGAGGGCGCCAGTTCGGCGGTGGCCACGCCGGTGACCCGGTCGACCAGCTCGTGCGCCTCATCGATGACGACCACATCGTGTTCGGGCAGCACCTGGATGCCGCTGATCGCGTCGATGGCGAGCAGGGCGTGATTGGTCACCACCACATCGGCCTGTGCCGATTCCGCCCTGGCGCGCTCGGCGAAACAATCCTGGCCGAAGGGACAGCGCGACTTGCCCAGGCATTCTCGCGACGACACGCTGACCTGCCGCCACGCCCGGTCGGTGACGCCGGGGACGATCTCGTCCCGGTCGCCGGTCTCGGTATCGGAGGCCCACTCGTTGAGCCGCTGCACCTCCCGGCCCAGCCGCGAGATCGCGAACGCGTCGAAGAGCTCGGCCTCCTGCGGCTCGTCCGGAATCACGCTATTGATCTTGTTCAGGCACAGATAGTTGTTGCGCCCCTTGAGGATCGCGAACTTCGCCGCGCGCCCGAGCGGCTTGCTCAGCGCCTCGGCCAGCCGCGGCAGATCCCGATCGACGAGCTGGCGCTGCAGCGCGATCGTCGCGGTCGACACCACCACCGTGCGCCCGGTCCGCACCGCGTGGCGCAGGCTCGGCACCAGATACGCCAGCGACTTCCCGGTCCCGGTGCCCGCCTGTACGGCGAGGTGCTCCTTGGTGTCGATCGCGTGGTCCACCGCCGCCGCCATCGTCACCTGCCCGACACGCTCCTTCCCGCCGAGCGCATGCACAGCGGTGGACAAAAGCTCGGGTACGGGAGGCAGTTCGGGCACGCGACGAGCCTACTGGTTCGGACCGACAGAGATCGCCGCCCTTTCCGGTCATTGTGGGGCCGTCGCATACCGCGTGGACACGACCTCGGCGTGTCGTGCGGCAGGTCGCTACTTGGCGACCGAACCCTCGAGGTCGACGCCCGCCATGCGCATGCGGTCGAGCGCGGCGATGGTGGTGCCGGCGTCGACTCCGGCGGTGAAGTCCAGCAGGACCCGGGTGTCGAAGCCTTCGATGCGGGCATCCAGCGCGGTCGCGCGCACACAGTGATCGGTCGCTATCCCGACGATGTCGAGTTCATCGACGCCGTGCTCGCGCAGCCAGTCCGCGAGGCCCGTGCCATCCTCGGTCGCGCCTTCGAAACCCGAATAGGCGGCGGAGTATTGACCCTTGGAGAAGATCTCTCGGATCGGCGCGGTATCCAGGTTCGGGTGGAAGTCCGCGCCCGACGTGCCGACCCGGCAGTGCGGCGGCCACGTGTCCACGTAATCGGGGTTTTCGGAGAAATGGCCGCCCGGATCGATGTGGTAGTCGCGGGTGGCCACGACCACGCTGTAGTGCGCGGAGTTCAGGTATGCACTGATCCGGCGGGCGACCCTGGCCCCACCACTGACGGCGAGTGATCCGCCCTCGCAGAAATCGTTCTGCACGTCGACGATGATCAACGCCCGGTTCATGTCGACCTCACCTTCCAAGATGTGAGCGCCGAGATGTAAACGTTCGGGCTCCTGTCTGTGGATTACATTGTGCCGCCTGATCGTCAACTCAGAAATGTTGTCGGAATCGCGGGCTCCCCATCCGACAGTTTCAGGCCCTCCCACGGCAGGCTGACCAACCCGCGCGAGACCAATTTCCGGCTGTCCGCGAGCGTGGCCACGCCATCGACCGGCTCGCCGCCGCGCACCAGCGGCACCAACAGCTCGCGCGCCTCGAATCCGTTGGCGGCGGGCGGAGTCCCGAGGGCCGGGTAAACGATCTCCTCGACCACGGTGCCGGTTCGGCGCGCCAACCGAACCGCCTTCTTGGTGCCCCCGCGCGACTCCTTGTGACTGCTGCGCTTGGCGACCGGCAGCCCGTCCACTTCGACCAGCTTGTAGACCATGCCCGCGGTTGGCGCACCGGATCCGGTGACCAGCGAGGTGCCGACGCCATAGGCATCGACGGGTTCGGCGCGCAGTGCGGCGATCGAGTACTCGTCGAGATCGCCGGAGACCACGATGCGGGTGTTGGTCGCGCCGAGTCGGTCGAGTTGGTCGCGCACCTGCCTGGCCAGCACGCCGAGATCACCGGAATCGATACGCACACCGCCCAATTCGGGCCCGGCGACCTCGATGGCGGTGGCCACGCCCTGGGTGATGTCGAAGGTGTCGACCAACAGCGTGGTGCCGATGCCGAGCGCCTCGATCTGACTGCGGAACGCGGCCGCCTCGTGCGCGCCGTCGGCGGCACTGTGCAGCAGGGTGAACGCGTGCGCGCTGGTACCCGCGCCCGGCACGCCGAAGCGGCGCACCGCCTCCAGATTCGAGGTCGCGTCGAAGCCGGCCAGATATGCGGCGCGCGAACTGGCCGGCGCGGCGAGTTCGTGGGTGCGGCGCGAGCCCATCTCGATCATGCGGCGGCCCGCGGCCGCGCTCACCATGCGGGCCG
This sequence comes from Nocardia sp. NBC_00565, assembly GCF_036345915.1. Lineage (NCBI taxonomy): Bacteria > Bacillati > Actinomycetota > Actinomycetes > Mycobacteriales > Nocardiaceae > Nocardia > Nocardia sp. NBC_00565. The sequence goes on from NZ_CP107785.1 coordinate 9,171,833, forward strand.
CGGCCGAGGCGATCGCGCTGTCGTGATTGAGAACCGATAGGGCCAGAGTCTCCAGCAGGACGCATTCGGCGAAGCTGCCCCGGACCGAAAGGATCGGGGAGCCCGGGAAATACAGCTCGCCCTCGGCATAGCCGTCGATATCGCCGGTGAAGCGGTAGTCGCGCAGCCATTCGACGGTCTTCGCGTCCAGGAAGCCCGCCGCGATCGCCAGCTCCGGTTCCTCGAAACGGAACTGCGTCAGCGCCTCGAGTAGTCGGCCGGTGCCCGCGACCACGCCGTAGCGGCGACCGTGGGGCAAGCGTCGGGCAAACACCTCGAAGGTGCACCGACGGTGCGCCGAGCCGTCGCCGAGCGCGGCGGCGAGCATGGTCAGTTCGTACTGATCGGTCAGCAGAGCTGTGTTGTTTCCAGCGACCTGCGAGCAGTCGCCAGCGGTGTTGTTTCCAGCGGCCTGCAAGCCGTCGCCAACGGTGTTGCGCACGTCCACGCAAGCCACTGTAGACAGCGGTCGCGCGCATGATAGGCCGCCGCACTCGGGATGTCCCCGAAACATGGTTGGACGGGTGTTGTGTATCCGGAGTCGAGTCGTACCCTGAGTGTTATGGGCTTGTGCAAAGCGAACGCGACACTGTCGGCGGCACAGGCGACTCCGGAGGCGGTGGAGTACACCGAGATCCTGGAGGCCGAGGACCGTCCATGGGTCACGGTGGTGTGGGACGATCCGGTCAACCTCATGCACTACGTCGCGTACATCTTCCAGAAGCTGTTCGGCTACAGCAAAGCGAAGGCGACCGAATTGATGCTCAAGGTGCACAACGAGGGCAAGGCGGTGGTGTCGTCGGGTTCGCGGGACAAAATGGAACAGGACGTGCGTCGGCTGCACGCCGCGGGACTCTGGGCGACCATGCAGCGAGACGACTGACCGGTACGACTACCCTGACGTCAGTGCGTAAGTGGAGCCGGAAGAACTCGCTGAGCGGCCTCAAACTGCGATCCGAGATGGATGCGCGTGAGGCGAGTGTGCTGCGGTCGCTGGTCGGCGCGGTCTCCGGGCTGCTGACCGACCGGGCCCAATCCGCACCGGACGACGAGCTCGCCGAGCTCACCGGGCTGCGGAGCGGCAACACCGACCCGCCCGACGATCCCCGGCTGCACCGGCTGCTGCCGGACTTCCATCGCAGCGAACCCGGATCCCCCGACGCCGACCGCGCCGACCTCAACAGCGCGCTGCGCGGTCTGCACGAGCCGGAGATCATCGACGCCAAGCTGGCCGCGGGGTCAGTGGTGCTGAATACGGTGCCCACCGACGGTGGGAAGATCGTGCTGACCCCCGAACAAGCCGACGCCTGGTTGACCGCGCTCACCGATGTGCGGTTGGCGCTGGGCACGGTGCTCGAGATCGACGCGGAGACACCTGATCAGCTCGAACCCGATGACCCGCGCGGGCCGCATCTGGATGTCTACCACTGGCTTACGTGGATGCAGGATTCGTTGCTGCAAGCCCTGGCGCCCTGACGGCCGTCGTCCCCGCGAAAGCCGGATGACGCAGCAAGGATCGGCGGCGCGCAGTACCGGGCCGAAACAGGTTGGGGCGCAAGGAGCTGCGCAGACCGGACTGAACACTTCTTTTGTGGAGACCGGATCGAAGCCGAGCCGGAGGTCGGTGCGATTCGTGACGAGTAGTCAGGAGCTGCAGCGGTGAATACACAAGCGGGACAGCGGAATTCGCTCACCGATGTCGCTGGGCTGTTGGTCGGGCATCATCACGTGCTCGATCCGGACGCCACGCTGGGTTCCGGCCCGGCGACCGGCTGCACGGTGGTGCGCGTGCCGGGCGGCGCCATCGCCGCCGTCGATGTGCGCGGGGGCGGGCCGGGGACCAGGGAAACCGATCTGCTCGATCCGGGTAACACTGTGCGCCAGGTGAATTCGATCCTGCTCACCGGCGGCAGCGCGTATGGACTCGCGGCCGCCGATGGCGTGATGCGCTGGCTGGAGGAACATCGCGAGGGTATCCCGATGGATCCGACCGACCCGAGTCGCGTGGTGCCGATCGTCCCCGCCGCGGTGATCTTCGATCTTCCGGTGGGAGAGTGGCGGATTCGGCCCACCGCCGACTTCGGATTCCTGGCGGCCGAGGCGGCGGCGGTCGAGTTCGAGCGCGGTTCCGTCGGCGCTGGGGTCGGCGCGCGCGCCGGTTCGATCAAGGGCGGTGTCGGCACCGCGAGTGTGGTGCTCGGCGAGGGTCCCGCCGCGGGCGTCACCGTATCGGCGCTGATCGTCGCCAATCCCGTCGGTTCGGTCTTCGACCCGCGCACCGGCCTGCCCTGGGGTAGCGGCACCGACGGTCCCGGCCATTTCGGCTTACATCCGGCAACCCTCGATCAGTTGGCCGTTGCCAACGCCCTTCCGGTCAAGGGCACAGTTCTCAACACGACCATCGGTGTGGTCGCCACCGATGCGCCCTTGGACCCCATGGGCTGCAAACGCATGGCCACCACCGCCCACGACGGCCTCGCCCGCGCGATTCGCCCCGCCCACTCACCCCTCGACGGCGACACCCTTTTCGCCCTCGCCACCGGCACCGCACAGATCCCGGACTTCCCGATGCCGCCCGCCTTCCCCGCGGACCTGCTCCTCCTGGACGCCGTCTGCACCGCCGCCGCCGTCTGCGTCGAGCGCGCCATTGTCGACGCCATTCTCTCGGCGCAATCCGTCGCTGGCATCCCCGCCTACTCCGACCTCTTCCCCCGCTGACGGCGCGCTGGTCTGGCGAATCGGGTCTCCGCACATTTTCGCGAGTTGGCGCACACCTTCGTGGGTCCGCGCACATCGACTCACCGCGCGACACGCCGAGCTGAAAACGCGAAAGTCTGCGCGAGCCTGGTGAACAGCGCTGGTACGGGCGCGGATGGCGGTAACTCCCGGTCGCCGGCACCCGATCGCCCGTCGTTGCAGCACCGGGATTGCAGCCGCGGAAAGGGTACCGCCCGACAGGGCGCTGGGAATAGCCGAATATTCTGGGTCGTTGTCGGGTGCGATAGATCGGCAGCAGCGTGCCGAATTGCGGAAGGGTTTACTCGTGCTGGTGATCAGGGCCGATCTGGTGGAGGCGATGGTGGCGCATGCGCGCGCCGACCACCCGGACGAGGCCTGCGGCGTCATCGCCGGGCCCGAGGGTTCCGATCGCCCGGAGCGGTTCATCGCCATGGTCAATGCCGAGCGCTCGCCCACCTTCTACCGGTTCGATTCCGGTGAACAGCTGAAGGTGTGGCGGGGGATGGACGACGCCGACGAGACCCCCGTCGTGATCTACCACTCGCACACCGCCACCGAGGCCTATCCGAGCCGCACCGATGTCTCCTACGCGTCCGAGCCGTTCGCGCATTACGTGTTGATCTCCACCCGCGATCCCGAGCAGCACGAGCTGCGCAGCTACCGGATCGTCGACGGCCAGGTCACCGAGGAGCCGGTCGAGATCGTCGATGCGTACGAGACAGACTGAAACCACCATGTTCGTCGAATTCGAGGAGTCCCCATGCCGGTAACCGTGTCCATCCCGACCATCATGCGTGGCCTCACCGGGGGCGAGAAGCGCGTCGACGCCCAGGGCTCGCCCCTGTCCGCGCTGATCGCAAACCTGGACGCCAACCACCCGGGCCTGGCGGAGCGGCTGCTCAAGGACGGCAAGCTGAACCGCTACGTCAATATCTACGTCGACGACGAGGATGTGCGCTTCGCGGGCGGCCTCGAGGCCGAGGTGCCGGAGGGCGCGAGCGTCACCATCCTGCCCGCCGTGGCCGGAGGCTGATCGACCCCGTGGCGCGCTACGAATCGCTGATCGCGACGCTCGGCAACACCCCGCTGGTGGGGCTGCGCAACCTGTCCCCGCAGTGGGACGGGGAGCAGCCGGTGCGGCTGTGGGCCAAGCTCGAGGACCGCAACCCGACCGGTTCCATCAAGGACCGTCCTGCGCTGCGGATGATCGAACAGGCCGAGGCCGACGGCCTGCTCACGCCCGGTTGCACGATTCTGGAGCCGACCAGCGGCAATACCGGCATCTCGCTGGCCATGGCCGCCAAACTCAAGGGCTACCGGCTGGTCTGCGTGATGCCGGAGAACACCTCGGTCGAGCGCCGCCAGCTGCTGACCATGTTCGGCGCGCAGATCATCGATTCCCCGGCCGCCGGCGGTTCGAATCAGGCGGTCGCGCTGGCCAAGCAGATTGCCGCGGAGAATCCGGACTGGGTGATGCTGTACCAGTACGGCAACCCGGCCAATGCCTTGGCACACTACGAGACCACCGGCCCGGAAATCCTCGCCGACCTGCCCGAGATCACCCATTTCGTCGCGGGCCTCGGCACTACCGGCACGCTGATGGGAACCGGGCGCTTCTTGCGCGAGAAGGTGCCCGCCATCGAGATCGTCGCCGCCGAGCCGCGCTACGGCGAGCTGGTGTACGGACTGCGCAATATCGATGAGGGCTTCATTCCCGAGCTCTACGACGAGTCGGTGTTGACCACCCGTTTTTCGGTGGGGCCGTTCGACGCGGTGAAGCGCACCCGTGAGCTGGTCTTGGAAGAAGGCATATTCGCGGGCATCTCGTCCGGCGCGATTCTGCACGCGGCGCTGGGTGTCGCGGGCAAATGCGTGCGGGCGGGCAAGCGCGCGGATATCGCGTTCGTGGTCGCCGACGGTGGGTGGAAATACCTCTCGACCGGTGCGTACGACGGGACTCTCGAAGAAGCGGAAGAGCGCCTCGACGGCCAACTCTGGGCCTGAGCCCGGCCGGTTTCGTCGGCCGCTCGGTCGTTGTATCCCGGTACTCTCGAAAGAGCGGGCTCGTGGTCGAGTGCAGCTGTCGACGGCGTGACCGCTCGACGAGGAGGTTGCGATGACCGGTGGTTCGGGAATCGGTTCGTCGTTCGATCCGGAGCGGATCGCCGCACTGCGGGCCCAGTTGGGGCAGCCGGTCGGTTCGACGCCCGGCGTGCCGCCCCCCGGCACGCCGACCAAGCCGAACAACTTCGCCCCCGTCAAACAGCTCTGGCTGCGCGCGGGCATCACCATCACCGCATTCGTCGCCCTGCTCTACGGCATCGAGGGCGTCGATGAGCTCGACGACAACAAACTCGACTACTCCGGCATCGAGCCACGCGAGGCGGACGGTCTGTGGGGCATCCTCTGGGCCCCGGTCTTGCACCACGGTTGGGACCATCTGTTCGCCAATACGCTCCCGGTGCTGGTCCTGGGTTTCATCACGCTGCTGGCGGGCATCGGGCGCGGGTTGGCGGCGACCGCGATCATCTGGATCGTGGCCGGCGTGGGCGTCTGGCTCACCGGCGCCACCGGATCGGTGCATCTCGGCGCGTCCTCGCTGATCTTCGGCTGGTTGACCTTCCTGATCTCGCGCGGCTGGTTCGCCCGCAATATCGTGCAGATCGGCATCGGCCTGGTTGTACTGGCGATTTACGGCTCCGTGCTGTGGGGTGTGCTACCCGGACAGCCCGGAATCTCTTGGCAGGGACATCTTTTCGGGGCGGTGGGTGGAGTGCTTGCCGGTTGGGTACTCTCCGGAGATGAACGTCGACACCGTCGCGGGGAACGAGCCGGAGTCAATGCGTAGTCGCGGTATTCGTGCGACTGGCAGCCGAATGTGGGGGATCGGTTCTTGACTGAGAAATCGTCGTGGCAGCATGGGGGAATGCGCCTTACCGTCCTCGGGTGCTCGGGCAGCGTGTCCGGCCCGGACTCCCCTGCGTCGGGCTACCTGCTGAGCGGGCCGGATATGTCGCCGGTGGTCATCGATTTCGGGCCCGGTGTGCTCGGCGCGCTGCAGCGCTACGCCGATCCCGGTGAGATCGATATCTTCCTCACGCATCTGCACGCCGACCACTGCCTGGATCTGCCCGGGCTGCTGGTCTGGCGGCGCTACCATCCGACACCACCGGTGGGGCAGGCGATCGTGCGCGGTCCGTCCGACAGCCCACAGCGCATCGGCAATGCCTCCGCCGAGATCGGTGGTGAATGCGACGACTGGTCCGACGTCATCGATCACCAGCCGTGGGTCGACGGCGCGGCGGTCGAATTCGGTCCGGGCCATACGGTGCTCGCGCGCCGGATGTATCACCCGCCGGAGTCCTACGGCCTGCGCATCGGCACGGCGGCCGGCCGGACCTTCGTCTACACCGGCGACACCGCGATGTGTGATGCGGTGGTCGAACTCGCGCAGGGCGCCGACCTTTTGATGTCGGAGGCGTCCTGGACACACGACCCGGCGAATCGGCCGCCCGGTATCCATCTCTCGGGCACCGAGGCGGGCATTGTCGCGGCGCGCGCGGGCGTGAAAGAGTTGCTGCTCACCCACATTCCGCCGTGGACCTCCCGCGAGGATGTGATCGCCGAGGCGAAGGCGCAGTTCTCCGGCCCGGTGCACGCCGTCACCCCTGGCGAGACCTTCGACATCTGACCGGTTGTCCCGCGCGGTATGCCATGTGACTAGGCTGACCGCGTGTCGAGACGAGCCGATGGCAGGGCGGACGATGAGCTCCGCGAGGTACGGATCACCCGTGGATTCACCACGCATCCAGCCGGTTCGGTGCTGGTGGAGTTCGGGCAGACCCGCGTGATGTGCACCGCGAGCGTCACCGAGGGCGTGCCCCCGTGGCGTCGCGATTCCGGACTCGGCTGGCTGACCGCCGAATACGCGATGCTGCCCGCGGCCACGCATACCCGCAGTGGTCGGGAATCGGTGAAGGGCAAGGTCGGCGGGCGCACCCAGGAGATCAGCCGGTTGGTCGGCCGGTCGCTGCGCGCGTGCATCGATCTGGCGGCTATCGGCGAGAACACCATCGCCATCGACTGCGATGTGCTGCAGGCCGACGGTGGCACCAGGACCGCCGCCATCACCGGCGCGTATGTCGCGCTCTCGGATGCGGTCACCTACCTGGGCGCGGCGGGCGGACTGGCCGACCCGCAGCCGATCTCGTGTGCGATCGCCGCGGTGAGCGTCGGCGTGGTCGACGGCCGGGTGCGGCTGGACCTGCCCTACGAAGAGGATTCGCGCGCCGAGGTGGATATGAACGTGGTCGCCACCGATACCGGCACACTCGTCGAGATCCAGGGCACCGGTGAGGGCGCGACCTTCCCGCGCTCCACGCTGGACAAGATGCTCGACTCCGCGCTCGCGGGTTGTGAGCAGCTGTTCGTGGTGCAGAAAGAAGCGCTGGCGCTGCCGTATCCCGGTGTGCTGCCGCAGCCTTCTGAGTCGAAGAAGAAGTAATGTCGCGCCGCGTTCTGGTTGCCAGCCGCAATGCCAAGAAGCTGAACGAACTGCGTCGGATTCTCGCCGACGCGGGTATCGCGGGCATCGATATCGTCGGGCTGGACGATGTGCCCGCCTACGACGAGGCGCCCGAGACCGGCGCGACGTTCGAGGAGAACGCGCTGGCAAAGGCCCGCGACGGTGCGGCCGCCACCGGATTGCCCTGTGTCGCAGATGATTCCGGCATCGCGGTGGACGCGCTGAACGGCATGCCCGGGGTGTTGTCCGCGCGCTGGTCCGGGGGACACGGCGATGACGCGGCCAACAACGTACTGCTGCTCGCCCAACTCGGCGACGTGCCGGACGAGCGGCGCGGGGCGCGGTTCGTGTCCACCTGTGCGCTGGTGGTTCCCGGCGGGGAAGAGATCGTGGTGCGTGGCGAATGGCCCGGCGCGATCGGTCGCAAACCGGTGGGCGACAGTGGGTTCGGCTACGACCCGCTGTTCATTCCGGCTGGCGGCAATACCACTGCGGCCCAGCTGACCCCGGCCGAAAAAGACGCCGTCTCGCACCGCGGCCGTGCCCTCACCCAACTCCTCCCCGCACTCGCCGCACTCGCCGAACACTGATCCGCTGGCCGGGAACTTGCCCGTTTGCCGACGGCGGCCCGCCGCTTGCCGGGCGTTGACTTGCTTGCCGGGCGTTGACTTGCTTGCCGGGCGTTGACCTGCTTGCCGGGCGTTGACCTGCTTGCCCGGCGTTGACCTGCTCGCTAGGCGTTGACCTGCTCGCCGAGAATCGGCTCGCGCAACAAGCCGGTGCGCATTACCGCAGGTGGGGGCCTCGCGCGCTTAGGGTGATGCCATGCGCTACGCCGTCTACCTGGATACGGTGCCATCGGCCGACACACCGCCGCTGGACGAATTGCAGATGATCGGGGTGACGACGGTGCTTACCGAGCAGTTCGGTGAGATGGACCCGGTCACCATCGATCAGTACTGGCTCGGGGCTCATCCCGAGGGGGTGATCGTCAAGATCTGGGTCGATGTCGATACCCCGCAGCTGGCCGAGGCGGTCGCCATGGAAGCAATGGAGCGGGTACTGGGCGCGGCCGAACCCATGCCCAATTGGCTGGTGACCGGGGTCACCTCCGAAATGGCCGACGACTAGCGATCAGATGTCGAAGTCCTGCTTCACCTTGTTCGCGTTGACATGTTCGACGAAGAAGGACAGCAGTGGAATCGTGCCCGCGATCAGCGTGCCGACCGTGCGCATGATCGGCCAGCGCACCTTGACCGCCAGATCGGCGGTGACCAGCAGGTAGACGAAGTAGACCCAGCCGTGCACGACCGCGATCCAACTCGGGGTGTGCACGTCGAAGCCGTATTTGGCGATCATCTCGCCGGTGAGCAGCAGCAGCCACAGACCGGTCACCCAGGCGAGGACGCGATAGCGCAGCAGCGCGGGCTTGATCTTCGCGATATTCCCGGTCGAGCCGGTTGGCTCCCGCGTCAGCGCCGGAGTGGATTCGGTCGAGTTCTCGCTGGTGGTCAACCGGCACTCCTCTGGGTGTCGCGGGTGTCGAGGCCCGCCTGGTGGACTTGTTCGTCGATATCTTTGGCGTGCAGTTCGGCCAGGTACCTGTTGTACTCGGCGAGCACCGGGTCTTCGTCCCGGACGGCCTTGGGACGTTCCGGCAGGATGCCCGCCGGAATCTCGCGCGGCGCAACAGGTTTCGTGGCTTTGCGCGGCTTCGGGCGCACCGCGGCAGGCTTGTCGGCATCCTGTTCGTCCGCGGACTCGGTCTCGAGCCGCACGAAGCGGAAGTACGCGAAGACCGCGAATCCCGCGAACAGCGGCCACTGCAACGCGTAGCCGAGATTCTGGCCGGTGCCGCTGGCGGATTCGAACCGCTCCCATTGCCACCACCCCAACGCCAAGCAGGCGAGGGCGGCCACGATCACCAGCACAATGAGGGCCGGGCGATTGTGTGCCGAGCGGCGAGGTGGAGCGGACACGGTTACCACGGTACCCGTCTACTACACGGTACGTAGGACCAGGTCGGCCCGGCAGGCCCGTCGAGCTCGACGAGCCTGCGCGAAGGCGGCGGGCCTCAGAACTTGTAGGTGATTCCGGTCATTCGCTCGGATTCTTCCCACAGGCGGCGCAGCAGTTCGGGGTTGTTCGACAGCTTGCTCGATGGTGACGGCTCCACCGGGCCCTGGCTCTGGAACCAGCGGTTCGGGCCCCAGTAGGTGGTGGGGTCGGCGTCGGGCATGGTCGCGGCGAACAGAGTCGAGTGCGCGGCCTTGGCCGGGGGATGACCGACGATCCGGATGAACGGCTTGCTGATGTGGTCCAGTGGGGTCTCGGTCTTGGCGAACAGGTCGGTCGCCGAGACGCCGGGGTGCACCGCGTAGGAGCGCTTATCGGATCCGGCCTCGGTCAGCCGCTGCTGCAGTTCGCGGGCGAACATCAGGTTGGCGAGCTTGGACTGGGCGTAGGAGAGGTTGCGCTGGTAGCGACGGTTCTCGTAGTTCAGATCGTCGATCCAGAGCTTCGGCGTCTGCTTGTGCGCGATGCTGGCCAGGCTCACCACCCGGTCGCGGATGCGATCCAGCAGCAGTCCGGTCAACGCGAAGTGTCCGAGATGGTTGACCCCGAACTGGGTTTCGAAGCCGTCCTTGGTGCGCGAGAACGGAATATTCATCAGACCGGCGTTATTGATCAGCACATCGAATTCGCCGGTCTTGTCGGCGAATTCGCGCACCGAGGCCAGATCCGCCAGATCCAGTTGCTCGACGCGGATATCGCCGTCGATCCGGTCGGCGATCGGCCGCGCCTTCTCGATGTTGCGACAGGCCATGATCACCGTGCCGCCCTTGCTCGCCAGCACCGTGGTGGTTTCGACACCGAGGCCGCCATTTGCTCCGGTGACGATGAAGGTGCGCCCGCTCTGGTCGGGTATATCTTTCGGGTTCCACGCCATAAGCCGACCTTACTCTGGAGTAAGTTTCCGGGGAAGAGCGACACGAGTTTCGAATCCAGTTGGCCGGCGTGCGGACTGTGCCGTGCGCGTCGGCCGACCTCACCGCCGCTCGATCCATGATTCGCTGCCGTGTCGCTGAACGACCCGAATGGCGACAACCGACCATACTGGGCCAATGACCGGTGCAGTTGCTGTCGCCGAAAAACCCGCTGAACCGTTGAGCAAGGCCAAGACCAATATTGTATTCGCCACGATTGTGCTGGGTATGCTGCTGGCGGCACTGGATCAGACGATCGTGTCCACCGCGCTGCCGACGATCGTCGCCGATCTCGGCGAGGCCGGACATATGGCGTGGGTGGTCACCGCGTATCTGCTCGCGGAGGCGGTCGCCACCGCGCTGGCGGGCAAGCTCGGCGACCTCTTCGGCCGCAAACTGATCTTCCAGCTCAGCGCGCTGATCTTCATCATCGGCTCGATGATCGCGGGTCTGGCCAACGGGATGATGCTGCTGATCATCGCCCGTGGCATCCAGGGTTTCGGCGCAGGCGGCCTGATGGTCACCGCGATGGCGCTGATCGCCGACACCATTCCGCTGCGGCAGCGCGGTAAGTATCAGGGCGCGCTCGGTGCCGTCTTCGGCGTCACCACGGTGATCGGTCCGACGCTGGGCGGACTGTTCACCGACCACGCGAGCTGGCGCTGGTGCTTCTACGTCAACGTGCCCGTCGCGGTGATCATGATCGCGATGGCCGCGCGCACCATCCCGCGGGTGCGCACCGTCGTCAAGCCGATCATCGATTACGCGGGCATCGGGCTGGTCGCGGCTGGCGTCTCCTGCCTGATCCTCGGGCTGGAGTGGGGCGGACAGCAGTACGCGTGGGGCTCCGCGACGATCCTCGGGCTGTTCGCGGCGGCGGTGCTGCTGTTGGCCGCGTTCGTCGCGGTCGAGCTGCGGGCACAGGAACCGATGCTGCCGATGGGCTTGTTCCGCAGCCGGGTCTTCACGGTGTGCTCGATCCTCAGCTTCATCGTCGGCTTCGCGATGCTCGGCTCGATGACCTATCTGCCCGCGTATCTGCAATACGTGAACGGGGTTTCGGCGACCGCATCCGGGATCCGCACGTTGCCGCTGGTGGTCGGGCTGTTCATCACCTCGATCCTGTCCGGGCAGGTGGTCGGCAAGACCGGTCGCTACCGGTACTTCCCGATCGCAGGCACGCTGGTGATGGCAGTCGGGCTGTACCTGATGTCCACCATGGGCCGCAACACCGGTATCTGGCTGGAATCGCTGTACATGCTCGTGCTCGGTCTCGGCATCGGACTGACCATGCAGGTGCTGACCATCGTCGTGCAGAACACCGTGCCCTACGCCCAGCTCGGCACCGCGACTTCGGGTGTCACCTTCTTCCGCACGCTCGGAAGTACCTTCGGCACGGCCATTTTCGGCACGCTGTACACCAACCAGATCGGTCCCAATCTGACCGATGCGCTCACCCAGGTCCGGGTTGTATCGCCGGAGGTCGCGGCGAATCCGCAGTCGCTGCGCGCGCTGCCGCCGGAGGTGTCGGCACCGATCATCGATGCCTACGCCGAATCCATCGATCACGTCTTCCTGTGGGTGGTGCCGGTCGCGCTGGCCGGTTTCGTGATCGCCTGGTTCCTGAAGGAGGTGCCGTTGCGTGATAGTGCCCGCGCGGGTGCGACGGATGTGGGCGAGGGCTTTTCGATGCCGGAGTCCCCGGACCGGGTGGTGCTCTTGGAGCGTGCCGTCTCCGACACTGTGCGCAAGGCGCACGCCGAGGGGCCGATCGGCCCGCGCATTCTCGCGGACTCGGGTAGTGCGCTGAGTCGCGGCGAAGCCTGGGCGTTGGGGCAGGTGTACCTGCACACGCGAATCAGAGGCGTGGCAACCCTGGACGCGATCGCACAGCTGCACAAGGTGCCGGACGAGGTCATCGAGCCGATCTACGACCGGGTGATCGGGTGCGGCTACCTCACCGAAGATGACGGCGGACTGCGGCTCACCGGTGCCGGACAGGCCGAGGTCGACCAGATCCAGGCGTCGTGGCAGCGCTGGCTCGATACCAGGCTCGACGACTGGGACTGCGCCGATCCAACCGACCGAGCGTTGCTCGACCAGGCCCTGGCGAACATCGCCGCCAAGCTCCTGGACGAAGAAACCAGGGAAACGGAATCCGTGCGCGCCTGATACTTGTGCCCGAATACTCGTAGACGTATATTCGTATACGAGTAAGGAGGTGCCATGGCCGCGAAGCGCAAGGTGAACAATCTGCTGGCGCTGGCGGTGCTCGCGACCGTCATCGAACGGCCGATGCATCGCTACGAAATCGCGTCGAAGATGCGCGAGCGCGGCAAGGACCGCGATATGGACGTCAAGTGGGGTTCGCTGTATACCGTCGTGCAGAACTTGGCGAAGGCGGGCTTCCTCGAAGTTGTCGGCAACGAGCGCGACGGTGCTCGGCCCGAACGCACGATCTATGCGATCACCGATGCCGGTCGCGCCGAAATGGTCGATTGGACAAGGGAATTGATCGCCCAACCAGAACCGGAGCACTATCGGTTCACGGCCGGACTCTCCGTGGTGGCGGCCTTGCCGCCGGATGAAGTCGTCGAGTTACTCGGCCAGCGCATCGAGGCGCTGAGTCGCATCATCGAGGCTGCGCGCCGAGAACTCGACGAGATCGCGGCGACCAATCTGCCGCGGCTGTTCCTCGTCGAAGGCGAATACGGCCTGGCGATGTTGGAGGCCGAGGCGGTGTGGGCGCGCTCGCTGCGTGCGGAGATCGCCGAGGGCACGTTCCCCGGTGTCGATCTCTGGCGGCATATGCACACGGTGGGCATGGAGCCCGCCGAAGTCGCGGAGCTGATCGAAAGGGGGATGACGGAATAGCTTCCGCACCCGGTGCGCCGGGTGCGATTGATCAGTTGAGACCAGGCCCGGCGGGGTGCGGCAACACCGCCGCCGAGCCCGATGTAACCGTCTCGAACCGCGTCCGCATGCGCGCACCCGGCTACAAGGCTGGCAACCACAGGATAACTGGGTGAGCGATGCGGCGGTCGGTTCGGGCTTCGAATGAACCCGTAACGCACAAATTGGAGTACACCCATGTCGACAACCGAAACCGCCATCGTCATCGGCGGTGGCATCGCCGGACCGGTCACCGCCACCGCACTGCGGAAGGCCGGCATCGCGGCTCGCGTCTACGAGGCCTATCCCGGCCCGACCTACGGCATCGGCAGCGGACTCGCGCTCGCGCCGAATGGCGTTGCCGCCCTTGATATCGTCGGCGCGGGCGACCTGATTCGCGAGATCGCAAGTCCGGTATCGCATATGGAGATGTCCGTCGGCGGCAAGACCCTGCACATGCCCGAGTTGGTCGACGTGCCGTCGTTGAAGTTGGTCGACCGCAACGACTTGCATCGGACGCTGCACGATCACGCGGTGGCCGCGGGCGTTCCCTTCGAGTACAACAAGCGCCTCGTCCGGGTGGACGAGGACATCGATGGCATCACCGCGCATTTCGCCGATGGCAGCACGGCCACCGCCGATGTGCTGATCGGCGCCGATGGCATCCGGTCCACCGTTCGCGGACTCATCGATCCGAACAACCCGGGACCCGAGTACACCGGCATGATCGGTTTCGGTGCGATGATCGAAAACGATGATCTCGGACTCCCGCCGGAGACAATGGTTTTCGCGTTCGGGAAGAAGGCGTACTACCTCTACGGGACGGTCGAGGGCAACAAGATCATGTGGGGCGCCAACCTGCCGCACAAGGAATATCTGTCGTTGACCGAGGCGCGGGCGATTCCGGCCGAGCATTGGGTGCAGATCCTGCGGGAGACCTACGCCGAGGACACCCCCGGCGGCGAATTCGCCCGTCGGACGACCGCCGAGAACCTGGAAACAACTGGGGCACTGCATATTATGCCGCCAGTGCCACACTGGTACCGGGGTCGCATGGTGCTGGTCGGCGATTCGGTGCACGCGCCGTCGAACAGTTCGGGCCAGGGCGCCTCGCTCGCCATCGAGAGCGCGGTGCAGCTGGCGCGCTGCCTGCGGGATCTGCCCGATCACACCGCGGCCTTCGCCGCCTATGAGGGGCTGCGGCGGCCGCGGGTGGAGAGTGTCGCGGCGCGGGCGCGCAAGATCAACCACAGCAAGACGCCGGGGCCGGTGGCGCGCAAGATGATGTCATTGCTCATGCCGCTGCTGATCAAGGGCATGAACCCGGAGAAGACCATGGGCGCCGAGCAGCGGTATCGGATCGAGTGGGATGCGCCGGTGCAGCAGGAGTTGGCCGCTTCGACGGCGTAATCGAGTGCTGCCTGTCCCGGAATCGGGGCAGGCAGCGCTTTCGAACCGGACGGCCTCGTGTTCCGTACCGTAGGAGATGGGAACAGAAATCGAGGGGGGACCGTGTTGACTGATGCCGCGCTGCAATTGACCGGGCTGTACAAACGGTTCGGCGGCCCGTGGGTGGTCGACAATGTCGGCCTCACCGTGCCGCCGGGCTCGTTCTTCGGGCTGGTCGGCCCGAACGGTGCGGGCAAGACGACCACCTTGTCGATGGCCTGCGGGTTGCTCCGGCCCGACGCCGGACAGGCGCATATTTTCGGCGCCGATGTGTGGGCAGATCCGATTGCCGCGAAGACATTGGCGGGGGTGCTGCCGGATGGACTGGCACTGCCGGAACGTCTGACAGGACGAGAACTGTTGACCTATACCGGTTTACTGCGCGGCCTGCCCGCGAAGACGGTGGCCGAACGGGCCGAGGAATTGCTCGGCGTCTTCGAATTGACCGGCGCCGAACGCACGCTCGTCGTCGACTACTCGGCGGGTATGCGCAAGAAGATCGGGTTGGCCACGGCATTGCTGCACGCGCCGAAGCTGCTCGTGCTGGACGAACCGTTCGAGGCCGTGGATCCGGTGTCGGCCGGCACGATTCGCACCATCCTGCAGCGGTTCGTCGCGGCGGGCGGCGCGGTGGTGCTGTCGAGTCATGTGATGGCGCTGGTGGAGAACCTGTGCGATCGCGTCGCGGTGATCACCGCCGGACGGGTGGTCGCGGCGGGCACCCTCGATGAGGTGCGCGGGGAGAGCACCCTGGAGGCGGCCTTCGTCCATCTGGTCGGTGGCCGGGTCGGCGGGGAGGACGGGCTGTCATGGTTGGCGTCCTGATCCGGATGCGGTTGCTGCTCACCAAGCGAGCGCTGGGCAACGGTTGGCAAGGTGTCTCGTTCATCAGCGGCATGATTGTCGGCGTCGTATTCGCGCTGATCACGGCGAGTCTTATCGGATTCGCGGTCCGCGACGGCGACGTGCGTGGTGGGATCACCGTTGCCGCGGCCTGGTACGGGATCTGGACCCTCGGCTGGCTGTGCGGGCCGGTACTGATGGGCAGTAGCGATGAGACCGTGCAGCCCGAACAGTTGCGGTTGCTGCCGCTGAGTCATCGGCAGTTGGCCACCGGGCTCTTGGCCGCGGCGTTCGTCGGCCCCGCGCCGGTGATCAATCTGCTGGCGTTCAGCGGGCTGATTGTGCTTGCGGTGCAACTGAGTTGGGCGGCGGCCGCAGTGGCAGTGGTCGGTGTGGTGCTGCAGTTGATCTTCGTGGTGGTGCTGTCACGGGTGGTGCTGGCCTGGATCGGCGCGGCGATGCGCTCGCGGCGCGGGCGCGATCTCGGGGTGCTGCTCGCCGGTCTCGCGGGGCTGGCCTATTACCCGATGAGTTATTTGCTGAATCATGTTGATGTGGTGCGCGATTCGGCACCATGGCTGGCGGATGTGCTGCGTGCCCTGCCTTCCGGTTGGGCGCCCACCGCAGTGGGTGCGGCGGCGCGTGGCGAGTGGTTGTCGGCGTTGCTCGGGTTGGGTGGGCTGCTCGTGTTGACGGCGGTGTTGTGGCAGGCCTGGTCGGTGCTGCTGCGACGGCGGTTGACCGCGCCGATGGGTGCGATATCCGGTGCTGCCGGGCGCGGACTGCTGTTGAATCGGGTGCGGCCGTCGGGGCCGGTCGGTGCGGTGGTGGTCAAGGAGTTGCGTACCTGGTCGCGGGATAGTCGACGGCGTGCGGCGCTGCTGCCGGTGCTGCTGGTCGGCGCGCTGCTTCCGGTGTTTCCTGCGGTACAGGGCGATAGTTCCCGAGGCGTGGTGTTCGCGGGGGTGAGTGCCGCGTGGTTCGCGGGTCTGGCGGCCAACAATCTCTATGGCTATGACGGCACGGCGCTGTGGCAGACGTTGGTGACGCCGGATGCGGTGCGCGCCGATGTGCGTGGGCGGCTGCTGGCCGTATTACTGGTGATCGGCCTGCCGACGCTCTTGCTCGCTTTGGTGCTGCCGGGTGCGCTCGGTCGCTGGGCGATGTATCCGTGGACGCTATCGCTGCTGTGCACCGTGCTCGGCGTGGGCGCGGGTGCGGCCGTATACCTGTCCGTCACCGCGCCCTACCCACTACCGCCACGGACCGGAAATCCCTTCGCCTCCTCCGGAAACCCGGGCTGCGCAAAGGCTTTGGTGCAAGTCGTGACCAGCTTGGGGCAACTGGTCGCGGTGATCCCGGTGCTGATCGTGCTGATCGTCGGACGGGTTCTCGACCTGACCGCGGTGCTGTGGCTGGCGCTTCCGCTCGGGATTGCGATCGGCGTCGCTGGTGCTGTCGTAGGTGCGCGGCTCGCCGAGCAGCGGTTGTCCCAGCGCGGTCCGGAAGTCCTCGCGGCGGTTCAGCCGCGTTGATGTCGTGATCGGTTGGTGGGGTTGGGGGTGTGGCGTGGTTCGGTCGTGTTGGTGTCGGCTGTGATTGGTTGGTGGGGTTGGGGGGTGGCGTGGTTCGGTCGTGTTGGTGTCGGCTGTGATTGGTTGGTGGGGTTGGGGGGTGGCGTGGTTCGGTCGTGTTGGTGTCGGTCGTGATTGGTTGGTGGGGTTGGGGGGTGGCGTGGTTCGGTCGTGTTGGTGTCGGCCGTGATCGGTCGGTGCGGCCCGGAGGTGTTGCGCGGTCCAGTTGGTGTCGAGTCTCGACCGGCCAGATGTGGTCGCGCACGACTGATACAACGGCGGCATTGCTCGGATCGGGTCGGCCGCGATCGGCTTTTTGATCATCGGGAGAGAAATACACTGGGTGGGTGGGCGATAGGAATTCCGATGGCAGTCTGGATCTGAATCAACTGCGGACGTTCCTGGCGGTGCATCGGGCGGGGTCGGTGACGGCCGGTGCTCGGTTGGTCGGGTTGTCGCAGCCGACGGTGACCACACAGTTGCAGGCGTTGGAGAAGCGGCTGGGATATCGGTTGTTCGAGCGGTTGCCGCGCGGCGTGGTTTCGACCGCGGCGGCGGTGGAATTGGCGGCCCGGGTGTCGGGGCCGTTGGACGCACTCGACGGGGTCGCGGGTCGTACCGTGCCCGACGAACCGGAGCCGCAGCCGCCGGTGCGCTTGGCCGGACCCGCCGAAATGCTTGCGGTGCAGGCACTTCCGGCGCTCGCACCGTTGATCGCGCGCGGGGTGCGGCTGATGGTCACCGCTGGGCTGTCCGAGGAACTGCTGGCTGGGCTCCGCGCCGGACACTACGACCTCATCGTGTCCACCGTGCGTCCCCGTGGCCGGGCACTGGTCGCCGAACCCCTCGTCGACGAGGAGTTCGTGCTGGTCGCCGCACCCGAAATGGCCGACCGCATCGACACGACGCGGCTCCGCACCGACGGACCCGCGGCCCTGACCGGCCTTCCGCTGGTCAGCTACGCCGCAGACCTCCCCATCCTGCGCCGCTATTGGCGACACGTATTCGGCGTCCGCCTCTCCGCCGAAGCCGCAGTCGTCGTCGCCGACCTGCGCGCCGGCGCCGCGGCCGTCGTCGCCGGCGCCGGCATCAGCGTCCTCCCGCGCTACCTCTGCGCCACCGAACTGTCCTCGGGCGCACTGATCCCACTACTCGACCCCGCCGACCCACCCATCAACACCGGCTTCCTGGTCCGCCGCCCCGGCCCCGCCTCCCACTCCCACATCGACCTGGTCCACGACCAACTACGAGCCGCCGGCCGCACCTGGTGAACCTATATCTGACATGTAGGCGGCCGGCCCCAGCACCGCACACATATCCGTGTGCGACCAACTGCGAACGGAGGGCGGCACTCATCGGTGAGGACGCACGGCCGCGGACCGGTGCTCCCGAAACAGCCGCTGCCCTTTCGGGCTGCACGCTCTTTGTCCACCCGGGGTGCGAAGCCTCCGATGATGCTGCTGATCGGCGGGGATGGCTGGTCGTGCCCTCAATCGGCGGGGGTCTGGCGTTGGTCGGCGCGGCGGCGGAGGATCTCGGCGGTTTGTTCGTCGGCGGGGAGGAAGGCCTCGAGGTGGAGTTCGGAGAGGGTGATGTCGACGGCGGTGGCGAAGCTGGTGATCGTGGTGATCAGGCGGAGGTCGCCGTCTGGGCTGCTCAGGCGTAAGGGGACGGCGAAGCCGAGGTGGTCGGGGCCCGGATTCGCCTCGGGGAGATAGCCCTCGAGTTCGGCGATGAACTCGTCGAGCTGGGTGTCGGGGCTGCGCAGGGCCTTGCCACGCAGGCTTTCGGTTACGTGGCGCCCCCATTCGGGCAGATTCCGCACGCGTGGAGCC
Source organism: Nocardia sp. NBC_00565 (assembly GCF_036345915.1). Taxonomy (NCBI): domain Bacteria; kingdom Bacillati; phylum Actinomycetota; class Actinomycetes; order Mycobacteriales; family Nocardiaceae; genus Nocardia; species Nocardia sp. NBC_00565. The sequence continues at coordinate 9,190,716 of NZ_CP107785.1, forward strand.
AGCCCATCGGGGTGCAGGGCCAAGCGGAGCACATTGATCGGCGGGGTGATCAGCTCCGCCGCGGCCCCGTCGGTGAGGATGTCGAGGGCGGCGTTCGCGGCGACGAGTCGGCCGTGCGGGCGGGTGACGACCGCGGGGTAGGGCAGGTGCCCGTCGAGGATGCGCTCCAGCGCGGCGCGCACCGGACCCAATTCCGGTGTGTCCAAGTCGGATTCGGGGAAGATTGGTGCGTATCCGGCGGCGAGCAGCAATGCGTTGCGCTCGCGCAGCGACAGCTCGAGCGATTCGGCCAGCCGCACCACCATGGTGCGACCCGGGCGCGAGCGCCCCTGCTCCAGGAAGCTCAGATAGCGCTGGCTGGTGTCGGCGCGAATGGCCAGGTCGAGTTGGCTCACGTGCCGCTGCGTTCGCCAGTGCCGTAGCTGCTGGGCGAACGGGCTCGGCTCCACCACCGTCGTCATGACTCAAGTGATATCCGACGCTGAGGGTCCGCGCCATTCCCGAGAGGGAATCACCAGACCACCTCCGGGCGTCATCGGCGTCATTCCCTGCGGGGAATCGCGCCGCGACGCCGCGCTCGCAAAACTCAGTGCCATGAGCAACAACGACCTGACCCACTTCGCGCAGCGCTACATGGCCCAGTGGAACGAGTCCGACGCGGAACTGCGCCGCAAGCTGATCCACGAGATCTGGGCCCCCACCGGCGCGCAAACCCTGGTCGATCCCCCGGTGGAGATCCGGGAGTCGGCCGAACAACTGAACTTCGCCGTACCCGCCCTGGAGGTGCGCGGCCACGACGCGATGGAGGCACGGGTGACCCGCGCCTACGAGATGTTCGTAGCGTCCGGCGAATACCTCTTCGAGGTAGGAGCGGCCACCCGCCTACCCGCGGGTCTGATCGGCCTCCCATGGTCGATGGTCGCCCGCGCCGACGGTTCCGTCGCAGGCGGCGGCTACGAGGTGATCGGCCTCGCCCCCGACGGCCGCATCACCTCCGACCACCAGTTCATCGAGGGCGTGCGATGAGCACGGAGGAGCTCGCGACGACGTTGCGATACAGCCGGATCGTGCGCACCGCTGACGGCGGCTCCCGATTCGTCGACGCGGAACTCGACTTGGCCGATCGCACCCTCGCCGCGGGCGTTCCCGCGATGGCCATCGCCGGGTTGTCGTCGGCCGTGACCTATTTGCGCAGTGCGCAATTCGACAGCGACCCGCATCCGGCCCCGGCCGAGCAATGGGTCGTGATGCTGCGGGGCGTGATCGAGGTGACGACGAGTGACGGTCGCCAGCGGCGCTTCGGCCCCGGCGATCTCGTCCACGTCGCGGACACCGACGGGCATGGGCACGTCACCGTCGGTGTCGGGGATGCGCCCTTCGAAGCGCTGTTCGTGCCCGCCACAGTTACTGCCGATCACTGAGAGAGCAGATCATGAATGCCGTTGCCTACCACCTCGATCCAGCGCACGGTCTGGATGGGTTGACCGTTCGCGGGCAGGATGTGCCCCAGCCCGGGCCGAATCAGGTTGTCATCAAGGTGCGGGCGGCTTCGCTCAACCGGCGTGACCTGATGCTGATGGACGGTAGCTATCCGCTGCCGGCTACCCCGGGCATCATTCCGCTGTCCGATGGTGTGGGGGAGGTTATCGCTATCGGCGACAATGTGACTCGCGCCGTGCTCGGCGATCGGGTGAGTGCGGCGTACTTTGTGCGCTTCATCAATGGGCCGCAGCGGCTGGCGCACGTCGCCGAGCAGTACGGTGCCAACTACAACGGCATGCTCGCCACTTACGCACTGGTCGAACAGGATTCGGTGGTGCATGTCCCCGAACATCTCACCGATATCGAGGCGGCCACGCTGACCTGCGCTGGAGTCGTCGCCTGGGCCGCGCTGACCGCACCGGTATCGGTGGCACAGGGCGAGACCGTATTGACCGTCGGCACCGGAAATGTCGCGCTGTTCGCCGTGCAGCACGCGAAAATGCTGGGTGCCCGGGTTATTTCGATCACCTCCGGCCCGGAGAAGGCCGAGCGGCTGCGCAAGCTCGGTGCGGATGAGACTGTCGACCGCAGCGAGACGCCCGACTGGGACGAGAAGGTTCTCGAACTCACCGACGGCCTCGGCGTCGAACATGTGGTGGAGGCCGTCGGGCTGCCCACGCTGTCGAAATCGGTGCGCTCGGCCGGGTACAACGCGATGATCACCATGATCGGCGCATCGCAGCTGCCCAAGGGACAGCCGCTCGAGAACCCGTTCGTCGGACCGTATCTCGCGATCCGCCGGATCGCCGTCGGCAGCCGCGACCAGTACGAGGCGATGAACCGGGCCATCACCGAACACCGCATGCGCCCGGTCATCGATCGGATGTTTCCGCTCGACCATGCGGTGGCGGCGTACCGCTACTTCCGCGATGACAATCCGTTCGGCAAAGTCGTCATCACGATGCCCTGATTCAGGGGCAGCCGCTGAGTTGCCGCGTCATGGTGTCCTTTTCGGCCTGGGTGTCCCAGAGCCGATAGGCCGCCTCGACCTGGATCTGCCTGGTCACGTAGGTGCAGCGGTACGCATTGCTGGGCCTGGCCGAATTGGTCACGGGTCAGGCCTCGAAGGGCACGATATTGCCCGTCACGTCACGGATTCCGGCGGCGGCTTCGATCGCGGCCGCCAGCTCACCGACATCGGCCCAGGTGCGCGGCGGTTCCGCCTCGATATTGCCGATGGTGTACCAGGTCTGGGTCTCGCGGTAGCGGACCAGGCCCTTGCCCGTCTCGTCGACGGTGACATCGAGCTCGCCGGAGACCGTTCCTTCCTCTGCGGTCATGACGGCTGCTCTGGCGGAAAGCTCGATGATGTCGGTTATTTGAACTCTCCTCGACGGACGCAGTCATCGACTGCGGTGCGCAGTGCGGTGTGTTCGGCGGGATCAACGGTCAGCGCATACTTTACTTTGATCTTGACGTAGTGCTCGAGATAGCCACACCGGAAATTTCCCGGCGGCAGGTAGTTCGCGGCGTCCTGGTCACCCTTGGATCGGTTGGCCGAGGGGTCGGAGGCGATCAGGTTGACGGCGTCGTTGGCGATGTTGCGGCGGGTATTTTCGTCGAGCTTGGCCGCGCCCGAGCGCCATGCCTCGGCGAGTGGGACGATGTGCTCGGCATCGACGGTGGCCGGGTCGGTCATCCACTTGTAGGGCTTGAGTTTTCCGGTCTTCGAATCGAGGAATCCGTACTGGTCGCGCCAGCCGCCGTCCTTGCCGACGGTGAGTTGGCAGGTCTTCGGGTCGAGCTTGACCGAGCCGCTCGCGTCCCGAAGCATCATCACGTCTCGGGTGGTGCATTTGCTGTACTGGGTGTACTCGGTGCCGAAGCCGTGTTCGGGCGTGTTGGTGTCCCAGTGTGGGAATTTCTCCCGGCTGTAGCCGTCCATCGATGCCTCCGGCGCGTCGACCAGTTGGCCGAGCAACGCGGTGATGTCCTTACCGGAAATCGTTGCGGCACTTGCCGAACCGGGTGGTTGGCCGCCGTTCTTGCCGGTCCATTCGTCGAAGAAGGAATAAGCGACTGCGGCCACTACGGCCAGGACAACGGGCGCACAAACAGCGAAAACGCGACGCGTGGTGCGGGACGAAAACCACTTCACAGAGATCGAACTTCCTAGCCTCGCACCGATGAATTTGTCGGGCGTCAAGCTACCTGCGGCTGATCGTCCCGTATCTGATTGTGGCGTATGACGTTCAGCACATCCAGTGGAACGACGTTATGTGTGGCAACGGGTTCGTGCCCGGCACACGCAAAACCACCCCTGAGTCGCCGTGCCGGCGCCGACTCAGGGGTGGTCGTGTCACGAGGAGCTTTCCGCGGTCGAGTGAACGGGCCGGGTGTCCAGTCCGGTTTATCCGTTCGCACGGCACCACGAGACTGATGAGGGGAGTCTCGTCAAGCCGTTTCGTGCCGCGGGTGACTTCTCGTGACGGTCTGTGGGAACTTCATTGTTCTTACGTAGACAGACAGTAGATGAAGCTGGATTCCTTTGCAAACGCTTTACCTAAGTCTGAGAATCTCCTGAATGGTGGAAGATGCTGGTGGAATAAGTACTATTGATCTACGCAAAAAAGTTGACCTGCGGTTGTGTGCCGGTCGGTCGGGGGAGGTCGCGGAAACTGGCCGCGCGGACAGTGGCGAGCGTCACATCGAATGGCGGTCACAGCGGGTCCCGAGCCTGTGTCGAAACCGGGTGAAGGCAGAAAGCCGGACCACGGAAGGACACCCATCATGGCTACCGTCGACGTTCTCGACTCGTTCATCAACTACACCGATACCGGCGCTGGTCCGGTGCCGGTGGTGTTCCTGCACGGCAACCCCACCTCATCGCACCTGTGGCGCAACGTGATCCCGCACGTCGCCGCGCAAACCCGGGTGCTCGCACCGGATCTGATCGGCATGGGCGCGTCCGGAAAGCCGGACAGCGACTACCGCCTCGCCGACCAGGCTCGCTATCTGGATGCCTGGTTCGACGCGCTCGGCCTCGATCAGGTCGTCATCGTCGGCCACGACTGGGGCGGAACGCTCGGCATGCACTGGGCCGCACGGCATCCCGACCGCATCCGGGGCATCGCGCTGATCGAGACCTTCCTGCGGCCGATGCGCTGGGACGAACTCCCGCCGCTGGGTGCCGAGCTGTTCCGCAAGTTCCGGACGGCCGAGGGGGAGCGCATGGTGCTGGCGGAGAACATGTTCATCGAGTTCAACCTGCCGAGGGGGGTTGCCGATCTGTCGCCGGAAGATCACGACGTTTACCGTGCACCATTCCCGACGCCGGAATCGCGCAAGCCGATGCTGGCCTGGTCGCGTGAGTTTCCGCTCGACGGAGATCCCGCTGATGTGGTTGTGCTGGTGCAGAACTATGACCAATGGGCCGCGCGGACGCCGGAGGTCCCGAAGCTCATCATGGCGCTCGACAACGGCGTCGGTCTCGGTTCGCCGGAGGTGATCGCCTGGGCCGCCGACACTTTCGCCAGTGCGGAGGTCGTGTCGGTCGGCGAAGGTGGACACCACGCGCCGGAGGACCAGCCCGATGCGATCGGGACGGCCGTGGCGACCTGGTTGCGCGCGCACTCGCTGACGACGGCGGCCGCGGCGGTGTGAGTGGGCGCGGTCGGTGCGGGTGTCGAGGTCCGCGGCGCTGGGGCCTTCCGCGAGCCCCACGGATCCGCGCTGTCACCGATCGGGCGTGGTCGCCGCACCCGCGGCTGATCCGAGGCCGCGCACCACGCCCCACCCCGCGCGCTTGCGCGTGATCGGATCACGCCGAAGGATTGAGCGGTGGAATCCGAGCTACCGATGTCCGAGGCAGCCTCCGCGCTCGAAGCGCTCGAAGCGCTCGAAGCGCTCGATGTGGACGGTGCTGTCGACGAGCATGCTGGCGCTGACGAGTCAGCTCGCACGCAGGGTGGTGCCGTCGCTAATAGATCGGCTGGTTCGCGGGGTGGTGCCCGCATTGACGGATCGGCTGGCGCGCGGGACGGTGCCGTCGCTGATGGATCGGCTGGCGCGCAGGGTGGTGCCGTCGCTGATGGATCGGCTGGTTCGCGGGGTGGGGCCGTGGTTGATGGATCGGCTGGCGGGCAGGGCAGTGCCGCAGCCGACGAGTCAGCTGGTGTGGAAGGTGGTGCCGCCGCAGACGGATCGGCTGGTGTCGAGGGTGGCGCGGCGGTGCGGGCTGTCGAGCGGGAGCTGGTAGATCGGGCTGTTGCCGGTGATGCGGTAGCGATCTCGGATGTGGTTCGGCAGCTGCAGGATCCGCTGTATCGGTTGGCGTTGCGGATGGTGTGGCGGCCAGCGGAGGCCGAGGATGCGACGCAGGAGATCCTGTTGCGGGTGGTCGGCAATCTGGCGACCTGGCGTGCTGAGGCGAAGCTGCTGACCTGGGCCTATCGGATCGGGGTCAACTATCTGCTGAACCTGCAGCGGCAGACGCCGCAGGAGGCGGCGCAACTCAGCCTCGATGCCTATCGGGACGGATTGGCGGACGGACTCGCGGCCGAGGACTATCGCGGACCTGAGGCCGAGGTGCTCTCGCACGAGGTGCGGCTCAACTGCACCCAGGCCATGCTGCAGTGCCTGGCCCGCGACGAGCGGGTGGCCTTCGTACTCGGCGAGGTCTTCGAACTCGGCTCCGCCGATGCGGCGTGGATTCTGGAAATCACCGCACCCGCGTATCGAAAGCGGTTGGAGCGGGCCAAGAAACGCATCGGCACCTTCCTGAATTCGACGTGCGGGGTGACAAATCCGGAGGCGTTCTGCCGCTGCTCCCGGCGGGTGGACAAGGCGTTGGCGCTCGGGCGCGTCGATCCGAAGCGGCCCGCGTTCGCCCGACATGCGGTCAGTCCGGGTGGTCGCAGTGTCAGCGAGGCCGAGGAGCAGATGATCCGCTTGCACGACGCCGCCGCGGTGATCCGGATCCATCCCGACTACGCGGCACCCCGGGCCAAGATGGCCGCGATCGCGGGGCTGCTGAGTTCGGGTCGCTTTCCGCTACTCGACTGAACAGCTTCTCGGCCGGATCAGGCGTTGGCGGTGAATCGCACGCCGCTCAGTCCTTCGGACAACGTCTACAGCCGAGCGGCGAGGCCTGCATCGTTGGCTACCTTCATCGGGTCTTGATTCATCGACGAGGAGCGGACACCGACGATCACACAGCTGACGCCGGCCTGTGCCCTCGCGCCTACAGACCCGCATATCGAGGAGATCGCCCATGACTTCGACCGTCACCGCATGCCATGCGTTCGACAGCGCCATCGCCCTGACTCCGGACGGCGACGGAAACTTCGGCGGGCGTACGACTCCGGAGTACGCCAACATGGTCGGCCCGTTTGGTGGCATCACCGCGGCCACCATGGTGAGCGCGGTGCGACAACATCCGTAATGCCTCGGTGACCCGATCTCGATCACCGTCAACTAAGGTCGCAGCCTATTCGGTGTTCGAAGGTTGGGCGGTGGGTGGGATTCCGGTGTCCAGGAAGCGGATCAGGCGGTCGATGCGGGCGGTGTGGTCGATGCAGCGTTCGAAGTGGTTGCCGACCATGGCGATATCGATGGCGGCTTCGGTGTGGTGGGTCAGGGTTGGGTTGGCCAGGGCGGAATGCAGTTGCTGGTGCAGTTGATCCATCGCGGGGCCGCTGGATTCGGGGGTGGGGGATTGGTGTCCGGTGGCGACCGATTCGCCCGCGAGAGCGGTGCAGTGTGCGGCCAGGCGGCCCATGGTGGTGAGAATGTCCATGAGGGGTTGGGGTGCAACGGGTTCGGGATGGCACTTGTAGACCTGGTCGGCGACCCGGCTGATCAGCCAGCCGATCCGGGACAACTCGCTGGCGATCTGGGTCGCGGTGACGACGTGGCGCAGGTCGCGCGCGACCGGCGCCTGCAGCGCGAGCAGCACCACGGTCCTGGCCTCGCAGGCCGAGTACATCTTCTGTAGCTGCTCGTCGAGCGCGAAGGCCTCATAGGTGGCGGCGAGGTCGGCGTCGCCGAGCGCGGCGGTGACGCGCTCGGCGGCATCGTGGGCGAGCCGACACATCAGCGTCAAATCATTGGTCAACGCGATGAGCTCGCGAGTGAACTGGGTCCGCACTCGGCACATTGTCGCCTATCGAGGCGCCGTCGAGTACACAAATCTCGAGTCGTTCACACGGTTGGCCGGAATGTGTGGCCTTCGGCTGGCACGATTATGAGGTGCAGCGCGATGTCTCGGCCCACCTCGACATCGGTATCGCCGCGCCGACCACCCTCGAGTTCCAGGTCGCCGCCGCCAGGCAGCCGGGGCTCGAGCTCAACGAGTCGCTGGTGTTCGAACTGGACGGTCGCACGATCTGGCCGCAGGAGATTTCCGGTCCGCACGGCTCCCGCATCCACAAATTCGATTCCGGCACAGGCAATCTGCAGGTGCACTACCGCGCCACCGTGCTCGGCACCGCGCATCCGGAACCGGTCTCCGACTACGATCTCGCGCTCTATCTGCGCCCGAGTCGTTTCGCCGAGTCCGACAAGCTCTTCGGCTTCGCCGCCGCCGAATTCGACAGTGCCGCAGCGCCTGCCGAACTCGCCGCCGCGGTGACCGCCTGGGCCCGCCGCCGCATCCGCTACATCGCGGGCAGCAGCGACCCCACCGACGGCGCGGTGGAGACCCTCCTATCCGGCGCGGGCGTCTGCCGCGACTACACCCACCTGATCGTGGCCCTGTTACGCGCGCTGAAAGTGCCCGCCCGAATGGTGGCCGTATACGCGCCGGGCCTGTTTCCGATGGATTTCCATGCCGTCGCCGAGGCCTACGTCGATGGGATGTGGCGTGCATTCGACGCCACCGGCCTCGCCCCGCGCTCATCACTGGTCCGAATCGCCACGGGCAGAGACGCTTCCGACGCCGCGTTCATGGACAACCACGGTGGCGAGGTCTTCGTGAACAACATCTGGGTCAACGCGATCATCGAGGGCTTCCTGCCATTCGACAATGGCGTCGACCCGGTCTCGATCGTCTGACCCAGACCTGGCCCGACCGCAACGCTCAGGGTCCCATTGCCCACCGCGCACCGAGTCCGACACCGCGCCGACTCGTACCGTGGATGCTGGCGGTCGCACCCCCAGCGGTCTAGCGTCGAAGTATGCCGAATGCGCGAGATACCAAGCATCGACTGGTCTCGACAATGCAGCGACGTGTGGGGAATCCCATACTGCGCAGGCTGCCCACCCAGCAGTTGCTAGAGACCATCGGACGCAAGAGTGGTCAGCCACGCATCACGCCGATCGGCGGCCGCCGGGTCGGCAACGAATTCTGGCTCGTCTCCGAATTCGGCGAGCGCTCGCAGTACATCCGAAATATCAAGGCGAACAACCGAGTTCGACTTCGCCTGCGTGGCCACTGGCACACCGGCACCGCGCATTTGGTGCCGGATGATGATCCGCGCGCCCGCTTACGGTCCTTGCCCAAGGCCAATAGCGCTGCCGTCGCCCTGTTCGGTACAGATCTGCTCACCGTTCGGATCGATCTGGACGACTGACCGTAATCGAATGCGGACCCGCTGACGCGATGGAGTCATGATCGGTGCGTCGACTTCCCGCTGGACCGTATTCGTTCCTCTCCTAGCCGCGATCGCCCTGGCCGCCACCTGGGGGCGATCTCTGCCGGGTGCCGGGGTGGTCGTGGTGGTAGCGGCGCCGATGTTGCTCGCGCTGACGGTCGTCGTCGGTGTGCTCACCGTGGTGCCGGGTCGGGCGACCTTGCTGCAGGGCGGTGTCCACTTGGCCCTGTTCTCCGCCTTTGTGTTTCTCGCCGCCAGTCCATAGCCGTTGTGATCGCGGGCCAGACCCCGCGACGACGACCAGCGCGCCCAGTCCGGTGCGGTTCGGTCAGGTGCTCGATGATCTCGTCGAGGCGGTCGGGCGGCGTCGAATGAGCCGCTACCTGGGCGAACACGCGCCGCGAAAGCTGATCTTTCGCAACCCGACTTCGGTAGCCTGCCAGCAGAGCTTTTCGTGAAGGTAGGACCTACTCGGAACGAAGGCGGTGCGATGGTGGAATCCGGCGGCGGTACACCCGGGGGTAATCGCGGTACCGACAACACGCTCGTCATAACTATCGCGGCCGTCATCGCCGCCGTGCTCGCGCTGGTGGTCGCGACTGCCTTGCTGCTGCGCTCGAATCAGGATTCGCAGAACGACACACCGAAGCCGTCGGCCACATCCACCGCGAAATCCACCTCGGTGACCACTGTCCGGCTCGCCCCCGCGCCCCCGATCGTGCCGCCCAGCAATCGTTCGACGACCTCTGCGGCGCAGCCGGCGCGCAAGCGTGGTGACGACTGCTCGCACGACAACATCATCGCCCGATGGGACCTGCGCAACGAGCAATGGGTGTGCGTCCCCCAAGGGCAGGGCGGCGATCCGCACCGGGTCGGCGACGACTGCTCCCATGACGGCATCGTGGCGCAGTGGGGTCTGGCCTCGGACGGTCGCTGGATCTGCATCCCACAGGAGCAGGGCCGTGACGAACATCAGATCGGCGACGACTGCTCGCACGGCGGCATCGTGGCCCAGTGGGGCTTGACTTCTGATGGTCACTGGATCTGTATCGCGCAGGACCGGGGCTTCCCGGAGACCTCAGTGGTTCCGCAGAACCCGGTGCCCAGCACCGTCCCGGAGAGCGCGGTGCCCAACCCGCCACCGGTCCCGGAGAATCCGTTGCCCGAATTGCCGCAGCTGCCCGCCCTGCCCGGCCTGCCGGGCCTGCCCGCCCTACCCGGCCTGCCGTGATTGCGCAGGTGCGGCGGTGAAATTCGTTCGACACAGCTGAGATGCTCGGTTGGTGATTGTTGTCCCCGAATTCTTCGCCGATCGTCTCGCCAGGATGGAGCCCGCGGCCCGGGCCTGGCTGGACGGTCTGCCCGAACTCGCGGCCCGCTGGCGGGCGACATCGAATTCACCACCTTGTCTCTGCTCTGGAACCGTCGATCGGAATCCACCCTCGACGACCGCTTCGCCACGGTCGTCGATATCGCCGGACTCGATCCGGACCGTGCCCAGGCTTGGACCCTGGTGCGCGCGGTCCAGAACTGGCTCTGGTTCGTCGAGGACGAAGACACCGAAGACTTCGGCTGGCCCGCCGTCCAGGCCATCGCTCCGTGGGCCCTGCGCTGACATCCGCGATGCACCGAAAACGACTCCGCCAACTGACCCGCCCAGCAGACGCGCCCTGGCGAAACTGCCTGCGCGCCAAGCCGACCGAGACCAGACCGCCCAACTTCCCAACTACTCGCCGCCCGGCCCCTCGCCGCTACCGGTGAACGTGGCAGCCCGGCCCGACGGCGGTCGCTCGATATCGGTCTGAGCTTGCAGTTCCAGCCGAACCCGGCGATTTCGAGCTGTGTCACGATTGTCGCGGATTTTGGCTGCAACGCAGCGGACGCCCGCTGCCGCGCACTCGCACTCGTCGGCCAAGGGTGCGGCGGCGCCGGCCTATCCAGCGAAGGCCGGCAAGACGTAGCGCTGGACGAGCGCGCGTTCGGCGGCGGGATCGGTTGCGGGCCAGTACAACAGCGCGAGCAGCACCGCCAGCAGCACCATCGACCCGCGCAACCACAATTCCCCTGGAAAGAAAAGGAATACGGCGAACAGCGGCGTGAACGGCACCAGGCCACGCACGATATGCCGTGGCGTCGCGTACTTGCCGGTGAGGTCGTTGCGCACCCACTCGCGCAACGAATCCGGCAGCCGACGCCCGACGGCGTAGCCGATCCACTGGATGGGATCGGGTCTCCTCATGCGTGCACTCCTCGTGATGTAGCCGGGTCGCTCGCTCGCCGTGCGGCCTCGTTGACCCGGGTCAGTACTTCGCGCAACTCCTCCGCGACACCGCATCCGATGAGCGGGATCCGGGACGGGGTCCTCGATAGCGTGGATGCATGAATCGCGACGGTGCGCACCGGCGCATCCACGAGCTCGACGCCGCGCGCGGCTTCGCGCTGTGCGGGATTCTGGTGGTCGATATCTGGCAGCTCACCGATATGCGGGCGACCATCGGGCCCGGCACCGTCGATCCGGCTCGGCATGTGCTGTCGGTGCTGTTCGAGGGCCGGTTCTTCCCGATCTTCTCGTTCCTGTTCGGACTGAGCTTCTCGCTGTTCCTCGACCGCGCCGCGCAACTCACCGCGCGTCCGCGCGTAGTGCTGGTCCGCAGGCTCGTCGCACTCGGCATATTCGGTCTGATCCACCACGTGTTCCGGCCGGGTGAGGCGCTGTTCCCGTACGCGATCGTCGGGTTGGTGATTCTGCTGCCCGCCTCGGGTCTGCCGCGCTGGGTGCTGTTGTTGGCCGGGCTGGTCGGCACGATCGGGGTGGCCGTCGCCCTCGGTGGCGGACTAGGGCTGGTACCCGGCCTTTTTCTGCTCGGCTTCGCCGCCGATCGCTTCGGCCTTGCCGACAACCTGCGCGAGCACGGCTGGTGGCTCGCCGTAGTGTTCGCGCTGGCCCTGCCCGCTGCCCTGGTGGCGGGAGTCTGGGAGTACCGCACGCCCTATACAAACCTGTGGACCGGCAGCGCGGCACCGGTGGCCGGACTGCTCGGCGCGCTCGCGTATCTGACCGGACTGCTGCTGTTCCTGCGTACCGAAACCGGCGAGCTTTTCGCGGAGGTGCTCGAGCCGATGGGTCGCATGGCGCTGACCAATTACGTCTCGGCGACCACCCTGATCCTCGCCGCTGATCCCTGGCTCGGCCTGTCCGATTCGAACCATTACGGCACACTGCTCGGCTTGGCCGCCGCGATCATCGCGGTACAGGCCACCGTCAGCTACTACTGGCTGCGCTGGTTGCGCTACGGTCCGCTCGAATGGGTCTGGCGGTGTGTGACCTGGTGGCAGCTGGTGCCCAATCGCCTGACGCGCCAGCAGCGCTGGGAACTCTCACAGCCCTATGGGCGCAGCCGCTAGGGAAATCTGTTTCGGATTGATCGGCTGGAACTCGGTGTCGCACTGGACGATGCGGGCGCCGACTGGCCGCGACTGCTCGACGGCGCGAGTGTCGTTGTCGCCGTGGTGGTCGGGCTGCGGCAGCTCGCCTCGACCTCGGGCGACGCTGGGCAAATGTCCGAACCGCCGCGCCGGGTGCGTGTTTAACTGTCGAATTACCGGGCATAGCGAAGTTGTAATGTAAACCAGCGCAACGGGATTGTCATGATCATTATCATCGGGCTCGTCGTCCTCATCGGCGCGGTAGTTATCGGCGTCGCTGGAGTGGCGGCCAATACGGGCGAAGTTCGTACGTCAACCAGCGATTTCGGAGTATTCGACTATCACTTCACCGCCTCCGCGGGGGAACTTTTCCTCTACGGAATGGCGATCGGGGCGATCGGGATGCTCGGACTCAGCCTGCTGCTGGCAGGTGTCTGGCGCAGTTCCCGCCGCAATAGTGTGGTCCGCCGCGAGCTGCGGCAGTCGCGCCGCGAGATGGCGGCCAAGGATAAGGCGGCGCAACGGCCACCCGCCGGAGCACCACCCGCTGCCAAACCGTCTGTCACCAAACCATCCGGCCCGACGGCGACCACGCCGCCGAGCGGAAAGTCGGTGTGGAGCTGGAATCGGTTCATGCGCCGGCCCACCGGAACGGCGCCGGTCGAAACATCCGGCCGCACCACGGTGAAGACGACCAAGTAAGGAAAACGACCATGATCGTCCTCGGATTGATACTCCTCATTGTCGGCTATCTGCTGGGTATTTCACTGCTCACCACCGCAGGAATCATCCTGCTGCTGATCGGCGCGATTCTCGCGCTGGTCGGATCGGTGGGCCGCCCGGTCGGCGGCCGGCGGCACTATTACTGAATGAGTCACACCCCGGCGACGTCCGCCAGCTGTCCGATGCCGTAGGTCACCGCCATCGCCAGCGCACCACCGATCACCACGCGCAACACCGCGCGTGCGCGGTTACCGCCACCGAGGCGGGCGCTGATCGACCCGGTGATCGCCAACGCCGCCAGCACGGCCGCGAACGTCACCGGGATGCGGGCGGTGGTGGGCGGCAGGATGATTGCCAATAGCGGCAGCAGTGCGCCGAGGGTGAACGAGATGGCCGAGGAGATGGCCGCCTGCCACGGATTGGTCAGATCCCGCGGATCCAAACCGAGTTCGGCCTCGGCGTGGGCGCGGAACGCGTCGTAGGCGGTCAACTCCTCGGCCACTTGACGCGCTGTCTCCGGTGACAGCCCCTTCGCTTTATAGATGTCGGCCAGTTCGGCCAACTCGTACTCCGGTTCTTCCTTGAGTTCCCTGCGCTCCTTGGCGAGCAGCGCACGCTCCGAATCCCGCTGCGTGCTGACCGAAACGTATTCGCCGACCGCCATCGAGAGCGCGCCGGCGGTCAGTCCGGCGATGCCGGCGGTGAAGATGGCCGAGGCGCTGGTCGTCGCCGCGGCGACACCGACGACCAGACCCGCGGTCGAAACGATGCCGTCGTTCGCGCCGAGCACCCCCGCGCGCAACCAGTTCAGCCGGGACGCGAAGCCTTTGACATGCGGTTCGTGCGGATGCGACGCACCGCTTCCGGAACCGCCGCTCATCTCGTCCATGAGGCGCAGACTATGCCAAACTCCGCAAAGTATCAGCTAGTCGAATGGCCAGCGCCACGATCGTCAGGGTCGGATTGGCATGGCCGGTGGTCGGGAATACCGAGCTGCCCGCGACGAACAGATTCGCCATCCCGTGCACCCGGCAGTCGGGGTCGACCACGCCCGTACTCGGGTCCGCCGACATCCGGGTGGTCCCGGTCGGATGCGCCCAGTCGGTGAGCAACGGCGCCTGCGTGCTGTCCGCGCGGGCCCACTCGTACAGCGCGGGTGCCGGATATCCCAGCCGCGCGAATTCCTCGACCGCCAGCGTCGCCGCCCGGCGCACGGTGTGATCCTCCTGTGGATTGACGCGCCAGTTCACCCGCGCCAGCGGTACGCCGAGCCGATCCGTGCGCTCGGCCAGGGTGACCCGGCTGCGCGGATTCGGCAGCTGTTCGACCATGCAGCGCAACTCGATTCGATCGAGTTTGTGCGGCAGCCCCGTGTGCTGGATGAGTCTGCGCCGCGCGCCGGCCAGCAGCAATCCGGGATTGGTCATCGCGACTCGCGCGTCATGCCGGTCGCCGCGACCGCGCAGCAACTGCTTCACCGACTCCCACGGATCGTCCTCGGCGGGGACCTCCTGCAGCCACAGCGCGCAATTGAGCAGCCCCTCGGCCTCCTGGATCTTCGGTGACAATGCCACGCCGTGCAGAAAAGTGTGCTTGCCGTGCGGGTTCTTCACCACGTATTTGCCGAAGCGCTCCAACGCACTGTCGGCCACGGCTGGATTCAGCTCACCGACCGCGCCGCAGCGGTGGTCCATCAGATAGCGACCGACCATATCGTGCCGATTGCCGATGCCCTCGGGCACGATGCGCCGAGAAGCCAGCAGCAGTCGTGGATTTCCGATACCGCCGGTGGCCAGCACGAAAGTCGTCGCGCGTACCGTTCGCGGTCGCGGATCGGTTCCGGCGACCTGGAGCGAAACCACCCGCGAGCCTTCGGGATCGGTGTCGATATGGGTGACGGTGGCATCGACCAGCACCCGGACATTCGGTGCGACAAGATCTTTCACATGCGCGCCGAACCGCTTGCAATCGAACGGATCCGCCGGATCCCGGCTGATCTGCCAGAAGTACGGGCGCAATCGGGTCGGGTCGAGGGCGTGCGCGGGCCGGGTGCGACCGGCCAGCTCCCAGAACGCGTCATCGGTGAATCCGCTGCCATAGCCGATCCCGATATGGTCGGCCGCGCGCGCCAGCACCGGCTCCAGCGCCACCGCGTCGATCGGCCAGCCGGAGCCGGAAACCCAAGGGCGGCTGCGGAAATCGAGGTCGTCGAGCAGGCCACAGCGTCCGCTCCAGGTATGGGAGGCGCCGCCGAGGATCCGGTCGCCCGCGGCCCGATCCGACTGCGCCCGGCGCGCGCCCACATTCTCGATATCGGCGAGTGCGTCGACCTCCTCGGTCGCGGTCCGACCGCCGCTCTCCAAAACCAGTACGCGCAGGGGTGATCCGGCCAGCTCGGTCGCGATGGTCAGCCCGGCGGGCCCGGATCCGATAATGACAACATCGGCGGCCAGGTCGTCGTCACCGACCGCTCGCAGCTCATCGATTCGCACGGCGGTCCTCTCCCAACAACCGTATCCACCCCGCTGTCGCGTCCGTTACGACGCGCGCGGGGCTCATCAACTGTAGGAGACCGGGCAGCCGTTCGTTTCCGCTTCAGCAGCCTCGGCTGAAGAATGCCCGCACATAGCCCGCGGACTGCCGGATGTACATCCAGGTCCAGAATTTCACGCCGCTCTCGCTCGGGCTGGCCACCATGGTCAACTCGCCGTCGAAGCATTTGCTCACGATGTACCTGGCCCGGGACACATGCGGGGTGTAGGTCACCACGATGATGTGGTGCCAACCGTAAAGCCGTGCCCGTCGCCTGATCTCACGCGCCTCGCCGTCGGTCGTCCAGGGATCCGGTACGAAACAGCTGACGGTGAACTCGAATCGGGGCGCGCAGTACCGGTCCATCACCGAATCGTCTTCGCCGGTGGATCGTGATATCAGCAGCTGCGGCGCGTAGCCGCGCTCGGCGAGATCGAGGCCGAGTTCGAAACGTTCATACGCGGTGCCGCCCAACACCACGATCGCGTCGGCCGGACGCAACGGATCGGTCTGCGGATACACATACACCGGCAGACCCGCCACACCGAGGACTGCGACCAGGGCGAGCAGTGCACCGAATAGCAAACCAGCTCGTCGTAGGCCGGGCACGATTCCGACGATACCGAAATCCGCCCGGAGCAGCGCGCACTCCTCGACGCGTACATCACCGCATTCCAGAACGCCGACGCCGCCGCCATCGAGCGGCTACTGCCAATCGCCACTGCTCGAGCCGGGTGCGCTGCCGGTCGGCGAACGGACCGGCCAAACCGCTCAGCGCAGGGCCACGCCAGCGGGCCAGCGCGTCGATCAAAGCCGTGCGGGCCGCGTCCGGGGTTTCGGCGCGTTCGGCGGTCGCCACCAGGGCTTCGACCGCCTCGATATCGGTGGCGCCCGGTGCGATCCGCAGCGCGTAACCGTCGCCGACCGACACCAGCAGCCGGGAAGTCGGTCACCGCCGCGGAATTGATCGAAGGGATCTGGGGCGAGGATCCGGTGCCACGTGCGATCGCCGCGCTGCGCCCGGCGCTGATTCGGACCGGTTACCGATTACCCGCGAAAGATCGGGCGGGGATATTTGAGCACTCGCGCTCGGTGCTGTCCAGCCGCCGCCGATAGGGTAGCCGAATGTGCCGGATTCGGCACGGACAGTGCGGCTGTCGGGCCGGACCTGCGGATGGCTCGGCCTGGTCGAAAAGGACGGTGTCATGCGCGGTTTCATCACCGACCCGGCGGCGCGCGGCGGATTGCGGCTGGCGGACGACTTGCCCGAACCGGATCCGGCGGCCGACGAGGTGGTCGTAGCGGTTCGCGCATACGCCGTGAACCATGATGAAGCCAATCTGATCGCTCGCCGTCCCGACGGCTGGCGGCCCGGTCAGGATGTCGCTGGTGTAGTTGTCCGAGCGGCCGCCAGTGGTAAGGGGCCGGCCGTTGGCGATCGAGTGGTCTGCTATCTCGATTGGGAGGGTTGGGCCGAGCGCGTTGCGGTGCCGGTGCACTGTACGGCCGTGCTCGACGACCGCGTCTCCTTCGAGGCCGCCGCGGCCCTGCCCATCGCCGGCCTGACCGCATTGCGGGCATTGCGGGTCGGCGGCGCTGTGCTCGGCCGACAGGTCCTGATCACCGGCGCGACCGGTGGCGTCGGCCAGTACGCGGTGCAGTTGGCCGCTGCCGCGGGAGCCAGGGTGACCGCTTTGGTCAGCAGCCCGGAACGGGAGGCCGAGGCGCGTGCCCTGGGTGCACGGCATATCGTAACTTCCCTGGATGACGCAGGATTGGGCCCCTTCCATCTGATCCTGGATGGCATCGGCGGCCCCATCACCGCGCAGGCCATCCGCCGGATAGCCCCCGGCGGACACCTGGCCTGGTACGGAAATATCGGTGGCGCAGCCGAATTGAACCTGGCCGACTTCTACGCCCAGGGCTGGAACGCGCATATCGTCGGCTTCATCAGCCCGGTCCCCGAGGAGACCAAGGGTGAAGACCTCGGCATACTCGCCGATCTGGTCGCCGATGGTCGTCTCACGCCACTCATCGGCCTGACGCTCGACTGGGCGCAGACCGCGGACGCGTTCGAAGCCTTGGCCGCGCGCACCTTGCGCGGCAAGGCGGTACTGCGAGTGACGTAGTTCGCCGGACTCGTCAATGCGGCCTCGGGGCTCTACGCTGCGACGATATCGGTGGGGATATCGACTTTCGGCCGCGTCGGTCTTGGACAGTCGTGCCAGGACTGTGCTGTCGTGTCGCCATGACAAAGATCGGTAGGAGCGGATGGACCTCGACGCGCGTGAGATCCGTCGTGCTGACCATGGTGACGTTGCCCTTGATCGGCGCGTGCGGGTCCGAAGCGAATGATCCGGCTCCGGTAGCGCCGACCATGGCGGCCGCTTCGGCCCAGTTCACCGGTATCGAGCAGCAGCATCAGGCCCGGCTCGGTGTGTTCGCGGTCGACACCGCTTCGGGAAAGACTGTCGGTTACCGCCAAGACGAGCGGTTCGCGATGATGTCGACGTTCAAGACGCTCGCGTGCGCCGCGCTGCTGCGCGAACATCCGCTCGCCACTGGCTATTTCGAGCAGATCATCCACTTCACCCAGGCCGATGTCGCGGCCGCGGGTGGCTCGGCGGTCACCGGCACCCGGATCGAGACCGGTATGTCGGTGTCCGAGTTGTGCGATGCCGCGATCACCCGCAGCGATAACGCCGCGGGCAATGAACTGCTGAAACTGCTCGGCGGCCCGCAGAGCCTGACGCAGTTCCTGCGGTCCATCGGCGACCAGGTCTCCCGGCTGGATCGCTGGGAGCCGACGCTCAATACCGCCATTCCCGGTGACGAGCAGGACACCACCACGCCCGCGGCGATCGCGGCCGACTATCGGGCACTGACCGTCGGTGACGCACTCGGCGCGCCGGAGCGCGCACAGCTGACGGCGTGGCTGGTCGCCAACACCACCGGCGACAGTCGCATTCGCGCCGGCCTGCCCGCCGGATGGAAGACCGGCGACAAAACCGGCACCGGCGACTACGGTTCGGCCAACGATGTGGCCGTCACCTGGCCCGCCGATAGCGCCGCACCGATCGTGATCGCCGTGCTGACCACCCATACCGCGCCAGATGCCAAGGCGGACAACGCATTGGTCGCGGAGGCGACCAAAGAGGTTGTGGGACAGCTGCGATAGCTACGGCCGATGGTGCGCGCCTTCGCGGCGAACCGCAGTAGGTGTTGTGCCCCACCATCTTCGGCAGCACCGGGTGAACGTGGCCTGCTCGGACAGGCCGATCAGCGAGGCGACCTGACTCATCGGCATATCGGTGGTGGTCAGGTAGCGGCGGGCCTCATCGCGGCGCACGGTGTCCAGGATGCCGGCGAACGAGCTGCCCTCGGCGGCGAGGCGACGTTGCAACGTGCGCGGGTGGATCGTCAAAAGCCTTGCGACGGCGGCGATTTCCGGGGGAGTCGTGCCAAGTAGCTGTTGGGCGGCGGCGCGCACCTTCGGCACGATCGAGGCGTCCGCGCCGCCGGACTGTTCGGCCAGAAACGCCATGGCCAAGCGGTGCAGATTCTCATCGCCGCCGCTCAGCGGGCGGGTGACCAGATTGCCCGGCACCCGCAGCACCGCCGCGGGACGTTCGATCCGTACCGGCGCGCCGAAGCATTCCTCGTAGACGGCGATCGATGCGGCCGGGCGGTACGGCAACTCGACCGAGCGCAGCCCGTAGCGATCGTCCGCCAGCCGCTGGATGGTGCGGTGCACGAAGGCCAGCCCCAGGTCGGTGCCCTGGACGGGTGTCGGCAGGCCGGGCTGGACGCCGTAGCGCACTGCGACGACGCCGCGATCGCCATACGGGTCGGGCTGCAGCGTCAGGCTGAGGGAGCGCGCGTGCAGGAACAAGTAGCGCGACGAGCATTCGAAGACGTCGGTCAGTGTCGGTGAATTCCGGATGGCCAGCGCCAGCGACCCCAGCATGTCGAGGTCTTGACGCTGCGAAATGCGCAGCCCCAGATCCGCACAGTCGAGCCGATGGGCCGCCAACTCCAGTACTGCGGCGACCGCCTGATCCGGCACCAGCAGATCGTCGGCGTCGAGCGCCGCGATCGGCAGCCCAACGGCGGTGGCGAACTCCTCCGCGTTCCCGCCGAGCTCGGCCACCGTCGCGCGAAACCCACGCAGCCCTGCGGACCGAATCACCGACATGTCGCTCAGAATCAAATACTTGTCGTGCAAAGTCAAGAATTCAGTCCTAGGTCCTCGCAGACTGGAGCAATGAGACCAGCATCGCGCAGCGATTCGATGAGGGGTGGTGGCCGGGTGGCAGGTGGGCCGGAGACTGCCGTAGTTCCGGAGCACCTCGATGTCGTGATCGTCGGCGCTGGGCTATCCGGCATCGGCGCCGCGTATCGCCTGCAGACCGAATGCCCCGGCCAGACCTATGCCGTGCTGGAGGCGCGCGAGTCGCTGGGCGGGACCTGGGATCTGTTCCGCTACCCCGGAATTCGCTCGGATTCGGATATGTTCACCCTCGGCTACCCGTTCAAGCCGTGGCGGGATGCGAAGTCGATCGCCGACGGTCCGTCGATCCTGCGCTATGTCGAGGAGGCGGCCGCGGAGTTCGGTATCGACCGGCACATCCGGTACGGCAGCAAGGTCATCGGTGCCGACTGGTCCACCGAGTCGGCGCGCTGGACGCTCACGCTCGAACAGCGCGCCGGGGACGACCTGGTACATCGCACCCTGACCTGCAATTTCCTGTATGCCTGCGCCGGGTACTACAACTACGACCAAGGTCACGCGCCGGAGTTTCCCGGAATTGATTCGTTCACCGGGCAGGTCGTCCATCCGCAGTTCTGGCCCGAAGAACTCGACTACGCAGGCAAGCGCGTCGTCGTCATCGGCAGCGGCGCCACCGCCGTGACGCTGGTGCCCGCCATGGCCGATCAGGCCGAGTCGGTGACCATGCTGCAGCGCACGCCGACCTGGATCAGTGCCGTCCCCGGTCGTGACAAGCAAGCCGACAAGATCCGCGAGTTGCTGCCACCGAAGTTGGCGCACCGGGTGATTCGCACCAAGAAGATCCTGTTCAGCATCGGC
This sequence comes from Nocardia sp. NBC_00565, assembly GCF_036345915.1. Lineage (NCBI taxonomy): Bacteria > Bacillati > Actinomycetota > Actinomycetes > Mycobacteriales > Nocardiaceae > Nocardia > Nocardia sp. NBC_00565. The sequence continues at coordinate 9,211,560 of NZ_CP107785.1, forward strand.
TTCTACCAGTACTGCCGCCGCCGTCCGCAGGCGGCTCGCAAATTGCTCACCGGCTTGACGACCCGAATCCTCAAGGATGAGCAGGCCGTTGCCGAACACTTCACCCCGACCTACGACCCGTGGGACCAGCGCCTGTGCGCCGTTCCCGACGCCGACTTCTTCAAGGCGATGAAGAAGGGTAAGGCGCAGGTCGTCACCGATCACATCGAAACCTTTGTGCCCGAAGGGATCCGGCTCAAGTCCGGCCGAGTCCTGCCGGCCGATATCGTCGTCACCGCGACCGGGCTGCGGCTGCTGGCCTTCGGCGGCATCGCATTGCGGGTCGACGGTCGGGCGGTGAACCTGTCGGAGCAGTTCGTCTGGCAGGGGGCCATGCTCACCGGCGTGCCCAACTTCGCCGTCTGCATCGGCTACACCAATTCCTCCTGGACCCTGCGTGCCGACCTGACTTCCCGGCTGGTGTGCAAAGTCCTGAACCATATGGACCGCAAAGCTTATGCCGCGGTAGTGCCGAAGCCGGACGGCAAGCTCGACGAGCGTCCGCTACTGGATCTGGCCGCCGGCTATGTGCAGCGCTCGATCGCGGACTTTCCCCGGCAGGGCGACCGGCATCCGTGGAAGGTACGGCAGAACTACCTGCTCGACTCCGCCACCACGATGCGCACCAGTCTGTCGAAGACGCTGGCGTCGACACCGAAGTCTGCGGTGCGTCAGCGTGATCTGACGGTCAGTCGCTGAATTGCCGTGCCACCGGCTGGGTCTCCCAGCCGACGCGGTAGTCGAACATCCAATTCAACGGGGCAACACCAGATTTGGCCGCCTTCTTCAGGAAGTACGGGGTCAGCAGCCGAACTATGAGTCGGCCCAGGCCATTCGACGCTTTGTCGCCGCTGGTCTGCGCGCCATAGGCGACGACCCGCTCCACCCGCGCCCTGCGGCGGTCTTCGTAGGCCGCTAGGGCCGCGGCGGTGTCCGGGATATCGCGCAGGCAGATCGCCAGTGTCACAGCATCTTCCACGGCCATCGATACGCCCTGACCGGAAGAGGAGGCCACGGCGTGCGCGGCATCGCCGACGATCACCATGTTGTCGTTGTGCCACTGCCGGACCGTCGGCATGTCGTACTGGTTGAACGCTGGGACGAAGGTGTCGTCCGAGGTGGCGGCGACGATGCGGGCCGCCGGGCCGCGATCGGCCGATAGCAACGCGACGAGCTGTTCGCGCCACTGTGCCGACGTGGTGTGCGCGGTGCCTGAAAGTTCCTGTGCACTGGGCATATTGGCGAACCACCAGATCTCGCCGTCCGGTGCGACGAAGCAGCCGAAGAACGCCTTCTTGCCGAAGACCATGTTGTAGATGCCGGGACGCAGGCCGAGTTCGCGGTGCAGTCCCCGATCGGTGACGAAGCCGCCGAGCCCGTAGATGCCGAGGAAATGCGCCTTCGGTGCGGCCGGATCGATGATTTCCCTGGTGCGGGAGCGGATTCCGTCCGCGCCGATCAACACGTCGGCCTCGATCGTGGTGCCGTCGGCGAAGCTCGCGCGTACGCCGTCGGCGGTCGCGGTGGCGTCCACCAGCCGCTTGTCGTACTCGAATCGCACCCCGCGCCGGGTCGCCTCGGCATTGAGTGCCCGGTACATATCGCGCCGCTTGATGCTGTGGGTGACCGTGCCATCGGGGAGTGTGCCGCCGATCGGCATATCGGTGATGTGCTTGCCCGCGCTGGTCGAGAACGACAGCGTGGCGGTCGGATATCCGATATCGGTCACCACGTGCTGCGCGTCGAGCAGGGCCAGCGCCGACAGCCCGTTCACCGCCACCGTCAGGAATGCGCCGATCTGTTCGGCCGCGGCCTCCTGGTAGGCCTCGCACACGATCGGCTCCACTCCCGCCCGCTGCAACGCCATCGCGGTGACCGGGCCGGCGATCCCGCCGCCGATGATCAGTGCCTTCTTCATGGTGTGTCTCCCGAATCTCTCTCGACTCCGATGTATCTTGATTGTCAAGACATAGGTAGTTTGACTATCGAGAGGTTTGAATGTCAAGAGAAAATTTGAGCGAGCTGGTCGAGCAGGCCGGACGTGCGGCGCAAGCGCTACAGGCGGCCGTGGACGGGGTCGATCAGGCCGCCGCCGCGGTACTCGGCGTCAACCGCACCGACCTGCGCTGCCTGGAGATTCTCTGGCAGGGGGAGTCGACCCCCGGTGAACTCGCCGCCGAACTCGGCCTCACCAGCGGCAGCGTCACCACCATGCTGGACCGCCTGGCGAAACTCGACTACGTCGCGCGCCACCCCGAACCCGGCGACCGGCGCAAGGTCAAGATCCGCATCACCGACGCCGCGACCGCCGAGGTCATGCAGATCTACGGCCCGATCGCCCAAGAGGGCGCGACCGAGGTGGCCCGCTACAGCGACGCCGAACTCCGCACCGTCATCGACTACCTCCGCCGCGCCCGCGAACTCCAGGAACGCCACCGAACCCGAATCGCGGATCTCCCCAAACGCTGACTACTTGCGAACAATCAGCTCCAGCGCGATATTGTCCGGATCCCGGAACTCCAGGATGTAGCTGACCCCGATGTCCTTGATCTCCTCCCGCGCCACCCCGCATGCGTCGAGATGTGCTGCGGCAGCCTCCAATTCGGCCAGCGACCCCAGCGGAAACGCGAGGTGATCCAGCCCAACCCGATTCTCGTCGAAGATGTCGTTCCCCACCGGCCGCAACCCGATCATCCCGTGCTCCATCCGATAGATCACCCCACCGAACAAGAACCCCAACCGCTCCCGAGTCGCCGCATCCGCGTCCGTGGGCACCTCGAGCGCCACCGGCCACCCGAACACCTTCTCGTAGAACGCCCGCGACCTCCCGATATCGCAAACCGTAAGTCGGACATGAGCAATGGCGCCGGTAGTAATCGTCATGCCCCCATGCTGGCACCACACCCCCGTTACCCGCCGGTCCCAACGCCCGTTTAGGTGATCCGCCCACGCATGCTGTAGCGTTGCTCCTACCGACGCGGGGTGGAGCAGCTCGGTAGCTCGCTGGGCTCATAACCCAGAGGTCGCAGGTTCAAATCCTGTCCCCGCTACAAGCGGCCCAGGCCAGAGGGTTTTCGAACTCTCTGGCCTGGGCCATTTTTCGGTCCACTAGACCTTTACTCGACTTTTTGGCCTGGGAACACGGCGTCCTGGATGGTCGCGGCCAGCGTTTACTCGGCCGCCCTCTTGTGGCGTAGGTGTTCAGGGTTTCGGTCGGATTTGCGTGTCCGACCTGATCGGCGACCATGACGGCCGACAATCCGGCGTCCAGGCCGAGGTCGATCAGCAGCTTGTGCAAGGAGTGGCCGGTGATGGAGTCAACCAAACCGGGGGCCGTCCCGCGGGTGGATGGAGCGTCACATGGTTGCATCACGTCGACTCGCAATAAGCGTGGGGCGACAGTAGAGAAAGAGGCAATTAGCCGAACCAACAATGTGGTGTAGCGACGAGGGACCGAAGACTGGGCATACCTACGGTAGTCACACTCGAGTGAGGCCTGTCACATTTCCGTGTAGCGGAACATCATTTCCGCGGTCGGAGAGGATGAGGTATGGGGATGTTGACTTGGCGTCGCGGCCGGGCGGACAGTGGACGACCGGAGGATGCAAGACACTCGCCGGGACAGTTGGCCGCCTACGGAGCCCAGCACATTCTGACGATGTACGGGGGTGTGATCGCGCCACCGCTCATCGTCGGCGGCGCGGCCGGGCTATCCGCCGCCGACATCGGATTACTGGTGACGGCGGCCCTATTCGTATCGGGCCTCGCCACGCTGCTGCAAACCCTCGGAATCGGACCGTTCGGCAGCCGATTGCCCATCGTGCAGGGGGTTTCCTTCGCCGGCGTATCGACCATGGTGGCGATTGCCACCACCGGCGGGTTACGTCCGGTATTCGGCTCCATCATCGTCGCCGGGGTAATCGGCCTGGTGCTGTCATCGTTCTTCGCGCAACTGGTGCGATTGTTCCCCGCGGTGGTGACGGGCACGATCATCACCGTGATCGGCCTTTCACTGATGCCGGTCGCCTTCAACTGGGCAATGGGCAACAGCTCCGCCGCACCCGACTACGGTTCCCTGGCCAACATCGGATTCGCCGGCCTGACGCTGCTGATCATTCTGGTGATCAGTCGCCTGTTCCAGGGCGCGTTGTCGCGACTGTCGATTCTTATCGGGCTGGTGCTCGGTACCGTCATCGCGGGGTGCGCAGGCAAGGCCGATTTCTCCGACGTGGGCGACGCCCGCCTGGTCGCGCCGCCGCAACTGCTGCACTTCGGGGCGCCGACCTTCGAAGTCGGGGCCATCGTCGCGATGACAATCGTGATCCTGGTGACCCTGATCGAAACCACGGCCGACATCCTCACGATCGGTGAAATCGTCGGAACCGACGTCGATGCCAGGCGCGTGGCGGACGGGTTGCGAGCCGACATGCTGTCGACGACGGTTGCGCCGGTCTTCGGATCCTTCACCTGCAGCGCATTCGCACAAAACGTCGGCCTGGTCGCACTGACCGGAATCAAAAGCAGGTTCGTAGTGGCGACCGGCGGCCTGATTCTCCTGCTGCTCGGCCTGCTCCCGGTGGTCGGCGCGATAGTCGCCGGAATTCCGTACCCGGTACTCGGCGGCGCCGGACTCGTGCTCTTCGGATCGGTTGCGGCGAGCGGGATTCGCACCCTGTCCCGGGTGGACTACCAGGACAATCTCAACATGATCATCGTCGCGGTCGGCATCGGCTTCGGCCTCATACCCGTTGCGGCACCGGAATTCTGGGACGCCCTCCCCGAAAGAATCGCCGTGGTCCTGAACTCCGGAATCAGCGCCGCCGCAGTCGCCGCCGTCCTGCTCAACCTGGCCTTCAACGAATGGAAATTCGGCAAACGACCGGGTTCCTCCGTCCTCGCCGCAGCGGTCGACGAACGGGACCGGCTCGACAACGACGTCAAGCCATAAGCACCCGGTCCGCACACGGTGACGCGATGGGCACAGTTAACTCAACATTCAGTGTTCCCTGATCGAACCGGCGATTAGGCCGAAAAATGGGGTGCTGGTGGAAGGCGCAGAGACAGTCAAGCAGGTGTTCCGGAGCATTTCTACACGTCTCCGGACCTTCCTGAGGGATACCCGCACACCAACATGTGCTTGGCCAGGCGCGGCGCTTGTGGTTTGAGACCTTGCTGGAACAGATTGCCCTGAGTGCCAACAGAACGTGCGCCAATGATGGTGTCAGACAACGAGATCGGACTGGCAGACGGTTCCTGAAGGAACGGATTCAGGAACCGTATCCGGATCGATCGCCCGTGGCTCCGGCGCTCACGTATGCTATGCGGAATAGTAGTTCCGTTTGTAGGGAGTCCACCGATGCGCCACATTCGAGCGGCCTTGCTCGTCGCCGCCATCATGATCGTTCCAACGACCGTCGCGTGTGGCGGCACCAGCGACACCGCCGCGCCCGAGGCACCCGCGGTCGCGAAGGACTGCCCGAGCAGTCCGATGCCGGCCAACCCTGCCGGCGGCAACGGCCCGGCTGCGGCAGTCGCGACCCCCACGATCGTCGTACCGGTCGATACGAGCACCAGTACCGTCCTCAGGCCGGGCACGGCTGCGCAGATCCAATGCGGACGCACGCCGGTCACCACCCACTCCGACCTCACATATGCCACGGTGCCCTTGGTCGATGGGCAGGGCAAGCAGCTGGCGATGGACATCCAGGTCCCGCAAACGGCCGGCCCGAAGCCGCTGGTCGTGTACGTGCCCGGCGGCGGGTTCGTCATGGCCGACAAGGGCGGAAACCTCGCCCTGCGCACCTTCGTCGCCGAGGCCGGGTACGTCGTCGCGAGCATCCAGTACCGGGTCCAGCCCGATGGTGCGACCTACGCCGACAGCATCTCCGACGTCAAGGCCGCCATCCGTTATCTGCGGGCACACGCCGCCGAATACGACATCAACCCTGGCTCGGTCGGCGTCTGGGGCGACTCCGCCGGTGGCTATCTGGCCGCCATGACCGGCGTCAGCAACGGCGACAAACGCTACGACATCGGCGCCGATCTGGACCAAAGTAGCGACGTGCAGGCAGTGATCGACAAGTTCGGTGCCGCCGACCTGTCACGAGTCCAGGCCGATTTCGACCCTGATACCCAGCGGGCCATGGCCCCGCTACTCGCCTCGACTGCCAGGTATGTCAACGGGCCTACCAGCACAGCATCTCTGGCAGATGACCCGGCGGCCGTCGCGCGTGCGAACCCGATCACCTACATCAAGCCGAACGACCCGCCGTTTGTGATATTCCATGGCAGCGTGGACACCACCATCTCGCCGAGCCAGACCCTCGAACTCCACAACGCGCTGCGTGCCGCAGGCGTCGACAGCACCCGTTATGTGGTCGAAGGTGCCGCCCATGGTGATGTGGCGTTCACCGGAAGCCCGCAGAACTCCCTGCAGTGGACCACGCAGGACGTCGCCGGTCGGCTCGTGGACTTTCTCAACCAGCACCTCGAACGATAAGCCGCGGTCAATTTCCTGGGGAGCCGGACATTCGCTCGCGCCGTTGTCGCTCCAGAGCGGCAATCTGCTGATTGGTCAGTCCGGGCTCTGGTAGCGGGGTCGGCGCCGCCCGCGCAGGTTGCAGACTGTCCATCAAGAAGCCGATCATCCGTCGATACAACCGGGGATGACTCGGCCCACCGAATTCGACCGAGGTCTGCACAGTCATCGACAACAGGAGCAGATCTCCGGCGACGAGATCCGCGCGCACCAGGCCGGCATCGCGGGCTCGTTGCACGAGCCGCTCGAGATGCTCACCGGTGCGATTGTGGCTGTCCTCCACCAACTTCGCCAGACGATGCGGCGTGCGAGGACGCGACCAGCCCAGGGTCTCGCTGTAGGACCCGCTCAGCAGCTCCCGAAGGCCACGATCGGGAGCCAGCGTCATGACCGACTTTTCCAGGAACCCAGCGATGCCGGCCCAAGGGTCGGGATCGAGGCTGGCGTCGAGTGCCTGCTGTTCGGCGCGCGCGAACTGCGGCTCGTACACCACATAGATCAAGTCGTCCTTTGTCGCGAAGGTCCGGTAGACCGTCCCCACGCCCACCTCGGCCGCCTTGGCGACGTCGGCCAGCGCGGCGTTGCAGCCATGTTCGGCGAAAACGTCCGCGGCGGCAGTGAGAATTCGCGCGAGATTGGCTTGTGCGTCGCGCCGCAGCGGCCCCGTGCGGGCGGTGCTCCCGGGACCAGCAGCGCGCGACGGGCTCATCCGCCCGATGCTACCGGTTGCTCGGTAAACCGATGATGCTAGATCCGTCGCCACCAGCTACTTCCGATGCAAGGTTTCCGGTGAAAGGGGAACGGCCCGGAACGTGGTGTTCCGGGCCGTTTTTCGCTGCTGTTCGGAATCTTGGCTGGGCTCAGGATTTCGAGCCCGGTCAGTGGTGCGTTCGGGTCTGCGCCACCCAGTAGGTGGGCGGCGGGTGATCAGTCCCCGGCTGCCTCGATCAGGTGTTGGTGCAGCCAGGTCAGGGGGGTGGTGCCGCCGGGGCCGATCGTGTATTGCGGGTAGCTCTGGTGGATTCCGGACTTCAGGAAGTCGTCGATTTGTTGTTTGCGTTGTTCGTAGGCGGAGTTGTTGAGTTGGTCATGTAGCAGGCCGAGACCGCCTGCGGCGAGGGCATCGGCGATGAGGTTGCCCGCCTGCTGCTGGTAGGAACCGAACTGGGCGGGGTCGGGGTTGGAGATCTGGGCGAAGAATCCGGCGATGCGAGCGGCGAAGTCGCCGTCGGGGGTCGCGCAGTACAGATCTCCTGCGGCGCAGAAGGTGTAGGTCTTCGAGGCGAGCCAGCCGAAGCCGCCGATGCGCGGACCACCGGCGCCGGAGCCCACGACGGGCGGGCCGATCAGGTTGTCGGCGGGGGAGCGGCGGGGGTCGGAGATCAGCCCGACCAATGCCACGCGGTTCGGTGATACCACACCGAGCCCGGTACCGATCTCGGCTGCGAGATCACCGGCGGCGTCCGCGCCCTGGCTATAGCCCACCAGCGCGAATCGTGTTGCGCCACAGCGCTGGGCCATCGCACTCACCAGGCCGCGGGCGTTGTCGAGGGCTTCGCGTTTGGAGCGCCCGTACACCTCGCCTTCCCAGGGGAACGCGGTCGCGGTGTAAGCGACGTAATCGGTCCAGACGTCTCCCGGCAAGCCGTCGGCGACCGAGGCGAGCATCCCTTGGCCCGGGTCGGACTTCGACGTTTCCCAGGTGCCGGGAACCGCCACGACATACATGTCGGGGCACTGCTGCGGGGCAGCGTGCGCGGTCGATGTCACGCCGATCGGAAGGACGGCGGTCACCAATACCGCCGCGCATGCGGCGGTGTTCTTCCATCGAGAAAGCATCCTGTACTCCTGGGTGTCACGGCCGAGCGCGGGGTACCAGTCGGCGAAGGCTACTTCGCGAGTGTAAATGGCGGGTCGGCGTAGCGCTGGCGTTGCCAGTGGTCGGCGTGTACAACAGGAGTCCGATCGGGCCATTCGCCGGCGGGGACTTCGGGTGCGGCTCGACCAGATCTGGCCGCCATGCAGGGGGTCGTGTGGATTCACTCCACGGCACACTTTTCGAGCGAAGTTGTCGGCCTGCCGCGCCACTGTTCTCTGCACTGAGAATATGCCGGCACCGCCGTGCTGGCGTTGGAACTCCGGAACCGGACCCGCTCTATGGGCGTGAAGCGTCCCGACTCGCGGAGATGTCCAGCAGCCGAACCGCATCGGGCAGGGGTGCGGCGGCCGCGGACACCGATCCCTGCCGCGCTGAATAGCTGAATTCGCCGCAGCAGAACCGTCAGCTACGGCCATCCGGAGCCGACGCTCGGCGTTCGGTCGACCGCGCCCGAATCGCGGCCGCGACTTCCTCCACCGCCTGCCGTACGATCGCGGCGTAGGCGTCCTCGCCGAGGGTGTCCGAACAGGCACGGGCCGAATCGATCTCACGCTGAGCGGCCTCGAAAGAACTCAGCCGCCGATAGTTGTCGGCGAGGTTCAGGTGTAGCGACGGGTAGAACCCGCGAACGTCGATCCCCGGCGAGTACCGCTGTGCGCGGTCGTTCGAGAGTGAGTCCGCGGCATCCAGCGCTCGGATATCCCAGGCGAGCGCCTGCGCCGCATCGTCATACAGATCGGCCAAATAATGTGCCAATGTGCACCGATGCAGCGGATCACCTTGCGGCCCAATAGATTTCCAGATCGCCAACAGCGCATCCCGTGCCGCGGCCGCAGACCCTGCGCGTCCGAGCTCGACCGCGCGAGTGATAGCGGCCATCGTCTCGTCCGAGGTAGAGCCGGTCATGAACTGTGCTCCTTCGTATCAACCATGGCTGTCGGCATGACGAGCGTGGTGAGATCCCCATCGGTCGCCGACCGAACGACAACGGGCTGATCCGGCCCGGCGATATCGAGCATGATCTCCGGCCCCACCGACCCGACGAGCGCGGGTCGCAATGTGGCGGACGAAAAGGCAAGTGCGACAGCCGATCCGGTCACTCGCGCCGGGAGCCGCGCACCCGGACCGGCCGCGACCCCGGTCTGATCGATCGAGCAGGCGAGCACCGCGTCGCCCTCGAAGGCATCGAGCAGCAAGTCTCGCGCCATCACAACCCGCGTCCGAACCGGTGCCAGGCCCGTCAACACAGTCCGATAGTTCGGAAATACCTCGTCTATCGTGCGGCACCGCCGCTCCACGCCTCCGCCCGCAAGCATCAGCGCGCCAGCGCCGGGCTCGACCTCCACCTCATGAACCTCACGCAGCCACGAACTCACTTCCCCGAGCCCGCCCGCGTCGACAACCACCGACCACTCGGGACCTGCCCGCACCGGCACCACACTCCGTGTCGACAACCGATACCGATCTGTCGCGGTCAACGTCACCGCCCCCGCGGCCGCCTCCACTAAAACCCCACCGAGCACCGGTATTTCACCCCCGACAGCCGCCGCGACCCGCACCTGCTCGACCGCCTCCGCAAATACCGCCCCCGAAAGCACAACGCGCCCTCCGAGCACCTGCCGCACCGCCCGCGCGACCACCGCCGCCTCCCGAGCCCGCGCCTCCAACTCCACCACATGCGCATCGAGCAACCGCCTCGCCCGATCGGTATCACCCGACAAGATCTCCGAAATCACCTCGAGCGACACCCCGATCCCCCGCAGCCGCCGGATCAACACCGCCCGATCACCCTGCGCCGGGCGGTAATACCGATACCCGGTCACTTCATCGACGCGAGCCGGAACCAACAGCCCGCAATCGTCATAGAACCGCAGCGCACTGGGGGTGAGCCCACACGCCCGCGCCAACACCCCGATCGTCATCAACTCACCATCGAAACCTGTCACCAGGCCATCATGGAGCCTCAGGTAACTCGAAGGTCAACACCGCGATCGCGCGGACCTCGCTCAGGACCGATGGACAGGTCCGTGGGATTCGGCGCAGTGCAGGTCGGCGCTGTGAGCGTCGGCGTCGGCGCTGTGGTCGACCTGCAATGTGGTGTGTTCCAAGGCGAATTCGTCGTGCAGGGTGGTTTCGATGTTGGAGCGGACCGCGTGGCAGTCGGCGTTGTCGTCGACGAGGACGTGGGCCGATAGCGACGGCTGGCCGGAGGTGATCTGCCAGACGTGCAGGTCGTGGACCTCGGCCACCTGGGGGATCATGACGATGCGGGCGCCGATGGTGTCGGGGTTCAGATGCGCGGGCGCGGCTTCGAGGAAGATGCGGCCGGATTCGCGGACCAGATTCCAACCGGCCTTGGCCATCAGGGCGGCGACGACCAGTGCGGCGATGGCGTCGGCGCGGGCGAAACCGGCGAGCCAGACGACCGCGCCCGCGATGGCGGTGCCGATGAAGGCGTAGAGGTCGTTGAGGATGTGCTGGAAGGCGCCTTCGACGTTCAGGCTGGTGCGGTTCGCGCGGCTGATGCTCCAGGCGGCGGCGATATTGACGACGATGCCGAGCAGTGCGGTGACCAGCACGAGCGGGCCGGAGACGTCCGGGGGATGGATGAGGCGCTTGATGCCTTCGTAGGTGAACCAGGCCGAAAGCAGCAGCAGTGTAATGCCGTTGGCTTGCGCGGACAGGATTTCCGCGCGCTTGAAGCCGTAGGTGTATTGGCCTTGCGCTGGGCGTTTGGCGAGGCGGATCGCGATCAGGGCCAGGACGATGGATGCGGCGTCGGTGAGCATATGCGCGGCATCGGAGATCAGGGCCAGCGAGTGGGCGAGGATGCCGACGGTGACCTCGGCCGCCATGAACACCACGATCAGGCCGAGCGCGATGGTCAGCCAGCGGGGGTCGGAGTCCGCGGACACGCCGTGGTCGTGATTGTGCGCATGTCCGCCGCCGGTGCCGTGATCATGGGAGTGGTCGTGGTCGGCTGCGGCCGGCGGAACGGTCGGCTGCGCCGATTTGCTCGACGGCACGCACTGATCTCCCATGGTCGAACGTCCTCTCCGCTTGAACTAGCTGCCGCTGCATAGAGTAGCTCATTGTGCAGACATGCGCATGTCTGCATGTCGGCTCATCGAAGATCGGCCACGAGAGCGGGATGATCACACACGCCCGAGACCGATCACCCCGGCTACTATGCGGACTGCACCTTTCGGGTGATCGACAACAGCACATCCGGCGGGGCGGGCTGGCGACCCGAGTCCGAGCGCGACCAGTACGAGATGCTGGGTCGGTCGCTCGGCTTGGCGGGGCGTGGGCCGGAAGGTCTGATCGCGGCGGCGGCAGGGGGTTCGAGTGGGGTTGCGTGAGCTGGCGGTGCGCTGGGCGGATGCGCTCGATGGCGTCGTGGCACCGACCCGTACTCGGAACCAGATCGAAGGCCTGCTCGCCGAACTCGCCGATGTGCTTCTCGCCGCGGTGCGCGGGACGATCGATGGGAAGGTCGCCAAGGACGCCGCCGCGGTGCTCGTCGCGGCGAATTACCGTGACCCGATTGCCCTCAGCCGATCCGTGCAGGTTATCTGCTGGGATATGGTGCGTGAAATCTGTCCCACTGGAACCGAATCCGAGTACGGGGCGGTCCGCGAGCGTGCCATAGTGGTCGCCGCCGACTTCGCCGCGGGTTTCACCTCAGCGCTGCGGAGCGCGGTGCTAGCGGAGCAGGAAACCACACTCGCAGCGGCACTTTCGGCCGCGCAGGAGGCTGAGGTGCGAAGGCAGTTGTCGGAGGCCAGGTTCGAGGCGGTCTTCGCGGGAGCATCGGTGGGTATCGGCACCATCGACGCCACCGGTCGGGTGCTCGACGTGAATGCGGCGCTTGCCGAAATGCTGGGTCAGCCGGCATCTGTCATGCCCGGACGCTCGGTCGCCGAGATCTTGGGACCCGCGAATATCGGTGACGCCTATGCCGAATTCGAACGGCTGCTCAACGGCGGCGCCGACCGCTTCCGGCTGGAGACCGACCACCTGCGGCCCGATGGCACCATCGCCAGCATCGACCTATCGATGTCGGCGGTGCGCGACAGCGGCGGTCGGGTCCACTTCCTGATAGGCATCGCCGTCGACGTGACCGAACGCAAGAAACTCGCCGATCGGCTGTGGCACGACGCCAACCACGACAGCCTGACCGGGTTGCCGAATCGGGTGCTGTTCTTCGATCGGCTCGCCAATGCGACTCCGCCAGTGGGGCTTTGCTACCTGGACCTCGACGGGTTCAAGGAAGTCAACGACGTATGGGGACACACCGTAGGTGATCGGGTGTTGCGCGATGTCGCGCAGCGGCTGCGGGAATCCGTCGAGCCGGCCGGTGGGCTGGTCGCGCGGATCGGTGGTGACGAGTTCATCGTGCTGGTCGAAAGGTGTACCGGCGCAGACCAATTGGCATTGATCTCCGGTCTGCTCCTCGATGCTCTTGCCGCGCCGATCCAGCTTGCCGGGCGGGCGGTGGTAGTGGGCGCGAGCATCGGAACGGTTTTCGTTTTGGGCCGGCCGACCGCGATCGATGAACTGATGCACGCCGCCGACACCGCGATGTACCGCAACAAGTCGGCGGGTGCCAGATCCGCGCGCGGCCCTCGCGGTCGCGACTGAACGCGGCGAGCGCCGTCAATCGCAGTGGGTTCCGCAGGCGGTCAAAGTGCTGGTGCCCGCGGTCGCGACTACTGAGCCGTGCTCGCTGACCAGCCATTGGCCGCAGACGCAGCGCAGGTAGCGAACGGAGCCGTGCGCGGACACCACGGTGGGGGACGGCCAGGAGCAGGAGGGGCAGATAGCGATCATGCGACCAGCCTGATGTAATGACTTAGTGCATTTCAACCCTTACGGAGGCGCGGCGGCCGAAATCGCCGCGCGACTGGTGAACGCGGACCCGAACCGGGATCTGCTGCAGCTGCTCGCCGAATCCGGCTACCAGCCGCTCGGCGCGCTCGATGCCAGTCAGACCGCCGAACTGCGTCGGTGGATCGCTCGGCTCGACGAGGTCTTCACCGCCCCCACGGTCGACCTGCTCAACGCCCTGCTGGCCGAGACGACCAGCCAGCCTTACATCTCCACCCACGATGGCCGATCGCCACACCTGCACTACGCCCGGGAAACCGCGCCCATCGACGAGCGGGTCAAGGCATACACCGCCGCTGGGCTGGCCGAACTGTTCTGCGAGGATCCGGGCCGGATCGGCCGCTGTGCTCGCGATGGCTGTGACCTGGTCTTCGTCGATACCTCGCGCAATGGCAGGCGTCGCTTCTGCTCGACACGGTGCTCGAACCGAGTGCATGTAGCGGAGCATCGAATTCGCCACTCGGCCTGAACGATTCGGACCGCCCAGAACCGGGGCCGAGCCTGCTGTGGCCGGATTGTTATCGCAAACAACAAATATCTTCGCGAATCCGCTGTGCGCCGCGTCACAGTGGAATATGTTGCATCGAACAACATTCGCTCAAGCTCGACTGCCCGGCACGTTCGGGCGGTGGTTCCACGAAAGGCTCACCCTGATGCGTAAGGGGATCCTCGGCATCGCGGCCGTATCGGTCGCGCTTCTCACCTCGCTCACTGCCTGCGGGGATGACAACAAAGACTCCGGTGGGGGCGCCAAGATCGGCGTGATCCTGCCGGACAGCAAGACCTCCGCACGGTGGGAGACGGCGGACCGCAAGTATCTGCAGGCGGCGTTCGACGCGGCGGGCATCAAGGCGGACATCCAGAACGCGCAGGGGGATAAGAACGCCTTCCAGACCATCGCGGATCAGATGATCACCAATGGGGCCTCGGTCCTGATGATCACCAACCTGGACAGCGGCACCGGTAAAGCGGTGATCCAGAAGGCGAAGTCGCAGGGCGTGACCGTCATCGATTACGACCGGCTGACGCTCGGCGGCGGCGCCCCGTTCTACGTGTCCTTCGACAATGTGAAGGTCGGCAAGCTGATGGGGGACGGGCTGGCCAGATGCCTCACCGATAAGAAGGCGGTCAACCCGGTCGTCGCCTACCTCAACGGCGGACCCACCGACAACAACGCGACGCTGTTCAAGAACGGTTACGACAGCGTGCTGAAGCCGAAGTTCGACGCGGGCGAATATGTGAAGGGCCCGGACCAGGCCGTCCCGGAGTGGGATAACACCAAGGCGGGCACCATCTTCGAGCAGATGCTCACCGGCACACCGAATCTCGGTGGCGTGGTCGCGGCCAACGACGGCCTCGGCAATGCCGCGATCGCGGTGCTGAAGAAGCAGAAGCTCAACGGCCAGATCCCGGTCACCGGCCAGGATGCCACGGTGCAGGGCCTGCAGAATGTGCTCGCGGGCGATCAGTGCATGACCGTCTACAAGGCCATCAAGCTGGAGGCCGACGCGGGTGCGAAGCTGGCGATCGCGCTCGCGAAGGGTGAGAAGGGCGAGGCCAACAGCACCGTCGACGATCCCGAGGCCAACGCGAAAGTGCCCGCGGTACTGCTGGAGCCGAAGGCGATCTTCAAGGAGAACGTGAACGACGTCGTCGCGGACGGCTATGTCAGCAAGAGCGAGCTGTGCACCGGTGAATTCGCCAAGCTCTGCGCGGATAACGGGGTCCGCTAGCGACTGCTTGCAGGTCGCTCGAAAGGGTCCGCTAGCGACTGCTTGCAGGTCGCTCGAAAGGGCCAGCTAGCTAGCTGATCGTGTTGCCCCGCCCCTTCCGCGTTCGATGAGGGGACCGCGGAAGGGGCGCCCCAATTGTTGAGGAGCTCCACCCATGCCGGATACCCCGGTCATCGAATTACGCGGGATAGAAAAGAGTTTCGGTCCCGTCCACGTCTTGCACGATGTCGCGTTCGCCGTGTACTCGGGCGAGGTGACGGCGCTGGTTGGCGATAACGGCGCCGGCAAGTCGACCCTGGTCAAGTGCATCGGCGGCACCCATCCGATCGACTCGGGTGAATTCCTGTTCGAGGGCAAGCCGGTGCATGTGCACAACCCGCGCGAGGCCGCCGATCTCGGCATCGAGATCGTGTACCAGGATCTCGCGCTCTGCGACAACCTCGACATCGTGCAGAACATGTTCCTCGGCCGGGAGAAGAAGCACGGTCTCGTCCTCGACGAGTACGGGATGGAGGAATTGGCCGGAAAGACGTTGGCGGGCTTATCGGTCCGCACGGTCAAATCGGTGCGTCAGCAGGTGGCGAGCCTGTCCGGCGGCCAGCGCCAGACCGTCGCGATCGCGAAAGCCGTGCTGTGGAACAGCAAAGTGGTGATCCTGGACGAGCCGACGGCAGCGCTCGGCGTCGCGCAGACGCAGCAGGTGCTCGAGCTGGTCCGCCGGCTCGCCGACAAAGGCCTTGCGGTGGTGTTGATCTCGCACAATATGAACGATGTCTTCGCGGTCTCCGATCGAATCGCCGCGCTCTACCTCGGCCGGATGGCGGCCCAGGTGCGTACCTCCGACGTGACGCACGCGCAGGTCGTCGAACTGATCACGGCGGGCCGCAGCGGAAGTCTCGGCCTCGGAAACGGAGTAAGCGCATGAGCGAACGAAGTGAGCGAATCATGTGTCAGCGTGCCTCGCGCATGCTGGAGCCGAGTGCTAGCGAGGCGCAGGCATGAGCGACGTGGTGATGGATAAGGTCGAGGCCACGTCCTCGCCGGTGACCGAACTGGTCAATTCCTATGTCGGCCGGGTGCGCGGCGGCAATATGGGCGCACTGCCCTCGATCATCGCGCTCGCCGTGCTGTCGGTGGTGTTCTGGATCGCGCGCCCGGTCTTCATGACCCAGGGCAACTTCGCGAATCTGTTCACCCAGGGCGCGGCCATCGCGGTCATCGCCATGGGGCTGATCTTCGTGCTGCTGCTCGGCGAGATCGACCTGTCGGCCGGATTCACCAGCGGTGTCTGCGCGGCGGTGCTCGCGGTGCTGCTCACCGATAAGGGATGGCCCTGGTATGCGGCGGTGCTGGTCGCGCTGCTCACCGGCGTCGCCATCGGCCTGACCATCGGGACGATCGTGGTGAAGATCGGCATCCCGTCCTTCGTGGTGACGTTGGCCGCGTTCCTGGCCTTGCAGGGCGTCGCGCTGAAGATCATGGACAACGGCCGCAATATCTCCATCCACGACGAGACCATCGTCGCCATCGCCAATAAGAATGTGCCGCCACTGCTCGGCTGGGTCATCTACGCGGTGCTGCTCGCGGGATTCGCGGTAATCCAGTTCCGAAAGCTACGGGCCCGCACCAAACTCGGGCTCACCGGTGAGACCGGACCGGTGATCGCGCTGCGCATCGCGGCGGTGGCGATCGTGGGCGGTGCGGCCGTGCTGATCCTCAACGACGAACGCAGCCGCAACCCGGCGCTGCACTCACTCAAGGGCATGCCCATCGTGGTGCCGTTGATCATCGCGCTGCTGCTGCTGTGGACGTTCGTACTCAACCGCACGTCCTTCGGCAGACATATCTACGCGGTCGGCGGCAGCACCGAGGCGGCGCGGCGCGCGGGCATCCCGGTCGATCGGATCAAGATCGCGGCGTTCGTGCTGTGTTCGACGATGGCCGCGGTCGGTGGGCTGATCGCGGCCTCGCGCGCCAACTCCGTCGACCCGAATACCGGTGGCAGCGATGTGTTGCTGACCGCTGTCGGAGCGGCGGTGATCGGTGGCACCAGTCTGTTCGGCGGACGCGGGCGCATGCTCGACGCGGTGCTCGGTGCGGCAGTGGTCGCGGTGATCAATAACGGAATGGGCCTGATGGGCTACAGCGCGGGCACCAAATTCGTTGTGACAGGATTCGTCCTGCTGCTGGCGGCGGGGGTGGACGCCCTGTCGCGTAAGCGTGCGTTGCCAGGTAGTTGACCGAGGACCGGGAGGAGGTTCGCCCGAATGAGAGCTGCACCTTCCCCGGACGAGATCCGGCGGCAGAACCTTGCCGTGCTACTGCGGCATGTGCACCTGAGCGGACCGGTGTCGCGCGCGGTGCTCGCGGAGCGAATGGGGCTCAACCGCAGCACCATTCTGGCGTTGACCGCCGACCTCGCCGCGGCCGGTCTGGTCAGCGAGGAGCTGCCCGGCCAGACGGGTAAGGCCGGGCGGCCATCGTTGGTGGTGCGTCCCGAATCGGAACGGGTGTACGGGCTGGCGTTGGATGTGGGCGCGGACCGGCTCGCGGTTGCCAGGGTCGGGTTGGGTGGGGTGATTCTCGATCGTCGGGAAACACCCCGTCCCAGCGGCACATTCGATCCGAATGACGTGATCACCGCATTGGCCGCCTTGGCGGAGAACATGATTCGCGAATCCGGGCCCGAGACCGTATGTGTGGGTGTGGGAGTCGCGTTCTGCGGGATGGTGCGCGAGCAGGACGGTGTCGTCCGGTACGGCCCGAATATCGGCTGGGTCGATGTGCCGGTCGGTGCGCTGCTGTCCGAGCGGCTCGGTCTGCGCGTCGCGGTCGGCAACAATGCCAACCTCGGCGCGCTCGCCGAATGCGAACGCGGCGTTGGGGTCGGCATCGCGGACATGATCTACCTGCACGGCGAGGTGGGCATCGGCGGCGGCATCATCATGGGCGGCAAGATGCTCGGTGGTGAGGGCGGTTACGGCGGCGAGGTCGGGCACATGATCGTCAATCCTGGTGGGCGGGCCTGCACCTGCGGTTCGCGCGGCTGTCTGGAAGCCGAGGCGGGCGAACTCGCGTTGATCGCGGCCGCCGGGCGCACCGATCTCACCGGCCGCGCGGCGGTCGAGGCGATTGTGGATGCCGCCGCCCGCGGCGACGCCACCGCCCGAGACGCATTGCACCAGATCGGTGATTGGCTCGGCTACGGCGTCGCCAACCTGGTCAACATCTTCAATCCCACCATGGTCATCTTCGGTGGTGTGCTGCGCGAGATCTACCTCGCCTCCGCCGCCCAGGTTCGCAGCCGACTGGCGGTGAACGGCCTGCTCGCCGTCCGCGAGCGCGTCCGGTTGCGTACGTCCGCCCTCGCCGACGACGCCCCCCTGGTCGGCGCCGCCGAACTCGCCTTCGCCGATGTCCTCACCGACCCACTCCAAACCTTGGCCCGCATCTCGCGTCGCTGATCGTCGCTTGGCAGGATCAGGAGATGACCGACCTCATCGCCGCGTTCCGTCGCGAACGGGACGCCGTTCTGGACTTCTGTGCCGGGCTCACGCCGCAGGAGTGGGTGGAGCCGAGCCGGGCCGAGGGCTGGCGGGTGCGTGATGTGATCGCGCATCTCGGCGCGGAGTGTCACCTGAACTTCACCGCGGATGTGCTGGCGGTCGTGCGCTCCCGAAATATCGAGCGGCTCAACGATGATTTCGTTGCCCGACGGGCCGACTGGGAGATCGATCGAGTGGTTGGGGAATTCGCGACGTGGAGTTCGCGGGTCGCCACGGTGGCGCGCGCGACCGGGCGGCGGCCGCTCGCAGCGATCCGTATCCCGATCGGCGAACTCGGTTCCTACCCACTGCGTTTGCTGCCGTCGATCCTTACCTTCGACTTCCATGTCCACCTTCGCCATGACATCGCACCCGCGCTCGGCAAGGAGATCCCATCGACCGATGCGGGGCGGATGGGATCGGTACTGGAGTGGATGCTGCCCCTATTGGCGAACTTCGGGGCGCGTGATCGGATCTGGTTCGATCGGCCGATCGGGTTGAGGCTGACCGGAGACGGCGGCGGTGCATGGCGACTCGAACCGGCCGAGGGCGGACGTTTGTACGTGATTGCCGGTTCCGATGACGATTCCGCGACGCAAATCACCAGTGCCGCAATCAATTTCCCATCCTGGGCGACAACGCGGACCTCGTGGCGATCGCACGAGGTGAACATCGCGGGGGATTTCGAGTACGCCGAACGCTTCCTCGATTCGATCAACCTGGTCTGATCTACGCCCGAGGCACCCGGCCGCCGGGTCCCCGATCCGGGTTCGGCGGTGCAGGTCCAGCCGGTTGCCGAGCGGTCGCTTGGGTGGTTTACCTGCGGAGATATCCGTGCGATGCTTTCGCGGTCGAGCGTGGGGGTTGTGGTTCGAATTCGGGGGGCTGCATGGAGAGACATCCGTCGGGGCTTTCGTATGCGCCGAGGACAGAGCCGCCGTTGTTGCCATATCGGCCGGGCGGGCGTAGTGCGCGGAGAGTGGATTTGCCGCGGGCGGCACCGTGTCGGACCGGGATTACGGGGCGGCATGATCAGACCGGGCGGTCCGGGCCGCCGGGGGTGCGGCGGGCGCTCGGCGCGGGGCATGCCGCAGCGCCTCCGGTTGTCGAATTGGATTCGACTGCACAGCAATTCGTCGAGCGGGCGCTGCGGCTGGCATTGGAGACACTCGACCACCGACGGCCGGTCGCCCACCTCGCCACCATGGCTACGCCCGGTGTGGTCGCCGCGGTGCGGACGCTGGTCCGAGCCGACCTCGCGCCCGGCCGCACGCTAGGCGCCGCGGTGCTGTTCCGGGTGGATCTGATGATGGTCGACGCCGCGACTGCGGAGGTTTGCGCCTCCTATGACCGCGGCCGACAGCATTTCGCCATTGCCGCCCGGATCGCTCACACCCGCGCGACGGGTTGGCGGCTCACCGTCTTTCGCGTGCGCTGAGTCGCTCACCGATTCCCGGTTGTAAAAAGAATACGTACGTCCGTATGCTGACTGAGGTGGGCGACATCAGACACGGCTATGACCAAGTGGCAGATCACTACACCGACGAACTCGCGGATGAATTGCGGCACAAACCACTCGACCGCGGCCTGCTCGACGTGGTCGCCGAATTCGCCACGGACGGGGTGGTCGCCGATATCGGTTGCGGCCCTGCACATGTGGCCGCATATCTTGCCGCCCGCGGTGTGCGCACCATCGGGATGGACCTCTCGCCCGCCATGTGCGCGGCGGCGTGCCGAACCACCTCGGTGCCGGTCGGCGCGGCCGATATGACCGCACTGCCGGTGCGCTCCCAATCGCTGGCAGGCTTGGTCTGCCTGTACGCGGTCATCCACTTGAACGATGACCAGCGTGCCACTGCCTACGCGGAGTTCGCCCGGGTGCTGCGTCCGGGCGCGCACGCCCTCATCGCATTTCACACCAGCGACCCGGACATCCCGGTCGGTGGCGTCAAGACGATCACCGACTGGTGGGGCCACGAGGTCGACCTCACATTCCACTATCTCGACCCGTCCGCCGAGACCGAGGCCATGTCTGCGGCCGGTCTCGTCCTCGGGGCCCGCCTCGACCGCGAACCGCATCGCGACACCGAGCGTCCGAGCCGAGGTAGCTACCTGCTGGTTCAGCGGCTCTGATGCGTCGGCGGTAGGCCGGTTCGGTCGAACCGCATTCGGGCGGAGAGGCGGATTGTGCCGCGAGCATTGCTACTCGATGTGCAGGGTACGGCGACGGATTGTCGCGCGACCCTCTACGGGAGGCGCGCTGTATCGAGACGGGAGGCGCGCTGTATCGAGACCAACTCGACTGCTGAGCGTTTCGGGCGAAATCGCTATGCGGTTCGGGTGGCGCACAGCACGTGGGGTGGGATGGTTGCCGATTGCGGTGTCGGGATGCCGAGATACCCTGCGATGAGATGCGGTGCGCCGCGGTCGTTGATTTGGTCGAACCCGTTCTCCCGCAAGATGTTCGCGATCTCGTCGGCCGTGAAGAAGCTGAGCCAGGGCTCGCCGATGGCGGCGACGCGGTCGGCTCTGGCCGTGCGCTGGACCGTATCCTCGGGCCCGGAAGCCGCAGCGGGATACAGGTAGTCGAATATCAACTGCGTCGGAGTGGCCTGGCCCGCGACGAAACGCAATGTGTCGAGGATCGTCTCCTCGGTCAGGTACATGATGACGCCGAGCCAGACGAAGACGGCCGGTCGACTCCGGTCGAAGTCGGCGGCGGCCAATCCCGCTGCGAGCGTTTGACTTTCGAAGTCGACGGGTGCGAAGGTCAGCGACACCGGGATCTCGATGCCCGCCGACTCGAGCCGTTCGCGCTTCCACGCCTGGGTATCGGGATGGTCGACCTCGAACACGCGCACATCCGGGTACGGGTTGCGGTAGGCGAAGGTATCCAGTCCGGCACCGAGGACCACCACCTGCCGGGTGCCTGCGGCGACGGCATCGGCAATGGTCTCCTCGGCGAAGCGGGCGCGGGCGGCGAGGAACATGCGGCGGCGCCGTCGCAGCGCGCCGTCGGTGTCGTGCTCCTGGATGATCGCGGTATGGAGATCGGCGAGTTCGTCGGGCGTTACGCCCGCGATGCGGATGGCCAGCGGATCGGTGAAGATCCGTGGTTCGCTCGCGATCTGGTGGTAGGCGCGCGCATAAGCGGTGGCGAGGGCGGTGCGACTGGGCTGACCGAGTTGCATACCGCCGAACCTACGTCGGCTTCGTGCGCCGCGCCACCACGGAACTATGCCTCGGTGATGATCAGCGAGGTGGCGATCGGAGCCAGCACCTCGACCAGGTGCGTGATCGGCGGACGGAGATCGGCCAGAATCCATTCGTGTGTGACGCCGTTCACCGCACCGATGAGTGCGCTTGCCGCCCAATTGATTCCGCCATGCACGCGGATGCCGGGGCCCGCGATGGAAAGGAGCAATACCTCGATCACCGCCGCCCAACGGTGGCGGCGTTCGCGGCGGTGCTGTTCCATGCGTTCGCTGACGGCGCGGCCACCGTACTGCCTATCCGCGATGGTCATCGCACCACGGTATCGGTCAGCCCATGATGGCGTTTCCGCCGAACGCGTCCTGCGCGCCGTAGAAGAGCATGAAGACGTAGTACAGAACCGTCGAGATCGGTTCGTTCTGAACGGACATATTCACTCGGTGCTTTCCTGCAACTGCCCGGCGCCAACCGGCCGGTTCGGTATTTCTCGGAAGTTACGGCATATGACGCCTCTCGGCACCCGTAGTCACCGTTCTTCTCGCTCAGCGGCACGACTGTGGTCGCATCGAAGCCTGGTTGCGACCGACGTCACATATGTGCGGCGGTCCCAATTATGTGAGACGGGGTGGTCTCACAGTAGGCGAAGGGGCTGTGAATTGATCAATCCGCTGACGGGTCGCGCCCGGCGAACATCATTCTTCGGCAAGCCGATCGGCGTGAAGTAGTCGATCGGTGGCAGTGCCCGCCGCGAACATTTTCTCGGCGCGGCGGGTGTCCATGTATTCGCGTACGCGGTGGATTAGGCCGGCGCGCAGTTCGAAGATGAAGCAGTAGTTGTTGTCGTAGTGGTTGCCGTTCATCAGGGTTGCGCGCATGCGCTCTTCTAACACGACCGTTGTGTCGGTGGCGGTGATGGCGGTGAAGTCGACGCTGCGGTCGGCGACGAAGATGGTGGGGAATTCGGTGGCCAGGAAGTGCACGATGCGATCTCGGCCGATGAGGTGACTGGTTCCGTCGAGGGCGCGGGCGGTCGGATTATCTGGTGGCGCAAGCCATTCGGCGTCCGGGGTGAATACCGCGGCGATGCGGTCGGGGTCCTGGGTCGCGAATTCGCGCCAGGCTCGCATGATCAGGTCTGTGCTCGTCTGTGCGTCCATGTGGCCAATCCTGGGTGGTCGGCCGCCGTCGATCGCGCCATATCCGGACATGCTGGTGACATGTCCGGATATGTCTCGTCGGTGGGCTGTCCCGGGTGCAGACTCGTGGGATGGGATCGTTCCAGGGCGTCATCACGACCGGCATCTATTGCTTGCCGCCGTGCCCTGGGCGGCCACGGTCGGAGAACGTCGTCACCTTCACGTCGGCGGCGGGCGCCGAGGCGGCAGGCTTTCGGGCCTGTCACCGCTGCCGGCCCTACCGGGGTGAACGAAGGCCGGTCAGCGCATCCGAATTGGTCTGCCGGGCTGTCGATCTCATTGCCGCAGGCGCGCTGGACGACGGTAACGAGGCGGAACTGGCCGCGCGGCTCGCGGTTTCGGAACGTCACCTGCGTCGGATGTTCCACGAGCAGGTCGGGGCGACGCCGGATCAGCTGGCGCGTTCTCGGCGTGCGCATTTCGCGCGGCGGCTGCTGGACGACACCGATCTGTCGGTCACCGATATCGCCTTCGCCGCCGGATTCGGGAGTCTGCGTCAGTGCAACCGAGTGATGGTCGCGACGTTCCGGGCCACACCGCTGGAATTGCGCAAGCGGCGGCGCAAGGCCGATCGCCTGGTCGCCGATGGGGGTCTCGCACTCAGGGTGCCGCTGATCGAGGGCACGAATATCGATCGGCGATTGGCGCAACTTGCCCGTGATGCCGTCGGCGGCATCGAGCACGCCACCACGACGCGCTACCGGCGGACCGTTGAGATGGACGGCAATCCGGGCGTGATCGAAATCAGTTCGGCCGCAACCGATAGCGCGCGACTCATCGTGCACGTGCCGCGGATCGAAGGGTTGATCCACCTCGTAGCCCAGGTCCAACGACTGCTCGCCGGTCACCCATGGGATCCGTATGAGGCCGCCATACGCGATATCGTGGGGGCCGCCGATGTCCTCGACGAGATCGTCACCACATACGGGACACCGGTAGCCGGGCTCGGACAGTTCGGGTTGGCCTATCTCTTCCCGACACCGAACATCCTCGCCACCGCCGACCTCAGCGCCACCGGTCTCGATACCGCTGGCGCACAAGCGATCCGGGCCTATCGGAACCGGCTCGCAGTCGCGAACTAGCCGGTGGTGTCCTCCTGGCACGGGATAGGGCGCACCGTCGAGCGGTCGAGGTCCACAAGGCCAAGACAGCCAAGCAGATCGCCGGACCGATATCGATGCAAGGCGACTCGGAATGCCCCGGCGCGACATGGGGTCGACCAGGACGACCCGAAGATTTACCAAACTCCGTCGAGCAGGCAGATCCTGAACGAGCTACGCCCCTGCGTCGAGGGGGGTGACAACCGTCGGTGCGGGCAACGAGGCACTGTGTATGCCCGGACCATGGCGACGGAGGAGAACCCCGAGGCAGGCCGAGTTTCCGGACGCGTCCTCAGAGCTGAATGGCGGTGGTGAGGCGGAGATCGGCGACCGATCGACCGGTCAACAGGTTGTAGGCCGTGGTGGGCAGCACCCAGTTTTCTGTTGTCTCGTCCCAGGATTCGGCGGCTCTGCGGGGGACGAGGATTCTCGCCTCGATGGTCTCGCCCGGCTCGGCTTCGACGACCGCGAAGGCGGCCAGTCGCCGATCCGGTGCCGGGTCCTGGTCGGCGAAGAGTTCGGTGCGCGCGGCGATATACGTCTGGATTGTCTCGCGGCCGCGACGTTCGCCGGTGTTACGCACGTGGACGGTCAGCGTGCCGAGGAGCTCGCCGGTCGAATCAGGGGTGAAGGCGGCGGACTCGTACTGCCATGTCGTGTAGCCGAGTCCATGCCCGAACCAATAGCCCGGCGCGGTCGAAAGCCGTTGCCAGGCACGGTATCCGATGTAGATGTCCTCTTCGTAGGCAAGGGCCCCATCGGTGGGTGTGACATTCAGGACCGGCGAATCATCTTGGGACGCAGGCCAAGTGGTAGGCAGCCGCCCGCCGGGTTCGGCCCGCCCCAGGAGCACATCGGCGAGTGCCGCACCGCCTTCCTGGCCGGGGAACCAGGTCAGCAGGATCGCCGCCGCGTCCTGGGCCCACGGCATCTGCACGGGCGAACCGGTATTCACCACAACCACGGTGTGTGGATTGGCCGCGATGACCCGTGCGACGAGTTCATCCTGACGGCCGGGCAGAGAAAGCGATGTGCGGTCGAAGCTTTCGCTCTCCACCTCCGGGGTCGTGGCCACGACCACCACCGCCACATCTGCCGAAGCCGCCGCCGCGACAGCTTCGTCGAAGAGCGCATCCGGATCGATATTGGGCTCCTGGTGGCCGAGCGCGAACTTCTCGAAGGCGATGGGCATCTCGGGCAGCATCGTCACGGTATGGGTGAGACTCACCGAAACCGGCTGTCCCGCAGTGAGTTCGACCTCGATCAGCGTCTCGGGCGGTGCGAGGAAGGCGGCCAGTGGATCACCGTCGGGGACGATGGCCTCGTCGAAGTAGGTCTTATTGCCGACGGTCAGCCGGAACGGCCCGATGCCCGCGATGGCCAGGGTGTGGGTTCCGGTCGCCCGAGGCTTGAATGTGCCGGTGACAACGACCGACTCGAGTTCCCCGACCGCGATCCCATCCGGGAATTCCCCGACCCATTCGATAGTGCCCTCCGGCAGTGGATGTTCGCCGAGCAGGCGGCCACCCGCGCCGTGCAGCCGAACCCGCAGGTCGAAGCCATCCTTGGCGGCGGGAATCTTGATCCGTGGATCTGCGCCGAGGGCGTAGACCAGTTCGGTTCGGTCGTCGAACAATGCCCGCAGCCCCGCCAGTGGCGATACCGTGTGCGGCGGGAAAACCTGGGCGCTACCGCCGCCGAGCGCTCTGGCCTGATCGGCGGCGTGGCCGATCAGGGCGATGCGCCTCGGCCGTCGCAGCGGCAGGATGTCGTTCTCGTTGCGCAGCAACACGATCGAGCGCTGCGCGATCTCGTGCGCCAGCGCCTCGCCATCGATCGGCGCGGGCAGTGCGGCTGCGGCGACCACCGGCGGCGCGTCGGTCAGCACTCCGACGCGAGCGGCCAGCCGAAGCATATGCCGTGTCATGCGCTCGACCGTCTCCGCTGGAACCTGTCCGGCGCGAACGGCTTCGGCCAAGGCCGGTCCGAAGACGGTCCGCGGCCCCGGCATCGCGATATCGAGTCCGCCGTTCGCCGCGCCGACGGTGTCGCGGGCGGCGGTCCAGTCGGAGACGATCGCACCGTCGAATCCCCATCGCTCACGCAAGATCTCGTTCTGCAGTGGGCCGTGTTCGGTCATCGTGGTGCCATTGACACTGTTGTACGCCGCCATCAACGCCCACGGCTTCGTCCGCTCGACCACGGCCTCGAATGGTGCGAGATACAGTTCGTGCAAGGCGCGCTGGGATACCCGCACGTCGACGGTGAAGCGGTCGGTCTCGGAATCATTGGCCACGAAATGCTTCGGCGTCGCGGCCACGCCGCCCTCCTGCACACCGGTGACGTAGGCCGCGCCGATCTCCCCGGTCAGCAGCGGATCCTCCGAATAGCACTCGAAGTGCCTACCGCCCAACGGACTTCGGTGCAGATTGAGTGTCGGTGCCAGCAGCATGTGTACACCCTTGCGCCGCGCCTCCTGCGCGAGCAGCCGCCCGGCCCGCCGCGCTAGCGCCGGGTCCCACGTCGCGGCCAGCGCCGTCGGGCTCGGCAGGGCGATCGAGGGATCCTCCGGACTCCAGTGCACGCCGCGCACGCCGATCGGGCCGTCGGACATCACCAGCGAATCCAGGCCGATTTCGGCGATCGCGGGCAACGTCCACATGTCCTGCCCCGCGAGCAGACGGCATCGGGCATCCAGATCCAGTGCGGCCAAAGCCTTTTCGACCGTTGCCTCGCGGTCGGCATGGTGGTTCACCATGATGGTCGACTCCCTTGTCTCGTATGACGCGCGGCATCTACCTCGAAGTATGCTGGAATGACCTAATGCTCGGTAGGTAATGTTATCAATGCGTTATTTGAGGTTCTCTGGGCGAATCAATCGCAGGAAGGTGCGCAGTAGTGCCGGCATGTCTACCTCGTCCGGCGACAGCAACCATTGCTGCTGCAATCCGTCCAGGACGGCGATGAGCAGCGTGGCAGCCTCTTGATGGGAGACGCCGCGCGGCGGGTCACCATCCAGATCGCGTTCGAGCATGGTGGTCAGCATCCGTCGGGTCTGCGCGTAGCGATCGATGAAGTAGTCGCGCGCGGGATGGTCCTGGGTGACGCTCTCGGCCGCCAGCACGGTGAACGACTGCACGATGCCGGGGCGCTCGGCATTGCGCTCCACCAGGTCGGCGAGGAAATCCAGGGTCGTCGCGCTGCCCTGTGCGGTGGCCAGCAGGACGTCGAGATCGTTCTGGTCACGCAGCGCCAGCACATTCGCCAGCAGGTCCTGTTTATTGGGGAAGTAGTGCAGCACGCCCTGCTGGCTGAGTCCGACCCGCTCGGCGACGATCGCGATGGTCGCCCCCTGGTAGCCGCGTTCGGCGAAGACCTCGAGGGCCGCCTGCAGGATCGCCGCGCGCCGATCCTCATGACCGGCACGACCCTGCGGGCGACCGGCGGCCCGTGTCATGCGCTGCGCTCTTCTACGTCCATCATTTGCAGGGTAGCGAACCGCCGTTGACATCAGTGTGAAGCGCCGACGCGCGTGCCGTGCCGACGGTGACCGGACGCGCCGCGTTATCGCAGTGCGGCGACAACCTGTTTCGCGATGTTCTCCTCACCAAAGGTGTTGGGGTGCAAGGGAACGAACGATGGAGTCGATAGCGACGGGATCAGGCCGTTGATCCACTGCTCCTCGGGTGCCGCGCACATATCGTGGCCGATGCTGGAGGTCGCGGTATCGACGAAAATCGCGCCGTGCTCGGCGGATACCTTGCGCAACAGTGCATTGAGGTTGACCAGCACGGCCTGGAGGTAGTCGGCGTCGCGCGGCCAGGCGGGCTGTTGTGCGGGGCAGGCGCCCGGCTGCGAGGCGGTGGGGTATCCGACGATCACCACGGTTGCTTGCGGTGCGCGCGAACGGATTTCGTCGATGGCGGTGCCGTATACGGGTGCCAGCGCGGTGGTCCGTTCCGCGAAGGTGTCGACGCCGTCCGCGGTGAAGGCGTCCGCGCAGGATGTGCCGTTGGGCTCCGGCAGGAGATTGCCGCACAGCAGCGCCTGCTTCGCCAGGCCGATGTCGTTGCCACCCATCGTCATGGTGACCAGCGTGGTGTCGGGCGTGAGGGCATCGAACTGCGGCGCTGCGGCTCCGCTGACAATGCCGCGCTGTGGTTCGGTGAGTTCATCCAGTGTGGCCCCGCCGCAGGTCACGTCCTTGAAGGTCGCGACGCCCAGCTCCTTCGCGACCAGCGACGGATAGTTGACCGCCGAGCGTAAACATGTGGTGATGTCGGCTTGTGGAAACACCCCCGCGCCCGCGGCGAAGGAATCACCCAGGGCGACATAGTGGACGCCCTCGGCCGGATCGGCGGTGGCTTGCCCGGCAATTGCCACGCTCGCCCCGAGCGTCATCGTGGTGGCGATGACCGCCGGTCCCACCTTTACGAGCAGGTGCTTCCAGCTGTCAAGAACTTGCATTGTGTCTCCTCGTGAACCCATGACCGGATGAATTCGGGGCGAAGCCCGGGAAGTAACTCACCCCGAGGTTCGGACCCGGTATCACGTCCGGCCTATGCGGGCAGAGTCTAGCCATGATCCGGTAATTGTGAATAACTTCTCGCGAACTTCTTGGACGGCCGCCCAGGTTGTCTGCGTGCCGTGGGCCCCGGAACCTCGGGGCATGTTGGGAGGTGGGGGATTTCGCCGCCCAGGGGGCGAGCGCCTCGCGTTCAGTGGCCATACGTCTAGATGGGGCACTGTTGAGTTCCTCACTATTCGGCCGCTACCTGCGAAAAGCCCGGCGGCGCCGGGCATTCGGGTTGACACCACCCGGTCCCGTTGTCTACCGTCGCTATTGTTCGCGCTGAGTCATCGCCCGCCTCGGCATTCGTGGTGGACCGCCGTTCATGCGGCTTCGCCATATGTTTCGACTGCGGGGAGGCTGTCGTTATTGCCGCACATTCGTCGACGTTCGTCGCATTCACGGAGAAATACGGCGCACCGTTCTTCGCGCCTCGGGAATAAGACCCCTGCGCCCTTTCGTGAACGCCAAGACTCCACCAGTTCATTTCGACGTTAGGCGCCAGGTTGTCCGTCTCGATCTCACCCGCCAAGTCCGTGGACGAGCTCCCGGGTCCGAGCCGATGGCCGTTGCTGGGGAATCTCCCGCAGATGCGCCCATCGCTGCTGCACCACCAGTTCGACGAGTGGTGCGATGAATACGGCCCGCTCTACCAGCTGCGGATGCCGGGGCGACGGATCGTTGTCGTCAGCGATCCCGACCTGAATCGGGAGATCCTGCGCGACCGCCCCGGTGGGTTCCGGCGGCAGTCGGCGATCGAATCGGTCATGGACGAGATGGGATCCAACGGATTGTTCTCGCTGGAGGGTGACGCGTGGCGGCTACGCCGTCGGCTGGCCATGCCCGCCTTCAACGCCGCGCATCTGCGCAGCTTCCATCCCACCCTGGAGACGATCACCGGACGGCTGCGCCGACGCTGGGAACAGCACTCGCCCAAGGACATTCGCGGCGATCTGACGCGATACACGGTAGATGTCACCGCCAAGCTGACCTTCGACTACGACATCAACACCATCGAGCAGTCCGGCGACATCATCCAGCGGCACCTGGAACTGATCTTCCCGCTCATCAACCGGCGGATCAACAGCCCGGTCCCGTACTGGCGCTACGTCAAGCTCCCCGGCGACCGGGCACTGGAGCGCGCGTTGGCCGCACTGCGCACCGACCTGGCCGCCGTCATCGGTCGAGCGCGCGCGAATTCGCCGCAGCAGCCGACCAATTTCATCGAGGCATTCCTGCTGGCGCAGGACGACAGTGCCTCCTTCACCGATGACGAGCTGTTCGCCGAGGCGCTCACCATCCTCATCGCCGGTCAGGACACCACCAGCAATGCGATGGCCTGGCTGCTCTACCACCTTGCGGGCAATCCCGCTGTGCAGGAACGGATTCGGGATGAGGTCACCGAGATTCCCTCGGCGCTGGGCCGTCAGCCCTACCTGGAAGCCGTAGTCGTGGAGTCGATGCGGCTGCGCCCGACAACCCCCATCGTCGGCCTGGAGGCCGTCAAGTACTACATCCGGGCCGCGAAGCAGCATATGGGGGAGATGGCCCCGAACGAGGTCATCGGCTACGGACTCGCGGTCACCCTGCCATGGATCCTGGGCCTCAGCTTCGGCCGCACCAACACCGCCGCATCCCACCCCATGGGCATCTCCAATGTGCCGGGACCCCGAAACCCGCTGTACTGGAACGGTGCTCGGCTCGAGACGATCTACCCGATCTCGCTCCTGATGCACGGCAACCCGCTGAACTTCACTTGCATCGGCTATCAGGGCGGGCTGCATTTCGGCGTCCTCGGCGTCCAGGACAAGCTGCCCCCGATGGCGTACCTCACCGCCGCCATGGATGTCGCAGTCGATGAACTCGCCGATCTGCTCCTGCCGGACGAGGTTCGCACACCGCTCGCTGCGGGGTGAGGTGATGTCGAACTACGCCGTGGCGATCATCGGCTCAGAATTCAGCTGGGCCCCAGTCGATTACGCACCGGACTGAGGCCGTTGACCGTGGTCAGTCGGGCAGACGGTTACTCGGTGGGCCGGGTGAACTCGCCGTCTTGCATGCCTGCTGTGAAGGCATCCCGCTCGCCGTGTACGAACACCAGTGCAGCGCCAGGTATCCGGTGCGAGTTCGGGGCTGGCCTGCCCAACTATGGACTGCTGCAACACTTTCCGGGAACAGGTGCCGATCACGGTGCAGTCCCCGATGGCGTCGAGGCAGAATGGGCGCGGTGGACCTGGATATCCTGAGATTGCTCGCCCGGCATCGAACGCCGGTGTTGACCACGATCGCGCAGTGGGCAATGGACATCGGGACCAACGACTTGATTCTACTGCTCGCGGGACTGGCGATGCTCGGTGTGGTGATCGCCGGACGCTGGTGGCAGCAGGGGATCGCGATCGGCGCCTCGGTATTGGTGGCGCAGGCGTTGGCCAGAGGATTGAAGGGCATAATCGCGCGGGCGCGGCCTCCTGCGGACCTCGCGGTGGTCCAGGTCGGGGCGTTTTCGATGCCGTCGACAGTAGCTGCGATGACCGCAGCCCTCGCGGTGGCCCTGTACTCCATCGTGCCCTGGCGAGTAGGTCATCGGCGCCCGGCAGCGGGACTGCTCGTGACGTTTGTCGTGCTGATCGGATTCGCGATGGTCTATCTCGGGGCGCATTGGCCGACCGACGTGCTGGCCGGATGGAGCGTGGGGATGGTCGTCGGCGTCGCCGTCGTCCGGCTGACGCGAACGATGAGTCGCTAGGACGTCGGGGGCGATGTCGATTTCAGGGGGCGGATTGTGGGTCGTGTTCGCTGAAGATGGTGGCGTGACGGAGAGTTCCCGACAGGCCGGGTAGTTCGCGAGGTGTGGTCCAGGTGCGGAAGGTGTCGCGGCTGTCGCTGTAGAAGTACTTGCCTTCGGTGTAGGCGTCGAAAAAGATGCGCCAGCCACCATCGGGGAGTTGTATCAGCGACTGCCCTTCCCTCGGCGCGCCCCACCCGGCCCAATCACCTATTCCGACAAACACATACGGCCCCAGCGGGTTGTCGGCGACCGCCAATTCGATGTATTTGGTGGTTTCGTTCTTCGTGAACGCGAAGTAGCGGCCGTCCACGACCACCACGGTTGTGTCGATATAGCCGATCGCGGTCGTATCGAGCGGGTTCGGCGCCAGACCTGCCATCCGGGCCGGCGCACCCCACGACCGCAACGACACATCGGTGGCCGTCATCAGGAATGGGGTGAAACGCAGCCCGTTGGACATGGACACGATCACGTTGACGCGCCCATAGACGTCGACGAACCACTCCGGAGCCCAGCACGCTTCCACACCGAGCATCGGAATCGTGTAGTCGTACAAGTACGTCCAGGTGACACGGTCAGTACTGCGGGCGAATCCGATAGTGTGGCCGTCCCCGGACGCGGTGTAGGTCAGGTAGTAGTCGTCATCGACATTGCGGAAGATGCTCGGGTCACGCATGATCCCCGACGGCGGTCGGTAGGCGGGACCGCGTAACAGCCGGAATTTCGTCGCATCAGTCGATTCGTAGACATACAGGTCGGTTTCGCTACCGTTGGTGAAACCGGTCATCGTGTACCGCACCGCCGACGACGACGGCGCGGCGGCCGCGTTGCGACTCGCCCACCCTAGGCTCAGAGGCAGATTCGCCGACAGCACCAGCAAGGACCGGCGGCACATCTTCGGCGTCGTCATCGCAGCGATTATCCCTGCTTGTTCGCTCTCGATTCGATGACACGCCACAAAGCGGCCCTGCACTTCCCCGGCCACACCGATCTGCTCACCAGCCTGGCCGACACGGCAGCCACCTTCCGCGGCGTCGAAATCCCCGACACCGGCCACTATCTGGCCGAGGAACAACCCGGCCGAGTCGCCACCGCCCTGCTGGACTTTTTCGATTGACCCGCAGGCCCGACAATCGACGCGCTCTAGTGGTCGTCACTAGGCCGCGCAGCGCCCTGGCCTGGCGCGACCAGGTGGAACACCGTGTCAGTGGCCGTGTCAGACCGGCGTCAGGGTGGTGTCAGGTCAGGCGCTGATAGTTGCTGCCATGACGAAGAACAGCACTTCCTCGAACAGTTCGAAGTGGACCGGCATGGTGGCGGTCGACGATACGGCCCTGGCCGTCACCGACACCGGCGGTCCCGGTATCCCCGTGGTCTACCTCAATGGCCAGTTCGCCACTCAGGGGTACTGGCGCAAGGTCATCGCCGACCTCGGTCCCGGTTTTCGGCACATCACCTTCGACGAGCGGGCCCGCGGCAAATCGGAGAAGTCGGCCGACTATTCCTTCGCCACGTGCGTGCGCGACGTCGATGCCGTGCTGGCGGCCAGGGGGGTGGACCGGGCGCTGGTGGTGGGCTGGTCCTACGGGGCGTACGTCGCGGCGCACTGGGCCAGCCGGAATCCGGACCGTGCCTTGGCTGCGGTCTTGGTCGACGGCGCGTGCCCGTACGACTGGCTCGACGAGGCCATGGAACAGCGGATCCGCAAGCTGTTCAAGCGGTTGAGCTGGATCCTGCCGCTGCTGCGCCCGACAGGCCTGACCCCGCGGCTGACCGCCGAACAGCAGGCGAACAGCAACATCGAGCTCGGCAGGATCTCCCGCGAGCGCGAGCTGGGCCCCGTGCTGGACAACATCACCGTCCCGGTGCGGTACGTGGTTGCTTCGGGGACGTCCTTCGGAAGCCGCGGTGATGAGCAAGAACGGATACGCACCAGCCTCGATGCGGTGACCGCCCGCAACTCGAACATCCAGATCAGCGCGAAGGTCGCCAGCAACCACGGTGCCATCCTGCGCAAGGACTTCCGCGCCGTCGCCGAGGCCGTACGTGAGACGGCAGCGGCCCATGACCAGGAGGTTTCGCCGAGCTGAGCAATCTAGATACCACCCCCGACCGTATTTCACCATCCGTCCGTTCAATTGAATTGCACCACAACAGATTTGAAGGAGCACACCACCATGTCCAGCACCCTTACCGACCAGGACAAGAGCACCCTGCGGACCGCCGCGTACGGTGCCGTGTCGCTGATGGCCGCCGCTGATGCCACCGGCAAGCCCCACAAGGTCGCCACGAACGGTTCCATCGCCCTGTACTCCGCGACCGGCCCGATCGGGCACGTGCTCGCCGCGAAGTCGAAGGACATCAAACTGAAGGGCAAGTCCGTCGCCGAACTCGCCGATCACGTACTGCCGGCCCTGACCGCCGCCATGAGCCTGCTCGAAAAGCAGGACCCGGCAGAAGCCGACAACTTCCGCAGCACCGTCCTCGTCGCCATCGAAGCAGCCACCCGGACCCACCACGGCCAGCCCAGCCCCACCCTGGCCGAGATGTCCCGCAAAATCACCGAAGCCCTCAACGCCGCCTGATCGGACGCCCGGTAAGTCCGGAGACGTCGAGCCCATACCGTTCAGCTCCAACGGGACCGAGACGGACGAACCGCCGTCGGAATTCATGGGCAACTCGGCATCGCAAACCGCCCAAGTGCTCTCGAAACTCACGAACATAGCTCCAGGTTTGGCCGGTCTGTCGGTATTGCTCGACTGGGATGGGTTTGATACCGGCGCGCATTCGCGAGGTGTACAGGATGTCGTCGAGGTGGTCGATCTCGTGTTGGATCAGCCTCGCGATCGCGTCTCGGTATTCACGGGTAATCAGTTCCCCTGTGAGAGTGGTTGATTCGACGACTATGCGCAGTGGTCGTGGTACCAGACCACGGACGTCGAAAAAGCTCAGGCAGCCCTCGTACCGCTCGTCCTGTTCATCGGAGCGGGCCACGATCTGCGGGTTCAGCAGAACCTGACCCGGAAGTTCCCTGTGACCGACAGACCGGTCTCATGGCCGCCCTGGCACGCAGCTTGCTGATCACCTCCTGATTCGTCGGGTCGTTCGACGAGCTGGCCAGTTGGCGGACAGCTCGGGGTCGATCACATTCCGGAAACCGTTGCGTCGCTTCTCACTTTGCGGCTCGGGTGAGAAGATCTTCGCTGCGTCCCCCACCATCGTGAACTGCGACCGATAAGAATCACTATGGGTCTGCCGAGCGCATCAAGTGGTAGCGGTGTGTGGTCAGTTGGAGACGGCATCATCATCCGCGGTGGCCCAGACCCACTCGCGCCCCTCCGCCTGGTGAACACTCAGGCCGGAGCAGGGCCGGCACTGACCACAACTCATCGAACAATGGGAAGAACACCACACCGATCGCGGCAAAGCTCCCGCCAACATCAAGGGCTGGCTGAAGACGAAGAATATTCTTCCGCAAGACAACTCGGCACTGGATGAACGTATTCGAGATGCTTCGGTGAAGGCAGGCGAGAGCGACGACGTCTCGCTGCACGAGGATCTGCGGAAACTCGCATCGGTACTCGGGAGGCCGATCAGTCGGCCGTCCAAATTGCCAGCTCACCATTCGGCATACATACGACCCGATAACCGTTCGGACCTACGAGTGTCCATGCCTCGTATTCCTTATCTGCCGGGACCACGAGCCGGTTCCCGGAGTCCAAGTCGATGGTCAGAGTTCCTGAAGAATTCACGACAGCGGAAGTGATCGCGCCGCGAAGGATGGGTTCGAGATCGCTCTGCGAACCGCCCCCGTTCGCGAGCGCAACAGACCATCGGTCGCCTCGGCTGGATTCGATCTCCATATCTCCCTCGATCTGGAGTTCGAATCCGCCGCCGGTCGAGACCTCGACCATGTACTCGCTGGCAGCGACCGAGACGCGCTGTCCGGTTATCGGCAATTCCATTACCATCCTTGTGGCTTGGGGAAAATGTCGCACGAGACGATGGACAGCCTGTGGTCGACGCCAGGGGCTGGGTGAAGGGGAGCTGACCGGTGCAACGCCTCGAATTGAGTTCTGTGGACGGTATCCGGCTGGACTTCGCGGTCCACCACTCCACGGTCGAGCCCCCACTAGGAGTGGTGCTGTTAGTGCATGGCATCACGGTGGACATGGACGAGGGCGGGGGCATGTTCGTCCGGTTGGCGCAGCAGTTGGTGTCGCAGGGGTTCGATGTCGTGCGGTTCTCCTTCCGAGGGCACGGTGCGAGCGGTGGAACTCAGCAGGGTGTGACGATCGCCGGTGAATGCCTGGATCTGCAGGCCGCAGTGACCGCGGTCCGCGAGCGATTCGCTCGGCAGCAAATGTCGATTGTGGCGGCGAGCTTCGGTGCCGTGTCGACGGCACTGTCGCTGTCGTGGCTCGACGATCTCTATCGGTTGGTGCTGTGGAATCCGGTGCTGGATCTGCGGCGCACGTTTCTGGTTCCGGAGTTGGCGTGGGGCGAGGAGAATTTCGGCGCTGTTGGGCGGAAATATCTGGCCGACAATGGTTTTCTGCTTGTCGACGGTGAGTTCCAGCTCGGCCGTGTCCTGTTCACTGAGTTCGCGCTTTACCAGCCGCTGGACGACTTCCTCGCAGCAGACGTGTCGACGCTGATCGTGCACGGCGACCACGACACGGCAGTGTCGTATGACGTCGCTGCCCAGGCCGCGCGATCACGATCACATACCACGCTGTGCACGATTGCCGGGTCGGACCACGGATTCGACTCGCGGGCGCGCGAAGACCAAGCGATCAGCACGACCGTCGACTGGCTGCTCGAACAGTCGATGTCGTGACGAGCGTGAAGCTCTCGCAACTGTATGCGCCGATCCGAGCCATGGGGCAAGAACGCGGCGCGCACTCTATGTAATGGACACGGCCCCAGTCCATTACGTATTGGACTGAGGCCGTTGGCCGTGGTCAGTCTGGAAACTGCTACGTGGTGGGCCGGGTGAATTCACCGTCTTGCATGCCTGCTGTGAAGGCATCCCACTCGCCGGGGGTGAACACCAATGCCGGGCCGTTGGGGTTCTTCGAGTCTCGGATGCCGACGTGCCCGGCTTGAAGCCAAGCTACCTCGACGCATTCGTTTCCCCCGCCGCCGCTGTGCGACGACTTGAACCACTGCTTGCCGGATAGGTCGATGGTCATTGTTCGTGTCTCCTTGCTATCTTTCTCATTCGATCCCTGGACTGTTGCTCGTCCAGCGCCGCGTGCCGGAGGGTTTCGTGGAGTGCGCGAAAGTGCTTCACATCGTCGCCGTCTTCGAAGAACATCGAAGTCACAACAGCTTCGGTGTAGACCACGGATGGCTCGTTGTCCGGGAAATTGAGGATGATATGGGGCGTTACCACACTCCCGGTTGGGATACCGGCCGTGAACGGCACGACACGCACCGACACGTTGTCGCGGGTACTCAGATCGGCTATGTGCCGCAGCTGAGCACCCATTATCTGGCCAGAGCCGACGAGGGAATACAGAACATTCTCGTGCAACAAGAATTCGGCACGAACCGCCAGGTGCGGACGAGTGAGTATCCTCGCCCGCTGTATTCGGAGATCCACCCGGTTGTTGATCTCGTCCATTGAGTCATCCGGCTGGTGAAGCCGTTCCACGGTCCGGGCATAGTCTTCTGTTTGCAGCAAACCAGGTACGATAATCGGTTGATAGAACCAGGATTCCGACGCGAATGACTCCAGCTCGAGGTACGTCTTGAACACTGGCAACATCAAATCTCGATAGTCCTGATACCACACCTTCGTATTGAATTGGCCCGCAAGAGCTTTCAAGTACTGGGTCCGAGCGTCGGGCAGGCAGTAGTACCGGCACAGGTAATCGACTTCCATATCCCTGACCTTCGTATACTGCCCCAGTTCGATCCGACTCAGCGTGGCGCGGCTGATCCCAGTCGCCGCCGCTACCTGGTCGAGCGTCAAACCTCGCGCCTGGCGCGCGTCTCGCAGCGCCCGCCCCAACTGACGACGCGGCAGTGTCGTGCCGCGGAGGTCTGCTTTGCTCGGCATAGTTGCCCCCTGCTTTCTCAACCAATGCACCTGTTGTTTCTCAGTCTGAGAATCAGCCTTGATGGCCCTCGAGAATCATGCTGGGCGTTTGCGCCTCTTCTCTGAACGTCTCACACAGAGTCTCCACGCACCGACCGACGCGCGCAACCATATCGGCACAGCCAAGCAACGCGGAAGCCAACAGCCCGAACGGGTTCGGGCAGGCGGCGTTGGACTGCGAGGTTATTCCCGACGAGCGAAGGCATCAGAACGATGACTAACAAGCAAGTGGCAGAACCAATTACAGGGCAATCCCAGAGGCCGAAGGCAATCGGATTCGTGCGTGGTGACGTGTCCGGACTGGCGGCACCCAGGCACGCGAGCGCCGTCACGAAGCATGCCCGGCTGCTGGGCTATGAGTACGTTTACACGGTGCGGCCTTCCCGGGGCACCCCCGATCCGATCGGTTACGCGCTCGGTATTGCGGCGGGGCCGGATGTGGTGGCGATCGTGGTCTTCGACTTGGCCCACGTCGACAACCAACCGGCGCGAGTCTGCGAGGACTTCGACCTCGAAACCGTTTGCCCCGCAACCACATGGCCACGCGCCACGCGCCCGGTCGCAGTCGAGGCGGGGGCGGCGTGATGCGCGAGGAGAGCACGATCGTGACGCCGCCCGGGGTGTGCGGGCACGCCGATATCGAGTTGGCGCATGAGCAGATGCGCAAGCACCGCGCCTGCCGCCTCGGGCGGTGCGTGTGGAAGGCGGCGGCTTATTACACGCTGGTGGATGCGGGTCGACTCGCGCCGCAGTCGCTGACTCCGCGTGAGCGGGCGGCTGCGCGGGGGATCGAGTTCCCGCCGTTGGGCGGCGAGCCGCTCGCACTCGGCGGGCCGACGCAGCGAACTCTGCGCGAGGTGCTGGACCGGCTCTCGGAGTTGGCGTTACCGGTTCCCGGTGCGAATGTCGGCGGCCACGGGTAGCGCCGGTGTCCGGGACGGGCGAGCGTCATACGGAGGTGGACGGCTGGCTGGCGACCTGGCGGCTCGAGCGCCACTGCATTCGAATAATGCTGGTACGCAATGCATCCGAACTGCTGATATCGGTCACCACCCCGGCCACCGCGCCGGACCTGGTGCAGATGCGCGAGCAGTTCCCGAAGCTGTCGCGATTGTGGGATGCGATACGACACGAGTATTGGCTGGAATCGCTTGCACCCCAAGAGCATTCACAGGGCGGAAAGGCAGTCTGGTGACATCGGATCCGGTCTCGCCCCGGGCGCGGCTGCTCACGAAGCGGGCCGCGCGAGCGGGCTACTGCTTGATGCGCGATCCCCGGTCACCGTATGCGTGGACCTTGCTGGACGCCGAGGACGGTACCTGCGTCCACTCGGCGGCGACGCTCGACCTGATCGAACAATGGCTCTCCGAGTAAGGAACCTGCTCGACAGCCTTGATCTGAAATCGGGTCCGCATGCCGCGCAGTCTGTTCGGCAGTACGCGGGGAGAATGCCTGGCAACTTATCTGCGGTTGACCGGCCTTGGTCTGCTGCACAGCGCGTTGTGATGTGTCACGGTTGCACACCAACAGTGATGCACGTTACTGTACCGACTCGTTGATGGGAACGAAGTAGTTCCTCATTGCCGGGAGGGTTTGGGCAAGCATGATCCGACGTCGACGTCCGATTAAGGCAGTCGCTGCCGCGATAGCCACGTTCACCGTGTTTGCCGGGGCCGTGGTCGCGGCGGCGCCGACGCAGGCGACGCAGGGGCTCGACGCCCAGTTCACCGCCACTCATGCAGGGCCGCAACAGTATCCGAATGTCTACATCGATTGGGACGTCCCGATCACGATGAGCGACGGCACGGTGCTGAAGGCGAATGTCTACCACCCGGCGGACGCGGCCGGACGCCCGATCGCCGAGCCGACGCCGACCATAGTGAACCTGACGCCCTACACCAAGCTGATGGCGAATATCGCCGACTCCGTACTGGCCATCCCGGGACTGGCGGATCCGCTGATGCAGGCGCTGCACGGCTTCGATCTCTCGGCCTACGGTCTGAGCGGAATCAGTGATGTGGCACAGGCATTGGCGGGCGGCACCGCGCGCACCTTCGCGGTGGATCGCAAGCTGGTGCAGAGCGGCTACACCCAGGTGGTCGTCGATGTTCGCGGCACGGGTTTCTCGCAGGGCACCTGGCAGGTGTTCGGCGAGCGCGAGCAGGAGGACGGCGTCGAGGTCGTCGACTGGGCGGCGGCGCAGCCCTGGTCCAACGGCAGGATCGGGATGAGCGGCATCTCCTACTCGGCGATCAACCAGTTGCATACCGCCGAGCGCAAACCAGCTGCGCTGCAGGCGATCTTCCCGATCGTGCCGGGCAGCGATCTGATCCGCGACGTGGCCGCGCCGGGTGGCGCGCTCGGCATCGGATTCATCCCCGAATGGCTGCTCGCGGTCGACGGCACGAAGTTGATTCCCGATGTGGTGTCGATGCTGGCCGGAAAATTCGACTGGACCTGGCTGGCCGATCGCGTCCGTGACCCGTTCACCTTCTTCAACATGATCATCATGGCGCTCGGCACACAGAGCGTGGATCAGATTCCGGCGGAGCTGAACTCGGTGCTCGACGACCAGAGTCCGTTGCGCACGGCGTGGATCGGACATCCCGAGCGCATCGATGTGCCGACCTTCGTCTACGGCGGCTGGCAGGATATCTTCGCCTACTCCTCGCCCCGGGTCTACAACGCGATCAAGGTCCCGGACAGCCAGAAGAAGCTGGTGATGGACAACAACTATCACGTCACCACCGGTTCGGGCATGGGTGACGACGGTGGGCCCGCCGCGCTGGACGTGCTGCAGCGCGCGTGGTTCGACAAGTGGCTCAAGGGCATCGACAACGGCATCGATGGCTACGACCAGGTGACCCTGTGGCAGCAGGGCGGCGGATGGACCCACAGCTCGGCGTTCCCGCGACCCGATTCGGATTACCACCGTATGTATTTGAACGCGGCGGCCTCGGGTACCGCACCGGGCAGCGCCTACGACGGCAGCCTCACCACGGAACCGGGCAACCCGGCACGGATTTCGATCGCACCCGGCTTGACCACACTCTGCTCGCGCGACGGTGCGCAGGGCACGGCGGGCATCCTGCCGCTACCCGATATCTGCACGAAGGATTCGCGGATCGCCGAGTCCAACGGGCTGACCTTCACCAGCGCACCGGTGAACGTCGCGACACCGATCTCCGGTCCGATCGCCATCCACCTGAACACGGTCCTGGACGCGACCGACGGCTACTGGACGGTGACGCTGAACGATGTTGCGCCGGACGGACGTTCGACCCAATGGACGCACGGCCAGCGCACAGCGTCGCTGCGCGCGGTGGACGAGAGCAAGGCCACCCGCTCGGCCAACGGCGACTACACCGATCCGTATCCGTATCTGACGCTGGACACCCGCGAGCCGATCGTGCCGGGCCAGCCGACGGTCATCGATATCGGGCTGGTCGCCACCGACGGTGTGCTGCAACCGGGACACCGGCTGCGCGTCGATGTCTACGCGGGGAACTTCCCGAGCAGTCTGCCGTTGCGGCCCTTGCTGAACGAGAGCGGGCTGCAGCCCCAGCACATCGAGCTGGATCCGAATCAGCCGAGCTGGGTGAATATTCCGGTAGACGGCGATCCGGGCTGGTGAGTCAGGAGCCGAGCAGTACGAGCGCGGCGCGAGTCAGGGTGGGAGCCAAGGCCGGTAGATCCTGCGGGCCCGATTCGATCAGGGTGGCCCGGACCCGATCGTCGATACCGCCGAGCAGCACGTCGAGCAGTCCGGGATCGGGTTCGGCGTGAACTTCGCCCGCGCGCATGCCGATTCGCGCGGCGGCGATCATCCGGTAGCCGAACATGCGATGGGTGCGGGCCCGGCGCGCGATGAGTCCCGGTCCGGCGGCGAGGGTTTCGATGTGCAGTGCGCGCGCCGCCGCAGGTTCGGCCGCCAGGAATTCCAGATAGGTCTCCAGCGTCGTGCGCACCAGTTCGACGAAGGTGTCCGCGCCCGACTCGGTGACCACGCGGTCGAGCTCACGGGTGATGACCTCCACCGCGAAATCGAATGCGGCGGTGAAGCATTCCTCTTTGCTCTCGAACAGCACGTAGAAGGTTCGCCGGGCGACCCTGGCCCGGCCGACGATATCGGTGATGGTGGTGGGGCCGTAGCCCAGCTCCGCGACCGCTTCCAGCGCGGCGATGTAGAGCCGCTCGCGCTGTGACGTCACGACCTCGTCCCGGCTCAATCGGTGCGGCCCTCGAGGAAGGCGGCCGGGAGAAGCGCTGGTCAAGACGGTCATAGTGTCGATGATTCTGCCACACGGGGCACTTTCGCCCGGAAATTCCGGTGAGACGCAGAAGGTGAACCGCTGCTACCACCCGCGGCTGCACGAAACCATGGTCGTCGCACCGTAACTCAGGCGCTGGGTTGCTCAGTGCAGCGCGCTGCCCTGCAGCCACTCGTCCCACGGCACGCCCCAGTCGCCGTTCTGCCAGACCTGGAGTGGCGCGCCGCCGGTGTTGCGGACTTCCACGACGTCGCCGGGGACCGCGAAATTGAAGAACCACTGGGCATTGGCCGGACTGAGATTGAGGCAGCCGTGCGAGGTATTCGTATTGCCCTGGGCCCAGACGCTGGAGGCCAGCTCGTGCAGGTAGATGCCATCGGTGCTGATCTTGGTCGCCCAGTTGATGGACTCCTTGTAGCCGAGCCGGGAGTTGACCGGCAGACCGAAGGTCGAGGAGTCCATGATCACCGGGTTGGCCTTGTCCATCACCGTGTAGATGCCGGGCTGGGTCCAGAAGGTGATCGTTTTACCCCCCACGACCTCGCTGCCGCCCATGCCCATCGAGGTGGGCATGGTGCGGATCAGGTTGCCGTTCTCGAAGACCTGCACCTGTTTGGTGTTGTCGTCGGAGATCGAGACGTGCGACGGGCCGATGGTGAAGGTGGTCTTGCTGTCCTCCTGGCCATAGAGGCCGCCGCCGAGGTCGGCGCCGTAGATATTGGCCGCGACGGTCACCTTGGTGCCCGGCGCGTAGTACTGCTGCGGCCGCCAGTGCGCGTTGCGCTTGTCGAGCCAGTACCACGAACCCTCGACCGGTGGGTTGGTCGTCACCGAAAGACGCTTCTCGGCGATCGCCTTATCCGGAACGTCCTCGTCGAAGTGCGCGACGACCACGGTGCCGACGCCGAAGGTGCCACCGTCGATCAGGGGGTTGCCCGCGGTGGTGGTCAGATACGCCTTGGTCTGGTTGTGCGGCGCCAGTGTGGTGAAGGTCGAGGTGATCGGGCCGACGCGGCCGGTGATCGTGAGGGCTTGCGCGGTGATCGTGTAGGTGTGTCCGTAGCCGAGCGAGTCGGTGGGCTTCCACGCCGTCTTGTCGGGGGTGTAGATGCCCTCGATCGACTTGCCCGTCTCGTTCGTCAGGCTCACCGCGGTCAGCACGCCGTCGCCTGCGGTCACATCAACAGGCGAGAGCGGATCGACATCGTCGCCGCCGGTCGTCGGTGTGATGGAGATCGCAGGGGGCAGTGGCCCGGCTGGGCTGGTGGCGGGTTCCGACTTGGACGAACACCCGGCCGCAACGAGCGCCGTAACCAACATAAAACCCGCAGCGGCTCTCAACCGGAAGCGGCGACTCGACATGATTCTCCTGCTGTTTCGCCGTGCGTTCCCTGCGGCGCATCTAACGACGTACTGGCCCGTGCCGTAGTTTACCGGCCATTTCGCGGGTATTTCGCCGCTGACCGTGTGACCTGCGCCGATCCCGCCCGCACTCAGTTGACGCAGGGCACAGTGCTGCCGATGGTGGTCGCGACCGGCTTGCCGGAGTCCGGCACTGGCTCGGCCGAGGTCGTCGTCGCGGTCGATGACGTGGTCGGGGTGAGTCCGGCGGGCATAGTGAAGTCGCTGCCGATGACCACGGTGATGTGACCGGGTTGAATATTCGGCGATGCCGTGGCGGTGAGGCCGAGGGTGTCGGCCAGCTGCGCGGCGTCGGCGTCCGCGCCGGAACCATAGGTGATCGCGGAGGTCGCGCCCTCGGTGTAGGTGCCGGTGCCCACGGTGCCCTTCGGATAGCCGCGCTTGGTGAGTGCGGTGGAGAGCTGGGCGGCCCGGCCGCCATAACCGCTCGCGTTCTGGACATCGACGATGCTGGTCGGGGTGTGGACCGGGGTGGTCGGCGGTGCCTCGACGCCGAATGCGGCGCGGACTTCCTTCTTGATGGCGGCCGGATCGACGATATTGACGTCCTGACCGTCGATAGTGTCGTAGCGCAGCACCGGCAGGGTCCGGAACTCGACCGAGATCGAGCCCGCCGAGCCGAGGTCGCGGGCGAAGTCGAGCAGATTCCAGCCGTCGGACAGCACGATATCGCGGTGCGCCACATCCATCAGGCCCGAGAGCGTGCCGATATTGGTCAGGGTGCCGGTGTCCTTCAACGATTTGGCGACCGAGGTGAGGAAGGCCTGCTGGCGGTGGGTTCGGTCGAGGTCGCCGTTCTCCAGGCCGTGGCGCTGGCGTACGAACGACAGCGCGTTGGCGGCATCGAGGTGCTGTGGACCCGCCGGGAAGACCGCGCCGGAGTAGAAGCTGTCGTTGACGGCGTGGTTGAGGCAGACATCGACGCCGCCCAGCTTGTCCGCCAGGTCATAGAAGCCGACGAGCGATATCTCGGCGAAGCGGTCGATGGGAACGCCGACCAGGTTGCGCACCGTCTGCACGATCGACGCGCGGCCGGCCTCGCGGCCCGCGCGTTCCAGGGCGACCTTGTCCTTTTGGCCCGCGTTCTCCAACTTGGTCTCGGTGGCGGCCTTCTTCAGGCCGTAGGCCTCCTTGATCTTGGCGTGGTCGTAGCCGGGGATGCCGGAGACCGCGACGTAGTCGTCGCGCGGAATGGAGAAGGCGACGATTTTGTGCATATCCGCCGGAATGTGCAGCAGGATGAGCGAGTTCGCGTTGTATCCGCCGTTGTCGCCGTCGCCCGCGTGCAACTGGTCCAGGATGTCCTTCGGCAGGTCCTTGCCGTCGAGATCCTTTCGGGTGTCCAGGCCGATCAGCAGGATATTCAGGTCGCCACCGAGGGAGTGTGGCGCGTCCTTGCCGATCGCATCGGTGTGGGTGAAGCCGTTGTCGAATTCGTTCTTGGCCGACCAGGCGAATCCGGTGCCGGATAGGACGGCGAGCGCGGATATCGAGGCGAGGACGCGGACCGCGATCTTCGCCGCTCGGCGGCCGCGATGGGGTGCCGGAGCCGCGCGCCGATGCTTGACAGGACGGGCCTGGGCC
Source organism: Nocardia sp. NBC_00565 (assembly GCF_036345915.1). Classification (NCBI taxonomy): domain Bacteria; kingdom Bacillati; phylum Actinomycetota; class Actinomycetes; order Mycobacteriales; family Nocardiaceae; genus Nocardia; species Nocardia sp. NBC_00565. Next base: position 9,256,434 of record NZ_CP107785.1, read on the forward strand.
GTGATCTTGGGGAGTTCGACGGTGTCGTCATCCATGGCGACGGCCCTCGTCCCGGATCATTTTCGCCGCCTCAACATTCGTCTCGACTAGTTCGGTACCGCGCACGTCCGGGTCCTAACCGCTAACCGGCTGGTTGCCACGTCAGCTGATCCAGTGTTACCGGCTCGGCGTGGGTGAGGCAAGAATCGGACATTGTGACCTGCGCTGATTCACCTCTAGGGTCATGATCATGACTGCTCCCGTACTTCTCGTTCTCGGTGCCGGCCCCGGTGTCGGGCTATCGGTCGGCCGTCTTTTCGCGCATGATGGATACGTGGTTGTGCTGGCCTGCCGACTGCTCGAGGAGGCCGAGCCGTTGGCGGAGCAACTCAGGACGGAAGGCTTCGATGCCCATGGTGTCGATGTCGATTTGGCAGATCCCGCTGATGTCAATCGTATTGTGACCGAGGCGGGGGAGCGGCACGGTCGGATCGACGTGCTGCACTTCAATCCGAGCATCTTCCGGCAGTCGGATCCGTTGCGGTTGACCGTCGCGGAGTTGATCGAGGACTTCACCATCGGTGCCGCGGCCCTGCTGCCGGCGGTACAGGCCGCCCGGCCGTTCTTCGCCGCTGGCGCCCGTGTGCTCGTCACCGGAAGCGCTGCGGCCGACAAGCCGTGGAATCAGGCCGCGTCGCTCGGTGTCCAGAAGGCGGCGGTGCGCAATCTCGTCACCAGCCTGGACACCACCCTGGCGCCCGAGGGTTTTCGCGCGGTCGCGGTGCAGATCAACGGCGTCCTCGCCGAGGAGGGCGCGTTCACTCGGGGCCGTGTTGCGGAGGCTTTGCACGCCGCCGCCGTACGTCCCCTTGACGAATGGACACCACACGTGACCTATGACGGCTGATGCCGCGAAACGCGCCGATCGGCAACGACACGCCGGTTCCGAATTCCCTTCGAGCCGAACGGGTTGCGCACGGGTATCTCCGTGCGCACCGAAGGGGCGGCCGAGCGGGCCGTGGCGATGCAGGATTGCTGCGGTGGCTCGCGGTAGCGATGGCATTGGTTGCGGCACTGGCGATTTCGCTGTTGCCGAATTTCGCGACGTGCTCCGCGGCCCCCGTCGAGGTGTTGCAGACCCGGCTGGATGATCTGGTCCGATCGACCGCCGTTCCCGGTGCGCAGCTGGTGCTGACCGCCGATGGCAGTGATACCCAGATCGACAGCGGCGTCGGCGATCTCGGGACGGGTACTGCCTTTCCGGATAATGCGCAGGTCAGGATCGCCAGTAATACCAAGACATTCGTCGCGACGGTGGTGCTGCAGCTGGTGGGGGAGGGCCGAGTGCAGCTCGACGCCCCGATCGAGCGTTATCTGCCCGGCGTGGTGCGCGGTCCCGGTGGGGATGGGAATCTGATAACCGTCCGAAATCTGTTGCAGCACACCAGCGGTATTCCCAACTACCTCCCCCGGTTGGACATGGATTCCGTTGCGGCGTTGCGGCAGTACCAGACCGCGGATCAGCTGATCCGGCTCGGCTTGGATGCGCCCGCGGAGTTCGCGCCCGGTTCGCACTTCAAATACTCCAATACCAACTATCTGCTGGTCGGGAAGCTGATCGAGCAGGTGACCGGCAGGCCGGTGGGTGTCGAGGTGACCAAGCGCATCCTGGTGCCGCTGGATCTGCGCAACACGTACTGGCCCGCGTTCCCAGTGGAGAACGTCATTCGGGGCCCGCACCCGCGTGGATATCAGTACTTCGACGGAAACCGGGTCGATATCACCGATATCGACCCGGGCTGGGGCCTATCCGACGGCGCACTGGTCTCCACGGGCGCGGACCTGAACCACTTCTTCGCGGCCCTGCTGGCAGGAAGGCTGCTGCCCCCGGCGGAACTCGCCGAGATGCAAGGAACCATCCCGACCGACAACCCGGCCCTCGGCGACGGTGTCGGCCTCGGCCTGTTCCATCGCACCAACCCCTGCGGCATCGCTATCTGGAGCCACGGCGGTGTGATGGACGGCTTCTTCGTCTTCGGCGGCTACACCCCCGACCGCGCGATCACGGTCAGCCTCAACCAAGTTCCGCCGCTGTTCGGGTTGGTCCACAAGGCGCAAATGGACGACTTGGTGGACGCCGCGTTCTGTGGGTAGTGCCGATCAGGCCTGCAGGCCGACCTCGATCTCCAGGGTGAGGGTGATCTTGTCGCCGATGACCGCGCCGCCGTCGGGGAGCGGCATATCGATGGTGATACCGAAGTCGCGGCGATTGATGACGGTCTTGACCTCGAAACCGGCGACCGGGCCCTGGCCCATGCCGGGGTTGACGCCGAGGAACTCCACGTCGAGGGAGACCGGGCGGGTGGTGCCGCGGATGGTGAACTCACCGTCGACGACGAAATCCTGGCCGTTGACCCGGAATCCGGTCGACTTGAAGGTGGCGATCGGGAAGTCGGCCGCGTGGAAGAAGTCGGCGGTGCGCAGGTGCGCGTCGCGCTGCTCGTTGTCGGTGGTCACCGAGTCGACCAGGATCTCGGCTTCGGCCGAGGCGCTGCCGTCCTCGTTGATGACCAGCTTGCCGGAGAAGTCGGCGAAGCGGCCGCGAACCTTGCTGACCATCAGGTGACGCACGGTGAACCCGAGGTTGGAGTGGGCGGGATCGATGGCCCAGGTGCCGGCGGTCAGAGCCTTTGCGGTGGTGGTCGACATTGTCGGTCTCCTCAGATAGTTGATATTTCAATTACTTGGATGTGAGCGGGTATTCAGTTCTGGCACTACATGATCGGTGCGCCATTGCACCGAATGATCAGCCTCCGAGCGATTGCGCGAAAGGCGCGGGATCGTCGCGATCCGACGGATGGTCGCGCCGGCTTGTCTTATCAGCGACCAGCGACGCGTGCGTCGGAGCATCCGGGACATGGGCCGGTCGCAATGCGTCGAACTCCTTGCGCAGCACCGGAACTACCTCTGCGCCGAGCAGATCGAGTTGCTCCAGCACCGTCTGCAACGGTAGACCCGCGTGGTCCATCAGGAACAGCTGTCGCTGATAGTCGCCGAAGGTTTCGCGGAAGGTCATGGTCTTCTCGATGACCTCTTGCGGACTGCCGACGGTCAGCGGTGTCTGCTCGGTGAACTCCTCGAGTGACGGGCCGTGGCCGTAGACCGGTGCGTTGTCGAAGTAGGGGCGGAACTCACGCACCGCGTCCTGAGAGTTCTTGCGCATGAACACCTGTCCGCCCAGTCCGACGATCGCCTGGTCCGCGGTGCCGTGGCCGTAGTGTTCGAAGCGCCGCCGGTACAGCTCGATGAGCCGCTGGAAGTGCTGCTTGGGCCAGAAGATGTTGTTGGCGAAGAAGCCGTCGCCGTAATACGCGGCCTGCTCGGCGATTTCGGGGCTGCGGATCGATCCGTGCCATACGAACGGCGGTACGCCGTCGAGCGGACGCGGCGTTGCGGTGAACGACTGCAACGGAGTTCGGTACTGTCCCTCCCAGTCGAGGACATCCTCGCGCCAAAGCCGGTGCAGCAGATGGTAGTTCTCGATGGCCAACGGGATGCCGTCGCGAATGTCCTTGCCGAACCAGGGGTAGACCGGACCGGTATTGCCGCGGCCGAGCATCAGATCGACCCGGCCGTCGGCCAGGTGCTGCAACATCGCGAAGTCCTCGGCGATCTTCACCGGGTCGTTCGTGGTGATGAGCGTGGTCGCGGTGGACAGTTGCAGCCGCTCGGTCTGCGCGGCGATGAAGCCGAGCATCGTGGTCGGGGACGACGGCACGAACGGCGGATTGTGGTGCTCACCGGTGGCGAAGACATCGAGGCCGACTTCCTCGGCCTTGCGTGCGATCGTCACCATCGCCTTGATGCGCTCGTGCTCGGTCGGGGCACGACCGGTCGTCGGGTCGACCGTCACATCGCCGACGGTGAAGATTCCGAACTGCACGACGCCTCCTCTCGGGAAAGTCTGACACCTATTTGGTGGATATGGCAACCAACAGGGCCGTGTAGTCATCTATTCCCGAGGCCGCGCATATGACGGTGATCACTTGTGCGGCTGGTGTAGCCGCGACTCCAGGCCATCCAGCACGCACAGCAAACCGAAATCGAAGGCCAACGCGCGGGCGGTCTGCTGGTCGGCGGGGATGGTTTCGCGATAGTCCGCGAGCATTTCGGGGTAGTCGGCGCCCAATTCGTCCATGGCCTCGATCACGATCTCGGGGTCGATACCCTTCTCGCCGAATGCCTTCGTGGCCGTGATCTCCGGAATGACCTGGCCGAGTACGTAACTCGTCAGAGTGCTGCTGGCGAGGTAGACGTCGACGCCGGTGAACCCGGCTCCGATGAACGTGCGGCGCAGTTGGTCACTGAGCGCGAAGGCCTTCGGGCCGACGCTCGGCATGGTGCCGATCAAGCTGGTGACCCACGGGTGGTCGAGCATGGTGGCGCGGAAGTTGTAGGCGAAGGTGGTTGCCACCTCGCGCCACGAGGTCTGTTCCGGATCCGGGATTCCCATCAGCCCCCAGATCTCGTCGAGGGCGAGTTCCAGCAGTTCATCCTTGTTTCGGACGTGCCAGTAGAGACTGGTCGCGCCCGCGTCGAGTTTCGCGCCGAGCTTGCGCATGCTCAGCGCGCCCATGCCCTCGCTGTCCAGTAGCTCCAAGGCGGCGGCGACGATCTGGTCGCGGCGCAGTCCGGCCGCCTTGGGCTGGCGCGGCTCGCGGATCCACACCGAGGAGAACTGCTGCTGTGTCACGGGCTCAGCATAATTCTCTCGCACACTGTGCGATTCTATCGTACGGTGTTCTAGTGGAATCGAACGTTGTGCGAGACCCTCGCCGCTGGTGGATCCTGGGGGTCCTCTGTCTGTCCCTGCTGGTGCTGATGATCGACGGCACCGTGCTCAATATCGCTATCCCGTCGCTGATCCGCGAACTCGACGCGACGCCGTCGGACGTCCAGTGGATCCTCGACGCCTACGTGCTCGTCTTCGCTGGACTGTTGCTCACCGCGGGCAGCCTCTCCGACCGGTTCGGGCGGCGGCGCATGCTGATCCTTGGCCTCGCGCTGTTCGGCGCGGCCTCGCTGGCGGCCGTGCTGGCCACCGAACCGTGGCAGGTGGTCGCGGCCCGCGCGGCGATGGGTGTCGGCGGTTCGCTGCTGATGCCCTCGACCCTGTCCATCCTGATGACCACCTTCGCCGAGGACGAGCGGCGCAAGGCGATGGCGGGCTGGTCCACCGTGGCCATGGTCGGCATCGTCCTCGGACCGACGCTGGGTGGCTTTCTGCTGCAACACTTTTGGTGGGGCTCGGTGTTCCTGCTCAATATTCCGGTCGCGGTCCTCGCAATTGTCGCCGCACTGGTGTTGATGCCGGAATCCACCGGTGAGCAGCGGCCGGTCGACCTCGTCGGGGTGGTGCTGTCCATCGTCGCGCTCGGCTCGACGGTCTACGTGATCATCGAACGTGAGTGGAATATCCCGATGATCGGGCTCGCCGTTGTCGCGGCGCTGGCGTTCGTGGTCTGGGAGAGCCGGTCCGCGCATCCGATGCTGCCGCTGGCGGTATTCCGCAATCGCGACTTCACCGGAACCTGCTTGACGTTGTTGCTGATGGTGTTCGGCATGGGCGCGATCATGCTGATGCTCACCCAATACCTGCAGTTCGTGCTCGGCTACGGGCCGATGAAGGCGGGTCTGGCGCTGCTGCCGTACGCCGTGGCCGCCGCGGTGTGCAACGGTCTCGGCGCGACCCTGGGCAAGAAGTTGAGCAATAAGACGCTCATTGTCTCGGGTCTGCTCGTCATGGGCGTCTCCTTCGCCATCCTCGCGGTCGGCTCCGGCTACGGGGTGGTCCTGATCAGCATGCTGGTCATGGGAATCGGCGGTGGTCTCGCGGGTCCGGCTGCCTACGCCGCGATCATGAGCGCGATTCCGCTCGAGCACGCGGGCGTCGGCTCGGCCATGAACGACACCCTGCAGCAAGTCGGCATGGCGATCAGCATCGCGATCCTGGGCAGCGTCCTGGCCGGTGTCTTCACCTCGCACATGCCCGACGACGCGCCGACCGCCGCACGCGAATCCATCGGCGCTGCTTTCCAACTGGGTTACGCCGAACCGGCCAAGGAGGCGTTCACCGCCGCCATGTCCACCGGTGCCTGGATCAGTGCGGGATTCAGCATCGCCGCGGCGTTGCTGGGACTGGCGCTGCTGCGGACGCGCCCCGCGCCGCAGGTCGACACGCCGGAGGAGGTAACCGTGTCGTAGCTCGTTCTCGATTTCCGTCTCGAATCCACTCGCCTGAGGCCGTCGGCTCGGCTAGGCTCCCCTCGATCTCCTTGCCGCGCATATGAGTAGATTGCACAGGGAGCATCTCGAGCGCGGGGAGAGTCGAGCCTCGGCGCGGGTGGCGCGGAGGGCGAAAACCCTGATGACGGAATGGAATACCGAATGAAGCTTTGCGATAGCACTGCGGCGGCGATCCTTGTCATCGGTGCCGTGACCCTGGGCGCCGGAGTCTCGCATGCCGAGCCGGTCGACACACCCGCGCGGCAGGACATCACCTACTCGGTCAAGCTGGTCGACAAGACGGTCGTCGCCAGCTTGCGCGGCGGCACCTTCACCCTGTCCAAGGCGGTGGGCAGTGAGCTGACGGCAGGCGGCGACGGTCGACTGGTCGACAAGGACGGCACGCTGGTCGACAAAGACGGCAAGGCCGCCGATATCGCCGACGTGGTCGACGTGGTCGACCTCGCCGATAGCGACGGCCACGTCGTCGTGACGCTGCCGCTGCAGTTCCGGGTGGCCGATACCGAAATCCCGGTCACGCCGGTGCTGCAGAAGGACGGCACGGTGCTGGAACTGGCGCCGCAGAAGCCCGCGGGGCTCGACATCTCCCAACCGCTGGCCGTCAAGCCGGTGGCCTCGGTGGTCGAAAACCAGCGCGCCCGTGACGAATTCGCCACTCAGTTCGGTCTGGCCACGGCGGTCGGTACTTTCGTCGGCACCGCCATCGGCGCGGTTGTCGGCTGCGTCATCACCATTGTCGCCGGGTGCATCGGCGGGTTCACTGTCGGCGCGGCCATCGGCGGGATCATCGGCACGGTGATCGGCGGTAGTCCCATCCTGGTCACCTCCGGTGTGGATTACGTCAACACGATGTTCGCGCCGGACGGCACCACCCGGTTCGCGGACAAGCCGACGACGACCAAGCCCGCGCCGACTCCGACCCTGACGCCCGCGCCGAAGTAGTCACACCTTGTCGCTGGCCAGTTGGCAGGTCAGCGTCTGGCCCACGGCGTGCAGCGGTGCGGTCGAGCGGAGGGTGCGGCTGAGGATGAACGCGCCCTCGAGTGCACTCAACAGCGCGAGGGTGAATCGGTGTGCCTCGGCCGCATCCAGTCCGCGGCGGGTGAAGTAGTCGGTGCACTCGCGCACCCATGAGTCGATGACCTCGGCCGCGACCGCGCGCAGCGCGGGTTCGCTATCAGCGATCTCGCCCGCGATCGTGACGACCGGGCACATATTGATCCACCCGGCCTGCTCCATCTGCTCGGCCGCCGCGACGAACGCGGCAGGCACCGCCGCGCGCAGATCCTCGTGCGGATCCATCAGCAGCGGCAGCAACTGGATATACGCCGCGCCCGCGGCGCGCAGGGCCTCGGCCGCGATCTGCTGTTTGCCTTCCGGAAAGTGGTGATACAGCGAGCCCATCGGCGCGCGCGCCAGTTCGCTCACTTGCTTCACCGTCGTCGCGCCGTAACCCTGTCGGCGCATCAACTCGGCCATCGCGGTGCGAATCCGGTCCCTGGTTGACAGCTCTGCGTCCACAACGTAAGACTAGAGCACACGCTCTAGAGCGACTACTCTAGTGGAGGTTCGCTGATGCCAACTGTCGATATCGCCACCGGTCGAATCCATTACGTCGAACGCGGCGACGGGCCCGCGGTGGTGCTGCTGCATGGGCTGTTGATGAACCACACACAGTGGGATCAGGTGATCGACCTGCTGCCCAGTGGTTTTCGCTACGTCCTGCCGGACCTGCCACTCGGCGCGCATCCGATACCGATGCATCCCGACGCTGACCTCTCGCTGCGCGGACTGAACCAGATCATCGCGGATTTCCTTACCGCGCTCGACCTGCGCGAGGTCACCCTGGTGCACAGCGACTGGGGTGGCGGATTGTTCCTCACCGCATATGGCTTGGATGAACGTGTCGGCAGGATCATCGCGTTGCCGTGCGAAGCGTTCGGCAACTTTCCACCCGGGTTACCGGGGAAGATGGTTGCCGTCGCGGTGGCATTGCCGGGCGGGATCCCACTTGCCCTGCGGCAGTTGCGAATTCGCTGGTTGCGTAACTCGCCGCTGATGATGGGTTGGATGGCGCGGCGGCCGCTAGCGGATGAGGTTATGCACGGCTGGACCGAACCGGCGTTGCGCGACAAGGCGATTCGACGTGACCTGCTGAAGTACGCGAAGTCGGGGTTCCCGAAGTCCGAGCTGATCGCGAACACCGAAGCACTGCAACGCTTCTCCGGTGACGCGTTGATCCTGTGGTCGTCCGCGGGCAAGGTCATGCCGCGCGAACACGGACGTAGGCTCGCGGAACTGCTCCCCAAGGGCAAGCTGGTCGAGATCGACGACGCCTATGTGCTGTCCATGCTCGACCGTCCGGACGCGGTCGCCGCCGCGATGTCGTCATTCCTGACCGGCGCCGATTCCTCACCCGACCCGCGCCACCGCGTCGTCGAAAGCTGAATCGAATCCTGGCCTCCCAACGGGCTACCGGTCCCGCGAAGGGCGCGAGACCGACCGCCTGACCGGTGGCCGCCTGGCGTCATTCCTGATCCGCCGATTCCTCGGCTGGTCACGAAGTCGGTGAGGTCCGATAGCGCCACACGGTTCCGGTGCTGCACCGAGGCGAGTCAGATGGTGGCTGTTCGGCGGGGTGGTGACTGGTTCCTCGAAGGGGTGGGTGGGCGACTGACGGGTGGTGGGCGGGGTGTCGGTTGGGGAGTGCGCTTAGTCTGAATCGCATGTCCGTTTCGAATCTCGGCCCGTCTGCCGCGGGCGCAAGTGATGAGCGGCTGCGTGACTTGGTCGGTGGGCGGCGGGTGGCGGTTTTGACCGGGGCCGGGGTATCGACTGATAGTGGGATTCCGGATTATCGGGGGCCGGATTCGCCGCAGCGGACGCCGATGACTTACCAGCAGTTCGTGGGGGATGCGGGGTTCCGGCAGCGGTATTGGGCGCGTAACCATATCGGGTGGCGGGCCATGGACGGGTCTCGGCCGAATGCCGCGCATCGGGCGTTGGCGCGGCTGGAGCGGGCGGGTGTCGTCAGCGGGTTGATCACGCAGAACGTTGATTTGCTGCATACCAAGGCGGGTCATCGGCGAGTCATCGATCTGCATGGGACCTATGCGCGAGTGCGGTGTCTCGGCTGTGCAGCGCTCATCTCGCGGATGACCTTGGCCGAGCGGTTGGAGGCCGCGAATCCCGGGTTCGCGGCGTCGGCAACGGCGACCGGGGTGGAGGTGGCGCCGGATGCCGACGCGGTGGTCGCCGATACCGCGAGCTTCCGGATGGTGGACTGTGCGCGTTGCGGCGGCATGCTCAAACCGGACATCGTGTACTTCGGGGAGAACGTGCCCAAGGAGCGCGTCGCCGCATCGTTCGACGTGGTCGACGCGGCGGACGCGCTGTTGGTCGCGGGGTCGTCGCTGACAGTGATGTCCGGGCTGCGGTTCGTGCGGCACGCGGCGAAACAGGGCAAGCCGGTGGCTATCGTGAACCGCGGCCGCACCCGAGGCGACGAACTCGCCACGCTCACCGTCGACGCTGGATGCGCGGGCACGCTGACCACGCTGGCGGACGCCCTCGGCGCGATGCGCATTCCCGCCTGATCAGCTCACCCGAAGTGGCGGGTCCACTGCCGGGACGCCCGGGCGGCGGGTGCGTTAGCGTCGCTGGCATGCGGCTTCACGTGGGATGTGCGATGTGGACGCACGCGGCATGGCAGGAACAGCAACCGGCGCCGGGGGAGCGGCTGCGACATTACGCCTCGTGGTGCACTGCGGTAGAAGGCAATACGACGTTCTACGCGACACCGACGCGCGGCACTGTCGAATCGTGGGCGAAGCAGACCGGCACGGAATTCCGGTTCGTCATCAAGCTGCCCAAGCCGATCACGCATGAACGCAGGCTGCACGGCGCCGAGGCCGAGCTGCGGACCTTCCTGGACGCGATGGAGCCGCTCGGCCCGCGAATCCATGCGCTGTGGGTGCAATTGCCCGGCTCGTTCGGCCCGACCGACCTCGGGACGCTCGCCGGATTCCTGCGCGCGCTGCCCGAGTCGTACCGATCCGCCGTCGAGGTCCGGCATCCCGCATTCTTCGAGAATGAAAGCGCCGCACGGCAATTGGAGCATGTGCTCGCCCGCGTCGGCGCCGAATGGGTGCCCTTCGACACCACCACGCTCTTCGACGGACCGGCCGAGAGCGCCGCCGAGGCCGAGGCGCGCGCGAAGAAGCCGCGAGTGCCGCGCCGGACCGGAGCCCTGACCGAGTTCCCGATCGTGCGCTATCACGGCCGCGACTCGACCGAGCGCACCGTCGCGGGCTGGCAGCCCTGGCTCGGCATCGTCACCGAGTGGCTGCGCGAAGGCCGCTCGCCGACGGTGTTCCTCCACACCCCGGACAACGCCGCCGCCCTGCATCTTGCCCGTCGCTTCCACGATGAGGTCAGGGCGCGGCTGCCGGAACTCGAGCCGCTACCCGAGCCGATTCCGACGGAGCCGATGACTTTATTCTGAATATCTCAGATAGGTAACAACGCCTAGCTTCCACTCGGTTACCCTGGAGGGTGTTGCCCCACTCGTACCGAGGAAGGAAACCGATGAAGCAGGCCACCGAGTACGCCACTGACATCGTTACCCTGCGCGGTGGGGCGGGCAAGCTGGCCGCCTGGGAATCCACTCCGCCGGACGGTGTCGACACCCGCGACACAGTGCTCTTGGTCCCCGGCTTCACCGGCTCCAAAGAGGACTTCGAGGCCATGCTGCCGATTCTGGCGGCGGCTGGATTCCGTTGCGTCGCTTACGATCAGCGCGGTCAATGGCAGTCCGACGGTCCCGATGATGTGTCGGGATACACGATGGACAGCTTCGCCGAGGACCTGATCGCCGTCGTCGACCAGATCTCACACGGCACGCCAATTCACTTGCTGGGCCACTCATTCGGCGGCTACGTCGCGCGCGCCGCCGTGGCCGCCCAGCCCGATCGTTTCCGGAGTCTCACCCTACTAGCCTCCGGTCCCTCCTCGACGTCCGATATCAATTTCGCCCCACCGCAATTGGTCGCCCAACTCATCGAAAGCGGTGGCCAGCAAGCACTCTGGGAGCAGATGAGCCAGAGCATGGCGGCCTTGGTGCCACCGGCCGAACTCGAATTCCTGCGGAACCGGATCTTCGCCACCAGGAAGGCGAATATGGTCGGCATCATGCGCGTCATGGAAGGCTGGACCGACTACACCGCCGCGCTGCGCGCCACCGGCCTCCCGATCCTGATCGCCTACGGTAGCTCCGGCGATCTCTGGCCCCCGAGCGTGCACGAACGCTACGCCGAGGAACTCGGCGCTCGCACAGCGGTTTACGACGGTGTCGGCCATCTCCCGAACGAGGAACGCCCGGCCCGAGTGTGCGCGGATCTGGTCGCTTTCTGGACCGATTCCCACTGATTCTCAGCCGCCTGCGCGGCCCGCGCCGGCCAGGATCGGATCGGCTGGTTGCTCGGCGGTGCTGTCACCATCGGCGGCACCGGAGTGTCGGCCAGCGCAGTTGTTGCGCGGTCGGCAGGGTTGGTTCTGGCGATGTGGTCAGTAGGAAGCTCACGTCGTCGGCGGTTCGGTGATGTCGGCGATAGTGCGCGCCGGGCGAGTGTCAGCCAGCTCTGGTCTTCGCCCCGGAGAACGGGGTGCCTTCGTCTGTGGCGCTCGGGATGGCGAATTCGACAGCTCGCTAGCTTGATTGGGTTGTCGCACACCTAGTGGGCTTCGCGCACTGGGTACAGCCTGTGTCCTGGGACGTGCCTGTCTCAGAAGGCGCCTGCTAGCGTGCAGGCATGCAAGATAGCGTGACGGTTCGAATGGCGGCGCCTGCGGATGAGATCTGGGGGCTGATCAGCGATATCACGAATACCGGGAAGTTCTCGCCGGAGACCTTCGACACCGAATGGCTCGGCGGGGCAACGGCTCCCGCTGTCGGGGTCAAGTTCCGCGGGCACGTCAACCGCAATGGCTGGGGGCTGAAGTATTGGACGGTCTGCCGGATCGTCGCCTGTGAAGCGGGCCGCGAGTTCGCGTTCACCGTGCTCGGACCCGGCGGGGTGGATGTGAACACCTGGCGCTACCGGCTCGAACCGGTCGAGGGTGGCACCGACGTCACCGAATCGTTCCACCTGAACCCCAAACTCCTGCCGCTGCGGCTGTACTGGCTGGTCGCCGGCCGAGCCCGCGGCAAGACGAACCGCAACGGCATGCGCGAAACCCTCGACCGCATCAAGGCCCACGTCGAGCAGTAGCCCACATACAGCCGCACCCTCTCTCTCGACCTTCGCATGCCTTTGGCTCATACAAGGGGCGCGAAGCCCGACACTGAGTGCGAACCTTGCTCGGTGCTGCCCTGGTCGGCCGCCGCCCGTGTCCGCCCTCCAGCTGACGGCTGAGGCATCCCGAAGCGAACAGGCCCGTCTCTATCGAGGGTGGTGGGTCCGCCGGAACCGACAGACCACCCCCATTGGCGTGCGGCGTTCCGCAGCGGCAAGGGTTGGGTTCGGGGCCAGCGGCGGCGGGGCTGGGTGCGGGGGAGTCAGTGGCCGCGGGCGATCCAATCGGCCAGGGATGGCTTTTCGGTGCCGATGGTGGTGCCGTCGCCGTGGCCGGTGTGGACTGTTGTTTCCTCGGGGAGGGTCAGTAGGCGGTTTCGGATGGAATCGATGATGGTGTCGAAGTCGGAGTAGGAGCGGCCGGTGGCGCCGGGGCCGCCGGAGAACAGGGTGTCGCCGGTGAACAGGGCCTTGGCTTCGGGTAGGTGCAGGGAGACCGAGCCAGGGGAGTGGCCCGGGGTGTGCAGGATATCGATGTCGGTGCCCGCCACCGTGATTCGTTCGGCATCGGCCAGGGACGTGTAGTCGACGTTCGGGTGGGTCATGCGCCAGAGGGGGTCGTCGCCGGGGTGCAGCAGGATGGGGGCGTCGAGTCGCTCGGCGAGTTCGGGTGCGACGGTGACGTGGTCGTTGTGACCGTGGGTGCAGACGACCGCGAGCACATTGCGGCCGCCGACCGCATCGATGATGGCGTCGGCGTCATGTGCCGCGTCGACGACGACCACATCGGTGTCGTCGCCGATCAGCCAGACGTTGTTGTCGACGTCCCAGGTGCCGCCGTCGAGGGAGAAGGTGCCGGAGGTGACGACTCGATCGATGCGCAGGCTCACCAGACCACCACCGAGCGCAGCACTTCGCCCGCATGCATCGCGCTGAAGGCCTTTTCGACCTGATCCAGGGCGATGCGTTCGGTTACGAAGCGTTCCAACGGAAGTCGGCCCTGCAGGTACAGGTCGATCAGCATCGGGAAGTCGCGCTCGGGCAGACTGTCGCCGTACCAGGAGGATTTCAGTGCGCCGCCGCGGGAGAACAGGTCGATCAGCGGCATGTCGATGGTCATATCCGGCGTCGGGACGCCCACCAGCACCACCGTGCCGGCGAGGTCGCGGCCGTAGAAGGCCTGCTTCCAGGTTTCCGGGCGGCCGACCGCGTCGATGACGACGTCGGCGCCGAAACCTTCGGTGAATTCCTGGATCTGCTCGACGACATCGGTGCTGGTCGCGTCGATGGTGTGGGTCGCGCCGAATTCCGTTGCCCAGCTGAGCTTCTGGGGATCGCGGTCGATGGCGATGATGGTCCGTGCACCGGCCAGCCGCGCACCCGCGATGGCGGCATCGCCCACACCGCCGCAGCCGATCACCGCGACGGTGTCGCCGCGCGAGATATTGCCGGTGTTCATCGCCGCGCCGATGCCCGCCATCACACCGCAGCCGAGCAGTCCGGCGACGGCCGGATCGGCGTTCGGATCGACCTTGGTGCACTGTCCTTCGTGCACCAGCGTTTTGTCCACGAACGCCCCGATGCCGAGTGCCGGACTGAGTTCGGTGCCGTCGGTGAGGGTCATCTTCTTGCTCGCATTGTGGCTGGCGAAGCAGTACCACGGGCGGCCGCGCTTACACGCGCGACATTCACCGCAGACCGCGCGCCAGTTCAGGATAACGAAATCGCCTGCGACGACATGGGTTACGGCATCGCCCACGGTCTCCACGATGCCCGCGGCCTCGTGTCCGAGCAGGAACGGGAACTCATCGTTGATGCCGCCCTCGCGATAGTGCAGATCGGTGTGGCACACCCCGCAGGACTGGATGCGCACGACAACATCGTGCGGCCCGGGGTCCGGGATGACGATATCGACGATCTCGACCGGTGCGCCCTTGCTACGGGCGATGACGCCACGCACGGTTTCGGACACGAATCCTCCTTGGAGATGGTGCTCGGGGTGAGCCGCTCGATGCGGTGCCGGGTGAACAGGCGGGGGTTATCGATGGCGAACACCGGTGCGCGCTCGTAACCGACGGTGAACGACTCGATGGACGGGTCGTCGTCGAGGAAGCGCACCGCGTCGGTCGCTCGGCTGTGGCCTGCGAAATGCGGCATTCGTCGCCATCGGTCAATTGAACCGCGCGGACCCGCTCCGCGCCTACGAATCGACGGGGACGCCGGTCATCAGCCGGACGTCTTACCGCCACGCGTGGCACGATCGTCAGCATGACCGTGGACTATTACGACCTCGGCAAATACACACGTCCAGTGACCGCCACACCCGCCGCGCAGGTGTGGTTCGATCGCGGGCTGATCTGGACATATGCCTTCAACCACGAGGAGGCCGTGCGCTGTTTCGCGCGGGCGCTGGAACAGGATCCGGGGTGCGCGATGGCCAGTTGGGGGCTGGCGTACGCGCTGGGCCCGAATTACAACAAGCCGTGGGAATTCTTCGACGAGACGGAGTTGGCCGATACCGTCGCGCGCGCGCATGTCGCGGCGCGGCGGGCGGTCGAATTCGCGGATGCGGCGGCGCCGGTCGAGCGCGCCCTGTCCGACGCGCTGACCGCCAGGTATCCGCGCAACGCGCCCGAGGGCGACGGTTCGGTATGGAATGCCGACTATGCCGCGGCGATGCGCGGAGTCTACGAACGTTTTCCGGATGATCTCGACGTGGCGACGCTGTTCGCCGACGCGCTGATGAATCTGACACCGTGGGCACTGTGGGATCAGCGCACCGGTGCGCCCGCCGTAGGGGCGAGCACGATCGAAGCCGAGGCCGTGCTGGAGCGGGCGTTGGCGAGTCCGCGGGGCCGGACGCATCCGGGTGTACTGCACCTGTACATCCATCTGATGGAGATGTCACCGACACCGGAAGCCGCGCTGACGGTGGCCGACCGACTGCGCGGCCTGGTGCCCGATGCGGGCCATCTCGAGCACATGCCATCGCATCTCGACGTGCTGTGCGGCGACTATCGCGCGGTCGTCGCGGCCAATTCGGCCGCGATCGCCGCGGACGAGAAGTACGTGCGCGAAGCAGGGGAGATCAACTTCTACACCATTTACCGCGCGCACAATTATCACTTCAAGATCTACGGCGCGATGTTCCTCGGTCAGTCGGCGACGGCATTGGAAACCGTTGCACAGCTGGAGAATTCCATTTCCGAGGAGCTGCTGCGGGTCGAGTCGCCGCCGATGGCGGACTGGCTGGAGAGTTTTCTGTCCATGCGCGTGCATGCCCTGATCCGTTTCGGAAGATGGGCTCAGATCATCGACCTGCCGGTGCCGAAAGACCAAGCGCTGTACTGCGTTACCACCGCGATGCTGCACTACGCCAGGGGTGTCGCATACTCCGCCACCGGAAATCTGGAGCGCGCGGTCGAGCAACAACAGCTGTTCCGCGCGGCACTCGACCGAGTCCCGGAATCGCGGACCCTGTTCAACAACACCTGCCGCGATATCCTCGCCGTCGCCGCGGCCATGCTGGACGGCGAACTCGAATACCGAAAAGGCAACTACGACAACGCCTTCGAAGCCTTCCGTCGCTCCATCGACCTCGACGACAACCTACCCTACGACGAACCATGGGGCTGGATGCAGCCGACCCGCCACGCCTACGGCGCCCTGCTCCTCGAACAAGGCCATATCGCCGAGGCGGAGGCCGTCTACCGCGCCGACCTCGGACTCGACGACACCCTGCCCCGCGCCTCCCAACACCCCGGCAATGTCTGGAGTCTGCACGGATACCACGAATGCCTGGTGCGCCTCGGCAAGACCGGCGAGGCCCGCATCATCGCCCAGCAACTGAAACTGGCCGCCGCCGTAGCGGATGTGCCGATCGAGGCATCCTGCTTCTGCCGTTTGTCGGCGGTGGCGAGCGATCATTGCTGCGCGGTTCCCACTCAGGAAAGTTGATTCCCGAAAGGGTCGAATGGCTACGCTCGATCGGATGATCCTTTGCCACGTGACCCGTTGATTGCGCCGATCCGCACGCGCTCGCGACCTTCTGCGTCGAGCGCGAACGCGGAATCTGACGGTCAGCGAGTAGCTTCAGTCACTGAATCCATTGGCGCCGTGCGGATCCGGGACCGCAAGGCCAACACGCCGAGCGCCGAGCCGATCATGGCGAGACCGACGACCCACAGTCCGGCACGCTGCGTGCCGGTGAGGTCTTTCAGCCCGCCGGTGACGTACGGCGCGACGAACCCGCTGATATTGCCGATCGAGTTGATCAGCGCGATACCGCCCGCGGCCGCCGCACCGGTGAGAAATGTGCTCGGCAGCGCCCAGAACGTCGGCAGCGCGGCGAGCACTCCGACCGCGCACACGGTGACGGCGACCATGGCGGCCAACGGGTTACCTAGATACAGCGCCACTGGAATCGCGAGCCCACCGATCAGCGCGGGCAGCGCCACATGCCAGACCCGCTCGCCGGTCCGATCACCATGTCTGCTCCACACCACCATCACGACGGCGCCGATCGCATAGGGCACCGCGTTGATCAGACCGCGCTGCACCACCGAATAGTGTGTGCCGTACTGCTGTTGGAATCCGTTGATAATGGTCGGCAGGAAGAATCCGAGCGCGTACAGACCGTAGACGATGCCGCCGTAGATCAGGGCCAACCCGAGTATCCGCCGATGAGTCAGCGCTTTGCGCACCGTCCAATGTTCCACCTGCGCCGCCTGCTCGGCTTCGAGTTCCGTGGTCAGCCAATCGCTTTCCGCAGGCGTCAGCCACTTCGCCTGCGCCGGACGGTCGGTGAGAAAGAACCAGGTGACAACCGCGAGCACGATCGCGGGCAGCCCCTCGACCAGGAACATGAATCGCCAACCGCTGAGCCCGAATACGCCGTGGCCGTACTGGATGATCAGACTCGATACCGTCGAGCCCAACGCGGTCGAAATCGGCACCGCCGTCATGAACAACGCGACGATCTTCGCGCGCTGAGTCTGCGGAAACCAATACGTCAGATACAGCAGGATGCCGGGAAAGAATCCGGCCTCGACCACGCCGAGAGTGAATCGCAAGACATAGAGCCACGTTTCATTGGGCACGAACGCCATCGCGGTGGCGACCACACCCCAGCTCACCATGATCCTGGCGATCCACCGGCGCGCCCCGAACCGGTGCAGGGCCAGATTGCTCGGCACCTCGAGCACGAGATAGCCGATGAAGAAGATGCCGGAGGCGAAGCCGAACGCCGTCTCGGTCAGTCCCAGATCCGTCTTCATACCGCTGGGCCCGGCGAACCCGATATTGACCCGGTCCAGGTAGTTGATGAAATACAACAGCCCGAGAAACGGCACAAGTCGAATCGTGACCTTGCGCAACGTCGCGCGGGACACCTCGGTCGTTCCAGCCATTCGCGAACTCTCGACCCCCACCCGCCCCGGAGTCAAATTCCGCTGCTGGGAATGCCTAGCCGAGTTCGCGCTCGGCGGCGGTGGTCCGAGATGCGCAAAGGCCGGAGAAGTCGCGAAGCACAACGTGATTGCGGTCCGCGCAGCTGCCGAGAGCATGATCGGGGTGCAGTCCGAGATACTGACGCCGGGTGCGAGTGCTCCAGCGTCGGGCGGATTCGGAGCGGGTCTTGTAGAAGTTCACCGTGTAACCGCCCTCGTAGATGCGCAGCAGCATATAGCCGCCCGGATACTCCTTGGTCGCGGCGACTTCGAGGAATTCCACATCGATGCCGAGATCGGGACGGCCGCGCCGATTTCGGTGGGTATGGCCGCTGTGTTGCAGAAATACGCCAGGGGCGTCGCGATAGAGGGCGTGCAGCGCGGCCGCGTTCGCGCGATCGAGGACGAAACCCGGTCCGCCCGGATTGCTCACCGCCGCATACGAAGTCACCGGATGATGCCCGAAGATCAGGGTGGGGCGGTCCGGATCCGCGGCCAGGAGTTCACGCAGATGCGCCAGCTGTGGGGCCACGATGGTGCCGCCCGAGCCGCGCAATCGGGTGGTGTCGAGGCCGATCAATCGCAGGCCGCCGGCGTAGTACTCGACCAGCCGCTGGCGGGCGTGGAATACCGCACCCCAATGGTCGAGCCGCTGCCCGTCCCGCTCGTGCGGTTGATCGTGGTTGCCGCGGCAGACGAAGTAGTCCCGGCCCAGGTCACCCCAGGTATCCAGATGCGCACGCACCGCTAGTGACTGCTCGCGTGTGCCGGTATCGGTGAGGTCGCCCGCGACGATCAGCTGATCGGCCGCGCGATCGGGGCTGCGCAGGTCGTCCAAGAGCGCGCCGAGCATCAGCTCCGGATAATGCGCGGTGTCGTGGCGCAGCCCGGTGGGCAGCCCGGCCAGCACCAACCCGCTGATGTGCTCGCCGTAGTGCACGTCGTTGGCCAGCGCGATGGTGCGTAACAGCCGACCCGGCGGCGGTGTCGCGGTGGTGAATTGGCCGGTGGATTCCGGTGTGCCGGATCGCCTCGTGACCAGCGTGCGAGCCGTGACCGCACGGCAGCCGTTCGAGTAGGCCTCGAACCGGTAGGTGCGCCCGGGCTCGAGCCCATCGACCTCCGCGTAGTGGTACGCGGTGGGGCGGGAGTCCAGGTAGCGGGGCCTGGGCGTCGCGCGGCTGTCGGCCGCGGCGATGCGCACCTCGGTATCGGTTTCGATGGGCCGCAACCGCCCGTGGCGATCGCGTATCCGCGTGGTCCAGGTCATGATCACCGACCGATCGGTCACGGTGACCACCTCGAGATCGGTCGCCAGCACCGAATCGCGCTGCGGGCGTGGAATATCGGCGCCGCGCGGTCGGGCATACCGCGGCGTCAGCACGGCCGCCGCCGCGGCCCCGGCCGTCACATTGGCCAGCCATACGGTTCGAAGTCGTGGTTCCAGCATGGCGACCTCCGTCCACCGGTACAGCCGAACAGTACGGTCGCCAGCTGAACGCCCAGGTCCACCGACATGACGAGTCAGCCTCCGATAGCCGGACATTGGACAAATGGCGGCGGATTCGGAGGATCATGACGCCATGTCATCGGATCTCACCGCGTTCGTTCGCGGGCTGCCCAAGGCCGAGTTACATCTGCATCTGGAGGGGACACTGGAGCCGGCGTTGAAGTTCCGGTTGGCCCAGCGCAATGGGATAGAGCTGGCCGAGAAGACGGTCGAGGAAGTCAAGCAGACCTACAAGTTCCACGATCGACCAGTTGGCCGACGCGGACACATCTGTCGACGCCCCTTGAGCGAACCGACTGGTCGCCTGTTTGCTGACATCGACTCGTCGCGCCACAGCAACCTCGACGGCCGAACAGGGTGGTCACCGCGTCACGCGGCCGCGTTGGCGGGTTACTACATCGTCGTTAAATCGAAACCACATTGCGTGTGTCGCGAGCGGCGCGCCGGGTGTATACCCTCCAATGGCAAATTGAGAGTTTCGCTGGCAACGGTCTATCGACTATGAATGTCTGGTGCCGTTCCCACGCGTGATCACTTGTCTGCCGTCGAATCTCTCCCGTGGGGAGTCGATTTGACCATCCAACATCCTATTGAGGACGAGGTCGGGCAGCTCGCGAGACGGGTCGAAAAAGCCCGAGGACGACTGGCCTACCAGTTCGATCCCGCGCTGACCGAAGCTCTCTCCGAGGACGAACTGGTCGCCGAACGTGAGCTTGCCGAAAAGATTCGCGGTGAGGATCGCGCGCAGCGGTGGAAACAGGTTCAGGCCGCGGCCTCCGCGGCCGACCGCGCCAGGCAGACCACGGAAGCGATCGAGAAGGCCGACATCAGAGATCTATTGGTAGCCCGCAAGGCAATTGCGGCGCAGCGACGGGAGTCCAGCCCACACGCCAAGCTGGCGTCGCTGTACCGGCACCGAGGATGGTCACTGCGCGCGCTGGCGGGCGTGGTAGCGGCGGGCATGCTGTGGTCCGCGGTCAACGTACAGCACAACATCGCGCCGGGCGGGCCGGGCGATCCGCTGTACTGGTTCAGCTACCTCATCGAGGCGATGATCAGCGTCTGCCTGATCATCATCATGGTCGGCACCAACAAGGTGGCCGAGTGGGGTGTCATCGATAACCGCAGGCAGGTCGCCTCGGCCGAAATCGCCCTGCTGACGCTGACCGTCACGCTCAACACCTACCCGTACCTGCGCGCCGGCGAATGGTACGACACCGGTGTGCACGCCGTCGCCCCGGTGATGATCGGCGTCGCCCTGCTCATCCACGACGCCGCGAGCGCACGCTACGGCCTGGCCATCTACCGGGCCACCGAGCAGGTTCGCGAGCTGCCCGATCCGGCCGAGCAGATCCGGAGCAAGCTGCCCACGATCACGACCTATCGCGCGAACGCGCTTGCCGCCCTGGTGTCCTCGGAGTCGGACCGGGAGTCCGCGGAGCCGGGCGACGAGGCCGCGGCGGCCGCGGCTGATGCGGAACACGACGCCGAGGTCGAAGGAATCGTCGAGGCCGAAGAGGTCGAGGTCGAGGAGTCGACGGACGGTGTCGCGGCGGGGGACGCTGTCACGCAGGAATATTCCAACGAACCCCGCCCCGAGAAGCCGAGTAATACCAATGGCCGTCCCGTGGCCGAAAGCGGTCGCGCGCCGGGCAATCCGGGCGCGGCACCGGAGCCGCGGCCGGCCCCGGCCAAGGCCGTCCCCCGTCCCGTGGTCGCCAAGGAACCGGCCGCGCCAGTGGTCGCGAAGAACAACCCTTTCGCACCGGCGGTTACCGATAAGCCGGTCGCACCCGCCGCGGAGACCAAACCGGTGGCCAAGATCGAGAATCGACCCGCGAGCCCGCAGGCGGCCAAGCCGCCCGCCCGCAAGGCGGCTCCGGCGCCCGCCGAGAAGCCAGCGCCGCCCGCCGAGAGCAAGCCGGCCGCGGTGTCGCCGCTACGCCGGTCCGCCGGGTCCAGCGCGCCGGTCACCGCGGTGACGCGCAAGCCGAGCCCGCTCGACGGCAAGAAGGACAGCAGGACGACCGAGAACGCTCGGGGTAAGGTCAACCCGCCGTCCGAACCGGATTCGCACCTGCAGGTCGTTCGCACGCCGGATATCCACGACACCGGTCAGTTCCGAATCGCCGAGATGCTCGAACAAGAACTTGCCGAACTGCAGGCCGAGCGCAGGCGGGCCAGGGCGAGCAGACAACGCTGATGTCCGCGCTTGCCTGCCCCGAAACTTCGGGGCATGATGCAGGCTCGGTCATTAGATACGGTAATAATTGGCGATCGCTGTGTTGCGTCAGGTGTGGGAACGAAGGGATGAATCGGTCCAGTGATGAGGTCTTACCGCCCAGCAGGATCCGGCACCACATGTTGGGCCACGGCGCTGACCCGTTCGTAGCGCGTCGGTGCGAGACACCCGGAAGCTGGAGTTTCCGCGTACGGGCCCAGCACTAGTCATCCTCGCCGGAAGCGCCCTGCTGTCGGTGATCCTGTTGTTCACCACGATCGACCCCTTCCTCGACAAGGGCGGTTTCCTGGCCGGTGGGCTCGACGTGCACATCTATCGCGACGGCGCGTTTCGCATCGTGCACCACATCCCGCTGTACACCGAACCGACGATGCGTGGGCTGCTCTATACGTACACGCCGTTTTCCACCATCGCGTTCGTACCCATCTACCTGGTTCCCTGGGGGGCCGTCACGAACACCTGGCTGGTGTTCAACCTCTGCGTGCTCATTGCCAACGTGCTGGTCAGCTGGCGGTTGCTGGGTTATCGGATCAACGCTCGGCTGGCGCTGATCAGCGTTCTGCTGGCGACCACCTGCGTCTTCATCGAGCCGGTCCGTCAGACGCTGTACTTCGGGCAGATCAACCTGGTGCTGATGCTGCTGGTGCTGTTGGACGCGTCCCGGGAGGACGGCGGCAAGCTGCGCGGCCTCGGCGTCGGCATCTCGGCGGGCATCAAACTCACGCCGATCTACTTCGTCGCGTATTTCGTGGCGCTGCGGCAGTGGCGTTCGGCGATCACCGCGTGCGTCACCTTCCTCGGCTCGGTCCTCTTCGCCGGGATCATCCTGCCCGTCGATTCCCGCGAGTATTGGACCGCGACGTTCTTTCAATCCAACCGGATCGCGGTGGACAACCACCCGGCCAACCAATCCATCCGCGGCTTCATCGCGCACGTGCTGGGCGGGCCGGCGCCGATGTGGTTGTGGCTGCTCATCGCGGGCTCGATCGCGATCGCGAGCCTGATCGTCACCACGGCGCTATATCAACGCGGTGAGCGGCTGCTGTCGATCACGATCGCCGGTCTCACCGCCTGCGCGGTATCGCCGTTCTCCTGGGGACACCACTGGGTGTGGTTCGTGCCGCTGCTGGTCTTCCTGGTGCACAAGGCGCAGGACCGGCGACGCTGGTGGGTCGCCGCGGCGATTCTGTTCACCGCGACCGCCGCGTGGACCTACCACTGGAGCGCCAGCTGGGTGTCGATCGGAGTGTTCCTGCTGCCGCCCTGGTGGCCGATCACCAAGGTGATGATCAATGGCTACGTCATCGCCTATCTCGCGGTGCTGATCGGCGCGTGGATTCACCTGCGCCGAGACGGCTGGTCCATCGGCGAGCGTACGGCCGAGCGCTCGATCCGGTTCCCGCTGCTGCGACGGCGCACCCCCGAGACACCCTCCTGCCCGACGCCTTGTCCATGACCAATATCAGAACCCGGCTTTACCAGCGCTTTAGCTGCCACGACCCGCGGAAATAAGACGCTTGCCGGGCCGGTCGGCCGGAGTTACGGTTGGCTCTTGCGAAACGAAGCAATATCGGTCACCAGAAAGTTGCCGCACCTACCCTTCGAGTCATTCGACGGAGCGGCGCCACTTCGATGTCGCAGGCATATTTCGTTCGCTCGGGCCGGAGGTTTCCCATCATGACGAAGAAGAGGTCCCAGACCGCGCCCATGTTCACGGTGACCATGGTCAACGCTATCCATCAGGACATCGACGGCTATGGCGACAGATGGGTCGCCACTATCGACCACGGAAATATGCGCGCCGACTGGATCGCCGCGGCGGTTGCCAAGGATGCGCGGACCGTCCGGATCTGGTGCGACGACTGCGGAGCCAGCGTGCATCTGTGCCCGGAGATCCGCGACCACCTCCCCGACGACGTGCGCAAGGCACTCGCCGCGGCCTGGGAGCACTACCACCCGACGCACCACGCGTGGTCGGCATCGGATCAGGCGAACTCGAGGACCTGACACAACGGGCGGGCGCAGTGCGCGCACCGTCGCTCGCCCGGCGTACCCGAGCCGGAACAAGCAGCACTTCGGCATGGTCCGGCTCGGTCTCGAATATCGACGTGAACCGGGCTCATACCGGCGCGGTGGCCCCCACCGCCGCCCCCGGCTACCTCGACCAGAACTTCGCCACCATCACCCCCAATCACTACCTCAGCGAGGTCGCCCCCCTGGTCCGCGGCGAACACGTCGTCGAGGCAGTACAGGGCACCCGCGACGACTGCAAACTGCTCCATATCCGCCGTACCGAACCCTGCCTACAAATCCGCCGCCGCACCTGGTCCGCCCACGCGCTGGTAAGCGTCGCGCGCCTCGTACACCCCGGCTCCCGCAGCCGCCTCGAAGGCGCGTTCGGGGCTTAATCCAGCTGGGCGAGAAAGGTTTCGGCGTCGTTGGATGACCCGCTGCGCCTGGGACTCCACGACGTGCCCGAGCGTCGAGACGCTGTCGATCCGCACGGCCGATCGACCGTCGCGGTGCGCGGCGGTGACGAACAGCCGTAGTTCGGGGGCGAACTCGACCGTGATCTGTGCAGTGGTCACACCCTCAGCATGGCAGTGCTCGAGGTTTGACCACCGAGATTCACTTTGACCACCGAGATTCACAGAGCCCAGGGTTGGGCGCGGCGTCGGACCGGCGGCTCCGCGTTCGCCATCGCCTCGAGGTCTTCGAGGAATTTATCGATGCTGTCGGCGGCGACGTGGGTGGAGCCGATCTCGAGGCGGACCTTTTCCTCGGTGCTGTCGAGGACGGAGGCGGTGAGATCAGCCTTCAGGTCGCGGATCAGTTGGGTGCGCATCTGCGCGATCTGATCGCGGCCCTGGCTGCGGACCCTGGCGACTTCGGAGTCGGCGAATTCACGCATTTTCGCGATGATGCGTTCGGCGTCGGTGCGCGCGTCCTCGCGGATGTGCTCGAGTTCGGCCTGGGCATCGGAGACCGCGTTGTCGTAGGCGCGCTTGGCCTCGACCAGTCGCGTCGCCGCCGCTTCGTTGTCGTCGATCTGTTTCTGAATGTTGTTCTGCGCCTTGGCCATCAGCCGCCCGACCGGCGGCGCGACATATTTGACGATGACGAAGACGATAACGGCGAAACCGAAGAGCTGGCTGAAGAAGATCGGCCAATCGAAGCTGATGTGAAAGATGCCGGAGTCTTCGGTCCCCGCGGCGACGATGCCGGTGGTGAGGTTCATATGTCTACG
Organism: Nocardia sp. NBC_00565; assembly: GCF_036345915.1. Taxonomy (NCBI): domain Bacteria; kingdom Bacillati; phylum Actinomycetota; class Actinomycetes; order Mycobacteriales; family Nocardiaceae; genus Nocardia; species Nocardia sp. NBC_00565. The sequence goes on from NZ_CP107785.1 coordinate 9,281,458, forward strand.
CTCGCTCTGAATGGTGGCCCGCGCTGGAACCGGCGCGTCGATCCTTGATGCCGAGCACTCGACCGGCCAATGTTTCGGCGAGTGGTTCGACGGCCTCGCGCAGCTCCGCGGCAACCTGATCCGCCTGCGCCCGCAGTTCCGTCGCGGACTCCGCGACGATCCTGTCGGCCTCTTCCTGTGCCTCGCTTCGCAACTGATCGAGGATCACTCGACCCTCGGCCCGTGCCTGATTCCTGATCACGACCGCTTCACCGCGCGCCTGCGCGACGGCCGCTTGATATTTGGCTTCGGCATCGGCGAACAAGGCTTTTGCTTCCTTGTTGTCGACCACGGTCTCCGCGACTCTCGCCTCGCGTTCCGCCAATACCTTGCGTATCGGCGGAACGACGAACAGCCACATGACTCCGAGCACGATCAGGAAGATCAGCAGCTCGGCGAAGAATGTGCCGTTGGGAATGAGGAAATTCCCCTCGGCAACAACATCCTCATCCGGAGTCATGCTGTATTACTTACCGGGAGTGGCGAAGACGAACAGCGCCATGAAGGCCAGATTGATGAAGTACGCCGCCTCGACCAGACCGACGGTCAGGAAGAAGTTAACGCGGAGGCGACCCTCGGCTTCCGGCTGACGGGCAACGCCGTTGATCAACGCGGCACCGGCGAGTCCGTCACCGATACCCGCGCCGATGGCGCCGCCGCCCATGATGATGCCGCCGCCGATGAGCGCGCCCTGGACGATGGCCGCCGTTGTTGCGTCTGCCATGTTTCACTTCCTGTTCTCTTACCTGAATACCTGAGGTCGATCGGCGGCGCCGATCTAGTGGTGTTCGTTCTCCAGCGACATCGACTGGCTGAAGTAGAGGACGGTCAGCAGCGAGAAGATGAATGCCTGGATCGCTCCGACGAAGAGGTCGAAGAGTTTCCAGACGGCATTCGGACCCCAGCTGATCCAAAATGGGAACAACGCGATCACCGAGACCATCACGCCGCCCGCGAACATGTTGCCGAACAATCGCAACGACAGCGAGAGCGGTTTGGCGACTTCCTCGATGACATTGATGAAGACCATCGGGCCCCAGCCGGTGTGGCCCTTCAGCAGTGCCTTCGCGTGACCACCGGGACCGCGCCGATATACACCGGCGCCCTGGTACATGATGAACACGAACAAGGCGAGCGCGTAGACGAAATTGACATCCGATGCGGGCGGCGCGATCAATTCGCCGTGCCCGTACTGCACCGGCAGGATCGACAGCCAGTTCGACAGCAGGATGTAGATGAACAGCGTGACGGCCAACGGCAGCGCGAACGGCGCGACCTTCATGCCGATGGCGGTTTCCACCTGGTTGCGCATCTGGATGGTGACGGTCTCGAAGAACAGCTGCACACCGTTGGGGACGCCCGCGGTCAGCTTGGCCCGCAGGTAGAACGCCAGGGCGAGCACGATCGCGGCCGCGATGGCGGTCGAGATGATCGTGTCGACATTGAAGTCCATTCCCCACAGATGTGCGACCGCATGTTCGCCGACCTTGATTTTCGGCTCTTCGGGCTGTTCCTGTGCGAGGACGGGAACGGTCAGTTGCGCTAGGGCAGCAAGTTGATTCGTCATGACTGCTGGCGAAGCTCCTTCACTTCGGGCAGGACCGTAACCAGCACCAGAATCACTTGAAAGACGGCCAAGCCGAAGAAGATTCCGATGCCATTGGGTCGCGCCAGGAAAGCCAATAACAGCGAACCTGCCGTTATGCCGATCAACCGGACGGCGGAGGACAGGAACAGCCCTTGCTTCTTCGGTTTTTCCGCATCGGCGACCAGGTTGACAGTTACTCTGGTGAGTTGGGCATTGATCCAGCCGAGCGCCAGCCCGATGCCGATGAACATGCCGAGCAGCAGTCGATCGAGCATCCCGGTGGCCGCCAGTGTCAGCACCGCGACGCCGATTGCGAAGACAGCCGCACGGCGCGTTCGGAGTGCATTGACATCCACTGCGACACCGCCTTCGCCGGTCATCCCACCTCGGTGTGGGGTCTTAATTGATCGATAGCATACACATTAACAACCCTTTTGGAAGGCAACGTTTTTGATCTTTCTCCGGCGAGATTTCGAACGATGTCCATCGGACGACAGTGTCACATCGGAGACCACAAGATCAACCAACGGCCCTGGCTCGTGTCGAGATAAATCGGACAAAACGGTCACTCCAACCGCTTTCCGCTATTCCTCGGCTTATTCAAGCTTGATACCTAATTTCGGTCATGTTTTCGTAAAGGAATACCAAAGCGACGGCCATTTCGCCGAGTTGGAGTCGGCTCGCGACATCGAAGCGTGCGATCGCCGCGATATCTGCATACCGCATCCGGGTCGGACCTGTTGATAGCTGGCGCGCTGCCCCTCGGGCGGCGTTGTGCGGGTACCGGGCCAGCCGCAGGACGAGGGCGCCGGGCCGTTGGCTCGGCGCCCTCGTGGCGGTGGTTCGGGTGACGTCGAGGCCGGTGGTGGTGGGGGATGCGTGGTAGGTCGAGTTGGTGGGGCAGGGGCCGGGGTGATTATCGAACAGTTGGTTGACCTGTGGATTCGGTGGCGCCGACCCAGGTGGTGAGTGCTTCGGCCAAGCCTGCGGTGGTGGGTTCATCGGTTGCCCATGCGATGTAGCCGTCGGGGCGCAGCAGGACGGCGCCGGGCGCTGGGATCGCACCGAAACCGGGGATGGTCCAATGCTCGGCGCGGCCGACGGCGCTGATGATCTCGACCCGGTCGTGCCATTCCGGGAGCGCCGCAACGTCGTTTCCATCCAGCACCAGCAGGACCGGGCGGCCCGCGCGCAGCAGCTCGTGGACCCGAGTGTCGCCGTCCGCGGTGGTGAGGTCGGCATCGGGGACGCGGCGGCCGATGAGCGGGTGCTCGCCCTTGATGTCATAGCGGATGTCGAGGGCGGTGATCATGAGGCCGAGGCGCTGGCGCACCTGGTCCATATCGATCAGGTCGCTCATGATGTCGCGCAGCGCGTCGGTGTGCGGGCCGGAGCGCGACAGCGCGGTCTGGGCGCGGGTGTTGTTCAGGACGCGCGCCGCGATGGGGTGGCGTTCGGTCTCATAGGTGTCCAGCAGTTCGTCGGATGCGTTGCCGTGCAAGGTGGCGGCGAGCTTCCAGCCGAGATTCATGGCGTCCTGCAGGCCCATATTCTGGCCCTGGCCGCCTGCCGGGTAGTGGATGTGCGCGGCGTCCCCGGCCAGGAAGACCCGGCCGACGCGGTAGCGGTCGGCTTGGCGGGCGGCGTCGCCGTAGTGTGTGACCCAGCGTGGGCTGTGCATGCCGAAGTCGGTGCCCGCGATCTCCGTGAAGTTGGCGCGGAAGTCCTCGAAGGTGAGTTCGGTGCCGCGTTCGAGGACGAGGTCGTGCCGCTGCACGACGAGTCGGAACCAGCCGGGTTCGAATTGCACCGCGGAGAAATCGCCCGCACCACGGCGGTGTCCGAAGAAGGGCTGTGCGGGCGGATCGCTCAGCTCGACATCGGCGATCATGCCGGTCATGGTCGTATCGGTGCCGACGAAGTCGATGCCGGCGAGCTTGCGCACCGCGCTGCGGCCGCCATCACAGCCGACCAGGTAGGCGGCCCGGATACGGCGGGGATTCGGGCCGCCGATCTCCACCTCGACACCCGACGCGTCCTGCCGGAAGCCGACGACCGGCGAGGCCCACTGCACGGGCGCGCCGAGTTCGGTTGCGTGCCCTTCGAGTTCGCGCTCGACCACCGACTGCAGGACGGCGAGCGTGTACGGGTAGCGGGTATCGAAGTCGGCGAAATCCAGTGGCAGCCCACCGAAGTGCCCGGCCTGCATGGGGCGGCCCTGCAGGAGCAAGCCGTCGAGCAGGCCGCGCTGGTCGAGGACCTCCATGGTGCGGGCGTGGATGCCGCCCGCGCGGGATTCACCGGTGCGCGCCGGAAGTCCATCGACCAGCGCGACGTCCACCCCGGCCAGGCGCAGTTCGTAGGCCAGCATCAGTCCGGTCGGTCCGCCACCGGCGATCACCACATCGGTCGTTTCCATATCCGTCTCCTTAACAGCGTTAAGCGGCTTAACGTTGTTAAGGAGACCAGAACATTGTTAAGCTGTCAAGGAGTCGAACGAAGGAGGTGGAAGTGAAGATCGATGCCAAGGTGATCGCCGAGGCCGCGTTGGGGTTGCTCGACGAGGTCGGTCTCGACGGACTGACCATGCGCAAGGTGGCCGCGGCCCTGGATGTGCAGGCGCCCGCGTTGTATTGGCACGTCAAGAACAAGCGCGAACTGCTCGATGTGATGGCTCAGCGTGTGTTCGTCACCGCGGTCGACGGAGTCGAAGCGCCACGGCGCGGGGAAGACTGGCAGGACTGGGTCATGGCGCTGGCCGGGCGGTTACGCCGATCGATGCTGCGTTATCGGGACGGCGCCAAGGTACTGGCCGGGACCTACGTCAGCGACGAAGCCATGTGGCGGACGGTGGAATTGACATTGCGCACGCTGGAAGATGTGGGTTTCGCGCTGGTCGACGCCCAGCGCGTCTTCCCGATCCTGCTGCATTACACGGTCGGGTTCGTGATAGAGGAGCAGGCCCAGTCCGGCGCGGAGTACGCCGACGGTAATCCCTACGATCGCGCGCGACTCGAGCAGGCTGTCGATGCCGAGCGTTACCCGCGAACCGCTCGCATGGTGGCCGAACTCTTCGACGCCGATGCCGACGCGGAGTTCGAGCACGGCCTGCGCGTCATCCTCGCCGGAATCCTCGCCACCCGAACGGTTTCCGAGCCTTCGTGACGCGGTCGCTCAATGGCCGAAGCGGGCAAGGCCGTCGGCGAGGTTGGTGATATCCATGCGTCGAGGACCTGCTGGCGGACATCAGGGCATTCAGTGGTGGTGATGCGGTCGACGATCGCGCGGTCTTTGAGGACGGTGTCGTTGAGCCCGCCGTTGCGCGCGGCCCAGTCGTGCACGGTGGCGTTGAAGCCGACCTCGGCGCGCGTGGGTTCCTGCGCGGCGACTACGGGCGGAACAGTTGGTCGGTGGGGGCGAGGGGGTCGATGGTGTTGGAGATCTGGGCTACCAAGTTCCATGGGCGGTTGGTGTCGGTGGTGGCCTTGCCGTTGGTCAGGATGGCTCCGGAGAGTCCGCGTGCGGGGTCGGCCCAGCCGTATTGCGTGGTCAAACCGCTTCGACCGAAATGGGATCGGGTGTTTCGGCCGAATTTCGATCTGCGGGCGCCGAGTTCGAAGCCCGCTCGGCTTACCCGGCCCGCCAGGCCGGGGAGCCGGTTCGCGGGCTGGATGGCTGCGCGCAGGGTGTCGGGTTCGATGATCCGGATGCCGTTCGATTCGCCACCGCGGGTGAGGATTTCGTAGAAGCGGGACAGTTCGCAGGCGGTGGTGACCAGGTTGCCCGAGGGGAGTTCGGCGGTCAGGAAGGCCTGGTTGGAGGATTGCGAGGCAGCTCCGCCTATCCGGCTGCCGAGTGCCTTGCGGGCCAAGAAGGTCGACATGCGCGATGGCGCGGGGCCGGTCTGCACGCTGGGGACGACCTTGTCGACATCCTCGGGTCGGACCCCGAAGTTGGTCCAGCGGAAGTCCAAGGGTTCGAGTACCTGCTCGGCGAGGTGGTCGCGCATCCGCTTGCCGGTCGCCCGCTGCACCAGCAGGCGTTGAATCAGCCCGCCGGTCAACGCGTGGTAGACGCGGAACCGGTCCGGCGGCCAACTCGGCGCCAGGTCCGCCAGCGCTCGAACTGCCGACTCTTCGTCGACGATCGCCTTGAATCCCTTGTGCGGCGCGGTAATAAACGGCACACCGGCCGAATGCGAGAGCACCTGGCCGATCGTAATCGTCGCCTTACCGTTCGCCGCGAACTCCGGAATGTAGTCGCACACCGGATCATTCAGCGCGAACGCACCCTGCTCGACGAGCATGAACATCAGCGTCGCGGCGACGCCCTTCGCGGTGGAGAACCCGCAGAACGGCGTCTCCGGGGTGGCAGGCACCTTCACCGCATCCGGATCGTCGCCCGGCGCATTGCCCCAACCGTGCCCGATGGTCCGGTTCAACACGATCTTCCCGTTGCGTCGCACACAGGTCTGAATCGCCGGAGTCGTCCCCAGCCGATACCACGCCTGCACCGAGGCCCACAGCGACTCGACGTCCCCGCGGGTCAACCCGGCATCGCCCGGATCGTCCTCATGTCCGACCGTCGTCACCGCGTCCAGATCCGCGGCGACCGTCACCAACGTGCCAGGGGGTACCTTCACTCGGCCAGCATATCGACGCGGAATTTTCGCCGGCCGGCCTGCGGACCCGGGTGGCATTCCTGGACCTCAGACGAGGTGGCCATCGGCGGTAGCCGCGCTAGCCTCGGAATATGTGCCGAAATATCACCGCTCTACGCGGGCTGGAGCCCGCGGCAACGCCGGAAGAAGTGCATGCGGCGGCCCTGCAGTACGTCCGCAAGGTTGGCGGGCTGTCGAGCATCTCCGAGGCCACCCGCCCGGCCATCGATGCCGCCGTCGCTGACATCGCGGCCGCGACGATGCGCCTGCTCGACCAGTTGCCGGACCGCAAGGTTCCGCCCAAGACCATCCCGCCGCTGCGCCGCCCCGAGGTCCAGGCCCGGATCCACGCCCACACGCACGACTGAGGCTGGTTCGCGCACACCGATCGGGCACCTCGCAGGTTGCGCCGTGTGCGCGGCGGCCAATAGGTCTGCGCTCGGCTGCTGTCAGCAGATCTGCTGAGGGCAGCGTGGGGGGATTTCGCGGGGGTGTGCGGTGCACGGTGGAGTCATGGCTCACGATGACAAGACACCGATGTTCAGTTGGCGCGCCAGGGAGCAGCTGCTCAGCAGGCGGATCCTGGTGCTGGACGGCGCCCTCGACGACGACAACGGGACGCTGCTGATGACGCAGCTGCTCACGCTGGCGGCCGAGGACGCCGATGCCGGGATCTCGTTGTGGATCCATTCCCCCGGTGGTTCGGTGCCCGCGATGCTCGCCATTCGCGATGTGATGCGGCTGGTGCCGTGCGAGGTGTCTACCCTGGCGCTCGGATTAGCGTGCAGCGCAGGGCAATTCCTTTTATCCGCGGGTACTCCGGGGCGGCGGTTCGCGCTGCCGCACGCCAGGGTGCTGATGCATCAGGGATCGGCCGGAATCGGCGGCAGCGCGGTCGATGTCGAAGTGCAGGCCGATGACCTGCGCTACACCGTGGCGACGGTACTCGGCATCATCGCCGGCGATACCGGGCAGCCCTACGACCGGATCTATGAGGATTCGCTGCACGACCGCTGGTTCAGCGCGACGCAGGCCAAGGAGTACGGCTTCATCGACCACATTGTCGACTCGTTCGGGCAGATCGTGCCCCAGCGCCAGCGGATAGGGATCTCGGCATGACCTACACCATTCCCAATGTGATCGCCCAGCATCCGCGCGGCGGCGAGCGGATCACCGATATCTACTCGCATCTGCTCGCCGAGCGGATCGTCTACCTGGGCACTCCGATCGACGCGGGCGTGGCCAACGCGCTCATCGCGCAATTGCTGCATCTGGAGTCGGAGAGCCCGGAGCAGGAGATCAATCTGTACATCAACTGCGAGGGTGGCGATCTGTCCGCGATGCTCGCGGTGTACGACACCATGCAGTTCATCAAAGCGCCGGTGCTGACGACCTGCGTCGGCCAGGCCATCGCGGTCGGTGCGGTCTTGCTGGCCGGCGGCGCACCCGGTCGGCGAGCCTTGCTGCCGCACGCCAGGGTGGTGTTGCATCAGCCGGCCGCGCGCGGTCAGGGTGCGATTCCCGACCTGATCCTGCAGGCCGATGAGCTGGTGCGGATGCGCGCGGAGATCGAGTCGATCCTGGCGCGGCACACCGGACAGTCGGCGCAGCGACTGCGCCACGACACCGACCGGGATCGGGTCTTCACCGCGCAGGCGGCGGTCGACTACGGTCTCGTCGACCACGTGCTCGGATCGCGCGCGATCTAGGCCGCCACTGCCATGAGCGTGGGCGTGGCACCGGCCCGCGGCGCGGACGGCCGAGCGAACAGGGGGCGAGGATGGGCGCGCAATTCGTCGGCCACCTGTTCGGTCAGGCCGAACAGTGTGGTGCCGAGGGCTCCGGCCAATGCGGCGATCATCTCGCTGGACGGCTCCTTGCGGCCGCGCTCCACCTCTGAGAGGTACTGCGGCGAAATGCCCGCTCGCCCAGCGGTTTCGACGAGCGTCTCGCGTTGTTCCCGGCGCAGCGTGCGCAACCGTTCGCCGAGTACCTCACGCCACAGCGGCTCCGGTTGAGCCGCCGGCTCGGTGTGCCGAGGCCGGTCGTCGCGTCCGCCGGGGATCGAGTGCAGTCTCGGATGCTCGGTCATATCCAGAGCGTACGACCGCGGCCACCGATCCTGCCGATCATTACGCTCTGGGCGGACAAGCGCCGCGCATGGCAAAGGCCCTATGTCCGGTGGACATAGGGCCTTTCGCGTCAAGTGTAGATCAGGGCAGCGGGATCCACTGGCCGAACAGCCAGAATCCGTGTCCGGCGGGCTGCTGATCACGCTGATCCTGATGCTGGTCGGAGCGCTGATCATGGCCGTTCTGCTGTTGCTGGGGCACCGGGCGCTGCTGATCCTGGCCCGGGTCGGCGCTCGCCACACCGGCGCCCACACCCAGCAACCCGACCAGAACGCCGCCCGCGATCGCACCCTTGGCCAGCTTCGACTTGATCTTCATCCACGTTCCTCCTGTTGTCGGGCCTCGATCCGAGACCATCGACCCGTTCGAACCGGACCGACAGGACCCATCCTCTAAGCCGAACATTTGCCTACCCTCGATCGTCGCTGTGAGTTAGCTATGTTCGACCACGCGGGGTATCCATGGCTGGGCGGCAGCCATGCGACGATGCAGGCCATCGAGATTCGCGCCCTCGGCAACCCGCGCAAGGCGGTGCCGGGCAGCCTGCCCGGTGAGGTCCTGCGCCAACGCCATCCGGAGTTCCCGTATATATGACCGTGGACGTGATGCTCGACGCCAGCGGCTGGTACGACTAGGACCGTGTTGCGGGATCGACAGGAAGGAAAGCAATGACCATCGAGATCCGCCGGGTGATGGTCCTCGGGACCGGGGTGCTCGGTTCGCAGATCGCATTCCAGAGCGCGTTTCACGGGTTCGACGTCACGGCATACGACATCAGCGACGAGGCCCTCGCCGGTGCCCGCGACCGTATCGCCAAGCTCGCGGCGACCTATCGCGACGAGGTGCCCGGTGCGGGTGACGGCAAGGCCGAGCAGACCGAGGCGGGCATCGTGCTGACCGCCGATCTCGCCGCCGCGGTGCAGGATGCCGACCTGGTGATCGAGGCGGTGCCGGAGGTCCTCGCCATCAAGGAGCAGACCTACCGGCAACTGGGCAAACTCGCGCCGGAGCGGACCATCTTCGCCACGAATTCATCGACGCTGCTGCCCAGCGATATCAAGGACTTCACCGGCCGCCCGGACAAATTCCTGGCCCTGCACTTCGCGAACCTGGTGTGGAAGTTCAACACCGCCGAGGTGATGGGCACGCCCGACACCGATCCCCAGGTGTATCAGGCGGTCGTCGATTTCGCCGCCGCGATCGGCATGGTGCCGATCGAATTGCACAGGGAGAAGGCGGGCTACGTACTCAACTCACTGCTCGTGCCGCTGCTCAACGCCGCGATGGCGCTGAGCGCGGGCGGCTACGCCGAACCCGAGGCGGTCGACAAGACCTGGCGGATCGGCACCGGCGCACCGGTCGGCCCGTTCCAGATGCTCGACATCATCGGACTCACCACCCCGTACAACATCCTCGCCAACGGCGACGAGGACGCACAGCGCCTGGCCGCCTGGCTCAAGACGACCTACCTCGACAAGGGCAAGCTGGGCATCGCCACCGGCGAGGGCTTCTATCGCTACTCCGCCTAGATCAGCGGGGCACGACCACGGAATGCGTACCGCCGCCCCGGGGACTACTCCGGGGCGGGTTCGGCCTTGTCGGAAACCTTGGGCGGCGCGGTGATCACGTCGATCTGCTCGCCGATGTAGCGCAGCACCACCGCGGCGACGGCGGCCACCGGGACCGCGAGGAAGGCGCCGACGATGCCGTAGAGCGCGCTGCCCGCGGTGACCGCCACCAGCACCACCACGGCATGCAGCTGCATGCTGCGACTCTGCAGAACCGGTTGCAGCACATTGCCTTCCAGCTGCTGTACCGCGATGATGATGCCGAGCACGATCAGTGCCGTGGTGAGGCCATTGGCGACCAGTGCGACCAGCACCGCGAGCGCCCCGGCGACGAACGCGCCGACGATCGGCACGAATCCGCCGATGAAGGTCAGCACTGCGAGCACGAATGCCAGTGGGACATCGAGGATTACCAGTCCGGTGCCGATGCACACCGCATCGATCAGACTCACCAGCGCCTGAGTGCGGATGAAGCCGCCGAGGGTGGCCCAGATCCGATTCAGCACCTGCTCGAGGTGCCGGCCGCTGCGGCTGCCGAGCACGGCATGCATCCAGGGCAGCAGCCGCGGGCCGTCCTTGACGAAGAAGAACACCAGCACCAGCACCAGGAACAACGTCACCAGTGTCGAGGTCGCGGTGCTCACGCCGCTGAAGACGCCGGAGGCGATCTGCTCCGAACTGGACTTGAGCCGCTGCACGATCGCGTCCACCGCGGATTCGAGCTGCTCGTCGCGCACCCGCAGCGGCGGGCCCTGCAGCCAGTCGCGCACCCGGTTGACACCCGCGGTCGACTTGTCGGCCAGCTCCGGTGCCTGGTCCACGACCGAGGGGACGATCACGGCGATGACACCGGCGAGTAGTCCGAGGAATCCGAGCACGGTGACCGACGCCGCCGCGCCCGGCGGGAAGCGATGCTCGGTGAGCCAGCGGGTCGGCGGCCACAGTACGGTCGCGATGATCAGTGCCAGCGCGACCGGCAGCAGCACCACCCAGAGTTTGGCGATCAGGAGTCCGAGTACCCAGGCCCCGGCCGCGATCGCCACGATGCACAGCGACCACTTGGCCAGCCACATGACCCCGGCGCCGATCACGTCGCCGCGGTCGCGGGCCTTCTTGCCGGAGTGGATCTTCTCGATGTCGTCCTGCTCGCTCACGCCGCAAGTCTGGCACGGGAGCCGCCCTCGAGCGGGGATTGTGCGGCCGCTTTCCCGAATCAGGCATCAACGCGGTGGTTCGCGGACCGGGTTCATCGTCACTGGGGCACAACGGGTTTCGGCACCGGTGCGCGGCTTCGAAAGCGATGGCTAGCGGCTCAACACCTTTTCGGGCACATCCTGGTCGGCGAACCAAGTCCGGTAGAACGTGAACGCCAGTGCGCCGAAGACGCCGAGCAGCGCGACGCCGAACGGAAACGGGTAATTCGCCATCGGCACTGCGAGATAGCGCACGCACAGCAGCACACCCGCGAACGTGGCGATACCGAAGGCCACCACCTGCGCGCGGCCGCGGTCCCAGCCCCGGTCCGGATCGCGCAGAACGGACTCGACGGTCAGGCACAGCGTCGCGCCCGCAACGAGATCGACGCCGTAGTGCGCGCCGAGGCCCAGCGTCGCGATGAGAGTGCAGACCAGCCAGAACGCGCCGCCCCAGCGCAACCACAGCGGACCGCGCCGGGAATGGATGAATAGCGACAACGCCCACGCGGTATGCAGTGACGGCATGCAGTTACGCGGTGTGATGCCGTCGAACGGCATCGACTCGACCGAGAATGGCAGTGCCGGAACGATATTCGGCCAGACCTCCGCCAGTTCGAAGCCCTGCCCCTCCGGCCCGAATGCGAGCACCGGCCCCACCACCGGGAAGACCACATAGCACAGTGGGCCGACAACGCCGAGCGTCAGGAACGTGCGCACCAGGTAGTGCCGCGGCCACAAACCCGCGGTCACCCCACGCAATTGCCATGCGGCGACCACGATCGCCGCGACCGGCAGCTCGAAATACACCCACCGCACCACACCCAACGGCACCGGCCCCGCCGCGTCCAGCGCCTGTCCGACCAGCCACGACGGATTGCCGAGCGCCCGATCCGCCAGTTCCGCATACGGATCCAGCACCATCGGGCAGGCCCACGCGGTGATGTCCAACCAGATCTCGCCGACCTTCGTCGCCAGGATCAGCAGCGCACCGAGTGCTATTGTCCGCAAGGCCGTTTCGCGTCGCTCGCCGCTCCACCGCACCGCAGCGATCACCGCCAGCGCGGTCAGCACGATGGTCGGACCATTGCCGACGGTGAACGGCCGCCCCTCGATCGCCCGAATGACCACAAAGATCAGATCGATGCCGATCGCCGCCGCGAGAGCGTTCACCCGCACCTGCGCCGAGACCCCGATCAACGCGAGCAGAAATCCGGCCCACGGCGTGGTCGCCGACTTGGGCCGCCCGAAATAATCCCAGGCAAGACTGGTCAGCGGCCCCAACGCGTCGATGTGCACGGACATGAGCTGCCCAGCGATCAGCACGGTCACCGCAACGGCGATGCTGCCCCAAATCAACAACGATCGATCCCGGCGCGCGCCCCCCATTTGATCCGGAGGTGAGACCGAACTTTCCTGCGCGTCGTGAATCAACATTCAGACATCGTAAACACCATGTGAACACAACCGTGCGGGCCGATTAACGGATGCCTACGGCGGTATCACGGCAACGGCGCTGACCACCGCAAGACCGTGCCACCGAATTCGCCCTTGTCCACGCTGAAGCTGCCGCCCGACTGCTCGGCGCGCATCGCCAGATTCGCCAGCCCGCCCATCCGCGCGACGTCATCGGGCACGCCGATACCGTCGTCGGTCACCTCGATGGTGACGTCGTCGCGGACCCGGAGCTGGATCGACACCGTGGTCGCCAAGGCATGGCGTACCGCGTTGCTGACGGCCTCGCGCAGTACCGCTTCGACGTCCTCGGATAGCGGCGGCGCGAGCACCGAGACCGGCCCGGCGAGTCGAATTGTGGTGCGCAGCCCGCTGTCTCCGATCATGTCGGCGATGACGCCGTGCAGGCGCTTGCGCAGCGTCGCGGCATCTGCGGTGGTGCTGCTGCCGTGCAGGTCGAAGATCGAGTGCCGGATGTCCTGCACGATCGACTGGATGTCCTGAATGGTCTCGGTGAGCCGAGATTTCACCTCGGGGACGCGGGCACGCTGGGCGGTGCCCTGCAGCGAGAGCCCGACCGCGAAGAGTCGCTGGATGACGTGGTCGTGCAGATCGCGCGCGATCCGGTCGCGGTCGGAGAGCACATCCAGTTCGCGCATCCGCCGCTGGGTGGTCGCCTGCCGCAAGGCCAGTGCGGCTTGATCGGAGAAGACGGCCATCATCGACTGCCCGGCCTCGTCCAATTGTTGCGCGCCCGGGGGTTGCACGGTGGCGAGCACGCCGATGACGGTGTCCTCGGCGCGTAGCGGCAGGATCAGCGCGGGCCCGAATTTCGATGGCTCATAGAAGACTGGCCGGAAGCGCAGTTCGTCGACCGCGACGACCTGGCCGGATCGGAAGGCTTCACCGGAATTCGATTCGCCCATCGGGATGCGCTCGCCGAGCAGTTCCTCGGCGCCGACGCCCGTGGCGGCGACCACCACCAGTTCGGTGATGTCCTCGGTGGGGATGTCGGGGTCTTCGGGCAGGGCGAGGAACGTGCAAGCCGACTGGGTGAGGGTCAGGGCCCGATCGGCGACCAACTCGAGTGCGGCGCCCGGTTCGCCGCCCGCGAGCAGTTCGGTAGCGACATCACGGTTGGCCTCGAGCCATTGCTGGCGGATCCGGGATTGTTCGTAGAGGCGGGCGTTGGCGATGGCGATGCCCGCAGCGGCGGCCAGGGCTTGGACCACGACCTCGTCGTCCTCGGTGAATTCCTGGCCGCCGGATTTCTCGGTGAGGTAGAGGTTGCCGAACACTTCGTCGCGGACCTTGACCGGAACGCCGAGGAAGGTGTGCATCGGCGGATGGTGGGCGGGGAAGCCGACCGAGGACGGATGGTTCGAAAGGTTGGTCAGCCGAATGGGTTTCGGCTGTTCGATGAGCAGGCCGAGCACACCATGACCGCGCGGCAGATCGCCGATCATGACTCGGGTCCGGTCGTCGATGCCCTCGTAGACGAATTCGGCGAGCAGGTCGCTGGTCTTATCGGTTTCGCGCACGCCGAGTGCCCCGTATTCGGCGTCGACGAGTTCGATGGCGGTGTGCACGATCGAGCGCAGGGTGTTGTCGAGGTCGAGTCCGGCGGTCACCACCAGCATCGCCTCGATCAAACGGTCCATCTGATCGCGCACACCGACGATCTGGGCGATGCGGTCCTGGACCTCACCGAGTAGCTCGCGCAACCGCAGCTGCGACAGAGTTTCGGTGACGGGGGTCTGGTCGGGCAGCGCCGACGCACCTTCCATATCCTGTATTTTCGCATGTCCGGGGGTGCGCCGACGCGATCTCGGATTGCCTGGGTATCTCATTCCCGCTTCGCGGGCGTGTCGAGTTTCGAGGCGAGCACCGCGCCACACGGTTGTCGAGCAGTGACTTGCCCGCGCCGACTTCGCGAATGGCCTGGACCAGTTCCGCCAGCCTACTGAGCGGACCGGGGCGGCGTGGGGGACTTGTTCGATCGGCGTCGGAAGTCCCGCCAAATGGGGTCGTCGTGCCCTTACCGGTGGCATCGCGTCGGTGGGAGCGTGTGCCGAAAGGGAAGGGACGACGACAATGGACCGCGGAAAGTCCGATGATCACATCGTGAAGGCGGCGTTGGCGTTGGCGGTGCGGGCGCCGTCGGTGCGCAACAGTCAGCCGTGGCGGTGGCGGATCGGGGATCGCTGTGTGCACCTGTACTCGGATCCGACGCGAGCGACCGATTCCGATCAGCGTGACCTCGTATTGAGTTGTGGTGCGGCGCTGCATCATTTGCGTATCGCGTTGGCGGCACGTGGTTGGTCGGCGGTGGTGCGTCGGCTGCCGGATCCGGCGCAACCGGACCATCTGGCTTCGATCGAGCTGGTCCGGCATCGGCCGACTCCCTACGATGTCGCGCTGAGTGATGCCATCACCCGCCGACGGACCGATCGCAGGCATTTCAGCTCCTGTCCGGTGCCGCCGGGATACCTCGGGCTGGTCACCGAGCGCGCCGCGGTACTCGGGGCGATCGTGCGGCACGCGACCGACTGGCCGCGCGACCGCCTGGTGCAAACGATGAGTGCCGGGGCCCAGCGGCATGCGGGGAACCCGGACCATCGACCCGAGCCGACCGACGAGACATCCGAACCCGATTTCGCCGAACTGCTCGTGCTCGGCACCGCGAGCGACGATCGGCTCGCCCGACTGTGCGCCGGCGAGGCGTTGAGCGCAGTGCTGCTGACCGCGACCAACATCGGCTTGGCCACCTGCCTACTGACCGAACCACTAGAGCTCCCGGCGCTGCGCCACCGGGGCCGCGTCGGCGTCCTCGACGGAGGCTATCCCCAGGCCGTGATCAGAATCGGTTGGGCGCCAACAGGTGCCGAGCCGCTGCCCGCGACGCCGCGTCGGGCAATCGAGGATGTGCTCGATCCCTTCGACGCCACCGAGGCGACGGTCTACTGAAACGAGGTCCATCGACCCCGAGGACAGGTGCAGCCGGACGCCGTCGAACACCCAGTGCCACGGCTGGATGTCGCGCACCAACGGCGCCCGGCTGTCCCGGCGCACGACCGCCGACACCGTCGCATGGTTCGGCACGGAACCTATGGAGGTGGGCTGTTGCCGGTCACGTCGTCGAGTGTCGTCCGGCGATGCGCCGATCGATATGGGCCTTACGCCTGTCTTCGAAGGTCCATCGTCGCGAACCAGACTCGGGCACCGGACCATCGGCGACGCGGAGCGGCTATTGCGGGCGCAGGACGGTGATGCCGGGGGTGGAGCGGACGTAGTCGGTGAAGGGGGAGTCGACGACCTTGTTGTTGGTGGCGAGGGAGGAGGCGTTGCGGAAGACCGGGCCGTTGGGGGTCATGACGAAGATGCCGACGTGGGTTACGTCCAGGCCGGGCTGGTCGGTGTATGCGCCGATGTAGTCGCCGGTGCGCAGTTGGGCGATGACGGTGTCGTCGACCGCGGCACTCGGGAGGTAGGTGATATCGCGATCGACCACCGGTAGGCCGGGAAGATACTGTCCGCCATCGGCTTTCGCGTTGAGGTGTTTGGTGACGGTTACGGCGGCGGGGCTCAGTAGCGCGGTGATGTCGGTGGCGGCGATGCGCCCGGTATGTGACCAATCGCTGAAGAAGTGTTTGCGCTGGCGGAAATCGACGCGGCCGTCGGTGTAGCGCGTCTCGATCAGGTTCGCCACGAACTGGTCACGATCGGTGGACCTGCTGAGCGCTTCGACATAGTCGAGGTAGGTGAAGCAATCCACCCGCCGCAGATCGATGACCAGCTGTTCGGGCTGGTTCGCCGAGCCGACGAGCATATCGGCCCCATACGGTGTCCCGAGGAAACGCCCCGACAGCAGTTCGATCAACTCGCCCTTGCTCCGCGCGCCCGGTGTCGCGGCCCGCAACGCCAGCAGCTCATCGATCTTCGCCACGCTGACGTCATCGATATTCGCACTCGGCGCACCGAGCGCCGCGGGCAGCGTAGGCGCGGCGACGCCGATGAGCGCCGACAGGACGAGCAGCACGCGAGCGATGATGCGCAAGAAACCTCCAGCGGGGTGCATGGTCACTGCCACCGTAGTCCCAGCCCGGCGCTCCCGGTACCGAACCGGTGCGGTGTCGGGCCGACTCGAAGTCAGTCCCAGGTCTGCACGGCGTCGTACCGACGGCGCATCTTACGTCGGCGGTAGAACACCTCGTCGATCGATAGCGATGCCGTGTGGGGCGTGACGACCCGCAGGCGGATGTCCAGTCCGAGATCCTTGATGCGGTGCTCCAGATCGATGCGACGCTCCATGGGCAAGGTGGACCACATGGTTTCGAAGCGCACGCGGACGTCGGTGTCGCCGGCCGCGACCAGCCGCAGCATTACGGGCCAGAAGTGGGTGTCGGTGGCGATACCGGGCAATGCGGCGACCATCGCGTCACTCAGCTGGGCGAGCATTGATACGGCTCGTTGCTGGATTCCGGCGTCGGCATGCTCGACCAGGTTGAACAGTCCGCGCCACAACTCGGATTCGATGCGGCCGTTGACGCTGCCGACGAGCCCGGCGATCGCCGCATCGTTCGCGATGATCGGATTCGCGGCCAAAGTGTCCAGGGCCCAGGGGCTCAGGTGCCCGACGAAGGTCAGCAACTCCGGCGCCGCGCCGGCCCGGAGATAGGTCGCGACGAGATTGCCGATCAATTCAGTGGATCCGACGCTGAACAGAATGTCGCCGATCGCGGCGATCAAATCCGGTTCACAGCGCGCGAACACCGACAGCGCCGCCAGTTGCAGGGCGGTCGAACCGACGAGTACGGAGTGCAGCATCCGGGGCGCCCGTTGCTGCTGGCCGACCAGCAGGTGGCGCAGGATGGCGCTCACGCCCGTGACGGAATAGGCATAGGCGGAGGAGAAGATCAGGCCCTCGTCATCGAGTACGCCCTGCTCGATGGCCGCGACGATTTCTGGGGTGGCGAAGGCCGCGAGGAACGGCCCGGCGGTGATGTAGTCCTTGCGGCGCAACATCTCGTTGAGGATGCGCACGATGGGTTCCGGCGGCGCCACCGCGGCGAGCTGGCCGACGGTGCGCGGATCCATGTACTGCGCGCAGTTCGCCACGTAGGCGGGCGCGAGCATGACGACCGTCTCGGCCGCCTTCTTCGGGTGGTCGACGCCGACCGCGCCCGCGGCGCGGCCGGTCATCATCGGCGGCACGAGGCGCTGCACCAGCGGCATCGAGATGCGCAGCGGAATGAGCGGCACCAGTTTGCTGATCCGCTGAAAGGTCTCGTTGTGCTGATCGAAGATCAGGCCGGCCATCCGGTCCTGCAATTCGTGCAGGTTCTCACCCCCCAGCCGCTCCAGGTGGGCCAGGCGTTCCAGTGGGGCGTGCAATGTCCGGGACAGCAGGACGATCTGGGCGCCGGTTACCAGGTCCGTCATCAGCTGAGCCGACTACCGAACATGATCCGCTTCGTCACCGCGCGAAACGGCCGGGGCAGGGCACCGACCATCTCATCGATGGCCTCGGTGAGCGCGGCCGTCTCGAGCTGCTTGGCCGCGTGGAACATCGCGAGCAGCTCGGCGGCCTCTGGCTCGGTGATCAGGGCCAGCGCCGCCAGCGGCCCGTGTAGTTCGCGTTCTAGATCGGATCTGGCGGTCATACAACTACTCGATTCTTCATCTGTCGCAGCGTCGATCACATAGGAAAGCCACGAGCTTAGGTGCGGCGGTCGCACGACTTGCCAACCGTAAAGAATTCGTTATCCAAAGATCTTTACAATATTTTTCAGAGGGGTGAATTCCTTTTTATTTGTGGCACAAGACAACTCGCGCACTTCCCGGTGTCGGGAAGCGTGCGTTCGATCTGCTTCCCGGTGAGGGCATGATGGACCAGGTGTCGGCGTATCCACACCTGTTCCCACGCAGGGAATCTCGCATGCCGACATCCGGCCTGACGCGCAGGTCCTTCCTCGGCGCGGCGGGCCTCGGCGCGGTCGCGCTCACCGCGGCATGCACCGGCTTCGCCACCACCGGAAGTGGCGGCATGCTCTTCCTGTCCACGCAATTCCGGCCCGCCGACGAGGCCGAACGGTTCCGCGATCTGCTCGGCAGAACGGCGCCCGGCGTCAGCTACGTGACCATCGAGGAAAGCCCATTCGCGAGCCAGGTGCGCAGCCAGGTCGGGGCGGGCTCGACGCAGGTCGGCCTGCTCGGCGGTCTGCACGGCGATATCGCGCCGCTGGCCGACGGCTACCTGCAAGATCTCACCGGATTGCTCGCCGACCTCGGCAACCGCGGCTGGCCCGCCGCCTACCTGCAACTCGCGCGGGCCGGTACCGACCGGACGTGGTACATCCCTTGGGCCACAGCAAGTTACGTGCTCGCCGCGCACGCCGATGCGCTACAGCACCTGCCCTCCGGCGCGGACGCCGCGGCACTGACCTATGACCAGTTCCTCGACTGGGCGATCGCCGCGCGCCGCGCCAACGGCAACCGGCCGATGCTCGGCCTGCCCGCTGGTCCGAAAGGCCTGCTGCACCGTTTCACCCAGGGCTATCTGCTGCCCTCGTTCACCGGCGGTCAGATCACCACGTTCCGGTCGGACGCGGCAGTGACGGCATGGCAGTACTTCCGTGAACTGTGGGCCAATTGCGCGCAGGCGAGTACGAACTACGACTTCATGCAGGAGCCGCTCGGTAGCGGCGAGGTGCGCATGGCGTGGGACCACGTCGTGCGCCTCGTGCACGCGCCCGAGCGTGACCCGCAGGACTGGCGCATGCTGCCCGCACCGCGCGGCGGGCACGGCCTCGGCTATATGGCCGTGGTCGCCGGGCTCGCGATTCCCAAGGGCGGCACCGATCCCGAGCTCGCGCAGCGCACGATCAGCGCGCTCACCAAGCCGCAGACCCAGATCGAGCTGCTGCGCTCCAACGGGTTCTTCCCATCCGTCGATACCGTCATCCCGGACGATCTGCCACCGGCGACCAAGCTCGAGGCCGACGCCGTACACCGGCAGCAGCAGGCGCCGGGCGCGATCCTGTCGCTGCCGCCGGTCGGGCTCGGCCAGCGCGAAGGTGAGGTGAGCAAGGTGTTCAAGGACAGTTTCCGCTCGATCGTGCTCGACGGAGCCGATATTCGAGCCACCCTCGACCAGCAGGCTCGGGTGCTGCAGGGCATCCTCGACGAGTTGAAGGTGCCGTGCTGGGCGCCCGATCCCGTCGCCGACTTCTGCCGAGTGGGGTAGGTATGCGCGCGCGATTCGGTTCCCCCTGGCTGTTGCTGCTGCCTTCGATCGTGCTGCTGGCGGCGCTGTTCGGCTGGCCGCTGGTGCGGGCGGTCGTCGACGCGTTCAGTAACGATCAAGGCTTCACCCTCGACCACTGGCGGCGCTTGTTCGATGACCCGTATTTCCTTACGGCGCTGCGCAATACGCTGCTGCTGATCGTCATCGTGGTGCCGATCCAGTTGGTGCTCGCGGTCGGGATGGCACTGTTGATGCAGGCGCGGCCGCGATTCGCGAGCGGGCATTTCTATCTGTGGTGTGTGCCGCTGGCGATCTCCGAACTGGCCGCGGGTCTGGTGTGGCTGTCGATCTTCGGCAATCGCGGGTATCTGAATTCGCTGCTGGTCTGGCTCGGACTGTCGCAGGACGGTGTGCAGTGGCTCAACTACCAGCACACCGGCACGATGCTGCTCGCCGTGGCGATCGCCGAGATCTGGCGGGCGACCTCGCTGGTCTTCGTCATCGTGGTGGCGGGCGTGCAGATGATTCCGCGGGACTATGACGAGGCCGCGCAGGTGTTCGGCGCCAACTTCTGGCAGCGGCTGCGGCATGTGACGCTGCCGCAGCTCGGGCCGAGCCTGCAGGTGGCGCTGATCCTGCGCACCATCCTCGCGCTGCAGGCCTTCGCCGTCGCGCAGGCACTCACCGGACGCGACTTCCCGCTGCTGGTCGGCGAGACCTACGAGTGGTACTCGAACCTGCAGAATCCGGCGGTGGCCAGCGCCGTTTCACTGGTGGTACTGGCGATCTCGCTCGGCACCGCGGTGTTCTATCTGCGGACGGTCCGGGCGCCGGAGGGGTCGCGATGAGTGAGCGGGTCGTGTTACCGCCGATCGACCGTGCGCCGCTGCGCAGGCGGCGGTGGCGGGCCATCGGCGTGCAGGTGGCGTGCATCGCGGTGACGCTGTTCATGGCGCTGCCGATCGTCCTCATCGGCCTGGCCGCGGTGTCCTCGCGCGACGCGCTCAACGACTTCCCGAAGCCGCTGCTGCCCGGCGAATTCTCCACCGAGACACTGCATTCGTTCTTTCGAGCCACCGGAACCATGCCGGCGCTGGGCAACTCGGTGCTCGTCGGCATCTATACGGTGTTCTGGTCGCTGGTCATCGGCGCGCCCGCCGGATATGCGTTGGCCCGCAATGCCTTCCGCGGCAAGGACACCTACCAGGTGTTCATCCTCTTCGTGCGCGCACTGCCGATCGTGGTGCTCTCGGTGCCGCTGGCCACGATGTTCCTGCGCCTCGACGTCTACGACACGGTCTTCGCGGTGACACTCGTGCACACCACGCTCGCACTGCCGACGACCGTACTCATCACGGCGAGCATCTTCGTCGCGGTACCGGCCGATCTGGAGGAGGCCGCCCGGGTCTTCGGCTGCACGCGCTGGCAGGCGGCCCGCAAAGTCGTTGTGCCGATGGCGCTTCCGGGACTCGCGGCGTCGTCGATCTTCACCTTCGTATTGTCGTGGAACGAGATCCTCGGCGCGACGATCGTGACGCTCGGGCACCGCACGCTGCCCGCTCAGGTGCTCACCACACTCGGCGAGGCGTCGACCGCGTACCGCTTCGCGGGCGGGTTCGCGCTGATCATCCCGGCGCTGGTGTTCATCTTCGTGATGCGGCGCTACCTGGTGAACATGTGGGGAACGACGTTGAGATGACAGGGGTTTGTGATGGCTGAGGTGTTTCTGCGGGATCTGGTGAAGACCTATCCCGGCGGTACGGCACGCGCCACCGACGAGGTCTCGCTCGAGGTCGACGACGGCGAATTCATGGTGCTGCTCGGACCGTCCGGCTGCGGCAAGACGACCCTGTTGCGCATGATCGCGGGATTGGAACTGCCGGATTCGGGGCAGATCGTGATCGGCGGCAAAGACGTCACCTACCTCGAACCACGACGGCGCAACCTGTCGATGGTGTTCCAGTCCTACGCCGTATTCCCCAATAAGAAGGTCGCCGACAACATCGGCTTCGGCCTGCGCGTACACGGCGTGCCCGCCGAAGAGATCCGCCGCAAGATCGCATGGGCCGCGGATCTGCTGCAGCTGACCCCGTACCTCGATCGGTATCCGGCGAAGCTGTCCGGCGGACAGCGCCAGCGCGTCGCGGTGGCGCGGGCTATCGTGATGGACGCCGATGTCCTGCTCATGGACGAGCCGCTGTCCAATCTGGATGCGCTGCTGCGGCTTTCGTTCCGCGCCGAATTGAAGAAGCTCGTCGGCGAACTCGGCACCACCACGATCTACGTCACGCACGACCAGGTCGAGGCGCTGTCACTGGGTGACCGTGTCGCGGTGATGCGGGACGGGGTGATCGTGCAATGCGGTCCGCCCACAGCGGTATACGACGGTCCGGCAACCGAATTCGTCGGTGGGTTTCTCGGTAGCCCACCGATGAACTTCCTCACCGGGACCGTCGAGGTGGGCGATGCCGGAGCGCGCATCGACCTCGGCGGGCAGTGGGTGCCCGTCCCGGCTTCGTTCTCGTCGTTCGACGGTAAGAAGCTCAACCTCGGCATCCGCCCCGAAGCCATTGCCGTGGGCGAGGAACACCCCGACGCGGTACGTGGCGAGCTCCAAGTCCTGGAACCGCTCGGCTCATCGACCCTGCTGACGACCGAAGTCAGCGGACAGACCGTCAAGATTCAGGCGCAGCCGAGTTTCCGGGCCGACCAGGGCGACACACTGAACCTGCGCCTGCCACCGCAGGCGTGCCGCTGGTACGACCCGGAAACCGGCTTATTGCTGGAGACTTCAGCGTAGATATCCGGTACAGACTTCGCCGTGACTGATCAATTGGACGGCCGAATATAGGCGGCTTTCGCCGCCCCGCTCTGCGGACATTATTTCGGTCGAAGAATTATCTCGACCCACTGCTTCCAGCGCGCGTTTGGCTTGTCGCAGAATAAGGCAGTTCGGCGAACAAATACTGTGAATGGCGAGCGCGCGCTGAGCCTGCCCCGGGGTGAGTTCACCGGGGTCGGTGAAACAGTCGCCTATGTTGGAGATGATCGGTCGCATGATCGGCTAACCAACTCTTGCGGGAACAACAGCTGCGTCGGCCAACCTACCCCGACCGACGGTAAGTGCCACCAGACCGACATTGCCCACCATGGTAATCAGCGGACCCGCGACAGAGGAGAATTGATACCCGCTGGCCAAGAGCACGCCGAACACGCCGAGGAAGCCCGCGAAGGCATTGGCGGCGAACATTTGCCAGGTCTCTTCCTGGGGTTTCGACCATGCGTGCCGCAGCGTGGGTATGGTGGCGATCACATTTGCGCACACGGCGAGCAGCGCGCCGAAAGCCTTCTCGGTCACACCCACGGTGACCAGCACACATGCGATCGACGAGAGCAGACACGCCACATCGATGGCGTCACCGGGCCGCAAGCTGACCCCACGCATTATGGCAACGGCGATGACCGCGGCATTCATGATTGCCGCCGCGGCATTGATACCGGCGGCGAGATGGGCGCCCTCGAGATAGGCGACCACCGCGAATACGGTATTGGCCGTGCACCACGCCGCCCACGACGCAAAACGCGGCCGCGTATCACCGTCCAGAATTCCCGCCAGATATGCGACGACACCATACATCGAGATGCCGACACTGATAAAAGCCACCGACGAGCTCAGATTCCACAACTCACTCACGTGCAACATCCCTCACACTTTTACGCAGACATGCGTAAGACAGCCCAGAATTGGTTATTCGATCCGTATGCGAACACACCGAAGGAGACAAGTCCGGTGCGACGGTGGGAGCCGGGATCTGCCTGGGGCAAACGCTTCGGGATCAATTGTTCGTGCGCGGTCGCCCGTATCATCACATGACGGTTGCGCCGTCACAAATCCAGAACGCACGCCGCAACGAATATTAACCTCGGTAAACTGCCACTTAACAGGCCCAACACAAACGGAGACCGGTGTGACTAGCGCTTAACCCAGATCGAAGCGGGGGCCGGTGCGCAGCAGCGTGGTGACGGACGCTCCGAACATGCGATGGAAGGTTTCGCTGAGGTGGGACGGGGTCGCGAAACCGGCGTCGGCGGCACACCGGGTGAGATCGCGGCCGCCTGCGACGTCCCGGAGTGCGTGCATGACGCGGGTCCACCGCTGATAGCCGCGGAATGTGGTGCCGCACTGCTGGGCGAACAAGCGCAGGAAATGGGAAGTGGACAGGCCCAGGTTCGCGGCGATCGTCTCGGCCCGGAAGGTGCGATTCGGGTCCCGGCGAATCGCGGCGGCGACCGACTCGATCCGCGGATCGGCGGCCGGTGCGCGACCACCGATGGCCCGCGCGAAGATTCGGTCCGGATCCACGTCGGCTCGACGGCACTGCTCGACGAGCTCCCGTTCCCGTCGGTGGCCGAGACCGTACGGCCCGGCGATAGCCGTCATCTCCTCCGCGATGGCTGCCGCGGGCGCACCCGCGGGGTCGACGAACAGCAGCAGGATCCACTCCTCGGGCGCGTTGACACGGTGCACCGCGCGAGCGGGAGCGAACGAGCTGCCGGTGCGTATCTCCCCGTGTGTCGCGGTATCCAGGACGAACGGCCCGTCCAGACCGACGCTGAGCACCGGAACCGAGACCGAATGCAGGTCGACGCCGAGTTCCGGGCCGATATACCCGGCATGACCGGGTCGCAGCCACACCATCGGCGATGTTGCCGGACCGCATATTTCTGAAAGCGCACCCACGGTCACACCTGCCAGGGTATCGCTACGCCGCTCGCAGGACAGCGGCCGAGGAGTATCACGAGTAGCCCGGAGGGCACATCATGCGAGGCAAACTTCCACGGAGAGTCCGGTTGCTGGCCGCACTCACGCCCGATCCGGACTGGGATTCGATCACCGCGGATCAGCTCATCGAATTGCGCGAAGTAGGTAACCGCAAACGGCGGTCCGCGCTCGGCAGGCTCGCCACCGGCCGGCCCGATCGTGGTGCGCGAATCACCACACACGCACTCGATCTCCCGGGGCGTCGGCTGGACGTCCGTGTGTACCAGCCCGATCGGGGAGGTTCGGCGCTGCCGCTGATCATCGCCTTCCACGGTGGTGGATTCATCGGCGGCGCACCGGACCAGGACGACTGGCTGCTCAGTCACCTGGCGGCCAACTGTCCGGCCGTGGTCGCATCGGTCGACTATCGACTGGCGCCCGAGCACCGCGTGCCCGCACAGGTCCAGGACGCCTACGATGCCGCACGTTGCCTCGTCGAGTTGGCCCCGGTGTGGGAAGCCGATCCCAGTCGGATCGCTCTGCTGGGTTCCAGCGCGGGAGCCACGCTCGCGGCTCTCACCGCGATCGAGGCGGACGAACTCGGGCTGCCGGTGCGCGCCCAGGTACTGATCAATCCGCAGCTCGACTGGACCGACCAGGTCTTCGAGTACCCCTCGTTCACCGAGAACGCGGACAGCCCCACCGCGACACCGGCCAATTGCCGTGCCGTGCAGCGCTTCGCGCTTCCCGAATCGTTCGACGCCCGTGTGATTTCACCGGTGGCAAGCGACAACCTCGGGGGACTCGCCCCGGTCCTCATTCACGCCGCGGGTCTGGATCCGCTGGAAGATCAGGCTCCGGCCTACGCCGAGCGCCTGCGACAGGCGGGAGTCGAGGTGACGCTGACCCGCTACCCGGAAGCGGTGCATTCCTTCCTGAGCATGCCGGGACTGGTGCCCGCGGCCCGGCCCGCACGCGCCGAGATCCTCGCCCATCTGCACAGCCACCTGCTGGTGCGCTCGGACACACCGACGCGGTAGGAACCGCTGGGCCACAACGAGATCGACGAATACAGGAGCGCCATGACCAACTGGACCCGGTCAATGAGGCGGCCGTTCACGAGGGCATCGACCGCCTGATGGCGGGCCGCACGGTGGTGCTGGTCGCGCACCGTCTACGCACCGTCCAACGCGCTGACCGTGTCGTCTTCCTGGATGGCGGCCGGATCGTGGAGGAAGGCAGCCACGACGACCTGCTCCGCCGCGGCGGCGGACGCTACGCCGATTTCTGGGACATCTCCATGACACCGGTAGCGAGTGAATGATTCGGTAACCCGCGCCGGGCGCGAAATGCATGGTTGCTTACACACGGAGACCCCAGCCGTAGCTGGGGTCTCTCGTGGTCACGCCGACCGGTGTCCGAGTCGCTTACCTCTGCACCCCGGCCTCGATGAGAGAGCCTGTCACATTCGCCGGGAATCGGCCAACCGAGCGAGATCCATACCATGCACGTGCATCTGTACGACCGGAGTCACGGCACGTAACCAGGCAAAATGATCTCCCTGTGCTATTTCATATAACGAAATGGTAACATTGAAACCGGTCCGTGACCGAACCGTTCGACTCCAGCCGACCCCGTCACTCGCTCACCCGGGCGCCGAGGTCGCTCGGCGACACCTGCAGCGGTTCATGCGGCTGGTCGGGACGAAATACGCAGCGGGTGCCGGTGTAGATCGTCGGCATGCACTCGTTGCAGTGGGTGCATGCCGAGCGGGTGGACTCCTCGGATTGGATGCGGCGCAAGAGATTCGGCTCGCGCAGTAGGGCCCGGCCCATGGCGACGTAGTCGAAGCCCTCGGTCATCGCCAGCCGCATGGTGTCGAGGTTGGTGATGCCGCCCAACAGAATCAGCGGCATCGACAGCTCCCGGCGGAACTGACGCGCGCGCTCCAGCAGGTAGGCCTCCCGATACGGATACTCCTTCAGGAAGGCCCGCCCGACCACGCGGAAGCCCCATCGGGCCGGAACGGGAAGGACTTTCGCGAATTCCCGCCGGGGCGCGTCGCCGTGGAACAGCAGCATCGGGTTCAACAGTGAACTGCCCGCGGTCAATTCGAGGGCGTCGAGTGCGCCATCGGCCTCCAGCCACGCGGCCACCTGCACCGACTCGGGCACCGTCAGACCGCCGGGGACGCCGTCCTCCATGTTCAGCTTCGCAATCACCGCGAGCCGGTCCCCGACGGCTTCCCGTACCGCGCAGGCGATCTCGCGGGCCAGTCGGGCGCGTCCGGTCGTCGAGGCGCCGTAGCGATCGGTGCGGCGGTTCAGTCGCGGACTCAGAAACGAGCTCACCAGATAGTTGTGCCCGAAGTGGATTTCGACCGCATCGAATCCGCTCTGTTCGGCCAGCCGGGCGGCATTCGCGTGCGCGGCGACGAGCTCCCGAATCTCGGCCTCGTCGGGGACCTTCATCATGCGCATGCCGAGCGGACTGAACATGCGGCTCGGCGCGAGCGCGGGGGCTCGGTTGGAGGCCGCGTTCGCGACCGGCCCGGCATGACCGATCTGTGCGCTGACCGCCGCGCCCTCGGCATGCACCGCATCGGTCAATTTCCGCAGTCCCGCAACGGCTTCCGGTCGCATCCAGATCTGATGCCGGTCGGTGCGGCCGCCCGGCGCGACGGCGCAGTAGGCAACGGTTGTCATCGCGACCCCGCCAGCCGCCACCTCCCGATGGAATTCGATCAGCTCATCGGTGACCAGCGCGTCCGGTGTGCGGCCCTCGAATGTCGCTGCCTTGATCACCTTGTTGCGCAACGTGATCGGGCCCAGTTCGGCAGGGGCGAATACATCCTTCACTTCTTGCCTCCGAACGGCGCGGTCAATCCGGCGACCACGAAATCGCGCAGTGATGCCACCGCCCGCCCCGATAGGTCGCGTTCCTCGGTCTCGGCTCCGCCGAACCGGGTGATGATCAGGTCGAAGGCCAGCATCCACCGGCGACGACTCTCGTCCTCGGGCAGTTCGGGGAGCAGGCCGACCCACGAGTCCATGCGGAACCACGGCCGACGCCACGACGTCATATGCCGCCCGAGCACGAACTGCGCGAGCAACCGCAGATGCAACCGCCCCACCGGATCGCCCGCCAACGCCACGAACGGTTCGATCACCGCGTCGACAACCTCGGACACCGCACCGCGCTCCGCGGTCACCGCGGTCAGCCGATCCGCCCACAGCGGCCCGATCCGATCCTCGAGCAACGCCGCAACCAGCGCATCCTTCGACCCGAAGTGATAATGCACCGCCGCCGGATTAGCCCCAGCCTCGCCACAGATCCCCCGCACCGAAACCTCGTCATAAGGCCGCGTCAACAACAACCGCTCCGCCGCCGCCAACAGCCGCTCTCGAGTATCCGCCGAGATCTTCCCTGCCATGCATCGAGTGAACCACACCTCAATCACTGATTCAATCATTGATTGAACGGAAGATCGCGCAGGTATCCGCCTCGCGCGGAAGTGAGGGTTCGGCGGATGCCCTCTACTACCGCTGCGTAGACCGATCAGGAATCGAGAAGCGCTGGTCACCGCATAGCGCTTAGCGTTACTGCCATGAACATCACCACTGATCAGACCACTATCGAGTCCGTCATCCTCGAGGTTTCCGACCCCGCGGCCGCCGCGGCCTTCTACGACGCCGCATTCGGCCTTGGCGACAAGGTGCGCGTGCGTGCCTCCGAGGCGCCGACGACCGGGTTTCGTGGCTTCACCCTGTCGCTCGTGGTGTCTCAGCCGAGCACCGTCGACAGCCTCATCGGCACCGCTCTCGAGGCGGGCGCGACGACGCTGAAGCCGGCCAAGAAGAGCTTCTGGGGCTATGGCGGCGTCGTCCAGGCTCCGGACGGGGCGATCTGGAAGATCGCGACGTCGTCGAAGAAGGACACCGGCCCGGCCACCCGGGAGGTCGACGATTTCGTGGTGCTCCTCGGGGTCGATGACGTGAAGGCGACCAAGCAGTTCTATGTCGACCGCGGCCTGGCCGTGGCGAAGAGCTTCGGCAGCAAGTATGTCGAGTTCGACACCCCGCCGTCTTCGATCAAGCTGGCTCTCTACGGGCGCCGCGCCGCCGCCAAGGACGCCGGCGTCGCACCGGAGGGCACCGGGTCGCACCGGATCGTCATTGGCGGCGATATCGGGCCCTTCGCCGACCCGGACGGGTTCGCGTGGGAGGTCGCCCCGGTCTGAGCCAGGCGTTCGGAGGCCGGTTCTGTTCGAACCGTTGCTCCGCAACTGTCACGGCTGCGGTGGTGGTTTCGACAGAGCGCTGGGTTCGGGGCTCCGTCAATTTCCGGGAAGCTGGAAGTCTGCCTTGAAGCGCGGACCGGGTGGGAGGCCGCGCAAGACGGCGCTGGTCCAGGCGACGGCCGGGGGCCAGCCTGCGGCTGCGTTGGTGATGTGTTCGGGGAGCGGCATGGTGTAGAAGCGGAGGTCGGCGCCGCGGGTCCAGTAGTCGTTGACTACCGGTAGGACGACGGAGGCGGGGATGAGTTCGTCCCAGATTCCGTGCCACCAGAAGATCGGGGTAGCCGGGATGTGCTGGCCCAGGCTCTGCTCCCGCAGGACCTGCATGACCGCGGGGCTGTTCTCCAGGGATTTGCCGGGTTGGAAGTAGTCGCTGATCGGTCGGTACATGCCGGTCAATGCCACCGTGTAGACGCAGCGGCTCTGAAAATCCTGGAGGATGCGTTGCCCGTCCTCGGTCAGTAGTGCCTCGGCGTCGAACGCCTCGGGGAACTCCCGGGACAGGGCTGTCTTCTGGGCATATGCACAAATCGGGAGGCCATGACCGAGCCGACCGTCCGGACCGAACGTGGACGGACCGACCTGCTATTTCATCGCTGGGCGTAGTCGGCGACGCCATCCGCGGCGAAGATCGCCAATGCCGCGACATGCATTGATGTTTCAGGTGAATCGGAGCCGCTGAGCTTGCCGCCCAACCAGCGGAAGGGCGGTTACAGCTGCGGTTGTGATGGCAGCGGGCTGGAGGTCAGCTTCTGTGCGGAGCGTTTGTTCATGCCGAACATGCGCAGCACGTGGCAGGTCATTTCGTCCGACAGTGCGTCGGCGTCGGCGTCCGGCCGTGCGTCCAACAGTTGCAGCAGACCCAGTAGCGCCCCGCCGGCGGCCATGATCGCCACATCCGGGTCCATCGGCTCGAACCGTCCGGCCTCTTGGGCGGCGATGATGTCGCGGCGGGCGCGTGGGGCCAGGCCCTCGTCGCGCAGCATGATCGACATGCCGGAATTCAGCACCACCCGCACCATCTCTGGGATCTGGCGCTGCAAGCGGCCGGTCATGCGGAAACTGACCGCGAACACCTCCGCGGGATCGTCGTAGAGTTCCACGATCGCATCGCGCATCTCGCTGTAGACCTGCAGCGCCGAGCGCACCGCCTCGTCGAACAACTGATCCTTGGACTCGAAATGGTTGTAGAAGGAACCGAATCCGACATCGGCGGCGTCGGTGATCTCCTGAATGCTGACCGCCGAGCGTCCCTCGGACAGGAACTTGCGTGCGGCCCCGAGCAGCGCGTTGCGGGTGCGCTCGCGACGGCGGTCGATGCGGTTGCCCACTACGGGTTCGGCTGCCATCGGACCTTCTTCCACTCGAAACGTCACCGGAATCGTATCTGAGGAAACAATCAGATGCGATTTCGATGCCAGCCTGTCCGCCGATGTACGTTGTGTGACGCGGGCCGGTCTCGTCCTTGTGGTTGGTCACGGCGCGCTCGACGACAAAGGAGACAGAACCGATGAGCACAACTCGTACCGCCATTGTCACCGGTGCCGCGCGCGGGATCGGTGCCGAGACCGCGCGACGGCTGGCCGCGGACGGATTCGCCGTCGCGGTGCTGGATCTGGACGAGTCGGCAGGCAAGCCGGTGGTCGCGGAGATCGAGACGGCGGGCGGCCGGGCACTGGCGGTGGGCGTGGATGTCGCCGACGAGCAGGCCGTCGAGGCGGCGGTCGCCCGGGTCGCCGCCGAATTGGGCGCGCCGACGGTGCTGGTGAACAACGCCGGTATCACCCGGGACAACCTGCTGTTCAAAATGACTGTCGCGGAGTGGGATTCGGTGCTGAACGTGCACCTGCGCGGTTCGTTCCTGATGAGCCGCGCCGTGCAGAAGCATATGATCGAGGCCAAATGGGGCCGCATCGTCAACCTGTCGAGCACCTCCGCGCTGGGCAACCGCGGTCAGGCCAACTACTCGGCGGCCAAGGCGGGGCTGCAAGGTTTCACCAAGACATTGGCGATCGAACTCGGGAAATTCGGAGTGACCGTGAACGCGGTCGCGCCCGGCTTCATCGAAACCGATATGACCGCCGCGACCGCCGCCCGGGTCGGCGTGAACTTCGAGGATTACCGCGCAGCGGCCGCGGCGCAGATTCCGGTACAGCGCATCGGTCAGCCCGCCGATATCGCCAATGCCGTGTCCTTCTTCGTCGGTGCAGCCGCGGGCTTCGTCTCCGGCCAGGTGCTCTACGTCGCGGGCGGCCCGAAGGACTGAACAGCCGCTGGCGACGCACCGGCTCACCGCTAGTCGAAGGTGACGACTACTTTTTCGGCTGCGCCTGGGGTGAGGGTGAGGTCGAAGGCGTGTTCGATGTCGGTGAAGGGGATGCGGTGGCTGATGAGTTGGGCGAATCGGTCGGCGTGTTGGGCGTTCTCGATGAGCAGGTATTCGGTCATCCCGGGCACCGCAATCTCCATCATCACGGATATGCATTATGCATCTTACATGCATCATGCACCATTACTGCATGATGCACAATAGCTGTGTTATGCACATCGCATGTGATATACCGAGACCAGGCACGATGCGGTATCTCGACAAAGGAAGGACGGCATGGACAAACCGATTGATCTGGTCGAATTCGAGTCCATGCTGCTGGGCCGCTACACGCTCAACCCGCACTACCCGCAAGAGACCGGAATGCTGGACCGCAGCGCCTACTTGCTGCTCAGCCGGCTCGGCGTGGAGGGTCCGATGTCGGTCGGACAGCTCAGTGACGCCTTCGGCCTGAACGCCTCGACCGTCATTCGCCAGACCGCCGCCCTGCTCCGCGACGGGCTCGTCGAACGGATTCTGGACCCCGAGGGCGGCGTCGCCCGCATGTTCCGCATCACCCGGAAGGGGCAGACCCGTCTCGACGCCGATCGCACCGCCAAGGTCGAGGGCATTGCCGACATCATGCGGGACTGGTCGCCGGAGGAGGTCGCCGCCTTCGCCGGATACCTGCGGCGATTCAACGGCGACATCGAGGAACGCCGCGGCCAGCCGTGGCCACGACCCGAGAACGCGTAGGTGGAGGTCAGCGGCTCGCGCCAGCGGCCGATGGACTCGGGCTTACGCCGCACGGGAATGTCGAGAGTCGGTGGGTAGAGATCGGTGGCCGTCCGAACCGAGCCAGGCATCGAGCCGCGGATTCCATTGAGCAGGCCAGGAAGCGGGCCACGCCGCGGGGCAGGTCGTCGTCGTGTGCTAGTGCGGTAGCGGGCTCGATGGACTCGCCAGGCCGGCGAGGCGGTGTGGCGCGAGGATGTCCGCTACCGCCTCGGGGGTGAGGAAGCCGAGTTCGGTCGCGATATCGCCGACGAATTGCCCGGTGCGCAAAGCCTGTTTGGCGATCGCGGCACTGGCCTCGTACCCGATGTGCGGCGTCAGCGCGGTGACGATGCCGATCGACCGTCGGACACCTTGCTCGAGATGTTCGCGGTTGGGGGTGATGCCGGCAACGCACTTGGTCGCCAAGGCGTCGACCGCCGCGATCAGATGCGCGGTGGTTTTCAGCATGCTGTAGGCGATGATCGGCTCGAAGGCGTTGAGTTGAAGTTGTCCGGCCTCGGCGGCCATCGTGACGGTCAGATCGTTGCCGATGGCCTCGAAGGCGACCTGGTTGACCAGTTCCGGGACGACCGGGTTGACCTTGCCCGGCATGATCGACGATCCGGCCTGCATCGGCGGGAGATTGATCTCACCGAAACCCGTTATCGGACCGGAGGACATCAGGCGCAGGTCATTGCAGGTCTTCGACAGCTTCACCGCGACCCGCTTGATGATGCCGGATACCTGGACGAAGGCGCCGCAATCCTGGGTCGCTTCGATGAGGTTCTCCGCCGGTGTCACCGCTTCGCCGGTGAGTTCGCTCAGGTAGGCGCAGGCCAGCGCGGGATAGTTGGGATGGCCATTGATTCCGGTGCCGATCGCGGTGCCGCCGAGGTTGCTTTCGCGCAGCAGGGCGATGCCTTCCGCGAGCCGGGTGCAGTCCTCGCGCAGCATGACCGCGAAGGTACCGAATTCCTGGCCGAGGGTCATGGGTACGGCGTCCTGCAGCTGGGTCCGGCCCATTTTGATGACGTCGGCGAATTCGATTGACTTGCGGTCGAATTCGTCCGCGAGGCGGCCGAGTGCGGCGGCCAGCAGCCGGATGTGTCGGACGACGGCCAGTCGGATGGCGGTCGGATAGACGTCGTTGGTGGATTGGCCGAGGTTGACGTGGTCGATCGGATCGAGTTCGGCGTAGGCGCCCCGGTCGTAGCCGAGCGATTCCAGCGCGCGGTTGGCGATGACCTCGTTGGCGTTCATATTCGTCGAGGTGCCCGCGCCGCCCTGGATCGGGTCGATCGGGAACTGATCGTGCAATGCGCCGCCGCGGATTTCGGCACAGGCGGCTTCGATCGCGGCGGCACGGCGGTCGTCGAGAATGCCCAACTCGCGATTGGCGTGGCACGCGGCCTGTTTGACCGCGGCGAGTGCGGCGATGAGCGCGGGGTAGTGGCCGATGCGGTCACCGGTGACGGCGAAGTTGTTCAATGCGCGCGCGGTGTGGATGCCCCAATACGCGCCGCTGGGTACGGGCAGCGCGCCGAGCGAGTCGCGCTCGATGCGGGTGCTTTCGGTCATCATCGGCTCCAGGTCAGGTAGGTGTCTTGGATGGGTATGGAGTTCGGCGGTGCCGCAACGGGATTCGCCAGTTCGCCGAGTAGGTTCGTCGATAGCCAGTGCCGCAGTTCGCGACCCGCGAATCCGGCGTCGACGAGGTGGGCGAGTTTGGCGAGCGCCGCCTCCCTGGTCATATCGCCCCCGCTGATCGCGCCCGCGTCGAGTAGCGCTCGTCCCGGTAGATATCGCGCGAGATCGATTGCGCCGCTGCCACATTGGGTGATAACGAGCACCGGTGTGCCGCGTAGCGTCGCCTGCCGGACGACCTCGATGGTGGCGGATCCGTGCTGCGGCAGGGTGCCGGATCCGTAGCATTCGAGCACGATGCCGCCGCGGTAGTGCCGCAGTGCCGCGTCGAGCAGGTCGGCATGCATGCCGGGAAATACCGTGAACAGCCCGACCGGCCGGCTCGCGTCCGCGCGCGGTCGCGCGATCGGGAGTACCGGCGGCGTCGGCGGTGGTGTCAGTTCGCGGACAGTGGCGAATCCGTCGTAGTCGTCACAGGCGCGCTTGCTGGCGCGTACGGCCGGATGTAGGGCCGAGCCGAATGCGATGTAGGTCCCCGGAACTGGTTCTGCGGCAATCGAATTCAGTGCCAGACGGAGGTTGTCGCGGGCATCGCTACCGGCGTGCCCGAGGGGAATCTGGGCTCCGGTCAGCACCACCGGAACAGCGAACTCCCGCAGTTCGAACGCGATCCGCGCGCCGCTATAGGCCATCGTGTCGGTGCCGTGAATAACGATGACACCGTCCGGGCGGGCCGATCCGATATCGGATCGCACCCGTTCGGCGATCCGGCAGGCCGTGCCGGGATCGGCGTCGGCGCTGTCGATCACGCGGTCGAGTTCGGCATACCGGAACTCGACCGACATCCCTTCGTCATCCTCGAATTGCGCTATGACATCGGCGATTTCGGCACCGATACCCGATCGAGGCCGCATGCCCGCGCCGTGATCCACCATTCCGAAGGTGCCGCCGGTGTACAGAATGTGCACCGCGAGGCTGCGCCGGCTCATGCGTCCAGCGCTCCACCGGTCGCCGTCTCGGGGCGCTGCATCGGTGCGAGGACGTCCGCGTCGAGCCGACCGCGCACTCGGTACCAGCCCGCGACCATTGCGGCGACCACGGCCAGGAATGCGACGAGGGTGATCCGCCCGATCTCGTCGTCGAAGAACATCAGCGCGACGACGCCGGCCAGGAAGCCGAGGGTCAGCACATTGAGGACCGGGGCGAAAGGCAGCCGGAACGTCGGCCGCACGTACGTGCCGCGCTCGCACCTGCGCACGAAGATCCAGTGGCAGATCATGATCGAAGCCCAGGTTCCGACGATGCCGAGTCCGGCCAGGTTCAGCACGATCTCGAATGCCTTCTTCGGCACCAGCAGATTCAGCACCACTCCGGCGATGCCGACGACACTGGTGATCAGCACGCCGCCATAGGGCACGCCCTGGCGATTCAGCCGCGCGGCGAAACGAGGCGCCGCACCGGCCACCGCCATGGATCGCAGCGTGCGGCCGGTGGCGTAGAGGCCCGCGTTCAGGCTGGACATGGCGGCGGTCAACACCACCACATTCATCACATCGCCCGCGTGTGGAATGCCGATCGAGCTCATCACTGTGACGAAAGGACTCTCGCTGGACGAGTACGCCGTCCACGGCAGCAGCAGCGTGAACAGCACGACCGACCCGGCGTAGAACAGGATGATCCGCCACATGATCGAGTTGACCGCCTTCGGCACGACGGCCCGTGGGTTATCGGATTCACCCGCCGCGACGCCGATCGTCTCCGTGCCGCCGAATGCGAACACCACGCCGAGGGCGATGGTGAGCATCGGGGCCAGACCGCGCGGGAAGAGGCCGCCGTTGTCGGTGATCGTCGAGATGCCGGGAGTGTGTCCGGCCAGCGGCGTGCCAGTGACGATGAAGAACACGGCCAGGATCATGAATACAACGATCGTGCCCACCTTGACCAGCGCGAACCAGAACTCCAACTCACCGAACAGCCGCACCGATACGACATTGAGCGCGACGACCACCGCCAACGCGATCAGCGCGAGCGCCCACTGCGGTATCGGGACGAACGGCGACCAGAAGTGTGCGTACAGTGCGACTGCGGTGATATCGGCGACCAGCGTCGTCGACCAGTTCAAGAAGTACAGCCAGCCCACCGAGTAGGCGCCGCGCTCGCCGAGGAATTCGCGGGCGTAGGAGACGAATGCCCCGGACGAGGGCCGGTGCATCACCAGCTCGCCGAGCGCCCGCACGACCATGAACGTGAAGATGCCGCACACGATGTAGACGATGGCCAGCGAGGGACCGGCCAGTGCCATGCGGCCGCTCGCGCCGAGAAATAGTCCGGTCCCGATCGATCCGCCGATCGCGATCATCTGCATATGGCGCTTGCGCAGGCGTTTCTGATAGCCGACATCGCTGATATCGACCTGCGGCGCGGTGGCCGACAGTTCGTCGTGTTGCTGCATGGGGACCTTCCTCAGGCGAATCCAGCCTCCGTGGTGGCCACCGAATGGCAGCTGTCAGGCTGTAAGGCTGTAAGACAGGTTGAAGGTAACGTGCGTCACAGTCGCTGTCAATGCCGACGCGTTTTGACGCCGTATCGGCCAAGTCTCCATACTGGTCGCGTGACGGTCGAAGAGGGACAGGTGCAGCGCATCGGCGCCACCGAGGCGGTCTTTCGTCGGCTGAAGAGCCTGATCCAGAGCGGTGAGTACGCGGTCGGTGACCGCCTGCCTGCCGAACTCGCCCTGGCCAAACAGTTCGGCGTGAGCCGACCGGTGGTCCGTGAGGCGCTGCATGCCTGCGCCACTCTCGGCCTCACCGAAACCCAAACCGGCCGAGGCACTTTCGTCATTTCCAAGAAGGAGAGCCCGCGGCTGACCTTCGCCGGCGTGGATGCGAGTGATCTGATCGAGGCGCGGCGGCTGATCGAAATACCCACCGCCGGATACGCCGCCGAGCGCCGCACGCCCGATCAACTGCGACATCTGTTCGAACTGCTCGCCAAACTGGCCGCCGCCGCCGACGTCCACGACTGGGTTCGCTACGACGGCGAGTTGCATACGGCGATCGCTGCCGCCAGCGGAAACAAGATGTTGACGACCCTGGTCGCCGACACCCGTCGCGCCCTGGACCCGCAGTCGGAATTCCTGAACCTGACCCAGGACCGCCGCAGCGATTCCGACCACGAGCACGAGGCCATCGTCCGCGCCATCGAGGCGCGCTCGCCGGAGCAGGCGCGCAGCGCGATGGCCGACCATCTCGCGCGGGTAGCCGAGACGATCGCCCGAATCGGCGATTGAGTCTTATGGCGTTGATCGGTTATGCGGTGGGGCCGGGACGGTCATAGTCGCGCTCTCACGTGCGGCAACATAGGCGGTTCGCAGTCGCTCGGCGAGGTCTGTGCGACTGCCGGGTTCGGGTTGAAAGGTCCACGCTTCGAGCGCGCAGTGGAACGCGGCGATGATCTGGTCGAGGATCAGCCGTGGCCGCGGGTCGTGCGGGTCGAGTCCGAATCGGTCGTGCTCGCCAACGCCGTGGCCACCCAACGCCTCGACACCCACATCGCCTGGCGTGGCTCCTGGGATAAAGCAACCGAAGCCACGACTGCTCTACTCGACCGCCGACTGCACGGCAAGGCCGTCCTCGACCTCACCTAGCGGTCCGCCTGTTGGCGGGTGGGTCGAGTTCGAATGCGGCGAGAACCGTCGAGGTGTTTTCGGAAGTCGAATTCGACTGCTGGCCGTGGCGGCGCGGTCGGCGAAAGTGCTTGCTCCGCTGACCATCTCGGCCGAGGTCGCGGTCGTCTGCACGCTGGTCGTCGAACCGGCCGCACGCCTCGGACTCGTGCTGGCGGCAGTGCTGATGGTGTGTTTTCGATGGCATTGCTCGGGTGGGTGGTCCTCGATCTCGCTGGGCGCTCGCCCGTACGAATTGGCCGGAATCGCGGTCATCGTGCCCGCCGTCGCGGCGTGCGTGCGCCTCACCGAGCGGCTCGACGACCTGGTGGATCTGCTGCGGTAGTGCTCGGCGGCGTTGGACATTCGAGCGCTGCGCCCGCGCCGCAGGGGCGCCACCTGATGCGCGACCGCTACCTAGACGACGAATGTCGAGTTCGACGGGACCGGCTGCGGAAGGCGCGGACATGGTGTGTTGTGTGCTATTAGGTGGGTTGCTGCTGTTGGGTCCGCATGCGGTGACCGTTGCCCGGCTGCTGCGCGGTCGGCATGAAACAGCCGCTCCGGTCCGGCGATCGACGGAGACCGTGGTCGACGGTCACCTCGTCGTCTTCACCTCGGATCGGCTGGATACCGAATCGGTGCGCCGCCTCGAATCGGGAGTGGCATCGTGACCGCGCGATCCAGTATCGAGTCAGCCCCGGTCGAGCTGCGTGGGCCGATCACCGCGCGAGCGTGGCGGCGCACACTGACCTTGGCGGTCTCCGGCTGGATCCTGCTGGCCGCCGGACCGCAATTACTCGGTCTATCCGCTCCTTGGCGTGCCTTCGCTGCCGGACTGAGCTTTCCAGGAGCCGGGCTGCTGTACGCGATCCCACCGGTACATCACGGGGTCGAGACGTCAATGGTCGTCGGCCATGCGGTCCTGATCACAGTGGAGGTCGGGGCGGTGGCATGGCTGCTGCGCCGCAAGGGTTTTCTTGCCGCGACGGTCGTGCTCGTCGCCATCGTCGCATTGGGCGCGGCGCTGGCGACGGCACCGGGGATCGTCGTGGTGGCCGGGCATGTGGCGGCATTCTGCGGTGTGGTGTCGGCTGCGGTGTGGGCGTTGATCTTTCGTGCCATCGCGCGCTCGGATCACGTGACACTGCCCGCGATCATTGTTGTTTCGGCGGCCGCGGCCGCCGTGGTGGTGGTCGTCCACGGGCCCGGTCGCGGCCCGGCCGACTGGGTATCGTGGGCCGCTCCCGTTGTCGCACTGGGCATTACCGTGCTGATCGTTGCGCGTGAAGCCGTACGCCACCGTGCGGCGCGCCGGGTCGGTGCCGAACGTGACCGTTACCTGGATGAGCGCCGCGCGGAGTCGGCTCGCACCGACGTGGTCGCCCTGGCGCGCGGCTCGGGTACCGACCAGGTCACCGAGGCCGACCTCGATCAGCTACGGCTGCTCCGATATCTGATGAGTGTGGCCATCCGGGGACAATCGGAGGACTGGGCCGGTTTCGACGCCGAGGGACCAGGCCCGTTGCAGCAGTACCGCTATCAACTCAACGCGCTCGGCTGGGCGTTGTCGATATTCGGTTACGCGCACACCCCCGCCTATCGAGGTGCGCTGCACCAGGCGCAACTCGATCTGTTCGCGCGCATCGAGGATCCGCGCGCGTGGGGCTACTGGTATCGGCAGAATCTGTTGGGCAACTGGGACTTTCGGCAACGTCGGGCCGATCCGATCGATGTGGCGCAGAACATCATGTTCACCGGATACCTGAATCTGCAGCTCGGCATGTTCGGTCAGGCCACCGGCGATACCCGGTTCGACGAACCCGGTGCGCTGCGCCTGCGGCGGTCCGCGACCGAATCGTTCGACTATGACCAGCACACGATCAACGACATCGTGGTCCGCAACTTCGGCGGCGATCTATGTCTATGGCCGTGCGAACCGCTCCCGATCGGGCGCGGGCGTCGCCACGGCTTGGTCTTCCCCTATTGCAACGCCGTCAGCGCCGCCGGGGTCGCGGTGCTGGACGCCAGGCACGGCACGAAGTACGCCGCGGATATCGCCGCGCGACTCGAGCGGCAACTGCGCGCCGAATTCACCGCCGGCGACGGCGATCTCGTCGCCTTCCTCACCTCCGGCCTCGGCGTGGTCGCACGGAGCTTTCGTGGCCCGACCGCCACGGCCGCGATCGCGGCCTTCCTCGCTCCGCTGCTGCCGGACCTGGCCTGGCGCGCATGGGAGATTCTGCGCCGCGAATGGTTGGAGACCGGGAAATACCGATCGCCGGGTTCGGGCGGCGCGGAGGCGCCGACGACCCAGGACTGGGCCACCGCGGCCGTGACCAACACCCAGCCGCTGGCTGGGGCATTGCTGCTCGCCCAGGAATGCGGGCACCGCGAATGGCATGCCGAGCTGTGGGCCGAAGCCCGCAGGCAGCTGGACTTCGCGCCGGACGAAATCGGCTCCGGGATATGGCGTTTCGAGCGCGCGTCGATGCACGGCAACGGAATGCTCGGCCTCGGTGGTCTCGGACGGGCAAAGGCGTTGACGGACATGATGTCTCGGCCCCGGCCAGCCGAATGGTCGACCGGTCCGCGCATCGGCCGCGCACCGCACCCGCATGTGCTCGTTGCCAGAGCGGTGTCCGACGGGATCGGCCTGGACCTGGTTCTCTATCCGGGCGAGCGGCCCGGTCGATTCGTGGTATGCCTCGACCAGTTGGTGCCGGGGCGTTGCGCGATGATCCGAATCTACCTAGTCGGTCAGGCTATTGGGATCCGGGCTCGCTCGGCGAAACCCATCAAGAAGCCGGACCGACGCCCACAAGCGCGGCTCGCCTTCCCGCAGGTGCGAATACCGGTCGAGCATCCGGGAGGCTGTCTTCGGCAGAATAGGGATCGCCGGAGGGTTCTGCGGAAGCCGTCGCCGGACCGCATCGGAGGCCGGGACCTGCCTTCGAGGTCTGGATCCTGTGCTCGACGCCCGTTCACGTCTGCGGTGCGCCCGCACGCGTAGGTAATGAACTCGGCTGCTTACGTGGCAGTACCCGATGTCGACACCTCCCCTATCTGGGAATACTGAACCGACGTGCAGATAAGGCGCATGTGTCGGCAGGGAACGGGGCGAGGGAGGTGTGATGATTCCGTGGGTGACGGTGGAGACGTTGGCGCCGGAGGTCATGTCGGTGGCTTCGGTGGGCGATGTGTCGCGCAATTTCACCAGTTGCGACCGTGTTGTGCAGCGATTGCTGGCGAAGACTCGGGTGCTCTATGACACTCTCACGACCCGCGATATCACCGGAATGATCCGCTTGGTGCACCTTCGGGGCGAGGATATGGATCTGACGATCCCGACCGGGGCTGGGCCGCACAAGCTGGTACTGCGGCCGGTGCTGGGTCCGGTCGGCGATGTGCACGCGGTGCGGGTGTGGCTCGGTCCCGTCGCCGCCCCGATTCCCCCCTTGCGTCCGGCGGTCGGTCTGATCTGGGAACTCGATACGCAGTTGATCCACCAGCCCGCCGGCATTCGGCGGTTATGCGGTGTCGAGGCCGAAGAGTATGTGCCGCGACGTTCCATTGCCGAACTGTTCCATCGGATTTCGAAATTCGATCGGCATGTGGAGGTGCTCGATCTGCTCTACGGTCCGGTGCCGGGGCAGAAGCTCCAGTTCGACGTGATCGCGACCAGTGGTTCCGCCCGTCGAGGGCATTGGCGGATCACCATGCGGGCTCGCGATGATGAACGGACCCGCGGCGCCTGGTGGTTGATCGAAGACGTGACCTCGGACACCATGCCGTCGATGGCGCCGACCCTCGATCACATCGGGCTGCGGGAAGCCCACCGCCGTGCCGGAACCCATTTGGCTATCGTGCAACTCGAGCACGCCACCATCTCCCACTGGCTCACCGAGCCTGCCCCCTGGGTTCGGTGGGATTACCTGTTCCGGCCGGTCGATGTATTCC
The DNA here is from genome assembly GCF_036345915.1 of Nocardia sp. NBC_00565. Taxonomy (NCBI): domain Bacteria; kingdom Bacillati; phylum Actinomycetota; class Actinomycetes; order Mycobacteriales; family Nocardiaceae; genus Nocardia; species Nocardia sp. NBC_00565. Next base: position 9,322,751 of record NZ_CP107785.1, read on the forward strand.
ATCCCGGTGATCGTGCTCGATTGGTCGACCTCGGCGGCAGGCTCGCATCCGGCGATGCGGCGGAAGTCAACGTACGGACACTGAACTACGGCGGCGGATACACACCGACATCATTGTTGCTCTATCCGTATCCCGGATATTCGGTACGCCAGCTCACCATCGCCCAACTCGTCCACGTCGGCGACGACCTCCCGATAGCGCAACCGAGCAAACCCATCGGCTACGACGAGCAACTGCGGCGCTGCCGCTCCAACCGAATGGAACATATTCCGGCTCGCTGAATGGGCGCGTTCAGTATTGTATGAACAATTATCGACAGCTGCGATCGCCTCGGGGACCGGCACTTCGCGGTATTCGGTGTGAACCCCGCTTTCGAGCCTGAGCGCGCCGCTAAAGATCGAGTTCCGTCATCTCGTTCTCGATCGCTTTGGCTGCGAAATTCAGCCCCATTGCACGCAATTCGTAGACGCGTTGATGTAGCGCATGGATTCCGCCTGATTGTGCTGCGATATCAGCCAGGCTGATCGGCTTCGTGCGAAACGTTGTCGCCGACCGAGTATTCATGCCATCTTACCTTCCTGCATCTCTGTTCGGGCGAGCCTGTCGACTTATAAAACCGAACGCCCCACTGTGATGATGCACCGTTGGGTAGGGGCCGGGCATCGGTAGCGACCGACCGATGCCCGCGGGACGGTAGTGCCGAGATCCCCGTGGATCTACCGATGTTCGGGACATACCTATTGCGCAATCGTTACCGCGACCCACCACTTGCCTGCGCGACATGGCCAGCGTCTGGAGTTTCGCTTTTGACCACGCAACAGCCCCCAGTCGAGCCCGATACTCGTCCGGTTCCACACCACGTTTCGCCCGCCGGCGGCGATGGTGACTACGTCCCGATGTACTCCCCGGAGTTCGCCGCCGATCCACACGCCGCTTATCGGGAGATGCGTAGCCGCTACGGCGCGATGGCGCCGGTGGAACTCGCGCCGGGAGTGCCCGCGAGCCTGGTGCTCGACTACTACACCGCAGTGCGCATCTTGAACGATCCGGACCATTTCCCCGCTGATCCGCGCGGTTGGCAGCAGAAGATTCCCGCCGAATGTCCGGTGCGGCCGATACTCGAGTGGCGTCCGAACGCATTGCGCAGTGCCGGTAACGAACACACCCGCTATCGGCAGGTCATCGCCGCGGCCATCGATGGGACCGATCTCCATGCCCTGCATGCCACCGTGGAGTCCATTGCCGTACCGCTGATCGAGGCCTTCAGCGCGTCCGGCACGGCGGACCTGATCAGCCAATACGCGTTACCGCTTGCATTCAGCGCGATCAACGCGATGCTGGGCTGCCCACCCGAGATCGGGCAGCAGGTCGCGCAGGCCACTGCCGCGATCTTCGAGGGGGTCGACGCCGAACAAGGCAATAAAATGCTCAGCGAGGCATTGCTGGGCCTGATCGCCTTGAAACGAGCCGAACCCGGCGATGACGTCACGACGCGACTACTCGAACATCCCACCGGGCTCGACGAGTCGGAGTTGATTCATCAGCTCGTCATCCTGTACGGCGCGGGAATCGAACCGCAACAGAATCTGATCGGCAACACGCTACTGCTGATGCTCACCGATGAGCGATTCGCGGGAAATGTGTTGGGCGGCAGCCTATCGACCCGGGACGCACTCGATGAGGTCTTGTTCGCCGACCCGCCGATGGCGAATTTCTGTGTCACCTATCCGCGACAACCGATTCTGTCCAACAATATCTGGCTACCCGCCAACGAACCGGTCGTCATCAGCATGGCCGCCTGCAACAACGATCCAACGATCAGCGGCGGTGAGCATTTCGGCAATCGCTCGCACTTGGCATGGGGCGCTGGACCGCACGCATGTCCGGCGCGAACGGCGGCCTACCTGATCGCTCAGGACGCCATCGATCAACTCCTGGACGCCCTGCCCGATCTGACGCTGGCAGTGCCGGTCGACGACCTGAACTGGCGGCCCGGACCGTTCCACCGCGCTCTTGTTTCCCTACCGGTGGCATTCCCGGCGTCGATGACCCGCTGACCGCCGCGGTGCGCGCCGACTGGAGGCCTCGGACGGCACCGACCCGATCCGTACGCATGCATTGCCGATGCGGGAAAACTACCTAACCGTGTCCAACTCCGCATCGCGTCCGATGAAGCCGCTGACGACAACCGGATCGGCGACCCGCACGCCGTCAGTGGGGTGTGGTTTCGACATAGGCATCGGGGTCGGGGTACTCGACTGGCGCGTCAGCGGCGAATTTCGCCATATTCGCTGGGCGCACGAAGGTTTCGGCAAAGGCGTCGGCCAGCGCGGTGTCATCCTGTGCGGCCAGCATCAGTTCCCGCACGGCCGGCGGCGGGTCGAGCACGGCCATTGTCCAGCTTGCCGCGGGATGGGCGATCGCGGTCAGCCATGGCTGTGCTGCCGATGCCATCCAGGCCCGGTCGAACGGGCCGGTGGGATGGCCCAGAATCGCCGCGCTGTACTGGGCGGCGCAATGCGCGGCGCTGTTGGCGCCCTGCGCGCCGCCGGGATCCATCCGGCACACGACATCGCCGCCGCCCAGTACGAGGGCGCCGGAGGGCAATGTGCCGATCGGCTCGCGCATGGTCGGCGGTACGGCGCCGACCAGAGTCGCGCCACCGTCGGTCAAATCGGCGTTGCGATACCGATCGGCAAGTGCCGCAGGCAGATACCGTTGCAAGAGTTGTACGGCCCGCGGCAGTCGCTCGGCCGGGACGGTGTCCGCGAAAGCGTCCAGTCCGCCGCCGGGCAGTCCCTCGAAAAGCAGTATCTCGCAACGTCTTTCCTGTCCGGGAGGACCGGTCAGTCCCGGATAGGAGATGATTTCGCCGAGGCCGGGCAGGGCTATGTAGGTTCCGAGGCCGTCCGGATCGGGCTCGACCCCGTCGAGGTACAGCACCGCCAGTCGACGCATCGGCTCGGTCGGACCCGACCACCTCGGGTCGGCGGGGAAGTATGCGGCGAGATCACGCGATGCTCGAGTGACGACGGTCAGATCGTATTTGGTGGCCCGCCGATCCAGCTGCGGCACAGATAGTTCGGCGATCTCCAGATCGCCGCCCGCGGCCGCGAAGTCGGCCAGCCAGCGCGCGAACACCGTCCGCTGGTCGACACTCTGCGCTGGTTCGCTGAAGCGTCCGGACCACCCGGACACCAGGTCGCGGTCGATGACCAGGCTGAAACGGATGCCTTGGATCCGGGGCGCGATCGAGCGCCAAATACCCAGCCCCGCTCGGGATTCGAGTTCCAACGTGGGCTGGAATTTCACCTGTGTGCTGGTCACCGAGCCGGACAGCACCGCGGCCGCGTCGCGATCGGTGACCAGGGTGACCGGGATGCCGCTGTGCCGCAGCCGCAGTGCCAGCGGTAGACCACACTCGCCGGCGCCGACTATCTGAATTCCGCGCACGTGAAATCCTTCCGATGGTGAATTCGCTGGTGGCAGTGCAGAAATCGTCGATGGATGGTGCGTCGGTGCTCGCGGATCTCACGTCCACAACCTCCGGCATGGCAACGGCGGGTCATCGTGCTGGAGATTGCCGTCGATGGTCACGATCGCGCCGATCCGGCCCGCTGCCGCGGCGAATCGGTGGGCGATCGCGCGGTCGTCCAGGTAGTTCAGCTCCATCGGCGGACTGTCGAATCGCACATGTATGTGACACGAGTCCGCAGCCCGTCGCGGCTCGTTGGCCCCTGGATTGCGGTGTGCGTACATCTCGAGCTTCCCGTCATGCCTACTTGTCGTCCCATGGCGGTCTGCCCAGGGACGGCGGTTATCGCAGTACCAGAATTGTTCGATAGGTAGGTTGCGTACATCGGGTGCCACCGCGAACGTTTCAGATGTCGCCTGCGACGCAACGGTGTATTCGGGCTGCTCGGCGACGACCGGCTGACTACTGTTCTCACCATGGCCGGGCGATATTCATCGAGCGTCGGATCACTGCCGATGGCCGTCAGCGATTTCGTCGGACGCGAACGGGAGCTGGACAAGATCGCGACGTTGCTGCTGGATTCGGCGCGCCTGGTCACCTTGATCGGTTCGGGCGGTATCGGCAAGACTCGCCTCGCCACCGAGGCGGTGCACCGCTACCACAAGGCTCGTCGGGTCCCTGTCCATTGGGTTCGGCTGGCCCGGCTGGCCAGCGGTGCCGACACATCGGCGGTCGAGGACGAGGTCGCGCAGGCGATCGTCGACGCCGACTTCTCCGATCGATCGGTATGGGCCGCTCTGGTCGATACCCTCACTCGCTCCGACGCCGTTGGCCATCGGCTGCAGACGATCCTGGTGATGGACAACTGCGAGCACGTCCTGGACGGGGCCGGGCGATTGATCGCCGAACTGCTCGACGCGGTGCCGGGGCTCACGGTGCTGGCCACCAGTCGCGAGGCGGTCGGCTGGGTCGATGAGCAGTTGGTGCCGGTCGGTTCCTTGCCTCGGGAGCAGGCGCTGGGACTGTTCCGCAAGCGCGCGGAGCTCACCGGGCGTGCCATCGCCGATGATCAACTCGCGCTGGCCGATTCGATCTGTCGGCATGTGCACAACCACCCGCTCTACATCCGGCTGGCCGCCGCCCGCCTGCTGCGCCAACCGTTGCCGATGATCCTGCGTGACCTCAGCGGCGAAGCCGGCGATCGGCGGCTGCGGTGGTCGCACGGTCCGCGCGTCGGCGCCGAGGAGCGGCATCAGGGCATCCGCGATGTCATCGCGTGGTCCTACGATCTGTGCACGGACCAGGAACGACTGCTCTTCGAGCGGATGTCGGTCTTCGCCGCGGGCTACGACGTGGATCCGGACGATGAAGCCGATACATCCGTTCTCGACGTCGGTGCGGAACTGGACGCGATCGAGGGCGTCTGCGCCGATCTCGACATCTTCGCCGGCGATCCGCGAGTCAGCATCGCGAAGGACAAGGTCGAGGGGCTCTTGGAGCGTTTGGCGGATCAGTCCCTGGTCTCGGTCCACCTGACCTCCGATACCGTCCGTTATTCACTGTTGGAGAGCTTCCGCGTATTCGCTCAGCAGCGATTGCGCGAGCGCGAGGCCGGCGCTGAATGGGAACGACTGACCGCCCGGCACCGGCGCTACTACCGCGACAAAATCATGCGGGCCTGCGCCGAATGGTTCAGCCCGGCCGAGCAGGATCTGCTCGATTGGGCACGTGCGGCCTGGGACAACCTGCTCTGCGCGATCGATGGAAGTCTCACCACCCCAGGTGAATCGGTGATCGGGCTGGAAATCGCCATCGGCTTGATCACGTTGCGTGTTCCCTTCACCAAGGGGTCACTGCGCGAATCCCGGCGTTGGGCCGAGCGAACTCTGGCGGCGACCCGCGACCTCGACCCACAGCCCGTCGAACTCCAGATATCAGCAATGGCGCTGATCGGCTGGATCAGCATGTGCCAGGGTGTGCACGACGACGCCGAGCGGATGCTCGAGGAATGCGTCACCGCCTGCGTTACCGATCCAACGGCAAGGGCGAACTGGCGTCATGCCCCCGAGCGTGATTTCGGTCTGCCCGCACCCGTCGAGTTCACCCGCGGTAGCGAACTCATGCTGGTGCAGAGTGACGCGCGTGCGGTAGCGGTACTGGGGTGCGCTCGCGAGAAATTCACCGCTGGCGGCGATCTCGGTGGTGCGGCCATGAGCGAGCTGTTCGAGGCACTGGCCGCCGGCTTCTGCGGCACCGCGACCCAGGCCATGGAGATTGCCCGGCGTCATCTCGACAGCGCCACCGCGGCGCAGGCGCGCTGGGCGAAATCCTGGGCCGAATTGGCGTGGGCGATTGCCCTGACCAAATATGGCGATCCCGAGGAAGCGCTCACCGTCGGGCGCAGCGCGTTGGCGGATCAGGTCGCGATGCGCGACCAATGGGGTGCCCTCTGGGCGGTGCACATCCGGATGTGGACGCTTGCGCGCATGGCCGCCGATGCGCGGACCACGGGCCGCGCTGCCGCGGACCAGGTGATGGCCGGAGCCACCGAAATCGCACTGCTCAGCGGCGGGGTCGCCACATGGCGGCAGCGCTTGGGCGTGCACCTCGCGAACCTGGGTCCATTCGAAACCGAAAACGACATCGCTATCGACATCGCACGGGATGTGCTCGGCCACAAGCTGTTCGAAGCCACCCAGCGCGAGGGGGCCATGCTGCGGCCGGAGCACGGTGAGGTGACGCGGCTGGCGTTGGGCACGTTGTCGATGGACAAGCTCGAGGTGGATCATCCCGTTCGGCGCGACCGCCCGTCGCCCTGGCAGGAACTGTCGAGCGCCGAACAGGAGGTGGCCACGCTCGCGGCGGCGGGCTGGACCAATACGGCGATCGCGGCCCGTCGCGGTAATTCGTTCAAAACCGTAGACGCACAGATGGTCTCGATCTTCCAGAAGCTGATGATCACATCGCGAGCCGACATCATCACCTTCGTGCCCGCCGACCGGCAAGCCGACGTCACGAACGCCGCCGCGCGCCGACCGAAACGCGCACAGCGCAGGCCGACGCCGCGGCGACCTTGAGATCGGAGGCCGCGAGCCCCGGCCGACGCGGTGCGCGAGGTGATCCCGCGGTGTTGTCGAATACGCAGGCCAGCAGCTCGGTACTCGAGCTGCTCCGTCGAAGACGTGCCATCGCGGGCGGTGGCACGGGTGGGAGTCGACGCACTCGATGGTGATCGCGGTCTGGTCGTCGTCGGGCTGCCCACGCGGATCGCCACCCACGTCTTACAACTCGTGCCGCGGCGAATCCTGCTGCCGGTACTCGCTCGACAGAATCCGGGTCTGCGGCGCACTCACGACTAGGGCCGGGTTATGGGCCAGCTTCGGAGGCATCGGCTGGGACCGGTCCGGAAACGGGCTGTCCGACCGTGATCCGGCAGGCGATGGCGCTGGTTCAGGCGGCGGTGTCGTTTTGTGGCGGTGCGTTGAAGGACGGCAGGGGGCGCCGGCAGATTTCGTGCGCTTCGTCGGCGGGGAGGCCGAACATGCGTAGCAGGTCCTCGGCGACTTGATCCGTGGCCGCGGCGTCGTCGCGTTCGGGCTGGTCGTGCAGGAGTTGGCCGAGGCAGATCGCGGCCCCGGCCACGACGGTCATGGCCAGTTCCGGGTCGCTGACCTGGAATCGTCCGGTGCGGGCGGCCGTCTCGATATCGCGGTGAGCGCGGGGTGCGAGGCCTCTGTCGGAACCGGCGAGGGTGAGTCCGTTGTTGAGCAGGACCTTGCTGAGGGTCGGGTTGCGGCGGTGCAGGCGACCGGTCAGCCGGAAGCTCTGCGCGAACACTTGGGCCGGGTCGTCCATGCCCTCGCACAGTAGATCGAGGACGACGCCGTGCTGGTCGAGTGCTTCTTCGACCGCGGTCTGGAACAACTCCTCCCGGCTTTGGAAGTGGTTGTAGAACGACCCCATGCCGACATCGGCGGCCTGGGTGATCTCCAGGATCGGGACATTCAGTTTTCCTTCGGCGATGAGCGCCTGCGCCGCGCTCACCAGCGCGGCGCGGGTACGCGCTTTGCGGCGCTCCAGGCGGTTGGGTTCCGAACCGGTCGGCAGGGCCATCGCTGTCCACCTCTCACTGGCATGACTCGAGCGCCATCCTAGCTTCTCGGGTCAGCATTGACGAATTCCTCAGAACCCCTTGACTGACTACCTGTTCGTGAGTGACGATATCGTCAGTAATTGGAAGGGAGTGGTCGATGAGCGGCCATCACGACGTGCACACCGGTCTGCACAGCGAGCGGGGTGCGCTAGCGGGTGAGCATCCCGGCCGGGCGCGTAATCCGGTGGTGAAGGTGCTCGATCTGGCGTGGCTGGAGTTCCAGAAACCCGATCTGGAGCGGGCCGAAACCTTCGCGCACGCGTTCGGTTTCACGACGGCGGCGCGCACCGCGGACGAGTTGCAGTTGCGTGGCACGGATCCGGGCGCGCCGTGTGTGCTCATCCGTCGTGGCGCGGGTTCGCGATTCATCGGACCGGCCTTCCGCACCGCCGACCACGCCGACCTGCTCCGATTGGCGGAGGCCACGGGTATCGGGCCTACGCCGTTACCTGCGGCTGTCGGCGGGGCGACCGTCGATTTGACCGACCCGAGCGGCCTGCGCGTGCGGGTGGTCGCCGATCCCCACGAACTGCCCGCGCTGCCCGCGCAACAGCCGCATATTTTCAATGTCGGGCACGAGGTGGTACGCGCCAATGCCATGCAGCGACCGCCGCGTGAACCGGCGCGGGTGCAGCGGCTCGGACATGTCGTCGTGCAGACGACCAAGTACCGCGAGACCTTGGACTGGTACCTGCAGAACCTGGGCATGATCGTCAGCGACTTCCTCTTCTACCCGAGGCAGCGCCAGCGCGGACCGGCAATGAGCTTCATCCGCTGCGACCGTGGGTCCACACCGGCCGACCATCACACGCTGGCGCTGACGCTCGGCCCGTCCAATCGCTATGTGCACTCGGCATACCAGGTCGCCGACCTGGACGCCCTGGCCGCGGGCGGTGAGTATCTACTCGATCACGGCTATCGCCGCTCGTGGGGGATCGGCCGGCACATCCAGGGCAGTCAGATCTTCGATTACTGGCGCGACCCGGACGGATTCATGGTCGAACACTTCAGCGACGGCGACATGTTCGACTGCACCCTCGAACCGGGCTGGGCCCCGATGAGCGCATCCGGGCTGGCGCAGTGGGGTCCGCCCGCCACCAAAGACTTCCTCGGCATCGCTCCCGGTCGGGAATCGCTGCACGAACTGCGCGCGATCGTCGACGCGCTACGCGAGGACAACGAATTCGATCTACGCCGCCTGCGCGGCCTGTTGAAAGTAGCCAGCTCATGACCATTTCCATCCTTCGCACCGCCGATGCCTGGTGGGTGCAGACACCTACCGGTGCGGCTCGCATCGATACCGCCGCCACCACGACTCGTGAGCTGCTGGATGATCGGGCGGCGATCGTCGCGGCGGCTAGCTCGGATACCGTTGCGGTCGAGAGCCTTTCGCTGATCTCGCCGGTGACCGCGCCGTGTCGGGTGGTCGCGCAGATGACGAATTTCGTCTCCCACGTCAAGGATTCGGGTATGGATCCGGAGACGGTGCCGCTGACGTTCTTCCGTAAGACCTCCGGATCGATCAGCGGCCCGAACGACGACGTGATCCGGCCCGCGCATGTGCGGCTGCTGGACTACGAGGTCGAGATCGGCCTCGTCTTCGCCCGCGAGATGCCGGTCGGCTCGGATATCACCGCGGATAACCTCGCCGACTACATCGCGGGCCTGGTGGTGACCAACGATGTCTCCGCCCGCGATGTACAGCTGCCGAAAACCCAGTTCTACGAGGCGAAGTCGTATCCGACGTTCACTCCGGTCGGACCGGCGCTGGTGCTGTTGGAGGAAGGTGAGTTGAAGCGGTTCGACGATCTGCGGCTGCGGCTGTGGGTCAACGGCGCGGTGCGTCAGGATATGACGGTCGCCGACATGATCTATCGACCTGTCGAAACCCTGCGCGCGCTCACCAGGTTTCAGCGGATGGATGCCGGAGATCTGCTGCTCACCGGTACACCGGTGGGGACGGCGATCAGCGCGCCGCCCAAGCCCGTCGAGATCATCGGCTCGCTGCTGCCGCCGAAGGTGAAGTGGCAGCTGTTCTTCAAGGGGCAGGCCAAGAATCCGAAGTATCTGCAGGACGGCGATGTGATGGAGGTGGCGATCGGCACCGACGATGGGGCGATCGATCTGGGCCGCCAGCGCACGGTCGTGCGGTACGCCCGGTGACCGACAACCTGATGACCGAAGATCTGCTGTGGCCCCGTTACGCCGATCCGAGTGATCTGCCCGAGATCGAATCCGTGCCCTTGGTCGAACGGGGCCTGCCCGAATCGACCTACGCACTGCTCGAGCGAGCGGCGACACGCTGGCCGGACCGGACCGCCGTCACGATACTGCCCGAGGCCGCGCGCTGGCGGGAACCGGTGCGGCGCAGCTACTCTCAGCTACTAGCCGAGGTGCATCGGTATGCGAACCTGCTCCATTCGCTCGGGGTGCGTCGCGATGACGCGGTCGCCTTGATCGCGCCGAATTGCGCGGACCTGATCCCGGCCACCCTCGCCGCCCAGGTGGCGGGCATCGCCGCGCCGATCAACGGCGGTCTGTCCCGGCAGCACATCGCCGAATTGCTGCGGCGCTCGGGTGCCCGCGTGCTGATCGCGGCCGGCCCCGAACTCGCCCCCGACATCTGGGATTCGGTGCGCGAGTTGGCCGAAGGCGGACTATTGGACGCGCTGCTCGTGCTGCGGCCGACCGTCGCGGCGGGTGCGCCGGCGTGGTTGTCCGAGATCGACAATGTCCGCATCGGATATCTCGAAGACCTTGCGGTCGAACAGGATTCGTCCAGCTTCGCCGGGCAGCCGCCCGCCGCATCGGATCTGTCGGCACTGTTCCACACCGGCGGGACCACCGGTATCCCGAAGCTGGCCGCGCACCGCCATGTCGGCGAGGTCGCCAACGCCTGGATGATCGCCGCCAACTCGATGCTCGACGAGGATGCGGTGGTGTTCGCCGCGCTGCCGCTGTTCCATGTCAACGCCCTCGTCGTCACCTTGCTCGCGCCGATGTTCAAGGGCCAGCAGGTGGTGTGGGCCGGACCGCTCGGCTACCGGGACTTCGCGCTCTACGGGGAGTTCTGGAATATCGTGGCGCACTACGAGATTGCCGCGATGAGTGCGGTGCCGACCGTGTACGCGGTGTTGGCGCAGTGCCCGATCGCCGCCGATATCTCCAGCCTGCGGTTTGCGATGGTGGGTGCTTCCCCGCTGCCGCCCGCGGTGCGCGAAAGCTTTCAGGTCCACACCAGTGTCACGCTGGTGGAGGGGTACGGACTCACCGAGGCGACGTGCGCCACGGCCCGCAGCTTCCCGGAGCGGCCGCGCCCGGGTGCGGTCGGCCAGCGCATGCCCTACCAGAACGTGAAAGTCGTTCGTATCGCGGCAGATTCGACCTGGATGGAATTGCCCAGCGGTGCGACGGGTGTGCTGGTCATCAGTGGGCCAACGGTTTTCGGCGGATACGTGACCGGTCGTGATGAGCGCGGACATGTGCTCGACGGGCTCGGCACGCTGACCGACGGCTGGCTGAACACCGGCGACCTCGCCCATATCGACGACGACGGCTTCATCCACCTGCACGGTCGCGCCAAGGACCTCATCATCCGCGGCGGGCACAATATCGACCCGGCGGTCATCGAGGACGCACTGCTGACCCACCCGCAGGTCACCGCTGCGGGCGCGGTCGGCCGCCCCAACGTGCACGCGGGTGAGGTGCCCGTTGCCTATGTCGCGCTCGCACCCGGTGCCGATGTGACCGAGCCGGAACTGCTCGTCTGGGCGAGCGAGCATGTGCACGAACGTGCCGCCGCGCCCAAAACCGTCACGGTCCTGGATGCTTTGCCGGTCACCGACGTCGGCAAGCCGTACAAGCTCGGCCTGCGTGCCGACGCCACCCGCCGCGAACTGCTCGAGGCGCTCGCCGTGGTCGACACGGTGCGCAGTGTCAGCGCTGCGGTCGAGGACGGCATGGTCGTCGCATCCGTCGAACTCGACCCGTCCGCCGACGAACAGGCGGTCGAGGGGATCCTCGGCCGTTATGCGATCACCTGGAAAGTTGTGGTGTGCCAATGAAAATCGCCTCGATTGTGCTCGCGGCAGTGTTGGCGGCGGAGTTCGTATCCTTCGGGACGGCGAAGCTGGTCGCGGTCGCTTCGATGCGTAAACGCGCCGCGCACCTCGGTTACTCCACCGCCGCCTACCGTGGCATCGGTGCACTCGAAATCGCCGCGGCGGGTGGCGTGCTGGTCGGTTTGGCCCAGCCGCCGGTCGGTGTGGCAGCGGGAATCGGGTCGGCGCTGTTGATGGCCGGGGCCGTGGTCGTCCATGTGCGCAACGGTGACGGTGTAGCGGAATTCGTGCCCGCGGCCGGCACCGGGCTCGTCGCCCTCGGGTACCTCGCGACGCTGTCCGGGGTCTCCCCGTGAGCGAAGCATCGCTTAGCGATTCGTTGAGCGGCGGCGGTCGGGTGACGGGTGGGCCTGCATCGATGCTTCCGGTCGTGATCGTCGGGGCGGGCCCGGCCGGACTCACCGCGGCGACGTTGCTCGCACAGCACGGCATCGAGTCGCTGATCCTGGAGCGGTGGGAAGGCGTGTATCCGCAGCCGCGCGCGGTCCACCTGGACGGTGAAATCCGCCGGATCCTGCAACGCCTCGGTGTCGGCGACGAATTCGACGCCATCGTTCGCCCGGCGCTCGGTCTGCGTCTGCTCGACCGCGATATGCGGGTCCTCGCGCAGTTCGACCGCGACCCGGCCGGCGGTCGCAACGGGTATCCGGAGGCGAACCTGTTCGACCAACCGGAACTGGAAGCGATCCTGCGCGCCAACCTGAAACGTCATCCGGCCGCCGGGCTGCGCGGCAATGCCGAAGTCACCGCCGTCGCCGAGGAAACCGACTGCGCGCGAGTCGATTTCACCGACCGCACGACCGGCCGCGCCCAAACCGTCCGTGCGCGATATCTACTGGGTTGCGACGGTGCCAATAGCCTCGTCCGCGGCGCGATCGGCGCGCGCATGCGCGATCTACGGTTCGAGCAGCGGTGGCTGGTCGTGGATATCGCCACCACCGCGGACCTGAGCCATTGGGAAGGCGTGCATCAGGTTTGCGACCTGGCGCGTGCAGCAACCTATATGCGTATCGGAAAGACCCGATACCGCTGGGAATTTCGGCTGCGCTCCGGCGAGACCGCCGACGACTACCCTGATATGGCCCGGCTCCGGCCACTGATCCACCCCTGGATCCAGGAAATCGCGGCCGAAGAGCTCGAACTGGTGCGGGTCGCCGAATACACCTTCCGTGCCCAGCTCGCCGATCGCTGGCGCAAAGGTCGGCTGTTCTTGCTCGGGGACGCCGCCCATCTCACACCGCCGTTCATCGGCCAGGGCATGGGCGCCGGTCTGCGCGACGCCGCCAATCTCGCCTGGAAGCTGGCCGGTGTCCTGCGCGACGAGCTACCCGACAGTGTGCTCGACACCTACGAGACCGAACGAAAACCGCACGCGCAGGCCATGATCCGGCTGGCCAAGCTCACCGGCATGACCATGACCGAAGGCGGCGAACTGAGCAACCGCCTGCGCGGCCTGATCGCACCCCACCTGCACCGTGTGCCCGGTCTCACCCACATGGTCACCAGCGGCGAATCCCCGGCCCTGCACCGCAGCGACCTCGTCGCCGCCCCCCGCCTGCGCCGCGGCCTCGCCGGCCGACTGACCCCGAACAGCGCCCTGGCCGACGGCCGCCGCGTCGACGACATCATCGGCGGCAGATTCGCGATCATCACCGCGATCGACCCGACACCACCGGACCGGACACTGATCGAACAACGCGGCGGTGTCGTGCTCGCGGCCGTGCCGGGCACAGACCTACACCGCTGGCTGCGTCGCGGCCACGCACCCGCGGTCCTGGTCCGCCCGGACGGCACCGTACAGTGCCGCGGCAAATCTTTGCCAGCCTTGTGCGCGGTATTGCCGCAGTTCACGCCAGGTATCTGACGCAGGCGGAGTCCGGCCGTTGCGCTTGGGCTGCTCGCCGCGCGTGCTGCCAATCGCGTAGGTGGCCTTGGCCGCTCGCGCGGGGGCCCTGTCGCTTCCAGTCGTCTAGTCGCGAGGGCACCGCCCGTCGTCACAGGCCGTGCCGCAGGCTTTGGGCTGGTGGGTGCTAGTCGCCTCGGTATCGGCTGTTGCGTTCGCGTTCCTTGCGTGCCCGTTCGCGTTCGCGTGTTGCGTTCTTCATCCGAGCGGCTTCTGACTCCGCGTGCAGTCGCGCCTGATCGATGTCGATCGTCGGGTGCGGGTTGTTGGTGTTCAGCCCGAGGATTCCGGTGATTTCCGGTGACAGGCCGGCCTCTTTCGCTATCGCGCGGGCGTTTTCGCGTTCCTGCTCCGGCGTCCGATGCGGTGTGGCTGGTGGTGCCGGGGGCTGTTGGCCGCGCCCGGCTTCGATCTCGCGTACAGGGTCCTTGCGTTGATTCTCTCGACCCTCGCGCAAGATGGTTTGCACTTGCTCTCTCTGTTCTTTGCTGAGGTTGAGGCCGAGACTTTCGACCATTGCCCGCGCTTGCGCCTCTTCCCGCTCGCGGACATCTTTGGTTTGCGCGGTTGGTCCGGCGCGTTCCTTGGCGACGGCAGGTGGTTTGCCTTTGTCGCGCTCGTCTTCTCGGGTGCGTGTTTGATCCGTGGGTTCCCGTTCGCGCGATCGGTCTTCTCTTTCGCGCTCTCTCTCCTGTTGTCGGGCTTCCCGCTGCTTTGCCTTCTGCTGGCGCGCTTGCTCGCCAACGCCGGGCAATTCGAGCTGCGGACTCGGCTCCCGTTCCAGACCTCGCGCCCAAATCTCGCGGGCATCACTTCGCGAGATGATCTGGTGCGTGAACTTTTCCGGGAAATCGCGCTGTAGATCCTGGATCAGGTGCTGTGCAGTCCTCGATATCGTCTCCCCCTCCACCGACCGCAACAGCAGATGATCGACCTTGCCGTCGCGGATCAGGTCGTAGTCGCGTTTCAACTGGCTGTGGTCTTTGTTCCCGTCGATCGCCCCCGACTTGTCCTCGATGGCCCGAACAGGCCCTTTTCGAGGGTCGCCGCGCTGCTTGTCGTACCGTCGAGCCTCGCCGGGAGTCGGTAATTCCTGTTCCCGCGACGGCTTCGAATAGCCGTTCTCACAGTCACGGAAGTATCGGTCGGAGCCGTTCTCCCAGATTCGCCCGCGCGCATTGTTGTCGTACGGTTCTCGGTCTCTGTCGTAGCCGTCGCCGGACATGGCTCCGCCCACACCCGAATGCCTGATTGATCAGATGAAAGACGTTGCTGGACAACAAGTCATGTGACGGTGTGCCCTGTGCGGCGGGCATAGTCGTTGCGGAGGTCATAGGCCACCGACGAGAAACCCTCTTCGTATTTCGAAGACATGGCAACGCTTTCCATAAGGCTCCACGCGGTAACCTCTTCGTCGGCATCGTTCCCGCCGTCGTCGAACCGCCATCGAAGCGCCGGATTCACGTGGTCGTAGAAGGAATGCTCACGGCCGCGCCATTCGTAGTCGAACCACTGCGCCCGCGCGAACTTGATGTAGCACTCACCGAGAAAGCAGATGAATGCATCGGCTATATCGGCGTTCTCGGAATTCATGGCAGTCGCCATATCCGGAAACAGTTCGGCCACAAGGACATCGAGCCGTTTCACGTCCGGCGAATCGGCAGGCCACGGCATCGCCGGAACGGCGCGCAATCCAGCACGCTCGAGAAACTTCTTCACTTGTGCCGATCGCCGGTCCGGGTCGACCCACTTACCCCATTCGGTCCGCTCGACATCGAAATCGAGACCCAGTTGTTCGTCATTCCCCACGCCGATCCCTCCGTCATTCTCGTCGCTGCTCGTTGTCGGTCAGTCTCTCATCTCATGGGCCGAGGTATAGGCGCTCGCAAGGTAGGCGCGGATAGCAGCTGGTATCGCCGAGGTCGATTGCGACCGCATCGGCGTAGTGCCGCGCCTGGTGCTCGTGCACGAAAGTCAATGCGGCGGTGAGGCAGGCGGTGAAGTCGAACCGGGCACCGTGCAGGAACACTGACAGATGCACATCAGGATCGTCCGGGCGCGGGGAAGCCTGTTCACTCATGACTCGGGCTCCGTAATCGGTCGGTGCCGGTGCAGGCCACGAACTTGGTTGGCGTGATCAGGTCACACGCCAAAGCGATAGCACGTACGCGGCTGTTGAAGTGGGCCATGCTCGGCGCGATAACCGCTGCCGCTTCTTTGCTGCGCGCTGTCGCGACGATGAGTGTGGTCGGCATGAAAGTGTCATCGCCGATGGTGTGACCAGCCCGCTCAAGATGTAGCCGCGTCGCTGTGCCAACTCGGTGATGACTCGTTCATCCCGCAACAGATGCGGACCGCTCACGTCGCGCGAGAGAACACCAACTGTCCTGAGAACCAGGGTATTTGCGTTCATGACTGCCGAGCCTGCGTCGGGGGATCCGGTACGAAGTCGGCGGTGTCATCAATTACCCGCACACCGATCCACGGACACGGCAATAGTGACAGCATGGCCACGACGCCGTCATGGTCGCCGATTCGGCCATCGACCAGCGGAGCCATGGTCATGCAGAACCGGGACGGATATGTTACCGACAGTAACTCCCCGGTCTTGCTACTGAATGTCCCGATCCCGTACATGGACAGTTTTATCCATGGCCCACAGTCACATTCAGGCATGAGCGGCCCTCCGCCGTACGGGCCGATATGGACCGGAGCATGCACGTATCGCGTCGACCACTGCAAGGCCTGAGGGCCGGAAGGTGCAGCGGGGTGGTTCGATCCAGCGTCGGAACTGCGTACCTTTGTCGGCGGGCGAGGGTAACGCCACGGTGCCACCTGTGCGCACCACCGAGACATCGAGCCGGTACATCTCAGCGAACAGGCTCACGTCATCGGGGATGTCCGGCCTGATCAAGTATGTCCACCGGTTCGCGCGTGGATGCGAGGACACCGGCCCAAGGTCCGAACCGCGCTGCTGCATATGGATTTTCACGGCTTGGCCGAGATGAGCGGGCATGGTCAACGCCCACACATGTTCGACCTTCATGACGATTCGACCGAGGTGAGGTGGGTCGATGTTCGCGGGCAGATCGCACACCCGCCGGTAGAAGTGACAGCGGGACCGTGGTGTGTCCCCGAAAGGTATGTGCTCCACTGAGTTCAATCCCTTGGGCCGCGGTCGGTGCTGTGGTCGGTGGCTGAGACCGGGACGTCGGCAGACTGCCGCAGTGTGCTGGAGTCCCATTCGCGTAAGCCGTCCGCAACGAGTTCGGCGGGCGGGGTTCATTGCGCCGCCTCGGTTGGCGTCACTGGCACCGGTGACGGGGGACATGGCACCCCGCCACCGGGCCGCATTGGGTTCGCCCATTCGGCGAGTGCGTTGCCGATACGGGCCATTTCATCGCTGGATAGTTCACAGGAGTTCGGTTCGGGTGTGGCGTCCCAATTGGTGAGGGCGTCGCGGTAGAGGGCGATCACCTCACACGGCACGTCACAGAAGACTGGACGGCGCGGCCCGAATGGACCGGCGCGCTTCGGCAGTTTTCGGCTCGGCATCGCAGACCTCCCCAGATTTGGATTCTTATCGGGTGCGCGTATCCGGAAAAGTGCTGTGCCAGTGCGATTCCGGGTACACAACAAGGGTTGCCGGAGGAGGATGTTCGGCGGAAGGTAAAGAGCACGCAGGTCTTAGCAATCCGTAGCAATGACTACCGGCAGGCAGGGGGCATCGTGGGGAACGTGACGGCGTGGACGGGGGCTCACGTCAAGGGATTGCGCGCCGCGCTGCGGCTGACTCAACGCCAGTTGGCCGACCAACTCCAGTGTGGCCAGCGAACCGTAAGCTTTTGGGAGAGCCGACTCGACGTCACCGTCGGGATAGCGTTCCAATCCGGCCTGGACAGTTTGCTCAGGGACGCGGACTATGGGGCGCAAGATCGGTTTCGCGAACTGATGGGAGACCCTGACGTGAATCGGCGAGATTTCATTGCCGCGACCGGGGCGGTAGTCGCAACGATGCCAACGCTGCGTCGGACCGGTGCGCCCACCGTCACCACGAAGGGCATCGGCCATCTGCGTAGCTCTCTTCACTCCGCGATGTTGCTGGATGATCAGATGGGGTCCGATGCTGCGCAGCCGCTCATCGAGGCGGCTAAACGAACGTGCGAGACGCTGCTGGGGGATTGCCCACAACCTCTGCGGCCCGAACTCCAGTCGCTGACCAGCGAGGCCACAGCAAGCAGCGCTTGGGCAGCTTGGGACCAGGGGCTGTACGAGACCTCCGACAGGCTGTTCCTCGAGGCGTTCGACTTGGCTGCCCGAGTGCAGAGTGATGACATCGCGGTCGGTATGGTCTGCCACCGCACACAGCTCGCTATCTGGACCGACCGCTACAACGACGCCGCGGACTTCGCGGACGTGGCGCTCAGGCTTCCAGTTCACGATCCCCGGATGGCCGACTACGTGCTTCTGCAGGCGGCGCAGGCGTACGCCTATGCCGGGCGCGCGAAAGAGGCGTGGCCGCTGCTGGATCGGATTTCAGGAGAGCACGCGGAACCTACGACACCCGACAAGTCGTATGCGTACTACATGAGCGACTGGCTAACTGGTCTGCTCAGCAGCAAGAGCTTGGAGAAGGCAGGCGAGGCGCGCGCCGCGGTGGACACGATGGAATCGTCGATCGACCGCATTCCCGCTACGGATGTGCGGGATAAGGCGCTGGCTCTGCTGCATCTGACCAAACTCACCGTGCAAGACGACCTGGACCGCGCGTGCGATTCAGCGGCGGAAGCGTTGCGGCTGGCTACGGTGAATACTTCACCGCGCCTGCGTGAGGTCTATCTGGATACACGGGCGATGCTGGCACCGCGGTCGAAGTCCAGCGCCGTTCGTCAGCTGGATGAGGCCGCTTCGCGAGTTCTCGCTATCTGAACGGCCCAGACTGGCCGGGACTTCGCTCAATTGCGGTTCCGATAGGGCGCGCGCTGTGCACCACCGGCGGCATCGACGTGGCTGTGCTTGTCGGGATCGAGAAGGCGACGAGGCCGAGCCAGCTGCCGTCGGTGGTGCGCGCCCGTACAGCTGGCCCGGCACGGTTTGGGTCAGGTCGACGCCCGCGACTTTGACGTATAGGGATATTCCTCGGCTGGACAGTGTGAGTACGGACCGACGGCCGTTCAACGGTCTCCTGCATCGCATCGGTTACACCGATGGCCTACGGCCACCCTTGAGCAACCGCCGATCCGTACTCGTTAAGCCTTCGGAGGAAGGGCCAGGGAGAGCAGTCAGGAGGCCAGAACCTCCGGTCGCCGACGCCGGATTAAGCTACACGCGCCCGCCATCAGTTTCGCGAGAGGACGGGCCGCCCCGCAGAGCTAGTGCCTTGTCCGGGAAGGTTGATGCGGTAACTGTCGGGGTGGCGGGTTGATCGCGGGGCGGTGAGCGGTGATGCTGCCGGTGGAGGTGGTGCTGGTGGCTCGGAAGCCGGATGTGTTTGTCAGAGCGGTGTCCCCGGAGGAGGGGCGGAAGTTGCAGCAGATCGCGCGGCGCAGTAAGCAGCCGGTGCGGATGCGGCGGGCAGTGGTGGTGATGGCCTCGGCGCAGCATCAGCCGGTGCCGCTGATCGCGAAGCTGATGCAGGTGTCGGAATCGTATGTGCGGCAAGTGATCCACGACTTCAACGAGAAGGGGTTCGACGCACTGGACCCAAAATGGAAAGGGGGCAGGCCGGCGAAGACCGATCAGACGACGCGTGATCGGATCTGTCAGATCGCCCGGTGCTGCCCCCTGGACTTGGGCTGGCCGTTTTCGGTATGGAGCTTGTCGAAACTTGCGGATGTGTTGCGTATCAACGGGATCGCGGACATCAGCCGCGAGACCCTGCGGCAGATCCTGAAATCCGGCGGGGTGTCCTGGCAGACCACCAAGACCTGGAAAGCCAGCAACGACCCCGAGTTCACGACCAAGATGACCCGCGTGCTCGACCTCTACGACTATCCGCCCGCCGATGGCCGCGTGGTCTGTGTGGACGAATTCGGGCCACTCAACCTGCAGCCTCGGCCCGGTCGCGGCTGGTTCCCGAAACGTCGACCGGCGCGGCTGCGTGCGACGTATCACCGTACCCAGGGCGTGCGGCACATGTTCGGCGCGCTGGACCTGGCCACCGGCCAGCTCTACTACCGCATCCGCGACCGGAAACGATGGACCGAGTTCCTGGCTTTCCTCAAGTCCCTGCGAGCTCGCTGGCCGGAAGGAAAGCTGTACCTGATCCTGGACAACTACTCCGTCCACAAGCGCCGCGAAGTGCGGGAATGGTGCGCTGCCAACGAGATCGAGCAGGTGTTCCTGCCCACCTACTCATCCTGGCTGAACCGCATCGAGTGCGAGTTCGCCGCGCTGCGCTACTTTGCACTCAACGGCACCGACCACCGCAGCCACGGTGAACAAGACGACGCGATCGGCGGCTACATCCGGTGGCGTAACCAGCACGCCGGACCCGTTCGCGACTTCGCCGTCAACTCGAAGATCCGGCACCCGGATTACCTACCGAAGGTTGCTTGATGAGGCACTAGACAAGTTTCACCCCTGTGAGATTGCCTGTCGTCAACGAACCCCGGGAGTATCGTGGCAGTGGGTCGGGCCTCATACAGCTAGCAGGGCAAAATGAGTATCGGAACTGTCGCGGTATTCGTACAATCGCTACGTGGACGGTAATAGGGAACTCATCCAGGAGATCTGGGATACGTATATCCGTTTTGTCTATACGATTGAGCTATCTTTGGAGTGGGTGAACTCGCCACTATTCACTAGCGATCGACCAGATTCCAAACTCCACTCTGTGAGGAAATACCTCAACGTGGAGCAAAACAATGAGCTGGATGACTACCTAAAGGAAATCACGTCAGCATTATTCGAAGTAGCCGAGAAATCAGACGGCGAGACCGCGAAAAAAAAGTCCAGAGTGATTCAGTTTTCCAATAGCGAGGCGGCGCGTGCCGCCCTCTTTATTACTCAATCAGTAACGACTGGAACCACGCGTCCGAAAAGTCGGGATTATATGCTTTCGGCCGCGATTGTATCCATATACTCCTCGTTTGAGACGTTCGCAGGCGCACTGCTAGAAACTATCTACTTTAGACAGCCAAAGGCGATTTCAGGAAATCCATCAATATCTTTGAATGAAATAGTCGACCTGTCCGATCGCAGATCGATACTGAAGAAGATAGCGAGTCGACAGGCCGAGAGTGAGTTGCAGGAGCCAATTACGGCTTGGCTAGAGAAATTGACTAGGCACAGCGGTAATCCGCTACCTCGCAAGCGATGGGACTGGCACGAACCGTGGCGTCACATATGTGCCCTATCTGCCATCAGAAACTGCGTAGTGCACTCTGGTGGCAGAGTCGACCGGAAGCTTATCGACCGCATGTCAGAGATCGGTCAAAAGTCAGCTATGAAATCCGAAGGCGAATTGATTGAGCTCCGCGAGGAGGATATCCTCAGGGGCATTGAATCCTGCTTGAACGCAGCTACGCGTCTGTGCATAGGGCTGTCGGTCAACCAAACCACATCGGAACCATCGAGTATTGGTCCCCGCGCTGAATCAAGTACAGAGTCGAAAGTGCTGCATTGGATTACTACATTGCAGTGGGACTTAATCGATCGGAAACAATACCGAATTGCCCGTATCATAGGGTCATGTCGACCACCGCTGAGCGATGAGTTTGTCCGTGGCGTCGATGTTGCAACATGGTCATCTTTAACACTGGAAGGAATAGATTACTCGCAGGACGGACTGGAGGCTCTGCAATGGAACCACAGACTAGCGTCGCCCCTTCATAAATATGCGCTGTTGAATCGATGTGATGAGCTTCATGAGGCTGTACTGGAGGCGATAACAGAGGGGTACATATCCAAGATAGACTTGCTATTTTCGCCGGAATATATCCTGATCAGAGAATGCCTCGACGACAGATTGGAGGATCTCCGTCAGGAATGGGAGATAAACGCTCAGCAGAACGACAAGGGTGCCGTCTAAGATATTGGTTGATGCCTACACATTTGGGCCTCGAAAGCTGGCGGACCTGTGACGGCATTACCATGGTTCTCACCCTTGAGGAGGTGAGAACCACGGCCAGACGCGTACGCACAGAGTACGCAGCAGGCTCGCGACGAGCCAACCACCGACTTCTTTTACCAACACGGAATCCGCAGCTCAGAATGCTCCACCAATGCTACTAGTGCGCGCAAACTCCAGAGAAAGAATATCCCTTTCGCTGCAGTGATTGCAGGATGGCAATATTGCGCCGCAAAGGAGGGGTTAACTTTCCAAGAATTCATTGACAAGAAAGGGCTCGGACGAGCCCTCTCGCGACATATATTTAAGACAAGCGATGCCTTCAGTAAAATGATTAGCGAGGGCAGATAGACACTCTGCAGAAGTATGAACCGCACACCTACTGCTTATATTTTTTTTACCTACCTGTTTCCGTGCAGTGTGAGTAACGCGCGTTGGTGCATAGGCATCAACTCCGCCCCGGCTGACTCTATCTTGTGGTCCACAACCCCCGCCGTCACTCGCGCTCTGCACTGCCAGCGTCGCGTTCCTCGTCGCAGGCAGCCCGGGCCGTTTGCGTATGGGCCCCGGTTCGTCGCATCCAGCCGGAGCCTTTCACAAGCGTTATTGCTGATGAAATCGCCAGGCGTCACGGACGATATCGACGATGTCCGGCTTCTCGGGTGCCCATCCGAGCTCGCGCTGCGCCAGCTCGGATGAGGCGTACAGGGTCGCGGGATCACCCGGCCGCCGCGGCGCGGCCTCCACCTCGAACGGCATGCCGGTGACCCCTCGGATCGCCTCGATGACCTGGAGATTCGAGAAGCCGATGCCGTTACCGAGGTTGTAGATCTTGTGCTCACCGGGGTGGATGGCCTCGAGGGCGAGCAGGTGGGCGCGGGCGAGGTCGGTGATGTGGATGTAGTCGCGTACGCAGGTGCCGTCGGGGGTGGGGTAGTCGTCGCCGAACAGCGAGAACTTGTCGGCTCGGCCGATCGCGGCATCCAGGGCGAGTGGGATCAGGTGGGTTTCGGGATAGTGGCGTTCGCCGATCATGGTGCCGTCGCCGCAGTCGTGGGCGCCCGCGACGTTGAAGTAGCGCAGCGAGATCGCGCCGAACGGAAAGGCGCGGGTGAATGTGGTGATCGCCCGGTCGACCGCCAGCTTGGTGTCGCCGTAGGTGTTGACGGGGTTCGTCGGTGAGGTTTCGACCAGCGGCAGCTCGGTCGGCTCGCCGTACACGGCCGCGGTGGAGGAGAACACGAGCTTGCCGACGTCGGCGGCGCGCATCGCATCCAGCAGCGCGAGCGATGCGCGGGTGTTGTTGTCCCAATGCCATTCGGGATGATGCATCGACTCACCGGCCGCGATGAGTCCGGCGAAGTGAAGCACGGCGTCGAACCCGGCACCGGGGGTGAGGACTTCCGCCACGTCGTGGACGCGCAGTTGGATGAACTTCGCGCCGTCGGGAATCTGCCGGTCGTCGTTGCGGGAGAGGTCGTCGACCACGACTACCTCGTGTCCGGCGTCGATCAGCATCCTCGTGACGGTGGCGCCGACGAAACCCGCACCCCCGGTGACCAGCAGCTTCACTTATCTGACCTGCACTTTCATGGCGAGTAGATGATCGTGGATTTCCTGCTTGTGCGTCAGGAAGTAGTCCTCCGGGCTGCGTTGGCGTGTACTACCGGTCCAGCCCGTGATCCGTTCCCAGGCACGACGCTTCACCGTAGCCAACGCGGCAGGGTCCGGTGTGGGGTCGAGCAGCTGATGGTCGAAGGCGGCAGCCACATACACACCGAATTCTTGTCGGCGGGGCTCGCCGATGAACTACAGATCGCGATCGGGCCCACACTCGTGGGCGACCCGGAAGCACCGCGTTTCACAAACCCGGCGACCTTCCCCAGCAGGTCTACGCGCAGGATGCATCTGCTGGACGTCACCCAGATCGGTGACGTCGCGCTGTTGCGCTACCAACCACTGAAGGAGACCGACAGGTGACCGAGCTCGACCACACTCACTGGATGAACCGGGCCATCGAGCTCGCCGAGCTGTGCCCGGTCGTGGAAGGCGCGTTCTCTGTCGGCGCGGTGATCGTCGCCGACGGCGCGGAGATCTCGACCGGCTACTCCCGCGAGACCGACGATAAGGTGCACGCCGAGGAATCCGCGCTCGACAAGCTCGACGCGGACGATCCGCGGCTGAAGCGTGCGACGATCTACAGCACGCTGGAGCCATGCTCGGAGCGGGCCACCAAGACACGAGTGCCGTGCACGGATCGCATTCTGCAGGCTGGTATTCCAGTGGTCGTGATCGCTTGGCGTGAACCGTCGACGTTCGTGGAGGACTGCATCGGTGTCGAGAAGTTGAAGGAGAACGGCGTCAGCGTGATCGAACTGCCTGAGCTGGCCGACGCTGCGATGTCGATGAACAAGCACCTCGACCTGTCGTAGCCGGTCGCGGCTGTTGGGGGGAATGCGGTATTCGGTTGCGGCGGTATGTGATCGAACAAGGTTATCGGTCGCGGCGTCGACAGCGGCAGTGACGGTCGTTCCGGTGTGCTCATCGGCGGGGCGAGAGGGCGCGTTGGGCACCGTCTTGTTCGGCGTTGCGACCGTGTGGTCGCGCGTCTGAGTCGACCCGAAGTTCTGCCCGGGCGTCTTCGCCGCGCGTCTGCTGATCTCCTGCAGCACCCTCACTCCCGGTCCTGGGGGTTCGACCGCTTCCAGCGACTGACCGGGGCGGCACCGATGAAGCGTTGCGGGGTGCGGCGGCCGCTGAAGTAGAGTTGCTGACCATTGCACCGTTTATGACGAAATCGTCATCTAGCGTGCTATCGTACCGGCATCGCGCGTGATCGCGTTGGTGAGATCTCGGTTGGTGGCTCGACGAGAGGACCCGCATGTCTCGGTATCTGTTCGCTCTTGGTCAGTTCGTGGTGCGTCGTCGCTGGTGGGTGCTGGCGGTGTGGGTGGTGCTGCTGGCCGGTGCGATCGGGTTCGCGGTCGGTACGGGCGGTAAGACGTCCGATAATTTCACCGTTCCCGGCACCGAGTCGCAGGATGCTGTTTCGTTGCTGCAGCAACGAATGCCCGCCTTCAGTGGTGCGCAGATGCAGGTGGTTTTCGCCACGCCCGGTATGGCCAAGGTGACCGACGCGCAGCCGAACGCACAGATCGAGCAGGTGCTGGCCGAGTTCAAGGGGCTGTCGCAGGTCGCTGCCGTTATCGATCCGTTCCAGTCCCAAGCGGTATCGCCGGATCAGCGGGTCGCGTTGGGCAGTGTGCAGTTCTCGGTTGCGGCGGGGGAGGTCACCGAGCAGACCTTGGACGATGTCGACCGGATCGCGGGTCCGGCGCGGGACGCCGGTATCGAGGTGGAGTTCGCCGGTGCGGTGTATCCCGGCTTCACGGCCGAATTGCCGGAAACCCCGGAGATCATCGGTATCGTCGCCGCGTTCATCGTGCTGCTGATCACCTTCGGTGCCGTGGTCGCCGCGGGCCTGCCCATCATCACCGCACTGATCGGCGTTGGCATCGGGCTCACCGGGATTCTGGGCGTTGCGGCTTCGGTCGATGTGCCCTCGGCGGCGACCTCGCTGGCGCTGATGCTGGGTCTGTCGTGCGGAATCGACTACGCGCTGTTCATCCTGTCGCGGCACCGGCACAACATCGTGCTGGGAATGTCTGCGGCGGAATCGATTCCGCTGGCCGTGGGGACCGCGGGCAGTTCGGTGGTATTCGCGGCAGTCACCGTGATCATCGCGCTGTGCGGGCTCGCGGTCGCCGGCATCCCGTTCCTGACCGTGATGGGGCTGACCGCGGCGGGTGCTGTGCTGGTGGCGATGCTCGTCGCGTTGACGCTGTTGCCCGCGCTGCTCGGCTTCGCCGGTCGCACGGTCGCCCGGTTCATCTCGCCGCCGCTGCACCCGGGCCGGGCCGAGGAAGTGGCGCGGATCGCCGCGTACGAACCCGAACGTACGGCCGGGCACGCGTGGGGGCGGTTCGTGACCCGATTCCGAATCCCGGTGCTGGTGCTCGGTATTGCCGTGCTTGCGGTTCTTGCCGTCCCGGTCACGGGCATCCATCTCGGGCTGCCGAGCGGGGAGTCGCAACCGGAATCGAGTACCGCGCACAAGGCATACGACCTGGTCAGCAAGGAGTTCGGCCCGGGATTCAACGGCCCGCTGCTGGTGGTGACCGACCTGACCGACGCGACAAGCCCGGATGCCGCGCAAACGCTGATGGGCCGGTTGCGGCAGGAGCCGAATGTCGCCGTGGTGCAGCCCGCCGGGACCGCGGACGGTCTGGTGCTGATCCAGGTCGTACCGAAGACCGGTCCCGATGACACCGCGACGGCCGATCTGGTGAACCGGCTGCGCGACGACCGTGCGGAGATCGAAAATGGCACCGGAGCAAGCTATTTGGTCGGCGGCACCACGGCGGCCAATATCGATACCTCGGACCGGCTCGCCGGCGCGCTGCCGGTCTTCCTCGCCGTCGTCGTCGGTTTGGCGCTGGTGTTGTTGACTATCGCGTTCCGCACCGTGCTGGTGCCGCTGTCGTCGATCGTCGGATTCATCCTGTCGGTCTTCGCGGCGCTCGGCACCCAGGTCGCGGTGTTCCAATGGGGCTGGGGTGCAAGCCTTTTCGGTGCGACCAAGACGCAGACGCTGAGCTTCCTGCCGATCATCATCCTGGCCATCATCTTCGGCCTGTCCAGCGACTACCAGATCTTCGTCGTGTCCCGGATCAAAGAGGAACACACCCGCACCGGCGACGCGATCACCTCGGTACAGAACGGCGTCGCTCACTCGGCGCGTGTCGTGACCGCCGCCGCGCTGATCATGTTCGCCGTCTTCGTCGCCTTCACCACCGTCGACAACCCGATCGTCAAACCGCTGGCGTTCACCCTCGCCGTCGGCGTTCTGCTCGACGCCTTCGTCGTCCGCCTGACCCTGGTGCCCGCCGTCATGGCCTTGATCGGCAACCGCATGTGGTACCACCCTGGCTGGTTCGCCCGCTACGTCCCCGACCTCGATATCGAAGGCGCCGAACTCGAACGGCGAATCGCACAAGGCACGGAAGCCGAAGTACCACAAGCTATTACGACCGAATCATGACACCCGGTCGATGCGGCACTGGGCTTCTCGCTGCCCATCGTCAACAACATCGGCGATATCAGCCACGAACTCGCCTACGCCCAAGTGCATTCCGGCATCTCGGGGCTACGGCTGGTGCTCGGTACCGAACCGTTCGAATCCAACCGCTGAGGAAGCACGATGACTATCACGACACGAACAAAACACTGGGGACTGTCGCAGCCGTGAGCGCGGTGCTACCCGGCGCCGCGAACGGCGTCGGCGCCCTCGCCTACCACACCACTTCCAGTCGAGTGCCGCCGACAAGTCCGTCACGACCAGCTCGTATACCGGACACGCGGTAGTCGGCGGCACGACTGTCGCTGTGCATGCGGAGAATCCGACCGGCGCGGCCGACCGGACAACCTTCGACGACCTATTCGGCGCCGCCGTGCGGAAGGTTCGCGACGCGATCTGAGACGGCCGATTCAGCGGCGAGGCCCGTCGCCGGCTACAGCTGCTCGGCCGCCGCCTGGGTGTTCTCCAATTCCGCTGCTGCTCTGGAGATCTCATCGGCTTCGGCGGGGGGCACGCCCGAGGTGATGAGGCAGAGGCGGGCGGCTGCTACGGCGGGATCGGGCTCGGTCCAGATGCCGTCGTGGCGTGCCTCGAGCAGGGCGAGGACCAGTCCGGAGAGGGCGCGCGAAAGTACTTCGGCGGGCAGGTGATCGGAGTAGATCCCGAGGCGCTGCCCCTGGCGCAATATGGCGGAGCCGTGCGCGTGCACCGGGGCCAGTCGCTCCTCGATCCGCGGCCCCAGATTCGTATCCGTCATTTTGAACAGCAGTCGGTATTTGTCGCCGACCCGCCAGAGTGCGATCGTGCACCGGGCCGAGGTGACCGCCACCGGCTCATCGGTTTCCAGTGTGCGCAGCGTGTGGGCGATGTCCTCCGACGCGAGGTCGAGGATGCCGTCTATCAGCGCGTCGCGGGTGGGGAAATGGCCGTACAGGGTCCGGCGTACGACACCTGCGGCAGTGGCGATCTCTTCCATGCTGGCCGCCGGATTGCGTGCCAGCTCACCGGCGGCGACATCGAGAATTCGCCGCCGATTGGCCTGTGCGCGTGCGCCCGCCGGTGCGGATGAAGTCATGGTTCTGGTGGTTGGCATGTGAGTCCCTTCACGGAGCAGGGTCGCACGGTTGCACGTTGCTGTGCAAATCTCGTAGATTGCACATCGACGTGAAATTGCACAACGGTGTGAATCTTAGTGAGAGGGCCGAACATGTCACTGCTAGTAACCACGCCGGTGGAACCGGGCCACGTATACAGCCGACGATGGGCCGCGCTCGCTGTGCTGTGCCTGAGCGTTTTGATCGGCGTCATGACCAATACCTCGCTGATCGTCGCGGCCCCCGATATGACCCGCGACCTGGGATTGTCCAGCCAGGACCTGCAGTGGGTCATCGACGCCTACACCATCCCCTACGCCGCCCTCATGCTGCTCATGGGCGCGATCGGCGACAAGTACAGCCGCCGCGGCACGCTGATTCTGGGCCTCGCGGTGTTCGCGGCCGGCGCGGTGCTTGGGTCGGTCGTGGACAGCGCGGGCTGGGTGATCGCGGCGCGCGCGATCATGGGCATCGCCGCCGCGATGATCATGCCGGCGACGCTCTCACTGCTCGTGGCGACCTTTCCGAAACGCGAACGCGCCGTGGCCATTACGATCTGGTCGGCGACCACCGGCCTGGCCATCGCGATCGGTCCGCTGGTGGCGGGTTGGTTGCTCACCGACCACGGCTGGGCGTCGACCTTCCTGATCAACGTCCCCATCGCGGTGCTCGCGATCGCCGCGGCGCTGGCGGTGGTTCCCCCGTCGCGAGCCCACACCCCGCAGCGACTCGACCTGCCCGGCGGTGCGCTGTCCGTGGTCGCCGTTGCGGCGCTCGTCTACATGATCATCGAAGGCCCGCGCAACGGCTGGCATGCCGCCGCGATCGTCGCCGGTCTCATTGCGGCCGTCGCGACCGCCGCATTCATCGCCTGGGAACTGCGCCACCCCAACCCGATGCTCGATATCCGCAAGTTCCGCATCCGTGCGTTCGCCGGTGCGAATCTGGCCGTGCTGCTGTTCTTCCTGGCCGCCTTCGGCTCGATCTACTACATCACCCAGCATCTGCAGTTCGTGCTCGGATTCGACGCGCTCGACACCGGCATCCGGCTGCTGCCGCTGGCCGGTGCGGTCTTCGCGGGCGCGGCGATCACCGGTGTGCTGACTCCTCGCCTCGGCCTGCGGACCATGGTCGTGGCGGGCATGCTGCTCGGCATCGTGGCACTGGCATTGCTGGTCAGCGTCGATGCCGATTCCGGATACGCGACATTTGTCGGGCCGCTGGTTCTGCTCGGGCTCGCGATCGGTCTCAGTGTCTCCCCGGCCACCGACACCATCATGGACGCCTTCCCCGAACGACTGCTCGGCGTCGGCGGCGCCGTCAACGACACCTCCGTCGAACTCGGTGGCACGCTGGGCATCGCGATCCTCGGGTCCCTGCTCTCGAGCGCCTACCGCTCGGAAATCGCGCCGGCCGTCACCGGCCTCCCGGCGCAAGCAGCCGATGCCGTCCAGGACTCCATCGGCGGCGCGCTGATCGTCGCCCAGCATGGGGACGCGGCCGGGGCGCATGATCAGGCCGCGCAACTCGTGTCCGCCGCCGATGCGGCTTTCGCCCATGCCGTTTCGCATACCAGCCTCATCGCGGCAATCGTGCTCGCCGTCGGCACTGTCGCCGTCGCGGTCATCCTCCCGGCACGGCGTAGGTCGACTCCCGTCGTCTCACACGTCGAGCTGACCAAGGATGTGGTGGCAGTCGGCTGAGCCGCTTGACTGCGGAATCTGGCAGCGTAGGCACGCCTCGACAGGCGTGCCTACGTTCCGTTGTCGTGATCCGAGGAGCCGTTGAACTGGTGAGTCTCCCCGGTAGCCTCGATCGGTTGCCGGGGGATTCACTGATTAGCACCTCACTCGGCAAGTGCGCGGTGCAGGGCTGCGGCGAGTTCGGCGATCTGCCGCTGCGACACCTCGGCGGACAGAATCGCCTGCGAGCCATGGAATGTGCCGGGCCACTGGTGCAGCTCGACCGACACTCCCGCCTGCAGCAGCCGCAGCGCATAGTCGATGTCTTCGTCCCGGTAGGGACAGAACTCCGCGGTGGCGATATAGGCCGGTGGCAGTCCGGACAGATCAGTGGCGCGAGCCGGGGCGGCGTACGGTGAGATGATCTGGACACGCTGGACGCTACTGCACCACCGGCTCCCTACGCCGCGCTGCCGACCTGCTCCACCTGCACCACAGCAGCGTCGCCCGCCGACTCGAACAACTCGGAAAGACGCTGGGCATCGAACTCACCGAGCCCACCGGACTGATCCGCGCCAGGCTCGCCCTCACCGCATGGCGACTACTCGACGACTGATCGTCTAGAAATCGTCGGCGCAACCGCAGGAACCGCGGGTCCGCAATGTTGCCTCGAGCCTGTGCACGCCTATCTCGGTGGAGTCGGTGTCGATCTGTTCCAGCAGCAGTTCCACCGCGAGTTCCCCCATTCGCCGGGTCGGTTGGACCATGGTGGTCAGTCCTGGCCGGGTGTAGCGGGAGTACTCGATGCCGTCGAAGGCGACGATCGCGAGATCTTCGGGGACGCGCAGGCCTGCGTCGTATGCGGCGCGCAGCATGCCCATTGCCTGGAGGTCGCTGGTCACGAAGACCGCGGTCGGTCGAGGTGTGCCGTTCATGATTTCGGCGAGGGCTCGATAGCCCGCGGCGCCGCCGAATTCGGCACGCACGATGACGTTTTCAGGTAATCCGGCGTGTTGCAGCGCCTGGCGGTAACCCGCGACCCGCTCATCGGCGGTCGACACATGTGGTCCGCTGAGGCAGGCGATATGGCGGTGCCCGTGGGAGATCAGGTGGTTCACGGCGGTGCTGGCTCCGGTAAGCGAATCGCAGATGACGTGCGTGCAGCGGGCCGGGTCGATGATCCGGTCCACCGCGATCAGTGCCATACCCGCGGCCGCGCACTCGTCGGCGATGCCCGACTTCCAGGTTGACGAAATCGCGAGCAGCCCTTCGATCCGACGGTCGATGAATGCGCTGACGTACGCGCGTTCCCTGGCCTCGTCGCCCGCGGCATTGCCGATGATGATCGGATACCCCTTGGCGAAGGCCGCCGCCTCGACCACCGCGGACAGTTCGGCGAAGAATGGGTTGGCCCCGTCGGGGATGACCATGCCGAGTGCGTGGCCGCGGTTCATCCGCAGGCTGCGCGCCGCCATGTTGGGCCGGTAGCCGAGCTCCTTGATGGCGGCTTCGATTCGGGCGCGCGTCGCCGGTGCGACCTGGCGCGGGCCGCCATTGAGGACATAGCTCACCAGGGCGGGAGAGGTGCCCGCGAGCCGGGCGACATCGGCTCGGGTAACTGCCATCGGATCTCCTGTCGTCGGAGGTAATTCTCGCCAACTGCGCCATGAACTCTTGACAGCACGTGATACACGTCACACACTACACATCAACTCGTGTTGTCAACACGAGTTGAATCGCTTTCAGAATAGGTCGAACAGCACATGAACTCTCGATCCAGGTACGTGCTCGCCGTTATGGCCCTGCTCAGCACGATCGCGCTCACCACCGGCTGTGGACGCGGCGACACTGCCGCCGCCGACTTCAAGATCGCGGTGGTCACCCGCAACTTCACCAACCCGTACTGGGCCGCGCTGCGTGACGGCGCGCTGGCCGAGGGATCGCGACTCGGCGTCGACGTGTCGGTGCAGGCCGGGCAGTCCGAGACCGATGCCGACGGCGAGAACGCGCAGATCTCCACACTGGCCGGGCAAGGCTACGACTGTTTCGCCGTCGTACCGGTGAACGGCACCAACGTGATCACGCCACTGGTTCCGGTGGCGCGCAAGAAGACACCCATCCTCAACCTGGACACTCAGATCGACGCGAACGCCTCGAAGCAGGCCGGGGTCGACTACGCCAGTTTCATCGGCTCCGACAACCTGGCCGCGGGCCGGATCGCGGGGGAGAAGCTGCTCGAGGCACTCGGCGGGACCGGGAAAGTGATTGTGCTGCAAGGCATCGCCGGGGAGCAGAACGGGATCAACCGGGACAAGGGATTCACCGATACCGTCGCGGGCAAATTGGAGATCGTGCAGCGCGCGCCCGCCGATTACGAGCAGGACAAAGCACTGTCGGTCACCGAGGCGATCCTGAAGGCACATCCCGATGTCACCGGTATCTTCGCGGCCAACGACACCATGGGCCTTGGCGCCGCGCAGGCGATCAAGAACGCGGGCCGCACCGGCCAGATCAAGGTGATCTCGGTGGACGGCATCCAGGCTGCTCTCGCCGCGGTCAAGGCGGGCACCCTGTACGGCACGGTGACCCAATATCCCTATGCCGAAGGCGAACTCGCGGTCCAGGGCTGCCTGGCACTGCATCAGGGCAAGAGCATTCCGGACCGGGTGGTGGCGCCGATCGCGTTCATCGGCCAGGACAATGTTGATCAGCAGATCACCGCGTTCCCCCGGCCCATCGCCACGTTCGACAATCCACTGGTGGGGCTGGTGGGGTTGGTGAACAAGTGAGCAGCGCAGTGGCGGTCGCACGGATCGCGCCCGAGCGGCGCGGAGACCGGCGCATCCCGGCCAAATTGGCCGAATACGCCGCGCCCATCGCTCTGGTCATCGTGTGGCTGGCATTCTTCATCGCCACGCCGAACTTCTTGACCGCGAGCAATATCGACGACCTGCTGGTCGCTTCGACGATCCTGACCGTCCTGGCGCTCGGCCAGCAGTTCGCGGTCGTGGTGGGCGGAATCGACTTGTCGGTCGGCGCGACGCTGCCGTGGTCGGCGGCCTTACTCGGCTACCTGACCAGCCACGGATATCCGGTGTCGGCGGGCATCGTGGTGGCGATTCTGGGCGGCGCGGCGGTCGGTGTGGTCAACGGCCTGCTGATCGGACGCTTCCAGATGACCGATTTCGTGGTCACGCTGGGTTCGCTGAGCGTGCTCAGCGGCTGCACATTGCTGCTCACCAGTGGCAACAGCGTCGCGGTGAACTCATCATTCCTGCAGAGTCTCGCGCTCGATGGCGCCGGGCCGATCCGGTGGTTCTGGCTGCTGGCCGTCGTAGCGGCGCTCGGTGTGGCGGGCGTCCTGTTCCGGACCAGGGTCGGGACGCATCTGCTCGCCACCGGCGGCAGTATCGACTCGGCGCGCGAGACCGGTATTCCGGTGCGCCGCATCCGATTGCTGGCCTACAGCGCGTGCGGCCTGCTGTGCGGCGTCGCCGGAGTCATGCTGGTCGCTCGCAACGGCGGGGCCGATCCCTCCCTGCAGACCACCTATCTGCTGAGTTCGATCGCGGCGGTAGTGCTCGGCGGTTCGTCGCTCAGCGGCGGCAAGGCGTCGGTACTCGGCACGGTGTGCGGCGCGGTCCTGTTCACCTCGCTGATCAACGGCTTCACCATCCTCGGTATCTCGCAGTACTACCAACCCATCGCGGTGGGCGCGGTACTGCTGCTCGCCGCGGCGATCTCGCGATTTCGGAAGTAGCTGATGCGTTATGACCAAGCCGATGCTCGAGGCACGTGATCTCCAGAAGTCGTTCGACTCCGTCCGCGCGCTGGATGGTGTCACCCTGACCATCCCCGAGGGCGAGGTCACCGCGCTGGTCGGAGACAACGGGGCAGGCAAGTCCACGCTGGTGCGTTGTCTCACCGGCGTTCAGCCGCCGGATTCCGGGCAGATCCTGTTCCGGGGTGAGCCGGTGCGGCTGGGATCGCCGGAGGACGCCCGAAGGTTGGGTGTGGAGACCGTGTATCAGGATCTCGCCCTCATCAACGATCTGACCGTCTGGCAGAACCTGTTCCTGAACCGGGAACTCGTCTACCCGTTCTGGCCGATCAAGGTGGTCAACCGCAAGGCGATGATCGCCGAGAGCGCAGCGATCCTGCGTGATCTCGATGTCGATGTGCCCTCCGTGCGGACCACCGTGCGGCGGATGAGCGGTGGTCAGCGCCAGAGTATCGCCATCGCCCGCGCGGTCGCCTGGGGCAAGTCGATGGTGATCATGGACGAGCCGACCGCCGCGCTGGGAGTGCGGGAGACCGCGGCGGTGGAGAAGTTGGTCCGGGGTCTGCGCGACCGCGGGGTGACCGTCTTGATCATCAGTCACGACCTGGCGCAGGTCATGCGCATCTGCGACAACGTGGTCGTGCTGCGCCGTGGCCGCTCGGTGGCGGCGCACAAGGTGGGTGCGGTCGACGGCGACCGGTTGGTCGCCTTGATCACCGGAGCCGCGCCCGGCAACCTCGAGGCGGTGTCCAGTGCCATCTGATTGCTCGATCTCAACGCGTCCTGCGCCAGTGCCGGACGAATGCCGGAAGCTGAAAGATTAC
The DNA here is from genome assembly GCF_036345915.1 of Nocardia sp. NBC_00565. Classification (NCBI taxonomy): domain Bacteria; kingdom Bacillati; phylum Actinomycetota; class Actinomycetes; order Mycobacteriales; family Nocardiaceae; genus Nocardia; species Nocardia sp. NBC_00565. The sequence goes on from NZ_CP107785.1 coordinate 9,356,992, forward strand.
TTACCATGCGTTGCCTGAGAAGGAACTAAGCCATGTCCGCCGAAGGGTGGTTGCCACCCGAAGGTGATCTGCACCTGCGGATCTGGGTGTCCGGTGTGGTCTTCGACTACGCCGCCGCCGCGGCGGCGGTACGCAATTTGATCCACGATTGGAGGCGAAAGCACTGGTACACAATCGAATTGATTCGCGAAAGCATCGAGGACTGCCAGCTGCTGCCGCGCCTGCCGTGCGAACGCTTGTTCCTCGGGCCGTAACCAGCAGCGCGATCCGATTACCGAATCAGCCTTTCCGGACGAGGCACCAGCACACTATGAAATGGAGCCCGCGTTGCGCACAAGCGGACTGATCCACGCCGAACTGTTGTCGGCACTCGTCGCCCTCCGGCACACCGACACCTTCGCCGTGAGCGATTCGGGCCTACCGGTGCCGGCGGGCGTGCGCGTCATCGATCTCGGCATCAGCTATGGATTTCCCAGGTTCGTGCCGGTGGTCGAGTTGATCCTCGACGAAGTGACGCTGGAGGCCGCTTGGGGCAGTGCCGATGTCGCCGCCGCGAACCCGGAGGCGACCGAGCTGCTCACCAACCGCCTCGACGCCGAGCTGATCGACCACGAAGAGTTCAAGCGGCGAATCGGTCAGTGTCGCTTCGTTGTTCGCACGGGTGAGGCGACACCCTATGCCAACGTGCTGTTGCGCGCCGGCGTGCCATGGCTGCGCTGATGGCTGGTGTCGCGACGGATCGCTGAACACGCAGTGCGGCCGGTGTATCGGAGAATTCACCACGCTGTCGGAGAATGGGTTGATCACGCCCCGGTCCGATGGGAGCCACCGCTATGCACGATGACCGTCGGTTGGTCGAGAACCGCCTCGGGCGGGTCCTCACAGAGCGGATCATGCCGGCCATCTACCCGGAATCGGTGCCGCTGACGGCCTCCATCTGGGTCGCTCCGGATGAGCCGGTGCCGGTCGCTGAGGGCTTGGCCGCGCCCCGGACACCCATCGAATCCGGGGCCAGGTGGGGCGCGCCGTGGGGGACGAGTTGGCTCACGGTCGAGGCGACGGTGCCCGCCGAATGGGCGGGCAAGACCGTCGAGGCGATCATCGATCTCGGTTTCGACCAGAACATGACAGGTTTCCAATGCGAGGGCCTGGTCTATCGGCCGGACGGATCGCCGGTCAAGGGTTTGCACCCGCGTAACCAGTGGGTGCGGGTGGCGTCCCCGGCGGTCGGCGGCGAGCAGGTGGTGCTGCATGTCGAGGCGGCTTCGAACCCGATCATTCCGTTCTTCGGGCCGACCGTGCTCGGCGACAAGGCCACCGCCGGTGCCGAGCCGCAATACCGGCTGGGCCGGCTGGACCTCGCGGTCTTCGACGACGAGGTCTGGCAGCTGATGCAGGATCTCGAGGTGCTCGGCGAGCTGATGCACGAGATGCCGGAGGAGCCCGCCCGCCGCTACGACATCGTGCGGGCGATCGAGCGCGCGCTCGACGCCGTCGATCTGCGGGACGTGAACTCCACCGCCGCGGCGGCGCGCGCGTGCCTTGTCGAGGTGCTGGCCGCGCCTGCGGTGGCGTCCGCGCATACGGTCTGCGCGGTCGGGCACGCGCATATCGACACGGCCTGGCTGTGGCCGTTGCGCGAGACGGTGCGCAAGGTGGCGCGCACCACCGCGAATATGACCGCGTTGCTGGCCGAGGAGCCCGAGTTCATCTACGCGATGTCCCAAGCCGCGCAATACGATTTCATAAAGCGGCACCGTCCCGAGGTCTACGAGCTGGTCGAGAAGGCGGTGTCGGAGGGACGGTTCGTGCCGGTCGGCGGCATGTGGGTCGAGTCGGATACGAATATGCCGGGCTCCGAGGCGATGGCGCGGCAGTTCGTGCACGGCAAGCGGTTCTTCCTGGCGGAGTTCGGTGTCGAGAGCCAGGAGGTATGGCTGCCCGATACGTTCGGATTCGCCGCCGGGCTGCCCCAGATCATCAAGGCCGCCGGGTCCAAATGGCTACTGACACAAAAGATCTCCTGGAGCCAGACCAACCAGTTCCCACATCACACCTTCCTGTGGGAGGGCATCGATGGAACCCGGATCTTCACCCATTTTCCGCCGGTCGACACCTACAACTGCTCGATGCACGGCCGCGAGATCGCGCACGCCGCAAGGAATTTCGAGGAAAAGGGCCGTGCATCGATGTCTCTGGCGCCGACCGGCTGGGGTGACGGCGGTGGCGGGACGACGCGCGAGATGGTCGCCAAGGCCGCCAGGATGACGAACCTCGAGGGCTCGCCGAAGGTGGTGTGGGACGCACCCGCCGATTTCTTCGCCAAGGCCGAGGCCGAGTATCAGAACCCGCCGGTGTGGGTGGGGGAGCTGTATCTCGAATTGCACCGCGCCACGCTGACCAGTCAAGCGAAGACCAAGCAGGGCAACCGGCGCAGCGAGCATCTGCTGCGCGAAGCCGAGCTATGGGCGGCCACGGCGGCGGTGCGGAAGGACTTCGAGTATCCCTACGCGGCACTGGACCGGATCTGGAAGACGGTGCTGCTGCACCAGTTTCACGACATCCTGCCGGGCTCGTCGATCGCCTGGGTGCACCGCGAGGCGGAGCGGACGTACGCGGCGGTGGCCGAGGAGCTGACGACGCTCATCGAGCGAGCGCAATGGGTGCTCGGCGGTGCGCGGACGGGACCGAATATCTTCAACTCGACGCCGCATACCTGGCGAGCGGTTCCCGCCGGTGCGGCGGCTCCGGTGGAGCCAAGTCACTCGTGCTCGGTGGCCGAGCGCGCGGGTGGCGGGTTTGTCCTCGACAACAGTCTGCTGCGGGTCGAAGTGGATATCCGCGGCCTCGTCGTGTCGGTGTTCGATCTGGAGAATCAGCGCGAGACGCTGCCGCCGGGTTCGGCCGCGAATCTGCTGCAGTTGCATCCGGATCTGCCGAACTCCTGGGACGCTTGGGATGTCGATCTCTTCTACCGGAACCGGGTTACCGACCTCACCGAAGTGGACTTCATTGTGGCAGAACCGGATTCGGGTGCGGTGCGGGTTGCCCGATCGTTCGGATCGTCCACGGTCGAGCAGACCCTGACGCTGCGGGCAGGTGCGCGGGGTCTGGATATCGATACCAGCGTCGACTGGTACGAGACGGAGAAGTTCCTCAAACTGGCCTTCCCCCTGGACATCCACGCCGATCGCTACGCCTGCGAGACCCAGTTCGGGCATCTGTTCCGGCCGACCCACACCAACACCAGCTGGGAGTATGCCAAGTTCGAAGCCTGTAACCACCGGTTCGTCCACTTCGCCGAGCCGGGCTGGGGTGTGGCGCTCGTCAACGATTCGACCTACGGACACGACGTCACCCGCACGGTCCGGGCCGATGGCGGAACGACGACGACACTGCGGGTTTCGCTGTTGCGGGCGCCGCGATTTCCCGATCCAGAGACCGACCACGGCGCACACCATTTCCGACATTCGCTGATCCCGGGCGCCGCGATCGGGGATGCGGTGTGCGAGGGCTACCGCATCAACCTCACGCCGTCGACGCCTGGTGTCGGTGCGGCCGTCGAGCCGCTGTTCACCATCGACAACGACGCCGTGGTGACCAGTGCTGTCAAACTCGCCGACGACGGCAGCGGCGATGTGGTGCTGCGGGTCTACGAGGCGCACGGCGGTCGTGCCTCGGCGCTGGTGGTTCCCGGCTTCGATGTGGCAGGGTTCCAGGTCTGCGATTTGCTGGAGCGACCGCTACCGGGAGACACCCCCGCGACCCCGGAGGGTACGGGAGTTCGCCTGCGGCTGAGACCTTTTCAGCTCGTCACGCTCCGGTTCGCCCGCTCCCCGGAATCCCGCGGGGTGAACAGCCTTCCGGCTCAGCGGCGCAGGCCGACGTCGAGTTGGTAGTGGTGACTAGTGCTGTCAAACTCGCTGACGACGGCAGCGGCGATGTCGCCACCGGCAATACCGCCGCGCTGCGCGCCGATCAGGACCGCAATCGCGCTATCGCCGAACGCATTCCGGCCGGACGGTGGGCCGAGCCCGACGATATTTCCGGTGCGGTGGTCTTCCGCTGTACAGCACGGCCATCGGCAAGGCGATTCTCGCCGGTCTGTCCCGACCGGAGCAGCGCGCCTTCATCGCCCGAAATAGGTTGACCGCCATGACATCTCGGACGATTATCGATCCTGATCTGCTGATCGCCCATCTCGATTCGGTCGCCGAGCGCGGCTACTCCGTCGATGACGAGGAGAACGAGGAGCACACCCGCTGCCTCGGCGCCGCGGTGCTGGACCACCACGGGGCTCCGATCGGCGGTATCAGCGTTTCGGCGCTCACCTTCGATTTGGACCGCGCGAAGGTTCGCACCTGTGCGCCGCTGCTGCTCACGGCCGCCCGCGACGCCTCGCAAGCCCTGGGCCTACCGACCTCGCGATCGACCCGGCAGCCGCCCGCCACCCCCGGCAGCCGGCGATAGCGCCACAGACTACGAACGCCGACGAGTAGTCCCGAAGAGCGAAGACCCCCACGCTCATAACTTGGGTTCTTGGGTTCACACGGTCGTCGCAACACTCTCGATTTGAGAGGTTGCGGCGTCGTACCGGACGACTCGATCAGAAACGTAGTTCGCGGATGGTGTTGAGGTCGATGCCGTGCCGCGCATAGATCTTGATCGTATTTTCGCCGGTGAGGTCGGATTCGGTGTAGCCGAGCAGTTCGGCGACCCGGATCACCTCATTCTTGCTTGCCGCTTCGATCTCCACATACGGAGGGATCTGCGGCCATGTGTCGACCTCGATCTGTGCACGATCGAGTTCGAAGCTGACCCTCTTGGTTTCCTGGTACGACTTCGCGGTGAAGCCCAGCATCCCGAGCAAGGCGTTGGTGGCGGCGAAGTCGTCGACGCCTACCTCTGTCTCGTGGGTGCCGTCGATGGCGTCGCTAGTGATCTCCTTGACAGCGAGCGTGGTCCCGTTCCCGTTGTCGCGCAACCGGATCCACTTGCCGTCGACGCCGGGGGTGATGTCGTAGACGTAGCGGCGCATGAATCGTTCGCCGAGCTTCCTGCCGCCCTTGTCCAGTATGGGTTGCTCGATGGTGTCGGGGTCGATGTCGAGAATCTTGGCTTCGTGCTCGATGGGCACAGGGCCTCCTATGGGTTGGTCTATGAGCTGACGTTATCCGGCGCGGCGGGTGGTGAGCCGGAGGAACATGGGCTAGCCCAGCGATACCTGATCCAAGCGCTACGGCTGGCCCGCGCGGCCAGTGATCCCGGCCTGGGGGCGGAGATTCTCGCAGCGATGAGTCACCAGGCCACCTACGTCGGTCGGCCCGGCGATGCTGTTGATCTAGCGCGCGCAGCCCGGATATCTGCCCGTAGCGCCGGACTGGCGGCTCTGGAGGCGGAATGCCACATGGTGGAGGCGCACGGCCACGCCGCACGTCTGGACGACTCGATGTGCACCACGTCCATCACAGCGGCCGAACGCACGTTCTCCAAGGCTGAGTCGTCCGATCGGCCGGAATGGCTGACCTATTTCGACGGCGCGTACATGTCCGCCAAGGTCGCCCACTGCTTCCGGGCGTTGGGCGACGACGGACGCACCGCGCGGTTCGCCGAGCAATCACTGAACATGTCCGACGGCTACCTCCGCGGACGCGCCTTCAACTTGTCGCTTCTGGCTTCCGCCCGCGCGAGTGAAGACCCGCGCGAGGCTGTGCGCGTTGGACAGCAGGCGCTCGACATCGTGGCCTGCCTGTCATCGCGTCGCAGCTACGCCTACTTGCGTGACCTGCGCCAGCGATTGACCCCCTACGCTGCAATCCCAGATGTTGAGAATTTTCGGCAACAGGTACGCGAGCTGACTACACGTCGAGACTGACCGCGCGATAGATCGCGACCACCGTGGCCGCGCCGACGATTTCACCACGGTCGATCATGGCCACCGCCTCTTCGAGCGGTATCCACCGAATATCTTCGGCCTCGTTGATATCGGGCACCGTGTCGGTGAGGTCGGCGCCGCGCGCCAGGTAGATCTCCTGGGGTTGGTCCAGACTGCCGATCGATGGCTGATAGGTGACCAGGTGCTCCATCGACCGTGGCCGCCAGCCGGTCTCCTCCTCCACCTCGCGCTCAGCGGCCGCAGCAATGTCTTCGGCGTGGTCGACATAGCCCCCGGGCAACTCCCACACCCACCTGTCGATGATGAACCGGTGCCGGAACATCAACAAGGCTTCGCGGTTCTCGTTGAGTACCAGCGTCATCGCGCAGCGCGGCATCCGTGCTACATACTGTGTGAACTTCACGCCGTCCGGCAGCTCGATATCGACAGTCGACAACCGGATGTGGCGGTTCTCGTCAACCAGCTTCTCGCCGTGAATCTTCCACTGGGTGCGCTTCACGGCTCGACCTTACGCCCGCCACTTCCGCCCAGCCCCAGGCCGCCAAGGTCTCCGAACAACATACGTTGCCGAGGCGTGCCGGTCTTCACCACCAGCGGTGGTGTCTGCTGGTAGTTGTAGGGCTGCACGAACGACTTGCTGTCGGACAGGATCAGGCGCGCGTATGGGCTGAGCGTGCCGGGATTGCGCCCGAGGTTATTCGGGCTGGCGGGATTTATGGTTCAGGGCCTGCCGCCGCTGTCAGTCACGCCCACGGGACCGATCGTCGAGGAAGATACCACCCGGCGGGCGCGGGAGGCGGCCCGCGAACGAGACTGCGCCGGCGAGCATGAACGTGGAAGAGGGCGAGGTGACTAGCGCGGACGCAGCGTGACCGGCAGTGCCGAGGGGGACAGTACGAAATCTCGATTTGATGCGCGCACAACGTATTTCGGGTCGGGGATCGGTCGCCAGCGGTTGAGGAACGCGGCCGAGGCCAGGGTGATCTCGAGGAGGGCGAAGTGATCGCCCAGGCAGCGGCGGCGGCCGACGCCGAAGGAGAGATTGGCCTTCTTGTCGATCTCGTCGGCGCGCTCGGGCGACCAGCGGTCGGGGTCGAAGGATTCCGGGTTGGCGAAATAGCGCTTGTCGTGCTGAACCATATAGGGGCTGAACATGATCGCGGTGCCGTCGGGAATGGTGAGCCCGCCGACGGTGACGTCGCCGTCCGCGGTGCCCGCGCTGATCCACGGCCCCCAGAAGCGCAGTGTTTCCGACACCACCTGTTTGAGGTAGGGGAGCGTGTTGATGTGTTCGGCGCGAACGGGTCCCGATCCGACGACGGTGTCGAGTTCCGCGTAAACCCGCTCGGCGATATGCGGGCGGCGCATGACCTCGTGCCACAGCCAGCCTGCCAGCGACGCCATGGATCCGACTCCGCCCGCCAGCATCAGGATCGCCTCGTCGATGATGTGTTCGTTGGATAGCGTGGCACCGGTTTCGGGATCGGTGTGCCGGATGAGCGCGGACACCACATCGTTGAAATCCTCGTCGCGGCGGCGGTATTCGGCTACCGCGGCACCGATGGCGCCGCGCAGCCGGCGCGCTTTCGTGCGCCATCGCCAGTTCGCGATGAGCCGCAGGCGGCGCACCTGCGGCGGTAGCGCGGTGCGCATGATGACCTGGCTGAGCAGCCAGGGCACATTGTCCCGGATCTCCCGTCGCACCGCAGCGCTGAACTCGGCCGTGAACAGTGTCGAGGTGACCGTATCGAGCACCAGACCGTGGGCCTCGTCCATCAGATTCACCCGACCGCCCGAAGGCAGTCCCGCCGACCAGGTTTCGGCGATCTCGGCGGCCGCCTTCGTATATTCGGCGAGGCGGCTCTGTCGCAATGCGGGTGCGATCATCCGGCGCCGCAGCTTGTGTTCCTCGCCGCGCAGCACATTGACCGATCCGCCCGCGACATCTTCGATCGCCTCGCGCAGGTCGTCGCGGTTGAGTTCGGCATCGCCCAGTCCCACCTCGCGGACCAGATCGGGCGTGGTGAGCAGGTAGCCGATCTTCTGGTCGAAGTGGATTCGCACGATCGGACCGAGTTCGGAAAGCGATGTAACGAAGCCGGGGGCATCACGCAGCGCCCGCAGGCTGTGTCCCAGCAGCGGTAGGTGTCCCGGCGCGGTGGGAACCTCGGAAAGGTCCTGTGGCATAACCAGTTCCGGACTCTGCGCGGATTGCTCGGCAGCCTGTCGGTAGATCTCCAAGACCGCCCCTGTCTGACGTGACTGCAGCACCGAGTCGCCGAACTTGTCGAGCACCGTACGCATTTCGGCGAGCGTAGCGCGATCGGCGGCGAGTTCGGTGATGGTTTCGGCAATCCCGGCCGCCGACGGATCTCCGGTGCGGATTCCGCCATCGGCGGGCACCGACTCATCGAGATCGGGATCGCAATAGATGATCGGCAGCCGCACCGCCACCGCCTCGAGCAGCACCATGCCCTGGGTGTCGAAACCGAGCGAAGGAAATAGCAGCGCATCGGATTCGGCCATGGCGGCGATATTCTCGGCCTGAGTGACCCTGCCGTGCACGCGGATTCGATCCGCGAGCCGGTGTTCGGCGATCACGGCGGCGGCCGCGGCGCGCAGATCGCCCTCACCATAGATATCGAGCGTGCAGTTCTCGGCGCGTCGCACCGCCTCGATCGATTCCAGCAGGCGCTTCTCAGCGGAGAGTCGTCCGCTCCAGATCAGCCGGAGCGGTCCGTTCGCCGGATGTTCGGCAGTGCCGCGCCCGTCGAGCAGTTCGTCGTCGACGCCGTTGGATACGACCCGGATCGGTCGGGTCAGCCCGTGCGCGAGCAGTAGTTCGGCGAAATGGTGGGTCGGCGCGATCACCTGGTCGGCGGCCTGCGCCTGGCCGACAATCGTCCACCAGGCATGGCGGGCCGCGCGGCTTTCGGGTCGGCGCGGCATATGCCGGCGGTGCGGCACGAACCGGCCGTGTAGCGCGCGCATGGCCAGCGCCGCCGGATACGGGGCCGGCGCGGTGTGCTCGATGAATGCGTCATCGCGGCTCTGCGCCGTGTGTACCAGCGGAAGCCGGTGTCGCCGTGCGGCTTTCATCCCGGCGATGGCGACACCGTAGGTGGTGTGGGTATGCACCAGGTCGATCGGGCCGCGGGCGGCGAAGGCGGCGTCGATCAACCCGTCATTGCGCTTGCCGGGCAGTACGACCGGGAAACCGTTCACCGCGAGCGCGGCGGCGTGCAGTTCCACTACATCCGGGACGGCCGCGGCTCCTGGCTGTGGCGCGACGAACAGCGTGACGCGGTGGCCGGCGCGCTCGAGTCCACGACACAGCGCGCGGACCGCGGTCTGGACCCCACCGAGCGTGGTCGGGTGGTAATCCATGAACATCGCGATGTGCACCAATGGCACTGTACCGCCGCACGGTGTTTGCGGTAGACCCGAAAATTGTGTGGACTCACCATTTTGGTCAGTGGCCCTAGATTGGTCACCGAGCACACCGCCCCGGACGACGATTGCACCGAAAGAAGCGCCTTGAGAATTGCGATACCGCTGACCGGAACCCGTGGTGACGTACAGCCGGTAGTGGCACTGGGCCTCGAGCTGCGGCGGCGCGGTCACGACGTGCTGCTCGGCGCGCCGCCCAACCTGGTCGAGTTCGTCACCGCGACGGGACTACCGGCCCGTGCCTGCGGCCCGGACGTGCAGCAGCTCTACAGCTCGGAGGCCGGGCAGCGGGCGCTGGCGGCGGGCAGCACCTTCCGCCTGATGCAGCTCGTGGCCCGGCAGATGGCCGATTACGCGGACCAGATGAACCGCGAGGTCATCGAGGTGTGCGCGGACGCCGATCTGATCGTGGCGAGCACTGTCACCGAGGACCGGGCCGCGTCTGTTGCCGAAGCCATGGGGGTTGGGCTGGTCAGCCTGCACTATTTCCCCTGCCGAACCAATAGCGCATATCCATTTCCAGGGGCGTTGCCGCCGCACTGGCATCCGCCCGCACTCGTCAATCGCGCCACCTGGGCATTCGCCGAGAACCTGCGTCGCGTCGTCTTCATGCGCTACCTCAACGCCTTGCGAGCCGAACTGGGTCTGGCGAAGTCGCGGGCGAGTACAGCCGCGGTGCTGGCTCGCGCGAATGTTCCGGAAGTACAGATCTACGATCCGGCGCTGGTGCCGGGGCTGCCCGAGCAATGGGATGAGCGCCGGCCGTTCACCGGATTCCTGACCCTCGATCACGCCGCGCGCGACGCCGTCGGCGATCTCGCGGGCGATCATGCGGGCATCCTGTCCTGGATCGATGCGGGAGAGCCGCCGGTGTTCTTCGGATTCGGCAGCATGCCGATCCGGGACACCGCCGCGGTGCTCGCCATGGTCACCGAGGTATCCGCCCGGCTGGGCGTGCGCGCACTCGTCAGCGCGGGCTGGAGCGATCTGGATATCGCGAACGCGGAGGTCGGCCGGCATGTCAAGGTCGTCGGCCCGTTCGCGCACGATCTGGTTTTCCCGCACTGCGCCGCCGCGGTGCATCACGGCGGCATCGGGACGCTGTTCGAGAGCCTGCGCGCCGGACTGCCGACGCTGGTGTGCTCGGTATCGTTCGAGCAGCCCATGTGGGGCGGACAGGTCGAGCGGCTCGGCGTGGGCGCGCACCTGAAGTTCACCCAGCTCACCGCGGCCCGTCTCGAGCCCAAGGTGGCCGCGCTGCTCACCCCGGAAATGCGTTTGCGCGCAGCGGAATTCGCGAAGACCCTCAGTGCCGAGGACGCCAGCGCCCGCACCGCGGACATCGTCGAGGCCGCTGCCCGGTGACGGCCCATATTTTCGCGGATACGGCCGTCATGTTCCGGCGCTGCGCCCGGCACACCCTGCGCAGCCGGGACACGCTGATCATCTCGCTGTGCATGCCGATCCTGGTCATGATGCTGTTCACCTACGTCTTCGGCGGTGCCATCAACGTCGGCGGGCCCTATCTGGACTACGTGGTGCCGGGAATCATGTTGCTGTGTACCGGTTTCGGCTCCTCGATCACCGCTACCGCGGTCTCGACCGATATGACCAGGGGCAGTATCGACCGGTTCCGCACGCTGCCGATGTTCCGGCAGGCCGTGCTGGCCGGACACGTCGCCGAAAGTGTCGTCCGCAATCTGGCGGCCATCGCGATCGCGATCGGGGTGGCGCTGGTCCTCGGCTACCGACCGCAGGCCGGTCCGGTCGGCTGGCTCGCGGCGCTCGCGGTGATCGCCCTGTTCGTGCTGGCGATCTCCTGGATCGGCGTCGCGCTGGGGCTGGTCGCCAAGAATCCCGAGGCGGCGGGTGGACTCACCTACGCGATCATGTTCATCCCGTACATCAGCAGTGCCTTCGTGCAGACCGCCACCATGCCCGGTTGGCTGCGCGGTTTCGCCGACTACCAACCGGCCACACCCGTCGTGGAAACCATTCGCGGACTGCTCAATTCGACCGGCACCGGTCATCATGCCGGTCCGGCCCTGCTCTGGTGCGCCGGGCTCGCTGTGGTCGGGTTCGCCGGTGCGAGTGTGGTATTCGGTCGACTGTCGCACCGATAGACAGGTGGTTCCCGGTCTTACTGGGAGGTGGCGCGTGATTCGCGCAAGCGCGCGGCGTCCTGGCCCGGCGGTGCGCCGAAGAGGCGACGGTACTCGCGGCTGAACTGCGACGGGCTGTCGTAGCCGACCAGGTAGCCGGTGGTCGCTACGTCATGAGCCTCGCTGAGCAGTAGCTGACGGGCCTCGTGCAGGCGGATCTGCTTCTGGAACTGGACAGGTGTCATCGCGGTGACCGCGCGGAAGTGCCGGTGGAAGGAGGCAGTGCTCATCCCGGCAATTCGGGCCAGATCCTCGATATGCAGTGTTTCGGTGTGGTGCTCCCGTATCCACTGGATTGCCCGCCTGACGTGGGTCAATCTACTGTCGGCCAGCCCGAGTTGGCGGACCGTCGCGCCCTGTTCGCCGGTGATCAGCCGCCAAAGGATCTCCTTCTTGACGATGGGTGCCAGGACCGGCAGATCGGTTCTGTGGTCGAGCAATCGCAACAACCGGACGGCGGAGTCGAGTAGTTCGCTGGAGACGTCACTTACCGCCAGCCCGGGCCGGGGCCCGGCCGCCAGGTCGCGGCGGTTCTGGGTGTCGGATCCGGCCTCCAGCAGCAGGGCGGCGATCTCCTCCGGCTCGAACGTCAGCCCGAAACCTACGAAGGGTTCCGACAGACTTGCCTGCACGTAGTGACCGATGACCGGGAGATCGATCGAGGCAACCAGGTACTGACCGGCGCAGTATTCGTAAGTCCGATCGCCGAACACCACGCGGATGACCCCCTCGGCGACGATCATCAGGACGGGTCCGGGGATCGGCGCTATCGGCTCGTCGCGCGATGACAAGAGCAAGCCATCGATCGCGAGGTCGGCGCATCCCGCATGGGAAACGATCAACTTACGCAGTTCGTCGAGAGACACCATCCAGGAAATCATCCCACTCTCGGCCGGTGTGCACGATTCCGCTGAGATTGACAGGATCGTGCAGTCGGCTGGCGGTATTGTTCTAACGCCTGCGCACCCCACGGCGGTTCAATCGGAATGTCAACTTTCCGTGCAACGCCAGTGAGGGTGTATATGCCGCTCGATTCCTATGCCGGACCTCAATTGGCGGGAAAGATCGCCATTGTCACCGGCGGTGCGTCCGGAATCGGTCAAGCCATTGTCGAGAGGTTCGTCGCCGAGGGCGCCGTGGTCGCCATCGCCGACCGCGACAGTGACCGCGGCGAGGCGTTGGCCGCGAGCTGCGGCGCCGACACCGTCTTCATGAAGACCGACGTCGCCGATCCCGAACAGGTCGGCCGGCTCGTCGTCACCACGCTGGAAACGTTCGGTGGCCTGGACATCATGGTCAACAACGCCGGCATCTCCGGAACTATGCATGCCAGCTTCCTGGACGACGATTTGGGCGACTTCCACCGAGTGTTGTCAGTGAACCTACTGGGTGTCATGGCGGGTACGCGGGATGCGGCACGACACATGTCAACCAATGGCGGCGGTTCCATCATCAACCTGTCCTCGATCGGCGGAATCCAAGCCGGTGGTGGGGTGATGACGTATCGGGGCTCGAAGGCGGCGGTCATCCATTTCACCAAGTCGGCCGCGGCTGATCTGGCGGCCTATGACATTCGGGTCAATTGCATCGCACCCGGCAATATCCCGACATCCTTGCTCACCTCGTCCACGGCGAATATGACCGCGGAAGATAGCGAACGTTTCGTCAATGCGGTGCGTGAGCATATGCGAAACAGTAAGCCGCTGAAACGCGACGGAACCCCCGAGGATGTCGCGGAGGCCGCGGTGTATTTCGGCTGCGATCGGTCCGCGTATGTGACGGGAACGATCTTGCCGATCGACGGCGGAACCGTCGCGGGCATACCCACGAAACGCCCTGAGGTCACCGCGGGTGCCACGCCGAGCCCGTAACGAAGCATCGCGGGCCGTTGGCTCGCACCCATCACGTCGCGGTCGAGAAAGGAGCGTCGATGAAAGTGACTGTCGAACAAGGTAAGTGCGTCGGCTCCGGTCAGTGTGTGCTGCATGCAGGCGACGTATTCGATCAACGCGACAACGACGGGGTTGTCGTATTACTCAACGAGAATCCGCCGGCCGAGCAGGCCGAGAGCGTTCGCGAGGCCGCTACCTTCTGCCCCGCGATGGCGATCCAGATCGAGGAATGACGGAGACCAATGTCTGAAACGCTGAGCGATACCGTTGCCGACACGGCTGCCGACGTACCCGAGTACCCGATGACCAGGTCGGCGAGCTGCCCGTTCGCGCCGCCGCCGCGCGTTCTCGACCTCGCCGCGGCGAAACCGCTTACCAGAGTGCGTATTTGGGATGGCAGTACACCGTGGTTGATCACCGGGTACGCCGCGGCGCGGGCACTTTTCTACGATTCCCGAGTCAGTGTCGATGACCGGCGCGACGGATTTCCGCACTGGAACGCCGGCATGAAGGCAATGGTGCACACGCGTCCACCGTCGGTCTTCACCAGGGATGCCGAGGAACACGCCCGATACCGGCGGATGTTGACCAAGCCGTTCACCTTCAAGCGGATGGAAGCGCTGCGGCCCGCGATTCAGCAGCTCACCGACGAGCATATCGACGCTATGCTCGCCGGACCCCAGCCTGCCGATATCGTCACGGCACTGGCGCTGCCCGTACCGTCGCTGGTCATCAGCGAGCTACTCGGCGTGCCCTATGACGATCACGAATTCTTTCAGCAGCAGACGACCATCGGACTCGCCAAGAACGCGACCGCCGAGGAATCCGGAAAGGGCATCCTCAGCCTGCTGCAGTACTTGGGCGGGCTGGTCGACGCCAAAATCGAGTACCCCGCCGAGGACGCGGTGTCCGATCTGGCGGAACGGGTCAAGGCCGGGGAGCTTGATCGGGCCGAGGCCGCGATGATGGGTATCGGCCTCCTGTTCGCGGGACACGAGACCACCGCCAACATGATCGGTCTCGGCACCCTCGTTCTTTTGGAGAACCCCGAACAGCTGGCGGTGATCCGTGACACCGAGGACCCGAAGGTCCTCGCCAACGCGATCGAGGAGTTGCTGAGGTACCTCAGCATCATCCAGAACGGACAGCGGCGCGTCGCCATCGAGGACATCGAGGTCGGTGACCAGGTGATCCGCGCAGGCGAGGGCATCATCATCGATCTGGCCCCGGCGAACTGGGATCCGAACACCTTTCCGGAACCGGAGCGGCTCGACATCGACCGCGCGAATGCCAACCAGCACGTGGCATTCGGCTACGGCCGGCATCAATGCGTCGGCCAGCAACTCGGCCGCGCGGAACTGCAGATCGTCTTCCGCACGCTGTTCCGTCGCATCCCCACGCTGCGCCTGGCAACCCCGATCGATCAGATCGAATTCAAACATGACCGACTGGCCTATGGCGTCTATGCACTGCCGGTCGCATGGTGATCCATTCCGAGAAGATATAAGGAAGTAAAGAGGCCAATGATGTCCAGCCCGATGAGCAGTATCTCGCTTTATCCGCCTGAGGGGTTCGGTGCGCCCAAAGACCGGCAGGGTCATGCCACAGAGGACGTCGGTCTTCCGCCGGGGACAGTGGTGTTCTCGGCCGACAATCACATCTCTCTCGCGGACGATATCTTTTATCAGCAGCTGCCCGATGATTTGAAGGAGCAGGCGCCGCGTATCTGGTACGAAGACGGCGCCTATCAAGTCGGGCACAGCGGACAGTCGTTCTTGCCCCCGGAGTTCAGTGCCGTATTGATGCAGTACGACGACTTGGTCGGCGCGGGCAGCGGAAACCTCGAAGCCCGGATCGAAGAGTTGGCCGGCGACGGCGTCCGGCAGGAGCTGGCGTTCCCGAACGCCGTCCTGGCGCTGTTCCATCATCCCGACAAGGAGATGCGTGAGCGCTTGTTCCGGATCTACAACCAGTACATCGCGGGCTTGCAGGAGCGTTCCAAGGGACGCTTCTACGGTGTGGGCCTGATCAATTGGTGGGATCCGGCCGGTGCTCGGCGGACGTTGGCGGAGCTGAAGTCGCTGGGGCTCAAGACATTTCTGATGCCGCTGAACCCGGGCACGGATCTCGAGGGCCAGCCGATCGACTACGCGAGCAAGGCGATGGATCCGGTGTGGGACGAGATCGAGGCGGCGGGCGTGCCGCTGACCCACCACATCGGGGAAACTCCGCTGAAGAGCCCGTGCGAATTCAACGGCATCGTGGTCGGCATGATGGTCAATGTCGACTCGTTCCGGGAAGTGTTCGGTAAGTACATCTTCGCCGGAATTCTCGACCGGCACCCGAAACTGCGTATCGGCTGGTTCGAGGGCGGGATTGCCTGGGTTCCGTCGGCACTGCAGGACGCCGAGCATCTGCACGCGTCGTATCGGCACATGTTCAATCACGAATTGCAGCATGACATTCGGTACTACTGGGACACCCACATGAGCGCGTCGTTCATGGTCGATCCGCTCGGCTTGCGGCTGATCGATCAGATCGGTGTGGACAAGGTGATGTGGTCCTCGGACTACCCGCACAACGAAAGCACATTCGGCTATTCGGAGAAGTCACTGGCGGCGGTCGTCGACGCGGTGGGTCCGGAGGATGCAGTCAAGATCGTCAGCGGCAATATCAAGAAATTCCTGGGCATCGAATGACGAATTCTCTGACACCGGAAAAGACTTCGATCCACATTCCGGAGCGGCCGGACCGTGCCCGGATGCGGCGTGAAACCGGGGCACGGTTGCGGGCGGCGATGGCCGAACAAGGCGTCGGTGCGCTGGTGCTGCTCGAGGATCAGTCAGTGATGTATGCGACCGGGGCGAGCTGGCCGCTCCCCGACGCCGGTTTGACGCATGTGGAGTCTCCGGTCGCGGTCGTTGTGCCCGACGATGAATGGCCGCACCTGTTCCTGCCCTTCCGCGCGGGCGCGGCCACTGATTCCGAGCTGCCCGCCGACCATGTCCATGGGCCGGTCTATCTCGAATTCGACGAGGGCGTCGAGATTTTCGCGAAAATCCTGGCCGATCTGATCCCCAGCGGCGCCACCGTGGCGGTCGACCAGCTGACCGGAGCGATGCGCCGGGCGCACCCGAAGTTGTTCCCGTCCGGGCCACCCAGCGACGCCGCGTTGGTCCTGAGCGCGGCCAAGATCGTCAAGACACAGGACGAGCTCGCGTGCATTCGCACGGCGGTCCGGATCACCGACACCGCGATGGTCGATGTCCAGGCGGCGCTGGCGCCCGGGATCCGCCAGATCGACCTGTCGGCGGCCTTTGTGCGCCGCGCGTTCGAGTTGGGCGCCACCGCCAATATCCTCGACCCGATCTGGCAGGTCATGCCGAACAGCAAAGCCGAGGGCGTCTGGACTACGCACAATGATCTGGCGCTGCCGCTGTTGACGACCGAGCGCGAGCTGACGGCGGGTGACGTGCTGTGGACCGATGTCAGTATCACCTACGGCGGCTACTGCTCCGATTTCGGCCGCACGTGGGTGGTGGGCCAGGACCCGTCCCCTCGACAGCAGGCGCAATTCGCCAAGTGGCGCGAGATCATGGACGCCGTTCTCGCGGTGACCCGCGCCGGCGCCACGGCGGCCGAGCTGGGCGCGGCGGCCACCGTCGCCAACGATGGCAAGAAGCCCTGGCTGCCCCACTTCTACCTGGGCCACGGCATCGGCGTGGGTCCCGCCGAGATGCCCATGATCGGCACCGACCTGGGGGAGGACTTCGACAAGAATCTCGTCCTCGCCCCCGGCACGGTGCTCGTACTGGAGCCGGTGGTGTGGGAAGACGGCACCGGCGGCTACCGGGCCGAAGAGATCATCGTGATCACCGAGGAAGGCTTCATTCCGTTGACCGACTACCCCTACGCTCCCTATGGCAACTGAGATCCTGGCCGATGAACGCGCTCTCCGCTCAGGGCGGCGGGAGCGGGTGCTGGCCCAGATGCAAGCCCACGACCTCGACATCCTCGTACTCGGACGACAGGCCAATATCCGCTATGTCAGCGGTGCGCCGCAACTGTGGACGGCGGGTACCAGGCCGTTCGGTCCGGGGTGCGTGGTGGTCCGCGAATCCGGTGACATCCACCTGCTGAGCGTTTGGGACGAAGGCGTCCCCGACGACATTCCGCACGATCACCTGTACGGCATCATGTGGAACCCGCTCAATATCATCGCGGTGCTGCAGAAGATCGACGGCGCGGCAACCGCCCGCAGGGTGGGCACCGACGCGCTGTCCCCGCTGTTCGGCCAATTCCTTCCGATGGCGTTTCCCCAGGCGGAAGTGGTCGACGGGGAACCGGCCATACGCGCTGCCCGTCGTATCAAGACACCCGACGAGATCGTGGTGCTTCGGGATTCGATCCGCATCGCGGAGGCCGGCCTGGCGGCGGCCGTCGCCGAGTTGCGGCCCGGGATCTCGGAGAAGAACCTCACCGGAGTCATGTTGCAAGCCATGGCAGCCGGTGGTGTCAGCACACCAGCCACCCAGGATGCCGCGTGGGTGACCTCGCCTGAGCACCCGTGGCGGCGGGTGGGCGATGCGGGACGCGCACAGCCCGGTGATCGGATACAGGCCGGTGATCTGGTGGCCTTCTCTTCAGGGGTCATCGCCAATGGCTATATCGCCGAGGTCGGCCGGACCTGGCCGGTCGGCGCGCCGAGTAACGGCACCGATGCCCTCTACCAGCGATGGGACCGGCTGTGGTCACACCTGCTGACCGCCTGTAGGCCCGGTCAATCCGCCGCTGGGTTCCTCACTGCCTACGAGGACGCGGGCGAATCGCTGCCGCCGATGCCTGTGGTCCATGCGCTGGGTCTGGGGTTCGACGCGCCAGTGGTGTCGTCGCAGCTCCCCGCCACAGCCGCCGAGGAGCAACTGGAACCCGGGATGGTGCTCGCCGTCACCGGCTACGTCTGGGAGCAGGGCATCGGCGCCGTCTTCGGGCGAGAAATGGTGTTGATCACCGCCGACGGACCCGAGGTGCTGACCTCCGCCCCGGCGTGGAGCAGCAACTCGGACACAGTGATCGGCGCATCGAATGGCTGACTCTGTGCCCTCCGCAGAGGAGATCATCCTTTACGAGAAGGATCCCAAGACCAGGATCGCGACGATCACCCTCAACCGGCCCGACCACCTCAATGCGCCGACGATCGCGGCGCGGGTGCGCTACGCCGATCTGTTGCACCGCGCGAACGTCGACGACGAGGTCAAGGTGCTGGTGATTCGCGGCGTGGGCGACGATCTCGGCACCGGCGCCGACCTGCCGGAATTCATGGCAGCGCAGAATTCCGAGGATCCGGGGCCGCGGCTGGCGGAATACCGGATCGGTGCTGACGAAGTCACCTATCCCCCCGAAGGGTCGTTCCGGCACGGCGCGACGCTCGGCCAGTGGTATGCCGCCCCGCACTCCGGTATTCGTGGTCTGCAGGATTTCAAGAAGATCAGCATCCTCGAGGTGAAGGGCTACTGCTACGGCTGGCATTTCTACCAGGCGGCCGACGCCGACCTGGTGATCTCCTCCGATGACGCACTGTTCGGCCATCCGGCATTCCGCTACATCGGGTGGGCACCGCGCATGTGGTGGTGGGCCCAGACAATGGGAATTCGCAAATTCCAAGAGATGGTCTTCACCGGCAGGCCCTTCACTGCCGACGAAATGTACGAGTGCAACTTCCTCAACAGCGTCGTCCCGAGGGGAGAACTCGAGGCGGAAGTCGACAAGTACGCACAGGCCTGCGCCCGCAACCGTCCGACGGATACCGTCTTCATGCAGAAGACCTTCTTCGAATTCATGAAGCAGTACCAGGGCGAGTACCTGGGCAGCATGATCAGCGGCCTTTTCGAGTCCATCGGCGGCACCGCCCGGCCCGATACCGATGACCTGATGTTCGACGAGGTCATGGGACGCGGTCTCAGCAATACGGTCAAGGACAACGACAGCAAATTCCCGCCGGAATGGCGCTTGAGCAAAAAAGCTCGAAATCGGAAGGACTAGCCGTGGAACCGCTCCATGATTACCTGGTGGTGGACCTGTCCACGGGCATCGCGGGTGCCTACTGCACCAAACTGCTGGCCGACGCCGGTGCGGAAGTCGTCAAAGTCGAACCGCCCGAGGGGGATCGGCTGCGCGCGTGGTCTGCCTCGAACGCCGACATCCCCCCAGGCGCCGACGGTGCATTGTTCAGCTTCTTGTCGTGCTCCAAGCGCAGCGTCGTTACCGATCTCGACGATGCCAGTGAAATCGACTTCCTGAACGGCTTATTGGCATCGGCGGACGCGGTGGTGTGGAGCCGTGGTTCGCGGGTCGCGGAGCATCCGTCCTTCACCCCGGAGGCCATCCATCGCTCCCATCCACACCTCACCGTCACCTCGATCACGCCATTCGGTCTGGATGGGCCGTGGCGGGACTGTCCGGCGACCGAGTTCACCCTGCAGGCGTGGTCGGGCGGGGTAGTCGGGCTGGGGCGCGGCGCGCCGGATCGTGCGCCGGTCTTCGTCGGCGGGCAGGTCGGCGAATGGCTGGCCGGCGCCTACGCGGCTGCCGGGACCATGACCTCGCGGATGCGGACCCTCGACACCGGGGTGGGCGAGTTGGTCGACCTTTCCATGCTCGAGACGCAAATCCTCTGTCTCACTTACTATTCGGTCACTTTCTTCGAGGCGCTCGGTCGACCGTTCCGGGCGGAACGTGCGCTGATGGTGCCCGGAGTGTCCGCCGCCAAGGATGGCTTGGTGGCTGTCGGGTGCGGCACCGCGCAGCAGTGGTTCGACCTGTGCGCGATGGTCGGCCACCCCGAGTGGATTGATGAGAGTGCGCCGTTTTCGATCACGGGGCGAGCCAATGACCTGGTGGGCGATATCCGCGCGTGGTTCAAGGAACGTACCGTCGATGAAATCCGGGAACTGGCGTCGGCATTCCGGATCCCCAACGCCCTGGTGGCCAACGGCGCGAACGCCGCCGCGATGGACCACTACGAGGCGCGCGAGTCATTCGTCGCAAACCCCCGTGACGGATACATCCAGCCCGGTCCGCCCTACCGCTTCGAGCCCGGGCTGCTTCGGGCCCCGCAGCCCGCACCGCGATTGGGTGAGCACGCGGACGAATATCGCACCGCACCCCCGGCCCCCAGCCGAGCGAGCACCGCCAACACTGCCGAGGCTCGGCTGCCTTTCAGCGGTCTTCGGGTGCTGGATATGACCAGCTACTGGGCCGGACCGTCCTGCACGCATTTCCTTGCCATGCTGGGTGCCGAAGTAATCCACGTCGAATCCGCCTCCCGGCCGGATGGCACCCGACTGATCGCCGGTGTGCCGATGACCGAAGAACAGTGGTGGGAGAAGTCGCCGATTTTCTCGGGGCTCAATACCAATAAGAAGAGCGTGGCGCTGGACTTCCGCAGCGAGCGCGGACGCGATGTATTGCGCCGGCTGATCAAGACCTGCGATGTGGTCGTCGAGAACTACACGCCGCGGGTGCTCGAACAGATCGGACTGGACTACGCGAATGTGCGGGCCCTGCGCCCCGACGTGATCATGGTCCGAATGCCGGGCTTCGGGCTCGACGGTCCGTGGCGCGACAATCCTGCCTTCGCCTACATCATCGAGGATGCGTCCGGGCTCACCTGGTTGACCGGCCATCCCGACCAGAACCCGGTCGAGCCCTATTCGATCGGTGACCCCAATGCCGGCCTGCACGGCCTCAACGCATTGCTGTTGGCGCTGGAGAACCGGCGTCGCACCGGTGCGGGAACATTGGTCGAAGCCGCCATGGTGGATGCCGCGGTCAATATCGCCGCCGAGCAAGTGGTCGAGTATTCCGCATACGGGTCGCTCCTTATGCGCGATGGCAACCGGGGACCTGCCGCGGCTCCCCAGAACCTCTACCGGACCGCCGATATCGACGAGTTCGGCCGTAAGGACTGCTGGGTCGCGGTGGCCGTCGCCACCGATGCGCAATGGGTAGGACTGCGCGAAGCGATCGACCGGCCCGATTGGGCGATGGACCCGGAATTGTCCACCGCCGACGGACGTCGTCGACAGCACGACGTCGTCGACGAGCACCTCGCCGCGTGGTGTGCGCAGCGGGGTGGGGACGAGATCGTCCGACTCCTGTGGGACGCCGGAGTTCCGGTGGGCAAAGTGATGCAGCCCCATCGCGTCGCCGATCTGCCGCAGCTGGTAGCGCGCGGCTTCTACGAATACGTCGATCATCCGGTCAACCCGTCGGCCAGGCACAGCACCGTGCCATTCAAGCTTTCCCACGGCCCCAACCAGTTCCACGTGCGCCACGCGCCCCTATTAGGTGAACACAATCATGAAGTGTTGGCACAGCTCGGGCTGACCGAGCCCGAAATCGCCGCCCTGGAAACCGATGGCATCATCGGCCGCGCGCCCGCTTTCGCGTCGAAGTCGGGATGAATTCCATTCGGAATTTCGTAACCCCACTTCGTCATATGTTTTCAGTTTCATAGTGATTTTTCTCAGCTGCCTACCATTAGTTCTCCAGCGCGCTTTGTGTCATGGTGGATTTCGCGCAGCGTGAATAAAGGAGAAGTGCCCCCATGACAACAACACCGGTCGGTGTCGAAGATCCCGGTGAAATCGATACAGGTCGCCTGGAAAACATCTCACGGCGGCGCGTCATCTGGATTGTCATCGCGATTGTCGCGAGCACCGAGATCGTCCCATTCCATTTCGCGTTCATCGGATTGGCCGCCCGCCTTATCGGGGCTTCCTTTCCGGAGCAGACCGCGGGCGATCTGACCTGGATGACCACGGTGTACGCGATCGTCGGAGGCGTGGCGATGCCGGTTCTCGGCAAGCTGTCCGACGTGATCGGCAAGAAGAAGGTGATCCTGGCGTGCCTCGTCACGTCCATGATCGGGTGCGTGATCTGCGCGGTCACGTCGTCTTGGCCGGTCATGCTCGTCGGCCGCGGACTCCAGGGGCTGGCCTTTCCGGCGCTCTTCGTCTCCTATGGTCTGATTCGCGACCTGATGCCGCGCCGTCATCTGAATATGGCCATCGCGCTTGCCGGTGGCGGCACCGGTATCGGCGCCGTGCTCGGCCCGCTGGCCGGCGGCTTCCTCACCGACCACTACAGCTGGCGATCGCTGTTCTGGTTCTGCGTGGTCTGGACCGCGGTCACCGTCGCGCCCCTGGTGTTCTTCGTGCCGGAGACGAAGCTGCGGGTGCAGGCCAAGATCGACCTGGTAGGCGCTGCTCTGCTGGGGGCAGGTATCGGCGGCGTGCTGATCTACCTCAGCGAAGGTGGCAACTGGGGCTGGGGTCGCACCACGACACTGCTGTGGCTGATCGGCGGCGTGGTGCTGCTCGTACTGTTCTATATCTGGGAGTCGTTCATCCCTGAGCCGATCATGGACCCGAAGCTGCTGCGCGCCCCTCGCTTCCTCGGCATCCTGTCGGCGGCCTTCCTGTCCGTCGGCACCCTGCAAGGTCTGTCGTACGTGCTCGGCTACCTGTCCGAGAGCCCGGGCGGCGCCGCCGGCGACGCGATCAAACAGCAGGTCGTCGCAGGCGCCGCCACCCAGGCCGCCGCACAGGCGTCCGAGCAAATGCATATGCCGATCACTGCGCAGATGGTCACGCCGTACTTTTCGGTCAACGGCCACCTGCCGGGACTGAACCTGACGCTGCTGCAGTTCACCGTTCAGACGCTGCTGGCAATGTCGGTGGTGTACGTGGTCGTGGCACCGCTGTGCGGCTGGTTGTCCACCCGAATCGGGCTGCAGAAGCCGTATATCGTCTCGACGATCGCCTTCATCGTGGCCGCTCTGCTCTACGCCAATTTCCATAACAGTGTGTGGCAGGTGGCTTTGATCATCTTGATAGTCGGCCTCGGCGCAGGCGCCTACCTCGGCACGCTGCCGAATATGGTGGTCGAAGCGGTGCCCGAGAAACAGCAAGGCATCAGCGCCGGCATGTTCGGGGCTTTCAACAGCTTCGGTACAGCTGCGGCGACCGCGGCCACCGGCGCCATCATGGCCGCGAATCCGCTGATCCTGCACATCAACGCACCCGGGCACATCGAGGACCGGCCGCTCAATGTCGGGCCGATGGCGCAGTTGCCGGACGAGGCCGCGTATACGAACTCGTTCTACATGTTCGCGGGCACCTCGGTCGTCGCGTTCATCGTGGCGCTGTGCCTGCGGCACTTCAATCGGCCGTCCACCGGCGGCACGGCATTCTGAGCCGGGCGAGGGATAGGTGTAGGTAGATGACCGATTGGGACTACACGACTGATTTCTTGGTCGTCGGGAGTGGCGCCGGTGTGGTCGGGGCGTTACGTGCGCGCGCATTGGGCCGAGAGGTTCTCGTCGTCGAGAAGACCGACCAAGTCGGCGGGTCGACCTGCATGTCGGGTGGCGTGATGTGGCTCCCCGACAACCCACTCATGCGGCGTGCCGGAATCTCCGACTCGATCGACGCCGCACTCAGGTATTTCGACACCGTCGTCGGTGACGCGGGGCCGGCATCGTCGGATGCCCGCAGGCTGGCCTATATCGAAGCCGGTTCCGAGATGGTCGAATTCCTCGAATCCGAAGGTCTGCAATTCCAGCGTTGCGATGGCTACAGCGACTACTACTCCGGCGTGCGAGGCTGCGAAGGCGGATCGGCCCGGGGCAGATCGATCGAGCCGAAGGTTTTCGACAAGAGGAAACTCGGCACCTGGCGGGACAAGATCCGCCCCGGTTTCGCGGTCGACATGGTTGTCTACACCGCCGAGGCGGCACCGATGTCGCTCATGCGGACGCGAATCGGACTGGCCGTGCTCACCAGGGTCGGGTGGCGCACGGTGCTCGGGCGCATCCGACGGCAACAGTTGGTGGCCAATGGTGCGGCACTGATCGCTCGGCTGCTCGACGCGCTGCTGCGGCGACAGGTCCCGGTCTGGCGTGAGTCCGCGCTCGCGGATCTGGTCGTCGAGGGCGACCGGGTCGTCGGTGCCGTCATCCACCGGGATGGTGTGGCTGTGCGCGTGCGTGCGCGTGCGGGCATCCTGCTCGCCGCGGGTGGCTTCGCCCGCAACGAGACGATGCGCAAGGAGTATTCGGGCGGGCGGCCCACCGGCACCGAATGGACCTCGGCCAACCCGGGGGACACTGGGGATGCCATACAGATCGCGATGGCGCTCGGCGCCGCGACCGACATGCTGGACGAAGCCTGGTGGATGCCCTCGTGGATCATGCCCGACGGAACCCCAGGAATGTGTCTTTCCGAGCGCTGCAAGCCGGGATCGCTCATCGTCGACGCACAGGGCCGACGGTATTTCAACGAGGCGTGTTCCTATCAGGAGGCCGGTCAGCAGATCTACGCCCGCCACCAGGAGTGCGGCGGTGCGATCCCCTCATGGCTCATCATCGACGCCCGCCACCGCGGGCACTACCCGTTCGGGATGGCCCCCGCGGGCTGGACACCGAAGCAGATGATCACCAGCGGCGTACTGAAGCGCAGTGACACCCTGGAGGATCTCGCGCGTCAGTGCGGTATCGACGCGGACGGACTACTCGAGACGGTCGGTCGCTTCAACCGGTTCGCCGAGACGGGTGTCGATGAGGATTTCCATCGAGGCGAGGGGGACCACGAGAGGTTCTACGGCGACCGCACCCACCAACCGAACGCCTGCCTGGGGCCGATCTCGAAGGCGCCGTTCTACGCGATCGCCCTGTACCCCGGAGACATCGGTACGAGCGGAGGACTGCTCTGTGACGAGTTCGCACGGGTGCTGAACGCCGAAGGGCAGCCGATCGACGGCCTCTACGCCACCGGCAACTGCACCGCGTCGGTGATGGGCCGCAAGTACCTTGGTGCGGGCGCAAGTATCGCCGCCTCGGCCGTGTTCGGATTTGTGGCGGCGAATCACGCATCCCTGGGGCCCGGAGCACCCTAGCCGGGATGGTCGCGGCGCAGCGGGGCCGGACGGGGCCCGCTGCGCCGCTGGCGGCTGCTGATCGTCGACGAGGTCGGCGACATTCCCTTCGAACAGGACTGTCGAACCTGTTCTACCGATCTAGTGGCCGATCTGGCTTGTGGTCATTTATCATTAAATGACCGAGTGACGGCCAGCGGCCCGAATCGGTCCGGCACGCTGTTGGTTCGGTGGAGCGTGTTGGGGGAGGGAGTGTTGTGGTTGGCGAGTACACGTCGGTGGTCGAGGCGAAGCTCGCCACGATGCGGGCGGAATATGAAGCGTTGGTCCGGGACGGGCGGGGGTGGTCGTTGCGGGCGCTGTTCAGTACCGACGACTGCGACATCGTCGATTTCTGTACGGGTTTCGCGCCGAACAGGTTCGGGGCGCAGGCGTGTGCGGAGGTGGAGCAGTTCTGTCGCGGGTACGGGATCTGGCTGGAGACCGGCGGCGCGCACTACAACAGCATGACTCCGTATCTGCATCCACACGCCGCCACCGCCGAGCGGATGACGATTATCGGGATCTACAACGCAATCCTGTTCTGGCTCAACGATACTGTCGGTCGGGAGAAGTTCGCCCACTTGACCGATGCCGAACGGCGACAGGCCGGCGTGACGGTCGAAAGTCTCGCCACATTGCTCGAAACGCGGAGTGCCGTAACGGATCCGACCCCGGTCGAGGCCGCTACCGCCGATTTTCTGGAGCTCGTGGGTAGGCACGGGGACCCGGAATGGCTGGCTCTGTTCCTGCATTCGACCATCGCGCATCTGATCCCGGCGATCCGGGATCAGAACGCACGGGCTCGCGGTGAACTGTTGACCGTCGCGGAGTACATAGACCTGCGGTCGCACGTTTCGGGGATGTACCCCGCGATCGCGTTGTGCGAGTTCGGCCGCGACGTGTACCTACCGTGGGAGCGGATTCGTGCCGCCGGACTCGATGTCGATCTGCTGGGTTTGCGGCGGTTGACGGTGGAAATCGGGGCGCTGATGAACGATGTGTTCTCCTTCGAGAAGGAATGGGTCCACGACCGTGCCGATTTCAACTTGATCCCGGTCTGCTTGCTGAACACCCCTGGTGCCACCCTGTCCGACGCGGTGCGCGACGCCGCGCGGATCGTCCGCGACCGGCTGACCGAATTCCGCCGGGTCCGAGCCAGGATCGGCGGGATCTGCGGCGAGATCACCGATAGGTCTGTCGCTGAAGCGGTTTCGGACCATGTCGAGGATCTGCTCGCTTGCGTGCAAGCCACCTGGGTATGGCAGAACACGACCCTCAGATATAAAGGGACGTCGATCTTCGACGAAAACCGTCTCGCGTGATTGCACTTTTACTCGGAAACTTCCACACCATAGTTTGCTGAACGGTCTATCGTCGGATGAACACATCACCGTCCTCGGCATGGGGTTGTCGAGCGGCGCGAGGTATCGAAGGGTTGTGGTGGACGACACCCAGTATGCGGCACTGGCTCGAACTTGGTGGCACACGCTTGCCGCCACCGGCCACATGTCCCTACCCGATGAGCTAGGACATCAACAGTTGGCCGGTCTGATCGCTGATCTCGCATCAGCCCTCGAGGCCGATCCCTTCGATGTCACCGTGGGAGGACGGGTCGGTGCGGTGCTGGCTGTGCACCTGGCCGATCCGCTGGTGCCGGTGGTATCGGCGCAGGTGTTGTACGGGTTGGTCGGTGACAATAGTCGACCAGACGCCGGACAGCGGCTCACCGGCCTGCTGACCGCCCTCGGACAAGGCCACCAGGAAGAGTTGGACCGGTCCCGCTATGCGCCGTACCGTCCAGGGGAGTTGCGAACCGAGCAGAGCGAACGGGATGCCAGGTTTCGGGTTCTGTTCGACAGTACGAACGTCGCGATCGCCATCGGCGACACCGACGGCATCTTACTGGAAGCGAATCGGGGTCTGGCCGACATGATCGGCGTGCCTGTCGAGGCATTGCGTGGGATATCGGTCTACGACTTCGCCCATCCCGACGATCGAGAAGATATTCGAGCCCTGCTCTACGACAAACTGGTTCCGGCCGGGGAAGGAACGGTCACGCTCGATCGTCGACTGGTGCGTGCCGACGGCAGCGTGGGGTGGATGTCGTTCGCTATCTCTTTTGTCAAAGGAATCGACGGACAACCGGATTACCTACTCGCCATCGGTGGCGATATGACCGAGCAACACCGGCTCCAGCAGGAACTTCGCCGCCAGGCCCGACACGATCCCCTCACCGGTCTCCCGAACCGGCGTTACCTGCTCGAGCGGATCGAAGAACTCATCGCGACCGCCGACGTAGGTGACCGAGCCGGATTGTGCTTCGCCGATGTCGACCACTTCAAACACATCAACGACCGCTTCGGTCACGGCACGGGTGACAAGGTCCTCTGCGCGATAGCGACCCGCCTGCAGGACAAACTGCAGGAGCACAACTGCCTCATCTCCCGACTAGGTGGCGATGAGTTCGTCGTCCTGATCCCGCCACCGGCGACCGCTGAGCAGATAACACAGATCGCCGACCAACTACTATCGGTGTTTCCCGAACCGATCAACATCGGCGGCCATCAGTTGCAAGTAGCGGTCAGCATCGGGGCGGTGGTCACACCGGTCGCCGGTGCCAATGCCGAAGCCCTCCTCGATGCCGCCGACGCCAGCCTGTACTACGCCAAAACCAACGGGAAAGGTCACTGGGTCCTGCACACCCTCCAGGCATTGACCTGAGCTGATCGCACGCGGCCGAATCCGACTGCGAGATCAGAGGTTTCGCAGCGATTCCAGGGCCGCGTGCAACCTGACGGTGGCCTCCGCGGCAATGGGTTCGAGTGCCTGCTCGCCGGTGACCTGGACCATCAGTTCCGGGTTCATGGCTTCGACCATGATGGCGTCCTCGGCCGCGGTATCGCGGCGGACGATCACGTTGCAGGGCAACAACAGTCCGATCTGGCGGTGCACATCGACGGCACGGTGGGCCAGTGCCGGATTGCAGGCGCCCAGAATTAAGTAGTCCTCCATGTCCACGCCGAGTTTCGCCCGCAGCGTCGATTGCATGTCGATTTCGGTGAGTATGCCGAATCCCTGTTCGGACAGGGCCTTTCGGGTCAGCTCGACGGCCTCGTCGAAGCTCGTGTGGAGTGTCGTGGATAGGGCAAGGTTCATAGCGTGGCCTGCTTTCAGGCGAGGGCGAGGAAGAGTTTCTCGAGTTCGGCTTCGGTCATGGGCTCGGATCCGTCGGCGGTATCGCCGGTGAGGCATTCGCGCAGTCCGGTGGCCACGATCTTGAATCCGGCCCGATCCAGTGCGCGGGACACGGCCGCGAGCTGGGTGACGACATCTTTGCAATCGCGCCCCTGCTCGATCATGGAGATCACCCCGGCAAGTTGGCCGTGCGCGCGGCGCAGCCGGTTGAGCACCTGGGTAATAGTCTCCTCGTTACCGACCACGGTCTGTGTCCCTTCATCGAATACCTCATTCGATTATACCCCTGGGGGTATCTCTGGGACCGATTCCAGCCGGTCTCAGGGCAGTGTGGTGTCGTGAGCCGGGGATGGGTGAGCGCGCTGTGGTTGCCGGATGTCGAGGTCGATGCGGGCAGGCCGGCCGCGCAGAAATTGTTGCCAATAGTTTTGGCATAATTGCGCATAATACGGTTGCCAAGTCTAACGCCAGGACGGTGGTCAGTGTCGGAGAATCAGGAGCTCGAACGCGGAACGCAGGGTAAAGCCGTTGCGGTGGAACAACTTCGCCGGGCGGTTCGGCAGGGTGATGTGGCGCCGGGGCAGCGGCTGGTCGAGTCGGAACTGGTCGAGCAGTTCGGGGTGACGCGCGGGAGCGTGCGGGCCGCGATCGATGAACTGGTCGCCGAGGGGCTGATCGAGCGGATCCACAATCGGGGCGCCCGGGTGCGGATGGTCTCGCGGCAGCAGGCGATCGAGATCCTGGAATGCCGCAAGGCGCTCGAGGGGCTGATCGCGGCCAAGGCGGCCGAGCGCGTGCAGCCGGCCGATATCGTGCGGCTGCGCGGCTATGCCGACCAGCTCACGGCGGCCGTACGGGACGGTGAGCCGTTGAAGTACTCGAGCCTGAACCATGAGCTGCACGCGGCACTCGCCGATATCGCCGGACAGCTGACCGCGGCGGATCTGATCGGCAAGCTCAACGCCCAGATCGTGCGGCATCAGTTCCAGCTGTCGTTGCGGGCGGGCCGTCCGCAGGTCTCCCTCGGCGAACATCTCGCGGTGGCGGAGGCGGTGATCGCGGGTGATCCGGTCGAGGCCGAACGGGCCATGCGCGCGCACCTCGACAGTGTGATCGCTGCGCTGAGCGAATCCGACTGAGCGAATCCGACTGCGTGCGAACGCCGCCACCTGCACCGTCCATGTGTTGACGAAATTGTTGACATTTATGCCGACAACAACTTACGGTCGATAACGGACGTGCGATACGTCCTCGAACCGCGACGACGCGCGGTCGACCGTGAGTAGGTGAGGTGAGGCGATGCCTGAGTACACGTCCGAATCGCTATTGGTCGTGAGCGCCCATGCGGGTGACTTCGTCTGGCGTGCGGGTGGTGCCATCGCGCTGGCCACGGCACGGGGGGAGCGGGCCACGGTGGTGTGCGTGAGCTTCGGTGAGCGTGGTGAGTCGGCGAAGGCTTGGCGCGAGGGCAAGCGGCTCGACGAGATCAAGGCGTTGCGCCGGGACGAGGCCGAACAGGCCGCGACGGTGCTCGGCGCGCAGATCCGCTTCCTGGACGCCGGCGACTATCCACTGCTCGAATCGCCGGAACTGGTCGACCAATTGGTGCACGTCTACCGCGAGACCATGCCGACGGTGGTGCTCACCCACACCCTGGTCGATCCCTACAACGGCGACCATCCGGCCGCCGCCCGGATGGCGATACAGGCACGAATCCTCGCCCAGGCGGTCGGCTACGACGCGCCGGGCGACCCGCTGGGCGCGCCGCCGGTCTTCAGCTTCGAACCGCATCAGTCGGAGATGTCGGAATTCCGCCCGGATGTGTTGCTGGACATCACCGAAGTGTTCGAGTCCAAGCAAAAGGCAATGCGCTGCCTCGGTGCACAACCGCATATGTGGGCGTATTACGAGGACCTCGCCACGCGTCGCGGCGTGCAGTTGAAGCGCAACGCCGGGCCGAATCTCGGTGTGCAGCACGACACCAAGGCCGAGGCATTCGTGCGGCACTACCCGCACGTGACCGACCGGTTGTCGTGACCGCTACCCCGCTGCGGGTCGCAGTGCTCGGATTCGGCGAAGCCGGTGGCGCATTCGCCCGCGATCTCGTCGCGGCGGGTGCCGACGTGCGCGGTTTCGATCCGAAAGTCGCTGCCCCACCTGGTGTTCAGCAGCGCAACGGAGAGATCGACGCGGTCCGCGACGCCGAGTTGGTCTTCAGTCTCACCACCACCGCCGAGGCGGAAGCTGCGTTGCGCGCGAGTCTGCCCGGGTTGCGGCCCGCAGTGGTGTGGGCGGAGGCGAATACGGCCGCGCCCGCACTGAAGGTGCGACTGGCCGAACTGGCCGCGGAGGTGGGTGCGGATCTGGTCGACGTCGCGATCATGGCACCCGTGCCCGGCCTGGGTTTGCGCACGCCCATGTACGTATCCGGCTCGGCTGCACCGCATTTCGTCGAGTTGCTGGCCGAGATCGGTGTTTCGGTCGAGGAAGTGCCGGGTCCGGTCGGGGCGGCGAGTGCGCGCAAGCTGCTGCGCAGTGTGGTCTACAAAGGGTTGGCCGCGGCCGTGGTCGAGGCGCTGGCCGGTGCGGAGGCGGCTGGGTGTGCCGACTGGTTCCGCGAGCATATGACCACGGAATTTCCGAATTTCGACGCGCACACGATGGAGCGGTTGATCACCGGCACGTATGCACACGCGGCGCGGCGCACCGAGGAGATGGAGGCCGCGGCACGGCAACTGGCCGATCTCGGCGTCACCCCGCGGATCGCGGGCGCCACCCGGGATGCCCTGCGCGCCATCGCAGAATCAGGAGAAGGCAGATGAAATCCGTTGTCGTAACCGATCCGCCGCGCGCCTCGATCGAGGATGCCGCGCGGCTCGGCGAATACGGTGTCGCCACGGTGCACGAGGCGGCCGGGCGGGTCGGATATCTCGGCCCGCGCCTGCGTCCGGCCTGGCCGGGCGCGCGCATCGGCGGCACCGCGGTCACCGCGCTGTGCTGGCCGGGTGACAACCTGATGATCCACGTCGCGGTCGAACAGTGCCGCCCCGGCGATGTGCTGGTGGTGGCGACGAATTCGCCGTCCACCGACGGGCTGTTCGGCGAGCTGTTCGCCACCGCATTGCACCGTCGCGGCGTGCGCGGCGTGGTGTTGGCGTGCGGGGTAAGGGATATCGCGGAACTGCGGGAGATGGGATTCCCCGCCTGGTCGACGGCAGTCAGTGCCCAGGGCTCGGTGAAGGCGACGGCCGGGGCGATCAACGTGCCGGTGGTGATCGAGGGCCAACTGATCCGGCCCGGGGATGTGATCGTCGCCGACGATGACGGTGTCGCCTGCGTACCGCGTGCGGATGTGCCTGCGGTGCTGGAACTTTCGGCGGCGCGCAGCGCCAAGGAAGAAGCGACCAGGCAGGCGTTCGGTGACGGCGAGCTGGGTCTGGACCGTTACGGACTGCGCGAGCGGCTCGATGAGTTCGGTATCGGCTACGTCTCCTACGAGGACTACGTCGAACAGGAGCAGCCGTGAGCACGACCGAAGCGACTGCCGCGGCGGGCATTCCGTGTACGTGGATGCGGGGCGGAACATCCAAGGGCGCATTCTTTCTCGCCGACGATCTGCCCACCGACCCCGCGGCCCGCGACGATCTGCTGCTGCGGATCATGGGCACACCGGATCCGCGCCAGATCGATGGACTCGGCGGTGCCACCTCACTGACCAGCAAGGTGGCCGTGGTGTCGCCGTCGGACCGGCCCGGGATCGACGTCGACTACCTCTTCCTGCAGCTGGGTGTTGCCGAACCGACCGTGTCGGACAAGCAGAACTGCGGCAATATCCTTGCCGCAGTGGGACAGTTCGCGCTCGAGGCCGGACTGGTCGACGCCACCGGCGACAGCTGCCGAGTGCGCGTCCACCTGGTCAACTCCGGCAGTGTCGCCACCGCGACCTTCCCCGTCCGCCACGGTCGCCCGGTGTACGACGGTGACACTCGCATCGACGGCGTGCCCGGGACCGCCGCACCGGTGCTACTGGCCTTCAGGGACACCGCTGGATCGGCCACGTCCGGGCTGTTTCCGACCGGCGCGGTTTCCGACACCATCGACGGTGTCGAGGTCACTTGCGTGGACAACGGCATGCCGGTCGTGGTGGCCGAGGCGAGCGGCTTCGGGCTGACCGGCTATGAAACGCAGGCCGAGCTGGCCGCCGATGCCGCGCTGCTGGATCGTATCGATCAGCTGCGCCGCAAGGCGGGACGGCTGATGGGCATGGGTGAGGTATCGGAATCCTCGGTGCCGAAGACGGTGCTGGTCGCGCCCGGCCGCGACGGCGGCCAGGTCTGTACCCGCTCCTTCATTCCGATTCAGCCGCACACCTCGGTCGGCGTGTTCGGCGCGATCAGCGCGGTGACCGCCATCATGCGGCCGGGCGCGGTCGGTCACTACCTCACCGCGGACTGGCCGACCGGCCTGTCCCGGGTGGATGTCGAGCATCCGTCCGGGCATCTGCTGGTCGACATAGCTATCGACGACACCGTCGTCCCGCCGCTGGTGCGGACCGCGGGTGTCGTGCGAACCGCTCGAAAACTATTCGCGGGCAAGGCTTTTCCCAAATTCTGATCCGACCGCTCTAGGAGGATGTCCATGGCACCCGGTCACGAGATCGCGCATCTGGCGCATCTACAGCTGTTCACTCCGAAGCTCGACGAGAGCGTCGAGTTCTTCACCGATTTCCTCGGCCTGCGGGTCGTCGACTCCGACGGACCCGACGTATACCTGCGCACCTGGGACGACTATGAGCATCATACGATCACGCTCAGCGCACGCAAACGCGCCGGCATCGGCCGCACCCACCTGCGGGCCGCGAGCCCGGAAGCGTTGCGGCGCAGGGTGGCGGCGCTGGAGGCAGCCGGGTGTGGTGTCGGCTGGGTCGACGGTGAACCGGGATACGGGCCGACCTATGTGTGCACCGATCCGGACGGTCACGAGTTCGGCATCTACTACGAATCGGACTGGTTCACGGCCGGCGACGACACCCGTCCGGCGCTCAAGAACCAGGCCGAGGCCTACCCGGGCGTCGGGGTGGGGGTCCGGCGGCTGGATCACGTGAATTTCCTCGGGCGCTCGGTCGAGGAGAACCGCGACTTCCTCGTCGACATGCTCGGCGGGCAGGTGACCGAGCAGATCGTGCTCGACGATGGCACCGTCCCCGGCAGTTGGACCACCTTCACCAACAAGAGCTATGACGTCGTCTACACCCGCGACGCGCTGGGGCTGTCGGGTCGCCTGCACCACATCGCCTTCGCCACCGATACCCGCGCGGATATCCTGCGTGCCTGCGATATCGCCCTCGAACAGGGGGTGTTCATCGAGACCGGCCCGCATAAGCACGCCATCCAGCAGACGTTCTTCCTCTATGTCTACGAACCTGGCGGCAATCGGATCGAGCTGTGCAACGCGGGTGCTCGGCTGATCCTTGCCCCTGATTGGCAGCGTGTCGACTGGACCGCCGCGGAGCGCGCGAAGGGCCAAGCCTGGGGCATGAAAACTATCGAATCGTTCCACACCCACGGCACTCCCACCGTGGATGAACTGGCGCTCGAAGACTGACAACGGGCGCTGTGCCGCCTCGTGGGCAGCACGCCTTGCTAAATTGTTAACAATTATGCTGGAACTATTGTGGGCGATATCTCGGTCAATGTAGCGTCGTATCCACTGTGACGTACACCTCCGGACGAAAGGGACAAGGTTGTCCTCCCTTGACGTGAGCGGCGGCGCGACTGCCGCCGCCGGCCGACTGTCGATACGCGTAACCGCACTCTGCTGGTTCCTGGTCCTGCTCGACGGGTTGGACCTGTTCGTGTACGGCGCGAGCCTGCCCGGAGTACTGGCCGATAAGGGCTTCGGCCTGACCCCGGCTATCGCAGGCGATATCGGCAGCCTCAATACCTTCGGCATGCTGCTCGGCGCGCTGACCTCCGGCTTGATCACCGACCGTGTCGGCCGCCGCCGGATCATCATCACGAGCGTGCTGATTTTCAGTGCCGCCGCGGCCGTCTGCGGTATGGCACCCACGGTCGTCGTATTCGGCGCGGCCCGTTTCGTCGCCGGTGTCGGTCTCGGCGGACTGCTGCCCACCGCCATCTCGATGGTCATGGAATACGCGCCGGCACACCGGAAGAACCTCAGCGTGACCGTGCTGATGACGGCACATCAAGCCGGTGGAGCGCTCGCGGGCGCCCTCGCCATGTCCATCGTGGAGTCGCTCGGCTGGCGCGCGGTGTACTGGCTCGGCGCGCTGCCGGTCCTGGTGGCCCTGCCCGCCGCGTTCTTGCTACTGCCCGAATCGATTACCTATCTGCTGGGTGCGGGCCGCACCGACAAGGCCAAGGCGATCGCGGACAAGTTCGGCGTTCCGCTCGCGACGTTCGCGCCGGGGCCGGTGACCCGGCGGCGCTGGGGCAATGTCGCGGCCCTGTACACGCCATCGCTGTGGCGCACCACCCTGCTGTTCTGGATTGCCTCCTTCTTCGGCCTGCTGCTGGTGTACGGGGTGAACACCTGGCTGCCGACGATGATGCGCGGTCACGGCTACCACCTCGGCTCCGCCATCAGCTTCCTGCTGGTCATCAACCTCGGCGGCATCGTCGGGATGCTGGTCGCCGGACGCCTCGCCGACCGATTCGGTCCGCGGCCGGTCACGATCACGTGGTTCGCCATCACCACGGTGGGTATCGGCCTGCTCTCGATCCACATGCCGCTGGCGATCACCTATGTCGATGTCTTCCTCACCGGTGGCTTCCTGTTCAGTGCGCAGACGCTGATCTATGCCTCGGTCGGCACCTACTACCCGATCGGCGACCGGGCCACCGCACTCGGCTGGGTCTCGGGCATGGGGCGCTTCGGCGCGGTCTTCGGGCCGTGGTTCGGCGGCGTGCTGGTAGCCCACCAATTGTCCACCTGGGGCTTTGCCGTCTTCGCCGTGGCGAGCGTCATCGCAGCCACGATGATCGGTTTCATCCCACGCCGACCGGTCGCCGCGGCACCGTCGCTCTCGCCGAGCGCGGAACCGCAGCTCTCTTGAACCGCGGCGCTCTTGAATCGAAACTCCCACAGGAGGTTTCATGAACGCACTCGCGTCCAAGACCCCCGGATGGTTGGACTGGTATCCGAACCCGTCCGTACCCGCCTTCGAATTACCGGCGAGGACCGTCGATACCCATTGCCACGTCTTCGGTCCCCAGGCTGAATTCCCCTTCGCCCCCGAACGGAAGTACACGCCATGTGACGCGAGCAAGGACCAGCTCTTCGCGCTGCACGACCACCTGGGGATCAGTCGCAGCGTGATCGTCCAGGCCACCTGCCACGGTGCGGACAACAGCGCGATGGTCGACGCCGTCGCATCGGCGGGCGGCCGGGCCCGGGGGATCGCCACGGTTCGTTCGGACATCAGCGACGCCGAATTGCGCAGGCTCGACGCGGCAGGTGTGCGCGGCGTGCGCTTCAACTTCCTCAAACGCCTGGTCGATACCTCGCCCGCGGATGAGTTGTCCGCCATCGCCGCGCGGATCGCGCCCATGGGCTGGCATATCGTCCTCTACTTCGAAAGTGCCGATCTGCCGGAGCTGGCCGACTTCTTCGGCGCCCTGCCCACCCCGCTGGTGGTGGACCACATGGGACGGCCGGACGTCACCGAACCGGTGGACGGCGCGCAGTTCGGCCGGTTCCTGCGATTCGTCGAACACCACGACGTATGGGTGAAAGTAACCTGCCCCGAACGCATCAGCGTCACCGGGCCCGCCGCGCTGGACGGCGAACAACACGCCTATACCGATGTCGTGCCCTTTGCCCGCCGGGTCGTCGAAGAGTTCCCGGACCGGGTGCTGTGGGGCACCGACTGGCCCCACCCCAACCTCACCGACCACATGCCCGACGACGGGCTGCTGGTCGACTTTCTGCCACACCTGGCGCTCACCACCGAACAGCAGCACAAGCTGCTCGTCGACAACCCGATGCGGCTCTACTGGCCCGGCGAAGATTAGGCGTTGCATGCACCACCCCAATGCGGTGAACCGGCTGGACCGGCTGCCGATCTCGCGGTTCCACAAGCTCACCCTGCTGGCCGTTTCCTTCGCCTACTTCTTCGAGTTCGCCGATATCAACAGCTTCGCGACCACCGCGCCCAAGCTCATCCGCCTGTGGGACATCACGATCAACCAGGTCGCCTATGTCACGTCGCTGTCGTTCGTCGGCATGTTCTTCGGTTCGGTGATCGCCAGCGCCATCGCCGACCGGTGGGGACGTAAGCGGGCACTGACCTGGACCACGGCGTTCTTCGGAGTCTTCTCCTTCGCCGCGGTCTTCTCCTGGGATATCGTCTCGCTCGGCGTATTTCGGATTCTCACCTCGGCGGGACTGTCCGCGATGACCGTGGTGGCGGTCATCTACGTCAACGAGATGTATCCGGCCGCCGTGCGCGGCAAATATCAGGCCTACGCCATCGTCATCGGCA
Organism: Nocardia sp. NBC_00565; assembly: GCF_036345915.1. Taxonomy (NCBI): domain Bacteria; kingdom Bacillati; phylum Actinomycetota; class Actinomycetes; order Mycobacteriales; family Nocardiaceae; genus Nocardia; species Nocardia sp. NBC_00565. The sequence continues at coordinate 9,394,072 of NZ_CP107785.1, forward strand.
TCTGCGGCACACCGGCCACCAATCTCATTGCCAGCGCGGTCGTTCCGCTCACCGACTGGTCGTGGCGGCTGGTCTTCCTCTGGGGTTCGCTCGGGATCGTCTTCATATTCTTCGCGCGCCACCTCGCCGAGTCGCCGCGCTGGTACGAAAGCCGAGGCGACTACCGCGCGGCGAATGCGGTGCTCGACGATATCGAAGCCCGGGTCAGCGCCGAGATGGGGCCGCTGCCCGAACCCGCGCCCGCCGTCGAAGCGGTCGAAACCACCAAAGCGCCACTGCGCCTGCTGCTTCAGAAGAAATACCTGCTGCCGACATTGCTACTCACGGTGCTGTGGGTGACGCAGACCATCGGCTTCTTCGGTTACTCGAGCTGGGCGCCCACCCTGCTGGCCAAGGAAGGTTTCAGCGTCGAGAAGTCGGTCTTCTACGTGGCCCTCACGACGGTCGGCGCACCGCTCGGCTCCTACCTGGCCTCCCTGGTCACCGACCGGTTCGAGCGCAAATGGTGCCTGGTTGCCTTCGGCTCGGTCATCGCGCTGTGTGGCCTGTTCTACGGACTCACCTTCAACCCGATCCTGATCGTCGTCTTCGGCTTCCTCGTCAACCTGTTCGAGCGCGGATACACGGCCCTGGGCTATGCCTACTCACCCGAACTATTCGACACCCGCAGCCGCTCCCTCGGCACCGGCATCTCCTACGGCCTCGGCCGACTGTCGAACGCCGCGGGCCCCCTGATCGTCGCGGCCTTGTACAACCACACCGGCTACCAGAGCGTCTTCTATTTCATCGCCGGCACTTGGCTATTGGGCGCCATCGTCCTGGCCGTCTTCGGCCCGAAAACCCGCCAGACCCGGCACGCCGGGCAAAAGATCGGGCAACCCGCGGCAGCGGTCTGAACGAAAGAAGATCACTGCTGCCTTCACATGAAGGACAGCCTCCTCGGGGGTCAGCTGCTTCTTCGGTCCACCAGACGCCCGCCGCCGTGGTGGCTGTGAGCACGGTCCGCTTTGGTCGAGCCGTTCACGCAGCTCGGAGAAGTCTTGGAGCAGATCGGTCCGGTTCGAGTAAGTTCCCGCCATGTCCACTTCACGGAAACCCACAGGTCAACGACCTGCGGGTTTTCTATTGCCGGTGACCGGATCGAGTCGCAGGGTGAATGGTGCTTGTACCTGCGGATTTGTAGACGGCGGTTCGATTCCCAGCATGTCCATGACGCTGCATCGAACCCCCGACCGGCATAAGGATTAGTTATAATCGTTCGGTGCGATGGAGCATCCTGCTGCTTGAGCCAGTCAACGACTGGTTCCTCGACCTGGTGAAGAACGAGCCGATGATCGCCGACAAGATTGAGGAGGCGCTGGACGAACTGGCCGAGCGTGGACCGGAGCTGGGAAGACCGTTGGTCGACCGGATCCAGTCCAGCAAGGCGATGCACAACCTCAAAGAGCTTCGCCCTCGAACCCCGGCGGGTTCCGAGATCAGGATGCTGTTCGTCTTCGACCCAACGCGGGAGGCGATCGTCTTGGTCGCCGGGGACAAGTCCGGCCAGTGGAATCGTTGGTACCGAGATGCGATCCCCCTCGCCGAACAGCGCTATAAGGACTACCGAGCAACGAAGGAGGAGGAGTCATGAAGGGTGTGTCTTGGGAAGAGACCAAGCGTCGAGCTCGTGAAATCGACCCGACATGGGATTCCCCTGAGCGCGTCGCAGCGCGAGATGAGAGCCGTGAGCAGATGCGCGCGGAGCAGCGCGGGCACCAGCTCGCCGAACTGCGCAAGCAGTGCGGGGCGACGCAGGCCCAGGTCGCTGAGCTGATGGGGGTTTCTCAGGCCAGGGTGTCGCAGGTCGAACACGGCAAGATCACGTCCATGGATCTGGTTCGTGACTACATCGTCGCGCTCGGAGGAACCCTGGATGTTGTTGCTCACGTTGGTGATTGGAGCGTCAAAGTCGCCTAGCACGACAGTTGTATTTCGTTGTGCTGCAAGCGAGTTGGTTCTGGGGTAGTTTGGCGCGGGTGCTGGATGATGTTGTGGCCGAGGATGTTTCGGCTTGGCGAGTGGGTTTCGATGAGGTGTTCGCGCGGGTAGCGGGGGTGTTCTATCGGACTGAGCCGCGGCGGTGGGCGCGGGCGTATCTGACGGGGTTGTTGGCGCCGGTGGAGCGCAAGAACTCCTGGCAGTTGGCCGATGCCGCCGGCGTGGTGGAGCCGGACGGTTTGCAGCATTTCCTGAACAGGTCCAGGTGGAGTGCTGATGATCTGCGTGATCATGTGCGCTCGTATGTGGCCGAGTCATTGGCCTGCCCGGACGGTGTCCTGGTGCCGGATGAGACCGGGTTCGTCAAGAAGGGCACGAAGTCGGCCGGGGTTCAACGCCAGTATTCCGGCACCGCGGGCAGGGTGGAGAACAGTCAGTTGGGGGTGTTTTTGGCCTACTCCGGCCGCGCTGGGCGTGCATTGATCGACCGGGAGCTGTATATACCCGAATCATGGATCAGCGACCGAGACCGCTGTAGCGAAGCGGGAATACCCGAAAAGCGTTGCAGTGAAGGTGTTTTGACCAAGCCGCGACTGGCCGAGGCCATGATCGAGCGGACACTGAGGGCCGGGGTGGTCGCGGGGTGGGTGGCCGCTGACTCCGCCTACGGCCGTGACGGGAAGTTCCGGGCATTCCTGGAGGCTCGTCGGATGTCCTATGTCCTCGAGGTGCCGGTCAAACAGACCGTCACCGATATCGACGGGCGTCGTCGGGTCGACACTCTCATCGGCCGTGCTCCCGCCGAGGCATGGCACCGGGTTTCGTGCGGACCTGGGGTTCGAGGCGAGCGCGTCTACGACTTCGCGTGGGCCACCCTGCCCGGCTTCGGTGACCTCCCGGCCGGGTTCGTGCGCACCCTACTCGCCCGCCGATCGGTCGAGGACCCCGCCGATATTGCCTACTACCTGTGCTTTCACCCCGACACCGTGACTCGTGAGCAGATCGTCGCCGTCGCTGGAGCCCGGTGGGCGATCGAGGAATGCTTCCAAGCCGCCAAAGACCAATGCGGCCTCGACCACTACCAGGTACGCCGATGGGACCCCTGGTACCGCCACATCACCCTGGCCATGCTCGCCCACGCCTTCCTCGCAGTCACCGCCGCCACCGACCCAAAAGCCCACGCGGGCTGGGCCCGATCACAGTCGCCGAAATCCGCCGTCTCCTGGCGATAGTGCTCCACCCAGCCCGCACCCTCACCCACGCACTCGCCGCCTCCCGCTGGCGCCGACGCCACCAAACCCGCGTCCGACAAACCAGATACCATCGACAACGACTGTGACACAACGAAATACAACTGTCGTGCTAGTACTCCAGCCGGACTTCAGCTCCGGGTGATTTGGGTTGATCGTCGCTGGTAGTGGCTGGTGCGGGCGCGGTGTTGATGTCGGCGACGCCAGGTCGACCATGCCGTCGCAGGAGAGACGCGCGAAATCTTGACCACCTACGTTCACACCAAGTAGCGAACTGTCGCCCATCGATAGCGGAGCTGGCGACGGTCGAGTGGTACGGCGGCCATATCCGGCTAGGCGGTGCTCGAACAGGCCGGAGCTGTCGAATTGTGTTTTCGGAGTGAGGATTTCATCGCACAGTTGACGGTGGGCTGACCTCGCGGTTTCAACGTCGATGCCGCGATGTACTGGGATGCCGGTCACGGATCCAATGAGGATGCCTCGGACTTCATCACCTGGATCGGCAAGGTGACCGGGTACGCCAAGTAGTGCGCACATGCCCTACCGGATGCATGAATCATGCCGTCCGGCAGGGCATTCCAGTGCAGGTCAGTGCTGCACTGCGGATGCGCATGCGAGACGTTGCGCGCGGGCCTTCCCGGTCACCAGTCGTGCCGCGGCGGCCAAATGCTGGTCAGCAACGGCAGCCAGCTACCTGTTGGCGGCAGCCAGCTACCCGTTGGTGGCAGCAAGAAACCAAAAGACATCGGTGGAACCTCTCGATACTCGGCAATTCGCTCAACTGGGCGAAATGTCTGGGCGGGCATCGCCCAACCCGAAGGCCGGGACGCGGCGGCAGCGAAAATGCCCGACAACCGAGTCGAATTCCGAAGCAACGCAACGACACAACTCGGATCGGGCATTTCCACCAGCGCACACGCTAACCGCCTGCCCGGTGCGCGGCCAGATCCCGAGCGGAACTCATAAGTGATACATAGCTGGCTGCTAGGTTCCGCACATCGAACAGCAACTGTGCGCTGCGGGCGCCGCCGTGCCTGTTCGGTTCGATCTAGCAGACTGCTGTGGTGCCGGCTGTTTCGCGTCGCTTGGCTTCGCGGGCGAGCATGCGGTCGCGTTGTTCTTCGAATTTGAGTACGTCTTGGGCGAGTCTGTCGAGGAACAGGGCGAGTCGTTCGCGGACGGCTTCGCCGCGTGGGGTGAAGTCGGTGCGGTCGAAGATGTTCCATTTCTTGAGGACGGGTTGGATGACTTCTTCGAGGTGTTGGCGCAGGTCGTAGATGCCGTGTTTGGCCATGAGTACGCCGTTGCGGCGGAAGTTGGGCATGCCGGCGCCGGGCATCTGGAAGTTTTCCAGGATGAGGGTGATGGCTTCGATGGCCTGGTCGGGGGACAGGTCCAGGGCGGCGCTGCACATGTTGCGGTAGAAGATCATGTGCAGGTTTTCATCGGCGGCGACGCGTTGGAGCATGCGGTCGGCGGTGGGGTCGTCGCAGACGCGGCCGGTGTTGCGGTGGCTGACGCGGGTGGCGAGTTCTTGGAAGGTGACGTAGGCGACCGAGTGCAGGAATCCGGCGTCGGCCTCGGTCGGGGAGGCGAAGCCGTTGGTCATGTGGATCATGCGTGCTTGTTCGAGGGCGACCGGGTCCACGCTGCGGGTGACTACGAGGTAGTCGCGCATGACGATGCCGTGGCGGTTTTCCTCGGCGGTCCAGCGGCCGACCCAGGTGCCCCAGGCGCCGTCCTGGGAGAAGTTTTCGGCGATCTCGCGGTGGTAGGAGGGCAGGTTGTCTTCGGTGAGCAGGTTGGTGATCATGGCCGCTTTGGCGACTTCGTTGAGTCGGGACTGCTGCGGGTCCCAGTCCACGCCGCCGAGCGCGGCGAAGTTGCGGCCTTGGTCCCACGGGACGTAGTCGTGGGGATGCCATTCCTTTGCCAGGGAGAGGTGCCGGTTGACGTTTCCTTCGGCAACCGGCTCCAACTCCGTGAGCAGCTCGAGCTGAGTCAGATCCCTTGCCATACCTGTCCTTACGTCGTTTCGATCAATTCTGCCCGCAGAAGCCTAAGACCCCTTCCTATCCTGAACCTCTGCCGCAGCTGTGAATACGCTGTGCGCCGCCCTGTTCTCACCACCGGGAGCACGCGGCCGCGCTTGTACTGTGGCCCTTGCGGCGGCCTTGGAGCCGAAAGTCATTCCGGGAGAGGAGATGTCGTCATGGCCGACGTTCAGGAGGCGGACCCGTACCGCAAATTCCGGGTCGAGAACTTCCCGCAGACCGACCTGGCCGGATACCTCCCCACCGACGGTGTCGAAGTGAAATTCCTCGACGGATGCAATCGGTCGTGCATCTTCTGTGTGAACGAAGACCATATCGGGAAACGGTTGAATCCGTTGGACACCGGCCGTTTCACACAATCGCTGTTCGACTGGATCGATTCCCCCACCGAGCCGGAGAAACCGGAGGTGGTCTACGGGACCGGCGGTGAGCCGCTCATGGCGCTCGACCTCGTCGAGGACGTCTTTCGCCCGCTGGGCGAACGCGGCTTGACCACCAGGCTGGTCACCAACGGCACCCTGCTGGACGAGAAGCGGATCGCCCGACTGGTCGATATGAAACTGTCCGGGGTCAAGGTCACCTACAACACTGCCGACGCCGCACGGCTCGCCGCATTGATGAAGGGGTCGAAATCCGGTGACGCGGAACTGATCCTGCGCAACATCCGGCTGGCCAAGGCGGCCGGTCTGTGGGTCTTCGTGCGAATCGGATTGGGCAAGCACAACATCGACGAAGTGCCGACGATCTATCGCATCATGCGCGAGATCGGCGTCGATGTCGTACAGATCAAGCCGTGGATCCCATCCGGGCTGGCGGCGGTCAACCAGACCGAGCTCAGCCTGCGCCCCGCCCCGCTGTTCGATCGATTCACCGCAATCATGGAAGAGCTGTACGACGAGATCACCCAGCCGGGCGGCCCCGAGGTCACCGTCTCCTGCTATCCACCCGCCCGGAATCTGGGATTCACGGTCAAGGACTGCGCCAATATCGCCAAGATCTACTGTGAGCCGTGCGGCCACGCGCTGGTCTGCAATTTCTCGGACGAATACCTCGGCAGCTGGTTCCCAGAGGATGGCGGTCTACTTGCCTGCGTCCAACGACGGCGGGAGCTGTATCCGGAGATCATGGACTCCCACGGGGTCGCGTCGTGCCCGGCCCGGCTGAACTGGTCGTCCCCGAGCCGGGTTATCAGCCCCGCGCCCGAGTGGAAACCGGCACGTCTACTGCCGCTCGATATCGTCGGCGTCGATTGAACGCATTCGCCGAACCGGCTGTGCCGCACCGGTTTTTGCTGTTGTCGCGCAAGCCGCTCACCGAACGTCCGATACACGAGTGGCTCGCGGAGGTCGTGGCCAGCACGGTGCTGGTCACCACATCGGCGGCGGTGGCCGGCATCGGCGACGATATCCGAGACCGGTTCCTCGATTACCGGATCGTGCCGGACTATCAGTCGTGGTCCACGGAGTGGACGGCCGAACGCGCGGCGCGTGCGCACCGCGTCGATCGCATTGTCAGTTCGAGTGAAGACGATGTGCTGCGCTGTGCCCGGCTGCGCGGTCGGCTCGGGCTGCCGGGGCAGACGGTGGAATCCGCGTGCGCCTATCGCGACAAGCTCGCGATGAAGCAGGCCGCGGCGCGCGCCGGCGTGAACGTGCCACGGCTGCGGGCGATCGACCGGCCCACCGACCTGATCGAGTTCGTTGCCGAGACGGGACTCCCGGCAGTCGTCAAGCCGCGGCGCGGTTCGGCATCCATCGGGGTGCGCCTGCTGCGCACCGAGGCAGCTGTCACGGCATATTTGGCGTCGGGCGAATTGCCTGCGGCGCCACAGCGTTCGGGTCGCTGGATCGCCGAGGAATACATCGACGGCCCGTTCTTCCACGTGGATGGGATCATGTCCGGCGCAAAGGTGTTGCATTGCTGGCCCAGCCAGTACAACAGCGGCAATGCCGAAGCGGCACAAGCGGAGTCGGAGCTGTCGAGCGTCCTGCTCGCCCCCGAGGACCCGCGAACGGAGGTGCTGCGGCGCTTCGCCGCCGATGTCGTGCAGGCGCTGCCCTCCCCGCCCTTCCCGACGAGCTTTCACCTGGAGGCGTGGCTACCCGAGCCCGATAGGGCGGTGCTGTGCGAAGTCGCCGCCAGGACCGGCGGCGGCCCGATCGCCCGCACATATCAGGACGCGTTCGGTGTGCATCTGTCCCGCGAGAGCATGCGCGGCCAGTGCGGCCTCGACCTTGCCCTGACGCGACAACCAGCGGCACCGCGACGCGCCGGCGGCTGGATTCTCTTTCCACCCGGCCGGGGCCGATTCGCACCACCTTCCGGCCCGTGCCCGGTCTCCGGCACGGAGCTGGAATTGCATATGGCCCCAGGCATTTTCGCCGATGGGCCCGAGTACGCCGCACACTCGGTGGCGGCGGTTACCATCCATGCGGATACCGCCGAGCAGGTACGGCAGCGTATCCGGGACGCGACCCTATGGTGGGCGCAGACGTGCCGGTGGCTGGCTTGAGCGGGAACCGGCACGGTGGCAGCAGGGTGGCGGTGCTGTCGAAGAAGCCGCTGCGCACTCACCGCTATGACCGCTGGCTCTCCGAATTCGGTGCGGAGGCGGTGCTTTTCGCCGAAGATGCGCCCGAAAGCCGCGCCTTCGCCGGGACACACCACGGGTATCCCGATGCGCCCAGATTCTTTCCCGACTGGAAGCGAAACCGGGCCGTCGACGCCGCGGTGATCGCGGAGTACGCCGTTCGCTCCTTCGACCGGATCGTGGCGCTGAGCGAATGCGATCTGGTTCGGGCCGCCGAGCTGCGTGAGCACTTGGGCCTTCCCGGTCAGAGCCTGGCTTCGGCGACCGCCTTCCGGAACAAGTTCATCATGAAATCGCTTGCGGCCCAGGCAGGTCTGCTAGTTCCGGAGCACCGGCTCGTCGAATCGATAGCCGATCTGACGGATTTCGCCGACGCGCACCCCGGCGCGGTGGTGGTCAAGCCACTGGACGGGTCGGGCGCGGTGGACGTCACTGTGCTCGGCGACCGGGCCGCGATCGAGTCCTGGGCACACGCCCGCGCGGTAACGGGCGACGATCCGGCCGACTATCTCGTCGAGGAATGGGTGCAGGCCCCCATGCTCTCACTGGACGGTTTGATGCGTGCCGGGCAAGTCCAGGCCGTGATGGTCGGCGCCTACACCCGAACCTGTCTGCGGTCACTGATCGACTTGCGCCCGCACGGCATCCTGTTGCTCGACCACGACGACCCGCGAGTGGCCTCGGCCCGCGCATACCTCGCCCGGTTGCTGCGTGCGCTGCCGACCGCCGAGGAGACGATGAGCTTCCACTGTGAACTCTTCGATCACCCCGCGCACGGCCCGATGCTCTGCGAGATCGCCTGCCGCACCGGGGGCGGGAACCTGAACCCGATCGCCCGCGGCGCACTCGGCATCGACTTGGAGCAGGCTGCCTGCCTCGGCCAAGCGGGCTTCCCCGTCCCGATCCCGCAGCCGGCGCCGGGCCGTTGCTACGGCGACATCGTGGTTCCTCGCTCGCCCCGGCGGCTCGCCCCCGGCCTGGTCTGCGATCTCCCCGGCGTACTGCATTTCGCGGCACACGACGACCAGACCGGCGACCGGCCACAGCGTGCCGCCAAGGTGTCAGACTATGTGGTCGACGCGCTGCTGGCGGGCGACGATCACGCCGGAGTGCGCCGCGTCTACGACTCCGTCGTCGCGTGGCTGGATCAGCACCTGCCACCCGAATCCCCGAAGGGAGGTGCCGACTCACGGTGGATCTAGGACTGGCTGGCCGCGCCTACTACGTGACCGGCGGTAGCCGCGGCATCGGACGAGCGATCGTCGCGCTGCTGCTCACCGAGGGCGCTTCGGTCGCCACCTGTGCTCGGCACGCCGCCGCATTGCGCGAGATGACCGCTACCGTGCCATCGGAGCACGGCACCCGACTGCTGACCCACGTCGCCGACGTTCGGGATGCGGCGGCTCTCGACCGGGCCGTCGGCGCCGCGGCGGACCGGTTCGGACGACTCGACGGCGTAGTGGCCAATGCGGGCGCCGGTGTGTCCGGCGGCGTGCTGACCACGCCGGATCCGGAGTGGGACAACCAGTTTCGGGTGAAGGTGGGATCGGTACTGAACCTGGTCACGCCCGCACTCCCGGCGCTACGCCGCTCTGATGCCGGGCGGGTTGTGGTGGTCAACGGCGTCACCGCGCACCAGCCGGAGGCGAGTATGGCCGCCGTCAGCGCGGCGCGTGCGGCCGTCGCCAACCTGGCCCGGTCGCTCGCCGTCGAGCTGGCGCCGTCCGGCGTGCTCGTCAACACGATCAGCCTCGGTGCGATCGCGACCGAGCGCCAGCGTGCCCGATACGCCGCCGCCGATTCCGGCGAGTCCTTCGCCGACTGGTCCGCGGCCGAGGCGAACCGCCGCGGCGTGCTGCTGGGCCGTTTCGGATCACCACAGGAGGTGGCTCCCATTGCGGCGCTGTTGCTTTCGCCGCTGTGCTCCTACGTGACCGGCAGTTCCATCGACGTGTCCGGAGGTTCGGGTGGCCGCACCTGACTGGGAGATCGTCATCGTGCGCCACGGTGCCACCGAATGGTCACGCACGGCACGATTCACCGGTCACATCGATATCCCGCTCTCGGCGCGCGGGCGTGGCCAGGCGACCGAACTCGGCCTGGCATTGCGGGTGCGACCGCCGGAGATCATCCTCAGCAGTGACCTGCGCCGGGCCCGGCAGACCGCCGAGACCATCGCCCGCGTCGTCGGGATCGACCCGAAGCAGGTGCGGATCAGCACTGGTCTGCGGGAGGAGTTCCTCGGCTGCTGGCAGGGACGCACCCGGGCCGAGGTCGCCCGCACCAGCCCGGACGGCTATGCCCGCTGGCGAACCGGCGATATCGGCGCGTTCGACGGGCGAGAAGGACTGATCGCGGTGGCGCGGCGGGCCGTTCCCGTATTGCTCGCCCACGTCGCGGAGCGGCCCAGGTCCACCGGTCGACTGGTGGTGGTCACCCACGCCAATACGGCACTGGCACTGGCGGGTTCGCTCACCGAGATACCGCCCGGACGGTGGACGAGCCTGCCGTGTCCGGCCCCGGCGCAGGCCATGGTGCTGTGCTGAACAGTCCCGAAACCCGGTGGCTCGCGTGCGCGATCCTGATCACGGCGATGGGCAACGGGCTCTATCTCGCCGGAGCTGTCCTGTTCCTGACTCGTTCGGTCGGGTTGACCGCGACGGAGGTGGGGGCCGGACTGACCATCGCGGGCCTGCTCGGGCTCGGCGCGGGGCCCGTAGCGGGACACCTCGCCGACCGTATCGGCGCGCGCGAGGTGTACCTGATCACGCTGACCGCCGAAGGTCTGGCCACCGGTGCTCTCGCCCTAGTCCACGGTTTCACCGCATTCGTCGTGATCGCGGTGGCGGTCGGGATCGCCGAGCAGGGCAGCAGGGCCGCGCGCGGCGCGCTGATCGCCCGAGTCGGCGGTCGGCGCCGAGCTCATCTTCGCGGATACTTGCGGTCGGTGACCAATATCGGGGTTGCGGTGGGCGTCGGCGGTGCGGGACTGGCCATCCTGCACGACACCCATGCGGCGTATCTGATCCTGATACTCGCCGATGCGGCCAGCTTCCTGCTCACCGCGCTGCTCATCGCGCGCATTCCCCGGCAGCCACCGCTCCCGAAACCCGCCGACGACAACGCCGGCCGGTTGGATCTGCCCTACCTCGGGGTTACCGCGGTGTACGGCGTGTTGTCGCTGCACTATGCGGTGCTCACCGTGGTTCTTCCACTCTGGATCGTTACGCACACCTCCGCGCCCGCCTGGCTGGTTTCGCCCCTATTGCTGACCAACACCCTGCTGGTCGTCTTTCTGCAGGTCCGCGCGGGCCGACGCGTCGACTCGATAGCCGACGGCGCCGCGATCACTCGCCGCGCCGCCATTCTGCTCGCGTCCGGCTGCCTGCTGTTCACCATGACCGCCGCAGCGCCACCACTGCTCGCCGGTCTGCTCCTGACACTTACCGTCGTCGTGTACACGATGGGCGAAATCGGCCAAGCCGCCGGTGAATTCGAGTTGAGCTTCGCGCTGGCGCCCGATCACGCGCAAGGTCGCTATCAGGGGATCTTCGGCATGGGCACCGGGATCTGCGTCGCCGCGGCACCGGCGCTACTCAGCCTGCTCTGCATCGACTGGGGCCGCGTCGGCTGGATCCTGTTCGGCGCGATCCTGCTGGCGGCAGGGCTTGCCGTCGAGCCGATGGCACGCTGGGCGCAGTCGCCCGCTCGATCACCGGCCCCACCCGGTCCGAATGTTCGGTAGTGCCGCGGTCGGCTCATCCGCGCCTGGTGACGATCGCTCCCGGGCTAGGTGAGCGCGGTGATCCGGAGACTGCTGGCCGAGCCGACGACGCTTTGGGCGACATCGCTATGTTCACCCCATCGGGCGGAGCAGGCTCAGCCTGACGGATGTGAGTGATTGGCTGCCCGGTGCGGTGGCTGTGCCAGATGCTCGGCCCGCGTCGAGAAACACGTTGTCTTGCGATGTCAGTTGCCGTGAACTTGCCGGGGTCCACTGCTCGAAGAAGCCTGTGTGAACGGAGACGTCCGAATCTGCACCCCTATTGATCGTGCCAATATTCGACGGTACATTGATTGGCGATATATTCCCGTCACCGCAGGAGACCACCGATGGCGACAGTTCGTCCCAATCCTGAGGTGTCGGCCCCCGCGGACGCGTTGCACGCCGAGGATGCGGGCTATCACAAGGCGTTGCGCCCGCGTCAGCTGCAGATGATCGCGATCGGCGGCGCGATCGGCACCGGCCTGTTCCTCGGCGCGGGTGGTCGGCTGGCCAGTGCCGGTCCGGGTCTGTTCCTGGTGTACGCCGTGTGTGGCATTTTCGTGTTCTTCATCCTGCGGGCGCTGGGCGAGCTGGTGTTGCATCGTCCGTCCTCCGGATCGTTCGTGTCCTATGCGCGTGAGTTCTATGGTGAGAAGCTGGCTTTCACGATCGGGTGGATGTACTTCTTCCACTGGTGCATGAGCGGGATCGTGGACATCACCGCCATCGCCACCTACGTCCACTACTGGGGAACATTTCACGTAGTTCCCCAGTGGTTCATCGCGCTCATTGCCTTGGCGCTCGTTGTCTCGATCAACTTGGTGTCGGTGCGCTGGTTCGGTGAGCTCGAGTTCTGGGCGGCGTTGATCAAGGTCGTCGCGCTGGTCACCTTCCTGATCATCGGAACCGTCTTCCTCACCGGCCGATTCACCCTCCAAGGTCAGTCCACTGGATTCAGCGTGCTCACCGACCACGGCGGGTTGTTCCCGACCGGTTTGCTGCCGCTGGTCATCGTCACCACGGGCGTCGTATTCGCCTACTCCGGAGTGGAATTGGTCGGTACGGCGGCGGGCGAGGCGGAGAATCCGGAGAAGATCATGCCGCGGGCTATCAACTCGGTGATCGCTCGTATCGCCCTGTTCTACGTCGGCTCGCTGGTGCTGCTCGGACTGCTGCTGCCCTACACGGCCTTCAAATCCGGTGAGAGCCCTTTCGTCACCTTCTTCTCGAAACTCGGTGTGGGCGGCGCAGACTCGATCATGAACCTGGTTGTCATGACGGCGGCTTTCTCCAGTCTGAACGCGGGCCTGTACTCGACCGGCCGGATCCTGCGATCGATGTCGATGAACGGCAGCGCGCCCAAGGCGGCCGCGCGGATGTCGAGCGGCGGCGTGCCCTACGTCGGTATCCTCGCCACCGGTGCCATCGCGCTGAGCGGCGTCGGATTGAACGCCGTGGTACCCGAGCGTGCCTACGAGATCGTGCTCAACATGTCCGCGCTGGGCACGATCACCTCCTGGACCGCGATCATCCTGTGCCAGCTGAAACTGTGGCATTGGTGGCGCAAGGGTTTGGCCGAGCGTCCGTCGTTCCGGTTGATCGGTGCGCCGTATACGAGTATCGCGACGCTGGTGTTCCTAGCCGGGGTGGTCACGTTGATGGCGTCCAGCGACGACAGCGTGCAGCGTGGCGCGGTGATCGCGGCGGGAGTGATCATGGTGCCGGCATTGGTCGGCGGATGGTTCCTGACCCGCAAACGAGTGTTCGCCATTGTGCGGGAACGCGAGGTCGGCCGCGATGCCCGATAGTACCGCGCACGTCGAAAGGATGCGTCCCGAGGCGACGGCACGTCTTGTCCGCGAGCTGTCCGATATTGTCGGAAAGGCGCACGTCTTCACCGATCCCGAGATGACCGCTCGCTATGTCACCGACTGGACCGGTCGCTGGCACGGTGGCACCACCGCGGTGGTGCGTCCTGGTTGCACCGACGAAGTAGCCCGGGTCATGCGACTGTGCCATGCGTCCCGGATCGGGGTCGTCACGCAAGGCGGCAATACCGGACTGGTCGGTGGTTCCATCCCGATGCACGGCGAGATCGTCTTGAGCTCGGAACGTCTCGACGCGATCGAGGCGGTCGATCCGATCGCCCGCACACTCGCGGCCGGGGCGGGCACCACCGTCGCCGCGGCGCATACGGCCGCACAACGGGCGGGCCTGACTTTCGGTATCGATCTCGCCTCCCGGGACTCGGCCACGCTGGGCGGAATCGTGGCAACGAATGCCGGCGGCGTTCGCGTGATCAAGTACGGCGACACCCGAGCCCAGTTGCTCGGCATCGAGGCCGTGCTGTCGGACGGCAGTGTGCTCACCCGGTGGAAGAACTTCACCAAAGACAATGTGGGCTACCACCTGCCGGGACTGCTCGCGGGATCGGAGGGCACGCTGGCGGTCGTCACCAGGGTCCTGATGAAGCTGCACGTACCGCCGACGCACACCGAGGTGGTGCTGGCCGGGGTCGAAACCGTCGAATCGGCACTGGCATTGACGGATGCGTTCCGACGGGCCGGGCTCACCATCGAAGCCGCGGAGCTCATGACGGACGACGGGATGACGCTGGTCCTGCAGCACCGAAACCTCCGCCATCCCCTCGGTGAGAGCGCGCCGTACTATCTGCTCGTCGAGGCATCCGGATCGCCGGAGGTCGCCACGGTGCTGCTCGAAACACTCGAACAGGCAGGCGATCTCGTCGTCGACGCGACGCTCGGGCGCGGTCGGCGGCTCTGGGAGTTCCGGGAAAGCCACACCGAATCCGTCAACGCCGCCTCCGCGACCCCTCCGGTGAAACTGGATGTCACGACGCCGCTCGCGGAGTTGGAGTCCTTCATAGGTGTGCTCCGCCGTGAGATCGACTCGGTATTTCCGTCCGTCCGGCTGATCGTGTTCGGCCATATCGCCGACGGCAATGTCCATGTAAATCTGTTGGATGTGGCTCCCGAAGCCGCCCAGCGGATTACCGAGTTGGTATTCGAGTTGGTCGCGGCCCACGACGGAAGTATCAGCGCCGAGCACGGAGTCGGCCGTTCGAAAGCCCCATGGATCCATCTCGGCAGATCCTCGGTCGATATCGACCTGATGAAAGCGATTCGGCACGGCATGGACCCCGCGCTCATCCTCAACCCCCATATTCTGCCGGCGCAACACCGATAACCGTGGCGTTGGGGGATAAGCGAAAAGTGCCGTTTCAGAGGGTGCCTCGGCGCGCCGACTGCCACAGATCGACTGCGCCGTCGTTATCGAGGATGGTGTCGATATCGGCGAGTTCGTCGGCGTCGAAATCGAGCTTGTCCAGCGCCGCGACATTCTGATCGAGTTGGTCGGTGGTGGACGCGCCGATCACCAGCGAGGTCACGCGGTCGTCGCGCAGCGCCCAGGACAGGGCCAGTTGTGCCAGCGTTTGTCCGCGCTGATCCGCGATCGTGTTCAGCTTGCGTAACCGCTCGATCATATCGGGGGTGAGCAATTCGGTTTGGAACGACTTGCCTTGTGTGGCACGTGAATTCGCCGGAATGCCGTCGAGGTACTTCGAGGTGAGCAGGCCCTGTGCGAGCGCGGTGAACCCGATGACGCCGAACCCTGCTTCGGCGGCGGCGTCGAGCAGTCCTTCGGTCTCGATCCAGCGGTTGAGCATCGAGTAGGACGGCTGGTGGATGAGCAGCGGTGTGCCGAGCTCACGCAAGATCCTCGCCATCGCGACGGAATCCTGCGCGGTGTACGACGAAATCCCCACGTAGAGCGCTTTCCCTTGGCGGACAGCGGTATTCAGTGCCGCCGCGGTTTCCTCGAGCGGGGTCGTCGGGTCGAACCGGTGCGAATAGAAGATGTCGACGTAGTCGAGCCCGAGCCGGGTCAGCGACTGATCGAGGGAGGCGAGCAGGTATTTGCGCGACCCGCCGCCCTGCCCGTACGGCCCGGGCCACATATCCCATCCCGCTTTGGTGGAGATGACGAGTTCGTCGCGGTACGGCGCGAGATCCGCACTCAGGATTCGTCCGGCGGTGATCTCGGCCGATCCGTACGGCGGGCCGTAGTTGTTGGCCAGGTCGAAATGGGTGATGCCGAGGTCGAAGGCGCGCAGGGCGATCTCGCGCTGGACGAGGTAGGGACGATCGTCGCCGAAGTTGTGCCAGAAGCCGAGCGAGAGCAGCGGTAGATCCAGGCCGGACCGGCCCGAACGGCGATAGCGCATGGCGCTGTCGTACCTGGTGGGCTCGGGAACGTATGTCATTCGGACCTTCCTCGTCACCTGTGCGGACAGTCCCATAGTGCCGCAACGATGATCGGCGTCGGTTGTGTGATCCGGGCATTCCTGTTGCTCTGGGTCGCATCCCGCTCTAGTCTCATATACCGACCGGTCGAAATATCTTTGAGCTATGCATCGAAGTGGAGCCCGGCGCACGCGACGGTGCTGCTGCCGTCCAGCTGGCCAGTTCAAAGGAGAACCCATGTCCAAGGGATACGTCATCGTGACCGAATCCATCAATGACCCGGCCGGGCTGGAAGCCTATATGCGAGCGGCCGCACCATCGATGATCGCCAGCGGCGCGAAGGTTCTGGTAGTGGACCCGAAACCTGCTGTGCTGGAAGGTGATTGGCACGGCGACCGAACAATTGTGCTGGAGTTCGAATCCGTCGAAGCGGCCCGCGCCTGGTATGACTCGGCCGAATATCAGCAGGTGATGCCGCTGCGGCACGCCGCGGCCGACGCCAATGTGGTGATCGTCGCCGGCTTCGAGATGCCGTCCTGAAATGGCGGGCGATTTAACCGATCTCGAGCTGTCCTGCGGGCTCCCGCCGGGCCCGGACTTCGCCGACCTGGTCGTACTCGCCGAGGAACTCGGCTATTCCAGGGCCTGGATCTTCGACTCGGCGCCACTGTGGGAAGACCCCTTCGTTCATCTCGCCCTCGCCGCGGTACGGACGACTCGCATAGGTCTGGGCTCCGCGGTCTTCGTTCCCGACCAACGATCGCCGATGGCCATGGCGAGCGGGATCGCCACCATCGCCCGCATCTCCCGAGGGCGATTCCGGGCCTGCTTCGGCACCGGCTTCACTGCCCAGTTGGCGGTGGGGCAGCGTCCCATGACCTTGCGCGCACTCGGCGATTATGTTGCGGCCCTGCGGCTCCTACTGTCCGGCGAAACCGCGGTCGTCGACGGTGCGCCGACCCGAATGTTGCACGCGGACGGTTTGGCCGCGCCGCGGCCGATCGACGTGCCGCTGTGGCTCAGTGTCATGGGCCCCAAGGGAGCCGTGCTCGCCGCCGAAGTCGCCGACGGGATCATCGGACCTGTGCACCCAGAACTGCCGTCCGCGGAGCTGTTCTCCGGCACCGTCCTCGACCCCGGCGAAGACTCCGGGTCGGACCGGGTTCGTGAGGCCATCGGACCGCGGCGGGTCACGGATTGGCACGCCACCTACGCCATGGGCGGTGCCGCTGCGGTCGATGCCATGCCCGGTGGCCGAGTCTGGCGCGAGGCCATCGAGGCGCTTGCCCCGGCCGGTGAACGCCACCTGTTGACCTTCGAAGGTCACTTCACCCATTTGACCGACCGTGATCGCCTGCTGCTCGACCATATGGATACCCACACCATGGTCGGTGACGAAAAGCGTATTGCCGCAGAACTCTCCCAGCTCGCTGAAATGGGCTTCCGTGAGGCGATCTACACCCCGACCGGCCCCGACATCGCTCGTGAGCTGCGTACTTTCCGGGCGGCGCATGAACGCCGTTGAAGTGGTGGATCTTCGCTGACTCTGGACAGATAGGCGGGGCGGGCATCGGTCGTCCTCCGGTTGACCGCATGCCAAGGGCGTGAAAATATCATTCTCGTATACTGAGAGTCAAATTTTCAAGCGAGCCGCCGAAGGGGACCGCGCGTGGTGAACAACTTCCAGAACGTCGACTTTTTTCTGAGTGACGAGCTCGTCGTCGATCCATACCCGTACTTCGACGCGTTGCGGGCGCAATGCCCGGTGTTGCGCGAGGAGCACCACGACGTCGTCATGGTGACCGGGTACGACGAGGCGCTCGAGGTGTACAACGACCCGGAGACATTTTCCTCGTGCCTCTCGGTCAGCGGTCCGTTCCCCGGGTTCCCGGTCCCGCTCGAGGGTGACGATGTCAGCGGGCTGATCGAACAGCACCGCGACTCGCTGCCGCTGAGCGATCAACTGCCGACGCTCGACCCGCCGACGCACACCGATCACCGTGCGCTGCTGATGCGGTTGATCACCCCGAAGCGCCTCAAGGAGAACGAGGACGCCATGTGGACGATCGCCGATCGGGTGCTGGACGGTTATCTCGCGTCCGGCGAGGGCGATGTGGTCGGCGAATTCGCCGGGCCGTTCACCTTGTACGTCATCGCCGACCTGCTCGGGGTGCCAGCGGCCGACCAGGAGGAGTTCCTCGACGCACTCCAGCGCAACCCGCATAGTGCGGGCGCTGGGGTCGGCAGCACCGAGGGGGAGGCCATCGCGCACAATCCGCTCGAATTCCTGTACGGGAAGTTCTCCACCTACATCGAGGACCGCCGCCGCGAACCGCGCGGTGATGTGCTCACCAGTATGGCCGCGGCCACCTTCCCCGATGGCTCGCAGCCCTCGGTTCTCGACGTCGTCCGGGTCGCGGCCAATCTTTTCTCCGCAGGCCAGGAGACCACGGTCCGGCTCCTCGGCACCGCGCTCAAGATCATCGCCGAGCGCCCCGATATTCAGCAGTTGCTGCGCGCCGAACCCAACCGTATCCCCAATTTCATCGAGGAGGTGCTGCGCACCGAAAGCCCGGTGAAGGGCGACTTCCGGCTCTCGCGGGTGCCGACCACCGTGGGCGAGGTCGACCTCCCGGCCGGTAGCACGGTCATGGTCGTCAATGGAGCGGCCAATCGGGATCCGCGCCGTTTCGAGGATCCGGCGACCTTCGATCCCGCGCGTTCGAACGCTCGCTCGCATATCGCCTTCGGCCGCGGCATCCACACCTGCCCCGGTGCACCGCTGGCGCGCGCCGAGGCGCGGGTCGCTATCGAGCGGTTGTTCGGCCGCACCACCGATATCCGGATCAGTGAGCGTGTGCACGGGCCGGCGGATGCCAGGAGTTACCAGTACATGCCGACCTTCATCCTGCGCGGGCTGATGGAGTTGCACCTGGAGTTCACCCTCGCGCCGAGCGAGGCATGATGAAAGTTACGGTCGATTCGGATCGCTGCCGAGGCCACGGGATCTGTCTGACCCTCTGCTCCGAGGTGTTCGCGCTGACCGACGACGGCTACGCCGAGGTGCAGGTGCCGGAGGTGCTCGCGGAGTTCGAGGCGCCGGTGCGCGATGCTGCCGCTGCCTGCCCTGAACGTGCGATCGAAGTGACCGGCTGACCAAGCAGAGCGACGCCGGGAGCAGCGTTCCGCCGCTCCCGGCGCCGAAACGTCTTGTCAGCTGGTCACATTGCTCCCGGATGCGGCGTCGATCACGACGTCGGCCATCCGGCCGTCGGTCAGGTCCCATACCCGCTCGATCGGGTCCTCGCTCTCGACCACGATGGCGTGGTCGGCGCCGACCCGTAATGCGCAATCCAGGCGGAACCGGTCCTTCGCGGTCCCGGTGACGACCAACGGGCCTTTCCGCTGCGATGCGGCGCCGTACGTGTACAAGTGCGATTACGGCAAGGCGCTGACCCTCGCCGACGTCGGCAAGAGCATGAGCGACGTCAAGTAATACCGTATGGCTTACTTGCGCATTCGAGCCCGAAGCGAATCTGCGGCAGAGTCCAGATTACATCGAAGATCTCCTTGGCGAGTTCTGCCGGATTGCTCGAGCCGCTCAGGTCGACGTGCTGCTCGAGTTCACACCGCTCTCGCATGTGCCATCCCTCGCGGCAGCGGTTGATCTGGTGAAACGGCTCGACCAACCAAACCTGAAGATCCTGCTGGATACGCTCCATCTCGCGCGAGCGGGGGAAGGGCCCGATGATATCCGGAAGATAGATCAGCAGCTCATTGGATATTGTCAGCTCAGCGACGGCCCACGTGAGTCCGACAGCCTTTCGGCCTATATGGATGAAGCAATGTATGAGCGAGCCATTCCCGGCCAGGGCGAGTTGCCACTGGAGGAAGTGCTGTCGCTGCTGTCCCGAGATGTGACTATCAGCGCTGAAGTTCCGCTACGCAGTCTCGCGCAGGCCGGGATCGCTCCAGCAGAGCGCGCCCGGTGGATCCTCGACGGTAGTCGCCGCCTCTTGGCTCGCGCTTGGATGTGAGTGGCCCGATGGTGTAGCCCGCTACACCACGGATTGGGATGCTGCTCCCTGGTAGCGGCGCACCGACAGCGAGATGGTTGAGGGGAGAAGTTCGCCGTCGGAAACGGTCGAGGCCGTTGCGCTAGGAGGTAGCGATGAAGGCAGTGGATCAGTTCCATATCGGTATCGTCGCCGCGGATTTCGACGCGACCGTCGCCACGCTTACGTCGGTGTTCGGATATGAGTGGGGCGCGGAAACCGGCGGACCGGTATCGGTGACGCTGCCGTCGGGGGACGCGGTGCTGGACATGCGGTGTGTGTTCTCGACGACGGTGCCGCGGCTGGAGATCGTCCGCAGTATTCCCGACACGCTGTGGGAGCCAGCGGCCGGCGTCGGTGTGCACCACCTCGGGTTTTGGTCGGATGATGTGGCCGCCGACACGGCCGAGTTGCAGCGGCACGGGTACACGATCGAGGCGACGCGCACGGTATCCGGTGCGCCATTCTTCGCATTCTTGACCGGTGCGACCGGCTTCCGAATCGAATTGGTGACCCGAGCCGCGCGGGAGGGCCTGCAGCGGTGCTGGGCTGAACCGGAAACCCTTGGCAGACAGTAGAGTTCCGAAGTTTTCGATAGAAGGAGGAATGTGGTGACGACGGTTGGTGTGGTGACCGGTGCTGGTCGTGGGATGGGTTTGGCGTGTGCGCGGGAGCTTGTCGGGCAAGTGGATACGGTGTTGATGGTCGATCGTGATCCGGAGACGGTGACTGCCGCGGCGGCGGAGTTGTCGGCGGGTGGTGGTGTGGTGGCCGAGCCGTTCGTGCTGGATGTCACCGATGACGACGGGCTGGCGCGGTTGGCGAAGCGGGTCGCTGAGCTGGGCACGTTGCGGTCGATAGCACATGCCGCGGGTGTTTCCCCGACAATGGCGGATTGGCGGCGGATCTTCACTGTCGATCTGGTGGCGACGGCACGGCTGGCGGAAACGTTGCGGCCGTTGGCGGTTGAGGGGACGGCGATGGTGGTGTTCGCGTCGATGTCGCCGATGGTGTATCCGAAGACGCCGGATGTGGCGGCGTTGGCGGTGCTGGATGATCCGTTGCACGAGGAGTTCCTCGACCATATCCGCGCTGCCGTCGGACCCGATATCGAGGACACCGGTATGGCGTACACGCTGGCGAAGCTCGGTGTGCATCGGTTCGTGTGGCAGGAGGCGGTGCGGCTCGGGCCTGCCGGGGCGCGCATCTGCTCGGTCTCGCCCGGTGTGATCGATACTCCGCAGGGGGAGCAGGAGGCCGAGGCGCATCCGATCATGGCTCGGTTGGTGGAGCAGACGCCGTTGCGGCGTAAGGGTCATGCCGAGGAGGTGGCTACCGTGGTCGCGTTCGCGTTGTCGGATCGAGCCGGCTTCCTCAACGGTATCGACCTGCTCGTCGATGGCGGATGCTATGCCGCCCTCCGCACACAAACCGGCCGATAGCCAGGGCAAGGGTCGCGGATGATCCGGAGCAGGCAATCGCGACATCGGGAGATATCGGACTCCTCCGCAGAATCCGTGTGGACGAGAGTCGCGGACATCCCCGATGTGCGTGCATCAACTGTCGGACGTGACCACGGTGGCGGCTTCAGCGTCGTGCCCGGCGGTTCGGCGCCGCAGGGCACGGTGGGCGAGCGCATCGAGGATGCGTTGCCATGCCGGTGATGCCTCGGAGATCCGGGAAGAGACCAGCTTCAGATACCCCGGCTGGCCGTTGTCTCGTTCGTATTTGATCTCCCATGCGTCCAGGTCATCGATGAGCCGGTCCAGGCGTGGATCGTGCGGATCCCAGTCGACTGCTTGATCACAGGCGAGGTACAGGCGCGTCGTCTCGGGGTCGTCGAAGCCGGCGTTCTTGTCCCGTATCCGTTGCGGCATGGCGCGCGGATCGAGTGCCTGCATCAGAATCCACGAGTCGCGCTCGAGTCGCACCCGCAGTTCGCTGACTCCGAGACTGCGCATCCGGTTCAGGATGGCGACCACCTCCGGGGGCAGGACAAGCCTTTCGCCGCTGGCCAATTCAGCGATCCGGTGGCGGTATTCGGTGAGCTGGTCGATCTTGCGCTGCAATTCGGCGTCGATGTCGGTGATGGCCGAGGCGAACTCGGTCGGCTGTGCATGCAGCAGCGCGTCGATACGGGCCAGCGGAACACCGGCATCGGCGAGGGTCCTGATCCGGATGAGATCCACCGCCGCTTGCGCGCTGTAGCGGCGGTAGCCGGAGGCATCGCGCTCGGGCTCGGGCAACAGGCCGACGTGGTGGTAATGGCGAATGGTGCGCACGGTCACGCCGGCGGTCGCCGCCAGTTGGCTGATCGTGAGCACCGTCCTCCTCGTCTTTGTGAAACGTGATCGTGCCGAGTCTAGGGGGATGGCACGCCGGCGGAGCTTGCGTTGCCGGCGTGGTGGGTGAACTCAGCGGCGAGCCGCCCGGTCGACAACGTCGCGGATCGCCTGGACCACGGCGTCCGGGCGATCGAAGCAGAGCCGGTGGTGGAGGGTGTCGGAGAGGATACGTTGCTCCCCGTGCGAGACCGCGCTCACCAGGGCCGCATCCATTCTCGTCTTGCCGTCGTGCATCTCTTGCAACGTCCGCGCCTGCTGCGCGGGGTCGATGCCCAACACGGTGAGAGCGACCACCGGGACGTCGGGAATGTTCGGCCCGGCCCGCAGTTCGGTGGCGAGTTCGACCAACGTGCTGCGCTCGGCGATGCCGACGTGCATCCATTCGTCACTCACCTTGGCATCGCTCAGCGGTTGCCGCATGTGCTCCGGGTAGTCCGCGAGCAACTCGGCGTGCATCTCACGCAGGGCCGGGCGCATCTGTTCGAGCTGCTCGAGATCAGGTGCCATCTGCTCGGCCGCGGCCAGCTGCATCGCGGGCGGCATGAAGTCGTCCCAGTCGCGGTGCAGGCCGTCCAACCAGACCAGTCCGGCCACGTCCTGCGGGTACAACTGCGCGAACCGATGCGCGTAGAAGCCGCCGAGCGAGTGTGGCGCGAGAACGTATGGGGCGGCGATGTTCTGGGCGCGCAGCAGCTCGTGCAGTTCCGTGGCGACCTCGGTGGCGGTGCGCGGCAGCGGGACGGGATCGCTGTAGCCCGTGCCGCCACGGTCATACACCACGGCGGTGGTGAACTGCGAAACCTCTTGCTGGACAACGAAATAGTCCAGGCCGACCGCGCTGGCGCCCGGCAGGAATACGACGGCTGGTCCGCCGCTGCCCGCCCGATGCACGAAAACACGGCGGCCGTCGATCTCCTGGAACCCTCCGATCGGCGGAGCGAGCCGAGCCGAGGAAGTGCTGTTATTCGTCATGTGACAAGGCTCCAACCCTGACGCAGGGTCAGGGTCAATCCCTTCCGCCGCAGTACCCGAAACGTGCGCAGCTGTTCGACGCGCTGCCGTCCGGCTGATCGGAAGTTCATCGCGACGCTCATGCCGCGTGGCGCGCGATGTGAGCCGGGTTCGTGGATATCGCGGCGCGGCCACGACGTGCCCGGGTCCATCTCCAGCACGTTGGCGTGCGCACCGGACGGCCCCTTCCACAATGGACGTAGCGGCTCTGAAGTCGAGCTCAGCCGATCGCGCCCGCACCACCTGTGAGATACACCGGGAGGTGTCGGTGTCCGTTGGAGATGAAACTCGCGACGGTACCCAAATCCTCCGTCGAATCGGCGGCCAGCCGCATATCCGGGAAGCGTTCGAAGATCGCGGGCAGCGCGACCATCGCTTCCAGCCGGGCCAGCGGTGCGCCCAGGCACAGGTGCACGCCATAGCCGAAGGACAGATGCCTCTTGTCGGTTCGGGCTGTGTCGAATTGGTCGGCGGTGTCGCCGTGCCACCTCGGGTGACGGTTGGCCGCGGCGTAGGAGGCGAGGATGGCATCGCCCTTGCCGATCTGGACGCCGTCGATGTCGATATCGTCCACCGCGTAGCGCAGGGGCAGATGCGCGACCGGCGCCTCGAACCGTAGTGTCTCCTCGACCACGTCAGCCCACGTCGCCCGCCCTTCGACCACGGCGGCCCGCTGCTCCGGGTGGGTCAGCAGCGCGTGGACAGCCTGATCGAGCAGGTTGACGGTGGTTTCGTGACCAGCGCTGATGACGAGCAGGAGGGTGCCGATGAGTTCGTTCTCGGAGAGCGCGGCTTTGTCACCCTCCTGCTCGTCATCTCGATGCGTAATCAGCACGCTGGTGATGTCATCGCCCGGTGTCGCGCGGCGGTACTCCACGAGTTCGCCGAGTATCCGGTACATCTCGAGATAGTTGGCTTGGGACGCCTCCGGGGTGAGCGAGGTGTCGAAGATTCCGTCGACGCACGTGCGCAGGCCGGGACCGAGGTGGTCGGGCACCCCCATCAGCTCGGAAATCACCTGAATCGGCAGGGGATACGCGAAACCCTCACGCAGGTCGACCGATTCACCTGCCGGGGTCTTCTCGAGTCCGGTCAGCAGATCCGAGGTGATTCGCTCGATCTGTCCGCGCATCGCCTCGGTGCGGCGGTGCGTGAACGCGGGCTGGATCAGCTTGCGCAGGCGTTTGTGATTGTCGCCGTACGCGGTGAACATATTGTCGACCGCGACCCAGAGATACAGCGGCCAATTCTCCGGGATCTCCCCGTTCCTGAACTTGGGCCAGTGCGCGCGTGCATCCTTCGATACGCGCTTGTCGACGAGCAACTGCTCGAGCACCTCGGGATCGGTCACCGACCAGGCCCGCACACCACCCGGCAGCTCAACCGATGTCACCGGACCACGTTCCCGCAGGAGCTTCGACTGGCCTTGGATGTCATGCCCGGTGGGATCGAGGACCAGCGGGGCGGGAATTGTCTCCATCGGAATTCCTAACTCGACACTGACTAACTGAAGTTGACACGAAGAGGAGGGGACGGTGGAAATGTGACCGGCAACTCGGCGAGTGCCCGGTGGAAGGGGCCCGGTCGCCAGGTCAAGTCACTGGGCGAACCGGCAAGGCGGATTTCAGGAAGACCGTCGAGTAGTTGATCGATGGCGTCCTGGGCGATCAGATAGGCAATCTGCTGTGCCGGGCAGGTGTGTGGCCCGGCACTGAAGGCCAGGTGCGAACGGTTGCCGGTGATGTTCATGGAACGGACACTCGGATCGGTGTTGCAGGCCGCCATGCTGATCAGCACCGGCTGGTCGGCAGGCAACCAGACGTGATCGATCAGAATCGGCTGACGCGGATATGTCACGCAATAGTTGGCCAGCGGCGGATCAGTGAACAGCACCTCGTCCAGAGCATCCCGTGTCGACAGGTTCCCGCCGAGCACGTCGCTGGCGAACCGGTCGTCGGTCAGCATGAGTCGCAGGGCATTCCCGATCAGGTGCACCTGGGGCTCGATTCCGGCCCCGTACAACGTCACCAGCTGATGGACCATCTCCGAGTCGGACAACACTTCAGGATGTGCGATCAGCCGGGAGGTGATGTCATCGCCGGGGATCGAACGCTTGCGGCCGGTGTGCTCCAACAACGCCGCGGCCAACATCGCGCCACCCTCTTGGGCGCTTTCGTTCGAGTCGAACATGGCGGCCATACCAGTCGCCACCTGCTCGCCGATGTCGGCCGAACACCCCAATATCGTATTCAGTGCCTGGAATACGAGCGGGAACGCATACTGACCGATCAGATCCGCCGAACCGGCTTGGCAGAAGGCGTTGATCAGCGGGATAGCGATCTCTTCGACCGCCGCGTGCATGGCGTTGAGATCCACACCGCCGATGGCCGCGCTATTGGCCGCGCGGTAACGCTCGTGTTCGGGCCCGTCGCTGCGCAGGGCGTTGGGCCGCCACTCCAACATCGGCAGTATCGGACATCCCGATGGCACCTTCTTCTGCCACGCCCGCGGATCCGCGCGAAAATGGTCGGGATCGTTGAGGATTCGCAATGCGGTGCGATAGCTGACCACCAGCGTGGCTGGTATCCCCGGCGCGATCTCCACCGGGACCATCGACCCCCACCTGGACCGCATCTCCCGGTACGCCTGGTGCGGATCGGTGGCGAAGTCCTCGGTATACATCGGATAGCGCGGCCCGGCGGTGTCGATCGGTGAGCCGTGCGCGACCGGGCTGGACGACCACGACGTCTCCGGCGGATGAGGTGTCACAGATGAACTCCGAACAATCAACGATAAGCGACGACGAATGGCTAGACAGGAAACGGAACGTGAAGCCGCATCCCTGGTGAAACATCCTCCAGGAGTCGTGCATTCGCAAGTCAACGCCTACTGCGAGGGACCGCCACGGTCTGGTCTCTCGGTGGTCGCCGCACGTCGTCGGCACCGAGCTCGCCAGAGGGATCATCATGAACGCGAGTCGACCCCACCGGCTGAGGTCGAGACCGAATCGTTCAGGCGGTACGGTTTTGACATCTTCTGAACTCCCGTCGAGCACGCCGTGATGCGATCGTCGAACATCCTGCCGGAGCGCCCGCTATGCGCCAAATCTGTTGCCCCAGAGCAGCTTTTGAGTAACGCGTTGCATAGTACTCATCCGCGCATATCCGCGCAGCATAACGGGACTCGCTTGTGCGATGTTGCTCAGCGGGGCAATGTGCAATGCCGGATGCCGGGCAGCCTCCCGTCGAACCGCCTGCAGTGAACTCGACCGAAGCAAGGGAGATCGCCCGAGGCAGCGCGACGGCATGGCGTATTCGCAACCGTTTCGGCTTGGGCGAGCGCCAGCACGATCAAGAACAAGGGCAAGGACGCGATGGTCGAGATATCCCACGAACCATGTCATCCTTTCTCCTCGTCGATACCGTTCGTCGGCCGTACCAGGCGTCCGGCTCGGGCTCTATCCTCGGATGTCGAGTGCGTACCCGAGTGACGCGGAACCGGTTCGCCGATCCGGATCGATTCACCGTCGAACGATCAACCGGAATCCCAGGTGGGAGGTCGATGTGTCGACAGCCTGGGCCATTCGGGCGGCCGGCCGGTATCGCTGGCAGTAGTTCGGGGCACACAGATGCGAGCCACCCTTGATGACGCGGCGGCCGATGTGCGGCTGTGCACGGTCGCGGCTGTCTTCTTCCGGGCCGCCCCGCGGATCGACGGCGACGCAGCAGCCATGCGCTTGGCCCTGGTGGGCGGTGTACCAGTCCTGGGTCCACTCCCACGCATTGCCGACCATATCCATCAGGCCGTATCCATTCGCCGGGAAGGACCCCACCGGTGACGTTCCTTCGAATCGGTCCACCCGCGTGTTGTGGTGTGGGAATTCGCCATGCCAGGTATTGGCCATCACCGTGTTTCCCGGCTCGAATTCGTCGCCCCACGCGAACTCGGCGCGATCCAAACCCCCTCGGCAGGCGTACTCCCACTCGGCCTCCGTCGGCACGTCCTTACCCGCCCAGTCGGCGTATGCCGCGACGTCGTCCCAGGCGATGTGCACCACCGGGTGATCGGGTCGCTTCCGGATGGAGGTACCCGGGCCCTGTGGATGTCGCCAATCCGCACCGGGAACCCAATGCCACCACTGATAGGGCCGGTCCAGGCGCACCGGACGATCCGGCTTGATGAACACCGATGACCCCGCGACCAGCCGGGTCGGATCGGCGTCGGGATATTCGGCGGCAGTCGGTATGCGCTCGGCGGCAGTGACGTAGCGGGTGCGGGAGACGAACAGAGCGAATTCGGTATTCGTCACCGGATGCGGGTCGATCCAGAATCCGGCGACCGACACCCGGTGGGTCGGTGCCTCCTCGGGGTAGTGGCTGTCCGAACCCATGGTGAACGTGCCGCCCTCGATCCACACCATCTGCTCGTGTCCGCCTGGTGCTGATGGCTCGATCGGCGATTTGCTGGCACCGGGGTCGGATGTGCGGTTCGAATCCGGACCATGATCACTGTGTAGCTCGTTCGCCGCTCCGCTCATACCGTCCCACTTTCCAGCGCTGACGAAGGTTCAGGTCTGCGATCCGAGTGTGACCCCCGCAACGCCGGAATTCCTCATCCGGCGGGCGCTCCTGTCTGCTCACCGGCCGCAACCACACCACCAACGGCATGGCCTGCATCAGCGAGTGCGCGGTCGGATTCCCGGGAGCCAACGGCCACATCCCGCCGGAGTGCGCCACCCTCGCCGAGGTCTTGGTCGAGCAGGGCTTTAGCACGGCGCTTGGTCGCGACTGGTTCCTGGCGACTCTGGATGAACTGGCACGCTGACGGAATGTGGTGCTGAATACCAGATCTGGGACGAACTTCAGAACAAGGGCGCCGTCGGAGCGGGACCTAGTTCGAGGTGCTCGCTGGTCGGATCGAGCTGGCACCGCAGCCGAATTCCGGTCCCGGCGGTGAGGTCGACACTGTACGAAGCCGACCCGCCGCGGCGCGACAACACCTCGACAGAGACAGGTCCGGTCTTTTCGACCGGCACGTCGACAACGTCGGCCAGACCGACCGAGTAGTTGGTCGTGAGGCCGGCTCCGTGCCAGACCTCACGACCGTCCACCAGAACCCGCAGGTTGTCGTCCTCGAATCCTTCGCCGATCTCGAGTTTCAGACCTTGATCGGATTCTTTGGGTTGCACCGGATCCTCACCTCAATTCACTTCTTCAGTCCGTCGGCGATGTGCGCGGGTAGATGCTTCGAGCGAGCGAGCTTGACCGCATCCTCGCTTGTCCGGTTTGCGGCAGCAGTATCGCCCTCGATGCGATAGCTCGCGGCGAGCCGCGACATGACATCCAGGACCGTGAGGTCGTCGATGCCCTTGTCGCCCTTGGACGCGCTGATGACCGCCGACAGATGCTTCTCCGCGCGCTCCATGTCGCGGGGCCGCACATCGACGGTGCCGTCGGGTGCAACCCGTGTGAACTCCCGTGCCGCGTTGATGCCGAGCGCAAAGTCCGCGTAGACGGCGTTGGGATTCTTGGGGTGTTTTTCGAGAACCGTTTCGAGGGCCGCCGTTCCGGCGGCGAGGTACTCGGAGTCGGTGCCCTTCAGGGTGAGCACCATGCCCACATCGTTGGTGAGCAGGAGTTCGGCAACGTCGTCCTCCTCGCGAGTGCGGGGTGCACCGATCCGGATGGTCTGTCGCGGCGAGACCACCTCGTTGCCATCGGGCGTCGCGTATACCGCCTGCACGTGATACGTGCCCGGATCCTCGAATACCTGCCCGACCACGGCGTCATAGCCGACGTAGGCGCTCACCGCCACGTTGTCACCAGCGTGCACGGGCACCAGTTCCGGCTCTGCGCACGCCGACACCGGTGGCCGGTGCACGAAGCGATCGCCGCGAGGACGGTCGATCAACACTGTGACAACACCGAACTTGGGGTGCAGTTGTTCGGAGGTGTGGACGTACTGCTCGGACTGGGACGTGAGCCGGATCTCCAAGACCACGGGCGTCCCGAGCATGGGATGGGCGGGCACTGCTGCGATGTCGAGCCGCAAACTCGTGGACGTGGGCTCGCCGATCGCCAAATTCTGGTTCTCCATGGCAGCGCCGGTGCCGAACGGGTTGCCGCCCATGATGACTTCGTTTCGGAAGCCGTGCCGCAGATGCGCCAGTTCGAGCCTGTCGAACTGGAACGGGAAGGCGCCCCAGAATGCGGCTTCGCCTCCGGGGGCGGATCCTCCCGGCTGGTAATTGCCCGGGTAGTTCATCCAAGACAGAGCGCCCAGCCGCTTCGGGAGCGGGGGACTCATGCTGTCTTTGTGGAAGGAATGGAAAAGGTTGAAACAATGCCCGAGCTCATGGACGTTGACATAGAGCTGTTCGCGCAAATTCTGCGCGGTCGATGCCGAGATCGCCTGGTAGAAACTGGCACACCCTTGCCGTTGCGGGCCCTGCTGGTCGAACATGATTCCGCGAAGGCCGGTGCCGAATGAGTGCCTCATTGCGTGCAATAACCACACCTTGAACTGGGGGACGTCACGGAACCGTGAAAAATGTGTCTCCATCGCGTGGTGCAGGCTTGCATTGTTCCAGACATGGTTCGCCGGTGTCGCGATGATGTTGTCGCGGCCGGTCCCGAGGATTTGGATACCGGCCTCCAGGTAGGCGCCCGCGGTGGAGAGCGCCCGAGCCGGTCCACCGCTGGGCAGCGAACCGGTGTTGTAGCTGGTGAACGAAGGCACTCCGGACTCGATGTCCTGTTCCAGTGCCACCGTCCGGAACGCGGACGACTCGTGGCCGCAGACATATGTTGCTCCGATTGCCCCGCTGGGGGTGCTCCAGCGCAGGGTCGCTGGAGCCGGCGGCTGGAGGATCGTGGTTCGGGGAATGCTGACTGTGGCCACCGTGAACGTCGTGGACCAAGTCTGGCGAGCGGTGCCCCTGATGATGACCTGTGTTGGAGTGGCCGAAATGGTGGTGGCATCGACGGTCCATGAACCGAAGTACGAGGTCACGCCGCCGGAAATGGTGTAGTAGTCACCACTCAACTTGCCGAGCGGTGTGTTGCCGTCCACGTCGACTCGCAGTTCGAGCTGGAAACCTGTGATCGGCGAACGATATCGACCGCTGACCTTTTGAACGAGAAGGCCGGCTCGTTGCTCTGTGCGCCTCGCAGCTTCGTCGCGCTCGAGTGTCGTAGGCGGCTCTTGCTCTGCCTCCGGTTCGAGGAGGGCGACCCCGGCGCCGGCCGGGTCGGTCGCAGACGACAGCCCTGCCTCGACAGCCCATTTCGACCGTGCGGCGTCGAGCTTCGCTGAATCGATGTCGACCGTATTCTCTTCTGCCGGCACTGCATTCGGATCGATCACAGAGGTCATATCTGTCGCTCCTTGCGTGCTCAGAGGGTGAGTGATTGCTCGCTGGTTTCGTGAGCGCGTCGTCGCCCGCCGGTGGAAGTCCGGTGTGGGTAGCTATCAGGAGGACCGGCGATTCAACCGCTCGGGAACCGGCAGAGCCAAGGCCTACCGTTAGTGATCACGCTCCTCCAGTTCGCGACTCAACGCGGTGGGTGTGACGCGATGCGGAAAAAACGTTTCCGGGTGGCTCGGTTTTCACATCCAGGTGGGGCTGGGCGCTCGTCACAGATCTGTCCGCAAATATCGGACAGGCAGGGAATGTGGCCACGTCATCATAGATATTGCAGCTCGAGCTAGCGGATTGATGCTACCCAGCTATCGTCGCGGAGTCACCGTTTGTCGCTGAGATGGGATGAGCCGATCGCAGCGCAAGCTGTTTCGATGCTTAACGACCAGTGACAACCGCGCATTCGTCAGAGCAGGATGAACAGACCGGTCTTTCGGGTTTGTCGCCAATAGATGGGGATCCAACAGTGGCGGCGGCAAGGATCCACAACCGTTCACACCACTCCACCGGAATCATCTGCGTACCAGGAGGTGCAATGATGCGTCGGCTCGTCATGTGCTGCGATGGCACTTGGAACACGCTGGGCCAGTTGGCGGTGACGAATGTGCGCCGTTTCTACAACGCCCTCGCCGATACCACGAAGGACGGGGAGGAACAGCTGAGGCGGTACCGGCCCGGAGTCGGGACCGAGAGCGGTGGTCTGGCCGGCTGGCTGTTGGGAGGAGTCGCCGGGGTCGGGTTGTCGAGCAACGTGATGGACGCCTACCACTGGCTCACCACCACCTACCGGCCTGGGGACAGAATCGCGCTGTTCGGTTTCAGTCGCGGCGCCTACACCGCACGCAGCCTCGCCGGGCTGATCGCGGCGTGCGGGCTGATCGATACCACGTGCTCGGACGAAGACGAGGTCTGGCGTCAGATCCGGCATGTGTACCAGCGGCGTTACCGCCAGCGGCGGGACGCCGATCGAGGGTGGCGCGACACTCTCCGATTCACCTACGACCCGGAGCAGGCCGATGCGATTCCGGTGGACTTCATCGGAGTGTGGGACACCGTCGGAGCGCTGGGTATCCCGGACAACCTGGGCTGGCTCAACCTGTTGGACCCCGCCCGCCGGCATGCCTTCCACGATGTGCGGCTCAATCCGGCTGTGCGCCACGGTCGCCACGCGGTGGCGCTCGACGAGCAGCGGGGGCCGTTCACTCCGACGTTGTGGTCGGACCCGGCGCCGAACCAGGACATCAAGCAAGTGTGGTTCCCGGGCAGCCACCTGGATGTGGGTGGCGGCCACCCGGAGACGGGCCTGAGCGACGGCGCGCTGAAATGGATGATCGACGAGTCACGCGCCGCGATCGGACTCGAATTCAGCAAGGAGGTCGAGGACCAGATACGGCCCGACGCGCTCGGCACGCTGCACGATGACAACCAAGGCGTCTACGGCTTGCTCGAGCCGTTGTACGAACCCCTTGTCCGCCCGCTACTGGAGTCTATTTGCGAGCCGCGACCCCGCGCCGCCCCGGTGATCGACAAGGACGGGAACAACACCTTGCTGCACCGGTCGGTGTATAAGCGTCACCAGACTCCACCGATCACCAGCGGCCCGTACCGGCGCACGCGGACACTCGCACCAGGTGAGTCCAGCACGGTCAGCGTGTCCGCCCGTGATCCGTGGAACTGGACGGGCCTCTACCTCGAAGCCGGTGACTACACCTTCGCTGCGGCGGGTCGGTGGACGGATCTCAACATCGCGTCCGGGCCCGCCGGCACCACCGGCTGGCACCGCTTCCGACCCGGCGAGGTTTTGCGCTTGGCCGCCACGCTGGTCGGTCAGGGCGAGCGGTTGTTCCAGCGCGTGACCCGCAACCCGAGGGCCAACTTCCTGCTGACCCGCCGGGACGAAGGCATGCCATGGATGTCGCTGATCGGCGTCGTCGCCAATGACGCGATCCCGCTCGACGGTGCGCAGGCCCTCCACCAGCGCATCGCCATCGGCGCGGGAACCAACCAGCGGATATGCCACTCCGGGTACCTGTACGCCTTCGCCAACGACGCCTGGAGCTTCTACGACAACAACCGGGGCAGTGTAGAACTCGAGGTGACCAGGAATTAGGAAGGAGTGACGGCGGGGATCCCGCACGGTGCCGCCCCAGCCGGACGTCGAGCAGTCCCCCGGTCCGCGCGGCCTAACCCGCCCGAGCGTGTCCGTGCGCTGCGGCCGAACTCATTCGGTCGTCGGGGCGCCGCCCGGTTCCGAGCAACCGGGCACTGTGATCAGTCTGCTCTGCAGAATGCGCGAGGGTTCTCATTCGATGCTTGTGCGGTCGCTCAGCAAGACGGCGTCACGGTGACAGTGTTCGCGTTTGACGTCAGAGGTGGACGGATCAGGCACATCTGGGTGGTGCGCAACCCAGAGAAACTCCGTTGCTGGGCAACGGGCTGACGTGTGCCTTCCTATCGGCTCCACTTGACCGTGCCGTACATCGGGGTCCGCCTGGGCGAGTTCCGGATGGGCGTGTGCATGATGCGGTCGGCGAATGGAGCGGATTTTCGGGCAGCACGATCCGGTTATGTCGATAGTCTGATCGGTGTGACCGCTCCAGGGAGTTTCGATGCGCTCGAATTCGCACGCGCTCAGCTACATTCGGCTGCCCGCGACCTGGAAGGTAGCGACATCGCGCCCGAGTTGCGAGTTCAGCTCGGATTACTTGCCGCCCAAGTAGCGCTCGCCGAGCGACTCGCGCCCGGAGTTGCCGCTGCCGCTGCTGCCGACGACGAGAGCGAGGCGCCACCACTTCCTGGGTCTGATCCGCTGACGGCGCGGGTCAACGTCGGGTGGGGGCGTGAGGTCGAATGGGTTGTCTGGGACGTCGACCTGATCGTCGGGATCCTTCAAGGTGCGACTTCTGCGTCGCTCGGTCTGGTGCGAGCACTTGCCGCCGAGGGCGGCACAGCAACCGTTAACCGGCTGTGCGAGCTCACCGGCCGAGAGACTTTGCACGACATGACCCAGTCCCTGAACGTCGCGGGCCAGCGCGAGACGCGGCTCCCCGAGAAACGGCTCATCCAAGCCCAGCGCTACCCCCATAGCGCCTCCAAGGTCGTCGGGTACTCGTTTCCGGAAGGCACGACACCGTTGTTCGCGGCAGCTCTGGAGCGCTTCGATGCATGGGAAATCAGTGTCGATGGGTGAGTGAGCCGAGCGCGGGATCGAGGAGGATGGCGAGATCCTCGTATTTGGTTGCGCTCTAACGGTTTTGGCTTGTGCGGGCTGAATAGCTGAATGAAGCGGTGGCGTGGAGGGTCGACTGCCGTGTCTGTTCGGGTGCCGCGCCTTCTCGGCGACTGCTGTTGCGGTGTGTGGATCATCTAGTCGTGGGTGTTGTTTGCCGTGCCGGGTTGTGACCGGACCGCGGGTGCGCACCGATACCGACGAGCCCGTGTGACCCGAGGTGCGCGGCGGTGTTCTGCGGCATCTGGTTCCACTGCAACGGCGCCGCGAGCCGCCACGTCTCTGGCGGTTGCTGCGCCTACACCTGCTGCACAGGCCACTTCTCGTCTGCTCGGACTCCGACACCGGGCCGCAAACTCCCTGGATGAGTGGCGAAATGCAGGCGCACCTGCGATTTCCTATGAAATTTCCGCGTTTCCTCTATGCACCGTTAACTGATCGTGCGTAAACTGTGACCAAACTGAAATGAAAATGGACGGCCGGAAGGTCGGTAGCCCTGCGGATACTCGGTCGAAGCGACCGTACATCCGGCAATCTGCCCGCGAGGTCAGCAAGCAGAAAATCCGCAATCGACTCGCGATCTGCAGTCTTCCGTCCGTCACCGCAACGAGGACGTTGAGACCCCTGCGACATCGCGGTCCGTCACGATAGCCGCGCGATTGCGTGACGTCGCCGCAGAGCTGAGCGTCCCCATAACACCAGAACTGTTGCATCGGCGAGCCTCAGCGGCTCTTGGCCCCAGGGCCGTGCTGTCCGGCCGCGCTGCCGGAACCCGAACCCCATCTTCCTAGATCAAGAAACCGATCCACAAGATAACTACCGTCACCAAAGGAGCTGGCAATGCACAAGACAGTCGAAAACGCACTACATCAGGATTTCAATCGCTGGACCGAACTGGTCGACCGCGCCGCACACGGTGAGAACGAAGTCGAGAGGGAGAAACCGGCTTTGGCTGCGGCGGAGCTGGAAGAGAGGTGGATCCACACCGCCGCCGAAGACTGGAGAATCCTGCACGACCAATGGTGCGAAAGAATCGACCGGATGCGAACAAGTGTGAAGTCTGAAATACGCTCTGCTTCGATGCGGATCGCCGAAGCGAACTGCGCATGTGAACATCGAGGCACCTACGAGCTCGAGCGGTTTGGTACCGGTGACGTCGCAGGTGGGTGTGCACCGGCTCGTTGACGAGTCGCCGTCTCACACATGCAGCGGAGAGTTCGGCGAGCAGCGCACGACCGACGCGCAACAGCGTCTCCAGAATGCCGACCGCGTCCGATCCAGTAGCCTCGCGTTGACCAATTCGCCAACACATAAAGGTAGGCGAGTTCACCATCGGCCCAGTTGCCGCCGGCTTCGGTGTGGCGCATCCGCAGACTACGAGCAGGCAGCTCATTCCCTCACCGATCAGGTCAGGCGCGCCAGTGCAACCAACTTCGTCGAAGGGCCTCGAGCGATTCTGGTGCCGACGCGCCGAGCCGAGGAGAGCATCGTTATCTTCCGGAGGCTATTGGAAGAGTTGCTCCTGCAGCCCCCGTAGGAGCGGAACTCCATGGAGGCCGCGGGTGTGTGTCTCGGCTTGGAGGCGCAGATTCGGATTGATCTGGACCGTCCGATCCTCTCGGGGTGTGGTGGTTACCTACGAGATGCGAAGCGGGCGGCAAAGTTCGAACGGCAACCTACGTTCCGGGGGTAAGGGAGTCGGCCGGCTCGGTGACAAGCGCCTTCGCCCTCGATCAGAAGTCCGACGATGTCGGAGCAATCGGTGCCTCCACCATTGCGGACACTGCCAATGTGGCGAAATCTAGCCGCGTGCCACGTGCCTAGACGACCGCTAGCAGCGGGTTTGTCCTTCGGAGGCGGGTTCGGCCCCGGTATCTCGAGGGTCAGCGTCTTGCCGACGCGCGTTCGGTGCTGGGGGACTTCCCGGTCCAGCGTTGGTACGCGCGGCGGAACTGGCGGCTGTCGCTGAATCCGACCTCGGTGGCGACAGTGGCGACCGGGATGTTGGATTCACGCAACAGTACCGTCGCACGCTGCATACGGACCCGGTCACGAATCTCACCGAACTTCAGACCGGCCTCGGTCAGCCGCCGGTGCAAAGTACGCTCACTGATCGCCAGCCGGTCGGCGGTTTGCGCCATTGTCACCGGGTGTCGCAGATTCTCCCGTAGTACGCCTACGACAGCGGCCACCGTGTCGGGGCCATGGCCTTCCGCGTCGGCCAACTGACGTGCCGCCTCGACGGCGATCGCGAATTGGGCGGGGTTGGCGGTCGGAATCGGGCGGTCCAGTAGTTCGGTGTCGAACCACATGCGCACGTGTTGCGCGCCGAACTGAATCGGACATTGGAAGTACCGACGGTAGACGTCGGCGTATGTGGGCGCCGGGTAGGCGAATTCCATCCGCTTCGGCCGGAGTTGGCTGCCGAACGCCGCACGCAGCAACGCGACGATCGACGCGCAGGCCTCTTCGCTCAAGAAGGGCAGCAGCTCGGCATCCGGGCTGCGCTCTAACAGCCTTATTTCGAATTCGTCTGTGCTGTATTCGATTTCGTAGTTCACCAGGCTCCCAGCCGCCTGGTGTAGGCGTACGCCGACCGCCATCGCCTCTGCGCCGGAGCTGGAGGATCGAACGGCGAAGCCGACCAGGCCCCAGGACAACAGCACGTCACGGGTGCCGACGCGCATTCCGACGGGCCCTGCGGGCAAGGCACGCAGGGCCCGTCGCAGAATGGTCGTTGCCTGACGGAACGACAATCGCGTCCCCGGCAGATCGATCTGGCCACGGGTCAATCCGGTGCCGGCAAGCCAGGGCTCGGTATTGGTGCCGCGCTGCTCGGCGATGTCCAAGACTCCCGCGAC
This sequence comes from Nocardia sp. NBC_00565, assembly GCF_036345915.1. Classification (NCBI taxonomy): domain Bacteria; kingdom Bacillati; phylum Actinomycetota; class Actinomycetes; order Mycobacteriales; family Nocardiaceae; genus Nocardia; species Nocardia sp. NBC_00565. Next base: position 9,430,898 of record NZ_CP107785.1, read on the forward strand.
AATAGTCGGCGGGATCCGCGCGTCTTGCAGTGGATCATCGGCAAGACGGTGTGCCGGCACGGCAGACGCAAGAAAAATCGAGGTCAACTGTCTGAATTGATTCGGACCCATGATCTGATCAGGTTTGCGATCTGGTCGTTGGCTGTAGTTGCAATTCCCCAGTGGCCGGCGTTGTAGAGACGCCTCTCGATGGGAATTCCAAATGAATCCATCGAAGCTTGAAACTCGTTGGAGAAGAACCGATCGTAGACACCTTCCAGGGTCTGCACGGGAGGGGTTCCCGCTGGGAGGCTGGTGTACCGCGGGTTCATCACACGATCTGAGAAATTGGCGGTGTACGCGAGTCCGGCATGATAGCCGTCATCGTTGGGGTGATTGGCTTCACGCGGCTCGTTCGACATCTTGTGGAGCCATCTGACGGCCTGATCGAAGATGCTCGTAGAGCGCGGTATGCGTGCCCACGTTGCGGCGACGACCGGCTTGGCTGCGAACCCCCAGAACTCTGGGATCCGTATCATCTGATTGAGGATATCCAGCAATCCGAACGGCTGATCTGCAAACGCTACATGCCTCCTGAACCAGGCGCCGAACATGTCGAACGACGGAGCCCCGAATGTGGTGAAGGATGCTATCCGCGAGGCCAATTCCGGCTTCGTCAGCAGGTCCCACCCGATGACGCCACCGAAATCATGCCCGATGTAGTGGACCCGCTCATCCGGGGCAAAGTTGTCGACCACCGCGCTGAAATCTTCGTCGAGCCGGTCGAGAACATACGAGTCCACGTCGTCTGGTTTTCCAGAATTACCCACACCGCGCATGTCGTAGGTGAGCACATGAAACTCGTCAACGAGCCACGGCAGGATCGGGAACCACACCGCGTGACTGTTGGGGTACCCGTGCAGCATGACCAACGTCGGTGCCGTCCCGCGCGGTTGCCCGTATTCCTGCACCGCGATCGGAGTCCCATCCGCACTCTTCACGACGTGTTCGACCACCGGAACCGGAGGACTTGCCCGGTCGAACTGAATCGGCTCCCAGGGCGTCCGCTTGTCGCTCGGAATTGCCGGAGCGCTCGAGCGCATACGAACTGCAAGGAATGCGGCCAGCGCACTGGTGGTGGTTCCAACGAGGAGCCGTCGGCGTGTCAGCGACGGGGGATAACGCATTGAAGTTCCTTCCTCACGGATCGATGGGTTCGAGACGTTCTGCCCGGCCTACGGAGCGTCGAGTGCCGCGACGATCGCCGCGGCCGCATGAAGTGTCGATGCTCGTGCGCCGGGGCTGAGTGCGGTGACATAGATGTAGGCGTGGATGAGCCCGGGGGCGCGATGCAGGGTGACGGGCACGCCGGCCTCTTTGAGTCGTGCGGCGTAGGCGATGCCTTCGTCACGTAACGGGTCGAATCCCGCGACGGCGATATAGGCGGGCGGAAGGCCGGTGAGGTCATCGCAGAGCAGGGGTGAGGCCCGGTGGTCCAGGGCATCGTCCGGCTTGGCGAGGTAGTGGTCCTTGAACCAGCGCATTTTCTTGCGAGTGAGGTAGTAACCGTCGGCGAACTCCTCATACGAGGGGTGCTCGGTCGACAGGTCCAGCGCCGGGAAGAGAAGTGCCTGCATGCGGGGCGGGTGGGCGTGACCGCGGAGCAATTGGCTGAGAGTCGCGCTGATGTTGCCACCCGCACTGTCTCCGGCAACGACGATGCGGTCGGGGTCGATTCCCCAGCCGGCGGCATGCTCGACCGCGAAGTCCCAGGCAGCCAGTCCGTCGTCGATCGCGGCAGGGAACGGATGCTCGGGGGCGAGGCGGTAGTCGACCGAGAGCACGTCCGCCCCGGTGTGCACCGCCAGGAAGCGGACCGCGGAGTCGATATAGGCGCGGCTGCCGAGGACCCAACCGCCACCGTGGAAGAAGACGATGAGTCCGCGGGGTGCCCCGGCGTGCGCGCGGTAGCGCGTGGCGGGGATGGATCCGGCGAAACTGGGAATATGGAGGTCTTCTACGACGGCGAACGGCGCGAAGGTGTCGGCGAAGACGGCTGCCTCGTCTTCTACCTGCTCGCGGGCCTGCTCGATGGGCTTGTCGGAGAAGTCGGCGCCAGGGAGCCTGTTCAGAATACGCAGGACCCCTGCTGCCTCGGACGCAAGTCGGTCACCGTCGGCATTGATGGGCGAATTCCGTCCGAGCAACCCGAAAGCGCGGTGCGGGATCGCCAGAGCGATTGCCCGTTCGATCCTTTGCAGTCGGGTCAGGCGTCTGTGGGTCGCTAGGCTCATCGGTCGTTTCTCTCTGTCTTTCGCCGCTCGGCGTTCACGAATCGGGCCGGTTCTGGTGCTGAGGCCGTCGTAGTTGCGAAGGCCCTGCTGTGGTTCAGCGACGAAGTCATATTGGATCGCCCGCGCCGACAACGACGGGGTTGGCGGTGGGCTCGATGAGGTAGTCGTCCAGATTCAAGCGACGAGTGCGGGCGAAGTAGGAAAAGGTGAAGCCGGGCCAGGTCGTGGGATTCTTACCGGATTCGGTTTTCAACCAGCTCGTGCAGCCTTGGTCCCAGACACTCGCCTGGATACGCTCCTGAATCTCCTCATTGAAGCGTTGCTGAACGTCGCCCCGCACCTCGAGCGCACCGACGTCGCCTTTTGCGAGCATTGCGATGGCCTGTATCACATAGTTGATCTGGGCTTCATGCATCAAGATGACCGAGGTGTGCCCCAAACCCGTATTGGGGCCATAGAGAATGAAAAGGTTCGGGAACTGGGCAACCGAGATGCCGAGATAGGCTTCGGCGCCCTCGGCCCACTCGTCGCGCAGTGCGCGGCCACCGCGGCCGGTGATATGCATGGGCGCGAGCATGTCTGTCGCTTGGAAGCCGGTACCCAGGATGATGGCGTCGACCTCGTGGACCCGTCCCTCAGCCGTGACCACCCCCCCTGGGCGGATCTCGGTGATCGCCGAGGTGACCACCTCCACGTTCGCACGGACTGTCGCGTCGTAGTAGTCGTTGGAGATCAGAATGCGCTTGCAGCCGATCGGGTCCGCGGGGGTGAGCTTTTCCAGCAGCGCCTGATCGGTGATCTGGCGGCGAAGGCGCTTACGGAACTGGTATTCCGTTGGCGCCATCAGCTGGGGAAACTTGGTGAAGGCCAGAGCGCGCGGCTCCAGTTGCCAGTAGGTTGCCAAGCGCGAGAGTCGTTGTAGCGCGGGGATGCGATTGAAGACCGCACGAATCAAGCGGGGGTAGCTGTAATCCGGCTTGGGGAGAACGTGCGGGGCGGCGCGTTGGAAGAGGGTGAGCTCGGCGACCCGGGGAGCGATCTGCGGCACGAACTGAATGGCTGACGCTCCGGTGCCGACCACTGCAACGCGCTTGCCGGTCAGATCGTAGTCGTGGTTCCACCTGGCCGAGTGAAACATTTCCCCGGCAAACGTGTCGATGCCGGGGATGCGAGGGTAAGCCGGTCGGTTCAGTTGACCGGTGGCTGGGATGAGCAGCGTCGACGTGTGCGTACTACCATCGGACAGCTCGACGGTCCACTGGCTCGACAGCTCATCGAAGGTGGCTCCGACGACCTCGGTGTTGAAGCGGATGTGGGGCAGTACATCGTATTTGCGGGCGCAGTGCCGGAGGTACTCGAGTATCTCCGACTGCGGAGCGAACCGGCGCGACCAGTTGGATTTCGGCTCGAACGAGAACGAGTACAGGTGCGAAGGCACGTCGCAGGCGGCACCGGGGTAGGTGTTGTCTCTCCAACAGCCCCCGACGTCGTCGGCCTTCTCGAAAATCGTGATGTCGTGGTAGCCGGCCTCTTTGAGCTTGATGGCCATGCCAAGGCCAGCGAAGCCGGAGCCGATGATCGTCACTGACGGACCGGCAGGCGGTTTGCTGTGTCCCATGGTTCTTCTTCCGTTCTGGTCAGGTTTGATTCAATTTAGGAGTCTGTAAACCGTGGGAACAGGTGACTCTCGGCAGAAGATTTACTAGATTCGGCAATGGCGTCGGTCGTCGTTCGAATGGAGTCGCGCAGTGCATCGGGATGTCCCGCGCACGCCCACGGGCACGCTCTACCTGATCCGCCAAGGTGCTGACCACGGCGTCTCGGCCGAAGTGTGTCTTCGCGGCACAGGGCTACGAGCTGAGCAGCTCGTCGACCCCGCCTTCGAGGTGAGGGCCGACCAGGAGCTGGCGGTCATCGCCAACCTCACCGCGGCACTGGGCAATCCCGTCGGCTTGGGCCTCGCCTTCCGTCGCTGGAAGGGCGTCAGTCCTCGGGCTTACCGGTCACTGCGGCTCGCCCGCTGACGGTTGCCGCGATTGAGGATTGCCGAATCTAGTAAGTCTTTTGCCAACGGCCACCTGTGCTACCGACTCGTCTCTCCTTACCTTTATGGCAGGCGTTCGGAGGAGAGGACATGCCGTTGAGATGTTGCGGCCTCTACCCTCGCGGCGCTGGAACTGCTCGAAGAAGCTGTCCGGGGTTCCGTCAGCGAACTCCGGGCCAAGAGAACGGAGATCGCATTGGGGCCGATCGCCGTTCACCTGCACCTGGTAGGCGGTTCCACGCCGCATCGCCTCGACATGCGGTAGTTCATCGGCGCCGGTCCCGACACGACGGCGGATTCATCACCGGACGGCGTAGAGCAACCGCTCCGTCACCGACTCGAAAGAAAGAAGGGCCCCGATGGTGGAAAATTTTGCCCCGGTAAACGGAATCGATATCTGCTACGAGACATTCGGTGACGCGAACAGCCAGCCGTTGCTGCTCGTACACGGCATCCACGGCCAAATGATCTCGTGGAACGAGACATTCTGCGAACAGCTCGCCGGTCGCGGATTTTATGTCATCAGGTTCGACAACCGTGATAGCGGACGTTCCACGAAGTTGACCGAACCCAAGAGTCCGGTCCGGGTCGCCCTCCGGCTGCAACGGCCCGCCTACCTATTACGAGACCTCGCCGCGGACGCGATCGGGCTCCTAGACCACCTCAACGTCTCGGCGGCGCACGTGATGGGAATGTCTATGGGCGGCATGATCGCCCAAACGATCGCGATCGAATACCCGGGCCGGGTCCGATCGCTCACCTCGATCATGTCGACCACCGGCAACCTGTGCGCAGGCTATCCCCGCAAACCGGCCGCCGTTTCCTATGTCATCCAACGATTCCCCGCCGATCGCGACGCCAATACCACCCGCTTGACGAAGATGCTGTGCACATTGTCCTCACCCGGCTTTCCCCTCGATGAGAGCGCCCTCCACGAGTTCGCCGCCCGCAGCGTCGCCCGCGGCACCAGTCCAGATGGCGCACTTCGACAGGCCGCTGCCGTCTTCGCGGCGTCGGATCGCACCAAAGACCTTGGCCGGTTGACTATCCCGGCATTCGTCGTGCATGGCCTGTCAGATCCATTGATCGATGTGTCAGGCGGACGCGCAACGGCCGCGGCAATCCTAGGCGCTGAGTTGTTCCTGATCCCCGGCATGGGCCACGACCTTCCGCCACAGACATGGGTTGACCTCGTCGACGGGTTCGTGCGAACCGCCGGTCGACGCGAGCTGAGCAAGTGAATTCCTTTGCCGCACCGCGGCAATCGACGTCGGCATACGCGCTGACCAGTAGGAGTAGATGGCTCTGACACGGGTCATGACCCGATTCGACAACTACCCCGGTATCTGGTGCCAAGGTGACTGGACCACCAGCACCGACCGCGGGTCGGCGCTCATCAGTGGACGCTCCGACGCAAGCACCCGCTCCGCCTGCACACCAGGGCGCAGTCGGTAGGTGTAGCGCATCACCTCCTCTACGCCCGTCAACCTAACCGGCACCACCGAAATAACCCGCGATTCAACCTATGAAAGGAGGACGGCGCTTCCTCTCGCGTGAGCGGGGGAGTATCCGCGCCACACCCCCTATGACCGATACCACCGCCGACCACCGGGAGTCGTACCCGCCGTCCGCGGAGTTCGCGGCCGCGGCGAACGCCGATGCCACGCTGTACCAGCGGGCCGCGGCCGAGCGCGACGTGTTCTGGGCCGAGCAGGCCGGACGGCTGCACTGGGATCAGCCATGGACGCAGGTGCTGGATTGGAGCGACGCGCCGGTGGCGAAGTGGTTCGTCGACGGCAAGCTCAATGTCGCCTACAACTGTGTGGACCGGCATGTGCTGGACGGGCACGGTGATCAGGTCGCCATCCATTGGGAGGGCGAGCCGGGCGATTCCCGCGATATCACCTATACCGAACTGCTGGCCGAGGTGTCGCGCGCCGCGAACTATCTCACTGTGCTCGGGCTCGAGGCGGGCGATCGAGTCGCGATCTATATGCCGATGGTGCCCGAGGCGATCGTGTCGATGCTGGCCTGTGCGCGATTGGGTTTGACGCATTCGGTGGTCTTCGCGGGCTTCTCCCCCACCGCGCTGCGTCAGCGGGTCGACGACGCGAGCGCCCGGCTGATCATCACTACCGACGGTCAGTGGCGCCGTGGTAAGGCCGCCCCGCTCAAGGAGGCGGTCGATGAGGCGCTGTACGCGAACGGGGATGTGCCACACAGCGTTGAGCATGTGCTGGTGGTGCGGCGCACCGATATCGAGGTGCCGTGGACCGAGGGCCGGGACCTGTGGTGGCACGAGACCGTCGCCCGAGCGAGCCCAGAACATGCGCCACGGGCTTTCGATGCCGAGCATCCGCTGTTCATCCTCTACACCTCGGGCACCACCGGGAAACCCAAGGGCATCCTGCACACCACCGGCGGCTACCTGACCCAGGCCGCCTACACCCACCACAACGTCTTCGATCACAAAGCGGGACAAGACGTCTACTGGTGCACCGCCGATATCGGCTGGGTCACCGGGCACACCTATATCGTGTACGGGCCGCTGTCCAACCGCGTGACCCAGGTGGTCTACGAGGGCACCCCGAACTTCCCCGACGAGCACCGGCACTGGCAGATCGTCGAAAAGTACGGTGTCAGCATCTATTACACGGCACCCACGCTGGTGCGTACGTTCATGAAGTGGGGCCGCGAGATCCCGGCCGCACACGACCTGTCCAGCATTCGGTTGCTCGGCTCGGTGGGTGAGCCGATCAACCCCGAGGCCTGGCGCTGGTATCGGGAGGTGATCGGCGCGAGCACCGCGCCCATCGTGGACACCTGGTGGCAGACCGAGACCGGCGCGATCATGATCTCCCCGCTGCCGGGCGTCACCGCCGCCAAGCCCGGTGCCGCGATGACGCCGCTGCCCGGCATCTCCGCGCTCGTCGTGGACGAGGAAGGAAAGCCGGTGCGGCTCGGGGAGACCGAGGCCAACGGCTATCTGGTGCTCGATCAGCCGTGGCCGTCGATGCTGCGCGGCATCTGGGGCGATATGCAGCGCTACCGGGCCACCTACTGGCAGCGTTACGCCGAGCAGGGCTGGTACTTCGCCGGTGACGGCGCCAAACTCGACGCCGACGGTGATCTGTGGGTGCTGGGCCGCGTCGATGACGTGATGAACGTGTCGGGTCACCGCATCTCCACCGCCGAGGTGGAGTCCGCGCTGGTCGGGCACTCCGGTGTCGCCGAGGCCGCGGTGGTCGGTGCCAGTGACGACACCACCGGGCAGGGCATCGTCGCGTTCGTGATCCTGACCGCCGAGGCCAAGGACACCGGCGCGGCGCTGGTCGGCGAACTGAAGGCGGAGGTGTCGCGCGAGATCAGCCCGATCGCGCGGCCACGCGAGATCCACGTGGTGCCCGAACTGCCCAAGACCCGCAGCGGCAAGATCATGCGCCGGCTGCTGCGCGACGTCGCCGAGGGCCGGGATCTCGGTGACACCTCGACGCTGGTCGATCCCAACGTCTTCGAGGCGATCCGGGCGGGCCGCAGCTGAGTCGACACCCGTGCGGCGGCACGCTTCAGGGCCGGTGACGTTTCGTCACCGGCCCAACCAGAGCAGCGATGGTCACCTCGCTGACGGTAGCCAGTCCTCAGCGACATCCAAGGCCGAGGAACCGAGCAAAATCGGCCGCCAGCATTGCGCGAAGCGAAATTTCTGTCTGGACGCCGGACATAGGCCAAGGTGACGTACATGGATCCCGGCCTGGATGCTGACCAGCGCCGCGAGAGTTTCGAGCACCTCGCAGCCGAGGTCGTCGAGCCGCTGCGCCGCTACCTCGCCCGGCGTACGGATCCGACCACGGCCGAGGACGTGCTCGCCGATGTACTGCTCGTGCTGTGGCGCCGGTTGAACGCGGTGCCGGCCGAGGCACTGCCCTACGCCTACGGCGTCGCCCACAACTGTCTGGCGAACGCACAGCGCAGCGCGCGTCGCCAGCAGCGGGTGGCGGCCCGGATCGCGGCGATCGATCCTCCTGCAGCATCGCTCGCGCAGGACGAAGACCCCGACGAGCGGGTGACGGCAGCCTTGGAAACACTCCGCCCGGCCGAGGCCGAGCTTCTGCGGCTCTGGGCCTGGGAGGACCTGGGTCCGACCGAGATAGCCACGGTCCTCGACATCACCGTGAACGCTGCGACGATCCGGCTCCACCGGGCAAAGAAAAAACTCGAGGACGCGATCCGAAAGGTTCCAGGCGGCACCGGACATGAGCAAGCAGATGAAGGGAGAAGGCCATGACGAACAGCGACAACGGCTTCGACGCTGACGAGCAGACTCGTCAGCAGCTGCGCGCGCTAGACCCGGCCCGCTCCCTGCCACCGGCCGACGCGGACGCCTTGGCTTCCCTTCTGGAGGACACCATGAACCAGCCCCACACCGACCCGACCACCACTCGTCTCCATCGCGGCGGACCGCCCAGGACAGTCCTGATCGCCGCTGCCGCAGCCGCTGCCGTCCTCGCCATTGCCACTGTGGTGACCCACGGGGACGACAAGCCCGCCGGCCACCCGGACACGAGCACGGCGAAGCAGACCGTGACCGCGCTCAGCGTCGGGCCTGGAGTCGCCGCCAAGTGCATGCCACCTTCAGCCGAGATCGTGGCCCGTCAGGCGATCGCCTTCGAGGGCAAGGTGACCAATGTGACCGACAACCTGGTAACCCTGGAGGCGACCCACTTCTACAGCGGCACGGCCACCGACCTGGTCACCGTGACCAAGCCAGACCTCGGCATGAGCGAGCTGCCGGTCGACTTCCAGCTCGGGCAGACCTACGTCGTCGGCGCCACCGACGGCCACGTCTCGATCTGCGGCCTGAGCGGTCTGGCCACCGATGACCTACGGGCACTCTACGAAGAGGCCTTCGGCAAGTAGGGGACCCCCACGCGATACAGGCACACAGATTCAGCGCGCCCGATTGCTACATCCTCATGTACGGACACGGCACATCCGATCCTCGAGCCCCGGCGCTCAGTCGGATGCGAAAGAGGCCACCCCGACGCCGTAGGCGCGCCATCGAGCGCAGCATCCGCTGGTACTGGTCAATCCAGGTCTCCTCGAGTATTTCGGTAAATGCTTAGCCAGATTGCGATCGCAGCGAATGTTTGTGCATAGTGACCAGTGGCGAGCAACCGCTGTGCGGGCGCGTTCGAGGCCGATGAGCGGGGTATCTGGCCCGGCCCGATTCGGTTGGCTCGGACCGGGTTTCCGGCTTCGGCTCGGTGCATGCGGCAGTTACCGGGCACCGCGTCCGAGGCTGTCGATGAAGATACCGCTCCAAGGTTCAGTCTGCCTGTTGCGACGGCGGTTGATCAGGCGTCCGACCAGCCAGGGAGGTGAGACCTAGACGCAGAGCTCCGGCCGCGTCGATGAGTGCTTCCCTGGCAGCAGAAGAAATGCCGGTCGCGTTGATCATGCTGTGGACCATGCTGCGCTGGCGGCGCAACGCTACCGGTACTCCCGCGTCGGCGAGCTTGCGTGCATACGCCTCGCCTTCGTCGCGCAGGACATCGAAACCGGCAGTAACGACGTAGGCCGGTGCGACATCGGACACGTCTTCGGCCAGCAGGGGTGAAACACGGGGATCTTTTACCAACGTCGGGTCGGTGAGGTAGTGGTCGCGGTACCAGTCCATGTCACCCGCGGTCAAGAACAACCCATCGCCGAAGGGCCCGTAGGAGTCGTGACGGGTGGACAGGTCGGTCACCGGCATAAACAGGAGTTGGAATGCGGGCGTGGGTGTCGGTTCGGAACGGGCGGCCAGGGCCGTTTGCTGTGCGATGACGGCGGTGAGGTTACCGCCGGCGCTTTCTCCGCCGACTCCCACCGCATTCGGGTCGATGTTGTAGTCGGTGGGATGCGTGGCGACGTGGTTGAACGCAGCGAGCGCGTCCTGGAGTCCCGCGGGGAAGGGGTGCTCGGGTGCCAGGCGGTAGTCGATCGAGATCACCGTCAAGGCTGCGTGGTGGGCGAGGAATCGGGACACCGTATCGGCGGTGGCGAGGTCGCCGAGTACCCATCCGCCGCCGTGGAAGTACACCAGAGCCGCCGACGGGCCTTCGATACCCGCGGGGCGGTAAAGGCGAGCAGGGATGTCGCCGACCCCGCCGGGGATGGTGATGTCGCGGACGGTTTCGATCGGATGTTGTTTTCCGAAGATCCTGGCTTCCGCGGAGATGAGTGCGCGGCCCTGTTGGACGGGCAGTTCGCAGTAGGGCTTGTTCATGCGGTTGAGCAGCCGCAGGCCCAGCTGGGCTTCCAGGTGGAGCTGCCGTGCTGCAGGTAGTGCAGGAGTTGGCTGTTCAGTAGCGGATGTGATTCGAACAGTTTGTGATCCGGCTTCGGCAGGCCGTACTTGGTGAGATCGCCCTGGATCATGCGCAACAACGTTTGCATCAGCGGCCGCTCGAGCTTGACAGGCAGGTCCGGGCCGCGGTTACCGAACTCGTCGGAGGGAATCCCGAAGATGTGCTTGGGGATTACGTGATAACCCCGGCGCACACTGACGAACGCGGTGTCGGCATTGGCGGCCGCGTCGCAGGCGATGTCGGCACCCGAGTTGCCTAGGCCGACGACGAGCACACGCTTACCGCGGAACTCCTCGGGATCCCGATAGGTCGAGGAATGCCGAATCTCACCCTTGAAGGTGCCTGGGTGCTCCGGGCTGCGCGGGGCCCAGGTGACGCCGGTGGCGCAAATGACGGCGCGGTATTGCTTGACGGTGCCGTCGGGCAAAGTGACGCTCCAGATATCGCCGACCTGTTCGACATGCTGAACCGCACAGTTGAACCGGATCGCATCACGTAGACCGTAGGCTGCGGCGAAACCCCTTGTGTACCGGAGAATATCGCGGTTGCTCGGATAGTCCGCGTAAGTGTCGGGCATCGGGAAGTCGAAGAAGCCAGAGGTACCGCGAGACGAAATGAAGTGGGCCGACTTGTACATCGGGGTTCCCGGATTATCGAGATCCCAGATTCCGCCGACGTCGGAGTGCCGCTCGTACTGGTCATAGGGGATGCCCAGCCGTTTCAGGGCACGGGCCGCCGACAGTCCGGCCGGCCCGGCCCCCACGATACAAACACGCCCGCCAGTGACATCGGTGGTGTCGGTCATCAATCCTCCTGTGGTCATTGCCCTGGGTCAGATTCAACGCTCAGGGAGCCAATAGCGGGAGGGGTGATCCAGCAAATATGGGGCGCAATCCGGCCAGAATCGCGGATCGTCCGACGGACTGGTCGGTTTTGCAATGTGTGTTGCCCAGCGTCCAACTCGCCCGCTGGCGGACGTACTGTCAGGTCCTTCACTTGGCCGGTCGTTCCTCGACGAGTTCAAACGTGATCCCAGCCTTGACCAAGCGGTCGATCAGTGCGTCGCCCATGGCAGCGGCCGGCGTAACCGGACCGGCCGTCTGCGGCAGGTCATCGAAGGCAAGGCTCATGGCGGCTTCGCCGAGGATTTTGCTCGTTTCGGTATAGCCGGGGTCGCCGCCGGACACTCGGCAGATCACGTGTCGGTCGCCACCGGTGCCGTGGAAGGTGACGGTGAACGTGCTCTTCGCGCGGGCCGCCTCGGTCGGCCCCTTACCCGGATCCTTCAACTCGAGCAGTACCGACCGCAGCGGCTTTATTTGCGCACCGACCAGCAACGTGCTGACCAAGCCGATGATCCCGGCCGCAGCCGCAAAGTGGCGGGTTCCGATCCAGTGGCGGTACGTGAAGTCCGGTCCATACCGGTCGAGCAGCCGACCCGAGTAAGCGACGTTTTGGCCGTCGACACCGGGAAACGGAACAAGCCAGAATCCGAACCGGCGGGTCGGCCGTGCGCTGGGGTTCTGCGAGACGCGCCCCGCCGGCTGCCCTTCAATGGAGGCACGGGCACGGGCCGCGGCACGCCACTGGCGCAGACGCGAAAGGTAATTGACGACCGTGTGGTAGGTGCCGCCCGAGATACCCGCAGAGACCTGGACCACCCCGTCGACGGTGATCGGCACGTCCTCAGGAAGGTACTTGACGGTGAAGTAGGTGCCGAGGTCATGCGGTACTGAATCGAAGCCTGCCGAGTGCACGATCCGGGCGCCGCTGGCGGTGGCGGTGTCGCGGTACTTCACAAACATGGTGTCGAGGAACTCCTGCTCGCCTGCGAGATCGAGGTAGTCGGTGCCGGCTTCCGCACAGGCCTTCACAAGTTCCTCGCCGTACTTCAGTAAGGGGCCTACGGTCGTGATCAGGACCCGGGTAGACGCAGCGACCTTCGCGAGTGCAACCGGATCGGACGAGTCGGCGACGAGGATCGGCAAGTCGGGCCGACCCAGACCGTCGCGGACGCCTTCCAGTTTCTGCGCACTTCGGCCCGCAATGGCCCAGCTGGCCTCGGCTGGCAGATGTTCAGCCAAGTATTCAGCAGCGAGCCGACCGGTGAAGCCGGTCGCTCCGAAGATAACGATGTCGTAGTTACGCATGGCCAAGACTCTTGGCCATTGCCCAGCCGCCGGGCAGGTGCCGGTCGGCGCAAGACTTGTGAATTTCGGCGGCCGTCAGTCAGGCCCCAGCAGGGCGGTCCGGTACGCGCGAGGTCCCATCCCCTTCCAGCGACGAAATGCATGCGAGAAGCTCGACACTTCTTGATAGCCGAGCCGTTCAGCGGCTTGGGCGACCGTGAGGCCTCCTACCAGCATCTCCTCGGCGAGATGCTCCCGGATCTCGTCCAGCAGCTCACGGTAGGAAGTCCGCTCGGCAGCCAGGCGTTCACGCAGATTGCGGGAACTCATCATCAATTCGCGGGCGACGCGCTCGGCCGTCGGAGGGTCGACCGGTCGCGCCAGCAGCAGGTCGCGCACGCGGCCTGCTAGACCGGTGCGGGCGCTACTGCGTTCGAGCAACTCCCGGCATTGCTCCTGCGCGAGCGCTTGGGCGTGAGCGTTGGCCTGTGGCATCGGAAGGTCGAGCAGAGCGGCATCCAGGGCAAGGACTGTCTCGTCGCCGGCGAACTCCGGTGTGATTCCCAGGATCTGTTCGTAGCGCTGCGGGTCCGCGGGCGGAAATGCGAGTACCACCCGCCGGGCCAGGATCTGGTCAGCGAAGAGCTCACGTTGAAGCGTGGCGATGACCGCGAGATCACGTTCGATGGCGAAGCGCCTCAATGGCTCCGGCACATCCGGAGCATCGAGTACCAACTGGACCTCGTCACCGATGCGACGGAGCTCGAAGTGGGACCACGCATACGTAAGGTCGAGGAACTGAAGTGCGACATCGAGCGCGCCGCCGAGCGTTGGGCTGCTCAACAGTGCAAAACCCCAGAAGCCGAAGGACGTGAGGTGGAAGCGGCTGCCGACCTCGAGCCCGAGAAGGTCCCGACCATCCGTCGCTGCCATCAAGTTGCCGACCACCGACTGTTCCTGTCGCGCAGTCACCTCGGTACCGCCTTCACGCAGCGCCGCTTCAGTGAGTCCGGTGCCAGCCAAGCATGCAGCTGTGGGCACACCGAGATCAACGCCGAGGTCAACCAGCGCCGAGACACTGGTCGGCGGTCGAGGAATCTCCCACTGAACCATCTACGCCTCCGTTCAAGCTCCCGCCGAATCTAACAACTCTGGCGCCGCCCTTGAGCGCAGGCCTACTGCAGCGGGCAGTCAGTTGTCAATTGACAGCGAAGCACCCCGTTTGACCAGATCTATCACTGTCGAGTCGGCAAGTGTGGTGACGTCGCCGACCTCGCGGTTCTCGGCGACGTCGCGCAGCGCATGATCTTGCCTGAGCGGGGTCTTCCGGCCGGCTCCTAGCGCCTCGAGGCGATGCACCTCGGCTTCCACGTCGTTCGTCTCGATATCGGTGTGCAACCGTTCCTTCGAGGCTTTGTCGTCGGCGGTCGCTTGCAGCAGAATCCGAATATCGGAATCGGGCAGACGCAGACGCCGGTAGATATCGCGGGCGCTGGGGTTTGCAGCTTCTGCATGAAGTGCCCGCGCGGCAACCGATCCTGAAGAATGGAACATGGCTGCCGCAGGATCAGCCCGTGCGATCGGTGTGTCCCGCCAGCCGGATCGGTCAGCACCGGAGAGGTATCTCGCGAAGTGAACCTCGTCACCGCGCCGCTTCACGGCGGACCTGAGTGCTTGCGCCACACGAGTTTTCCCGACTCCGGGTGGCGCTGCTGGACAAGTTCGTTGCTGGACCTGCTCACGCGAAACGACGACCCACGCGCTGGCCCGCTCTCGGGATTGCGGTGCGGCTCGACTTTCCGCGACCGTGTGCGCTTTCCCGGGGGCCGGGGTCGGCTCGGCTGGCCACCGGGCACCACGGATTGCGAACTTCATCGTAGGGACTATAGTTCTGGATCGACCTGACGAGAGGCGCGCGCATGAATCAGTATGTCGCTGAGGCGATTTCATCGACCAGACCGCTCACCGCGATGGTCCGCGTCCACGGTGAAACGCGCGATTCAACGCCATCCGTCGGCCTATCGACCCGTGCATGAACGCAGAAGAGAAAAGTCGTCGCCGATACCGGCATCGAACAGGAGCCTGTTTCTTCCAATCTGCACGTAATTCGAATCTGCGTCCGTTATCGCGATCCGCGTCCTAGTCCTAATTCAATCCATCTGGAGCCACATTTTGATCTCGCAGTCGTCCCCGGCCCACCCGACCACCCCCGTCCACCAAGCATCCCACCGGTTTCCGATGTACGACCCCAATTTCGCCGCCGACCCGCACAGCGCCTACGCTGAGATGCGGCACCGTTATCATCCTTCGCTGGTTCCGGTCGATCTGGCGCCGCATGTACCGGCCACTCTGGTGATAAGCCACGCGACCGCGGTGCGAATTCTCAACGATCCCGAACACTTCCCGTCGGACCCCCGAGAATGGCAGGTCACCGTTCCTGCGGATACGCCCGTCCTGGCGATGATGGCATGGTTCCCCGCAGCGCGGTACAACACCGGTGCCGCACACGATCGCTATCGAAGTGCCTCCGTCGCAAGCATCGACGGAGTCGACACGAACAACATAAACGCGCTGGTCGAGGATATCGCTATCCCGCTGATCAATAAGTTCTGTGGCAAAGGTGCAGCCGATCTGATGGCCGACTACGCATTCGGCCTGGTATTGGAGGTCCTCAACCGGATATGCGGTTGCCCGGCGGAGATCGGGAAACAGGTCGCGACCGGTATGGCGGCACGTTTCGATCAGCGTAGTACGCTCACCGCCCAGCAGGGCATGACGATGATCAAAGACGCCCTGATGGAGTTGATCCAGCTCAAGCGCGCAAACCCCGAACCGGAAAAGGACGCCACCTCGCGACTGGTGATCCACCCCAGCGCGCTCGACGATGTCGAGGTATTCGCTCAGCTGATGAGCTTTTACGGTGCCGGTTTCGAACTGGAACGTAATCTGATCACCAACACGCTGGAGTTGATGCTCCGCGATCCCCGGTACGGAGCGTTCGGCGGCGACTACGGTCGGAATTTGTCGACCGTGACCGCCCTCGACGAGGTCTTGTTCAACGACCCGCCGATGGCGAACTTCTGCTTCAGATACCCGAAACAGCCGATTATGGTCGACAGTATGTGGCTGGATGCCAACCAGCCGGTCGTTGTCAGCCTCGCTGCCTGCAACAACGACCCGGCGATCCGCGTTGCCGTCGACCCTGGCGGCAGCCACATCGGCAACCGGGCACATGTGGCGTTTGGCGGCGGACCACACGCCTGCCCAGCAAAACCCCTGGCGTACGAGATCGCGCAGCATGGCATCGATCAACTATTCGCGGCGGTGCCCGACATGACGCCAGCCGTGCCTGTAGAACAACTGGAATGGCGGCCGGGACCGTTCCACAGAGCCCTCAAGGAATTTCCGGTCGTCTTCGACAAACTGCCTCCGATGCGTGTGAGGTAGTCACTGCTCATCGAGCGCCGAAGCCGACCCGGCGGTCCACCATGGCTGTGACCACGCGTCGCCAACACCGCAGCCATGCCGTGGAATTCGTTGCGCCACTAGGAAAATCGACACCGAAGCTTTGCTCAATAGACAACCAAGATCTGCGGCGTTATGGTCATGATGATCATCGAATATCGTTCGCAGGAACTCGCTTGAAAGGGGGAACGGGAATCGGTTTCGGCCGACCCGGACTGCCGAATGTTGAAATCTATCGTCGGACAACGCTTGCACCTGTACTTGCCCAACGGCTGGGAATTCGACCCCTGGATCACCGGTGCCGGTTTTATCGAATACACGCTGACCGCGGGTCCGCACACGGGACGCCACGCCGTCCAGAAACCTACGTACCGTCGACTGGCAGACAACGTAGAGTTCCTCGGCTGGTACGAGGAAACCGGAACCGTCGTGACCCTCGTCTGGCACCTCGACACCCAGACAGTGGACCGGTTCGCGGCGGTGCCTCGATGGTTGGCCGATGGCGATATGGCCGCAAGCACAGGTGACAATCAAGATCCGGTGTTCCGCGAGGAGATGGCGCGGCGCGCCGCAGCCGGACCAGATATGCCGCGGCACATTTACGCGGACCACGGCTACTTCGAGCTCAGCGAAAAATAACCCGCACGAGACGGTGCAGCTGCCGCAACAGCCCACCAAATACGCCGGCCTCCGTGACGTCGGCTGCGTGACCGCATCACCTTCGGTCGCGTCGTTTGAAGGTGCCACCGGGGTTTCCCCTTCCCGGTGGCATCGTCACCTCGAACGTAGAACCCGAATGGCTTGCCAGCACGGCCGGTTCGCTTGTAGCCCTATGGGTTTTGCGATCAGCAGCGGCCCGTCGCAGAGGTGTTCTGTAACAAGTGGACGCGCCTGCTGCCACCATGACCGGCGC
This sequence comes from Nocardia sp. NBC_00565, assembly GCF_036345915.1. Taxonomy (NCBI): domain Bacteria; kingdom Bacillati; phylum Actinomycetota; class Actinomycetes; order Mycobacteriales; family Nocardiaceae; genus Nocardia; species Nocardia sp. NBC_00565. The sequence continues at coordinate 9,448,072 of NZ_CP107785.1, forward strand.
GACCACCTTGCAGGTAGTGATCCTCGGCGCGGGACTGGACACCACCGCCTACCGCCATGGCGGCACCCACGCGCGGATATTCGAGGTCGACCACCCCGACACCCAGGAGTGGAAGCGGGATCGACTGGCCAGGGCTGAGATCGCGATACCAGCGTCGCTGACCTTCGCGCCCATCGTCGAGTGTAGTAGCTGCGCCTGGTGTGGACTGCGCTTGGTGTCAGCCTTGCGGTTTGATGACCGTTCGGGTGATATCGCCTACGGGACATGGGTTCTCGGATTGGTGCGAATGAATGGCCAGCGCTCGTTGATGTGCTGTAGCAGTCCGGCTGTCGGCGGGGATGTGCGAATGGCAAGGCGCGCAGTCGGGCTCGGGAGATGCTGGTCATCGCAGCCGACGCGTCTGAACGTCTACTGGTGGGGTGGCTGACCGGCTATCGCCGGCTTTGGAAGGACGTTCCTCCCGCGCGAAATAGGCTGCGGCCTTGCGCAGTATCTCATTCTCGAGCTCGAGCCGACGGACCTTGCGCCGCAGTTCCACCAACTCGGCGCGTTCGCTGCTGGTCAAGCAATCGCGTCTGCCGTCGTCGATATCGGTGCGGGCCAGCCAGTTTCGCAGACGGGACTGGGAAATCCTGAGGCTCTTGGCGACTGCGTCACGCAGGGTGATCTGTCCGAGTTGCGCCACATGGGGTGATTTGTCCGCGTTGCGACGCGTGGGGCTTGACGTGTATGCACCGCCTGCTTAAGGTTCTGCCAACTATTCGATATATATTATCGAATAGTCGACAAGATGGTTGCAGGTTCTGCCGCTGAAATTTCTTCATGACGGCCGCAGGTTGCGAGCGTCGACAACGAGGAAGAGCGGTACCCCGGTGGATCCGGACACATTGCAGGCGATCAACGCGATCGAGTCGCTCAAAGCGCGCTATTTCCGCAGTCTCGACACCAAGAACTGGTCGACATTCAGCTCAGCTCAGCTCTCGCCGATGACGTCGACGTGGACATGACGCCCGTAGGTGGTGTCCGTGTCAGCGGAGCGTCGATCTATATGTCTGCGCTGCAAAGCAATTGCGGCACCACGGTGACTGTCCATCACGGGCACATGCCCGAAATCGCGATCACCGGTGTGGCCGCGGCGACCGGAACGTGGGCAGTCGGAGGTCTCCGGCAGTAGCTCCCCCCGGTACGACCGCAACACCACTACCGACGGCGTCATCGCCGATGACTCCCTCGACAAGGCCGCCATCGCCACTAATCGGGTTCTGCATGGACCAAAGCACCTGAGCCGCTTGGTCCTGCGGATCATCCGCCACTGACCACACGTCATTCGAGATATCCGCACTCAAAGAGGAGAAGAGATATGTCCGTAGAAAATCATCGTCGGTTCCTGGCCGGACCGGGCGAGCGACGCGCACTGCGCACCGCTATGGCGTTGGGCACGGCGACAATGCTTGGTGCCGTCGGCATCTCGATGGCCAACGCCGAGCCGCCGGCGCCCCCGGGCGTCTTCTCGGCGACCGACGCGGCCGCTGATATCGCAGCGGTCAAGCAGCTCAAGACGGACTACTTCCACAACATCGATACGAAAAACTGGGCCGCCCTGCGCGAACTCCTCGCTCCCGACGTCGTCGTGGACACCACGGGCAGCGGCGGCCCCATCCTTGTCGGCAGGGATCCTTTCATCGCCTTCCTGAAGCTCACGATCGGTAGCGCCAATACGCACCATCAGGGCTTCGACCCGCAGATCAACCTGACGTCCGCGACGACTGCCGAAGTCGGGTGGAGGATGGAGGATGTGCTTATCTTCGGCGGGACTCTCGGGGTGCACGGCTATGGCAACTACCAGGATCGCTACACAAAGGTCAACGGTAAGTGGATTATCAAGTACTCCAAGCTCACCCGCACCCGCCTGGATCTGATCAACCCCGACGACGGCACCGTGATCGAGGCGGACGCTCCACTCGAGGAAGTCGTTGCGAAGGTCAATGAGCTCCTTGGGCTGTAGCAATTAGGGCAAAGGCGGGAGACCACACCGTGGTCTCCCGCCTTTCGGGAACCGATCGAATCCGCCGTTTGCGGTCGGCGAAACGCACCATGCGAGCTCCTCGCGGCACGGCCCCACGCCCCGTGCCCGGGATCTGCGCCGGAACGGGAAAAGTCGCTGAACACAGTTGGTCTGCGGGATCCGCTGGGGCCCTTGGCCGGTCGACGGTGGCGTGGGCACACCCGACCCGGTTGAGGCTCGCAACAGCCGAGGTGAGCATACCGCCGCACTTCGGTGCCGAAGGCCATTCGTGCCCATCGGAGGTGTGAGTTAACGGTGGATCTGGTGTTGTGTGAAGAAATGGGCGGCGCGGCGGATGGAGTTCTCTACGGGTTCGGGTATCCAGCCGAGTTCGTATTCGGCTTTGCTGTGGTCCAGCGGCGACATCAATTCGGCCATGCGTAGACCGACGGCGGCAAAGCGGAGGTCGCGGCGCAAGAGGCGGGCGGCGAGGTCGTTGCCGTGGGCGGCGAGGTACAGAAGGGGCATCGGAAGTCGCCGGCGTGGTGGGCGGACACCGGCAGCGTCGGCGGCGATTTCGTGTACTTCGCGGGTGCTGAGGTAGCGGTCGGAGATGATGTAGCGCTGTCCGGCGCGGCCGTAGCGGGCGGCGCGGGTCATGGCGCGCGCGGCGTCTTCGATACCGACGGCTTCGGCGGAGAAGTCGAAGTAGAAGGGGAATCGTCCGGCGGCGACTCGGGCGATCAGTGATCCGTGGGGTGTGGGTGCCCAGTCGCCGGGGCCGTAGGTGGTGGAGATGCACATTGCGACGGCTTGGAGATCGTGTTCTCGGGCGTAGCGCAGGACGAGGTTTTCGGCGGCGACGCGAGCGGCGATGTAGGGGCCGCCGCCGTCCCAGTTGTGGGGATCGTTTTCGGTGACCGGCCGCTGGGTGTCAACGGCCATCGTGCCGGTGGTGCTGGTGAACACGAATTTGTCGGGTTCGGCGCCGAGCGCGGCGTCGAGGACGTGGCGCAGTCCGTCGACGTTGGTGCGGTACAACGGTTCCGGATCGCGTAGCCACATCCGGGCGTCGACCACGCAGTAGTAGATGACGTCGCATCCGGCCATCGCCGAGCGTAGTGCGGTGTCGTCGAAGATTTCGCCGTAGTGGCGTTCGACGTCGAGGTCGTCGATGCCTCGGGTCGAACTGGTGGTGCGAAGCAGCACTCGGACGTCTTCGCCGTCGGTGACCAGCCGCCGGGTGACGTGGCTTCCGAGGAACCCGCTGGCGCCGATGACCAGTTTCTTCGCCCGCGTCATCGGGTACTCCGCGTGCGGATCAGCTCGATGGCGTTGTCTCGTTCGCGGATGACGGGGACGCCGGTGTCGTCGGCGCGCACGTCGAGTTCGATATCGGGATCCATCAGGTCGGCGAGGGCTTTCCAGTCCTTGGTGTCGAGGGCAAGGCAGTAGCGCGCTTTGGCCTGCGACAGTTCGTGTGCGGTGCCGAGAAGGTCCGGTGTGGTCATGGATGTCCTGTGGGTTCGGATGTGGGAGGTGCGCTCAGGTGATGCTGAATCCGCCGTCGACGGTGATCACCTGATTGGTGACCCGCGCCGCGGCCGGCGTGGCGAAAAACGCGACGACGGCGCCGATCTCGTGGGGCTCGACCAGCCCCAGCGGTGGCATGCGTCAGGATGCCGGGCCATGCGGGGCATGCCCTTTGGCGGTGATCGCTGCGGGGGTGATGACCCCGCCGGGCATCACGGTGTCGACCGTGCTGGCGTGTTCGGCCAATTCCATTGCCGCAGCACGACTCACGGCGAGTAGTGCGCCCGTGCATCCGGCGTATGCGAACCCACCGCCACCCGGTCGTCGAGCGCTGTCATCGACATGGCCCTTTCCTGTCTGCGAGGACCCTGAGGTCGGTGGGCTGCGATGGCCGGGCCGTCGCGGGCTCACGTTTCCACGGACCGAGTCGCTTCGACGTGCATGTATCGAACTAACTTGTATGTGTCGAATATTCGATAGATTCTATCGAATATTCGGTGAACCGACCGTAAAGCAGGGGAGGGAGGGAGTCAAATTGCGTGCCGGAATATCGGGGACCGACCGCGCGGGGCGCCGCTCTTCGCCGCCGCCGTGTCGTGTTCTCGGCGTTCCTTGGCAACGCCGGGTTGCGCGGCGTCGGCTTGACGCGCGTTCGCCGCCATCTTAAAGTTCCGTCAGATATTCGATGCAATTTATCGAATAGTCGATAGATGGTTGCAGACTGTGCCGCTGAAATTTCTTCACGACGGCCGCAGGTCGCGATTGTCGACAACCAGGAAGAGTGGGAACCGTGGTGGATCCGGATACATTGCAGGCGATCAATGCGATCGAGTCGCTGAAGGCGCGTTATTTCCGCAGTCTCGACACCAAGGACTGGTCGGCATTCGGCTCCGTTCTCGCCGATGACGTCGACGTGGACATGACGCCCGTAGGTGGTGTCCGTGTCAACGGAGCGTCGAACTATGTGTCTGCGCTGCAACACGATTACGGCACCACGGTGACGGTCCATCACGGGCACATGCCCGAAATCGCGATCACCGGTGTTGGCGCGGCGACCGGAACATGGGCAGTGCAGGTGCTGCTGGTCCGGCCGGATGGCGGACGCTTGCTGTCGTTCGGACACGATCGCGATACCTATGGCATTCGCGATGGCCGGTGGGTGATTACGGGGACGAAATCGACTCGCCTGCAGTCGGACCAGTCATGACCTACTCGCGGCGAACCTTCATGATCGGGACCGGGGCGGCCGCCTTCGGTCTGGCTGGAGCGGTGTCGGCACGTGTATCCGCAGACCCGGGTGACGCGGCGGCGCTGGACCCTGCGACTGCGGTAGCGGCTGTCTATGCGATCAAGCAGGTCAAGGCGCGCTATTTCCGGGCGGTAGATACCAAGGACTGGGATCTACTCAAGCAACAAGTAACGCCCGACGTCGTGATCGACACGACAGGCTCGGCCGGCATCATCACAGTCGGCGATGATGCCTTCATCGCCTATCTCAGGCTCACCATCGGTTCCGCTACGACCGTCCATCAGGGGCACATGCCCGAAATCGAGGTGCAGACAGCGAGCACCGCGACCGGGGTGTGGGCATTGCAGGATCTGCTGATCTGGCCCGGCAACGTGCGAGTGCTCGGATTCGGGCACTATCACGAAACCTACGTACGCGATGGTGACCACTGGCGCATCAAGAGCAACAAACTTACTCGGCTCTATCTCGACCCGATCGCAGAGCAGAAATTGTTCGGCGTGTGAGATGCCGACCGCGTCAGCCGCTCGCCCGGTCAGAGCTCGGTGCGTGCGCCGGACCGGGCAGCGCCGGTGATCGCGGTCGTCGTCCGGACCAGGTGGTGGCCGATGGTGTCGATCTGTTCCGGCGGGATTTCGCCCAGGGGGTGGACCGAGAGCAGCAGCGCCACATGTCCTTGCGCGTCGAGTACCGGCGCGGTGATGGCGGCGACCGGTTGAGGCCGGCTGGAGGTGGCGTCCGGAAATCCGAGCGTGGTGAATTCCACGCGCAGCCGGTCGAGGGTCTCCTGGATATTCGATGGGAGTGCGATCGTGCCGGTGTCGAGCGTGCCGATGAGGCTCGCGGCTCGCCCGATGGCAGGCGAGGTGTAGTCCACATCGAATCCGCGGTCGCGAATCCGGGCCAGCGTCAGCTCCAGGCGCTCGGCGATCGCCGTACTCGTAGCTGCGGCCCGTTGGATCCAGGTGCGGCGTTCTTCGGCGGTGTCCCAGGCTGCGAATACGGCCCCGAACGGCGGCGCGTAGGGGATGCGATCACCGGGCCACGCTCGCTCGCCGCCTTCGAATGCGGTGATCACCAAAGAGTCGGCGACCTTCTCGGTTACCGATGCGGCGTAACCGAATTCGGCCGCGAGCTCGACTGCGGCGGCCCGGGCGGCCTCGACGAACGGACGCGTATTCACCGCCGCTGCCACGACAGCGAGCCCCGGTCCGAGCGTGTAAGCCTTGCCGGCCGGATCGCGGGTGACCCACCCGCGATCGCACAGGGTTTTCAAGATCGTATGCGTGGTGGCCAGGGTCAGGTCCAACTCGCGCGCGATGTCGCTGTAGCGAAGCCGCACGTTGCCGCGACGCGCCAGCAACTCCACGACATCAACGACGCGCGCGGTCGGTGCCGATATCGCACCACGCATCTTGACTCCCTTCCTTCACTGCCTTACGGTCAAGTCATCGAATAGTTGATAGATATTATCGAATATTCGATAACAGTACCCGAGGGCGTCTCGCGACGCAAACGGAGAGCGAGCCGAAGATAGCGCGACCACCGATGTCGGCCACCGCCTCCGGGGTGCTCGAAGCCGGAAAGGGCCATGTCGATGACAACGACGCTCGACAATCATGTCGCGGTGGTGACCGGTAATACCCCGAAAATCACACGCACAGGAACTTCCATGGCCACACAGGACATACTCACCACCGTCCACGAACTGACGCAGGCAAAAGCGCGCTACTGCCTGGCCGTCGATACCAAGGACTGGGAAGCCCTCACCGACCTGATGACCCCGGACATCGAACTGGACGTCAGCGACAGCAACGCCGACGTCCCTGTCATCACCGGGCGAGACAACGCCGTGGCGATGATCCGCACGGCGCTGACCGGCGCCGGCACCGCCCACCACGTCCACACACCGTTGATCGACGCCGACGGCGACGAGGCCTTCGTTATCTGGGCCATGCAGGACCGTGTCGTGTGGGACCACGGGTCGTCACTGACCGGATACGGGCAATACCACGAACGCTGGGTACGTCGCCACGGTGACTGGAAACTGGCCTCGCTCACATTGACTCGACTGATCACTGAACAAGTCCGGCACCACACATAGATCGAGGCACACATGATGACAGGGGCAACGATGCCGGTGGCTTCGGGCGAGATCGTTGAGCGGTCCGCGGTCGGAGAGATCAGGCTGTGGGCACGCGGATATCTACGCCGTCATCCCGGTGCATCCCTGGAAACCGTCGGCGGGCAGGTCGTCCTGGCCGCCCGGGCCGTCCAGTACCTGTTCGTCGATATCGCCCGAGGCCGGTTTCCCTTCCGCGAATTCGTGCAGCAGGCCGTGTTCATGGCCAAGACCGCGTTCGTGCCGACCATTGCCGTGGCGATCCCGATCAGCGCGACGATGTCGATCCAGTTCGGCCTGCTGGCCGGTCAGGTCGGGGCCACCTCGCTGGCCGGTGCCGCCGGCGGCCTGGCGGTGATCCGACAGGCCGCACCGATGGTCACGGCGATCCTGATGGCCGCGGCCGTCGGATCGGCCATCTGCTCGGACCTCGGTGCGCGGACGATCCGCGAAGAGATCGACGCGATGCAGGTCATGGGCGTTTCGCCGCTGCGGCTGCTGGTGGTGCCTCGCTTGGCCGCGGGAATCGTGGTCGCCCTCGGGCTGACCGGCCTGAGTTGCTTCGTCGGATTCGTGGCCGGATATCTGTTCAATGTCTATGTCCAAGGCGGGACCCCGGGAAGCTATCTGGCTACCTTCTCCTCCTTCGCCAGGCTCGGTGACCTCTACCTGGCGATGGTGAAGGCCGTGGTATTCGCCGTCATCGTCACTGTTGTCTCGTGTGAAAAAGGGTTGAGCACCAAGGGCGGTCCGGGAGGCGTCGCGAACTCCGTCAATGCCGCCGTGGTCGCGTCCATCATCATGCTGATGCTGGTGAATGCGGGGTTCACCGAGTTGTACACGCTCCTCTTCCCGAGGACGACACTCTGATGGCGTCGCGCTACTATCCGCCACGGCTCCGGCCAATCATGGTCGCTGGGGCCACAGTGTCGGTTCCCGTCATGCGGCTCGGGCATATGGCCACCTTCTTCGTCCGTGTGCTCGGCGGCATTCCGGTGGTGCTGCGGCACTATCGCGCGGAGTTCCTGAGAATTTTGTCGAATGTGACCTGGGGAAACGGCTCCATCGTCGTCGGCGGCGGAACCGGGCAGGTCATTCTGGTACTCGGTGCCTCGGCGGGAGCCATCGTCGGCATCGAGGCCTTCAGCGCGCTGAAACTGCTGGGGATGGCGCCGGCGACCGGGATGATCGCCTCAACGGCGGTAACCCGCGAGCTGGCGCCCATCATGGCCTCGATCGCCTTCGCCGCGCAGGCCGGCTGCCGCTTCACCGCACAGCTGGGATCCATGCGGATCGCGGAGGAGATCGACGCTCTCGACGCGATCGCGATTCGACCGATACCGTATCTGGTCACCACGAGGATGCTGGCCTCGATCGTCGCGATGATTCCGCTGTACCTGGCCTGTCTGGGGATCAGCTACCTGACCGTCCAAGTCGTCGTCGGTCTGTCCGGTGGGCAGTCGCCAGGTACGTACGAACACTATTTCCGCTTGGTGCTCAGCGGCACAGACATGGTCTATTCCCTGTTGAAGGCAGTCATCTTCGTCGTCCTCACCACGACGATCCAAACCTATTTCGGTTTCTACGCCAAGGGCGGGCCCCAAGGTGTCGGAGTGGCGGCGGGGCATGCGATGCGCGCGAGCATCACCGCGATGATCTTCGTGAATCTGCTGATGACGATGACCCTGTGGGGCTTCGACGCCGGCGCGAGGATCAGTGGGTAGCACATGCCTATTGGATTCGAATCCGACGGCAAGGTCCTGCCCGACTGGCAGCTGCTCCTGCGGGGGACCGCCATCCTTGTGGTCCTCGCGGTGGCCACGGTGGTGATGGTCGCCAGATCCCAAGGTGCTTTCCGAGAAACCGTGCGGGTCACGGCCGTACTCGTCGATGTGGGTGATGGCCTGCCTGCGAAATCGGATGTGAAGTTTCAGGGCATTGTGGTCGGTCAGGTCGACAGCGTGACGCCGTCGAGTGATGGCGGCCCGAACTACGTGCAGATCGCCCTGAAACCCGAATACCTGGCCGGAATTCCGGCGACGGTGACCGCACGTGTCGTGCCGAGCAATGTGTTCGCGGTGCCGTCGGTCCAATTGGTTGGCAAGGGCCGGAGTGCGCCGCTCGCCGCGGGTGCGCGTATTCCGCAGGACGACAGCCTGGAGACGGTCCGCCTGCAGACATCTTTGACCGCGCTGAGCCGAATCGTCGCCGCCGCAGGGCGTTCCGGATCGGATCCGACGCTCGGCATCCTGGCCGTCGTCGAACGCGCAACCAGTGGCCACGGTGCCGAGGCTGTGCGGGCGGGTGCCGAACTGGCCCGGATCTCGCAGGCACTCAACGCGGCGATGGCTCCCGACGGGACGCCCGCCACACTCGACGCGCTGTCGGATGCGCTTGCCGGACTTCGGTCCTCGGCGCCCGACCTGCTGGGGGCGGTCCACAATGCGGTGGGCCCGATGCGTGCGGTAGCAGAGCGTAAAGACCAGTTGGTGACCTTGCTGACCGGCGGTCTGACCACCTCCGCAACGGTCGCCACGGCGCTGGAGAACAACACCGGGACGATCACCGACATCACCGGCAAAATGTCCCCGGCACTCGACACGATTGCCGACGGGAGTCGCAACTTCACCCAGATGACGATGTCGCTGACCCGGCTGGCCGGGACATTCCACAAGCTGTGGGATGTCGAGGATCAGAGCATCACCGGCAAGATCATCATCGAGCTCACTCCGCATCGCCAGTACACGCGCGCTGACTGCCCTCGCTATGGCGATCTCCAAGGTCCCAGTTGCGCCACCGGTCCGATCGGCGGACCCACCATCATCGGCCCGAATGCGGCTCCTGCGCCGGCGAGTTATTCGGCTCCGATCGGTGGAAACGTGGGGCCGGTCGGCAGCGCGCAAGAGCAGCAGGCGATCGCCTCGATCCTCGGCGGCAAGCCCAACACCGCGGCCGACATCCTGTTCGGCCCGCTGTTCAGGGGCAATGACGTGCAGCTGACTCCGGCACCGGAAGCCCCCGCCCCGACAGGAGAGCCTCGATGAGCTACCGCAAGCCGTTGCTGGGCCTGATTCTGTTCGTGGTGGTCTCGGTCGCGTTGACCTGGACGATGTATGTCACGTTGGCGCGCGACATCAGCGGCAAGACCGATACGTACTCGGCGATATTCACCGACGTGTCGGGGCTGCATGCCAGTGACGATGTGCGCATGGCCGGGGTGCGAGTCGGCCGGGTGAAAGCCGTCGAACTCGAGGGTGTCCGCGCGAAGGTGACCTTCGAAATCCAGCGCGGCCAGGTGGTGTATGGCAATACGGCAGCGACGGTCACCTATCAGAATCTCATCGGGCAACGCTATGTCGGACTGTCGCTGCGTGAATTCGGTGATCCGAGGGTCGTGGCGCCGGGTGGGCAGATCCCGGTCGAGCACACCGAGCCGTCGTTCGATATCTCCAAGTTGCTCAACGGATTCGAGCCGCTGTTCAGCATGCTCGATCCGCAGCAGGTCGACAATATCAGTGCGGCGGTGGTCCGGGCGCTGCAGGGCGACGATGGCGCGATTACCACCCTCATCGCCGAAACCGCCTCGCTTGCAAAGGCATTCGCGGGGCCGGATCAGGTTCTGGGCCAGGTGATCGACAATCTCGGTACGGTACTTGGCGACCTGTCGAAGCAAAGCGGCAACCTGCAGACGGTGTTGCAGCAGACGCGCAGGATCTTCGATGCGCTGGCCGAACACCGCGATGTGCTGTTCCAACAAGTCGATTCGATCTCCGGCGTGCTGGGCCGGGCCGCGGATGTGGTGAGCGGTGCGAGTCCATCGCTGGCTGCGTTCGTCGGTCGCCAACCAGGATTCGCCCAGCACTTCATGGACAACCGGGAGAAGTTCACTTACCTGGGTTTCAATTTGCCGTACCTGCTGAAAGGTATGGGCCGCATTGCCGACAGCGGTGCCCAGCTGGATGCGTACGTCTGCGACGTGACGGTGAGCATGCTCCCCGGATTCGATCCGTTGCTCGCGGCGATTCTGGGGGCGAGCAACCCCAGCGGCAAGGTCGAGAACTCGGCGATCTGCAGGTGAGGCAGAGATGATGAGACGACTGAAAACAGTGTGGCAGCGGATGCGCAGCCGCCCACTGGAGGACCACAGCAAACTCCGGATCGGCCTGGTCGCGGTCACCGTTGTCGCGGCTGTCGTCGGGCTGACGGTATTCGTGAATTCGCTGCACCTCGGCGAGGAGACCTATCGGGCGGATTTCGCACAGGCGGCCGGTGTCAGCTCCGGCGATGGGGTGACCCTTGCCGGTATCCAGGTCGGTACCGTCACCGGGACCAGGCTGGCCGGGGACCACGTGGTGGTAACCATGAAGCTGCAGCGTGGCCTGCCGCTGGGATCCGATACCGGAGCTGCCATCAAACTGACGACGATGTTGGGGTCGCGCTACATCGAACTCCGTCCCGCCGGGTCGGGGCACCTACCCGGTAATTCGATCGCGCTGTCTCATACCGAAGTGCCCTACGACCTGCAAACCGCGCTGCAGAACGCCACCACGACCTTCAGCAGCATCGACGCCGATCGGGTCGCGCAGACAATGAACGCCTTGACCGAGCAATTGCGCGGTACGCCGGCTTTGATGCCTGACGTCCTACGGAATATCAGGTCTCTCGCCGTCGTGATCGCCGATCGGCGCACCCAGCTCGGCTCGCTGCTGAGCAGTACCGATCAGGTGATCACCGTGCTTCACGATCAGCAGGCAGAACTGGGGGCGATGGTCGGTCAGGGCCGGAACGTGCTGCAGCAGATCATTTCTCGGCAGCAGGCCATCGAAGGGTTGTTGAGGGCCGCCACCACGCTGGTCCATCAGTTGAAGCCCATTGCGGTGGACGACGCGCCGGAAATCCAGCAAATGCTCACCAATCTGACGCAGATGACGGGAATGATCGCCGGCCACGACGACCTGCTGCGCAACATCCTGCAAGTCCTGCCGGTGCCGTGGCGGTTGTTCGCGAATGCCACCGGTACCGGTCAAGAAATGGTGGGCAACGCGACCGACGGCGCCTTCATCGATTCGTTCATGTGCGCACTGAGCGAATATGCGAAACAAGTCAACCGGCCGCCGTACTTCGAGGACTGCAAATGAACAGCGTGATCCGAGGAGTGAAGCTGGCGGTAGTCGCTCTCATCGGCGCCGTCCTCGCGGGATGTTCCAGTGGCCCGATCGGCGGGCTGACCGATACGTCGATCACGATCGTCGCACAGTTCGCGAATGCGAACGGCTTGTACAACGGCAATGCCGTCTCGGTGCTCGGCATGCGGGTCGGCAAGGTCGTCGACATTCAGGCGCGGGCGACGCACGTCGACGTCACCATCGAAATCGACAAGTGGGTCGAGATTCCGGCGGACGCCCAGGCGGTCGTCGTATCGGATTCGGTCCTGACCGACCGGCATGTGGAATTGACTCCGGTGTATCGCGGCGGCCCCGTGCTGGCCGACCACACTGTCCTGACCACCGACCGCACCAGAACACCGGTGGAATTCGACAGCCTGCTGTCGATGGCCGACAAGCTGTCCACTTCGCTGGGTGGGGACGGCAAGGGCCAGGGACCGGTTGGCGGCCTGCTCGACATCGGCTCACAGATCGTGGCAGGCAATGGGAACGACCTGCGCGATGCGATGAGTGAACTGTCGCGCGCCATGCAACTCGGCCCGGACGACGGGGCCGCGACCCGTGCCGCGGTGACCAAGGTCGTCCAAAATCTCGACGCCTTGACCGCGGCCGCCGCCCGCAACGATCAGGCACTGCGAGGATTCGGTTCTGGTGTGCGGACCCTGAGCGACATCCTCGCCGACTTGAATCTGGGAGCGGGGGATACCGGAGCCCAACTGAATCAGATCATCATCCAATTGACCGATCTCCTGCAGCGTAATCAAGGCAATCTGCGGGCGCTGGCTTCGAATTCGAACACCATCACTAAATCTATGGCCGACTACAACGACAATCTGGCCGAATTTCTCGATGTCTTCCCGCTGGTAACGGACAATGCGTACAACGCCATCGACCAGAATATCGGCGCACTGCGCGCCACCGTCGACCTGAACAGGTTCCTCCTGGACGGCCAGATGCTCAAATCGGTGTGCAATCTGTTGGGTCTCAAGGATCTCGGCTGTGCGACCGGAACCGCACGGGATATGGGACCCGATTTCGGTGTCGGCCAGATACTCGCGGCAATCGCGGGAATGCCGGCGAAATAGCAGGAATGACGGGAACATGAAAAAATTCGGCTCGCGACATCGCCTCCTCCGCATCACTGCTGCGGTGGCTGTATCGACTGCTGCCTGTTCTGCTACCGCATGTTCGGTGAGCCTGGACAAGCTCCCATTGCCGGCGCCGGGTATCGGCGGCGACAGCTATTCATTGACGGCCACCTTCGCCAACGCGCTCAACCTGCCTGCCAAAGCGAAGGTCCGGCTCAACGGCGCCGATATCGGTGAGGTCGAGTCGATGCAGTCCCAGAACTACACGGCCGTGGTGATGATGCGGATCAAATCCGTTGTGCGGCTGCCCATGGGGACCACCGCTGAATTGCGTTCGGCCACACCGATGGGTGACGTCTTCGTCGCACTGACCCCGCCGGCCCATCCGGATCCCGCGGCTCCCGATCTGGGCGACGGCGCGCGCATTCCGCTGGAGTCGACCTCGGCAGCGGCCACCATCGAGGAAGTACTGACCAGGGCCGCGTTATTCGTCAACGGTGGTGCCATCGAGAACTTCACAAGCCTGGCCAACAGCCTCGGCGCGGCCGTGGGCGGGCGCGGTGACCGGCTGGCCGAGATGATCGAGCAGACCAAGCAATTGGTGAACAACCTCGCGGCCCGGTCCGACCGGATCCGCGAAATCCTTGCGGCGACCGGCGATCTGAGCGCGACGATGGCAGCGCGGCACGCCGATGTCAGCGACGCTCTTGCCGCGGCCGGACCGGCCCTGCAAGTCATCGGCGACAACACCAGCAGCATGGTCGATTTGATCGGGCAAGTGAACCGGATTACTCAGCAGATTGCCCGATTCCCGTCGGTGAACGGCACGAACGATCGCAGCCTGATGGAAGCGGTCAATAAGCTTGCCGACGGCACGAACGCCTCGGCGAACAATCCCGATTCGAATCTCAACGCACTCCTCGGGATCTTTCCGCTCATCATGAAGGTGACGAGTGCGTCGTCGGCGCACGTGAATGCCGACATTGTCCGGCTCGCAATCGGCGCGCTGCCGGATCCGCATACCCCCGCAGATTCCGGCGCCAGACTGCCGGACGCTACGGATTGGGTCAATTTTGTCGGATCGCTGGAATACACCCTCAATCGCTTGAAAAACAGAGTCGAGCCTGGGCGATGAACACAGCTGTCATTCGAAACGTAATGCTGGAGCCACCCGCGCGGGCGTTGGTGGCCACGGTGCGGGGACTGTCGCGCCGCCGCCTGCTGACCTCTTGCCTCAGCCTGCTGCTGGTACTGCTCGTGGGGGTCGGATACCTGCTGTTGGGCTCGTTGCAGCTCGATCCGTTCCGTTCGCAGTACCAGGTGCGGATCGAATTGACGCAATCGGGCGGTCTGCTGCCCAATCAGGACGTCACACTGCGCGGCGTCCGGGTGGGGAGCGTTCGGTCGGTCGCCGTGGACGCCGACAAGGTCATCGCCGTCGCTACCATCCGGTCCGGCGTGCGGATCCCGGTGGGAGGGGACGTGCGGGTCGCCTCGCTGTCGGCGGCCGGCGAACAGTTCCTGGACTTCCTGCCCTCCACCGAAAGCGGGCCCTATTTGGCCGACGGCGACGTCGTCAGCCAGGACCACACTTCCACTCCGGTCACTCTGGCCACCATGCTCGCCAGCATGAGCGGCACGTTGGTGCAGCTGGATCCGGCCGACATCGAGGCCATGATGCACGAACTCGGCGCGAGTTCGGCAGCTCCCGAGAAACTGGCCGCCATCGTCGACGGCGGCATGTTTCTGCTTTCGACACTGGATTCGGTTCTGCCGCAGACGGTTTCGCTGCTGCACAATAGTAGGGCGGTGCTCGTCACACTGGGGGACGTCGCTCCAGGGTTGCAGGCGACCGCCGCGAACCTGTCACAGACGATGGCGGGTGTCGGATCGATGACCGGCGGTTACGAGACCCTGGTCGACAACGCACCGGGTGCGCTGACCGCGCTGGACAAGATCATCGCCGACAACTCGCCGACCATGGTGCAGCTGCTCGGCAACCTGACCACCACATCACAGATGGCCTACCTGCACGTGCCGGCGCTGCGGGAATTCTTCTTCCCGCAGCAGCGCACCGGCTCGGCGCTCGATGCCATCACCTCCGCCATGCACGATGGCGGCGTCTGGGCCATGGTGAATCCCTACCCGCGGTACTCGTGCGACTACGACCTGCCGCGTGACGCGGGTTCCATTCCGGATTTCCCGGAGCCGTATCTGCACGCGCGGTGCACCAATCCCGATCCGTCGGTCCTGCCGCGCGGCGCGGCGAACGCGCCGCGGCCGCCGGGCGACAACACGGCGACCATTCCGCCCGGAGTGGATCCGCTGCAGCGCGCGGATCCGACCCCGACCGGGCCCTACACCATTCCGCAGAACTACGGCGGCCCGTTCGTGCCCGGGGGGTAGCGGCACCGGCGCGAGTACGCACGAGATCGTGAATAGGAGACAAGGATGAACAAAAGTTCGGTGATGGTAGCGGAAAAGCTCGACGATTCGGTCTGGTCCGATGCCGAAGATGCGGACCAGGTCGACCAGGTGTCGGCCGCGAATGCCGATGGGGTGAGCGGCGACGCTTCGGCGTCGCCGACCGCCGGTGCGCAAGTGTCCGATGCCGCCGAGGACGCCGGGAAATCCGGGCGGTCGTGGCGCCGGTGGTTGCCACGGCCGCTGACAGGGATCCTGATGCTGCTCGTAGTGGTGTCGGTCGTGCTCGCGGCGGTGTTCGGCTGGAAACTCGAGACCCGCAACGATCGCCAAGCCGCGGGCATGGCGGCGTTGGCGGCCGCTCGGGACTACGCGGTGGCCCTGACCAGTATCGACTCATCGCATATCGACAGCGATATCGCGACCGTGCTGACCGGGGCTACCGGGGAATTCAAGACCATGTACAGCCAGTCGGCCGAACAGCTCAAGCCGATGCTGGTGCAGGCCAAGTCGGTCAGCAAGGGGCACGTCGTCGCCGCGAGTGTGCAGTCGGCCTCGGACAACCAGGCCGTGATCATGCTGTTCGTCGACCTCGAGATCACGAACGTGACGAACCCGACGCCCCGCGTCGACCGCAACCGCGTCCTGATGACCATGGACCGCGTCGACGGTCACTGGCTGGCCAGCAAGGTCGAGCTCCCATAGGCCGTCGGCCATCCAACAAGAAATGCAATGTCGGAATTCGAGAAGGAGAGGTGAATCTCCGTGACCACCAGTGCAATCAGAGACATCTACTACGACCCATACGATGTCCAACTCAATGCTGATCCCTACCCGATGTTCAAGCGGCTCCGCGAAGCAATGCCCCTCTATTACAACGAGCAGCACGACTTCTACGCGATCAGCCGGTGGGCAGACGTGAATGCGGGACTGCTCGACACGCTCACCTACAGCTCCGCACGCGGGGCCATCCTCGAGCTGATCAAGGCTGGAATCGAGATGCCGCCGGGGATTCTGATCTTCGAGGATCCACCGGTCCACGACATCCACCGCAAGCTCCTGTCCCGCATGTTCACTCCGCGCAAGATCCGGGAACTCGAGGACAAGATTCGTCAGTTCTGCGTCCGCAGCCTCGATCCGTTGGTCGGCACCGGCCGGCTGGATTTCATCGCCGACATCGGCGCGCAGATGCCGATGCGCACGATCGGCATGCTGCTCGGCATTCCCGAGCAGGACCAGGAAGCCATCCGAGACTTCGCGAACGACCAGATGCGGACCGAGGAAGGCCAGCCGATGAAGGCCGCCTCGGAGGGGCTTGCCACCGGCGAAATCTTTGCCGCGTATATCGATTGGCGTGCGGAGCACCCGTCCGACGACATCATGACCGAACTGCTCAATGTGCAATTCGAGGACGAGACCGGAACCGTGCGGCGACTGACCCGCGACGAGTTGCTGATCTACGTCAACGTAGTAGCCGGTGCCGGTAACGAGACCACGACCAGGCTGATCGGCTGGGCGGGCAAGGTGCTCGCCGAACATCCCGACCAACGGCGCGAGCTGGTCGAGAATCCGCAGCTCATTCCGAACGCGGTCGAGGAATTACTCCGGTTCGAACCACCCGCACCACACGTCGCGCGTTATGTAACCCGGGATGTCGAACTGCACGGCCGGACGGTTCCGGAGGGCAGCGTCATGATGATGCTCATCGGGGCAGCGAATCGCGACCACCGGCAATTCGCGCCGGATGGCGATGTTTTCGACATCCATCGGGATACCCGCCAACACCTGACCTTCAGCGTGGGCACGCACTACTGCCTGGGGTCGGCGCTGGCTCGGTTGGAAGGGCGCATCGCGCTGGAGGAGATCCTGGCGCGGTTCCCCGAGTGGGAGGTCGACATGGCCAATACCAAGCTCTCGCCCACATCGACCGTCCGAGGGTGGGAGACGTTGCCCGCCTTCACTTCCTGAACCCACCCGCACTTCCTGAAGACAACGAATCACGACAACGAATAGAGGTAGCCATGACTGGACGGGTCGAAGGAAAGGTTGCATTCATCACCGGCGCTGCGCGCGGCCAGGGTCGCAGCCACGCCGTGCGGCTGGCGCAGGAGGGCGCCGACATCATTGCCATCGACGTGTGCAAACAGCTGGACAGGGTGCCCTTTCCGATGCCGACGTCGGAAGATCTGGCGACCACCGCCGATCTCGTCAAGGCCGAAGGCCGGCGCGTCGTCACTGCCGAGGTCGACGTGCGTGACTACGCGGCGATGAAGGCGGCGGTGGATAGTGGCGTCGAGCAGTTGGGCCGACTGGACATCATCGTCGCGAACGCGGGCCTCGCCAACGAAGGTGGTCAGCTGGTCGATCTCGAGGAAGACCTCTGGGAGGACATGATCGGAGTGAACCTCGGCGGGGTGTGGAAGAGCGTGAAAGCTGCTGTGCCGCATATGATCGCGGCCGGCCGTGGCGGCTCGATCATCCTCACCAGCTCGGTCGGCGGTCTCAAGGCGTACCCGCAGGTCGGGCACTACGTCGCGGCCAAGCACGGTGTGGTCGGCCTCATGCGAACCTTCGCCGTCGAGTTGGGGCAGCATTCAATACGGGTCAATTCGGTGCATCCCACGCACGTGAACACGCCGATGCTCTTGAACGAGGGAACTTTCAAGCTGTTCCGCCCCGACCTGGAGAACCCGGGGCCGAAGGATCTCGAGCCGATCTGCCAGATGTTCCACACCCTGCCGGTGCCGTGGGTGGAGCCGATCGACATCAGCAATGCGGTGCTCTACCTGGCATCGGACGAATCTCGCTATGTGACCGGCGTACCTTTGCCGATCGACGCGGGCAGCATGCTGAAGTAGGTATGTAGGCGGCTATGACACAGTCCAAGAAGCTGGTTATCGGGGCCAGCGGGTTCTTAGGAAGCCACGTGACCCGTCGGTTGGCGGCCGACGGTGCGGACGTGCGGGTGATGCTGCGCCCCACCAGTTCGACACGGGGGATCGACGACCTCGATGTCGAACGCGTGTACGGCGACATCTTCGACGACAGCGCGCTGTGCTCGGCGATGAACGGATGTGACGTCGTCTACTACTGTGTCGTGGACGCACGGATGTGGTTGCGCGATCCGGCGCCCCTGGTCCGCACCAATGTCGAGGGTTTGCGGCATGTGCTGGACGCCGCCGTCGCGGCTGGACCGGACAGATTCGTCTTCACCAGTACCACCGGAACGCTGGCCATCAGCAACCATCGCCCGGTCACCGAGACCGATCCACACAATTGGGACGACGGCGGTCCGTACATCGCGACCAGGGTCGCGGCCGAGGACCTCGTGCAGCGCTACGTCCGGGAGATGTCCCTCCCGGCCGTGGCGATGTGCATCTCCACGACCTATGGCCCCGGTGACTGGGCGCCGACACCGCACGGTTCGGTGATCGCCCGGGTCGCCGCCGGACGGTTCCCCTTCTACTTCGACTTCTCCTCAGAGGTAGTCGGTATCGAGGACGCCGCGCGTGCAATGGTCCTCGGGGGCGCCCACGGCCGCCCCGGCGAGCGGTACATCATTTCCGACCGCTACATGAGCTGCCGCGAGGTCCACGAGATCGCCGCTGATGCCGCGGGCGTCCGCGCACCGCGCGTCGGCCTACCCCTGCGACTGCTCTACCTCGCTGCCCGCGGCAACGACCTCGCCGCCCATTTGGTGAACCGCGACCTCCCATTCGCCACAGTCGGGCTGCGCATGGCCGAGTTGATGTCGCCGCTGGACCACGGCAAGGCCGAGCGTGAACTCGGCTGGAAGCCCGAGCCGGTGGAGAATTCGATCCGCCGCGCCGCGGAGTTCTTCAAGCACCGTGATGGGGGCCGCCCACAGGGATGGTGACCGGGTGTGGTGGGCGCGGCGTGCCATTATGAGGCCATGGTCGCTCGTGAGGGTGACGCGTCGAGCGTCGAGGACAGGGTCGCGCGGCCTACGAATGCCGATGTGGCGCGGCTGGCGAAGGTTTCGACCGCGACGGTCAGCTATGTCCTGAACAATGCCGAGGGTTCCCGGATTTCGGCGCGAACCCGGGAAGCGGTCTACGCCGCTGCCGAACAGTTGGGGTATCGGCCGAATGTCGCCGCGCGGAATCTGGCTCGCGGTAAGGGTGGTGTGGTGCTGTACGTGGTGCCGCGGGTGGCGGTCGGTGACATGCCGATCGAGGCCGGTAACCGGATGACCACCGAACTCGCCCGCCACGGTTTGTTGCAGGTGCAGATCTTCGAGACCGAGGACGATCAGCAGGTCGTCGATGCCATCGGCAATCTCGATCCGACAGCGGTCGTCAGCATGTTTCCGCTGAGCAGCCGCGTACGCGCGGCGGTGGGAGCGGCGAAGGTGCCGCATATCGAGATCGGGCTGCTGCCCGCGCTCGGGGATCCGCTGCTGTCGGTCGGCACGTTGCGGGTCGGGCATCTGGTCTCGCGTGGGCACCACAGGATCGCGTTCGCCTATACCGGGATCGCGAAATGGCGTGCCCTTGGCGACTATTGGTTCGAGGGTGTCGCTCGGGCGGCTCGCCTGCACGATCTGCCGTCGATCAGCGTGGGTGAGGTCACTCCGGATAATGTCGCGGCTGTGGTGGCCGGGTGGGTGCGCGAAGGGGTGACCGCGGTGTGCGCGCAGAGCGACGAGATCGCGGGCCTGGTGCTGTTCGGCATCCGCGAAGCCGGACTCCGCTGCCCCGAGGACCTCGCCGTCATCGGCGTAGACGCCAACCCCATGGGAGCGTTCAGTTCACCTCCCTTGACCACCGTGGAGTTCGATCCGACCGCGCTCGCCACCGTCGCGATCGCGGCAGTACTCACCGAACTGGGGTATCCGGTTCCATCGGCTCCTGAGCCAACCGAGATCGCCCGGCTCGTCGTCCGCGCCTCGACCTAGACCGCATACTCCGTCGAACATCGCCCACCGGTAACTCTTGCGGCAGGGCCACCTACCGATGCTCGATGAAGGCCCTGGACAAGGGGTGGTTAAGCGCTTAATCTACGGTGACGGACGGTTGATGAGGCCAGGCCATCCCGATCGAACAAGTCGTAGACGCGCGAGGAGCGATACCC
The DNA here is from genome assembly GCF_036345915.1 of Nocardia sp. NBC_00565. Classification (NCBI taxonomy): domain Bacteria; kingdom Bacillati; phylum Actinomycetota; class Actinomycetes; order Mycobacteriales; family Nocardiaceae; genus Nocardia; species Nocardia sp. NBC_00565. Next base: position 9,468,749 of record NZ_CP107785.1, read on the forward strand.
ATGACAGTGCAGTCAGTGTTGGACGAGATCCGTGAACGCCCCGGAACCGGTGAGGTGATTCCGATCATCGATCCGGTCACCGAGGAGCAGATCACCGAGTTCACCGACGGCGGAGCCGAGGCCGTGGATACCGCCGTGGCCCAGGCGAAGGCCGCGTCCGAGTCGGGGGTATGGAAGAACCTGGCGGGCAGCCAGAAGGCCAAGGTGCTCTGGCGTATCGCGGACCTGATCGACGAGAACGCCACCGTCCTGGCCGAACTCGAATCACTCAACGCCGGTATCCCGCAGAATCAGGCCGAGGTCATCGTGGCCGTAGGTTCGGAATGGTTCCGCTACTACGCGGGCTGGTGCACCAAGATCGACGGCATCGCCCACGACGTGAACACGGGCGGGCTCACCGGTGTGGAATCCCATCAGCACGCCTACACCCTCAAAGAGCCCTACCCCGTTATGGGGCTGATCTTCCCGTGGAACGGCCCGGTCTTCAACTACTGCGCCAAGCTCGCGCCCTCGCTCGCGGCCGGGTGCAGCAGTGTCGTCAAACCCGCCGAGGAGACCCCGCTCTCGGCGCTGGTGCTGGACAGAATCCTGGCCGAGGCCGGCGTGCCCGACGGTGTGGTCAACCTGATCACCGGCTACGGGCACACGACCGGCGCGGCGATCACCGCCCACCCGGACGTGGACAAGGTCGCCTTCACCGGCTCCACCGAAGTCGGCCGGGAGATCGTGAAGGCGTCGGCGTTGAGCAACCTCAACAAGGTCACCCTCGAGCTCGGCGGCAAGTCGCCGGTGGTGATCTTCGACGACGCCGACCTGAACATGGCCATCACCATGGCCGGATTCGGCACCTTCGTGCACTCCGGCCAAGCGTGTGTATGCGGCTCGCGCATTATCGTCCAGCGCGGCGTCTACGAACAGGTCGTGGAAGGCATCGCGAACATCGCGAACAACCTCAAACTGGGCGGGCCGAAGGAAGAGGGCAGCATGATCGGCCCGCTGATCAGCGCCAAACAGCTCACCCGCGTCATGGGCTACATCGACCAGGGCAAGTCCGACGGCGTCGAGATCATCACCGGCGGACAGCGTCTGGATCGACGCGGCTATTTCGTGCACCCTACTGTGGTCACCAACGTCGATCCCGCCACCAGCCGCCTGTTCCAGGAGGAGATCTTCGGTCCCGTGGTCACCATCCTGCCGTTCGACACCGAGGAAGAGGCGATGGCGCTGGCCAACGACAGCACCTACGGTCTGGCCGCCACCGTGTGGACCAAGGACCTCGGCCGCGCACACCGGCTGGCCAAAGAACTGCAAGCCGGCACCGTGTCGCTGAACTGCCAGATGGTCTTCGACCACTCCATGCCCTTCGGCGGATACAAGCAGTCCGGGTGGGGCTACGAGTCCGGCAAGGCGGGCCTGGAAACCTACCTGCAGACCAAGATCGTTTGGGCGCAGATGTAGTGCTCATAGGGAAAACGCAGTCAGTTGCTCCTCCGGCGATCCCGGAGGAGCGACCCGGTCCCATCGAGATGACCGCACCGCACACAGGATCGACGGCAGCAGATCCGCACGGTTGCCCAGCGCAAATCAACCCGCAATGGATGGGGCAGTACTACGTGCAGTGGGGCCTCGGGCTGCAAGTCGAAGCGAGGGCATGCCCTCGAAGATCCTGGCGCCGCTATCACATCCCGCGACAGCGACGACTTCCACGGCAAATTCGAGGTCAAGGTTGGTCCGGTCGGGCTTAGTTACAGAGGGGTCCTTCCTAGCCGCTCAACGGGATTATCGCGTAGTCGATGCGGACGGGCGGACCGTTCACCTTCGTTGGGGATACGCTGGGCATTAGCGAAAGGTGAGCGCATGGTGCCCGGTGCTCGCGTATATGCCGAGTGGATTGCCTGCCGCTGATGACAGCTGATGATCCGCTCCGGACCCGCCGCGATGTGATGACACCCGTCACGGCTGATTTGAGTGTGTCCGGGTTCGAGGACGCCGAAGAGGTCGGGCACGGTGGTTTTGGTGCGGTGTATCGCTGCAGGCAGGTGGTGTTGGATCGCACGGTGGCGGTGAAGGTGCTGACCGCCGAGCTGGACGAGGACAACCAGGCGCGGTTCTTGCGCGAGCAGCGGGCGATGGGCCGGCTGACCGGGCATCCGAACATCGTGCCTGTGCTGCAGGTGGGTGTCACCGCGAGTGGGCGGCCGTATCTGGTGATGCCGTATTACCCGTTGGATTCGCTGGATGCGTGGATCCGCCGGCAGGGCCCGTTGCCGGTGGAGACCGTGTTGTGGATCGGGGTGAGGATCGCTGGTGCGCTCGAGAACGCGCACCAGTTCGGAATTGTGCATCGCGATGTGAAGCCGGGAAATATTCTGCTCACCGATTATGGCGAGCCGGCGTTGACCGATTTCGGTATCGCGCGTATCGCCGACGCATTCCAGACGAGTGCGGGCACCCTGACCGGGTCCCCGGCATTCACCGCACCCGAGGCACTCGACGGCGATACCCCCACACCGGCCGCTGATGTCTACGGGCTGGGTGCGACCCTGTTCGCCGCGCTCACCGGGCATGCCGCGTTCGAACGCGGCAGCGGTGAGCAGGTGGTGGCTCAGTTCCTGCGGATCACCAGCCAGCCGGTGCCGGATCTGCGGGAAAGCGGCATTCCCGATGACGTGTCGGCCGTGGTGGAATCGGCGATGAGCCGGGACCCGCGGCAGCGGCCGTCGGCGGCCGCGGTGGGCGAGGCCATCGGGCAGGTACAGCTGCGCCACGGATACCCGGTCGGTGAGATGGCGCTGCACGTGACACCGGCCCGCGGGCTGCTGGACCACCTGTCACCGATGCGGGTATCGGCCCCGTCGCCGAGGGCGGGAGGTCGCGGCAACACCGGCGATCTGCCGCTCGAGCTGACCAGTTTCGTCGACCGCCGCACCGAGACGTCGGAGGTGAGGAATCTGTTGTCCACCTCCCGGTTGGTGACGTTGACCGGGATCGGTGGTGTCGGTAAGACCCGGCTGGCGCTGCGGGCGGCGGGGCATGCTCGGCGCGATTTCGCCGATGGGGTGTGGGTAATCGAGCTGGCCGACGTGCGCGACCCATTGCTGGTCGACGTCATCGCGGCCACCCTCGGACTGCGGGACGATTCGGCCCGACCGATGCAGGAAGTGCTGGTCCAGTTCCTGCAGTCCCAGAAAACGTTGCTCGTTCTGGACAACTGCGAGCAGGTGGTAGAGCCAGTGGCGAACCTGGTGGAGAAATTGTTGGTGGCTTGTTCGAGTCTGCGGATTCTCGTCACCAGCCGCGAGCCGCTGGACATCGCCGGGGAAGTAATGGTGCGGGTGTTGCCACTGACCGTTCCGGACCCCGACGGTGAGCCGACACTGCGGGAACTGCCCAAGTACGACGCTGTGACTTTGTTCGCCGACCGCGCCGCAGCAGTGGTGCCGGGCTTCGAACTCTCCGACAACAATAGAGCGCCTGTGGCGGGTATTTGTTCCCGGCTGGACGGGTTGCCGCTGGCGATCGAACTCGCGGCGGCGCGGATGCGCGCCATGTCACCCGATCAGATCCTGCAGCGGCTCACCGACCGGTACGCGCTGCTCACTCGCAGTAGTCGCACCGCGCCGGCGCGGCAACAGACGCTGCGGTGGTGTATCGACTGGAGCTATGAGTTGTGCACGCCGGTCGAGCAGCGGATGTGGGCCCGGTTATCGGTGTTCGCCGGCGGCTTCGAGCTCGATGCCGCCGAGCAGGTATGCGGTGCCGACCTGGCGCCGGAGAATCTGCTCGATGCACTGTCCTCCCTGGTGGACAAGTCGGTCGTGAACCGAGAGGAACCCGATGGCGTCGTGCGCTTCCGGATGCTCGAGATCATGCGCGACTACGGGCGGGAGAAGCTGCAAGAAACCGGCGAAGACCGGGATCTGCGTCGACGACACCGCGACTGGTACCAGCGATTGGCCACGGATGCGGAGGCCGGGTGGATCAGCGACCGACAACTCGACTGGCTCGCTCGGCTCGAGCGCGAACAACCGAATCTGCGGGATGCGCTCGAGTTCTGCGTGTCCGACGGGACCACGGAGTCGGCCGAGGCCGGGCTACGCACCGCCGCCGCGTTGTTTGTGTTCTGGAACTTTCGGGGGCGGTTTGGTGAAGGCCGACGCTGGCTCGACCGTGTCCTCGCCCACCCCGCCGCGCACTCGATACCCGATCGCGTCAAAGCACTGCATTCCAGCACGATCATGGCGGCGGTACAGGGCGACCTGCAGTACGCGGCCGACCTCGTGGAGCAGGCACGCACCCTTGCCGAACAGGACTCCGCTCCCACAACCACAGCGCTGGCCGCGTCCGCCGAGGGCGCCCTGGCACTGTATCGAGGTGAACTCGATCGGGCGGTAACCGCGCTCGAGCCTGCCCTCGCGGTATTCGAATCGAACACGCGAGGACATCTGTATATCTCCGCGTTGTCCATGCTCGGTTGGGCACACGCACTCGCGCGAGATACCAAGCGGGCGACCGAATATCACGAGCAGATACTTTCCATCACCGAAGCGTGCGGCGAATCGCTCTTTCGGTCGACCACGCTATGGAGCATCGGCATTACCGTATGGCAGCAAAACGAGGCGTCGCACCCACAAGAGTTGCTAATGGAATCGCTACGAGTCAACCGGCACGTGCGCAGTCCTATCGTCGCGGCACTCGACCTCGAGGGACTGGCCTGGACCGCCGCCGCCGACAATGGTAAGCGCGCGGCCATTCTGATGGGTGCGGCGGAACATCTGTTGCGCTCCGCCTCAGGTGTCACGACTTTCTTCACCGAGCTATCCCACTACCACGACGAATCCGAGCGCACGGTGCGTCGCGCGCTCGGTGACCGCGGGTTCGATGCGGCCTTCCGGCGCGGCCAGGCCATGGGAATGGACGCTGCGGTGGCCTACGCCCTCGGGGAGGAACCGCCAACCGTCACGCCGCCCGCCGCAGGACTGAAATTGACCAAGCGTGAACGGCAGGTCGCCGATCTTGTCGCCCAAGGACTCACCAACAAGCAGATCGCCGCGAAACTGGTGCTCTCGCAACGCACCGCACAGCACCACGTCGAACACATCCTGAGCAAACTCGGATTCACCTCCCGCACCCAGATCGCCGCCTGGATCGTAAACGCGGCGCAGCACGAGAGTTCATGACCGCACGGTTTCCGCGCGCGGAGCTCTTGTGGCGGTTGGAATCCGAGAGTAGGGCGCGCGTGCTTCCTGATCTCGAACCCGAAGGCTGGACATCAACGACACGTGGGTGGACCCACCCAGACGACCGCGGGCCGGAGCCGGGCAGACAAGTGAGTACAAGAAAAGAGGAAGCCCTCGAACACTCGGCTGGCTCAGGTGTGTGTCGTTGCCGGCGCTATTTGAGCTGTTCGAAGTCAGATGGGATGGGTGGCGGCGGCTTTCCTGTCGTGGAGATTTAGGTCGGCCCAGGACAGGCTGTCGTGGTATGCGGGGTTGTCGGGGTATTCGGTAACTAGTTGCTGGTAGACCTGTACGGCACAGGTGGTGACGGCGACAGCTTCGTCTCCGGCGGGTAGGTAGGCGCCGATGTAGACGAGGTTGGAGGCGACGTCTGCGCGAATTTTCGGACTTGCGGAGGTGCGGTCGAATGTCGTTGGTAGTTGGGCGGCTTCGGTGCCCAACCCTGCTGCGTCTTGGGGGTGGCCAGCGGAGTTGTGGCGTGCGGTCAGATTGTGCAGCGCCCACGACAAGCTGCCCGTGTAGTCCGCGTTGTCGGGAAAGGTGGCGATCAGTTGCCGATAGATCTGGACTCCTGCGGTGGTGACGGTGACCGCTTCGTTTCCCGCTGGGAGGTAGGCGCCGATATACACGAGGTTGGAGGCGACGTCGGCGCGGATCTTCGGTGTTGCGGCCGTCGTGTCGAATCGTGGTGGGAGTTGGGCGGCTTCGGTGCCCAGGCCGTCGGCGTCGTGCGGGTGTCCGGCGCTGTTGTGGCGGGCGGTGAGGTTGTGCAGCGCCCACGACAGGCTGCCTAGATAGGTCGGGTCGTTGGGGGCGAGGGTGTTCAGATGGCGGTAGACCTGTACTCCGGCGGTCGTGACGGCGGTGGCTTCCTCACCGGTGGGGAGGTAGGCGCCGATATACACGAGGTTGGAGGCGACGTCGGCGCGGATCTTCGGTGTTGCGGCTGTCGTGTTGAATCGTGGTGGGAGTTGGGCGGCTTCGGTGCCGAGCCCGTCGGCGTTGTGAGGATGGCCAGCGCCGTTGTGGCGGGCGGTGAGGTTGTGCAGCGCCCATGACAGGCTGCCGAGGTAGTCGGCGTTCTGTGGGTGAGACGCATTCAAGTCCCGATACACCTGTGTGCCAGCGGAAGTGACCGTGACGGCTTCGTCTCCGGTGGGCAGGTAGGCGCCGATGTAGACGAGGTTGGAGGCGACGTCGGCGCGGACGCCTGCTGTTGCGGCGGTGATGTCGAATTGTGTTGGTAGTTGGGCGGCTTCGGTGCCGATTCCGTCGGCGTTGTGTGGGTGTCCGGCGCTGTTGTGGCGGGCGGTGAGGTTGTGCAGCGCCCATGACAGGCTGCCGAGGTAGCTGGCGTCGTGGGGGTATGTGGTGGTGAGGTCGCGAAGGATTTGCGTTCCGGCGGCGGTCGCTGCGACGGCTTCGTCTCCGGCGGGTAGGTAGGCGCCGATATAGACGAGGTTGCCGGCGATATCGGCCTGGTCGGCGGGTGGGGCGGCGAGTCCGTTGATCTCGGTGGCTGTGTGGACCGCGTCGTAGCCGCTGCCTGCGGATTCGTTTTGGTGCCCGGATGCCTGTAGGTCTCGTGCGCGCTCGTTGAGGGTGCGTATGCGGGCGCGAATCGCCTTGACTGACAAGGGCTCCAGCCGCACGGATCGGGTGAACGGGGTGGCGAACGCGTCGGGTTGGTGGTTGTCGGTGATGGTGGCCGCGGTGGTGCGCCAGGTGCGGAAGTTGGTGCCGTACAGGTCGGCGATGTCGTCGGCGGGGATCCGGAATTCCTGGCCCCAGTGCGGGATCGCGCCGAAGTCTTGGGCGGTGCGGTGCACGTCGTCCCAGAATCGGGCGTAGATGTCGTCTTGGCGGGCGCGGCCGGTCGCGATCTCCACCGACACGCTCAGCTCGTACTGTTGCATGGCGATCAACGCCGAGGAGCGGGGTGTGAAGCGGATCCCCATGTAGCCGAATACCGGTCGCCCCGTAGCGAGTTGGGCGCGGGCGAGGTCGAGGATGGCGTCGATGAACGACTGGTAGCTCAGGCGGGCGTCGAAGAAGAACTCCGCGGAGTTGCCGCTCTGGGCGCCGTCGAGGGCGTAGTTATGGGTGTCGAGCATGTCGCAGGCGTGCCCGACACGCACGACGGGGCTGAAGCTGTTGGCCAGCAGTTGGGAGACCGCGGCGATGACTTTCGGGCGGCCCTGCGGACCGAGTACCGGGTTGGTGGCCAGCCGGTAGAGGACCAGAACGATCGCTTCGCCACTGGTGGTGCTGGATTCGAGGATGCGTTGCACTTGCGGCAGGAAGTTGTCGACCAGTTCTTCGGCGTTGTCGCAGCCGATCGCGTGACCGAGCGCGATCGCCAGATCGGAGTATTCGCCTTTGATTTCGTCCCACAGGACCTGCCGGATCGCGGTGGGTGTTCGCGGATGCTCGATGACGGCTTTGGCGACACCGCTCGGTGGTGGCGGGGTCAGGTTGGCTTGTCCTGTTCCGATGGGGACCGCCCAGCGGCGGGTGATCCAGCATTGGTCCGGGCGAGACAGGTTCACCCCGATATTGAGGTGCCGCAACGGTGTCGGTGCGCTGCCGTGGAGGCGTTCGGCGATGCGATGCAACCCGAGGTGATCGATCCACGCTTGGCGGGAGGCGAGTTCAGGAAAAATGTCGCCGACGGTCCAGGTCGGGGTGAGCGCGAGTCCCGGGTTGTCGAGGATGAACTGTTCGGCGCGGCGCGTGAGTTCCTCGAAGGCGTGCACAAAGTATCCGCCCGCGAGATCGGTGAACGCTGCATCGAACAGGCCAGTCGGGGCTCCTGGCCGTACGTCGCTGTTTTGCAGGGTTGCGCGGATTGCGGGCCATTGGTGTTCGAGGTTGATCTCGAACAGCGCGTAATCGGGTACGACTTCCAGGATGACCGCGTAGACGACACCGAGTCGCCCGACACTGACACGGGCGGTGTCGAATACGGCGTCATCGGCGATGATACGAGTGTCGGGGCACCAACCGGGGAGGTGCTCGCGGACCCGCTCGCCGGGAAAGTCGGTCACCGACGGGGTGATCCACCATTCCTGCCCGCCGCCGCCCACCAGCAGGATCGCCCGGATCCACTCGGTCAACGGTGCGGTCTCGAAGTCGCCGCCGTGAGTCGCGGTCGACAGCGCCCCTAGCAACGTCTGACCGCCCCCGGCGCCCATCGTGGGCAGCGCCAACCCACATCGTTTGAGATCGGTGAGCAGTTGCTTGATTTGGATACCGGCTTCGACGAACACGAAATGGCGGCCGACAAGCTCTTCCGAGGGGCGCGTGCAGATCCGCGACAACACCAGTTCGTCCGCACCGGCCAGCAACCGCTGCGGGGTCAGTTGGCCGCGGGGACGCGGAAACGGTTGCGACAGATGCTGTTGCAGGAAAACGGTGGCCAGCAGATCCTCGGCCACATGGTTGGGCGACAGCGAGTACAGGGACCCGGCCGCACGCAGACTTCGCCCCTCAGCTTCGGCCGCCAGCACCGCCGCGACCAGAGATGCCCGGCTACGTGGGGAGTACAACTTGGCCTGGAACGGATGCAGCTCCAGCAGATCAGTGATCGGTACCGGGTTTTCGGTTACTTCGTCATCGGAGAGAGGACCCTGGCACGGCATGACCGCACCTCCGTTCGTTCATCCCGACCCCGGCGTGCAAGCCGGATCATGCGAGCGCACAACAGGCTTCGCCGACCGCGACGAATCACAGTATGGATCCACCGGCCACCCCGACGTCAGCGGTATGCAGAAAGTGAACACCTACCGGCTCCGCTGGGCTGGCAGACGAGTGGGCCGTCACCGGGCGCGATGACCGTCCATCGGTCTGTTGTCGAAGAGTTGCAGAGTCGAACGTGCGCTCAGATCCGTTGCCGCTCAGGAATCCTCGTCGCAGAGATAACGGCAGAGGAACTGGACGCCGCGAATGTAGCCGTGCGCGCCGCGATGGATGCGGTCTATGACGCAGAGAGCGTGCTGATCGCCGAGGCCAGGCGGGCGATGCGTTTGGATGGACTGCTCGGGATGGTTCACCTCGTATCTCACTGCGCGCACGGCACTTCAGGTCTCATCTGGACCGCGCTTAGCGGAGAATAGGGCCCGACACATTCTGGGTCGACCGGCGGTGGTGGGGATGTACCGGGTATTCATGAGCTACTCCAGTCGAGATAGAGGCTGGGCAGTCGCCGTGCGTCAGTGGCTGATCGAGCACGACCCAGGGCTGGAGGGCGAGATATTCCTGGATGTGGATCCACAGACGGGAATCGCGCCAGGTGTTCGGTGGAAGGCCGAGCTTGCTCGGGCTGTCGACCGCTGTGAGGCCGTCATCTGCCTGATCTCGCCGCACTGGGAGAAGTCGCATGAGTGTGCGACAGAGTTCCGGCTCGCAGAAGCTTTGAACAAGCGCATCTTCTGCGCTCGATTGGATCCACAGGCCGGTGGGACAATCGCACGGGAGTGGCAGTTCTGTGACCTGTACGCCGACGACGGTCGGCTTGACGAGGACGGGTTGCGGCGGCTGTCGAGAGGTTTGCGGGAAGCTGGCATCAGTGCCGAGTACTTTCCGTGGCCGCCTCCTGATGACCCGGAGCGAGCGCCGTACCGCGGTTGGGAGCCGATGCAGGAGTCCGACGCCGCCGTCTTCTTCGGCCGGGACACCCCGATCCTGCGAGCGATGGATGTGCTGCGCGGCATACGACACTCCGGCACCGAGAATCTGTTCGTTGTGCTCGGTCCGTCCGGAGCGGGCAAATCGTCCTTTATGCGCGCCGGACTCATTCCCCGGTTGCGCCGCGACAGCGCGAGTTTCCTGGTCAGCGGTGTCATGCGACCCGAACGCGCAGCGCTCACCGGGGACCACGGCTTGGCCGCATCGATCCACGAGCTGCGCACTCGGCTCGGACTGAGCCTGCCTGTACTCGGCGATATCAAAGCCGCGTGCGTCGGCGCCGCGGCGAGCACGATCCTGATATGGCTACAGGAAGCCCAGAACGTCGCTGCGGGAACCGATCCCACCAGCGCCCCGACACTGGTGCTGCCCATCGATCAGTCCGAGGAGCTGTTCGCACCCGATGCCGGACCGGAAGCCGCCATCCTGTTGACGCTGCTGTCGGCACTCGCGGCTCCGGGTGACAGCGCCGAACGCCTCGCCCTGATCGTGCTGGTGACTATCCGCGCCGACCGCTACGAGTCTCTGCAGACAGCACCCGAAATCAGCGGACTCCGGGCTCGCGAGTTCGGCGATCTGAAGCCGATGCCCGCGACTCAGTTCAAGGAAGTCATCACCGGTCCAGCGGCCCGCGCGAGCGCGGCAGGTCACCGGGTTCGGTTCTCGGCCGATCTCGTCGAAGCACTGCTGGCGGACGCGGCTGGCGGTGCCGACACTCTCCCGCTGCTCGCGTTGACACTTTCTCGTCTGCACCTCGACTACGGCGCGGCGGGCGATCTCAGTCTCGCCAACTACCAGGCGATGGGGGGTATTCGCCACGTCGTCCAAGGGGAGATCGATGCGCTGCTGTCCGCGGACCCGGCGACCCGGGATATCGAACTCGCCACGTTGCGTGGCGCATTCGTTCCGTGGCTCGCGACCATCGATCCGCACACCGACCAACCGTTGCGGCGGGTGGCGCGCTGGGCGGAATTGCCGTCCGCATCCCACGCCCTGCTCGATGCGTTCGTCGCTCGGCGGTTGCTCGTCAAAGATGAACGCGGCGGCGAGGTCGTTGTCGAGGTGGCAACGGAAAGTTTATTGCGCCAATGGAATTCGCTGTCCGAATGGTTGCGCGAGCAAGCTGATGACCTCAAAGAGGCCGACGGTATCGAGCGGGCGGCGCTGGCATGGGAACAGCACCTCCGCGACGACGCATGGCTCTTCGAGGGACTGCGGCTGGCCTCGGCGCAACGATTGGCCGAGAGCCCCGAATTGGGGGACCGCTTGCGCCGCACCGCCGATTTTCTGAGTGCATCCCGCACCAGGGAGCAAGCCGAAGCTCTAGCCGAGGAACAACGCGGACAAGTCGAACTTCGGACGGCGCAAGCGCATGCCGAGACACTGCGCAAACGCGCCCGTACCCTGCGAGCCGTTCTGGTTGTCACCGTGATCGTGGCGGTGGTCGCGGCCTTCGGTCTGGTCCGAACCGTGCTCAGTCAACGCGAAGTCACCGCTCGCTTCCGCGAGGCGACCTCGGCCAGGCTCGCCGCGGAAGTCCAGTCGTTGTTCTCGGGGGCAGCCAATCGAGACGACATCCGGTCGATCATGCAGACGCTCGCGGCCCAGCGGCTATCGGCAACGGCCGATGTCGGACTGCAATTGACTGCCCTCAGTAACCTGTCGACCACGTATCGGATCATCGACACCGGTCGCAGCGTGATACGAGCCGCCCCCAGCCCCGACGGTCATCGGGCGCTGGTTATCCAGCAGGACGCGCGGCCCGAACAAACGAAAACCTATGTCGAGCTATGGGATATCGACGCCGCACGGCGGCTGTACTCGATCGACACCGGGCCGGATCAACTGGCGGATATCGCATTCAGCCCGGACGGGCGCAGATTTGTCACCGCGGGTGCGGACGACAAGGATGGACATATCCAATCGTGGGATACCGAGACGGGGCGGCCGATAGATGAGCCGCTGACGGTGTTCCGCTCGGCGTATCGGATCGCGCTCAGCGCGAACGGCGCTCATGTGGTCGCGGCTGGATTTGTCGGAGCGGATTCGATAGATGCGGTAGAGGCTGTGTTCCAAATATGGGATTTGGCGTCACGACGGCCGGTTGGTGAGGTCAGGTCGCTCGGTAATCAGATAGTTCGGAATATCACGATCAGCCCGGACGGCCAGATGGTCATCACCGGCGGCATGACAGCCCAATCGGCAGCAAACCGCGGCCGAATCCAGTTGTGGGACGCCACTGGCGGACAGCCGATCGGTGACGTCATCGAGACGCAGGGGCCCGTCGAAAGCGTCGCGTTCAGCCCGGACAGTGCTCGCTTCGTCACCGGCACCGGCGGATTGGCCAAATCCGCGGTCTTCGCCGCGATTCTCCCGGAAGGTATCCCGGCTATGCAGCAATGGGATGCGCACACCCGGCTCCCGATCGGAAAGCCGATGGCGGGCCACAACGGGGGTGTGGAGACCGTCGCGTACAGCCCGCACGGCAATGTGATCGTCTCGGGCGGCACGGATCGGACAGTGCGGCTGTGGAATTCGGCTACCCAGGATCCCGTCGGCGAACCGCTGGCTGGCCACGGCAACATCGTGGTCAGCGTGTCGTTCCTGCCCAACACTGCACGTTTCTTGTCCGCTGGCACCGACGGCACGCTGCGCCTCTGGAACTACGTGACGTCCGCGTCGGTCGGTCACACTCTGTTGGATGTTCCCGGCCGACTCGACACCAGCGGCAGACAAGTGTGGCCACAAGCTTTCGCGTTCGGACCCGATGCCCATCACGCCGCGATGGGCACGGGCGAAGGGGGTGTCTTCCTGCTCGACCCCGCTACCGGCAATGGCGACGAAACCATCGGCACCGGGCCTGGCGATGGTTCCATCGGGAGCGTCGCGGTCAGTCCGGACGGCCACCGCGTCGCGTCCGGTGGCGACGGCGGGTGGGTGCGCCTCTGGGACACCGCCACCCGCCGAGCCGTCGGCAATCCGCCTATCGGTCATGACGATCGTGTCAACGAAGTGCGGTTCAGCCCCGATGGCCGCCGAGTCTTGTCCCGATCCGATAAGTCTGCCCGAGTATGGAACACCGAAACAGGGCTTCCCATCGGACAGCCGCTGACTGGATGCCCCGGCAAGATCGAGACATTCGCATTCAGCCCCGACAGTCGCCGAATCGCCGGTGGCTGCGACGACGCGACCGTGCGGCTGTGGGATACAGAAACCGGTTCCCCGATCGGGGAACCTATGCGTGGGCACAAATTCTCGGCGGGCACGGTGCTCTACAGCCCGGACGGCGACCGGATGATCTCGGTCAGTTCGGACTCGCTGCGGATATGGGACGCCCATACCCGACAGTTGATTGCCGAGCGGGGCCCCGGATCTCAATCCTCGTTCGGTTCCGCGGCCGTCAGCCCGGACGGCCGCTACATCGTGACCGGAGGAACCGCGGGAATCCTTCGACGGGATGCCAGGACCGGCGAGGCCATTGGTGAACTGATGATCGGATCAGAGATCGAAAGCTACCACGTCGCCTTCACTCGCGACGGCCGCTACATCATTGCGAATGGCTACCAGACGCTGCGGGTTTGGGACACCGACTCGGGTCGAGCGATCGGCGGACCACTGCGGGGCCCGATCTTCCAGATCGTCGCGATCGAGACCAGCCCCGACAACCAACTCATCGCCACTTACGGAATCGACGGATACTGGCTATGGCCCGCACCGTCGACCTGGACCCGCGAACTGTGCGCCAAACTTTCCTCGAACATGAGCCACGAGGAGTGGGATAAATGGGTGTCCCCGGACATCGAATACATCGAGCTCTGTCCTGGGCTACCGGTTCCGAACACATGACCGCCCGAGGTGTGGAAATTCTGAAATCGTCGACCGCCCGGTCCCGCGATCAGGCATGCTGTGGGCGAAGCCAGGCGCGAGGGGAGGCCCAATGGCAGAAACCGATCCGGTGTGGGAGCGACTTACCGAGCAGCTACAGTGGTATAGCTCGAAAGGTGCTGCAGCGCAACGGACTTACAAGAGGGTCAAGTTCGCGCAGATCGCCGTCGGCGCGTCGGTGCCTGTTGTAGCCGCCCTCTCGGCACCCGCAGCGGTAACAGCGACTATTGCGGCCGCAGTCGTCGTCGCGGAAGGCGCCCAGCAACTGTTTCAATGGCACACCAGCTGGCTGCAGTACCGTTCAACAGCAGAATCACTCAAACACGAAAAGTACCTCTACCTCGCGCAAAGTGGCCCGTATCGCGCCAACGACCGTCGCGCCTTGCTTGCCGAACGCGTGGAAGCGTTGACATCGAGCGAGCACACCACCTGGATGACCGAGCACCAGCGCCACTCGGAACCAGCAGCGTCCCCATGACGACAAGCCGTCGGTGGTGTGGCAGAGGCGGGCAGTCGGCACAGGGTGAAAGGTCCACGGTGGTTGAGTCGGCCCGCAGCGCGGTGCCGGAAGCTCAGCGCGCACACGAACCGGACGGCGAGCCCAGCGCAGGTGCGGTGGGGACGCCCGGGATACTCGCCGATGTCGGTGCCGCTGAGACGCAGGTGACCGACGTCGGGCTCGCGGGGGGTGAGTCGTGGTGCGTACGATCGCTGATCACCCACCAGGTGGTGGCGGCCACGACGACGACGAGGACGACGATCCACGTCGATCCGGGCCGGATGCGGGCTCGTGGTTGCGATGCCGGATTGATTCGAGTTGTGGCCAGCCTGGACGGTGCGGGTGTCGCTGTGGGTGTGGCGTCGAGCGCGGCTCGCGCCGCCGTGGCCAAGTCCCCGGCCGTGCGATAACGGTCGTCCGGGTTCTTCGCCATTCCCCGCCCGATGACCGCGTCGAATGTGGCTGGCACCGCTGCCGGTGCGGACGGTCGTGGCGGTGGCGTGTTCAAGTGTGCGGTGATTTGCTGCTCGACGCTGTCACCGGGGAATGGTTGGGAGCCCGTCAAGCATTGGTACAGAACACAAGTCAGGGAGTACACGTCCGAGCGGGCGTCGTAGGTGCCGTGCAGGAGTCGTTCCGGTGCCGTGTAGGCGAAACTGCCGATTGCCGCACCGGTGGTGGTCAAGCTGGAGTCGCTGCTGCTGACGGCGATCCCGAAATCGATGAGGTACGCGAAATCGCCTGCGGTGACGAGGATGTTCGAGGGCTTCACATCGCGGTGCACGAGCCCGGCCCGATGCGCTGCATCGAGGGCCGAGCCGATCTGCCGGATGTACTCCACCGCAGTGTCTTTCGCTATCGGCCCGGTGCCGAGCAGGGCGGCGATGTCGTGCCCCTCGACCAGCCGCATGTCCAGATACAGGCGCCCGTCGATCTCACCGTAGTTGTGGATCGGGATGACATGCGGTTCGTTCAACCGCGCCGCAGCGTGCGCCTCCCGCTGGAACCGCTCGCGATATTTGGGGTCGTGCGCAAGATGTTGCGCCAGCACTTTGAGCGCCACCACCCGATCGGTCCCGGTGTCGTAGGCCCGATAGACCTGCCCCATTCCACCCGCGCCGAGCAACTCGAGCAGCCGGTACCGCCCGAATGGAGTCCCATCCACCCTGTACGACTACCACATCGGAGCCCGGATCTCTGCCCGAATCATCCCTACCGCAGCAATGCTCGCGGACTTCGCCGGAAATTATCCGGCACCGCACCGAGTGCGGCGTCAGGACGCCGTACGGCCGGGGACGGTAGCGGCGGTGGACGCTACTGTGCGACGGCGTCGTCGGCGTACAGGCATTCGCGCGATCGGTTCGGACGACCGCCGTGTGGGCGAGGCGCGCACCGCCGATGCAGCCGGGTGTTCGACCCATTCGGTGCCGTCGTCCACGATGTACTCACCGCAGTCCGAACAAGCCCCGATCGGCGACGAAGTCGCTGGGTTGCCGACGCCGCAGCCGCGATCGCGCAGCTCGAGGAGGAACTGCGCGACCGATCGGCGGTTGTCCGTGCACGCACACGACGTCCTGGGTCTCTACCGCGCCTTGCTTCAGGCGGATGTGCCGGTGTGGATCGACGGGGGATAGTGCGTCGCTGCCCTGCTGGGCCAGCGGATCTTCTGCGGAAATGAATCCTGTTGAGCGACTGAGCAACCCGACCGACCGAATCACCAAATTTGTGCCTGATCCAGTTCTTCCGTGCCGCCGAAATCAAATAAGAGCGTTGCCAACCCTCGCAGGGGCGATGAGGACATGCTCGTTAGTGCACCGGGTAGGGAGGCCCTGTCGGGTGACAGCCTTGGTGTGATCGAGGGTGCTTGACCACACGGCCGCAATCGAGGAGCGAACAGGAGCCGCACGGCCAGGTGGGGAGGGATTGAACCGTCCCCACTTTCCTGGGACAGGCCCACAGACCCGCCTCTGAGGAATCCCCCGGAACTCAGGTGAGTAGCGCGTGGGCCAAGATCGTGGCGAGGTAGGCGGTGACAAGCCCGGTGGTGATGCTTGCGGCCGCGTAGGTTGCGGCGGTGAGGTGTTTGCCGGTCTGGGTCAGTCTCAGGGTTTCGAAGGTGAATGTCGAATAGGTGCTTAGTGTCGCGCACAGCCCAGGGCCGATGAGGTGCTGGAAGGTCTCGGGGACCGCGGTGACATTGGTTGCGCCGGTGAGCAGTCCGAGCAGCGCGCAGGCGATGAGGTTAACGGTGAATGTGCCGGCTGGGAAAGTGCTGGCGAGGCGCGTTTGTACGTATCGGTCCACGAGGTAGCGGGCGGGGGCGCCGATCGAGGCGCCGATGATGACCATGATCCAATTCATGGTCGGCTCCTTCCTTGCGGGCGAGGCCCTAGTACTGCGTGGGTGAGAGTTGTGGTGACCCGCATCGCGGCCAGCGCCGTGAGCGGGGTGGTGAGCAGATACAGCAGCGCAGTCATGGCGCGGTCGTGATCGAGAAGGCGTTGAGCGTCGATGGTGGCGGTGGAGAAGGTGGTGTAGCCGCCCAAAACACCTGTGCCGAGCAGTGGCCGGATCAATGGGTGGACGGTGAACCGTTCAGTGATGGTCACCATCAGTACGCCCATGGCGGCGCAGCCGGTGATGTTGATCCACCACGTGATCCAGGGGAACGCGGTGCTGGCGGTGGGCCAGGCCAGCGTGGTGCCGTAGCGGGCACAGGCACCGATCACTCCGCCCACTGCGATCGCGACCACGATCCATACTTGCTGGCGACGCGGCTGTGGTGGCGCCCAGGAATCGACGGCGGTATCGGGGTCGATCGGCTCGAGTTCCGGACCGGTGGCCGGTGGAACCGGGTCGGTGGAGTCGTGGGAGGTCATAGGGTGCGCTCCTACCTGATCGGGATCATCCGAGCCGCGCGCATCCACGCACGACGCTGTTCAGGTAGGGACCGTTGGCGGCGTTTGACGCCGCGGTTCGGGTCCGGCGGGCCCCACCGCCGAGCGGCCACCGAAAGGCGCGACCGCGCAACCAGATTAGCGCGGCCGCGCACCCCTCGCAGTCCGAGGCGGGCCGACCGATGTGTCGCAGCGCCGAGTGCAGTTGTTGTTGACCCGGCACGGCGTCAGCGACGGGTATCCGTGGATTGATCCGAACGACCCGCAGCTGCTGCGCCGCTGATCCCTTGTGCCGCGAGGCCCAAAGCGGCTGTGGCGCTGAGGATGAAGTCAAACCCGACGTCACGCATATCGACGGATCGGCGGCCCCGTTCCCGATGGCTCGGCGACAATGCTTTGGTGATGCTTCCCAACAACCCTGCGGATCGGCTCGCGACGATCATGAGCATCCTGCGTACGCAGGATGCGAACCAGCAAGTCAAAGTCTCCTTTCTCAATGTTCTCGGTTTTCCAGCGAGCGAGCGGCCTGAGACCTTTTTCCGCGCGTTCGGGCAGCTGCAAGAGTTGCCGTCGGTAGTCGAAGTCGCCGTGCGGGCACATGCTCATCCCGATCACCACGATCTGGATCTGTACCTGTCGTGGCTAGGTCCGATCACGTCAGCTCTTCAACAAGGGCAGGGGTTGAACGGCAAGACTCTCGAAGTACTCAGCGCCTACGGCGACGATGACGTTCGTGCGCTGCGGTTCTGCGGTTCGCTTCTGAGCGCGGCAGGACACGAGGAACGAGTCGATCAGGGACTGATTGACGAGCTACAGCAGAAAGTTGATTTTCTAGAGAACGAGGTAACTGCTGCGGATAGTCTTCCTTCTGACCTCAAGTCCTTCATCCTCGATCAACTCGACTGCATCAGGTATGCGCTGCGCGAGTTCAATATTCGAGGACCACACGCGATGGCCGATGTTCTCGAGCGGATCGTTGGAGCTGCTTCCGCACACAGTGATCTCGGCGGTGATGCGAACGACGAGTCTCAGTCGTTCCTCCAAAAGTTTGGCCAGGTGATTGATCTAGCAGATCGCATAGGTAAGGCGGCGCAGTCGATCAGCGGCGGAATCCTCTCAATCGCTGGGGCCGCCGTAGTGGTCTCCGCACTCATGCGTGGTGATGTGCCGCCTGCCGACCTCCCGCTGCCCGCCCTGCCACCGGCAGTTGTGCAGTCGGTCGACGGTGCCTCTCCTAACAGCGAGCCGCCGAGCGGTACACCAGATTCCCCTATGGATGTGCAGTCCTTTTCTCTGGAGTAGCCAACTGCTCCATCTGTATATCGGGTGAGGGGCACGTCTGAACGGTTCGCGTGCAGGGTGATTGGCTGCACCGCTTCACCTACAGGCGGCTGCCCCGTGCACATATCCCATCGATCCTGATGCGGGTCTGCGGTCGTGGTTGCGCTCCTACTCTGGGAGTTGCCCGCGTCCGCCGGCTCTGGCGGGAGGGATACCTGCAGCCGCACCCATCGCCCCAGTGACCTGCGGCATCAACTCGATCAGAATCAAATCAACCCCGGCTCTACTACCGGGCGGAAC
Source organism: Nocardia sp. NBC_00565 (assembly GCF_036345915.1). Taxonomy (NCBI): domain Bacteria; kingdom Bacillati; phylum Actinomycetota; class Actinomycetes; order Mycobacteriales; family Nocardiaceae; genus Nocardia; species Nocardia sp. NBC_00565. Next base: position 9,487,537 of record NZ_CP107785.1, read on the forward strand.
TGGTGTCCGAAAGATCTGGGGGCGACCCTCATTTGCACTATGAGCCTGTCTCGAGATGGACCGCGATGCCCATAGTCTGTGTGCATGCCAAAACCTTTCACCGGCGATGACGCTGCGGCCTTAGTTGACTGCGCCGTCTCCATCGCTAAGACGACGGCCACGGACGAGCGTGGACCGCACCCACTGGCCATCTGCTGCATGGTTGCCGCGCCGGATGTGCTCGCTGTGCCGACCGCATTGCGTCGGATGGACGGAACGAAAGCGGTGAGCGTTGTTTTCGCCACTAATAAGGCGTTCACTGTCCTCGCCTACAAAGCCGACACTAAGAAGCACGCGGACCGACTCAAGAGCGGACTGTGGACCGAGGCCGACATGATGCTCCTGCAAAGCAGTGTCCCGCAATTCTCGCCCTGGGACGGCGGCATCATGGTCATGGATACCGAGGGCGAGCTGCTGTGCGGTCTGGCCGCTGCTGGCCGCACCTCCGAAGGGGATCGCAGAGTGGTGGTGCTGGCTGCCCACGCAATGGGGTACAAGACCAACTTTGACGAGAAGGGAGAACCGCTCTGACACAGTAACATTCATGATGTGATGAGCATCGGCATAGCGACATGGAATATTCTCGCTGACCATCACATCCAACCCGATCTATACCCGCGCAGTCCGGTGCACATCCTCCGGCCCGGTGCGCGACGATGGCCAATCGCCGAACGGGTACATCGGCTTGCGCGCAGTCCAGAAATAGACTTCGTCTTCCTGCAAGAAGTAGACGGCTATATGGCGAGGCAATTCACCGATATGGCGACGTCGAACCGCTGGACTGTCTACTATGCGCTCACCCGATCCGATGGAGCCGAGGGATGTCTGGCGCTGGCCTGCGGCGGGTGGCGAGTCCATGAGATCGAGGTTCTCCCGTATCAGTCCGCTGCGGGCAACAACGCTCAGCATCTCCTTGTCGGTCGCGGCCCCGACAGTTCGATCGACCTGTACCACACCCACATACGTTGGGGATCCGAAGAGACCTTTATTCTCCAGCGCCAAGTAACCGAGCTCATCGGCTGGGCGGGAGAACAGACGCGGCCAACGGTCATCCTCGGTGATCTGAACATCACGCCCACGACGACGATGCTTGCTGACCTCGTAAATTCCGGATTCGACGACACTCACCGCAACGAGGATGTCTGCACAGCGCTGCTCTTCAACGCTACAAGGCTGCGCCTGGACTACATCTTGACGCGAGCGATGTCTGGCGTCCCGATTGTCCTGGGGGACAATGCTATCGACGATGGCCAGCCCATACCGACGCCAACGAACCCCTCGGACCACTTGCCGATTGCCGCGACGTTATCGGCTCTACGATGAAGGTGCACGCAATGCCTGTCGTTCGACTTTCGACTCCAGCAGACCTCGAGCGAACTGCCGTTCCACAGGTCGATAGCGAGCCTCCAGTCCTGATTTCCATCAGCGGTCAGACCGGTGCCGGAAAGAGCACTATTCTGAATGGCATCGCAGATTTTCTGCAGCGCCATCGAAGCGATGTGGCAATAGTGGATGAGAAGGCCCTGCACCATCCCTACCTCGATCGTTACTTCCATGATCCCGACAGATTCGGGTTCGAGCTCCAGCTCCGATTCATGCTGGACAGGGTGATCTTGGTTGAAAGATGGCTCACTGCTGGCTTCTCCGTCGTGATGGAGCGATCCCATCTCGAGGATCCCGTTTTCATCCGGACTCTGAGGGCGATGTCTTATGTGACGAACGACGAGTTCGATCTCTACATGGGCTTGTGGACGCGGCTGAACGATCGGGTGCGGCCGCCCAACGCGCTCGTCTTCCTCGACGTCGCGTCGTCGATCTCGCAGGCGCGGTTGGCCGGACGCGTGGATCAGACCACACCGGGCCACCTGGTATTCCCCGACGAAAAGACGCAGCGGCGCTGGATCGATTCATGGCATCAGCAGTATCAGCGGCGTTTCGCCGAAATCGCTGCGGACGCGAGATACGGCGACAAGTTGCTGCGTCATACCCCTGGCGTGACCGTGGATACCATCACGCAGGACATTGCACGTGTGGTGAAACTGGATTAGAGCCCGTTCTATCGACGGATTTCGAGTTCCTCCGCCGCGCGCTGATACTTGTTCTGCACCGTCAGCACGCCGTCCAGCCCTCGGATGGCCTCGGAGGCCAGGGTGTCGATCAGCCTCAGCGTGCGCGGATCACTGGCAACGTCGGGACTGATCCTCGGATATATCGGCAACTCCAGTTCCAGGAATTCCGCCCCGGCGGCATCGTGGCGTAGATCTGTTACTGCGGCCCGGTCCATGACACATCGCAAGGCATCCTTGCCGTCGAGCCACACGAAGAACGGATGTCGCAGCTGAGCGATTTGGATGGACGGTGTCAAGGTCGTCGGATCGATACCGTAAGCGGCGCGCAGGTGGACACCAGGGTGCTCGATATCAGTGCGCGCTAAGAGATTCTTTACGATTCCCACAGCGGCTGCGGAGGTGGGGTTGTTCTGAATGGTTTCCTTTTCTGCTCCAGAGAAGACGTGTCGATGATCGCGGCGCACACCTGCCGCGTCAGCGGGCTGCTTGAAGGCGCAGAAAGCGTGTGTGATCTTGTTACAGGTAGTTCGCAGAACGGCGCCGACGGCCAGCAGATCGCGGTCGGGCGTGTCATAGTAGACACCGGTATTCAGCCGCGGCGTGGTTCGAGCATATGGCTTCTCCGCAATCTCACCACCTGGGACCAGTGTGTCAATTTTCGACTTCATGTCGTCGAGCCATTCGAAATAATTCTCGCTCGCAAGCGTCATCGGCAGCATCAGTTTGACCCCGAGCTGATTAAATACGATGGCATTACCCGATCGTAAGAAAATGGGCTCCGTCGACGGCACCCGCAACTCGCTGGTCGACATATCCTCGGGTTTCATGGCAGGTTCTCTCCGATGAAGTGTAGGCGTTCTCTCAGTTGATCGACAGTCAACGGCTGCATCTCCGCAGTCGGGGCATACACTGTTGTATTGCTGAAGACACTGCTCATTTCGCGGGTGTGTGGGCCCCGCACCAGTATGGTCGCGGTCGGAATACGAATAGAGATCCTAATGCGATGAATACAGTAGTCTGGCAGATGGTAGGTAGTACCGGCCGGTCGTCGTATATATCTAGCGTCTGCTAGTGTCGCGTCGCCGACAGTGGTGTAGACATTGATCTTCGCGCCGGTATCGGAATATTCCGCTCCGTAGGTCACCTCGGTGAACGTCGTCCCAGTATCCGATCTGCAGTACTCAAGACTGTCCAGCGCACCAAAAAGCACATTCGACCAGAATTCGCATCGATGCGAGTGAATCTGGTCATCGCCGACTTCGTCGCTTGTATACGGCGGACGCCAGAGGTGGATCGCCAATCGGAATCCATTTTCGGCCTCGTCGTCGACCAGAATTATTTTGTCGAAATGGTTCGCATGGTGATAGGAGCGCGCAGCCACGACAGCGAGGTAATCCGGGTTGGCGTACATGGAATCGATGAGCTTCGCAATGACCGCCGGCGCAGAAAAGCGCGCAACATCGACAAGAATACTTTGTCGAATTGTTTCTTTCGGGTACGCGGAATATCCGCGCATACCGTCGATCAAGGCGGCGATCGGAGAATCTGCTGCCTTATCCGGCGTAAGATCATGTCGCATCTGGCCGACCGTGCCTTCGCAAGAGCCCGTGATAGCCGGTCGGCCAGGCGGTCATCGTTTGATCCTCCACCGGTGACGGTCGAGTCGTTCGCTGAACTTGCGGGGCGATGCGCCTCCTGGCCATACCGTATCGCCACCGCAGTTCAGCATTCCCGTATGTCTTGTCTGCGTGCAGTTTTCCCGGTCGGCACCGACTCCGACCGTGCGGTGCCCGCACCGCGCGGCCCGCTCGCACCACTGGGTATAACATCTCGATGTCATGGCTGTTGGTCATCGAGATCTCCACGGCCAGAAAGATTCCCCGTGCGATCGGGTAGCACGCGCAGCTTCGAGTCCGGCTTACCCCAGTCGACCGTGCTCAGCCTGATCAAATCGCCCCCTTTTTTCGCCCGGCACTCGCGCCGCGCCGACCACCATGCGCGACGAGTCTGCAGGCCTCTGAGTGCGTCAGGCTCCCGGAATGGCTCGGGGTCGTGGCGTCACACCGGAATCATACGCTCCAGGGCCAGTGTTAGATCGTCGAAATAGCCTGCGACAAAGGATGTCCCGTCATCGACCAACGTGGCGAGCTCGTCTGATGATGCGAGGAAGACGCGGGAGACCTCCGATTCGTTGACGACCGTGGGCTGCCCGCTGTACCTCGCCACCGCGAGGGTGCGATGGCGCTGATAGCAGTTCACTCCCGCGGTCACGAGCGTCAGGTCGACCAGTTCCACCCCGATTTCCTCGGCCGCTTCGCGGTGCGCTGCCTGCATCCACGTCTCGCCCGCGGAGATGACGCCGCAGACATGGTCGATTTCCCCCTGCCCGTCAATGCCTTTCGACTTGCCGCGCACGTGGGCGACGACGCGACCGTCGTCATCGAGTACCACCACAATCACGATGGGTTGATACAAGCCTTGCGCGATCAACTCTTCTTTACGCTCGCGCACCTCCGCGCGAGAAATCCCCGGGTACTTGACAGTGCCTGAGCTATCGACCAAATCGACTATTTCGTCGACCTTCATAGGATTACCTTTCCGAAGCCGGGCTCTTACTATGGGTGAGTACGTTCCAACTTCAGCCGATCTACTGCCGACTCCAAGAGCACAGCATAGGGATTGGGTCCGGCGCGGTGGTCATCATGGTTCAACAAGCGAAGATCGCCGGCTTTGGCGCGCCGAAGCACTTCGTCGAGAAGCGTTTTGGTCGCTGTGTCCCCATAGTGCGGATGCTCACGGGCCGCTGCCTCGAGCCGCCGGGACAATCCGTCGATGTCGAACTCCCGACTACGAGTGAAGACATCCGATGTCGGGATCGCCTCCTTCACCGATTCCCAGGCTAGGCCGCAGCTGCGGTAAATCTGCGCCAGCGGCCGTCGAAACGTGAAGCGCGGCTCGAGCAGCCTGGTGTTGTCCACCACCACACCATCGACCAAGACCTCGAACAGCGCGTTCTGCGCCTGTTCGTCCTCGAAATATTGCCGGACGAGACCTGTGTAGCCCTCGTAGGGCTGATACGTCAAGACCGTGGCGAGAACGCCGTCGTCGCGCGGGCTGGCCTCCGATAGCGCCGCACGACCAGCGGCTGACGTCTGGGGACCAAACGCCGCCGGATCGATCACCCGGAGGTTCTCGGCGAGAAAGTATGCCCACCCGGGCGATATCTGCGAAACCGCCCGGACCAACTCTGCGGCGTTGTCGTCGCTATCGGCGCTGATGGCGGAATGATGGAATGAGCGGCAGAGATACTCCTGAGGGAGCCAGGGCTGATGCGCCAGTTGCGCACGCGCCCTGCACTGATGGACGAAATGCCATTGGACCAGCCACAGCGCGAGTTCGGCCTGGCGAGGCGTCCATTCGCGTCCCTTGTCGATGTCGACGGCGCGGCGCAGCGCTGGTATTGCCTGCGTCATTGATGCCAGACCGGCGCTGTGATACCCCCGGAGAAACTTGATCAGCGCCCAACCGTCGTCAGCAGGGGTCAAGGATTCGTAGAACTGAGTCGTCCACCGTGCCGCTGGCCGCCAGTCCGGTGGGAATCTCCAAGCGAAGGCATCGGCCGCCAACAACAGTTCCCGGCTCCAGGGCGGGCCAGCCGAAACCTGCTGCTGAAACGCTCTATCGACGGCGTGCCACAGTTCAGCCGTTTCCTGTCCCCGCACATATAGAAGGGCTTCCAACAGTGCGTAGGCGCCATCGGCTTGGCGGTCGGCCGCAAGCTGCTCGACGAGCGCGTGAGCGCGTGGGATATGAGAATAGCGAGTCCACCCTGCTGCAAGTTCGTAGGCGACATCCTGCGCAGTCCAGGGATCCATGTCGAGGCGAGCCACGATGTCCACCGCGTCGTCGGTGCCGCCCGAGGCGGAGAGAATCTGCGCGGCGATGGCGGTGCGGGTCTGCATCGGGCACTCGCGCAGCCATGCCCAGTTGTGGGTCGCGGCGGCGCGCTCGGCGTTCCAGAGTTCTACCGCACGTGCCAGCCATGTCGAGCGTCCTGAATCGATCAACTCTGCAATGCGCGGAAGACCGTCGGCGACCTCGCGGTTCAGCAGCAGCTCGGCCGCCTCGCGGGTCGTCGAATGTTCGAATCGCAGCCTCAACTCCTCGTCGAACACGAACGTCGACGCGACCAGTCCCAAGTTGTCGATCCGATCGAATGGAAGGCCGGCGATGTGCGCGACCTCATCGGCGGTGGGCAGCGAGAATGCGTACTCCTGCAATCGCAGCACCATCGCGATGAGTCCCAGTGTGGGGCGACTCTCCAGAACGCGAAGCTTGTCGAGGGTGACGTCGTCGGATGCCTCACCGTATCGACGGCGCGTGGCCTCGCGCTGCGACCGTGACGAGGGACCGATGCTGTGATCGCGGTATTGGATGATTGCGGACGGACACGCAAACGCCCCCCGATCGGCCGCGGCAATGTCGACACTTCTGTATCGGCGAGCGAGATCATCTATGTCATACCAGTATTCGAACGTCATCTCTGTCCGGCAGTCGAGACCGCGTGACCGGATGAGGGGTTCGGCCTGCAGGTATGGCGCGACGCGACTCGTCAGCACGATCGCGATGTCGGAGCGGCGGTCGCGCAGCGTCACCAGCCGATCGAGAAATGCAGAAGAGTCCCGCGTTTCGGTGATACCGAGTGGATCATCGAAGATGGCGGCCGCCGCCGGGCCGACACCGGTCTCGAGTATGAGATCGATTCCACGCGCGGAGTCTGCCGGCCCATCGAAGGCGAGTATGAGATCGTCGTCTAGCTCGGAAATATGGTTGATCGCATGAAAGTATGCGAGATAGTAAGCGAAAAGGGTCTTTCCGACCTTCGGCGGCCCGACCAGCCAGATCAGGTCTTGGGCGAGAGCCCGCCGGACGACAGCGGGTCGAGGCAGCACGATCTGGTCCAGCGTCGGCAGATTCAACATATTTCCCTTGTGCCAAGTCAGGCGTCTCCACATTGACGCAGGAGTATTCACTTCGGTGCTCCTCCCGAGATGAGAGCCAGTGCCCTGTCGACCATCAAAGTCGCAACCTCATCGAAATCGATGTCCGTATCGCTGATGTAGGTCAGCGACGAGGCGCGCGTCAACGCCTGCCGAAGACGATCGTTCGCGTCGAAGTTCGCTGCGCCCCGAACGAAATACCAATGCTGCGAAGTGGGTCGCATCGGATCACTCCTGATCAGATGCTGTCGGAACAGACCCGGCAGGTCGTTCTCGCCGTTGATCGACGCCCCAAGACACACAGTGGTCTGCCGTAACCCGTTCTCCACCAAGAAGCGCTCGGTTTCCGAAGGGAAAGACAATGTCTCTAGCGTGCCGAATCTGCACTCCTCGCCGACAATCCCATGCAAATGAATGTCCACCACTCCCGTTTCGGACTGGGTGGCTGACACCCAAGTTCCGGGGTCTGAGGCGATGTCGAAGGCGGCGACTGCAGCACCGACCCTATGGCACGCCTGGATGAACATATCGTCCCAGTTGAGATTCAGGACGATCACACGCCGATACTGCGCCAACGTTGCCAGCGCCAGATAGCCCGAACTGGGCACCGCATCAGCGAACAACGGGCGCAGACAGTCCTGTCGCTCGTGTTCTGGGATCGTCTGGATCGCGCGCATCAAGTCCATGCCGTCGAACCGGGCCTGCGTCGCCTCTTCGAACGTGGCGAAAACCTCACCGGTAGTAGGGCATCCAGACGACAAAGAGGCCCCGGCGCCAAGTAGCAAACACACCGGTCGGTTCGATCGCCCGATGACACCACCCAACTCGACGGCGAGCTTGCGCCAGCGTTTCGCTGTATCGAACTCCGTCGAAGTCGACATTTCCTGCTCCCCCGGATGGTCCTAGCCTGTGCCGGTCAATCTTCCCTGAGGCTGCACTCGGACGCAGGGATTTCCGTCGCGCCGGTGCCTGATTTTTCCCGCTCACGCCAATTGCTCAGCGCTATGGGCGATCTGGCACCTCTGGCGGCGTTTGTGTCGAGTATGCCGCACTGGTCTGAATCGCCTGCAATTGATCTTTCACCACCGACGTTGCGCCACAGAATCGGCAGCGGCCTCCCAGACCAGCCATGCGTATTTTCGTCAACGACCGTCCGCGGTGTGTCCGGACAAGGCCATCAACGTCGGTGAGGACGCACTGTCCTCGGCTGCGTGGGGCAACCGCTAGTGCCGCATGGTGAATGGCCTGCCCAGCATGTCTGTGGTGTGGTCTCAGGGTGCCGCCCAGGTCGATATCGGCAACGGCCACATACGGTTTCGCTCTCCGGCCGCTGGGCTCACCTACGCCGTCGGATCAGCACTTGCCGGTATGATCGCCACCATTGCAGCTATCGCGGCCGCGGTAGCCCGTGGCGGGGCGGAGGCACGGCGATGAGCGACCACGAGTCCCGCTTCCCCGCGTCACAGAGACCGAATTCGTGGTTGCCGCGACGGGTCGATGGCCCGCCGGGGGCCGTCAGCCCCCGCTGTCATATGGTCGTCGGCTGCCAACGCCACCCTGTCAGCCGCGCAGCGCTGAACTATGCGATCGATCTCGCGCCGCGGTTGAACGCGTTCGTGCACGTCGTGCACGTCGTCGACATCGTGGACACCCCTATCAATCCCGATTCCGCCGATTGGGAACAGCGCGTGGCCGAGACCCTGGACATCGGACGCCGCGACGCCTGCGCTCAGCTTGCGGCCTTGTCGGGCAACTGGGCCTACTACACCCTCACCGGCGACCCCGCACACGAGCTTGCCCGAATCGCCGACAACCATGATGCGACGATGATCGTGCTGGGTGCTGCCCGAAGCGGTGCGGCGGCCGTACTGGGCCGACTGCTCGGTCGATCGGTCGCGGCCAGGCTGATCCGCCGCGCCCACCGCCCCGTCCTAGTCGTCCCCGCACCCCTCGAAAACCCATGAGAAACCGATGGCGCGACCGGCCGACCCGACCGGCAGCACCACCGACCAGAAGTATTGTCCCCCCAGCACGACGGCGTCGACGTCAAGCAGTTTCACCGACAAGGCAGGCGGCAAAACTCCGTCCAGTTGGCCACCAGAGTTAGCGAACGGATCTGGTGACAGGGTCTTTCGCGTGAGGAGTTCTGAATTCGGGTGGTGTGGGTGTGTTTTCGGCTAGCGTGAACATCACACCTGCCCGGGTGAGAATGGTCCGGTTCGAAGTGGGAGGTTCGCGGGTGGATCCGGCGATCATGGCGGCAGCGACAGCCGCCGCGTCCGCAGTATCAGCGGGTGTGGTTACGGGATTGACCGAGACCGCGAAACTAGCGGTCGCCGACGCCTACCAGAAAGTCAAAGGGGTTCTCGTCGGTAAGTATCCATCGGTGGATGTCGCGGTGGTCGAAGCCCGTCCGCATGCCACGTCGCGGCAGTTGGTGCTGGCCGAGGAACTCACTGAGGCTGGCGCGGCTGAAGATGCCGAACTCGCCACGCTAGTGCAGCAGTTGTGGCAGGTCATCGCAGAACATTCTCCGAAGGCCGCCGACCTCGTCGGTGTGAAACTCACGCGGGTAGGGGCCGGGGAACTCGAGATCCACGGCATCAAGGCGGCCGGTGCTAGCGGGGTGGTCGCCGAAGATGTGCAGGTCGACGGGAAATTTTCGGTCACCGATGTCCAAGTCGCCTCGGAGCTGCCGCACCCTCGGTAGGCGCGGCGGTACCCGGGCCCGCACCCACCGCGCCACCGGTTTTCACGGCCGCCGGTGTCGCGGTCGACGGGAACTTCGCCACCCACATCGACAACTCCACCCACGTCATCCACCACAACTACAGTCCTTCTGGCCTGCCGGTGGTGGCGGGGGTGGGGCGTGTGGTGGTGGGCCGGATCCCGAGGCGGGCCCCGCATTTCATCGTCCGGGCCCAAGTGCGGGAGCTGCGGGAGACATTGGTGGATTCGCCGGTGGCGGTGGTGGTGACTGGGATGCGGGGTACGGGTAAGACCCAGGTCGCGGCCGCGTATGCCCGGGAGGCCATCGCTGCGGGGGTGGGTTTGGTGGGGTGGGTCAACGCCGAAACCTCCGATACCCTGCTTGCGGGTTTGGGTGAGGTCGCCGCGCGGGTGGGGGTTGCTGACCCCGGGGGCGACTCCGCGGTGTCGGCGCAGCGATTGCGTGATCACCTGTCCGAGCGACGCGAATCTGCGTTGCTGGTGTTCGACAATGCCACCGACCCTGACTTCGTCGACACCCTATTGCCGACCGGTGACATGATTCGGGTGGTGGTGACCAGCACCGACCGCGCCTTCACGCAGCTCGGTGAGATCGTCGACGCCGGTGAGGGATTCGCCCGACCAGAGTCGCTGCGCTACCTCGCCGAAGCGACCGGTTTGGACGATCCGGCAGGTGCTGTTCTGGTCGCCGATGATGTGGGTGATCTGCCGTTGGCGTTGTCGGCCGCCGCGGCCACCATCACCGGGCGCCGTTTGGAATACACCCGTTATCGGCAACTGCTGGCCGCCCAGCCGCTGCCCTCGGTGTTGCCGCGCCGCAAGGGAAGCGACCATCCGTTGTCGGTGGATCAGGCGTTGTTGTTGTCGATCCAAACCACCGAAACCGCCACAGACGACCCGGAACTTGATACGGCGGTGCGCTGGTTGTTGGGGGTGATGGGGATGTTGGCCGCCGATGGTGTCGACTACACGATGCTGCCCGACCATGATGGCCGGTTGGATGCCGCGTTGCAGCGGTGTGTTGAGGGGTCGTTGTTGTCGTGGTCGGCCACCGGGCAGGTGGTGGTCATGCACCGCCTGCTCGCCCGGGTTCTGCGGGAACGCGCCCACGCTGATGGCACCACCGGTGAGGTCGCCGCTGACGCGGTCACCATGATTACACCGTTGCTGTTCGAAGAGTCTCAGGCGTTTCAGCGTCGGGAGGAGGGCTCACGCCTGGTCGACCACATCGAAGCCTTGTGGGAGGTGATCAGCCAGGCACTCGACCTCGATACCGAAGCCCGCTCCCCGGTACTGGCCGCGCGGCGGTGGGCTACCCGGCAACTGATCAAAGCAGCCGACACCACTCGATCCATCAGCCTGGCCTACCACAGCCTCACTGATACTGAGCGGTTGCTGGGTGTCGATCACCCCGACACCCTGTCCGCCCGCAACAACCTCGCCTACGCCTATGAGTCGGCGGGACGGTTGGTAGAGGCGATCAGCCTGTACGAGCAGACCCTCGCCGATCGCGAGCGGCTATTGGGTCTCGATCACCCCGACACCTCGACCTCCCGCCACAATCTCGCCGGTGCCTATGAGTCGGCGGGACGACTAGTCGAGGCGATCGGCCTGTTCGAGCGGACCCTCGCTGATCGCGGGCGGCTGTTGGGTGTCGATCACCCCGACACCTTGACCTCCCGCAACAACCTTGCCGGTGCCTATGAGTCGGCCGGGCGGTTGGTCGAGGCGATCGGCCTGTTCGAGCGGAATCTCGCTGATCGCGGGCGGCTGTTGGGTGTCGATCACCCCCACACTCTGTCCGCTCGCAACAACCTTGCTGGTGCCTATGAGTCGGCGGGGCGGTTGGTCGAGGCGATCGGCCTGTTCGAGCGGAATCTCGCTGATCGCGAGCGCTTGCTGGGTGTCGATCACCCCCACACCCTGTCCGCCCGTAACAACCTCGCCTACGTCTACGGGTCGGCGGGACGGTTGGCCGAGGCGATCGGCCTGTTCGAGCGGAATCTCGCTGATCGCGAGCGTTTGCTGGGTGTCGATCACCCCGACACCTTGACCTCCCGCGGCAACCTCGCTATCACCTACCAGTCGGCGGGGCGGCTAGTCGAGGCGATCACATTGCACGAGCGGAATCTCGCCGATCGCGAGCGGTTACTGGGTATCGGTCACCCCGACACCCTGTCCGCCCGCGGCAACCTCGCCTACGTCTACGGGTTGGCTGGACGGTTGGCCGAGGCGATCGAGCTGTGCGAGCAGACCATGGCCGATACCGAGCGGCTGTTGGGTGTCGATCACCCCGACACCCTGTCCGCTCGCAACAACCTTGCCGGTGCCTATGAGTCGGCGGGGCGGTTGGTCGAGGCGATCGGCCTGTTCGAGTGGAATCTCGCTGATCGCGAGCGGTTGCTGGGTATTGATCACCCCCACACCTTCACCTCTCGCGGCAACCTCGCCAGCGCCTACCGGTTGGCGGGGCGGCTAGTTGAGGCGATCACATTCCACGAGCGGAACCTCGCCGATACCCAGCGGCTGTTTGGTGTCGATCACCCAGACACCCTGTCCGCCTGCGGCAACCTCGCTATCACCTACGAGTCGGCGGGGCGGTTGGTCGAGGCGATCGAGCTGTTCGAGCGGAACCTCGCTGATCGCGAGCGGCTGTTGGGTATTGATCACCCCGACACCCTGTCCGCTCGCGGCAACCTCGCTGGCGCCTATGAGTCGGCGGGGCGGTTGGTCGAGGCGATCGGTCTGTACGAGCGGAACCTCGCTGATCGCGAGCGGCTGTTGGGTATTGATCACCCCGACACCTTGACCTCCCGCCACAACCTCGCCTACGTCTACGGGGTGGCGGGGCGGCTGGGCGAGGCGATCACACTGCACGAGCAGAACCTCGCCGATACCGAGCGGCTGTTGGGTATTGATCACCCCGACACCTTGACCTCCCGCCACAACCTCGCCTACGTCTACGAGTTGGCTGGACGGTTGGTCGAGGCGATCGAGTGGTACGAGCGGACCCTCACTGACTACGAGCGGGTGCTGGGGTCGGACCATCCAGCCGCCGCGGTTGTCCGCGGCAATTTGACTGCGGCACGGCAACCGAAGGAAGGCATGCTGTCGAACGACAGCGAGTAGTAAGTCGTCGGCGATGGTTCAGGTCCAGGACGTGACCAAGGAACCGGATCTGCGATCTGGTTCCGGTCGCGGGGATGGTGTGGTCTTCGCTCATCTCTTCGCTGCCCGCCACCGAGCCCGCCGCGCGAACCACCGCATGGGCCGCGGGTGGTGTCTTGTGGTGATCGCCGCTGGGAGGGCGTCGGCGACCTCGGGGACCAGATCGGCGTAGCGCCAATCGATGGCGGGGTTGTCGGCGTCGCGGATCAGCACCCGGGCACGGTGGCCGTCGGTGCTGGCGATACTCCTCCCGTCGGGGCGCTGATACAAATTCGCCCGCCGCTGCTTCAAGCCGGTGCTACGACATTCAGCCTTGCGCTTTCCTCGACTCGACCAACGCTGCGGTCCGTGATCGTTATGTCGAGCGCTGCCGAATCACCGAAGATCTGCAGCTTCCGTGCAGCCTCCGGTAGTGCGAAGCTACATTTCCATTTCCCGTCATTGGTGTAGGTAGGCTGGACTGGGTGGTGGTCGTTTTCGTTACTCAGGCCAGCTGTAATGGGGTTGAAACTGTCGATCTCGCCGGCAATGTTGCTCTTCCATGCCATCCACGCCTGCAATCCAGTTCCGGAATTCTGTGGGCCGACGTCAACGATCAATGAGTCCATCCAGTCGAAGAATTGCTCGATGTGGTCCATGAAGTCGAAACCGTGTGCGCGCTCTTTCAGCTTTTTTACGCGCAGAGTGATGGTGTATCTGGCTCTCCCGTCGTGCTGCGCTGCGGATTTCTCGTCTTGGGGGGAATGTAGGTCGGCGGGATCGAACAGAAAGGTCGTGAGTAGCGGCACTGGGCGGTCGGGGGTGTCGAGGTTGTTGGCTCCGTTTCGGTTCAACTCTTCATTTAGTTGGATGGGGCAGTACTGGTCTGCTCGTTGCTCGCTGATGACCACCGGAAGGCCTCGGACGGATAGCCGCACGTCGGCTTGCCAGGTGGGCCATTGCTCCGTCGTAGGTAGTTCATCCATGTTGACTGGATATGTCGGTAACCCCGTGAAGTCGATTCGAACCTTCCACTTTGCGAAGAGGAAGCGTCGCAAATTCTGGTAGCCCTCCTCGGAGTTCACCTCGCCGTATCGGCCGGAGTGTGACTTATACACAAACGCACGGTGCGCCCCTCGAACATAGGCATTTTCAATGCGTACGAGCCCGTCGCTTTTGGGTCCGACAACCACTTTGGAAGGACCATAGTCTTTTGGGTCTGTACCGACGAGACAGAAAACATCATCCAAATTGAGGACGCCGTTTGGAATTGCCCGTGGATCCCATCCTGGTGGCGACGTATCACCGAATTTAGCTTGAGGAGTTAGATACCCGTACATCTTCTCCGGAGCGAAAATGTCCGAACCTGCTGGACCGACCACTTCCTCGAACCAGTTCAATACGTTGCCCTGAAAGACGATGCCGCCGTGTGGCGTCCCGTAGGTGAAGAATTTGTCGACTAGCTCATTCGCTGGCCGTCGCAACTTAACGTGGTCAGGACCGCTTCTCGCATCGGGTGTCCGGCAGACCTTTTGCATCATGCAACGAGCGACCAATCCGCCCATGGAATGCGCAACCAAAATCACCTTCTTAGACTCTGCCACTCCTCCGGGCGGTTTAGTCTTGCGTAAGACGAGCTCAATCAAATCATAGAGTCCTTCGGCAGCCTCTTCGATATCGAAGCCACCGGCGCGGAAATGCCGCTGAACTCGCTGCCAGGCATTTTGGTGCCGTGGGGCGGCGAAGGTTGTCGCAGCCTGGTCGTAAAACCGGTACACCCAGATCGATGCAGCGTCGAGGTCGTCGTCCTTGGCGTTATCGAGGTAAGCGTGTTGATCACCTTGGACGATTAATTTGTAGTCCTCGTCGATCATCAGCCGAAGCATCGGGCCCTCGAACTGATAGAAGATCGGGTCTCCATCGCCCCCTCCGACTCGAATATGGGTAGCGCCTTCGTTGAATCCGTAGAAGGGGTCATCAACTTGGGTGTCAATGCCACTCGTGGCACCGGCGTACCCGCGGATATAGATGATGGGAAGACGGTTCATTTGCTCTCACCTACCTGGATGGACGCGTAAAGACGTTGAGCGATCCCGCTCAGGGTGTCGCCTGGATCAACGGTGTGTGTTCTGGGCATTTCGACTCCCTATAAGAATCGGCAGTGGGTACGCACGCGAACGTATGCGCCTACGTCGACGCACACACGAGTACCGAACTACCTCAATTCGCCATGTGGTTGCCAACGTTGGTTGAATCGTGGATCAGACACAGAGTCCGTGATTGACCTGGCTCGAAATGTGAACGGGGCCTTGATGATCGATCACGCTGCCGGTGTTCTGATCTCGGACCGATGGGGTCTCGTTCCCTGCACTTGGCTGGGCTGAAGATCGACGGCGTGCAGTCGGTCGGACTGTGCGGGCAGATCGACGTCGGTACCTGCGACGAGCCAGCGGCCTGACTGGCTGCGCGATGGTGTCGCGCCGAGTCCACAGTCTATGAACGACGAGTGTCCGACACCGCAACCACCAGCCGCGAGGTTCTGATCGCAGCAGGTCAGTTCAGGAGGGTTTTGAGAAGAGGCGGAGTGGATCCAGTTGGAGTACGGATGTAGCTGGTCGAGGGCTTGCTGGTGATCGAAGTGGAAGTTGTGTGTCTGGCGTAGTTCGGTGACAGCATGTTCGGTGAGGTTGGTCCAGAGGTCTAGAAATGCGGGCGGGATTCCTGGACCGGGGTCTTTCGCTCGTCGGGTATCGACATAGTCCTGACCTCGCCAGCAGGATGGTTGCGACAACTCGATGCGGCACATGAGCGTGTGTTAGGTACGCGTGCGTTGGGGTCGGTGGGCGTCACTGCATCCGGGATGTGACGGCAGACACCCGACAGATGCGGCAACAGCAACCCGAACAGCGACTCCAACACGCCACGCACGACCACGAGCAGGGTCTATATCCGAATCTGCTGTGTCCCAAGGGGTTCGACACACCCAAGATCATCGAAAGTGCGCCAGAGCCGCCGTGGTGTGGTCAGGGGAGGGCATTGCCGGTGCGCGATCGGTGGCGCAGGCGCTCGACGATGTCGTCGAGGACGCTGGGGACTTCCGGGGTGGCGCGGCGGCGGAAGAAGAATCCGCTGCACCACGGAACCTCGGGCCAGCGGTCGAATTCGGCGCGCAGGATCTCGGCTGCTGCGGGCAGGTCGCGCCAGGCGAGGTTGGGAAACCAGTGGTGCAGCGGGTGGAACATGTCGTCGTTGTGCCCGCCGAGCAGATGCCGGGTCAGCGCGTGGGAGGTCCAGCCGCGGGTTTGGTTCAGCGGGTCGCTGTTGTGGATGAGTCCGGCGTGGTTGCCCAGATCGGTCAGCCAGGTGACGATGGGGCGGACCACGATCAACGGTGCCGCCCAGAACAGCACGAAGTGCCCCAGATGCCCGACCGCGGCGGCGACACCGGCGGCGGTGAGCCAGGCCGTCCACCGCGCGGTGGCCGCTGTCCAGGTCTCGTCGCCGGATTTGGCTGCGAGCGATTCCCGAGTATGGGAAGGCGTATTGTAGCTCCCCCGCTGTCGCCGCTTGCTCAGGTCGAAACGCGCCGACCAACGAGTGACACTCCCGCATCGACACCTCAGAGTTGGAGATTGCCCTTCTGATTGGTAGAGATTGACAGTTGCTACCAGCACCCCACGAGTTCGAGACAAAGCCGCACTGCCGTCCCTCCGACCTCAACGCGAGCCGGTCAGGCCGCGCCATGTCGCGACGGTGCCGATGGATTTGGCCGCGGCGAACGGATCCCGCAGCGTGGGGGACCGACACCTTCGTGACGAAGTGCAGACGGGTGGTGCACTGGGCCAGGCTCCCGATGAGCACCCATGGGATGCGGCCACTCGGAGGACGACGGCCATCTGTGTTGCCCGTTGACGCTGTAGCGGTAGGCAGTGGTCGGTTCGGTGGGTTGACCACGTATTCGGGGACGGTCAGCCTGTCATAGCCCCAAGGCATCGGCGGTGCGGGCCAGTGTCACGATTTCGGCGATGGCGCAGATACGCGGTGCTGGTGTAGAACTTCATGTTCTCGGTCCCGGATTGTGGTTGTCGAGTCTCGCAGTTCATTCGGTGAGTGCGGCGCGTAACAACGAAGTGACCCGAGCCCAACCGGCCGAGCTACCTGTTCCTGGCGTGTGCCGCACCAGCTCCTCCGCCACCGGCCGCCAACGGCGACCTACAACCGGCGACCAGCGGGGGACTCTGTCATGGCCACGGACAACGGCCTTTCGCGCGGCCACGTGGATCAGGGAGCCTACTTCGAACTGCGCAGCTGCGAGAATATCGAACAGCACTGGCAGGTCGGTATTTCTCAAGTTGCGCCGGTAGCCGTGTCTGTGCATACCAGCTTGGGGAGAACACGACGCGCTCGTTTCTCTGTACTGGGTGGTGCCCACGACAGTCGCCAAACCCTTTTGTATTTGCAGATCAGCTCCTGGTATCGGAAAGCGTGTAACCGGATCTCCCGAGATGCCGGGGCCTGCTCGACCGGTTGTGCATCACGTACGAGGCAAGTTTCGATGGCGCTACCCAGAGAGGGAAGGGCGCCCCACGCGCAGTCGGTCGGTTGGACCGGCTGCCAGAGACGGCTCGTGAGATCGCCGAGCGATGACCCTCGAGAAAGCTTGCGCTGGTTGGTTATTCGTACGATGCGAGGCCGGTGTCAATCTTCGCGCAGGACGTGGACGGGACAACTTCGCCATACATGCCAGTACGTGCGGATCGTCGCCTGATGTACTCTCGTTCGGCACCTGCTGTGCCGTCCCGGACGGAGGATCGTGGACGACGAGTCGATGCTCGCCGAGACCAATAGTGTCCCAACCGAATCTGCCAAGAGGATCAACCGCTTGTTCGAGTTGATGCGCGATCCTGCTATGCCGCTGCTATCCAATGCTCTTGCGGTGGAGGCAATCTCGAAGTCTTCGAAAACATCGTTCAGTCCGGTTGATCTCTGGCAGCTGCGGAACGCTCCGAAGAACAACCCACAGTGTGTACAGGCGATTGCTCAGTTCTGTGCCGTCCCAGCCCCATATCTACTCGACAGCGGGGCGGACAAGGCAATCGACTCGCAGTTGAGTTTGTCAGAGGCCATGAATGACGCCGATGTGCGAAACCTGGCGACGCGCGCGCGAGCCGTGACTCCCGAGATGCTCGAGAGTGTCGACCGTGCGCGCGAGTCGGAGGATTTGCCTGCGGTGGATCCGAAGAAGCAGCAGCGCGGACCCCGGGACAGCGACCCGTCGCGGGACGAATCATGACGGAGAGCTCTGTCAGACGGATCAAGAAGGCGATTGCCCAGCTTCCGGTTCCGGACCCGTGGGACCGCAGGCGATTTGTGGAGGGTGTGGCTGAGATGCGTGGCCGTCCGATCACCTTGTTGCCGGTGGGTATGCGCGGTGGGCTCGCGAGTCCGTGTGGCCTATGGCTTGTCCGTGAGCACGATGATGTGATCATTTACGAGGATGCGACCTCGGAGTATCACATGGACCAAATAGTGTGCCACGAGATCGGCCATATGGTGCTCGGACATGATCGCGCGCAGTCATCCGACACCGGAGTCACGTCCGATCCGATGTTCCGGTCGGTGTTTCCCGATATCGATCCGTTGACGGTACGGACCGTGCTCGGCCGCTCGGATTATGGGAACGCGCTGGAACGCGAGGCGGAGATGTTCGCCACGATGGTCATGGTCTCCGGAGGACGCGGGCAGCGCGACCAGAACTTCCGCAACGTTCTGTTCAAGCGGCAGTGACGTCCTCGATATCCGCGGTTATCGCGTGGCCGCTCATCGGCGCGATGCTGCTGGTGGTGGCGGCGCGGTGGCGATGGTTCAACGGCACCTCGGCCGAGCGCTACCTCAATGCCACGCTTACGATCATCGTCACCACTCAACTGTTGCGGGAGCACATAGTTGAGCGTTTCATCGCTGACTGGTCGCCGCTGACCGAAACGGCCGTCCAGCAGGTGTCGCTGTGCACCATCGTTGCTTCGATCGCTCCGTTCCTTTGCGTGATCAGTCTGCTGTCTGGAAGAGATCCGAAAGTCGTTCGGCGGCAGCAGTTCTTGTTCTATCTTGTCGCGGGTGTGCTCGCGCTCGGGATACTCGCCGCGGGGACGCGGGCGCGACGTGGTGAACAGCCGCTGGAGATCTCCGGTGGCTGGGATGGTGTGCTGGCTTGGGTAGCGTTCTCAGTTCTGCCGCTGTTCTTGGCGTTCGAGATGGTCCGCCGATGTGCGGCCGAGTACCGACAGTCCGGGGTGACCGCCGGTGAAAAGCTGGTTCTGGTCGGGATTGCTGTCGCGGGCGCGACCATTGGAGTGACGACGATGATCGCGGCTGTCCTTGCCGTGCTGCAGGAACTGCATCTTGTCGACTCGGTCGAGTATCGGTTGGCCACGCACTCGCGCAACTTCTTCTGGATCGCCACGACGATCGGGGCCGTATCCGCCGCTCCGTTGGTGAAAGAATTAGCCGGGTATCTCGGCTACGACTCGACAAGCAAGCGGTGGCGGCGACTGCAACCAATGTGGCAGTCGATGGTGTCGATGTTTCCGGACAGCCGACTTCCGCTCGACTCGAGTGAATCCGGACGCCGGGTCAGCAAGGTGCAGTTGCATCGCACGACTGTCGAGATCCGTGACGCCATTCTGCGGCTGCGCCCACACTGTCGTGCGGTCGACCCATCCCAGTTAGCCAGCTTTGTTGCCAGCGAACGTGTGCCAGGTCGAGAGCGGGAATCGGCCGAGTTGGCGCTGCAACTCGCCGCCGCGGCACAAGACAGGTCGGGTACGGCAAACCCGCCCGGTGATGCCGCCGGGATGACGGCCCCGTCGCCGTCTGCCAGTCTGGACGACGAGGTCGGGGAACTTCTCCCGCTGGCCAAGTGGTGGGTGGCGGCCTGTCGGTTCGTCGCGACCCGGCACAGTTCAGACTTCGAATCCAGTTCCGAATAAACACGATGAGCAGGGAGACGGTATGACCGAGGCGTCGACGATCGAGGTAGGGGCCGACTCCGGCACGCTTCCGCATCCACCTTTTCGGCTGCCGTTGCTCGGTGATGTGCTGACTACCGATTTCGCCAAACCTTGCCAGCGGTTGGCCGAGCAGGCGCGTGAACTCGGTCCGGTATTCGGACAGAAGCTCTTCGGTTATCCGGCTGTCATCGTGACCGGCACTCGGGCGGTCGATGAGGTGAACGACGAGTCGGTATGGGAGAAACATGTCGGGCACGCGCTGATGAAGCTTCGGCCGCTCGCAGACGACGGGCTGTTCACCGCATTCAGCCGGGAACCGAACTGGGAGAAGGCGCACAACGTCCTGATGCCCGCCTTCACCAAGGCTGCGATGGCCAACTACCACGCAACGATCACCGCCACGGTGCGCGAGTTGACCGATGCTTGGTCGGCGCAAGCCACGAACACTTGGATCGACGTCCCCGAGCACTCGAATGCGTTGACCTTCGAGATCATCGCGCGGGCCGGGTTCTCGCATTCGTTCCGTTCGATGGCCGAGCAGCGTTCGGATCCGTTCGTGGAGGCGATGGTTCGTGAGCTCACCTACGCCAACCGGCGCACCGACGTCTTACCCGTATTCGAGCGGATCTTCCGCCGCGGCCGAGCCCGTCAGCACCAGGAGGACCTGACGCATGCACACAGCGTCGTCGACAGCATCATCGCCGCTCGCCGAACCCAGCCCGGCACAGAGCATCACGACATCCTCGACCTCATGCTCAGCAGTGCCGATCCCGCATCCGGAGAATCGCTGGACCCCACCAACATTCGCAACCAGATCCTGACCTTCCTCGTCGCGGGCAGCGAGACATCGGCGAACACCATCGCCTTCGCTCTGCACTATCTGTCCATTCACCCCGAGATCGCCGACGGTGTCCGGGCCGAGCTCGACGAGCGTTGGCCGACACGAGATTTCCCTGATTTCCGCTTCGAGGATGTGGCCAAACTACGGGGCTTGCGACGGGTGGTCGATGAGACACTGCGGCTGTGGCCGACCGGACCGGGCTACTTTCGGCGCGCACGACAGGACACGACTCTCTGCGACGGCAGATACCGCTTCCGGCAGAAGGATTGGGTGCTGGTCCTGCTCCTGGCCGCGCACCGTGACCCGGCTTGGGGTCCCGACGCCGACGAGTTCAACCCGGACCGGTTCCTTCCCGACAACATCCGGAATCTGCCACCGCACATTTTCAAACCGTTCGGCACGGGTCCACGCGCCTGCATTGGCCGGCAGTTCGCCCAGCATGAGATCACCGTCGCGTTGGCCGCGATCCTGCATCAGTTCGACCTCGAACCCGACCCGCACTACCGGCTCGACGTCCGCGAAACCCTCACCCTCAAACCCACGGGCCTACGACTGCGGCCTCACCCGCGAACCAGCCACAGGATGTGAGCCAGATGTAACACCGCGTGCGTGGTTATCGCGCGCTAATGGTGTGTCCCCGAGCCAGAAGGGGATCGGCTCGGGGACACTGATCCAAACGTACAGGGAAGCTCCGGCTATCAGCGGACGATTTCAATCGATAGGGCGCGCTGTCGTCTATCAGCAGCTGGGGACGAGCTGAGCTCATCCAGGGACGTTACCTCGGTCTGACGATGCTGGTGCTCAACGCCCAGACGGGGGTGATCTTGGAGTTTCCCAACCTGCGGGTGGACGTCGTGGTGGAAACCTACCTGCGGCGCTTAGGGAAGGCGCCCGGATGCCCGGCGGGGCAGATCTACGTAGTACAGGGCCACTGCGGATGGCCGTCGAGTGTCTGCAAATGGGCTGGGTGTGATGCTGGGTGCAGTAGGTGGCGTCCGGGAGGCATTCGAAGAGACAGGTTTAGACGGACGCACCCTCTCGTGTGACTTCCGTTCAACTTGGATCAGTGGCCATCTTGCTGCTTGATCGGTGGGCTCGATCAGGACCTGGGTGGGTCCTGGACGCTGTCCGGCAAACATTCGGTGTGGCTCAACTGTGCAATGCCCGCGTGTCAGAGGGAGCCCTCGTGCACGCGATCGTCTCAGTTGTGCCGTTGCCGTGTGTTAGAGGGGCGAGCGAACTTCTACGCACGCAGAGGTGTCACCGGTGACGGAACTGTGTGCTGCGAGCGGCTTCGCTGTCGCATTGGGCCAGGTCTGACTGCCCGAGCGAGGGGGAACGTGCGCGAGGAGGTGATCGAACACGTATTTGCGTCAAATTTGACGCAAATACGTGCTCGAGTAATGCGCGAGAGGGGACTTGAACCCCTACGTCCGTGGACACCAGAACCTAAATCTGGCGCGTCTGCCAATTTCGCCACTCGCGCTTGATGGTACGACCGTCCAAACTCTACCGGGCTTGACCGACATCGCGAAGCTCCCCCCGGGCATGTCGTACTCACCGGTAACCCCACCTGGGATTATAACGATTCTGTAACGCTCAACATGAGGAGTGCTCATGTTTCGTACGCGTTAGTAACCGGTGGACCAGCGGCTTTGAACATGAGGGAGGGTCATGTTTCTGGGCATTCTGGTACGGCGGTACGTAAATACTCGGCGGTAAGACGGGCGTGGAGAGGCAAACGTGAGGATTTCCTCATGATTTTCTGGAATCCTTGCGGACATCAGGGCTCATTGGTGAGGAACACCTGCGCACCGGAGGGAGCGGCGTGTCTCGACGGCATGTCGCCACGAGTAGGAAGTCGAAGCGTCTTGACGATCAATGAGAGCACTGCGGCCGGAACCGGACAGAGCCCGAAGGTGGTTGGGGCGCCACAACAAGGGGGATCGCGGTCCCCGCTGGTGGATCGACTGCTGGGCGGAACGCCCTACGCGCTGGCCTTCGGTGGGCAGGGTGCACGCTGGCTCGGTGAGTTGGAGGAGATCGGCCGCGACGCCGCGCTGGAGCCGGAGCTGACCGCATTGGTCAACGAGGCGGCCGCGCTGCTGGAACCCGTTGCGGCGCAGCTGCTCGTGGTGCGACCGGTCGGCTTCGACCCGATCGGCTGGATGCTCGAGAACGAGCTCGCCGATGGTGACGAGGCAGAGGTGTCGGGCGCGCCCTCCGATCACGTGCTCAGGTCTGCCGCGGTGTCGATGCCGGGTGTCTTCCTGACACAGGTGGCCGCGCTGCGCGCGCTGCGACTGCAGGGGCTGGATGCCAACGAGCACGCGCCGGTCGCGATCGCCGGTCATTCGCAGGGGCGGCTGGCCGCGACCTCGGTGGAGGCCGGGGGCCAGCGCGATGCCGAACTCCTTGCCATCGCCCAAATGATCGGTGCCGCAGCTGGTTTGGTGGCCCGGCGGCGCGGGCTGATGCCGGTGGGCGAGCGCTCCTCGATGGTCGCGGTGTCGAATGTCGATCCCGAGCAGCTGCGCGCGGTGGTGACCGAGGTGTCCGCGGGCGTGGATCCGGCTGCGGCCGCGGTGATTTCGATTCGTAACGGTCGTCGGCGCGTGGTGCTCTCCGGCACGCCGACGCAGCTGGAGCGCGTGCGGCAGCGGTGCGCCCAGATCCATGACGAGCAGACGCGCGAGCGGGACGCGAAGTCGCGCGGCGGCGCGGTGTTCGCGCCGGTCTTCGAGGATCTGGCCGTCGATGTCGCCTTCCATCACCCCGCGCTCGCCGACACGGTGGACATCGTGAGCGGCTGGGCGTCGCAGTGCGGTCTGGACGCGGCGCTGGCGGGCTCGCTGGCGCAGGAGATCCTCGTCGATCCGATCGACTGGGTCGAGGCGGTGGACGGCGTTGTCGCGGCGGGCGCGCAGTGGATTCTCGATATGGGCCCCGGCGATCTGCTCAGCAGGCTCACCGGCGGCTCGCTGAAGGGCACCGGCGTCGGCATCATCGCGGCCGCGACCCGCACGGGTCAGCGCAGCCTGCTGACCCCGGGCGCCGCACCCGAGGTCGCCAAGCCATGGACGGCGTTCGCGCCGCGCCCGGTGCGCCTGCCGAATGGCCGCATCGTGGTGGAGACCGCGTTCACCAAGCTGACGGGCCGCTCGCCGATCCTGCTCGCGGGCATGACCCCGACCACCGTTGACGCGAAAATCGTGGCGGCGGCGGCGAATGCGGGCCACTGGGCGGAGCTGGCCGGCGGCGGTCAGGTGACCGAGCAGATCTTCGCCGACCGAGTGGCCGAGCTGAAGACGCTGCTGCACCCGGGCCGCACGGTGCAGTTCAACTCGCTGTTCCTCGACCCGTACCTGTGGAAGCTGCAGCTGGGCGGTAAGCGCCTGGTGCAGAAGGCCCGTATCGCGGGCGCGCCGTTCGACGGTGTCATCGTCACCGCGGGCATTCCGGAGCTGGAAGAGGCCGTCGCGCTGATCGCGGAGCTGACCGAGGCCGGCATCACGCATGTGGCGTTCAAGCCGGGCACCGTGGCCCAGATCCGCGCGGTGCTGCGCATCGCCGACGAGGTGCCGGACTACCCGGTGATCATGCATATCGAGGGCGGCCGGGCCGGTGGGCACCACTCTTGGGAAGACCTCGACGATCTGCTGCTCGAGACCTACGCCGAGCTGCGCAACCGCGACAATGTGGTGGTCTGCGTCGGCGGCGGCATCGGCACTCCCGAGCGCGCCACCGAATACCTGACCGGCGAATGGGCTGTGCCGCACGGCTATCCGGTGATGCCGCTGGACGGCGTGCTGGTCGGCACCGCAGCCATGGCGACGCTCGAGGCCACCACCGCGCCCGAGGTCAAGCAGCTGCTCGTCGACACCCCCGGTACCGAGGGCTGGGTCGGCGCGGGCACCGCGACCGGTGGAATGGCTTCCGGCCGTAGCCAATTGGGCGCCGACATCCACGAGATCGACAACGCGGCCTCGCGCACCGGCCGCCTGCTCGACGAGGTCGCCGGTGACGCCGACGCGGTCGCCGAGCGCCGCGACGAGATCATCGCCGCGCTGAACGCCACGGCCAAGCCGTATTTCGGCGATGTGGCCACCATGACCTACCTCGAGTGGCTGGAGCGCTACGTCGAGCTGGCCGTCGGTCTGGACCGCCGTAAGGATTTCGACTGCGGCAGCGATCTCGGCGACGCCTTCCTCGACGCCACCCGCTCGCTGTGGCTGGACATCACCTGGCGCGACCGGTTCGCGGAGATGATGCGCCGCACCGAATCCCGGCTCAACCCGGCCGACCGCGGCGAGATCCCGACGCTGTTCGAATCCGACGAGGCATTCGAGCACCCGGTCGAGGCGTTGTGCACGCTGAAGCAGCAGTACCCGGCCGCCGAGCAGACCCTGCTGCACCCGGCGGATGTGCCGTTCTTCGTCAGCCTGTGCAAGATCCCGGGCAAGCCGGTGAACTTCGTACCCGTGGTGGACGGCGATGTGCGCCGCTGGTGGCGCTCGGATTCGCTGTGGCAGGCCC
Organism: Nocardia sp. NBC_00565; assembly: GCF_036345915.1. Classification (NCBI taxonomy): domain Bacteria; kingdom Bacillati; phylum Actinomycetota; class Actinomycetes; order Mycobacteriales; family Nocardiaceae; genus Nocardia; species Nocardia sp. NBC_00565. The sequence continues at coordinate 9,512,909 of NZ_CP107785.1, forward strand.
ATGATCCGCGCTACTCGGCCGATCAGGTCTGCGTCATCCCCGGCACCGTATCGGTCGCCGGTATCACCCGCGTCGACGAGCCCGTGGGCGAGCTGCTGGACCGCTTCGAGCAGGACACGGCGTACTCGCTGGTCCGTGCGGGCGTGGTGCCGGTCGCCATCGACGCGCGCCGGGCCGCCGGCGTCATCACCGGTCCGATCGATGCCGTGCTGGCCGCGCCGGATATCGAATGGGCGGGACGCACCACCATCAACCCGGTGCACCGCCTCGGCGATGTCGACAAATGGGCCGTCGACGGCAAGGGCGCGGTGCACCCGCCGACCGGTGCGACGATCACCGAAACCACCGGCCCCGAGGCCGACCACGCCTACGTCGAGCTGACGGTTCCGCTGTTGGGCCGCAACGTCGTTCGGATCCGGATCACCGTGCCGGCCGCCAGCTACAACGGTGGCGCGCCGGTCATCACCGAAGCCGATGCCGACGTCGCCATGTCCGCGCTGCTCGGGGTGGCCGCGGGGCAGGTGCTGCCGGAGGTCAAGGCCAAGGTCGCGCACCTCAATGTGGCGTGGACCCCGGACCTGATCGCCGACCACGCGGGCGTCAGCGGATCGGGTCTGCCCGCGGCCCTGAGCACCCTGGGGCGCACCGTGCCCGATGTGCTCGTCGGCGCCTGCTGGCCCGCCGTATTCGCGGTGCTCGGTGCCGCGCGTACCACGGCCGGTGACAGCGTCATCGAGGGCATGCTCGACTTGGTCCACCTCGACCACCAGATCGCGCTGTTCGGCGAACTGCCCACCGACACCAGTGTGCTGGTGGTGCGGGCGAAGGCAGGCGAGACCGTCGACACCGACCTCGGCCGTGTCGTCGAGGTACGCGTGAAGATCACCGGCATGCTCGACAAGCCCGAAACCGGGCTGTCGATGCCGACGCTCGCGACGCTGACCGAACGCTTCGCCATCCGCGGTCGCAATGGTGCGGGCGAGCTGACCGATCCGCCGCGCGCGGCCGGTGTCGTATCCGACGCGGCCACCGACACCCCGCGCCGCCGTCGCCGCGACGTCACGATGGTGGCGCCGCGCACCATGAACGCCTTCGCCGCGGTCTCCGGTGACCACAACCCCATCCACACCAGCGATTCCGCCGCCAAACTGGCCGGACTCGGCAGCCCGATCGTGCACGGCATGTGGCTCTCGGCCGCCGCCCAGCACGCGGTATCCGCAGTGGATCCCGAAAGTTCCGTTCCAGCACGGACTTTGACCGCGTGGACCACCCGCTTCCTCGGTATGGTCCGCCCCGGTGCGGAGATCGATGTGCGGATCGAGCGGATCGCGATCGACGCGGGCAGCGAGATCGTCGAGGTCTCCTGCCGGACCGAGGGCGATCTGGTGATGACCGCGACCGGTCGCACCGCCGCCCCGAAGACCGTCTACGCCTTCCCGGGGCAGGGCATTCAGCGCAAGGGCATGGGTCTGGACGCCCGCGCCCGCTCGAAGGCCGCCAAGGAGATCTGGGAGCGCGCCGACAAGCACACCCGTGCGGCGCTGGGCTTTTCGATCCTCGCGGTGGTGCGCGACAACCCGACCTACCTCAAGGCGCGCGGTGTCGAACACCGGCACCCGGACGGTGTGCTGCACCTGACCCAGTTCACCCAGGTCGCCATGGCGGTGCTCGGTGTCGCCCAGGTCGCCGAGCTGCGCGAATCCGGTGCGTTCGTCGAAGGCGCGATGCTGGCCGGACACTCGGTCGGTGAGTACAACGCGCTCGCGGCCGTCGCCGGTGTGCTGCCGCTGGAGGCCGTACTGGAGGTCGTCTTCCAGCGCGGCTCGGCCATGCACGAGCTGGTGCCCCGTGATGCCAAGGGCCGCAGCGACTATCGAATGGCCGCCATCCGGCCCTCGCAGATCGGGCTGCCCGATGATGAGGTCATCGGCTTCGTGACGGGTGTGGGCGAGAGCGTCGGTGAGTTCCTCGAGGTCGTCAACCTGAACCTGCGCGGTTCGCAGTACGCGATCGCGGGCACGGTCGCCGGACTCGAGGCGCTGGAGACCGAAATCGACCGTCGCCGTGCCGAATTCGGTGGTAAGCGGGCGTTCATCCTGGTCCCCGGCATCGACGTGCCGTTCCACTCCACCGTGCTGCGCGAGGGTGTGCCGGAGTTCCGGCACAAGCTCGAGCAGTTGCTGCCCGCGGATCTGCATCCGGAAATCCTGGTCGGACGCTACATTCCGAACCTGGTGCCCAAGCCGTTCTCGCTGGAGCGCGAATTCATCGCCGAGATCGCCGATCTGGTGCCCTCGGAGCCGCTGGCCGCGGTGCTCGCCGACTTCGAGAACTGGGCCGCGCGCCCGACCGAGCTGTGCCGGGTGGTGCTGGTCGAGCTGCTCGCCTGGCAGTTCGCCAGCCCGGTGCGCTGGATCGAGACCCAGGACCTGCTGTTCACCGATACCGCGCACGGCGGACTCGGGATGGAGCGGTTCGTCGAAATCGGTTTGGGCGCAACCCCGACCGTGGCGAACCTGGCCAGCCAGACACTGAAGCTGCCCACCTTCGGCACCGTCACCGTCGAGGTACTGAATATCGAGCGTGAGGCCGCGGTCGTCTACTCGACCGACACCGATCCCGCGCCGGCCGACGAGCCCGCCGACGAGCCGGTCGAAACCGCCACGGCCGCAGCGCCGGTCGCGGCGGCGGCCCCGGTCGCCGCGCCGGTCGCGAGCTCGGGTGGACCGCGTCCGGACGACATCGCGTTCACCGCCGCCGACGCCACCCGCGTGCTGATCGCGCTGTGGACCAAGCTGCGGCTGGATCAGATCGGCCCGGTGGACACCATCGAGGGACTCTGCGACGGCGTCTCCTCCCGGCGCAACCAGCTGCTTGTCGACCTCGGCTCCGAGCTGTCGCTCGGCGCGATCGACGGTGCGGCCGATGCCGATATGGGTGCGCTCTCGGCGACGGTCGAGCGACTCGCCCGCACCTACAAGCCGTTCGGCTCGGTGCTCTCCGATGCCATCGGCGACCACCTGCGCAAGGTGTTCGGCCCGTCCGGCAAGCGGCCCGCCGCGATCGCCGAACGCGTCAAGAAGGTCTGGGAACTCGGTGACGGCTGGGCCAACCACGTCACCGCCGAGGTTTCGCTCGGCACCCGCGAGGGTGTCAGCGTGCGCGGCGGCGATCTCGGTGGCCTGGTCGCCGGTGTGAGCGACGCCGCCTCGGTCGACGCGGCCATCGACGCCGCCGTGCAGGCCGTCGCGGCCCGGCGTGGTGTCGCGGTCGCACTGCCGAGTGCGGGCGGCGGTGGCGGTGCCACCGTGGACGCCGCGGCGCTGGGTGAGTTCACCGAGCAGATCACCGGTCGCGACGGCGTGCTGGCCACGGCCGCTCGGGTGGTGCTCGAGCAGCTCGGCCTGGCCGAGCGGATCTCCGCGCCGGAGGCCGCCGACGACACCCTGGTCGACCTGGTTTCGGCCGAATTGGGTTCGGACTGGCCGCGTTTGGTAGCGCCCGCCTTCGACGCACGCAAGGCGGTGCTGATCGACGACCGCTGGGCGACCGCGCGCGAGGATCTGGCCAAGCTCTGGCTGCTCGACGATATCGGCTCCGGCGACGGCCCGGTGGACGGTTTCCTCGGCGCTGGCGAAGCCGTTGCCGCGCAAGCCAATTGGTGGCGCGAGAAAGCCAAGCACGAGGCCCGCTCGGTGCTGGCCGGACTGTACGAGCGCATCGCCGAGGCCGCGCTCGGCACCGATGAGCCCGGCATCTGGTCCGAGGATATCGCGGTGATCACCGGTGCCAGTAAGGGTTCCATCGCGGCGGCGGCCACCGGGCAACTGCTCGGCGGCGGCGCCACGGTCGTGGTCACCACCTCGAGCCTCAACGACGAACGGCTCGGCTTCTACCGCAAGCTCTACCGCGAGAATGCTCGCCACGGCGCCGCCCTGTGGGTGGTCCCCGCGAATATGGCCTCCTACCAGGATGTCGACGCGCTGATCGACTGGGTCGGCAGCGAGCAGGTCGACAATGCGGGCGGTGCGAAGGTCAAGGTCAAGGACGCGATGACGCCGACCCTGCTGCTGCCGTTCGCGGCGCCGCGGGTCGCCGGTGACCTCACTGACGCGGGTGCCCGCGCCGAAATGGAAATGCGGGTCCTGCTCTGGTCGGTCGAACGGCTGATCGGTGGTCTGTCCAAGATCGGCGCCGATCACGACGTCGACGCGAAACTGCATGTGGTGCTTCCGGGTTCGCCCAACCGCGGCATGTTCGGCGGCGACGGCGCCTACGGTGAGTCCAAGGCCGCGCTCGACGCCGTGGTCGCCAAGTGGCGGGCCGAGAAGTCCTGGTCGAGCCGAGTCACGTTGGTGCACGCCATGATCGGCTGGGTACGCGGCACCGGGCTGATGGGCCACAACGATCCGATGGTGGCCGCGGTCGAGGAGGCCGGTGTGCAGACCTGGTCCACCACCGAGATGGCCGATGAGCTGCTCAAGTGGTGCACTTCGCGGGCCCGTCAGGTGACCTCGACCGGACCGCAGCAGATCGACCTCACCGGCGGACTCGCCCGGGCCAAGCTCGACCTGCCCGCGCTGGCCAAACAGGCTCAGGAGGCCGGCGAGGCGGCGACCGAGGACGCCGAATCCACGGCCACCATCGCCGCACTGCCCGCGCCGCCGACCATGAGCTCGGCGCTGCCGGTGCCCGAATGGGGCGCGGTCACCGCCGATCTCGCCGAGATGGTCGTCATCGTCGGCGCCGGTGAACTCGGCCCGTATGGGTCGGCGCGCACTCGGTTCGAGATGGAGGTCGAAGACGAGCTCTCGGCCGCGGGCGTGCTGGAGCTCGCATGGAGCACCGGCTTGGTGACCTGGGAGAACGATCCCAAGCCCGGCTGGTACGACGCCGAATCCGGCGATTACGTCCCCGAACACGAGTTGGCCGAGAAGTACCACGACGCCGTGGTCGCCCGCTGCGGTGTGCGCCGCTACGCCGACGACGGCGCCATGATCGACAATGCCGCGCCGCTGATGACTTCGGTCTTCCTTGACCAGGATCTGACCTTCACGGTCGGCGGCGAGGCCGAGGCGCGTGCCTTCTACGCCGCCGATCCGGAGCACACGGTGATCGCGTCGGTCGCGGACGCCGCCGACTGGCAGGTGATCCGCAAGGCGGGCACCGAAATTCGGGTGCCGCGCAAGGCGAAGCTGTCGCGTACCGTCGGCGGTCAGATCCCGACCGGCTGGGATCCCACCATCTGGGGCATCTCCGCCGATATGGCCGCCTCGGTGGACCGGGTCGCGCTGTGGAACATCGTCTGCACCGTGGACGCGTTCATCAGCTCCGGGTTCAGCCCGGCCGAGCTGATGAGCTGGGTGCATCCGAGCCTGGTCGCCAACACCCAGGGCACCGGTATGGGCGGCATGTCCTCGATGCGCTCGCTCTACATCGACAACCTGCTCGGTGAGCCGCGCCCGAACGACATCCTGCAGGAGGCGCTGCCGAACGTGGCGCTCGCGCATGTGGTGCAGTCCTACGTCGGCAGCTACGGCGCGATGGTGCATCCGGTGGCGGCCTGCGCCACGGCCGCGGTGTCGGTGGAAGAGGGCGTCGACAAGATCCGTTTGGGCAAGGCCGAATTGGTGGTCGCCGGTGGCTTCGACGATCTCGGCATCGAGGGCATCGTCGGCTTCGGTGACATGTCGGCCACCGCGGACTCGGCGGCCATGAGCGCCAAGGGCATCAGCGACCGGTACTTCTCCCGCGCCAACGACCGCCGTCGCGGCGGGTTCGTGGAATCGCAGGGCGGTGGCACCGTACTGCTGGCCCGCGGCGATATCGCCGTCGAGATGGGCCTGCCGGTGCTCGGTGTGGTCGCCTTCGCACAGTCCTTCGCCGATGGCGTGCACACCTCCATCCCGGCGCCCGGTCTCGGCGCGCTCGGTGCGGGGCGTGGCGGCCGGGAATCCAAGTTCGCCGCCGACCTGCGCAAACTCGGTGTGGCGCCGGACGATATCGCGGTCATCTCCAAGCACGACACCTCGACCGCGGCCAACGATCCGAACGAGTCCGAACTGCACGAGCGGCTGGCCACGGCCGTCGGACGCTCCGCGGGCGCGCCGCTGTTCGTGGTTTCGCAGAAGAGCCTGACCGGACATGCCAAGGGCGGTGCGGCCGCGTTCCAGTTGATCGGCCTGTGCCAGGTGCTGGAAAACGGTGTGGTCCCGCCGAACCGGAGCCTGGACTGCGTCGATGAGAAGATGCAGGCCTACCCGCATCTGGTCTGGGCACGCGAACCGCTGCGCTTCGGTGATCGGTTCCCGCTCAAGGCCGGTCTGCTGACCTCGCTCGGCTTCGGCCACGTGTCGGGTCTGCTCGCGGTGGTGCATCCGGAGGCGTTCATCCGGGCGATCGAGCCGGGACGGCGCGAGGAGTACCAGCGCCGGGCGCAGCAGCGTCAGCTCGCCGGACGGCAGCGGTTCACCGAGGCCATGTGCGGCGGAGCCCCGCTGTACGAGAAGCCGGCGGATCGGCGGCTCGGCGGCGATGGCGCGCCGTCGGAGCAGAAGCGGCAGCTGGAGGCGGATGTGCTGCTCTCGCCCGAGGCACGCCTGTCCGGCAACGGCATCTACCGGGCCGACGGCGCGGGGTGCGGCACCGGCGCGGTGATCCTCGGGCAACTCGACGCCGGTGGACCTGTGGCATAGCGGCTTCGGCCACTACGGTGCAGAGTGCGGCCGCTACGGCGGCCGCACTCTTACTTTTTTATTGAGCTCGAAGGCTGAGGAGCGGTGACGCATTGACCATCCTGGGGATCGGCTTGGACTTGGTAACCATCTCCGAGTTCTCCGAACAGTTGCAACGGTCCGGAACCACCATGCTCCGGGAGAGTTTCACCGCCGGTGAGCGGCGTTACTGTCAGAGCAAGGGCACCGACCCGGCGCGTAGTTACGCGGTCCGCTGGGCGGCCAAAGAGGCGGTCCTCAAAGCGTGGGCGACATCCCGCTTCGCCCGCCGCCCGCAAATCGGCGACAACCCGTACCCCCTCATCGAGGTGGTCAACGACGCCTGGGGCAGGCCGAGCATCAAACTGCACGGACTGGCCGCCGAATTCCTGCCCCGCGTAAGGGTTCACCTGTCGCTGACACATGACGGGGATACGGCTGCGGCCATGGTGGTGCTCGAAGACCCGGGCGAACTAGCCGACCTCATCGAGGGCCGCGAAGCATCCAGCAGCTGATCCGGCCGAACATTTGACGGCATGCCGATTCGTTTCGGCGAACATTGTGACGACGGGTGCCTCGATCTCAGTGTTCGCCAATCGAATTGGGCCCCGTAGTTGGATCACAGTTCGAGATCGGCCCAGCGTTCGACATGGCACGGCGTCCGGCAGTCTCCAGTGCACTGGTAAGCCGTCGACTGGCGGTCTGATGCTCCATGAGCCCGTGCCGCGCCATGATCTCGTCAGCGATCCACAACGGGCGTCCATCGCGCAGTTCGATGAAGTCGGCGATCTCCTCCGGCAACTGCTGCAGCGCTTCCCGGGTCATGGACTCGGGAAGATCCGGCGGCTCTATGGGCGGTGGCCGAATGCTAGCGCTGGCCGCCGGTGCGGGATTCCTTCTCGGCGACCATCAGATACGCCACCATCAGGCGCTTGAGTTCGGATACCGCTTCGGTGTTGCTCTGCTCGTCCTGGACGGAGAAGTTGAGCATCGAGTAGACGACGTGCACCAGCACCTCGGCCATCATGGTGCGGCGGGCGCGCGGCGTACGCGGGGTCAGTGGCCGCAGCATCTGCGAGACGACCTCGGCGAATTCCTTTTCATGGATCGCGCCGGTGGCCCGAGTGGATGGGGTGGACTGCATTGCCAGCCACACCTCACGCCGGGACGGGTCGGTCATCCACAGATTCGCCAGGTGGTCGACGAACTGGTTCATATGCCGCAGCCAGTCCAGGGACGGAATCCCGCCGTGGAAATCGGCGAGCTCCTGGGAAACGGCAACGAGGTCTTGGCGATTCAGCTCACAGACAATGACGTACTTGTTGGCGAAGAACTGATACAGCGTGCCGATCGGCACCTCGGCCCGCGCCGCCACCTCTTCGCAGGTGAACGATTCGAACCCGACCTCGACGAGCAACTCCCGGGACGCCTGCAACAGGGCATCGAACTTGCGTTTACTGCGTTCCTGAGTAGGCCTGCGCCGCGGCATGAGCTCCTGCGGGTCGTCCTGCAGGTCCAACGCAGGGTCCAGACGTCGCTTAGACCTGGCCTCCATGCGTACATCCACCCATCAAGGCTAGCGGTATCGACACACGTGCGACACGCGCACGGTAGCTGTGTATTCAGGACTATCACAATTCATCACCCATCCAGGCCGGATATGGCGTCGAACACATTACCGAGCGTGCGTGCATCACAACGCTCGTTTCGGGCCGGGGAATCCAAGGGGCTCAGGGGTTTCGGCAAGCTCGTGAGCTCGGTCAATGCACTGGGAAGGCGTGATCCGTGGTAGCTCGATCCGTGGTAACACTAGGCGTTTCCACCGAACGCGGCACCGTTCACGCGGTAGCCCTCGCCGAAAGCGGCGAGAAGCTACCCGAGCGCGTGCTGCTGCAACGGGTCGTGAAGACCCGTGGCGACTCCAAGGCGGACCTCGCGGTCGCGGTCGAAACGGCGATGAATTCCCTCGCCGCCGAGATCGGGCCGGATCAGGAGATCGGGGGCACGGCGGTCGTCTACCGCGATGCCGCCGAGCGCCGCGCGGTCGTCACCAGGTTGGCCTCCGGGCCGTGGCATACCGCCTCGCTGGTGTCGGTGAAGTCCGCACATCTGAGCGTGGCCGGCGTCATGACCTGGCTGAAGGAATTCGACGACCTACTGATCTGCGAGGTCGTCCGCGGGTATCAGTCGTTCACGCTGGTCGATCGCAGGCGCAGTCGGGTGCTGGCCGCGACGAGCCAGGCGGGTGGTGCGACGGCGGAGGCGCTCGACGTCGCGGTGGCGACGGCCTGGGATCAATTCGAGGCGGCCGCCGCCCGGCCGGATGCCGTGGTGCTGATCGGTTCCGGTGCGGAAGGATCGGTGGTGGCCACGGCGATGGACGGATTCGGTGCGCCGGTGATTCCGTGCAAGATCGCGACATCCGCCACCGCGGTCGGTGCGGCGCTGTGCGCACTGGCGGAGGCGGCGGGTGTGGATGAGCCGATCGAACGGGCCGCCCGGAGCCCGCGCGGCAGCGCCGTACTGTTCGCCGCGGCCAGTGTGCTGGTGGGCGGACTGGTGGCGGGCGGGGTATACGTGACCAACAATTCCTCGCGGAACACGGTCGTCGCGGACGCGCGGGTCGCTGCGGACGCCCGCGTGGTCGACAGGGGCACCGGAGGCTCCAGCGCGGGCTCCTCGGTGCAGCCGAACCTCTACCCGTTCGATCGACCGGAAGCGCGTCGGCCAGCGGCCGTCGTCCCCGACTCGACCGTGGTCCAGCTCGACGTGGGCGATTCAGCGCAGTACACCGTCCAACGTTGGGGACCTCCGCTCCCACTGTCCCCCTCCGACACCGTGCACGAGAACGAGGCGTCGGTGCCGACGCCGCAGATGCCTGGCGCCGCCATCCCCGGCCCCACCGCAAGGGTCGGCGCCCCCAATGGCTCCATGCTGTTCCCGGGTGAATCCCCGCCCCCCGCGGCCTTCACCCCCGAGTCCTACCGCTGGTGGGACAACCACTTCCGCCTGCTCCTGCAATGGGCGGCGCAGCAGATACTGCCGATCTAGGCGACCGCATCGCAGACCATTGAAAGGTCCGGCGCCCTTGCGGCACCGGACCTTTCGCCATATCGGATCGCTCCGTCCATGGCCCGATGCCGGAACAGCACACCGGCCCGCGATGTACCCGACCGCCGCGATACCCCGCGCACCGGCCGACGGTCGGCAGCGCACTGTCGCCGATCGGCGTGCCGAGCAGCAACCGCGCATGGTCTCGGTCACCGGCTGGTTTTCGGCGAACCAGTGCAGCCGGCTCGGCATCGACTGCGGCGGCAGGAACGCACTGCCGACATAAGGCAGGAACATGAAGACGAAGGTGAACCCGGTGCCGGGTACGACGACTACGCGATACAGCTCGGTCGGGTGATCACCCCGCAGCGCTACCCGGCACTGGCGCGCGATGTCCGCGCAAGCCTTCGACCAGGACGAAGCCCTAGCTCACCCACCCCGGCGATTCAGCGGCAACGGGCCGAAACCACTGCCCGGCAACGCATCCACCGCCGTCGTGCGGTCGTCGATTCCTACACCGACAGGTCGCGACGCAGTTTGGCGACGTGGCCGGTGGCGCGGACGTTGTATTGGGCGACTTCGATCTTGCCCTTCTCATCCACCAGGAAGGTGGAGCGGATGACGCCGGTGACGGTCTTGCCGTACATCATCTTCTCGCCGAAGGCGCCCCAGGTGGTGAGCACCGACCTGTCCGGATCGGACAGCAGCGGGAAGGTGAGTTTCTCGGCATCGCGGAATTTGGCCAGCTTCGCGGGCTTGTCGGGGGAGATGCCGACGACCTCGATGCCTGCGCCCTCGAGTTCGGCGAGGTTGTCGCGGAAGTCGCAGGCCTGCTTGGTGCAGCCCGGCGTACTCGCGGCGGGGTAGAAGTAGACGATCACCTTGCGGCCGCGGTAGTCGGACAGCGACACATCCTTGCCGTCGGCATCGGGCAGGGTGAAATCGGGGGCGGGATCACCAGGGGAGAGTCGTTTGTCGGTCACGCCTTGCACGGTAACCGAACGCCCCGACACCGAGTACATCTATAGACTCGTCGGCGGGCGCGGTTCGCGGCACATCGGACACAGGAGGACATACGTGGCTAGGGATACCGAGCGGATCGAGCGGGAGATCGAGGCCGCACGGACACGGCTCGCGAGCACGCTCGACGAAATCGCCGTGCGCGCCGATCCACAGCGCATCGCCGACAACACCAAGCATGTGGTGCTGGCGAAGCTGAACCAGCCGAAGGTGAAGTACAGCCTGATCGGCGCGGCCGCGGTGGTCGTCGGGCTGGTGCTGCTCAAGATCTTCCGCTGAGCCGAAACGAAAACACCCGGTATGGCCAGCCATACCGGGTGTTCTGCGTTACGGGCAATCAGACCGTCGGGCAGGCGAAGCCGTCGCCGTCCGGATCGAGATGCGGGCCGTAGCCCGGTTCTCCGCGGAACAGCGGTGCCCGACCGGCCGCGCGGGCCTCATCGCAGTTGGCGAAAGCGCCGCCGGCCGAGCCGGTCTGGGACAGGCCGGCCGAACCGGTGGCCGCCGAACCGGTATCGACGGCGGAAGAGCCCGTTCCTGCGGAACCGGAGGGGACATCGGCCAGGGCTGCGGGCGCGGCCAGGAAGGTCAGTCCCGCGATGGCAACGCTGACGGTGAGTCGGCGAACGTTCATACATTCCTCTGTTGTCTGCTGCGGTGGATTGCGCCCAGGGGGAGACGCCGCATCCACTGTTGTGACGGGCCGCGTACTTGTCAACTGCGTGGTAGCACAATTAGGGGCATCGAGGCCCAACAATAGGGACATTGCGGCGTGCTCTCAGCGATTGCGGCCGGTCGCTACTCGCCCAAACGTTTGCCCGCCGAGTGTTCGGCCGGGATATTTCCCATGCGTCCGGCCTGGTAGTCATCCATCGCCTGGATGATTTCGGCGCGGGTGTTCATGACGAACGGGCCGTACTGCACCACAGGCTCTTTGATCGGTTGGCCGCCGAGCAGCAGCACCTCGAGATCGCCGGTTCGATTGTGCTGCACCGGATCCGCGCTGACGGTGATCGAGTCGCCCGGACCGAAGACGGCCAGTTGTCCTTCGCTGACCGGCCGGCGCTCGGCGCCCACCGTTCCGCTGCCGGACAATACGTACGCCATCGCCGTAAACCGTTGCGGCCATGGAGTTTCCAGTTGGCCGCCCGGGGTGATCGAGGCGTGCGCGTAGGAGATCGGCGTATAGGTCGAGCCGGGGCCCTCGAAGCCGCCCATCTCACCCGCGATGATGCGCACCAGCGCGCCGCCGTCGTACGAGCTGACCAGTGTCAGCTCGCCGCCGCGCAGATCCTGGTAGCGCGGGGCGGCCATTTTCTGGGCGCGCGGCAGGTTGACCCACAGCTGGATGCCGTGGAACCAGCCACCCGCGATAACCAGGTCCTCGGCGGGCAACTCATCGTGCAGGATGCCGGAACCGGCCGTCATCCACTGGGTGTCGCCCTCGCTGATGACGCCACCGCCGCCGTTCGAGTCGTGGTGCACCATGGTGCCGTCCATGACGTAGGTCACGGTCTCGAAGCCGCGATGCGGATGCCACGGCGCGCCCTTGGCCTCGTACGGCTCGTAGGCCACCGGGCCCATCTGGTCGAGCAGGATGAACGGATCGGCCGAGCGCAGATCCATGCTGGGGAATGGTCTGCGCACTTCGAAGCCCGCGCCCTCGCGCTGCTTGTGGGCGGTGCTGATACCGCTGACCTTGCGTGCGCGGGTCGAGTCGGTGGGGCGGGGCAGTCGTGGCAGCACCATGATGTCGGGGACGGTGATGGCTGGCATGGGCACCTCCTGATGCTTGGTGTCCATGTCAACCAAAGACTGGCTAGGATCATTCCCGTGGTCCGATGGCTGAACGATGACGAGCAGGAGACCTGGCAGGCCTTCATCCGGCTACGCCAGCGGCTGGACGCGGTGCTAGCGGCCGGGCTGGCCCAGGACGGGCTGTCCGCCGCCGATTACGAACTCCTGGTGCCGCTGTCGGCCGCGCCCGGCGGCTGCCTGCGTGCCAAGGAGTTGGCCGCGGAGGTCTGCTGGGAGAAGAGCAGACTCTCGAAACACTTGGCGCGCATGGCCGCTCGCGGACTCGTCGACCGTCGCCCGGCGGAGGAGGACGCCAGGGGGATTCTGGTCGAACTCACCCCCGAAGGGCGCAAGGTGCTGGAAAAGGCCGCGCCGAACCATGTCGAGCTGGTGCGCCGGATCTTCGTCGATCCGATGACGCCCGCGGAGGCGCGGGCGCTGCGCGCACTGGCCGACAAGGTGATCGCCGAGGCCGAGCACGGCACCGAACTCGGTTACTGAATCACCACGGCGTAATCGGCGGTTTCACCCACAGCAGCTTTTCGTCGGCGTGATTACGGTGCGCCGCAGGATGATTCGGATGCCGAGCGGCCCAGGTGTCCTTGTCGTCGAGGAGTTGGGCAACATTCGTCCAGGTCTCGTCGGTGCTCGGCGGATTCGTCGCGGCCGCGCGCGCCAGTTTCCGCCGGAGCGCCGCGGACATGTCCAGCAGTTCGGCCCCGGTGATGCCGCGATCCCAGATATAGGTCGCGAGGCGGCGCGCCTTCTCGGCACGGCTCTTCGACGCGTGGTCGGAGTGGGCGTAATCGGTCATGGCGGGAGTCCACATCGGTGGTGGTCGGTCCTGGTCGACCCTAATGGAAACAACAACGCCTCCCTGCCGTCGGGCAGGGAGGCGTCGAGTGGTTCGTGGATCAGTACGCGCTGTTGACGTTGTCCATCGAGCCGTAGCGGTGCGCCGCGTAGTTGCAGGCCGCGGTGATATTGGCGACCGGTTCCCAGATGTCCCAGGCGGTGCCCTCGACGTGATAGGAGTTGAAGGTCGGGTCGATCACCTGCAGCAGGCCCTTGGACGGGATGCCTGCGGCGGCGTTGGAGTCCCAGAGGTTGATGGCCTGCGGGTTGCCGCCGGACTCGCGCATGATGTTGCGGTAGATGCCGTCGTAGCTGCCGGGGATGCCGTTCGCGCCCATGATGTCGAGGGCGTGGTGGATCCAGCCGTCGAGGTTGTCCTCGTAGACCGGGGCCGGCGGGGCCGGGATGGGCAGCTGCGGGAGCTCGGGCAGTGCGGGCAAGGCCGGCAGCGCGGGCAAGGCCGGCAGCGCGGCGTCGACCGGCGTGGCCTCGGCGGCGGGGGCGGGGGCGGGCTGCTGCTCGGCAACCATGGCAATGCGGGACGGCACGCTGTCGTCGGCCAAGGCCACCACCGAGGAGGTGCCGACGGCAATGACGCCCGCAGCGGCCACCGCGAGGGCGACACCATCACGAAGCGATGGCAGTCGGAAAGAAGAAAGGCGTAGGTCAGGCATTGCGAATCAGTTCCTTGATCGTGTCCACGGGCGATCTGGCTCGCTGCGGACAGTGCGAATCTCCAACGGGCACCCCGGTGGGCGGCCCGCCTGAATTGGTTCCTATGCTGTTTTCGGGTTTTGTTGTGAAGCCAGGCGGATTCCTGGCGCGCGATGCGGGTGAAAGCCACCCGGGGTCGGTGCCCGGCGGGTGCCGCTATCGCGCGGTGGAGAATCGGTCACGGGCTGTGGTGCCGCTGATATCTCCAGCGACCGCGGCGGGTGAACATGTCTGCCGTTGCGGTCGTTTTCCGAATGTGTGTGGATTACTCCTCGGTCTAACCAAACTTCAGGTCTGTTCGTGACCTGGTCTCAGCTTGGTCACGACTGGTTAACGCAGAGTGAACGAAGAGTGAATGAAGGATGTTGCCGATCTTGGAAAGCCCTGGTCATCCTTCTGGAAACGCCGTGTATGCGGGGAGTTTGCCTCTAAACAGGATGTGACGCAGGTCACGTAAATTCCAGGGTAACGGAGACCACTTCATTGCGATTCGGTGTCGTTTTGCCGTTTGCGCGGCTCACCAGGAGGCGGGTCGGACCCGTCCGGGTGCCACTACTCGGGTCAAAACGTTACGTAATTCGGCGACTGTGGAATCACCCAAAACGGACGCCCACTGGTCTGCGAAGTTCGCCGCCGCGGTATCGGCCGCGCGCGTGCAGGCCCATCCCTTGTCGGTCAGTGTGATCAGACGTGCGCGCGCGTCGTCCGGGTGCGCGTTGCGTTCGGCGTAGCCCTTGCGCACCAGCTCGTCCACCAACTGACTCGCGGCCTGTTTGGTAACCCCCAGATGCTCGGCCAGCTCGCTGACCGTCGCGCCGCCCGGCGCCAGCCGCACGAACGCGAACCCGTGCGTCGGCCGGACATCGGTGAACCCGGCCGCGACCACGCCGGCGTGGATGGCGTCGGTGGCGGCCGCGCCCGCGGCCAGTAGCAGCAGCGCGAGATCCTGGCCGGGCCGCAAGGTGGCGGCGGGTTTCAGGTCGGACATGAACTCCATCTTGACACAGATAGGCAAGTTGCTTGACTATATAGTCAATCTGCTTGACCAAATGAAGGAGCAAGACATGCCTGTGACCCGTGCCGCCGAGGCCGAAGTCCACGAAATGCACGGCACCCGATTCACTTCCTACATCCGCCCTGGCACGGGCAGCTCGGAACTCTGCGTCTGGCAGATCCGGATGCCCGCGGGCTTGAAAGGCGTGCCGCACAAGGTTTTACGCGAGGAGGCGTTCGTCATCATCCAGGGTGGCGTCACCTTGACCATCGACGGTGCGGCGGAGGCGCTCGCGGCGGGCGACGCGGCCGTCGCACCCGCCGGTTCGACCATCAGCCTGAGCAACCCGGGTGCCGAACCCGCCACCGTCCTGGTGACGGTCCCGGTCGGTTTCCGGGGTGAGCTCGCCGATGGCACCATCATCACCCCGCCCTGGGTGAGCTGACGGGCTGACGTCGGCCGTGTCGAACGACACACCCGGCGTTGCCGCGTCGACACCAACGAAAAATCCCCCGCCGACGTCGGACCAGCCCTGCAGCCCCTCCCGATCGAATTCCAGGCCGGAACCGAGAACCTCCTCTGCTCGGGTCAGAGGAGCTTCAGCAGGTGCAGGTCCTCGACGTACTTGTGGACAAGGGCGGGGGAAATGTGGGGGATGTCGGCGTCGGGGCCGAGCTTGGCCTGCTGCACGGCGGCGCGGAAGAGGTCGGCGGGGAGGACGGAGCCTCGTGTGGGTTCTCCGGGGGTTCGGTAGGCGTCCAGAAGCGGGAGGACGGATTGCTGGCGTTGCTGCTGGGGTAGGGCCAGCAGGGCGGCCTCGAAGCGGGACAGCCATTCGCCGTAGTCGTCGATGCGCTGGATGGTGTGGCCCTCGTCGATGAGCCAGTCGACGATCTCGTCCAGGGAGATGCCGTCGTCGTAGGGGTTCAGGACGTCGAAGCTCTGATAGCCGCTGGTGGCGCGGCCGCCGAGGGTGACGATCGCGTCGGCGGTGAAGTCGGCGGGCAGGCCGTCGTAGTGGGCCCGCTGCCGGTGGCCGTCGGAGTCGGTGCGGTAAAACGACTTCGGCGCCATACCGGTCGCCAGGATGCTGAGGAGCAGTCGGGTGAACATGTCGATCACGTTGAGCTGCCCGGGGTAATGGGTGTGCGCGAGGATCATATCGGAGCGGAATACCGCCGCTGGCAGCCCGAACTGCTCCTGGGCGTCCCGCAGCAGCACCTCGCCGGCCCACTTACTGTTGCCATAACCGTTGGCGTAGCTGTTGTCGAGTATCCGCTCCGGGCTCATCTCGCGGATGTCGCCGTCCTCGGCGAACCTCCCGGACGGCACCTGGCCGGCCACCGCCACCGAGGACAGGTACGTGACCGGCTTGCGCCTGCCGGTGAGGGCCAGCCGGATCACCTCCGCGGTGCCGACGACGTTGGGGCCGAACAGCTGATCGTAGGGCAGCACGTGGTTCACCAGCGCAGCCGGATGCACAACCATGTCGGCGGTGTCCGCCAGCCGCTGCCAATCCTCCTGCGTAAGACCGAGATTCGGGTAACCGATATCGCCGGGTAGCACTTGCAGCCGGCGTTCGGACAGCTCCTGGTAGTGCCGCAACAGCGCCGGATCGCCCGAGTCGAACACCGCGTCCAGCCGCGCACGCGCTGCGTCTGCGTCTTTGCCGCGGATGATGCAGATCAGGGTGCCCTCGACAGCGTCCAGCCGCTCCATCCACCGCAGGCACAGGAACCGGCCCAGGTATCCGTTGGCGCCGGTGAGCAGCACGGTCCGCGGCGACGTGGCCGCCGCAGGCAGCGCGGTCGCGGCCGCCAGAGTGCCGGCATCGATGAACTTCTCCAGGGTGAGGTCGGCGGCGCGGATCCGATCGCCGGTGCCGTGCACCGAGACCGCGGTCGGGCGCCGCCCCGCGGTAACCTGCTCCTGCTCGATGTATCTGGCCAGCTGTTGCAGATCGACCGCGGGACTGACGATCACGCCGACGGGCACCTGCATCCCGAAGATCTCCTGCAGCAGGTTGGACAGCGACAGTGCCGAGAGCGAATCGCCGCCGAGATCGCCGAAGTGCGAGTCGGGCCGGATATCGGCGTCGGCGCAGCCCAGTAGCGCCCGCACCGCCCGGTGCACGATCTCCGGCACCGGCCGGTCACCGATACCGCTTCGCAACGCGGTCAATTCGTCGGTCTGCTGCCGCTCCAGCTCCCGGTAGAGTTCCTCCAGCCGCTCCCCGTAGCGCTGCTTCAGCTTGGGCCGCAACAGTTTTCCGACACCGGACAGTAGTCCTTCGGCGCGGGTGAACGGGCGCGTCTCGATGATGATGTCGCGCGGTATCTCGTAGGAGGCCAGCCCGGCATCCTGCGCGATCTTCTGCAGCGACTGCAGTACGGCGGCCTTCAGATCGTCCGGATGCGCGTGCAGCGCCTCGTCGGTGGGCACCACCACCGCGAGCACGTAGGCGCGCTCGCTGGAGCCGTACACGTAGATCTGCCGGACCAGCGCGCTGATCGCGTACACGGCCTCCAGTTGGGACACGGCGACGAATTCGCCCTGCGACAGCTTCAGCACGTTGTTCCGCCGGTCCACATACACCAGTTCGTCGGGGCCGGTCTCGGCCATGATGTCGCCGGTGCGGTAGAAGCCATCGGTGTCGAACATCTCCGCGCTGAGTTCGGGCCGCTTGTAGTACCCGGGGAACATCGTCATCGTCTTCACCAGCAACTCGCCGCGCGGATGCGGCTGGTCGTCGTGGTGGTAGCCGAGTTCGGGCACGTCGGCGAGCTTGTAGTCCAGCACCTGGGGCCGGGCAATGTGGTTGTCCCGCATGATGCCTCCGGCCTCGGTGGAACCGTACCCGTCATGCAGCGGCAGTTCGAATACGGACTCGATGAAGGCCCGCGTGTCCGCGGACAGCGGCGCAGTCCCGCAGCTCATCGCAAGCACGCGGCCACCGAACTGCCGCTCCCGCAGGTCGATTCGTACCTCACGCTCGGCGGTGGTGCGATCGGCGCCGTCCGCTACGCGCTGTTGCACCTCACTGACGAACTCCTGGAACACCAGATCGCACACCCGCGGCACGAAGCCCACCTCGGTGGGCCGCACCAGCGCGAAATCCTCGAACAGGGTGGACATGTGGCTGCCGGCGGTGAAATACGCGGTGCCACCACGCATTAGCGTGCTGACCACCTGCATCCGCCCCGCCAGGTGGCTCTGTGGCATGTAGTTGAGCTCGATCGCGGGCAGCGAAGCGCCATCGGCTTCGTAGCGGGTACGCCACATCGCGGCCAGCATCTCCTCGGTATACATCGCGCCCTTCGGGGTGCCGGTGCTGCCGGAGGTATAGATGAGTAGGGCCAGCGGGTTTTCGTCGGCGGCGGGCACGAACAACGGGGCGGGGGGCAGGCTGCTGCCTCGGTCGAGCACGGTGTTCAGCTCGGCCACCACGATGGGACTGTCGGCCTGCGCCAAGCGTTCGCGGGCGCCCTCCATGGCGGCACGGTGGCTGTCGTCCTCGGGCTCGTAATCGAAGACCAGCAGTTGCTGCGGGGCGGCGGTGCCGGCGAGCACCGCGTCCACGGCCCCGTCGAGCATCTCCAGGCTACTGGCGAGCACCCGCGGGGAGGTCTCGGCGAGGACCGCCGCCCACTGCGCGGGCGTCGCGCTCACCTGCAGTGGCACCGATACCGCGCCCTGCCGGGTGCAGGCGAAGTCGACCGTGATGTAGCCGGGGCTGGTGAACCCGAGGATCGCGACGAAGTCACCGGCACGGACCGGATGCTGCGGGTCTCGGTGCCATGCGGAGGCCAGCGCACCCACCCGCGACCACAATTCCCGGTAGGTCATCGTGTCGAAGTGCGGCAACAGCCGTCGGACCCGGCGCCCGGCGGAGTCGGTGCCGAGTTCCGTACCGCGCATGCCCAACGCCGACCTGTCGGCATACCCGTCCGCGAGGGTGTCGACCATCTGGGCCAGTCGCAGGCCGGGCCGCACGGCGGCGGCGATGATCTCCTCCGACGGCATGGCATCGTGCACCTGCTGGTCGGTGAAGACCCGGTCGATGCGGTGCTGCTGTTCGGTTTCCCATGTATGCGTCGCCATGGCCGTTCTCCCTGGGGCATTCGACGGACTACAACTAGAGAAAACTTCTGGCAAACTAAAAGTTTACGTCCGTGCCTGCGGCGCGCGCCACGATCACGATGATTACTGTGCGGGCGATGTGCCAGCACTCGATGGTCAACCGGTCGACGAGCCGGCGTAGTCGCGGTTCTCGATCAATTCGGTGAGTGGGAATCCGAGCAGGTCCTGATAGAAGCGGTCGTTCGTTCAACGTCACTGCTGATCAGCGCGGTGTGATGCAGGCCGCGTCCGGTGGGTTCGGCGCGCTGGCCCGGTGAGGCGGAGGTAGGTCTGGCGGAACCGCCGTGGCAGCGGCTGCGTCGGTCGATGAATCTGTCGTCGCGGGCTCCGATGGTGTACTGCGCGGAACGGTCCCCTGACGGTGGATGGGCACCGAGGGTCAGAACTGGACGCTGGCGTGCATTTCCCAGACCAGGATCTCGGCGGGCTCGCTCGCGGTGACCTGCTGGCCGCCAGTAGCGGTAAAGCGCACCGCGTCGCCGGTATGCAGCGGGCCGGCACCCTCCAGTGTCACCGCGCCGCGGGCCACGAACAGGTGCAGGAACGGCGCGTCGGGCAGGTGCTCCGACTGTCCTGGGGCGAGCCGCGCGGCGTACAGGGCCGCGTGCGAGTTCCGGATCCGGATCGCGGCGTGGCCGTCATGTTTGCGCATACCCGAGGCGACCGGCAGCAGACTACCGGACAGCAGTTCCGCCTCGATCTCCAGCTGCTCGTAACCGGGGGTGATACCGGCCTCGTCGGGCACCACCCACATCTGCACGAAGTGCACCGGGTCCTGGTGGACGTCGCCGCTGAGCCGCCACGAGTCGTTCTTCTCCGAGTGCAAGATGCCGGTGCCGGCGCTCATGCGCTGGGCCAGGCCGGGGTAGATCACGCCGTTGTGGCCGGTGGAGTCCTGGTGGACCAGCGAGCCCTCCAGCACCCACGTGACGATCTCCATGTCGCGGTGTGGATGGGTGTCGAACCCCGTACCGGGATCGACGATGTCGTCGTTGTTGACCAGCAGCAGCCCATGATGAGTGTTGGCCTGGTCGAAATGGTGGCCGAAGGAGAACGAGTGCTTGGAATCCAGCCAGCCGAAGTCGGACTTGAACCGGTCCTCGGCGCGGCGGATGTCGACGGTGGGAGTCAAGTCGATGGTGCTCATGAGGTGCCCTCCTCCAAGATCGGTGCCGGCCTGATCGCCGACCCGCAATTTGGTTTCCATGGAAACTAACCCGCGTCGGAGCGGAACTATTTCCGCCAGCGATCACGCCGCATCTGGTTGTCGTCATCAACGACGACGGCTCCACGGCTGGATCGGCATCAGGATCGCCAGGACCTCGAGCGCGATCGAGACCGTTGACCTCCGGATCAGGACATGCGCGGACGGCGCCCAGGCACGGCGGCATGCACCGAAGCGATGTCGGCGCGACCTTCCTGGGTTTCGCCTCAACCGCATAGGACAGACCGGCGTTGCTGTGCGGCCTGCCGACATTGTTTCGGCGATATTCTTGGGATAAGTCTTTGAGAGGTGAGCAGTGGTGCTTTGCCATGGGCTTGGATGGGATGAATCGGTGTAGTCGATGACCGATGCCGATCCCTTCGCGACGCAACGCGACGTGTCAGGTTCGGTCGTGGCGGAGCTGGCGGCGGCCGGGTTCGACGACGCCGTGGAGATCGGCCGTGGCGGTTTCGGTGCTGTCTATCGCTGCACGCAGGCCTCGCTCGACCGCGTGGTGGCGGTCAAGGTGCTCACCGCCGATCTCGACGAGGACAATCGGGCGCGGTTCTTCCGCGAGCAGCGCGCAGCGGGCAGGCTGACCGGACATCCCAATATCGTGCATGTCCTGCAGGCCGGTGCCACCGGCAACGGTCGACCTTTCATCGTGATGCCGTACTACCCGCAGGGCTCTCTCGACGCGCGGATCCGCTGTGACGGGCCGCTGGAACTGGAGGAAGCGCTGCGGCTGGGTGTGAAGATGGCCGGGGCTCTCGAGACGGCGCGTCGCTTCGGGGTTCTCCATCGCGACGTCAAACCTGCGAATATTCTTTTCACCGATTACGACGAGCCGACGCTGGTGGACTTCGGAATCGCTCATATCGCGGGCGGGTTCGTCACCGGTACCGGCATCATCACCGGTACACCGGCCTTCACCGCTCCGGAAGTGATCGCCGGCGAGGCGCCGGGTCCCGCCGCGGATGTCTACGGCCTGGGCGCGACGTTGTTCGCCGCGATCACCGGCCATGCTGCCTTCGAACGTCGTAGCGGTGAGCAGTTGGTGGCCCAGTTCCTCAGGATCACCTCCGAGCCGGTTCCGGACCTGCGGGAGCACGGCATTTCCGAGGGTGTCGGTGCCATCATCGAAGGCGCCATGTCCAGCGACCCGGGCACCCGCCCTTCTGCCCTGGAACTGGGTGAACAACTGCGAGCATCCCAGCGCCGCCATGGTTTCGCTGTCGATGACCTGGCCGTTTACACCCCGCCCTCAGCCGAGCACGGGCCCATGCCACCCAAACCTAGGAAGTCCTCCTCGACCGGATCGCATCGACGCTGGCCGTCGGAGACTTCTTCGGGTTCGGGCCGACTGGGCAGGCTTCCGTTGGAACTGACCAGTTTCGTCGATCGGCGCACGGAGCTGACCGAAGCGACGAACTCGTTGTCGGCTTCGCGGTTGGTGACGTTGACCGGGATCGGCGGGGTGGGTAAGACGCGGCTGGCGGTGCGGGTCGCGACCAGTGCGCAGCGGAATTTCGCCGACGGTGTGGCTTTTGTGGAGCTGGGCGAGCTGCGTGACGAGTCGTTGCTGGTGGGCCTCGTGGCGGGTGCGCTGGGATTGCAGGACCGGTCGGTGCGGCCGATACGCGAGGTACTCGTCGAGTTCCTTACCGATCGGGAATTGCTGCTTGTGCTGGACAATTGCGAGCAAATGGTGGCCGCAGTAGCGGAGCTCGCCGAATCGCTGCTTCGCGCATGTCCTGGGTTCCGGATTCTCGCGACGAGTCGTGAGCCGATCGGCCTCGACGGGGAAGTGGTATTGCCGCTTCACCCGCTCGCCGTGCCCGATCCGGATCGGCTACCGAGGAGCCTGTCCCGCAACGACGCGATGAGGTTGTTCGCCGAACGGGCTGCCACGGCTGTCGCGGGGTTCGAGATCACTGAGGACAACAAGGTCACCATCGCACGGATCTGTCGGCGGCTGGACGGCTTGCCGTTGCCGATCGAGCTGGCGACGGCCCGGTTGCGGGCGATGTCGCCCGAGCAGATACTGCAGCGATTGACCGACCGGTTCGCATTGCTGACCCGCGGCACCAGGAGCGCCCCGCCCCGGCAACAGACGTTGCGTATGTGTATCGACTGGAGCCACGACCTGTGTACACCGGCCGAACAACGATTGTGGGCCCAGCTGTCGGTGTTCGCCGGCAGCTTCGAGCTCGATGCCGCCCAATTCGTCTGTGGCGAGGATCTTGCGGCGGCGGAGCTTCTCGATACAGTCGGCTTCCTCATCGACAAGTCGATCCTGATACGGGAGGAGTCGGGTACCGCAGTGCGCTTCCGAATGCTCGACACTGTGCGCGAGTACGGCCGCGAAAAGGCTCGGCAGACCGGCGAATACCTCGAAATTTGCCGCCGCCACCGCGACTGGTATGAACGGCTGGCGCTCGAAGCGAACGCCGACTGGACCAGTCCCCGAGCCCTCGAGTGGATCACCAGGTTGCGTCGGGAGCAACCAAACCTGCGACAAGCACTCGAATTCTGCCTATCCGACAACCCCGAAGCCGGAATCCGGATCGCCGCCGCTCTTTTGCCCTTCTGGTCGTCCCACGGCTCACTCAGTGAGGGGCGCTACTGGCTGGACCGCCTTCTGGCACGCCGCACCGGCAAGGTCACGGTCGACCAAGCCGCAGCGATATACGCCGCCTGCAACGCTGCAGCAGTACAGGCCGACCTTCCCGCAGTGGCCGCGCTGGTGCGCGAAGGGCGAGCGCTCGTCGAGCAGACGACCGACCCCCTAGCCCGCGCGCACATCGACTACGCGGAAGGACTCCTCGCCCTCTACAGCGGGAACCCTTCCGACGCCCACCCAAATCTGGAGAAAGCCATTCAGGTGTATGCCGAACGCGGCAACCTCCTCTTCCGAGTCAGCGCCTTGACATACCTGGGTTTCTCCTACGAACTGCGCAACAACACCTCCCGGGCAATCGAGGTTTATGAGGACGCGCTCGCGATCACCAAAAGGCACGGAGAAACGGTGTACCAGTCATACCTGCTGTGGTCGCTTGCCGTTGCGTTGTGGCGGCAGGGCGACCCCGCACGGGCGACTCGACTACTCGCCCAGGCACTGCGGGTGAGCCGGACGATGGACGACCGCATCAACATCAGCATGTGCCTACAGACACTGGCATGGATTGCCGCCGAAGAAGAGAACCCTGAGCGTGCGGTCGTGTTGACCGCGGCCGCGGAGCAGATCGGCCGATCAGTGGGCACTGCACCAATAGTGTTCTCGGAGTTGCTCGTCCATCAAGAGGAAAGCGAGCGCCGGATTCGACGGGCAGTAAAAGAGCAGACCTACGCCGCAGCCCAGCGGGAGGGGGCCGCGCTCAGTCTCGACGCCGCGATCGCCTATGCCCTGGGGGAACACGTCTCGTCTGCGCAAGTGGACACTGCTGGTAGCAAACTGACCAAACGCGAGCGTGAAGTCGCCGAACTGGTTGCCGAAGGACTGACCAACAGACAGATCGCCGCTCGTCTGGTGATCTCGCCACGCACCGCAGATGGACACCTCGAACACCTGCTGACCAAATTGGGGTTCACCTCGCGGGCACAGATCGCGGCATGGATCGCGGCATCGCGACACAACCCCCCGGAAATACCCCGGGCTATCGATCAGTGAGATCTCTCATCGCTTCGAACGAGTTGCCTTCACGATCGGCCGCGAGGTTCGGCGAAACACATTGGCTCACAACCGGGCTGCTACGAAGCCGACTGCCCCAGCGGCGAATGGACCGGCGGCTGGACCCGCAACCGCGCCCTGTGGACCCTGCAGATCCTGCTCGGCCTGTTCTTCATCATCGCCTCCGGCGGGCCGAAGCTCGTTATGCCCAACGCCCTGACCGACAACGCCCCCGAGAATCTGACCATCCCCCTCGGGCTGCTCATCTTCATCGGAGTTGCGGAGGTCGCGGGCGGTATCGGCCTGATGGTGCCACGGCTCAGTGCCCTGGCTGCCGCGGGTCTGTCCGTTCTCACCGTGCTCGCCGCCGGGACGCAGGCTTTCATCGCCGACAAGCCCTTGATGGGGATCTTCCCACTGGTGCTCGCCGCGATCTTCGCCTGGATCGCCTACGAGCGCCGCGCCACCATCACCGATCTGCGCAACTCGCTCTCGCGATGACAAATCCATACCTACGACCGGCGATCGGTGGCTCACCCACCGATCGCCGGTCGTGCGTTCTCGGATCGATCGCCCGTCGGGTTGGCGGCGATCGATCCAGCGGCCATCTGGTCCGCGCGGCGGTGACGGTCGCACTCGAGCGCGGGCTGGGGCGGTTGACGGGGCGTTAGTCGGCCACGTAGCGCAGCATCACCACCTTGTTGAAGTGCTTCGTCTCGGCCAGCCGGAGCTGGATTCGCTTGTCCAGCAACGGAAACAGCGGCGTGCCGCCGCCGACGAGCACCGGATAGAGGAACAGCCAGTACTCGTCGATGAGCCCGTGCGGCATCAGCGAGGCCCCGAGGTTCGCGCCGCCGACCTCCATCACGCCGTCGCCTCCGGCCTTGAGCCTGCGGACCTCATCGACCGCGTTCTCACTGACCAGGGTGCTGTTCCAGTGGACCTCGGTGAGCGTCCGGGAGAAGACGACCTTGGGCTTGTCGGTCCAGAGCCGACCGAACTCGCGCTCGATGCGCGGCGCGTCCTCGGGCACGTGCGGCCAGTACTCGGCCATCAGCTCGTACAGGCGACGACCGTGCAGCGAGACTTCGATCTCGCGGTACCTGTCGTTATGGAACTGGTGCAGCTCCTCGTCCGGGATCGTCCAGTCGATGCTGCCGTCGCGGTCGTTGACGTAGCCGTCCACCGACACGCCGAACGAGTAGATCAGTTTCCTCATGACTGAGTAGACTTCCCGGCCGCGGAGAACTCATCGGACAAGGACGAATGAACCGTCACGGGTTTGGGGCGGTTTGGGGCCGCTTCCTTTCTCGAGGAAGATGGTCATCGTATCGAAGCGTTACCCCCTCGCGTGCCTGCTTGCCGCTGCGGCCACCGCGAATTCAGTTGTTTCACACGCAAACTCAGCAGAATCGTGCGGTGGCTGCTCCACTACCAGCAGCCACGCCGAATACCCGGATCGCGGAGTGGATGGATGCGGTAGTTGCGGTGCGGCGCACCGAATTCCAGGCCGTTCTCATCGAGGGCGTTGCTGATCGTCAGCCGTCTGCCAGCAAAAACGAAACTGACCGCGACCATGCCATCGGCGACATCGCCACCCGCCCATTCAAGCAGCTCGACAGCTGTCAGCTGCTGGCCTTCGAAGACCGCCAACTCGGGCAGAGCGTCGTGCCGCCAACCCAAAGGACAAGGTTCCGCTCGTGTTTCCCGGCCGGGGTGGAGTGCTCCGCGATCCGTACAACTTCAACAGGACATGGCGGGACGCACGCGGCACTCTGTACAAGGATGTGACTCAGTACACATTCCGGAAGACAGTCGCGACGCTGATCGCTGAGGTGTCGGATTCGAAAACGGCCGCGAAGCAGTTGGGGCAGTCTCGTGAGGGCATCACGGAGCGGCATTACATCGTCTCGCCGGAGCAGGCACCGGACTCATCGGCCGTGCTGGAGCTGGGGCTAGGCACGGCCAGCTGAGGAACCATCGGTGGTCACTTTTTGGTGTTCTTTTGGTGACGGTCCGGCAGAGCGGAACAAGCCCGAGCATAGTATCGGGCCTGACCTGCTAATTTGAGTGCGCCATCAGGGACTCGAACCCCGAACCCGCTGATTAAGAGTCAGCTGCTCTGCCAATTGAGCTAATGGCGCTTGTCTTGCGGTGCTCCGTGTTCCGGTGCGGGACAGACATTAACAGGCCGAGCGGCCAGAAGTGAAATCGATATCTGAGTGGTCGTGATGGCGAGTCGATCGGCGGTGTTAACGCGGGGCGGGGCGGAAGTGATCTAACCCCTGGAACTCGCCTGTGGCGGAGTGGTGTTCGCGTTTGACCGGGCCTGCCGAGCTGGCAGAATAGGTCAAGCGTGGTCTTGCTACCCAACTCCGTCAGCGCTGCGGGAGGAGCGTGGTCGGTTGGATCCGAAGCCATCGGTGCGCTGGTGCGGCATCGGGACTTGAAACGGGGTTGGAAATGAGCGTTCGTCAGGGTCGACATCGGTTGATGTGCAAGATCACCGGACCTGTAGTCGTAATCGCGGTGTTCGCGCTGGCCTTGACGGCGTGCTCGTCGTCGGCCGCCGAAACCTCATCGGTCGCCATCGACCGCAATCCGATCACCGAATTGATGAAGCCCAAGCTGTTGTCCCCGGTCAGGAATGGTGACATGGGGGTTTCGCCGGGCGTTCCGATGACCTTCAAGGTCGATGACGGCAAGTTCACGAATGTGACGTTGACCAGCCCGCAGGGCGTTTCGATCGGCGGCAAGCTGGCCGCCGACGGGCGCTCCTGGGAGACCACCGAGGTGCTCGGCTACGGCAAGACCTACCAGCTCAAGGCCGATGCGATCGGTCTCGGCGGGGCGAATTCCACCGTGCTGAGCTTCACCACCAGCTCGCCGGACAGTCAGACCAAGCCGTTCCTGCTGCCCGGCGAGGGAGAAGTGGTCGGCATCGGTCAGCCGGTGGCGGTGCAGTTCGACGAGAACATCCCGGACCGCAAGGCCGCGCAGAATGCGATCAAGGTCACCACCGAGCCGCCGGTCGAGGGCGCGTTCTACTGGGTGAACAACCGTGAGGTCCGGTGGCGGCCGGAGCACTTCTGGGCGCCGGGCACCAAGGTCACCATCGACGTGAACGTCTACGGTCGTGATCTCGGCAACGGACTGTTCGGCCAGGACAACATCCATTCCTTCTTCACCGTCGGCGACGCGACGATCTTCACCGCGGACGACGACACCAAAGAGGTGACGGTGGAGATGAACGGCCAGGTCGTGCGGACCATGCCGACCTCGATGGGCAAGGACAGCACGCCCACCGATAACGGCATCTACATCGTCGGCGACCGCTTCGACCGCATCATCATGGACTCCTCGACCTACGGCGTCGCGGTGAACTCGCCGAACGGCTACAAGACGCCGGTCGACTACGCGACCCGAATCTCCTACTCCGGCATCTTCTTTCACTCCGCGCCGTGGTCGGTCGGTGCGCAGGGCTACTCGAACACCAGCCACGGCTGCCTGAATCTGAGCCCGGCGAACGCGCTGTGGGTATTGCAGAACGCCAAGCGCGGCGACATCACCATCGTCAAGAACACGGTGGGCGGCACCTTGTCGGGTGTGGACGGTTTGGGCGACTGGAACATTCCGTGGCCGGAATGGAAGACGGGCAACGCCGACAACAGCTGAGTGGTCGGATAGTGAGAAAAGGCCCCAGCTTTGCCGCTAGGGCCTTTTCTCAAGGAATGACCGGCCCTGCCGTGCCCGCGCAGCTGAGCGTCCCGCCGACCGCGCTGCCGATCGCGGCGCACAACAACGGGCCGCCGAACAGCAGCGACTCGAAGCCCGCCATCGCCGCGCCGGCCGAACCCGTGCCCGAGGAGCCGGTGGTGGTGACCCCGCCCGCCGATCCGGTGGTGAGGTTGCTCGAGCCCGTGCTGGATCCGGTGCCGGGCTCGACCGCGATATCCGCGGTCGCGGTACCGGTGGCGCCGGTGAGCAGAGTTGCGCCGACAAAAGCTGCGATTACCGCGGAACGCATCACGAACTTGGTGTCTTTCTGATCAGTCGGGGTGGTGTCCTTGCGATACCGCCCTTGTGCCCGCAGTCTACGGAGTGAAACGAGGGTATGTCACATAATCGGCCGAGTCTTCCGCAGCCGTGGATGCGGAGTCCCGACAGTCAAGAAATCGACTGCCGCACAAAAGAAACGGGCCCGAGAGGTCCGATGTGATCGGGACGGTTGGCACTGTTCAGCGCTAATAGCCTGGATCACGCCATCCTGAGCGGTCTCCAGTCCGGTTCACCGATTCCGGTGTGCCACAACGTCGGCCAATGCGATCAGATCGCCGGCGCGCCCCCGATCGCGCAGTACGCCGATCGCCTCCGCCATCTTCTGGTCGGCGTACTGCTGCGCCGAGCGCCGTCCACCCGCTGCCTCGACCAAATCCATCGCTCGACCGATATCCGCAGGGCTCATCGGGATATCGGAGTCGTACAGCTGGGCCAACTCCACAGCAGCGTCCGTGCCCGATGCCAATGCGGCCACCACGGGCAGGGATCGCTTGCGGCGGGCCAGGTCGTTGCCTGCGGGTTTGCCGGTCACGGCCGGGTCACCCCAGATTCCGATCAGGTCGTCGGCGAACTGGAACGCCAACCCGAGCTGCCGTCCGAAGCGATCCATCGCCGCCACCGTCGCCTCATCTGCTCCGGCGCACAGGGCGCCCAGTGCACCCGCGCTTCCCATCAGCGCTCCGGTCTTGCCCTCCGCCATCCGCAGGTACTGCTCCACCGAGACTGTCCTGCGAGTTTCGAATGAGCAATCCTCGTGTTGGCCGCGACACATCTCGATCACCGCCGCCGCCAACCGGACCAGTGCGTCATCCAGCACGGTCTTCGGCATCCCGGTTACCAGCACCGGGATCGCCAGCGCGTGCAGGGCCGCACCAAGCAGGATCGCGTCCGCAGTCCCCCACACTTTCCAGATGGTCGCGCGCCCCCGCCGCACGGGATCGGCGTCCATCACGTCGTCGTGAATCAGGGAGAAGTTGTGCACCAACTCGACCGCGGCCGCCGCGTGCACGGCCGTTGCCGGGCGAGCGCCAGTTGCGGTGGACGCGGCGATCACTATTGCCGCTCGCAACGACTTTCCGGGATCACCCGTCGCCGGGGCCCCGGTGACATCCCACCATCCGAAGTGATAGCCCGCCATCCGGCGCAGCGGCTCCGGTAGCGAACCGACCGACTCCCGCAGCACCGGCTCGCACATCTGGCGAGCCAGCGTCAATAGTTCGGCGGCCCGGTTGTAACCCGTCGTCGAAACACCGGTCACCATCGACGAATCCGCTGTTCTCAGTGCCGTGCCGTGACCCGCATACGCAGGTCTCGGGGCCGCAGCACTGTGCTGATGACCGGGCGCACGTCCCCGCCGGGAACGGGCTGCAGCCGCCAGCGGGCGGTGATGGTGGCCAGCGCGATGGTGGCTTCGGCGAGACCGAAGACATCACCGATGCATTTGCGGGCGGCCGCGCTGAACGGGATAAACGCGGTGCGGGGTATTGCGGCGCGTTCGTCGCTCCAGCGGTCGGGATCGAAACGTTCCGGATTCTCGTAGAGATCGCCGCGGTGGTGGATGAGGTAGGGACTGTAGATGACGGTGGTGCCGCTCGGCAGGAAATATCCGCCGAGCCAGGTATCGGCGGATACGGTGCGGGTGAGTATCCAGACGGGCGGATACAACCGAAGAGCCTCGGAGACAATGTGCCCTGTCAGCTCTAGTTGGGATAACTGCTCGTAGCGGGCGGGGCCGCCTGCCAGGACTCGGTCGACCTCACTGTGCAGCCGCCGCTCGATATCGGGATGCTCGGCGATCAAGTGCAGCGCCCAGGTCAATGCGTTGCCCGTGGTCTCCGCTCCGGCAATGAAGAAGATCATGAGCTGATCGCTGATTTCGGTTTCGCTCAACACCCCTTCTCCGTCGTCGCGGGTAGCCATGAGCGCCGACAGCAGATCGCCGTAATCGGTGGTGTCCGTGCGGCGGCGCACGACGAGATCGTCGAGCGCCGCCCGCATACGCCGACCCGCAAGGGCGTAGCGGCGGTTGCCCGCGGTCGGCAGGCGGCTCAATGCGGATGGCAGGACCGTCCTGCTCAGAATCCCATCGGCGATGACGGGAACATCGGTCAGGGTTTCTTCCATGACCGACGGTGCGAGCTCGCCGGAGAACATGGTCTTCATGACAATTTTGATGGTGAGCTCCGACATTTTCACCGGCAGATCGAAGATCTGCCCGTTGCTCCACTGCCTCGTCATGTTGTCGACCTGATCGGTCATGACATTCCCGTAGCCCGCGAGGCGGGTGCGGGCAAATGTCGGCTGGGTCATGCGCCGTTGGCGGCGATGCTCGTTATGCGGGCAGGTGACCAGGTTATTACCTATTATCCGCCGCCCGCTCGTGAACACGGGCCCGCCTTTGTCGAAGATTTGATCTTGTTGCAGAACTTGCGCGGTCAATTCCGGATCGCATATCACCACCGCGCGTAGCGGACCTATGCGGATTTCCGCCAGGTCGCTGTCGCCATTGGCCAGTGTGGTCAGGAATGCGAGTGGATCACGCAGCAGCGATACGGCGTGTCCGAGCAGCGGCAGCGCTGCGGCCGCACGGGGAATCGGCTGCGCGGCAGCCTGGTCTAGTGCCATGGATCAGCTCTTTCTATGCGGTGATTATGAAAGTTTCCCAGGCGCGCCAGTATCTGGGCGTCACGATATGCCACTCGTAACTTCCCGACATCCACCGGTCGAGCCCGTGAATGAATGCTCGGCAGGCGGGACTGCGTTCCTGCATAAGCCTTTCGGCGAGCAGCCAGAAATCGTCGTAGGCCTGCTGCGTGCGCTTGCCGGTTTCGGTGATCGCCTCCGGCAGCGTCATGCCCTGCGCCTGCAGTATCAAGGGATAGTTCCAGAACACCGGCTCCTGCGCGAGTTCCATCGGTAGGCTGAAAATATCGTTGACCCAGGAGATGATGTCGTTCGCCTGCTCGGCGAGCCGTTGGACGTCTTCGCGCTGCCATTCCGCATCCGACATGTGGATGCCGATGCTGGGTTCTATGAAGGCGACAGCCATTGGCACACCGGAAATTCCGCGGCGCAGGATCTCATACTCATGGAGTGTGGGAACGGTGTCGCTCGCACGCATGACGCTCTGCGGGATCAAAGCCTCCAGAAATCTGACCCCTGCCGCCGCGAATCGCCTACCAGATTGTGCCCCGTGATCTGCTACGAGCCGTCGGGCCAGGTCGACATATGCCCGTTCCGGGGCGCTCGTCGCCACCGTTTCCCCGCGCACGACGGATACGAAATGGTCGATGAGCGGTGTGATGATCTCCGGTCCGCTGGCCGTCTTATCGACAACGAGATCGTCGACGAGCCATAGCCAATGAAAGAAATCCGATATCAACCGTAGGGTCTCCAGAGGTGTCTGCGGATCGTGTGTCAGTCCGCCGAAGGTCCCGAATTGTGCGGCGGCTGCCGCTCTGCGGATATCGTCGTCGGTGATCAGTTGAAATTCTTCGGCCCACAGCAGCGATCCGGAATTGAGAGCGTCGGATCGGGGTTGCTGCTGCGCCGCAGTGCGATAGTGGAATTGTGGAAGGAGCACGGTTGCCTCATCGAGATCGAACGAAGAATCAGGTGCAATGACAGAGAATAATCCGCGCGAATGGAGCCCTCTGGCGATGCAGGGCCCTCCTGGCGGCATATTGATCAACCGATAGTTTCACCCCGAACGTGCCAATAGTCGGTGCATGTCAGTTCTGCACCAGCAACGACTCGGGAGAGCGCAACAGCAGGCCGGTCTCTTTCGGCGTGAAGCCCTCGGCCCATCGCAGCCGAGCAAAGGTGTCGAGCAGGACCTTGGTGCCGGTTTCGGCTATCGCGCGCGCCAAGTGGGAACCGAGGCAGAAATGTCGGCCTGCGCCGAAGGACACGTGGGTAGCGGCGGCGTTGAATTCTCGGTCGACAGCGCCGTCGGTGCGTCCTGGTGAAAACAGGTCGGGGTCGGTGAACCGGCGTGGGTCGCGGTTGGCTGCACCGAGCAGGCATATCACCGTTGCGTTCGCCGGGATCACCCCGGAGGGCAGCGCGATTTCGGTGGTGGTCTGGCGGGTCGCGGAGTGGAAAGGCGGGTTGCGCCGGAGCGATTCGGCCCATGCCGCCGAGATGAGGTGCGGGTCGGTGCGGGCTGCTGCCAGGTGATCGGGATGGTCGATCAGGTTGGCCAGTAGTGATGCCATTGCCTTGTCGGTGGTCTCTCCGCCGGCGAGCAGGGTGCCGCAGTATCCCTTGATCGTATCGTCGGACAGCAGCTGACCGTCGATTCGATACTGACAGAGGATCGACAACAGGTCGTCCCCCGGCTGGTCGCGACGTGCCGCGATGTGCGGGGCGAGGTAGGCGAACAACGCTGCGCCCGCGGCCATTCCGGCAGCCAGGATGGTCGGCTCCTGGCGGGCATTGGTCACATAGGCGAACCCGGTCTCGTACCATTCCTGCAACTGGGCCGCGTCTTGCGCGGGCAGACCGAGAGCGGCCACCACGACGTCGCGCGTCAGCTGCTTGCAGTAATCCTGCACCAAGTCGGCTCGGCCCCGCTGGTCGAGTTGGACACGAACGCGGGCGGCCAAGTCATGAGCGGCGGTGTGAATGGTGCGATCCAGTGTGGCCAATCCACGGCCGCGCAGCGCCGGTATCACTGCCGTCCGATGGGCGGTGTGTTCACGTCCTTCCATCTGAAAGACAGTGCGCCCGAGCATCGGAGCCAATTGCCAGGAATAGTTGCGTGAGCTGAACCGTGGGTCGCACAGGGCGAATCGCACATCCTCGTACCGGCTGAGCAACCAGGCGTCGACGGGTTCGTCATGGACAACGGGAAACTCGTCTCGCAGGAGGCGGTACATCGTGTAGGGGTCACGTTCGAACCCGGCCATCAGCAGGCTGGGCGGGGTGGACCGGGTACTGATCCTCTCTCGTGTCGTCGCCGATGCCCCGGTCGCGTGCTGCCAGTGGTAGCGGCTGGTCGTCCGGTGCCAGTCCAGACACAGCTGCATGGTGGCCTGCAGGCGATCGGCGAAGCTTTCCAGCGACCGAGCTTGCGCAACGGAGGCGATGCGCGATAATTCACCGCGTATCGTGATGAATTCGGCGATCCGATCGTGGATCATTGCCCCGGCGGTGTCGAGGGCATCCTGCCAGGAGCCACCACGGTCCCGGCGTAACAGGATGGCCAGATTGGCGGGTTCTTCTAGTGCCAGGTCCTTCTCGACCGAGAACACATCGTTGGTCCAGGCTGCGACATCCCCCGCGCAGGCCCGCAACCGCGTCACAAGGGCGCCGGTGGCCCCCGCCGTCGGTAGCCAGAGACCATCGACGATCTCGATCAGGTCGAAAAACACGTCGGCGCCGAACAGATCGCGACGCAGCTCGAGGTAGTCATTAAGGTCGAGATCGCGCTCACCGCGATGATGGGCCTGCATGGCACACTGCGCATCCAGGTGTCGGATGACATGTCCGGCGAGCCGTCCGCTCGCGGCGGAACCGGCGGGCCCGCCGGTTCGTGGCCACAGATCGTCGGCCAACGTCCGAAGCATCGGATCGGTGGCGATGGTGCTGACAACTCTGGGCTCGACGATCGCCCTGACCGACCTGGCGAACTCTTCGAGTACGCCGTCGGAAGCCCAGGGGCCGTTGTCGATGCGGTCGTCCAACAGCAACATCCACAGGAACCAGTCGAGCAGCACCGAGGCATGTTCCGCGTCCGCGCTTCCCGTCATGCCGATGCCGAGGTCGAGTAGATCGGAGTTCTGCAGCCGGGCGGCGCCACGGAGTCCGACGATCCCCTGCCGTTGCGCCCATGCGCAAGTCCCGGCTCGCAGTTCCGCGGCGTCCGCCCGCACCTGCGCCGCTCGAAACGGGAACACCAGTGACGGCAGTTCGAATTCGGCGATTTCGGAAACGTTCGCGTTGACGCTCATGCGGTGGTCCTAGGGCTACGTGGAGGCGTTTTGGCGCGCCATGCCAGGAAGTTTGTCAAATTATTGCATTTGCCATGACTATGCCCAGCTGTCAAATACTCCCATGGGCGGGAATGGACTGGATCAAAAGTGTTACGGCTAAATTAAGTCTTAACATTCAGATAGATTTCCCATCGGTGTTATCCACGCAAACGACCGAG
This sequence comes from Nocardia sp. NBC_00565, assembly GCF_036345915.1. Classification (NCBI taxonomy): domain Bacteria; kingdom Bacillati; phylum Actinomycetota; class Actinomycetes; order Mycobacteriales; family Nocardiaceae; genus Nocardia; species Nocardia sp. NBC_00565. Next base: position 9,547,280 of record NZ_CP107785.1, read on the forward strand.
GTGAGGTTGACGACGAGGCGCGTACGGCGCCGTGAGCATGGCCCAGATGCCATCCGAAACCACTTGGAAACATTAACGTCGCACCGAGGGGCGGGAATTGCGGCGGGTACCTGCCTCGGGGACCATTGGTCCTGGCTATCGCCGACCGTTGCGGTGATCCGACATCGCAATGCGGATCGCGGCGGCGAAGGCATCCGGGGCCTCGATGTGTACAAGGTGGCCCGCATCGGGAATCATCTCGGTGCGGATCGACGGCACGGCGAGGGTGATCCGCTGATGCACCTTATGGAAGAAGACATCGCTGTTCGCGCCGATCAGGAACGTGACGGGAACTTCGATGTCGCTGATCCTGCGGATCGGGAAGTGCTCGAACATTGCACCGAACGGGTGTGGGTCGAGCTCGGCCAGGATGTTGCTCGCGTGGGCACGGATCATGTTCTGCTCGTGCTCGGGCAGCGCCTGGAACGACTCATCGCCGGCCACGAAGCGGAAGAAGATCTCGGCGCTCTTTTCGGGCTTACCGCGTAGCTGGGCCCATTTGGCCCTTCCGATCATGCGCAGCGTACCGGCCGTCGGATGCCGCAGACCGTGCAGCGGAGGCTCCACCACAATCAGTCGCTGCACCAAATCGGGATGGTCGGCGGTCAGTGCCAGCGCGATATTGGCGCCCGAGCTCCAACCGACAACGGTGGCCGGTCTCGCGGCCACCTGCTCGAGCATGAATACCGCATCGGCCACATGTTGGCGGTAGTCGCGCACCGGCGAGTGCGTCGACGCGCCGTAACCGCGGCGATCGTAGGCGATGACGCGGTGTCCGTCCGCCGCCAGGTCAGCGATCGTCCGACCCCAGATCGCGGCCGGTACGCCGGACCCGTGGATCAGCAGCAACGGTTCTCCGGATCCGCGTACTTCGTAGGAAAGGTCTACCCCTTCATGGGCGAGCAGCATATGCGCCGAGTCCTTTCCGGTCATTTTGGTTCGAGGTGACAGTGGTCTGCGCGACCTCAGATGTGGTGGCAGCCTATTCAGGGCTTCCGATCTCTCTATTGCCTCAGCTGGGAAGTTGCTCTCGTAATGCCTTCCATCGAGGCATCGAGGGAGTTCTGCGCTGATGTTCACCTGGAAAGAATGGATGACACATTGCTCGAGATATATGGAGATCTCGATGAGGCGCTGTACGCCGACGGTATTTCGCTTGACGTCGTTCTCTGCGCGCGCCGGGGAATTCCGCTGGAGTTCTCTAACAGCCGAAAGTTCCGGTTCGTATGGATACGCGAGCTACTTATCGCCGCTGGAAGTGTTCCGCATCGGCCGCGACGGCGGGTGATCTCGCGCCGGGCGCGAACAACTCGAGGGCCTCGGGCATCGAGATATCGGGCTGGACGGCCGCCCCGCACAACGTAGCGATTTCGCCTGCGCGCCATCGGCCGATGCCGGCCATGGCATGTTGGCGGCGGGCCCGGTTGAGCATGTCGAGAGCGGACTCGGTCAACTCCGTGATGCCCTTGTCGTTCGGAACGGGGGCCGGGACGGCCGCTCCGGCCTCGTCTCGCTGTCGGCTGGGCTTGTAGAGATACTTCTTCGCAACCATCAAGTGGGCCGCCGACAAGCGCGCGTTGAGCTCCAGTAGCAAGTAGCACTCGCCGAGAGCTGGATGCCGACGTAGGGTCGCCGCCAACTCGTGGTCGGGCAGGGTGTTCAGATCGGCGGTGGACAGTCCGGCCTCGTCCAGCAAGACCCTGGGCAGCGAACGTCGTGCCGCGGCCTGGGTGACTATCGCTCGCTCGCTCGCCAGCAACCCGGCGTGTATCCGCTCGATGTGGCGCGTGTAGCCGGGCATCTGGATGCCGGTCATCAGGTCGCGCAGGATGAACTGAACGTCCTGTGGTCCGCTCGGCGGGACGTCACCGTGGTCCCAGTGCACCGCGTACTGGCGAAAAACATCCATGAAGTGAGCCACTGACAGAAATCCGCGCTCGTCGCCTCGATGGAAGTCCAGCAATAGCCGCCGAACACCCGCCAGCATCAGCCGTGCCGTGGCGAATCGATCGGCGACCTCACCGTGGCCCATGGTGGATGTCCCGCCGGTCCATATCGGTTGCAGGGCCGCGTTGGCGGCCAGCTCGAGCGTCTCGCAGCGCTTGAACAGCTCGATGATCAGCGTTTCGCCGATCTCCGCGGTGTAGGTGCGGATACGGCCGTCATCGAACACGCTGGGTTCTGTGCAGATGCGGCTGCCGCCCGAATACGCACTCATCTCCGGCGCGTTCCAGCGGATCAGGGACGCATAGGCATCCCGGTTCGGGTGACCGGTACCCGAACCGGTGACGAGGGCGTTGAAGTAGGCCCGGAACGGTGTCGCGTTTTCGCCGACGCGGAGTCCTCGTAGGCTGTGGCCCGGATCGTGCCGTGCCAGGTCCAAATCCTGCTGCTGGCTATAGCAGGCGACCGAGGATCCGATAATGCCCAACTCGACGATCAGTCGTCGGGCCGCGCCGGCATCGATGCTGGCCGCCGTCGGCAAATGGGCAAGTGCCTGGTTAGCGAGACTGGTGAAGGTGAAGGCGTCCAATGAGCCTGCGATGACACGAGATCCGAGAGTGGGGAGCACGTCGAGTAGCCAGGCCGAGAACTCACCGCCTGGCTTCAGGGCAGAGTGTTCGTAGACCGCTTGTGCCACGGTGGTATTCCTGTCGCCTATGCATAAACGACCTTGTCGCTGTCGTGGCTTGTGGTAAGTCAGCGCGCCGATACCGACGGCAAGATCCTGATCTTCGTCGGCTCATCCTGCTCCTACCAAAACAAACCGCCCTCCCCGTATGTGGGAAGGCGTCCTGCCTGTGTGCGCCGCCCCCGCCATCGCGACTGTTACCGCTCGATCAGTGCGGCACTTGCGCGAAACGCTCCGGCAGCAGTGCGGGGTGCTGCCCGGTGTCCTGCCCGTGGGCGATCGCTACCGCTCGTGCTCCCGCCGCGGGGGCCATCTTGAAGCCGACGCCGGAGAACCCGGTGGCCAGGATCGTGCGGGGGCGGCCCGGCAGGGTGCCCAGCAGGGGTGCCTTGTCCTCGGTGTACAGGTCCGGGTAGGCGTCCGAGCGCACGATGCTGGGGATCAGGTCGGGGAGGAATTCGCTGACGGTGTCGAGACTTTCGGCGATTTCGCCCTCGGTGAGCTCGCGGATCAGGCGGTCCGGATGCGCGGCGGGTTCGGATCGTCCGTCGAGGGTGACCTTGACGGTGACGCCGTCGGTGCTGGGCGCCCCGTAGAGCGTGCGGTCGTCCTCGAGCCGGCTGAACACCGGAAACCGTTCCGGTGCAAAGAGTTCCGGATGGCGGGCCGGGTACCAGGTCAGGTAGATACGGCGCGGGTGCACGGCGGCGGCGATCTGCTCCGGTAGCAGCGCCCCGGACCAGCTGCCCGCGGCCAGGATCACCCGACCGAACCGCCAGCTGTTTCCGCCCGCCCGCACCACGACCGCATCGGATTCCTCGTGGATCTCCTCGACAGCGGTCTGGTCGAGCACCTGCGCGCCGTGGTCCCGGGCGACCTCGCGCGCGGCCAGCACGGCCAGATCGGTGCGCAGATATCCGGCATTCGGATCGAAGATCGCACAGTTGTCGGGGCGCAGCCCGTGCTGCGGATAGCGGGCTGCCAGCTCGTCGTGGTCGAGCAGGATGTGCTCGGTGCCGTTGGCCCGCGCGGTGGCCAGCACCTTCGGGATGTAGTTGCCCTCGCGCGCGCCGATCGACAGCCCGCCGCAGCGGTTGAGGATCGCCAGGCCCGATTCGGCTTCGAGGGTTTCCCACAGCCGGCTCGACTCGATCAGCAAGGGGGAGTAGTTGACGCCGTCGCGATAGGTCATCCGGAACAGCCGGGTGTCACCGCCCACCGCACTGCGCGAATGCCCGGTGGTCTGTGCCTCGAAGCCGACCACCGAGGTGGACTGCCGGGCGGCCTGCCACAGCGCCATGCTGCCGATGCTGCCGAGGCCGATTACTGCGAGTTCAGCATCCATGTCCTACAACACTTTCTCCAGGAACGCCCTGGTCCTCGATTCTGTGGGGTTGGTAAGGACCTCGCGGGCGTCGCCGCGCTCGACCGCAATCCCCTCGTCCATGAACAGCACATCCTTGGCGACCTCGCGGGCGAACCCCATCTCGTGCGTGACCACGAGCATCGTCATGCCCTTTCCCGCCAGATCGCGCATCACCTCGAGCACCTCGCCGACCCGCTCGGGGTCCAGGGCGCTGGTCGGCTCGTCGAACAGCAGGATGCTCGGTTCCATCGCCAGCGCCCGGGCGATCGCGACGCGCTGCTGCTGCCCGCCCGAGAGCTGCGCCGGATAGTGCCGCTCGTGCCCAGCCAGCCCGACGCTGGCCAGCAGTTGCGCGGCCTGTTCCCGGGCCGCCTTCTTTCCGGCCTTCTTCACCAGCACCGGTCCCGACATCACGTTGGCCTCGGCGGTCATATTCGGAAAGAGGTTGAACTGCTGGAACACCATGCCGATCTTGGTGCGCTGCTCGGCAAGCCGGCGCGCGCTGACCGCGCGGTAGGCGTCGGGATGTTCGACGTATCCGAAATCCTCGCCGTTGACGCGCAGCACGCCCCGGTCGATCGTCTCGAGGCCGTTGATGCAGCGCAGCAGCGTGGATTTGCCCGATCCGCTGGGGCCGATGATGCAGGAGATCTCACCCGCCGCCACGGTCAGGTCGATCTCGCGCAGCACCTGCCTGCGGCCGAAGCTCTTGCACAACTTGCGGGCGACAATCGTCCCGTCCGTCGGCGTAGCGGTCGCGGGGGTGCTCACACCGCCTCCTTCATGGGCACGTATCCGAGCTCGAGCTCCGCCGCCACCGGGGCGTGCCCGCCGGCCGCCCGTCGCGACGAGCGGGAGAAGCGGCGCTCGATCATCGACTGCGGGACGCTGAGCGTCAGGGTCATGACCAGATACCAGATGCTGGCCACGATCAGCAGCGGAATGGTTTCGAAGGTGCGCGCGTAGATCGTCTGCGCGCTCTGCAGCAGATCCGCCACGCCGAGCACGCTGACCAGCGAGGTCTCCTTCAGCATGCTGATGACCTGGTTGCCGGTCGCCGGGATGACCGCGGGCATGGTCTGCGGGATGAGCACGCGCCGCAGCATGGTGAACCGGCTCATCCCCAGCGAGGCCGCGGCCTCGGTCTGGCCGGGCGGGACCGAGGCGAAACCGCCGCGGATGATCTCGGCCATATAGGCGCCCTGGTTCAGCGTCAGCGCGACGATCGCCGCCGTCAGCGGGGTCATCAGCTTGTTCATGTCGATCGGCTCGGAGATCCCGGTGAACGGAATGCCAACGGACAGATGCGGATACAGGGCGGCCACGTTGAACCAGAAGATCAGCTGGACCAGCACCGGGGTGCCCCGGAAGAAGGTGATGTACAGCCGGGCCAGCCCGGAGATCGGGATCAGCGGGGACATCCGCATCAACGCCAGCACCAGCCCGAGCAGCGTGCCGAGCACCATGCTGACCACCGTCAGCCACAGTGTAGTGACGATGCCGTCGAGGATCGAGGTGGTGGTGAGATAGCGGAACACCACCGGCCAGCGGTAGTTCTCGTTGGTGACCAACGTGTAGACCAGGGCGGCGACGATGACGATCGCAACCGCCCAGGCCAGATAGTCCCCGGCGTGCCGGGCGCGGATGCGCTTCTTGTGTTCGGCGGGAAGGTCTTTCACTAGTCCTGTGCCTTCGAACGAATCGCCTCTTTCACACCCAGATCGTCGAATCCCCAGCGGTGCAGGGCCTTGTTGTACTCGGGGCTGTCGATGATCGACTGCATCGCCTTCTGCACCGCCGGGGTGAGCGGGGAATTCTTGTTCAGCGCCAGTGCCACCGGCACGGTGTCCAGGACGGGCTGCAGCACCTCGAAGGTCTTGGGCTGCTGCATCGCGGCCCAGGACAGTGAGGTCGAGTCGTAGAAGACGCCGTCGATGCGCTTGGAGGCGACCTGGGTCAGCGCATCGTTCACACTCGGCAGGCTGACCGCCTTGATCGCGGGCTTGCTCTTGCTCTCACAGTTGGTCTTCGACAGCTGCGGCAGCTCGTGGATCTCCTGCGTGGTTCCGGACTGTACCCCGATCGTGTTGCCGCACAACGAATCCATGGACAGATGCTGCGGGTTCCCGGCGGGTACGAGGACGCCCGTGCCGTTGGCGAAGTAGTCGATCATGTCCAGCACTTCCAGCCGGTCGCTGGTCGGGCCCATGGTGGAGGCGGTGAAGTCATATCGCCCGGCCTGCAGACCCGGAATTACGGTGGCGAATTTGACGTTGTCGATCTTCAGGTCGAGGCCGAGCTTCTTGGCGATCAGCCGGGCGATATCGGGATTGAAACCGATCGGGGTCTTGTTGTCCGAGGCCATGAAGGTGGTCGGGGGACTGGTCAGATCCATCGGAACCTCCAGGGTCCCTTTGGCTTTCACCGCATCCGGCAGCAGCGCCACGGCGGCCGGATCGGGCTGGATGCCGACGGAGATGTCGTCGGTGTGCTCGGCGCTGGTCGAACCGGCCGAACTCCCTGGATCGGTGCCGGTCGAGCAGGCGGTAGCGCCTGCGAGCGCGAGCACGGTGGCTACCGCCGCTGTGATGGTCCGGAAGTGTGTTTTCACCCGCATGTCTATCTCCTTAGAACGGGCGACCAAGGGTCTGAGAGGGTCCCTATCGAGAGCCAACCATGGTTATTAGTAGACTGTCGACAGTTTTCAGTTAACAGTGCGTGACGGTCCTGCGGTGGATAATCGTGCATTTCGGTTCGCTCATCGCCTCGACGGCAAATCGCACGCCCTCGCGGCCGATTCCCGAGCCCTTGAAACCGCCGAAGGGCATCGAATCGATCCGCAGGTCACTGGTGCCGTTGATGACGACCGCGCCGGCATGCAGCCGGTCGGCCAGATCCAGGGCGTCGTCGAGCACCCCGGTGAACACACCGGCCTGCAGGGCGTAGGCGGTGTCGTTGGCGGCAGCGACCGCCTCGTCGTCCGTCCGGTACGGCGCAAGGATCACCACCGGCCCGAAGATCTCCTGGGTGAGCACCTCGGCGTCCGCGGGCACCCCGGTCAGCACGGTGGGGTGATGGAACGCCCCGTTGCGCTGTCCGCCGGTGTGCAGCACCGCCCCGGCCGCGACCGCCCGGTCCACCCACGCCTGCACGCGCGCGGCTTCGGCCTCGGTGATCATCGGCCCGATATCGGCGTCGCGCTCGGCCGCCGATCCCATCCGCAGCCGCAGGGTGGCCGCGACCACCCGCTCCAGCAGTTCTGCGTAGATCGCCTCGTGCGCGTAGATGCGCTGTACCGACAGGCAGTTCTGCCCGGCGCAGCCGAAGGCGCCGTCGACCAGCGCCGCCGCGGCGACCTCGAGATCGGCATCGGCGCGCACGATCGTCGGATTGTTGCCGCCCAGCTCCATGAGCAGTTTCTTCGGTCCCGCGTTCGCGGTGATCCGCGCGGCCGTCACGGGCCCGCCGGTGAACGAGATCAGGTCCACGTCCGGGTGGGTGGCCAGGGCCGCACCCGTGGCCGCGGCACCGCAGACCACCGCGATGCGCTCGGCCGGAACACCGGCGGCCAGCAGCAGATCCACGAGCGCCAGCGCCGACAGCGGTGTGGTCTGCGCGGGTTTGAGCACCACGCCGTTACCGGCCAGCAGGGCCGGGCCGATCTTGTGCGCCACCAGGTTCAGCGGATCGTTGAACGGGGTGATCGCCGCGACCACGCCGATCGGGCGGCGGACGAACCAGCCGCGGTGGCCCTGGCCGCGGGCGCTGTCGTCGAATTCCAGGACCTCCCCGCGCAGCACGCCGGTCGCCGCACCGCACAGGCTCAGCGTCTCGGCGCAGCGGCTGACCTCGCGGCGCGCATCGCTCAGGGTCTTGCCGCTCTCGGCGTTGATGATCGCGGCCAGCCGCTCGGTGTTCTCCACGACCAGCCGTGCGGCCTGCGCCAGCGCCTCGCGGCGCCGCCACACCGGCCACGGCTCGGATCTCGGTGTGGCGGAATCGGATATGGCCGCGGCGACGGCCGTTACGGCGGCGTGCACCTCGGCGGCATCGTTGTCGGCGACCGCGGCGATGACGGTACCGTCGTGCGGATCGTGCACGGCCAGTGTCAGCCCCTCACGCTGCCACTGTCCCGCGATCAGCGCGCCGCCGGGCAGTCCGAATGCGTCCGGGGATGGTGTTTCCGTTGCCTTTGCCTGTGCTGTCATTGTTCCCACAGCCTTCGTCTCCGGTGCCGAGGCCCGCTCGGTCACCATGCCCGCGTTCACCGGACCGCATCCAATACTCGGGCCCCCGCGCCGATCAGCGGCAGGAACCAGGGCGGACCGAAATGTCCTGGAACAGCGGGGAATGCGAGCTCGCCCCAGATGTGGGCCGACCGGTCGCCGGCCATGTAGCGGGCCATGCGCTCGCCCATGTACGTCGCCATCTGCACGCCGTGCCCGCTGTAGCACAGCGAGTAGTGGATCCCGTTGTGCTCGCCGGCGTGCACCATCTGATCCATGGACAGATCCACCAGCCCGCCCCAGGTGTAGTCGACTCGGGTGCCGGCCAGATACGGGAACAGCTCGACCATGGCCCGCTGCAGGATCCGGCCGCTCTTCAGGTCCGAATCCGGGCGCGACATCGCGAATTTCGCGCGCCCGCCGAACAGCAGCCGGTTGTCGGGGGTGATCCGGAAGTAGTAGATCAGGTTCTTGGTGTCGGAGGCCTGGCGCCGATGCGGCAGAATCCGGTCCACCACATCCTGGGCCAACGGTTCGGTGACGATGATGAAGCTGCCCACCGGGATCACCCTGCGCTGCAGCCACGGCGTCGCCTTGCCGGTGTAGCCGCTGGTCGCGATCAGGACCTGATCGGCGTGCAGGGTACCCCGGCTGGTCTGCACCAGATGTCCGCCGCCCCGCCGGGCCAGGGTGGTGACCTCGGCGTTCTCGCAGACCGCGGCGCCCAGATCGGTTGCGGCACGGGCCAGTCCGTGCACGAACTTGCCCACGTGCAGTCCGGCCGCGAGCGGATCGACGGTCGCGCCGTGGTAGTGGTCCGAGCCGATCTCGTCGTGGATCTGCGCCTCGGGCACCGTGACGACCTGGTAGTCGGCCAGGTCCTGTAGCTGCTGCTGGGTGCGCAGCATGGCCTCGTAGTGCGCGGGGCGGCAGGCGAGGGTCAGCTTGCCGGATCGTTCGAAGTCGCAATCGATTCCGTATTCGGCCACCAGTTTTTCGATGTGGTCGATGGCGTCGTTGTAGGCGCCGAACATCCGCACCGCGCGGTCGGCGCCGTAGCGCCGGACCGCGGTGCCGAATCCGATCGCCAGGCCCGTGGTGGCCATGCCGCCGTTGCGGCCCGAAGCGCCCCAGCCGATGGTGTGCTGTTCGAGCAGGGCGACACTGGCGCCCTGCTTGCGCAGGGCGACTGCGGCGGAGGTGCCGGTGAGACCGCCGCCGACGACCGCCACGTCGACACGCTCGGGAACCGGCGTGTTCCGGTAGTCCGTCGTCGGCCCGGCGGTGTCCTGCCAGTAGGAGATCAACTTCATCTACAGGCCCAGCAGGGTGTTGAGCTCGTCGAGCGATTCGACCCGGGTGTAGCCGTAGACCGGGGCCGGCGGATCGTAGCCGCGGTCGAGCAGCACGGTGTTGGTGAAGCCGAGGTCGTAGGCCGGCATCAGGTCGTAGCGGGTGTGTGAGGACACGTGCAGTACCTCCTCGGGGGTCGCGCCGAGCTGGTCGAGCATGTACTCGAACGCGCCGTACCGCGGCTTGTAGAACCCGGCCTGCTCGGCGGTGTAGACGGCGTGGAAGTCCGCGCCGAGTCGGGGGACGCTCACATCGAGGAAGTTCGTATTGGCGTTGGACAGGATGACCAGCGGGAAGTTCGCACCCATCTGCTTCAGCGGATCGGGTACGTCTGCATGCGCGCCCCAGCTCAGCACCGCATCGGCAAAGCGCTGTCCGGCGTCCGGCGCGACCGGCAGATTCCACTTCGCGCAGGTGCGGGCATAGGCGTCGTGCAGCACCTGGCGATATTCGTAGAACACCCCGCAGACCTGGTCGTAGCGGTAGTTGCGGAAGTCGATCACGAACTGCTCGAACTGCTCGGGGGTCAGCAGGTCGGCCACCAGCTCCCGGGTGACCGGGGTGATCTGGTAGTTGATCAGGGTGCCGTAGCAGTCGAAGGAGATGTACTTCGGACGGAAGGTGGGATCTGGCACGAACCTCTGCCTTTCGGGGAGGGGTTTGAGGTGAGTGCGATCACGCTAAATCTGCTCTTGTAAACTGTCAACAGTTTGCGGTTAACTCTAGGAGACGGCGATACGCGGTGTATCGTCCCTGGTTGTCAACGAGGGCCGTGTGGATGCGGACTGCGAGGGGTGTTGTGACAGATCTGAACCTGAGCGCGATCGACTATCCGTCGATCTCGACCACCATCGCCGATCAGATCCGCGGCATCATTCGTAGCGGCTCGCTGCGCCCGGCGCAGCCCCTGTCCGAATCGAAGATCGCTGCGCAGCTGAATGTTTCGCGCGGGCCGGTGCGCGAGGCGCTGCAGCTGCTCGTGCAGGAGCGGTTGCTGGTGCGCATACCCAACCGGGGGGTGTTCGTCGCCGACATCACCCCGGAGGACGTGGTCGAGATCTACGAGGTGCGCCACGCGCTCGAAGCCCGTTGCGGGGTCAAGCTGCTGGCCGGTGACGAAGGGCTGCTGCGCCAGACCGTGCTGCGATTGCGGGTGATCGTGGACCGGATGGGCACCGCCGAACAGGCCAGGCAGTGGGGTGAGGTCATCGAACAGGACCTTGCTTTCCACACCACGCTCGTGGACGCCGCCGGCAATTCGCGCATCAAGCGTGCCTATTCCACCCTGATGGTGGAGTCCTCGCTCTCGATCAACCGGCTCGAGCGCTGGTATCCGGACGACGCCTCGCTCGTGGACGAGCATCTGCGCATTATCGAGGCACTCGCCGCGCGGGACGAGGCCGCCTTCGCCGAGGCGCTCGAGTTCCACTATTCGTCCACCTTCGACGAGTAGCCACGCGCCGGCGGCCGCCGCACATCTCGATCGCGGCGGCCCGGTCCACGTTCCGATCAGCCAGACGACTCGGCGTGTATCAGCCACGCAGCGGCACGCGATCCACCAGCGTCCCGGCATCGTCGATGCTCCGGGCGACGGAGGCGGGAAGTTCGGCATCAGTGATGATCCGGCTGAGCCGATGCAGCGGCGCTACCTTGAATCGCTCGAAGGTGCCGAACTTCGTGCTGTCCGCCAACAGCACGGTGTCGGTGGCGTTGGCCATCGCCGTCTGCTTCAGTGTCACCTTGTCGGTCTGCGGGGTGGTCACCCCATGCTCGATATCCCAGGTTCCCGTGCTCAGGAACGTGAGGTCGAGGTTGACCGAGTGCACGGTCGCCGCCGCAAGGGGTCCGCTGCTGGACCCGCTGGAGATGTCGACGGATCCCCCGGTGTGAATGGTCTCGATCGACGGATGCTCGAAAAGCGCCTTCACCGTGAAGAAGTCATTGGTGACCACGGTGAGGTCGCTACGTGCGGCGAGGAATGGGACGACCGATTCGCAGGTCGTTCCCGCGTCGAGGAAGATGGCCATCCCGTCTTCGATCAGCGTCGCGGCTTCTTCCGCGATCGCCCGCTTGCGAGGGAGTTCCAAGTGGGCGCGTGATTCGCGCTCCCGCGGCGGCGAGATCTGGCTCCATTCCGCGAGCCGCACTCCGCCCTGCACCGAGATGACCTGCCCCGCATCTTCGAGGCTCGCGATATCCCGTCGCACGGTCATGTGCGAGACGTCCATCAGTTCGGTCAAGGTTCGGATGCTGAGCACGCCCGCACTGCGCAAGAGGCGCATCAACTCCTGCTGGCGTTGCTCAGGGATGAGAGGGGTGCTCACCGGGCCAGTGTATCCACCCCGCACAATATGTCACAGAAAATCACACGACCTGTGAATGTGCGTGATAGTGTGGGCGATCATGTTAACCAAGTTCGAAGTCCTCGACAGCATCGTCCACACTGGGGCGCTGCTTATCGTGCGACTGGACAGCGCGGCGGAAGCGCTCGCCGTATCACGCGCCGCCATCGCCGGCGGAATGCGGGCACTCGAGATCACCCTCTCTGTGCCGGGCGCGCTCGACGTGATCCGAACTCTCTCCGACGAGTACGAAGAGCAGGGTGTGGCGATCGGGGCAGGCACCGTGCTGGACTCTGCCGCCGCATTCGCTTGCATCCAGGCCGGCGCACGCATCCTGGTGAGCCCCAACCTCAACCGCGACATGATCGCCGCAGCCAACCGCTACGGCGCCGTCTCTGTCAGCGGCGCATTCACGCCCACCGAGATCGTCGACACGATGACGGCCGGCGCCGACATCGTCAAACTGTTCCCGACCGAGATCGCGGGACCGTCGTACGTACGGACCATCAAGGCCCCATTGCCGCAGGCTCCGATCCTCCCCGCCGGCGGCGTGACCCTCGGCAACGTCGCAGACTGGTTCGACGCGGGCGTCACCGCGGTCGGCGTGGGCAGTTTCGTCACCAAAGCCGCCCGCGAAGACGGTGACTACCACCGCGTGACCGCGGCGGCGGCGGCGTTCCTCGCGGCAATCGATAACGCAAAAAAGAAGTAACCGCGACCACGGTCGCACGGCACCCGCCAGCGTGCCAGCTCACAAAGGAGTGCAGCAATGACCCGACAAGAAGCCGTTCGCAGGGTCGTCGCAGACGAGCCACCGAGGACTGTCCGGATCCGATGGTTCCTCGTAGCCCTGCTCGTCATCGGCGGGGTCGTCAACTACCTCGATCGCAGCAATCTCAGCGTCGCCAATACCACGATCGCCGCGGAGTTCGACCTGAGCGCCATCCAAATGGGTCTGCTCCTGTCCGCGTTCTCCTGGCCATACGCGATCGCGAACCTGCCTGCCGGATATCTGGTCGACAGGTTCGGCCCCAAAAAGATGTACGCCTGGGCTGCCGGTCTCTGGTCCCTGGTCTCGATGATCTCGGCCACCGCCAACTCCTTCGGCTTCCTCTATGCCGCTCGAGTGGCGCTAGGTGTGGCCGAGTCGCCGTTCTTCACCTCGAGTCTGAAGGTCACCGAACGCTGGTACAACCAAACCGAGCGCGCGCTGCCGGTGTCGGTCGTGAACACCGGTTCGCAGATCGCCAACGCCATCGCACCGCCGCTGCTTACCTTCCTGCTGATCACGATGACCTGGCGCGGCATGTTCCTCTTCATCGGCGCGCTCGGCATCGTCGTGGTGCTGATCTGGCTGCGGGTGTATCGCGACCCGAATATCCGGGAGCAAATACTCATCAATGGGACGGCGCGCGAAGACGAGGCCGACGAGCCGAAGGTCGAGCAGGTCGGTTGGGGCGAACTGTTCAAGCACCGCAACACCTGGTTCATGATCCTCGGCGCGTTCGGCATCTTCTACACGGTGTGGGTGTACCTCACCTGGCTACCCAGCTATCTGCAGACCGCGCGCGGGTTCAGCCTGAAGGACAGCAGCTGGCTCGCCGCCCTGCCGTTCCTGTGTGGCATTGTCGGCGTGCTCTTCGGAGGCTATCTGTCCAGCAGGTTCGTGAAATCGGGCATGAACGCCGTGCTCGCCCGCAAGGTCCCGATCGTCGGCGGTGCGGTGCTCGCTGCGGCAGCCGTGCTGCCCGTTGCGTACGTCGATAGCACTCCGCTGGCGATAACACTGCTATCGATCGGATACTTCGCGTCGCAGGTTCCGATCGGGTGCCTGTGGACCCTCGCGGCCGACATCGCCAAGCCGAACCAGGTCGCCTCGCTCGGCGCCATCCAGAACTTCGGCGGATTCCTCGGCGCGGCCGTCGCCCCCGTAGTGACGGGCGCGATCCTCACCGCCACCGACGGAAGCTACACCTTCGTCTTCCTCGTCGGCGGCGTGCTGCTACTGGTCGGGGCCGCGGCGTACGCGTTCTTCGTGAAGGACCGAAGGCACGCGAGTGAGGCAATGGCGTGACCGCGATGACGGCTCCCGGACGGGCGACAATCCCCTCATGACCACGAAACTCTTCTTTGTGATCGGGCCTGCCGGCTCGGGCAAGTCGACGACGAGCGCTCTCATCGCGCAACGAATCGGCGCCGCCTACATCGACAAGGACAGTGTGGCAACGGCATTCACCGAAGCCCTGCTCGAAGCGGCGGGGACCGATAAAAACGAGCGCGACAACAACGAGTACTACCAGCGCGTCGTTATGGACCTGGAGTATGCGACGCTCCTGCGCATCGCGGGCGACAACCTCCGGCTCGGCATCTCCGTCGTGCTCGACGCCCCGTTCGTGAGGTACTTCCCGTGCGCGGACTATCTGGAACGGGCTGCCATCGACCACGACTGGCCCCCGGACGCCGAGAAGATCGTCGTACACGTCACCGCCGACGGCAACCGGGTGCGAACCCGCATCAGCCATCGCGGGTACGAGCGCGACGCGTGGAAACTCGATCATTGGGACGAGTTCTGGACGAGAACACAGACCGCAGAATGCCGCTGGAGAGGAGCACGCCATGTGTTCTTCGACAACAGCGCTGAGGGTGTGTCGTGCGACGCGCTCGACCGAGCCATTACCACGCCCGACTAGCGTCGACGCAGTCGCGAAGAATCCCCGGTCGTAGCATGCGAACCGCCCCCGGAAGCGGCGGTTCGCACACTGCGACATTTGGGGTCCCGGATGTCCGGCATACGAACCGGGAAATCCTGGTCAAGGGACAACAGATCGTGATCCGGCAGGTCGGGACTGATGTGCGGTAAGTGCTGCGATCCGATGCTGGTCATGGCAGCGGGCAGCCCGCCTGGCCGACGCGCGCCAGGTGGTCGGATCTGGTGCGTTGGGTCCCCCGTTTCGCGCCCACGTGCGTGATCAGGTGTCGTAGGTTCGTGCCCCCGGCGGGACACCATAAGGATGGGACCGGCGTTGAACAGCGATTCTCCTGGGGAACGTTGGAAATCCAGAGAACGTTCGCGCACTTGGGATGACGGGATCGTTCTGTTGTTCGAGGTAGTGGGACCTAGCGGGAATCACGAGACAACTCGAACTCCTGAGTGGGGGCAGGGGTTCGAGTCCCCTTAGCCCCACCGAGTTTGCCATTGCGCGAACACCCGTTTCTGAGGCCCTGACCGGCGGTTTTCCTCCGGTCGGGGCCTTGTTCGTATGTGGGGTGTGGGGGTCGGCGGGTGGTTGGGGGATGCGGAAGACGGGGACGATGGTGTCGGGGCCGGTGATCTTGATTTCGGCGATGAGGGTTTCGATCAGGGTTTTGCGGGCGTGGTCGGTGCCGGTGGTGATCAGTTCGGTGATGTGGTCGGCGATGTCGGTGAGGGTGGCGGGGTCGGGGCCTGTGGGGGCACTGTCGAGGGTGGCGGTCAGCTCGTCGCGGCGGTGGGTGAGTTGGCGGCTGTTCGCGCGGAGTTGGGCCAGGCGGTCGCCGATGAGTTGTTCGTCCATGGTGCCGTTCTCGAACGCGGTGAGGTAGCGATCGATCTTCGTGTCGATGTCAGCGATCTTGGTGTGGATGGCGGCGAGTTCGGCGTGGTGGGCGTCGTGTCCGGCATGGTGTTGGCGTTGGGCCTCGGTGACGGCGTCGGCGATGAGGGTGTGATGGTCGCGGTAGAAGCGTGCGAGGGCGTCGAGGACGGCGGTTTCGACGTAGTCGGCGTTGAGGCGGTAGCCGTCGCACCGGGTGCTGTCGTAGCGGTTGCGGGTGTGGCAGGTGTAGTAGCGGTAGACCTTGGTTTTGCCGTGGGCGCGGGTGCCGATCATGGCTGTGTGGCATTTGGGGCAGCGCATGCGTCCGGTAAGGGTGTAGTCGGAGGCGTTGGCGCGGCGGTGGGCGCGGTCGTCGCCGCGTTCGGTGAGTATCCGCCCGGCTTCGGCGAAGAGGTCGGTGTCGATGAGTGGCGGGTGGCAGTTGTGCGTGGTGATGTCGCGGAAGGACAGTTCGCCGATGTAGACGGGGTTGGACAGGGTGCGTAGGACTTGGTGGCCCGACCAGGTTCCGCTGGTGGTGGTGCGGTGCCCGCGTTCGTTGAGGAGACGCGCGATTGCTTTGGAGCCCAACCGGTCTCGGGTGTAGAGGCGGTAGATCAAGCCGACGATCGGGGATTCGTTGGGGTGAGGTGTGAGGCTGTGGCCGGTGGCGTCGGGCAGGTAACCGAAGGGGCGGCGTCCGCCTTTCCAGAGTCCTTTGGCGGCTTTGCGTTCCATGCCCGCGATGACCCGGTCGATGATGGTGTCGCGTTCGAATTGGGCGAACATGCCGAGCATTTGGACCAGCATGCGGCCCATGGGAGTGGAGGTGTCGAAGGGTTCGGTGGCCGAGCGGAACACGACCCCGTGTCGGTCGAGGTCGTCGAGCAGGGTGACCATGTCGCGTAGGTTGCGGGAGAAGCGGTCGACTCGGTAGACGAGCAGGACATCGATCAACCCTGCTTCGGCGGCGCGCATGGCGCGTTGCAGGTCCTCACGCTCGGTGGACGCTCCGGAGGCGTCGTCGGCGAACCGCATGACGATGTGCCATCCGGGTTGGGAGTCCACATACGAGCCCAGGCGGGCATCCTGGGCCTCGATCGAATACGGTTGGTGTTCGTCGTCGGTGGATCGGCGTACATAGATCCCGACTCTGACCGTGTCGAGACTATCGAGGCGGTCAGTCTGAATCCGCGCGGTTTTGTGGCTTTTCTTTCTCGGTCGTGCCATGGCGAGAATTTCCCCTTATTCCGTGAATCCCTTTGGTTTATTTTCCCATATATCCCGGTATAGGAACAGACGCGAAGAGTGGGTTATGCGGCTTTCTCGCTGGATTGTTCCGGATTGTCGGGGCCGTATTTCCATTCGTTGACAAGCACGGCGAGCGCGGCGACGGCACGCCGGTATTGCTCGGGTGTCATGGGTGTGGTTTCGATCCGTTCCACGGTGATCTCGCCATGTCGGCGGCGGGGGCGGCGCAAGGGGGTCACGGTAGCGGGGCGCTCTGTGGTGTGGCGGGTTCGCTGGGGTTCGAGTAATCGTCCTGGGCGCGGTGGGGGATCTCGGTCACGGGGGCGCTCCTGACAGCGAGAGGCGAAAGGTCTACTTACTACTTCCGCCGAAAACGCCGTTTCGGGACAACGCCGATCCGAAAAGTTTTCGAGTTCATTTCGTGAGGGGCCGCGGCAGGGCTCGCCTGCGCATGCGATGTCGGCCCACGCAGCGGGGATTCGCGAGTCCCTGCGGAACCGGCCCGGCGCGGCGCTGGCTCGGCGCGAGCACGATTCGCCCGCGGGATCACAGGCCGCGCGTCCGTTCGCACACCGCGACACCGCCGACCAAGGCGGGGCAAGACAAACATGAACAAAGGCAGAAAGCGGAGATGAGGAGGGGCTCCGCAGGAACGATCGAGCACTAGTCCGGGCGGCCGCGACACCGCGACACCCCCGTGTACGGCGCGACGGCGGATGTCTATATATGAGTGATATATAGACAATCCTGGGTAAGACCCAGCCGGATATGTGCCATCTGACCAGTAGGTTCGCGGGTTCGGGGTGGGGCGATTTGAGCACCGCACCGAAACCACCACGGAATACCACCATGGAACACCCCCTGGAATAGACGCATCAAGATCACCGCACAAAAATCTGTTCTGCCACCGGAGCGCAGCGGTTATCCAGAACGTTTGAAGTGATCTCTCCACCTGGTCCAATGGGTGGGATAATTGCCAATGTCCAGGGTGTCGCCGTTTTCCAGTATACAAATGTATTCGTCCGACACCGCTGGTATCAGAGCTTCATTCCGAGCCATGTTACTAAACTCGAAACGCAGTTTTTCTGGCGTCGCCGAGTTGCCGCGATTCACGCACGCTCGGGGACCGTGGTCGAGCCGGACTGGATCGTGCCTGTACGGCTGCCGCAGTGAAACTCGCGATCGACGTCATGAAGGCTCAAGAACGGCCGTGAAGCCACGGCGGTCGCCGTATTGGCGTCTGCCGCAGCGGCGGCACAATGTCCTGCAGTCGTGGCAGTATCTCCGTATCATTCTCACTGACCCACGACTCTTGGACTGTGTTTATCTTCATCGGCTGCGTATCATTTTCGTCATGCTCGTCGTCACGGTGACAGCTGATGAACTCACCACCACGCCCGTCCGGCGTATGGATTGACTTCCAGCGCTTGCCAATTCGGAAACACGCTACTGCTGTGAAGAACAGCGAACTTGGCCAGAGGATCACCACCAGCGATGAAGTCAACAGCGTGGCCTCGATCGCAGGTGCGTGGTTTCGGTACAAATGCTCGTGACGTGACGTCCGCTATCGTGAGGATGGGGAATCCGTTCGGTCACAGCGAATTTCACTCCCACAACCGCGAGCACGGCAATGTTGGAAGGTCTTCGGTCACGTTGTCATTGACCGTGACAACGACCTCCGGCGATCCGTGGGCCAGCTCATCGGCGACATTCTGGGCCTGTTCGGCCGACCCCTGATAGTCCAATCTCAGCGCACCGGATTCGATCCGGATGTGTCGCGGCCTACGCATGTCCACCACTCCCGTTCCGTTTACAGCTGAATTGCCTGGTAACGAGGGTGAATCCGCATCCGGGACCGATCCATATCGTGACCCGTTGGTCGGTATACGTTCGGTGTATATCGCACCGATGACGGGAGATCTAGGCTCGGTGCGCTCAGGGGCTCAATGCATCAACCAACCAGTTCAACCACTACAAGAGGAGACAACCAACGATGACTGACACAACGACCACACTCGCCCAAGAAGCAAAGCCGCAGCGGCACAAGGTGACTGGTGACGTTCACCTGCTGCTGCGACGAGGGACTGAAGTGCTGTTCGGCCAGCGCCAGAACACCGGCTTCGAGGATGGCGCCTGGCACCTGCCGAGCGGTCATCTCGAAGCCGACGAATCGGTGGTCGACGCCCTGATCCGCGAAGCCAGGGAAGAAATCGGCGTGACCATCGCGCCGGAGGATGTGCACTTCAGCCACATTATGCACAACTCGTCCTCAGGCGGGCGCATAGCGTTCTTCTTCACCGTGGACACATGGCAGGGGGAGCCAACCAACCTGGAACCTGAAAAGTGCAGTGCGCTCGAATGGTTCGCGGCAGATGCACTGCCCGATCACATGATCCCCTACTGCCGCACAGCGATGGAGCGCATCGCGGCTCGCGACTCGTTCTCGGTCTACGGCTGGTAGATCACTGTGCCTCCGTCTGGCCCGGTGATATGCGTCAGCTACCTGGCGCACGCGGAATTATGGACCGTGCCCGTATTCCCCCTCGCCAACCACGGAGCGGAAATCCGCACCATCGAATGGTCGGTAGCGGCTGACGGGCCAATGACAGCGGCGGTGCTCGCATCTCTGGGAGCACCGACCCTGCTGATTGCCAACGACATTGGCGACGATGAGCACGGCCGAGGCATTGCCCGCTGGCTGGAACAACACGAGGTCCAGCGTGCCTTCGCGATCAGGCCGGATGTCGTCACACCACGAATCGTCGTGAGTGGCGACGACCAGCACACCCGCACCTGGTTCGCTCATTTGCCGGGCGTTGTCGCCAGTTTGGAGCGCGCCGAACTGTCGCCGCTGGCGGATGCGGCATTCGTTTACCTGGATTGCTACGAGCTGATCGAATCAGCTGCACTGCGCGTGATCGAGGTCGCCTGTGCCGCCGAGGTGCCCTTGTTGCTAAATCTCGGTGGCTCCGTGCTTTCGCCTGAGGTGGCAGCTGCTGTACGCGGGTACTCCGGCCTGCTGGTGCAAACGAACGTCGATGACACTGCCCACGCCGATGCGCCAGCTCTGGCCCGATCCATCTTGGACCAGACTCGTGCAGCCTGGGTGATCGTGACCGCTGGTGCCCATGGTGCCGTCGGGCTCAGTCGGTCGGAACTGGTCTCGGTGCCAGCGTTTCCGGTGGAGGTTCGACATACGCACTGCGCGGGTGCTGCCTTCTCGGGTGGCCTGTTATATGGCCTCTGGGCTAGCTGGTCCATGGGGCAAACTATGTTGTTCGGATCGGCCAGTGGGGCACTCCGGTGTGCACGACACCAAGGTGCCCCGCTGCCGACCTTGGCCGAACTGCGGGCATTCATCGCCAGTCGCCAACAGTTCGCCGCCAGCTAGAACAACCCCCACTCATCCATCCAGCCAGTTACTTCCGCGAATCGCGTGCGGCTCATCTGTTTCTTCTTGGCCTCCGCTTCGGACTCATTCTTGGCCCCGTACTGCCACCACGCCTCGTTCGTCTGCCGATCCATGACCAAGAACCGACCCTTGACGGCTGGCCCGCGTATCACGAGCGACACCGCGAACGGCTCCGCGACGACTGCATGCACCATCGAGTGGTGCAGCGCGTAATTGGTGCCCACCGGCTCCTCTCGAACGTGCAGCACTGGCAGCTTGTTCGGCTCCACCTGTTCGTCCAGCTCGGCGTTGCCGAACAAGTAGTGCCGGTAGTGCCCGCGCAGAATCTTGCTGGCGTAGGACCAGCGGTGATTGTGCGGGCGGTCGAAGTAGCCCGGCAGGAATACATGCAGCCGTACCCGTACTCCCGGATCGTCCTCGCGGGCCAGCACGATTTTGTCCAGGATGTCGTAGTGCTCGCACAGGTCGAGCAGCTCGGGCCGGTTGGGTAGCTCCTCCAGCCGTGCACGCACAATTCGCGGCTTGGCCGCAAGTTCATTCAATGCCTCACGACAGTTCAGCTCGACATCGTTGATGTCGCCCCAGTTGATCCAGCGCAGATTTTCGGCGATCCGATCCATATCGTCCATTGGGTTCACTCCTCGGGCTTGGCGCTGGACTTCCACAGGCGGCAGACGGGCACAATGTCCTCGTAGGCCGTGCACGAGGACTGGCCCATCACCACCTCTTCGGCCGGACACCCGCCCATGCAGGCACCGGCTTTGCATCCGCCGCATGAGCTTTCGGCGAGGACACTGGTGAACAGCTCGAACTCGTTGGCACTGTGGTTGAGCTGCACTTGCCCGTCGACCATCTGGGCGAAGTGCAGCTCGGTGTCGAACAGGTAGGAGCAGACGTAGCAGCGGCCGTCCGGGAAGATCGAAATCCGGTCCAGTGTTCGGCCGATGCACCCCTGATAGCCCTCGGCGGCGTAGCGCTCCATCTGATCGCGCCGGGCATACGTTGGCTGATACCACACCCTTGTCTTGTACTGGGGCGCAACATCATTGAGCTCGTCGCAGAAACTCACCCATTCCGGCGGTGTCATGGCCATCTCCGCATTGCCGTGCCCGGTGCCGATGGTCGAGAAGACGTGAAACTTCACCAGGCTCACACCCAGGACATCCGCAATGTCGAGGAGTTGGAACACATCTCGTTCGTTGGCCTTGTTGACCGTGCAGATGATGCGAGTGTCGAAGCCGCGTTCGGCCAGCTCCCGCGTGGTTTCCATGGCTTCATCGAACGTGCCCGCACCACGCACGGCATCGTGGGTCTCGCGGCTGCCACCGTCGAGACTCACCTGTACGTAGGCGAAGTCCTCCGGCCCGAGCTGCCGGAAGCGCCGAAGTGCCGGTTTCTGAGCGTTCGTCGTGGTGATGACGTGCTCGTAGCCGAGCTGTTTGCTCAGTCGGATCACCTCGCAGTAGCGGGGGTGGAGCGTCGGCTCCCCACCGAGGATGGTCAATTTGCTCCCGCCCAGCCGCCGCCACGTGGTGAGCGTGTCCACGATCTTGGGCAGCGGCATCTTCAACGCCCGGTCTAGCCGTTCGCCCATGTAGCAGTGCTCGCAGCGAAGTTGGCACGCCTCGGTGATGTAGAGGTACACGTTGCGGAAGCGGCCGTAGGCCACGCGGTCGATCCGGTCCGGCTGAGGAACGGTGGCACCGCGCGGCATGCGGGCGTGGCCGTACTCATCACTACTCGGTTTGAGGCTGGGCATGGGCAATGGAACAGTATTCATCCTGTGGAACTCCGTGAAATAAGGAGCGGGGCAAGCAGATTCGCCGCCCCGTCGATGGTGTTGGTGGTGTCGAGCTGAGTGACGGCAATACCGGAGTCGGTGAAGCCCGCTCGGATACCGGCGGCCGTCTGGTGGTAGCGCTGCAACCTGGCCTTGAATAGCCGGGGCGAGTCGCCGCGCCGTGGATGCAACAAGCCACCGCAGTGGGCGCACTGCCAGGGGTCATCCCGGCTGGGTATGGCTGGAAGTCGGGGATCGCGGATGGGATCACGCTCGCACTGGTGGCACACCTTTCGGTTCTTCGCCCGCTGCTTGAGCGTCTTGGCGTCGGTTACGACTTCGATCGCCTCGATATGACCGGGTGGCGTCAACGCCCAAAGGGTGGTGAGCAGTTGGTCGACCTGGCTCGCAGAACCTGGGAAGTTGTCCAGCAGCACGGTATGCACGTCCGGATCGGCGTGAGCGGCATCGAAGTACGAGCGCAGCGCTTCCCCAACGGTGAACTCGTCGATCCAGCCCAGCCGTTCGCTACTGGTCGCGGTGGCAGCCAGTACGTCTGTCGGCACGTGCTCGCGCAGTCGGAAGATCCGCCGCCCTGGTGCCGATCCGAGGCGCAGTGTGAGAGTGGTTTTGCCTGCGGCCGGTGGACCGAAGATGGGTACAACAAGGGACAGGGCCACGGCCTACTCCTTTCGTTTGAGGGCCTGAATGTGTCTGGTCCCCTAGCGTCGGATTTCGGCCAAAAACCCACCACTACCACGGCGAATACGCGATATACATGGAACGCATACCGATCACGGAAACCAGTGGTAGCGTTCTCTGACCAGGGCAAACGGGGGATAAGGCAACCCGCGTGGACAATCCGGAGCGGTTCACATGACCGAAACGCCGCACTACCAGCGCTATTGCGCGCGCTGCGGCAACCGCTTGAGCCGCTACAACGCCGAATCTGTTTGTGGCGCTTGCGAAGTCATGGCACGGGGGCAGCGGCACCGCCCGCCTACGCTTCCGCCGGACTTCTGGCAGACCGACCAAATGCGCGATGCGCTCGCCACCTGGCACATGGGCCGGGTCTTCTTCGCTTACCGCAACCACCCGTATCACGGACAACAGCAGCCGCAGGAACTGATGGGCAGTTGGCTCGGTATGACACAGGTGCAGATCAGTCGAATCGAAAAGGGTTCAGCGCCAGAGCAACTGTCCAAACTGACGCGGTGGGCGCAGATTCTCCGCATTCCGCCCGAGTTGCTGTGGTTCAAGCTGCCCGACGAGGTGGGCGCGGCAGCCGTATCCATCGAACCTACAAGCACGACAGGTAATAACGCGCTGGCGCTTGCACGCTGGTTGGCTGGCGATGGCACTGGCACCCCACCGATCAGTCACAGTGACGATCTGGAGCGGGTGAGCTTGGCGCTGGAGGACGCTCGCCGGTACTTCGACGGCTCGGTCCTGGAGTTCTTCCGTGCTCAGCTTGCGCGTTGCAAAGCCGATGACGGTTCCCTCGGTCCGGCTGAAGCGTTGCCACTTACGCTCGCCGTGCTCGGCGCAATCCGTCGGCACAGCAAGGATGTTCAGTCGGACGTGCGTCGGCAACTGCTGGCGGTTGGATCGGATGGCGCGGAATTCGCAGGCTGGCTGTACCGCGATCTCCATGACCCGGTAACGGCGACCTTCCTGTACGACCGCGCGATGGAGTGGGCGCAGGCTGCGGGCAGCCTGCCCATGCAGGGATACGTCCTGCTCAAGAAATCCCAGATGGCCTATGACTCGCGCGACGCGGGGACGCTGCTCGGATTGGCGCAAGCCGCTAAAGAGGGGCCGTGGCAGCTTCCGATTCGGGTACAGGCGGAAGTTGTGCAGCAGGAAGCATTGGGGCTCGCCATGATTGGCGGACCAGCCACTGCCGTGGAGCAAAGCCTTGGTCAGGCTCAGCACCTCCTCACCGAGGCCAACGGTGCCGACGACCAAGGGTTGGTGAGCTACTTCAACGAGAGCACGCTTCTGGTTCGCTCAGCCTGCTGCTACACCGAGGCGGGCAAGCCGCAGCGGGCCACTGAACTGTTCGGTCAGGTGCTCGCTGGTGGGGGACTGTCCCGGCGCGATGCTGGTTTCTTCAGTGCTCGACAGGCAAAAGCGCTCGCACTCAGCGGCGAACCAGACGAGGCCGCCGCGGTGGCAACCAAATCGGTCGCGGTGGCGCGCGAGACCCGTTCGGAGCGCACGATGAATGTCGTTGTGGACGTAGTCCGCACACTTGACCCTTGGATTCACCGGCCAAGTGTGCGGCAGCTCCGTCAAGCCTTGATGCCGTCGCGCTAGGCCGTGAGCCAGCCCGCTACGGTGCGGATCACTTCGGCCTGGAACTCTTGGCTCTTGGGGTTGAGGTACTGCGGATCATCGTGCACGGCGAATCCGTGCTGTGATCCCTCGATTTCGACCAGCTCAACGGGTGCCGTGAATTTAGCTACGGCAGCACGGGAACCGTCGATTGGGACCAAGGTGTCTGCGTTGCCGTGGACGATCAGAGTCGATGCTTTGATCTCGCCGAGGACTTCGTTCGGCTTCAGCCAGAACACCTCGTTGAGCAGCGGCCGACCATGCCGGAGTGTCGGCGTGAACTGAATCGCTCCGGTTTCGTTGAGTTCTTCGGCCTTCTCGTCGCTGATGACATCGTTCGTCCAGTAGTCGCGAGTGTCGATGGTGCGCTTCTTATAGTCCAATTGAGGATTCAGCAACACCAACCGAGACAGATCATCTGGGCGTTTGGCAGCGTAGTAGCCACAAATGCCGCCCCCGAAGCTGGCACCGAGCAGCGCCAGGTCACTGGAACCTGTGGCATCCTGCACAGCGGCGAGGCTGACGCGGATGTCGTTGAGGATGGCGGAGAGGGTCAGTTCCTCTTGGCGGCCCTCGCTATCACCGTGGCCGCGAAGGTCAAACCGCAGCGACGCGATACCAGCGTCGGCAAGGCCGGCCGCCAGACGGGCGAAGAAACCGCCCTCCTCACGGGTGACGCCACCACCATGCACCAGCACGACGGCGTGCGTCGTGGGTTGACCGGGAGTGACGAGGGTGGCTGCCAGGTGCAGGCCGTCGAGAGTACGGATGCGGGTGATGGTGCTCGTCGGAACCACGGAGCCAGTCAACCAGAGCGGGCACACCGCTGCCAGACGATGATCACAATGCGAGAACCGCCTCCTCGGCCGCACTGTGTGGCTCATTAGCGCGATGCCGGACGTCGACCACCACCCCGGCCATCTGACGATGAATGCTGTGGTTCGACGCGTTTATGCTTGATAGGTACCAGTTCGCTCGTATTCATATCGAAAACTCGGCGGTGTGCTTCCTGGTGGGAGGCTGTGCGGAGACTGATCGAATGGAGTTCAACACAATAGAACCGACTATTTGGTATTAATCCGCCTTCTTTACTGCCGCCAGATTGCAGGTAGTCCGGTTTCCTCCTAGTGCACGAAAGCCGTCGACGTACCACTTGACGGACGAGAAGCGCCAATCAGTCCGCAGCCTCTTCCTGACTTCAGTTTTCTTGCTAGCCTTTGTGCACGCTATGGCCATGGCCACAGCTAGCGAGATGGCGTCAGCAAGATACGAGCTGGCTAGACATGAGGGGGCAGCGTGCAACAGTCTGCGTACAGTGAACCAATCCTGCGTTGGGCTGGGGGAAAGCGCTGGCTGCTGCCGACTATTAAGTCAATTCTGGGAGACGTCGTCGTGAACAATTATCACGAGCCGTTTCTTGGCGGTGCCGCGGTGTTCTTAGGGACTTCATATTCGGGCAGAGCTTTTCTTTCGGATGTCAATTCGGAATTGATCGAGGTATACGAGTGCATCCGAGACGATTATGAAAGAGTATCCAAAATACTGGCTAGCCACGTAAACACGGCCGAACACTACTATCAAACCCGGGATGAAGTGCCGGGTACTTCTCTTGAGCGGGCCGCGAGATTTATCTACTTGAACCATACGTCGTTCAATGGCATCTACAGAGTGAATCTCTCCGGGAAGTACAATGTGCCCTACGGTCGGCGTGAGAGCATTAATATGCCAACATTGGATATCTTGAAAACTATTTCTGACCGTCTTCAGAATGTGCAGCTCAAGGCTCAGGATTTCGAATGCTGCATTGAAAATATCGAGCCGGGTGATCTGGTATTCCTGGACCCTCCATATACCGTCGCCCACAATAACAATGGATTCGTCAAGTACAACCAGAAGCTATTTTCATGGGACGATCAGCTTCGACTCAGTAACCTGATCGACAAGATTAAGAAGGAGAATTCTTATTACATACTATCCAATGCTGCGCATGATTCGATAGCCGAGCTATTTGAAAAAGGCGACCGGCTAGTAGTTACGCAACGGAAGAATGCCGTTGGCGGAGCATCGTCGGCGAGAGGATATGCGTCGGAGTATCTATTCACCAACGTGGGGCTGGCATGACAAGAGGAACTTCTGGCAGTCGAGACGATATACAGAAATACCTACTGCCTACCAAGAACATACCCGCCGAGGTGCGCCGTAGATTCTCGCCGTATCACACCAAGTCCGCGCAAATTTCCGCAGTTGCGGATCTCGAAAGTGATGGGTGGCTAAAAGAAAAAGCATTGAAAACCACGGTCAAGATGAGAAAACCAAAGAGCGTGCATGAACGCCTTCTTGACCGCACCTGGGCAACATTCGCGAAGCTCGGCTTCACCTATATGAGCAATGATCTAGGGGCCACCCCTTGGCTGGTGGAAAACAGCCAACGCACTATCGAAATATTTGCGGCAGATGACGAGGTTGCACTCATTATCCTCTGTCGCTATTTCGACGAGAATAAAACACAGAACTTTCGAGCCGACATTGAGTTCTTGCAAGATCGCCGCGATAAGATAATCGCCCGCGTGAGGGCGGAATTTCCAGGTCGCAAGATCAGGTTCATCCTGGCTGCCAGCAATTGTGACGTGACGGCCCAGACGCTGACTACTCTAGAAAACTCTCAGATTTCGTATATGGATGAGGATGTTCTGGATTACTATCGAGAGTTGACTGGACATCTCGGAAAGGCGGCCAAGTACCAATTACTCGGTAGTCTGTTTGCGAACCAGAAAATTCCCGAACTCGAGCAGCGCGTCTCTGCGATAGAGGCTCGCATGGGCGGTCATACCTATTACTCTTTTGTAATCGAGCCTGAACGGCTGCTGAAAATCGCCTATATTTTACATCGGACCAAGGCGAATCAAGGCCTGATGCCAACGTATCAGAGACTCATCCGTCGTCCGCGTCTTACGGCTATTTCTAAATCTGTTGAGGATGGAGGGTTCTTTCCCAATTGCTTGATCCTTAATATCGATTCCGGCAGGCGGGGTGGTGTCCGATTTGATATACAAAGCGGCCAGATACCCGGGGCGGCGAGTCGTACCGGGACTTTATATCTGCCTCAAACATATCGTGCGGCCTATGTTATTGACGGGCAACACAGGTTGTACGGATACGCCAACTCGAAGCGGGCCAGGCAGGATCTCGTTCCAGTAGTTGCTTTTGTCGACCTCGACCGCGCAGAGCAGGTGCGGATATTTATGCAGATCAACGAGCATCAGCAGGCTGTGCCGAAGAATCTTCGCAATACTTTGAATGCCGATCTTCTATCCGATTCACCAAATCTTCGAGACAAGGTTCGTTCACTAGTACTTCAGGTAGCTCAACAGCTTGGCGAAACGAAATCATCTCCGTTGTATGGGCGGGTTCTGGTTGGTGAGAGTGTTCGGTCACCAGTTCGATGCATTACTATCGATGCAATCAAGCGAGGTATCGAACGCGCCAGTTATCTCGGCGTCTTCGGCAGATCGGATGTGGTGCGGGCTGGGACCTTCTATCTCGGCACGAATGAACATACCGTTGAACGGCTGGTTGAATTTATTGAAATTTGCCTTGAGTATGTCAAGAATGGGCTCAGAAACCAGTGGGAGCTCGGAAGTGCCGAAGGCGGATTTGTATTCATAAATAATGGAATCGAGTCCTTGTTGAGGATATTTAGTGACGCGGTTGACCATGTAGTTGGCGAACGCGAGACATCGCCGTTCTCGATTGATCCATCGAAGGTGTTCGACGAAATTAAGTTTCTGCTCGACCCGATGATCAACCACCTACAAGGGCTCTCTCCTGAGGAACGATTGGAGTATCGGAAGCAGTACGGTTCAGGTGGCAGTACTCGCTACTGGCGGCGACTGCAAATCGCTATTAACAGTGAAGTTCCAGAATTCAATCCCCCAGGGCTCACTGATTATGTCAAAAACGAAACGAAACAGTTCAACAAAGAATCTGCCGACATGGTGAGAGAGCTTGAATATTTCCTTAAGGGCGACATTCGAAGCCGCCTTGAGGACGAATTCGGCGCCGAATGGTTCAGGCGGGGGGTGCCAAGAGCCGTTCAGGTCGATGCAGGGAAGATGGCTGTCGACAAGAATGTAGAACGGGATGCCGAGGACGAGGTGGAGCCCTGGGACTGCCTGTACCTTCTTGACTACCAGAATATTCTCACGCATGATCACGCCAGGTGGACGAGTTTGTTTGAGAAACGGTACACGAGACCCGGTGACGAGCGGGCTCGTGGATCGTGGAAAGATCGAACGAAGTGGCTACAAAAGCTAAACTCCATTAGGAATGATGTCTTTCACGGAGGATCCGTGAAAGAAAGTGACTATGAATTTCTAATCACGTTGGTGACATGGCTTGTGGAAGGCAAGGTCGACAACGACCTGTAACAGTCAGCGGCAACATGGAATTGCCCCGTTTTGAAACGGGGGCGCTCGTCTGAAGCCAGGGTTCTCATCCACCACCGCGTCCAGATCATCGGTGATCAAGACTGTACGGGTCGAAGGTCGTGGCGGCGTCCTTGTGCCCCAACTGACGCTGGGTCGCTTATCACGTTCGAATCATCAGCAACGCGGCCGTGTGGCGTAGCCGGTGTAGCTTCAGATGCCCAGGGCACTCGGGATCCTTGGCCTGTGCCGCTTCACTGCCTTCGTCGACCAGTAGTGAGTCGTCGGCGTCGGCTGTAGCAGGGTGCCGTCACCGTGCGTCCGCAGCCGATCCGCCTGCCCCGTGCCGATGTGGTCGTTTCGCAACGCCAGACATGTGCTGCTTGAGACTTTGGAATCCGCAGCCCGCCTAGAGTTTCGCGCCGACGTCGTGTTTGAGACCGCAGGCCCGCCACCAAAAAGCGGGCCACGCCATGGGCTGAACTCGCGCAAGACCCGCGGCACCAGTCGCTCCACGTCCAATACAAACTGCGGGGTAGTCCGCGGCAGGAGAGAATCAATGAGCAGCATATGCCCGATGGGCGAAGACATGCCTGCAACCTGCGAGCTGTTACGTTGGGCTGCAAACAATTTCGACGACTCGTGCCGGAGCATCGGCGTCGACCCGGATGACGACGAGCAGGTGCTGTCGGCCGCAGCGGCCGGGCTCGTGCAAATGGTATGGCGCAATGACAGCGAAACCGAGAACATTCATTGTGCTGGCCGCGGCCTCGACGACCTTGTCATGTTCGCCGAATCCACCGACCTGCACCACCACGCTCTCGACGTCATGTACGGGGCCAAGTCTCTGCTGCAGTTCGAAGAGCATCTGCTCGACCGGAAACGTCCCTGGGGCGGCACCGACAAAACACTCGCTCAGATGGGCCGCGGGCACCTCCGCGAATTCGACAAGCAGATCCGCCGCAACATCAACCTCGCGCTTGCACTCACCGAACACACCTGCATCTACGACGTTAACGACGACCTGCCGAGCACGCTCGTGGTGTACATCCTCGCCGACACTCCGCTTTCGACGTCCCGCCCACATAACGACCACTTCGGACTGCCTGGTTGGGAGGTCGTCGTGCAGAGGATCGGCATCCTTCTCGCCGACCCCAACCACCCGAACTGGCCGCAGACTGGAAGCGACTACGGGGCACACGCTATCGCCACCATGCCCGCGGGCACCACTATCACCGAATTGCAGGACACGCTCCGGAGACAACCCTCCCAACTGCCCGCCGACGTCCTCGACTGGGTGTCCAACACCTTCTTCTGGTGCGCCGGACCCGCGTCCAACAGTCTCTGGTGGGACGGCATCAAATCCACCAAAACCGATTGAGAAGAGAACATGAGGAAGAAATCGACCTCTCCGCACATGAGCACCTTCGCCAGCGAATTGCGTACCACCTACGACCGCGCCTTGGCCCGGGGCGAAGAGAACCCGTGGATCGCGGTCGCCGAGTCGGTGCACCTCGCCTGGGGCATGGCGACCCGTGGCACCGGCCCGGTGTGGACCGAATGGACGGTCGCGCAGGAAATGACCGAGCCGGACTATGTGCACTGGGAATCGAATCCGATCACGCTCTCCTACACCAAGGGCGGGAAGCCGCGGAGGGCTCGCGCGGAGATCACCTATTTGAGTCCGGAGTACTGCGACGAGCTCAATGCGAAGTACAACTATCCGGGCAAGATCCCTCATGAGCCCGGCTACGAGGTGGAGGTTCGGATGCCGAATTCCGAGCCCTTGAAGCGGCTTGAGGCAACGTTCGAGGGCGCGAAGCGCGCCGCCGAATACCTGGCGGTTGAGGCTGGATTGAGCGCGGATATGGCGATCGACTGACTCTCCTCTGAATGGAGCAACTCGACATGTGGGAACCAGGCAGGATTGCCCTCCGTTCCCCATCGCACGCGGCCGTCAGCGATCACCACCCACTGACTCGCGGCGGGTACCCACGGGCTTGATCCGAATCTCCGGCCCGTCCGCGGTCAGGGTGTTCGGGTTGTGGAGCGTTAGGCCCACTGAATGACAAATCCGCAGGTCAACGGCCTGCGGATTCTTTGCGTTTGTGTAGTAATCCGAACCATTTCGGTTCTGTAGCGGGCACGGCCCGGGGCAGAGCGGCATGTCGTGTAGAGCTTCCGGATGGGCTTGTGGCTGTCTGCTCGCTATCGATGGTGTCGGCGTCGGCGCAACCGGTGCAGAGGGGTGCTGGTGCAACTGCGTCGTCGGGGGCGGTCAGGCCGTACATGCTCGTCCTGGCGCACTGGCTATACCTGCAACGAGTGAGCGGTAATGCCGATTTCAGGATGCCACTCTGCTTAGCTAAGGGAGGATGGAATCTATGTAGCCGCCGTCGACTCGAAGGGCGCCGCCTGTCGTGGCCGACGCGAATTCCGAGCTCAGGTAAACGATCATGGCCGCGATCTCGGTCGGCTCGATCAGACGTTGGATCAGCGAGTGTGGACGATGGTCCATCATGAATTGGTGTTCGGCCTGATCCCACGGCAATTCCTCGCCCACCAACTCGTGGACGAAATCCTCGACGCCAGGCGTGTGTGTCGGCCCTGCCATCACCGAGTTGACGGTGACGCCGGTGCCCGCCGCCGCTTTCGCGTAACCACGGGTGACCGCCAACAAGGCAGTCTTCGTAGTGCCGTAATGAACCATCTCGATTGGAGTCACGACCGCTGAGTCGCTGGCGATGTTCATCACTCGCCCGAACCCGCGGTCCATCATTCCTGGCAAGTACATTCGGATCAGCCGCACCGCGGACAGGACGTTGACCTCGAAGTAGCGCCGCCATTCGTCGTCCTCGATCTCGAGCACCGGCTTGGCGCCGAAGATGCCGAGGTTGTTGACGAGAATGTCGAGATCGTTGACCTGCTCGCGCAGCGTCGCCGCACCGTCTGCCGAGGCGAGATCGGTTGCCACGGCAGTAACCTCGGCGCCCCGCACTTCGCTCGTGATGCTCGCGCGGGCTCGCTCGGTCTTGTCGCGGTCCCGTCCGTTGACCACCACCGATGCCCCCGCACGGGCCAGTTCTGTCGCAATAGCCAACCCGATACCCTGACTGGATCCTGATACCAATGCGCGTCGTCCGGAAAGGTCTATGTGCATCGCACCATCGTGCCGCAGCTCTCGGATGTGGAGTTTCCGCCACGCCCGAATCGGCAAACTCGACCAGCGGAGAGGGCAAACATGGCGACGCCGAACTGTGCCCGGCGGTGCGGCTCAAGACATCCGGTATTGCCAATTTGCGTGCACTGCGCCTTGTCCCGGTCTGCAACCCTGGCGGTGCGGGCCACGAACATGATGTGTGTCACTTCGTGTCAGATCCGGGGGGTGTGGCGTGTCTTGAGGGCATGACTGATTTCAACGCCATTACCAAGGTGGTCGTGATCGGCGGCGGCTACGCCGGTGCGGTAGCGGCCAATCGGCTGCGTCTGCGTCGCGATATCGAGATCACGCTGGTCAATCCGCGCCCGCAGTTCGTCGAGCGGATGCGGTTGCACCAGTTCGTGGCCGGTACCCACGAGGCCGCTATCGGCTACGACACGCTGCTCGGCGCGGGGGTGCGGTTGGTCGTGGATCGTGCTGTCCGCATCGATATCGCTGCTCGCAGGGTGGAACTGGGTTCGGGGCGCACGCTCGGGTACGACTATGTGGTCTACGCGGTCGGCAGCACCGCCGCGGTGCCCGCGTCGGTGCCCGGTGCCACCGAATTCGCCTATCCGATCGCTGAATTCGAACACGCCCAGCGGCTGCGCGCGGCCTTGGCGGACGTGCCCGCTCAGGCGCCGATTGTCGTCGTCGGCGGCGGGCTCACCGGCATCGAGACCGCCGCCGAACTCGTGGAGCAGGGCCGTACCGTGACACTGGTGGGTGGCGGTAAGTTGGCGGCGAACTTCTCGAATCCGGCCCGGTGGTCGGTGTCGAAGTGGTTGTCCGAGAATGGAGTAGAGGTGCGCGAGCGAGCGCGGGTGCGCGAGGTGCGGCGCGACGGGGTCGTCTTGGCCGACGGCGATGTGCTGCCCGGTGCGATCACGATCTGGACCGCCGGATTCGGGGTGCCCGAGCTGGCTGCACGCAGCGGGCTCCGCACCGACGAGCTCGGCCGGTTGCTGACCGACGAGACGCTGACCAGTATCGACGACGATCGCATCGTCGCGGCCGGGGACGCGGTCGCGCCCTCGGGCCGTCCGTTGCGGATGAGCTGCTATGCCGCCCAACCGTTGGGCGCCCAGGCCGCCGCCAATGTGCTGGCCTGCATCGCTGGGGACGAACCCGCCGTGCTGGACGTGGCCTTCACCGCATGCACCGTCGGTTTGGGGCGCCGCGCGGGTGCGATGCAGTTCAGCCGGCGCGACGACGCACCCGTGCCGATGTACATCGGCGGGCGGGCGGCCGGGTGGATCAAGGAGCGGGTGGGTCTCGCGGGTCCGATCGGGACCATTCGCAAGGAGGCCCGCAAGCCCGGCGCGATCCCGAACTTCATGGGCTTGGGCAGGCGCAAGGATTTGAGCGCAGCCGGGCCGCAGGGGGTCCCGCAGCCATGACCTCGACCGATGAGCCCACCGAGTGTTTCGTCCACCTGCGGCCACTGCTGTTCACCATCGCCTACGAAATCCTGGGCTCGGCAACCGAAGCCGACGACGTGCTCCAGGACAGCTATCTACGGTGGCGGCGGGTGGACCTGGCCACGGTCCGGGACACGAAGTCTTATCTGGCCAAGCTCGTCACGCGGCAGGCGCTGAATACGTTGCGGGCCAGCGCCAGTCGCCGCGAGGATTACGTCGGTCCGTGGCTACCCGAGCCGCTGCTGCTCACCGACGGCGACGCCTCGAGCGATGTGGTACTCACCGAATCGGTCTCGATGGGAATGCTGGTGGTGCTGGAAACGCTCACCCCCACCGAGCGGGCGGTCTTCGTGCTGCGTGAGGTCTTCGGCTTCGACTACGACGAGATCGCATCCGCAACAGGCAAATCCGTCGATACCGTGCATCAGACGGCCCGCCGCGCCCGCAACCACGTGCAAGCCCGGCGCAAGCGGTACGGCCCCGTCGACACCGCCCGAACCGCCGCGGTCACCGAACGATTCATCACCGCCGCGAACACCGGGGACATGGACGGCTTGTTGTCGCTGCTCGCGCCCGATATTACCTGGACCACCGACAGCGGCGGCAAGGTGACCGCGCTGCCGGAACTGGTCATGGTCGGCGCCGAGCGGGTGGGCGCGACTCTCATGGCGGTCTTCCGATACGCGCAGCGGCGACCGCAGGTACGCATCGAGACAATGAACTGCAACAGCCAACCAGCACTCGCGTGCTACGTCGACGACAAACTGGAAGCCCTCCTCGTCTTCGACATCGCCGACGACAAGATCATCAACGGCTACGGCATCCGCAACCCCGACAAACTGGCCGCCGTCGGAATCCCCCGCGCAATCAGTCGCACCGAAACACCCACGGCGTAGCCCCTACCCCGCACGCGGTGCCGACATCCCATAATGCCGCATACCGGGCGAGCTGACGGTTGGGGTGTACGCGGTGGTCTCCGATGTACCAGCGGAGCGCCGATCGCCGACAGTTCGGTGAAATCAGCACTTCAAGCCATGGTTTTCACCTGCCGAGCGCCTACCGGCCTGATCGGAATGGCTGGCCCTTCGACCGTCAGAGTGTTCGGGTTGTGCAGCGTTAGGCCCACGGGAGGGCCTGGTCCTAAAGGACCGGGCCTCTTTTCTATGGAGCCGAGGTGTCGTAGCCATCGGCCTGGGGTGCGATTTCCATTTCGCAGAGGAGTGCGTCGGGTCGAAATTAGCTTCACTGTCCGGTCGGGTGATGAGTACTCTCAGTTCCTGTGACGGTTAACGATCCTGGGGTTTGCAGCCATTCTCTAGTCACAATGCAGGTCAACTTGTTGATCTCATTCGGACATGAGGGTAATTCAGGCTCGCCGGAACGTCAGTTCCGTGAGTGGCTCGCCTTTCGCTCGTTCGATGACCGAAACCAGCAGCAGGCCGCACGTCTTCGGCTCGCGTCGACGAGTGACGATTGGCTCCTGGATTCGCCGCCGTTCCGAGGCGGCACCTGCTGGACTTCATCGACGCAGCCGGTTTGAGTAATTCCCGCATTTCGATTAGGACATAGAATGATAATTCTGGACACAAGCATTCTGCGCGGTCTTGGCCTGAAGAGTAGCACTGCAGAGCTCTTGAGGGCCATAAGAGAGTCGGGTGTACAACGAATCTCGGTACCATGGATGGTGCTGGAGGAATTAGCGGCTCAGCAGGTTCTCAAATACACTGACAGTTATGAGAAAGCATGCGCGGCTCAAGAGCAATTAACGAAGTTGACTCCATGGAGTATATCGCGTCTGGCGCCGCCGAGAGTGGACAAGGTTCGCGATCACTGGAGGGCTGAGTATCAGAAGCTCACAGAGGTCATTGAGATCCAGGCTGAAATCCTCGCTCAGGCGCTCTACCGGGAGGCTAATCTCATACCTCCGGCCAAAAGAGCTGGTGATAGTCCGCAGTCTCCTAAAATCGGTGCACGAGATGCGGTGATCTGGCTTGCTGCAGTCGGATACGCCAGAAGCAACCCGACCGAGAAAGTGTACTTCGTCAGCGGGAACACCAGAGACTTCGGAAACGGGGAGAGCCGGCCCGAGGAGCTCAATGGAGACCTGAAGGGCATTGAGAGCCGATTCGTTCAGATGACTAGAGTCGACGAGGTGGTGCAAGCGTTCGCTGAGGAGGTCAAATTCGATCCTGCTCTGCACGAAGAAATGATGTGGCGAAGTGAGTTCTGCGAGCGTATAGCAAAGGCAGCTTCCGAGAGTCTTGTCAGAGTTTGGTCGGAGTCGTCTATTCCAAATTTCTTCAATGGAGTTAGAGTGCCTC
The DNA here is from genome assembly GCF_036345915.1 of Nocardia sp. NBC_00565. Classification (NCBI taxonomy): domain Bacteria; kingdom Bacillati; phylum Actinomycetota; class Actinomycetes; order Mycobacteriales; family Nocardiaceae; genus Nocardia; species Nocardia sp. NBC_00565. The sequence continues at coordinate 9,582,958 of NZ_CP107785.1, forward strand.
GCCCGTCTAGTCAAATTAGTGGCGCAGATGGTTGGGCAGAGAGGGCGGACGAACTATCCGTGTCATGGGCTGAGTGGACCGCACCGCCCACAGCCGCAAATCTAGTCTCCGTCGAAGATGGAAAATCTTATCGTATTGAAAATAAGATATGGTCGATCGTCACAACGCGATGGTTGCTGATAGGGGACGCATTTTTGGCAAATTACAATACGAGTAAAATTGCATGTTTATGGACTACTAGATTGCTAGTCAGTAACGATAGCTCGCCGGTGGTTTTGGATTATGAGGAGCCGAGAGGACTGCGGCCTGCTGATGCTAAGAGCTTGGTCAACGTACCGCCATTTTAAGTAATGCTCACGTTCAAGCAGCATCGGTATGGTGGCTGGTGAAGTCGCCACCGTTCGCTTGGCCATGTGATGCTCCACCTTCAGCTGAGCCGTGGACGCATCGGCCTCGTACTTGGCCACGATCTCGGCAGCCTCGTCGGATGTCAGTTGCTTCTTCGTCCCGCCGGAGGTTCGCGGCGGCATTTGCATTGAGCTGCGCGGTCCGGTTTGAGAAACCCGTTCCTGTAGTTCAGTGAAGTCTTCCAGCAGATCGGTCCGGTTCGAGTATCTTCTCGCCATGTCTTTCATAGTGAGGCCGCAGGTCATTGACCTGTGGCCGCACTGTTGTGTGGCATTGTGCGAACCCCTTGTGGCGGTTCAGTCATCGACGAGTGCCGTTTGTGTCCGGCCGATCCTGGGCCTCGAGGCGCAACCCGCTCCTGGGGGCACCAGCGGGACCGGCATGGGACACGCTGTGTCTGGAGCTCAGTCGTGCAAGGACGGCGGAGGTGGTTCCCGACAGGCGAGACGGCATCGAGAATCTAGCTAGAATTCTGTACAGTTACGGTATGTCCATCCTGCGCAACACTCATGAGCTCAGCGTTTCCGACGCCGCGCAGCGAGGCGTCGCTGGACTTGTAGCGGATGCCGAAGGTGGTGCCGACCTGGTGGTCACCCGCCATCACCGGCCGGTTGCCGCCGTGGTCAGCATGAATCGGCTCGCTGAACTGGATCGCGCGGAGTCCGACCTGCGTGACCTTGCGCTGGTGCTCGCCCGGGCCGCGACCGACGGCGGGAACCGAACGTCACTCGATGATGTGCTCGGCGCCTTCGGTCACACAAGGGAATCCCTCGCCGAACTCGATGACCACGAGTAAGCCGATGGTCGAAGTCCTCTTCACCGATGCGGCAATCGACGATCTTCGAAAACTCGGCCCCGATGCCGTGCCCAAAGTCCTCAAAAAGGTGCTCCTGCTGCTGGATTCACCGCAAGTCGGCTATCCACTCGGCGGCGAATTGACCGGGTTCCGCAAGCTTGTCGTTGGCCGCAACACCTGGCGGATCGTGTACCGGGTCATCGACCAGCAGACCATCGAGATCTGCGAGATCTGGGCAATCGGAGCACGCGCCGACTCCGAGGTCTACGCGGAAGCAACTGCCCGCATCGTCGCGGCCGCTGGTCGGCTACCAGAATTCAGCAAGCTCGGCGCAGTGGTCGAGCGACTCGGCCGCAGTGCCGAATCGTTCGGAATTCCACCGACACCGATGCGCGAACCTGTCCCCGATTGGCTCGCACAGCGATTGATCCACACGGTCGGCATGGCTCCCGCCGAGGTCGCAGCACTCGGTCTCGAACAGGCCGTCGACCACTGGGCTGAATACACCTCGCGGCCATCGACGTAACCCGGCCGAACACGATCCTGCCCTACCGGCTCCACCCGTCGACCCGGGGCGCGTCCCTCACCGCGTCCCGGCGGCCGTTCGCCTGCCGACCGGCACGATCCAAATCGCTGGTCCTTCGACTGCCATCAGTGACCTCGCGGCGCGGCAACTGGTACGAGCGGATGCTCCACTACCAGCTAGGGCGTAGCTCGCGCGGTGATCTCCCGGGGCGTTAGCACACGAGTGTCCGCCCCAGAGGCCGCGACGGCGATCATGGCGCGACCGATCTCCCGATTGTCGTTGACCGCGTTCGGCGCCAGCCGCTTGAACAGCGGGATCAGCGGCCCAGTGACTGTGTACGCGGCGCGATACAACCGGGTCTTGGAGACCGCACCATCCATCGGCTGTACGAATCCGGGCCGGAACATGTACGCCTGGAAGGGAAGTGCGAGCAGATCGTTCTCGGTCTTCCCCTTCACCCGCCCCCACATCGACCGACCCTGCTCAGTGCTGTCGGTGCCCTGCCCGGAGACATAGATGAACGTCAGCTTCGGGTTCGCGGCCGCCATCGTGCGACCGACCTTCAAGGCCAGGTCGTAGGTGATCCGGCGGTAGTTCTCCTCTTTCATGCCGACAGAGGAGACACCGAGGCAAAAGAAACAGGCGTCGAACTCCGGCAGTTCGCCGGCGATCGCGGAGAGATCGGTCGGATCGGGCTGGACCAGCTCGCGCAGCTTGAGGCTCTCGATACCCACCGAGCTGCGCCCGACGGCGAAGACCTGCTCGACCCGCTCGTCTCGGAGGCACTCGTTGAGAACCCCCTGCCCGATCATGCCGGTCGCGCCGAAGAGGATTACCTTCATGCCAGCATCTTGCCTGAGCGACAAGGGGATTGTGGGCATCCGCCGCTGATGGTGATCCCGAGGTCCGCGCCGTAGGTCATCCGCCTTGGTTGGGTACCGCCCCGATCAATGGGCCGAGATCATCTCGGCCTCGGCAACGTACTGACATGGTTCCGTACGAATGATGGACGGCCTCAACGTTTCGTCGGCAACACAGTGAGCTCTCGCACAGCCAGGCCACGTGGCCTGGCTGTGCGCTGCCAATGACTGAGAATGAGACGGCAAATCCGTTGTCGTGGATAGTATTTGGCAGTGATATCGCAGTTGCTGGGCACGCTGAGCGGGGTGGTGATCGGTGGCGCGATCACCTTCCTTGCTTCCTACGTCAACGAACGGTCCAAGTGGAACCGGAGTCAGTCCACGCGGTGGGACGAACGTCGGCTACAGGCCTATTCGGATTTCCTTATCGTCACCAGGGGTATGCACACCCTGGCCGCACGGTTGGTTCGGATACGAGCAGGTGATCTTGACCAGCAAGGGATGTCCTTACAGGAGGGCATCGTTCAACTCGGCGAGCTCGAGCGTGAACGCATCCAGCGGTGGCAGGAGGTGCAGTTGCTGGGCAGCCCCAAGGCGGTGGCGATCGGCGACGAACTAAACAGATGCACATGGACCTTGGAGTATTTCGCATACGGTGAACTCACCGGTGACGCCGACTGGCTGCTGATCGTCCGAGATGCCTACCGCTTGCGCAAGGATTTCAGTTTCGCGGCTCGCGACGATCTCGGCGTCACCGAGGCTGGAATTGTGGTCCCAGAGTGGAAAGATGCGTGGACACCACGCGACCACATGATCGAGGTCCGCCGACGAGTCCAACCGCTGCCGCCGTCCTAGCAATCGCCCTCATACGGCCGGGAGACGAACTTCTCACCAAGGTTTGCGCCCGTGTTCCAACGTCCGCTGGCCGCTGGCCGCTGGGCGCGCGGTCCGGCCGGCTGCCAGTGGACATGCCGATGTCCGCGCCTCTGGTTCGGACGCAAACGCGTACTCGGTGACCGAAGGTCGACAGCAACCAGTCGCAAGCGTCTGCCCCCCACAACGTTCACGTTCGCTGGTTGCTCTCGTTATCCGGACAGCCAGCATGCAGCAGCCTCAGACTGTTGCTATCGCGGAGTAGTCATCCTCCGCCAATGATGCTGACAGGAGGACTGGATATGACCGAGTCACAACCCGAATCCAACGACATCGAGCTGGTAACAATCCCAGCGACGCAGGTGACACCGGAGGATGTGGGCGCGCTGTCGGTTCGATACACCGACGGTGTACCAGAGTTGGTCCTTACCGGGGGACGCGTCGTTCCGAAGAATCTCGCGGTCACCGATGGGGCAGGGAACGTTCTCGCCTCCTACACTACGGTTTCCATTGCCCGGTCCGCGTCGGTGAGCATGCCCCCCGACACCCAGAATGGGCTCTACACCGCTGACATGACTGTCATCTTTGATGCGGTCCCACGGCCGTAACCTCTCCCTTTGGTCGGACTGGCTGCCGGTAGCACACCGGCTTACCGGCAGCCAGGACTCAAGCTCGTTTGCCCGTAGTAGGGATTGCGGGCAGTCCAGTGTCCGCACATGCCGCATACCGGGCGAGCTGACGGTTGGGGTGTGCGCGGTGTTCTCCGATGTACCAGCGGAGCGCCGATCGCCGATAGTTCGGTGAAATCAGCATTTCAAGCCATGGTTTTCACCTGCGCGAGCGCCTACCGGCCTGATCGGAATCGCTGGCCCTTCGACCGTCAGAGTGTTCGGGTTGTGGAGCGTTAGGCCCACATAATGGCAAAGCCGCAGGTCAACGGCCTGCCGTTTTGTCGCGTTTGTGTAGTTATCCGAACCATTTCCGTGCTGTAGCGTGCACGGCCTGGGGCTGAGCGGCATGTCGTGTACAGCTTCTGGATGGGCTCTTGGCTGTCTGCTCGCTGTCGATGATGATGTCGGCGTCGGCGCAACCGGCGCAGAGGGGTGCTGGTGCACCTGCGTCGTCGCGCACTGGCTATATCTGGAACGAGTGGAGCACTCCTCCCGATGAGCGATAAGCCCGGCTAGGGGCAGGCCGGCGATTGCTGTCCATCGGCGACGATCTGCGTACACACCCAGCCATCGTCCAGCCGCCACGCGTTGCCTGTAGGGACGAGTGGGATGAGCATGGGGACGGTGCCATCCAAGGTGGTGGTGCTGGTGGTGGCGATCAGGCGATTGCGGCCTATGTCGGTGGTTTTGTCGACTGTCACCTCGAGGACGGAATGGGCGTAGGCCCGGGCCAGTTTCGTGACCAGATCAGGGTCTTTGTCATCACCCTCGATCCGTAAGTTCTTGGCGGAGGCGGAGATCGATGGGTTCAAGGCCTGCGCGAGTTCGGCGGTGAGGTCGGCTGGATCGGGAATCGGCGGTTGAGCGGTTGGCAGGTTGTCGAGGCCTGAAATGGTGCCGGGATAGAGCTGGGCCACCAGGTCGGTCCAGATGTAGGTCGCGTCGATGGAGAGCAGGGAGCGGTAGGCGGGGGTGTACTGGTTCACGGCGATAGCGACGCTGACTTTGCGTTCAGGGAGGTACATCGTCCTCGAGGTGTAGCCGAGGACCGCGCCGGAGTGGCCGATCCAGGAGCCGTCACTCATCAGGCCGAGGCCGTAACCGTCGGTGAAAGTTGTTCGTGCCGTATCGGTTCGAGGTTCGAGGAATCGACCCTCACCCAGTGCGGCGGCGTAGGTGGCGAGGTCGGGCACCGAGGCCACCAGCGAGCCCGCGGCTTCCCACAGGGTTGGTGGTGTGCGTGCTGTGACGTCGGTGCGGACGTCTGTGTCGTAGGCGTAGCCCCGGCTATCAGGTGTGGGCAAAGTGGCGTCGGGGGGGTATCGGGTGTCGTGAAGCCCGTAGTCGCTGGCGAGGTCGTTGACAATGTCTCGCACCGGGCGGCCTGTCACCTTTTCCAGGATTAGGCCGAGCAGGAGGTACTCGGAATTCGAGTACGCAGTACGGGAATTGGGTGGCTGTGCCTTGTCAGGGTTGTCCCTGATGATGCGCAGGGCATCGCCAATGGACCACACGCGATCCGGTGTCGCGGTGAGTAATTGGGGAAAAAACTCGGGATTCGTGGCGAAATCGTAGACGCCACCCCGCATACCGAGCAGGTCGCGCACGGTGATGGTGTCGCCATTGGGGATAGCGGCGACGTACTTCCGGAGGGGGTCGTCGAGTGAGAGTTTCTGTGCATCAGCGAGGTGGAGTACGGCGGTCGCGACGAACGTCTTGGTGATACTGCCGACCCGGTAGTGGTCGCTCACTTGGGCTCGGCGGCCGGTGGCGGTGTCCGCCACCCCGTACGCCTGGCTGTAGTTGCCGTGTTCGGGGTCGATGATCGATACCGCTGCGCCCGGAATCAGCCCGGCGTCGATATGGGATTTCATGATCTGGTCGACCTGGCCGGCCAGGTCCGCGGGAAACGCCTGTGCCCGGTCGGAATCGGTGGTGGTACCGCAGCCGGTGGCGAGCAACGCGGCCACCACAGGTAATGCGAGCACCGCCCGGATTCGTCGCGATAGGACGTGGTGATGCGACCCAGACATTGCGGAATCCCTCCCTGCCGGGTCAGTACCGGCGCCCGTTGCCGAGGTTAGCAGCGGGACCGGGCAAGCGAGGCGCAGTTGCGGTGGCACCGGAGGTAGGCGCCTGCCCGTCGCCCGGTGCCGTTCAGGCTACGGCGACGGTCAAATGCCGACGCCAGAGAACGCCCGATCATGCCGCCGATCGCGCGGTCGCCGAGCGCGCTTAAGTAGCCGATGAGCGCGAGTTGATGGCCTGCGAGTTCGGGCTGGGCGCCGAGTCCAGCACTTCACGGAAGCTGGTTGTTCCACATCCGGAACATGGCGCATTTGCCGCGTCGGTCGAAGGTGACAGTCCACAGGTTGGCGAAGTCACCGAGTTCTTTGTAGTGGCCGACGCCCTGGATGGCGGCGGTATCGCCGGTGATCATCAGGATCGACCACTCGAACGTCCAGCCGCCTTCTTGCCACGCTTGGCGTCCGCGCCAGCCTTCGATGATGGCGTCGCGTCCCACCCAATCGGTGGCATATGGCCATTCGTGGTACTCCGCGTTCGGGCTGAACAACGCACCGATGTCCTTGGCCGCGCCGGTGGTCCACGCGTGCACGTAGGCGTCGACCCAGGTGCGCACCTGCTGTTCGCTCATCACCATCGATCAGCCCTGGACCGTGGGACGCACGACGATCTCGTTGACGTCGACTTCTGGGGGCTGGGTGATGGCGTAGTGGATCGCCGCGCCGATCGCGGTCGCGGGAATCGCGGCGCGCATGCTGTCGCGGACCGCTGTGCGGATATCGTTGTCGCCGATGCCGTCGGTCAGTTCGCTGTGGGTCAGGCCGGGGCTGATGATGGTGACGCGGATATCGCGGCTTTCCTGCCGCAAGCCCTCCGAGATCGCCCGCACCGCGTACTTGGTGGCACTGTAGACCGCCGCGGTCGGATCGACCCGATGCCCGGACACCGACGCGAGATTGACGATGTGGCCTTGTCCGCGCTCACGCATCGACGGCAGCACCGCGGCGATACCGTGCAGCACGCCCCGGATGTTGACATCGATCATCCGGTCCCACTCCTCGATCGCGAGCGCGTCCAGACGCGACAGTGGCATCACCCCGGCGTTGTTGACCAGCACATCGATTCGCTCATACCGTTCGAGTGCGTGCGCGGCGAACACGTGCATATCTTCCAGGCTGGTCACATCCAGCGCCTGGTACTCGGCGCTACCGCCCTCGGCCCGAATCTCCTTGGCCAGCGTCTCGATTCGATCCACTCGTCGCGCGCCCAATACCACCCGGTGACCGGCGGCGGCCAGGGTTCGCGCGGTCGCCTCGCCGATTCCGCTGCTGGCCCCGGTGATCAGCACAACCTTGCCGTACGCCTCGCCCACATCGGTCCCTTCTGTCGGTGATCGGTGGCGTCGCTGCGCCTCCACACTCCGAGCATGCGGTCGTTCACCGCGAATACCCAGGTCCCGGCTTCCTGGGTGTGCGGCACCCAGGATCGCCCGACGTAGGCTGTGTTGATGACCGGCAACGAACTCGGTGAGTTTCTGCGCGTATGTCGCTCCCGTCTGACCCCGGCGCAGGTCGGGATGCCCGCCACCGGTCCGCGTCGAGTCGCTGGTCTGCGCCGCGAAGAGGTCGCCGTGCTATCCGGCGTCAGCGCCGACTACTACACCCGGCTCGAACAGGGCCGCGAAACCAACCCGTCCGGGCAGGTGGTCGGTGCCCTCGCACAGGCATTGCGCCTCGATACCGACGCGCACTGGCATCTGTTCCGGCTCGCGGGATTGCTTCCCCGTCCCGAACCCACCGCCGTCCTCGATGAAGTCGACCCGGAATTACGCCGCCTCATGGACGCCTTCCCGACCGCGGTCGCCTACATCGTCAACCGGCGACTGGACATCCTCGCCGCCAACGCCCTCGCGGACGCCTTGCTCGAACCGCTGGCCGACACCCGCAACATGATCTACTCGCTGTTCCACGACCCTGCCGCCCGGACCCTGTTCGCCGACTGGCCGGACGTCGCCCGAGACGCAGTGCAGGCAATGCGGCTGACCGCTGGCCACCATCGCGACGCCCGGACCGTCGCGCTGATCGACCAACTCCGCACCACCAGCACCGAATTCGCTGCACTCTGGCAAGGCAACGACGTGCAGAGCCTCGGCCGTAAAACAAAAGTCTTCGACCACCCGCGCTGCGGCCGAGTCGAGCTGATCTATCAAGCCTTCGACGTGCAACAAGCACCAGGACAGCAACTACTGGTCGGCACTGCCACCCCAGGCAGCGTCGAGGCCCTCGCGACCCTGGTGCAGCGCGTCGGATCGATCCGACTGACCCGCTGATCTTCGGGCCGACCCCACGTTTACCCCTCGTTTTCGCTGAAACGGGGCTGGGGCATGTGTTTTGGTCGGGCCAGTTCGGCGGCCACTCGGCCGCCTATTTCGGGGACGAACCGGCCGGGCCCGCGTCAGCTCCGTGCGGCTGACACTCTGAGCTGCGCCGCCAGTGCGGCGGCGGTTGCGGGGAACCGGTCGAGCAAACCGGTTACCTCGCGGTTTCCGGCCGGTCCGGGCTCCTGCCAGTCGCCCTCGACGCCGAGCAGTCCGGCGAGCGCGTCGCAGGCGGCGGGGTGGGCGGCCAGTAGTTCGGTGACCGGCCCGCGCGGTGCCGCTGCCACCGGCGTTGTGGCCGTGGTGAATTCGACCGACCAGGGCGGCACGAAGGTGTCCACGGCGGGCAGTGCGCCGGGGAAGGTGCGGCCCGCTTCGCGGACCAGTCCCGGGATCAGGCCGCCCGCCTGATCCTTCAGGGTGGTGATGAGCTTCGGCAGCCACGGCAGCAGCACCGTGTCCGGCAGCGTGCCGAAGGCCTTCGACAATAGCTCCACTACAAAGGGTTTCAATGCCGGAGCCGGGTCGATGGCCTGCACGAAACCGCTCACGTACTGCGGAACCGTCGGCAATACCAGGGGATTGGCCAGCATCCCCTCGCACCGCTCGCGCAGCTCGGCCATGGTCAGCAGGCCGAGCTGGAACCGCGCCGCCCACAGCAGGGCCACCTTGGCCGGCGCCTCCGGGTGCGATTGCAGCACCGCCAATTCCAGCTGGGTGTGATCGCAGCCCGACGAACTCAACGAATTCGCCACGGTGCCCGCACCACCCGCGGCCTCCCGAAGTCCCCGATATGAGAAAGCGCACCGCTTCCTGGCATCGGGTCCGCTCGGCCGAGCCACCGGTTGTCCCCCGCGAGCTGGTCAACTCTCGTAGACTTCGCGAGCGAACATCGGTAGCACACGGCCTCGGACACACTCCGCGCGCGATGCATGTCCGGTGTCGTAGGGGAATGGAGAAATCCCGTCGTGGACGATGTGAAGAGCCAGCTGGATGTTCTCCTTCGCGACTACGACCTGGCCCGAAACGACGAACGTAATCTGACAGCCCTCTACTTCACTACCTTCAGTATCGCCATCGCGACGCTCGGCCTGCTGGGTGGTCTCCTGTTCCGCGCTCTGGATTCCAGCAAACCGCCACTCGAAGATTTCGTGCTCGTCGGCGCCCCGCTGATACCGCTGTGCCTGTTCATCCACCTGCTCACTATGGCTCCGGCGGCGGTGGCGCGAGCCTTCTACGCGCGGTTGCTGGAGCGGCAGATCCAAAGCATCGTTGATATGCACGGCCCGTATCCAGGTCTGCGGTTCCCCTCGTTCGTGGAGCTGAACGTCATCTTCAGCCGCTTCACCAGGCGCACCTTCTACCGCACCGTCATCGGCCTACTCGCCACATTGATTCTGATCCTGTTCCTCGGGATGACCATGGTCCTCATACTCAAAACCCACCACGCGGTATCGAAGTTCATCGCGGCACCGTTCTACGCGCTGACCACTTTCCTGGTCGTTTCGAACTGGATCGGGCTGAATCGGAGAGGGCGTGAATTCTTCGCCCAGGTCCTTCACGACTATCCGGAGAACCGCCGCGATTCCTTGCAGCCTTCGGCTTCGGCGACCAAAAGCTCCGGGACACGATCCCTCGTCGGATACCTGCTGCTGCCGAGACCGGCGGATCTGTCGAAGGCCCTCTTCTTTCCCGCCAGTGTCGGCATCAGCTGTCTCTTGACCGACCAAACCGTCCACGGTGGCATCCGATTCGTCGTCATGTGGTTGACCCTGGAACTCCTGATATACGCGGCGCGCTATCAGGTGAACGACATCCGCGGCGCGAGCGAAGACGGCAGAGCGCCCGAGAAGAGAGCCCGCGGTCGCCCTGCCATGACACCGAGCGCGATGAAGCTGTCGGCCGGCGTAATCGCGCTCCGTCTCTACATGGTTTTCCTGATCGCGATCACGCCGAGCCTGGCGCTGAGCTCGAATATCAGGTGGGCACTCGGCGGCGTCGTCGGCACGGCGGCCGTCTACGAATTCGCCCGATCCGTTGAGCGACGCGAGTACGAGAAGAGTGAACATCCGGCGCGCGGCACAATCATGCTGTCGAAACAGAACCGCATCGCCGCCGCATCTGTTCTGCTGCTGGTAGGCCTCGGTTACCCGCTCCGGACGGCACTCGGCCTCTTATTCGTTCCCACCGAGACCATTCCGGTTCAAGTCTTCGTCGGCATGTTGTTCTTCACGTTCTCGTTCGGCATCCTCTTCGTGTCCATGACCTGGGCCTTGGAGGCCGTCAGCTACCTCTCGGAGTTACCGAGGGCGGGCACGCCACCGCAATTCCACTGGTCCCTGCTCGAGAAGCCGCATCTGGTGCTACTGGTGCGGGCATTTCGCTGGCCTGTACTGCACGGCACGACGACGCCTTTGGGCGAAGAGCGGATCGGCGCTCGAAAGAAGATTTTCCACCAGCTCTACGACACCACGGCGGAAGGCGCGACCTCGTCCGCACTGGCGCCGTGGAACGTCGCGTTGGCAGGCTGCGCGGTCGCGGTCGCCGTACTGCTGTCGGGCGCTTCCGTGTCCGGGTGGCGCTGGGTGGCCTTCGGCCTGGCGATAGCGGGCCTCGCGGTCGCGGTAGTTGTCTTGTCGATGCGTGCTGTGGACCGGATCGCTTGTTTGGCAGCGGTATTGCCCGTCGTCGCGAGTATTCCCTTCGCGCTCGGTGCGACCGCCGGAACCGATCTCGAGATCTGCGCGGTCGCGGCTATCGGATGGGTGCTCGCGGCGGGTATGACGTTCTATTTCAAGAACAGTACGTACGCCGACGTCCTCGGCTTCGTCGACGGGCTGTCCAAGCTGTCCATCCTCTGCGCCGGAGCCGTGCTCACCGCCATCTTCGGCAAGAACTTCGCCGATTCGTTCCCGAAGCTGAAAGCGGCCGCGCGCGCCGAAGCCGCCGGGAACGGGCACTACTTGTCGTAGCCGTCCTCGAGGCTGGAAAGCAGTGGGAGTTCCAGTGACGGCACCGACAAGTTCCGTCCCAACCCCGAATCGGCTGGTGAAGAACACTTCCGCGCCGGCTTCCAGGCCCCCGGCGGCGATGGCGACCGTTATGAACTGAGCGCGCGCCGCACACGATGCGGTCCTATTCCCTTTCCCCGCAACGCAATTGCGATGCGAGTGCATCAGCGACCGCGCCGACCGGCTGGTCCACTGGCGGGGGGACGGCAGAGGCAGGATCACAGTCGGGAAAGGCCGAGACAGCGACTTCGCGACGGCGATCCGACTCACCCTGCCGCGCCTGTTCCTGCCGCCGCGCCTCGGCACGTTGCTGCTCGGCACGCTCCCGCAGCCCGCGCAGAAACTCTTCATCTGTCGCCGGATCCTGAGCAACGATCACCGCGATCAGCATCCGCTACGACTTCGGCGAGGGCCCCGACCTGCTCGGCCGGCGGCTGCGCGATATCGACCTGAAACAGGGCCGCCTCTACGACCGACTACGTCGGGGCCGCGGCCTGGTACTCGACCGCACCGAACGTCTGACCGTCGAGGGCTGGTCGGACCGAGTCGACCTCATCGCGGATCCCACTGCGGCACTGGATGTTCCGGCCATCCTGCTACGCCCCGACGGCCACGTCGCCTGGATCGGCGAGAACCAGCAGGACCTGAACGACCACCTCACCCGCTGGTTCGGCAAGCCCGCCAACTGATTTCAACTGAGCAACCGAAAGTGAAGGCGAACACGCCTGTCTCGGGCCGAGATCATGGCTGGTTCGTGTGGTCATCCCGCATATTCGTGGCGAGAATGGCGAGCAGGTCTGCCCGGCCCCGCTGGGGCCTGCGGATGTCGAACGAGCACCGAACGCCGCCCTATCGGCCGGAGGCGAGGGTGAGGGCGATGTCGACGATCATGTCCTCCTGCCCGCCGACCAGACGCCGCTGGCCGCACACCATCAGGATGTCGCGCACGTCGACGTCGTACCGCTGTGAAGCGACCTCCGCGTGCCGCAGGAAGCTGGAGTACACGCCCGCGTAGCCCAGCGTGAGGGTCTCGCGGTCGACTCGGACGGGCCGGTCCTGCAGCGGCCGGACGATGTCGTCCGCCGCGTCCTGCAGCATGAACACATCGCAGTTGTGCTCGAAATCCGACAGGTTCGCGACCGCGACGAACGCCTCGATCGGGCAGTTCCCGGCGCCCGCGCCGTGTCCGGCCAGTGAGGCATCGACGCGGTAGACACCGTTCTCGACCGCGACCACGGAGTTGGCGACCGACAGCGAGAGGTTCTCGTGGGCATGGATGCCGATCTCGGTGGCCGGATCGAGGACATCGCGATACGCGCGCACCCGGGCGGTCACGTCGTTCATCGTCAGCCGTCCGCCGGAGTCGGTGACGTAGACGCAGTGTGCGCCGTAGGACTCCATCAGCTTGGCTTGCCGGGCGAGCTGCTCGGGCTCGGCCATGTGCGACAGCATCAGAAAGCCGGAGACATCCATGCCCAGTTCGCGGGCCGCCGCGATGTGCTGGGCGGAGATGTCGGCCTCGGTGCAGTGAGTGGCCACGCGCACCGAGCGGACGCCGAGGTCGTAGGCGTGCTCGAGCTCGTGAATGGTGCCTACGCCCGGCAGCATCAGGGTGGTCAGGCGAGCTTTGTCGATGACCGAGGCGGCGGCCTCGATCCATTCCCAGTCGGTATGCGAACCGGGGCCGTAGTTGAGCGAGCCGCCTGCGAGGCCGTCACCGTGGGCGACCTCGATCGCGTCGACTCCGGCCTCCTCCAGCGCCGCGACGATGCGCTTGACGTCGTCCGGCGTGATGCGGTGCCGGACAGCGTGCATTCCATCCCGCAGGGTCACGTCCTGCAGGAAGATCGGGGTACTCACTTCGAGATCTCCTTCGCGGCGGCGATCTTCTCGGCCATCTGTACGGCGGCCGAGGTCATGATGTCGAGGTTTCCGGCGTAAGCGGGCAGGTACATGCCCGCGCCCTGGACCTCGAGGAATACCGAAACCTGGTGCGTCGGCCGCCCGCTCGAGTCGTCGGCCAGCAGCGTCTCGACCGGCTGATCCGCCGGAATCTCGCTGATCTGCACGTCATGGACCATCCGGTAGCCTGGGACGTAGCCGGCCACCTCGGCTACCATCTTCTGGACCGATTCGGAGATCTGCGTCTTCGCGGCCTCACCGCCCGTGCCTTCCGGAAGACTCACCAGGGTGAAGACGGTGTCGCGCATCATCAGCGGCGGTTCGGCCGGGTTCAGGATGATGATCGCCTTGCCGCGCTGCGCGCCGCCGACCTTCTCGATGGCCGCCGAGGTGGTCTCGGTGAACTCGTCGATGTTCGCCCGCGTGCCGGGACCGGCCGACTTGCTGGCGATCGAGGCGACGATCTCGGCGTATGCCACCGGGACGACACGGCTGATCGCGGCCACCACCGGGATCGTGGCCTGGCCGCCGCAGGTGACCATGTTGACGTTCGGGGCGTCGATGTGCTCATCGAGGTTGACCGCCGGGACGACGTAGGGCCCGATCGCGGCCGGGGTCAGGTCGATCATCCGGATGCCACGCGGACGCAGCTTCTCGTCGTTGTATTTGTGTGCACCGGCCGACGTGGCGTCGAAGACGATGCCGATCTCGTCGATCTGCGGCGACTTCACCAGCCCGTCCACGCCTTCGGCGGTGGTCTCGAACCCGAAGCGACCGGCGCGGGCAAGGCCGTCGGAGTCCGGGTCTATGCCGACCATGACCCCCATTTCGAGGTGCCGGGCATTGCGCATGATCTTGATCATCAAGTCGGTACCGATGTTGCCCGACCCGATGATGGCGACTTTGGTCTTGGTCATCGTGATTCCTTACTCGGAGAAGGCGAACGACACCGAGCCGAGGCCGGTGACGGAGGCGTGGACGGCGGCACCCGGCCGCACCGGGCGCATCGGGCCGAGGGCCCCCGAGAGGATGACCTGGCCGGCGCGCAGCGGAGCGCCGAATTCGCGGGCCTGCCGGGCCAGCCAGACGACGGCGTTGATCGGGTCACCGAGGCAGGCGGCGCCGCTGCCGGTGGAAACGGTCTCGCTGTCGATCGCCATCGTCATCTCAGCCGCGACCGGGTCGAACGCCGTGAGCGGAACCTGCCGTGTGCCGAGCACGAAGCCACCGGCCGAGGCGTTGTCGGCGACCGTGTCCCCGAAGCTGATGTCCCAGTCGGCCACCCGGCTGCCGCAGATCTCGATGGCCGCCACCGCGTAGTCGATCGCCCTGCGCACCTGCTCGTCGTCCAGCGGTCCGTGGGCCAGGTCGGCCCTCAGTACGAAGGCGATCTCCGCCTCGATTCGCGGCTGCAGCACCGCGTCCGCCGGCACGATCGCGCCGGCACCGTATTCCATGTCGTCGAACAAGACACCGAAGTCGGGCCGGTCGACGCCGAGCTGCTGCTGCACGGCCGGGGAGGTGAGACCGATCTTCCGGCCGACGACCGTGGCACCGGCCTCGATCCGGCTCGTGGTGAGCTGCTGCTGCACGGCGTAGGCCGCCTTGATGTCGTCACGGCCGATCAGGTCGCGCACGGGAGCGACCGGCTTGCCGGTGGCGAGGGCTTCGCGGAGCCGGTCGGCGGCGGCGGTGATGCTGTCGGCGTCGACCGGGGAGTGGTTGTCGAGCATGTCGTCCAATCTCCGGTATCCGGCTGGGGGAACGCCACGACGGCGTTCCACTGAGCGATACGCTCTTAGCTGTGCAGGATCACGACACCGTCTTGGGCAAAGCGTTGGCGATCCTGCGCGCGTTCGGTCCGGCCGATTCGGTGCTGCCGCTGGCCGAGCTGGTGCGGCGCACCGACCTGACCAAGGGCAGCGTGCACCGGGTGGCCGGCGACCTGGTCCACTATCGACTGCTGGACAAGACCGACCGGGGCTACCGGCTGTCGGGCGGCCTGTTCGAACTCGGCCTTCGGGCGGCCGTCGAGCGCACGCTGCTGGAAACGGCCATGCCGTTCCTGCAGGATCTCTACGAGCGCACCCACGAAACGGTGCACCTCGGAGTGCGGGAGGGACACGAGGTCGTCTACCTCGCGAAGATCGGCGGGCATCGACAGGCGAAGGCGCCCTCGCGTACCGGGGGGCGAATGCCGATGCACTGCACCGCGATCGGCAAGGTGCTGCTGTCCCATGCCGGGGAGAAAGAGCAGGTCGCCGTACTGAGCGGCCCTCTCGAGCGCCGCACGCCGCACACCATCGTCGCACCGGGCATCCTGCGCGCACAGCTGTCGAAGGCGGTCGAGACCGGAGTCGCTTACGAATGGGAGGAGTCGGCGCTCGGCCTGGTCTGCGTGGCCGCGCCGGTCCTGCGACCCGACGAGAGCAGGGTGGTGGCCGCGATCAGCCTGGCCGGCCCCACCACACGCTTCCGGCCCGAATCCCATGCCAACGCCGTTCGGGCTGCCGCGGCAGCGCTGGGCTCCACACTGGCGCGCCGCGGTGGATAACACCGGTCACCGCCTTGGGGGCGAGGGCCCGATCACTCCGGGGCTCTATCGGCGCACGTCGTCGCGGGTGGCCAGCGCCAGCCGGGTCCTCGCGATCTCCTCCAGCTTGCCTGCGAAGAGATCGGTGTCGTCGACGAACCGGGTGAGAAGGTCGGCCATCGCCGCGGGCGACGGGTCCTGATAGAAGGTGATCAACTGCATCAGGTCCTCGCTCGGCGGGATCGGCGCCCCACCGCTGCCCATGAGGATCATCTTGTCGATTCGGTCGGCGGCGATCTGGGAGACCCGAAGTGTGATCATGCCGCCCATCGAATTACCGACGAAGTGCGCCTTTTCGACACCGAAAGTATCGAGGAGCGCGAGCAGGCACCGGGCGCTCACTTCGCGGCCATTATGGTGGCTGGTTGCCCGCAGTGGTTCGGCGTCGGTGGCAGCCGCTACGTTGCCTGTCTGGTCGCTCGGGTAACGATTGCTGCCCCAGATGGCTGGTCCCGGTCTTCCGAATACCGGTGGACGATGTCGTAGACAGTGAAGAATCTGCTGGTCATAGTGCGCGAACCGCCCCCGAGGGGACGGTTCGCGCACCGCGACATTTGGGGTGGCTGACGGGACTCGAACCCGCGACACCCAGGATCACAACCTGGTGCTCTACCAGCTGAACTACAGCCACCATGCTGGTTATGCACCAGCGCCGTAGATATTAGCGTGTCAACCCTGTCAGTCCCTAATCGGTTTCTGACGTGCCGTTTTATTCGGGCGCCTCGGTGGTGCCGCTCAGTTCGTTGGCTACGGCGGCGATCTCCGCGGTCGAGGGGCCGGGTGTGGCGACGAAGGCGGTGCGCCGGTAGTACTCCAACTCGCGGATGGATTCCTTGATATCGGCCAGCGCGCGATGGGTGAGGCCCTTCTCGGGCTGGCCGAAGTAGATGCGGGGGTACCAGCGGCGGCACAGCTCCTTGATGGAGCTCACGTCGATCATCCGGTAGTGCAGATGCGAATCCAATGCGGGCATATCCCGGGCGATGAAGCCGCGGTCGGTCGCGATCGAATTGCCGGCCAGCGGGACCGTGCCCGCGGTCGGCGCGTATTCGCGGATGTAGTCGAGGACCTGCTTTTCGGCCTCGGCGAGGGTGACGGTGGAGCGGCGCACCTCATCGGTGAGGCCGGAGCGCGCGTGCATATCGGCGACCACCTGCGGCATGGCGGCTAGGGCCTCGTCATCGGCGTGGATGACGATATCCACGCCCTCACCGAGAATGTTGAGGTCGCTATCGGTCACGAGCGCGGCCACCTCGATCAGCTTGTCGCTGTCCAAGCGCAGGCCGGTCATCTCACAATCCATCCACACCACGTACTTGTCGCTCACTGGAGACACAGTAGCCGTGGTCGTGACCGACCGGGCTCACCTTGCCGCGTTGTCGCAGCGCATTCGTGTATCAAGCGCCAAATTTGACACCACATATTTGTCGGACACTTAGTTGTGTTCATTGGCGATGCCTTCGGCATCGCGTGTTCGCGGCCCCCCGCTGTCTCGCCGACTCTTTCGAGCGACCTGCAAGCAGTCGCTAGCGGCCGAGTGGCCGAGACTCGCGACTGCGTCGCATGCGCTTCGGCCACTCGGCTGCGAGACGGGCCGTGAACGGGCGCATGCTCGCTCTCGCTTCGCTCGAAACCGGTAGTTGTGCCGGTGCTGATGGCGTAGGAGCGCATGTCGCCAATGGATTGAGCCGGATCAGCGGGCGCAGCGGCGATAGAGTTTGCGGGAGATCGGCGTAGGCGTTTTCGGCACGACAGCTAACACTGCGAGAGCAGTTCAGAGTCAGACCCAGACGGAGGACGCGCGATGACGACCCCCCAGGAGAAGGCGGCTGCGGCAAGGAAGGCCGCTGAGGAGGCGGCGCGGGTCGCTGCCGAGGCCGCCGCCGCAGCGGCGGCCGCCGAGCGCGAGTTGGCTGAACAGGAGGCCGCCGCCGCGTCCGCCGATCCGAATGCCGCGAATGCGGTGGCGCAGGCCGAGGCGGCGCAATCGCGGGCGGTCGCGACGGCCGAGACCGCGTCCGCCAGCGCCGCTGCGGCGGAGACCGCGAAGGCGGCGGCGAACGAAACCACGAAGGTTGCGGACCGATCGGTGGCTCAGCAGATCGCGGCCGGGTATGCCTTCGACGGGGTCGCGCTGGAGCTGGGCACCGTTGTCGTCGACGGGGCCGTGGATTCGACTGCGCGCGTGCGGATTCCGATGCGCACCATGAACCGGCACGGTCTGGTCGCCGGTGCGACCGGTACCGGTAAGACGAAGACGCTGCAGGGCATCGCCGAACAACTCTCGCGGGCCGGGGTGCCGGTCGTGCTCGCCGATATCAAGGGCGACCTGTCGGGACTCTCGCAGCCGGGGCAGGCGAACGAGAAGCTGAGTGCCCGGGCGGCCGAGACCGGTGCGGCGGAGTGGGCGCCGACCGGTTATCCGACCGAATTCGTCTCGCTCGGCACCGGCGGGGTCGGAGTGCCGATCCGTGCCACCATCACCGCGTTCGGGCCGGTCTTGCTCAGTAAGGTGTTGGGGCTCAACGAGACTCAGGAATCTACGCTCGGTCTGATCTTCCACTGGGCGGACAAGGCGGGCCTGGGCCTGCTGGATCTGAAGGATCTGCGGGCGGTCATCACCCACCTCACCAGCCCCGAGGGGAAGGAAGACCTCAAGGGTATCGGCGGGGTTTCGGCGGCGACGGCCGGTGTCATCCTGCGCGCGCTGGTGAATCTCGAGGCCGACGGCGGCGATACGTTCTTCGGTGAGCCGGAACTGGATCCGGCGGATCTGCTGCGCACCGCGGGCGGTCAGGGCGTGATCACGCTGTTCGAGCTCGGTGCGCAGGCGGCGCGGCCGGTGATGTTCTCCACCTTCCTGATGTGGGTGCTCGCCGATCTGTTCCAGACCCTGCCCGAGGTCGGCGATATCGAAAAGCCCAAGCTGGTCTTCATTTTCGATGAGGCGCACCTGTTGTTCGCGGACGCGTCGAAGGCCTTCCTCGAGCAGGTGGAGCAGACCGTCAAGCTGATCCGGTCCAAGGGTGTCGGCGTATTCTTTTGCACCCAGCTGCCCACCGATATCCCGAATCCGGTGCTCTCCCAACTGGGTGCGCGTATCCAGCACGCCCTGCGCGCCTTCACTCCCGACGATCAGAAGGCACTGTCCAAAACGGTGCGCACCTACCCGAAGACCGGCGCCTACGATCTGGAGAAAGCGCTGACCTCGCTGGGCACCGGCGAGGCGATCGTGACCGTGCTCTCGGAGCAGGGCGCGCCAACTCCCGTGGCGTGGACCAGGATTCAGCCGCCGCGCTCGCTGATGGACACCATCGGCAATGAGCAGATCAAGTCGCGGGCACTGTCCAGCGCGCTATACCCCAAGTACGGTCAGACCATCGACCGCGAGTCGGCCTATGAGATCCTGGCCGCGAAAGTCGCTGCGGCGCAACCGGAAACGGAGTCGACTCCGGCGCCCGGCCGTTCCTCGAAGGCCGCGCCGGAAGATGAGTCCGCCGCCGAGCGCATCATGAAGAATCCGGCGGTGAAGAGCTTCCTGCGTTCGGCCGCCACGGCTGCCGGTCGCGAGATCAGCCGCAGCATCTTCGGCACGCGCAAGCGCTGATCATAAGTGGAATCCGAATCCGGCGAAGCCCGAGCTAGCGGGTTCCGGTCATTTTCGAGTAGTCGGTACTCGGTACATCATCGCAGGTCAGCGCTATGTTCGCGGTGGTGTTCGGCGGTAATGAGTAAGGAGTCGTAATGCCTACCGCAAACTTCGGGACCAAGGACGATCCCGGTTTCGAATTGGAACAGAGCGCGGATCTGATCGCGGTCCGAACACAGGACCGACGCCCGGTCCCACGCGTGACCGGGTCGGTTCGCACCCCGCTGAGCGGCGAACTGGATGACGCGGCCCTCGTGGTCTCCTATCCCGAGGCGGGCGTGCAGGTGTACCGGGTGCCGCCCGGTTCGCGGTCGGTCGTCGCGCGCAAGACGGTGCTGGCCGCCGCGCCGGAAGTGCGTTTCGCCGGTCACGTACTCGTGGATCCGATGACCGACGAGCCCGTGCTGTACACCGAGAACATCTTCGTGAAGTTCGCCGACGACGCGACGCCCGAGCAATGCCGAGCGGTGCTCGAGGACGCCGGTCTGCGGATCAAGGAGACGGTGACCTACGCCGCCAACGCGTACTTCACCGCCGCCGCCGAAGGGACCGGACAGCAGGTGTTCGATATCGCGAACGGGCTGCTGAGCCGCGAGGACGTCGTGTACTGCCATCCCGAGCTGATCCGGCGGCGTGCGCGCAAGACGATCTTCGCGCAGCAGTGGCATCTGAAGCCGACCACCATCGGCGGCGTCGCGGTCAACGCGCATGCGAATGTGGAAGCGGCCCATGGGATTACGCGTGGTGCGGGAGTGACGATCGCGGTGATCGACGATGGCGTCGATATCGATCACCCCGAATTCGCGGGCGCCGGTAAGGTGGTCGCGCCGCGCGATGCGACCCTGCAGACCAACGATCCGCGCCCGCGGGACTCCGCCGGTACCGGACCCGAGAATGGTGACAATCATGGCACCGCATGCGCGGGCGTGGCCTGCGCCAATGGCACGCTCGGGGCCTCCGGAGTGGCGCCCGAGGCCAAGTTGATGCCGATCCGGCTCGCCTCCGAACTCGGTTCACAAGCCGAGGCGCGCGCCTTCCAGTGGGCCGCCGACCATGGCGCCGATGTCATCTCGTGCAGTTGGGGTCCGGCCGACGGCGTCTGGTTCCGGCCGAACGATCCGGCGCACAATCGGGTGGTACCGCTACCGGCCAGCACCCGATTGGCGATCGAGCACGTGGTGACCAGCGGTCGCAACGGCCGTGGGTGCGTCGTGCTCTTCGCGGCGGGCAACGGGAACGAGTCCGTCGATAACGACGGCTACGCGAGTTTCGCCAAGGTGGTCGCCGTCGCGGCCTGCAATGACACCGGAAAGCGCAGCGTCTACAGCGATTTCGGCAAGGCCGTGTGGTGCGCGTTCCCGAGCAGCGACTTCGGGCATCCGCCGTTCCACCATCCCGACGCCCTGACGCCGGGCATCTGGACCGTCGATCGTCATGGTGCCGACGGGTACAACACCGGCACCACCACCGCGGGCGACGCCGCCGGAAACTTCACCAATAGCTTCGGCGGCACCTCCAGCGCCTGTCCAGGAGCGGCCGGCGTCGTCGCGCTCATGCTGTCGGTGCACCCGGACCTGCGGTCGAACGAGGTCAAGGACCTGTTGAAACAGTCATGCGACATGATCGATCCGCAGGATGGCGGATACGGTGCGGACGGGCACAGTGCCAAGTACGGCTTCGGCCGCCTCAACGCGCTCACCGCGGTCAAGACGGCGGCGAAACTGCGCGGACCGCAGTGAGTTGTCAGGTGGCGCTGCGGAGGGAGTGTTCCACCATGGCGAAGCCGTAGTCGAGCATTTCGGTTTCGTAGGCGCTGACCGCGTCGCGTAGGGAACCGGTCCGCTCGGTGATGCGGCGGCAGAGCAGTGCGGCGTCGCGCAGTGCGGTCGCGGCGCTGCTACCTACCGGGACCATCGTGTGGATGGCGTCGCCCACCAGCGTGACGGGACCGGTTTCCCAGTGCGGCAATGGTTTTGCCGTCCGGATCGTGGTGTTGTGCACGGATTCGGGGTCGGCGAGGCCGACGAGTGCGGCGAGATTCGCGGGCCAGCCGCCGCTGAGTTCCGCCGCGATCTTGCGTAGCCCTTCCTTGTCCAGGGTGGACAGCTCGACCGGAACCAGGGTGGTCGGCACGCCGACCACCCACATCACGTAGTCCTCGCCCACGCCGGAGGCGAATTCGTGGGCCGCCAACGACATGAACCGGCCATCGTCACCGGAGACCACGCTGAACCACTCCAGCGCCGCGTCCGGTGTCAGTGCGCGGACTTCGTTCGTCAGTAATGTCTTGCCATAGATCTCCGACAGACCGGTCTCCATCACCTCGGCATTCGGCAGCCATTGGGTGCGGATCCGGGAATGGGTGCCATCCGCGGCCACCAGCAGATCCGCGTCGGTGACCGAGCCGTCATCGAAGAACGTTCGGACACGATCGTCGTCCAGCAGTTCGAAGCGCTCGAACGACGCACCGTGGTGCACATCGATCCCGGTGAGCAGGATCTTGCGCAGTGTGAGCCGGTCGACCGTGATGTGTCGCCCGACCTCATCCTCGTCCGCCGTCGGCGGCACGAGTATTTCCTGGACGACGCGCAGCTGCGGGTCGAGGAACCGCACCCCCGTGCCGCGTTTGCCCGCGGTGGCGAGCACCTCGGCATACGACTCCGGCGGTAGGCAGGCGCGCAGCGCGAGGTCGCCCTCCGGGTCGAGATGGATGCGATAACCCTGGCTGTGGTGGCCCGCGGCTTCGCGCTCGTAGAGCTCAACGGTGATTCCGGCTCGGGTCAGGCCCTGGGCCAACAAGGGTCCGGCCAGTCCGGCTCCCACGATGACAATCTTCATGTTTCCAAAACTATCTGAATTAAGACGATCTGTCATCGGATATACTTTGAACCGTGGAGAACACTTCCGAGCGACTCGGCGCCCAGATCGGCGGCCAGCTCTATTTGGCGCACCGCTACGCGCGGGCGGCGGCCAACCGGGCATTGCGCGAACAGCACCTCGAGCTGCGCCATCTCGGGGTGCTCGCTTGCATCGCCGAAGTGGGACCGCTGAACCAGCGCGCCTTGGTCGACCGGCTCCAGCTGGACAAGTCGTCGATGGTCTACATCATCGATGAGCTGGAACGGCAGGGGCTGGCGCAACGGCGCAAGGACGAGCGGGACCGCCGCAGCTACGCCGTGCACATCACGCCGGAGGGCCGCAAGCGGCTCGCCGCGGCCAACAACACCGCCGACGAAGTGGTGACCGATCTGCTCGCGCCGTTCTCGGCGGCCGAACGCCGACAGCTGCACGAGCTGCTCGCGCGGTTCATCGAGCACGCCGCCGGACAAAGCTGAGGCTCGACCGACGGCGCTAAGGATCAGTTGCCGATATCGCGCGCGAGCAGATCGGCGGAGGTTTCGCGGCGTACCAACTGGCGCGCTCGACCGTGGTGCACCGCGATGATCGGCGGGCGACCCACGCTGTTGTAGGACGAGGCGAGGCTGTGGTGGTACGCGCCGGTGCACGGAACCGCGAGCACCTCGCCGGGGCGCAGGTCGGCGGGCAGGCGGACATCGATGGCGAGCACATCGCCCGCCTCGCAGTAGCGACCCGCCACCGTGGCGATCATCTGCGGACCGCACGGATGCCGATTGGCAACGACCACTTCGTAATTCGCGCCGTAGAGCGCGACCCGGGCGTTATCGCCCATGCCGCCGTCGACGGTGACGTAGGTGCGCCCGCCGTCGATGTGCTTGACCGACAACACCCGATACAGCGTCACTCCGGCCCGCGCCACGATGGCGCGGCCGGGTTCCATGGCGATATTCGGGCGCGGGAAGTGGTGTCGCGCGCAGCCCGCGTCCAGGGCGTCGTCGATGATGTCGGCGAGTTCGGTCAGATTCATCTCGGCGTCGCCGTTGCGGTAGGCGACCGCATGCCCGCCGCCCAGGTCGAGGTCGGTGAGGACGCAGCCGTAATCCTGGCGGACGCCGGCCATTTCGCCGATCATTCGGCGGATGGCCTCGCCGTAGTGGTCCGGATCGTAGATCTGCGAGCCGAGGTGGCAGTGGAAGCCGATCAGGTCGAGATTCGGCTGACGCATGATGCGCTCGATCGCCTCGGCGGCCATCGGGCTGCCGAGCGGAAAGCCGAATTTCTGGTCCAGCACACCGGTTTTCACGGCCGGATGCCCGTGCACGTCGATACCGGGAGACAGGCGGAGCAGTACCCGCTGCGGCCGGGTGGCCAGTGCGGAGAGCAGGGTGATCTCGGTCAGCGAGTCGACCACGATCCGGCCGACGCCGCAGCGCAGCGCGGCTTCGAGTTCGTCGCAGGACTTTCCGTTGCCGTGCAAGATGATTCGTGCCGGATCGACACCGGCAGCCAGTGCGATGGCCAGCTCGCCCGCCGAGCAGACATCCACCGAAAGTCCTTCTTGGGTAACCCATTGCGCGACCGCGCGGATCATCAGCGCCTTGCCTGCGTAGATGACCTCGGCCTCGGGGAAGGCCTTGCGGTAGGCGCGGCAGCGGGCGCGGACCTCCTGCTCGTCGAGCACGTAGGTCGCGGTGCCGTACTGGTCGGCGATATCGGCGAGGGCCACCCCGCCGAGGGTGATTCTGCCGTCGCCGTCATAGTGGGTATCCCGCGGCCAGACCGCCGCGTCCAAGCGCGAAGGCATTCCCGACCGCAGCGACGGGAAGATTTCGAGCAGCGTCACGTGGTTCTCCTGGGTGCGCCCCCGCTTTCTCGGAATGCGGGGCCGATTTCAGGACTACGCCGCCTCCTATTGATCATGGGCGATGCTGACGGATCCTTGACGCGCCGGATCCGGTTCCTGACGGGTTGCTGACCGACACCCCGGGCTCCGCACTGGAGGTTGGCTCCGCGCCGATCGATGACTCTGCACCGGCCGCAGCCCCGCGGTCGGTTGCGGGCTATGCGTCAGCGTGTGGTTGGTCAGCCGCCGAGTTTCTTGTAGAACGCGCCCGCGATCGGGGCGGTGAACGAGCGTGGGCCGTATTGGCCTGCGACGCTCATACCCTTGCTGATCAGGCCGGGGACCACGCGCATCTTGTTGCGGGCCAGGGCGTCGATGGAGATCTTGGCGGTGTATTCGGAGGTGACCCACATGAAGTCGGGGACCATGCGGTCGACGATGGAAGCCTCGGTGGGGTCCGGGGTTTCGGTGCGGACCGGGCCGGGGGCGAGCAGCGTGACGTGCACGCCCGAGCCCTTCAGTTCGCCGCGCAGCGATTCGGAGAAGGTGTTGGCGAAGGCTTTGCTCGCCGCGTAGGTCGTGTTGTTCGGGATCGGCATATTGCCCGCCGCCGAACCACTGATCAGGATGCCGCCGCCGCCCCTGGCGATCATCCCGGGCAGCACCGCCAGCGTGAGGTCGTGCACCGCGACCGCATTGAGCTCCATCTGGGCGCGCTCATAGGCCGGATCCAGTTCGGCGACCGCGCCGAAGGTGGCGATACCGGCGTTGTTGCACAGGATCGCGATATTGCGGGCCGACAGCTCCTCGACCAGCGGTCCGCGCGCGTCGCGGTCCGCGAGGTCGACCGCGCGCACCTCGGCGGTGATGCCGTGCGCCAGCGTCAGCCGCTGCGCCAGTTCATCGAGCACCGCACCGCGCCGGGCGACCAGGATCAGCGAGTAGCCGCGAGCGGCGAGTTCGGCGGCCAGCGCGGTGCCGATGCCGGAGGAGGCACCGGTGACGACCGCGCGATTCTCGGAGGTAGGGGAGGGCAGGCTCACCAGTGGAGCCTAAGTGAGGGTGCGTACCCACCCCACACCGGATTGGAGTGCCGTCGCCGGTGGGGCTTTCGATACTGATCACCAATCGGCACCAATGGCCTCAGCACCCCTTCCTGACCGGGATCCGGGCTGTTCAAAATTGTCGCGGACTTCGGCCGCGATGCAGGTCACGTGCATGTATGGTTTGCTGTCGCGCAATCGCGCTCGCCACGAGGTCATTTGGACCCCGGTGCGGGACGTCACCATCGCCCATTTGGCGCTTTCTGAAACAGCCCGGATCCCGCTAGATTCGGCAAGAATGGGCGCCAAGTGCTCCGCTACAGCCGGGCCGCCAGCCGCGTACCTTGGTCGATGGCGCGCTTGGCGTCGAGTTCGGCGGCCAGGTCCGCGCCGCCGATCAGGTAGACATTGGCGCCCGCGGCGCGCAGCGGCTCTTCCAGTTCGCGCACGGATTCCTGGCCTGCGCAGATGATCACGTTGTCGACCGGGATCAGTTGCGGGCGTTGGCGTTTCTCGCCGAAGCTGATGTGCAGGCCGTTGTCGTCGATGCGCTCGTAGTTCACGCCGCCGACGTGCTCGACGCCTTTGGCCTTGAGCGCCGCGCGGTGCACCCAGCCGGAGGTCTTGCCCAGGTCCTTGCCGAACGGGGTCGACTTGCGTTGCAGCAGTACGACTTCGCGGGCGGCCGGGGCGGGCTTGGGCGCGGTGAGCTGGCCGCGGACCTGCTCGTCGGCGGAGTCGATGCCCCATTCCTCCTTCCACTCGTCCAACTTGAGCGTGGGATGTCCTTCAACAGTGAGGAATTCGCTGACGTCGTAGCCGATGCCGCCCGCGCCGATGACGGCGACGCGCTTGCCGACGGGCCGTTCCTCGCGCACCAGTTCGGCATAGGACAGCACCATCGGGTGGTCGATGCCGGGGATATTCGGAATGCGCGGGCGCACACCGGTGGCCAGCACGATCTCGTCGTAGTGTGCCTCGATCAGCTCCGCGGCGGTGACCCGCTTGTTCAGGTGCACGGTCACGCCGGTGACCTCGAGCATCCTGGTGTAGTAGCGGATCGACTCGTTGAACTCTTCCTTGCCCGGAATGCGGCGGGCGATATCGAATTGACCGCCGATTTTGTCGTCGGCCTCGAAAAGGTCGACGCGATGGCCTCTTTCGGCGAGATTGACCGCCGCGGACAGTCCGGCCGGGCCCGCGCCGACCACCGCGACGCGCTTGGTGCGCCGGGTCGGCAGCAGCTTCAGCTCGGTCTCGTGACCGGCGCGCGGGTTCAGCAGGCAGGAGACGGTCTTGTGCTGGAAGGCGTGGTCCAGGCAGGCCTGATTGCAGGCGATGCAGGTGTTGATCTCGTCGACCCGGTTCGCCTCGGCCTTGTTCACCCATTCGGGATCGGTGAGGAAGGGCCGGGCCAGCGAAACCAGTTGCGCGTCACCACGAGTGAGGATTTCCTCGGCGATTTCGGGCATATTGATCCGGTTGGACGCGCAGACCGGAATATCGACCTGTTCGGTGATCTTCGCGGTGAATTCGACGAAGGCCGCGCGCGGCACCGAGGTGACGATGGTCGGCACCCGCGCCTCGTGCCAGCCGATATCGGTATTCAGGATGCTGGCGCCCGCGGCTTCGAGTTCCTTTGCCAGCAAGACGATTTCGTCGAAGGTCTGGCCCTTCTCGACCAGTTCGGCCATGGATAGCCGGAATATGATGATGAAGTTCGGGCCGACCGCGGCGCGGGTGCGGCGCACGATCTCCACCGCTAGTCGGCGGCGGTTCTCCGGCGTGCCACCCCACTTGTCGGTGCGCTTATTGGTGCGCGGCGCCAGGAACTGGTTGATGAAATAGCCCTCACCGCCCATGATTTCGCAGCCGTCATAGCCCGCGAACTGGGCCAGCTTCGCGCAGCGGACGTAGTCATCGATGGTCTGCTCGACACCCTTGGCCGAGAGCTTGCGGGGACGGAAGGGATTGATCGGAGCCTTGATCGAGGATGCCGAGACACTGCCCGGCATATACGAGTAGCGGCCCGCGTGCAGGATCTGGATGGCGATCTTGCCGTCTTCTTTGTGCACGGCGCCGGTGATCACCCGGTGCCGGTAGGCCTCGGTCTTATTGGTGAGCTTGGCGCCGAACGGCAGCAGCCAGCCGGTGCGGTTCGGGGCGTAGCCGCCGGTGATGATGAGGCCGACACCGCCGCGGGCGCGTTCGGCGAAGTAGGCGGCCAGGCGGTTGGTATCCCAGGCGCGATCCTCCAGGCCGGTATGCATCGATCCCATGATCACGCGATTGCGCAGTGTGGTGAAGCCGAGGTCGAGGGGCTCGAAAAGATGGGGGAACGAACTCATCGCTGAGTCTCACCTTTCTTCGGGTCCGCGTGCGGGGCTGTGCACGGGTTTTCAGGGCTTATGCGGTTGCAGGGCTTGCAGGACTTCGTCGCACCATTCGACGAATCCGGACTCCGCACGGATACCCGCGCGCAGGACGAGGTACTGGTGCAGCGGGGTGCCGGAGAGCTGATCCGGTGCCGGGAAGTCACGTTTCTCGATGAGGCGGAACAACTCGAGGCGCTGGTTGTGCTGGTCGCGATGGCGGACGACCTCGACGCAGAGCGCGCCGATATCGCCGTGCGCGGCGGCGCGGATCTTCACGCCGAGTTCGTTGCGCGGCATCTCGGTATCGGTCGGCGCGGCGATCCAGCGGGCCAGTTCGGTGCGACCCGCCTCGTTCACCGAATAGACCTTCTTATCCGGCCTGCCCTCCTGGACGACGGCCTCGCTGCTCAGCCAGCCGGATTCCTCCATGCGCTTGAGTACCCGGTAGATCTGCTGGTGGGTGGCGCGCCAGAAGAAGCCGATGGACTTGTCGAAGCGGCGCGCCAGCTCATAACCCGAACCAGCGCGCTCGGTCAGCGATACCAGCAGCGCATGCTCGAGTGCCATGGCGCAAGGTTATCGTTACACCCAGTACTATGCAACTCAGTGCATAGCGTTCCGAGGCGAAACCGCGCTGGCGCGCGGTCTTCGCTCCGGCCCACCGACGTCGGAATGCGTTGGCCCGGCAGCCCTGTATGCCGACGTGGTTGGGTTGTGTCGCCCGTGCCGGCGCGCGCATCCGCCCGGCCTGCGGGCGTTGAGCGGTCGGCCAACGTAGTCGTGCCGCCCAAAGACGTGGGCGGCGTCGAGTGTTGGGCCGCCCAGCGGCGCGATCGCGATTAGGCTGCGCGCATGACCGAGGTAGACGCGCGGGCGACTGTCGGGCAGGCGGCCGGGCGTGGGCAAGTGGTGGCGTGGGGGTTGTGGGATTGGGGGTCCTCGGCGTTCAACGCCGTGATCCTGACCTTCGTCTTCTCGGTGTACCTGACCGATAAGGTCGGTGACGATCTGCCGGGCGGGGTGTCGCCGAGCGCGTGGCTGGGGTGGGCGCTCGGTTTCGCGGGGTTCGTGGTGGCGCTCACCGCGCCGGTCAGCGGGCAGCGCTTCGACGCGAGCGCGAAACGCAAACGCTCCCTTGGGGTTTTGACCGCGCTGACCATCCTGTCGATGACGCTGATGTTCTTCGTCCACGACAACTATCACGACTTCTGGATGGGTCTGGTACTGCTCGGCTTCGGCTCGGCGTTCTTCGAACTCGCGGGTGTGCCGTACAACGCGATGCTGCGCCAGGTCTCCACCCCGGCCGATGTCGGGCGGGTCTCCGGATTCGGCTGGGCCATGGGCTATTTCGGCGGCATCTTCATCCTGCTGATCAGCTATTTCGGTTTCATCTCCGGCCACGGCGACAACCGCGGCCTATTCGGTGTGCCCGTCGATGATGGGACCAACATCAGGTTGGTCGCCATGCTGGCCGCCGTGTGGTTCGCGGCTTTCTCGCTCCCGGTGTTGTTCGCCGTACCCGAATTGCCACGCACCAACGCCGATCCCGGTGCGGAAAAGGCGGGTTTCTTCGGCTCGTACCGGGTGCTGTGGCGGGATCTGCGCGAACTCTGGGTCGTCGATCGCCGCACCGTCGCCTTCCTGATCGCCAGCGCGATATTCCGCGACGGTCTGGCCGGGGTGTTCACCTTCGGCGCGATCCTGGCGGTGCGGGTCTACGGCATCGCCGACTCCGATGTGCTGCTGTTCGGTATCGCCGCGAATGTCGTGGCGGCGCTCGGCGCGGTCACCGCGGGCCGCTTCGACGATCGCGTCGGCCCGAAGATCGTGATCGTCATATCCCTGGTTGCCATGGTGATCTGCGGCATCGCGCTACTGGTCGTCTCGGGTCCGGTGATGTTCTGGATCTTCGGTCTACTCCTGACCATCTTCGTCGGCCCCGCCCAATCCGCCGCCCGATCCTTCCTCACCCGCCTGGCACCACCCGGTCGTGAAGGCCAGATGTTCGGCCTCTATACCACCACCGGCCGCGCCGTATCTTTCCTCGCCCCAGCCCTTTTCGGCTTCTTCGTCTGGGCTTTCGACAGCGACCGCGCCGGCATCATCGGCATCGTGGTCGTCCTGGCCATCGGCCTCGCTGCCTTACTTCCCGTCCGTGGGCCGGATCGTGCCGTGCTCTAACTACTTGTCGGTACCGAGCGGTCATGCTCGCTGTCGTCAGCGTGTGCCGAGCAGCAGCGTCTGGGTGCTGCGCCCGATCGGGCCCTTCTCATCGAATAAGCGGGATTCGGTCAGGCCGATGCCGCTGCGTTCCGGATAGGTGACCGCGTCCAGGCACACCCATTCGCCGACCGGCTCGCGATGCAGGGTGACCGTGAGATCGGTGTTGATGAAGAAGTATCGGCCCCATGGCAGGACGGAGCTGACGCCGTTGCCGAAGTCGGCGGCGGCGAGGGTCCGCTCCAGCGGGCTGGGCGAGGTGCCGGCCACGATCGGATAGCGCAGGCGAATCCAGCACACGGCCGGGCCCGGGTTCCGGAAAGCGCCTGAGACGAAACGGTATTCGACGCCGGTGTGGAATCCGACCGGCTGATCGCTCGGGAAGCTGTGATCCGGGCTCTGCGGCACCGTGTCCGGACCGGGCTGGATACCGGTCGGCAGCACTTCGGCCGGCACGTCCAGTTCCGGCTCGGCCTGCCGCAGCCGCCAGGCGCTGGCCTTCAGCGCCGGTCCCTGGTCGGAACTCAGCGTGGCCTCGATCAGTTCGACACTGCGCCCGGGCTGGGTGACTCGTGCCGCGGCCCGGATGACTCGCGCCTCGGCCCGCAGCGGTGCGATCGGCACCGGCCCGAGAATCTCCACCGCCACCCGTGCGACCCGGCACTCCGGTTCCGGTCGGCACCGCTCGATCACATGCCCCAGCAGCGCCGACGGCGGCCCGGCGTGCTGAGCGTCCGGCGACCATGGCCCCCGAGTGAATTCGGTGGAATGGAACAGATCCGGATCCGAGGAGTCGGGCACGTAGAAGCCATCCATAGTGTCTGGAGCCTAGGCGGCGTTCAAGAATTCGGTGTTCTGGCGAGGGGGATGGCTACCTGGATGGTGGCTTCGTAGCGGACGGCGAGCAGCCCGCGAGCCTGGCCGTTCAGCCGTCGAGGCGCCGGTCGAAACGCCACCTGGCGCCTGAATGCACCGCCGACGCGCATGAGGCCTCTTGCGAGGGCCGTGGCGGTAATGGCGAGAGGTACTTGTCTATGAGACAGTGCCGTCGTGGCCAATCCTCAGCACCTGACCAATCCCGAGGCGCTGTACCAAGCTGTGGCGGAACGGCGTCTTCAATACGAGAACCTGCTCTGGCAGGTGCCCGCCGTCAGTCTGACCGCCCAAGCTTTCTTGTTCAGCGTCGCGCTGACCCAGGACATCGACTCTTTTCCGCAGATTCTGGCCGGTTTGCTCGCGATGACCGTGTCGGTCATCTCGATCATGCTCATGGCTAGCCATAGACGAGCCGAAAGCCGGGATGCTCAATGGCTGGAGCGCTTTGAGCAGCAGGAACTGGGCGCGGGCGCTTGGGGTGCACACGGCGCAGCATTCCGGTCGCAGAAAATCGCGGATCCCGACGCCGGCTGGTTTGCCAACCTGATAAACCTCAGGCTCATGTTCCAGGTGTGGGTCGTCGGTCTCGGAATGTTCGGCCTCGTAGCCATCTTGATGATCGTGAAGACCGTGATAATTATCGCCGTCTCCTGACTCGGGGCCAAGGCGCGGGCTCGTCGGGCTGGGGCATGGTCCTGTTCGTGGGCCCGGCCTACTCTCGGCTTCGACGGGGTGATACGTGTTGACCAGTGGCGAGGATGAACACACTGATCACCAACACCCACGCCGGGAAGACCAGAGTTACCCAGAAACTGAAGCTGAAGACCAGCAGCAAGGCCAGGGCGAGCAGGTAGGTGGTCACCACCAGCCATCGTGGCATCAGGCCGGTGCGCAACCAGATCGTGCCGAGCGAAATCATGAACACCCCGGCCATGCGCAACACGTAGACGTTGTTGATCTGCAGCATCACCTCACGGCCGAAGTAGACGATCTCGCCCTGGGAAGCGTCCGAGTGCCGGGAGATGGCAAGGATACCGCCCGCTATCCCCGTCGAGGCGAAAATCATGGCCAGGAACAGCAGCCCGCTGCCCAGGAATACCGTCGAGAAGAAGCGGTCCTCGAGATCTCCGAGCTGGTCGCGGACCACGCCGATGAACCACAGGAACGCGATGCCCGCGAAGGGCATCAGCACCAAGGCGACGGAGATTCGTGATCCGCTGCGTCCCACCCACGCGGTCTCCGAGAAGGGGTCGTCGGGGAGCGCGGTGTGCACCAGCGCGAGGGTGGACGAGAAGAGCGCGGCGAAGACGATGCCGGCGACCGCCGCCGCACGCGGCGTCCTGAGCTGGTGGAACTGCATCCCGCTCTGCGTATCGGCCATAAACAAATCTAATGCGAACTCGCCTTTCGCCATTGCCGAATCAGCCGAGTCGGTGATCCATCGGCTGTTCAGCAGGAGCCGCGTGGACGCTCCGTGCTGGCGCTCGAGCCGGAGGCCGGCTGGCTAGCGGTCCTTCGAGGGCCGCCAGGCGCTCATGCCGAGGGCGATGAGGCGGACCTGGCGGATGGTGCGGTCGATGATGGCGGGGTGGTCGCGGGGGGTGGCGGCGACGTAGTCGGCGATGCAGTCGGCGACGGTGGAGACGATCAGGTCGGCGGCCAGTTCGAGGTCCTCGGGAGGCCAGGAGTCCAATTCGGGAATGCGGGACAGGTCGACGACCAGTTCGCGGACGATCAGTTGGAGTTCGAGGGCGATGGCCTGCTGTAGGGCCGCCGAGCCGCCGCGGCGTTCGCGGGTGATGAAGCCGAACAGTTCGCGTTTGGTGGCGACCTGCTCGAAGACGAAGCGCACGGTTTCCGAGAGCCGGGCGTCGGGGGTGCGGCGCAATTGCCGCAGGGCCAGGCGCAACGCGCGGATACCCTCGTCGACCAGGGCCGCGCCGAGATCGTCGAGTGAGGCGAAGTGGCGGTAGAACGCGGTCGGCACGATGCCCGCGGAACGGGCGATTTCACGCAGGCTCAGCGCACCGAAGCCGCGCTCGGCGGCGAGCGCAAGCGTGCCGTCGAGCAGGGCCTGCCGGGTGCGCTCCTTGCGTTCCATCCGGGTAGCTGCGGGCTCGCTCATCGCAGTGAGCATACATCCGTTCACCATTCGTCCATTCCATGGATGTAGTTCGGGTCACATCAATTGCTGGTTGACAGTGGACCCGGTCCATCAGTCACACTTGTTGAGTGTACAGGCGTGCACTGAAATCTTCGCCGAAGAAGATCGGGCGCACGCCACCGTCGGACAAGCAGCGGCACCCAGCGGCGTGAGCCCCTGGTCCGGAGGCGGCCGTCACGCAGGACCCGCGCACGCCGCACATTGAACGGAGAACCTCATGGTGGGACTCATCGATCTGGTGCAAACCCTGACCACCCCGCACCCACTCGACCGCTACCTGGAACTCGTCCGCCCCACGCTGACGGCCCGGGAACTGCGCGCGGAGATCACCCATGTCCGCCGCTCGGTACCCGGATCGGTGACGCTCACCCTGCGTCCGACCCGGCAGTGGCGCGGCCACGCCGCCGGGCAATACGTGCAGATCGGGGTCGTGATCGACGGCATCCGCCACATCCGGTGCTACTCGCCGGTGAACCCGGAGGGCCGCCGGGACCGCCATATCCAACTGACCGTCAAGGCGCATCCGGGCGGACTGGTATCGCAGTACCTGTACCGCAACGCCGTGCCCGGCATGGTCGTCAGCCTCGAACCCGCCGCCGGCGTCTTCCGGCTGCCCGAGCCGCGCCCCGAACGGGTGCTACTGATCAGCGGCGGCAGCGGTATCACACCGGTGCTGTCCATGCTGCGCACGCTGGCGGAGGAGGGCTATCCGGGCGAGCTCGCCTTCCTGCACTACGCGAAATCGCCCGAGGCGGTGCCACATCGCGCGGAGCTGGAGGTGATCGCGCAGGCCAACAAGAACTTCCGCATCGAGATGCGCCATCCCGGCGACGGCTCCGGTTATTTCGATTACGACCAGCTCGAACGCGTCGCACCATGGTTCGCCGACGGCGAGACCTACGTCTGCGGGCCGCAGGGCCTGATGGCCGCGGTGCGCAAGATCTTCGAGGCCGAGCAGCTGAGCGATCGGCTGCATGCCGAGGAGTTCACCCTGGCCACCACGCCCGTCGACGCGGACGAGGCATTCGGCACGGTCAGCTTCTCGGCCAGCGGGAAGAACGCCGAAAACAACGGCGCCGTCCTATTGGAGCAGGCCGAGGCCGCCGGTCTGACACCGGAGTACGGCTGCCGCATGGGTATCTGCTTCTCCTGCACCGCGGTTCGGCGCACCGGCTGCACCCGCAACGTGCGCACCGGCGAAACCAATAGCGATCCGGACCAGCCCATCCAGCTCTGCATCAACGCGCCCGTCGGCGACGTCGAGATCGATATCTGAAAAGCTAAGGGGACCAAGCAATGACAATTTTGACCGAAACGAAAGACGGCCCGCTCGTACTGAGCCCGGACCAGGTCGAGGAACTCGGCCGCGCCCTCGACGACCTGCGCGCCCGCATCGTCGCCGATCTCGGCGACAGCGATCGCGAATACATCTACTCGATCATCAAGGCACAGCGCGGTTTCGAGATCGCCGGTCGCAGCCTGATGTACCTGGGCTTCCTGCCGCCGTTCTGGTTGGCCGCGGTCGCCGCGCTGAGTGTGTCGAAGATCCTGGACAATATGGAGATCGGCCACAACGTGATGCACGGCCAGTACGACTGGATGCGTGAGCGCGGCCTGAATTCCCGTGAGTTCGAATGGGATACGGTTTGCCCGGCGGACCAGTGGAAGCATTCGCACAACTACCTGCACCACACATACACCAACATCCACGGCATGGACCGCGATATCGGCTACGGCATCCTGCGCATGGACGAGAGCCAGAAGTGGAATCCGCTGCGCCTGGGCCAGCCGCTCTACGCCTTCGGGCTGATGGTGCTGTTCGAATGGGGCGTGATGGGCCATGACCTGGAGGTGGAGAACATCATTCGGGGCAAGCGCTCCTGGTCCGATATCAAGAAGCTGGTAAAGGGCCAGTGGCGCAAGGCCGGTCGGCAGGTCCTCAAGGACTACGTCGTGTTCCCGGCGCTGACCGGTCCGCTGTTCGTCAGCACGCTCGCCGGAAACGTCACCGCGAACCTGGTGCGCAACCTGTGGGCCTTCTCCATCATCTTCTGCGGCCACTTCCCCACCGGCGTACAGACGTTCACCGAAGCGGAGACCGCGGAGGAGACCCGCGGCGAGTGGTACGTCCGCCAGATGCTCGGCTCGGCAAATATCACTGGCAGCAAGCTGTTCCACATCATGTCCGGTAATTTGTCGCATCAGATCGAACATCACCTGTTCCCGGACCTGCCCGCGAACCGCTATCCGCAGCTGGCGCCGGAGGTACGGGAACTGTGTGAGAAGTACGGTTTGCCGTACAACACCGGTTCGCTGGGTCAGCAAGTCGGCTCGGTCTGGATGAAGATTTTCAAGCTCGCGCTGCCGCCGTTCTTAGTAGGGAAGGAGTCCACGCCCGGTGTTATCGTGATGCGACAGCAGGTCGTTTCGAGCGACCTGCAAGCAGTCGCTAGCGGAAACACAACCGAAGTGGGCGTGTGAATGATCGGGAAATTCGAAAGTAACAAGGATCTAATTCAGGAATTGACTTCCTCGGGCGCGCGGCATGTCGGAAATATTGCGAGCATCATTACCGGCACCGTCGCGGAGGTCACTCGGGAGATCGGTGAGTGGATCACCGACGCCATCGAGATGAACGAGGCCGCGGAGGCCGCCCGTAAGGATGCCGCGGTGCAGCGGGTGGATGACGATCTCGACTATG
Source organism: Nocardia sp. NBC_00565 (assembly GCF_036345915.1). Taxonomy (NCBI): domain Bacteria; kingdom Bacillati; phylum Actinomycetota; class Actinomycetes; order Mycobacteriales; family Nocardiaceae; genus Nocardia; species Nocardia sp. NBC_00565. Next base: position 9,618,730 of record NZ_CP107785.1, read on the forward strand.
TCGCGGACGAGGCCGATGTCTCTTATGACGCAGAGGTCGAGCCCGCGACGGAGTTCGTCGAGGCCGAGGTGGTCGAGCCGGAGGCAGAGCGCCCCCGGTGATCACCACACCGGCAGCCTGCGCCGGTGCTCGGCGACATCGGTGATCAGATCCCGGTACCCGTCGGCCAGCTCGGCCAACCGGCTCCACTGCAGCTGGGCGTCATCGTCCAGCTGCAGTGGATGCGGCGGGTCCACGGGTGCCGACATTCCCAATGCGCGTTGTGCCGCAACCCATTTCGATGCCATTCGATCGATGACGGCGCCGAGGGTCTCGGTGTGCAGTGAGGCGCCGGCGCGGTGCTGCACATTCGTGGCGACCCAGCTGTCGATGCAGTGGATCAGCTCCGTGCGGTGCAGATCGAGATCGTCGACGAGTTGCAGGCACTGCGCGACACCCGCGCTCGAGGTGTTCGGCGCATGCGCCGCCTGCAGCGCGTTGTGCCTGCGTTCATGGCATTCGACCAGTTCCCGCGCCACACTGAGGACGCGGTGTCGGTGTCGATTCGGATCGTCGGGCTCACGAAATGCGCGCAATAGCGCTATTGCCGATGGCAGCTCGTCGGTTCCGATACGGTCTGCGGCGTATTCGGTAGGCATGATGCACGCCCCTGCGGTGACGATTGGTGTGTCTGGATACGCCAGGGCCGAGGGGGATTTCGGGGAGGGGCACCCCTCGGCTCCGGCGCAGTCCCGCGGTCGGACGCCAACCCCCATAATCCACCAGCACGGCAAAGTAACCGGGAAATCCGCGACGATGCGATGAGGAAGACACCCGAGAAAATCGGGACACTTTCAGGAAAGCGCGATAGTCGGAACGATGCAATAGAATGGTGTAGAAACAGATAAGCTGCCGGGAAATCGTTATGATCCGTTACGGATCGGTCACATGGGCATCAACCTTCATGCCGTTCTGGAATCTCTGAGCGCATGGGCAGCAACCACTTCCGGCGAGGCGCACGCGCGCGGTCGTTCGATGGACTAGCCTGGATCTTTGTGCCCGCCTATGTGTCTTCGCCCGAGTTGACATTCGGGTTCATGTTCGCGCTGGAAGACCCCGAGCGAATCGCCGAGGTCGTGCGCACACTCATCCTCCGCAAGACGGTGTCGGTATTCCGGCTCGCGCGGCTGTCCGACGATGACGGGCCGCCCGAACGCTATGTCGTGAACTGGGCGGTGATTCCGCAGATTTCGATCACCACCAGCGCACCGGATCCGGACGAGTTGGAAGCCGGCCAGATCATGCTGGTGAACGCCTTCCTCGGTGAGGAGGGCGAGGTGAGCCTGTACTCGGCCCAGGGGCAGACGCCGAGCTAACTCCCCGTTTGGAACGGCAGCTCTTCACAGTCTGCTATCAGTTGACGATCAGTGATCTATCAGAGCGGACCGGCAGGGTGGCTGATATCGGCAACCCCAGAAGGATTGTCGGCGAATTGAATCCAACGTGGAGGTTGTTTCATGATTCCGGTCATCATCGATACTGGTAGCGCCGCTCTGTCCGGCCTGCTCAACACCGGTAGCGTTGCTGCCGCAGGCATTTTCAACACCCTGTTCACCGGGTCCTTCGGCGGATAAGGCTCGCAAGGAACAACTTTCGGACCGCGGTGCTCGACCCTGATAAGGCACCTGATGTCAGACGAAGATCGTATTATTTGCTCCCCCAACAGATTTCGTCACTTCTGACCTGCGTCACTTCGGGCTGATGTTGCACCAGATGCAACAAAATTTCGCCGTCCTGCATCCTCAGATCCTCGGACTAATTTCGAGTCCCGGCACCCAGCCGCGTTCACCGATTAGCGGCCAGCACTGCCGCGAGGCCTTCTTGCAGGTCCTTGACGAAATACTCGGGAACCTCCAGCGACGGGAAATGTCCGCCGGTTTCGGGCGAACTCCATCGGACGATCTGTCGGTACCGCTCCTGTGCCCAGGGGCGCGGATACTTCTCGATGTCGCGGGGATACATGCTGATTGCTGACGGGACGTCGACCCGAAGTTCGGGGTCGAGCGAGTTGTGGCTTTCGTAGTAAATGCGGGCCGACGATGCGCCGGTCCGCGTCAGCCAGTACAGGGTGACGTCGTCAAGAACGCTGTCTCTGGAAATCGTCTCGAACGGGCTATCTTCGGTATCTGTCCACTCAGCGAACTTGTCAAGGATCCAGGCAAGAAGCCCGACCGGTGAGTCGACGAGCGAGTAGCCGATGGTCTGCGGTCGGGTCGCTTGCTGCTTCGCGTACGCCGCGCGGTGGCGCCAGAAATCGCGGGTTTCCTCGGTCCACTTGCGCTCGACCGCCGTCAGCCCGTCCGTTGTCAACCCGGGCGGCGCCTCCGCGAACGTTGTGCGGATGCCGAGAACGTGCGCCGGGAACCTGCCGCCGAGAACCGTGGTGATATTACCTCCCCAGTCGCCGCCGTGGGCTGCGAACTTGCTGTAGCCGAGCCTTCCCATCAGTTCCACCCATGCGGCCGCGATCTTTTCGGTTCCCCACCCGGTGGTGGCCGGCTTGTCGCTGTAACCAAAGCCTGGTAGCGATGGAACCACGACGTGGAACGCTGGCGCGTCTGCATCTTTCGGATCTGCCAGCTCGTCTACTACATCGATGAACTCAGCAATGCTGCCTGGCCAGCCGTGCGTCAAGATCAGAGGAGTGGCATCTGCGCGCGCGGATCGGCGGTGTAGGAAGTGGATTCCCAGATCATCAATGGTCGTGCGGAACTGGCCGATTCGGTTAAGGCGCTCTTCGAACGACCGCCAGTTGTACCCGGTGCGCCAGTAGTTCACGACATCGACGAGGTCGGCGAGAGGAACGCCCTGTTCCCATCGGCGAGGGTCGGGCGCGGCGCGATAGACCGTCTCAGCCTCCGGCAGCCGCGCCGCGGCCAGTCGCGCGCGCAGATCGTCGAGGTCAGCGTCTGTTGCGTGGGCTTCGAATGCTTGCACGTCGCTGGTTGGACGGGGCATGAGACCTCCTGGCCATCGGGGAACCGGCTACGACCTATCGCGAACTGGCTAAGACGGTTCTAACATGTCTTCATGCCAGCGTGCAACCAGCTAAGGTGGTTCCATGCGTGCCGAGTTCCCTGACTTTCGCCTCGGTAACGTGCTAGCGACCAGCTTCACGGCGACTCTGACGGAGCGTCATGGCGACGCTGTGGAGCGCATTCCCACGCCGCAGCGACTCGTCGACTGGCTGGCAGTGAACGGCCTTGCCGTGGAGTCGTGCACCACTGCCCAGCTCGAACTCGCTCGGGAACTGAGGGAATCAATTCACGCCGCCGCGACAGCGGCCGCGATCCAAGACGCTCTCCCTGCGTCTGCTGTCCAAGTCATCAATGACTGCAGCATTCAGGGTCGGGCGGCGGCTATCCTGACGCCCGAGGGCAATCGGCAATGGCGACTTAGCTCGGCTTCCTGCGTAGAAGATGCCCTAGGCGTAATCGCCGCCGACGCGATCAGCATCATCGCAGGCGAACGAGACGGAAAATTGGCCTTGTGTGCATCGCCAACCTGCCAAGCCGCCTTTTTCGACACCAGTCAAAGTCGCACCCGCAAATGGTGTGACATGAACACGTGCGGGAATCGTCAGAAGAAGGCGCGCTTCAATGCCAACCAGCGCAAAAACCCCAGATCAGCGGAGTGATCGTTACCTTCGATACATCGAGGTGGGCCCCATGTCTGCGACACATCTGTCGCGTTGGGTGTACCCCAACGGCATCACGCCAACCCTGCGCGCGGTGGAGCAGGTCCGAACAGATCATGGATATTGGGGATTATCCATGATTTATGCGTAATGCGCTGTCTGACAGTACTATTCGGGCAGAATTACGTCACCGTGACGCATTGGCTTCTGCGCGGCCCGGCCGCACCGCGCGGCAGAGGATAGTTCAGCGGACTACGGACATGGTCGCCAACGCTGCGGTCCGCACCGACTCGACTCGAACTCTCATGTTTTCCAGTCTCGGCGGCAAGACATGACGTGAGCGTGCCGGACGGGCACCGGACGATTTCGCCGGGGCGTTGTCCGCACCATCAACAAGGCCGTTGCGTCTTGCGATTGCCAGAAGGAGGAACAGTGAGCAAGGCGATCAAACACAAGGTCCACACAAGCCGCGTCGGGAAGTGGTGGGAGATCACCATTCCGGACGTGTACGGACAAGATCCATGCGGGCAGGCAGGTGCGACACCTCACCGACGTTGGCTATGAAGCGCGCACCAGTTCACAGGCCCGATCAGTCCGGCTCGTACTGCCTCGTACGGCCGAGATCTGCATGTCTTGGCACACTGTCGGCACACTGAAAGCTGCCGATGACCTACGCGTCCATGAGCGTGGTGGCCGTGAGCCACACGACCGCCCGGTTGAGGCGTTCGGAATGAAGGGAGCACATGGCATCGAAGAATTCGATTTGGCTCGTTGCCTCCTTCAGGAGCCGGTCCGCGTCACGGATATACTGCCGCGTTTCCTCGATTGTGGCCGGACTGTCCGGAAGTGCCTTGTTCTTGTGCCCGCTGACGACGTGGCGCGGTGTGAGGCGTGCGACCGCATCGAGCGCATGGAGCCACTTTTCCCGTCCGCCATCCGCAGATTCGGAGAGGTAGGCGTGCACACCGTTGTATACGACATCGCCAGCGACGACGAGCCCGATCGAGGGAACGTGAAGTACGGTGGTGCCGTCGGTATCGCTGTGCCCGACTTCGACGGAGCGCAGAGTGTTGCCCTCCAGCAGGAACCCTTGTGGTGGGACGGGCCGTGCGAGCACGGGAGTCGGCGGGATTTGGCCGGGGAACAGGTTGTCCCACCGTTCCTTTCTGAATTCGGCAGAACCCTCCTGCCGCATGAGACGGATGCTGTCCTCGCCAGCGAGCACTACGGCGCCAGGGAAGCGCTCGACCAGAGGGCCGGAGCCGAACCAATGATCACCGTGCCCATGCGTGATGTAGATGTGTTCAAGGTGCTTGCCCGACTGTTCGACCCAGTCACCCACCTTCTGGGCCTGCTCGATCGTCAGCGGGGGATCGACCAGTACTGCGTTGTTCTCCCCATAGATCAGCGTGGTCGACATTGGCGACCAGGAGAACAGCTCTCCGTTGGGGATGGGATCCGTGACGCTTGTGGGGATCGGATCGGAAATGAAGACTTCGTACGCCAAATCGGCCTGGGAGACCATCTCTACTACGCCCCTTTTCTGTGTGGTGGTTGCCTGGTGGCACCTCGAGGGGAACGGACAGCTCTGCCGCCCCTCTCACCTCGGGACCATGACGTCCCAGTGCTCGACGGCTCGCCCGTCCGCAACCCGGAACAGGTCGTGGAACACGAAGTCGGCACCCGCGAAGACGCCCACCGAGCGGACGTAGGCGAAATTTCCCTCGGCAACGACGTTCAGCACGTCGGAGTACCTGAGGGACTGTCCGGACTTCGCCAACTCACCCAGTGCTGCGGCCAGTCCGCTGATGCCGTCGGCAAAGCGGGGATTGTGCTGGATGTAGGACTCGCCCGCCAAGTAGTGGTCCAGGTCGGAGAAGTCGTTGTCGACCAGAATCGTGCGCACCGTCTCTTCCGCCACCCTGCGCGTGGCGTCCGTGTCGGCCGCGGCGTTGATGACGGCGACGCCGTCGACCTGGGTGTGACCGTTGGCGGTCGTTTCCACGATCGACTCCTGGTCACCCCAGTGGTCGGCGATCTTTCCGTCCGCGATCTGCCAGAGATCGAAGGCTGCAGCCTGGCCGCCGGGGAACGTGGCGGTGGCGTGAGTCACGACGAAGTCTCCCTGTGCCAGCACGCGGTGCACCTGGTTCTTGCACCCAGTGGTGTCGTCGATGGCCGCGAGGACGACCTGTTTGTTGGCTTCGTTGCTCATGACGTTCGCCTCTTGTCGTTCAAAAGCGGGGTTTGACTGTAGTAGGGCCGCACCGGACCCCGTTGAGGGCGGCGGCTCGACCGGCGAAGTGAGTACAAAAAATGTACTGACTGCTGACGCTAGGCTAGCACAGTGAGTACTGAATTTGTACCGACACCTCGTGTCTGTTCTGTGACTGACGCGATAGCTGTCGTCGGGGAACGCCATTCGCTGCCGATCGTGCGCGAGCTGCTGTACGGCAATCGGCGTTTCTCCGAGATTGCCGACTCCGTCGGGCTTTCCCGGACGCTGCTGTCCGCACGGCTGCGTCGGCTGGAGACGGCCGGCGTCGTGGAACGGCAGCGTTACAGCGAGCATCCGCCGCGCGACGAATACGTCCTCACGGAGGCGGGCCAGGCCCTGCTCCCCGTGCTCGCCGCCCTCAAGGAGTGGGGCGACACGTACTGCCGGGATGGCATCGCCACAGCGGAGTTCCAGCACCGATGTGGCGCCCTCCTGCATACCCGAGCGGACTGCGCCGCGTGCGGCGAGGAGATCCGCTTCCAGGACCTGACCGTGGCGGGAGGCACACACCCGCCGGAGATACGAACCTGAGCCGCCCCGGGTCTCGTACACTCCGGCCCGGAACCTCGCACCATCCGCTGATATTTCCGAAGGCGATCACGCCCAGTGTCCCAGAGGGACTGTCGGAACGTCGATCCGTACACGCCCGCGCACCCGCCGAGTCCATGTGGGGTCCGCGATGATTGGCCGCACGACTGGGTCGGCATCCTGTATCGGCGTCAGACCGGGTGGGTGTGTGGCCCGGAAATTCGCTCGGTAGCTCAGGGGTGGCACACCGGTCTGGCGTACGAAGTGGGGGCGCATGGCGGTGGCGTTCGCGAATCCCGCATGGCGAGCAACGATTTCGACGGTGGTGTCCGTAGTTTCGAGAAGCTCGCGGGCATAGCGTACTCGCGCATTGAGCAGCCATTGCAGCGGCGTGGTCCCGATCTGGGATCGGAAGTGCCGGTTGAGGCTTCGCACGCTGAGTGCAGCGTGGTCGGCGATGTCGGCGAGGGTCAGGGGGCGGTGCAGGTTGGCGTTCATCCATTGCAAGGTGTCGCCGAGCATAACGTCGGTGTCGGGCGGGGCAGGGTGGGTGATGAACTGTGCCTGCCCGCCCTGGCGCTGGGGCGGCATGACGGTGTGGCGTGCGGTATCAGTGGCGACTGCGGCGCCGAGATCGCGGCGTACCAGATGGAGGCATAGGTCGAGTCCGGCAGCCACGCCCGCGGACGTGCACACCGTGCCGTCCTCGATGTAGAGCACCGTCGGATCGACATCGACCTGTGGGTATCGCTTCGCCAATGTGTCGGCGTGCTCCCAATGCGTGGCGGCACGGCGGCCGTCGAGCAGCCCAGCGGCAGCCAAGATGAAGGCGCCGGTACACACCGACGCGATGCGTGCGCCGCGCGCGTGCGCCGCGCGCAATGCGTCCAGCACCTTCGGCGGCGGATCGGCGTGTGTGGGCGCACGGCCGGGGACGACGATGGTGTGTGCGTCGGCGAGCGTGGCCAGATCCCAGTCGGTGCGCAAATCGAGTGCGCCGAAAAGGGAATCGGTGCGCGCCCGACGTCCGGGCGCGACGATACGAACTTCATAGGTGGGTACTGCCGTGAGGAGGTTGGCGGTGCCGAACACCTGGCCGGGGACTGCGAGTTCGAAGCCGACCACCTCGTCGAGCGCGAGAACTGCGACGATCTTCATGGCCAGATCATAGCGGTATTAGTCTTTCTAGCCACTTTCGGGGTGCGTTCGATCCCACCAGAATCGGGGGTGCCGAACGGAATGGAGTCTTCACATGACAGGTCAACCCACCGCGAACAGTGCGGCCCCCGCCAAGTTCGCTGAAACGCCGCAACGGCTCGCGGAGCTTTTCGTCGAACGTCTGGCTGCCGGTGACCTCGACGGCTTGGTCGAGCTTTATGAAGCAGGGGCATTGTTCGCGCCGAACCCGGCGACGGAGGTCAGTGGCAGTGCCGCGATCCGCGAGCAGCTGGTCGGCTACGTGAGTGGCGGTGCTCGGATCACCCTCGATCTGCGCAGGATCGCAGTGATCGAGGACATCGCGCTGATGTCGAGCGACGCCACGGTGGTCGGTTTCGGTGAGCAGCCGCTGGTCACGACGACCACGGAGGTTGCACGCCGCCAGCAGGACGGTCGATGGCTCTACGCAGTCGACCACCCGTTCTTCAATCACTGACCTTGGCGGAACTCGGCGGTACTGTCGCCTATCGAAACGGTGGCGACACGGGTTCGGCCAGCTGCTCCTTGGAAAGGAAAATCATGACCACCGACGCTAACGCGCGATCGGAATTCAGCGTGCCGACGACGGAGTTGGCTGTCGCCGCCGATGAACTGGCCCGATCGGTGTCACCGGAGTTCATCTACAACCACGCTATGCGCGGCTACTTGTTCGGGCGTGAGGTCGCGGCAGCGATGGGTATGCGGGCCGGTGTCGACTACGACGACGAACTCGTGTTCCTGGCGTCCATCTTGCACGACCTGGGCGCGACCGAGCACGCCAACGGCAACCAGCGCTTCGAGGTGGATGGCGCCGATGCCGCCGCTGAGTTCCTTACCAGCCTGGGTCTGGACCAAGATCGTGTGAAGCTGGTGTGGAATGCCATTGCACTGCACACCAGCGACGGTCTGTGTCACCGCTTTGGGCCCACGGAAGCAGTGACCCAGATGGGGATCGGAGTCGACATCATCGGGCGGTTCCGGGACAAGCTCTCACCGGAATTCGCGGACCGGGTGCACGCGGCATATCCACGCTACAACCTGGGGTATGCCCTGTCCGAGACGATTGCCAACCAGGTGCACGCGAACCCCGCGAAGATGGCATCGCCGATGAGCTTCCCCGCGCACGTGTATCAGCTGCAATACCCGGACCACGCCGCCAGGGTCACCTGGCACGACATTCTGGACGCGTCAGGGTGGGCCGATAAGCCGATAGCGCGCTGACCGCTGGTGACGGTGTCGCGATGATATTGCGACACCGTCCGGTCATCGCACCTCGCCGAGTCCTCGGCGAACCTGTGGAACAATCGCACTGAAAGTGTCTTTCCGATCCGGCCTTGATTGTGGTGTGGTAACTCCAATCATCCCAGGTCAGAAGGCACTTTCTTCATTTCGACAACCTCGATGTTCCGCTGTCTCAGGTCGAATCAGAACTTGTTGTGGATGATTTCGGCGATGCTCACGACGTGCAAGTGCGAGCGGCGCGCATCGCCGAACTGAAGGCGGACATCGAGCGAGTGTCGGAACAGCTCGCGCAGGAGCAGCGCGCGCTCGTGAAAGACCTACGGCGCGAGGATGTTCCGGAATCCGACGTCGCGTCGCTCATCGGTGTGAGTCGGCAACGGGTCGGCCAGCTGGCTCAGTCTCCGAAGATGGCCTGAACATCACGTTGGCCGCCAGTGCGTAGCTCAGGGCGGACTGGTATTTGTGACAGCGACCGCGAAATCTTCCCTGGCGCTCCGGACTGTCTCAGGAGCGCCGTCAGCCGTGCCGGCATAGCCCCGCCGATCACCGGGGTCGCACCCACGTTGTCCTCTGTTCTCTCGGTCTCGGTGACCCGCGCAACCTGGAGACAACTGGTGGTGTGGGCTCAAGTGGGTTCGTCGTAGTCTGCCGGCCAGCCGTCTTCGCCCACTTCGGATAGGGAACCGTCCGCGCGTTCGAAAGCATGACGCTATCCACTGGGGCGAGTTCGAGTTTGAACCAAGTGTCTTCATGGAAGGCGGCGAGTAGTGCTTGCACCGATGGTGCGATGTCGCCTCGCTGGGGCTGGATCTCGGACATCCGCCTCACGCTTCCAACGGGTTGGGCAGATTCTTTGGGCTGAGCACAGCTCCCCAATAGTCGTGCTGGACGGCGTCCCACAGATCGGAGTCCCTGGGGAGCAGTTCCCTGGCATCGGCAAGGTCCGGGGACGCGTCGAACAGAATCGTTCCCGGCTGCGCACCCGGAAGCGGCGTGCGTGACGGCAGCCGATGGGCGGTGAACGACTCGCAGGGGAACTGCACCCGCAGAATGCGGGCGGAACTCCGGACCAGCTGCCAAACCGCGACCTTGCGGCCGTCTCGGGTTTGCGTGGTCCGCAACGCATCCCGCCGCATCACGCGACACCTCCGTTGGCACGCCCGATGCCGGGGGAATCGCCACCCCGGCACCGGGACGTTTCTGCGGGCTGATCTGCCCATTCCTGGATGGCATCGGCGAATCGCTCGACCACATCAGCCGGAGCGCCGCTGTAGATAGCTGGTGGCCCGACGAACGGGTCTCGCTGTGGAAGCTCTCCGCTCGGCATCTGCCGACCTCCCGGACCTCGACGACTGTTAGGTGCGCCCGGCCCCGACAACCCCTGGATATCCTCGGGTGGATGCGGACTGCCTGAGGGGCAAGCTGGCCGTTCTCCCTGCCGGGCGCACATCGAGCACACACTGTGCGATCGTCGAGGACGCCCGAAATTGGATGATCCATTGCAAGTCGTCAGAATTCCCTGCGCGAGGTCCGGCGACTGCGGCACGATCATCCGAGAACCGATCCACCGTCATCCAGCCAGGAGGCTCGTGTTGTCCACAAACGACTCAGCGACGACAGGCGAACGGAAATCCAAGGCGCGGTCCAAGCAGCCCGCCAAGCCGACCGCAGAAGTCGGCTCGACCGTTCCCCGGCGGCAGCTCGGCCGACATCTGCGGGAGCTTCGCCAACAGACCGGGATGTCGATCGCCGAGGTCGCCAAACTGATCGAACGCGGGGCGACCACTCTCCAGCGGCTCGAAGCGGGTACCGCTGATCGCATCCGCTTGTGGGATATCGAGGCGCTGTGCCGGGTGCTGGGTGCCGACGAGACGACCACCGACGCGCTGAAGGGACTCGCGCAGCAGGGCAATACCGAGAGTTGGTGGCATGAATACGGGGATCTGATCCCGAAGGACTTCGATGTGTACATCGGCCTGGAATCGGCGGCGAGCAAGCTCACGTCGTTTCAGGAACTCGTCCCGGGACTGTTTCAAACCCCCGGCTACGCCGAGACCCTGATCCGTGCGGTGTTCCCTGAGGAGCCATCCTCTGAAATCACTCGCAGGGTGGAGATGAGGATGCACCGCCAAAGACTCATCACGCGAAAGGGGCGGCCCGCTGCCGTCGATGTCATCCTGGATGAATCAGTCCTGCGCCGAATGGTCGGAAGTCCGCGAATCATGGCCGACCAGCTGCGCCACCTGGCCGATCTCAGCACAAAGCCCAACATCACCGTGCGGGTCTTGCCCTACGTTGCTGGTGTTCCGTTGGGGGACCTGACCGGCCCGTTCACCATCGTCGACTTCGCCCCGGACGCCAAAGGCAAGCATGAACCATCGGTGGTCTACGTCGAGAACTTCACGGGTGCCATGTACCTCGAGGGCCTGGGAAGTGTCAGTCGATATCGTGCGGCCCACGAGACCATAGGTCGGGTAGCGTTGGGTGCGCAGCCAAGTAGGGACCTGCTTCGCAGGGCAGCAAGGGAGTATGAGCGTGAGCGTTGACCTGTCCGGGGCTCGGTGGTTCAAGAGCAGCTTTAGCGGGGGCAGCCAGGACTGTGTGGAGGTCGCCTTCCTTTATGACGGCCACGTCGGCGTGCGGGACTCCAAGAACCCGACCGGTCCCGCGCTGATGTTCACGCCTGGCGAGTGGGAAGCCTTCACGGCTGGTGTAGCCGATGGAGAGTTCAACCGCCCGTAAGGCCTATCGCCCCCAGAACCGAAGCGGCCCCCACATGGGGGCCGCTTTTTCGTGTCCGCGAGGAAATCGCCTTGGGCGGCACAGCGTTTGCGCACCTTTTCGTTGGCATGTCGGTATCTGAACGTGGTGTGAGCGGATGTTCAGTACGGGACAATCGGGACATTCCTCACTTGTTCGAGGCATCGAAGCACCTGGAAGGAGCATCGATTATGGAGCCCGAGAACACTGTCAAATCCGTGAGTGCGGTCAATCCGGTTCGTGTCCGAGGAGATCTCGATCCCGAGTTGTCGCGGTGGATGTGGCTGGTCAAGTGGATCCTGGCCATCCCGCACGCCATTATTCTGATATTTCTCTACATCGCGTATGTGATCGTCTCGGTGATCGCTTTCTTCGCGATCCTGTTCACCGGGCAGTATCCGCGGGCGCTGTTCGACTTCAACGTCGGTGTCATGCGCTGGGGTTGGCGGGTCGGCTTCTACGCCTACTCGGTGCTCGGCACCGATAAGTACCCGCCGTTCAGCCTGGCCGCGGATCCCGACTATCCGGCGGATCTGGAGATCGACTATCCGGAGCAGCTGAGTCGTGGTCTGGTGCTGGTGAAGTGGTGGCTGCTGGCCATCCCGCACTACCTGATCCTCGGCGCGGCCTTCAGTGCGGGCTTCGGTGAGAAGTACTCGGGCGGGCTGAATCTGGGCAACATCCTGGTGCTGATCGCGGTGGTGGCCCTGCTTTTCACGGCGGTCTACCCCAAGGGTCTGTTCGACTTCCTGCTCGGCCTGCACCGGTGGGCGATCCGGGTCGGTGCGTACGCCTCGCTGATGCGAGACGAATACCCGCCGTTCCGGCTCGATCAGGGCGCGCGCGAACCCGAAAACAACTGAATATCAACAGAATCGGGAGCCGGGCAGGCAGGGTCGGTCACCAGTCGGATTCATAGATCCGACGGACCACATCCTCGATGTCCGGCTCCTCTATGGAAAGGTCGCGCACCTCGGCGCGATCGGAGACGGCGGCGAGAACCTGTGCGGCGGTGGTCGCTTCGGCGTCGAAGGCCAAACGCTGCCGCATCCCATCGCCCTCGCTGGTCAGCAGTTCGGTGCGCGGCACGTCATCGAGATTGCGGGTCGGTTCGGCCAGATCGACGACCAGTACCCGCCGGGCGCCGACGCGCACCGCGAGTCCGGTCAGTGAACCGTCGTACACCAGAGTGCCGCGGTCCACGACGAGTACCCGATCGCAGAGTCGTTCGATATCGCCCATATCGTGGGTGGTGAGCAGCAGTGTGGTGCCGCGTTCGGTGCGTTCGGTGCGTAGGAATTCGCGTAGTCGCTGTTTCGACAGCACATCCAGGCCGATGGTCGGCTCGTCGAGGATGATCAGTTCGGGGGAGTGCAGCAGGGCCGCGGCGACCTCGGCGCGCATGCGCTGCCCGAGCGAGAGTTGGCGCACCGGGGTATCCAGCGTCTCGGCCATCTCCAACTGTTCTACCAACTCGTAGGTGCGTTTATGTGCCACATCGGATTCCAGCCGGTGGATCGCGGCCAGGATCGAAAACGATTCGCGCAGTGGCAGATCCCACCACAGCTGTGAGCGCTGCCCGAAGACCACTCCGATGCGGGCGGCGAGTTCGCGCCGCTGGCGAACCGGATCGAGACCGCAGGTGCGCACGGTGCCCGCGGAGGGGACCAGGATGCCGGTCAGCATCTTGATCGTGGTGGACTTGCCCGCACCGTTCGCGCCGATGTAGCCGACCGCCGAGCCACGTTCGATGCGAAAGGTCATTCGGTCGACCGCGGTGAGTGTTTCGCGGGTGCGTCGCCCGCGGTGTCCGTTCTTGCGATGCAGGATGAATTGTCTTGTCAGATTCTCGATATCGATGATCGAGTCCGGTAACGCGCTTTCCGCCACGCTATCCGCCGCCTCCCTGATAGTGCCGAGTTCCTAGTCGCCACAAGCCGAGGGCGAGCAGCCACACCCAGAGCGCTGCCAACGGTGCCAACCAGGCCAGCCAGGACGGCAGCAGCGGCGGGCCGGGCACGTGCAGAAGTGCGATGGTCGGTAGATACGCCGTGAACGCGACCGGTATGGCGAAGCCGAACACCAGCTTCAGCGACGTCGGAAATACCGAAGCGGGTTGCATGGCGGCGAAGGAGCCGCCATAGGTGAAGCTGTTCGTCAGTTCGGCACCGTCGATCAGATAGAACTGCGCGCCTGCCGCGCAGACGAACAGGCCGCCGAATAGCGCGATGCCACTCATCAGCGTAGTCATCAGCAGGCCCAAAGTCGGGAGGCTCCAGTCGATATCGTTGCGCATCAAACCGAGTCCGAGCACGATGATCGCGACCGAGGCGCGGGCGAGCCGGCGCAGCGAGATATCGCTGGTGATGAGTTGCAGCAGCAGTGGCTGGGGTCGCAGGTAGTAGGCGTCCAGCACGCCGAGCCGGATCAGTGTAGGCAGCGAATCGAGGTGCCCGAAAAGCACCTGGGCCAGTGCGAATCCGGTGTTGCTCAGGCCGAACAGCAACAACGCGCCGTTCAGGTCGAGCCCGCCGAGCATTCGGACATTGTGGTAGATGACCCACACCTCGGCGAATTCGACGATGCCGATCAGGAAGGCGCTGAATATTTCACTGGCGAAAGACAATCGGTAGGCGCGCTGAGCCTGCATCCGGGACCGCAACACTGCCGCGTACGGGGTGTACCAAGTACCGACCGGTACGGGCGTATACGGGGGCTCAGCCACCCTGTACCTCCAGCCTGCGGCGTCCGGCCGCCACCAGCACCCGGCCGATCGCACCGACCGCGAGAACCCAGAACACCTGTGTGGCAAGGACCATCACGGATTCCATCCCGGTGACCCGGCCCGACAGGATGTCGATCGGCGATTGCAGAATCGACGGAAACGGGGTGGCGTGCGCGGCGGTGCGCAGCCATGCCGGGAACATGTGGACCGGCACGAACAGCCCGGCCAGAAACGTGCCGCAAATCTGGTATAGCACCCGGATGCCGCGTGTTTCTACTACCCAGAATCCGATCAATCCGACGGCGAACAGGCATAGAAATGACAACGCTACGGCCAGCACCACACTGGTCAGTCCGAGCACATATGGTCCGGGTGTGCCGGGCATGGCGAGCCCGAAAGTGAAGACGCCGACCAGTACGCTTGGCAAGCCACGCGGCAGGATCGTGCAGGCGGCGCGGCCGAGATCGATAGCGAGATAACTGAATTGGACATCGACCGGACGTAAGAAGTCGATCGCGACATCGCCGTTCTTGACCCGATCCACCAATTCCAGTGGTGGTCCCATGAATTGGGTCGCGCCGAGCAGGCCCTGGGACAGCCAGACGTACGCGCCGATCGATCCCGCGTCGTAACCACCGAACTCGCCGGAGCCGCGCACGGCGGCGATCATGACCGCGGCGCGCACGAAACCGAACACGCAGTTTGTGAAGAGTCCGGCGAACATCGCGAGTTTGTACTGGGATTGGCGTCGGAAACCGGCGCGGGCCAGGTAGAGGTACACGCGCGCCGTGCGGAGCGCATGCACTGCGGCAAGCTGCAATCCGTCCCCCTCCGCTATGCCGCGCACAAACGGCTAACTCTACGGCGCGCGAGCGGACGCGCGGAAGGTGTGCGCGCGTTTTTTGGAAAAGTGCGACAAACCCGATACGCCGATGTTAGAAACACAGTCACTTCAGATTTGTTTGCGTTGCTCCGAGTAGGCCCGAGTCGCTCGTGCACGACAGGAAGGATCGTCGATGACTGTCGTCCAGATGACCGTTTTCGAGGCACTCGAATCGAATGTGCGCGGGTACTGCCGGTGCTGGCCGACCGTCTTCGATACCGCCAGCGGCGCTTGGCTACGCGATGAGAACGGCAAGGACTACCTGGACTTCTTCGCGGGCGCGGGCGCGCTGAACTACGGGCACAGCAACCCGATTCTCAAGCGGGCGTTGCTCGACTACATCGCCGGCGATGGGATCATCCACAGTCTGGACATGTCGACGGTGGCCAAGCGGCGGCTGCTGGAGACCCTGCGCGACACGATCTTCGGGCCGCGCGGGCTGGACTACAAGGTGCAGTTTCCGGGGCCGACCGGTGCGAATGCCGTTGAAGCCGCGTTGAAGTTGGCCCGGAAGGTCACCGGTCGCCAGACCGTGCTCAACTTCACGAACGCGTTTCACGGGATGTCGCTCGGCGCTTTGTCGGTGACGGGCAATGCCGCCAAGCGTGCCGGCGCCGGGGTGCCGCTGGTGCACGTGATGCCCATGCCCTATGACGGCTACCTCGACGAGGCCGACGATCTGCGCTGGATGCGGCGCGCATTGGACGATCCCTCCTCCGGTCTGGACAAGCCTGCGGCGGTGATCGTGGAGACGGTGCAGGGTGAGGGCGGGGTGAACGTCGCGCGCGCGGAATGGCTACGGCAATTGGCCGAATTATGTGCGGCGCGCGGCATTTTGCTGATCGTCGACGATGTGCAGATGGGTTGCGGACGGACCGGTGGGTTCTTTTCGTTCGAATCGGCCGGTATCACTCCCGATATCGTGACGCTGTCCAAATCGATCGGCGGCTACGGATTGCCGATGGCGCTGGTGCTTTTCAAGCCCGAACTCGATCAGTGGGCGCCCGGCGAGCACAACGGCACCTTCCGCGGCAACAACCCGGCGTTCGTCACGGGGCGGGTTGCGCTCGAGCACTACTGGTCCGACAGCACACTGGAACTCGCGACGCTGGCCAAAGGCGAACGCACGGCGCGCGCCCTTGCCGAAATCGCGGCGGTGTTTCCCGGTGTGTCGACCCGTGGCCGCGGGCTGGTGCACGGGGTGGTCTTCGAGGACGCGTCCCGAGCGGGCAAGGTATGCCAGCTCGCCTTCGAACGCGGACTACTGATGGAAACCTCGGGCTCCGCCGACGAGGTGGTAAAGCTGTTGCCGCCGTTGACCATTACCGACGACGAACTGGACCATGGTCTCGCCGTACTCGCCGCAGCGATCGAGGTCATTTGCGGATAGTCAGTCGCGGTGCGCGATCCCGATATTGATCACCGGAC
Source organism: Nocardia sp. NBC_00565 (assembly GCF_036345915.1). Lineage (NCBI taxonomy): Bacteria > Bacillati > Actinomycetota > Actinomycetes > Mycobacteriales > Nocardiaceae > Nocardia > Nocardia sp. NBC_00565. Next base: position 9,635,447 of record NZ_CP107785.1, read on the forward strand.
GCGCGCTCGGATCCAGCCACCGCAGTACGGTCCGCAGATCGGCCGCCGCGATCGCGACGCACCCCGCGGTCGGTCGCCCCGTCTCGACATGCAGGAAGAAGGCCGAGCCCGCACCCGCGACAACAGGTTGGCGGTTGTAGTCGATCACGACCGCGTGCTCATACGCCGGACCGGCCGCCCCGAGGTTCTCACTGGACTGCTCGTCGAAATCGCAAGCGCCCGTTTCGCAATGCGCGTACTGGTTGTAAGTCGGCGCGTCGACATCCGAAACCCACCAGTCCGAGCTGCCCACCTGTCGATACGGAAGTCCGCTCTCGTTGTCCGGCGCGATCCCAAAGGCCTCGCTGAGCGTCCACACACCGGCGGGAGTGTGCGCGGAGCTTTCACTGGCCTGCCCGACCCCATCCCGCCCGACAAACGCCCGCACCGGCCCGATTTCCGCGCGCCACCCATCCGAAAAGTGTTGCCACGCGGTCAGTGTCGCGGTTGTCGCGGAGGCTTTGTCCGCGACAACGGTAATGACCTGTGTCGCGTCACCGCGGTAAGGCAGCGGCATAGCGGGCTTCGAATTGCTGGTGCACGCGCTGACCGCGGCCAGCAGCACGATGACCGCCAACAGCCGTTTCGACAACTGATACCTCCGGAAAAGTGTGGGCGGCAGTGCCAGGCAGGTCGACCCTACTGTGCGCTCGAACTGTTCTCAGGGATGGCGAGAGCGTGGTCGGCTCATGGGATCCAGTGGGCGCTGACCTGCGGATGAATCGGGACTTGTGTCAATCGGTGACGCGGGGGAATGTCTGAAGTAAGGAGTCGCCGAGGTGGCTCTGCCGTAGCAGGCCGTGGCGGCTCTGCCGTAGGAGGTGGTAAAGGTGTCGACGTTGCCGGTGCGGATGTGGCGGGTGCAGCCGTGGAACCCGAGTCCGCTGATGCGGGTATCGGATCGGGTGCAAGGGCTCGTTCGGATCCTGGTCGTATTGGTGCTGCTGCTCGGGGTACCCGCGGCCGCGGCGTCCGGGACGGCGGCCTATAGCTCGGCCGCCGAGCAGATCCGGGCCGAGAATGCGACGAAAACTGCGGTCTCGGCGACGGTCATCGGAACTCCGGTGCGGATGCAGGTGGCCGATCGCAACGGCACCACGGCCGAGCACTACCAGGCGGCGGTCACCTGGGATCGCGACGGAAAATCCGGCAGGGCGACGATCGTCGTCCCGGATACGGCGCAAGCGGGTGCGGCCGTGCCCCTGTGGCTCGGTCCGGACGGGCAGCCGACCGCCGCTCCTCAGCGATCCAGTGCCGCCGCCATCCGCGGTATCGGAGTCGGCGCGACGGTACTGATCGAGATCTGGGTCGGCGCGGCGGCGGTCCTGTGGTCGACCGGGTGGGTGCTCGACCACCGGCGGCATGCGCGCTGGGACCGGGAGTGGCGGCAGATCAGTCACCCGACCGGACACGGCAGTCAGTGACCGTTCGGGGTGCCGAGGGTCGGCTGGCTCACACTCTGCGCTTTTTGCCGCGATTCATGGGATGCTTGTCCAGTGAGATCAGGCTTATCGACGTGATCCGCTTGGCTCATCTACAGAAAAGAATGAAGTAAAGCAATGACTCAAGGCAGTGTGAAGTGGTTCAACGCCGAAAAGGGCTTCGGTTTTATCGCACAGGACGGTGGCGGCCCTGACGTCTTCGTGCACTACTCCGCCGTATCCGGCTCGGGATTCAAGTCCCTTGAAGAAGGACAGCGCGTGGAGTTCGAGGTCGGACAAGGACAGAAGGGCCCGCAGGCCCAGGACGTCCGCGCAATCTGATCGACGCGGCTAGGTAAAGCCCCGCGCCCTCCGGGTGCGGGGCTTTCGCGTGTTCCGGGGTAGCTATGAACTGGGGCGGCGCTGCTGGCCGTCCATCGGTTGACCCATACCCGGTCCGCCCATAGCCGGTCCGCCCATGCCGCCGTTCGCCTGCGGGCCCGCATCGGGGGTGGTGCCCGTGGTTATCGCGGTCGCCGTGGCCGTTCCGTCCTTCTCGGTGCCGCGAATGCTCACCGTGTCGCCGACCTTGACCGAGGCCGACGTGGTCGTCGCGGTGATGGTGTAGGTGTGGGAGTAGTCGTCGGCGCTCTTGGCGGTGACGGAGGTGCTGGATATCGCGGTCACGGTTCCGGTCTGGGTCAGTTCGGTGGTGTAGCCACCGTTGCCGTCGGAGACGACGAACTGGCCGTGCAGCGCTGGTCCGGACATCATGGCGCCGGAACCGGTCGATCCGTTCTGACCGCGGCTGCCCGCGGCGCCGTTCATGCTCATACCGGGTCCGCCGCCCGGACCGCCGAAGCCGCGATCGCTACTGGTGTGGTGCGCGGCGGCGTAGATCGCGCCGCCGCCTGCGACGGCGATCACAGCGGCGATGCCGACGGCTGCCAGGGTCTTCTTCGTCGACCACGCGGGCGCGGACTGTGGTGCGCCCCAGACGTGTTCGCCGTCGGACGGGGGTTGCTGGCCGGGGTTGGTCATTGTGCGGATGCTCCTCTGCGGTACTGACCGGGCGGCTGTGCGCGCCGCCGTTGGATCAACCCTGGTTCGCCGACTTAGGAGCGAGCTGTGGACGAGGTCAGGATCGACTGTGCCGTGGCGCTCACAGCTGGCACATAGACATCGCACAGCTACACCCAAGAACGGGTCGGCATGATGCGAGAATGTCCACGATGACCACCGGAAACAGTCCAGCCGAACGCGCCGTCATGCGCCGTGCCGACGGCAGCGCCATCAGCGTGCTCGTCGTCGACGATGAGCCGGTGCTGGCCGAAATGGTGTCCATGGCGCTGCGGTACGAGGGCTGGGACGTCACCACCGCCGGCGACGGGCGCACGGCCGTCACCAAGGCGCGCGAGACGCGCCCGGACGTGGTGGTGCTCGATGTGATGCTGCCGGATATGACCGGGCTCGAGGTGCTCGGCAAATTGCGTCAGCAGATACCGCACCTGCCGGTGTTGCTGTTGACGGCGAAGGACTCGGTCGAGGATCGCATCGCCGGCTTGACCGCGGGCGGCGACGACTATGTGACCAAGCCGTTCAGCATCGAGGAGGTGGTGCTGCGGCTGCGGGCGCTATTGCGCCGCACCGGGGTGACCACCGAGGACAGTGGCGCCCAGATCGTGGTCGGTGACCTGGTGCTCGATGAGGACAGCCACGAGGTCACCCGGAGCGGTGAGCTCATCACGTTGACCGCTACCGAATTCGAGCTACTGCGCTACTTCATGCGCAACCCCAAGCGGGTCTTGAGCAAGACGCAGATTCTGGATCGGGTCTGGAGCTACGACTTCGGCGGGCGGTCCAATATCGTCGAGCTGTACGTCTCGTATCTGCGCAAGAAGATCGACGGCGGACGTGCGCCGATGATCCACACGCTGCGCGGTGCCGGATATGTCCTCAAGCCCGCGGGCTGACGCGTTGCGATCGCCGCGTCGCTGGTCGCTGCGGGCTCGCCTGCTGGTCGGCCAGGTGTTGTTACTCGTGATCGTGGTCGTCGGTATCGGTGCCGCGACAGAGCTTGCGCTGCAACAGTTCTTGGTGCACCAGCTCGATACCGAACTGATCGATATGCAGCGACGCTCACTGGCGGACGTCGGTGGGGGACCGAGTCTCGGGCCGCCGCCGGGTGGACAGGCACCAACTCCGCCGCCGCGGCCGCCGTCGCAAGGGCCCGGCCCCGATTTCCTGGACCGGCGCGGCATTCAACCCGATACGGTCGGCGCGCTCGTCAACCAGGGCAGCGTCACCGCGGGCAAGATCGGCGCCGACGGCACTCAGACAGCGCTGTCGGATACGGCGCGACAGCAGCTCGCAGCGGTGGCCACCGGAAAATCGGTCACCGTCGATCTCGACGGCCAAGGTCGCTACCGAGTGGTCGCGGACTCGACCTGGGAGGGTAAGACCGTCATCACCGGTTTGCCGTTGGCGTCGGTCGAGGCGACCTTGATGCGGGTGCTGCTGATCCTGGTGATCGGCACCGCGGCCGTCCTGATCGTCGCGATCACGGTGGGGATCTGGCTGATCCGGCGCGCCCTCGCACCGCTGGATCGCGTTGCGGCCATCGCGACCCGAGTCGCCGATCTGCAACTGGATCGCGGCGAAGTGGCGCTGCCCGTTCGGGTTCCGGCCGCGGACGCCGATCCGCGCACCGAGGTCGGTCAGCTCGGCTCCGCGGTCAACCGGATGCTCGATCACATCACCAGCGCGTTGTCGGCGCGGCACGACAGCGAGACCCGGGTCCGGCAATTTCTCGCCGATGCCAGCCATGAGCTGCGCACACCGCTGGCCGCGATCCGCGGCTATGCCGAACTGGCCCAACGCAAGCGGGCCGAGGTGCCCGCCGATGTGGCCAATGCGATGGGCCGAGTGGACTCCGAATCCCGGCGGATGACCGGGCTGGTCGAGGACATGCTGCTGTTGGCGCGACTGGATTCCGGACGCGGGCTCGAGCACGAGCCGGTCGATCTGACCCAGCTGACGGTGGACGCGGTGAGTGACGCGCATATCGCCGGTCCCGAGCAGCAGTGGGATCTGGAACTGCCGGATGAGCCGGTAGTGATCACCGGCGACGCGGCCCGGCTGCATCAGGTACTGGCGAATCTGCTGGCCAACGCGCGCACCCACACCGGGCCCGGTACCACCGTGGTCACCTCGTTGGATTTCGACGGCGACCGGGGTGCGGTGTGGCGGGTGACCGATGACGGGCCCGGCATTCCGGCCGCACTGCAACCGGAGGTCTTCCAGCGCTTCGCCCGGGGCGACTCCTCGCGTTCGCGGCGGGCGGGCAGCACCGGCCTCGGGCTGGCGATCGTCGCCGCGGTGGTGCAGGCCCACGGCGGGGACATCGTGGTGGACAGCGCGCCGGGGCATACCGAATTCACCGTGCGCCTGCCCGGTGACGTAGCGGACTGAGCGCACAGCGACCTCACAGCCACGCCCAAGGTGGCAACCACGTCGGGTCACCAGGATCGAAGTATGACTACGACCTTGCTGGACGTTCGGGCCCCGGCACCACCATCGCCGGTACCGTCGATCGGACGGAGTCAGCGGTGGCAGCGGTTGTCGCTGGTGCTGCTGTTGGCCGCCACCGCGTTGCTGTACATGTGGGATCTCGGTGCGAGCGGCTGGGCCAACGACTTCTACGCCGCGGCCGTGCAGGCCGGATCACAGAGTTGGCAGGCGATGCTCTTCGGATCCAGCGACGCCGCCAATGCGATCACCGTGGACAAGACACCCGCTGCGCTATGGGTGATGGATATCTCGGCGCGACTGTTCGGCTTCAATTCGTGGAGCATGCTGGTGCCGCAGGCGCTGGAAGGTGTTGCGGCCGTCGGGGTCCTGTACGCGGCGGTGCGGCGGGTCGCTGGTCACTGGCCGGGGATCCTGGGCGGTGCGGTACTGGCGTTGACACCGGCGGCGGCTTTGATGTTCCGCTTCAACAATCCCGATTCGCTACTCGTTCTGCTGCTGACCGTCGCCGCCTACTGCGTGCTGCGGGCGATCGAAAAGGACAGCGGCGCTTGGTGGTTGCCCTTGGCGGGAGTGGCGGTCGGGTTCGGCTTCCTGGCCAAGATGATGCAGGCGTTCCTGGTGTTGCCCGCATTCGCGGTGGTGTTCCTGCTCGCCGCACATGTGCCGCTGCGTACGCGGATCATCAGGTCGGTGGTCGCGGTGCTCGCGATGGTGGTGTCCGCGGGCTGGTATCTGGCGCTGGTTGCATTGTGGCCCGCGTCCTCGCGGCCGTACATCGGTGGGTCGCAGCACAACAGCATCCTCGAATTAGCCTTGGGCTACAACGGTTTCGGCCGGTTGACCGGTAACGAGACCGGCGGTCTCGGCAACCTGAACTCCGATGTCGGGTGGGCGCGGCTGTTCGGATCCGAGATGGGCGGCCAGATCGCTTGGTTGCTGCCCGCGGCGCTGATTCTCGGCGTTGCCGGACTGTGGATCACGCGGCGGGCCCCGCGCACCGACCGCACCCGGGCGGCGCTGTTGCTGTGGCTGGGCTGGTTGATCGTCACCGGCGTGGTGTTCAGCTTCGCCAATGGAATTCTGCATCCCTATTACACGGTGGCGCTGGCCCCCGCGATCGCCGCGACGATCGGCATCGGTGCGGCCCTATTCTGGCGGCGCCGCAACGACATTCGGGCGACAGCGGTGCTGTCCGGTGCGCTCGTGGTGACGACTCTGCTGGCGTGCGTCCTGCTTTCCCGAACCAGCGACTGGCTGCCGTGGCTGAGCCCGGTGATCGCCGTGGCCGGTGTCGGATCGGCGGCACTGCTGCTGGTGGCGGGCAGGTTGCCGAAGGCCATCGCGAGCGTTGTGCTGGCGCTCGCGTTGGCCGCGGGGCTGGCGGGGCCGGGCGCGTATGCGCTGGCGACCGCGGCGACGACGCACAGCGGGGCGATCCCGTCGGCGGGGCCTGCCGGGGCAGGTCGGTCGTTCCCCGGCGGCCGACCCAGTGCGGGCACACCGTCCGGCAACAGTGACGGCGGTGGCACAGGGGCACCGACAGGCAGCACGGACGGTGGCACCGGCACCGGCACCGGCACCGGCACCGGGAACGTCGGTGGTGGTCGCGGCCCGATGGGCGGGCTGCTGGGCGGCGTGACGCCGGGTGCGAACCTGACCGCGGCGCTGACCGCGAACGCCGGCGACTACACCTGGGTCGCGGCCACGGTCGGATCCAACAACGCCGCCGGTTACCAGTTGGCCACCGGGGATCCGGTGATGGCCGTCGGCGGTTTCAACGGCACCGATCCGGCCCCCACTCTGGCCGAATTCCAGGATGACGTGGCGCAGCACAAGATCCACTACTTCATCAGCGCCCAAATCATGGGCGGCATGCGCGGATCCTCCAGCGGCAGCCAGGCCGCGACCGAAATCGCCGCCTGGGTCGCGGCCAACTTCACCGCCCAGACCATCGACGGCGTCACCGTCTACGACCTCAGCGGCGGCACGGTCGGCTGAGTCGAGCACAACCAAGGGAGAACGAAATGGATTACGCCACAACGGATATCGTCCGCCCGTTCCGCACCGCGGTGGTGCCCGCCGCAGGCTTGGGCACCCGCTTCCTGCCCGCCACCAAGTCGGTGCCGAAGGAACTGCTGCCGGTGGTCGACACACCGGGCGTCGAGTTGGTGGCCGAGGAGGCCGCCGCCGCGGGCGCCGATCGGCTGGTGCTGGTCACCGCACCCGGGAAACAAGGCGTCGCAGCGCATTTCGCCACGGATCGGGAGCTCGAGCACGCGCTCGCGGAACGCGGGAAATCGGCGCTGCTGGAGAAGGTTCGCAACGCTCCCGGCCTGCTGGCGGTGCGGACCGTGCTCCAGGAACGTCCGCTGGGGCTCGGGCACGCCGTGCTGCAGGCCGAGCGCGTGCTCGCCGCGGACGAGAGTTCGGTCGCCGTTCTGCTGCCAGACGATCTGGTGCTGCCACGCGGCGTGCTGGACACGATGGCGCGCGTGCGGCGTAGGCGGGGCGGCAGCGTACTGTGCGCGATCGACGTTCCGGCGGATCACGTCGGCGCCTACGGCATCTTCGACGTCGAGCCGGTACGTGACGCTGCTGACCCGAATGTGCTGCGGGTCAACGGAATGGTCGAGAAACCGGCGGTGGGACAGGCCCCCTCGACCTACGCCGCGGCGGGCCGCTATCTGCTCGATCGCGCGATCTTCGACGCACTGCGCCGGATCGAACCGGGCGTGGGTGGCGAGCTCCAGCTAACCGATGCCATCGCCCTGCTCATCGCCGAGGGACATCCGGTGCACGTCGTCGTGCACCGCGGCATTCGGCACGACATCGGCAATCCGGCCGGATATCTGCGTGCCGCAGTGGATTTCGCGTTGGCGCGGGAGGAGTACAGCGCGGAGTTACGCGACTGGCTGCTGGACCGGCTCGGCGTGGACCGAACCAGGCAGGCCGGAGCCGCGTGACCAGCCCGCGGAAGGGCCGCCACGCTCCCAGCCACGGGAACGGCTCGAGTACAGCCGTGTCCCGCCGGTCCTGGCCGGCCTGATGACGGCGGCCTGGTTGATCCAGAGAGTGGGTTACCGACCGCTCGAACTGTGCGTGTGAGAGCGGCGCGGGTTCACAGGCGGTGCATAGCTTGGACAAAGAGTCGGCCCACGCCGCAGTCCCAACATTGGACATGACTACCGCGACCCGAGGAGCAAGCGAGGGTTCGCGCGGTACCGCATCCGACGAACGCGCCGGTCGGCACCGTCCCACCCATTGAATCGATAGCCGACAGAGGATTCGATATGACGATCACCGAAGCGCCGCCGCGGCGCACCACCCACCGTGCCGAGCCGGAGAAGCCGGCGCGAGCGACCCGATTGCTGTTCGGCCCACCGGATCAGCCACGCTGGGCCCGACCCGGACTGTGGACGCTGCTGATCGCCACCGCCGTGCTCTACCTGTGGGGACTGAGCAAATCCGGCTGGGCCAACGACTTCTACGCCGCCGCCGTGCAGGCGGGCACACAGAGCTGGAAGGCGCTGCTGTTCGGCTCGCTGGACGCGGGCAACGCCATCACGGTCGACAAGCCACCGGCATCGCTGTGGGTGATGGGCCTGTCCGGCAGGCTCCTCGGGTTCAGTTCGTTCTCGATGCTGTTGCCCCAGGCGCTGATGGGAGTCGCCTCGGTCGGCCTGGTGCACGGTGCGGTGCGGCGCTGGAGCGGTCCGGCGGCCGGTCTGCTGGCCGGTGCGGTGCTGGCGCTGACTCCTGTCGCGGCACTGATGTTCAAGTTCAACAATCCGGACGCGTTGCTGGTGCTGTTGCTCATCGTGGCGGCATATTGCACGGTCCGTGCGACCGAACACGGCAGTGGACGCTGGCTCGCATTGGCCGGTGTGGCAGTGGGTTTCGGCTTTCTCACCAAGATGATGCAGGCGTTCCTGGTGCTGCCCGCGCTCGGTCTGGTGTTCCTGGTCGCCGCGCCGATCGGGTTCTGGCGTCGAATCGTCAAGCTGCTCGGCGCATTCGTGGCCATGGTGATCTCGGGTGGCTGGTTCGTCGCCCTGGTCAGCTTGTGGCCGACGGACTCCCGGCCGTACATCGGCGGATCGACCGATAACAGTCTGCTCGACCTCGCCCTGGGCTACAACGGTCTCGGCCGCGTCCTCGGCGGTGAGGGCAACGGCGGTGGCGGCGGTGGCGGTGGCGGTGGCAACACCGGTTTCGGCGGCAGCACTGGAATCACCCGCATGTTCGGTGACTCGATGGGCACCGAAATCTCCTGGCTGCTGCCCGCGGCGCTGATCGGTCTGGTCGCGGGACTGTGGTTCACCCGCCGTACCCCGCGCACCGGACGCACCCGCGCGGCGCTATTGCTCTGGGGCGGTTGGCTGCTCGTGACCGGTGTCGTGTTCAGCTACATGCAGGGCACCATGCACCCGTACTACACGGTGGCGCTCGCGCCCGCCATCGCCGCGGTAGTGGCGATCTCGGTGACCGAGCTGTGGCGCGGCCGCCAATTCCTGACAGCCCGTATCGCCCTCGGCGCCATCTCCGCGACCACCGGAGTCTGGAACTACATCCTGCTCGACCGCACACCCGACTGGTATCCGGCGCTGCGCTGGATCATCCTGGTCGGCTCGATCGTGATCGCCGCGATCATGATCGTCGGCGCGCACCAACTGCGTAAGTTCACCGCCGTCGTGGTCATCGCCGGTCTGCTGTTCGGGCTGGCGGGAACCACCGCGTACACGATCGAGACCGCCGCGACGGCGCACAGCGGCTCCATCCCTACCTCCGGCCCGAATACCGGTCGCGGATTCGGCGGCGGACCCGGCGGCGGAGGCAACGCGCCGGGCGGAATGTCCACGGAGGCAGGCGCTTCCGCTCGACCGGCGAACGGCGCCACAGACGCGCCGACAACGGCGTCCGGTACGGAGGATCAAGCCGCGGCGGATCCGAGCGGTGCGGGCGGCGGTCCGGGCAACGCGAGTTCCAACAACACGGAGTTGCAAGAAATGCTGAAGAAGACCGACACCCGTTGGGCCGCGGCGACGGTGGGCTCGCAATCGGCCGGCAGCCTCGAACTCGCCACCGCCACCTCGGTCATGGCGATCGGCGGATTCACTGGCAGCGACAATTCACCGACGCTGGCCCAGTTCCAGCAGTACGTCGCCAACGGAGACATCACCTACTTCATCTCCGGCGGCGGCATGGGTGGTGGCCGAGGCGGCGATGCCAGCAGCTCGAGCGAGATCACCGCATGGGTCCAAGCCCACTACACCGCCACCACCGTCGGCGGGAGCACGGTCTACGACCTCACCCAGCCGACCTCCTGAGCTGAGCACGGGGACCTTCCGCTGACTGCGGACCAGGTGTCAGTCGAGGGCCGTGGGTCGGGCGCGCTGAGCGCCCGACTGGCCATCGACTGACACCTTGCTGTGTCCAGAGTTCGCGGAATACGGCGTGGTGGCGGGCGAGTGAAGTGCGGCCTGCTCGGCGTCGCCGACGCCGAGGCCGGCCAGGATGCCGTTGAGCGCGATACTGGCGTAGGACTCCGGGGCGAGCGCCGGCATCGTTCCGGGCGGCAGTCCGAGACGTTGGTCGCCGGCTTGCCGGAACAGTTCTTCGCCGGCCGGGTCGAGCTCGTCGACGACTTTGCGAATATCCCGCCGCTGAGCGAGTTTCTGTAGATCCCGCGCGGTGTAGCTGACTTGATAGCCGGGCGCGTCGATGAAGGCCAGGATGCCGGTCTCGACAGCCGGGGCGAGGTGGACGAGGAAATGCGTGAGTTCGGCAAGGCGGTGGCGTCGGTACGCGAACACCTCCGCGTGGGGGCGCCGAGTTCGAAACAGCGTTCGTCGAATACTCAGGGATGGGGTCGGAGATGGCGACCGCGTCGGCGTAGAGCAGGTGGTGGGTGAGCGCGGCGATATGGGCGTGCGCGGGTTCTCGCGGTCAGGTGTGTGAATCGAGCAACAGAATCGGCTCGAGCGCAACGGTTCCTCGAGGGCCCCACTCGATCGACGATGGGAACGTTCGATCGAGGTGAAGGTGAATTCGGATGGCGGTGGCAGCGGGCAATAGCGCGGGGGCGGTTCTGCGGGCGGTGCTGGAATCGGGCGTGGCGACGCGGACCGCGATCGCACGGGTGGCCGAGCTGTCACCGGCGACGGTGACCACGCAGGTGCGGGCGCTGGTGGCGGCCGGGTTGCTGGTCGAACATCCGGAGACGGCGAGCCCGGCCGGGATGGGGCGGCCACATTCGCCGCTGGGGTTGAACAGCGCTGGCAATGTGGTGATCGGAGTGCATATCGCGGCCGGGCACGTCACTGTCGCGGTGCTCGATATCGCCGGTACAGTACGGCTCTCGCATCGCCTGCCACACTCGAGTCTGGATCCGGACGAGATTCTCGACGCGGCGGCCGCCGAGGTGCGGCGGTTGCGGGCCGAACTCAGCGAGCGGGTGATCGGGCTGGGGGTGGCGATCGGCGGGTGGGTCGACAGTACGGCGGGGGCGGTCGTCGATCATATTTCCCTGCGCTGGCGCAATGTCGCTGTGCGACAGTATCTTTCCGAACGAACCGGACTTCCGGTCAGTCTGGACAGCCATACCAGGGCGCTGCTGCACGCGGAGCAGTTGTTCGGGACGGCGCGTACCGCCGCGGCGACGGTGGCGCTGTTCGCGGGCAATGTGATCGATGTGGCGTTCGCGGTGCACGGGCGGGTGCATTACGGTCCCCGGTCGGCCGCCGGGGCGATTACCCGGCTGGCCGGTGGGGAGGCCGAGGCGGCGCTGGCCGAATGCACCGATCGCGCCCTGGTGGCGCGGGCTCGGCGGGAATCGCTTGCGGTGAACGGTATTTCGGATCTCATCGCCGTCGCCGAGCGGGACGAGGCGGCGCGCGAACTGTTCGCGGATCGGGCCAGGGTGCTCGGCCGGGTGGTCGCGGTGCTGATCGACCTACTCGATCCGGATGCGGTGGTGATCGTGGATCCGGCGCTGATGCGGGTGCCGGGGGTGCGCGCGGCGTATCTCGATGTGGTGCGACGGTTCTCGTCGTGTGAGCGGCCCGAGGAGATCGTCACGGGGTCGTCGTTCATCGGGCGGGCACTGGAAACGGCGGCCGGCACCGTGGTGTTGCAGCAGTTGTTCACCGATCCGCTGGGGGTGGTTGCCGCGGCCGCGCCGGTCCCCGCGATCACGGCCTTTTATTCCGAGTAATTTTAAGTCGAACGAATGTTGCCAGATCGCAACGTCTTACGGGACAGTCGGTGTATGGGAAAGCACGCACCCGCCATCCGGTTCGAAATCCTCGATTGTCGCCGCCGTTCGGATTTCCGTAATGCATTCCGGCGTTTGCCGTAGAGGGTCGAAATTGCGAACCACCATTCGCCGAATAGGACTGGCCGCCGCACCGTCGCCCTTCCCTTCGAACTTCCCGCCGAGCGCGATCCGGGCGCCCCGGAATTACCTACTGACCGCGCTGGGCGTCGTCCCGGCCGGTATCTGAAAGGACTCCCGCATGTCGAAACAACTGCACCTCAACGCATTTCTGATGTCCACCGGGCACCACGAGGCGTCGTGGCGGCTCCCGGAATCGGATCCGCATTCGAACACCAAGATCGAGCACTATGTGCGTCTCGCGCAGATCGCCGAGCGCGGGAAGCTGGATTCCATCTTCTTCGCCGACAGCCCCGTGCTGTTCGGTGACACCGGACGCCGCCCCAGTGGCAAACTCGAGCCCACGGTGCTGCTCACCGCCATTGCCGTGCAGACCTCCCGGATCGGTCTCATCGCCACCGCATCCACCAGCTACAACTCGCCGTTCAACCTGGCGCGCCGGTTCGCCTCCATCGATTGGGTGTCGAATGGACGGGTCGGCTGGAATATCGTCACCACCGCCGGAGGCGACGCGGCCCGCAATTTCGGACTCGACGACGTCCCCGACCACAGGCTGCGCTACGAGAAGGCCGCCGAATTCGTCGAGGTCGCGACGAAGCTGTGGGACAGCTGGGCCGATGACGCGGTGCTTGCCGATAAGGAATCCGGTGTCCACACCGATCCCGACAAGGTGCGCAAGATCGAACACGAGGGCCGGTTCTTCAAGGTGGCGGGGCCGCTGAATCTGCCGCGCTCGCCGCAGGCGTATCCCGTTCTGGTGCAGGCTGGTTCGTCCGAGGATGGTAAGGAGTTCGCGGCGCGCCACGCCGAGGCCGTATTCACCGCGCAGCAGACCCTCGAGGACGGTCTGGCGTTCTACGCCGATGTGAAGCGCCGCGCGATCGCATTCGGCCGGGATCCGGAATCCATCAAGATCCTGCCCGGCATCGTGCCCGTCATCGGTGACACCGAGGAACATGCCCGGGAGCTGGACGCCGAACTGGAGCGGCTGATCTCGCCCGAATACGCGAAGCGTCAACTCGCCCACAACTGGGGCATTCCGGTGGACGATCTCGACCTCGACAGTGAGCTGCCCGACGATCTGCCCACCGAGGACGAGATCCAGGGGGCGAAGAGCCGGTTCACGCTCATCGTGAATCTCGCACGGCGCGAACGGCTTACCCTGCGTCAGCTGATCGGCCGCCTCGGTGGCGGACGCGGTCATCACACCTTCGCGGGCACCGCCGAGCAGGTGGCCGACACCATCGAGGAGTGGTTCACCCGCGGCGCGGCCGACGGATTCAACATCATGCCCGCGGTGCTGCCGTCCGGTCTGGAGCGGTTCGTGGACGAGGTGGTGCCGATCCTGCAGCGGCGCGGGCTGTTCCGCACCGAGTACACCGAGACCACGCTGCGCGGCCACTACGGCCTGGCGCGGCCGGCGAACCAGTTCTCGGGAGCGGATGCGCTGGTGGTCGCCGGATGAGTTCGGACTCCGGCTGTTTCGACGCCGCGGCCTCGGATTCCGGGGCCGCGGAGCCGAATTCCCATCCCTCGAACACACAGTCCACCGGCTGGATTCGGTATCTGCTGCGGCGCTGTGCGGCGCATCGGCGGACGGTGCTCACCGCTGGCATCGGATCGGTGCTGGCGGCGGTGCTGACCGCGGTCCTGCCGCTGATCGTGCGGCATATGGTCGATACCCTCACCACCACCGAGGCATCGGTGCTGCCATGGATCGCGCTGCTGCTCACCGTCGGCGCCGTGCGATTCGCCGCCGGATATCAGCGCCGCACCGGATCCTCGCGACTGTCGCTGGATGTGCAGCACGATCTGCGCCGCGATCTGTTCGCGGCGCTGTTGCGCCTCAATGGGCGGCAGCGCTCCGGCTTGTACACCGGGCAGGTGGTGAGCCGCGCCATTACCGACGTGACGCTGATCCAGATGTTCCTGCAACTGGTTCCGCTGGTCTCCGGAAACGCGATACTGCTCGCGGTGTCGCTGGTACTGATGTCGACGATGTCACCTGCCCTGACGGCGATCGCGCTGCTTGTGGTCCCGGCGCTGTGGCTGATCACGACACGCAGTCAGCGCGAACTGTTCCCGGCCAACTGGGATGCGCAGGCGCGGGCCGCCGAGGTCGCCATGCGGGTGGAGGCCGCGGTGACGGGCGTGCGGGTGGTGAAGGGGTTCGGTCAGGAATCCCATGAGCTGGATCAGCTGGCCGACTCCGCCCGCGACCTGTACCGGTCGCGGTTGCGGATCACTCGGATAACCAGCCGATTCACGCCCACCATGCAGGCGATTCCGGCGGCGGGGCAGGCGCTGGTGCTCATTGTCGGCGGACTGCTCGCGCTGCGGCAATCCATCACCCTGGGCACCTTCCTGGCCTTCATGACCTATCTGGGATCCTTCGTCCCGCCGATCCGGATGTTCGCCATGCTGCTCACCGTCAGTCAGCAGGGGAAGGCGTCGCTGGATCGGGTGCGCGAGGTGATCGAGACTCCGGTCCCGGACCAGGCGCGCGCCGCCACCCCCGCGTCCCCGATCCGGCCGAGCGGTGCGCCGCGTATCGAATTCCAGGGTGTGCGTTTCGGATTCGAGGATCAGCCGCCGGTGCTCGACGGGCTCGACCTAGTGGTCAAACCGGGCGAGACCATGGCGATCGCGGGTGCGGCGGGCTCCGGAAAGTCGATTCTGGTGCAGCTGCTGCCACGGCTGTTCGATCCGGATGCGGGCCGAATCCTGCTCGACGGCAACGATATTCGGGACCTGCCGCAGCTGCGCGGCCAAGTGGCCATGGTCTTCGAGGACACCTCGCTGATGGCGGATACGGTGCGCGCCAATGTGTCCTATGGGCGTCCGGACGCCGACGACGACCAGGTGTGGCACGCATTGCACCTCGCCGCTGCCGACGAATTCGTGGCCGCGCTGCCCGACGGGCTCGACACACTCATCGGTGAACGCGGACAGCGGCTGTCCGGCGGGCAGCGGCAGCGGCTCGCCCTGGCCCGCGCGCTGATCACCGATGCCCCCATCCTGGTGCTCGATGACGCCACCTCCGCCATCGACGCCCAGGTGGAGGAACAGATCTTCGCGCGCATCGCCGCCGAGGTCCGGCGCCGCACCACTATCGTTGTGGCACACCGCATCTCAACGCTTGCGCTGGCCGACCGGGTGGCGGTGCTGGACGGCGGAAGGATCGCCGAACTGGGTTCGCTGCACGAACTGCAAAGCTCCGGCGAGCTGTTCCGGACCCTCTTCACCCCGCCCGATCCGGCCAGTATCGCGGCAGATCTGGATACCGCGGCGGAATCCGTGCCCACCGCCGGACTATGGGTGGACACCGAGACCGACGGCGACGAGACCCGGGCGCTCGAGCAGATGGCGAAGGCCTTCTCGCAACGCGCGGCGAGCTCCCCGGGAGCCGTGGGCGGGCAGCTGGGCGGCGGCATGATGTCGAGCGCACCGCCCAGCGGCGACGTGCGGGCGCTGATCGACAAGCTGCCGCCGGTCACCGGGGAACCCGATGTGCCCGAACACTTTTCGCGCACCCCGGATACCGCATTCGATCTGCGCGGACTGCTGCGGCCGTTCGCGTTGCCGCTGCTGGCCGGGTTGGGGCTGGTGGCGCTGGACGCGCTGGCGCAGATTGTGATTCCGTTCCTGGTGCGCTACGGCATCGACCATGGTGTGCTGACCGGTGCGCGCGATGTGTTGTTGATCGCGGCGGGTCTGGCGCTGCTGGTGGTCGTGGTGGACTGGGCTATCACCGTCGCGCAGGTGCGGGTGACCGGCCGCGCCGGCGAACGGCTGCTATACGGGTTGCGGGTGAAGGTGTTCGCGCAGCTCCAGCGCCTGGGTCTGCAGTTCTACGAGCGAGAACTGGCCGGGCGCATCATGACTCGGATGATCACCGATGTCGACGGTCTGTCCACTTTCCTGCAGACCGGCTTGGCGGTCGCCCTGACCAGCACGCTCACCATCGCCGGGGTGATCGTCGCGCTGGTGGTGATCGACCCCGGGCTGGCGCTGGTGGTCCTGCCCCTGATGCCGGTGCTGGTGGTGGCGACGATCGCGTTCCGCCGGGCCTCGGTGCCCGCGTACAACCTTGCGCGCGAACAGGTCAGCGCCGCCAATGCCTACCTGCAGGAGAACGTCGACACCATCGCGGTGACCCAGGCATACCGCCGGGAGGCGGTCAATCAGCGCGAATTCGACCGCCGCTCTTGGGGCTACCGCGATGCGCGGCTGCGCAGTCAGACGCTGATGGCGGTGTTCTTTCCGTTCATCGAGATCATGTCGGTGCTCGCCACCGCCGCGGTACTCGCGGTCGGTGTGCACCAGGTGCGCGAGAGCGCGCTCACCGCAGGCACTTTGATCGCGTTCCTGCTCTATATCGACCTGCTGTTCGCGCCGATCCAGCAGCTGTCCCAGGTCTTCGACAGCTACCAGCAGGCGGTGGTCGGCGTGCAGCGGCTCGCGGTCCTCATGCGGGAACCGGTCACCACCCCGGATGCGGATCAGGCGCAGCCGGTGCGGCGCCTCGCCGGTGAAATCGAGTTCCGCGGTGTCGGTTTCGCCTACGACCGCGACGGGAAACGAGTCCTTTCCGATATCGATCTGCGCATCGCGCCCGGCCAGAAGGTGGCGGTGGTCGGCGAGACGGGCGCGGGCAAATCCACTCTCGTGAAGCTGCTCGCGCGCCTGTACGACACCACCGACGGTGCCGTCCTCGTCGACGGCGTCGACATTCGGCGCTACCGATTGCGCGACTACCGCAAGCGGCTCGGCGTCGTACCGCAGGAACCGTTCCTGTTCGGCGACACCGTGCACGCGGCCATCGCCTACGGCAAACCCGCCGCCACTCCGGCCGAAATCGAATGGGCCGCAAGGGCGGTCGGCGCACACGAGATGATCGCCGCCCTGGAACACGGCTACCGCCAGCCGATCGGCGCACACGGCGCGAGCCTGTCGGCCGGCCAACGGCAACTGCTCGCGCTGGCCCGCGCCCAACTGGTGGAGCCCGACATCCTCATTCTCGACGAGGCCACCGCATCGCTGGACCTGGCCACCGATGCCAGGGTTCGCGCGGCCGTCGACGTCCTGACGGCCGGACGCACCACCGTCGTGGTCGCCCACCGATTGGCCACCGCCGCCGACGCCGACCTGATCGTCGTGGTCGGCGAGGGCCGTCTACTGCAGACCGGCCGTCACGACGATCTGCTCACCGCGGACGGACCGTACCGGCGGCTCTGGGCGGCATACGTGGGCGAGGAGGTGAGCGCGGCACCGCCGGTGCGATCAGGTCGCTGACGGCGTTCTGACCGATCCGCTGTTTGCCGCTCGGCGGGGATGCGCCTCGTCGAGATGGGCGAAACTGGCCGTCCGTGAAACTACCGTCCGCGTCCCCCACCGGCGTCGATGCACTGTAAACCCTTGCGGTGCAGCCGATCCGGGCCTGGCCTAGGTCGTAGCGTCGAGTGGTGGGCGGTGTAGGACGAGCTTGGTGGTACGGCTGGTGTAGGCGTGGGGTGCGTCGTCCCAGTCGGCGAGCAAGGTGGTGACGTGTTCGGCGGGGAAGTCGGTGCGGGCGATGAAGTCGAGCAGGTCGGGTAGGACGGGGCGGACGTGGGAGACGCTGATGTGGAGGGTGGCGTCGTTGGCGTACATATGCATCAGCGGCACCTTGGTGCCGGGCGGCAGGTAGTACCCGACCGGAGTGCAATATCCGCCGGGTGCCAGGGCACGCAGTGCGAGATCGACGCCGGCGGCGGTCGAGGTAGCTTCGACGGCGATGTCGTAGCGGCGGCCGGGAATGTCGGAAGCACGTAGTCGACCTTTGCCGGCCGTGGGATGCACTGTGGCCCCGAGCTTTTCGGCGATCTCGAGCCGTTCGGGTCGATGGTCGACGTAATCGACGGTTGCGCCGTTGGCGACGGCGAGCCCAGCGGCGTAGAGGCCGATGCTCTGGGCGGCACCGGCGAGCACCAGCACCGATCCACCGGGCCGCTGGGCCAGCGGCGGCACGACGCAGCGCCACGCGTCGGCGAGGTTGTCGCTGGCGGCCGCCACCCGCAGCGGGTCCAATCCAGGAGGCAATTTGACGAGCATGTGGTCGGCGTAGGGGATACGCAGCGCGTCGGCGACCATGCCGCCCCATTGGCCGCTGGCCGGACCGAATCCGAACGCGGCCAGGGTGCTGGTCCGCGTGGTCGAGCACTTCGCGGTCAGCCCGCGGGTGCATTCGAGACAGGATCCGCAGGAGATCGCCCATGGCACCACCACCCGATCACCGCGGCGGAGCGAGGTCACCTCGGGGCCGGTCTCGATGACCTCGGCGATGGCTTCGTGGCCGATGCCGAACGGCCCCCGGAACGGGACCGGTCCGCAGATGCTGGCCACGATCGGGTCGATCAACCCGGTGCGCATCCCGAGTTGCATGGCGCGCGATACGTGGCGATGGATGGGCAGGGTGTCGCCGTCGCAGCGGGCCGCGACGAACGGGCGCACGATCGCATCGCGCGGATCCCGAAGGACCGGATCGGGTCGCTCACGCCATTCCAGCCGACCGGTACGGATGAACTGCAGTTCACGCATCCGCCCGCTGACCCTTCGCCAGCGCGGCCAGTTCGGCGAACCGCACCACATTTCCGGCCGCGCCCCACGTGCCCTCGGGCTGTTCGTGAATCAGCACCCACACCCGCAGTCCATCCGCATCGGAAAGCCCCGCGGCCGTGAGGACATCGGTGGTCACCGCGGTGATCAAGCCCGCTTTCCGGCGCTCGGACAGCGCCCCTTCGGGCACCGTGACATCGACTCGGAATCGCGGCAGATCGTCCTCCGCGCTGCCGAACGCGCCATCAGGCACCTCATCCACCCGGCTCCAGGCCAGGCTGCGGAAGAACGCGGTGTCGGGTGCGCCTTCCCACTGCAGCAGCGTTGTCTCGAGCGTCTTGCGCAGCTCGGTTCGACGCTCGGCGGTGAGGACGCCGCCGGGCAGGGTCAGCTGGATCATCGGCATAGCTAGAACTCCATTCGATGTCGGAAAACCAGGACTTATAACGACCGTTATAGGAGTTGGACGGTACGCTATGACAGTCGTTATGAGCAAGAGGGAGGCGGACGTGGCGGAGTCGCGCGAGCGAATGGTGGCCGGTGCGGCGGATATGATCCGCCGCCGAGGCTTGAACGCGACCAGTGTGCGAGAGCTGGCCAAACACGCCCAGGCCCCGCTCGGGTCGACCTATCACTACTTCCCCGGCGGCAAGTCGCAACTGGCCACCGAGGCCGTCCGATTCGCCGACGCACTGGCCGCTCGCAAACTCGCCAGGGAACTGCCCGCGGGCCCGGCGGCCGGGCTGCGGGCGTTCGTGGACATGTGGCGAAATGTGGTGATCGACAGCGACTTCCGGGCGGGATGCCCGGTGCTGGCGGTTGCGGTAGAGGAACCCGCCGACAGCGACGACGCGCCTCAGCGGGCCGCCGCGCAGGCCTTCCGGAACTGGATCGAGCTGTTGGCCGAGTCGTTGCGCGAGCACGGCGCCACCGACGCGGATGCCGAACAGACCGCCACCTTGATCGTGGCCGCCATCGAAGGCACCGTGGCCATGTGTCGAGCCGAACGCAGCACCCGCCCGCTCGATCAGGTCGCCACCCGCCTCGAGCGCGTCATCGAAGCGCTCGTCGGCGACCCGAGCTAGTCCTGCGCGGGGCGACGCCTGCCGGTGTCAGTGGCGCGACCCGCACGCGATCAGAATGTATCGGCGCTCTCGACTGCCTCGTAGAACTCCGAGGTCGGTGGCCCCTGGACCCCAGCGTTCTCGGTTACCTGGGCGATCTTCGCATTGTCCTGGAAAACCAGGCGGTGGTCGGTGTCAATCAGCATGCGGTGGTGTGGGGGTGTCGGACACCGTGACGAGTTCACGGCACGAGGAGATCCTGGCGGTCGCGCTGGAGATGCCCAGCGGCCTGACCCCGTACGCCGCGGCGACCGCGCTGCTGGCCCTGCTGGACGGGACGCAGCAGCAATGGCTGCTCGACCGGGAGCAGACCGACCACCCCGAGATCATGCGAGCTGTGCTGACAGTGCTGTTCGGAACCGACACCGAGTAGGCCCGATCCATTCGGTCAGGCCGGTTCGTGCACCTCGGAACCGATTCCTGCGTTGTACATTTCGGCGATTTCGGTGGCGTATTTGTCGGTGATGATCCGGCGCTTCAGTTTCATCGTCAGAGTCATCTCGTCGCCGCCGGGCTCCCAGCATGTCGGCAGGATGCGGAATCGTTTGACCTGCTCGGCCCGCGACAGTTTGGTATTGCCAGCGGCGACGCCCTTCGCGATCTGCCGAATGATTTCGGTGTCGGCCGCCAGTGCCGAGCCGTCGGGCAGGCCGCGCGCCGCGGCATCGGAACTTTCGGCGTCGAGCACGATCAGCGCGGTGTTGTAAGGCTGCCCGTCGCCGATCACCGCGATCGCGCCGATCAACGGGGTCGCCGCTTTGATGGCGTTCTCGATATTGCTCGGTGACATGTTCTTGCCGGCGGCGTTGATGATCATTTCTTTCTTGCGGTCGATGATCCGCAGGAACCCGTCGTCATCGATGGTGCCGATATCGCCGGTGCGCAACCATCCCTCGGGGTCGATCGCCTCGGCGGTCTTGTCCGGCTCACCGCGATAGCCCTTCATGACCAGTGGGCCGTGGATGAGCAGTTCGCCGTCGGCGGCGATTTTCGCCTGCATACCGGGCAGCATCCGGCCGACGGTGCCCAGCTTGGCCTCCTCCGGACGGCTGACGCTGCAGATGCAGGTGAGTTCGGACATGCCCCAGATCTCGGCGATCGGAATGCCAAGTCCGGCAAAGAATCCCAGGGTCTCGGGTGGAATCGGCGCGGCGCCGGATATCGCCCACCGGATCCGATCGAAGCCGAGCCTGGCGCGCAGCTTCGACAGGACCAGTTCGTCGGCCTTTACCCAGTCGGCCGCCACCGTCTCCGGCACCGGTTCGCCCGCGAGTTGATGTGCACTGCGCTCGGCGGCTACCGCCAGCGCCCACTGCATGGCCTGGCGGCGGGATTCATCCGGCTCGTTCGCGACGACGAATTCGATTGCCGCCCTCAGCTTTTCCCAGACACGTGGTACCGCACCCCAGATCGTCGGCCGCAGCTCGGCCAGCGCGGGTGCGATCTGCTTGGCATCGGCGACACAGGTCACCTGGGTGCCGAAGACTTCTTGCAGGTACAGCGCGGTGAGCCGGTCGGCGATGTGCGCGGCCGGCAGATAGGAGGTGATGGTGTCGCCGAACCGGATCCCCAGGACCGCCTCGACCGAATAGGCCTCGAACAGCAGGTTGGCATGCGTCGTTTCGACGCCCTTGGGGTTTCCCGTGGTGCCGGAGGTATAGATCAGCGTCGCGATGTCATCGGGCCGCACATCTCGCCATGCCGTCTCGAAGTCGAAGTCCGCCCTGCCCGCGGTCAGCAGCTCGGGCACGGACAGTGTCCCCGTGGGTGCGTCGTCCACGCATACGATGTGGTCCAGCTCGACTCCGCTCGCCCTGAGTCGATCGACGTACTGCGGTTCGCACAGCACCACCCGCGCGCCCGCGTTGTTCAGCACGTGCGCGAGCTGTTCGGCGGAGAGCGTGTTGTACACCGAGAACGAGGTGGCGCCGAGGTGTTGTGCGCCGATTTCC
Organism: Nocardia sp. NBC_00565; assembly: GCF_036345915.1. Lineage (NCBI taxonomy): Bacteria > Bacillati > Actinomycetota > Actinomycetes > Mycobacteriales > Nocardiaceae > Nocardia > Nocardia sp. NBC_00565. The sequence goes on from NZ_CP107785.1 coordinate 9,657,504, forward strand.
AACGGGTAGAAGTCGATTCGGTTCGACATCATCAACGCGACCGTATCGCCGCGACGCACCCCGAGCGCTGCCAGACCCGCCGCGACCAGCCGAACCCGGTCCGCGTACTCGCGCCACGTCATAGTGTGCTCGTCGCCGGGCGTGCGCAGCGCGATGGCGTCGGGTGCGATGGTCGCGATGTGCTGGAAAGCGGCACACAGGGTGTCGAAGCGATGGTTGGTCGTCATGAGGTTCTTTCGGTCCGAGTGGTCGCGTCGAGGATGTCGGTGACGAAGCGGGCGGCCGCGCGATAGGCGGTCCGTGCTTCCGGGACGAGTGCGGGCATGGCGTGGAAGACGTGCATCTGGTCGGGCCACACGGCCAGTTCGCATACCGCCATTCGAGCTGACCGGCGTGCGCTCCGCCAATCGGCGCACGGTCAGCGCCGACGCCTGACGCAGCGTCCGGGCGCGAAATGACCCGCGCAGGGGATCCGGCGCATCCGATCTCGACCGGAGGAGAACCGTTCGGACGGTTCCGAGTCCGGCAATGGCCACCGCGGCCGCGATCGCGGTACGACTGATGTTCAGCGGGGCGGCAACTCGATCGCCGTCGTGGTCGTACAGCGGCTCCGGGCGGCTGGTCACTGCCGACTCTCCAGTCTGCGGATCAGCTGGGCGACCCGTGGGTCGCGGGTGAGTCGGTGATCCAGCGCGATATTCACGATGCCGCGCAGCAGCGCGTATGGCTCCCAGCCGGTCGGTGCGATGGTTCGGGCGGCCCGGCGGTCGATGCCGCCGGCGATCACGCGCGCGGCTTCGGCCGCGGTGATGCGGACGTTGAGCGGCCAGGGCAGCAGGCTGTCGAGTGCACGACCCAGATCGTCGCGATCGAGTGTCGCGTGGGTCATTTCCGTGTCGACGATGCCGAAGTAGGAGACGCCCGCGGTGGCGCCGTGCGGCGCGAGCTCCACGCGCAGTGCCCGGCCGAGTTGTTCGACGCCTGCCTTGCTGACCATGTAGGGCGCGCCGCCCATACCGGGCGCGAAGGCGGCGCACGAGGAGATGACCGCGATATGTCCACGCGCCGCGACGATGTGGTCGAGCGCGGGGTGGACGGTGTTGAACACACCGGTCAGGTTGATATCGATGACGCGATCGAAATCGCGTCCGGCCATGGTGCGCAGCGTTGCCGGTGCCGGTACGACCCCCGCGTTGGCGACCACGACGTCGAGCCCGCCGAAGTGTTCGACGGTGCGCGTGATCGCCTTCGCCATGCCTTCCCGGTCCGCTACATCCGCACCGATCGCCACTGACCGGTGCCCGAGCGTCGCAGCCGCGGCCTCGGCGCCGGTCTCGTCGATATCGACCACCGCGATCGAGGCGCCGCGCCGATGCAGAATCGTGGCGAGTTCGCGGCCGATACCTTGGGCCGCACCGGTGATGAGCACGGCCTTACCGTCCACGTCGTAGTGCGGGGCGAGCAGGCGTAGCGGGTTGAGCTGTCCGATATCCATCAGGCGCGCACCTCATAGGAGTCGGCGTCGAATCGGCTGGTGCGACGGCGGTATTCGAAGCTCCAGTTGGGGTACAGGCCAGCGTTGCGGCCGTCCGGAGTTTGGTAGTAGCCGGTGCAGCCACCGGTGACCCAGACCGTTTCCGCACTGCGCCGCGCCATCTCGTCCAGGAAGGCGTCCTGTACTTGCGGCTTCACCTCCACGCGGCGCGCACCGCTCGCGCGCATCGTGGTCAGGGCGTCCACGATGTAGGCGATCTGCGATTCGATCATGAAGATGGCGGATTGGTTGCCCGCGGCGCCGAACGGTCCGAGGGTGCAGAAGAAGTTCGGGAATCCGGCGAGGGTGGCGCCGAGATAGCTTTGCGGCTGCTTGCGATAGAGCTCGGCCATCGATAGCCCGTCGCGGCCGATGAATCGTTCGAATGCGCTGGGGATAGCGGTGAATCCGGTGCCGTAGACGATCGTGTCGACAGCGCGTTCGGTGCCGTCGCGCAGCACGATCGAGTGCGGCCGTACTTCGGCGATGCCGTCGGTGACGACCTCGACATTGGGCTGGTCCAGTGCGGGGAGATAGGAGTCGGAGAAGATCGCGCGCTTGCAGCCGATCATGTAGTCCGGGGTGAGCGTGCGGCGTAGTCGCGGATCCCGGACTTGCCGCCGTAACTGCAACCGGCCCAGCAGTTCATAGGGGTGCCGGAAGCGCTTGTCGACGAATCCGACCAGACCGAAGCCCTCGATGGCGGTGAACCAGCTACCGCGAATCAGCTTGCCCGCCAGCGGGATCTGCCGTAGCAGCAAGCGCTCCAAACCGACGGTACGTCGGTCCATGCGGGGCACGATCCACGGCGCGGACCGCTGGAAGAGGGTGAGTGCGGCGACCTTCGACTGGATTTCGGGCACGAATTGCACCGCCGATGCTCCGGTGCCGATCACCGCGACCCGCTTGCCGGTGAGGTCGTAGTCGTGGTCCCAGTGCAGTGAATGGAAAGCCTTGCCCGCGAAGGTGTCCAGGCCGGGCAGCGACGGATACTTGGCCTCGGCGAACAGGCCGGTTGCGGAGATCAGGAAGTCGGCGGTGAATGCGCCTCGAGTGGTATCGATACGCCAGCGCGAGGCTTTCTCATCCCAGCGTGCGTCGAGCAGTTCGGTATCGAATCGAATATGGTGCAGCACATCGTGTTTCGTCGCAACCGAGCGGAGGTAGTCGAGGATCTCCGGCTGCCTGCCGTACTTGCGCGACCAGTTCGGATTCGGCGCGAAGGAATAGCTGTACAGCTGCGAGGGCACATCACAGGCGCAGCCGGGGTAGGTATTGGCCTGCCAGGTGCCACCGAGGTCGTCGGCCCGCTCCAGGATGACCAGATCGTCGAATCCGGCCTGTCGCAACTTGATCGCGAGTCCGATGCCGCCGAAGCCGGCGCCGACGATCGCGATCTGTCGGTGTTCGGTCGAGGTAGCCATTGCTAGCGGGTCCTTCCGTGCGGCACCGGCATCAGTTCCTCGCTCGGGTGCGGACCCGGCGGGCGATGCCCGTGGCAATGGTCGAGGTGAGGAGTCGGTTCGCGGGACCGGCCAGCGCCAGCAGCGGTCGCAGCGCGGAGCTGCCCTCGAGAGCGAATGTCCAAGTCAGGCGGGTGCCTTCGGCGTGCGGTGTGAGCACGATGTCTTCGGCGAAGCGCCGCAGTCCCGGAATGGACGCGGAATCGACGGTGAAGGTCATCCGCTTGCCCTCGTCCCATCGGTAGAACCGCTCGTCCAGCCGTACCGCGCCGCCGAGGGTGACGGTGCGGGTGGTGCCGACGCCGAACGGGCGCGGTGCGGTCCATGCCGCGGCGGTGATCACGGCCGACCACGACACCAGCGCGTCATCCGCGGTCAATGCGGTCCATACGGCCGCGGGATCGGCCGCGATATCGACGGTGTGTATGTAACGTCGAGCGGCGGTCGTGAGGAAGTCGTCGTCGGATTCGGCGAGTGCATAGCGTTGTGCCATGGACGTTTTCGTCCCTTCGAATGGGGCTACAGGTCGAGGACCAGTGCGTCGCCCGCCGCGCGGGAGACACAGGTGAGCATGTGGTCGGTGCGTTCGGTGTCGAGCAGACTCAGGTCGCGGTGATCGATATCGCCGGCCAGGACCCGCGTTTTGCAGGTGCCGCAGAAGCCCTGCTGGCAGGAATAGACGGCATCGGGCACCGTGCGCCGGATCGCGGCGAGTGCGGTCTCCTGTGCGCCGACCCGGATCGTGCGCCCGGTGCGGGCCAGGGTGATCTCGAATTCCCGGCCGTCGGTCACCGGCGGCGCGGAGAAGCGCTCGGTGTGCAGCGAGCCGGTCGGGTTGATGGTGAACATGGTCCGCTGCGCGGCGGCCAGTACGGGCGGGGGACCGCAAACGTACACGGCCGCACCGGGTTCGGCGCGTTCGATCAACTCCGCGATATCGGGCACCCCGAATTCGTCGTCCGGGCGGATCTCCGCACCGGGCAGTTCATCGAGGAACGGCATCGATGCCCGCGACCGCCCGAGATAGACCAGGTGCCCGCGTGCGCCGGCGGCCTCGACCATCGGCAGAATCGGGGTGATGCCGATACCGCCCGCGATGAACAGGTACGACGGCGCCTCGACGAAGGTGAACGCATTACGCGGTCCACGCACCCGCAGCACGTCACCGCCGCGCACATCCCGGTGCATCTCGATCGATCCGCCGCCGCCGCCGTCGGCGATGCGCCGCACCGCGATTCGGTAGCGGGAGCGATCGTTCGGGTCGCCGCACAGTGAGTACTGCCGATGCTTACCCGAGGGCAGGAAGACATCCAGGTGTGCGCCCGGCCGCCAGGTGGGTAGCGGTGCACCGGCCGCGTGCAGCGTGAAGGAGCGCACGTCCTCGGCCTCCACCGTCACCCGGTCCACGACCAGATCCAGGGCGAATCCGTCGCGGCGCACCGGATTCGATGAGGACAACAACGGTGCGGTGGGCCCGGAGACGAAGACCTGCTTGTAGGCGTCTATGACGGCCCCCAGCATCCGCAGGCTCGGCGGTGGGGTGAATTCCTTTGCCATCGTTCTCGTTTCCTCAGTGCCGCGCGGCGGGGGAGTGCGCGAGGTAGCGCAGCGCCTTGTCCATCGGACCCAGCTGGGAGGGGTGAAAGCCCGGGCGCAGGTACCGTGGCATCTCGGTGAAAAATGTTGTCCAGCTGGGGATTACGCCACGCTTGGTGGCGCTGGTGAACTGCAGGCCCCAGAATCGGCCCTTATCCGCCGACGGATCCTTCCGGTACAGATAGGCGGTCGAGACGATGAACAGCGGCAGCAACGTGGCGGTCGCGAGGACCGCGGTGCGCGCCCGGCGGGCGTAGCCGCCGTCCACATGCATATACGCGTCGAATACGACGCTGCGGTGCTCGACCTCCTCCGCGCCGTGCCACCGGACCAGGTCCAGCATCGCCGGATGCATGCCGCGTTCTTCGAGGATGTCCGCGTTCAGCAGCCACTCGCCGATCACCGCGGTGAAATGCTCCATTCCGGCGAACAGCCCGAGTCGTTCCTTCAGCCACTCCTGTCGGGCGCGGCCGGTGAGTCCGTGGCCGCCCAGGAGACGGTCCACCAGCCACCCGATCTTGGATACGTAGGAGTCGACGTCCAGCCCGATCGACTGCAGATGTGCGCGGGCCCGTTCGTGACTGGCCGCATGCATGGATTCCTGGCCGATGAAGCCCTGCACCTCCTCCCGCAGCCGCTCGTCATCGATGAACGGCAGTGCCTCCGCGAGGCATTGGGCCATGGCTCGCTCGCCCTCGGGGAGCACCAGATGCATCACGTTGACGATGTGGGTCGCCAGGACCTCGCCGGGGATGTAGTGCATCGGAACCGAGCCGAAGTCGAAATGAACGTCTCGGGCATTGATCGCGTGCACTTCGTCCCGGTACGGGCGCCGCGTCGCGCCAGCCTTCTCAGCCATGCGTCGAATGTACAGATCCACAAAATGTATTGCAATGTTGCAGCAACAGTTTGTTCCAGAATGTTGCAGATTATCCGGATATTGCTACCGTGGAGACTGTGTCAGCCACGACCACGCCATCGGTGCGCCCGAAGGATGCCGACGACAGCATCGAATCGCAGATCCTGGACGCGGCCCTGGTCCAGTTCGAGAAGGTCGGTGTCAAGAAGACGACGATCGAGGACGTTGCCCGGCAGGCGGGGGTGGACCGTGTCACCGTCTACCGGCGCGTTGGCTCGCGCGACGACTTGGTGCAGGCCGTCGTGAGCCGCGAGGTCCGCGTGGTACTGGCCGAGGTGGCGCAGATCGCCGAGCGGCACGAGGATATCGGCGATCTGGTCGCCGATATCCTCGTCACCGTTCTCACCAAGTGGCGCAATCACCCACTCGCGCAGCGCATGCTGGCGATCGAACCCGAACGGGTCATCACCAAGCTCACCACCGAAGGCGCAACGGTATTCACGCTGTCGGTCGCGACGACCGCCGCCGCGCTGGAACGCGCGACCGCCCGCGGACTGATGCCCGAAACCCCGGACCTACTCACCCGCGCCGAAGTCGTCTGTCGCGTCGTGCACTCCCTCATCCTCGCTCCGCACGGCGGCGTCCCCCTCGAATCCACCCCCGAACTCACCGCCTTCGCCCGGACCTATCTGCTCCCGATCATCGTCGGCTGAACCTCTTTCAGGGGGTGCCGAACCAATGGGTGAGCGCTTCTCGCAGCGCGAGCGCGGCGGTGTCGGTGGGTTCGTCGATGGTCGCGGCCCAGGCGATGTGGGCGTCCGGGCGGATCAGTAGGGCATCGGCTGGTCGTTGATCGGTTTTCGCGGTGCGGATGTCGATGCGGTGCTGCCAGTCTCGGGCGATCTCGCGGAGTTCTGGGCGGTCGGCGAGGTCGAGGAGGATGGGCCGTGCGGTGTGCATGAGTTCGGCGACGCTGGTTGTGCCCTGGTCGGTGTACAGGGTGAGGTCGGGTGCGAAAGTGCCGGTCAATGCGTGTTGGTTGGGGTTGGGTAGCGGGTAGCGGATGTCGGTGCCGCCGACAAGAGCTCCCATGCGGCGCAAAGCCGGCTCGTCGACGAGCAGTTCCTGGAAGACTTCCCGCAGTGCTTCGGCGGCCGAGTCGTGTCCGCGCCGCAGTGCCACCTGGGCTCGGGTCTGTAGCAGTGCACGTGCGCCGGCGAAGTGGCGTTCGTCGTGATAGGTGTCCAGCAGGCCGGTCGGCGCCCAGCCGTGGATATCGGCGCCCAGCTTCCAGGCAAGGTTGACCGTGTCGAGCATGCCGAGGTTGATGGCCGCGCCGGTGGCGGGCAACAGGTGGGCCGCATCGCCGGCCAGCAGGATCCGCCCGTCGCGGTATCGCTCGGCCTGCCGGTCCTTGAAGGTGAAGCGCGACAGCCGAATCGGATCCGTCATCGGCAGATCCGCGCCGAGCACGCGGCGAACGCTGTCGGCGAGCTCGGTCAGGGTCAGCGGCTCGTCGTCGTCGTATTCGGTGGACTCGTTTTCGGTGGTCATCAGGCTCAGACCCCGGTCGGCGACCGCGAACGCGAACACACCGCGGTCTGTTCGGGTGAAACCCGCATGGATCCTGCCCAGCCCGGGGACGTCGATGTCGCCGTTGTCGAGCACGGTCACCGAATCGGGCACAGTGACCTGGGCGAGCCGGTTGACCTCCGGATATGTGGTGCCGGGGAACGGGATACCGGCCAGGTCGCGAATCCGGCTGCGCCCGCCGTCGCAGCCCACCAGGTATCGGGCGGTGACCCGGTAGGGTCCGTCCGGCCCGCGCACGTCCGCGGTCACCGTGGCATCGTCCTGGCTCACCCCGACCACCTCGTGTCCGCGGCGGATGTCGGCGCCGAGTTCGGAGGCACGTTCGTCGAGCAGTCGCTCGATTTCCCGTTGTGGGAGCGGCATCGCCCGCATCGGGGGATCTGCCAGCTGTGTGAAGTCCAGTTCCAGAGTGCCGAACGGGAATCGGGGAGCTATGTCGGGGTCGCTGCTGGCCGCTTCGAATCGGTCCAGCATGCCTCGGTAGCGCAGCAGGTGCAGGATCCGCCCGCCGATACCGCTGGCCTTCGGGGTATCTCGGGGCTGCGGGTGCCGTTCCAGTACCAGCGAGCGCACGCCGGCCAGGCGCAGCTCACCGGCCAGCATCAGGCCGGCCGGCCCGGCGCCCACAATGATCACCTCGGTGTCCAATACTTGCCGCTCTCCTCGGAGTCCTTCGTCGCTTCCCCGGTCGTCGACAACACGCATTTCGGTACTCCCATTTCCACAGGTTCTGGACAGGCCAGCCATTCTGCGGCACCACCCGGGTCTTGCCGCAAGCCCCCGGGTGCGCTATATGTTAGGAGGGAGATGGTAACGGGGGCCGTTTCACTATGGGGTCGGCGAGAAGGCCGCCGTCAGGCCTGCAGGGTGCGTGCCATCGCGGTGAGTGCGTCGTCGCGTGGCATCGCCAGCAGTGCGTCGAAGACCATTCGGTAGTGCTCACTGGGTATATAGGTGGGCCCGTTGCGGAGGTTCTCCAGAGCCATACTCGCGACATCGTCCGGCGACATCAGGTCCTGCAGGGTGGCAGGGTCGATGCCCTGCAGCCGTGGGGCTTCGGTGTCGGTCGCGCCCGGAGGCGAATCTGCCAGGTGGCGTTCCCCGTTCGAGTCCGATGACGCGATCTTGTCGCCGAGGTGCAAGTCGTCTATTCGACCATGATGTCCTCCTCCGAAATCGACACCGTGCCACGTCCGAGTGGCCACACCTTGGTCAGCGTCTCGAATATCGTGCCGAGCCCGGGGATCTTCGCGAAGATCTGTTGCGGTCCGCGAACCATGTGCCCACTCTGTACGTCGTAGGCCGCCTGATGCCACGGACAGACGAGTCGGCCGTTCTCGATCGACCCACCCGCGAGATCGGCCCGCAGATGCCGGCATCGACGCGTGACCGCGAAGTATTCGCCGTCGATGTTTCCGACGGCGTACGGGCCCGCACCGGTCACGGTCCCAGGGGGAAGGTCGGCGATCGGGCACACCTTGATCTGATTTGTCATGGTTTCTCCCGTTCGAGCCAAAAGAAGTGGATCTGGGGGACAGCATCGAGCCGGTGATCGCTGGCAACGTCAGCGGCTACGGGTGCGCCACCGCGTACATCGCGGCGACACCGGTCGGCGCCCAGGCCGACGAGCGGGCTCATCACCATCGAGTTCAACAGTAGATTCCGGCCGCGGTGTCGGTGCCGAAACGGGGCCAGCGAGGCAGTGGCAATTGAGCTGGTTGTGGGCTGACCGGTGACATGGCCGTCGTCGAGTCGGGTACGTTGACCCAAGTCGAGTACGTGCACGGCGATGCCCCCGAACAGGGCGGATCATGGCGCGACGAACTCGGCGGGCGATCGACGGCACGGCACCTTCTCCGAAGGAGCAGCGCTTTGGATCTCAATACGATCACCGATATCGTTCGGCGACCGTCCGACCGACCGGGCGCGGCCTGGCGCAACGGTGACGCCTGGCTGGCCGGGGGAACGTGGTTGTTCTCGACCGAGCAGCCGGATCTGCGCCGTCTGATCGATCTCACCGCACTCGGCTGGGACAGCCTGGTGCCGAGCGCCGACGGTCTCGAGATCGGCGCGACGTGCACCATCGGTGAACTGAATGCCTTTGCGCCGCCGAGTGACTGGCCCGCCGGCGCCCTGTTCAGCACGTGCTGCGAGGCGTTCCTGTCATCGTTCAAGGTGTGGAACGCGGCGACGGTGGGCGGCAATATCTGCCTGTCGCTGCCCGCGGGCCCGATGATCACGCTGACGGTCGCGCTCGAAGCCACATATACCGTGTGGGCCGCCGATGGTTCCGAGCGCACGATCGATGCCGTCGATTTCGTCATCGGCGACCACCGCAACGTCCTCGCGCCCGGCGAGATCCTGCGGCGCGTCGACATCCCGGTCTCCGCGCTGCGCAAGCGTTACGCGTACCGGCGCTTCACCCTGACGCGGCTGGGCCGCTCGACACTGTTCATGATCGCCACCCAGTCGCCGGGGACCGCGGACCTGATGCTCACCATCACGGCGGGCACCACCCGTCCGGTGCGCTTGGCGTTCGACCGGATGCCCGGCGCCGAGGCGCTGCGGCAGCGCATCGATGCCCTACCCGATGATCTGTGGTTCAGCGATCCGAACGGCAAACCCGACCACCGGCACCACCTGGCCGGGCACTTCGCCGAGGAGATCCGCGTCGAGCTCACTGAAGGCGGTCCCGGGTGACGTACACCGTGAACGGCGCCACCTTCGAGGACGAGCCGAATCCCGGTCAATGCCTACGCACATTCCTGCGCTCGCTCGGCCAGCACGGTGTCAAGAAGGGATGCGACGCAGGCGATTGCGGCGCCTGCACGGTGTGGCTGGACGGCGATCCCGTGCACAGCTGCATCACGCCCGCGTTCCGCGCCGAGGGATGTGCGGTCACGACGATCGAGGGTCTGGGTTCGCCAACGGACCTGCACCCGATGCAGCGGCAGTTCCGCGACGCTCCCGGCTTCCAGTGCGGCTTCTGCACCGCGGGCATGATCATGACCACGGTGGCGCTCACGGACGCCCAGAAGCGAGATCTGTCGCGTGCGCTGAAGGGCAACCTCTGCCGCTGCACCGGCTACCGGGCGATCGAAGATGCGGTGCACGGTGTCGCCGAGATCGAGGTCGCGCTGCCGGGTCGGGCCGTCGGCACCAGCGTCGGCGCTCCGGCGGGCACCGAGGTGGTGACGGGTCGCGCCGAATTCACCATGGACACCGCGATCGAGGGCATGTTGCATCTGAAGGTGCTGCGCTCGCCGCACGCCCATGCCCGCATCATCTCGATCGACACCACCGCGGCGCTCGCGGTTCCCGGTGTGCATCGCGCGTACACCTGGGAGGATGTGCCGCGCAAGCGGTTCACGACCGCGATACACACCGATCACCTCGTCGATCCCAGCGATACCTACATCCTCGACAACGTGGTGCGCTTCGTCGGTCAGCGAGTGGTCGCGGTGGTGGCCGACACCGTCGGGGCCGCGGAAGCGGGTTGCCGCGAGGTGATCGTCGAGTACGAGGTGCTGCCCGCGGTCTTCGACCCGGAAGCGGCGATGGCCGACGGCGCTCCCCAACTGCACGGCTCGCACGACCCCTTTGTGCGGGATCCCGAGCACAACATCCTGCTCGAGATCCACGGGCATGTCGGTGATGTCGAGGCGGGATTCGCCGAGGCCGACGTGATCCACGAGGGCACCTATTTCTCGCCGCGCGTGCAGCATGCGCATCTCGAGACGCACGGATCGATCGCGTGGCTCGACGACGGTCGCCTGCACGTTCGCACCAGCTCCCAATCCCCGTCGATCGCCAAGGACAAGCTCAGCTACCTCTTCGACCTGCGTCCGGATCAGCTGCGCGTGTTCTGTCAGCGGGTCGGCGGCGCGTTCGGCGGCAAGCAGGAGGTCATCACCGAGGATTTGGTCGCCCTTGCCACATTGGACACCGGCTGGCCGGTGTGTTTCGAGTTCACCCGCGAAGAGGAGTTCACGACCGCCTCGCCGCGCCATCCGATGTCGCTGACGGTCAAACTCGGCGCACGCGCCGATGGCACGCTCACCGCGATCCAGGTCCGCAATGTGTCGAATACCGGCGCATACGGAAACCACGGCGGCGAGACACTGTTCGCCGGTGGGACCGCCGTCGCGACCTACCGCTGCCCCAACAAGAAGTTCGACGCCTATTCGGTCTATACGAACACGGTGCCCAGCGGCGCGCTGCGCGGTTACGGCATGACCCAGCCCGCGTTCGCGATGGAGTCCGCCATGCACGAGCTGGCGGTCGCGCTCGATATGGATCCGCTCGAGCTGCGGCGGCGCAATATCGTGCGTCCCGGAGATGCCCTCGTAGCATTCGACGACGGCCCGGACGACGTCATGTTCAGCGAGGAGGGCCTCGGCCGCTGCATCGATCTCGTCGATGAAGCACTGCGGCGCAACACCGCCGAGCCGCCACCGGGAGGCGGGTGGCTCATCGGCACCGGCACCGCCAGCTCGCTGCACGAGACCGCGCCCCCGACCGACCATCTCTCCGCGGCCTGGCTGACCCTCGATGACGACGGCAGCTACGAATTAGCCGTCGGCACCGTCGAATTCGGCGAGGGCACCTCGACCGCGCACGTGCAGATCGCGGCCAACCAACTCGGCACCACGCCGTCACGGGTGCGCCTGGTGCAATCCGATACCGACCGGACGGGCTTCGATACCGGCGCGTTCGCCAGCGCCGGACTCTTCGTCTCCGGGAACGCGGTGCTGCGGGCAGCCGACGCCCTGCGCGATCGCATCCTGTTTCTGGCGGCCGAATATGCGGGCGTCGATATCGCTTCGTGCGCGATGGACGACACCGAGGTCGTCTGCGGTGACCGCCGCATATCGCTGTCGGAGCTGATCGAGGTGGCGCGCCGACGCGGCATCCGATTGACCGAGGCCCGCAAGGCATTCGGGTCGCCGCGCAGCGTCGTCTTCAACACCCACGGCTTCCGGATCGCAGTGCACCGGATGACGGGGGAGATCCGCATCCTCTACAGCGTGCACGCCACCGATGCCGGACTCCTCATCAACCCGGCGCAGGTGCGCGGCCAGATCGAGGGTGGCGTCGCGCAGGGCATCGGCTTCGCACTGACCGAGAACTTCCACGTCGACGAGAACGGCGTCATGGTCAACCCGAACCTGCGCAACTACCGCATCCCGACCTACGCCGATATTCCCCGCACCGAAGTACTGACGGTCGACTCCGCCGATTCCGTCGGGGCGATGCGCTCGAAAGGTATGGCGGAGTGCTGTATCAACCCGGTGGCACCGGCGCTGGCCAACGCGCTCGAGAATGCGACGGGGATCCGATACCGCGCGCTGCCGCTCACTCCAGAGCGCATCTATCGGCGGCTCATCGCGAACGCACCGGTTCCGACGCGATCCGAGCCGTGAGGAGACTGCGATGGACGCCGGGAAGCGTACCGACACTGCGGCGACGGTCATCATCGGCCAGCAGGTGCGCCCAGGGTTCGAGAAAGCCTTCAAGACCTGGCAGGAGGACCTGAACGCCGCGGCCTCGGGCCATGCCGGATTCATCGGCGCCGAGATCGTCGCCCCCACCGCTGTGCAGCGGGAGTGGATCGTGGTCTACCGCTTCGACTCCGTCGGTCATCTGCAGGACTGGATCAACAGCGCCATCCGTCAGGAGTTCCTGGACCGCGGGCAGCAATACTTCGACGGTCCCGCCACCCAGCAGGTCATCAGCGGCGGCACGCGGCCCGTGGATCCTCTCGTGACGGTCGTGGTCACCCATCGCGTGACTCCCGAGAGCGTCGCGGATTTCCTTGCGTGGCAGGCTCATTTGAGCCAGGAGGAGGCAAAATTCGAAGGCTTCCGCGGTTCCGAGCTGTTCCGCCCCATCGAGGGTGTTCAGGACGAGTGGACCGCGCTCTACCGCTTCGATACCGCGGCGAATCTGGCCACGTGGCTCACCTCGACGCGGCGCGAGGAGCTCCTCGCCGAGGGCGAGAAGTTCAGCGACTTCGAATTGCGTACCATCGAGAACTCTTTCGGCAGCTGGTTCGCCTTCGACGAGCACGGCACCGAGACCGCCGCTCCGTCGGATACCAAGACCGCCGTAGCGGTATGGGTCGGCCTCTACCCGACCGTCGTGCTGCTCACCCTCGCATTGTCACCGTTGCAGATGCCGCTCTGGCTGGGGTTGCTCATCGGCAACCTGCTGTCCAGCTTCGTGATGACTTTCCTCACGATGCCGTACTACGTGAACCGGCTGCTGCGGCGGTGGCTGTGGCCGCCCTCGGATGCGCTGGCCGCCAAGACGAACCTCCAGGGCATCGCCGTGGTCGCCGCACTCAACCTGGTCTGGGTCGTCATCTTCTACGTGGTGACGACCCAGCTCTGGACGCTGCCCTGACCGATCCGACTCCGGCTATCGGCCACCGAGCGGTGCGGGTCCAGTCGCTGCGGGAATCGTGCTCAACAGCGTCGATGTCAGGGTTGTGGCCTGAGGGTCGGCACTCAGGAAACTGACCGGGATCTGGGAACTCATCGGATCGGATACCGACCGGTCGCCCCCGGTCGATCCGGCACTCACCGCAGGCTGGACTCGCGATGTCCTCCGGGCGGGGACGAATCGATGGCGGGACGGATCGCCGTCAGCCCTGCGCTGATCGTTGCAGCCCGAAAGGGCCGCGCCTGGGCATGACCCTGATCGCTCCATTCGGAAGGTGTCATGCCCCGCCGCAACTCGAATCGGACCGCTGTCAGGCGAATAGCGCTACACTGCAACAAGATTCGATGTGCGACGGCGCGCCGAGGGTGACGTCTTCGATGTGGTCGGCCAATGTGTTGTGCAGGATCGACTCGACGGGACACCATGAACGAGATTGTCGTCATGACCGATTTCAGTTCGACCGAAGGCAGTACCGTTCACCTGCGGCAGGCCGTGGAGCTGCTGACCGGACGAACCCCGGCGGTGGTGGATGCCCGGCACTTCTACGATGACGCCCCGGTTGCGGCACAGCTGCATGGAACGACATTGACGTTGCAGGCGCCCGGCACAGGAAGAGACCTTCGCCCCTCGGTGATCGTCATCTACGAGATCCCGCCCGCGGATCGATGCCGGTTCACGCGCTTCCAAGCGCTCCTCGGCCGCAGCACGACCGTCAGCTTCGGCGACCAGCGGTCGTGGCGAAGCGCCACCGACAAACACGAGATGGTCGGCAAGTTCACCGAAGCCGCTATCCCCCAAATGGATTCGGTCCTGCTGGACAACCCGGGTCATACCGGAGCAATGGACGCTTTTCGACGGCTCGGAGGTGACGTGTGGGCCAGGCCCGCCGTCGGCTTCGGCGGTCGAGACGTCTTCCACCTCACCTCCCCGCAGCACCTGGCGGCCGCCACGCGGCATTTCTCGAGCATCGGTGGTCGCTGGCTGCTCACCCAGGACGCACGCAATATCGACGCGCAGGGCAGACGTCACCAGTACCGGGTCGTCGTCCTGGGCGAACGGATACTGCGTGTCTGCGAACACGTTCAACACAACCCCGACGCACCCTGCAACGAGGCGCAGGGCGCCGTCTCCACCGTGCTGCCCGTCGACGCCCTACCCCGGCACCTGCTCGACCTCGCGGTGAAAGCCACTCGCGCACTGGGCCTTCCATTCGGCGGAGTCGACCTGGCCGCCGAGAACGGCGGCGTGGTCTTCGAGGTCAACGTGCACCCGGTCCTGGACGTGCCGCACGGATACCACACCGTCACAGTCCCATTCGTCCACGCACACCTGAACCGCCACCCCCACTACCCAACCGTCGGCACCGGTTCGCTGACCACGGGGAATGAAGAAGTCTGATTCATCCCGTTTAGGGAGGGGGTCTGGGTGGTATCTATCGGTGGCGGGTGTGGGGAGCCTGCATACCTTGGGCTACTCGCAGGGCCGACTGTCCGGGAAGGCGACAACTGAATCGGCACGATCCCTGCCCGTGACTCAGGGGACCGGCCCGGCGGATGATTCCGCGTACGACCGACAGAGGGGAAAGGACGTGCGCGGTACCCGCCTGTCCGCGTAAAACACGAACAGGCGAGCCATGAGGCGCCCCCGGCAGGAATCGAACCTGCGACCTAGGGATTAGAAGGCCCTTGCTCTATCCAACTGAGCTACGGAGGCAGTGGGTTCCACCATGGCCGACATTGGCCGTGCTGTCCAGCGCGGCAAGTATACCGAGCGTCCAGATGGCTAGGTTCTTAGCATTAGCAACATTTCAGCCACCTACCGGCAATGGGCCAAGCGAGTCGCGGCATGATCGACATCGCACCTCCGATCAGTAAGCCACCCTATCGGCCCAAACCCCTCCGGGCCACGCATTAACGGCCGACTACGCTCGGACTCATGTCGTCACTGCAGGACCCGCCCATTGCCCCTGATCTCGAAGCGGGGAACTCGGGTCCCGGAGCGACCTTCGTCACACTGACCGCGCTGGCCGGAGCGATCGCGGCGGTGGTCGCGGCGATGATCGTCGGCCTCTCGGCGGCGCAGGCGCTGACCCTGCTCGGCATACCCGATCCTGGACCGCTGACCACCTACGGCCTGCCCGCCATCCGGGCACTCGCGGATCTTGCCGCGGCACTGACCGTCGGCTCGTTGCTGTTCGCCGCATTCCTGGTGCCGCCGCAGGCGAACGGTCTGCTCGATGTCGGGGGGTACCGCGCGGTCCGGCGCGCCTCGAACTTCGCCCTGGGCTGGGCCTGCTGCGCGGCGCTGCTCATCCCGTTGACGGTGTCGGACACCACCGGGCAGCCGGTGAGCCAGGTTTGGCGGCCGGAACAACTCTGGCGTGCGATCGGCCAGGTGGAGCTGGCTCAGGCGTGGCGCACCACGGTGATCTTCGCGCTGATCGTCGCGGTGGGCTGCCGACTTGCGCTGCGCTGGGGGTGGACCCCGGTGCTGTTCGGCGGTGCGATCGTGACCATGATGCCGCTGGCGCTCACCGGCCACTCGTCGGCCGGCGGCGCGCATGATCTGGCGACCAACAGCCTGATCCTGCACCTGGTTTCGGCCGCGGTGTGGGTCGGTGGATTGTTCGCGGTGTTGGCGTACGCGATGCGCGGGGGCGCGCATACCGATGTCGCGGCCCGGCGGTTCTCACTCACCGCCAGTATCGCCTTCGTGGTGATCGGCGTCAGCGGTGTGATCAATTCTTGGGTGCGGGTGCCGTGGAGTGATCTGTTCACCACCACCTACGGCCGACTGGTGATCGCCAAGGCGTGTGCGCTTGCGGTGCTCGGCGTGTTCGGATATTTGCAACGCCGCGCCAGCCTGCCGGGCCTTGCCGCGAACCCGCGGGACCGCGCCGCGCTCATCCGATTCGGTGGTGCGGAGGTGCTGGTCTTCGCGGCCACCATGGGCCTGGCCGTCGGGTTGGGGCGAACGCCGCCGCCACCGCCGACGAGCGTGCCGACACCCGCCGAGGTCGAGCTCGGCTACAACCTCGACGGCCCGCCGACGACGTCGGGATTACTGTTCGACTGGCGCTTCGATTTGATCTTCGGCACGCTTGCCATCGTGCTTGCGGTGCTGTATCTGATCGGGGTTCGGCGGTTGCGCGCGCGTGGCGACGCGTGGCCGGTCGGGCGGACCATCGCCTGGTTGTCGGCCTGTGCGATCCTGCTGTTCGCCACCTCGTCCGGGGTCGGGCGGTATTCGCCGGCGGTCTTCAGTGTGCACATGGGGCAGCACATGGCGCTGTCGATGCTGGCGCCCATCCTGTTCGCGCTCGGCGGGGCGGTCACGCTGGCGCTGCGGGCCTTGCCAGCGGCCGGACGCACCGGTATTCCGGGGCCGCGCGAATGGATCCTGGCCGCGGTGCACAATCCGGTCTCGCGGTTTCTGACGCATCCGATCGTCGCGTCGGTGATCTTCGTCGGCGGGTTCTACGCGCTGTACATGGGCGGTATCTACGACGCGTCCGTCGATTCCCATGCGGCACATCTGATGATGAACCTGCACTTCCTACTCAGCGGCTATCTGTTCTATTGGGTGGTGATCGGCATCGATCCCAAGCCGCGTCAGGTGCAGCCGCTGACCAAGCTGGGCATGGTGTTCGGTTCGCTGCCCTTCCATGCCTTCTTCGGTATCGCGCTGATGAGCATGACCACGGTGATGGGCGGGTGGTTCTTCCGCAGCCTCGCCCTCGGCTGGAACAACGACCTGCTGGGTGATCAGCGTACGGGCGGTAGCCTTGCGTGGGCGAGCGGCGAGCTGCCGTTGGTGGTGGTGATGCTGGCATTGCTCATCCAATGGTCGCGCAGCGACGCGAAACTCGCCAAGCGGACCGACCGGGCCGCCGACCGTGACCACGACGCCGACCTGGCTGCCCACAACGCCATGTTCGCGGAACTGGCCAAGCGTGACCGAGGAATACGTCATTGAGCTCCATCGAGGTGCAGTCGTGAGTGAGCGGGGTACCGCGGTGGTGGAGAACAGGCACGCCCGTCGAGTGTATCGATCCGATGTGCGCGCGGCCCGCAGACGGATGGCCGGACACGTGCGCCAGACGCCGGTCTTCCACACCTCGATCGCGGGACCGAACGGGCCGGTACCGGTCACACTGAAGCTCGAATACCTCCAGCACGGTGGGACATTCAAGGTGCGCGGTAGCTTCAACGCGCTGCTGGAGTCGGCCGGGCAGACCGATCAGGTGGTCATCGCCTCTGCCGGGAATGCCGGAATCGCGGCCGCGCTGGCCTCGGCCCGGCTCGGCAAGGCGTGCACCGTGGTGGTTCCGGAGTCGGCCCCGCATACCAAGGTGGCCGCGATGTGGTCCTACGGGGCCGAAGTGCTGTGGCATGGAACGACCTACGCCGAGGCCTACCGGTACACGAGCGACCTCGCCGCCGAACGGGGCGCGCTGCAGTTGCATGCCTACGACCTGCCCGCGGTGGTCGCCGGTGCGGGCGTGCTCGGGTTGGAGCTGGAGGAGCAGGTGCGCGGGCGGCCGCCGGTGTTGACCGCCGTCGGCGGTGGCGGGCTGGTCGCCGGGGTCGCGGCGGCGCTGGGGCGGCGCCAGCAGGTGGTCGGGGTCGAGCCGGAGGGCATTCCGACGCTCAATGCCGCGTTGCAGGCGGGCCGGCCGGTGGATGTGAATGTCTCCAGCATCGCGGCGGATTCGTTGGGCGCCAACCGGATCGGCGATATCGCGCTGGATATCGCGCGGCGTTATGGTGTGCGGTCGCTGTTGGTGACCGATGACGCCATCGCGGCGGCTCGCGAATACCTGTGGCGAGAGTTCCGGATTGTGGTGGAGCTCGCGGGGGCGACCGCGTTGGCCGCCGTGCAGAGCGGTGCGTATGTGCCCGCCGTGGGGGAGCGTCCGGTGATCGTGCTGTGCGGTGCGAATACCGATTTGGCGGTTCTCTGACCGCTCGGTCGCTACCTGGCAGCGTGCACTGCGGTGAAGTGGCGGTTGTCCACATGGCGCGAAGTTGTCCACATTCGGGAATCGGGTCGGCCGGATGGGGTCCGGAACCCGCACGCTGGAAGGGTCCTCATGGCGAGGGAGGGATACCCGAAGCGCACCGCGACGGGGTCGAAACGTGAAGGGGCGGAATCATGTACGAGGCGATGGCGACCGTAATCGGCAATGTGGTGACCCATCCGGTCAGACGGGATCTGACCAATGGGGAGCAGGTGGTGACCTTTCGGATGGCGAGCAACTCCCGTCGGTTCGACGTCGCGACGGGTGAGTGGGTCGACGGCGGCACCCTGTACCTCACCGTCAGCTGCTGGCGCAGATTGGTGCTCGGCGTCGAGGCCTCCGTGCGTCGCGGCGATCCGATCATCGCCCACGGCCAGCTGCGCTCCCACGAGTACCGATCCAAGGACGGCGTCGAGCGTCGCGATCTCGAGATGCGGGCCACCGCGATCGGACCGGACCTGTCCCGCTGCACCGCGGAAGTCGTCCGGCGCACCGCTTCGGGCGGCGGATCCGGACCCAGTACCCTGGCACGGAATAGTTGTGACCGATCCAGCACTGATGATCGTGCACGCGTCGATGGCGAGGGGCCGGGAGAGGGCGCGACATCCCTGTCTTCCGCACCGCCCCGGGGCACTGATCCCGACCCCGTCAACGCTTGACCGCACGGCCGGATCCACCCGGCGACAGTGATGGCTCTGCTGCATTCCCCCGATACCCACACCGATAGGCTTCCCCCATGGCTGAGTTCATCTACCAAATGAAGAAGGTTCGTAAGGCGCATGGCGACAAGGTTGTGCTCGACGATGTCACCTTGAACTTCCTTCCCGGCGCGAAGATCGGCGTCGTCGGCCCGAACGGCGCGGGTAAATCGAGCGTGCTGAAGATCATGGCCGGACTGGACCAGCCGAATAATGGAGACGCCTTCATCGCGCCGGGCGCAACGGTCGGCATCCTGCAGCAGGAGCCGGCGCTGAACGAGGAGAAGACGGTTCGCGGCAACGTCGAGGAGGGCCTCGGCGAGGTCAAGGTGAAGCTGGATCGCTTCAACGAGATCGCCGAGCTCATGGCCACCGACTACTCCGACGAGCTCATGGACGAGATGGGCAAGCTGCAGGAGTACCTGGATCACTCCGACGCCTGGGATGTCGACTCCCAGCTCGAGCAGGCCATGGACGCGCTGCGCTGCCCGCCGCCGGACGAGCCGGTCACCAACCTCTCCGGTGGTGAGCGCCGCCGCGTCGCGCTGTGCAAGCTGCTGCTGAGCAAGCCCGATCTGCTACTGCTCGATGAGCCGACCAACCACCTCGACGCCGAGAGCGTGCTGTGGCTCGAACAGCATCTGGCCGCTTACGCCGGCGCCGTCCTCGCCGTCACCCACGACCGGTACTTCCTCGACAATGTGGCCGAGTGGATCCTCGAACTGGACCGCGGCCGCGCCTACCCCTACGAGGGCAACTACTCCACGTACCTGGAGAAGAAGGCCCAGCGTCTCGAGGTCCAGGGCAAGAAGGACCAGAAGCTGCAGAAGCGCCTCAAGGAGGAGCTGGCCTGGGTACGTTCCGGCGCCAAGGCCCGCCAGGCCAAGAGCAAGGCTCGCCTCGGCAGGTACGAGGAGATGGCGGCCGAGGCTGATAAGCACAGGAAGTTGGACTTCGAGGAGATCCAGATCCCGGCGGGTCCGCGCCTGGGCAGTGTGGTCGTCGAGGTCGAGCATCTGGACAAGGGCTTCGGCGATCGTCAGCTCATCAAGGATCTGTCGTTCACCTTGCCGCGCAACGGCATTGTCGGTGTCATCGGCCCGAACGGTGTCGGTAAGACCACGCTGTTCAAGACCATCGTCGGGCTCGAGTCGCCCGACAGCGGTGAGGTGAAGGTCGGCGAGACGGTCAAGCTGAGCTACGTCGACCAGAATCGCGCGGGCATCGACCCGAAGAAGAATGTCTGGCAGGTTGTCTCCGAGGGGCTGGACTTCATCCAGGTCGGCAACCAGGAGATGCCCTCGCGCGCCTACGTCAGCGCGTTCGGCTTCAAGGGTCCGGATCAGCAGAAGCCCGCCGGGGTGCTCTCCGGTGGTGAGCGTAACCGCTTGAACCTTGCGCTCACCCTCAAGCAGGGCGGCAACCTGATCCTGCTCGACGAGCCGACCAACGACCTCGACGTGGAGACGCTGAGTTCGCTGGAGAACGCGCTCGAGCAGTTCCCCGGTTGCGCCGTGGTCATCTCCCATGACCGCTGGTTCCTCGACCGCACCTGCACCCACATCCTGTCGTGGGAGGGTGACAACGACAATGACGCCAAGTGGTTCTGGTTCGAGGGCAACTTCGAGGCGTACGAGGCCAATAAGATCGAGCGCCTCGGCATCGAGGCGGCCCGTCCGCATCGGGTGACGCACCGCAAGCTCACCCGCGGCTGAGTTGGGTTTCGGTGGGGTGGCGCTGTTGCGCACCCCGCCGAGCCCGGTCAACTTCGTCGTTCGCCGACGACCGGCGCCGCGAGCGCTGTCGCGTGCCCGAATCGCCTGCGGCACACCAGTACAGCGCGGACCGCGCGATGATCGAAATACCGTCCTTCGATCTCCGGCGTATCGAGCGCAACCGGAGCTTCCTGTTTGCTGATGGGTGGCATCGTTCGCGCATCCTCTCGATGAGCCCCGGCACACCAGAGGCGTGAGATCCGGCGTCACGATGTGAAGTGACCGTGTGACGTGCCATGGAACCGCCGTTTCGCCGAAGGATATGCGGCGATCGCCCGCCCAGCGGGGTCCCCATCGAAGGAAATACGGAGGGCCAGCATCACAGAGTAGATCTGACTATGGTGAGATCCGTGCATGCGAAGGCGCAGTCCGAGCACCGGGTAGGTCTCATCGCCGACGCGGCTACATAAACTTCGTCGGTCCGATCGGTTGCCGTACCGGGATCGTCGACTGCGGCAATCGAGTGGCGAACCTTGCGCTAGCGATGAACACCCTGCATTTAGAAGGGAATTCACCCCCGCGTCAGCACGGCACAGCTACTCTCGGACCGGCGTCACTTTGGTGCGGAAAACCGAATCCGAGGAGTTGGCGAAAAAAATGACGGTCTCGTCCGAATTGTCCGATGGAGGACGGCAGCCGGCGCAGCCGGCGGGGCGGGTGAACACAGCGGCGTGGGCCGCGAGTTTGCCGCAGTCGCTGCGTGGCGAGCTCGCAACCCTAGAGGAGGCGTATTTCCGCCACGTCGACGCGGGCGATGTGGACTGCGCGATCACCGGGATCACTCAGATCTTCCGGCGGCATATGGAGCTGGCGATGACGCGCCCGGCCCGCCGGGCCCTGGTGCGCGTGTACCACCCCGACGACGGGTCTGGCCTCGGTGCCGCGGTGCAGGTGGTCACCGACGATATGCCCCTGCTGGTGGAGTCGATCTCCTCATCGCTGAGTCGGATGGGCGTCAGCGTGAGCGAGGTGATCCACCCGATCTTCGAGGTGACGCGCGATGCGGACGGCCGGCTGACCACCGCCGCGCCGCACGAGGTCGACGGCAACGGCAGCGCCGGGCTACGCGAGTCCTGGATGCACCTGCAACTGCACCCGTCGACCAGCCGGGCCCTGCTGGACCGGATCGAGCAGTCGATGCCGGATGTGGTCGCCGACGTGCGCCAGGTGATCGGTGATACCGAGGCCATCAAGCAGGTGCAGAGCAGGCTGGCCGACGATCTCGAGTTGGCCGCCAAAACGGGGCACGCGCCCTTCTCCGATACCGATCTGGTCGATACCGCGAATCTGTTGCGCTGGTTGGCCAGTGGCAATTTCACCGTCCTCGGCTACGCCCGTTACCGGCTCAGCGCTGAGCAGGGGCGGACGATCTCGAATCCGCTGCCGGGTACTTGCCTCGGCGTACTGCGTCCGGATGTCGGCACCGACTTCCGGGTGCCGGTCAACGACGGCGATCGCCCGCTGCTCATGCTCACCCAGGGTCTGGTGCCCGCCACCGTCCATCGCTCGGTGTACCCGTACTTCGTCGGCGTCGCGGACTTCGACGAATCCGGTGCGGTCATCGGCGAACATCTGTTCATCGGCGTCTTCACCGTCACGGCCGTGCACGAGAACGTCCTCGATATCCCGGTGATCGAGCGCCGGGTGCGCTCGGTGATCGAGGAGAGCGGATTCGATCTGGAGTCGTTTTCCGGACAGACCATGCTCGAGGTCATCCAGTCGTTCCCGCGCACCGAACTGTTCTCCTCCGATGTCGAGACCATGCGCCGCACCGCCACCGCGGTGCTGAATGTCGGTCTGCGCAGGCAGGTACGGCTGTTCCTGCGCTCGGACGGCTACGGCCGGTTCGTCGCCTGCCTGGTCTATCTGCCCCGGGACCGCTACACGACTCGGGTGCGGTTGGAGATGCAGGAAATCCTGGTCCGCGAACTGGGTGGCGTCTCGATCGACTATTCGGCGCGGGTCAGCGAAAGTGAGCTGGCCAGTGTGTATTTCACGGTGCGCATGCCGGAGGCGGAGCTCGGGGTGTCGCGCGAGTCGTTCGCCGTCGCCGACACCTCCGAGACCAATCGGCTGCGTATCCAGAATCTGCTCGCCGAGGCGACGCACACCTGGGACGACCGCCTCAACGACGCGGTGAACACTTCGACCGTGCTTGATCCCGGCGTGGTGCAGCGCTATGCCGAGGCGTTTCCGGAGGCGTACAAGCAGGATTTCGCCTCCGGGCGCGCACTGGCCGACGTCGTCCGGCTGGAGGGACTCTCCGAGGGCTCCATCGACCAACATCTGTATCGCAAAGCGGATTCGGTGCCGGGTTCGTGGCGCTTCACGCTCTACATCGGCGGCACCGGCATCTCGCTGAGCCAGGTGTTGCCGGTATTGCAGAGCCTCGGTGTCGAAGTGGTCGACGAGCGGCCGTATCAGATCCTGTTGGATCCGGTGCCCGGTGACGACGGCGGGGAACGCTGGATCTACGACTTCGGCCTGCTGGCCCGACCCGAGTTGCTGCGCAGTTCGCTCGACCGCGATATGGACGCCGAACTGCTCGAATCCTCGGCAAGGACCGTTGCGCTGGAGTCCGAGGAGCGCGGACTGCACGAGCGGTTCACCGAGGCCTTCGAAGCGGTCTGGTACGGGCGTGCCGAAGCCGATGGACTCAACGAACTCGTGCTGCGCGCACGGCTGCCGTGGCGTGCGGTGTCGATCCTGCGGATGTACGCGAAGTACCTGCAGCAGGCGGACTTTCCCTACAGCCAGGCGAATATCGCCAGGGTGCTGCTGGCATATCCGGATATCGCGCGGTTGTTCGTCGACTTGTTCGCGGCGCGGTTCGATCCGGATACCGAATCGGCCGAACACGCGGCCGAGTTGGAAAGCCGGGTGCGTGGCCGCATCGACGAGGTGGTCAGCCTGGACGCCGACCGCATCCTGCGCGCGATCCTCGCGCTGATCAAGGCGACACTGCGGACGAACTACTACGTGACCGATGCCGCGGGCAATTCGCGCGGGTACGTCTCGGTGAAGGTCGAGCCGCGCGAGATCGTCGAATTGCCCAAGCCGAGGCCGCAATTCGAGATCTTCGTGTACTCGCCGCGCGTCGAGGGCGTACATCTGCGTTTCGGTCCGGTGGCGCGCGGCGGTCTGCGTTGGTCGGACCGTTTGGAGGATTTCCGCACCGAGATTCTGGGTCTGGTGAAGGCGCAGGCGGTGAAGAACGCGGTCATCGTCCCGGTCGGCGCCAAGGGCGGGTTCGTGGTCAAGCAGCCGCCCGCGGCCACCGGTGATCCGACCGCGGACCGGCAGGCGCTGGGCGCGGAGGGCGTCGAGTGCTACCGCACCTTCATCTCCGGTCTGCTCGATGTCACCGACAATGTCGACCGCGCCACCGGCGCTGTGCTGCCGCCCGAGCGGGTGATCCGCCGCGACGGCGACGACACCTACCTTGTGGTGGCCGCCGACAAGGGCACCGCGACCTTCTCCGATACCGCCAACGATGTGGCCCAGCGCTATGGGTTCTGGCTCGGTGACGCGTTCGCCTCCGGCGGCTCGGCGGGCTACGACCACAAGGCGATGGGCATCACCGCCAAGGGCGCGTGGGAGAGCGTCAAGCGGCACTTCCAGGAGATGGATATCGACACCCAGACCGAGGATTTCACGGTGGTCGGGGTCGGCGATATGAGTGGCGATGTGTTCGGCAACGGCATGCTGCTCTCCGAGCACATCCGGTTGGTCGCGGCCTTCGACCACCGGCACATCTTCCTGGACCCGGATCCCGATGCGGCCACCTCGTTCCGCGAGCGGCAACGGATGTTCGCGCTGCCGCGCTCGTCGTGGGCCGACTACGACACCTCGGTGATCAGCACCGGAGGTGGCGTCTGGGATCGCACGGTGAAGTCGGTGCCGATCAGCCCGCAGGCGCGAAAGGCGTTGGGGCTGGCCGATGATGTGGTGGCGCTGTCACCGCCGGAGCTGGTGCGGGCGATCCTGCTGTCCCCGGCGCAGCTGCTGTGGAACGGCGGTATCGGCACCTATATCAAGGCGAGCACCGAAACCAACGCCGAGGTCGGCGACAAATCCAACGACGCGGTCCGGGTCAATGGAAATCAGTTGCGGGTCAAGGTGATCGGCGAGGGCGGCAACCTGGGTGCGACCGCGCTCGGGCGGATCGAGTTCTGCCACAGCGGCGGCAAGATGAACACCGACGCGCTGGACAATTCGGCCGGTGTCGACTGCTCCGACCATGAGGTCAATATCAAGGTGCTGCTCGACGGTGTGGTCAGCGCGGGCGGACTGCTCGAGGCCGAACGCAATCCGCTGCTCGCCTCGATGACCGATGAGGTCGCCCAGCTGGTGTTGCAGGACAACGTCTCCCAGAACTTCCTGATGGGCATCTCCCGTGCCGAGGCGCCGCGGATGCTCCATGTGCACCAGCGGCTCATCGAGGATCTGGAACAGCGCCGCGGCGTGGACCGTGAATTGGAGGCGCTGCCGCCGGAGGTGGAGATCAAGCGCAGACTCGAGGAGGGCACGGGTCTCGCCTCGCCCGAGTTGTCCAATCTCATGGCGCACGTGAAGCTTTCGCTCAAGGCCGATCTGCTCGAGACCGATCTGCCGGATATCGGCTACTTCGCCACCCGGCTGCCGGACTACTTCCCGACACCGCTGCGCACGCGCTTCGGCACTGCCATCAAGCGGCACCGGCTGCGGCGTGAGATCACCACCACGATGCTGGTGAACGAGATGGTCGACTACGGCGGCATCACCTACGCGCATCGGCTGACCGAGGAGATCGGCGCCAGCGCGACCGATGCGGTGCGCGCGTTCGCGGCGGCCAGCGAGATCTTCGACCTGCACGATATGTGGGCGCGGATTCGGGCCACCGACGCCGCGGTATCGGTGCGCGACGAACTCGAGCTGGAGACCAAGCGGACGCTGGACCGCGCCTCGCGCTGGCTGTTGAGCAACCGCCCGCAGCCGATCGCGGTCGGCGCGGAGATCAACCGATACAGCCGAGGTGTGCGGGAACTGGCGCCGAAGGTGCCCGGCTGGCTGCGCGGCCATCACGTCTCGACGCTGACCGATCAGTCCGCCGAGCTGATCGCCCGCGGCGCGCCCACCGACCTCGCCACCG
Source organism: Nocardia sp. NBC_00565 (assembly GCF_036345915.1). NCBI lineage: Bacteria > Bacillati > Actinomycetota > Actinomycetes > Mycobacteriales > Nocardiaceae > Nocardia > Nocardia sp. NBC_00565. The sequence continues at coordinate 9,683,617 of NZ_CP107785.1, forward strand.
AGGTCTTCGGGCTGCTGAATCTGTTCCCGCTGCTCGATGTGTTGGATATCGCAGATATCACCGATCGAGACGGTGACGAGGTCGGCTCGCTGTACTACGCGCTCAACGATCACCTCAAGATCGATTGGCTGTTGCAGGCGGTCAGCCACCTGGAACGTGGCGATCGCTGGCACTCGCTGGCCCGGCTCGCACTGCGTGACGATATGTACGGTTCGCTGCGTTCGCTGACCCTCGACGTGCTCTCCGCCGGTGACCCGGAGGAGACAGCGGACGAGAAGATTGCATACTGGGAGTCGAAAAACCAGTCCCGGCTCGGGCGTGCCCGCGCCGCGCTGTCGGAATTGTTCGAGTCCGGAACCCACGATCTCGCCACGCTGTCGGTTGCGGCGCGGCAAGTGCGAAGCATGGTGAGCGGGGTGGGCGCCCAATCGGAGGTACGTTGACGAATTCGTTGAACGGTAACGGGAAGGCGAAGGGCGGCAGCGTGCTGCTGCCCAAGCGCTTCCACGCCAAGGTAGACGTCAGGTGGTCGGACATGGACGTGTTCCAGCACGTCAACCATGCCCGCATGGTGACGCTGCTGGAGGAGGCGCGGATCCCGTGGCTGTTCGAGGACGGCCGTCCGACCGCCCCACTGCGCGAGGGCTGTGTGCTGGCGGACCTTCGGGTCCGCTACCGCGGCCAACTGCGACATGAGGACACCCCGCTCGATATCGCGATGTGGATCGAGCAGTTGCGGGCGGTCGACTTCACCATCGGCTACGAGGTCCGTCCCAACGGGGCGGCCCCCGACTCGCCGCCAGCGGTGATCGCCTCCACCCAGATCGCGGCCTTCGACATCCAGACCCAGCGTCTGCGCCGTCTCACCGAGACCGAACGTGATTACCTCGCCGAGTGGAAAGAGTGACCGGTCGCCGGCTGAGTAATGGTGTCTGGTTTCGGTCGTGGAGCAGTGGTCATCGGATGGGTGTGTGGTCGTGGCTGATTCCAGCTGTGGATTGGTGATGGCCGGCCGCTGCGGTGCGATGGCCGACTTCGGCCGTGTCGTGATGGCGGCTGGGTCCGGCTGCGACGTGTGACGGGGGAGCAGTGATGTCTGGGCAGCGGGTGTTGGAGGTTGTCGATCCGGCTGAGCGGGAGAATCTGGCGACGTTTCTGAGCCGGGCCGTCCGGCTGGATCCCGCGGCGGTGGTGCGTCTGCGCCGTCGCGGGGAACGGTATGTATCCGCTTGGGTGGCAACGGGTTTCGAGACGCTTGCGGTGCGCACCGTGGTCGCGGAGTTGGGCGTCGACGATGTCACAATCGGCGCGGATCTGGTGCTGGCCGAATTGCCGTCCGGCATTCCGATCGATCTCGGCTACTCGATGGATTCGGCCTGGCGTGGTGCGCTCCCGCCGGACGTCGGCTTCGAACATATCGACGACGTGCCCGCGCGCACCCTCGTCGAACTCGCCGAGCAGGGCGCGGCACTGGCCAAGGAACACGGCAGCAGCCACGGTCCGCCCGCCTCCCTGCTGGACCAGACGGTGCTAACTGTATCGGCAGGCGAGGCTCAGGTGCAGGTCCCGATGCGGGTCGTATTCGCCCTCACGGCAATGGATTTCATCCCGCATTCCGGTGACAAGGCGGAATCCCGGCGCATCCGGCCGGAAGAGATCGTCCGTGTCCGGGCCACTAGAACCTGGCTGCGCCTGGACGCACGCTACGGCTCGGTCGCCCGCCGCATGGGCGGCGGCATCCCCCTGACCCCCAGCTGACCCGAACCCGTCGGCAGGCGATGCCGCTCCACTGACCCGCCCCGAGTTCAGCTTCTGTTGTGCGGGGCGTCCGAAAAGATGGGTCGTGTGGCCGCTGCACACCCCGGGTGCCGGGTGTGCAAGTGCGACAAAGGGCGGCGGGGTCAGGTGACACCGACCAAGCGCAGCAGGGCGGTCGTGCCGGCCGCGGCGAGGATGACCACCAGCATCGGCTGGTTGCGCCAGGCCAGCAGGCCACCGACCAAAACCCCTGCGGGGAGGGCGAATCCGAGGTGGCCGGAGCCGGTGGGCAGGGCGGTGATGGCGACCATGGCCGCGAGTAGGACGACCGCGCCGATCTCCAGGAGTTTCGTTGCCCGCTCCGGGAAGCGAATGCGGTTGCGCAGGGCCGGGCCCGACGAACGGAACGCATAGGTTCCTGCCGACAGCGCGAACATCGACCCGAGCAGAATCGGCGTGCTCATGCCTCCCCCTCGCCAGCGATCGGCTCCGCACACACGCCATCCCGCTTCGAGATCGCGAAGAAGAGCCCCGAAAGCGCAACCAGCACCGGCATTCCCGCAGGAAGGAACGGAGCACTCGCGACGGCCGCGATGGCCCCGATCAGTGCCGCGCGCAATGTGCCGCGCGCCCGCAGCGCGGGCATGATCAGCGACAGCAGCACCGCGGGGAAAACCGCGTCCAACCCGATCGCCCCGGTATCGGGCACCACCGTGCCGATCAGCGCGCCGATCGCCGCACCACCCGGCCAGGCGATCAACACACCCAACCCGCTCACCCAATACGCCGCCCGCCGACGTGCGATATCGGGCTGGGCGAGGGCCAGTGCGACGGATTCGTCGTTCATCACATGCACGCCGATCCGCCGCCGCCATCCGGTTCCCACCACATCGGGCACCGACAGCCCATACGGCAGATGTCGAGCATTGACCAGCAGTCCGGCCAGCACCGCCGCGATCGGGCTGCCACCGGCGGCCATGATCCCGATGAACAGGAACTCCGCGCCGCCCGCGAGCACCACCACCCCCAGCACGATCGGCACCCACAATGGAAATCCGGACGTGACGGCGGTCGCGCCGTAGGAAACACCGATCAGCCCGACCGCGAGCAGTACCGCCGCGATTCCGGAGAGCGTGTCCCGATCGAGTGTTCGCCATATCGAACGCATGTAGCTTATAGTGAACATGGCGGAGCGATTCGTCAATATGGTTCTCTGTTGGGCGGTCAGCTACTCGACAGGAGCGGGAATGGAGCAGGATCCGACCACGCCACAGGCGGTGATCGCCGCTGCCCTGCGTCGGGAGCGCACCCGTGCCGGGCTATCGCTCACCGAGGTCGCCAACCGAGCGGGCATCGCGAAATCCACACTGTCCCAACTGGAATCGGGCACCGGCAATCCGAGCCTGGAGACCTTGTGGGCACTCTGCGTCGCCCTGGACATGCCCTTCTCGCGGCTGCTCGACCCGCCACGCCCGACCGTTCACGTGATTCGCGCGGGGGAGGGTCCGGTGGTGGCCGCCGCGGAATCGGAGTATCGCGCCACGCTGCTGGCGGCCGGTCCGGCCAACTCCCGCCGCGACCTGTTCCGGATCACGGCCGAACCCGGCCATGCCCGCAAATCCGACCCGCATATTCCGGGCGTGGTCGAACATGTACTCCTGGCCACCGGACGTGCGCTCGTCGGCCCGATCGACGCGCCAGTCGAACTCGGTCCAGGCGACTACATCTCCTATCCGGGTGACGCTCCACACGTCTTCGAAGCCCTAGTGCCCGACACTTGGGCGACATTGGTGATCGAATACACCTGACGGACGTGGCTGGTCGCGTTCGCATGTGCCGGTAATCACATCTTCGAAGCCCTTGCGTAACCCGACAGCTGGGCGACGTCGAATGTGCTCAGGCGGCACCCTCGCCGAGATACTGCAACCACACCGGATCGAGGTCAGCGGTCGTCGACAGCAGCCGCCAGTGCGGCCCCTTCGGCGAGACCAGCGGGGAACGCAACGTCCAGCCCAGCTCGCTGAGCAGTTTGTCGGCCTTGCAGTGGTTGCACGGCGCACAGCTGGCGACGCAGTTCTCCCAGGAATGCTCGCCGCCGCGACTGCGCGGTATGACGTGGTCGATGGTCTCCGCCTTGCCGCCGCAGTAGCCGCAGCGATAGCGATCGCGATGCATGAGGGCGGCTCGGGTCATCGGGACGCGGGCCCGATACGGCACGTGCACGTAGCTGCGCAGCCGGATGACCGACGGAATCGTGACGGCGGATTCGGCGGAATGCACTATCGAACCATCGGGGTCGTGGTGGACGGTGTCGGCTTTATCGCAGATGAGCAGGACGACGGCGCGGCGCGCGGAGAGGGCGGTGAGCGGCTCGTAGGTGGCATTGAGAAGCAACACCCGGCGCTTCAACCAGTTGGCGGTCTCGTTCTGGACCGGCGTGAGGTGCGGATTGTGGTGAGCGGGCTCACCGGTGCGATATGCACCCGGATAGTGATCGGACAAGATGTGCAGCGGAGTAGCCCCCGACCCACGATTGTGGACGTCGGCGGGCTGGAGTTGTCGGTGCGTCCTGACCTCGTGTGATCGGCCGTGCCGCTGCTTCATGGGGACCCCGGTTTCATAGTTTCAAGATCATGTGGTATTTCGGCAGAGACTGCCACCCAGTTGACCATGGAACGTCGGCTATTGCACGGTGATTTCGCACAATGTCGGATGAACTGTGGTTGAAGGGCCGCCCGTTCGTGACGCGGGCACAATGGACTGCGGGCGTAGCGATCGCTTGCGGGTCGCTCGAAATGATCAGCAGTGATCGCTTGCGGGTTGCTCGAAATGATCAGCAGCGATCGCTTGCGGGTCGCTCGAAATGATCAGCAGTGATCGCTTGCGGGTCGCTCGAAACGATCGGCCCAGGTGGACCAACCGAGAGGACCTGATGACTTCCGGCGAGCAGACAGCGACGTCGTTCTACGATGCGATCGGCGGAGCGGAGACGTTCCAGCGGATCATCGCGACGTTCTACCGCGAGGTAGCGGCGGACGAGGTGCTGCGCCCGCTGTACCCGGAACAGGACCTCGGTCCGGCCGAGCGGCGGCTGCGGATGTTCCTGGAGCAGTACTGGGGTGGGCCACGCACCTACTCCGAGGAGCGCGGGCACCCGCGGCTGCGGATGCGGCATATGCCGTTCACGATCGGCCCGGTGGAGCGCGACGCGTGGTTGCGCTGCATGCGCATCGGCGTGGCGGAAATCGAGCCGGAGATTCTGGACGACGAGCATCGCAAGGCGCTGCTCGACTACCTGGAGATGGCGGCGAATTCGCTGGTAAACGCGTCCTGGTGAGCGGTTTCGATCGAGTTCTGGGATGGCCCCAGGGTTTTCGGCACGGCTATCGAACGCTGATTATTTGCCCGATGTCACAGAACCTCGCTTAGCCTGAGCGAATTTACCGAAAATCTTTGGCACTATTGCGGGTGTGACTGATACACCAGCCGTAGCGGCGCCGGTGGATCGCACCGCCCAGCCTTGGTGGCGGTCGGCCGTGTTCTACCAGGTCTATCCCAGGTCCTTCGCGGACTCCGACAGTGACGGGATCGGCGATCTCGGCGGAGTTCGCGACAAGCTCGGCTACCTCGAACTACTCGGGGTCGACGCGCTCTGGATCTGTCCGGTGATGCGCTCACCGATGGCCGACGGCGGCTACGACGTGGCCGATCCGCGCGATATCGACCCGCTCTTCGGCGGTATGGCGGCCATGGACGAGCTGATCGCCGAGGCGCACGACCGGCATATCAAGGTCACCATGGATCTGGTGCCGAACCACACCAGCGATCAGCATCCGTGGTTCGCGGCGGCGCTGTCCGCCGCGCCGGGCAGCCGGGAGCGGGAGCGCTACATCTTCCGCGATGGCCGCGGACCCGACGGCGCCACACCGCCGAACAACTGGCCGAGCATCTTCGGCGGACCCGCCTGGACCCGCGTCAGCGAGGTCGACGGCACGCCCGGCCAGTGGTATCTGCATATCTTCGCGCCCGAGCAACCGGATCTGAACTGGGAAAATCCCGAGGTAACCGCCGATTTCGAGCAGACGCTGCGGTTCTGGCTGGATCGCGGTGTCGACGGATTCCGCATCGATGTCGCGCACGGCATGGCCAAACCGGACGGGTTACCCGATATGGAGCGCGTCGAGACCAGGATGCTCGTGCACGACGACAGCGATCCGCGTTTCAACAACCCCCATGTGCACGAGATCCACCGGCGCATCCGCAAGGTGCTCGACGAATATCCGGACGCGGTCGCCATCGGTGAGGTCTGGGTCGATGACAACACCCGCTTCGGCGAATATGTCCGGCCCGACGAACTGCACTTGGCCTTCAACTTTCGCCTCGCCGAGACGGAATTCGACGCGGACGCGGTGCGTGCCGCCATCGACAATTCGCTCGCGGCCGTCGCGCCGGTCGGGGCCGTGCCCACTTGGACCCTGTCGAACCATGACATCGAACGCGAAGTCACCCGCTACGGCGGCGGTTTCGCGGGTATCGCGCGGGCCCGCGCGATGATGCTGGTGGAGTTGGCGCTGCCCGGCGCGGTCTTCATCTACAACGGCGCCGAACTCGGGTTGCCGAATGTGGACGATCTACCGGAAGCGGTGCTGCAGGACCCGGTGTGGGAACGTTCGGGGCATACCGTGCGCGGACGTGACGGTTGCCGGGTGCCGATGCCGTGGGAGGGCAGCGCGCCGCCGTTCGCCTTCACCACGGCCGAGCGGTCCTGGCTGCCGATGCCGTTGGAGTGGACCCCGCTGACGGTCGAGGCACAGCTCGAGGCGTTGGGCTCCACCCTGTCGCTGTATCGGATGGCGATCGAATTGCGTGGTATCCGACCGGAATTCGCCGGTACGTGGATCGAGTGGTACGGCAGTCCGGCCGGTTGCCTGGCCTTCCGGCGGTCCGGTGGGCTGGTCTGTGTGCTGAACGCCTCGCCGGTGCCGATCACGTTGCCGCCCGGTGAGGTACTGCTCGCCAGCGCGTCGCTGGAGAACGGACAGCTGCCCGCGAATGCCGCCGCCTGGCTCGTGTAACCGGAGAACTGGCTCGATCAACCGGAGAACACGAGCTCGACCAGAACGCGAACTACTACACGCGATCGTCTACCGTTAGTCCGTGAGCATTCTCGAGACAGTGCTGATCTTCCTCGGCATCCCGCTGGTGATCTACGGCGCGATCGCCGGATTGTCGTATCTCGGCAAGCCACTGCCCGGCGAGAAGCCGGTCCATTACGACCTCGGTCAGAAGTGGACCCAGCCTCCCGTGCTGTGGAGTGCTACCGACGAGGTGACCGGTTCGGGTCATCATGCTGAATCGTCGCATGGTGACCATGCGGCAATCGAGTCCACTGCGGTGGAGCTGATCGGAGGCCGGGCAAGTGGCAAGTTCTAATTGGCCCGCGGTAGTCGAAGCCGAGCTGCCGCATGGTTCGGTGGTCACCACCAGCGGCCGCGTCTCCGGTGTGCACGAGGCCGGTGCCGTGTTCAAGGAAGCCCCGTTCAGCGATGAAGAGCGGCTGACCATGGACAACGTGCTCACCGAGGCGACCCGCGCAACCAAGGTGCGCTTCAACATCTACATCGGCGATCTCGGCGGGGATCCGGCCGCCGGTGCGGACGCGGTCTTCCCCGCGACCCCCGAGGCCGCGCGTTCGGTGCTCATCGCCGTCTCGCCCAACGACAAGGCCGTCGAGGTCCGCTCGGGCAGCGAAGTCGCCGACCGCGCCAACGATCGCGTCTGCCAGCTCGGCGTCACCGCCGCCCTGAGCTCGTTCCGTCAGGGCCAGCTCATCGACGGCCTGGTCTCCGCGATCCGCGTCATGGCCGCTGCCATCGGTCGCTGATCCACCGGTTTCACCGCGCGGCGCGTTCACCTGTGAAGGTGGACGCGCCGTTTGGGTTCGGCCGCACAGAACATCGTGAAGTCCGGTGGCCAAAGCGTCCAGTGGCTCGGGTGGGACGCGAACGGGGCGTGCTCATCACGATGATGAGCACGCCCCGTTTCGATGGCCCTCGGTGCCGCAAGCCCTTTCAGCCCTTCGCGTCGAAGGCGCGGGCGCGCAGTGAGCGTTCGATGCCTGCCTTGCCCTCGGTCACCAGGCGGTGCAGGGCGGGCGGGTGGTCACCGGCGAGGAATTTGTCCGCCGTGACGACGGCTTCCGCGCTGATCGCCCAGCTGGGGTAGAGGCCGACGACAACGGTTTGCGCGACCTCGCTGGAGCGGCGTTCCCAGACACCGGGGACCTCCGCGAAGTAGCGGTCGACGTAGGGTGCCAGCAGGTCGCCCTGGCCTGCCGGGGCGAAGCCGCCGACGATCGAGCGGGCGGTGATGTTGGGTACCGAATCGTCGGTCATCACCGTGGCCCAGGCCTGCTCCTTCACCTCGGCGATCGGACGTGCCGTCGCCGCCGCGGCGGCCTGACGCTTGCCCGCCGCGGTCGGGTCGTTCGCCAATTCCTGGTCGATGACCGGAGTGTCGACGCCGTCGGCATCGATCTCACCCGCCGCCGCCAGCGCGGTGACCAGCCGCCAGCGCAGATCGGCGTCCACCACCAAACCGGGCAGGCCGACGGCAGCCGGATCACCGTCGAGCAGCTCGCGCAGCACCTCGGTGTGCCAGGCCTGCAGCCGCGCGCCAGTGAGCGCGTTGACGAAGGCGAGCTGATGATCCGAGGCCGCCTCGGCCTCGCGGGCGAGCTCGAGCAGCCGGTTGGCGTATTCGATCCAGCCGATGGCATTCGCCCACTCGGGATCGGCGTAGCTGCCGATCGCGGTATTGGCCTGCATCAGAAGTCGTTGCACCACACCGATTTCGGTCTCGGTGCCGATGCCGCGCTGTACCAGGGCGACGAAGTCGCGGGCCCGCATCTCCGCCTGCCTGGTCATCTCCCACGCGGCCGACCAGGCCAGGGTGCGGGGGAGCGGTTCGGCGATATCGGCGATGCGATTCACCAGCACATCGAGCGAATCGGCGTCCAGGCGCACCGAGCAATAGGTGAGGTCGTCGTCGTTCACCAGTACGAACTTGCCGCGCGGGACCCCGACCAACTCGGGCACCTCGGTGCGCTCGGCCGCATCCAGGTCGAGCTCGATGCGCTTGGTGCGGACCAGCTTTCCGTCCTTGTCGTCGTAGACGCCGACGGCCAGACGGTGTACGCGCCGCTCACCGGCACCGGGCTCCGCACCTTCCTGCACCACCGCGAACGAGGTGAACTTGCCGTCGGCATCCACCTCGAAATCCGGTCGCAGAATGTTCAGCCCCGTTGTCTTGAGCCACTGTGCGCCCCAGCCGGACAGATCGCGGCCCGAGGACTGCTCCAGCGCGGACAGCAGATCGTCGAAAGTGGCGTTGCCGTAGGCGTGTTCGGTGAAATAGGCGCGCAGACCCGCGAGGAACGGCTCCAACCCGACGTAGGCGACGAGCTGCTTGAGCACGCTCGCACCCTTGGCGTAGGTGATGCCGTCGAAGTTGACCTCGACCGCATGCAGATCCGGAATATCCGCCGCGATCGGATGTGTGGAGGGCAGCTGATCCTGCCGGTACGCCCAGGACTTCTCGACATTCGCGAAAGTGGTCCAGGCGCTGGTGTATTCGGTCGCCTCGGACTGGCACAGCACCGAGGCGAAGGTCGCGAACGACTCGTTCAACCACAGGTCGTCCCACCACTTCATGGTGACCAGATCGCCGAACCACATATGCGCCATCTCGTGCAGCACCGTCTCGGCGCGGCGCTCGTAGGCCGCGCGGGTCACCTTGGACCGGAAGACGTAGTCCTCCAGGAAGGTGACCGCACCCGCGTTCTCCATCGCGCCCGCGTTGAACTCCGGGACGAACAGCTGGTCGTACTTGCCGAAGGCATACGGCACGCCGAAGTTCTTGTGGTAGAAGCCGAATCCCTGCTTGGTCTCGGTGAGCAGACGCTCGGCGTCCATATGCTCGGCGAGTGAGGCGCGGCAGTAGATGCCGAGCGGGATGGTGCCGTGGTCGTCGGTGTAGGCGTCGGTCCACTCCGCGTACGGGCCCGCGATGAGCGCGACCAGATAGGTGCTCATCTTCGGGGTAGTGCGAAACAGGTGCTTGCCCGGGTCGGCGATCAGGGTGTCGACGACCGCGGCGTTGGAGATGACCTTCCAATCCGGCGCGGCGGTGACGTTGATATCGAAGGTGGCCTTGAGGTCCGGCTGATCGAAGCAGGCGAACATGCGCTTGGCGTCGGCGGTTTCGAACTGCGAGTACAGGTACACCGCGTCGTCGGTGGGGTCGACGAAGCGGTGCAGGCCCTCGCCGGTGTTGGAGTATTCGCAATCGGCTTCGACGACGAGCTCGTTGGTTTCCGCGAGTCCAGTAAGGGTTATGCCCTTGGATTCGTCGTAGTCGGCGATATCGATGGGAGCGCCGTTCAGCACGGCGGAGCGAACCGCGCGGGCGACGATATCGATGTAGGTGCTCGCGCCCGGAGTCGCGGTAAAAGTGACCGTGCTGCGGGAGAAGAAGGTCTGCTCGCCCGGTTTCCCCGCCCCGTCGGTCAGGTCGAGGTCGATGCGATAGTTCTCGACCTGCACTGTCGAGGCGCGTTCGATCGCCTGGTCGCGAGTCAGGTTCGGTGCGGACATGAGACTCCTTTGTGGTTCGAAGAACATGTGCGGGCGGGCCGCCCGGCGGGCACAGCACTCACCACAATGCCACCTCGGTAAGGTTGCCCGCGCGAAACTTTTTCCCACAATGAATTTACTCAGCAACCCTATCGACCAGGATCGGAGCTACGACGTGAAGCACATCCACGCCGGAAAGGTGCGCGACCTCTACGAGGACGGCAACACGCTGCTGCTCGTGGCGTCGGACCGGGTGTCGGTCTACGACGTGGTGCTGCCGACGCCGATCCCGGACAAAGGCGCGCTGCTGACCCAGCTGTCGAACTGGTGGTTCGAGTACTTCACCGAGGTGCCCAACCACGTGGTGTCGGCGACCGATGTGCCCGCCGAGTTCGCCGGTCGCGGCATCCGGGTCAAGCCACTGAAGATGCTGCAGGTCGAGTGCATCGCGCGCGGGTATCTGACGGGTTCGGGGCTCAAAGAATATGAGCGCACCGGGACGGTCTCCGGTGTCGCGCTGCCGCCCGGCCTGCGCGATGGCGATAAGTTGCCCGCGCCGATCTTCACCCCGACCAGTAAGGCATCCGAGGGCCACGACGAGCCGATCACGTTCGCGGATGTGGTGAATCAGGAGGGCCGCGAGGTCGCCGAGCAACTGCGCGATCTGACGTTGCGGATCTACACCCGTGGCGCCGCGCACGCCGCCGAGCGCGGTGTCATCGTCGCCGACACCAAGGTCGAATTCGGTTGGGATGGTGACGTTCTCACCCTCGGCGATGAGGTGCTGACCTCGGATTCCTCGCGCTTCTGGCCGGCCGCCGAATGGGAGCCGGGGCGGCCGCAGCGTTCGTTCGACAAGCAGTTCGTTCGCGACTGGTCCACTTCCACCGGATGGAACAAGGAGTACCCGGGTCCGGAGATCCCCGCCGACATTGTCGAGGCGACGCGGCAGAAGTACATGGAGGCGTTCGAGCTGATCACCGGCCAGACCTGGGCGCCGCGGTAGGGGTGTATGCACTCAGCGCCCGTTCCTGTTCGGGTCCTGCGAGAGATCACCAGGAATGGGCGCTCACGTCAATCGTGCGTGGTAGTAGCGCTTCGGCACGTCAACTCTGCGCGACGTACTGGGCCAGGCGATCCAAGTAGGGCCGCTGGCCAGCGCCCAGCTTGTCGTGCGCGCTGGCGAGATCGAACCATTCGACGCGGTCGATCTCCGGGAATTCGGCCATCCGGCCGGATTTCGGCGGCCACTCCATCTCGAACGTCCCCGCCACCACATCGGCCGGGTCCAGGTCGGCTTCGATTGCCCAGACGGTGAGTTCCTTCGCGCGCTGGCCACTGCCGTAGCGGACCTCGCCGAGGGGCAGCCATGCACCGGGCGGCACGGGAAGGCCCAGCTCCTCGGTGAATTCGCGGTCCGCCGCGGCTCGGGTGTCCTCCTGCTCCGGGTCGTACTCGCCCTTGGGAATCGACCAGGCGCCGCTGTCCTTGCGCGCCCAGAACGGTCCACCCATATGCCCGATCAGGACCTCGATGTCACCCGAGTTCCGACGGAACAACAGAATCCCAGCGCTGAATTTCCCTGCCACGCCATGCAGTCTGCCGTGCACCCCGAGGTGGGCGCGGACACGACACGGTGCTGTTACGGGTCGGTCGGGTGCGGGGCTGATGGTGTGCGGTGGCGGCGGAGTTGGGCGGCGCGGATGGCGAGGTAGTCGCGTTCCGGGGTGCTGGTGGTGCGGTTGGCGGCGGAGCTGTAGCAGGTGACGGCGGCGTCGAAATCGCCTGCCATTTCGTGTAAGTGGCCGCGGACAGCATCGAGGCGGTGGTTGCCGGCGAGTTCGTCGTCGAGGGTGTTCGCGAGTTCGAGGCCCGCGGCGGGGCCGTGCACCATGGCGGTGGCGACGGCGCGGTTGAGGGTCACCATCGGGTTCTTCGAGATGCGCTCGATCATGTTGTACAGGGCCAGGATTCGGATCCAGTCGGTGTCTTCGGCGCGGCGGGCCTGCGCGTGCACCGCGGCGATCGCGGACTGGATCTGGTAGGGCCCGGTGAGGCCCGAAGCCAGTGTGCCGGTCGTGAGCGTGATGCCCTCGGTGATCAGCTCGCGGTCCCAGAGCGCGCGATTCTGCTCGATGAGCGGGATCAACTCACCGTGCGTCCCGGTGCGCGCGGCACGCCGGGAGTCGGTCAGCAGCATAAGCGCCAGCAGGCCGGTGACCTCGGTGTTGTCGGGGAGCAGCCGGTGGATCGATCTGGTCAGCCGGATCGCCTCGCCGGACAGGTCGGTTCGCTGCAGGTCGGGTCCCAAGGTGGTGGTGTGCCCCTCGTTGAAGATCAGATACAGCACGTGCAGCACCGAACCCAGCCGCTCGTGCCATTGCGCGTCGCCGGGCCGGGCGAACGGCCGGTCGAGGGTGGCGAGTTTCTTCTTGGCGCGTGTAATCCGTTGCGCCATGGTCGCTTCCGGCAGCAGGAAGGCGCTGGCGATCTCCGCGGTACCGAGTCCGCCGACCGCACGCAGCGTCAATGCGATGGCACTCGCGGACGACAGCGCCGGGTGACAGCAGAGGAAGAACATCGCGAGCGTGTCGTCCCAATCGACAGCTTCCGTATCGGGCACATCGCGCTCGAAAACCGTTGTCTCCCTGCGCCGCCGAGCGACCTCGGCGCGAACCGCATCGGCCATCCGCCGCTGCGCGACTTGGATCAGCCACCCACGCGGATTGTCCGGCAGCCCCTCGGCGGGCCACTGGGTCGCCGCCGCCAGCATTGCCTCCTGGAGCGCGTCCTCGGCGGTGTCGAAGTCGCCGAATCGGCGTACCAACGTGCCGAGGACCTGCGGCGCGAGGTCCCGCAACAGATCCTCGATACCACCGGGCAGTGTTTCGGTCATCGCGTCGTTTCGCTCACTGGATCACTATCACCGCTCGGTTGGTCGTTACCGCTGCTCGGCGGATCCGAACTACTGCTCGGTGGCCGGAACGCTCATTACCGCGCGCACCTCGATGTACTCACCGATCGGCTTCCCGCCCGGCCCCGGTCCCGCCGACATCTGCGCGGCGATCTCCAGCACCCGGTCCGGACTCTCCACATCGACTATCCAGTACCCGGCCAGGAACTCCTTGGTCTCCGGAAACGGCCCGTCGGTGATCAACGGCGCCGAGCGCCCATCCGAGCTGACGATGCGCGCCTCGTCGGGTCCGGCCAACCCCTGGGCGTCCACGAGCTCACCCGACTTGGCCAGTTCCGCGCCCAACGCCCGCTGGAAATCGATGTGCGCCTGGATCTCCTCCGGCGTCCACTCGGTGATCGGGGTGTCGCAGTAGGCGGCGGGGGCGTACGTCTTGAGCAGCATGTACTTCATATCCGGGTCTCCTTGGCTTCGTTGCGGTGCTCTCGCGGTGAGGTCGGAGCCCGTCGCGCCGATTCGACACATTCTCGAATACTTTGCGGTGATCGGCATCACAACGGCGCGGAAGTATCGGCGAGCCGGTCGGGATCGACCTGTTGGCCGATCAACTCCTTGATCCGGTCGGTCACATCCCAGACATTGACGTTCATTCCGGCCAGCACCCGGTTGTCGGCGTCGAGCCAGAACGCGACGAACTCGCGTTTCGCCTGATCGCCGCGCACCACCACCCGCGCGTACTCGCCGGGCGCGGCGTATCCGGTGTACTCCATGCCCAGGTCGTACTGGTCGGTGAAGAAGTAGGGCAGTCGCTCATAGGACGCCGGCTTGCCGAGCATGGTCTGCGCCGCGACGGCGGGCTGGTTGAGCGCATTGGCCCAGTGCTCCACCCGAATTCGGCGGCCGAGCACCGGATGCTGCTGCTCGGCGATATCGCCGACGGCAACGATATCCGGATCGCTGGTGGCCAGGCCGGCGTCGACCAGCACACCACTGTCGATCGCGAGTCCGGCGTCGGCGGCCAACTCGTTATTGGGGCGGGCGCCGATCGCGACCAGTACCGCGTCGGCCTCGATGACGGTGCCGTCGGCGAGCCGCACGCCGGTCGCCAGATCCGTTTCCACCTGATGGGTGGTGATCTCGCCGACCTGTGCGCCGAATCGGAAGTCGACGCCGTGCTCGCGGTGCAGATCCGCGAAGACCCGGCCCATCTCGGGCCCCAAGGCGCCCAGCAGCGGCAGTTCGGCGCTCTCGACGATGGTGACCTCGACCTGAGCGGCGCGCGCGGCCGAGGCGACCTCCAGTCCGATCCAGCCCGCGCCGATGATGACGATGCGCCGTGCGGTGCCGAACAGGTCGATCAGGGTGTCGGAGTCGTCGATCGTGCGCAGCGTGTAGACATTGCGGGCGTCCACGCCCGGAATCGGCGGGCGGCGTGGTGTGGCGCCGGTTGCGAGCGCGAGCTTGTCGTAGCCGAGCGTCGAACCATCCGGCAGTGTGACGGTTTTCGCGGTCCGATCGACCGCGCCGACCTCGGTGCCGAGCCGGACGTCGATGTGATGATCGCGGTACCACTGGCCCGGTTCCACGGTGAATTCCTCGAGCGATTTCTTCCCCGCCAGATGTTCCTTCGACAGCGGTGGTCGCTCGTAGGGCAGATAGTCCTCGGCGCTGATCAGCGTCACAGTTCCGGCGAAGTCGTTGTCGCGCAGAGCTTCCGCCAGTTTGGCCGCGGCCAGGCCGCCGCCGACGATGACGAAACGCTGATCAGAGGTCATTTCGGACTCCTTGTCGGGAGGGAACCGGATGCCTGCGTGTCAACCCTACTGGGACCGGCCGCGCCCCTCCGGGAAATCGGCGTCCGGCTCGGGAACGAATCGCGTTCCACCGTGGTTGGCCACGGGTAGTGGCGTGCCGAGTCCGCCGCGTCCCGAGCATGCGATGGAGAGGAACAGGTCTGTGACCGAGAAGACGACGAAGGATGCTGCCGATTTCTGGTTCGATCCGCTGTGCCCGTGGTGTTGGATCACTTCCCGCTGGATCCTGGAGGTCGAGCAGGTTCGCGATATCGAGGCCCGATTCCACGTGATGAGCCTGTCGGTGCTGAACGAGGGCAAGGAGGGGCTGCCGCCGCAGTACGAGGAGTTGCTCGCCACTGGTTGGGGTCCGGTCCGGGTCGCCATCGCCGCCGCGCAGGAGCACGGCGACAAGGTGTTGTCTCCGCTGTACACCGCCATGGGCACCCGCATCCACAACCGCCGCGAGGAGTACACCCGCGACTCCCGCAAGGAGACCCTGGCAGCGGTGATCGCGGATTCGCTGGCCGAGGTCGGTCTGCCCGCCGACCTCGCCGCGGCCGCCGAGAGCACCGAGTTCGACGAGGCGCTGCGTACCAGCCATCACGAGGGCATGGACAAGGTCGGCCCCGATGTCGGCACACCGACCATCCACATCAACGGCAACGCGTTCTTCGGTCCGGTGCTGTCGCGGATTCCACGCGGGGAGGAGGCCGGGAAGCTGTGGGACGCCGCGGTCACTTTGGCCGCCTACCCGCACTTCTTCGAGCTGAAGCGGACCAGGACCGAGGATCCGGTCTTCGACTGAGTCGCCGAGCTACGGCACGGGTTTCGGTGGCAGTGCCGGAACCTCGCCGTAGCTGCTCGGATACGGAACGGCCGGGGGCGCACCGGCCGGTCGGTTCGGTCGCCAGAAGAGGCGGCCGTGCCTGCTGCGGTCGCGTAGCGCCCACATGCGCCAGGTCAGCACCGGATGCGAGGACATCGCATTGATGACCCAGACGAAGAAGCCCTTCTCGACCGCGGCCCGGTCGGCCATCTCGTCGAAGCCGACCAGTTTGTTGAGGTATTTGCCCGCACCGAGGGTGCCCATCGCCATCGGCGCGCCCTGATGCCGGTTGCAATAGCCGTGGTTGTCGGCGGTGTACTCCTGGGAGCGGATCAGTGAGCTGCCGACGACCGGCAGCGACGGTGCGACGAACATGCCGAGCTGACGCCAGTACGAGGTGTGCCCGGCGGCGATATGCCCGACCTCGTGGCCGATGATGAAGGCGAGCGCGTCGGGTTCGCGTGCCGCGCCACCGATTTCGAACAGATCGCTGTAGACGACGACGAAACGCCGGAACCCGTGCCCGGAGGCGAAGGCGTTGATCTGGCCGTTGCCGAGCACCACGTAGGCGTCCGGGACCTTGGCCATACCGAACCGGGCCGCCGCCTCGACCACCAGTTGATAGCCCTCGGGGAATTGCGTGGGCGACATCTTGACGCCGTTCACCCGCTGGGTCGCGTAGTTCATGCCGCGCAGCGCCCAGACCACTATCGGTGCGAATACCAGCACCACGAGATACGGGTTCGGCAGCTTCGCGTCCAGGATCAGGTCGATGAAGATCAGCAATCCCAACGCCAACGCGATGGTGGTGATCACGCACACGACGACCAGCAGCGGAATCTCCCACGGGTGCCGCGCGGGCATGCCGTACGGCGAGAGACCGCGCGGCTGACGCTGCGGTGGCATTCCGGGCGGGGTCGGAGCCACACCGTAGGGGCCATAGGGTGCGGGGCCGTACGCGGGAGTGGGGTACGGCGGCCCGGGATACGGTGCCTGCGGGTACTGGGGCGACGAGGCGGGTGCTGGGTACTGGGGCGAATCGTGCTGGCCGTGTGCCCGGCCGGTCGGTGTGGCGGTCGCGTCCTGAGCCTGCGCCCACCCGCCGAGTGCGGGATAGGGATCGGCGGGTGGGCCCGCCTGCTGGGGCGGCTGGGGTTCGTGCGGCTGCATGGGAAGAACTCTATTCATTTGCCAGGGACGAGGTTCGGGCCGTTGCCGTGTGGTCGGCACCGGTGGCCGCGAACACAGCTGACATATCTGTCGATTCGCCGTGGCGGCCAGTGATGTTAATCCTGGTCCCGTTGGTGCGACGCTCGCACGGATGCCGCACCGAGCAGGCCGACCGCGGCGGCCGCGGCGATCGAGACGGCCAGCCCGCGACGCAACCGCGGGGTGGTGCGTCCGGACCTGGTGGAGAGACAGTGGTGCCGCCCACCGCGCGGCACCGCGAAACACGCCTGACACAATCGCAGCCATGCGCGTATACCTCGGTGCCGACCATGCCGGTTTCGAACTGAAGAATCACGTCAAGGCCCATCTCGAGCAGTCGGGCCACGAGGTCGTCGACTGCGGCGCCCTCGAGTACGACGCCCTCGACGACTACCCCGCCTTCTGCGTCGAGGCGGCCCGCCGCACCGTCGCCGACCCGGGCAGCCTCGGCCTGGTCTTCGGTGGCAGCGGCAACGGCGAGCAGATCGCCGCGAACAAGGTGCCCGGCGCCCGCTGCGCCCTGGCCTGGAGTGTGGAGACCGCCCAGCTGGCCCGTGAGCACAACAACGCCCAGCTGATCGGTATCGGCGGCCGCATGCACTCCACCGAGGAGGCGCTCGCGATCGTAGACGCCTTCGTCTCGACCAAGTGGTCCGAGGAGCCGCGCCACCAGCGTCGCATCGACATCCTGGCCGAGTACGAGAAGACCGGTGTGCCCCCGGCTGTTCCGGCCTACTGATCTTGGGTAATCCGCCGTCCCGCAAGACAACACGTTTGCGGGCGGCGGAACAGAGAGGATAACCAGCTCCATGCCTGAGGGGCATACGCTGCACCGACTGGCGCGATTGCATCAACGGCGCTTCGCCGGGGGAGTGGTGCGCGTCTCCAGTCCGCAGGGGAAGTTCGCCGCCGGTGCCGCCCGCGTCGACGGACAGCTGCTGACGCGGGCCGAGGCGTGGGGCAAACACCTACTGCACCACTACGATTCGGGTCTCATCGTGCATGTGCACCTCGGGCTGTACGGGGTGTTCACCGAGGTGCCATTGCCGATGGGGGAGCCGGTCGGACAGGTGCGGATGCGGATCGTAGGGGACGCGTCGGCCGATGATCGCCTGTACGGCACCGACCTACGCGGCCCGACCGCCTGTGAGGTGTACACCCGAGCGGAGCTGACGGCGCTGACCGAGCGGCTCGGCCCGGATCCACTGCGGCGCGGCGCCGACCCCGAACGGGCCTGGCTCCGAATTCACCGCTCGCGCAGACCGATCGGCGCGCTGCTGATGGACCAGCAGGTGCTCGCCGGCGTCGGCAACGTCTATCGAGCGGAAGTCCTGTTCCGCCACAACATTTCACCGCATCGCACCGGTACTCAGCTGAGTCACGAAGAGTGGCAAGCCATCTGGACCGACTTGGTCGATCTCATGCGAGTAGGCGTGCGCCGCGGCAAGATCGTCGTAGTCCGTCGCGAACACGATCACGGCGCACCGGCCTACGCCCCGGACAAGCCCCGCACCTACGTCTACCGTCGCGCCGGTGACCCCTGCCGTCTCTGCCGCTCCACCGTTCTGCACTCCGTACTCGAGGGCCGAAACCTGTTCTGGTGCCCCACCTGTCAGCCTGGATGAGTCTCCCGGTTGAACGCTTCCGGTCAGAAATCCTGCTGACCGGTCGAGAGACTCGCCGGTTTCGAGCGTTGGTGGTGTCGCGATTCGGGCGTGCCAAGCTGGTGGGGTGAAGTCGGAGGCGGCGGAGATACTCGACATCCTCGATCAGGTGATGGCGATCGTGCAGGCCGGGCCGCAGGATCTGAGCTGGCAGTCTCGGTATGCGGATGAGGCGGGGCTCGTGGGCGATCTCACCGGTCATGCCGAGCTGATTCGGCGGGGTGACATGAGTCGGTTGCCCGATCTGCGGTTTCTGTTCGTCGCGACCGGTCCGCTGTGCGAGATCGCGGCCAGCAGCGGGTGGTTGGACGCCTACACGGTGCTGGGGAACCGGTTCGATCGGCTGTATGAGCGGTTGCGGTAGTGAGATGGAGGCCCCGAATGCCCGGCTCCTGCAAGCACCCCAACAACGCACTCTTGGAGCCACTGATCGCCCGTCCGCTCGGCACCCCGGCCGTGGTACGGCGCTTCGCTTGAATCAGTGCCCGTACTTGCTCAAACCAGGGCGGCACGGTCTCGTGCGTATGCGATGAGGTTCTCTGCGTAGGCCGACGTGTCCTGGTCCGTGATGCATGCCCTGAACTGGTTGAATGCGTCGTCGAGTTGCGGTCCTGGTCCGCGGTCGGCGAGCAGGACGACGATCGCCTCCCAAGTCGTGTCCTGTGGGTTCGGCTCGGCCAACAGTTCGTCGAGGTAGCGGTCCGGTTCCAGCAGCCGCAGCGCCCGGCGCGCATAGGCGTGCACGCGCCGGGGCAGCTCGGCGCGGATGGTGTCGACGTCTGCCTGCAACGCGTGCTGGCCCGATTGCGTCGGGTCGAGTTGTAGGGACCACAGCGCGGTCAGATCATCGGATATGCCGCGGTCGTCGATCAGGCCGGGGCCGGTCGCCTGCTCGAGCTGTGTGAGCGGCAGACCCAGCTGCGCATTGCGCCAGTTACGGAATTCCCACCAGGCGGTCGGTGTAGCGCTCAGGCCAAGGCCGAATCTGATCACCTGCTGCCCGTCGGTCCAGGTGCGCAGTGTCCGGGTGCGGGCGACCGACGCCACACCGCCCGGCACGACTCGCACCCACGTAGCCTCCGAGCCGTGAAAGCCGTACTGCTGCAGCAGCTTTCCTGCCTCGCGCGTCAGTCGGCGCAGCGCCGTGTCTGGTCCGACCATGCCAGCAGACTAGCGGCAAGCACCGACAACAAGGGCAAGCATCCGCGGTGGGCTGGCATCGAACACACCAGCCCGGGGCGCCAAGGCTCACCTTCAGTGACAATCTCGCCACTGAAGGTGAGCCACCCTGGCTACAACCCCGTGTTAACCAGGCAGGCGGGCCTCGATGGCTTCGATGATGCGTGGGCGCAGTTCAGCGGCGCTGATTTCGGCGTCGACTGAACCGACCTCGACAGCGCGCTGAATATTGTGCACGCGGTCGAATTCCGCGGCGACATCGCTGAGCTTGTCCGCGCGCACCGACAACCGGACCTCGTCGAGCTCCGCGGTCAGGGCCGCGCGGTCGGTGCCGGGTGCGTTCGCAACACGGGCCTCGAGGTCGCGCACCCGGGGATCGGCCGCGGTGCGGGTGTTGACGTCACCGGAGAACACCACCGCAGCGGCTGGAGCGCCGCCGAGCACCGAGGCGAACGAGCCTCGCAGCGCGAGCACGGTCATATTCGGGTTCAGCGCCTTCGAGAACACCACGAACGCACCGCCGTGATACCGGGAGATCACGCAGAACACAATGGGACCTTGGAAATTCACGATCGCGCGGCCGATCTCGGCGCCGTACTCCAGCTGCAGCTTTCGCATCGATTCGGGCGAGCCGTCGAAGCCCGACAGGTTTGCGAGCACGACCAGCGGCCGATTGCCACTGGCCGCGTTGATTGCCCGGGCGGCCTTCTTCGATGACTGCGGGAACAGGGTGCCTGCGGTGTAGGTGTCCGGGCCGTCGGTGGACGGGAATCCGCGCCGCGGCACATTCCGTGACTCGATGCCGAGCAGGCACACCGGGATGCCGCCGAGATGCGCGTCCTGCACCACTGCCGTTTCGGAGTCGGCCATGCCGGCCCAGCGTTCCAGCACCGGGTGGTCCTGGTCGGACAGTGCCCGCATCACGGTCCGGATGTCGAAGGGCTTCTTGCGGTCCGGGTTGGCGGTGGCGGAGAAGATCTCGCCGACGGTGGTGAAATCGCTGTCCGCCAATACGTGCGGGAAGTCGGAGACATCCCGATCGACGGGGTCGCTGGTCTGCGACCGCCGCGGCGCCTGCTCGCCGGGCGCGACGTAGGTGTGGTCGTAATGCGACATCAGCACGTCTCGTGCCGATGTCAGATCCGGCGCCCAGTACTGCGCTTGCCCGTTCGGACCCATCACCCGGTCGTAGCCGCCGATACCGAAGTTGTCCTCGGCCGATACGCCACCGGAGAAGTCCAGCGCCTGCTTGCCGGTGAGCACCATCGCGGATTCCGGCGTCATCACCAGGATGCCCTTGGTGTGCATGAGCATCGTCGCCTCGGCGTTCCAGTACGGCTGTGCGCCGACGTTGATGCCCGCGACCACGATGTTGATCTCGCCGCCGTCCTGGGTGAACTCGACGATCCGCTTGAGCGCGGCCGCCACCCAGTCCATGTTCTCGGTGCCCGACTCCATGGAGATCCGGGCGCCGGAGGACAGCGCGTACCACTCCAGCGGTACCTGCATCTGTTCGGCCAGGTCCATTGCGGCGATCACGCGGCGGCACTCCGGTTCCGACAGTGCGCCGAGCGACTTCGTCGGATCACCGAGCAGGATCACCCTGGTGACGCCCTCTGGATGCTGCGGGGTCGGTGTGGTGACCACGCCCGCGACGATTGCCGCGGTGTTGCGTCCCTTGGGTCGGTCGACCGGCACCAGCGCGTGGTCGGCGTCGAGGTCGTATTCGGCGAAGTCGCCGAGCAGACCGGTCAGCTCGTAGGGGTACACCGTGTTGCGGCTGCTGGCCCGCAGCACCTTCTGCCGGTACGCGTCGAGCGGCTCGACCGGCTCATCGGACCGGTCGCCGACGGTCACTTCGGTGGCGTCGAAGCCGATGCGCACGGCGACCTTGACCAGCTCGCCGGTGTCGGCATCACGCTGACGCGCGATGAGCAGGATCTCCTCGAGCCCGGCACCCGCGGTGGTCGGGCGCACGTGCTGGATGACCGTCTCCAGTTCGGCGGGGGTGACGTCGATCGGCGGCCAGATGTACATCACGATGCGGTTGGTGTTGAAGCGTTTGGCCGAAGGTCGCAGCGACTGTGCCCGCCGGATCGAGTCGACGCAGGTGGCGATGGTGGCCTCCGCGGTCGGCAGCGCGAGCAGTCGACCGTCGGTCTCACGCAGTGCGGCCAGGTCACGTACCTGCGCGAACGCGATGAGGCGATCGTCGGACGGGTTCTCTTTGGCGACGCATCGGAACAGGTAGATCTCTTCGTCATCGGACGACGGCAGCCGGGTGAGGTCGAACTTGTGCAGCCGCTGCATCTGCATCCGTTGCGCGATATACGGGTGCAGACCGCGGATCAGTCGCTCCTCGGCCATGCCGGTGGCGGATGGGCGGAAGGTGAAGTGATGGTGCATCACCGCACCGCCGCTACCGGCGACGGTGGCGGTGATCCGATGTACCTGGTTCGGCATCGGATGCGTGCTGAGGGCGTCGTGCAACGCCGCTGCCATCGCGTCGAAGTCCCCTGGCTGCTTCTCCCAGCTGAGGTAGATGTCGGCGTCGATGGACGCGGCGCCGGTCGCCAGTTCGGCGAGTCCGCGCAGCGCGGCGTCGAGCGCGTCGAAGCTCACCGCCGCGGACACCAGGCTCAGACCACGGCGCTCGGCGATCACGAATGTGCAACCGCCCACGTCCTGGGTGCGAACGCTGGTCAGGCCCTTGTTGCCGTAGTACCGCCGGGTCAACACCTCCAGCATGACCGTGTTGTCCAGTTTGCCGCGCACCAGCCGCTGGCCGAGCAGCCGCACCAGCGGCTCGGTGCTGCGCACCATGTCGGCAATGTGCTCGGCGCGATCGGACGCATCCGGATGCGCGTCCAGGTGGCGCAGATGCCTGCGGATGTTGGTGTAGGCGCGGGCGCGATTTCGCCGCAGCAACGGCTGGCCGAACCAGGCGTACACCAGGCCGCGCGCGAGGTCGGCGATCACGGGGAAGCGCACCTGCGTCGCGGCCACCAACCGCTCCAGCGCCAGGCCGACGGGCTCGCGCAGTGCCCGATCCGGCATCGGCTCGCGCAGCCACTCGCGCAGCAGCGTCGTGATGACGGTGACGGTGTCGGAGGGGCGTTGCTGGGCGAGGAAGATCCGGAAGACCGCGGCTTCGAGTTCGGGTGAACGTTCCAGATCGGTGACACCGTAGTGGCCGAGCGCGTTGGCGAGCTTGGCTCGGAACGACTCCGGCAGCCGGGCCCGCTCGACGTCGAGGCTTTGCAGGTAGGTGTGGAAGTACTCGCGGGCGCTGTGGACGTGGCTGTGGCTGCCCTCCTCATCCGAGGAGCGGTTGTGGCTCAGCTCCGCGAGGTCGGCGAACACCGCGATGAGTTCGAGTTCCTCGGCGAGCGGTCGGCGGCCGTCCTCGAAGGCCGCGCGGCGCGCGGTGAGGTAGTCGTCGAGTACGCGGTGGTCGTCATGCGGGTCGACGTCGAAACCGAGCAGCAGACTGCGCAGGTCCTCTTGGCCGCGGGTCGTTCGCTCGTGCGGTTGGACCTGCGCGGACCCGGCGGGCAGGTCCAGCTCGACGGACCCGACCGCGGTGACGGCCTCGGCCTCGTCGCCCTCGGCGAGCGGCTCGAGCCACAGCAACGGTGCACCGGTCTCCACCTGGGTGCCGACGGATACGGCGCATTCCTTCAGCCGCGCTTTGAACGGCGCGCGCAGCACCGTTTCCATCTTCATGCTCTCCAGCACGAGCACCGGAGCGCCCGCCTCGATCTCGGCGCCGATCTCGAGCGGTGTGGCGACGACCAGCGCGGGGGCGGGTGAGCGGACGATGCCGCCCTCGTCGCGGCTGATCCGATGTGTCACACCGTCGACATCGACGAGGTGGATCGGCCCATGTGTGCCGGTCATCAGGCGGTACCGGGTGCCGTTGACCAGAATCTGCCCGGTGTGGCTGTCGAAGCGCTCGAGATCGACGTCGGCGGTGCGGATGTCGCCACCCGCCTCGATGCCGATGCGGAACCGATGCGCACCGATGCGTGCGACACGCACGCGGTAGCCCGCGCCGCGCAGCTTGAGGTCGAGCGGTCGACCACTCTCGTGCTGTACCTGCGGTCGCCCGCCGGACGCCGTGGACAGCAGCCGATGCCGCTCGGCCCGCTCGTCCTCCTCGTAGGCGTCGATGGCGGCGGCGGCCAGCGCGATGGCGGAATGCCGGTGCGAGATGAGCCTGCCCTCGCCGCGAACACGATCGATCCAGCCGGTGTCCGCACTGGCGTCGATCACCTCGGGCTGGTTCAGCAGGTCGAGCACGAAGCTCTTGTTCGTCGCGCCGCCCTCGATGATCACCCTGGTCTGCGCGACGGCCCGGCGCAGCCTGCCCAGCGCTTCATCACGATCACGGCCGTAGGCGATGATCTTGGCGATCATCGAGTCGAAGTCGGCGGGGATCGTGTCGCCCTCGCTGACGCCGGTGTCGACGCGGATGCCCGGCCCGGCAGGCAGATCCAGCCGCGCGATGCGGCCCGGGGCAGGCGCGAAGTCACGGTCGGGGTCTTCGGCGTTGAGCCTGGCCTCGATGGCGTGCCCGCGTTCCGCGGGCATATCGCCCTCGAGCCGGCCGCCGGAGGCCACCAACAGCTGTGCCCGAACGAGGTCGAAACCGGTGGTGTATTCGGTGATCGGGTGTTCGACCTGCAGTCGGGTGTTGACTTCGAGGAATGCGAACAGCTGGTCACCGGGGTGGTAGAGGAACTCGACGGTCGCCGCACCGCGATAACCGACCGCGATCGCCAGCCGCTCGGCCGATGCCTTGAGCTCGGCTGCCTGCTCGGGGCGCAGCACCGGTGACGCGGACTCCTCGATGACCTTCTGGTTGCGCCGCTGCACCGAGCAGTCACGGACGCCGAGCGCCCACGCGGTGCCCTGGCCGTCCGCGATCACCTGGACCTCGACGTGGCGGGCACCGGTGACCAGTCGCTCCAGGAACACCACGCCGCTGCCGAACGCCCGCGCGGCCTCCTGACGGGTGCGCTCGTAGGCATCGACAAGGTCGGCGTCGTTGGTGACCACCCGGATACCGCGCCCGCCGCCGCCGGCGGTCGCCTTCAGCATCAGCGGGTAGCCGATCTCGGCCGCCGCCGTCATGGCGGCTTCCACGGTCTCGACCGCACCGCGGCTCCACGGCGCGACCGGCACGCCGACCTCCTCGGCGATCAGCTTCGCGCCGATCTTGTCGCCGAGCTTGCGCATGGCCTCCGGGCTGGGGCCGATGAAGGTGACGCCGATCTGTTCGCACAGCTCCGCGAAGGCCGGGTCTTCCGCGACGAAACCCCAGCCGACCCAGGCGGCGTCGGCTCCGGTCGCCACCAGCGCACGCTCGAGCGCCTTCAGATCCAAGTACGGGCGGGCGGACGCCGGACCGAGGTCGTAGGTGATGTCGGCCTCGCGCACGAAGGTCGCGTTCCGGTCGACATCGGTGTGCAGAGCGACGGTTTCGATCGGTCGCGCGGTCTCCGCGGCCAAGTCTCGGACGGCGTGGATGAGCCGCATGGCGGCCTCTCCCCGATTCACAATGGCGATGCGGCTGAACACTCGCCGACTCCTTCCTAATCCTGAGCGCTGGCCCGGTCGACGGGCGAGGGGTTGCGACTCTCGGTCCCGCGTAGTGTCCCCCTTTATTCCACGGATGCGTACAGCGTGCTGGGGTTACCCGCCCGTAGCGTGGGAGAAGCCATATGTTGGCCGTGACAATGGTGGCGCAATTCCTCGGCCTGCGTCGTGATCCCGGTGCGTGTCCAAGTCGTTTTCGCATGGCCGATCCCGCTCAGTGACCTCGGTAGAACTCGGCGACCGCGGTGAACGCCGCCTTGGGTTCCCACCGCATGTCGGGGTAGGTGTCGCCCTGGCGGTTCTCGAGGATCTTGACGATGCCGTAGCTGGCGAGATCCAGGTCGTCGCGGCGATTGCCGTCGGGGCGGTACGGCATATCGTAGAGCGCGAAGATGAACACGAAGGCGCTGTCGATGCCTCCCGCATCGAAGGCCTCAAGTAGCTCGCGCACATATGCGGCCTGTCCGACCTCGTCGCGGACATACGCGCCGTTCAGGCGTACCGGCCCGGTGGCGTCGTACTCCCGCTGGTCCGGCAACGCGGCACCCCGAACTGATCTTCGGCGGTCGCCGAGCCCCACCGGTCAGCGCGCCACCGCGCCCTGCGTCCGATCGGCGACGCACCCTACGTATCAACGCCTGCAGCCTCTGTGGCATGTCCGTCGTCCGGAGGGCTGAAACCTGTTCTGGTGCCCCAGCAGTCGAGCCAGCCGACCGGACAGACCCTCTGGTCGCCGCACCGACACGGTGCGCGGTGACCAGAGGGTCTGTGACGGATCAGCCTGCGACGGCTTTGATTTCGGGTTTATCGGTTTCGGCGAGGGCGAAGCGGCGACCGCCCGCGGTCTTCGCCGAGTACATCGCGTGGTCGGCGAGACGCAGCAGATCGGTGAAATCGCAGGAGTCGCCCGGCGGACAGTAGGCGGTGCCGACACTGGCCGAGACCGGTACCGGACCGGCCGTCGACCACACCGGATCGCGCAGCGCCGCCACGATCCGGTGCGCGATATCGCCGAGGGTGTCGTGGTACGGGTTGGTGGCCAGCACGAATTCGTCACCGCCGTAGCGGCAGATGACAGTGTCCGGGTCCGGCAGGCAGATCTCGCGCAGCCTGCGGGCCAGCTCGACGAGCACCTCGTCGCCGACCGCATGCCCGTAGCTGTCGTTGATCTGCTTGAAGCGGTCCAGGTCGACGACCAGCAGCCCGACGCCGCGGTTCGGGTCGGCCGCCATCAGCCGCACCTTGTCTTGCAGCAGCGTCCGGTTGGCCAGGTCGGTCAACGCGTCGTGGGTTGCCTCGTGCCGCAGCCGATGCTGTAGCGCGGTGATCTCCTGCACGCGCAACGACACCGCCGCCGAAAGGTCCTGCTTTTGCTGGGCCAGTGCGCGTTCCTGCAGCGCCTGGGCATAGCTGTCGATGGCCTGGCTGGCGACCAGCGGCCAACGCGTGGCGACCAGCGACCCGGTCGCGCCCGCCGGGAAGCCGAGCAGCCACCGGGTGGCCTGGGCCAGCATTCTGGTCCGTTCGAACGGCGCCTCGACCAGCCGCGCGCCCAACATCCGCGCTTCGGGCACCGGAAAGGGCTCGGACCTGGCCAGCAATAGCAGCCGCTCGATGATCTCGACCAATACCGGCTGCAACTGTTGTGGTGACGCGTGTGATCCTGGTTCCGCGCAGACCGCACACGCCCACGCGCCTGCCATCTGCGCTACGGATGGCTCGATATCCGCAGACATCGCGCTCACCCGCCACGGGTGATGTCGGTACCCGGGTGCCCTGTTCCCACGCAGGTGCCGGCGTCACCCCGATCGTTCCCACTGCTACGCGGTTGTGTCCACCTCGCTTGGTGCACGCTCACCGCCCCCTTTCCAGATACCCCCGTCCGGCAAAAAGGATCCTAGCAAGCCACTCGGCACCGAAAAATGCTGTTTTACAACGAGTTCTCGGTCCCTCGCGAATGGCGATCGGGTACTTGATCGCTGCCGCGCCTCCGGCGTTACACATGAATTTCGTTCGCCGGGAAGTCGCGGACCGACACGCCGACGGCACGCCGAACGGAGGTGAATCATGGTGCCTATCGCCTGATCCGGCTCGGCGGCACTGCTAGTCTAGGGGGCTCGACAAGAAGGGCGATAGCGATTGGCTACTGTCGATGGCTGGATCGTGGACTCGTCAACAGTCACGCGAAGCGGTTCGGCAGGGCGGATTGGCGTTTCCGACGCCGGATTCGGTACAGTCGGTGCGCACACGACATCGTGGCGATCCCAACGATGTCGTATGCCTGCGGATGTAGTTCAATGGTAGAACTTCTGCCTTCCAAGCAGATAGTGCGGGTTCGATTCCCGTCATCCGCTCCATACTGGATTCATCCTCGTCGGCGCCGTCTTCCGCCGCGAGGCCACGGGGTGTAGCGCAGCTTGGTAGCGCA